>CAWDAB010000001.1:0-1630000 GCA_963800155.1 uncultured Alphaproteobacteria bacterium
ATAAGCCACTGCTCTCCTCCGCTTCTAGCCCCACGCCCACTCATCGGCGGCCATCTCACCAGCCAACGCCGTCTATCGTCATCGAGCTCGCGATAGGCGAGCAGCTTGGGTAACCCACAGAGCCGGAAAACTGTAGCACCAGACGGCGATCAAGTCGAGCCGTACACGGCAACCGATTCTGATTTACCCCATTGGGTTTGTCATCACCGCTTCCCGCAATAATGGACAGAACCTGAGAGTCTGTCCGGGAACATCAGGCAGGATTGCATAGCTTTCGCAGCATGAGGCGGATTGAGGCGAGGCGCAGGAAAGCGAGCGCCTTGCGGTTGAGGTTTTCCCAATCCTTGGCGAGCCTGCGGCATCGGTTGAGCCAAGCGATGGTGCGCTCGACGATCCAGCGCTTGGGCAGCACCACAAATCCTTTGGTGCGATCGGAGCGCTTGACGATTTCAGTTTCGATGCGAGGCAGATACGCGGCGAGCGCCGTCGCGGAACTGCGGCCCCTGATAGCCGCCATCGGCGAACAGCTTCTTCAGGAACGGATACATCCCGAACAGCGTCGCCAGCAGCAGGATGCCGCCATCGCGGTCCTGGATGTCGGCGGGATGCACGATGGCGTGCAGCAACAGGCCCAACGTGTCTACGAGAATATGGCGCTTCTTGCCCTTGATCTTCTTGCCCGCATCATAGCCGTGCGGATCGATAAGCCCCCCTTTTTCGGCGCTTTTCACGCTCTGGCTGTCGATGATCGCGGCGGTCGGGCTGGCTTCGCGTTCGCCTTGTTCGCGGCACGCGACATAGAGTGCGTGATGGATGCGATCGAGCGTGCCGTCCCAACTCCACAGATCGAGATAGTCGATGCACCGTGCTGCGCGGCGGCAGGTCTTTCGGGATCGCCCGCCACTGGCAGCCGGTGCTGAGAATGTACATGATCCCGTTCATCACTTCGCGCACATCGACATGGCGCCTGTTGCCACCGCGCTTGGCGGGCGGGATCAGCGGCTCGACCAGCGCCCATTCCTCGTCGGTCAGATCGCTCGGATAGCGCAAGCTTGCTGCGGTCGTAACGCTTGCGGTTCTCTGCCGTCCACATTCGGTGACCCTCCTCGAATCAGGCCACCTCTCTTGAATCACAACCGATTCAAGCGATTCAAGATGTTCCCGGACGGACACTGAGACAGCGCGGTTAAATTTTTTCAACTGCACTAGCAATAGTTTGGGGGAGTTTTTATTCGAGCAATTCCTCGTCGATAACATAAATAGACCACGCGGCTATCGCGACGAGCTTCACTATACTCATAGCGCTCGGCATCGAGCAGCGCGTTCAACGTCTTCCTCACTACCCGCTCGGCCGCGACGAGCGGTCAAGCCCCAAAGCCGTGTGCGGCGCGCCGAAGGCGCGCGGCTTGACGGTGAAGGCGCAGGCCGAGCGATAATATGTTTGTCGCAAGATGCGGCGTCATCGAATTACCCAGCCGTGTCGCCAATGCATATTTGCGATCTTTAGCGCCGCGAAACTACTTATTCGTCAGTCAATGTCTGATAGATGGACTACTGGTTTTCTCACTTGATCCGCTCATCATCAATCGTGATGACATTCCTCAACGGACTCGGTGTAAGCTTCTGTCATGGCGGCTCCTTCTTACCCGAGTCGGCACATTATGCTCCCACACGTGGGTTCCATCTATTCGTTCTGCTCCGACGCGGACTATGTATGACGCCTTCTTCATCATAGCCATGTCTTCGGCGGAGATGAAGCAAGAGGTTTCTGCCGAAGCTGGGTCGCGAACCTCATGGTCTCCTATAAAAATTCTGCATAACGGATTGGGCGTCACCGGGATGAAGTGAACGAATATGCGCTTGGTCTCTTGACCCGGGTGGACTGCTAGCTTGATGCGCGCGACGCCTCCTTCGCCGAAGTCCTCCACCCGGACCGCAACCGCGAGGCTTTTCCACAGTTCGATTGGTACAGTTTCGCCCATTTGACGTGACCAAATGCGCGCTTCGGTCGCGTGCCCACGCGCAACATTGAGCCGCCACCGTGACCGAATCAGAGCTTCTTGTCTAAAAGTGACGCCTGCTTTGGTCATGTCAAATCCTGCTTTTAAGACTACTCGTAAGAGATAAAGCGGTGTATGCACCTTATCATTCTGCATGCTCTGTATCCGATATGATCCACGGCCAGAGCGAAAGCCTCGTTGCATAACCCAGGTCTGCCTCAAATGTTCTTTCTGAACAAGATGCTCCACTAATGCACCCTTGACGTGCCACGCTTTATGTCCCTGTCGGGCGAGCCTCATGAGTAGCTCCGTTTCACCCCCAATCGGGTAATTGGAACCGCGTGGGCCCATGGAAGTAAGAAAACGTGTCCCGGAATCGAAAACACTCGTACGAATTGCCATGTTTCCACCGAAGAGCTTCCAAGAATTCTGTTGGTCCATCTTCGAGTGATGGATCGGTAAGTCCGTAAACCGGACCCTCAGGTACCCAGCGTATCCAATACGGCGGAGGCGCCTCCCACCGTGCTATTATCGGGCCGCCGAACATCGAGTACGCTGGCTGGCTGTCCGCGGCTTGCTTCAGCTTAACCAGCCAATTCGTGCAAGGGAAAATGTCGTCATCCGTAAATACCGTCAAATCTCCTTTCACCAACTCCAGTCCACGATTCAGCGCGCGATTTTTCCCCAATTCGCGTTCGCGCGCAGTGTGCAACGGCAGACGATTCGCGAACGACGCAATCACTTGCGAAGTGTCGTCCGTGCTGTCGTTATCGACTATGATAAGTTGCCAGCCAGACGATGGCTGCTGGAGACGGCAAAAGGCCTCGAAGACATCACGCAATATCCGGCCACGGTTTCTAGTCGCCATTATGACGGAGAGCATTTGCAGCAAATCTCCTATAGATCAAATTTTAGCACCGATCGTGACATGTCATAGCCTTGGTGCCGTGTGTGCGAGCGTCGATGGCGCTCTGGCGGTGCTTTGCCGGTTGCGGTGACAGCCTCGTTCTGCGTCACATGCGGCGTGACGTTGATCACGCGCTTGGCCAGGCGAACCGTACGCACCATCGAGCGCGCCTATGTCGACAAAGGATATCGCGGTATCTGGCAATCTTGCGGCCGATGTCGCGGATGATGCGGTGCCGGCGACGCCGCCAACGTCATCCTGACCGCCGTCGGCCACAACCTGCGCCTCGTCCTCGCCTGGCCGAGGATGCTCTCGCGGCGGTGCCCTCATTGCCCGTCCGAAATCGAGTTCGACTCGTTAACGGCTGACGATCTACCCTGGATTGGACGACCCCGGACTGCGGGCTTCTTTGCGGACCGATGACCGATCGACCTGGGGCGCGGCGTGACGCCATTCGCCGGAATGAGAGATCAGTTCCGCAAAATCTCCAAACGCACCGTCGAGACCAACGGGGAATAATGGCGCGCGGCAGGTAACTATGAACGCACGATCATTGCACGAATTTCTTCGTTGCCGACACTCCCGCACTCTCCCGACCAGCCAAGGTCAGATAAAATTGGTCCAATTCTGATACACACTCCGTATCATCGTACAATCTGTGCAATCTTGACTCTTGTTCGATTTTGATGCCTTCCCTCCATTTTTCGTCAAGTCCCAGACGGACAGCTATATCGATATAATCCTCGACATTTTGCGCGACCGTATCCATCATTCCTATTCGCCGTAAACAACCATAAGAATGCCGTCCGCGCATGAACTCGCCCGGCATTGTGACAACCGGCAACACACAACCCAGGGCTTCGAGGGTCGTCATCCCGCCCGACCAGCCAATACTGTCCAAGTAGACATCTGCCAGCGAAAACAGTCTAAGAAAATTCTGAGTGCTTAACGGCGGCAGGAACCGAATGTAGTTATCTGGATCTAATCCAAGTCGTTTAAATATTTGCGCAACTCTTGTCCTGAAAACATGCGCAACCTCAACGCTATGCGTATCGCGTTCGATAAAGACGAACTGAGAGTTGGTATTTCGTTTGGCGATCCGTGCAAATATCTCATTATACTGTGGCAGGCATTTGAATAGAGAATGAGGAAACACATACATCGTACGACTGTCTGAAAGTCCAAAATCATGCCTGCTTCTATTAGAAGTCGACTTAGAGGGTCGAGGCACGCACACTCCAATATTGGGAAGTTTAACCAACACTTCCGAATAATGATTATCGCCATCAGGGGGCTCCATCATTTCGTTCGAGATGAAATAATCCATCGTTGGCAATCCAGAACTCACGGGGTGCCCCCAAGCAACACATTGAATGGGAGCAACGCGTAACGCCGCAATCTTTGTAGTCATAAGATCCATCCCGATTTCGAGGAAAACAAGTATATCAAGCTGGTCGGCCCGAATACGCTCACATGCTTCCACTAAATCAACATCGCTGAAGTGAACAAATTTCGTACACGCGGCCTCAAACTTGGATGATAAAAAATCCATCTCGCGTCCCAAATGGTAGACATATGTTTCGAATTTCTTCATGTCATGATGTTCTAACCATCCAAGGAATAGCTTGCCCACCGTGTGCCATTCGCAATGGGCAGAAATATAACCCACTCGAACGCGATCCTTATTACGGCGTGATTGGCATGCAGATCGATTTGAAAATCTTGGATATGTCGCACTTACGATGCGGTGGACCAAATCGCCATATTCTTTTTGGATGTCGACATCACATTGGCCCTGATAGGGAAGGCAGAAGTTTGTCGTTTTTAGATCGTTGATTGCATTGGTTGCAACATAATTGGGGTCATTGCAGCATTCGACTGACCATGCGTGTAACGTTCGTTGAAACCGAGCCCGATGAGTTAAGATATCATCTTCGGACTTGTAAATAATAGGTAATATTAGACGTGCTTGAAACTTAAAATATTGGTCATCGGGAAATGCCTCACAGGCCCGTTCGGCAACTTTAAGCGCCTTGTCAATCTGATTGGTGGACTGCAGCGCACTAATCCATAATGCATATAATTTGGTCGTTTGTTTCGCGGCCGCCGCTTCGGCACAGACAGCGGCTGCCTCTGCAAATTGACCTGTACGCAAATAGCACCGCGCAAGGTTCTCGTAAATAACGATTGACGCCTCTCCGAATGATAGCGCTTGCATGTAACTTTCGATCGCTAAGCCGTATCTGCGCTGGATAAAATTCGCGTGCCCTATCGCGACGTGGCTTTCTCGTGGGCGCCCCAACAGCGTGAGAACAAACGATAAATTGCGATAGCCCGTAGCATCGCGCCCAATTTCTGTAGCTCGTCTGTACGCCATCTCGGCCTTGCTAAATCGACGTCCAAACACTAGGAAATTTCCAAGCCTTATATAATACTCTGAAGAGTTGGTTTTCTCTGCCTTCGATTGAAAATCAGCCTCAACTTGACTCAACAGCGCACAAAGGTCGAATTGTGATAATAATTTATTGATACGAAGCTGGCCTTCGATTGTGGAATTGACATAGCGCAAAAAGATGTCGAGCGATCGATGCGATTTTGGAAACTGAAATAGCAAAGTGCCAAAGTCAAAGTGGCATTGCGCATTGAGTCGATCGTGCGCTAATGCCTTCGGCGCACTTTCGGCGAGAATTTCGAAAGCCTGTAGTTGGGAGGCAATATCATTAACCAATAAGTATATAGTGGCATCATTCTGATATCGATGCATAAAGGATTGCAATAAGGAAAGCGCGGTTTTCGCATCCTGCAAACTATTATATATATGAGACAGCGCTGACTGCTTTGTGGACTCATACTCCTGTTGCTTCGAGCGAAGTGTTTGCAGAGCGCAATCGTAATTATAGTAATTCATATTAAAATGCTCTTCCGAATGTTTTGTGAAGTTTATCTTTAGTTAGGGGAATGCCCCAGATTTTGTTGAAGTAGGCGAAGTAGGCATCGCGATGGGTCATGCTATGCGGCGTCAGCTTGCGGTTCAACGTTCTTGCTGAGGAGATGCTTTGCAGCGTGAGCGACAAGCGCAGCTCTGAGGATCGACAGCTGCTTGCAGGCTTTCAATCGCGAGCGAGCGCCGGAGGGGCGTTGGAAGGCCAAAAGTCAGATCGCTCGGATATCGCAATGCGCTGCGGTCGTATCGCCCGCGGTTCTTTGCCGTCCACATCGGTGACCCTCCTCGAATCAGCCACCACTCTAGAATCACAAACAACTCAAGAGATTCAATTTGTTCTCAGACGGACACTAAAGCCCCCAACCCTGCACTTAACTTTACGCTACCACAGCTAGCAGTTGATGGGACCCTGCTTTGCGCCCGACGGCTCCCTTTTGTATCGCACCGGCCACGGTGGCACCAGGAATGAAGGGTGGCACCCGTTGTGCCGTTGCTCACGCCGACCACGCTCGAGGGGCAAAATTGCTCCGTCAGCTTGCGCGAATTGCGGCCAAGCCTATAAGTGTCGAGTGATTCTCACGGATAGAGTTTGCCCGCATGGAAAAGCCTCCTAATTTGGTCATTCAAGAAGTCGAGGCTCTCGAGCGGTACCTCGATAATTACTTCCGTAAGACCGGCGTCACATTTCAGCAGTGGGTTAATCGGTTTGGCGAGGAACCATACTTGAGCAGAAATCAAACTATTTTGCGACTACTCGCTCCGCTCCAACCAAGGAGAATCTTTGAATTCGCATGTGCTGGAGGCTTTCTAGCCAAACTGCTGATTGAGGGCCTACCAAGTATCGAGCACTACACGTGCTCTAACTTTTCCAACCGAATGGTGGACTATTGTGCGAAACAGCTTGCGTGTTTTCAGAACTGCGATGTTAAACTTATTGACGCAAACAGAATGGGCGATACAGACGAGGTAAGACTTAAGTCATATGATACATTCTTGACGACGAGCTTCGAGCACATTCAGTACGATCAAGAACTAATTCGAAACTTCCAGCAAACCGGTACTTTGTTTTCTGCCTCGCTGGGTTTGACGACCCCGAACACTTTCGTTTTTTTTCAGAACTAAATGAGATTCGACGGAGATATCATCGCTCCGTTTCAATTCAACTTATTGAAACGTTGGGTGATGAGAACAAGAAATTCATCACGCTGTCGCGGACATTGAAGGCGGGGTAGCAAGTAAAAGGTTACCTATCTTTGGTCTGTTGTAATAGCGTCGGCGCGCGTTCCGCTGATGCCCTTACTGCCGACTACAACCAAATACAAACGCCGTACAATGCTTTCCCAAACGCATGCTCGCTGGCAAAAGCTAGCACGCAATGTGCGGTCGCTTCATCCAAGCCTGCACGTGGCAAAGAGCTGGTCGCTCTCTACCGTTTTGACCGCCACTTGCAGCAAATAGGCGCCGGCGCGTTTTCTATGCCCACGTTCCCCACCACGCTTGGGGATCTTCACCCGCTCGGGCCAGTGACAGACGCATGCGCTCGTCACACCAGATCACCTTCGCTAGGCCCTGCGAAAACCGTGTCTCCCACGACAGGTGGTAGGCGCCGGCATTGAACCAGATGATGTAGTCGCCGACGCTGACTGTTTGTGGCATGAGGCGCGGGCGAAACCTATCATAGGCTGTGCAGGTTGCTCCGTAGACGCCCGTCAACACCTCAGGGCCTGATCTGGCGGGAAGCGTCGTGAGGGCATTGTCCTGCCAGTCTGCCGGCAGCGCGTGATTGGTCCGACCTCCATCGCATAGTAGGTAGCGAATTTCCGGTCTGTCTTTGATGTCCAACACCTTGAGTACCAAGACTCCTCCACGGCTTGTGATGAACCTCCCATTCTCGAACCAGACTTCTGTAACCGACGGATGGCGCTGGAGAACGAGCTGAAGGTAGCCGACCAACTTTGAAATGGAGAGTGCACCGGTTTCGCGCTTCCTGTGCTCCCAAGTCGCTTCTCCCGGCACACCCAAGCCACCACCGCAATCCACGTAATGCGGTGTGAAGCCGGCCGCGGCGGCCATCGCGAGCGACTCCTCCATGGCACTAACGTAGATCATGGGATCCCTAATGTTGGAACGGAGATGGAAGTGCACTCCCTCCAATTGTAAGCCGTGGCGACGCAGAAACTCGACGGTCTTTGACACCTCGGCACCGGTCATACCAAACTGCCCCCCAATCGCAGGATCTTTCGGTTGGTGGCCACTGGCCAGGTGACAGCGAACTCCCAATCGGTACGATCTCAGCCTTTCAACTCCCAATGATTCTACCTCGCGCAGGGAGTTCAGATGCACGCGGAGGCCCGGCATGCCCTCAGGTAGCCATGCGTGTTTTGCAAGACCGTTGACCAGAATGTTGTCTGCGGTGAATCCGGATTGTTTCGCGGCGACCAATTCGAAAAGACTGACTACCTCGGCTCCACACCCAAACTCCTCCTTCCACCGGAGCATAAGTGGTTTAACCGGTTGCGTCTTGACTGAATACCAGTGCCGAATTGCCACTCCGAGTTGCGACAGGGGCCTTAGTTCTTCGAATGCCTCGCGGATCGGGGTCCATGCGAAAACATAGAAGGGCGTACTCCATCTTCGGACGGCTTCCTGGACGACATCGCCCCAGGGAAACGGTTTTGCACCAGCCGCATTGCTCATCACAGGCTCCTCAATGAACGTCTTGTTCATACCCTTATTACCCCTTAGCGGTCCGATCCGAGTTTCCCAGGAAACTGAGTTGAATAGTGGTCGTTTTCTGAACTCGTTAGAGGCTGGGTCAAAAGCGGACGAACCATCTAGCGCCAAAATCCGATATCGGCTGTTGTCCTAGGCTGTGTCATAATGCCAAAATTTGAGAATTGTGAGAATTATTTCTCAGATTAAGCAAGGGCGACCAGCGCTCGAACAGCTGCGCTTTTAATTGCGATTTAGAGAAACGTTCACAATTTGAGTTGATGGCGATGCGCTGGGGCCGATCAGCGCCGCGTGGAATAATCGCGTCGATCGTCATGTCAGGCGCGCTCACGCCCGTGGGACATCTTTCCGGAGACCATCAAAATCCTTTCCCTGGCATTTGATGGCGCGGCGGGATCAGCACCCAGTGCGCGGTTTCGTTATTAGCGCCGGCCGTTCGCAGGGGCGGTCATAGACCCGATTGAGCCTCACACTTGCTTATTGCCGGTCACTTTGGGAACCATCTCACCATGAAAACCTAAATTATCAGCCTTTCGGGGGCACAATGTCTTGGTGCCCTAGCCAGATGTCTTAATTTCCAACTCTGGTCTCCGGTTGACCGCATAATATGGGCCCGGTAAAAGACCAAGGTTAAAGACTTTGTGAGAGGAAATGCCATGACGACGCCGGGCGAGACTGCCGCCTGGGAGTTTGAATTTGGATTGCGTCGTACAGCGTGACCTGAAATAATTGCTGCGGAAGCTGATCAAGACGTCGTAATGGTCAGCATCCCCAACGGTCTCTACTATGCTGTTTCAGATATCGCGCGCGAGATTTGGGAGACGATTGAGCGCCCCAAAAAAGTCTCTGATCTCATCGATGACCTGACAGCGACTTATAATGTGGACCGCCACCTGTGTGGAAAGGAAACCTTGTCGTTCCTCGAAGATTTACGGACCGAGGGTCTTCTGCAGGTGCGAGATGAGGCGTCTTCTTAAATTCTGGTCCCTGGCCCGGACGTGAAAAATATTGTTTTTGCGAGGCCGGCATCCTGCTGCTGCTTTCTAATTTGAGCATAAAGACGATCCCATTCAGGCAAATCTACAGCTTCCTGCATGGTAACCGGAATACTCCCACACGGATTGTTCTGGACAGTGCCGAAAACGTTGAGCTTGTAATGCTTTCCTTGTCGCGTGCGGCAAATCTATTACCCTGGAAAAGCCAGTGCCTGAGCCAATCGATTGCGGCGTTCGTCATGCTTCGTCGCCGCGGTATTCGGGCAGTCATGTTTGTAGGCGTGAAGTCTCTCGAGGATTCCTCGCTTCTTGCCCATGCTTGGGTCCACACGGTTATGAGGCGCGATGAGAATTCCAAGAATTTTACGTTCACCGCATTGGTAAGCGTCGGAGCAGGTACCGCTGGTCGCGATTCGTCGCGGACCCGTCCGATTAGATTGCGCGCGGCGCTACTCTCGTATTATGTGCACATCCCCGGGCGATTGTTTCGATTGAATGGCATGACGACGGGCGCCTTTTTGCAGAAACTTGAATGGATAAAGCATGAGTGGTATAGCCGCGGTTTTGAATTTAGATGGTTCGTCCGTATCCCACTCTGAGGTCGAGCGGTTGGCCAGCGTGCTCAAACCATATGGGCCGGATCGGCAAAAGATCCTCGTGCGCGGAAATGCGGCCTTCGTGTTCTGCCTGCACCATTTGACGCCGGAAGATCTCTTCGAACGCCAGCCTCTACCTGATCGCCAATCGTTTTGTATTATTATTTGACGGGCGTATCGACAACCGCTCCGAGCTGAGCAAGACATTGGGCATAGCGACGCCCGAACTCGCTTTGATGCCCGACAGTGTGATTGTGTCTCGTCTATTCGATCGTTGGGGGGAGCACTCATTCGAACGGATCCTTGGCGTTTTCGCGATCATCGTCATGGACCTCCAGGACGGGCGTCTGATCTGTGCGCGCGACCACATGGGGCTGCGGGTCTTACATTACTTTCGCTCGTCCGAGCGATTTGCGGTAGCCACAATTCCAGAGGCTCTTTTCGCTTTGAGCTGGGTGCCGCGGGCCTTGAACAAAGACAAGGTTGGGGACGCGCTCGTTAATCGCGGGCTTAACGGCGAGACCACCTATTATCAGGACATTTATCGCGTGCTTCCGGGTTCCGTCGTCCGCGTGTGACGCTGCAGGATTATCGAAACACCAGTTTTGGGATCCTGAAAACATCAGGGACGTAAGATTTAAAAGCGATCACGAGTACGTCGAGGCATTCCAGGAGCGACTCAATGCTGCGGTGAAAGTCAGGCTGCGCAGCCTCCGGGCGCCTTGTGCACAGATTACGGGCGGTCTCGATTTATCCAGTATCTCTGTAATCGCAGCCGACATGCTTGCCGCAAACGGCAACAAATTGGACACATTCACAGCGGTGCCCGAAGCCGGTTTCACGAATGAAGAAACGCGAGGAAGTTATTTCGATGAGACGCCGTACGTCCGTCAAATTGCCGAAGCCAATGCAAATATCGTCCCGCGATTTTGTTCCGCCGACTGAAGGCCCAATCCTTGAGCAGATATTTGAACTAGTTCGCGTGCAAGGGGCCCCCCCTGCCAGTGTCTTTAACGGTCTATGGGTCATGGATATTCTGGCGGCAGCGCGCGCGGCTGGCCACAACGTCATGCTTACCGGGGAAATGGGTAATTTTACCATGAGCTACAATGGTTCGGCATTGCTTGCAGAACTGTTATTGACAGGTCGATGGTGGAGACTGTTTAGCGAGATTAGTTCCTCGCGCAATCGATGGAGATATGCCCTGCGCAGCCTGACAATCGCGCCAGTTATTCCTACGGCTCTTTTTCGTCAGTATAAACAGTGGCGTCGTGGGAAATGTCCGCCTTGGCACAGCTTTAGCGCAATTCATCCCGAGTTTGCTGCTCAAAGCGGAGTTGTCGCTCGAGCAGCCCACGAATATTTGCCCTTCGACGCGCCGCCCCCTCGGGATGGCAGGCTAGCTCGAATCCGCTCGTTCAACTTCTATTGCGAGACGGCTGACTGGTTTGCGAAGTTGCGCGCCAACTTCGGCATTGATAACCGGACGCCGGCTTTCGATCGGCGAACTCGTCGAGTTCTGCATCGGAATTCCACAAGACCAATATTTGCGCAAAGGCCATGACCGCTGGCTGATTAAGGCGGGCCATGCAAGGAAGGTTGCCTGATGTCGTTCTCTCCAATAAAAAATACGGGGTTCAGTCTGCTGACTGGTTCGCAAGGCTGACGCGAGAGCGGTGTCAAATCGCGGCAGAACTGAAGCGTCTCGCTCAGAACCCCGACGTCGCCTCGATTATCGATATACTGAGATTGATGGCGATTGTGGAGGATTGGCCGATACATGGTGCCCAAGAGGGCCTATCTTGCCACAGGCTCTTGGAGCTGCGTATTTTATAGAAGAAGCAACCCGCAAGAGCTGTGGCAATTGTGCAACAACCTAAAATTTGTTTTTCGTTGCTATTTGGTCGTGATAACGAATATTGTTATCTTACTTTTTTTAAGAGCGGGCGAGAATCATGGACAAAAGGAACCACTTGTCTCCATTGAAGGAATGGCGTCGGCCAGCATTACGAAGACTGCCGATTGCCGCGGCAAGCCAGGGAACCCTGAAATCTGGTTTTAATGAGGGATCAGGAGGCGGCAAGGGCAATTCGAACGCTAACATTTCTTGATGCTCGAAAAATACCTAGCTGATTTGATGCTTTCGGGGTGTCAAGCGACATCCGGAATCGACTCTGCAGTACATGAGGATTTGACCCCCGGTTTCGTGGTGAAGCAAGCCGCGAGCGACCGCGCCGTCAATGGGAGCCGAAGCGAGCGAGCAGCTTGCGGTGATCTGGGCGGCCCTCACGCCCGTTTCTCCGATTTTGAATTCGGCTACAGGCTTTTGCACAAGGCCGCTGCGGCGCTTTTCCTTCAGGCGATGGCTGTCGCCGCGGATGATAATGACGTGGCGGTCACGGTGGGGGTAAGTCGGTCGACGGTCGGCGAGTACCTGCGGCGGGCTGGCGTCATCGGCTTCACCTGGCCGGTGCCGGAGGGCTTGGACGACGGCGAGCAGGAGCGGCGACTGTTCAGGCCGCCGACATTCGACTGAGACACCGGCCAGACCGCTGCCCGGACTGGAGCTACGTCCACAAGGAACTGAAGCGACGCGGCATGACGCTGCTGTTGCTGTGGGAGGAATACCGGGCCGAGCACGCCGACGGTTACGGCTACAGCCGATTTTGCGATCTCTATCGGGCCTGGCGTGGGCACCATCTCGCCGACCATGCGGCAGACGCATGGGCCGGCCGAGAAGCTGTTCGTCGACTTCGCCGGCGACACGGTGCCGGTATTCGACGCCGCGGCCGGAGTGGAGCAGCGCGCCCACGTCTTCGTCGCGGTGCTGGGAGCCTCGAACTACACCTATGCCGAGGCGCGCTGGTCGCGAAGGGCTCGCCGACTGGATCGGCGCCCAGCAAACGCCTGGCGACGATCGGCGGGGTGCCGAAGGCGATCGTCTGCGACAACCTGAAGGCCGGCGTCACGGCGGCCAGCCGCTACGAGCCCGGCATCAATCGCACCTATCAGGAACTGGCCGAGCATTACGGCACCGCGATCCTGCCGACGCGTCCGCGGAAGCCGCGCGACAAGGCCAAAGTCGAGGTGGCGGTGCAAATCGTCCAGCGGTTCGTGCTGGCGCGATTGCGCAACCGGCGCTTCTTCTCGCTGAATGAACTCAATACCGCGATCCGCGAGTGCGTCGCCGATCTCAACGCCAAGATCATGCGCAAGCTCGGCGTCAGCCGTAACGAACTATTCACTGAGGTCGATCGGCCGGCGCTGAAGGCTCTTCCATCGGCGCCTTACCAATATGCCGAGTGGAAGAAGTGCCGCGTTGCGCCTGACTATCACGTCGAGATCGCCGGTCATTAGACCACGACCAGATGATCCTCGCCGGCGAACCGCTTGCGGTGCTCGACCTGCACCATCTGCCCGGCCCGTGGATGGAACGGATAGAAGATCCGCACCTCGAACGCCGGACACCCGGCATTGTGACGCTGGTTCGACCGGTGTCGGCAAGAGTTGGATTGCCTGTGCGCTCGGTCACAAGGCTTGCCGCGACAATCGCTCGGTCATCTATCGCCGACTGCCGCGGCTCTTCGATGCGCTGGCACTTGCACGCGGCGACGCGTCTCCTCAAGATGCTCGCTCGCGTCGAGCTGCTCATCCTCGACGACTGGGAACTCAGCCCAATGCTCGCCGAGCAACGCCGCGACCTGTTGGAGATCATGGAAGACCGCCACGGGCGCGGATCGACCATCGTGACCAGCCAGCTCCCGGTCGAGAACTGGCACGAGATCATCGGCGATCCCACCATCGCCGATGCCATCCTCGACCGCCTTGTGCACAACGCCCACCGGCTCACCCTCAAGGGCGAGAGCCCCCGCAAAGCCGCCGCCAAACGTCAAAAGCTTGAGGGCGAGGCCGCCAACTGACCTGATGAGAACGCCGATACGAGACCCCACCCGACCAGGTGGCCGGCATCATCGGAGTGCCCGGCCGGCTTCAATCGGTACAGGTGGCCGGCTTGGCTCGGAATCCACGGCCGAATTCGTCGGTATGCGCAGCGACGCGATCGTCGACCGCCTGATGGAACCTCAAACGCCTGAACCAATAATCATATCGGTCAAAGCGGCTGCTCACGATCGTGCAAAAAATCGCTCACGATCAAACGAAATGAGCGCTCACCATCGCGTGAAATCGCCGCTCACAATCAGCGAAATGCGCAGGGGGGCAATTATTCATGTCGCCTGACATGCTGGGATCACCGCCCCGGTCAGCCTCTCAGTTGGCCGGCCAAAATATCAATGAACTTGGCGTTTTTCCCCAAAGGTTCGCCGGTCAATGATTGATACTCGTCAGCACTCCACCCCGCATTTCCCTCGAGCAGCATTGGGCCGCGGTCTGTGAGGGCTACGTCCCACCCAACAAAGAGAAAGTTGGAGCAGGCTTGATGCACGACTTTGCTGTGTAGCAGCACAGCATCCCAGTCCGGCAACATGCGAGGAGTCATCCGTAAACTGATGGTATGAGAAAAGCTTCGCGCCGCAAATTTCGTTTAGCGGCGCCGGCATCAGACGCCCAGTCACTACGTCGATCAGCGCGATATCGCCACCCTTAGCCGTTATGCTGCCGGGTCGTGCAAAATAGATAAAACCATAAATGGGTACGACATCGCCATCGGCCGACCGGCCGGTAACCAACCTTACCGTGGCCAAGGCTGCATTCGTCTCGACGTGGAGGTCGGGATGATTCAAGAGAACAGGCTGGACAAGCAAGGTTCGCTTCTCGTTCTCTGCCCGAGTTGCGAGGTAACCACCCAGATCCTCCTGTCTTATACGACAACCACGGTCGCTCTCGAAAGCTGCCAACGTCCCAACGAAATCGCTCCGCTCCCTCACCAGCGAAGCCCATAGCGTGGCTTGACGAACAGATCGCGCTCCGGTGGCCGGCCAGACTCAAACTCCAGCAAATTGCGGCCCGGACCGAATGCGGCAAGGATGGGGGGTGTGGGAATGGCATGGGCCATGCACATCTCATAAAATGCCAACTTATCGTCGATCGGATCGGGCTGGCATGGCCGGTTTAGCAGACGAAACAGGCGCGGTGAACTCGTGGGAGTAAAGGTAGTTGTCGATGTCCACTTTACGATCCGGTTTCCATAGCCCGTACGCGAGGTACTCGCCGGGCAATATGTTGTGCCGCATGGCCGCCCAGAGTGCCCGGGGCACTTGCTCGATCGGTACCGCCTCAGGTCGCCAACGGCGGATCTGCCACAGGTGGATCAGCACTGCCGGTGGCCACGCTGCCGCAACTAGAACCCGTGCCAATGCGCGATAAACCGGATGGTGGCTGCGCCCGAAATTCCGGCGGACCATTCGGCGGGCATCAACCATGGCACACGCACCGAGGGGCCGAGCTGGCCAGTACCACGGCAAGCCTGCGAGGCAGCGTGTGTAGAAAAAGCGCCACCACCAGGACCGCAGCATCTGCACACCACCGGTTCTATTTTGGACCATTAGAAATCGTCTTACAGCCATTGTAACTGGTGGTGCGATAGTTCATGATGACGTGCAGTGCAAGGACTGGCGAAGGCAGCCATTGACCTGCCACACCGGTTCGCATGACTGGAGACACCCCCGGCACCAGGCGGGCTCCGCCTAACGCGTGTTTGCCCTGCGATCTCTGATGCAACCTTTCCTCTCACCGGAATTTCGCCTGGCCGTCGTCTGTGCAATGTGGCCTCCCTCCGATCGGCGGACCGAGGCAATTCACGCCGCGGCGTCCGAACCGCTTGATTGGGCCCACTTCCTGCGCGTTGCCACGCGGCATCAGGTGATCGGCTTGATTCATGAGGGGTTGACACAGGTGCGGCCAGACGTGCCGCCGGAGGTCGCCGATGAAATTGGCATGCGAGCGGCCGCTCTGGTTCGGGAGAACCTAGCCATGGCTCGTGAAACAATGCGGGTACAACGCCTGTTCGACGACGCTAATCTGCCAGTACTGTTCGCCAAGGGTCCAGCACTTGCCATGCTGGCTTTCGGCAATATCGGTCTGCGTAGCGGCCAGGACATCGATCTCTTAGTCCCCTACGAGATGTTACCGGCAGCCATCGAGCTAATTTTGCACGCTGGCTATCGCCGCCTCGATCCTTCGCCCGATATCAGTGACGCGAAGCTGCGGCTGGTGTTGCCGCTGCGCAAGGATCTTGGGTTCGTCAACCAGGAAACCGGACTACGGATCGAGCTGCACTGGCGGCTGTTCCTCAACCCGCATGCCATGGACGAAAGCTCGTTTATGACGGCGTCACGCGTCGTGCCTCTGTCAGAAGCCGCAGGAGTGCGCACGTTGGGCGAGGACGATCTCTTTGCCTATCTCTGCATGCACGGCGCCCTCCATTGGTGGTACCGGCTCAAATGGCTTGCCGATATCAACGCCCTACTCGCTTCCACGCCGCAGAACGGCGTTGAGCGCTTAGTCCGAGCCGCCAAAGCAAGGGGCGCCGGGCGCGCCGCCGCGCAGGCCCTGCTACTTTGCCGGAAGCTTTTTCACATGCCTTTGCCCGCTTCACTGACGGCCACGCTGGACAAGCGGCTCACCATGCGCTGGCTAGAGGCAACAGCGCTGAAGGCGATGGCTACGGAGCACGATCCAAACAAAGTGCGATTCGGTACGACGCGCAGCAGCCTCTCGACCTTTCTTCTCAACCGCAGCTGGCGCTATCAGTTGGCAGAATTGGGTATCCATCTAACAAACCCAACTGACGTACTCACCATACCGCTGCCGCAGCCACTGCTGTTTCTATACCCGGTCCTGCGACTACCGCTCTGGGCCTGGCGTCATAGCATTCGCGGCCGCTGTTGGAACCGCTGATAAAGAGAAAGCAAGAAAGCGTAGGGAGGCAGTCAGTGAGTTCGCCAAGACTGTGACAGCTGATGGCCGTGATGTCGGCCTCAAATGCGCTCCAATTGAGGATCACGCCGCCCTAGGTTCAACATTAAAGGCGACGCAGATCCTTTTTTCAGTCGACTCCGTGGGAATAGTTGCATGAGGTACATAGGACGGGAAGAGGACGAGTCGGCCTGGGGCTGGACCTATGTCGCGGATACCCCAGGGCGGACTGATGTTCAGTCCGTCTATTTCTATGGCTCCAAGAACCAGGCAGCCGCTGCGCGGATCTGCTGACGACCGCTTCGGCGCGCTTACGTAGTAAACCCCTGACAACCAGCTACCAGGGTGAATGTGCGCAGCCTGCCGACCATCACCAGTGTAAACGACCGCCCAGGCATTGAGCCAGGCTCGCTTCGGCCGTCTTTTAATGAAGGGATCATCGATCTGTTCGGTTAAATTGGCCTCGAATGCATCGACCGCCGAGCGTATTTGCGTGATAAGGTCGCCAATTGCTCGTTCGCCCGCGTGAGGGAGCCCATCTATTGTTTGGAGGCCCCCTCTCGTGGCTAGATGGGGCGGGTCGGGTGTGAGCGTTGGATTGTCGATGATCTCACTGGCAAGAGCTTCTTCAAATGCCGCGGCATCCACGTAACCTTGCGGTTTGACTAAGTCGCTCACTGTAATGAACTGGTCGAGACCGATCAGCTTCTTTGCTTCCTCGATACGCTCAAGAACCGCGAACGTGAAGGCCAGTTCATAACGGGCCTGGGAATTGCCCGGGTCATGTTCAAGTGCTGCCTGACAAAATGGGATCATAATCTCAGGATTACCTTTTTTGCGCGAAAGCTTCCCTAGAAGTCTGAGTGCCCAAATGTTCGTCGGATCTAGTGCAAGCGCATCGGTAGCCACTTGGTCAGCGTTTTTCGCGGCCTTCGTTCTCATCAAAAGGTCGAGACGATAAAGCGTTGTCTCTCGGTCCTCGATTGGAATTTGCGGGGTCAGTTGAAGAATCTCGTGCGCAAGATCCACTCGTTGCGCTCGGTCGTAGGTATCAGCCAGCATTAGCTGGAGTTGCGCTTCTGTTGGAAACCTCGATGTTGCCTCAGCAAGCACCGCGGCCGCTTCCTCATGCTTGCCTGTTCTGAGAAGATGCCATGCAAGTCGCTCCCAATTCTTCACAACTTCAGGTCGCAGAGCGGTAGCCTTGCGGGCGAGGTCGATAAAAATCGACTGATTGTTGGCTACGTCCCGAGGCATCAAGTCCCAAAGCATCGACGCCTCTCAATGTTCACAGTCTTTTCCATCGCCTCGGACTGTTCCGCATTTACGCGGCCGGGAGGTCAACTCAAAAATAATTATGGCATGCCGTTGTGACGACGAACAAGGCCGGGCTGGCCTTGCTCCAGCATTGCTTTGTAGCAGAACCGGCTACACAGCATTTGGAAAACACTTCCGTTCATCCAACAAGCCTACCAAATAATCGACCGCGACTACTGCACACTGCAACCTTGCATTTGTGCGGCAAGCTTGGGTACGCGGTTTCGCTCCAGCCATGCTTTACCGCTCGAACCAATTCCTCACTCGATCACGATATCATAGATGTCTTTGATGGCCGTGCGATTACCAGAGGCCGGGTGGTCCCGGGAACCGCCACATTTCACAGAATATTTATATAATTCAATTAGATAGTTTTAATTTGAGAAACACAAATACCGGCAAAAGTACCGTCGCCGCCAGGTGGTCTTTTTCTTCGCTCGTCCGTTTAGCGAATGTCTCGGTGCAGCGTCACGCAAGCGCTCGCGATTACGTTCGCCCCGAGCTGATGCCGGTCGAAGTCATGGAACGTGAAGTGATCGAGATGATTGAAAAGCGAGACGAGAAAAAAGAAATGGCAGGTTCGGAGTCCGCGGCCGATCCAAGCCCAAGATAACGCTCCCGGCCATGGAGCGTGTAGCGGAAGATCATGACCGCGCCCCGCGCTACCAATCTGCAGATAAAGGCCGTTGCCGTCGCCATCCATTGCCAGCTTCAGCCGGCTAATGGCACACTCATGAATAGAGGTTCAACCTTGGGCAAAATCAAATGTGTCCCGGGGCGTTGTGCCAATCGCGAGGCCATTGCAGGTGCATCCCGACTATTGTTTGGTATCCCGGTAAAAACGATGCAGCCACGATCGATGTTATCATATGCCTGGGACCTCGTCGGCACGGCTGGGGATTGCCGGTACATTGAGCCTCGAACTTTGCCTGTTCCCTCGATCATGCGAAGATCGAATGCGGTGCTACACGATCAACGCCGCAGACTGGTCGAAATGCCGCCAGTAATTTTGATCGAGACCGTGCCGGTATCGATCGCCGGCTGGGGTGTCCGTGAGAGTAGCATAGAGTCGAGGAGCGCGGTATATTGGGCCGGTAGCGATGCCTGCTCGGCCCGACATTTCCAAGCGATCTGCCTATGGACGCAGGGCCATCCGATTGGAGAAGTGGCGGGACGACATGTTTCGTGCCGCGCTGGATTGAGGGATTGCTGGCCCGCTACAACGCGCTGGGCCCAGAGGCGCTTGGCGATCTTCGCCGCAACAACGGCGCACGGCCTTGCGTGCTCAAGCGTGAGCTTTTGGCGATACCGGCCTTCGCACCGTTCTTGATCCCTGCGAGAGGGCCTTCACCAGAGGGATGCGCCGCAACCAATTTGCCGCGATTTGTATGGCGGCTTGCAAGCACCAAGCTTGTTAACGCGCACAAGCCAAGTACAATTGCTCCTCCAGCAGCAATCCATAGAGCTGCCCACGGATAGGCAAGTACATCGAGATTGTCAATCAAGCGTTGCCAGTCGTTCCAGCACGCGCTCGCAGCAGCAACATTAAATCGATTGAAACCGGTGCTGCCGCAGCCAGCGAAATAGAGGAATTGCATGAATGTGGCGCCAAACAGGAAAACGATATTGTAGCCCAACAGAAGCCAAAACACCGCCCGCGCCAACCCATTCCGGGCAACGGTCGTAATCGCTATGCCAATAACTGGGGCAAGCGCTGGGGCAAATGAATGCAGGTACCATCCGGGGTAACCGCCGTAACCGAGAATACCGAGCCTAACGCGGGGGCCAGCTAGGTCCATGAAAACAAGGGCATGATAAGAGATCGCCAGAGCCCAAAAGCCTAGTGTCAATGGTGTTATTTGGACGAGTGGGTACATCCTATAGCTACGCGGGTTCAAGTAGCCAGCGCATAATTGAGTGAGGCGACGATGGGGTAACCTCTTGAGATTGCAAGAGGTTGCCGATGAGCAAGTACCGGCGAATACAATATGAGGATCGCTGCCAGATTTATGCTCTGAGCAAGCGTGGGGCCAGCCAAGCAAGCATCGCCGAGATTTTGGGCGTCAGTCAAAGCGCGGTGAGCCGGGAGATGCAGCGCAATCGCGGTCAGCGCGGCTATCGGTTCAAGCAGGCGGAAGCGAAGGCTCGAGCACGACAGGCGATACGAAGTAAGCCGCGCAAGCTCACGGCGCTGATGCGCAGCAAGATTGAGTTGAAGTTGCGCCAGATGCGCTGGTCGCCGGAGCAGATCAGCGGCTGGCTCAGCGAACAGGGCATCAAGCTGAGCCACGAACGCATCTACCAGGTGATCTGGGATGACAAACGCGACGGTGGCAACTTGTGGCGCAGTCTGCGGCGGCGCGGGAAACGTTATAACAAACGTGCCGGCAAGAACGCTGGACGCGGCCTGATCCCCGGTAGAATCGACATTTCCGAGCGTCCGGCCATTGTCGCGCGCAAAACCCGTCTGGGCGACTGGGAGGGCGACACCGTCGTCAGCGCCGGACACAAAGGCGGCTTGCTCACGCTGGTCGAGCGCAAAACCCAACTCGCCAAAATCACCAAGTTGCCGCGTGCGACTGCCCACGCAACCCAGAAGGCAGCCGTGCGTCGCCTCAAGCCTATCGGTGACTTCGTGCATACGATCACCTTCGACAACGGCAAGGAATTCGCCGCGCATCAGGACATTGCCGATGCGCTGAAAACCAAAATTTTCTTCGCCACGCCGTATCACGCATGGGAGCGCGGTTTAAATGAAAACACCAACGGTCTTATTCGTGACTTCTTCCCAAAGGGAACAGACTTCTCTACGATCTCAAGTGCCGAGGTTGCCAAGGTCGAACGTTTGCTCAACGAGAGACCTCGAAAATCCCTCGGCTTCCGTTCACCGCAAGAGGTTTTCCACTCCCTCGCTTACTCTTAAATTTCTATGCGCTGGGAAGTTGAATCCGCGCTATGAAATCCGAACAAATACGCGCAGCTGATCAAAAGTAGCATTACGACCAATGGAGCAAGTGCTATCAGCGGTGGAGTGACGAATGACCGCGTGCTACTCCACAAAAAACTCATTCCTGCTGCTGGAATGGCCCACGCAAGATTGCCGACCGAAAAGTGCTGCATTAGGCCGGCGATCACCCCCCCTTTTTCCCTTATAATCAATCCGTCGTCCGTAGCGAATAGCATTCCGGTTTCAACCGAACGATGGAAGTACCACCAACCAGCCACCGCTATGACGGTAGTGAGAAATCCTAGGAATTGCCAAGGCGATGCGTCCCGCTGCCAAGTTCGATAAAGTAGCAGTAGGGTAGCGACGGCCAAAAATGGAAAAAACGTTGCTTTTGTCAAAGCACCAAGGCCGCAGATCACACCCAATAAAAGCCACGTCGACCAACGCCTGATCGGTGCACAAGTGACGACCGCTACCGCGCACGCAACCAGCAAGGCAACCAGACTGTCATTCCCGAGGCGCGCCATTTCAGGAAACCAACCGGGGAAAACAAATGGCCATAGCGCGGGCGCTGCGATCATCGCGCGTCCGAGGCCGGACGCCGGAAACGTTTTGGCAGCAACAAAAACTGCAAGGCACAGAGATAGCCACGCCGTAAAATAAGACACACCGCGCAAGAGGGCGAGCTGCCCCACCAATGACCAACGTTCGGAAAGCAAATAGGCCGGCGTCAACAACACATAGTAAAATGGTGGATGTTGCACTTCCCAATTTCTCCCACTTCCCGGCTTACCTGTGGGGGGAGGATCGCGCGGCGCTTTGACTGCCTGTCGCACCCGTTTTATGATTTTCGCGTACGCTGTGAAAAGATTGCGGTACTTTAAGGTTTCATAGCGCGAGCCTGGGACCGCTACCAAAGACTCCACTAGATATTGTGCATCTTGCCGCAACTTATCGCCGACACGCGGAAGTGTTCCGGTTTTCGCTATCTGCTCGATATACGAATAATGCGCGATTTCGTCGATGCCCTCAAACGGCGGCAGACCCGCTACGTGTGCGAGGCCGACCAATAACGAGGCCAAAAGCAGGGCGGTCGAAATCCAACGCATAGTTTGCATCATTTAGTTAGAGTCTTATGTGGACGCCCCCTGCAGGCAAGTGCGTTTTTGAGCGTTTCCGCGAGTTGGTCGGGTGCGGTCATATGTCCGGCCTGTTGATGCGGCAATTGACCGCTGGCCTTGATGCAATCCGCGGATTGGCTCCGGCCCCTGGCATCCGCCGTCGGCATAGAGCTTGCGAAGGAAAGGGTAGAAGCCGAACAGAGTGGTCATCAGGAGCACGCCGCCATCGCGATCTTGGATATCGGCGGCATGCACGACGGCGTGCATCAGGAGACCTCGCGTGTCGACAAGAATGTGCCGCTCTGAAAAAGGGGGCCTCACGATCCTCATGCGATTCACCCAACTCAACATGTTTTCGGACAGACAATTAGATTAGACAATACCCCAAATTCACGCGCGCAAACGCCGCATCGAACTCGTTTAAGGCGCGCGCGCATGTATCGCTTTGACTTCGAGACCAAACGCACGAGCCCGATGGAATTTTCAAGACACCACTTTTCTAAGGCGGGACCGGCGCCGTTGGACACCGGGATTGAGCTGGTACATGTGCTTGTATTGTAGAATTTGTTTACAGACCAGCTTGAGCCGGTCCTCGAAGGTCAGCGCGGCATTGACGGCAAATGTCCTGTACGGCTGCCGGCGTCCGATTGGTCGCGCCTTGTCTTCCATGCTTCTACGTTCGTATTCGCTTCTCATGTAGAATTATTCGAAGTCGCCGAGGACGCAACAGGTTTGCTCCGATTTGTATGGCTGCTTGCAAGCACCAGCTTGTCAAGGCGCACAAGCCAAGTACAATTGCTCCCCCAGCAGCAAGCCATAGAGCTGCCCACGGATAGGCAAGTACATCGAGATTGTCAATCAAGCGTTGCCAGTCGTTCCAGCACGCGCTCGCAGCAGCAACATTAAATCGACCCGTACCGATGCTGCCGCAGCCAGCGAAATAGAGGAATTGCATGAATGTGGCGCCAAACAGGAACGCGATATTGTAGCCCAACAGTAGCCAAAACACCGTCCGCGCCAACCCATTACGGGCAACGGTCGTAATCGCTATCCCAATAACAGGGGCAAGCGCTGGGGCAAATGAATGCAGGTAATATCCGGGTTGACCACCGTAACCGAAACCACCGAGCCCCATGCGACCAGCGAGGGCCATACGAACAAGGATAGGATAACTTATCGCGAGAGCCCAAAAGCCTAGTGTCAATGGTGTTATTTGGACGAGTGGGTACATCCTATAGCTATGAAATCCGAACAAATACGCGCAGCTGATCAAAAGTAGCATTACGACCAATGGAGCAAGTGCTATCAGCGGTGGAGTGACGAATGACCACGTGCTACTCCACAAAAAACTCATTCCTGCTGCTGGAATGGCCCACGCAAGAGCATCGACCGAAAAGTGCTGCATTAGGCCTGCGATCAACCCCCCTTTTTCCCTTAGCATCATTCCGTCGCCCGTAGCGAATAGCATTCCGGTTTCAACCGAACGATGGAAGTACCACCAACCAGCCACCGCTATGACGGTAGTGAGAAATCCTAGGAATTGCCAAGGCGATGCGTCCCGCTGCCAAGTTCGATAAAGTAGCAGTAGGGTAGCGACGGCCAAAAATGGAAAAAACGTTGCTTTTGTCAAAGCACCAAGGCCGCAGATCACACCCAATAAAAGCCACGTCGACCAACGCCTGATCGGTGCACAAGTGACGACCGCTACCGCGCACGCAACCAGCAAGGCAACCAGACTGTCATTCCCGAGGCGCGCCATTTCAGGAAACCAACCGGGGAAAACAAATGGCCATAGCGCGGGCGCTGCGATCATCGCGCGTCCGAGGCCGGACGCCGGAAACGTTTTGGCAGCAACAAAAACTGCAAGGCACAGAGATAGCCACGCCGTAAAATAAGACACGCCGCGCAAGAGGGCGAGCTGCCCCACCAATGACCAACGTTCGGAAAGCAAATAGGCCGGCGTCAGCAACGCATAGTAAAATGGTGGATGCTGCGCTTCCCAATTCTCGATACTTGTTGGATTGCCTGTGGGAGGAGGATCACGTGGCGCTTTGACCGCCTGTCGCAGCCGTTTAATAGTTTTTGTGTCCGTTGTGAAAAGATTGTGGTACCATAACGTTGGTTTGGACGGATTACTGTTCGCTTCCAAAGACCGCAATAAATATTGGGCATCTTGCCGCAACCGCAACTTATCGCCCACACGCGGAAGAGTTCCGGTTTTCGCTATCTGCTCGATGTACGAATAATGCGCGGTTTCGTCGATGCCCTCAAACGGCGGCAGACCCGCTACGTGTGCGAGACCGATCAATAACGAGGCCAAAAGCAGTGCGGTCGAAATCCAACGCATCATTTTCCGTCGTTTTTGTCCTGCGGCCCGTTTTGAAACAACTGGCTGAGCCTCATTCAGGACTTGTTCCGCAACGAGTTCCAGCCAGGATTTTTTGGAGTGGCGGGCGAGATCGACGAGCGCCGCGCACCGCTCTTCGATGCATCTCAGTGCTCACCCACAATAGGTTCTCAAGTTAGAAGTCGCCGGATAAGAGGGATTTGCCCCTTGCCGTCCACCTTTGCCTAGGCCTGCGGTCCAGTCGTCATCGCAAAGCTTCCTTAAGGCTGAGATCCGTAATGGGCGACCTCAGTGATCGGGACACACCGAAACGTCAAAGCAACCCGCGGACCTTCCATTCGGTACTCGCCAGTTCTGCAAGACGGCACGGTTTCAAAGTTTACTTTCCTGTGCCCGCACAAGTAGGTGGCGTAGGTCTTCTGGAAGGCCCGCCAGGAAGTTCTTCGGGGCTCTCACAGGCGCCTGCTGCTGAAAGTTCTTGTGATCCACAAACCAACGTCGGCAGTAGGTCATGTAAAGCAGCGGACGGGGCACCGCGCTCCGGTTTGGGGTGCCGCCGTGCCGGAGCCGGTAGTCCCAAATCACACAGGAACCTTCGCGCACGCGCGGCTCGTCGCCGATCTCAGTTAAGGGAAGTGTATCATCGAGATGCGACCGCGGCCAAAGCGCCGTTGTCCCGTAGATCTCGTTCATTTCAAGAAGCGGGATCGCAACAGTTACCGCTACTATCGGTATCAAGCGGTTCAGCGCCGCCTGCGGGAAAAGGTCTGCCCCATCCTGATGAACGTGCTGTTTCGGCGCGGCCGGCAATGAGCAAACCACGCCATATGCACCCAAAACAACATCGTCTTCAAACGTAGCTCTCAAAACAGAAAGTAGCCAGGGATTCGCAATCAATTCACGCCGTTCGAATGGCGGCTCAAGATCCACTGTTATCATTAGCCGCCTGTCGCTGACCTGCAAAGCGTCATAATGTTCTTGCCCATTCAAATACCTATCATACCGCCGCAGAAAGGCCTCTCTTGCGCTTAGGATCAATGCTGGCTTGATGATATCTTCAAGTATCAGAACTCCGTCTGCCCGCAAGCAACGGGACGCTTTTTCAAGCGTTTCCGTGCGGAATGCGCTGGAGTTCGTCTCCGCGTCTGACCGCATGAGTCTCATCAGCACAACCATTCTCCTCACGCCGCGGGGATCTCCGAATACTGGATTTCTGGGATCAAGTTCCATCGTGCCGGACCAGCATGGTTTCGCCCATCACCAGGACATCCATCCGGGTTCGCAGGAAGCAGTCGAGCGCCTCTTCCGGCTCGCACACGACCGGCTCGTTCTCGTTGAAAGAGGTGTTAAGCACCATCGGCACGCCAGTAAGGTCACGGAATGCTCTAATCAATGCATGATAGCGCGGATTAGTGCGCCGGCATACCGTCTGCAGCCGTCCGGAACCGTCGACATGGGTTACAGCCGGGATCAGGGCCCGCTTTTCCGGACGAATCTGAAATACCTGCATCATGAAGGGCACGGCATCGTCCTCTTCGAACCAGTCAGCCACTGCCTCTTCCAGGACAGACGGCGCGAATGGCCGAAACAACTCGCGGCGCTTGATCTTGCTGTTGAGAATGTTCTTCATATCCGCTCGACGCGGATCGCACACGATCGACCGGTTACCGAGCGCGCGAGGCCCCCATTCCATGCGTCCCTGGAACCAGCCGACCACCTTGCCGTCAGCGGCTGCGGCAGCGGCGCGCCGGCACAGTTCTGCCTCGTCGGCGATCGTTTCTACTGAGCAGCCGGCGGCTTTGATCTCCGATTCTCGCGCCGTGATCGACGTCCGGATGTCAGCTTCACTGAACTGAGGTCCCCAATAGGCGTGATCCATTACGAACGATCGCGCGCCATCCAGCTTGTGCCAGAGTGCAAACGCGGCACCGATGGCGCCGCCGGCGTCGCCCGCTGCCGATTGCACGTAAAGGCGACGGAACGGCGTTAGCCGCCGAACTTTCCCATTGGCGACCGAGTTCATGGCGCAGCCACCTGCGAGAGTAAGTTCCTCGAGCCCATGGCGCTGGTGTAGTCGGCCAATCAGGTGGAAGAAGGCTTCCTCGTACATCGCCTGGACTGAGCGCGCGATGTCGCGATGACGGTCGTCGAGCGCACTGTCCGGAGTACGCCGCGGTCCCAGCAATGTCTCAAGCGCGGGCGCATACAGATCGATGAATTGGGGCGCGCCGTCTTTCCATTGATACGCGATCGGCTCCTTGTGATGACGGAAATACGTAAGATTAAGCTCGTAAGCCCCATCAGACTTCAGCCGCACGATCTTGCGCATGGCGTCCAAGAATGCCGGCTTCCCATAGGGCGCCAGGCCCATGACCTTGTACTCGTCGCCATAGTGGGGGAATCCCAGATACTGGGTAAGCGCCTGGTAGAAAACTCCAAGCGAATGCGGGAAATACACGCGCCCTTCAACGGAAATGGTTTTCCCGTTTCCGACACCCCATGCAGCGCTAGAGAAGTCACCAAATCCATCGACCGATACCACAACAGCTTTTTCGAACGGTGATACATGAAAGGCCGAGGAAAGGTGGGCAAGATGATGCTCTATAGGGTGCACTTCGCCGCGGAAACGTTGGCCAGGCAAATTCGCTGTCAAGAGATCGGGGAGGCTTTGGCGTGCTTGCCGGTTCCGGATTCGGGTGAGGATGGAAGCGAAGTTCGGGCGCTGGCGTAACACATAGGTCGTCTTCCGCAGCAAATTGGCGCGGCTGTCTTGGTTGATAGCAACGTGTTGCACATCGGCCAGCGTGACGCCCGCTTCCCGCAGACAATAGGCGATCGCCTGCGACGGGAAGCCGGCCCAATGCTTCACGCGGCGGAATCGCTCCTCTTCCGCTGCTGCGACGAGTTCGCCGTCCCGTACGATCGCGGCTGCAGAGTCGGCGTGGAATGCATTGATGCCTAGAATGATCATCTGTTTGGATCTCGCATTATATATTATCGCAACTTCACGAATCGATACCGTAACCGCGGCACAGCCCATTGGCGTTTATAGGCGATTGCGCTCGGCCTGCCGACGAAGTCGTCGATCGATGAGATTCAGGGCGAGCATGGTTTCGAAAAGTAGGCGTTGAAGGGCATAGTACCAGCCAGGCCAGCCATCGAGCAGTGTGCCCTTTACGAGGAGCGTGTATATGAATATTACGTAGTGGAGCCGGCCATGCGGCAGCGCGGACGCGATCGACTCTCCTGAGGTTTCTGTGGTCCACTCCAATAAATGCTCCGCCTCCTCATGGGCATATCGCCGCTGGGCGGCAAACCAGCATGCAGAGCGGCTTGCGGTCATCATGGAAGATCACATTGGCGAGAGGCAAAACCTTGCCGGCAACTATCAAACGTTGGGTGTGGCCCTCGTTTACGTAATGAGCATTGGCTTTCCGGTAGAGGACAACGCGCGGTGGATAAAGTGATCCGCGAAGGGGACGCCCGAAAATCCGATAGACAAAGTTTGCAAGGTAGCCGTCAGCGGCCGCGCTAGGATTCAGGTCGCGAAGCTCCATTATCAGATCGTCACTCAGCTGGTAGTCCGCATCGAGAGAAAGCACCCAATCTGAATTTACTTGCTCGTTTCCGAAATTCCACTGACTCGCGCAGTCGTCGAAATCTCGATGAAACACCTCAGCCTGGCGGATATGAACGCACGGTCTCCACGGTCTTGTCCGTGCTTCCACTATCAATCACCACGATCCGTCTAGCCCAGACTAGGCGGTCAAGCGTACGCGCGATATTTAGTTCTTCATTATACGTAATGATGAGCGGTGTTATACTTTCGATCATCGCCAAGTCATCACATGCTAAGTGAGCGCTAGCCGCTCTATTCCGACTTGAAATCTTTCGGTACATCTCCTCATAGCGCCGCGCGATTACGTTCCAGCTCAATCGTTCGCGTGCATAGTTCGCACCGGCTGCGCTCATTGCGGCAATACGCTCGCTGGACTGCAGAACACTCGCGAGTGCAGAGGCGAAATCATCATTGCCGGCTTCAGCCACCACCCCACCCCCACTTGCCTTAACTATATCGGCCGCTCCGACCCGCTCAGTCACCACGACGGGCAGGCCACGGACCATCGCCTCGGCGATAACGTTGCCGAAATTCTCCGACACTGATGGCAGCGCGAACAGGCGAGCCGCCGAGAATAATGCCTCCTTGTCCGCACCGGAGATTTGGCGAGGCAGAAATCGTACGCGATCGCCTACCCCAGATTGTGCGACAAGGCTCTGGAGCTTGTGTGCAAGCCCCTCCTCGTCGTTGCCAGCAATTAGTGCCCTCGCATTCGGCAGTTCGGCCACAGCCCGGATCAATCGGTCGAGGCCTTTCTTCCAGCTGATTCTGCCGAAGCTTAGAATATCGAAGCCCTGCGCCACGAGTGCGCGCACATCTGGGGATATTGCATCGGACGAAAAACAGGCGGGCGCCTCAACCCCGTTGGGAATGACCGAGGTCGGCGCCAATGCCAGCCCAAGATCGACGAGTGAGCGGCGTTCCTCCGCCGACGTCAAGTGAATGCGGGCGGCCTGCGCAAGATTGCTGCGCTCGACCAATCTAATCCAAGCGCGCTTTGTGGCGGTGCTGCGCTGCGCGATCAATTCCCGGTCGAGCATCCCGCGCGGCGACAGCACATAGGGCACCTTCGCCCGCGCGGCTGCGCGGGCCGCTGCCCAGGTCGGCCACAGAAAAACGGAATGAAGGTGTACCACATCGAATTTGGTCACTTCACGATTAAGCGCGCGTCCCAGCGCCGGTGCCCAATAAAGCCTTTTTAGCGAAGGACACGGAAAATATTGGACACGAACACCGTTCAGATTGACAGGAACTCCGATTGGCACGCTACTCTCGCCGGGCCCGTCAACGTTCGTAGTAAAGACTTGCACTTCATGCCCTCTCGCCACCAGCGCCTTGCAAAGAGCATGAGTTGCAAAAATTGGCCCTCCATAGCGCACAGCGGGCAAGTAGCTCGGGATGACGTGGAGGATCCGCATAATTGCCTGGCACTTCCAATGCTCCCTAACAGCAAACTCTGCTTGGGGCGGCGGGCGATCAGTCCCTATGCGGCTGCCTGAAGTCAAGCGGACCGAAGGAGCGCCGGCCGACAGGCTGTGACGGCCGTCACGAGAAGTCGGGCCTTCGGGCCGGCGGATTTGTGGGCCCCCGGGCCGCGGCAAGGGGGCCCGCACCATGCTCTTTGAAATGACAGGGGATTTTTGCTTCGTTCTACCAAAATATACTTTGAGTTGGTATATTAGTTCTGCCGGTTCAGAGTACATGGGCATTTACCAGGCAAGGTCAAAGGCCCAGTCCCACCGTGATGGTGACCCGTGGCCACGCCACCGGGTGGCAGGCTCGGCCCGCTGCCGCTCACGCCAGATAACCTGCACTACGCTGCGCTGCCGCCGCAATACACAGCAGCGCTGTGACAACCAGGTCCGGTTGCGCCGCAGTTCGATTTCAGCACATGGGCAGGTTGATGGCGCCAGAAGCTATCCCAATGGCTGCTCAGACAGGCCGTGCGCATATCTCGCCACGTGTCACCCATTCCAGCGCGTAATTCTGGCTGGTGAGCAACGCTGGTGTTTCAGTATAGGCCGTCCCATGGAGAGCTACGAACCAGACTGCGTTACGTTCGGTCAAGATTTGTGCCGATCCGCGCAGCGCCGCGGTTTCTCCGCCCTCGATATCCATCTTTATAAAGTCCGGTCGGGGAAAGTTGTCGAGCTGTACAGTTTGAATGCGGGTGCCGGTTTGAGATAATCTTCCCGTCGCGCCGTCCCCGGAAAAGAACGCGCTACCCTCCCTGTCGCTAACAGCCGCGGTTACGATCTCGACGTTATTGATTTTGTTCAGCCGCAAGTGCTCTTTCAAAAACGCGACATTGGTTGGATTGGGCTCGAATGCGATGACGCGACCCTTAGGGCCGACGCCGCGCGCCAGCAGCAACGTATAGTAACCGACGTTGGCGCCTACATCGAACGCAACCATGCCGGGTCGGATTAGGGACGCGACAAATTCGACACAAGGTTTTTCATACCAGCCAAGCCAGCACCCGTGGATGAACGAGCCGGAGATCCACCATAGTCCACGATTCGGTCCGCTAAGGATCGGCATCACCATCTTCTTCGGAATGGCTTTCAGGGGCCAGCGCACGAGGCGTCCCAGAGGTTGGTGATAGCTAAACATTGAAACCGTCCAGATTTCGGATCTCGGTGGCTTGAACTATTTGGCTTCTTCGGCTGCTGGCGCTTGCGTAGTCGCACGCCCGGGCCGCCGCCATTCTCGTCGATGAATTCGACGCCGGCGGATTCCAAAGCTTGTCTCAGCTTCGTACGTGCATCATCCGACACTCGGATCCCAAGATCTGTCTCCACGCGCTTAACTGTCGGCAGCGAAAGGCCCGCCCGTGTAGCCAGAACGGATTGGGACCATCCAATTAGGCCGCGTGCAGCACGTAGCTGCCCAGCGGTGATACGTCAAAATTCTTCTTGACCCTTTTTGGATCATCACTATGATCCCTTTTGGATCATCGCTCTGCGTCAGGGCCAGTCTAATCAACCCGGAGTTCTGCCATGAACCTCGAATTTGCCGCCATCCACTACCGCGCCATCCGCGACCGCCTAAAGGCGGAAGACCCCCAGATCGACGAGCAGACCCTCGCCGACACCGTGGAGGGCCTCACCGACCTGCACGAAATCCTGGCCGCCGTCATCCGGGCCGCGCTGGCCGACGAGGCCCTGGCCACCGGGCTCAAGGGCCGCATCGCCGAAATGGAGGACCGGCTCGGCCGCCTGCAGGACCGGGCCGCCAAACGCCGTCAGATCGCCAAGGATACGATGGTCGAGCTCGACCTGAAGAAGATGGCGGCGCCGGATTTTACCGCCTCTATACGGCCCGGAATGCCCGCCCTGATGGTGATCGACGAGGCGGCCGTCCCCAGCATCTACTGGGAGCCGCGCGATCCCCGCCTCAACCGCCAGGGGCTGTTGGCCGACCTCAAGCAGGGCGCCGAAATCACCGGCGTCACCCTCGCCAATCCCGAGCCGGTCTTGAGCGTGAGGACCAAGTGATGGGCTTCTCGGCAAAACAAGTGCAGGCGCTGCGGCGCGCTCCCCATAGTCGCTTTATCCGCACCCGCGAGGCCCATGGCCGCGAACTGTCCTATCTGGAGGGCTGGTACGCCATCTCGGAGGCCAACCGGATCTTCGGCTTTGACGGCTGGAGCCGGGAGACGCTCGAATCCCGCTGTGTGCTGGCGCGAGAGAACCGCGGCACTTTCCTTGCGGTCTATGTCGCCCGGGTGCGGCTGACCGTCCATGCCGATGGCGCTACCATCATCCGGGAAGGTCATGGCACCGGCGAGGGCCGCGGCACCTCTCCCGGCGAGGTGCACGACATCGCCCTCAAGGCTGCGGAGACCGACGCCACCAAGCGGGCGCTCGCCACCTTCGGCAAGCCATTCGGGCTGGAGCTATACCGCGGCGGCGCCGCCACGGTGACCGGGCCGCAGAAGCCCCTGCCCTCACCATCAGTGCCGGTGCCGGCGGACGCCCGTGTCGGCTTCCACCCGGACGACACGACCCCTATTCCGCGCCCGTCGCGCTATTACGGCCGGCGACAAAACGAGCTGGCCGAACACTTCCGCGCGGAGCGACGGCCAGCCGAAACGGATGCGGCATCGACGGCGGCAGCCGCGCCGCCGCTGGCGCCCGGCCGACCTCGCGCCCGAGCCGATCGACAAGAGCAAGCTCGCCATCGCCGAGCCCAAGCGGCTGCGCGACAAGGCGCATCTGAAATTCGTCGCCTCCCAGCCCTGCCTGGTCTGCGGGCGGCAGCCTTCCGATCCGCATCATCTGCGGTTTGCCCAGCCGAGAGCGATCGGGATGAAGGTGAGCGACGAATTCACCGTCCCGCTCTGCCGCGGCCATCATCGGCAGCTGCATCAGGCCGGCAATGAGCTCGCGTGGTGGAAAGGCCTCAAGATCGAGCCGCTCGTGGTCGCCAAGGAATTGTGGGAGCAGACGCACCCAAAATCTGCAGCGACGATCGAGACCCAGCAATCTGACGATAAAGTCATCGGCTGAAAATTTATCGCTACCGACGAACCCCATTGGTACTGTCGTCCGAGCATTGAAGCAGCCAGGTCCCGCACGGCGTCGGCAACGATCCGCAAATGCAACAGTCGGGCGAGAAAAGACATTCAAGCGTCCGCGCACCCTAAAGACCCATCAAGCCATGGTGGTACGTCTTTCAGGATCATCATACGTTTCGCCGGGTGCTATTTCCGACGACAGCAACACAGCCGTGATTTGCCGAATTCGACGCAAGAACTTGGCCGTCTCACATTTGGACCCAGGGCTGAATAAATAAGGCGTTTGTCCACCCCGCACGCCCGTTCCGATAAAAAAACTTGTAGAAGCTACCGCGCTCAAATCCTTGATCGGAAATAAAGCGATATATCTCATCCACACGGGGGATACCCCAGTACAGTTTTTGAAATGTGAGCTCAAGGTATATCAGGCGAATCTTTCTGGCATTTAGTAATCCTTGCGCGCCTTTGATGACCTCCAAATCAAAGCCCTGCGTATCCGATTTAAGTAGATCAATAAATGCGATTTCATGCTGCGAGCAGTACCTGTCAACTGTAGAAACCTCAATCTCTCGCTGAGAGCTAATCTGTCCCCAACCATCCGGTCCTAAAGATAGGAATGAGCTCATATCCGTTGATGAATTTTCAAAGAATATTTGTAGTTCGGGTTTGGAACCAAGAGCAAGATTATTTAAACGGACATGCGGTAAGTTGGAATGCGTTTGCAACAGACTGTCGAATGCGGCTTTGCCCGGCTCGAACGCATGAATTGTCGGCTGCGGAAAAATTTGTCGGCAGGCATCTATGGTTTGCCCGACGTTGGCCCCTACGTCAAAGATGACCGGCGATGAATTAGGAGCAATAGATCTTTTAATGTCGAAGTAGGCGTTCTGGCCAATCTGTTCAATCTGCAACTTGTGGATGTCGTATCCCATGCGTCGCTCAACTCCCCCGGCATTGCTACGGCTCGCGGCGGTGGACGGCGGTGCAGGTCGGTCAAATCGTGCGGCGTGTGACGTGGTAACGGGTTGATACTTGGCACATCCCAGGAGTGGTTTAATGCTTATTTCCATAAAAAATGTTCTGCGGTCTTTGATCCGGCGTGAGTGCCGGTTCCTGCCCCGCATTGTGGGAAAAATGGCGAGTGATCATCCACGTAAGGTAGCGCCCATGCTGGCGTGATCCAACGACGCCGATCAATGGGAGCCCCGCGATCCCCGCCTCAACCGGCAGGGGTCGCCGGGGGAGGTTCCATGGCCTTCGCCGGTTCCATGCCCCTCCCGACATGGAGGTGTCCATTTCGTGATCGTGATCGATTGGAGCCTAGAGACGGTTGAATCCCGCTGTGTGCTGGCGCGTGACGCGGCCAAGATTCTGTACACTGCGTCATGCCATTCTTCGCCGACCGTGGCATTGCCTTAAGCCGGGTGTTGACTGACTGAAGCTGATGCCGCCTGCTCATGGTGGCACTATTTGCGGTGATTCTGTACTGCGCAATGCGCACTATGATCCAAATTCGTTTAATTGTGGCTTCTTTTTAGTACAGCAACACGTAGTGGCTAGGGTTTTAGCGCAATAAATGCTGCAAAGTTATGGTTGCGCCAGAAGCATTGTACATTACCGGTCGTAAATCCAGCAGTCGTTAACGAACTCACAATTTGCTCCTCGGTCCAAAGCTTCATCAGAGAACGGAGTGAACGTTCTTTAGCTAAAATCTCTTCTTCAGTAAAGCTCTGACGCTTGAAGTCGTAATAAACGGACGTCAACATGTCGTTCAGCTTGGGATGCTTGGAAAAAGTCTTTTCAGCAAGAACTAGAGCCCCGCCGGGGACGAGGGTGTGATAGATTTTATCAATGACTATTTGCCGATCCCGAGGTGAGATGAACTGCAGCGAGAAAATGCTAGTTACGAAAGAGCACCTTTCGGGAATTTCATAAGTCCTTGCATCCGCAACTAACAGGCTCACATGATCCATATCCGACCCATTCCAGTGTTTGCAAAAGTTGCGCTCGATATCAATGCCAATATATTTTGTCTTGGGACACCGATCACGGTTCTTGCGCGATATCTCGCGGAGGAAGGCGCCGGTTGAGCATCCAATGTCGAAAACGACCGTATCGTCTTCGACGAAATATTCGGACAACGCAATACAGTCCGACAGCAAATCAACATAACCTCGGATGCTCAATCTGATGTGCTCATCGAATCTCTCAGCAAAGCGAGCAAATGAGAACTTAAGCTCCAAGTCGGATAGATTTATTTTGAGCGGTCCCTTCGCAAATAAGTTAATCCTCTGGGCAATCATCGCGGTTAAGGGCGACATAAAATGGCATGTCGAGTATCGACTGGATTTTCCTTAGTTCGGCGCCGGTCTGAGACGCTTTCTTGACGCAAATACACAGGGTGTTTAAATGCGACGAGATCACCCGGTAGTCGTAAAACCATTTGTCATATTGAGCCGGTTCGCCGATCATTGCATCGACTGTGTCCAGTAAATGGCGTCGGTGGACATCGTCTATAATTACGACGTCGGCCTCGTGAATGCAGCGCCGAATTTCAACAAGCGCCACGTCATTATCGCGAATTCCGCGTGACTTTCCGTAGGTATTGTTCGGACCATCAATAAAGGCAAAATCGAAGTTGAAAACCCCGCTGATGGTCTCCCGAAATTTCTCGACGCCGTACCAGGTCCCCCGCGAATCCCAGTCGAGTAGGTGAACTTGATCGGGCGACATACCGAGTGCGCGCAACTCAAAGCGCGCCTTGTTGAACCATGGTCGAACTCGTCTCGATTGATATGAAACGCGCCGCTCGGAAACGCGCAAACTCAGCGAGTGTAATTGTGCTGCGGCCAGATCCAAGCTCGAGAATGCGTGAACAATTTGATTTCATGAGCAGCAGTGAAAGAAAAGTCCAGAATTGGAATCCTTTTGTTCCCCAAGCGCTTTCGGGGAGAAACGCAATTTCGACACGCGTCTGGACCCGGGAAACGATGTTCCCGAGTTGCCTCCTGTAGCGCGAGTAAACACTTGACACTATCCCCAACCCAAAATCAGTATATACACTAGCTCTAGGGCCTGTGTTCAATTGAGGAGAATGATGGCGCAGGCAAGTTGAACGCCGGCGAGAAAGTTTTGCGCGAGTTTGCCGTAGCGAGTGGCGACGCCATGAAAGTGCTTGAGTTTATTGAAGAAGCGCTCGACGAGATTGCGCTCGCAATAGAGCGCGAAGTCACAGGACGACGGCGTCTTACGGTTGGCTTTGGGCGGGATCACTGGGACGATTTCTCACTGGGCAAGAATGTGGCGGAGCGGATCGGCATCGTATGTCAGGCGGGACTTTCGCTCATGGGCGGCGTTTTCCAGCGTATTTTCACGCTGCTGGCGAGGGATCACGACAACGAACACATGATGATCGACGCCGCCGAGACGATCTCGGTCATGCTCGCCGTCTTCGGCCGCATCGATCCCATCTTGAGAAAGTCGATCACCTTCGACAACGATACGGCCTTCGCCCAGCACGGCTTGTTGCGATCCATGCGCGCCATGGCCACCTGGTTTTGCGATGCTTACGCGTGCTGGCAAAAGGGCGGCGTCGAGAACGCCAACGGTCGCCTCAGACGATGCCTGCCCCGCGATATCGATCTCGACGCCCTAACCGATCAGGACATCCAGGAGATCGCCGTCACCGCCAATCTCACGCCGCGAAAGTGCCTCGGATACAAAACGCCTCCAGGCCATCTTCGCCGAGCTTGGCAAAGACATTCAAATACGCTTCGCTTGAACCCGTTGCACTTCACGTCGGAATCCACGAGTTTCTCCTACGTGGCCTTCTCGGCCAGGCAGAAGAGGCGTTTGTTGAAATTGAACGGCTGCTTCCTGTTGCTCTTGTTGGGAATGACGGGCTTGCTTCCAAGCTGCTTGAGCCCGATGCGCAGTTCTGCGCTGTCGTAAGCCTTATCCCCGCGCATGTGCTTTGATGCCTTGACTTTAGGGATCAGGCGCTCGGCAACCGGGCAGTCGTGTGCTAGCCTCCGGTCAGCAGGATGGCAAATCGATGACGCGCCGATCGTCCTTGCGCTCAACGCCACGAACATCTGTTGGCAGGTGCGGCTCGATCCGCTTCCACTGGTCCTCATTCAGCCAGAAGAGATTGCTGCGCATAATCCCGATCCCTTTCCAAAAACGAATCAGGATCGTATTGTCGCAACGGAGAAATTAATGAGTTTTGACCCTAAACATTGCAAAGGTCAGGTTTTGGTCTTTCGTGGCCTTAACAAATTGGGCTTCTTCGGCTGCTGGCGCTTGCGTAGTCGCACGCCCGGACCGCCGCTATTCTCGTCGATGAATTCGACGCCGGCGGATTTTTAGGTCAACCGTCAGCGCAGCAGACTCGCCCAAACCACGGGATAAGCCGCATCGACTGCGCCCGCGATCCGCATCCGAGCCCCGGTCGAAAGTCAATCTCGATCGCTCCGCCGCCGGCCAACTCGGCGCACGGGTCGTATTCCGCGGCAACCCGCACCGGGGCAAAGCCCGATTTGCGCTCGCGCACGGGAGCTGGCGGCGCCACCCATACAACTGCCCTGGATAACCCCCGGCTTCCCGCGCAATTGCCGAAACGCTGGCGCTCGGATTCACCGTGGCCGCAACCAGCCGCTCCTTCTCCTCCGCGCTCCAGCGACGTCGGCGTTCCACCGATGTCATGCCCTCAACCCGCCCGTTCGTCATGTGACTAATCGGCGCTCTCAACTGCATTTGCCGGTGCAGGTTTAGATTGAACGCTCTAATACAAAGATCTTGTCTTCTCGCGGCGACTCCCAATCACTAAACGCAAGTTCTTGATTTTTGACCTTACGACCCAAGCTCGAAATGACGAGCAATCTGCCATCAGGCGAAAATTTTGCCGCATGTGGCGTGGCTTTGCCGAAGTTTACGGTATGAAATGGGGATCCGAAATTTTGATCCTGAGTCAAGTCATACAGAAGCAAGAGATGGTTTACCGTGTCTGTAATGGCACAGATACCGTCAAATACATCTACGTTTTCCAACCGACAAAAGTCTTTTCGCACGATGAGGTGTTCGGGACGACGAGCAATTTTGCCTTCGCCATTTATCGAGAATATCGCTATCCCATTTTTGGTCGGCTTCACATATTGGGAATTAGGTTTTTCTAATTCAACAGATGTCTCGCTGTAAACTTCTCTCAGAGAGTAATCAAAAGCCCGAACGCTTTGCAAACTGTTATTTTTCAGTTTTCTACTGAATTTCATCAATCGAGTTGGCGCTGGCAAGTCCCTATCCGATGCCAGTGCTCGAAATAACCTTTTTACAACGGATAACTTCTTGTCACTTTTAAACGTTACAAATAATTTGGTGCCATCTGCATTGAAACATATCCCTTTCGGATCCCCATACTTCGAAAACCAGGATTCAGTCTTATCCAGTCGGCAGGTGATTTTGCCCGTTTCTTCGTTGAATGCGTAAGAAACAATCGCCCCGCTTGGTGCGACGTTCTCAGCGTACGTCGCAACCAATCTGCCGTCTCGTAACACCAAACTATGGGGCTCGTGAAGGTGATTGAATGGGGTTTGGAATATTTGAATCGGCTTTTTTATTGTTCTGTCATTTTGGTACACATTTATAGTACCGGGCTTACTTAAATTGAACGCATTTGAAATCAGCAGGTATTTTTCAGTGAACCATACTCCGTGCGGGTGATCAATTTGTGATTTAGGATTCTCTAAAACCTGCAACAATTTTCGAGTTCGCGAGTTAAAAATTCGAACTTCATTGATGTGTTCGTAAGTAGCTGCGAAGTAATACCCAGACGGGTGAAACGAAACCTCGGCGACGTGACTGGGCGCCCGGTCGTTTCCTATAATCTCAATGATCTGATACATGGTAGCCCCTATTCGTGCCGGTTGCCTTGGTCACAACGAGAACTCGTGCGCGAGAGCCCGCGCTGGCACCGCCGCCATTCGATTTCTATCATCCGCAACCGCAAAACCCGACCTTGCCGTGCGGCCTCACGGATCGCGTTCTGCGCGTTAGGCGATCGCTACCGCCTCTCTGAACAGTATCGACAACTTCTACCGCGCATTTTGGCAGAGCCACGCCGCGGGCTCGATTGCCGACGACGCACAGCGGCTTGCCGAAACCCGCGAGGCCCGTCGCCCGTCAATCTTTCCGCCGCGTCGTGTGCAACGCTGGCCGCATCACGCACGATCAATCAAACGCCGGCGAATCCTTGCGACGGCAGTCCCGTGCCATCAACGCTCGCTTGCCCCTTCACCACTGGCGAGCTCGCCGTGCTGCGGATTTCTGTCTTGCTGTCGTGACTTTGCGGGCCTTGGGCTGCATCGATCTAGAAATCTACGAAGTGGTCCCATCGGCGGCTATCGTCGGCATCTTTCCGAAAGGCAATGCAGGAACCTCCGAGGCCGATGCTGCTGTCTGGCACTATCACTTCAGGACGCAGAACCATTCGAAACGGGCGACGGTGCAGCAGGCCCCCGAAAAGGCCCCCGAATACGCGGCGCTTTAGTGATGGTTCCGAGTATGACGCCTCTACGACGGAATAGGCGAGGTTGGTTTTCACAAAACGGCAGACTTTGCGGATGGCTGGCCAATTCGCATCATCTAAGGCTACTACACCCCCAACGTTCAACATCCGGTCAATGAAAAAAAGATCGACCAAACAGAAATCGAATGTATGCCATCCATCGATGAATGCAAAATCGATGCGCTGCCCAGAACCTTCTAGCTCAGCAAGGGCGCGGTAAGACGGCGCTTCAACAAGCCGTACAATATCGGCGTACCCCGCCCGGCGAAGATTCGCGATGCCTATCCCGTCCCAAGAACCGTCGTCGTGTTGATTTGGGTCGATTACAATGTGTTGCGTTTCGCTGCGAACATTCAGGGCATCGCAAATAAAGAGAGCGGAGACCCCATAAGCAAGCCCGACTTCTAAGCTTATGGTGGGGTCCAGTTGGCGTACCAGTTTTTGGAGGAATTGGCCCTCAGACAAAGAGATCGACGAATGTACTTTCACGGTGCCGGTCCCGCTCGCAATCTTTGTGGCACCAGTTTCGAGAATTTCGGAGAGGACGCTATTCATTTTGGTCAAGTCTGAGAGCTGCTGGACATTTTGCGGGATGCAGCCTTTGAAGATTTGCGATCGAGACCAACTTGAGTTCTCATTCTCCTGGTCGAGTTCCTTTTTGACAGCCGAGAACTGTCGTCGCTCAAACTCGGTGACCTTGATGGATTTCCACCGTTCGGCAGCGCGGATCAGCGCGCCGAACGCCCGCGCCGCTTCATATCCTCGAAGAACGCCGTCGCCGTCTCGGTGTCCTCTTTCGACCCTGCCATCAGATGCAGCAGTCCGGCGCCTCTCAATCGTAAAGCCCCAGGCCGCCAGAACCGGTTCGCGTTTGGCGCCAGGCCGCAACCGTTCTGCGATGCCGTCGACAAACAGGTAGCTGATCTCATATTCGCTCAAATCCGGCTGGGCGAAGGCCTGGTAGTCCTCCCAGAGCCGTTCGCCGAGCTGCGACACCGCCGTTTTCGGTAGTAGAAGCCGTCCATTCTCGTCCTTGAAGGCGTCCTCGATGTCGCGCACGGACAATCGCGAGGAGCATCTCGGTCGCCAGATCCTCAAGCCCCTGTGTCTGGCCCTTGAGGTGCTCGCGGATGGCCGATCGATAGGGCTCGTCGCGCCCGGCGATTTGCGGCGCCGAATATTCCATCGCCCCTTTCCGCCGTCTTCAATCGGCCGGTCAGCCCTGGCCGGGCTGCGCACCATGCTCTTAATAATCTCGCTCAAGCGCATCGCCGGCTTCTCCCTCAAGCGCCTCCTCGACAATCAGCCGGGTCGCCAGCTTGACCAGCTCGTCCTTTGCTGAAGCTGTGGAAAGGGGCCCTTCGATCAATGCCGAAAGATGGGGTAATCGGCCGTCAGCTTGTGGATAGCTGAAGATTTGGGGTGCTGCGCTTCAGGTGATAGTGAAAACGAGGTCCGTTGACACGGCCTCGAGCATCAAAAGGAGAAGCGCAGCATGCAGCATTTTGCCGGGCTGGACGTATCGGTCAAGGAGACCAGCGTGTGCATTGTGGACGAGAAGGCAAGATCGTTCGCGAAGTGAAGGTGGCGAGCGAACCGGAGGCACTGCTGGCGACTATGAAGAACCCTGGCTATCGGCTCAGCCGGATCAGCTTGGAAGCCGGACCGCTGTCGCAATGGCTTTTCGCTGCTCTTGCCGAAGCTGGTCTGCCGGTTATCTGTGTCGAAACGCGGCACATACGGGCGGTTTTGAAGGCCCAGATCAATAAGACGGACCGCAATGATGCGCGGGGCATCGCGCAGATGATGCGAGTGGGACTTTATCGTCTGGTGTATGAAGACATTGTGAAGCCAGAAGCTGCGCATATTGCTGACCCATCGCAAGCTTTCGCAGTCTAAGGCGATTGCCATCGAGAACGATCTGCGCGGAACCTTACGCAATTTTGGCCTTAAGGTAGGAATGGTAGGGACAATGAAGTTCGAAGCGCGTATTAGAGAGCTCATCGTGAGCGCTCCCGATCTGGCCGAGTTGGTCGAGCTGGTCGAACCGATGCTGCTTGCCCGGCAGGTCCTTCGTGAGCAGTTTGCCGTTCTGCACCGCCGGTTGGTAGTGATGGCGCGGAATGATGAGGTCTGTCGGCGGCTGATGACCGTGCCCGGTGTGGGTCCGGTTGTGGCGCTCGCCTACCGCGCCACCGTCGACGTACCCGCGCGCTTCCGGAACTCCAAGGCGGTCGGAGCAGTGTTCGGATTGACGCCGGCCAAGCATCAATCGGGCGAAAGTGAACGTACCGGTGCAATCTCACGCTGCGGCGACGAGATGATACTGATAATGCTCTGTGAAGCGGCCCAGGTCATGCTGCTACGTTCGGCGAAATGGTCTTGGCTCAAGGCCTGGGCGATGAAGGTCGCCAGGCAGCGCGGCATCAAAATCGTGGCACTGGCACGCCGGTTAGATGTGATCATGCACCGCATCTGGGTTGACGAGACCGAATTCCGCTGGACCCGGGAGGCCCAGGCAGCATGAAAACTCTGCTGGATCATTTGCAATAGGAGAACAATCGGATTCCACCAAGCAGTGGAATGATGTCCCTCGCGGGACGATAGATGAGGTGAGTTCGTTGAAGAGCTGGACCTACCATTCAATTTGATGGCAACCCCCCGTAAGATTGTTCCACTTCATCTTCGAATCCCATACTAGAAGGGCCTTAGTGCCGATTCCGAAGAGAAGCGCGAGCCCGCGAGCGACGCCAATAGTGAAGTTGGTGGATGCGTCTGAAAGCGCTTGATCCTGGCCGACCGCTTAGAGAAGCTCTTCACGTGTGCGCTGCGAAGCAGGTATTCTCGTTGCCATGGGATTGGCCGGGCTGGCTAAAGCCCGTTTGCTGAATCAGATGATCCGCAAAGGATGCACCCCGCCAAATTTCGAGCACCTCATTTTGCTCGCCCCCGCCTCGACTTGAGGTACCATTTTAATATTACAGCGATCCCCCATAACCTCCCTGCATCCTCCGCGCCGTTCTTAAGCACATATCCTACGTACTCATAAAAGTCGTGGCGACTCGGATTAGGTATGGTTTTAAATTCAAGATGCGCGAGTTTCCCCACTTCTTCAAGGTTCAACCTCTCTCGCAAAAAATGGAAAAGTCGCATCCTTGCCACATGCCTAAAAAACAATACATCCGGGTTCCCTGTTGCGGGATTAGAAAAATAAGCATTTTGGCCGTGTACTCGGTAACCAACTAAATTGGCCTCTATACGAAATTTCCTAGCTCCTGCAAGTGAAGCACCAAAAATCAGACAGTCGTCAGCTCGCGTCCGCCAGTCTTCATGCAAGGGCATTGGAAAAAGTCGCGCCACTAGTTTGCGCCGCAATGAGAGGCATGAAGTCGGGGCACCAACATAGCCCTTTCGCTCAAGAGTGCGGACCACCGTCAGTCCAAGATCTCTAACCTGAGGATGTGGTTCTCTGTTGCTGTGAAAAAGTACATTTCGAAATGAACTCTCAGTAAATGGTTCGGCACCGCAAAAAATGAAATCGCATTTCGGACTCTTGTCATAAACATCAAGGGCTATGCCAAGGTAATCTGGCGCGTAAACATCGTCGGCATCTAAAAAAAATACAATATCGCCGTTCGAGTGCACGACCCCTGTCTCAAATGCGGCAAGCTGCCCAAGATTGTCCTCGTGGCGTATGATTTTCAATGTGTCAGAGCGCTTTGCGAGCTCAGAAAGCAACGCGGCTGACTCGTCACATGAGGCATCGTCAACGATTACGATTTCATCAAACGGCCTAGTCTGCGACAACACGCTATCAACAGCGCGCGAGAGATATCTTGCATAATTGTAATTAGTGATGATGCAAGTTGCTCGTTTTCTTAACGTGTTCCTTTTGATCATCGTGGCACCTTGTAGGCGCTTTGTAATGCTATTTTAGGGCGGGCTCGAAGTGGCTGGATAAAAAGCGTTGTTAGTAGTAGTCTTAGCTCTCGGTGGCGCTGCAGCTCGTCCTCGACTGGCACCGTGGTGCGCGTGCGTTCGACCGCAAGGCCATCTCCATCTCGCGGCTCGTCGTCATCGGCGTGCGCGAAGACGGTCACACTGCTCGCGATCAAGAGCATGGGCAGCCAGAGCGCCGAAGCCTGGCGCAGCGTCCTCGACGATCTCGTCAAACGCGGCCTGCGTCGACCTGTGCGCCACCACGCGGCGCGAGATCGAAGCCCGCCGATCAGATTGGCTTCCGATGCTGGCCGGACTGTGGATTGCATGCATCCGCCCAGCACGGTGCCGGCAACTGGATGTGCACAAAGCAACTATTGCCGTTGTGATCGCCGACGGCAAGCGCTGTGGTGAGGTGCGTCATCTCGGAAGGCGCCTTATTCATTTCAATACGCTGCTCACGTCCTAAGCAGACCATTGCGTAAGATTTAGCCTACACTCTATTTCCGAGAGCGTATCGCTTGATGTCGGCCATGAGCCAGTGTCGGAAAAAATGCGGGCGCAGCAAATGCGCGGAATATGAAAAGGCCTGCAATTTTACCGGGAGCCAGCGGTCTGCTTGGATTGCCAAGCACCATTCTACAATGCGATGGAATACGACTTCGGAACTGAACCAATCGTCCCATGCTTTGCGAGCAGCTATCGCAAGTTTACTCGCATCAGCCTCGCGTCGCTCCAGCATCTCCGGGATCATTCTAGCGTTCGACTCCGGAACGCGTATTGAGCATTCTGGCCATTGAGGTCCCTCTGGCGGCACCCACTGATCAGAAATTATGACGGGCACCCGACCGGCTTTCATGGCCTCGAATAAGCGCCAGCTTGACGTCCCTTTGCCGCGCGGACAAAGAATGAACTTGCTTCTCTTGAGAAGAGACAAATATGGCTCAAAGTATTTATCATCAGCACTCACGGCTGCATCGCGTTGCCGCTCTTGAACTGATAAAGTTGACGTATCAAACACAACGCCACGCGTGTGTTGCAGCTTTAGGATTTCACGCCGCACTCGATGATTAATGCCTGCGCCAGAGAAGCTATACAGCAAATCGCAATGCGCAACGTTTCCGAAGTCATTGATATTAGTATTTTCTGCAACTCTTAAATAGCTTGCCGTTCTCACCCAGGACGAAGAATAGAACCGAGACTCAAGCGAGGTATATAAGCCCGGCAATAACGGCAGTGGGCGATCCCCACCATAATAGATAAAACACTTTTCAGGATAATTTCTCCATTCATCACTTTGACGGAAATCCAGAAAGGTACTGAATTCGGGGCCCACAAAGACAATGAGGTCGGCAATTGTGCTGTCCACAACCAGTTCATGGAGCTTAAAACGATCAGTCTTTTGAAATTGTAACAATCTCCGGTACTCACTTAACGCGAAGTTGTTGTGAGGACCATTGTCTTTGGCAAAGCACCGAATCATCAGCTTGGCCATCGAGCACCGTCCTACGCTACCCCGCCGGAAACCCGACAAGCGACTGAGGACGGCGAGAACTCACTGCCCGCCGCCTTGCGGTTCCGATTTCGAGAAGCCTTCAATTTGGCGACGAGCTCTACTTCCTCGAATTGAGCAATGGCACCGATCAACCGCGCACTAGCATGACCGTGGGCGATGTCCTCAGCGAAAAATCGGGAGCCATCGCCGGAATGGCCGACGCTGTGACGAGGTGGCTCGAGCGACATTTCGCCCCCGCCAGCAAGATGCGGGCGTTTCCCCTGCCGCCCGCGCAGATCCGGCTTAAGACCGCACGCGTGGAATTCAATTCCTGGTCGGCGAGAAAGGTAGGACGACCATCGCGGCGAGATCGTAAATCCGATCGCCGACATCGCGGTGCTCGCGCCGGGCTGGACTTGGCTCCTTTACTGGTCGCCGCAGCTCACTGGCGAACACGTCAGAGGCGGCTTCACCCATCTGAGCCTTCATTGTGCCGAAGGGATGCTCGACCGACGTGCCACTCACTTCCTGATATTCATGGGGACGGCCGCTAATAGCAGCGACGAGTGCTTAACCAGTTCCAAAACGCCGACCTCCTCAACGAGGACAGCCCCCAAACTCCTCCCCGCCAAAGCTTTTTACACGGCCAAGACCTAATGGCGACACGCGGATGAGCAAAAGTTACAATTTTATACGAAGCGTCTTGACTACTACACTACTTCCACATATCCGGTCACTGCGCGATCCGTAGCGGTGTGTCTCGGTGAGAAGGTGGTATTCCGTACAGGACGAAGCCGCCGAGTTCGCGCGTTCATTGAGCAGCAGAATGACCAACAAGCTCTCCCGAAATCCGGAGCTCACTGCACTCGCCTTGGCACTTTACGATCCAGACTTGCCCAAGCCTTTGACGTATGCGCTCCTACGGGTCGGTCACTGACCAAGAGACGTAGCCAAAAAGCGAATGAGTAGTTGGGAAGATAGGTTAGCGGGAGTAGGAATGAGAACACCGAATATTCTGCGCCGCGGCATCCGAAAACTGGGTGCCCTCCGCCTTGTTGATTCACGCCAGCTTGTGACCGTAGGCGACCCACTACACACGTTGCACGAGCAGTTGCATTTACGTCAATTCCTTCGCCTGCTGGAGGTGGATTGCGTTTTTGATGTTGGCGCGCACACCGGTCAATATGCATTCACTTTACGGAAAGCCGGATTTAACGGAAGAATTATTTCGTTCGAGCCTATCCCTGAAGCCGCGTCGGAGATACGTCATAAGAGTGAACGGGACCCGCTCTGGACAGTCGAGGAGATCGCTTTGTCCGCCGAAACCGGCATTCGCGACTTCCACATAATGCAGCACTCGCAATTCAGTTCTCTTGCTTTTCCTCAACATCGCGACGTGTCGATCTTCAAAGATGCAAACCGCCCGATAGAGAATGTTCTCGTCAAGACGGAAAACCTAACCTCGGCTTTCCAAAGACTAAAGCCGCAATTCGGATTTCGTAGACCGTTTCTGAAATTGGATACACAGGGGCTCGATGTCGAGATTCTGAACAGCGGCAAAGAAGTCGTACACCATTTCGTGGGCCTGCAAAGCGAATTGGCGATAAAAAAAATATACGAAAGTTCTGTAGATTTCCGAGATGCCCTGACGTTCTACCAATCTCTCGGTTTCGAGCTCAGCGCCTTGGTTCCCAATAACGATGGCCATTTCCCTGTCTTGATTGAGATTGACTGCATAATGGGTCGCAAGGATATTATGAAACCATATTTCTAGCTGGGTGCTTCACAGTATTGAGTTCAACGCCGAGACAAGATCGCGGTATTTCTGGGGTGCGTTGATGTACTCGAGAGCACATCTCGTCGCATTGGTCTTCATCTGTGTCAGCCTATTCTTGACTAGGTCTATCGCATCGATGAATTGTTGTTCGTTCTCGACAAGCACGCCACAGTCATATTTTTCTATAAATTCGAAACTCTCTTGTCGGCTTGCGATTACGGGCACTCCCATCGTTAGGAACATACAGAGTCTCGCAGAGCTGGTACCCATGTTCTGAAATTGCGGACCGTCATGATGATAGATGACCGTTCCGATGTCCACACCGGCCATGGAGCTCCAAAGCGCAACGGGGGACGGACTCCATTTGTCTTCGATGTAGAGCCGCTCACCGGCCCGACAGCTGGACAGTAAAAACCGAGTTAGGGAATCTAAGACACCCGGCTGCAACACGGCGTGCAACTCAGTTCTAGCTTGGAGCGCTCCGACAAACCACTTCGCACCACTTAGCCAGCTGAAATTTCCGGAGAAAGCCAGAACCAAAGCATCGCTTGGTATCCCCCAGGCTTCTCGAAGCGCAGCACGACTCCCGGCGGGGGGCGGTTGGAAAAAGCATCCCGGATAGACGATCACAGGGTGCCGCACAGACAATTCGGCGTATTCGCGTTGCAGCGGTATGCGCGACCTATCGTTAACGATGGTGAGGCTAGATCGTCTCATGCCCCAGCGGCACAACCGCTTCCAGCGCTCCGGCGCGTCCCCTCGGTAACTTGCACTATATATTTCATCAGCCAGAGTAAAACATGGACGCCCATGCAGCCAGGACAATATGCCGACAACTGACATCGGATCTTCTGTGTTTCCCGAGAATACGCTGTACTTCCGCCACCGCGGCGACCACGCATTTCTCAATATCCATCGCTTGCCATATTCGACCGAATGCGCACGCACCCTCACGTCATATCGCTCGGTAGAGATGTCGCCTGGAGCGAAGAGGTCTACGTGATAGCCGAGTTCCAACAACGCATTTATGACCGCATCACCAGAAGGTGTATTGGCGACTGCCGGTATCCGCAGAAAATGAGCAGCCTGTTTCATACCGTGCTATTCTTGTGTATGAAGTTGCCACTCCGCTCTGGTGAGCTCAGCTGTCTGATTGAAGCCGCCAAGCGCCAAGACGTTGCCGCAAGCCGCCAGCTGCCGCCGCACATATGCACCCTTAAATTGTGCCCACTAACAGGCACCGCCGTATACGAACCATTCCTCGCGGACACCCGCCACGTGAAGCGAGGCGCGAGAACGCAGTCACCCGGACGCGGCCTGACTTTCCAACCTGCTCCGGTGCAAGAGGTTAAGTCGCGACGACGGCAGCATACGATGTTAGCCCGGATCATGCACCACGTAGCGGTTTTTTGCACGGTCAGCGCGGCGGGCACGCTTGATTGTTCCGTCCTGTTGGATCGGTGTGAGGCAACGCGACGTGCAACGCATTTGGGTTGATCTGCCGTGGTCGGCGGCTCGGCGGGACACTCAAAGCCCCGCCGCTTATGGGCCGGATGGCATGAGGCGGAGCGCGACGGTGCGGAACAACGCTCCTTCCGAGCAGCTCGTCGGCAGCTGGATGCGGATGCGTGCGATGTGTTCGATCACGCGCGCGGCGACCTTTATTAGGCGCTCGCGGATGGTCGCGAACTCAGCTTTGGCGAGCGGGCTTTTCGGCGGGATCGCGGCGCGCACGGCATGCATGAGCCAGAACGCGGCGGTGTGGAGCACGAGCCGCACCTGATTGGCGGTCGCGCTGTGACACGACATCCGATCCGACGCCAGCTGCGCCTTATGCAGCTTGATCAGGTTCTCCATCTGCCCGCGCTGGCAATAGACGTTCTCATAAAGATGCTGCGCCGAGCCCGTGAGCGAGGTGACGACATAGCGGATGTCGACCTCCTGGCGCATGCCGGTCTCGCCGGCGGTCGGCTGCAGCGAGCATTCCAGCCGCGCGACCACCTTGCGCGGCCGGCTCCAGCTGCTGGCCTGATACATGACGGTCGCATAGGTGCGCAGCTTCGGCTGGATGCCGAGCGCATGATGGAAGCGCAGATTGGTCGCGGTCTCTGCCAACAGGGCATCGAGCGCGGCATTGCCGGCAAGGCCGAAAATGTAGTCGGCATCGTCGCTTTCCGCCCACTCCATCGCCTCGATGCGGCCGTAGTGGCTGTCGCCGCGCCACACGATGCGGGTCTTGCGCCAATGTCTCCGCAGGCGCTTGGTCACATGCTTGATGACGGTCCTCACCTCGGTGCCCTTCGGGGTCCGCGCCGGGCGCAGGATCGCTGCCACCGGCGTGCCGCTCGTCACATGATAGATGTGCATCGACGCAAAGCCGCGCTCGTCATGATGCGCGTTCCAGAACGCCAATTGCTGGCCACCATGCGCGGCACAGAACGTATCGTCGATGTCGAGAATCTCCAGCTTGCCGGGCTGCACGCTCGTGCCGAACTGATCGACCAGCGCCGCAGTCAGCCGCGCCGCTTCCGTCCTCCTCGGCGCATTCTCCAGCCGGCTGATGGTCGATTGCGATGCTAGTGGCGCGCCGCTCTGCGGACAGCGGCCGACCGCGAGTTTCAGCAGCGGATCATGCCGCAGCCGGTCGAGGTCGATGGCATCCTTGTGCCCGCAGGCAATGGTCGCAGCGCGCGCCATCACCAGCTCGAACATCTCGTGCCGGATGCGGCTTCGATCGCGGCGATCCGGCATCGCATCGGCAAGCCGCCCACACACCCCAAGTTTGCGCTCCGCCTGCCGCAGCAGTAGCAGACCGCCGTCCGAAGATTGGTTGCCGCCGGCAAAATCGACTGTGAGTTTCTTGCGATGGACAGATGGCAGGTCGAAGGGACGCGGCGTATCGTCGGTCATGGCGGCTGTGGCGCTCGGCTGATACGCGAGGCAACTTGTCGGAACAACAATTTGCTACGTGAATCGCTGCTTTCGCGCTACCGCCGCCGCAAATTTCCCACGCTGATGCATAATCCGGGCTAGAAGCAGTTCAAATCCGAGCTTGGCTGGTTTCAAGCTGACGTAGCGGGGGCCACGGGCCGCCATTCGACAAGGCCCAAGCCATGCCCGTCTGCCGCGGCCCCTGGAGATGATCCTCGCACATCGTAAGCGTTCAGAAGCTGCAGACGGCGTTACAGACGAAAGCTAAGGAGGCGCCGAACTATCGGTTCTACCTCCTGCACGACAAGCTGTACCGCAAGGACGTTCTGGCTTACAACGGTGCAAAGCCAACAAGGGCGCACCGGCGATCGACGGCCAGGAATATGCGGACATCGAGACGTACGGGGAAGAACGGTGGCTCGGCGAACTGGCGGAAGCCGACCGACCATGAGTCAGACAATCGCTGATTTCGAAAATCCCCGCCGCTACCGTTGCGTCATATGTTCTGCGTTTGATTCCGATCCGTTCTCGCCCAACCAACACCCTAGTCGATTTCGGAGCTTCCAGAACAGTCGTAATTCCATTTTGCCCGGCGCATAAATCATCGGAGATCGAAAAAGCTTTCTGAGACATCTTTGTCCGACGTTAGCCTGTATGCAAAATACGCCGCGACAAATTCTGACCCATGCGGGCAGATTCATCAACGAAGACCATGCTCGCGAAGCGTTTTGCCGACGCGCCAGCGCCCATAACGAAAAAGTTGATGCCGGAAGGTAAGATCCCGGATGAGGTCAGTCGCCGGATGAAGTGTTCGACCCTTCCGTGCCTCGCGCAACTCCCGCAGCCGGCGCCCGATCCAACCGAATGCTCGCTCGAGCGAACAGTGACTCTCCCATTCTTGACGGGCGCGTAACCCCATCTCTTGAGCTCGGCCCACATTGGCGGCGCAGAGGCGGGGGATGGATTCGACGTTGCTCTCCGACACTCGCAACGAACAGGATTGCCAGTTAATATCACGCGCCGGTACCCATCCATCGGAGATGATAACCGGCACTCGCGCCGCCATCATCGTTTCGTAGATGCGCCAACTGGTAGGACCTTGGCCTTTCGGGCAGAGGACGAAATGTGAGTCCCGGAGCATCTCGACGTAATCCGAGTCGTCATCGCGCATACCCGATGAACGGTCCAGGAGAAGAGCATCCGGGTGTTGAAGCGCGAGAACCCGTCCTCGCACCTCCGGAGCATTTTTGGCGTTGCCGACAAAACTGAAGAGTCGTGTAGGTCGCTTAGCATCATTACGAGGAGGAACGAGCGCCTGGTTGTCGAAGGAGCGGAGGTAGAAGGCGCCCAGTTGTAGATTTGGCAATCGAACGGGCCCGACGACGTCCGGATACATTCCGGGGAGGACCGGAACCGGAGCTTCGTGTGCGCTGTAGACGTAGCTGCGATCATGGTGGCGCCGGAACAGAGGCGAGCGACACACGTCCCCAAGATACGGCTCTGTAGAGTCGACGAAGAGAATGAAGTCTGCCTCCTCAGGTTTGTGCGCGAGGCGAAAATCAGCGTTTCGGTAGGCATGTCCCGCACGGACCATCCGATCGTAGTTCGCGGTCAACCAAGGGCGACTTGGGCTATTCACCGCCGTCGTCGTTACGAATATGGATTCGGCCCGCACGGCGGCAAAATCGCTTCGCGTCCTCAGCGCGAAGAGGTTTTCCATTCTGGTCTCCGACCGATACTTTTTACCAGCTTTTTGATTTGTCAGTTTGACTGTCAGAAAGTCGCGGCGACCGAGTTTGAGAATTAGGTATTTGCCGAGATTCCAGATATTAGCATGAGGTTGCTGCGATGGGTCTCGTCGGAGCTGATGGCAGTGAATCGCGGTTTGCGGCCTTAAGTCGAGGGGCTTGTAGGCGTGATTGGCCCGGCGGTTGGAAAAAGCATCCCGGATAGACGATCACAGGGTGCCGCACAGACAATTCGGCGTATTCGCGTTGCAGCGGTATGCGCGACCCATCGTTAACGATGGTGACGCTAGATCGTCTCATGCCCCAGCGGCACAACCGCTTCCAGCGCTCCGGCGCGTCCCCTCGGTAACTTCCACTATATATTTCATCAGCCAGAGTAAAACATGGACGCCCATGCAGCCAGGACAATATGCCGACAACTGACATCGGATCTTCTGTGTTTCCCGAGAATACGCTGTACTTCCGCCACCGCGGCGACCACGCATTTCTCAATATCCATCGCTTGCCATATTCGACCGAATGCGCGCGCACCCTCACGTCATATCGCTCGGTAGAGATGTCGCCTGGAGCGAAGAGGTCTACGTGATAGCCGAGTTCCAACAACGCATTTATGACCGCATCACCAGAAGGTGTATTGGCGACTGCCGGTATCCGCAGAAAATGGGCAGCCTGTTTCATACCGTGCTATTCTTGTGTTGCCAGACGTTGCCGCAAGCCGCCAGCATCCAAGACTTATATTTCAACAAAACTGTCATCATCGCTTTAACTGCCGCCGCACATATGCACGCTTAAATTGTTCCCGCTAGCAGCCACCGCCGTTTTCGAAAACCGTTCCGTGCCGGCCCCGGCCACGTGAAACGAGGCGCGACAACGCGGTCACCCGGACATTCCATTACCCGCGTGCGTTCGACCGTCGCCACCGCGTCGAACAGCGTGTGTGAGATTTCAACGTCGCCTGGACCAAAGCTGCTAAACGGAAAGGAGTATGAAGCGGGCGCTTCTCCCAGAATGCTTGTCAACGCTGCTTGCGAATGCATCAAGTCCGAGCGAAAAAGTGCAATCGGAATATTTGCTCGCCTGAAATGCAGATGCCCGTGACATCCAATCTCGTGGCCGGCACGCCGAGCGGCGCGAACTTGATCGGCAGTGGGATAAAGCCGGCCAGGCAACTGTGGTATCGAATCACTCAACACAGCATCGGCACATGCCCGTTCCAAGATATCGGCGGCGATGGAGTGCGGGATCTGCTCCCGCAACGTATACACAACGTCGTTCTGATGAACAATTGGCGCCAACCCCTTTGCCGTCAGCACCTCATTTGCAAGCATGAGGAGGCGTGCAGCCATTTGATCATTGCGAGTGTACCAATACAGCCGATGTTCCCAAATCAACTCATTTCCATCCACAAGACCCGATGTCTGAAAAAACACAGCTTTGATCCCTAGCGTCGACAGCACGCCCAACCCGTGCACGTAGTTGTCGTAGAAGCAATCATCGAACGTTACGATGACCCCCCATTCCCTTTCACTCGGGAAATAGCCTGCCCGGAGATCGTCAAATGTCAAAAAGCATGCGCCCTTGTGTTTTAAATAGGCAAGATCGGAGGCCAATTCGTCGGGATCGATCGCGGGCACACCACCGCGCGTCACAAACGAATAAGCATCATTACTCGGCGTAACTACACGGTGGTAGAGCAAGCACGCAACGCGGCCACGACGACGGCGTAATGTGAACGACGCGCAACCCGGAAAATATACGATGTCGAAGGCACGATTGGCCAGTCGTGCAATTTGGTTGTTCACCTTTTTACTCCAACAAGACGAACCCCCGCATCAATTTCTGATTTTTTTTCTAGATAATTTTTTATCATTCCTTTTGACAAAATGTTATTCACTTTAACATACAGGAAAGGATCATACTCGTAGCCCGTTCGGCGCAGAAACAACTTTCCCTCAGTCCACTGCGGGACACGTTCAGCGCTTCCATCATACAGTTGTCTGACCGCAGCTACCACGCAATCGTTTCCCAATCTAAATGTCTTGGCATCGATGATCTCAAAATTGTCATCGGGGCTCATATGCGGCCGATCAGTAATAATGATGTCGCCATGATCGATTCCGGGATCAATGTGATGTATCGTGGTGCCGACGAGTTCCGGGTGCCCCTCAATTAACATGAATAAATTGCAATTTCCCCCGCGAGAATAGGGTGATAGCCCAGTATGAAGATTGATCATACCAAGCGGCAATTCTGGAATCCGAGTTAATAGGCCCTTTCGAATAAGACGCGTCCCGTTGACGCATACGATGTCGGGCCGGAATTGATCTAATGCCCCCTCAGTGCGTGCGGCGTTGATGTTGTCGACCACGATCGTCGGGACACCAGGCGGAAGATCAGGGGTGTGTCCATTCCTAAAGAAAAACGACTCCAGCACAGGCTTGGCTTTCAACTCGTAGAACATTCGCATCGATTTGGCCAGAAGGTACCGTGCGAGCGCCTTCGGATTCGCATAACGCGACAAGCGTTGCGGGAGACTTCTACGCGCGCTCTGGTCAACTTGCAGAACAATCGCTTGAAGTTGAAAAGCATCATACAAGCGCCACATGAGATCCCGCTGAAACAGGCCGTCACAACAAAACAGGACGACCTTGATAGGCATCCGATCCATTTTAGCTTCGATCTCCCAGGCGAAATTTGCGCAGGACCACCTCGCATCCGCGCAGCTTCGAGACATCGAGGGCCACCAGAATAGCCTCCGGCGGGGCATGCTTCAGGTTGGTCATGGTCGGGCTCCTCCAAAGGGGCAGATTCGACAACTCCACTTTAGATATACCCGGACTCCCCAAGAATTCGAAGAACCCCCCTTGCCAAGCCGGCAAGACTTGATCGAGTTGGCTCGGAACGGGTCGGCCGCTCATCGTTTGGCCCGGCGTGCGAACGCGCTGGTGTTGCTCGACGATGGGATGAGCTGTGAAGCGATTGCGAAGGTCCTGTTTCTGGACGACGACACCATCCGCACTTGGTATCGCCTGTATGAAGAGGATGGGATCGAGGGCCTGACGAACTTCAGCTACGGCCGGATCGAACTCTGGCTCTATTTCCTCGGCGCGCCATGATCGCAGCGAAGTGCGTAAATCCTTTCCGAAATAGTCCAGATTTCTACCCTCCGCGGCCTCGTTGATTAATGCATGAACAGTCCTCAGATAGGCACAAACGTTCTTGGCAGTTTGCTGACTATCGCGGTGCACGACGTAGTTGGCGGGAACCGACACCGAAAACGACCGCGCGGACTGGCCAAGGTGACTTTCAACGAAAGGCGCAAAGGAGAGCGCGCCAGCCATCATGGTCTTGGCAGTGGAAAGAGTAGGATCGCCAGCATACATGTAGCCAAGATGGATCTTTCCTTCATTCGCGACGGCGGTCCTACTGAGGAGCGCATCGTTTTTGTCGAAGAGAATGACTTCTGCCCCCCGTTCGGCCAATGCAAGAGCGGCGCAGCAGCCCTGCAAGCCGCCCCCCAAGACTCCAACACGCGTTGAGATCCTTGATTTCATTGTTGACTTTCTGCCACACCGACGCGGGTTGCCCACCCGCATCGCAGGTCAGCAATGGAAACTGGGGCTTTTGAAAAAGGTCTGAGGTCACTGATTTCGATTGCGATCTACGATTCGAATCGGGGATCACCTCATGTTCGGATCTGAGCCGCTGCGCCAACTCATTCCAGACGAACACATTTTAGCGCGGGTAGATCGGGTCCTCGATCTCAGCTGGTTGCCTGATGCGGTTGGCGGGCTTTATTGCATCGACAATGATCGGCCAGGTATTGATCCAGAGGTTGCAGTCCGTTTGATGATTGCGGTATTCCCGCTCGGCATTGTTCACGATCGGCGTTTAATGCGGGAAGCGCAGGTGAATATCGATCCTGCGCTACGGCGTGCGCGTCAGCACCGCGAGCGATGGGGCGAGGAGGAAAAGCGGCTGTATCAACGCGATCGTTGGCGCGTTCGGAAGGGTTTGGCGAAGCGAAGACGTGGCACGGGCTCACTCGGGGCGATCCGGCGCGGACTTGAAAATATGCGGATTCAATCTGCCGCGCAACCCCGGCTTCTCGCATCTCTCCGTCTAGTAGGGAAGTCGAGTTGTTCAACGACCCCAAACTCGATCGCTGCCGCTCGACGATCGCTTCGCCTTGCAGGCTAAGCCGAGAAGGCCGATCTCGTCTACAAAACGTCCGGCTCCGCCGCCTGCAGTAGCCCTGCACGCCTCGCAAGGCGAATACTGGCTCGGGCGGGTCGGACAATATGTTGCTCTATAATGTAACGGCGAAACGGAAATCGATTTTTGTTCACCAGGAGAACATCTGCATTGTTTCGGGACTTGCTCCAAAATAGCTCACGAAATCCAAGCTCGGCTATTCGCCCCACACACCGCTCCACATCGGACACGCTCATCATGCTGATAAAATCATGAAATTCGATCGTCCACTGCCCCACCCGCTTAATTACATCATCATCGAGAGAGGCAATGACTTCAATCTCAGCGCCCTCTATATCCATTTTTATGATGTCCACGGTTCTACCAGCGAGTTCGCGGGTTAAAAATTCCCCCAGGAGACGTCCTTGAACCGTGACCGTCGAATTCTTCTTTAAATTAGCTTTTATGCTACTCCGCGTTGTGTCCGCATCAATTGACATCGTAATGAGCTTATTGGTCGCACACAGCGCAAAATTGTAGCGATGTAAGTTGGTTGTTGTTGGAATTTTTATGAACGTGTCCGGAGCAGCTTCAATCGCATAGCATAAACAGCCAAACCTTCGAATCATTTCCAAGGAAAAGCGGCCAACATTTGCTCCACAATCCAGGACGACAGAACCTGGTGAAATGATATCGGGCAATATCGTATGCGTTTCAATAACTTCTATGCTCATTTAATTCTCCAATAATTCAACTAGGTCGATTTCAGAGCTTTCAGACGACGTTAGCCTGTATGCAAAATACGCCGCGACAAATTCTGACCCATGCGGGCAGATTCATCAACGAAGACCATGCTCGCGAAGCGTTTTGCCGACGCGCCAGCGCCCATAACGAAAAAGTTGATGCCGGAAGGTAAGATCCCGGATGAGGTCAGTCGCCGGATGAAGTGTTCGACCCTTCCGTGCCTCGCGCAACTCCCGCAGCCGGCGCCCGATCCAACCGAATGCTCGCTCGAGCGAACAGTGACTCTCCCATTCTTGACGGGCGCGTAACCCCATCTCTTGAGCTCGGCCCACATTGGCGGCGCAGAGGCGGGGGATGGATTTGACGTTGCTCTCCGACACTCGCAACGAACAGGATTGCCAGTTAATATCACGCGCCGGTACCCATCCATCGGAGATGATAACCGGCACTCGCGCCGCCATCATCGTTTCGTAGATGCGCCAACTGGTAGGACCTTGGCCTTTCGGGCAGAGGACGAAATGTGAGTCCCGGAGCATCTCGACGTAATCCGAGTCGTCATCGCGCATACCCGATGAACGGTCCAGGAGAAGAGCATCCGGGTGTTGAAGCGCGAGAACCCGTCCTCGCACCTCCGGAGCATTTTTGGCGTTGCCGACAAAACTGAAGAGTCGTGTAGGTCGCTTAGCATCATTACGAGGAGGAACGAGCGCCTGGTTGTCGAAGGAGCGGAGGTAGAAGGCGCCCAGTTGTAGATTTGGCAATCGAACGGGCCCGACGACGTCCGGATACATTCCGGGGAGGACCGGAACCGGAGCTTCGTGTGCGCTGTAGACGTAGCTGCGATCATGGTGGCGCCGGAACAGAGGCGAGCGACACACGTCCCCAAGATACGGCTCTGTAGAGTCGACGAAGAGAATGAAGTCTGCCTCCTCAGGTTTGTGCGCGAGGCGAAAATCAGCGTTTCGGTAGGCATGTCCCGCACGGACCATCCGATCGTAGTTCGCGGTCAACCAAGGGCGACTTGGGCTATTCACCGCCGTCGTCGTTACGAATATGGATTCGGCCCGCACGGCGGCAAAATCGCTTCGCGTCCTCAGCGCGAAGAGGTTTTCCATTCTGGTCTCCGACCGATACTTTTTACCAGCTTTTTGATTTGTCAGTTTGACTGTCAGAAAGTCGCGGCGACCGAGTTTGAGAATTAGGTATTTGCCGAGATTCCAGATATTAGCATGAGGTTGCTGCGATGGGTCTCGTCGGAGCTGATGGCAGTAAATCGCGGTTTGCGGCCTTAAGTCGAGGGGCTTGTAGGCGTGATTGGCCACAAGATGGATTGGTGCGTGAGTTCTGCCGCGAAGTCGCTTGGTATACCCCAAGCTTCTCGAAGCGCAGCACGACACCCGGCGGGCGGCGGTTGGAAAAAGCATCCCGGATAGACGATCACAGGGTGCCGCACAGACAATTCGGCGTATTCGCGTTGCAGCGGTATGCGCGACCCATCGTTAACGATGGTGACGCTAGATCGTCTCATGCCCCAGCGGCACAACCGCTTCCAGCGCTCCGGCGCGTCCCCTCGGTAACTTCCACTATATATTTCATCAGCCAGAGTAAAACATGGACGCCCATGCAGCCAGGACAATATGCCGACAACTGACATCGGATCTTCTGTGTTTCCCGAGAATACGCTGTACTTCCGCCACCGCGGCGACCACGCATTTCTCAATATCCATCGCTTGCCATATTCGACCGAATGCGCGCGCACCCTCACGTCATATCGCTCGGTAGAGATGTCGCCTGGAGCGAAGAGGTCTACGTGATAGCCGAGTTCCAACAACGCATTTATGACCGCATCACCAGAAGGTGTATTGGCGACTGCCGGTATCCGCAGAAAATGGGCAGCCTGTTTCATACCGTGCTATTCTTGTGTTGCCAGACGTTGCCGCAAGCCGCCAGCATCCAAGACTTATATTTCAACAAAACTGTCATCATCGCTTTAACTGCCGCCGCACATATGCACGCTTAAATTGTTCCCGCTAGCAGCCACCGCCGTTTTCGAAAACCGTTCCGTGCCGGCCCCGGCCACGTGAAACGAGGCGCGACAACGCGGTCACCCGGACATTCCATTACCCGCGTGCGTTCGACCGTCGCCACCGCGTCGAACAGCGTGTGTGAGATTTCAACGTCGCCTGGACCAAAGCTGCTAAACGGAAAGGAGTATGAAGCGGGCGCTTCTCCCAGAATGCTTGTCAACGCTGCTTGCGAATGCATCAAGTCCGAGCGAAAAAGTGCAATCGGAATATTTGCTCGCCTGAAATGCAGATGCCCGTGACATCCAATCTCGTGGCCGGCACGCCGAGCGGCGCGAACTTGATCGGCAGTGGGATAAAGCCGGCCAGGCAACTGTGGTATCGAATCACTCAACACAGCATCGGCACATGCCCGTTCCAAGATATCGGCGGCGATGGAGTGCGGGATCTGCTCCCGCAACGTATACACAACGTCGTTCTGATGAACAATTGGCGCCAACCCCTTTGCCGTCAGCACCTCATTTGCAAGCATGAGGAGGCGTGCAGCCATTTGATCATTGCGAGTGTACCAATACAGCCGATGTTCCCAAATCAACTCATTTCCATCCACAAGACCCGATGTCTGAAAAAACACAGCTTTGATCCCTAGCGTCGACAGCACGCCCAACCCGTGCACGTAGTTGTCGTAGAAGCAATCATCGAACGTTACGATGACCCCCCATTCCCTTTCACTCGGGAAATAGCCTGCCCGGAGATCGTCAAATGTCAAAAAGCATGCGCCCTTGTGTTTTAAATAGGCAAGATCGGAGGCCAATTCGTCGGGATCGATCGCGGGCACACCACCGCGCGATGCGGCGTCGTCATGCCGGCCGCAGTGAGCGAACGTTTGTAAGGATACCATTGCTTCAGATAGTTGTGCGGTCGCGTCGGGTCTTCCGTTTGACGAGGAAATGACCCTGCCGGGATGTCCCACAAATGAACGTGAACCCCAGGAACTTGAAGGTCTCCGGTTTGCCGAGCCCGCGCTGGTTGCGGCTGCCGCCGCGTGGCGGCCAAACTCGATCAGTCGGGTCTTTTCCGGATGCAGCGACAGCGAGAACTCCTCCAGCCGCTCGCGCATCGCATCCCAGAAGCGCCGGGCGTCGGTCTCGTGCTCGAAACCGACGACGATATCATCGGCATAGCGCACGATGATCATGTCGCCCGTGGCCTCGCGCCGTCGCCAGCGTTCGGCCCAGAGATCGAAGACGTAGTGCAGGTAGACGTTGGCCAGCAGCGGCGAGATCACCGACCCTTGTCCCGTCCCCGTCTCACTGATCGTCACGACTCCCGTCTTCCAGAACACCCGCCTTCAGCCATTTGCGGATCAGGCGGATGATGCGCTGGTCGCCGATCCGGTGCTCCAGGAAGCGGACCAGCCATTCCTGGCTGACCGCGTCGAAGAACGACTCGGATGTCGGCGTCGAGTATGTAGTTCACCTTCGTGCTGCTGATCCCGACTACCAGCGCGTCCAGCGCATCATGCTGGCTGCGCCCGGGCCGGAACCCGTACGAGAACCCGAGGAAGTCTTCCTCGTAGATCGCGTTCAGCACCGCGACCGTCGCCCTCTGGACGATCTTGTCTTCGAGGGCGGCAATCGCGAGCGGGCGCTGGCGCCCATCCGACTTCGGAATGTACCGCCGCCGTGATGGCAACGCCCGGTACGCTCCCCGATGGACCCGTGCGTGCAGATCCTCAAGTTCGCGATCGAGGTCCGCTTCGTAGTCCCGCCATGTCAGGCCGTCCACACCCGGCGCGGCATCTCGCTTGAGCGCGAAGAACGCCGTCCGTAGCAGTCGACGGCTGAGATGGTGGAAGAGCGCGGTGAACCGTTCCTTCTTCCTTTGCCTTGCGGCTTGCCGTACGCGCTCCAGCGCCTGTGACACGCTTTCCCGGTCCTGCGCCCGGCGCGTGCTTTGCTGGCCCGCGTTCCCCTTGGTCTCCGCCCTTCGCTCCACCGGCTCCGCCAGCCGGTTGCCCGGCTTTGTTCGTCGGCTTCATCGCTACTATGGCGGAGTCTGACTTCTCATGTCCGTGCATCATCGGCTACGGCTCCTCGCCTTCCCGATGCGGGCCGGACGGCGCTCCATCGCTGGCCGGACACGAGATCTCCCGGTTCCCGCGCAAGGAGCGTCCGCACATGCCAGGGTCTTCGACCACGCCGGGTCGTCCGGGCGCTCGCGTTGCGCACCCGGCCATGTTGCCTTCCGCGATCTGAAACGCGTCGGCACCCGGGACAAAACTCCTTTCGCGGCTCAATGGCTGGCCTATGCGTTCCCCTACCGACGCTTCGCCCGCAGCCTCGCGGCTGCCGACGCACGGCTCGGGGCCGATGCGGATCGCTACTCCTTCATCGTAGTCGGACTTGCACCGACTACTCCTTGCCGGTCTCCCGGCGCACTCAGATTAAATTGATAGTTCGGTTGCTTATTTGTGCCTGGCGTCGAGCCCAAATTTGTCTCAACGTCGAGGCAACGCCGGATAGCAAATCGGCTTCACTGCGGCTCGTTCCAAATACAGCCTCTCAACAGCATCTATGGTTTTGCTAACATCGTACTTGGAAATGTGCGCTCTCAAAAGCGGTGCAGATGGGGAGTGCATGATTGCGGACGTCATCGCGCGCTCCAACGCGATTATATCGCCCACCGGATAGCAGAGATCAGGACGGATCGGCTCGACAAGATCCTCGGCGCAGCCGCAGGCGTTACTCACAATGCACGGCAGGCCGCTAGCCATCGCCTCATTCACGACCAATCCCCAAGTTTCCCCAGCATCGCTGGGGAGCACCAAACAGTCGGCTGCAACATAAGCTCGACTGATCTCGGACTGATTGAGAAAGCCGACGAACGAAGCGTTCGGCTTACTTTGTCTTCGGACGTTGACGCGCTCTCTCATTCCTGCATCGAAGCAGACCTCACAGCCTTGTCTGAGTTCGTCGCCCAGCTCGCCCGTTCCAGCCCATAACAAATGTATTTTCTTTCCCTGATGCGCATTCTGGAGACGCCGCGCGGCCTCAATAAGATCAAATGGGCGCTTTTTGGAGAGAAGTTTTCCCGCAAACAAGAAGCAGAACGCGTCGGATGGGATCTGCCATTCCTTACGAATTCGGTCACGGTCGATGCGATCAGCTGCTGCAGCCGCTTCAAATCGCGCGTTGTCCACACAATAGGGTGTTGCTATGAGTTGCTCACTAGCGACGCCTTGTTCCAAGTAGAACTGCCGATTGGCCTCGCCAATATACAAGAATCGGTCGACGCGCTGGAGCAATTGGCACAGCAGCCAGCGTTTTACTGGACGCCCAATCCCGCTTGCGTTGCTACGCGCATTCGTTTCGCCTCGGAGCCACACCTCGATACCCGCGTGCCGCGCCTCGAACACGGCTTGCCAATAGGCTGCAACCTGCCAGCCTTGAACCCAGACAACATCCGCACCCATCTCGCGAAGTGCACGTCCAAAGCCGCGCTTAAGTCGCAACGACCAAAACGAGTCCAGCCGGTTACTTCTATAGGCATCCAAGAACTCACTTTCGTAACCGCCTAACAGATCGATATCCCACGAAATGGAAGTGCCAAAGCCAGGGTCGAACCGCGGTTCGAGACCCTGGTCGCTCATGTAGAAAACCTTGAAGGGTATGTTTCCCCTAGACGCCAAGCCCTTCCATACCGGGACTTGATACTGGATTGGATGGGTTGTCAGAACTGCGAGCACAAGGCAACCAAGAAAGCCAGAAAACGTTTAGGGTATCCGGCTGCTAAACAGTCTTGGGTCGAAATACTGGGGTAGGCTCTTCAAAAATCGCCAGCTCTCGGGCGCGCACCTCCCGTCCAACCAGTACCGGGACGGCCAAAAGCCAACCTAGCGTCCAACTCAAGATCAACAATATGAATAAGTCGCCATACGCCTGCGTGGCAACCGAGAACGCGGCGACGTTGGCCACGAGAAAACTGAAAAGACCAATGGAAAATCGGCCCATCCTGATCGAATATCGCGATGCAGTTCGCATGATCTGCCAGAGGTGGCGAAAAAGCGAAACCGCAAACCATCCCATCACAAAAAGACCGGGTATGCCCAGCTCAAGTGTGATCTTGCCCAGCCCGCCTTCGGCTGCCCCAGCGCCGATTGCTCCTCCCCCTCCGAAGTGTTGCGTGCCTTGGGTGCCAACTCCTAGCCCGGCACCCAACACGCCAAATTCATTATACGCCCACGATACAGGCGCGATGCCTAGATCAACGAAGCGCTTCGGCGCGGCCTGGAAAACTGATTCGGTTCTTTCAACGTAAGAAGAATAATCTGGTGATGTTTCGTATTGCCTCGTAACATTTTCGCGCAGTTCTCCTGCCAACGTCATATATGTGACTAGTGCGGCGGCGGTCAAAGCGATGATGACCAATTTTCCGACACCTTTTTCGAAGATTGCCCAAAGGATAAAATAACTAGTTACGAAGATTGCAAACTCCATAACGACTTTCCGACGTCCCGTGAGAAGTCCAATAGATATTAGAAGCGCAGCAAGGATCACAGCGGTCAACAATCGCGTGAAGGTCGTCTTTCGCGAGAAGGTCAACAATATTACAAAGCACGCCGCCGTCATCGCATGCCAGCCTGCGATCTCGGATGCTCGGAATAATCCTGCGGATGAATGGAGTATAGCACCGGTGATTTTGTCGTATATTATGAGGCCTGGCCCGACCTGTCCAAGAACCGCCCAGTGGTAGCCTGAGTACTCTAAGTAGACCGTTGTCAGCACAAGGCTGATACAAACAATGTACCATTTCATAAACTGATAGACACGAAACTCGCCTTGGCGAGAAGCGAGTTGATACGCGAAGGCAATCGATGGAAATGGCAGCAGGTACGTAAGTAGCCCAATCAGCGGCAGAAAAGGATTATCGAAACGCAAATAAGAGTTAAATGCTTCTACAACGATTAGCAACAGCAAGAAAGCGAACGGCATGGCAAGCTGTCGTCGCCATCCAAACATCCTGTACGGATTCAACGAAATCCCACGAGCCCAGGCTCCAAGGCAAGCTGCTCCAAAAACCACGGCCACAAACCCGACAAAGAAAACCGGTTGGTTTGGCGTAAGTTTCCTGAAGGGATCCTGCAGAATGGCAGTCGCAAGACACAATAATAATGCCAAGCGCCATTGCGCGACCGCCCCCAAAACCGCGACAGCGAGTAGCGAAATGGCCAACTCAATCACTGGATTCCGCACCTTTCGACTATCGCGCGTAGTGACTGCCAAGTGAATCAAGAAAGTCGAAAGAGCATCTCTGTCACGACCCAAAGGTCTCCGTAATCTGAAAGGGGGGCAGTCGCACGCGGCAACTTGGTGATTTTGGCGAGTTGGGTTTTGCGCTCGACCAGCGTGAGCAAGCCGCCTTTGTGTCCGGCGCTGACGACGGTGTCGCCCTCCCAGTCGCCCAGACGGGTTTTGCGCGCGACAATGGCCGGACGCTCGGAAATGTCGATTTTACCGGGGATCAGGCCGCGTCCAGCGTTCTTGCCGGCACGTTTGTTATAACGTTTCCCGCGCCGCCGCAGACTGCGCCACAAGTTGCCACCGTCGCGTTTGTCATCCCAGATCACCTGGTAGATGCGTTCGTGGCTCAGCTTGATGCCCTGTTCGCTGAGCCAGCCGCTGATCTGCTCCGGCGACCAGCGCATCTGGCGCAACTTCGACTCAATCTTGCTGCGCATCAGCGCCGTGAGCTTGCGCGGCTTACTTCGTATCGCCTGTCGTGCTCGAGCCTTCGCTTCCGCCTGCTTGAACCGATAGCCGCGCTCACCGCGATTGCGCTGCATCTCACGGGAAATATTGAAACACCGGCAGCAACCAATCCTAGCGGCAGTGCAACCATCTGATTTGACGTTTGCCTGCTTCCAAGCTGACGTAGCGAGGGCCGCGGGCCGCCAACGACAAGGCCCAAGCCATGCCCGTGAACTCCGCGATTAGCGTCGGTACAATCCACCAAGGCCGGCGAAGGTGATGACGCGTGGAGATAGCACGCAATGGCCGGCCCAAAAACTGCGCGATGCTTTTCATCCCCGACCACGTCCGTAAGAAGTAGTAATAGGCGCCGACGGCATGATTGGGGCGGAAACTGCGCAAGTGTTCGCCAAACATCCGCGTACCGCCGGCCGCAACCCGCAGATGATGGACAGCCGCGGTCGGCTCGAAATAAATCTTGTGACCCGCATTACGCCATCGGTACGCAAATTCAGCTTCAAAATTATAGGCGACCCGCACAAATCGCTCGTCAAAACCGCCAATTTTGAGGGCGACGTCGCGGCGTATGGAAAAATTTCCTGCCATAAACTCTTCGACCCAAGTCGGCCGACAGCATGCAAAGTGGAAGTCATCGTCGCGCGAAAAATCAATTCCTTCTTGCCAAGGCTGGATGACGCGACCAGCCACCAGGCCGGCATTGGTCTGCTTGTGTCCATTGGCATGGGCCTGAATAAGCCCTGGTTCAGGAAGGACATCGTCGTCGAGGAATAGTACGATCTCGCTCCTCGCCTCAATTAGGCCGCGGTTCATGGCACGTGGAATCAGTGGCTCCGGCAAGTGTAGCCACCGGATCGCTGCCGAGTGATGCCATGCCTCGAGAGTTCGAACCACCTCAGGGACGTGCTCCTTGGTCTGGTCGAGAACAATGACTTCGCCCGGCGGCGGGTCGAGAGCGAGAACGTGGCGAATGGTGTCGACCAGAACCTGGTCGCGCCCATATGTCGGAATTGCTACCGTTATGGAGACGGATGACATCATCTCATCGCTCGCGCGAGCGGCGCCCTTTCGCTAGGAGCTATTCAATGCGCGGCATTAGCGCGCGCAAAGTGGCGACGCTGTCGGACAACAATACCTGACCGTGATCATGCTGCGATCATTTGCGTTAGCTACAGCTCCGCTCCGCGCCCCGCCTCGGCTCGTGATTCGCCGTGGGGGACCAGGACACCGTCTGATCGCGGTAGGAACGCTCGTTACCGAGCGTCCCCCGCTCCGATGATGCGCGGGTCGCCGATCCGATGTTCGAGGAAGCGAACGAGCCATTCATGGCTGACTTAGTCGACCTCTTGCCATCAGATGCGTTAGCTAAAACTTAATCGGAGTGCGCCGGGAGACCGGCAAGGAGCAGTCGGTGCAAGTCCGATACGATGAAGGAGTAGCGATCCGCATCGGCCCCGAGCCGTGCGTCGGCAGCCGCGAGGCTGCGGGCGAAGCACGGTAGGGGAACGCATAGGCCAGCCATTGAGCCGCGAAACGAGTTTTGTCCCGGGTGCCGACGCGTTTCAGATCGTGGAAGACGACATGGCCGGGTGCGCAACGCGAGCGCCCGGACGACCCGGCGTGGTCGAAGACCCTGGCATGTGCGGACACTCCTTGGGCGGGAACCGGGAGATCTCATGCCCGGCCAGCGATCGAGCACCATCCTGACCCGCAATGGGAAGGCGAGGAGCCACAGCCGTTGATGCACGGACATGAGAAGTCAGACTCGGCCATAGTAGCGAAGAAGCCGACGAAAAAAGCCGGGCAACTGGTGGCGGAACCGGTGGAGCGAAGGGTCGAGGCCAAGGGGAACGTGGGCGAGCAAAGCACGCGCCGGGCGGTCACCTGTTTGGCCAGCTCTAACAGACTGTCCGCATAACTCTCATGCTCGCAGCATGAGAAATATGATGGCCGTTCCACACGCGCAGGAATTCCCGCCGCGACATCATAAGCGGAAATATCATGCCTAACTACGGCCCCGGCTCCGATCACGGCCCCGTCCCCGATGGTGACACCGCGGAGAATACAGACCCCAGCGCCAATCCATACATCAGCGCCGATTCGCACGGGCGTTGCTACGCAAGACTGTGGTCGGCAATTGTCCCGTAGTCGTGGTTCGTAATAAAACAACCTGGTGTGATCATCGTATGATCACCAATCACAATCCTGTTGATAATGTCAAGTTCACTTCCAGCGCGCCTACAGAACAAAAACTTCCGATTTCGGCACGCGCAACATCAAATCTAATTTTAGCCAAACACGTTGCTCAGTCGAGATCGTTGTCCAATCGAGACGCCCCATGGCCGATCAACACGGCAACCCGCCTCAATGGCAACTCGTCTGCCAATTTGGACGCCCTGCAAACCCATAGTTTAACTCTAGCATAATTCCGCCATGTACGGATACGATCTGTAGCGTAATAAAGACTTTGCTGCCATGCATTCATGGCTGCTTCGCCACAATCATAAGCTGGTGAGCTAAATAAGGCGCCAATGGGGATGCCAACATAAGGTGATCCAATGCACGTAACAGATCTAATGGAACCACCCGATGAAGATGACGTAATTTCAAATGTCCCGAAATAAATGGTGACTCGAACACACGCGTTTCGATTCTTTTGAAACCCACATTCACAAAGATCCGTTCCAACTCCTTAGGCCTTATATGCGAAAAAATGTCCATCTCCATCGGCAGTGAATTGGAGATGCTCGAACTGGGACACATCGCCGAGATCTTCAAAGCTAGGCAGGGTGTTTCGTAAGTAATGCCAATTAGGCGTCGTTACGACAAGCATGCCTTTTGATTTCAATAAGCCTTTGAGCTTCCTGACCAACTGCTCTGGGTAAACTAAGTGCTCGATAATTTGGTTTGCAAACACGAGATCAAAACGCTCATCGAATTCACATTGGAGAGCATTTCCAGCTACAAATTGGATTCGGCCGTGGGTGTAGCGGCTTTGCGCGTAGTCGAGAAAGGCAGGACGTAAGTCTAATGCGATTACGTCGTGCCCTCTTTCCGCCAATAGAAGCGCTAATGTTCCCTGTGCACATCCTACATCAAGAATTTTTTTTGTATCCTCTGCGTCAGCAGGTCCGGCTAGCTCTAAATAGAGGTTTAATTGATTGTGATACTGGTTCCAAATATGTCGGTTGATTGTCGGATCCCAGATCTCCTGCATATCGTGACGGTAGAGTGCCTCGACTTCCGAACTCCAGGATGGATCGTGCGTTGGTCGCTTCATCTGGATATTCTCAGTCGTACTAGGCCCGCCCAGGCGGGTGCATAAAGAATCCAAGAGCGGATAGATCTCCAGTAGTAGAGCCGCGAACGATCAGGCCGGCTTCGCCTTAGGATGCGGCGCAAGGAAATAATAGAACCGAGCGTGCTCGCTGGCCGTGGAACGGCTGCGGCCGGCCGCCGCGCGGGCTCTTAACCTCGGCTAACTCAATTTGCCAGTGCCTCAGAACCTCCGCTTCGCTTTTGCCGGCGCGGCGCGCCTCAGCGCAAGCCACGATGGCCTGGGCAGTCCGAATCTGCTCGTCGCGCCGTAACGCACTGATCGAGTTCGGGGCCAGCTTTGCCTGATACAGCACCTCCCGCATAGCAACGCAGTGACCGAACTCCGAAAGCCGCATCCAGAGATCGAGATCCTGCGCGACAGGGAAAACAGCTCTATATCCGCCGACCTGTGCGTAGATCGAGCGGCGAAACATCGTGCTGCCATGGTGCGAAGGGCCGCGAACCCTTTTTAGTTGTCTTAAGCCGTCCTCCAGTTCGTCACGCAACTGTGCAACCGTGTAGAGTTCCTCATCGGATGGGCCCACAAAGCGGGTCGCACAAGACACCATGACTGCGGCGGGCTCGGCATCCAGAATATCACGTTGGCGAGCAAGCCGACCCGGAAGTGAAACATCCCCGCAATCCTGGCGGGCGATGTATTTGCCCCGGACCTGAGCGCACCCCGCGACGAGCGCACGTGTCAGCCCTGATTCTCCTGCGAAAGCACATTTATACGACTGTCGCGGGAAGTGTATTCTGCCAGGATCTCTCCCGTGGAGTCGGTCGAACCGTCGTTCACGACAATCAACTCGAGATTGACGCCCTCCTGCGAGAGCACGCTATCTATAGTCTCGCGGAGGGAACCCGCGCCATTGTAGACACCCATCACGACAGAGAGTTCCGGCGTGACCATCAACGCTAACTCTTCCAGACTGCACGTAATGCGCCCCGCAAGAGACCAGCCTAAGACGCTGGCAGCCACCCGATAGGCTACGAAATCCAAACCGCGCACTCCGCTCGGGGGTGGATGCGCGGCGGGCCAGATCAAATAGCATTCGCGCCTCATCTGATAGTCCCGCGGCTCCGCACTGACGTGCCAGTAGAAACAACTCGCGTGCGAAGTGCTTCATCTCCGGGGTGTCAGGTCAATTTCAGCGCGCTGCGCATGGCCAAAAATTAGGCGATGAGCATGAGCGCGATCGTGCAACTTCGCTGCGCTACGCCCGCCCCGACTCAACATGTCTCCGCAGTGTGTCCGGGTGTCGGAGACGTATTCAGCGCAATGGTGGAGCCGGATGCCCTGGCTGGCGACCCGGCAATCGTATTCCCAATCTTCCTCGTTCCTGAGCTCGGCCATGGCCCGGCCAGATCGGTGACCTTCCGCCGGTAAAGCGGGGTCGAGGTATCCCACCAGCGCGACTGCAGAAACGAGGGAAACATCGTTCGAATCCGCTCCCCGTCCGCTTCCATGGAAATGTCAGCGGGCGGTCGCCGGCTAAGCATAGAAGCGTGTCTTCCCATAGGAGACAGCGCAATCGGGAATGCGTGCGCAGCCCGCCAACCTGAAGCTCGAACTTTGTGCGGCAGCAGAAGATCGTCGCTGTCAAGATATTGAATGAATTCGCCTCGCGCAGCGAGACGCCCGGTCTCGCGTGCTGCTCCCGGGCCGCCATTCTGACGATGGATCGTACGAACTTCTGAATGAGCTTCTGCCAAGTCTTCCGCTTCGCGTCCCGTTTCGTCGGTTGAACCATCATCGACAACGATAATCTCGACCGGCCGGTAGGTCTGGGCAAGTACGCTCGCAACCGCTTCTCGCAATAGGGCGGGCCGGTTGTGCACAGGGATGATGGTGCTAACGAGCCCTTCAACCAACATCGGGAGCGACCCGGTATGCGCTCGACCACATTTCGAGGATCAATAGCCGCCAAGCGAGATTGCGAAAGATACTGACGGGGCGCGGGAAAGCATAGCCCGTACGATTGTTCACAAAGTAATCGACCATCGCTTGCCGCAAGCCCAAGGCTTCAGTCCATCCGCCCTTGGCGAGGATAACATCTTTGGCAAAACTGCGAAACGCCGGCTGCTCGTCCAGCCAGGATGCGGCCATGCTGCCGCCGAGCTTCGGGCGAGCCACTGTCTCCTCTGGTAGCAACTGGAAACGACGGGCGACGCGCCGCAGCATGCTTTTCTCCGTCCCTTCGCCCAGGAGCAGATTTTTGGGAATCCGGTACGCGATCTCAGCCACCCTCTGGTCAAGGTAAGGCACGCGCGCCTCGACGCTCACCGACATGCTCGCCTTATCCACCTTCATCACATAGTTGTTCGGCAGCTGGTTGCGCGTCTCGAACAATCGAATTGCGTCGAAGCGATCGCCGCTTACGGAGTTCAGATAGTCTCGCATCAATGCGCGAAAGGCGCCAAAGTAGCGGCCATAGCGCCGACCGCAATAGTGTCGGTAGAGCTGGAAAAGCCACCAGTCGGCCGGAGCTCGCGAGTCGCTCGATCGGAACACGTCGTAGCCGCCGAAAAGCTCGTCGGCGCCCTCGCCTACCAGTACAACTTTGATGCCGCGTTCGCGGCACTTTCTGTACAGCAGCCGTGTCGAAATCGTTCCCCAATCGGCAAACAGGTCGTCGAAACAGGCGATCGTGCTCTCGAGCCCGTCACTCACCTCCCGAGGACTAATCAGAATCTCCTCATGCTCCGAGCCGATGTGCCGGGCAACGCGGCGGGCGTCGGCACGCTCGTCGAGATCCGATTGGGCAAAGCCCATCGTGAACGTGCGCACCTTCGTCTGCCGAGCGGCAAGCGCGGCGATGAGGCTCGAATTCAATCCTCCCGAAAGCAGCAACCCGACCGGCACATCGGCAATCAGATGCTGCGCCGTCACCTCGTCAAGCGTGGCATGGAGCTCCTCCTCGATATCGCTCTGCCTTCGCGGCGCGGTCACTCGCGACTTCCGGGCGGAAGTAGCGCTCGAGCTTCGGTTTCTCGTTCGCCCGCACGCGCAAGAAATGTCCTGGAGGCAGCTTATGCACACCGTTCAGGATGGTGCGGTCATCCTCGAACGATGTACCCGAATTCGAGAAACTGACCGATCGCGCGCCGATCGAGCGACGGCCGAAACCCGGGAAACGCCAGCAAGGCCTTGAGTTCTGACGCGAACACGATGCCGCCGCCCGGCGGAATCCAATAGTAGAGCGGCTTGATCCCCATCGGATCCCGAAACAGAAACAGAGCGCGTTCTGTCGGGCGCCAAATCGCGAATGCGAACATGCCGCGTATATGCCGCACACACTCGACGCCCCAAGCTGCAAATGCATAAAGCAGAACCTCGGTGTCGCACTGGGAACGAAAGCGATAGCCTTTCGCCTCGAGTTCATGCCGCAGTTCGCGGAAATTGTAGATCTCGCCATTGAAGGTCAGTACATCGCCATTGCTAGCGTTCACCATCGGCTGATGGCCGCCAGGGCTGAGATCAATGATGCTTAGCCGATTATGACCGACAGCAAGACCGCAGCCGCTGCGTCAATAAATCTTCCAGTATCGTCTGGCCCGCGATGAGCCATCGCGGCCATCATCCGATCGAGTGCGGCTATGATCCGGGCGAGCTTGAGGATCTACGAGCCATCCGCCTATCGCACACATGCAAACAGCCTTTCGAAGTAGGAAGCTCTACGCTAGGGGTCAGCGTGAGGCCCATGCGGCACAACGCATCGAGCTGCCTATCCCGAGGCGCCACGCCCGGACGGCCAGTCTATTTGGTCAACTGCAGCCATCGATATCCTCATGTGCCAAAATTCGTATATCTCACGGACGTTGTCCGATGATCAGTGTGCCTTCCGACAGACAATTGTCGTTCGGTCCGCGCCTTCGCGGTCAAGCCCCGCGCCTTCGGCGCGCCGCACAAAGCTGCCTATCAAGAGGAATATCCTGAGGTGTGTTTGTTTTGGAACAGCAAGGTCGGGTGCCGACCTCGATTCCGGCATTAACAATGCATTGGCGAAATCGATCGCCGCTTCCCTTCACCGCTTGGTAGAGGCCGCGCAATACGAACGACGCCGCCGCCCCGATAGCTGCCGCAGCGCGGCTGTTGAACGATTGCGTTGTGCGACCTGCCGCACGAAACTCCATATCGGTACAATGCGCCGACCGTGAGGCGCCCCGGGTCGTACGCATGGAAACAAAGTGCTTCGCCCACATAAACTCCCTGCGCGCGGGCACCTCGCGCCCGCATCAGGAACTCAGTTTCCTCGCCGCGCCCTAGCCCCATTCCTCCGGTGCCTAGGTCGACGCGGAACAGTCCAATTTGCTCGAGCAGGCGCCGCCTGATTGCGAAACTTGCACCGAATGGTGGTTGCTCAGTCGGCCGCATTAATCGGGACTCGGCACCATGATCGAACCAACCGAGTAGCCCATCGATCAGCGGCAAAGGCTCCTCTTTAATCCATCGTGGCTTCCGGTCACCCCAATCCGGCAAAATCCGCCCGCCAAAGTAGTCGGCATCCGGGAAGCTACGGATTGCATCCTCAAAAGCACCAAGCCAGCGAGTTCCGAACCGCACGTCGTCGTCAGTGAATAGAAGAACCTCCCTTCGGAACTCCGCGGCTGCTCTGTTCCTAGCGTGCGCGAGACCCTGCTGGTTTTCCTTAACCATTCGGATCGGAAGTCGTTCCCTAAACGATCCCACAACTCCTGCAGTGCCGTCGGTGCAGTTGTTGTCGACGATCAAGACCTCGCTCGCGTGAATATTTTTCTGCCCAGCGAGCGACTCCAATGTTCGCCGAAGACTTTCGCTACGATTATACGTGCAGATACAGACAGTAATCATAACAACAAGCGAGCAAAAAATCACATGCCTCTTGGCCTAAAGCCAAGAGTACGTTTGGCCTGCGACAGCAGGTTCCATATTGGCTCTCGACCTGGCAGAAGCTCCCTCTTTGGAAAACCAGGATGTAGCACCGCCACCGGGTTGACGATCAGAGCGCCATAGAGGGCTTTTGTGCGCGCCCACCATTGCCGCGGGTCGGTATATCGATGACGAGCCAGATAGATGCCAGAACGAGCATGGCGACGCGTTCTGCCGTCAGGCAGCTCGTTAATAATAAGATCACGGACCATTCTTTCCCAATCACGAAGAATCAGGGCACGCTGCCGATCTCTTTGGAGTGAGTGATATCGATACCGTCCCGTAACTCGATTCAGTTTGCGAACTGGGAAGTGAAGTGCGACCCGAAACCAGAAGTCCGCATCTGCAGTATAACTAAACTCTTTGCGCCACTCGCCCACCCTCTCAAGGGCCGCACGTGAAAAAAAAGTTCCCGGTTGCGGTATATACATCATTCGACCGAAATACATCGCCAGATCGAAACCACCCTGGATGTCGGCTCCAATCACGCGCAATTCTTCGTCGATCAACTCTACGTCGCCATAGACTACACCGATCGTTTGGTCTTGAGAGAACGCCTCGACGGCGGCTTCGATAGCGCCGCCGAGAAACAGGTCATCGGAGCTCTGAATGCTTAGTATCTCCCCTCTGGCTCTGCGTAGTGCCTTGTTAACCGCGGCGACGACACCTTCGTCCGGCTCGCTGGCCCAGCACAGCTCCGGTGCCTCTAATGACCGCAACACCGAAATCGTATTGTCAGTAGAACCCCCATCCTGGACTAAGATCTCGATTGGTCGGTAACGCTGGTCAAAGCACGATCTCAATGTTTCTGCAATAAACCTGCCTTGATTGAAGCTTGGAACCACAATAGACACGAGAGGCCGCTCGCTATTTGCAAGCACGCTCAATGTCCTTGAAGGCGCTATTTCCAGTTGGGGTAAAATTATCACTCGCTATGGGACGAGGTTGTCCGGATTCGCTATCAGTATTGATAACAGCCAAGATTTTTTGCTGCAAATTATCTACATCAACCCTGTATTCCGCGGATTGACATTCATCTAGGGTGGCGTCTATAGGCGCTGATGCTATTTTTTCTCCAGCAAGTGCGCGAATTTCCGGCGATTCTGCCACATAGGCGTGATATTCCAGCCCGGCAGATCTTGCAATGGCATAACCACAAGGTGCAATCCAAAATACACTAAATATTTCGATAACTTTGCTTCCCGTTCTACAAAACACCAAATTGGCAAAGCCAGCTCCATGCTCTCCAACTATCACATCCGACGTGTTAAACAGCTTGGCTTGATCTATAAAACTTAACCGACTAAGTGCAACTACCTCGAATCCGAGCGCCGAGACCATCGTATGTACCTCTTCGGAATTCGAAACCCTTCGATGGGATGCGTCCGCGCGTGAAATGTAAATCTTTCGTCCTGGTTTCACTTTTAGGTTCAACGGCCGGATAAATTTGTCCTTATACCAAAGGTGCAGCCAAGGCGCAGGGTTGTCTCGGGCCGAATAATCGGTCGCAAAAAAGTGTTCTAATTTAAGGTGTAGTGTCGGAGATGCCTCTATCAGGCGATCAGCTCCGATGCCAAGAGGGGCTAAACTTTCACAATGAAATGGCTGCGGATTCCGCGGGATAATAATTCCATCAAACAGCGGCAAATATTTTTCGAGGACAGCCAACCTTGGCAAGCACTCGATCATCCAATGAAAAAAATTGTATGATGTGGGGCACACAAAACTCGTGTGCCATCCGATGCGTGAACTTGCAGCGGGCAACATCGCTTCGCCAAAGAAATCCTCATAACGCCATGTCCGACCATTGATCGGGTATGTCAGCTGTTTAAATATGCGTCTATCTGAGGACATCACGATAGCAGTTTCACCGACGATGTATGGATTAGCCAAATAATATATTTTTACCTCTCTAGAGAGGGCCCATCTAATTTCATTGAACAACCGAAATTCACGTTGCCTAGATAACTTATCATCCAGGTTGAGAAGCTCGCTCTCAGCCACAAATGTTTTGCACCACCCCATGGGATGGCAATCAAAAGCAAGGCTCTTCAAGTTTTGCGTGTCTATCCATCTTTCAATACAATCAACAAAGCCAATTCTCATGTTCATTCTTGCAATGTTATACGCCAAAGTGATCAACGCTTTCGCCTTCCCCTTCACGCCACGTAAAGTTGATTTGATCATTCTAATCATTCCAATATAAATATACGATGCTGCATCGCTGTGTGTCGTGATGCATTGACAGCCATGGCCGATCGTGCGCCTACCTAATCCTTTGTTCTCGATGATGTTGCTGGCAGCGCAGAACTCCGTGAGCTAGGCCAAGTGTTCTGCAACGCGCGCGCCATTGGTCGCGCGCCGACCCTTATTCTCCAGCGATCGATGTATCATAAGGGGCGGCCGCTGAGCGCCGAGCGCGGAAACCATCAACGTCGACAAGCCATGCTTCTACCACAGGCATTTCTTCAGCGGGCATTAACCCTGCACTGACCAATGCCGCGTAACAACGATGCAGATTGTCACCAATTCTGTCAGCGCCACTTGAGAGTTGGAGCCGTTCGAGGACGGAGATGATACGATTGTTGTTAAGATAAGCAGGGATTTCCTCCTCGAAATCCCGAAGCAAATTATGCGGGTTTCGGTCTTGTCGACTTTCCGGGCCATGAAATGCGACACCATAGCCCAACTCCCAGAGGCACCTCTGGGCAACAAAGCTTCGCCAAATGTCCGTCACGCGAAAACTAACAAAACTTGGCAGGTACATTAAGGGGAATGACTTGGGGAACCACCAAGTGCTCTGGCTATTAAACGGACACCAAGAACCAGGCGCTAACCAGACGCTTGACGCCTCATCGAATCTGAATTCCTGATCGAACACAAGCCGCCACACGGCATCTACGTCTGGTGAGCCATTCACTAGTCCCTGCTGGATCGGGCATTTTACAACCCCGACTGGCGCCGTATCTGCGTTCGCGCTCTGGCCTTCTTGCAGGCTCTCGAGCGGAAACCCTCGGGGCCAGATTAGAACGGACGAAAAATATCGATAAATGTTTACCCAGCCGCTATTATGAATACGGCGACATTCAGAGCGCACTCCGCGAGGCCGCCAGTGCGGTAGAGGAGCATTGTCATCGTCGGTATCGAAGAGAAGCGTGGCCCCGCGTACCATCGCCTCGAGATAACCAATATTCTTCCTGCTGTAGTGGTCGACTGGCAGTAACCCAGTAATTTTAAAATTTAACGCCTCCTGACGTCCTAGTGAAAGAAATTCGCTACCTGCTGGCCATTCGCATACCGGCGATTTCCGATCGCCGATTGCAAGAACAGGCATATCGAATTGACGCCCGAAGCTCACGAGTACTAAAATCGACGGCGTCGGCGTTTGGATTGTAGTCAGGATGGAAAACTGCAACCTCTGAACCTTACCGATGAGGCCCAACGCAGTTGTTCAAGCGCAATCTCCGGCATCGGCGTATCGTCTCGTATCTCATAAATTTTCTTCGTAATGCGAAAAATATAGTCACTTTTGATCGAACGCTTGCAGCTGAACACCCTTATCTTTCACGACGTCATTATAACTCCCCTGTGGCAGCCTTCGCATGCAGTGATGCCAGTTAGTCTCTGGCCTTATCGTTCCCTCTGGTCTCCAGTTCCAGCCAGGCGTAGTGGTGAAGTCATCGTGAACTCGGAATGAAATTACGGGCTTTTCTGATTGGATAATTACCTGTCTGTTCTTTATCAAATGCGCATCCAAAACGTAGCTCCCGTCATTCAATAAATTTCCTGGAACGACACACGTGAATAGATGGTATCCGCATTCGAGATGGCGTCCGTTGAGCTCCTTTTCGAAGAAACTACCTGTCGAAAAAACAAGTTGGCGATTGTTATCGTAGCACTGCAAAAATACGCCGACGTCTCCAGGTTCGGTTACTTTAACTTCGCAACTGATGGCAAATGAACGAGTGCCTCGAATTGGGCCGCCGATCGTCCCACCCACAGGCGACACAGAGATGCCTGTCAGCACGGCCGGAGCATTAGGTCGGGATCTATCATGTGCAAGGCTCTTCGTATTTAGTTCCGTCTCGTCGCCGATGTACGTCGACAAGACCTCTCCAATTGTGCCCCTCTTTGCGATTGCACCATCCTCTAGCAGAAGTCCTGACAGAGCACAGATTACGGAGCGCCGTTGCGTTATGACTAACAAACAGCACGGTGCGTCCAGCACCCGACAGGTCCCTCATTTTATTGAGGCAGCGTCTCTGAAATTCCGCGTCGCCCACAGCAAGAACCTCATCAATAAACAGAATGTCTTGGTCGAGATATGCGGCAACAGCGAAAGCCAGCCGAACATACATTCCACTAGAATAATGTTTTACCGGTGTATTGATGAACTTCTCGACGCCGGCAAAGCCGACAATATCGTCGAACTTCCGCTTTATCTCGGCGCGAGTCATGCCGAGGATAGCGCCATTGAGATAGATGTTCTCTCTGCCAGTGAGCTCGCCGTGAAACCCCGTCCCAACCTCGAGCAGGCTCGCAACCCGACCGCGAATCTCGACACGACCCTCGGTCGGCGCGGTGATACGGCTTAGAATTTTGAGAAGCGTGCTCTTACCCGCTCCGTTCCGGCCAACAATCCCAACCACCTCGCCCGTGGCGACTTCAAAGCTCACGTTCTTCAGCGCCCAGAACTTTTCTGTTTGCGCGGCTGCGAACAACCCGCCGGAGTTTCGGCGGAACGGTGCAGTGAATGCATGAGTGAGTGCCTCCCGAAAGGTCTCCTTGCCCCTATCATCTTGGCCAATGACGTACTGCTTGGAAAGATTCTCGACTTTGATCGCGACGAATTTGCTAGAGTGCATGATCGGTCAGCGGGAATCTTTCGAAGCTAGTCTAGGCGTGTCCGCGTCAAATGATGTCGGCAAATCGCCGTTCAAACCGCTCGAAGAACATAACGCCAATGAAAAACAAAATAATCGCTACGACGGCAGAAATGGCAAGTCCCAAGAAATCGAACGCCTGTCCTAGGAACACTGCACGGAACCCTTCGATCAGTCCTGACATCGGGTTGAGATGGAAAAGCCACCGCCACTGCGCCGGGATGAGGCTAGCCGGATAGACAACGGGCGTCACAAACATCCACAACTGTACCATGAATGGAACGACGTACCGAAAGTCACGATAGGAAACCGTCAGAGCAGACAGACATGTGCCTACGCCAAGTGCGGTGAACATAATTACCAGCAAGAGTACCGGCGCCATGATAAGATTGAGGCTCCAGCCTACTCCATAATAAATCATCATTCCGAGCAGAATGCTGGAGGCAACGGCGAAATCTACGATGCCAACTCCGATAGCCGAAAGCGGGATAATCAGCCGCGGAAAATAAACCTTACTGACGAGATGGGCGGAACCGACCAGTGAGTTGCTTGAGCTCGCAATGGCGTTTGCGAAGAAGGTCCACGGCACCAGCGCAGAATAGACGAACACCGGATATGGAAAGCCGTCGGAGGGCACCTTGGCAAGGCGGCCGAAGAAAATTGTGAAAACGACCATAGTCATGAACGGCTGCAGGATTGCCCATGCGGCGCCGAGCACGGTCTGCTTATACCGGACCTTGATGTCTCGCATCGTCAACACGAACAAGAGTTCACGGTAGGCCCATAGTTCCCGTAGATCCAGTGAGCGCCAGCCACCGGTGGGCTCGATCATTGTGACATGCTCATGCCCGAAGTAGCGCTCGCGAATGGCGTTCTCGTCGGGGAGCGACGTGGTGCCTGGGATTGTTTCAAGCACGGCGGCAATGGCCTCTCATTGCACAAATACGCAGCGCATGCCGGACTTGCGCCGGCCGACCGCGCCGTGTGCGATCTGTTGTCACTTGCCCATTTCTCTGTTGACTTCAGCCTGCACCATCATCGAAATCCGGATGTATCATCCGCACCACATCGGGCATGGTGTAGCTCGGTTTCCATCCCAACTCAGCAAGCGCTTTCCCGGCGTCGCCCTTGCTGCACATAATGTCGGATGGTCGTTGCAACTCGTGGTCTAGCTCCACGTGCTCGCGCCAATCAAGATCAAGCTCGCCAAAGGCAGCGGCCGTGAAATTCTCAAGGCTATAAGAGGATCCGGTCGCGACCACAAAGTCATCCGCTTTGGGCTGTTGCAGGATGCGCCACATTGCTTCGACATACTCCGGCGCCCATCCCCAATCTCGTTGGATCGCGAGATTTCCGACCTTAAGGACGTATTGCCTGCCCGCTTTAATGCGGCAGGCCGCGCAAACGATCTTTTTCGTGACAAAGCGCTCCGGCCGGAGCGGCGATTCATGGTTGAACAGGATGCCATTTGCAGCAAACAGCCCGTAGGCATCCCGATAATTGACCACCGCCCAATGTGCCGCTGCTTTTGCGACCGCGTAGGGACTGCGCGGGCGAAACGGCGTTTGTTCCGTTGCAGCTTCAGTTCCGGTATCTCCGAAACATTCGCTTGAGCTTGCATTGTAGACCCGAATGTCTGATCCGAGAAATCGCACCGCCTCCAGCAGATTAAGCGTACCAACGCTGATGCTATCCATCGCTTCGACGGGCTGTTGAAACGAGAGGGCAACGGAGCTTTGGCCGGCGAGGTTATATACCTCGTCCGGTTTGGCCTTCGAAATTGTCTGCAGCGTGCTGCGAAAATCGGTGAGCGCCATCGATTCGCGTTCGACATCGTCTATGATCGAAAGCCGATCCAGGTTGGCAAAGTTTGCGACCTGGGCATCGCGCGACGTGCCGATTACACGGTAGCCCTTTTCAAGCAGCAGTTTGGCAAGATAAGCACCATCCTGACCCGACACGCCGCAGATCAATGCCGTTTTCATGCGGCAGATACACTTTCGACCCTCAGGCTGCCGATAATATCTTGCAGGCGCTCACAAAAGTTATCGTAAGAGAAAAAAGCAAGCCCATCGGGTATCTGCCGCGGGCGCCCGAGAGCCCGGCGGATGGCCGCCTTCAGCGCTTCGCGGTCGTCTGGATCGGCGAGTTCACCAAGCTTTCCATCTAACACCGCTTCCCGGCTGCCGTCCAAGCTGCTGGCGACCACAGGTATTCCAGAGGCCATTGCCTCCAGAAAGACAAACCCAAATCCTTCCTGCCGCCCGGGCATGACAAAAGCATCGGCGAGCCGATAGTGATCGGCCTTTTCCGATTCCGGCACACGTCCAGCGAATACTACGTGGCCATTGAGGCCGAGCGACGCCGCCTTGCGCTCCAAGCGTTCCCTGTCGTCGCCATCACCCGCAATCAGATAGCTTAGCTTTTCGTCCTCGGCGCGGAGCTCCGGGAGAATCTCTAGCATCTCGTCTATACCTTTTTGCTGCTCGCTTTGTTGCAAGCGCGCTAATGTCATCAACACCTTCTTGCCCCCAAGCCCGTAACGCTGCTCGAGTTGGATAGGCTTTTCACCAATCCCGTACTCCTCCATATGAATTGCATTTGGCAACAAATGGACTTGGCTGTCGTGAATTTTGCTCCAGGAGAGGAAGCGTTGCTTGGTGAATCCGCTAATCGAAATGACCAGATCCGTGCCGGCCACCAAGCGATCGCTGAGTCGCCTGCCAGTGGGGCGCCAAGCGTCGATCCCATAGATCAATAACACTTGTTTCGCACCCGCTAGGCGACTTGCAATCTTGGCGAACGGCAGCAGATTGATGTGCCCGCAAAGCACGACGTCATACCGTTCGCGCTTGATGAGCACTCGGGCCAATTCACGCACGTATCGCAGTCTGCTATTGGCGGCCTTCTCAAGCAGTTCGATTCGGCGCGGCAGTGTCCCCGGTTCATGACGTACGAGACGCGGCAGAACAGTCACCTTTTCACACAGCGGCAATTCGGCAAGCGCGGTCAAGAAATCACGATTGTAGACGGCAATTCCGCCGAATCCGCCAAAAGCTTCCGGTACGATTGCGAGAACTCGCACGATTTAAGCACCGAGAGCGAGGGAATATGCCCACCGCCACGACCGAGAGCTCCGTGCCCTTATGGCCGTATGAGCCGTACGCGAAAGGCATCGGTTACGAGGGCCCGCCCATTCTTCGCGGCCACCGTCAAACCACATGCGCCTCTCGCATCGGTTTGCCAGGACCCGCCAGCACGACGCGCGACCAGCGCCGCGAGACCAGCCCTTTCGGCTCGCGCGCACTCTCCAATGTTTTCCCATCCTGTGACGCCGCGGCCATCCAGGCCCCGGTCGGCACGCTGAACCCGGTCTTTGCCCGGCTCACGACTGCTTCGGGCAGCGGTGTGGATGGCGCCTGCGCAAGCGCAGCTTTGCCGGCACCATGCTCTAGCGTATGAATCTCAGGGGCGAGCGATTTGAGCAGCGCCACGTCCACAAGCGGCACTCGTATTTCAACTCCATGCGCCATTCCGGCCCAGTCTGCATCTCGCAGGAGCTGGTTCCGCAGGTAATGCGAAGATTCCAGCGCGCAGACTCGTGCGGTATCGGACCCAGGATCCGGCGTCAGGCTCTCGGCTAATCGGCGCAGCGGCTTCAGGCGACGCAAGCCCTCCCGCGCGAAATCACGTTCCATGACCTCGCTTAATTCATGCGGCAGGAACAGACCCCGCCGCAGGAGGTAGGCGCCCGCCCAACTGCCCGCATATTCCAGCAAACCGAGCGCTTTTGGTCGTGCCGCCCCTAGTCGCGACGGAAGTGCGCGCATGAACTGCCGTGCCAACCGCCCCAGACCAGGCACGGCTGCCAACGGGCCAAAACGACGCCGCCAGCGTGGCACGTCCACGAAGCTCGGATAGCCGGCCAGCAGTTCATCACCGCCAAGGCCAGAGATTGCGACTTTGAGCCCGGCCTCCCGAGCAGCTTTCGACACGAACCAAGTATTGATCCCATCGATTGAGGGCTGGTCCATGGCCTCCAGAATTGCCGGGAGATCTTCAACGAACTCGCGCTGGCCGACGCGCCGCACCATGTGGCGCGCTCCGTAGCGTTCCGCAACCATTGCGGCAAAGGGCGCCTCATCTTCGTCCGTCCCGCGGAATTCTTCGAAGGCCAGAGTGATGGCGCGAGATGTCTTGTTTACCCGCCTCCCGCATCAGCCCGAGCAGTGCGCCGGAATCGACACCCGCTGACAAGAACGTGCCAACTTCGACATCTGCCAGAAGATGCGCCCTCACGCTGTCCGATACAGCCGTCCGCACGACCTCAGCCAGTTCAGTCGCCGGTGCGCGGCGCTGGCCTTCCGCAGTAAGAATCTCAGCGAGGTTGGCAAATGGTTTTGGCTCGCGCGGGCCGTTGGCATCGATCCATTGAGAATGCCCTGCGGGCAGCGCATGAATATTACGGTACAGTGTGAACGGTTCCGGCACGCTGCCGAACAAATAGAAACCAACGTGTCCTGCAGGATCGGGGTCTCGCGAGACACGCCCGCCTGCAATCAATGCCTTGACCTGTGAGGCGAAGCGGAATGTCCATCCGTCATTAGCAATATAGAGCGGCTTGATGCCATAAGGATCGCGGGCAAGGAACAGGCGCTCCCGCTTCGTTGTCCCAAATGGCAAACGCGTACATCCCCCGCAGCCGATGGACCATCGCCTCGCCGTCCCGAGCGAAAAGGTGAAGCAGCGCCTCGGTATCCGAAGTGGTGCGGAAAACCACCCCCTCGGCCTCGAGTTTCCGTCGCAGCGACGGATAATTATAGATTTCGCCGTTGAAGGTGACGACGTAGCGGCCGTCACCACTCCTCATGGGCTGAACCGCCCTTTTTGAAAGATCAAGAATTGCGAGCCGCCGGTGGCCGAGCGCACATCGCTTATTCCTGCTCCGCCAGGCGCCCGCCCCATCGGGTCCACGCGCGCGCATAGCTTCCCGTGTCGCCAAAAGCTCGGTCTCAGTTGGCATTCCCGCGTTGGGATTATAAGCAAAAATGCCGTTTATGCCGCACATTGTTTTAGGGGATCCCCGGCCTTGACAGACATCGCGCCATGCTGCCGCACTTCGGGTGAAAGGGGTGTACCTCTCACTCGTGCAACCAGTCACCACGCTCTTCGCCCCAAAGGGGGCGGGCTGCGGCACAGGGGGCTGTGCGCGCTTTAGTCTAGAACACCTGGAATGTGAGCTTCAATCTTAGCGTCTGCCACCAAGTCCTTGTTCTTACTACATCTTTCGGAAGAGGTGGCTCCCCGTTTTTGGCTGCTGTCGATATCCCGAAAGCGCCATATCGCACTTAGCCATGCTAGCGCGTGGGGGTCAAGCCGATAAGCAATGGAGGGGACCGTACCACGCTCTTGCAAAGGGGGCGGGCTGCAGCACAGGGTGCTGTGCGCGCCTTAGTTTAGAACACCTTGAAGTTGAGCTTCAATCTTAGCGTCTGCCACCAAGTCCTTGTTATTACTGCATCTTTCGGAAGAGGTGGCTCCCCGTTTTTGGCTGCTGTCGAGCCCATATCGCACTTAGCCATCCTAGCGCGTGGGGGTCAAGCCGATAAGCAATGGCGGAGACAGAGCTATTTCGGATTGCATATGCGCATAAACACCTTGCTTTTATGTGCATACCCCCACTCTCGGCCCGCCCCGGAGCTTCGCCGCCGATGCGCATGGCTGCATCATGGTCAGGTCTTTATCGACTTACCGAATACAAGGTTGTGGAGCCGTCAAACCACAACTACCCTTTAAATCCATTACAGGAAAATAAAGAGATGTGGCAGTTCTGCCACCAGCTCCGGCCCGTGATGATTGCATTATGGGGCTGACGCCCTGCCGGACGGCAAGCCATTTGCGTGGGTGATTGGCATAGCGCCGGTTTCACAGTTCGGGACACCGCACCAGTGCTTTCCCCGCCGGCTAATGGGGGCGACTTTGAGCCCTAGGCTCAACGCAATAGCCGGGCACCGCGAGGTCAGCATCGGTTATGGATACGGCTGGCAAGCAAGTAAGGCGGAGCCAATCACAATGGATGACCCGCATGAAACTACTGCGCATCTTCCTCTCAATACAGCGCAGCGTGCCATTTGGGTGGCGCATCATTTTGAGCCGGATAGCCCAGCCTACAATGTCGGCCAGTACACTGTGCTACTCGGTTGCCTCGATATGATCGCGTACTTTTTCCGATGCATCGCGACCACCCATTACGATCGATCGCGACCAGTGTGACGGCGCCGTCAGGTGCATTTGCTGATCTCAGTGTTCTGGCTCGGCGTCAAGCACGATTGAGGCCATCTTCGTAGTCAACAGGAAGGTCCCGCGCGCGGGCGGAGTGCCCCCCGGCTGACGCAGCGGCGCGCGCGGGAGGTCCCTGTTGACCCACGGGGACGTGCCGGGACGCTGGGTCTGGGTTTCATTTCTTTGCTCCCTTGGACGGCTTGCCATCGGCTGCGCTCGCGGTGACGGGCGCCGCCCGCGCCGCGGCGCCTCGCTGGCTGTGAGCTTGCGCATCGATGGGCCATCGAGTTCGAGCCGGTAGGCGTTGTGAACAATACGATCCAGGATCGCATCGCCGAGAGTTGGTTTGCCAATAACCTCGTGCCAAGTGGCCACGGGGAGTTGGCTGGTGATCAGTATGGAGCCGCGGCCATGGCGATCTTCGACGATCTCCATGAGATCGCGCCGCTGGCCGGCCGAGAGGCGATCAGGTCCCCAGTCATCGAGCACGAGGAGGTCGACCTTGACCAGCATCCGGAACAACCGAGCGAAGCGGCCGTCGCCGTGGGCGAGATCGATATCGGCGAACAGGCGCGGCACGCGGGCGTAGTGGACGGTGTGGCCGTCGCGGCAGGCCTTCTGCGCCAGCGCACAGGATAACCACGACTTGCCCACGCCGCACGGCCCGGTGACAGGAGGCTGCGGTGCTCGGCGATCCAGCGGCAGGTGGTCAGTTGCTGGAACAGCGCCTTATCGAGCCGGCGCGGCGTGCGGTAGTCGACGTCCTCGATTGCGGCTTGGCTATGACGCAGCCGCGCAGCGCGCAGTCGGGTTTGGAAGCGCTTTGTGCCGCGGTTGGCAGTTTCGCGGTCGAGCAGCAGTGCCAGCCACTCGGCGTGCGCCAGATCACGAGCGGCGTCCTGCGCCGCAAGACGACGAAGGCCTGCGCCATGCCGTCGAGCTTGAGCGCTCTAAGCTGATCGAGGGTGGGATGTGTGAGCATTGGTCGTCATCTCCTCAATGGAAGAGGTGGGGCCGCGGATGTTGTCGTGCGCTATCGCCGGCCCGTCCGCGGGCATTGCAGGCCGTCGGCGATCGAGGTTGTTCTTCAGGATCGAGTTGACCGAGCTGTGGAGCGAGCCCCGATCTTAAGCGCGCGGGCGCAAGCGGCTTCGAGCCGTTCGTGGCCATACGTCTTGGTGAGCCGCACGATGCCGACACAGGCGCGGAAGCCTTGCTCGGGGTGCGCCGCTCCCGCAGGATGATCTCGACGAGCGCCGAGGTATTGCGCCGACCTCGCCGGCCTGGCGTTAAGCCGCCGGCGCTTTTTGCGGTAGCCGCGCGCCAAGTCGTGGTTCAAACCGAGGTCTTGCGGCTGCGCTTCTATGATAGCCCCGACGGCCCAATGCAATGCGTCGTCCCCTTCGCCAATTGGGAACTCCCCCTCCGTGACTTCAGCGATGAATTAGAGCCACTGGCAGAGGCTGATGCGTGGGTGCACGCCGAAATAGCGCGGCCGTTTGATCTCACGCCAAATGAGGTTAAGCCACTCTTCCGCTGGACCTTACTCCGCATCCGCTCTGACCACTGGTATTGGGTGCAGGTGTACCATCACCTCATTTCCGATGGATACAGTCGGGCGTTGATTGCTGCTGCGGTCGCCAAGCGCTACACGGACATTGTTGAAGAGCGACAAACTGAGGAACTTCGCGTACGGTTTCCGGTGGGTGTCCTGAGTGCGACCGATGCCGCGTATCGTGGATCGCCAGCTTGGACAGAAGATCGTGCTTACTGGCGGGAGCTGATGGCGGGATGGCCCGTGCCAACGAGCTTGTCCGCGATCGCCCCTGTTCCGTCACGGCGTTGTCGGCGAACAACCCGTCATCTTGATCCGGCTCTGGTTAATCGCTTGACCTTCAGAGCACGGGAGCTCGGAGCTACCCTACCGCAGCTCGTCGCAGCTGCAGCGGTAATCTACATTCACCGTTTAACCGGGATGGAAGACATCGTCGTCGGCATGCAGGTCACGGGCCGACTGGACGCGGCCGCGCGGCAGACGCCCGCGTTGCTCACTAATACGCTGCCGCTTCGCCTGCATCTACGCCCAACAACGAGGCTAATGACGGTCGTCGGGCAAACGGTGGAGCAACTGCGCGCGGGGCGCCGCCGTCAGCGCTATCGGCATGAGGACTTGCGTGCAGATCTTGGGCTCGGGCCGCTCGACGGCGACCTATTCAGTATGGTGGTTAACTACCAACGATTCGACTATCAGATGCTCTTTGCCGACTTGACATCCGAGACGCACACACTCTCAAGCGGTCCGGTCGAGGACCTTTCGCTCATCATCTACGAATTGGGCGGTGCTGCAGGGCTAAGGCTCGACTTAAGCGGCAATCGCGAACGCTACGACGCTACCGCAGTAGCAATCCACGCCGATCGGCTATGCCGATTGCTGGCGACTATTGCCAACTCGTCCGGCGAAACATTGTTGGCGCACCTGCCTGTCGTCGACGCAGCCGAGCGTGAAACGGTCCTAGAAACCTTCAACAATACCACCATCGATTTCCCCGCGAATACCCTGGTCGATCTATTTAATAGGCAGGTCGCGCGTACCCCGAACAACGTCGCGCTAATATATGCGGACAGGCCTGTGAGCTATATAGCTCTCGACGCAGCGGCTAATCGGCTCGCTCGGCAGCTCATTGCCGTAGGCGTCGGGCCGGAGACAGTCGTGGCGCTGGCGCTATCCAGTTCCACCGCCTTCGTCATATCACTTCTCGCTACGCTCAAGGCTGGAGGCGCTTATCTCCCTATCGACCCTGATTACCCGACGGATAGAATGGCGTTCATGGTCGCAGACAGCGGCGCTCGGGTTCTTGTCACGACCGCAGGCATGGCACGTACAGCCACGATCGCCCTCGCGCACAACGCTACGGCAGCTGGTCAATTTCGAAGTCTCGAAGTCGTGGAAGTTGATGACGATTGCCTCGATATCGCCCAAAAGGCAAATCCATCGCCCTCCCTTTGAGAAAGCGAACGTAATCTGGTGCCAGAAAATCTCGCCTGCTTGCTTTACACATCGGGGACTACAGGTCAGCCGAAGGCCGTAGCCTGTACGCACAAGGCCATTGTCAATCGGCTCCTCTGGATGTCACACCAAAAGCCGTGGAAGATTGGCGAAGTAGCGCTCTCCTGTGGTTCAATCGCATTTATTGATTACACAACAACACTTCTTGGCGCGCTCGTGGGCGGCGCAACAGCGCTTCTTCTGGGTCACAACGAAACGCATGACCTGCGGAGATGCGCGGAACGCATTGCTGCCCATCCCGGTATCAGGCTGACGGTGGTTCCGAGCATTCTTAATGCATTGTTGGATTTTTGGCCTCCGGATCAAAAGGTTGGTCCAGGTATTATCATCTGCAGCGGCGAGGCTCTAGCACCGTCTCTGTGCTACTCGCGTCCGAAACCGCTTTCCACAGTCCGCAATTCATAATTTTTATGGGATGACTGAAGCTGCGGGCGATAGCGTTGCAACACGTGCCAATGATGAACTGGCAACTATCGGTCGACCGATCGCAAATACCAAAATTTACATCCTAAACTCTACATTAGCACCTGTTCCGCTTGGTGTGAGCGGAGAGCTCTATATCACCGGCGCGGGGTTAGCGCGGGGCTATCTCGGACGACCGGGCCTAACCGCTGAACGGTTTATTGCCTGCCCCTTTAGTAAGTCAGGATCGCGGATGTACCGCACCGGTGACCTCGCTCGTTGGCGGGACGACGGCAGTCTAGATCTTCTCGGCAGAGCCGATCAACAGGTGAAGATCCGTGGTATTCGAGTCGAGCCGGGAGAGATCGAAACGGCTTTAACGGGGATCCAGGGCGTGGCACAGGCGTCTGTAGTCGGCAGGGCTATCAACGGAGAAACTAGTATTGTCGCTTATCTGGTTCCTCAACAGAAAGTTATGCTGCGCTAGACCGCGGATATAAGGGCGAATCTTTTGTTGCATTTGCCTCAGTATATGGTGCCAAGTTCATTTATAGTTCTCGATGCATTGCCCCTTACCGTCAATGGCAAGGTTGACCACCGCGCGCTACCATTACCGAAGACCATCGGTGATGCTGATACTTACCGTGCGCCGCGCTCGCCGCTGGAGTTGCTGCTCTGCCGACTGTTTGCCGATATAACCGGCGTCCGAGCGGTTGGCATTGACGACGGCTTCTTTGCTTTAGGCGGACATTCCCTTCAGGCTATGCGCCTCGTTGCCGCATCCGCGCCGAGGCTGGCCTCGAGCTGCCCCTGAATGCTGTCTTTCGGCACCAGACCCAAAAGCACTCGCAGATTGGTTAAGTGGCGAGGCTCAATTGGGCCAGACAAGACCGCTGGCTTATGCAAAGAAGCGGCCTGTTGTCTTCTTTTTCCCTGGTCCGCTCGGCGACGACGCCAAGTTAGTCGATTTCAGAAGCCGCTGCGCAGACGATCTCGAAATCTTTGTGATCAGGTACCCAGATTGGAAATATGATCGTGCTGCGTTTGAGCTTGAGGCATTGCGTGACGATGCTATTTCCCAAATCGTCCAAGCTCTGCCGAGCGGGCCATTGCAATCGGCCGGTACCTCATGGGGCGGCAGAGTCGCTTATGCCACCGCTCTCTCTTTGCTCAGCCAACGGCGCTCTGTTGAGTTTCTCGGTATTTTCGACGCTCCTACCCCGTGGAGTTCAGGAGCTGAGAACCGTCCCCGTCCTTTATTCGAAAGGTTGCTGGATTTTGCAAGCAAAAAACCAGAAGAACGAAAAACTTGGTTCGCCAATTGGTTGGCGCCAAAAGTTGTGATGAATCACCCTCTACTGACAACTCTTGAGGATCGCGAGATATGGTCGCTACGCGATCATTCGATGCAAACCGTTACGAGAGCATTGAGTGGACCCTTGGCGTTCGTTTGTATGCGCGATTGGGCAGCGCAAACAAATCTTAGCTAATCCCGCCTTCTGTTCGTACTGTATTATTTCGAGCCGCGGATAGCTATTGTGACCAGGCGCGAGATCTAGCTGGGGGCGCCTTTGTGGCAACCTCGCGGTTGTTCCGCTTGAAGGGGGTCACGTCAGCATGTTTAGGGCACCACATCTTTCAAACTTATGCACGACTTTTGTCGCCACGGTGCTGGACGCACGCCACAAGTCCTTCGTCGATGCGAAGGCGCCTACGTTGAAATCCAAAGCAGCGCAGCGCGAAGTTGAACCCCTTTAAAATGCCGAGTAACCACGATTCTTCACTTGCGACGGAACAGCGTCACAGATCGACGATTGGTTATCCAATTCTGGGCTCGGGTTCCAAAAAAAGGCGGGAGCCACTCATGGACGAAGAAAACGACAATTGCACGGTAGACGGCAATGTTTTCATGGTACTCGCAAACAGCGAGGGCCAGCACTCTCTTTGGCCGGCCGGATTGGATTCCGGCTGGCTTGGACCTCTATTGTCCCTGCCGGTTCCAAGGCCGAATGCACGGCGTACGTGGACGCAAACTGGACCGATATGCGGCCCAGAAGTCTGCGCGAGGTCTGTAAAGCGCGGTAGCTGGTCGTCGCGCTGACCAGAGCGCAGGTCGATGCGCTTACCCTCGCAGTGGTAGCACTCGATCTGGCCTGGCTTGCCTGGGATTGGCTGGCATACCTCGCCGATGAGCTGGTGAGCTGGACTGAGCTCTCGTCGAAGCAGACCACCGGGCGGTTCGGTTGGGGCGCCGCTCCATCGCGCTGGATCGCACCCTTCGGTGACCGGGGGTCGCCGGAACCGAACCGCACCACGGTCTCGCTGCCGACATTCACGTCCGTCATGCAACCTCCCTTGCAGAGTGCCTGATCGGCGAGGCATCTCTGATCATCCGAAGCTGTTGCGTTTGGCGCCTTCTGTGCCGAACTCATGAGCCCAAGAAGCGGCGCGCTATAGAGATTTGATCCGCAGGTTGCGGAACGCACCCGCGAGCCAGGATGATGGTTTTGCAGGTCGATATAGCCCTGCGGCGATCTCTGCGCATTGCCGAGCTTGCTCACGCCCTGCCCATTGAGCAAGGCGTTGATGACCTGGCCCTGCGCCGTGATCTCGTACGTGTTCCACTCGCCGACTGGCATCGATGCGACCTTGATGGCGGGGGCGAGCTTGTAAACCGCGCCGGTGATGTGCAGCGGGTCGCCGAACGTGTTGGGAGTCACGTCGGATCTTACCGGTATCGTCGATCTGGATCTCGTAGCCCTGTCGACCGCGAGATGAGAACCCCGAGCTGCGTCCCGCATTATGCCGCTGCCCAACGGGGAGGTTTAAGCCATTTCAGTTTTAGCTACATGTTATCTTTTTTGCCGCTTGCGGCGTTACGGGAATGGCTCTGTTGAGCCATATTCTCTATCATCGCTTTGTCGAATCACCCAAAGCGATTTGGAAAGGTCGCACCAATGATCGATAATCCGGAGAAGACCACACCCCTGTTAACCGCCCTAAAAGCGGCGGTTCCATTCCAGGTCGCCGTAATGCCAAACCTCATCGATCATCTTGCGCGACAACAGAAACCGGTTGTTGTCAAGCCCACGGAGACCGTGTCAGACGTGTCGTACCTCGGCGATGAAGGCGGCATCGTCTGCCACATCCAACCCGAGGATACCGAGACCGTTATTATCGTCTCCCTGACCCAAGTCCGGGTGCCACGATCGATGCCGCTCGCTGCAGCTGTCTTCGGATATCAGAAGCATCGGGTGAAAAAACTACGAAAGCAAGGCTATAACTAAGCCGATCAACCGCCGGTCCAAATGTTTGGGCCACTGGGGCTTCGCCCATCTCATCAATGCCGAGCGCATGGCTGCTGCCCTCAGCCCTGTCACCTCCCGACTCGAGGTCGTGCTCCTGCGCCTATCGAATTACGATAACCTAGATGCGTCGGTTACGTACAAGGACCAGCGCGTCAGCCAACATTAGCAAATTGGTCGAGGCTTTTACGTGCGTCCTAAAACTTACCTTGGACCATCATAGCGATGAGATTGTCGTCTTTCTCAACCGGTGCAGAATCGTAGAAAAAAGCATTCTTGGAATATCGATAAAGCAATTTGACGGAAGGATATAGACTGTGTTGTGAATTTTGATTATGCCAAAGCCAATTTGTAAGATCTAATCCGATCCCAAAACTCGTGTAGGTTCCACCTGAGGAATCCGGCTCTGGGATTGTATATAGATCTGTAGACATCAGGCTATAGGTGATCGCATTGTAGTCGTATTTCCCCGCTGCTGCTGTTACCGATATCGATGGAAGCTGCTCATCCGGCTTGTAGGCGACAGTCAAATAGTAGTTGTATAAGGCTCCTGCCGATTGCCACGATACAATATTAGTCTCTGAACGACCATAAGATAATCCCGCGTAAATGCCGAACGAAGAGTGATCAAACCCAAGGTTTGCGTCTAATCCGCTACCAGTCCATGTGTCACCGACGCCTACGTTATTTCCGGAGTAGTTCCAGTAGCCGACGGTCGCGTAACCATTCTTCCAATTCCAGGTGCTACCAAAACTCGTGCTGATGGTGTCGCCTGCCGCGGTGGCGGTCTGAAAGCCGCTTTGCAGGCTTTGCTTGTCGCTAACCGACGCCCACAAATTCGGAAGCAAATTCGAAATGGGCCCCTGCACGTCCGGCAACAGCTTAGGCATAGCAAGCGTAGCCGAGGCTTCGTTCTGAGTTGCGGAAAAATTCGCGTCCTGCGCCCCGAAATAGTTTTCGCCAGCTCCCGGTGCTGTAAAAAAATTCACATTAGTGTCTACAGTATTTGCGATTAGCGAGTGCGCGACGCCGAAACTCAATGCTCCAACCCGAATTTCCCCGCCAGCTTTCATCGTACTGGTTCCAGGCGTCGCGAATTCCTTCTTGGTTTCTCCGAATGGTTTGAAATCGTTTCCCACTTTATTTTGATAGCTAAAAACTGTCACCCCGAAATTCTTTAAATCAACAATGGCCCAGTCGAGCTTTTGCGATTTCGCCATCGTACTAGTGGGCTCGGTGAGTGCTGGTCCGAATGATCCAGAAGTTTCATTTTCATTGGAGTTAAAATTGGCGACAAGCAAACCACCTGAAGAAACTTCCCAACTCGTCAGTCGAACGGCGCCGCCGGCGGTTGAATATTTGAGTGCATTATCTTGCACAGGATTATTCTGCCAGTCGGTGCGGCTAGTGATCGTGAGACTTGGTGATTGCGGCCGCTGATGCGCAGAAGAGCTCGTTGTGTCGCCGCGTGTGGCTTGCCCTGTCGAAGAAATTAAGTGCGTCCCTCCAGGAGTGACAGCCAGGTCTTGATGGTTTGTGCTATTTGCTAGCGTTGCGTGCGCCGGCAAATCATTTAATAAATAGTCAGCCACATGTATGTGGCTTGCCTCAGCTGGCACAAGAGTCGACGGCGGCGACCGATACTTGGAGGGCGTCGCGAATCTGGATGTACCCTCTAGCTGCCGCGGCAGCTTGTGGCTTTCGGGATTTGCGGATTGAACGACTATCGCGACCGGTATTGGGACCGACTTTGGCGAGGACCGATCGGATCAACGACAAAAATAGCAACACGGCTGCATGCCCAGCCAATGCAATCGCTATCCCGAGTGCTCTGGGCTCAATCCTCACGAACGCAATACTCCGGAGGCGCAGATGCTTGCAAGTCCAGTAGCCCGGAATCTCAATTCGGCTTTCTGTAGATGAACATAGCAGTATGATTTTTTTTTGTCGGAGGTGCGTGTATTAACCTTAACGGCGCGGCTGGCACGCGGAGCGCGGGGCGGTAATATAGAACTCTACTGAACGAAGCGTGACGGTAGTCCCCACCGACTTAAAGGACACGCCCGAAACCGTCATGAAAAAGCCAAACGAATGGGGCCGCGTAGATCGGCTCGGCTGGGGAAAAATCATGACTTCTAGAATCTCGCTAGGGAGCGGACTCGGATCATTCCGCGGTCACTCCCGCGATTCGCGATGTGACCTCAACCATCGTGACAGCAAACCGCAAGTCATTGCGGGGATCGAAGGTCTAAACAGCTGCATCGGTGCCACAGGCCGTCCGTTCTCCCGGCAATCAGTACAGGTGCGCGCCAAGACAGTGTGCCCTCAAGAACCCAACCTGCCGAGTGAATGTTGAAATGAATATGAATATTAATGTCACACAAATCGATCGGGTCGTAGGCGCGGAACACAAAACACTCGTCCACACAACCATGCAGCGTCCGCGTGTACACGGAAAGTTTTTATTCGTGGGCGACGAGAAGTTCTGGATCCGGGGGGTGACTTACGGAACATTCAGGCCCGACCACACTGGTGTACAATATCCTCCACATGATGTCGTAGCGCGAGACTTCCGAGCTATCGCTGATGCGGGGCTGAATGCAATTCGCGTCTACACAACTCCGCCTCTATGGATCATGGACGCTGCAGCCGCTTTCGGCCTGCGCGTAATGATTGGACTCCCCTGGGAGCAGCATGTTACATTTCTTGACGATCCGGTCCGTGCAAAACGCATTCTGAGCGACGTCCGCGAGAACGTTAAGCGTTTTGCCGGCCATCCTGCCGTGCTATGTTATGCGGTTGGAAACGAGATCCCAGCATCAGTCGTTCGCTGGTACGGCAAGGCGCGTGTTGAACGCTTCATCGCCCAGCTTTGCGCCGCAGCCAAATCGGAAGACCCCGGTGCTTTGGTCACCTATGTGAACTTTCCCACCACTGAATATCTCGATCTGCCATTTCTGGACTTTGTCGCATTCAACGTCTATCTCGAAGCAAAAAGTCAGATGAAATCATACCTCGCGCGCCTGCAGAATGTTGCGGGCGAGCGTCCGCTGGTGATGACCGAACTGGGGCTTGACAGCAATCGCAAGGGCGAAGCACGCCAGGCTGAATCTCTCGATTGGCAGATCGCGACGGCATTTGAAAGCGGATGCGTTGGCGCCTTCGTTTTCGCCTGGACCGACGAGTGGTTCCGCGGAGGTCATGACGTCGTAGATTGGGATTTTGGACTCACCAGACGCGATCGCCAGCCCAAGCAGGCTCTGCATACGGTTTCGGCCCGTTTTTCCAATACCCCCTTCTCGGCTGACTGCCAGTGGCCGAAAATTTCTGTAGTCGTTTGCAGCTGCAACGGAAGTCGAACTATCGGGGAGACGTTGACCGCCCTCGAAAATCTCGATTATCCGGACTACGAAGTCATCGTTATTGATGACGGATCGACCGATGAGACAAGTGTCATTGCCGGACGGCACGACGTCAAGCTTATACGCACAGAAAACAACGGGTTATCGGTCGCGCGTAATTTGGGGATGCATGCGGCAACGGGAGAGATCGTCGCCTATCTAGACGACGATGCATATCCGGATCCGCATTGGTTGACCTATCTGGCGTCGGAATTCAGGCGCACCGACCACGCCGGCATCGGCGGTCCCAATTTGCCGCCGCCGGGTGACGGCGTAATTGCAGATTGTGTCGCCAATGCACCGGGTGGACCCGTTCACGTACTGCTGTCGGACGAAGTTGCGGAGCATATACCCGGCTGCAATATGGCATTCCGCCGTGACCGATTAATGGAGATCGGCGGATTCGATCCTCGTTTTCGCGTTGCGGGTGATGATGTGGATGTTTGCTGGCGTTTGCAGGAGCGAGGGTGGACGCTCGGCTTTGCTCCCGCGGCCGTCGTCTGGCATCACCGCCGCAATTCGATCAAAGCGTATGTGAAACAACAGCGCGGTTACGCCAAGGCGGAGGCACTACTAGCCGATAAATGGCCCGGTAAATACAATAGCGTGGGTCATGTGCCTTGGCAGGGGCGTATCTATGGCAGGGGTGTCACGAACCTCTTTTTTTTACGCTCAAGAATCTACCATGGGACGTGGGGCAGCGCCCCGTTTCAGTCGGTCTACGAGCCCTGCCCTGGCCATTGGGCATCAATGCTGCTTATGCCGGAGTGGTACTTTCTGTTGACGTTTGTGGGTTTCCTGACCGCACTCGGGGCATCGTGGCACCCGCTGCTGTGGTCGAGTCCGCTGCTAGCTGCCGGACTTCTGCTGACGCTTATCCAGGCGGTCCGCGGCGGGGTTCGAGCGCAGCTTTCAACCCGAGCCTGGCTCACGCTATCGCCGTCTTGCTTTGCAGTCCATCGTCGTCTGGCTTCACCTTCTCCAGCCTGCCGCGCGTCTGCTCGGACGAGTTCGCCACGGAATAGGACCATGGAGTTGGAGGGGCCTCACGCGCAGGGCCCCGCTGCCCTGCCTTATTTCGCTGTGGAGTGAGTCTTGGGAAACGATCGAATGCCGTTTATCCCAGCTTAATTCAATACTTAAGAAATCTGGCGCACCGGTAATTCACGGGAGCGATTTTGATCCATGGGATCTGACGATTTGCGGTGGCCTGTTCGGATCAGTTCGCATGGTCGCGATGGTCGAGGAGCACGGAGGCGGAAAACAGCTTTGCAAGCTTAAGGCTTGGCCCAAAGCTCCCTATGCCGCCGTTGCAGTAGTACTCGCCCTAATTACCGCTGCCGGATTAGCGTTTTTGGATCGAGCGGTGGTCGCAGGCCCTTTGCTTGCAATTGTAGCGGTCTTCGGCGGATTTCTCATTTACGTAGATTGTGCACTTGCCATGCGCCAATGGCGCGATGCCGTCGATACTTACCTGCGTCGTGAAAGTAGTCTGTTTATAGTGACACAGGCGGGTTCGAGAAGGATCATTCTCAGCGCGCATAATGACGATTGCGTCATCGATCTCGGTCAAAGGCGGAATCGGTATATGTCGCGATATCAATCATGGCTATCGGACAAAATATAAATCGCACCGTCGGCGGGCTTCTCTTTTTACCCAATTCGTTCTGATGCAGTGCAGACTATAAACACGGCGAACGCAATGAAGAGGCACAAGATCATTATCTGTGGCGTCATGGGTCAAGTCCCCTTCGCAGGCATGGCTTGGCAGGTGCTACATCATTTGGAGGGCTTTCGACGTTTAGGCCATGAGGTTTTCTATGTTGAGGACACAGACGATTGGCCGTTCGACCCTGATCAGAACCAGGTCACAGCCGATTGTGCGTATGCGGTCAGGTTTATCGAGCGAATGCTGAATTGGTGTGGCTTCGCTTCGAGTTGGGCCTATAAGTCGCCTCTTGAGCATGGTCGAGTTTTCGGCTTGAGTGCCGAAGAACTTGCCGATCTCTACGGTCAGGCGGACATTCTGCTTAATTTAACTGGCTCGACGTGGCTCCATGACCAACAGCTAGACGTGCCCGTGCGTATCTACCTGGAAACTGACCCTGTGCTGCGACAGATCGAAGTTGCCCGAGGCAAGACCAGCACGATCGAATTTCTTGAGGCACACACACACCATTTCACATATGGCGAAAATATCGGTTCGCTCGCCTGTGGTGTGCCGACCAGTAGGTTCGAATATCGAACCACACGACCGCCAGTAGTGCTTGACTGGTGGCAAAATGATCAACAGCCCGGCAACTGCTTCACAACTATTGGCAATTGGCAGCAAACAGGCAAGGACGTGGAATGGAATGGCGCGACGTACACCTGGAGCAAGCATCATGAGTTCATGAAATTTCTCGCCGTGCCCACGCGCGTTGGCGCATGCCTGGAGCTTGCTCTTTCGAACGCGGACGGCGACGCGATCGATTTGCTGAGGTCTCACGGCTGGCGTGTGGTAGATTCGGTTGCTTTATCCAAAGAAATTTTCCCGTATCGCAATTATGTGCAATCGTCGCGTGGCGAATTCACTGTCGCGAAAGATCAATATGTTCGACTGAAGAGCGGCTGGTTCAGTGATCGTAGCGCCTGTTATTTGGCTGCTGGCCGTCCTGTGATCACACAGAACACCGGCTTCGGAACTGTGTTGCCCGTAGGTGAAGGCTTGTTCGCGTTTGACACCATGGAAGAGATAGTGTCGGCCTTCACAGAGGTTCATTCTAATTATGACCGCCACAGCCGAGCGGCAACGAACATTGCTCAGCATCATTTCTGTGCGGAAATGATCTTGGCGAAACTGCTCCAGAATATTGAACTCGGCTAGAGGTATTCTCTATCTTGGCGGGACAACACAAGGTCCACGGTTTGCTGAATGGTAGGCGAGGACCGCTGCGGTCGCTTTTCTCGGGGCAGCGGGATATAGCTTTGCGGCGAGTAATCATTCTCAAGCAGGTAGGTGTGGAATCCAGCGCTCAAAAACGGCTTTAAGAGCTCAGCAGGGGTCTTGCCCCGTCGGGCCAACAATTCGGGATTGACCTCTATAATGATTTCTAGGTCAGGCCGCGTTCCTTTGATGAGCGACTCCATTCCGGCAACTACCGACCACTCCGCGCCCTCGACGTCAATCTTTATCAGCCGGGCGGCCTGTAACTCCTCATACTTGAGAATCGCAGACAATGGTGCCGCGTGAACCTCGCCTTCCAAATCAAAACCCCGGCCTTCGAGAGTAGTCGCCAACCCAGTATTGTGTTCATGCCCGCGGTAAATTTTTGCGGTGCCTTCACTTTCAGACGCAGCCACGTTGATCACCCGAACATTCGAAACGCCATTCAATTCAAGGTTAACCAACAGATCGTCGACTGTCCGTGGAGAGGCTTCGATTGCCACGACGGTGCCGGACTTCCCAACCAGCCGGGAAGCCAAGAGCGAGTAATAGCCGACGTTCGCCCCAACATCTACAAACGTGTCTCCAGGCGCAAGACGGCGGCCGATCCAGCGCGTAATGTGCGGTTCCCAAATCCCGAAATAGTAAATGTATTGAGGAATGATATCCTTGGCGTCACCCTTCATCTTTATGCCGGATAACGTGGATGCCACAAAGGGGTGCGATTTCCATGCGAAATATGGATCTATGACTCGTTCCCATAAATACCGCTTCCCGGTACTGAAGGGGATATACCGAATGTACGACCGAAACAGCGCGGCCAGAAGCTTTCTAGTCGGCGGCACCATTTTTAGGACCTTTTTGCGTTCATCAGATCGAATGTGATTGGTTATATGAAGCACGAGGGGCATGGATCGATGTTCTTCGCGTTTCATGTTTCTTTCATGAATTCCCTGGATTCCACTTGGGCCGCTCGATAGAGCTGTGCATACAGGCCACCGGCAGCGAGAAGCTCCGGACCGGTGCCCTGCTCGGCGATACGCCCATCTTCAAGCAGCACAACGCGGCCCAGAAGATGGGCAATGGCGAGGCGGTGCGTGACAATGAGTGTGGTGCGACCGCGCATGAGTTTGACAACGGTGCTCATGATCGTCTTTTCCGTAGTGGGATCGAGGGCGGAGGTCGGCTCGTCCAATAGCAAAACCGGGGCATTCTTCAGGAAAGCTCGAGCGATACCAATGCGCTGGCGCTGGCCGACGCTAAGGTGCCCTCCACGTTCGCCAACCAGCGTCTCGAATCCCCTCGGCTGGGCCATAATAAAATCATATGCTTGCGCCCGCTTCGCCGCCTCGATGATCTCCGCGTCGGTCGCTCCCTCGCGACCGTAGCCGATATTTTCGCGGATGCTGCTCGAGAAGAGGAGCGTGTCCTGCAGCACGATGCCAATCTGTGCCCGAAGGGAACCTTTGGTCAGAGTTTTGAGGTCTTGGCCGTCCAGGCACACAATGCCCGATGTGGGGTCGTAGAACCGGGGCACGAGGCTAAGGAGCGTGCTCTTGCCGATGCCGGTACCGCCGACCAAGACCACAGTTTCTCCCGGCCGGATCGCGAGATCAACGCAGGAGAGCACGGGCGCTTTCCCATCATAGGCAAAAGAGACGCCCTTGAAGCTAATCTCTCCCTTCGCCGAGATGATCGCGACCGCACCCGGTGTATCGCTAGTCGCCTCCTGGCGGTCGAGCACCTCAAAACAACGCTGGGCACCGGCCGCAGCTCCTTCCACGGCCCAAGCGGTATAGGTGAGTTGCTCGATCGGCTGATAGAGGGTGGTGAGATATGCTACAAAAATAAGTAAATCGCCAAGGCTGAGCTCGCCCTGTAGCACTTCGAGTGAGCCAGCGCCGTACATCACCGCCAAGCCAAGCGCCATCAAAATTCCCACCACCAGTGTGCTTCGCAGCGAGATCATGTTGAACCGGAAATTGGCTTCGAGGCTTCGCATGGCATGCCCAACAAATTGCTCAACCTCAAAAAATTCGCGGCCGTATGCTTGCACCGTTCGGATCGATGCGAGCCCCTCCTGAGCAGTAGCTAGCAACTCGCTTTCCCGCTCGTGGATTGTCGTGGATCCCTTTCGAATCCGGTCGCCGTAGTAACGGACCGCCCAGACTACGGGAGGGAGAATGGCCATCGAGACGAGCGTTAACTGCCAGTTCATCGGAAACATAATCAAAAGCGCGCCAATTAGTGTAATGATGGCTCCGTACGTATTGGCGAAGCCGTTGTTATAAATCGTTTGAATCGACTGCGAAATCATAGGCCACACGGAAGGAGGAGTCGACGCTACGGCTTGCATCATGAAACCTAAGAGGCAGCGCTTGTAGGCAGCTGTAGATTTGCGTCCGCAAATGAAGAAGTGCCTTGAGACCGATCCGGATGAGCAGTGCATGGGCAAGGAAGTTCACCACGCCTGAAAGCAGGCTGATGAACACCAAAGTCCCGCAGAGGGCGAGCACGGCGCCTGGCGCATTGCTCCAGCCAAACCACTTTGCAATGACAGCCCTCGCCTCGGCCGATCCATGCGACGCATCACTAGACAGCACTCCGTCCACTATGTACTTGAAGGGCCATGGCTTGAGGAGGTTTAGCCCGACCCCCGCCGACATGAGAATGATCGCCAGCAGCGTCTGGCCGGTGAACGCTCTAAAATAGACAAGTGTTCGAAGATAAACCGACCTGGAGTTTCGCCTCATGATTGGCATGAATAACTCCTCCAAACTTGCTGCGCTCCACCAGTCTAACCCGCAGCCGCCGCGAAAAAGCCTGATAAAAAACGCCCATTCCAGGCCATCCTCGCGGAGCTTAGCAAGGACGTTCAAATGGGCTTGGCTTGACCCCGTTGCACTTCACGCAGGAATCCACGCTCAGCCTCCCAATGTTAATCGAACAAGGATCAATCGCCAGCGTACCACGCCGTGAACCATCGGATCGGACCACTCCCGATCATGCGGGCCGTCGCCTAATAGAGCTGGGGTATCTGGAGGGCCGGCCCGACGTCCTGCCATCCAAGAAACCATCAGCGTCTAGCGCATTGAAGCGGCAACGTCCAATCGCGGATGATCTGAAAACGACACCGCCGATCTTCGTACATTCCGCGTCGCGTCATCGTAGATTGCAGGTAGAGACAATAACCGTCTGAGGGCCGTTTTTTGGCCATCTTGGCCAATTGCCGCTCAGCGTCAAAATCATTCCGGAGAGCAACCGCTCTTCGCCAAAGAAATTCCAAGCAAACTCTCAATCAAATTCTTGTTGTTCCACAGATGCTCAGCCAGAAGTGAAAAACCCGAAGTGCGCCCTGCTTCTAATGTAGTATCTGAAAAAAAAAGTTTTGTTGACCGTCCCATAGCAATGAGATCAACGATAGCGTCAACCGCCACTTTTTTGCGCTGCCTATCATCGCTGTGTATATCAAAATGTAGGCTTTTTCCTTGGGTATTTGGCACTTCGCTAGAGAACAAGATTTTGGACGAAATGAAGAAGCTCTGCGCATATGCGATCACTGCAGCATCGTCACTGCACACTAACAATGATTTGTTTGCAACCTCGGGCAAGATTTTCGAAAAAAATGTTTTATAAGATGTCCGCAAGTCCGTGTTCCTAACATGTACTGCATAATATTCGCCGTTAAGATGGCTAATACGGTCAAGAATGGTCGGGCGCAGATTATCAGAAATAATAAGCTTCGGCAGAAGATCGAAAGACAATGTACCGCCACCGCACTGTTCGTGAACGAGAAGCGTTTCATCATAATCTTTCGAAAAGTCAAACGTGATCGCAACAGAGGTTTCTCTGTCTAAAAAAAAGTTACCAAATTTCGAATAATCATATTCGGGTATATATGTATTAAGTCTACCTCGAATTTCCGCTGGAAAACATGTCGCCCCGTTCAAATTGGCGAGTTGATCTTCACTCAATTTAAAAAACAATGTTGTTGATTTCATCTTTGGTTGAAAAAATTCAGAAAATACGCCCTGAACGCCGCCGGACCTTTTTGTGTCAACTATCAAAGTGCGGCCATATCTTTCAGCGTACCTCCAGCAATTTTCTATTTGACAAAGTATATCGTTTAATCCGCCTTGCGGGCGACAAAGCAAAAATTTTTCAGGATTATAGAACTTTGGCTCAGGTTCGACGGCATTCATGTGCGATTATTCATCGGTCTATAGCCAAGTGTCTGCAGTTTGCTAAGCGTTAAATGAATTAAACGTGCGGGAGCTGTCAAGTCCGATTGGCGCACTGAATGGCTCAGCGACAAAAATTCGCTCACACGCAGTCACCAAAGCCAGAGACCAATCCAAGGTACCACGTTAATGTGGCGGCAAATTGTACAGAGAGGGTAATCGGCTGACAGTGCCGCGGTGAGCGGGCGGTGTCAGGCGGCTTGTTTGGTCGATTTCTTGTCGGTTCGCTTGTCCTCCTTTTGCTGTTGCGGTTTCGGCAACCCTTCGACAAAGGCCTGCGCGGGTACCGCCTGCATCTCCTCGACGGTGTCGAACCAGGTGCGCCGGCCTTCGACACGGAAGTGCTCGTCGAGCAGCGTGCGATGCAGTCGTTCGGTGATGCCGGTGTGCGGCGCTTCGATCTGGCGCCCGCGGAACTCGGGACTGAGCCGCTCCAAGAACCTAGTCTGCTCCCTCGGTGAGCTCAATTTTGCGCTCGGCGGGTCATCTTCTCCAGCCGCAGCAAGCGTTCGTGCTTGGTGACGCTGCCACACCGCGCGGATGCCGCCGGCCGAGACCTGGACGCCCTTGAGGCGAAAGCTGCGTGATAAGGCATTAGGAACTCCGCGCGCTCCGACGCAAGGGAAAATTGTATTCTTCAGGGCCTCGGCGTTTTTGCGCCGCGGCGCGTTTGACTGTTTCAGCACGCCTCGCCGCGGCTTCGTCGGTTCTGATGTCCCCGGTGCGCTATGCTGTCATTGTCACGGCACTGCACCCAGCACGATGGAGAGCTGTGGAGTTACGACTCACGTCCCGTGGGTTTTGCGAAAGGCGGGCGAGGTCCCTGGTGCGCAGCGCGCCGCTGTCATGCGTAGCGGATCTAACAAAGGACAGGGATGGCTTGGAGGTGGCCAGATCGGCTTCAATTACCAATTTCTCGGCATGGGTGACGGCCATCGAGATTGACATTGATGCGGCCGACATCACTTCATCGAGGTGCTTGCGTCACAGGGGATGGGGTCCTTGTTGGTTCGATATGCGGCATTCGCGACAACAAGATTGAGGACTTCGGCACTGTACGAGGCCGCCTACCTGCGGCTGACCAACGCCCTCCTTGTTGATGATCTCAATACCGTTGAAGAGTCGGCGAAAGCTATCCAGGGCCATCCGCTCCCTGCCGAGATTGTGGCGCCTATAAAAAGCAAGCTTGGTAAAAACTTTCAAGCGTTCGAGCGCATCGATGAGCAAAGCCACCAAGCCGCTGCTAGCCTTGCCAAGCGCGCGGCGGCAAAAGACCTCACCGGATCGGCGAAGGCCTTTGGCGGGCTCACGCAAGGGTGCGTGAGCTGCCATAAGCAGTTCCGCGCATCGCTTCGGCCTCTTTCGGACTAGAGTATTTCCGGCAAGCGCCAAGCCGAACGCGGCTTTGCGTCGTCCGCGCCGATCTCAAGGTGCGTCAAGCAACGGCGCGCTCGATCAGACAACTTGGTGTTCGACCTCGGCTACGCCGTATCAGGGATAGCCCATAATACTTGTCCACATCCCACCGACAAAGGTGAGGAACCCCGAGCTGCGTCCCATATTATGCCGCTGGCCAACGGGGAGGTTTAAGCCGTTTCAGTTTTAGCTACATGTTATCTTTTTTGCCCCTTGCGGCGTTACGGGAATGGCTCTGTTGAGCAATATTCTCTATCATTGCTTTGTCGAATCACCCAAAGCGATTTGGAAAGGTCGCGCCAATGATCGATAATCCGGAGAAGACCGCACCCCTGTTAACAGCCCTAAAAGCGGCAGTTCCGTTCCAGGTCGCCGTAATGCCAAACCTCATCGATCAACTTGCGCAACAACAGAATCCGGTTGTCGTCAAATCCACGGAGACCGTGTCAGACGTGTCGTACCTCGGCGATGAGGGCGGCATTGTCTGCCACATCCAGCCCGATGATGCCGAAACCGTTATTATCGTCTCCCTCACCAAGGTCCGGGTGCCACGATCGATGCCGTTCGCTGCGGCTGTCTTCGGATATCAGAAGCATCGGGTGAAAAAACTACGAAAGCAAGGCTATAACTAAGCCGATCAACTGTCCGCGCTCAAACATTTGGATCGAGGCCTTAATTGTTTTGGACGCCTCGTCCCAATCCAGTCTCCCACGGCGGGCAAGATCATTGCCTTCCCGGAGGTTGGCCGCACTCATCCAACTGCCGTCAGGACAATTTTGCAAGGACAGGAATTGGTAGCATGCCGATGATCGTTCTTTGCCGACTTGAACACGGCCAATGATGCCGTATTTGCTTTCGCCGCGTCGATCAGCGGCTGAAGCTGCGTGTAAACCTCCTCCGTTCTCAGCAGGGGTTACCTGTGGAACGATTATGCAGCTTGCGCGCCATGCCCGCAGCGGGTCACGAGCGCCATTGAGGCAATGTCCGCGATGGGTCGGTCACCTAGTGCGAACTGATTTCCAAGAGCCTTTCAAGGGCTACTTGTTCCTCGGCGAGACAACGCTCAACATAGCGACGCTCTCCAACGGTCAGCTCGGCCCCCAAAATCCGCCGGGAGCGATCGATGTTCGTCTGATGCGCGAATATTGACGCGCTCTGCTGATCTAACATCGTCGTTTCTGCCACGATTTGTGTCTCCATTGGCGTCGCTGCGCGCACCGGGTGATCGCGACCAGCTATTCCGATTGATTGCGACCAGCCGTTCCGATTGATCGCGACCACCTGTTCCGGGGATCGCGACCAAGCTGTGGACGGGGGTGACGGGCGCCGTTGGGTGATGCGCGAATCGGCATGGCTTCGCTCCTTTTCCACAGGGAGCGGGGCAATGCCTGGACCGAGATTACCCATGCGCAAGATCCGCGACGTGCTGAGGCTATCGGCGGCCGGCATGTCGAAACGCCAGATCGCCGCCAGCCTTGGGGTGAGCGCGACGGCTGCCGGGGAGTGCATCCGGCGGGCGCGGCGTGCCGGCCTCGGCTGGCCGCTGCCGGAAGGCCTGGCGGACGAGACGCTGGAGTGCCGGTTGTACCCGCCGCCGGCGATAGCGGCCAAGGGACGGCGGCCGCAGCCGGAGTGGGCGGCAGTCCACCGCGAGCGTCGCCGGCCGGGGGTGACACTGCAGCTGTTGTGGGAGGAGCATCGCGCCGCTTACCCCGACGGTTACGGCTATAGCCGGTTCTGCGAGCTCTACCGCGCCTGGGAGGCGCGGGTGTCGCCGACCATGCGGCAGACCCATATTGCCGGCGAGCGCCTGTTCGTCGATTACGCCGGCACGACGCTCGCGGTGATCGACGCCTCGACCGGCGAGGTAATGACGGCGCAGCTGTTCGTCGCCGTGCTCGGGGCATCGAACTACACCTATGCGGAAGCGACGTGGACGCAGGGCCTGGCCGATTGGATCGGCTCGCACACGCGCACCCTTGCCTTCATCGGTGGGGTTCCAGCGATGGTGGTATCCGACAATCTGAGATCGGGCATCACCAAGGCCTGCTTCTACGAGCCTGCGGTCAACCGCACCTACGCCGAGATGGCGGCGCATTACGACACCGCCATCGTGCCGGCGCGGCCATACAAGCCGCGCGACAAGGCGAAGGTCGAGGTGGCGGTGCAAATTGCGACGCGCTTCATCATCGCCAAGCTGCGCAATCGATGCTTCTTCTCGCTCTCCGAGTTGAACGCCGCCGTCGCCGAGCTGGTCACGCAGATCAATAACCGCATGTCGCGGCATCTCGGGGCGAGCCGCCGAGCCTTGTTCGATGAACTGGAGCGGTCGGCGCTCAAGCCGCTGCCGGCCGAGCCCTACGTCTTTGCCGAATGGAAGGAATGCAGGGTCGGCCTCGACTACCACGTCGAGATCAAGAAGCACTACTACTCGGTACCGCACCAGCTGCTGCGCGAGAAGGTGTGGGCGCGCATCACCGCGCGCACGATCGAGGTCTTCCATCGCGGCAAGCGCGTTGCCGCCCATGTGCGCTCGTCCGCCAACCGCAAGCACACAACGGTGCGCGAGCACATGCCGTCGAGCCACCGGCGCTATGCCGATTGGACGCCGGAGCGGCTTAGACGCCAGGCCGGCGAGGTCGGGCGCAATACCTCGGCGCTCGTCGAGATCATCCTGCGGGAGCGGGCGCACCCCGAGCAAGGCTTCCGCGCCTGTGTCGGCATCGTGCGGCTCACCAAGACGTATGGCCACGAACGGCTCGAAGCCGCTTGCGCCCGCGCGCTTGAGATCGGGGCTCGCTCCTACAGCTCGGTCAACTCGATCCTGAAGAACAACCTCGATCGCCGACGGCCTGCAATGCCCGCGGACGGGCCGGCGATAGCGCACGACAACATCCGCGGCCCCACCTACTTCCATTGAGGAGATGACGACCAATGCTCACACATCCCACCCTCGATCAGCTTAGAGCGCTCAAGCTCGACGGCATGGCGCAGGCCTTCGTCGATCTTGCGGCGCAGGACGCCGCTCGTGATCTGGCGCACGCCGAGTGGCTGGCACTGCTGCTCGACCGCGAAACTGCCAACCGCGGCACAAAGCGCTTCCAAACCCGACTGCGCGCTGCGCGGCTGCGTCATAGCCAAGCCGCAATCGAGGACGTCGACTACCGCACGCCGCGCCGGCTCGATAAGGCGCTGTTCCAGCAACTGACCACCTGCCGCTGGATCGCCGAGCACCGCAGCCTCCTGGTCACCGGGCCGTGCGGCGTGGGCAAGTCGTGGTTATCCTGTGCGCTGGCGCAGAAGGCCTGCCGCGACGGCCACACCGTCCACTACGCCCGCGTGCCGCGCCTGTTCGCCGATATCGATCTCGCCCACGGCGACGGCCGCTTCGCTCGGTTGTTCCGGATGCTGGTCAAGGTCGACCTCCTCGTGCTCGATGACTGGGGACCTGATCGCCTCTCGGCCGGCCAGCGGCGCGATCTCATGGAGATCGTCGAAGATCGCCATGGCCGCGGCTCCATACTGATCACCAGCCAACTCCCCGTGGCCACTTGGCACGAGGTTATTGGCGAACCAACTCTCGGCGATGCGATCCTGGATCGTATTGTTCACAACGCCTACCGGCTCGAACTCGATGGCCCATCGATGCGCAAGCTCACAGCCAGCGAGGCGCCCGCCGCGCCGGCGGCGCCCGTGACCGCGAGCGCAGCCGATGGCAAGCCGTCCAAGGGAGCAAAGAAATGAAACCCAGACCCAGCGTCCCGGCACGTCCCCGTGGGTCAACAGGGACCTCCCGCGCGCGCCGCTGCGTCAGCCGGGGGGCACTCCGCGCCGCGCGCGGGTCCTTCCTGTTGACTACGGGGACGGCCTCAATCGTGCTTGACGCCGAGCCAGAACACTGAGATCAGCAAATGCACCTGACGGCGCCGTCACACTGGTCGCGATCGATCGTAATGGGTGGTCGCGATGCATCGGAACAAGTGGACGCGATCATCGGAATGCGCAGGCGTCGCTGCCCATCGGCCATTTCGGCTCGGAAAAGATCCGGCAGCCGGCGCAAATGATTGGCTCTTTCCCTAACAAAAAATAGTGAGCCTGTTATTGATTTGCCTCAAAAAGTAAGTCGCGCGTGTTGTCACAGAGGCTTTTGCACCATTTAGGTGGTGGCCGCAGCGTGTGCCGTCGGGAAATTTTGAGCAAGGACAACCGCAAACATCACGTTTCATGATGCCACGACTCTAACCGAACGCACGAATCCAGGCCGGATGGTCGGAAATGACAGCGGATGTCTGCACTTACGCTGCGAACATGGCAGCAGGCAAGATCAAACCCTTGTCACTGGCGCGGTCGCATTTGCCGCACCATAAAAAGAGGCCGATCGCCGCAGGCGGGAGCTGTAACATCAACCTGCGCGTGACCGTAATCGGAATTGCACCAACGTCCGCCCTCGAAAAGTCCATGCGAAGCAGCGATCCGGCCGAGGGCGACACGAGCCGGCAGATTGCAGCGCGGATCAACCACGCCACGTCGAAGCTGGCATACGTCTAACGCCTTTCCGCATGGATGTTCGCCACGGATCGAACATCGACCGCGGCGAAGGCCGCCCATAAAAAGTATTCGCGCGCCGTAGTTCTTTTCCAGATCATCGATATAGGCCTGGAAGCGCGCGGCGTAAGCAACACCTACACGAGTTCGTGCCCCTGTCTTGGAAGAAATGATAATGCCGCCGTTGTGATTGGAGCTGGGCGCCGCCGGCCGCGGCTTCGGAAGAGGAACGGACGCCGGCTCGGCGGGTGTGACGATGCCGGGAACTGCAACAGCCATCTTCGTCAGGGTCGTAGCAGTGCCAGCAGCAGGCAAAGTCGTCGTATCCGTGGCAGTGCCAGAATTGGCAGGAGCGATCACAGTGCCAGCAGCAGCCGGCGTCGCGGCCTTAGTGTGAGGACCCGAAAGCGTGGTGGCGGATTTTATCGTCTTGTGGCGGATCTTTAATCGACTGCCACGAAGGCGCGACGCCGGCGCACTCACATTGAAAGTACTGCAGTGTCCATCATTGTCACACGTGGCCACCGGAGCATTTTGGTGATGACGTTGTGCGGCTTCTACCGGCAGTGAGATAAGCACACTAAGTCCGGCAAATATGAGGACCTTCATTATTGCCCCCGCCCCCGATGGCGCCGCAACAGTGTTTCACATTTTCTAATCAATCGCACGTCAGCTGACGGTATTCAGGTCCGATTTCCACCAGAGAATTATCGATTATGGCGAGCGGCTCAGCCACGAGCTGGTTATTAGCCTGGACTTTTCCCTTGGGGCTACGGACCTGTATCGGGGACAAGATCACCAGCATCCATCTGCCTGTCCGGATATGATTTTCGGATAGGACAGCACCCAAAATCTCCGGCCACCACAAGGCGCCGGCCGATTACCCTATCTTGTGGCCCTAAGCGGACCTCGGTTCCTCTCACGATAACCTCCACTGATGGTTCGCGCCATGGGGGTGCACGACCAGACATTCCATCTCCCGCTCAACAGAACCCTTTGTGTTATTGGCTATTAGCGATCGAGCGCTTCGATGCTCAGGATGGTCGGAAGATGCCGCGCAATCTCGTGCCAGCTCTCACCCTCGTCGAGACTGGCAAAGACCGAGCCACTATTGGTCCCGAAGTACAGCCCCACCGGCTCGCGTTCGCCGTGTCGGGATGTATATCCCTGGCGCTGCCGGACTTGCTCAAGGAGCTGAAGAAGGGAGGCTACCGCGTGGTGCACGTGGTCGCCGCGGGCGAGCGGCCAAAGTCGCTGCCCGAGGGGTGGCGAGGGTGATCGAAAAAGATATTTGGCCGAAGAACGGGCGCACTGTTTCGACGTCAGCTATAGCCCTAACAAGCGAGTCAACGGACAAGGCATTCGCGGCCCACGCGCGGGATACTTGGGGTTGAAGCATAACTCCCACTCGCATGCGCTTCATCGGTCGGCGGCACGAGCACAGCACCGGCGCGCGCTCCCTTAATCCGTAATTCCGCGCCCTTTGGCGATAACGTGGCGTTCACCGTGTGGCGAGTAAGGTTGTATTTATCGTATTGTTTAAGCTGATTTTAGATGCCAGCCATTATTGTTTACGCATGGAACGGGGAAAACAGGGCCTCGTTGCAGTAAGAACAAAGACAAAATAACTGGGGGCGTCTAACATGCGAGCTGCTGCAAGAGCGATCGAGTCCGCCAATTCCGATGCGTACGTCAACGCCATCTGCGAACCTTATCTTCAATCCGTGACCTTGATCGAGCGACTGCACCGGCGGTTGCTGAATGTCATCAAGGACGCCTTCGACCGGCGCGGACGTACCGACATCAATGCGGTGCAAGCGCTGCTCCTCTACAACATGGGAGACAGGGAGTTATCGGCCGGCGAACTCCGCGCGCGCGGTTATTATCTCGGCACGAACGCATCGTACAATCTGAAGAAGCTCGTGGAGCTCGGGCTGATCGAACACCAGCGCTCGCATGTTGATCGCCGACTTGTGCGAATCAAATTGACTGCAAAGGGGCAAGAGGTGTACGAGGTCGTTGCGGCGCTCTACGAGAAGCACGCGCGCACGGTGGAGCCGGTGGCCGGCATCAATGCTGACGAGTTGGCCATTGTCAACAAGCTGCTCCATCGTTTGGAGCGTTTTTGGACCGATCAGGTCGCTTATCGGATGTAGATTCGAAGGTGGCGGTGGCGAAAGCGGCAATCCCTATTGGCGGGGTGCACACCACCTGACTGCGGTTAAGGCTGAGCACGATCAAGGCATAGAGCAGACGGAACGTCGCCTGGTGACCACGAACATCTCGATTGCCGCCATGTCGAGAAGGTGTTGCGCAGAAAGCTCCGCCAGGTCGGGGAGGTGACCTTGGGGCGCCACGGCATCCACTGCCCGACCCTAGCTTGGCTGATGTTGATGCCGAGCTATCACGCGTTTCGGGGCTGATCCTGGGCCGTCCCGGACGACGTGATCGCCAACGCCGATAGAACCGGAAACCCTTGGCGATGTCACTCAATCACGGTTGCGGGCTTGATCAATGCCATCGCGTTGATGACCGCTGGCCAGATCCGAGGAACACCCATAGAAGCCGATCCAGGGGTGAAAGATGGGGTCGACCAGGTCGTTGTCGGTGGAGAACGGTCACTTGAAATGTTGAAGAGCAATTAGCTCCAGTTCGAGCGCGGCCCGACTGCGAAAGCCGATGATCGAAACAACGGCAAGAAGAATCGTTACCATGATCCGTGACGGTACGGCCGGTTCGTGGAACACTCATCCACCTACAAAAGTTTGGTGATGAGTGGTGATGATGAGTGGTGATAAAATGCTCAAAAATATGATCGGCGTACTGTTTGGGGCCACAATTTCGTTGGCTTCGTTAAATCCGGCTTATGCACAGGCTCAAAAGGATGAGCATAAATTGACTCTTCGCGCGATCATGCAAGAACTCGGAGCTGAGTACCTGCGGCTGACCAACGCGCTGCTTGTTGATGATCTCAAAACCGTTGAAGAGTCGACGAAAGCTATCCAGGGCCATCCCCTCCCTGCCGAGATTGGGGCGGCTATAAAGAGTAAGCTTGGCAAAGACTTTCGAGCGTTCGAGCGCATCGATGAGCAAAGCCACCAAGCCGCTGCTAGCCTAGCCAAGCGCGCGGCGGCAAAAGACCTCACGGGATCGGCGAAGGCCTTTGGCGGGCTCACGGAAGGGTGCGTGAGCTGCCATAAGCAGTTCCGCGCATCACTTCGGCCTCTTTCGGACTAGAGTACTCCCGGCGAGCGCCCAGCCGAACGCGGGCTGACGATTAGAAACTTGAGGTAGTCCGCCGGTAAAGCTGCATGTCGAGCGAGACTTTGTAAACTCCGGATACGTCATAGCCACACCAGTGTTTACGGCCACGAGCGTGTAGCTTGCGTCTCGGTAGCGGGCGTAAAGCCGTAGCCCGAGACTTTGATAACGGTCCCAATCGTTGAAGAAGTAACAAGAGCCGTTTCGGATGTTCTGGTTCCCGCTCGCTGGGCACTACGCCGAGGAGGCTCCATGGCGGCGGCCTCGACCTGAACAATATCCCAGCGCTGCAGCAGGTCGCGCTGACGATTCCGTCGAACTACGGTCGGATCTGGACGCTGGCCTAGACCCTATGTTCGCCACTCAAGCCTGAAAGGCGGCCCGTCTCAACTCGTCCCGGCCGAGCAAAGCAGACAACCGTGCCGCCAGTGCACAATTGTCAGAGGGTGAGCGAGCGCGAGGGAAACAAAAAATCGACTATCACCTAAAGGTCCGCAATAGCGATGTTTCGCAGGCATATCGCTGAGGCTACTTCAAAAAACTAAGATATGAAGCGAGCGCCTCAATTTGCTCCGACGACAATTGGCCTGCCACGTGCGGCATTGGATGCTTGGCGGCTGCATCATAGCCTTCGCGCCACTGCCGAAGTCTATCCTGCAAATAGCTGTACGACAGCCCACCCAGCCGTGGAATTTCACCAACGCCCTGCCCGCGCGGGCCATGACAGGCGACGCAGGCGGCTACATTGTCGTTTGGAACGCCCTGTTGGTAAATTGTTCGCCCAGCTCCCGCCAATGCTTTATCTCCGTCATTGGCAGCTTCGGGATACAATGATGCAAAGTAAACGGCCAAATTGCGCGCGGACTCACGATTTAGGTTCGCTGCCGCGTACCACATGTACATTCTTGAAAATGGATTGTCCCGCCGATGGTGAGCGAAACTGGTAAGCTGGCTCTCGATGTATCGAAGTCGCTGACCAGCCAATCTCGGCGCAGGAGTATAACCTTGCGCTGACACGCCGTGGCACCACGTACAAGCCCTGACGTTGACATTGCCGAACTCCCCCGCCACGGCGGGTACAGCGGAGAGACTAACGATCAGCGCTACCGCCTTTAGCGTGCTGCGTTTCATGATTCGCACTTTCGCATCATGGCGCATTACCTGAGAGAACTAACGTAGGCCGCGACGGCTTTGATCTGGCCCCTGTTCAAGCTGTGCGCGACCGGCAGCATGATGAACGAGGTGCCGTGGATCGCTGGGTTTTGTCCGCGTTCCTTCGGGAAGTTAGACAGTGCCTTTACGACGTAAGGATAAAGCTGCCCGGCCAAACGCGGAATCTCGCCGCGGCCGGTAGCTTGTGGGCCATGGCAGGCGGCGCAGGCTGCGATGTTGTCCTGCGGCACGCCATTTTCAAAGATGGATTTTCCTGCTGACACCAACTTTCTTGGCTCGCCGCCAATTGGCCTCGGATGCAGACGATGAAAATAATTGGCTATGGCATCAATCATTCCCGGCCGCAGGACGTGCGCCACGTTGGACATTATCGGGTTCGGCCGGCTGCGGTTGATGAAGGCGCGTAATTGGTTCTTCAAATATTGTGGCTGCTGCCCTGCCAATCGCGGTATGGGGTAATAGCCGCGGTACCCTTGCCCCGAAGTCCCGTGGCAGTCTTTACAATAAAGGATTTTAGCTTGGACGCCGGAGTGGGTTTCGCCGACATGAGAGCTCCGCGCGAGGCTTACGCTTGAGAAGGCAATTGCCGCGACCGCCAAAGGCAATGCTCGGTGCAAACCCGCCGTCCGTCCACTTGTTGGCTTCTTATGCTTCATGATCAGACCAATCGAAAGCTACTCCAGATAACTGACATAGGCAGCAACCGCGTCAATTTGAGGCTTGGTCAATTCGTGCGCAATCGGCGCCATGATCTGTGAGTTTTCTTCGGCACGCTCGTGGCCCCAATTTGTGAGCTGCTTTACGAGATAGGGATAAAGCTGGCCGGCCAGACGCGGAATCGGACCGCTGCCCTTGCCGTCTTGGCCATGGCAGGTGGCGCAGGGCGGCACGTTGGCGCTGGGAATGCCCTCTTTGAAGATTTTCTCTCCCGCAGCCACGTTTTCCTTGGGAGCGCCACCGAATGGCTTGGGATTGAGATCATGAAAATTTGTGGCAAGCGCCTTGATCATGTCCGGGCTCAGCACATGGCCCACATTGAACATGACATTGGATGCGGCTGGCGATTCTGTGCTCGCTCGCTTGTGTTCGACAAAGCCCTTCAACTCATTTTCGATGTACTCGACCTGTTGTCCGGCAAGCCGAGGGATCGGGTAATAGCCGATAAAGCCGCGGGCTGACGCGCCGTGGCAGACTTCGCAATATTTCAACTTGGCTTCAACAGCCTGCGCAGAAACATCGGCCGCCGCCGCGTGGCCAACCAGCCCGGCCGCGTAAATTACAGTTGCTAACGTAACTGCACGGAAGACGAACTTCGCGCTCGAGTTCTTCTTATCTCCGCGGCCATCTTTTCTTGTACCAGCCATCGTCGTCTCACTTGCCTTTAGCGCGCGTGTTAAGGTCATGCTCCCTACATCGCAACCCAGGCGTAAAGGAATATCGAATTATTATTGTGCGCGTTGACCGTCGTTCCGTCGAACTTGTTGTAATAGGTGTATTGCAAGCCGAGACGCACATTGGCCCATGGCCAAATCGGCGAGGTGCTTGTGACGAACGGGATGTATGCGAGTTCGGCAACAAAGCCGTTACTGTTGGGGCTGCAGGTTGTATCAGGCGGTTGGCAACTGGCGAGGTCAGCGTATTCCAGCGGGTCTGACGTTCCCCACGTGTCGAAATACTGTCCGCTCAACACAATCCGGTTATCATTGCCATAGGCTAACGAAGCATATGCCTTTAGCGAATTCAAAGAATTGGATGGATTGGCCGATAGGCCGTTGTTGAAGCTGGCGTCGAGGTGTTGATTTTCGTGGATATAGGTGCCGCGCAGGGTGATCCAGTAATTGTCGCCCTGGTATTGATACTGGGTGTCGAACCCGATATCCGTGTAGCTGTCGGTCTCTGGAAATACCTGATCGATCAAGTAGCCGGTATCCGGATCACCGGTGGTCGTCGCGCCTGTCCATGGATGGAAACGCGCGTACATACCAAACGTGCCGAACTCCCACCAATTTCTCCCCCAATGCGGCTCAATGGCGGCACGCCAATAAGGTATCGCTCCCGAGGATAATCCCGGTAAATCGAATGAATTTGCTCCGAGCTTGGGCAGCGTCTTGAAATCGAGGGTCCGGTATGCGCTGAGCTCCACATACACCAGGTTGTCAATGAAGGCGTAGGCGCCGGCGCCACCCGCGAGCTGCGCCAAGCCGTCGAGAAGAGTATATCCGCCTGTTGCTGGCGTACAGCAGCCATCCGCGATGTTCGACACGTTATAAGGAAAACCCCAGGCGGGCGTCGTATTCCACGGATCTTGAACCGTCGGATTATTGTTGGCCGAAATGCCGTAAATGACATCCATATCGCCGAGCTTGCCGGTGTTGGCGTAACGCAGGTCAATATTGTCCCAAGACCATTCGCAATTCGCACATTGCTCCTGGTTAAAGACGGGTTCTCCCGTTGTGGGATCCACTGCGGATCCGCCATAGGGCGCATTGGCATACGTAAACTGCGAAAACAGACCGACGTGATCGGTTATGGCGCCGCCATAGAAGAAGCTGAGCTGCTGGAGATTGGCGTTATCGTTCGCATGATAAGGCGAGGCCATCGGCTGGTCTGCCTGCGTATGCGTGTAGCCGTAAATCGCCATCATCGAGATGGGCGGCACCCAGACGTTGCTCGTGTCCGGCTGGCCGCTCAAAGTGGTGCCGGCTCCTCCGTTGGGATTTTTCGCGTAAGCGGCCAACGCCTTGTCGGGGTCGCCCGACGACGGGAAGGGCGTGGTGCGGTACTTGCCGCCGCCGGTCGTGTAGCCATTCAGTTTGAAAAGACGCCCGTATGGCGTGAGGCCGGGGTAGTCAGTATGGCAGGTGCCGCAGGGCTGGCCAGTTTGACGCGCAAAGCTCGGCAGCGCATGCGCCGGCCGGGCTGCAAGCACGAGCGCGACGACCGCTGCCCCACATATTGTGGTGGCTTTTGCACCAATAACTGCGCGCCGGAATAATCGATCCTTGAAATCGAACCAGTAATTGGTTCGATTGGCTTGGCCGGACATAGCCTCTACCAAACAAAAACCGTGCCCCTATTTCAATTCAACACTGTGCAGTGACCGACATAAACAAAAAAACACCGGAAGCGATCTCGAAATTCACAGAATGTGATCTCTGGAGCACATGCTCTAAAATGTTTTTGCATTGCAGCAATTCATTCGTCGATACAAACAGTGCTCCCAATTGCCGCGCGCCCGGATCATTTTCTTCAGGGACGAACGAAATTCGGCGCCTTTGGACCACACACGGCTGAGCGCATAAAAGAAAGCGCGAGGGTGGTCAGCCGTCAGCAGAACAGGTTGTGGCGCTAGGCGCGCCAGCTGACAGCTGGTATTTACGCTAGAAATCTTGCGCCGCCGCGATAATCGGCGCCGGCAGTTCAGTCCATTTTCATTCCGCTTGTGTCAGCGCGAGGCTCAGCTGCCCTGGATTCGTGTATTTGCCGTTTCATATTACCGAGCTCGACCGGCACACGCTCGCCGTCGCGCGATCGATTGCGGCCTGCAACTTTGCCTTTTCGGCCTTGAGGGCCTGCGTAGCTGCATTAACGTGGCCCTCGAGTTCACTACGTAGTTCGGCTTCGGTCTTATGCGCGGCAGCAATCTCCCCGCGCAGATTCTTAACGCTCAGTTCGCTTGCCTTGAGCAGATGCGATTGCTCGATGAGGTGGTTTTCCAACTCTTTGGCACAAGGGCTGAGGGATTTGTCTTCAGTTCTCTGCGTCATCAGCTGCTGTGCGAGCTCGGTGACCCCGCCCTGAAATCTCTCGTATCGCGTGCGTTCCTCGATTAGCTTCTGACTGATCGCCTTGAGCGCGGTGCGCACGGCATCGCCACGATCCGTCAATGCGCTCAATTCGTTGCTGGGCCCATTTAATTCCCGCTTAAGCGCTGCAACTTCGGCCTTGAGTGTGATGATCTCTTCCTTCTGGGCCTCTTCGAGGGCGGACAGCTTGCCCAATTCACGCATCCGCTCCGTAAGTTCTGATCCCTTTTCGGACAAGGCACGCCGGCCTTCATGTATGGCCGCTTCACGGCGCTCTTGTATCACTTTCATTTCATTGGCAGCCTCGCCTAATTGTTGTTTCAGCGCTTCAATTTGGATCTTGAGCGTGATGATCTCTGTTTTCTGGACGTCAGCGAGAACCGACCGGCCCTCCAATTCACCAATCCGCTCAGCAAGTACCAATTCCTTCTCGGACAAGGCACGGTTTGCTTCGTCCACGATGGCGTCGTGGCGGTCTTGTAACATCTCCAATTCGTCCCTCCCTGCGCCTAATTGTTTTTTCAGGCCCTCAACTTCTGTCTTTAGCGCGATGACTTCAACTTTTTGCGCGTCGGCGAACATCGACCGTTCACTCAACTCACGCATCTGCTTGCTGAGTTCCGATTCCTTCGCGGACAACGCACGCTCGGCTTCCTGCACCGCCGCGGATTTGATTCTTAATTCTTCTTCGCCGGTGAGTAATCGATCGCGCAGCACGCCGAGCTCGATCTTTAGTCGGTTTATCTGGTCGCCCTTTCTACCGAGCTCAGCAAGCTGGCTGGCGCTCTTCGTCTTGATCTGCTCAATATCCCTTTCGAGACGGCCCGTAGACATGGCGAATTCAGCACGTGACAGATCTTTGTCGGCTTGGACTTCCGCCATAGTGAGCGGAATGCTGGCTTCCAGCCGGCGCATAGTCAGGCGCACCGCACGGAAATGGACTAGGGGCGCGACGATGAGCACGCAGAGAGCCGCGAGCAGAAATCCGATTCCAAAAAACATCATCGGCTCGACCATGATCGTCACCATTAATCCAATGCTCTGGGTGAGCTTCTCGTTAGGAGGTCGCAAATCTTTACCCAGCCAACCTGTCTGAAGCCGATGCCTCTACAAATGATTAAAAAAGTGAGAAACCCAGTACTCTCCATCAATCAGAAATTGGGTGAGGAATAAGTCGCTTCGTTGGCGCTAAAGGTCACAAGTATGTATTGGCGACGGCTCTGTAATTGGCTCAGGCGCGACGAGCGGTCAAGCCCCGAAGCCGCGTACGGCGCGCCGAAGGCGCGGAGCTTGACGACGAACGCGCGGCCCGCGCCATAATTAGCGGGTCGGCTGGGGTAAGCTGCCAGTAACCATGAATTCACGTATTTGGGGACGTGAGACCGCCTATATGATAGCCTCTCGCATCATCGGGTGGGCGCCTCCAACCCACCGGACAGCACTAGTCCACCCGGTGCGATGAGGTTCCCCGGCATGGTGCCCCATGCCGGGGTTTTTATTCTTCGCATGCGGAGTTGAAACAGCCTGCACTGCGCAGGAAGGATGCTCATGCCTTCATCACGAGGTCGAACCATCATTGAGTACCGTAACCGCGCGACGGTTCTGCGACCAGCATGATATGTCATCGCATAAGGCCACCGGCCGTTCCTTGCCGTAGGAAATGGTGCGGATGCGGTTGGCTGCGATGCCGCGTGAGATCAGATAATCGCGCACCGCCTGCGCACGACGGGCGCCGAGCGAAAGATTGTATTCGCGCGTACCCCGCTCATCGGCATGACCTTCAATTGTGAACCGGCCATACTGAAGGTATGAGTTCAGCCACTGCGCCTGCCTATCGAGGGTCGCCCGAGAGCGCGCCGAAAGCGCTGAGGAGTCGGTTTCGAACCACACGCGGTCGCCGACATTAACCACAAAATCTTGCTGACTACCGGGAGTAGCTTCGACGCTTGCATTGGCTGCCAAGGCGGCGTTTTGAGCCGATTTATCAGCGCAGCCCGAAACCGCAATTGCCGCCGCGAGCACCGCCGCGAGAGTAGCGCCACGCATGAATTGTCTGATGTCGACCATTACGCTGATTCCTATTTTAGCGCGCATTTTCAGCTTGCTTGTGTTAGTCTAACCGTTGCTTTTTTAGGGAAAGTTTCCATCAATCTTAATGAGACGTGTTGCACAGCATTCGCTGACAAAAATGCCAGCTAATGGTTAAAAGCCTGTCACTACCGGCGGCCGATCAGAAGGCAGCGAGAGGCGTTCCTCGCACCATGCGGCGACGAAAAGCGCCTCATCACCCACTGCCTAGGGAAGGCGTTATCGCTGAAGACCAAAGTTTCGCACGCACCTCTTAAACATTCATTTAGGGTCGCGCTCGATCATTGTCATGGCAACGAGGTTTTTAATGAAGTCGGCCGGACAACCAATCAGCGCTGATTCGGAAGCGAGCCAATTGACTGACTTGCAGCCGCGCCGCGAGTCTGCCATGTTCGAAGCAAAGGCAAACGCAGGATGGCATGGTTCTCACGAAATCCAGATCGATGAAGGCCACCGCGTTTTTGTTGAGCCAATTTCTGATGGCGTAGGAGTGCGTGTAGGGCTTATCGCAAGTGGACTAATTGCAATAGGTGGCGTGGCGTGGCTCATTGGAGGGTTGCTATCGCCGTTTTCCTCGACATTGGTTGGTGAATTGAGCAAAAGTCTCAATTCGTTGCCTCAATTGGTGCGACAGCAAAAAGAAGAGCATCGCGCGGTTCACAATTTGGACAACCCTGAGACCGCGCCGGTACCTAATGAAGTTGCTTCACGAGTAGCCAAACATTCGGCAGACGCGCCAAAATACTTGACCTCAATACCCAGACATTTGATGGGTGCGCACCAGCAAAAAGCAGCAGCAGCCCACGCGCCGCGCGCCTACAATCGCGAAAAACTAGAGCCCGTGCCGGAGACGAGGCCTACAACCATCAAAGGTTGGACACTTCATGAAGTGATCGGTGGTACCGCAGTATTGCAAGGGCCTAACGGCACTTTTCGGGCGGTGCGCGGTAATAAAGTGCCAGGCGTGGGAAGAATATACTCTATTTTTCGTTGGGGCGATCGCTTGATGGTCGCGACAAGTCGGGGTCTGATTTCGACGCCTTAGGGCTTGACGGCATTGGGTTCTAAGTCGGCACGCAAAATCGCGCGCGCCTCCGCAAGTGTGAGAAGGGTGGGAGAAGTGTGCAAGCTAATTTGTCGGTCAGGCCGCCACCACTTTTATGGATGTAGGTTGATGACATTCCGCGCCCGTACCTCTCGCCATTTCCCACCTCCCTGGCGTGCCGAGAAGATGCCTGGCGGTTACGTCGTGCGTGATGCCAACGATCAAGCGCTCGCCTATATTTATTCGCGCGAGAGCGAGGCCGATGCCTTGCAGTTTAGGGAATTGACGTCTGACGAAGCGCGACGGGTCGCTAGGGTTTTTGCGAGCCTGCCGGAACTATTATGCGCGGCACCGAAACAATAGATCCTGTTCGAATCTGAATGAGATGAGATGACAGAAAGCGCATTCCCGTAAATGGCAGGCGGGACCGGCTTAATCCGAAAAAAGTCAATGTGTATGTTGAGCAGTTTGCGTACAATCCGCGCTTGCACCGCGAACGATGCGATTGTGTATCTAGTCCCCGAAGACTTTGGGACAATAGGGCGCGTCTGGCGCGAACTCGACGGAGCAGAGGCAAACGAAGCCGAAATGCCTGCGAGTATTTTAATCGGCGAATACAAGGCCGTTTCGCGTCGTGGTGTTTAGCACGAACGAGGGCTGCCCGCGCGATGTTACAGACGAGGTCGCATTTAAGCTGCTCGAAGCGGCCGCGTGCGAAGGTTGCTCGCTCGGCCCTCCGCGTTTCGTCACGCGCGCCGGAGCAGCGGCCACCACACCGGACAGAAAGGGCGAGCTAAACGTCAGGAGCGCATTAAGCCTGGACAACTATGCGATGATCCGAGCGCGAATTATCCAGCCCGGCAAGGGCGAATTATATTTTAATTCTACCATGACGTCCTCTGCGTTCGAATTGCGCTTGCTGGATTCTGCTCCCGTACGTGGTTGCGGATTATTGAATAGGCGGCAATAAGCAATCTTGCCAGGAATTTTAGCTACAGCTCATTTGGGAGTCAGTCAACCTGCGAGCGGGCTGTGGCCAAACCGAAGTTGGTCGGATCGCGAACACGCTGTACCCGAGCAAGAGCAGCGGATCGCCGAGCTCGAACAGGAGAACGAGCGGCTGCGGCATCGAGGAGGAGTCAATCATTATCGCCGCCGATGCAGCACGCGAGCGCGAAATGCAGGGCCTCGCTCGGGTTTTGAGATCGTGTCACTGCATCGCCTTAAGCTGCGGCCGCTTTGTATAGACCTCCCAGTGCTAAGCGCGAGATCAATTCGGCCAATTCATCGACGAACGGAGCGTCCGGAGTGATTTTGAATGGCTCTTGAGAGAATAGATCGCGGTTGCGCACAAACGTGCTGCACTGGCCCATTAACCAGATAGCTCCGCAGAGAGCGACGCGCCTGTCCGTGTCCGGCGGCAAGAATCGCCGCACGATATCCATGGCCGCGACCAGGTAAGGAACAACATTTGTTGCCATAAATTTGCGAAAGACCTTGGTGGGATGAGCGCTCTCCCAGGCAAACATGCGAATGTAAAGACTCAACTCATCATGGAAGAGCAGCGGCCGCAGCTGCTGATGGACAAAGCTCCGTAGCGCTTCCTCGCGGGAAAGCGATTTGAGCTGCTCCGGATCGAATCCGGCCTCTTCGGTCAACCTCTCGAACGCGGTCCTTAGGAGTTCGAGATAGAGACCGTCCTTACCCTTGAAATGGTAATTGATGGCCGCCTGGTTCACACGAGCCTTGGCCACAATGTCGCGCACGCTAGCACCTTGGTAGCCCTTATCCGCGAATAGCCGAACAGCGGCCTTCATAATGGATTGGCGCGTGTATTCAGCGGGGCGGCTCATTTGGTTCCCGAATCAAACAAATGTTTGAACCTCAAAAGTAATCTCATCTCGCCTCAAATACAACCGGTCGCATAAGGTTTGGCATCATTATTCCGCCTCAAACAACTGTTTGAAATTAACTCACCTGTATGAAATAACCGTTTAACCTGACGGAGTCAAAACAACGGAGTTCTGCCATGCTAGAGCGAACGTCCTGGTTTGTATTAGAGGTGCTGCCCTATGTCATCATCGCGGTATGCGCCGCAGCACTCATGCCCAAATTCCTTGGCTTGTAAAAAGGCCTCGGGCCTAAGAAGTTCCGCCTGTTTGAGAAAAGCTGTCACCCGCACCCATCCCTTCTCGCACCGAGTTCCTCCTAGTCATAGGCGGTTCTAGCGGGTCCGCCGAAAAAGCTCTCGATTTACAACTTCTTTACCATTCATGTGAGTGAATCGACGGCAATCGTTTGGACTCCGGGGGCGAGCGAGTGCAAAAGCAACGTGCAGCAGCGAAATAAGCGACCAGTATCCGGCGAGCACGCCGATTCGCGCCTGCAGGACGACGACCTCCTCAGCGAGGTCGGCGGCCGGCCCGAATGCGGCCGGCGCAACGCACGAATTCCAGCCGCCGGTTGCGATCTACGAAGGAAGAAGTGCGGCTTCCGAAAGCCGCACGTCTGTTGCGCGCGCTGTGGCACTCGACGCATAGGCTGCGCATCGTCCTGCTGGCCCTCGGCATCGCCGCGCTGCTGATCGGCAATATGGCCGGTCAAATCCGACTGAACACCTGGAACGGTTCCTTCTTCGATACTCTGGCGCAGCGCAATCTTTCCGGCCTGCTGCACGAGCTCCTGCTGTTCTTCGCCATCGTCGGCGCGCTGCTGGCGCTGGTGGTCGGACAGACGTGGATGCAGCAGATGCTGAAAGTGCGCCTGCGCGAATGGCTGACTCACCATCTGCTGGACGAGTGGCTGGTCGCCGGCCGCGCCTACCGGCTTGGCCTCGCCGGCCCCATCGGCGTCAATCCGGACCAGCGCATCGAGGAAGACACGCGCAAGCTGACCGACCTGTCTGCAGGTCTCGGCGTCGGCCTGTTTCAGGCAACGCTGCTGCTGGTCAGTTTCATCAGCATCCTGTGGTCGCTGTCGGACAAGCTCATCTTCAACCTTTTCGGCTCGAGCTTCACCATTCCGGGCTACATGGTCTGGTGCGCCATTATCTACGCCGCCATCGGCTCGTTGCTGACTTGGCGCGTGGGCACGCCGCTGATCGGCCTGAACGCCGAGCTCTACGCGCGCGAAGCCGACCTGCGCTTCGCGCTGGTGCGGGTCAATGAAAGCGCCGAAAGCATCGCGCTGTGCGGCGGCGAGTATGACGAACGCCGCCAGCTCGACAGCAGGCTCGACCGCGTCATCTCCACCATGGGGCAGCTCTCCGGCGCGCTGTCGCGGCTGACCTGGATCACCTCCGGTTACGGTTGGATCGCCATCGTCGTGCCGATCGTGGTCGCCTCGCCCGGCTATTTCAGCGGCGGCTTGACCATCGGCGGCCTGATGATGGTGGTCGGCGCTTTCAACCAGGTGCAGTCGTCGCTGCGCTGGTTCGTCGACCAGTTCCCCTCGATCGCCGATTGGCGCGCAACGCTGCATCGCGTCAGCGCCTTCAAGGCCGCGGTCGACAAGGTCGACATGATCGACGAGGCGACCGACGTCATCAAACTGACCAAGCACCCGGAGGTCAAACTCGCCTTCGACGGCGTCAGCGTGTTGTTGTCGGACGGCCGCGTGGTTATTTCGGACGCGACCGTAGAAATCCAGCCCGGCGACCGCGTGCTGATCGTCGGCGAGTCCGGCGCCGGCAAGAGCACGCTGTTCCGCGCCCTTGCCGGGCTTTGGCCGTGGGGCAGCGGCACCATTCGCCTGCCCGATCCGGAAACCATGATGTTCATGCCGCAGCGTCCCTATTTGCCGCTCGGCAACATGCGTGCGGCGATCACCTATCCCGATCCGCCCGATGCGTTCGACACCGCCGAAATCACGGCAGTCGTCAAGCGCGTCGGCCTGGCGGAGTTCCTGCCGGCGCTCGATTCCGAAGCGCGGCTCGACAAGAACCTTTCGCTCGGCCAGCAACAATTGCTGGCTTTCGCGCGCCTGCTGCTGCACCGGCCGGCCTGGGTGTTCTTGGACGAGGCAACTTCCGCGCTCGACGAAGTCAGCCAGCGACGCGCGATGTCGATTTTCGATCACGAGCTCACCGATGCCACGGTGGTGAGCATCGGCCACCGGCCCGGGCTCGAGCACTTCCATAATCGTGTCCTAACTTTTGTCCGGACGCAAAAAGGCGCGGTGCTTCAGCACGGCCCGCAGAAGACAGACGACCACTTCCGGCCGTTCGGGGCCCTTGGCAGGCCGACCGCGGCTCAGGTTAGCCCAGAACGACGGCAAGGGCGCTTCTATGCCTGACTCGGGAAATGCACGCTTTATCAAATGAAGCTGCATATTTTCGGTTAGAGCCGCAGCTGACATTGTACCTACATACCGTCCACGCGGAATCGTGGCTGGCATTGTAAGATTGTGCGGTATGATCTCCGCAGCCCGCGCTGGACTGGAAATAGGTTGGGCGAGGCTTGAGGGATGAGCTGTGGTTCGAATATTCACATTCATTGCATGCGTGGCGATCTCTGCGCTACTCGTTCAGCAATCGGTTGGCCAACAACCAAGTGTTATGAGCGGATTAGCATTGGGCTCGGCCATTCGCGCGTGCGTGTATCGATCTCTGCTGCGCTATATAGGCTCGTTGATACCGCCTGATGTTGCTCGGAAACAGGCCTTGAAGCAATGCGACACCGAAATCGCCGCTTTCCGAGCAAGCGGCGGTAAACCGGACGCGATTATTTCGGATGGCATGAAATTTTATAGTGACGCGTACTTAAAGTTACGAATGAAATAGACGCTTTAATGAACGCGATGGAAAGGGATGTCGGCGAATGCGCCCGCCAGCTGCGGTAGCGCCGTCCCGCCAGCATCACCGTCTTGGCCTCGTAATCGATCTCCTTGCCGCACTTGCTTGTTGCCACCGGCACGAACGGCGCGCCACATCGCCGAGCACCAGGTTCGCGCATCAGCACTGCCGTGCTCCGGGCGCGCCATCTGGCAGTCAGAGATGCAGCGGATCCAAAACCTAATTTCTACCGACCTTTCAACTCATGTATTGGCGGAGATTCCACGCGAACTGTGCGTCGCGTGAATTTCGACCCCGACCAAGCGCGCGTACTATGTGGCGCGCACCCTCAGGCCTAGTGGACGACGCTCAGTTTGACCTTCGCAACGCCGCGTCGGACAATTCCTAATGTTTCGGCTGCAGCATAAGACAGGTCGACAACTCTTCCGCGAACGTATGGGCCGCGATCATTGATCCGAACCGTCACGGAACGTTTGGTGGCGACGTTTGTCACGCGCAACCGGGTCCCGAACGGTAACGTAGGGTGAGCTGCCGTCAGTTGGTTGGGATCGAACTTTTCGCCGCTGGCGGTCTCTCCATCATATTTGTAAAAGCTGGCAAGCCCATAGGATGTATTTCGCTTCTCAGGCACCTGTCTGACGATCGGGAGTGCAACGTGCTTTTTCGTCTTGGCCGCCGCGCGTTTTTTCATCACCGACGAGACATCTCGCCTTTCTTCGTACGGTATCCGCCGATGGGCGGCACGCCAGCCAGATTTATTCGTAACCAGTGAGGATTGCGCGCAGGCTGCAAGCATTGCGCCTATTAGAGCAACTGCACACGATCGGGCAACGTTACAAAAAATTGCCGAAGAAAGTGCGGTCGTAAGGCTGACCATGTTGACCTATCAAGCGACATCTAAGCCGTAGCCGACAGAGAATAAGCGAACCGTGAGCGAATGAACGCCGGCAAAGGTGCGTTATGTATTTTTCGATGGATGTGTGGCAATTTGGCCACGAGCTCCATGTTATAGTGGTCGTAGGAGCGCGCATAACAATAGAGCAATAGAGTCTAGTAAAATTGCGCGGTCCTGGTCGGCTACCAGCTTTCGGGCCGAAGCCTGCTTCGCGTTGGCACAGCGGCGTTGGTCCCTTCACACGCGACTGCTGAATGCCGAGGCTGATCGGCTATGCGGCGCCGGTCGTTATGACCGCAGCGGAGTGCGCCAGGACGAAGTGGTCGCGGTTGTCTGAACAGATTTTACGCTTCGATACGTTCCTGCCGGAGTTGAGTTACACTGTGCCGGGCATTCAATGCGCGTGTTGCCAAGCACATGACCCGACGGAAGACCGAGGTCGATTCACCCTAGTACCGTTTTAGGTCCGTCGACGTTCACGACTTCTCTCCCTGAGCCCACGAGAAATCCCACCCAGCAATTTTCCGCGGCCCCCGGATTCCCCTCGCGGTGGATCGTGCTCGGCGAAATGACGTAGAAATCGCCACTTTCCAAGTCGGCCTTCTCTCGACCGCCCGGACCCCACTCAATGCGCACATTTCCCTTTACAACATACACGTACGCGGTGTGCTCTCCGTAGTGGTGCAGCCAGTGGTGGTCTGCGGGCCATTGCGTGCCTCAGCGACTGAGACCTCGCCAATCCGCGTCGATCTCCTAGTCACGGTCTGGCTCTCGGGACCTTTAGGCATTGCACCTCCGCGAACCACTCTTACCAATTGCATTTTTCCACCTCCTGTCTGGCTGTTGTGCACTTTGCGGCTGGGCGCCTGTGCCGCGCGAAATGCAGCGCGATGGCAACTGCATCATTCGCAGCGCGCGAATGTCTGCCCGAGTTACCGGTTAGTAGCAGCGAGTTATTATCCTTCCATAGGCATCAACAACCTGAACGCAGCCGCCGGCGCGTGGATAGGCCGCAGCGCCAACAGCAGCGCCATAGGCGGCAGCTCTACGCGTCGTCCGTCTTGCCACACCGGCATAACTGAGCGGCGTAAGTGGCCGACCGATACGCGCAGCGGCCGTGCTGACGAAGGTGCCGGACTTGATCGAAGGGATGCTACCAATCGATAGCGCTCCGGCGCCCAGGATAGTGGCGAGAATAAACCGAATGAAAGTTACCTTTAGTGTCCTCATTGTTTCCCTCCTTGCCCTGCGCCTGCGGGCACACCAGGCGGCACTTCGTCAATGCCCGAAAGCTGATTGAACTCGACCTTCTTTGCGCTGGCCGGTGGCCTGAAGGCAAACGCGTCAGCGCTGGTAGGCACGGTTTTCCAATCTCGGATGACAAGCGTGTACTGAGGCGCGCCCGCAACAGTTTTGCTTGTGATCACATACTTGCGCGGGATCGGCTTGGAGCCGTCTTCAATCCAGATCTGCCAGTCGGTGTCATGATCGCGGAAAGCAAGATGCTCGCACCCAACGCCATTGATAACCGCGCGCCCGATGTGCATTGCACTGAGTGCCCCGGCCATCAACTGATCGTAAGGGTTCGATACTAGAAGATCGGCACCAGGCGCTTCGACGGAATACTCGCTTCTCAGCTTTCCGGCCAATTGGTCGATCGAGCTTGATGAAGTCGACTGCGCATAGGTGTCGTTCGCCTTGTCAAAAACCGTAAACGTCTTTCCATCAAAGACCAGTTCAATGTCACTGTAGCCACCTGTCCGCGTTGCCCTAAGCTTGTCCGGGCGATCGAGGAGCAATTTTCCTGAGGCATTGAACTGAATTTTTTGCAATTCGGGCGTAATGACTTCGATACTCGACTCGAATGAAAGCGAGATCGACTTTTGACTGGTAATGTAGTCAGACATCTTTTTCAGGATTTTGCCGGCATCGTTATTTTGAGCGCGCGCGGTGGGCGCAATGCTCAGCATTATCGTAAAACTCAGAGCTAGGGCCGCCATCAAGACGAGAGGCGACTTCGTTGTGGTCAGCATAGTACTGAATCTCCATTTTCTGCTTCTCGGCCTGCGAACAAGACTGGTCGAAACCCCGCAAGGTGGCCACGCCTTGTGGAAGTACTATCGGGCCCCGCACCGAGATCGAAAAAGTTACTTGGTCGGGCCGAATACCTTCTCGATCACCTGCATAACCGGCCAATTCATATTGGCCCTTTCGAAGCAGGCCGATTTGAGCTTGTCCGCATTCGCTTTGAACTGCTGCGGTTCCATGACCGCGCTGCCCTGCCGCCCGTGGTAATAGCCGCTCAGCCAGATCGCGATGTCCTGGGGGTCGGCCACGCTGAAACTCAGATATTGATCGCAGGTGATCTTCGACACGTCGACCGTTACCTGGGCGCGCGCCACTGGCGCCGCGAGCAAGATCGTGAGGACGAACAGCAGCTTTTTCATGGGTCAGCGCCGACATTTTTTGCCAAAGAAGACCCCGGCCACGCTGTGGGCAATGGTCGGGGCTAGCTGCCTGCCGGGAAGCCTCAGGGAGAAAGAATAAGGCCGCTCCTGCGGGGGACAGGAGTCCCGGGTTGGCGTTAGTTCGGTAAAAAATACGAGAACCGGCCGTTGGCGTATTGATCTAAATCAACTGCTGGGCCGAAAAGCGCGTGATCCGGCAAATCTAAGGTCCGGCTGAAGCGGCGTAGCCACCATAAGCGGGCGAATTGGCGGTTTGGGCTGATGCAAGAAAATACTGCGGACCAACCTGCAGCGGTGGACCACTCCCCTCCCCTGCTGATCCTATGGACCAAGCATTTGAACGGGAGCGCGTGCGGCCGATAAGTTCGAGCATCCAAGGCCGCCTGCTCCCCTAACGCAGGCCTTCGAGCGGCGCAGACTCCGCCTGTCGCCCGGTACGGTGCTGACCCGCGAGTGGGGCGGGCAGCACCACAGGTCATGGAGCTTGACGGAAGCTTCGCCTGGCAGGGCGCTTTTGCGCAGCCTCTCTGAAATCGCCGCCTGTAGCCCTAAATCCGACAGGCACTTTTATTGCAAGGCAGCGGCCAACCTGTAAACAGGCGGGGGCGCGTGTGGTCGGAGCAATGACAAGCGCATCCTAACCGCTGGAGTGTCGCGCCAACCTCAAGTCATTAACAATCGATTAACCAAACCAGCGTAGCGTGGGTCATCGTCCGGTCACCACCCCGGTTACCACTCAAAAATTCGAGGAGACCGCGCTGATGTCCGTTGAGATGCTGACATACGCCGCTTTAGGCGCTCACCTCAATGTCTCGCCAGAGGCCGCTCGCGCCCTCACCAGGCGGCTCGGCTTGCGGCGCTCGCGATCACATGATGGCAAAGCGCTGGTGACCGTTGATCTCGCCGAAATACGGCACACGCCACGGCCGCCAAATGCTCAGCAGAAAAGCACCATTACACTCGAGGCAAAGATCGAGACGTTGCAGGCAGAGATTGCGCGCTTTGAAGCCGCAGCAGCTAGTCACCGTGCAGATTTCGAGCGTGAACGCGAGCGGGCCGATCGCCTAATGGCGGAGCTGCTAAAGGCGACTGCCGACAGTATGGCGGCCAAAGAAGCGACGGCACGACTTGAAGGCGAGCTAGCGGCATTGCAGCTCGTTGGCCCGAGTGCCGGTCAAGGACCGGCGGTAAGCCGCATTCGCCATTTGGCCGCAACCCTCGTGGAAGCAGATCGCAGGGCGTGTAAGTAACAGCGGCGTCCCGTCATCCGCCAATGCAATCGTGGAGCAGACATGACTAACATTTCCGACCTTCGCGAGATGAGGCCACGCATCACCGTATTTGGCGTCGGCGGCGCCGGCGGCAATGCCGTCAACAACATGATCGCAGCCGGCCTGCGGGGCGTCGATTTCGTCGTCGCCAACACAGACGCGCAGGCGCTCACTATGTCCAAAGCGGAGCGCATCATTCAGATGGGCGCGCGGGTGACCGAGGGGCTCGGCGCCGGCTCGCAGCCCGAGGTTGGACGGGCGGCAGCGGAAGAGGCAGCCAAGTTAATCCACGATCAGTTGGCCGACGCGCATATGGTGTTTGTCACCGCTGGCATGGGCGGCGGCACCGGTACCGGCGCGGCGCCGATCATTGCCAACATCGCGCACGAACTTGGCATTCTTACCATCGGTGTGGTCACCAAGCCGTTCCACTTCGAGGGCCAACGCCGCATGCGCCTTGCCGAGGCAGGCATCGTCGACCTGCAGAAGGTAGTCGATACACTGCTGATCATTCCGAATCAGAACCTGTTTCGGGTGGCCAACGAGAAGACCACTTTTACCGACGCCTTCGCCATGGCCGACAAGGTGCTTTACTCGGGTGTGGCCTGCATCACCGACCTGATAGTGAAAGAAGGGCTCATCAACCTTGATTTCGCCGATGTGCGTGCGGTTATGCGCGAGAAGGGCAAGGCGATGATGGGCATGGGCGAGGCTTCCGGTGAAAAGCGCGTGCTTACCGCCGCTGAGACCGCGATCTCAAATCCGTTAATTGAAGACCCCTCGATCAAACGCGCTAGTGGCCTGTTAATCTCGATTACGGGCGGGAAAGACTTGACGTTATTCGAGGTCGACGAAGCTGCCACCCGCATCCGCGAAGAGGCGGAGCCGGACGCCAACATCATCGTTGGTGCCACCTTCGACGACAGCTTGGAAGGAATCGTCCGCGTTTCGGTGGTTGCCACCGGCATCGACAACACCGGCGTGACGCACAAGGTCCAGCCCGGCGAAAGCTCGCTTACAGAGCTCGCCGGCAAGCTGCGCAATGAAAGCCCTCGCATCGCGGACGGAACCTGGGTTAGGGCACCAGCGGCGGCAACAAAGGACATTTCATCACGGCCGATGCCGATAACGCCATCTTTGCTCGAGCCGGCGCAGGCCGAGCCGTCGCTGCCGGTAACAACCCCTCTTACGCCAGCTTCCGAACGCGTGGAGCGTGCGCCGCGCATGCCCCCTATCGGCGAACTGCCGCTACCGCCGCAGAATGAAATTCGCGCCCGGCGCAAGGAATTTGGTGACGATCATGCAGAGCAGCGTCGTCTAGCTTCGGTTGTAGGCCGGACTGCTCGCGCCAATGCCGCGTCCCGCCCAATTGACCCCCGCAACTTGAGCGTCCACACCAGCGGCTACGCGCGCGAGCAGCCCCTCAGCTTCCCGCACAATTCGATCGACGAGGACGTCCTCGAAATCCCGGCCTTCCTGCGCTGCCGCGCGAACTAGCCGCTAGTACAAACTTTGCGTCAGGCCACGATCTAACAACTAGATCGAGGACGTCCTCGAAGTACCGGCCTTCCTGCCAACGACACGATCTATGGGCTGGCCGATGGACCCAGAGTTTGATGTCGGAACGGCTCCGAGCCGGAACCATATGGGTCAATACCTACCGCGCGGTCAGCTTCATGTCACCCTTCGGCGCGCGACCCTCTTTTCCTACCCCTTCCACACCGTAGGGGGAAACATCACGCGCAGATCGACCCCAAGCGAAATCCAACACGAGCGCACAGCTGATCGCTAGTATCGTCATCATTGCGAAGGTCCGTAGCGGAAAGTCGAGTACCGAATGTACTAACAAAAGAAAGATGACAATCGATCCTGCACACGCGAGCGCCCAGTCGATCTTTTCGCCGCCATCGCTATCATTGCGCCAGACACGAACGCTGGCGATGACATACCAACACAGAAACAAGAAAGCAACGACGAGGGCGGGCACACCACCTTCGAGCCACAATTCCAACCAATCGTCGTGCGCATGGTTCACATAAGTTTCACCGAGTAAGGTGCGCGGCGCAAACATCTGGTAGACTGCCACAAAGGTGCCAAGGCCGGTACCCAAGGGCAAATTCGTCGACGCTGCTTGCAGGGTAACTCCGGCGACCGGCCACCGCACGTCTTTCAGACCTTGAGATTCGGCTCGCTCCGACAGTGCTGCAAACCCAAACTGAAAGACTATAAGCAGCGCGAGCAGATTGCCGATGACGGCAATGCGCACAATGGTCCGACGTGAGCTCTCAGGTGCCAGCCGCCAGGCCAGCGCAGCGCTGGACAATCCAGCGACAAAACTCAGCGCAATTCCGGCACGCGAATAGGTTGTCGCTAATCCTATCATGATCACAGCCAATATACCCGTTAGTAATAAGGCTGCCGGCCAGCGTCTCCGATGACGGGTACCGGCGAAACCCATGGCCAATGCCACCGCAAATGGAATGCTGCAATAAAGAAATGCAGCATTATGATTGCTGTTGGCAAAAAATCCTACACCGCGAAACATATTTGTGATGGCAAAGAACCGCAGAGGGCTATGGGGGCCGCCCGCAAGCTGCATTAAATCCAGCGGCACACTCGCGAGAGCAATGACCAGTATGATGCCAATAATTGCGAGACGTCCCTTTCTACCAATCGATAGTATCGCCAGAAAGATGGCGGACGGCGGAATTAATGACACGAGACAGCGCCACGTTGAGAGTGGATCCAGACTGATCGGCAGCCAAGGCAAGGTCATCCCAGCTGCCTGATAAGCCGACACGATTTTTTCACGGCCTGGCAAGGCGCTCCACAACGATGGGGGCATCGGAACTAATTGCAGGAGCGGTAAGGAAAATATTGCGCACAGCAGAATGAAGGCCCACTGGCCACCTCGATCGAACTGCGCTGGACTGAGCTTGAGTACTGCCGCGGCCAGAAGCGGCAAAGCCGCCAATTGGACGATGGCGTCCGACCATGCCTGCCCGCCCCCGCCACCAAAAAGCATCGCCAGAGCGACGACGAAGCAGGCATAGGGCAGGAACGCGGCCGTAGCGAAACGCGGTAGCGGGATGGTCACAGCCGCATTGGTACGCAATGCGAATACCTTTCGGAGCTGGGTATTTACGACGAAGCTGCGCCGACGCAGATGCAATCAAAATTTAGAATGAAATGCGTGCCCTTTATAGGCGCGACAAACCTCGCGATAAGCGTTTGGCTTACCGCGAGCATGTCAGTTAGGGGGGACGCGAAACTTAGGAATTGGGCAGGTTCGGCGACCCCGGGCTCACCGGCTGCGATACAAATTCTTGCTCGTGCCCAGGGGCGCACCATGCGACGCATGCTGCAATGCCACCGATGATTGCCGCGCCGAGCAGCAGACCGGTGTAGTCAAATACCGGCTCGGGTGGTGGCGCTACCAGAGGTGGCGCTTTCACCGGCATGGAGGGCATGTTTAGGTCCGCGGCGAATGCCGGGGACGCAATGGTCAACAAACACGCCAACCCAATTGCCAAAATGCCGCGCATAGCCCACCTCTTTTTCCTTTTTGTAGTGTACCGGTGCATATTGCACAGTGCAAGTGGGTCTGACCAAGTTTCCCCGACAAGCGTCTTTTTGTGCCTTGTGTGGCATATCAGCAACAATTCACTGGTCAAGCGGTGGGGTGGGCGTGATTCGCAGGTACTGATACCAGACCTGACCTTCTATCTTCAATTCCGGGTCGATACGGGCAGGAAGCTCAAGTTGCAGCCACTGGGCCTTGCAGTCAGAGGCCGGGACCTCAAATCTGGCCGAAAAATCTGTCCACGGCAGCGTGCCCACTACTAGATCGGTATGTGCGAGGCTAGTCGTCGGCTTGTTGGCACAGAAGATGTGCCACCATAGCCCGCGGGAGGTACGCAACGCCTCGGTCTTCACCCTCCCGCTAAAGGTGTAGCTGCCGGGAGGAAGCAGCATCAGTTGCTTCACGTTGGCGAAATGAACGCGCGCGCCGGAAAACTGCACACGCAGGGCTGGTTTTCCGCTGCCCTCGATCGGAACGACCTTGGAGTCAGCCCCGGAAATGCTCTCCAGCTCCCAATTAAACGGCAGGCCATCAAGCGGGAATTTGAAATCGCGATTGAACGGATGATTCTTATCCGCTTGTTGCTCCGGCGGCAACGTCGTGTACCAGGTTTGATAGGCTTGTTCAAAATCCGCATCCTTAATAAGCCGCTCAAGATATGGTTGCAGCTCATTTTTCGTCGGTGGATTCCTGCTTTGGCTGAGCGTTCTGTACAGTTGAACCAACCGACCTTGATTGGCCAAGCGGGCCGATAACTGTGCCAAGAACCAGGTGCGCCACGGCGGCGAAGTCGCGAGAAAATCGGTTAGGGCCTTGAATGCCTGCGGATTGGTGGTGAAGACGGCTAGTGCGGGAAAAAACTTAGTTTGCAAATCAGAATGCATTCGCAAGACAGCATCCGCATACCCGAGCGCATTGAGGTAGTCGCCGCGGCTAATTTCCCGATTGAACAGCCACTCGTCGGCCGTCAGATCGCGCCACGTCCGCGCGCCGGAAGCCCTCATCAACGCCTCTGCGCCCTTTCGGTCGCCCTTTCGTTCCGCAATCAAGCCAAGCAAAGTCAAGGCTCGCGCGTTCAGTGGGTTTGAGCGCAGACCACGCTGCGCCCATCCTCGCGCAGAATCGAGATTGCCATCCGGATCGAGCAATTCCTGTTGCGCGAGTTGATTGAGGGCAGTGGGTTCATCAGCGAGCCAAGTTAATGCTGCATCAGGATGAGATCCTGCTATACTTTGTATGGTTGTTAGAGCGATGACGCGCCATCCAAGCCATACCAATGTGAGGCATAATCCAATAATTGCACAAAGCCGCGCGATGCTGAATTCTTTTCGTATCAGCCAGCTGTGCTTGGGGTGTTTGACATCCTGTTCATGTTGATTTCGGCGATGATCACGATTTGAGTGGTGCCCATGATGATGGGCTGGCCGGTTCCTTTGATTGCGCCGTACGCCTGACTGACGCCCAATCAACGTATCGATAATATGACGCAAGGGCGAAACGACTCGAGGCAGCGTGCCATGCCTACCGTCGTGGGTTGGCCGATGGTCATGGTGCCTTGCGCTCGTTGCCGGCTTACGACCGATCAGCACATCGACAAAGGTGCGCAAAGCCGCATCAAATCGTGACGACACGCCACGCGCATGCCGCCTCCGATGTCCATGTCGCCTCGAATGCCCGGCCACGGTCATGATGCTTATCGGTCAAATAAAGTCAGACGATCGGCAGCTGTTCCAGGCATTTCGGTCGTCACCGTTGTTGCATGAGATTCGTACGCATTCGTTTGACCAACGCCAAAATAATATAAAACTGCCAATATCACGACGAAAAGCACCAAACCGATCGATGCTTTCCATAAGCCAACCCGCCGAAGGAAGCCAATTCCGCGCTGCGGTTGACTTGTTGGATATTTGATCCATGGCGGAAACGACTGGGTTGTTCTGTGTAGGCTTTTGTTTTGAGCACCTGTAAAATGGACTGGCACTCGTTGCTTCGCTATCTCTCGCCACGCCTTCAGAACGCGCTCGGCGTAAATGGCATCCAGCTCGTTGTTACGATCGGGATGGAGCCATAACATCAGCCATCGCATATGGTTTCGGACTGTCGCGCGCGAGGCACCTGGCTTCACACCCAGCACCCGATAACAATCAGCATCCGGCTGAAACAATAATTGCTGAAGATAAAACCGCGCCGCCTCTACCAGGACCGCTTCCGGTTCGCCGGTCGCGACCACCGCATTCTGACATGCGGTCGTAGAACGCGCCGCAATTTGCATAACCTCGATTACGTCCTGTGGAATTGGCAGCTTAGCCGCATTGCGCACCAAAGCGGGCATCCGAGCAAGATCCAACGCTAGCTCAACAGCGTGCCCCGATCCCATTGACTAAGGCCCTGGGGAGTGCCCCAACTGGGCCTGGGCATTCTGGCCATAGCCGTAATGCTCTAGCGCCCCATAGTTATATCCGTGCCCATATGCATAGCCTGCAGTACTGAAGTTAAACCTGTTGATGACCGCGCCTATCATCCGCGCGCGAGCAAAATGCAAACGTTTCACCGCCGATTTAACAATACCGCGCCGTGTCTCTCCCGCTGCCACGACCAGCAATGTTCCGCCGGCCATGCTCGAAAGCAACGGAGCGTCAGCCAGTCCTAGAATTGGCGGCCCATCGATAATCACCGAGTCGAATTTTTCGCGTGCGACCGATAAAAGCGACATCAGCTTCGAGCCCGCCAAAAGCTCCGCTGGATTCGGCGGCAAGGGGCCGGAAGGCAGCAAGTACAGGCCTTTTATACTGGTTTCCTGGAATATGCTAACCGAAGTCGGAGCGCCCGAGAGATAATTGGAAAGACCGACGCTGTTGTCACGTTTCAGGAGCAGGTGTTGCGACGGATTGCGAAGATCGCCGTCGATAAGCAACACCCTCATTCCAAGCTGAGCGAGATTGTACGCCAAGGCGAAAGCACTAGTTGATTTTCCTTCACTCGGTTGGGCGCTCGTTACCAGGAGGCTCTTTGGCATGCCTTCTTCAGTCGAAAATTGGATGGCGGTTCGAAACGAGCGGAATGCCTCTGCCAAGGGTGAATGGGACGTTCCCGTAATTTCTGCGGCAACGTCGCCGTGGGTAAGCGGAAGGAGGCCCAGCACTGCCAAGCCAAGTTGCTCCTCGATTTCTTCCGCGGACTTGAAGCTGTCGTCCAGAATTTCGAGTAGAGCGATTACTAGCCCTGCGATAAGTAGGCCCAATAGCAGCGATATTTGTAAATTCTTTTTCAGGCTCGGCTTATAGGGACCACCCGGGACCGTGGCGCGATCAATGATGGAAACATTATTGGTTGAAACCGCACCTGCGACGCCGATGTCTTTGTACTGCTGAAGCAATCCCTCGTATAGTGTGCGATTGGTGTCAGCTTCGCGCTTCAGGATATTGTACTGAATTTCTTTGCTGCGAGTCTTGAGAACGCCCTGCTTTGTCTCATTAATCTTTTCTTTCAGTAATGCCTCTTGTTGCATGGCTGCTTCATATCGCGCTTTGAGCGAGTGCCTTATAACGTCGGCCTCAGACTTAATCTCCTTATCGATTTGATCAATCTGCGCCTTGAGCTTGCGCATGTCGGGGTAGGCCGGCTTAAACATCGACAGCTTCTGCTGGTAATTCGCCATCAAAGCGGCGCGCTGTGCGCGCAGTGCCGAGATCGACTTGTCCTCCAAAATTTGAGGTACTCCGAGCCCTTTGCTGGCGTTTGCCTGCTCCCAGAGCTCTTGCGCCGCAATTCGACTTGTCGTTGCGGCTTGCAAGGCGGCATTCAATGCTTGTAAATCGGAATCGGCCAGCGATTGTGGTTGGCTGCCATCCTTACTGGACACGGTAGGCACAATAATCTCTTTCTGATCGGCATAAGTGACTAATGCCTTCTCCGACTCTTCCAGCTTGAGTTTCAGCTCGGCCAACCGCTCCTTCAAAAACTTGCGTGCATAGGCTGTGGCACCATAACGGCGCTCAAGATTTTGGGAAACGTAACTCTCGGCAACTCCATCAGCGATGCGCTTTGCCCAACCAGGGCTAGGACTATCGAACGAAATGTTGACCAAGCTTGATTGAGGCACAGGCGCGACTGTCAGGCCGCCTCGAACCATGCCGGCCGCAGCAGCTTTCCTCTGATCAAAGCTGCCTTGATTTCCTCCGGAACTGGATGAGGCCGGAAGAACCAGGCGGCGCAGCTTCCCCCAAGATGACGTTGAGGGCGGCTGCAGAAAGTTCGACTGATTAGCGAGATCAAGGTCCGCTGCGACACGCTCTGCCAGCGACCGACTTTTAAGCAGGTCGTACTGCGTGCTATAGAATCGGAAGGTATCGCCACCCATTTGATCTTCTGCGGGAGTGTTGGTCCTGACGACTTTCGGTGCTTCGCGGTTGATCTGTATGACGGTTGTCGCCCGATAAATCGGGGTGGCTGTAAAGGTCACCACAAATCCGATAGCCAATGCGACGCAGCAAATTGCGAGGATCAGCCATCGATATTTCAGTGCCAGGCGAAGCCCTGCAAAGAGCAACGTTCGAAAGTCGGTGGCCGGCTCTCCGCTAGGATTGCGTTCGCCAAGGTAGCCGATCAAATCATCATGGCGGGCGAGCGAACGTGGCTCATCCGCCACGATCGATGGCAGCCGGTCTCGATGAAAATCAAAGTTAGGTGCATGCATTGGACGCCACCAGCTTTCCCTCAGACCACTGCACCGCTAGAATAGAGTTGCAAACATCGCGAACGGAAGCACATCCTTGACGTTCTTCAGCGCCACGCGCGTTCCGGACTCTTCCACCACCACGATATCGCCCCCTTTGAGCAGAGGGTCTGTCGCCTGCCCAGCTTGTATGGTGTTGAGATTGTAGACCGCGTCTTGGACACGCTGATTCCTCAATCGCGCAATGTGTATCCGGCTCGAGTCGGCAAGGTCTGATGTACCGCCAGCACTTGCGATTGCCTGCGTGAGTGTAAGGTTGCCGTCATCGGAAAGCACGCGTGGAGCTTTGACCGCACCGCTCACGGTTATTCTTTTGCCATACGTCTTGACCGATACACTCACCTGCGGCGATTGCAGGTATTTCTTTCCAAGCTTGTCAGCAATTAACTCCTCCGCGTCTCGAGTGGTTTTGCCGCTCACCCGCATCTTTCCAACGAGCGGCAAAGTAATACTGCCATCTTCGCTGACCTCGACCGTACTGTTGAGGTCCTGAACTTGAAAGACCGATACCAGCAGAATGTCACGCGGCGAGATTCTATAGTCAGTCGCTGCCGTATCGGCATCAGCAAGCGCGGAAGCTGATGCCGGCTGCGCCGCTACAACAGGCTCGGCCGTTTGCGCGGCTATCGCGGTTTCGCCACTCGCAGGTGACGAGGCCGATGCTGGCGCCCGAGCTATGCTAGGGCTATTGGATTGTGCGGTATCCGTCTGGCAGCCCGAAACAACAATCGGGACGGCCAGCATCAGCACCAGGCAAAAAAAGGAAGCGAGTTTTCCCATTCAGTTGCCTCGGTTCCCAATTGCGCGACGAAGCCGGCCCGGAAGATTACCCCAAACCGACGTTGCAGAGGCGACGCGTGGCGCCACCCTCAGCGGCACCGGAAGCTCGTCGGCGCTGACATCGTTCAGGATTGCGAGCGGCCGCGTCAACACAATATTTGTTGCCTCTTCAACACCGAGCTTTCGGGCTATTATCTCGCGGGCTTCCGACATTCGCGGCGCTCGTTGCTGCGTATCATGCGCGTCCGTTGCCAGTAAATGGCAAAGCCCCTCCTCTACCATTCGCTCCGCCCAGTAGCGCGGCCGCCGGCCAAATCGGCCCATAAGCGACCCAGCGGTCAATTGCAATAGATTGCCACTATATACCAAGCGCTTGATGAAGTCATATTGGCCCTCGATCCATGACAATCGCTCCGGATGTGTAATTATAGGCACATACCCAGCCGTCTGCAACTCAAAGATGTGATGCTCAAGGCGCGGCGGTAAAATGTGATGCGGCGGTTCCAGCAGAAAATACCGCGAGTTGTTGAGCGTGAGAGCGCGCCCATCGCGCAGTTGTGGCAACAAATCAGGGGAAATATGAACGTCCGCGCCAGTGACAAGCTGCACCGGAATCTCAGCTCGATCAATCAATTGGCTAAGCCGGGCGATTGCGGACCTTATGGCCGAACCCGTATTCGGGTAAACGCCGGGCAGGATATGCGGTGTGCACGCAATGATTTTAATGCCATCGGCGGCGGCTAGCCGCGCCATTTCCAGCGAAATCTCAACCGACTTTGCGCCATCGTCCACGCCAGGCAAAATATGGCAATGAAGATCGATCATTGGGGTCCACAGCGGTTCTAGACCACCCACGCCAAGGCCTAAAGCTCTTTTCAGAGTTTTTAAATCGGCCGACCTAACTAATCGTTGAGTGATACAGAATTGCAACAGTGGCAGGGTCCAAAGCCTTTGGTCAAAGGAGAAATTCTGCAGCCACGATTTTTCGCTGCCATTCTCTTCCACTTCTCAGCTTTGATCTGACGAGGGGTTGCTATGTTTTTCATCCTATCCAAGACCGTCACCCCTCTGTTGTCGCCGTCAAACCTGTTTTTCACCATCGGCCTGGTCGGTACTGTGCTGATGGCGACGCGCTGTCGGCGGGCGGGCGCCCAATTGGCGGCCGCGAGCATCTTGCTATTGGGAGCCGCCGGCTATTTGCCGGTGGCACAAGTGCTCATCCATCCGCTAGAGAACCGCTTCCCGCCCTGGGATCCCTCGCGCGGAGCGCCGGACGGCATCGTCGTTTTGGGTGGGGTGATTGCGCCCGACCTCACGCTCGACCGAGGCTCACCGGCTGTCCCCCGTGCTGCGGGGCGACTTATCGCCCTCGTCAAATTGGCACGACAGTTCCCGCGGGCCCGCATCATCTATTCCAGTGGCAATGCCTCACTCGTTCCGGGTGGGCTTGCGGAAGCCGACGTCCTCTATCGCGTGCTTGACGACTTCGGCGTGCCACGCCAACGCGTGATCCTCGAGCGGCGCGCGCGCAACACGGCGGAGAACGCAATCTTCAGCAAAGCCATCGCCAAAGCCCAAGCCCGGCGAGCATTGGCTGCTGGTCACCTCGGCCGCGCACATGCCGCGCGCCGTAGGATGCTTCCGCCGCGCCGGTTTTCCAGTCGAAGCCTATCCGGTCGATTGGACCACCTTCAAACACCTGTACCTCGGTCTCTCGCTGTCGCTGAGCGGTGGCCTGAGACGCACCGATTTTGCCGTTCACGAGTGGGTTGGACTCTTGGCCTACTGGCTGACGGGGCGGACCAGCGAACTCCTGCCAGGGCCGGCCGCTCCCAGAACGATTGCCAAGAGTTAGTTCCAGCAAAGACGGTCGCCATTTTTTGGTCGTATGCGGGTTCCAAGAGTCTGCACACTGCACTATACCTTAAAGGCATTGGCACACGCCGACACAGGCTGAAATCAGAGTTGTGTTGCCTCCGGTCATCTTGGTATTATTTTTGAGGTCCAGAAAAAAATAAAAAGCGCTGCATTATGAACATTCCAACATCGCGGGGCTCTTTTCAGATTCGTTTTTCCCCGTTCGACGTCATTTGGGCGGCGGCCTCCCCGATCGTCGCCTTGTACCTGCGAAATGTGAACCTCACTGACACGACGGGCGTCAAGGCAGCCGCGCTATATTGTGTCGTCTCTTTTGGCCTGTCGCTCATTGCATTTCTTGTCTTTCGCATCCGCGACGGCATCGCCCGGCACTTTTCGGTAGCCGATGCATTGGACATCGGAAAAGCCGTTGTGGTTTCCGAGCTGCTGACAACCCTGGTTCTGTTTATCGCTATCCGCTCGGAAAACATCCCGCGCACGGCGCCGATCATCCATGCATTGATATTGGCGGCTGGCTTGGTCGTCTATCGGGTGGCCATTCGACTGCGGCACGATTCTCGGCCTCAGCTCATCGCTTCCGGGCAGCAAGCTACCGAACACATTATAATGATCGGCGGTACCCGGCTTTCTTCGCTTTATATAAAATTGATGAATGCCTATTCGACGCAACCACGGAAAGTCATCGGAATTCTCGATAATGATCCGCAGATGAGGGGCAGATCCGTGGGAGGTGTACGTGTGTTGGGCCAACCAACGCAACTCGAATCGGTCATTCAAGAGTTTGCGGAGCACGGCGTAGTCGTCGATCGGGTCATTGTCGGCGGGGATCGAGATATGCTCCCGGTCGAGGAAATGTCGGAAGTCGACCGCATTTGTGCATTCCGAGATATAAAAATCGATTTTGTGCCCTTGCTCGTCGGCATCGCACCGGCCTCAGCCCCAGTCGTCGTCGAGGAGATCACCTTTCCAAGGTCTACAGCGACCGTTCAGCTTCCAGGCCACTTCCGTTTCAAGCGAATTGCGGACGTGGTGATTGGGCTTGCATTGCTTATCGTCCTCTCGCCGCTCATGCTGCTCGTTGCCGCCATTATGCTGCTTGATGTCGGATCACCCGTTTTGTTTTGGCAACAGCGTGTCGGTGTCGCCGGCAGCCCTTTCCTGCTTTATAAATTTCGTACCCTAAAGTCGCTCTTTAACGCCAAGGGATTACCGATCGGACCATCTGATCGCATGTCCTCGATCGGCAAATTTGTCCGCCGCTTGCGGCTTGACGAATTGCCGCAGCTTTTGAGCGTGCTGGTGGGCGACATGTCATTGGTCGGACCGCGTCCGCTCTTGCCGTGTGATCAGCCGCCTGATGCCCAATTGCGGCTGATGGTACGGCCCGGCCTCACCGGGTGGGCGCAAGTCAAGGGTGGGAACTCAATCTCCGTGGAAGAAAAGAAAGAGCTCGACGAGTGGTATGTTCGCAATGCTTCTTTTTGGCTCGATCTGCGGATCTTGCTGATGACCATTGGCTTCATTGTAAGAGCGGAAACGCCGGCTGAAACACTTGTGGCGATACCGGTGCCGATGCCAAATAGACCAATACGCAGTAAATAGATTAGCGTCTATGCAGCGGGTTATTTTCCTGAACCGCTATTATTTCCCTGATCATTCCGCAACAAGTCAAATCCTCACCGATCTCACCGTCGCGCTCGCAGCACTCAATCGCGAGGTGCACGTCATCACAAGCCAGCAACTTTATGACGATCCGGGTGCGAAATTGCCCGCCAAGGAGATTGCCGGCGGGGTCACGATCCACCGCGTATCCACCACACGTTTCGGGCGGTCACATCTGTTAGGTAGAGCGATCGATTACATCTCGTTTTACGTCGCGATCAGGCGCACGCTCGCCGCCATCACTTCCGCTGACGACATTGTCATAGCGATGACGGATCCGCCGCTCCTTTCCGTGGCGGTCCTTTCGATTGTCAAACGCAGCGCCGCAATACTGATCAATTGGCTGCAGGACCTTTATCCCGAAGTGGCCGTGGCATCGGGCATGTTATGGCTGAAAGGCCCGATCGGCGGTCTACTTATCTATGTGCGGGATCGTTCGATCAAGGCGGCAAGGCTAAACGTCGTCGTTGGTAAACGCATGACCGAACATCTTTTAGCCCGCGGGATCCCGAGGCAATCTATTAGACCTATTCCAAATTTCGCCGATAATGGAATTTCCCCCGTGGCCGCCGCCGAAAATCCGCTGCGTCGCCAATGGAAACTGAGCGAAAAATTTGTCGTCGGCTATTCGGGCAATCTTGGCCGGGTCCACGAATTCGAAACGATCCTGGGCGCCGCACGGCGGCTGAGCAAGGATCCGCGCATCGTTTTCCTTTGCATCGGTGGTGGACGCCTATTCGAGAGGCTCGCCCAAGCAACGCGAGAACAAGGCCTACAGCAACTCATCTTTTACCCTTACCAGCCTCGTGAGATTCTCAAATATTCGCTCTCGGTTCCAGACGTGCACTGGGTCTCGTTGCGTCCGCAATTCGAAGGCCTCGTTGTTCCCAGCAAGTTCTATGCTGCGGCCGCCGCCGGAAGACCCATTATTGCGATCACAAGCAGGACCAGCGAAATCGCAACCTTGGTCCAACATCACGACTGCGGCGTCATAGTCGAGCCGGGTGACATCGATGCTTTAGTGGAGGCCTTGACCCTCCTGATGAACGACCCGTCGCTTCGTGCGACCATGGGCGCTCGAGCACGTGCGATGGTTGATATTCAATTCACGAAAATGCATGCCGTTCGGAGCTGGGCGCGGCTTATCGACGAACTGCAGTCACAAAAGATACGTGGCAGCGAGCGGAAGCTCAATGAGTTTTAAATTGTTGCTGAATGGTCAACAATAGCCACTAACGGCTCAGCCAAAACCGACCTGTGGATGAACGACACACGCCAAGGGCAGCATGAGACGTGAGTTCCCGTGGCAAATGCACTCGAAGATTTGTCTTCTAAGCCGGCCATCGCGCGGACGGGATTGTCGCACATCGATAGCCAAACCAGCCAAACCAAATCGAGTCGGGAGTCAAAAAATACCGGGCAGCAGACGATGTCGCACGCGCGCGGCGTAAGCTTGGTATTGCGAATCCTGCATAAGAATAGCCTCTTCGCAAATCATCCGCCCGACCTGGATGGCAAAGGTTGCCGCATAAAGGAGTGCATTATGAAGAGAAGGGAAGCCCAGTAGAAAACCGATATGGGTAATTGCATAACCGGCATACATCGGGTGCCGCAGGACACGGTAGAGTCCGTTGGTTCTCACGCCGTGGTTTGCCGGCACAACGCCGAAACTGCGCCATAAGCTAGCCTTGGCGGCGATTTGCATGACCAGGCCAACGAGCATCAGCGTGGTCGCAATTTGCCCGGGGATGATTTTACCGGCAGACGCCGGCGTCGCCAGCAGTGGGAAGCCTACCGCCACGCAACATAGCGCCCAATCGACCGGATGCGATGAAATCGAAGACGAGTGGCGCCTTGCCAGGATGAGTGCCACGGCCAGGCTCTCGGAAACGACGAGCAGAAACGCTTGGCCGTTGATCGAGGCCGCGGAGAGGAGCAATTCGGGGTGGGCAAGCTGGATCAGCACCAGGGACAAAAGCCTTGGCAGCATCCGGTGCACAAAAAAGACAAACAACACTACGATCGCAGCGCGTTCGATCAAGTCAAGCACGAACTCAGGTTTGAATAACCGAAGCACCACATTGTCCGCCTGCGACGCTTGCGATCGACCAAAGGCGACGAGAAGCCGGCGCGCCGCCGGTACCCCATCGTTTGATGGACGAGTGTGGCCGAAACTCATGGCTCGCATGCGATTGTCAGGCCTTCGGCCGTCTTCCCTTGCTGCGGTAAGTTTGATCACTAAGCTGATCTTTCGGAATAATATTTTTCGTAACTTTTCCTATGGTAATATTCGCCGCTATATTTTTTTGCGCGATCTTCATTGATGGAATTGAAGACGACGCCTGCAACACGCTTCTGAGCTGATACCTGTTGAACGGAGGTTTCGACCAACTCACGGGGCGTCGAGGCCCATTGCACAACGAAAATGGTTTTATCAGCGAGATTTGCCACGATAACGGGGTCGATGACCGGACCGACCGGCGGCGTGTCCAGCACGACGTAATCGAACCTCTCCTTCAGCTGGGAAATGAGCATTTTCATGCGCTCCGATCCAAGCACATCGGATGGGTTTAAGCTTTTACTGCCTGCGGATATGACCGTCAGTTTGAGGTCCTTATGAAACCTTAGCGCGTTTTCGACGGTCGCCCCACCCATCAGCACATCGACGAGGCCCTTTTCCTGTTCCAACTTGAAAAAGCGCGTCGCTGCAGGGTGCCGAAGATCGGCATCAACAAACACGACCTTCAAGCCAGCAGAAGCCGCCGAGATTGCCAGGCTCAACGCAATGGTTGTTTTGCCTTCGCCAGGACGCGCTGACGTGACGTGGACAACCTTCGGCGGCTGGTCGACGTCCGACATGTGGATGCTACTGCGCAAAGTGCGCACGGCTTCGCTGAAAGGAGAGAATGGATAATGGATCTGGTAAAACGGCACTGGGATGCTCTTGCCGTCCTTAACGAGCTCAATCTTTTTCATCTGGCGCACAGAGGCAAGGACGGGTAATCCCAGCGCCGCCTCGACTTCGCGCGGAGCGGTGAACCCGGCCTTCAACATTTCCATTGCGAACGCGCCGCCGAGACCAAGGCCAAGCCCAGCAAACAGCACCGTCAGTAAGACCCTTCTTGTGTTTGGAAAGCTCTGACCGCCAGGTTCCGCTGGCATGATCACCCGGACGTCACGCGCCCGAAACGTTACCTGCTCGCCAGTGATTTTGGACTTCTGCAGAAAGTCCTCAAACAGCGTTTTGTCTATCGCCGCTGTTCTTTCCAGTTCTCGCAAATTTACCGCATCTTCATTACTAAGCTCGCCTTGTCCGGTGGCCGCACGCATCGCCCGTTCCATGGCGTCAAGGCGGGCCTTTGCCAGTACGTAATCGCTCTCAACGCTCTGCGTTATCCGCTTGGCTTCGGCCGCGATGCTCCGCTGGATATCCCGCTTCTCGGCTTCCACGTTCACCACTGCTGGGTATCGGCTGTCGTAACGCGCCAGCAGCTGAGCCTCACGTTGCGAGGCGCTCGCTAAATTCGCGCGCAGGGCCGCTATGACGCTCGACTGGGGCACTAGCGAGTCCGGCAGTGCGTCTATCGTCTTTTTGCCCGCAACGAGATCGGCGAGAACCTTAACGCGTGCCTTTTTTTCTTCGGCGTCGGTGCGTGCGGCGATCAGCTTGCTATTCAAATCCGCAAGTTGCTGGTTATTAAGCGCGACTGTCGGACCACTACGCGTGAGGCCGTGCTCCTCACGAAACTTTGCCACCGCTTCTTCCGAATGGCGAAGTTTCCGGCGCATTTCCACAAGGCGATCACTGAGCCAACCCGAGGCTCGCTTGGTCGCCTCGAGGCGGGCGTCGAGCTGGTCAACGACATAGGCATCGGCTACCGCATTGGCGAGCTGGGCGGCTCGCACGGGATTAACCCAAGTGATCGATATGCTAAGTACCTGAGCCTGCCCGCTACGCGAGACCGCCAAAGCTCCTCGCAAACGATTTATTCCATTTCCGATGGCCTTTTCCCTTGCCGCCTGATCGTTTTTGTCTTCCGCGGCCGCCTGCGGTTTATCGCTACTTGGTGGCGCAATCAACTCTTTGATGGCGACCCTTCGCAGCAGTGAATCGGAACGTAGGATAGCAAGCTGATTCTCAATATATGAATAATTATCAATGGTATTTTCATTGATGACAGCATCCAGCCCCGGGGCCTTCTGGCGATGCTCGAGCAGCACCTGTGTCGTCGCGGTGTAGAGCGGAGTCGCGCGGACAAGATAGATTACGCCCATCAGAAACACAAATGCCGTAACTGAAGCAATGAACATCCAATTGCGCCAGACGAAATTTAAATATTGGCGCAGGTCGAACGTGCGCTCCAATTGCTCAGTGTCGACCTTGCTGGGAATCCTAAGTCCGACGTTCATCGACTGGGATCCGTCCCGCGTTTATGTACATTGAATTGTCCATCGCACCGCGGCATTGTTGACTGCCTACAGCCGATGGTCCTAGGCGACCCCGGCGCCCAGTTTCGGCATGGAGGCCGAATCTGAATTTTAAGGACTGAAGCCAACAAATGCATCCTCAGAAGCCAAGAAATATCGGCCCGAAAGTCGGGCGGCGGAGCAAAATAGCACCATCCTTGGTAGTAGGTCGAGATCCGATCAAAGGTCCAAGGGACTCGGTTTCCGGGCTCTAAATCCGCCCATAGCTGCTGCCCGCTTCGACATCCCGCCCCCGGTTGTCGTCACCCACCTGCAGGAGACGCTGTTGATCTTTTTCCAAAACAAGGCAGGTCAAGCGGCCAGTCGCATAGGCGGCAGTGTCAATTCCGATCCGATTGGGGCGAATTTCTGCGACAAGCGAAGGCGTGTGGCCGTGTACAACAAGTTTTCCGTGCTCCGCCTCACTGGACAGAAAGGCATCTCGGATGGTCAACAGATCATTGCGATGTTGGCGATTAAGCGGCACGCCAGGCCTTACCCCGGCATGGCAGAAAAAGTAATCTCCGATACACGCTGAAATCTCCAGGTTTTGCAAAAAATCCCGGTGGCGCTCGGGCAAAACAGCCGCGAACGCAGCTTGAACCGCGCCGAACCCGCGTCCGGCCATGGCCCGCCCGACATCCACTCCATAGGAATGCAAGGTTTCCAGCCCGCCCAGCCTACGCCAGGCGTCGAGGACCCCTTCCTCTTCCAGAAAGGCCAATAGAAGGTCTTCGTGGTTGCCCGCGAGCGCAATCATGCGGGTTGGCCATTCGCCGCTCGCAAGTCTTTCAACCACGCGCATGGAGCCAAGACCGCGATCCACGTAATCGCCGAGAAAAACCGTCACCACCTGGTCGAACGACCGCACGCTCATATCGGCCTCAACGCGTTCGGCCATCTCAGCGAGCAGGTCGTCACGACCATGAATATCTCCCACGCAGTATACCCGCCTCCCATCAGGTACACGACGCATCGGAGGCAGCGTTTTGCCAAACGCCTTGAACAACGCATCGCCCACCGAACGCTTTTGATGAATCTTACGCTCGCCCTTTGAACCGCTTGTCCACTCGCGCCGATCATTTCGATGCATGATGTCTTCAAATCAACTTTTGCGCTGTTTCGCACAGCCGTCAGCGTGTGGAGCTAGGGACCTGGCCAAAGCCAAGCACCGAAAGCCGAAAATCCACAAGGATCATCCCCGGCGCTGCAGTTTTTTCATGCGGCTGGGCAAATCGCGGAAGTCCGAAGCCCAACGGGGACCGCCGTGCCCATCAACTTGAGTAACACGCGGACGCGACCAGCATCATCAAGCCGCTGGAGCGTGCCCACAAGATCGGCGAACGGTCCCGTTAGGATTCGGACTGATTGGCCGACCTTGAGGCCGCTGCTGAAGAGCTTTAGATTGGCTGCCTCTCCGCCCTCAATGAGAGTTTCTACCACGCCTTCCGGGACCGGGACAGGACGATTGTCGCAGCTGAAGAGCGAGGAAACGCCAAACGTGCTTCTCACCGATAGCCAGCGGTCACGTTCGAGATCAAGGATGAGGAAGATGTAGCGCGGGAACATTGGCGCACGAACGGTCCTGAACTGTCGTGCATGGCGAATTGTCTTTTGGATTGTCGGGAAATAGGTCTTGAACGCTTGCGCCCGGAGGTGCAGATCCGCTCTGCGCTCGTGCTTTGGCTGCGTGTGAACAAGAAACCATCTCTCGTTCTCTTCGAGCTCCAACGTCCTTCTAACGCGGGAATGCAACAATTAACCCCCCTGTTTTTCTACCGCATTGCAGCAAATTCTTTTACCGCATGGCAGCTATCATGTCACGTTATTTTGCCCCCTGAGCCTATTTGAAGCCGGGGTGGATACGTAGGAACTACGGCTGACCCCAACCCTTCGGCCGCAAGCTAAAATCCCAGCCGTTGTTCAACCTCGTTCGGGGAAAGCCCCGTTGCCAGCATGGCGGCTCGAATCTCGTTGCGAACCTCAGCGGGTTTTGCGGATAGAATGGTCCGAAATTTTGGATTCCCTATGATTTCTTTTGCAGTCAAATCACTGGCCACATGCCGCTTTAGGTCCGGCGACAAGCTCTGCCACAATGAAACGCCAAAAATTCCACGCGCGGGCATGACGTACCCTTCGTTGGGTCCGGTAAGCATTGAGAGATTAAGGCTTTGCAAGATTTGCTTCATCGGCTGGCCAGTGGCCCACTGCATACCGGATAACGACAGCCAATCGACCGCAGACAGTGGCTTGATCGAGAGAAGCGCCGAAAGCGCCTCTCGCCGGCGAGTGGCCGCCTTCGGGTCAGATGGATTGACTTTCTCTTTCAGCTCAGCTTGCAAGGCTGCTGAGGCGACGACGGGCACGGCAACCCACGATTTTGCAATGTCGGCACTTTTTTCCGATTGACCGACATCCAACATAGCGAGGGAGAAACGCACAATACTCCAACCCTCAGCGGCTGAGAATCCGCAAATCCCGATGATGACGATCGCCGTTACAAAACGGATAGCCGCACGCATCGTTACCAATCCGAGTGGTATTGACTATGAGACCAGCAGCTTTCACATGCCTATCGTTTGAGTCTCGTCGGCCCGCCCCACACCTCGGCTAGCGCTCCGCTCGGACTAGGTGGGCTTACTAATCCTCAAGCACCACACGAGAGCTTTCGGATTGAGCGACACCTGCCCCTAGCAGAGCCATAAATGTGATGGCGATGGCTTGCATTTGCAGGCTGAAATCCACTAGTGCATGGGCACCTAACAGAAAGGCAATGCTTGCGGCCACGCACGGCAGTGTCTCGTTCGTTTGCCGCGTCATTGCCCCTTTGACACAGCGCCAGACTAGCAAGCCGATACTCGCCACCAACATCGACCCAAAGATCAAACCCAGTCCTTGGAATACCTCCAGATAGGTATTGTGGGCCATTTGCCATTGACCCCACGTGCTTACGGAATGATCTCGAAACATTGGGAAAACGTCAATGAAGGTCCCGTAGCCATATCCGAGCAATGGGGCTGCAAGAATGGATCTCATCGTGATCAGATAGACGGCGATGCGGTTCGCATCACGGAAGCCTTCCTGCGCGATCTTTCCGATAGTGACATCTCCGAAAGCCAGAAAAGTTCCCGCCATTAGCATCGCGCCCACAATAATGATGGCTTCGCGCTGCTCCGCAGACTGCTGCTTACGCAACCTGATAGTGAGCGTTGCCAACACGAACAGCCCGAACGCAGTGGCGGCTATCCCTCCCCGTGATCCGGATGAGAAAAGTGCAACCAAGATCACAAAGGCAATCCCGAGGGGTGCAAGCCCCTTTCGTACGGTGAATTCGATGAAGCTAGCAATCCTGAATCGAATCGGGCCGCCGGCGCTGACGAATTCATGGCGATAGAGCCTCAATATGAGACCGCAGATTGCGACAAAGCCCATTCCCGCATACGCCGCAAAAGAGTTGGGATTAATGAAAGTCGAGGTGACGAACCCAAACGTATACCGATTTTCCAGCCAAAGAACGCGATCCGGCGTGAGCGCAAAGGCAAAAAGACCATACGCGGCATAGGCGCCGACGATGGCGGCAAAGGACCAAAGGAGCAGGCTTGCTCGCGAGGGATCGCAACAGAGTTGAAGCGAAATCCAGAAGGCGCTGGCTGCCGTGATAAGTCTCAGCAGCGCCAAGCTTGTCAGTTCGCGATCGACGCTGATGCTGCCGTCAATCGGGCGCGCCAGTGCATCGGCAGTCATTTGCCATATAGGATGATGCAACCAGTGAGGTGTCCATGTCGCGTTTTGAATTAAAATCCAGAGCACGACGGTCGCAAACAATGCAGCCGGCAGCTTGATTTGCTTGATCGCCACCGGGTGGCGTTTGCCTCTTATCAGTAACGAGAGTTCGTAGCTCGCAACGAGGCCGGGAAAAAGAATAGCATTAATCCCCCAAGCGGGCAGTTCGTTGCTGCCGAACCAGAATGGACACCATGCGAGCCCGGCGATCAGCGCCCACAGAAGCAGGCGCTCCACTATCGCGCTGTCGGCCGGCAGTCTAATGGCGCTTGGCGCCCCGGCCATCGACGTATCCATGGGGTGCGGGCGCACGAGGAACCCCGACTGAGCCCACAACATCCGCGATGCTCACAAACCAACCTCCAAGCGCAAGAAGAAGAGCTTCTTCGGCACCCGCACGCCCCAGGCGCTGGCACGTTACCACACTTCGGGTGAAACTCATCTTTTCAGCCCACAAACGCACCGCACTCCGGCGAGGCATAATTGGTTCTCAGGTCAATTGTTCGACAAAAAAATGGCCGCATCATCCTGCCGACGAAGCCGTGACTACTTAACTCGTTGCACTTTAGCCAGCAACTGGAACGAGGCCGATTACCGGCCTTTCCTCCAAATCGAAATTTGCCCATCTCGAAACAGTACCCCGGCCAAAAGCCCGAGATCCCACGCATCGTGAGCGACCGTGACCCGCCTATTGTTGGCAATTGGTCGTGCTTGGGCTTATGCACGGGGGAATAATGGGCCCGGGGGGAGTAATGGGACCGGGGACAAAGGGAGGAGGCGGCGGGGGAGGAGGCCCCTGAGCCACTTCAAAACTAAGTATTGACTTCTGTACTTGTCCCAACGAGCAGATTGCCAGCGAGATCTTGGCAGACAATCGTGTTCGGGTTTCTTAGCTGAGCAACTTTTCCTGTAGTGCTGCTCCGGTAGGTGGCGCCCGGGCCCGAGACCAATCGAACTAACACGACGCACTTAACCTCGAATGGCCCTTTTTTCTCTCCCTTGGGGTTGACCACCATTTCGACGACCGATTGGCCGACCTGACGCAGTGCGGTGGTGGGTTGGGCATTGGACGCCGTCGTCTGCACCACCAACAGACCCACTAACAGCAAGGCGGGAGGCCATCGATGGTGGCTAGACATGGCTCACTCCCTGCAAACCCTTCGGCCGTTCATTCCAGTTCTGTTTCGAGCCAGCCATCAGGACCACCTTGCTAATAACTGTAGGTTAGTCCGGCAGTGTAGACGTTGCGGGCAAAATCGGACGACGCCGCGTCCGATTGCACGGTCGAATATTGGTAATCGAGCGTCAGATGCAAATTCCGCCATATTTCATAGTTGAATGAGGCGCCTGCCATCCAGCCATTATCCAGCCGGTCGACCCCGTAGTAATCGGCTCGCGTGTAGCCGACGCGGGCGCCCACCGACCATTCCCGCGCGAGCTTATAATTCGTCTGCAGGATCGCAGTTGTCACAAGAGTAGGCGTCCCCGCCGGAATGGTGGACGTCACCACCGTAGAATTTCCCAATGTTTCATCGACCGTCGCCGTCAGTGTCCAGAAGCGCGTCGGGTAGTAAGACAGACGGCCACCAAAGACACCGCTGCTGACGTCGCTGGGAATGCCCGAGCCAATTTCGTCCTGGTGCTCGCCTTGCTGAGTTTGATATCCGCCATAGACTTCGCCTCGGAACAAGCTATTCGGATCGTCCTCCCCGACGCCGCCAATGACTCTGTATCCATTCGTGTTGAACAATGAATTGTTAAAACGCTGCAAGATGCCGTCGGCTTCAGCAAAAGCGTAGACACCCGGAACGAAATGATATCCGACCCGCCCCGAAAGCCAGATATTGGTGCCGTCGTGGGTGACGTGGAACGGATCGGGAATATTGTCAGGATGATCGAATGCTATGTAAAAGGCCGTCGCGCCAAGACTAGCGAAGGCTTGATCGAACGCCTTCGTAACCGATGCCCCACCTGTGAACTGATTGTACGTAATGGGATCGACGCTTGGTGTCGTTCCAAATGGATTGATGATGATCGGAATGTTGGTGGTCGCAGTGCTGGTAGGACCAATTGCACCGTTGTTGAATTGCAACGCGCTATTAAAAATATCTGTCTCTCGCGTGTAATTGCCGAAAAAATTAAACGTGACGTCCTGCATCGGCTGATAACCGTGCGTTATCCCCGCGGTGGCAGCTAGGGTATCGGGATTGAAAAACTTAGCGTCCACCACGCCGTAAAGACTTGTTTTGTGAATTCCGCCATCATAGTTAGCGACCACGCGTGGCACCACCCGCAAACTCGTTCCAGAATTGCGGTCTGTTCCCGTCGCGGATTGATCAAAATTATCGTCGTATACCGCACCCGCAAAGATCTGCGGATAGACCAGCCACCCGCCTACGGTAAGGCCTTGGCCTTCCGCACCGCCGGTTGCGGTGGTCTCCTGGGCAGCGTTGTTCTCCTGCGCAAATGAAGGAGGGATCACGCCCACGATCAATGCCGTGGACAGAAGAACGACCCATTTCAGCGGATGAATACGCACCCCCGTCCCCTGGCCCATATCCCCTCGAGTTCCGAGCGGCGTAATTTTGACGCAATGAGGATAAACTCCCCGTTGCGCGCCCGGAAGTCCAGTGGATAATACTATGGGACACGAAATTTCACGAATTATTTGCAATATTACAACAGGTGCGAGTATATGTTCGCCCTCAGCATCGCTTGGCCGCCGGCAGCAGGTTGGGCAAGGGGGTGGTCGCCGGTTCCGCTGTAACTGGACTTTGTGCCCGAACGGCTTAGTAATCTAGGCTAGGTTTGGTTTAAGAGCTTCTTTTCATTCCTCGCACCGGCGCTCGGGCTGTTGTTGGCTCGATCAGGTCCATGCGGCCCTCGATGACACGGTCGCGTCTCTTCTACATGTCACTGGTGTTTGTGCTGATCGGGGGAGCCGTCCTACTCCGCTACGTGGACCCGTTCTTCCTCCGCGCCTTGCGCCTGATCGCCTATGACACCTTCCAGCGCCTCGACCCGGCGCGCTACAACCCCAATCTGCCGGTTCGCGTCGTCGATATCGATGAAGAATCGCTGTCGAAGAACGGTCAATGGCCATGGCCGCGAACAACGGTACGCGACTTGTTGCTGGACTTGGCGGATAAAGGGGCAGCAGTCGTCGCTTTCGACGTTTTGTTTGCGGAACCAGACCGCACCTCGGTCGAACAGATCGTAAAGCAGTTGCCGCCTCGCGAGGCGAATTCCATAAGAGTTGCTATCGCTGGGCGGCCGACTAATGATCAGCTCTTTGCCGAAGCGCTCAAAAAGACACCCAGCGTTTTGTCTATCGCCCTTGGAAACGGCCCGAACATCACGTTGCCTGCAAAAGCGGGGTTTGCCGTTGGAGGCGATGATCCACGACCTTTCCTACAGGCGTTCCACGGGATCACCGGCAACCTTCCCATAATGGAGGCTGCAGCACACGGAATTGGCGCGTTCAACTGGATAGCCGATCGCGATCAGATCGTTCGCCGCATCGCCCTTGTCTTCCGGCTCAATAATTCCTTCGTTCCGTCCCTCGCAGCAGAAACCGTTCGCGTTGCCCAAGGTGCCGCAAGCTATCTACTTAAGGCATCGAACGCGAGTGGCGAGACAGCTTTCGGTCAACACACCGGCCTCAACCATATCCGCATCGGCGACATCGTCGTGCCCACGGATGCAGGGGGCGGGGTTTATTTCAAATTCCGCCACTTCAACAAGGCAGCGTATATCCCCGCCTGGAAGGTCTTGGCCGGCAAAGTTTCGCGAGATGAGATCGAGGGTCGAAATCATTCTTGTCGGGACCAGCGCGCCCGGCCTGCTCGATTTGCGGGCTACGCCCGTCGACGCCGCTGTGCCAGGCATCGACATACAGGCCCAGGTCGTCGAGCACTTACTGACCGCCAAATTCTTGCAGCGACCGGACTATGCAGTGGCGCTCGAGGAATTTGTCGTCATTGCGCTCGGCTTAATGCTGGCTCTGGTTTTGCCGCGGGTAGCTGCCAGGGCCTCCGGAGCCATTGGTTTTGTTACCATCGCACTCGTCCTGCTGGGCGGATGGGCGGCATATCAATATTTGAATATTTTTCTCGATCCGTCCTATCCAGCCCTTGTCATGGGAATCTTGACTGCAGGCATCACTTTTTACACATACCACACCGCAGAGGCGCAGCGCAGCCAGATCCGCAGCGCCTTCGGCCAATACCTTGCTCCCACACTCGTCGAGCAGCTGGCGCAATCCCCGGACAAGCTCGTGCTCGGTGGCGAAGAGCGCGAGATGACCATCCTGTTCAGCGACGTGCGCGGTTTTACTTCGATATCCGAGCTCTACAAGGAAGACCCGCACGGCCTCACCTCTTTGATGAACCGCCTGCTAACCCCGCTCACGAATGCCATCGTGGATCACAACGGAACCATCGACAAATACATCGGGGATGCGGTGATGGCGTTCTGGAACGCACCACTTAGTGTGCCAGACCATGAGCGCGACGCGTGTGCCGCCGCTTTGGCCATGATCGATAGGCTCGAGTTGCTTAATCGGGAGCGTCAGGCGGAGGCCGCGAGCGCCGGCCAACGGTTCCTGCCACTTCGCATCGGTATAGGCATAAACACGGGTCGCTGCGTCGTGGGCAATCTCGGATCCGATCTTCGCTTCAACTATTCGGTCCTTGGCGATCCGGTAAACGTCGCTTCACGTCTGGAGGGCCAAACAAAATTCTACGGCGTGCCAATAATCCTCGGGTCGACGACCGCCGAGAAAGTCAAGGAACAATTTGCACTTCTCGACCTCGATCTAATTGCCGTGAAGGGGAAAACTGAGCCGCAAACTATTTACGCGCTGCTCGGCCGCGAGCAAATAGCCGCCGATAGCCGCTTCCAGGAATTGCGCAAGCTCTATTCGACCATGCTGTACTGTTATCGCAGCCGCGATTGGGAGGGCGCCTTAGAGGCGATCGAGCTGTGTCAGGCGGCCGAGCATAATTTTGGCCTCGAGGTCCTGTTGGATTTATACCGGATGCGCATAAACGGCTTCCAAAAAAATGCCCCGCCTGCGGATTGGGCAGGCGTTTTTGTCGCAGAGACAAAATAGTAGCTGTCCTGGCGGGCGGGTTGCTCCAGCCGGGCGTTTCAAGCGGGGCCGGCCTGCGCTCATGCCGCGCGACGCGGCGCGCTCTCGGTTTGGCCGAATTTCTAGAGTTTGAAAGGCTGCCTCTCTTGCCCGCGGTCGATGACGGTGCTTTTGCACGGCTATGCGAGCGGCCTCTACGCCGCGGGTCATTATCTCATCGGCAAACTAAGGCATCTAATTGCCTAGCTTTCGCAATATCCGCTTCACCGCTCACGTCCTTGACATTTAGCTTTGCTCGTCCCCGATTGCAAAAAGCGAGCGCGTTTTTCGGATCGAGTCGAACTGCTTCGGTAAAGTCCGCGATGGCTCGGGCATAGTCGCCTTTGTGCGCATAAACGACGCCTCGGTTGCTAAAGGCGTGAGCGCTCTTGCGATTGAGTCGGATCGCCTGGTTAAAATCGGCCAGGGCGCGATCAAAGTCGCCTGTTTTAGCGTAACCGACGCCCCGGTCGCTAACGGCGAGAGCGCTTTTGGGTTCGAGCCTGATCGCCTCTTTGTAGTCGGCGATGGCTCGGTTGTTGTCGCCAATGTTCGTATAAGCGTCGCCTCGGTTCCTGAATGCGACAGCGTTTTTGGGGTCAAGCCGAATTGCTTCGTTAAAATCCGCGATGGCTCGCTTATAGTCGCCTTCGTACGCATGAACGACACCTCGGTTCCTGAAGGCATGAGCGCTCTTGGGGTCGAGTCGGATCGCTTCGTTAAAGTCGGCCAGGGCGCGATCAAAGTCGCCTGTTTTAGCGTAACGGACGCCCCGGTCGCTCAAGGCGAGGGCGCTTTTGGGTTCGAGCCTGATCGCCTCTTTGTAGTCTGCGACGGCTCGGTTTTTGTCGCCTATATTCGCATAAGCGTCGCCCCGGCTCCTGAATGCGACAGCGTTTTTGGGGTCAAGCCGGATTGCTTCGTTAAAATCCGCGATGGCTCGCCTATAGTCGCCTTCGTACGCATAAACGACACCTCGGTTCCTGAAGGCGTGAGCGCTCTTGGGATCGAGTCGGATCGCTTCGTTAAAATCGGCTAGGGCCCGGTCATAATAGCCTTTTTTTGCATAACCGACGCCCCGGTCGCTCAAGACGAGAGCGCTTTTGGGATCGAGTCGGAATGCCTCGTTATAATCCGCGATGGCTCGGTCATAGTCGCGTTTGTTCATATAAGCGTCGCCCCGGTTCGTGAAGGCGAGAGCGCTTTTGGGATCGAGTTCGAATCGCCTCGTCGAAATCAGCGATGGCTCGGTCATTGTCGCCTTTCCTCGCATAGACGTTGCCAAGGCTTCTGTGGGCAATAGCGCTTTCTGGATCGAGGCGAACCGCCTCGTTGAATTTTGTGACAGCCGTGTCATAGTCGCCGGCCTCGAACTCTTTATTGCCTTGGCTGATCAGAACAGAGTAGCGTGCTCTCGCTTCGACTTCGGCTTGTTTGCGCTGTTCGGCCGCCGTGAGAGCAGCGAGTCGCTGTTGCTCGGCCTCCGCACGCTTGCGCCGAGCTTCCGGCTGGGTCGTCGCTCTTGCTTGGCGTTCCTGCTCGGCTTTAAGAGTCGCCATCCGTCTCTGTTCGGCTTCCGCACGCTTGCGCTGCGCCTCCGCCTGGACAGCCGCGCCTGCCCGGCGTTGCGGCTCCGCCTTAAGAATTACCATCGGTCGTTGCTCGGCCTCAATCTTGCGCTTAGCTTCCGGCTCGGCCCGAGCCTTAACATGGCCAGCCTCTCGCATCTCTGCCCAAGGCGGCCGAACTGACATGCTCATCCAACGGGGACCAAACCAGCCGACCAAAAACAGCCCTGCCGCCGCCGCCACGCCAGCCATCGCCTTCCCTCGCCGCGAACGCAGCCCAACCCAGCCACTATTGACTACCTCGCGTACTCTTTCGGCCAGTGCTTCCGCATCGCGGATCCAGCCGCCAAGAAGCAACCCAGGCGTTCCCGCCAAGCCGGCCACCGCCCGCCCTCGCAGCGAACCCGACCGACTATTGAGTACCTCGCGTACTCTCGCGACCAGTGCTTTGGCATCCCGATCAAAATGATCTTGACTCACTTCGATGGCTTGGCAGCCTGCGAGCGGCTTTAGGGAGTCTGGCAGCCAGATCACCTTCGGCATGCGTGTCCCGTCGACTAAAACGGGGATCACAGGAATGTTGCGGGCTAGCGCCGCCGCGATTTCGATCGCAACGAAGTCGTCCGGATGGTGGAGTCGACGCTGTCCCGCTTCGTCCTTCGCGTCTAGCCAGCTCGGACCGATGAGGGTGAGAAAAACTTGGCACGCTGCCACCTGATCGTCCAAGCGCGCCTTAAGGTCGACCCCAACGACATCCACGAAAAGATTTGCCCGCCTGAATACCTGTTCCAATCGGTCGTGCAGCCGACCGGCGGTGCCGACCCAATCACCGCGGCGGTAATTGATGAAAATCGTGCCGACCATGGCTCCTGTCGCGTCCTAAGCGTCGGCTCCTGTCGGGTCCTAAGCGTCAAATTTTACCGTAGGACCGGCCAATGTCGCAACCCATTTACGGTCTGCTCGGCGGCGAGGAAATTGCGGTGATGGAGGCTTAGGGCGCAAGGTCTATTCGACCATGTTTGCACCGTATCGCAGCCGTGACTGGGAAGACGCGTTAGAAGCGATCGAGTTGCATCTTGTCGGCGCGGCCGCGAGCCGAAAGCACCCGTTTATTAGTGGCCGCGCCAATGGTCGAACTCGTCTGGCCTGCAAAAGCCCACCTGCCAGTTGTCGTTGGTCAAGGATCCGATGGAAAACTTCAGCGCCGTGCCATTGAATGTTACTTCCTGCGCCGGCTCGAATTTGAATGCCAGATTCCATTTCGCTCCCGGGAAGTCCAGCTGCGCCGCAACCACCTTCACGTTCACCCCCGGTTCGGCATTCACTTTCTTGCCAGAACCACCCAGCGCCACAATACGTTTCCAGCGCGGCGCTCCCTGCGGCGATAACCAGTTGCCAGGCACCGAGAAGTAAGCCTTCTGGAATTGCGTCCAGCCTGGGTCCATGCGGAACAGGATGCGGTCGGGCAAATAGATCGCTTGCCAGCGCCCCCGCTCTAGCGCTTTGGCCGTGAGACTGGCCGGAGACCCCACCGGCCAAGTAAAGGCCTGCGGCGTCTTCGCGGACAAGAGATCGGTCTTGCCGTCGGACATCGTAAACAGCGGACTGCCGCTTAATCGCACGGTATCGTCTTCGTCCGCCAAAAATCGATGCAGGCCATTGAACATGTCCACGCGCGCCGTATACGCCGGCGACTGGATCAAATAATAGGGCTGCGGATATTCATAGACGCTTTGCAACGTTGGGCCCGTCACCACCGTGAGAGGGAGCGCAGCGGTGAGTACCTCTTTGCCATTGCTCCCTGTGCGGTAGGAGACGTGATACGGCACCGTATGCCGTCCAGCCGCTGGATTGTTGAATACGAGTGTCAGGCGGACTGTCGCTGATGACCTCGGCTGAATCGGTCCAAACGTTGGTTTTCTGGGTTCGACCGTGAGACCAGCCGGCAAGTCGAATTGCAGCCAGCCCGACACCGGCTCTTGCAGTGTGTTACTGAAGATGATCGTTACCATCCGGCGATCTCGAGCCAAGCCCCTTACTGCTGCAGGAGCGGTTTTCACGGTCATCGGAACTTCGGGCAGAGGTTCCTCTTTGCGATTGTCACTTGTAGTCGGCGACCTACCGAAAACGAGCATGCCCTCTTTAGTACTTGCTCGTGCCGCTTTGCCGTTCAACATCACTGGGCCATGGGCTCCGGGCAGCCGCAGTCCAGTCCAATCGCCCCGCAAGGTCACCGATCCGTCCTTCCGGATTCGCGCATATCCGTAATTCTTGAATGCAAAAAAAAGCCGCTGTTTGCCGGAAACAAGGAGGCCGTGCTCCGCGTTTTCGGGCTGCGGCCCGAATGCCATCGCCGCATAGTCGGTGAAGTCCCGCGCATCGATCTGAATGACAGCCGCTCGTTTCGTGCGAGCCAGCGTCACAACGCGCGCCACCTGCGGCTGCTCAGTACCCGCGTAGGGCTCATGGCATGCGACGAAAAGCGCCTCGCGTTGGCCCGCACGGCGCGCGACTACGGTAGCCAATTGGTCCAGTTTGGCACCTTTGTCGCGTTCGGACGTCAACTTTGCGAGTTCGTTGCCCCACACACCGTGCGCCACAAGCGTTTGCGGCTCGCCCGCCATCCTAAGTCGCAGCTTTGCTTTATGCTCGTACCATTCCTTACCGTAGAATCCACCACGAGAACCAAGTTCCTCCTCAACGACAAAATCGAGCATCCAGGGTTCGCGCGTTGTCATGGCCTGCTGATCATCCAGCAGCCAGTAACGCTTCATCAGTGCTTTCGTCGGTTTAAAGGCATCCGGCTTTTCCAGTACGGCCCTCCCGAAGCTATGCAGGACGTAGTCATAAATATGCGGCACGGCACTGTCCGCGGAAAAGACGTCGAGCAGATATTCACTGGTCAACAATAGCGCACGGGTTTGGTCGACACCCTCGAACACGCTGTCCGCTGAACATGCTAAAAATTTGACCTCCGGAGAGAACTCATGGCGCAACGCGGTGACCTCAGCGTCACTGGTCTCACCCTCATCAACGATAAGTGTGTTGTGGGAAACGCTGTTGCGCGTCCAGCCTATGTGCGGGTTTTCATATTGGAGAGCATTGTAATCCGGATGGATGAGCCGCCCAGCACCATGCAGGATGATACTGAACTTGTCGCGGTGATCGTGACCGTAGCCCTTGCTCATGATCTGGAAAACTGAGATAGCCTTGCCGCTTGTCCAGTAACTGGGACTCTCATCGGAGCGCAGCATCGCTATGCCAAAGGTGGGCCACACTCTCGACGGCGCGGCCAGCATTTGAATTTTGCTTGGAGCTGGCGGCTGATCAATTAGGTTTGGCTTGTATCCAGGAATCATCGAAACAAAGGTGCCGTAGCGCGGATCCCGCGAGGCATTATAGGCGGCCATCAAGGCCTCATGCATGACGAGGTTGCCTTTTGGAGCGGCCGGATTGACAAGAATCAAGTCACCCATGGCGTTGGTGGAACCATCGCCATAGGTGGCGGCACGGATCTGCCCAGGCCCGTAACCGGTGCGCTCGATCGGATAGGCTGTGTCGATATAGTAATCCATCAAGCCCTTCCCTGAGCCTCCGTGAGGATACCGAAAACTGAACCAATCCTTCTGGTCATAAAGGCCGCGCCAGCGTGACAGCCGGGCGGTCATCAGCAGTACCTTGTGCGCGATCGGATAGATTGGAGCTTCGTGCCAGGGGCCGCCGTCCTTAAGCATCCTGTCGAGCACAACATCGTAGCCGCCGAGGCGGGCACCCCAAGGCCGGGTACGCCGGAAGCCCCACGCTATCAGCTCTTCATTGTCAGTCGCCAAGCCGGCGAAAGCTACGGTCGAGGTCGGCTTGAAAACCAAGTTCGCCGTCTGCGTCCAGCGATCCATGGCGCGCATCTTATAGCGCGACCAGAGGACAATACCTTCCTCGATCTCCGTGCGGGCGGCCGCCTGCAGGCCCTTATATGCCCAGTCGAAGGCGAGATAGCCGGAGATGTCAATGTCATAATAAATCTCCGGGATGCCTACCTGACCAGCCTTGAAAAAATCGCTGTTGAGACGCTCGACGGCACGCACGGTCCAATATGCCTTCTTGCCATACCTCTTTAGCAGCCATTGTTGAGCAATGACGGCGTCCCTAGGATCGCCATCGAGCGCGTAAAGAAACGCTGCGGCAAAGCCACCGCCAGTAGAGGCGGCTTTTTTCAGTCGTGCGATATCTGCTTTAGCCCAAGCCTCATTCAAAATCAGGCCGCGCAATCGGTTGCGTTCGGCGGGTGGCATGAAATAGGGGCGTTCGTGCTCTCGGGCCCCGACACGCTGATTTCGCATGGTGACGTAGGCCAACAACGCAAGCGGTATTGCTCCCAAAACAAGACGCCGCGAAACGTCGGGGTTCCAAAGCATGCTACGCACCTTTTGGCAGGGATCCGCTACTCTAGGCTACTCGGCGTGTGTCTTCTATGAAATGTCGCCGCCACGGGGGTAGCTTGGTTGGGAGTGATTCGCCGGGCTTCATTTCATTTGCAAGCCTATGCGGCTCACACAATCGCGCGGATTTAACGCTTAAAAGCGCACGCCGCAGCGGTTTGGCCCGCCCAGAAATAAATATGTCGCTCGCGCGCTACCTGACGGACGCGAGGGCTGCAATCTGCTCAGCCGACAACAAATGCGGCATCGGATGCTTCGCGGCCGCATCGTTGCCATCGCGCCACCGCTTTAGGCTAGTCAGCAGGTGCGGCCCGGCGAAATAATCCTCCAGAAATTGCGCTGCCTACGGGCCGACATTGGCTTAAGCTGGCCACATCATTTTTGAAAATGGATTGTCGCGGTGGTGCTCGCGACTGCCCATGGCACAAGGTGCAATTCCTGACGCCGACATTGCCGAACTCGCACGTCAAAGCGGGAGCGGCCGAAATAGCGCGTTTTCGCGCTGGAGACTGATTAAAAGTACCGTTGAGGAACTTTGATCACATCGCCGGGCAAAATCGGTACTTTTGCTGATATAGGATAGTCGTGCATGCGGCTATCGCCCCGCCGTTGGATTTCGACATTAGTACGGCTTGCCCGATAAGTAGGTCCGCCAGCGATTGCGAGTGCCGTGAGCACATTAAGGCCGCTCTGATAGGGAAATTGGCCCGGATTCTTGACCTCACCCATTATGTAATAAGGTTGGAGCGTCGTGATGGTAACGGTTACTCTGGGATGTTTGAGATATTCGCTGCGGAATTTCTTGGCCAGCAGATGTTCAAGTTGAGCCTGCGTCAGGCCCTTCGCTTCGACTGTGCCGGCGAGTGGTAATGAAATCTGGCCGCTCTGGTCGAGCTGATAGTTACCGCTGAGACTTTCCTCCCCATACACCGTAATCGTAATCTTATCGCCGGGCTGAAGCTTCGGCGGGGCAGCTGCTGCGGCCTCGGCAACGGCTAAGGCTTGTTGTTGAGACGAGCTGAGTGAACCGCCAGCGCAGGCCGAAAGCAAAACCGCCGCGGCGAGCAGGGCGCCACTGATCAACACCCTAATCATTGCATGCGTCATCCCCTACCCGCCCAGCGAGACATGCCTTTATTTGCACGCTTTAGCAATAAGCTTCTCAACGCCCGATAAACTGCGGGCGAACTTTACAAAAATGGTTCCACACGAAGCAAGCGCGGCGGATTGGCTTCGTGCTTTTGGTATTTCTCAATGCTTTCCGGCGGATTCAAGCCACCCTAGCGCCCAAGTCCGTGTAGGCTACCTCCTCCCCCAAAACTCTCCGCCTCCCTGGAGGGGCACCTCAGCCGCGCCCAACAAGCTCAGCACCTTGCTCGCGCTGCTCGCCTTCGCCGTAACGCTCACCGTCAAACCCGGGGTCGCCACAGCGCGACTCCATCCCATCTCAGTCAAAAACCAGGGCCGCCACGCGCGCTCGCCGTTCGCTCTCGGCCTCCATGCGCAGCGCAAAATCTTTATCGCCGCAAGTCCTGATCAAATAATCGCCTTCCTCGACCAACCCTTGTCCTCGAAACTACCCGTCACCCTTGCGCGCTTTGGCCTTTCGATAGCGAGTTGAATACGATGGTGATGGATTTACCGGCTACTGGCACGGGCGCTATTCATCGACATTCCCGTAGGTAGAAATCCGCGCGTGTGCGGATGAATGGCGAATAGGTGATTGTTGCCCCAAACGGACCCGTTCACGTTGCCCGGTTGGCGCAATCAATAGACAGCCGTGACCAGCATACGGCCCCGCGGCGTATGAACTGCCGCTCTACGAGGCCGGACACACGACTCACCTGAGCACATGCGGTGAGCACGAAGGACGCAGCCCTGATGACGTCCCGGCAGCAGGCCTCCATTGCTGCAACGGCTTCAGCTTTGCCACGAGTTTGATCCCTTCCTCGCGGCACATGCGTCGCCTCAGCACGACGGCTCCTCTGTCAGACTGAGGACGGGGCGCGCCCAGCCCATAAAAATCGCGTTCGCTGTGACATTCCTCACACGTTAACAACGCAGCCTTGCGTTATATAAAAATTGCATCAGGGGCCTAGACCGCGCTCGGTTACCCTTGAACGCCTGAAGGAAGACCGCTATACTTTTTTTAGAGGAGCACAAACCATGAACACAAATGGTCGTATTTGGACATTCGCTTTGGTTTTGGCGGCGGGTGTCGCACTGCAGGCAACAGCCGCTAATGCCCAATCGAGGATCGGAAATGCCACCTCTGTGAAACCTGCGGCCCAGGCGAATGCGCGTGTCCTTGCCCCGGGAGCCGGCGTTTATTCGAAAGATCTGATACACACCGGAACTGCTGGTGTGGCCGATCTGCGGTTTCTTGACAGCACCAGGCTTAGTGTGGGACCCAAATCAAGCGTCCGACTCGACAAATTCGTATACGATCCGAACAAGAGCGCCGGTAGCGTCGCCATTGATGTTTCGCGCGGTGCATTTCGATTTGTTACGGGCTCGCATAAGGGCAGCTACAAGGTCAAGACGCCGTACGGCACCCTGGGCGTGCGCGGTTGAACTCCGTGGCTCCTAACATTACAGTTGCACTTTTCTTCTGAGGTGTGCGGCGCGTGCCTCGGCTTGATGAGCACGGCGCCACAGTGACCACGCGATGACGTGGGCGGGCTGGATGCGCCGTTGCGCGAGCTTCATGGCGATGCGGCGGATTTCCTGGATCGACCAGCGGATCAGAAGCGCTTGGTCGTCGGGCGGCGTGACAACGTTTTTTTGGGCGGAGAAGCAGCGTTGGCGTGATGGCGGATCACAGCCATCATTGTGAAGACCAGCATAACGAGCGAGACATGTCGATGCCAGCCGTGCCAGGAGCGTGTCTCGTTGTGGTCGAGGCCGAGTTCGTTCTTCTCGAAGCTGTCCTCGATAGCCCAGCGATGACCTTCCACCGAGACCAGCTTCTTCATGGGCGTGCCCTTGGGGCACCAGGTGGAGAAGAAGGCTAGATCGCCGCTGACGATGTTTCGGCGGATCAACAACCCCCGCGTCCATTCGCCGGTGAGGCTGCTGTTGTATTCGCCGGCGTCGAGGTCGGCCAATTCGACATAGGCCCACTCGTGCAGGCGGGGTCCCTTAGTCCCTTCACCTGAGGACAAGCGCCGCCAGGCCTTCTTGGGAAGACGGTGCGCGATCTTGGAAGCGGTGCCGCCGACAAGGTGCTTCTTGCCCCAGGAGCGGAACACGTGATTGGAGGCAACGCCCAGAACATAGCCCTTGCCGGCCTTGCGCAAGAGAGTTTCGATGTCGCCTGTGCCATACACGCTGTCCGCGGCGACAAAAGAGAAGGGTACTTTTGTGGCAACCGCCCGTGCGATCATCGCCCGCGCGATCTGGGGTTTCGTCGCAAAGCCAACGTCTTGCGGCACATGCGCCGCCTTCAGGCGGGCGGGATGGTCGGTCCATTCCTTTGGCAGATAAAGCCTCCGGTCGATAAAGGCATGGCCGTGACGCGACACATAGGACGCGAACACGCCGATCTGGCAATTGGTGATCTTGCCCGCCGAGCCCGTATACTGGCGCGCAACCCCGCACGAGGCCTTGCCCTGCTTCAAAAAGCCCGTCTCGTCGATGACAAGAACCGCATTGTCGTCGGCGAGCGTCTCCAGCACGTAATCGCGCACCATGTCACGCAGGGCATCGGCATCCCACTGGCTGCGGCCAAGGATCGCCTGCTGACGCCATGGCCCGGGATCGCCAGCCGCTTCCGCACGCATCCAGCCCGTCTTGCGCGGTTCGTTCCCCAAGAGGCCGTCCAGAAACTCTGCCGCCGATGCCGCAACTCGCTTCTGGTGAAACAGAGGCCGCATGCGCGCCCTTACGTCCCGCAACGACCATGCCCACAGATCCAGCGTCGTTTCAACCGATGCTCCCGCCATCCATGACCCTCCGAATCATGGTGGCTCATGGATTCAGACGCCAAGCAAAATTGCAACTGTAATGCTAAGAGGCTGCCTTAAAGCTCAAATGGGAATGGGCATGACGGTCGCTCACCGTTATCTTTAGGTGAGTACATTTTAGAGTGAGATTGGCTGTCCACGTGTCTTGCAAACTTTCGCGGGCGCGGGCACTCGACACTTTTCTCCCGCAGGCACTTCAGAGCCTTGCCGCTGAACGGAAAAGCGCTTCGGTCCGTTGTCGCCGCCCGAAGGGGCGTCCATTGGTGTCCAGAATGGGCGAACCCAATGGTTACTCGGCGAAGACGTCAGCGGCGCTTTCATTGTCGGCCTACGCTAGGCGGCCCACGCTCTACACCCCAAATGCCGGCGAACACCGTCCGGCAAATCCGGGAACTGTAAGATGCAGTTTTTCAAGCGTTCGCCGGCATAGACGGCTCTAATTGTCTGTTAAGCCGCTATCGCAGAGGATCGAGAAAATGCTCCTATTGCGAGAAGTTTGGAGGTCGAGGCGACTTCGGTCTGATTTGCCCGAGCTGCCCCAGATGCAGCCTGCGACGATGCTTGTGGACGCTTTTAAAGTCGGGCCTTCTATTGCCGCGCCGAGGACTGGAGCTGGTTCATTTCCCGTAGTCCATCACGCTCGCTTCGCTGATAGCAACTGATCGAGTTCGCCCCTAAGCCGCATCAATGTATCCTCACGCAACTCATCAGTGAGTTGATGGGACCCGCGCGCACCATTGGCGTCATTCTGCCATTCGTCATTGGCCCTGATTGCTTGACGGACGCTGTGATCGCTTGACGGCCGTACAAGCGAGCGGAGCAAATCCTCGATGAACTCCTCACTTTCACCGACGGATCCGTGCTGTTGCCGACCCTGGGGCGACTCATGTTGGTCTCGATCCTCCTTGGGACGATGCTGAGCGCGGTCCTCCATCCAGTGGGCCGTGGGATAATCGTCGGCGCGTTCGGAATGATATTTATCGGTGATGGTCCGACGACGACGCACCGCGGCCATTTTTGCCGCCACGCGATAAAGCCCGCCGGCCACAAAAAGCCCAAGCGCGATGATAAGGAAAATTTCCCACCACGCCACTTTAACCGCCATTCCAGCAGTGTTGGTGGTCGATGCACCGCCCGAAGCAGTGCGCTCTGCATTGTCGGGCACCTGAGTATGCACTGGCTGTCGCAGCGAGTCCGCGCGGGCACCGTTCGAGATAGAATTGGACTTTCGGGCCTCGACCGACGCAACCACAGGACGATCCAGCTGCACCGTTGCAGCCGCGGCCGTTGGACCAACCGAGGGCGCGCTGGTCTGCGACGGCACGTTTGCTTGCGTTGAGTTTTCCGAAATTGAACGCGCGGCAGTTTCTTGCTGGACGCTTTGCCCGGCAAGTTCGTCCCTTGGCGCGTTACTTGGAGGCGTGGTGGGAGACGGCAAGGGCTCAGCGCTTTTATGTGAACCCATTGCGGATGGGGCGCCAGCCGATGCAGTCGCGGGCTTTTCGAATGAACTAGTACGTGTGGCTGGCTCAGCATCTTGTGTAGCCTGCGCGGCGTTGTGTTGTGTTGACTGGTCCAACAGACGTAGGTGCCAGCACTTGCGCTGTTTCGCACGATCCGTGTGATAGTACCAGTGGCTCCCCTCCGGTGCCCGAGAATTCGGTGCAGTAAGACAATCATCATTGGCTGCCGCATTATTCGTTGACACTCCGGCGCGGGGCGTCGGTCCCGCCGCCTGAGCGCGCGTCTGCGACGACGCGCTTGAGCGCGGAGCAGGCGGCTCTGATATTGCCGGCGGGCTGCTTTCTTTTTGAGCGCTTTGAGAGCTGGAAACCGGGCTTATCGACAACGGAGCGTCGACCGATGCGGCCGCCTGCTTTTCGAAGGCACTGGGGGGTGCGCCAGGCGCTGCGCCTGATGTAGCCGACGCCGCGCTGTGAGGCGTCAGCTGGTCCAGAGTGCGTAAGTACCAGCACTTACGCTGTTTCGCCCGATCTGTGCGGAAATACCAGTGGCTCCCCTCCGGTGCGGGAGAATTCGGTGCAACAAGACATTCATCCGCGCGCACAGGATTCGTTGGCACGCCGGCGCCCACTCCTATAAGAAGCACACTAACAACCGCAATCGAACTTCGGATATGCCCCGGCATCAGTGCTTCAACTAATGTTGATCCGCGAAAAATGCAGCTAAATGATCCTGTTGCAATGCGTCGCAATTATGACTTACGTTCCCTCGGTTCCACTATCCTGTACCCAAGACCGCATCATCGCAACTGGGTCGGACGAAGGGAGCGCGCCGGTGAAAGCGCCGTCACGTGCACCAATAAAGTCCCGATCGCTACTTGAGCCAATCACAACCAAGGGCTGAAAAGTTAGTTGATCAGTGATTCGTCGAGGGACAGGCAACGGTTGCTGCAAAGACGAAAATTGCTCGGTGGCGGGCGTATCTCTTGGCACATTTCTACGCGGTGGCATGGGACCCTTCGCGATAGAGGACGAAGTGACGTCTTGCTTGATGTCCCGCTTGGTCACCTCCAGTTTGGCGATGTTTTGGGCCGTCTGCTTTTGCTCAGCAGCAAGTTTATCTGGCGTACTCGGAAATACGCTCTTGCGTCGGGTGGAGCGCAAACAGCGACGACGCAGCACCTCACAACACACACGCTTCAGTAACACCACTCGAATCGGCAAAACAGCTTGCGGCCATGGCGCAAGATCGCGCAAACGCTTTTTTTTCGTAACTCCGAAGTCGGGGCGCTTCCCGTCGCCGAGACGGATGAGAACAAAGCCAGTGACGGAGGCCAGCAGGGCTCATATGTCTTTCAGTGGCGGCACTGACGCCATGCAATATAGCAGCGGAGCAGACACGCCGTGCCGCGGGAGAGCAGCCGCTGAATTTTTCCTTGCGAACGCCCGCCAGAACATCCATCGGTCGGCCGATTGATATCGGCGACTGACTCGGTACTTTCGAAATGCTTGAGACCCCACGTCATCAGACACGATCCGCGACAGGACTCCCAGCGCACCAAGCTGTTGATCTCGCTTAAAAGCAAAAAAGAATAGCTTTGAGCATCAATCGGCCATACAGTGCGGGTAAATATTGAGGATCTTATGCATTTGCAACGTCGCATTCTGATTACTGGCGGATCAGGATTTCTCGGCTCGCACCTTTGTGAAAAGTTGCTCGCCCAAGGCGCGAATGTTATATGCGTCGATAATTTTTTCACCGGCAATCGGCAGAATATTGAGCATCTTCTAGACGACAAACATTTTGAATTGATCCGGCATGACGTGACGTTTCCGCTCTACCTCGAGGTCGATGAGATTTACAACTTGGCATGTCCGGCTTCGCCGATTTATTATCAACGCGATCCGGTGCAAACAACGAAGACCAGCGTCCATGGCGCAATCAACATGCTGGGGCTGGCAAAGCGCGTGAAAGCGAAAATCCTGCAAGCCTCCACGTCCGAAGTGTATGGCGACCCAAACGTCCACCCACAGGCTGAGGACTATTGGGGACACGTCAATCCAATCGGGGCGCGGTCCTGTTACGATGAAGGAAAGCGCTGCGCTGAGACTTTGTTCTTCGACTATTGGCGTCAAAATAAGTTGCGGATCAAAGTGGCCAGGATTTTCAACACTTATGGTCCGCGCATGCATCCAAACGACGGGCGCGTTGTGTCCAATTTCATCGTCCAAGCGTTGCTCGGTCGGGATATCACGGTCTATGGTGAAGGACTTCAGACGCGCGCGTTTTGTTACGTGGACGATCTGATCGATGGGCTGATCAAATTGATGGCGAGTGGCAATTCCGTGACTGGGCCGATTAATATCGGGAATCCGGGCGAATTTTCGATCATCCAACTTGCTACGATGGTCGTCGACATGACCGGCTCCCAATCTCGTATAGTTCATCGGTCGCTGCCTCAAGATGATCCACGGCAGCGCCGGCCGGACATCTCGCGCGCACAAGAACTGCTGTCTTGGACACCTCGCACGCCTCTTAAAGAGGGGCTGATTCGGACTATCGCCTATTTCGAGAAGTTGCTTAGTGATAATAGTATCCGTGACAGTTTAATCGCTGAGCTTTCAAAGCCCATGCAGACAGCAAACTTCTTGACTGAATAACTGGTGACGGCAAACCTCGCTGCCGTGACCATAAAAGCGACCGCCTGAAAAAGCAACGTTGGCTAAATTTGCCATCGCTTGCTTAAAGCCGGCCGTTGCGGCACCACTCGCGTTTGCTCTTTCGTCAAAAACCCTTTTCCACTGACTGAGATCAGTCAGCGAGGCCCTCAGGTGCGCCGAGCCAGGAGCTAGTCGGTAAACTGCGCGGGTCGACCACCATCTAACGGGAGCCGTTGTGTTACGGCGACGCATGCGCCGTGAGGGAGTTTTGACCCGTCTTCGCATGTTCGGTTTGCTTGAGCTGAGGTAGCGATCGCGCAGAGATGTAGTGCGCCTATCTGCAGATCGTTGAAAGCCGCCGTGAGGGCGCTCAGGTACGCCAGCAGGTGATCGCCACGCTCGGGCGTTTCGAGGAGCTGCAGGAAAGCGGCCAGCTCGAACGGCTGCTGCGCTCGGGCGCGCGAAGACTATGGTGCTAAGCGCGGCGGGCGGCGATGCTTGCGATCTAGATCGTGTGCGACGGGTCGGGCCGGCGCACCGCATGGACGTTGGCGATCTGCTGTTCCGGTATGTCGGCAAGCATCGCCGTGATATCGTGGCGGCCGGGACCGCCGTCGGCGCCTCCGTCATTCTCACGTGGAACCTTCGTCACTTCCCTGCAAAGGAGCTGACGAAATTCGGTTCGATTTTTTGAAATTTTCGAGGAAAGTGGCCGCTCCATAGCCAGGCAAAGAAAGACCGTCACGCAGTCCTACCTCGCAACCCGTCAGCGAGCGCCGAAAGCGCGTCGGCGAGTTGTCGCGCGCTCTCCGGCGGCGGCAGCGGCATCTTAAGATTCCGCGCGCCGGTTGCTGGATCACGCTCAATCCATGGATGCGCGGGAGCCTTGGGATCGTTGGCGGCCGCCAGAGCAGCAACGAACTGCGCACCCACCTGTACCAAGGCAAGCCACGGATCGGACCCGGGATCGCTCCGCGGCACTGCGGGCTCATTCGAGCGCGCGATATCGCCGGCAGCGATATCCGCATTTGCCTCTATGTCTCCCGCGGGTCCGGCGTCGTCAGCAGCGACGATGCTGCTCCCGACTTCCTCTGCCGGCGCGACGGCCTCGCCCTCGCCCATGCGCCCGGTGACGTTCTCCACGTCCTTCATGAAACGGTTGAGACGCGAGCCGCCCAGCGAAATCTCACCGCTGCCGCCGTCGAGAATGCCCGCCGACAGCGAGCGCTTGAACGCCAGCACCGAAAGCATCCCCTCCTCGATAGTGCCCTTCGCAATGAGATTTATGACTCGCACCGGCTTTGCCTGACCGATGCGATGGATGCGCGCGATGCGCTGCTCGAGTACCGCCGGATTCCACGGCAGGTCCATATTTACAAGCGTCGAAGCATGCTGAAGATTCAGACCGGTGCTGCCGGCGTCCGTGGACAGGAACGCTCGGCAGGCGGGGTCGTCGCGAAAGCGCTCAACCAGTGCCGGCCGCTTATCCGACGGAACTCCGCCGTGGAAGCTGACATAGCCCCAGCCACGCGCCTCGAGGCGCCTGATAATGATGTCGTGGGTCCGCGTCCATTGCGAGAACACCACCGCCTTGGCTTTTGGGTCGGCGAACAGATCGTCGAACGAAACCGCCAATTCATCGGCCTTGACGCCATGGTCTGTCTCTTTGTCCAAGAGATAGGTGCTGTTACACGACATACGCATGTTCTGCAGCGCGCAGGTCAGCCGACGCTGATCCTTGTCCGACAAGAACCGGGTCTTCCGCCAGCGCTGGACGATTTTCGCCACCACATCGGCGTTTTCCTGATGGTAGAGCATCTGCATCTCTGTCATCGGCACCAGAAGGTTCTGGTCGAGGCGGTCCGGCAATTGCTTTAGCACCTCGGATCTACGGCGGCGGATCATGATCGGCGCCAGTGTCTGACCAATCTTCGCGAGCCCCGTATAGCCGGTGACGCGCCCGCCTTCGTCCTTGACCTGGTGCTCGTGCAGCAGCTTCCACGTCGGCCCCAGCCGGTGTTGATCGACGAACTGAACGATCGAGATTAGCTCTTCGAGCTTGTTCTCCAAGGGGGTGCCGGTCAGCACGATCGCGTAGGGACTGTCGATGCGCTTCAAGGCCCTCGCAGCGATGGTGTTCCAGTTCTTCACCCGTTGCGCTTCATCGACGATCACGAGATCGGGCGCCCAGGCGGCGATCAGATCGAGGTCAGGCTTGAGCTTCTCGTAATTTGTGATCTTGCAGAAATCGTCTAAACGATAGTCGTTCTGGCGCCGCGCCCGACCACCATTGATGACCCGCGCCGCGTTCTCGCTTTGCCTGCCGGAGAAACGCAGAATCTCGCTCTGCCACTGGTATTTGAGCGAAGTCGGGCAGATCACCAGTACTCTTGTGACGCCGAAATGCCGCGCCAATATTTCCATGGCGGCGATGGCCTGGACGGTCTTACCCAGTCCCATATCGTCGCCGACCAATGCCCTGCCAGCCCGGACCGCGAAGAGCGCGCCTTCGGCCTGATACGGATAGAGCGGCACCTTCAGAAGGGCCCGGAGCCCGGGGTCGGCGGCTCCCCGAGGAAATAGTTCCGCGAGCTTCGAGGCTCGGCGCTCCGCATCCCGCCTTCCCGCGATGAAATCGAGCGCATCGTCATAGGCGCGGAACTCGTGACCCGACTTCGACGCCATGGCCATGAAAAACTCGAGTTCGTCGTAGCGGTCATCCGGCAGCATGCCGTCATGACCGACGTCGAACAATGCCTCGGCGGCCTCGCGCAACGCTGGCGGGCAGTCTGTTCCAGCCCGGAAATGGATGCGGCGCCTCCCGTCGTTGCGGAGATATAGCTCGGAAAAAGCTGGCTGGTAGCCGCGCGCAAACGCGGCTTTGGCGCCACGCTTCTTCTCGAGCCGCGCAAGCGTAAACTCGATGTGCTTGCAGGTGCCAAGCTCGCTCGTCGCATAATCGGGGCATGAGCAGAAGTTGCCGCCGGGCCCCATGCCCCGGATTACCACGCGGTAGCTCGATTTCGAGGTGGGATTGCTGACCCGATACTCGGAGAAAAACGGTTCGCTAGTCAGATTCTCAAGCCCGAAGGCCTGCTCACGACCGAACTGGCGGCGTAAGCCACGTTGCCAATCCACAGCCGACAGATCGGGAGGTGCATGCGTGCGCAAGAGCTTAAGTTCCTTGTTCGGGGTAGCCGCGGATTTCAGGCTTCGGCGTTTGGATTTCATCGAATTGCATCTCGCTCAAAGAACTACGGTCGGGCGGACGGCCGATCTCGCCGGCACAGTTCGCGATTTGCAGGTCGACGGAGCTGGAACCGTAACAGGGCTGGGACCGCCGAACGGTACGCTTGTCAACTCATGACATCATGACTTCTGCCTTGGTCTTTCACGCCGGGAGAGATACATCGTCATCGGAGAACGTGCTATCGACGATGGGCTCGTCATCGGACATACTTGGCTAAACAGGATGCGCTTAATGATATCATGCAGCAATATCAAGCCGGTCGAAAGTCGCGGGTGCGCCGCGCTTGTGTCCTCGAACGTCGACCCCTTCCGCTATCTGCTATTGTCGCCTCCGCGTGACGACCGTTTTTCCTGATAGCGGGCGGTCAAGGTGACGAGCAGCAGACCAACACGCGAGCCTGGACTGGCGCGGGGCAGGTTGAGGATCGGCGATGACTGGAACGCCATCACCATCATCGCGCTGTCCCAGTCGAACCCCCTAAAGGCCATTGCCGAGCTCGTCGAGAACAGCATCGACGCCAAGGCGCGCGCGGTGACGATCACCCGCGGTCGGCAAGGCGGTAGGCAGTATCTAAGCATCCGCGACGATGGAAGCGGGGTGCCGCGCGACGGGGACGGCAGGCCGAACTTCCGCTACGTCGCCACGCATATCTGCGACTCGGTCAAGCGCCGTCTCAAGGAGAGCGGCGCCACTGGTATCCAGGGCGAATTCGGCATCGGGCTGCTCAGCTTCTGGACGATCGGCGAAGCACTTGCCATGACCTGCGCGGGCGCGGATCTGCGCTCCTATCAGATGGTGATGCGCAAGGGAGATCCGGGCTACTCTGTCTCGCCGAAGCGGACCTTGGTCGCCGACGGCGGTACTGAAGTCCACATCGCCCCGCTCCTCGAGGGAATGCGCGGGCTCTCGGGCGAAAAGATTCAGTGGTACCTCGCCTCCGAGCTGCGCGACCGGATCCGCAAGACCGGGGTCAGGATCACGGTCATCGATAAGCTCGCGCGCAAGCAGTACCTGGTCGAACCGCACCAGTACGAGGGCCAGCTCCTGCATCAGCTGCCGCCGGTACGCACCCCCCTCGGCGACCTCTGTGCAGAGCTTTATCTGAACGAGCAGAGGGAGACCAATCGCGTCGCCCTATTCCGGCAAGGCACCCGCGTCGCCGAGGACTTGGCGTCGCTCGACGACTTCACGCGCCCGCCCTGGACCTTGCGCTATCTGCAAGGGCACATCGATGCGCCTTTCGTCAACCTGACCCCGGGCACGCGGACCGGCCTCATCCGCGACGCCGCTTATGCGCGGCTGTCGCAGGGATTGGAGCCCCTGGAGCATCGGCTGATCGAGCTCATCGAGGAGCAGCGCCGAGCGCAGGAGGAGCGAGCAAGCCGCGACCAGCTCCGGGTTATCCAGCGCGCATTCCGAGAGGCGCTGCTCGCGCTCCCGGCCGAGGAGTACGATTGGTTCGACATTCGAGCACGGACGTTCCGGCCCGCGGCGGGCGGCGGCGGCGGAGCTGCGTCGCCAGAAACCTTGGAGCTTGCCGACGGCGCGCTACCTGGCGCGCCCGAGCCGCCGCAGGGCAAGCCGTGCCAGCGCGAGTTCTTCGAGTACGCCGGCCCCTTGTTCAGCGTCGTGGTCTCGCCGGCCTCATCGATCGCGCGCGTCGGCGAAAGCCGTGAGCTGCGAGCCCTGCCGCGCGACCGCGCCCGCCGGCGCGTCGAGCGCGACCTCGAATTCGCATGGCGGGTGGTTGAAGGCACGGGCGAGCTCACCGGCGTCAAGGACCAAGCGGCCATCTTCCACGCGCCCGCCGACCCTGGCGTGACCCGGGTCGAGGTTGAGGTGCGCCAAGGCGACACGGTCGCAACCGCCGAAGCGGTGGTGACGGTCACGGAGGAGCTGCCGGCGTCATTCGGCCAGGCGATGGTTCCCGCGCAGGGACTGCCCGGCTACAGCTTCGAGCACGCCGCCGGCGAGTCCTGGCGATCGAGGTTCGAGGCGGCCCGCAACCTCATCCTCGTCAACAATGGGCACCGGGATTTCGTCTTCGCCTCGCGCAGCAAGGCCCTCAAGTTGCGCTACCTGGTCCGGCTTTACGCCAAGGAGCTCATCATGCGGAACTTCACCGGCATGCCGGCGGAACAGTTGCTCGAGCGGATGATCGAGCTGTCCTTGCGCACCGAAGAGCATTTGTGAGAGAGCGCTAAAAGCATATTCTTCACATTGGCCGCGTTCGCCAGTTCGACAGGGACTTTGTGGAGCAATTTCTCTCAGCGTTGTTAACCAACCCGGGAACCCTTTCACGCGAATAGGGACGAAATGGCCGGATCGGCATGGATCTCTTCCTACAGGCCCATTGCCCACATTTTTCCGGTTTTTTTCGCGGGTTTCATCACCACTTTGACCTTCCACCAGCTCGCGCTTGAAGCGCTTTATGCCGCGCGTATAACATGAACCCCGTCCCGCCATTCGCCGTCCCGGTATGGGGGATCCTTACGCGCGCCGATCCTCCCGCTCCCCTTTCGCGGCGGCGACCTCTATCGGATCGGCGCCATCCTCTTCGGCGCAATTCTGCCTGCCGCGGCTTGCTGGTAGGTTCTTTTGCCTCTCAAAGCCCACCCGGCAGGCGGCGGTTTTCATTCCCGGCATCGTCGTCGGGCCAATCGGGGCTCGGCACAGCAGTGTTTCCGTGCCTGATGCCGTAGGGGGAGTCCAGCGCACGCTGAGGGAACGAGAGGCAGCTGACGCTCTGGTAACGCCACTGCATGGCACGCGTCGCGGCAAGGACCGATGAGCGACAAGGGCCCGCGGCGCGCCTTTCATCCGGTCCCACAACTGGTGCATGCGCTCGCATGTGGCTCGGGAACGCAAATACGACCCCTCAGACCACCGCGATACCCGCATTCGTCGCGCCCGAACTGCGGCACACGTTCGGCGAAGGGTTGAAATCCCTTGAAGCCAAGGGAGAGCACGCCGAGCTGCTCCAGCATGCTGGTGACGCAGGCGAGCGTCAGAGTGCGCGCGTGGATGGCTTGATCGGCATAGGCAGTTCAAATCCTCAAAGCTCACGCCAGCATAACGCCTCATCGTTATCCCAAAATGCCGGAGCGCATAATACGAAAGTTTGCGTTCGTTTTTTTCTAACCCAATAAGCGCCAAAGCCTTTCTCCAAAGATCGTAATAGACTTTCTTATTGATGGGGTTTCCTGTTCCATTATCGCAAAAAACATAGTCAGTTTTTGCGGTGTGCTTGCTGTATGATTTGATCCGCTTGAAATAGTCGCCGCCTCGGGCAAAAAACTTTCGCTCTTTACGGTTTTTTGCCGTTTCCTTTCGCACCCTAATTTCCACATACCAATGACCGTCATGTTTTTTGAATTGCAATACATCTGACCATTTTAGCTGTCGCAGTTCACCAAACCTCATAAAAGTGTTTGCGTTTATCAAAATTGATCGGCCCCCATCGAGTGGTCCAGGTGGAATGTTAGTTGAGAGTCGGCCCTTGCGCTAGCGTGGCCGGCGGAGTTGGTCGACGTAGCGCAGCCGGCCACGCGGCGAAGGCGGGCACGAATACTTCCGGTGCTGGTGGCTTGTAGCCCAGCGATTTATGCGGCCTGATTGCGTTGAAGTGGCGCCGCCAACTTTCGATGACGATTTGGGCCTCCCGCAGCGTGTAGAAGATTTCACCATCGAGCAGTTCATCACGCAGGCGTGCGTTGAAGCTTTCGACGTAACCATTCTCCCAGGGGCTGCCTGGTGTGATGTAGGCGGTCTTTGCGCCGACCGCTGTGATCCACTCCTGCACAGCCTTGGCCACAAACTCCGGCCCATTGTCGGACCGGATGTGGCCGGGCACGCCACGCAGGATGAAGAGATCGGACAGCACGTCGATCACATCGATGGCCTTGAGCTTGCGGGCGACCCGGATCGCCAGGCATTCGTGGGTAAACTCGTCGATGACATTGAGCATTCGATACTTCCGTTCATCGTGGGTGCGATCCTCGACAAAATCGTAGGACCAGACGTGATTGCGGTGCTCGGGCCGCAGCCGCATGCACGATCCGTCCGCCAGCCAGAGCCGGCCGCGCTTGGGTTGTTTATGGGGGACCTTTAGCCCCTCGCGCCGCCAGATCCGCTCGACCCGCTTGTCGTTGACGATCCAGCCCGCCTGCTCCAGCAACCCGGCGATCTTGCGATAGCCGTAGCGGCCGTATTGGCGGGCCAGCGCAATGGTGTCGGCGGTGAGCCGCTCTTCGTCATCACGGCCCCGCGGTACCTTGCGCTGCGTCGAGCGGTGCTGCCCGAGCGCCGCACAAGCGCGGCGCTCGGAGACATGCATGACTTCTATGACCTGCTCGATACAGGCGCGTCGGCGCGCGGGGCTTAGAAGTTTCCCCGGGCGGCCTCCTGCAGAATGAGCTTGTCCAGCGTCAGGTCCGAAACCGCCTTGCGCAGGCGGCTGTTCTCGGTCTCGAGCTCCTTCAGGCGCTTGACCTGTTCGGTCTTCAGCCCGCCGTACTCCTGGCGCCACCGATAATAGGTGACTTCGCTCACGCCGATCTGGCGGATGACATCAGCAATGTCCTGCCCCTGCGATATCAGTACATCCGCTTGTCGCAGCTTCGCGACGATCTCTTCAGGCTTGTGCTTCTTCTTCGGCATCTCGGTCCTCCTTCATGTCAAAAGACATAGTTCAGGTCGGACCACTTTTCAGGGGGAGGACCAATCCGCGCCAAGAAGGCGCGCTATTTCGAGGACCCGGAGATGCAGGCGCGTATTCTTCGGCCGCCGACGTTCACCAGATCGACGTCGCCGCCGATCGGGGCAAATCCCTCGGCCTCGCATCACGGCGATTGGTTCGGCCAGGTCGTCGAGGCGCCATCCCAGTCTGCCACCGAGGACCCCGCCAATGCCGGCATTCGGCGCGAACCCGAGTTGCCGGAACACGAGGAAATCGTGCCGGAGCCGAAGCAGCCGCTTCACGAGTTCGACCCCATGGATGAGGAGCCTGACGACGAAGTCCAGCGCCAGCGCATCATGCAGCGCACGTTCCGAACGGTCGCGCGCCAGGTCTCACTCGACCCGAGCGACGACATGCAGATGTGATGCCGTGCGGACCAAGCATACATTTCGCCTACCACCCGACCTCGCCGGGAAGCTCGCGGACTATGCAGCCCGCAAGCGGGTCCCGCAGGCCTTGATCGTCGAGACGGCACTTGCCTCACATCTTTCGCCCGACGGCGCCGACCGTCTGGAAGCTGCGCTGGCGCGCCGGCTCGATCGAATGACGCGGCAGATGGAGCTCATCGAGCGGCATGTGACCATTTCCAACGAGGCGCTGGCCGTCTTCGTGCGCTTCTGGCTGACCAGCACCCCCTCGCTACCGGATACGGCGCTGGCAGCAGCGCAGACCAAGGGACGCGAGCGCTACGACGGATTCGTCGAAGCACTCGGCCGAAGGCTAGCGCGCGGGCGCAAGTTGGCTGACGAGGTGGCCCGCGACGTCGTAGGCAGCGAGCCAAAGCCAAGCGCGGACTACGATAAGCCGTTGTAAATGATGGCTCTCCGCCAGGGCATACACTCGACCAGCCGGCATCCGCCACTGATACCTCCATTGTTCCTGATTGTTCCATAATCCTGTTGACGGCCCCCGGTGACGCCTGTACATAGGGACAACAGGAACAATCAGGAACAATCACTATGGCCTCACAGCGATACACAGCCTCGAAGAGCCCGACTAAGGACGGCACGGCTTGGGTCATCAGTTTCCGGCATCCGCTCCGGAAAGATGCCCGCGGCAAACAGGGCCGGAAGGTCCGGCGCGGCCTCGGCACTGCTGACGAGACGCGCGCGCAGGCGCTCGTTAATGAGATGAACAATCTGCTCGGCGACCCGTCATGGCACAGCATCGCCAAGAGGACAGACGCTGAGCGTCGCTTCGATCCGGTGATCGTCCGCGCCTTCTATGACGATATCGAAACCGCGCCTTCCAACACATGGGAGATCAGAAACGAGATTCTGCCGCTGCCGTCTGTCGACGAAGGCTATGCCAAGGTTCTGATGGTCGGCACCACGGGCGCGGGCAAAACCTCTCTGCTTCGGCATCTGATGGGTTCGCACCCCGAGCGCGACCGTTTTCCTTCCACCTCGGCTTCCCGGACGACGATCTCCGACATCGAGGTCATCACGGCTGCCAGCGCGCCGTACCGGGCCGTGGTCACGTTTTTCAATGAGTGGACTGTGCACACCAATGTCCACGAATGTGTTGCCGATGCCTGTGCCGCGCTCTGGGACGACCTACCCGATGACAAGCTTGCCGAAAGGCTGCTGACGCATCGCGACCTGCGCTTCCGGCTCGGATACATCGTTGGATCATGGCGCCAGTCGCCGTTTTCGGCGGCAAAGGCCGCTGATGACTGGGACTACAATCCGGACGCCAGCGAGCCCGCTGTCGCACCAGAGGATACGGATGGGGCACTGCCGACTGCTGTCGAGATAGGACGGATGCAGGATAATCTCGGGTCTTGGCTCGCGCGCATCAGGAAGCTTTCGGCCGAAGCGAAGCAGCGCTTGCAGGCCGAACTCAGTGTCGATTTTGACGAACTCACAGGTCAGGACAAGGAAGCAGCGCAGGATATCTTTGAGGACCATGTGCAGGCGTTGCCCGATTTTGACGAGCTCGTAAACGACATCATGGACGAGATCAGGCTGCGGTTCGACGCCCTGACTGCGGAGCTGCGTAAACATGCCAGCGGCTGGCCGCTGGCATGGGAATACACCAGCGAGGATCGGGATACCTTCGTTCGCACTGTGCGCCGTTTCTCATCCAACTACGCGCCGGCGTTCGGCACGCTGCTGACCCCGCTCGTCGATGGCATCAGGATTTAAGGGCCTTTCTTTCCGGCGTTCATGGACCGCCGTCCCAGGCTTATCCTGCTCGACGGCGAAGGGCTCGGGCATGTCGGCGATCCCGCAGCGGGCGTAGCATCGCGAATCGCGCGGCGCTTCACCGATGTGGACGTGATCCTGCTTGTGGACTCCGCGAAGGCGCCGATGCTGGAGGCGCCTGCTTCCGTGCTGCGCGCGGTCGCCGCCAGCGGACACCAGAAAAAACTCGCGCTCGCTTTCACGCATTTTGATCTCGTGCGCGGACAGGCGAACCTGCCGACCTTCGCGGCGCAGCGCGCGCACGTCCTTTCGTCGGTCCACCAGAAGCTCGCGAGCTTGCGCGAAGTTGTCGGAGTTCCCGCCGTGCGCGCGATGGAGCGCGCGCTTGACGAGCGCTGTTTCATGCTCGGTTTTCTCGACCGCACTCTCACGGAAAAGAATCGCGGCCCGGTCGCTGAAATGACCAAGCTCGTCGATTTTTGCGAGGCTTCGATCGCGCCCACGGAAGCGCCGCGCGCCACCCCAGTGTACGACACGGCCGGCCTAGTGCTGGCAATTCAGGCGGCCACCGCAGACTTTCATGCGCGATGGGATTCCATTCTTGGTTTCAAGAGATCGGGAAACGTGCGCACTGCGCATTGGGCCGAGATCAAGGCCCTCAACCGCCGCGTCGTGCTCGACATCGATAGCGGCGAGTACAAGGACCTTAAGCCGGTCGCCGACTTCGTCGCGCGTCTGTCGGAGTCGATCACCAAGTTTCTCAACCGGCCGATACGCTGGAAGCCGGCAACGCCTTCGGAATCGGAAGCTGACGAAGCACTGGCGCACGTGCAGCGCGAGGTGTACGGCCGCCTCCACGGTTTCGTCGACGAAAAAATTCTGCGCATCCCACGGCAGCAATGGATGGAGGCGTTTGACTACCGGGGATCCGGCTCGACTTTCAGCCGCGCGAAGGTGATCCAGACGATCTACGATTCGTCCGCACCTGTGCCGGGACCTGCGCTCGATCCACTGTCCGAGCAGTTCCTGCGTGCCGTGCGGGTGCTGGTCCACGAAGCCATTCGCGAGGCAGGCGGCGAGCTGGTCAGTGACGTTCTCGCCCCGGCGATGCCGGCGCTCGTTGCGACGCGGATGGCCTCGTGAATTCACCCGACCGTAGGCGCTCATGACATACGCAGACGACTGGAAGGCAATATCAAGCCGGATTAGAGGTCTGATGCAGGCGGGCGAGCTACATGCACGCTTCCTCGGCATCCGATCAAGCGACAGCTACGCCCGGGCCCGGCGGCTCCGCGATCAATGCGAACGCATCCTTTCGTCATTGGAGACGTACCGCGATACGCACAAGGCGAGCCTTCCGTCCGTCGTTCTGGCCGCCATCATGGCCTTCGTCGATGCGCATGGCGGGTTGATCCGCGACACGACTGGCACGGCCGATCTTCAGGATGAACGTGTATGGGCCGCGCTGGTGCTGCTGGGTGGGTTCGAGACGGAGATTTCCTTTCTACTTTCCGACCGACAGGAAGTCGTGCGCGCCCGGTCGGAACGCGCCTTCGCCCATCTTCAGCGCTCAATCGTCGCCGACACTGCTTTCCGCGAAAAATGGCAGAGCGCTTTCAAGGACGGCGAAGTGGCATGTGAAAGGCTCGGCGGCGCGCATCTTCTTCTGCACGGAATCTACGCCTTCAAGATCAACGCCGAAGGCGAGCGCACCGATCTCGTCTTTCAGGATCTTGTCGGCAATCTGGCGGACGAGCAGCGCTACGCCGATGGCCTCGTTCTGACGGAATGGAAGGTGGCTGCGTCCGATGCCCAAGCCACCAAGCAGTTTGCAGCTGCGCGGATGCAAGCCAGTCGCTATGCGAAGAGCGTGCTCGGAGGAAGCGAACTCGCCCGCTACCGATATCTGATCGTCGTCTCGAACGAGCGCATACAGGTGCCCGCGGACATAACCCAAGACGCTGTTGCCTATCGCCATGTCAACATTGCCGTGCAGCCACGCACTCCATCCGGAAAGAAGTCACGGTCGTGAAGGGATCCGGAACGAGCGGCTGGATTGAAGATGGCGAGAAGTATGCGCTTGTCGGCCTATCCGTGAAATTCGAAGGCTATCTCCCTGCCGGCCTGGTCTCGGCCAACCTCTCTGCATTGGCGGACACGAAGTTCACGGTTCCCGCCGAGTGGCGGGAGTGGCTGGGGAGCATCCGGACTGGGGATGTCGAGGACAACAACCTGTTCCTCTTCAGCAGACTCAAATCGTCGGCGCCGGGCGTACTGGATGCCGAAAACCAGAAGCTCCAGCAGCGTGTCTGGAATTTCTACGTCGGTCTGCTGCTGGCGAGTCCCTTTGCGCCGGCGCATAAGCCAGTGATGCTCACCGGCTCGCGGCAGGAAACGGAGATCGGACTTCGTCAGCAGCAGGATTTCGATTGTCCGGTTCCTTGCCTTTTCCGTCCGTATCCCGCTGTGACCCCTGATGACGTTAGACTCGCCGCTCGTCTCGGCGAAAATCTGGAGACCATCGCTGGAGCACCGATCTCGGGCGGTCATTGGCGCCTGTTCCGTACCCTCCATGTCTATATCCAGGCGCGCAGCACGACGGATATTGTTGACCGCATTCACCAATACTGCCGCTGCATCGATGGCCTGATCGTGCCGGACGTAGGAAAAACGAGTCAGCAATTCAAAAGTCGCACCGAATTGTTCATCGGTCCCGGCCATCACGATCTGATGGGTGAGCTGTATGACATTCGCAGCGCCGCCGAGCATCTACACGAAAACCGATATCTGGAATATTTCGACCGGAGTGTTCGCCTCGAACTCGCGCGGAAGGAGGCAATTGCCGAGCATATTGCTCGGTCGGCGCTTGTCCGCGTCATCGGCAACGACGCCCTGTGGACTCATTTCGGAAATACTCCAGCACTCGAACAATTCTGGGCCTTAACACCTGCAGAAAGGAAGAAAATCTGGGGAGACCCGATCGATCCGCTAGTCGCCATAGCGGACTTTGACCCTCAATATATCAACGATGCGATGCTCGGCCGCTGATGGAAGGTGGAGAAAAACAACTGACCGAGCTTGCCGAAGAGTGCCTCGATGTTATCAACAACGGACATTTTCATATCTCTGATCCGGGGCCTCTCCACACGCCTGTTCGTAGCTTCTCATTACGGCGTAACGATAAGCTGACGCTTATTGTTGAAACAGAGCTTGATCCGAACGCGACTACAACAGCAGTACAGTATGCTCCCGGAACCATGCGTTTCAGCGTCGAGCGAACGACGCTGGTCAATCCCGCTGGCGTCGAAGCCGAGCTGCACGGCGTTATCCCTTACACATCCCCTAACCATCCATTCCGACGGTTGGAGGATGCGCCGCCTGCGGCCCGCTGAGCTACCGACACAAGCGGACTGCCGCGACCTCATCCTGAGACAGTCATTCCCCACGGCATCCGTGCGATAGCCGGCAGTCCCTCTCGCCTGTCTTTCTATCCCAGAGCCCTCCTGCCTCATCATCGTTGTTGCGGAGTCCCATTTCCGGCTCTTTCTAATCAACCCCGCTGACATCCGCCTCCGAGTGAGGCGAACTTGCGGGGCTCATGTGACGACAATCTCCCTCCGATCTGAAGCTTTCGCCCGCGGCGCGCGCATGCTGCGCACCGCGCTCGGGCCGGCGATCTCCGCCTATCTCGAAGATCCCGAGCATCGTCGAGGTGATGCTCAATCCCGACGGTCGGCTTGTGGATCGACCGGTTGTCGGGCGGCCTCGAAGATACCGGCTGCCGCGTCACGCCAGCCGACGCCGAGCGGATCGTGCGCCTGGTCGCGCATCATGTCGGCGTCGAGGTGCATGCCGACAGTCCGCGCGTCTCGGCCGAGCTGCCGGAAAGCGGGGAGCGGTTCGAGGGCCTGATGCCGCCGGTGGTGGCGGCGCCGTGCTTCGCCATCCGGCGCCCGGCCGTCGCCGTCTTCACGCTCGACGACTATGTCGACGCCGGCATCATGTCCGGCGGCCAGGCCGAGCTACTGCGCATCGCGGTGCGCGAGCGCAAGAACATGCTCGTCGCCGGCGGCACCTCGACCGGCAAGACCACGCTGGTCAACGCGCTCCTCGCCGAGGTCGCCAAGACCGGCGACCGCGTCGTGCTGATCGAGGATACGCGCGAACTGCAATGCGCCGCGCCGAACCTGGTCGCGCTGCGCACCAAGGACGGCGCCGCCTCGCTGTCCGATCTCGTCCGCTCGTCGCTGCGGCTGCGGCCGGACCGCATTCCCGATCGGCGAGGTGCGCGGCGCGGAGGCGCTCGACCTGCTGAAGGCCTGGGGCACCGGCCATCCCGGCGGCGTCGGCACGCTGCACGCCGGCTCGGCGCATCGGCGCGCTGCGCCGCCTCGAGCAGCTCATCCAGGAAGCCGTCGTCACCGTCCCGCGCGCGCTGATCGCCGAGACCATCGATCTCATCGCGGTCCTCGCCGGCCGCGGCTCCGCGCGCCGGCTCGCCGAGCTCGCCGCGGTCAAGGGCCTCGGCCCGACCGGCGATTACGTCCTCACCCCCGCAGGAGAACCGTGATGCTGCTCAACCGTGCTCGCCATGCGCTCGCCACGGCTTCGACCTTCGCCTTCGTCGCTCTCGCGACCGCGCCGGCCTACGCCGCCGGCTCCAACATGCCGTGGGAGCAGCCGCTCAAGCAGATCCTGGAATTCGATCCAGGGCCCGGTCGCCAAGGTCATCTCGGTGATCATCATCATCGTCACCGGCCTGACGCTCGCCTTCGGCGAAACCTCCGGCGGCTTCCGCCGGCTGATCCAGATCGTCTTCGGCCTCTCGATCGCGTTCGCCGCGTCGAGCTTCTTCCTGACCTTCTTCCAGTTCGGCGGCGGGGCGCTGGTGTGATGGAGCAGGATGCGCCCGATCACCGGCTTCTACGCGCCGGTCCATCGCGCGCTGACCGAACCGATCCTGCTCGGCGGCGCGCCGCGCGCGGTCGCGATCGTCAACGGCACGCTCGCCGCCGCCGTCGGGCTTGGCCTTCGCCTCTGGATCGTCGGCGGCGCGATCTGGCTGATCGGCCATCTCGCCGCCGTGTGGGCCGCCAAGCGCGATCCCGCCTTCGTCGACGTGGTGCGCCGGCATCTCCGCTATCCGCAGCATCTGGTCGCGTGAGGTTCGATCGATGATGAACCTCGCCGAATATCGCCGCCGCACGCAAAGTCTCGCCGATTTCCTGCCTTGGGCGGCGCTGGTCGAGAAGGGCGTCATCCTCAACAAGGACGGCTCTTTCCAGCGCACCGCGCGCTTTCGCGGCCCGGATCTCGATTCCGCGACGCCGGCCGAACTGGTCGCGATCACGTCGCGACTGAACAACGCGCTTCTCCGACGCGCTGACGCTCATCCTCGCGGCGCTTTCGCTGCTCGGCCTCACGATCTTCGGCCCCGGCATCGCCAATGGCCTGATCGCCGGCGGACCGCAGCTCGGCGCCGGCGCCGCCGTCGGCACCGGTCTTGCGGCTGCGGGCATCGGCGCCGCCGGAATTGCCGCGACAGCCGGTGGCCTTGCCGCCGCGGGCGGCGCGATCGCCGGCACGGCGCGTGCGGGCGCGTCCGTCGCGGGCGGCGCGACCGCCGCCTATCGCGCGGCGGCGCTGCCGGCGTCGCGCAGGCAGCCGGATCCGTCGCGATGAGCCCGCTCCGCCGCGCGGCGGCCAGCCTGAAAGAGAGCTTCGCCTCCGGCGAACGCGCCGTGATGCGCGGGAGCGCGCCGGCTAGCGCCGGCGGCGCGGGTTCCTCCGACGGCGTCCGACGGCCCGCCGGCTTGGGCCCAGCGCATGAAGCGCAGCCAGACCATCAACCGCGGCGTGACCGCCGCCGACCACGCCATCCGCTCCGGCGACCGGCCGAGCGGCGGCAGCCAGGTCGACCTTTCCGAAGGGGAATAAACCCATGTTTCGACGATCGACCGTGCGCTACGGCAAGACGCCCGAGCCGGAGACGCCCTACCAAAGGGCCGGCCAGGTCTGGGACGAGCGCATCGGCTCCGCCCGCGTCCAGGCGAAGAACTGGCGGCTCGCCTTCTTCGGCGCGCTGGCGCTGAGCGGCGGCCTCGCGGGCGGTCTCGTCTGGCAGTCGGCGCGCGGCACGATCACGCCCTGGGTCGTGCAGGTCGACAAGCTCGGCCAGGCGCAGGCCGTGGCGCCGGCCGTCGCCGACTATCGGCCGACCGACCCGCAGATCGCCTGGCATCTCGCGCGCTTCATCGAGGAGGTGCGCAGCATTCCCGCCGATCCCGTCGTGCTGCGGCAGAACTGGCTCGACGCCTACAACTACGTCACCGACAAGGGCGCGCTCGCGCTCAACGATTATGCGCGCACCAACGATCCCTTCTCCAAGATCGGCAAGACCCAGGTGTCGGTCGAGGTCGCGAGCGTCATCCGCGCCTCCGACAACAGCTTCCGCGTCGAGTGGGTCGAGCGCCGCTATGTCGACGACGCGCTCGCCGCCACCGAACGCTGGAGCGCCATCCTCACCATCGTCGTGCAGACGCCGACCGACGCCGATCGGCTGAAGAAGAATCCGCTCGGCGTCTACGTCCATGCCCTCAACTGGTCAAAGGAGCTCGGCTGATGCGCATCGCCTCGCTTGCAACCCTGTTGCTCGCCTCTGTTTCGCTCGGCGCCTGCGCTACCACCTGGAAGCCGCCGGAGATCAGCTACGACGACACGCCGAAGCCGGCGATGCTTCAGCCCGACCGCCCAAGCCCGTGCAGATCGTCGAGCTGCCAAAGCCGCTACCGCTTGCCGGGCCAGCTCAAGCCGCTTCCGTCCGGACGATCGGCACCGCCGGAAGCCGCCGATCCGCACGTGCGCGTCGACCAGGCGAATGGCGCCGCCCGCGTCCAGCCGACGCGGGCTGGCTATCTCAACGCCATCCAGGTCTATCCCTTTTCCGACGGCGCGCTCTATCAGGTCTATGCCGCGCCTGGCGAAATCACCGACATCGCGCTGGAGCCGGGCGAGCAGCTCGTCGGCTCCGGCCCGGTCGCCGCCGGCGACACCGTGCGCTGGATCATCGGCGACACGGAGAGCGGCGCCGGCGCCGGCGAAGCGCGTCCACATCCTGGTCAAGCCGACGCGCCCCGATCTCGTCACCAACCTCGTCATCAACACCGATCGGCGCACCTATCACCTCGAGCTGCATTCCGACGACGAAGACCTACATGGCCTCGGTCTCCTGGGCCTACGCCAGGACCAGCTCATCGCGCTGCGCCAGCAGAATGCCGCGGCCGACGCCGCAGCGCCGGTCGCCACCGGCGTCGATCATCAACGCGCTGAACTTCCGCTACCGCATCGAGGGCGACAATCCCGCCTGGCGGCCGCTGCGCGCCTTCGACGACGGCCGCCAGGTGTTCATCGAGTTCCCGAGCGGCATCAGCCAGGGCGAGATGCCGCCGCTCTGGGTCATCGGCGCCGAAGGCGACGGCCAGCTCGTCAACTACCGCGTCAAGCGGCAACCACATGATCGTCGACCGGCTGTTCGCCGCGGCCGAACTCAAGCTCGGCGGCAAGCACCAGCAGATCGTGCGCATCGTCCGCACCGACGGGAGGCCGCGGTCGTGACGGATGCTCCCCGCGAAGAAGGCGGACCGAATCGAAAGCAGTCGGCCGCCCGAGGAGATGCGGCTGCGATCGAGCCGTCCGCCGGTCACCCGGCTATCGCGCAAGAGTGCTGCTCGGCCTGGGCGCGGCGGCGGCGATCGGCATCGGCGGCGCGCTGTTGTTCGCGCTTGAAGCCGCAGCATCAGACCACCGGCTCCGAACTCTACAACACCAACAATCGCAACACGCCCGATGGCCTGGCAAATCTTCCGCGCGACTACACCGGGCTGCCCAAGCCAGCGCCCCAGCTCGGGCCGCCGCTGCCCGGCGATCTCGGCCGGCCGATCCTCAATGCGGGTGCCCGGCGCCCGGCATGCCCGCGGGAACCGATCCCGAGCAGCAGCGCATCGCCCAGGAGCAGGAGGCGGCGCGGGTCAGCCATCTCTTCGCGACGACCAATGTCAGCCAAACCACAACCGCCGCTGCGCCGACGCCAGCCGGCCGCCTCTCAGGCGCCTGCGGCCTCAAACAGCGGATCGGCCGATCTCACGTCGCAGGATCACAAGCTCGCCTTTCTCAACGGCGCTGTCGATCGGCGCACCACCAGCCCTGATCGCGTCCAGCCACCCGCGAGCAAATACATGCTGCAGGCCGGCGCGGTGATTCCCGCCGCACTGATCACCGGTTTGCGCTCCGACTTGCCTGGCCAGGTCACCGCACAGGTGACGGAAGATGTCTATGACAGCCCGACGGGAAAGATCCTCCTGATCCCGCAAGGCGCGCGCCTGGTCGGGCAGTACGATGCCCAGATCGCTTTCGGGCAGACGCGCGCGCTTCTCGTCTGGAATCGCCTGATCATGCCGAACGGCCGCTCGATCGTGCTGGAACGTCAGCCCGGCGCCGACACGGAAGGCTATGCCGGCCTCGAGGACGAGGTCGACAACCACTGGGGCATGCTGTTCAAGGCGGCGATCCTCTCGACGCTCCTCAGCGTCGGCTCGGAGGCCGGCATGAGCGGCAACAACAACGGCTCGCTTGCCGAGGCGATTCAGCAAGGGATGTCGCAAAGCGTCAATCAGACCGGCCAGCAGGTGGTCAGCCGCTCGCTCAACATTCAGCCGACCATCACCATCCGGCCGGGGTTTCCGGTGCGCGTGATGGTCACCCACGATCTCGTCCTCGAACCTTACCGCGCATGAGGCAAGCGACATGGCAAAGCTGAAGCTCGGAACGATTCCGGACGACAAGCCGGTCAAGCTGACGATCGAATTGCCGGCCGCCATTCATCGCGACCTCGTCGCCTACGGCAATGCGCTTGGTCGCGAAACCGGCCAGGGCGCCGTCGAGCCCGCGAAGCTGATCGGTCCGATGCTGGCGCGGTTCATGGCGACCGATCGGGCCTTCGCGAAACTGCGGCGCGTCGGCGTCGACGCCGCAGCGCGCCGTCCCCGAAAAGCCCAGCTCAGAAAAGCCGGCGTGAGAGTGCTTCATCGCGCATGAAAGCGACGAACCGGCCGATAGCCGGATCTTCCGCCTCCGGACACCACACGAGCTCGACCTGTACCCAAGCATTGTCCTCGCGGATCGGTCGGTAGACGACGCCGGGGAACACCACCTCAGCTTGGCTGGCGGTGGCGAGCGTGATCCCGAATCCCGCTGCGATGAGTGCGAACACGCTCTGTTTGCTTGCGGCATGGCACTGGAATTTGACACCGCAGCCCATGAACGAAGCGTAGAACGCCTGGGCCGACTGACTGTTGTCCCAGCCCTGAACGAGGAAGGTTTCCTTCCGCAAGCGCTTCCAATCGAGAGTCTCTTGCTCCGCGAGCGGATGTTGACGCGGGATCGCCGCGACGATCCGCTCGCGGTAGAGCGGTGCCGTCACAGCGTCAGGCCAGAGCGTGTGGCTCGTCATCAGTGCGACGTCGACGCGGCGCTCCTGAACGGCCGCTTGAATCTCCCACTCGTTCATTTCCGCAATCGTGAGGCCCACCTTGGGATGCTTTGCCCGCCATCCGGACAGTAGATCGCAAAGCGGTTCGCCGATTGGCGGCATGCGCACCCCAAGGCGGACTTTGCCCACAATGCCGTTGCCGTTCTGATCGCCGGCGTGCCTGATCGCGTCGAGCTCGGCCAAAGCGCGCTGGATGTGCGGCCAATACCGCCTTGCCGCCGCTGGTCAGCCGAACCCCACCATGCCCGCGCTCGAACAATGCAAGGCCGAGCTCGTCCTCAAATCGACCGACGCGACGGCTGATCGTGGAGGTGTTGATCCCGAGAGACTTGGCGGCACGGGTGAAGTTTCCTGCCGCCGCCGAAGCCTCCAGATACATCAGATCACGGATCTCCATGTCGGACAGACTTTGCAAGTTTTACTCTGCGCCTCCCATCTCTGTGTCAGCAGCCGGATCACGGTCGATCGGCGAAACGGGTCGGACGGCCAATCAAAATCGCTTGCGCACCCGGCCATCACCGCGCCGTCAATCACGACTGCCATCGCGCGCTACGCGACTGCCCGCTCCATGGTCCCATCGTGATGAGAGCGTTCGCGTCGCCCGGCCGCGGCGCTAATTACCGCGCCGTCCAGACACCCGGCTTCCCGGACGCACTGAAGCCGCTCTCGAGACACCTCGAGGTAGCCTGCGACGGCGATCGTTTTTCCGATCGGCCGCGGCGAGCCGAGACGGCGCAAAGGCCAGCGCGCGCGGCAAAGAATCCGCTCCATCCGCGCGTCCGTCACGGTGACGATATCGGTAAGCTTCCGCATCAAGCCGAACTCGATCATGCCGGCGAAGAGTTCATAGGTCGCTCGCGCGATGCTACCGGCCGTCTTCTCCTCTCGGCTGCAGAGATCAACGCCGAAACGGCTGCTTTCCCAGATCGTGTCGGATGTCGGCGCAGCCTGTCCGTCCAAGAGCGCGGGAAATGTGTCGCGAAGCATGTTGGGGCCCGTCGACGGCAAGAGCCGGACGCAGCCCTGAACACGGCCGTCCTCGTTTCTCTGCAGAAGATACACGGGTCGGCAGGCATCGAATTCGTCGACTTCCATGTCGCCGCTGACCTGCACGTCCCAGCGGAGACGCTCCTTGAAAATCCGGTAACGCAGCCGATGCATTTCCGCGAGGTCGTCGATGAACTCGCCATAGCGATCTGGCGTGATGAGTTGGAGCATGTTCGCCTCCTGGCAGGTTTGAACCTGCGCGATTGGAGGCGATCAGCGGGGCGGGCCGCATCCTGTGCAGCTGCACAGGGGCCGGAGAATGGAACCTATTTGGTGGTGGCTTTAGAGGCGGCTAGCCTGGCGACGGCCTGGCATATCGTCCTGACGCCGAACTTCATCTTCGCATTGTCGAGATGAAACGCCGCCGTACGACGGGAAATGTTTAGCAGGCGCCCAATCTCCCAAGCAGATTTGCCTTGTGCGGCCCATTCGAGGCACTCGAGTTCTCGCGGCGACAACGCGACGCCATCGATGACCCGATTGATCGACAACCTTCGGCGTGCGTGAGCATGAAAATACATCGCCATGAGCTGCAGTACGTGTCGATTTTGCTCAATGCAGCGCTGGAAAGCTGGGCGGCGTTCGTCTGCGGCGAACGTGACCGCCGCTACCGGACCGCGTGAGTCGTGGACGGGCACCGTGAAACCACAGCGGATCCCGAACGCCGCCGCTTCGTCGAGCAGCGCGCATTGTGGCTTCGACAGACTTTTCGCCTCGAATTCGCGGCCCCACTCGAACGGTTCTGTGGTCTTCAGTGCGTCGACAATGACCGGGTCAACCCGCTCATAGTGTTCCCGCAGGTAATGATCGGTCCACTCCACGGGATAGTTCGAGATGAGTTCAGGCGCATCGCCCTTTCTCGGCGGCATGGAAAGATATGCGAAGCAGCTCAGATCGAGCGCAGCGCCCGCATCGGCGAGAACCGTTCGGAGCCGTTCGGCGTCGCCGCCGGCGGCAAGGCCATCGATAAACGCTTGGAACACTCGATGCATGTGGTTACCGCAGATTGACAGCACTCATCGCGCGCCCGGTGGCACGAAGCGATAATCCGTGTGGTTGCCTCCATCGAGATCCGGGGCGTTGCCAATTCGCTGTGAGGCATCACGCGACGGACCAAGCGCGCCGCCGCTGCACGCCCGGGCTCGATGGCCGGCGAATGGGCGTACCTCGTCTCGGGTGCTGCCCAGGCCCGCACGGCCGCTCCGACCCCACCTATCGGACGATCCCAAATTCTAACGAGGCTGCGCCTCAGACCGACGAGCTATAGGGGCACGGGTGAGCTCACGGCAATCGGATAGACGGTGGACTCCGGTCGAGCTGGCAGGGACAATACCCTGGTCATGAGAACTCGAAGCTCGGTGGGTCGCAAGGACCCGTGGACGACCGGAGCCCGCAATGAGCATAGCACGATCGGTGGCGGATGTATTGGATGAGCATGTCGTGCTGGAGCTCGAAGCCATCGATCGGATGTACCTGAACGTGTACGTGCCCCACCTGCAGGCGGTACGGTCGGTCGTCGGATATCTCCGGATGCACTATGGGCAGCGCTTTGCCTCCACGAGCGCCGTAGTGCCGATGAGCAAGGCATTCGTCCGCAACATCGAGCAATTCGTGGCGAATGAAGGGATCGACCTCATTTCTTTCGACAGGAAACAACGCAAGGACGACGTCACGCAGAAGTACCTGCGAAGCTTCCGCCGCAGGGAGGGCGTGCTCTACGTCGGCAAGGCGCAGGAGAAGGCGCGGGTGATGCGCACGGAGCGCCGCCGCAGCCGCTTCACCGGCGGGACCTATCCCTGGATCGTGGAATCGACCGCGATGGTCAACCATTATTACTTCTATTGCTTTGACGAGGACTTCGGCCCGTTCTTCCTGAAGTTCTGCTCGTACTTTCCGTACAATGCGAAGCTCTGCATCAATGGCCACGAGTACCTCAAGCGCCAGCTTGCCAAGCGCAAGGTGACATTCGAGGCGCTCGACAACGGCATTAAAACCTGTGCCGATGCCAAGCTGATGCAGCGGCTCAGTGACGGGCTTTCCGCGGAGCGGATCGATCGATTGCTGCGCAAATGGCTCAGGCGATTGCCGCACCCGTTTCCGCCGCGTGACCGCGCCGCGGGCTATCGGTATCAGTTATCGATCCTGCAGGCCGAGTTCTCGCTCACCCAGGTCCTCGACCAGCCCGTGACCGGACGCATCTTCTTCGAGCAGGTGATCCGCGAGAACCTCGATCTCGGACGCCCCAGCCAGGTGAGCCTGGTCTTCGACCGGCGGGTCTCCCGGCGCACACCGGGCCGGTTTCGTACCCGCGTGATCACCGACGGCGTGGTGCCCTCGTTGCACGTCGATTACAAGAAAACCCGCATCAAGCAATACCACAAGGAGGGACAAAGCCCTTCGAACCGAAACGACCATCAATGATACTCGCGACTTCGACATTGGCCGGCGCATCGAAAATCTCCAGGAACTGCGGAAAATCGGCTTTGCCGCCAACCGACGTCTGCTCGACGTCCAGCGCATCGGCCATGACTGCTTCATCGGTGAAGCATCGTTCCAGGACATGCAAAGAGCTGTCACTGTGGGCGATCAACGTGCGGCAGCCCTGCGGTTTGCTGACCCTCGGGTTCAAGGCCTGCTGCATGTCCTCCTTCTGTTTGTTCTCGTCCAGGGAACTTTCTCTCACAGCCATCTGCGCGAGCATCTCGCTCCACTGCTCGGGCAAAAGCCGAGCCAATTCTCTCCGGGACGGATCACCTACGATTTGCGGCGCCTGCGTCTGCACGGCCTGATCGAGCGCATCCCAAAAACCTATCGCTACCGAATAACCGATAAGGGACTGCGCATGGCGATCTTCTATACGCGGCTTTATAACCGGTCCCTGCGGACCGGCTTGGCGGTGATCTCGCCGGCCGCGACCAATCAGCAATCACCAATCGTCAAATCCATTCGCGCCGCAGAAGTTGCGGTCAACAAATGGTACGACAATGAGAAACTGGCAGCGTAAAAAGTTGACTCTCGTCTGCCTGCTTTCTCAATTTGGTCACGAAAGTGACATCCGACATCGCCGCGGCGAAAGCAGCAAATCGGACGAGCAATGGCAGCCCATCCTATTTCTACGCCGTGGCCCGCTACTTCCCGATGGGTCGCTTTTCAGCCTTCCTTCTTTTGCCAACGATCGCTTTCAATTGCTCGGAACATCGAGGAGAGCGACATGGCAGCGGGATTGGAGAAATCGAGCAAGCGCACGATACGGCGGCATCAGTTGCGGGAAATGGTCCCACTCGCCGACAGCACGATCTACGAGATGGAACAGCGCGGCGAGTTCCCGCGACGCTTCGCGCTTTCGCCACGATGTGTCGTGTGGGATCTGAGCGAAGTCGAAGCATGGCTCGCGTCGCGGCGATCCGCGCCCATACCTCGTGCGCAACACCCCGACGTCACGCAACGGCGCTCTCGGCCGGTGAAAGGCCGGGTCGAGCTCCAAGAGCGGCATCGACGGTGGAATGAGAACAGGGGCATATTTCTGGCCCGCCACCCAAGCGTCGATGATGTTTGACCACTCCTGCATCATGTGCCGACGCTGCACTTCGTATTCTGCCTTATTGTAGACGCCGCGCGACGAACGGCCGTCCTCATGCGCCAGGCATTTCTCGATCCAGTCGCTGTTGAAGCCCAGTTCGTTCAGCAGCGTCGAGCCCGTTCTCCGCAAGTCGTGGACGGTGAATGGCTCAAGCGGAAGCCCTTCCTTCTTCGCCTGCTCCACCACCAGATACGTGACGCGATTGAAGGTCGCGCGAGACATCGGCGCATCGGCGTCGTAGCGCGAAGGCAACACGTACCTGGAGTTGCCGGCACAGGTCTTTAGGGCGATGAAAATGTCGAGCACCTGACGAGACAGATAGACGTTGTGTGCCTTCGAGCGCTTCATCCGCTCCTTCGGAATCGTCCACACGGCGTTCTCAAAATCGACCTCGTCCCAGACGGCGTCCTGCAGCTCGCTCTTGCGCACCATGGTCTGCAGGAAGAGGCGCATGCCGAGCCTAATGGTGGGCAGCGTCGCCACCTTCTCAAGCTGCTTGAGCATGATCCTGATCTCAGTTGGCGAAAGCGACCGGTCTTTCGGTACGAAGGTCGCGATCGAGGCCGGGCCTACGTCGTCAGCCGGGTTGGCGACCTTCTCGCCGTGCAGAATTGCGAAGCCGTAAATCTGTTTGACGATATCACGAACATGGATCGCGGTCGCCGGCGCGCCGCGCTCGACGATTGCCCCACAATGAGCTCGCAGGTCATCCGGCGTGATTTCCGTCAGAAGCCTGTTGCGCCACGCCGGCAGCAGTTCGCGTTCGAAGATCGCTCGGCGCATCGCCCGCGTGCTGTCCGCCATCGGCGCTGCGGTCAGCCATTTCTCACCGAATTCGCCGAAGCTCCTAGCTTCCAGGAGGCGGCGCTTTTCCCGCTGCTTTTGGATCGCCGGCGATCGCCCCTCGGCGATTGCCCGCTTGGCGTCGATGCACAGCTCACGGGCTCGCGCGAGAGATAGCCCAGCTGGACCATACTTCCCGAACGTGACGGTCTCGCGCCGTCCGTTCATGCGGTAGTCGAGCTGAAAAGAAAGAGTGCCGGACGGCCGTACGAGCACATACATGCCGTCCCGGTCCGTCACCTTATAATTTTTCTCTTTTGGTTTCAGGTGTTTAAGAGCTGTATCCGTCAGCATCTGAGCCGCCTCCGCGAAAAAAGACCGTCAGGCCATTTTCGGGCGTCCTCGTGACAAAATCTCTTTTTCTTACAGCTAGTTAAGTCGAAAAAAAGACCGTCAGAGGCCGCTCACACCCTGACGGTATCGGACGAAATCGGATTTCGCAATGGGGAAGCGCACCGTCAGGGAGTCCGTCAGAAGCGATCTCTGCCGGCCGATAGTCCCCGAACGTCTCTGTCTGATTTAATTTTGTTTATCAGTGAGTTATGGATGTTTCCAGGACGCTGTGGGATACCCTCGGAAGGGCCAAAATCATTCCCACTCAATCGTGCCCGGCGGCTTTGAGGTCACGTCGTAGACGACGCGATTGACGCCCTTGACCTCGTTGATGATGCGGGTCGCCACCAGCCCCAAGAAACTCATGTCGAACTGGTAGAAATCCGCGGTCATGCCGTCGGTCGAGGTGACGGCGCGCAAGGCCACCACGTATTCATAGGTGCGATGGTCGCCCATGACGCCGACCGTCTTGACCGGCAAGAGCACGGCGAAAGCTTGCCAGATGTCGTCGTAGAGGCCGGTGCGGCGGATTTCCTCGATGAAGATCTCGTCGGCCAACCGCAGGATGTCGAGCTTCTCGCGCGTGATCCCGCCCGGGCAGCGGATGGCAAGGCCGGGTCCGGGAAACGGATGGCGGCCGACGAAGACCTCCGGCAGGCCGAGCTCGCGGCCGAGCGCACGCACCTCGTCCTTGAACAACTCGCGCAAGGGCTCGACCAGCTTCATGTGCATGCGCTCGGGCAAGCCGCCGACATTGTGGTGCGACTTGATGGTGACCGACGGCCCGCCGGTGACCGACACGCTTTCGATCACGTCGGGATAGAGCGTGCCTTGCGCCAGGAATTCGGCGCCGCCGATCTTCTTGGCCTCTGCTTCGAACACGTCGATGAACAGGCCGCCGATGATCTTGCGCTTCCTCTCGGGCTCGTCGACGCCGTCCAGCGCCTTGAGGAAGGTGTCCGCGGCGTCCACATGCACCAGCGGGATGTTGTAGCTATCGCGAAACAGCGTCACCACTTTCTGCGCTTCGCCAAGACGCAACATGCCGGTATCGACGAGCACGCAGGTGAGCTGCTCACCGATCGCCTCGTGGATCAAGACGGCCGCGACGGAGGAGTCGACGCCGCCGGACAGGCCGCAGATCACCCTGCCCTTGCCGACCTGGGCGCGGATTTTCTCGATCGCCTCCTGCCGGAAGGCGCGCATCGTCCAGTCGCCGGAGCAGCCGGCGATCTTACGCACGAAATTGCGCAGCAGCGCCGCACCGTGCGGAGTGTGCACGACCTCGAGGTGGAACTGGGTGGCGTAGAATTTGCGCGCGTCGTCACCGATCATGGCGATCGGCGCGTTGGGCGACGTGCCGAGCACTTTGAAGCCGGGCGGCAGCGCGGTGACGCGGTCGCCGTGGCTCATCCAGACTGGATATTTTTCGCCTTGGCGCCAGACGCCCTCGAGCAGCGGGCTTTCGGCGGCCACTTCCACTTCGGCGCGGCCGAACTCGCGGTGATGGCCGCCCTCCACCTTGCCGCCGAGCTGGGCAGCCATCGCCTGCTCGCCGTAGCAGATGCCGAGCACCGGCACGCCGGCCTCGTAGATCGCCTTGGGCGCCAGCGGCGCATCCTTGTCGAGCACCGAGGCCGGACCGCCCGATAGGATTACCGCCTTCGGGCCCATGGCGCGGAAGGCTTCTTCCGCCTTCTGATAGGGCGCGATCTCGCAATAGACCTTGTCTTCCCGCACCCGCCGCGCGATCAGCTGGGTGACCTGGGAGCCGAAATCGACGATCAGAACCTTGTCGTGAGCGGAGGCTGGCCGCGCGTCGCGGCGGAGAGCTTGCTGCATGGGCAATTGATTATGCCGCCGTGGCGGCCGCCGCAACCGCCGGCAGGCGCGATCCACGGTATTTCAGGGCGCTGCCCGCGTCTCAGCCGCGCAGGCGTGCGATGATCGCCTTGGCCTCGCGCTCGCCCGACACGATCGCACCGTCGATAAAGGACGGCCAGACGGTCGAGTTTTCCGTTCCCGCCCAATGAATCGGGCCGACCGGGTCGCGCACCGCCGATTTGAACAGCGTAGTCGCGCCCGGGGTGAGAAACCCGGTGAAGCAGCCGCGCGTCCATTGCTGGGTGGACCAATTCATCTCGTGGTAGTCGATCGGCTTGAGCGCCTTCGGGCCGAAACGCTCGGCCATTTCCTTGAGCACGATCTCCTTGCGCTCCTTCGCTGGAAGCAGCGCCGCCTTGCGCGCCTCTCTGGAATAGATGAAGCCGGTCATAATCCCCTTGCTCGAATATTTTTCCGGCACGCCGCTGTCTGCGGTTTCGCCGACCATGGCGCGATAATCGGACGAAGCGCCATTGAGGCCGTCGGCCCGCCAATAGGGTTCGGCATAAACCATCTGCACCTTGATCACGAGACCCTGCGGCCAGCGCTGGGTGACCTGCACGCGATTGGTGGGCGGCGATGGATCGTATTCGATGGCGCCGGCCAGGTTAGGCGGTATGGCCACGACGGCGTAGCGCGCGGAAACGCTGAGCTCGTCGCTGCGCACGGTGACGCCTTTTTCATTCCACGCGATGCGGCGGACCGGCTGGCCGAGGCGAACGGCGCGCTTGCCAAGACGGTCGGCGACCTTCTGCGCGACCGGCTGCGTGCCGAACACCACGCGATCCTGCTGCGCCCCGCCCGTGTAGGCGAACAGCTTGTCGAGGCCATGGCAGGCGCGCACGAGAAAGGCCATTTCCAGGATTGAGATTTCGGAGGGACTGGCGCAGGCAACCGAACTCACCACGTCGCCGACCGAGGCGCGGGTATTGTCGTGTGCGACATTGCGCTCGAGCCATTCGGCAAACGTCATGGCGTCGAGCTTCTCGGCGTCCGGATGCGTCCATGGCTTTTCCGGATCGATGGAGGCCGCGAGGTCGTCGATCTTCTTGTAGGCCGGCTCGATCAATTCGGAGCCCGGATACTGATCGGTGACCTCGTTGCCGAGGCGGACGAACACACCGGCATTGAGTACGCTGCGCTCGAGCGACTTGCCGACGAACGGCGACGTGTACCATTCCGCGCCCATCTCCTTGATCAGGCTGTAGAAGGCATTCTGATCGGGCCCCACCCACTGGCCGCCAAAGTCGATCCAGCCGCCGCCCTTGATTTGCGCGGTGAGCGAGCGCCCGCCGATGCGATTGCGCGCTTCCAGCACGATGACGCTGGCGCCCGCCTGCCTGAGCCGCAGCGCCGCCGTGAGCCCGGAATAGCCGGCGCCGATCACGCAAACGTCGGCGTGCAGCCGGCCGCGCGAGGTGCGCGGCGCTGCCTCGACGGCGTCGGTCAGTCCGCCGGCGAAGGCGCTGCCGGCGACCGCCGCCGTGCCGCCGAGGATTTGCCGGCGCGAAAACCTGGATGCCGCCGCCCGTTTGTAGCCCGAAAATTTCGCCATGACTGCCCCCCTTGGCCCGATTCGACCTGTGGCTGCATAGATTACCGAATAATCCCACCGATTGTACGCGGGCAGCTAACGCTCCATTAGCCACACCATGCGAGAACGGCCGCCAGCCTACTCTAATCGCGGAGTGCCGCTTTGGCATTTCATGCCTACGATCTCGGCCTCAGTCCGACCGCCGTCGCCGGTCGCCGCGAGGCGCTGTTCCGCGAGACGCTGGCCGACATGGCGGAGCGCTGGGTGCTGGGGACGGCTTGGGCGCTGACGCCGTCGCGTATCCGCGGCGTGCCCAATCTGCTCGGGCTGTGCGCGCGCGAGCTGCTGGCGCCGGACTACGCACTGCCCGATCCGGAGCGCGCCCTCGAGCAGCCGCCGGGCCTTGCCGGCATCGCGCACGAGCTGACGCTATCCACTTTGCTCGCCGCCTGCCGGCGCGGGCTCTATCCTTGGGCCCATGTCGGCCCGCTGAAATGGTGGTCGCCGCCGCTGCGCTCGGTGTTGTTCTTCCCCGAATATCACATGTCGAACAACCTGCGCCGGCTGATGCGGCAGGGCCGCTACACCGTCACCTTCGACCATGAGTTCGAGCGCGTCATCGTCGCCTGCGCGGGCCGGCGGCAAGGCCGCTGGCATCTCACCTGGATCACGCCGCGCATCATGCGCGTCTATGCCGACGCCTTCGATGCCGGCTACGCCCACACCTTCGAGGTCTGGAACACGGCGGGAGAACTGGTCGGCGGCGGCTACGGCATCGCCACCGGCGCCGGTTATTCCGCCGAATCGCAATTCTCGCACGAGCCCAATGCCTCCAAGGTCGGCATGTCGGTGCAGAACTGGCACTTGGCGAAATGGGGTTACCGTTTCAACGACGGCAAGCTCACCGGCCCGCTGTGGCGCAGCGCCGGCTACCGCGAGATTCCCCGCCGCGAATTTCTCGCGCGGCTCGGCGAAGCCGTGCGCGCACCGGGCAAAAGCGGGCGCTGGCAGGTGGAAGCGGACGCCGAAACCGTATCGCGGTGGCAGCCGCAAAGCGGCGAGCCCTAGCGGATCGCTACTTCGTCGACGCGGACGGCGGAATCAATCCCGGCGGTACCGGATGATCGGAGGCCGCCGCGGGTGCCGGCGGAGCGGCAACGTGTTTTGCGGCCGGCAAGGCGGGCGCCTCCGGCTGCTCGGCGACAGGCGAGGCCGCCGGCGGTGCGAGCGACAGAGCGGGCGCCTTGGCTGCGCCCGGCTCGTGCGCCGACGGCTGCGGCCGCGCGGCGGCCGCCGGGTGAGCTGGCGCTTTGGGCTCGTCGGCCTGCTCGGCCGGCATGTGGACCAAGGCATCGCGCACCGAGGCAACCCATTTTGCGTCATCGGCCCGCGCCGCCTCGACCTTCGCGGCCTCGACCTTCGCCGCCTCGACCCGCACGGGTTTGGCTTCGACGGCCTTGGCCGGCGCCGGCTTCGGCGCCTGCGCTATCGGATCGGCGGTCGCATGCGCGACCGCCCGCGCCGGCACGGCGGCTGCCCCCGGCGCGGCCTTCTTGCCGGTGGCGAGCAAAGTCTTGAAGGCGGCAACCGCGTCGGGATCGACCGCGGCGCAGCTGCTTTCGAAGTCGGCGACGTCGCGGCGCACCAGCATGCGCAGCGTGGACGCATCGGCGCTCTTGTCGAGCACCGAGACGATGTTGGCGCGCAGCCCCTGGCAGCGCGCCTCGGCCGAGAAATTGGCGTGATAGATCGAATAGCCGCTGGCGAGGCCGAGCGGAATCGCCAGCACCGAACCGGCGACCTGCAGGACGTTCATGAAGCGGTGAAAGCCGGGGCCGTGCACGGCTTGGCCCGGATGGGGGCTATGCGCGGCATCATGCTCCCCCGGGTGGAGCAAGGGATCGCGCCTGGCCGTCAACATCGAAAACCCCCAGAAATGTGCGTCGCGTCAGCCAGACACGAAATCTTCGGGGAGAATTTTGGCCGGGATTGAGGCGCAAAGGGGGATTTTGTGTAAATGTGCGGTTACAATCGCTGCAACAGCGCGACGAAGAACCCGTCGGTCTCGGTCGAGCGCGGCGTCATCATCATCCCTTGGTCAGAGAAGCGCGCGGCCTTGCCGAACATGAAGGCGCGCTCGCCCAGCGCCTTCGCAACCTCGGACGGGGGCATGACGGCGAAGCCCGGCTGCCGCGCGAGAAACGCGCGCACCTGCTCTCCGTTTTCCTCCGCGAGCACCGAGCAGGTGACATAGGCGATGCGGCCGCCGGCTTTCAGCAGCGGCACCGCGCGGTCGAGCACTTCCGCCTGTTCTTTCTGCCGCTGCGCGAGGGCGCCCGGCCGCATGCGCCATTTGGCATCGGGATTGCGCCGCCAGACCCCGGTGCCGGTGCAGGGCGCGTCGATCAACACGAGATCGATGCGCGCGGCCAGATCGTCGAGCTCGCCGCCGACCGACTTCGGATTGCGCACCTGCACGTTGCGGGCGCCGGCGCGCTTGAGCCGCTCGTGGATGGGGGCGAGCCGCCGCTTATCGTCATCGGTGGCGTAGATCTGGCCCTTGTTCTGCATCATGGCCGCCAGGGCCAAGGTCTTGCCGCCGGCGCCGGCGCAAAGATCGACCACCTGCTCGCCCGGCCTGGCGGCGGTGAAGAGCGTGGCGAGCTGCGAGCCCTCGTCCTGCACCTCGACCATGCCTTTCAAGAAGGCGGGCTCGGCATGGATTGCCGGGCTCTTGGCGTCGGCTGCAAGGCGAATGCGCAGGCCGTATGGGCTCCAGCGCGTCGGCTCCGCGGCAAGGTCGGCCAACATGGCGGCGGCCTCGTCGCGCTCGGCCTTCAGTGTGTTGACGCGCAGGTCGAGCGGCGCGCGCGCCGCCAGCGCCGCGCCCTCTGCGCCGCGGTCGTCGCCGAAGGCGCGCACGAAATAAGGCTCGAGCCACTCCGGATAGTCACCCACCACATGCGGCGGCGCGCCGGCCATCCCGGTCGCATCGAGCTCGTGGCGCTCGTCCTCGCTGAGCGGCTCGGGCGCAAAGCGCGAGCCGTCGGCCAGCTTTGCGATCGCCGCGGTATCAAGCCCGCGCTCGCGCTTGAGCATGCCGAGCAGGACGGCACGCGGCGTCTCGGCGCCCATGATCCAGGCGCTCGACGAGCGTCGGCGCAAGGCGTCGTAGACGAGCCCGGCGATGGCCGCGCGGTCGCCGGAGCCGGCGAAACGGTGCGCCAGGCCCCAGCTCTTCAGCGCATCGGCGGCGGGACGGCGCTCGCGCTCGATCGCGGCGAACACTTCGATCGCCGCCGCGAGCCGCGCAGATGGCGTCATGGCAGCGCGAGCAGGATGCGGACCATGAAAACGATCCACATGATGATCAGCGCGAGCGCGCCGATGCCGTAGACCGAGCCGCGCCGCATCACCCTGTTGCTGGTGGTATGAATGAAGGCGTGTCCCAGCCGAGACAGCACGAAAATCCAGGCCAGCACCACGAAGACGATGTCGGCGTGACGCGTGATGATCTCGAGGATCGTCAGCACGTAAAACAACACCGGCAATTCGAACTGGTTGGCCAGGCAATTGCCGACCTGCAGAGTGCGCGCCGGCCAGTTCGGCTCGCGCAACGCAATCTGCGCCGGCTTGACTTTGCGGCTGACCAGGTCGTCGCGGCGCAAGAGGAAAAGCCACAGCAACAAGCCGAGCGTGAGCGCGACCTCGACGAACAGCGGCAGCAGAATGGCGCGGATCGACATGGTTCAATCCGCCACGCGAACGAGCTGTTTGCCGAAGTTCTTGCCCTTCAACAGGCCGATGAGCGTCGCCGGGGCGTTCTCCAGTCCTTTCACGATATCCTCGCGATATTTGATGCGGCCTTCTTTGAGCCATTGCGACACGTCGCGCAGGAAATCGCCCTGCAAGGCGGCGAAGTCGCTGACGATGAAGCCGCGGATAAGCAGCCGCTTGGTGAGCACATTGCGCATGAGCAGCGGCAGGCGGTCCGGCCCCGGCGGCAGCTCCGTGGCATTGTATTGCGCGATCAAGCCGCACACCGGAATGCGCGAGAAAGGATTGAGCAGCGGCAGCACCGCGTCGAACACCGCGCCGCCGACATTCTCGAAATAGACGTCGATCCCCTTCGGGCAGGCGGCCTTCAGGCGCGCGGCGAAATCGGGCGCGCGATGGTCGAGGCAGTCGTCGAAACCGAGTTCGTTTGTGACGTAGCGGCATTTGTCCGCCCCGCCGGCAATGCCGACCGCGCGTGCACCTTTGATCTTGGCGATCTGGCCGACCACCGAGCCGACCGCCCCGGAAGCCGCGGCCACCACCACGGTCTCGCCCGATTGCGGCTTGCCGATTTCCAAAAGGCCGCAATAGGCGGTCATGCCGGGCATGCCGAGCACGCCGAGCGCGGTCGAGATCGGGGCGAGCGCGGGATCGAGCTTGCGCAACCCGGCGCCGTCCGACAGCGCGTGCGTCTGCCAGCCGGTACGGCCGACCACGATATCGCCCCCGGTGAAGCGATCGTTGCGCGACGCGATGACTTCGCTCACCGTGCCGCCTTCCATCACTTCACCGATACCGACCGGCTTGGCGTAGGACGGCGCATCACTCATGCGCCCGCGCATATAGGGATCGAGCGAAAGCCACTTGGTGCGCAGCAGCACTTGGCCGGGTCCGGGCTGCGGCACCGCAACCTCCTCCAGCCGGAAGTCGTTTGGTTTCGGCTCCCCGACGGGACGCGAGGCAAGCACGATGCGGCGGGCGGCTTCGGCCATGGCGAACTCCTACAATAATGCGCGTTACCAGCTCGCGTGCCGGGCGCAGGCGGGCGTCACCCCCGGCCAGGATAGTTCGGGCTCTCGCGCGTGATGGTCACGTCATGCACGTGGCTTTCGCGCAAGCCGGCGCCCGAGATGCGCACGAATTCGGCCTTGGCGTGGAAGTCGTCAAGCGTCTTGGCGCCGACATAGCCCATGGCGGCGCGCAGGCCGCCGGACAATTGGTGCAGCACGTTGGCGACCGGACCCTTGTAGCCGACCTGGCCCTCGACGCCTTCCGGCACCAGCTTGAGCGCGTCCTTGATGTCCTGCTGGAAATAGCGGTCGGCCGAGCCGCGCGCCATGGCGGCGACCGAACCCATGCCGCGATAGGCCTTGTAGGAGCGCCCCTGATAGAGGAACACCTCGCCCGGCGTCTCGTCGGTGCCGGCGAGCAGCGAGCCGATCATGGCGCAGTCGGCCCCGGCCGCGAGCGCCTTGGCAAGATCGCCGGAAAATTTGATGCCGCCGTCGGCGATGACCGGCGCGCCGGCCGCTTTCGCTGCCTCCACGCTGTCCATGATGGCGGTGAGCTGCGGCACGCCGACGCCGGCGACCACGCGCGTGGTGCAGATCGAGCCCGGACCGATGCCGACCTTGATGGCGTCGGCGCCGGAATCGATCAGCGCCTTGGCCCCTTCGGCGGTGGCGACATTGCCGGCGACCACCTGCACCGCATTCGACAGGCGCTTGATGCGCGTGACGGCTTCCAGCACGTGGCGCGAATGGCCGTGCGCGGTGTCGACCACCACGAGATCGACGCCGGCGTCGATCAGCGCCTCGGTGCGCGCAAAGCCGCGGTCGCCGACCGTGGTGGCCGCTGAGACGCGCAGGCGCCCCTGCTCGTCCTTGCAGGCATTGGGATTGGCCACCGCCTTCTCGATGTCCTTTACCGTGATGAGGCCGACGCAACGATATTGGTCGTCGACCACCACGAGTTTCTCGATGCGGTGCTGATGCAGGAGCTTCTTGGCCTCTTCCTGGCTCACGCCTTCGCGCACGGTGACCAGGTTCTCTTTGGTCATCAGCTCGGCCACCTTTTGCCGCGGATTGGTGGCGAAGCGCACGTCGCGGTTGGTGAGGATGCCGACCAGCTTGCCGGCCTTGCCGTTGCCGCCGCCCTCCACCACCGGGATGCCGGAGATGCGGTTCTCCTTCATCAGGTCGAGCGCGTCCTGCAAGCTGGACGCCGGTCCGATGGTGAGCGGGTTCACGACCATGCCGGATTCGAATTTCTTGACCTGGCGGACCTGGGCCGCCTGCTGATCCGGTTCGAGATTGCGGTGGATAACGCCAATGCCGCCGGCCTGCGCCATGGCGATAGCCATTTGCGACTCCGTCACGGTGTCCATGGCCGAGGCGATGATCGGGATGTTGAGCGGGATGCTGCGGGTGACGCGGGAGCGGATATCGACGTCGGAGGGCAGCACTTCCGACAGGCCGGGCCTGATCAGCACGTCGTCGAAAGTAAGCGCCTCGCGCAGGCTTGCGTTGTTTTTCGATGCCATCGCCAACTCCGTCTCACCCCGCAGATAGGCAGCAAGACCGGGGGCGGAAGGCTAAAAAGCGCCTGTCGCGAGGGGTTCCTCGCCCGACTTCACGGCCCGCTTTTGGGTTGGCGTGGGTCAGTAGCACGGCAGGCTAGCAATTCCTAGGGCATTCGCGGATGCCTGTTATGAAGACGGGCCGCGCGCGGCGCTCTTCCTTCCGCCATGCCTTTGCTGTTTGAAGGGACTGCGAAATGCACACCCTTTGGGCTCCGTAATTGCATGCGCCCCGACCGCATCATTCCGTTGATCATCGCGGTCGCCCTGTTCATGGAGAACATGGACGCTACGGTCATCGCCACCTCGCTGCCGGCGATCGCCCAGGACATCGGCACCAATCCGCTGGCGCTGAAGCTCGCCATCACGACCTATCTCTTGTCGCTCGCCATCTTCATTCCGGCGAGCGGCTGGACCGCCGACCGCTTCGGCGCCCGCACCGTGTTCCGCGCGGCCATCGCGGTATTCGTGGTCGGCTCGATCGGCTGCGCGTTGTCGGGCTCGCTCACCGATTTCGTCATTGCCCGCGTGGTGCAGGGCATGGGCGGCGCCATGATGACGCCGGTCGGCCGCATGGTGCTGATCCGCAGCATCGCCAAGCGCGATCTGGTGAACGCCATGGCCTGGGTGACGACGCCGGCGCTGATTGGGCCGGTGCTGGGGCCGCCGATCGGCGGCTTTATCACGACCTATGCGACCTGGCACTGGATCTTCATTATCAACGTGCCGATCGGGCTCGCCGGCATCCTGCTCGCCACCCGTTACATCCCGGAGCTGCGCGCCGACGAAAACGAGCGCTTCGACGTGCTCGGCATGGTGCTGGCGGGGCTGGGCATTGGCGGCATCGCCTTCGGCTTTTCCGTGCTCGGACTGAACTATCTGCCCTGGTTCGTCGTCGTCGCCCTGATCGTCGGCGGCGCCTGCTCAATGGCCGCTTATCTTGTGCATGCGCGGCACAGCCAGAATCCGGCGCTCGATCTGACGCTGTTCCGCTTGCCGACCTTCTTCGCCAGCATCACAGGCGGCTTCGTCTTCCGCCTCGGCATCGGCGCCCTGCCCTTCCTGCTGCCGCTGATGCTGCAGATCGGCTTCGGCATGACGCCGTTCCAGTCGGGCCTCATCACATTCGCCAGCGCCTTCGGCGCCATGGGCATGAAAACGGCGGCGGCGACGATTCTGCGCCGTTTCGGCTTCCGCACCATCCTGGTGGTCAATTCGCTGATCAGCGCGGCTTTCCTGGCAGCCTGCGCCAGTTTCACCATCACCACACCGGTGCTGTTCATGCTCGCCCTGCTGTTCGTGGGCGGCTTTTTCCGCTCGCTGCAGTTCACCTGCATCAACACCCTCGCCTATGCCGACGTCGAGCCGCGCCGCATCAGCCGGGCGACGTCGCTCGCCAGTGTCGCGCAGCAATTGGCGGTTTCGACCGGGGTCGCGGTCGGCGCCATGGCGGTCGAATTCACCGTCCACCTGCGGGGCGGCGGCGTCTTGCAGGCCGCCGACTTTCGTCCCGCCTTTTTGGGGGTGGCAGTCATTTCCGCCCTCTCGGTGCTGATCTTCCTGCGGCTTGGCCCGGAGGCCGGGGCCGAAATGAGCGACCGCAGGCCCGCGGCGAGCGAAACTTCCAACCAGCGGGCCGGATAAAGGCGCTTAAGGGGTGCTTAACCTTGATTTTTAACCGTTTGCCGCCACCACTATGGACAAATCATTGGGAAACCGTGTATTTTTAGGAATTATTATGGTTAACGCGTAAGGTAACCCATGGGTCGCGCGCGGTCGCTGTCGCTGATCCGGGCCGTTTTGCTGGCGGGCGCAGCCATCGCTGCGCAGGGCTGGCTGGCCGGTCCGGCGCGGGCGATCCAGTCCGAAGCCGAAATGTGCGCGACCCAGGCCGAACATCTGGCCAACCGGCGCATCGCGGCCTGTACCGAGGTCATCGAGTCGAAACGGCTGCGCGGCGAACCGCTCGGGGTGGCCTACGCCCTGCGCGGGCTTGCCTACCTCGATCGCGCCGACATCCCGCATGCCATCGGCGACCTCAACCAGGCGGTCACGCTGGCACCAGATTTCGCCCCTGCCTACCAGAACCGCGGCAACGCCTGGTATGCGCGCGGCAATTACGGCGAGGCGCTCGCCGACTACGAGCGGACCATCGAGCTCGACCCGGACACGCCCTCGCCTTACGTCAATCGCGGCACCGTGCGCCGCGAGCTCGGCTATGTCAGCGGCGCGCTCGATGACTTCAACAAGGCCCTTAAGCTCGACCCCCGCCACACCGCGGCCTATCGCGCGCGCGGCGAACTCTATCTGCAGCAGCAGGACTACGCGCGCGCCGTCGCCGATTTCGATGCGGCGGTAAGCTGACGCCGGACTTCACAAACCACATGTTGCGCGGCCGCGCACGCGAAGCCGCCGGCGACTACGATCAGCGATCGCCATCTACGATCGCGCCCTCGAGCTCGATCGGTCGCGGACCGCAACGTACAAATTGCGCGCGGAAGCCTACGCCGCAAAAGGCGAGCGCAAGCGCGCCATGGCCGACATCGGCACCGCGCTCAAATTCTCCTGGCGGGCAGACCTGTTAAAAGTGCGCGGCGCGCTGCAACTCGACGACGGCGACATCGCCGGCGTGATGCACGACGCCGATGCCATCTTCAAGCTGCATCCGGACGACGCCTATGCCACGGCGCTGCGCGGCGCCGCTCTGGCGCGCAAGAAGGATTATGACAAGGCACTCGCCGAGTTGGACAAAGCAATCCAAAGCGACGATCGAAATGCCGTGGCGCTGGGGGCGCGCGGAGAGATCTACTACGCCAAGGGCGCCTACGATCGCGCGCTCGTCGACCTCAACCGGGCCATCGTGCTCGGTAACATCAGCGCGGCACCGTACCGTACGCGCGCCCTGATTTACGCGAAGAACGGCGATACGGCCGACGCGCTCGCCGACCTTGCAACGGCAATCAGGCGCGATCCGCGCCCGGCCGGCGTTTATTTCCAGCGCGCGGCTTTGCGTCGCGCCAAGGGCGAGACGAAATTGGCATTGGCCGATTTCGATGCCGGCCTTGCCCGCGACCGGAGCAACATCGCTGCCCTTCTGGCGCGCGCCGAGCTCAGACAGAAAAGCAGCGATTATGATGGCGCCATTGCCGACTTTAGCGCAGTGCTCAAGCGCGATCCGAAGAACCTCGGCGCGCTGCGCTCACGCGCCGCGCTGCTGCTGCAAGCCAAGGCCTACATTAAGGCCGCCGCCGACTACGGCGCCGTCCTCCGGCTCGATCCGCACGACCTGCAATCCTATTACCAGCGCGGCCTCGCATACCAGCAGGCGGGAAAACTCGACAAGGCGCTCGCCGATTTCAAGACCGCTATGGCAACGGCCGCCGCGGTGGAGCGAAAACTGTCAGCCGGTGCAACGCCTGCGGCAGCTTCCCAACATGAGGCCCGCTTGGACAAGCCGCCGGCTGCCCTCGAAAAGAAGTTCCCGTCGGCCCCATTGGATGTGCCGTTGCCGCAAGTGCCGCCGAAACCCGCGGATTTGAGCGCAACAGCAACGACGACCGAACCCCAGAGCGTCGCGAAGGCCGACACGGGTAGCGCGTCAATGCAGCCCGTTCCGTTGCCGCCCGTCCGGCCCGCTGCACCGGCGGTCGCGTCTAGGGTCGCCGGTGAAAAGCCCGCCCATCGTGCGACCCGTGACGATGATGACGATGACGCCGCGCACCAGCCGCCGTCACACGCCGTCAAGGAAATCTGGACGGACGAGAACGGGCGCCTGCTCAGCCCGCACGAAGTGCGCGAAATCAAGCGCCTGTTGGGCGAGAGCGACCGGCATCGGTTGCGCCATCATCGCCGGCCGCCCGCGCACCGTGGCGAAAGCTTCAATTTTTTCGGTCTGCTCGCACCTTAGCCGACGGCTTTGCCGCTGCGGAAACCGGTAGCCAGGAGATAGAGCTCGGCCGAGTCGGCGCGGCTCGCCGGCGGCTTGACATGTTTTACTTGCGCGAAGTCTCGCTTGAGCCCGGCCAAGAGCTGCGCCTCGGTGCCGCCTTGCAGCACCTTCGCGAGGAATGCGCCGCCCGGCGCCAATACCTCACGGGCAAACTCCACAGCCGCCTCCACCAGCGCCATGATCTTGAGGTGATCGGTCTTGGCATGGCCGGTGGCATTGGCCGCCATATCCGACAACACCACGTTGGCCGGGCCGCCAAGCAAGGCCTTGAGCCTTTCGGGCGCGGAAGGGTCGAGGAAGTCGAGCTGTGCGAAGGCGACGCCGGCGATCGGCTCCATCGGCAGCACATCGATCGCGACGACGCGTCCCGCCTCCGGAGCGCCGACCCGCTTGGCTGCGACCTGGCTCCAGCCGCCGGGCGCGGCGCCGAGGTCGACGACGCGCGCGCCTTTCCTGAAGATGTGCGCCTTGTCGTCGATCTCCATGAGCTTATAGGCGGCGCGCGAGCGAAACCCTTCGCGCTTGGCGCGCGCGACGTAAGGATCATTGAGCTGCCGCGTCAGCCAGCGCCGCGAAGACGGCGTGCGAACCTTGCCGCCGCGTGGGCGAACCTTCAGATTGCGAGAGCCGCCGGATTTGCGGCCGGACTTGCCGCGCGCCGTCACGATGCCGTCGCTTGCGCAGACGCACCCCACACGCCGTCCTCGCGCATCATTTGCACGAGCATGCCCTCGCGCAGGCCGCGGTCGGCGACGCGCAGGCGCGGACAGGGGAAGGCGCGGCGGATCGCCTCCAGGATCGCGCAACCGGCCAGCACGAGATCGGCGCGCTCGGCGCCGATGCACGGGTTCGCGACGCGCTGCTCGTAGCTCATGGCCAGCAGCCGCTCGATCACTCCGTTGATCTGTTGCGCATTCATCCAGCAGCCGTCCACCCTGTTGCGGTCGTAGCGCTTGAGATTGAGATGCACGCCGGCGATCGTCGTCACGGTGCCGGATGTGCCGAGCATGTGCAGGCCGCGCAAGGTCTCGCCATGTTCGCGCGCGAAGGGCGCGACGAACTGCGCCACCTCGCAAACCATGGCTTCGTAGGTCTCATGGGTGACGATGTGGCCGCCGTGCCGCTCGGCCAGCGTCACCACGCCGTGCGGCAGCGAGACCCAGCCGCGGATCTGCGGCAGCGGCGGTCCCCCTTGCGTCTCCCGCCCGCGCGACAGCCGCACCAGTTCGGATGAGCCGCCGCCGATATCGAACAAGACCGCGCCTTCGGCCTGCGGATCGATCAGCGGCGTGCAGCCGGTGGCGGCAAGCGTCGCTTCGGTCTCGCGATCGATCACTTCGAGCTCGAGGCCCAATTGGTCGGCGACGTGGGCGCGGAATTCCTCGCCGTTCTCGGCCGCACGGCAGGCCTCGGTAGCGATCAGACGTGCGCGCGTGACGCCCCTGTTGCGCATCTTGTTGCGGCAGATGGCGAGCGCCGCGATCGCGCGCGAAATGGCGGCCTCGCTGATGCGGCCGGAGGCGGACACGCCCTCGCCCAGCCGGATGATGCGCGAGAAGGCATCGACCACACGGAAACTGTCACCGGTCGGGCGCGCCACCAGAAGCCGGCAATTGTTGGTGCCGAGATCGAGCGCGGCATAGGTCGGCCCACCCCGGTCACCGCCGAAGGCGTTGTTTGGCCGTCCGGACGACCGCCGACCCCACGGGGACCGCGCCGGCGGTGCCCGATCGACCACGGGGTCGAGGCCCGGGCTATCCCCGGCCTCGCCGCTCATCTGTCAAAGCCTTCCTGCCGCCCCCGGCAGCCGTCCAGCGCTCAGGTTGCAGCAATGTTCCAATAATCGCGAAAAAGTCTAACAGCGGCTATGCGGCAGGCCAAGCCGGGGGCTTCCGAAACCGTCCTTGTGGGGCAGGCTTTGCTGCTTTATTGGGGGCATTCCACCCCAAACTACGCGGATGCCCGGCATGGACGACAGAACCGTTGAAACCGCGCTTTCCCTGACCAAATTCGGCATCGGGCAGCCGGTGCGCCGCAGCGAGGACCCCACGCTGGTGCGCGGCGAAGGCTGCTATGCCGACGACATCAGCTTGCCGGGCCAGGCCTATGCCGTCTTGGTGCGCAGCACATTCGCGCATGGGACCATTCGCTCGATCGACACCGCGGCCGCCAAGGCCATGCCCGGCGTATTGGCGGTACTGACGGCCGCCGATCTTGCCGGCTATGGCGGGCTCAAATGCAGCCTGCCGCTGAAGAACCGCGACGGCTCGCCGATCCATTACGTGCCGCGGCCGGCGCTGGCCGCCGACAAGGTGCGATATGTCGGCGATCCGGTCGCCTGCGTCGTGGCGGTGACGGTTGCCGAAGCAAAAGACGCAGCCGAAGCGGTCGCGCTCGACATCGAGCCCTTGCCGGTGGTGCTGAAGCCGGCGGACGCGGTGAAGCCGGGCGCGCCGCGGGTGTTCGATCAGGTGCCGGACAATGTCGCGCTCGACTACCACTATGGCGACACCGAGAAGGTGAACGAGGCCTTCGCCAGAGCGAAGCACGTGACGCGGCTCGAGACCTCGAACCAACGCATGATCGTGGCGCCGATGGAGCCGCGCGCGGCGATCGGCGAATACGACCCATCGGCGCAAAAGTGGACGCTGCATTCGACCAGCCAGGGCGTGCACGCCATGAAAACCGGGCTGATGGATATCCTGGGCGCGCCGGCCGACAAGGTGCGCGTCATCACGGGCCAGATCGGCGGCTCCTTCGGCATGAAGTCGGCGATCTACCCCGAATACATCTGCATCCTGCACGCCGCGAAGATTCTCGGCCGCCCGGTGAAATGGACGGACGAGCGCTCGGGCAGCTTTGTGTCCGACCAGCACGGGCGCGCGCAGGACATGGTGATGGAGATCGCCTTCGACGAGAACGCGCATATCCTGGCGGTCCGGCTCACGGGCTACGGCAATATGGGCGGCTACCTCGCCCAATTCGGGCCGTTGCTGCCGACCGCCAACCAGGTGAAAAACATCGCCAGCATGTACCGCACGCCGCTCATCGAAGTGGCGACCAAGTGCGTCTACACCAACACCGGACACGTCTCCGCCTATCGCGGCGCCGGACGCCCGGAAGGCAACTACTATGTCGAGCGCGCGCTCGACGTCGCCGCCATGGAGCTCGGCATCGACCGGCTCGATCTGCGCAAGCGCAACATGATCCGGCGCAGCGACCTGCCCTTCAAGGCAGCGTCCGACATGGTCTACGACGACGGCGATTTCCTCGGCGTGCTCAAGCAGGCTCTCGATCTCGCCGACTATGCCGGCTTCAAGAAGCGCAAGCGCGAAAGCAAGAAGAACGGCAAGCTGCGCGGGCTCGGCATCGGCTGCTATCTCGAAGTCACCGCCGGCGGCGGCAAGGAGCTCGGCGCCATTCATTTCGAGAAGGACGGCACAGTCACCATCATCAGCGGCACCATGGATTTCGGCATGGGCCACGCCACCACCTATGCGCAGATGCTCAACGACATGCTCGGCATTCCCTTCGACCGCATTCGCCTGGTCGAGGGCGACAGCGACCGCATGGCCTACGGCAACGGCTCGGGCGGCTCGCGCTCGGTGATGTTCGCGGGCGCGGCGCTGACCGAGTCCTCCAAGATCGTAATCGACCGCGGCAAACAGATCGCCTCGCACGTGCTGGAAGCGGCCCCCAGCGACATCGAGTTCAAGAGTGGACGCTTCACCATCGCCGGCACCGACCGCTCCATCGGGCTCTTGGAGCTGGCGCAACGCCTGCACGGCGGCCTTAAATTGCCGGAAGGCGTGCCGGCTTCGCTCGACACCGATCACGTGGGCGACACGCCTGTGCCCAACGCTTTTCCCAACGGCTGCCACATCGCCGAGGTCGAGGTCGACCCTGAGACCGGCCACGCGCAAGTGGTGCGCTATTCCGCCGTTAACGACCTCGGCACCATCGTCAATCCGTTGCTGGTGGAAGGGCAGATCCAGGGCGGCGCGGTGCAGGGCCTGGGACAGGCGCTGATGGAACAGGCGGTCTACGACGCGGACGGTCAATTGGTGACCGGCTCGTTCATGGACTACGCCATGCCGCGCGCGCACGACGTGCCGATGATTGAGGTGGCCAGTCACCCCGTGCCGACCAAGACCAATCCGCTCGGCGCCAAGGGCTGCGGCGAGGCCGGCACGTCCGGCGGCGTGCCGGCGGTCGCCAATGCCGTGGTCAATGCGCTCAGCGATCTCGGCGTGCGGCATATCGAAATGCCGATGACGCCTGCGCGCATCTGGCAGGCGATCGAGGAGGCCAAGCGCAAGCAGCCGGCGTAAGGCTGGCTTTGCCGACGACGACATGAGCCAAGCCACCGGAATCCTGGGCGCGCGCGTTGCGCCGCATACCCGCGTCGTCAGCGCGGTGAGCGCGGCGCATTTCGTCTCGCATTACTACATCCTGCTGCTGGCGCCGCTCTTGCCCTTCGTGCGCGCCGATTACGGCGTCAGCTACACCGAAATCGGCATCGCGCTCGCGGCGTTCAACATCGTGACGGCGGCGCTGCAGGCCCCCGCCGGCTTCCTCGTCGACCGGCTGGGCGCCCGCATTCCCCTGATCGGCGCGCTGCTGATCGGCGGCGGCGCTTTCGTCATTGCCGGGCTCTTTCATTCGTTCTGGCTGCTGGTCGGCATGTTCGCGCTCGCCGGCGTCGGCAATGCGGTCTACCACCCGGCCGACTACGCGCTGCTTTCCCATCACGTGCCGTCGGAGCGCATCGGCCAGGCCTTCTCGGTGCACACCTTTGCCGGCATGCTCGGCTCGGCAGTGGCGCCGCCGACGCTTTTGCTGATGCAGAGCGTGTGGGGCTGGCGCGGCGCCTTCGTCGGCGCGGGGCTCATCGGTTTTGCGGTGGCGGCCTTGCTCGTGGCGATGCGCGAGGGCACGGAGGCTGCACCCGCGCATGCCCAGCCGGCGCCCGCCGGCGGTGAAAGCCCGGCCGGCTGGCGGCTGCTCGTTTCGCCGGCGATCCTGCTCAATCTGCTTTTCTTCGTGCTGCTCGCGGTGATGAGCGGCGGCATCAACAATTATTCAGTGGCCGCGCTCGGCACGCTCTACGCGACCCCGGTCGCAACCGCGAACGCCGCGCTCACCGGCAACCTCACGCTGTCGGCGCTCGGCGTGCTGGCCGGCGGCTTGCTGGTGGGGCGCACCAGCCGGCACGGCCTGGTGGCTGCGCTCGGACTGCTGGCCATGGCGCTGATGCTCGTGCTGGTCGCCGAATTCGATCTCGGCTCGCTGCCGCTGATCGCGGCCATGACGGCCGCCGGCTTCTTCTCCGGCGTGATCATGCCTTCGCGCGACATGATCGTCCGCGAGGTCACCCCGCCGGGCTCGTTCGGCAAGGTGTTCGGCTTCGTCACCACCGGCTTCAACATCGGCGGCATCATCGCGCCGCTCTTGTTCGGCGCGATCATGGATCACGGCTCGCCGCGCCTGGTCTTCCTGACGGTAGCGGCCTGCACCCTGCTGGCCATCATGACGGTGGCGACCCGACCGCGTCGGCGAACCTGACCGAACCGTCGCGAGGACTTGTCAAATCGGGCGGATTGCCCCATGTCATTCACGGCTCGGCAGCCCGGCGGCGGGTATTTCCCGGCCGGGCGAGCCTCTTGGGGAATAGTTCAACGGTAGAACATCGGACTCTGACTCCGAGAATCTAGGTTCGAATCCTAGTTCCCCAGCCAGAGTTAACGCCTTGAGAACATTGCAGAATGCATTTTTATCCGGCTCACTTCCGGGCAGTTTTTCATGTCGCAGGTGTTGCGAAAAATTCCCCTTTGTTCTCAACCGTTCCAAATGTCTCTCGGCTGCTCCGCGCGACATAAACGCAACATAAGCGCCTAAATGCTCATGTCCGGTAATATCGGCATCACCGCCGTTACCATCATTAGTCGGCGGTTGCCAGACGGAATCTCTGCCACCTTTGAACAGGCTCACGGCTTGCGCCATTTTTAGTCACGTTGCCGTTGGCCGGCTTCGATTGCGGGGAGCTAGGATTTCCTGCTCGGTGGCGCGGATCACAGGTCCGGCGATGATGTGCTGTAACTAGCCGAGTTCGGCGAAGGGCTCGATCACGCAGGCGCGGCGGTTACGCATCCTCCGTTGGGCGCGGCGGTGGGGCGGCTACCTCGTAATCGGCTTCGATGGGGTCGGGCTGGATTAGCTCGCGGGGCTTGGGGCGCATGGCGGTCCCCTCGAATTGCCTAAACCAAGCGGCGAGCGGGTTGTCCTCGTCCACGCCGACATGCAGGTGAGAAATGTCTTTCCATCGCTGGGGCGCGCGATTGCACAGCCACAAGCGCATGGAATTATAGTCGGGCGGGACTTGCTCACGGACGGGGACGCGGACCACCTGACCGTCCATGACTTTGATTTCCTCGCTATCGAAGGTGTAGCCCATGGCGCGCTCGAATAGGGCGCGCTCGATTCGTGGGGCGGCTGCTTCTGCGCCGAGCCGACACGCTTCGAAAAACTCTTTCTTTTCGACCTGCCACAACGAGATTGTCGAGAGGGCAACGCCGAAATAGCTCGCTAAATCAGCGTTTGTCGCGCCCTGCTCGCATAGCGTGCGGGCAATCTCGGCATACTGGACGTGGTAGGCAGAAGGGCGCCCACCGCCACGGTTAGCGACGGCGAATTTATTGCCCTTGGGGGCACCGCCCTTCTTTTTGGGCTTGCGCGGGTTGCGCGCCGGTGTCTTGTCGGATTTGTTGGCCATGGCGCCGACTGGTTACGCGATGCCGAACGATTCGCGCTACAGATTTTTCGTGAGCGGTCGGCCGTGGCGTAACCATGGTTACGCGGGTGTGGTTACGCCAGTATCTCCAGAACCGACTTAGCGACCCTAAGAAAAACGGGGATCGCACGGCCCGACTTCTGGAGGTGCAACGGAAGCTTGAGGTCCACATCGCGAAGCACCCGATCGGCCAGCTCGATCTTATTTTCGATGTCCCGCGCAACGCGCTGCGAGATCAAGCCTCTCGCGATTTCGCTGGGAGCGCGGTATGAGCGAACGCGGCTTTATCGCGCTGTCGTCGAGCCACTCGTTTACCGGCATGGCATCGTCGGGCGATGTGCGTTCGGCGTAGGCCATGGCGCCGTTGATGATCGCGTCGGCCTGCCCGTCCGCCTTGGCGAGTTCGAGGAAGCGGGTGCGGGTGCCGCCTTTGAGGTTGACCTTGCCGGGGTAGGTTTCGGCAAACCGTTTGAACAAGATTGGCCCGATCAGGGCGCTTTCGTCTGCCGGCTCGATCGACGGCCTCGCGCGCGCGCGCGCAACCACACCACCACCATCTTTACCAATCCCATTCCCAATACCAATACCCATACCAGGGGGGAGCCCTCCCGGAGTGCTGGGGGAGCCCTCCCGGAGCCCTCCCGGAGCCTTCCCTTTTTTCGTGGCCTTAAAGGCCACATATTCCCACCACTCTCCCGGAAACGGGTGGCGGAAAGAGGCGTGCTTTGTCTTTTGGTAGTTGCAGAAATTGCGGATCAACCCGTACCGCCTGCCGCCGTACTCGACCATTTTCACCCTATTGGCGTCGGACAACTCGGTGAGTAGGGATGTGATGTCGATGTTGTCAGCCGAGAACAGCCGCATTTTAAGCGACACCGGCTTCCACTCGAAAACACCGTGATCGTCGGCGTCGGTCCCGAGGGCGATGAAAAGCACTCGCGCGGCCATCGAGAGAACAAACACCGCGTTGCCGCCGGTGCCATTTCGAAAATATCGCGTCGGACTGGACCGTGTGGAGTTCGTCGGTGCCTTGCGGATCGGTGATGATATCAAGCGTGTCTCGCAGATCATCGACGTCGCCGTCGAGCCAAGGTCCGGTGGGCCGGTCGTTAGGCTGATTCATCAGAACCAAATACATGGGCCAAAGGGAGTTGCAGTAATCGAGGAGCGCGAGTTGCTTTATTTTGACAATAGTTTTCCTGTATCGACACGGTCGGGGCAGCTTCCTGAACCGGCGCATGACATGGAACTTGTCGAACAAAATCGCGGCGTTCGGCGCATGCGCCGCCGTCGCCAGACGGAACGGCCGCCACATATCCATCACCGCAAGGCGAATGCGCCCGCTCTTCTTGGCGCCGAGCCAGACATAGAACTCGCTCATGCTCGCCTGCGAGCGGTCCTTGCCGCCAAACCAGATCGGCCGGCCGCGCAAGAGATCGCTCACCACGATCCGGTAAGTGTGACCTTTGCGGATTGCAATCTCATCAACGCCGATCACCTGCGGACCAGGCCTGCCCACTCGCGCAAGCTGGGCTTGCATGTACTGCTGGTCGAGGGTCTTGACCGTGTGCCAGTCCAGCTTCAAATCCGCCGCCACGTCCTTGATCGTCGCAGCTCGGCAGCGCCGACCAACGTAATAGGCAAAGCGCTTGGTGTAGTGCGGATTGTCCGCCAGAAAGTCGAGCCGCTCGCGCTTCACCTTGCCGCAGCTGCGACAGTCGAGCCGGCGCACCTCCAATTCCAGCAAAATCCGCGTGTCGCCGCACGACAGATCGCGCACCCGGCAAACCTTGCGATCGTACCAGCCCATCTGCACGCGACCGCAACAGCCGCATGCCGTTTTTTTGACCGCCGATTGAGCCTGATCACGCGCGCTTTCGGATCACCGAAAACGCCGCGCACTGTCGGCTCCGGTCGAAAACCCGGGAAGCAATACGCGTCCCACAGGCGCCGCCTTCGCATCGCTGTTCCTGTCATGCATCAGGCTTGCCAAATCAGAACGCCGTCGTAATGCAAAAACTCCAGGAAATTAACAGGTTTTGCACTCCCGCCCCGCCCAAATCCACCCACTCGTTTCAACGAAGACCCTAAAAAAATTTGGAGGAAACCTGTCAGAACAGGAGGCGCTTGAGCGCGCATTCCTTGACGTCATGCCTACGCGTCGATTTGTCGAGCCTTCGGAGATTGGGCAAATATGTGCGTTTATCTGCTGCGATGGCGCGCGATCAATAACAGGCGCGGCTATTACGGTGGACGGAGGCTGGAGCGCAAAATAGGCAGAGGCAGATGCATGATGGTCTGGCAGCTGCGGACAGCCGGTGGTCTGCCTTGATGCGCGGCACTTGAATGCGGCGACGAGTGCGATGCCGGTGAACACGGATCGGATCGACGCCCGCAAAATCGCCTGGGCTCTGCAGGCCGGTTGGTATCGCGTGGTTCACGTCAAGAGCCGAGCAACGTCGCCTCTTCTGGCCAACACTTGCGGCGGCCCCAGCGCCTACCGCGGAGCAAAGAATGAAGCGCGCCCACCTAGAGGACCTTCCGCCAAACAACCTGATTAGCAAAGAATGTTGGCTTCCGGTATCTCTGCCTCCACCAATCTTACCGCCCATAGAATACATTCTTCCGTAGCGTCTAGATCCTTTCGCGCTTTTGCTCAGGCGACAGCTCCGGTTTGGATTTCCAGCGACTGGTAGAGCGGCCGCATGTTCATGTAGCGTTTGGTCGACCATGCCGAGCCGGCGATGTATCGCAGCCTGGCTGCTGCCAAATTGAGGCATGACTGCCCGTCCGGGAAGGCCCCGACTACGCGGGTTCGACGCCTGATCTCCCGCATGATGCGCTCCAAGGGATTATTGGTGCGGATCTTCTGCCAGTGAATGTCGGGAAAAGCGTAGTACGTGAGCGTCTCATGAGCGGCCTGCTCGACGAGATCCGCGGCTTTGCTCATCTTGGCGGCTCTCAGATCAGCGATGATCGCGTGGGCCTTCTGTTCGGCGGCTTCACGGCTCTCCTGCGCGTGGATCGCCTTGAGCATGTGGCTCACGTCGCGAACCTTGGTGGACGGGACGTGGCTGAAGACGTTGCGGTAAAAATGAACGACGCAGCGTTGCCAACAAGCATCGGGCAAGTACTCGGCAGCGCTTTCGGTTAAACCTCGGCAGGTATCGGAAATGATCAACTGAACCCCCTTCAGACCGCGATCCACCAAGTGCCGCAGGAACGCCGACCAGCCGGACTTGTCTTCCTTGGCACCCTCGCAGATGCCCAGAATCTCCCGAAAACCTTCGGAATTGACGGCGCTGGCCACCAGCAGCGACACGTTGCGCACCTCACCCGCCCAGGTGCGCTTCATCACGATGCCGTCCAGGTAGAGGTGGGGGTATTCGCCTTCGATGGGTCGGTTCCGCCAGGCCTCGATCTTGGCGTAGATCTTCTTGTTCAGGTTGGACACCGTGCTCGGGCTCACCCGAGTGCCCCAGAGCGCCTCTGTGATGTCCTCGACCCGCCTGACGGAAATGCCCGCCAGATACATCTCGATTAGCGCATCCTCGATCGAGCTCTCCCGCCGGCGGCAGCGCTCGATAATAGCCGTCTCGAAGGTCTGGCGCCGCAGCTTCGGGATCTTGAGGCTCACGTCGCCGGCCTTGGTATGCAGCGTCCGCTCATAACTTCCGGCCCGGGTGTCCTGCCGGGCTTCGTTGCGCTCGTAGCGGCCGGCCCCGCAGAGCCGATCGGCCTCGGCGTCCAGCATGGCGTTGAGCGTCTCATCGACCGTCCCGCGAACTATCTCGCCCAGGTGGTCCCGGATACGGGCCTCGTCGATCTGGATGACCTGGCCCATCGTCTTCTCGTCGTTCATCGGTTGCTCCTTCATTCTAGTTTTCCACCGGGCCTGGCCGGACCTGCAACACATGAAACTTTTGCTACTCTGCGGCCGCGTCGTCGGCACCGAGGTCGGTATTCTTTTTGGTGCGATTAAGCCCGACTTCTAGTTGGACCCGGGGTTCCTTGAGCACCTCAGACTGTCGCTAAGAGTCATCATCGGCTCCAGAGCACGCTTCTTAGAGTTCTTCTTTGTGGGACCCCACGCCGACGACGCAGCCCAGGTGGGGAAGATGGAACTGTTGCATCGACGATGTTGTGGTCTCGACGTTCACAAAGAGACCGTGGTTGCTTGCCTGCGCCTTGTATCCAATGGCAAGGTCACGACTGAAGTTCGTACGTTTCAGACGATCACGGCGGACCTTCAGCGCTTGTCGAAATGGTTGGCGGCAAGCAATTGCACGCATGTGGCGATGGAGGCGACTGGCGTTTACTGGAAGCCGGTGTGGCACATCTTGGATGATGGGGAGTTCGATTTGGTGTTGGCAAACGCCGCGCACGTTAAGAACGTTCCGGGCCGCAAGACTGATGTCAACGATGCGATGTGGCTGGCCGAACTGTTGGCACATGGCCTGATCCGGGCAAGCTTCGTGCCAGACACGCAGACCCAAGAGATGCGCAACTTACTGCGCACACGTAAGCAATTGGTTCGTGAACAGTCGAGCCACGTGCTGCGGGTGCAAAAGACACTCGAAGACGCCAATATCAAATTGGACTCCGTACTCTCCGATTTGATGGGTAAAAGCGGTCGCGCAATAATCGAGGCACTGATTGCCGGCGAAACCAATCCTGCCAAGCTGGCCAGTCTCGCCGACCGGCGGGCAAAGGCATCACACGAGGAGTTCCGGGAGGCCCTTCGCGGTCGCGTCACGAAGCACCATTGCTTCCTGCTGTGCCTTCATCTCAATCAGATCGATGCCCTTGACGCAGCGATGGCCACGCTCGATGCGCAAGTGGAGGCGAACCTTGGGCCCTTTCGTTCTGGAGTTGAGTTAATAATGTCGGTCCCGGGTATCAAGAACCTCGGGGCTCACGTCATCCTCTCCGAGATCGGAATCGACATGAGCCGATTTCCTTCGGCCGCGCATCTCGTCTCGTGGGCTGGCATATGTCCGCGCAACGATGAGAGCGCCGGCAAGCGTCGCTCAAATCGTCTGCGCAAGGGTGCCCCTTGGCTCAAAACGACGCTGGTGCAGTGCGCCTGGGCGGTAAAAAAGAAAAATAGCTACTTGCAAGCCCAATTCTACCGCATCAAAGCCCGCCGCGGCCCCAAGAAGACGATCATGGCCGTCGCAGCCTCCATTCTCACAGCCATCTATCACATGCTCAAAGACGGAACGATGTACAAAGACCTCGGCTACAATCACTTCGATCGCCGTTCAGTCGACAAGCAAAAACAACGCTTGGTTAAACGACTGGCCGACCTTGGTTACGTCGTCGAGGTCAAACCGCTCGCCGCTTGAGTGGCCACGGTCCGAGAAGATAAGTTTCTTCTTAGAAGAAGCTGCCAATCCTGAAAGAGCGAAAGATTCTGTACGTTATCCCGACCAAAGTTACTTCATGGTGCAGCTGCCCCTCCGCTCGGCAGCCTAACCCTGGCGGGAGCTCCACTTATCGAAGCGGAATTCTGTTCAGATAACCGGGACAACTTCAGATCACGGCGGCAGCTGTTTGAATAACTGATCGATGTCCTCGACCAACATGGCTCTTGAGTTCGCCACCCAGTCTAATCGAGTCACTTTGCAAGATAACCGCCTTCAACTCCTAGAATCTGTCCAGTGACATACGCGGAGGCAGAAGAAGCCAGAAAAATGGTCGCCCCATCAAGATCGTTGAGCGCCCCATTGCGCCCGATGGCGGTTGCCTGCGCAGACTTTTTTACTAGAGAAGGATCACCAAATGCCGCTTGGGTGAGTTCGGTCGGAAAAAAACCGGGTGAAATTGCATTTGTTCGTACCCCGAGGGATGACCATGCTTCTGCCATGGCGCGCGTAAGCTGGGCCACACCGCCCTTGGAAGCCCCATATGCTGTACCGTTACTGAACGCGCGGAACGATTGCAGCGACGCAATATTTATAATGGCGCCGCCTCCGAGCGCGACCATTCCGGGAATAAGGGCTCGCGCGAGAAAGAACGGAATGCTCAAATTTAAATGCAATGTTCTATTCCAACTTTCCCAAGAAATTGCATCGGGCGGTTCGCGAAGATTAATTCCAGCAGCATTGACGAGGATCGTCGGTGCCTCAAAATCATGTGGGATCATTGCCGTCAATGTTGCGATCGCCCCAAGTTGCGACAAGTCGCAAGGGAGCGCTTTAGCCCGGCCTCCTTCCGACGCTATACTAGTTGCGAGCGCGTCAAGTCGCTCTCGACGACGAGCGACGCACAGGACACCAGCGCCAGCCCGCGCTAACGTAACCGCCATTTGACGACCAATCCCTGACGATGCGCCTGTCACGAGGGCTACCCGGCCTTGGAGCGAAAATAGATCACTTAGAAAGTTTGACACCCGCATACTCCGAAATAGGGCGTTAAATGTGTTTCCGCTTTGCTCGGACTGCCGCGCCGCTGCCTGTTGATTGCGACCGAGTATTATTGCTGATTCCTTCATACACGGACTCTGGAAATCCAAAATTTACACCGCGTTTCACAACCTCAAGGATGGTCGAACTTGACACGCGGGTGATACCGGGAATTTTAGATAAACGGTTTGTGATTAGTTCGACAAGATCCCAATTCGATCGAACAACGGTTGCGGCAAAGATATCGTACGCCCCTGACATTATTCCAATCATATGGATTCTTGGTTCGCGGCTGATCAGTTCTACGACTTCACGAATTTTTGGGAGCTCAACATGGATTTCCAACATAGCCCATACGGAATAACCAAATTGGTAGGGATCGGTAGTTATATCGAATTGAATTAACCCCCTCGCCATTAGCCTCTTCAGACGGCTTCGGACCGTAGATTCACTCATACCAAGATCCTTCGAGATCGTGGAAATAGCTTTCCGAGCATCTCCAAGCAAACATTGAACTATCGCTCGGTCTGAACCATCCAATTCGATGGGGTCCATTCGTGTTTGTCTTTTCCTCATCATTTGCACCTTGACTGAGCCTAATCCGCAATAGAGAGGCGCTTAATATACGGAATCCGCAGCCATTTGACAATTAATCTACCTTGCACAAGGATTTCAACTCCTACCGTTTGAGCGAGGTTTTAAGGGAAATGTCGAATTGGGCCCACGAGACCCACGAGAGAAGTCAGATGGGCGACGCTCATTCAGACACGAAAATCAGTCCACGAGTGGGCGATCTTGAGCTTATTCGGGAGTCACTTGTTGCTGTTGTTAATGAAATGCGCGCGAACCTTATTCATAGCTCGTATTCGTCGATCATTTACGAAGGGCATGACTTCTCGTGTGCCTTAATCTCTGCATCCGGGAGTCTTGTTGCGCAATCTCTTGCGGACCACCCAATTCACATTTTTGCGATCCCATACTCGACCTCGGAGGTACTAAAAAAATTTAAGAGCGACATAAACGAAGGCGACATTTTCCTTCATAATGATCCTTATACCGGGGGTACACATCTGAACGACGTTCTGATGTTATACCCCGTCTTCAGTCGCGAAAAGCTTGCAATGTTTGCAGCGACACGCTGTCATTGGGGCGACGTTGGCGGCATGACAGCCGGCAGTCTTTCTGGTCGAGTCAGAGAGATATATCAAGAAGGCCTTCGAATCGTCCCGACCCGCATTTGCGAACGCGGACATATGAATGAGGGATTTCTCTCACTGCTTTTCGATAATATGCGTTTTCCAGATGAACGAAGGGGCGACTTCAATGCGATGCTTGGTACATGTAAGAAATCAGCAGAGCATTTGCAGAGGCTTTTTCAAAGATACGGCAAGAGGGTACTTTTAAATGGGATTGACGAGTTACTAATTAAATCTGAAAGAGTAATGCGGCAGCGCATCGCTGAAGCACCCGACGGGGAGTACCACTCAGAGGCTTATCTGGACAACAGCGGCCAGAATAATGAGCCAGTCTTGGGTTGCTTAAAGCTAACAATTCGCGGCGACAACATAATAGCAGATTTTACCGGGTCGTCCCCTCAAACCGATGGCCCCATTAACGTAGGGCCGGCAATTGCTCTTAATTCGGTGGCTACGGTTGTGAAATCCTTTTTTGATGCTCATACGCCGATAAATGAAGGGTCATTTAGACCAATCGAGATCGTCAATCCGCTGGGCTCGTTCCTTAACGCTACCCATCCGGCGCCATGCGGGGGCATGGCCGAATGTCGCGCGCTCGTGACAGCGTTAGCCATAGCTGCGCTCGGCCAAGCGCTGCCGAACAAGCGACTTGGAGATCTGAAAGGAACAGCGAACCACGTGTATCTCTCTGGCGAAATGTGCCAGGGCGATCATTACCTGATGTACGAGTACCCTGCCGGCGGGACCGGCGCTTCACTCGGCTTAGACGGCAATAACGGAGTACGGGCATTTAATGAAGGCGATTTCAATGCTGTATGGGCAGCAGAAATGGTTAAATCGCAATGTCCACTGCAAGTTCACTCATATGCCATCCGGGAAGGATCATGCGGAGACGGCCAATATCGGGGCGGATATGGAATTCGACGTGAATTCCGGATATTGAGTGATCGAACTAATCTTTCCATTCTTTCCGACCACTGTGTCATTCCTCCGTTTGGAGTTGCGGGCGGCAAAAGTGCGGCAGCCAACGCATTTTCTGTTTTGCGCAAAGGCAGACAAGTGGACGTTTCCTCCGTGCCTGGAAAAGTCAGTGGGTTTGAGTTGATGGCCGGCGACCTTTTGCGCGTCGAAACTGCCGGCGGTGGCGGTTTCGGTGATTGTCTCGACCGACCCGGCATGAAGGTTCTTGAAGATGTGACGCTTGGCTTTTTGACTATTGATGAAGCGTATCACCGATACGGAGTAGTTATTGACGCTTCTGGCTATGTTGACGAGGAGGCTACGGCGTCGCTTCGCAGTCAATTGCGTAGAGTCCGTATTATGGTGCCATTAGTCCTGGAGACTTGCGATTTCTTTGAAGGTCAACGTCGATACTTTCGGATTTCACCGAACGTGGCATCTGCCTTGAAGATCCACAGTGACGCGTTGGTGGAAGCTGCCGCAGCTTCTTGTAGCGCAGCGCTTCGGGGCTGGGCACGTGTAGACATAAATGCTGCAGGTTTGCCTATTGGCCCGAGAGGAATGCGCGTATTAGGCGCAACAAATGGCGACTTAGTCGAGCTGCGCGCAGTGAGCACCTATCCGGAGTGGTAGTTCGATCATGGGACTAGTAGGCTCAATTTCACAGTACATTGTAGGCGTCGACGTCGGCGGCACCTTCACCGATATCCTTGCCTACGAAATTAATACTGCAACAACGTATGCTGCGAAAGTCCCATCATTGCCAGGTAAGCAATGGCTCGGTGTTCTCGATGCGTTATCAGAATTGGATATTTCGACAACGGAAGTTAAGGCATTTGTTCACGGCACGACTATCGCAACTAACGGATTGCTAGAGCGAAAAGGCGCTCCAACCGCGCTTATAACAACTCAAGGATTTAGGGATGTATTGGAAATTGGTAAGGGGCGACAACTTGTTGGTGGTCTATTCGATCCATTTTGGCGGCGATCTGCACCCATTGTGCCACGTCACCTGCAATTCGAAACACCGGAACGCGTAAATGCCGACGGCAGTGTCGAGCGATCAGTCGAAAACGTCAGTCTTGAGGCGGTCGCGGCGAAATTGCGTGAAAATGGAATTCGTTCCATAGCGGTTACTTTTCTGAACAGTTACATCAACGACGTCAATGAGAAGGCGGCTGACGCAATATTGCGCGAACTTATGCGCGATGTGTTTGTATCACGTTCGTCGGCTCTGGTACCCGAACGTGGCGAATTCGAGCGTACGTCGACTTGCGTGATCAATGCGTATCTAACGCCCATGATGGTTGAATATCTCGATGCGCTTGTTGGTGCACTAGAAAAAAAAGGTGTTGCCGCGCCCGTCACCGTGATGGGCTCGAATGGTGGAGTTATGACACTCAATGAAGCGAAGGATCGCGTTGTAGGCACTTTTTTGTCGGGTCCGGTGGGGGGAGTCAACGGCGCGGTCCAAGTCGCCAAGTCGATGGACCTCGTCAACATTATTACCTTTGACATGGGGGGCACCAGCACTGATGTGGCCCTAGTCCAGGGTTATGAACCGCGGATGTCATATGCCAACCAAATTGGTTCTCATCCGATTGCAGCGCCCCAACTTGACATTCATACTATCGGCTCGGGGGGTGGTTCGATTGTTTCAATCGCCCACGATGGTACTCTGGAAATAGGACCGGAAAGCGCCGGCGCAGTACCAGGACCAGCCTGCTACGGCCGAGGTGGCAAACTGCCCACGCTTTCAGACGCGAACTTATTGCTCAGCCGTCTTTCGAGTGATCACAAATTAAGTGGCGGTCTAAAACTGAACCTTGAGCTCGCCAAACGTGCGTTTGCCTCCGTTTCAGAGCATTTCAATGGAGCTGATACTTTTGATATCGCACGCGCCGTACTGCGGATCGCAATATCAAAAATGGCCGGCGCTGTTCGAGAGGTCTCAGTTCATCGTGGGTTCGATCCTCGCGATTTCACAATTATTGGATTCGGCGGTGCCGGCCCGATGCATGTGTTTGATGTGGCCGAAGAATTGGGTATTCCAATGGTCATCATCCCTCAGTTCCCGGGTCATCTATGCGCTTTGGGGCAGATGTTCGCTGATTTGCGACGCGACTCAATATTGGTATGGGGTGGACGACTTAGCAGGATATCCGTCACTGACCTCAGTATCCGCGCGTATAATATGCGTGGAGCAGCTGAACAACGTCTTATAGCTGATGGAGTGGGGCCCGAATTTCAACGGCACGTCTTCACGCTAGATATGCGGTATTTCGGTCAATCATTCACGATCCCCATTTTATGGAGCGATGCAGAAACAGATTGGTCGAGGGTGCGGCGAGCATTCGATGCGCGTCACTATGAAATATTCGGGCACGCAGCGTCTGAAAAAGACGTCGAACTTGTTAACGTTCGCTTGGCGTCAATCGGCATGATTGAAAAGCCAGAATTAAAGTTCAAATTGAGTGACGCAAAACATATTGAAGCTCACTCAAGACTTGCCTGGCTGTCGGAGTGGACGAATTGCCCTGTACTGCACCGTGATGCTTTCTTCCCAGGCTATAGCTTTAAGGGGCCGGCAATTATCGAAGAGGCTGGAGCTACGTCGGTGGTTCCGATCGGCTGGTCTGTGACAGTTGCGGACAATGGTGCGCTTACATGCAAGCGATCGTCTGCAAGGCGTGAGAGCGAGAGGGACGACACTAAATATGACACCTTCTCTATGGCAAATGGAGCGTAGCGATGAACAATCAAACCATACCGAATACAGATCGTCGAGTTGCGTACCTCAATGGAGAAATTGTGCCCGAAAGCGAAGCCAAGGTGTCAATTAGCGATTTCGGTGTCAGACGCGGCGATGCGGCGTTTGATTCGTGGCGAACGTTCCGAGGGAAGCATTTCAAACTGGGTGATCATCTCGACCGGTTGTATCGTAGCGCCCGATACGCAAGAATTGTTCCGCAGCTCTCGCGGGAAGACATTGAAAAGGCCGCGGAAGCTGTTCTCGACCAAAACCGCGAAACACTTGGTCCCGATGGCGATCTTCTGTTCGTCGCATGGCTTTCCGCAGGTCCAGACCCTGTCGCCGCAAAAGGAACAACTCTTATCGCTTGTAAACCCGTACCATTCGCCTCCTTTGCTCACTACTACATCGACGGCACTCGACTAATTACGCCCCCTACGCGCCGGATACCGCACCAGGCCATCGAGCCTCAAGCGAAAACGACGACCTACTTAAACCATCATATTGCCTTGCGAGAGGCGAAAGCGTTCGACAGCGGTTGTTGGGGCGCTCTAATTTTGGACGTCAACGGCTATATTACCGAAACTGATCGATCGAACTTTCTTTTCTTCAGCGAAGGGAAACTACGAGTGCCGAACCGCCGCGGCTATTTGCCCGGGGTCACAATGAAGCTAGTCATTGAGGCGTGTGAGAAACTCGGGATCGAGGCCGTCGAGGCGGATTACGTGCCGTTTGACGTGTACAACGCGGACGAAGCCTTTCTCACAGTCAGCTCTTTCAGCATTCTTCCCGTGATAGCGCTTAACGCTGTTACGATAGGGTCAGGGAAACCAGGCTCTCTTTATCGGAAGTTGGTCAAATCCGTCAGCGATTATGTCGGAGTAGACATCGTTCAACAGGCGATGGCCCATTTGCCTGTAGAGGCTCGAAAAACTCTCGTTGCTGCATGACTTATTTAGGCGCCAAAAAGAGATGTCACCCAATGTCACAGAAAAAGAGTGCATTGAAGTAAACATACCTACAGGGAGGTAGCAATGACGAATATGAAATGGCTTCGTAGACGCGTTCTGTCTCGCATGGGATACGTTGCAATTTGTGCTGCAATGACCTTTCTCGCACATGAACCAGCGTTCGCTCAATCCCAGAAAAACGCGCCGGCAGAATTCAATTTACGGATGGTAGGTCACAGTCGGGTGGCGGTGACTTGGAAAGTCGAAGAATGGTTCGCCAAAGAAGTCGAAAAGCGCAGTAACGGCAGGATCAAGATCGCGCTCACCAGTTCTCCCGAATTGGGATTAACGGGATTCGAGCGCATACGCGTCCTGCAAGCGGGACTGGTCGATATCGCCGATGTGCTCCCTACTTTCGTCTCAGGCCAACTCCCAATTCTGGAAGGACAGGATCTACCGGGCATCTATTCGGATTTTGCACAGATGCGAAAAGCGCATATGGCGTTTCATCAAGTTCTGCAAAAGTATGAAGATCGGCTTGGCGGAAAATTTCTAGGATCGTGTTCATTCGAGTGGAACTACGTATTTAGTCCAAAGCCAATTAAGACCCCTGCGGACCTGAGCGGCAAGAAGGTTCGTACCTTCAGTGTCGGGCTAGAAGACTTCTATTCAGCACTTGGCGCTACACCCATAAGCCTTCCCTTTGCGGAGGTATACACTGCGTTATCCCGAGGAACAGTAAATGCGGTTCAAACCGCATCGGGCAACGGGCTTGGCTTGAAGCTGTGGGAAGTTGCACCTTATGTACTCGATGTAAAGGCCGGTGCTGGTCCTGCTGCTCTTATAGTTTCAAAAAGGACCTGGAAACGTCTCTCACCAGACCTGCAAGCCATGCTCATTCAATTAGGAAAGGAATTCACTCAGCGTGGGTGGGATAATGCTCAGAAAGCTACCGGCGACGCCCGACAAAAAATGGAAGCCGCAGGATTCAAATGGGTCCCGCGCTCTGAAGCATTGACGGCCGCGATTGATAAAGCGGTGCGTGATTCCGTCATCCCAAAGTGGTCTCGTCGGGCCGGACCGGAAGGCGTGAAGCTTTTTAATCAGATCATCGCTCCGATCGTCGGGGTGAAGGCTACGGCATCCTAGTCCCTTGGCTGAGTCGACGGAGCAAGATCTGCTAGATCGCGGATCTTGCCCCGGCCTCATAGCGAGACATCGCCCAATGGATGCTTTCGCAATTATAACTTCGATCAGGCGCGCTTTTGATCCTGTGGCGCGAATCATGGGCATCATATCCGGCGCACTTTTTCTCGTGTGTGCGGCATACATAGTCACGGATATGTTAGCTCGAGACGCGATTGGGATTTCGAGCCGAGTTAGCACAGAAATTAGTACTTATGTGCTGGCGACAGGCGTGACCTGGTCGCTATCCTATACGTTACGAAGCGGAGGACATGTTCGCATTGACTTGGTGTTCTCGCTTCTTCCTAGGAGGCTTCAGAAGCTTTTCGATATTGTTGCAACATTCCTTATGGCGTTGTTCGCATTTGCGCTCTCATTTTATTCATGGCGCCTTGCGTTGCTTTCTTTCGAAGATCAAACCAAATCTATAACGTGGCTTCAGACGCCGCTCTGGATCCCGCAATCCGCGATGGCACTAGGGTTTACCACCCTCACATTCGAGTCCCTGCTGCTATTTTTCGTTCAGATCGGTGAGATAGTTCTGACACCCTCCAATCATTCCAGCGGCACCGGCCATTAGCTATGATCACTAATATGATATTGCTAACCGGTGCACTGTTAATTTTGCTGTTCGCTTCCGGATCATTTGTAGCGTCAGCAATCGGTTTCGTAGCGCTCGTGCTATTAACAGTGTTCACCGATCACCCTTTATGGGACATCACAGGCATTATGGCCTGGAATGTGAATACGACTGACGTCTTGCTCGCGATCCCCTTTTTTGTGTTGATGGGCGAATTATTGACATGTAGTGGGCTTACGGAAAGGGTGTACCGGACGTTGTCGCAATGGCTCAGCCCGATACCGGGGGGCTTGCTGCATACTAATATCGCAGCGAGCGCTGTTTTCGCGGCGATGTCGGGTTCAAGTTCAGCTACAGCCGCTACCATCGCAACGGTAGCGCTGCCGTATTTTCGTTCGCGAAAGTACAATGAACGATTGCTTCTTGGATCGATAGCTGCTGGTGGCACGCTGGGAATCCTTATACCGCCCAGTGTGCCGATGATTGTTTACGCAGTCTTGGCTCAGGAATCCGTGGGCCGATTGTATATGGCTGGTGTAATACCAGGACTTATTCTGATGCTGCTGTTTATGCTCGTGATTTATGGCGCTGCAAAGTTACGTTCGAACGTTGCACCGAAAGAGCAAGCCATAGATCACATTCAGCTCTTGTATTCTCTGGTTAGCTTCATTCCGGTCGGTATACTAATCTTTCTCTGTCTGGGTACGATCTACCTAGGCATTGCAACCCCAACCGAAGCTGCCGCAGTCGGGTGCTTGGGCGCCTTTTTGTTAGCCGTCTTTTCGGGCACCCTAACGTGGGAAGTACTGACTGAATCATTTCTTTCAACATGCAATATTGTCGGAATGATAATGTTCATTACAACTGCGGCGTTTATTCTACAGTTCGCACTTGGTGCACTCGGTGTATCAGCCGCGCTCGCGAGTGCAGCTGCTCATAGCTCTTTATCGCAAACGGAATTGGTACTGGTGGTGATCGCGATATATTTGCTTCTCGGATGTTTCATGGATTCGTTTTCAATTATTATAACGACTATCCCCATATTGGTGCCTATATTAAAAGCACTTGGCATTGACCTCGTATGGTTTGGAATTATCGTAGTGATGCTAAACGAAACGGGATTAGTCACGCCGCCCTATGGACTTAACCTTTTCGTTATTCAGGGAGTTAGGCAGCGTCTGTTTCGAGGAGTTGAGGCGCCAATTATTGATGTGTATATCGGAACACTTCCATTTTTGTTAGCGCTAGCGGCTGGGCTGATTCTGATTTTTCTTTTTCCGCAGGTGGCTCTTTGGCTACCAAGTAAGATGGTCGTTCGCTAGTCGCAAGGATCGAGCGTTATGGGGCAACGGAGCTGTCAATCATGGTGATACAGGCAGTTTTTCGTAGGTACCGCATGTGGTCAGGTGCAGTCGTGTGTCTGGCCTCGTAGACCGGCAGTTACAGTCCCGCAAAACACGATTGCGTCAGCAGCAATATAAATGCGAGGCTGAAATCTGCCAGCCAGACTTCTCATGACAATGCCGTGCGCCAATGCTCCGCTCAGCAAGGTTACCTCCAGAACTTTCATTTTCAGTCGGGCGGCTGGATGACGGAAAAGTCGGCGGAGCGGTACGACACGCAAGTCGAGGTGCTTCTCAACGGGCAGCGCGAACGCCATGCGACGGCAGGCACTTCCGCCACTGCACGCCGCATTTGCCGGACGCGACAAGCGCAAGCTGAGCCTCATCGACATCGGCTGCGGCACTGGGCGCTTCCTTGATTTCCTCAAGCAGGCCTGGCCGCGTCTTCCTGCGCTGGGGTTAGACATGTCGGAGGCCTATATCAAGCACGCGCGACGACATCTGAAGAGATGGTCGCGTATCGGCTTGATGGTCGGCAATGCGGAGGCGATTCCCGTACCGGACGCCAGTCAGGACGCGGTGACCAGCCTTTTCCTATTTCATGAGTTGCCGCCCAAGGTGCGCCGCGCCGTGGGCGAGGCCGAGAAACAAGCAAGGGGCTGCTATGGGACCAAAAGTATCTTTCCGAAGTGCTGATTGGCTCGCATTTGCTCCTGCGCGGTGCGCGCACCGGGTGATCGCGACCAGCTATTCCGATTGATTGCGACCAGCCGTTCCGATTGATCGCGACCACCTGTTCCGGGGATCGCGACCAAGCTGTGGACGGGGGTGACGGGCGCCGTTGGGTGATGCGCAAATCGGCATGGCTTCGCTCCTTTTCCACAGGGAGCGGGGCAATGCCTGGACCGAGATTACCCATGCGCAAGATCCGCGACGTGCTGAGGCTATCGGCGGCCGGCATGTCGAAACGCCAGATCGCCGCCAGCCTTGGGGTGAGCGCGACGGCTGCCGGGGAGTGCATTCCGGCGGGCGCGGCGTGCCGGCCTCGGCTGGCCGCTGCCGGAAGGCCTGGCGGACAAGACGCTGGAGTGCCGGTTGTACCCGCCGCCGGCGATAGCGGCCAAGGGACGGCGGCCGCAGCCGGAGTGGGCGGCAGTCCACCGCGAGCGTCGCCGGCCGGGGGTGACACTGCAGCTGTTGTGGGAGGAGCATCGCGCCGCTTACCCCGACGGTTACGGCTATAGCCGGTTCTGCGAGCTCTACCGCGCCTGGGAGGCGCGGGTGTCGCCGACCATGCGGCAGACCCCATATTGCCGGCGAGCGCCTGTTCGTCGATTACGCCGGCACGACGCTCGCGGTGATCGACGCCTCGACCGGCGAGGTAATGACGGCGCAGCTGTTCGTCGCCGTGCTCGGGGCATCGAACTACACCTATGCGGAAGCGACGTGGACGCAGGGCCTGGCCGATTGGATCGGCTCGCACACGCGCACCCTTGCCTTCATCGGTGGGGTTCCAGCGATGGTGGTATCCGACAATCTGAGATCGGGCATCACCAAGGCCTGCTTCTACGAGCCTGCGGTCAACCGCACCTACGCCGAGATGGCGGCGCATTACGACACCGCCATCGTGCCGGCGCGGCCATACAAGCCGCGCGACAAGGCGAAGGTCGAGGTGGCGGTGCAAATTGCGACGCGCTTCATCATCGCCAAGCTGCGCAATCGATGCTTCTTCTCGCTCTCCGAGTTGAACGCCGCCGTCGCCGAGCTGGTCACGCAGATCAATAACCGCATGTCGCGGCATCTCGGGGCGAGCCGCCGAGCCTTGTTCGATGAACTGGAGCGGTCGGCGCTCAAGCCGCTGCCGGCCGAGCCCTACGTCTTTGCCGAATGGAAGGAATGCAGGGTCGGCCTCGACTACCACGTCGAGATCAAGAAGCACTACTACTCGGTACCGCACCAGCTGCTGCGCGAGAAGGTGTGGGCGCGCATCACCGCGCGCACGATCGAGGTCTTCCATCGCGGCAAGCGCGTTGCCGCCCATGTGCGCTCGTCCGCCAACCGCAAGCACACAACGGTGCGCGAGCACATGCCGTCGAGCCACCGGCGCTATGCCGATTGGACGCCGGAGCGGCTTAGACGCCAGGCCGGCGAGGTCGGGCGCAATACCTCGGCGCTCGTCGAGATCATCCTGCGGGAGCGGGCGCACCCCGAGCAAGGCTTCCGCGCCTGTGTCGGCATCGTGCGGCTCACCAAGACGTATGGCCACGAACGGCTCGAAGCCGCTTGCGCCCGCGCGCTTGAGATCGGGGCTCGCTCCTACAGCTCGGTCAACTCGATCCTGAAGAACAACCTCGATCGCCGACGGCCTGCAATGCCCGCGGACGGGCCGGCGATAGCGCACGACAACATCCGCGGCCCCACCTACTTCCATTGAGGAGATGACGACCAATGCTCACACATCCCACCCTCGATCAGCTTAGAGCGCTCAAGCTCGACGGCATGGCGCAGGCCTTCGTCGATCTTGCGGCGCAGGACGCCGCTCGTGATCTGGCGCACGCCGAGTGGCTGGCACTGCTGCTCGACCGCGAAACTGCCAACCGCGGCACAAAGCGCTTCCAAACCCGACTGCGCGCTGCGCGGCTGCGTCATAGCCAAGCCGCAATCGAGGACGTCGACTACCGCACGCCGCGCCGGCTCGATAAGGCGCTGTTCCAGCAACTGACCACCTGCCGCTGGATCGCCGAGCACCGCAGCCTCCTAGTCACCGGGCCGTGCGGCGTGGGCAAGTCGTGGTTATCCTGTGCGCTGGCGCAGAAGGCCTGCCGCGACGGCCACACCGTCCACTACGCCCGCGTGCCGCGCCTGTTCGCCGATATCGATCTCGCCCACGGCGACGGCCGCTTCGCTCGGTTGTTCCGGATGCTGGTCAAGGTCGACCTCCTCGTGCTCGATGACTGGGGACCTGATCGCCTCTCGGCCGGCCAGCGGCGCGATCTCATGGAGATCGTCGAAGATCGCCATGGCCGCGGCTCCATACTGATCACCAGCCAACTCCCCGTGGCCACTTGGCACGAGGTTATTGGCGAACCAACTCTCGGCGATGCGATCCTGGATCGTATTGTTCACAACGCCTACCGGCTCGAACTCGATGGCCCATCGATGCGCAAGCTCACAGCCAGCGAGGCGCCCGCCGCGCCGGCGGCGCCCGTGACCGCGAGCGCAGCCGATGGCAAGCCGTCCAAGGGAGCAAAGAAATGAAACCCAGACCCAGCGTCCCGGCACGTCCCCGTGGGTCAACAGGGACCTCCCGCGCGCGCCGCTGCGTCAGCCGGGGGGCACTCCGCGCCGCGCGCGGGTCCTTCCTGTTGACTACGGGGACGGCCTCAATCGTGCTTGACGCCGAGCCAGAACACTGAGATCAGCAAATGCACCTGACGGCGCCGTCACACTGGTCGCGATCGATCGTAATGGGTGGTCGCGATGCATCGGAACAAGTGGACGCGATCATCGGAATGCGCACCTGCGCGGCCTTCGCCTGTTCGAGGGGATAACTTCTCTCAATGGGAATGCTTAATTTTTTGTCCCTAACAGCATGGGCAAGGTCAGCCCACATAGCGCGTGTTTCCTCACGCAATTCGTCCACAGAGCGCGTGCGATGCGTCACCCCAATATAAGTGATGCGCCTGTTCGCATGCAGATCGAAGTCGAACTCGGCCTTTGCGCCGCCAAGTCTGCCGACGTTGACAATGCGGCCCAAAATGGCTGCTGCGCGCATGTTACCGTTCATTAGACTGCCCGAGACCTGATCGATGATCAGGTTTACGCCCTGGCCGTCAGTTGCTTTCAATACAAGATCCGGCGAATTCGGATCTTTGGTATCGATGGCAAGGTCGGCGCCGAAATCCTTGAGCCGCGCCCGACGACCAGCGTTGGTCGATGTTCCAATCACAAGCTTGGCACCCAGAAGCTTGGCAACCTGCAAAGCCATCAGTCCGACCCCGGAGCTCGCTCCCTGAATAAGAACGCTCTCGCCAGGCTTCAGCCGGCCATTCGTAACCAGGGCATCATGCATGGTGCCCAGAGCGACCGGCAATGTTGCTGCGCGTTCGAAAGTCATGTCATCGGGAATAGCCACGGTCCGCCCCCAATCGCACACGGCGTACTCGGCGTATCCGCCTGCGCCGGCACACATGACGCGATCGCCTGGGCTAAATCCGCCTTTCGCTTCAGGTCCAACCTCGACGACTTCCCCCGCCCAGTCGAGCCCAATGGTGGCTCCCACAGCTCCATGGCCCCCTCGCCCTTGGGCTGCGGCGAGATCAGCCCGGTTTAGGCCGGCCGCCTTGACCTTCACCAGAATCTCAAATGGTTTGGGCTTCGGTTGGTGCAATGTCCCGAATCTCAAGCCCATTTTCTGTTGCCACAGCGGCCTTCATCGCCACGTCTCCCCTTTCCCTCGATGCGCGACAATCTATAGTCGCTGCGCTTCACATCAAGCAAGGCTTTCGGCGCCCTATGAGCGTCTCTAAGCCAAAAATGTCTTCAAATTGAACGACGTCGACGTCGCGTCCGAGTTATACAAGCTTAGAATGGGACATCGCGTACGCAATCAGAGCGCCGTCATTATAGAACATTCAATACCAAGCGTCCGATAACCCATCTTCTCGGAAGCCTTCATCGTGGCGAACAATGCCCTGGACATGCGAACAGGCGCGCACAACACAGGTCTCTAAGTCACCGGATTTGAGAGGCAACCGCCAACCAGCATTATGAGCCACGCGTTGCGCGTCCTACTGCTAGATTGCAGGCCTTTCTTTCGATTTCATCGGCGACTTCTGAAAGCATCGAGGCCGCCGTGTACGCTTCTGCAGCGGCCCTGGCGAACGTCAAGAATTGATTTTGGACGGATCGGGAGGGAAGCGGGATGCTTTCATCCAGGAACAACGCCTCATTAAGTCGTTTGCGGTTTGTAGTGCCACGACTTGAGCGCTTGCAGATCTCAGTGAATTCGTCGGATTTGAGAAGCAGCGCGAGGTACTCGGGGAGAATTAGCTCGGAATCGAACCGAAACATCGGAAAATCCTGCGTCACGAGCGCACCATCAAGGTGGTCTGGTATGATGCCGAACGCCCCGTTCCGCGCATCAATCCAACTCATGATTAAGTCACCGCCGTGCGCTAGGAACTGCGGTCGGGTCTTAATCTCCTTTCCTAACAACTTGCCTCTTTCAACAATACCCTTTCCATAGAGCTTGACCGTGATCTGCGTGTATTCGATGTCCGGTTTGACCTCCGCTTCTACGCGCGTTCGAACGAGCAGGCTCCTCAGAAGGCATCGTTCTGATTGCAAGCGGCTAATCTCTTCGATGGCTTGATACGATGAGGTTATTCAAGCAATACGCTCGTGAGCCGCGGCGACGGTGTCGCTAGCAGAGCAACAAAGCTCCGGAAATGATGTTGAGTTCCATTCTCGGCGGGACGGATTTCGAAAGTCGAGGCTAAAATCGCTCGCCTCAATTTGATCCTTCGCGACGAACCAAGCGCGAGAGTTTGGTGCTTTGTCCCTAAACCATTCCAGCGCAGGGCGTAGTTCGTCGAAAGTCAAAGGTTTGGTCGCCGTGTATCGGGGATCACGCATGTGTTGCCGCGATTCGGGTAGCTCATGCTGATAGAACCAGACCCCGTCGGTGGCTCCGGAGGTGTCGAAGAAAAGGAGATTCGTCTGGATGTCGGAGTAAGGCTCAAATACGCCCTTCGGGAGCCGAATAACGGTGTACAAATTCATTTCCTCAATTAATTGTCGTCTTATGCGTTGAGCGACACCTCGATCAGACATTACACTCTCGGGAACGACCACTGCTGCGCGAGCTGGAAAGCCTATAGCCGTAGTGCGACGATGCAGCCTCCGCATGATGAGCTGAAGGAAGAGAAGAGCTGTCTCGGACGTTTGGCGATCTGGTGGAAAGTTGTCTTGTATGCCCTTTTCTTCCTCGCCGCCGAAGGGGGGATTGGTGACGATCACGTCCACCCGGTCCTTTTCGCCAATCTCCGTGAGCTTGAAACGGAGCGCGTTGCTGGGATCGATTTGCGGCGCGTCGAGCCCGTGCAGCAGCAAATTCATCTGGCAAAGAAGATAGGGCAGCGATTTCGGTTCGCAGCCGAAGATGGTTTGTGTCTGAAGCCGCTTTCGGTCAGCGACCGTCTTCACTTGTCTTGAAAGATGATTATACGCTTCAACGAGGAACCCGCCCGTGCCGCTTGCCGGATCTAGGACGACCTCGCCAAGCTGCGGGTCGGTGACTTCGACCATGAAACGGACGACTGGCCGTGGTGTGTAGAACTCGCCTGAATCGCCCGCCGCATCGCGCATTTCGCGGAGCATGATTTCATACAAGGCGCCGAGTGTGTGAAGCTCTTGGCTGGACGTAAAATGGATGTTGTTTACTTTGTTGATGACATCGCGGAGCAGATAGCCGCTCTTCATGCGGTTATCGACGCCGCGAAACACGGTGGCGATCACGTCGCGCCGGTTGTCGCCATTGGCGCTGGTCAGGCCACGTAGATAAGCAAAAAGCCCGGCCCCACGCTTGCCGTTGGCCAGCGTCGTTTCATCCTGATTGATGAAGGACAGAAGCTCGTCACCCGTGATGCCCTGAATATTGGCGGCCCAGTCGCGCCAGCGATAAGGCGGCTCGATGGTGGCGCGGAATTTCTTGCCGGCCAGCTTGGCCTCGTCCTCGCGCTGCTGTTCCAGGTCGTCGAGGAACTTAAGGAACATAATCCAGGTAAGCAGCGGCAACCTATCAAGGTCGCCGTTTAGGCCCTTGTCCTTGCGCATGATATCGCGCGCGGATTTAATGAGGCTGCTAAGTGCCTGTGCGGTCGTCAGCGTCGTGTCGTTCTTCTTCTTTTTTTTGTTACGAGCCATAGAGCATTCCCTGAAGTTGATTTACGGCGTTGCGAAGCTGGTCGGGGCCGCCAAAGAGGCGGATAATCTCGCCCGGCTGGCCGTGATCTGAAATCGGCGGCACATGCAGCACGTCCGGAAGGACAAACTGCGCATCGCCGTGGTCGGCGTATTTTTCCAGAAGCTCTTCGAGGATCGCGCGCGCTTCCGGCGCGTAACGCGCGAAGAAGTCCTTGTGAGCCTGTTTCATCTGCTGCGCCCGCTCTCGTCTTGTCCGCAAAGGCGCGTTGAAGGCTAGGTGACAAAGCAGATCGAAAGGGTCTGCGTCCGGCTGAGCTGCTGATTCGGCCAGTTCCGTAAAATCGATGCCGCGCTCGGCTAGTGCTGCAATAATCTCATTTCTCTGCTCGGCGTCAGCCCAGCGACTGCGGAGGTCCTGCACCGACGGACAAAGAGTGCGAACGCTTTCGGCGGCATAGTCCGTGTAGCGAACGACCCGAAGCTGCTTGCCGTTCGAGTCCAGTTCGTAAACCAAGTGTGCCGTTACTTCGACTTCGCCGCCGTCGAAGTAAAATTTACGGCGCTCTTCGGCCGGCGGTTCGATAATGATTGGACCGCCGCCGTCTTCGCCCTCTTCGGTGTTGTCGCCTGTGTCGGTAATGACGGTCGTGTGTCCGTCATCCTCCAACTCTTCTTCCGTAAGCCGAACCGGATCACCGTCAAATGCCGGATCGGCAAAGAGCCTCGTCGCTGAGCCGGTGTAGTCGATGATGTTGAACCAAAGCTTGCCGTAGTCGTCACGAACCCGCGTGCCGCGCCCGATGATTTGTTTGAATTCGCTCATGGAGCCGACGACTCGGGCCAGTACGACATTTTTGCAGGTCGGCGCGTCCACACCTGTGGTGAGAAGCTGAGAGGTGGTCAAGATGGTTGGCGTTTTCGCGTCCACGTCCTGAAAGCGGCTAAGATGACCGCGCCCGATATCGCCCTCGTCCGCCGTCACGCGGCAGACGTAATCGGGATGTTTCGCCATCAGGTCGGCATTAAGCCGCGTGAGCGCCGCGCGCATTTCGCTGGCGTGCTCCTGGTCCACACAAAAGACGATGGTCTTGGCGAAACGGTCCGACTTCTTCAGAAAGTCCGTCAGGTGCCGGGCGATGGCCTCGGTGCGGGCGCGCAAGGCTACGACGCGCTCAAAATCCCTGGTCTGATATTCGTCGTCGGGGATGGCGCGGCCATAGCGATCGAGATCGCTCTTGTTGGGACGCCAGCCGGCGGCGTCCCATTCTGTCACGACGCGGTGGACACGGTAAGGCGCAAGGAAACCGTCATCGATGCCCTGCCGCAGGCTGTACTCGTAGATCGGATTGCCGAAGTAGAGATATGTGTCCCGGTTATCGTCACGGAGCGGCGTTGCCGTCATGCCGAGCTTGTAGGCCGGCGCGAAATAATCGAGGATAGCGCGCCACGCGCTCTCATCGCGGGCGCTGCCCCGGTGGCACTCATCGACAATGACAAGGTCAAAGAAGTCAGGCGGAAACGCCTTGAACAATCCAACGCGGCGCTCGTCCTCAGCCAGTGCCTGGTAGATGGCGAAATACATTTCGCGGCTATGGACGGCCTCACCGGAGTTCTATCTTATAGGCAGCGTCGCCGAACACGGCGAAGATGCCATCCTTTGGCTGATCGACCAGAATGTTACGGTCGGCAAGATAGAGGATGCGCGGGCGTCGATGATCGCCGGTCCGGTTCCACCGGCTTGACCACAGCTTCCAGCAGATCTGAAAGGCGACGGTCGTCTTGCCCGTCCCGGTCGCCATGGTGAGCAACAGCCGCTGCTGTCCCTTCAAGACCGCTTCCACGGTGCGGTTGACGGCGATCTGCTGGTAGTAGCGTTCGCCCTTGCCGACCATATGGTTGAACGGCGTGAGGAGCTGATCAGCCTTCTCGGCAACTTTTAGCCCGCTTCCTTGCCGGTATCGTTCCCAGAGTTCAGCCGGACTTGGATAACCGTCGCAGGCGCGCTCGATGCCCGTGAAATAGTCAAACTCGATGATCTCGTGCCCGTTCGTCGCGTAAGCGAATTTCAGGCCCAGCATTTCCGCGTATTGCTTGGCTTGCTGCACGGCATCGCCGGCCGACTTGTAGGTCGACTTCGCCTCAATTACTGCAAGCGGAAAGTCCCGCGTGTAACGGAGTAGGAAATCGACACGCTTGGGCGGCTTTCGAACAAAACCCCTGCCGGTCGGTATGATCCGTCCGTCCGTGATCGTGCGCTGCTCGGCGATGGAATGAGGTTCATTATCCCAACCTAAGGCCTGAAGCCTGGGGACAACGAATTTCCGGCAGGTGTCTGCCTCACTCAGCATGTCGCCGTCAGCAATTGTTATCCTTGCCCCGTGATGATGAGACCGACGTATTATTCTTTGTCGAGGGACCAGCGGCGATCCGGTTCAGGTCACTTGGCGCTAAAGTCGCCAGCATTTTGATACGCATATCCTAGCGGTTGCACAGCTGAGGACAAGGAAATCAAATGAGGGGCATTTTCCTAACGAGCGCGGATTCCGAAGGACGGCCGATTTCGGAGGAGGCTATTGGCTCCGATAATGATTATCGGAGGCTATTGGCGACCCCCAAGTATTTTCGAATTCTCGAGCGATTACGACGGGTGCGCATAAGCGCCATTATGGAATATCTACGCAAGCCCGCTGCCGCTAGCAGGCCGCCAATAGCGCATCTTATCAGACGAAATTGTTGCCCTATTCCGCCACCCGCACTAACTGCAAATAAACCGGTGAGCGAGCGCAAGGCTGGAATGCCGAGTACTTCACGAGGGGCCCCCACGCGAAAAATCAAAATGAAAAGAATGGGGATGCGTGAGGATGCGGCGTTCCGCTCGTCTTTGCCTTGCGCTCGCGAGGGCGCGAGCCCTTCTCCTGGCCGTCAGCGAACAGACACGCGGGCGTCTGAGATGGGTGGCGTGCGCCTTAAGAGCAGCAGCGCGTTCCGATTGGCACGTCAGGGACCACACTCGCAAGCACTTTGGACGCCGCCTGCGCTGCCCAGCACGGACCAGTACCCGAGAAGACAGCCATAGACACCCGAGAGCCCGCAAAAATGATGGGGCGGCTCAAAAGCAAAATTGACCAATTGAAGCCAATTATTTCGTCCGTTCGCAATAAGCGTGCAAGCAAATTGCAGCCCACCGGCGCAACGCGCTCAGATGCGCTGGACAAGTTACCACGGATGGCGAAAGCTCTTTTGAAAGACGCGAGCTCCGTTCCTTCCTTGTGAGTGCTTTCAGGAAAGGAATTTCTTTTTGATGGCGGCACCGACCGTATATTTCGGATCAACGAAGTTGCCCAAACGAACTATGCCGCACTGGCTCAGCATCATGTAGGCATCCCACTGGTCAAACCCGTAATCCTTGGTCATCCAGCGGACAAGTTCGCGATAGGCGATCCGAGTGGCGTCTTCCAAAGGTCGGGCCGAACCGATCGTCATGATGAAGTCCTCCCGCTCGAGGCGAGGCCATTCGAAGCCCCAGCCTTTAACGAGGTCGACCTTGATCGTCGTCACGGTCGGATACTCGACAGCCACGCCACACACTTCCCCATCGCCCTGGCACGCATGTGCGTCGCCGATGAATAGGCGCGCACCCGGTACTCGCACTGGAAGATAGGTGATGCTTCCGGGCCCCATGTCCGGAAGATCCATATTGCCTCCGTGATTGTCAGGCGTCAGCGAATTGATCGAATCGATTTGTGGAGAGCAACTCAGTGTGCCGATATGTGGCTTGTAGGGGAGCTTCACCCTGTCGCTCCAGTGCACCCACTGCTCGTCTAAATTGATTTTGCGCACGACCTCAGGAAGGGGATCGTTCAGGGTCGCCGTGTAGTAAGTGCCCGTCAGTGCGCCGAACTCCTGAATCATGCAGCAGGTGCCGCGCGGATTCTCGCCTCGCGGGACCATGGATTCAATGTACACGGCAAGCGCGTCGCCCTTTTCGGCGCCATCGACCATGATCGGGCCATTCTGAGGATTTAAGAACGGCATTTCGAGTAGCTGAGACGGCTTGTCCGTTTCCTTCGTAATTTTTCCCTCAAATGCGTCGCGCGTCTCGACCTTGACGCGATCACCGGGATTGATTTGCAGGACAGGATCCGAATAGGGACCCATTGTGTAATGATAGCGCCCCTGCTTCGCCTCGGTGAGTTCGTGTGTGACCGCTGCTCGGCTGCGCCCGACACCGCGAGTGGCCATGATCGAATTCTTCAGCCAAGTCCCCTCAGATTCTGAACGTACCTTTTGTCCCATTTTGCACCTCCTTCGTCCTCATCATCGATTTTTCTGGTCGAATTCTTGATCAAATCGCGAGAAACTCAGCTAGCCGCTCGGTATCCTGAAGCTCTTGCCGTTCCAGTGTGCGCACTATGCGCCCCTTATCGAGAACATGCGCCTTCGATGCGACTTTCTGTACGAGATCGATGTTCTGCTCGACCATGAGAACAGCCACGTTCCGTTGCTGGTTGAGTTTGAGAATGATGTCACCGATCTCTTCGACTATGCTGGGCTGAACCCCGTCGCTCGGCTCATCGAGCAGCAACAACTCAGGGCCGTTGATCAGTGCGCGGGCGATCGCGAGCATCTCTTGTTGACCGCCGCTCAATGTCGCGCCCCTTTGGCCGCGACGCTCTTTTAGAAACGGAAACAGAGCGAACATCGTGTCGAAATCGGGAGTGCTCTTTCCCGCGTTTATAAATCCGCCCATCCGCAGATTGTCGAGCACGCTCATATGGGGGAAAATGCCCCGTCCCTGCGGGACATAACCGATGCCTAACCGGGCCCTTTGATGCGCAGGAAGGCTTGTTATGTCATTGTCGCGGAAACGAACGCTTCCCGAACGAGTGCGCAGGATTCCAATCAATGTCTTCAACACTGTTGTCTTGCCGACGCCGTTACGGCCAAGTACCCCTACAATTTCTCCGACCTCGACCTTGAGGCTCACGTCCTGCACCACGTCGCCCGTTGCGTAGCCCGATCGAATTCGCGCCGCTGAAAGAAGCATGCCGCTTTCCTCACGCGCGACCAAGATAAATGCGTCGCACGTCCTCGTGACGTGTGATCTCGTCAATCGGTCCTTCGGCAAAAACGCGTCCCTGGTGCAAGACGGTCACAGAGCTTGACACTTCTCGCACGAATGCAATGTCGTGCTCGACCACGACAATCGTCAAACCGGCGTCGTTCAAGCGTCGTATAACCGCGGCGGTTTGCCGAGTCTCGTCCGGTGACATTCCCGCGGTGGGCTCGTCCAACAGCACGACGCTCGGCGCGCCGGCCAGTACCATGGCGATCTCAAGCCATTGGAGTTTGTGGTGCGGCAACTCCTTGGCCGGCAGATCCGGACGCGCGATCAAATCAAAAATTCCCATCGCGATTTCATAGCGGCGCCGCCCCTGGTCGTCGCGATCGAGAGCGCCTTTCTGAAGAATGGCATCGAGGTTTTGACTTACCGTCAGATTGTGAAATGCGCGATTGGTCTGAAAGGTCATGCCCAGGCCGAGGCGAACGCGCCGAAATGCCGGCACCCCGGTAACGTCGCGGCCCTTGAGTACGATGCGCCCGCCGTCCGGCTGATGAATTCCGCAGAGAAGCGCAAACAGCGTCGACTTGCCGGCGCCATTGGGCCCGATTAGGCATCGGATCTCTCCCTCACCAACAGAGACCTGGACGTTATCGGTGGCGATAACGCCACCAAAACGCTTGTTCAGATTCTCAGTTGCAATCACGGGCGTCATCTTGACTCCTAAGCACCGCTGGAGCGTTCGACGGGCCGACGTCTAAAAGGGTTGAGATTGACGTTCTTCCAGATTGATAGTTGCGCAAGCATCACAATGATGCCGCGCGGGAAGAAGACCATGACCACGACTAGCAGAGCTCCCATAATGACCAGGGCATACTGATTGCCGGCGGACGACAGTGTGTAGGAGAACCAGTTGATGAAGAAGGTCGAGACTGCCACCGCAAGCAGACTGTCCCGCCCCCCTACGGCGACCCAAATCACCGGCAACGCCGCCTGCAGCAGGCCGAGTGCAGAAGGCGTTATGTAATTTCCCCATTGCACGTACAGCAAGCCACTCACTCCCGCGAGCACGGAAGCCGCAACAAAGACGCCGAGCTGCCAGACGCGCACGTCGTATCCCAGGAGTTCGGTTCGTATGGTATCCTCACGAATTGCAAGCAGAACTTTTCCGTGCGGCGAATTTACGAACATCCGTGCGCCGAGATAACAGGCAAGCGTCACCCCGAAGGAGAGGAAGTAGAACGGGTAACCCGTGAACGTCACGCTGCCGATCTGCAACGCCGGGATCCCGGTCATGCCGTTATAGCCGCCGAGCAGGACGTGACCGACGCGCCACTGATAGCCGGACGTCTGGCCGAGAAAGGTCTCCAAAAGCAGCGTCAGCACCAGCGTGAGCACCGGCACAATCCAGGCCTGCACGCGCGCGAAGAAGACAAAGAATCCGAACACTGCTGCTAGCAGGGCGGCCGCGACCAAGCCCACCACCGCGCCAAGCAGGGTTCCGTAAAGCGTGTCAGCCAGGTTGCCGGCAACTACTCCATAGACGTAGCCGGCGAGGCCAAAGAAAGCGACCTGTCCGAAGCTCAGCACACCGCAGTAGCCCCAGAGCAGTGATAGACCGATCGCTAACGGGATGTTGAGCAGGTAATAGCTCGCATTGGATACGGCGAAGGCAGACGCTTGCGTCGGATAAAGCAGGAACCCGAGCACCACGAGTCCAAACAAAAGCCAAAACGTCTGCGATTGGCCAATATCTTCGCGGCCATTTAGTAGGGCGAATAGACCCCGCATCTCAGCTCCTCACCACGCGACCCTCGAACCGGCGCTGCAGGTAGCCCGACACTCCGGTCGGCATGAGTTGGATGATAATCAAGGCCGCGAGCAGTAGCGCGACTGTTCCGGTAAAGGCACCGAATAAGAGCCCGATGGGTGTCTTGACCAGCGACAACAAGGCGCTGCTGCCGACCGCGCCAGCAATGACGTTCGCCGCACCGCCGACCACGACGGTTATGAAGGCTGGCGCAACGAACTGTTGGCCCATGTAAGGCGCAATAGAGGTCGTCGGCGCCAGCAATGCTCCGCTGAAACCCGCGAGCCCGGCCCCGAGGCTGAAGGTGAGCATGTAAATTCTGTTTGTATTAACACCGAGGGCGCGCGCGACCTCAGGGTTCTGCATGGTCGCACGTGCTTGCAGGCCGACCGTAGTCTTGTTGTAGAGCAGCCATAAACCGACGACGAGCGCGACGCTGACTGCGATCAGGATCAACGAATAGACCGAAAAGGAGTAAATTCCGAACGAAAACGAGCCGCCTGGTATGCCAATTGCCGGCATGAAAGGCCCAAAAGTCAATAGCGTGCCTTGGCCCAGGATGAGGCTGATCCCCCACGTGACCACCAGGGCGCCAAGCTCACGAGTGTAAAACCGCCGCACGACCAGCCGCTCGAGAAGCGCGCCGAACAATGCAACGACGACGAAGCTTAGGACGGTCGCGATCGGAAAGGGAATGCCCGCATGGTAGGAGATCGTGGCGGTATAGGCACCCAACATCATCAGCTCGCCGTGCGCGAGATTGATAATGTTCATCATCCCAAGGATGACGATGAGGCCGACGGCAGCAAGCAGAAGAAAAGCGCCGTTGATACCCAGTTGATAGAGAAAACTCGCGACAACAGCGAGCACTTGCATTGAAGGTAGCTCCAATTGACCGGCCGAAGGAAGCATTATAGCGGTCGCGAGCCCGCCGCAAAGGCGGGCTCACGAGCCAACCGGTCAGGACTTCTTCGCAAACATCTTGAAGAAGGGATCTTCGTCCGGAACGTACTGCTTATACTCCGGATGGCGTACCAGGTTGACGCCCAGCCGTTGCAGCCACCAAGCTTCGATCATCGGCCAATCGCGAACGAAGCTGATATTGTGCTTCTCGTCGGCCTTGGCCAGCCGAATATAGTGCGAACAATGATGGGTCGCCGGCTCAAGGAATACGCTTCCTTCCGGTGCCTCGATGGACCAACCCGCTTCGAGAGTTTTGCGCACCTTCTCCTGATCCGTCGTGCCAACAAGCCTCGCAGCCTTGGCGTAGAGATGGATCGAGAAGTAGGTGTTCTGAGCCATTTGTCCGACATAAGGGTCGTTGGGAAACATCTTGTACCAACGATCGACGAACGCCTTATTCCGCGCCGTCGGTATTTCCTGCATGTAGTTGACGGCGTTATGCATGAGGTTGAGCGATGGCGGCTTGAACCGCCGATGCTCGTAGCCCTGCGCCATGTTCACAGTCGAGGCCATGGGGAATTTCAGGCCGGCGGCCGCCGCCTGAGGATAATAGTTTGCGTGGTTTTGTCCCACTAGCAGGGTCATGACCCAGTCTGGCTTGGCCTGCTGGATGCGCGCGATCACAGTACTGAATTCCGAGACGCTCAACGGGATGAACTCTTCCCCGATCACTTGCGCGTCTAGAACGGGAGCAAAGGAACGCACCCATGCCGCGGTCAACTGGCCGAAATTATAGTCGGCAGCGATCGTGTAGCAGCGCTTGCCGTACTTCTCGACCATATATTGCATGACGGGGATGACCTGCTGTTCGCAAACCGCGCCCGTGCAGAAGGTATGGCTGTCGGCGACCCCGCCCTCGTACTGGTTTGTGTAGAAATAAAGCTGCTTGAACTGATCGACGATGGGACGAATGGCCTCGCGTTCTGCACTGGCAAAGCCAGCTACGAGCACGTCGACTTTATCCTCCTGAATCAGGCGGCGCGTGAGCTGCTGCCACAGCCGGTTATCGGATTGCCCATCGGGGGCGATCAACTTGACCTCTCGGCCGAGCACGCCGTTCTCGCCAGACTTGATGAGGATGTCTTCATCTTCGGCGAACACAACGCCCGATTTTGTCTCATCACCGCCGTTGTTGACGATGTCTACGCCGGAGCCAGACCCCTTTATTACAGGAGCGTTTGCCGCGTGTTTTCCCATGGCACCAAGTCCGCCGGTGCCGACCGGTCCGCCGGCAAGGGTAAAGCCGTCATTGATCTCTTTAACCGCCAGCTGGGCAGCGTGATACTTCTGAATGCCATAGACGGAGAGATTGCCTGACTGGTCCTCGATGAAGCCAATCTTAACGGGTTGTCCGCCCGCGGCATGCGCCGGATTGATCCGGTTCAGAATTGCGGCGCTCGCGACTGCAGCGCCAGCCCCCTGTACGAAGGTGCGGCGGTCAACGCCAGATGCAACGCTCGCCCCGTCATCGGTTTCGCGGATATCGTCAATCTTGGAATTAGCGTGATCCGTCTTTTCGATACTCATCGCTGTCTCCTGTTTTCGCACTTTCCACCGCACGGCCTCGCAGGCTGGCCGCACATGTTTGACTCACACTCATTTTCCCCAGACCGCTACGGGTTTAGCTCCGTTTCCTGCCGCGTTTATTTCCGGGGGGAACCACTTGCCATCTGCTACGAGCTCGCAAATCATCTCGATCGTCGATTTGCGGCGCATGCTTTCGCGGCGCAGGACAGCCAACGCGGTGTCTTCACCAACGCCATAGCGCTGCATAATCTTGAGCATGGCCCGCACCACGACCGCACGCATCTGAAGTCGCTGCTCAAGGCTGTTAACCTCGGCTTCGCGCTGCCGGCGTAGTGCAAAGTTGTGAAATGCGATGGAGAGAACGCTGAACACGCCCAGCGACCCAATAGGCTTCAAAAGATAAGCCGAAGGCTCTTGCGACAAAGTCCATTCCAGGCGTCCCGGCGCCTCCGAGCCAAGGATGGCAATAAGGGGCACCGGTGCAGCGCCGGGCTCCCAGGCAAAAAGACCGTCAAAACCAGCATCGGAATCGAAAAAAATGACGTCCGCGTCATCGGCCGAGATATTTTCCGCCGGCCAGCGCACGCTGACAAAAGCGCTCAACCGCTCGAGCTGCTCCAGCAGCACCTCGCAATTTCGGTCGGACCGATGCAAGATGAGGGCTCGCTGGCCCCTGAAATTGGGTATCCTGAGCGCTTTGGTCATGACACCACCTTCAGATGCGTTATTGGCCTGCTGCCGCTGGAAATCGGCAGTCCCTTCAGCGACCGATTGCGGATCGAACCAGACGAGGTACGGATCCGGCTTTACAGGCTTCTTACTGGCCCAGATGATGTCGAATTGACCATCGGACCGGGAGCGTCCAAGGGCCGGCGTTAGGAAACTGTGATTGTTCTGCGGATCAATCCATACTCGGCCCTCCGGCGCGTCGACCGCGCATTTGTATAGAGCCTTCTTGACTTGCTCGACTGTGGTCGAGCCCGCCTCGCGGATAGCATGGGCAAGCAGAATGACGGCGATGTAGGATGCCTCGGCATCAGCGGACGTTACCTTATTCGGACCGAAGCGCGCCCGAAACCGCGTCACAAAATCATGATTGCGCGGGCGATCAATCGTCTGGAAATAAACGCTCGACGCGATATGGCCAGCCGCCGCCTCGCCGCCGATCGACAACAGCTCTGGCTCGGATAGGCTGCAGCTCGCAATTGGTATGTATTTCGAGTCTACCGAGGCGCGCCGCAGGTTTGATTGGTAATAGGCTCGGTAGAAGGCGTAGGCGGACTCGCCGATGAGCGTATTGAAAATGAAATCTGGCCTTGTGGCCTTTATGTCCTCAATGAAGTGGCCGACCTCCACAGAGCCTACCGGATGATATTTCTCCGCCACGACGGTTCCGCCGCAGGCACCAACGATTTCTCGCAGGATGCGGTTGTTTTCCCAAGCCCAGATGTAATTCGAACCGACGCAATAAACGCGAAGGCCGAATTGCCCCAACATGTACTCAGAAAGCGGAACAATATGCTGGTTCGGAGAAGCACCAGTGTAGACGACGCTGCTGCAGGTTTCGAAACCTTCGTAGTGCGACGGATACCAGAGTAGCGCGTCGTATTTCTCGATAGCTGGGATCACCTCCTTGCGGCTCGATGAGGTATAGCAGCCGACGATATGGCAAACGCTACGGTCTCGCAGGAGGTCCTCGCACATCACCCGGTAGTTCGTCAGATCACCAGCCGGATCGCGAAAACTCGGTGCGAGCTTGAAGTCGAATTCAGAACTGGCATTGATCTCCTCGAGCGCCAAGAGCGCTCCATCGAGCATCTCCTGTCCTACCGTGCGGTAAGATCCAGTCGTGGAGAAAATGAGCCCGAGCGGGATGGAAGCTCGGCTGGTTATCGCTGGAGCCATCGCCCACCGCCTTACCCAGAGACAAAAAAACTCTCGCGGCTGAATGCCTCGAGAGCCCAATTGCTCACCTATGTATAGCCGGTACTTTTCGGGATAGACCTGAGTGGCCAAGGCCACTTTTTATCCTTACCCTGCCGGCATTATCGATACGCCAAATACCGCATGTCAAGGTGTAATTAGCAGCCAAGGGTGCAAAGATCTTCACCACTTGCCGCTTAGGCCCCAGTCTTGCGTTTGGGTCGCGGTAGGGACATGGGTCACCCCATGCCCCCCGCACAGAACCGTACGTGCGGCTTTCCCACACACGGCTTGTATGGGGCTTTCTTTGTCAAGGGACCATCACGCCATTTTTTGTCGTCCTTTGTCGCTGGTTCCGCGGAGCGCTAGCGGATGCGAAGGCTCACGCGGATGCTGGATTGAACCTCTACGATGAGGTTCGACACGCAAAACATCGCTTTCTGTATCTCGGCCACGATCCGGCTGTTTGTGCGTTGTCGATAAGATCAGTCGTACAATGCGTTCGCAATCCGTCCGTCGTTTGGCGCTTCTCTTCCGCAAGCTCGCACACACGCGCCATCTCCTGCCAGAACGCATGGAATATGTCATCGTCGGGCTGATCTACGAGGAGCGACTGGCGGTTGGAATCCTCGCACGCTTTATCCGCTGCTTTGAGAGAAGCTTCGTCGAACACTCCCGCCTCAAATTTTTGAACGGCGCGAAAGTACTGCGCCAGCGCGGCCCAAAGAGCATGGTAGGCGGCGTGACGGCGCGCTGCTGATCAACCACATCGCACCGGGCAGACGCACGCTCATACCGTCTGCGTAGGGCTCTAGCGCATCGCGGAGAGAGGCGACGGCGGCCGAGACGACCTCAGCCGGCTGGTTGCGCAGCCAACTGTTCACGGCGCCGATTTGGGTTGACTGAACCACCGCCTCCTCCAGCCCGCGGCCGGCGGCGATGTCGAGGTCCATGTCGAGCTTCTCGAAGTGCGGCGGCGTTCGATCAGCTCGTATTTGGCGTCGATCGGCTCATCCTTGGGCTTGAGCACCTCGGCGGCTTGGGGCGCATGGCGTTGCCGTCGAATTGCTTGAACCAAGCGGCGATGGGGTTTGCCTCGTCCACGCCGGCGGGCGCCGACGATGCGGACGATTGTGATGCATACACTCTGGCGGCGTCGATTTCGACACAGCAGTGATGCGGATCACTCGCCCGTCAGCGACGCCGGCCAAAGACGTGAGGGCATTTCGCCTGCCGTGCTTTACAGTTGAGCGTGCGGCGACCGTATTGTTAGCCCATGCCCTGGGCGGACTCGGCGACCCATTCGCTCTGCGCGCGTTCTGCTCTAATGGACGAGATGAGGTTAGATACTACCGATCAAGGATTTCGGATCGCCGCACGACATTGAAGCGCGTTCGCGGCTTGCCGGCTTACGTGGTGGACTTTCAACGAGAGTTGGTGCCGCATAGAAGCTTTGTCCAAGACCAAAATCCGCGCTAAGACAAGCGGCTACTGAAATCGCCGCACAGGATACTCATCGCAAGCTGATCCTCGTCGTCACATGCCGTCAATAGCTCCCGGCGCAAGAGGACGAAATGAGCCGCCGCGCCCGCTTGGAGGCCGACCTACAATCGGAGAGCACCGCCCGCCATCCCTCGGCACTCTCGCCGCCCATGGCCTTGACCGCGAGCAAGACCTTCAGGAAGCCGCGCACCCGACCGCGCCGCCCGGTCTCGTAGGACCGGCTAAGACCGGCGGCCGTGCCGGCCATCCCAGATCTTGTGAGTAGCACGTTAACCAACAGCCATAGCTGGTCTAGGCCCACCCGACTGCTGAGTGCGGCCGCGGGTGTCAATTCGCGGTTGTGCCTCGCGAATTAGCCGGTATCCTTGGACGGGGTGAGGGGTCTATTCGGTCAATGTCTCAAGAGCTACAGCAACTCGTTCGGCAGAAGATCGAGAACCTGCGTCCGAAGTTGCTGGATTTGAGCCGGCGCAATCCGCTGATCTCAACGAAGCTCGGTGCGCGTTCCGGTTCGCACGTCCGCGTCGTCGACGAACTTCCGGACGTTCTGTTCTTTAAGCTGAACAATGCGCAGGAAATGGAAATCGTACCCCTGCCTCCGATCGAAGAGGATCCGCGGGACGAACGGGCCGACATCTTTCGAAGCGCGCTGGCGAACGCGCGATTGACCGACGAGCAGTACTTGAAAGCTATGGAGGGCGTTGAGCCCGAAGCCGAGGACTACCTCGATACAAGTCGCCAAATCGAACGCGCGCTCAAGGACCGGGTGAGGAACGCTTTAGGACTTCCTCCGCGTGTGAGCAGGGCCGAATTGAATTTGGCGCAGCACGCGAAGAACAACGGCATATCGCCCTCGTACGAATTGCCGAAGGCGAACGGCGGGACCGCCCACCCTGGCCATTCCGACGACAAGATCCAGACCTTGTTGCTTCCGAACGATCTGGAAAGGAGGTTGAATGGGATTGTCACGAAATGCCGGACTTGGCTTCAGGAGACCGGCATGAATGTGCTGCAGGTGGCCTACGGGTTCCTCGAATGGTCGGACGGCGTCCAATCCGAGACGTCATTCGCCCCTTTGAACTCTGTGCCAATCCCAAATCGAACGCCGCCGGAGCCAGGAAGGCGTGAGGTTCATGATCTCCAGAACCGGAGATGAACCGGAAGTGAACACTGTCCTTGCGGAAAAATTGCGTTCCGAGTTCGGCATTGAAATTCCAGAATTAAGGGGCGCTTCTATCGAAGACTACATGACCGAGGTTGGCCAGCTCGCACCGAAAAACATGGTATGGAGAGTGCGTCGGCAAGTTGCCATTGGTGTCTTCCCGTCGGCTCGAATGGCTATGTACAAGGATCTGGATACGAGCGCCCCGACCTTTCAGGAAAGCGAAATAGTGCGGTCGCTGCTCGCCGGCAGTGGATGTACGGCAAGCTCCCCGTTCGCCGATGATTATGAGATCGACCGTCCGGAAATCGAAAGCAAAGTCCCGTGCCTGGTGATGGACGCGGACTCGTCTCAGTTCAGCACGTTGGTCGACGTCGCCGACGGAAAGAACGTGGCCGTCGAAGGTCCTCCCGGTACGGGTAAGTCGCAAACCATCGTCAACGCCATCGCCGCGGCTCTCGCAGAAGGCAAGAAGGTTCTCTTCGTCGCGGAGAAGCTTGCTGCGCTGAACGTCGTGAAGTCGCGACTCGAAGCGGTAGGATTGGGCGAATTTCTGTTGCCTTTGCAGGCGGAGCGCTCAGGTCGAGAACAGGTGATCCAGTCGATTAGGGATCGCCTGGAAATTGGGAGCGTTCGGGGCGTGCGCGACTATGATGAGAAGATCGGCCGCTTCAGACGCACGAGAGAGCAGCTTGCGCGGTACATCGAACTGCTGACTGTACCCGTCGAAGGCAGCGGGTTGACCGTGCGCGACGTCATCGGAAAAAGCATCGCCACCAATTGGAAGCTCGACGGATTGCCGCGCGATCTCATTGATGGCTGCCGGATCCCGAGTGCCCTTAAGACCCGCAGCGGGTTGCTCGCGCTAAGACAGGCGGGAGCTCAGGTCGAAAAGGCCTACTCCGAAACGGCGAGCGCAAAACCCCATTGGAACCAGACAGGACTGGCTCATCCGGACCGCTTCACTATCGAAGAGGCATGCGCTCTTGCCGCCCGGGCCGCACAACAGGCCAGAGAGCTTGCGCACGCGCGCGTCGAGCTGGAGAGAATTGGACTCGGAAGCGACAGCTCAGTCGAAACCCTAAAATCGGCGCTGAAGGCTTTGGAGGGTGCGGCAGGGCTGCTTTCTCACGCACCCGCCTCCACCCTCGCGCGAGTACTCGAAGGCGACAACGTGCGCTTGCTTGAGTCCTTCGTCACGCGTTGTTTGGAGATCCAGCGGGCCACAGCCGAGCTGTCCAATGCGCTCCTCGGCGAACCGAGCGCTGCTATGGCGGAGGCGATCGCGGAGGCGGTGCGCGCATGCGGCGAGCTCGCATTGCGTTCGGTCGATCCGGAAGCTCTAGCGGCCGAGCGGCGCGACCGAAAGCGGGCGGGGGAAATCGCGCGCGTCGTGGCGCGCGCCATCGGACCGGTGGTTTCGGCGCGCTCGGAAGCAAGAAGCTGGCGACTGTCGGACATTGGAAAGGCGCACGGACTGCTGAAAAAGGCCGGGCGTGAGGTCCTGGCTCTCCGGAACCGGAAGGACATGCCCACGGGCGCAGCACATCTGCTGCGCAAGCTTTGCGAAGAAGGCCGGAAACTCTCGGGCGAACGGGCGGCGATTTCCGACAAGATCAGCCTCGCATACGATCTGCCTCTGTCGCAGATCTTGGAGTGTCTTGCCACGTTGAGGGCGGCCGGTCCTCTGCGCGGGCTTTCGTCCCGCTACCGAAGCGCCAAGCGCCTATTCCTTTCCATTTCCAAATCACCGAAGTATCTGCGGCAAAACGCTATAGCTGATTTGAACTCGTTCATCTCGTTCCGCCAGCGCGAAAACGACTTCGGGGTAAGGGCGACCTCAAGTTCGCTGTTCGGACTCTTCTATCGCGGGCTCGACACGGACTTCGATGCATTCGGAAAGCTCGCAGATTTCTACGATGGGATCGAGTCGACGTTCGCGGCTGTGGAGCATCGGACGCTCCGCAGTTTCCTGCGCGAAGCGGAACCGAACGAGTTGGATCTCATCCCGGCGCTTCCGGTGACCGAGCTCAGCCTCGACTACGATGGTCTAGGCGCCAAGATTTCGGAAATCGAAGCCGATCTCCGTCGCCTAAAGGAGGGAGAAAGGCGATGCGCCGCTTGCGTTACTTTCCTCAGCGACCGCGCGATCTCGCCGGATAGTCTTGCCGAACTTCCCGCCAAGCTTAATTTGATCATACAGAAACGCGGTGCTCTCGATGGCGACACGAAGGTGAGCGGGCTCATCGGGCCGCTTTTCAACGGCTGTAAAACATCGTGCTCAGAACTTCATGCAATTCTGTTGTGGTCGGCGCCGGCCAGGCCATTCGCCGGGTTATTCCGGAGCGTATCCAACGCCGCTGATTTCAACGATGCCCGCACCTGCATCGAAATAGTGTTGCAGCGGCACCACGGCTATTCGGAAATCATTGCCCGACTGAATGCCGTCGCCAAAGCCAATTTCTCGGAGGTTGCCGAAACAGCTGGCCTGATAGAGGTGGCGGACGAACTCGAACGCGCGGCCCAAGACTCTAATGGACTGTTGGCACACGCCACGCTCCGGAGCGTTCTCAACGAAGTGGAGCCTCATGGCGTCATGCAATTCATCCGACATCGAATGCAGGCAGGCTCTAGCCTCGACGGACTGGCCGAGCAGTGCGAGGCGCTCGCGGTTCGGCAAATGGCGAAAGCCGTCTTCGCGGGCAGCGGCGCGGGCCTAGCGAAGTACCGTGGAGCGAAGCTGAATGAACTTCGCAGCAGGCTCGCGGAGCTGGACAGGGAAATCATCGGGCTCTCCCGCCTACAATTGCGCGCTCGACTTAAGAGCAGAGCGAAGCCGCCGAGCGGCAACGGCATTGGCAAGAAGTCCGGCTGGACCGAGATGGCGCTGCTGGACAATGAGATAAGCAAGAAGCAGCGCTTTCTACCCGTGCGGGATATCACTCAAAGAGCGGGACGGGCGCTCTTGGAGTTGAAGCCGTGCTGGATGATGTCGCCGCTGGCAGTCGCGCAGTACGTTCCGAAGGGCTTGGTCCATTTCGACCTATGCATCATCGACGAGGCGTCGCAGATGCCGCCGGAGTCCGCACTCGGTGCACTCCTGCGCTGCGGGCAAACCGTGGTGGTCGGGGACACGAATCAATTGCCCCCGACCAACTTCTTCAAGACGGTCATCGACGACGAAGAAGCCGATGAGGACGACTCCGTTCTCAACGAATCGATCTTGGAAATGGCGAACGCGACGTTCCGTCCCGCGAGGCGCCTCCGGTGGCATTACCGTTCGCGGCACTCGGGGCTGATCAAGTTTTCCAATCGGCTCATCTATGACGACGATCTTATCGTCTTCCCGTCCGCGACCGAGTCGATGGCACGGATGGGCGTGGAATATCATTTTGTCGAGGGTAGATATAAAGGGGGGACGAATCCAGTGGAAGCGCAGGCGTTGATTGAGGCCGCGGTCGAGTTCATGCGGATGGATCCGGACCGCTCGTTGGGTATCGTCACGCTAAATCAGAAACAGCGCGACTTGATCCTGGAAGAATTCGAATTTGCGACCGCGAGGCATGCGCACGTGCAGAGATATATCGAAAATTGGAAGGAGAAGAACGAGGGCTTGGAGGAGTTCTTCATCAAGAACTTGGAGAACGTCCAAGGCGACGAGCGCGACGTCATCTTCATCGGGACTGTCTATGGCCCAGAGGAGCCGGGAGCCAGAGTCATGCAGCGCTTCGGTCCGATCAACGGCTTGGCTGGCAAACGACGGCTCAACGTACTTTTCACCCGAGCGAAGGAGAAGGTCGTGACTTTCTCCTCGATGACGGCGGCCGACGTAGAGGCCGACGAGCACGGAAATCCGGGCGCCTACATACTGAAACGCTGGCTCGAATACGCCGCCAGCGGTGTTCTGGACGCAGGCGAGCAGACGCCTAGGGAGCCGGATTCGGATTTCGAGATTTTCATCATCAACCAGATCCGCGCGATGGGGTGCATTCCGGTGCCGCAGGTCGGCGTGTCTGGATATTTCATCGACATAGGAGTTCGGCATCCGGAATGGCCCCATGGCTACGTGCTTGGCGTAGAGTGCGATGGCGCGACTTACCATTCCGCGAAATCCGCGAGAGATCGCGATCGGCTTCGTCAGCAGGTGCTCGAAAATCTCGGCTGGAGGCTGCACCGAATCTGGTCGACCGACTGGTTCAACGACCCGCGAATGGAAGCCGAGCGTCTGCGCGTCGTCATCAGCGCGACGCTCGACGAACTTAAGTCGCGTGCAGAAGAATTCACCGGAGAAGCGAAGGCGCCGCGTCCGCCAGCGCCAGAGCCAATCCATATTCCACCTTCCGTGCTTGAACCCGAAGCTCGGGATGACGGCGAGCGGCGGTCCGTCGTAGTGCAGCCACCATCGGCCACCAGCGGCAAGTCGGTCGAGATCGGAGACACTGTCCGCGTCCGCTATCTTACGGACGATAAGAAGACCATGCGGATCACGATCAGCAGGAAGCTGTCGGACCCCGCCCAGGGTGTCATCCATTGGCAGACGCCTATCGCAAAAGCTCTGCTCGGTGCGGAAGAGGGAGATGAGGTCGACGTGTTGGTAGGAAGTTACGTTCGGCCCGCGGTAATCGAAAGCATTTTCAAGGATCTAAACTGATCATGGATACGACCGCGGCAGAAGACGTCGGCTCCTTCCATGATTGCGCTCCAAATGCAGGCGCTACGGGTCGGTGACCACACAACTTTGATTTTCACCAAAGTTATGGATGCGCCTGAAAGCGAGAGCCCCATACCAATGGTGGAGTTACCATGCGCCACGCTGGTGGTGCATTGATACACCGCTCGATTTTCTCTCTCCTGAAACTCAGCGTACAGAATAACTCCACGTCCGCAGTAGACGATCTCGCCTGTCGAAGGAACTCTGGGCAAGCAATTGCGCCAGAACTTGGCGGCGGAAGGTCGGGGTGAAGCCCTGGTCGCCGATGTCAAGTCAAGGAAGCCGAACCACCGGTGGCAAAGTTAACGTCCCCAATAGACGTTGTAACTAGCCGAGTCGGCGAAGGGCTCGATCACGCAGGCGCGCGCGGCGGGGTGCACCGCTTCGCATCGCGCCACTTGGAGCCGTAGAACGGAACGCAATCGTCCGAATCGAAACGCCAAAATAATCAGCTAAATCAGCATTTGTTGCCCCTTGCTCGCAAAGATTGCGAGCGATCTCGGCATATTCGACGTGGTAAAGGGAAGGGCGACGGCCGCCCCGGTTGCCGGCGGCGAATTTATTGCCTTTGGGCGCGCCGCCCTTCTTCTTGGGCTTGCGCGGGTTGCGCGCCGGTGTCTTGTCGGATTTGTTGGCCATGATGCCGACTGGGTACGCGATGCCGGGCAATTCGCGCTACAGATTTTTCGTGAGCCGTCGGCTGTGGCGTAACCATTCGGCTGTGGCGTAACATGGTTACGCGGGTGTGGTTACGCGCAGTTCGGCGCGTGCTACCACACAGGGGGACAATTCAGTAGGGCGCGCGCGGCGCCCCGACCAGGCATTACGCCCGGGCATTATGACCGGGCCCAGACCGGGCGTTGCGCCCTGGCTCAGACCGGGCGTTGCGCCCTCGCCCAGACCGGGCGTTACGCCCTCGCCCAGACGGGCATTATGCCCGCCTCAAGAGAGGGCAATACGCCGTCCCCCGAAAGCGCATCTTTTATGCCGGCCCTGATCTTGCTTCCTTGCGGCTCGCCAGAATCTGACCGCCGCATATCCCGCCATGGTTACACCGCTCGCGATTTGCCCTGGTTACGAGGGGCCTCCCGCTGCACTTGGGCTGCGAAGTTCGAGCGCAGACCCCGCGCTCTCGCCTCCGCGCCATCGGGGTCGCGATCAAATTTGAAGCCAGCGAGCGCCTTTTTATAGCGTCAAAAAGTTCTCCGTCGAAACAACGGTTACGCGCCACGCGACGCTATTCCAGAGTGCGAGCGAGGAGCACGTAGAGGGCGTGTATCACAGCATCCGGATCATTGCGGGCTTGTTGCTTCAGCAATCCCTTTCGGGTCAGCGCGACGATGTGCTTTTCAGGAAGCTCGATTGTGAGGCACCGCAAACCAAAGCGTTTGCGTATACGATAGAGGCGCATACGCCTGGCGGCGGGGCTCTCGGGCCGGGGCGTATCTGAGTCGCTTGCCATAGTCTCTTCTCCTGATTCACGTCGTTACGCGGCCGAAACTTCCAAGTGGTGGTTACGCGTCACCGACGCGCTTCTTTTCCCCTTTATTCTTTGTTGGCGCGCTCCTCCAGCTGGGCACAACGGCTTCCAAACTCGTCTTCGGCCTGCATCTCCAAATCAAAAGCCGGCAAATCGTTTGGAAATTCGGCCGGCACCATGATGCCCATGGTCGCGAGAGCGGTGACGGCCTCAGCCTTGCGACGAGCGTGCCATGCTGGCCAGCAGCGCGAATGCAGCCAAGCATGGCCAGTAGTTTCTGTGCCAAACGGTAGGAGGGGATCTAGCGCCGCTAGATCGGCTTGTCCGCATCCCAAACATCGGTCTGGCGACGAACGCGCTGGATTGCGATTGAGCCATTCGACGACGCAGCAGGCAAAAGCGTGCACTTCTGCCTCGCGGCGCGGCATACCGCCATCGAACTCGGCGATACCGGCACGCTCGTCGAAGAAGACGAGCCAGTCATCAGCCGACCAGCCATCTCGACCAGGTCGTAGCAGCGCCACGATTTGGGCTTTGTTCCGCGACAGGGCGTCGATCACCGCGGTCGACGGCGCCGAAGCCGCCGCCAGCACTAGGTCATCGCCATCGAGCACGATTTCGAGACCGTTGGCGCGGGCGGCGTTTAGAGCATCGGCCGCAGTCATAACCGCCCCCTCCAGCCCGTCACATGCGCATTTCGCGAACTAGATTGCGGCGGGCGATTTACGTCCGCACCGTCCGCATCGGTCATGTCATTGGATTTCAAGTGGTTAGCGCAGACGATCGGGATCACCGCTTGACCTTTATCGCCCACTTGGCCGACTTCCGTCCGCACATCGGGCGCCGTGAAGCCGTTCGCACCATTCGACTTCGGCGCGGGCGCGGACGATGCGGACGGTGCGGACGATTGTGACGCGACACATTCTGGTGGCGACGATTTCGACGCAGCAGTGATCCGGATCACCCGCGTGCGTGCACTCCCTTGCTTGGTGAAGGTGATCTCGACGCCAAGCTTCCGCAGGAAGGTCGCTGCCCGACGCACTCGTCCCGCCAGCGCCCGAGGGCTGTCCGGCCAGGCCTTGGAATTGACGATGCGCTCTCCTGCCATTTTGGCGAGGGAGCCCAGAAGCTCGGAGGCGGTCCCGGCCCACTCGGTCTTCGTTGTCATCATCGCGCGCACAGCGGCGGCGATCGGATCTGCCTCGATGACGCCATCCACTGCCTCATCGCGGTTGCCGCAATAAGCTGACCAGAAGGTGCCGGGAGCCCATAGCGCACTTTCGCAAGCTGTCGCCCACAGGGCGAAGTCGGCCATGCGTGGCAGCTTGTCGAGCCTGGTGTGCGGCAGCATCGCCAGCCCCTTCGCTACCGCATCCAGCAGCGCACCCAGGATGAACGGGCGTTCGCGCTCGAACGCGGCCCACAATTCCTGTTCGGGCCGGCGCTGTTCTTCGGCGATCGGTTCCAGCGTGAGGAAGAGAGCACGATCCGCGAGGTCTGGCCGGGCGACGATGTCCTCGATGCCGTTCAGGATCACTGGGCGCGCCGCATCGAACAGCACCTCGTCCTGGTCGGAGTAGAGCTGCCGCACCGCGAAACCGCCGCCGGTGGCGAGGCGGCATAACGTATCGGAGATCCAGGCGGGCAGACCCGACACATTGTCGAAAGCGAGCACATGGCCGTTGTTCGCGGCGATGAACAGGTCGCGATCCTCGCGCGGCAGGGCCCGCAAGGGCGCGGTGTTAGGATCGAGCAGCGACCGCAGGATTGCCGAGAAGGTGGATTTCGCCGAGCCCTGCTCGCCCGAGAGTACCATCACTGGGTAGGGCCCGCGGTTGCGCAGCGACGCCAACGCCCAGGCGATCACCAGGACGAAATCGGCGTCGGATCGGACATTGAGGAAGGCCCGCAGCGCCTCCACCGATCCGCCGGCGACGGGTGCCGGCAAAGCCTGCATCCCGGCAGAGCGGCGAAAGCGCACCGGCGGGCTTTGGATCACGCGCCAGCCCGTGGCGTCGATCTCTACCGCCCGCCATGAGTCGTCGCAGAGATCGAGATAGATCCGCCCGTCGAAGCTGCCAACGCGAACATGAACCGTGCGCTCTGGCGCATCGAAATGCGCCTTCGCCTCGATAACATTCAGCGCCGATTGCAGAGCCTCTGAACCTGCCGCGCCGCCTGTGGTCTCGAAGAAGGCCCGAGAAAGCCAGCGGCGAAACCCCTTGCCCCGGATCGGCCAGGTTTGGCGGTGCCCATTGATGTCGAGATCGGCGAAACCTGTGCGATCTGGCGCGTGAAACAGGTCGGCGGCTTGCGCAAGCTCGATCAGGATGTCCGCCTGTTTGGGCCCGCGCTGGCCGGACGCGCCGCCCTCGCCAGGAATCGCTTTCTCGAGGGCGGTCACCCGGCATCCAGCTTCCTTTTTCAGTTGAGCCCGAAGGTGCTCAAAAGCGCCGGGGTCCTCTTTTCTGAGCGCGGCGAGCCGTTCCAGCACCTCGGGCGCGAAGGCGGCTTTGGGACTGCGCTTGGCTCTTTCGACTAGCCCCAGCAGGGGGTCATTCCTTTCCTGAGTGTCCCTGGCCAGCGCGAGTTCATCCAGTTCAGGATTGGAGAGCGTTTGAATGTCACTCATCATCACATCCTTCCTGATGGCTGGGCGTCGAGCCGCGCAGGGCCGCTGCCTCGATGTCCTCATTGTCGACCAGTTCGAGCACGCCGGCATCACGCGCCCACAGGAGCGCAGCATTGGCTGAGACGTAACCGGACTTGAGAGCGATACCGATCTTGATCGCTTCATTTTCGATGAGCCGCGCGTGCAGGACCGCCGAGCGCAGCGCGGCCAGTACGTAATCGCAGCGCAAAGGCGCTTGCGCATCGAGCTGGGATTGGTTATTAAAGGCGGCCAACTCATTAGGCTGAGTCATCTGCCGAGCCCCACCGTCACCAGCGGTGGGGTTCACGTTTAGGGCGCTCACGACTGAGACCCTGCGGTCAGGTGGGGGGCGCGCAGCCGCAGACGCGGCAGACAGGCCAACCATTTCCGCTCAGCCTCGACGGTGACCAGCGACTTGCGGCCGACCTTCACCACTTCGAGGCGTCCAGCCCTCACTTCGCGGTACCCGGTCTCAGGGCAGATGTTGTTACGCCGGCAAAACTCCCGGAACGGGAAAGCGTTCGTTATAGACATTGGGTCGTCCTTCTGTGGCAAACACGGACGACAGATAGAGGACGGCAGTCTATTTCGCAGGATGCAAAGAAATCAGGTCGGAGCGCGGGATTTCTTTACCCCCCTTCGCGTGCGCCCAACATGTGACAAACTGATTTGCCGGCCCGATGTGGCGGCTTAAATTCGCGTGCCCTTTTGAGATAGCCACGCCAGTACGGCTCGGAGCTATGCTTGACATTTGCATCGCCTCCGGCCCGACGCCAAAGCTCTTCACAGAGGTCATTTGCAGCTCGGTTGCGCTGGCCTGGCCAGCGGCCATGCTGCATCTGCCAAGACAGACCTGCGATAAGGGCACACAGATCGCGGGCGCTTAGATCATCGGCCGAATAACGTTTGCCACGGCCTTGGCGCGGAGGATTCTTCCGCTTGAAGGCGGAAATTCTGTTCGCCAATTCCCGCAACATCATGACGGCTTCAATTTCGTAAGGGAGCACTCCATTCTTCCCGCGCAAGATCGGGTCGAGAACGGGATGGCGGCCGTCTATCGCAGTGAGCACGGCGACAGCACCACGCTGGATCGCATTAAGGCGCTCTCTTATTTCCGAACGTTCGGGATAGCCAAGCTCCAGCTCGATTTTCTCAAATAGCGCGTTCGCGCATTTTAACGCGGAGTCGATGATGGGCGCATCCCGCCCACGTTGACTCTCTGCCGCGCTTCGCTTTGCCATGTCACCACCACTACCACCACCAACAGCCACCACCGTCAAAAGGATCTGTAGGCGGTCACACGTCCGGCGACGGATCGCAAATCCGTCCGCGCACGTGCGAGAGCCATACGGCTGATGCCGAAACGCTACCACAGTCTCGCCGCCGTTTTTATTTTCGATAACGGCGAATAAAGCTCGCGCCCAAAGCTCCAACGCGCGCCGCTTCTCTCGCGCGCGGTCGTACAGGTCCTAATGCTTCTTTCCCACGTCGCGTGGCGTGCGATTGGGCACTGCGTCGCGGTCTTCCTTGGTAATTCCCAATTCGGCAAGCCGCGTGGCGACGGTGCGCCGCAAATCGTGGGGTGACGGCGGTTCGGCTTGCCAAAATTTCCCGGCTTTCGGATCGGCATCGGCAGCAAAGCGTGCGCTGGCGACAAGAATGTCCGTGTGCCCACGCGTACTGGATCGGGCAGCGCCCGTCCACAGACCTTTTCAAAGCGATCCCAGTCTTTCTGGAAAATCTTCGGCTCCGGAGCCCGGCCAGCCGATGCGATAGCAACTTGTTGCATGGCGACCCATATTCGACACCGTCCCGCGGCTGCAGAATGGAATACTGGAGGTTACCCTCTATGGCAGTAAAGACCGCTCCGATGGCGGATCGCGATCGCCCCCAGCCCAAACGGTGCCTCATCGCGTTGCGGCTTCGCGTCGGAGCGGCACCACCTTTTCCGACCTCGGGGGCCTGCAATAGCTACCCCAGGCTTCCATGAGCTTGCGCCGCTTGTCGAATAGGTCGCCACGCCGATATGCCGCCTCGACCGCACTCGGGATGGCATGGGCGAGTGCCATCTCGGCAACCTCGCGCGGCAACGTCGTGCGCTCGGCTGCCCAATCCCGCAAGGTCGAGCGAAATCCATGCGAAGTTATATTACCGTAACCCATGCGCCTCAGTAGCATCAGCAGCGCCATTTGACTCAGCGGCTGGCCCGGCTTCAAGCCGGGGAATACGAAATCGTTCATTCTATAGTTTTGCACGGTTTCGAGCACGTCGAGAGCAGCTGACGATAAAGGAACTCGCTGCTCTTTCCCGGCCTTCATGCGCTCGGCGGGAATGGTCCACACCTTTCGCACCAGATCGATTTCGTCCCAGGTTGTCTTGAGGGTCTCGCTAGTGCGCGTGCCGGTAAGAATCAGAAATTCCAATGCCCTTGCGGCAATGCTTGTTTGCTCACGCAGCGCCGGCATCAAATCAGGAATGTCTGCGTAGGGAAGGGCCGGATGGTGTCTGACCCTCCGAACCTTCGACTTGGCGGGTAGCAGGTGATTCAGATGGCCCCGCCACCGCGCAGGATTCTCCCCCTCGCGATAGCCGCGCACCTTGGCCCAGTCCAAGATCGCCTCGATGCGACCGCGCACCCGACTGGCCGTCTCAGGCTTCTTGGACCACAGGGGCTCCAGCACCTGCATGACAAGCCCTGTATCAATCGCCTGCACGGGTAGCTTCCCAAATACGGAGATCACATAGGTGGCCAGCGTATTTGTCCATTGCTGGCGATGTTTCGGATTGCGCCAGGACGCCTCATGTGCGCCGATGAACGCCTTAGCGCAGGCTTCGAAGGTCATCACCTTGGCGGACTCGGTGGCGGCCTCGGCGCGGCGGGCCCTTCTAATCTCGATCGGGTCGCGCCCGCCCGCGAGTAATTGCCTGCATTCCTCGGCCAATTTGCGGGCCTGAGAAAGTGATACCGCCGGAAATGCCCCAAGCCCCATGTCGCGCGTACGGCCCGCGAGTGAAAATCGAAAAATCCAACCCTTCGTGCCGCCTACAGCGATACGGAAATACAGATTTCCGCCGTCGGCATAGTAGCCGGACCGTGTGAGGTTTTTCAGTCTGATTGCAGTTAGCCGTCCGATTGTTCGAGGCATTGGTCCTTGCCTGGTGATTTTGCCCATGTTTCAGCCCACGTTGGGGCCGTCGATGTGGATAGACATTGGCGGACAGTTACCGCCATCGGGCGCAAGAAACAAGCGCAATATAGCTGGTTCTCGTAGACGGTTACGGACGTGGGCAGACGCCGCTTTGATATTGGTTGGCGGAGGGAGAGGGATTCGAAACCAGAGTGCAGTCTGCGGAAATCTCCATTGGGGAGGGAGGGACCTTCCTTGCAAAAACCGTAAAAATCGGCAATTTTTTGCACGGAAGTCGGGTGCTAAGTAATTGGCGCGCCGGAAGGGATTCGAACCCCTGACCCCCAGATTCGAAGTCTCGTGCGGCGTCCAGCCTGGTTACGAGGTGCAGATGCTCACGACGCTCTTCGGCACCTAACCCGCGACCTGTCCTAAGCTGACCGGCTTAGCGTGCACTCCCAGTACCGAATTAGGGGCACAACAAGTTGCGAAAATTTCTCGCGCGCCAAAGAGCGAAATGAACGTCATGCCCTTTGTTGACACAGCGTTGACACGACCGGTCGCGCGCACGACCTAGGAAATAACTACGCCGCCAAGCTATTGGCTTGGCGGCGCTATTTGGTTGCGGGGGCTCGATACCACCTACCGCCGGCTTTGCAAATGAAACCCTGTCGCAGCTTTACGAACGCCGGAATATCCTGACCCGCGTTAACGCTTCCTATTAAGCTTGCAGGACCTGCTTTAGCTGTTCGACAAGGGCGGTGCGGGCAGCTTTATCCAGCTTGTCGAGGTTTTGTTGCCGCCAGCGGACAGCCGGCAATTCGGCAATGCCGTTAAGTCCCAGAAGAGCCCAGTCCGGCACGCCGCATTCGAATGAGATCAGGAACTGCCGGTGGTGGTCCGGCATCTCGCCGACCACGGCGGCGATGATGGCCTCACGGGCGTCAAGCAGCGCATCGAGCGTGACCGGCTCTTCGGTCATTCCGGCAAAACCGCGCTCAAATTCCTGCCTGATGTCCTTGCGCCTTGCCGTGAGGACTTCGGACATGGGCCGGTTATGGCTCAGGAGATAGACGATGAAGGCTTTGCGCAGCCGCTCATCTATGCCCTCATTGGCAAGCAAATCACGTACATCAAAGAGGTCGCGCGGATGCTGGCGATCAAGCGCGGCGACAATCTTGCCGCCGTAAAGGTCGGCGAAGGAGACAACGTTGATTTCGGCAAAGCCGAAGGCGTCTTCGACCGATGGTGAAACCGTGCGCAGTTCCGGCTCGTAGACACAGCCGCGCAGGACCGGCGTCACTTCGATCTTGATCTGAACACCGTCACCACGGGCAAACAGTCTGGTGACCGCCGTCTCGCCCTCGCGCGGCGTTTGTTCCACGATGTCTTCGGCCGGAGACATGGAACGCGCCGTCTTCGCGATGCGCTTCATCGCTTCATCAATCGCGGCAAGGGACTCTAGGCGCGGCGCAACGGGCAGGTAGGTGAGATCAATATCCACCGAAAGGCGCGGCATATCCCGGTGGAACAGGTTGATCGCGGTCCCGCCCTTGAGCGCAAATATTTTTTCTTCCGCCACATAGGGAAGGACGCGAACCAGGAGTGCGGCCTGGCGGCGATAGAGATCGTTAAACGGCATCGAGATCCTCCGGCACGGTGATCTCGTAGGCCGGGTCGAGCTTGCCGCCGCGCACAAGCATGCGCTTGCCTTTTCCAAGATCGACGCGCGCGCGCGCGATATGTTTGAGCCAGGCGGGATTGTGCCGGTCCATAAAGAAGAAGAACAGCCGTTTGACCTTTACGCTCTTGCAATCCTCCAGCAGCTTTTGCAGACGGCGGGGGCTGAGGTTCGCAAGCCCCTCCATCAGCTTGTCCACCTGATGAAAGCTTTCGCGGTCGGGTAATTCATCGAGCAGCTCGAAGACGGCGCGTTCGGGCGTGGAAAGCGTCAGCGGCCAATCCCACTGGCCCCATGGCTGTATCGTCAGACCGGCTTGCAGCGGATCGGTGCTAACGCCGTCGGTTTTCAGATTCCAGCTCAGGCTGGTCAGGCCGCGCGTGATCGGGTCATTACGGAACAGCCGGTCGCTCTTGTGAAACATGAAACGCACCGATAGCGGCAGCTTGTGCAGCCAGGTTGGCGGCCGCTTATGGCCGTAGAGATGGACTTCCTTGCGCTCCTGCGACAGGAAATGGGCATAGCCCTGAAGCTCAAGGGCGGTCCTGCCGCCTACAACGAGCGGATATGCGAGCAAAGTCTGGAGGGATATAACGGCCTGCTCCCAGCGCAGCGTCCCGCGTGGCCGCCGGTAAACGCGGTATGTGGGCTGCTCCAGCCAGCCCAGATCAACGTATTTCTTGCGCAGCGAGCCGTAATAGCCATGCTTTTCAAGCCATGCCGCGTCCACGAGCAGCCCTTCGGGCAGCTCCCGCTCCAACTGGTTTAGCTTGCTCGGCTTTTGTTCACTCATGGTGTATAGAATAGCAGATTCGTAAACCGGCCGTCTAGTTTAAAATAATGCAAATCCGTGCACCCTGGGTGCACAAACAGGCCTTTCCCAGGGCGGCTAAACCGCACCAACCATCCCATTTTTCCGTCCAATTCCACCCATTTACCCCCAAGCCGCCTCGGCCCTCCTCCGGGCGGGATCAAGGCACGCTGATCCTTGATCGCCGGGGTTTACCCGCCTGTAAAATTCCAAAGGCAGCGGCCGCGCTTTCTGCTGCTCGGTGCGCTCACGCTTCTGGCGGATTGGTCTTTATGTTCTTGGGATCGAGATGTTTCGGCAGGGTGACCTGCCAGCCATCGCGGATAATCGCCATGGCGATTGCAATGGTGGCACCGAACACCTCGCTCGAATTGGGCCGGTCCGTGCTGATGCCGACCAGTTTGGGTTGAGGGTCACCTTCGATGGCGGCTCGGTCAACGGCCACACCAAACATCGCGCCGCCGCTCATGCCATAAGGGTTGGGGGCCGTTACGCGCTGCCGGGTCTTGGCATCGATATTGCGCTTCTTGTCAAAAGAGACGCGCACCTTAGCGGGAGTGATCTCAATGACGGCTCCGCCGTTCGAGTGGAGAAGCCCATTGATCGCATTTTGATTGTAGACCTTGCGGTTCTTCGATTCCGGGTAGCCCAGGAACTCGGCATATTTAGACGCGGCAGTTTGGGCTTGATCGCCAATCTTGTGCTCGTCGAGGGGCCAGTATTTTTGAAAGGTAGCGGCCTGTGCAGGCGAGAGCTTCAGCACCGCAACATCATGCTCGGCCGAAACCCGGAATTTCCCTTCGAGGATCTCCAGCTTGGACGAGCCGTCGAAATAGAGCGTGGAAGTCCGGTTGCCGTCGATGACGTGCTTTGCGGTGCAAAGGAACGTCGCCCCGGAAAGGGTAATCAAAACCGCGCTCCCCAGCAGCTCCGCCTTGCCCTTGTCGTTCACGTCGAACAAGGGCGTGACACAGCCCTTGAGCCGGTCAACGGCCTCTCTGATTTCAGAGATAAGGATTTGACCGGCGGGCTTTATCTTCATGGCCGTTCACCGCGAGATATGCTCCTCTCGTAGTCAGGAGCTTATTTCCCCAAGCTAACAGAACTACTTCGTTCAGCCTTAGGCCACTTGGCTAACTCTTCGTAGTCCATCTCGATCATGCGAAGCCCACCTGTGCTTCTAGCCCGCATTTCTCACGCTAATTAGGCGCATCGGGGCTCCGAATCAGCGAAAGTAGTTGTGCTGCAACAACTTCGCGCGATTCTAAGGAGAGCCCCGATGCCGACAGAGTGTAGCGCAGAACGCTTTGATTTTGGAATGGTTGATGGTCGCGCAGTGGAAGCGGCGTTTGATGCCGGACTGGTGACGTCGGATGCGGGCGCGTTGCTTCTGGGAACGACGGATCGAGCGATCCGAATGATGGATCGGTTTGCGGCGTGCTTCCACGACGAGCGGCGAGCGGACCTGATCGAGCATGAGGTCGCGACGTTGGTTGGCCAGCGGGTTTTTGGGATCGCGCTCGGCTATGAGGACCTCAACGACCATGATGAGCTGCGGCACGATCCGCTGATGGCGGTGCTGGCGGGCAAGCTCGCGGCGCGGCGCGCGGAATGCGCGCCGGTGGCCGGTAAATCGACGCTCAACCGGTTGGAGCTGAGCAAGCTTGCGCCGACGCGCTACCACAAGATCAGCCACAATCCGGTGGCGATCAAGGCGCTGCTGGTCGACCTGTTCCTGGAGGCGCACGAGCGGCCTCCCAGGCGGATCATTCTCGACCTCGATGCGACCGATGATCCGCTGCACGGCGAGCAGGAGGGGCGGTTCTTCCACGGCTATTACGATTGCTACTGCTATCTGCCGCTCTACGTGTTCTGCGGCCGCCATCTGCTGGTCGCCAAGCTGCGGCGCGCCGACATGGACGCGGCGGCCGGCGCGGTCGAGGAGGTAGCGCGCGTCGTCGCGCGTATCCGTGCCCGTTGGCCGCGCACGCGCATTGTGTTGCGCGCCGACGCGGGCTTCGCGCGGGAAGACCTGATGGCCTGGTGCGAGGCCAACGGCGTCGACTTCCTGTTCGGGCTAGCGAGGAACGAGCGGCTCGCCGCCGAGATCAAGACCGAGCTTGATCTTGTCGCCGCCAAGAGCCGGCGCACCGGCCGACCGGAGCGCCGCTTCAAGACCTTCATGTGGACGACGCGCAGAACCTGGAGCCGCCGGCGCCGGGTCGTCGCCAAGGCCGAGTGGACGAAGGGGGAAGCCAATCCTCGTTTTGTGGTCACCTCGCTCCGGCGCGACGAGTGCAAGGCCAAGTATCTCTACGAGAAGATCTACTGCGCTCGCGGCGAGATGGAGAACCGGATCAAGGAGTGCCAGCTCGACCTCTATGCGGATCGCACCTCGGCCGCCACGATGCGCGCCAACCAGTTGCGTCTGTGGTTCTACTCGATGGCCTATGTTCTGCTCTGCGCCCTGCGCCGCATCGGGCTCCACGGTACCGACTTCGCCCAGGCCACCTGCGGCACCATCCGTCTCAAGCTGCTCAAGATCGGGGCGCTCGTGCGCGTCAGCGTCCGTCGCATCAAGATCGCCATGGCATCGGCCTGTCCGGCCGCCCAAGACTGGGGCCGCGCCGCACTCCGGCTCGCAATCGCCCGCGCCGCCCCCGCATGACACGCGCCGCCGCGGCGCCACCCCCCGCGCGGCACAACCCACAGGCCCACACGGAGACCCAGAAAAACATCAACCACAAACCGCGCCATTCGGCGCCACGGCTTTGCTTGCCCCCAATCCAGCTGCTAGCAAAATCGCCTTACCGACCGCACAGTCCGTCAGTAGTGTGAGAAATCCGCGCTAGGGGCCAAGAACGATCGCTTGGGACTTGCGACATTATTGAAGTGAAGCGACCTGAGTCGTAAGGTGGTTACGCGCAGCATCGATCGAATCCGCTGACGTTCTCGACGATAGCATCGCACGGTTTTTTCGGCCAAGAAAGTAAGCTATTCTTTCGGCGTTTGCACCGCTCGGGTGCGGCAGACCTATCAGGACTTGCTGCCGCGATAGATAGCCCTTCTGGACCATCCAGGAGACACCCTCGGTCGCATTCGGACCTAAGGGCACCCATACAGCCTCAGCCAAAACTCTGGCTTCTTCACTGAGGCATCGTTCAAGCAGGTCTCGCAAAATGGGGGTGGCTGTCATCGAGGGAGAACCTGAGTAGTTCTTGCCCGCTTTGTAGACTGGATACCGAAGAGCACTCGTGAAGTGAACGAGATCTGAGCGCGCGCCCCAAACGTCTCCTGTGGTCGGCACTCCGAGCCACTTGCTTACGCCAATATGATCGAGCATCGCCACTAAATTTTTTCGCATAGGGCCGGAGAAGCTCGCAAACACCTTAGCCGCACCTAACGCAGTCCGGTGATCTGCACCACTTGCGAGCTTCCGGCGAAACTCGATGAGCGCGTTGCGTGCCTGTTGTGCGCCCGGCGTAATCCCGATTAACACAAGTTTGGCGCTCGCTTGAATGTGGTCAAAAGGCGCGTAGCACACGGTCAGATCGTTCGACCGGCTGAGCGTCAGGCGGCCTCCCAATGATGCATCAGCCTCCAGTTCGCCTGACGACGCGCGAGCAATGATCTCGGCCAAACGGATTAGGTCCGTCATTCCAGGGCACCCAATATTGCAAGGGCTTGGTTCTCCGAAACGACAGCGGTGATGTAAAGAGTCGTGTCGCACAATTCGGCAACAGACTTCAACGAGGAGAGACGGTCGTATCTACCCCGGTCTGAATGGGCCGGATAGGGTACGCTCTTTTTCACAACTAGACCCTGCTTCTCCGCAGCTGATCGAACGTCTCCATTTTGCCGAAGCCAAAGTCTAATCTGATTCAAGGTGACACGCTCAATAGCAAAGACTTGCCCGCCCGGTGTCTGGTAGAAGCACGAATACTGAGCAGGCTCTCTAAACTGGCGGTAACGGCCATCACGATTAATAGCCGCTTCGATGGCAGTGCCGAGTGGACTTGGTTTCCTCATATGAATTCCTTTAGCGGCACCGCCGAATTTTTCTCCGGCGGCGCAAGTTGCAAAGCAAGGAAGTGCGGCTTGGCCGCCTGCTCACTAATCAAACTTTCTATAGGATTGCGATAGGATTCTAATATAGTTTTTTGCTATGGCAAGCCATGGCACACCATGGCCAGGACTACATCACAAAATTCTGTGACGCCGGGATAGACTCGCACACCCTTCAAGCTCGCGCGGTCGGCGTCTGCGCGCCGGAATAGTCGATGCCGGTGTAACGGCGAAATATGGTCTTCATGCCGCCTTCGCGAGTTCGCCATTCATGGCCTGCTGCCAGACATGGGCATAGACGTTGCCCGCGACGGCCTTTTTCTCTTCGGCGGTGAAAGGTGGCGTGGGCAGCTTGGCGAATACTTCGTCGAGGATGAACACCTCCACATCGGCCTTCGTCTGCTCCTTCTCCCAGAAGCGATCAAGTTCGGCCAAATCGCATCGCAGGTGCCTGCCCTCCCGCTTGTGGATATGCTGCGGGACATTGGTCGATCTGGATTTGCGGGTGAAACCGCGCGACCATGAGGCTTCCATCCGCGTCGCGTTGCGCGACGTACGGTGTCCGCGCTGTAATGGCTATGGGAGGCCGCGCATCGTAGCGTTGGCGCGGCGTCCGTCGATTTGAGAGGGCGGAGTAGCGCACACAGCGACTTTGTCCCTACGCCGGGAGCCAGGATTTCGTGCTCGGTGGCGCGGATCACAGGTAGCCACGCCGACGATGATCGGGTCCACGTCGAACAGGCGCGTACCAACCTACCCCCATTAGATACTGTACCCGGCCGACCCAGCGAAGGGCTCGATCACAGTGGCGGACGGCGGCGCGTACCGCTTCGCATCGCGCCACTTGGAGCCATAGAAGGAAAAAAGGAGCGCATGGTTACGCATCCTCCGTTGGGCGCGGTGGCGGGGCGACTACCTCGTAATCGGCTTCAATGGGGTCAGGCTGGGGCAGCTCACGGGGCTTGGGCCGCATCGCCATTCCCTCGAACTGCTTGAACCAAGCAGCGAGGGGATTGTCCTCGTCCACGCCCGCATGCAGGTGGGATATGTCTTTCCACCGTCCGGGCGCGCGATTGCACAGCCAGAGGCGTATGGAGTTGTAGTCAGGCGGGACGTGCTCGCGGACGGGGACGCGGACCACCTGACCGTCTATGACTTTGATTTCCTCGCGGTCGTAGGTGTAGCCCATGGCGCGCTCGAACAGGGCGCGCTCGACGCGAGGGGCGGCGGTGGTGGCTGATCACGGGCCACGCCGCATCTTTCTTGCCATTTGGGCTGCATCTCCGCGCCGATAGGCAGGTTTCGAAATGAAACACCGTCACGCCGGGGCGAGTCGTGCGATTGTTTTTCGGGCACCTTTTCTGGCGCTTTGGTCGGCCCCCGCTCCGGCGCAGGCTCAGGCTCAGGCGCGGGTCGCGGAGTATAGGCAGGATTTGGAACCGTTTCGGGGATATCGATTGGCGTCGAACCGGGCTGATGTGCTCTCATTTGGCCCTCTCCTGCCATAATCCGACCGACTGCGCGAGGAGTTCGGCGCGGTAATGCCGCAGCAACGCTTGCATTTCCGCCAGTATGCCAGGCCGATGGGGAGTGCTTTGCCCCGCTTGGTTGCGCCTCTCTTTCTCGAGCCGTGCAAACTCGTCGAATGCATATGTCATGAGCTCTTGAAGAGCGGAGAAGAATTGCGTGTCGTCAGCCCTCTTTCCAGTCGCTGGGTGGATCCAGGGAACGTCAAGGATCCCCCGTAGAAGATGGCGCTGGAGCAACGCTTCGACATCCGCCACACATTGGCGGCCCAAGTGCTTCCAATAGGCAAGCATCTGATCGTGTGAAAGCAAAGTCGCCATCAGATTGACATTCTCGATATCGGTTTTGCTCTGGCACGTCAGCACGTCGGTGCGCTCCGTGACGAACGGCAGTCGCGGCCTTATCGACAAACAACCTTTCTCAAGATCCCACCACTCGAAGTTCCGGTCGAGATCGCCGTCGCCATCATAAAGCACGATGCGGCGTCCTCGATGCTTGCGGCCGAACATAAGCGTGTCCTGCGAAAAAGTCGTCGTCAGGTCATCGAGGCTGTAGCGTCTGAGAACGTCTGATCCGAGGTAAAATGCAATCGCGAGTATCGCCGCACGCGGCCCATCGAGCCGGCAGGGCGAGCACACCTGGATTTGATAGCGCGGATTATGGAAAATGCTGTGTCCGAAGTAGATCTCGATGCACTCGAGCAGCCATATCGCCGAGCGTGCGCTACCCAGGGGCGGCAGGACCACGGTCACCGACGCGCGGGCGTGCGCATAGTATCTATTGCCGATGACCTCAAACCGGCCGCCGAAAGCATCAATGAGCCTCAATAGCTCTCGGTTGTCGCCAAGACAGTGGATCTTGAGCCCCACGGTCGTGAGCCCGTGTTCGACGCTCCTAAGATCCTTGCAGAGCGTATCAACTTTTGCCGGGCAGTGCGGGCGCAAGACGCTGAGCAGATTTTCTACAGTACAGGACACACCCCAATCCCCTCTAAGAGTATGGCGGGGTCTCGGTCGGGATCTGACGGCAGCGGTTTATCTATCCGGCACTCCCGAACGTCGTATTGCCGTATCGTTTACGCGGATTGCGGCAAAACCGCGTGACAGTGCATTGCGAAATCGGGTTCGGCGTTGCGAAAAACCGGTCTCCTGGGCAGCGGCGCGACGCGGCCCGCTTCACGACGGTGTATGTTAGCTGTTCCCGGTGCCGATGTTCAACACCATCCGTGGCGCTGATGAGACTGCGTTGCACGCGAGTTTTATTAAACGATCGGACACGGCGCGTTTTCCCACGTTTGTTGATGGCATACCAGAGGCCGGGCCAATGAACGCCTTGACAGCCACCGCTTTGATTTTGGCGTCGGGTGTGCTCGCCCGCGCGAACCCCGCCCGAGTCGAGCGCCAAACTGTTGCGCTTTCGCGTGGCAACATAAGCAGGAGCTATGCATGAGGACATGGGCTCGGCGGGACCCATGCGCGAGCGGAATTACTTTGTAGCTCGGCCGTTCGGCGCCGGCGCATTTCGCTGCTAATTTGAGCCGGAGCTGTTCAGCATGACGCATGTAGCGCGGCCACGCCGCTAACCAATAGCGTTGCGTGACTCGATGCCAAAACGGGGAATAACGGGAGGCTCACATGAAAACCTGTCCAGAATGCAATGGCGATGGGATCATTGAAAAAGGTACCGACAATGAGCAGCAATGCCCAACGTGCGGTGGTTGCGGTTTCGTACCTGATGATGAAAACAATGAAGAAGTGCTAAACACATAAAAGACTAACCGCACAATGCGCGGGGCCGACATGAGCCAATGTATTGGTCTTGCCGGAGCCGGCGCCGGCAATGATGAGCAACGGTGAGGCGTCCTGCGGTAGCGGCGCCCCGTGCTCCGCGGCCTGCCGTTGTTCGGCATTGAGTTTCGCTAGGTCGTCACCTGTCGGAATCAATCCGCCATTCGTTGGCGACGGATGCGTCGATCTCCGGCTAACCATTTACTCCTCCGGTTTTATTGCCGCTCGCGGATGCGTTGTCTCCGCCGAGGGCGAGACCTTTTCCGTAGAATCGAGGCGCGGGCCGCGCGCTTGCCGCGCCGCGGATCTCGGGCACATGAGGACATGGGCTCGGCGGGACCCATGCGCGAGCGGAATTACTTTGTAGCTCGGCCGTTCGGCGCCGGCGCATTTCGCTGCTAATTTGAGCCGGAGCTGTTCAGCATGACGCATGTAGCGCGGCCACGCCGCTAACCAATAGCGTTGCGTGACTCGATGCCAAAACGGGGAATAACGGGAGGCTCACATGAAAACCTGTCCAGAATGCAATGGCGATGGGATCATTGAAAAAGGTACCGACAATGAGCAGCAATGCCCAACGTGCGGTGGTTGCGGTTTCGTACCTGATGATGAAAACAATGAAGAAGTGCTAAACACATAAAAGACTAACCGCACAATGCGCGGGGCCGACATGAGCCAATGTATTGGTCTTGCCGGAGCCGGCGCCGGCAATGATGAGCAACGGTGAGGCGTCCTGCGGTAGCGGCGCCCCGTGCTCCGCGGCCTGCCGTTGTTCGGCATTGAGTTTCGCTAGGTCGTCACCTGTCGGAATCAATCCGCCATTCGTTGGCGACGGATGCGTCGATCTCCGGCTAACCATTTACTCCTCCGGTTTTATTGCCGCTCGCGGATGCGTTGTCTCCGCCGAGGGCGAGACCTTTTCCGTAAATCGAGGCGCGGGCCGCGCGCTTGCCGCGCCGCGGATCTCGGGCCTTTCACCTCCACATCGGCCTTCGTCTGCCCAATTTTTTGGAGGGTTTTTCCGTACAGCCGCGCTCACCCATCCGCGTCGGTGCCCTGCCCATCCGCCGTGCCGAGCGCCCATGCTGCGTACAGCCCCGTACAGCATACGTACAGCGTGCGTGTTGCTCCGTGGCGGCCACCCCCCATACCCCCCAGGCGGGCGGCACGCCTGCACGCCTCGCCTTTGGGCTCGGCGTTTCGGCGGGGAGCGCTCTACCGCGGGAGTCAATCTTTGCTTCCCAGCCTCAGCCTCGTCGCCGGGCGGGAGGGCCGGCCATAGCTCTCGACGTGGATTTTGCTCTTCTCGAACAGGCGCCGCATTGCGCCCTCCAGATCGCCCTTGCGCAGTCCCGCCGCAGCCCTTTCCTTGCAGAAACTCGCTGGCGCGTAATTGTTCGATGTGGGCTTCTCGTTGACGCTGCGCCCCTGGTTGTCATACCGCTTCAGGAGATCGAGGAAGACATCCTCAGCGTTCTGTTCCCGCTGTGCTCGATCAAGGCTCGACGTTCCGCCCTCCGGCAGAAACAGGCCCCTCTGATATCGCAGCACGATGCTTTCTGCGGCTGGCCCATATTGATTCTTCTTGAATTGCAACTCGCGCAGATCGCCCTCGGGCTGCTCGCCATCCTTCGGCTTGACGCTGGTCAGGTAATGCCGAAAGCGGAATGCGCCATGCCATGCGGTCGAGCCGGAAATGCCGGAGCCCGACGAGATGCCGGCCAGGCTGGGATGGCTTAGGATGGTAACTGATCCCCCGGCTACCAGTGCTAGTGCCTGCATGTGCATGGCGAAGGCGTACACTTGCGTGCGGTCGATTTCGTTCCCGGCGAACGCTCGGGACAATGTGTCAATGCTGATGTTCTTCGGGTTGATGTCACCAGCGGCTTCGTAAAGCCGCCGATAAAGGGCCGTCACCTCGATTCTGCCACTTTTGCTTGCCGCGCACAGCGTCGCGTCTTGCCCGAGCAGGCAAAGGACGTGGAGCCCCCAATCGGTCAATTGCTTGAACGTCACGCCGTAATGGCCGGCAATGTCTGCAAGGCGTCGGTGCAGCTCGGCAAATTCGTCCTCGGCGCCAAGGTAGAAAGCGGGGCCGGGTTCTGGCATTGAGCCAAGCCAGTCCTTGCCCATCACGTGAGCGACATTCTTCATCAGCTCGATAATTGATTTTCCCGTCCCGCCCTCTCCGGAGACGAGCCCAGCCTGCTTGAGCGGCACCCGATCCTTGATCGCCCATTCGCGTTCCGGGACGGGCCTGCCATCCCATTCCGACATATCGAGCCATTGAAGCGGCTGGTTCTCGTCAAGGCGCGCCCCTGTCTGTAGGCTAAATACCTCCGCCCTTGCGGTCTTCCCTTTGGCTTCGCGCCGCTCAGCATCCAGCTCAAGGCGCCGCAATTTTTCGTCAAAGGCCCGATCGCCGATTATGGACTCGCGGGCAACCTCAGCTGCGTGCTCGTCGTAGTCCGAAAAATCTTTGATCATGCCGTCGCCCTTTCGATCTCAGCGGCGGCAGCCTCGTCATGCCAGCTGATCAGCCCGGATTGCGTCGCGAAGCCGATAGCGAATACCGGCGTGATGGTGCCTGCGGCCAACGCGCAGCCGATGGCAGCGAGTTCGACAATGTCGGCCTGAACTTGGCCGCGTTCGGCGACAGCGGCGGCATAGGCCACGCGTAAGATGGCGAGCGCGCTATCGAGCGTGAGCGCCGGGGCCCCCCGCGCGGCTGGCTTGCGCGCCGCCGACGGTCCTGTTATTGATTTCATGTTTGATATTTCCTTTGGTTTCAACGCCCCGAGTTGCCGCTCGGGGCGTTTGCTTTTCCGGTCCCCGTGGCTACGTCACGGCGTGGTGGCGTATTTGGAGGGATTGATTCATTCTGGCCGGTCGCCCATTGCTGGGGCCGGCCTCTCCTTTTTGGAACTGGCGCCCACTTCGGGGTGCCGCGCTCCCCCGGGCCTTTTTTGAGACCCGTTCAATTCATTCGGCCGGCTGCGAACAGAACTGCGCCCTCAGACCGGCTCGATCAGCACACCATTTTCCGCCGATGCGCTTGGCGGCCTTGATCTCTTTGCGGCTCAGCAAGTGATAGACCTGCCGGGGGCTGCGGTTGATCTCCCTGGCGATGCCCGCCGCCTCCCATACCAAGCCGAGATCGTCGTTCTTCCTTGTCTCCATCTGATGATTTTCCTCCACGCGCCTCTTAGTAAACGGGCTCGAATAAGGCACCCGGCATCGGCACTTCGTTTGCTCCTTCGTCTCCCTTTCTGGAGGCGCTCAAGATCACTTTCCGGCACATCCCCTGTCTTGATCCCGTTCGCTCGCCTATTCTTTAGAGCTTATCGGCCAGCTCTCATTCTGCCGCTTAAGAATCGCCGCCGCCTCTTCGAAATCCTTAAAAGGTACCTGTTACGCTTTCTTGTTAGAAATCCGTATATTCCCCTTATTCAGTTGTCAACAACGCTTGCAATTTTTTCCAAACTAATTACCATATACGTGATTTCGCCAAGAAAACGTAACGCCCAGAAAACGTAACAGCAATGCACGGCCTATCCCTGCTCACCGAACGATGTCCCGATGGCATTGAGCTGCGCGACTACGGCGGGAAGATCGAGGAGGGCGGAAAATCGTTTCTGTATCGCACCGAGCGCCGCGAGCCGCTGAAGCTAGAAATCCAAAACTTGGAAAGCCCAGTCGTCGTTCAGTTTGTAAACGCGCGCGATGATGCCAGCCTTGTCAAATTCTTTTCGAAGTATGGCTTCCTGCTAGACCCTTACCTTCGAGGGGGAGAGGACAGGGGCGATTACTTTACCTTCACTCTTTGCCGAGACGAAGTGCGCAATGTGCTCGTAAAAGTCGGTGGACCAAATCACGTCGATGCCCTGAATGCGATAAATAAAGAAATTGAATTTCAGGGCAGTATAAAATTAAACCCGATGTTTGATCTCGCGGGGGAGAACGGGCGACCGCGGATGCTGCTAAGAGCAAATCGCTCTATGACTTTATGTTCATGGAGGCAGCGATGGTCGCAATGAATGGAGCGCGCGTTTTCACCTGCGAATACTGCGGCGACATATTCCTTATCGGCCCGCTTACCGGCCGTCGATCTCATTCCCGCTTCTGTAGTGACCGCTGCCGCGTGGCGGCGATGCGTGCCCGAAATGCGAAGCGTGCGAAATCGGGCAAGGGGAGAAAATAATGTCGATCCGAAAGCGAAAGTGGCGCACAGCCAAAGGCGAGGAGCGCGAAGCGTGGGTTGTCGATTATGTAGACCATAAAGGCGAGCGAACACTTAAAACGTTCGACCGGAAAAGAAACGCCGAGGATTTTCGAGATCGGACCGGCGTTGAAGTCAAAGAAGGAACGCACGTCCGCAACTCGGAAAGTATAACGGTTGCCGAGGCTGGCCGCCTTTGGCTGACAACTGCCGAGGCCGCCGGCCTCGAGCCGACGACTATCGAACAATACCGCCAGCACCTTAGGCTACATATCGACCCATTCATCGGGCGCATTCGGCTGTCGCGCATAACCGTCCCCGTCGTTCGCCAATTCGAGGACGAATTACGTGCGGCTGGGCGATCCGCGACCCTTGTGCGCTATGTCGTGCGCAGCCTCGGTGCCTTGCTCAGCGAGGCGCAAGAGCGCGGCAAGATCGTTCGCAATCCTGTGCGAGAACTGCGCAGGAAGCGCAGCCGGAATGACGGCAGCCGCGAAGGCAGAGGCAACAAGCTGAAGATCGGCATTGATATTCCGACCCCCAAAGAAATCCGCGCCATTACCCAGGCCGTTACAGGCCGCTGGCGTCCGTTCCTGCTCACCGCAATCTTTACCGGACTCCGTGCGTCCGAATTGCGCGGCCTGAGATGGGCCGATGTGGATTTCAAAAAAACTGAACTGCACGTCCGCCAGCGCGCAGATCGTCACCGCCGGATTGGCAAGCCTAAGACAGCGGCCGGCGAGCGAGCCGTTCCCCTGCCCCCGATGCTGGTCAAGGAATTGCGGAAATGGAAACTCCAATGCCCTAACGGCCCGCTCGGCCTCGTTTTCCCCAATGGCGATGGCAACGTGGAATTTCACGTCAACATCATTCAACGCGGATTAATCCCCGCACAGATCGCCGCTGACGTTACAATGCCGGTTCTAAACTCCCAGGGCGGCCGCCTGTGCGATGAAAGCGGCAGACCTATCATGACAGCCAAATATTCCGGCCTGCACGCCCTACGCCATTTCTATGCGTCCTGGTGCATCAACCGAAAGGCCGATGGCGGCCTAGAGCTGCCGGCAAAGGTCGTGCAGCACAGGCTCGGCCATTCCTCGATCATGGTCACACTCGACACCTACGGCCATCTATTCCCACGCGGCGACGATGGCACCGAGCTGGCGGCAGCCGAGGCTGCGCTGCTGGCGTGAACGCGACACAAACGCAACATGCGGGCAGATTTGCAAACAATAACAACGGACTTGCAAACACTCTGACTCCGAGAATCTAGGTTCGAATCCTAGTTCCCCAGCCAAATCTCAGATTTCGCCGAATTGGCACTATCATCGGCCGCCGACCGCATCGCGATGGCCGTGGTTTCTGCCAACAGATCAAACGGTTGGCGGAAGGTGGCAACAACCTCGCCATCCTCCCAGGTGCAGTTCGATAGTACGAAATTGAGCAAGCGGCGTTTTTCGCGCGGTGCCTGGGTTGCGAATAGCCTTTGTGCGTTCTGCGCGAGTTCGAGAAGCTGCACGCCCTCATTCATGTAGGACTGCTCAGCGGATTGATGGCGGTCAATCTCGCGCTGGCAACGCTCTTGCTCGGTGCGCCACTCGGCTGACATACGCTCGAAGAAGGCGGCATCCACGCGACCGTCGAGTTTGTCCACGTACATTGCGTTGACGCGGTTCTGAAGCCGGTCGTATTCGGTCCGAAGCCGCTTGATCGCCTCCTCGTGCTCGCGCTTTTCGTCGGCGTGGCTGGCGTGCAGCGCCCCGCGCACCCATTCCAGCACCTCGTCGTCGAACTTCAGCCGGCCGAGCAGATTGGTGAATTGCTGCTCCAGTGCCTCCTCGCGGACATAGCGGCGGCGGCACAATGCCGGGTTGCCCTGGCACTTATCGGCGTATCCGGTGCAGTGATAATAGACGTAGCGGCCCTTCTTGATCTCGCCGACAACCGCGCAGCCGCAGGCATGGCATTCGATCAGCCCGGAGAAGGCGAAGTCGTGCCTGCCGCGCTTGGCCTTGCTGGCGAAGCGGCCATCGAGCACGCCCTGCACCCGTTCCCAAAGCTCCACGGAAACCAGCGCCTCGTGCTTGCCCTGGATTAGCTTGCCGTTCCATTCAAACCAGCCGGCATAGAGCCGGTTACGCAGGATGGTGTGGACGGTGCTCACCGGCACCTTCGCGCCGCTCTTGGGATAGAGCAGGCCCTCCGCGTGCGCCTTGCGTGCCGCTTCCTTCAACGAAATGTCACCGCGTGCATACCATTCGAACATCTTCGCCACGATGGGCGCGAGCGTCGGATCGGTGGCGATGATCTTCTTGCCGTCCGAGCCGGTGACGTTGCGGTAGCCGAGCGGGCACTTGGTTGGCCAGATGCCCTGCTCGGCCTTCTCTTGCATTCCCTTGCGCGCTTCCTCCGACAGGTTGTCGATGTAGTTCTTCGCCATCAAAACCTTGATGCCGTGCATGAACTTTTCCGACGAGCGGGACTCCCGCGACAGCACGACGCCTTCCTTGGGGAAATGGATTTCGACCTCCAGCTCGTCCACCGTCACCCAATCCTTGAGGTTGCGGTAGAGCCGGTCTGTCTTCTCGACCAGCATCACGCGGACGGCCGGATGCGCTTTCAGATAGGCCACCATCTCGCCGAAGGCAGCGCGGCCGGTCTGCTTGGCGGTTTCCACGTCCACATAGTCCTGCACCACAGCGAAACCATTGGCGGAGGCGTATTCCTTGAGAAGCTTCAACTGCGCGGGGATTGAGAAACCCTCCTTCTCCTGCTCCTTGGAGGATACGCGGGCATAGATCACTGCCTGCGGGCGGGCGGGATCAGCGGAAACATTGGGCTTCGATATCTTGGCCATACTGTTTAGTGTAATCTAAACACGCTTGGATCGCAAGCTCAGGACGCTTTGGAATCATCGCGCCCTTTGCCGGCGCGGATCAAGCCGGCAACGCCCAATATCCAGCCCTCCAGTCTGCGCCAGCGTGCGTTCGGGCGGCGAAAGATCGGGGTCGAGGAACGCCGCGAGGCTGCCGTCGCGGTCGGCGCGCGACAGCCAGGCGGCGATGCTGAAGGCGTCATGCTGGTCGCCGGTGCGGGCTTCATTGGCGAAACCGGGCGACCACAAGGCCGGATACACCTCGGCGACGGCAGAGCGCCCGGCCGGAATGTCCCAGCCGTCGAACGGCCAGAAATGCACGCGCGGCCCGAGCCGCTGCAGGACCGCAGCCACGGAATCCCGGCATGGGTGGATTTCGCAACCTGCCCTTGAACGTCGAAATGGAACACCGATTTCGCACCGCCCGCGCGCTCCTCGGTCAGGCGCCGCCAGCGGGCATTGCCCATGCGTGCCGCGCCGTTGCCGTGGACGCCGTCGCGAACGAAATCGACATAGGTGTGATCCTCGTCGGTCGGCCAGTGGCGCTGGAAATCGTCGAGGAAGGATGGCCAATCAGGCTTGAGCCGGTGCACTTCGAAATAGCGCAGCGGGAACGAGAAGCCGTGGTCGATGCCGACCAGCGTCGGCACGTCCTCGGCCAGCCGCTCCACCAGCCATTCGGCGATGCCCTTGCGGGTCCAGTATTTGCGCGGGCTTGGTGGTGGCGGAACCTCGATCGCCGCTGCGTCGCCCTCGGCAAGGTTAACGCGCAGGCCCTTCAGGCTTGCGGTTGGCGTTTCCGCGCCGGGGTAGTCGATGCCGATATATCGCCTGAAAGCGGGCAATCAGGTTGTTCTCTCACGCAGCGGCGTCATCGCTATAACTATCTGATATTTATACATTTCCCGATGCGACCGAGTCTTTTTGCAGGCCGCCTATGGCCGGTTTTTCCTTGACATTTCGGCCTTCCGGCGACATATAAACGGGGTCTCACCTGCCATGTGTAGGACGAGCATTCGAGGCCGCCCCGGTTCGCGCTGGAGCGGCTTCAGCCGTTTTAGGGACCCCCTCCACCGCCCTGCCGGAAGGCATCGCGCTCCTTGCGCAGCTGCCTGATGCGCCCGCTCTTCTCGGTGCAATATGCCGTCTTGAGCAGGCAGTAACCTTGGCGTTGCGCCAAAATCACGAGGTATTCCTCGCGATACCACAGCAGCGTATTGACCTCGGTGCCGCGCGTGTTCTGCCACTCGTCGATTTCAGCATGTGTCGGCGCATTCTCGATCACCCAGCGCACCCAGCGGATGCGCTCGCAGAGGCGCAGATCGGGCAAGCGGTCATCCTCGACGCGGCCTTCCTGCACCAGATGCCAGAACGATGCCCACCGCCCCGCAGCTTCCGGCAGGCGGCGGCAGTTGACCCGAACCCCGCGAAACGCGAGCCCACCGCGAGCAATCTCGGCAATGAAAATGCGGTGGAGCTCGTTTTCATAAGCGGCCCAGTCGCCGCCGAAGGCAGCGAACGGCAGCAGATCGGGCGGATTCATCCAGCCGCCTCCTGCGCCCGCCACACCAGAATGTTGAACTTGGTGGCGGCGAAGGTGGAGGTGCGCGAAAGCGCCTGTTGCCCGAGGCTGGCGCGAAGCCGCTCGATGATCGCCGCCTTGGCCGGGCTGGTGGCGAGGCCGCGGTTGGCATAGGTGAGCGCTCCGATCAGAAGGTCGGCGATCTGCAACAGTTCGCTTTCGTGGCTGCGCACCTGCTGAACGCGCTCGACCGTCTGGCGTTCGAAATCGAGCAGGCTGTTGGCGAGCACATCATGCAACTTGCGCGTTTTCGGCCCGCCGCGCGTGTCCTTCACGTCGAGATAGATGCGATAGCGATGCGGCGCGGTGAAGATCGGGCGCAGCATGGTGAAATACATCTTGTAATACCAATCGTCGTGCGACTGGTCGAAGCGGGCATGGTCTAGCAGCGCCTTGTCGGGCACCAGAAGGCCGCGAAAGCGAAGCCGCTCCTCGGCGAGAAACAGGTCGATCAGCGCCAGATAGAAGTCGGCCTTGGCGGGCGACACCTTGGTCCATTTTGCCTCGAAGTCGGGTTTCAACCCGTGCGCAGCCTTGAGCGCGCGGATCGTTTGGGCGATGGCGCGCACCTCGCCCGCAGGGCACGTCACCGCGCCCCAGGCCATGACGGGAAAGCCGTCATGTTCGAGGTGGCAGCTTTCGTCGCAATAGACGTTGTAGAGGCGCGGCTCGCTCATTCCGCCACCTCACTCGCGCGGGCGCTCACTGGCGCCAGCGCCTCGGCGAGCAGCGCATCGAGCAGGCGACGGCGGGTGGCGGTGGTGGCGGCGAGCCTCGCCTCCAGCCGGTCGCACAGCCCCATCAGCTCATCGACCTTGGCGACGATGCGGTGTTGTTCGGCAAGGGGTGGGATCGGGATAGGGAGCGGTTTCAAGTTAGCCGCCTTGATGCCCTTGGCCGTCATGCCAGTGGCGTGCTTGTCGATCAGCGATTGCATCACGTCGCTCATCAACGCGAACATCAGGAACTTGGTGTCGATCTTCGCATATGGCTGAAAGCAGATCGCGCGTTGCGCGAGGGCGAAAGGTTCCTCGATATCATTCAGGCAGATGTTGGCGAGGGGTGCCTCGGTGGTGAAGAACAAGTCGCCAATTTCGGGAAAGCCGCGCGTCATCCAGGTTTTGAAAGTTGCCTTCGATATGTATTCGCGCGGCTCGCGGTTCAGGTAGCCCATGCGAATGTTCTTCGCGGTAATGAGTGGGATGCCGTCATCCGTCTTGGGAGGCGTGTTTCCGCGATAGTCGATGAACAGAAATAGGTTCTCGAATGATTGAACGCCCCATCCCAAGGGAAGCGGCATGTCGAGTTCGTCGGGCGACGGATCGGGCTCGATCTTGATCCGTGCGTCGCCGGTTTTCTTCTTCCGTTCGACCTTTGCTTTCGCGATCCGCGTCAGCAATTCCGACGCCGGTTCGTCGTTTGGGCCCTGCGGCACCAGCTTGCCGCGCACGGCGAGGTTGAGGATGGTTTGGCGCAGGTGCTTGATCTGGTCGGGACGCCTGATCAGCGCGGGGAGCGCGTCGAGGGTGAAGCGGGCGTTGGCCTGGAAGGTTTCGGGGTCGGGCGCGTTGAGGCGGGCGAGACACACCGACGTGAGCTGGTCGCGCGTCGCCTCCCGCCCGTCCCGCGCCGCCTCCAGCCGGTCGCACAAAGCCATCAACTCATCGACCTTGGCGACAATGCGGTGCTGTTCGGCGAGAGGTGGGATTAGCACTACATGATTTACGAAAGGCTCGCGGTTGATGTGCGTCATCACCAGCCCGTGCGCATGCTCGCTGTCGGCCATCTCTCGGATGGCATTCCGCAGCAGCAGCAACAGGAAATCGCGTGTGGTGAGTCCTTCGTCCGGTATCACCCGGAAAATGTGCTGATTGAGAACCCCCGGCCGTCGATTCCAGTTGAATGCCTCTAGCGTGGCCGACCACGAAACGAGCAGATCACCATCGCGAACGAGGACTTCGTCCGGGAAGTCTCCTTCGGCGAAATTGAACTCCTTTGCGGGGTCGGTCAGATTCTGAATGCGAATAATGGGCAAGCCCTTCTTCTTCCAATCAGAAGGCTTGAATGCCAGCCCGTTGACATAGAGCCCTGTGTCATTGACGCGCGCAGCTACCCAGCCTGATGGAATATCCCTATCAATCTCAGAAGCAACAACCGGCACCGAAGCTTTCCATCTAAGCCGTCCTGTTGTCGCTGCTGCAGTTTCGAGGCGCTCACGTGACTCCTTCAATGCATCTATTGGAGGCTCGTCATCTGGGTCTTGCGGCAACAGCTTCCCGCGCACCGCCAGATCGAGCACGAAGCGCCGCAACCGCGGAATAGCGTCGGGCGCGTCGACAATCTTCTCGTAATGCGTTAGCAGCCGTTCCACGTTCATCGCGCCAGCGCCTCGGCGAGGATTGATTTCAACTGGTCGCGCAAGCCAGCCGTCTCGGTCTCGGCGGCATTCAGGCTTGCGAGCAACGCGTCCGCCGTTGGACGAGAATACGAAGGGAATGTCGAGGGTCGTTGCGTATTCAAGCCCTTGTTGCATCCCGTCGCCGACGCTGTGCGAATTGTCCTTGGCCTCGATCAGCGCGAGCGGAATATTGGGCTTGAAATAGAGAATGTAGTCGGCGCGCTTGGACTTGCCGCGAGTCACCAGCTTGCCGCGCACAATGATGCGACCCTTGGTGAAGCCAACCTCCTCGCGGATTTGCAGCATTTCGTCCCATCCCGCCCGCTTGATCGCGGGCGTGATGAACTTGGTGCAGATGTCGCGTTCGCTGAGGCTGCGCTTGTCCATTGCGGCTACGCGGATTCCCGATTTGGCCTGTTCATTCCGCCACTCCCATCGCCACGACCACGCACAGGCCGCGCCTGGACAAAAACCATCGATTCGCTTGGCCCGGGCTGCCCGTGGCCTATTTTGGTCATGATAGCCCCCGGAACAACCGTTTCGGGCATCGCCGGGTGGTAACCCAGAAAAATCACCCAGGCGCTGGCGAACCCCCGCGCTTCCGCATAGGATTTCCGCCCGGGAGGACCCGCGCAGGCCGGCCGGGTTGAGTTTAGGCGGTCGGCGGCGGTCAGGCTGGCGGCGTCGTCGGTCGTTAACAAGCCGATTTTAGCAGTGGGCGGGAAATGAGCGCGCCAAGTAGCGCGGTGAGGATCAGGCGTAAAAGCATCCTCAGCCAGGCGAGGACGAGGCGGAAGTTGTAGCCGACCGCGGTGAGGATGGCGTTGGCCGCGTCGCCGGCAGCGCCCTTGAGATAGCAGCGACCGAGATGACCCTCGGCTTTCATGTGGCCGATCACGGCTTCGATGGCGGAGCGGCGTCTGAGCTCGCGCTTAACGACGCCGAACACGCCGCGCTTCTGACCGGAGATAAAGACGCGATGCGGGTTTGCTGCATCGTGGCCGCGGTATCCCTTGTCGACATAAGCGCGCTCGATGGTGCGGCCGGTGAGCCGTTCGCTGTCCTCGATGGCCGTGCGCAAGGTATGCCCGTCGTAAGGATTGCCCGGCAGCGCCTTGGCATGGAGCACGAACTGGCCGCCGGGCGCGCGGGCGTTGGTGGTGACGACCGAAACCTTCATTCCAAACTCGTAGGGCGCGCGGGCCTTGCCCTTTCCGATGCATTCGACCTCCGGGGCGTGGAAGGAATACAGCTTCCAGCCGCGCTGGCGCTGCTGCTGCGAGCGGATCTGGGCGGCGCGGGCAAGTGGCCAGGCGAATGTTTCTTCGAGGACCGGCTGGCCGGCGATCTTGCGGCCGATGTCGCGGATGATGCGGCCCAGCCGTGAGCGCAGGATACGCAACTGTTTGCGATGCCGGTTGAATTGCTTGGCATGGGCATAGCGCCCCGCCATCATCGCCGCGTGCTTGGCCACGCGCAGGTAGGATTGCCGCAGCCGCACACCATGCTTTACCGCCAGCCGGTTGAGCCCGCGGATCGCGGCATGCAGCAGCTTGGCATCGGTCGGAAAGGTGATGGCCTTGGGCTGCACCGTCGTATCGACCGTCACGCGGGCCAGGTCCCTTGTGCGCAAGGCGCCACTCTCGTGCGCCACCCGCAGGCTCTCGGCCAGCAGCAGCTCCAGTTTGTCACCGAGGCGCTGGCGCCAATGGCTGAGGTCCGAACGCTCGTGCGGGAACTCATGCTGGAAAAACTCTTCGCCGGTGAAGTACTGAAAATAGGGATCGTAGACCCAGCGCTCGCAGACGCCTTCGTCGGACAGGCCGTAGATGTGCTTGAGCAGCAGCAATCCAATGACGAAGCGGGTCTCGATGCCCGGCCGGCCCTTGTCGCTGTAGAGCGGCGCGATCTCGCCGTCGAGCCAGGACCAGTCGATCTTGCCGGCAAGCTGCACCAGCTCCTGCTTCATGTTGATGATCTGCTCCAGCCGTGCCCGGAACAGATCGCCTGTTTGCGTCGTCGTCTGCTGCTTCGGTCGCATCGTTCCCTCCGATGCGACGACCGAATCATGCTTCGTCTAAAACGCAAAACAAAAAATGAAATTGCAGGCTTCTGCCCCTTGAAGCCCAGAAAACCGGCAAACTCAAGGTGCCTCGTCTCTCGAAAATCGACTCACTATCAATGGCTTATGCTGTTCTTCACGGCCGACGGCGTCGCGCGCTCGGCACCCCGGCATGGGGTCGCCCCGGCAGGACCCGTGCCTGGCCGTTTTGCCAAACGGAATCAGCCCGTGACGGTCCCCCGCCGCAGGTCCTTGAGGCGCAGCAGCATGGCGAGCATGCGCTCCAGCTTGCGGTCGAGATGGACCTCGTAGCGTCCAAGCCGCTCCAGCTTGTCGGCGTCGAGCGCCTCGCCGAACGCCTGCTCCCGGATCAGCGGGCGATTGGCCAATTCCTTCTTCCGGTTTTCGAACCACGGCAGCACATGGCCGTCGATGAAACGACGCAGGCCCTCCGCATCGGCGGTGGCGGGCACCTCGTCCTCCTCCAATTCGTCGGGGTCGCGCGCCAACACGTCGGCCCACCATTGCTGGGTGTCTTCGCGCAGCGCCGCCAGCGCGGCCTCATAGGCGTCGTTGCGCTTGGAGCCAAGCAGGCTGAGGGCACGACGCGTCATGGCCTCGTCTGATTTCGCGTCAGCGATGTCCTCCTCGGTGTCCGCAGTCGTGGCGCGAATGGCATCGACGACGCGTTCGGACTGCCCGGTGGTGTCGAGATGCACCAGCGCCATCTTTACCGTTTCGCGGTAGGACGCCAGCGTGCCCTCCAGCCCGCGCCGGTGCGCGGCAGCCTCAGCAAGCCGAAGCCTCCGCTTGCGCCAGAGGATGCCGGCGATCTCCTCGACGAGGTGCTCCTCGGTTGGGCCCTGCGGACCATGCTCGGCCACCAGCGCCTCGACAACGGCCCGGTATTCGTCGGCACTCTCCCAGGGCAGCACCGTGTAGCGCGATAGCACGCCGTGGCGCAGCGCGTTGAAGCGAGTGACGTCGGTGTTGGCGGTCTCGGCCGGCAATGTCTGCGTCGTTCTGGTCATCGTTGCATTCCTCGGTTCAATTTCAGGCGCGGCGTGATGTCCGGTGGCCCAGTCGCTCCACAAAGCCCATGAGGCCAATGGTCGATCGCTCTTCTGCGGCGTCATGGACGCGGCGCCATCGCTCGTAGGTCCGCCAGTGCATGCCTTTCGGCTTGTCGGGAAACTCCTCAAGCATGTTCGGGCTGCCGCCCAGTTGCATTCTGATCTTTTGCGATTTCCCGAGCCCGCGCTGATGGGCCGATTCCTGCTGGCTCGCGTAGGTAAGCCGATAGCAGTGACGGCAGGCGAACAGCCGCCCAGCGCCGTACAGCTTAGTAACGCGGCGACCGCAATACACGCCGTTTGAAGCAACTGAGCACATAAACCAGGGCCGTTCGCCACCGAACCGACACGGCGTCCATGCGATGGCGACCCGTTGCTCGACATCGCTCCAATTCTCGCCATATGACCGGCTTCGGTATTTCAGTGTCATGGAGTGGCATTGGGTTTCGACATTGATGGACGCCACCCGCTCTCCGTCTCTGGTCCAGGCCCAGGAAAACCACCGGGGCGATCGGAGATAGCCACGCCGATACCATTCCAGCACGTCGATGGATTGGCAACCCTCGACGGTGTTCTTGCCGCCGCCCGCGTAGCGCGCCATCTATGGCTCCATCATCGTCGCCGAATAATCGAAATCGCTTGGCAAATCCGACATTGCCGTTTGAAGGCAGATGACTTTCTCATGCGGTCACCCGGTCATCTCTGGTCTCGAATTACCCTCTGAGCGGCAACGTCGGTGGCAAGCCGCACACCAGCGGTCGGGGTTGCAAATACGATCACGCCGTGATCGCGCAACACGGCCTCGATCTTTTCGAGCGAGCTCGGCGTCGATGTCGGCGCTCTTTCTTCCTTCAACTCCCAATAGCGCGCCGCGCGTTCGTGAACGCCAACCGCTTTCGCCAATTGTTTCTGGGTAAGGGCCGCGAGAATACGCGCTGCCCGCAACTGCCTCCCAGTGACGATGTCCGACATGATCAGCCTCCGTTCATTTGCTGCTGGAAGACAAATTGGTTTTTCGTGGTACGCGACTCTCTGGTCGCATCAGACGGCGGATGCTTGGATCGCTCCTGCCGCTTCATCGGGCGAACGACCGGCGCACTGATCCCCATTGCCGCCAGCGCGGACACGGCCTTGGCCTTCCGGGCCGCGTACCAGGCGGGCCAGCAACGCGAATGCACCCAGACGTGGCCGGTGGGTTCGACGCCGTAGGGCAGCAGCGGATCGTGGGCGTGTTCACGATCGCCGCATCCGAGACAGCGCCCTGCCGGCGAGCGTTCAGGATTGCGGTTCAGCCATTCAACAACGCAACAGGCAAAGGCCTGGGCCTCGGCCTCCGCACGGGACCGTCCGCCATCAAACTCAACGATCCCCGCACGCTCTTCGAAGAAGACCTGCCAATCCTCGGCCGACCAGCCGTCTTTGGCCGGCCGAAGCAAGACCACGATCTCGGCCTTGTGCCGAGAAAGCGCATCGAGCACAGCGGCCGGCGGTGCCGAGGCCGCCTTCAGCGCCAGGTTGTCGCCATCGATTGCGAGTTCCACACCGGCGGCGCGGGCGGCCTTGAGAGTATCGACCGCGCTCATAGCCGTGTACTCCAGCCCGGCGCACCTGTTTTTTCCGGCCCAGATTGGGGCGGAGGATTTGCGTCCGCACCGTCCGCATCGGTCACAGTATTGTTTCTCAAGGGGTTGGCGCGGACTGTCGGCGCGTTGCCATTGCCGCTACCGTCCGCATCGTGGGCTACCGTCCGCAGGGATTGAGCCGCGATACCATTGGCCGGATTGGATTTCACCGTGGGCGCGGACGATGCGGACGGTGCGGACGGTTGCGCCCCCGGCTTTTCTGGCGCGGCAGAAGGCTGGATTGTCATGATGTTGATGGTGCGGGTCCGTGCCCGTCCCTCCCGGCCGAAGACGATCTCGATGCCGATCTTGCGCAGGAAGGTTGAAGCTCGTCGCAGCCGGCCCGCCAGCGCCCGAGGGCCGTCAGGCCAAGTCTTGGACTTGGCAACTCGCTCACCCACTACCTCTGCAAGGGCGCCCAGAAGATCCGAGGCCGTCCCCGTCCACACCGTCCGCGTCGCCATGATGGCGCGCACGGCGGTCGCGATCGGGTCGGCGTCGATCACACCCTCCACCGCCTCGTTGCGGTTGCCGCAATAGGCCCACCAGAAGGTGCCGGCGGGCCAGAACGCCGTCTCGCAGGCTGTCGCCCACAGCGCGAAATCCGCCATCCGCGGTAACTTCTCCAGCCGTGTCTCTGACAGCCGCTTGAGGCCCACCACCACCGCGTCGAGCAGCACACCCAGGATGCGCGGACGCTCAGCGTCGAACGCGGCCCACAATTCCTGCTCGGGTCGGCGGCGTTCTTCCGGGATCGGCTGCAACGTCAAGAACACGGCGCGGTCGGCGAGGTCGGGCCGGGTGACAATCTCCTCAATGCCATTGAGGATCACCGGCCGCGCGGCATCGAACAGCACCTCGTCCTGGTCGGTGTAAAGCTGGCGCACGGCGAAGCCACCGCCGGTCGCCAACCGGCAAAGCGTGTCGGAAATCCACCCCGGCAGACCCGAAACGTTGTCGAAGGCCAGCACATGGCCGTTGCTGGCGGCGATGAACAGGTCGCGGTCCTCGCGCGGCAAGGCCCTCAAGGGCGCGGTGTTGGGATCGAGCAGCGCCCGCAGGATCGCCGAAAATGTTGACTTCGCCGATCCCTGCTCGCCGGACAGCACAATCACCGGATAGGAGCCGCGATTGCGCAGGACAGCAAGTGCCCAGGCGACCACCAGCACAAAGTCGGTGTCGGTCTTGACGTTGAGGAACGAGCGCAGCATCTCGACCGATCCACCGGACACCGGCACTGGCAACGGCTGCATCCCGGCCGCGCGGCGGAAGCGCACCGGTGGATTGTCGATAACCCGCCAGCCGATTGCATCGATCTAGACGGCCCGCCAGGCTTCGTCGCCGAGGTCGAGATAGAGCCGGCCGGCCAGCCCGCCGACGCGGATATGTACTATGCGTTCGGGCGCGTCGAAATGCGCCTTCGCCTCGATCACATTCAGCGCCGATTGCAGCGCCTCCGAACTCGGCGCGCCTTGCGTCGCCTCGAAGAAGCTGCGCGCGAGCCAACGGCGAAAACCCTTGGCGCGGATCGGCCAAGTTTCCCGGTGGCCGTTGATATTAAGATCGGCAAAGCCTGTGCCGTCCGCGGCGTGGAACAGCTCGGCCGACTGCGCCAGATCAACCAGGATATCCGCCTGCGTCGGGCCGCGCCCTCCGGTGTCGCCGCTTTCCTCGGCGATGGCCTCGTCCAGAGCGGTCACTCGGGCACCAGCACCCTTCAACTGAGCGCGCAGCGCCTCAAACGCGGCGCGGTCCTCTTTCTTCATCGCGACAAGCCGCACCAAGGTGTCGGGGACAAAAGGCGCGCCGGGATCGGTCGCTGTCCTCTCGGCCAGCCCCTCCAGCGGATCGCGAATCTCCTCGGCCGCGTCGATGGCGGCGGCGATGACGTTTTCGGGTTCGCCCGGAATGTCGGTGCTCATGGCGCCCTCGTATCGATGCGGGGCGTGCGACAGATCAGCAGATCGTTGAAATCCATCCCCTGGGGCGGGCGGGCGATGCGCACGCGGCGGCCTTCTTGCTTCCAGCGCGAGGCACAATCGCGCGCTGCCGCCTCGCCGGGGTCGTCGCCATCGGCCAGCACGATCACGTCGCGCACGTCACCCGGCAAGTCGAGGTTGCGCAGCCCAGCGGTCGAAAGCGCCGCCCAGGCCGGGTGACCGGTCGCCCGCATGGCAGCGAGGCACGTCTCGATCCCTTCGCCGACCATCAGCACATCACAAGGTGCTGCGAGCCGCACCGCGCCGCCACGGCACGGACCGAGCATCATCTTCTGCGGATCGACCGGCGCCTTGCCGCCGCCATCCCGGGCAAGGAAGGTGCGGTGGATCGCAAGCGGCGTGTCGTCGTGCCCGCGGGTCACCAGAGCGACCATCGCCGGCCACAGGCCACCAGAGGGATGCTTCAGGTCGATATGAAAGCGGAGCGTCGGGGGTGGCGGGAGATGCAGGCCGCGCGCGGCGAGATAGGCCTCGACCAGCGATCCGCAGGCCGGTGTTGCCGACTGCCAAATGGCAAGTGCGGCTGTGCTGCGCCTGGCGTCGTCGCGATCAGGCTGGCGCGTGGTAGCGGCACGAGGCGCGGGGCGGATGAACCGGCGCGGACCGTTCTCCATCCACAGGCCGCGCGACCTCAGAGTAGCGATGACACGCTCCTGGTCGCAACCGGCATGGCAACGCACCAGAACCTTGCCGTCGTCCGCGTCACGGATCGACAGGCTCGGCTCGCGATCGTCATGAGTCGGGCAGCGCGCCATCCAGCCGCTGCCGGCCTTGCGCCCGCCGAGGGCGGTGGCGACGGTCTCAGCGTTCATGATGGGCCTCCTTCTCGTCGGAGGCGGCGGGCTTGCCGGTGTCGTTTGCCGGGGATGGCATTTCGGCCCTCGACCACTCAGCGAGTAGCGTGAAGAAGCCCGTGACGTTCTCGGCGATCTGCCGGGCGTCCTCGCGGCTCAGATCACGCCCGATGCGTGGTTGCCAGACTTGGCGGGTGCGGTCGATCAGATTGTCGTTTGCTGCGTGCGATGGTTTCACCGAAGACCTCACGGGCGGTTCCTCGCCGCTCCGTGCTCCTGGCCTCCGGTCTCGGAATCCCACCGATGACGCTGGACCTTGACGTGATTTGCATTTCGGGCGTCCCCATCGCAGGGATCGCCGCTATCGGCGCCGCCTCAGCGCGGCAGTTCATCCTCGGGAATCGTGAACTTGTGCGACTTGCCGGCCTCGATGACGAGTTCGCGCCGGTTGCCCTTTCCGATGCCGCTTGAAATCGCGCAACGGAAATGACCATGACGGAGACCGTCGAGAACGATCTGAACGAGGCGATCGAACGCCTCGCGGAATTGCGGTCCGCCGGACTGGCCGGTGTCTGCATGGGTCGGTTCGCTATGCATTGTGCAGCAAAGCCTTCATATCCTTGATGGTTGCGGAGAACGCCAGCGGCGGGACGGCGGCACGTTCACCGTAGAACGCCAACACGTCGTCGCGCCGCGTCGGGCGATCGCGGAACACAAAGACCTTTCGCCGTCCTTCGGCGCGCAGGTCCATGAGCTCGTAGCCGGTGCAGCGCAGGAAGCAGGCGAGATAGAAGTCGCGCGTCTCAAACGCGGTCTCGCCCGCTGTCCTCGTATTCGCTTGTCTCGCTGACACTTGACGCTCTCCTTGGGGATACGGACCTACACGCCACTGAGAATGCGTTGGCGTGGAACTTCCTGATGCAGCAGCCCAAGCTTTTCTAATCGGATGCGCATCGCGATTGGCGAGACAAGAAAGGTCTCAGCGAAGGGCTTGGCAATGCGGTCAAGGGCTTCGTCGTCAGTCTCGGAACAGTCGATGTCGCCGATTCGAAGGTCGAGCCGGGGGAATTCGACGTAGGGATGGCTGATCGGCGTTCGAGGCCTGAGGACACGCGGCTTGCGGTCCGGGAACGCCGCATCCCAGGCGGCGAAGACCAGCTTGCGCGGCATCAGAAGGCACGAGGAGTAGAAATCCGCCTGCCATTCCTCGCGCCTTTTGGCTTCGCTCGACCGGCAAATAAATGAGGGCGCCGGCGGCCGTCCGAACATCGTGGCCTGCGCTCTGTCCTTGGCGAACAGGTGGCGATGCAGCCGCCAATGTCCGCCGCCCTCATGCCCAAGCGTGAAGCGATAGCGGCCTTCCTTTGCTGGATTCTCCTCCGGATCGAGGCTCTGGTCGATCACGATGCGCCGCTCATCGAAGAAGATGGGGCCGAGGATATCGGGATCGGGGGCCGGGCGTGGCACGCCGAACAATTGGTGGGTGTCATCGAACTCGATGCCGAGCTTGAGATGCTTCTCGACGATGTCTTCGATCGGGATCGGAGGCTCAATCGTAAGTCCGCGTGCATTCGCATACTCATTCAGCAAAGCCGCGGCATCGCGCTCGATTGCCTCCTCGGAGAGATAGGGAATGAACCTGCTCATTGAGCCACCATCTTCATTTGCATCGTCGAAACTGATCGTGCCGATTTGCGCCTTTATTTGTCCCTTGCCTTCTGCGCCAACCGTGCGAGCCGGGCCATGTCGTCGGCCGTCAAACCCTTGGTAGTACGAAGCAATGCGGCCATCTGGACTGGGCGTCGCTTAATAATTTCCGACAGGTCCGACGAAACTCGGTCTGCCCGCGCCAGCAGCTCATCGGCGTCGCAGCCGATGAGCGCCGCGATCTTCCTGACCTTGTCCTCGGCCGGCGGCGGGAACTCGTCGCGCTCGATCTTCGACAGGTAGGTTGGGCTGACGCCAATCAACTTGGCCATTTCGCGCAGACCGATCTCCTTGGTCTCCCGCTGCCGGCGTACAAACTCACCGAACTTTTCCTTCCCGCTGACCATGTCCACTGCTCCCGGTGTTTAGTGTCTATTTAACAGTCGGCAGTTGAACCGTCAAGATGTTGGGTGTGGATTACGCAGAATTACGGTATATTGCGATCCGGTCCCGTTCAGCCGCGGATATGGATGGGTGGGCTAAGGTTCATCAGATCATGGTTGGAATGGCCCCGCTTCAAGAGGCGGAAAAGAAATGGAGCTATCTGATCGAATGGCTCGCGATCACTTTGTCGCCCAGACGTATCTGAAGCATTGGGCTGATCCGCAGTCCGGGATGCTGCGCGGCTACGGGAAGCGATCGGCAAAGGAATTTCCCTGCGCACCGAAGGATATTTGTCACGAATGGGATTGGGACGTGAATCCCTATTTCAAGGAAAATACACGTCTGCTGGGCGACTATCGGAAGATATTCGAGCCGCAATGGAATCCGGCCCTGGCCGCCGTCCGCGCGGAACGGATGTCGTCGGAAGACAAGTTCGTGCTTTCGGGCTACTGGGCTTTGCTCTCGATCTGCACACCGACATGGCATCGCAATGCGGTCGAAGTGGCGGATTGTGGCTCTTCGTGACTCCCGCGCCCGAGAACTTCACGCACCGAAAGCTGATCGCGGAACTTGCGCTATCCGCTGGGCTTCCGAGCCTCAGTTTGTACCGGGAAAACGTCGAGGCGGGCGGCCTTATGAGTTACGGTCCCGACATTGTCGACATCTTCCGGCGCGCTGCCGGATATATCGACCAGATCTTAAGAGGTTCCAATCCGGCCGAGATGCCATTCCAGCAACCGACCAAATTCGATCTCGCGGTGAATCTGAAGACGGCAAAGGCACTCGGGCTTACGGTACCGCCAACCCTCCTCGCGCTGGCAGACGACGTGATCGAATAGCGATCCTCCTCGTTGCGGCGCATGAGTCCGTTGTTGGCCCATCACGACATATTGCATCGCCGCACGACTACGGTCGCAAACGGGGCATAGCGGAAGTTGATGGGCAGCCATTATCAAGACCCATTTCCGACTTCGAGGTGATGTCAGGGCGCCTATTTGACGAGCGCCAGAAACTCCTGACGCGTGATGGCGTTATCGCGAAAACAGCCGAGCATGCGGCTGGTCACCATGTCGGTGTCGTGCTTGTGAATGCCGCGCGTCGACATGCAGTGATGGTTCGCTTTGAGTACTACGCCGACGCCTTGCGGCTGCAGCACGTCCTGAATGGTGTTGGCAATCTGTGCCGTCATCTTTTCCTGAATCTGTAGCCGTTTGGCATATACTTCGACGACACGCGCCAGTTTGGAAATGCCGACCACACGCCCGGTCGGCACATAAGCGACCCAGGCGCGGCCGATGATCGGCGCGACGTGATGCTCGCAGTGGCTCTCAAATGGGACACCGCGCAGGACAATCATTTCGTCGTAGCCGTCCGTCTCCTCGAAGGTGGTTGAGAGCATTTGCGCGGGATCGAGCGCGTAGCCGGAAAAATACTCCTTGAAGGCGCGCGCCAGCCGTGCCGGCGTCTTCTCCAGTCCGTCGCGGTCCGGATCGTCGCCCGCCCAGCGGATGATGGTGCGGAATGCTGCTTCCGCCTCCTCGCGGGTGGGATTGTCCGAAGGCGTGCCGGCATCGGGCTGGATTCGGGTGATCATGTTCATCGCGGGAGTCTCTCTTGTTGTGCGACCGGGATCTCTGATGATTCGTGCAGTTTGGCGAATTCCCGTTTCAGCAAACCGAGGATCGTTCGCCGTTGGCCTTCGTCTGTGTTCGAATCGAGCAAAACGCGGTAGCGGGCGATATTCTGCTCGCTGACGAACCGGTCCAGGCCAACCGACATCGGTTTTTTGTTTCCAATGACATTCATTGTCCGCCCTTTGATCTGGGTTTTTCTGAACCAGGCGCAGATTGCCGGCCCGCTTCCCGGGGACGGAAGCGGACCGGCCGTTGATCGGCGCGGGGGATGGACGGCCGATCAGCTCTGCGGCGGCAGGATGACCTTGTCGATGACGTGGATGATGCCGTTCGAGGCTGGGATGTCGGCCTTCACGACGTTGGCGTCGTTGATCATCACCTTGCCGTGGTCGGTGGAGACCTTCACCATCGCGCCGTTGACGGTCTTGGCCTCGTCCAGTTTGGTGACCTGCTCGGCTTTCACCGCGCCCGGCACGACGTGATAGGTGAGGATGGCCGTCAGCTTTGCCTTGTTCTCCGGCTTCAGCAGGTTTTCCACCGTGCCGGCGGGCAGCTTCGCGAACGCCTCGTCGGTCGGCGCGAACACGGTGAACGGTCCGGGACCTTTCAGAGTCTCGACCAGATCGACGGCCGTGAGCGCCGCCGCCAGCGTCTTGAACTGGCCGGCTCCCACCGCCGTCTCGACGATGTCCTGACTGCTGGCGCGCGCGAAGGTGCCGCCGATCGCCAGACCCACCACCGTCAGAACGACCGCGGCGACTGACGCAATACCTGTGACTCTACTCCTCATTTTCTAGCTCCTAGCTTGACGCGTTTGACCTTTGGGCCGGCTCTGCCGGCCTCATCGGTTCTGGGAAGCGCAGGACTGAAGGCGGTGTTGCCTTACGTCCGTCGCCCTGGACTTGAACCTAGAGAAAATATATTTTCGTACAATTCACGCATCCGTGAAATGAAAATAGATTGTCGTGTCAAGAAAATATCGGTATCCGGCTTTGAACCGGAGTGAAATGGACCCTGGATCATGTTGTCGCAGACGCTGACTGCAGCGCTTGAGGGCTACGCCATCGGCCCGAAAATTCGCCGGCTGCGGCTGCGCAAGAAACTCGGATTGGTCCAGCTTGGCGAACACACCGGGCTATCGCCGGCGCTGTTGTCCAAGATCGAGCGCGGACACCTATTTCCGACCTTGCCCACGCTGATGCGCATCGCCCTGGTGTTCGGCGTCGGGCTCGACCATTTCTTCAAGGAGGATAGCGACCGGCCGATCCACGCGGTCGTGCGCAAGGCGGATCGTATTAGCCTGCCCGACAAGGCTGAGCGAACCTCGCCCGCTTATCGTTTCGAGTCACTCGACTACCCGGTGAGCGACCGCAAGCTGAACGGCTACTACGTCGAGATCGAATCGGAAGACGAGTGGTCGGAGCCGCATGAGCATCCCGGCGCCGAGATCATCTACGTATTGCGCGGCGAGCTGGTGGTGAACCTCGAGGGCGAGGATTTCACGCTAGGCGAGGGCGACTCGATGTATTTCGATTCCGCCCATCCGCACAACTACCGCCGCCAAGGACAGACGCCTTGCGCAGCCATTGTGGTCGTGACCGCGTAATTTGCTAATCATGCCGTGTCATCGTAAGTCGGTAGTGAATGACACATTGGCAACATTCTAGTGCCAATTTGAGCAGATGAGTTATCCCGCATGGATGGCATAATACGATCAATTCTGACTTTCATAACATCGGCGGTGTTTTTTCATGCTTTCAACCTTTGGCATTAACACCGGAACGTCGCTCCTTGGCGGTGGTGCAAGTCTGCTTGATAGGCCCCCGGAAAGGATGCGACAGCGGCGCGAAACGGTCGAGCATCCCTTCGGCACAATCAAGGCCCGAATGGGTGCCACTCACTTCCTGATGAAAACGCTGCCACGGGTCGCCTCAGAGATGGCGCTACACGTCCTGGCCTACAACATGACGAGGGTGATGAGCATCATGGGTGTCCGGCCGTTGATGGCGGCGATGAGGGCATAGCCAGCCCAAAACGCTGGCCTCCTCGAAGGCCCGCCAAGATCCCCATCTCCCCCCACGTTTTGACACGGCCAAGACCCAAAGCGGACATTGTTGACCCCCTAAATACCCAGTCTAAACTCGAACCGACTGGGGGCGTCCACATTGAAGTGGTCCCGGTTGTCTGAACAGATTTCCCGCATCGATAAGTGGGGCCTCTGCCAAGGTTACGCCGCCATGCGGAGCGGCAGCGTGGTGAAGTAGACTTGGTCGGGTGTTGCGCCGTCAAGGCTGGCGTGTGGCCTTCGCCGATTGTAGAAGTCGAAGTAGCGGCCGACCGAGGCACGGGCCTCGCTGACGCTGTCGTAAGCGTGCAGATAGACCTCCTCGTATTTGATGCTGCGCCATAACCGCTCGACGAACACGTTGTCGCGCCAGGCGCCCTTGCCATCCATGCTGATTGTAATGCCGTGGCCGGCGAGCACACCGGTGAAGGCCATGCCGGTGAACTGCGAGCCCTGGTCGGTGTTGACGATCTCGGGCTTGCCGTGGCGAGCAATTGCCTCCTGTAACGCCTCGATGCAGAACGCAGCCTCCATCGTGATCGACAGCCGCCACGCCAGTACACGGCGGCTGAACCAGTCGAGCACCACGGTCAGATAGACGAAGCCGCGCGCCATCGGGATGTAGGTGATGTCCATCGCCCATACCTGGTTCGGCCGCTCGATCGCCATTCCGCGTAGCAGGTACGGGTAGATTTTGTGGCCGGGCTCCGGCTTGGTGGTGCGCGGACGGCGATAAAGCGCCTCTATCCCCATCCGCTGCATCAGCGTCTTCACATGACGGCGGCCGACCTTGCACCCCTCGGCGGCCAGCAGGCCTCGCAGCATGCGCGAACCGGCGAAGGGGAACTCCAGATGCAGCCGGTCGAGCCGGCGCATGATCGCAAGGTTCGCCTCCGGTACCGGCCGCGGCCGATAGTAGACGCTGCCGCGGCTGATGTTCAGGACTCTGGCCTGCGTCGCGATCGGCAGGTCGTGGGCGCGGTCGATCATCGCTTTGCGCTCAGCAATCCCACCTTGGTGAGCGCGCCCTCTAAAAAATCATTCGCCAGCGTCAGCTCGCCGATCTTGGCGTGCAGCGACTTCACGTCGACCGCGGGCTGCGCTGACGCACCGCCGCCTGGATCGAATACATCGGCCGCTCCGCTTTCAAGCTGGGCCTTCCACGATGTGATCTGATTGGGATGGACATCGAACTGAGCCGCCAGCTGCGCCAGCGTCCGATCGCCCTTGATGGCAGCAAGCGCCACCTGGGCCTTGAAGGCCGGTATGTGGTTCCGGCGCGGTCGTCGTGTCGACATGGTCGCTCCTGATTCGCAGGCTCTAGCCTGCCCGCGGTCAGGCAGAAACTCCACTTATCGTCCTGTGCAGATTTTCGGAGCCGGCTCTACATGGCGGAGGACCGCGTTGACCGCAGATTGGCTGCGATCTTGGCCGCCGATATCGCCGGTTACAGCCGCCTAATGGGCGCTGACGAGGAGGGTACGCTACGCCAACTCAAATCCCATCGGAAGGAATTGGTCGATCCAAAGATCACAGAGCATCGTGGGCGCATCGTAAAGACGACAGGCGACGGTTTGCTAGTCGAATTTGTAAGTGTCGTGGATGCCGTCCGTTGCGCTGTCGATGTTCAGCGCGCGATGCTTGAACGTACCGCACACCTACCGGCTGAAAAACGCATTCAGTTCCGCGTTGGTATCAACGTTGGCGACATAATCGTCGATGACGACGATATCTATGGAGACGGCGTCAACGTCGCAGCACGGCTTGAGGCGCTGGCCGATCCCGGCGGCATTATGGTTTCACGCGTCGTGCATGACCAAGTCCAAGACAAACTCGGGTTTGAATTCGATGATATGGGTGAACAGGCGGTCAAGAATATCGCCCGACCTGTCGGCGTTCATCGAATTCACTTGACCGAGCGAGCGTCAGGGCCGATTGCGCCAGTCTTCGGCAAAACTGAGCATGCAGGCTCTGAACGGCCGTCTATCGCTGTATTGCCGTTCGCGAACATGAGCGGCGATCCCGAACAGGAATATTTCGCCGACGGTATTTCTGAAGATATCATCACCGGCCTGTCAAAGCTGCGGTGGTTTTTTGTGATTGCCCGCAATTCCTCATTCACTTACAAGGGCAAGTCCGTCGACGTGAAGCGTGCCGCCCGCGAACTTGGTGTTCGCTATGTCTTGGAAGGCAGCGTGCGTAAGGGCGGAAATCGCGTTCGTATTACCGCTCAATTGATCGACGCAGCAACCGGCAATCATATTTGGGCGGATCGCTATGATGGCGACCTGACCGACATTTTTGCCCTGCAAGACGAAATCACTCACAAGGTCGTGGCTGCTATCGAGCCCAAGCTGCTGGAAGCCGAAGCGGTGCGGTCGCAAGGCCGCTCCTCGGAAGATTTCGGTGCTTGGGACATGGTCATGCATGCGAATTCGCTGTTCTGGCGGCTCAACAAGCCTGATGGAGAAGCCGCTGTTGCAATGCTCAGACGCGCTGTGGCGCAGTATCCAGATTATGGTCCGGCGCACAGCATGTTGGCATTCATATTGTTGATCTCGGGTCGCCTGGCATGGACATCGGCCGAATTGGAGGCACAGGTTCCAGAGGCGCAAAAGCTTGCCGCGAAGGCTATTTCACTCGACAGCAGTGATCCCTGGGCGCACCTGGCGCTCGGTTTTGTTGCTTATACCAAACGTGCAACCGATGAGGCGGTCGAGGAGTTCGCACGTGCGCTCGACCTCAACCCGAACTTTGCCGCCGCCCACGGCTACCTTGCATTGGCGCTCGCGCTGGCTGACCGATCCAAAGAGGCCATTGCGCACGGTGAGCAGGCCATTCGCATGAGTCCGCACGATCCGCAAACCGGGTTATTTAACGTGGCTCTCGCGGCCGCCCATTATCTTGAGGGACGTTTTAATGAAGCGGTTGCCTTAGGCCGAAAGGCAGTTCAGCTCTCCCCGCAGCTGAGCGGCGCCTATCGCATCTATGTTGCAGAGTCTCGCACAGGCCGGTCAGATTGATGAAGCCCATGAAGCATTGGAACGCCTAAAAGAATTGCAGCCGTCGATCTCTATTGCGTGGATTGAGCGCTATGTCCCTTATACCGCCAGCGCTATGGCCAAGTTTATCGACGGCATGCGCAAGGCCAGCCTAGAATAACGTACGATGTCCGTATATGTGAAGGTTTTCGGATGCCGGCCATATTGCAGGCGGTGCGGGGCGTTTGGAGGCCGGCGTCCGAAAACCTCCAAGGGAGGAAACCGCGGCAAGGGATACGTTGGCGGTGCGTCGTTGACTATGGGGATTTGAGTGCCGCGGATGATGCGGGTGCTTGATGGCGAGAGGCCGCGGCGCGTTGACCTATGGCGAGGCAGCTGCTGAATGAGCGTGTAGCTTCGTTGAGCAGCGACGATGCTTGCCCGATTTGAGCTGGTCGTTTGATATTTGAGCGCGCTCCGCCGTTGCCTGTCGAGGACCGGCGAAGAAGCCGACCGAATCTGGAGACTTGCCGTGCGAGTGCAGTCATGAGGTATCGGTCCTCAGGCCTGTCGGTTGATGGCGTGGCGTTGCGCCACGCTCGAACCTCTCGATGATCAGCATGCGACCGCCGCAGCATGGGCAAGCTGGCTCATTGTGAGCGGTCGCTGTGTCGTCGGCTGGCTCTGGCTTGTCGCTGGCTGGCATGGCGAGCAGTTCGCGGACGCGTGCGCTATTGTCGGCGCAGCAGCTTTTGGCGAACAGGCCGTAGTGGCGGATGCGGTGGAAACCCTTGGGCAGCACGTGGATGAGGAAGCGGCGGATGAACTCGTCTGTTGCGAGTGTGATGCGCTTGTATCGATCGCGGCCCTCGATCCGATAGTCCTTCCACTTGAAGGTGACGCCCGCCTCGTCGAAGGCGATCAGGCGGCTGTTGGCGATGGCGACGCGGTGGGTGTAGCGCGACAGATAGGCCAGCACGGCTTCGGGGCCGCCGAACGGGCGCTTTGAATAGACGACCCATTCGGCCTTGCGCAGTGGAGCCAGGAACGCGGCGAAGGATTGGGCGTCAGCGAGATGCGCATGGTCGCCGAAGAAGCTGAGGCGGCCGGCTTCGTGGGCGGCAGCGAGGGCTTCGAGGAACAGGCGGCGGAACAGACGCGAGAGCACGCGAACAGGGAGGAAGAACCCGCGCCGGCATGAGACCCAGCGTGCACCGTCGGGGGAGATGCCACCACCCGGCACGATCATGTGCACATGGGGATGATGGGTGAGTGCCGAGCCCCAGGTGTGCAGCACAGCGGTGATGCCAATGCGGGCGCCGAGGTGTTTGGGGTCGGCCGCAATCGTCAGCATGGTCTTGGTCGAGATCTTGAACAACAGGTCGTAGACCGCCGTCTTGTTCTGGTAGGCGATCTCGGCGATCGGCGCTGGCAGCGTGAACACCACATGGAAGTACGGCACCGGCAGGAGCTCGGCTTGGCGTTGGGCCAGCCAAGCCTGCGCCGCCGCGCCCTGGCACTTCGGGCAGTGTCGGTTGCGACAGGAGTTGTAGGCAATGACCGTGTAGGCGCAGTCCTCGCAGCGCGCGACGTGGCCGCCGAGCGCTGCGGTGCGGCAGCGCTCAATGGCCGACATCACCTTGAGCTGATCGAGGTTGACATGGCCGGCATAGGCTTTGCGCCATGCCGGGCCATGGCCGCGGAAGATATCCGCAACCTCCAACGCCGGGCGCGGCACGCGCGCCGCGCGTCAGCTGGGCGGCCGGATCTCCTTAAGCTTGACCGCGATATGCTCCAGCGGGCTCATCACCGCATTGATGGTCTTGGTGGCCACCCGCGCGTAGAGCGCCGTATTCTCAAGCTTGGCGTGGCCGAGCAACACCTGAATCACCCGGATGTCGGTGTTCTGCTCCAGCAGATGGGTGGCGAAGCTGTGCCGTAAGGTGTGCGGCGATACGCGCTTGTTGATGCCGGCGGCCTCGGCTGCGATATGACAAGCGCGATTGAGCTGGCGGGTAGTCATCGGCTGCACCGGATTGCGTCCCGGAAATAGCCAGCCTTGTGGGCGTTCCACCATCCACCATGTGCGCAGCACTTGCAGCAGATGCGGCGACAGCATCACGTTGCGGTCCTTGCTGCCCTTGCCGTTCTCCACCAGGATCAACATGCGCTTGCTATCGATATCGGACACCTTGAGCGCGACCACTTCGGCGGCGCGCAAGCCGGCGCCATAGGCCACGCTCAACGCCGCCTTGTACTTGAGCCCAGGCGCAGCATTGAGCAGCCGTGCTATCTCCCCGGGGCTCAACACCACAGGCAGCTTGCGCGGCTCGCGAATGAACGTCGTGTGCTCGATGATGTCGTGGCGCTTGAGCGTAACTCGGAAGAAGAACCGCAGCGCTGAGACGGTGTGATTGAGAATGGGCGGGCGCGTGCCATTGCCGGCAAGATGCAGTTGAAAGCGCCGAATATCTTCCGCACTCGCCGTATCCGGCGAGCGGCCGAGAAACGCGGCGAGATTCTTGATCGTGCGGATGTAGCCTTCCTGCGTCTTCGGGGCTAACTTGCGGATCGTCATGTCTTCGATCATGCGCCGGCGCAACGGGCTGATGGCCTCGTCGGTCATGGGGTGCTCCTGTTTTGAAGTGAGGTTGAACGCAACCCCTCATCTTCAGACAGGACGCGCCTTCCCGTTACTGCCCAGCCCACGCCGCTCGCCGCAGCGCCCTACCGCGCGAGCGGTTTAGTCCTGTGACCCGCCACTGCCGTCCTGCAATCAGCGCGGCACTTCCGCTCATGAGGCGAGAGCGGACTTCGGACAAACTGGCCGAGGCTATTTCGCCCGTCTGCATGTTCGCTTTGTCCGCGTTTAATCTAAGGAGACGACGATCTGTGGCCGTAACCTTTCCTCGTAACTAGTTCGATCGCATTCGCCTCTCGCATTCGCGACAAAGCATGTTTTGCCATCGCAGGTCGGCGTGGGTAGCATTACCGCCGTTCGAAGATCAATCACCCATGAGGATTGCCATGCGAAAGGCTCTCGTCTGCGCTTTTATCCTCGCGGCTCTGCCGCTCACCGCTCTCGCCGACAATTCCATGACCGGCCACATGGCCGTTCAGCCGAACGCACTTAAATGGGGCCCGCCACCTCCCGGCCTGCCGCCCGGCGCGGAGATCGCTGCGGTCGCCGGTGATCCGAGCAAAGTAGAGCCTTACGTCATCCGCGCCAAGTTGCCGGGCGGCTATAAAGTCATGCCGCGCACCCATCCGACCGACGAGAACGTCACCGTGCTCTCCGGCACGGCACATATCGCCATGGGTGCGACGTTCGATGCCAAGAAAGGCGAGACAGTGCCCGCTGGCGGCTTCTTCACGGCCAAGCAGCGCGTGCAGCATTACTTCTGGGTAACCACCCCTTCGGTCATTCAGGTGCACGGCCTTGGGCCCTTCGAGATCACTTACGTCAACCCAGCTGACGATCCCCGCAATACCGCAAGTGCGAAGAAGTGAAAGCGCTTCTCTGCAAAGTAACTGCCCTGCTTCGGCGGGGCTTCTTTTTAAAGGGTGATAGAAACTTCTCGCCCCAACACGCATTCCCGGCCTCTCGGTCCGCCTCAGCCGGCCAGCAGGCTCTGCACCCTTCGTCCTAAAGGCGGCTGAATTGCTGCCCAGCCCGCGAGCTGGAGCAGATTCCGTTCGATTTCACGCATAGCCTGCATGCCTGAAGTAATTGGATGCTTCGCGGGCGGTGAGACGACGCGCGAACGTGCCGATCCGGCGCCGCAGGCGAGGAATTGTTCGCTCCGCCGCCTTGCGCAGATCGGCCTTGAGCTTGCTGAATGGCATTTCGATCGGGTTCAGGTCCGGCGAATATTTGGGCAGATAGCGAAGCCTCGCGCCGCGCGCCTCGATCGCTTCGCGGACACCGGCAGCCTTGTGCGCTGGAAGATTGTCGACCATGACGATATCCTTGCGCCGCAGCGTCGGAGCAAGACATTTCTTGACGTAGGCCAAGAACTTCTTTCCGGTCATCGAGCCATCAAGGGTCTGCGATGCCTTCATGCCATGCCGACGCAGAGCGGCCACGAAGGTGATCGTCTTCCAGTGGCCCTGCGGGACATGGTCCACCAATCGCTCGCCGCGGCTGCACCGGCCGTGTAGCCGCACCATCTTGGTATTGGCCGACGTCTCATCGATGGACACCAGGTCAACGACTGTCCTATGCCGAGGCACGACTGGTGCAGTACTTGGTGAGCGATGTGCGGACGCGGCAACGCTTACTTACGGAACTGCCGCGCGTTGGGATCAGTGGTAGAAGAATGCGCGCCGAGTTCAATCGTGAAGAAAAAATTGCTAACGGTCAGCTGCGGCGCGTGCTAATGCGGCAAGCCCAGCCTGGGAAAAGAGGTCGGGCATCGCGGGCCTTGTCGGTTCAATCAGTCCGACATCGCAGTCCCGTGACTGCCAGAGGGGGCCCGGCCTGATGTGCGTGAATGTGGCCTACCCACGCGCACTTCGCAAGACCGCGTAGGACGAGGAAAGGGCGACCGAGGCGGTCGGTGTAGCGTGATTCCGATAGGGGCAACCTTACCGAAAAGATTGCCGTGGCACAGCGGTCGCGGACGTTGTGAGCAAGTGATCTCACCCGGCAACAAACGTCGGAACCAGACGCCAATCATAGGTACGACAGGATCAGATAGGCAGCGAGCATGATGGTCATCCAGAACGCCATCGCGCCGGTTGGCCAAGTGCGGGCCAGAATGCCGTCGGGTCCATGATAGTGGCGCACGCCGTTCACGAGCGCGCAGGCGAAGCGCGTCGCGTCCTGCACGAGGCCGTTCCATGTTACGGCGGCGGCGCGGCCAACGGCTTCGGCCAGCGCCCGCCCGACACGGCGGTAGAACCAATCGAAGTCGAGATTCACCGAGCGCAGTTCGGGCGGATAGATGCCGGTTCGCATCAGCAACGTGAAGGCGAGCGCCGAGAGGAACAGCAGTTGAACCTGACCGACCACGTGGTGGAGGCTGTAGGGGACGAAATCGACCTTGAACGGCAGCAGCGGATAGAACCAGGCTGGGAACGAGCCGATGCCGATGCAAAGCGCGGCGGCGATCGCCATGGCGCTCAGCATGTTCCACGGCGCCTCCTTGCAGCGCTTGCCGGAATCGTGGGCGAAGAAGGCGAAGTAAGGAATCTTGATGCCGGCATGGTGGAACACGCCGGCGCTGGCGAACAGCAGCACGACCCAGGTCCAGAAGTAGCCCTTGTCCATTGCCGCGGCGATCACCATGGACTTGGTGACGAAGCCGCTAAACAGCGGGAAGGCCGAGATCGACGCTGCTCCGACCATGCAGAAGCTGGCGGTCCACGGCATCGACTTGTATAGGCCGCCGAGTTCCGAGCCCTTGGCGGTGCCGGTGCGGAACAACACCGCGCCCATCGACATGAACAGCAACCCCTTGAAGACGATGTCGGCGAAGGCGTGCGCCATGGCGCCGTTGAGCGCGAGTTCGGTGCCGATTCCGATGCCGCACACCATGAAGCCGAGCTGGTTGTTGAGGCTGTAAGCTAGCACGCGACGCAGATCGTTCTCGATCACGGCGTAGAAGATGGGAAAAGCCGTCATGGCGGCGCCGATCGGCACCAAAATTTCGGCGCCGGCAAAGCCGCGCGCCAGCGCATAGATGGCAACCTTGGTGGTGAAGGATGAGAGCAGCACCGTGCCGGTGACGGTTGCCTCAGGATAGGCGTCCTCCAGCCAGTTGTGCAGGAAGGGGAAGGCGCATTTGATGCCGAAAGCAACGAAGATCAAAGCGGTGCCCGGCGACACCAGGCCGAGATGTTCGAAGGCGAGCGAGCCGGTGTCGTGATAGTGCAGCAGCACGCCGGCGAGCAGCAGGACACCCGAGCCGATGTGGATAACGATGTAGCGCATGCCGGCACGATAGGCGCGCTCATTGCGAGCCGCCCAGATCAGGAACACCGAGGCGATGGCGATGCCTTCCCAGAAAATGAACAGCGTAACCAGATCGCCGGCGAATACGGCGCCGAGGGCGCTGCCGGCATAAATCGCGCCGGCCACGTGCTGCATGGTGTCACGCAGGTGCCAGGCATAAATCGCAGCTAGGAAGAACGCGAGCAGGAAGACATAGCCGAACAGCAGGCTGAGCTTGTCGACGCGCAAGGTGACGAGCGTCAGGTCGAGCAGGTGGACCTGACCCATTATGCCGTGGGGCAAAGTGAGCAAGTGCGCGAACCCAACGACCGGCAAGGCCAGCAGGTAGAGGCCGCGCAGCCAGCCGCGCAGCAGCAGCACCGGCAGCGCGCCGACGATCAGAATGACGCCGGGGGACAACTCAGCGATCATAATAGTTCTCCGGACGCATCAGCACGCGGCGCAGTTGCTTGGCGATGAGCACCAGCGCGACGCAGGCGACAAAGCCGAAAAAGCCGTAGAAGCCTAAGACATGCTCGACCAAAAACGGACCGTGCTTGGGCACGAACACATCGATGAGGAGGAGAACGGCGCAGACGACGTAGAAGGTGTGCACCAGGCGGTCGATGTTGCGGCGGTCGTCCAGCCAATAGGTTTTTTCGCTCGGGTCGCGTTCGGTCGACATGGCGGTGCGCCTTGGTTAGCGGGCGAAGATGCCTTGCAGCAGAGATTGAATCGTACCGGCCTGGAAAAACAGAACGACGGTGAGCAGAGCGGTGATGCAAAGCGCGATCAGGCAGATGACCGGCGCCTCCTCGATCTTGTTCGGCACGCCCGCCGCCTCGCCAGGCGGCGGCAGAAAGAAGCCGCGCGCCACGATCGGCAGCAGATAGGCGACGTTGAGCAGCGAGCTCAGCATCAGCACGCCGATGACCCATGCGCGTCCGGATTCTAGCGCGCCGAGGCCGAGCAGCCACTTGCTCCACATGCCGCCAAACGGCGGCAGACCGATTATGCTCAAAGAGCCGAGCAAAAACGCGAGCATGGTGATCGGCATCTTGCGGCCGATCCCGGCCATATCGCTGATTTCGGTCTTATCGTGCGCCACCATGATGGCGCCGGCACAGAAGAACAACGTGATCTTTCCGGCGGCATGCATGGCGATGTGCAGCCCGCTGCCGATGATGCTGGTCTTGCTCGCCATCAGCGCCCCGACCGTGACATACGCGAGTTGGCTCACGGTCGAATAGGCGAGCCGGGCCTTGAGGTTATCGCGCGTCAGCGCGATCAGGGACGCGAGCAGGAGGCTGGCCGACGCGGCGTAGATCAGCCACTCATTGATGCCGGTTCTGGCGAGCGTCTCGATGCCAAACACATAGACGACCACCTTGACCACGCAGAACACGCCGGCCTTGACCACGGCGACTGCGTGCAGCAGCGCACTCACCGGCGTCGGCGCCACCATGGCGCGTGGCAGCCAGAAGTGCAGCGGCATCATCGCTGCCTTGCCGATGCCGAAGACATAGAGCGCGAGCAGAACGGCGAGCACGGGCGTCGCTGCCTTGCCCGCAAGGATACCGCCCGGGGTGAAGTCGAGCGAGCCGGCTAAGACCCAGGTGGCGATGATCGCCGGCAGGAACAGGACGAGCGAGGTTCCGAGCAGCAACATGAGGTAGACGCGGCCGCCGCGAACCGCCTCCTCGTCGCGGTTATGAGTGACCAGCGGATATGTCGACAGCGTCAACGCTTCGTAGAACAGGAATAACGTGAACAGATTTTTTGCAAAGGCGATGCCGAGCGCGCTGCCAATGGCGATGGCGAAGCACACATAAAAACCGGTCTGGCGCGGCTCGTGGTGGGCGCGCATGTAGCCGATCGAATAGATCGAGTTGACGATCCACAACGAGGAGGCGACGAGCGCGAACAACATGCCGAGCGGTTCGACTTTAAACGCGATGGCGAGGCCAGGTGCGACCTGAAGGCCGGCGGTGACGGGTCGAGCGCCGCCCATGACCGGCTCAAGAAGATTGACGACGAACAGGCAGGTGGCCGCCGCCGTGGCCAGGGTGACCGCCTCGCGCACGTTCGGCGCCCTGTCGCATAATGGGATGATCAGGGCACTGGCAAACGGCGCCAACACGGCCAGCAGGACCAAAGCTTCGGGCGACGGCATCGTCATGGATGCAGCCCAGCAAGCAGGCTTTTTGCCGCCGTCGCTGCGACGCCCGCGCTCCATTGGGTGTCGATTCCGAAATAGACGGTGGCGGCGGCGAGAACGATCAGCGGCAGCAGCATCGACAGCGGCGGGTCGCTGGCACGATCCATTTCCGACGCGGGCTCGCGCAGCCAGACGACTTCGAGAGCGCGGCCAATATAGACCAGAGCGATCAGCGAGCTTCCCACGATCAGGACGACCAGGAGCCACCAGCCTTTATCGAGCGCGCCGATGGCCAGGTACCATTTGGAGATGAAACCGGCGGTGCCCGGCGTGCCGACGAGACCGAAGCCGGCAATGGTGAACGCCGCCATCGTGACTGGCATCTTGCGGCCAATGCCGGCGAGCTCTTTGATTTGCATCGTGCCGACGCGGTAGAAAATCGCGCCGGCCGCAAGGAACAGCGCCGCCTTCATCAGCGCGTGATTAACGATATGAACGAGGCCGCCGGTGAGGCCGGCTTGATTGGCAAGCCCGATACCGAGCGTTATGTAGCCGATCTGCGCCACCGAGGAATAGGCCAGCATGCGCTTTAGATTGCCCTCAAACACCGCAATGAACGAGGCCACGAACATCGCGGCGAGCGACAATGCGATGATGATTTCGGTGACGGGAAGGGCATGAAAGTCGATGGCGATGCCGAAAATCGCGAAATAATAGCGGATCAGCAGATAGATCGCGACCTTGGTTGCCGTGGCCGAGAGGAAAGCCGTCGCCCATGACGGCGCATAGGCGTAGGCATTCGGCAACCAGACATGGAGCGGGAACAGAGCCAACTTCAGGCTGACGCCCACCGTCACGAATGCAAGCGCCGCGACGATCGTGCGCGAATGCTCGGCCCAGGCCGGGCCTAGGCGTGTGGCGATGTCGACCATGTTGAGGCTACCGGTCAGGAGATAGAGCAAGCCCACGCCGATGATGTAGAAGGTCGCCCCGATCGTGCCCATAATCAGGTACTGGAATGCGGCGAGCAGCGCGCGCCGGTCACGCCCGAGCGCGATCAGGACGTAGGTCGACAGCGATGAGATTTCGAGAAAGACGAAGGCATTGAATGCGTCGCCGGTTACCGCGATGCCCAACAGGCCGGTGAGGCAAAGCAGGTACATGCAGTAGAACCGTGCCTGCTGTCTTTCTTCGACCTCGAATGCGACTGAGCGCCGTGCGAACGGCATGATCACGGCGCCGACCACTGATACCAGCACCAGCACGAAGCCGTTGAGGACATCGACCCGGTACTCGATGCCCCAGGGCGGCGGCCAACTGCCGAGATGGTAGGAGATCGGACCTGTCGTCAGGACTTGCCACAGCATGGCACCGGCGATGAACGGCATGATCCAGCTCACCACCAGCGCGAGCGCGAAGGCCAGGCCGGCGCGACGCAGGAATCCGGCTAGCAAGGCGCCAAACAGCGGTATGATAACTTGCAATACTGGGAGGTGCGGCCAAACCGCGTTCACGGCTGGCGGTCCTCTTCGAAGATTTCATCTTCCTCGATGGTGCCGTAGGCCTCATTGATGCGGACCACCAGCGCGAGGCCGAGCGCGAGCGTGGCCACGCCGACAACAATGGCGGTCAGGATGAGCACGTGCGGGAGCGGATTTGAGTAGACGGTGAACGCCGGGTCGATGATGGGAGCCGTGCCGCCAAGGATCTTGCCCGGCTCGATGTAGAGAAGATAGACCGAGGTCTGGAAAATTGACAATCCTATCAGCTTCTTCACCATGTTGCCGCGGGCGACCACGATGTAGAGCCCGGCCAACATCAGGAAGATGGTGATTACGTAGTTGTAGTGTTCGATGAGCGTTGTCAGTGCCGGCATCAACGGCCCCGTTCAGCGAACGTGTAGAACAGAGCGGTCATGGTGCCCGATACCGTGATCAGGACGCCGACCTCGATCAGGAATATGCCGAGTTCGTGTCCGTGCGCAGATTCGTGGGCAAGAACGGAATAATCGAGATAGTTCTTCCCCAGAAACAGTCCGGCAACGCCCGTGCCGGCATAGATCAGCACACCGAGTGGGATCATGCGTTCGACCATCGCTTGCGGCGCGATGCGATGCGCTGCCTGAAGGCCGAAGGTGATCGCGAGCAGGATAACCATGCCGGCCGTGATGACGCCAGCTTGAAACCCGCCGCCGGGGCCAAAATCGCCGTGGAACTGAACGTAGAGCGCAAACAGCAGGATGAACGGCAATATGAGCTTGGTGCCAACCCGTAGGATAAGATCGAGACTCATGAGGAAGCCTTCTCTTTTTCGGCGCGGCCCTCGCGGCGCGTGCCGCGCAACAGCAGCATGACGCCGATGCCGGCGGTGAAGATTACCGTGGTCTCGCCGAGCGTATCGTAACCGCGGTAGTCGGCCAGAACGGAGGTGACCACGTTCGGCACGTCGGTGTCCTTGATGGTATCGGCAATATAGCGCGGGACCACATGCTTATGGATGAGTGCATCGGCGGTGCCGAACGACGGCAGCACGAGCGTACCCCATACTAAAACCGCGCCGGTGCCGAGCGAGACGAACAACGGAAGCAGATGACGCCGTACCGAGCGCATCTCGGTCGTTTTGATCAAATGCAGCGTGGCGAGCAGGATCACGGTCGACACGCCGGCGCCGACTGATGCCTCGGTCATCGCCACGTCCACGGCGTCGAGCACGATTAGCACGCTCGCAATCAGAAAGCTGTAAATGCTGGCGAGAATGACGACTCCGAACAGACTGCGTTGACGAATGATCGCGATCGTCACCACGGCAAGGAGCGTCAGCAGCACCATGTTGATGAGGTAAATTATGGCTGCCTCCCATCATCCTGATTGCTGGACTGGAGGCGATCTCTGCCGCGGCGGTCTTCCTCCAGCAGTGGCTCGATACCTTCGTGCAGGCAGGCCTGCGCCAGCGCGTGCGTTACGACGGGGCCGGTGAAGAAGAACAGCGCCAGCAAAAACGCAAGCTTCAACGTCACCAGGCTAAAACCGGCTTGCAGGCCCATGCCGAGGACAAGAAAGCCGACGCCGAGCGTGTCGGTAACGCTGGCCGCATGCATGCGGGTGAAGATTTCCGGCATGCGGAACATGCCGAACGCCCCGACGATAGTGAAGAACGATCCGAAAAGAATAAGCCCCCAACTCGCAATCTCGACGACCAACATCATGATCCCGAATCCTCGCCAACATCGTATGCGAGATCGCCGTGGCGGAAGAACTTCAGTACGGCGAGGGTGCCGATGAGATTGAGCAGGCCGTAGGTCAGGCCGATGTCGAGGAATTCCGGACGGCCGGTCAGGAAGCCGATGACCGCGAGCAGCATGATCGCCAGTGTGCCGACTGAATTGCCGGCGAGCACGCGGTCGAACACCGTTGGCCCCTTGATGGCGCGCGTGATGGCGAAGGCAAGCGCAACGAGAATTGCGGCGGCGGCAACAGCAAACATCACGCCGTGCCCTCGAATTGACTGACGCGGCGGTCCATTTCGCCGCCTTCAAGATCAAGCGCGCCGTCGCGCACTAAGGCGTGGACAATGAGGTTGTTGCCTTCCACCCCTACCGTGATCGTGCCGGGCGTCAGCGTGATCGAGTTGGCGTAGGCGGTCCTGCCGGCCGCTGTATTCTGGCTGGTCGGGACAATCGTCATGGTGGGCGAAATCGGCAGGCTCGGATTCAGAATGACCTTGGTCACGCTCCAAGCCGATTTGGCGATCTCAAGGAACAGCCAGGGAAAATAGGTGATGGCGCCCGGCAGCAACTCGATAGGGTGGCCTTCGGCGTCGGCGGTGCGCATTCGGATGGCGGCGAGGACGCAGACCACCGCGCTCGCCGCGCCGACGGTGACAAGCATGGGCGTGTAATGCCCAGATAGAGCGAGCCAGAAAACAAATAGGAAGCATGCCAGACTGAAATACCGCATCCCCAATCCCCGCCCATCTTCTCGATGCAGCAAATCCAATGGTATCGGACCGGAAGTGCCCCCATACTTGGGGCGACTTCGCTCTTGTCCTTTTAACGTGTTCGCACGATTACCGCCAATGCACTCAAGGTCAAATCGCATCTAAAAAGGTGAAATCACCCAAAGGCATCAACTGCAGAAAGCAACCTCGCCTTGCTCAGAGGGCGAAGAAGGACAGCATCGACACCCGAAATGTGAGCGATGCCGACTTCAGGCTTTTCGTCAAGGCGAGGGATGAGAATAACATGCAAATATTGACTTTCTCTCTTGAGTTCTTGTAGGCTTGGAAGTCCTGGTAAGTAAATCGGAAGGGTATCCAAGACAAGCAACTCAATTCGTTCATCCAAAATCTGCGTCGCCGCGTCCTGGGCGGCGGAAGCCGAAACGGAAATCACACGCATTCCCGCTCCCGTGAGCCAGGACTCTGCGAGGTCGTGAACCTCCTCATCAGTACACAACAGAAGGGCAAGACGTTTTCCGACTTTCAATCCCGCGTCGACTGTCGTTCCTCCATCTTGGGTCATGGAAGCCCTCGCATTTGTGGGTAGCGTCATGCTTCCCGTTCACGCTATCACTTGACGCACTAGATTTGCGGCTCAGCTCTTCAAGCCTTGCAAAGGTAAAGGTCCGAGCTTCGACACGGTTCGGCAATTATTATTAACCGAAAAGCGCGCGCCCAATCCAGTAGAACGGCCAAACGAACGAAAAAAGGAGTGCCTTCACGATCTTGCCTCCAAATTCACCTGTTTCTTGGAGGCCAGCCAGTTCCGTGGACAATAACTTCGTAAAGGTTAAAGCGTTGCCGACCATGTAGATCATGATAGCGGCGTTACGGACCCTTTCCGTCATTAGCTCGTGCCGTTGGTGCATTCTCTCTCCTGGCGTTGCGCTCTTGTCGTCAAAACGCAGGCAGTCGTGCAGACCCGCGCAACATGCAGGCCTCCCGAGGCCTCTAAAGAGCAAATGATGGACGTTGGTTTCAATAAGTAAAGCCGTTTGCGGATATCGCCGGACGAGATTGAATGGGCGGAGCCCGAGCGCCAGACGCGCGCTGTCAAAGAATACCTCACCGCACTCAAAGCCGAGATTGAACCCAATCCGGATCGCAAGCCGCCGAAGGTAATATCGCCGAGCGATCCTTGCTCGGCCTGGACCGCCAAGGCCGATGTTCAGTTCGGCTTTGGGCTCAATTACCTCATCGACATCGAGAACGCGATCATTTCGACGTTGAGCCGACGCCAGCGCGCACCTATGACGAGGTCGAAGCCACCAAGACGATGCTCGACCGCACCAAGCGATGCTCCTGGACAGCTACATCCGAGAGACCGGCAAGATGCCGGGTGAATTCGAGTTTTGTTGTGATTGTTCTCTCCCGACAAGGCGCCCCGAGCGCTGCACACCGAGCCAAAGCGGCGCGCGAACTGCGCCAACCGCACCAGCGGGTGATGAAGATTGATGATCCGATCGAGCAGAGGGCGAAACAGGTCGTCGTGACGATCATCGCGCGGGTGCCCATCGCTTCCCCCCGGCGCCGAATCAGGCGTCAACGGAATCACGAAGCTGCAAAATCCGAAATCCAAAATCGCAGGAAAACACCGGCGGCTACTCCGCTTTATTGCAAAATCGATTACGTGCCAAGATCGTATTGCCACGATCTACAGGGCGCATCTGAATTCTTCACATGGCGTAATCGCGGGCGGTTGCTCTCCCGGTGATTCGAGGTCCCGATCGGGCCTCGTCGGATTTATCAAGCCAAAGGAGAGCAACCATGGAAAAGTATGTTGGATTGGACGTCTCGATGGAAGAGACCAGCGTATGCGTTCTCGGCCAGACTGGCGACCTTGTCTTCGAAGGCAATGTGCCATCGCGACCCGAGGCGATTGCAAAGGTATTGCGGAGGCGTGCACCGGGTGCATGCCGCATCGTCTTTGAGACCGGCTCCCTCTCGAATTGGCTCTGGCATGAGCTCAAGTCGCTCGGCTTTCCGGTCATCTGCCTGGACGCACGACATGCGAGAGCGGCATTGTCGATGCGCATGAATAAATCCGACCGGAATGATGCACGCGGATTGGCCGAGATGGCGCGCATGGGGTGGTATCGCGAAGCCAAAGTCAAAAGCCTCGAGAGCCGCCACGTTCGCGCGACACTAGCGGCGCGTGCCAAGTTGGTCGACATCCGGCGCGACATCGAGAATCAGATGGGCGGGCTCCTCAAGAGCCTGGGAATCATCTTGGGCAAGGCTGGCAGTCGGACGCTGGCGAGCAAAATCGTCACAGCTCTACGCGACGCGCCATACCTGCGACCTCTGATCGAGCCGTTACTCTCAGCTCACTCCGCTATGATGACTCAGATCCTCAAGTATGACGACCAGATCAAGCCGCTCGCCCGAGCTGACCAAACCGTTCGAAGATTGATGACGGTACCCGGGGTTGGCCCTGTCACGGCGTTGGCCTTTGCCAGCACGGTGGATGATCCCACACGCTTCAAGCGCTCTAGCCCGAATAATTCATGACGCCAGGATTTTTGGGCGACGGATGTAGCGGGAAGCCGCGATTCACCGCATGATTCTGGTGCTGAAGCCTCATCAAGCGAGCGATCGAGGAGCGCCACACCCGTCATGCAGCAGGATAGCCAATTACCCTTCGACTTGCCAGCGGTGGCGCGCAAGAAGGTGAGCATCGCCTTTGACGGCGGCATGTTGTCGTCCGACGCGGGCGTGCTGCTGTTGCGCGGTGTCGAGCAGCGGTTGAGCATCGCGACACGATTGGCGGCGTGTTTGACCGATCACCGCGACCCAAACCGGATCGACCACACTGGTGGAGATGCTGCGGCTGCGGATGTTTGCGATTGCGGCGGGATACGAGGACACCAACGACTGCACGACGCTGCGTTATGATCCGGTGTTCAAAATGGCGCTCGGTCGTGCCCCCGAGAGCGGCGAGCCGTTGTGCTCGCAGCCAACGATGTCGCGGCTGGAGAACGCGCCGAGCCGAACTGAGATCGCGCGGATGATGGGCGCGATGGTAGACCTGTTCTGCGCCAGCTGGAAGCGGGCGCCAGCCTCGATCATCCTCGACCTCGACGACACGTTCGACGCGGTGCATGGCAAGCAGCAGCTCTCCCTGTTCAACGCGCACTACGATGAGCGCTGCTTTCTGCCCATCCATATCTACGAAGGCATCAGCGGCAAGCCGGTGGCGGTGATCCTGCGCGAGGGCAAGACGCCGACCGGAGTGGAAGTGCGCACCATCCTCAAGCGAGTGATCGCGCGCATCCGGCGGCACTGGCCCAAAGTGCATATCCTGGTGCGAGGCGACAGCCATTATGGCCGGTTGGAAGTGATGGATTGGTGTGAATCCAATGGTGTTGATTACATTTTCGGGTTCGGCGGCAACCCGGTGCTTCATGCCATGGTGAGGCCCGTCGCCGATGAACTATGTGTGCGGCGTGCGATCACCGGGGCCGAGAAGCAACGCAGCTGGAAGGCGCTGCGCTACGGTGCCAAGAGCTGGGGGACACAACGCCGCATGGTCGCCCGCATCGAGGCGACGAAGCTCGGCCTCGATATCCGTTTCATTGTCACCTCGCTGCCCGGAACGGCCAAATATCTTTACGAGACCGTCTACTGCGGGCGCGGCCAGACAGAGAACTTCATCAAGCTGCATAAGGCCCAGCTCGCCTCCGATCGCACCTCCTGTCGCGATCCACGCGCCAACCAGATGCGCCTGATCTTGCATACCGCCGCCTATTGGCTGTTGCACGCCCTGCGGGCTGCGGCGCCCAAGCGCTCGGCGTGGGCGCGGGCGGAATTCAACACACTGCGTCTGCGTCTGATCAAAATCGCTGGGCGTGTCGTCGAAGGAGCCACTTGGTCCTCCCCCTGAAAAGTGGTCCGACCTGAACTATGTCTTTTGACATGAAGGAGGACCGAGATGCCGAAGAAGAAGCACAAGCCTGAAGAGATCGTCGCGAAGCTGCGACAAGCGGATGTACTGATATCGCAGGGGCAGGACATTGCTGATGTCATCCGCCAGATCGGCGTGAGCGAAGTCACCTATTATCGGTGGCGCCAGGAGTACGGCGGGCTGAAGACCGAACAGGTCAAGCGCCTGAAGGAGCTCGAGACCGAGAACAGCCGCCTGCGCAAGGCGGTTTCGGACCTGACGCTGGACAAGCTCATTCTGCAGGAGGCCGCCCGGGGAAACTTCTAAGCCCCGCGCGCCGACGCGCCTGTATCGAGCAGGTCATAGAAGTCATGCATGTCTCCGAGCGCCGCGCTTGTGCGGCGCTCGGGCAGCACCGCTCGACGCAGCGCAAGGTACCGCGGGGCCGTGATGACGAAGAGCGGCTCACCGCCGACACCATTGCGCTGGCCCGCCAATACGGCCGCTACGGCTATCGCAAGATCGCCGGGTTGCTGGAGCAGGCGGGCTGGATCGTCAACGACAAGCGGGTCGAGCGGATCTGGCGGCGCGAGGGGCTAAAGGTCCCCCATAAACAACCCAAGCGCGGCCGGCTCTGGCTGGCGGACGGATCGTGCATGCGGCTGCGGCCCGAGCACCGCAATCACGTCTGGTCCTACGATTTTGTCGAGGATCGCACCCACGATGAACGGAAGTATCGAATGCTCAATGTCATCGACAAGTTTACCCACGAATGCCTGGCGATCCGGGTCGCCCGCAAGCTCAAGGCCATCGATGTGATCGACGTGCTGTCCGATCTCTTCATCCTGCGTGGCGTGCCCGGCCACATCCGGTCCGACAATGGGCCGGAGTTTGTGGCCAAGGCTGTGCAGGAGTGGATCACAGCGGTCGGCGCAAAGACCGCCTACATCACACCAGGCAGCCCCTGGGAGAATGGTTACGTCGAAAGCTTCAACGCACGCCTGCGTGATGAACTGCTCGATGGTGAAATCTTCTACACGCTGCGGGAGGCCCAAATCGTCATCGAAAGTTGGCGGCGCCACTTCAACGCAATCAGGCCGCATGAATCGCTGGGCTACAAGCCACCAGCACCGGAAGTATTCGTGCCCGCCTTCGCCGCGTGGCCGGCTGCGCTACGTCGACCAACTCCGCCGGCCACGCTAGCGCAAGGGCCGACTCTCAACTAACATTCCACCTGGACCACTCGATGGGGGCCGATCAATCGATAGTCAATCCTGAGTTCCGCCCTCGCGGAAATCGTCCCTGCCGGGACGATGGTGTCGGTGATCTCGGAGTTCGTCCCTGCGGATAAGGAACGCAATTGTTCCCCACATCGCGCTCTTCACATTGAGACGCCACACTGCTGAACACCATTATGCGGCGCCAGGCGACCGCGGAAAGAACCATGACCCCGGCAGGTGATGTTCAACGGGAGGACTTGACAAGCCGCACGCGATTAAAGAACGGACAACTATCTCACCTCACTCCCGTCGCCACCAGGTTCATCCGGACTATCACAGGCAGTTCGCCAGGGAACCGTTGAAGTTAAAATTTTTTACGTACACTACGGGACCGCACTATATTCGCCGGCGACGCTAACTGACCTCGCCGGCTGCAGGGAGCATTGGCTTGCACAGCGGCTTGCACAGCGCCCCAGTATAGAGAACGTCGAGCAGAGTTACCTACTGCTTTGGCACGCACAATCCGATAGCCGCTGTATTGGGGTTGGCACATTTCGCGCCATCGGTTGCGCCGCTCGCGCAAATTAACGATGCGAGCAACTCATTCTCCGCACAGCTTACCAAGCCGGTGCCTCTCACGACGTGGAACGTTGCCGGAAGGCCAGTTCCGCCCTTTGGTCCGGCAGGTCCAGGAGGTCCGGCGGGCCCAGCCTCACCCTTTGGTCCAGCAAGGCCCGCTTCACCCTTTGGTCCAATAGGGCCTGGAGGCCCGGCAGGCCCCGCCTCACCCCTTGGTCCGGCAGGTCCAGGAAGCCCGGCCTCACCCTTTGGTCCAACAGGGCCTGGAGGCCCAGCAGGCCCCGCCTCACCCTTTGGTCCAGCAGGCCCAGGAGATCCGGCCTCACCTTTTGGTCCAGCAGGCCCTTGCGGGCCTTGTGGCCCCTGCGCCCCTTTTGGACCCGCGGGGCCTTGAGGGCCCGGCGCTGGTTGGCTGCAACCCAGCAGCGCAAACGCACCTACAATTGCTGAAACTGTCACCAGCCGTCGCATGCCTCACCTCCCCGAGAGTGCGATACAGTAGGGCTACCAGGCTGTTGTGTCATTGCCTTTTTGTCTGACTGGGCACCGGGCTTCCCCGGTCCTGATTGCGCCCACCCGCGAGAACGCCCGGCTCCACGGTTTGGCCGTCGCCTTCGCGTAATAGGGTAGATCCGCGTGCCGAGTGACCCAGTGCGCAGGCTTCTTTGGATGCCATCTCTATCAGTCTTGCGACAATTTGCTCGGTTACGTCGCGCGCCGAATTCTCGGCTGTACGCCCGAACGCGGGTCCCCTTTCGTCTCCCAATTGGGCCAGAAATCCGACCTGCGGGGTGGTTTCAAAAACTCGGAGTAAAACTCGCAGTTGCCTAGGTCGCGGCAGGGGGTCGGCACGAAGCGCCATACTAATAGCAATTGATTTGGATCAACCCCGCCCTTCCGCTTCCGCCCATCATTTCGTTGGACCTTGTAACTAGCGGCTAACTTCGCGATGTTTAAGGGATGGCTTTGGAAATCCGCCATTGCTGGCTTGGCAGGCACCACCGTGCATGCGCTGCTCATGTATTTTAAAGCGTGGAGCGGCTTGCTTCCGTCGTTTCAGCCATATCACAGCTTTCAAATCGCCTTGAGCTACTGGCTTGGCGAGAACGTCCCGGCGTTTGTCCCTTGGGCGCTTACATTTTTTAATGGTATGGCTATTCTCGGATTTTTGTTTGGGCGCATCCATCGGCTGTTGCCCGGCGAAACTGGCGCGGTCAAGGGACTAACCTTCGGCCTAATCGGATGGGTGATAATGGATACGATTTTCTTTCCTTTGATAGGTCTAGGCCCATTTGGATTTCAGGTTGGGCTAGGCATAGCACCCGCCCTGATGTCACTTGCAATGTTACTGACCTACAGCGTGGTTCTAGGTATGGTGTATACAGCGCTGAACTCGTGGGCGGATTGATTTCTTCAATGCCCTGCCCTGCCGGTGGGACATCCCACTGCGCCGCATGGACGCAACGATGGGTCACGAGCGAGTGAGGAAACCGATACGAATGCCCGAAAAGTATCGCCGCCCACATCACCATGAGCGCGTGCAAGCTGTCGAACGGATGCGCGCGGCATGGGACATTGGAAGTTGGTCGTACATGCCGCGTGCCCAACGGTATTTGCAGGCTTAGGAACTGGTGAGCAAACCGGTTACTGTTCTGGCATACCCGGACTCCCCGAGAATCCGAAGAACCCCCCTTGCCAAACGGCGCGAACCGGATTCTACCGTACGGATGATACGGCCCGGGTTTCTGGACAAAGAATCGCGACAAGACCTGATCGAGTTGGCTCGGAACGGGTCGGCCGCTCATCGTTTGGCCCGGCGTGCGAACGCGCTGGTGTTGCTCGACGATGGGATGAGCTGCGAAGCGATTGCGAAGGTCCTGTTTCTGGACGACGACACCATCCGCACTTGGTATCGCCTGTATGAAGCGGATGGGATCGAGGGCCTGACGAACTTCAGCTACGCGGGCAGCGTTTGCCAGTTGAGCGGCGAGCAACAGGAAAAGCGGAAAGCCTGGGTTGCCGCTGCCTTACCACATACAACGCGCCAGGTCGGCGCCTGGATCGAGAATGAATTCAGCGTCGTTTACCAAGGCCGGTCAGGACTGATCGCGCTATTGCACCGCCTGGGGCTCGAACATCACAAACCCAATTTCATTCCGCGCATGACGAAAGCCTGAACGGAGTATACCTACGCTGAGGAGATCTCGCCAGCGGCGCCGCCGGTTGCCATTTGCTGAGTATAAGGATGTTATTCGCAGATCGGGATGAAAATGCTATACGCATACTGTACTGATTTGGAAGACGAGACTTGGAAAAACGGCCGGAATGCCCCGTTTACCTTTTGGGGACTGCGCAACAGGACACTGGAGGAGGCCATGGCTTTCAAAAACGTCGGCCCTTGGGTTTACCTAGCCCCGGGCGCTACCGCGACATGGAACTATAGTTACAGCACGGACATGGGCCCGCAATTTGCCTGCGCTGACATTAAGTTTTATGGGCATTGGCATGGCGCCAGTCCGGTGTACTTAGCAGACCAGCAGCGCAAACAGTTGCAAAGAAACGCGAATGCCACTTACTTTGTGAACATCACGAACCAAAGTCAGTATGGCGGCTTCCACAACCTGCAAGGCGGAGGACTGACATGACAAAGTTCACGATTGTCACCGACCGCCGCGGCAAGCTTATTGGCGCCGTTCAGGGTCACGAACTTTCCGAGAAGGTCGGGGACGTAGAGGCCCACGTCTCATTCGCGCCCGGGCACAAACTGCACAAGGTAGACGTTGACATCGATATATCTACAATCGCGGACCCAAAGGAATTTGAAACAAAACTCGCAAAGCTTATTCCAAAGCCCGGCAGGAAAACCAAGGTCAAAGCATCGAGGAGGAGATAGCGAACCGCAACAGGCCCAACAGCGGGCCCGATTGAAATGGACAAACTTGGGCCTGGCCCTCGCGTCCCTCCCAATATCACATCAGCGCGACGGGGCATTAAAGTGAGGTCTTCCAGCGGATCAAGTATGACCTTGTGGCTGGAAGGAATGGCAAATCGTCGGCCGAAAACCAACGGGTCAAATAGATTTCTCCTTGACTAACCAGCCCCGCTCCAGCGGGGTTCTTCTTGGGCGCGGTTGCTGATCGCCGCGCAGCTAACCTGCTGCCGGTGATCCGCGAGATACAGCGCTCAGGCGCAAGCTCTCTGCGGGACATAGCTAATGCGCTGAATGCCCGTCGTAGCTCACGCGGTGGTCAGTGGCACGCAATGACGGTGCGCAACAAGCTCGCCAATGGAGCGCGAAATGCGGTCCCAAGGGAGCCATGAGCCAAGACCCCGGTGCATGGAGGTGCGACAAGCGGCTTGGCTCTTGACCTGCGCAGAACGCGATCGAATGGGCCCCTTTCGTCGCTCATTCGGCCAGAAATTTGACCGGCGGGGTGCTTTCAAAAAACCGAACACTGCTGCCGCAACCTGAGCAACTGCGGGCTTTACTCGGCGACCTTAGCGACCCTTGACGCGCTCCCACAATGCTCCCACAAGCTACCTTGCCGAACGAAAAAGGCCTGGATTTCAGGGTGTTCGTCGTGGGCCGGAGCGTATCCTAGTTCCCCAGCCAGTCCTGCCTCCCTTCGCCTTTCACAAATTGAAATCGGCTTCTCGGTCCACCGCTATTCGGCTGCCCGCCGCCCCTTGGGCTAGCCAACATCGGCAATGTGGATCATCCTTGCCGCGCGGACCCACGCCAAGAACCACACAACAGGGTCCGTTGAACTGCGATAGGGGAGAAATGCCGTGGCTCAAACCATCGAGGGTTTCGTCGGCAATGCGCTCGACGATGCGAAGATATCGCCGCTGCATATCAAGGTGATCGCACTAATCGCGGCGGGCTACTTCTTCGACGTGATCGACCTCATCGTGTTGGGAGCGCTCATCCCAGACATGATCGCCAGCAAGTTCGCGACGCCGGCCGAAGCCGCCTGGATCGGCAGCGCCACCGTGTTCGGCATGTTTCTCGGCGGCATCGGGCAAGGCGAGTTTTCCGACCGCTTCGGCCGCAAGACGGTTTACCAGCTCAACCTGCTGATCTTCGGCGTGTTCACCATCCTCGGCGCGCTGGCGCCGTCGGTATGGCTTCTGGTGGCTTGCCGCTTCGTCGCCGGGCTCGGGCTCGGCGGCGAGCAGCCGCTCGCCTTCGCCTATGCCGGCGAATATTCGCCGAAGCTCATCCGCGGGCGCATCCTCGCGCTGGTGCACTTCATCGGCGGCGCCTGCGTATGGCCGATCTCGACGCTGTTCACGCTCGCCTTCCGCGATCAGATCGGCTGGCGCGGCGTGTGGATCGTCATCGGCATCGGCGCGCTCATCGTCTGGGTGTTCCGCTTCGCGCTGCCGGAATCGCCGCGCTATCTCGCCACGCACGGCAAAGGTAAGGAAGCGCTCGACGTGCTCGCCCGCATGGGCATCGCCGGCCCGACCGAAACGCTCACCACGGGAGCCGCCAGCGACACCAAGAGCGATCCCTTCGCCATCGTGTTCCGCATGTTTCCGATACGCGTGATCGCCGGCATGATCTGCTTCTCGGCGTTTTTCGGCGTCGCCATCGGGCTCGGCGGCTGGCTGCCCAACATTATGCACGACAAGGGCTTCAGCATCACCAAATCGCTCGAGTTCATCCTCGGCATGAACTTTGCGGTGCCCTGCGCCAGCATCTTCATGATGTACGCGCTCGACAAATACGGCCGCAAGATCACCTCGGTGCTTGCCTTCGCCGGCGCCGGCATCATGGCGATCGTGTTCGCCAATGCCGGCAGCAATACGCAGCTGCTGATCGCAGGCTTCATCATGGTGTTCTTCATCCAGGTGGCCGGCAACTCGATGCAGATTTTCGCCTCGGAAGTCTTCCCCACCAATGCGCGCGCCTCGGGCTTCGGCTGGGCCGCCGGCGTCGGGCGGCTGTCCACCGCCGGCATCTTCATGGCGATCCCGTGGATCCAGCACAATTGGGGCCTGACCGCCGTGTTCGCCTGCATCGCCGCCGTCCTGGTGATCGCGGCGGCGGCCGTGACGCAACTCGGACCGGAAGCGCGCCAGCGCGGCCTCGACGAGATCGCTCCGCCGACAGGCTGAGCAGAAACGGCAATGAGCAGGGCCCGGTTCGGCGAAAGTGTCGGGCCGGGCCCCGCGCATCTTCAGGCGATGTAGCGATGACTTTGACAGAGCGAAGTAGCAGCGCGGCGGCGACGCATTCCGCGAATATCCGCTTCCTGTCGCGCTGCGACCAGGGCGGCAGGCCGGACGGCGTGCAGGTCATCGTGCACAAGGGCCACGCCTTCATCGGTCACATGTTCAGCGACGGCTTCACCGTCGTCGACGTGCGCGATGCGCGCAAGCCGAAGACGGTCGCCTTCGTCGCCGCGCCGAAGAATACCCGCTCGCATCATTTGCAGATCCACGGCGACATCCTGCTGGCGGTGAACGGGCCGAACATCTGGGCCATGCAGCAATATGCGAGCCAGGCCGATTATTACGCCCGATCGCTTGGCGACTCGCTCAGCACCGAGCAGCCCTTCGGTGCCGGCATCCGCGTATTCGACGTGTCGCAGCCGGCGGCGCCGCGCGAAATCGGGTTTCTGCACACGCCCGGTTTCGGCGCGCATCGCATCTGGTGGGTCGGCGGCCGTTACGCCTATGCCTCGGTGCATTTCGAGGGCTTCATCGACCATGCGCTGGCGGTCGTCGATGTTTCAGACCCGGCCAAGCCGCGGCTTGCCGGCCGCTGGTGGCTGCCCGGCATGCACCGCGCCGGCGGCGAGACGCCGCCCGCCTCGTTCGGCAAGCGCACGGCGCTGCATCACATGATCACCGCGGACAATCTCGGCTTCGCCGCCTGGCGCGACGGCGGTTACACCATCCACGACATGAACGATCCGCCGAACCCCAAGCTCCTCAGCCACCGCAATTACGCGCCGCCGTTCGGCGGCGGCGCGCACACGCCGCTGCCGCTGGCGCGCCGCAAGCTCATGATCCTCGCCGACGAGGCGACCTCGGCGAACTGCGCCAACGGCATCGCCTATAGCTGGGTGATCGACGTGCGCGAGCCTACGAATCCCGTATCGATCGCCACCCTGCCGACGCCCGCCGAGGAAGATTTCTGCAAAAAGGGCGCCAAGTTCGGCCCGCATAACCTGCACGAGAACCGCCCCGGTTCGCTGCAGAGCGAGGACACCGTCTTCGCCACCTATCACAATGCCGGCTTGCGCGTGTACGACATAAGCGACGCTTACCAGCCGCGGCAGGTCGGCTATTTCGTGCCGCCGCCGCCGGAGCGGATCGTCGATCAAAGGCCCAATCCGGCCAAGGTGATCCAGTCCTGCGACGTGTTCGTCGACGCCAACGGCGTCATGTATCTCACCGATACCAATGCCGGGCTTTATATTTTGCAGTACGAGGGATAGCGCGCGTGATCCTGAAAAGCGAGGACCGGGCTGATCATGCGCCAAGGGAAAAATGACCGATAAATTCGGGCGGCTTGCCCTGCACTTGTGGACGCTCGACACCACGCCGCTCAAGACGGCGCTCGATGCCGCCAAGCAGGCGGGCTTCGACGCGGTCGAAGTGCGCCGCACCGATTTCAAGCGCTGCTACGACGCCGGCATGAACAACGGCGAGGTGCTCGATCTCATCCGCGCCGCCGGCATCGCGGTCGGCGTGCTCGGCGTCGAATACGGTTGGCTGTTCGCCACCGGCGAGGAGAGCGAGCGGCTGTTCAAGGTGTTCCGCGAGTTCTGCGAGAATGCGGTGGCGCTTGACTGCACCATGCTGATGAGCGCGCCCGGCCCGCTCAACGGGCCGATCCCGCGGGCGATCGACTATCTCAAGCGCGCGGGCGACATCGCCGGCGAATACGGCCTCAGGCTCGCCATCGAGTACAATTCGCAACACGACGTGCTCAACAGCCTGCCGGTGCTGTGCGAATTGATCGAGGCCGCCGACAAGGCGAACTGCGGTTATCTGATCGATGCCTATCACTTCGAGCGCTCGGGCTACGGCGGGGCGAGCTTCAAGGATCTGCCGAGCGAGAAAATCTACTGCTTCCAATACAGCGACGTATCGCCCAACCCGGTAAGCGGCGTGCGGCGGCCGACCGACCGCCTGCCGCCCGGCAAAGGCATCGTGAAATGGCGCGAGGTGCTCGGCCTGCTCGCCGAGAAAGGCTACACCGGTTATCTCTCCTACGAAGCGCCCAATCCCGACATGTGGGCGCGCTCGCCTTACGAGGTGGCGCGCGAGGGCGTCGCGCTCACGCGCGCGCTGCTGCGCGACGCCGTCCCGGCCTATGTCAGTTGAGGTCAGTCATGACTGAAGAACTCCCGCTCTTTCTCGGGCTGAACGACAGATCGATCACCGATATCCCCAAGACGGTGGAAAAGCAGCGCTACATGACGAGCGTCGCGCCGCTCGCCGCCAATCCCGGCAAATGGCTGGTGCAGCCACGCCTGCCGGTCCCGACCGGCGAACATGCGGTGATCGAATGCGGCGGCAGGATCCACGCCATCGCCGGCTATGCCAAGCACCGCGTCGACCAGAGCTTCCATCAGGTGTTCGACCCGAAGACGGGCGCCTGGGAATTGAAGGCGCCCTACCCAATCGGCAGCAATCACGTCGCCGGCTGTTCGCTCGCCGGCAAGATCTACACGTTCGGCGGTTTCATCGAGCAGAACCGCTGCCCGCATTCGAAATGCTTCGTCTACGACCCGGCGAGCGACCAATGGGCGCCGATCGCCGGCCTCGCCCGCCCGCGCGGGGCGATTTCGGCCATCGCGCTTGACGGCCGCATTCACCTGCTCGGCGGGCGCGATGTGCGCTCGGTCGAGTGGCACGAGATCTACGACCCGGCGGCGGACAAATACACGTTTTTGGCCGGCATGCGCGGCTCGACCGGCACGCAGCCCTTCGTCGGCCAGCGCGACCATATGGGGGTCGCGGTTGTGGACGGCAAAATCCACGCCATTGCCGGGCGCATGGACAGTTACGACTTCAACACCTCGCTCAACGCCGTCTACGACCCCAAGACAGACGCCTGGTCGTTCCGCGCGCCGCTGCCGACCGCGCGCAGCGGGCCGTCCTGCGTCTACTTCAATGGCAAGATCGTGGTGTTCGGCGGCGAAGCCACCGGCCGGGTATTCGGCACCAACGAGATTTACGACCCCAAGACCGACAGCTGGGAAGCCGGCACGCCGATGGCGATCCCGCGCCATGGGCTGCATGGCTCGACCTGCGCGGTCATCGGCAACATGGTGCACGTGCCCGGCGGCGGCCCGGTTCCCGGCGGTAGCGTGCAGGGTGCCTACCACGACGCTTTCACCTTCGGCTGACGGTCAAGCAGGGTTGCTCCTGCTGACGATGTGGGGTAGTCCCTGCCTATCAATCCATGTCGCGAGTTCTTCTCGCGGTCCAAGAATTCAACCCGGCCGGTGGTCCCTGCTTCGCGCGGCGCGCCCAGCGCCGGCCCTGACAGTCAGTTCGACGATGCAGTCCCCGACGCAGACGGATTCCGCAAAACCCCTCCGCACCAGCATCGGCCTCTTCTACCTGTCGCTCCTGGCGCTCGTGGTCGGCTGCATCACCGGCTTCGGCGCCGTCTTCTTCCGGGCGCTGATCGCTCTCATCGTCAATATCGGTTTCAACGGCAAAATTTCGATTTTCTACGACGCCAACCAATTCATTCCGGCTAGCCCTTGGGGCCCCTGGATTATTCTGGTGCCGGCACTGGGCGGCATGATCGTGGTCTTCCTGGTGGAGAATTTTGCGCCGGAAGCGCGCGGCCACGGCGTTCCGGAAGTGCTTGACGCGATCTACTACCGCGAAGGCAAGATCCGGCCTGTGGTCGCGGCGATCAAGTCGTTCGCCTCGGCCGTATCCATCGGCAGCGGGGCGGCGGTCGGTCGCGAAGGCCCGATCATCCAAATCGGCTCGACCCTCGGCTCGACGCTCGGCCAGATGATCCCGATGATGCCGTGGCAGCGCATCACGCTGGTTGCCGCAGGCGCCGGCGCCGGCATCGCCGCCACCTTCAACACGCCGATCGGCGGCGTGATGTTCGCCATCGAACTCATGTTGCCGGAAATCAGCGCGCGCACTTTCCTGCCGGTTGCGCTCGCCACCGGCACGGCAACATTCGTCGGCCGCGTGTTTCTCGGCCTGCAACCGGCCTTCTCGGTGCCGGCCGCGCTCGCCTTGCACAACGAGCAGGCGCCCATTTCGGCGTTGCTTGTCTTTGCCCTGCTCGGAATCCTGATCGGTCTGGCGGCCGTGGCCTTCATCCGCGGCTTGGTGTTCTGCGAAGACGTTTTCGAGAAGATCAAGAACGCGTATTTGCGGCATTTCATCGGCATGCTGATGGTCGGCGCGTTGATCTATGCGCTGCTGATTTATCAGGGCCACTACTTCGTCGAGGGTGTTGGCTACGCCACGATCCAGGCCATCCTGGAAGAACGCCTGCCCGGCATTGCGCTTTTGCTCGGACTTTTCCTCGCCAAGCTGTTTGCGACCAATGTCAGCCTCGGCTCGGGCGCCTCGGGCGGCATCTTCTCGCCCTCGCTGTTCATGGGCGCCACGCTGGGCGCCGCCTTCGGCAGCATCGTCACCGCGCTCGGCCCCGTGCACGGCGTCGATCCGGTCAACTGCGCCATCATCGGCATGGCGGCCATGGTCGGCGGCGGCACCGGCGCGGCGATGACCGCCGTCACCATGATTTTCGAGATGACGCGCGACTACGACATCATCATGCCGATCATCGTGGCGGTGGCGATCGCCATCGGCGTCAGGCGGCTGCTCTCGCGCGAAAACATCTACACCGTCAAGCTGGTCGACCGCGGCCACCTCATCCCCAAGGCGCTGCACGCCAACATGTTCCTGGTCCGCCACGCCGAGGAAGTCATGGACAAGAGCGTGCTGGTGCTGCCGGCGGAGACCGATTTCGCGGCGTTCCTGCGCGAGACCTCGGCAGGCGGCTTCAAACACATCGTGGTCACCGAAGGCGAGCGGATCGTCGGCGTGCTGCGTGTCAATACCGAACTGCGGCTCGGGCTGGAAAGCGCCTATTCGGGCGTGCGGCTCGGCGATATCGCGCAGAAGAACTTCACCGTGTCGCGCGCCCAGGACGTGGTGTTCGACGTGGTGGAGCGCATGTGGCGGCGCGGGGCCGCCATGTCGATAGTCACCAAGGGTCGTGGCGTGCCGCGCGGCGGCAACATCGTCGGAATGATTTCGAAGGAGCACATCGCCGATTCGGTCGCCGACAGCGTGCGCCCCTACAGCACGGAGCTGGAAGGGCCCATTTGAGGCCACGGTTTTCCCCGCATTCGCGGAAAATCTTCGCCAACGCCAAGTCGCGACGCTAACCATTGGCGCGAAAAGACGACAGCCGCCCTCTCGGGCGGCTGCACGCGTCATGATGCTGAGCCGGCGTCAGCGCGCCGGGCGCAAGGTCAATCCGGCAACGCCTGCGGCAACATTGAGCCCGGTCTGTCCCTGCACCGAGAGCGGCTGCAGCGCGATCGTGCGGTCCGACCCGCCGATCAGGGCGTTGGCGCCGAGCCCGGCGCCGACGGTGGCTTCCGCGGTGGCGCCGACATAGTCGCCGGAAAGGGCGCCGAAATGCTGGGTGGTCGGCGCATAGACCGCCCACACCATCTGCCCGCCGCTGGTGGCGCCGAGATCGAGGCCGAATTTGCTGATGTGGCCCACATAGACCTCGCGCGGTCCCGGGTTCGCGGGCGTATACATGCAGGTGACGTCCTTTTTCGATGCGATGATTATGCCGATCCCGCCGGAAATGTCGCAGGTCAGCGTGCCGACCTTGGTCCGGTTGACGTGCTGCGCCATCGACGCCGTCGGCAATGCAAGCGCCGCCGCCGCCAACGCCAATCCGACGTAACCGATCATGCGCCGATGCATGGCGTACTCCTTGTTGATGTCATCGTGAGACCCTCGCGCAAACAGGAAAGTTTAGAACCTCGCGCAGACAGGAAAGTCGAGACCCTCGCGCAAACAGGAACGTTGGGAACCTAGCGCAAGCGAGAAAGTTCCGCCAGGGCTCGCCTATCCCGCGGCTCGCCTAGCCAGCGCGCGCGGCGGCAAGCGGCAGTTGCGCGACGCAGCGCCCCGAATAATTCGCCTGCGCGGAAGCCGCCAAAGTGCTGAACACGGGTTCGCAGCCGACCGGCATCCTGACCGGCCGCTTGTATGCCGGAGTTAAGGGAGGCGTGCCGGTCGTGGTATGGGTGTCGAGCCGATCACCTTTGTGTGCGCGGTCGACATACTGGACGACTTGCCCGCGCTCGGTCAGCGGGCGCGCGCCGACCGCAAGGCCGAGCCCGGCGACCGTCGCCAGGCCCATGGCCAGGGCCGCGAAGCTGCCGATCAGCAAATATCCCGCGAACCCGCGCATGATCGTCCTTCTGCCGAGTTGCGGCGAGGACCAGTCGCCGCAATGGCGCATGTCGTTTGAGTCGCTAACGTAACGGCGCGCGGGGGAAAACGTTCCGCTCAGCGCGCCTCAAGGACCTGGCCGGCCGGTATGACGATGTGGCAGCGCATGCCGTCCGGCGCGAAATCGACGTCGACTTCGGCGTCGAGGGCGAGCGCCAGGTTGCGCTCGATCACCATGCTGCCGAAGCCGCGTTTACGGCGCGGCTTCACCGCCGGCCCGAACTGCTCTTGCCAATCGAACGTCACGCCGCTGCCGTCACGTTGCCAACTGATCGACACGCGCCCGTCGGGACTGGAAAGCGCGCCGAACTTTGCCGCATTGACCGCAAGCTCATGCAGCGCAAGCCCGAGATTCTGCGCCGCTTCCGGCTTGAGCGCGACATCCGGGCCCTCGAAAACGATCTGGTCTTGCGCGCGGTCGATATAAGTTGCGAGCTGCGAGCGCACCAGTTCGCTCATGGACGCGCCGTACCAGCTCTGGCGGACCAACAAATCGTGCGAGGCGGCCAGCGCCTGCAGCCGGGCGCTGAATTGGCTGAGAAAAACGTCGATCGAGCCGGCGTGCCGCGCCGTTTGCCGGGCCATGGCCTGGATCACCGCCAGCAGGTTTTTCGAGCGATGCGTCAGCTCTCGCAGCAACAGGCGCAGATGCGCCTCGCCCTCCTTGCGCTCGGTGACGTCGACCGAAGCGCAGGTCAGCCCGACAACGATGCCCGCCTCGTTGCGCAACGGTTCGACATGCAGGTCTTGCCAGCGCATTCCCGGCCCGTCGGCGAACGCGAGTTCCGCGCGCTTGGCCTGCCCCGTCGCCAATACCTCCCGCTTCAGCGCGATGATTGCCGCGCCGCCTTCCGCTTGCAGGATTTCATCGTCGCCACGACCGAGGATGTCCTCGACCGAATGGCCGAGCATGGCGTTACTGGCCGAGGTGTAATGCAAGTCGCGGTCCTGCGTGAAAACGGTAACGTGCGAGCCGCGGAGCGCCGTCTCGTAGCGCGCGAACCGCGCCCTCAGCAGGTTCAACTCGCGCGTTTGCGCTTCGATCTGCTTGCGAAGCCGCCGATGCTCCGCTTCCAGTTCGACCAACTTGCCGTCTTCCGCTTGCGACATTCCGCTCGCCTCGGCGAATAATTTCTGACTCGCGCCGATGGTCGATGCGCGCACGGCCTCGGCGCATGCTGGAGCGGGATTTTTGCCATAACTCGCTTAGCGAGGGTCCCTGTCAACGAACCTGGCACGGCGCGGCAGGCCCGACCTTGTGTGCAAGAGCGGCAAATCCGCTTTTTAGCGCAACGCCTTAACGCGAGCCCTGCCGCTCGGTTTCACAAAATCATCAGAAAATGGCCGGCGCGCCCCGGCGATGGAACTTTTATCGCGTTGCACACGTTTTCCTTCCGGCTCCTAGTCCAGCAAAAATAGAAGCGAGGGACGACATGACGACGCGTGCAGCTAAATCGGCCGCCGCCGAAGAGATTGCGGCTATCGAAGACCTCATGAACGATCTCGAAAAGCGGCTGCGCCGGCTGTCCGGCACGGCGCGCAGTGAGGCATCCGGCGCTTCCAGTGACGTGCGTGATTTCGTGAGCGAGACACTTGAGCGCATCACCAGTCGCGTGCGCGATAGCGCGTCGGAAATGACACATTCGGTCGCCGACGAAGCCTCGCGGCTGGGCGGCGATGCGATCAAGCGCTTGACCGACGAAGTCGAAGCGCGTCCCTTCATCATGTTGGCGGTCGCTGCCGGTATCGGATTTCTGGCCGGGCTCGCCAACCGGCGCTAGCGCCATGCGGGTGGACCAGATTGTCGCCATGGCCACAAATCATTTTGTGGCCCGCTTGCTGCGCCGCGCCGCCGTCGCGGCGGCGTTGGCGATCTTCGCCGTGATCGCGGTCTATCACTTCACCATTGCGGGCATGATTGCGCTCGACGCTCAGGTAGGCGCGCTCGACGCCCGCCTGATCGTGGGCGGGGTCTATGCCGGCTTGGCCTTGATCATGCTCGCGGCGTTGTGGGCGATGCGGGCGAGGTCGCCAAAAGCGAGCACGCCCGCGCTCAAGAACGGGCGCGAGATGCAATTGGTTATGCTGGTCGAGGCCTTGATGCTCGGCTACACGCTCGCCCGCAAACGCGAGCGAGCGTGAAATGCCGTCTGCACCCGTTATTTGATATCCTGCAGCGGCACGACCGGACACTCCGGATTGCCCGCGATCTGACCGATATTGATGAGCTGGACGCGCCGGTTCACCCCCGATTTAGGATGACGCGGGTCGAACAATTGCTCCTCACCGAGCCCTACCTCGTCGACGCGCCGCGGACTGATGCCGAAGGGATTGGCGAGAGCCGCCTGAATGGCACGCGCGCGCCGTTCGCTGAGCCTTAGATTGTACTCGCGGCGGCCGGTGGCGTCGGTATGCCCCACGATCAGGAAACAGTAGCCGTACAGCGACGGGTGATAGAGGGCATCTGCCATAAGCCCGATGGCACGGTAGGATTTCGGCTTGATGCGGGCGGAATCGAAGTCGAACTCAACCGCAATGGTCAGCTGCGCGAGACTGTTAAGCTGCGCGAACAAAGGCGCCCGATGGTACGGATCGGCGCGCGAAGGATCGCGCACCGCACGTGCGGCAAGCTCGCGAAGCTGCTGCACGCTCATGCCGATATTGGTTCGCTCGATGCCGACTAGGCTGGTCAGAATGTCGCGCGAACTCAGGTGCAGCTGCGAGCCGAGCGGACCTGGATCGAGCGCGGCTTCGTAGCCGGAATTGGCGAGGGCCTGGCGGCATCCCGGGCTCAACGCATTGCGCGAAGCATACATGCACCCCAGGATCTGGGCATCGCCCGGCTGAATGCCGCCGCAAAACTTGAGCCGATCCAATTCGCAGACGCGCCGGATAGAGGCGCGCGCGGCTGCTCTTTCCCGCAACAGCGCGGCCACCTCGGACGCGGTCGCTTGGCAGTCGGCGGAAACCCTGCTGCTGTGGCGTTCCAGGCACTCGGCCACTTCCCCGCCGCCGAGATTGGCGCGGCGGCAGAACCTGTTGATGTCCCTGCCGCAGCTTGCCGCCAGGTGCCCGAGCGATTCGGCGTAACCGATCGTCTCGGCCTTTGCCGGCGGCGCGCCGGCGAACAAGAGCGTTACGGCGAGCGCCAGAAACGCGGACTTCCCTCGCATCGTGATCCCCCCAAATAGCTTACGGCACGGCCCGAACAAGCAAAATCCGCCGGCCGCACCGGCGGATGGTAGATGGTTTCCGGACGCCCTGGAAGAACCTGGAAGACTAGGTTTACCGCGGAAAAGCCGCTAGCTCGCCCTGCGCTCCCGCCGCCTGGCGTTACGCTCGAAGAACAGCGCCTGGCTAAGCACCGCCGACACGGTGGCGGGCTGGAAGGGCTTGGCAATCAGGAAGGCCGGCTCCGGCCGCTCGCCCGTCAGGAAGCGCTCGGGATAGGCCGTGATGAATACCACCGGCACCTGGAAGGAGCTCAGCATCTCGTTGACTGCGTCCAAGCCCGAGGAGCCGTCGGCGAGCTGGATGTCGGCGAGGATGATCCCGGGACGTTTAGCCTTGGCAAGCGCGACCGCCTCTTTATGCGTGCGCGCCACCCCCAGCACGTTATGCCCGAGGCTTTCCACCAGACTTTCGAGATCGAGCGCGATGAAGGTCTCGTCCTCGATGATCAGCACGTCGGTGGCGATCTCAGCAGCGAGCTCGCGGCCGGACTCCTCGACCAGCGCGCGCAGCTTCGGCACGTCGATGTCGAGCACCTTGGCAGCGTCGTCCTCGGAAAGGCCTTCCAGGGCAACCAGCAGGAACGCCTGCCGCGGCAACGGCGCGATCTGCGCCAGATGACGTTCGACCGGTTGTTTGCCGGTGCCGGGGATTGCCTGCTCGTTGACCGGCAGCGCATTCCAGATCTTGGTGAAAATTTTATACAGCGCGATCCGCGTGGAGGCACCGGTCTCGAGGAGACTGGGCTCCTGCACCACGGCTTCGAGCGTCTCCGCCACATAGCCATCGCCAGCCTGCTGGCTCCCCGCAAGCGCGCGGGCGTAACGGCGCAGATAAGGGAGATGCTGGGCAACTGCTTGAGATGTCGACAAAAATCCCTCCCGAATGGAACGCGAATGCGGCCCGGACCAGCCATTGACCCCCGAGGATTCGCTCTACCTTAGCCCAGGCAACGCGAGAATTTGCAAAAAGTTCCCGCATGTTGGAACCATATGCCCGGTTATGGGATTGGGTCAGGACTAGATCAGGGGACCTGAGCCGGGCAGCAGAACCCGTGCCCAAGGATTTTGGGATCGAAGATGAACGAGCGTAAGCCCACAGGGCAGCAGAGCACGATGGAAACGGCAGCATCCCAGAGGAAAGGCAACGCCAAGCCGGCGAAGCTCAGCCGCGAAGTGCAGGCTCGGCTCGGCCAGCAGTTGCGCGCCATGTACGACGAGGTTGTCGGCCAAGGCGTCCCCGACCGCTTTGTGGACCTGCTCAATCGCATCGACGGCAACGGGAATAAGGATAGGCGTTAATGCCAATGGACGAGTCGGTCCGCAATGCCATCCTCAGCGCGGTGCCTAGTCTCCGCGCCTTCGCCATTTCTTTGTGCGGCAATGTCGACCGCGCCGACGATCTGGTGCAGGAGACGCTGTTGCGCGCGCTTGCCAATATCGACTCATTCCAACCCGGCACCAACATGTCGGCCTGGCTGTTCACCATCCTGCGCAACCATTTCCGCTCGGAATACCGCAAGCGGCGGCGCGAAGTGGAGGACGGCGACGGCCACTATGCCGAGAGCCTGAAGACGCAGCCCGACCAGATCGGCCAGGTTGAATTCCGCGAATTCCGCGAGGCGCTGGCGCAATTGCCCGCCGACCAACGCGAGGCGCTGGTGCTGGTGGGCGCCTCCGGCTTCTCCTACGAGGAAGCCGCGCACATCTGCGAATGCGCCGTCGGCACCATCAAGTCGCGCGTCAACCGCGCGCGCACCCGGCTCGCCGAATTGATGGGCGTAGAAAGCGCCGAGGAGTTCGGGCCGGATCAGACCACGCGCGCCGTGCTGGCGAGCGGAGAGTGATTCCACCCCGGCCGGGGCAACCTCCACGCGCCAAAACGTCGTGAGGACCTCGCGTAACGCAGCTCACGACATCAGAGCGCGCCCCAAAGAAAAATAAGAATAACGGAAGCGCGAGTTGGCGAGCAAATATCGGTTTAGCCAAATCTTACGCTCGCAAAGTCGGGCGCATCACTCGAACGGCGTTGGCATCTAACGCGCTTCGACGGTCTCGACGTGGCCGCATTTGGGGCAGCGATAGGTGCGCAGTTCGGGCAGCGACGCAATGCCGGGACTCGACCTGACCAATTTCATCGCGCCGCTATTGCATTGTGCGCAAAGCGGCGCCGCGCGGTCGGGTGGCGTTGGCCTTGGTCCTTCGTCGAGCATAACGGAAGCATCCCGGATTTGCCGGCGGCGGCAATTACGTAGAAACCCTTAGGACCGTGCCCCTCGTCGCGCGGCGCGCGAATCGATGGCGGCGCCGGCGGCTCAATTGCCTCAACTTCCGCCAATTGCTCAATCGGCAAGTCTCGACACCAGATTGTGGGCACCTGACGCGCGACGGAAAAAAATGAAGCCGCGCGCGGGGCACGGCTTCATCTTGCTTGAAATAGACCGCCTTGGCGTAACACCGGATCGCCTAGCGATCGTCATAATAATAATCGAACGCGCGTATTGGTTCCGGCGGATGCGAGCAAAGAAGAGGCCGCGCTTGTTTTGCAAACGCGGCCTCGGAGGCAGCAGTGTCGCGTATGCAAGCGGGGGCGACGATAACCGACATACGCGACTTAAAGCGCAACGCCCGCGCGTGGCGGCACGTTCCGTGGTGTAGGCGACATAGCGGTAAAAAACGATCCGCGAGAGGCGATAACAACAATGCAATAAGCTGCTTATTTGCAGCACTATCTCACGTTGGCTATGCGACACTATTGTGCCGCTCGGGCTGACTTTGCGGCTAGCTTTCCGCAGGAGAGGCTGTAGACTTTTTTATTCGGAAGGCATTGAGGTCTGTTCAGTCATCCTGCTGGCCGCTTTGATTCCTGCGTTTTACCCAACACGCGTTTTCGGTTGACCAGACGATTTTCATGATTGCAGGACCTGAACACCCGGGCTGGGAAGCAGCGGCCACGCTTCGGCGCGCTGGAGAATTGCACTTGGCGGGGCGAGTCAGGAGGCGTCTTGCTGGAATTTGTAACGCACGGACATCGCGATAACCGTCTTCTGGCGGCGCTGCCCCCGCAGATGCTCACGCTGATGGACGGCGACCTGCACCAGATTTCGGTGACGCAGGGCGCCGTGATCTGCGAGGCGGGCGCGCCGGTCGAGGACATCTATTTTCCGCAGACCGGCATGATTTCGCTTTTGGTGATCGGTCTGGATGGCGGCACGATCGAAGCTGCGACGGTCGGGCGCGAAGGCGCGTTCGGCCTGCAACGCGGGCTGGGCGCGCGCCGCTCGTTCACGCGCGCCACAGCGCAAATCGGCGGCCGCTTCTCTACCATCCGCGCCAAGCGCTTCGAGCAACTCGTAACGGACCACGCCGTGCTGCGGGACCTGATCGGACACTACACCGAGTTGTCGTGGGCCGAGGCCCAGCAGCTTGCGGCCTGCAATGCCGCGCATGACGCCTCCTCGCGGCTTGCGCGCTGGCTCTTGCAATGCGCCGACCGCACCGGCAGCGAGCGGCTACCGCTGACTCAAGAATTCCTCGCGCAGATGCTGGCCGTGCGGCGCACCACGGTGACGCTGCTGGCGCAGGCACTGCAACGAAGGGGCCTGATCAAATACAGCCGTGGCCACATCACCATCGTCGACCGCGCCGCCCTCGAGCAAGGCGCCTGCGAGTGCTACCACGTGACGCGTCACGATAGGCTGCCGATCGCGATCGGCATAGAAATCTAGCTGTGCCGATGTGCCGCGCCTTGCTATCGGCGCGATGAGTCGCATGTGCGGCCGGAACCGGGCGTCGGCGTCCCGGGTTCTCCATCACATGAAGTATCTGATCTATTTCGCAGTGGCCACGCCGCTGCTCTTGGCATGGTTGTTTTGGCAGACCGCCGGCGTGCCGCCGCCGCCGCCGATGTTTCACAGCTTCGCCGACACCGTGCATGAGCGGGCGATGCTCAAGCAGGCCGCCGAAGAGGTGCTGTCGGCGCGGACCAAGCGGTTACGGCCTGCACGCGACGCCGAGCGAACGGCCCGCAGCGGAAGCTTAGAGCACACCGCCAGTGCCTCTGCCGGCGACAGCCGCCTCCGTTGAGCGTCAATTCGCGCCGAGGCGGCACGGAACCGGGCGTGCCGGGCCTACGTTGCCCCTTTAAGCGAACTGGCAACCGAAAAACGAACTCTGTGAGGCGCACATGACGACATATGACCCGAACGACCCACGCCGCCCGCGCGGCGGCGGTGCAGGCGGCTGGCTGATCGGGCTGATCCTCTTGGTTTTGATCGGCATCGGCATTTGGTGGTGGGGCGCCTGGTGGGGCAGCGGACCGCAGACCGCGACGGCGCCGACGCCGCCGGCGGCGACCACGGGCGCGGCGCCCGGCAGCATGCCCGCGCCCGCCATCACGCCGCCCGCCAAGGCTCCGTCCGCAGCGCCGGCCAACCACCCGCCTGGCAGCGCGCCGAACAACACACACTAGGCTTGGTCTGCAGGACAACGCAACGCCGGCGGGCTTTCAGCCCGCCGGTTATGCGTTTATGTGCGACGCATTCAGTGCTTTTCGGCGCCCTGCCGCTTTTCGATTTCTTCCGCGACTTCGTTCCAGGCTACTTCTTGCCCAGCTTTTTTGCGACACAATCCTGCACGAAGCGCGCGCGATCTTCCATCTTGACCCGCCGAGCAATCGCCAACTTGTCGCAATCGCCCATGGCCTCGCTTGCGCCGGGCGGCGTCATTTTCTCCGGTGCGGTCGCCTTCATCGCATTGGATTTCTGTGCGGCCGCCGAGCCCGCCAGCATCAGCGCGGCGGCGAGCGCAAAGCCGAAAGACATGCGGTGCATGGCAGCGCTCCTCGCAAAGGTCACGCGTCCATGTTGGCCCGGCCACCCGCTTGGGGCAAGGCGAAGGTCGTAGCGCTGATGCCGTCGTGGGGGCTCGCATAAATAAAACCTCGCGCGGCCCTATCTAGGCCGCGCGAGGCCGACTCACGATGCGATTTTACGAAGACGCGTTACGCTACGGTACAGTCGACGATCGGCCTCGCATCAAGCCGACGACCGCCGAAATGGCGAAAAGCACGATGGCCACGAAGAAAATGATCTTGGCGGCCTCGACCGCTACGCCTGCGATGCCGCCAAAACCGAAAATGGCCGCGATCACGGCGACGATGAGAAACGTCAAAGCCCAACCCAGCATGTCGATCCTCTTCGAGTTGATTTTCGCGTACGGCAGGGGCTGCCGTATGGTCCGATGGAAAACGCTAGCGCCGGTGAATAGTTCCTGGCCGGCCGGCACCCGGCGCCGGCATGCCCACGTAAGCCCCTAAATATAAAGGTTATTTTCGGGCTCTTGGGCCGGATCAATGGTCCCCGCTTGCGGAACCGGCTCAATTCGCCAATCGTTGCAATCCCAGTTGCGTTTCAGGAGTTGCGTCCATGGCACCGCGCCCGAATTGGAAGGGCTATCTCAAACTCTCGCTGGTCTCCTGCTCGGTGGCGCTTTACCCCGCCACTTCGACCAGCCAGCGCGTCCGCTTCAACATCATCAACCGCCACACCGGCAACCGCATCCGCAATGACATTGTCGACGCGGAGACGGGCGATCCCGTCGAGCCGGAGGATCGCGTCAAGGGCTTCCAGTACGAGAAAGGCCAATACGTGCTGGTCGAGGACGAGGAGCTCGACAACGTGGCGCTGGAAAGCACCCACACCATCGAAATCGAGCAGTTCGTGCCGATGTCGGAAGTGGACCGCATTTATCTCGACGAGTCGTTCTACATCGTGCCGCAGGACGAGATGGCGCAGGAGGCCTTCGCGGTCATCCGCGAAGCCATGCGCAAAGACGATCTGGTAGGGCTCGCGCGCGTGGTGATCTACCGGCGCGAGCACCTGTTGCTGCTCGCGCCGCGCGGCAAGGGCATGATGGCGACCGCATTGCGCTACAAGACCGAGGTGCGCGACGAAAAGAAATATTTCGATGACGTCGAGGACATCAAGGTGCCGGCCGACATGCTCAAGCTGGCGGTGCAGATCCTGGAAAGCAAGAAGGGTCATTTCGACCCGTCGAAATTCGAGGACCGCTACGAGAGCGCGCTGATGGAGCTGATCAAGGCCAAGCACGCCGGCAAGAAGCCGCCGGTGGTGAGCGAGGAGCGGCCGAGCAATGTGATCAACTTGATGGACGCGCTGCGGCGAAGCGCGCGCGGCGGCGGGGGCGGCGGCGGGCGCCGCGCGACCGCCCGGCGCAAGAGCTCATCGGGCGGACGCAAGAGCACGAGTTCGCGCAAGAAGGTCAGGCGGGCTAGCTGATCGGAGCGGACGAGCCGGAGTGGATGACGAGTCATGGCGGGCCTGCGTACCTATCGCGCCAAGCGGCGTTTCGGCGTCACCAAGGAACCACGCGGCAGGGTCGCCAAACGCGGCGACGCCTTCGTCATCCAAAAGCACGCGGCACGCCGGCTGCACTACGACCTGCGCCTTCAGCTCGACGGCGTGATGAAAAGCTGGGCGGTGACGCGCGGCCCCAGCCTTGTGCCTGGCGAGAAGCGCCTTGCCGTGCAAGTCGAAGATCATCCGATCGAATACAACAAATTCGAGGGCACCATCCCACAAGGCGAATACGGCGGCGGCACCGTGATGATTTGGGACCGCGGCCGCTGGACGCCGGAGGGCGATCCGGAAAAAGGCCTTGCCAAGGGCCATCTCTCTTTCCGGCTCGAGGGCGCGAAGCTGCACGGCGGCTGGCACTTGGTGCGGATGCGCCGGCGCCCAGACGAGAAGCGTGACAACTGGCTGCTGATCAAGCAGCACGACGATGACGCGCGCGAGGAAGGCGATAAGGACATTCTGGTCGAGCGGCCACTGTCGGTAAAGACCGGCCGCACCATGGATGAGATCGCGCAGCACAAGCGCAAGAGCAAAGCAAAGGGCGCAAAGTCGGTCCGCGCGACCGCGAAGAGAAAGACGCGCAAGGTCAAACGAGCCAAGCGCCGATGAAGCGCGCGCGCCGGAAAAAGAAGGACATTCGTGGCAAGGCAACGCGCAAGGCGGCGGCCAACCTGCAGCTCATGCGCAAATCCGCCGCGCCGAAGCGGCCACGACAGGCGGCGGCGCAGGCGCTTGCACATGCGCGCCGTGCCGCCCTGCCCGGCTTCATCGAGCCGGCCTTGGCGACGCTCGTCGACAAGCCGCCAAATGGCGCACGCTGGGTCCACGAGATCAAGTTCGACGGCTATCGCATTCAGGCGCGGCTCGACCACGGCAAGGTGAAATTGCTCACGCGCAAGGGGCTGGACTGGACCGCACGGTTCCCGACCGTCGCCGAGGCGATCGGCAAATTGCCGGCGGAAACTGCGCTGCTCGACGGCGAAGTGGTGGCCGAGGATGCCAAAGGCATTTCCCGGTTCTCCCTCTTGCAGCAGGACCTGAAGGCGGGCCGCCACGACCGCATGGTGCTTTACGTGTTCGACCTCATGCATCTTGACGGCGCCGATTTGACGCGGCTGCCGCTCGCCGAACGCAAGGCCGCGCTGGCAAAGTTTTTGACGCGGCCGCGCGGCGCCGTGCGCTTCAGCGAATCTCTCACCGAGCCGGGGCCGGCGCTACTCAAGAACGCATGCAAGATGGGACTGGAAGGAATCGTCTCCAAACTTGCCGATGCGCCGTACAGGGCGGGGCGCGGGCGCGACTGGTTGAAGTCCAAATGCTCGGACCGCCAGGAGCTGGTGGTGGCGGGCTTTGCGCCCTCGAGCGCCGATTCCCATGCCGTCGGGGCGCTGGTGCTGGCGTTCTATGACCGGGGCAAATTGGCCTATGCCGGGCGCGTGGGCACCGGCTTCACCCACGACACGGCGCGCGCGCTCTATCGGAGGCTGAAGGCCCAGGCGCGCAAGACCTCGCCGCTCGCCGCACCGCCCAAGGAGGAGCGCGGCCGGCGCGCGCCGGTCTGGGTCGAACCGAACATGGTGGTGGAAGTTGACTTCCGCGGCTGGACCCATGAGGGCCGCGTGCGGCAGGCCTCGTTCCAGGGCGTGCGCGAGGACAAATCGGCCAAGCAGGTGGTGCGGGAGACGAGCAAATGATGGCAAGCGACCGCGCCACCCTCGCAAAAAGGCGCGCAGCGCGCGGCAAGCGCGCAAGCGCCATGGCCGGCAAGGTCAAGCTCACGCACCCCGACCGGATCTATTGGCAGGACGCCGGCGTCACCAAGCAGGACCTGGCGGACTATTACGGCAAGGTGTGGAAATGGATGCGGCCGCACGTGGTCGGCCGCGTGCTGGCGCTGGTGCGTTGCCCGGAAGGCGCCGACAGCGGGCAATGCTTTTTCCAGAAGCACGCGCGCGCCGGCATCCCCACCGAATTTCTTCACCTGGTGTCGGAGAAGGGCGACAAGGTCATCTCGATCAACGATCTCGACGGGCTGATCGCGCTGGTGCAGGGCGGCGCCTTGGAGATACACCTGCGCGGCAGCACCATCGATGACCGCGAGCGCGCCAACCGGCTGGTGTTTGATCTTGATCCCGGACCGGGCCTCGGATTTGCCGACGTGGTCGAGGGCGCGCGCGAGGTGCGGGCGCGGCTCAAGCGCGTCAAGCTCAAGAGCTTCGTCAAAGTGACGGGAGGCAAAGGTCTGCACGTAGTGGTGCCGATTGCGGCCGAGCCCTGGGACACGGCCAAGGAGTTCACGCGCCAGGTCGCACTCAGCATGAGCCAGGACGCCCCCGAGCGTTATCTTGCCACCGCCAGCAAGGCGCGGCGCGAGGGACGCATCTTCGTCGACTGGCTACGTAACAGCCGCGAGGCGACGGCGATCGCCCCCTACTCGACCCGTGCGCGCGCCGGCGCGCCGGTCGCGGTGCCGGTCGATTGGTCGGAGCTCGGCAAGCTCAAAAGCGCCAATCAGTACACCGTGCAGAACGCCATGCAGCGCCTCTCCAAGCTGCGCAAGGATCCCTGGGCCGGCATGGCGCGCGTGAAGCAGACCCTACCGAAATTCAGGTGATTCCGAAACTGTCATGCCCCGCGAATGCGGGGCATCCAGTAAACCTAGACCGACCTGGATCGCCCGCCTTCGCGGGCGACGACAGCTTGTGTGATGGCGAACAGCGAGCCCTACGCCACCGCGTGCTGGTTGACCGAGCGCTCCGCGATCTTGGTCAGCAGCGCATCGGCTTTCTTTTCTTCTTCAAGTGTCTCGTGCAGCAGCTTCGCCACCTGCGGCTTGCCGATCAGCTTTGCCCATGCGCAAAGCGTGCCGTAGCGCGCGATCTCATAATGCTCGGCCGCTTGGCCGGAAGCGATCAGGCCCGCGTCCAGCGTCTGCTCGTCGTCGACCTCTTTGATGACGTGCTCGCCTTCCGCGATGATGCCGAGAATGGCGTCGCACTTCTTGCCCTTGGCGGGCTTGCCGATCAATTCAAAGGCCTTGTCGAGGCGCTTGATGTGCCCTTCGGTCTCCTTCAGGTGATCGTTGAACGCCTTCTTCAGCTCCTCGTCGTCGGCCTCTTTCGCCATTTTGGGCAGCGCCTTGGTCAGCTCCTTCTCGGCGTAGTACACGTCCTGCATCAGGTCGGTGAACAATTGGTCCATCGTCTTCATAACCGCATCTCCCGGATTTTTCGTTTGAACTTTCGCGTGCCGCGCGACGCGGCATGCGTGGCGCCAACGTATGGGTGGCGCGCACGTTCCGGCGGGTCAGCCATCCCGGCCGGGTGCGGCCATGGAACAGTGGAACCCGCTGCGCGTTAAAGGGCGCCGACCCGGACGCTTCGGGCGGTTGGGGTAGCTTTTATGGAACAAAAGAAATCGCAAGGACGGCGTGCCCGCCCCGGGCCGGGGGCGATGCTCTCGGCGCGCTTCTCAAGCTTCGCGCAGGCGACCGCGCAAGGATCCGGGCATCCGGTGGCGTTCCTGCTCGCCGTCGCGGTGGTCATTGCCTGGCTCGTCAGCGGACCGCTGTTCGATTACAGCGATACCTGGCAGCTCGTCATCAATACCAGCACGACCATCGTCACCTTCCTGATGGTGTTCTTGATTCAGAACACCCAGAACCGCGACAGCATGGCCGTGCAATTGAAATTGTCCGAGCTGGTGCTGGCCATGAAGGGCGCGCAGAACAAGTTCGCGGCGATCGAGGACTTAAGCGACGACGAGCTGCAAGAGCTGCATGAGGACTGCCGCAAGCGCTCGGAGCTGACCGCGCATCATCTGGAGCGCCGAAAGCACGGCAAGCCCAAGCCGAAGAAACGCGCCGCTGCGCACCGCGCCAAGGTGCTGAGCCGCAAATCGCGCCGGGTGAAGTCCTAGAAATACCGCCGGGAACTTTTGGCGGGCGATCGCGTTGGCCGACCGGACGGGCAGGACCGGCAAGTCATGTGCGCCGCTCCTCACTAACAAGAAATGACCGAGGGCCGAGGCAGGCGCCGACATGGCGCATCGCTCGGCTTTTTTCGCCGCGAGCCGACTGTGACGAGCACGGACACATTGTTTAGCGCCGGCCTGCTTTTGGCGGTTTTTCTCGCCGGTGATGCCGCGCTTGCGGGCGAGAGCAAGAGCTTCAGCGGCGTGGCGTCAGTCTACAGCAAGAGCTACAGCGGGCGGACCGCCGACGGCGAAACCTACAATCCCGCCAAATACACCTGCGCCCACCGCACGTTGCCTTTCGGGACGCGCCTGCGCGTCACGCATCGTGGACGCAGCGTGATGGTCGTGGTCAACGACCGCGGTCCGTTCGTGCGCGGGCGCGTGCTCGACCTGTCGCGGGCCGCCGCCAAGGCGCTGCGTATCGGCGACGGCCTCGCCCGCGTCACCGCACAGGTGCAGTAGGCGCGGCACCCGCCTGATGCGGCGGCAGCCGTTTTCGGCTATGGTCGACGGCCCGTTCGCCGTTTCCCCGCCCCGCCGCCAAGGACACCGCCCATGCCGCAAAAGCGCCCCGCGCCGCGCCTTGCCCTGATCGAAGAAGACGAGATGAACGAGGGGCAGCGCGCGCTGCTCGCCGCGCTGCGCGCCGGGCCGCGCGGCCAATCGATCACCCCGCGCGGACCCTTCGCAGCCTGGATGCATGCGCCCGAGTTTGGCGAGCTGGCGCAGCGGCTCGGCGCGCATTGCCGGTTTCGCACCAAGCTGCCGCCGCGGCTCTCGGAATTCGCCATCCTTTGCACGGCGCGCACCTGGCGCGCGCAATATGAATGGTACGCGCACGGGCCCATGGCGGAGAAGGCCGGCGTCAAGCCGAAGACGATCGCCGACCTGAAGGCGGGGCGCGAACCGAAATCGGCGCCGAAAGACGAGCGCGCGATCTATGCCTTCGTGCAGGAGCTCTATAAGACGCGGCGCGTGAGCAACGCCGCCTACAAGCGCGTGCACTCGCTGCTCGGCGACGCCGCCATGGTCGAGCTGGTCGGCATTCTCGGCTATTACGCGCTCATCTCGATGACGCTCAACGTTTTCCACATGCTGCCGCCGGAAAGCGAAAAGCTGCCCTTCGCCGAACCGTCAGGAAAATGAAGGCCTAGGCTCGGGCACTTGGCCCCTGCAAAGCGCTGCCGGGCATCTGCCTAAATTTGTAGCAATTGCGCTCGAGCTGAGCGACAATCCCATTCGGGCTCATTCCAAAGAACAAAACTCACAAAATTCGGCCCGCCCGAAATGGCACGTCACTTGCTGGGTGCCGGCCAGTGTTTGCCGAAAACCAGCAAAAAAAGGGGAGCGTTTCATGCGACGTCGAGACTTCACCACATTGGCGCTGGCCGGCGCTGCCGGCAGCATCGCGGCGCCCGCGATCGTGCAGGCCGAACCCGCCACTTTCAAATGGAAGATGACCAGCTTCTACGGGCCCAATGCCTATTTCTATTCGGAAGGCCCGGGCAGCGCCAAAGATCTGGTCAAGCGCATTCAGGAAATGTCGAACGGGCGCATCAAGATCGACTTCTACGGCGCCGGCGAGCTTATTCCGGCGCGCGCAGGCTTTGACGCGGTGTCGTCCGGCACGGTGGAGATGAACTACGCCAACGCTTACTTCTGGACCGGCAAGACCTTCGCCGCACAATACTTCACCGCGGTGCCGTTCGGCCTGAATTTCGTCGGTCTCAATGGCTGGATGTACGACGGCGGCGGCCTCGAGTTGTGGCGCGAAGTCTACGACAAGTTCAACATGGTGCCTTTCCTCTGCGGCAACACCGGCGTGCAGATGACCGGCTGGTTCCGCAAGCCGATCGAAAAGGTGTCCGACCTCAAGGGCCTGAAAATGCGCATCCCCGGCCTTGCCGGGCAGGTCTACCGCTCGCTCGGCGTCGACGCCCAACTGCTGGCGCCCGGCGATATCTTTCCCGCGCTCGAACGCGGCGTAATCGACGCCGCCGAATTCGTCGGGCCGTATCTTGACCGCCAGCTCGGCCTGCAAAAGGTCGCCAAGTACTATTACACGACCGGCTGGCACGAGATCGCCACCGCCAGCGAGCTGACCGTCAACAAGGCGGCCTGGGCCAAGCTGCCGCCCGACCTTAAGGCGGTGGTCGAGAATGCCTGCATGGCCTGCAACGTGCGCGGCGAGGCCTGGCTGCAAAAAGTCAACGCCGAAGCGATGGAAGACCTGATCAAGAACCAGGGCGTGCACGCGCAGCCCCTGCCCGACGAGGTCACCGAAGCCTTGCGCGCCGCCAATACGAAAATCCTGGAAACGACGGCGGCCAAGGATCCGGTCACCAAGAAGGTGCACGACTCCTACATGAGTTACCTGAAGACCTATAAGCAGTGGGCGAAATACAGCGAAAAGCCCTATTACGACACCATCCTCGGCACCTGACGTGATGCATGCCGGGAAGTTGGCCGATGGGATCGATTGGCTCATCGATCTCGTCGGCCGCATAATCTCGTGGCTCGCGCTCGCTGTGGCGCTGGTCATGGGCGCCAATGTCTTTATGCGCTACGGCCTGTCGATCGGTTTCATCTGGTCGCAGGAGCTGGAGTGGCATCTCTTAGTGCCGCTCACGCTGATCGGCATGTCGTACGCGCTGCGGCACGGCGAGCACGTGCGCGTCGACGTGCTGTTCGCCAATTTCAGCCACCGCACCAAGCTTGCGATCGACGTCGTCTCGGCGGTGATCGCGATGATCTTCTCGCTGCTCGTGGTCTGGCTGTCGATCAACTTCGTCAAACAGTCCTGGATTCTGGGCGAAGGCTCGCCCAATCCCGGAGGAATGCCGGCGCTCTATCTGATCAAGGCGATGATCCCGCTCGGCTTCGCGCTTCTTTTCCTGCAATCGCTGGCGCAGGCGATCCAGGCCGCCATCGCGTTCCGGGGCGCCGCCAATGAGCCCTGAAACGCTGTCGATCCTGATGCTGATGGCGTTCTTCGCGCTGCTGCTCGCCGGCATCCCGGTCGGGCTGACATTGGCCAGTACCGGCTTCCTGTTCGGCTATCTCGGCTTCGGCATCGGCCTGTTCAATCTCCTGCCGCTGCGCATCTTCGGCGTCGTGACCAACTACACGCTGCTTGCCATTCCGCTGTTCGTCTTCATGGGCGTGATGCTCGAGAAGTCCAAGCTCGCCGAAGAGCTGATGGACGTGATCGGGCTTGCCGCCGGGCGGCTGCGGGGCGGGCTGGGCATCGGCATCATCGTCGTCGGCGTGCTGATGGGCGCCACCACCGGCATCGTCGGCGCCACGGTCGTCACGCTCGGCCTGCTTACGCTGCCGGGCATGCTGCGGCGCGGTTACGACCGCGGGCTTGCCTGCGGCGTGATCTGTGCGTCTGGCACGCTCGGCCAGATCATCCCTCCCAGCCTCATCCTTATCCTGCTCGCCGACATCACCAACCAGTCGGTCGGCACGCTGTTTGCCGCCGCCATGATACCGGGGCTGATGCTCTCGGGCCTCTACATCGTCTACGTCCTAGCCCTCGGCTATTTCCGTCCGGATATGGTGCCAGCCGTTTCGGCAGAAGAGCGCGCGGCGGTGAGCGGCATGCAGCTTGCCGGCAAGCTCATGCGCGTGGTGGCGCCGCCGATCGGCCTCGTGGTCGCCGTGCTCGGCTCTATCATCGGCGGCATTGCCGCGCCGTCGGAGGCCGCAGCCATGGGCGCGCTCGGCTCGATCCTGGTGGCGGCCATCGGCCGCCGCCTAAGCGTCCGGGTGCTGCGCGAGACCGTGCAGTCGACCACGCGCATCTCCGCCATGGTCCTCTTCATCCTGATCTGCGCCCAGGCCTTCTCGCTCGCTTTTCGCGGCCTGCACGGCGAGAAACTGGTGCAGGACGCCTTCGTCCTATTGCCCGGCGGCATCGACGCCAGCGTCTGGTTCCTGATGGGGCTGATCTTCGTGCTCGGCTTCTTCATCGAGTGGATCGAGATTTCCTATATCGCGGTGCCGCTGTTCCTGCCGATCTTCATCCGCGCCAATACCGATCTGGTCTGGCTGGGGACGCTGATCTGCGTGAACCTGCAGACCTCGTTCCTCACCCCGCCGTTCGGCTGGTCGCTGTTCTTCCTGCGCGGGGTGGCGCCGCCGGAGATAACCACCCGCGACATCTACCGCGGCATCATTCCCTTCGTAGCGATCCAGGTGATGGCGGTATTCGTGGTGTTTTTCTTTCCGGGGATCGCCACCTGGCTGCCGAAGGCGATCGGCTGGTAGCCGCCGCCTTCGGCACCATCTCGGTCAGTGCATCTTCATATCGTGCATTCCGCCGCCGTGCATGGCGCCGATGCCTTCGGTCACGAAATCGACCTCGACCTTGCCGGCCTTGGCGAATTCAAGCGTCACTTTGAAGTGCTCGCCCTGCTTGAGCGCTCCTTTGATCCCCATGAGCATGAGGTGATAGCCGCCGGGTTTGAGCGTGACGGTCTGGCCCGGTTTGATTTCGAGGCCGCCGGCGACGGGCCGCATCTTCATCACGCCGTTCGCCATAGACATCTCATGGAGCTGCACCTCCTTGGCGACGGCGGTACTGCCGCCCATCAGACGGTCCGGCGTGTTACCGATATTACTGATCTGCAGGTAGGCGCCGCCGACGCTGGCGCCTTTCGGCGTGGCGCGCGCCCAGGGCGCGCTGATTTTTAGTTGACCGACAGTGACGTCGGCGGCTTGCGCCGGCATTGCCAACAGGGCGAGCAGCGCGGTGACGAAAACGAGACGGGACATCTCAGATGCTCCTCTGCGCCGCGCGCGCCGTTAGCGCTGCGGGCGACATTGATTGCAATGTGACGGGGTGAAGGAGACGCGCTCAGGTCGGCGGCGGCGCGCGGGCGAGCTGCGGTTTATGCCAGGCCGGCCGCGGTGCGGGCTCAATGGCGGGCGGCGGCAGCAGTGCGGCGGCGCCGAACGATCCATAGGCGAGCACGGACTGCGGCGGCGCGGCCAGCGCATGCACGCTGCATTGCATCCCGCAGCCGGCGGCGCAGGGGCAGCCATTGTCCTGACCGGCCGGCGCTTGTGCGCTGCCGACGGTGGCGTGCGCCGTGCACAATACAAAATCGAAGGCACCGCCGGTGGCCACCGACAGCGGCAACAACAGCGCCTGGAGCCCGATCACATAGGCGGCGGCCAGCGCGACGATCTTGCGGGTCCGATACATCGGTCGCGAGCGTAGTCGGAACCCCAAACAACGTCCATCGCGGCGCCTAGGCTGCCGTCGATCCGCCGCAACCGCCGTGCTATGTTCATCATCATGGAAGACCAGGCATCGGAAAATGCGCGGGTGGTGAAATTCCGTCGCCCGGGCGGCGTGCGTACGCCCTCTGCCGGCCGGCCACCCGTTCCCGATCTCGTCAAATACGAGCACACACCCGAAGCGGACGACTATGGTCACCGCATGCTGGTGAACGCGGCGGCTTTTGCCTTTGTGCTGGGCTTGATCGGCGCCGGGATTTGGCTGGCGGAAAGCATGGCGGAACTGCGGCGCATCCAGGATTGCGTGCTGGCCGGACACCGCGATTGCGCGCCGCTCGAAGCAGTCAGGCAGCGCGACTAGGACGGTTCGCCGCAATCGGCGTGTCCGCGCTGCCCAATTGGCCGTTTTCCCGCGAAAATCCGGCCGCCATTGAACTTGCGGCGGCCCTTCGCTATACGGGCTGCCGCCGCTCGCCGGTGGAAGGCTGGGCCAGGGGCCAACCGTGCACAAGCCCTCGCGCACGGGCGGATGATTGCCAGAACTCCAAATCAATCAGAGAGTTAACATGTCCTCGACGTTCGATACCATCGCCAATATTATCGCCGAGACGTGCGACATTCCGCGCGAGTCCATCAAGCCCGAAAGCCACGCCATTAACGATCTCGGCATCGACAGCCTGGACTTCCTCGATATCGCCTTCGCCATCGACAAGGCCTTCGGCATCAAGCTGCCGCTCGAGCAATGGACGCAGGAAGTCAACGACGGCAAGGCATCGACCGACCAATACTTCGTGCTAAAGAACCTCAGCACCCGCATCGACGAGCTCGTCGCTGCCAAGGGAGCCTAACCCCCGTGCAGCCTCCATGCGGCTCGAGTATTTTCAGCTAATCGATCGGATCGTCGACCTCGATCTCGCCAAGTCGACGATCAGGTGTGAAGCCAAGGTCCCGACCACGAGCACGATCTTCGAAGGGCACTTTCCTGGCTATCCGCTGATGCCCGGCGTGCTCCTCATCGAAACCATGGCGCAAACCGCCGGCTGGCTGGTGGTCGCGGCCAACCGCTTCGAGCGCATGCCGTTCCTGGCGGCGGTCAAGGACGCCAAGCTGCGCACTTTCGTCACGCCCGGCCAGGCCCTGGAGGCGACCGGCGAGATCACGCACGAAGGCTCGGGCTATGCGATCGCCACGGCCGGCATCGCGGCCGACGGCAAGACGGTGTGCGACGCCACGCTCACCTTCCGCATCGTCCCTTTTCCCAATGCCGAGATGAACGAGCAGATGCGCGCGCGCGCGAACGAAATCGGTTTCCCGATGGGGGCGCCCGCCGATGGCTGAGGGCGCGCGCGAGGCCTGGATCACCGGTATCGGCATCGTCTCCTGCCTGGGCGAAGGCCCGGATGCCCATTGGCAGAAGCTGATGGCGGCGCATCCGGACGCCGACACAAAGACCTTTGCCCCCTACATCGTGCATCCTTTGGCGGCGATCAGTTTCGACGCGCAGATCCCGAAGAAAGGCGATCAGCGCCAGATGGAGCCATGGCAGCGCATCGGCACATATGCCGCCGGGCTTGCGCTCAACTCAGCCGGCGTCAAGGGCAAGATCGACATTCTCTCGCACACGGACATGATCGTGGCAGCCGGCGGCGGCGAGCGCGATTACAACGTCGACTCGGCAATTCTTTCCGGACTGCCGAGCGCGCAAAACCCGGCCGCCTTCCTCAACGAACAGCTGATGAGCGGCTTGCGGCCGACTCTGTTCCTGGCGCAGCTGTCCAATCTGCTGGCCGGCAATATTTCCATCGTGCACGGCGTCACCGGCTCCTCGCGCACTTTCATGGGCGAGGAGTCAGCCGGCGTCGACGCCGTGCGCATTGCACTCTCGCGCATCGCCTCCGGGCAGAGCGACATCGCGCTGGTCGGCGGCGCACACAACGGGGAGCGGCCCGACCTGCTGATGTTGTACGAGTTCGGCAGCCTCAATCTGAAGGACCATTACGCGCCGATTTGGGAGCGCGGCAGCCGGGGCGGTTTCGCGCTCGGCTCGCTCGGCGCCTTCCTGGTGGTGGAGGCGCGCGATCATGCCGAGGCGCGCGGAGCAAAGCCGTTTGCGCGCCTGTCGGCCGTGTTATCCGACCGCTGCAAGCGCAAGTCGGGCAGCGTCACGACTGCCCTTGGCTCCCTGTGGGACAAGATCAAGGACAAGGTGAAATCCGGCCATGCCGCGGTGCTGTCCGGTGCCACCGGGGCTGAGCCCGCGACTTCGGAGGAGCGCGCATTTTTGGCCGCCCATGGCGATATTGCCGTTCGGGCGACGGGTTCCTACCTCGGGAACGGGCTGGAGCCGCAATTTCCCATGAATATTGCGCTGGCCGCGATAGCGCTCGGCCATGGTAGTCTGTTCCCGCCCTGTGACTCGACCGGGCTTGAGCGGCCGATGACCGGGGAGTTGAGCCAGGTCCTGGTGACGGGCGTCGGCCATTGGCGGGGCGAAGGTCTCGCGCTGGTCGAGCGGGTGGGCTGAAGGAGAAGCGAAGCAATGGCATCGTTCAGGGACAAGATGGGCCGACCGATCGTCGTGGTCACGGGCTTGGGGGTGGTGACCTCCTTGGGCGTCGGCAAAATCGACAATTGGAAAAAGCTCACCGCAGGCGAGTCCGGCATCCATGCCATTACCCGCTTTCCGACCGACGGGTTGAAGACGCGCATCGCCGGCACCGTGGATTTTCTCGGCGCGGCTGATTCCTCAGTGGAATTGGCGCAAAGGTTTGCCGATCTCGCGGCCGAAGAGGCGATCGGGCAATCCGGCATCGGCACACAAGGGGATTTCCCGGGACCGCTGTTTCTGGCGGTGCCGCCGATCGAGATCGAGTGGCCGCATCGCGTGGCGCTCGCAGCCAAGTCGGGCGCCAATGCGACGGTGACCTACGACGATATCCTGCGCGCGAGCTCGCAGTTTCCCGACTATCACCCGCGCTTCCTGTTCGGCTCGGTGGCCGACAATCTGGCGGACAAGTTCGGCACCAAGGGCTCGCCGATCTCGCTGTCGACGGCTTGCGCCTCCGGCGCGAGCGCGATCCAACTCGGCGTCGAAGCAATCCGGCGCGGCGAAACGGACGCCGCCCTCTGCATCGGCGCGGACAGCTCGGTCAATCCGGAAGCGCTGATCCGCTTCTCGCTTCTGTCGGCGCTATCGACGAGCAACGACAATCCGCAAGGCGCCGCCAAACCCTTCTCCAAGAACCGCGACGGTTTTGTCATGGCGGAAGGCGCCGGCGCGCTGGTGCTGGAAAGCTACGAGTCGGCCAAGGCGCGCGGCGCCAAGATCCTCGGCGTGATCGAAGGCGCCGGCGAAATGGCCGACGCCTTCCACCGCACGCGCTCGAGCCCGGACGGCAAGCCGATCATCGGCTGCATCCAGAACGCGTTGAAGGACGCCGGGATAGAGCCGGAGGCGATCGACTACGTCAACGCGCACGGCACCGGCACGCCGGAAAACGACAAGATGGAGCATCTCGGCCTGTCGGCCGTCTTCGGCGAGCGCATGAAGGGTATTCCGATCTCGTCCAACAAGTCGATGATCGGGCACACGCTGTCCGCCGCGGGCGCGGTCGAGGCCGTGTTCTCGCTGCTCTCGCTCGAGCATCAGCGCATCCCGCCCACCATCAACTACAACGTACCGGACCCGGCGATCCCGCTCGACGTCGTGCCGAATGCGGCGCGCGACGCCCGCGTCACGCATGCGCTGTCCAACTCATTCGGCTTCGGCGGACAGAACGTCTCGCTGGTGATGGGCCGCGAGCCGGCGTGAGTAGTTTTTCTTGTCATTCCGGGGCGCGCACGAAGCGCGCGAACCCGGAATCCATGACCCCTGCTGCCGAGTATGGATTCCGGGCCCGCGGGCTACCGCCTGCGTCCCGGAATGACCGGGTGTGATCCATGCGCGCGCTTCGACTGGTCGCCGACCGCAAACTCGAATTGGCCGATGTGCCCGATCCACCAGCGCCGGGCGACGGCGAGGTGCAGGTCCGCGTCAAGGCGGTGGCGCTCAATCACCTCGATCTCTGGGGCTTTCGCGGCATGGCCTTCGCCAAGCGGCAGTTGCCGCTGGTGGTCGGCGCGGAAGCCTCCGGCGAGATCGCGCAGGTCGGCAAAGGCGTGAGCGGCTTCAAGCCGGGCGACAAGGTGGTGATGTACGGCGCCATGACCTGCGGCACGTGCCCGGCTTGCCGCGAGGGCCGCGACAATCTGTGCGAGAACGTCGGCGGCATCATGGGCTTCCATATCGACGGCTTTGCGCGCGATCTGATCAACCTGCCGGCGCGGCTGGCGATCCCTGTGCCGGCGGGGGTTTCCCTGCGCGACGCGGCCTGCGCGCCGATCGCCTTCGGCACGGTCGAGCACATGCTGTTCGACAACGCCAAGCTCAAGCCGGGGGAAACGATCCTCGTGCATGCCGGCGGCTCCGGCATCGGCTCGGTGGCGATCAAGATGGCGAAGGCCTTGGGCTGCACCGTCATCACCACCGTCGGCGACGACGCGAAAGCTGCGAAAGCCAAGGCGCTGGGCGCCGATCACGTCATCAACTACAAGACCGAGCGCTTCGAGGGCGTCACCCGCAAACTCACCGCCAAGAAGGGTGTCGATGTGGTGTTCGAGCATGTCGGGGGGGACGGCTTCAACGGCTCGCTGCTCTGCCTGAAGCGCGGCGGCCGTCTCGTCACCTGCGGCTCCACGGCGGGACCGACCGTGACCATCAACCTCATGCAGCTCTTTCAGCAGCAGTACAAAATCTTCGGCTCGTTCGGCTGCTCGATGCGCAACATCCGCGATAGCCTGTCCAAGATCGCCGCCGGCATGGCGCCGATCATCGATACCGAAGTCGCGCTCGCCGATTTCGAGTGCGGCCTTGAGCGGCTCGAAAGCCGGCAGGTGTTCGGCAAAGTCATCGTGAATTTCTGATGGTCGGCGGCTTCCTCCGGCGCGGTCTGAGGCGCGCAGGCAATGCGGTCGTCGGGGCGATTGCGCTCGGCCTAATCAGGCTGTTGCGCCTCACCGATCCCGACAAGCTCGCCGATTTCGCCGGCTGGACGATGCGCACCATCGGCCCGTGGCTGCCGGAAAACAGAATCGGGCACGAAAATCTGCGGACGGCCTTCCCGCAAAAGACCGATGCGGAAATTACCGAAATTCTGGCCGGCGTCTGGGACAATCTCGGCCGCATCGGCGCGGAATTCGTTCACCTCGACCGCCTGTGGGACTGGGATCCGGCCTTCCCCGACAGGCCCGGGCGTATCGTGCTCGACCGGACCGTCGTCCAGCGCTACCGCATGCTCGCCGACGACGGCAAGCCGGCGCTGGTGTTCGCCGCGCATCTCGCCAATTGGGAGCTGCCCGCGGTGTGCGCCGCCACCTACAATCTCAAGAGCGCGGTGCTTTACCGAAGGCCCAATATTCCGGCCATCGACCGCTGGCTGCGGGATACGCGCGAAGCCAGCATGGGCGAACTGATCCCGACCAGCCTCGATGCGCCGATGAAGATAGCGGAGGCGGTCGAACGCGGCGCGCATGTCGGCATGCTGGTCGACCAGTATTACGTGCGCGGCGTCGACGTCACCTTCTTCGGACGCCGCACCAAGGTCAATCCGTTGCTGGCGCGGCTCGCCCGGCATCTCGACTGCCCGATTTTCGGCGGCCGCATCATCCGCCTGCCCGGCCACCGCTTCACCGCCGATCTAACCGAAGAGGTCAAGCCCGCGCGCGACTCCGAAGGCAAGATCGACATCGCCGGCACCATGCAGATCATCACCAACGTGGTCGAGCGTTGGATCCGCGAACATCCCGAACAATGGCTGTGGCTGCACCGGCGCTGGCGCTGATTTCGAGCCTGTCGGAGGAACCGTGACCTGCACCTTCTCGTTGCCTGATGGGAACGACGGGTGAAGGCCATGGCTTACCGCTTCAAACACGGCGATGCCTCGGTGCAAGATGGATTCCGCCGCATCGCGCTCGACCAGATCGACAAGGCAATCGACGAACTCGGGGATGAGGCGCTCGAGTTGCATGCGAAAGTCCACCAGCTGCGCAAACGCTGCAAGAAGCTGCGCGGTTTGATCCGCTTGGTGCGCCCTGCGTTCGGCGAATATCGCGCGGAAAACGCGTGCCTGCGCGATGCGGCGCACAGCCTTTCTTTCGTGCGCGACACGGACGTATTGATCGGTACCTACGACAAGGTTGTGGAAGCGTATCGCGACCAGATCGCGCGTGCGGCCTTCGCATCCATCCGGCGCCAACTCACCTTGCGCCGCAAGGGCCTTGGCGAGCGTCAGCGCGACATCGACCGGCGGTTTGCGCAATTCGGTGACACCATGAGCGAGGCGCGCCGCCGCGTTCGGGACTGGCGGCTTTCCGGCAGCGGCTTTCCGGTTCTCGCCGGCGGTCTCGCCAGGACCTATAAGCGCGCCGCCAAGGCCATGGCCACCGCGCAGGCCAAGCCTACGCCCGAAGCCTTTCACGAATGGCGCAAGCGCATCAAATATCACGGCTACCACGTGCGGCTCCTGGCGCCGGTATGGCCGCAGCCGATGAAGGCGCGGCTCGAGGCGGCCGAGCGCCTCGGCGATTTACTGGGCGAGCACCACGATCTCGCGGTGTTCCAGCAAACGCTCGCTGCCGCGCCGAACGACTTCGGCCATTCCGCCGATGTCGAGGTCATGATCGGGCTGGCCCGGCGGCGGCAGGCGGCGCTTGCGGCGGATGCCTTGCCTTTGGGGGCGCGGCTCTCGGCCGAGCCGGCCGGCGCCTTATGCGCGCGCTGGCAAGCCTACTGGACGGTCTGGCGCGGTGAGGAGGTGGCGGCGACGCTCGCGGCTTAGCGACCCGTCTTCACCCGCGTCCAGATGCGGTTGATCAGGCGCTGCGCGCGCGGGCCGCGGGCATTCACGGTGTAGAGCTTGGCCATGGTAGCGGCGTTCGGATAGACGGCGGGATCGGCGAGCAGCTTTTTGTCGATGAATTTCTGGCTGGCGAGGTTGCCGTTGGCATAATCCACCATGTTGCTGTTGGCGGCGGCCACGTGCGGGTCGAGCATGAAATTGATGAAGGCATAGGCTGCGTCGGGATGCGGCGCGTCTTTCGGGATGGCCAGATTGTCGAACCACATCTGCGCGCCCTCCTTCGGGATTGAATAACCGATGTCGACGCCATTCTTGGCGTCACGCGCGCGCTTTTCCGACTGCTTTATGTCGCCCGACCAGCCGACCACCAGACAGATTTCGCCGCTCGCCAGCGCGTTCAGATATTCCGAGGAGTGGAATTTGCGCACGTAGGGGCGCACCTTTTCAAGCAGCGCGGCGGCGCGATCGAGGTCGTCCTGCTTGGTCGAATTGGGATCGATGCCGAGATAATGCAGCGCCGCCGGTAAAATATCGTCGGCGGAGTCGAGCATGTGCACGCCGCAGTCCTTGAACTTGGCGATGATCTCCGGCTTGAACACCACGTCCCAGCTGTCGATCTTGGCATCGGGTCCGAGCCGCTCGCGGACCGCCTTGACGTTGTAGCCGATGCCGGTGGTGCCCCACATGTAGTTGACGCCGTACTGGTTGCCCGGATCGTAGGCGGTGAGCCGCTTGGCGATCTCCGGCCATTCATTCGCCAGATTGGGCAACCTGCTCTTGTCGAGCTTGCTGAACACGCCGGCCATGATCTGGCGCTGCAGGAAATAGGCGGTCGGCACCACCACGTCATAACCGGACTTGCCGGCGAGCAGCTTGGTCTCCAACGTCTCGTTGGCGTCGAAGGTATCGTAGACAACTTTGATGCCGGTCTCTTTGGTGAAGAGCTTCAGCATCTCCGGGTCGATATAGTCCGACCAATTGTAGACGTTGACGACGCGGCCCTGCGCCGCGGCGAGCGGCGCCGCAATTGAGCCGAGGGCCGCGGCCAAGGCGGCGATGAAAAAAGCGCGGCGCATGGAATAGCTCAGGGCGTGGATCTCTTGGTGGGAAGGCCGGCGGCCTTCCAGGCGATGATACCGCCCGCGAGGTGCGACTTGTAGGGATAGCCGCGGTCCTGCGCGACCAGCGAGGCGGTCACCGAGCGCTGGCCGGATCGGCAGGCGAACACGACCTGTTTGCCTTGCGGGTCCGGAATAGCGCCGGGGTCGAAACGCGACAGCGGCACGATCACGGCGTCCGGATAGCTTTCCGCCGTGGTCTCTTTCGGCTCGCGCACGTCGACGAGCAGCATGCGTCCGGCGCGCAGACCGGCGGCGACCTGCTCGGCAGTCAGATTTTCCACTTCGCTGGCGCGCGAGTTCCGCCCGAACATGCTTCGACTCCGTTTGGGCCGCCGTTCTAGCCGGATTTCAAGGCAGCCGCACCTCGGTTTTGCTTAACCGGGCATGTAGTTTCCTCGAAATCCGGACCGTCCCTCGGACTTCATATCGTCACTTGCGTTCCGACCTCAACCACCCGCCCGGTGGGAATCTGGAAATAATCGGTCGCATCATTGGCAAAGTGCGTGAGGCCGATGAACAGCCGATCCTGCCAGCGCGGCATCCCCGATTGGGCCGCCGGCTTGAGCGAACGGCGCGAGAGGAAAAACGAGGTGGACATGATATCGAACTGCCAGCCGAGCTTGCGCGCGACGGCAAGGGCCTTCGGCACGTTCGGCGTCTCCATGAAGCCGAAGCGCAAGGTGACGCGCGAGAACGTCTCCCCGATCGGCTCGATGCGCACCCGCTCGGCCGGATCGACGCGCGGGCTGTCGGCGGTCTCGATCGTGAGGATGACGTTCTTTTCGTGCAGCACCTTGTAATGCTTGAGGCTGTGCAACAGCGCAGTCGGCGCAAAATCCGGATCGCTGGTGAGAAAGACGGCAGTACCAGGCACCACTGGCGGCCTCTTCTTTTCAAGATTGGCGACCAGCGAGCTGAGCGGCATCTCCGAGCGCCGCGTCTTTTCGAACAAGAGCCGCGTGCCGCGGCGCCAAGTGTACATCACCATCATGATCAGGCCGCCGAGCAGCAGCGGCACCCAGCCGCCCTCCACTACTTTGAGCATGTTGGCCGAAAGGAAGCTGATGTCGATGAACAGGAACGGAACGATAAGCGCGGCCGCCGCCCATATCGGCCAGCGCCACACCCTCCAGATCACCACGAAGGCCAACATGGCGGTGACCACCATGGTGCCGGTAACCGCTATGCCATAGGCGGATGCCAGCGCGCTCGAAGACTGGAAAAGAATGACCAACATCAACACACCGAACAGCAACAGCGTGTTGACGCGCGGCATGTAGATTTGCCCGAAGAGCGCCGCCGAAGTGTGGCGGATTTCAAGCCGCGGCAACAGGCCAAGTTGAATGGCCTGCCGCGTCATGGAATAGGCGCCGGTGATGACCGCTTGGCTGGCGATCACGGTGGCGGCGGTGGCGAGCGCCACCATCGGCAACAGCGCCCAATGCGGATAGAGCAGGAAGAACGGATTCTGGATTGCTTTCGGATTGGCGAGCACCAGCGCGCCCTGCCCCAGGTAATTGACGGTGAGCGCCGGCAGCACCACCGTCAGCCAGGCAAAACGAATGGGCCCGCGGCCGAAATGGCCGAGATCGGCATAGAGCGCTTCCGAACCGGTAACCACCAGGAATACGGCGCCGAGGGTAAACAGCGCGACGATGCCGTGATGAATCAAGAAGTGCACGCCGTGCCAGGGATTGAAGGCGTACAACACCACGGGATTCTGCGCGACATGCCAGACGCCGATGGACGCGAGGGCGGCAAACCAGACCAGTGTGATGGGTCCGAAATACGTCGCCACCTTCGCGGTACCGCGCGACTGCACCATGAACAGCGCGACCAGGATCACCACGGTGATCGGCACCACATAGTCGTTGAAGGCCGGAGTCGCGACTTTCAATCCTTCGACGGCCGACAGCACCGACAGAGCCGGTGTAATGATGGCGTCGCCATAGAAAAGCGCGCCGCTGATAATGCCGAGCAGGATTACCGCACCGGCGGTGCGACCGAGCGCGCGCGAGGCGAGCGCCATCAGCGCCAGCGTTCCGCCCTCGCCGTTGTTGTCGGCGCGCAGCAGGATCAGCACGTATTTGGCGGTGACCACCAACAGCAGCGCCCAAATGATGAGCGACAGGATACCGAGCACTACCGGCTCGCTCGCCGGCGCGTTCTCGCCTACTGCGGCGATCACCGACTCACGCACCGCATAGAGCGGGCTGGTGCCGATGTCGCCATAGACGACACCGATGCTGCCTAAGGTGAGCGACCAAAAGCCGCCCGAATGGGAGGTCTCGCCGGCGCCATGCGGCGCTGGCTCGGCGATTGCACTATGTGACATGGGGTGTTGCCTGAAAAATTGGTGCAATGCAAGACGGCGCCGGTATAACGCCGCGCAAGAATAAGCAGCAGCGCCAATTGCGCAGACCGAGATATCGAGCCATGCATAAAGCGCAGGTCACCAGAGGACAATTAACGCGCTGAATCAATAACTTACGCCGGGATAGAGCTTCAGGAGCGCTGGGCGTTTTGCACCGCTATCCGGCGCGGCGATCCGGAGCAAACCCGTCCAGGATCGCGGAGAAACCCCCAGCGTCAGCCGCGATGCGCGCGCGCCGCACAATTATGCTACAGGCTCCAGCGATCTTCGAGGAGCTATCATGCGTCATGTGGCCTGCGCCGTTATCGCGGCTGTCATTCTTGCCGCGCATCCCGCCTTCGCGCAGGCCGATCGCTCGAGCGCAAGCTTCTGGAAACGCGTGCAAGCCCATTGCGCCACGACCGCCGCCAAGCCGCCCGGCAAGCTTGGCCGACGCATCGCGCAGACTGCGATCGACGAGTTCTACCGCTTCGGCGGCCATGAGATCGACTCCAATGGGCGACTGTTCCACTTCGGCCTGACCGAGGCGGAGCACGAGCAGGAAGGAGCCGCCCGGCATACGAGCCTCGGTCATCTTGGCTGGTGGCAGGTGTGGAAGTACTGGCGCGCGCTTTACGGCGACGACGCCGCGGCCAAGCTCGAGGTGCGCGGCTATCGCGATGCTTCGAGCGCCACAAACGGGACAAGTCCCGCAGAGCTGTTGCGGGCACCGGCCGCCGACCTCCTACGAGCCGCCGATACTGTCGCCGATCCGGCCACGCGCGAGATCTTGCGCGAGGCCGCCTTGCGCGCGGCAATCGTCGACACGCCGTGGTCGGCCGCCTTTGTCAGCTACGTGATACGCAAGTCCGGCGCAACGGCGGATGAATTCCAGTTCTCCAACGCGCATCGCGACTACATCTACGACGCCTTTGCGACGAGCGCGGCCGAAGTGAACGACCGCGACGCCGGGCATCGCCTTTACCGCGCCTGTCCACTCACCGCGGCCAAGCCTCGCCCGGGCGACCTGATCTGCGATCAGTACGAGCCCGCGCTCGCCGCCGCCAGTGGTCGGTCGGTGCGCGAGCGCATCCGCGCCGAACTCGGCGGCAGTACGGCCGCACGCACGGTGCGGCACACCCATTGCGATGTGGTCGCCTATGTCGATGCGGCGGCACGCAAGCTCTACGCCATCAGCGGCAACGTCTATCAGTCCGTTACCGCGCGCAAGCTCAACCTGCGCAGCGACCTGAAGTTCTCGCCTGCGCAAAACGGGCATTGCGGCGGTCCGGGCGACTGGACCTTGCCTGCGCCCTCGGCCGGCACGCCGCGTACTCCGCGTCTCACCAAAGATTACTCGCTCAACGACAAGAATTGGTTCGTCCTGCTGCAGGTGCGGTGAGCCGCAAGCCGAACTGCAACGCGGCTCTGGGGATGGCGTGCGGCGGTGGATTTCGCCCGCTATTTTCGCCATAATTTTCTGGTTGCCGTCGATGACGGAAGGGGCGTCCATTGTTTCCAACACGCCGCTCTGCTGCCGCCGCCACAGCCGCCTTGCTGGTCAGCGCCTGGGGGCTGTTCACCGCGCTTGCATCGCCGGCTCGGGCCGAAAGCGCGTCCGCCGCCTGCGAGCGCGAGGCCGGGATCGTGGTGCTCCCCTCGCCGATCACGCCCTGGACCGGCGCGCCTCTGCGGGTGCTCTTCGTCGCCGACAAGCCGGTTGCCGGCGAGCTTTCTGTGATCGCGCCCGATGGCCGCGTCGCAGCGAAATCGGCCGCGCGCCACGGCGGTCCGCCCTATTTCTGGTATGCCGAGGTGAAGTCGCCGGTTGCGGGCGAATGGCACGCAAAGCTCGTGCGCAGGCAGGCGCCGGCCGGGTGCGACACCATCACGCATGATATCGCCGTGCGCGCCGAGCGGCCGCCGGCGCCGCATGGAACGGCCGGCAGCGTCTGGCCTTTGCGCCATTCGTGGAATCGCGCGACGGAAAACCTGTTCTCCGCCTGGATTGCCAAGCTCTTCGACGCCCCGCCCGAGGCGGAGGAGTCGTGGAAGGCGCTGCATTTCGTGCTGCGCGACCGATCGCGCAACTTCCTGTTCGACTATCTGGGCCTGCGCGAGGACGAGCTCGGGCTCGTCATCCGCCCCGACTGCGCGGATAATCCCTATTTCTTGCGCGCCTATTTCGCCTTCAAGATGGGATTGCCGTTCGGCTTTTCGCAGTGCTCGCGCGGCGGCGACGGCAGGCCGCCGAAGTGCTACGGCTGGTCGAGCGTCCTCAATTCCGCGGCGGCGCAGCAGCAGGGGCTGACGGCGTCATTTGCCCGCTATCTGCGCGTGCTCGCCGACGGTGTGCAAACCGGAAACGCGCGCGCGCCGGCCGCCGACAGCAACACCGATTTCTACACCGTGCCGCTGACGCAGAACACGCTGCGCCCGGGCACCGTCTATGCCGATCCCTACGGGCACGTTCTGATGCTGGTCAAGCGCGTGCCGCAGGTGGGCGGCGCGCCGGGCGTCTTCCTCGCCGTCGACGCCGAGCCCGACGGCACGGTGACGCGCAAGCGCTTTTGGCGCGGCAACTTCCTGTTCGCGCAGGATCGCGCGCTCGGCAGCCCCGGCTTCAAGCGCTTCCGTCCGATCGTGCGCGGCAAGAACGGCGGCATGCGCCGGCTGAGCAACCGCGAAATCGCCGCCGATCCGCAATACGGCGATTTCTCGCTCGAGCAGACGAAGCTCGGGGTGGAGGACTTCTACGACAAAATGGACGACGTCATGTCGCCGGCGCCGCTCGATCCGGTGCCGGCGATGAAGGATGCGATCACGTCGCTGGAAGAGCAGGTGCAGACGCGCGTCACCGCGGTGGAAAACGGGCGAAAATACATCATCAAGAAGCCCGGCGAAATCGGCATGCCCGACGGGCCGGCGATTTTCCAGACCACGGGCCCGTGGGAGGATTTCTCCACCCCGGCGCGCGATTTCCGCCTGCTGATCGCGATCGACGTCGTGCGCGGCTATCCGGACCGCGTGGCGCGGCGGGCGGCGCATTACCAAATTCCGCCGGGCAAGAGCATTGCCGACGTGAAGGCCGAGTTGCAGAGCGTGCTCGCCGCCGAGCTCGCCAAGCGCAAGTTTTCCTACACACGCAGCGACGGCTCGTCCTGGACGCTCACGCTCAAGGACGTGCTCGACCGCATGCAGAAGCTGGAGATGGGTTACAATCCCAACGACTGCGTCGAACTGCGCTGGGGTGCGCCCGCCAACAGCAAGGAGGCCGCGACCTGCAGGCGGCACGCGCCGGCGGCGCAGCGCGCCAAGATGGCGCAGTACCGGCCCTGGTTCCAGAAGCGGCACTGGCCGGTGCATGTCGCACGCGCGGCGCCCGCCGAAACAAATCGTCGAGCGTCAACGCGGTAGCGATCGCCCGATCGCCTCACACCGCGACCTGGGTGCCGACCTCCACCACACGGCCCGTGGGAATCTGGAAGAAGTCGGTGGCGTCGCTCGCCGAGCGCGCAAGCCCAATGAACAGGTGGTCCTGCCAGGCCGGCATGCCCGACGTCGGCGACGGCTTGAGCGCGCGGCGTGACAGGAAAAACGACGTCGACATGATGTCGAACTGCCAGCCGTGCTTGCGCGCAATCGCCAGCGCCTTCGGCACGTTGGGCTGCTCCATATAGCCGAACTTCAGCGCGACGCGCGAGAAGTGCTGCGACAGCGGCGTGATCTTCACGCGGTCTTCCTCCGGCACGCGCGGCGTATCGGCCGTGATGATGGTGAGGATGACGTTGTGCTCGTGCAATACCTTGTTGTGCTTGAGATTGTGCAGCAGCGCGGAGGGCGCGAAATCCGGATCGCTGGTGAGGAAGACGGCGGTGCCGGGCACGGTGTGCGGCGGCTTCTTCTCCAGATTGCGGAACAGGGTATCGAGCGGCACTTCGGTGCGCCGCGTCTTGTTGGCGAGGATGCCGGTGCCGCGCCGCCAGGTCAGGATGACCAGCACCATGGTGGCGCCGAACAGGATCGGAGCCCAGGCACCCTCGAACAGCTTGAGGAAATTGGCCGAGAAGAAGGTGATATCCACGACGAAGAACGGCAATATCAGCAGCCCGGCCTGCCACAGCCTCCATTGCCATTGCTTCCAGATGACGATGAAGGCGAGCACGCCGTCGACCACCATGGTGGTCGCCACCGCGATGCCGTAGGCCGAGGCGAGCGCGCTCGAGGTGCGGAACAGGCCGACCAGCAGCAAGACGCCGATCAGCAGCGCCACCGTCACGCGCGGGATATAGACCTGTCCGTGGTGCGAAGCCGACGTGTGCAGGATGGCGAGGCGCGGCAGCAGGCCAAGCTGGATCGCCTGCTGCACCAGCGAGTAAGCGCCCGTGATCACCGCCTGGCTCGCGATCACGGTGGCGGCGGTCGCCAGCACGATCATCGGTGCGAGCACCACATCCGGCACCAGGCGGTAGAAGGGGTTCTCGATCGCCGCCGGATCGGCCAGCACCTTGGCGCCCTGCCCGAAATAGTTGATCAACAGCGACGGCAGCACCAGGCACAGCCAGGCGGTCTGGATCGGCTTGCGGCCAAAATGGCCGAGATCGGCATAAAGAGCCTCGCCGCCGGTCACCGCCAGGAATACCGCGCCCAGCGTGACCAGGCCGATGCCGCCGTGGTCGAGCAGGAATTCGATGCCGTAGAGCGGGTTGATGGCGAGCAGGACGTGCGGGTCGTCGCGGATATGCATCGCGCCGGAGACCGCCAGCGAAACGAACCAGACGACCATGATCGGACCGAACAAGGCGGCCACCCTGGCGGTGCCGCGACTTTGCGCGGCGAACAGGCCGAACAAGATGCCGACCGCAATCGGCGCCACGTAGTCGCCGAAGGCAGGCGTCGCGAGCTTCAAGCCCTCGACCGCAGACAGCACCGAAATCGCCGGCGTGATGACGCTGTCGCCGAGAAACATGGAGGCGCCGATGACGCCGACGATGAAGACGAAGGCGGTGCGGCGCCCGAGGGCGCGGCTTGCCAGCGCCGTCAGCGACAGCGTGCCGCCCTCCCCGTTATTGTCGGCCCTGAGCAGGACCAGCACATATTTGGCGGTAACGACGATGATCAGCGCCCACAAGATGAGCGAGAGCACGCCGAACACGATGCCGCGGCTGACCGGGTGGTCTTGGCTCGCCGCGATCGCCGCCTCGCGGAAAGCATAGAGCGGGCTGGTGCCGATATCGCCGTAGACGACGCCGACGCTGCCGAGCGCAAGCGCGATGAAGCTCGGAGGCGCCTCTTGGCCGGTGTCGGCGGGCTTGGTCTCGGCGGAAGCGGCCGTTTCTTTCACGCCATGGCTCATTGAATTCTTATTGTCCGCCGAATGGGGGCCTTAAAGCCGGGCCTTATATCACCGCCAGCGCGGCCACAATACAGGGGATCAACGCAATACCCAGGCAGCGCGCACCGGCGAAAAAGCAGGTTTTTTGCGCGGTCTAGGGCTTGAAATCGGCCGGGAGCGGCGGCGCCTCGCGCATCAGGGTGATGGTCACGCGCCGGTTCGGCGACATTCCCGGGTTGTCCGGGAACAAGGGATCGGTGTCGGCCTTGCCGGCGACTTCGTAAATGTGGCCCGAAGGCAGGCCTTGCGATTCGAGGATTTGCCGCACGGCGTTGGCGCGGTCGGCGGAAAGGTCCCAGGCGCCGTAGCCGGGTTTGTCCGGCACCCGGCTGACGGCCGTATGGCCGGTGATCGAGATGCGGTACGGCATGGCCTTGAGCGCGGGCGCGAGCTGCTCGATCAGCTTGCGCGTGCGCTCGTAGGGTTCTTTGCTGCCGTCGGGGAACATCGAGCGGCCATCCTGGTCGATTATCTCGATATTGAGGCCCTGCTTGGTTTCTTCGACCATGATGTGCTTGGACAGCTTTGCGATGTCCGGCATGTCCTGCAGGGCCTGGCGCAGCGAGGCGGCCGCCAGTGCGAAGTTGCGATCCTTCTTGAAGCGGGCGCCGTAGGTCCGCTGATGATCGTGCTCGTCGGGCGACGGCGTGGCGGATGCGTCTTTCGGATCGATATGGGCGGCGTTCTTCAGGCGCGGCCGCGTCGGCAGGCCCAGCACTTCGATGATGCCGGAATAGCGCACCTGATCCTGCACGCCGAAGGCATCGCGCATGGACCCCGCCACCACCTGCAGCTTGGCCTGATCCTGCGTCGAGAACGCGACCAGCATCACGAAAAAGCTGACCAGCAATCCCATCAAGTCGGCGAAGGTCACGAACCAGCCGTGACCGCCGCCGTGTGCCTCTTTGCGCTTCGCCATGACGCTACGCCTTTACAACGCGGGCTCCGCTCAGGCGGCCGCCGGCTCGGCCTCTTCGACGTCGTCGCCTGCGCCCTCGCTGTGGCGGTGCTTCTCCGGCAGATAGGCGAGCAGCATCTCGCGCACCAAGGTGGGGCTTTTCGCTTCGCGGATCATCAGGATGCCGTCGATGATCAGCGTGCGGTTGATCTCTTCGTCCACCAGCTTCAGGTGCAATTTGTCGGCGATCGGCAGGCAGAACAGGTTGGCGAGCGCGGCGCCGTAGAAGGTCGCGAGCAGCGCGGTTGCCATGTAGGGGCCGAGCTTGGACGGGTCGGTCATGTTGGCGAACATCTGCACCATGCCGATCAGCGTGCCGATCATGCCGAAGGCCGGTGCGCAGTCGCCGACCGCGCGGTAGATTTTCTGGCCCTCGTCGAGATGGGTGAGGAAGTTGTCGCGGTCGCGCTCGAGATTGTCGCGAATGAAATTGCCGTCATAACCGTCGGCGACGTAGCGGATGCCCTTGGCGAGGAAGGGATCGTCGAGTTCGACCTTTTCCAGGCCGATCGGGCCCTGCTTGCGCGCGACCTCGGCGAGCCCGGCGAGCTCGTCGACCAGATCGCGCTGAGTCATGCGGCGCATCGTGAAGGCGAATTTGGCGCCGAGCGGCAGCCCATGCATAATCGAGGATAGCGGGAAGCGTATCAGCGTCGCGGCAAAGGAACCGCCGAAAATGACGATGAACGCATGTTCGCTGACGAACATGTGCAAATCGCCGCCCATCAGGATCACGGCGGAGACGACAATGATGCCGCTCAGCAGACCCAGACTCGTCGCAATATCCATGACTCGACCCCACCCAAACGCCTACGTTCGTGCGCTTTCGCGGGAGTCCCGCGGCGCTGGATCGACCCTAGACGGGCGCCGTTAAGGGGCGGTAAAGCCTAACCGTTGGTGAAAGAAAAACGCCGGCCCCTCGCCGCGCCTGCCCGTGACCGGCCAGGAAAAAGCTGCAAAACTCGATGCCGACGGCGCTGCCAGCGGCGGAAGGTTAAGAACCCCTAAACGTCGGAGGAAACGACCCATGCGTGAGATCGGCCATTTCATCGGCGGCAAAAACGTCAAGGGCGCCTCGGGACGGTTCGGCGACGTTTTCGATCCCAATACCGGTGAGGTGCAGGCCAAAGTCGCGCTCGCCAAGCATTCGGAGGTCGAGCACGTCATCGCCAACGCGGAAGCGGCGCAAGCCGCTTGGGCCGCCACCAACCCGCAGCGGCGCGCCCGCGTCATGTTCAAGTTTCTCGACTTGGTGCAGAAGGATTTCGAGAACCTCGCCAAGCTGCTTTCATCGGAGCATGGCAAGGTGGTGAGCGACGCCCGCGGCGATGTGCAGCGCGGCATCGAAGTGGTCGAATTCGCCTGCGGCATCCCGCATTTGATCAAGGGCGAATATAGCGAAGGCGCTGGCCCCGGCATCGACCTTTATTCCATGCGCCAGCCGCTCGGCGTGGTCGCCGGCATCACGCCGTTCAATTTCCCGGCGATGATCCCGATGTGGAAATTCGCCCCGGCGATCGCCTGCGGCAACGCCTTCATCCTCAAGCCGTCGGAGCGCGATCCGTCGGTGCCGATGCGACTCGCCGAAATCATGATCGACGCCGGCCTGCCGCCGGGCATTCTCAACGTCGTCAACGGCGACAAGGAGGCGGTGGACACGCTGCTCACCGACCCGCGCGTCAAGGCGATCGGCTTCGTCGGCTCCTCGGCGATCGCCGAATACATCTACGCCACCGGAACCGCCAACGGCAAACGCGTGCAGTGCTTCGGCGGCGCCAAGAACCACATGATCGTTATGCCGGACGCCGACATGGATCAGGCAGTCGATGCGCTGATCGGCGCCGGCTACGGCTCGGCCGGCGAGCGCTGCATGGCGGTGTCGGTCGCGGTGCCGGTCGGCAAGAAGACCGCCGATATCCTGGTGGAAAAGCTGATCCCGCGGGTGGAGGGCCTCAAGATCGGTACCTCGACCGACGACAAGGCCGATTACGGTCCGATGGTGACCAAGGCGTTGCTCGACAAGGTGCGCGGCTATATCGACACCGGCGTCAAGGAGGGCGCCAAGCTCGTGGTGGACGGACGCGGCTTCAAGCTGCAGGGCTACGAGAACGGGAATTTTATCGGCGGCTGCCTGTTCGACGAGGTCAAGCCGGAGATGACGATCTACAAGGAGGAGATTTTCGGGCCCGTCCTCTCGGTCGTGCGCGCGAAAGATTACGAGGAGGCGGTGCGGCTTCCGTCCGAGCACGAATACGGCAACGGCGTCGCCATCTTCACCCGCGACGGCGACGCCGCGCGCGACTTCACGCAGCGCGTCAATGTCGGCATGGTCGGGGTGAATTTCGCTATCCCCGTGCCGCTATCCTACTACACTTTCGGCGGCTGGAAGCGTTCCGGCTTCGGCGACCTCAACCAGCACGGCCCGGATTCGATCCGCTTCTACACCAAGACCAAGACCGTGACCTCGCGCTGGCCCTCCGGCATCAAGTCGGGCGCCGAATTCGTGATCCCCACCATGAAGTGAGGTGAGCGCGCGCAATGGCGGGGCGGCGCTTCGATTGGACGCCGCCCTGAGATCGGACACCGTCTATTTGGGTTGTTTGGCAATGAGGCTCTCGATATCGCCAATCGAGTACCGAAAGCCCATGCCTTCGGGCTTATCGGTGCCGGTTTCCAGCGGCCACAAGCCTTGAATGCCGTTTACTGGAATCAATCTTCCGGCAAAGTTTGACTTCAGGAAAAGCAAGACGCGACGCCCCGCATCCGGAAAAACGACGCTGTCCTCGCGGAGTCTCTGTCCAGGCTTGTAGCGCGTGTGGAGCGTGAGCGGCTGCGAAGCGTCGTAGGTCCCCTTGAGGATCCGCAGCACTTTCAACTCGTTGCGGATTGGAAGGCCATCCGGCTTTCCGGCGTCCTCGGTGACCGCCACAACCTCAGCGATGACGATCAGTCGGGCGGCGGCGACCAGGTCGGACACCGACAAAGCTCTAATTTTTGCCGATCCCGCCGCCGCGAAAATAACGCTAAGAGTCAGAGCAAGAACAAGGCGCATGGCACGGCACTTGACGGGAAGTCGCCGCCGCGCGCAAGAGCATCTGTCGCTTGCCGCCACTTTCGATCGACGGGGACATATCGCATGGCCGAATATCAGCTCTACTGCTTCGCCCAGTCCGGCAATGCCTATCGCGCCGCGCTGATGCTCAACCTGATCGGCGCCGACTGGCAGCCGCTGTGGGTTGATTTCTTCGCCGGCGGCGTTACGCGCAAGCAGCAGTACCGCGAAGAGGTCAACGAAATGGGCGAGGCCCCGGTGCTGGTGCACGGGCGCAAGAAGCTGAGCCAGTCCGGCGTCATCCTCACCTATCTCGCCAACCACTCGGGCCGCTACGAGCCGCAAGGCGAGGACGAAGAGCTTAAATCGCTGCGCTGGATCATTTTCGACAACCAGAAGGTCAACGGCTTTCTCGGGCCCTACCGCTTCCTGAAGAACTTCGCGCCGAAGCCGGCCGATCCCGCCGTGATGACGTTCCTGAAGGGCCGCATCGACGGCGCGCTTGCCATCGTCAACCAGCGGCTGAGCGGGCGGCAATTCCTGGTGGGCGAGAAGCCGACCATCGCGGATATTTCGATGACCGGCTATTTCTATTATCCGGCCGAGGAATTCGGCTTCGACATCGCCAAAGAGCACCCGGCGATCGCGGCCTGGCTCGGGCGCATGCAGGCGCTGCCCGGCTGGAAGCATCCTTACGATCTGATGCCGGGTTATCCGCTCGGCACCCAGGGCTATCGCGGTCAGTGATCGTGATGATGATGGCCGTGCGGGTGCTCGTGGCCGTGCGCTGAATCGTAGGCGCCGCCCTCCGGTTCGAACGGCGCCTCGATGCGGGCGAGCCGGGCGCCGAGCGCTTCGAGCAGCCGCTCGACGCTTGTCTCGGCGCGCACGCGGAGACGGTTGGCGAAGAGCTGCGCCGGGATATGGCGGTCGCCGAGATGCCAGGCAAGCCGCGCGAGCTGGGCGAGATCGGCGGCCCGCGCCTCGAGCAGCGGCTCCGGCGCCGCCACCACGTCGATGAGCCTGCCGTCATCGAGCTCGAGCACGTCGTCGGTGCGCAGGCGCGCGGGCGGCGCCAGCGCGATTTCGAAACGGCCGCCCCTGACGCCGGCGACCGTGATGGCCTGCGTGCTGCGTTGGGCGTGGTCGAGGATGAGCGTGTCGGCGATCGGGCGGTTGCCGCGCTCGGCGGGGTCAAGGAGGCGGACCGCGCGCGCCAATTGCGTCGACGGCATCGGCTAGTTCAAGCGCGCCGGCCGCTCGTCGCCCCCCGCGCGCGCCGACGCCATTGGCGCTTGGCTCGATACCGACGCGGCGCCAGCGGCGGCGACCGCGTCTCTGCGTTGATATTCGCGATAGGACAGCCAGCCAATCGGCAGGCAGCAAAGATAGGCGAGCGTGCCGGTGGCGAGCACCGCCCACGGGTAGCTGATCAACAGCGCGAAAAACAGCACCACCACCACGAAGACCGGCAACACCATTTCGGGCGGCACGCGCTTGCCCACGCGCTTGCCGGAGAACACCGGCAGCCGCGAAACCATCAACAGCGCGATCGCCAGCGTGTAAAAGAAAGCGAGCCACACCACGAGGAGATTGACCGGCAGGCCGAGCAGGGCGAGATAAATCGGCAGCAGCACGGTAATGGCGCCGGCCGGCGCCGGGATGCCGGTGAAGAAGTTTCCCGCCCAGAGCGGCTGGTTGGGCTCGTCGATCATCACGTTGAAGCGGGCGAGCCGCAGCGCCGCGCAAATCGCGAACACCAGTCCCGCGATCCAGCCTGCGGACTTCAATTCCTGCAAGCCCCAGAAATACAAGATCAGCGCCGGCGCCACGCCGAAATTGACAAAGTCGGCAAGGCTGTCGAGCTCGGCGCCAAAACGCGAGGTGCCTTTGAGGAGGCGGGCGATGCGGCCGTCAATGCCGTCCAGAAAGGCCGCAAGAACAATGGCGGCGAGCGCGAGCTGCATATGGTGCTCGACCGCCATGCGCATGGCGGTGAGCCCCGCGCACATCGCCAACAGCGTGATCAGGTTGGGCACCAGCACGCGCACCGGGATCGCCTTGAAGCGACGGCGGCGATGCCGCGACGACGGCGGTGTGGGATCGAAGGGCGGAAACACCATGGCGGCCAATATAAGGCTTTGCCCGCGCGCGCGCCACGGCGCCAGAGGCGCAATTTTGCGACGCCGTTAAGGGCCGGCTAGCCGAGGCGAAACGCCCGTCCGGGATCACCGAGACGCAGGTCGGCCAGCACGGTTTCGCCGGCCACCGCGGTCTGACCGACCGCTACCAGCGGCGCGACGCCCTCCGGCAGGTACACGTCGAGCCGCGAGCCGAATCGGATCATGCCGAAGCGCTCGCCGGCGCCGACGGACTGGCCGATGCGGACGAAGCAGACGATGCGGCGCGCCACCAGGCCGGCGATCTGCACCACGGCGACACGGCTGCCGGCCGCGGCGATGACCAGCGAATTGCGCTCGTTGTCCGCGCTCGCCTTGTCGATGTCGGCGTTGAGAAACTTGCCCGGCTGGTAGACGATCTTCTCCACCGTGCCGGCCACCGGGCTGCGGTTCACGTGGCAGTCGAACACGCTCATGAAGATCGAGACGCGCGGCAGCGGCGTCGGCCCCAAACCCAGCTCGTGCGGCGGCGCCGCCGTCGTGATCTGGCTCACCTGTCCGTCGGCCGGCGCCACCACCAGCCCGTCGCGCACCGGCGTCACCCGCGGCGGATCGCGGAAGAAATAGACGCACCACAGCGTCGCCAGCGCGCCGAGCCAGCCGAGCGGCGCCCACAGCCAGAACAGCAACAGGCTGATCAGCGCGAAGGCGCCGATGAAGGGATAGCCCTCGGGCGTAATCGGCACGGCCTGCTTGCGGATGGAATCGGCGATCGACATGGAAATTCTCGAAATGCGCGGCGCTTACCGCGCTCGCTTGGCAATCAGATATAGCCACAGCGTGAAAACGAGGCCAGCCCCCGGGGCCATACCGCCGCCGCGCGCCGGTTAACGCGATTTGATGCATGATTCAGTAAGACTTGACTGGCAGATTCACGCGCGGCCTTAGACCGTGTGGGAGAGCCATGAAACTACGCACCCTCTGCTGCGTCGTTTTCCCGGTCCTGATATTGCCCGGCGCCGCAGCGCAAGCCACCGACAAATCCAAAGACGGCACGGGCGGGGCTGCCTTGCCGTCGATGCAGCTCGGCGACTATTCGGTCAACCTCGCCACCGACGAGCCGAAATTTGCAATCCCCGAGCCATCGGGGCTGAGCACCATGCGGCAAGAGGACGCCCCGCGCGCCTTTCTGGGCCTCAGCCTGTCGAGGCCGCTGCCGGAGAAGTTTTGGGACTTCGGGCGCTGAGGCGATAAGAGAAAAGCCGTCTCCGTTTGAATCGGCGCCGCGGGTCCGGGCGCGGCGAATTGGCCACACAGTGTCGCCCGGAGACCCGAAGCTGCTAAAAGCGGCAAGATGAAAGCCGCCATTGAACAAGCCGTTCTCGGCGTGACCGCGATGCCCCCATGGCGGCGGCCTGTCCGCGCTCGTTCGCGGGAGGGTTGCCTTGCAAGGCGACTATCGCGTGAAATCTCGTAACGTCCAATTTCGTGCATAGGAAATTCGAATGGGCTTGCGAAAATTCCGCCTCTGCATCGCAGCAGCCATGTTGCTCGCTGCCAGCCTTACGAATGCGCATGCCACGATCAAGATCGGAGTGATCATGCCGTATTCCGGCATTTTCGCCGACACTGCTGCGCAAATGGACGACGGAATCAAGCTTTATATGGCGCAACACGGCGACATGGCCGCCGGTCAAAAGATTGAAATCATCCGCCGGGACGTCGGCGGCATCAATCCTTCGCTCGCCAAACGAATTGCACACCAGCTCGTGACCAGGGAGCACGTCGACATTCTCGCCGGCTTCATCTTGACGCCGAACGCGCTCGCGGCGGCCGATGTGTCACGGCAGGCCAAAATACCTTTAGTGATCATGAACGCAGCCACCTCGGTCATCGTCACCAAATCGCCCTATGCTGTCCGCGTTTCGATGACAATGCCTCAGATCACCGCGCCTTTCGGGACATGGGTCGCAAAACACGGCATCAAAACGGTCTATACCATGGTGTCGGATTATGGGCCCGGCCACGATGCCGAGAAAGGCTTTGTTCGCACGTTCCAAGCCGCCGGTGGGACAATCGTGGGTTCGGTGCGCATGCCGGTTGCCAATCCAGATTTTTCGCCGTTCGTCCAGCGAGCGAAGGATTCCAGGGCGCAGTCGGTCTTCATCTTCGTCCCGGCCGGCAACGAGCCCGCGGCTATGATGAAGAGCCTGCTTGAGCACGGCATGACGCCGAAAAAGGTCAAGATTTTGGGCCCTGGCGGAATTACCGATGATAGCGCGCTGACCGACGCCACCGACGCAATGGCCGGCATTCTCACTGCGTACCACTACGACCACAGCCACAAATCGCGGCTGAATGCGAAATTCGTCAGCGCGTTTCGCCGCGATCACAACGGCATAAACCCTGGCATCTTGGCGGTCGGAGGCTATGACGGGATGCATTTGATCTACAATGTTCTGAAAAAAACGGGCGGCGAGACGAACGGCCAGGTTTTTATTGATGCGGCCAAAGGCATGAAATGGGAGAGCCCTCGAGGCATTGTCCAGATCGATCCGCAAACCCGCGATATCGTGCAGACGATCTATATCCGCCGTCTGGAGAAAGTGAACGGCAGATGGAAAAACGTTGAAATAGACAGGCTTGAGAACGTCAAAGATCCGGCAATGGACATCTCGCCGGCATCAGTCGAGCGGTAGGTAGCCGAAACGCTGCATCTGCTCACCATGGTCGCGGACGATTCGATCGACCTGCTCCCGTGTTAATTCGTCGCGCCACTGTCCGGCCCTTCCTTCGCGAAAAAAGTTCTCATCCGCTTGCGGCGGCCGCTCACGGAAGCCCTTTTCCCGTTCCTGCGCCTGGAGTCGCGCAAACGACGAGCGCTCGATTGCCTGTGCGAGCGCGCGCCGGCTCGGATTGAGCAAAAGATGCTGGGCCAGCGCGGCGAACGTCTTCTCAGGATCGGCAAGCATGTCCTCGTAGCGCATGACATGCAAAGCACGGTGTGCGTTGCGCGTCCAGCTCCATACGTGCTGGCTCCAAGAACCGTGCACTTCATAAATCGCTTTGTCGTTACCGACCGTTTCCCCGTCCGTCGCATTCATGTGGTCGATCGCCTCATCGACGGTGATGCCCGCGTGGTGCGCGTAAGATATCGCGATGTCGAGCGGGTTGCGGACTACGTAGACCGCGCCGGCGGTGACCGCGAAATTGATCGTCGAATGCCCGCGGTCCATGACGAGGCAATTATGAGTCTTGACGAAAACAAGACCCTGCACCGAATCGGCGATTTCCCGCTGCACGGCATGACGTGTGGCGGCGATTTCGCTGCGATGGGCGGCGTTGTCGGGCTCGAACCCCAGGAAGGCGGCATACCGCTTCTTGTCGAGCTCCCAGGTCGAGAACCGGTCCATCGCATTGATGTCCTGCTCGCCGTGCTCCCATTGGCGCGCACGCACGAGATTGTGGAGAAATGCCCGGGCCCAGGTATTGCCCGACTTGGGATAGGACGCGATCCAGACGATTCCCGATGGTTGCGATATGTCGTTCATGCGACCCAATCGCTGACAACGCTGGCTGTTGCTTTCTTGCAACGGCCCGACTGAGTCAGGCCCAAAATGGACATTTTGCGAGTGAATCCCCGATTTTTCCAACCTCGAAGCTGGCTAGGCAATTTACGCGATTGGCTCGCGCCGGTACGGTCTTCCGGGTGAATCTTCCGGGGGGTTGGGGTCGAATTGCCACCGGTTCAACCATCACTACGCGGAACACTGTTGACCGGGGTGTCGGTGGTGGCGCTGTCGGCGTCGGCGTCCGCCGCCCCGCCCGATGAGCTGCCGCCGACGCTGACGATCTGGGGCGAGGGACTGCCGGTTTGGACCGAGGGCGGCAGCTTTAACGTCCCCGCGCTTCCCGGACTGACCGCCCCGTACACCTCCTTCGCTCCGAAGTTCGGGTTCGAAGGCGCGGTGGGTTTCGATTATCGGTGGCCCGGCCAACCGTGGCACTTCGTCTTCGACATGCGCTACGGCGTTTCGCGGACGCGGTCGAGCAGTTATTCCAATTCCTCCAGCGGCTCCTCCACGTCGCCGAGCGTCACCACATCAAGTTCGTCTTCATCGAGCAACTCATCGACGAGCAGCAGCTCGAATACATTTTTTTCGACACCCTTTTTCTACACTAACGTAACAACCATCACGAGACTAACGAACACAACCATAAACAACGCGAACACGGTTAGCAGCAGGACAGCGTTTGCGAACTCGACTTCGACCCTGCTAACGGAACGCGAAACGCATTTTGTCACCGACTTCATGATCGGTCGCGACTTGGGTGTGGGTGCTAACAGCCCGCAACTTCAGTTCGGCGTCCGTGTTGCCGACCTGCACATCAGTGCGGAAGCCCAGCAAACGAGCCAATCGAACAGCACCACCACGACGACCAACACGGCGACCACGTCGCAAGACCAAACGACGACGACCACGACGACCCAGACCACGTTCTATTCCAGCGGCGTAGGGCCGAGAATCGTCGCCGGGCCGACATCGAGTTCGACTTCAGCCACGACGTCTTCTTCGAGTTCTTCTTCGGCTACGTCATCGACTTCTTCTTCGACTTCGGCGTTCACTTCCGCGGCATGGAGCAGCCGCTTCTTCGGCATCGGCCCGCGCCTGGCGATCACCGGCGCCGTGCCGATCGTCGGCGAATGGTCCTTCGATTACGGCGGCGGCGTTGCCCTGCTGTTCGGCCACCGCAAATTCGACCTCTCTGTCACCACCGGCTTTACCGCGTACGACAATCCCCTGGTCATGACCTTCAATGCGGACGGCTGGCTCGCAGTGAGCTACCCTTTAAGCTCGACATTCAGAGTATCCGCCGGCGTCCACGGCGATTTCTACAATGCCGCTTTGACAACCTACGACATCAACACGGGCGCGCTGCAGAATATCGACCGCTTCTACTGGGGACCGTTCGTGCGGCTGACCGGCACGTTCTGACCAAGCGGCGATTACGACGTCTTCCAAATCGCTGCCGAGCATGAATATCGTCGAGCCGATCCTCTTCCAAGCAAAGTATCAGCCGAGCGCGCCTGCGCTTTGCGCGCAAGGGATCGACGTCATCAGTTACGAGCGCCTGGCTGCCCAGATGAACAGCGTCGCTCGCCGCGCCATGGGCTCGGGTCTGAGGCGCGGCAATGTGGCCGCCTTATCGATTGAAGACCCGCTGCTGCATGCGGTGACCATCCTCGCTCTCGCGCAGGTGGGAATCATTTCGGTGTCGGTCGGCATGCACAAACCGCCGGCCGGACTGAAGATCGACGCCGTCATCCAAAACACGAAGTACCCGTTCGCCCAGCAAGCTCAGCATTTGCCGATCGACCATGGCTGGCTCGTCGGCAAGGGCGCGCGTGTCGAAATTTCGCCGCAAGGCGGGCAAGCCAGCGACGAAGTTACCCGCATCGTCCTGACGTCCGGCAGCACGGGCGATCCGAAGGCGGTCGCGCTGACCCACCGCCAGGTCATGGCCAGGAACGCCCGGTTTGAATACGTCGTCGGCAACCGCCATCCGGTGTGTTCGCGCATCTATCTGCATATGGGAATTGCGGCAGCGCTCGGATATCAGTTTCTCACCTATCTCCTGGCGCGCGGCGGCACGATGTTCTTCCGCGGCGACAGCATCGAAAACACGTTACGCGCGTTCGAAATCTTTCGCATCGAAGCCATGTTGGCGACACCGGTCACACTTTCGCAATTGCTTGATATCTGCGACCGGCACCCTTCAATTGAACCGCATCTCGATACGATTATTTCAGGCGGAAGCTTGCTGCCCCGGCAGCTCGTGGAGCGCGTCCAGCCGCGACTTTGTTCGCATCTCATCGCCGGCTATGGGTCGACTGAAACCGCGATCAGCGCTACAGCGCCGGCGCACCGCATCGCGCACATCGCGGGCGCCGCCGGCTACGTTACCCCGGGCATCCGGATCGAGATCGTCGACGAAGCGGACCGCCCTTTGCCCGCGGGCACCGAAGGGATTGTCCGCGTCGCCAGCGAGTTCGGCATCGATCGTTACATCGACGACCCGGCCGAATCCGCGAAGGTCTTTCGCGGCGGCTGGTTCTATCCCGGCGATCTCGGCGCGCTCACGGCGGACAATTTGCTGATCATTTCGGGACGCCAAAATGACGTATTGAATGCCGGCGGCGGCAAAATGGCGGCAGAAAGGGTCGAGGCCGCACTGCTCTCGTTCAAGGGCGTGAAGGAGGCTGCTGTCTTCATGGCGACCAGCCAACTGGGCGTCGAGGAAGTGTGGGCCGGGATCGTCTGCGATGAAAAACTCGACGCCGAAAGGCTGCGCGCACATTGCCAACCGCTCATGCCGCACGTGTTCGTCCCGACGCACGTCATCACGCTGGACTCGTTGCCCGTGAACGCGATGGGCAAGATCGACCGGCCGCGCTTGAAGAGCACGCTGACCAGCACCAGGCATTGATTTCGACCGCCGTTCTGCCGCTCACCCGGCCATGTTGTGCGGCAGCCACAGCGCCAGCTGCGGATAGGCCAGCAGCAGCGCGATCATGATCATCAAGGTAACGACGAACGGCGCCGAGCCGATGATCACGTCGTAGATCTGGCCGCGCGGGCGCACCCCTTGCACCACGAACAGGTTGAAGCCGACCGGCGGGGTGATCAGCGCCGTCTCGATCAGCAGCATCATGAGCACGCCGAACCAGACCGGATTGAAGCCGAGCGTCATCACGACCGGCGTGATGATCGGTACCGTCGCCACCAGCATGGACAGCGACTCCATGAACATGCCGAGCACGAGATAGAACAACACGATGACGATCATCGTCGCCATCGGCGAAAGCCCGAGCGAGGTGACGAGCGTCGTCACCTTGCCCGACAGGCCGATCGAGGTGATCACGAAGTTGACGAAGTAGGCCGCGATCAGGATCGCCATGATCATGGCGGTCGTGCGCATGGTGCCTTCGAACGTATCGGCCAGCATGCGCCAGCTCAGCCGCCGCCGCCACGCGGCAAGGCCGAGCGCCGCCAGCACACCGAGGCCGGCCGATTCGGTCGGCGTGGCGACGCCGGCATAAATCGAGCCGATCACCACGACAAAGATGATGAAGGGCGGAATGAGATCGGGCAGCGAGCGAAATCGCGCCCCCCAATCGGTGCGGATCGGCTTGCCGCCCCAGCGCGGCCGCACCAGGCAGGCGATGATCACCGTGACCATGAACAGTCCCGCCAGGATGACGCCCGGCACGATGCCGGCCAGGTAGAGCTGCGGGATCGATGTGTTGGTGAGCGCCCCGTACACGATCATGGGGATCGACGGCGGAATAAGGATGCCGAGCGTGCCGCCGGCGACAATCGTGCCGAGGTAGAGCCGTTCGTTGTAGCCGTGCTTCTCGATCTCGTCGATCGCCACCGTGCCGATGGTCGCCGCGGTCGCGACGCTCGATCCCGACACCGCGGCAAACAGAGTGCACGTGCCGATGTTCGAGTGCATGAGCCCGCCCGGCAGCCACGACAGCCAGTGCGTCGCCGCCGCATACATGCGCTCGGCGATCCCAGAGCGCAGCAGGATTTCGCCCAGCAGCACGAACAGCGGGATGGCGAAGAGGATGAAATTGGTCGACACCGACCAGGCGGTCTCGCCCATGGCCAGCCGCAGCGGCAAAAACGAGTAGAGGTAATCGAGGGTCAGCGCGAGCAGCACCAGCCCCGCGGCGACAGGAATGCTCAGCGCCAGCACGACCAGCAAAATCAGTATCGCCATCCACACCAAGGCAGATTTCCTTTGTTCAAGCGTCCTTGTAGTGCTCGTGTTCCTGGATGGCTTCTTCCAGCTCCTGCAGCGCGGTGCGCGAGCCGAGGAGGCGCCGCACCGCGTCGATGTCGCCGACCGCCAGCGCCGTCACCGCACGGACAAGCAGCAGAAGCATCACGACAAAGAAGAAGGCAAAGCCCGCGACCCACAGGAACTGCGGAATGGCAAGCGGCGTCTCCAGCGGCGTCAGCGAATGCGCATTGAGCGCGACCGACTGGGCGAAGATAATCCAGCCCTGCCAGGTCAGCATGGCGGCAAAGAGCATGAATGAGAGCAAGGCGAAGATATCGAGGATGGCGCAGACGCGCGTCGGCAACAGCGCGTAGAGCGAGTCGATGCGCACATGGGCGCGGTCGATCAGCGCCAGCGCCAGCGCCCAGGTGGTGCTGACCGCAAGCACATAGCCGGAAATCTCGCTCGCCCCGCCGAGCGTCGTCCCCAGCAGCTTGCGCATCAGCACGTCGATCGAAATGACAAAGGCGGCGGCGGTGACGAGCGCGCCGCCGAACCAGGCCCCGGCGCGCGAGGTTGCGCGCGCCCATTGCAGCAGTCGGTCCATGGCGGGAAGGCCTCGGGCGGGCGCGACGCACTATGGCGCCGGCGCCCGCCGCGCGCGGCGTTTACAGCTTGTCGAGGGGGATTTGCAGATTGACGACCTTGCCGACCGTGGCGTTCCATTTTTCCGCGCAGGCCTTGCCGCAGCGCTTGCCCCAGTGCACCAGCACGACGTTCTGCACCAATTCTTTGCGCAGCTTCTTGTCGCTGTCGGATATTTGCACCAGCGTCATGCTGCCCTTCTTGCCGAGGGTGCACTCGCCCTTGCCGGTGTTGCAATTGACGCCCTCGTGCGCGGCCTTGGCGCCGATCTTCCACATGTCGTTCTCGAGCTTGCCGAACTCCTTGGTGAAGAAGTCGTGCAGCGCCGGCGACCAATTGTTCCAGCTCTTGGCGTTGGCGCCTTCATAGGAGATCGACCAGCCGACCGTCAGCGGCAGGAGAAATTTCGAGACTTCCGGCCAGCCGGCCAGATTGCCGCTCAGCGTGCCGGTCAGCGCGCAATCCACCACGCCGCGCTGCAGCGCCGGGACCACCTCGGGGAACGCCATGGTGATCGTTTCGCCGCCGATCGCGGTGACGAAATCGGACTGCGTCTTGTTGAACACGCGCACCTTCTTGCCCTTGAGGTCCGTGATGCTGCTGATCTTGTCGCGGCACCAGAACACGATCGGCGGGTTCGGCGCGAGCGACATCAGCCGGGTCTGGAATTTCTGCGCCATGTGTTCGGCCATGACCGGCTTCCACACTTCGCAGGCCTTGCGCGCGGTGTCGATGTCGTCGGTGATGCCGGCGAGATCGCAGCCTTCGAACACCGGGTCCTCGCCCGCCATCTTGCTGATGTCGGTGGTGGCGAAGTCGGTGACGCCGAGCTGCGTCATGTGCAGGATCTGGAAGTCGTTGATGCCGAGCACGTCAAGGTTGTTGTAGTCGACGGTGACCTTGCCGCCCGAATCCTTCTCGAGCTGCTGGGTGTAGAACGGCTTTTCGACCAGCTTGGTTTGCGCCAGATTGCTGAAATAGCCGATCACCTTGATGTGGGTTTTCGGCAGCTCGGCGGCATAGGCCGCGGCGGCAACCGCGACGGCCGCGGCCAGCATCGGAGCCGCAATCAGAGCCTGCATCTTGCGTTGCATCGTCATCCTCCCTGCAAATCGCGGCTTGTCGCGCGCCGCCGGTATCGATTGAGCTTGTCGTCAGGTGGGGAAAGGCGAGGCCGACATTGCCCCCCGAGCATGCTATGCCCCTTGCCGCAGGGTTGCAATTGGGCGGGCGCGCGCCGCCGGCATGCAGCGATCCCAACACACTCTGCGCGCACGACGATGAATTCCCAAAGCCAAGCGGCCGACGAGCGGACGCCTACTCCGCCGCATCCGCCGGCACGTCGACCGGCTCCGGCTCGGCCTGCGCCTCCGATACAGGCGGCGGGTTGCGGTTGGGCGCCTCGCGCGCTTCGCCGGCAAGCGCCAGCTTCTCGCGCGCTTCCTCGGCCTCGCGCTGGCGGTTCCACATGCTGGCATACAGCCCGTGGCGGGCGAGCAATTGCATGTGCGTGCCGCGCTCGACGATCTCGCCCTGGTCGAGCACGATGATCTCGTCGGCGCCGACGATGGTCGAGAGCCGGTGCGCGATCACCAGCGTGGTGCGGCCGGACGAGACGCGCTCGAGCGCGTCCTGGATTTCCTTCTCGGTGTGGCTGTCGAGGGCCGAGGTCGCTTCATCGAGCAGCAGGATCGGCGGACCTTTCAGGATGGTGCGCGCGATCGCCACGCGCTGCTTTTCGCCGCCGGATAGCTTCAGGCCGCGCTCGCCGACTTCCGTCTCGTAGCCCTTGGGGGACAAGCGGATGAATTGGTCGATCTGGGCGAGGCGCGCGGCCTCCTCCACTTCCGCATCGCTCGCCTCCCAGCGCCCGTAACGGATGTTGTAGCGGATGGTGTCGTTGAACAGCACGGTATCCTGCGGCACCATGCCGATCGCCTGGCGCAGCGAGGCTTGCGTCACATGCGCGATGTCCTGGCCGTCGATCACGATGCGGCCGCCGGAGAGATCGTAGAAGCGGTAGATGAGCCGCGAGATGGTCGACTTGCCGGCGCCCGAGGGGCCGACCACCGCCACCGTCTTGCCGGCCGGCACTTCGAAGCTCACGCCTTTGAGGATCGGGCGCTCCGCCTCGTAGGCGAAGCAGACGTTCTCGAAGCGGATGTCGCCTTTCGCGACCTCAAGCGGGCGGGCGCCGGCGGCGTCCTTGATCTCCGGCTCGCGCGAAAGGATCGCGAACATGTTCTCGATATCGGTCACAGCCTGCTTGATCTCGCGATAAACCATGCCCATGAAATTGAGCGGCTGGTAGAGCTGGATCATCATGGCGTTGATCAGCACGAAATCGCCGACCGTTTTGCTGCCGCGTTGGATCTCGAACGCGCACATCACCATCGCGGTGGCGAGCCCGATGGTGAAGATCACCGCCTGGCCGGCATTGAGCGCGCTAAGCGAGGTGTACGACTTCACGCTGGCGTCTTCATAGCGCGCCATGGAGCGGTCGTAGCGGGACGCCTCGCGCTGCTCGGCGCCGAAATATTTCACGGTCTCGTAGTTGAGCAACGAGTCGATCGCCTTGACGTTGGCGTCGGTGTCACTGTCGTTCATGCGCCGGCGGATGCCGATGCGCCATTCGGTGGCATTGTAGGTCCAGCCCATATAGAGCGAGACGGTGCCGACGATCAGCGCGACGTAGCGCCAGTCGAAATGCACCATCAGCACGGCGGCGACCAGCGTCACTTCGATGATGGTGGGCGCGAGCTGCAGGATCACCATGCGCACGATGGTCTCGATGGCGTTGCGTCCGCGCTCGAGCACGCGCGTCAGGCCGCCGGTCTTGCGCTCGAGATGGAAGCGCAAAGACAGCTCGTGCATGTGCACGAAGGTGCGATAGGCAAGACGCCTGACCGCATGCATCGCCACCTTGGCGAACACGGCGTCGCGCCCTTGCGTGAGCGCGCCCATCAGGATGCGCATGCCGCCGTAAGCAATCGTCATGGCGATGGGCGCGGCGATCACCCAGCCGAGCCAGCCGGCAGCGGGCTGGGCGTGGCCGGCCAGCGCGTCGGTTGCGTATTTGAAGGTGAAGGGCACCGCGATGGTGGCGAGCTTGGCCGCCAGCAGCAGCGCCATAGCGCCGAGCACGCGCTGCTTGAGGTCGCGGCGGTCGGCCGGCCAGATATAGGGCCACAGATACACCATGGTCGAAAACAGCGCCCCGCGGCTGGCGGAGACGCCCGGCGATGGCTCCGAGGAGTCGTGATGATGACCGTGGTGAGGGCTCATTGGCGTTTCATATAGGCGGATTCTGCGTGTTATTCACCCCGGCGGGCGGCATAAGCTGCCGAAACCACAGTGGATTTTGGCGGTTGTCTTGACGGCGCCACATGCCGGGCTCACATGCATGACCATGAACAGAATCGAAAAATTGAGCAAAATCAGGAAAATCTGCGTTTATTGCGGCTCCAACCCCGGCACCAGCCCCGGCTTCCTGCAATCGGCCCGCGACTTCGGCAAGATTCTCGCGGAGAACGGCGTAGGCCTCGTCTATGGCGGCGGCGGCGACGGCATGATGGGCGAGGTCGCCAGAAGCGTGATCCGCCACGGCGGCGAGGTGCACGGCATTATTCCCGAGTTCCTGGTGGCGCGCGAGCACGCGCACAAGAACGTGCAGGACCTGATCGTCACGCGCGACATGCACGAGCGCAAACGCAAGATGTTCGAAATGGCGGACGCTTTCGTGGCGCTGCCGGGCGGCATCGGTACGCTCGAGGAACTGGTCGAGCAACTCACCTGGGCCCAGCTCGGCCGCCACCAGAAGCCGGTGCTGGTCGCCAATATCGAGGGCTTCTGGGACCCGCTCTGCGCGCTGTTCGACCACATGCGCGCGCTCAAATTCATCCGCAGCGAAATGAGCTTCGACCTTCTGGTCGCGGACAAGGTCGCCGACATCCTGCCGATGCTCATGAAGGCGATCGAGACGGTGCCGGAAGAAGCCAAGCGCATGAGCGCGGCGGACGCGGAGCGGCTGTAGCAGTTCGTCATTCCGGGGCGCGAGCCAACGGGTCCGCGCGAAGCGCGGCCCGATGACAGGCTCCGTGAGCGAACCCGGAATCCATAGCCCCGGCGTGCCGGCCACTCGAAAGACGGGGGTCATGGATTCCGGGCTCGCGCACTTCGTGCGCGCCCCGGAATGACGGGCTTTCACTTCACAAACGTCACCGCCTCGACGCGGTTGCCGTCGGCATCGCGGATGAAGGCGGCGTAATAGCCCTCGCCGTGCTGCGGACGAAAGCCAGGCGCGCCGTCCGACGCGCCGCCGGCGGCAAGCGCCGCGGCGTGAAAGGCATCGACCATATCGGTCGAGCGCGCACGCAAGGCGACATGCGCGCCGCTGCCGGCCCCGAACGGCGCCAGCTCATGGCGCAGATTGAGCCAGAATTCCGCGTAGGATTTGCCGAACCCGACGGTTGTCTCCCGCGTCTCTAGCCGTGCGAAACCGAGCGGCTCGAGCACGGCTTCATAGAAGGCCGTGGCGGCGGCGAGGTCGCGCACGGGGATGGAGACGTGGTCGATCATGGAAGAGACTCCTAAGCCCATTCTGCCTCATCCTGAGGAGCCGCGCGAAGCGCGGCGTCGCGAAGGATGGGGGCCTTATGCTTCGAGACGCGCACCTGGCGGTGCGCTCCTCAGCATGAGGCCGAGAGGGCGCCCAGAGTACTGGATTCCGGGTTCGCTCGCGGAGCCTGTCATCGGGCCGCGCTTCGCGCGGACCCGTTGGCTCGCGCCCCGGAATGCCAGTGGTGCGCGAGCGCGCGCGCTTTGCTCAAGCCGGCGCGCCGGACTTCACCAGCTTGTAGACGATTGAATCCATCAGCGCCTGGAACGAGGCGTCGATGATATTGGGCGACACGCCGACCGTGGTCCAATGCTCGCCTTGCTCGTCCTCGCTCTCGATCAGCACGCGCGTCACCGCGCCGGTGCCGGAATTGAGGATACGCACACGGTAGTCGCTGAGTTTGAGGCCCTCGATATACTTCTGGTACTTGCCGAGATCCTTGCGCAGCGCCTGGTCGAGTGCGTTGACCGGGCCGTTGCCTTCGGCTGCCGAGATCAGATTGTCGTCGCCGACCTTCACCTTCACCACGGCCATGGCGACCGTGACCCTCTCGCCGCGCGCGTTGTTGCGCTGCTCGATGTTGACGTCGAATTGCGTCACGTCGAAATAGGCCGGCACGGTGCCGAGCGTGCGGCGGGCCAAAAGCTCGAACGAAGCATCGGCCGCCTCGTAGGCGTAGCCGATGGTTTCGCGCTCCTTCACCGTCTCCAGCAGGCGCGAAAGGCGCGCATCGTCCTTGTCCACCTTCAGCCCGATGCGCTCGAGCTCGGCCAGCACGTTGGATTTGCCCGCCTGCTCCGACACCAGCACCTTGCGCCGGTTGCCGACGGTCTCGGGCGGAACGTGCTCGTAAGTGGCCGGGTCCTTTGCGATGGCGGATGCGTGGATGCCGGCCTTGGTGGCGAAAGCGCTTTCGCCGACGTAAGGCGCGTGGCGGTCGGGCGCGCGGTTGAGCCGCTCGTCGAGCGCGTGGCTGACATGGGCGAGCTTCTTGAGCGCCGCGTCGGACACGCCGACCTCGAAAGCGTCGGCGTATTCCTTCTTCAGCTTCAGCGTCGGAATGAGCGAGACCAGGTTGGCATTGCCGCAGCGCTCGCCCAGGCCGTTGAGCGTGCCCTGGATCTGGCGGGCGCCGGCGCGCACGGCGGCAAAGGAATTGGCCACCGCCTGCTCGGTGTCGTTGTGGGCGTGGATGCCGACGTGATCGCCCGGAATGACCTTGCACACCTCGGCGACGATTTTCTCCACCTCGTGCGGCAGCGTGCCGCCATTGGTGTCGCACAGCACCACCCAGCGCGCGCCCTCGTCGTAAGCGGCCTTGGCGCAGGCCAGCGCGTATTGCCGGTTGGCCTTGTAGCCGTCGAAGAAGTGCTCGCAGTCGAGCAGCACTTCCCTACCCTTCGCTTTGGCGGCCTTCACGCTGTCGCGGATGGAGGCGAGGTTCTCCTCCTCCGTCGTCTGCAGCGCGACGCGCACGTGATAGTCCCAGGACTTGGCGACGAAGCAGATGGCATCGGCCTTCGCGTCGAGCAGCGCGGCCAGGCCCGGGTCGTTCGAGGTGGAGCGGCCGGGCCGCCGCGTCATGCCGAAGGCGGTGAAGGTCGCCTTGAGAGGGCGGTCTTGCGCGAACAGCTCGCTGTCGGTCGGATTGGCGCCGGGATAGCCGCCCTCGACATAGTCGATGCCGAGGTCGTCCAGCATGCCGGCGATCGCCAGCTTGTCGGCCAGCGTGAAGTCGACGCCGTTGGTCTGCGCGCCGTCGCGCAGCGTGGTGTCGAACAAGTAGAGGCGTTCGCGGGCCATCGGCGACCTCAGGCAAAGCGGCTGAACAGATAGAGCGCCAGCAGCATGGCGGCGGCGAGCACCGCGTATTTCAGCACGAGATAGTATTTCCAATGGCGCGGGAACGGCGTGTCGGGCTTTTTCATGAGGGCTTCCCTGCGGCGAGCTGTTTTTGCAGCGTGGTGTTGGCGAGCCACTCGCCAGCCACCGCGATCGAGTTGCGCTGGCGGGCGACATAGCCGCGCTTCTCGAAAAAGCCGCGCGCCGAGTCGCTGGCGTCGACCGAAAGCGAGGCGGCGCCGCGCGAGCCTGCGAGCTTCTCCAGCGCGTCGGCGAGCATGGCGCCGACTCCCTGCCCGGCCACCGCCGGATGCACGTAGAGCATGTCGATCTTGTCCGGGCCAGCGAGCGCGGCAAAGCCGACTGGCGAACCCTCCATTGTGGCGATCAGCGTGAGCGCGCCAGCGAGCTTCTTGCCGAAGGCCGCCTCATCCTCGGCGGCCGCCGCCCAGGCTTCCTGCTGCGCCTCGCTGTAGTCGTCGGCGGTGAGCTCGGCGATCGCCTCGCGGAAGATCTCGGCGAGCAGCGGCGTGTCGGCGGGCAGGAACGGCCGCAACGCGAAGGTCGGGTGCGCGCGGGCCATCATGGCAAGCGCTCCATCTGCCGACGCGTAAGCGGCACACGCTGCGTCACCTCCCCCGCTTGCGGGGGAGGTCGACGCGCCAACGGGTCCGCGCGAAGCGCGGCCCGATGGTAAACTCCGCGCGTCGGGAGGGGGAATTGTTCGAGGCTGAGCGCGAAGAGCCCCCTCCCCAACCCTCCCCCGCAAGCGGGAGAGGGAGCAGGAGGTGCCGTGTTGCGCGCGCGTGCTGCAAGCATCATCGCGCGATCTCCCAGGTGGTGCCTTCCTTGCTGTCCTTCAGCACGACGCCCATGGCGGCGAGCTCGTCGCGGATGCGGTCGGATTCTTCGAAATCCTTCTTGGCACGTGCGGCGCCGCGGGCTTCAATCAGTTTCTTTACTTTATCCTCGTCGAGGTCGATTTTTGGCGTTAGTCGATCCAACGTCGCGGCCACGTCATCGTGCAAAAGGCCAAAGAATCTGAGTGCGTCAGAAAGCGCGACCACGGATGTGTCACCGCGATCATGCGCAGCAGCGTTTCGAATGGCATGAATTTCAGAAATTGCCTTTGGGGTATTCAGGTCGTCGCACAGTGCCGCAAGTAATGGCGGATATAGAGGCCTAGGCGGAATTTTTGGCGCGCCGTAGGCGGACATTGAAACGGCCATTGTTAGCCACTCACGCAGTATCTGATGGCTTTCACCCAAGCTGCGAAGCGTCCAATCGATCGGCTGGCGATAGTGTGTTCGCAGCATATTGAGCCGCAGCACCTCGCCTGGCCAATCGGCGAGCAGTTCTCGGATGGTAACAAAATTTCCCGCCGACTTCGCCATCTTCTCGCCTTCGACCTGCAGGAAGCCGTTGTGCATCCAGTAATTCGCCATCATCGGCGTATGGAAGGCGCAGCGCGACTGCGCGATCTCGTTCTCGTGGTGCGGAAACACGAGATCGATGCCGCCGCCGTGGATGTCGAATTCGTGCGGATGCGCCAGGCCCGCGGGCGAAAGATCGGGCTTGGCCTTCTCCCACAGCCAATAATCGGACATGGCCGAGCATTCGATGTGCCAGCCGGGACGTCCCGGCGTCTTGATGCCGCAAGGCGACGGCCAAGCCGGCTCGCCGGGCTTCGACGGCTTCCACAGCACGAAGTCGGTCGGCTCTTTCTTGTAGGGCGCCACCTCGACGCGGGCGCCGGCGATCATCTCGTCGAGCGGGCGCTTCGACAGCTTGCCGTAGTCCGGCATAGCCGCGACGTTGAACAGCACGTGATCCTCGGCGACATAGGCGCAGCCGTTCTTCACCAGCCGCTCGATCAGCGCCTTCATCGCCTCGATGTGCTCGGTGGCGCGCGGCTCAACCGTCGGCTCGAGGCAGCCGAGCGCCTTCACGTCCTCCTTGAAGTCCTTGTAGGTCTGCTCGGTCAGCTCGCGGATCGGCACGCCGCGCTCGGCCGCGCGCGCGTTGATCTTGTCGTCGACGTCGGTGATGTTGCGCACATAGGTGACGTGCTCGGCCCCGTAGAGGTGCCGCAGCAGCCGAAACAAGACGTCGAACACGATCACCGGCCGCGCATTGCCGATATGGGCGAAGTCGTAGACCGTCGGCCCGCACACATACATGCGTACATGCGCGGGATCGATCGGGACGAACACCCGCTTCTCGCGCGTCAGCGTATCGTAGAGCTTGAGCTCCATGACCTAGAGCGCGATCCGTAATTGAACCACCATGCTCCCCCTACCATTTTGCCTGCGCATGATCTTTGTCCGAAAACCGGTTCCCACTTTTCGGGATCATGCGCCATGACACCTATCGGCCCCGCTGGCCGGGCGTCCTTGGCATCTCGAAGAGGAGAAAAGACGGCCGCAGCCAGCGTTGGGCGCTAGCGAATAATCTCGCGGCAAATGCCGCAAATGTGTTTAAGGCCGCACATGGGCCGGACAATGCTGGGTCGCGCGGGCGCCGTCAAGAGCCGGGGAGCCGCCATTCCCGGCCGCCAGCGGGGCTCCGGACATCGGTTAAGCGCCCCTTAACGGTTTTGCTCGCATCTTAGCGGCCAGCGTTGAAAAGGCGCCTCAAGAAGAGCGGGCGAACCCATGCGGACAATTCTCGCCGGTCTTGCCGCCGTGCTGTGCCTTTGCCTGGCGACCGCGCAGGCGAGCGAGCGGCACATGTTCATCATCGGCGCCAGTGCCGGCGACTACGGCGTCGACCGCTGTCTGGCCAAGGGCGCCAAATGCGGCGCCGCCGCCGCCAACGCCTATTGCCGCGGGCATAAATATGCGGCCGCCACCTCCTATCGCGGGGTCGACCGCGAGGAGGTCACCGGCGCGATCCCGAACCACGCCTCCGGCGGCTGCCGCGGCGGGCGCTGCGATAATCTCGTCGCGATCGTTTGCACGCGCTGAGCGCGGCATTCGACCCCCAATGTCGAGCAGACGACCCAGGAACCCTGGCGCCGACCCGGCGTTAGGCAGCCCATGAAGTCTTTTTGCTCAATCTTTATGGCACGATCGTCATCGTGGTCGAGCGACCGGGCCCGCTGTCGCGCCGGCTGACCGCCTTGCGCTCCTGGGCATCGCAGGCAAATTTTAAGCGATATCAGTAGCTTGATATAGTTACAAACTGGTTGCATGCAGTCGCAAGTTCGGCGAAGGTGCAGCCACGTCAAGCGCCGCCTATTGGGGCGCTCGGCGCCAGCGGGGCCTTGTCAGCCATGACCGACAAAAGCGCTCAGCGCGCCTCCGCCGCCGCGGCAGGTCCCGGCGACGCCCCGCTGAAACTCGACGCATTCCTGCCCTATCGCCTCAATGTCTGTTCCAGCCTGGTCACGCAGGCGCTCTCGCGCATCTACGCCGAGCGGTACCGGATCGGCGTGCCGGAATGGCGGGTGCTGGTGACGCTGGGCGAGTTCGGCATGATGACCGCCAAGGCGATCGGCCGGCACAGCCACATGCACAAGACCAAGGTGTCGCGCGCCGTCTCCCAACTCGAGCGGCGCAAGCTGGTGTCGCGCAAGGTAAACCGCGCCGACCTGCGCGAGGCGTTTCTCTCGCTCACGCCTGCCGGCCGCGACGTCTACAACGAGCTCGCGCCGGCCGCCCTCGACTTCGTGCGCCAGCTCATGGAGACGCTCGACCCAGCCGAGCGCGCCGCGCTCGACCGCGCGCTCAGGAAATTGATCGAGCGCTCGCAGCAACTGAGCGCCGGTGTCGCCACCATGCCGGCTCTGCGCTAGAGTGCCGGCCGCCAAAAGCCAGCCGGAGCGAATGCCGTGAAGCTCTACACTTATTTTCGCTCGTCCGCCGCTTATCGCGTGCGCATCGCGCTCAATCTCAAGGGCCTGCCGCACGAGCTCGTGCCGATTCATCTTACAAAAGACGGCGGCGCGCAGCGCAAAGCCGATTTTGTCGCGATCAATCCGCACATGCGCGTGCCGGCGCTGACGTTGTCCTCAGGCGAGGTGATCACGCAATCGCTCGCCATCATCGAATATCTCGACGATGTCCATCCCGAACCGCCGCTGTTGCCCGCGGACGCGCTCGAGCGCGCGCGCGTGCGCGCAATCGCGCAGACGGTCGCCTGCGACATCCATCCGCTCAACAATCTGGTCGTGCTGCAATATCTCAAGAACACGCTCAAGCACACGCAGCCGGAGATCGACGCCTGGTACCATCATTGGGTGGTCGCGGGCTTTGCGGCGATCGAGGCGATGATCTCGCCCGGCCCTTATGCCTGCGGGGCGCAAGTTACGCTCGCCGATCTCTGCCTGGTGCCGCAGGTGTTCAATGCGCGGCGGCTCAAGGTTCCCCTCGGCGCCTTCCCTAAGATCGTCGCCGCCGACGCCGCCTGTCTCAAGCTCGTCGCCTTCGACAAGGCGCGGCCGGAGAACCAGATGGATGCGGAGTGACGGCGGCACGCAAGCCTGCTAGACCGCCCTGCCCTTTTCTCCCACCGGCGCAATCCCTCGTGGCCCAAAGCAATATCGCCCGTGTCGTCCTCTGGATGGTCGGCGCCCTCTTGTCGTTCTCGACCATGGCGGTGTCGATCCGCGAATTGTCGCGCGGCGGGCTCAATATTTTCGAGATCCTGGCGGTGCGCAGCGGCGGCGCGCTGCTGATTCTGCTGCTGCTGCTGTTGCTGCGGCCCGAATTGCGCCTCTATGCCTTGCCCCGGCGCATGAAGCTCCACCTGCTGCGCAATTGCGTGCACTACGCGTCGCAATTTATCTGGGCGACCAGCCTGACCATGTTGCCGCTCGCGCTGGTGTTCGCGCTTGAATTCACCATGCCAGCCTGGACGGTGCTGCTCGCGGTGTGGCTGCTGCACGAGCGCATGTCGCCGAGCCGCATCGGCGTGGTGGTCTTTGGATTGACCGGCGTGCTGGTGATCCTGCGGCCGGGCGTCGCCAGCTTCAATCCCGCCGCCCTTCTGGTGCTGGCGGCCGCCTTCGGTTACGCGGTCACCATGATCAGCACGAAGAAGCTGACGATGAGCGAAAGCACCTTCGGCATCCTGTTCTGGATGGCGGTGATCCAGTTTCCGCTTTCCATGCTGGGCAGCGACCCGCTGGTGTTTCTGCATCTGCAGTTGCGCCACCTCTTGCCGTTGCTCGGCGTCGCCACCGCGGGGCTGACGGCGCATTATTGCCTCAGCAACGCCTTCCGCGCCGGCGACGCCTCGCTCGTGGTGCCGCTCGATTTCATGCGCATTCCCCTGATCGCGGTGGTGGGCTGGGCGCTTTACGGCGAATCGCTCGATATCTTTGTGCCGCTGGGGGCGCTGATCATCCTGGCCGGAGTGCTTTGGAACCTGCGTATGGAGGCGGCAAAAGCCCGCCAATTCGCGTGATTTCCCCGTCGGTGCCATCCTCGCCTTGCCATAATTCTAGGGCTAGAGTGCCGGCCATGAGGGGAGCCGTCCGCACGACCGCCACCGCCGCCATGATCGCCCTGTCGTCGGGGGCGTTTGCATGGGCACAGGCGCCATCAAGCAATCCGGCCTGCCAGCGCCTCGAGGCGCAGCTCACCGCGCTAGACCGCGGCAATAGCGACCCTGGCCGCGCCGCCCAGATCCGGCAGGCCGAGGATACGATCAATCGCCAGCAGTTCGAGGTCGACAAGTTGGTCTCGCAGGCCCGCCGCATGGGCTGCGGCAATCGCGGCTTCTTCTCGATCTTCAGCAATCCGCCCCGGCAGTGCGACCCGCTCAACCGCCGCATCGAAGAACAGCGCGACGCGCTCGATCGCATGCAGAACCAGTTCCAGCGGCTGCAGGGCGGCACCGCCGAGCGCGCTTCGCAGCGACAGTCGCTGCTGATCGCGCTCGCCGACAATGGCTGCGGCCAGCAATACAGGGCGGCGGCCCGCGCCGGCGAACAAGGCGGCTTCTTCGACCGGCTGTTCGGCGGCGGCACCATCTTCTCGCCGCAGCCGTCGGGCCCGATGGGCGGCACCTACCGCACCGTCTGTGTGCGCACCTGCGACGGCTATTATTTCCCGATTTCGTTCGAGACGACGCCGGACCATTTCCGTCAGGACGAGCAGACCTGCCAGCACATGTGTCCCGCCGCCGACGTGCAGCTCTACACTTATCACAATCCCGGCGAAGAGGTATCGCAGGCCGTCTCGCTCAACGGCCGACTCTACACCGAGCTGCCGACCGCGTTCCAATACCGCAAGACGCTCAGCTCAAGTTGCAGCTGCCGCCGCCCCGGCGAGAGCTGGGCCGAGGCGCTCGAACCCAACGGCACCAATTCAACGGTGGCGCCCGGCGATGTGGTGATCACCGACCGGAACGGCAAACGCAACGCACCGCCGCAGGCCGCCACCAAAGACAAACCCTCGAAGGATAGCGACAAGGCCACACCGTCGCCGTCCAATTCCATGGTCGAGGCGCCGGGCGAGGTGGATAAGAGCAAACGCAAAGTGCGCGCGGTCGGTCCGACCTTCCTGCCGGCGCATTGACACGGCTGTGCGCTCACCACGGTAGTCGGGCTGTCGTTTCGACAGCAAAGAACGCTAGCGTGCGATAGCGGGGGACGAGCGGACAAACCACGCTCGCCAATGTTCGACCTAAACGCATCGTGCACGAGGAAAAGGAGTTGGCGTTTATCCGGGCCAATCGCCGGATTGCCGCTCCGCCGCGGTCGGTCTCGGAGTTTTTGCGACAGCCGATAAAGTAAACCACCGCGGAAAAGTCCGGCACAAATGACGCTCGCCCGTGAGCTGAATTTTTCCCGCCTTCAATGCCTTGGCTAGCGGGATATCGCCCATCCAGACGCCGATCAGGTCGCGTGAGGCGCTTGCGACATAGCAGTCCACGTCCTTGCCCGGATCTTCATTGCACAAGTCCACGTCGGGACCTTGGCAGATCAGCCACCAGTGACGGAAGCTCTTCTTCTTTACGTCCGTGAACTGGAAGCACAGCACGGTTTCGCCGTCCGGCAGGGCTGCCTTGTCAATTCGCCGCTGGATATCGAACATCAAGAAGGATACGTCGCGATCTTCCGGCCCCATCTCCTCGCGCGCCCATCGCATGCCCCAGACCGCCAGCGCCTCCACCACTAAGGAAAGCTCGCGCCCCGCCGCGGACAGGCGATATTCGTGGCCGCGCTGGCCGCTCAAACGGCGCTTGATGATCACGCCCCGTTCTTCGAGCTCCCTCAGGCGCGTCGTGAGAACCGTCGGCGAAATCCGGGGAAGCCCGCGTTGCAGAACGTTGAACCTGCTGCTGCCGAGGAGCATTTCGCGCACGATCAGGATCGACCAGGGATCGCCAATGATCTCGGCTGATTTTGCTATCGGGCAGAACTGACCGTATTGGCGCATCTGAGTGCCCTCGCCCGGTGGCCTCTCTCCGTCAACTACGCATAGCGTAGTTGATTGCTCCGCGTCGCGCAGTATCGACCTGGCGCCCGCCCGCGCTATTCCCGCGCCGATGGCTGGATGGGGCCGCGATAACGGAGAATGATTATGATCGGCTTTCCGATACGCATGCTGGAATTGTTCGGGGTGGTCTTTCTGCGCTTTCGCCCTATTCCGCGCCTGTGGTGCGTGTGGCTCGTCGGCGTCAACCTCGCGTGCCTATATTTCATCACGCATATCGAGGCGCAGGTCGTTCTGGCAGTTACGGCAATCGCGGTCGTGGGCCAAACGGTGATCTATCAGCGCATTGGATTCACTCGTATTCTCGGCTCTACCCATGTCTTGTGGGTTCCGATGTTCGCTTGGATGGCGACGCGGATCGACACCATCATGGGCGATCCGGCCTTGGCCGCCTGGCTCATCCTGCTGTTCGCCACGAACATGGTTTCGATCGTCGTGGATACTATCGATGCCGTTCGCTTCATGCGCGGCGAGCGGTCACCCCACTACCGCTGGAAGCTATTGGGTCAGAGCTGATGCCCGGTTGGTTTTCGTCACGCGGTCAAAAAGAGATTCAAAAATCCACCGCTTCGCTTTTGCTGACCGGCTTGCCGGCGAGGAGCGAAGCGTCCGGCTTCTGCAACGGCGTGCCCGGATCGCGGAAGCGGTTGGTGATCGGATAGCGCCGGTCGCGGCCGAAATTCCTCAACGTCACCTTGACGCCGGGGGCCGCTTGGCGGCGCTTGTATTCTGCGATGTTCACCATGCGCTCGACGCGCATCACGGTATCGCGGTCGAATCCGGCGGCGACGATGTCGGCGACCGACTGCTCGCCCTCGACCAGCCGCTCCAGGATCGGATCGAGCACCGCATAGGGCGGCAGCGAATCTTCGTCCTTCTGATTCTCGCGCAGTTCGGCCGTCGGCGGGCGGACGAGGATGTTCTCGGGGATGACCTTGCCGTCGGGGCCCATGGCGCCTTCCGGCTTCCAGGAATTACGCAAGCGCGCGAGGCGAAACACCTCCAGTTTGTAGAGATCCTTGATCGGATTGAAGCCGCCATTCATGTCGCCGTAGAGCGTGGCGTAGCCGACCGACATTTCCGATTTGTTGCCGGTGGTCACCAGCATGAGGTTGAACTTGTTGGAGACCGCCATCAGCGTGGTGCCACGCGCGCGCGCCTGCAGGTTTTCTTCCGCCACGTCGCGCGGCACGCCGGCGAACAACGGCTTCAGCACGCTCTCGAAGCCGTCCACAGCCGCCGCGATCGGCACGACTTCGTAGCGCACGCCGAGCGCCTTGGCGCAGGCCGCGGCGTCATCGAGCGATTCCTGCGCCGTGTATTTGTAAGGCAGCATGAGGCAGCGCACGCGCTCGGCGCCGAGCGCATCGACCGCCATCGCCGCGCTGAGTGCTGAATCGATGCCGCCCGAGAGGCCGAGCACCACGCCCGGAAAGCCGTTCTTGTTGACGTAGTCGCGCAAGCCGAGCACGCAGGCGGCATAGTCGGCGCGGTCGCCTTCGAGCGCAGCAACATTGGGACCGCCGAGGCAGCGCCAGCCGTTGCCTTGCCGCGCCCATTGCGTGGTCACCACCTCTTCCTTGTACGAACTGAGCTGGAACGCCAGCGAGCAATCGCCGTTGAGCGCGAGCGAAGCGCCGTCGAACACCAATTCGTCCTGGCCGCCGACCTGGTTGGCATAGATCAGCGGCAGACCGGATTCCTTGATGCGCGGCACGATCACGTTCAGCCGCTGGTCGGCGACGCCATGACGGTATGGCGAGCCGTTGAGCACCAAGATGATCTCGCCGCCCGTTTCGGCGATGCACTCGACCGGCTCGGGCCCCCAGATGTCCTCGCAAACCGGTAACCCGAGCCGCACGCCGCGAAAATTCACCGGCCCCGGCATCGGTCCCGGCGCAAAGACCCGCTTTTCATCGAACACGCCATAGTTCGGCAGGTCGACCTTGTAGCGCAGCGCCGAAATGACGCCGCCGTCGAGCAGCGCCGCCGCATTGTAGAGCTTGGCGTCGTCAAGCCAGGGCGTTCCCACCACCAGGGCCGGGCCGGACGCGGCCGTTTCGCGCGCCAATTGCTCCACCGCCGCGCGGCAGGCGGCCTGGAATGCCGGCTTGAGCACCAGATCCTCGGGCGGATAACCGGAAATGTAGAGCTCAGGAAAGATGACGATGTCGGCGCCCTGCGCGCCCGCCTCGGCGCGCGCGCGACGCACCTTCTCGGCGTTGCCGGCGATATCGCCGACCGTGCAGTTGAGTTGCGCGACGGCGATCGCGAGTCTATCGGCGGGACGTCCGTTCATGATGAACCGTCTAGCCCTTGCGCCCCCGCGCGGCAATCGCGCGGGCGGCGCTCTGCCATGCCGCCGGCGCTAGAGCCCCGCGGCCGCCGGCATGGGGACGGCCCGCCCGGCGCGCTCCTTCTTGAGCAATTCGGCCAAAAGGAAAGCGAGATCGATCGCCTGCTCGGCATTGAGCCGCGGATCGCACACGGTGTGGTAGCGGTCATTGAGGTCGGCATCGCTGATGGCGCGGGCGCCGCCCGTGCATTCAGTGACGTTCTGCCCGGTCATCTCCAGGTGCACGCCGCCGGCGTAGGTGCCTTCCGCCTGATGCACCTCGAAGAAGCCGCGCACCTCCTTCAGGATCAGGTCGAAGGGACGCGTCTTGTAGCCGCTCGCCGCAGCGATGGTGTTGCCGTGCATCGGGTCGCAGGACCATATGACGACTTTGCCTTCGCGCTGCACGGCGCGGATGAGCGCGGGCAGATATTCGCCCACCTTCTCGGCGCCGAAACGCCCGATCAGGGTGAGCCGCCCCGGTTCGTTGTCCGGGTTGAGGATGTCGATCAGCCGCAACAGGTCGTCGGCCTTCACCGACGGTCCGCATTTCAACCCGAGCGGATTCTTGATGCCGCGGGCATATTCTATATGGGCGTGATCGTGCTGGCGCGTGCGATCGCCGACCCACAGCATGTGACCGGAGGTGGCGTACCAGTCGCCGGTCGTCGAATCGATGCGGGTGAAGGCCTGCTCGTAACCAAGCAGGAGCGCTTCGTGGCTGGTATAGAAATCGGTGGTGCGCAGCTCGGGATGGCTTTCGAGATCGAGGCCGCAGGCTTGCATGAAGCCGAGCGCCTCCGAAATGCGATCCGACAATTCAACGTAGGCGCGGGACTGCGGGCTATCCTTGACGAAGCCGAGCATCCATTGCCTGACACTGGCGAGATTGGCGTAGCCGCCCTGCGCGAAGGCGCGCAGCAGATTGAGCGTCGCCGCCGACTGCCGATAGGCTTCGAGCTGGCGGCGCGGATCGGGGCGGCGCGCCTCTTCGGTGAAGGCAATGTCGTTGATGATGTCGCCGCGATAGCTCGGCAGCTCGGTGCCGTCGCGCTTCTCGGTCGGCGCCGAGCGCGGCTTGGCGAACTGGCCGGCGATGCGTCCGACTTTCACCACCGGCAGGGCCGCGGCATAAGTGAGCACCACCGCCATCTGCAGGAACATGCGGAAGAAGTCGCGGATGTTGTTCGGTCCATGCTCGGCGAAGCTTTCCGCACAGTCGCCGCCTTGCAGCAGAAAAGCCTGCCGGTCGGCGACACGCGCCAGCGCCTTCCTCAGGCGGCGCGCCTCGCCGGCGAACACCAGCGGCGGGAAGGTCGCAAGCTGCTTCTCGACGTCGGCCAGCGCCTGCCGGTCCGGGTAGTCCGGAACCTGCAAGATAGGCTTGCTGCGCCAACTATCGGGCGTCCATCGTTCGGCCATTACGGGCACTCCAAGGCTCGCCGGGGTTATACACGAGCGTCCTGGGCGAAAACCAGATATTCGGGAAAATGCCGTTATTTATGGCTATTCGGCCGCGGCGCGGCCGTAGCTGACGGCTTTTTCGCGCATGGTGACCAGTTCTTCGGCGAGCGTCGGATGCACCGCCATGGTGGCGTCGAAATCGGCCTTGGTGGCGCCCATCTTCATCGCCACGCCCACGACCTGGATCAGTTCGCCGGCGTCGGGACCGACGAGATGACAGCCGACCAGGCGGTCGCTGTCGCCGTCGACCAGCAGCTTCATGAAGGCGCGGGTGTCGCGGCCGGAAAGCGTCGCCTTCATCGGCCGGAACGTGGTCTTGTAGACGTCGAGCCTGGCGCAGCGCTCGCGCGCTTGCGTCTCGGTCAAGCCGATCACGCCGACCTCGGGCTCGGAGAACACCGCGGTCGGCACATTGGCGTGGTCGACCGGGGTGGGCTTGCCGCCATAGAGCGTATCGGCGAAGGCATGCCCCTCGCGGATCGCCACCGGCGTCAGGTTGATTCGGTGGGTGACGTCGCCGACCGCGTAGATATTCGGGATCGACGTGCGGGAATACTCGTCAACGGCGATGCCGCCGTGCTCGGCGATTTTGCAGCCAAGATGGTCGAGGCCCAGCCCCATGATGTTGGGGCGTCGGCCGATCGCGAACATCACCTTGTCAGAGACGATGGTGCTGCGGTCTGAAAGCCGGCTGATGAACTCATCGCCCGATTTCTCGACCGCCGAAACCGTATGCCCGCAGGTCACGTTAATGCCGCGCCCGCGCATCTCGTTGCGCAGATGCTCGCGCACGTCGTCGTCGAAGCCGCGCAAGATGTTCTCGCCGCGGTAGACCAGCGTCACCTCGGCGCCGAGACCGGCGAAGATGCAGGCGAATTCCACGGCGATGTAGCCGCCGCCCTGGATCACGATGCGTTCGGGTAATTCAGGCAGGTGAAACGCCTCGTTGGAGGTGATCACGTGCTCGAGGCCCGGAATCTTCGGCCCATAGTGCGGCCAGGCGCCGCTCGCGATCAGGATTGTATTCGCTTTGACGCGCTCGCCGGTCGCCGCCAGCCGCACGGTGTGGGCATCCTCAAACACGGCGCGGCTCTTGACGAGCGCGACGCCGAAACGCTCGAGCGTGTTGGTATAGGCAGCTTCGAGCCGCGATACCTCGCGCCCGACATTGGCGGTCAATGACGGCCAGTGGAACGTCGGCTGCGGCACGGTCCAGCCGAACCCGCCGGCATCCTCGAAATCGTCGGCAAAGCGCGAGGCATAAACCAGAAGCTTCTTCGGCACGCAGCCGCGGATGACGCAGGTGCCACCGACACGATACTCCTCTGCGATCATCACGCGCGCGCCATGGCCCGCGGCCACCCGCGCCGCCCGAACGCCGCCGGAGCCCGCCCCGATGACAAAGAGATCGACGTCGTGGTCCGCCATCGGCTGCTGCCGTTCTCAGGCCGCGCCGGACGCGATTGTCCGGCGCCGCGAAATCAAAATTTGTGCCCCTTCTTCTTCAACTCATCGCGCATCTTCGCGATGACTTCGTCGGATAGCTTGTTGGCCCACGTCTGCGCATATTGCATGCTGGAGTCGATGACGTTGGGCTGCTTGTCGAGCAGCTTCTGCCCGGTCGGCGACTTGTAGAAAACCAGAATGTCCTTGAGTTCCTTTTCGGTGAAATTCTGTGCGTAAAGCAGCGCGACTTCATTGGTGATTTCGCTAAAGCGCGGCTGCAGGTCGCTGCGAATTTTCTCCGCGATCGGGTTAAGGTCCTTGGCCAAACCAGGGTCCTGTTGCAGCAAGAACAGTTTTGCCTGCTCCACCACGCCGGCGATCAGAGGGTTGAAGACGGTGGTGGTGCGCGTGACGGTGATCAGCTGCTTGGCGACCAGCAGCGCCGCCGCCGAGGGCTGCTGGGCCTGGGCATGAGCGCCCGCGCCGAACGCCACCAGCGTGACGGCGATCGCCGCCGGGCGGGCGGCGCGTTGAAGGGCCTGGAAAACGCTCATTCTTAGCTCCGTTTGTTTCGAGAATCAGGATCGTTCGACGATCTTTACGCCGTCCGGTCCCGCCAGAATGGCCAGGTGCGCGAGACCGATGAACAGACCATGCTCCATGACCCCGGGAATAGCGGAAATTGCCTGCGCCATTGCGCGAGGATCGTCAATCCGGCCGAGGGCGGCATCGATGATCCAGTGGCCCCCATCCGTGACAAAAGCATGGCCGTCCTTGCCCTGCCGCAGGCTCAGGCGGCCGGGGCCTTGGCGCGCGGCGACGGTCCGTTCGAGCTCCAGACGTGTGGCAGTCACGCCGAACGGGGCCACTTCGATCGGCAGCGGATAGCGCCCGAGCGCGTCCACCAGCTTGCTGCGGTCGGCAATCACGATCATGCGCGCCGAGGCCGCGGCCACGATCTTCTCGCGCAGCAGCGCGCCGCCGCCACCCTTGATCAGACTGAGATCGGGGGCGACCTCGTCGGCGCCGTCCACGGTCAGGTCGAGCTCGGGAGTATCGTCGAGGCTGGTCAATGGTATGCCGCAATGCGCGGCCTGACTTTCCGTTTCGCGCGAGGTCGGTACCGCAATCACATCGAGGCCGGCGCGCACACGCTCTCCCAGGAGATCGACGAAATGACGCGCGGTCGACCCGGTGCCGAGGCCAATCCGCATGCCGGGCCGCACAAACTCGACGGCGCGCGCGGCGGCAGCGCGTTTCTGGGCTTCGGCGTCCATCGTCAAGGGGCTGTGGTCTGCGCCTGGATCACGGGGTTTGCCCGCTTATCTAGCCTCGATCGCCGGGCCTGAATAGCCGGAATCGGCGCGCGTTTTTGCCCCGCCCGCGCCCCTTGCCTCGACCGTCAGCGGTCATTAACGATTGCGCGCCATGCCCATTCCGATCATCGTGTTCGACCTCGACGGCACCCTCATCGACACCGCCCCCGACCTCGTCGATTCGCTCAACGCAGTATTTGCGCGCAGAGGCTACCCGGCCGTGCCTTACGAGGCTGCGCGCACAATGATCGGCGGCGGTCCGCGCGTGATGATCAAGCACGCCGTCGAAGCGCAGAACCGGGAATACTCCCCGGACGTTCTTGACGACCTGTACCGGGACTTCGTCGCGCACTATGCCGAGCACATCGCCGAGCGCTCACGGCCCTTTCCGTTCCTGATCGAGGCGCTCGACGCTCTCACCAATGAAGGACACCGCTTCGCGGTCTGCACCAACAAGCTCGAACGCTTGTCAGTGATGCTGCTGAAGGAGCTCAGGCTCGCGCACCGTTTCGCAGCGATCTGCGGACAGGACACCTTCGGCATGCAGAAGCCCAATCCGGAAATGCTGCGGCGGACCATCGCGGCGGCCGGCGGCAGCCCCCAACACGCGATCATGGTCGGCGATTCCTTGACCGACATCCGGACCGCGCGCGGCGCCGGGGTGCCGGTAATCGCGGTCGATTTCGGTTACACCGACCGCCCGGTGACGGAGCTCGACCCCGACCGCGTCATCAGCGGTTTCGACCAGTTGCCGGCGGCGATTGCCGCACTTTGCGCGGCAAACTAAGCCCACATCGCAGGCTTTATGGTTAACCACAATAAGGTTAAAGCCGCACCGGCTGTTGCGCGCCGCGAGTGGTCTCCGTATCCTGTCAATGTGGGCGGGCGTTCAATGGCGCCTGGGCGGACGGGGTTAGCGATCATGTACCGAGTCATCGCCGCTATCGGCGCGGCACTCGCTCTGGCCGCGTGTGCGTCGAATTCTGAATCCGTAAAATCGGGCTATTTCGGACCGGCGCTCGAGACGGTCCGTTTCGAATCCCAACCGCCGGGGGCCGAAGCCAAGACTTCGACCGGGCAAGCTTGCCGCACGCCGTGTGCACTTGGGCTGCCGGGTGACAAGCCGTTCGACGTCACCTTCACCCTCGCCGGTTTTCAGCCGGCCGTCGAGAAAGTTGAGAAGTTCGCGATCGGCGACGGCACGACGAAGCTGCGTCCAAACCCGGTCCTCGCCGAACTCACGCCCGCGGCACCGCCGAAGAAAGTCAAAAAGAAAAGGCGCGTGACGCAGCACAAGCGCAAGGCTGCCGTCAAACGGTCGGCCAAGCCCGCCGCCTCCAAACCTGCGGTGGCCGCCCCGGCGACGGCACAACCGCAGCCGCAGACCGCACCCGCGCCGGCACCCTCTCCATGGCCGGCGACGCCGCCGGCACGGCAATAGAAAAGCACGCAACGCTTTGCCTGCGGCGCAACAGCGCGCCGCTTGCGCGCGGTTCCGCGCCGGTGGACGCCGTGGCCATTATCCGCCACTATGACTATATGAATTGAGCGGACGCATAATCCGCGACTTCGGGATGGAATATGGCAGTCAACGGCGTTTCTCCAGCGGAGCACGATCGCGCCGGCCTGCGGCCGCGGCCGCTGGTCGATCCCTTCCAGCGCGCCATCACCTATTTGCGCGTGTCGGTGACCGACCGCTGCGATTTCCGCTGCGTCTATTGCATGTCGGAAAACATGGCCTTCCTGCCCAAGGCCGATGTGTTGAGCCTGGAGGAGCTCGACCGGCTGTGCAGCGCGTTCATCGCCAAGGGCGTGCGTAAGCTGCGTCTGACCGGCGGCGAACCGCTGGTGCGCCGCGGCATCATGACGCTGTTCGCTTCGTTGTCGCGCCACCTTGCAAGCGGCGCGCTCGATGAGCTGACGCTCACCACGAACGGCTCGCAATTGGCGAAATACGCCGCCGAGCTCAAATCGCTCGGCGTCGCGCGCGTCAATGTCTCGCTCGACACGCTCGACGCGGACAAGTTCCGCGCCATCACCCGTTGGGGCGAATTGGACAAGGTGCTTGCCGGCATCGACGCGGCGCTCTCCGCCGGACTGAAAGTGAAGATAAACGCGGTCGCGCTCAAAGGCGTGAACGAGCACGAGATCGGCGATCTCGTCGCATGGGCGCACGGGCGCGACATGGATCTCACCGTGATCGAGGTGATGCCGCTCGGCGACGTCGGCGAAACGCGGCTCGATCAATACCTGCCGCTGTCGATGGTGCGCGCGCGACTGGCCGAGCGCTATACGCTCGAAGACATCGACTATCGCACCGGCGGCCCCGCCCGCTACCTGCGCGTCAAGGAGACCGGCGGGCGGCTCGGCTTCATCACGCCGCTGACCCACAATTTCTGCGAATCGTGCAATCGCGTGCGCATCACCTGCACCGGCACGCTCTATATGTGTCTCGGCCAGGACGACGACGCCGATCTGCGGGCGCCGTTGCGCGCCTCCGAGAGCAACGATCTCGTCTATGCGGCGATCGACGAAGCGATCGGCCGCAAGCCGAAGGGCCATGATTTCGTGATCGATCGCCGCCACCAGCGGCCGGCGCTGTCGCGCCACATGAGCGTGACCGGCGGCTGATTACGCCGCCTGCGAGTACTTCGTCACCAGGTCGCGCAGCTCTTCCGGCCGCAGCCGGGCCGGAACGAAGCAGACGCCGCAGGTCTCCCCTTCCCGCACGACTTCGCCAGCGATCGTCTTCATGCCGGAGAAAGTAAGCGCTATCTGGTCGCCGACCGAAAGCCCTTCCACGCAATCGATGCGCGCGCCGCCGATGCTGACGTCGTGCACGGCGACGGCAAACGTGCGGCCGCCAAGTTCAAGTTGCGCCGTGAAAGTCACGTCATAGCGCGGAAACTCGCGCAGATCGGCCTTGACCGCCCGACGCACGATCTCCGGAATCTCGCGGCACAGCGAGCGCGACGTCTGCTGCATCGCCCCCGCGACCGAAGCGACGTCCTGCGCGGCCGCATAGGTGTTGTGCAGCATGTCGGCGATGTCGTTCATGCGCCCGGCGAAATCGGATACCGCCACGCTACTGTCGCTCGCGCTGGCGGCAAAGTTCTCGCTTGCGCCGCGCTGCTGATCGATCGCGGCAGACACCTGCTCCGTCACGCCGGAGAGTTGGTCGATGATTTCCGCAACGCCGGCGAGCGAAGCCACGACTTCGCGGGTGGCAGACTGGATCTCGCCCACCTTGGCCCCGATCTGCTCGGTCGATTTTCCGGTCTGCGTCGCCAGCGTTTTGACCTCCGAGGCGACCACCGAGAAGCCGCGTCCGGCGTCGCCCGCGCGCGCGGCCTCGATCGTCGCGTTGAGCGCGAGCAGATTGGTCTGCTCGGCGATCTGGTTGATCACCGTGACGATGTCGCCGATCTGGTCGGCGGCCTTGGTGAGGGCGTCGATGGTGGCGCGGGAGGCGTTGGCGCGCTCGACCGCCTCGCGGCCCAAGCCGTTGCCGCGACGCATCTGCTCCGAGATTTCGAGAACCGCCTGGATCACCTGATCCGACAATAGCCGGGCCGCTTCGGTCATGGCGCCCGATCCATCGGCGGCGTGCGCGGTCTCGTCGAAGGCGGACCGCACGGTCTCCAGCGCGACCGTCATGTCCTGCGCCTTCAACTGCATGGTGGCAGCGCCGTCGACGATCGGCTGCATGCCGACCTCGGTGGCGGCCTCGACGTCGCCGGCCAGGCCCGACAGCTTGACGCGGCGCGACGCCCGCCAGGTGCGATCGAGGTCGCTATGCACGAGTTCGCGCCGCTGGCGCTCGCCGAGCGCCTCGGCGAGCCGCTCGACCGCGGCGCACAGATAGGCGATCTCGCTGCGCATGACCGGCAGCCGTGGCGCGGATTCCAGTTCCGCGCAGGCCATCGCGTCCACCGCGTCGCCTGCGTCCGCCAAGGGGCGTCCGATCGAGCGCGCCGTCGCCACCGCACCCACCAGCGCCGCGCCCGCCGCGATCGATCCGATCGCAAGATCGACATAGGCGGCATTGGCTCCGCCGAGAAATGACGGCAGGAATGCCGTCAAATACGGAGCCGCCAATGCCGCCGCCACCGGCAGCATGACAGCCGCGATCAGCCGTTCGGCGATGGTGAATTGCGGCATAGTGCATCCTCGCGCCGCTCGACCGGCTCAAGAACCCGCTGCGGCCGGCGCGAGCGCCCCCACAGGCCGGTTCAACATGTTGTAGGGGCCGCATGGTTAACCGGCGGTTTAGCAGGTGTTAACCATAGGTTGCGGCCGGGGCCGGGGTGCCGGGGCGGCCCGCTGGCGCCCTGGGGTCAAGTTCGCCTTGACGCCTCATATCGCCATCGGATTAAGGTGGCTGGCTTGGACGCGGCCGGGCCGTGGGGCGAAAAGGCCAAAAGATTAAGAAGAAGCTCGGCTGGCCGCATGGCCGGCCGGACAGAGGGGGAGGCTGCAAAGGTGAGCGCGCTCGACGCGATTCTCAAGGCGTTGCTGCCGGTGACGCGGGTCATCGACGCCATCAATACCTGGATCGGCAAGCGCGTGGCGTGGCTTTTGCTGCTGGCGGTGCTGGTGTCGGCGGTCAATGCGACGGTCCGCAAGGTGTTCGACACCTCGTCGAATTCCTGGCTCGAGTTGCAGTGGGTGCTGTTCAGCGCCGTGTTCCTGCTGTGCTCCCCCTGGACATTGCTCGCCAACGAACACATCCGCATCGACATCGTGAACAACCTGCTGCCGAAGCGCGCACGCAATATGATCGAAGTGGTCGGCCACGCCGTCTTCCTGTTGCCGCTCACCGTCGTGATGCTGATCACCGGCATCCCGTTCTTCTTGAAATCCTACGAGATCAACGAGCAATCCTGGAACTCGGGCGGCCTGCCGCAATGGCCCGCCAAATCGCTGATCATGATCGGCTTCGGGCTGTTGCTGATCCAGTGCATATCCGAACTCGTCAAACGCATCGCCGTGATGCGCGGGCTCATTGCGGACCCGCATGAAGGCCAAAAGAGCTCGCTCGAAGTCGAGGCTCAGGAAATGATCGAGGCGATGGACAAGAAGAATTAGTAACGGGAACAAGAAAGAACAGTCCGCAGTCGGGGAGCCCCGGGGTCTCGCATGGAAGCATTCTTGATCGACAACATGGCGCCGATCATGTTTGGCGCCCTCGTGGTCTTCCTGCTGCTGGGCTATCCGGCGGCCTTCTCGCTCGCCGCCATCGGGCTGATTTTCGGCTTCATCGGCATCGAGCTCGGCCAATTCGCGCCCGACTTCCTGCAAGCCCTGCCGGATCGCATCCATGGCGTGATGAGCAACGAGACGTTGCTCGCCATTCCCTTCTTCACGTTCATGGGGCTGATCCTCGAACGGTCGGGCATGGCCGAGGATCTGCTCGATACGGTCGGGCAGTTGTTCGGCACGGTGCGCGGCGGGCTTGCCTACGCGGTGGTTTTCGTCGGCGCCCTGCTCGCGGCGACCACCGGCGTGGTCGCGGCATCCGTGATTTCTATGGGACTGATCTCGCTGCCGATCATGCTGCGCTACGGATATGACCGGCGCGTCGCGACCGGCATCATCGCCGCATCGGGCACGCTCTCGCAGATCATTCCGCCCTCGATCGTGCTCATCGTCATGGCCGACCAGCTCGGCCGCTCGGTCGGCGACATGTACGAAGGCGCCTTCATTCCCGGGCTGGTGCTGTCCCTCCTTTACGCCGGCTACGTATTCCTCATCACCAACGTCTCGCCGAAGGCGGCGCCCGGCTTACCGGTGGACGCGGTCGGCTTCAAGGAAACCGAGCCGCATGTCCGGCGGCCGCTCACCCGCATAAATGCCGTCCTGATCACTCTATGCTCGCTCGCGGCTCTCGCTTGGCTCGCGTACCATCTATACGAAATCGCGCCGGCCGAGATCGCGTTAGCCGCGAAGTCCAGCGTGTTCGACCGGATCGGAGAATACGGCTTGTTGCTGCTGCACGCCGTCGCCATCGTACTCTTGCTGCGTCTTCTGGCAACGACCGTTCGTTTTCTCCAGGCGGGCGACGACGAGCGCGGGCTGCTTTCGCTGCTTTTCTTGACGATCGCCAGCGCCGTCTTCGCCTGGGCGGTCATGCGCAATTCGTCGACGCACGGCGCCGATTACGTGGTTTTCTTCCTGTTCTCCGGCATCCTGTTCGCCTTCGCGGTCGCCGTGGTGAACTGGGTCGTCAACAAGCTGACCGGCTTCCGCTTCTTGTCCCACATCGCGCAGCAGACCACCTTCGTGATGGTGCCGCCGCTGTTCCTGATCTTCCTGGTGCTCGGGACCATCTTCATCGGCGTCGCCACCCCGACCGAAGGCGGCGCCATGGGCGCGACCGGCGCGCTTGTGCTCGGTTTCGCTAAGCGCCGGCTGACCTGGGACCTGGTCCGCCAGGCGGTCGAATCGACCGCCAAACTGGCGGCTTTCGTGCTGTTCATCCTGGTCGGCGCGCGCGTGTTCTCGCTGACCTTCTACGGTGTCAGCGGGCACATCTGGGTCGAGAACATGCTGACCTCTTTGCCGGGCGGCCAAGTGGGCTTCCTGGTGTTCGTCAACCTATTCGTATTCGTGCTGGCCTTCTTCCTCGACTTCTTCGAGATCGCCTTCATCGTCATCCCGCTGCTCGGGCCGGCGGCCGAACATCTCGGCATCGATCTGATCTGGTTCGGCGTCATTCTCGGCGTCAACATGCAGACCTCGTTCATGCATCCGCCGTTCGGGTTCGCCTTGTTCTATCTGCGCTCGGTTTCACCGCGTGATCCCTATATCGACCGCGTCACCGGCAAGCAGATGGCGCCGATCACGACGGGGCAGATCTATTGGGGCGCGATACCCTTCGTCTTCATCCAGGTTTTCATGGTGCTTTTGGTGATTTTCTTCCCGGCGATGGTGATGCACTACAAGGGCGTTGAAAAAAACATCGATCTGAACAAGGTGAAGATTGAAATTCCGCAGATTGCACCGCCGCCCACTCTCAACATCACGCCGCATTTCAAATAGCGGCTGCGCATCGGCAGGCACGCCGGCAAGAAAATGGCCACGGAGCGGGAATCGCTCCGGGGCCGTTTGGTTTCTTGCAGCGATCAGCCGCGCGTGTGGCGGACCATGAAGTTATCGTAAGTCACTTCCGCCACCTGGAACCACTGGTAGCCGTTGTTGCGGAAGGCCTCCATCAATTCCTTGACCTTCTTAAAGCTGGCATTGGTCTTGGCGATCTCGCTGTGCACCTCGTCGGTTGCTTTCCAGCAAGCTTCCATGATTTCCGGCGAGAACGCGCGCAGCTTGGTGCCGCCGGCGAGCAGTTGCTTGAGCGACTGCGGATTGAGGATGTCGTATTTGCTGACCATCCAATCGTTGGCGTAGGCCGCCGCGCTGGTGAGAATTGCCTGATAATGCTTGGGCAACGACTGCCATTTGGGCAGGTTGATGAAGATGTTCAGCATCGAGCCGCCCTCCCACCAGCCGGGATAATAGTAGTAGGGGGCGACCTTGTAGAACCCGAGCTTGTAGTCGTCGTAGGGCCCGACCCACTCGGCGGCGTCGATGGTGCCCTTCTCCAGCGACGGATAGATGTCGCCTGCGGCGATCTGCTGCGGCACGGCGCCGAGCTTGGCCATCACGCGGCCGGGGAATCCGCCGATACGCAGCTTCAACCCCTTCAGGTCGGCGACGCTATTGATCTCCTTGCGGTACCAGCCGCCCATTTGGCAGCCGGTATTGCCGCCGACCAGCATGGTGACGTTGTATTTCTTGTAGAACTCGTTGAGCACTTCCTTGCCGCCGCCCTGATAATACCAGCCCTGGTTCAGGCGCTGGTTGGGGCCGAAGGCCACCGAGGTGCCGAAGGCGAAGGTCGGGTCCTTGCCGAAATAATAGTAGGAGGCGGTATGGCCCATCTCCACGGTGCCGTTCTGCGCGGCGTCGAGCACTTGCAGGCCGGGCACGATCTCGCCGCCGGCAAATACCTGGATCTGGAATTTGTTGTCGGTCGCTTCGGCCACGGCCTGCGAGAAGGTCACCGCCCCGCCGAACAGCGTGTCGAGCGATTTCGGCCAGCTGGCCGCCATGCGCCACTTCAATGTCGGCATCGATTGCGCGATCGCCGGCGCGGCAATGGTCGCGCTCGCGGCCGCGCCGAGACCGGCGGCCTTCAAGAATTCACGGCGTTTCATTTTCATTCTTTATCCTCCCTCTGGTTCGTTTAGGCAAAAACGGGAGTCCCTCCCCCCGCTCGAATTTTCACCCCTCTGGGGGCTGGCGGAAACCATGACCGAGCCGGCCTCCCAGCGCCAGTCTGCACCGGTTCGACGAAAGTTGTAAGTGGAACGGCCCCGAAAAATAGCCCGCAAACGGCATCGGGGCCGGCTTTTGTGGGCCGGCCCCGATCGATCTCCCGTGTAGCGCGCCCGTTCAGCCCTTGTTCTGGCCGCGGGTGCGGATCATGAAATTCTCGAAGGTGTATTCCGCCACCTGCCACCACAGGTTTTCGTTGTCGCGGAATTCCTGCATCGAGGCGAGCACCTTCTTGTAGTTGGCGTTCTTCGCCGATTCTTCGGCGTTCACCTGGTTGGAGGCCTTCAGGCAGGCTTCCATGATCTCCTGGCTGAACGGCCGCAACTGCGTGCCCTTGGTCAGCAGCTCTTTGAGCGCGTTCGGGTTGACGGTGTCGTATTTCGCCAGCGTGCTCACATTGGCGTAAGCGGCCGCGCCCTGCAGGATTTCCTGGTAGCTCTTGGGCAGGCTGTTCCACTTCGCCAGGTTGACCAGAAGATGGTTGGTCGTGCCGCCTTCCCACCAGCCGGGATAGTAGTAGTACTTCGCGACTTTGTAGAAGCCGAGCTTCTCGTCGTCATACGGGCCGACCCACTCGGTGGCGTCGATGGTGCCCTTCTCCAGCGCCGGGTAGATGTCGCCGCCGGCGATCAGTTGCGGGACGACGCCGAGCTTCGACATGGTCTTGCCCGCCCAGCCGCCGATGCGCATTTTGAGGCCCTTCAAGTCGGCGACGGTCTTGATCTCCTTGCGGAACCAGCCGCCCATCTGCGTGCCGGTATTGCCGGAGAGCAGGCACTTCACGTTGAATTTGGTGCCGAATTCGTCGATCTGCTTTTGCCCGTCGCCATGGTAGAACCAGGCGTTCTGCTGGCGCGCATTCTGGCCGAACGGGACCGAGCAGAAGATCGCCCAGGTCGGGTCCTTGCCGATGTAGTAGTACATGGCGGTGTGGCCGAGCTCGACGGTGCCGTTCTGCACCGAGTTCGAGCACTTGCAGGCCGGGCACGATCTCGCCGGCGGCGAAGGCCTGGATCTGGAACTTGCCGTCGGTCACTTCCGAAACGTATTTGGAGATCAGCGTGCAGGCGCCGAACAGCGTGTCGAGCGATTTCGGCCAGCTGGCGGTCAGACGCCATTTCAGCGTCGGCATCGACTGCGCGATCGCCGGCCTGGCGATTGCCGCTGCGGCGGCGCCGGCGCCCATGGCGGTCAAGAATTTACGGCGTTTCATCGGTTGCTCCTCGCGAGATATGATTGTTTTTCCCCTCTGGGGGACGGGTCGAGCCGCCCCGGAATGGCCGGCACCATGCGTCCGCCGCCGGGCGGGCGCAAGTGGTAGTTTCGATAAAAAAATGAGCACTGCCGATGCGTTTGGCAGCCGGTTTGGCCGGCGGGCGCTCAGGCCTCGATCACGATCTTGCGCGCCGCGCGCGGAGAGCCTGCGCCGGCAGGGCGGCGTCCGACTTTTCGCGGATCGTGATGTCGAGCGGGGCCAGCCGCCGGCCGGGGTGGCGATGGGCAAGGGCCCAAGCATATATCCGATCAAAATGTGGCTGGCCGACGTCGGTCTGCAGGTGTCGCAGAAGGATGCGATGTAGGTGCTGCCGGCGGTGAAGCTGCACTCGCCGCCTGCTGCATGCGACCCAGCGTCGCCCGCGTTACATCGCGGAATGCGGAGTAATTTGCAGCCCTTGTCCTGAGGAGCGTCGCGTTAGCGACGCGTCTCGAAGGATGGCGACATGCGAAGCGGAAAGCCACAGCACATGCGTCTATCACGCGCTGCTGAACTCAAGTCTCACGAGCTTAGGTATACCCGGACTCCCCGAGAATCCGAAGAACCCCCCCTTGCCAAACGGCGCGAACCGGATTCTACCGTACGGATGATTCGGCCCGGGTTTCTGGACAGAGAATCGCGGCAAGACCTGATCGGGTTGGCTCGGAACGGGTCGGCCGCTCATCGTTTGGCCCGGCGTGCGAACGCGCTGGTGTTGCTCGACGATGGGATGAGCTGCGAAGCGATTGCGAAGGTCCTGTTTCTGGACGACGACACCATCCGCACTTGGTATCGCCTGTATGAAGCGGATGGGATCGAGGGCCTGACGAACTTCAGCTACGAGGGCAGCGTTTGCCAGTTGAGCGGCGAGCAACAGGAAAAGCTGAAAGCCTGGGTTGCCGCTGCCTTACCACATACAACGCGCCAGGTCGGCGCCTGGATCGAGAATGAATTCAGCGTCGTTTACCAAGGCCGGTCAGGACTGATCGCGCTGTTGCACCGCCTGGGGCTCGAATATCACAAACCCAATGTCATTCCGCGCAAGCTTGACGAAGAAAAGCAGAAGGCTTTCATTGAGAGCTACGAAAAGCTGCTGAATTCCTTGGGCGACGACGAGGCCGTACTGTTTGCTGACGCCGTGCATCCGACCCATGCCGCACGGCCCGTCGGCTGCTGGGCGCCGAGCCAGGAGAAGCTGGCGATCGAGCAGACGAGCGGGCGTCAACGCATCAACATTCACGGCGCGATCGACCTGGCGACCGGGCAAACCCGGATGATCGAGGCCCTGACCATCGACGCCGCCTCGACGATCAGGCTGCTGCAATCGATCGAGACGCTCTATCCGATGTTGGCGCTCATCCATGTTTTCCTGGACAACGCGCGTTATCATCACGCCAAGCTCGTGCAGGAATGGTTAGCCCTGCCGGGACGACGCATCAAGCTGCACTTCATCCCAAGCTATTGCCCGCACTTGAACCCGATCGAGCGGTTATGGGGTCTCATGCACAGAAACGTCACGCACAACAAGTGCTACGCAACTTGCGCCCAATTTGCCGACGCAACGCTCAGTTTTCTGCGTGAAAAGGTTCCGGGGAATTGGGCGAACCTCTGTGATTCGGTCACCGACAATTTCCGTATCATCAACCCCAAGGATTTTCGGGTTGTGGCGTGAACGGAGTATAGTTACCAAAAATGTTCGCTCCTCAGCCCGATGGAGTGGTCAATGGCGTCGTCATGGAAATCCCCTCGTCCAAGCACATGGTTCGACCTCGCCACGCTTGGCCAACGGAGGCCGTAGGGCGCGATCGCGCAGCGTATTACATCGTTTGGCGAATGTTCGGGGCCGCCCCATCCTTCGAGACGCCGCGCTGCGCTCGGCTCCTCAGGATGAGGCGGGGACGGGCTCTTGCGCGCGGCTCCTCAGGATGCGGCGGGGACGGGCTTTATAAAAACAAGTTCACCCCACCCCGGCGCGCTCCGCGCGCCGACGCTCCCCCTCCAGGGGAGGGCGAAGGCCCTCACGCCACGTTCCGCTTCTTTCCATTGCGCTCCGCCGCCGGCCGCGCCGACAGCGTCAGCCCCAAGGCGCGCACGATGCGGATGATGGGGGCGAACTCCGGAGCGCGGCGGAGATTTTAAGCCTCGATCACGATCTTGGGCGCAACGCGCGCTCCGCCGGCGCCGGGCTTGATCTGCTCCCACACCTTGGCGGCGATGTCGCGGTAGAGCTTGGCGTGCGGGCCGTCCGGGACGGTGGCGACCACCGGCAGGCCGGCGTCCGACTTTTCGCGGATCGCCATGTCGAGCGGCACCTCGCCGAGGAACGGCACGCCGAGCCGCGTCGCCTCCTTCTGCGCGCCGCCGTGGCTGAAAATGTCGGAGCGTTCGCCGCATTTCGGGCAGAGGAAATAGCTCATGTTCTCGACCACGCCGAGGACGGGAACGTTGACGCGCTTGAACATGGAGACGCCGCGGCGCGCGTCGATCAGCGCCAGGTCCTGCGGGGTCGAGACGATCACCGCGCCTTTCAGCGGCACCTGCTGCGCTATGGTGAGCTGGGCGTCGCCGGTGCCGGGCGGCATGTCGACCACCATGACGTCGAGCTTGCCCCACTCCACCTCGCGCAGCATCTGGGTGATCGCCGACATGACCATGGGCCCGCGCCAGATCATCGGCGTCTCCTCGTCGATCAAGAAGCCGATCGACATCACGGTGAGGCCGTAGCGCTCGATCGGTTTGAGCCGCGTGCCGCCGATGGTCTGCGGCTTCTCCTTGATGGCGAGCAGCTTGGGCAACGACGGCCCGTAGATGTCGGCGTCGAGCACGCCGACCTTGAGCCCGAGATCGCGCAGGCCGAGCGCCAGATTGACCGCGGTGGTCGACTTGCCGACGCCGCCCTTTCCGGACGCCACGGCGATGACGGCCTCGACCCCGGGCACCCCGGGCTGCACCTTGTCGGCCGGATGCGCGGCGCGGCGCGGCGCCCCGGCGGGCGGCGGCTGATGCGGCTGCGGCGGCGGCGGCGGCTGTTGCCGCGCGGCGCCGGCGGCGCGCTCGGCGGTCAGCGCCACCAGCACCGACTGCACGCCCGGCAGCGCGCGCACGGCGTCTTCCGCGGCCTGGCGCACCGGCTCCCAGGCCTTCACGGCGGCCGCGTCGGCGCTGATGGAGAAGAACACCTTGCCGTCGGAGACGACGATGTCGGAGAGGACCTTCGCCTCCGGCAGAGTGCCGCCCCCGGGTATGGGCACCCTCGCCAAAGCCGCCAGAACCTGCTCCTTGCTTGCCGCCATAGCGTCCATCCCTGCTCGAACTCTCGATTTCCCGCGCGCCACCATAGGCAGGTGGGCAACCGGGTCAATGCGCCCGCAGCGCGGGGGCATTGGGTGGTTGACGAAGCGCGCCGCCACGGGTGACCTAGGGCAGATAGGCATTGGCGAGGGCGCGCCAAGGCATGGACGGAATTTAGCCGGGAGGAACCGATGGCGAAGGTGGCGTTTCTGGGCTTGGGCGTGATGGGCTACCCGATGGCCGGGCATCTCAAGAACAAGGGCGGCCACGACGTGACCGTCTATAACCGCACCGCCGCCAAGGCGGAAAAATGGGTCAAGCAGTATGGCGGCAAATCGGCGCCCACCCCGCAAGCCGCAGCCGCGGGCCAGGATTTCGTCATGGCCTGCGTCGGCAACGACAACGACCTGCGCGAGATCACGCTCGGGGCGAACGGCGCCTTCGCCGTCATGACCGCAGGGCAGGTTTTCGTCGACCACACCACCGCCTCCGCCGCCATCGCGCGCGAATTGCACGCGGCGGCCAAAAAGGCCGGCTTCGATTTCGTCGACGCGCCGGTTTCGGGCGGCCAGGCCGGCGCCGAGAACGGCATGCTCACGGTCATGTGCGGCGGCGAGCCTGAGCCCTTCGCACGCGCCGAGAAAGTGATCGCGGCTTACGCGCGCGCCTGTAATCTGATCGGCGAGCCCGGCGCCGGCCAGCTCACCAAGATGGTCAACCAGATTTGCATCGCCGGGCTGGTGCAGGGGCTATCGGAGGCGCTGCATTTCGGCAAACGCGCCGGCCTCGACCTCGAGAAGGTGATCGCCACCATTTCCAAGGGCGCGGCCCAGTCCTGGCAGATGGAAAACCGCTACAAGACCATGGTCGCCAGCCAATTCAATCACGGCTTCGCGGTCGAATGGATGCGCAAGGATCTTGGCATCTGTCTCGGCGAAGCGCGCAACAACAAAGCGCACCTGCCGGTCACCGCGCTGGTCGACCAGTTCTATTCCGAGGTTCAGGCGATGGGCGGCAACCGCTGGGACACGTCGAGCCTCATCGCGCTGCTCGAGCGGAAGTAGTTTGAGACTCGTGCCGAGTCGCACCGCATTCGATTGAAAACTTCGTCATTCCGGAGCGCTCGCGCGAGCGAGCAAACCCGGAGTCCGGAAACGCGCTCCGAGCTGGTGTCTGGATTCAGGGCTACGACCGTCGGTCGGCCCCGGAATAACACGGGTTCACAGCTCCAGCACCAGCCCATCCTCGGCCAGCAAAACGCCTTCCGCGCTCAGCTCCTCAAGCCGCGTGAGCATGCTCGGATTCATGTGCGTCAGCATGAGACGTTTTGCATCGAGCGCTGAGATTTTGGCTTTCAAGATTTCCCAGCTCAGATGACCGCTCATGGCGCCGGCATAGGCGTAGCATTCGCAAATGAACAGATCGGCGCCTGCAGCGATCGGCAGAAGCTTATCCGTCCATTCGGTGTCGCCGGAGTAGGCGAAGGTCTTACTTCCGTCGCTGAGGCGAAGCGCGGTCGAGGGCGCACCCGACTGGTGCAGCACCTCGGCCGTGATGACCGAATGGCCGAGCACTTCGCTTGCAACACTGACGGCGATTTCCTGTACGCTCCAAGGAAAGCGCCATTTCGTGCCAGTCGAGCGCGGAAATAAGACTTCCATCGCGGCCGCGAGCCGCGCCTGCGTGCCGGGCGGCCCGGCAATCAGCAGCGGCCGCTCGCGCCGCGTTAGCAACTGATAGTCCAGCAGAAGGAACGGCAGGCCGCCGAAATGATCGCCGTGCAGGTGCGACAGTACGATGGCGTCGAGGCGGCTGGGGTCGAGCTTTGTGGCTTTCAGCGCCGGCAGGGCGGATGCGCCGAAGTCCACAACGAGTGTCGCCTTGGCCGTTTCCAGCCAAAAGCAGGTATTCATCCGCCCGCCCGAGCCGAAAGCGTCGCCGCAGCCGACGATGGTGAGTTTCATTCAGGATCTGTCCGCTGGATCAAATGTTCCGCTCGTCCCCGCGCAAGCGGGGACCCAGGGTCACGAGAGGAGACTTCGCCATCGTGGCTCTGGGTTCCCGCTTGCGCGGGAACGAACGGGTTTGGCTCGCGGTATCGCCATCTCACGCCTTGGCACTCGGCCGCGCCGATACTTCCGTGTGCCAGCGCTTCACGTTGTCGAGCCCCTCCGGGGTCGGGATTTTCGACGGCTTCATGAAATCGATGGCGCACAAGGCGGTGATATCGGCTACCGAATATTTGTCGCCGGCGACGAAGCGATGCGTCTTGAGCTGCGCATCGAGTATCTTGAGAAAATCCTCGACCCGCGGCCGGTTGGCCTCCCCCCATTCGGCCACCTGCGGCACCTCCAAGTCCTTCATGGCCGGGTGGGTGTGCCGGAAGACCTGCGCCACCGGAAACATCAAATTGAGCTCGCAGCGCCTGTTCCACATTTCCACTTCGGCGATCTCCTTGGCCCCTACCCCGAACAGCGGCGGGTCCGGCTGCAGCGCCTCGAAATAGCGGCAAATGGCAATCGACTCGGTGATGACGCTGCCGTCGTCCAGAACCAGCGCCGGCATGCGCTGCAGCGGATTGATCGCCGCATATTCCGGCGTCTTGTGCTGCATGGCCATCATGTCGACCTGCTCGGACGGCACATTGATGCCCTTCTCAGCGAGGAAAATACGGGTTCGGCGCGGATTGGGCGCCCTTCCTGCGTCATAAAGCTTCATCGTGTGAAACCTCCAGTACCTTCCCTTCGCCTTCGAGGGCAACCGACCATGGGCGCGCGCCGCTGTCAAAGGGCTGTTAATAATCGTTAACCAGTGTTTTTAGCCCGGTCTTAAGCAAGGCCTTAAGGATTATGGGCGAGGTTAACGGCCGGTATTCAGCGTAAGCGCCGCCTTGTTCATGCCAATCCGAGGCAAACAGCCCGAACTGTCAGCCGTGCCTCCGGAAAGCTCGCCGGTGAAGCGGCGGCTTGCCGCACAATATGTGCGTGACGCGCGCGACCGGCTGATTTCGTCAAGCGGTACCCGCCCCGCTTTCGATTACGAGTTGCTGCGCATCTACGCGCAAAACCGACTGTCGGCATCGCTGGTCATTCTGCTGCTGGTCGGCACCGTTGGCTTCCTGTCGAGTTTATGGACCGGGGCGGTTGCCGCCGGCCTATGGACCGCCTCGGTGCTCGTCATCCACGCCGCGATGATCACCAAGTGCCGGCAATTCCTCGATCAACCGATGGCCGGCACCTCGGCGCGCACTTGGCGGGTGCGTTTCATCTTGCTCGATCTGTTCTATGGCCTCGCCTGGATGTTCATCCTGATCAATCCCGTCGGCGCGGACGAGAACTCGGGCACCTTCATGTTGTTCGTGATGTTGTTGGTGGTGGCGGTGTCGTCGATGCTGGCGTCGAGCCTGCCGATGGCGGCTTTCGCCGCGACATTCCCGGTGACCTGCGCGATCGCGCTGCATTTCGCCCTCGAGGGCGCCTTGCGCGACTACATCCTCGCCTTGATGGCCTTGACGGCGCAGGGCTATTTCGCGGTGCTGTCCTACCGGCTCTATTCGACCACGCTCGCCACGCTGCAAGCGCGCGCCGAAAAGGACGCCTTGATCGGCGAGCTCGAGCAGGCCAAGGCGATCTCGGATGAGGCGCGCAAGCGCGCGGAAGCCGCCAATATTTCCAAGTCGCGCTTCCTCGCGCAGATGAGTCACGAGCTGCGCACGCCGCTCAACGCCATTCTCGGCTTCTCGGAAGTCATGAAGAGCGAGGTGTTCGGCGAGCATTCCATCCCCGCCTACAAGGAATATTCCGCAGACATCCATAATTCCGGCGTGCACCTGCTCGGCCTGATCAACGAGATCCTCGACCTGTCGCGCATCGAGGCCGGCCGCTACGAGCTCAACGAGGAATCGATCTCGCTCGCCGCCGTCGTCGAGGATTGCCACCACCTGCTCAAGCTGCGCGCCTCTAACCGCGGCATCAACCTCCACGAAATGTTCGAGCCCGACCTGCCGCGGCTTTGGGCGGACGAGCGCGCGGTGCGCCAGATCTGCCTCAACCTGTTGTCGAACGCGATCAAGTTCACGCCGCAGGGCGGCGACATCTGGCTGAAAGTCGGCTGGACCGCCTCCGGCGGGCAATACATGAGCGTGAAGGACACCGGACCCGGCATCCCAGAGGAGGAAATCCCGATCGTGCTTGCCTCGTTCGGCCAAGGCTCCAATTCGATCAAGTCCGCGGAACAGGGCGCGGGGCTCGGGCTTCCGATCGCCAAGAGCCTAGTCGACCTGCACGGCGGCACCTTCGCGTTGAAATCCAAGCTGCGCATCGGCACCGAAGTGGTGGTGACTTTCCCGCCCGAGCGCGTGGTGGCGGCCATGGCGCCGGTGCAGGAGATGCAGGCGCCGCCGATCGCGCCGGGCGAGCCGATCCTCACGCCGGAAGAAAGGCAGCGGCTGTCGCGGCGGCCGCTGTTCCGGGCCGGCACCTGAGTTGCAGCGAGCCGATGCGAAGCTTGCGACAAAACCGCGTTTGCCTTTTCGATCGCGGCGCTTATGGTCGAAACCGATTCGACCACGATATGCCCGATGATCGAAACCCCCTGCATCAAGGTCTGCACGCTCGACGCGGCCGCCGGCCGCTGCCTCGGCTGCGGGCGCACGGTCAACGAGATCGCGCGCTGGAGCACGATGACCGCCGGCGAGCGGGCCCGCATCATGGACGAATTGCCCGCCCGTCTTTCCGGCCGGCGGCGCGAAACCGCCGGGTGACGTCGTGAACCGCCGCCTGACGTGGTCTTTGATGCTGGGCGTTGCGCTTTCGCTCGCGGTGGTGATCGCATTGAGCGGCAACCACGATGCCATCGCCAATTTGCTGCGTCACGACATGGGCGGCCTGGTGATCAAGGTCGCCGTGGCCGTATTCGCCGGCGGGCTGCTGCTCGTCATGTTTCGCGACAAGCTGTCGAAGGTATTCGAAGCCCTGCTGTTTTGGAGCGTCGTCGGCCTGCTGCTGGTGGTCGGTTATACCTACCGCTTCGAACTGCGCGACGCCGGCGACCGCGTGATCGCCGAGCTGGTGCCGGGACACGTGGCGGGACACGGCCGCAATGTCGAGGTCGTGCGCGCGCGCGGCGGCGACTTCGCGCTCGCGGCCCATATCAACGGCGCGCCCGTGCCGATGGTGCTCGACACCGGCGCAAGCTCGGTGGTGCTCACGCATGAAGCGGCCAAGGCAGCCGGCCTGCCGCTCGAAGTGCTCGACTATTCGGTGAACGTCGAGACCGCCAACGGCCGCACGCGCGCGGCTCCCATTACGCTCGACCGTCTCGCGGTCGGCAGCCTGACCGAGCGTGCGGTGCCGGCGCTGGTCGCCCAGCGCGGCCAATTGAAGAACAATTTGCTCGGCATGAGCTTCCTCAACCGGCTGGCCAGCTGGGAGGTGCGCGGCGATCGGCTGCTGATGCGGGGAAGTCCGTGACGGCCGCGTCTTTTGATCGGTATTCGCGTCAGAATAGACTGATCAGAAACCGCACCGACACGATTACCAGAAAAACGCCGAAGGCGATCTCGAGTCGCCGCCGCGGCAGCCAATGCGCCAGCCGCACGCCGTAGCGGGTCGTGAAGCTCGACACCGGCGCCATCAGCACGATCCCGATCAGCGACACGAAACCGATCGAAAGAGGCGGCAACACGGCCATGTGGCGCCAGCCGGCGATCATGTAACCGATGGTGCCGGCGATGGTGATCGGCACGCCGACGCCGGCGGAGGTGGCGACCGCGCGCTGCATCGGCTGGCCGTAGAGCGTGAGCACCGCGTTCGACACCGCGCCGCCGCTCACCCCCACCAGCGAGGAGAACAGGCCGGTGACGAAGCCGAAAATGGTGAGCAAGCCGCGGCCGGGCAATTCGCTGCCAAGCGACCAGCGGTCGGCGCCGAACAACATGCGGGCGGCGATGAAGGCGGCAAAAACAACGAAGGCGATCTTGAACACGGCGGACGGAGCATAGGACGCGGCCACCGAGCCGATGGCGACGCCAGCGACCGCCGGCAGCGCCCAGAGGCGCACCACATTGGCGATCGCCGCGCCCTTCTTCTGGTGCCCCAAATAGGAGCTGACCGTGGTCGGCACGATGATGGCGAGCGAGGTGCCGATGCACATCTGCATGCGCACGTCTTCCGGCACGCCGAGCACGCGGAAGACTTCGTACAGCACCGGCACGATGACGGCGCCGCCGCCGATGCCGAACAGGCCGGCAAGGATGCCGACGACGACGCCGGCGCCCGCAATCCAGGCCGCGAGCAGCGCGATCTCGCCGAGCGAATGTCCCAGCACCTGCGAATCCGGAGAAATAAAGGATCAGGCGGCGATGTGCGCCAAATCCTTCCCTGAGTCCAGCACCAGAGCAAGCGCATCTGCCATGACTTGCCCACCGGCGCCCGGTTTGACCGCTTCGGTCGATAGATGCCGGCGGAAGGCGCGCGCCCCCGGCACGCTGCGGAAAAGGCCGAGCACGTGGCGGGTGATGGCGGACAGCCGCGCCCCGTTCGCCAGTTCCCGCTCGATATAGGGGATGAGGGCCGCGGCCGCCTCTTTGGCGGAAGCAAAAGGTGCCTGCGCGCCATAGAACACCGGGTCGACATTGAGCAGCCGCCACGGCTCCTGATAGGCGGCGCGCCCCATCATCACGCCGTCCACCGCGGCAAGCTCGGCTTGCGCCTGCTCGAGACTGGCAATGCCGCCGTTGAGCACGATCTCGAAATCGGGATGCGCGGCTTTGAGCCGCCGCACCAGCGCGTAGTCGAGCGGCGGCACTTCGCGGTTTTCACGCGGCGACAGGCCTTTGAGCCACGCCTTGCGCGCATGCACGATGAGCGCGTCGGAGCCCGCCGCCTTCACCGCCTCGGCGAAAGCAAAGAGCGTTTCTTGCGGATCTTGCTCGTCGATGCCGATGCGACATTTCACGGTTACCGGAATGCGCACCGCCGCTTTCATCGCGGCGACGCCATCGGCCACCAGCGCCGGCTCCGTCATCAGACAGGCGCCGAAGCGGCCTTCCTGCACGCGGTCGGAGGGACACCCGACATTAAGATTGATCTCGTCATAGCCGAAATCCGCGCCGATGCGCGCCGATTGCGCGAGCGCTTTTGGATCGCAGCCGCCGAGCTGCAGCGCCACCGGATGCTCGAACGGGTCGTAACCCAGAAGCCGCGTCCGGTCGCCGTTGAGCACCGCGCCGGTGGTGAGCATCTCGGTATAGATCAGCGCGCGGCGCGTGAGCAGACGGTGGAAGAACCGGCAATGCCGGTCGGTCCAATCCATCATCGGAGCGACGCAGAATCGATGGGGCCGGATTTCCACTTTCTTTTGTTTATTTTCAGCCATTTACGTGATTTTGCGGTGTCTCATATCGTACCGGATTTCGGCTCCGTTTTGACTCATTTTGCTTCCGATGAACTCCGTAATTAATGAGTCCGTGCCATACCACAACACTGAAAACAGGACGGGCTCAAGAGAGCAATTGAATCGCAATCGACCCGGTCCTAATGCGCATACGACCGACGGGCACGATAGTCGGGCGAACTCGCAAAGACGGCGCCAAAACCTTCACCGCACGGATCGTCAACAAAAAGGACGCATGCGTCGCGCGTTGGCTGCCGCGGGCGCGTTGCCGACCCAGACATCAGCGCCGGGCGTCTCGTTGAGTATGTAGGATACGCCAACGCGGAGCCGGCGCGGTGAGCTCCGCCGAGACCGGCGCCGTACTTACCGGCTTGGCGGGCTTTTGAACACCGCCGATTTAGGAACACGAATGGAACAAGGCGCGCAATGAACCATGGCTCATTGCGCGCCTTGTTTTTGCTCAGTGATAGAGTTCGAGCTCGGGCCGTGGATCCGGTATGAACCCGTTCCGATTGGGCATCTCGACCTTCGGCAGGCTTTGCGCATCCATCTTTTCAGACGCCTTGATGATTTTGGCCTCCGACAAAATGTAGGCGACAACGCTATAGACCTGATCGTTGGTCAGCGAACCGGGTGAATTAAACGGCATCGCCCGCTTCACGTAATCGAACAACGTCGTGGCGTAGGGCCAATAGCTTTCCACCGTTTTGACGGGCCCCTTGCTGGCAAGAGTGCCGCGACCGCCAAGCAATTTATCGCCACCGATGCCTTTTGCGGGATTGCCCTGCATTTTGTCGCCGTGACACGCCGAGCAGACTTGCGCGAAGACTTTGGCGCCGTCGGCGGCTGTGCCGCTTCCGGATGGCAGGCCATGGCCGCTCGGCGGGATGGCGAAGAATTTCGACAGTTCCTGCGGCGTGGCAGCAGTGCCGAACCCGTAGTGCGGCTCGGCGGCTTGCGTCACGGTCGTCATCGAAAGCGCGATCGCAAACAGCAATCCGGCCGCTTTCAGCGTTGGCTTAGGCGTGAACATTGCTGACATCCCCCCCTGCACTAACGGCCCAGCTCTGTATGGCGTTCAGGTGATAGATCGAGCCGAATGCGCCGTGATCGCCGCGGATGGCGATCAATTGCTTGAGCGTTGGCTGCACGTAACCGGTCTCGTCGGTGCAACGGCTTTGCAGCACCGCGGGCTTGCCGTCCCACATCCATGGGAAGGAAAAACGCACCGTGCAGATCGGCTCCGGCGTCGAGTCGATGTAAGCCGGGTGCCAGGTTTTGCCTGCGTCGGCCGAGACGTCGACTTGCTGGATGCGGCCGCGCCCGCTCCAGGCGAGACCGGTGACGTTATAGAAGCCGGGACCCGGCAGCTTCATTTCGCCGGACGGGAAGGTGATGACCGACTTGGCCTCCATGACGAAGCTGAACTGGCGCGCCTTACCGTCGGCCAAGAGGTCCGTGTATTTCGAAGTTTCCTCGCGCGTCATGAAGGGCTTGTCGCTGACTTCCAGGCGGCGCAGCCACTTGATCTGGGTGTTGCCTTCGTAGCCGGGCAGCAACAAGCGCAGCGGATAGCCTTGTTCGGGACGGATCGCCTCGCCGTTTTGCCCGTAGGCGAGTATTGCGTCCTGCAGCATCTTTTCCATCGGAATGCTGCGCGTCATCACCGCAGCGTCCGAGCCTTCCGCCAGCACCCATGCGCCGCCGTCCTTCAGCCCGACTTCGCGCGCGATCGTAGCGAATTGCACGCCCGTCCATTCCGAGGTGCTGAGCAATCCGTGCGTGCCCTGCACCGTCTTTAACGTCGGCTTGTTCCATTCGGTCAGGCCGTTACCGGAACATTCGATAAAATGCCTGCGGGTCACCGACGGAAAACGCTTAAGATCCGCCATCGTAAATTTCTTCGGCGTGTTCACCATCCCATGCACGTAGAGCATGTGCTTTTGCGGATCGATGGTCGGTATGCCTCCATGATGCCGCTCGAAGTGGAGGCCCGAGGCCGTCGTGTTGCCGAGCATCTTGTCGAGCGGCGTCATGCTCCACGACGTGTTCTCGTTCGCGGTCGGAAAGCGCCAGCGCACTTCCGTTTCGAACTGCGAGCGTGAGCCGTAACCGCCGTCGCCGGCAACCGGTCGGCCTTGCTCCTTGGTCGGGTCGGCAGGCACGGGGTAATTGACGGCACCGGGCGGTGCCTTTTCGGCGGCTTGGGCCATTGCAGGGAGAGAAGCTGCTCCGGCAAGGGTTGTACCGGCTGCAAACAAAAACCGGCGACGGTCGGTCAACCCCGCACGCGGAAACATTCCGTCCTTGCAGTCACATTCCTCGGCTTTTCGCTGAGCGAGATGGCGAGCCTCAGCCGCAATCATCTCGTCTACAACTTTTTTAGTCTTTTCGTCATAGACGAAGGATTCTGGCATATCCATAGTCACCTCCCCTGTCACGCGAGCACTTTCCATCAAGAGCAATCGCGGTCTTGTTATTCTCTAAAGCTTAGTCGCAACGCTAAAACAATTCTCTCTCTTGCGCTCTATGAGTTAATCGACGCAGCCTAACATTTGGCCCCTCGAAGATCGGGGGGCGACAACACCGCGCGTCTGCGTTGGCCGATCCGTGCCGACAAGAAATATCAAGGGGTAGTTTGCATCTGCGAAGAACTGCCACGCGGCCAATAGACAACAAAACCAGAGGGGCCAATGGACGTTGCTTGCTCGTCTCGATTGAAACGTCAAAACAACCCGACGATGCGGGCCTGCGCGTCGACATCGATTGAGTTGGCGGCCGGCACGCGCGGCAGGCCCGGCATGGTCAGGATCTCGCCGCAGATCGCCACCACGAATTCCGCGCCGGCCGACAGCCGCACCTCGCGGATATTGATGGTGTGGTCGGTCGGCGCGCCCTTGGCGTCCGGGTTGGTGGAGAACGAATACTGCGTCTTGGCCATGCAGACCGGGAAGTTGCGGTAGCCCATGTCCTCCCAGGCCTTGAGCTGGTCCTTCACCGACTTGTCGGCCGTCACCGCCTTGGCCCGGTAGATCTCGCGCGCAACCGTCTCGATCTTCTCGAACAGCGGCATGTCGTCGGGATAGAGGAACTTGAGCTTGGCCTTGCCCTCGTCGATCGTCTTCACCACCGCCTTGGCGACGTCGGCGGCGCCCGCCCCGCCCATCGCCCAGTGATCGGCCATCACCGCCTCCACGCCCAGCGCCTTGCACTTTTCCTTGACCACGGCGATCTCGGCCTCGGTATCGGCGGAAAAGCGGTTGATCGACACCACCACGGGCAGGCCGAACTTCTTCACGTTTTCGACATGGCGCTGCAGATTGGCCATGCCGGCCTCGAGCGCCTTCAGGTTCTCGGCTTTCAGGTCCTCTTTCTTGACGCCGCCGTGCATCTTCAGCGCGCGGATGGTGGCCACCAGCACCACGCAATCCGGCGCGAGCCCGGCCTTGCGGCACTTGATGTCGATGAACTTCTCGCCACCGAGATCGGCGCCGAAGCCGGCTTCCGTCACCACGTAGTCGGCGAGCTTGAGCGCGGTGGTCGTCGCCAGCACGGAGTTGCAGCCGTGCGCGATGTTGGCGAAGGGACCGCCGTGGATGAAGGCGGGCGTGCCTTCCATCGTCTGCACCAGGTTGGGCGCCAGCGCCTCCTTGAGCAGCACCGTCATGGCGCCGTGCGCCTTCAGGTCGGCGGCGCGGATCGGCTTGCGCTCGCGCGTATAGGCGGCGACGATGTTGCCCAGCCGCTTCTTCAGGTCCTCGACGTTGCGGGCAAGGCAGAAGATCGCCATGACTTCCGAGGCCACCGTGATGTCGAAGCCGTCCTCGCGCGGGAAGCCGTTGGCGACGCCGCCCAGCGAATTGACGATCGCGCGCAGCGCGCGGTCGTTCATGTCGAGCACGCGGCGCCAGGCCACCCGCCGCGGATCGATGCCGAGCGCGTTGCCCCAATAGATGTGGTTGTCGAGCAAGGCGGCGAGCAGGTTGTTGGCCGAGGTGATGGCGTGGAAGTCGCCGGTGAAGTGCAGGTTGATGTCCTCCATCGGCACCACCTGCGCATAGCCGCCGCCGGCCGCACCCCCTTTCATGCCGAACGAAGGGCCGAGCGAAGGCTCGCGGATGCACAGCATCGCCTTCTTGCCGATGTGGTTGAGCGCGTCGGTCAAGCCCACCGTGGTGGTGGTCTTGCCTTCGCCGGCCGGCGTCGGGTTGATCGCGGTGACCAGGATGAGCTTGCCGTTCGGCTTGCCCTGCAGCGACTTGATGTAGTCCATCGACACCTTGGCCTTGTAGTGGCCGTAAGGCTCGAGATTCTCCGGCGCGATGCCGAGCTTCTCCTTGGCGACCTCGAGGATCGGCCGCTTCTTGGCCGCTTGCGAGATTTCAATGTCGGACTTCGGATTTTGATGCTGCGAGGCGGGCATGGGAAAATCCTGCGGCATGAGCAGCCGCGAACCTTGGAATGATGCGGGCGGCAGCGGCCAACAATTTAGACAGCGGGGATGCCGTCAATGCTGACCGCCGAAACCGGACCGGGGATCAGGCGGTTTTCTTGGTGGCGGAACGCAGCTCGTCGACCTTACGTTCCCACTTCATCTCCTGCGCAAATGCCAGGCATTCCTCAGGCGCCATGAAAACCGTTTCTTTCGCGGCCGGATAATCTCGATTCAGGACGTCCTTCATGTAGCGCGTGATGACATCTTCCATAATTGGAATGAGGTCGGTGTAGATGCGCGAGTGGCGCGGCACGTGCTCTTCCCACAGATGGAAGAGATCGGACGAGATGATGTGAACGCCATGGGCGCAGTTACCCGCACCAAGGCTGATCACCGGCACGGGCAAAATCTCGGCCAGGTATTCGGCCACTTCCGACGTGGTCACTTCGCATAGAATCGAAAAGCAACCGGCGTCGACCATCGCCTTGGCGTCTTCCACCATTTCCTTGGCGCGCTTGGCCGTCTTGCCCTGCGCGGTAAATCCGCCAATTTGCGGCATGCGCATGGGCGTGATGCCGATATGCCCCTGCACCGGAATGCCGGCGCGCACGATGGCTTCGATATTCTTCGCGTGATATTTGTTGCCCTCGCATTTCATCACTTCGGCATTTGCTTCATGAACGAAGCGGCCGGCATTGGCGACTGCCTGCTCAGGCGACACGTGGAAGCTCCAATACGGCATATCGACCATCCGCAGGCCGTATTTGGAGCCGCGGTCGATGGCCTTCGCCATCATCATCACTTCATCGAAGCTGACCGAAACCGTGCTTTGGTGGCCGAACAAAATCATTCCGCCGGTATCGGAGACGCAAAGAATATCAATGCCGAGGCGGTCGGCAACGACGGCCGTGCGATAATCATAGGCGGCCAGCTGGGTAATGGGCTCGCCCTTTTTCATTTTGCTGTTGAGGGTGTTGATAGTGACTTTTTTCCTCGCCGGCTTATCACTCATGTCGCGATCCTTTGCTGCTGTACCAATTCAATGTCTGGGAAAGCAGCCGTGCACCCCGGCTTGCCCAAACCGGCCACATTGGGCCGCTTCGTCGGCGTTTCAGTCAAATAATCACCGGCTATCGTATATTCGCCAAAGGCTATGAAAGCATGCGGATGAGCATGTTGGCCCTAGCGCCACGCTTGCCGCGGGCGATTTTTTTTCGTGTCGTAAAACGGCATTGCGGTCGGGCGGATATTCCGAAAGGTGCCGCTCGCATCGCGTAACGGCACAGTGCCGTCATAGCCCTCGCGAACATAACCGAGTCCAAGGATACCGCCCGCGACGATGCTGTTGCATGCAGACGTCACGACAATCGAATTCACTTCAATGGGGCGATTTAGTATAGAGTTGGGCCGCCAGGGGAATTTCACAGCGTCCGCCTCGGCACGAAACGAAACAAGTCTGACATTTGCGTGGGCGGGTTTTACGCCAGGATGAAACCTGCCAAGCCCGGCCTCCGCGGGAGAGACCGGCAAGAGAAACTCGTTTGCGAACAAAACGAATCCGGCTTCGATGCGCAGAATATCGGCCGCGATGAAGCCCGCCGCCCGCGCATGTTCCGCTAAACGAAGCCAAAGATCCTTGGCCTTTGCTCGGCTCGCGATGATCTCAAAACCCGGTTCTCCCGTATAACCCAGCCGGCCGGCCGTGCATGGAATGCCGCCCAAAATCACCTGGCCGAAAGTAAAGTAGCGCAACTGCGCGATGGCGCCGACGTCGCCGATTTTGCGCAAGGCATTCAACGCATTGGGCCCTTGCACCGAGAATACGGCACTTTCGTTCGTCAAGTCTGCGACCGAGACATGCGGGCCGCCAAGGTTGAGCAGATCGGCAATGTCCTGGTGGCGACCGCTCATGATTTCAAATGTCACCTCGCCGACACGCCAGACCGTCAAATCCGACACGGCACGGCCTGTGGAATCGACGCGCACGGCATAGGCGATGTCGTTCGTCCGCAAATGCGCCAACGGCCGGCCGGCGAATGCCGCGACGAAGTCAGGCGCGCCTTTTCCTGAAATCCGCGCTCGCTCGAGAAAGGAGAAGTCGAAGAGTGCGCAATCGACACGGCATGCCCTCGCCTCGCCAGTCGGATCGCCGAAATCCGGCGCCAGCGCAGAGGCGTCAAAGGCCATGCCACCTCACCGTATGAGTCGCCAAAGGATATTACCAAGAATAAACAGCCCGACAGCCACGAGCACGATCGATACGATTCGCCGCAACGTCGTCCGTGGCACCACGTGCGCGAGCCGCGCTCCTCCCCACGATCCGAAGGTCAGAGCAACAGCGAGCACGCCGCCAAGCTCCAAGTTGAGCACGCCATACAGCACGTTGCCAAAAGTCGCTGCGATCGCGATGGGAAGCTGAATCGCCTGACTCAAGCCCACCGCGGTCAGCACCGGCACGCTCATCGTGATCAGGATCGGCACCAGCACCAAAGGCCCGCCCGTCCCGCTCAGAGAAGAGAGAAATCCGACGACAGCGCCGACACCGCCGAGAGTTTTTTTAGACACCTTGGCATGCCCGGGCGACCCAGCGCCGATCTGCGTCGTCAAGGCATTCAGGCCCGACAGCAAAGTAAGAAGGCCGATGCAGACTTCCAAAATGCGAGGATTAAGAACGTTGACAGTCCAAGCCCCGAGAAACGCGGTTGGCATTGCCCCCGCGCACAACCATAAGGCCATAGGCCACTCGATTGACTTGTTCTGCGCGAATACGGCCGTCGCGACCAAGCCGGAGAGAATATAGGCCATCATCGCGGCCGGGATGCTGACGTGAATCGGAACATCGGCAAGGAATACAAGCGACGGCACTAAAATCACGCCGCCTATTCCGATGCATCCGATCATCAAACCAGAAATGAGGCCGAGGATGGCGATCAAACTCAATTCAAAAAATGGCACGGCATCACCTCGCAAACCGCACCGCAGTACTGCACTGCATCAAAAAGACGGTCTGTTGAATCGCTAAAATCATTTAGTGGCATCTATTTCCGAATGATACTATCGTATAAATTAATAAGCAGGTACGGTCATGTTCATCCGCCAATTCCGATATCTCGTCGCCGTTGCCGAAGAACGACACTTTGGCAGAGCGGCTCAGCGCTGCAACGTGACTCAGCCTAGCCTCTCCAGCGGCATCAAGCAGCTTGAGCTCGAGCTTGGCGTTCCGATTTTTCTTCGCGGCCGCGGTCAGCGATTTCACGGTTTGACGGCTGAGGGCGAACGAGTTGCGAATTGGTCGCGTGGGGTCCTGGCCTACTGCGATGCCATGCGCAAGGAAGTGGCGATGATGCGCAACGACCTGACCGGCCGTTTGCGTTTGGGCGCCATGCCATCGATGTCTCCAGTCCTTCCCTCCGTGCTCAAGGCATTTCGAGAGAAGCACCCGGCCGTGCATGTGGACGTACAATTCATCGGCAACGAGGCGATGAAATTGGGGCTCAATGAATTCGCGCTCGATGTCGCCCTCACCTACCTCGACAAGGCTGACCTTGGGCGAAAGAACACATTGCCGATCTACGCCGAACAAATGAGCCTGCTAGTCCCTGACAAGCCGCAATTCCGCAATCGCACGAGCATTACATGGAAGGAAGCCGCTGAGCTTCCATTGGCAATGCTGCGTCCGTCGATGCACGAGCGCCGCTTCGTCGATCGTGTTTTCAAGAGCGTTGGTTGCGCGCCCGAAGCCCACGTGGAATCGGAATCTATTTTGCACCTCATGTTTCAGGTCCAATTCACGGAGCTGTGCACGATCATACCGTCGCATTTCGCTCACGCGCCAGGACTGCACGCAGGCACGCGCGCGCTCGCATTGGTCGATCCCGTCGTAAGTCAAAATGTTGGCCTGTTCTGGGGAGAAGGCGACATCGTATTGCCGATGGCCAGCGCGTTCGTCGCGGTTGTTCAGCAGCTCAACAAATCCGGTGAGCTACGCAAACGTCTGGCGGGCGAAAATGCTGCCGAAAGCGCACCGCCGCCGGCCGTTAAGCCGATCGAACCGCATGCTTTGAGAGCTGCGGAAAAGCAGCGGATTTCCGCAATTAGCCGGCGGGCGCGTTGAGAAACGCCACGATTATTGCCAGCGGGTCTCGTTCCGCTATGAATTGAGAAGCCTTCAGCATCGACCGTTTCCCGGGCCTATCCATGTAGAAATAGGGCTCGCCGCTCGCATCGCCCAGCGAAAAACAGCCTTGTGCGCGGATTAGATCGAGCGTTTGTGGCGAGCAAATAACGGTGCCCGCATCGCCAGCCGCAGCGAATGCCGCGGCTGCGTTCTGGAGCCAGGCTGCCAACTGCCTCAATCCTGTCTTGCAGGATTCGGGAGAATAATCTTCAGCGTCACCGTACAGGAGATTCGGAACCTTGTACGGGAGCTTTTTGGAAAACCGCTCACGATCCATGTTTCGATGGAGGAGCTCGACCAAAAGCCACGCCTCGGCTTCCGCCGGCGAGTGTTCCTCTGGATTGAAGATGTGCGGTACCGGCCGACCATTATCGAGGAATTGCATTTCTAACGTCGGCAGCCGCAGTTGCAGTGATTTATTGCCCTCGAACTCCATTGTCGTCAGCGCGGGCTCGTGCGGCAAATACCTCAGCAATATCCGCTCGTCTTGCGGCGCGTTGACGTAACTATTCGCGACTCGCGCAAGCCATTGCACGATATTCATCATTTCGCGGCGCGCACGGGCGAGCGCATCACCGTCCGCTGCCGGTATCGGCTGCCAATGAACCGACTGTGGCGCACGCATCGACAATGCGTCAGGCGAACTTGTCATAGCGAATGTCTTTCGCAGCCATGCCGCCTACAATCAAGCTACGAATTGTTGCATCAACCATTGGAGGTGGGCCCGCAACAAACGCGATCGCATTGTCATATCGCCCATTCATCGCCGTTTTCGCGACCTCATGAACGAAACCGCTGGCCAGCTTCAAACGCGGGTAGTCCTTGTGAGCTTCGGCCGCTGCGGCTTCGTCGGAAAGCGCGACGGTGACCTCAAGATTGCCGCGTGCGGCATCAACGTAATGAGAAAGCTGCTCAAGGTAGAACGCGTCCGCCAGCGTGCGGACCCCGAAAAAGACAGACCCTTTGTGCTCGTCGAAATAATTGAGACTTACAGCGTGGGCGAGAATCGACATCATGCTGGCAATGCCCGAGCCGCCGGCGATGCACACGATGTTCCTCGCTTCATGCGGCCGAAACACCGCCCGCCCAAGCGGGCCGAAAACATCCACCTCGACGTTTTCCCGCTCTTCGATCAGCCACTTGCTGAAGCCGCCGCCGGGCTTGCGTTTGAGCACAAGCTCAACCTTGTCGGTCGCCTGCTCGAAATTGACCATCGAGTATGCGCGGCCGCCGTGCAAATCTCTGGCCTCGATCACGACAAACTGCCCAGCCTCGAAGCTGATCGGGTCGGATAGATGGACATCGAAATGCGTGACGTCGTGGGTGAGGCGGCGAATGCCGCGGATGACGCCGCGGCGCGGCGCCGGACAAGGGTTCGGCGAAACGTCTATCTCAGACGGCACCCGCAGAACGCAGTCCGAGCGCGCCCGCGTCTGGCACATTAACACGTCACCTTTTTCCGGCTTAAGGCGCGCGCCGCCCGGAGCTTCCTTCCAGCGGACCTCAACGTCGCCCTCCATGACGCGCGCGCGGCACGTCCCGCAAGTCCCGGTGGCACATTCATAGGGCAGGCGCAGACCCTGGCGAAGGCCGGCGTGAAGGATCGTCTCACCCTCGGCGCATTGAAACGCCGTTTCCCCACTTTTGCTCTGGACGGTGATCTTCATGACGCCGGCATTCGCCTCACTTGAAGAAATCGTCGTCGTCTTCGCCTTCCTCGCTCTCAAACTCGTAAGTCAATTCTTCCTCAATATCGGCGAAAACAATGCCGTTTTCCTGTTTGATGTCATATGTCTTAAGCGGCTTCTCTGTTTCACCCTTCAATTCGAGAGTCGCTAAATTCCAGGACCATAGATGCTTGGTGCAGGTCAGCACACAGTTGACGATCACCCCCGACTCTTCCAGCGGCTCTTCCATGTGGGGACAGACGGGCGGTATCGCGCGGTAGCCCGAACCGTAGTTGACCAGCAAAATCGGGATCCCATCGACATCGAACTTCTTGGCGGAATTCTCAGCGACGTCTCCCGCCGCGCATATGCGTTTCCATGTCATTCTAGGATTCGTCGTATTGTGTTCCTGGACGGCACTCTTTCCGTGCGACCGCGCGTTCGATACGCGCGTCAGATCGGCCAGTGCGAGCCCTTGTCCAATCTTCGGTTTTCGATTCGCACCTCGCGGCTCAGAAACTTCGCCTTGCCCGAATCGATTTTGAAGCTGTCGATGTATTTGCCCACCACGAAAATTCGGCTTTCGCCGGCATCGATGTGCGAATTGATGCCGTCCAGAAGGGTTTGATAGACGACCACGGAACTGACCGCGCTAGCGCGATTGGCGCCGTCCTCGACATCCACGGTGTAAACGGACGTGTGCCGCGTCAAAGGCGAGTGATCAGTGTTATGCTTCGGCAAAAGGTTGATCAGATTTTCGAGACCTTTGCGATCCAATGCGAGATAAGTCATATCCTTGTTGATCTCGGGGCTCCATGCGCGGATCGCGTATTGGAATTCATCGTCGCACTGATCGAGCCAACTTTTCCAATCCTGCTTGTCGAGCAGAATCGTCGATCGATAAATTGCGTCACGAACCAGGGCTTGAGGATCCACGGTCTTGTTGCCTTTATTGAGCGTTGACGCGTTATTGGCGCCAAATTGGCGCGCGCCATTGCACCGAATGGGAACTGCAAAAGCGCGCGCGAAACCTGCAAGTCGTCTCAGCCAAGCGCTGGCTTATTCGGCAGCGACTGACATCAACTCCGTGAACGGCTTTTCCGGATTGCTCGCCTGCCAATTCATCCAGCGACCCCACTCTTCGTAGTAGTGCCGCATGCCGTTTTCATCGTGAATCGTCTGATTCTCATGGCGCCCATGCAGGATTCGCCGCAACTCCGAGCCCGTGAGCATCGTCGTGCCCTGTCCCTGAACGCCGATCAGGTCTTCATGCAGATTGCGGCCGAAAGGCCCCCAGATCGAGTTATGGTGATTGATACGGGTCTGCCGCTCTTCCGCAGTGTCTCGCTTCAAGCCGAGGCCGCGGAATTCGATCATCACCTTGTCGGGCCCCAGGGGCGTGACGATGTCGCACCGCAGAGCCGAGCCGCGCAGGTTGAAGTTCATCCCCGGGAAAAGATCGATCATGTACCATTGGTTCGGCGGGAGATGCGGGAACGAAAGCGCAGCACGGCTTTCGAAGCCTTCGTACTTCTCATAGTTCACTTCGAACGTCCCCACGACAATGTGGCCATGGTCGAAGGCTTCGTTCTTCCGCGCGAAGTAAGCGTCATTAAAGCCGGTGACGCGATTATGGTAGTGCATGAAATCGTGGTAGAATTCGCAATTCGTATCGTGCCAGAGTTTGTAGTTCGCGTTCACAATCGCTTTGTGATAGTGGAACACTTCCAGCGGCTCGGCGTCGAGCGTTTTGCGTAGGCAAGCAAAGGCCTGCGCGCCCCAATCTTCCAGGGAAACGGACGGATTGTCGTCGAGATTGACCCAGACAAATCCACCGAACTTCACTTCGCAACGCAGGCGCCGCAGCCCGACGTCCTCCTTGCACAGCCGGTCCTGAAAACCTTCTTTCTCGCGGCTGATGTAAACGCAATTGCCGCGCATGTCGTATTGCCATGCGTGGAACATACAGGTCATCCGCTTTGGATTCCCGGAAGGCTGACCTTCGAGGAAGCTTCCGGACGGGCGGCGCTCGATGATCATGCCACGATGGGGACAGACATTGAGGAATGCGCGAACTTCATTGTCCGGTCCGCGGGAGACAATGATCGGTTCGCGTGCAATCGACATCGTGCGGAAATCGTACGGTTTGGCCAACTCGGACTCATGACAAACCGGAATCCAGCTCTTCTTGAAGATCTTCTCGAGTTCCTCCTCGAATATCTCGGGGTCGGAATAAATGCGGCTATCGACCCATTCCGAGGGTTTCAGGTTGGGTTCGGCAACCCATTGACGATGATTCTTCGCGGCCACGGCGGTTGCTCCTTCGAGAGGCGAGCGCAATTCAGCCCGGTTCAATACAAATAATATCAGCGCCAGGGTTACGTTCGCCAGATTGCAGTATATCGAAAATAGTTATCTACTAATAGATTGAGCAATAGCTTTAAAAAACCATACGGATAAGCCCGGAAAGGGCACACAGAACCTGCCTAAATTCCGTTCAACGGAAGCAAGTGGCGCCCATGGTGGGGTTACGCCACGTCTAAATAGCCATTTTCTATTAGCCAATTAGGAGGAACAATTTTCTCGTTAAGAATTGGTCCTGTCATTCTGTCGGACGGCAAGTGGCGACGATCGCCAGTCGGCTAGAACAGATAGCCGTCGCTGTTGATGGCGCACCGGCACTAGGAGCGATCCAGAAAGGAGCTATGACGTTCTGCGCGAATAAATTTACGACGAAGTCTAAAAAGCTCACAAAAGCCAACACGCTAGGGAGGAATACAATGCACTTAGATTCGGGGAAGGAGTCACGCAGACTTCTGCAGCGGGGCGTCAGTCGATTTGTCGACGTCGCCAAATGTTTTGCCGTCGCGGCTGCCGGCCTTGCCGTCTTTGCGATGGCGCCTACGCCTGCCTCCGCAGCCGCGGTCAAGAACTACGGAAAGCCCGGTGAAGCGATCCACCTCGTCATCGGCTATCAGCCCTACTACACAGAATCGTGGTCGGGCGTCATCATGCGCGACAAGAAATTCTACGAGAAATATCTTCCGAAAGGCTCGACGGTCGATTTTCAGATCGGCCTGCAGGGTGCGATCATCGTCAACGGCATGCTCGCGGGCAAAGTGGATGTCGGCTACGTCGGCGACATGCCCGCAATCGTCTCCACCAGTCATCCCGACGTACGCGACATCCGCATCGTCTCAGTGCTCGGTCTCGGCTATGACCAATGCAACATATTCGTCACGCGGACAAACGCACCGCACTTCAAATCGCCGGATGAGGCCTTGCAGTGGTTGAACGGCAAGACGGTCGCAGTGCCGAAAGGCAGTTGCACCGATCGTTTTGCGCAGGCCGTGTTCAAGAAAAAGAACATCAAGCCGGCTGAATATCTCAACCAGAGCATCGAGGTCATCACCAGCGGGTTCCGGGCCAAAAAGCTCGACGCGGCCGTGATTTGGGAGCCGACGGCATCACGACTCGTTCAGCAAAATCTCGCTAGGCGGATTGCGAGTGGCGCATCGGTTGATGAACGCGACGGCGGGTTCATGGTCATGCCGGAAGCTTTGATCAAACAGCGCCCCGATGTCGTGAAAGCCTGGCTCGAGGCCGAACTCGACGCCGAGCTGTATTTCGCAGACTCCAAACACGCGATGGATATCGCCAAGATGGCTGCGTCGCAGACGACGGGCTTTCCCGAAAAGGCGCTTTGGGCCTCGGCATTTGGCGCAACGGAGAAGTCGGCGGGTGGCACCGACACCCGAATCATCCTTGCCTATGGTTTTACACCGGAAGCCATGGATCTAATAAAGAAGGCCTCGACGTTTCTTGTCGAAATCAAGAGTATCAAGTCGGAAATTCGCCCCGACGCCGTAATGGCGAATTTCACTGCGGACATACTTAAATCTCGCAGCCTGAAGGCGCCGGTCGGCGAGGTCAAAGCGCTGCCGACTTCCGCTTACACCGGTAAGTGACAGACACAAAAAAGATGTCACGCGGCTCCATGCCTGTAAAAGGCATGGAGCCCAAATAGGCGCAGCAATGACCGAATCTAAATTGAGCGAAATCCGCGGTATCGATTCCGGACAAGAGCTGATCGACGAAGGTTCCCGAAGCATGACGTCCTGGGCGTTGGCGATGCACCGGACGTCGCTATGGCTGCAAAGTCCGCGGCCCTATCTGATGTTGATCGGCTTCGCCGGCTTTATCGGCTTTTGGTATCTCGCGGTCGAAGTGTGGAAGCTGCCGCGCTTTGCCGAAATGCCGGGGCCGACGCAGGTTTTGACCGAGTGGTTAAGTCGCGATCCCGTCTATGGGCTGTCGATCTTCGTACCCGAATATTATTTGCACATCTGGGTAAGCACTCGGCGTATCGCAATCGCTTTTTTTCTGGCGACCGGAATTGGCGTACCGCTCGGCCTGTTTCTCGGCTGGTCGCCGCGCTTTAAACAATACGTTTTTCCGGTGTTCGAGCTCCTGCGCCCGATACCGCCGCTCGCATGGGTGCCGCTGGCCATCGTGATGTTTCGCGGATCCGAGACGCCGGTTATCTTTTTGACGTTCCTGGCCTCGTTCTATGCGACCGCCCTCAATACGATGCTGGGCGTCGAGTTGATCGATGCTTCTTATATCCGCGCGGCAAGTTGCCTCGGCGCGAAGCGGTGGCAGGTGTTTCGGCATATTATCGTGCCGGGAGCGTTGCCGTTTATCTTCACCGGCTTGCAAATTTCCGTCGGCGTCGCCTGGTTTTCATTGGTCGCCGGCGAAATGGTGTCGGGACAATACGGCCTCGGCTACGTGATCAACACGTCCTACACAATGGTGCGGTATCCCACGATCATTATCGGCATGGTGACGCTGGGGATCGTAGGTTATATCACGAGCGCCGCAATTCGCCTGCTCGGCGATTACATGATGCAATGGCGAACCAGAGAACTGGCGCTCGGAGAACGATAGTGCAATTTGCCATGGAAACCGCAGCCGCGCCCCCGCAACGAAACCGCTTGAAAATCGAGCGCAAGGGGGGCGTCCGCATTGTCGACGCCGTCAAAATGTATGGCGCGCAGGGTGCCGGCGTTTTAGCCGTCGACCATTGCACCTTTGATGTTCCGGCCGGGGAAATCACCGTCGTCGTCGGCCCGTCGGGGTGTGGAAAAACGACGCTTCTCAACGCCATTGCGGGCTTTCACAGTCTCACCTCCGGCAGCATCCATCTGGACGATGAAATGCTGTGCGGGCCGGGAAAGCTGAAGGCAGAGCCGGGTCCCGACAGGATAGTCGTTTTTCAGAACGGCGCATTGTTTCCCTGGAAAACCAATATCGACAACGTGGCGTTCGGACCCATCATGCAGGGCATGATGTCGCGGACCGAGGCCTACGAGAAGGCGCAGAGCATGATGGCCGATGCCGGGTTGCGCGGCATCGCCGACAGCTATCCCGGCGAAATATCGTCCGGCGTCCGCCGGCGCGTCGAGATTGTCCGCGCGCTCATGAACGATCCGAAGATTCTCCTGCTTGATGAGCCATATCGCGCGCTCGATTCGTTGACGAAATCGGTCATGCACGAGGCGCTGCTTGAGATCTTTTACAAGAACCGCGTCACGATTTTCTTCATCACTCATGATCTCGAAGAGGCGATTTTCCTCGGCCATCGGGTAGTGATCATGACAACAAGGCCTTGTCGACCGAAGAAGATTCTCGACATCGACATTCCCCATCCGCGCGACTACAGCGTGCTCACAACCAAACGCTTCCGCGCCTTCATGGAGGAAACATCGGCGGCCGTGCATGAGGAAGCGATCAAGGCCTTCGATGCCGGTGAAAAGGAACGGTGATGATGAACCAGGTAGAGGCAGTTTTTTTCAAAGCGACTGGCTTCATCACCGGCGAGGAATTCTGGCGAGGTATCGTCGCCATCATCGTCTTTTTCATCTTTTGGGAGGTGGGATCGCGTTCGGAGGCATGGTCCGGCTTTGCCTTTCCGTGGATATCGCAAGTCCCCCCGCCGACCGCCGTGCTGCTGGAAATGTTCAAACTCATCCAAGAACCGAGTTTCTGGCATAGCGCCTATCTGAGCACCCTCCGGGTTTTTGAAGGCTTCATCGCCGCGATGATCGTTGGCATCCCGCTCGGCCTTGCCATGGCGGTTAGCCGCGTTTTCTACGGTATTAGCTTTCCGGTATTCGAAGTGCTCCGACCAATTCCTCCCCTCGCCTGGGTGCCGGCCTCGATCATTTTTTGGCCGACGCAGGAGCTTTCGATTGCATTCGTGACTTTCCTCGGCGCGTTTTTCACGATCGTCATCAACGTGATTGGCGGCGCGCGAGCCATCGACGTGCGCTACTTCCAAGCGGCGAGATCGATGGGTTCGTCCACCTGGGACATCTTCCGTCGCATCATTCTCCCGGGAACGTTGCCGTCGATCGTCGTGGGCGCGACGGTGGGTGTTGGTATCACGTGGGCGGTTGTGGTCGCTGCGGAAATGATTTCCGGCGGCGGAAGCGCCGGCTCAATGGGGGGAGCGGCAGGCGGCGGCCTCGGCTTCTTTATCTGGAATTCGTACGTCGGCGGTTCCTACACCCAAATCGTCGCCGGGATGATCAGTATTGGTATCGCCGGCTATATTTCGAGCGCCGCCATCCGCAAGTTGGGGGACTTGCTGACCCCGTGGCTTGCTGAGGGATAAAGAAGACAAAAAAGCATATGGAAAAGAGTTGAGGAAATGGCCCACATATCGTCAACTCAGATCAACACGCCAATGTCTTTTGGCAGCGAAATTCTTGTCAAAAACGTCAGCAAATCTTATGGCACCGATGTTTTCACCAAAGAGGTTGTCCAGAATTGCAGTTTTACAATCGAGCGCAGCAAATTGACCGTCATGATCGGACCGTCTGGCTGCGGGAAAAGCACGCTGATTCGACTTTTGGCCGGTTTCGAGCGTCCCAATAGCGGCACGGTAACGGTCGATGACAAGCCCGTCACCGGCCCGGGGGTCGATCGTCTGGTCTGTTTCCAGGAGACGGCATTATTCCCTTGGATGACCACTTACGACAACATCATGTACGGGCCGCGAGCGCGCGGCGAAGACACACCGGAGATGCGGGACTTCGCCGAAGCCTTGCTGCAGAAGGTCGGACTCGCCGCGTTTCGCAAAAAGTATCCCTCGCAGCTTTCCGGCGGCATGCAGCGACGTGCCGAACTTGCTCGCTGCATGATCAACAAGCCCGCGGTTATGATCTTGGATGAGCCGTTCCGCGGGCTAGATGCGATGACCAAGCGCCTGATGCAGGAATACTACGCAAACCTTTACAACGAATTCCGGCGTACGACTTTTTTCGTCACGACCGACATCGACGAGGCGATTTACCTCGCCGATCGCATTCTAATCATGTCCAATATTCCGACGCGGGTGAGCTCCGTCATCGATGTCGATTTGCCCCGCCCGCGCAACGCCGAGAACATTACCGAAAGCGATGAAGCCAACGCGATCAAAATGCAGGCATTGCAACTTCTGCACCAAGAAGCGATGAAATCATTTGCTCGGGGCAGCAAAGCCGCCGCCGATTTCATCGAAGCTTATTCAAGGCGCATCAGCAAAGACTAGTGCCCTCGCCACTCACGCCGCCCCCCATTCCGGTGACGATGACGGCCACGGGGCGTTCGCGCATGGACGCGCGTTCACGTGAAGAAATCTGTGCCGCGCCCCAAATGAGCTCAACCTGCTGTATTCATTGAAGAAAATAGAAGGCATTTCGCTGCAACAGATCATCGCCTGCTCGATCCTTTTACTTTGATCCACGTCAAGGACGACATCATCGTTCATAGATATCCGACGTCATCGACGACGAATGAGGTGCCGAAATGCGCGCGCTCCGTGAATTGATGTCACAGCTTGCGACCGCAATCGCGACACGACAGAATTTGTCTCGCTATATCTGCGAAGGCTGCGAATTGCGCGATGCCTGCCATATTCCTGCCGGAAGACGGCAACTTTGTTGGGAGACGCGGGCGAATCGTCCACGACAGTGGTGACTGGTCGCGACGCGACCAAGTCAGACGCCCAGCTTTGTGGCCGCGCGAGTGCTCTTTGCTTTCATGATGAGACAGTTTGCATTGCATCGTCTATTACGCAATAGATTTCAATAAGTGGCTTAAAAATTTGGCCATTGTATTTTGTCGCTTGTCATCCAAGCGAGACGTCATCCCCACGAGAATACCCGACTGAATTGAGGGGCTTTCATCGGCGATCGATCCGCTCCTTTTCGCCTCGCGGTCGGTATTCTCATGGCTTAATATGCACAGCCGTCATTACTAAAAGAAAGACTGCTGACATGACCGCAATGGCACAGGCGCCCCATATTATCGATGGCAAAACCGTTGCGGCCGATCTGCGCCGGAAGGTCGCGAGCGCGGTTGCACGAGTGAACGCCGCGCACGGCCTCGTCCCCTGTATCGCGGTGGTGCTGGTTGGCGACAGTCCCGCGAGCGAAGTCTATGTGCGAAGCAAGTCGAAGGCGGTGGCGGAAGCCGGCATGCGCGCCGTTGACCGCAAGCTGCCAGCGACGGTTAGCGAGGAGGAGCTGCTTGCGCTAATCGGGCAGCTTAATCTCGACGCCCAGGTGAACGGCATCCTCGTGCAGTTACCACTGCCGCCGCAGATTGATTCGCACAAAGTCATCGCCGCTATTGATCCGGCCAAGGACGTCGACGGTTTTCATCCGCTCAACGTCGGCCGGCTCGCCAGCGGCCTGCCCGGCCTCGTGCCGTGCACGCCGCTCGGCTGCGTCATGCTGGCGAAGACCGTGCATGCATCGCTGGCCGGCCTGGAAGCGGTGGTGGTGGGCCGTTCCAACATCGTCGGCAAGCCGGTGGCCCAACTGTTGCTCCGCGAGAACGCGACGGTGACGATCTGTCATTCAAAAACGCGCGATCTGCCGGCGGTGTGCCGCCGCGCCGATGTGCTGGTGGCCGCGATGGGCAAGCCGGAGGTGGTCCGCGGTGATTGGATAAAGCCCAGGGCGACCGTGATCGACGTCGGGATCAATCGGGTGCCGGCGGTGGACGGCAAATCGCGCATTGTCGGCGACGTCGCCTTTGCGGAGGCGGCCAACGTGGCCGGCGCGATCACGCCGGTGCCGGGCGGCGTCGGGCCGATGACCATCGCTTGCCTGTTGCTCAATACGTTGCAGGCAGCTTGTACGCAGAATGGGTTTAAGGGGATGGATGAATACGGCTAGTCCGACGATCGCCATGCGGCGCCGATGTCGGCGTGACAATTAGGCTTTGCCGGTTACCGGGAAAGAACGCACGATAGCTCTCGAATTTCGCGGACCGGCCGATAGGGCGCAATCTACCGTCAGACGTCTTCGGTCTCGCGGTCGCCTACGTCGTCGCTCAACTTGCCGGGTCTGAGGCATCGACTTCTGTCGAACTATTAGTTGCCAATTCAGACACGCCGACTGCCCCGACAGCGATAAAGTCGCCGATCTCATTGGCCGAGAAGCCAAGCAATTCCAGCAGTTCGATGCTGTGTTGGCCGCGCCGCGGCGGGGGCCGATCGACCGTCTGCCCGCCGTTCGCCATTTTGAACCCGACGCCCGGAACCCGCAGTGTTTCGTCCAGCCCGGCAAGCATTGGAGCCTCGAGCAAAACCTCGCGTCCGGCCAAATGGGGGTGCTCGAGAATTTCAGGCAGGTCGCGCACGCGCGAAGCGGGCACGCCCGCAGCCGACAGAACATCCTCCCAGTGCGCCGCCGAGTCGCTGGCGAAGACCTGGCGCAACAGGGGTGCATATTCGTCACCGAGCCCGGGATGCTCGCCCCAATTGCGCAGTCTCGGGTCGCAGGCGCGGTCCGGCATACCGATCGCGCCAAGCATGGCCACCGCCTGGGCATGCGTGTTCGCAGTTGTCACAATCATCCCGTTCGCGGTCTCGAAGATGCCGGAAAGCGGGCTGCCGCTGAATGCCCTGGTGCCTCCCGGCCTGTCGAGCCGGCCAGTCATTGCCACCTCCGTGATCAGCGGTCCCATGATGGCCAGCGCGGCATCCAGCATGGCAATGTCGATCCGCTGCCCGCGCCCGGTATGGGTCCGCTGATAAAGCGCGGAAGCAACCGCGAAGGCGCCGACGAGACCGGCTACATAGTCGACCACCGGAAATCCGATACGATGCCGCTCGCCAGCCAGCGTCCGGTTGACCGACATCATCCCGGCAATACCCTGGAGAACGTGATCATAGGCCGGCCGCGCGGAAAGCGGGCCTTCCTGTCCGTACCCTGTCAGCGACGCGTAGATGATATTCTGCCTGCGTCCCAGCACAGTCTCGGCGTCAAAGCCAAGACGAGACATCACGCCTGGTCGGAAGTTCTCGATGAAGACGTCGGCTGTTTCGATCAGGCGCCAAAGGATATCCTTGCCGGCCGCGGTCTTGAGATCGAGCGCCAGGGAGCGCTTGTTCGAATTCTGACCCAGAAAGCCGAGGCCGAGGCCGCGGGCATTGAGCTTGGCCTGCGGGCCGATGGTCCTGGCAATGTCACCTTTGGTCGGCGGCTCGACTTTGATGACATCGGCCCCCAGCAGGGCTAGGAGCTTGTCCAAGTAATGGCTGGTCAAAGCGGCGACGAATCTGATTCTTTGCGGGCCATGAGCAAGGATTTTCGCCCCTGGAAGATCGATGAGGCACAACTTCTGCCGCCGCGCGTGCAGGACTACGTGCCCAAGGACCACTTGTCGCGGCTGATCGTGGCTTTGGTGCGGGAGGAGCTTGATCTTTCCGCGATTGCCGCGAGCTACCGGAGCGCGCTGGGGCAGCCGCCGTTCGACCCGCGGCTGATGACGGCGCTGCTGCTACACGGCTATGCGAGCGGCATCTATTCGTCGCGCCGGATCGCCAAGGCGGCCGTGGAGCGGGCCGACTTCATGATGATCGTGGCGGGCGATGCGCCGGACTTCCGCACCGTCTCGGAGTTCCGAAGGCGGCATCTTAAGGCGCTGGCCGCTTTGTTCGTGCAGGTGCTCAGGCTGGCCGAGAAGGCCGGGCTGGTGAAGCTCGGCCATGTCGCGCTGGACGGCACCAAGATTAAGGCCAATGCGTCGAAACACAAAGCGATGAGCTATGAGCGCATGAAGCAGCGCGAAGCCGAGCTTGCGGCGGAGGTGGACCGCTGGCTCAAGGCGGCTGAGGCCGCCGATGCCGAGGAGGACAAGCTCTACGGCAATAAGCGCGGCGACGAGATGCCCGCTTGGGCGGCCGACAAGGCGCAACGGCTTGCCAAGCTTCGCGCCGCCAAGGCCGAGCTTGAAGCCGAAGCCAAGGCCGCCGCCACAGAGGAGATGAGGCGCCGGCAACAGGCGCAACAGCAGCGCCCGGCAGACGGGCGGAAGAAAAAGGGCCGGACGCCAGCACCGCCGAAAGCCGAGCCCGACGGCAAGGTGCAACGCAACTTCACCGACCCGGAAAGCCGCATCCTCAAGACCAAGGACGGCTACATCCAGGGCTACAATGCGCAAGCCGCGGTCGATGCGACGGCGCAGATCATCGTCGCGCACACGCTGTCCAACGACGGCAGCGATCAGGCGCAGTTCGCGCCATTGCTCGACGGCATCAAGACCAACCTCAAGCGCAACCCGGACGAGGTCTCGGCCGATGCCGGCTACTGCTCGGCCGCCAATCTGGCCACGCTCGGCCGGCGGCGGATCAACGGCTACATCGCCACCGGGCGACAGCACCACGGCGCCAAGTCCGCCACCGCCAAGCGACCGCTCAAGCCCGGATCGCTGGTTGCCAGCATGAGCGCCAAGCTCAGACGCGCCGGCCATCGCAGCCGCTACCGATTACGCAAGCAGGTGGTCGAACCGGTATTCGGACAGATCAAACAAGCCAACGGCTTCCGTCAGTTCCTGTTGCGGGGGGTCGAAAAAGTAAAGGCCGAATGGGCGATGATCTGCACCGGTCACAACCTGCGCAAGCTCGCCCGCGCCGCCGCATGATGCAATCATGCTACCGCCGCCCTCCAACAGGGACTAAACGGACACGCTCCTAGTTTGACTGAGTCAGAAAGTCGCGGCTGAGGATCATTGAGAATCAGTTATTTGCCGAGATTCTGTTTTCAGCCTGAGGAGGTTGCGATGGATCTCGGTGGGCGGGCTGCCAGTGAATTGCGATTTGCGACGTATGTTGAGGGGCTTGCGAGCGTGATCGGCCACAAGGATCGGGTCAGGCCGCTGCGCGATTATTGCACGGGACTGATCCTGCCTTGCGAGCGCAAGAGCGTGGAGCCAATGGCGGCGATGACGGCGCCGGCGCGCACGGCGGCGCAGCACCAGTCGCTGCTGCATTTTATCGGCGAGGGCGGCTGGTCGGACGAGCAGGTATTGGCCAAGGTGCGCGAAATGGTATTGCCGGGGATCGAGCGGCAGGGCCCAATTGAAGCTTGGATCATCGACGATACCGCCTTCCCGAAGCAGGGGCGGCACTCGGTTGGGGTGGCGCGGCAATACTGCGGGCAACTGGGCAAGCAGGACAATTGCCAGGTGGCGGTGTCGCTGTCGCTGGCCAATCGGCATGCGAGTCTGCCGGTGGCCTACCAACTTTATCTGCCGCAAGAGTGGGCGGCGGACCCTGTACGTCGACGCAAGGCGCACGTTCCGAAAGAGATCGTGTTTCACAGCAAGCCGGAGATTGCGCTTGAACAACTGCGTTGGGCCTGCGCGGCAGGCCTGCCGCGCGGCGTGGCGCTGCTGGACGCTGGTTATGGCAACAACAGCGAGTTGCGCAGCGAGATTACGGCCCTCGAGCTGCGCTATGTGGCCGGCATCCTGCCGCGCACGACCGTGTGGGCACCCGACACGGCACCGTTGCCGCCGAAGCGGTGGTCGGGTCGTGGTCGACGGCCGACGCGGCTTCGCCGCGGTGCCGGGCATCGGCCGGTCTCGGTCAAGGAGCTTGCACTTGAGCCTTTCCAAGCGATCCTGGCGCACGATCAAGTGGCGCGAGGGCTCAGCGGAGCCACTTGTCTCGCGCTTTGCGCGGGTTCGGGTTCGCGTTGCCCATCGTGATGATCAACGCGCTGATCTGCGGCCGCAAGAATGGCTGCTGATCGAGTGGCCAAAGGGCGAGACCGAGCCGACCAAATACTGGCTCTCGACGCTCTCCGCCGATATCGCCTTTGATCGCCTGGTCGATCTCACCAAGCTGCGCTGGCGTATCGAGCGTGATTATCAGGAACTCAAGCAGGAGGTTGGGTTAGGGCATTTCGAGGGGCGCGGATGGCGCGGCTTCCATCACCACGCTACGCTGTGCATCGCCGCCTATGGCTTCTTGATCTCCGAGCGAGAGACGATTCCCCCCTGAGGAGATCGTTCCACCAGGCTGTTCCCGGCGGCTGCTCTATCCGCCGGTTATCGACCCCGCGGCTCCGCCGCTGCGGCCCGAGCGTCACATCCCGAACTCGATCGCAACCATGCGTCGCCGCCTGATTGCCGCTCTGGTCAGAACGCTACAGCGATGTCCATGCTGCTAAGCGCCGATGAAAAGACGCTCCCGACGGAAAAATTTGTGACGCAGTAAGACTAGTTGGTAGCTGCAATAAGGGCCAGCCAGGACGTGCGTCACGTCGATAATACGGACACCTGCAAACGGGCGGGCAAGTTTGGCCGCGTTTGCGGCCGAATGAGTGGAGCGGTCGCTACTCATGCAATGAAATGCTCCCTTGTCCAATCTCGCGCAGGCCGAAGGAGTCCTGGCGCAGGCTTTTGGCTCGCACTCTTACATCCGATAGACACGGCGCGCCGTCTCCGCGAGCAAATCGTGGCGAGCCGGAGCGCCATAATCCATGGCGATCAGCTTGTAGGCATTCCAGAGCACCGTGTAGCTGATGGACACGCTGTCGACCGGAAAATTGCTCTCGAACATACAGCGCTCGGGGCCGAAGCAACGGATGGCCTGGTGAAAATAGGCGCCGCGCTCGTCGACGAACTCATGGGAGGATGGCGGCATGTCGCGTTTGTAGCCGTCATATCCCGTGACGATTGATGCAAGCCCCCCGAGCTTCATGATCAGATTTGGAAGTCCGGCTAGCGTCTCGATGCGCTCCGCCCAGCTGGCAAAGTCGGGATCGCGCAGCTCTGCCTTCGGGCTGAGCCAGACCGGCCCGCCGAGGTGATTCACCACGATTGTCGTGTTCGATGCAAAACGGGCAAGCTCCGCCAGCTCTTCGAGTTGAAAATGAAACTGAAACGCATCGAAAGCGAGCCCGCGCTCGCCCAGCAGCGCCACGCCACGGCGGAAATCCTGGTCGTGACAGAGTCCGGGCGGCGCGGCGCCGGCGATCAGTCGCGCGGAAGGCTCCTCCAGACGTGCCGCGCTGTGCCGAATGCCGCGGAGCAAGCCGCCGCTGGCCATCTCGTGCGCGTCGAGCACAGCGCCGAGGTTTGGATTGCGAATATCAGCGTGGGCCACTACGGCGGCGAGCCGCGTTATCCCCTGCGATGCATTCAATTGGTCGGCCAGTCCTGCGGCAAAGGCGGTTTCTCCGACCGGCCACATCTCGGCCGGCCCCTCGGTGGCGTATCCTGAGCCGCATTCGACATACACGCATTGCGCTACGGCGTGGCCGCCCGCGCAGTCGCGCAGGAACTCCTCTGGCAGGTACCGGCTCGTCTCCAGTTGAAGGGAGCTGTCTGCCGGATCTGGCAGGCAGCGCTCGGCCCAGAAATGACAGTGGGCATCGACAACCTCCCACGCAGGCTCGAGTGCGGCCTCGAGGCGGCGGTCCCACCACTCGTGCACCCATGCGCCGAACCCAGGTTCTGCGCTCCTCCGGCGTCATGCTTTACTTCCTTCCGGCACCAAGTCGTTTTGCTTGCGCTGTAAGGCCGGCGAATAGACCATATGGTTGACCAGCTTTTAGCAGTAGTTAAATTTCCTAACGCGGGTATTATAGATTTCTTATAGCAGTCGATTTTGCCAATGGACCTCCGGCAAATCCGTTACTTTGTTGCCGCCTGTGAGGAAGGCTCGCTCAGCGCTGCGGCCGCCCGGCTGAATTGCACGGCCCCCGGCGTCAGCCAGCAGATGAGTGCGTTGGAGGGGCGCCTCGGTACTATCCTGCTCGAACGAACCCGGCGCGGCGTCACACCGACCGCTGCGGGGCGGCGTTTCTACGACCGTTGCATGGCGGTGCTGAAAGCCGTGTCCGAAGCAGAGATCGAGATCGAGGATTTCAAAGTGGGCCTGCGCGGATCAATAGCCGCGGGGTTTGGCCCGGGCGTCGCAAGCGCGATCCTGCCTCAGGCCCTGGCCCGCTTTACGCGCGAATTTCCCCAGATCGACATCGCGATATCTAGCGGCTCGGCCGACGCTCTCGTGGCCGCGACGTCCAGCGGGGCCTTGGACTTTTTTGTCGGGCAATTCACCAAGGAACACATCGGACTATCCGCCATTCCAATTGGCCGATATCCCGTGGCGCTCATCTCGGGTGCTCGTCGCGGCTTCATACCGATGAAGCCCGTTCCCTCGATAGCGCCTCGCCGCTAAAATTGATCCTGCCCTCGCCCGCCAACAGCCTCAGACCCAAGATTGAAGAAGCAATTCATGGCCGGGAGATCGTCGTCGAGCGAACGATGCTGATGGACAATCTTTCGGCCGGGCTCGAATTCCTTAGCCAGACCGACTGGTCCTGGATCCTGCCCTATTGGCTTTGCCTTAAGGAGCTTGGCAATGAGCGCCTCGTCGTCAACCCTATCGTCGACACAACGCTCAGGGTCGATGTGGCGCTGATTTTCCCAGCCCAAAGGCCATTATCGCGGCCAGCCCAGGTGCTTTACGACTATTTTTCCCAAGAATTGCGACGTACCGAAGGGGAGTGGCAGCGGCTTGTGCCTTCACCCTTAAGCCACGATTAGGGATCGCATTAGAACATATAAATTCTCTTTAAGCTCGCGGGACCCTACCTTCCCTCGACGGTCTGGAATTGCAGCCACTCAGCCGGCCCGATTGGTGTGGTTGGGGGAACGGGGAGGCGTCAATGAAATCCGCAAATCTTCTCAATTCAGCATCGTCTGGGCGCACGCTCAGCCGCCGAATGTTTGGCGCCCTATCGCTCTTCACCGTCGCCGGCGTTCAATGGCCTGCGCGATCCGAGGCAGCCGCCAAGCTCGAACTCAAGATGCAATTCGCCTCACCGGACGGCACGCCGTGGAACAAGATGGATCGGCGCTTTGCGGCCCAGATTGAATCGATCACCGGCGGCCGCGCCAAGGTCGTCTTTTTCCCGCCGAATTCGGTAACACCATTCAAGGATTGGCTGCACTCCACCGGCTCCGGCCTGCTCGATCTCGGCTTTGTCTGGCACCCGGTCTTACCAGGGAAGTTCCCGCAGATGGAGCTGTTCGGACTTCCGGGGCTGTCGAAGAACCAAACCAATTCCAGCATCGTCTATTGGCGTCTGCGCGAGGAATATCCGCAGATGGGCAAGTTGTTCACCAAAGAAGACAACGTCGTGGAGCTCGCGACCTTTGTCGCCATGGGCTCTCACCTCCACACGCAGGAGCCTATCCGTCACCTGTCCGATCTCAAGGGAAAGGTTTTCGCTGCGCAGGATTCCGCCGGGGTATCGGTGCTCCAGCGGCTCGGTGCCAGCGCCAGCGTGATGGTCGGCCCCGATGCGTATCTAGCGGTGCAGCGCGGTGCGGTGAACGGCGTGCTTTGCGCCTGGGGCTGGGTCAATAACTTCAAGCTGAATGAAGTCACCAAGTATCACACTCTGCTCAACCTCAACTCGGGCAGTTACAGCTCCGTCATGAACAAGAATACGTATGACAAGCTAACGCCGGAAGAGAAGCGGCATCTTGCCGACATCCACCCGCTCTATTTTTTCTACAACACGACGGATGGCGCGGCGGCTGCCATGTCGAAAATTCCGCCCGCCAACGTCATCACGCTGGCGGCGGAAGATCAGACGGAACTGACGGCCAAGATGCAGCCTCTGTGGAGCGACTGGGTCAAGAAAGCCGACGCCATGGGCATGCCGGGAAAGAAAATCCTCGACGAGACCGCACGATTGATCAAGCTTTACGATCAAAATTAACCGGGACCCGCGCGCCGCGCCGTCTCGATCTGCGAATGTCGAGACACCGGACACGGATATGGGCGGGAAGGAAAGCGGTAGCGTGACAGAAGCGATACCCTCGGCACCAGCCAACGCTCCTCTTTCCGCATTTATCGAAATTTCCAAGAAAGCCGCCCAATACGTCGTTGCCTGGCCAAGCAGCGTCGCCCTGCTCGTCGGCGGCATAGCCCTTGTGGTCATGATGGGCCTCACGGTCGCCGACGTGGTGCTGCGCAACCTGTTCGCCATCGTGGTGCCGGGCGGTATGGAGATGACCGGCCTCTTGATGATCATCGTCGCGCTGTCGACCCTGAGCGTCGTGGAGCTGGAGCGAGGCCACATTCAGGTCGACCTGGTTTTGCAGGCGCTGCCTGAATTCGTCCGCCTTCCGATGATTGCCGGCGGACTGCAAATCACACTTGTCACGATGATCGTCGCCGCCCTGCAAATCCTGAAGCAGGCGTTCTACCTCAAGGACAACGCGATCGTCACCGGCGTGCTGCGGCTACCGGAGTGGCCGTTCGTGCTCGCCGCCACATTTTTTATCGTGTTGTTTGCGCTCGCCGTGCTCGTCAACCTTACAGCGGCTCTAGGCGCCGTCGCAAGACTTCGCGATATACGATCCGTCGCGATTGTTCTGTTATGGACGGCGGCGGTGGCCGCCATATTCTGGCTGTCCTTCTATCCCGGATCGTTGCCATTCACGCTGTCCCACAACTTGCGCGGCTTTTTATGCATCGGCCTCTGCTTCCTGCTCATTTTCCTGGGCGTGCATGTGGCAGCCGCCATGGCGGTCACCTCCTTGGTCGGCATAAGCCTGCTGGTCGGATCATCGGCGAGCCTGACCAGCCTTGGATCCACGGCAATCGACGTCGTGAGCGACCAGACCTGGAGCGTGGTCCCGCTCTTTACCTGGATGGGGTTGATCGTCGTCGCTTCGGGGTTTGCCGAAGAGCTCTACCGATCGGCCTACCGATGGATCGGGCATCTGCCGGGCGGTCTCGCTTCGGCCAGCACCGTCGCCTGCGCGGGGCTTGCATCGATTGTCGGCGACACCCTATCGGGGGTCTACAGCATGGGCGCGATCGCCCTGCCGCAAATGAAATCCTACGGATACGACATGAAGCTTGCGACGGCATCGATCGCCTGCGCGGCGACCATCGGCGTCATGATTCCCCCGAGCCTGGGCTTCATCGTCTACGGAATGATCACCGAAGTGTCGATCGGCAAGCTGTTCATCGCAGGCATTTTGCCGGGACTTCTGTTTGCCGTCATTCTGGTCGCCCTGATTACGCTGCGGGCGACCATCACTCCGACTTTGGCGCCGCGCGGCGAACGCAGCAGCTGGCGCGAACGTATGGAATCGAGCGGCAGAACCTGGCCTGTATTGCTGCTGATGCTTCTCGTCCTGGGCGGCATCTACAGCGGAATGGTCACGCCCAACGAGGCGGGTGGACTAGGCGTCTTTGGCGCACTGCTGATTGCGGTCGTGACGCGGCGGCTTACGCTCGATGGGTTCTGGCAATCGGTTGCAAAGACGCTTCGCCTAACCGCGGGGATCATCGTGATCTTCATGTTCGCGACTGCCTTCAGCCGGTTCATCGCGATCAGCGGACTGACCCAACAGATCGCCGATTGGATCATCGCGCTCAACCTCGGCAAATATCAGTTAATTAGCGTGATCCTGCTGTTCTATGTCATCATCGGCATGTTCATGAATGCCCTGCCGGCCTTGGTGCTAACCGTTCCCTTGTTCTTTCCGATCGCAATGAAGGCCGGATTCGATCCTATTTGGTTCGGCGTGATCGTCGTCATCATGGTTGAGCTGGGCGTTGTCACGCCGCCCATCGGCGTCAACGTCTTTGCCATGTCGACGATGACTGACGAACTGTCCATGCACGACATTTTTCGCGGTGTCGTTCCGTTCTGGATCGCTTATGTGGTTCTCACCGGCTTAGTCGTGTTCTTTCCGAAAATCAGCCTCCTCCTGCCCTCGCTCATGTAACCTGTCTCACGCGCTCAAGACTCGGTGCGCCAGCCTGACCCAATATTCCACGCCGGTCGGCAGCACCGCATCGTTGAAGTCGTAGCGCGGGCTGTGCAGGTTATGCCCGTCCTCCGCGGGGCCATTGCCGAGCCATATATAAGCGCCAGGCTTCTCATTCAGCATGTAGGAGAAGTCTTCCGACGCCATGCTGGGCGCAAGACCGGTCAAAACCGCGGCGTTCCCCGTGTCAGCCGCCGTAAGGCGCGCCGTTTCCGCCTCGGCCGCCGTATTGATCGTCGCCGGATAGCGGCGCAGGTAATGGAAATGGGCCTTGGCGCCGAAGGCGCGGCAGATGTGTTCGGCGCGCTCGCGCATGCGCTGCTCGATCATGTCGCGCGTTTCCGGCCGCAGCGTGCGCACGGTGCCGCGCAGGGTGACCGCATTGGGCACCACGTTCCAAGTGTCGCCGGCGTGAATCTGCGTGACGCTGATCACCGCGGCATCGGTTGGGCTGACGCTGCGGCTGACGATGAGCTGCCAGGCCTGATAAAGCTGCATGCTGACCGCGATCGGGTCGATGCCTTGGTGCGGCATGGCGCCGTGGCTGCCCTGCCCGTCGACGATCATCTCGAAGGTGTCGAAAGCGGCCATCACCGGCCCGGTATGCACGGCAAATTGGCCTGCCGGTATTCCTGGCCAGTTGTGCATGCCATAGACGGAGGATGCCGGAAAATCACGAAAAAGGCCGTCCTCGACCATGGCCTTGCCGCCTCCTTCGTTCTCCTCGGCGGGCTGGAATATGAAGGCGATCGAGCCATTCTCCGGCGGCATTTCCGACAGCACGCGCGCGGCGCCGAGCAGCATGGTCGTATGGCCGTCATGACCGCAGGCGTGCATCTTGCCTTGCGTCTGCGAGGCGTAGGAAAGCCCGGTCGCCTCCACGATCGGCAGCGCATCGATGTCGGCGCGCAGGCCGACCATAGGCCCGTTGCCCCGGCGCAGCACGCCAACCACGCCCGTGCCGCCGATGCCCTCCTTCACCTCAAGGCCGAATTCGCGCAGCTTGGCCGCGATGAAAGCGGCGGTTTCCTTCTCCTCGAAGGCCAGCTCGGGATGGGCGTGCAAATGACGCCGCCAACCGATGAATTCGGGGGTGAGGCTGTCGATGCGTGGTTTGATATCCATGGCTGTCACCTGTTCAACGCCCGGTCAGGATTGATAGAGGCGAAAAATCGCCTGGGTGCCGTCTTCGCCGTGTCCTTGCGCCTTCAGCTTGTCGTAGAGCTGCTTGGCGAGAGCGAGACCGGGCAGGCTCAATTTCATCTGCGCCGCTTCCTCGAGCGCGATGCCGAGATCCTTGATGAAATGATGCACATAGAATCCGGCGCGGTAGTCGTCGGCGATCATCTTCGGCCCAAGCCCGTTGAGCAGAAAGCTCGAAGCGGCGCCGGTGCCGACCACCTTGAGCACCGTCGCCGGATCGAGGCCGGCGGCTTTGGCATAGGCGAGGCATTCGCTCACACCCATCATGGTGCTGGCGATGGCGATCTGGTTGGCCATCTTGGTGTGCTGTCCGGCGCCAGGACCGCCCATATGGGCGATGTTCCCGCCCATGCACGCAAGCACCGGCTTCACCCGCTCGAACGCGGCCTTGTCCCCACCGACCATGACGGCGAGCTTGGCGTCGCGCGCGCCGACATCGCCGCCGGAGACCGGCGCGTCGAGGGTGGTAATGCCATTCTCGGCGGCCGCCTTGGCAATGCGGATGGCAAGGGTCGGGCTCGAAGTGGTGGCGTCGATCAACACAGCGCCGGCCTTGGCCTTGCTGACCAACCCGTCAGCGCCAAGATAGACCTGCTCGACATCGGCTGGATAGCCGACGACGGTGACGATCACATCGCAGTGCGGCGCCAGCGCGCCGGCCGAGTCGTGCCAGACCGCGCCTTTTTCGATCAGCGGCTCGGCATTGCCGCGGCTGCGATTGTAGATGTGCAGGTGATAGCCGCCGGCGAGGATATGCCCCGCCATATGCCGGCCCATGATGCCCAGCCCGATGAATCCCACCGATTCGATGCCGTGCGGCATTGACCCCTCCTCCTCACTCTATGTGCGCTTGGCATTGCGTAAGAGCGCGCGAATGCCCTGCGGGTTCAGCGGCTGGCGGTCCACGGTCACGTTGAACGGCGCCAGCGCATCGCCGACAGCATTGCTGAGCGCGCCGATCGCGCCCATGACGCCGCCTTCGGCCATCCCCTTGATGCCGGCCGGCGTGCTCTTGTTCGGCGTGTGCATGGGGATGATCTCGAAATTCGGGATTTCGCAAGACGTTGCGACGAGGTAATCGGCAAGGGTGCTGGTAACGTTCTGGCCGGTCTCGGCGTCATATTCGACATGCTCGAGCAGCGAGCCGCTCAGACCCATGGCGATGGCGCCCTGCTGCTGTCCGCGCACGATCAGCGGATTGAGCACCGTGCCGCAATCCTCCGCCACCACGTAGCGCTCGATGGCGAGGCGGCCGGTTTCGACATCGACCTCAACCACGCACACATGCGTCGAATTCGAATAGGTCATCGGCGGCGGGTCGTAAGTCTCGGAGAAGTCGAGGCCGGGCGGCACGCCTTGCGGAAGGGAACCCGGATCGAGATAGGCCGTGCGTGCAATATTTGCCAGTGTGAGCCCCGTCGCCGCCCACTGGTCCTCGACTCGGCGCTCGATGTTGCCGGAGACCATGCGCAATTCATCGGCGCTGTTGAGCTTGAGCAGCGCGGCAGCGATGGCGAGCACGCGCGCGCGCGCAGTCTCGCCGACGCGGTACAGTGCGCCGCCGCCGGCGGTCGCGCCGCGGGCGCCGCGGCTGCCCATGCCGTAGGGCGCAACATCGGTATTGCCAAGCTGAATGCGCACGGAGCACGCATCAACGCCGAGCCCATCGGCCACCGCTTGTGCGAGCGCCGTCTCATAGCCCTGCCCGGTGCCCATCAGCCCGACCGAAGCGTTCACCGCGCCACTCGGTTCAATACGCAGCCATACGGCTTCATGTCCCGAGCCTGGAATGCCCGCGGACTTGTAGAAGCGCGAGCCATAGGTCGTCGATTCCACTACCGTGCAGAGACCGATGCCGAGATAACGGCCTTCGTTGCGCGCCTCGGCCTGGCGCCGACGGAACGCTGGATAGTCGATGGCGGCGGCCGCCGCTTCCAACGTCTCGAACGGCGTGATGTCCTCGAGCACCTCACCCGTCGCCATGGTATAGGGAAAATCCGCCGCCTTGAGCGCGTTCACCCGCCGCACCTCAAGCGCATCGCGGCCGAGCTTACGCGCGATGGCGTCGATGGTGCCTTCCATCACCCAGCTCGTGATCGACATTGGCGCGCGCATCGGGCCGGCACCGCATTTGTTGGTCAGCGCGACCTTGACGTCATAAGAGTAGGTATCGACGCGATAAGGCCCCGTCAGGATCATGGCGACGACGCGGGCGAGATAGTTGGCCGGATAGAAGCAATAGGCGCCGAAATCCTCTTCGATTGCAAAATCGAGCGCTAGAATGCGTCCGTCGCGGTCGACACCGGCGCGTACGCGGCAGGTCTGCTCGCGGGCGTGACTCGACGCCTGCAAATTCTCCATGCGGTCCTCGCGCCAGCGCACGGGCCGACGCAGATGGCGCGCGAGCGCTGCGACGGTGAGCTCCTCGCGATAGAGCGCGATCTTCTGACCGAAGCCGCCGCCCACATCGGGCACGATCACTGTAACTTGCGACTCGGAGAGTCGCAGCCGTGCGGCAAGCTGCGTGCGCAAGGGGTGCGGCACTTGGTTGCCGGCATAAAAGCTCAGGTGCTCGTGGCCGGCGTCCCACACGGCTAGGCAGCCGCGGGTTTCGATCGGCAAATGGGTTTGCCGGTGCTGAGAGAAAGACGCCTCGACCACCGCGAAGGCGACCTTCATTCGCGCCTCGACGTCACCTTTCTGAAAGGCCTGGTGCGAAACCAGATTGCCAGACAGACTATCGTCGACCAGCGGGGCGCCCTCGCGCACCGCCTCGGCATAGTCGAGCACGGCAGGCAGCACCTCGTATTCGATTTCCACCGCCTCGGAGGCATCCTCGGCGAGATAGCGGTCGGTCGCTACAATGCAGGCTACGGGGTCGCCCTGGAAACGCACCTTGTCGAGCGGCAGCGCGGTGATCTCGGTCGGCTGCAGGCCTTCAATGGGCGGCGCCACGCGCAGCGTGGTGGTCCATTGCATCACGTCGTGAGCCGATACCGCGGCGACTACACCGGGCATTTTGCGTGCTGCATCGAGGTCGATCGACTTTATGCGCGCATGGGCATAAGGCGAGCGCACGAAACAGGCATGCAGCGCAGCGGGTATGGCGATGTCATCAAGATAGCGCCCCTGCCCGGTGAGCAGGCGGTAGTCTTCTTTGCGCAGCAACGGCTGGCCAATTTGACGGAACTTCGGCGCGTTCATGGGTGCGCAGCCCGCAGAGCCGCGGCAGCTTTGCGAACCGCCGCGACGATATTTTGATAGCCCGTGCAGCGGCAGAGGTTCCCCGATAGCACTTCACGGATTTCCGCCTCGCTCGGGTCCGCGTTTTGCTTCAGGTAGGCTTCGAACGTGACAATGATGCCCGGCGTGCAAAAGCCGCATTGCAACGCGTGTTCCTCGTGCATCGCCTGTTGCAGCGCGCTGTAGCGCCCGTCCGTTGCCACCGCCTCGATGGTGGTAATGGCGTGGCCTTCCATCTGCACGGCGAAAGTGAGGCATGCGCGCGCCGGCGCGCCGTCCACAAGCACCGTGCAGGCGCCGCATACGCCGTGCTCGCACCCGACATGCGTGCCGGTCAGGCCGAGATCATCGCGCAGCACGTCGGACAGCAAGCGGCGCGGCTCAATTGCGACCTCGTAGTTCTGGCCGTTGACGCTGAGACAGACGACGCGCTTGCTCATGCAGAAGCCGCCTCCCTTGCCCGGTGCAGCGCTGCGGCGCAGGCGCGGCGCGTCAACACCTCCACCAGCTCCTGGCGGAAGACGGCGGGGATGCGCGTTTCCTCGATCTCACACGCCGACTGTACCGTGTCCGCCAGCGAGGCGAGCCAAGACGTATCGGGCTCGCGACCAATGAAGCGCGCCGTCACATCATCGAAACGCACCGGCTTTTCCGCGACGCCCGCCATCGCGAGCTTCAATTCGCTGACCCGCTCGGCGCCATCGAGCCTGACCAATGCCCCAACCGCCACGATGGCAAAATCGCCATGCCGTTGATTGAAAACCTCAAAACCCCAACCGGCCTTAGGTGCCATGATCGGAAAGCGGACGCCCACGACAATCTCGCCGGGCCTCAGCGCCGTGGTCATAATCGACTGGAAAAAGTCTGCCGCCGGCACTTCGCGCAGCCCCTCCTCTGAGCGACAAAGAATTTTCGCGCCGAGAAGCAGCGCCAGCAGCGGCAGCTGCGCCGCGGGATCGGCATGCGCCAGGCTGCCGCCGAGAGTGCCACGTTGGCGGACCGCGTAGTGGCCGATCGAACCCGCTCCATACGCCAGCATCGGCAGCGCGGTCCTGATCGCAGCGTCGGTCGCCAGCCGGTGATGACGCGTCATGGCGCCGATCTCGAGCGCGCCATCGACGGCGCGCACGTAATCGAGCTCGCCTAAATCGTTTAAGTCGATCAGGTGGTCCGGCCGCGCCATGCGAAAATTCATCATCGGCACCAAGCTCTGTCCGCCGGCCAGCAGCTTCACGTCGCCATCGAGGCTACGCAGGCATTGAAGCGTTTCCGCAACGCTTTTCGGCCTGTGATATTCGAAAACGGGCGGTTTCACTGAGGCGGCGCCTTCAACGCTTACTAGAGCAGCGAGCGGCCGCTCGCCGGATCGAAAATGTGCAGCCGATTGACATCGACCGCGAGCGCCGCCACTTCGCCGGTGGCATGTCGCAGGTCTTTGCCCACGCGGAAGAACAGCTCCTCGCCCTCCAGTTCCATCCCGAGGAATTGGTCGGAGCCAATGGGCAGAACCGAGGTGACCTTGCCGCGGATGGCGCGATCGGGCGGCGGCTCGCCACGCTCGTCGACGTCTTCCGCGCGCACGCCGATGCAGACCTCGCCGCCCTTGAAGCCATCGAGCTGCCGAGCGAGCGCCGGCGGTAGCGCCAACTCCACCGTCCCGCGGCGGAATTGCAGCGCATCGCCCGCGCGCGTCAGCTCACCTTTGAGGTAATTGATCGGTGGATTGCCGAGGAAGGACGCCACGAACATGTTGACCGGCCGCTCGTAGATTTCGTGCGCGGTGCCGATCTGCTGCACCAGGCCCTCGTTCATCACCACGATGCGGTCGGCGAGTGTCAGCGCCTCGGCCTGATCGTGCGTTACGTAAACGAAAGTGGTCTGCATCTCTGTGTGCAGATGTTTGATCTCAGCGCGCATGGAAACGCGCAAGGCCGCATCCAGGTTCGAAAGCGGCTCGTCCATCAAGAAGACTGATGGTTGACGCACCATGGCACGGCCGAGCGCGACGCGCTGACGCTGGCCGCCGGACAACTGGCTCGGCCGGCGCTCCAACAAATGCGCGATCTCGAGCTTGGCAGCCGCCTCGCGCACGCGGCGGTCGAGGTCGGTACTCGGCACGTTGCGCATCCGCAGTCCGAAGGCGATGTTTTCGTAGACCGTCTTGTGCGGATAAAGCGCGTAGCTCTGGAATACCATGGCGGTATCGCGGCGGTGCGGCGGCAGCGCGTTGACGATCTGGTCGTCGAACCAGAGCTCGCCCTGCGTGATTTCCTCAAGCCCCGCGATCATGTTGAGGGTCGTCGACTTGCCGCAGCCTGATGGCCCGAGAAGCACGACGAATTCCTGGTTCTTGATCTCGAGATTGAGATCGCTGACTGCGACGACGTCGCCGTAGTACTTAGTGACGTTATTGAACTGGATGCGTGCCATGACAACGGCGGCCCTCTATCCCTTGACCGCGCCGGCTGTGAGTCCGGAGACGATGTATCGCTCGAACATGATCGCCAAGATCACCGGCGGAATAATCGCCAGCACCCCGGCGGCGTTGATGAAGGAAAAGCTGACGGTGAAATCGGAAGTGAACGACGCCACGATGATCGGCAGCGTCTGGGACTTTGGGGTCTGCGTGAACATCAATGCCAGCAGAAACTCGTTCCAGCTCGAAAGGAAAGCGAACAGCACGACTGCCACCAGTGAGGGCAACGCCAGCGGCAGGAACACCTTGGTCATCGCCTGCCAACGCGAACAGCCGTCGACGCGCGCCGCTTTGTCAAGTTCGTCGGGCAGAGACTCGAAATAGCTCACCAGGATGAAAACGGAGAACGGCACGGTAACTGCCAGATACGTAATGATCAACGACCAGATCGTGTCGAGAAGACCGAGATTGCGGATGAACAAGAAGAACGGCACCACCAGCGCGATGTCCGGTATGACGCGCGTGGTCAAAATACCGTAGATCGAGGCCTGCCGGCCACGGAAACGGATTTTGGCCATGGCATAGGCCGCCGGCACGCCGACGAGAAGGTTAAGCAACGCGACGCTCAAAGCCACAACCAAGCTGTTGCGCATGGCCGGCAGCAGGTTGCCCGCCGTCGACGGGATGAAGCCACCGGTGGCCGGATCGCCCTTGCGGCGGTTGGCGTAGGTTACGGCCTTGTCGCCGGCAAAGAATATGGCAGAGAAATTCTCCGCCGTGGGCTCGTGCGGGATCCAGTGTGGCGGCTTGGATACAATTTCTTTTTCCGTCTGAAACGATGACGACACGAGCCAAACAACGGGCGCCAGCACGTAGCCCAGGAAGATCAGCGAGGCGACGGCCAAGAACATGCCGCGCGCCACTTGGCCGAACCGGCGACGCTCCCGATAGTGACGGACCCCGCCGCCGGATGCTGTCACTGTATCGCGCATATCAGATCCGTTGCGCCAACGCGCGGATGATCACATAAGCGAGCGCGAGCGTCGCCAGCGCCAAGATGTAGGACATCGCCGCGCCGGTCCCGAACGAAAGGTTGCGGAAGGTTTCGACGTAGATGCGCCAGGCCACCACGTCGCTGGCATTGCCGGGACCGCCCTCGGTAAGAATGAAAAACAGGTCGAAATGGCGGATCGCCACCATGGCCTCGTAGATGAAGACCAGGGCGAAGCTCGATTTGAGCGCCGGCAAAGTGATGTGGAAAAAGCGCTGAATGACGTTAGCGCCGTCCACTTTGGCGGCAGCATAGAGATCGCCGGGTATGGTTTTGAGCCCGACCAGAAGAAGGATGGTGGCGAGCGGCACCTCCTTCCACACGAAGGCCTGCGCGATCAGCGGCAGCGTCTTCTTGGCGTCGCCAAGCCAGACCATGTAGCTGTTGATGAAGCCGAGTTGAAACAATGCGCCGTTCAGCGCGCCGAAGTTCGAATCGTAGATCCATTTCCACATCAACGCATTGGCGACGTAAGGAATCGCCCATGGGATCAGCAACACCGCGCTCAGTATGCGGCGACCTGGGAAGTTCTCGTTGAGCAGCAGCGCGACCAACAGCGCGATGACGCTGATAGAGATGACTGACATCACCGTGAAGCTGACGGTGCGCTCGACCGAGGCCCAGAAGGTCGGGCTGCTCAACACTTCCTGGTAATTGCCAAGTCCTACGAACGGCACCCGCCAGGGTCGCGTCAGCTTCAGATTGTAGAGGCTGATGTAGAAGGAATAGACGACCGGAAAGACCGCGACAATGAACAGCACGGCCGCCAGCGGCAGCACGAACAAATAGGCGCTGCGCTCGTCATAAGACAAGCGGGGCATCACCATGCGGGATTGGCGCGTGCTGGCGACGCTTGCGGTCATGGCTCCGCTCAAGCGAAGGAAGGAAAAAAGGGCGGACGGCAACCGGTGCCGTCCGCTCCGTCACTGTTGATCAGCTCTGCTTTTTGAGCATCATCCACTTGTCGGCAGACTTTTTCATGGCTGCTTCCGCCGTCAGCTTGCCGAGCAGCGCCTGCTGCCACATCGCACCGTTGACATCCTGCCACTCGCCGAACCAGGGCGTCACCACGTCCTTCTTGCGGGCGAGCGCCTGCTGTTTCTTGATCATGTCGACGTCGCCGTAGGCCTTGTAGGCCTCGCGCATCTCAGGATCGTTGAACAGCGACTTCACGCCGAAGCCGGCGCCGACGTCCTTGAACAGGAGCTTCTGGAACGTGTATTGCCCGTCGGCCTTGCCGCCGAACCATTCCATCAGCTTGACCGTATCGGCTGCGTGTTGCGGGTTGGCTTGCGCGCGCGGCGTCATACCGTAGAAGCGCATCCAGCCGACGGTCGCATGCGAGCCATGCTCGCCCTTTGGCATCATGACGAGATTGGCGTGGCCGGCAACTTGGCTCTGCTTGGGATCGTTGAGCGTGCGCAGCCGGTATTTCGGAATCAGGCCGAACGCGTGCTGGCCGGACAGGAAGCTCTTGAGGCCTGCAAGCTCGCCGGTTTCCACGCAGGATGGCGACAGCGTTTTATCCTTGTGCACGCAGTCGACCAGCATGGATAGCGCTTCGACCGCGCCATTCTTGGGGTCCTGCATGACGGCGTTGCCTTTGTCGTCGGTGAAGTGGCCGCCATGCGAGAACACGAGCGCTGACATGAACTCGATGACCCAGGTCTCCTGCGCCATGTTGACGAGGAGCGGATATTGGCTGAGGCCTTTCGACTTGATGAGCTTCGCCTGCTCGCGGACCTCCGCCCAGGTGGTCGGCGGGTTCTTAATGCCGGCCTTTTGCAGCATGGCATCGTTGACGATAAAGCCCATGAAATCGGTGTAATAGGTGATGCCGTATTGCTTGCCCTTGTAAGTCATCGAGTCGACGCAGAATTGATCGACATCGGCATTGTATTTGGTCAGCTCCTTGTATTGATCGACAGGCTTGATCCAACCCGCTTCCGCCCATTCAGGAAGCCAGCTGTCGGAGACCCACAACGTATCGATCGGCGCGTTGCCGACAAATTTCGTGATGAGAGCCTCGCGGTACTGCGCCCACGGCGTGTTCGCATACATAACCTTGAGACCGGTCTGCTTCTCGAAGGCAGCGATGTGGCTCTTGACCGTATCGACCGCAGCCGACCAGGTTTCGAAATAGACTGGCGCATCGGCAGATGCGCCGGGCACGCGGCCAAATGCGGCAGCGGCGGCGAGACCTGCGGCGGAGCCTTGCAGGAACGAACGGCGATTAATTGGCTTGAAGCGGGTCACGACACCCCTCCCTTCCCTGATTGTTGATTCCCGAAACTGAAGCGCCCTGCGGCCTTATGCGCCACGCATCCTGGAACGCATAGCGCTTAGCCGAACCGCGAGGAGCATAGCGGATCGATCGTAAGTCGTAAACTGACGACTTATCCTAGGAATTTTGACTGGGCATGCGCCGGCGCAACTCCAGCGCGCAGGCCTCCGCCGCCGCCCGCGCAAAGCCCGCGAGGAAAGAATGGACTTGCATGGCGATGATCTTGTCGACCGGGACGTGCTGGCTAGCGTCGTAAATATGCCGGCGGATGGCAAAATGCGAAACCGTACCGTGGAGGACGTAGGCCAGCTCATGCAGCAGCGCGGCATCTTCGGGCAGTTCGACCTTCTGGTCGGCGGCAGTCTCCGCGGCGATTAGCTCGAGGGTTTCGAGCAGGATGGCCTGGTTATAATCCGGCGCCATGCGCGCCTCGGCAAGCGAAGCATAAAGGAACAGGCGCAGCCAACGCCGTGTCAATAACTCATTGAAATAATTAATATAAAATGTAGTGAGCCGCTCTTCCCAGGGGCGGCTGCGGTCCTTTAGTTGCACGCGCCAAACCGCCTTGAACGGCGACGCGATCGCCTCGTCATAGACTTCGGACAAGAGCGCGGCCTTGGAGGGGAAATACCGATAGAGAAGACGCTGCGCCACACCGCAGGCGTCGGCGAGCGCGCGGGTCTGCGCGGTGAGGCCGTATTCAGCGAAGAATTCGATCGCGCGCCCTAGGATAAGGGCGCGGCGTTGCTCCGGCGCCATGCGCGGCACCGGCTTTCGATTGATGCGGCGGGCCTGCTGCTTAATCCCGCTCAACAATTGCGAGCGCGCCCTCATGACAATCTCCGGTTAGGCCGCTGCGACATTAAGTCGTCATATGACGACAATTAGCGAATAGCAACCGATTTCACCGAGGTTGACCGACGACCAGATTCGGTCCCTCGAGAGCGCACGACCCGAACGGCGCATGACACTGAATTGAAGTCCCGCATACACTCTGACGGTATCGACAGTGCGAGGAGCGAGCCATGACCACGCGACACGCCGCCTGCAGCTGCGGCCAGCTTCATCTTAAGATCGAAGGCGAACCTGCGCGCATATCCATGTGTCACTGCCTGGAGTGCCAGCGCCGCACCGGCGCCGTACTGAGCAACCAAGCGCGCTTCCGGCGCGACCAGGTCACCTTTGCAGGCGAGACGACAGCGTGGAAACGGACAGCTGAAAGCGGAAATGCGTTGACCTTTCACTTCTGTCCGGTGTGCGGCTCCACGGTGTACTGGGAAGGCGAAGGCTTTCCCGGGTACGTTGCCGTTGCCATTGGAAACTTCGCCGACCCGACATTCCCCGCGCCGGCGATCGCGGTGTGGGAGGAGCACCGCCACCCCTGGGTCTCGCTGCCGCCCGACACCCCGCCTAAGCGGGCGGCGAAGCAGGGCTGAACGCAGCATCTTTTCCAGAGCCCCGAATCTGGGAGCGACCGGGCGAGACGGTGGCGCCCTGCAAACCGAGCAAGGTACGACGGGATGTCTTAACGAGGAGCGCGCCCGCGCATGTTGGCCTTGCTGTGATCGACGGTCGTCTTACAGGATGGTGTCAGTTCGGCTTTGTGCTGTGCCAAGCAAGCAATTATTCGACCGCCTCCGGGCCTGACTTGAGGGCATAGCTTCTTAATATCGCCTTGGCAGGCGGCCAGCCCTTGAGCGGGTGGACCCCGGCCTTCGGCGGGTGGGACACCGTCTTGTGGAGCGGGTGCGACCCGCTCTTGAGCAGGCGGGGCCTGATTTTGAGTAACCGGCGCGCAGGAGGAACCGGCGAACATACAGACCAGGGCAACGACCAGTAGCTTTATGCGGGTCATGACGTCACCTGAGGATGCCAATTCGGTTTATGTCTTAGCACACATCAGTTAAGGGCAAAGCTGATGGGTTCGGGAACTGCTGGCGGTGGGACGATATGAACTCGGCGTTCCTACCGCAACATCAAACTCGGATGGGGGGTCTTGCGTCTCACATCCGATGGCCGCACGCCGAATTTTCGGCGGAACATCGTGCTGAAATGCGACGAACTGCTGAAGCCGACAAGATAAGCAATTTCCGTCAGCGGCTTGGCATCGTTTTCCAAGAGCATGTCATAGCTTCGCTCGAGCCTTCGGCTCCAAATCCAGTTCGAGACGGAAGTTCCCTCAAGCCGGAAAAGTGTGTGCAGATAGCGCAGTGATATCTCATTGGCTTTGGCGATAATCTCGGGCGTCAGATTCGCATCGCAAAGGTGAAGCTCAAGCCACGCTTTGACCGACCGCAGGCGCGCTCTTTGCAAAACCTGGTCGGCAACTGGCTCGTCCTGCTGCACCGAGTCGAAAGCGAGGGCCAACACGTCCATAAGCTCCTCGCCCAGACGCGCCCGGACCGAGGCATCAAGCGAGGAGCCTTGCGATGCCAGCGTCGCACAAAACTCGGTAGCAATGCGGCCGAGACCGCGACCGGTGCTCATGGTCGTCGATATCGGAATCCGATCGCTGGCGAAGCGGGATGCGAACTCCTTGCGCGGCAATTCGAGATAATACGATCGGACCTTGCCCAGGCATTCAAAGACATAAGGCTCCGATGCGCAGAACAGCGCGCCAATGCCAGCATTGGTCGGCAGCATCGCGCCTTCTTGAAGAACATTGATATTTCCGGACTGAATCAACTGAACGTAATAGCAGTCCTTGTCGAGCTTCGATAAGTGCGAGCGGCGTCGCGATATCTGCTGATGCGAAAGCAGAACGTCGGTCAAAGAGACCGAGCCGAATTGGACTTCACGGATAAAGCCGTCGTAATTGTGAGGGTCACCGGCGTGAACGTCGACGTGAACGTACACGTCGCAAATCGCGTCGCGCCAGGCGGCATAGCGCTTTTCGCGCGCCAGGCTCTCCGTCGAAAAGACGAGATCCACGTTTCCCTCCCCCGGCCCCGCGGAGGCCGGCCGGCTATCGTCGAGAGCCGCTGGCCGAGGCCATGAGGGCCCTCATCCGCGCCCTTGGTTTTTTGCTTTTGGCCGCCCGGGTCCTTTTTTTGCCCTTTTGCCCGGTTTGGCAGCAAAAAATAAGCATATCAGTGCACGGTCAAGCAAGTGTCATGCGCTCGGAAGCAAGATCGCTACCTCCCCCCGTGGTATGCTGAAGCGGCGATAGGAAAGATGGTGGCAGGCCTGCTGCAACGGGACGTTGTCGCAGGTGAATTTGCGATCAGGGGCCCGCAGACGCAGAGCTTGGAAGCGTAGAAGTCGGCGTCGATCGAGGCAGGCTGCGCACGGGGTGGGAAAGTGAAGCGCGTTCGCGTCACCCAGCAGGAAATCGTCTTCGTGGTGTTTGCCGCGCTGTTCATTTTCTGCGCCGTGTTCCTCAAGGGATTTTTGACGTCCGAGAATATTTTGACCCTGCTGCAGAACGTTTCGGTGCTGGGCATTCTCGGCTTGGCAATGGCGCTCGTGGTGATCGGCGGCGGCATCGACATCTCGCTGATCGCGACGCTTGCAGTCCCGCCCGGCCTCGTTCTGCAAATGGTGCAGAACGGTCATTCGCTCAGCGGATCGATCTTCACCGCCTTTGCGATTGCGATCGCCTTCGGGCTGATCAATGGCTGGCTGATCGCCTTCGCCGAGGTGCCCTCGCTGTTCGCGACGCTCGCCACGGGCATTTTTCTTGCCGGCTTCGGCCAGGCATTTCTGTTCCAGGTCGACGTCGTGCAGTGGAGCGACGGCATGAAGGGCTTCGAGCAGCTGGGACAGGGAAGCGTGTTCGGCGTGCCGATGCCGATCATCTTGTTCGCGCTCGCCTGCCTGGCCGTCGCCTTTCTGCTGCGCCGCACGCGCTGGGGCGCCTATATTTACGCGGTCGGCGACAATTATTCCGCCGCGCGCGTGACCGGCATTCCGACGCGTCCGATCATCGTGCTGCAATACGTCCTGGCGGCGCTGATCGGCTGCTTCGCCGGCCTCGTGCTGGCGGCATCGGTCAATTCCATGCCGACCCGCATCTTCAATTCGACGTTGATCTACGACGTCATCCTCGTCGTCGTGCTCGGCGGCATAGGCCTTTCGGGCGGCCGCGGCGGCGTCATCAATGTGATCCTCGGCACCCTGCTGATCGGCACCATGCTGAACGGCATGACGATCATGAACATGTCCTATGCGGCGCAGAACCTCATGAAAGGCGTCGTTCTGCTCGTCGCGGTCATTGCTGACTCGTTCCTCAATCCACGGAACGAGGAGACGGCGCAACAAGGCGATATCTGAACAACGACAACGTGGTTTCCAAAAAAGGGAGGAGCCGATGACTTCGTTTTCGAAATGGATGTGTGCGGGATTGATGGCCGCCGGCATGGCGACGGCAGCCATCTCGATTGCATTCGCCGCCGAGCAGGGGCTTAACGAGCCCTTCCAGGCGCAGTTCCGCAAGGATTTAACGGGCAAGACGGTCGCATTCGTGCCCGTGGCGATGAACTTCGATCTCACCGAAGGCTGGTGGGCTGGCCTGAAAAAAGAGCTCAAACCGTACGGCGTGAAGTTCGAGCTGCGCGATCCCAACTGGAACACCAATGCGGGCGCGCAAGCGGTCACCTCGCTCATCTCCGAAAAGCCGGCCATCATCGTGGCCCATAATCCCGACGTGCAGACCTATGCCAGGTTGCTCAAGCGCGCCGAGGACGCGGGCATCTACGTCGTGCAGATCAATATGGGCTCGGCCTATCGCAGCGCCGCCTTCGTCGGTGCGAACTGGATCGAAATCGGCGAGCGGGATACCGAGGCCGTCGTCAATGCCTGCAAAGGCAAATCGAACAAGATCGCCATCGTGCAAGGCGCGCTGTCCGCCGCCGCGAGCGCCTATACGCTGAGGGGCGTGTCGAACGTCCTTGCCAAGCATCCCGAAATAAAGGTCGTTTCCAACCAGGCGGCCGACTGGGACGCGGCCAAGGCCAAAGCGATAACCCAGACAGTACTCAAGCAGCACCCCGACCTCTGCGGCATCGTCGGATTCTGGGACGGCATGGACATCGGAACGGCGGCGGCCGTCAAGGAAGCCGGCCTCACGGGCAAGGTGTTCCTTGCGACCTCCGGAGGCGGCGAGCGCAGGGGCGCCTGCGACCTCGTCAAGACCGGTGCCTTCGACCTCGACCTAAGCTATGACGTCCCGACCCAGGCCGCCCAGATGGCCGGCACGATCAAGTGGCTGCTCTCCTCGGGCGCAAAGCCGGGTAAAGTGAAGGGCTCCGAATACACGACGCTGATCCCGATCACCAAGGCGAATGCCGACGTGCAGACGACGTGCTGGGACCTCGCCGTCCTGAAGAAGGAGGCCGGCGAATGAGCCAACGCCAGCCGGGCGCGATCCGCCCGGCTGGCCCGCCCCCTTAAGGGTTCCGGAGTTTGCCCGTCCGATGCGCGAAGCCATTACCCGCCTGCGCTATCGCTATTGGCCCGACCACTGGCTTGGTGAAATCCTCTCGAAGCGCTGGACCGAGACCGCCATTCCGGTCTTCGTTCTGCTGATCGTCGGCTTCTGGCTCAGCCAAACGATTCATAATTTCCTCTCGCTGGCGAGCCTCGCCGACACGGCGCGGCAGGCCTGCGAAATCGGATTCATCGCGCTCGGGATGGCCCTCGTGGTCATCGTCGGCGGCATCGATCTGTCCGTCGGCTCGATGTTCGCGCTGACCGACTTTTGCGCCCTCTTCACGCTCGACGTGCTCGGTTGGCCGGTGCCGCTCGTCGCGCTTGCGACGATCGTCTGCGGCATGCTGCTGGGCGCCGTGAACGGCGTGCTCATCGGCTATCTGCGTCTGCGCGCCTTCATAACCACGCTGATCACGCTGATCATCTATCGATCGGCCTACGATCTGCTGATACAGGGTTATTCGAACGACATCGCCGCCGCATTTCCGGATATTCCATCGTGGAATTTTCTCGGCAATGGCACGGTATTCGGCGTTCCGAGCGTCGCGTTGCTCTACATCGTCGTGGCGATATTCGGCCACATCTTGCTCACGCGCTTGCGCCCCGGTTGGCACATCACCGCGATCGGCGGCTCGCGGCGCTCGGCCTACAATTCGGGCGTGGCGGTCCGCCGCACGATTGCGCTTTGCTACGTCGGAAGCGGCGCCCTGACTTCAATTGGCGCGCTTTTCTTCGCCGCGCGTCTCGGCACGGTCGGCGGGGATATCGGCGTCGGCCTCGAGATCATCGTGCTCACCGCCACGGTGCTCGGCGGCATCACGCTCGGCGGCGGCAAGGGCTCAGTCGCGAAGTCGCTGGTCGGAACGTTGATCGTGCTGCTCATCATCAACGGCCTCACTACGCTCAATGCGCGCGGGGGAATCAATCGCATCGTGCTGGCCGGCATTCTCCTTACCGCCGCGATGATAGACATCCGCTGGCAGAAAAATCGCTCGCGCATCATCAGCAAGGTCTATGTGAGCCCGACCTATCTTGCGCTGCCCCAACCGCCGCCGACCGAGATCGGCGGCGGCGGGCCGTTCGAACAGAACGATAAGCTGCGCGACGTGACGCTCATCGGCTTGGGTCGCATTGAGGCGCCCGAAGACGTGATTCTCGATCGCAACGATAACCTCTACGCCGGCTCGCGCCATGGCGACATCATCCGCTTTTTCGCCCCGGACTACGAACGGATGGAGGTATTCGCCCATATCGGCGGCCAACCACTGGGCATGGCCTTCGACCGCGCATTCAATCTCTACGTCTGCGTCGGCGGCATGGGCCTCTACCGAATCTCACCGGACCGAAAGGTCGAGAAAGCGACTGACGAAACCAACCGCAGCCTCTATTCCGTCAATGACGACAGCCGTCTGCGGCTCGCCGACGATCTGGACATCACCGACAACGGCCTCATCTTCTTCTCGGAAGCCACCGTCCGCTATGAGATGGATGAATGGCCGATCGACGGCCTCGAGGCGCGCGGCAACGGCCGCATCATCTGCTACGACACGAACACGAACAGGACGCATACTGTGCTGCGGGGTCTTAAATTCCCCAACGGCATTTGTGTCGCCAGCGACGGCCAGTCCATATTATTCGCCGAAACCTGGGGCTGTTCGATCAAGCGCTACTGGTTCGAGGGGCCGAAAAAGGGCGCAGTCGAGACCGTGATCGACAACCTTCCGGGTTATCCCGACAACATCAACCTCGCTTCGGACGGCAACTATTGGCTCGCGCTTGTGGGCATGCGCAGCCCGGCGCTCGATCTCGCCTGGAAGATGCCCGGCTTCCGCCAACGGATGGCCAAGCGCGTGCCCGGCGACGAATGGTTGTTTCCCAACATCAATACCGGCTGCGTCGTAAAGTTCAATGAGCGGGGCGAAATCCTCGAATCCTATTGGGATTTGAAGGGCCTCAACCATCCGATGATCACCTCAATGCGCGAGCATCGCGGTTACCTCTATCTTGGCGGAATCTCCAACAACCGCATCGGCCGCTATAAGCTGGAAGGTGTCGACCCGAATTTCGCGCAATATGAAAAGCGGTGGGCGAGGCAATAGTGTTCGGCGTTATTCGCGATTTCGCACAGACCTTTCTCGGGCGCGGAGAAGCAACAATTACGGTGCCGTCCTTCGACGGCGCGCTGAAACCGAACCAAGCGCTCGAACGCGCCGAGACCTTGTTCGAATGCGCCGCGCCGGAAGATCTGGCGACGGACGGGGCGAACGTCTACCTCGCCGATGCCGCCAGTCTTTCGCGCATCGAAGGCAATAGCGCGGCCACAATTCGCGAATTCGATCGGCCCCTCACCGCGCTTGCCTGCTTGCCCAACGGCGGCATTGCCGTCGCGCTCGACGGCCGCGAGGTGCGCGTCTATCCCGACCCCGCCGCGGCTACTCCAGGCTCTACCTTTGTGGGCGCCGGCATGCGTTGCGTTAACGCCCTGGCGCCGGCCGGCGGCACAGCGCTCTACGCCACCGACGGCTCTGCGACACGCGACGTCCACGAATGGACCTGGGATCTGATGGAGCGGGGCCGTTCGGGGCGCGCGCTACGTCTGGACTTGAACACGAAGGATGTCAGCGTGCTCGCGCAGGGGCTTCGCTATGCCTTCGGCGCCTGCGCCATGGATGGCTCCGTCCTCATATCGGAAAGCTGGCGACACCGGTTGCTCGCGGTTGCGCCGGGCGGCGCCAGCAAAGTCATGCTGAGCCATCTGCCGGTCTATCCGTCGCGCCTTTCGCCCGCCCGCGGCGGCGGCTGGTGGCTGACCGCCTTCATCGCCCGCACGCAGCTGGTCGAATTCGTGCTGCGCGAGCCCGCCTACCGCAAACGCATGATGGCCGAGGTCGATCCCGAATACTGGATCGCGCCGCGCCTGAGCACCGGCGGTTCGTTCAAAGAGCCTATGCAGGGCGCGCATTTGAAGACGATGGGCGTGGTCAAGCCTTGGGCGCCGCCGCGCTCCTACGGATTGGTGATCCGCCTCGACGCAGCATGCAAGCCGGTGTTTTCGCTGCACAGCCGGGTCGACGGCGCCAATCACGGGATCGTTGCGGCCGTCGAATGCGGCGAATGGCTCTATATGATTGCCAAGGGGCCCCGCCGCGTATTGCGGCTGCCGATCGAAGGGCTTGCGAAGGAATTCGTGGCATGAGCGATGTCATTCTTTCCCTCGAGAAGGCGACGAAGCTCTACTCGGGCGTGCCGGCGATCGAGGATGTCGACTTCGAGCTTGCACGCGGCGAGATTCACGCCCTGGTGGGCGAGAACGGCGCCGGCAAATCGACTTTAACCAAGGTGATGGCGGGCGTCGTGACCTTGACCTCGGGCAAGATGAAAATCGATGGCGTGGAAGCCGCGCCGAACACACCGCTCGAGGCGCGTCACCTCGGCGTCGCCATGGTGTTCCAAGAGAACAGCTTGGTGCCGACCATGACGGTGGCGCAAAACCTGTTCCTCGGTCAGGAACGGTTCTACAACCGCCTGCGCGGCATCAATATCGCGGCGCAGCAGTTCCTCCAGTCGCTCAACTTCGACGTTCCGCCCACGGCCATCGTCGGATCGCTGGGCGCGGCCAAGAAGCAGATGGTCGAAATCGCGCGCGCGGTGCTGCACAAGGCGAAAGTGATCATCTTCGACGAGCCGACCGCGGCGCTGACGCCGGAAGAAAGGAAATACTTCTTCGACCTCGTCCGCGACCTCAAGAAACGCGGCGTTTCCATCGTCTTCATCAGCCATGCGCTGGAAGAGGCGCTGATCCTTGCCGATCGAATCACCGTGCTGCGCGACGGCAAAAAGATCGTCATGGACGACGCGGCCAAATTCGATCGCGCGCGCATCGTGCAAGCGATGGTCGGTCGCGACCTCTCCCACACGCTCTACGGCGTGAAAAAGACCACGATGCGCCCGGCGGGCGAGCGCGTCCTCACCATCCAGAACCTCAAGATGGCGCCGATGGTCAAGAACAATTCGCTGTCCGTCTTCGCCGGGCAGATCACGGGCGTGTTCGGCCTGGTCGGCGCCGGCCGTACGGAAACCTTCAAGATCGTTTCGGGCGTCCTCAAGCGCGACTTCTTTCACGGCGGCGACATCATCTTGCGCGACAAACCGGTGCGCTACCGGGTGCCGTCGCCGGCGGTGAAGGCCGGCATCGCCTATGTCACCGAAGACCGCAAAGTCGAAGGCTTCTTCGAGACCGCCTCGATCGCGCGCAATATCTATCTCGGTCTGCTGGCGAAATTTCCCGCCGGACGCGCGCTGCTTTCCCGGCGGGAACAGGCGGCGTCCGGCTCAAACTGGGTCAAGCGCCTCAATGTGCGCGCGACCGGCGACGAGATGAAGGTGATCGAGCTGTCCGGCGGCAACCAACAGAAGGTCGTCATCGGCAAGTCGCTCGTCCAGCAGCCCGACATCATCATCTTCGACGAGCCGACCCGCGGGGTCGATGTCGGCGCCATCGTCGAAATCCACGAACTGATCAATCGCCTTGCCGACGAGGGCAAGGCCGTGGTCGTCATCTCCTCCTACCTGCCGGAAATCCTCAGCCTGTCGGACCGCATCCTGGTCTCGCGCCAGGGCAAGGTGGTGGAGGAGTTCTCCGCGCTCGAGGCGACCGAGGAGAAGATCATGTACGCGGCTATTCACTGATGCCCGAAATTCCTGCGATGAAAACGACGCGGGCGGCGCGCGATGTCGTGACCATCGCGGACATCGAGGCGCTGGAAGCCCACCCTTATGACGAGCTCGTCCCGGCCAGAACGCTGATCGACCTGTTGCGCGCGACCGCCCATTGGCATCCGGACCGGCCGGCGCTCACCACGGTTCCGGCGGGAGGATTTGCGGGCCGGTCGATGACGGTCTCGCATCGCGAGCTCTATAAGAAAGTGATCCGCGCCGCGAACCTCTTTCACAGCCTGCTGGATGCGCCGGAAGGCGGCACGGTCGCCTTCCTCGGCCCCATCGCCGGAGGGATGATGGAGGCGCTGCTCGGCGCGCAGACCGCGGGGATCGCAAGCACGATCAACTATCTGCTCAGCGCCGAGGTCATCGCCGATCTGCTCGCCGCCGAGAATGCAACCGTCCTCGTCCTTTCGCCGCCCGGTGTCGACGCCGCCGTCTGGCAGAAGGCGCAGGCGGTCATCGAACGGACGCCGTCATTGCAGAAGATCCTGGTGCTGGGAAAGCTGGATGACGCCGGTGGATCGATGACGGAATTCGCCGAGGCGGCGAGCGCGCACGGCGACGAGGCCCTGGCGTTCGAGCCGCGCGCATCCAGAGACACCGTCTGCGCCCTCTTCCACACCGGCGGCACCACCGGGCGTCCTAAGCTCGTGCGCCTGACGCACGGCAATCAAATCCACGCGGCCTGGAGCTTCGCGCAGGTGCACGGCCTGACCGAAGACGACGTTGTGATCAACGGTTTCCCGCTCTTCCACGTGGGCGGAACCATGACGACCGGCCTTTCGGTGCTGGCAGCCGGCGGCCATGTGATCTTCCCCTCGCCCCACAGCCTGCGAGACCGCGAGGCGATCCGCACCTATTGGAAGATGGTCGAAGCCTTCGAGGTGACGATTGTGAGTGGGGTTCCCACGTCAATCACGGCGCTCGCCGAAGTGCCGGTCGGAGGCGCCGATATCTCGTCGGTTCGGATGGGACTGACCGGTGGGGCGGTGTGCCCCAAGGCCGTCAGCGAGCGGTTCACCGAGCGCACGGGCATCAGGCTCTATGAAACCTATGGCATGACGGAAACCGCAGCCGCCATCGCCTTCAATCCCGGCCGCGGCACGCCACTGCAAGGCAGCGTCGGCTTCCGGGCCCCGTATTCCCAGACCCGCATCGTCAGCCTCGATCCCGCCGACGGCGACGCGATCTGTCCGGCCGGAGCGAGCGGCCTGGTACTCGTCAAAGGCCCGCAGGTGTTCCCCGGCTATGTCGATCCCAAGCACAACCACGATGTATTGCGCGACGACGGCTGGCTCAGTACCGGCGACGTCGGCTATTTGACCGACGACCAAAGGCTGGTGCTGACCGGCCGCGCCAAGGACCTGATCGTTCGCAGCGGCCACAACATCAACCCGACCGATATCGAGGACGTGGCCAATACCTTTCCGGGCGTCCAGATCAGCGCGGCGGTCGGCATGCCCGATGCCTATGCCGGCGAGGTGCCGATCCTCTATGCGGTGCCGACGCCGGGAGCCGTGCTCGATGCCGGTCTGTTGCAACAGTATCTCGACGACCACGTCGCCGAGCCGCCGGCGAAACCGAAGCGCGTCATCTTGATCGATGCCTTGCCGACGACCGCGGTCGGCAAGATCGTGAAAAACGATCTCAGGGACCGCGCCGTGATCGAGAAGGTCAAGCTCGAGGCCGCACACATCTTCGGCGCCGCGGTCGTGCCCGTCGTCACCGTCGGCAGGGACGAGAAGCTGAATACCGTCGTGCGGGTTGAAATTCCGGCCGGTGACGCAGCGGCTATCCAAAGGCTGAGAGACGCGCTGGAGCCGCTGCCGCAGCGCTACACCATCGTCCCCCTAGGGCGGGCCTGACGTCATTCTTCGCGCGACGTGTCAAAGATCGCCTTCGGACCGGAGTTCTGGTCCAGCGCGTGCTGCAACTCAACGACTAATGTTCCTTCGGCGGCGTGATGCTGACCTGGCCGCTCATGCCGACGTTTGACGGCCAAGTTTTGGTTGATGATTAGTTAACGTATCAACCAATTCGGGAACTCGGCCGATCGTCGCCGTCTGGGTGGATGGTCGTCAGGCGTCACCTTCAGGGCCAAGGCAATAGCGGCCCCAGCATGTCTTTATACATGCGCCAGCGGCCAACCGAGCTGTCATATTTCACTTCAGGCTGTCGGGCGGCAGCAAGAGCCGAAAGCTTTCGTCCTTTAGCTGGTAGGCGATGCGTCAAGGCCGGGCGGCATAGAACAGATTGACCGGGCTTTTGATGTCGAGCTGCTCGAAGCCGCCGAAGCCGGCGGCGCGGACGAGCGCTTCGGTGCGCGCCGGGCCGAGGCAGGTGCCGAGACCGGGCCCGCCGTTGGCGAGCGACTGCGTCATGCAGTGAAAGAGGCTGAAGCCGTAGAACATCGTCGCGATCGGATTGACGTTGTCCTCAAGGCGGTCGGCCGCCTTGGGCTCGACGATGAAAAGCGTGCCGTCCGGCTTGAGCAGCGCGCGGATCTGCTCGAGCGTCCGTTGCGGCGCGGCGAAATCGTGGATGCAGTCACAGGCCGTGATCAGGTCGAAAGGCTCGCCGGCGGCGAGATCGCCGGTCGTCGCCACCTGGAAATCGATGCGCCCGGAAACACCGGCCGCCTTGGCCGCCGCCTCGGCCTGACGCACGGACTCCGGGTCGGGATCGACACCGACAACGTCGGTCCGCGGAAAATCCTTGGCGATCGCAATGCACACGCGGCCGGCGCCGCAACCTACGTCCAGCACCCGCGCACCCGCTTCCAGACGGGCGGTCACTTGCGGCAAGACCTTGAGCCAATATTTGGTGAGGCGGTGATCGTATTGGCCGCGATTGATAAGGTCGAGCCCGATGATGCCGTCCGAGCCGAAATCTCCGAAGCGGACGCCGCCGCCCTTTACGAAGGCCGCGGCCACATCGGGCGCGACGCGCAGCAGCACCGGTACCATGCTGAATAGGCTGCCCAAGAAGTGGTCGGTACCGTCGGATGCGAGCAGAAAGGCTTTCTCATCGGAGAGTTCATAGGTCTCGGCAGCGGGGTCGTAGTCGAGATATTTGGCGCTGGTCATGCCTTTGAGCCATTCTTCCACGTAGCGCGGCTGCAGCCCGGATTCTCGAACGACGTCCTCGACGTGCATCGGCCCTTTGCCGGCCATGGCGCGAAATAATCCCGTCTTGGTCCCGAGATACCCCATGCCGGCGGCCATGGCGCCTGCCATGTCGGCAAACAGCCGGTCGGCGAAGGCTTTGACCTTTTCCTTGTCCATTTTCGGTTCCTCGGTGTGGATGCCTCGCGTCAGGCAATGGTGAGCATCGGTCACGCTTCGAAAATTCGCGTCACCAGCCAATAGCTGCCCAAAAGCGTGATCAGCGCCGAAAGCGCATAGACGAGCGAAGCGGCGCGCACCGGTTTGGCCCGGTCCACGGCAAGCAGCCGGTCGATGGCGATCAGCGTCGGAATCGCAATCGAAACGATCGCCAGTTGGCCGATTTCAACGCCGATATTGAAGGAAGCGAGCGCCGGAACCACCGCATTCGCCGGCAGGCCGAATTCCTGCAGGGCGCCGGCGAAGCCGAAGCCATGAATGAGCCCGAAGGCGAAGGTCACGCGCCAGCGGCCATCGACGTTGCGCGAGAAGAAATTCTCCACCGCTACGAATACGATCGATGCGGCGATCGCCGGTTCGACGACGGTGCTCGGGATTACGATGATTTGCAGCGCCGCAAGCGACAGCGTGACCGAATGCGCAAGCGTGAAGGCGGTGACGATCTTGACCACCGGCAGCAGCCGCCGCGCCCACAACATGATCGCGATCAGGAATGCGATGTGGTCGTAGCCGAGAAAAATATGCTCGATACCGGTGACCAGGTAACGCCGCATTGTGGAGAGAAGCGATGGCGCGGCGGCCGAGATCGTCACGGTCGTGTGGGCAGCATCGAGCAGCGCCTGGGGCGCGTTGCCGCCGGTGCCGAGCAGCACGATCTGCCGGGCCGTGCTGTCAGTCGCGGTGAGCACGGTTGAACGGTAGACGAGTTCGCTGCCGACGTTGCGGCAAGAAAAGGTGTAGCGCACGATGACGCCGTCGCCGTCGGCCGCAACATCGCCAACGCTCTTCTCACACGGCGTGCCGTCGGCGCCGGCCACGGCTATGTGGGCGCCGATATAGGCGGCGATCGATGGCGCGGATGCCGTAACCTTTGCCGGGTCGACCAAGCCTGTCTGCGAATTGAAGACGTGCGTCGCCGCGAGACGGTCTGCGTCGCTGCCCTTGAGCCCTACCTGGACGGCGACCGTCCGCTGCGGAAGCAACTCGACCCGTGCCGTCGAGAGATTGATCTGGTGGGCCTGCGCCCCCGCGCCGATGCCTATGGCGACGAGCGCCGCGAAAGCGCGCAGGATACCGCGCAATAGCCGAATGCCGCTCATGAGCCCGCCCCGACGGACTTCAACAGCCCGGTGAGACGTCTGACCTCGAAGTCGGCCAGCGTCACAACATCGCCGTCCGGTGCGAGGCGGGCGTAGCGGTCGATGCTGTTGGCGGCGCCGCCTACTTCCAGCCGCGCGAGCGCGGTCGAGTTATCGCGGGCATAGAGCATGACGATGACCGGTGGATGATCCAAGCCAAATCGCGCCAGTCCTCGCGCATCGACACCCGGCGCGATGCGCAATTCGACCATCGTCGCGCCGAAAGCTTCGAGCGCGGCGGCGATGATGCGCGCCTGCGCCGGATCGGCGACATGGACAGGGCCGCCGCCCGCATGCGAGTGCTGGCCGACATGACGAAACCAGTTGCCGGCGGCGTCGCGCTCGAAACGCGTGAGCTTGCCGGCAAACACGATCTCCACCGCCCACACTTGCGCAAGTGATACCGGCAGCAGCAGGCTTGCGCCCCGGCTGGCAATAGCGGGCCCGCTCTGCGCGCGCAGCCGGCGCGCCATGTCGGCCGCCACTTGCCACTCGTTCCCGACATGGCGCGGCATCAGATAAACCGTCGCCGCGCCGGCAAGCCGGACATATTGCGACGTGCCGGCCGGATTGAGAGCGCCGAAGTGGACAGTTGCGATCGCCCCCCTGGTGCTCGCGAGCACCAGCACGCTGCGCGGCGGTTCGAGCCCGAAAGCCGCGAAGCTTGTGGGGGCGAGCTCGCCCGCGGCGAGCTTGCGACTCGGTCCGCTCACATGCATGAACCGCAACCCGGCCTCGACGTGGCGGGCGAGCTCTGTAGGCGCCGCACGAGTCGTCCCGGCCAGCGTCCAGCCACCGGCAGTGCGGCGTAGCGCGACGCTCTCCTTCCCCGCCCAGAACTCAACGCGGGCGATCTGCTGCGGCGGAAGGGCGACGAGCCCATCGGCTTTGAATCGCACGAGGCTGCGCAGCACCGGGGCATGTCCACTGATCACCAACACGACGAGCAGAACGATCAGGGCACCTGCGGTGAGCGGCGCCACGAGCAGCAGACCGGTGCGCGCGCGCAAGGGTGAGCCGATCGGGCGCGGGGACGGCCTCAACGCCGCCTCCACCACACCACCATGCCGCACAGCAACGTGGACATCGGCAACAGCACTTCGATGATGATGAAAACGTCGCGCATCTGCCGGCTGGTCATCACGATCTCCGGCAGCTGATAGGTTTGCGGCTTGACGGTCGGCATCGCCTCGTCGGCGGCAAGCCAGCGCAGCATCGAGACCGTCAATTCGCCGTTGGACACGTACGGGAAATATTCGTTCGTGGCGAACTTGCTGGTGCCGGCGACGACCAGCCGAAAGCGCTTGTCCGACGCCGAGCCCGGCCACACGCCTTCGACGGCGACCGCAAGCGGTTGCGCGCCGCGCTGCGCGGCGTTGCCGGCCGCGGAATCGGCGCTCGCAAGCTCGGCGGCGGCAGACGGCAGCGGACGTTTGAAGCTGTCCTGGCTGCTGGAGGCGAGAACGGTGGTCACCACGCTGGCGGGCGCCGGCGCGACGTGTATCGGCCGCGTCTGCGCAAAGACGGTGAGCGCGATGCGCTCGGTGATCGGGTGCGGGGGATAATAAGGTACCGCCACCTTGTCGGGATCGGTGCGAAAATGATTGAGCGGATCGATGACCACCGCCTGCTGTGTTTCCAGGCCGACCGCGCCGAGCAGATCGTTTTTGAGGTCGGTGCCGACCGGAAAAGCCGGATCAAGAAGCAGCAGCAGCCGACCGCCCCCCGCCAGGTATTTGACCAGGAGATCGGCTTCGCCCGCCGCGAAGGCGCCGCGCGGACCGATATCGGCAACCACTGCGCAATCGGCGGGGATGGCATTGGCCGCGGCGGTTACAATGCCGCGCATCTCGTAGCCGATCTCGGTCAGCGCAAGCTGCAACCGGTCGAGGTCCTCAGGCTTTGCGACCAGCACGTCGCCTGCGCCGGACACATCATGGCCTCTGAGCGTTTCAACATGGCTGTAATGAAAATGCGCCTGCGTCGGCCGGAAGGTCTCGCCGTGGCCGGTCACGAAACAGACGGTCTCGACGCGCTCCCTCAGCGCGCGCAGCGCGGCATAGGCCAGGCGCACGACATCGGTGGTATTCTCAACCATCACCTTGCGGTCGCCGGCTTGGAACACCGCCGTGTTGTAGGCGCGCACGCCGACATCGCGCGCGAGCCCCGGCTCCTTGTCGAGATCGACGGCACGGAAGGCGAGCAGCGGATGACCGCGCGCGGCGACCGCGATCAGATCCTTGGCGATCAACGCATTGTCGTCGCCCTGATTGTAGAAATATGTCAGCGAAAGCGGACGCTGCAGATGGTCGATGACCGTCGTAAATTGCTGCGGGGGCGTATGGCGGCCCTCGCGGCTTAAATCGAAATGAACGTCGTGCCGATAGAGCGCGACATTGGCAACGATGGCGACCGCTACCGCACCGCCGGTCACAAGCGTGGTGACGACCCACATCGACAGACGCGAGCCGCGGCCCCGCAGCGGCAGGCGCAGCGCGAGCATGAACAGCGCCAAGAGCGCCATCGACCAGGCCGCGAACAACAGGCTGTTCGCGATGTCCTCGGCGAAACCCGAAAAGCCGAGCGCGCCGAGCACGGTCGCCCCGAGCACGAGCAGCGCGACGATGATATTCGATCGCCGTGGGTGGAGCATGCGTGTGCCCCTCAGCGCCGCGCGAGGGCGCGGACGCTCAACAGCAGCGTCAGCAGGCTGATGCTGAGAAAGAACCCGACGTCCGACAGATACACCGAGCCGGTCGCAAACGAGCGGAAATGCACCGAGAGCGAGAGATTGACCACAAAGGCGTCGAACGGGCTCGGCAACAGATAGCCGAAATTGTCGATGATCCACAGCAACAGAAACAAGCTGAGCGAAGCGAGCGCGGCAATGATCTGATTGGACGTGAGGGCGGAGGCGAGCAACCCGACGCCGACCACTGCCGATCCAAACAGCAGGAGGCCGAGATAGCCGCTATAGATCGGCCCGAGGTCGGGATCGCCGAACAGGCTGAGCACAATCGCGTAGGAGCCGGACAAGAGCAGCATGATCACGATAAGGCTCATGCTGGCGACGAATTTGGCCAGCACGATCTCGATCTCCGACACCGGGGCGGTGAGCAGCACTTCGAGCGTTCGCAGCTTCCGTTCCTCGGCGAGCAGTCGCATCGTGATGAGCGGCGCCGTCAGCATGAACAGCACGAACATCTGGAAGAAGATGTGCACAAGGCTGGGCTGATGACTGATAAACAGCGTCAGCGTGAAGCTGTAACCCATGATGAGCAGGAACGCCGTCATCAGCACATAGGCGATCGGCGAGGAAAACAACGCCCTTTCCTCCTTGAGCAGCAGCACGCCGAAATTCCTCATGCTGCGGCCTCGAGCGGTCGTCGCGTCAAGTCGAGAAATATCCGTTCGAGATCGGGCGGGACCTCCGCGAGTTCCGAAACGGCAATTCCGCCGCCGACCAGCGCGGCCGCGATATCGGCCGCGAGCGCCGGGCGCCGCTCGCCCTTGATCACGTAGCTGACCGGGGCCGGCAGGCTCCCGGTCGCTGTCTGGCCCGCGATGACGCTGCGCACGCCGGCAATCGGGGATAGCGCGGCGCGGATTGCCGGCTCTGAAGCGTCAGCCCGCACGCGAAGCAGCAGGTCCCCCGCGCCCTCTTTCAGCGCGTCCGCGGTCAACAGCCGGCCATCGAGCAGGATCATCACGCGCGTCGCGATCTTCTCGATTTCCGGCAACACGTGCGAAGCCAACAGCACGGTGTGCCGACCGGCGAGCGAGCTTATGAGGTCTCGCACGGCGATGACCTGGTGCGGGTCGAGACCGCTGGTCGGTTCGTCGAGCACCAGGATTTTCGGCTCACCGAGCAGCGCCTGCGCGATCGAGACACGTTGGCGAAACCCGCGCGACAGCTTTCCCGCCGGCATCGCCATGACGCGACCGAGGTCGAGCCGTTCGGCCGCGGCATCGACCGCGCGGCTCGCCGCGCCACCGCGCAGCCCCTTGATGCTCGCCATGAAGTGCAGAAACTCGCTTACCCGCATGTGATCGTAGAGCGGCGCGTCTTCGGGCACATAGCTGATCGCCTGGCGCACCGCGAACGAATCCGTCACCACGTCCTGTCCGGCAACCTCGACACTGCCCGAGCTGGGCGCCAGATAGCCGGTGATGATGCGAAAAATCGTGCTTTTGCCGGAGCCGTTGGGCCCGAGCAGGCCGACGACCTCACCGGGCTCCACCGCAAACGAAACGTCCGTCACGGCACGGCGCGGTCCGTACCATTTGGTCACATGCTGCGCCCGCACGGCCGGTGACATGTCGACTACTGCACGCTTAGATCACTGACCCGGCCGGAATGTCCGGCCGGGTCAGCGCGACTGCGGTACCGATAATCACCGCGAAGGCACGCTCACTCGTAATACTCCGGCGAGTGCTTGTGGGCTTTGAAGACGTCCGGGTCGTGCGCAAAGATGATGTCGGCGCCTTCCAGGTCTCGCAGCCGCTTCATCCACGCGTAGGAGTCAAGCATGCCGGATGGATTATAGACGCTGCCGACGCTTGGCAGGATGTCCTTGTCGAGATTTTCCTGCAGATACGCGGCGTCGCTCGTCAGCACGACCGTGCCGGTCTTGGGCAGCCGTACGACCATGATCTGGCTGCCGGGCGTGTGCGATACGGAGCGGTGGATATAGACGCTGTGATCGCCGAACAGGTCGAGATCGCCGTCGAGCTCGATCGCCTTGACCTTATTGGCCATGCCGCCGCCGATGCTATTGCGCATCATGGCGAAGTCCGACGTGATGAAGAACGTCGCATAGCCCGGCTCCGGCCAGAACGCATTCCGGATCTCGTCACGCTGATAAACGAATGTCGAATTCAGGAACTTGCCGATGTTGCCGGCATGGTCGACATGGAAGTGGCCGAGCACGACGTATTTGATGTCTGATGTCTTGACGTTGATCTTGGCAAGCTGGGCGTCGATTGCGATGTCGGGCGTGCGCACCGGATCAAGCGCCTTGACGAACGGCCCCCAGTAGTCAGGATCGGAGATGATCTTGTCGTTATTGCCGCAATCGAACAGCACGTCGCCCTTGGGATGGCGGATCAGAAAGAACCCGACCGGGATCGTGATCTTGCCCTTGCCGCCGTTCTGAAGAATCGATTTGTCGAGCGTCAGCGCGCCCGAGGTGAAGACATAAAGCTTCATCTGCTTTGGCGGCTCTGCCGCACGTGCGACGACAGCTGTCGCAGCCAACGCGCTCACCGCTATTGCCAAACTACGGAAACTCTTGGCCCAGCCTATCGCCATATCGCCCTCCCTAATTCAGCGTTTCTGACCTGATCGGCCAACATTTAAACATAGCACCAAAGCCAGAAACTTTGCATGAATTAATTGTGTAAGCACGGGATCCGAAGAGCTATGCGCCGGCCCACGGCCCCTTGCGGGCGGCCGTTATTTTCGTAGGTCAATCAACGAGATTCAGCCGCCTATAGGCCGCCGAATTCAGCGGCACGGCAGAGCTATTTTCCAAACGATTGGAAGGTAATGCGGTGCGCAAAATAATCGGGCCCGGCACTCGTACACGCGGCTTAGGAAGCGCCGCCGGTCGCCTACTCGGAAACCTTTCGAATTGCTGCGTCGCCGCGAACGGCGCGAAGGCTGCCATTCTCCAAATCGTCTCTACTCGAAAACGGCGTCGAGCAGGAGCTGCTTGACTTGGGTCGCCGCGACGCGGTCCCACTTGAGCAAACGGGGTTGATCCGCGATCACCAACGGACCGTCATCGGCGTTGTCGGCGAGCCGGCCGTGTGAGCCGCGCACAAGCGGGGCATCGAGCGGGATCACGTCCATGAGCGTGCGGAGCCCAGCTTGCGCAAAAGCAGGCGTTTACCGATTGCGAGCTTCGGCGCTTTGATCGCAGGATCGAGGAAGAGTTCGACCGGATCCGCCAAAAGAGCATTCATCCGCCTCCCGCACCTTGGGGCACGGCCGAAGCCGTCTCGGTCCGCGTCGCCGCTTGCGCCAGTTTCTTTTTCTTGATCTGCCCGAACAGCAACACGGCAAACAAAATCCCCCCGGCCGCCAGAAAGCCGTACGGGAGGGCCTCGTAGGATGCGACCGAGCGAACCAAGCAGTAAGCGAACAGGCTTGCCGCACACGCGGCCGCCGCAATCCGCTCGCGCACGGTAAATGCGACCAGGCCGCAGCCGTAGAGAGCGGCGGTCAGAGCGGTCAGGCCGAGCGGGATCGCGACCACCGATCCGAGAGCCCAGACCCAGTTCTCGGGCCGAAGCACGACGATCGGGTTGTAGACGACCAGATACGGCACGATGAAGCCGGAAATCGCCAGCTTGAAGGCGTTGATGGCTGTCTTGACATAATCGGCGTCGGCTATTCCAGCCGCGGCGAGCGCCGCCAGCGCGACCGGCGGAGTCAAGGCCGATATAACGGCGAAATAGAAGGCAAAGAAATGTGCCGAAAGCGGTGTCACGCCCATCTGCACCAATCCCGGAACGACCACAATGGCGACGATGGCGTAGGCCGCAGACGTGGGGACGCCGCAGCCGAGTATCAGCGACACCACCATGGTGCAGATCAGCGCGAGCACGAGATAACCGCCGCTTAGCAGCTCGACCAGCCCGGCAATCTTGGAGCCCAGACCGGTGGTGATCAGCGTCTGCGCGACAATGCCCACCACGGCAAGCGAAACGCCGATTTGCGCACCGACATAGGCGCCGTGCGCCAGGCACTCAACCAATGCCAGCAGGCGGGGCCGCGTTTCACGGCTTGCGTAGCTCAAGGCGATGGCGGCGAGGATCGTCCAGAAGGCGGCGTTGCTCGGGCTGAACTGAAAGAGAAGCATCACCACCAGAAGGCCGATCGGAACCAGAAACAGCGGCAACCGCCGGAAAATCAGCCGCCAGTCGACAGGCTCCGGCGCCACGAGAATTCTTTCGCGCACGGCAATGAATTGCACGCCGAGCATGCAGCCCCAGTAATACAAAATAGCCGGCACTACGCCGGCCACCATGACCGTGGCGTAAGGCACGCCCAAAAATGACGCCATGAGGAAGGCCGAGGCGCCCATCACGGGCGGCATGAGCTGCCCGCCGGTCGAGGCGGTCGCCTCGATCGCGGCGGCGATTTCCGGCCGGTAGCCGACGCGCTTCATATAGGGAATGGTGAACGCGCCGACGATCGCGACATTGGCCACCGCCGCGCCGGTCACCATGCCGACAAGCGAGCTGGAGACGACGGCCGTCTGCCCCGGCCCGCCTTGCAGCTTGCGGCCGGCGAGCTTGCCGGCTTCGTGAAAGAAGTCATTGATCTTGATGACGCCAAGCAGGCTGCCGAACACGACGAAGAGGAACACCTGCGACGCGGAGATCGAAAGGAACGTGCCGAAAATACCGGACAGTCCGATGCTGAGATACGAGACGATGTAGGGGAAGCCGAACGGCCGATGGTAAAGCGGCCCCGGGAGCAGATGGCCGAACATGAAGTAGGCGATGGATGCGAGCGCCACCAATGGCAGCGTGACGCCCCAGGTGCGGCGCGTGCCCTCGATGACCAAAACGATGAGCGCCACGCCGACCGCGACGTCGACACGATCGGGAAAGCCGACAGCCTCCTCTAGGTGCTCGATGTGGGTGAACACGTAGACCGCCGCGGCCAGGCCCGCGATGAGCAGAAGCGCGCACCATGCGCGCGAAAGCCAGGATCGCGCGGCGCGCAGTCCCTGCAAAAAGACCAAAGTCAGCAAAAACCCGAGGTGCACGTCCTGATGCTGATAGTCGGTGAACAGAGCCACTTGGCTGGCCCACATGTGATAAGCGACCATCGCCAAGCCGACGGCCAAGAGCGCCGCCGCATAGAATTTGTGGCTCCGATCCTCCGGCATAGGCATGCTCTCTGCTTTTGGCTGTCGCCTATCCGCCCGCGCCGCGGCGGCCGCATCAAGCGCGCAAGCGCTTGCGCGCCAGCATGGTTGGCGGTTGACGGGCACGTGGGTGCCCGCCAGGCCATCAGCAGAAACCGCCCGGCAAGACGACCGCGTCTATTTGATGATCCCGGCCTCGCGATAAGCCTTCAGAGCGCCGGGAGCGATCTCTTTCTCGTCAAAGCCGAACACGAGCGCCTGTCGCGACATCAGCTTGCCGAGCGCGTGGTACTTGGCGAACTTGTCGACGTTGTCGATGATCAGCTTGGTGACCTGGTAGGCGAGTTGCTCGGGGAAATCCTCCGAGACGAACCACCCTGCCGTATCGGCAAACACCGGAAGGCTTTGCGTGATGCCATGAACCGTGTTGGGCGGCAGGTCCACGGCAACCATTTTCATGCCGCTCGCGATCGTCTTATCGACCTCGGCCTTGCCCCACGGGATGAAGTGAATGTCCCGTCCGGAAGCCATGAACTGCGTCGTCTGCGGGCTGAGCACAAACCCCTTGTTGCCGGGGCCCATGTAACCGCCGACAACGGCCGCCGCGACGTGGCCGTCGAGCAGCGCCGACACCGCTTCTTTCGGACCGAGATATGAAATTTTCACTTTGTCTTCGCCGAGACCCCAGCCCACCCGGATAACCTTTTCCGGTTCCACGGCCCAGTTAATCTGCGCCGCGCGACCCAAGGCGACCCGCTTGCCGGCGAGATCCGCCACGGTCTTTGTCTTGGCATCGAGCGTGGCGAGCCACACCGAGACCAGCTCGTAGTTCGCGATCAGCTTCAGCGGCGCGTATTTTTTTGTGAACGGCTTGTCGCCGGCGGTGGCAAGCGCCAATACGCCCTTGCCCGAACCCACGATTGTGGTCTTGCGCGCGTCGGCGTTGGTGGCAAGTTCCTTGATGTTATAGAGGAAGCCCGGGCTCTCGGAGGCGTCGATCTTCACGTTCGAGGCCGACTTGTTCGAGATGTCCTGAAGCGCGGCTGCCAACACATAGGAGCCGGTGCCGAAAGGCGCGCTCAAAAGGCTGACGCGAGCGACCGAGGCATTCTCGGCGAATGCCGCACCACTTGAAAATGCGAGCACCGCGGCGCTCACAATCGAAGTCAAGTACCGTTTCATGAGCCCTCCCTCCTGTTCAATTTTTCCGGCGCAGACCGGTCAAATAAAAGAGCGTATTCCTCCTTCGGCTTCTGGGCTGGCGGCGCCTGCCCTTTCTTATTTTTATCTCACCCTGCTTCTAGCACGTTCGCGCAAAGCGTGCTGCCCGAATCGAAATTGTCCGTCCGCTGACCGGAAGGCGCGCGGCCGTATTCTCGCGTGGTGGGAATTTAAATGTCGCTTCGGCTCGGAGACCCAATTGCGCCGATCGCATCTCTCCATTGGACCGATCGCTGCTCCGTTTGTTAGCGTTGCCACCGGCCCTCGAGGGTCGCGTAAGCGGAACATTTCCCGACACCGTCCTTGCGGCAGGCAGGAGGGATGCGTGTCTCCTTGGAGATCGGCGGCGGGCGCCGTGCCGGAACGGATGTGAGCGGCCATGGCGCATTTTGATCAGGCAGCAGCCGGGGGGCAGACCGTTTCCATGAGTGCAGCGCAGTGCGGATCGGCCGGAACGAGCACCGACCGTGCCATGCGGGCGCTGCTGCAACCGGATTCGGTCGCAATACTCGGCTGCTCGGCCGAGCTTGAGCGAATTAACGGGCGCCCGCTCAAATATTTCATGGACAAGGGCTTTGCGGGGCGACTCTATCCGGTCAACCCGAAATACACGGAGATTGCCGGGCTGCGCTGTTATCCCGCCGTCAATGCAATTCCCGACCCGGTCGATCTCGCAATCGTTGCCGTTCCAGCCGCGCTGGTGCTGGACAGCATCCGCCAGCTTGTCGCGAAGGGCGTAAAAGCCGCGGTGATCTTCAGCTCGGGATTTGCCGAGACAGGCGCTCAGGGCGAAGCCGCACAACGGGAAATCATCGATACCGCCCGCGCCGGGAAATTGCGTTTCTGCGGTCCGAATAGCGTCGGCATCATCAACGCTTTCGAGCGCGTGACCGCGAGCTTCAGCGAATATCTCGAAGGCGCGCTGCCCGCCGGACCTGTCGCCTTCTTCAGCCAATCCGGCGCGTTCGGCACCGCCATCGCGGTTCTGGCGCGCGAGCGCCAGCTCGGTCTGGGGTATTTCGTCAACACCGGAAACGAAGCTGACGTCGAAATCGCCGATGCAATCGACTTTATCGTCGAAGACCCACGCATTCGAATCGTGGCGGGCTACCTTGAGGGCATTCGCAACGGCCGCAAATTGCTTGCCGTTGCCGACCGCGCCATGGCGCTTGGCAAACCCATCATCCTCACCAAGGTCGGCCGCAGCGACACCGGCGCCCGCGCCGCGGCGTCGCATACAGGCGCGCTCGCCGGCGCCGACGTGGTATTTGGCGGCGTACTTCGCCAGAAGGGCATCATCCGCGCCGACGACGAAGCGCAGATGATGGACCTCGTGGAAGCATTTGCCCACTGCCGTCTGCCGAAGGGACCGAAGGTCGGCATCGTCAGCCAATCGGGCGGAGCCGGCGTGCTCGCCTGCGATCGCGCGGAGGTTCTCGAACTGCGCGTGCCTACGCTGGCCGCCGAAACGCAGAAAAGCCTAAAACAGGCTTTGCCCGGCTATAGCGCCGTCGCCAACCCGGTGGACGTGACCGGACTTTCTTTGGCCGAGCCCGAGCTTATGCGCCGCGCAATGAAGCTGGTGCTTGCCGACCCCGTGATCGATATCGGCCTGCTGTGGCTTCGCTTGATGCACCGCTATGTCGACGTCATGATCGACATCATTACCGACATCCGAGATTCTACCGACAAGACTTTCCTCGTCAGTTGGCTGGCGCCGCCGCCCGAGGCGCTCGCCGAACTCCGCAAGAGGGGCATTTGCGTCATTCACGGGGCGGCGCAGGCAATGAACGCCATCGCCGGACTCGTTCGCTATGGAGCGGCGCGCGAGCGTTGGCTGGCCGATGCCGCAGCGCGCGCGCAGGCGCCTGCCGACGCCCCCGGAGAATTCCGCGTGCCGCCGGACAGGACCGGCGTCATGCCGACGATGACGGCCGCCGAGATGCTCCGCAACGCACACATTCCGCTCGTCCCCACTGAATTTGCCGGCGATGTCGAGGCGGCGGCAGTGGCGGCGCGCCGCCTTGGTTATCCGGTGGCGCTGAAGGTCGAATCCCCGGACATCGTCCACAAGACGGAAGCCGGGGCCGTCCGCCTCAACATCGCCGACGAGCCCGCGCTGCGTGCGGCTTTTGCGCAGATCGTACGGCTGGCGCGCGCGCATGACGCTTCCGCACGCATCGAAGGGGTTATCGTCCAGCGCATGGCGGCCGCCGGCAAGGAAATCGTGATCGGCGTGCACCAGGATGCGGCCTTCGGGCCCGTCGTCATGGTCGGGCTCGGCGGGATTCTGATCGAGGTTTTGCAGGATGTCGCGTTCGCGGCCGCCCCGATGACCCGATCTGAGGCCGAGACGATGATCGCCGGATTGCGCGGCGCCCGCATCCTCGACGGGCTACGCGGAAGCGAGCCGGTCGATCGCGGACGATTGTGCGAGCTCCTGGTCAATGTGTCGCGGCTTGCCGCGGCGGCCGGCCCACGGCTCGCCGAGCTTGACCTCAATCCCATCATCGCAACGGCCAACGGCGCCGTGGCCGTCGACTGGCTCATGATCCTGCAGAACGCACCCTCCGCGGCGGCGGCCAAATCATAAGCATCGGAGAACGCAAGCATGCGCGGTGAAGTCGCAATCGTAGGCTATGGAAGAACGCCTTACAGCAGGGCGAAGCCGGGCGAACGCATCTACACGATCGACGAATATCTGGCCTGGGCGGCGGACCTGGCGCTGGAAAAGGCGGGCATGTCGAAGAACGACTTCAACGGCCAGGGCCTGGGCGTCGCGCACGCCGAAGCCGGCCATACCGTGAACTGGTCGGCGGCCGTCGCCGAACTGCTCGGCATCAGCCCACGCATTCTGCTTCGCGGCGACGAAGGCGGCGCCACCGCAGCCGCCCTGCTGATCCGCGCCGCCGCAATGATCAAGGCAGGCGTCATAGACCGGGCGCTCGTTATAGGAGCCGATACGCCGCTGACAATTCCGTCCGTCGCGCCGGGGCTGCCGCTTTCGCCGGAGCGCACGCGCGGCCTGTTCTGGGACTTCCAGGGTCCCTTCGGCATCATGGGCGCCAACAGTCAGTTCGCCCTCGTGCAGACCAGATATATGCATGACTACGAGATCGCGCCCGAGCATCTCGGAAAGATCGCCGTTACGACGCGCTATCATGCTTCGCTCAATCCCGGCGCCATTTATCGCAAGCCGTTCACGCTGGAGGAGTACCTGAACTCCCGCGTGCTCTCCGACCCCGTGCGCCTGTTGGATTGCGTTCCGATGGTCAATGGCGGCTTGGCCTACATCGTCACTTCCGCAAAATCGGCGGCGACGATCACCGACAGGCCCGTTTATCTGCTCGGCTTCGGTGAAGTCAGCAATTACTATCACAATTCCCGCACGCGACCCGACATCACGTTTACCGGCTTCACCCAGGCGGCGCCGGAGGCGTTCAAGATGGCGGGCATCGAGCACAAGGACGTAGACGTGTTCGAGCCCTATGACGACTATCCGATGGTCGTGCTGATTCAGATGGAGGATTACGGCTTCTGCAAGAAGGGCGAGGGAGCAAAATTCGTGCAGGAACACGACCTGCGTTTCAACGGAGACTTTCCCATCTCCACGGACGGCGGCCAGCTGTCCGGCGGCCAGCCGGGAGGTGCGATCGGAGGCTTCATGCCCATCATCGAAGCCGCCACGCAGTTGCGCGGTGAAGCGGGAGATAGGCAGGTCAAAAACGCCGCCATCGCGGCGGTGTCCGGTTTCGGCGGCATGACGTACGCGCGCAACAATCGAAGCTGCGCGACATTGATTCTGGGCGCGGAGGCATAGGCCATGACAGAGCCGCAGGGCAAACCACTTCCGCAGATCACGGACTTCACGCGCCCGTTTTGGAGCGCTGCCAAACAGCGCAGGCTGGTGGTGCAAAAGTGCCGCCACTGCGGCACGCTCGATTTCCTGCCGAAGCCTTGGTGCGTCGAATGCGGCCACCGCGACTTGGAGTGGGTCGAGGTGAGCCCGCGCGGCACGATCTATTCTTACACCGTCGCCTACACGGTGATGATGAACTATCCGGCGTGGAAGGACGATCTTCCGGTCGTGCAATGCATCATCGATCTCGACGACGGCCCGCGAATGTATGGGCAACTCACCGGCTGCAGCCCTGACCAAGTCCGCATCGGCATGCCGGTGGAAGCGTATTTCGAAGACATTAGCGAAGAGGCGGCGATCCCCAAGTTCCGCCCGGTTTAGCGCAGACCGTTGTCCTCGATTTCGAGCTTGTTGCCGACTATCGGTCGGCGGCGATTGCGCGTCTCAAGCAAGCGTTCACCCAGGCCAAGCCACAAGTTTCTCCGCTCGTCCCCGCGCAAGCGGGGACCAGGACCGGACTACAAAAAAATTCTCTTTGGCTCTGGATTCCCGCTGGCGCGGGAATGAGCGGGGTATCCGGCGATTCGACCCGATGCCGCTCCGCGTTAGGCCGACCGCCGAGCGGGCGGCTGCTCCGCCCCTTGCGCGAACATCTCGCGAAGCTGGTACTTCAAGAGCTTTCCGGTCGCGTTGCGCGGCAGCGCCGCGACGACCTCGAGGCGGCTCGGCAGCTTGTAGCGCGCGAGGAATTCGCCAGCGAAGCTGCGCAGTTCCTCGATCGTCAAGCTCTGACCGGGTTTGATCACGGCGATCGCCACCACGCGCTCGCCCCATTTCTCGTCCGGCTCGCCGATAACCGCGACTTCGGCGATGGCCGGATGGCGCATCAGACCGCTCTCGATCTCGGCCGGGTAGACGTTCTCGCCGCCGGTGATGATCATGTCCTTGACGCGGTCGCAGATGAAGACAAAGCCTTCCTCGTCGAGATAGGCGACGTCGCCGGTGCGGAACCAGCCTTCCTCGTCGATGGCGGCGCGCGTCGCCTCGGGCCTGTTCCAGTAGCCGCTCGTGACATTGGGTCCGCGCACCAGCACTTCGCCCTTGGCGCCCGGTTCACGGACCTCGTGGCCCTGTGCGTCCGCCAGCTTCACCTCCACGAAAAGCGCCGGCTTGCCCGACGAGCCCACCTTGGCGAGCGCGAATTCCGGCGCCAGGAAGCTGACCATCGGCGCGGTCTCGGTGAGGCCGTAGCCCTGCTGCATCATCACGTTGCGGGCGAGGAACACCTTCAGCACCGGCTCCGGGCACGGCGCGCCGCCCACGACGAGCACGCGCACCGTCGACAGGTCGGTCCCATCGAAAGCCGGGTGCTGCGCCATGAATTGGAACATGGCGGGCACGCCGAACATGCTCGTCACGCGGTGCGCCGCCATGTCGGCCAGCGCCTTGCCGGGATCAAAGGAGCGGTGCAGCACGACAAGCCCGCCCTTCTGCAAGGTCAGCAGCGTCGTGACGTTGAGCCCGCCGATATGAAATATAGGCGCGGCGACCAGGGTCACATCGTCCTGCACGATATCGAGCGCATGCAGGGCATTGGTGTTGTTCCACCAGAAATTTCCGTGCGTCAGCATCGCGCCCTTCGGCCGGCCGGTGGTGCCGGAGGTGTACATGATCATCGCGACGTCGTTTTCGCCGACCGCGACATGCGTCGTCGGCAGCTCGCCGCCGACCCAGGCCTGCGGCTCCTCGGCCGCGAGCAGCGCGCTCACGGTCTTTAGCTCGTCGCGCACCGCGGTGATGACCGGGCGCAGCTGCGCGTCGACGATCAGCACCTTGGCGGTGCAATCGTTGAGCATGAAGGCGAGCTCGGGCCCGGTAAGCCGGAAATTGAGCGGCACGAAGATGGCGCCGAGCCTTGCGGCCGCGAACATGGAAAAGAAAAACATCGGCTGGTTCAGGCCGAGGAAAGCGACCCGCTCGCCGCGCGCCACGCCGAGCGCCTGCAGGCGCGCCGCGCAGCGCTCGATCTCCTGCTGCATCTGCCCATAGGTCCAGCGCTCGCCCTCGAAATCCAGGGCAAGACGCTCCGGCGTCCGCAGCGTCCGCTGCCTGAACCAGTTCGCCAGTCCGATATCGGGTGTCATGGCCTTTTGCGTCCCCTCGCGCGACGGTCGTGGTTGTGTTTTTGGTCGCGAATTCGCCCGCCAGATTTGCCCAAGCCGGGAATTTTGGCAATGCCGGCGCCGGAGGGTGTCCGCTTAGTATTTTACAGAAGGCAAAGGGGCAGCCTAGAATTGCCGCAACGAAGAACCAGAACGGGGGGGCGCCTGCGATGATCGCGACCTTGGGCGACGTCGAGGCTTTGGAGCGGCGGCCCTTTGCGCTGTACCGGCCGCAGACCAACGTCTTCGAGCTCCTGGCTGATGTGGCGGATAGGCACCCCGACAAGCTCGCCCTGCGCTATCTGCCGACGCCTTCCATCGAAGCGCCGACGCAGGACGTCAGCTATCGCGAGTTCAAGCGCCGTATCGTCCAGGCGGCCAATCTTTTCCATGGGCTTGGCGTCGGCGCCGACGATTCCGTCTCGATGCTGCTGCCTATTCTGCCCGAGACCTATTTCGCCCTGTTCGGCGCGCAGGCCGCGGGCATCGCCAACCCGATCAATTTCCTGCTCGAGCCCAAGCATCTGGCCGGGCTGCTGCGCGAGGCAAAATGCCGCGTGCTGCTCGGGCCCGATCCAAACGTGTTTCCCGGCGTCTGGGACAAGATCGAGGCGGTCCGCCATGCCGTGCCGACCCTGAAGGCGGTCATGCGCGTCGGCGGCCCCGCGCAGCGGACGGAAATCGACGCGCTGCATTTCGAGACCGAGCTCGACAAGCAGCCGGACGACGCGCTTCGTTTTGCGCGCAGCATTGCCGGCGACGACGTGGCCGCCCTCTTCCACACCGGCGGCACGACCAGCCTGCCGAAACTGGCGCGGCATACCCATCGCGGGCTCATCGTGCAGAGCTGGACCAACAACGAGATGATGCGGCCCGGCGCCGACGAGACCTATTTGAATGGACTGCCGCCCTTCCATGTCGGCGGCGCCACCTGCAATGGGCTGGGGCCCTTTTCCGAGGGGGCGACCGTCGTCCTGCTGACCGCCGCCGGCTATCGCAACCCGCAGGTGATGAGCAATTTCTGGGCGCTGGTCGAACGCTTCCGCCCGACGGTGGTCGGCATGGTGCCGACGAGCTGGGGCGTCGTGCTCAACGTGCCCAGCGACGGTCATGACCTGTCGAGCGTCAAGCTCACCGCCGCGGGGGCATCCGCGCTGCCGGTCGAGATCGCCAAGGCCGTGCAGCAAAAGGTGCCGGCACCGCTGGTCGAGGGCTGGGGCATGACCGAGCTTCATGGTTTTGCCTCGATGAACCCGAAGGCCGGCGAACCCCGCGTCGGTTCGGTCGGCCTGCGCGCGCCCTTTACTGAAATCATTGTCGCGCAAGTCGAGGCAGGACGCGTTGCGAGGCTTTGCCCGCCCGGCGAGATCGGCAAGGTGCTGGTGCGCGGGCCGCAACTGTTCGGCGGCTACGTCAATCCGGCGCACAATCGCGACGCCTGGATCGAGCCGCCCGCCGGCGAGACGGTGCCGGACTGGAGCCCGGGCGGGCCCTGGTTCGATACCGGCGACCTCGGACGCTTTGATGCCGACGGATACTTATGGCTGACCGGCCGGGCCAAGGACATGATCATCCGTGGTGGCCACAACATCGACCCGCTGGCGATCGAGGAAGTGCTGCATGGCCACCCTGCCGTCGAGATCGCCGCCGCCGTGGGACGCCCCGACGCCCATAGCGGCGAGATGCCGGTCGCCTTCGTGCAGCTGAAGGCCGGCGCTCAGGCCGAGCCCGGCGAACTGCACGATTTCGCCCGGACGCATGTTTCGGAACGCGCTGCTGCGCCAGCCGAAGTGGTGATCGTCCCGGCGATGCCGCTGACCGCCGTCGGCAAAGTGTTCAAGCCGCAATTGCGCTACCAGGCGGCGCAGCTCGTGTTCGAGCGTTTGGCCCGTTCGCTGCTTGGCCCCGCGGCGAGCATCACGGTCGAGGTCGGCCCGCACCCCGAGCATGGCACCTTTGCCAGGATCAAGGTCGACGGCGCCGACAGCGCGGCGATTGCCCGTTTGCGCGCCGCACTGATGCCGTTCCAGTTACGCAACGAAATCGTCGCCGCTGAATCGGCCCCTGACGAAAGCAAGGCTTCGACCAGCAACGCAGTCTAGTTAGCGTGCCATCACTTCGCGGAGGACTTTTGGCGAGCCCGTTCTATACCGCAGAGCATGAAGCGTTCCGCGCCACGGTGCGCCGCTTCGTCGACAAGGAAATAGCCCCCTTCGCGACGCAATGGGACGAAGCTGGCGAATTCCCGCGCTCGCTTTATGCGCGGGCGGGCGAGTTGGGGCTGCTGGGCCTCGGTTTTCCGGAAGAATATGGCGGCGTGGCCGGCGACCGTTTCATGTGGATCGTCCTCATCCAGGAATTGGCGCGATGCGGCGCCGGCGGCATCAGCGCGGGTCTTTTCAGCCATTGCATCGGCGCGCCACCGATCGCCCGCGCGGCGCAAGCTGAGATCAAGACGCGCGTGCTGCCGGAGATTCTCTCGGGCCGCAAAATCTCCGCGCTGGCCATCACCGAGCCGGGCGGCGGCTCGGACGTCGCCAATCTTGCCACGACCGCGCGGCGTGACGGCGAGCACTACGTGGTCAACGGCCAGAAGGCTTTCATCACCTCCGGCATGCGTGCCGATTACATCACGACGGCGGTTCGCACCGGCGGCCCGGGTGCGTCCGGCGTAAGCCTGCTGCTGATCGAGGGCGATACGCCCGGCCTTTCCCGCACCAAGCTCGACAAGATGGGCTGGTGGGCCTCGGACACGGCGATGCTGTATTTCGAAGACTGCCGTGTGCCGGCAAGTCATCTCATCGGCGAGGAAGGGGCCGGCTTCAAGCTGGTCATGCAGAACTTCAACGACGAGCGGCTCACCATGGCGGCCGGCGCGACGGCATTCGCCCGCGTCAGCCTCGACGAGGCGATCGGCTATGCCCGCGAGCGGCGGACCTTCGGGCAGCCGCTGGTCCAGCACCAGGTGATCCGGCATAAACTCGTCGATATGGCGCAGCGCGTGGCGGCGAGCCAGGCGATGCTGGAGGTTCTCGCCTGGCGCCTCGACCACGGCGAGAGCCCCGTTGCGGAACTCTGCATGCTGAAGAACCAGGCGACCCAGACGATGGCCTTCTGCGCGAGCGAAGCGGTGCAGATTTTCGGCGGCGCCGGCTTCATGCGCGGCGCCACGGTCGAGCGCATCTATCGCGAGGTCAAGGTCAATGCGATCGGCGGCGGCACCGAGGAAATCATGAAGGATCTTGCCAGCCGTCAGATGGGGCTTTGATCGGACGTGGAACGGAACACGAGCGGAGAAATGCCATGACGCTCTTTACCGCCGAGCACGACGAGGTGCGGCGCAGCTTGCGAAAATTCATCGACGCCGAAATCAATCCGCACGTCGATTCCTGGGAAGCCGGAGGGCGCTTCCCCGCGCACGAGCTTTTCAAGAAGCTGGGCGCGCTGGGTTATCTCGGCCTCAACAAGCCCGCCGAATTCGGCGGCCAAGGGCTCGACTACAGCTATGCCTTGCTCATGGCGGAGGAGCTCGGCGCCATCCGCTGCGGCGCCGTGCCGATGGCGATCGGCGTGCAGACCGACATGGCGACGCCGGCGCTCGCCCGCTTCGGCAGCGACGAAGTCCGGCGCGAGTTCCTGGCGCCGTCGGTCGCGGGGGATTTTGTCGCCTGCGTCGGCGTCTCGGAGCCGGGCGCCGGCTCCGACGTCGCCTCGATCAAGACCAATGCCCGTTCGGACGGCGACGATTACGTCATCAACGGCGGCAAAATGTGGATCACCAACGGCGCGCAAGCCGATTGGATTTGCCTGCTCGCCAATACGGGCGACGGGCCGGTGCATCGCAACAAGACGCTCATCTGCGTGCCGATGAAATCGAAGGGCGTCGAGGTCGCCCGCACCCTCGACAAGCTCGGCATGCGCAGTTCGGACACGGCGCAGATTTTCTTCGATGACGTGCGTGTGCCGAAGCGCAACCGCATCGGCGAAGAAGGCCACGGCTTCACCTATCAGATGATTCAGTTCCAGGAGGAGCGTCTGTGGGCCGCCGCTTCGACGCTGATCGCGCTCGAGACCGTCATCAATGACACGATCGAATACACGCGGCAGCGCAAAGCCTTCGGCCGCTCGATCCTCGACAATCAGACGGTGCATTTCCGTCTGGCGGAATTGGCAACGGAGGTCGAGCTGCTGCGCTCGCTGGTCTACCGCGCCGGCGAGCGCCTGATCGCCGGCGAGGACATGACGCGGCTCGCGACCATGGCGAAGCTCAAATGCGGACGGCTCGCGCGTGAGATCACCGATGCCTGCCTGCAATACTATGGCGGCATGGGCTTCATGAACGAAACGCCGGTGAGCCGCGCCTATCGCGATTTCCGGCTCACCTCGATCGGCGGCGGCGCCGACGAGGTGATGCTCACCATCCTGGCCAAGCTGATGAACACGCTGCCCGGCATGTCGAACCGGACCTAGCGCATGATCCCAAGTGGGAACCGGTTGTCGGAAAAGATCATGCGCATGCAAAATGTCTGCGACGGCCGATGATCGTTCTCTACCATTGCGCCAATGCGCGCTCGTTCCGCCCCTTGTGGACGCTCGAGGAGATGGGGCTTGCCTACGAGCTCAAGATGCTGCCGTTCCCGCCGCGGGTTCACGCCAAGGACTATCTGGCGGTCAATCCGCTCGGCACCATCCCGACCATGCTCGACGGCACGCTGCGCATGACGGAATCGGCCGCCATCTGCCAGTATCTCGCGACGCGCTACGGACCGACACCGCTCGCGGTCGCGCCGGACGAGCCGGATTTCGGCCTCTATCTCAACTGGCTCCATTTCGGCGAGGCCACCCTCACCTTTCCGCAGACGATCGTGCTGCGCTATTCCAAGCTCGAACCGCCGGAGCGGCGCCTTCCGCAAGCGGTCGAAGATTATACGCGCTGGTTTCTCGGGCGGCTGCGCGGGATCGAGATGGCGCTGGCGGATCGCGACTTCCTCTGCGCCGGCCGCTTCACCGTCGCCGACATCTCGGTCGGCTACGCCTTGATGCTCACGCGCTACATCGGCCTCGATACAAGGATGCCTGAGGTCGTCACCGCCTATTGGCAGCGGCTGTGCCAGCGCGACGGCTTCAAGCGCGCGCAGGCCGCGCAAAAGCTTGCCGCCGAGCAGCAAGGGGTGCCCTCATGGTCGTGACATCGCTATCCTGCTCCCCGACAAGAACACGGGCGCCCGCGCCCGGAGGACGCCCATGAGCGACAAAGTCATCATTTCCTGCGCCCTCACCGGCGTCCTGACCGACCCGAAGCAGCATCCCGTCCCGGTCACGCCGGAAGAAATGGCGCGCGAAGCAAAGGCGGCATACGACGCCGGCGCCACGGTCATGCACTGCCATATAAGGCGACAGGAACCGGGGCTCGGCCATCTTCCGTCCTGGGACCCGAAAGTGTCGCTCGCCGTGACTGAAGCAATCCGCGCGGCCTGCCCGGGTGTCGTGATCAATCACACCAGCGGCGTGGTCGGCCCCGACTACCAAGGCGCCCTCGACTGCATCCGCCAGACCAAGCCAGAGATCGCCGCCTGCAACGCCGGCTCGCTCAACTATCTGAAGGTAAAGGCCGACCATAGCTGGGCCTGGAAGCCGATGCTGTTCGATAATACGGTCGAGAAGGTGCAGGACTATCTCGATGCCATGCGGGACGTCGGCACCCTGCCCGAGTTCGAATGCTTCGATGTCGGTATTGTGCGCTGCGTCGGCATGTACGTGGATGCCGGCATGTACAAGGGGCCGCTCGACTATAATTTCGTCATGGGGGTTGCTTCCGGGATGCCGGCCGACGCCGATTTGCTGCCCATTCTGCTCAAGCTCAAAATGCCCGATGCGGCGTGGCAAGTCACGGCGATAGGGCGTGCCGAGATCTGGCCGCTGTTCCGCCGCTGTGCCGAGCTCGGCGGCAATCTCCGCTCGGGCCTCGAGGACACGTTCTATCTGCCCGATGGCAGCAAGGCGTCCTCGAACGGGCAGTTGATCGCGGCGCTCGCCGCGATCGCACGCGAAACCGGGCGCGACATCGCAAGCCCGGCCGAGGCGCGCACGATGCTCGGGCTGCGTGCTTAGGTCCTATGCCTGTCATCGAATCAAAGATCACGCCGTCGGATGCCGCGTTCGAAAGGAACAAGGCGGCGATGCTCGCCCTCATCGACCGCGTGCGCGAGCTCGAGGAGCGCACGCGCAGCGCATCCAATGCATCGAAGGAACGCTTCGCCAGGCGCGGCCAGTTGCTGCCGCGCGAGCGCGTCGCCCTCCTCCTCGATGCCGGGCGTCCGTTCCTCGAGCTCTCGAGCTTGAGCGGCTACCTGCTCGACATGCCCGATCCGGACAAGAGCGTGCCGGGCAGCGGCGTGATCGCCGGCATCGGCTTCGTTTCCGGCGTGCGCTGCATGGTCAGCGCCAACGACAGCGGTATCGACGCCGGCGCGCTGCAGCCGATGGGGCTTGAAAAGAAGCTGCGCGTCCAGGAGATCGCGCTGGAGAACCGGCTTCCGTACGTCCAGCTGGTCGAGAGCGCCGGCGCCAATCTGCTGCGCTATCATGTCGAGTACTTCGTGCGCGGCGGCAATATCTTCCGCAACCTCGCCCGGCTCTCGGCGGCCGGCCTGCCGGTCGTCACCGTGACGCACGGCTCCTCGACCGCCGGCGGCGCGTACCAGACCGGCCTTTCCGACTACATCGTCATGGTGCGCGGCCGCACGCGCGCCTTCCTGGCGGGCCCGCCGCTGTTGAAGGCGGCGACCGGCGAAGTCGCCACCGAGGAGGAACTGGGCGGCGCCGAGATGCACACGACCATCTCAGGCCTCGGCGACTATCTCGCCGAGGACGACCGCGACGCCCTCGGCATCGCCCGCGACATCGTCGCCAAGCTCGGCTGGAACAAGGACATGCCGCCTGCCGCGCCGCGATCTGCCAAGCCGCCGCGCTACGACGCGGAAGAGCTGCTTGGCATCATGCCCGAGGACTACAAGCGGCCGGTCGATATGAATGAAGTGATCGCCCGCATCGTCGACGATTCGGATTTTCTCGAATTCGCTGCCAATTACGGGCCCGCCACCGTTTGCGGCCATGCGGCGATCGAGGGACACGCGGTCGGCATCATTACCAATAACGGACCGCTCGATCCCGCCGGCGCCAACAAGGCGACGCATTTCATCCAGGCCTGCTGTCAGTCGCGCACCCCGCTCATCTACCTCAACAACACCACCGGCTATATTGTCGGGCGCGCCTACGAGGAGGCCGGCATGATCAAGCACGGCTCCAAGATGATCCAGGCGGTGACCAGCGCCAGCGTGCCGCAGATCACGGTCTATTGCGGCGCCTCCTTCGGCGCCGGCAACTACGGCATGTGCGGCTACGGCTTCCATCCCCGCTTCTGTTTCTCCTGGCCCAATGCCAAGACCGCCGTCATGGGCGCCGAACAGGCGGCCGACACCATGGCCATCGTCACCGAAGCCGCCGCCCAGCGGCGCGGCCAGCCGATCGAGCCGGAGAAGCTCGAAAAGCTCAAGGCGCAGATCATGCACGTCTTCAACAGCCAGATGGACGTCTTCACCACCAGCGCGCGGATGCTCGACGACGGCGTGATCGACCCGCGAGACACCCGCGCCGTGCTGGCGGAGAGCCTGGCGATCTGCCGCGAGGCGGAAGCCCGCTCGCCGCAAGCCATGCAATTCTCCGTCGCGAGACCGTGAGGCGGGTGGAAAGCCGCACATGCCGGGTAGGTCGTTTCACCGCATCCTGATCGCCAACCGGGGCGAGATCGCGCTGCGGATCATCCGCACCGCCCGGCGCTTGGGCTATGAGACCGTCGCCGTCCATTCGAGCGCCGACGCGGGCGCGCTGCACGTGCGGGCGGCCGACCGGGCCTGCCTCATCGGCGGCGCGGCGCCGTCGGCTTCCTATTTGCGCAGCGACGCGATCATCGATGCGGCGCGCCGCAGCGGCGCGGACGCGATTCATCCGGGCTACGGATTCCTCGCCGAAAATGCCGGCTTTGCCCGCGCGTGCCGGACGGAGGGTCTCGTGTTCATCGGGCCGTCGCCCGAAGCCATCGCGCTCATGGGCGACAAGGCGCGCGCCAAGGATGCCATGCGCCGCGCCGGCGTGCCTTGCATACCGGGCTATCAGGGCGACGACCAAAGCGACGAACGGCTCGCCGCGGAGGCGGAGCGGATCGGCTTTCCGGTGATGATCAAGGCAAGCGCGGGCGGTGGCGGCCGCGGCATGCGTCGTGCAGCGCGCGCGGGAGGAGTTCGTTCCCCTGCTCCGCTCGGCTCGCTCGGAGGCCGACCACGCCTTCGGCGACCCGACACTGCTCATCGAGCGCGCGATCGAGGGCGCGCGCCACGTCGAAATCCAGGTCTTCGGCGACCGCCAAGGAAACGCCATCCATCTCGGCGAGCGCGACTGCTCGGTGCAGCGGCGGCACCAGAAGCTGATCGAGGAGACGCCTTCACCCGGGGTTTCGCCCGAGCTTCGCGCGCGCATGGGCGCGGCCGCCGTCGCTGCGGTCAAGGCGATAGGCTACGAAGGCGCCGGCACATTGGAGTTCCTGCTCGATGGCGCCGGCGACTTTTTCTTCATGGAGATGAACACGCGGCTGCAGGTCGAGCACCCGGTCACCGAAGCCGTCACCGGCCTCGACCTCGTGGAGCTGCAGCTTCGCGTCGCCCGCGGCGAAACGCTGCCGCTGCGCCAGGACGAAGTTCGCTTTTCGGGACACGCCATCGAGGCCCGGCTTTGCGCCGAAGATCCCGACATGGATTTCCTGCCGCAATCGGGGCGCATCGCGCTGTGGCGGCCACCCGCCGACTTACGCGTCGAGCATGCCATCGAAGACGGCAGCGAAATCCTCCCCTTCTACGATTCGATGATCGCCAAACTTATCGCCCATGCCGCGACGCGCGAGGAGGCGCGCCGCATGCTCGCCCACGGCCTCGCCGACACCGTCGTCCTCGGCGTTCGCACGAACGCCGCCTTCCTCCGGCGCTGCCTTGACCAGGCCGTATTCATTGCCGGCGAGGCGACCACGGATTTCATCGACACGCACCAAGCGTCGCTTCGCGAGGACCGGGATACGGCGCTGCAATCGCGGGCGGCGCTTGCCGCGCTCGCCCTGCACGTGACGGAGGTGCCGGCCGAGCAATTCAGTCTCGGGCGCACATTAGCGCCGACCTTTTCTATGCCGCTGCGTTTCCGCCTGGGCGGGCGAACTATCGCCTGCGAGCTGACGCGCGATCGCAGCGGTACCTTCAGCGTCGCGCTCGACGGACAGAGTGTTGAAATCGAGGTCATCGCGCTGACGCACGACACGCTGCGCTTTCGCCGCGCCGGCGTGGAGGAGCGCATGACCTTCGCGCGCAGCGGACGCGATCTCTATCTCTGCTGGGGCGGCGAAACGCTGCACGTTGAGGACCAATCGCGGGTCGCCGCAACCAAGCCGGCGCACGCGGGCAGCGACGGACGCCTGCGTGCCGCGATGAGCGGTCGCGTCGCGGCCGTGCTGGTGAAGGCGGGCGACGCCGTGCATGCCGGTCAGCCGCTGCTGGTTCTCGAGGCGATGAAGATGGAACATATCCATGCCGCGCCGGTCGCCGGAACCGTTTCGCTGGTGCATGTCGCAAAGAACCAGCAGGTTGCCGCCGGCAAGATCGTCGTTGAAATAGAAGCGGCGCGCCCCGAAGCCGCGCATGGGCAGGTGAGCCATGAGCAACGAAGTTCTGCATGAGCGCCGCGGCGCGGCGTTCTGGATCACGATCAACCGGCCGGATCGGCGCAACGCGATCAACGCCGCGGTAATCGATGGCATAATCGAGGGGTATCGGGTGGCGCATGAGGACGCGAGCGTCCGCGTCATTGTCTTGACCGGCGCCGGCGACAAGGCGTTCTGCTCCGGCGCCGATCTGCAGCCGGGGCAGAGCTTCGCCTTCGATTTGTCGCGCCCGAACGTGCCCTATGCCGACCTCTTGCGCACCGCGCAGAACGCGACAAAACCGGCCATCGTCCGCGTCAACGGCGCCTGCATGGCGGGCGGCATGGGGCTGCTTTGCATGACCGACATGGCGGTCGCCGCCGACACCGCACGCTTCGGCCTGCCCGAAGTCAAAGTCGGCGTGTTTCCGATGCAGGTGCTGAGTGTATTGCAGATGCTTGTGCCGCGCCGGATCGTCAACGAATGGTGCATCACCGGCGAGCCATTCGACGCCGCCGCGGCGCTCGGCGCCGGCCTGTTGAATTATGCGGTGCATCCGGGCGAGCTCGATGCCAAGATAGAGTGGCTGATCGGCCGCATTGCGGACAAGTCGCCGACGGCGATCCGCCGGGGCAAATACGCGATGCGCGCCATCGCCGCGATGTCCTTCGATGAGGCCGTCGCCTATACTGAAAGCCAAATCGCGCTGCTGGCGGCGACCGAGGACGCCAAGGAAGGCTTGGCCGCGTTCGCCGAGAAGCGCAAGCCGGTCTGGACCGGCCGTTAGTTTCAGCTCGTCGTCTGTCGTATCACCGCACCGCACGGCCGACCGCGCGATCGTCTCAAACATCGGCAAAATCTGCTATGATGTCGCGATTGATCGCATCGGGAAAAGGGCTCAGCGCAACCAATGTCGCAATCATCGCAATTAATGGGGGCGGTGGGGGCGGTGCGGGGCGCGGTTGTTGATGTCGTGTTCGACGGCGCGCGGCTGCCGCGCATCGACGAATCCCTCGCCGTGCAATGGGACCGGCCGGGCCCGCTGACCATCGAGGTGCAGGCCCATCTCGACGAGCGCACCGTGCGCGGCGTCGCCCTGCAATCGACCGCCGGCCTCAGGCGCGGCGTGCCGGTGCGCGCTACCGGCGGCCCGATCACCGTGCCGGTCGGCGATGCGGTCCTCGGCCGCCTGCTCGACGTCACCGGCAACCCCCGCGACAACGGCCCGCCGCTGCCCGCCGGCACCCCGCGCCTGCCCATCCATCGCGCCGCCCCGCCGCTCCATACGCGCAGCCCCGCCACCACGCTGTTCGAGACCGGCATCAAGGTCATCGATCTGCTGGCGCCGCTCGGCCAGGGCGGCAAGGCGGCCATGTTCGGCGGCGCCGGCGTCGGCAAGACCGTGGTGGTCATGGAACTCATCCATGCCATGGTCAAAAGCTACCAGGGCATCTCGGTATTCGCCGGGGTCGGCGAGCGCTCGCGCGAAGGCCACGAGCTCTATACCGAGATGCAGCGCTCCGGCGTGCTCGACCGCAGCGTGCTGGTCTACGGCCAGATGAACGAGCCGCCCGGCGCGCGCTGGCGGGTGGGCCTGACGGCGCTCACCGTCGCCGAATATTTCCGCGACCAGAAGCGGCAAAACGTGCTGCTGCTGATGGACAATGTCTTTCGTTTCGTGCAGGCGGGTAGCGAAGTGTCCGGCCTGCTCGGGCGGCTGCCGTCGCGGGTCGGCTACCAGCCGACGCTGGCGAGCGAGGTCGCCGCGCTGCACGAGCGCATCGCCTCGGTCGCCGGCGTTGCCGTGACCGCCATCGAAGCCGTCTATGTGCCGGCCGACGATTTTACCGATCCCGCGGTCACGACGATATCGAGCCACCTCGACAGCGTCATCGTGCTGTCGCGGACCATGGCCGCCGAGGGCATGTATCCCGCGGTCGACCCGCTCAGCTCCTCGTCGATCCTGCTCGACGCTTCGGCGGTCGGCGAGCAGCATTACCGCGTTGCCGAAAAGGTGCGCGAGACCATCGCGCACTATAAGGAGCTGCAGGACATCATTTCTCTGCTCGGCATCGAGGAATTGAGCGCGCGCGACCGGCTTATCGTCGCACGCGCGCGCCGTCTGCAGCGTTTTCTCACGCAGCCGTTCGCGGTCACCGAGGCCTTCACCGGCAAGCCCGGACGATCGGTGCCGCTCGCCGAGACGCTCAAGGGCTGCCAAGCGATCCTCGACGGGGCCGGCGACGCCTTGCCCGAAAGCGCGTTCTATATGATCGGAACGATCGGCGAGGCGCGCGAGAAGCAAAAATCCGCAGCCTCGTGACGTGGAACATTCATGCGGCTCCTGATCACAACCCCGACGGCGGTCGTCATCGACGAGCAAGACGTATCGTCGGTGCGTGCCGAAGACGAGAGCGGCAGCTTCGGCATCCTCGAGCATCACGCCGACTTCTTGACGGTTTTGACCGTCTCGGTCGTGGCCTGGCTGCGCGCCGACGGCCGCCGGCGATTCTGCGCCGTGCGGCGCGGCGTGCTGCGCGTGAGCGGCGGAAACGAGGTCGCGATCGCAACGCGCGACGCGATCGTCGGCGACGATCTCGACCATCTCGAGCAGGTCGTTGTGGGCGAACTGCGCAGCACCCTCGAAACGGAGCGCATGGCGCGGACCGAGAGCCTGCAGCTGCAAATGAAAGCCATCCGCCAGATCGTCCGCTGTCTCCGCCCGGAGCGTCCCGGGATGCTGGGAGGCGGCGGGTGAACACGGCAGCAAAGGAACCGAAGGCGACGGAAGAGGACGGAATGACCGCAGCCGTCCGCAAGGAGCGCGAGCGCCGTCACGAATGGCAGCGCGAAGGCGAGCCCTCCATGGCGCAGTATGTCGGACAGATCGGCGTCCTCGGCTGGATCATTGTCGCGCCGACCCTGATCGGATTATTCGTCGGGCGGTGGCTGGATCACCGGTTTGGCACCGGTATCTTTTGGAGCGCGCCTTTGCTGGGAATTGGCCTCATCCTCGGCTGCTGGTCGGCCTGGAAATGGATGCATAAGCAATGACAAGCCTTCCCGCACACGACCTCGCCTATGCGGCCGGCTGGATCGTAGCCGGGACGATCATTGGCGCGTTGCATTTCTTGAGCCTGCGCTGGAACCTGCGCATGCTTGCCGGCGGCCGCTCACTCATGCCCGCGATCGCGGTTCAGCTCGGGCGCTTCGCCGCGATAGCGGCGATTCTTGCCGTTGTCGCCCGCTCTTTCGGCGCCCTGCCCTTGCTCGCCGCCACCTTAGGCATCCTGTTGGCGCGCACAATCGTCATTCGACGGGAGTTGTAGCCGTGATCCGATCGCCGCTCGCGACCACGACGCTCTTCTCCATCGGACCGGTCCCGATCAGCGAGACGGTCGTGACCACCTGGGCAATCATGGCGGCTTTCGCGGCCGGGAGCTGGCTCGCAACCCGCAAGCTGACGCTGACGCCGTCGCGCACCCAGACCGCGCTGGAACTGATCCTCGCCGCGGTCGAAAACCAGATCCAAGGCACCATCCGCGTCGCGCCGGGGCCTTACGTGCCGATGATAGGCACGCTCTTCCTCTTCATCCTGGCGGCGAACTGGTCTTCGCTCATTCCGGGCGTCGAGCCCCCGACGGCGCATATCGAGACAGATGCGGCGCTCGGCCTGATCGTGTTCTTTGCCATCCTTTATTTCGGCGTTCGCGCGCGCGGCTTGCCGGGCTATCTCGCCACTTTCGCCGAGCCGTCGATCGTGATGATCCCGCTCAACGTGGTGGAAACCTTCACGCGCACCTTTTCGATGATCGTGCGCCTGTTCGGCAATATCATGAGCGCCGTCTTCATTATCGGCATCATTCTTTCCCTCGCCGGCTTGCTGGTGCCGATTCCACTTATGGCGCTTGATCTGCTGGTCGGCGCCATCCAAGCCTATATCTTCGCGGCTCTCGCCATTGTTTTCATCGGAAGCGGCGTGAGCGAGGGCGGCCGCCGCGACTCTACGGAAAGGACATGAAGCCATGAACCTGCTCGAAATCGTGAGCATCGCCGCCGCCGCGATCGCGGTGTCTTTTGGCGCCATCGGTCCGGCGCTCGCCGAAGGCCGCGCGGTCGCCGCCGCCATGGACGCCATCGCGCGCCAGCCGGAGGCCGCGGCGACGCTGTCGCGTACTTTGTTCGTCGGCCTAGCGATGATCGAAACCATGGCGATCTACTGTTTGGTCGTCGCGCTGCTCGTGCTGTTTGCCAATCCTTTCATTTCGACAGCTCACTAGCTCGTGCGCATTGATTGGTGGACGCTGGCGCTCCAGACCGTCAACGTCCTCATTCTCATCTGGATTTTGGCGCGGTTCTTCTTTCGGCCGATCGCGGACATCGTCGCCAAGCGCCAGCAAGAGTCGAACCAGTTGTTCGCCGCGGCCGATGCCGCGCGCAAGCAGGCCGCCGATGCGCGCAGCGAGGCCGAGAAAGCCCGCGCCGGACTGGCGGCCGAGCGCGACCGGCTGCTGGCGGAGGCGCAGAAATCGGCGCAAGCGGAAAAAGCCAAGCTTCTGCAACTCGCCGCGCAGGAGGCGGCCAAGCTTCGCCAAGAATCCGCGGCGGCGATCGCGCGCGACCGGGCGGCGGCGCAGCAACAGGTTGTCGACTACGCCGGCAACCTGTCTATCGACATTGCGCGCCGCCTGCTCGCGCGCCTCCCGTCCGGGCCCACACTGGACGTGTTTCTCACCGGGCTCTGCCACGAGATCGGCAAGCTGTCGCCCGAAGCCCGCGAAGGCTTCGCCGCGGCGACTGCCGACCGGCCGGTCGATGTTGTCACCGAGGCCTCGTTGAGCGATGAGGAGACCCGACGCGTCGCCGACGCTCTCAACAAAGCGTTCGGCGCGACATTGCCGTTCGTTTTCCGCAGCGATCCCGCCGTATTGGCCGGCATCGAGCTGCATGGCCACAACGTCATTTTGCGCAATAGCTGGCGGGCGGACCTCGAACAAATCCGCGCGGAGTTGAGCCGTGAGCGACAGCCAAGCTAGCCTCGACACCTGGCTGAAGGACGCGCGAAAGCGCGTGGGCGCCGCGCGCCTTGCGCCGCGCGCCGATGAGGTCGGCCGGGTCGAGACGATCGCCGACGGCATCGCCGTCGTTTCCGGCCTGCGCGACGTGCGGCTCGACGAGCTGGTGCGCTTCCAGCGCGGGCAAGTCGGCTTCGCCCTGACGCTGGACCGCGACTCGCTCGGCTGCGTTCTGCTCGACGATATCGAGGCGGTCGAGGCCGGCGACCAGGTGCGCGGCACCGGCGAGGTGGTGCGGGTCCCGGTCGGTCCCGCCTTGCTCGGCCGCACGGTCGACCCGCTGGGCCGCCCCTTGGACGAAGGCCCCGCGGTAAACAGCCAAGACCATGAACCGATCGAGCGCCCCGCCCCCGCCATCATCGACCGCGATTTCGTCAGCGAGCCCGTCTATACCGGCCTGCTCGTGCTCGACTCGATGTTCGCGATCGGCCGCGGGCAGCGCGAACTGATCATCGGCGACCGCGCCATCGGCAAGACGGCGATCGCGGTCGATTGCATCATCAACCAGAAGAACAGCGACATCGTCTGCGTCTACGTCGCCGTCGGGCAGAAATCCTCGACGGTCAAGCGCGTCATCAACGCGGTCAAGAGCCACGGCGCGCCCGAGCGCTGCATCTTCGTGGTCGCCAATGCATCGGATGCACCCGGCCTGCAATGGCTCGCGCCGTTTTCTGGCGTCACCATGGCCGAATATTTTCGCGACCGCGGCCAGCACGCCCTCGTCGTGATCGACGACATGACCAAGCACGCGGCCACGCACCGCGAGATCGCGCTGCTGACGCGCCAGCCGCCGGGCCGCGAGGCTTACCCTGGCGACGTGTTCTACGTGCACGCACGGCTGCTCGAACGCGCCGCCAAGCTTTCCCGCGCCGCCGGCGGCGGCTCCTTGACCGCGCTGCCGATCGCCGAATTAGACGCCGGAAACCTGAGCGCCTATATCCCGACCAATCTGATCTCGATCACCGACGGTCAGATCGTTCTCGATTCCAGGCTGTTCTACGAGGGCCACAAGCCGGCGGTCGATATCGGAACCAGCGTAAGCCGGGTGGGCGGCAAGACGCAGGCGCCGGCCTTGCGCGAGGTGGCCGATACCTTGCGGCTCGATTATGCGCAGTTCCTCGAACTGGAAATGTTCACCCGCTTCGGCGGGGTGACCGACGTGCAGGTCAAGGGCAAGCTCGCGCGCGGCCAGCGCATCCGCGCCATACTCTCGCAGCCGCAATACGCGGCGCTCAGGCTGGCAGACGAAGTCGCGCTGGTGCTGGCACTGCAGCGCGGCCTGCTCGATCCTCTGCCGCTCGACGCGATCGATAAATTCCGCGACCAACTGCCGGCTTGGCTCGACCGCTCGGCGCCCAAGCTCGTTGCGGCCCTCGCCGACACCGGCGAGATCGACGAAGCCGCGCGCGCCGAGCTGGAGAAGGTCCTCGCCGCTCTCGCCGCGCGGCTGGCGCCGCCGTCGACCCCGGAGCGGGCGTGATGGCCGAACGGCTTGCCGATATCGTCGCGCAAATCCAAAACGTCCACCAACTCGAGGCGGTGGTCACGGCCATGCGCGGCATCGCCGCCTCGCGCGCGCAGAAGGCGCGCTCGCTGTTGGCCGGCGTCGAGGCCTATAGCGAGGTCGTATCGCGCGCCATAGGCCAGGCGCTGAGTCTGCTGCCGTTCGAGGCGCCGGTGGCCCGAGCGCGCGCCCGGACAAAGCCGGCCCTCATCTTGTTCTGCGCCGAGCAGGGCTTTGCCGGCGCTTTCAGCGAGCGCGTGCTCGACGCCGCCGCAGCCGATCTACGCGGCGCATCCGTCTTTATCGTCGGCCAGCGCGGCGCGATCGTCGCCAGGGAACATGGCATCTCGCCGACCTGGTCGGAGCCGATGGCTGCCCATGCCGAGGCCGTCCCGGGCTTCGCCAACCGGCTTGCCGACGATCTTTACGGCTATGTGGCCGGCGGCGCCGTCACGCAGGTCGATATCCTCTACGCCCGCTCCGCCACCAGCGGCGCCACTGCGGTCGAGCGCCACTCGCTGTTGCCGATCGATTTCGAGCGATTCGGGCGGCCGCCACGGCATGAAGCGCCGCTGATTTCCCTTGCGCCCGATGCCCTGCTCGAACGGCTGGCGGAGGAATACGTCTATGCGCAGCTCTGCGAGGCGGCCTTGCACGCTTTCGCCGCCGAAAACGAAGCCCGTATGATCGCCATGCTGGCGGCAAGAACCAATATCGAGACAAAGCTTGCGGCGCTGTCGAGCCGCGAACGTGAGCTGCGCCAGCAGGAAATCACCACGGAAGTGGTGGAGCTTGCCGCGGGGGCGGAGGCGTCGAAATCGGCGCGGCGTTAGGGCACGACCGTTTCGGTTAGGATTGGGCCGCGCCGCGAACTCGCTTCACCTCTCCCATAGGGAGGTCGGCGCACGAAGTGCGCCGGGTGAGGGGATAGGCCTTCGAGAGTCCTAGCGCATGATCCATTCGGGCTAACTCTCCCTCCGCTCATTCCCGCGTAAGCGGGAAATCCAGCGTCTTATTGCAACACCAACACTTCTGCCCTGGGTCCCCCGCTTGCGCCGGGACGAGCGGTCGATTCAGTCTGAGCGGACAACGGTCTAGGCCCCCGCACCCCGACCCTCTCCCCAACCGGGAGAGGGAGCGCGCTGTCCCTCGTCGCGTTGCTTCGATCCAAAACAAACTGGCTCAAGCCGCGCCAAGCAACGCTAACGCCGGTCACACCGTCGCCGACATATGGCGCAGGCCCCCCAACGCCAGCCGCGTAATGAGGTCCGTCAGCTCGTCCACGAACGAACTGTCCGGCGATATCTTGAACGGCTCTTGCGCGAAGATCTCGCGGTTTCGCACGAATGTGCTGCATTGACCCATCAACCAGATGGCGCCGCACATGGCGACGCGCCGCTCGGTGCCCGCCGGCAGAAACTTCTGCACGATGTCGATGGCGGTGGTCAGGTAGGTCACCGTGTTTTTCGCCATGAATTTGAGAAAGACCTTGCTGGGATGCGCTCCTTCCCAGGCGAAGATGCGAATGTAGAGGCTCAACTCGTCGCGAAACAGCAGCGGCCGCAGCTGCTGATGAATGAAACCGCGAAGCGCGTCCTCCGGCGAAAGCGACCGCAGTTTTTCCGGATCGAACCCCGCCTCCTTCGTCAACCGCTCGAACGCGGTGTCGAGAAGCTCGAAATAGAGTCCGTCCTTGCCCTTGAAATGATAGTTGATGGCAGCCTGGTTGACGCGCGCCTTGGCCACGATGTCGCGGACGCTCGCCCCCTGGTAGCCTTTTTCGGCAAACAGGTGGACGGCCGCCTTCATGATCGACTGGCGCGTGTATTCGGCCGGACGCAGCATCTGGCTCCTAATTCAAACAATTGTTTGAATTCATTAAGTAATCCCTTTTGGGGCAAAAGGCAACCTCTGCCCAGGGGGAAAAAGCATTGGCACGTCTTTATTTTGCCTAAAACGGCTGTTTGAATTTCAATGCCGCGTATGAAATAGTCGTTTCAAAGGCGGCCGCATCAATACGGAGTCCTTCCATGCTGGAGCGAACGTCAAGGTTTGTCCTGGAAGTTCTGCCTTACCTGATCGTGGCGACCTGCGCCGCGATCCTCATCCCCATGTTCCTGACCTCCTAGCCGCGGAGTGGCGCTATGTCGTTGATCAGTGGAAAAATGCACGCGTCCCGCCCGATCCGGTGGCGGCGGCTGCTGGCGCGGCTTCTGCCCTATTCGGTCTCCTATCGGCCGGAGCAGCACTATATGCGCGGCCCGGGCCCGAAATACCGCGCCAAGCACGCGGGTTCCAGCGCGCCGCGCCGAAGCGACTAGTTCCCCTCCTGGCCGGCGCGCCCGACCGCGAATTGCAGGGCGCGCCTGAGGCAGGTGCGGGCGGGATCGGCCGAGCGGCCGATCAATCCCATCAAAGTGACCCACTCCTCGTCGGAAGCCATCGCGGCATAGCGCTGCACGGCACCACGGGCATAATCGGCAAGATCGACGCCGTCGGCCTCGGCCTGCGCCCGGACGCCGGCAAGCAATTGCAAATCGTCAAGACCAAGCATCAGTTCGGCCGCCGCGGCGGCGTCGCCGAGTTCGGCCAGCATGTCGCCGAGCATCATGCGTTGCCCCCTCAATGCACCCTGAGCGTCTCGGCGCCGGCGAGATCGACGCCTGCGATATCGGCTGCCGAGACGAGCCGCGCGATATATTGCGCATCGGCGCGCCGGCGCACGCTCTCGCGCAGATAGTGCGCGATGCGTTCCGCCACCGCCTCATAGGGCAGCACGCGGCCTGCGTGCCGGCGGTCGAGCCGGACGATATGGAAACCGTATCGGGTGGCGACCGGCTCGGCGCATAGTTCGCCGGGCTCGAGCGCCGTGAGCGCCTGTTCGAATTCCGCCGTGGTCTGACCGCGCGTGATCTGGCCGAGATTGCCGCCCTGCGCCGCCGACGGGCACCGCGAATAGGCGCGCGCCAGCGTGGCGAAGGCTTCGCGATCCTCCTCAAGCGCGGCCAGCACCGCGCAGGCATCGGCGCGCGCCTGGGCGTAGGCCTCGCGGTCGGCCGGCACGGCCGCGAACAGGATGTGCGAGGCCTCGTAGATGTCCGGCGAGCGGAAGCGCGCCTGGTTGCGTTCATAATAGCGCCGGCAGGTCTCCTCGTCCGGCGCGGGCACCGTCACCTCGCGCTCGATCAGCGCGCGCATGAGGGCTTCGTCGTCGGTCTCGCGCCGACCGTCCGGGTCGCCGAGCGGCGCGGGCGTCAGCCCGAGATGGCGGGCCCGCTGCAGCAGCAGCTCACGGATCACCAGCGCCCGCGCCGCCTGCTGCCAGGCGGCAATCGGCTTTTGCGCTGGATGGTGCTGCATCTCGCGCTGGATGGCGTCGCGGGTAATCGCCACGCCGTTGACCGTGACCGGCGTCGGGCGTCCCGGCGGGACATGGGCGTGAACCGAACAGCTCATGGCCCCTACTCCGCGGGCTGCGGCCAAGTCGCGCGCGCCGGAGCCGATGCCGGACGCGACGATGCCGCAGGTCTTACTGCCGGGGAGCGGCGACGCGCCCGGCCGTCGCTGCGCACCACCTGGTAGCCGCGGCGGCCGAGATACCAGACCGGTGCGCTCCAGATGTGGACCAGGCGGGTGAACGGAAATACCAGGAAGATGGTCATGCCGAGGAACAGATGCAGCTTGAAGATCGGGTCGACGCCGGCGATCAGCGCCGACACCCCCGGCTGCAGCGTCAGGATGCCCTGCGCCCAGGTCATGAACTTCACCATTTCATGGCCGTCGAGATGGTGCAGCGAGACGTAGATGGTAGCGAGGCCGAGCGTGAGCTGGGCATAGAGCAGCAGCAGGATCGCGATGTCGCCGAAGGAGGAGGTGGCGCGGATGCGCGCGTCGAACAGCCGGCGATGCACCAAGAGGGTCAGGCCGATGAAACAGGCGACGCCCGCGATGCCTCCCACCAGGATCGCCATCCATTGTTTGAAGGTGTGCGATATGCCGATGGCGTCGAACACCCAGATCGGCGTGAGCAACCCGACCAAATGGCCGAGGAAAATGACGAGGATGCCGACATGGAACAGGTTGGAGCCCCAGGTGAGCTGGCGCCGGCGCAAGAGCTGGCTCGAGCCGCTCCGCCAAGTGTATTGCTCGCGATCGAAGCGCATCAGGCTGCCAAGCAGGAACACCGTCAGGCAGAGATAGGGGTACCAGCCGTAGACGACATAGTTGATCAGGTCGCGCATGGCGTTTTCCTCACGAGCGCGGAGTGGGGCGAGGCATGTCGGGCGCGGGGCGCAAGGCGCCGCGCACGCGGGCGATCAGACCGTCCTTGCAGCCGCCGGCATTGGGACCGAAGGTGACCGGCTCGTCCTCCCAGGCGGCGTCGAGCGCAGCGAAATCGGAAGCATCCGGTTCGGGCGCCGCGAGCAAGGCGGAAACCTCCTCCGCCTTCGGCTTGGCATCTGCCAGCGCTATGAGCGCGCGAAACACAGCTTCGTAGGCCGAATGCCGCTTGCGCAGCCGCTCGGACAGCGCCGCGAAGATATGCGCCGGCTGGCCCAACGACTCGCAGGCTTCCGCAAGCGGACGCGTGGCGAGATATTCCAGGAACAGCGGCAGGAAGTCGGGTAGCTCCGTGGTCGTCATGGCAAGGCCGGCGCTTTCGTACTGCGCCTTGAGATCGATCATGGCCTGGCCACGGTCGCGGCTCTCGCCGTGCACATGCTCAAACAGATGCAGCGACAGCGAACGGGTGCGGTCAAACAGCAGCACGTAGCGCTCCTGCAGGTCGTAAAGGTCGCCTGTCGCGAGCTCGGTCGTCAGCTTCGACAGCTGCCGCCACACCGCGGCTGGGATGAGCCTGTCCTCCGCCAGCGCCAGCCCGATTTCGGCCGCGGCTTCCTGCAATTCCGCCGTCGGATAGGTCAGCAGTGCGGACAAGGCTTTCAGGGTCTTGCTCATCAGGCGACCTCCATCGGCGTCTTGGCACGCTTGGGCGTGCCGAAAAGGTTGACCTCGCTGGTGCCGCCGGAGCAGCCGTTGCCGAACGAGAAGCCGCACGAACCGCGCAGGTCGTAAGCGTCCTCGCCGAGCTCGCGATGCGCGGTCGGGATGACGAAGCGGTCCTCGTAATTGGCGATCGCCATCGTCTGATACATGTCCTCGATGTCGGCGCCGGCGAGCCCGACGCGCTTGGCTATGGCCTCGTCGATCACGCCATCGACGGTCTTGGCGCGCATATAGGCCCGCATCGCCAGCATGCGCTCGAGCCCAAGCGCGATCGGCTTCTCGTCGCCAGCGGTCAATAGGTTGGCCAGGTATTTCAGCGGAATGCGCAAGGAGCGCACGTCGGGCATTTCGCCGTCGTGGCCGATCTTGCCGGCCTGCGCCGCCGATTGGATCGGCGACAACGGCGGCACGTACCAGACCATCGGCAACGTGCGGTATTCCGGATGCAGCGGGAAAGCGACCTTCCATTCCATGGCCATCTTCCACACCGGCGAGCGGCGCGCGGCCTCGAGCCAGTTCTCCGGCACGCCGTCAGCGCGCGCCTGCTCGATCACCGCATCGTCATGCGGGTTCATGAAGATGCCGAGTTGGGCGTCGTAAAGATCCTGCTCGTTCGGCGCACTCGCCGCCTCCTCGATGCGGTCGGCGTCGTAGAGCACCACGCCGAGATAACGGATGCGGCCGACGCAGGTCTCCGAGCACACCGTCGGCTGTCCGGCCTCGATGCGCGGATAGCAGAAGATGCATTTCTCGGATTTGCCGCTCGACCAGTTGTAGTAGATCTTCTTGTAGGGGCAGCCGGACACGCACATGCGCCAGCCGCGGCATTTGTCCTGGTCGATCAGCACGATGCCGTCCTCCTCGCGCTTGTAGATGGCGCCGGAGGGACACGCCGCCACACAGGCAGGGTCGAGGCAATGCTCGCACAGCCGCGGCAGATACATCATGAAGGTGTTTTCGAACTGGCCGTAGATCTCCTTCTGCACGCCTTCGAAGTTGACGTCCTTCGAGCGCTTGGCGAATTCGGTACCGAGGATTTCCTCCCAGTTCGGCCCCCACTCGATCTTTTCCATGCGTTCGCCGCTGATCAGAGAACGCGGCCGCGCCGTCGGCGAAGCCTGCACTTCGGGGGCGGTCTGCAGATGCTCGTAGTCGAAGGTGAACGGCTCGTAGTAGTCGTCGATCTCCGGCAGGTCGGGATTGGCGAAGATATTGGCCAGCACGCGCCACTTGGAGCCGATGCGTGGCTCGATCTTGCCGTTCTTCTTGCGCCGCCAGCCGCCGTTCCAGCGGTCCTGGTTCTCCCATTCCTTGGGATAGCCGATGCCCGGCTTGGTCTCGACATTGTTGAACCAAGCATATTCCATGCCTTCGCGGTTGGTCCATACGTTCTTGCAGGTGACCGAACAGGTGTGACACCCGATGCATTTGTCGAGGTTCAGCACCATCGCGATTTGTGCGCGGATTTTCATTCTGCGGCCTCCATTTTCGGCGCGACGGCGAGCGGTTCCGGCTGATCGGCGGTCGGCTTATCGAGCCAGTCGACGCGTCGCATCTTGCGCACGATGACGAACTCGTCGCGGTTGGTGCCGATCGTGCCGTAGTAATTGAAGCCGTAAGATTGCTGGGCGTAGCCGCCGATCATGTGCGTCGGCTTGATCACCGCGCGCGTCACCGAATTGTGGATGCCGCCGCGCTGGCCGGTGATTTCCGAGCCCGGCACGTTCACGATCTTCTCCTGCGCGTGATACATCAGGCACATGCCGTCCTTCACGCGCTGCGAGACCACGGCGCGCGCAACCAGTGCGCCGTTGCTGTTATAGGCTTCGATCCAGTCGTTATCGGCGATGTCCGCTTTCTTGGCGTCGTTCTCGCTGATCCACACGATCGGGCCGCCGCGCGACAGCGTGAGCATCAGCAGGTTGTCGGTATAGGTGGAGTGGATGCCCCACTTCTGATGCGGCGTGATGAAGTTCAAGACGATCTGCTTCTCGCCGTTCGGCTTGGAATCGATCACCGGCTTCACCGCCTTCAGATCGATGGGCGGCCGGTAGACGCAGAGCGCCTCGCCGAAGGCGCGCATCCACAGATGGTCCTGATAGAGCTGCTGACGGCCCGAAAGCGTGCGCCAGGGGATGAGCTCGTGCACGTTGGTGTAGCCGGCGTTGTAGCAGACCTTCTCCGATTCCAGGCCCGACCAGATCGGCGAGGAAATGATCTTGCGCGGCTGCGCCACCACGTCGCGGAAGCGGATTTTTTCGTCCTCCTTCGGAAGAGCGAGATGCGTGTGGTCGCGGCCGGTGGTTTTGCCCAGCGCGTCCCAGGCCTTCACCGCCACTTCGCCGTTGGTTTCGGGCGCGAGCGCGAGAATGACCTCGGTGGCGTCGATATCGCTGTCGATGCGGGCGAGGCCCTTGCTCGTCCCCTCCTCCGTCACCACGCCGTTGAGCCGCTTGAGCAGATCGACCTCGTGCTCGGTGTTCCAGGCCATTCCCTTGCCGCCATTGCCGATCTTGCTCATCAGCGGCCCGAGCGAGGTGAAGCGTTTGTAGACGTTGGGATAGTCGCGCTCGATCAAAGTGACCGCCGGCATGGTCTTGCCGGGAATCGGCTCCACCTCGCCTTTTTTCCAGTCCTTGACGTCGAGCGCCTGCGCGATCTCGGCCGGCGTGTCGTGCTGAATGGGCGTCAGCACCACGTCCTTTTCGACGCCCAGCACTTCCGGGGCGACTTGCGAAAACTTCTTGGCGATCGCCTTGTAGATTTCCCAATCGCTCTTGCATTCCCACACCGGGTCCACCGCGGAGCTCAGCGGATGGATGAAGGGATGCATGTCGGACGTGTTGAGGTCGTTCTTCTCGTACCAGGTGGCGGTCGGCAGAACGATGTCCGAATAGACGCAGGTGGTGGACATGCGGAAGTCGAGCGTCACCAGGAGATCGAGCTTTCCCTTCGGCGCCTCATCGTGCCAGGCGACCTCGACCGGCTTCTTGCGGCCGTCCTCGCCCAGGTCCTTGCCCTGCACGCCGTGCGTGGTGCCGAGCAGGTGCTTGAGGAAATATTCGTGGCCTTTGCCGGAGGAACCGAGCAGGTTGGAGCGCCACACGAACATGTTGCGCGGCCAGTTGTCCGGATCGTCCGGATCCTCGCAGGACAGGCGCAGCTCACCCGATTTGAGCGCCTTGGCAACGTAGTCCTTCGGCTCCAGCCCGGCACTTTGCGCCTTCTGCGCGATAGAAATCGGGTTCTGCTTGAGTTGCGGCGCCGACGGCAGCCAGCCCATGCGCTCGGCGCGCACGTTGTAGTCGATCAGCGCGCCGTCCCAGGGACCGGCCGGCGCGGTCGGCGAGAGGATTTCGTCGATGCCCACCGTCTCGTAACGCCACTGGTCGGTATGCGCGTAGAAGAACGAGGTCGAGTTCTGCTGGCGCGGCGGGCGGCTCCAGTCGAGCGCGAAGGCGAGCGGCAGCCAACCCGACTGCGGACGGAGTTTCTCCTGTCCGACATAGTGCGACCAGCCGCCGCCCGACTGACCGACGCAACCACACATCACCAACATATTGATGACGCCGCGGTAGTTCATGTCGCAGTGGTACCAGTGATTCATGGCGGCGCCGATGATCACCATCGAGCGGCCCTTGGTCTTTTCCGCGTTGAGCGCGAATTCGCGCGCCACCGTGATGATCTGTTCGCGCGGCACGCCGCTGATCTTCTCCGCCCAGGCCGGCGTATAGGGCACGTTCTCGTCATAACTCTTGGCGACGTGCTCGCCGCCGAAGCCGCGGTCGAGCCCGTAATTGGCGACGAACAGATCGAACACCGAGCACGCCAAAGCCTCGCCGTCCTTCAACTGCACGCGCTTGGCCGGCACTTTGCGCACCAGCACGCCCGGATGATCGGTGCCGGCGAAATGATCGTGCTCGCGGTTGCCGAAATAGGGAAAGCCGACCTCGGCGAGCTCGTCTTTGCTGTCGGCGAGGCTGAGCTGCAGCTTGGTTTCGCGCCCTTCCAATTCTTTCTCCTCCAAATTCCACTTGCCCTTTTCGCCCCAGCGGAAGCCGACCGAACCGCGCGGCACCACGATCTTGTCGGATGCCTCGTCGAACGCGACGGTCTTCCATTCCGGGTTGTTGGCCTCTGCAAGGTTACCGGTGAAGTCGGAGGCGCGCAGGAGCCGCCCAGGCACCAGCCTGCCGTCCTGCTCCACCAGTTGCACCAGCATCGGCATATCCGTGTACTGGCGCACATAATCTTCGAAATACTTGGCCTGCCGGTCGAGATAGAACTCGCGCAGGATGACGTGGCCCATGGCCATGGCGAGGGCGGCGTCGGTGCCCTGCTTCACCGAGATCCACAGATCGGCGAATTTGGAGGCTTCCGAATAGTCGGGACAGATCACCACGCTCTTGGCGCCGCGATAGCGCGCCTCGGTGTAGAAATGCGCGTCCGGCGTGCGGGTCTGCGGGACGTTGGAGCCCCACAGGATAAGGAAACCGGAATTGTACCAGTCGGCCGATTCGGGCACGTCGGTCTGCTCGCCCCAGGTCTGCGGTGAGGACGGCGGCAAGTCGCAATACCAATCGTAGAACGACATGCAGACGCCGCCGAGCAGCGACAAATAACGCGAGCCCGCGGCATAGGACACCATCGACATGGCCGGGATCGGCGAGAAGCCGATGATGCGGTCGGGCCCGTGCTTTCTGATGGTATAGGCGTTGGCCGCCGCGATGATCTCGGTGACTTCGTCCCAGGTCGCGCGCACGAAGCCGCCGAGACCGCGCTTCTCGGTATAGGCTGAGCGTTTCTTCGGGTCCTCGACGATCGAGGCCCAAGCGGCGACCGGCGTGCGAAGCGCCCTCGCCTCGCGCCACAGCCTCAACAGCCGCGAGCGCACCAGCGGATATTTCACACGGTTGCCGGAGTAGAGATACCAGGAGTAGCTGGCGCCGCGCGAGCAGCCGCGCGGCTCGTGGTTGGGCAATTCCGGGCGCGTGCGCGGATAGTCGGTCTGTTGCGTCTCCCAGGTGACGATGCCGCCTTTGACGTAGATTTTCCACGAGCACGAGCCGGTGCAGTTGGCGCCGTGCGTCGAGCGCACGATCTTGTCGTGCTGCCAGCGCTTACGGTAGCCGTCCTCCCAGCGACGATCTTCGCGGGTGGTGATGCCGTGGCCGTCCGCAAACTCGTCGGTGACGCGGTTGAAGAAGGTCAGGCGGTCGAGAAAATGGCTCATGGACGAGGGTCCCTTCATTCGGCCGGTTGCGGGGCGGCCGGCAACGCACGGCCGCGCTCGACATCGCGCAGCAGCCCGCCGCGGCGCGTGTAGAAGAACCAGGTGACAAACAGGCAGGTCACGTAGAAAACCGTGAAGCCCCACAACGCCAATTCGGGCCCGCCGGTGAGCGAAATCGACGTGCCGTAGGCTTTCGGGATGAAGAAGGCGCCGTAGGCCGCCACCGCCGAGGTAAAGCCGATGATCGCCGCCGATTCCATCTCGGCCTGCTTCTGGCGTTCGGGCGCGCTGAACTGCGGCTCGAGGCGCGGCATTTCGGTGCGCATGATCGCCGGGATCATCTGGAAGGTCGACGCGTTGCCCACCCCCGTCGCAAAGAACAGGATCATGAACATCGCGAAGAAGCCCCAGAAGGCGCCGGGCTGGTCCTTGACGCCGAGGAAGTAGAGTACGCCAACGACCGCCGCGATCATCAGCGCGAAGGTCCAGAAGGTGACGCGGCCGCCGCCGTAACGGTCAGACAGCCAGCCGGTGGCCGAGCGCGACAGCGCGCCCACCAGCGGTCCGAGGAACACGAATTGCAGCGAGTCGACCGCCGGGAACTGCGTCTTGGCAAGCAGCGGGAAGCCGGCGGAATAGCCGATGAAGGAGCCGAAGGTGCCGGTGTAGAGCCAGCACATCAGCCAATTGTGCTTGCGCTTGAAGATCACCGCCTGGTCGGCGAAGGAAGCTTTCATGGCGGCGATGTCGTTCATGCCGAACCAGGCAGCCGTCGCCGCGATGGCGATGAACGGCACCCAGATAAAGCCCGCATTCTGCAGCCAGAGCTTGGTGCTGGCGGACGCGGCCTGCGCCTCGCCGCCGAACCAACCGAACACCGCCGTGGTGATGACCAGCGGGATGACGAACTGCACGACGCTGACGCCGAGATTGCCGAGCCCAGCGTTGAGCGCGAGCGCGTTGCCCTTCTCCGACTTGGGGAAGAAGAAGCTGATATTGGCCATCGAGGAGGCGAAGTTTCCGCCGCCGAAGCCGCACAACAGCGCCAGCGACAAAAAGATGATGTAGGGCGTGTCGGTGTTCTGCACGGCTAAGCCGATGCCGACCGCCGGGATCATCAGCGACCAGGTGGACACCGAAGTCCACAGCCGCCCGCCGAAGATCGGCGGCATGAAGGAATAGAAGATGCGCAGCGTCGCACCCGACAGGCCGGGCATGGCGGCAAGCCAGAACAACTGATCGGTGGTGAACTTGAAGCCGACCGCCGGCAGCTTGGCGACGACGACCGACCACACCATCCAGACCGCGAAGGCCAAGAGCAGCGCGGGGATCGAGATCCACAGGTTGCGCCGGGCGATGGCGCGGCCCTTTTCGTTCCAGAAAACCGGATCCTCGGGTTTCCAATCGGTCAACACATGACCGGCCAGTGCGCCCACGTGTTTTTCCTCGTGGATCGGCTGCATTTCCGGGAATTGCGGAAGCTTCTCGAGTTCCGGGCGCCAGCGCCTCGCGCTCCATGCGCTGAATGGCGAGGTGCATCCAGATCAGCGAGCCGCCGGCGATCAGGAACAGCAGCATGAAGCAGCTCGTCCAGATGCCGGTAAGGTCGTTGAGCACGCCGAAGGCGATCGGCAGGACGAAGCCGCCGAGGCCGCCGATCATGCCGACCAGACCGCCGACCGCCCCTACATTCTCCGGATAATAGACCGGGATGTGCTTGTAGACGGCGGCCTTGCCGAGGCTCATGAAGAAGCCGAGCACGATAATCAGCGCGGTGAAGGTCACGACGCCGGTCGACATATGGAAATGGATCGGGCCCTTGATGCCCTGCACGACGTAGTCGGTCGGCGGATAGGCGAGGATGAAAGTGATCAGCGCCGACACGCCGAACATCCAGTACATGATGCGGCGGGCGCCGTATTTGTCGGAAAGATGCCCGCCATAGGCGCGGAACAGGCTGGCCGGGATCGAGTAGGCTGCGGCCAGCATGCCTGCGGTTTCGATATCGAGCTTATAAACGCCGATCATGTAGCGCGGCAGCCAGAGCGCCAGCGCGACGAAGGCGCCAAAAGCAAAGAAGTAGTAGAGCGAGAATCGCCAGACCTGCAGATTCTTCAGTGGCTCGAGCTCGAGCAAGGCGCTGCGCGGCCGCACGCCTTTGGCGCGGCGCTCGCGCTCGACCGGGTCTTCCTCGGTAGTGAACCAGAAGATCACCGCCATGACGGCGATGGCGGCGGCCCACACCTGCGCCGTGACGTGCCAGCCATAGGCGACCAGCACGAAGGGCGCGAAGAACTTGGTCACCGCCGCGCCGACATTGCCGGCGCCGAAAATACCGAGGGCGGTGCCCTGCTTCTCCGGCGCGTAGAAGCGCGAGACATAGGCAATGCCCACCGCAAAAGAGCCGCCCGCCACGCCGACGCCGAGCGCCGCGATCAGGATCTGGACGTAAGTGTGCGCCCAGGTAAGCATGAAGGTGGCAACCGCCGCCGCCAGCATGACCACCGTGTAGACGCGACGCCCGCCGTACTGGTCGGTCCAGATGCCGAGAAAAATGCGGGTGAGCGAACCGGTCAGGATCGGCGTGCCGACGAGCAGGCCAAACTCGGTCTCATTGAGGCCGAGCTGCTGCTTAATCTGCACGCCGATAATCGCAAAGACCGTCCACACCGCGAAGCAGACGGTGAAGGCGATGGTGGAGATCCACAACGCGCGGCTTTGCTCCGCGCTGCTGACGACCGGCTTGCTTGGCATGATTGCGCCCCGTTCCTTCTGACGCTGAAAAATCCAGCGCCAGAAAAACCCAGGGGCGGTGCGAGCTCTTTGAGGTCGATCAAAATTGCTTGGAAATACGCTGCGACAGTTTAGCTTTACTTATGTTGGACCTTTATTTGACTTTCGCACTGCAGTTGATTGATTTTTATCAAGCGAATGTCATGCAAGCGCTATAGACTATTTTTGTTTCGGTTAACTGCGTCCCCCTGGAGAGAGCCATTGCGTGAATCCGACTGGAAGACGGTCCGTGCGCTGCCGCTCTTTCGCGATATGAGCGAAGCACATTTCGACGAGCTGATGCGCGCGGCTTTCCTGCAGCGGTTCCCGCAGCACGTCACGCTGATCCGGGAAGGTGAGCAGCCTGATTTCCTGCACGTCGTTCTCGACGGCGCCGCCGAACTGTTCGGCACGCATGACGCCCACGAAACGACGCTCGACATCATTTATCCAGTCACGAGCTTCATCCTGGCGGCTGTCATCCGCGACGAGGTCTATTTGAAGTCGGCGCGCACGTTGACGCCGGCGCAAATTCTGATGATCCCAGCGCAGACCGTGCGCGACGTGTTCGATCGCGACGCGGCCTTCGCGCGCGCCATCGTGAACGAACTCGCCGAGCGTTATCGCACCATCGTGCGCTCACTCAAAAACGAAAAACTGCGCAACAGCGCCGAACGGCTCGCCAATTGGATCCTGTGCACCGACGCTCGGCAAGGCAACCAGCACAGCATCGAATTGACCTTCGACAAGCGCACATTGGCCTCGCGTTTAGGGATGACGCCGGAGAACCTGTCCCGCAATTTGGCTTCGCTGTCGAAACACGGCGTCAAAAGCTCCGGACGCGGCATCATCATCGAGGATGCGGCCGCGCTCGCCAAATTCGCCAGACCGAACGTGCTGATTGACGGTTGAAAAGGCTGCACCGCCTCGCCGACCGCAATCGACGGCTTACCTCGCCACCTGCCCGGCCGCCGCAATTCCGCACAGGCGGCCAAGCACCGTCGCGGTCAAAAGCCCGTTGCCCGACAAATAGCCCGCCGCGCTCGAGCCCGAAACACCGGCCGCGGCCCCGCCGGCGGCGAACAGATTGGGAAAGCCGGCGCCGTTCTTGCGCCTTACGCGCCCGAACGCGTCGACCGCAAGCCCGCCTTGGGTGTGAAACAGCGCGCCGGTCACCTTCACCCCCAGAAACGGCGGCTCGCAGCGCTGCGCGGGCGTAAACCGCCGCCCGAAGCGGTCGCAGCCAGCGGCGGCCTTGAGCGCTTCGACCTCATTCCATTCGGCCGCGAACGCCGCCGCCGACACATGCATCGCTCCAGCAAGATCGGCGATCGTCTCGGCGCTCAGGATCGCGCCCGCGCGCTCGGCCGCGCGGAAATCCTCGAATTGCCTCGCGACCGCGGCAGTGCGCGCATCGAATATGTCCCAGGCGAGACCGCCCGGCTGACGCAGCACATCGGCGGCGGCTTCCGAATAGCCACGCGAACTCATCGCAGAAGCGGCGTCCTTGGGCGTTGACGAGCATTCCGCCCTGCATGATCGCCGCCCACGTAATGAGGATATTGTGCGGCGTCGCCACCGAGCCATGCCCCTGGTAAGCGCCGAGATGGACAAGCCCGGCGCCGAGCGCCTCGCCCCATAACACCGCGTCGCCGCGGTTGCCGGGATGGCCGAAATAGAGCGCGTCCGCCATCTCCGGGATGAAGCGGCGCACCAGCTCCGGATTGCCGCCGTAGCCGTTGCAGGCGAGGATCAAGGCAGCGCAGCCAAAGCGCTCGCGCGCGCCGTCGCCGCGTAAAGCTTCGACGCCGCGAATGCAGCCGTTGTCGTCGGCGATGAGCCGCTCGACGGCACGCTCGGTCAAGATGACGATACCGTTTGCCTCCGCCGCTTCGCGCAACCGGTCGATCAGCTCCCGCCCGGTGCGGCTGGGCAAGCCGTGCATGCGCAGCGCCGAGTGTCCCGGATAGTTGAAATTGTCGACCACGTCGAAGGGAAAGCCGTGCCGGTCTGCCAGCCACTCCATCAGCGGGCCTGAGCCTTGCGCGACCGCATCGACCACGATCGGATCCGCCTCGTTGTGCGCTTTCCGCTGGATGTCGGCGGCGAACCGATTCGGACTGTCGTCGATGCCCTTGGCACGCTGAAAGCGCGTGCCGGCAGCAGGGATCAGCCCGGCCGACAGCGCGGTCGAGCCCGACGGCACGGCATCGCGCTCGATGACGACGGCATCGACGCCCGCTTCCTTGGCAGCCAGCGCCGCGCAAAGGCCGGCGGCGCCGGCGCCGACGATCAGCAGCGGCACCCGAGCGTCGAATTCGGCGTCGGAGGCGGCGATGACTTGGCTCATGACGCGACGGCGTTCATCGCTTCGCCGATGGTCGCGATCTTGGCCACCGGCCGCAAGGCCTCGATGGCCGTCCGATGCAGCTCGCGCGAGAAGGCCGCGCAACCGTCATCGAGCACGGTGCACTCGAATTCGCGCACATGCGCGTCGCGCACGGTCGAGGCGACCCCGCCATTTGTGACGATGCCGCCGACGATGAGCCGCTCGATGCCGCATTTGCGCAGCACCCATTCGAGCCGCGTCATGTAGAAGGCCGAAAAGGCGATCTTTTCCACCGTTACGTCCGCCGGCGACAGCTCATCGACGAGCTGCTGGCCCCAGCCGCCGGGCGCGAAGTAGCCCTTGCCCAGGAACGGCCGCAGCGTCTTGAGGTGCGCCGATATGATCGGCTCAGCCCCGCGCCCGGGCACCAGCGTGAACAGCGTCGCCGCCACCAGCCCGCCCTTGGCACGGAATGCGTCGGCCAGCGGCATCAGCCTCGCTGGGAGCGCCGCGATAGACGCGTTTGCCTGCCCACCTCGCGCATAGGCGCCATTGGGGTGGATGAAATCGTTCTGCAGATCGACCAGCAGCAATGCCGTAACGGCGAGATTCATGAACAACGCTCCACGATGACATTGCCGAGGTCGTCGACGCGGCCGCGCAGGCCGCGCTCGATGAAGATGGTGGCGTCCGGCTGCTCCAGCACGGCCGGCGCTTCAATCAACGCGCCCTCGGGCAAATCGAGCCGCGACCATACGCTCGTCTCGTGCCAGGCGCCGTCGAACCAGACTTTACGCGTGCCCTTGGCCGCCTTGCCGAGCGAGGCATCGCGGCCGGGGCCGAAGGCGGTCAGGTCGAAATGCGGGCGGCGGCCGATGGCGGCGGTGCGCAGCGAGACGATGCGCAACGGAATGCCCGGCAGCAGGCGGCCGAATGCCGCCGCATAGGCCTTGTCGAAAGCCTCGCGCACAACTTGCTCGCTGATGCCGGTGCCTCGGTCGGCAAAGGTGACTGGCAGGGTTACCGCGACAGTATGCGTCTGTCCCAGGTAATGCATGTCGAGTTCGAACTGCACGTCGATGCGCTCGACCGCGATGCCGGCGGCCTCGACGACGGCTTTCGCGTCCTTGCCGGCGGCCATCATGCGTGCGTCGAGCGCCGTGGCATCGAGATCGTCCACCATGAGATTGACTGTCTGCACCTGGTCGTGCCGCAGATCGGCAATGACGCAGCCGAGCGCAGAGGTGACGCCGGGAAAGCGCGGCACCACCGCGCATTTCAGCCCGATCTCCTTGATCATGGCGGAGACGTGCAGCGCGCCGCCGCCGCCAAACGGCATGGCGGCGAATTTTGCCGGGTCATGGCCGCGCTCGATCGAAACGAGGCGGATGGCGCCGGCCATACGCGCATCGGCCACACGCACGATCGCCTCGGCCGCCTGCATCAGGTCGAGCTTGAGCGGCTTTGCCACATGGGCGGCGATCGCGCGTTCGGCTGCTTCGACGTCGAGCGCAGCGAGCTTGCCGCCGATCGGCCGCGCCGCGTTGATGCGTCCGAGCACGACATGCGCGTCGGTCAAAGTCGGTCGCTCGTTGCCTTGCCCGTAACAAGCGGGTCCCGGCACGGACCCCGCGCTTGCCGGCCCCACCTGCAACAAGCCGCCGCGATCGACCGAGGCGATCGAGCTGCCGCCCGCACCGATGGTGGTAATCTCGATCATCGGCGTGCGGATCACCAGGCCGAAATCGATCACGCTCTGCGCCGCCAGCGAGGCTTTGGCGCCCGCGACCACCGAGACGTCGAAGGAGGTGCCGCCGAGATCGCAGGTGATGATGTTTTCGTAGCCGGTGGCGCGCGCAATCGCGGCGGCGGCAATGACGCCGGCGGCGGGTCCGGACAGCGCCGTGCGCACCGGCAGGCGGCGCGCGGTCGAAGTCGACATGACGCCGCCGTTCGACTGCACGATGTGGAAGGTGCCGTGAAAACTGTTTTCTGCCAGTGCCGCTTCCAGCTTGGCGAGGTAAGCCCCCACTACCGGCTGCAGATAGGCGTTGAGCGCCGTGGTCGAGGCGCGCTCAAATTCGCGGATCTCGGGCAGCACCTGGTGCGAGGCGGAGACGTGTTCGTTCGGCCAGACGGCGCGGGCGGCTTCCAACGCGCGGCGCTCGTTCTCGGCATTGGCATAGGCGTTGATGAAGATGATGGCGAGCGCCTCGGCGCCCTTGCCGCGCAGCGCCTGCGCCGCGGCGCGCACCGCTTCCGCATCGACCGCGGTACGGATGGTGCCGTCCGCCAGCGTGCGCTCGTCGACTTCCAGGCGCAGATCGCGGCCGGCGAGCGGCACGAACTCGCCCCAAAGGCCCCAGGTCTTGCGCCGGTCGCGCCGGCGCATCTCGAGCACGTCGCGGAAGCCACGCGTGGTGATGACGCCGATGCGGGGCCCGCGCCGTTCGAGCAGCGTATTGGTGCCGACGGTCGTCCCGTGCACGATCGAGCCGAACTCCGCGATTTCGCCGAGCGCACCCAAACCCAGCATAAAGCCGGCCGCCTCGTTGCCGCGTTCAGACGGCACCTTGGCGGTACGGAAGCTGCGCGTCGCCGCGTCGAAAAGAAACAAGTCGGTGAAGGTGCCGCCGACATCGACGCCGACCAACGGCTTGGCCGCGCTCATGCCCGCGCCCCGCTGCGCAGCGCCGAGGTCGCCACTTCTTCGACTGTGCTATCATCGTTCAGCGCCACGCCGTAGTCGCGGCGGGCCGCCTCGCGCGAGACATAGCCGAGCTTGACGTCACGCGCGACAAGCGCGGGCTCGCGCGTGAAGGGATCGCCGAAGCCGCCGCCGCCCGGCGTCTCTAGCCGTACACGCTGGCCATGGCGGATGCGTACGTCGGTGATCTTGGAGACGAGCGGCGGCGTGCGCTCGCCCTGATCGGTATCGAAGTAGAAGCGATTGAGCGCCGCCGGCTTGCCGCCATTGACGCCGAAGGGCGGATACTTGCCGCGCTCGCCGAGCAGGAACACGTCGGTGTCGCCCTCGTTCAGCGCCTCGATCTCGTAGATGGCGCCGAGCCCACCGCGGTGGCGGCCGGGGCCGGCGGAATCCGGCCGCAGCGCCCATTGCGTGAACATCACCGGATAAAGCGACTCGAGTATTTCCGCCGGCGGGATCGTGGCGGTGGAGATCGGGTTGTTGCCGTGGTTGAGGCCATCGCCCTCCGGATTGCCGCCGAGCCCGCCGCCGAAGAAGCAGAACATCACCCAGCGCTTGCCGTCCTTGCGCCAGCCGGCGAGCGAGAGCGCGTTGATGGTGGCGAAGGGACCGCCATTGGCGCGCGCGGGCGCGGCCTTGGCGAAGGCGCCGAACACGGTGTCGATCACGCGCAGGATGGTTTCGGTATAGCCGCCGACCGGCTTGGGCGCGGAAACGCCCAGCAGCGTCGTATCGGGAATGACGAAATCGATCGGCGCCAGGCAGCCGGCATTGGCCGGCACGTCAACAAACAGGTGTTTGAGGGCGACATAGCAGCAGGCAACCGCGGTCGAGCGCGCGATGTTGAGCGGACCCTGGCAAGGCGGCGAAGAGCGCGAGAAGTCGAGCTTCATGCGATCGCCGGCAATGGTCAGGTCGAGCGCGATACGCAGCGGCTCGTCGGTGACGCCGTCATTGTCGAGGAAGTCGTCGTACGAATAGGTGCCGTCCGGCAGCGAGTCGATATTGGCGCGCATCAGCGCCTCGGCGCGGTCGGTGAGCGCGGCCATGGCGGCGGCCACCGTCTCGTCGCCGTATTCGTCGAGCAACGCGTGCACGCGTTGCTCGCCGAGGCCGAGCGCGTTGAGCTGGCCGTTGAGATCGCCCCAGTTCGACTGCGGCACGCGCGAATTGGCGGCCAGAATGTCGGCGATGTCTTGCTGGAACTCGCCGCCGCTGACCAGCTTCACCGGCGGCACACGGAAACCTTCCTGGAAGCTTTCCGTCGCCTTGGCGTTGAAATTGCCGGGAACGTTGCCGCCCACGTCGAGCCAGTGGCCGACGGAAGCAAGCCAGGCGAACACCTGCCCTTCCCTCATGACCGGCCGCACCAGGCGGAAATCGTTGAGGTGGGTGCCGCCGTCGTAAGGATCGTTGAACAGGTAGGTGTCGCCCTCCTTCAGGCCGCCCTGCGCCTTGACCTTGTCGATCACCGCCTTGACCGCGAAGGCCATGGCGCCGACGAAGATCGGCAGGCCGGACGTGCCCTGCACCAGCGTGGCGCCGGTCTCGGCGTGGTAGAGCCCGTGGCAGGCGTCGTGCGCCTCGGCGATGATCGGATTGAACGCCGAGCGGTAGAGCGTCGCGTCCATCTCGTCGGCGATCTGCACCAGGCGCCCATTGAGCACGGCAAGCGTGACCGGATCGAGCGTGCGCATCAGCCCTGCCCCGACTTGCGGCCGGAGGCCGGCTCCGGCGCGGCATAATCCCTGCCGCGCGCGAGCGTCTCCGGCGTGCCGATCAGCCGGTTGATCGCGTCGAAATCGAACATGCGCGGGCGGAAGGCGTCGGTCGAGCCGGCCGCCTTGAGCGATCCGTAGAACTCCTCGGCCGCCTTGGCCAGCGCGCGCACAATGGCGCCCGGGAAGATGACGAAGGCAAATCCGAGCTCCTGCAATTCGCTCGCCGACAGAACCGGCGTCTTGCCGCCTTCCACCATATTGGCCATCAGCGGCGCCGCCTTGCCCATCAGCGCGGCGATGCGCCCGAGCTCGGAGCGCTCGCGCGGCGCTTCGATGAACAGCATGTCGGCGCCGGCCTCGCGGTAGAGCGCGGCGCGGGCGACGGCGCGCTCGAAGCCCTCGACGGCGACCGCGTCGGTGCGGGCGATGATCAAGGTATCGGTCGACCGCCGCGAATCGAGCGCCGCCTTCACCTTGCCCGCCATCTCCTGCGCCGGGATCAGCACCTTGTCGTCGAGATGCCCGCAGCGCTTGGGGAAATCCTGATCCTCGAGCTGGATGGCGTTGGCGCCCGCCCGCTCCAGCAGACGCACCGTGCGCTCGACATTGAGCGCGTTGCCGTAGCCGGTGTCGGCGTCGACCACGAGATCGGCGTCGACGCGGTCGCGGATGAGACCGACCGTCTCGATGACTTCGCTCATGCTGACGAGCCCGATATCGGGGCGCCCCAGCCGCGTATAGGCTATCGCCGCGCCCGACACGTAAAGCGCCTCGAAGCCGGCCTTCTCGGCAATCAGCGCGGTGAGCGGGTCATAGACGCCGGGCGCGACCAGGATCGGCGGGCGGGCAAGGCGTTGGCGCAAGGTTTCGGTCATGCGTCATATTCCCAGATAGGCACGTTTGAGCGCGGGATCGGCGCCGATCTCGGCGGCGCTGCCCGACATGACGAATTGTCCCTCGGCGAGGATATAGGCGCGGTGGGCGACCTCCAGCGTCTGCACCACGTTCTGCTCGACCAGCAGAACCGAGACGCCTTCGGCGTGAATGCGCTTGATCAGCGCGAACAGTTCTTCGACCAGAAGCGGCGACAGCCCGAGCGAAGGTTCGTCGAGGATGACGAGCTTGGGCTCGGCCATCAGGCCGCGGCCGATGGCGAGCATCTGCTGTTCGCCGCCCGATAGCGTGCCGGCGAGCTGCCGGCGACGCTCGGCAAGACGCGGGAAAATCTCGAACACGCGCGCGCGGTTGCGCCTGCGCCGCGCGCGGGCGCGCGCATAGCTGCCGAGGTCGAGGTTCTCGCGCACCGAAAGATTGGGAAAGATGCGGCGGCCTTCCGGCACGTGGATGAGACCGCGCTTGACGATCGCCGCGGGGGGCTCCCGCTCGATGGCGGCGCCGTCGAAAAGGATCGAGCCGGTGTGCGCCCGCTGCACGCCCGATATGGTGCGGTTGAGGGTGGACTTGCCGACTCCGTTGGAGCCGAGCACGGCGACGATCTCGCCCGGCTCCACCACGAGGTCGACGCCGCGCAAGACTTCCGTTGCGCCGTAGCCCGCGCGCAGATTGTGGATGTCGAGCAACGGATCGGGCGTCATGCGCCGCTCCCGAGCTTCGCCGCCGCGCCCTGGCCGAGATAGGCTTCGACAACTTTGGCATCGGCGGCCACTTCCGCCGGTGTGCCCTCGGCGATGATGCGGCCTTCCGACAGCACGAATACGTGCTGGGCGAGGCTCATCACCGCCTGCATCACGTGCTCGATCATGACGATGGTGATGCCGCGCGCGGCGAGCGCGCGGATGGCCGGCACGATGTCGCGGATTTCCGACGGGTTCAGGCCGGCGAGCACCTCGTCCAGCAGCAGGAGCCTTGGGTCGGTCGCCAGCGCCTTCGCCAGCTCGAGCCGCTTGCGGCCGGCAACCGTCAGCGTGCTGGCGGGGCGGTCGAGCATGTCGGCGAGGCCGACTTCGCGGCCGACCTCCTCGGCGGCAAGACGCGCCGCCTCGCGCGCACGGTGATGCAGATGCGCGCCGACCATGATGTTCTCGCGCACGCTGAGGCCGGCGAAGGGCTGCACGATCTGGAAGGTGCGGCCAATACCGCGGCGCGCCAGCCGATAGGGCGGCTCGCCGGTGATGTCCGCGCCATCATAGCGAATGGCGCCCGCGCTCGGCTTGAGAAAGCCGGAGATGAGGGCAAACAGCGTGGTCTTGCCGGCGCCGTTCGGACCGATCAGCGCGGTGATGCGCCCCTCTTGGGCCGACAATGAAACGTCGTCGACCGCCCGTAAGCCGCCGAAGCGGCGCGACACGCGCTCGACCGAAAGCAAGGGCTCAGCCATGGCTGGCCTCCTGCGCGACCGGCGGCACTGGGGCCGGGCTAAATCGCCGGCGCAAGCCATCGAGGCCGCCGATCAGTCCGCGCGGCGTGAACCAGATCACCAAAATCAGCACGGCGCCGAACACCACGAGGTCCAAACCCGGCGCATCGCCGGTAAACATCAATGCGCCTTCGCCCAGCGCTTTGACCGCCAGCGCGCCGATGAGCGGACCGAACACGGTACCGGCGCCGCCGATGATCGGGGTGAGCAGCGCCTCGATCGAGATCCAGGTGCCGTAAGCGATGCCGGAATCGACGAACAGGAAATATTGCGCGTAGAAGCAGCCGGCCGCCGCCGTAATGGCGCCGGATATGACCATGGCGGCGAGCTTGACCGCGGTGGCGTCGACGCCCAGCGCCTTGGCGGCGTCCTCGTTTTCGCGCACCGCCATCAACCAGGCACCGAAGCGCGAGCGCTCGATCAGGCGCGTGACGATGAGCGCCAGCACGACCAGCGCCAGGATCACCCAATAGAATATGGCGCGGCTTTGGAACTGCAGCGCCGCGACGCGCAAATCGAGCTTGATCAGCGTGCCGACGCCCGCACCGGTGATCGGAGCGACGCTCGCCGAAATCCGCAGCACTTCGGCGAAGGCGAGCGTCACCAGCGCGAAATATGAGCCGCGCAGGCCGGAGCGGAAGCTCAGGCCGCCGACCACGGCGCCGACCACGGCGCCGGCGGCGATGCCGCAGCCGAAGGCGATCCAGGCGTTGATGCCGAAGCGCACCTGCAGGATGGCGGTGACATAGGCGCCGGTGCCGAAGAAGGCCGCGTGGCCGAAGGAATACTGGCCGCCGTAGCCGCCGAGAATATTCCAGCCTTGGCCGGCCAAGGCGATCATCAGCGTGACCACGAGGAAATTGAGCACGACGTTGGAATGCACCAGCAGCGGCACTGCGGCGAGCAGCGCGGCGACGACCGCGATCGGCACGAACGCCCTCATGCGCGCGCTCCGAACAAGCCGCGCGGGCGCAGCAGCAAGACTGCGATGAAGATCAGGAAGATGCCCATCTGCCCGAGCGACTCGCCGAAGAACAGGCCGGAGACGCTCTCCACCACCCCGATGAGCAGGCCGCCGATCAGCGCACCAGGCACCGAGCCCATGCCGCCGAGCACGACGATGGTGAAGGCGACCAGCACGAAGGCGTTGCCGGCGCTCGGATTGACGTAATAGGTCGGGATCAGCAGGCAGGCGGCGATGGCGACGCAGGCGGTGCCGAGACCGAAGGTGACCGCATAGACGTGAGCGACGTCGATGCCGGCGAGCTCGGCTCCCAATTTCTCCCTGGCAACGGCGCGGATCGCGCGCCCGGTATCGGTAAAGCCCATGACGAGCCACAGCACCAGCGCCACCACGAACACCGCCGCGAAACCGATCACGCGCGGCAGCGCCAGGAAGGTGAAGCCGAAGTCGATGCTCTGGAAGGCGTAAGGCAGCTCGATGGTGCGCGTGTCGGCACGAAACGTGAAGAGCAGCGCGTTCTCGATGACGACGGCGAGGCCGAGCGTCACCAGCAGCATATTGCGGTCGTCGCCGTGCGAGGCCGGCCCGATGACGAACCGCTGCAAGGCGTAGCCGACCGCGTAGAAAGCCGGCGCCAAGATGACGACGGCGATGTAGGGATCGATACCGAGCACGTGATAGGCGAAATAGGCCGCGAACATCGCGGCGGTGAGCAGCGCGCCATGGGCGAAATTGATGATGTGCAGCACGCCGTAGATCAGCGTCAGGCCGAGCGCGACGAGCGCATAAACCGCCCCGGCCAACAGGCCGTTGATGATCGCCGGGATCAGGATGGCGGATGAGAACACGCGGCTAACGCGGCTTGCGTTTGGACAAACTCATCCGCTCGTCCCCGCGCAAGCGGGGACCCAGGCGGAAATCGCCGCGATTGCGATCTTGGCCCTGGATTCCCGCTTGCGCGGGAATGAGCGGAGTTTGCATCGAGGCGACCGTATCATCTTGTGAAGCATCGCAGCCGCGGACGGCTCGGCAAGCACCGCCCGCGGAATGTATGATGCTCACGCCTTCATCGGGAAGATCGGCTTCGCATTGGCGAATTTCGGCGGCATGATCACCTTGATATCGTTGTCTTGCACCTGGGTATTGCAAGGGGCCGCGCCCTGATTCTGGCCGTCGACAAACTTTGTCGGCCCGTAGGGCATGATGTGGCCGGACCAGGTCGAGCTCGCCAGCGCCGCGATGACCTTGGCGCGGTCGGCGGAAGCGGCGCGCTCGAGCGCGTCGGCGACGAGCCCGACGCAGGAATAGTTGAGATAGACCTCGTAGGTGAAGAACTGGCCCTTGGCTTCGACCTTCTTCTTCAGGGCGAGCGCCTTGTCGCTGTGCGGATTGAACCAATGATTGCAGTCCATGATGCCCTTGGCGGCATCGGGGAATTCCTTGACGAATTTGTAGGACGAGGCCGCCCCGCCGAGCACCGAATAGATGCCCTTCGGCCGCACGTGCTGCTGCAGCATGGTGCGGGCGAGCAGCACGTATTCGTTATAATAGTTGGCCGGGATGACGAGATCGGGGTTTTGCGCCTTGATCTTCAAGACGATGGTGTTGAAGTCGCGCGTCGGCGTCGGATGAGCGATGGTCTCCAGCACCTTGAAGCCCTTGCCGGGCAGCTGCGCGTTGAGCAGCTTGGCAAGGCCGGAGCCGAACAGCGAATCCTCGTGCACGATCATCACGGTCTTGGCCGGCTTGCCGGCCCCGTCGTTGATGGTCACCAGATTGTCGAGCGCGGCCTTGGCGATGACGCCGAAACCGGGGCCGAAGCGGAAGGTGTTCTTCAGCCCGCGCTTGACGATCGAGTCGGCGACGCCGACGTCGACGACATAGGGCAGATCGTAGCGCGCCGCCGCCTGCGTGGTGGCAAGGCAAATCGAGGAGGCATAGCCGCCGACGATGCAGGCGACGCCGGCCGAATTCATCTTCTCCACTTCGGCGGTGCCGCCGGCCGGCGTCGACTGCGCGTCGCCGAGCATCGGATCGATCTTGGCGCCGCCCAGCGCCTTGATGCCGCCGGCCGCGTTGATCTCGTCGATGGCCAGCATGGCGCCGAGCCGGCCTTGCGTGCCGGAATAGGACAAGGCGCCGCTCACCGGGTGCAGCACGCCGAGCTTCACGGGCGTGCCCGCCGCGCGCAGGACCGACGGCATTGCGATTGTCGCCGCGCCGAGCGCGCTGGTGGCGAGAAACTGACGGCGGCTGAACGGGTTCCTCTTGTTCGACATGGACGATTCTCCCTCTCGGTTTAGCGTGACGGCGTAAGACCCGCCGGCTTCGGTTTGTCGTTCAAGCTGGTAGCGTTGGAAATCCTGCGGCCGGTCCTGCTACCCTGCATGATCGGCGACCAGCCCTTGGCTTTGGCAGCGCCCGAGCGCACGAGCTCGATCTCGAAGGCGTAGCGGTCGGGCCGGTAGAGCGCGTGCAGATGCTCGACGCCGCGCCCCGCCTGGTCGTGCACCACGCGCACCAGCTCGATCAGCGGCGATCCCGGGCGCACGCCGAGCGCACGCGCGACTTCCGGCGTCGCCAGCCCGGCGCTAATGCGCTGGCGCGCATGCTCGACCTTGACGCCCGCGCGCTCGAGCAGGTCGAGCAGCGGACGTGAAGCGAGCTCCTGGCGGGTAAAGGTGAGCGACACGCTCTCGGGCACGTGCGTGGTGAGGTAAGAAAACGGTAGGCCATCGACAGAGCGCACGCGCACCGAGCGTTGCAGCAGCTGATCGGATCCGACGCCGAGCGCCTGCGCCGCCGCGCCTGCCGCCGGCACGTAATCGAAGGACAGCAATTTCACCGCCGTGCGGCGCCCCATATCGGCGAGATTGGCCAAAACTCCGGAAATATCCGCGGTGATCGGCGCCGGTCCCTGCCGGTAGATCACCCGCGTGCCGGCGCTACGCCGCCGCTCGATCAGCCGCTCACGCTCGAGCTCGCCGAGCGCGCGCCGCACGGTCACACGCGAGACGCGGTGATAATCGGCAAGTTCGTTCTCGGTCGGCAGCCTGGCGCCGAAGCCGAGCGCGCCGCTCAAGATGCGGTCGCGCAGGACGAGATAGACCTGCTTCGCCTTCGCCTCGCCGAGCCAGTGCCGCAAAACGCCGATTCCCCCCGCGGCTTCCGACCTGCCCGGCAGGCGCGCCGCTTTACTTGGTATTTTTTAGCATACATTATTGCCAGCCCTCGACAAGCCAGCGACAGAGCAGCCTGCGCGCATGAGCGAGCCCCGAACCCTGATCGACAAGCTCTGGGCGACGCACGAGATCGTGCGCCGCGAGGACGGCGCCGCGCTCCTGTGGGTCGACCGCCACTACGTGCATGAGGGCTCCTTCCACGCCTTCATCCAGATGCAGGCGCGCGGACGCGGCGTGGCCGAGCCGCGCCTCACCTTCGCCGTCGCCGACCATTACGTCCCCACGCATGGCCGCGCCGCCGGCATCGCCGACCCCGAGATCGCCGCCATGGTGCGCAATCTCGAAGCCAATACGGCGGAGAACGGCATCACGCTGTTCGGCTTCAACGATCCGCGCCAAGGTATCGTGCATGTGGCGGGGCCCGAACAGGGCCTGACCCTGCCCGGCTTGCTGGTCGTCTGCGGCGACAGCCACACCTCCACGCACGGCGCCTTCGGCGCCTATGCCTTCGGCATCGGGGCCTCGGAGGTCGCGCATGTCCTGATGACGCAGACGCTGTGGCAGAAGAAGCCGAAGCCTATGCGCGTCGCCGTCGAGGGCAAGACGGCGCCGGGCGTCGCCGCCAAGGACATCGCACTGGCCATCATCGCCCGCATCGGCGCCGACGGGGCGCGGGGGCACGCCATCGAATTCGCCGGCAGCGCCATTCGCGCCCTGTCGATGGAAGGGCGCATGACGCTGTGCAATATGTCGATCGAGGCGGGCGGACGCTGCGGCATCGTGGCGCCGGACGTAACGACCTTCGATTATCTCAAGGGACGGCCCTACGCGCCCAAGGACGGCGATTTCGACAAGGCGGTGGCGGTCTGGAGCGGGCTTACCTCGGACACCGATGCCGCTTTCGACCGCGAGGTTACGCTCGATGCCGGGGCGATCGCGCCGATCGTCACCTGGGGCACCACGCCTGACGATGCATTGCCGATCGATGCCAGCGTGCCCGATCCGGCGCTCGCCAAGGACGAAGCGAGCGCGCAATACATGCGCGAGGCGCTCGACTACATGGGGCTCAAGCCCGGGACGAGGTTGACTGACGTTGCGGTCGACCGGGTGTTCATAGGTTCGTGCACCAATGCACGCATCGAGGACCTGCGCGCCGCCGCCGCCGTGCTCGCCGGCCGCGTCAGCAAGGTGCCGGGGCTGGTGTCGCCCGGCTCGAGCCAGGTGAAACGCCAGGCGGAACAGGAAGGCCTCGACCGCGTGTTCAGGGAAGCTGGACTCGACTGGGCCGACTCGGGTTGCTCGATGTGCGTCGGCATCAATGGCGACCGCGTGCCCGCGGGCGAGCGCTGCGCCTCCACCACCAACCGCAATTTCCGCGGCCGGCAAGGCCCCGGCGCCCGCACGCATCTGATGTCGCCGGCCATGGTCGCCGCCGCCGCCGTCAGCGGCCACCTCGCCGACGTGCGGCCGCTGCTGGCGGGGCGCGACGTCTAAAAAGGCAGCCGATGGAAAAATTCACCCGCCTCACCGCCAAGGCCTGCCCGCTGATGCGGCCCAATCTGAATACCGATCAGATCCTGCCGGCGCGCTACCTCAAATGGTCGCGCGCGCGCGGCTTGGGGCAAGTGCTGTTCCAGGATTTGCGTTTCGACGCGCAAGGCAAGGCGCATGCCGACTTCCCACTGAATCAGCCGCGTTGGCAGGGCGCCAAAATCCTGCTCGCGGCGCGCAATTTCGGCGGCGGCTCATCGCGCGAGGCCGCGGTTTACGCGGTGTACGATGCCGGCTTCCGCTGCGTGATCGCGCCGTCCTTCGGCGACATTTTCGCGCAGAACGCGGTCAAGAACGGGCTGCTCGCCGCCATCGTTTCGGACGCCGAGGTGGCGGAGCTTGGCGGCGCCGTCGAAGCCGATCCCGAGCGCCCGCTCACCGTCGACCTCGAACGGCAGACGGTCGCGTGCGGCAACCGCGAGTTCGCCTTCGCCATCGATCCGGTCAGCCGCAACCAGCTGCTCAACGGTTGGGACGACGTCGATCTGACCGAGAGCTATTTGGCGCAAATTAAGCAATTTACCGCCGCCGACGGCACCCGCCGCCCCTGGGCGGCGCCGGTCCCGCCGCGGCGCTGACCGTCGGCGTGGTCATGATAACATCCTGAGACCGGCAAAGCGGCCGCAAAGGCGCGCGGACCGACAGGGAGATGCAAATGAGCAAGGCGAGCGAGTTGCGGGCATTGATCAAGCGCGGCGGCATGACCGTGGCACCGGGGGCCTATGATTGCATCACGGCGCGCGCGATCGCCGACGCCGGCTTCGAGGTGGTCTACATGACTGGCTCCGGCACGGCGGCGGCGCACGGCTATCCCGATTACGGCCTGCTCACCATGAGCGAGATGGTCGCCAACGCGAGCAAGATCGCCGCAAGCGTCGACCTGCCCGTCATCTCCGACGCCGACACCGGCTACGGCAACGAGCTGAACGTGGTGCGCACGGTGCACGAATACGCACGGCAGGGCGTCGCCGCCATCCACATCGAGGACCAGGTTTTCCCGAAGAAATGCGGCCATCTCGACAACAAGGAAGTCATCCCGGCCGAGGACTATATCGCGAAGATGCGGGCGGCCGCCGACGCGCGCGGCAATTCCGATTTCGTCATCATCGCGCGCACCGACTCGCGCGGCGTCATCGGTTTTGACGAGGCGATCAGGCGCGCCAATGCGGCGCTCGCCGCCGGCGCCGACGTGGCCTTCGTGGAAGCGCCGCAGACCCTGGAGGAAGTGGCGGCTGTTCCGAAGCTGGTGAAGGGTCCATGCCTGCTCAATGTCGTGCGGCGCGGCAAGACCCCCGCGGTCGAACTCAAGGACGCCGAGGAGATGGGCTACAAGATCGCCATTCTACCGTCGCTCCTGTTCCGCGGCGTCTTGGGCTGCTGCGACGAGCTGCTGGCCGAGGTCAAGAAGGGCCGCGTGCCGGCGCCGTCCAAGGACTTCTCGCCCCAGGAAGGCTTCGCGCGTTTCGGCGCCGCCGAATGGGACGAGCTGCGCGAGCGCTACCGCCCGCCGCCCAATGCCGGGGTCAAGGTGGCCAAGACGGGATAGATCTTCAACGCGGTCATTCCGAGGCACGCGCGATAGCGCGTGAACCCGGAATGACGGGAACCGATCACCGCGAGCGCAGCCTCGGATCGAGCACGTCGCGCACGGCGTCGCCGAACAGGTTGAAGCCGATCACCCCGAGCGTGATCGCAAGGCCTGGAAAGATCGCCATCCACGGCGCGCTGAGCGCATATTCCTCGGCGCCGCCCTGAAGCATCAGTCCCCACGCCGGCGTGGGCTCCTGCACGCCAAGGCCGAGATAGGAAAGCGATGCCTCCAGCAGCATCGCCTGGCCGACGAACGACGTGATCATGATCAGGAATGGCGCCATGACGTTCGGCACCATGTGCCGCAGGATGATCCGCGCATGGGAAAAGCCGTTGGCGCGGGCGGCGTCGATATAAGGCACCTCGCGGATCGCAAGCGCCGACGAGCGCACCACGCGGGAGCAGCGTGGGATGAAGGGGATGGTGATGGCGATGATCACGTTCTGTGCGCCGGTGCCGAAGATCGCGACCATGGCCAACGCCATGATGATCAGCGGGAACGCCAAAAACACATCCATGATGCGCTGGAAAATCAGGTCGATCCGGCCGCCGAAATAGGCGCTGCCGACGCCGAAGATGAGGCCGATCGAGGCGCCCACGATCGACGAGCTGAAGCTCACTACCAGCGCAGTGCGGGCACCGTAGATGATGCGGGAAAACAGGTCGCGACCGAACTGATCGGTGCCGAGCAGATGCTGCCAGCTCGGCGGCAGCGTCATGTCGGCAAAGGAATTGGCCACCGGATCGTACGAGGTCAGCACGTTGGCGAACGCAGCGGCGGCGATCATGACCACCACGATGAGTCCGCCGGCCGCCCCAAGCGGCTTGCGGCGCGCGAGGTCAAGAATGACGCGACCGACCGGCCGCTTGTCGGTCAGGGTCTCGAATTGCGCTTCGGCCTGGACTTCGGAGACGACCGCCATGTCTGTGCCCTATCGGAAGCGGATGCGAGGATCGAGCCAAGCGTAGAAAATATCGACGGCAAAGTTGGTGAGAACAAACACCATGACGACAAGCATCACCAGTGCCTGGGTCATGGTGTAGTCGTAATTAAGCACCGATTCGACGAAAAGCTTGCCGAGCCCGTTGAGGTTAAAGACCTGCTCGGTGACCACGAGCCCGCCCATCAGGAACGCGAACTCCAGCGCGATGACCGTGACCACCGGAAGCATCGCGTTCTTAAGCGCGTGCCGCGCGATGATCACGCGTTCCAGCAATCCCTTGGCGCGCGCCGTTCGAATATAGTCCTCGCGCAGCACTTCGAGCATGGTGGAACGCGTCATACGCATCGCCACCGCCGAATAGCGATAGCCGGTCGCGATCGCCGGCCATATCAGGACATTGAGGTTGTTCTGGATATTGGCCCAGCTGGTCCAGTCGGATTTGTATTCGATCGGCGGCATCCAGGGCACGCCCGACCACCACTGCGTCGTGAAGAGGATGCCGAAAATGATGAGGATGCCGAACCAGAACGACGGCGTGGCGATACCAACGATGCTGATGATGCGCACCACGTAGTCGACCCAGGTGTCCTGTTTGAGCGCCGCGATCGTGCCGAGCGGAATTGCGAAGATCGTCGCCGTTATGGTCGCCAGGATTGCGATCATTAGCGACAGCTCGAACCGCAGCCTGATTTCGTGCACGATCGGACGGCCGGTCCACATGGAGTTGCCGAAATCGAAGGTCATTATGCCCCAGACGAACCGGCCGAACTGCACGATAACCGGCTGGTCGATGCCGACATCGTGGCGGCAATTGTCCAGCGCACTCTGGCTGAAGGTGGCGCCGCTGCCGGCGAGCCGCAGCTCGCAGATGTCGCCCGGGATGAGGCGCATCAGAAAGAACACGAGCACCGCCGCCCCGAAAAGCGTCGGGATCATCAGCAGCACACGCTTGACGATGTATTGATACATGACTGCTCACCTGCCGGTCCCTCGCCCGCGGCATCGGCGCCGCGGGCGAGAACCTCCCGTTCCCGGCTGCGCGCAGCGCTCTATTTGTCGAGCCAGACCGTTTCCAGTTGCTGGTTCAGATAATGGCTCGGGGTGACGTACCATCCCTTGACGTACGAGCGGTGCGGGATGATGCGGTACCACCACAGGGTGATGAACTGATGCGCTTGCTCATCGACGGCCCGCTTCTCGTACTTGCGCATGATGGCGCGCTGCTCCTTGACGTCGCCTGACTGGTTCATCGCATCGTACAGCTTGTCCAGCTCGCGATCCTTGTACGAGCCGTACTGATTGCTGGTCTTGTCGTCGGAAAGGAAGGCGGCGACGTCGAGCAGCGGATTGACCACCGCCTGGCAGTTGAAGTTGAGCGCGACGTCGAAATCCTTCTTCCGGCGCAGGTTTGCGTAGAAGGGACCGGTTGGCTCGGCCTTCTGGTCGACGGTGAGGCCAATCTGCTTCCACTGGTCGATCAGCCAGGTACCGACAAATTTGTATGGCTGGTCGACGGCGCGGTTATAGAGCGTGAACTTGAGGTGCTCCTGGCCGGCTTCCTTGAGCAGCTTCATCGCTTCGGCCCGCGACTTCTTGATGTCCGGCCAGTAGCCGGCAAGCTGCTTTAGCTCGTCGTCGGTCGCGGCCAGCTCGTGGCCGGGGAAGACGATGCCGCCGACCGCCTTCACGATGGCGATCTTCGACAGATACTTGGAGCCGCCCCAACGGTCGATCGCCAAGGTCAGCGCCCGCCGCACACGCACGTCGTCGAACGGCTTGCGCTTGGAGTTCGGCGTGACGATCAGCACGCAGTTCCAATTGCTCTCCTGGACGTGGATCTTGTTGCCCAGCGCCCGCACGAGGTCGTCGCGGCTGCGCGGCGGGAAGCCGCGGAATTCGATGGCGGCGCGATCGCCCTGGATCGCCTGCACCCGCAGCGACTGTTTCTTGGCGAAGATCGCCTCGAATCCGTCGAGGTAGGGCTTGCCCTTGTGGAAGTAGTTGGGATTGCGTTTGCCTCTGATAAAGGCGCCGGCTTCGCGGCCATCCCAGACGAACGGTCCCGAGCCCATCACGTTCTTCTCGTACCAGTGAATGTCCTGGTCGAGCTTGGCCTTCGAGTAGATGAAATTGTACGGGTTCGCCAGCGCCGGGATGAAAGCGCCGGAGGGATATTTCAGCTTGAAAACCACCGTATGGTCGTCGGGCGCGGTGACGCTATCGACCATCACGTAAAAGGCCTTGCGCGCGCTGGAGACGCCTGCCGGCGGCCAGATGATCTTCTTGTAGGTGGCGACGACGTCCTTGGCGGTGAGATCGGAGCCGTCGGAGAACTTCACGCCCGTGCGCAAGTGGAAAGTGTAGCTCTTGCCGCCGTCTTCGGCCTTCGGCATTTCCGTGCACAGATCGCAGACGAAGTCGCCGGACTTGTATGGCTCGTTCGGATTGACCCGGATCAGCAGGCTGTAGAACGGCGCGATCGGATGGATCAGTGCGAATGTCGTCTCTCGATGGCCGTCGTAGCTCGGCGGCTCGTCGGGCACGACGAATTTGAGGACGCCGCCGTGCTTTGGCGCCTGCGCCTGTGCAGGAGGTCCGCTGAAGGCGACGGCGAGCACCATTCCCGCCGCCAACGCGAGCAGCGAGCGAACCAATCGATACGGTTTCATTGTTTCCTCCCCTGGGACGTTTCCTCTGTTTACTTTGCCTGAGGATCTTTGCGTGTCCTCATGACGCCTCGCTCTTCTGGCGGAGCGATCAAATGACGGAACAGGACACCCAATGGTCTGGCCGCAATTCCCGAAACTCGGGAATTTGTTGCGAACAGGGTGCCACCGCCAGCCGGCAACGCGGGTGGAATACGCATCCGCTCGGCGGGTTCATCGGGCTCGGCACTTCGCCTTTGACAATCTGGTGCGCACGCTTTCTTTCCACCTCCGGATCCGGCACCGGCACCGCGGCGAGCAGCGCTTGAGTATAAGGATGCAACGGGTTATTGTACAACTCGTCGCATTCCGCCAATTCGACGATTTTGCCCAGATACATGACCGCCACCCGGTGGCAGATGTGGCGCACGACGCTGAGATCGTGAGCGATGAACAAGTACGTCAGATCGAACTTGTCGCGCAGGTCCTCCAGCAGATTGATGATTTGCGCCTGGATCGACACGTCCAACGCCGAGATCGCCTCATCGCAAATGATGAACTCGGGGCGCACCGAAAGAGCGCGCGCGATGCCGACCCGCTGCCGCTGGCCGCCGCTCATCTCGTGCGGATAGCGGTCGGCGAAGCGGGGATCGAGCCCGCACAGCCGGAGCAGTTCCTTGACGCGCGCACTACGCGCCGCCCTGTCCGGCTCGATCTTATGCACGAGCATGGGTTCGGCGATAATCTCACCGATCTTCATGCGCGGATTGAGCGACGAATACGGGTCCTGGAAAATGACCTGGATCTTTCGCCGCAGCGCCATCATCGACTTGCGGTCGAGATCGATCAGGTTCTGCCCCTCGTACAGAATTTCACCGTCGGTGGCATGCTCGAGCTGCAGAATACAGCGGCCGGTGGTCGTCTTACCGCAGCCCGACTCGCCGACCAGGCCCAATGTCTCGCCCTTGCGAATGGTGAAGCTGATTCCGTCGACCGCCTTCACGTGCGCCACCACGCGCGGGATCAGCGCACCTTCGGTCACCGGGAAATGCATTTTCAGATTGCGGACATTGACGAGAACCGGCGCCTCGGCGACGCGCAGTTCCGACTGGCGGCGTTGTCCGCCGCCGGCGCGTTCCGGTTCGGCCACGGACTGCACCGTAGTCATGACACCTTCCTTAAGGATTCGGCCACCTTCTGCGCCTGCCAGCAGGCCGCGATGTGTCCTTCGACCCCGACTTTCTCCAGATAGGGCGCATCGGCGCAGCGCTCGATGACGAAGCTGCAACGCGGCCGAAACGAGCAGCTGTTGTCCAGCCGCGTGAGATCGGGCGGCTGGCCCTGCACGGGGTCAAGCCTGCCTTTGCGCGGCTGGTCCATGCGGGGGACCGACTTGAGCAGCGCCAGCGTATAAGGGTGTCGCGGGTCGTGGTAGATATCGTCCGCGCTGCCGCTTTCGATGATGCGGCCGGCATACATCACGTTCACGCGGTCGGCGTAGCGGGCGACGATTTCGAGATTGTGGGTAATGACGATCAGAGCCACGCCGAGGCGGCGTGTCAGGTCCTTCATCAATTCGAGAATTTGCGCCTGGATGGTCACGTCGAGCGCGGTGGTCGGCTCGTCGGCGATGATGAGCTTGGGCTCGCAGCACAGCGCCATGGCGATCATGACGCGCTGGCGCATGCCGCCGCTCAAGTGATGCGGGTACTGCCTGAGCCGCCGGGCAGGTTCGGAAATGCCGACCATGCCCAACAGCTCGGTCGCGCGGGCCGTCGCTTGCTCGCTGCTCATGTTGAGATGCTGCTGCAAGGTCTCGGTGAGCTGGCGACCGATGGTCAGCACCGGATTGAGCGAAGTCATCGGCTCCTGGAACACCATAGCGATGTCCTTGCCGCGCACGTCGCGGATTTCTTCGTCGCTCAGCTTGAGCAGATCGCGTCCCTGGAAGCGGATGCTGCCGCCGGTAATGCGCCCCGGCGGATCGGGAATGAGGCGCAAGACCGAAAGGGCGCTGACCGATTTGCCGCAGCCGGACTCGCCGACCACCGCGATCGTTTCGCCCTCGTTCACGTCATAAGAAATGCCGTCGACCGCTCTGACCACGCCGGCCGACGTGAAAAACTGTGTATGCAGGTTCTCGATCTCGAGAAGTTTCGCCACCGCCGCCCTTTGCGCGCAATCGATCGCGGCCGTGCGCTTCGGCCCTCCTCGGATAACCCCGCATCGACGACCCGGAGCCGACTAGCATTGGGGCTGGCCGCGCCACAGAGGCCAGCCAACCGGAAATAGTGTGCATGTAAAACCCTGCGTTATTCAACCCGGTCTGCCGATAAAGGTCGTTCCGGCGTGCCGGTCATGCCATCGGCTGCGCGTCTATGGCCCAGAACGGCGGGCCTTGGCGACCGCCGGCAAGTCAATGCTGGCGCTCTTTCGGCCGGCTTGGCGACGTCGCCGGGAGCCCACCATGATGCGTCGGCCGGCGACGCGAGCGCGGCTGCGCGACCCGTCACCTTCGCGCTGAAAATCAACCGCCGGCCTTATTCATCATGCGTTCAGGTTCGCCGCGCCATTTTGCGCAAGGGGCAAATCAATCCTTCCGGACGAACACCACGGGCTAGCCAGCTTCAAACTCCGGTGAGGTTTTCTCGCTGGAATTCGCATGTTCTGGCCGACCTTTCGCGCCATGAGTTGTAGTTGCTTCGTCGGGCCATTTGGAATCTTCCAAAGTAGAGCAGTGCTTTGACCAGCAGCTTCAAACTCGACCGATGCGCCGACGGTCAGGTTGCCAGTGGCGTCGGCTATTCCCGCATCGCAGACGCCTGCAGCGCAAAGATTCTCGCGGAATCGGCCGAGAATGCATTCCTTAAGCGGTTGACACAGCCTTCCGTCGGTGGCGAAGGCGCAATCCGATGGCGGGAGGGCGAAAGGCTCAATCACCTTATCGAAACGTGCTGCGAACAGTTCGCGGATCACGAAGCGGTCGTCACCGATGAAGCGGCCCTGAGCTATCGGGAGCTTGACGCGCGCGCGAACCAACTCGCGCGATTCCTCCTGCGCCAGGGTATCAAGAGTGGCGACCGCATAGGATTGCTGTTCGACAAGGCCGTCGAGACCTACGTCGCGCTTCTAGCGGTAATGAAAACCAACGCGGCCTATGTGCCGCTTGACCCGGGTTTCCCGATCGAGCGCATGCGTTACATTGCGAACGACGCCGGGCTTGAGGCGATCGTGTCGATGTCTCCCTTCCGCGAAAAACTGGCGGCGCTCGACATGCCGCACGTGCTGATCGACGTCGCCAAGCCCGCGGTCAATATCGAATCTCGCAAGCCGCTCGCGGACGGTGAAGCGGGGGCGCCCGTCGATCAGGTTTGTTACATCATCTACACCTCGGGCACGACCGGCAATCCGAAGGGGGTCGTGATCGAGCATCCGAGCATCTGCAATTTCGTCCGAACAGCCTCCGCACTTTACGGCTATGCGCCGCGCGATCGCGTGTATCAAGGCATGACGATCGCGTTTGATTTCTCGGTTGAGGAGATTTGGGTGCCGCTGATGGCGGGCGCGACGCTTGTGCCCGCCCCACCGGGGGTCAGTCTTGTCGGCGACGAGCTCAGCCAATTCTTGCTCGGCCGCCGGGTCACTTGCCTCGCCTGCTGCCCCACCCTGCTGGCGACGATCGAACAAGACCTGCCCGATCTGAGAATTCTGCTGGTCGGGGGCGAAGCCTGTACGCAAAATCTGGTGCGCCGTTGGCATCGTCGCGGGCGCGTCATTCTTAACTCCTACGGCCCCACCGAAGCCACCGTAACGGCGACCCTCACCGAGTTGACGCCGGACAAGCCGGTTACCATCGGCCGGCCCTTGCCCACTTATTCCGTGGTCATTCTTCATCCGCAAGAATTCAAGACGGTCGCCAACGGCGAATTCGGCGAGATCGGCATAGCCGGCATCGGGCTTGCCGCCGGTTACCTCAATCGCGATGAGCTCACCGCGCAGAAATTCATTCCCGACTTTCTTGGCATCGCCAACAATCCTTCCAAACGCATTTACCGGACCGGCGATCGAGGCCGCATCAACGCCGACGGCGAGATCGAATATCACGGCCGTATCGACACGCAGGTCAAAATCCGCGGAGTTCGCATCGAGACGGCCGAAATCGAAGCGACACTGTTGGAATTGCCGCAAGTCGCTCAGGCTGCCGTCGCGGCCTTCGAGCCGGAACCGGGGATGCCGGAGCTGGTCGCATACTATTCGTTCAAAAAGGGAGCACGCTTGGGCCGCAGCGAAATCGCAGAGGCGCTGCGAAGCCGGCTGCCGGCCAACATGGTTCCGGCTTTCCTTGAAGAGTTGCCATTTATTCCCATGCTGATCAGCAACAAGGCAGACTACAAGGCGCTACCGAAGCCAAAAGGACCGCGCGGCCAAGTCGGCAAAGGACTCGTCGAGGCAAGATCAGACGGCGAGCGCATCCTTGCTCGTAACCTCGCCGATGTGCTGAAGATCGATCGTATTTCAATCGATGATCATTTCTTCGACGACCTCGGCGCGCATTCCCTGCTGATGGCGCGATTTTGCGCCAGGCTGCGGCAGTACCCGGCATTGGCCAACGTTTCGATGCGCGACATCTACCAGAATCCGACCATCGCCAAGCTCGCGGTTCGGTTGGAGGGTGCAGCGAACCAAAATATCGTCGCGAGCAAACCGGAGCCAATCCACACTCCATCCGACCTCTCCTACTATGGGTGCGGTGCTCTTCAGCTTCTTTTCTATGCCGGCTATGGCCTGTTCGTGCTGCGCGTGGCCACGCTCGGCATCGAATGGAGCCTTCGCGACGTTCACAGCCCGTTCGAACTCTATTTGCGCGCGATCGTCGCCGCGGCGGCAGCTTTCGCCGGTCTGACTGCCCTGCCGGTCGCCGCCAAGTGGCTGCTGATCGGAAAATGGAAGCGCGAGCGGATCCCGATCTGGAGCCTGCGCTATTTTCGCTTCTGGATGGTCAAGACGTTGGTGCGTACCGCACCGGTGTCCGCGTTCATCGGCGGTCCGCTCTATAACCTTTACCTCCGCGCCCTGGGCGCCCGCATCGGGCGTGGCGCCGTCATTACTTCTCGCTTTATCCCGGTTACGACCGATCTGTTTTCGGTTGGCGAAAACACGATCCTGCGCAAGGACTCGATCCTGCTCGGCTATCGGGCACGCGCCAATTTCATTGAAATTGGCCCGGTCGAAATCGGCAGCGACGCTTTCGTCGGCGAAGCGAGCGTGCTCGATATCGACACCGCAATGGGCGATGGCGCGCAACTCGGGCATGCCTCTTCGTTACAAAGCGGGCAGCGCGTCCCCGACGGCAGGCATTACCACGGCTCCCCGGCGCTCGAGTGCCAGTCCGACTATTGCCCGATCGCGCCCATGGACTGCTCTTTACTGCGGCGCGGACTCTATGCCGCGCTTCAACTCGCCAGCCTGATCGGGTTCGCGGCGCCGATCTCGATCGTTGCACTGCACTACTGGTACGAGATCTTTACGCACGTCACCGGCATTAAGATGGGGCACTTGCACGAGCCGACCTCGGGATTCGTTTCGTTGATGCTGGTCGCATCGGCGGGCCTTCTGGTCGCCGCGATGTTGCTCGGACTAGCGATCGTCTACGCGATCCCCCGGCTCTGCAACCTATTCCTCGAGCCCGACAAAACTTACGTGCTATACGGTTTCCATTACTGGCTGCAGACCCTCGTTTCCAGGTTAAGCAACTCGCGCTTCTATAACCTGCTGTTTGGCGACAGCTCGATCATCGTCCATTACATGCGCTTCGTCGGCTGGAATTTGAACGAAGTAGAACAGACGGGATCGAATTTCGGCACCAATCAGCGCCACGATAATCCGTTCCTGTGCGAGATCGGCAGCCGGACCATGGTGTCCGACGGCTTGTCGATGATCAACATGCACATGTCGAGTTCTTCGTTCCGCTTAAATCGGACGCGAATTGGCGATCGCAACTATCTCGGCAACGACATTCATTACCCGCCGGACGGCCGCACCGGAGCGAATTGTCTGCTCGGCACCAAGGTGATGATCCCCATCGATGGTCCCGTGCGCGAGAACGTCGGCCTTTTGGGCTCGCCGTGTTTCGAAATCCCGCGCATGGTGGAGCGCGACAAGGGCGTGAACGTCGCGTTCAGTCCGCAAATGCGCCGGCAGCGCATTGCCCAAAAGAATTGGCACAACCTGGTGACGGCGTCGCTGTTCCTGCTGACCCGTTGGCTTTTTATTTTCGCCGTGCTTTTCGTCGCGCACCTGGGGATCGAGAGCTATCCCGCCTACGGCGCGCTGGCGCTTTTCTTGGCCGGTGCACTGATCTCGTTATTCGCCCTCGCCTTCTTCGCGGCGATCGAGCGGGCGAGCCTCGCTTTCGGGCGGCTGACGCCGAAGATGGTCTCGATTTACGATCCCTATTTCTGGGCGCATGAGCGGCATTGGAAGCTGTCCAATTCGCCGATCATCGAACGCTTTGGCGGAACCCCGTTCAAAAACCTCGTTTCCCGGCTGGTCGGGATCAAGATCGGCCGCAAGGTGTACGACGGCGGCTGCTCGATTACCGAGCGGACGCTCACCGAGATCGGCGATTGCGTCAATCTCAACGAGGGCAGCGTCCTGCAGGCGCATTCGCTCGAGGAAGGCGTGTTCAAATCCGATTATGTGCGGGTCGGCAGCGGCTCGACGCTCGGTCCCGGAGCCTTCGCGCACTACGGCGTGACCATGGGCGAGCACGTCGTTCTCGACGCCAACTCGTTCCTGATGAAGGGCGAGGTGCTCGAACGCCACACGGTCTGGCGCGGCAATCCGGCCAAGCTCGTCGGCGTCAGCCGCGCGCAGCAGCCGGCCACCGCCCCGCTCGCGGCGCGCGAGATCGAGCCGGAAGAAGTTGCCGAGCTCAATGTGGCGATGGTGGCCGCCGAGTAATGGACGGACCGGCGGCGGCGGACGCCGACGGGGCTCGACTTTGCTTTGCGCCTCCGCGCATTGAGTGAGGCACCGGCGTGGGCTATCCTGCGCACAAACGCATCGGGAGGACTGCCGCCATGACCTGGACCACGCCCACCCTCGTCGAAATCTGCATCGGACTCGAAATCAACGGATATTTGCCCGCCGAGTTCTGATGTATCGCGTGACCGCGCGGCCATGGGCCGTTTGACGGCCATCGTCCTCGGCTCGGCGGCCGGCGGCGGCTTTCCGCAGTGGAATTGCCGCTGTCCTGTCTGCCGCCTGGCCTGGGAGGGCGACAAGCGCGTGCGCGCGCGCACGCAGGCAAGCTTGGCCGTTTCTGCCGACGGGCAGCGCTGGATCCTGCTCAACGCCGCGCCCGACCTGCGCGCGCAACTGGCGGCGACGCCGCAGCTGGCGCCGCACGGCGGCGTGCGCGGCAGCCCGATCGAAGCGGTGGTGTTGACCGGCGCCGAAGTCGACCAGATTGCGGGCCTGTTGAACCTGCGCGAGCGGCAACCCTTCACGATCTACGGCAGCGAAACGACCCTTGCCATCCTCGCGGCAAATTCGATCTTCGGCGTGCTGGCGGACGGCGTCGTCCAGCGCCGCGCGGTCGCGCTCGAGCGGCCGTTCGCGGCGGCCGGGATCGACATCGAACTGTTCGCCGCGCCGGGCAAGGTGCCGCTTTATTTGGAACAAGGCGAGCCGCAGACGGCGGAAGAGAGCGGCAGTAATGTCGGCGTCGAATTGCGCGCCGGCGGCCGCCGCCTCGTCTTCGTGCCGGGCGCCGCCGCGATAACCCCGGCGCTCAAGACGCGGCTCGAAAAAGCGGACCTGGTGATGTTCGACGGCACCCTGTTCACCGACGACGAGATGATCCGCAACGGCAGCGGGTCGAAGAGCGGGCGCCGCATGGGGCACATGCCGATCGACGGCGGCGACGGCTCGCTTGCCGCGCTGGCGGGGCTTTCGGCGCGCCGCTTCTATATCCATATCAACAACACCAACCCGATCCTGATCGAGGGCTCCCCGGAGCGCCTACGGGTGGAAGCGGCGGGCGTCGAGGTTGCCGAAGACGGCATGGAGATCGTGCTGTGAACGTAAGTGCCACTGTCAATTTGCTGACGTCCGACGAGCTCGAAGCCGCGTTGCGCGATATTGGCGCCAAGCGCTATCACCGCCTGCACCCTTTTCATCACATGCTGCATAGCGGCCAATGCACGAAAGGCCAGGTGCAGGCCTGGGCGCTCAACCGTTACTACTACCAGGCCAGCATTCCGCTGAAGGATGCGAGCCTGATCGGCCGCTGCGAGGATCGCGCGGTGCGGCGCGAATGGCGCAGCCGCCTGGTCGACCACGACGGCGAGCACGAAGACGACGGCGGCATCGCGCGTTGGCTGCGCTTGACCGACGGGCTCGGTCTTCCCCGCGACGAGGTCACATCCACGCGGCTTATTCTGCCGGCGACGCGCTTTGCGGTCGATGCCTATGTACGCTTCGTGCGCGAGAAGACGCTTCTGGAAGCCATCGCTTCCTCGCTCACCGAATTGTTTTCGCCCACCATCATTGGCGAACGGGTGGCGGGAATGCTCGCCGGTTACCCTTTCGTCACGCGCGAGACGCTTGCCTATTTCGATAAGCGTCCGCCGCAGGCCAACCGCAACTCCGCCTTCGCACTCGATTACGTGCGCCGGCACGCCACGACGCCGGAAAGCCAGCGCGCCGTGCTCGACGCGCTGCTCTTCAAATGCGACATCCTGTGGTCCATGCTGGACGCGCTCTATCACAGCTACGTCGCGCCCAAGCAGGTTCCGCCCGGCGCATTCGTTCCGCAGGATCACGGCGCATGAGCGGCGCGCCCCGCAACGTCCCCGATGACGCCGTGCCGCGCCTGCCGCGCGGCGTGCGTCTCGTCGACAGTCCCGCGCAGGGCGGCATGGTCCTGCTGGCGCCCGAGCGCGTATTCAAGCCCGACGCGATCGCCATCGAGATTCTCAAACGCTGCGACGGCAAGGCGACCGTCTCCGCCATTGCCGACGAGCTGGCGGCGGCCTACAACGCGCCGCGCGAGCGCGTGCTCGGCGACGTGAAGACGCTGCTCGGCTCGCTCGCCGACAAGCAACTCCTGGAACTCTGATTATGGCCGCCGGCAACGGACAGGTGCTGCACAAACCGCTCGGACTTTTGGCGGAACTCACGCACCGCTGCCCGCTCGGCTGCCCTTATTGCTCCAATCCTGTCAAGCTCGACCGCCGCTCCGACGAGCTCGACACGGAAACCTGGAGCCGCGTGTTCCGCGAGGCGGCCGCGCTTGGCGTCTTGCAAGTCCACATCTCCGGCGGCGAACCGGCCGCGCGCCGCGACATCGTCGCGCTGGTGGCGGCGGCGCACGACGCTCCGCTCTACACCAATCTCATCACCTCCGGCGTCGGCTTGCGCAACGAAACGCTCGCCGCGCTTGCCGAGGCCGGCCTCGATCACGTGCAAATTTCAATTCAGGATAGCCGAGCGGCCTCCGCCGACCATATCGCCGGCTACCAGGGCGCCTACGAGCGAAAGAACGCGCTTGCCGCCGAAGTGGTGCGGCTCGGCCTGCCGCTCACCATCAACATGGTGGTGCATCGCACCAATATCGACCGCGTCGAGGAAATGGTCGAGCAGGCCTTGGCGCTCGGCGCCGGCCGCATCGAGATCGCGCATGTGCAGTATTACGGCTGGGCGCTCGAAAACCGCGCCGCGCTGATGCCCACGCGCGAGCAGGTCGAGCGCGCGGTGGCGGCGGTCGAGGCGCTGCGCGCCAAGCATCACGGCCGCATCGTGATCGACGCCGTGGTGCCCGATTATTACGCACGTTTTCCGAAGCCCTGCGTCGGCGGCTGGGGGCGGCGCTCGCTCAATGTCACGCCGTCCGGGCGCGTGCTGCCCTGCCACGCGGCGGAAGTAATCCCCGGCCTGGAGTTCTGGTCGGTGCGTGAACACTCATTGCAGGAGATCTGGCAGTCTTCGCCCGCCTTCAACGCTTTCCGCGGCACCGATTGGATGCCGCAGCCATGCTTGAGCTGTGAGCGGCGCGAGCAGGATTTCGGCGGCTGCCGCTGTCAGGCATTTCTGCTGACGGGCAACGCGCGCGCGACCGACCCGGTCTGCCATCTGGCGCCTGACCATGCGCTGGTCGCCGAACTGGCGGGCGTCCGGACCGATCGGCCGTACGTCTATCGGCGCTAGTGCACAGGCAAAAAAAACATCCGCCTCTCCGCTGGGGCGGAGAAGGGATTGGGCACTTTCAGTGATTTTTGCTTCTACCGAACCGGCGGGTCAGGACCGTTACGCAATACGAGGTCCCACCCCGCGGTCGGAAAGAAGAAGGCGCGATCAGAACTCGGCCGGCAGATAGCCGTTGATCTCGAGACCGATGCAGATCTCAACGAGCGTCGGGGTCGTCCAGGTCATTGGAATTTCCTCCTAGGGAGCCGTCACGCAGGAAACAGTCTAGCGCCGGTCCTCCCGCAATACAATCACGGGTGCGGCGAAGGTTCCGCCTCCCCGAGCGGCAGGCATCCGGCGGGATTTTTCGCAACTCCCGCCGGCCGCTAGACTACGCCTCCGGGAATTGAGAATGTCTTATGGCATAGCCCATTTACCGCTCATTTCCGCGCAGGCGGCTCGTTCAGGCACCGATCGCTCCGGCTACAGTTCCGCGGAGACCAGCAGTTGGGGCCGCGCGATCACCGCGAAAAGACGGTTTAGGGCATGACAGGACCGGCCCTCTCGATCGAAAACGTAAGCCATTCCTATGGCGCGCGGCGGGCGCTCGACGATGTGAGTTTTTCCGTCGCGCCGGCGAGCTTTGCCGTGTTGCTCGGCCTCAACGGCGCCGGCAAGAGCACGCTGTTTGCTCTGATCACACGACTTTACGCCACCCAGCACGGCGGCATTCGCATCTTCGATCACGACGTCGCGCGCGCCTCGGGCGCAGCGCTGCGCATTCTCGGCGTCGTGTTCCAGTCGCGCACGCTCGATCTCGACCTCTCGGTCATGCAGAACTTGCTCTATCACGCGGCGCTGCACGGCATCGGCAAGCGCGAGGCGAAAACGCGCGCCGAGGAGGTGCTGGCCCGCATCGCGCTGGCCGACCGCGCCCGCGACAAGGTGCGCAGCCTGTCCGGCGGCCAGATGCGGCGGGTGGAAATCGCGCGCGCGCTGTTGCACCGCCCGCGCCTCTTGGTACTCGACGAACCGACCGTCGGTCTCGACATCAAGTCGCGTGCCGATATGCTCGCCCACGTTCGCCGCTTGATCGCCGAGGAAGGCATCGGCGTCCTGTGGGCGACGCATCTGATCGACGAGGTCTCCGAGACCGACCAGGTCGTCGTGCTGCATCAGGGCCGCGTGCTTGCCGACGGCGTGTCGAAGCAGGTGGTCGCCGATTGCGCCGCGAAGAACGTGGGCGAAGCGTTCACGCGCCTGACCGGCACGGCGCAAAGCGAGGCGGCATGACCAGCGCCGCCGGCACCGAACGGATGGCCGCGGCCGCGGTCGACCGCAACGGCTTCACGCCGCTGCAATACGCGATCTGCCTCAAGGGCATTATCTGGCGGGAAAGCCTGCGCTTCCTGCATCAGCGCGAGCGCTTCATCTCGGCGCTGGTGCGGCCGCTGGTCTGGCTGTTCATTTTCGCCGCCGGCTTCCGCCAAGTGCTGGGCATGTCGATCATCCCGCCCTACCAGACCTACATTCTCTACGCCGAATACATCACGCCGGGCCTGATCGCCATGATCCAGCTGTTCAACGGCATGCAATCGTCGCTGTCGATGGTCTACGACCGCGAGATGGGCAATATGGGCACGTTGCTGGTGAGCCCGCTGCCGCGCTGGTACCTGCTCTGCTCAAAGCTCGTCGCCGGCACCGCCGTTTCGCTGCTGCAGGTCTATGTGTTCCTGCTGATCGCCTGGTTCTGGGACATCGAACCGCCGCCGATCGGCTATCTCTGCGTGCTGCCGGCACTGGTGCTGTCCGGCTTGATGCTGGGGGCTCTCGGCATGCTGATCTCGTCGGTGATCAAGCAGCTGGAAAATTTCGCCGGCGTGATGAACTTCGTGATCTTTCCGATGTTCTTCGCCTCCTCTGCGCTCTATCCGCTTTGGCGGGTGCGCGAAGGCAGCCCCATGCTCGCCACGCTGTGCGAATTCAACCCGTTCAACCACGCAGTCGAGCTCATTCGCTTTGCCTTGTACGCGCAGGTGAACTGGATTTCGCTCGCGGTGGTGTGCGGATGCACGGTGCTGTTCATGGTCGGCGCGATCATCGCCTACGATCCGTCGCGCGGCTTCCTGGCGCGGCGCGGCGAAGCCAATACCTGAAGGGCGAAAGGCTCAGCTGGCGGCGGCGCGCGCACCGCGCGTGCTCAAGGCCATCTCGATCACGTGACGGATGTCGCCCGGCCCCAGGCTCAGGAAATCGGCCGGCGTACGCGCGAAATAATCGTCGATCGCCGCCGCGACGGCGCCGGCCTCGAGCCCGCGCAAGGCGGCCTCGAGGTCGAAGATCACACGCGGCGGCGTCACGAAGAAGTCGCCGGAGATAAGCACTTCGCGGATGAGCTCGAGTTGCGGGCCCTCCAGCCTGATGTCGGCGCGCACGGTGCCGCCGCGGCCGGTGAAGGAGGCGCTGACCGAGGTCGCGTCCGTAGGCGGCGCGTCGAGCATCTCGACATAGGCGTCGGTTCCGATCTCTTCGCGGAAGTGCCGCTCGGCGAGCTCTTCTTCGTAAGGTGTAATCTCACCCCATTGCGGAGCGATGCCGAGACCCTCGGCAAAGCCGGCGACCAGCCCGTCATAGATCGTCTTCAGATCGGGCACCTTGCCGCCCAGCACTTCGCGCATGGTGATGATGCGCTGCGCCCCCGACTGAAGGTCGCGCTTGGCGAGCTTCTCGGCCGGGATGTTGAGGCACGCAGCCATCTTGGCCGCATCGAAATCGATCAGCAGCGTGCCCTGGTAGAAGATGAGGTCGCGGTCGAAGAAGCCGCCGGTGCCGCTGATCTTGCGCCCGTCAACCTCGAGATCGTTGCGCGGACGGTACTTCGCCGGCACGCCGAGCTTGTTGAGCCCGAGCGCCGCCGCCTCGCAGATGCGCCGCGTCACTTCCGCCAGATCGAGCGGACCGAAAGTAGCGCGGTCGAACACCAGTTCCCAGCCGATCTGGCCCTCGTCGAAATAAAGCCCGCCGCCGCCGGTGATGCGGCGCACGAGCTCGATGCCGTTCGCCTTGCAGTAATCGACTTTGATCTCGTGGCCGAGGATCTGATGGATGCCGATCAGCGCACAGGGACGAAAGCGCAGGAAGCGGATCGTGTTGGGGATTTTGCCTTCCTGCCGCGCCTCGATCAGCGCCTTGTCGAAGGCGATATTGGCGCGGCCCCCGCGCAGGCTGGTCTCGATGACGCGGAACGGTTTGGACATATCAGCCATTACTCAAATCCCGGTGCAGCAGAGTGGGCAAAGGCGCGTAAACGCCGCGCCCTCGCCTAGCGCGGCATGCCTTTGTCGAGCTGCCGGCGCACTTTGCGGACGTCGTCGCGCTTGAGCTTGAACGGATAGGAGGCGATGTTGCCGGGCGGCGAGTCGCCGTAGGGCCGGTCGCAGGCCGAGACGTCTTCGGCCTCTTTGCCCGGGCAGCCCGAGGTGCGGAAGGCGGTGCCCGCCTTGATCACCTCGTCGATCTCGTCCTGCGGCAGGCCGAAATCGATGAGCTGGCCCTCTTCGTCGAAGCGCATCTTCTCCAGCCGGTGGGCGCGATAGTCGATCAGATAGCGCGCGAGCTGGATGCGCCGCCATTGCGGCCGCGGCACCGGCGGCAGATGGTCCATGAGCGAGCCCTTCTCGGGGAAGAACGCGAACATGTGGCTGTGCCCGCCCATGTCGCGGATCGCCTGCACCTGCGTCAGCACGTCATGGTCGCTCTCGCCCATGCCGACGATGAGATGGGCGCCGAACTTCTCGGGCCCGAAAATCTCCTTCGCCGCGTAAAGAATTTCCCAATACTTGTCCCAGCTGTGCGGCGACTGCACGCCGCGTCCGCGCGTCTTGTCGAAAACGTCGCGGTTGCAGGCGTCGAGCGCCACCGTGAAGATGTCGGCGCCGAGATCGTGCAATTCCTGCACGTCAAGCCGCGTCATGGTGGTGGGGTTTGACAGGATCGACACCGGCACGTGCTTGATGCGCTCGGTCCATTTGCGCAACACCACGCGGGTGTCGTCGTCCGAGCGCGGATGCGTGATCATGCTGATGCACATGCGGTGGAAGCGCCCGCCGTCGCCGCCGGAAGCGACGATGTCGAGCACCTGGTCGTAAGGCACCGCCGGCCAGTCGACGCGGATGAAGTTGCGGTCGGCATAGTTGCGCTCGGCCTCGCGGTGGCGCGCCAGCCCGCAATAGGCGCAATTGGCGCGGCAGCCTTCCGGATAGGTGAGCAGCAGGTTGAGGCAGCGCGTGCAGGAGGTACGGTGCATGTACCCCGCCATCACGCCGAGGGTGATCGCCGCCGCGGTCGACATCTGCACGTAGTCCGGCGAGCGCATATTGGGCGTGAGGAAATTGTAGTTCGGCCGGTAGAAGCCTTCCGGCTTGACGTCCTGCGTCTTCACCCGCGCGCCGTTGCGCGCCTCCGCCGGAATGGCGCCGGGCGCGCGCGGCTGCATGGTCTTGGCGTCGTTGAACGTGCGCTCGAGGCCGTTGAGGAAGTCGGGCACCGGTTGGCGCGGGCTCTCCAGGCAGCTCATGGCGTCCTCTCCTCGATTTTGTTTTCCGCTTGCGGCTCCGGCCGCCAGTAGCGCGGCGAGCCGATCCAGCCGTCCGCGAGCGCGCGCGCGTCCGGCCGGCCGCCGTTGTCGTAGCAGGCGAGCAATTCGTGCCGCCGGCGCAAGGCGCGGCCAAGCGCGGCGTCGAATATGTCGCCCAGCTCTTCGTCGTAGCCGTCGAGCGCTTCATGACCGCGATTCATGAAATCTGCCGCCGCCCGTCCCGCCATCGTACCCGATTGCACTGCGGAGGCGATGCCGGCGCCGGTCACCGGGTTGGTCAGGCCCGCCGCATCGCCTGCGAGCATGACGCCGACTGCGCCGAGCGCGCCGATCGATTTGACCCGCCCCCCAACCGGAATGGCGCCGCCGGTGAGGGCCCAGGCATTGGTGCCGATGCGGCGCTCGGCCGCCAGCCGCGACAGCAGCAGCAGCAGCAGCGCCTTCAGCGCGCGCCGCGTGCTCATCTCGTTCAGCGCCCCGTCGACGATGATGCCGAGCCCGACATTGGCCACCGCTCCCTTGGGGAACAGCCAGCCGTAGCCGCCGCGATAGTCGGCGGAGAGGAAAATATCGGTCGCGTCGTGCGGCAGCACGAGCGGCACGGTGACCTGGCGCGTCTCCACCAGTTCGCGATTGACCGCACCGATCGCCGCGCCCACGCGCGAGCGCGGCCCGTCGGCGCCGATCAGCACGCGCGGCTTGAAGCTTTGGCCGCCCGAGACATGCACGGTGCCGTCCGCGTCGATCCTGAGCAGCTTGGCGCCGTAACGGCAGTCGGCGCCGGCCTTGGCCGCGTTCTGCGCCAGCAACCGGTCGAACTTGGCGCGGTCGATCATGCGACCGCGGAATTCCGGCGTTTCATCAGGCCTGTCGTCGTCTTCGACGAAAGTGAGCATGCGCTCGATCGCCTGCGCGGTCACCTCGCCGACCGAAGGCACGTCGCGCTCGATCATCGACGGCACGAATTCGGCGCATTGCACCGGCGTGCCCGGCTCGGCCCGCTTCTCGAGCGCAACCACCTCGAGACCCGCATGGGCGGCCGCCTCGGCGGCACGGCTTCCTGCCGGCCCCAGGCCCACCACCACAACGTCGGGCGTCTCGAGCGTCACGTTGATCCTCACGCGGCGCAGGCGCGCCGTCCATTAAGCCCGTTGAGCGAAATCGAGCAGCAGGCATGTTCCTGCTCCACCGGCCGGCCGATAGCCCGCGCCAGTGCCACCGTGCCCTCGGCCGGATAAGCGATGCCGTCGAAGCCCGCCATCACGGCATACGCATCCGTGGTGAGCTTGTGCAGTCCGGCGGGCCGGATACAGCCGAGCTGCACCGGCGCATCGTGAATGCGCCGGCGGGCGGCGACGAAAGTTTTCGCCACGTCCTCGGTGCCGATAGTGGCGAAGGGCTTGTCCGGGGGCGCATAGATCGGGGAAACGATGACCAGGATCAGCGCCGCCACCTTGTAGCGCGAAATGATGTCGAGCGCGTTCTCCTCGCCCAGCAGGCGGCCGTAATGCAGGCCGATCACGATATGCGGCACCACTTCCATCTTGGTGGCGGTGAGCGCGGCCAAGGTCGCCTCGAAGTCGGAAACCGGGCGGTCGAGGTGATAGACGTCGCGGATCGTTTCCTGCGCGCCGATCACGTCCATCATGGCGACGTCGACGCCCGCCGCTTCCATGCGCTTGGCGCGTACTTCGTCGAGCAGCGCCGAGTGCACGGCGATGCTCAGGTGCGGAAATTCGCGCTTGAGCTTCTCGATCGTGGGATAGAAGCGCTCGTAGGGCACTTCATTGCGGCGGTTGGAGCCGCCCGACAGCAGGAAGCCGCCCAAATCTTTGAGCATGACGAGGTCGCGCACCTTGCGCTCGAGCTCTTCCGGCCTGGTGGCGGGAATCATCGGCTCGAGGATTTTCGCCTGGCAGTGGTCGCAATTGAGCGCGCAGGCGCCGCCGGTGATGGAAAAAGCGGGGAAGCTCGCCTTGCCGCAACCCTTCAGCTCCTCGCTGGCGTAGGAGCGGAAGGTGGGCGTGTAGAATCGCAAAGGTCCGAGCGGCTGCGTGCGCGCGGCGTCTTCGAGCGCGTCGACCAGATTGCGGTCGAACGTCAAATCCTCGAACGGCTCGATCTCCTGCAACAATTCGAACCAGGCCATCGTCCCCTCGCCTTCATAACATATATAATAAACTATATATGTTCCGCGCGCCTTGCGCTAGTATAACCCCTGCGTTTTCTCTCGCACCGCCGCCAGCCGATGAAAACCCTCTGCGTCCTGCAGCACGTCGAAGCCGAATATCTAGGCCTGATGGAGGATCACTTCGAGGGCCGCAATATCCGTTTTCAATACATACGCCCTTTCACGCATGGCGCGATTTTGCCGCCGAGCGGCGAGGGTTTCGCCGGGCTGATCATTTTGGGTGCCGGCCCCAACGGCGTGGTCAGTGGTGGGTTGATACCAAGCCTCGGCGCCGAATTGCGCCTGACGCGTGACTTTCTCGACCGCGGCCTGCCGGTCGTCGGCATCGGCGCCGGCGCCTGCATTCTCACCGCCTCGGCCGGTGGAGGCGCCGATGACGCGCCGCTGCGCTTCAGGCTCGAGCGCGCCGAGCGCACGGTCCCCGACGGCCTCAGCGGCCATCTGCCGCAGAGCTTCCCCGTGGCCGTCTACATGCGCGACCGGCCGGTCTTGCCGGCCGACGCCAAGGTCCTCGCCGCCAGCGCGAGCGGCGAACCGCTGGTTTTTCAGCTTCGTGAAAACTGCCTGGGCTTTCTCGGCCATCCCGGCATCAAGTCGGCGATGATCGAGGACCTGATCATGGAGTTCGAGGAAGTTCCTGAAGGAACAGCGGAAAGGCTCGCCGAATTACGCTCTCTACAGGGAGAAATCGCCGCCGCCCTCGGCGAGATCATGATCGGCCTGATCGAAGTGACCGGTCTGATGCAGCCGGCTGGGTAGACAGTTTTCCCAGGCGGGCGCAAAATTTTCTTTATATTGCCTCTGGCATAAATTCAAAAAATAGAATATGTATTTCTGCAACAGTCGCGTTTGACAAACCGCAAAGCGGCGGCATCGGCGCGCGTCAATAATACTTGCTAGGGACGTGCAAGGAATGGCCAAAAAGCTCGTCATTATCATGGTGAACACCGATCCGCGCAACGGCGAGGAACTCGGCGCACCCTTTTTTCAGGCGACCGTTGCCGCGGCGATGGACTACGAGGTCGAGGTCATCTGCACCGCGACCGCCGGCCAATTGATGAAGAAGGGCGTGGCCGAAAAGCTGGTGGTCAAGGCCGGCTCACCCAAGACGGTCTACGACTTCATCAAAGACGCCCACGAGGCCGGGGTGAAGTTCTATTGCTGCTCCCCCAATCTCGACCTGTTCGACATGACGGAGACCGACCTGATCCCCGAATGCGAGGGAATCGTCGGTGGCGCCAAGGTCATCGAAGAAGTCATGGAAGATGACGAGACGCGGGTTCTGACCTACTGACGCACTAAAACGCGCGCGAGGTGGAAATGACGGCGCATGTGACGGCGGAACGGCCTGCGATCAGCGACCCGACCTCCAATAAGCCGGTCGTGCCTTATGAGAAGCTCGAAGAGGTCTTCGAGGACATTCGCACGCACTCGCTCTACGATCACGAGCTCTACGGCTGCCTGAACTGCGGCATCTGCACCGCCACCTGCCCTTCCGCGCATTATTACGACTATTCGCCGCGCGAGATCGTCCAGCTGCTGTGGACGGAGAATCTCGAAGGCATTTACGACGCCATGCAGGAAAAGATCTGGGCCTGCGCCCAGTGCTACACCTGCGCCGCGCGCTGCCCTTTCCACAATTCGCCCGGCGGCCTCGTCATGATCATGCGCGAGGTGGCGATCAAGCACGGCATGCAGTCGGCGAAAGACGTGCTGCGGCCGTTCTCGCGCGTGCTGTTGAAGGTGATCTCGACCGGCAACCAGCTCGCGCCCAACATGATCACGCCCGATCACTTCCCCGACTGGGGTCCGAACATCACCAAGGTCGACGCGCCGCTCAATATTTTGCGCAAGGCCATCCCGGTGCCGACCATGCACACTTTGGATACGGCCTGGGAAGTCAACCTGAAGACCTCGATCGAGCTCTATTCGATCTGGGAAGCCACCGGCGTGCTCGACCAGCTCGAGACGGTCGACGAAAACCTATTCGACGTCGTCACCGACGTCATGGACGAGAAGCGCGAGGAATACAACGAGTGGCTTGAAGAGCAGCAAGAAGAAGCAGCCGAATAGGCCGGAAATCGATTTCAGGAGAAACGCTATGGACAAGCGCGGCGATAACCAGACGACCTTCACCGGCCACGGCAGCGAATGGAAGCCGTCGAACTTGACGCCGGTGGAGGCGAAACGGGCCACCGCTTGGGTAGAGGCCAAAATCGACCGCCGCTCGATGCTGACCAACAAGGACCGCGTCGAAGACGTACGCGACATCATGTGGCAGCTCGAGAAGGATGGCGAGATCGTCGTCCACCGCGTCGGCGACGAGCACAAGCCGGTGACGGCGCGCACGCTCTACGGCTGGGAAAAGAAGATTCCCACCACCAATCTCTGGCAGCACAAGTCCTGCGGCCAGTGCGGCAATATCCCCGGCTATCCTTCGTCCGTTTTCTGGCTGATGAACAAGCTGGACGTCAGCTATCTCGACGAGACCGATCAGACCTCCTGCACCGCCTGGAATTACCACGGCTCCGGCATCGGCAATGTGGTCAGCCTGTCCGCCGTGTTTCTGCGCAACTTCCACCAGGCCTATATGTCGGCGAAGTCGCAGGGGCTGCCGGCCGGCACCTATTATCCGCTGGTGCATTGCGGCACCTCGTTCGGCAATTACAAGGAAGTTCGCGGCTTCCTTCTGCACTCGGCCGAACTGCGCGATCAGGTGAAGAAAATTCTGGCCAAGCTCGGCCGCCTGGTCGATGGCAAGCTCCTGATCCCGGAAGAGATCGTGCACTATTCGGAATGGCTGCACGTGATGCGCGATCGCATCAAGGAGCGCCAGGTCATCGACGTCAGCAACATTCGCGCGACCATCCATCCGGCCTGCCACGTCTACAAGATGGTGCCGGAAGACGTGATCTATGACGAGACCGTCATGGACGGCAACCGCGTCGCCGTCTCCACCGGCCTCATGCAGACGCTGGGCGCCAACGTGGTCGACTACTCCACCTGGTACGACTGCTGCGGCTTCGGCTTCCGCCACATCATCGGCGAACGCGAGTTCACCCGCTCCTTCGCCATCGACCGCAAGATCAAGGTGGCCGTCGACGAAGCCAAGGCCGACGTGATGATCGGCCACGACACCGGCTGCATCACCACGCTCGACAAGAACCAGTGGATCGGCCGCGCGGTCGGCAAGGTCTACGAGCTGCCGGTCATGGCCGACTGCCAATTCGCCGCGCTCGCGCTCGGCGCCCACCCCTACAAGCTGGCGCAGCTGCACTGGCATGCCTCGCCCTTCGAAGGCCTGCTGGAGAAGCTCGGCATCGATTGGCAGAAGGCCAAGCTCGAATTCGAGAAGTATCTCGAGGAGGTCAAGGCCGGCCGCATCGAGACCCTTTATGATCCCAAGCGCGCGATCACCTCGGGCCCCGGCTACGTCAAGCCGCAGGCTGCGATCGCCGCGCAACCCGGAGGTGCGGAGTAATGACTCGTCCGGTTCTCGTTGTCGGCGGCGGCCCCGCCGGTCTTTCCGCCGCCCATGCCTTGGCCACGGCCGGCCAGCGCGTCGTGCTGGTCGACAAGGGAGCGTTTCTCGGCGGCGCGCCCATCCAATCCGGCTACGCCAAACTGGTGCCGTCGGGCGAATGGGCGAAAGACGCCATCGGCGGCATGGTCAAGCGCGTCGAGACCAACAAGCTGATCAAAGTGCAGCTCAACACGACGGTGAAGAGCTTTTCCGGCGCACCGGGCGATTTCGTCGCCACGCTGTCGGACGGCACCAAGGTCGAGGCCGGCGCTGCCATCCTCGCCACCGGCTTCACCCATTTCGATTCGGTCAACAAGCCGGAATGGGGCTTCGGCACCTATCCGGACGTGGTCACCACCACGCAGGTGGAGCAGATGCTCTCCTCCGGCAAGGGCGTGCGCTGTCCTTCCGACGGCCGCGAGCCGGAGCGGGTCGCCATCCTGCTTTGCGTCGGCTCGCGCGACCGCCAGATCGGCCGCGAATGGTGCTCCAAGATCTGCTGCACGGTGTCGTCGAACCTGGCGATGGAAATCCGCGAGACGCTGCCCAAGTGCAACGTCTACATCTACTACATGGATATCCGCACCTTCGGCCTCTACGAGGACACCTATTACTGGAAGAGCCAGGAAGAATTTAAGGTGAAATACATCAAGGCGCGCATCGCCGAGGTGACCTCGGACGGCAAGCGCCTGATCGTGAAGGGCGAGGACACGCTGGTGAAGCGCCCCATCACCATCCCCTTTGACATGGTCGTGCATGCCATCGGCATGGATCCGAACGTCGACAATATGACGCTATCGGCGATCTTCGACGTCAAGCTCGAGAAGCACGGACATATCGGCAAGGCCTCCACCTACGCCAATATGTCGGCGACCTCGCGTCCCGGCGTTTTCGTCGCCGGCGCCGCGACCGGCCCGGAGACGATCGACGATTCGATCGCGCAGGGTCAGGCGGCGGCCATGGCCGCGCTCAGTGCGGCGCAAGGCGCCATGAAAGAGGCGGCGGAGTGATGTGGCCGCTGCGGGCCCATAAACAGAGTGCGCCGGCTGCGCCTAAGCCGGTGCTGCATCTGTCCGGTCCGCGCCTGCGCCGCGCCTTCGAACACCTCGTCGATTTTGCCGACCCGACCGGCGGCGTGGAGCGCTATGTCGGCACACTGGCGCTGAAGGCTTCGCTGTTCGAGGAAGTGCTCGGCAAGGGCCGCGTCGGCGAATTGAGCGAATCCGAATTTCTCGATCTCGCCTCGTTCATCACGCCGGCGCGCCGCAAGATCAGCGCCTGGCTCGGGCAGAATGGCTTTCCCGCCCTGCACGCGCGCCTCAAGGATCTGCTCGACGGCTGGTCGGACGTGAGCACCGCCGATACGCGCTTGGCCGCTTTCCATGCCGGCTTCCCGGCCGACCGCGAGCACCGCTGGGTGCGCGACCTCGGCGCCGAAGTGCTGCATTTCACCGCGGCAGATCGCTATCCGCTGATGACGCGCTGGATCTGGGACGCCCGCGTCAACACCGGCGTGTTGCGCGAGATCTGGCACAGCGACGGCGTCGATGCCGGCACCATCCCGGTCGAAGACAATTTCGCCACGTTCCAGACGCTGCGCGAGGAGCTGGAAGGCTTCCTTGCCGACAATGGCGTGTTCCGCGACGTGACGTTTTACGTCGACCTGCTCTGCGCCCACATCTATGCCGGCTATATCAACGACAAGGGCGGGCAATATCTGCGCGGCGATTTCTGCGGCCAGGCCAACGAAGATTCCATGGCGCACACGCGCCGGCTGCTCGGGCTCGATGCGGTCGACACCGAAACGGGGCGGACGCGCCTCAAACTGATCGATGGTGAAGCTCATGTTCTCGGCGAGCAGCGCCGATTGAGCTCGTAAAGGAAGCGCGATGCCCATCCACGAAAAATCGCTGATCCGGCCGGAGAACCTGGTCACCCACGACCACCTGGAGCTCGAAGGCGTCGACGTGTCCGGACACTGGAGCACGTTCATCAATTCGCGCGCCGTCACCGACTATAACGAACAGGTGGAGGAGGAGATCGCCGCGCTTCCCGGCGGCGAGTATATCCACCGCTGCTGGCAGTGCGGCTCCTGCACCAACTCCTGCACGGTCAACGCCGTCAATCCAGACTTCAACCCGCGCTATTGGATCTATCTGATCCGCTTGGGCATGCAGGACGAATTGCTGCGCGACAAGGACATCATCTGGCAGTGCGTCTCCTGCAACAAGTGCACCTATGCCTGCCCGCGCGACGTCAATCCGGAAGGCGTGATGAAGGCGACCGCGCACTGGCTGGAGCTGAAGGGCTTCACCGAGAAGAAGCCGTCGATGGTATTCGACGAAGCCTTCTCCGAGCAGGTCTTCGCCACCGGCAAGATCGAGGACGGCAAGGTGCTGCGCGAGTTCTTCGCCCGCACCAAGCAGCCGCTGTTCCAGGATTGGCTGGTCGCGCTGGTGCGCGGGCTCGTCATGCGGCTGCCGGTCGGGCTGTTGATGAAGATGGGGCTTGCCACCGTGTTCCACCCGCGCACGCGCGGCTGGGGCAAGGCGCGCGACGCCATCGAAGAATACGTCGCCGAGCGCCACGCGGCCGATGCGCGCGCGCTGCATCTCGACGTGCAAGGAGCTGAGTAATGAGCGGCAAGTACAAGAAGGTTGCCTACTATCCGGGTTGCGCGCTGGAAGGCACGGGCCACGCCTATAACCGCTCGACCAAGGAGCTCGGCAAGGCGCTCGGGCTGGAGCTGACCGAGCTGAAGAACTGGAATTGCTGCGGCGCCATGGAGGTGAAGAACGTCGACCCCAAGCTGCAGACCTATCTGTCGGCGCGCAACCTCTCGATCGCCGAAGACATGGGCTTCGACACCGTGATGGCGCCCTGCAACGGCTGCTATCACAATCTCAAGAAGGCCGAATACGACCTCGAGCACGACCAGGCCTCGCGCGACGTCAACGCGCGCATCGCCACCAAGGCCGGCCACGGCGTCTACAAGGCGGGCAAGGTCGAGACCATCCACGCGCTCGACTGGATCAAGGAAGCGATCGGCGAGGACGGCCTGAAGGCGCGGGTGAAGAACTCGCTTCGTGGTCTCAAGGTCGCCAACTATTACGGCTGCATGTACACGCGGCCGCGCCACATCTTCCCGGAAAAAGACCGGGGGCCGGGCTCTGAATCGACCTCGCAGCCGCATTTCATGGACGATCTGTTGGCCGCGGCCGGCGCCGAGAACGTCGACTATCCGCTCAAGACCGCCTGCTGCGGCGGCGCCCACACGCTCTCCGACAGCGACACGTCCACCAAGCTGGTGCTCAATCTGCTCACCACCGCGGAAGCCTGCGGGGCCGATGTCATCGCGACAGAATGTCCCACCTGCCACACCGGCCTGGAGATGCACCAGGTGCGCGCAGAAAAGGTGTTCGGCCGCAAGACCACGGTGAAAATCCTCTACTTCACCCAGCTGCTTGGCATGGCGCTCGGCCTGTCGCCGCGCAAGGTCGGCGTGCACGAGAATATGTCCGATTCCTCCGATCTCATCCGCGAAAAGGCGCTGGGCTGATGGCTCTTCCCCGCGCCACGAGCATCGAGGAGGCGACCAAGCGCATCGAGGCGCTTGCGGGCATGTCCGATGCGGCGCTTGGCTGGGCGGCGGCCGAACATGCCGATGAGCTTCTGGCGCTCGGCGAGGTGATCCTGGAAACCTGGCTCACGGCGCACGGGCAGACGCCAACCACCGGCAAGGCCGAAGGCTTCCGCCTGCTGGCGCTGCACCGCCAGGGCGCCCGCGGCGAGCCCTCATTCAACGCCTGCCGGGAAACTTGCCGCGAGCTGGTCTACCATCACAATCTCGTGCGCCTCGATCCCGCGAGCCCCGAGGCACCGCGCCGGCTGCGGCTTGGTGCTATGGTGGCGCAGCATCTGGCGCTATTCATCGGCGGCAAGCTAGAAGTGGCGGGGCTGGGCGAGTTCTGCTGCTCGTCGCGGCCGTTGCGCCAGCGCGAGACCTCGCCCGAGCGCGCCGAAACCGTCTGAGACCAGGAGAAAAGACCCATGCCGACCGTCCGTGGCTGCAATCTTCCCGACGATCTGCTTTACGACGTCGACAACAACATCTGGTACCGCGAGAACGCCGACGGCACCGTCACCCTCGGCATGACTGCCGTGGCCGCCGCGATGGCGGGCCAGTTGGTCGCCTTCACCGCCAAGAAGGCCGGCCGCAAGGTCGACAGCGGCAAATCCTGCGCCACCATCGAATCCGGAAAATGGGTCGGCCCTGCCAAGATCGCCTTCAATGCGGAAGTTGTTGAAGTCAACGACACCCTCACCGCCACTCCGAAGATCGCCAATGCCGACCCGTACGGCGAAGGCTGGATGCTCAAGGTCAAGCCCGCCGATTGGGCCGCCGGCAAGGCCACGCTGATCGCCGGCAGCGCCGTTGCAGGACCTTATGAAGCGAAGATGACGGCCGACAACTTCGCCGGCTGCGAGTGAAACGCCGCCCGCGTGCGGGCGAGCATGGGAGCGAAACAATGGCTACCGACACGAACACGAAAAGCATGTCGATGATCGTCACCAAGGGGTCGCTCGACTGGGCCTACCCGCCTTTCATTCTGGCCACCACCGCGGCCGCGATGGGGCTCGACGTGACGATGTTCTTTACCTTTTATGGCCTGACGCTTTTGAAGAAAAAACTCGATCTGAAGATCTCGACGCTGGGCAATCCCGCTATGGAGATGCCGATGTTCGGCATGCATATCGGCATGCCCAATCTGGTATCCGCGATGCCGGGCGTCGACGCGGCGGCGACCGCCATGATGAAGAACCTGATCAAGAAGAAAGGCGTCGCCTCGATCGAGGACTTGCGCGGCATGGCGCTGGACGCCGACGTCAAGATGATCGCCTGCCAGATGACCATGGATCTGTTCGAGTACACACAAAACGACATCATCGAAGGCCCGGCACTGGGCGGCGCGGCCACCTATATCGAGACCGCGACCAAGAGCGACATCAACCTGTTCATCTAGCCTGTTTGGGAAACTTCATCCGAGGAAACCGCAAAATGGCCGACCAACTTCTCGACGTGAAAGGGCTCAATTGCCCGCTGCCTATCCTGCGCGCCAAGAAGGCGCTCAAAGACGTGCCGACCGGCGGCACTCTGGAGGTTCTGGCGACCGATCCCGGCGCAGTGAAGGATTTCGAGGCCTTCTGCCGGACCACCGGCAACGAATTGCTGGAATCCAAAAACGACAACAACGTCTATAGCTTCGTCATCAAGCGGACGTCTTGAAGAGGCCGCGGCTAGGCAATGGCTTCGAATACCCTGTACATCCTGCTCTGTTCGGGCGAACATGAAAAAGTACAGATGGCGGCGATGATCGCATCGGTCGCTGCCGTCTCGGAACGACCGGTCGAAGTGTTCGTCAGCATGAATGCCCTGCTCGCCTTCGCCAAAGATATTCCCGCCGACGCGCGCTACCACGGCGGCGCATATTCCAAGCTGCTCAAGGAAAAGAAGGCGCCCGATCCGATCACCCTGTTCCACCAAGGCCGCGAATTGGGCGATCTGAAGCTGTGGGCCTGTTCCATGGCGCTGGACGTGCAAGGCTGGGAGCTCGATCGCCTGGAAGGCGACTTGTTCGAAGGCCCGCTCGGTCTGACCAAGTTTCTGTCAGACGCCGAGAATGGGCAGTTCATCACCTTATAGAAGCGAGCGATCATGAGCGAGACGACGGCGGCCAGAGAAACGATCGATGCGCGGGGCGCTTTTTGCCCGGGTCCGCTGATGGAGCTGATCGCCAAGCTCAAGCTGGTGAACGTGGGCGACGAGATCGAAATTCTGTCGAGCGACAAGGGCTCGGTGAACGACATTCCGGAATGGGTGAAGAAGGTCCAGCACGAGATGGTGGGCGTCACCCAGAAGGACGGCTATTGGAGCATTGTCGTGCGCAAAGCCAAATAGAGTGGTAGCGTACGCCCGCACGCGAGAGTGGGGGCGGCGTCGAACGGGGGAGGAGACAAATGGCCAAAAGAATTCTTATCGTCGGAGGAGGTCTCTCCGGCACCATCGTCGCCAACGGGTTATGTCGGCAGCTGCGCGAGGAGCTTTCCGCGGGCAGCGTCACGATCACCATGCTGGGGGCGACCGACAAGCACATGTACCAGCCCGGCCTGCTTTACGTGCCATTCGGCAAGATGCGGGAGTCCGAGCTGTTCCGCGACCAGCGCAAGGTGCTGGACCGCCGCGTTCCCTACATCGTCGACCCGGCCAAGCATATCGACGTCGACAAGAAGTCGGTCACCACGGAGTCGGGTAAGACCCATAGCTATGACTTCCTGGTGATCGCGACCGGCTCGCGCATCAGACCCGACAACATTCCGGGCATGACCGAGGGCGGCCACTGGTTCTACGACCTCGACGGCGCCCGCAAGATGCGCGACGCGCTCGGCAATTTCAAAGGCGGCAAGGTGGTGATCAACATCAATGCGCCGCACAAGTGCCCCGTCGCGCCGCTCGAGATCACTTTCATGCTGCGCGATTATCTCGCGTCGAAGGGCCTGCTCGACAAGAGCGAGATCACCTACACCTACCCGATCGGGCGGCTGCATTCGCTCGAGCCGGTGGCGCACTGGGCGGTGCCCGAATTCGAAAAGGCCAACATCAAGTCGGAGACCTTCTTCAACACCAAGTCGGTCGATGCCAAGGCCAAGACCATCACTTCGGAAGAGGGAAAGACCCTGCCCTACGACCTGCTGATCACGGTGCCGCCGCACAGCGGCCAGCCGGTGATCACCGACTCGAACCTGGGCGCCGGCGGCTGGGTGCCGACGGTGCGCAATACGCTGCTGAAGGAAGGCTCGGACAACGTCTTCGTCGTCGGCGACACCACCAACCTGCCGATCTCGAAGGCGGGCTCGACCGCCCATTTCGAGGCCGACACGATCATCGACAACCTCTCCTCGCTGATCAAAGAAGACCGCTGGGCGCGCGACTACGACGGCAAGGTGTTCTGCTTCGTCGAGACCGGATTCTCGACCGGCACCTATGTATGGTTCAACTACACGACGCCGCCCAATCCGGGCCCGCCGTCGCAGATGATCCACTGGTTCAAGCTCGCCTATAACCGCATGTATTGGCTCTCGGCCCGCGGCTTGCTCTAGGGGGGACGGCAATGAACGATATGTCCAACCAACCGCCGCTCGGCGAAATGGAGCGCCTCACCCTCGCCGCGCGCGAGGCCCTGACCGACGGCATGATCGAGCGCCTCGCCTCGCTCGGAGGCAACGGTCTCGAACTGCTCGACCGACTGAACGAGCCGGCCACCAACGCGGCGGTGCATTCGCTGATCGACCGGCTCACCGAGCTGCACAAGGTCGGCGCGATCGACACGATTTGCGATCTCGCCATGACGGTGCACGCCATGCGCAATGCCTTGACCGACAACATCGTCGAACGCCTGTTCATGTTCGCCGAGAGCATGATCAACACGGTCGGCAACGAGGCGATGGGAGAGCTGGCCGAGAACACCCGGCTGGCGCTGGAAGAAGCCGCGCAGGAATCGGCGAAGGCACCCACCCCGAAAGGCGGCATGATGTCGACGTTGTCCTTGCTCGGAAAGCCGGAAACCCAGCGCAGTCTCGCCTTCCTTCTGGCGTTCAGCGCCAAACTACAGGGCCGCTCCGGCGGCGCACCCGCCAGGCTGTAAAGCCGTCGCGGCACGACAAAAAACAAAACGGCGCCCTTGGGCGCCGTTTTTTTGCGTAGGACCGAGCCGCCTCAGCCGCGGGCGAACACCGCCTTGAGAGCGCCGCCGAACGAGCCCTCTTCCAGATAGCGGATGCCGAGATAGCCGCCGCCCAAGATCGACAGCCACGCGATCAGGCTGCCGAGCGCCAACGTCGACATGCCGGTTATGCCCTGCCCTATCGTGCAGCCGAGCGCCATGACGCCGCCGGCGCCCATCAACATGGCACCGCCGAGATGGCGGGCGAGATCGCTGCGGTCGGTAAAGGTCTCGATGGTGAACGTGCCGGTCGCCATCGACATCAGGAAGCCGCCGACAATGACGCCGCCGATGACCGCAACGCCGAAATTCAGAGTCGCGCCGGTAAACGTCATCAGATATTGCAGGCTCTCGCCGGCCGGCGCCACGAATGTGATCGAAGCGAGCTGCACCGGGTTGAACTCGTCCTTTGCCAGCACGCCCGTAACCAGCCAGCCGGCGATGGCGGTCAGGCCGATGACCACGCCGGCAACGATATTGGGCGGGCTGCGCCGGAAATCCGCATCCTTGAAGCAGACCGCCAGGAACAACAGCGCAAAGGCGATCGCCACCGCCGCGCGTGCGTAAGCCGCCGGAACGCCGAGCGCCATGCCGACCATCTCGCCAAGGTTCTGGTTGTGCATCCCGCGCGTGGTGAGGTCGATATTGGTGGTCTCGATCTGCAAGCGCGCCAGCGCCAGCAACCCGCGCAGCGTCATATAGGCGAAGATGCCGAGCACGATCATGACGATCAGCGACTTCAAATTGCCGCTGCCGAGCCGCACCAGTGTCTTGCTTGCACAGCCGCCGGTCTGCGTCATGCCGAAGCCGAACATGGCCCCGCCGATGATGGCGCCGAGCCAGCCGAGATTGGGGGATAGATAGATCGACTTGTCGATGTCGATCACGCCGGCGAAATAGAGCGCCTGGGTGCCGATGATCGCCACCGCGATGGCCAAGAGCCAGGCGCGGAAGCGCCGCCCGTCGCCCATCAGCACCAGGTCGGAAATACTGCCCATGGTGCAGAAATTGGTGGCCTGCACCACCCCGCCGAACACGAGGCCGACCGCAAAGCCGCCGAGCCCGACGATCATCGTTACGCTCAGTCCGTCCATGGCTACGCCGCTCCCGGTCTTGCGCCTATTGCTTGTTGATTATGCACCATCCAGCGCGAGATGCTTGTCGGCGCCTTATATTCAAGAAAGACGATACGATGCAAGGCCCGCCGGCCGCGGAGTTTGGCCGGCGTCCTTGCACAGCGCTAGGCCGCCATGGCGCGTTGCACGATCTGGCGCAATTCGCCGCTGCGGTAGCGCTGGGCCATGGCATCGAGCTCGATGGCGTGGATTTTCGGCGCCTGACCGGCCGAACCGAAGGCTTCGAACCGCTCGACGCAGACCTTTTTCGTCTCCTCCATCGCCGCCTGCAGGAATTTGCGCGGGTCGAATTCGCGCGAATTCTTCTTCATGACGCGGCGCATGGCGGCCGTCATGGCGAGGCGGATGTCGGTGTCGATATTGACCTTGCGCACACCGTACCGGATGCCTTCCTGGATTTCGGCCACCGGCACGCCATAGGTCTCGGGGATGTCGCCGCCGTAGCAGCGGATCTCGTGCAAGAGGTATTGCGGCACCGACGACGAGCCGTGCATGACCAGGTGCGTATTGGGCAGGCGAGCGTGGATCGCCTTGATGCGGTCGATGGCCAGGACGTCGCCGGTCGGCTGGCGCTTGAACTTGTAGGCGCCATGCGAGGTGCCGATGGCGATGGCCAGCGCGTCGCATTGCGTCTCGTCGACGAAGCGCGCGGCCTCGTCGGGGTCGGTCAAGAGCTGCTCGCGCGATAGCTTGCCCTCCGCGCCGTGGCCGTCCTCCTTGTCGCCTTGCAGCGTCTCGAGCGAGCCGAGGCAGCCGAGCTCGCCCTCGACCGACACGCCGACCGCATGCGCGAGCTCAACGACCTTGCGGGTGACCGCGACGTTATAGCCGTAGTCGGCCGGCGTCTTGGCGTCTTCCTTGAGCGAGCCGTCCATCATCACCGAGGTGAAGCCGGAGCGGATCGCGCCGATGCAGACCTGCGGCGAGGCGCCGTGATCCTGGTGCATGACGATGGGGATTTCCGGATAGGTCTCCACGGCGGCGGCGACCAGGTGGCGCAGGAACGCCTCGCCGGCATATTTGCGCGCGCCGGCGGAGCCCTGCAGGATCACCGGGCTTTGCGTCGCCCGCGCGGCGTCCATGATCGCCTTGATCTGCTCCATGTTGTTGACGTTGAAGGCCGGCAGCCCGTAGCCCTCCTCGGCGGCGTGATCGAGCAATTGACGCATTGAAACGAGCGGCATGATCTACTCCCTGGCATCAAGAATGGGGGACAAGGCTGCGGCGGCCGACCGCCGCGCGCACGGCGTCGGCGACGCGTTCCGGCGTGAAGCCGAAATAGTTGAAGAGCTCCTTTTCGGGCGCCGATTCACCGAAGCGATCGAGCCCGATCACGGCGCCGTTGCGCCCGGCGTAACGCCACCAGCCGCGCGTCGTGCCGGCTTCCACCGCGATCACCGGCAGATGCGGCGGCAGCACGCGGTTCTTCCAGGATTCGTCCTGCCGCTCAAACGCGTCGGCGCAGGGCATGGAGACGACACGCACGGGCAGGTCTTCGGCGGCCAGCAATTCGGCCGCGGCGCGGGCGAGCTTCACCTCCGAGCCGGTGGCGATGATGAGGGCGACGGGTGCCGCGGCCGGTTCGTGCAGCACGTACCCGCCGCGCTGGACGGCTGCGAGCTGCTCGGGATCGCGCGGCTGGTGCGGCAGCGCCTGCCGCGACAGCGCGAGCACGCTCGGGCCGTCTTCGCCCAGCCCGATCGAATCGTGGGTGAGCACATAGACCACGCGCTGCCGCATCAGCGCGCTCATGCGCAGGCCGTTGCGCGCGTAGTCGGAAAACACCAGGAAGGTGGCGGCATAGGGCAGAAAGCCGCCATGCAGCGCGATGCCGTTGGCGATCGCCGCCATGCCGAACTCGCGCACGCCGAAGAACACCGTGTTGCCGGCCGGATCGCGCGTGATCGGTTTGGTGAGCGGGTGATTGGTCAGGTTGGAGTGCGACAGATCGGCCGAGCCGCCGAACAGCTCCGGCAAGGCTTGCGAGAGCGCCGCAAGCGCATTCTGGCTCGCCTTGCGGGTGGCGATGCTTTCTGCCTTGGCGGCCGTCTTGGCGACGAGATCGGCGGCGGCCGGCGCAAAATCGCCCGACAACTCGTCGACGGCGCGGCGCAGGAACTCGGCCGCCAGTTCGGGATACGCCGCCCGGTAAGCCTCGAAGCGGCGCTGCCACTCGGCCTCGAGCGCGGCGCCCTGGCGCCAACCGTTCCACATTTCCGCGACCTTGGGCGGGATCACGAACGGCGCGTGCGGCCAGTCGAGCGCTTCGCGCGTGCGCGCGATCTCGTCGGATCCGAGCGGCGAGCCGTGGGTGTCGTGATGGCCCTGCTTGGTCGGCGCGCCGCGCCCGATCACCGTCTTGCAGCAGATGAGCGTCGGGCGTGCGGTCTCGGCGACCGCGTCAGCGAGCGCCTGTTCGACGGCGATAGGGCAATGGCCGTCGACGTGACGCAGGACGTGCCAGCCATAGGCTTCGAACCGCTTGGGCGTGTCGTCCGGGAACCATTCCTCGACCTTGCCGTCGATCGAGATGCCGTTGTCGTCGTAAAGCGCGATTAGCTTGCCGAGACCGAGCCGGCCGGCGAGCGAAGCCGCCTCGTGGCTGATGCCTTCCATGAGGCAGCCGTCGCCGACCACCACGAAGGTGCGGTGGTCGACGACCGTATGACCCTGCCGGTTGAACTGCGCGGCAAGCGTCTTCTCGGCAATCGCCATGCCGACCGCATTGGCGAAGCCTTGGCCGAGCGGGCCGGTCGTGGTCTCCACGCCGACGGTGACGCCGTATTCGGGATGACCCGGCGTCTTGGAATGCAGCTGGCGGAAGCGTTTCAGCTCTTCGACCGGCAGGTCGTAGCCGGTGAGATGCAAGAGCGCGTAGAGCATGGCCGAGGCATGCCCGTTCGACAGCACGAAACGGTCGCGGTCGCACCAGGCCGGGTTGCCCGGGTGATGCCGCAGATGGCGGCGCCACAGCACCGTCATGACGTCGGCGAGACCGAGCGGCGCGCCGGGGTGGCCGGATTTGGTGTTCTCCACCATGTCCATCGCCAGCGCGCGCAACGCGGCGCTCGCCGGCTCGGTCAGTCCGGTATGCAGTTCCAGCGGGGCGACGTTCATCGTTCGCTTCCTTCCCTATTCGGCGCGTTTCTTTTTTTCGATGAGTTGCAGGATCATCGGCGTCAGGATGAGCTGCATGGCAAGATCGAGCTTGTTGCCGGGAATGACGATGGAATTGGCGCGCGACATGAAGCTGTCGTGGATCATCTTGACCAGGTAGACGAAATCGATGCCGCGCGGATTGCGGAAGCGGATGACGACCATCGACTCGTCGGGCGTCGGGATCCAGCGGGCGATGAAAGGGTTGGAGGTGTCGACCGTCGGCACGCGCTGGAAGTTGATGTCGGTCTCGGTGAACTGCGGGCAGATATAATTCACATAGTCCGGCATGCGGCGCAGGATGGTGTCGACCACCGCTTCCTGCGAATAACCGCGCTCGGCCTTGTCGCGGTGGATCTTCTGGATCCATTCGAGATTAATGACCGGCACCACGCCGATCTTCAGGTCCGCGTAGCGCGCCGTGTTGGCGGTTTCGGTGACCACCGCGCCGTGCAGACCCTCGTAGAACAAAAGGTCGGTTCCATTTTCCAGCGGCTGCCAATCAGTGAAAGTGCCCTGCGCGCAGCCATAATTCTCCGCTTCATCCTCGTTATGGATGTAGTGGCGCGTGCGGCCGCTGCCGCGCTCGGAATATTCGCGGAACACCGCCTCGAGTTCGTCGATCAGATTGGCCTCGGGACCGAAGTGGCTGAAATGGTGGTTGCCGGCCTTCTGCGCTTCCTCCATGGCGACGCGCATGCCGGCGCGATCGTAGCGGTGGAAGGCGTCGCCCTCGATGAAAGCGGCCTTGATTTTCTCGCGGCGGAAGATCTCGTCGAACGTCTTCTTCACCGACGTCGTGCCAGAGCCCGACGAACCGGTGATGGATATGATGGGATTTCTTATCGACATGAAAACGATCTCCGGCCGCTCAAGGGTCAGGCGCGGAATAAGCCGCGCCGGCCAAACAGGGGCGATTGTTCGCCGGTCGGGTGCGGATCCATGTGGTGACGCTCGAGCCGCGCCACCTCCTCGCGCGAGCCGAAGATCAGCGGCACGCGCTCGTGCAGCATGCGTGGAACGCGGTCGAGGATACGCTCGCGCCCGGTCGATGCGGCGCCGCCGGCCTGCTCCATCAGCAGGGCTATCGGATTGGCTTCATAAACCAGGCGCAGGCGGCCGCTGCGATAGCCTTCCCGCGCGTCGCCGGGATAGGCGTAGACTCCGCCGCGCATCAGGAGCCGGTGCGCTTCCGCCACCATAGAGGCGATCCAGCGCATGTTGAAATTGCGGCCGCGCGGTCCCTCGGCGCCGGCGATGCAGTCGTCGAACCACTGCCGCACCTCCCCGCTCCAGTGCCGCGCGTTGGATGCGTTGATGGCGAATTCATTGCTCACCGGCGGCACCTGCACCTGCGGCTTGGTCAGCACGAAGGCGCCGCTGGGGGGATCGAGCGTGAAGACGTCGGTGCCCGCACCAACGGTCAGCACGAGCGAGGTCTGCGGACCGTAAAGGACATAGCCGGCGGCGACCTGGTCGTGGCCGCGACGCAGGAACGCCGCCGGTTCCGCACCGCCGCCGGGAGGAATGTTTGGCAGCAGCGAGAAAATGGTGCCGATCGATACATTGGTGTCGATGTTGGAGGAGCCGTCGAGAGGATCGAGCGCGACGATAAGCGGCGCGCCCGGGTTGAGCTCGACCGGTACGTCGAGCTCTTCCGATGCGACGGCGGCGACCGGAGCCATGCGCAGCGCGTCGACAAGATGCGTATTGGCGAGAATATCGAGCTCGGTCTGGAAATCGCCGCCGGCTTTGTCCGTCTGCAGCCGCGAGAGCTCGCCCGACAAAGGGCCCGCGGCCACGAGCTGCGAAATATCCTTGCAGGCCGCCGCCAGCGCGCCGATGGTCTTCTTGACGGCCTCGCGCTGCGGCTCGCCTTTCGCCCAGCTATTCAAATAATCATCAAGACGAACGTGACTTGGCATGACGCTTCCCCCTTTCACGCCCCCGGCCGTGCCGTCAGGTCGCGAAAATCCGACTTTTCGTGATGTCTTCAGCTTCGATGGTCATCAGTCCATTGCGGTCGACGGCGCCGCCATCCTTGAACAGTCGCATCGCCTGGCGCAGGCGCGCGCGGTCAATGGCGTTGCGGATGGAGCGGGCATTGGCGAAATTCGGCTGCTGGCGCCGGCGCGCGATGTAGTCGGTCATCGCCTCATGCGCTGCCGGGCTGAGCTTGTACTGGTTCTCGGCGGCGATCGTTTCGGCGATGGCGAGCAATTCGCCATTGTCGTAATCGGGAAAATCGATGTGGTGGGCGATGCGCGAGCGGAAGCCCGGATTGGAAGCGAAAAACTTGTCCATGCGGTCGCGATAGCCGGCCAGGATCACCACGATGTCTTCGCGCTGGTTCTCCATGACCTGCAGCAGGATTTCGATCGCCTCCTGGCCGTAGTCCTTCTCGTTTTCCGGGCGGTGCAGATAATAGGCCTCGTCGATAAACAAGACGCCGCCCATGGCGCGCTTGAGCACTTCCTTGGTCTTGGGCGCGGTATGGCCGATATATTGGCCGACCAGATCGTCGCGCGTCACCGAGACAAGATGTCCTTTCCGCACATAGCCGAGCTTGTGCAGGATGCTCGCCATGCGCAGCGCAACCGTCGTCTTGCCGGTGCCGGGATTGCCGGTGAACGACATGTGCAACGTGGGCGCGCCGGCGGAAAGCCCGACTTGCTCGCGCGCGCGGGCGACCAGCAGAAAGGCGGCGATCTCGCGGATGCGCTGTTTGACCGGCGCCAAGCCCACCAGGTCGCGCTCGAGCTCGGCGATCGGCGCCGCGATATCGGTCTCGGCCAGCAGCGCCTTGAGGTCGACCACCTCGCTGGCGCCTGCGAAATCGGCCGTCGGTTGCGCCAGGCTCATCACGTGCTCCGCTTTTGCTCTGAGCCGTAACGCCGGCCGGCCGGGCGATCGACGCCGTAAGGCTGCAGCGTGTAGCGGATGGTGCGTCCAGGCGCCTCCTGCCGCTCGAGCCGGTAACCCGGCTCGTGCGAAGGCCGCTGAACGATGAACGACAGGCGCACGGCTTCCCAGCCGCGCGTGGAATCGAAGCCGTTGACCCGCACGTAGGTCTCGGGATTCGCTTCGCGGCAGGCCTTGATTTCCTGCATGACGCCGGCGGCGTCGTGCAGGTCGAACATCGGCATGCCCCACATTTCCCAATAGGTATTGCGGGGATGCGGATCGTCGGTGAACTCGACGCTCACCGCCCAGCCCTGCCGCAGGCAATATTCGACTTGTGCCGCGATCTGCTTGTCGTCGAGATCGGGCAGGAAGGAGAAAGCACCTTGGGTTACGCGCATGATGTTTCTCTCCTGTTCAGACCGCAGCCGCGGTCGGCACGTAGTCCGACGTGTCGGTCGAGGTGTATTCGAAGGTGATGTCGCCCCAAGTATCGAGCGCGGCGCGCAGGGGCTGGCACCACTTGGCGGCGTCGGCCAGGATTTCCGGGCCTTCGGTCTTGATGTCGCGGCCCTCGTTGCGCGCCAGCACCATGGCCTCGAGCGCAACGCGGTTGGCGGTGGCGCCGGCCTGGATGCCCATCGGGTGGCCGATGGTACCGCCGCCGAACTGCAGGCAGACGTCGTCGCCGAACAGATCGAGCAATTGATGCATCTGCCCGGCATGGATGCCGCCGGAGGCGACCGGCATGACCTTGCGGATGCCGGCCCAATCCTGCTCGAAGAACAGTCCGCGCGGCAGGTCGACCTCGTTCTTCATCTCGCGGCAGACATTGTAATAGCCCTGCACGGTCAGCGGATCGCCTTCCAGCTTGCCGACCGCGGTGCCGGCATGCAGATGGTCGACGCCGGCGAGCCGCAGCCACTTGGCGATGACGCGGAACGAGACTCCGTGATTCTTCTGCCGCGTATAGGTGCCGTGGCCGGCGCGGTGCATGTGCAGGATCATGTCGTTGTCGCGCGCCCAGTTGGCGATCGACTGGATCGCGGTGTAGCCGACGACGAGATCGACCATCACGATGACCGAGCCGAGCTCCTTGGCGAATTCGCCGCGCTTGTACATCTCCTCCATGGTGCCGGCGGTGATGTTGAGATAGTGGCCCTTCACCTCGCCGCTTTCGGCGGCGGCGCGGTTGACCGCTTCCATCACGTAGAGGAAACGGTCGCGCCAGTGCATGAAGGGCTGCGAATTGATGTTCTCGTCGTCCTTGGTGAAGTCGAGGCCGCCTTTCAGCGCCTCATAGACGACGCGGCCGTAATTCTTGCCCGAGAGGCCGAGCTTCGGCTTGGTGGTGGCGCCGAGCAGCGGACGGCCGAACTTGTCGAGGCGCTCACGCTCGACCACGATGCCGGTCGGCGGCCCCTTGAAGATCTTCACGTAAGCGACCGGCAGGCGCATGTCCTCGAGCCGGCAGGCTTTCAGCGGCTTGAACGAGAACACGTTGCCGATGATCGAGGCGGTCAAATTGGCGATCGAGCCTTCCTCGAATAGATCGAGGTCGTAGGCGACGTAACAGAAATATTGGCCGGGCTGGTTTGGCACCGGCTCCACACGATAGGCCTTGGCGCGGTAGGTCTCGCAGGCCGTCAAGCGGTCGGTCCACACCACCGTCCAGGTGGCGGTCGAGGATTCGCCAGCAACGGCGGCCGCCGCCTCGATCGGATCCACGCCTTGCTGCGGAGTCACCCGAAACAGGGCGAGGACATCGGTGTCCTTCGGCTCGTAGTCGCCGTCCCAATAGCCCATCTGGGCGTATTTCAAGACGCCGGCCTTGTAGCGTTTCTTGCTGTCGCGGATTTTCGTCAGATTGGTGCGGTCATCCATGATCAATTTCTCCGGGTCCCGCCCAACTTAGGAAGGCTTGCCAATTAAATAAAGTTGAATTATCTTATTTCAAGGTTCAGAAAAACTGAAGTAGCGGATGCGCAATATCACGGTCAAGCAATTGCGGCTGCTCGCCGCGGCCGCGCGCGGTGGCAGCTTCACGGCGGCGGCCGAGGCCTGCCACGTGACGCCACCTGCCGTCACTATGCAGATGCGCCAGCTCGAGGACGCGGTGGGCCTGCCGCTTTTCGACCGCGACAGCCGCGGCTTAAGCCTCACCGCGGCCGGCAAGGAAGTACTGGCGGCGGCCGAACGCATCGACGCCGCGCTCGACGACTGCGCGGCCGGGCTGGCGGAGCTGAAATCGCTCGCCGGCGGGCGGGTAGCCGTCGGCGTGGTCTCCACCGCCAAATATTTCGCACCGCAGATGCTGGCCGCCTTTGCGCGCACTCATCCCGACATCGAGATCGAATTGCTCGTCGGCAACCGCGAGGACACTATCGCCGCCTTCAAGGACGGGCGCTTCGATGTCGCGGTCATGGGGCGGCCGCCGGAGGGCGTGGAGGTGGAAAGCGCGCTGATTGGCGAGCACCCGCAGGTCATCATCGCGCCGCCCGATCACCCGCTCGCCAAGCGGCGCGATATCCCGGCGCGCGATATTGCCGGCGAGACCCTGCTGATGCGAGAAATGGGCTCCGGCACCCGCCTGCTGGCCGAGCGCTTTTTAGACCGGCACGCCATCAAACCGCGTGTCGGCATGGAGATCGGCTCCAACGAGACCATCAAGCAGGCGGTCATGGCCGGCCTCGGCATCGCGTTCATCTCGGGCCATACCATCGCGTCGGAAATCCAGGACGGCCGGTTGGCCGTGCTGGACGTGGAGGGGCTTCCGGAAGTCCGCCACTGGTTCGTGGTGCGGCCGGCGGCCAAGCGGCTGATGCCGGCGGCGGGCGCCCTGCGCGACTTCCTGGTGGCCGAGGGCCAGCGTTTCCTGCCCAGGCTGGAGGGGGCGCGGGCGATTAATCGAAAAAACAGAACGAAACAGAAGTAATTATGAGTTGGATCGATTAGTGGCGCGTCGCCATATAAGGCTCTGAACAGGAGCCAGCCGCGTGTCCATAACCACTCCCGAGAGCGAATTTTCCGTGCCGACCCAGGTTGCCGTGCTGCCGCGCCCGCCGCGCGGCGCGCTTGCCGCCGTTTTCGCGGTCATCCCCGGCCTCTTGCTGACGAGCGGCATCGCCGCGGCTGCCTTCGGCCTGCATGCGCTGCCGGGCATCTCCATGCTCAGCCCGATGATCCTGTCAATTTTCATCGGCATCGCCTTCCACAATGTCGTGCGCACGCCGGCCGCGGCCAAGGCCGGCGTCGCCTTCTCGCTGCGGCGCATCCTGCGGCTCGCCATCATCCTGCTCGGTCTGCAACTGACCGCTCAGCAGGTCATCGCGGTCGGCGGCGTCGGCCTGGCGATAATCGTCGCCACCCTGCTCGCTACTTTCCTTTTCACCACCTGGGTCGGCCGCCTGCTCGGTGTCGACGCCAAGCTCACGCAGCTCATCGCGGCCGGCACTTCGATTTGCGGCGCCTCGGCGGTGATCGCCACCAACACCGTCACGGAAGGGTCGGACGAGGACGTCGCCTATGCGGTCGCCTGCGTCACCGTATTCGGCTCGATCGCCATGTTCTCCTACCCGCTGCTGGTCGGCACGCTGCAACTCGACGCGCATGCCTACGGCTTGTGGGCGGGCAGCTCGATCCACGAGATCGCCCAGGTGGTTGCCGCCGCCTATCAGGACGGAACCCAGGCCGGCGACTTCGCCACCATCGCCAAGCTCACCCGCGTGATGATGCTGGCGCCGGTCGTGCTGTCGCTCGGCCTGCTGTTGCCCCGGCGCGGCAAAGAAACACGCGCCAAGGTGCCGGCGCCCTGGTTCGTGGTCGGCTTCATCGCCCTGATCCTGGTCAACAGCCTCGTTACCATTCCGGCCGACATCAAGGCGCCGGTCGGCATGGTGACCACGTTCGGCCTGTCCATGGCCTTGGCGGCCATGGGGCTGGAAACCGACATCCGCAAGCTGCGCGCCGAGGGCCTGCGCCCGCTGTTGCTCGGGCTTATTGCCTTTTTCTTCATCTCCGGCTTCAGTCTGCTGCTGATCAGAGCGTTCACCTGACGGGTAGCGATGACCCTGGAGCAGTTACGCGTCTTCGTGGCGGTCGCCGAACGCGAGCATGTGACGCGCGCCGCCGCTGAGCTCAACCTGACGCAATCGGCAACGAGCGCGGCCGTCGCCGCGCTCGAAGCGCGCTATGCCACCAAGCTGTTCAACCGTATCGGCCGGCGCATCGAGCTGACGCAGGCGGGCCGCCTATTTCTGATCGAAGCGCGCGCGGTGCTGGCGCGCGCCGCGGCCGCCGAGACGGTGCTGGCCGAACTCGCGGGCCTCAAGCGCGGCTCGCTCGCGCTTGCCGCCAGCCAGACGGTCGGCAATTACTGGCTGCCGCCGCTGATGCACCACTATCGCGCGGCCTACCCGGGCATCGCGCTCCGCCTCACCATGGGCAATACCGAAACCGTGGCGACCATGGTGCGTGAGGGCGTGGCCGATCTCGGTTTCGTCGAAGGGCCGGTCGACGATCCCGCTTTGTCCGTCACGCCGGTAGCCACCGACGACCTTGTGCTCGTCGTCAGCACCAGCCTGCGGCCGAAGCGGCAGGCGCCCTCGCCGGCCGAGCTCAAATCCATGCGCTGGGTCTCGCGCGAGCGCGGATCGGCGACGCGCGCGCTGTTCGAGCAGGCGTTGACCAAGGCGGGCGTGCGCATGCCGGATATCGATCTCGTTCTCGAACTGCCGTCGAACGAAGCGGTACGCGCCGCGGTCGAGGACGGCACCGGCGCTGCGGTTCTGTCCAAACTGGTGGTGGCGTCATCAATTGAGTCCGGCACGCTGGTGGCCCTCGACTTCGCGGTTCCGCGGCGGCAGTTTTTCGCGCTTCGCCACAAAGAGCGCTCGATCACGCAGGCGGAACGCGAGTTCTCCAGGCTCGTCGAAGAACTGCCGCAGCCTGCCGGGCGGCGCGCGCACGGCGCCGGGCGGCCGAAGCCGCACTGATGGCGCCGCAGCCGCTGCCTTCCTGTCCGGGTCGCAAAAGGCCCGCGCTTGCGCTACATCAGCGCCGACAGGGGCCCGCATGCAGAGCGAAAAAGAACAAGTCGCGCTGACCTCGATCGCGGCCTCGGCCGGGCTGACGATTGCCAAGGGGATCGTCGGCTTCTTGACCGGCTCGCTGGCGATCCTGTCGGAGGCCGGCCATTCGCTGATCGATCTCGGCGCCACCGGCATGACCTATGCCGCCGTGCGCATCTCCGGCAAGCCGGCGGACGCCGAGCATCAATATGGCCACGGCAAGTTCGAGGCGGTGTCGGCCTTGGCGGAAACCGCTCTGCTGTTTCTGCTGTCTGGCGTGGTCATCTGGGAAAGCGTCAAGCGGCTGCTGGCGCATGAGGGCTACGGCGTGCAGGCGAACGCCTGGGCCTTCGGCGTGATCCTGGTGTCGGTCGTGGTCGATTATCTGCGCTCGCGCGCGCTCTCGCGTATGGCCGAAAAAACCTCAAGCCACGCGCTGGCCGCCGACGCCCTGCATTTCTCCTCCGATCTGTGGGGCTCGCTGGCGGTGCTGGTCGGGCTGACCGGCATCCGTTTCGGGATATGGTGGGCGGATTCGGCGGCGGCGCTTGCGGTCGCCGTGCTGGTGCTGATCGCCGGCTGGCGGCTCGGCCGCCGCACCATCGACACGCTCACCGACGTGGCGCCGCCCGGCGCCGCCGCCAGGATCACGGCCATCGCCGACCGGGTGCCGGGGGTGGTCCGGGTCGAAGACGTGCGTGCGCGCGAGGTCGGCGACAAGATCTTCATCGATCTGACCGTCGCGGTGAGCCGCACGCTGCCGCTCGACCGCGTCAGCGCGCTCAAGGACCGGATCGCCGCGGCGTTGCGCGCGCAGATGCCGGAGGCCGAGCCGACGGTCAACACCAATCCGGTTGCCCTCGACAACGAGACCGTGCTCGACCGCGTCATGGTGATCGCGCGCAACCGCGCGCTCCCCGTCCATCACGTCACCGTGCACGATCTGAACAATCGGCTCGCCGTCTCGCTCGATCTCGAGGTCGGCGGCAAGCTGTCGCTCGGCGAGGCGCACGCGCTGGCCGACGGCCTGGAAAGCGCCATCGCCGCCGAGCTCGGCCCCGGCGTGGAAGTGGAAACGCATATCGAGCCGCTGCAGCCGCAGGAAGCCTTGGGCCGCGAGGCGCCGCCCGAGCGGGTCAAGGCTGTGGAAATGGCACTTGCAGAAATCGCAGCCGAGGGCCGCGTCATCCGGGAGGTGCATGACGTGCGCGTGCGTGAGACCGACGAAGGCGAGATCGTCAACTTCCACTGCCACGTCGATCCGTCGCTCACCGTGCAGGATGTGCACGAGAAGGTCGACATGCTCGAACGCGCCTTGCGCGCGCGCTCACCCTCGATCAAACGCGTCATTGGCCACGCCGAGCCGATGCGGTCCTGACAATCATTTCGGGACGCGAGCGCGGCGAGCGGGGCCGGAATCCATGCTCCGCAGTATTAGGGTTATGGATTCCGGGTTCGCGCACTTCGCGCGCGCCCCGGAATGACGACTATTATGGCACCAGCACCGCCGCGCCCTGCAGGCGGCCGTCGCGCAGATCCGACAGCGCTTCATTGGCGCGAGCGAGCGGATAGCGCGTCACTTCCGCCTTGATGCCGGCCTGGGGTGCGATTTCGAGAAACTCGCACGCGTCCTGCCGCGTCAGATTGGCGACCGATTGGATGCGGCGCTCCTCCCACAGCAGCGCGTAGGGAAAGCTGGGGATGTCCGACATATGGATGCCGCCGCAAACAACGCGGCCGCCTTTCTTCACAGCCTGCAGCGCCGCCGGAACCAGGCTGCCTACGGGCGCGAAGATGATGGCGGCGTCCAGCAATTCGGGCGGCTCTTCTTCCGAGCCGCCGGCCCACACCGCGCCGAGCGAGCGCGCGAAATCCTGCGCGGCCTTATCGTCCTGGCGCGTGAAGGCATAGAGGCGCCGGCCCTGCCATTTCGCCACCTGCGCCAGAATGTGGGCGGCGGCGCCGAAGCCGTAGAGCCCGAGCGCCTCCCCTTCGCCTGCCATGCGGTAGCTGCGCCAGCCGATCAACCCGGCGCACAGCCAAGGCGAAAGCTCGGCGTCGTCGCCCGCCTCGCCCAACGGAAAGCAGAAGCGCGCGTCGGCGACCGTGTGCGAGGCAAAGCCGCCGTCGCGGGTATAGCCGGTGAACACAGGATGGTCGCACAGGTTCTCGCGCCCACTGCGGCAATAAGGGCAGACGCCGCAGGTGCCGCCCAGCCAAGGCACGCCCACCCGCTCACCGAGCGCGAAGCCGCTCACGCCTTCGCCAAGCGCCGTTACACGCCCGACGATCTCGTGGCCCGGCACCAGCGGCAACTTGGGATGCGGCAATTCGCCGTCTGCCACATGCAGGTCGGTACGGCAGACCCCGCAGGCGGCGACGGCGAGCAGAATTTCGCCGCCGGCGGGAACCGGGAGCGGGCGCTCGCGCATTAGCAACGGCGAGCCGGGCTTTTCCAGCACCATGGCGCGCATTGTTGCCATCGTTCTTCCTTCCAATCCGGCACGGGACATCCTAGACCAATTACCATGCGCACCGACATCGCCCAGTCCATTCGCCTCAAGGACTACCGCCCGCCCGACTGGCTGGTGGACAGCGTCCACCTCGACGTCGCACTGCACCCGACCCAAAGCAAGGTGCGCGCGACGATCTCGTTCAAGCCCAATCCGGCGACGCCGGCCGCGCCACTGGTGCTCGACGGCGACGGGCTCACGTTGCGCTCGCTCAAGATCGACGGCGCCGAAATGACACCCGACAGCTATCTGGCGACGCCCGACGAGCTCACCATCCCGCAGCCGCCCAACCGCCCCTTCACGCTGGAGATCGAGACGCTCGCCGATCCTTCCGCCAATACCCAGCTCTCCGGCCTCTACCGCTCAAGCGGCACCTATTGCACTCAGTGCGAGGCCGAAGGCTTCCGCCGCATTACCTATTTCTGCGACCGGCCGGACGTGATGGCGGTCTACACCACGCGCGTTGAGGCCGGCAAAAAAGAGGCACCGGTCTTGCTCGCCAACGGCAATCTCGTCGAGCACGGCGACCTGCCTGGCGGACGCCATTTCGCGGTCTGGCACGACCCGCATCCCAAGCCCTCCTACCTGTTCGCGCTGGTCGGCGGCGACCTCGCCTGCGTCGAGGACAAGTTCCGCACCATGTCGGGGCGCGACGTGACCCTGCGCATCTATGTCGAGCACGGCAAGGAGGACCGCTGCGGCTACGCCATGGACTCGCTCAAGCGCGCCATGCGCTGGGACGAGGAGCGCTTCGGCCGCGAATACGACCTCGACATCTTCATGATCGTCGCGGTCTCCGACTTCAACATGGGGGCCATGGAGAACAAAGGCCTCAACGTCTTCAACGACAAATACGTGCTGGCAAGCGCGGCGACCGCCACCGATGCCGACTACTCGCACATCGAAGGCGTGATCGCGCACGAATATTTCCACAACTGGACAGGCAACCGCATCACCTGCCGCGACTGGTTTCAACTTTGCTTGAAGGAAGGCTTGACGGTTTACCGCGACCAAGAATTCACCGCCGACATGCGCTCGCGCCCGGTCAAGCGTATATCCGACGTGCGCGCATTACGCGCCGCGCAATTCGTCGAGGACGCGGGGCCGCTAGCGCATCCGGTGCGGCCCGAAGCTTACAAAGAGATCAACAATTTCTACACGGCCACGGTCTACGAAAAAGGCGCCGAGCTCGTTCGCATGGTCGAGACGCTGATCGGGCCGGAGAAATTCCGTGCCGGCATGGACCTCTATTTCGCGCGCCACGACGGCGAGGCCGCCACCGTCGAGCAGTTCATTCAATGCTTCGCCGAGGCAAGCCGCCGCGACATGAGCCAGTTCATGCGCTGGTATAGCCAAGCCGGCACGCCGCAGGTCACGGTTGTCGGCCGCTTCGACGCCGCAACCAAGACCTATACGCTGGAAGCCAAGCAGAGCTTGCCGGCCACGCCCGGTCAGACGCACAAGGAGCCGGTGGTCATTCCGCTTGTGCTCGGCCTGGTCGACAAGAACGGCCGCGATCTGCCGCTGACGCTTTCAGACGGCGGCAGGCTCGAGCGCGGGGTGCTGGTGCTCGATCAACCGGCGCAACGCCTCACCTTCACGGACATCGCCGAACGGCCGGTGCTTTCGCTCAACCGCGGCTTCTCGGCGCCGATCAAGCTCGACAGCGATCTCTCCGCCGACGATCTCTCCTTCCTTGCCGCCCATGACAGCGATCCCTTCAACCGCTGGCAGGCGCTGCAGACCATCTCGATGCGGCTTTTGATCGATAACGTGGCCGCTATGCGCGCAGGCCGCGCTCTGCGCAGCGACGACAAGCTCATGGTGGCGCTCGCCACTATCCTCGAAGACGCGCGGCTCGAGCCTGCTTTCGTCGCGCTCGCGCTGGTGCCGCCCGGCGAAGGCGACGTCGCGCGCGAAATCGTCCACGACATCGACCCTGACGCCATCCATCAAGCCCGCAACACCCTGCGCGCCGAGATCGGCACGCGGCTTGCGCCTGCGCTGTCGACGCTCTACGAGCGGATGACGGTGCCCGGTGGCTATTCGCCCGACGCCAAAAGCGCCGGCCGTCGCAGCCTGCGTAATGTCAGCCTCGACCTTATGGCCGCCACCGCCGCCGCGGATGCAGTCGCCCGCGTCGCGCGGCAATATGGGGCCGCCGACAACATGACCGACCGCATGGCGGCGCTCGCCACGCTGTCACTGCACGACGTGCCACAGCGCAAGGAAACACTGGCCGATTTCTACCGGCGGTACGCTTCCGACGCCCTCATCGTCGACAAATGGTTCTCGCTGCAAGCCATGATCCCGCAAGCAGACACGCTCGATGCCGTGCGTGCGCTCACACGTCATGCCGCGTTCTCGATGTCCAATCCTAACCGCGTGCGCGCCGTGGTCGGCGCTTTCGCGCAGGGCAACCCGACCCAGTTCAACCGCGCCGACGGCGCCGGATATGATTTCGTCGCCGACACCGTGCTTGCGCTCGATCCGAAAAATCCGCAGTTGTCGGCGCGGCTCGCGACCGCCTTCCGCACGTGGCGCACGCTGGAAGAAGGTCGCCGCAACAAGGCGGAAGCTGCCCTTAAGCGCATCAAGGCTTCGGCCAATCTCTCGCGCGATCTCTCCGACATCGTCGAACGCGCGCTGGCCGCCCCGTAGACAATTGGGCTACCCAAGGCCTTTGCGGCAGCGGGCGTACCCCACCACCGCCTGTTACGCAGTGGCCACGCTAGCAAATTTGCTGGTAAGGAATTTTAAATATTTGTGGCGGGACTCTCGACAAATCGCCGTTCATCGATTCCAATCGAAAGTGATTCGGAAAGCGATGCGGCACATCCTTACCGATCTAGGGTGACAGGGGAAATCCGAACGGAGGCCGTCTATGGCGCGCGCCGGTGTGGCGAGTGCGTCTGTACAATCCGATTCGATCAAAGGCCTCGCGCAATCGATCGCCAAGCCGGCGTATCGAAGGCTTCTGACGGCGGAGCCGACGCTACGGCGGGCCGTCCCGCTGCTGATCATCGCATTCCTCGTTACCATCTGTGTCGGCGCCATCGTGCAGGCGCTCGACCACCGCCGGCAGACCCTCGGCGACATGGTGGCCGTGCTCGACGCGCTCGCCGATCTCGCTTCCGCCCGCCTGCATCATCCTCCGGCCGACGCCGTCGCGCAGCCGCAGGAAGTGCTGGCGCGGGCGCTGCCCGACTGGGCGGCCCGCGCCGGGCGCCGTTTTATCCTCACCAATAGCGACGGCGTGATCGCGGCCGCGGTGCCCGCGCTCGATGGCGCAGTTGGGCGCCGCCTGATCGATCTGCTCGGCCCGACCCAGCCGCTCACGACTTTCGGAGCGGGCGCCGGTGTCATGGATATCACCCTGCCCGATAAAACCCAGGCGCTGGCAACCGTGCGCCTGCTCGAACCGCCACTGGGGCAGATCGCAGTCGTGCAGACGCGCGACGGCGCGCTCGCTACTTGGCGCTCGCTGACCACTTTGACGCTCACGCTGTCGGCCACCACCGGCTTCGTGGTGCTGATCCTCGGCTTCGCTTTCCACTGGCAAGCGACCCGCGCGCGCGAGGCCGACCTGATCTACGAGACCGTACGCACCCGCATCGACACGGCGCTCAACCGCGGCCGCTGCGGGCTTTGGGATTGGGACCTGGCGCGGGGCCGCATCTTCTGGTCACAGTCGATGTTCGACATTCTCGGACTGGAGGCCAAGGAGGACCTGCTGTCCTTCGGCGACGTGACTGCGCTGGTGCATCCCGACGATGTGCAGCTCTACGAGCTCGCCACCGAGATCGTCGACGCCAAGGTGACGGTCATCGACCATGCCTTCCGCATGCGCCATGCCGACGGTCACTGGGTCTGGCTGCGCGCCCGCTGCGAGCTGGTAAGCCAGCCGCGCGAACCCGGCCCGCATCTGATCGGCATCGCGGTCGATATCACCGAGCAGAAGAGCCTGGTAGAGAAGACCGTCGCCGCCGATTTACGCCTGCGCGACGCTATCGAGACCATCCCGGAAGCCTTTGTGCTTTGGGACGCCGACAATCGTCTCGTGCTGTGCAATTCCAATTTCCAGGAACTACACGATCTGGCCGATGAGGCAATCGCCGTCGGGGCTTCTTATAAATCGGTGGTCGCGGCCGGACGCAAGCCGGTGGTTCGCAACAAGGTCTCAACCGACGGACCGGCCATCCCTGGCGCCCGCACTTTCGAAGCGCAGTTGGAGGACGGCCGCTGGCTGCATATAAGCGAGCGCCGCACCAAGGACGGCGGTTATGTCTCAGTCGGCACCGACATTACCGCGCTCAAAATGCACGAAGAAAAGCTGGTCGACAGCGAGAAGCGCTTGATGGCTACGGTATCCGATCTGCGCGCCTCGCAGCAGCGCTCGGCCGAGCTCGCCGAGAAATACGCAGCCGAAAAAACCCGCGCCGAAGAAGCCAACCAAGCCAAGTCGAAATTCCTCGCCAATATGAGCCACGAGCTGCGCACGCCGCTCAACGCCATCATCGGCTTTTCCGAGATCATGGAGTCGAACATGTTCGGCCCGCTCGGCGCCGAGAAATATCATGAATATTGCAAGGACATCCGCAGCAGCGGCGAGTATCTGCTGGACGTCATCAACGACATCCTTGACATGTCGAAGATCGAGGCCGGCCGCATCCGCCTCGATTTCGAGGATCTCGAGCTCGACCAGCTCTTGAGCGAGGCCATGCGCGTGGTCGCGGCGCGCGCGGGGGAAAAGCATCTCGCGCTGAATGCGCGGATTTCGTCGAACTTACGGCTGCGCGCCGACCGCCGCGCACTCAAACAGATCGCACTCAACCTCTTATCGAACGCGGTCAAATTCACGCCTGCCGGCGGCCGCGTCACCGTGCGCGGGCGCGCTGCCGACGGCTGCATCATTCTCGGCATCGCCGATAGCGGGATCGGCATCGCCAAGGACGCTTTGACGAGGCTCGGCCGGCCGTTCGAGCAGGTGGAAAGCCAGCTCACCAAAAGCCATCAGGGCTCCGGCCTCGGCCTTGCCATCTCCAAATCGCTGGTGGAACTGCATGGCGGGCGCATGCGCATCCGCTCCAGCCTCGGCAAGGGCACACTGGTGGTGGTGCGGCTGCCGCTCGATCCGCATTGCTTGCTGCCGAAAGACGAGGCAGCCTAGGGCGCCTTGCCCAAAATCCGTACGAAGCTCTCGCGCACCTTCGCTTGCGTCTCGACCAGCGTCGCTTCCAACGCCGCAAAATCCGGCACGTCGCCGGCGCGCGCCAACAGGCGCAACAGCCCCGCCCCCGCCGCCTTCGGATCGAGCGGACCAGGCAGGCATAGCCGCAGAATCTGCGTGACGTCCTGATAAAGCTGAACGGCCGGGCGCAGCACCTCTGCATCCTCGACCGCCAGGAGGCGCAGGTTCCAGGCCTTGTCGAGCACGCCTGCGGTCGAAGTGTCGAGGATTTCCGGCTTTTCGAGCGCGTGCACGAGCTGGAGATATTGCGCGATGAACTCAATGTCGATTAGCCCGCCGGCGGCATATTTCAGGTCCCAGCGGTCCTTGTCGCCCTTCTCCTTGGCGATTGCGGCGCGCATCTCCACCACGTCGCCGGCGATCAGCGCTGCGTCGCGCGGGCGCTGCAGGACGCCGCGAATGACCTCTTCCACGCGCGCCTTGAACGCCGGCGAGGCCGACACCACACGCGCACGCGTCAGCGCCATGTGCTCCCAGGTCCAAGCTTCGCTTTCCTGGTAACTCAAGAAGCTTTCGATCTGCGTCGCCAGCGGACCGGCGCGACCCGACGGGCGCAGCCGCATGTCAACCTGGTAAAGCGCGCCGTAATTCGTCTGCGCCGTGAGCGCGTTGATCAGGCGCTGGGTCAGCCGCGCGAAGTACTGCGAGCCGTAGAGCGGCCGCCCGCCGTTCGATTCCGGATGTGCGTCGTCGAAATCGTAGATCAGGATCAGGTCGAGATCGGAGCTCGCGGTCATCTCGTAGCCGCCGAGCTTGCCCATTGCCAACACGGCGTTTTCCTGCTTGGCAATGCGCCCGTGCGCGGCGGTGAAATTATTCGACACCGAGCGGTGCACGGCGCGGATCACCGCGTCCGCCAGCCGCGCGAAGGCTTCGCCAGCCTGCCGCGCGGTCACCGTGCCGGTCAGAATGCGCACGCCGATCAGGAACATGTATTCCAGCCCGAACATGCGGATGCGCTCGAGCAGGTCCTCGTCGTGGCTTGACTGCGCCAGCGCCGCTTCCAGCCGCTGGCCGAGCTCCGTCTCGCCGGGCAGTGCGCCGAAGAAACTCGGATCGACCAGCGCATCCATCACCTGCGGATAGCGTGCCAGCGTGTCGGCAAGGCGCGGCGCGATACCGAGCACCAGCGCGATTAGAGCGATCAGCTCCGGATTCTGCCGCAGTAACGACAACAGCCGCGTGGCTGCATGCAGATTGGCAAGGAAATGATCGAAGGCCACCACAGCGGCATCGGGGCCGTCAGTGCGCGCCAGTTGCTCGAGCAGGGCCGGCAACAGCTCGCCGAGATGGGCGCGCGCCGTCTCGCCTTTCAACGAGCGATAGCCGCCGGCCAGCCAGTGGCGCACGATGGTCGAGACTTCCAGCGGCTTGCGATACCCAAGCTCGGAAAGGCGATCGAGCGTCTTGTGGTCATCGGCATCGGCGGGAAAGCGCAGGGGCGGCCGGTCGGGCCCCGCCGGCATCTTCTCGAAAAGCCGCGCATAGTGACCCTGTACCTTGTCGAAATGCCCGACCAGCACACTGGCGAAAGCATCGCGGTCGGCAAAGCCGAGGAATCGTGCGAAGCGCTCGACGCCCTCGCGTTCGGCCGGCAGCACTTGGGTCTGTTCGTCATTGATCATCTGCAGCCGATGCTCGACCGTCCGGAAGAAGCAATAGGCCGCCTTCATATCGTCACAGGCCTGCGCGTCGATCCAGCTATCCTTTGCGAGCTTATCCAGCGTGGTCAGCGTGTCGCGGTCACGCAAGTGAGGATTGCGCCCGCCGGCGATAAGTTGCTGGGTCTGCGCGAAGAACTCGATCTCGCGAATACCGCCGCGTCCGAGCTTGATGTTGTGACCTTCAACCGCGATCTGACCGTGCCCGCGATAGGCATTGATCTGCCGCTTCATGGCGTGCACGTCGGCCACGGCGGCGTAGTCGAGATATTTGCGCCAGACGAAGGGCGAAAGCTCGTTGAGGATCGCCTCGCCCGCCTTGATGTCACCGGCGCAGGCGCGCGCCTTGATCATTGCTGCGCGCTCCCAGTTCTGGCCGACGCTCTCGTAATAGGAGACCGCGGCTGGAGTTGAAATCGCGATGGCGGTCGAGGCCGGATCGGGGCGCAGGCGCAGATCGGTGCGGAACACGTAGCCGTCGGCGGTACGCTCCTGCAGCAGTTTCACCAGCCGTTGCGTGATCTTCACGAAGACCGGCGCCGGCTCTGTGCCGCTCGGCACCGCCTGTGCCGCCGGGTCGTAGAACACGATGAGGTCGATGTCGCTGGAGTAGTTGAGCTCGAAGGCTCCCATCTTTCCCATGGCGACAACGATATAGCCGCTGCCGGCCTGCGGCTGCGCCTTGTTCTTCGGCGTAAGCCGTCCGGCGCGTGCGGCCTCGGCCAGAACAAAACGGCTGGCGGCATCGACCGCCGTGTCGGCGAGATCGGTGAGCGCACGCGCGGCCCGCATGACCGGCCAAGCGCCGCCGATATCGGCGAGCGCGATCAGCAGCGCCGCTTCCGCCTTCATGCGTCGCAACAGCCGCATGGCTTCCGCGTCGTCCTTGCTGGTGGCAGCCGCGTGTCCGTGCTCGGCCAGAAGCTTTGCGAGGTGCGCATCCGGATCGGCATTCAACAGCCGGGCGAGCCGCTCCGGTTCGCCGCCGGCGAGTTCCCACAAAAAAGGCGAGCTCTCGCTCACCGCTTGCAGCAAAGTGACAAGCAGCGGATGAGCGGCAAGCACCGCCTTGAGCGGCTTGCCCTGCTCCGGCGGCAAGCCGGCCAGCCACTGCGCCACGCGCTCGCTTGCTGCCTGGGGATCGCTGAGTTGCGGCGCGAAGGCGATGCGCGCAGCCAAGCTGACGCCGCTATGCTCGACCTGAGATGCGGCGGCAGCCTTATGAGCGGGCTTCTTGGATGCGGCGTGCTTCTTGGTGGGCGGGTTCATCCGGCACTCTGTACCGGCCCTCCGCGCGGCAGGGCAATGACGCTTTTCAAGCCGGGTTGATTATCCTCCAGCGTCAATTCGCCGCCATGCAGCCGCGCCACAGCCGACGCGAGGCTCAAGCCGAGGCCGGAGCCCGGTTGCGAGCGGCTTTGTTCCAGCCGCACGAAGCGCTCGACGACATGGGCGCGGTCGGCCTCCGGTATCCCCGGGCCGGTATCGGCAACGCTGAGAAGGATGCGGTCACCAGAGCTAAGCGCGCGCACCACGATTTCAGGCGCGACGCCGTTGACTGGCGCGGACAGCGGCTCGGTATATTTTATCGCATTGTCGACCAGATTCGCCAAAGCTTGGCTGATCAATTCGCGGTTGCCTTTAAGTCGCGCCGGCTGATCGGCCTCGACCTTCAGTGCGATGCCTTTCTCCTCCGCCAGGGGCTCGTACAATTCGCCGACGTCATGGGCGATTTCGGCGGCGTCAAACTCGTTCATATCATCGCGCGCCTGCCCCAATTCCGCGCGCGCGATCATCAGCAGCGCGTTGAAAGTGCGAATCAAGCTGTCCAACTCCTCGATGGTGGCTTCCAGCGCCGCGCGATATTCGAAGTCGCCGTGCGCCATACGCAGCGCCTGCTCGGCGCGATTGCGCAATCGCGTCAGAGGCGTTTTAAGGTCGTGCGCGATGTTGTCGGAAACTTCCTTGAGGCCCTGCATGAGCGCCTCGATGCGCTCGAGCATGACGTTGAGATTCTGTGCGAGCCGATCGATCTCGTCGCCGGTGCCGGCGACAGGCAGCCGGCCGCTGAGATCGCCGTCCATGATCGTCTTTGTGGTCTCCGTCATGGCATCGACGCGGCGCAGCACGCGACGCGAGACGAACAATCCGCCGGCAAGCCCAAGCACGATCACGATGGCGACCGACCAGCGGCCCGCCGCCAACACGATGTGATAGAGCCGCTCGCGCTCCTCCAAATCGCGCCCGACTAGCAGGCGGAAGCCGCCCGGCAGTTGGAACACGCGCACCAGCGCTTCATGCTCGGGTTTTTTCGAGTTTTCCGCCTCATCGAGCCGCCGATAGGCGGTTTCAGTCCACCCGGGATTGTCGAGGATGCCGGGAGCGAGCGCGGTGACATTTCCGGCGAGCGACTGGCCGGTGAATGTGGTGACGAGATAGAGGCTCGAGCCGGGGCGCCGCGCGCGCGCGTCGACCACGATTACCAGCCGCCTTATGCCGCCGATCCGGTACTGCTCGGATAGGCCGGTGATTTCGGCATTGACCGTTTCGGTTATCTGCTCGGTGATCAGGCGGCGGGTGTTGAGGGCGAAGTAACCCAGCAAAAACGCGGCAAACAGCGCGAACACGGCCAAATAGACCAGCGTCAGCTTGAACGTGGTGGTGCGAAAAAGCTTACCGAGCGCCGTCACGTATCATGTATCCCGCGCCGCGGACCGTGTGCAAAAGCGGCTGGGAGAAACCTTTATCGATTTTCGAGCGCAAGCGCGAGATGTGGACGTCAATCACGTTGGTCTGGGGATCGAAATGGTAATCCCACACGTTTTCCAGCAGCATGGTGCGGGTGACCACCTGCCCGGCGTGCTGCATTAGATACTCCAAAAGACGGAATTCGCGCGGTTGCAGGGAAATCTCGTCCTTGCCCCGGCGGACTTCATGGGACAGCCGATCGAGCTCCAGATCGCCAACCCGCAGCACGGTTTCCTCGGTTCGTGAGCCGCGTCGACGCGCCAGCACTTCGACCCGCGCGAGCAATTCGGAGAAAGAATAGGGCTTGGGCAGGTAATCGTCGCCACCGGCCCGCAGACCTTTTACCCGGTCATCGACCTGGCCCAGCGCGGACAGTATAAGAGCCGGAGTTTCGACGCTTTTTTCGCGCAGGGTGCCGATGACCGACAGCCCGTCGCGCTTCGGCAACATACGATCGACGATCAGCACGTCGTATTGGCCGTCCAGCGCCATGGCGAGGCCATCCTCGCCGTCAGTCGCGGCATCGGCCACATGGCCGACCTCGCGGAACGCCTTGACGAGATAGTCCGCGGCGTCGCGGTCGTCCTCGATAATCAACAGACGCATGGTGACCCGATCCGGTTGCGCGTCCACCGTGCGGCCGGCGGCGCGCTGCCCGTTAATATCCGCATAAGTGGGCATCGGTCACACCAAATCCAAATGGTTGGATAACGGGTCAATTCCCGCCCGTATCGCAGCCCCTCGCTTTGCCGGCCAGACCGCCAGCGCGGGGCGCTTGCCCGCCTTGTCGTACGCGAGGGGGTGGCGGATTTGGCCCGCCACCCCCTCAACGACCCCACCCCAGCGGGGGCGACGGATGCCGGGGTTGGAGTTCAGGCCAGAAGCGATCGGGCGGTTGCTCCGCATCCGACCGCATTCCGGAATTTGCCGGGACGGGCACGAGGCCCGTCCCGTTGAGGCCGTACAGCCGGCGGGGGCGACGGATGCCGGCAGCACGTCCCCTAACTCTGTCAACCGTTGCCGACTGGCAGGGCGACGAAACGGGTGTTGCCACCCTTCTTCACCCGAACCAGCACGGTGCGCTTGCCGTCCGAACGCGCGCTGGCAATCACCTTGCGCACGTCGGCCGGCGTTGAAACCGATGCGCCGGCGACTTCGAGAATCACGTCACCGGTGGAGAACCCGTGATCGGCAGCGACGCCGGAGGCATCGACCGCGGTAACCACTACGCCTTCATCACCGGCACCCGCGACGCGCGAAGCGGGCGCCAGCGTGAGGCCGAGCTTGGCCAGATTGGTGTTTTCGCTCTTCTCGTTCGAAGGCGTATTGCTCGCCTCCTGCTGTTTGGGCATCTGCCCGAGCGTGAGCGCAACGGTTTTCTCGGAGCCCTTGTGCAGCACCGAAACGTTGACCTTCGCGCCTGGCGCCATGGCGCCGATTTCTTTAGCGAGCTCGCGCGGATTCTTGATATCCTTGCCGTTGACGGCGGTGATGACGTCGCCGGCCTCGATCCCGGCCTTGACCGCCGGACTGTTGGGTTGCGGCTGAGCGACCAGCGCTCCTTGCGCCTTCTTGAGGCCCAGACTGTCGGCGATGTCCTTGGTCACCGGCTGAATCTGTACACCGATCCAGCCCCGCGTCACCGAGCCATGCTCCTTGAGCTGGGTGATCACAGTCTTCACAGTATCTGAAGGGATCGCGAAGGCGATGCCGACCGAGCCGCCGGAGGGCGAGAAGATCGCGGTGTTGACGCCGATCACATTGCCTTCGGTGTCGAAGGTCGGGCCGCCTGAATTGCCCTTGTTGATCGGCGCGTCGATCTGGATGAAATCGTCATAGGGGCTGGCGCCGATGTCGCGCCCACGCGCCGACACGATGCCGGCGGTGACGGTGCCGCCGAGACCGAACGGATTGCCGACGGCCAGTACCCAGTCGCCGATGCGCGGGGTTTTATCGGACAGCTTGACGTAGGGGAACGGACCGCCTTCGACCTTGATCAGGGCAAGGTCAGTGCGCGAATCGGTGCCAATCACCTTGGCCTTGTAGGTCTTGCCGTCGTCGGTGGTGACCTGGACGGTTTCGGCCTTTTCCACGACGTGATTGTTCGTGACCGCGTAGCCGTCAGCGGAGATGAAGAAGCCGGAGCCTTGACCGGTGATGATGCCGTGGCCGTGCGGCATGCGGTTTGGCAAGTCAGGCATGCCGAAGCGCCGGAAAAATTCGCGCAGGCCCGGCGGCAGATTGTCCATGTCGCCGGCGCCGGTGGTGGCCGAGCCGCCATCGATCTTGACACGCACCGAGATCACCGCCGGCTTAACCTTGGCTACGATGTCGGCAAAGCCAACCGGGGCCGGCAGCTTGTGCGCCTGCTCGGTGAGGTTCTGCGCGTATGCGGCTGGAAAATGCGCCGACCCATTGAAATCCGGCGCCGCGATATAGGCAGCGGCGCCGAGGCCGACGACGGTGGTAGCGAGAAGGACGACGCGGCGCGCCGATAGCGTGCGCGGTTTCTTCGGTGAAACGGGAGCGGGGGAAACGCTCGGGCTCATTAGAAAACTCTCCATCTGGATTCGGAAGCGGTGCGGGCGCACACGCCATGTTTCGAATCCAAAGATGGGGGAGCGCGCCTTACGGCGTCCTGTCGAGAGGATTAAACTTTTGTAAGGAATAAAGAAAAAATAACGCTGTGCATTCAGCAGCTTGCGCCACGCTCATTGCGCGTGGGGCTTGACCAAAGTTGCAAGCCGTTGTTGTTCGGCGGCGCTGAGCGGCGACGCTTCCATATGTGCCCTTCTTCGCCGTCGTAGCGTGACGACAAGGCCGATCACGCCGGCCAGCAGTGCGGCTGGCGGCAGACCCCACAACGCCAGCGTGCGCAGTTCGAAACGCGGCTTGAGCAGCACGAACTCGCCGTAGCGCGCGGCGATGTAGTCGATCACCTGCCCATCCGTCTCGCCCTTCTTGAGCCGGTCCCTTACCAAGACGCGGAGGTCGTGCGCGAGCGGCGCCTCCGAATCGTCGATGTCCTGATTCTGGCAGACCAGGCAGCGCAATTCGCGGGAGATGCTACGCGCGCGCGCCTCGAGCGCCGGATCCTTCAGCATCTCATCCGGCGTGACCGCCAACGCTGCGGTCGGCGCCAGCACCGTCAAAAACAAGGCAATGATGGCGAACCTGCGCATCGCGCCCTACTCCGCCGCCTGCAGTGCGGGTTTGCTCGCGGGTTTCGGCGCGCCGACGCGCAGGCGCCGATCGGACAGCGAAAGCGCGCCGCCAAGCATCATGACCACGGCGCCGAGCCAGATCAGCATGACCAACGGCTTGTAATAGAGCCGGATGGCAATCGAGCCGTCCGGCTTGCTGTCGCCGAGCGAGAGATAGAGCTGGCTCGCGCCGCGGATCAGCAGCGCGGCTTCGTTGGTGGTCATGGCGCGCGTGGCAAAGCTGCGCTTCGACGGTGTCATCACGCCGATCGGCACGCCACCTTCACGCACCGTGAAGGTGGCGACCTGCGCTTTGTAATTGGGTCCCGGCTTCTGCTTGATGCCATCATAGGTCAGCTGGTAGCCGGAGAGGGCTATCGTGTCGTGCGGCTTCACCTCGACGATGCGCTCGGTACCCCAGGTGCCGGCACTGACGATGCCGAGCATGGTGAGGGCGATGCCGAAATGCGCCAACGCCGCGCCCCAAACCGAGCGCGGCAGGCCGGCCGCGCGTGCCCGCACGACATTAAGGGAGCTGCGGAACAGGCCCGTGCGTTCGACGAGATCGGTGAGCGCGCCCGCCATCACATACAAGGCAAGGCCGACGCCGAACGGCGCCAGCACCGACTGGCCGCCGGTCACCGCGAAGGTGAGCCCGGCGACGATCAACCCGACACCAAACGCCGCCATCAGCCGCTGCGCCGCGCCCAAGAGATCGCCGCGCTTCCAGGCGAGCAGCGGGCCAAAAGGCATCACCACCATCAGCGCGACGAACAGCGGCCCGAATGTCAGATTGAAGAACGGCCCGCCCACCGTGATCTTGGCGCCAGTGAGCGCTTCGAGCGCGAGCGGATAAAGCGTGCCCACCAGCACGGTGAGGCAGGCGGTGGTGAGAAAAAGATTGTTGAAAACGAGCGCGCCTTCACGCGAGATCGGCGCGAACAGTCCGCCTTGCTTAAGCATCGAGGCCCGCCAGGCGAACAGCGTCAGCCCGCCGCCGATGAACAGCACAAGGATGGCCAGGATGAAGACCCCGCGGCGCGGGTCGTTGGCGAAGGAATGCACCGAGGTCAAGACGCCGGAGCGCACCAGGAACGTGCCGATGAGCGACAAAGAGAAGGTGAGTATGGCGAGCAGGATGGTCCAGATCTTCAGCGCATTGCGCTTCTCCATCACCAGCGCCGAATGCAAGAGCGCCGTGCCCGCAAGCCACGGCATCAGCGAGGCATTCTCCACCGGATCCCAGAACCAGAAGCCGCCCCAGCCCAGCGTGTAATAGGCCCAGTACGAGCCCATGGCGATGCCGAGGGTGAGAAACATCCAGGCGGCCAGCGTCCACGGCCGCACCCAGCGCGCCCAGGCGGCGTCGATCCTGCCCTCGATCAGCGCGGCGATGGCGAAAGAGAAAGCGATCGAGAAGCCGACATAGCCCAGATACAGAAGCGGCGGATGGATGGCGAGGCCGGGGTCCTGCAAAATCGGATTGAGATCGCGCCCCTCGAACGGCGCCGGGTGCAGGCGCAGGAACGGGTTCGAGGTGAGCAAGATGAAGAGATAAAAGGCGGAGGCGATCCACGACTGCACCGCCAGCACATTGGCCTTGAGCGTCGCCGGCAGATTGCCGCCGAAGGCCGCCACACCGGCGCCGAACAGCGACAGGATCAACACCCACAGCAGCATCGAGCCTTCGTGGTTGCCCCATACGCTGGTGAGCTTGTAGATCAAGGGCATCAGCGAGTGCGAGTTTTCGTAGACCGTGCGCAGCGAGAAGTCGGAGGTGACGTAACACGTCGCCAGCGCGGCAAACGACAGCGCGACGAAGACGAATTGCATCAAGGCTGTCGAATTGGCGAGCCGCATCAAGGCGGCGTCGCGGCGGCGCGCACCGATCAGCGGCACCACCGCCTGCATCACGGCGAGCGCCAGCGCCAGCACCAGCGCGTAATGGCCGAGCTCAGGGATCATCGCGTCATGCCCTTGGCGGTCTGCTCGCCCTCCTGCCAGCGGCTCGATTTCTTCAGCGCCTCGACCACCTCTTTCGGCATGTAACGCTCGTCATGCTTGGCGAGCACAGTGTCGGCGACCACCAGTCCGCCCGGCTCGAGCTTGCCTTCCGCTACGACACCCTGCCCTTCGCGAAACAGGTCGGGCACGATGCCCTGGTAGCGCACCGGAATATCGTGCTTTCCGTCGGTCACCTCGAAGCGGATGCGCAGGTTGTCGCCGCGCTGAACGCTTCCGGCCTTCACCAGGCCGCCGACGCGGATGCGCGTGCCGGCCGGAAGGTGGTGTTCCATCACGTCGGTGGGCGACTGAAAAAAAACGATCGAGTTGCTCATGGCGCTGAGCACCAAGCCGACCGCCACCCCTAATACGCCGAGGCTGGAGCCGATCAAGATCAGGCGTCGTTGCTTGCGGGTCATGGCGCGGCGGTCAACTCTCCAGCCCCAGGCTTTTGATCGTGTCTTCGATCTGGCGCAGCTTGGCTGGATCGCTGGCAAGCGCGCGGCGCGCGTCGGCAGCCGCGGCATGGGCCTTGTCGCGCTCGTTGATCACCATATAGGCGCGCAGGAGCCGCTGCCAACCGGCGATATCGTCGCCGTTCTGCTTGAGGCGGTCGGCCAGCCGCGCCACCATGCCGCGGATCATGGCGCCGCGGTCTTTTTCGCTCATCTTCGAGGCGGCGGCGATATCGGACGCGCTCGGACCGGGTTGCGGACCGGCCGCCACTTTCGGCGCCGCCGCCCCAAGCTGCGCCAGCGCCCGTTGCACCGTCGGCGCCCACGCGGCGCTCGGCGGAGCCTCTTTCAGCATGGCGCCCCAGATCGATGCCGCCTTGGCCAAGTCGCCATCCTGCTCCGCCGCCATGCCGAGAAAGAAGCGCGCCTTGAATTCCTTGGCGTCGAGCGCGACTGCGCGCGCGAAAGCAGTCTTGGCTTCGGCGGTAACGACGCCACTGGCGGCCGCAGTCAGAGCTTCGCCTAGGTCGGCTTGACGGGTAGCCGTTTCGCCTTCGAGTTCCAGAACCTCGCGCCGCGCCTTGACCGCGTCATGGAAGCGGCCGAGCTGCAAATAGACGGGCGCCAGCACTTCGTAGCCGCGCGCGTCATTTGGATTGTGCGCCAAGTGGGCTTCCACCTGCGCCACCAGGCTTTCGATAGAGCGGTCGTTGTGAATTGCGCGCAGCCGCGCCTGTAGCGGCTCGCCCGGCAATTGCGGCGAGCCGAGCGTAAGATAAAGGGCGGCGGCCCCGGCCGGCACCAGCAACAGGCCGGCGACCGCGGTCAAACGACGACGCCAGATCGGCGAACCCGCGGCCTTCGGCAGCTGTTGCGCTTCGGCTGCGTCGGCCGCGGCAATCAAGCGTCGCGATACTTCGACTTTGGCGGCCTCCGCCTCCACTTCGCCGATCAGACCGGCGGCACGATCGCGCGCGATCTCGTCGAGCTGATCGCGATAGACCGCGAGATCGCTGCCGCCGCGCTCGGGTGCGCGGCGCGCCAGCGGCCAGAGCACGGCGAACATCGCCGCCGCCGTCATCAGCGCAAAAACCAGCCAGGAGATCATCAAGCCATACTTATCCATTCCGCGCCGCCGGCGGCGGCACGCGGAAAGGCCTTACATCACGGGCAATCGTGGCGGCAATGAGCAAGATCAATTCGGGGCATTTGTACGGCGGGAGATGCAAAAAAGCGCTGGTTTTCAGGCGCGAATGGCCTTGCGCTCGGCAGCGCTGGCGACTTCCGCCGCCTTGGTCAGCAGGGCAGCGTATTCTCGCCCGAACGTTTTGGCGCAGAAGCGCACGGCGGCGTCGACTTGGCTTTGCCTGAAGGCACGATCGGGAGTGCCCGCGTGGCGCAATCCGTCAAGCAGGGCCCGGGTTCCGGTATCGAGGCTGTACTGGATTTCGTTGAAGGTGCGCTGAGTCACTTCGTTGATGGCAAGCTCGCTGGCAAACGAGCGGCAGACGCCGACAAAAGCGACCAATGCCTCGGTTTCCGCCACGTCTTCGGCATCGAGCACCGCATTGGGCTGGATTTCCGAGGACGGACGCGGGCGCAATAGGCGGCGCACACGTCCCGGAGCCGACTCGATCTCGACGCGCAACAATTCAGCGATTTGCGCCCGCTGTGCCGAGAGCGCGCGCCCCCAGCTGCTATCGACCGGCAGGTCGAGCTCGGTGCGCAAGCCGCGCACGCTGTCGTGTATGGTCTTGAGCAGCGCGCCCACGGCCACACCTCGGCCGCCCTGCAGGTCCTCGCGTAATTCGCCTGCCAGACGTTTGAGCTCGGCGAGCACGATTGTCACCGTGACGCTGTATTCCGTTTCAGCGACGCGTGCGGCGATGTCGCTCCCCGCCGCCTTGACGGCGAAGCGGATCACCTGCCAGGGCGAGGCCAGCCGGCTCATGACCGTGAGCAGCGCGTGAAGGAAAAGCTCACGCTCGCGCGCCACGAGCTTTTCGATCAGCCGCTTGTATTCGTCGAGCTCGTCGCCCGCGAGATTGACGATACGTAGGGGAAGGTGGGCGGCGAGCGTAGCCAGCGCGTCGCGCCCAGCCAGCACGCGTTGCAGGATCGCAGCGTCATCACTCGCGCGAGGCGTGCCGATCTGCGCCATGGTGCGCCGATACAGCTTTGCATCGCCGGCAGCCGCCTCCATGCTCGCCGCGATCGCAGCCGCGGCACGGTCCTGAAACGGGCGGGTCAAGTTCTCGGCGCGAGGCTCGTCGCCCGCAAGCAAGGCATCGCTCAACTCGTCGGTTAGTGCCTTGGCTTCTTCCGGCAGCAGATCGCGGCGCACCCAGGTCCATAGGCTTTCCAGCGAACGGCGTGCGACGCGCCCCGGATGGTCATGATCGGCGCGGTCTTCGACGACAAACGGCTCGATCGGCTTGAAGAACAGCCGCGCGGTATGGCTGATGCGCGGACCGCCCTCGCGTTGATCGCGCACGATTTGGCGCAACTCCTGCAGCACCAGATTGGTGCCGGCGCCTTCGTCGCCGCGCAGCAGGCTGCGCTCAAACTCGGTGATCAGGAGCGTGCGCGCGCGCGGCGGAAGCTCGCGCAAATATTGCCGCAGCCGCTCGATCGTCTCGCCGCCCGCCATAGCCCGCTAGTCCGCCTTCTACGCCGTCAACTGATAGCGCGGCGAGCGTTAACGTCTCGTTAAGGATATCGGCACTTAGCTGAGCGGGGTCCAAGTGCCGTCCGGATTGCGGCAAGCGGTCCCGCGCGTCGTTTGCGGACGGCCGTCGAGGTAGACCGTATGGGTATAGGAGCGGCAGTGCCGTCCCGCTTCGTCGTAATAGGGACCTGGCACCACCGTGCCGTAACGGCCGGAATCCGGATTGCGCCACGACACCGGCGCGCCCGGCGAGCCGTCGTTCAAGGCTTGCATTTGCGCCGCGTAGGCGCGCTGCTTGTCCTCATCGTCCATAGCCGCGCCGATGCGGTTGCCGACCAGAGCACCCAACCCGGCGCCGATGACCGCGCCCGCAACATGACCGCCGACCCCGCCGCCAAATTGCGAGCCGACTGCCGCGCCAGCCAGACCGCCGAGCAACGTACCGGTGTTCTGCTTGGGCCCGCGTCCGCCCTCCGGTTCGCCGGCGCAAGCGCCGAGAATGAGCCCGATGGATGCGATCGCGGCGAACTTGGCGAAGAACATCGGACCCTCGAAATCACGTTATCGGATATTGTCCTCACCCGCAGGGCGCGGGGGGCGGTTGCTCAACCGAGATGCGAGAAATTCGGCAAAAGTCCGGCAACTGCAAGGCGGCGCCACCGCGGCATCACGCCGCCGGCAATATGAGCTCCGCGCGCAGGCCGCCGAGCGGCGCATCGCCAAGCTTGAACTCGCCGCCATAGAGCCCAGCCAGCTCGACCACAATGGAAAGCCCTAGCCCCGAACCAGGCTTGGTTTCGTCTAGCCTGCGGCCGCGCTCGGCAGCCTGCGCACGCTCCGACGTGGAAAGACCGCCGCCGTCGTCGTCGACCGCGATGCGCACGATGTGCCGGTTGCTCTCGGCATCAACGGTCTCGCGCGTTACTTCGATCTCCACGCGGGACGATGCCCATTTGCACGCGTTGTCGACGAGGTTGCCGATCATTTCCTCGAGGTCTTGCCGCTCGCCGCGAAAGCGCGTGTCGTCTTCGGCGCGCACGTCGACGGCGATGCCGCGGTCGTGATGGATCTTCTCCATGGTGCGCGCCAGCGCGGTGACCACCGGCTTGACGTCGGTAATTGCGCCGACCACGGTCAGGCCCGCCGCCAAGCGCGCGCGCTCGAGATGACGGGCGACTTGGTCACGCATGATATCGGCCTGCTCAAGCACTTTCACCGCGAGCGCGTCGCGCGGCCGCGCCGATGCCTCGTTCACCATGACCGATAGCGGCGTCTTCAGGGCGTGCGCGAGGTTGCCTACATGCATGCGCGCACGCTCGACGATCTCGCGGTTGGTCTCGATCAGCGCGTTGGTCTCGCGCGCAAGCGGCGCGATCTCCTGCGGAAATTGTCCGGCCAATCGCTCGGCCGTGCCGGCCCGGATGGCCGCGAGGCTGTCGGTGATGCGCTTTAAGGGGGCGAGACCAAATCTGACTTGGAAAGTCGTGGTGAGCAGCAGCACGACCGCAAGGATCGCGAAAGTCAGAGCCAGCGCTTGGTCAAACGAACGCGTTTCCTGGCTGATCTCGGCGGCATCGCCTGCCACCGCCACGAGGTAATGGCCCTCGTCGCCGAGGTCGATATTGCGCTCGATCAGGCGCAGCCGCTGCGATTCAGGTCCGGCGACGTAACCTTGCCGTGAGCCGTCCGCGCCGGCCGCCACTCCATACTCCTGTAGATGCGGCAAGCCACCGTCCCATAGCGAGCGCGAGGACTGCACGTTGTGCTTGCCGGGATCGAGGCGAGTTACCTGCCAGTACCAGCCGGACAGCGGCAACTCGAATAGCGGCTCGCTCAGCGACTGAGGAAACTTGGCCGTGCCTTCCTCGGGCGCCGCGAGATCGGCCACGATCGTGCGCAGATAGACGTTGAGCCGGCGATCGAAGGAACGTTCCACCGCGTGCCGGTAAAGCGACGACAACACGATGCCGGTGATCAGCAGAATCGCGACGGCCCAGGCGGTTGCCGAAAGGAAAAGGCGTAGCGCGAGGGAATTGGCGCGCATCGCGGTCAACGCGCGTCGGGCGGGGTCAACAGATAGCCGAGGCCACGCACGGTCTGGATGATCTCGACGCCGAGCTTCTTGCGGATACGGCCGACGAAGACCTCTATAGTGTTAGAGTCGCGATCGAAATCCTGGTCGTAGAGATGCTCGACCAGTTCGGTGCGCGACACCACGCGCCCGGAGTGATGCATCAGATAGGCAAGCAGGCGGTACTCGTGACTGGTCAGCTTGACCGGATTGCCGTCGACCGAGACGCGGCCAGTACGGGTGTCGAGCCGCACCGGGCCGCAATTGAACTCGCTCTTGGCATGGCCGGCGGAGCGGCGTAGCAGCGCCCGCAGGCGCGCCAACACTTCTTCCAGATGGAAGGGTTTGGCGACGTAGTCGTCGGCGCCGGCGTCGAAGCCCTGGACCTTGTCGCTCCAGCGGTCGCGGGCGGTGAGCATCAACACCGGCATGGAACGACCGGCGCGCCGCCAGGATTCCAGCACCGAAATGCCGTCCATTTTGGGCAGGCCGATGTCAAGAACGACCGCGTCGTAGGGTTCGTGTTCGCCGAGATAATGGCCTTCCTCGCCGTCGAAGGCGCGGTCGACGACGTAGCCCGCGTCGGTCAGCGCGGTGGCGAGCTGGCGATTGAGGTCGGGATCGTCCTCGACAACGAGGAGGCGCAAGGCGTTTTTCTCCGCTCGGAGCGGTTTGAGTGCGCTCTACCGGCCCTTAATAAGCACGCCGTTCCCCGCGTCAACGGTCACACGCGTCACCTTGCCGTTGGGCGCGAGCAGGGTGAGGGTATAGGCAAGGCGGCTGCCGCGGCGGCACAGCCGGGCCCGCACCACGTCCGCCCTCTTCCGGTGGTGCTTGCGAGCGGATCTTATGGCTTGGGCAAGCGAAATCGCCCGATGGCTGGCGACCGCGGCGCGCTGCTCGGACTTGGTCAGGCAGTGATGACGCGCCAATTCAGCATGTTTCGGCAGGTCGGCCGCCGGGGCCGGGCCGGCCAACAGGGCGGTCGCTAGGCCGATCAGCGGGAAAGCGAGGCGCGGAAAGACCGGCATGAGGCGGGTGATAGCGGCGCGCCGGTGAACGCGGGCTGAACGCAAGCCCTGAAGGGGGCCTGGAAGGCTTTTTTGCTAAGATTCGAAGCCGTCGAACGAGGCGTAGTCGCCGAGCGGGGCACGCGGCGAGCGCCAGCCGTTGATCGGGGCCTGCTCGTCGGCATAGCCAAGCGCCATGCCGGAATAGATCATGAGGTGGGGAGGTAACTTAAGGAATTCGCGCACGGTGCGGTGGAACGACACCCAGGCCTGTTGCGGGCAGGTGTGCAGGCCGTGGCCGCGCGCGAGCAAGCAGACCGTCTGCAGGTAACCGCCGATGTCGGCCCATTGCGCGGGTCCATGCACGTTTTCCCGCGCGAAAAACAACGCGACCGGCGCGCCGAAGAACTGGTAGTTACGCGCATATTGCTTGTAGCGCGCCGGCTTGTCCTCACGCGGAATGCCGATCGCCTTGTAAAGCAATTCGCCGACCTGAAAGCGCCGGGCGCTATAGGGCTCGGCCAGCGGTTGGGGGTAGATGGTGTAGTCGGCGCCCTCGCCTCTCGGCAGTTCGGTCGCCATGCGCGGCGCCATCAGCGCTTTGAGTTTTTCGATGCGCGCGCCGGCGAGGGCGAAGATTCGCCAAGGCTGCATATTGCCGGCCGAAGGCGCGCGCGCCGCGCGCTCGACGATGTCGCGCACGATCTTCTCGGGGACAGGCGTGGGGAGAAAGGCGCGGCAGGAATAGCGCGAGGCGACGGCGTCGAAAACGTCCATGAGCAAGTTCTCCGCGGAATCGCCGGGGAGTGTGACGTTCGCGCCATTGCTTGCCAAGCGCCTTGCCGGCTCACTTCCTTGCCAAAATACGCGCCACCTTCTCCAGGCTGCGCCCGCCGAAATAGGCGGTGAGGACGATCGCCGCCCATTGTGCGACATCGCCCGACAAGGGATCGGTCGAGCCAAGCGCCAAGACCTGACGCCACTTGGCGAGCTCGTCGAGCCAGGCGGCGGAGAACTGCGGCCCGCGCAAGGCGTCCGGCTCCTCCGCCGAGAACACCTGCGCCACCGCGCCGTTCTTCCATTCGATGCGCCGCCGCGTCGGCACCCATTGCGGCCGTTCGCCGCGCCGGTGCACCGCCAGGATGCCGGAGACGCCTTCCACCATCACCTCGCGCGCCTCGTGCTCGGTCTCCGCCACCAGCGCGATGCGCGCGCCGCCGTCGGCGAGCGCAAGGTTGCGCACCCATTCGGCGCCGGCGCGCGTCTTGCCGGCGCCGCGCCCCCCAAGCACCAGCCAGGTGGTCCAATCGGCGCCGCTGTTGGCGCGCTCCGGCGGGAGCTGGTGATCGTGCGCGCGCATGACGAAATCGCGCATGAACAGCTCGCGTTCGCCAGCCGCAAACTCAGGCGGCACCGTCGCCGTGAACTCCGCCTGATCCTGCGCGCTTAGCGTCGACAAAAGAGCGAATGCGGCGCGCAAGTTCCTCACGGAATTCGTCAATATCGCCGGGTACGTCGTCGTCGTCGGTTTCATCGGATGACGTCTGCCCTTCGGCACTTGCCTGGATGTCCTGCACCGTGCGCGAGATCATCGCCAGGATGCGGGTGATGCGCTCCGCCTCGGCACTGTTCGCCGGGCCGAGCACGTTGAGCGTGCGCTCGATCAGCGCCATCTGCGCCTCGAGCACGCGCTGCACGCGCGCGGCGAAGGCGAGCGGCGGTTCGTCCGCCGCAAGCCTCGGGCCGGCATCGCTCGCAGCGGTCTCGGCCGGCGGCGTACCGCTCGGCCGCGTCTCCGCCGCCGCCGCAGCGGGCACGGTCGCGGGCGCGGGCGCGCTATAGCGGCGGCGCGTCCACTTCCATTCGGCAATGCGGTTGTCCAAGGTGCCGCGCGTGATGCCCATCAGCGCGGCGATTTCGCGCGTCGGCGTATTGGTTTCCTCGTAAAGCCGGCGCCCTTCCGCGATCAGCTCGGGCGCGATGATTTTCCGCACGGTCATGGCGATCCTCCCGCTTCGAAACGCAAAGCGCCGGCACGACCGGCCGGCGCATTCCCAAAGGTCATGTCTTGAAAGCCACGCGCCCGGCCTGTGCCGAACGGGTTCGGATGGCACAAAGAGCTTGCAGGGCCGAACGCGGAGAACTCGTTCAGCGCCAGCCGAACGCCACCAGCGCGAGCGCCAGGATGATGGCGGCGATCACGACACCCGCGAGAACCGGCTGCATACGCGCCCCGCCGTAGCGGGTCTGCTCCAAGTGGCGCTCGGGTTCCTCGGGCGGCGACACGACGCCTCGTCAGACGAAATAATAAAGGTAGACGCCGATGAACAACAGGATCACCGCGGCGACGCCGATCGCCAGCACGTAGCGCACATTATGGCCGGTCTCGCCGGCGCGCGCTTCGGTCGCGGTTTCGACAACGTGATCGCCTTCGCGATGGGGCATGACGGGCCTCGCAAAATCTGCCTTGCGAAGGAACAACGCCAAGCCGCGCGCCCCTGTTCCCAACTCCTCTTTCCCGCGCCGCCTGGGCGCAATTGCGGAGCGTGCGGAATCTATACCTGAGGAGCGTATCGCTGTCAATAGAGTCCTAGGAGTTTTTTCAAAAATTTTTCGAGCGTGCCGCTGGCTTTCGCCGTGCGGCAGCGGCTCGGCGCTCGACCTGACGCGGTTAGGATTTCAGCGCTGCCATCCGCGCGCCCTGCGGCGCGACGTGTGGCGGATGTGCGTAATTTGGACCTCATCGCCCTCGACTGTGTAAAAAATAAAATACCGTAGCCGCGGCACCACGATAACCCGAGCATTCGGCTCGTCGGTCGCTCGCCCCTCCCCTGGCGTTTCGCCAAGGCTGCGTGCACGCTCGATCAGACGAGCAATCAAGCGCGAGGCTTCCGCGGGATTATCCTTGCTGACGTAGTCGTATATCCGCTGAAGATCGGCCTGAGCCGGCCGGGTAAAACGGATTCTCATGCGCCGCGGTGCAGCTGGTAGAACTTCTCCATCTCATCGTCCGGCACGAAGTCGCCGCGGCGTGCGGCGTCCATGCCTTCGCGCACGGCAGCGCGCTCCTCATCGGACAAGCGATAGACGCCGGTGCGACGCGCCTCGATCACGCGCGCTACTTCGGCCAACTCTTCCTGGTCCTCTTCCGGCCAGGACTCCGCCTGGCGGAGGATTTCTTTGACCTTAGGGCTCATGGCCAAATTCTAGCATGCCCCTCCACTCGCGCCACCGTTCGTCTGGCCAGACTAAGAAGGCGCTCGTTCCGAAGCCGATGGCCCTAACGAGAGTGCGACCGAGCGGCGTTAGCGCCGCAATAGCCGCCCGCAGCATTGCCTTGGCCTGGGGCCTGACCGCCGCAACGGCCCGCCCCCCGCCCGAGCGCAACTGTGGAGCGTGCGGAATTTATACCTGAGGAGCGTATCGCTGTCAATAGAGTCCTAGGAGTTTTTTCAAACTTTTTTCAGCGGCCCGGGCGCCGCGCCGATTGCCCTGGCCACGCAAGAGCTTGCCAGGTGTCATCACCGGGCCGACGGATGGCCGGGTCAAGCCCGGCCATGACCAATGTATTGATCAACCGGATCCCGCATCAGTCGCTTCCCGTCCAGGGTCGCCTGGCCGTGTGGCGAATGTGCAAGATCCTCACGCGGTCTTCGAGGACCCGGTAAAAAATTCTGAACGGATAGCGAATGAGCGGCACGGCATGTCTGCCGGGACGTTGTTCGATCTCAGGCGCGCTAAGCGGATCACGGCTGATGCGATCAATGACCGCGCGGATGCGGGATTCGAGCGCTTCGGCAACTTTTTCGCCAAATATTCGACGGCTGTCGGCGGAAATCTTGCGAAGGTCTGCAACCGCGCGCTCGGAATATTCAACCTTCATGCGCGCCGAAAGGTTCGAAACGCAGCCTCGACTTCCTCCTCGGTTGCTATGCCGCTGCGCTCTGCTTCGTCGATAGCCTGCAATTCGGCGGGCGTAGCGTGGTACACGCCGGTCCGCCGGGCCTCGATCTCGCGGGCATACTGAGCAAGCTCTTCCTGGTCCTCTTCCGGCCAGGACTCGACGTGGCGCAGGATTTCTTTCGCGTTTGGGCTCATAGTGGAATTATAGCACGCTTTCCCCGACGCCAGCTTCCTCCCTCTGGCGGCAAAAATCGCGTGTCCACGGGATCAGGCGCCGAGGCCCGTCCCGGCCGCCCGGGCGCAGTTTTGGAGCGTGCGGAATCTATACCTGAGGAGCGTATCGCTGTCAATATGGTCCTAGGTATTTTTTCAAAAAATTTTCGAAGGCCCCCCGGCCGATTTCCGCGACCGCTCAAGAGCTTGGCTGGGGCGCGGAATGACAGGCGCGGCCGCCGTCCTGCCAGATCCAGCCGCACTTGGTGCAGCCGGCGAGGCTCAGAGTCATAAGAGCGAGACAAAGAAACGCGGTCACAAGACGGGCCATGGCTGCCAGCCTAGCCCATCGGCGGCGGTCCGGCGACCCGGGCGGCATGCCCCTGTAGCCGCCAGCCCATTTTACCGTCCGGCAGACCCCTTGCCCGGATGGAACTTTTCGAGCGTATCGGCGTTGGGGTCTGATCGGCTGGGGGGTTAGCGCGGAATGCGCCAAGGGCGCGAATTGACCGGGGATTCCATGCAAGCAGGCGTACGCTCCGGCGAAATGCGCCGGCGGGTGCGCGCTTTCGATTGGGCCTCGACCCCCCTCGGCCCCCCCACCGGCTGGTCCGCGGGCCTGCGCCTGGTGATCGACATGGTGCTCGATTCCGGGTTCCCCATGGCCGTGCGCTGGGGCCCGGAGCTGATCAATATCTACAACGACGCCTATGCCGGCCTGCTCGGCGCCAAACACCCCGATGCGCTCGGCAAGCCGCTGCAAGAGGTGTGGCCGGAGATCTGGGACGAGCTCGGGCCTCTAAGCCTCGCCATCCTGCGCGGCGAGCGCGGAGGCTTTTTTGCCGAGAACCATCCCTGGCTGCTGCAGCGCTACAGCGTGCCGGAGCACGCGCGTTTCACCGTCAGCTACAGCCCGGTCGCCGAGCCCGGCGCCGAGAACGGCATCGGCGGCCTGCTGGTCACGGCCTACGAGACCACCGAGCGCGTGCGCAGCGAGAACATGCTGCGCGTGCTCACCGACCGGCTCGAGGCCGAGGTGCAGCAGCGCACGCGCGAGCGCGACCGCATCTGGACGGTGTCGGAGGATCTGTTCGGCGTGTCCAATTTCGAGGGCTATTTCACCAGCGTCAATCCGGCCTGGAGCCATCTGCTTGGCTGGAGCGAGGACGAGATCAAGCGCATGCATGTGAGCGAGCTGCGCCATCCCGACGACGCGCCGGCGGCGACCGCCGGGCGCGCCCGGCTGGCGCAGGGCGTGCCGACGGTGCGCATGGAAAACCGCTTTCGCCACAAGGACGGCAGCTGGCGCTGGCTCGCCTGGACCATGACCGCCGACGACGGCCTCATCTACGTCGCCGGCCGCCATATCACCACCGAGAAATGGGCGGCGGAGCAGTTGCGCGAGAGCGAGCAGCAGTTCCGCCTGCTGGTCGCCGGCGTCACCGACTACGCCCTCATCATGCTCGATCCCAAGGGCATCGTGACCAGCTGGAACGCCGGCGCCGAGCGCATCAAGGGCTACACGGCCGAACAGATCGTCGGCCGGCATTTCTCGCGCTTCTACACCGACGAGGACCGCGCCAAGGGCATGCCGCAGCGGGCGCTGTCGATCGCCGCCAATGCCGGCAAGTTCGAGGCGGAGGCCTGGCGCGTGCGCAAGGACGGCTCGCGCTTCTGGGCCAACGTGGTGATCGACGCCATCCGCGACGAAGAGGGCAAGCTTTTGGGCTTCGCCAAGATCACGCGCGACATCAGCGAGCGGCGCGAGGCGCAGGCGACGCTCGAGCGCGCGCAGCAGCAATTGGCGCAGTCGCAGAAGATGGAGGCGCTCGGCCAGCTCACCGGCGGCGTCGCCCACGACTTCAACAACCTTCTGATGATCGTCTCCGGCCACGCCCAGGCCATGCTGCGGCGACTGTCGAACCCGAAAAACGTGCAGGCGCTCGAGGCCATCCGGACCGCCGCCTCGCGCGGCGAAGCGCTCACCCGCCAATTGCTCACCTTCTCGCGCCGCCAGCCGATGAACCCAAAGACCGTATCCCCCGCGCAAATCGTGCAGGCATTCCGCGACGTGCTGGCAAGCTCGGTGCGCGGCAATATCGAGCTGAGCATCGAAATCCCGCCGGAGGTCTGGCCGGTCGCGGTCGACATCCCGGAATTCGAGCTGGCGCTCGTCAATCTCATCGTCAATGCACGAGACGCCATGCCGGAGGGCGGCACCATTACAGTTTCTGCACTCAATACCGAACTCACGGGCGATGAAACCGCCGAGCGGCTCGTCGGCGAATTCGCGGCGCTTTCAGTTTCCGACACCGGCGTCGGCATCGCGCCCGAGGTCATCTCAAAGATTTTCGAACCGTTCTTCACCACCAAGAGCCCGGACAAGGGCACCGGATTAGGCATGTCGCAGGCCTACGGCTTCGCGCGCCAGTCCGGCGGCGCCATCAATGTGGCAAGCGAGCTTGGACGCGGCACGCAGGTGACCATCTATCTTCCGCGCAGCGGCGAGCCCGCCTCGGACGTGGTGGTGCCGGAGCCGCCCGACGCCGAGCCCGGCCATAAAGAGACGATCCTGGTCGTGGAGGACAATCCGGAGGTCAAGACCGTCGCCACCGCCATGCTCGAGCAGCTCAATTACCGCACCATCGCGGTCGAGAGCGCCGCCCAGGCGCTCGCCGCGCTCAAAGCAGAAAAGAAAGTTGATCTCGTGTTCACCGACGTCATGCTGCCGGGCGACGTCGACGGCGTTTCGCTGGCGCAGACCATCCGCAAGCGCTATCCGCATATCCCCATCGTGCTCACCAGCGGCTACGCCAAGGCGCTCGGCGCCCGCCACGGCCTGCCGATCCTGCGCAAGCCTTATCAGCTTTCCTCGCTCGCGCAGGCGATCCAGGACAATCTCGAACTGCGCCAAACCCAGGCGAGCCCTGGGCCGGACTAAGGCGCCGTCGCGTCAAGACGCACTCGTTTCGCAACGAAACGCGCAGGTCTGTGCACGGAATCGCGACGCCAACGGGCGTTGACACAGCGACTTGACGTCCGTGCCGCCGCGAGGATAGTGCAGCGGCAACTCGTCTTAGCAGCGGAATTTCCATGCCGCGCGAACCCAATGCGGTCGATTTCTGGCGCGGGTTCGCGCTGATCACAATCTTCGTCGACCATATACCGGGCGTGATTTACGCCAATTATACGCTGGTAAACTTCTCGATTTCGGACGCCGCCGACTTGTTCGTGTTCTTGGCTGGCTGGTCGCTGCGCTTGATGGCCGAAGGGGGCAGCAGGAGGCGAACGACCGGCGAGGTTGTGCGGCGCTTATTCGGGCGCGCCTTCGTAATCTACACCGCACAGATCCTTATCACCATGCTGGCCATTGCCATGCTGGCCGCGAGCGCGATTGCGCTTGACAATCCGTTGTTGCTGCAATGGCACAACGCTGCTGCGGTTTTCGACGACCCGGTGCGGGCGCACATCGGGCTCGCCATTCTTTCCCACCACCTCGGCTATTTCGACATTCTGCCGCTCTACGTGGTGCTGATGACGATGGCGCCGGCCTTTGCGGTCATCGATCGGCTGGCACCGGCACTGCTGCTGCCCGTGTCGCTGGCGATATATCTTTGCGCGCTTGCCTTTCGCATCACGCTGCCGAGTTGGCCGGTCAGCGGCTCATGGTTTTTCAATCCGCTGGCGTGGCAATTGACCTTCGTGCTTGGCTTTGCGATGGCCAAGCCCGGTCAGGGCGCGGGCCATTGGGTGCGGCGCCACATCGCCAAGCTGCGTCTGATCGGCCTGCCCATCGTGGTCTTCGGCGTGCTTTATCACATCTACGAGTTATGGCCCGATCCGACGAAAGTGCCCGAGCCGAAATTGTTCTTCATCGCCAGCAAGGCCTACGATTTGCCGATGCGGCTGATCCAATTCCTGGCGCTGGTGGCTGTGTTCTCCGGTGCCTACCGCTATATCCGCAAGGCGGCCGACCTGCCCTATCTGAGCAGTCCGGTTAGGGGCTTGATCGATTTGTTAGCCCTGCTCGGACGCAATTCCCTCTATGTTTTCTGCATCGGCTCGCTTTTGAGCCTGTCGGCGCAGGTCGTTCGTTACGTCTATCGCGGCTCTGTCGGCAGCGACACCGCCGTGATATTCCTTGGCATCGCTGTCATGGCTTTCACCGCATGGCTCGTCGAATCGCGAAGCCGTACCGCACCGCCCGCTCCGGCGGCTTCGGCGCCGCACTCCTGACCGGCCTGGTTTTACTGGGCCCGGCGTCCGCTCAAGTCCCGCCCGTGGCCAAACCGGCAGAGCTGCCGTCGCCCTATTCCCCGGCCTGCCGCAACGGCTCGGCAGCGATCGCCGGCCGCTCGCCTTTGCCCAACGTTGCTGCCGCGCTCAAGCGCGGCAGGACGCTGCGCATCCTCACGGTCGGCGCGGCGCCCGGCCGGGTGGGCCACGGCGACTACACCGCCTTGATCGAAAGCATGCTCGAGGGCGCGCTCAAGAACGTTGACGTCATCATGATCAACCGCGGTGTCTCCGGCGAATTGGCCGCCGACGCGGCCGAGCGCATGAAAAACGAGGTGGCGCTGGAGGCGCCCGATTTGGTGTTGTGGCAGGTCGGCACCAACGACGCTCTCGCCTATGTCCCGGTCGAGAAATTCGCCGCCGCGGTCAAGGATCAGGTTGACTGGCTGAAGGCGCACAAGGTCGACGTGGTGCTGGTCGGCCTGCAGTTCGCGCCCAAAATGCTGCGCGACGCGCATTACACATTGATCCGCGACACGCTGCGCAAGGTGGCGCAGGGCGAGAATGTCATCGTCATCCGCTTTTACGAAGCTATGGAAATACTCAATAAAGCCGCCGAAACAGGCCGGCCGGTGACCGAGCAATTCGAGCGCAGCGAGGAAGGCTACGACTGCCTCGCGCAATATGTGGCGCACGCCATTACGCTCGGTATTTTTGCGAAATCCATGCCGAAGCCTTTGCCGCCGAAATGACGCTCGATCAGCGCGGCGCACCGATGGAGATCAGTACGGGCCCTCAAAGATGGGAGCCGCGACGGCCGACATGACCGGCCGGGTCGCGGCTTCCGCGATCGTCGACGCCAGCTCCTTGGCCATGCAGGCGTAGCTCCAGTCGTTCATGTGGACTCCATCGCGCGACACGAACGTGTCGAACGTCAAGTTGTCCTTTTCGTGCCAGCGCTTCATCACGGCGAAGCGGTGGAACAGATCGACATCCTCCTGCTTGGCAGTCGTCGCGATCAGCGTCAGCATGGGCTCGGCAGCGTCTTTGGCGATCACCCGCGGCGCGTACTGGGGATCGATCAGCACGACATCGGCGCCGGTGGCGCGGATCTTGGCAAGCCCGGCGCGGATGGCGGCGGCCTGACCGGCAATCGGCAGATTGCGCAGCACCGAATTGGTGCCGAGTTGCCAGATCACTAGATCGGGCTTGGCGGCGAGCACCGCGCGATCGAACCGCTTGAGCATGTCGTCGATCACTTGGCCGCCGATCCCACGATTGATGACGGCGATCTGCTGATCGGGAAAGCGCCGGCGCAGCTCAGCTTGCAGCCGGCTTGGGTAGTTGGCCGCCCTTGAACTGGCGCCCGCGCCCGCCGTCGAGGAGGAGCCGATGGCGACTATGGTGATGGCCTCACGGCTTTCCAGCTTGCGCGAAAGCCGTGTCAGCGGTTTAGCCAGACGCAGCAGATTGGCGTGCGTGCGACAAATCGGCTTTGTCTGCGCGCCGGCGGCCGACGGCCCGGCCACGGCAGCGGCAAGCGCCAAGCCTGCTACCGCAAGGCGAAACTTCAGCTGAATCTGCACCGCGGCGCCCCAGCCCCTAATGCCCCCCCGTGGTCTTCCGCTCGAATCGGCCAAAACGCCGCTCGGTGCCACGTTGCGCCGATAGTCTATTCCGCGGCGAGCCAGAAAGCAAAGCCTCACCCACAGAATAGGAGGCCGACAAGAAGATCGGCCCCCAAGCACTCCTTGGGGGGCGACCCACTGGTAGCTTTTCCGCACCGCAAAAAGACCACCAGCGACGGCTTAGGGCGCCAGGCACCCGCGCGTCCCCTTTAGTGTGCGCGCTTGTCATGGGCATCGAAGCGCAGCCGCGCCTCTGCAATGGCGGCGCGGTTCTTGCGCGCCCACAGGCTCAACCCGCTCACCGGCTCGAGCAGCGAGCGTCCGAGTCGTGTTAACTCATATTCCACCCGCGGCGGCACCGTCGGAAATACTGTGCGCCTCACTAGCCCGTCGCGCTCGAGCGCGCGCAATGTCAGCGTCAGCATGCGCTGCGAAATCGAGCCGAGCGCCTTGCGCAATTCGTTGAAACGCTTGGGCCCATCGCCGAGCGTCGAGACCACCAGCACGGTCCATTTGTCGCCGACACGCGCCAGCACCTCGCTGACCGCCCGGCAATCCTCGGCCACATGCAGGTTACCCAGTAACACCCTTGTGCCTTCTTGCACGCTGCGCTTGGTCATTTATCTAGCCTTGGTAACAATTCGTAACCACAGATAGAGGCTCGCATGGCAAAGCTCAAGCTCGGCGTCGTGGTCGGCTCCAACCGGCGCGACTCCATCAACCGAAAGCTGGCGCAGGCGCTGGTCCGGCTTGGCGCTGCGACTTTCGAGGCAAAATTCATCCAGATTGACGACCTACCGATGTACAACCAGGACCGGGAGCAGCCCCTGCCCGCCGCGGTCGCGCGCTTGAAAAACGAGATCGAGGGATCAGACGCGCTCCTGGTGGTGACGCCGGAGCACACCCGCTCGCTGCCCGCGGTACTGAAGAATGCCATCGATTGGGGCACGCGGCCCTACGGCAAGAATTCCTGGGCCGGCAAGCCCGCCGCCATCATCGGCACGTCCGGCGGGCTTATCTCGACCGCCGTCGCCCAGCAGCACCTGCGCGCTGTGCTCGGCAATGTCGGCCTTCACGTCCTCGGCGGCGAAGCCTATATCAATTTCAAGCCAGACTTGGTCGACGCCGAGGGCAATGTGTCCGACGAAAGCGCGCGGCAATTCCTTAAGACGTTCGTCGACAATTTCGCCGATTTTGCCGGACGATTCGAGCGCCGCACCGCTGTTGCGGCTTGAGTTTCCTTCGTCATTCCGGGGCGGCGCGTCAGCGCCGAAACCGGAATCCAGACGGATACCCCGAGTTCGCTTCTGGAGTCCGGGTTCGATCGCTATCGCTCGCAACCTGGAATGACAAACAGAATGAAAGGCACATCGCCCCATGTCCATCCGTCCCGTCAAGCGCGTCGTGCAGGCCAAGCCCACCATCGAGGGCGCCGGCGTGCGCCTGCGCCGCGCCTTCGGCTTCGGCGAAACGGCCGAGACCGACCCCTTCTTGCTGCTCGACGATTTCCGCAACGACCGCCCGAGCGACTATCTCGCCGGCTTTCCCTGGCATCCGCACCGCGGCATCGAAACGATTACCTACGTGTTGTCGGGCACGGTCGAGCACGGCGACAGTCTCGGCAACCGCGGCAAGCTCGGCGCCGGCGACGTGCAATGGATGACGGCCGGGCGCGGCATCATGCACCAGGAAATGCCGCAGGGCGACGCGCTCGGCCGCATGCACGGCTTCCAGCTATGGGCGAACCTTCCCTCCTCGCTCAAGATGACGGCGCCGCGCTATCAAGATGTGGAAGCCGCCGCCATCCCGGAGATCGTCGACGACGACGGCACGCGCGTGCGCGTCGTCTGCGGCGAGTTCTGGGGCAAGAAAGGGCCGGTCGACGGGGTCGCCGCCGATCCGCGCTATCTCGACGTGTTCGTGCCGGCTAGCAAGCGCAAGACGCTTGCGGTCGAGATCGAGCGCCACGCCTTCGCCTATGTGTTCGAAGGCGACGGCCGGTTCGCTTCCGCCTCGCAGCCGTTTGGCGTGCTCACCGAGAAACAGATCGACGGCGAGGAGATGCTGCTGCGCGAGCCGGTCGGCGACCGTTCGCTGGTGCTGTTCGATTCCGGCGACGAAGTCACCGTGCAGGCAGGCGAGCGCGGCATCCGCTTCCTCTTGGTCTCGGGCAAGCCGATCAAGGAGCCGGTCGCTTGGTATGGCCCGATCGTGATGAACACGGAAAATGAGTTGCAACAAGCCGTCAGCGAATTGCGCAGCGGAACGTTCATCCGCAACTGAACCCGATTGGCTGAGGGATTATTGCCGGCGAAGCGATTCGTCGCCCCAATTCCACGTCCAGACCCCAGCCCGCGAGTTCCGCATGCACAATCACGTCGAGCTTGCAGTGACGCACGTTCGCGTGAGCACAAAGCCCCGATGCCGGGAACAATCCGAACCAAAGTCCGCAAAAATCGTTATCAGAGAGCGGATGCAGAGTGAGCCGAAGGAACTCAAGTCGCTTCGTGTGTAGGACCCCTCGATCCCGCCGGCTCGCGACAGCGTCCGCCGCCTAGGCTTCACCAATAAAGAACAAAAACGCCAGGCGAGCAGTCTTTGAAAACAAATCTGCGGAAGGGGCGGCGTCGTCGTCGTATCGGCGATCGGTGCCGCATCTGCAACAGAAAGGAGACGAGCATGTTGAAAAAACTCATGATTGGAGCGGCGCTCGCCGGAATGATCGCGACGCCGGCCCTGGCCACGTCCTATTTCGACGGCGGCGGGATGATCACCAGCCCGGAAAAACCCGTGCAGCACTATAAGGGTCCGATCGGACCGCACTCGGCGAACGCCTTTACCGCCTATCGGGCGTTCAACCAATCGCTGCCGCATCATTTCTACGTAAGGCACGGTTACCGCTACTAAGCGGCAGCATAGAACGACGAAAGCCCCGGCCATCTTTGGCCGGGGCTTTCTTATGCGCTGGATCGGCCCCGCTTGTTTTCAGCCGGAAGCTCCCGCCAGGGCCCGGGCTGTCGCCTTAGCAAGCGGCACGCCGGACAAGCGCTGCGCAATGGTGCTAGCCTTGGGGCCTCGTAATGAAAACGAAGGCTACTCTGGGAGGAAAAGCCATGCGTAAACGTTACGTTCCGCCTCGTGCGGCGCTCGCACGCGGTCTTGCCGTCGCGCTGTTTGCGGCTTCCGCGATCGCGCTTACCGCCACCGCGCCGGCTTCGGCCGAGCCGAAGGACATCAAATGGGGTACCGGCCCGGTCGGCTCTTCCGGCGGCAAGGCGCTCGTGGTCCTCGCCAATATCCTCAACAAGGAGATGCCCGAATTCCGCATCTCGGTGCTGCCTTACCCGGGCGCTGTCGGCACGGTGAAGGCCGTCGCGACCGGCGAAATCGACGGGTATTACGGCTCCGAAGTTGCCTTGAAGGAGCTGCATGCCGATGCCGGCCGCTTCAAGGGATTCAAATCGAAGATCACCGTGCAGCCCGTACAATCGTTTTGGTGCTACACAATCGACGTCGGCCTCGCCGTCAAGGCCGATGAGCGCAGCCACTACAAGCGCTGGGAAGATCTTACCGGCAAGCAGGTCTATACCGGTCCGCTGCCGTTCGACACGCGCAAGCATCTCGAAAACGCGATGGCGACGGTCGGCGCGCACCATATCTACAAGCAAGTCGACCTCTCGACCGCCGGCTCGCAACTGCAGGCCGGCTCGCTTGACGGCATGATCATCTATGCCGCCGGCGGCCGCACGCCGCCGCCTTGGCTCGCGCAGGCGACGCTTGCCGTCGACTGGGCCGCGCTCAATCCGGATGCGGCGGAAACCGCCAAGCTGAAGGCGGCCGGATTTTCCGTCGAGCAGGTCCCGATCGCGAACTTCCACAAGCATGACAACCACGCGAAGAAGGTCACGCTGCTGCCCTTCTTCTGGGGCTTCGATCTCGGCCTGAAGGTCTCGGAAGGCGAGATGTACAAGATGCTGACCGTGATCGAGCGGCATGCCGACGAGCTCGCCAAGCTCGACCCCAGCTTCCGGCAGATCGCCGGCGGCAAGATGGCGGCCTTCCAGAAGGCCGCGCTGCAGGCGACCTGGAATCTCGTTCCCATCCACCCCGGCCTTGCCAAATATCTCAAGGCCAAGGGCATGTGGGACAAGAAATGGGACTCCAACATCGCCAAGGCGACGATGTAGCACGGCGCAATTCGTAAAAAGGCTTCGGCGGGCGGCGCAGCGATGCGTCCGCCCGCGTCTTTATACGGCCTCTATGGAACGAGCGCCTCGAGCTCCGGCATCAGCACCACGCTTTCCTGCTCGTTGGGATCGGTGCGCGCGATCACGGCAATGCAGGGCTCGGTCTCACTCATATTATAGGGTAAATGCGGCATGTTCGCCGGGATGTAGATAAAGTCCCCCGGCTTCGCGACCATGTGCTGCTCAAGCCGTTCGCCGTAATACATGGCGCCCTCCCCGCTCAGCACGTAGATCGCCGTCTCATGCGCCTCGTGCTTGTGCGCTTTGGCGCGCGCGCCCGGCGGCATGGTGAGCAGTTGCATATGAATGGCCGACGCGCCGACGTTTTCGGCAGACACCGCCGGCGCATAGGAAAAGCCCTGCTTGCCGATGAAAGATTCGCCCGCGCGCAACAGTTTGCAATCCGCGGGCTTCTCGATCGTTGCGCTGTCGTGCGACATTGGATCACTCCGTTGCGGGGATGGCAGTCTAGCGCCTCTCCGCGCGGCTTGGAAAGCGATCCGCTATCAGGCGACTCGCACCTCCGGACCGACGTTCGCGCGTACGGTCGCAGCCGGTAAAGGATCTGCGTGCCGCGCGGCGCCCGGCTCAGCCGGTAGCTGTGTCAGCTTCAGATAACGCCTTCGCCGGAATATCATGGCCCAAAGGCCCAATACGGGCCCCCAGCGGTTGCTGACGTCGATGTTGACGCGGCCGCCGGGGGGCAACTCGACCAGCAACGGCAGACTGGCGCCCCAATCGATGCGCGCTTCAACGGCGAGCTCGCCGCTCGGCACGTGGAAGTCGACGATGCTGTTGTCCACCACTTCGCCAACCTCCGCGCCGTTGATGAAAATGCGATACGGCCGCAGCTTGTCGGACGAGTGGGGAAGACGAATGACCCTGATGGTGCTGTCGACGGGCATCGGCACCACCGGCGGCGAGCGTAGCGCGGCCTCCAAGGGTGGCAGCTGCCGCGGCAGCGCCATCACAAGGAGCCCGGCCAGCAACGGCGTTGCAAAAATCGCGATCAGGAACCAGCGCCAGCCGGACCGGCCGCGGATCGAGGCGATGATCGCGACCAGGAAGGACACCACGAAATATAAGTACAGGAGCTCCATGGTTTCGACTCCTCTACCGCGGCCCGCGCGTTAACTCTTCGTGCGCGCCGCTTCGGTTTTCTTGAGCGCTGTCGCCAGATGACCGTCGCGTCCATAGATGTCCGCGTAATAATGCACGTTGCCATCTAGGTCCGGCCAGGCGGTGAAATAGGCGAGATAGACCGGAACGTCGCCCGGCACGGGTTCGCTGGCGTTCTCGCCCCTGGCTATCTTCTGATCGATATAGTCGGGGCTGGCGCCGAGCAAAGCGGCCGCCATCCCGCGCGGGTGCTGCAGCCGCACGCAGCCATGGCTGAAGGCGCGGCGGGACTGCGCAAACAGGCTCTTCTCGGGCGTGTCGTGCATGTAGACGGCGTGCGGGTTGGGAAATTCGATCTTCAGCCGGCCGAGCGCATTGCGGTTGCCCGGCGGCTGGCGCACATCGACACTGTCGCGGTTGCTGGCGACCGCGCTCCAGCTCACCGCCGCCGACGATACCCGGCGCCCACGCTCGTTGATGACCTGGTAGCCGTGCCGGTCAAGATAGGACGGATCGCGATAGAGATGCGGCAGCATTTCGTTGACCAGGATCGAGCGCGGTACGTTCCAATAGGGATTGTATTCCACCGCCTTGATGTGATCGGTGAAGAAGAAGGTTTGTTTCGACACCTGTCCGATCACTGCCTTGGTGCTGAACGCCACCTTATTGCCGTCGATGTAATTGACCGTGAAGGCTGGCTCGTTGAGGAATACGTAGCGCGCGCCGAAGTGCCGCGGCAGCCAGCGCAAACGCTCCATGGCGAGCACGATCTTCTCGATCTTGTCGGACGGAGCGTTGCCGCTCAACGCCTGAACCGTGTTGGGACCGATGATTCCGTCGGGCGAAAGCCCGCGCTCTTTTTGGAAGTCGCGCACGAGCGCTACCAGATCGGGCGTGTATTTCTGCGCTGTCGACGCCTGCGTCAGTTCGGCCGCATGCTTGTTCTTCAGCGAGGCCGAGCCTTCCATGCCGATGCCCGCAATCACCTTGGCGAGCGCAGAGTTTTCCTCGCCGGGTTTGATCTTGGTATCTGCATCGATCGAGACGTGCCGCTGATCGGCATTGGCGCGCAGCTTTTGCAGCGCCGCCACCAGCGCGCGGAAGCGCGCATTGTCGGGATTTTGCCGCTTGAGATACGCGCCGACGTCGCCGGTTTGCGCCATTTCACCGAGGGCGGCCACCAAGCCGACCTTCTTGCGCGGCAGGTCGTGATAGCCGGAGATGCGGTCGGGCGCCACGCGTCCCCGCCGCGCGTCGAGCACATAGGTCAGCGCCCTGGCCGACAGCGTGAGTTCGTAGCGCAGCAGCGCCTGCTGACGCGCAGGGCCGCTTGAGCCCGCGGCGGGTAGCGCGACGCGATAGTCGGCAGGCGCAAGTCCGTACCGGTCGCTCGCTTGAAGTTCGGCCGCGGTGGCGATTGCCTTTCCGCTTACGCGCCCCTGCTGCACCCAGATGAAATGCGGATGCGCCGCGTAATAAGCCACGATCGCCTTGCCGACTTGCGGCAGGACGCGCAGGGAAATGGCCGACGATTGCGCGCAGGCTTGCGCGAACGAATTGTCCGGCGTCAGCGTGGGCGGCGTGATCGGAACCGCGCCCGTTATCTCGACGGGCGCCGCCCCCGTCGTCTCGGGCGTCGCCGTGTTCGCCGCCACCTGCGGCTTGCATGCACCGGAAAGGTCCACGTCAGCCATGGCATCGGGCTGATAGTCGTAATATTGCGGGCTCTTGACGGATACATGCACATGCGGTGCCGCGCGCGGGGCTCCGGCTCTCCGGTAATCACCGTATTGCCCGGGCGCCGGTCCGGCGTAGCCAAGCGCGTCGCCGCCGTCATTTCCGTAACCACCGTAAGGCTCCGGCGCTGCAGCCTGGCCTTGCGACTGCGTCTGGTTGCGCCAGAACGCCTGCGCGCTTTCCATTCCCTGCGCAACCGCACCGCTCGCGCCGCCGAAGGCGCACGCGGCGACCGCAGCGGTGAACGCAATATATCGAAATCTCATTGTCATCGGCTTCGCTTCGCCCCTGCGGAACGGAGCATCAACGCGCAGCACAGCGTGAAAGTTTCGCTGCATCGGCTGGCACAGCGCCGTACCGCCCCGATTGGAACATCGCGCGAACCGGCTGCCACGCCGGCCGAACCGGCGAGCGTTTCATCCGTTGACGTGGCTGGGATGCAACACGAACGGCGACTGAGCGGCGCCTGACCAATGACGAGCGCGACGCAGACAGCCCGCCGCACATTTGTAGAGGTGAAGCAGCGCGCCCAGGAGGCCGCCGGCGGGGCGGCCCGCTTCAACCTCATTTTGCTGCTTGCGGCTATTCTCGCGCTCGATACCGGCGACAAAGCGATCGTTTCGGCCGTAGCCGGCAGCCTCAAACAGGCCTTTGATATCGGCAACACCGACGTCGGCATTCTTATCGCCAGCGTGTCCTTTGCCGGCGCCGCGCTCGCGCTGCCGTTTGGCAGCATGATCGATCGCATCAATCGCAAGCGGCTGCTGGTCGCGCTAATCGCACTGTGGGCCGTGGCCATGGTGGTGAGCGGCACCGCGACTTCCTTCACCTACCTGCTGGTCACGCGAATATTCCTCGGCGGGGTCACGGCGGTTGCCAGCCCGGCGGTCGCCTCGCTCACCGGGGACTTCTTTCCCGCGCGCGAGCGCGCCGGCATCTACGGCCTGATCCTGGCCGGTGAATTGGTCGGCACCGGCGCCGGTTTCTTCGTGTCCGGTGAAGTGTCTGCGCTCATCGATTGGCACTGGTCGTTCTACCTGGCGGCACTGCCGAGCGCGGCGCTGGCCCTTGCGATCTTGCGCTATCTGCCGGAGCCGAAGCGCGGCGGGCAGAGCTGGATGGGCGTCGGCGGTCGGGCGAGCGAAGGCGAGCAGGCGCGCAGGCAAATCCGCCGCGCCGGCGTCGGCCCGCGCGAAGAGCTTGTGCTACGCGACGACCCGCGCAGGCTGAGCATCTGGTGGGCGGTCTCCTATCTCGTGCGCATCCCAACCTACCGGCTGCTCGTGATTGCCTCCGCGCTTGGCTACCACTTCTTCGCCGGCATCCGCGGCTTCGCCATGATCTACTTGACCGAGCATTACGGCGTGTCGCGGGGCACGCTGAGCGCACTTGTCATCATCATCGGCCTCGGCGCGCTCGCCGGCGTGATGGCCGGCGGACGCCTGTCGCGTCTCATGCTTGACCGCGGCTGGATTCAGGCGCGCGTGCTGGTGCCGGGCGCCGCCTTGTTCCTCGCCACCTTGTTCATCGGTCCCGGCATGTGGACGAGCAACGTCTATCTCGGCATCGGGCTGCTCACTCTCGGCACGGCAATGCTTGCGGCCGCCAACCCGCCGATCGACGCCGCGCGTCTCGACATCGTGCCCGCGTTGATGTGGGGGCGCGGCGAATCCGGCCGCATGGCGCTGCGTGCGCTGCTCGAGGGCGGCGCCCCGATCCTGTTCGGCGCCGTCTCGAGCTGGCTCGGCGGCGGCGAGGTCGGCTTGAAATGGACCTACATGATTATGCTGGTCCCGCTCTTGGCGGCGAGCGCGCTCGCCATACCGGCCTATTTCAGCTACCCGCGCGACGTCGCCACCGCCGCCGCTTCCGCGGAGCGACTGCGCGACGAACAGGCGCCTAAGCGATGAAACCGCGCCGGCAACGCGCCACTCTATGGCTTGCGCGCGCAGGCTACGCGGGGCGCGGCGCAGTGTTCCTGATCCTCGGCGGCTTCGCCGGCTGGGCCGCGCTCGGGCATGCGACGCGGCCGGTCGGCACGACGGGCGCGTTGCACAGCCTGCTCGCGTCGCCGGCCGGCTGGGCGCTCGCCGGCCCGACCGTCATCGGGCTCGTGTGCTTTGCGGCGTTCCGCGCCCTCGAAGCGGTCGCCGATCTGCACGGCTACGGCGACGATCTCTTCGGCGCCCTGCATCGCGCCGCGCTCGCCGCCGGCGGCATATTCTATGCCGGGCTTGCCGTGGTCGCGGCATCGATCGTGCTCGGTTGGGACGTCGCGCGCAGCGACGACGCGACCGTGCGCGACTGGACGGCGTGGCTCATGGGCATGCCCGGCGGTGGCATCCTGGTCGGCATCGCCGGATTTGCAACGGTCGCCACCGGCGTCGGCCTGGTGGTTTCGGCGCTGCGGCAGAGCTTCAAGCAGCGCGTGCGCGTCAAGCCCAAGCCGCGCCCCTATGTCACCGCGATCGGCATCGTCGGCATGTTGGCGCGCGCGCTCGTGTTCCTGTTGGTCGGCGCCTTCCTTGTATTCGCAGCCGTGACCAGCGATCCGCAGCAGGCGGAAGGCTTCAGCGGCGCGCTGGAAACGATCCAGCGGCAACCCTATGGCGGCCCGCTGCTCGGCGTGACCGCGATCGGTCTGATCGCCTTCGGCCTGTTCGGCGTCAGCGAGGCGCTGTTCGCCGTGCCCGAGCGCAAGCAGAAGAGACGCCGCCGCTAGCCACCGCGGGCGCTTTGTCGGCTATTCTGGCTTTGCCAATGCCGGCATAAGGGGCGGGGAGAAAAGCCATGCAGAGTTTCGACTTCAACAACCGCGCGGTATTCGTCGCCGGCGGCACCAGCGGCATCAATCTCGGCATCGCCGAGGCTTTCGCTGCAGCCGGCGCCAGGCTCGCGGTGATGAGCCGCTCGCCCGAGCGGGTCGAACAGGCGCGCCAGCAGTTGCTCAAGCACGGCGGCGAGGTCCTCGGATTCACCGCCGACGTGCGCAATGTCGACGCCACCGCAGCGGCACTCGAGAGCGCGCATGAGAAATTCGGCGCGTTCGACGTCCTGATATCCGGCGCGGCCGGCAATTTCCCAGCTCCCGCGCTCGGCATGTCGGCCAACGGCTTCAAGGCGGTGGTCGATATCGACCTGCTCGGCACCTTCAACGTGCTGCGCAGCGCGCACGCCTACTTGCGCAAGCCGGGCGCCTCAATCGTCAATATTTCGGCGCCGCAGGCCGAGGTCGCCATGGCCTTGCAGGCCCATGTCTGCGCCGCCAAGGCCGGCGTCGACATGCTCACGCGCGTGCTGGCGATCGAATGGGGCGGCGACGGCATCAGGGTCAATTCGGTCATCCCCGGCCCGATTGGCGACACCGAAGGCATGGCGCGGCTGGCGCCGAGCGAAGAAGCGCGCCAGAAGGTCGCCCGCGCGGTGCCGCTCAGGCGGCTCGGCACCAAGCAGGACGTCGCCAATCTGGTGCTGTTTCTCTGCTCGCCGGCGGCCTCCTACATCACCGCGGCGGTGGTGCCGGTCGACGGCGGCTGGACCACGCACGGCGCCTCCGCGCGCGATCTCGCGGCGTCGATAAAATAGCCGCCAGCGCGCTGCCCGGTTGGAATCAGCGCCGCGGTCAGGACGCCGCCGGCGCCGCGGCGCGTTCGGGCAGGCCGGCGCGCACCAGCAAATCGATCAAACCGCGCTTGACCGCCGGGTCGCGATAGCACTCGTGATACTCGACCGCTTCCGTCGTGAGGTCCGGCGTGGCGGCCACGGCCTCCGCCACGATCTCGCGGGCGCGCTCCGTTTCGCCAAGCGCGGCATGCGCGGCCGCGCGGTAAAGCCGCGAGCGTCGGGTCTGGAAGGTCAGCTGCAGGGCCGCCTCGATCGCCTCGCGATACTTGCCGAGGTGATACAGCGCCGCCACCCGCTCCTCGATGCACCAGACGTGCAGGAACGGGTCGAGCCCGGCGGCCTCGTCGAGCAATTGCAGCGCACGCTCGGGCTCGCCGGAGAAATTATAGAAGGCCGCCGAGCGGCCCTTGATGTAGGCGTCGGAGGGGCTCAGCTCCATCGCCTTCTCATGGTACTTGCGCGCGGCATCAAAAAAGCCGCGCTGCATCAGGATCGAGCCCATGATGCGGTTGGCTTCCGGATCGTTCGGGTCGAGCTCGAGCGCGCGCTGGGTGCGCCGCTCGCCGTCCTCCATGTCGAACTCCGGCAGGCCGGAGCGCGCGCAGACCCACATGGCGCGCGGGCGCGCGAAGTTCGGATCGGCTTCTATGGCGCGCTCGAACCAATTGGTCGCTTCGCGCAGGTTCTCGTCCACGACACCGCCGAGCCGGTGGAATTCCAGGCCGCGCAGGTGGAATTCATAGGCCGTCATCGACTCCGCCTTGAGCATGCGCGTGGCGGCGATATCCTGCGCCTCGATGCGCCCGAGCACGGTGGAGGCGATGCGGGACATGACCTCGTCAATGCGGTTCACCAGGCCTTCGAAGCTTTCACTGAGCCGGTCGCTCCACACCACGCCGCCCGTGTCCGTCTCGCTGAGGGAAAGGCTCAAACGGATCTGCTTGCCGAACTGGCGGATGCTGCCGCTCAGCACGTAGCGCACGCCCAGCCGTTCGCCCACAGTCTGCGGATCGAGGGCGCCTTCGCCAAGCGCGCGCGTTGCCGAGCGCGAAGTGACGAACAATTTCTTGAAGCGGCCGAGCTCGAAGATCAGCTCCTCGGTCAGGCCCTCCGCCAGGTACCTGCGCTCCTCATCGTCGGCGCTCGTCTCTATGGGCATGACGGCGATCGAGTGCGGCCGCTTGGGTTGCTTCGGCGTCGGCCGCGTCGGCGCATTTTGGTAGACGTGGCGGACGATCTCGCCGCGCACGCGATAGACGCGCACCGCCTCGGCGATGTTGTGGAAACGCTGATCGCCGCGGTCGTCGAAGGCGAAGGGCGAGTTCCGGCGGATCTGCTCGAACAGCGCGGCGCTGACATCGATCGCATCGGGATCGGCCGCCTGCTGGATGCGGGCGGCGAGGTTGACGCCGTCGCCGATCAGGTCCTCGTTCTCCACCAGCACGTCGGCAAGATGCAGGCCGAAGCGCATGCGCAAGGGTTGCGGGTCGTTCTGCCCGGCGACGGCGAGCGCGGCGCGGACATTGGCGGCGCAACGCACCGCGTTGATCGGACTGGCGAACTCGACCAGCACCGCGTCACCCATGGCCTTGAACAGGCGGCCGTCGCATTTGGCAATTTCGCCATCGATCAGGGCGCGGCAGCGAGCCAGACGCTCGGCCGTGCCATCCTCGTCGGACTCCATCAAGCTGGAGTAGCCGACTATGTCGGCGACCAGGATCGCCGCGATCCGTCGTTTCATCGCTCGCCCCTGTCGACCAAGTATAAAGCCGCTCCGTCGCCCGGGGCAGGGGCGACTTCTAGGCGCAGCAAAATCAATGAGTTAGCGGAGCGCGCCATTCCCTTGGATAAAAACGCTCGGATACTGAATGGCCAATCCGCCAAACCCCTGTTGCCGACCGGGCGGCGAGGGGAGACAAGACGCACGCGCGCTCGCCGAGGCGCGGTTCAAACAGCGTGAGCGGCAAAAGGCCGACGCGCCTTTGGCGCTGAAGGAATATTACGCCGCCGAAGAAGCCCAGCGCGAAAAGACGCGCAGGCTTCGCGAGCTACGCTTGGCGAGTGCCGCAGCCAAAAGTCAGGGTTGAAATGCACGGCGGGTCTCAGCGTGAGATCGTCGCGGCGGTTGTCCGCCCGCATTCGGGCTTAAACACTCGGCTACGTCTTTGGATTTTCGACGCGGAGCTTGCCGGACAACCTGCGCGCTGGCCGTCGGCGATTACGACGGTTGCGATTCGCATCGGTTGCAGACAGCGCGTACACGTGAGGGGCGCCGGGTGCCGGGAAAGGAGATGTCCCGATGCCGATGTATTACTTCCATATGCGCGACCGAGACACGATCGAGGACATGGAGGGGACCGAGCTTTCCGACATCCATGCCGCGCGCGGTCATGCCGAGACCGTCGCACAAGAACTGAAGTACAAGAACGATACATTCCTGGGCGAGGATTGGTCGCATTGGTCCATGCACGTCCATGACCATGCCGGCTTGGAATTGTTCTCGTTCGAAATGACGGATCCGAAGAACGGCGACAAAAACGACGGCTGACGGCCGACTGGGAGCGGCGCAGTTCGCTATTGCGCCGTCTGCCGGGGGCACAGCGGTCTGCCAATGATGGCGACGGTCATCGCAGGAATGCGACGAGGACGGCCACGCCCCAAAGAACGAAGGCGGCACCGGCCAGCCGGCTCACCTGCCAGCGCGCGGGGACGAGCTTTTCGGTCAGCATGAAGACGGTCAGTGCCGCCATCCACAACAGGTTCATGGCGCCGACGACCCACATCACCGCCATCAGCGCCCAACAGCAGACGACACAGAAGGTGCCGTGCCGCAGGCCCATCGCGAAAGCGCCCGCCGCGCCGTCGCGCCACTCGCCGAGGAAGAAGCCGAGCGGCGTGCGGCATTTGGCAAGGCAGGCCTCCTTGAGCGCGGTGAATTGGAAAAGGCCGGCAGCCAGCAGGATCGCCGCGCTCACGACGACGCTGGTGCTCTGCAGCATAGGCGTGAGGAACGCCGCGCGCGCCAACGCGACTTGACTGACGGCCGCCAAAAGCGAATAGCCGAGCCAAGCGGCGACATAGCCGCCCACGAACGAAAACGCCGCAAGCGTCAGCGGCCTGTCCGGGCTGCGCTTGGCGCTGAGCGCCATGAACAGCGACAGCGTGTAAACGGTGGTCGGCACCATCATCGCCACCATCATGATGCTCCACATCAGGAAGGCGGGCGGCAACGCGGCGGCGAGGCTCGGCGCCGGCATGGCGTGATGCGGCATGGCGGGCATCATCGATGCCATGCCGCGATTCATGCGCACGAGGTAGAGCCAGCTCAGCGCCACGATGGCGGCAAGACTGGCCCAAGTAAGCGCGCGGCTCCGCCACGCGCTAACCGTCATTAGCCTGCGGTCGGACACGGCGCTCACGCCGACCCGTAGGCGAATTTCGACAGGAAGCCGTTGCGGCCCGACAGCTTCCAATCCATGCCGAAATCGCTGAAGCGGAAATTCTTCGAGCGGGCGACCGTCGCCGGCTCGCCGGGCGCGATGCAGAGCGGATGATTGTCGATGGTGATCGGATTGCCACCTTGGCCTTCAAGCCGCTCGATCTCGGCCTCGACGATGCCCGGGATGGTCAGGCTCGCGCGCTTGCCGTCGCCTTGGTAGCGCATGGGCACGTTCTTGGCGCCGACGATCTCGCCGATGAAGGAGGCGAGTGTGGCGGGATGGCCGCCGGACTTGCCCGAGAAGATCGCGTGCAGCGCGTCATTCTGCGCCTGGTTCGCCTTCTCGTCGAAATAGGCCGCAGCCTTCCATTTGGTCTGCAGCATGTGGCCGGGCGAGTGCACCGCCAATGCGACGTTGAGGCCGTCGAGCGGCACGTCACCGAATTTGCCCTTTTCGATGTGCCAGGCCACCAGCACCGTGCAATCGCCCTCGGTCGGCGGGCTGGTGAAAACGCAGGGGCAGGCCGCTTCGCAATTGCAGGTCTCGAAATAAGTGCCGCTCAGGTTCCACTGGGTCATTGTGTCCTCCCAAAAGAGGTGGGCGCCGCGGGGGGCAGCGCGAGGGAAGTCGCTCCCCCAGGAAGGATGAGCGATGGGCGGCGCGAATGCTTTGATGACCGCTTTAGGCAAGCGTGAGAAACGCTTGATTTTCGCCTATCCGCCGGCGGGCGGCCGGGTCTAAGCCGGAATGTCCTAATTCGAAATCAATAGGGCGCGTGCGGGCAAATTCGGTTCGTGTCCGCTTTCTCTCGAAAGCGACCTAAATGCCGCGGTGCTGTAAAGTGATGCGATGGGCCAATGGACTAAACCGCTCGCGCGGTAGGGCGCTGCGGCGAGCGGCGTGGGCTGGGCAGTAACGGGAAGGCGCGTCCTGTCTGAAGATGAGGGGTTGCGTTCAACCTCACTTCAAAACAGGAGCACCCCATGACCGACGAGGCCATCAGCCCGTTGCGCCGGCGCATGATCGAAGACATGACGATCCGCAAGTTAGCCCCGAAGACGCAGGAAGGCTACATCCGCACGATCAAGAATCTCGCCGCGTTTCTCGGCCGCTCGCCGGATACGGCGAGTGCGGAAGATATTCGGCGCTTTCAACTGCATCTTGCCGGCAATGGCACGCGCCCGCCCATTCTCAATCACACCGTCTCAGCGCTGCGGTTCTTCTTCCGAGTTACGCTCAAGCGCCACGACATCATCGAGCACACGACGTTCATTCGCGAGCCGCGCAAGCTGCCTGTGGTGTTGAGCCCCGGGGAGATAGCACGGCTGCTCAATGCTGCGCCTGGGCTCAAGTACAAGGCGGCGTTGAGCGTGGCCTATGGCGCCGGCTTGCGCGCCGCCGAAGTGGTCGCGCTCAAGGTGTCCGATATCGATAGCAAGCGCATGTTGATCCTGGTGGAGAACGGCAAGGGCAGCAAGGACCGCAACGTGATGCTGTCGCCGCATCTGCTGCAAGTGCTGCGCACATGGTGGATGGTGGAACGCCCACAAGGCTGGCTATTTCCGGGACGCAATCCGGTGCAGCCGATGACTACCCGCCAGCTCAATCGCGCTTGTCATATCGCAGCCGAGGCCGCCGGCATCAACAAGCGCGTATCGCCGCACACCTTACGGCACAGCTTCGCCACCCATCTGCTGGAGCAGAACACCGACATCCGGGTGATTCAGGTGTTGCTCGGCCACGCCAAGCTTGAGAATACGGCGCTCTACGCGCGGGTGGCCACCAAGACCATCAATGCGGTGATGAGCCCGCTGGAGCATATCGCGGTCAAGCTTAAGGAGATCCGGCCGCCCAGCTGACGCGCGGCGCGCGTGCCGCGCCCGGCGTTGGAGGTTGCGGATATCTTCCGCGGCCATGGCCCGGCATGGCGCAAAGCCTATGCCGGCCATGTCAACCTCGATCAGCTCAAGGTGATGTCGGCCATTGAGCGCTGCCGCACCGCAGCGCTCGGCGGCCACGTCGCGCGCTGCGAGGACTGCGCCTACACGGTCATTGCCTACAACTCCTGTCGCAACCGACACTGCCCGAAGTGCCAGGGCGCGGCGGCGCAGGCTTGGCTGGCCCAACGCCAAGCCGAGCTCCTGCCGGTGCCGTACTTCCATGTGGTGTTCACGCTGCCAGCGCCGATCGCCGAGATCGCCTACCAGAACAAGACGGCGGTCTACGACCTGTTGTTCAAGATCTCGACCAAGACCATGCTGACGATTGCGGCCGACCCCAAACACCTCGGCGCCCGCATTGGCATCACCGCTGTGCTGCACACCTGGGGCTCGGCACTCACCCATCATCCCCATGTGCACATGATCGTGCCGGGTGGTGGCATCTCCCCCGACGGTGCACGCTGGGTCTCATGCCGGCGCGGGTTCTTCCTCCCTGTTCGCGTGCTCTCGCGTCTGTTCCGCCGCCTGTTCCTCGAAGCCCTCGCTGCCGCCCACGAAGCCGGCCGCCTCAGCTTCTTCGGCGACCATGCGCATCTCGCTGACGCCCAATCCTTCGCCGCGTTCCTGGCTCCACTGCGCAAGGCCGAATGGGTCGTCTATTCAAAGCGCCCGTTCGGCGGCCCCGAAGCCGTGCTGGCCTATCTGTCGCGCTACACCCACCGCGTCGCCATCGCCAACAGCCGCCTGATCGCCTTCGACGAGGCGGGCGTCACCTTCAAGTGGAAGGACTATCGGATCGAGGGCCGCGATCGATACAAGCGCATCACACTCGCAACAGACGAGTTCATCCGCCGCTTCCTCATCCACGTGCTGCCCAAGGGTTTCCACCGCATCCGCCACTACGGCCTGTTCGCCAAAAGCTGCTGCGCCGACAATAGCGCACGCGTCCGCGAACTGCTCGCCATGCCAGCCAGCGACAAGCCAGAGCCAGCCGACGACACAGCGACCGCTCACAATGAGCCAGCTTGCCCATGCTGCGGCGGTCGCATGCTGATCATCGAGAGGTTCGAGCGTGGCGCAACGCCACGCCATCAACCGACAGGCCTGAGGACCGATACCTCATGACTGCACTCGCACGGCAAGTCTCCAGATTCGGTCGGCTTCTTCGCCGGTCCTCGACAGGCAACGGCGGAGCGCGCTCAAATATCAAACGACCAGCTCAAATCGGGCAAGCATCGTCGCTGCTCAACGAAGCTACACGCTCATTCAGCAGCTGCCTCGCCATAGGTCAACGCGCCGCGGCCTCTCGCCATCAAGCACCCGCATCATCCGCGGCACTCAAATCCCCATAGTCAACGACGCACCGCCAACGTATCCCTTGCCGCGGTTTCCTCCCTTGGAGGTTTTCGGACGCCGGCCTCCAAACGCCCCGCACCGCCTGCAATATGGCCGGCATCCGAAAACCTTCACACAAGGAAACTCATGCACCGCAACAAGCGGAAGCGTCATTCAATCACCTCGTCGGCGCGGACTAACACGTCCGCCGGCAATACGATTCCGAGCGTGTGCGCGGTGCGAAGATTGACGATCAACTTGATTTCCGTCGGTTCCATGAACGGTAGTTCGCCGATTTTAGCGCCCTTCAATATCCGGTCGACATAATGGGCCGCCCCAGAAAAATCTTCGATCACTGCCGGTCCGTAGGAAATGAGCGCGCCATTGCGAACTTCGATTGCCCAACTGTGCATACAGGGCAGGTCGAATATGAGACAATGGTTGATGATGTTGCCGCTGAAACGCAGGGTCAACGGGGACGCTTCCACCAACACGGCCCTCACTTGCTCCTCTTTGGCGCGCTCAAACGCGGCATCGATGGCGGTTTCGGATTCTAGGGGCAACGAGATCAGATCGATGCCTAGCTCTTTCGCAGCGCGACGGACGCGCGCCTCGAATGGCTTTGCCAGTGGTTCGCCGGCGCCCAAAGATAGGCAACCTTGTGCAACGATGGAACAATGGTTTGCAGCAGTTGGAGGCGCTTCGCCGCAAGCGACAGACTGGAAACGGTGAAGCCGGTGATATTGTGAGTTGGGCGCGAGATACTGCTGCTCAAGCCGAGCGCGATCGGGTCTCCGACCACTGTCATCACGACTGGGATATCTCGCGTTGCATTATGTAGAGCAACGGCGGCCGGTGATGCCGATCCGACGATCACGTCCGGCTTTGCCGCCGCCAGTTCACGTGCCAGCATTGGCAAGCGACTTTGATCGCCTTCGGCAGCTCGAATGATATAACTTATGTTCCGTTCGTTGATGTAGCCAATCCGCGCCAACGCAGCGACGATTTGGAGAGCAGCGGGCGGTAACGCGGGGCCGTTGAGCAGAACGCCGACACGCCGCATCCGCGGCTGCGCGCTCGCGGCGAGCGGCCACGCGGCCGCATTACCAAGGAGATAAAGAACATCGCGCCGCCTCATCTTAGGCCCTAGGCTCGGGAAAAAGTATCTTAGCGCCTTAAGCGAGAACGTAAAACCGGCGTCAAGTCTATCGCGGCAGCGCACACCTAACGTTCCTGATCGGTCATTTTCTACCGATCCAACCGCTTTTGTCCGCTGGTCAACGTCCGCTTGGCACCAAAAGCGACCTAAATGCCGCGATGTTGTGAAGTGCTGCGATGGGCCAATCTCGGACTCATGCACCGCAACAAACAACGTCACTATTCAATCACGTCATCGGCAAGGGCCTGCAGCGGAAGCGGCACGGTTACACCAAGTGATTTAGCTGCTTTTAGATTGATAATCAGATCATACTTAGTCGGAAGAAGAACTGGTAGGTCAGCCGGCTTTTCGCCCTTCAGAACCCGCGTTACGTAGAGAGCGGTTTGACGCAAATTGTCTTGGATACTGCCGTTGAAGCTGACAAGGCCGCCAGCCGCTGCGAAAGGACGTATTGAACCGATTGTAGGTACTGCATAGCGAGCAGCCAGCGAGCCTAGTCTGGAGCTTTCAGCCAAAAAATATGCGTCGACGGTGATAATGAGTCCGTCAATGCGTTCCCAACTCGCTGTGGCAAATACTTCATCAAGTTCGCCGGCATTACTCGCGTAGAAGGTTCGAATTTTCAGCGCAAACTTGCCCGCGGCTTTCTTTATGTCCAAGGATTTTACATATCTCCCTTTTGCTTCGGATTGATGAGAAGGCCAAAAATCTTTGCGGCCGGCAGCAACTCGCGAAGGATTTCCAGCTTTTTCGGTCCGATGGATTGGCCGAAGCTAGTCCCTCCGGTCATATGCCCGCCCGGTCGATTTAGACTTGCGACGAGGCCGACTGCCACCGGATCATCGCCCAAAGCGAACACGATCGGAATGGCATCGTGATCCGCCTTGGGTTCCGCCGCCCTTGCCGCGTACACTGCGTCTCCCATTGTGAAGATGACTGCCACGCGCATTCTTATGAGTTCGGCTGCCAAAGCTGGGAGTCGATCGTATCGGCCCTCTGACCATCGGTATTCAATCCTTACATTATGACCATCTATAAATCCGCCTTCTTTCAAGCCTTTCCGAAACGCATCCAGGAAGAAGGCGGCTTTGGCCGCAAACATGGGGCTCAGAAATCCAATGACAGGCACTATGCGCTGTTGGGCCAGCGTCACCACCGGCCACGCTACCGCCGCACCGCTGAGGATACCTAGAAAATCTCTCCGCTTCATCTCGGTCCCAATGCGAATACAAAAACGATAACACTTTAATGCAACTTTTGGTAGAGGGCGAACGAGCTTCGCCGCTGCAACATGAGACGCTGGCCAGCGTCTCACATGGGCCAATTTCTACCGATCCGCCGCTTTTATCTGCTGGTCGATGTCCGCTTGGAAACAAGGCGAGCTTATTTCTACGGAGACATCAAACTTGGTGGGAGCGGCCCTTCAACAAGGCCAACCTTAGTGGCGCCGAATCCCCGACCGCCCAATGAGGACAGCACGCGCCCCTTTGCGCCACCCGCCCTACTCCGCCGGGATCGGCGTCGCCGGCGCGCTCGGCGCGCCTGCCTCCGGCGAATGCCGCGCCGGGCCGCGTAAGGGCCGCTCCTCCATGGCGATGAGGAAGGCCATGGTGAAGGCGCTCACCAGCGCGCAGGCGATGAACACGTAGCGGAAGGCCGCGCGCAGCGCCTCGGCCGAGGCCGCGTGCGCCAGCGTCTCCATGACCGTGCCGGTCGAGCCGCCGAGACCGCTCAGCACGATGGCGCCCAGCACCGCCACCACCAACGATGACAACAGCGCGCGGAAGAAATTGGCGGCGCCGGTCGCCACGCCCATCTGGTGCTGCGTCACCGCGTTCTGCAGGCAGACGGTGGAGATCGGAAACACGGTGCCAAGGCCGGAGCCGACCACCGCCAGCAGCACCAGCACCCAGGCGGTCGACAGCGAATCCGGCAAGACCGCCAGCGCGATCAGCGCCAGAATGCCGAACGTAATGCCGATCAGGCCCACGCGCTTGTAGTGCGTCATATGCATCATCAGCCGGCCGGAGACGGTCGAGAACAGCACGGTGGCGCCCATCTGCGGGATCAGCGCCATGCCGGACTGGCTGGCGTTGAGATGCAGCACCGTCTCGAAATAGAGCGGCACCATGATGGTCATGCCGACCAGCGTCGCCATGGTGCAGGCGCCGGCGAGCGCCGCGGTGCGCACCACCGGATTGGCCAGCACCGCGAGCGGCAGGAACGGCTCCTGCGCCCGCTTCAGCCGCCAGGCGAACAAGCTCCACAGCAGCACGGACAAGAGAAACAGCGCGCCAATCTCGAGCGACAACCAATCGAACTTGCGCCCGCCCCAGCTCAGCGCCAAGAGCAGCGCCACCGCCGCCGCCACCATCAAGAGCGCGCCGACGACGTCGATCTTGTGCTTGCGCGGATGGTAGGGCACGCGTTTGAGCACGTTGGAGGTCATGGCGAGCGCGGCAAAGCCGAGCGGCAGGTTGATCCAGAAGATCAGCGACCAGTCGATGTGCTGCGTCAGGAATCCGCCCAGCACCGGGCCGCCCACGGAGGAGAGCGCGAACACCGCCGCGATATAGCCCTGGTAGCGGCCGCGCTCGCGCGGCGACACGATGTCGGCGATGATGGTCTGCGACAGCGCCATCAGCCCGCCGCCGCCCAGCCCTTGCAGGCCGCGCGCGAAAACCAGCGTCGTCATGCTCGGCGCCAGCGCGCAGGCGAGCGAGCCGAGCACGAACAGCGAAATGGCGATGAGCATCATGGCGCGGCGGCCGTGCACGTCCGACAGCTTGCCGTAGAGCGGGGTGACCGCGGTTCCGGTGAGCAGATAGGCCGTCACCACCCAGGACAGGTCGCCGAGGTCGCCAAAGTGGCGGCCGATGGTGGGCAGCGCCGTCGCCACGATGGTCTGGTCGAGCGCGCCCAGGAACATCGCCAGCATGATGCCGATCACGATGGTGCGGATTTCCGGGTGCGTCAGCGCCGGCGCGTGCTGCTGGGCTTTGCTGCTCATGGCCGGCGGTAGATGCCGCTTGCGCCGCGCCATTGCAATGGGGGCAAATGCGGGGGTGGTATGCCCCGTCATTCCGGGGCGCGCACGAAGTGCGCAAGCACGGAATCCAGATACAATGGCGGCCTATCGCTTGATGGATTCCGGGTCCGCCGCTGTCGCGGCGCCCCGGAATGATCGGATATCTCTGATGCGCTCTGCCGCCTGTCTCGCCTTGTTGCTGCTGCTGGCGCTCCCGGCCGCCGCCGCCGGCCGTGGCCTGCCGGCAGGCTTCATCTATCTGCGCGACGTGGCGCCGTCGATCGCGCAGGAGATCCGCTACGCCACGGCGGACAATTTCACCGGCCGCCCGCTGCCCGGCTACCGGGCGGGCGAATGCGTGCTGCGGCGCGACGTGGCGCTGGCGCTGGCGCGCGTGGCGGCCGACCTGGCGCGCCGTGAGCTCGGCCTGAAAGTCTACGACTGCTACCGCCCGCAGCGCGCGGTGCGCGCCTTCTGGCGCTGGTCGCAGCGGCGCGACGGCTTGGGCAGCAAGCGCTTCTACCCACATGTGCGAAAAGCGGAACTGTTCGCGCGCGGCTATATCGCGGCGCATTCGCGCCATTCCGCCGGCACGGCCATCGACCTGACGCTGGTGAAGCTGCCGGCGCAGCAGGCGCCGGTCTTCGATCCGCGCAAGCGTTACGGTCCCTGCACCGCGCCGGTGCAGCAGCGCGCGCCCGACAATTCGCTCGACATGGGCACCGGCTTCGACTGCCTCGACGTCAAGAGCTATACGCGCAGCCGCGCCGCGACGGCCGAGCAGCACCGCCGGCGCATGGCGCTTAAGGCCGCGATGAGCGCGCGCGGCTTCCGCAACTATTTCCGCGAATGGTGGCACTACGAATACGGCCGCCCGCTCGGGCTCTACGATTTTCCAATCGGGCCGCGCGTCCCGGGCGCCGCGCGGCGATAATGCATCGACGCCGGGTTTTGGCTATGCTCAGGCAAAGGGGGCGGTCGATGCGGCACCGGCTTGCAGTCTTACCGGTTTTTCTCGGCCTTGTTTTGAGCGGCCAAATCGGGTTGCTTGCGCCGGCGCGCGCGCAGCAACCCGCTGCCGGCTACAAAATCCATGCCGATCTCAGCACGCGCTCGCCGGACGGCAAGACCACGGTCGAGCAGTACGCCAAGGACGACCCCGGCGGCGGTTACCTGTGGCAGTTCCGGGCGCGGCGCGGCGATGAGCAAACTTTGCTCGCGCCGGGCGAGGCCGACTACCCGGCCGGCTTCCGCTTCACATCCGACTCGCGCTGGCTGGTGCGCATGCAGAAGACCGGCGCCGGCGAGTCTACGCTCTATCTCTATCGGCTGGGTGCGCAGGGCTTCGTCGCCGCGACGAAAAAGCCGCTCGGCGACCTCGCCTGGGACTATTTCGCCAGCCGGCCGGAACCGAAAAAGATCGGCCTGCCCGACTACCACATCGCCGCCGGCCTGGTGAAAGGCACGGAGGAGAACTACCGCTGGATGGGCGTGAAATGGCCCGACAGCCGCTACCTCGTCATCACCTTGTCGGGCGAGGTCGAACGCGCCGGCCCGCAAAAGCCGACGCCGACGATCTACGGCTGGCACTGCCGCTACGATCTGCACAGCGGCGCGTTCGACGTGCCGGCGGAATTTGCCGCCGACAACGCCAAGGCGCTGGCGCCGCCCGACACGCGCTGATCCGCTGCAATCGTGGCGAAATCGCGAATTCGTCGCGCGCGCCTTGCATGGGCGCCATTCCCGGCAACGCGAAAGTGCGCGCTTGGCAAATTTTGCTGCCAAAGCACGCGCGCGCACAACGCCACGCGCGACCAAGCGGCACCGCGCGCAACTTCCTTGCGCGCGATCCCGCAGTCGTGAAGGCAGCCGTAAATTTTGTGACGAGCCCGTTGATTGCGCGTGAGCGCGCGCTCCGCGACAAGCCGCGCGGCAAGATTCCGATCTTGCCGTCAATAGCAACGGAGCATACGAAATGACCTCTCTCCACAAGCTTGCTCTTGCAGCCGCGCTCGCGATCGCGGCGGCGGCGCCCGCGCTCGCCGGCGATGCGGAAACGCAGACGCAGCAGGAGCGCAACATATACCTGTACACGCCGGATGCGCGCCTGCGTGTCCCGGACGCGCAAGAGCGGCAGGCCTACCCATACGCCGCGCAGACGCCAGGCACCGAGACGCAGGCCTACGTGCCGCCGCGCCCGCACCGCTCGCATGTTCGCACGCAAGACCGTTACTGAGCGCGACGTTTTCGCGCACACAAAGCGAGGCCGCCCGGCGGGCGGCCTCGTCGTTTCGATCGGATCAATTCGCGCAAGGATGGATCAGCGGCTCATGGCGCTTCGCGCCGGCCCGGTGATGACGGTGCTTGGCTTTGCCCGCAACGCCGCCGCGCGCTCGAGACTTTCGATGAAGCCGCAGCGCGCGCGCTGCGCGTGGCAAAATTGCAGACAATCGACGGCGACGTGACCGGCTCTGGTGAGCCATTGCGCATAGGCGTCCGTTGCGCCGCCGGTGCCGTTCGCCGCCGCTCTGCCGCGCCGCGCCTGGTGGGCGGCGAGCGCATCGCGCAAAATGCGGGCGGTCTTCAGCCAGTCGAGGATAACTTCGCTCCAGCGCAGCCACGCGGCCTCGGCTTGCGCCTCGCGCGCGATGGTTTCGGCTTGCGCGCAGGCCGCCAAGGCGCGGCTTGCCGCGCGCGGATCGGTCGCCTTCAGCCCGGCGGCGACCGGCTTATCCCGATCGGCGCGGGCGATGAAGCGCCCGCCGGCGCCCTTGATCGGAGCGAAGCCGGAAGCCGCGCGCGAGCCGGCAGGCCGCGCGCCGTCGGCGCGCCAGCGGTAGCGCGGCTGCCAGCCGTGCTTGGCGGCGTATTTGTAGATGGTGCGCTCGGTGACGCCGGCGGCTGCGGCGATCTCGCGCACCGGCACGGCGCTCTCCTCGTAGAGCTTGCGCGCGCGCCGGGTGAGCTTGGTCGGCGTGCGCTCTCCGCGCGGGTCGCCTGCCCCTGGCCCTGACGGTTCCCTCCCCCCTTGTGGGGGCGGGCTAGCGAGGGGGGTCCTGTTGCGGGTCTGCGCGGACGCGATTTCCCGATAATACGCGCGCGTCTGCGCGCGCAGCGATGTGCGGCGGCTCATGGGGCACCGATTGAGTTGTGGGAGATTGCCGCAAGACTAGCGGAGGAGCGTATCGCTGTCAAGGAGTATTTTCCTGACGATTAGGCCGCCCAGGCCGCCGCTTCAACTCCGTGTCGTGCCCGCAGCTAGGCAGCCACTCGCATGCTTTTTTGCTTTGGTGGTTTGCCATCACGGCTTTTCATCCGCATCTTCTTCCGCTTCTTCGCTCTCACCTGAGTCCGCAGCCGCCCGCTGGAGATTCAGTTCCAGGAGCTTCGCCAGCGCATCCTCTTCCGAGATATCCGCCGGCCAGCCGTAGGCGGCGGCAACCGCAGCATCGAGATCGCGATGCGCGTCGGCCAGCCATTGTGGACGTTGATTGTAGAGGTTTGTCAGCGTGCGTTTCTTCAGTTCGGCCGCCGCCTTCTCATTCTTGGGCAGGATGCGGTCGGGATAGCCCGGCACCACTTCCGGCACGATGTCGACGAGATCGGGCGGGTTGAGCCAAGCGTTCCGCAATTCGTCGAGGCGCTTGGCAGCCTTGGCGATCGCAATGGCGCGCGGGTCGCTGGAATAATCCTTTGCCGGAATGTTAGGTGTCAAGCCTTCTGGGAAGGGGAAGGTGTCGTAGATAGCTTCGCGATTGTAGCGCCGTTGGTTGCCAACGCCCATCTTGTTGCCAATCCTTGTGCTCCAAGCCTCGTGAATGAAGGAGTGTAGGATGCCAAAGTGGGTATCATCATCGCGCGCTATGATCACAAGGTTGTTGTCTGGAAGGGTCGGCAACCGCAGCCAAAGGAAAATTCGGTGCTCTGCCGTCATCGGTGTAACAATGTATCGCGAAAGAGGCGCAAGGGCGGCCCTCACTTCCGGGCGTGGCCAATACGGCGTCCACCATTCGCGACGTGGGTGAATGTCGCGCGCTTTCTGCCGGACTTCGCTTAGCAGCGCGGATGTGGGGTCATCCGGATCATACGGGGCCACTGGAGATAGGTGAATGGCGCCTCCCAAAACGCGGCTTCGCTCTCTTTCAGCCCTCGCGGAAAATCAATAAACCAAATGTCTCGTCGGGAGGTGGTTACGTCGCGGCCGTTCCAGGTCGGCTTCAGGATATCAGAATTTCGCCGCCCATTTGGATTTGTTGGCATCAGCGCCCATTGACGCGCCAAGTCTCCGGGAATGTCAAAAGGACCACTTTTCTGGACTCCAACATAGCCGAAGCCTCTATTTTCGCTGAGAGGTCGAGCCACAGAAACATTGAGCCCGCTTGTCAAATCGGGATTAACGCTTTCCACAGCAATCCCATTGAGCAGTCGGTTCGATAGGCTCTGCGAACGATCGGCAAAGCAAATAAGCGCAACCCTGACAGCCGCACCGTCAACAATCCAAGGCTCGTCCGGCCAAGCCTCATATATGGTTGCCAAGTCGCAGATTCGATTCAGCACTGGCAAATTCGTATTTTTTGCGATTGAATTGGTGGCAACCAAGCCTACACGTTTCGCTATCCCTTTCTCAATCTGATCTCGTGCCTTCTCAAACCAATAGCACACTAGATCGGTGAAACCGGGCAGCCTGTCCGCGAAAGTTGCGCGCAATCGAGCCGTCTCTTCCGAACCGAGCAACCTCTTCATTAGCTTTGCACCCAAGAATGGCGGATTGCCGACAATAAACTCCGCCGGCGGCCATTCCGCTTCCTCAAAACTACCATCCTCTTTCTTTGTCAGCAGCGCATCGCGACACTCAATCGCGTTCAAATCCTCCAGCACCGGCTCCTTGCGCGCCTCGAAGCCGTTGCGCCGCTCCCACTGGATGTTGCCAATCCACAGCGAGGTGCGCGCAAGCTCGGCCGCGTAGGTGTTGATCTCGATGCCCTTCACATTGTGCGGCCCGCAATGCACCACGCGCATTGCAAGCCCCATATCCACAGCCTCGACGATGGCGCGGCGCTCCAGGTCCTTCAATCCCTGCATGGCGAGATAAAGGAAGTTGCCCGAGCCGCAGGCGGGATCGAGCACTCGTACGTCGTCGAGTCGCTTCATGAAGGTGTCGAGCCGCGTTTCCGCCCGCGCCAGGGCCACCCTGCCTGGCGAGCCATCCTTGTTGCGATTCTTTGAGAGGATGTCGGCTAGCTCCGCCTTGGCCGCCTCCCATTCCGTCCTGAGCGGGCGCAGAATCACCGGCTCGATGATCATCATGATCTTTTCAGGATCAGTATAGTGCGCGCCGATCTGCGCGCGCTTGTCCGGGTCGAGGAAGCGCTCGAATAGCGTGCCGAAGATCGAGGGATCGATCGACGACCAGTCCTGCCGCGCGATGTTGCGCAGGATGTCGAGCGAGTCGGCGTCGAGTGGCAGCGCCTCATCGTCGTCGAACAGGCCGCCGTTAAAGTGCAGGATGTGCTCGAGACCGTATTCGCCGCCTTCGCGCATGTTGGCGAACAATTCCGCCAGCATCCGCTTCGAGCGTTCCGGCACCTCCTCGCGTCGCTTCGCCAGTGTGTCTAGCAGTCGCTTGAACAGATCGTCCTGCAGCAGGTTGACGTCCTCGGCGAACAGGCAAAAGACGAGCCGATTTAGGAAATGCGCAACCTTTTGCGGCGCGTGACCGGTCATGCGCAGCCGGTCGGCAATCGTCACAAACTCCTTCGCGGCCTCCTTGGTGACCTGCTCGCGGGTCTTAGCGGGTTTCAGCCGATCGGGATTGCGGAAGACGTCGTGCAGAAGCTCGCGCGTTGCCGTGGATCAGGTCTTCAAGCAAGAATTCGTGCTTCTCCTGAACCGTGTTGGTCCAGTTGGTATAAATGCGAAAACGCTTGGTGTCGGAAATGACCAGCAGCGGCGGGTTTTCCAGCGCCACCGAATAAAGCTGGAGCTGCTGGTAAGCGCGGTCGAGGTTGGCGCGGTCCTTCTTGTATTCCCAACCGAAGCAGCCGCGCTTCCAGACATCGGCAAACCCGCCGCTGCCATCAGTCTTGGAGACGCCCTTCTCGAAGCTGTAGGCATCGGGATCGTCCGCCTCGTTCGGGGTCGGCTCGCCAAGCATGTGGCAGAGGTCGATGAAATGCTCCTGCGCCGCCTGCCGCTCAGTGCGGTCAGCGCGGCTCCATTTGTCGATGAATTGCTGAGGCGTCATTCTACGCGAGGATTAGCAGGGATTCGCGTGCTGCGAAATCTGACGCTTGCTGGAGATTGGGCTATCGGCCGACGACCTCCACATCGGTCGCGCCGAAGTCGGTTCCTTTGAACAAGAGCGGCTCGGCCTCGGCGATCGCCAGCGCGTAGGCGGCGCAATCGCCGAAGTTCAAGCCGGCCGGATGGCGGCCTTTGCCGTAGCGCGCGAAAGCATTGCGCGCGATTGTCGCCTGGTGATCGTCGAAGGCGACTATAGTGGCGGCGATGCCGCGCAATAGGGCATCCAATTCAAGGCCGCCCTTCGGCCCAAAGCGGCCGACCATCACGATGCCGGCTTCAAGCTTGCTCATAGCCGACACCAGCCGTATCGGTGTCGCATCAATGGACTTTTTGAAACGCTCGCGATCTGGTTCACCGAACAGGATGGCGATCAGAGCTGAGCTGTCGATGACCATCAGTCAAAATGTCCGTGTTCATTATAGCCGATGATCTCGTCCGGGCTTCGATCATCCAAGACGGGAAGTTGCCGGACGCGCTCGACAATGGCCTCAATCTCATGGCTGAACTCCGCGTAGGACTTGCGGGACGGCTTGCGCCGCTCGCGCTCGACTTCACGGCGAACCACGTCGGTCACCGCTTCCGTGATGCCCTGCCCGCGCCGGCGCGCGAGTTCGCGCACTAACTTTTCCGTCTCTGTGTTCTTGATGTTCAGCGCCATGGCTACGCCTTATCTTCCTTCTTCCTATTTGTCTCTATTCTTCCTAGTTGTCAATAACCCCTTATAAAAATTGAAAAATCGTATTACGTTTGACCGCGGCTGCGTCTCCCCCTTCGCCCTCACTTCCCCTTGCCGCCGCGCTTGCGCGCCCCCCGCGGCCACCGCCCCGGCCACGCCACAATAAACTCCTCCAGCCGCTCGTCCGGCACGTCCTTCTCGCTCGCGGCGACGCGGCCGCGCACCGAGATGCCGGCCGTGTGCACGGTCTCCGGCGAGCCCGACTTGAGCGGGTGCCACCAGGCAAGGTCGCCGCCGTTCGCCACGATGCGGTAGGCGCAGGTCGGCGGCAGCCAGGAAAGCCGCTTCACGTTGCGCGGGGTGAGCCGCACGCAGTCTCTCACGCGTTGCTGGCGGTGGGCATAGTCGGTGCAGCGGCAGGTCTTGGCGTCGAGCAGCCGGCAGCCGACATCGGTGAACACCGTCTCGCCCGTGTCCTCGTCGATCAGCTTGTTGAGGCAGCAGCGCCCGCAGCCGTCGCACAGGCTCTCCCATTCAGCGCGCGTCATCTCGGAGAGCCGCTTGCGGCGCCAGAAGGGGACTTGGTCGTCGGGCATTCACGGCTCGCGCTTCGTCAGGCCCGGCGTCGCGCCGGGCGGCCACGGCTCGAATTCGACCCCAAGCTAAAGGCGTGGCTGGCCGGAACAAGTCCGGCCATGACGAAATCGCGGGGCCACGCCAGCCATTCCTTTCACCGCCTGCCGAGGCCGCGCCCCATCGTTCCCTCCCCCAGACCTCGGCTGTCGTCCCCCGCGCATGCGGGGGACCCAGTAAACTCCCGCCTGTCCGCACCAGAGCCGCAGGGGTTACTGGGTCCCCGCCTTCGCGGGGACGACACCCTGAAAGAGGCGCCCGCCTGGGCAAATCAGCGGAACCGCCGCGTTTTCCCCGCATTTCCCGTTCACCTTGGCCGCGATTTGCCGCCGCGCCCGTCCCCCGCGCCATTGGCCGAACGGGCGCCGATCGGCTACAAATTGAAGCCTCCGGCGGGCCGGCCGGGCCCCGTTTAACGAGCAAAAAGCCTTGCGCGACCTTTTCCCATCGGACTGGAAGCCGAAGCTCAAGCGCATCCTGCTGGGCGCCGATTCGTGGATCGATTTCTCCCTGTTCCGCTCGGCGGTGGGATTGCGCGAGCAATGGGAGCGCTTCTCCACGTTCATGGACCGCTTCCACGTCGCCGGCTGGCGGCGCTGGGCGAACGAACTCCTCTCCGAGGCCGCCACCATCGGCACCGCCGGCGGCATCCTCATGCTGGCGCTGGCGCTGCCCGCCTTCCGCGAGACTTCCGACGACAACTGGCTGAAGAAGTCGGAGCTCGCCGTCACCTTCCTCGACCGCTACGGCAACGAGATCGGCACGCGCGGCATCCGCCACAACGATTCGGTGCCGCTCGACCAGTTCCCCGATCACCTGATCAAGGCGGTGATCGCCACCGAGGACCGGCGCTTCTACGAGCATTTCGGCATCGACGTCGCCGGCATCGGCCGCGCCATGGCCACCAATGCGCGCGCCGGCGGCGTCGTGCAGGGCGGCTCCTCCATCACCCAGCAGCTCGCCAAGAACCTGTTTTTGTCGAACGAGCGCACGCTCGACCGCAAGATCAAGGAGGCGTTCCTGGCGCTGTGGCTGGAGGCGCGGCTGACCAAGAACGAGATTTTGAAGCTCTATCTCGACCGCGCCTATATGGGCGGCGGCGCCTTCGGCGTCGATGCGGCGGCGCGCTATTATTTCAACAAGTCGGCGCGCGACGTCGACCTGCCGGAAGCCGCCATGCTCGCCGGCCTGTTCAAGGCGCCGACCAAGTATTCGCCCAACGTCAACCTGCCGGCGGCGCGCGCGCGCGCCAACGTCGTGCTCGACCGCCTGGTGGAGGCCGGCTTCATGACCGAGGGCCAGGTGTTCGGCGCCCGCCGCCACCCCGCCACCCCCGTCGACCGCAGCGACGAGCGCGCGCCGAACTACTATCTCGATTGGGCTTTCGACCAGATGAAGAAGCTCGTCGACACGTTTCCGAAAACGATGACCGAACGCGTGTTCGTCGTGCGCACTGCACTCGATCCCAACCTGCAGCGGGCCGCGGATCTAGCGGTTGAGAACTCGCTGCGCCAATACGGCCAGGAATATCACGCGAGCCAGGCCGCCGCGGTGCTGATGGACAACGATGGCTCGGTGCGCGCCATGGTCGGCGGGCGCGACTACGGCGCCAGCCAGTTCAATCGCGCGACCAATTCGCTGCGCCAGCCCGGCTCCTCGTTCAAGCCTTATGTCTACTCGGCCGCGCTGCTGCACGGGCTCAAGCCGACTTCGATCGTCGTCGACGCGCCGATCTGCATCGGCAACTGGTGCCCGCATAATTATGGCGGATCCTACCGCGGGCGCATGACGCTCATTCAGGCGCTCACGCATTCGATCAACACGATCGCAGTGCGGCTATCGATCCTCGTGGGCGACGGCAACGCCAAGCGGGGCCGCGCCAAGATCATCAAGCTCGCGCACGCGATGGGCATCCGCACGCCGCTGCCCGACACGCCGTCGCTGCCGATCGGCGCCGACGGCGTGGAGCTGCTCGATCATGTCGGCGCTTACGCGACATTCCCCAATCTCGGCATGAAGGTGATGCCGCACGCCATCCTGGAAGTGCGCACCGGCGCCGGCAAGCTGATTTGGCGCTGGGACCGCGACGGCCCCAAGCCGCGCCGCGTGCTGCCGGTCCACGTCGCGCAGGACATGATCAAGATGATGAACAGCGTGGTCGAGAACGGCACCGGCCGCCGCGCGCGGCTTGACGGCATTGCGGCCTCCGGCAAGACCGGCACCACCAACGCTTACCGCGACGCCTGGTTCATGGGTTACACCGGCAACTTCGTCTGCGGCGTCTGGTTCGGCAACGACAACTACGATCCGACGAACCGCATGACCGGCGGCTCGCTGCCCGCGATGACGTGGCACAGCATCATGGCCTATGCGCATCAAGGCATTGAGGTCAAACCGCTGGCGGGCATTCCGCCGCCGCCCGAGCGGCAAAAGGAGGTCGTGGCGGTCAAAGGCAAAACCGGCGAGCCGCCGCCGCCCCCCCGTCCCGTCATGCTGACCAAGCGCGGCGCCGATATCCTTTCCAGTATCGAAAGGATGATGGACGAGGCCAATCGGGCCCTCGGCCCGTTGCCCGCGACGGCGTCGACCGAACAGGAGCAAGAGGCGCGCAAGAAAGCCGATGCTCTAGCCTCGGCATTGGAGGGCCGCGCGTTCGAGCGGAACTGATTGGCCGCCCGCGCGCAGCAAGCGTAATCTTTCTGACCCGATTCACCATTCCCTCACTGCCCTCGGATAGCTCGTGCGGCTGCTAATTGGAACGTTGTTTGGGCTCGTCGTGGCGGCCGCGGTCGGCCTCGGCAGCACCTATCTGGCGCTGACGCGCGGCGCGGCGTTCGGCGCCCTGCGCATCGGCGCCTGGACCGCCTGGCCGAAGACCGGCACGCAGGATGCCGATCCATATGCGCGGGCCTCGATCGCGCGCAGCGGCCGGCTGCCCATCGCGCTTGGCGACGGCCTGACCTTCTTTGCCAAGGCCGACGACAATGGCCGCGCGCTCGACGGTCGCTGCGATGTGGTTCTATCCGGCGTCACGCCTGCCGCCCGCTACTGGACGCTGACGCTTTACAGCCTTAAAGGCGATCTCGTCGCCAATTCGCTGCACCGTTATTACTTCACCAGCCAAGAGGTCGTGCGCAACGGCGACGGCAGTTTCGTCGTCGTCATTGCCCCGCGCGCAAATCCGGGCAACTGGCTGCCGACTGGCGGCATCGACCGCTATATGCTTGCCCTGCGTTTCTACGATACGGCGGTGGGCGTCGCGACCAAGGAGGGCCGCGAAATCCCCATGCCGGTCATAAAGACGAGGAGGTGCCCGTGATCCGGCTGCTGCTACTGGCATTCGGCGGCGTGCTGCTCGGCGGCATCGTGCATCTTGCAACCATTATCGTCTTGCCGCGTACCGCGACCCAGGATGCTTACGCGCGTTTGACGTCGATCGCACCGGTCAATTCGGTCGCCGCCCTGCCCGAACCGACGCCGGAAAAAGCCGTTATGCCGCTGATGGATCCGGCCTTCGCGATGTCGGTATGCCGCTACGATCTTTCGCAGGGGCCGATGAAACTCACCGTGCCGGTCAGCCCGGGCTATACCTCGGTATCGTTCTATAACGACCACGACATCGCCTATTACGCGATCAACGACCGCTCGGCAGGCCGCCGTGCGATCGAGCTCGATCTCATGACGCCCGAGCAGCACGGTGAAATGCCGGAAGACGAAAACATCACTGCGGCCGACTTGCTGATCGTGGAATCGCCGACGCTCACCGGCCTGATCGCAATACGCGCCTTGGCGCCTCAGCCCGGCTTGATGCCGCTCGCGCAACGCGCAGTCGACGCGGCGAAATGCCAGCGCACCGAAATCCCGAAAGATTCGAACTGATCAGTTGGAGGTTGCCAGACTGCGCTCCCTGCGCCAGCTCAGGACGGGAGTGCGATAGCGCTCGATCTGCTCTTGCAGATGCTTGAGCGCCAGCTCGACTTGCGCCGCCTCGGAGGACGGCGTCATCAGCACCAAACGCTCGAGCGCGAAACGGTAGCTCGCCACGCGTTGGTTGAGCCGGGTTTGCACCAGCGCCACGATCGCCGAATTCACGTGATTGCGTCGCAAGGCCTCTCTGCGCTCGTGCTCCGATAAGCCGGATATATAGGCCAGGCTCTGGTGTCGCTTGCGGTCGATGTCGACCACGCGTGTCGCGGTTTCAAAAAACTGCGGGAGCCGCGTCGTGTCGTCGCGGATGTCATCGATCAGCTTGGCATAGCGGGCCGCCGGCGAGCGGTCGCGCTCGGCGAAGAGACGGGTGGCATAATCGGTGCGGTCAAACCTTTCGCGCTGCGTGCGCTCGATCAGCCCGTATTCGGCCGCGATCGAATACCATTGGTGACGGTCGTAGGATTCCTGGATCAGCGGAAAGGCGAGGTCGCGCAGCTGCCGCTCGTCGTCGGTCAACTGGAAATCCGACTCCCTGCCGGTCGTGCCGATGACGGCGTCGCGCCCGACCAGTCGTGAATGTCGTCGCGCACCAAATAGGGCTTGATCTCCTTAAAGTCGCCGTTAGCGCAACCGGCAAGCAGCGACAGCGCCCCACACGCGAATACGCCGTGCCGCCAGAACGACCTCAGCCTTGCGCGCGGCCTGGAATTCGGCATTGGTCGGTCGAAAGCGGCTCCGCTTCAGCGCCCCATGCGGCGGCGACGGCGGCGGCCGTTTGGGCTGCCGCTTTTCGGTTCGAGACCGTTCGAGCCATCCGGACCGCGCTCGATGCGGATTACCGGCAGGATGATCACGGTCGCGGGCTCGGACGTGGCGTCGACATATCTGCCGCCGCGTCCTCCGGCCTCGTCGGGAAACTGAATCACTTCGCCCATTGCAGGTCCCCCTTCCGCCCGGCGCACCAGCCTGCCGGATCGGCGCCTTTGCACTAAATAAAAGCGGCGCAAGGTTAACGCTCCGCTAACGCGCGCCGATTAATGTGAGCGATTGTTGCGGTCCTGAAGCGTCAGCGTATGGCCAAGTCTTTCGCGTATCCCACCCTTGATGGTCTGTTCGACCTGGCGTGCCGGGACGGCGTCGATATCCGCCCGACCCTGCTGCGGGTGCTGACCGATCTCTACGTGCAGAAGCCCGCCCACAGCGCCGACGAAGAGGCGCAATATGTCGAACTGGCCGGCCGGCTGATCGAGACGGTCGACGCTTCGACGCGCCAGACGGTGGCGGCGCGGCTTGCCGGCTATGCGGCGGCGCCCGCGCCCATCCTGCGCGCGCTTACGGCGGCCGGCGCTCAGCTGCGACCTGAGCCGGCGCCCCCGCGCGCTGCACCGCCTGCGCAGCCCGACCTCGCCGAGCTGTTTTTCGGCGCCAATCCCGAAGAGCGCCGCCTGATCCTGATCAATCTCGATTGGGCCGCGGAGCGCGCCGCGCGCGCGCCGCTCCCGGGCGACGCCCTGCAGCGGCTCGAGCACGCCGCCTTGCAACGCAACGGTGCCGCGTTCAACCAAATTCTCGCCGCCGCGCTCGGCATCGCGCCTGCGGTCGCGGAGCGCATTACGCGCGACCATTCCGGCGAGCCGATCTTGGTTGCCGCCAAGGCGCTCGACATCCCGGCCGCCGTGCTCCAGCGCATCTTGCTGTTTCTCAATCCCGTGGTCGGGCAGTCGGTCGCCCGCGTCTACGAGCTTGCCCGACTTTACGACGAGATCACGCTCAACGCCGCCCAGCGCATGCTGGCGATCTGGCGGCAGAACGGCGCGCCCCGCAAGCCGGCGCATGCACCGGCGCACTACGACGACGAGCGGCGCCGCGCCCGCTCCGCCGCGACGCCGGGCGAGCACCGCGCAACCCGCGATCGCAAACCGCTGCCGTCGCGCCAATCCAAAGGACGCTGAATCAAACCAGCGCGCGGTCGAGGAAATGCCGGCCGGCACGGTCCTCGATCTCGACGATCCAGATATCGGGGTCGTAGCGGGTTTCGCGCGCAAGCCGCGCCTCGATATCGGCCTCCGGCACCGGCGCAGCGGCGCCCAGCACGGCACTGAACATGCGCTCGGACGGCTGCGCCTCGTCGAAAGCGCTTTGCGGTGCCGGGCCGTAAAGCGTGGCGCTGCCATCGAGGCGGTTGACGATGATGAACACGGCGCCCGCCTCCTCGGCGCCGCGCCGGCGCACCGCCGCGAAGGCGCCCTCGACTTGGCAACGGCGCATATAGGCCGCGACCCAAATGCCGGATTTCAACCGCATGACCGCTTGAGTAACACGCCCGGCCGCGCACAAGCTATTGCTCGAAACTGCGCCCCGTCATGGCCGCGAGCGCGCGTACGAAACGCCCGGAAATGCGCCCGTCCACCGGCAGATGCCGGTCGCGCTCGAACTTCTCGATCGCCGCCCGCGTCCCTTCGTCGGTGATGCCGGTCGGCTTGATCTGGCCATAGCCAAAATCGGCAAGCGCATGCTGAATGGCAAGCACGCGCTTCGACGGCGCGATCAGCGTGGCGATCGCATCCTTGCGGGCGGGCGCCGCTTCGGGAGCGGCGGCTTTGATGCGCGAGGCCGTGATCGCCTGCAGCAAGGCGGCGTCCGGCGTAGGCTCGATCTTCAGGTGAGCGGCCGCAATGAACGCGTGCACGGCCGCGTCGCTCTTGGCCCCCCACAGGCCGTCGACCGCGCCCTCATAGAAGCCGCGCGCGGCGAGCGCCCGCTGGATGTCGCCGACGATTTCCCCTTGGCTGCGGACGCCTGCGTCAGGGGCCGGCGCAACCGGATGCGGACGTGGCAGCACGACCGCCGGACGATGTTTCAGCAAGGGCCGCGTGGCAAAGATCGGGGCCGGGTGCGGGCCGCTCTGCAGGAACAAGGCGTTGACGAAGATCGCCAGCGTCGCCGCGGTCGCCATCACGGCGCCGACGAATTCGCGCGGGTGGCGCGCGATCGTCGCAGCGATCAGCCCGTGCTTGAGGTCGACCTGTGGATTGCGGCGCTTAGGCACGTTTCTTCACCTTGATTTTGGCGACGGTGGCGAGCGCGCCGGCCCGATCGCTGACGAGACTGATCGGATCGCCAGCACACTTGCCGCCGCCCGCGAACGGCAGCCGCACGGTCACGCGTGTGCCCTCGCCCAGCCGGCTAACGATCTCCAAGTCGCCGTCGTGCAGTTCAACCAGCCTCTTGACGATCGACAGACCGAGCCCGGCGCCGTCCTGCTTGCGGTCGTAAGACGCGCGCGCCTGAAAGAAGGCTTCGCCCAGCCGCGGCAGATCGTCCTCGCCGACGCCGACGCCGCTATCCTCGACGCTGACGGCGAGACGGCCGCCGTCGCAGCGCGCGTGGACCGACACCTTGCCGCCGCGTGGCGTAAACTTGATCGCATTGGCGAGGAGATTGAGCAGGATCTGGCCGAAGGCACGGCGATCGGCCATGAGTTCGGGCAGATTGGCGGCGATGCGGGTGGTCAGGGCGACGCCTGAATCGCGCGCCTTCAGCGCCAGCATGTCGCAGCAGCTTGTAATCGCCGGCGCGGGCACGAACGGGTGCGGCGCGACGCCGAAATTGCCCGTCTCCATCTTCGACATGTCGAGAATGTCGTTCACCAGCGACAGGAGATGCCGCCCCAATTCGTTGATCAGGCGCGCGTATTTGATCCGGCGCGCGGGGGCGGCCGCCAGCGCCTCGTTGGTCAGCAATTCGGAAAAGCCGATGATGGCATTGAGCGGCGTGCGCAGCTCGTGGCTCATGACGGCGAGAAAGCGGCCCTTTGCCGCGTTGGCGCGCTGCGATTCGGCGTGCGCGATCTCGAGCGCGCGCTCTTGCGTCTTGTGCTCGCTCACGTCGCGCAAGACCGCCACCACCTCGCGGCCGCATTCCGTGCGTTCGAGCGGGCGGCAACGCATCGCCACCCAGACGAATGGCCCGCCCAGGGCATCGCCGCGGCGGATGCGCAATTCCAGCGACCGCTCTTCGCCCATCGCAGCCGCATCGGCGAGCGCGGTGAGATAGGCCGGCCGGTCGGCGACGTGCACGCGCTCGAACAGGCCGTCGCCGATGAGTTTCGCGGTCGTCACGCCGAACAAGCCTTCCGCCGCCGACGATACGAAAAGCACCGCCCCGTTCGGCCCGTGCCGCGTCATCACGTCGGTCATGTGGTCGGCCAGCAACCGGTAGCGCTCTTTCTCGGCGCGGCGCAGAGCGTCGCTGGTGCGCGCCAGGTGCCCGGCGCCGAGCGCGAGACCCATGGCGTAGAGCGCGGCGGCGACGATGCCGAGTGTTGCGAGCGATGCGCGCCCGATCGCGATCCCCGCCGGCGGCGGCACGAGATCGAGCGCGCCGCCGGCGAGCAAGAGGCCTGCGCCGGCGAGCGCAAAAGCGGCGGCGTAGGCCACCAGGCGGCGCGAGGAAGACGGCGCCGCTTCCAGCGGCACCAGCACCAGCCAGATCGCCGCAAAAGACGCGATGCCGCCGGTGCACCAGGCGAGCGCCGTCACCAGGGCGGCGAGCGACAGCGAGGACAGCACATGCGCGCTCTCGTAGCGGCCCGTGCGCGACAGGAAAAACGCGACGAGGATCGGCGTCACCAGCCACGCGAGCACGGCCGCCTCGAGCGCGCTCGGAACCCCGCGCAGAACGAGATAGAGCGGCAAGCTCGCGAGCGCGATCAGGCTGCCGATGAGGCGCGGCGCCATGAAGGCGCGATGGCGCGCCGCCTCGAGTGCGTCCTCGCGCGCGGCGGGATGCACCAAAGCGTCGACATAGTTCCACACTGGCGTGAGGAAACGCACTCCCTGTCCCACGTCCTGACGTCGAAGACGCGCCCCTTTTGATGCGGCGATGCTAGTAAGCGGCACTTAAGCGAACGCTAAGGCTCAGCTTGCGCGTGCCGATCGAGCGACGCTTCGAGCCGCGCGGCACCGCCGTTTCGCCGCGCATGGTGAAGTTTTTCTTGCCGCGCGCGCGTTCGCGCCTTCGCGGCACCCGATTGTTACCGCGCGCTAACCATGCCGTAGCGCCGGCACCACCACCCGCACCGCGCGCGCGAAGCCGTCGCTAAAGTTTTAAGCGAATTCGATCCGCTCAAATTTTAGGAAAAATCGCATCGCATTCGCCTCGATATTGGTCAAAAACGTCGCTTCGTCGCCAACGACAGTTTCAAGGCTGTCTGCTATTGTTTAGTTCAAAGGCGGCGGAAAGGCCGCCGGGGATAATTGGGATCGGGTCATGTTCTTCTTGTTGCGGTTGACGTTCTGGCTTGGGCTCGTTTGCCTGCTGCTGCCGAGCGGCGCCAAAACGGATCCCGACGCTCAGATCAACGCGACGCAGGCGGTGACGCTGGCGAGCGCGGCGGTCTCCGACATGCGCGGTTTCTGCGACCGCCAGCCGGTGGCCTGCCAGGTCGGCGGCAAGGTCGCGCTCGCGCTCGGCCGCAAGGCGGAGGACGGCGCGCGCAGCATCTTTGCCTTCGTCACCGCGAAGATGAGCGAGACCACCGGCTCCATCGCGCCGACCGCGGCGGTCAAGCCGACGGCCAAGGTGGTGACGGTCTCGGCGGTCGACCACGGCACCCTGAAACCGTCCGACCTCGCGCCCGCCTGGCATACCCGGGTTCCGCTGCCGCCGCGCCGGCAGGTGCCGCGCGGCCGGCCCTCGGTCTGACCGAGGGATCAGCCATCGGTTGTCGGCGACCGGGCGCGCCCCATGGCGCGCGTCTTTCCTTATTACTGGCTACCGATCACTGGCTCCGGCGCCGCGCAGGCCTTATATACCGCGCGAGACGCAGAGGGATGGCATGGGCGATATCGGCGAGATCATCGAGAATTTCGAGCTGCTCGATCAGTGGGACGATCGTTATCGCTACGTGATCGAGCTCGGTCGCACGCTGCCGCCGCTGCCCGAGGAAGCCCATAGCGAGGTCAACAAGGTGCGCGGCTGCGCGAGCCAGGTCTGGCTCGTCACCCATGTGAAGCCGGACGGCGCCGCCGGACCCAGCCTCGCCTTCGAAGGCGATAGCGATGCCCATATCGTGCGCGGGCTGATCGCCATCCTGTTCGCGCTCTATTCCGGCAAACGCGCGAAGGAAATCCTCGACACCGACGCCTTCGCCGTGTTCGACCGGCTGGGCTTGAGCGAGAATTTGACGCCGCAGCGGTCGAACGGCTTACGCGCCATGGTCGAGCGCATCCGCGCCGAGGCCAAGGCCGCTCTCGCGCCGGCGGCGTAGCGCGATCGCGCCCCACATCAGCCGATTCAGTTTTCAAACAGCCGGCGGCGTTTTCCTCATGGTGAGGAGCGCCGGGTCAGCCGCGCGTCTCGAACCATGAGGCCGGGTGGCCGCCCGGATCCTTCGAGAGGCGCCGCGTTCCGCGACGCTCCTCAGGATGAGACGGAACAAAGCCAACGCTCCGCCGCCCGTATTCTTTGGCCGGCCCCGGGTAGGCCGCATTCCCATTCCGCCGCTCGCTCTCGATGGAGTACCGAGGGCGCGCGGGACGCATCGGGCCCGGAGCGCACTCAAGTTTACGCAGCGTGCGCAAACTAAAAGTGCTCGGACCCGCGGGCCTCGACGCCTCGCGACATCGAGGCTTGTCGTAGGTCCGGTTCCCGCCGGCTTTCGCCGGCGAGCAAGCCGCAAGTCCGCCAGTCCCAAGGCGTCCCGCGCGCGGTGTTTCTAGGTTTGCTCCGCAAGGCCCCCGGTGGACTTCCATTGTCAGGCGCCTCGCCTTTCGGCAGGGACGCCAAACGCGGCCCGCGGCGTGGGCGGGCCGGAGCGCTCGCGGCTTGGACCGCCGGGCCGCTTCGCCGCATCTCCAGCGAAAGCGTCATTCCCCGGCCACCGCTCCCCGCCCCGCGTCTGAAGATGCTGATCAGACACCCCTCGGTACGAGGTGGGATGCGGTTAGGATAATATACTTGGGAATAGAGTCGAAAGTCCTAGGTAAAAATTCTTGGGCTGGCCGCCAGGGCTTTGGCTGACACTTCCGGATGGCCGGCGCTCTCTTGCCATTCCGCAACGCCGGCACGAGCGCACCATGCGTTTAGGCAAAACACTTGGCGGGCGTGACTTTCTCCGCTCCTCCCCGCGCAAGCGGGGACCCAGGGCCAGCACTGTTAGAAGTTTCATTTTGGCTCTGGATTCCCGCTGGAGCCTGTCCCCGCCCAGGCGGGGGACGGGAATGAGCGGAGCGCGCGGCGACTCGACCTGATCCCCTCCCGCCCTAGCGCGTTGACACACCTCCTCGACGGCCGCGGGCCACTCCACCGCTCAGCACCCGGCTCATGGGGTCCGGCGCGAAACCGTCATTCCACCTTGAGCTCTTCCTCGTTGGCGAGCCAAGCGCGAACGGTGACGTGGGCGCGCCCGCGCGTCTCGGCGGCGTAGCCGTAATGGCGCGCCAGGCGCTCCAATCCCAATTGCAGCACGATCTTGCCGGTGCGCGGCGGCCAGCCGCGTTCGCGCTCGACGTCCTCGAGCCCTTTGAGGAAGCAGCAGACGTCGAGCAGGAGCCCGGCGAATTCCGGCCCGAGCGCGTCGAGCGCGACATGCACGCGCTGACGCGCCGCCACCATGGCGTCGGTGAAATGCGCCAATCCGGCTAGTTGCCTACATGATCGCTGAGTTTTGACAAGCGGGGATAAGTTTTTCTGCGCCGCTAAGCCATTGATATTGTGACGAAAGGCTGAAAAATGTGGCTTTTGTTAGGAAAGTTGTCCACAGGAATCTGGAAATTTTCCTAAGGCGCGTGTCGGAAAAACCGTCGAACCTGCGGGCGATCAGATTATTTCGACCGCCGGCGGCGCTGCTGGCCGAGCCCCATCTGTTTGGCCAGTTGCGAGCGGGCGGCCGCGTAATTCGGCGCCACCATCGGGTAGTCGGCGCCGAGGCCCCATTTCTCGCGGTATTGCTCCGGCGTCATGTTGTACTGCGTGCGCAGATGGCGCTTGAGCGATTTGAATTTTTTGCCGTCCTCGAGGCAGACGATGTATTCGGGCGTGATCGATTTCTTCAGCGACACCGCCGGCTTCAGCGGCTCGGCCGGACCCTCGGCCGGCTTGCCGGAGACGCGGGTGAGCGCGGCGTGCACCTGGTTGATCAGGGCGGGAATGTCGCCGGCCTGCACCGTGTTGTTGCTGACGTAGGCGGAGACGATCTCCGCGGTCAGTTCGATGAAATTGCCTGGGCTGTCGACCATCGAAGCTCACCTGCTTTGGCGCGGGGCCGGCTTGGCGAGCCCCTGCAAGCAAATCTTGCAAATCTAAAACGCGGCTAATCTTGCCCGCCCGACGGCGGCGAAGGACGAAGCCGCGTTTTATATTTCAAGCCTACTAGCCAAGTCCAAGCTCGGCAAGAAAAACATGAGATGTATTCAAACTAGACTTGGGGACATTGCCCGCGCGCAAGCAAAACCGTGATGCGGGTGCGAAGGCGTGGGGGCGGGGCCGCTGCTTCGAAAGCGCTGCCGCCGGCGGCTTTACGAGCCGCCTTTTTCCAGGTGGGCGCGCAGCTCGTCGATCGAGGCGAAGCGCAGCGTGCCTTGCGGCAGTTCGGCCTCGATCGAGCCGTCGACATAGAGGGTGTAGCCCATGCCGTCGACCACGCCGGATTTCAGGATGGCGACGGCGCGCAGCGGCTTTTCGGCGGCCGGCTCGGCGGCGGCGGGCTCGGGCTTGGCTTCCGCTTCGGGAGCGGGCTCTTCCCGTTCCGCCGGCTTCGCCGGCCACATGGCGTCGAAATTGGCGCTCGGCGGAGGCGCGGGCCGCTTCGGCGCTTCAAAGGCCGGCTCGGCCGTGTGCGGCGGCGCCGGCCGCTTGGGCGCCTCGAAGGCGGGCTCGGGCGCGTGCGGCGGCGCGGGCCGCGCCGGCGGCGCCAGAGCGGAGGGTTGCGATTCGAAGCCGCCACCGTTCGGCGACAGCGACACCTCCTCCTCCAGGCTCGGCGGCGGCGCTTCCGGATTGGGCAAGCTGGGCGCAAACGAATGCGTTTCCGTCACGGCGGGTTCGGCGGGCAGCGGCGGCTCGGGCATTTCGGGGACCGCGGCCGGGCGCGTCCTCGGCGGGAAGGGCAAGCGGCTAGGCGCCGCCGCCCGGGGCGGCGGCTCCAATGCCTCGTACGGCGGCGCGGCCGCCGGGTGAGCCGCAAGCGCCTGAGCTACACGATGCAGCTCACGCACGGCCACGGCGATGGCGATGATGATCAGACCGCCGACGCCGAGCAACGTGCCCGATACGATCAGCGTATTGCCGAAGCTGAATTCATTGATCGGAACGCCGAAGGCGATTGTGGCAGCGCCGGCCATGACGGCGATGCCGCCGACGATGAACAACAGCATCGACATGTCGCATTCCCTTTCGCCCTGTGTCCGGAAATATCCGGGTAACCTATTATGAAACAAACGAATTCTGGCGCTTTCCCGCGCCCGCGGCAACACCTGCGAAGAAAATAGCGATAAATCTTTTCGTATGTGGTTAGCGTTAACGGCCCCTTTCGCCACGCCCCCTGGCGGTTGCCGGGCGGCAAGAGCAGGCGTTGCCCCCGGCGGCGCCAAGTCTCTAATTAGGTTTGCATTGAGGGAACTCGCCCGGGACGTGCCGGTTTGAACGTTGAGGGACCGGTCTATTCCGCAATCATCACTTTGCTGGATCGAGGAGGACGCAAAGATGTCGTTCAAACTGCCCGACTTGCCCTATCCGCATGACGCGCTGGCCCCCTACATGTCGCGCGAGACGCTCGAATATCACCACGACAAGCACCACAAGGCCTATGTCGACACCGGCAACAAGCTCTTGGAGGGCTCGGGGCTGGAGGGCAAATCGCTCGAGGAGGTGGTCAAAGGCGCCTACGGCAAGAACCAGGCGCTGTTCAATAATGCCGGCCAGCATTTCAACCACACCCATTTCTGGAAATGGATGAAGCCGGGCGGCGGCGGCGACAAGATTCCCGGAAAGCTGAAGGCCGCGATCGACAAGGATCTCGGCGGCGTCGCCAAGATGAAGGAGGATTTCGTGGCGGCCGGCGTCGGCCAGTTCGGCTCAGGCTGGTGCTGGATCGCGGTCCAGAACGGCAAGCTCGCCATCACCAAGACGCCGAACGGCGAGAACCCGCTGGTGCATGGCGGGACGCCGGTGCTCGGCTGCGACGTGTGGGAGCACTCCTACTACATCGACTATCGCAACCGGCGCGCCCGACTATCTCAAGGCGTTTCTCGACAATCTGGTGAACTGGGAATACGTCGAGGAATTGTTCGCGGCGGCGACGAAATAGCTTCGCCCGACCGATGGCGCGCAAGAAATTCGGGCGGCGGTGATCATTTCACCGCCGCCTTGGCATTTCTGCGCCGCTCGGCACGTGTCAGGCCGCTTCCGGGCCGACCGGCTCGAGCACGACGACGATCTCGCGCACTTCCGGCTCGTGCGGCGCGAGCGAGGTGCGCTCGCCGTCGCTCCAGCCGGCGAGCTTGACCACCTGCGCGGTCTTTTGGCCGTTATCGCTGCCGGTCGGCTCCACGATATTGAGGCCCTGAGCGTCGAGGAAGAAAGTGTGGTCGCCGAACAATGAATTGAGTTGCCCGACCACCGGGTGGTTTTCGGGGATGGCCTGGGCATCGAATTGCGTTTGGGTGCGCTCGGCCGTTGCGGTATTGAGCTTCATCGCGTCATCCTTTTGCTGGCTTGAGGCGCTCGCGACTTGATCTGCGGGTCGCGAAGCAAACGCCGAGGGGCCCGCATCATCGTCGAACGGCGCGCCGTCGGCATCGGCGGCCTGGCCCCTATGAAACATTACCGGACGGGCGGCCGCATGGTTGACTTGTATGGTAGTGCGACGAGACGCGAGGTCAACGCGAAGCGGCCCGCTCCAATTTGTCGCACCCCCGGCGCGCCGGGTTCCACGCCTCAGTGCTTTCGAGCGCACCGGCAGCGTCGGATGCGCCGGATGCGTATCGAGCGTGGCGAACTCGTCGGCGCGGATGTCCATGGTACCGACCAGCGTCGGCATCAGCGCGCGCACCGGCGCCATGACGCCGGCGCCGGCGATGGGCGCAAACCACATTTCCAGATCGTCCTTGCCGGCGAGATAGCGCACCAGCAGGCTGCCGACCTTGTAACCGGCGATCGGCCGCAGCACGACGTTGCAGACCAGCGCCTTGCCGGCATAGCCGCGCTCCATCTTGATCTTGTCGACGCGCTTATAGGACAAAGCCAGGTTATAGCGCCGCCGGCCGTCGAAGATGCGCAGCGTGCGGTCGCAATTTGCCTTCGCGAAGGCGTCTTCGCCATAGGGGATCAGCATCGCGCTCAACGGATCGGTGACGTCGTGCAGCAGGTCCTCCGTCACCGCCACCACGTCCTTCGGCGGCGGCGCGCCGTGGTCGGAGACATGCGGGAGCGCCCCGTTTTCGAAGGTCATCTTGACCTCGTAGGCGCCGTCGTCGTCGGAGACGCTCGCCCGCGACGTGTCCGGAACAAGGCGCTGGTCGGCGACGCTGCCGTGCGTGGTGACCGTGCCTTCGCCATTGACCAATACGCTGAACACGCCGCTCGCCTTGCCGCTCGCCGAGGTGAGATAGCTGCCCTCGTCGAAATAGATCGCCCAGGTCAATTCGCCGACGCGCACATGCGTCATGGTGATGGTGAAATGCGCTTCGAAATTGACCGGCTGCGCGGCACGCGCGACGCCAGCGCTCAGCGCCGCGGCGGCCAAAGCCGGCAAGACGCTGCGCGTCAGGCAGTCGAGCACGAAACGGGCGATCATTTTTCGCCTTTTAGGAATGCGCGAATTCCCAATAGAGCGCGCGCGCCTTGCGGAACAGCGGGCCGGGTTGCAACGAGCGGCCGTCGATGCGGGTGATCGGCAGCACCTTGGAGGCGTTGCCGGTCGAGAAAATCTCGTCGGCGCCCTCGAAATCCTCGTAGCGCATCACCGTCTCGACCACCGAGATGCCGGCATCGCGCAAGAGGCCGATCACGCGCTTGCGCGTGATGCCGGCGAGAAATGTGCCGTTCGGGATCGGCGTGTACACCACGCCGTCCTTGGCCATGAACACGTTGGAATTGGCGAGCTCGGCGACGTTGCCCACCACGTCGCGCACGATGCAATTGTCGAAGCCGCGCGATTTCGCCTCGAACATGGCGCGCGCATTGTTGGGGTAAAGGCAGCCGGCCTTGGCGTCGACGGGAGCCGTCTCCAGCGTCGGGCGGCGGAACGGCGACAGCGTGATGGAAAACCCGTCCGGGCTGCGCATCGGCGTGTCGTAGAGCGACAGCGCAAAGCGCGTGGAGTCCGGGTCGGGCGGCAAGGCCATGGGGCTTGCGCGCTCGGCCCAGTACATCGGGCGCACATAGAGCGGCGTGTCCTTGGGGAATTTCGCCATGCCCTCGCGGGCAAGCCCGAGCCACTCGTCCACCGACAGGTTCGGCTTCAGATACAAGGTCTTGGCCGAGGCATTGACGCGCGCGCAATGCTGGTCGAGGTCGGGCGCGACGCCCTCGAACACGCGCGCCCCGTCGAACACCGAGGAGCCGAGCCAGATGGCGTGCGTGCGCACGCCCCATAGCGGCACGTTGCCCTCGTGCCAGTCGCCGTCATAAAAAGTCCAAGTCTGCGACCAGGCTTGACCGGCCATTCGCTACGCTCCCCAACACTCGATCGTGACCGCTTGAGGCTTTCTTTGCCCGACGGCCTGTGCTTTGCCACCATAGCGGTCTCACCCGGAGGATGCCATGCCGTCGATTTTCGTCTTCGATGCCTACGGCACGCTGTTCGATGTCCACGCCGCGATCGCGCGCTTTCGCGGTGAGGCGGGGCCCGATGCGGACCGCATGTCGGAAATCTGGCGGTTGAAGCAGCTCGAATATACCTGGACGCTGACGCTGGCCGGCCATTACGCCGATTTCTGGACGCTGACCCAGCGCGCGCTCGACTATGCGCTGGCGCGCGTGCCGTCGGTGCCAAAGGCGCTGCGGGCACAACTTTTGGACGCCTATTTCAAGCTCGACGCTTTTCCCGACGCGCGCGCGGCGCTGCGCGCGCTGAAGCAGGCGGGGCACCGAACCGGGATTCTCTCCAACGGCTCGCCCGACATGCTCAAGGGCGCCGTCGATGCCGCCCAGATCGGCGGCGATCTCGATGCGGTGCTGTCGGTGGACGCACTGAAAATGTTCAAGCCGCGGCCGGAAGTGTACCGGCTCGTCACCGACCACTACACATGCGCGCCGGCCGAGGTGACCTTCGTATCGTCCAACCGCTGGGACGTGATGGCCGGCACCTCGGTCGGCTTCAACGGCGTCTGGGTCAACCGCGGCAAGATGCCGGACGAATATCTCGACTTCCCGCCGCGGCAGACGCTCGCCGACCTCAACGCGCTGGCGGCGCACGCCTGACGCATTTGCCACCTTGGCAGGTCCGGGGTGGCGCGCCCGGTCGCCCGCGACTATATGCGCGGGCGAGAGCGCCGGGGCACACCCATTCATGCCGTCAATCATTTCCATAACGAATCTTTCCAAGACCTATGCCGGCGGCTTCCAGGCGCTGAAGCACATCGATCTCGACATCAGGCACGGGGAGATTTTCGCCCTGCTCGGCCCCAACGGCGCCGGCAAGACGACGCTGATCGGCGTCATCTGCGGCATTATCAATCCGACCGCAGGTGCCGTGACGGTCGACGGCCGCGACATCATCCGCGATTACCGCTTTACCCGCTCGCTCATCGGCCTGGTGCCGCAGGAACTGACCACCGACGCTTTCGAGTCGGTATGGGGGACGGTCGCCTTCAGCCGCGGCCTGTTCGGCAAAAAGCCGAACCCCGCCCATATCGAGAAGGTGCTGAAGGCGCTGTCCTTGTGGGACAGGAAGGACGACAAGATCATCACCCTGTCCGGCGGCATGAAGCGGCGCGTCATGATCGCCAAGGCGCTCAGCCACGAGCCGCAGATCCTGTTCCTCGACGAGCCCACCGCCGGCGTCGACGTCGAACTGCGCCAGGACATGTGGCACGTGGTGCGCGAACTGCGCGCCTCCGGCGTGACCATCATCCTGACCACGCACTACATCGAGGAAGCCGAGGAGATGGCCGACCGCATCGGCGTCATCAACAAGGGCGAATTGATCCTGGTCGACGAAAAGGACGAGCTGATCCGCAAGCTCGGCCGCAAGCAGCTGATCCTGCACCTGCAGAAGAAGCTCGACGCGGTGCCGGCCGAGCTTTCCGCGCACAACCTGACGCTCGCCGACGACGGCTGCGAGCTCGTCTTCACCTACGACACGCAGGCCGAGCGCACCGGCGTCACCGCGCTGCTGACCGACCTCAACCGCGCCGGCATCCGCTTCCGCGACCTGCAGACGGTGCAGAGCTCGCTGGAGGACATATTCGTCGGCCTTGTGAGCGAACGGCGATGATCAACTTCCGGGCGGTGCAGGCGATCTACCGTTTCGAGATGGCGCGCACGCGGCGCACCATCTGGCAGAGCATCGTCTCGCCGGTGCTGTCGACCTCGCTCTATTTCGTGGTGTTCGGCGCCGCCATCGGCTCGCGCATCAGCCAGATCGAGGGCGTCTCCTACGGCTCCTTCATCGTGCCGGGGCTGATCATGCTGATGCTGCTGACGCAGAGCACCACCAACGCCTCGTTCGGCATTTATTTTCCGCGCTTCATCGGCACCATCTACGAGATCCTGTCGGCGCCGGTCTCCGGGCTGGAGATCGCGCTCGGCTATGTCGGGGCGGCCGCCACCAAGTCGATCATGCTCGGGCTCATCATCTTCGCGACGTCCTGGCTGTTCGTTCCCTTGCGCGTCGCGCACCCGGTGCTGATGCTGGTTTTCCTGGTGCTGACGGCGGCGACCTTCAGCCTGCTCGGCTTCATCATCGGCGTCTGGGCCGACAATTTCGAAAAGCTGCAGGTGGTGCCGCTCCTGATCATCACGCCGCTGACCTTTCTCGGCGGCACGTTCTACTCGATCCACGTGCTGCCGCCGCTGTGGCAGACGATCACGCTGTTCAACCCGGTGGTCTATCTGATCAGCGGCTTCCGCTGGAGCTTTTTCGAGATCTCGGATGTCAATCCGGCCGTCAGCCTCGGCATGACGCTGCTGTTCATGAGCGTCTGCCTTGTCATCATTTGGTGGATTTTCCGGACCGGCTACAAGCTGAAGAAGTGACGACGTGCCCGGGACGCTCGCAGCATGTCGCGCAGCGCGATGCGACGCTGCTGATCCCGGGCCCCGCTCGGGGTCCCGGGTCTGCGGTGCACCGCTTCGGGCTGCACCGCGCCCGGGACAAGACAAAACCTACTGCGCCGCCAGCGCGTGCAGGATGCGCGCCCACGAGCGGATGCCCTTGTGGAAGCACTTCAGGTCGAACTTCTCGTTCGGTGAATGCACGCGGTCGTCGTCGAGCGCGAAGCCGACGAGCAGCGAATCCATGCCGAGCACGCTCTTGAAGTCGGCGACGATCGGGATCGAGCCGCCGGCCCCCACCGCCACCGCCTTGTGCCCCCATTCCTCGGCCAGCACCTTGCGCGCCTTGGTCAGGGCCGGACTGTCGAACGACAATTGCAGTGCCGGCGCCAGGCCGAAATTGGCAAATTCCACCTTGCAGTCGGCCGGCAGGCGCGCACGCACGAAAGCGCGGAAAGCGTCGCGCACCTTTTCCGGATCCTGCTCGCCCACCAACCGGAAGGAGACCTTGGCGGTCGCCTGGCCGGGGATGACGGTCTTGGCGCCCTCGCCGGTATAGCCGCCGATGATGCCGTTGATCTCGGCAGTCGGACGCGCAGTGATCTGCTCCAGCACCATGCGGTCTTTCTCGCCGGCCGGCACTTTCAGGCCGACTTGGCCCAGGAACTCCTCCGCCGTCAGATGAAGCGCCTTCAGATCCGCCTTGATGTCGGCCGGCAGCTCCTTCACGCCGTCGTAGAAGCCCGGAATCGTCACCCGCCCGTCGCCGTCCCACATGGCGCCGAGCGTATTGGCCAGCACGCGCAACGGATTTTGCGCCGCACCGCCGAACAGCCCGGAATGCAGGTCGCGGTCGGCGCAGGTGACTTTGACCTCCTCATAGACCAGGCCGCGCAGCGAGGTGGTAACCGCCGGCGTCTCCTGGTTCCACATGGCGGTATCGCAGACCAGCGCCAGGTCGAGCTTGAACTCGTCGGCGTTGTCGCGCACGAATTTGAACAAGTGCTGCGAGCCGCACTCCTCCTCACCCTCGATCATGGTGGTGATGTTGAGCGGCAGCTTGCCGGTGACCGCCTTGAAGGCGCGGCAGGCCTCGACGAAGGTCATGGCCTGGCCCTTGTCGTCGCAGGCGCCGCGCGCGACGATGATCTTGCGCCCGTCCGGCAACGTCTCGATATGCGGCTCGAACGGCGGCGTTTTCCACAAACTCAGCGGATCAACCGGCTGCACGTCATAGTGGCCGTAGAACAGGACGCGCGGGCCAGAGGCGCCGTTGCTCTTGGCAACCACCACCGGATGGCCCTCGGTCGGGCGCAGCCCGGCTTCGAAACCGATCGAGCGCAGGTCGGCGGCGACGTGTTCGGCCGCACTGCGACACTGCTCCTTGTAGGCAGGGTCGGTCGATATCGACGCGATACGCAGCAGCGTGAAGAGGCGGTCGACGCTCGCGTCCATATCCTGGTCGATGCGGCTGAGAACCGCGTCGAGTGTGCTCATGGCGGGGCTCCTTCGAGACGATCGGCAACCTAGCAACGCGCCGTCTGCCTGAAAAGCGCGTTGAACAGCCGCGAATCCCCGTTCGAGACGGGACATTCGGCCGTTGCGCGCTAAAATTTTCGTTTTTCTTTGTCATTTTCGCAAGCCTAGGCGGCGTTCGCGCTTGCGCCATCTGTACCGTTGCGTGGGACGACGGAAATTTTCGGATGCATCGTCGCGGAACACGCTCGGCACGCGCGCGTGCGATGTAGAATTCAAAGTGCGGGTTCCCGCATCGCACACTTTGCGATTTTCCTTGACGGCAACGCGCGGCGATGGCCGTGCGCCACGATAGCTTTCGAACATGATGCAGTAATGCGCTTGTCATCGCACCTTTCGGCGTTCAATATGACGAGAACCCGCCGTCAGTGCGGTGTCGCGTGAGGGGATCATGGACGAACTGATCGCGCGTCTCGTCGCCAATGTCGGCGTCGAACGCGAAGCCGCCGAAAAGGCGGTCGGCATTATTTTCGAATTTCTGCGCAGCGAAGGTCCGCCGGACAAGGTGCAGGCGCTGATCGACCGGATGCCAGGCGCCGAACAGCTCTTGAAGGCGCAGGAAGGGGCGGGCGGCGGCTTTCCCATGGGCGGCCTCATGGGCGCCGGCACCAAGATGATGGCGGCGGGATTGTCGATGGGCCAGGTGCAAGGCGTCACCCGCGAAACCATCGCCTACGCCCGCGAGAAAGCGGGCGACGAGGCGATCGGCGAGATCGTCGGCGCGATTCCGGGTTTGAGTCAGTTCATTTGACGCGCGCACGCCGCGAAAGCGGCGAGCGGCGAGGAGGTATTCTATGTCTTATCCCATCACCGACATCGAGGGCATCGACGGCGAGGCCGCCGCGATCCTCAAGTCGGCGGGGATAAGAACCACGACGCGCCTGCTCGAGAGCGCGCGCACCCTCAAAGGACGCAAGCTGCTCGCGGTCAAAACGGGTCTAAGCGAAAAATCGCTGCTGTGCTGGGCCAACGTCGCCGACCGCATGCGCATCAAGGGGATCAGCCGGGAATATGCCGAGCTCCTGCACGCGGCAGGCGTCGATACCGTCAAGGAGCTCAAGTACCGCAATCCGTGCAATCTTGCGCAGGCCATGGCGGAGGCGAACAGGAGGCAGAAGCTGGTGCGCATGCTGCCTTCCGAGAAGGTCGTCGCGCGCTGGATCGAGAACGCCAAGAAGCTGCCGCTGAAGATCACGTATTGAGGTCCCCCCGTTTGCGGGAAGAGCAAAATGGGGCGCTGCTTGACAGCCCTGCCCCGCCATGCGCAAAGCCAGCGCCATGGGTTTGACCCTCGACCAGCCGAAAACCGCGGAAAAACCGGGTGCCCTGGCCACGCTGCTCGGGCAAAACCGGCCGCTGGTGATGGGTATCCTCAACGTCACCCCCGACTCTTTTTCCGACGGCGGCAAGTTCATCGATCCCGCGGCGGCCATCGCCCACGCCAAGCTGATGGCCCAGCAAGGCGCCGACATCCTCGATATCGGCGCGGAATCGACGCGGCCCTACGGCGGGGCCACGCCGGTTGCGGCGCACGACGAGAAGCAGAGGCTCGCCGCGGTGCTGCCGGCGGTGGTCAGGCTCGGCCTGCCGGTGTCGATCGACACCATCAAGGCCGATATCGCCGCCTGGGCGCTCGACCAGGGCGCGGCGATCGTCAACGACGTGTGGGGGCTGCAGCGCGACCCCGCGATGGCAAAGCTTGTGGCCGCGCGCAACGTGCCCGTCATCCTCATGCACAACCGCGCGGCGGCCGATCCGGCGCTCGACATCGTCGCCGAGGTCGCCGCCTTCTTCGAGCGATCGCTTGCGGTTGCCGCGCGCGCCGGCATCGCGCGCGAGCAGGTCGTGCTCGATCCCGGCATCGGCTTCGGCAAGACGCCAGAGCAGAGCATTACCTGCATCGCCCGGCTTGCCGCGTTCAAGCGCTTCGGCCTGCCGCTCCTCATTGGCGCTTCGCGCAAGCGCTTCATCAACGCGGTGACGCCCGCCCCGCCCGACGAGCGCATCGGCGGCTCGCTCGCCGCGCACCTCGCGGCGGTCGAGAACGGTGCGGCGATCGTGCGCGTGCATGACGTCGCCGAAACGGTGCAGGCGCTGCGCGTAAGAGCCGCCATCGAGGCCGCGCGATGAGCGATTGCATCTTCATCCGCGGGCTGTCGCTGCACGCCTATCACGGCGTCATGCCGCACGAGGCCAAGGTCGGTCAGACCTTCGAGATTGATCTTGAACTGACCATCGACCTGGCGGCGGCGGCGCGGAGCGACAAGGTGGCCGACACGGTCTCCTATGACAGGGTGGTCGACTGCGTCGCCCGCGCCTTCACCGCTCAGCGCTTCCGGCTGATCGAGGCCGCTGCCGGCAAAGTGGCGGACGCGGTGTTGGCCGCATTTCCGCGCGTGCAGGGCATCAAGGTGACGATCCACAAGCCGCACGCGCCGGTGCCCGCCACCTTCAGCGATGTCGGCGTCACGCTGGTGCGCGCCCGCGGCAAGCCATGAGCGAGGCGCTGCTCGCGCTCGGCGGCAATGTCGGCGACAGCCGGGCCATTCTCGACCGCGCCATCTCGCTTCTCTGCGACGGCAAGGAGGTGCGCCTGACCGCGCGCTCGTCCGATTACCGCACGCCGCCCTGGGGCTTCAAATACCAGCCGCCGTTCGTCAATCTTTGCATCGCGGTCGAGACGACGCTCGATCCGCATGCGCTGCTGGAGCGCGCGCAAGCGGTCGAGCGCAGGCTCGGGCGCGACCGCGCGCACGAAAAGCGCAATGGACCGCGCACCGCCGACATCGACATCATCGCCTACGACGATGTCGCGCTCGACGAGCCGGCCCTGAGGCTGCCGCATCCGCGCCTGGTCGAGCGCGCTTTCGTGCTGGTGCCGCTTGCCGAGATCGCGCCGCAGCGCGTCATCGCCGGCGTGCGCGTGGCCGACGCCGCGCAGAAAGTCGACAGCACCGGGATCGAAAAGCTGCCGCCGCGCTGACGGCTTAAATAAGCCGCTCGTCCGCGCGCAAGCGGGGATCCAGGACCAAACCGGAAAGATTTTCTTCGGCCCTGGATTCCCGCTTGCGCGGGAATGAGCGGGCCGTGCGGCGACGCGACTGATCCCATCCGGCTCTAGCCTAAAGGGGAAATCGGGGCAGATTGTGCGCCGCGGCGGAACCGTGGCATCTAGAAGCCATGTCCGACGACCTTTCCCTGGGCGCCGAATTCGCGCCGGTCACGCACGCGCAATGGCGCAAGCTGGTTGAAGCGGCGCTGAAAGGCGCCTCGTTCGAAAAACGCCTGGTGAGCGGGACCTATGACGGCTTGCGCGTCGAGCCGCTCTACGATCGCGCGGCCGGCGCCAAACCGGTCGCGGGCCGGCAGCCGGGCGCCGCCTGGACGGTGATGCAGCGGATCGATCATCCCGATCCGGCCGCCGCCAACCGCCAGGCGCTGGAGGATCTGGAAAACGGCGCCACCGGGCTGACGCTGGTTTTCGCCGGCTCGCTCAATGCCAACGGCTACGGCCTGGCCGCCTCACCGGAGGTGCTGGCGCGCGCGCTCGACGGCGTGCAGCTCGATGCCGGCATCACCATCGATCTCAACCTTAGCCCGGCGACGCGCGGCGCGGTGCAGCTTCTGGCGGCCTATGTCAAAGAGCGCCAATACGCGCCCGCTTCCGTCGATCTGCGCGCCAGCATCAATCCGATCGGCGGCTTCGCCGCCAGCGGCGCGACGCCTGCGCCGTGGAGCGAACTGTCGAAGCGCATGGCCGGCATGATCGGAGATCTTGCCGGTCAAGGCTACCGTGGGCCTTTTGCGGTGGCCGACGGGCGGATCATCCACAATGCAGGCGGGTCGGAGGCGCAGGAGCTCGCCTTCTCGCTCGCGGCGGCGGTCGACTGCTTGCGCGCGCTGGAGGCGTCCGGCGTGGCGCTGGAAGACGCGCGCGGCATGATCTATTTCCGCATGGCGGCCGATGCCGACGAATTCCTCACCATCGCGAAGCTGCGCGCCGTCCGGAAATTGTGGGCGCGTGTCGAACAAGCATGCGGTCTCACGCCGAAGCCGGCCGTCGTCGCTGCCGAGACGGCATGGCGCATGATGACCCGCCGCGATCCGTACGTGAACATGCTGCGCGCGACCATCGCCATTGCGGCGGCAGGTCTCGGCGGCGCCGACAATATCGCGGTGCTGCCGCACAGCGCCGCGGTCGGCCTGCCGGATGCGCTTGCACGGCGGGTGGCGCGCAACGCGCAACTCGTGCTGCTCGAGGAATCGAACCTCGCCAAGGTCGCCGATCCGGCGGCGGGTTCCGGCGCGGTCGAAGACTTGACATCCAAGCTTTGCACCGCCGCCTGGGCGTTGTTCCAATCCTACGACAAGGCAGGCGGCGCCTGGGCCGCGCTCGAGCAGGGGCTCGTCCAGCGCGATGTCGCGAAGGTGCGCGAACAGCGTCAGGCCAATGCCGCGCGCCGCAAGGATGCCATTACCGGCACCAGCGACTATCCCAATTTGCACGAAGAGCCCGCGCGCGTGCTCGATATGCCGCCTGCGGCAGCGCCGGCGGAAGCCTATGCCAAGCCGTCGATCGAACCGTTGCCCAGCATTCGCTTGGCCGAGCCGTTCGAACGCCTGCGCGATGCCTCCGACGCGGTTCTGAAGAAGACCGGCGCGCGCCCGAAAGTTTTCCTCGCCAATCTCGGCACGCCGTCCGACTTCACCGTACGCGCGACCTTTACCAAGAATTTCTACGAGGCCGGCGGCATCGAGGCGGTGACCAATGACGGTTTCCTTCCTTCATCTCCCCCTATGGGAGAGGTGAAGACCGACATCGCGGCGCTCCTCGATGCTTACAAGCAGTCGGGCGCCAAGCTCGCCTGCCTCTGCTCGTCGGATAAGGTCTACCAAGCGCAGGCCGCCGAAGCCGCTCAGGCTTTGACCGAAGCCGGCGCCGTCGTGCAGCTTGCCGGTAGAGCCGGCGAGCACGAGGAAACTTGGCGGCGGGCGGGCGTTAAAACCTTCATATTTGCAGGGTGCGACGCGCTTTCGACCTTGCGCGCGGCGCATGATATTCTGGGTGTCAAATGAGCCGGGTCCCGAACTTCGCCACCGTCGCTTTCGAGGATGCCGCCGCCGCGGCCGCCGCAGCGCGCGAGCCGGCGCCGTGGCAGACGCCGGAAGGCATCGCAGTCAAGCCCGCCTATGGCGCGTCCGACCTCAAAGGCCTCGACTTCCTCGACACCTATCCCGGCAAGCCGCCCTATCTGCGCGGCCCCTACCCTGCCATGTACGCGGCGCAGCCGTGGACCATCCGGCAATATGCCGGCTTCTCCACGGCGGAAGACTCCAACGCGTTCTACCGGCGCAACCTGGCCGCCGGCCAGAAGGGCCTGTCGATCGCCTTCGATCTCGCCACCCACCGCGGCTACGACAGCGATCATCCGCGCGTTGCCGGCGACGTCGGCATGGCGGGCGTGGCGATCGACTCGATCTACGACATGCGCACGCTGTTCTCCGGCATCCCGCTCGACCAGATGAGCGTGTCGATGACCATGAACGGCGCGGTGCTCCCCGTTCTGGCGCTGTATATCGTGGCGGCGGAAGAGCAAGGCGTGCCGCAGGAGAAGCTCTCCGGCACCATCCAGAACGACATCCTCAAAGAGTTCATGGTGCGCAACACCTATATCTACCCGCCGGCGCCATCCTTGCGCATCATCTCCGACATCTTCGCCTATACGGCGGAGCACATGCCGAAGTTCAATTCGATCTCGGTCTCCGGCTATCACATGCAGGAGGCCGGCGCGACGCAGGATCTGGAGCTCGCCTATACGCTCGCCGACGGCGTCGAATATGTGCGCGCCGGCATCAAGGCGGGGCTGACCGTCGACCGCTTCGCCCCGCGCATCTCCTTCTTCTGGGCCATCGGCATGAATTATTTCATGGAGATCGCCAAGCTGCGCGCCGCCCGCATGCTGTGGGCAAAGCTGATGAAGGCGTTCAAGCCGGAGGACGCCCGTTCGCTCTCGCTGCGCACGCATTGCCAGACTTCGGGCTGGTCGCTTGCCGCGCAAGACGTCTTCAACAATGTCGCCCGCACCATGATCGAGGCCATGGCGGCGACGCAGGGGCAGACGCAGTCGCTGCACACCAACGCGCTCGACGAGGCGCTCGCCCTGCCGACCGATTTCTCCGCGCGCATCGCCCGCAATACGCAAATTGTCTTGCAGCAGGAGGCGGGCGCCACGCGCATCGTCGACCCCTGGGGCGGCTCCTATTACGTCGAGCGATTGACCTACGAGCTCGCGCGCAAGGCCTGGGGCCATATCGAGGAGGTCGAGGGCCTCGGCGGCATGGCCAAGGCGATCGAGGCCGGCATCCCCAAGCTGCGCATCGAGGAAGCCGCCGCCAAGACGCAGGCGCGCATCGATTCCGGCCAGCAGTCGGTGATCGGCGTCAACAAGTACCAGCCGACGCAGGAAGAGCACATCGAGGTGCTCAAGATCGACAATTCGGCAGTGCGCGCGCACCAGATCGACAAGCTCAAGCGGCTGAAGGCCGAGCGCGATCCTGCGGCGCTGAAAGAGGCGCTCGACGCGCTCACCCGTGCGGCCGACAGCGGCAACGGCAATCTGCTGGCGCTTGCCGTTGACGCCGCCCGCGCCAAGGCTACGGTCGGCGAAATTTCGTCGGCGCTGGAGCAGGTCTATGGGCGCCATCGCGCCGAGATCAAGGCGATCACTGGCGTCTACAAGCGGGAGGTCGGCATGACCGGCGCGGTCGAGCGGGTGCGCGAGGCGGTCGAGGCCTTCGAGCAGGCAGAAGGGCGCCGGCCGCGCCTGCTGGTCGCCAAGATCGGCCAGGACGGCCACGACCGCGGGCAGAAGGTGATCGCCTCGGCCTTTGCCGATCTCGGCTTCGATGTCGATATCGGGCCGCTGTTCGCCACCCCCGCGGAAGCCGCCCGCCAGGCGGTGGAGAACGATGTGCATATTCTCGGCGTCTCCTCGCTTGCCGCCGCGCATCTGACGCTGGTGCCGGAGCTGAAGGCGGAACTGAAGAAACAGGGCCGCGACGACATCATGATCGTGGTCGGCGGCGTGGTGCCGCCGCAGGACTACGATGCGCTCATGCAGGCCGGCTGCGAGGCGATCTTCCCGCCCGGCACTGTGATCGCGGAAGCCGCCGAGAAGCTGCTCAAGACGCTCAACAAGCGGCTGGGGCACGGCCAGGAAGCGGCGGAGTGATTGCCGGCGCAATTCGTGATAAGCGATTACGATGCCCGTCCGAACCGATCTTACGCGCGATGAAATCCTGGCCGGTTTGAAACGGCTTGAGCCTGCGCTGCGCGCAAAAGGCGTGACGCATCTGGCAATTTTCGGATCGCGTTCGCGCGGCGATGCGCGTCCCGATAGCGACCTCGATGTCGTGGTGGATGTCGATGCGAACTTCCATAACCCGCTTTTCGTCGCTTTCGATGCGCAACATATCGTGCAAGACGCGCTCGGTATCGAGACGCAAGCGGCGCTACGAAGCAATCTTGATGCACGCATTGCCAAACGGATGGCCGACGATCTGATCGAGGTATTTTGAACGTGCCTCCGAAGTCTTGCAGACCGGCTGGAACATATCCTCGATGCAATCGCCGGCATCCAACAACTGCTCCACACGATGCCACCCGAGGTCATTGAAAGCGACCGGATAAGAAGATTGGCGCTCGAACGAGAGTTTGAGATCATTTGCGAGGCGTCACGTCACGTGCCGCCAACGGTGAAGGCCCGCGAGAACAGCATTAACTGGCAACGCATGATCGATCTCGGAAACCGTCTACGTCATGCCTATGACAGGGTTCGAAATCGATATCCTGCTCGACATCGCTCGCGACGAACTGCCCCCATTAAAGGCTTTCGTCGAGCGCATCATGGTGGAAGAGTCCAAACGATGACGTGGAAACGGTGGTCATGGCGCGCTTCCTTGCTGGCTCTTTGCTGCGTTGGGCTCGCCGGCTGCATCAACTCCTCCGAGCCCATCCTCACCGACTCGCAGCAGCTGTTCGGCCCGCGGCTGCGCGTGCAATTCTTCACCTTGCGCGATGGGCATGCGCACGATCCCGAGCGGGCCGTCTTCGTCTGGCGCGACGGGCGCTACGTGCACGCCGGCGGCGGCACGCGCGACGTGGCGGCCTTCTCGGTCAACCCATTCGAGAACGGCGACTACGTCATCCAGGAAACCTCGCGCAAGCGTCCCGGCATCAGCGAATACGCGCTGCTGCACAAGCTCGCCGACGCCGTCTATCAGGTGCTGGCGATCGACGAGGAGGATGCCGACGCGCCGACCCGCGCGGCCCATTGCGGCAAGGGCACCCCGCGCGATCCCGCCGCCTGCCGCATCAAGACGCGCGAGCAGCTGTTCGCCTTCGCGCGCGCAACCGCGGCGCGCCGCAAGCAAGACGGCGGGCTCGCGCTGGTGCTGCCCGCGGAAACCGAGCACAAAAAGCAGCGCCGGCGCTAGCCAATGCCGCGGCAACCGACGCCCTCTATGCGACCCAGCACTATTATCGGCGCCGGCCTGATCGCGGCCAGCTTTTTAGCGAGCGGCCTTGCGCTCGGCGAGGACAAGAACGGCAAAGCCGATTACGCGCTGCACACCAAGCTGCTCGATGCCAGCGTCACCGTCGATGCTTCGTTCAAGAAATTTCCCGGCCTCTATGAAAATCTTCTGGCCGAGGGCAAGCGCCAGGCGGCCAAATGGCAGGCGGGCGCCGAGAAAGACAAGAAGGAATACCCCGAGATTTTCCGCGACAACCGCCGCCAGGAATACGAGCGCGACTACGGCGAAAGCTCGGTGGTGGCCGGGCGCTATGTCAGCGTCGTGCGCCTCGACTATATCGACGGCGGCGGCGCGCATCCCAATCATGAGACGAATACGATACTTTGGGACGCCAAGGCGAAGAAGCGCATCAGCGTCCGACCGTTCTTCGAGGAAACCGCCGACAACGGTCCGACGCTGCGCGCGCTCGCCAAGGCGATCCGCGCCGCGCTCGCCGTCGAAAAGCGAGCGCGGGACATCCAAGTTGCCGATCCCGATACCGACCACGATCTGTCCGCGGTCAAGCCGAAGCTGCTTGCTATCGGCGCCTTGGCTCTGGCGCCCCCGACGGCGGAGGGCAAGAGCTCGGGCTTGATCGCTCACTTCTCGCCCTATGCGGTCGGTCCCTATGTCGAGGGCTCCTATGCGGTGTTCGTGCCGTGGACCGCTTTTAAGACTTACCTCTCGCCGGAGGGCCGCGCGATTTTCGGCGGCGAGCGGCCGAAAGACGACGAAAAAGGCTAGGCGGCCGACGTGTGACGATTATTTGTCCCCGCGCGTTGCCGCTGGAATTTTTGCACCGCCATACGCCGATCAAAAAAATCTCGTTTTATTGATTGTATCCCTTCGCCATCTCTAGATAGCATCCATCCGCGCTGTAGCTTTCTACAGCACGGGGGAGGATATTATGACAGCAACATACGATGCCGTTCTCAAAGCCAATGGCCAATATGCCTCGAACTTTGGCGACAAGGGCAAGCTCGCCATGCCGCCGGCGCGCCGTTTCGCCATTCTTACCTGCATGGATGCGCGTCTCGATCCGGCGAAATACGCAGGCCTCGCCGAAGGCGACGCCCATGTCATCCGCAACGCCGGCGGCCGCGCCAGCGACGACGCCATCCGCTCGCTGGTGATCTCGCACAAGCTGCTCGGCACCAACGAGTGGTTCGTCATTCACCACACCGATTGCGGCATGCTCACCTTCACCAACGAGATCATGAGCGATCTGCTCGACGACAATCTCGAAACCGCGAGCTTCGACGGCAAGGCCTGGTCCAACCCGAAGCACGGCGGCGGGTCGGTGCACGGCCACTTCATCAACTGGCACACGATCAAGGACCTGCCCAAGAGCGTGGTCGAGGACGTCAAGCGCATCCGCTCGCATCCGCTGGTGCCCGGCTCGATCCCGATCTACGGCTTCATCTACGACTGCGGCACCGGCCGCATCAACGAGGTGAAGGAGGCGAGCGCGGCCGGCAAGCCGAAGGCTTGAGGCCAATCCACCGTTCGTCCCCGCGACCCGCCGAGGCTCGCTTCGCGAGCTTCGGCGCGCTCGTTGGATTTCGCCGAAGCGCACCGCGAAGACGGGAAGCGGGGACCAACGCATCATCGGATCCGGCATTTTGCGCTGGATTCCCGCTGACGCGGGAATGTGCGGAGGATGGAAGCTGCGTTTTTCGTAGGCGCCAAATCTAGCTAGACTAGACTAGATGGCTTAGCTAAAATTCGGCCATGAAGCACGTCGGCATATTCGAAGCCAAAACCAACCTGTCCGCCCTCGTCGAGGAAGTCGAAAAGGGCGGATCGGTCGTCATCACCCGTCACGGCAAGCCGGTGGCGAAGCTTGTGCGCGCGCAAGCGGAACTGACCGAGGAGCAGATTGCACGGCGGCGCGAAGCCATCGAAGGCCTTCGCAAGCTCGCGCGCGAACTGAACATCAAGGCTACGCCGGAGGAGATTAAGTCTTGGATTAACGAGGGCCGGCATTGATCGTCGTCGACGCCTCGCTGACCATCGCGATCATCCTTCGTGAAGACAACGTCGCCAACCATGTTCAAATCTACGACACGTTGCGCGACGAACCGATCGCCGTGCCGGCACACTGGCCCGCGGAAATCGCCAATGCCTTGTGGGCCAACTATCGCCGCAATCGAATTTCGAAAGACAACCTCGGTATAGCCGTCGACTACCTCCTCGCTTTCGAACCTCAGGTCGATGCAGCGCCGTCTCTGCAAGCTGTCCCGCGCCTGGTTCAATTCGCCGAAAATGAGAAGTTGACCGTTTACGACGCAATCTATGTCCATCTGGCGCTCGCGCGTGAAGCGACGCTGGCTACGATTGATGCCGATATGCGCGCTTGCGCTTTGAAGTTCAACATTCCCCTCCTGCCCGCGTGAAGGCGGATGGCGCTTTCCCAGGAAAAAACGCAACCAAACCTCGCCGCCGGCATCCGCGCCGGCGAGCGGGCGGTGCTCGCGCGCGCCATCACGCTGATCGAGAGCAAGCGCGCCGACCACCGGGCGCAGGCACACCGGCTGGTGCAGGAACTGCTGCCGGCGACCGGTCAAGCGGTGCGCCTGGGCATCACCGGCGCGCCGGGCGTGGGCAAGTCCACCACCATCGACGCGCTCGGCACGTTTCTTACGGAGAAAGGCCACAAGGTGGCGGTGCTGGCGGTCGACCCCTCCTCCACCCGCACCGGCGGCTCGATCCTCGGCGACAAGACGCGCATGCCGCGCTTGGCAAGCGATCCGCACGCCTTCGTGCGCCCCTCCCCCTCCTCCGGCACGCTCGGCGGCGTGGCGGCCAAGACGCGCGAGACCATGCTGGTGTGCGAGGCGGCCGGCTACGACGTGATCATGGTGGAGACGGTCGGCATCGGCCAATCGGAGACGGCGGTCGCCGACATGACCGACTTCTTCCTCGTCCTCATGCTGCCCGGCGCCGGCGACGAGTTGCAGGGCCTGAAGAAGGGCATCGTCGAGCTCGCCGACATGATCGCGGTCAACAAGGCCGACGGCGACAATATCAAGCGGGCAAAGCTCGCGGCAGCCGAATATCGCGCCGCGCTCAACATCCTGACGCCGCACTCGCCGACCTGGTCGCCGCCGGTCGTCACCTATTCGGCGCTCACAGGCGACGGCATCGCCGATCTGTGGGCGCGCGTGCTCGAGCACAAAAAGAAAATGACCGCGTCCGGCGAGCTGACGTCGCGCCGGCGCGAGCAGCAGGTGAAGTGGATGTGGAGCATGCTGGAGGAACGGCTCACCGCGCGGCTGCGCGGCGATCCGGCGGTACGCGCCAAGCTCAAGGTGGCGGAAAGCGCGGTCGCCGCCGGCAAGCTGGCGCCGACGCTTGCCGTGGAGGAAATCGCGGCGTTGCTGGGGGTGTGACTCTCCATGCCCCGCGAATGCGGGCCATCCAGTAAGCACAATGCTGTACGAGTACTGGGTCCCTGCTTGCGCGGGGGACGACAGCCGACAAAAGTGAAAGCGTCGCAATATGCCCACCATCCTCGTCACCGGTTTCGGGCCGTTTCCCGGCGCGCCGTTCAATCCGACCGCGCCGCTGGTGAAGCGGCTCGCGCGCACAAGGCGCCCGGCCTTGGCGGACGTAAAAATCGTCGCGCACGTGTTTGCGACCAGCTATGGCGCGCTCGACCGCGAATTGCCCAGTCTGATCGCCACGCACAGGCCCGACGCGCTTTTGATGTTCGGGCTCGCCGGGCGCACGCGCATGCTGCGCATCGAGACGCGGGCACGCAACGCGCTGGCGCTCATGCCGGACGTAGGCGGCGCCGGACCGCGCGGGCGCGCCATCGCACCGGGCCTCGGTCACCAGCCGATGCCGGCACCGGCGCGTCATCTCCACGCCGCAGCCGCCGCCGCCCGCGTGCCGGTCGTCATGTCGCGCGATGCCGGGCGCTACCTATGCAATTACCTTTGCTGGCATGCCGCCAAAGCGGCGCGCGCGCCCGGCGGCCCGCGCCTGGCCGCCTTCGTGCACGTGCCGCTCACGGCCCGCCACGCCCGCCCGAGCGGCAAGGCGGCAAGCCATCTCACCATCGACGACTTGATGCGCGCTGGAATCCGGCTGCTCACGGCGCTTGCCGCGGCAGCGCGCCGTTAACCTCCCTTAACCTCGTCGGCGCATGATGCGCCGATGGACATCACCCGCCGCCGCCTGCTCGCCGGCTCGCTGACCGGCGCCGCCGCGCTCGCCATGCCGGCCGCGGCAACGCCCAAATCCGCCCCGGCCTGGGCAGGCGCGCTCGATGCCGCTCATCTCGGCGTGCGCCCCGGCGCCGAAGAAGATCAATCGGTCAAGCTGCAACGCGCCATCGATCGGGCCGCGCGGGCGCGCCTTCCCTTGTGGCTCGCGCCCGGCCGCTACCGCGCCGGCGGCCTCAAGCTGCCGCCGGGCGCACAGCTCATCGGCGCTCGCGGCGCCACGCATCTGGCGCTGACGCGAGCCCCTTCGCTCATCGCCGCCGAGCATGCCGACAGCATCACCTTGTCGGGCCTGACGCTCGACGGCGGCGGCCAAGCGCTGCACCAAGACGATGCGCTTCTCCATTTCGCCGACATCCGCGGTCTGCGCATCGAGGATTGCGATATCCTGCGCGTCGGGGGCACTGCGCTCGCGCTCGCGCAATGCGACGGACAGGTGACGGGCGCGACGATCAGCGACGCCACCGACAACGGCTTGTTCGCCGCCGACTCGCGCGGCCTGCTGCTGTCGGCGAACACCATCCGGCGCTGCGGCAATGGCGGCATCCGCGTCTGGCAAAGCGCCAAACGCCACGACGGCACCATCGTCGCCGACAACACCATCGAGGACACCGGCGCCACCAGCGGCGGCACCGGCGAGAACGGCAACGCCATCAACGTCTTTCGCGCCGGCGGCGTCATCGTGCGCAACAACGTCATCCGCCGCGCCGCCTTCACCGCCGTCCGCGGCAACGCCGCCGCCGACATCCAGATCCTCGGCAACAACTGCGCCGGGCTCGGCGAGGTGGCGATCTATTCCGAGTTCGGCTTCGAGGGCGCGGTGATCGCGGACAACATGGTGGACGGCGCGGCGTTCGGCGTGTCGGTGACCAATTTCAACGACGGCGGCCGCCTCGCCGTCGTGCAGGGCAACGTCATCCGCAATCTGTTGGCCCGGCGGCCGCAGGGCGGCGACGACTTCGCCGGGGTCGGCATCAGCGTCGAGGCCGACACCGCCGTCACCGGCAACGTGATCGACGGCGCGCCGTTCATGGGCATCAGCCTCGGTTATGGCCAGTATCTGCGCGACGTGACGGTGAGCGGCAATGTCGTGCGCACGGCGGGCATCGGCATCGGCGTCTCGGTCTCGCCCGGCGCCGGCGATGCCGCCATCACCGGCAACCTGATCGCCGCCAAACGCGGCGCCATCGTCGGCATGGACTTGGGCAAGCCGGCGACTGCCGATCTCGCCACGGACGGCGCGCAGCGCTATCCGCAATTGACCATCGCGAATAATCGGGTGCGGTGAGCTTGTCCCGGATGCGGCGCGGCATGAAACGCTGCGCCGCTGATCCGGGACCGCCCCGAACTACGGTCGCGCCGGCGCGCGCTGCGCGATGCCCGGACAGGCGGGCCGCGCCACGTTTCGGACCGAATGCGGCTATAGGGAAAGCGGCATGGCTTCCGCCCTTCCCCGCCGCTCGAGCCGCCGTAAACTCACCATGCTTGTCGTCTTTGCGATTTTCCTCGTTCCGCTCATCGCCCGCGCCGCGCTCTACGCTGCCGGCAACGCGCCGCGCTCCTGGCGCGATGCCGACTGGTCGAGCACGCGCCTGTTGCCGCCCGCCGCGCAAGACAGGCCGGCGCGCGTCGTCGTGTTCACCGGCACCACCGGCGCCTGGAAGGGCATCTTCTCGGTGCACAGCTGGGTCGTGGTGAAGCCGAAGAACGCTGGCGAATGGACGCGCTACGACGTGGTCGGCTGGGGCAGCCCGGTGCGCGTCAACGGCTGGCCGCCGGACGGGCGCTGGTACGGCAACCCGCCGGTCGCCATCGCCGACGTGTCCGGCGCCGACGCCGAGAGGCTGATCCCGAAGATCGAAGCGGCGGTCGACGCCTACCGCTATGCGCAGGCCGGCGACTACCGCATCTGGCCGGGGCCGAACAGCAACAGCTTCACCGCCGCCGTGCTGCGCGCCGTGCCCGAACTGGGCGTCAGCCTGCCGGCCAATGCCGTCGGCCGCGACTACCGCGGCCGGTTCTTCTATGCTGGCTTGACCGACAGCCGCACGGAAATCGAGCTCAATGTGCATGGGCTCGCCGCGCTGAAGATCGGCTGGGTCGAAGGTATCGAAGTCGACCTGCTCGGGCTGGTGGCCGGCATCGACCTGCGCCATCCGGGGATCAAGCTGCCCGGCTACGGCCGCATCGGCTTGGAAGCGCCAGTGGCGACGGCGCTGTTGCGGTAGCACGCTCTCCGCTCATTCCCGCGTAAGCGGGAATCCAGCGCTCCTGTTGCAGAAAAAACTGCGGCCCTGGGTCCCCGCTTTCGCGGGGACAAGCGGGACAGGCTCACGTTCATTTGTCCCAAAGTTATCGCCGCCGGGGTGACGCAAAGCCCCGCGCCATGGCAATTTGCGCCGACCTGAGTCACCCGAGGACCTTCCATGCGCGACATGCTGCCGCTGCTCGATGCCATTCCATTTCCGGCGCTGCGCCGCGGCAGGCTCGACACGCTGCAGGTCAATGTCGGCTACCGCTGCAACCAGTCCTGTTTCCATTGCCACGTCAACGCAGGACCGAACCGCACGGAAGAGATGGGCGCCGATGTCGCCGACACGGTGATCGAATTCATCGAGCGACGCCGCATCAAGACGCTCGACATCACCGGCGGCGCGCCCGAGCTCAACCCGCATTTCCGCCGGCTGGTGACGCAGGCACGGTCACGTGGCGTCCACGTGATGGACCGCTGCAATCTCACCATCCTCGAGCAACCGGGCCAGGAGGATCTGGCCGATTTCCTCGCCGCGCACCGCGTCGAAGTGGTGGCGTCGATGCCGTGCTATCTGCAGGACAATGTCGAGCGCCAGCGCGGCAAGGGCGTGTTCGACGGCTCGATCCGGGGCTTGCGCAGGCTCAATGCGCGCGGCTACGGGCGCGATCCCCGCCTCATGCTCAATCTCGTCTATAATCCGCAAGGGCCCTCGCTGCCGCCGGCGCAAGCCGAGCTGGAAGCCGACTACAAGCGCGTGCTCGGCGAGAACTACGGAATCGTGTTCAACAAGCTCTACGTGCTTGCCAACATGCCGATCCAGCGCTTCGGGTCTACACTCGTCAGCAAGGGCGAGTTCGACGGCTATCTGCGGCTGCTGCAGGACGCCCATCTCGACGCCAATCTCGATGGCGTGATGTGCCGCAACCTGATTTCCGTCGACTGGCAGGGTTTCGTCTACGACTGCGACTTCAACCAGATGCTCGGCCTGCCGCTGGCGCGCGGGCTGCGTAAGCGCGCGCATCTTTCCGATCTCATCGACGTCGATCTCGCCGGCAATGCCGTTCGCGTCGCCGGCCATTGCTACGGCTGCACTGCCGGCCAAGGCTCGAGTTGCGGCGGCGCGCTGAGCGAGGCGGCGGAATGAACGCGCTCACGCGTCCCCTCCCCGAACCTCCCCCGCGCGCGAGGGAGGGAGCAGGCAATGCCGGAAGGCTCTGCCCCGCCGACTACAATTATTCGCCATCCGTTCTAGCGCGAGCGGCGGACTTTGCCGCCGACACGCTGTATGTCGTCGGCGGACTGTACGGCAATCTGGCCGCTCTCGATGCGGTCGAGCAGCTTGCCGCGCAAGAGCCGGCGGCGACGCATATCGTGTTCAACGGCGATTTTCATTGGTTCGATGCCGAGCCCGATTGGTTCGCGGCGATCGAGCGCGGCGTGGCGCCTCACGCCGCGCTGCGCGGCAATGTGGAGACCGAAATATCGCGGGCAGACGACATCGGCGCCGGCTGCGGCTGCGCCTATCCCGAGAATGTCGATGACAGCGTGGTGCAGCGCTCCAACGCGATCCTGACCGAGCTGCGCGGCGCCACACCGCATGAAGCGCGCGCACGGCTGCGCGGCCTGCCGATGCATCGGGTCGTGCAGGTCGGCGCTTGGCGCGTCGGCATCGTGCATGGCGACGCCGCTTCGCTCGCCGGCTGGCGCTTCGCGCAAGAAGCGCTCGACAATCCGGCGCACAGGCGCTGGCTGCAAGCCGTGCGCACGGAATCGAACATCGACGTCTTTGCCTCGACACACACTTGCCTCCCGGCGCTGCGCGACTTCGCGCTGGAAGGCGGCCGGCTGACGGTCATCAATAATGGCACCGCCGGCATGCCAAATTTTGCCGGCCACCGCTGCGGCCTCATCACGCGCATCGGCACTTCGCCCTCGCCGCGCCGGCCGCTCTACGGAACGAAGCGCGACGGCGTGCATATCGACGCCCTGGCCCTCGACTACGATCATGACGTATTCAGCACGCGCTTCCTCAAGCGCTGGCCGCCGGGCTCACCGGCTTATAAGTCCTATCATCGGCGCATCGAGACGGGACCCGATTATTCGCTCGCGCGGGCCATGCCGCGATGACGCTCTCCATCATCATGCCGGTGCTGAACGAGGCCGCCGGGATCGCTTCGGCGCTGCACACGCTGGCGCCATTGCGCGCGCGCGGCGCCGACCTGATCGTGGTGGACGGCGGCAGCGTCGACGGCACCTTGGAATTGGCGGCGGCGCTGGCCGACCGCGTACTCAGCGCGCCGCGCGGGCGCTCTAGCCAAATGAATGTTGGCGCGGCAGCGGCAAAGGGCGAGGTTCTTCTGTTTCTGCACGCCGACACGCGGCTGCCGGAGAATGCCGATCGCCTCATCACCGACGGGCTTGCCCGTTCGCGCCGGCAATGGGGACGTTTCGACGTGGTTTTCGCGGAAGGCGGGTTGCTGCGCCTGGTCGCCATGATGATGAATTGGCGCTCGCGTTTGACCGGCATCGCCACCGGCGACCAGGCGATGTTTACGAGCCGCGCCGCATTCCAAAGCGCAGGCGGCTTTCCGCCCATCGCACTGATGGAGGATGTGGCGCTGTCGGTGCGGCTCAAGCGCATCGGCCCCCCGCTCTGCCTGCGGGCTTGCGTGACGACCTCCGGGCGGCGCTGGAATAAGCACGGGCTCGCGCGCACGGTGCTGCTGATGTGGCTGCTGCGTCTGCGCTATTTCCTCGGCGCCGACCCGGCGCGGCTTGCGCGCGACTACGGCTATGCGCCCTAGCGCTGTCGCGGTGATGGCCAAGGCGCCGGTGCCCGGCTTCGTCAAAACGCGGCTGATCCCGGCCATCGGCGCGCATGCCGCCGCCATCTTGCAGGAGCGGCTGACCGAGCGCGCGGTGCAGACCGCCATTGCCGCCGACATCGGCCCGGTGACGCTGTGGTGCACGCCCGATGTCTCGCATGGCTCGTTCCGCGATCTTGCCGCTCGCTTTCCCATTAGCCTGGCGCAGCAGCCGGAGGGCGATCTCGGCGCGCGCATGCTGGCAGCGCTGAAAAGGGGCGGCGTGCTGATCGGCTGTGACTGCGCCGCCTTCACGGCCGAGCATTTGCGCGAAGCCGCCAGCGCGCTGAACGAAGCCGACGTGGTGGTAACCCCAGCCGAGGACGGCGGCTACGTGCTGATCGGCATGCGCGCGCCGCGGCCCGAATTGTTCGCCGGCTTGGCCTGGGGCGCGCCGAGCGTGCTGGCCGAGACACGCAAGCGCATCGCCGCGCTGAATTTGCGGGCGGTCGAGCTTGCCGTGCTGTGGGACGTCGACACCGAAGAGGATCTCGCGCGACTTGAACGCGAGCATGCCGAGCTGGCGCTACTGTAACCTAATCAGCACCAATCCGGCGACGATCAGCAACGCCGCCGCGATGCGGGCGGCGCGCAACGGCTCCTTCAGCACGACGACCGCGATGCCGGCGCCGAACAGCACGCTGGTTTCGCGCAAGGTTGCGACGATAGCGATCGGCGCCAGCGTCATCGCCCACAGCACCGTGCCATAGGAGGCAAAGCTGAGCGTGCCTCCGACGAGGCCGCGCAGCCAGAACCGCCGCATGGCCACGCCAACACCAGGGCCGTCACGCCAAAAGGCGTAGGGCACCAACAGCACCGCGTTGGCGATGAAGACCCAGGACACGTAGGATTGCGGGTTCAGCGAAATGCGCGCGCCGATGCCGTCGACGATCGAATAGGTGCAGATGGTGAGCGCGGTGGCAAAGGCAAAACCGACGGCCCTGCGGTCGATGCGCTCGAACGCACGCCCGCCGCGCGCCGACAACAATAGCACACCGGCGGCGAGAACGACGATGCCGCTCCAACTGAGAAGGCTCAACGGCTCGCCGACGAAAACCGTGCTGGCGGCGGCGGTCATCAGCGGCGCCGATCCGCGCGCGATCGGATAGACCTGGCCGAGGTCGCCCGTGCGATAGCTTTCAATCAATGCCGCGAAATAGCCGAGGTGGATGACGCCGGAAGCGGCGACCCAGGGCCACGCAGCGCCCGCCGGCATGCCGAAAAACGGCAGGCAGACGATGGCGACGATGGCGGAGCCGAGCGCGATCAGCGCGGTGGTCGAAAGCGGATCGAGGCCGACCTTGATCAGCGCGTTCCAACCGGCGTGGCAGGCCGCGGCGAACAGGACGGCGAGGAAGACGAAGTTTTGCATTTTTACCGGCACAAAGTCATTCCGGGGCGCCGCCATCAGCGCGTGTACCCGCGCCTTCGACGGGCGATGGCGGCGGGCCCGGAATCCATACTCCGCAGCAGGGGTTATGGATTCCGGGTTCGCCCGCTTTCGGCGGGCGTCCCGGAATGACAGGATATGTAGTCCTCACGCCTTCGCCGCCGCCGGCGCCCACAGTTTCGGGCCGGCGCGCGCGTATTGCACCGGACGCGCCACCTCGGCGTTCAGCGCCTTCGCCGCGTGCCAGCCCCAATGCGGGTCGTCGAGGAAGGCGCGCGCGAGCGAAACCTGGTCGGCCTCGCCGTTGGCGATGATCGCTTCCGCCTGCGCCGGCTCCGTGATCATGCCGACGGTGCGCGTGACGATTTCGGCTTCCTTTTTCACGCGTGCCGCGATCGGCACGTTGTAGCCGGGCGTGGTCGGCGTGCGGGTGTCGGCGGTGACGCCGCCCGAAGAGACGCAGATGAAGTCGAGGCCTTCGGCCTTGAGCGCCTTGGCGATGGCGACGGCATCATCCACGGTGAGCCCGTCGGGGCGCCAGTCGCTGCCGGTGATGCGGGCGCCGAGCGGGACGTGCTTGGGCACCGCCGCGCGCACCGCCTTGGCGATCGATAGCGGAAAGCGCAGGCGGTTCTCGAACGAGCCGCCATATTTGTCGGTGCGCTGGTTGGAAACCGGCGACATGAAGCCGTGCGCCAGATAGCCGTGCGCCATGTGCAGTTCGATCGCGTCGAAGCCGATGCGCAGGCTGCGCTCGGCCGCCGTGACGAAGGCCTTGCGAATGCGCGCCATGTCGTCTTCGGTGATTTCGCGCGGCGTGTGCCAGTTTTCGCCATAGGCAATGGGCGATGCCGCCATGGTCGGCCACGCATCCTGTTCCGGCGGCAGCGCGCGTCCGCCTTCCCAGGGCCGCTGCGACGAGGCCTTGCGGGCGGCGTGCGCGAGCTGGATGCCGAACTTGGCGGTGCCGGCACGCCGCGCCGATGAGACCACGCGGGCGAGCGCCGCCTCGTTGTCGTCGGAATAGAGCCCCATGCAGCCGTGGGTGATGCGGCCGTAGCGCTCGACGTGAGTCGCTTCCACCACCACCAGCGCGGCGCCGGAATTGGCCAGCATGCCGAGATGCATCAAGTGCCAGTCATTGGCGCAGCCGTCGTCGGCCGAATACTGGCACATGGGCGCGACCACGATGCGGTTAGGCAGTTCGAGACCGGCAAGCTTAATAGGCGAGAACAGAGCACTCATTAGGCAACACTCTCGATTTTGGGGAGCGCCGGAGCTGGCTCAGCGCTGCTGGATGGACTTCAGATAGGCGATGATGTCACCGACATCGCCGAGATCATACTCGAATTCCGGCATGTCAGGGTGGCCGGAAACGATGCCTTCCGCCAGCGCTTCTTCCAGCGAATCGATCGGGTAGCGCTTGCCCAGGGTACGGAAGGCGGGCGCGTCTTTGTGCGGACTTGCGCCGCTTTTGCCCACGGCATGGCATCGCGCACAGTCGCGCTGCAACAGTTCCGCGCCGTGCTTGACGTCGTTGCCCGCGGCGGACGGCCGCGCCAGCGCGAGCAGCAGCCCCGCGGCAGCCAAAGCGGTGAAGAATTTGCTCATGCCGCGGACAGCAGATCGTCGCTGCCGTCGCCTTGCGCCGGGGCCTTGCCGGCGAGCCGCGCCCAAGTATTGGCCGCCTTCATCACATCGAGCATTCGGGCGGCAAACTTTTCGCGTGAGGCGTAGTAGTGGGTCCACCGGCCGCTGCGATAGAGTTCGGAATAGTACAGCAGGCGGCGCATGGCGAGCGCGTGCCATTTGTGCGCGATGAGGTCGAAGCGAACTCCGCCGGCAAGCTGCGGCATGGATGGGCCCGTGGCGACATTTACCCGCGAAAACGCCGACGCACAGACTGTGGACAATTCTCTGTTGATTAAGCTGATTCGCGCTTGACGCAAAGCGGGCGCCGCCCGGGCCTCATCAAGCACCGGCTGGAGGTCAGAAGAACACGGGGAATTCCGGGGCCTTGCCGGCGCCCTCGCCCGCCACGTTGGGGGTGGCGTATTGGATGAAGCTTTCCGGCAGCTGCGCGCCCCAATAGGTGCCGGTGCCGCGCTCATCCTCGTCCCAGGTCACCGGCTCCCAGTCGGGCGCCATGACCAGGAAGCTGCCGGTATAGATCTCCACGCGGTTGCCGCCGGGCTCGTAGGTGTAGAGATAGAAGCCCTGCGAATTGTTGTGCTTGGAGGGGCCGGCCTCGATGAACACGCCATTCTCGGTGAGAATGTCGGCAGCGCGCAGCACATCGTCCCGGTTGTCGACCCAGAGCGAAAAGTGATGCAGCCGGCCGTGCGCGCCCTTCACGTCCACCACATAGGCGAGCTGATGGTGGATCGCGGTCGGGCTCATCCAGGAGCCGATTTCGGTCTTGCCACGGTCGTAGCGCACCTGCTCGCGCAGCTGGAAGCCGAGCAGATCGGTGGCGAATTTGCGGTTGGCCTCGACGTCGGCGGCGAGCAGCGCGAGATGGTCGACCCGGCGCACGCAGACGCCGCGGCCGGTGTATTTCTGCGGCAGGTTCTTCAGCGTCGAGTGCAGCGCCGACGGCGCCACGAATTTCTGCTCCTCATAATAGATTTCCATGACGTGGCCGTCCGGATCGCGGAAGCGGAACGAGCGCCCGCGCCCGAAATCGCCGTTCGACCAGCCGAGGCCGAGACCGGCCGCTTCGATGGCCTGGGCGCGGCGCTCAAGCGCCTGCGGGCTTGCCGTGCGCCAGGAGATGCAGCCGACGCCCGCGTCGACCGCGGCGGTGAGCTTTAGGGTCGAGGTGGCGTAGTCGCCATAGCCGCGCAGATAGACCGATGCGCCCGCTTCGTGCACCGGCTCCATGCCGAGCAGGTCGCGGAAGTACCACAGGCTCCTGTCCGGCTTCGGCGTGAACAATTCGACGCCGCCGAGATGCGCGATGTCGTGGATGGGCTCCGCCTGCGCGGCCATGGCCGCCTCCCTAGTTTCCTACTATCGCGCGGCGGCGGGGCGGCGGGGTTGATCTAGCGCAAAGGCGCAGCACGTCATTCCGGGACGCCGCCAAGGGCCGCGCAAAGTGCAGAGGTTAGGATTTCGGGCTCGCGGGCTTTGCCCGCGCCCCGGAATGACGGGTTACGACTTAAATTTCTTCGCCAGGGCATCGGCGTTCTTCGCGAGCAGACCCACATCGGCGCCGACCGCGACGAACAGATAGCCCCAATCGATATAGCGGCGCGCCTCCTCCTCGTTGCCGGTCAAGATGCCGGCCGGCTTGCCGAGGGCCTTGAGCCGCGTCACCGCATCCTGCATGGCCTTCTGCACTTCGGCGTGTTGCGGATTGCCGAGATGGCCGAGCGATGCCGCCAGATCCGAAGGCCCGATGAAGACGCCGTCGACGCCCTCCACCTTGGCGATGGCTTCGAGCTCGCCCAGCGCGGTGCGGGTCTCCACCTGCACCAGCACGCAGATTTCCGCGTTGGCCTTGGTCAGATAGCCGGGCGTGCGGCCATAACGGCTGGCGCGCGCGGCGACCGAGACGCCGCGGATGCCTTGCGGCGGATAGCGCGTGGCGGCCACGGCGCGGCGTGCTTCCTCGACGTTCTGCACATAGGGAAACAATAATGTTTGCGCCCCGATATCGAGCGCGCGCTTGGCGAGCACCGCGTCGTTCCAGGCCGGGCGGATGATCGGCGTCGCCGTGCCGCGCTGGATCGCCTGCAGCTGGCCGACCAGGTCGGGAATTTCGTTGGGCGAATGCTCGGTGTCGAGCAGGATCCAATCGAAGCCGGAATCGGAAATGATCTCGGCTGCGATGTTGGAGCACAGGCTCGACCACAGGCCGATCTGCAGCTTGCCGGCGGCAATCGCGTGTTTGAATTCGTTGCGTTGGAATTCGGTGCCCATGATCCTCCCCTTTTCGTCGCCGCCCGCGAAGGCGGGCGATCCAGTACTCGCGATCGTTTCCGCTCAATTTCATGCTTTGCGAATACTGGATGCCCCGCTGCCGCGGGGCATGACAGCCGTTAGATGAACTGAATCGCCAGCCCGCCCAGCGCGCCGAAATCGGCGTGCAGCGTGTCGCCTTTCTGCGCGAATACTACGCGCGTGAAGGACCCGGTCAGCACGATGTGCCCGGGCTCGAGCGCGTGACCGTGCAGGCCGATCTTGTTGGCGAGCCAGGCGACGCCGAGCGCGGGATGGCCGAGCACGCCGGCAGCGAGCCCGGTCTCCTCGATCTCGGCATTGCGGTACATGATGCCGCCGACCCAGCGCAGGTCGACGTCGAGCGGACCGACTGGGCGGCCGCCGAGCGCGATGCCGGCGGCGGCGCCGTTGTCGGCGACCGTATCGACGATCTTGCGCGGGTCCTTGATGCGCGCATCGACGATCTCGATCGCCGGCACCACGTATTCGGTCGCGCGCAGCACGTCCGTGAGCCCCACGCCCGGGCCTTGCAGGCGCTTGCCCATGATAAAGGCGAGCTCGACCTCCACGCGCGGCTTGCAATAGTCGGCGTGGCTGACCTTGGCGCCGTCGGCGATCATCTGATCGTCGAGGATGTAGCCGTAGTCCGGCTCGTCGATCATGGACGAGCGCTGCATGGCCTTGGAGGTCAGCCCCACCTTGTGGCCGATCAGCTTGGCGCCGGCCTTGATCTTGCGCTCGGCCACCATGGTGGAGATGGCGTAGGAATCCTCGATGGTGATGTCTGGAAAGGTCACGTGCAGCTGCGTCGCCTGCTGACGCTCGCGCGCCGCCTGCATCAGGATATCGGCGGCTTTGTTGCGCTCGGTATCGGAAAGCATCGGTCCAATCTCCGGGTCGGACCGACCCTGTAGCCGCTATCGTGTAAAATTCAAAGGGCGGCTGCGCCTTGCAGCGTTACCCAGCCGGGCGGCTCTTAGATGCCGGTTTTGACGCTGCCTTGGATGCGCTTTTTGCCGCGGATTTGGCGGCAGGCTTGGGCGTGCGCTTGGCCGCCGTTTCGGCCGGCTTGGCCACGCGTTTGACCGCGGCCTTGGGCGCCGTTTTGGCCGGCTCGACGGCAGGCCGTGTCGGCGCAGCTTTGCGTGCCGGCGCCGGCTTGGCGGCGGCGCGTTTTTCCGCAGCGTTGCGCCGGCGCTCGCGCCGCTGCTCGATCTTGACATTGGTAAAGCGAAGGACGCGGGCGAGCGGCCGCTGCATTACCGGCACGTCATGGGCAAGCAAGGCCAGCCCGACCGGCAGCATCCAAATGCCGAGCCCCGGCAGCACGCTCAGCACGCCGCCGCTGGTAAAGGCGATGCCGGCCGGCACGCGCACCCAAACCGCCTTGGGGTGGCGCAGCCGCTTGAGATTGCGACCGGCCCATTCGGGCATGAAGCCCTCCAGGCGATCCATCTCCTCGTGGAAGTCGGCCATCCGGTCACCCCTCTTTAAGCTGCGGACCATTATATATGGCGACGCCGCCCCACACGCGCAATTCCGTCCCCTCGGCCCGCCGCGCACGACATGGCCACCCGGGGGGCCGTCCTATATAAGGCAAATCATGCTGCGCCGTGATCGAGCAAGAGTTGGCGCGCGAATAGCTAAGATGGCCCCACCTCACCCGCGCAATTCGGGCAAGTCGCGGTAGAGATCGAGCGCCTCCGGATTGGCGAGCGCCTCGGTGTTCTTCACGGCGCGGCCGTGGATCACGTCGCGCACGGCGATCTCGGTGATCTTGCCCGACTTGGTGCGCGGGATGTCGCCGATCGGCACGATCTTGGCCGGCACGTGGCGGGGCGAGGCGCCGCTGCGGATCTTCTGCCGGATCGTGTCGCGCAAGCGCTCGTCGAGCGTAACGCCCTCCTTCAGCCGCACGAACAGCACCACCCGCACGTCGTTATCCCAGTCCTGCCCGACCGCGATCGCTTCGAGCACTTCGGGGATCTGCTCGACCTGGGCGTAGATTTCCGCCGTGCCGATGCGCACGCCGCCCGGATTGAGCGTGGCGTCCGAGCGGCCGTGGATGATGATGCCGCCGTGCTCCGTCCATTCGGCGAAATCGCCGTGGCACCAGACATTGGGGAAGCGCTCGAAGTAGGCCGCGTGATACTTGCTGCCGCCCGCGTCGTTCCAGAACTTGACCGGCATGGAAGGAAAGGCGCGCGTGCACACGAGTTCGCCCTTTTGCCCGCGCACGGGCTTGCCCGCCTCCGACCAGACATCGACCGCCATGCCGAGGCCGGGCGCCTGAATTTCGCCGCGCCAGACCGGCGAGGTGGGATCGCCCAGCACGAAGCAGGAAACGATGTCGGTGCCGCCGGAAATCGAGGCAAGATGCACGTCCTGCTTGATGTCGGAATAGACGTAATCGAAGCTCTCGGCCGCCAGCGGCGAGCCGGTCGAGGTGATCAACCGCACCGACGAAAGATCGTGCGTGCGCGCCGGCGCAAGCCCCGCCTTCTTGCAGGCGTCGATATATTTCGCCGACGTGCCCAGCACATTCATGCGCTCGGCCTGCGCGAAATCCCACACCACGGTCTGCGGCGCGAAGGGGGAACCGTCGTAGAGCAGCAGCGTCGCGCCCGAGCCGATGCCGGAGGCTAGCCAATTCCACATCATCCAGCCACAGGTGGTGAAGTAGAACAGCCGCTCGCCGGCGCGCAGGTCGCATTGCAGGCGATGCTCCTTGAAGTGCTGCAACAGCGTGCCGCCGGCGCCATGCACGATGCATTTCGGCACGCCCGTGGTGCCGGAGGAAAACAGGATGTAGATCGGGTGATTGAACGGCAGGCGCGTAAAGGCCGGCTCCCTGGCCGAGAAGGGCTTGAGGAAGTCGTCGAGCGTTCGCGCGCGCGGTACTTTGGCGGCCACTTCGGCGGCCTGACCCAGATAGGGCACGATGACCACGGTCTGCGCCGAGGGCAATTGCTTGGCGATGGCCGTGAGCTTGTCGGCGATCGCGATCTCTTTGCCGTTGTACCAATAGCCGTCGACCGCCACGAATACTTTCGGCTCGATCTGCCCGAAGCGGTCGAGCACGCCGCGCTCGCCGAAATCTGGCGAGCAGGACGAGAAGATGGCGCCGATCGAGGTGACCGCCAGCATCAGCGCGATCGCTTCCGGCACGTTCGGCAGCATCGCGGCCACGCGGTCGCCCTCGCCGACGCCGGCCGCGCGCAGCGCCTGCTGCAGCCGCGACACCATAGCTTTCAGTTCGTCCCAGCTCAGCCGGTAGGAGACCTTGTCCTCGCCGCGGAAGATCAGCGCATCGCCGCTGCTGGACTTGCCGAGCAGGTTCTCGGCGAAATTGAGTTTGGCGTCCGGGAAGAATTGCGCGCCCGGCATCTTGTCGCCGTCGATCAGGCGGCGCGCGCCCTTGTCGCCGATGACCCCGCAAAAATCCCACACCAGGTCCCAGAATTCCGCGCGCTGCGCGACCGACCAGTCATGCAGCGCCCGGTAGTCCTTCAGGTCGAGCCCGTGCCGCGCGTTCGCCTCGGCGATGAAGGCCATGACTTGGCTTTCGGCGACGCGCGCCGCGCTCGGGCGCCACAACGGCTGCTCGGCCCTCTCGTTTGCTACTGACATCTTCATCCGGAAAATTTGCCCGAACGGCGCCGGCACCCCTAGTGCGCCGGCGGAACGGTGGTGACCGGGTTCTTCGGCGGCGTGACGTCGGTGACCGGGTTGGCCGGCTTCTGCGGGGCGGCCGCGGCGGGCTTGCTCGGCATCCCGGCCGGCTCGTGCGCCGCCTCGGCGGAAATTCGCGTCGGCAGCGGCAGGTGATGCGGGTAATAGCTCCAGAACACGAAGATGACGCCGAACAGCACCGCCGTCAGCAGAGCGCCCATGCCGCGATGGTTGAACGAGAGCAGATTGCCGACCACGGCGGCGATGAACACGAAGACGGCCAGCAGGATCACATAGACCCAATTCACGGTCGCCCAATCGATTGGGATATTTATTTCCGGCATATCCGTGCTCTCCTAAACCGCCGCCGCCGCCGTCATGGTAACCCAGGCCCACGATGCGGGCCAGCCGTGACGGCGCGCCCGTTGCTTATTTCCCACGCTACCGTTTCCCATTATACGTCAGCGGCCATGCCGCAAGTGCTCATTCTGACCGAAGTCCAGGAATCGATGAAAGCCCGCTACAAGGCGCGCCTTCTCGAATTGTTCCCCGAGCTCACCGTCAACGCGGTGGGCCACCACAGCAAGGTCGATCCTTTTATCGCCGACACCGACATCCTGCTCTGCTTTTCCCCGCCGATGGCCGACCACGTGGTGCGCGACGCCCCCAAGCTCAAATGGATCCAGGCACTCGGCACCGGCGTCGACAACATCATCGACCTGCCCTCGCTCAATCCGGAAGTGCTGGTCAGCAATATCCGCGGCATTCACGGGGCCCCGATGTCGGAGGCAACGCTTGCCTACATGCTCTCGCTCACGCGCGACATGCCGCGCGTCGTGCATGGGCAGGACCGCAGCACCTGGGACCGCTGGCCGGCGCCGCTGATGGACGGCAAGACCGTCGGCATTCTCGGCGTCGGCGTCATCGCCGAGCATCTGGCGCCGATGTGCAAGGCGTTCAATATGACGGTCGTCGGCATCACTTCGGGCCCGCGCGCGGCAAAAGGCTTCGACCGCATGGTCAAGCGCGACGATCTGTTCAAGGTGGCGGGCGAGCTCGATTACCTGGTGGTGCTCATTCCGCTGAGCGCGGACACGCGCAACATCGTGGGCGAAAAGCTGTTGCGCGCCATGAAGCCGACCGCCTACATGATCAACATGGCGCGCGGCGGCGTGGTGGATGAGCCCGCTTTGATCAAGGCGCTGGAAGCAGGCGAGATCGCCGGCGCAGCCCTCGACGTGTACATGCAGGAGCCTTTGCCGCCCGACAGCCCGCTGTGGAAGACCAAGAACCTGCAAGTGTTCCCGCACCAGGGCGGCTATTCGGAAGGCTACGAGGACCGCGCCATGCCGATCATCGAAACCAATATGCGCAAGTTCCTCAAAGGCGATCTGAAGTCTATGATCAACATCGTGAAACGTCCCGCGTCCTGGGGAGAGTGAAATCCATGGCCCTGTCCGAACGCCTCAACACGCCGATCTCGACGTCTGAGCTCGAGCGCCGCTGGAAAGCGGTGCGCGCCGCGATGGCCGCCGCCAAGATCGACGTGCTGCTGATGCAGAACAATAACGATCACATGGGCGGCTACGTAAAGTATTTCACCGATGTGCCGGCCACCAACGGCTATCCCAACACCGTGGTGTTTCCTCGCGACGACGAGATGACGGTGGTGTGCCAGGGCCCGTTCAACGGCGTCGAGAAGCCCGCGGGCGACGGCAAATGGCGCGGCGTGCGCCAGGTATTGACCACGCCGAGCTACGCCTCGGCGCATTTCACCAAGGGGTACGATCCGGAGCTGGCGGCGCGCGCGCTCAAGCCGTTCGCGAGCGCGACGATCGGCTATGTCGGCAGCTACCAGATGTCGTTCGCGCTGCTCGACGACCTGAAGCGGGCGTTTCCCAAGGCGAATTTCGTCGACGCCACCGAGCTGGTCGACAAGATCAAGGTCATCAAGAGCGCCGAGGAGATGGAGCTGGTCAAGCGCGCCGCCTTGATGCAGGACGGCGCCATGCGGGCGGCGCTGCGATCGATCAAGCCCGGCATGCGCGATTGCGAAGTCTCCGCGGCGGCTCAATATTACAGCCGCTGCCACGGCAGCGAGCAGGGCATCTATCTTTGCGCTTCCGGGTCGATCGACACGCCCATCAAGTTCAGCCAGATTCATTTTCAGAACCGCATCATCCAGGAGGGCGACTACGTCGCGCTGCTGGTCGAGGACAACGGCCCGGGCGGCATGTACACCGAGCTCGGCCGCACCGCCGTGCTCGGCAAGGCGCCGCAGGCGATGAAGGACGAGCTCGAGTTCTGCAAGAGCGCCCGCAAATTCACCCTCGACCTGTTGAAGCCCGGCACGCCATGCAAGGACGTTTGGGAGGCCTTCAACGACTTCATGCGCCAGAACGGCCGCCCGCCCGAGGCGCGGCTCTACTGCCACGGCCAGGGCTACGACCTGGTCGAGCGGCCGCTGGTGCGCAGCGACGAGCCGTGGACCATCGAGAAGGACATGAACATCGTCGTGCACCCGACCTACGCCCACGGCGGATTCCTCAACTGGCTGTGCGACAACTACCTGATCGGCGGCAACGGCCCCGGCGATCGCCTGCATCAGTTTCCGGAAGAGATCGTGGAAGTCGGCTAGCCTAGTCCGTCATTCCGGGGCGCGAGCGCAGCGAGCGAACCCGGAATCCATAATCACACGCGCTGCGGCCTATGGATTCCGGCCCGCGCCTTCGGCGCGTTCCGGAATAACAAGTTCGAGGAAGCGCCATGCCCGATATCAAAATGATCAACCCGGACGCGCTCGGCAAGCCGCTCGGGCAATATTCGCAGATGACGCGCGTCAAGGCGTCGGATTTCCTGTTCATCGCCGGCCAGGTCGGCGTCGACAAGACCGGCAATGTGGCGGGCGGCGACTTCGATGCGCAATGCGTGCAGACCTTCGCCAATATCGAAGCGGCGCTGAAGTCGCAAGGCGCCGGCTGGGGCAACGTGGTCGAATTCACCACCTACCTCGTGCATTCGCAGGACATTCCGAAATTCATGGCGTTCCGCCTGCGCGAATTCCCCAGGATGTTTGCGAACGGCGCCTATCCGCCCAACACGCTGCTGATGATCGACCGCCTGGTGCAGGAGGCCTTCCTGATCGAGGTCTCGGCGGTGGCGGCGCTGTAGCACGCACAGCATTTGCCCTGCCTCACCCTGGGGAGCGCTCGAAGTGCGCGTCTCGAAGCATGAGGCCGAGAGTGTTCGTCCGCGAAAGCGGACGATCCAGCAGACACAACGCTATCCGTGATTACTGGGCCCCGCCTCCGCGGGGGACGACAGCAAGCAAATTACTCCACGAACGTCCCGCGCCGCCGCTCGCCCGCATATTGCACGAGCGCTAGCAGGCGGTAGAGCGCGTGCACGAATTTTCCGTAGGGGAAGGTCAAGAACAGCGCCATCACCACGCCGAGATGCACGCTGAGCAGCATGCCCATGGCCGCGGTCTCGCGCAGGATCAGGAGCAAGAGGCCGGTCAGGCTGGTCAGGAACAGCATGGCGATAAACGCGACATCCATGCCTCGGCGCGTCCGGTCGGTGAGCTTGGCATCGCGCTTCTGCGACAGGACGAAAAGGCCGGCCGGGCCGATCAGCAGGCCGATGCCGCCGAGGATGCCGAGCAGCACCGGCGCGCTGACGACGGCGTAAGGCGCGCGCCAGCCGAAGCCGTAATGGTAGAGAGTCGCCACACAGGTGGCGGCGAAGCACAGCAGGAATCCGTAGAAGGTGAAATGGTGATAGACGCGGCGCAGGCTTGAGGGCTGCTCGCTCTCCGAGGCGCAGCCACCGCCGCCACCACTGAGATAGCGCAGCGTGAAGCTGTCGTGCAACGCCCGCGCAAGCGCCATAAGGCCGGCGCGCGGCGCGCCGGCATGGATATCGCGCCAATAGGCGCGAAGGCAGAACGTCAGCGCCACAAAGGCGTAAAGCGCGGCGGCGCCGAACAGCGCCACCATGGCCTGGTGCGGCATTAGCCGGTAGAAATCGCCGGCGTCGGCAGAAAACAGCGCGGCCGGATCGGCGAAGGCGACGAAGCCCGCGACGAAAACGGCAACACTCGCCGCGCAGACAAGCGCGATCGCGAGGCCGTTGCGCGCGAAGGCGCCGGCCATGAAGCGCGGCCAAGCGTAAGTGGCGTAGCTGTCGTTGCGCAAGCTGGCGAGCGCCGCCGGCACGTTCACGTCGAACTGGTGCGGCGGCGCGTATTGGCAGTCCGGCAGACAGGAGCCGCACTGGTGGCAGAGGTTGGCGAGATAGACGAGGTCGCCGCTCGCGAAAGTCCGGCGCATCTCCATGGCCGGGAACACCGCGCAAAGCCCCTCGCAATAGCGGCAGGCATTGCAGATGGTCATCAGCCGGTCGGCCTCGCGCAGCGAGTCAATTGCGGACATGCCGTTACTCCGTTCGTTCCCGCGCAAACGGGAACCCAGGGCGGGAAGACTCGATCGCCCCTAATCTGATTCCTGGATTCCCGCTTGCGCGGGAATGAGCCGAGATTTGCATTGGCGGCGCGACCAAAAACTCAGTTGCGGACATGCGCGGCCGCCCCCTGCCCGGCGATGCGGCCGAATACCGTTCCGATGGTCATGCCGATGCCGGCAAGATAGCCCTTGCCCAACACGTTGCCGGCCATGATCTCGCCGGCGGCAAACATATTGCCGGCGGGCTGCCCGCCCGAAAGCATGATGCGCGCCTCTTCGTTCACCCGCACGCCGAGATACGTGAAGGTGATACCCGGCCGCAGCGGATAGCCGTAGAAAGGCGGCGTATCGAGCGGGCGCGCCCAGTGCGATTTCGGCGGCGTAAGCCCTTCGGTGCGGCAGTCGTCCAGCACGGTGTGATCGAACGTGCCGGGCTTCACCGCGGCATTGAAATCGGCGACGGTCTTCTCGAGCGCCGCTGGATCGAGCGTGAGCTTTACCGCCAGTTCGGCAATCGTGGCCGCCTCCACCGCCGGGAAAATCGACGGCATGAACAGACGAATCGATTTGGCGTCGATGATCGAATAGGCGATCTGCTCGGGCTGCTGCGCCACCAGACGGCCCCAGATGGCGTAGCGCTTCGGCCAGGTGTCCTCGCCTTCGTCGTAGAAGCGCTGGCATTCGCGGTTGACCATGATGCCGAACACGACACTGTCGAGCCGCGTCGCGATGCCGCCGTCGAATTTGGGCGCGCGCGCATCGATCGCTACGGCGTGGCACTGCGTCGGATCGCCAACCGCTTCGACACCGGCGTCGAGCAGCATGCGCAACACCTCGCCGCGGTTGTAGGGCGTGCCGCGGATAAGGAAATTGTCGGCGGCCTTGCCCCAATATTCCTTCAACCATTCGATATTGGCCTCGAAGCCGCCGGCGGCCGCCACCAGCGCACGACCGCGCACGCTGTGTTGCCGGCCCTCGTGCGTCACCGCGGCCGACATGAAATGGCCGTTGTCCACGGTCAGCGCCTTGACCGGCGCGTCGTAGAGACAGGTAACCCCGAGCGCCTCGGCGCGGCGATAGAGCGCGTTGAGCGCGCCACGCCCGCCGCCAAGGAAGAAGGCGTTGGTCTTGCCGAGCGAAAGCGTGCCGCCGAGCGGCGGCTGGAAGCGCACGCCCTGCCCGGCGAGCCAGGAGAGCAGTTCGCCCGAGCGCGTAACCGTAAGCTCGGCCAGCGGCTTGTCCGTCTCGCCGCCGGTGACGCGATAGAGATCGTCGAGAAATTCTTCGCGCGCATAAGGCCCGGTCATGGTCGGCGCGCTGCCGTCATGGGCGAGCCGCAAATTGCGCGTGTGCCGGGTATTGCCGCCGCGATAGAAGGCGGGCGCGCCCTCGAGCACGATCACATTGGCGCCGTTCTCCGCCGCCGTGATGGCCGCGCAGAGCGCGGCATTGCCGCCGCCCACCACGACGACGTCGAACGGCTCTGCGAAATCGACCACCGGCCTTCACCCCCAAATTCGCCGGGCGCGCCTATTGCACCACTGGCTCAATTGGCCGACGCCCACGCTTCCCCCATGCCGGCGGCGATAGATGCCGCGCTTTGTCGCGGCTTGCAACAGCGCCCATAAAAACCCCCGGGCCATGGAACTTGGACGGGTATTGCCGGGTTGCCCTGGCGGGGTGCGATTTCGCGGGGAAAACATCACCCATGCATTACGCGTCCTTGTCCCCGCACAAGCCCGCGGTCATCGCCGCCCCTCCGCACGGCAGACCGGCAGATTTTCGTCACGTCAAATCGAAGCTTTTGCCGCGCTGGCGAGCGGGCGCCGGACAGTGCTTGCGCACGCAAGAGCCAAGCGCCTGACACGGCCCGAGCCGATGGAGCCGACACCTGCTCGTTTTCAACGCAATCGATTGATCGGGAGTTATCCGGCACATGCCGCAACTGTTTCGTCCGGTGGCCGACTCAATTGCCCGCATCGTGCTGGTCGCCATGCTGGCGACCCCTTTCGTGGCCATGGCCGCCGGCTACGCGGTGATGCGTTCGGAATACATCACCGGCGAATCGATCACGACCGAGCAGCCGGTGCCTTTCAGCCACGCCCATCACGTCGGCCAGGAGGGCATCGACTGCCGCTATTGCCACACCTCGGTGGAGACCTCGGCTTTTGCCGGCATCCCGCCGACCCACACCTGCATGACCTGCCATTCGCAGCTGTTCACCAATGCCGCGATGCTGGCGCCGGTGCGCCAGAGCCTCGCCGAGCACAAGCCGATCCATTGGAACAGGGTCTACCGGCTGCCCGACTACGTCTATTTCGACCACTCCGTGCACATCAACAACGGCATCGGCTGCTCGACCTGCCACGGCCCGGTGCAGACCATGCCGCTCATCCGCCAGGCGGCGCCACTGACCATGTACTGGTGCCTGAGTTGCCACCGCGACCCAAAGCCCTTCCTGCGGCCGCAGAGCCAGATCTTCAACATGAGCTGGCAGCCGCCGAAGGACCAGGCCGAGCAAGGCCGCAAGCTGCTTGTTCAATATCACATCAACACTGAACACCTAACCGATTGCTCGCGATGCCATCGATGACCGGGAAAACGCGCAAGACGCCGAGCACATTCGATATCGACCGCCGGGCGGCAATCAAAATGCTGGGCACTGGCGGATTGGCGCTGACGCTCGCCTCCTGCGGCAGGCCGCCTGAGGAAATCGTGCCTTATGTCGAAATGCCGGAGCGCCTGGTGCCGGGCGTGCCGCTGAAGTTCGCCACCGCGCTGCCTTTCGCCGGCTACGGACGCGGCGTGCTGGCGACGTCGATCGACGGACGTCCGATCAAGATCGACGGCAACCCGCGGCATCCCGCGAGCCTCGGCGCGACCGACGTGTTCGCGGAAGCCGCCATCATGGATCTCTACGATCCCGACCGCTCGCAGGCGCCGCGTAACAAAGACACCTTCTCGACCTGGGACGCCTTCGCGCTGGTGCTGCACCGGCAGATGGAAGCGGAGAAGACGCGCGGCGGCGCGGGCCTGCGCATCGTCAGCGGCCGCATCACCTCGCCCACCCTGCTGCGGCAGATCAACGGCCTGCTGAAGGCATTTCCGCAGGCGCGCTGGTATTCATACGAAGCGGTGTCGGACGACAATGCCGTGGCCGGCAGCGTCATGGCCCATGGCAAGCGGCTGGCGGCGATCCCGCGCATTGGCGATGCCGCCGTCGTGCTCGCGCTCGACGCCGATCCGCTTGGGCCGGGGCTGCAGCAGATCGCGCAGGCGCGCGCCTTTTCCCGGCGGCGGCGGCGGCGCGAGGCTGATCCGTTCATAAGGCTTTACACGGTCGAGCCGGAATGGACGCTGACCGGCGCCAATTCCGATCATCGCCTCGCGCTGCACCCGCATGAAATCAAGAATTTTGCTTCGGCCGTCGCCGCCGCATTGACTGGCGGCAGCGCGCCGGAATTGCCGCGCGAGGCCGAGCATTTCGCCAAGACCGTCGCCGCCGATCTGAAGGCGCATCGCGGCAAGGCGCTGATCACGGTCGGCCGCCGGCAGCCGCCGGAAGTGCACGCGCTCGCGCATTGGCTGAACGGCGAGCTCAAGGCGCCGGTCGACCTCATCGCCCCGGTCGACGGCAACCCGCTCTCCGACGCGCAAGGTTTGCAGGCGCTCTCCGACGATCTCGACGGCGGCAGGGTCGAGACGCTGATCGTGCTCGAGGCCAATCCGGCCTACGACACGCCGGCCCATCTCGGCCTCAAAGACAAGATCGCCAAGGTCGGCTTTTCCGCGCATCTCGGGCTGCACAATGACGAGACCGCGCAGGCTTGCACCTGGCATCTGCCGGCCTCGCATGCGCTGGAGAGCTGGTCCGACCTGCGCAGCTTCGACGGCACCGCCAGCATCGTGCAGCCGCTGATCCTGCCGCTCTATGACAGCCGCAGCGCGCACGACATCCTCGACTTCATGGGCGGCACCGTGGCGCCGTCGGCCTACGATCTCGTGCGCGAGACCTGGAAGGCGCAAAGCCCCGGCGGCGATTTCGATCGCTGGTGGAAGCAGACGCTCAGCGCCGGCGTCGTCGCCGCCAGCGCCGCCAAGCCGGAGACGGCGCCCGCGCCGAAGCGGCCCGACATTGCGACGGGAAAAAGCGCCCCGGGGCTCGTGCTGATGATGGCAGCCGACCCCGCGATGTGGGACGGCCGCTACGCCAACAATGCCTGGCTGCAGGAATGCCCGCATCCCTTCACCAAGGACGTCTGGGGCAACGGCATCCATCTCTCGCCGGCCGACGCCGCGCATCGGCACATCCTCGACGGCGACGTGGTGGAAGTCGGCCACGACGGCACCACGCTGCGCGGGCCGGCGCGCATCCGGCATGGCCAGGCCGACGGGGTGATCGGGGTCACGCTCGGGCACGGGCGCACCCGCGCCGGCACGCTCGGCAACGGCATCGGCCTTGACGCCTACAGGCTGCGCCGGCTCGCCACGCCCTGGCTGCTCGACGGCGTCGCGCTGAATAAGACCGGCGAACACGACACGGTGCCGACCATGCAGCACCAGTTCCGTCTCGAAGGCGAGGCGAAGGACCTCTATCCGGTGCTTTCGCTTGCCGAGCTCGCCAAGGGCAAACGGCCGCCCGAACACGAGGACAAAGAGCCCTCGCTCTATCCCGACTTCAGCTACGACAGCTACGCCTGGGCGATGGTGATCGACACCTCCGTCTGCATCGGCTGCAACGCCTGCGTCGTCGCCTGCCAAGCCGAAAACAATGTGCCGGTCGTCGGGCCGGAAGAAGCGGCGGTCGGCCGCGACATGCATTGGCTGCGCATCGACCGCTACGAGCCGGATCCGGCGAAGCCGCCCGGCTTCCAGCCGGTGCCGTGCATGCATTGCGAGAAAGCGCCGTGCGAGCCGGTCTGCCCGGTGGCGGCTTCCGTGCACGACGGCGAAGGACTCAACGTGCAGGTCTACAACCGCTGCATCGGCACGCGCTTCTGCCAGGCGAACTGCCCCTACAAGGTGCGCCGTTTCAACTGGTTCGGCTATGCGTCCGGCCAGGAATACGGCGACCTCGGCGAGACCGTGACCAAGGCCGCCAACAATCCCGACGTCACCGTGCGCGCGCGCGGCGTCATGGAGAAGTGCACCTATTGCGTTCAGCGCATCAGCCGCGCGCGGCGCCAGGCCGAAAAAACCGACCGCCCGATCGCCGACGGCGAAGTCGTCACCGCCTGCCAGGCCGCCTGCCCGACGCGCGCGATCACCTTCGGCGACAAGAACAACAAGAACACGCGCGTCAACAAACAGCGCGCCGAGCCGCATCACTACGCCTTGCTCGGCCATCTCGGCACGCGCCCGCGCACCACTTATCTCGCCCGTCTGCGCAACCCCAATCCGCAAATGACGGAGGAGACGCAAGCATGAGCCTGCAGGCCGAAGCGCCTGACATCCAGCGCTGGACGCTTCCAGCCGGCCGCAATTACGAGGCCATCGGCGAACTGGTGTCGGCGCCGCTGATCGAGCGCGGCCACTGGCGCTGGCGCGCGTGGTGGATTTCCTTCGCCATCGCCAGCGCGCTGACCATCGTGATGGCGATCTGCATGGCCTGGCTGTTCGCCACCGGCGTCGGCGTCTGGGGCAACAACACCACCGTGGTCTGGGGCTTTCCGCTCGCCAACTACGTCTGGTGGATCGGCATCGGCAATGCCGGCACGCTGATTTCGTCGATGCTGCTGTTGATGCGCCAGCGCTGGCGCGCCTCGATCAACCGCTTCGCCGAGGCAATGACGTTGTTCGCGGCCACCATCGCCGGCCTGTTTCCGATCATGCATCTGGGGCGGCCGCAATATTTCTATTGGCTCCTGCCCTATCCCAACACCATGGCGGTGTGGCCGCAGTGGCGCAGCGCGCTGATCTGGGATTTCTGGGCGATCGCGTCCTACATCCTGTTCTCGATCCTGTTCTGGTACGTCGGGCTCGTTCCCGATCTCGCCACCATGCGCGACCGCGCGACCTCCGCATTCCCACGTTATTTCTATGGCGCGCTGGCCCTCGGCTGGCGAGGATCGGCGCGGCACTGGCACCTCTACGAGCACTACCACACAACGATGGCCTGCCTTGCCGTGCCGTTGGTGGTGTCGCTGCACAGCGTCGTCGGCCTCGATTTCGCCGCCAGCCTTATGCCGGGCTGGAACGAATCTATTTTCCCGCCCTATTTCGTGGTCGGCGCCATGTATTCCGGCTTCGCCATGGTGGTGCTGCTGACCGCGCTGGTGCGCTGGGGCTTCGGGCTGCAGGCCTTGATCACGCGCGAACATTTCAACGTCATGGCCAAGGTCATGCTGGCGGCCTCCGTGATCATGGCGCTGTCCTATTTGAGCGAATGGTTCGCCGCCTGGTACCACGGCGAGCGCGCCGAGCGCTGGTTCACCGTCTTCGAATTCACCGGCGCCTATGCCCCACTCTACTGGTGCATGCTGCTGTTCAACTGCGTCATCCCGCAGCTGTTCTGGTTCGTGCGCGTGCGCTGCAGCGTCATTGCCGTCGTGGTCGTCGCCATCCTCATCAATGTCGGCATGTGGCTGGAGCGCATCGAGATCGTCTGGAACACGCTCTCGCACGGCTATCTGCCCAGCATGTGGCGCATCTTCATCCCGACCTTCTGGGACTGGGCTTTGCTCTTGGGCTCGCTCGGCTTCTTCGGCTTCCTCTACCTGCTGCTGGTGCGGATTTTCCCGATGGTGTCGATGCACGAGGTCAAGAAGCTGGTCTACGAAAAGGACGGCGCGCGATGAGCTCCGTGCTGCTCGCCGAATTTACCGGCGCCGACGCGCTGTTGAAGGCCGCGCAAGGAACGCGCGAGGCCGGCTTTCGCACGCTCGATGCCTTCTCGCCCTTTGCCGTCAACGGCCTCGCCGAAGCGATCGGCGGTCCGCGCTCGCATGTGCGCGTGGCCACGTTCTTCGGCGGCGTCGGCATCGCGGCGCTCGCCTATTGGACCGAGTGGTACAGCGCCGTGTTCAACTACGCCATCAACAGCGGCGGCCGGCCGCTCAATTCCTGGCCGGCCTTCATGCTGTTTCCGTTCGCCATCGGCATTCTCGGCGCGGCAATCGCCGGGCTCATTGCGCTGTTGGTGCAGAGCGGCCTGCCGCGGCTACACCACGCGCTGTTTGAAGTGCCCGGCTTCGAGCGGGTGAGCCAGGACGCCTTCCTGCTGGCACTCGATGCGCCGGCCGGCGAGATCGAGATGCGGCGCGCACGCGAATGGTTGAGCAACGTCGGCGCCACGGCGATCTGGGAGGTCAAGTCGTGAAACCGATCGTGGCGCTCGGATTGGCGGTGCTTTTGGCCGGCTGCGATCTCAGCATGACGCAGCAGGATAAATACACCACCTATTCGCCGGCCTCGCTGTGGCCCGACGGAACCTCGGCGCGGCCGCTGCCCGCGCACGTGGTCGCCCAGGGCGATCTCGAGCGGGACAAGCAAGCGGCCGATCCGCCCCAGGTGACCGCCGCCCTTCTGGCGCGCGGCCGCGAGCGCTTCAACATCTACTGCTCGCCCTGTCACGGCCTCGACGGCAAAGGCGACGGCATCGTCGCCAAGCGCGGCTTCCCGCCGCCGCCGTCCTACCTCGAGCCGCGTTTGATGGCGGCGCCGGCCTCGAGCTTCTACGACACCATCACCCACGGCTACGGTGTCATGTATTCCTACGCCGCGCGCGTCAGCCCGCCCGACCGCTGGGCCATCGTCGCCTATATCCGCGCGCTGCAATTGTCGCAGCACGCGACCTTGGCGGAAGCGCCCGAAGCCAAGGAGAAGCTGCCATGAGCGCGCGCCATGCCGCATGGCTGGTCTTGGCGCTCGCCGCCGGCGCGGCGTTGATCGTGATCGGCATCTTCTGGCCGCCCTATGCCGCCGGCGGCTGGCTGATTGCATTCGTCTTTGTCAGCGCGATCCCGCTCGGCAGCTTGCAGCTCCTGTTCATCTATCGCCTGACCGGAGGCGTTTGGGGCGAAGCGCTGCGGCCGTTCTTGCAACCGGTTGCCGCCTGCATTCCGCTCCTCGCGCTTTTGTTCGTGCCGGTGCTGATCGCATTGCCGACGCTGTTTCCCTGGGTCGCCGGGTCGGCTCACGTCAAGCCCGACGTGGGCGGTTACTATCTCAATACCGGCGCCTTCATCGGGCGCGCCGTTTTCGCCTTCATCTTCTGGGGCGTGTTGGCGCTCGCCCTGCCGCGCATCGGCGGAAGATTGGGTACGCTGCTGGCGGCCGTAAGCTTCATCATCTACGCGATCGTCATGAGCCTGCTCGCGGTCGACTGGATTCTCTCCGTCGAGCCGGCGTTCATATCGACCTCGTTTGGGGCGAGCATCTGCATCACGCAAATTCTTGCCGCTATCGCCTTCGCCGCCGTGGCGGCGCCGCTCGATGACGAGCAGGCGGTACGTGACCTCGCCGGGCTGATGCTCGCCGTCGTTCTCGGCCTGACCTACATCGATTTCATGGCCTATCTCGTATTTTGGTACGGCGACGTCCCGGACAAGATATCGTGGTTCTTGCCGCGCACCCGGGGCCCGTGGATGTGGCTGGCGGTGATCGCCTTCGCTTTCACCTCACTGGGCCCTGTTCTTGCTTTGCTGCTCGAGCGCGTGCGCGGCAGCCGCGTCATGCTGCGCGGCGTCGGCGCAAGCATCCTCATCGGCCTCGCCGCTTACATCGCTTACCTGCTGGCGCCGGCCTACAGCGCCTGGACGCTCGGCACCGCCGTCTTGGCCGGACTGGCGCTTGGCGGCGCGCTCATTCTGTTCGTCACCCTCGGCTGGTCGGCGGCCCTGCTGCACCGCGCAGGCGCAGCGCAAAGGATAGCGCATGAGTGAGGAGACGCACCGCGAGCACCTGGAGCCGGGAGGCGTACGCACCTGGACGGTGGTCGGCTTCGCCGCCGGTTTTATGACGTTACTGGCGGTGTCGATCGGCATCCTCTACGTCTTTTACGACAGCTCGGTGCCGCCGCGTTACGTGCCGCAATATCGGCAATTGCCGCGCCCGCGGGTGGAGGCCAACCCGGCGCGCGAGCTGCACGTGCTGCTCAGCAAGCAGCAGCACGAGATGAGCCAATACCGCTGGGCCAACAAGGATCACACGCTGGTGGCGATCCCGATCGAGCGCGCGATGCAGATCATCGCCGCGCGCGGAGAGAAGGCCTTCGCCCCGATCGAAGCAAACCCGAGCGGCACCGCCCTGCCGCAAGGGGCGCGCCAGCCGGCTGCGCCGCCGAGCGGCGCCTCGCCGCCCCGGTCACCCGCGGGAGCGCCGCTGCCGGGCTCCGCGACCGGGGGCAAGCCATGAATGCGCGTAGACGGGCGGCGCCATGAATATCTCTGCCTTCAACACCGAGGCCTCGCCCCATGCGGCTCATATCGACCGCATATTCTACGGCCTGTCGACCGCTTCGGTGCTGGTCGCGATCTTGGTGTTCGGACTGGTCTTCGGCTTTTCCTTCCAATTCTACCGCGGCTCCAAAGCCAAACGCGGGCCGCTGCCGCACATCTTGCAGAACGAATTCGAAATCGGCTGGACCGTGGCGACCTTGTTCCTGTTCCTGTTCTTCTTCTGGTGGGCCGCCACGGCGCAGCTATCTGCGCTCACGCCGCCCAAGAATGGGCTGCAAATTCACGTGGTCGCCAAGCAATGGATGTGGAAGGTGGAGCAGCCGAGCGGCGTGCGCGAGATCAACGAACTGCACGCGCCGACCGGTGAGCCGGTGGTCCTCGTCATGACCTCGGAAGACGTCATCCACAGCCTCTTTTTGCCGGCGCTGCGCATCAAACAGGACGTACTGCCCGGCCAGTATACCTACCTCTGGTTCACCGCCGACAAGCCCGGCGTGTACATGCTGGAATGCGCGGAATTCTGCGGCACCGGCCATTCGCGCATGACCGGCCGCATCGTGATCATGAAACCGCCGGACTACGCGCGCTGGAATTCGGCGCAACCGCAGACCTCGGGTCTCGCGCAGCAAGGGGAGGCCCTGTTCCGCTCGCTCGGCTGCTCGGGCTGCCATGCGCGAGCCTCCTCGATCCACGCGCCCGACCTCAACGGCGTGTTCAACAGCCAGGTGCATCTGTCGGACGGGCGCACCGTGATCGCCGACGAAGCCTATATCCGCGATTCGATTCTTGATCCGCGCAGAGACGTGGTCGCCGGCTTCCAGCCGATCATGCCGAGCTTCAAGGGCCAGCTAAGCGAATCGCAGCTGGTCCAGCTCATCGCCTATGTCAAATCGCTCACTTTGAAACCGGAGGCTCGCCAATGACAGCCCTTACCGTCACCGAGCTCCCGCCGCCGAAAGCACGCAACTACCTCGAAGAGGGCTCGACGCTCTGGTCTTGGCTAACCACGACGGACCACAAGCGCATCGGAGTTATGTACGCGCTGTCGATCACCGCCTTTTTCTTCATCGCGGGCTTTGCCGTCGCCCTGGTGCGGCTCGAACTGCTGCAGCCGGGCGGCATGTTCCTGACCGACGACCAATACAACCGGCTGTTCACGCTGCACGGCATCGTGATGGTCTGGTTCTTCTTGGTGCCGTCGATCCCCACCACGTTCGGCAACTTCCTGCTGCCGATGATGATCGGCGCCCACGACGTCGCCTTCCCGCGGCTCAATCTCATGTCCTGGTATGTGTTCACGATCGCCGGGTTCCTCGCCATCTACTTCATCTGGGCCGGCGGCGTGGACACCGGCTGGACCTTCTACACGCCGCTTTCGACGTTTTATTCGAACGGCCACGTGATCGCCGCCGCATTGGCCGTGTTCGTGGCGGGATTTTCGACGATCGCCACCGGCATCAATCTCGTTGTGACTACGCACATGCTGCGCGCACCCGGGATGACCTGGTTCCGTCTGCCGCTGATGGTTTGGGCGCTTTACGCCACCAGCATTGTCATGACGCTGGCGACGCCGGTGCTGGCGATGTCCCTTCTGCTGATTATCGCCGAGCGTTTTCTCGGCGTACCGATCTTCTCGCCGTCGGCCGGCGGCGACCCGCTGTTATTCCAGCATTTGTTCTGGTTCTACAGCCACCCCGCGGTCTACATCATGATCTTGCCGGCGATGGGCGTGATATCCGAGGTCATCACCTGCTTCGCCCGCCGCCGGGTGTTCGGCTATGTGGGCATGGTGTTCTCGCTGATGGCCATCGCGGTCATCGGCTTCATGGTGTGGGGGCACCATATGTTCGTGTCGGGGCAATCGCCCTATGCGAGCCTGGTGTTTTCGCTGCTCTCGTTCATCGTCGCGGTGCCCTCGGCCATCAAGACGTTCAATTGGACGGCGACGCTTTATCGCGGTCATATCACCTTCGAAGCGCCGATGCTTTATGCGATGGCCTTTATCGGCTTGTTCACCGTGGGCGGGCTGACCGGGCTTTATCTCGCATCCGTGCCGGTCGACATCCATGCCACCGACACTTATTTCGTCGTCGCGCATTTCCATTTCATCATGGTCGGCGCCAGCGTCACCGGCTATTTCGCCGCCCTGCACTACTGGTGGCCGAAGATCACCGGCAAGATGTATCTGGAGAACTGGGCGCGCGTGGCCGCCATTGCCACGTTTCTCGGCTTCATGCTGACCTTCATGCCGCAATACGTCATGGGCTGGCTCGGCATGCCGCGCCGCTATCACGTCTATCCGGCGGTGTTTCAGATCTGGCACGTGATGTCGACCGGCGGCGCCGGCGTGCTGGCCATCGCCTATGTGCTGCCGCTCATCTACTTGCCGCTTTCGCTCATTCGCGGCGCTCCGGCGCCGGCCAATCCCTGGAACGCGACCGGGCTCGAATGGCAGACCCCGTCGCCCCCGCCGAAGGAAAACTTCGAGCATACGCCGGAGGTGACCCGCGATCCCTATGACTATCACCCGGTCGGCAGGCCCGGCGAAGCGCCGATGGACAGGCCGCGTCATGCGCAGACGGAGGAAGCATGAGCGAAGCGAGCGAAGCCCTCCGCGAACCTTGGCCCGATCTCGCCCGCCAGCGCGAGGGCGTCGCCTTCGGCGTTTGGATATTCCTCGCCACCGAAGTCATGTTCTTCGGCGCGCTGTTCTTGGGCTACGCGGTCTATCGCACGCTCTATGCCGAAGCCTTCCGTGAAGCGGCGGCGGAGACGGAGCTGTTCTACGGCGTCGTCAATACGGTGGTGCTGCTGACCAGCAGCTTCACCATGACGGTGGCGGTGCGCGGGGCCGACCTCGGCTATCGCCGCCTGACCATTGCCTGCCTGTGGGTGACGCTCGTGCTCGGGCTCGGCTTTCTGGTGGGCAAGGGCTTCGAATATCACGCCGACTTGGCGAAGGGCTATTTCCCCGGGCCGCACTTCCCGCTGGCGGTGCAGCAGACGCAGATCTTCTGGGCGTTCTACTGGGTCATGACCGGGGTTCATGCAATCCACCTCTCGGTCGGCATCGCCCTCGTCCTCGTGGTCGCTATCTTGCTCGGCCGCAGGACACTCACGCTCGACAGCGCCACCGTCACCGCTGTCGGCCTCTATTGGCACTTCGTCGATCTGATCTGGATCACGCTGGTGCCGCTGATTTATCTGACAGGACGCTGATGAATTCACAGCAACAACAGCAGCAGCAGCAGCAGCAGAAGCCGAGCCCGCTGCGGCTGTGGCGCGACGCCGGGCTGATCTGGCTCGGCCTGTTCGCGCTGCTCGCGCTCAACGTGTTCTTGAGCTTCGTGCCATTCGGCTCGGACAGCGTCGCGGTGCACATGACGGTGTCCTTCGCCATGATCGTGTTGCTGGTCGTGTTTTTCATGGATTTCAAAGCCTACACGGCGCTTCTGCGGCTCACCGTCCTGTCCGGCCTGTTCTGGCTCACCTTCATGTTCGTGCTGACCGCCTGCGACTATTTCACCCGCCAATAGGGCGCCGAGTCGTCACGCGCGTCGGCCATTGCGCTTATGCTGCAAGTGTGAACTAGCTCACACAGCGCGCCGCGGCACCCACGATTAATCCACCAAAATCAATGGGTTATGGTTATCCACCGCGGCTTTCGCAGATGCGAAAAAATCGTCGTTCTTGTGCTGCCGATCACAGCAGGACATGGCCGCCCATCCTAAATTGCAAGCAAGATACTTAAGAGGACCAGACCATGTCGCGCATCTGCAAATCCCCCGGCTACTCCCCGGCCCGCTATGTGGCCGATTGGCGCCGCAGGATTCCCAGCCACGAACTGATGCTGCTCGGCATGCCGGGATCGGACGACTTGTCGTTCCGCAAGACCGATAGCCGGACCGACATCGGAAAATGGTTCTGGCGATCCTGACGCCGGTCTTGCCACCGACCGCCGCGTCGAGAGCCGCGCCTTACCCCCGAGAGGCGCGGCTCTTGCTTTTACGCCACAGGCGGCGGTTGCCGAACAGAGCGGCGGCCCCCCTTTCGTAGCCGTTGAGATTATAGCGGCGGCAAAGCATTATCGGTTCCAGGGGACACCCTCCATGCAAGCCGCCGACCGCCACAATGTCGACAAGGCCCGCCAACTGCTCGGCGAGTGCATTTTGTTCCGCGGCTTGAGTGCGGCGGAGCGCGCCGATCTGGTCGGCCGCGCCCGCATCCGCACCTACTCGCCCGGCGAAACGATCTTTCTGATGGGCGCCTCCGGCGACAGCATGATGGCGGTGCTCGACGGTACCGTCCGCATCAGCGTGCCCTCGCCCGAGGGCAAGGAGATCGTGCTGGCCATCATCCAGCCCGGCGAAGTGTTCGGCGAGATCGCCCTGCTCGATGGCAAGGAACGCACGGCGGAAGCAACCGCCATGACCGAATGCACGCTTGCAGTATTGGAGCGGCGCGACGTGCTGTCTTTCCTGGAGGCCCATCCGAGCGGCTGGCCGCGGCTGGTCGACCTGCTCTGCGCGCGGTTGCGCCACAGCGACCGCCAGATCGCCGAGATGGCTTTCCTGCAATTGCCGGTTCGACTTGCCAAGGCGCTGCTGCGCATGGCCGACATGGCGGCGGGGCTTGCCGGCGCGCGCGCCGGCGCGCGCATCCGCCTCACCCAGCGCGAGCTCGGCAATATCGTCGGCATGACGCGGGAAAGCGTCAACAAATGCCTGCGCGAATGGCAGCGCGCCGGCGTCGTGCGGATCGAGGCGAACGCCATCGTCATCGTCAAGCGCGACGCGCTTGAGCACGTGGCCGATGCCGGTAGCGGGCCCATGCCCTGAGGCTATCCAAGCGCCGTCTACAGCTCGATGCTGAGCCCTTCGCGGGCGACCACGGTCCCGGGACGCGCCTTCTCGGCGGCCGCCGCGACTTTGTCCATGAAGGCGTCGTCGTGGGCCGGATCGTGGTGAAACAGGCACGCCTTCTTGGCGCCGGCGGCATCGGCGAATTTGGCGACCTGCTGCCAGCTCGAATGACCCCAGCCGAGATGCGCTGGAATTTCCTCGTCGGTATAGGTCGCATCCACGATGATCACGTCGGCATCCCTGGCAAGATCCATCGCTCCTTCGTCGAAGGGACCGTCGCCAAGCTCCAAATCCGTCAGATAGGCGACCGAATGGCCGGCGAATTCGATGCGATACCCGGTCGCCCCGCCGGGATGGCCAAGCGCCGCAGTACGCAACGTAATGCCTGGCCGGGGCGCGAGCCTTTCGCCGGCGCAGAAGTCGTGGAATTGGATGTTCGCGTGAAAAGATTCGATGCCGATTGGAAAAAGCGGAAAGCTCATCAGCCGGTGGACCACGTCCGCGATGCCGGCAGCCGGCCTGAGACTGCCCGCCCAGATGCGCAATTTCTGGCCCTCGCGCGAAAGTGGCTCGAAAAAAGGCAACCCCATGATATGGTCGAGATGGCAATGGGTGAAGAAAATATCGGCGTCACGCCCGCTCTTCTCGCTGATCAATGCGTGGCCTAGGTCGCGAATGCCGGTGCCGGCGTCGAAGATGAGCACTTGATCGCCGCAGCGGACTTCAACGCACGGCGTATTGCCGCCATAGCGGGCGGTCCCCGGCCCGGGACAAGGGATGCTGCCGCGCACGCCCCAAAAGCGTATCAGCATCGACGATGACATAACGGAATCAACCTACCCCCACCGCCAGAAAAACCAATGTTTTCTGCGCCCCCTTTATTCCGACTTTCGTCGCGCGCTCATAGGCTTATTTGGTTTGCAATGCGAAAACACCGTTCCAATCGTCCGGGGGTGGATTTTCCCGGAATGTACGGACGCGTTCGCAATATAATTCCAAAAGCCCATTTAGTTCGAAATGATCGGCCGACCCCCGGCTCGCTTCTATGATGGCCATCACAGAATCCCACTCCCGCCTGCGATAGCGTTCCAGCATTTTGACGCTCGCCTCATACAACTTCTCGAACTGGCTGGTGGCGGCGACCTCGCGCCGGCCGAGCACGGTATAGATGACCTCCGGCTCGGTCTTGCCCTTGACCGTGATGAAATCGACCTCGAGCAGCGCGAACTTATCCTTCACGGCCTCGGCAGTACGGGCTCCGATGATGATCGGCACGCCATAGGTCTTGGTCTGCCCCTCCAGCCGCGAGGCCAAGTTGACGCTGTCGCCGAGCACGGAATAGTCGAAGCGCAAGTCCGAGCCCATATTGCCCACCACGCAAGGCCCGGTATTGAGTCCGACCCCGACATTGAGCTCGACGAAGCGCGTGCCCTTGACCTTGGCCTCCTCCGCTCGCTGCTTGTTGAGCAGCTTGACGCGCTCCTGCATGTCGAGCGCCGCCTCGCAGGCATTGATCTCATGCTCAGGATCGTTGAGCGGCGCATTCCAGAACGCCATGATCGCGTCGCCCATGTATTTGTCGATCGTACCCTTGCGGTCGATGATGGCGTTGGTCAGCGGCGTAAGAAAGCTGTTCATCAAATGCGTCAGGCCCTGCGGATCGTGCTTGTAGAGCTCTGAGATGGTGGTGAAGCCGCGCACGTCGCTGAACAGGATCGTCATGTTGCGCTCTTCGCCGCCGAGCACCAGCTTCTCCGGCGACTGCGCCAATTGCTCGACCAAGGCGGGCGAAAGATATTGACCGAAGGCGGAGCGGATGCGGCGGCGCTGCGCCTGCTCGCTGATATAGTTGGAAAACGTCAGCGTGAGATAAACCAGCAGGCTCGACAGCAGCGGATAGGTGAAATCGATCAGCAGCCGGTGCTCGACGTAAAAATACCAAGACGCGGCGACCGTCAGCGCGACAATGACCGCCCCGAAGAGCAACAGCAGAGCCGGGCTGAGCAGCGGCGCCAGCCAAATGATCGCGGCGCCGAGCAGCACAGCCGCGGCGACGCCCGCCCCGATGGCATAGTTGGGCTCCGACAAAACCGACTTGCTGAGCGCGCTTTCCAGCACCTCCGCATGCACCTCGACGCCCGGCATGACGGGATCGAGGGGCGTCGTCTTGGCATCGAGCAGGCCGACCGCCGAGGTGCCGATGAGCACGAGCTTGTGGTCGAAGCGCGCGCGCGGCACCTTGCCGGCGAGAACGTCGGCGGCCGACACGAAACGATTCTGATCGTGCGGCGCGAAATGGATCCAAAGCTGGCCGTTGCTGTCCGTTGGCAGGACGAAATGCGGCACCGCCACGCTTTTCACCCCGGCATCGTCGGTCCGGATCAAGATCGCGCCGGCGCCGGTCACCACCCGCAGCATTTCCAGGCTCAAGGACGGCATGATGACGCCTTGCGCCCGCATCACCATCGGGACGCGGCGCACGGTGCCGTCGCGCTCGGCGCGGATGCTGAACAGGCCGCGTCCGCTGGCGGCGTTCTCAAGCATCGGAACGTTGCGCAACAAACCCGGGTAATTGAGCAGGTATGGCTGCGGATCGCGCCCGAGCGTCGCGATACCGGCCGGAGGCGGCGCGTCCTTGGGCTTTTCATTGGCGAACGGCAGCCCGGATTCTCCGAGCACGACGCGCGAGCGCTTGATCGCGGCGGCGAGGACCGCATCGTTGCTTGGCAAGGCGCGCAACTTGGCGCGGGTGGCGTCGTCGAGATTCTTGAAACTATCGGCGGCGATGGCCGGAGACATGCGGTCGGGCTCGGGAAAGACCACGTCGAAGGCGATCACCAACGCCCCCATGCCGGTCAATTTATCGATGAGGTCGGCGACGATGGTGCGCGGCCAAGGCCACTGGCCGATGACCTTGAGGCTTTTTTCGTCGATATCGACGATCGTGACCGGCCGCTGCGTGGCGACGCGCGGGTGCAGCACCTGGTAAAGATCGAAGACGCGGGCGCGCAACTCCTGCAGCGGCTGCGGATCGGCAATACGCAGCGCGGCGAGCGCAACCAGCAGAGCGAGCGCCAGCAGGCGAGCGAACCCGAAACGCTTGGCGAGGCGCGAAAGCCACTTTATCGCAAGGCGCCCGGCGCGCGAAAGTCCGGCGGCGCGCTCATTTTTCTCGGAACGCTCGCATGAACTGATCGACCAGCGGCTTGGTCAGGTAGGAAATCACCGTGCGCTCGCCGGTCTGCACGAAGGCCTCGACCGGCATGCCGGGAATGAGCTTGACGCCTTTGCCGAGCTCCTTGATTTCCTCCGCCGGCATGCCGATGCGCACGGTGTAGTAGCTTTGCCCGGTCCGCTGGTCGGCCGTGGTGTCGGCGGAAACCTGCAACACCGTGCCCTTGATTTCCGGCGTGGTGCGCGTGTTGAATTCGGGAAAGCGCAGCATGGTCGCCTGGCCGACCTGCACCTGGTCGATGTCGCGCGGGTTGACCTTGGCTTCGACCATCAGCTTATCGGTTTCCGGAACGATCAGCATGATCGCCTCGCCGGGCGTAATCACCCCACCGATGGTATGGACGTTGGATTGCAGCACGATGCCGTTCTGCGGTGCGCGGATGAAGATGCGCTTGAGCTGATCCTCGGCGGTGACCTTGCGCTCGATGAGCTCGCCGTATTTGGAGTCGACTTCGCGCAGGTCCTTGGCGACTTCGCTCGAAAGGTCCTGATCGATTTGGATGATCTGCAACTGGGTTTCGGTCACCTTGCCCCTGGCCTGGGCGACCGAAGCCAGCAACTGGCCGCGCTCGCCGTCGAGCCGGGCGGAATCGCGCTCGAGCGAAGTGACGCGCGAAATGGGCACCAGATTTTTCCGCCAGAGTTCACGCACACTCTCGAGTTCCTTGGCGATCAGGGAGATCTCGTGCGACTTGGCGTCCAGCTGAGCGTTGAGGCCGGTAATCTCGTCGTTTAGCTGGCTGATGCGCTGCTGCAATTGGGCCTTTTGGCCGAGCCGCGCGGAGCGGCGCAACTCGAACAGCTTGGTCTCGTTGGCGATGGCGTTGGCGACGGTGGGATCGCTTTTGCGGTCCAGCAGGTCGGGCGGAAAACTAATCGCGTTGGCGGCGTCGCGTTCGGCCTCGAGCCGCGCCTTGCGCGCGGAAAGCTCGTCGAGCCCTTTGGTGACGACCGCGAGATTGGCGCGGGTAACGGTATCGTCGAGTTGCACGAGCACCTGGTTGGCCTTGACCCGGTCGCCGTCTTGCACGAACAACTTGCCGACCACGCCGCCGGTCGGGTGCTGCACTTTCTTGACGTGCGAGTCGACGACGATCGACCCTTGCGCGATGAGCGCGCCGGCAATCTGCGTGCTCGCCGCCCAGCCGCCGACGCCGCCCGCCAGCAGCACCACCACCACGATGCCGGCGATCATGTGCCGGCGAATGGAGCCGCGCGAGCCGCTTTGTTTCGGCTTCATGAACTCGCGCCAGCTGGCCGGCAGCGCTTCCTTTTCAAATGACAGCGTCATGCGTTGGGGACCGCTTTGATTGGCGCCGGCACCGGCGCGGGCGCGGGCTTCACCAGCTTGGCGAGGATCTGATCCTTGGGTCCGAAGGTCTGCTGCCGCCCGTCCCGCATGACCAGCAATAGATCGACGCCGGCGATTGCGCTCGGCCGGTGGGCGATGACGATGATCACGCCGCCCCGCGCCCGCACCGAGAGCACCGCCTTGGTCAAGGCTTCGTCACCGTCGGAATCGAGATTGGAATTCGGCTCGTCGAGCACGACGAGGAACGGATCGCGATAGAGCGCGCGCGCGAGCGCGATCCGCTGTGCCTGCCCGGCCGACAGCGCCGTGCCCTGCTCGCCGATCTGCGTCTCGTAACCTTCGCTCAGGGACGTGATCAGCTCGTGCACGCCGGCCGCCTTGGCGGCCGCGATGATCGCGTTCGCATCCGGCTCCGCTTCGAAGCGCGCGATGTTCTGCGCCACGGTCCCGGCCATCAACTCGACGTCCTGCGGCAGGTAGCCGATATGGCGGCCGAGCCCCGGCGAGGACCATTGATCGAGCGCGGCGCCGTCGAGACGCACCTTGCCCCTGATGGGCATCCAAACACCGACCAGCATGCGCGCAACCGACGATTTGCCGGAGCCGCTCGGGCCGATAATGCCTAGACCGCTGCCGCGTTCGAGCGTGAAATGGACGTCCTGCGCCACCACTTTCTGCGTGCCGGGGGCCACGACGGTGGCGTTCTCCACGCTCAACGAGCGTACCGGCGCATGCAGCGCCATGCGCGCGCTCTCGGCCGGCATCACATCGAGCAGGTCGGCCAGCCGCTTCCAGCCTTGTCGCGCGGCGACAAAGCCCTTCCAATTGGCGATGGCGAGGTCGACCGGCGCCAGCGCGCGCGCGGCCAGAATCGAGCCGGCAATAATAATGCCTGCGGTCGCCTCCTGATGGATGACGAGATAGCCGCCCACGGCGAGCACCGCAGACTGCAGCATCATGCGAAACACTTTCGACATCGAGCCGAGGCCGCCTGCAACGTCGCTCACGCGGCGCTGGCTATCCTGATACTTCTGGTTCGCCTCGTGCCAGCGCCTGGCGATGCCGCCCAGCATGCCCATGGCGAGCAGCACCTCGGCGTTGCGCCGGCTGGTGTCGGCAAGCGCGTTTCGCGCAATCGCGAGGCCGGTCAACTCCTTGATCGACCTGCGCGTGACGTACTCGGTTGTCAGCGTCACCGCGGTAAGGATGATCGCGCCGCCGAGCGCGGTGACGCCGATCAGCGGATGAAACGCAAAGCAGATGGCGATGTAAAACGGCATCCACGGCAGATCGAACATGGCGACCGGGCCGAGGCCGCCCAAGAATGAACGGATGCTGTCGAGATCGCGCATCGGCTGCATGCCGTCGCTGCGCTGGCCGACCCGGAGCGGCAGCCGCGCCACGATTTCGAAGACGCGCGCGCCGAGCGCCTCGTCGAGGCTGGCGCCGATGCGCACCAGGACGCGGCCGCGGATCGTGTCGAGAATGCCTTGCGCCATGTAGAGGCCGGCGGCCAGCACCACCAAGCCGATCAGGGTCGGCACGCTGCGGCTCGGCACCACGCGGTCGTAGACTTCCAGATGAAGAAGGAGCCGGTGAGATAGAGCACGTTGATCATCGCGCTCATCACGCCGATGCCGATCAAGGCGCTGCGGCAGGCCTTGAGCGCGAGCGACAACTCGGACGGCTCGTGCCTCTGCGGCCTCGCGCGGGTCGTGGTGCGGGCAGACATGGCGGCGGCTAGCTCCCCCCGGGGGCTGGCGCCGCGTCACGGCGCGCCCTCAGCCGGTCATTTCTATTGTGCCACTGCGGCAACCGTTTGTCGCCTCTCATCTTGCGGAAAACGTTAACGGCACCAATGGTTTGTGGCAGGCGCCCACGCGCTTGGCACACGAGCCGGCAGCGGCCAGCCGCGGCAAGGATTCGCGCCTTGCAGACCCAACAGTGAGGACGCCGCCTCGGGGCCGACGTTGCCGGCGGGCCGTCCTGACCGGCTCAACCTACTGCCATAGAAGCCGTCTTTGTGTGAGGCAATTCACTTGGTCGCACCAATTTTGCAGTTGGCGAACGCCCTGCCGACCCGCCGGGCGCCAGGCGATTTCGCTCAAACTTTAACGAAAAAATCCGGCAATATTTCACCTTAGTTATTGAAAACAAAGGACTTTTTGTCTTGGTTTAACCGGCCGGAAGAGGCCTGCGCGTTAGCGATGCACCGCTCGAGGGAGAACCAGACCGGCTGATCGACAAGGCCGGCGTCCGCGAGCGGGAGCGTCGGAATGCTGGCTCGTTCGACCCTGCGCGCTTGCGCGCGCCTGGCAGCCGTCATTGGTCTGTTGGTCCTTTGCGCCGGAGGCACCACGGCGAAGCCGGCCCCTGGGGCAGTGGCAGTGCCCGTGGTGGTGTCGGCGCCGCCGCCGGTGGTGCCGCCGCCGGTGCGGATCGAGGCGGCCGAGCGCCAGGAGCTGCGCCTGGCGTCGCTCGATCCGGCGGACATGCCGGCCACGCAGCCGTTCGAGGCCGCACCCTTGCCTGCGCCCGCCGTGCCGGGGCCTTTCGGCCTCGGCGCCACCGAGCGCGGACCGCTTTCGGCGCGCTGGCGCAGCCTGCAGAAGACGATCGCCCTGGAGGGAGAGATCCTCGCGCGCTGCCGCGCCAACCCGGCGACCTGCACCGCCGCCGCCGCGAAATTCCTCGCCGTGATCAACGCCGGCCGCGCGCGCGAGGGCCGCGCCCGCATCGGCACGATCAACCGCGCCGTCAACCTGGCGATCCGTTACAGCAGCGATCTGGCGCAATACGGCGCCCTGGATATCTGGGCGACGCCGCTGATGAGCTTCGCCTCCGGCGCCGGCGATTGCGAAGACTACGCCATCGCCAAATACGTGGCGCTGCACTATGCCGGCATCGCCGCGGCCGACCTGCGGCTCGTCTTGGTGCACGACCGCTCGGCGCGGCAGGATCATATGGTCGCCGCCGCGCGCATCGACGGCCGCTGGCTCATCCTCGATAACCGCACCATGCGGCTGGTGGCCGACCGCGAGGTTCCCGACCTGACGCCGCTTGCCGCGCTCGGCGAGCAAGCCGACGCGCCCGTCCTTGCCGCCTCTCCGCCGCCAAGCCAACCGCCGGCCGAAGCCTGGGATCTGGCGGGCCTGCCGCTCGCCCTTTAGCCGCGCGCCGGCGCTTGCTTTGCGCTAACCAGGTGCGGCAGCGGGTGGCTGGCCAGCCGGCGATGTAATAATCTGCCTTGAGGCCGCGCGCGGAGGAGATGGTCCCTGTCCGCGACAGAACGGACTTAGAATTTTCGGCATGACGATGCTGTCGCCCATCGGGCTGCTCAGAAGCCGCGCGTTCAGGCTGCTGCAATATGCGGCGCTGGCGGTCGGGCTGACGGCGATGCCCGTCATGACGGTGCCCGATATTACCGGCGAGCCGCATGTTCTGATTGCGGTCGCGCTCTGGTGCTGCCTCGGCGTCTTTGCCTGCGAATTTCTCGGCAAGGCGTGGCTGCGATCGGGCTCCTCGAAGTCCGAGACGCATTACCTGCTATCCGTCGAAGGCGCGATCGATCTGCTGGCCGTGCTGCCCGTGCCGGTCGCGCTTGCCGTCGGCCTACCGGCGGCCACCGCCTGGCTGTTGGCCTCGCTCTGGATCCTGAAGCTCGCGATCTTCGTGCCGGGCCTGGCGATGCTCGGGCGGGTGATCCAGCAGGAAGCGCGGGCATTGGCGAGCGGCTTCATCATCTTCCTGATCATTCTCGTGCTGTCGAGCGTGGCGCTGCACGTGCTCGAGCGCGCCCGCCAGCCTGATCACTTCGGCAGCATGCCGCTGGCGCTGTGGTGGGCGGTGACCACGCTCACCAGCACCGGCTACGGCGACGCCGTGCCCGCGACGCTCGGCGGCCGCATCATCGCCAGCATCGTAATGATCAGCGGCCTCGGCGTGTTCGGACTGTGGACCGGCATCCTTGCCACCGGCTTCGCCGCCGAGCATCGCCGCCGCGACTTCATCCGCAACTGGGATCTGGTGACGAGCGTGCCGTTCCTCAAAAACCTCGACCCGCCCGCCGTCATCGAGCTCACGCGCATGCTGCGCCGCATCGACCTTGCCGAGAATGCCGTGGTGGTACGGCGCGGGCGCCCCGGCGACTGCATGTATTTCATCGCCTCCGGCGAGGTGGAGGTGAAGATCGAGCCGCAGCCGGTGCGGCTCGGCGCCGGCGCCTTCTTCGGCGAGATGTCGCTGCTGGCCGGCGCACCGCGCACCGCGACCGTGACCACGACCGAGGCGACGACGCTGCTGATGCTGGAGGTGAGCGACTTCCGCGCCTTCACCGCGCATCATCCGGAGCTCGCCAAAACGGTGGAGGCGGAGGCGCGCCGCCGCGCCAAGCACGGCGCGCCGAAGTCGCACCCGCTGGCGCGCGAGCTGGCCGACGATTCGGAGTGAGCCCGTCGCTGCCGTCAGGTGCGCAAGGTCGGCGTTTGCTATTTTGGGGTCGCGATTCGCCTTTGCGAGCGTGTGGCGCGGTTAAAGTAGCGCGCCCGACCGAGCCCCAAGAACTTCCCAATGACGGCGCAAGCCAGGGCAATTGCGAAGGCTGCAATGGTCCGCTCGGTTCGGCTGTAAAGGTCGGGGTGAAGAATGATGAAGTAGTGTGTAAAGATGGCCAAGCCGACGAGCAGTCCAACGAAACCTTCAGCGCACCCGCAACCGGGCTTGGCCGAGCGTGATTTTGGTTGCGCACCTTTAACGGTGTCGATCGTCATGGCAGGCCATCCGATCGCGCCTAGAATTGACGCATTTCCAGACATTCCGGCGCAAAGTTAGCGACGATGTAGTCCCACGTTTTCTTACCCTCGTCGAACGTGAAGCCCGCCTCGACGCCGTTGGTGTAGTACTGCCAGAGCGCCGACCAGCTCCAAAAGCTCTTCTTTTGATCTCCCGCGCCCGTCCACATGATGCGTAGGACGCCGTCGACGTGGCAGAGACCGAAGGTATGTCCCATCTCGTGGATCGCCGTGTACTTAAAAAAGAGGTCGGGCTTACGATTCCTGATCGCAGAACCGGTGACGCCCTCGCCCGGAAATCGGGTGCTGCCGTTCGGCCCCGCCTCGAGGCAGGTCGAGCCAGCCAAGTGTGCCGAGATTCCCATGGCGCCGGATTCGGTGAAGCCGAAGGCACCGATGACGATGGGCTGGCACAGCTCGGTGGTCGCCGCCGGATCGGGACTGTTGTGCCGCGAGAATGGCGGCTCCGGCAGAATGGACGGGAAACCGGCGCGATTTATCAGCACCTCGTCGTCGGAGCCGAGCCGCGTGTCCTCGATGGACCAGTTGAGCATCAAGCCGATCTCGGGCGCATGTTGGCTCGCCGTGTCGAGGCGTGTCTGCAGGTCCCCCTTGCTCATGCCAAACAGCGAGAAGTGCTTGACCTTGTCGCCGCGGCCGCCGTTGAGAACATAGGTATCGATGTCGGTGTCGGAGACGTCGCCGGAATCTCCCACCAGCTCCGGCCAGGGACGATCCCACCAAGCGGGCGGATTGAAGCCGGCGAGACTCTTAAGATCGAGGTGATTGTCCCGCACCCACACGAACAGATCGGGGGTGCCGTCCGGCTGCGACGAAAAATCAGAGCGCACGAATGCCCGCAGCGCCTTGCACTTGAGTCGGAGGCCGAATCCGCCGGATGTAATGCCGAGCGCGTCCAGCATCTTCTTCAGGCCCTCGGGATCGCTCGATCCGTACTTGGTCTGGAGCAGCTGTCGGGCATAGTTGCGCAGCCGCCAGGCATCGATGCTGTTGTTGAATACGCCCACGAGAGTGCCGAGCGTCACGATCGGAATGAGGTCGAGGACGAACGCAAGCGCCCCGCCGATGATCTCGCCGAAGCCGGCGAGGATGCGGCTCCAGTCGCCGGTGAAGATGCCGGCAACGATGTCCCACACTCCGCGGAGAACGTTGACGATCAGGTCGAATATATCGGCGACGACTTCGCACACTGTCTGCACGACCCAGGTCACTACATTGACGACCACCCAGACGAGACCGCAAAGCCACTTGTTGCAGCACGCGCACCACCAGTCGCAATCCTGCTCGATGCATTGCTCGACCTGTTGCTGGACGCTGCTTTCTACCCAGGATCCAACGTCATGACACACCGTATGCGACATGGACGCCTCCCAAAGAAAACTCTCAGTCAAATTTCCGCGCGGTTGGATGATGCACCGCGCCGCCTCTACAAGCTAACAGTGGTGTCGTCCGCTATCTGTGAGGCTCGTCACGTTGCCTTGAATAAATTTACTGGAACGCCGCAGCGTCGCAGCGTCGCAGCGAGGTAGCCTACAAACGCTTCGCCGCGTCGCCGCTTGCCGGGCCCGGCCCACGAACAGGCTGACGCGCGACAAGAGCAAAGCTCTCTAAGCTCGCCCGGCAAAATTCCGCGCAGCCGAACGCGGCTGGAACGAATGCCATCTCATGATCGGCCTCCGTCGGGTGCGCAGCCGCACCCTGTGCTGCAGCGACCTTGTGCCTGCACCGGCGGACACGGGACGGAGCCGTAGGAGCAGAACACGCAACAATCGCCCGGCTTGGGCTTGAGGCGCGCCCCGCAACCGGTGCAGTCGTAGAAGAACTGACACGCATCGGTGGGCATCCGCTCCAGCTTGACGGTGCCGCAATGCGGACAGGTGATCAGCGATTGCTCAAGCACGGGCTCGCCCTTGATCGTCATGACTCGGACGCTAAACTCTGGAGCGGCTACAGGATCAAGGCGAACCTGACATGAACGCGATCACAGTTTTGCGAGGTCTCGGCATCGGCGGCCTGGCGCGGCTGACCGGCGTCGCTATCGAGACCATCCGCTACTACGAGAAGATCGGCCTGATGGCGCCGCCGCCGCGCACGCGCGGCGGACACCGCAGCTACGGGCCCGAGCACGTGGAACGACTGCGTTTCATCCGCCGGGCGCGGGCCTTAGGCTTCGGCATCGGGGAAATCCGCGTCTTGCTTGTGCTGTCTGGGGGCGGCGCGGATAGCTGCGCGCGAGCACGGGAGATCGCGTCCGACCGCCTCGCCGACGTGCGTGCCAAGCGAGACGGCCTCGCCAGGCTGGAAACGATTCTATCGGACACGATCGCGCAATGCGATGCGCGATGTTGTGCCGGCGCCGCACCGGCCTGCCCGGTGCTCGAAATTTTGGAAACCTGAGGCGAATCGTCAGGGCATTTTCGGGAGCCGCGTCACCCGCTCGCGCCACCGTTTCAAGGCGATCAAGGCCCAGACCGCTTCGACGAGGCCGAACGGCCATGCGCCTTGCAGGAATCCGTAAGCCGAACCCATCGCGCAGGCGCCGGCGAATGCGAGGACGAACCAATGGCTGCGTTCTTCAAGGGCATAGAACAGCAGCATGGCTGAGACGGCGAGCAGTCCGAACAGGCTAAGCGCGTCGAGCGCAAAGTAACTCGAGATGTGCTGCATCGAATGTCCTTGCTGCTGGCGTCCACAAATTTCAGTCTTGCGCGATGCAATGAGGATTGGACAGATGATCGAATTCATGGATGAAACGCACGACAGTATTCTCGCTATCCGCTTCACCGGCAAGCTGACCCAGGCTGTCTACGATCAGATTCTCGTCCCCCGCATTGAGGCGGCGGCGCAATCGCTCGGCCGGGTGCGCGCTTTGCGAGCGCAGGCGTCGGATGCTCGGGCAATCCCCGCCTTGCCTCATCGCTCCCCCAATTCATGATAGACAGCCGGCAGACTTTTAACCGCCAGGAGAAACGGCCCATGGACGAGGCGCCCCTTCTCGTCGCCGCGCGCGCCGGCTATCGCATCGTGACGCTCAACCGGCCGCAGCGGCTCAATGCATTCAACGAAGCGATGCTCGGCGCGCTCGATGCGGCGATCGACGAAGCGGTGGCGGACGAGAGCTGCCGCGCGCTCATCCTGACCGGCGCCGGCCGCGGCTTCTGCGCCGGGCAGGATCTGGCCGACCGCGTGCCGCAGCCCGGGCAAAAGCGCGACACCGGCGCCGGGCTCGACAAGGTCTACAATCCGCTGGTGCGCAAATTGCGCGCGCTGCCATTTCCCGTGGTCGCCGCCGTCAACGGCGTCGCCGCCGGCGCCGGCTGCAACATCGCGCTCAACTGCGACATCGTGCTGGCCGCCCGCTCGGCGCGCTTCCTCCAGGCCTTCGCCAAGATCGGCCTGATCCCGGATTGCGGCGGCACCTGGCTGCTGCCGCGCCTGGTCGGCGCCGCGCGCGCCCGCGGCCTGGCGCTGCTCGCGGAGCCTTTATCGGCCGAGCAGGCGGAAAGCTGGGGCCTGATCTGGAAGGCGGTCGACGACGGAGACCTTCTCAGCGAAGCGGAGAAATTAGGCGCGCATTTCGCGCAGGCGCCGACCGCCGCGCTGGCGCTGGCCAAGCGCGCGCTCGATCTGGCCGAGACCAACACGCTCGACGCCCAGCTCGATCTCGAGCGCGATTTGCAGCGCGAAGCGGGCCAATCGCCCGATTACGCCGAAGGCGTGCGTGCCTTCATGGAAAAACGCAAGCCGGTGTTCAGCGGACGCGGCAAGACGTGATGGCGAATCGCGATCATAAACTCCGGGGTCATTGCGAGGCTCGACCCGGCAATCCATCGATCTTCCTCCGCAAAGATGCATCACCGGGTCTCGGCGCGTTCCGCGCCGGCCCGGTGATGACGGCGACAATGATCATGCCCTAGCGGATATACGCCTCGGTCGCGTAACGGCGCATCATGCGCGTGCTGTTGTAGTAGGAGCCGATCTTGCCGATGGCCTGCTTCATCATCCAGATCCAGCGCGGCCGGTCGTCGTAATAGAGCGGCAGCACGACCTCTTCCAGCTTGCGGTAGAGATCGGCGGCATCGTCGCTTTGTCTATTGGAATCGCCGTTGCCAATCGCCCAGCCGGTGACGCCGTCGATGCAGGCCTCCAGCCACCAGCCGTCCAACACGCTGAGGTTCAACACGCCGTTGAGCGCCGCCTTCATGCCGCTGGTGCCCGAGGCTTCCAGCGGCGGCAGCGGCGTGTTGAGCCAGATGTCGACGCCCGACACCAGGCTCGCCGCGATGCGGATGTCGTAATTGGGCAGGAAGACGATCGGGATCGCGTTCGCCAATTGCCGGATGTGCTGGTTGATCGCCGCGATCAGCCCTTGCCCCGGCGCGTCGCTCGGATGCGCGATGCCGGCAAACACCACCTGGAACGGGCGCTTGCGCGCGACCGCCGCGAGGCGGTCCATGTCGCTGAACAACAGGCCCGGCCGCTTGTATTGCGTCATGCGGCGGGCAAAGCCGATCAGCGGCATCTCGGCGCGCAGCGCGGCCGAGCCGCCGTTGAGCTGCGACAGGAGATCGCGCTTGGCGTCCTGGTGCGCGCTCCACACCGCGTTATCGTCGAGCTGGTCGGCGCGATTGAGCACTTCCGGCTCGTGCGCCCAGTGCGGAAAGTTGGCCTGGTAGAGCTTGGCGAAGCTTGCGTGCGTCCAGGTCGGCGCGTGCACGCCGTTGGTGATGGCACGCACGCGATAGCCGGGGAAAATGCGGCTAGGTCGTTTCGGCGTGCCGCTCCGACACGCCGTTGACGCGCCCGCTCAGCCGCAGCGCCAGCCGCGTCATGTTGAGATAGTCCGCACCGGCGTAGCGCTTGATCTCGGCCATCTCGATGTAGTCGTCGAGCAGGCGCTGCACCAGCGGATAGCTGAACTTGTCGAAGGCGGCCTCGATCGGCGTGTGCGTCGTGAAGATGCAGCGCTCGCGCACCCGCGCATCGTCGTACGGCGAGCGCCGGTCCCCGAGCTCCTGCGCCGGCTCCTTGAAGTAGCGGAGCAGATGCAGCGTCAGCAGCGCGGCGTGACCTTCGTTGAGATGGTAGGTATCGATCTCGAAGCCGAGCGCCTGCAGCATGCGCGCGCCGCCGATGCCGAGCACGATTTCCTGCTTGAGGCGGTAGGCGTCGCCGCCGCCGTAGAGGTGATCGGTGATCTCGCGGTCCTCCGCGCTGTTCTGGTCGAGATCGGTGTCGAGCAGCAGCACCGGAACGCTGTGGCCGAGCGGGCAGACCAGGCGGTGAAGCCAGGGCCTTATCCACACTTCGCGGCCCTCGATCGGCACCGCGACCATGGCGTCGAGCCGCTCGGTGAACTTGTCGGACGCCCAAGGGTTGGGCCGCGTCACCTGGCGGCCTTCGCCGTCGATCTCCTGCCGCACATAGCCCGCCCGGCTGACCAGGCTCACGAACACCATGGGCAGTTCGAGGTCGGCGGCCGAGCGCGCGGTGTCGCCGGCGAGCACGCCGAGGCCGCCGGCATAGGTGTGCATCTCGGGGCGCAGCGCGATCTCCATCGAGAAATAGGCGATGCGCGTGCGCTGCAGATAGGGCTCGATCGGATTCATCTAAACCAGCAGCTCTTTGTGCGCCCATCCCGGGCGCGCGAGGCTTCGGAGTGGCATTCACTTGCGCCCGGCGCGCGCCCGTGTCGACTGCGGCAGTTTCCGTATTATTACGCAGTCGGCTTTTGACCTTGATCAAGCCGACAGCGTGTCGAATCGGCAAAGCTTGCCGCGAAACATTGATTCGAATTGGCGAAAACCGCCACGAGCCTTGCCATGAACCCCTCAATCGTCGCCGCCGACGGCAACACGCACATGAAAGTGGTCGTAGTCGCCCTGCTCTGGGCCATCCTGACGGCGGCCGCCGTCATTGCGCTCAGCTAAAGCGGCCTGCCGGCGCTTCAGCCTGCCGCCACCAAAGGCAGCGCGCGCAGGCTGGCGAGCCGCTCGATACCCGCAAGGCCCTCGAACAGCGACGCTGCCTGCGCTGTCGGCAAGCCCATTGCCGCGCAGTCCATGAATTTCTCGCGCAGTTCGTCCTCGCTCAGCGGCTTCTGCCAGCTTCCCTTCGGATTGGCGATCGGCTCGTGCTTCAAGGTCTCGCCGGTGTTCAGCACGACGCTGACTTGGTCATCCGGCGCGAACGGCAGCCCGGCCATGCGCTCGCTTGTCGTCGAGGTGTGCACCTTGCGCATGACGGCCCGCACGTCGTCGCGCCGCACGAAGGCATCGTCGAGCTCCTTCATGCTCACGCGCCGCGCGGTCAACGCCGCGGCCATGGCGAACTCCATGCTGAACTTGCCTTCCAGCGCAGTCACCGGGTCGTGGTTGCGCAGCATGAGCTGCTGGGCATCGCCGATTGTGACGTTGATTGCCTCGACCGCTTCCGGGGCGAGGTCGTGCGCCTCGACCAGGTCGAGCAGGGCGTCGATCGAGCGGTGCGTGGCGTAGCACATGGGATAGCGTTTGACGTTGATGCCGTATTCCGCCATGCGCCATTTCCTGCCGAGTTGCCAATCATGCTCGGCAATTTCCGGCCGCCCGGAGGCAGAGTGGGCGAGCATGAAACCGGTCCTGTGCTCGAGCACGTCAGGTGAGCCGGTGAAGCCGGCCTTGGCAAGGCGCGCCGCCAAGACGCCGGCTTGCGCGGCGCGGCCGGCATGCAGCGATTTGGTCATGCTGCCGAAATTGGCAACCAGCCCGGCGGCGAGCGAAGCGGCAATCGCGACGGCGTTGGTCGCTTGCGCCGCGTCAAGCCGGTTGAGCCGCGCGCAGGCGGCGGCGCACGCCGGCGCGCCCCAGATCGCGGTGGGGTGAAAGCCGCGGTCGTGCAGGCGGCCGGGCTCGAGCTCCTTCAGCAAGGCCCAGACTTCGTAGCCCGTGACATAGGCGGCGAGCGCTTCCTTGCCGCTGCGTCCCAAGGCCCAGCCCTCGGCAAGGATGGCGGGCGTCAGCACCGCGCTGGGGTGCCCGTCGGCGCCGACGTCGTCGTAGTCGAGCACGTGCGCGGCGGTGCCGTTGACCAGTGCCGCATCGGGCGGCGCGAGATTGCGCCCGGACGGAATCTCCGGCGCATATTCGTTGGCGGTGGATGCCGCGACCATGGCGGCGACGAGGCGCGGCGCTTCTTCTTCGGCGCCGGCGATCATCACGCCGACGCAGTCGAGCATGCCGATGCGCGCGCCGCGCCGGCACGGTTCCGGGATCGCGCCCGGTTCGACCGTGGCGGCAAATTCCCCAATTGCCCGCGTGAGCGTTGCCATCGGCGCTCCTTCCTGCTCCGGCCCGTTTCTAACAGTCTAGAGGCTTCCGCTGGCCGCCGCCAATGTGACAAGCATGATTCGCCCTATAGAATGCCGGCATGCGCCGATCGCTGCAGCTTCATCCCGGTTCGCGTTCCTCCGCGGTTATTGAGATCGCAGCGGAAGTTGCGCGGCCGCGCGCCGATCGGTTGCTGCTGTCCTACAGCGCGGCAGGCAAGATGGATGAGGTCCGCATCCCGACGGTCACCGCAACCGCGCGCGGCGACAAACTATGGCGGCATACCTGTTTCGAGGCCTTCCTGCGCGCCGCGTCCGGCCCCGCCTATTATGAATTCAATTTCGCGCCGTCGACGCTGTGGGCGGCATACCGTTTCAGCGGCTACCGCAGCGGCATGCACGTGGCCGAGATCGGGGCGCCGCAAATCGAGGTGCACGCGCGCCCCGACCGCTTCACCTTGCAAGCAGCGCTCGATCTCGCCCGCCTGCCGGATTTGCCGGCCGATACCGTGTGGCATCTGGGCCTGTCGGCGGTGATCGAAGACATCAACGGCGGCCTGTCGTATTGGGCCTTGGCGCATCCGCCCGGCAAGCCCGATTTCCATCACGCCGACTGTTTCGCGCACGAGCTTGCGCCGGTGGTGCAGGCATGAAGTTCGGCATCGATCGCCTCATCGCCGATCCCGCCTTGCGCGCGCCGCTTGCCGGCAAGCGCGTCGCCCTGCTGGCGCATCCGGCTTCCGTCACGGCGGACCTGACGCACTCGCTGGACGCGCTCGCCGCCTGCGGTGACATCCGCATGACCGCCGCCTTTGGCCCGCAGCACGGTCTGCGCGGCGACAAGCAAGACAACATGATCGAAACGCCGGATTTCTACGATCCGGTGCACGGCATCCCGGTGTTCAGCCTTTACGGCGAAGTGCGCCGGCCGACCGACGCGATGATGGATGCCTTCGACGTCATGCTGGTCGACCTGCAGGACCTCGGCTGCCGCATCTATACCTTCGTCACGACACTGCGCTACGTGCTCGAGGCGGCGGCGCAGCATGGCAAAGCGGTCTGGGTGCTCGACCGGCCCAATCCGATAGGCCGGCCGGCCGAAGGCCTGACATTGCGCGCAGGCTGGGAGAGCTTCGTCGGCGCCGGGCCCATGCCGATGCGGCACGGGCTGACGCTCGGCGAATTGGGTCAGTGGTTCGTCGGCGCGCTCAAGCTCGACCTCGACTATCGCATCGTCGAGATGCAGGTCTGGCAGCCGGACGCCGCGCCGGGTTACGGCTGGCCGCTGGGGCAGCGCGCCTGGATCAATCCAAGCCCCAACGCCCCGAACCTATGGATGGCGCGCGCCTATGCCGGCACGGTGATGGTCGAGGGCACGACGCTGTCCGAGGGCCGTGGCACCACCCGGCCGCTCGAACTGTTCGGCGCGCCCGACATCGACGCGCGCGCGCTGATGAAAGAGATGGCAGCGCTGGCGCCGCACTGGCTCGCCGGCTGCATCTTGCGCGAGTGCTGGTTCGAGCCGACCTTCCACAAGCATCAGGGCAGGCTTTGCCACGGCGTGCAGATCCACACGGAAGGGCCGGCCTACGATCACCAGGCGTTCAAGCCCTGGCGCCTGCAGGCGCTCGCCTTCAAGGCGATCCGCCGCTTACATCCGGACTATCCGCTGTGGCGCGACTTCGCCTACGAATACGAGCACAAGAAAAATCCGATCGATGTCATCAACGGCGGTCCGCTGCTGCGCGAATGGGTGGACGACGCCGCGGCTTCGCCGCAGGACCTCGATGCGCTGACGCGCGCAGACGAGCACGCCTGGTCGCAGGAGCGTCGACAATATTTGCGCTACGGCAGGGGACAGAGCAATACCGCTTCCGTCTGAACCGGGATCGCGGCGCGAATGGAGCGCGCTCTGCCTTCCGCATGCGATTGCCTTGTGAGAGCCTACTTCGCGAATTGCGGGCTATCGCTTTTCATCCCGTCGCTGCTGCCGTCGACCCAAGTCGCCATCACGGTAAGGTCATTCGTCAGCGCGACGAAATCGGCGCGCGTCCCCGGCGCCAATAGGCCGCGCTCGTCGTCCAGGCCGAGAAAGCGCGCCGGCGTCAGCGATGCGGCGCGCAGCGCGTCCTCCACCGGCACTTGCGCCAGCGTCACCGCATTGCGCACAGCCGAGGCCATGTCGAGGTGCGCGCCGGCGAGTGTCCCCTCTGCCGTCGTCAGCCGTCCGTCGGCAAGCCTGATTGTGCGGCCCATCAGCTCGAAAGACTCGACCGTGGCACCCACCGTCGGCATGGCGTCGGTAACCAACGCGATGCGGTCGGCGCCCTTGGCCGCAAAGGCGGCACGCACCGAAACGGGATCGACATGGATGCCGTCGACGATCAGGCCGGCCGTCAGCCGGCCGTCCGCCAGCGCCGCGCCGATGATCCCCGGAGCCCGCGCGCTCATCGCCGGCATGGCATTGAACAGATGAGTGACGCCGGTCGCCCCTTCCGCCGCCGCCTGAATGACGATGGCCGCCGACGCCTCGCTGTGCCCGATCGACACCCGCAGGCCGGCCGCGGCCAAGCTGCGCACAAATCCTGCCGGCACGCATTCGGGCGCCAGCGTGACCAGGGAGCGGCCGGCGCCGGCGAGTTCGCACAATAGTTCGAGGTCGCCCGGCGCCGGCTTGGCAATGCGGTCGGGCCGGTGCACGCCCGGACGCTGGGGACTGATGAAGGGGCCTTCGACGTGCAGGCCAAGCACCCCGTCCTGCCCGGCCACCGCGCGCGCCGCCGCGATGGCGGACTTCACTTGCTCGCGCGTATCGCTGATCAGCGTCGGCAGGCAGGCCGTGGTGCCGAAGCGGCGGTGCGCCCGCGCAATGGCGCGCATGCCGTCGGCGGTCGGATGGTCGTTCAGCAGCACGCCGCCGCCGCCATTGACCTGCAAATCGATGAAGCCGGGAGCGAGGAAAGCGCCGGCCGGCAGACGCGTCTGCGGCCAGTCGGGCGGAACCTCGTTCCAGGATGCAAGGCCTGCGACGCGCGCCGCCCGGATCAGCAGCGCCGCCTTTTCATGCCAGCGCTGACCGTCGAAAACGCGGTCCGCCAGAACGGCATGGGACTTTTGGCTCGGGCTCATCGACGGCAATGCGGATGGGATTGGTGGCGCGACTCTGCAATCTAAGTTAAAGGACGCGGAAAACCCAGGCCGGCCGAGGCGAATACCGCGCACCGACAGCAGGTGCGCCGATTACCCGCGACCCGACGCAGTGTTGCCCGCTTTTGCTGAAACACGCTGCGGGCGGGGCGGAAGAGAGACGAAATTATGGACCGCTTGGTCATCCGCGGCGGCAGGCGCATCGAAGGCTCGGTGCAGGTCTCGGGCGCGAAGAACGCGGCGCTGCCGCAGATCGCCGCCGCGCTGCTCAGCGCCGAGCCGCTCGAACTGGGCAATGTTCCCGAAGTGAGCGACGTCGCCAGCATGCTTGTCATGATGGGTGAGTTCGGCGTTGACGCAAGGCGCGGCGCCGGCCGCATGCTCACGCTCAACGCCAGCGCGGCGCGCAACGCGCAGGCGCCCTATGACCTGGTGCGCCGCATGCGCGCTAGCATTCTCGTTCTGGCGCCGCTGCTCGTCCGTTTCGGCTCCGCGCGCGTGTCGCTGCCGGGTGGCTGCGCGATCGGGGCGCGCCCGATCGACCTTCATCTGAAAGCGCTCGACACGCTCGGGGCCGATGTCTCCATCGAGGCCGGCTATATTCACGCGCAGATCAAGAACGACCGGCTGCAAGGCGGCCGCATCGTGTTGTCCTCGCCATCCGTCGGGGCGAGCGAGACCGCCTTGATGGCGGCGGTGCTGGCGCGCGGTGAAACGGAGATCCTCAACGCCGCGCGCGATCCGGAAGTCAGCGACCTCGCGCACTGCCTTTGCGCCATGGGGGCGCGCATCGAGGGCGTCGGCACGCACCGGATTCTGGTGCAAGGGGTCGATTCGCTCCACCGCGCCCGCCACGATCTGATCAGCGACCGCATCGAAGCCGGCACCTATGCCATCGCCGCCGCCATCACCGGCGGCCATCTGGAAATCCTCGGCGCGCATCTGGAGCATCTCGGCTCGGTCAGCGCCGCGCTTGAAAGCGCCGGCGTTCAGATCTGGCCGACCGACCGCGGCCTGATGGTCGTCCGCTCCGGTCCCTTGCGCGCCATCGACGTGGCGACCGAACCCTATCCCGGATTTCCCACCGACCTGCAGGCGCAGTTCACCGCCCTGATGACCGTCGCCGCGGGCGCATCGGTCATTCGCGAGACCGTGTTCGAGAGCCGTTTCATGCACGTGCCGGAGCTCCAGCGGCTCGGCGCCAATATTTCGCTGCAGGGCTCGACCGCGCTGGTGCGCGGGGTCGAGCGGCTGCACGGCGCGGAAGTCATGGCCACTGACTTGCGCGCCTCGGTGAGCCTGGTCATCGCGGCGCTGGCCGCCGAAGGCGAAACCACCGTGCACCGCATCTACCATCTCGATCGCGGCTACGAGGCGCTCGACCGCAAGCTGGTGCAGTGCGGCGCCGACATCCGGCGGGTCGCGGGATGAACAAAGCGTCACCACCCGATCCGCTGTTCGTCGGCGTTGACGGCGGCGGCACCGGCTGCCGCGCGCGCATCGAAGATGCGGCGGGTTGCCTACTCGGCACCGGCATTGCCGGGCCGGCCGCGCTGCGTTTGGGCGTCGACAACGCGCTGGCCGAAGTGGAAAAGGCCTGCCGGGCCGCGCTCGACGAAGCAGGTCTCGCAGCGGGCGCGCTCGGCGCCATGCATGCCGCGGTCGGCCTCGCCGGCGTCGGCCGCAAAGGCGCGCTGGAAGAGCTGGCGCTGCGGCCGCATCCGTTTCGCTCCGTCGTCTATGTGCACGATGCGACCATCGCCTGCATCGGGGCGCATGCCGGCGGCGACGGCGGCATCGTCATCATCGGCACCGGCAGCGTCGGCTTTGCCCTTGTCGACGGACGCGAGGTCAGGGTGGGCGGCTACGGCTTTCCGATTTCCGACGAGGGCAGCGGCGCCGACCTCGGCTTGCATGCGATCCGCATGGCGTTACGCGCTTACGACGGGCGCGCCGTCGGCACCAACTTCACCCGCGAGGTGATGATGCGATTTCACAACGACCCGTTCGATGCCGTCGCCTGGATGGACCACGCGACCGCGACCGACTATGCGACCTTCGCGCCGCTGGTGATGCGGCATGCCGACGACGGCGATCCGGTCGCGCGCCGCATCGTGCGCGAGGCTGCGGAACAGATCGACGAACTGGTGCGCCGCCTGACCGAGTGCGGCGCCTCGCGCATCGCCCTGCTCGGCGGGCTTGCCTCCTCGACGCAGCCGTGGCTCGCGCCCGATGTGCAGCGCCGGCTCGTCGCGGTCGAAGGGGACGCGGTGGACGGCGCCTTGCGCCTCGCCCGCCAGGCCGTCATGAAGTCATGATTTACCGGGCGGCGCCGAACGGAGCGGAGGTCGCCGCGTTGGCGGCATAACAGAGACCATTTCATGCGCACCGAGCACATCAGCCCACGTTATGTCGAACTCGATTCCTGGTCCGCGGCGGAGATGATCGCGGCCATGTACGAGGGCCAGCTTGCCGCTGCCGCCGCGGTGCGCCCCGCGCTCGGCGCCATCGCCGCCGCCGTCGAGGATGCGGTGCCGCCGCTGCAGCGCGGCGGCCGCATCGTCTATTGCGGCGCCGGCACGTCCGGCCGCATCGGCGTGCAGGACGGCGCCGAACTGCCGCCGACCTACGACTGGCCCGCCGACCGCGTCGTGTTCGTCATGGCGGGCGGGCTGGACGCGCTCGTGCGCAGCACCGAGCAGGCCGAGGACAATGAGGAGGCCGGCGCGCAGGCCATGGCGGACGCGAATGTCGGCGCCGACGACGTCGTCATCGGGATCGCGGCGAGCGGCACCACGCCCTTCACCATCGGCGCCTTGCGCGCCGCCGCTGCCGCGGGCGCCGTCACGATCGCCGTCGCCAACAACCCGGACGCGCCGCTGTTCGCGGTGGCGCGCCATCGCCTCCTGGCCGACACCGGAAGCGAAGTGGTCGCAGGCTCCACCCGCATGAAGGCGGGCACCGCGCAGAAGATCGTGCTCAACCTGTTCTCGACCGCCGTGATGGTGCGGCTCGGCCGCGTCTATCGCGGATTGATGGTCGACATGCGCGCGCGGAACGCCAAGCTGCGCCGCCGCGCCGCGGCCATGGTCGGCGAGATTCTCGGCTGCTCGGAAGCGGAAGCGGCGCGCCATGTCGCAGCGGCCGACGGCGAGGTGAAGAGCGCGGTTCTCATCGGCCTGGGGCTCAACCGCAGCGAAGCCGCGCAACTCCTCGAGCGCCACGGCGGAAGCTTGCGGGCCGCCATCGAGGCGTGCAAGGGCCGCGATGGCTGAGCCGCAGCCCGCCAGCGCGATGGCGCGCGAAACCGCGGAAATCCCGGCCGGCGCCGAGCGCCTGCTGGCGCGCGCCGATATGTTCTCGGCGCTCGCCGAACGGATCGAGCGGGTAAAGCCGCGCATGATCGTTTTCTGCGGGCGCGGTAGTTCGGGCCATGTCGGCGTTTATCTGCGTTATCTGTTCGAGACGCGGCTCGGCCTCATCGCCTCGGCCGCGGCGCCATCCGTCGTCACCGCCTATCAGCGGCCGCCGCAATTGCGCGACGCGTTGTTCGTCGTGATTTCGCAGTCCGGCCGCAGTCCCGATCTGGTCAACGCCACCGCTTCGGCGCGCGCGCTGGGCGCGCTGACGCTTGCCATCGTCAACGAGGAAAACTCGCCGGCGGCGGCCGCCTCCGAGCTGGTGCTGCCGATCGGCGCGGGCGCGGAACGCGCCGTCGCCGCGACCAAGACTGTCGTCTTGTCGATGATCGCCGGCGCGCGGCTGGTGGCGGCGCTCTCGTGCGACAGCGAGTTGAGCGAGGGCCTGCAGCAAATGCCGCGCCGGCTGTCCGGCGCGCTTGCCTGCGACTGGACGGCCTGGGCCGACAGGACGGCGGGCGCGGCGGCGGCCTTTGTCGTCGGGCGCGGCTACGCGCTCGGCTGCGTGCGCGAGATCGCGCTCAAGGTCGCGGAAATCCTGCGGGTGCCCACGCTGGGCTACAGCGCGGCCGAATTGCGGCACGGCCCGCGCGCAGCGATCACGCCGGCCACGCCGGTGCTGGTTTTGCGGCAGAACGACGAAGCCGCCGCCACCGTCGACGCGCTAATCGGCGACCTGACCGAGGCGGGCGAGAGCCTATTTACCGCAGGCGGCACGGGGGGGAGCCTGCCCTGGATCGGCGACGGTAACGCGGTGTGCGATCCGGTGCTCATGCTGATCCCGGCCTATCTCGCCATCGAGAAGGCGGCGCGCCGGCGCGGCTTCGACCCCGACAATCCGCCCTATTTGAGCAAAGTCACCCGTACTTTGTGACCGCGTTGAACCTTGCGGGCCCTCGACCATACAAAGCCGTATAGCTCGGCGGGGGGCCATTCCCATGGCGCGGTGCAAAAAAATTCCGGCCAATGTGACCTTGTTCACAGCCGCCAGGCGATGCCGCCCCTAGTTTCCTTGGCAAGCACGCTTCTGACTGCCGGAGTGACGTTATGTACGGGTTCTTGAGTGTCATTTCCTATCTCGTCGGAGCCTCGACCGTCGTCAGTTTTCTGGTGATGGGCTCGATGGTTCTCATGGAGCCGGCGAAGCAACCGGCCGCTTCAGCCGCCCATCCTGCCCATGCGCAGACGAAGTCGGTTGATCTCGCCGCCAAGCACACGAGCAGCCACGCCGCCGACCTGCATCACGAGGTCAAGGCGGCCGTACATCCGGAGAAAAAAGTCGCGCGCGTCCATGCAAAGCAGCGCGTGCACAAGAAGCCGACCGTGAAATACGCAAAGCAACGGCGTACGACCTCGGGCGCATCCGCCTACGCCTACGCGCGGGAAGAACCGCCGCGCACTTTGTTCGGCGTGCCGCTGCTGTTCTCGAACGGGGCGGCGAACTGAGAGCTAGCCGACGCCCGACGGCAGCACGACAACCTTGGTGCCGATCGGCGTTCGGTTGTAGAGATCGATCACATCGTCGTTGATCAGGCGGATGCAGCCGGCAGACACGTTCTTGCCGATGGTCCATGGCTCGTTGGTGCCGTGGATGCGGTAGAGCGTGTCTTTATTGCCTTGCCACAGATACATCGCCCGGGCGCCGAGCGGATTCTCGGGGCCGCCGTGCACGCCCATGCCGCTTTGCAATTGAACGAGATGCGGACGCACTTGCGGGTGCTCCTGCAAATACTGCTCGGTCGGATACCAGTCAGGCCATTCCTGCTTGTTGCGAACGGTGGCCATGCCGGACCACCCGTAGCCCTCGCCGCCGACGCCGACGCCGTAGCGGATGGCCTTTCCGCCGTCCTGCGCCAGATAGAGAAAATGCTGTCCGGGATCGATGACGATCGTGCCGACTCTCTCTCGCGTCGGGTAATCGACGACCGTGCGCCGGTAGGCGGGATCGATATCGGTCATCTGGACCGAGGCGCAGCCGGCAAGGCAAAACACGGCGCCTGTGGCGCACCCTTTTGCCATGAATGCACGGCGGCTCAATGCATGCACGATCGCGACCCCGGTTGTCGGCCGATTTAAGCAGGCCGTCGTCTCGGCGTAAATAGCGCGGAGTTGGGCGCCCGCTCAGGAGTAAAAACTGTAGAAATTGAAAGCTTCCGCGAGGCTTGCGTCCGAATTGCCAGCCCGACTGTTACAAAAACGGCGTGCGCATTGATAGCGTGACGGAACGACCAACTGATTACGCTTTCGTGCTCCCTGCTACATCATCACGATGAAAGGAGACTCTTCGAAGCAGGAGATCGAGCAGACCTACGCCATTCAGACAGTGGCTTACGCCAAAGCTTGATCGCGTGATTGCCGATTTGCGTGGTCTCGATTTCGCAATCGCACTCCATAGGCGGCGCGCCCAGACAATGACGTCCTCGGTCGAATCGCGCCGTCGCTGAGCGACGTAAAAGTTCCATCGAATTCGCTTCGTCGCCCCCCCTGTTTTCGGTTTTAATCTTGCTTTTGGTTGCGCGAGAGGCGTCTACTTAAACTCAATACCGCGGGGCGGCGACTGGGTGCATCTCCACGATAATCAGAACTCGATCCGAGCCGGCGCTGGGCGTCAAGGTGCGTCGAATGCTGCTTGTCGCAGTTTTTGGCATGCGCTTAAATCTGGCGCTTTGAAAAAGCGCGCAACGGCCTGCGCAGACAGGCAAGTAAGGGGAAGATTAAATGACGCGCGGACTATTAGCGTTGGGGGCGCTTGCGATCGCTTTCGCCGTGCCGGCGATGGCGGCGATGGCGCAGACCGACATATCGGTCCCTGGTGGGGCAACCGGTTCGAACGTCTATTGTATCCAGGCCGGAGACCTGCACAGCGGCGCTTTTGTGGGAACCTATTTAGAGACCGGTCCGCGGACCTGGGAAGAGCGGCTCAAGGCCGGCACCTTCAAGCTCGAGGAACGCAAACGCGACGACCTGATGGTGGAACTATTTGATGACACGCGCCAGGCGACCATCCAATTCGATTTCGTGAACAAAACCATCAAATACAAGTCTGCGAACTCCCGGGAAAATGCGGGAAGAGACCGCTACTATATGTTAAACGCCACCAACAAAGCGGCGTCGGCGGATTGCGCGAGCCTGGCAGCGCTCCGCACGCCGGGAAACGGCGGCAAGGGGTCTGGCGCTGGCGGATCGGGCGGCGGCGCGGGCAGGACTCCGAGCAATCCGGTTGTCATGATCGTGCTTCCGCCGCGGACGCCGCTGAACATTCCTCCGGGAACGAGGCTGACCGCCACGTCTGGCCCGCCTTGCCCCGGCAATCCCGGGTTCTTCCTTTGCCCCAACAAGTTCAGTTGCGCGCCACTCGGCGGGGTCTGCTGCCCCGGCGTCGGCGCGTGCAACGCGGGCTCATTCTGCGATCACTTCATTCCCGGCAATTGTATTCTGCCGAGCGATGCGAGGTTCTGTCCGGGCACGGGCAACGTGAAGACCGGGCTTGCGACGCATTGCGCGCCAGGACTGTCGTGCATCGGCAACAATCTCTGTCAGTAGAAAGCGCCGGCGTTGAATCGGCCGCTTGAAACGCAACGGCGGAAAGAAGGCAGGATGCAGAAGTTAGCAGTCGCTGTATTCGCGTTGCTGCTCGGGATCGCCCTTCTGCCGGCGGGGGGAAACGCCGCGACTCTGCGGCCCCTGGGCCTGCGCGCCGCCGCGATCGATGTCGGCCTCTTGCAAAATGCCGCCGCCGGCGCCCGCGTGCGGCCGCTGCCCGATGGGTTCGTGCTGGCTCAATATGGCGGGGGAAGCGACGATCGCAGGCCGCAAAGGAGTTACCATCCGGCGCCGCAAAGGAGCTATCACCCGCCGCAACAGCAGCATCACCACCACAACAACAACAACAACGGCGCCGCCGCAGCCGGCGCCATCATCGGCATCATCGGCGGCATCATCCAAGAGGAGCAACGGCAAAAACGAGCAAAGGAATACAAAAATCGAATCAGGCGAGAACGGGCCAGACGCAATCGCGACGCCGACCGTGCCGAAGAGCGCGAGCGCGCACGCGAGGAACGCGCAAGGGAACGCGAGAGAGAACGCAAGGCGGAGCGGCGGCGGGAGCGCAAGAGGGAGGAGGCGGAAGAGATCCGGCGGCGGGAACGGCTGCAGGAGCTTGAAGACGAAAGGAGAGCCGCCGAGAGGAAAAGGAGCCCTGTATATAAGCAGCCGGTCTCCGAGCCTGATGAATACCGGCCGGTCATCAGCCGACAGCCCTACCCGGATCCCTATCACGACACCGATGACAACAGAAACGTCATCAACATCGTTCCGTCGCCGGAAAACTGCCCCGACAATTTTGCGCAATTGAAGATCGGTCCGACGATCCTCTACCCGCGCCGTACCGACTATCCTGCCGATCCCAGCCTGTGCGCGGGGAAGACTGGAAAGGGATGCTATCTCAGGGTCCTGAACGCTCCCGCATCGTGCGGCGGCAGCAAGCCGATTTGCGTTTCGTATTGCCCGACACCGGTGCCAATTAGACATGCCGAACCGAAACCGCAGCCGCAATATGTCGAGCCGAAACCGGTCGTCAAAAAAACCTATCCGTCCCACGACACCGACATTGCGCACAATTACATCGAGCCGAAGCCGGCGCCGAAACCGGCCGTACCGACCGATGTTGCGCAGCTTTACGTCGAACCGAAGCCGGCGCCGAAGCCGGCCGTACCGACCGATGCCGCGCAGCTCTACGTCGAGCCGAAGCCGGCGCCGAAACAGGCCGTACCGACCGATGTTGCGCAGCTCTACGTCGAGCCGAAGCCGGCGCCGAAACAGGCCGTACCGACCGATGCCGCGCAACTTTACGTCGAGCCGAAGTCCGCGCCGAAACCGGCCGTACCGACCGATGTTGCGCAGCTCTACGTCGAGCCGAAGCCCACGCCGAAACAGGCGGTACCGACCGATGCCGCCCATCTTTACGTCGAGCCGAAGTCCGCGCCGAAACCGGCCGTACCGACCGATGTCGCCCATCTTTACATCGAGCCGAAGCCGGCGCTGAAACCGGCGGTACCGACCGATGCCGCGCAGCTTTACGTCGAGCCGAAGTCCGCGCTGAAACCGGCCGTACCGACCGATGTCGCCCATCTTTACATCGAGCCGAAGCCGGCGCTGAAACCGGCCGTACCGACCGATGCCGCGCACGACTCCTCGGAGCCCAAGCACGCAGCAAAGACGGCCGAGCCGACCGATGCCGCAAACGAATATGACGAGCCGGCGAAAACGAAAAGGCCGCAGCATGCGTCGCGCGCGCCGGAATACTCCCGGTCCGCGACCAGAGGGGGCACGCCCGCGCAATTGACCGACGTCGCGTCGGCGGTCGCGCAAGGTCCGCCATCTGGATTCAAGCACTAGCGTTATGCCGCGCGCCGGGAGCGACAACACGAAGCGACGGCGTCGGATCGCCCAGAGACCGACGCGCGCGCCAACATGATCAACGGGAGATGGTGATGATCGGGCGTATCGTTTTTCTTTTGGCGCTCATGTGCGGGGCCGGCACGGCCTCAGCCCAGGACGCCTGCACGATCTACAAGGTGAATACGAGCCTGCTCAATATCAGCGCGGATTCAACTTCCCAGCGCATAGAAATTTAAGAGTAAGCGAGGGAGTGGAAAACCTCTTGCGGTGAACGGAAGCCGAGGGATTTTCGAGGTCTCTCGTTGAGCAAACGTTCGACCTTGGCAACCTCGGCACTTGAGATCGTAGAGAAGTCTGTTCCCTTTGGGAAGAAGTCACGAATAAGACCGTTGGTGTTTTCATTTAAACCGCGCTCCCATGCGTGATACGGCGTGGCGAAGAAAATTTTGGTTTTCAGCGCATCGGCAATGTCCTGATGCGCGGCGAATTCCTTGCCGTTGTCGAAGGTGATCGTATGCACGAAGTCACCGATAGGCTTGAGGCGACGCACGGCTGCCTTCTGGGTTGCGTGGGCAGTCGCACGCGGCAACTTGGTGATTTTGGCGAGTTGGGTTTTGCGCTCGACCAGCGTGAGCAAGCCGCCTTTGTGTCCGGCGCTGACGACGGTGTCGCCCTCCCAGTCGCCCAGACGGGTTTTGCGCGCGACAATGGCCGGACGCTCGGAAATGTCAATTTTACCGGGGATCAGGCCGCGTCCAGCGTTCTTGCCGGCACGTTTGTTATAACGTTTCCCGCGCCGCCGCAGACTGCGCCACAAGTTGCCACCGTCGCGTTTGTCATCCCAGATCACCTGGTAGATGCGTTCGTGGCTCAGCTTGATGCCCTGTTCGCTGAGCCAGCCGCTGATCTGCTCCGGCGACCAGCGCATCTGGCGCAACTTCGACTCAATCTTGCTGCGCATCAGCGCCGTGAGCTTGCGCGGCTTACTTCGTATCGCCTGTCGTGCTCGAGCCTTCGCTTCCGCCTGCTTGAACCGATAGCCGCGCTGACCGCGATTGCGCTGCATCTCCCGGCTCACCGCGCTTTGACTGACGCCCAAAATCTCGGCGATGCTTGCTTGGCTGGCCCCACGCTTGCTCAGAGCATAAATCTGGCAGCGATCCTCATATTGTATTCGCCGGTACTTGCTCATCGGCAACCTCTTGCAATCTCAAGAGGTTACCCCATCGTCGCCTCACTCAATTATGCGCTGGCTACTTGAACCCGCGCAGCAAGGAAGCGGGCGGCAGTCGGTACAACGATGCATTGTTTGACGGCGATATTGTCTGCGTGACCCGCAAAGAGAAAGTCAACGGCACCGAGTGGGCCTACATTTCAAACAAGCTGGACGGCCCAAACGTCCGCACCCCGGTCGGCGGTTGGTCCGACCTGAAATACCTGCAGGCCCTCAGCGCGGATGCCGCGCGCACGGCGCTTGCCGGGACCGCGCCTCCGGCGGGTAAGCGTCCGGCCACGGCGGCCACCACCGCGCCTCCGGCGGCGCCCGCCGCGCAAGGCGCGGCGGCGGCCATGCGGCCGGAGGACATCCTGCGTTTCGACCAGCCGATTCCGTTCGGGCCCTACCCCGTCAACGGCCACTCACTTAAGGAAATGATCGATTCGACGCTGCAGTTTCCGCCGATCAAGGGGCTCGACGAGAGCCTCTGGAAAAAGAAATGCACGTCCTGCCATCAATGGAATCAGGCGCGGCTGTGCGAGCAAGGCAAGACCTATGTGAAATCGGCAAAGATGGTGCTGCGCGTGCCGCATCCGTTCGGCGGCGCCTTCAAGCTCGCCATAATGCGATGGACCAAGAGCGGCTGCGAGTGAGCCGCCGACGTCGCCCCCCCATCCATTCGCCCTATCGGCCAGCAGGAGTAATCTTCATGACTAGGATCCGACTCGGTTTCGTGCTGGCGCTAGTGTTGATGGCGGCGGTGGCGAGCGCACCGGGGGCCGGCGCCGAGGGCATTCTCGACCAGGACTGGGTGCTCAACGCGGATCAGTCGCACGTCTTCATGCAGACCGAAAAACTCGACCATGTTATCGAGAGACATCAATTCACGTCTGTGGAAGGCCACGTCAGCAAAGACGGCGATGCGGCCATCAAAATCGACCTCGCATCGCTCGAAACCGGCATCGATCTACGCAACGTCCGCATGCGATTCCTGTTTTTCGAAACGTTCAAGTATCCATACGCCGAAATCACCGCGCGGCTGGACAAATCCAAGCTGCAATTTCTGACGGCCGCCAGAGCGCCTGAGAAGAGCTATCCGCTCACGTTGAATGTCAATCTGCCCGGGCTCGTCAAGGAGATAAAAACAGACGTGTGGGTCAAGCGCCTGAGCGACACGACCGTATCGGTCGCGACCGTCAACCCGATCGTCGTATCCACGGATACTTTCGGCTTTACCAAAAACCTCGCCAAGCTCGCCGATGCGGTGGGCGGCATTCATATCGTGCCGAGCGCATCGATCACCTTCGAGCTGGTGTTCGGTACCGGGGCTTTGACGCCGCAACTCGAGGCGGCGCGCGAGCAGCGGGAAAAGGCGCGCGTCGCAAAGCAGTCGCAAGCCATTACCTCCGAGGCTTGTGAGACCCGCCTCGACGTCATCTCCCAGACCGGAGCGATTTACTTCAAAACCGGAAGCGCCGAACTTGACCAGAAAAGCGAGCCGCTCCTCGATAGCGGCGCCGACATTGCAAATCGGTGTCCGTCGGTCAAATTCGACGTCGAAGGTCATACCGACAATGTAGGCGGCAGGCGATTCAATCAGAGACTCTCAGAGCGGCGGGCAAGGTCGGTCGTGAACTATCTGAAAGACAAAGGTGTCGCCGCCAGCCGCATTCATTCGGTGGGATATGGCGAGACGCGCCCGGTGGTTCCAAATGATTCCGAGGCGAACCGCGCCAAAAACCGGCGCATAGAATTCAAGGTCGAGAAGAATTAGCTGCCGCCATCCGCACGGAGGGCAATGCGCCCTGCCGCGGGCGCAGCGCGGCGGGACAGGCGGGCTGCGTCCGCGATCGGGGCGAACGCAGCCCGCTGCTGCTCGCTTCACGTCTTGATGCAGCCGAGACGGTCGAAATCGACCGCTTGTTCGTCCATCACGGGCTGCCGTGGGATCCTCCCCGCCTTCACGCAGGGCAGGTCGACAGCCCGGTGCAATGCGCGAGCGTATAGTTGCCGGCGTTCTCTTTCATCGCGGCAATTTCGAGCCCCTCATCGGAAACTTCGTAGTGCAGCGTATTGTCTTCGTTTGAAGTCTGCGGGTAATTCGTCATGGTGCGTTTTCCTGGTTAGAGGTGATGATCGGCGCCGCCGATTTTGCTAATCCTCAGCCCGCGCTTCAAGCCCCGGGACGTCATAGCCGGCCCCTGCAACCGTCAATGCCGGCCGCCGATATCCGCAGTTAAGGGCAAAGGCGTAGCCCATATGCCGCCGATGTATGCTATTTGCTTACCTCGCCTTCCGAGAGACGAGCACTAAGATGCGAATCCTTCCTGCCGGGGCCCTATTGCTTTGCCTGTGTGCAGAAGCATCGGCGCAATCGGCCAAAGATTTCAGTCCCGCCGGGGCCTATATCACGGCGCCCGTGCGGGAAGAGCTCGGTCAGGCGCGAGCGAGCGAGTTTCTGAAAGCCGCCAGTTCGGCGGGCTTCACGTCCAGAGAGGCGCGCCTCATCGCGCGCGGCTTGCGCGAGGCAAACATAAGAGCGGTCAACGTGAGCGCGAACGGCTGGCGGGGCGTTTTCAAAACGCCGCACGGCACGGTTTCCGTGGATACGATTGAGCAAGCCGGCTTGATCCGGCGCGCGATGGGATATGTGCCCTACGCCAATTTTTTTGAACAATACGCGGCCATCCGCCTGCACGTTAAGTCGGCGCGTCCTCGTGACTATAAAGTGACGATAAACGGCGAAGCCTGTCCCAGAACCAAGACGTCCACCTATCTGGTGCGGCCGGGAAGAGCCAAGCTGAGCATGACTCATGGCGGCAAGCCGCTATGCACCTGGGCGGGCGCCGTGTTTCCCGGGCGGGAAATAACCGTTGAATGCAAACTCTAGGAATTCGTGCTGCGCCGATCATCGCCGTTCGCAAAAAGCGCGGGGCCGCTGCCGCAATCATGAACGCGTACGGACAGGTAGGCTGGCTGCGGAACTCGTCTCCGCGCCCAAATTCCCTGCTAACAGGGAAATTAACAGGGAATATTATAGAATCAGACGGCTTAGTGCGTTTTTTGTCGCCAACACATGAGTAAATTCAGAGGCTAGCAGCAAAATTCCCTACGCAACAGAACAGGGAATTATTTCGAAGGAACAGGGAATGTTGGCGCAAGAACAGGGCATCGAAGCGCCGGTGAGATTTGTCGTCTAAGCGTCCATTTCCTGCACACTTGTTTTGGCGTTCGCGGACGCGATTCGCCCTCATTGCAGAGGCCCGTTTGCACCTGATCGGCGAAACCGTCAGTCAGATGCTCGACCCATGTGCCGCGGCCACGGATTATCCGTATCGACCGGCCGCGCTGTAGTTGCCGATCCCGTGGGAATATAGGGCAGTGACCGGTTTGCAGCAGCAGAAAGTTAGACCCGAGGAATTCGGTCGGCGTTGACCTAGCCCAGAGCAGCACTAGATACGGTATCGTAATTTTCCGATGTTGATTCTTCCGCTCGATCATCCTGAGCCGTTCGCCGCCACTCTCGGTGTCATGCTATACCCGGGGTTGGATGAGGACGATCGGCGCAAGGCGCGAGCCTTGTCAGCCCAGTGGCTCGCCGAGCCAATTCGCCGTTTTCATGCGGCAGGGCGCAAACTCTCATATGATGCGCTCTTCCACATCGTCGTGGACGGTGGCGCACCATTGATCGATATTGATGAGCGCTGGAAGGGGGGCATTGCCGTAGGTGACTTGTTCAAGGCGTTGTATATCTTGGCCAAGGACTGGCCCAGGCTCGCCTCCTGGGAGAATGCTATTTGCATCTATGAGGTGTGCGCGAAGCGGGCTGGTTCCAGGGCCTCGCGTACGCGCCTTTTCAAGGAAAGAGAGCGCTTTCGCTCGGTCGCGCACCTTTGGGGTGCGTGGAGCATCCGGGAGGGCAAATTCGGAGAGCGCCCTGAACTCGGATATAGCGGATGGGATGACTTCCAGTGCTTCCTGACCGAAGCAGAGATTCTTCGTGATTTTGGACAAAATTGGCGGCCGCAGCGCGCAAAGGGCAAGTCGAGCAGTTGCAGGCCGATTTCGAGGCGGACTCTTCTGAGCCGGAGGATGCGATCGATCCCAGTTTCGTCCAGTCCTCCATCGTCAGCCAACACGGTGATTTGTGGGAGCTCGGAAATCATCGGCTTCTTTGCGGCGATGCTCGTGACCAGGGTGCGGTCGATCGGCTTATGGGTGACCGCCGTGCCAACGTGGCGTTTCTCGATCCTCCCTTTAACCTGCGGATCGCAAAGGTGGTCGGACGAGGCAAGACCAAGCACGCCGAGTTCGCGATGGCGAGCGGGGAAATGTCTGTCGCAGATTATGACCGTTTCCTCAGCACTACGCTCGCCACCGCGGCGTCTGTTTCCCGCGAGGGGGCGGTACACTTTGTCTGCACGGACTGGCGGCACATTGGCGAGCTCTTGATCGCGGCCAAGCCGGTTTATGGCGAGACCCTGAATATCGTCGCCTGGGTGAAGTCGAATTCCGGCCAGGGGGCTTTCTATCGCAGCCAACATGAATTCATTGGCGTTTTCCGCGTTGGCAAGGCTTCACATCTTAACAACATCGAATTAGGCCGACACGGACGCTCTCGTTCGAACGTCTGGCATTATGCTGGCGTAAACTCATTCCGCGCCGGACGCATGGACGAGCTTCGGTCACACCCGACGGCCAAGCCTGTCTCGCTGGTCGCCGACGCCTTAAAGGATTGTACGCGCCGTGGCGACATCGTCCTCGACACCTTTTGCGGGTCAGGCACGACAATTATGGCGGCCGAGCGCGTCGGTCGTTATACCCGTGCATTGGAGATCGAACCTCGCTTCGTCGATGTCGCCGTCCGCCGATGGCAAGCCTTCAGCCGGCGCGATGCAGTTCATGTACAGAGCGGTCTCAGCTTCGACGAGACCGCTGTTGGTCGTTTACGCCGGCGCCGCCCGCGTAGCCGTTGATGTCGTTGGGTGACATGCCTGAGAAATACAAAACGTGCAGCGTTCGACCGAAATCGGTTGCAAGGCGTAGATCCAGGTCCTCTCATGCAGTTGGATATGGCCACCCTCCTCTGCACAGCCGTTTCGTCCCGGGCCAATCAGGTAATCCGAAAGGCCGCCCAAAGGGGTCAGTTAGTATAGAAACCGAGCTTAAAAGCGAGTTGAACCGCCTGATCACGATTAGGGAGGGAGATCGGACACGCAAACTCAAAAAAGGGGCCGCGTGGATTGTGAGGACGGTCAACGGAGCCTTGAACAATGATCCCAAGGCAAATGCTACGCTTGTCGCCCTGCTTCGTGCAATCGTCTTGAACCAACCGCCGCAGGGGAACGCAGAAGCGCCTCTTACGGCCGACGACCAAGCTTTGCTGACCGACTACCTGACGCGCCATTCGCAACTGGTCGACAGTGGTCCGACCAATTTAGAATCCAAGCCACCTCGGGGACGAACCGCAGCCAAAACAAATTAGGGGACGATATACTTGGCACGGCAGTTGACACCCCAAAAAGCACTCGCCGCCGCGATCAGGAGCGATCTTTATTCCTTCGTACAAGCGGCGTTCCCAATCGTTGCCGGTCAAGAGAAGCTTCTTTGCAACTGGCACATAGAGGCAATGACCTATGCGCTAGAACGCGTGTTGAGCGGCGAGCTCAAGCGCTTGATCATAACCGTGCCGCCGCGTAGCCTCAAATCGATCTGCGCATCGATCGCGCTGCCGGCCTTTGCCCTGGGACATGATCCCAGGCGTAAATTCATTTGCGTGAGTTACGCCCAGGGTCTTGCGGAAAAGCTCAGCAATGATTGCCGGGCATTAATGCAGTCCTCCTTGTATCGAAAGGTTTTCCAGACACGCATCAGTCAGGCCAAGGACTCTCAGCAAGAGTTCGTGACCACAGCCGGTGGTTATAGGCTGGCAACGTCAGTCGGAGGTACGCTGACAGGCCGCGGTGGAAACTTCATCATACTGGACGACCCCCTCAAGCCGCAGGACGCGTATTCCGAGCTTGCACGGAATAATCTAAGGCAGTGGTATAGCAACACGCTCCTGTCCCAACTCGATAACAAGGCCGAAGATGCGATCGTAGTCGTCATGCAACGGTTGCACGTTGATGACTTTGTCGCCTACCTGCTGGAGCAGAGGGGATGGACACACCTAAGCCTTCCGGCGATCGCCGAAACAGAACAGCACATCCAACTCGGTCCCCGACGGCAGTATGTGCGCAAGCCTGGCGATCTACTCCACGCTGCGCGCGAGCCTGCTCCTGTGCTGGATCAGTTTAGACGGAGCATGGGATCGATGGACTTCGTGGCGCAATATCAACAAAAGCCCGTGCCCGAGGGAGGCAAACCGCCGAAGCATACGCGCTTTGCACCAGGGCAGTCCGGCAATCGAAAACGCGAACATCGACATTCTGCTCCAAGGGATGGGTGGCGAAACTGCCTTTCGTCAAATGTTGCACGAGCTCTCTGACGGGAAACACGGGAAGCTAATTGTTGAGGAGGATGCCATTGAAAATACAAGCCCGATTACTATGCTAGCTGATTTGCAATCCGGGCTGCCAATCTACAGCCCTGGCTGAAATGCCGTGCTAACCGATTTGGCCTCACGGACACTCACGGACAGGACTTTGGAGTGGCAGTAAGTCGCGTTTTTAGAAACCGGATATACTCAATAACCTAGCAAGATGATCGGCGGTCACTGCCTCCGCAAAACTTGCGTTAGTCGTTATGTTGCATATGCCCGACCCAGTCCAGGCGATGAGTTACCTTTGAAATACTTCGACGGCGCGGTCGTCGGGATCGCGGCAAACGAACGAAAGGCGTTGAGATTTTCTCTCAATAGCTGACACATCTGAATAAGAACCACTCAGATTTTGCCAACAATCTCGGACATTATCGACATCGATATAGACAATGGATTCCTCGCCCGCTGCAAACGCTTTACTGCTTTGTTTCAACACGAGGTGCGTTCCAAATTGAACAAGGGTACCCGTAGCCGACTTCGTACTCACGTGATTTGGTCTTGTGCTTGGACATGCCATGATTTGCTTTCTGTTTGGCTTGGACGAATTACGAACGCGGTAGACGGGACGTCATCGTCAATGACCTTGAAGGAGATAGGCGGCCCGCCGTCATCATCCGAATCTCGCAGCCATTCGCTGAGGTACTTGACGGCACGAACTTCACCGCCAGCCGCTTTGTTGACGAGCTGCTTGGTTATGGCTTCCAACTTGGTGATCTGCCGCCGCCGGGCCTACTCCGCGAACGGCCGCTCCGTGAGACCAAATTACTTGCCGCAGACCTCGGCCTGCTAGACAAGACCGTGTCCGACGCCGCTATCCTCGACACCATGACCAAGCATTTCATTTTTGTGAACCGGCCGATCGTCTGCACACAACTCTGCGTGCGCTTATGTCGTCCAAACGCGACGGTACTTCTTCGACCAATTGTCCATATTCCAACGTGCCTGTTTTCCGAAGCGCTGTCCAAAGTGCGTAAGCAAAGGCCAGCGCTCCAACTAATCCAGTCGGATGTCCGTGCGTAAGCACGCCGTCAACGAAAACGTTTTTAGCTATTCTGCCAAAATCGGGATCAGAAAATCCTAAAAGGCAGTGAGGTGCGATGCGCATGGCAACGCCGTTTCCTCCTGCATCAAAGTATTTGCGTCGATCGATCGCGCGGCTCTCCCATGGCAAAATTCCCTTCAGTAAAAGCCTCGCCGCCCTTAGAGCAGCACCTCCACCACCGCGCTGATAAATGGTCCAAAAAGGCAGTTCTACCTTCGCGAGGTATTGCCACCAGATGCGGTGTCTCAGTCGAGATCTTGAAACCGCAATAACTAGCTGGGTGTCGTCACTGTAACTGCCGGCATCGATAATCTCTTCGTGGGGCTGGAAACGGCCTCCGGAGCGCTTCGTCCAAGACTCTAAAACTAGTTTGCCTTGCGAGAAATCAATTGAGCCTCGCGCGCGAAGCTCGTGCGGCCAGCCAAGGGCATCCCCGAGCGCTCCGCCAAGAATGACGCCTTCAAACTTTCTAATGTCGCCCCCTTTGGAACCTGTCATCACCTTCCCCCTGTTTCGTCGTTAGGAAAGGTGACCAGAGTTTCCGGAGGCCGGGTACCGTTTTTGATCACCCGATCGAGATCGTATTTGTTGAACATATGCGGCGCAACAATGAAACGAAACATGTCAGGATTCACGCCGTTTGTTTTTAATCTTGCACGCTCCGTTAAGCCTTGTTCGTCGTTTTTCACAGCAACGCCAAGAATGTCCTCCATCAAAATGCGATCCTGAATCAAGACCTCCGCTTGCTGATCAGTCGGGGAAGCGGGTGATTGTTGTGCGGTACGACGGTAGACAGTGTTGCGCGTTCCGACAACTTCGTCTGCGTACATACCTTCAAAACCCGCATACCCAGAGGTTATGTACCGACCGTAGTCAGCGGCCGCGTTTCGAGGCGAAAATAGTGTCCCGTCCTCCCATAAATACTTTGGATTAATAAGTAGGACTACCCAATCGGGAAAAAGATTGTCCTTTGCTTGATCTACAACGAATTTAATTTCGCGGCTCTGATCCGCGATAAAGACTAGGGTTGGTTTCGGTCCAGCTGCAACAGTCGCAGTCGGCGCGACCATGTCGGAGACGCTCGCGTAGTATGGCATTTCTGCGATTGCCAAACCTAGTGCTGCGATTTCGCGACTGTTGCGATAGTTCTCGGCAAACTTCCAGACCCGAATCGGATGTAGGCCGGCCGATCTCCAGGACATACGGTGGCCGTAAATTTGCTGCGCTACATCACCAAAAAATGTGATCGATCCATCCTGTGGAATGGCCTTTGCTAGCGATCGAATCATTTCCGGCGACAAGTCTTGGCCTTCATCAATAATGATATGTTTGTAACGACGTGGATTACGATCGACTTGCAATTCCGCGGCGACGGCAGATGCTAAATCATCAAAGTCATACTTGTAACCAGCGGAAACACGAGTCCGAAGGTATACTTGGCGGATTTCCCACATAGGCTTTCGTAGATGTCTCTCGAGACGGGCTTCCGCACGACCGACACGATCCTGAGCTTCATAGTCTTTTAGCGAAACGATACCGTGCTTCGCCAGCCATTCGAGTTCGGAAGCGAAAAAGTTTATTGGTCGATCGAAAAAAGGGTGGGCTTTATATTTCTTTTTTACCTCAGCTAGAGCCCTCGCAATCATTGCCTGACGCACATTATTTTTAACGATTGCGTTCCGGCCCATCTTGTTTTTTGACGCGAGATAGCCACGAGCAAATTTGTGATAGTGCTCCACAGTGACATTCGCGAGCTCAGGCGCTGCAATGGCTCTAATATACGCGCACAGAGCCTTGTTATAAGTAAGCAGGAGCGTCGGCCCGTGGCTTGGCATTTCAGGATCAGCCAGAAAGGCTGCTCGGAGAATCGCCATCGTAGTTTTTCCGCTGCCCGCTGTTCCGAGCACTACCTGATGACCGACAGCCGGCAAGCAAACGACCTCGCGCTGACGTTGTACAGGAACAGGAAGCGCCACTTAGGCTACCCATGTTAGGACGGCACAGCGGGACCCGATCTGCTATAGCACGTACAGTACGGCGGAGCGGTCGGGTTCGAAGCGGCCGCTACAGCAGGACAAAAGGCAGCCGAGGCCTTTGCGTCCCGTATAGTCAAAAAACAAATCTGCAGCGCGCTGTGCATTTACGCTGCCTCTCGATGGTAATAGCGCAAGAGCCCACCCAGTCGCTCGCGGCATTGAACCGGGCTGTCGTGGCGCACGTTGGTACCCCGCGGGAACAGCAGCACATCGCCCTTCCCTTGGTGATTCCGCTCGGAATGGTAATGCTCGACGTATTCGGCCAAGGCTCGCCGCAATGAACGCTCGCCAAATAGAACCACTTTGGACAGGCACTCCTCCTTCACCGACCTGACCCAGCGCTCCGCATAGGCATTCAGGTTCGGGCTGCGCGCAGGCAGCACCAGCGGCTCGACCTGACCGGACGCGATAATGGCCCGGAATGAATGAGTGTACTTGGTGTCGCGATCATGCAGCAGATAGCGGCAGTCCCCCAGGGTCCCGCAGCCCTCCATGGTCACGTTGCGGGCCATCTGCCGCATCCGCGCCTCGTCCGGCCGATCCGTGATGCCGGCGATATCCACCCGACGGCTCTCCAGGTGGATGAAAAACAGCACGTAGTAGGTCACCAGCCCGCAGCGTCAGCACCTCCGCGGTGAAGAAATCGGTCCCTGCCAGCAGCGCCAGATGCATCCGAATGAAGGCGGCCCAGCTTGTCGTGCGCTTGCGCTCCGGTGCGGGCGGCAGGGCATGCCGTCGCAGCACATTGCCGACCGTCTGATCGCAGACTGTATGCCCCAGATTAGCCAACGCCCCGGCGATCCGGTCATAACCCCAATCACGGTTCTCCCGGGCCATGCGAACGATCAACTGCTCAACCGGTCGATCACCTGACCCCTGCGCAGATTCGCGCCTATGTCATTGCCGACAACAAGCTTGCCGAGAACGCTGGCTGGGACCGTGCACTCCTTGCTCTCGAGCTGCAGGAACTATCGGTCACCATGAACTTCGACGTTACGATTACGGGTTTCGAAACTGGCGAAATCGACATCTTAATCGGTGAGCAAGGCGCTGATGTCCCGGACGACGCGGATCTCGTTCCAGAGATAGATCGAACATTACCAGCGATCACTCGCCCTGGCGATCTCTGGCGTATTGGCCAACATCACCTTCTGTGCGGGGACGCGCTGGACCCGGCCAGTTACAAAGCCGTCCTTGGGTCACGGCGTGCGCAGATGGTGTTCGTCGATCCTCCTTACAATGTCTCGATCGCCGGCAACGTCTCCGGACTCGGCAAAGCTAGACACCGAGAGTTCGCTATGGCGTCCGGCGAAATGAGCCCGCGGCAGTTTACGGTCTTTCTTCGGCGGGTGTTTGAACAGCTGGCGTCGTATAGCAGCGACGGTTCGATCCACTTTGTATGTATGGACTGGCGACACATGGGCGAAGTGCTGGAAGCTGGGACCCATCAGTACGCAGAACTCAAAAATCTATGTGTGTGGACAAAAACGAACGGCGGAATGGGCAGCCTCTATCGATCGCAACACGAGCTTGTGTTCGTCTTCAAGAATGGGACGGGACATCACATCAATAACGTTGAGCTTGGCCGGTTTGGTCGCAACCGGACGAACGTCTGGAACTATGCCGGGGGCAACACTTTCGGGAAGAACCGAGAGGAAGAGCTCGCGATGCATCCGACAGTTAAACCCTTGGCGCTCGTTGCAGATGCCATCATGGACTGCTCCAAGCGTGGCGGCATTGTGCTCGACGCGTTCGCCGGCAGTGGAACGACGTTATTGGCGGCCGAGCAGACTGGGCGGCACGGTCGTGGCATTGAAATCGACCGTTACTACGTCGATACAATCCTTCGCAGGTTTGAGGACGTCTACAATCTTCAAGCCTTTCATATGGGTTTGAAACTAGACATCAACGGCGTCCGCGATCTGCGCGCTAAGGAGGTACATGTGGATGAAGAAATCAAAAGCGTCGCTGCCAAAAGGAAAAAGACGCTCGGCGATTTCAAGAAAAGACGGGCGACCGGCTCGGCGCGGAAACCCGCCAGACAGCACCAAGTATAAGCCTGGTTTCAGCGGCAACCCGGCAGGGCGGCCGAAAGGCCGCAAAAACCTTGCCACACTGATCAAGGAGGCCGCGCATCACACCATCGAGGCGACCATAAATGGAAAGAAGAGAAAGATCACAACTGTTCAGTCTGCGCTTTTTCAACTGGCCAGCGCTGCAGCACGTGGAGACCAGCGGGCTATTTCCAAGTTTCTCGACTATGTGGATGCGTTCGAGCGGAGAGCTGAAGCTGCGAGACCGGTGCAATTCCCCTTCTCGGAGGTCGATCTTGAGATCCTACACGCCGTTCATGAGCGCATGAAGCAAAGCTCGCCGGGCACGACCTGAGTCAATTAAATGCCGCTTTCGCCAACAAAGATTTACGCAGAAATCCTGCGCAACGATTTCTCCGCATTCGTCCATCGCGCGTTTGCGCAGTTGAATGCTGGGACGGATTTTCTCGGCAATTGGCACATCGAAGTATTGGCTGCAAAACTGGAAGAGGTTCGAGCCGGGCGGTGCAACCGTCTCATCATCAACGTGCCGCCTCGCCATCTCAAGTCGCACATGACAACGATCGCGTTTCCGGCCTGGGTTTTGGGGCACGATCCTACGAAGAAGCTTCTAAGCGTCTCGTACGCCCAGGACCTCTCCGATACGTTTGCGAATGCGTCGCGTGATCTGATGAGGAGCGCGTTTTATCAAAGCTTGTTCGATACCCGCCTCGCTGTGGGCCGTGAAGCGGTTTCCGACTACGAGACGACCGAAGGAGGTTCCCGTCTGTCGACGTCGGTTGGTGGAGTGCTCACCGGCCGCGGAGCCGACATCATCATTATTGACGATCCACTCAAAGCGGATGAAGCGCTATCGGACCCGCGTCGGGAAGCGGTCAATACCTGGTACGACAACACTTTACGCAGCCGCCTCAACAGCTTGGATCAAGGCGCCATCATTATCGTGATGCAGCGGCTGCACGCCGACGACCTGGTGGCGCATGTTATGCAGCGCGAGAAATGGGAGGTTCTGTCGCTCGCTGCTCTCGCAGAGCAGGACGAAACCTACGATTTCTCGACGCCGTACGGCAAAAGGACAGTTTGCCGGAAGCAGGGAGAAGCCCTGCATCCCGAACGCGCGTCGTCGGCCCAACTCATAGCGCAGCAAGATTTAGTGACCGGATACAATTTTTCGGCGCAGTACCAGCAAAACCCGGAGCCGCCTTCAGGGGTCATCGTCAAGCGGGAATGGCTCAAATTCTACACTGCTGACGAGAAACCGCAGAAGTTCGAACAGGTCATCCAAAGTTGGGATACGGCGAACAAGGACACCGAGCTGGCAAACTTTTCGGTGTGCACGACGTGGGGCCGGATCGATCAGCACATGTATCTATTGGACGTCTACCGCCGAAAACTTGACTTTCCGGCGCTTAAGCAAGCCGTCATCGAGCAAGCGCGTCTTTATGGCGCTGACGTGGTCCTGATCGAGGACAAGGCTTCCGGAACGTCGCTGATCCAGGAACTTCACGTCGATAACTTTTCGATCGCCCAGGCTGCACCGGAACGCAGGGGCGATAAGGTGATGCGTCTCCATGCACAAACAGCAAAAATCAAAGGTGGCTTCGCGAAGTTTCCAAAGACCGCTGATTGGCTAGACGTCTATCTTCGTGAACTGCTCGCGTTTCCGAACGCAACGAACGATGATCAAGTTGATTCTACAGTGTTTGCTCTGGCATGGGCCACTGAGCACGCAGCGTTGCCCCCGCTCATTCAATATTACAAACAGCTCTTCGAAAAACAGCAGCGCGGTGGCCTTCCTTCTGGCGTTACGCGGATGCGACCACCCACATCAATTTCAGTCCTCGAAGCCTACGATCCTGAAACATGGGCCTCGCAACGGTTGTTTCCTGAGCCAGATGGCACATTCTTGGTGCCAAATCTATACGTAAAACATTGTCGAATGGCCGGCTGGATTGATGTTTAACGTGTCCTTTCGTGTCCGGTTGGAAGAACTCCTGTCCTTTCCGAGAATCATATCCGGACGTGTTGGTGATGTAGTGAATTTTGGTGGTCAGTCCGCCGCGTTGAACGCCGGCGAGAAAGTTTTGCGCGAGCTTGTCGTAGCGGGTGTTGGGCCACAATGCTCGCAGCGTCTCGATGTCGCCAGTGTGCTCGACGTAAAGGCCGAGGAGCATCACGAACAGGGGCGTCGCATCTACGCTTCCGTAATACAATCCAAATGGAACCTCGTGCAGCCCAGCCATCTCGCCGCCGCGCATCTCATGCAGAAAGGCTCCGGCCAGTCGATAGGGAATAGCAGTGTCTGCGCCTCGCCCAGAAAACCGCGTCTTCTGCTCCTCATTGATCTCACCGATGAACTCGACGCCGGGACCGGCCAGCATTGGCTCGATTTGCGTCCGGAAATATATTTCGTCGGCACGATCCACCTTGGCGGCGATCTTGAGCGGAATGCCGAGCGCGCGCGCAATCAAGATGGCGCGGTCAGGACGCTTTTCGGGCGATATACGCCCGAGGAAGGCTACATAATTCTCCTGCGGACGCTCGACAGGGCGGTGCAGAGCCAACGGCAGACCGTGGTAGATGGTCGCTGCGAAGTTTGCGTTCGGTACCGGAAGTCGCTGCACCTCCGAGATCGATATCAGCGGCATGTCATCGAAGCCCACGTACAGCGGAAGCAAATCAGGCAAGTCCTGTCGGCCGTGTAACGTGTTGACGGTGCGCCCGGCAAAGGCGCGAAATAGCGGGAAATGGAATTGGTCGATATGGAAGTGGAAGATGTCGAACTCGTTGACGCGTTGCCGCCGCTTCGCGTCAAACCAGGCGGCTGGTGACCTTATCGATAAGGTCATGAGCATGAAACGGGGTGGTGCGGCTGTAAACCCGATCCCAGGTCAGACGCCGCCGCCCCCTTCTCAGCAATGAGATGAGCCCGACTACCTAATTTTCGGAACGACCTTGAGTGCTCCGGCGAATGCTTCGGCAGGCGTTGCGAGCGGCGGCGTCGCGGCCAGCCGAAGACTCCTCGTCGTAGATGGTCACGATGAAGCCGGCCTGCCGGGTGAGGTGGAGCCGATGGAAATGGTAGGTCTCGCTCTTGAGGATCATGATGCGCGCTCGGCTTGGTCATCGAATAGGCTTTCTGGCCTTCCGGCACACGGTGCTCCCAGAACCAGATGTCTTTAGTGGGCGTGCCCTTCTCGAAGAACAAAAGATTGGTGCCGATCGAGGCATAGGGCTTGAACACCGAATTTGGCAGGCGGACGATGGTGTGGAGGTTGCACTCCTCCATCAAATGTTCCTTCAGCCGCGTCTTGACGCCCTCGCCGAACAGCGTGCCGTCCGGCAACACCACCGCGGCGCGCCCGCCGGCTCTGAGCAGGCGGATGATGAGGGCGAGGAACAGGTCGGCGGTCTCGCGCGTGCGGAAGTGGGCCGGGAAGTTCGACTCGATGCCGTCCTCCTCGCGCCCGCCGAACGGCGGATTGGTCAGCACGGTGTCCACGCGGTCGCTTTGCGTATAGCTGATGTAGGGCCGCGCCAGCGTGTTGTCGTGGCGCACGAAGCTCGGGTCCTCGATGCCGTGCAGCAGCATGTTGGTGACGCACAGCATGTGGGGAAGCTGCTTCTTTTCCACCGCGCGCAAGGACGCCTGCATCTTCGCCTCGTCCTCCGGCCGCTTCACATAGCGCTTGCGCATATGATTGATGGCGCAGGTGAGGAAGCCGCCGGTGCCGCAGGCGGGATCGAGCAGGATTTCGCCGGGGTGCGGGTCGATGCGGTCGGCCATGAAGGCGGTGACGGCGCGCGGCGTGTAGTATTCGCCGGCATTGCCGGCCGATTGCAGGTCGTTCAAGAGCTGCTCGTAGAACTCGCCGAAGTGCTGGCGCTCCTTCAGGTCGTTGAAATCGACCTCGTTGATGCGGTTGACCACCTGCCGCATCAACTGGCCGGATTTCATGTAGTTGTAGGCGTCCTCGAACACGTCGCGCACGACGCGGCGGCGATCGCCGGGCCGGTTCGACGCGCTGAGGTTCTTCAGCGCCGGAAACAATTTGTCGTTGACGAAGGTGAGCAACTCCTCGCCGGTGATGCCTTCCGGGTCGGCCGCCCAGGTCCGCCACTGGTATTTCTTCGGGATTGGCGAGCGGTAGTTGTCGCGGGTGAGCTCGAGTTCCTGATCCTGATCGTCGATGATCTTGAGGAAGAACATCCAGGTAAGCTGGCTGATGCGCTGCGCGTCGCCATCGACGCCCACGTCCTGGCGCATGATGTCCTGAATGGATTTGACGGTGGTGCGGACGATCATAATTTGCTACTCGCCACACGTTCAGTGAAATCAAAAGCGGCCAGATTGTTGCCGTTAGGCTCAAGGTCGGATTCGCCGTCATTGTCCTCGTTTCCGGCCGTCCGCGACATTCGTTGATACAATCCCGTTTGGCTGCCGTAGGCAATGGACGGGAAGCGGCAGCGCACTACGGGCAGGCGTTGCAGTTACGGCCGAATTATCCCGAAGCGCATTACAACTACGCATTGCTGTTAGCCGCCCAAGGCAAGCTGGCGGGTGCCTGCGACCATCTCGCAAAATCGATAGAGCAGCGGCCTGATTACGCCGTGGCCTACCATGCGCTTGCCAACGTTCTCAAGTTTCGCGGCAACCAGATTGGAGCGGAAAATGCCTATCTGCGCGCGCTCGACCTCCGTCCAAATTCTGCAGAGGCGCATAATGACTTTGCGATCTTTCTACACCAACGCGGACGGCACGATGCAGCACGCGAGCATTTTCGCGAGGCGCTCCGGTTGCGATCCGAATATCCCGAGGCGCACTACAATTTTGCTTTGCTACTCGAAGACATGGACCAAATCGTCGCTGCCCAGAAACATTACGAGCAGGCGTTAGCCGTTTGGCCGGACTATTCGGAGGCGCACAACAACTTGGCCGCGCTACTCCATACGCAGGGCTGCTTGGACGAGGCCGAGCCGCACTATCAGAAGGCACTCTCACTGCGACCGTCCGATCCCGAGGCGCATTTCAATTACGGTCTTTTATTGCGCGCAAAGGGGGACGAATCCGGAGCGCAGCGGTATTTTGCGATTGCTAAGAACCTCACGCCTGATTCGGGACGCTCCGATGCGCTTATCGACTCACCGTCCTGAATATCCATCGGCAGCTCAAATCAAAACGACATATGGCTGCCTGACGTCTGTTGTTGTGCAGGTTTTCGGTCGCCGGCATGACGATGCTATCGACGCGCTGATGCCGCCGGCGACCGAAAAGCGCCAATGAACGAAACCGCGATGAGGAAATCTGTGCAGTCCCGCCAGCGGCGGACTATTTCGGACCTGAACGCGAGCACAACTTCGAGGCGACGGCACAAATATTGCTATATGGGGATTTGAGCTTTCGCGCCGCCTGTGATTTCAAGAAGTTACGCGTGGCATAAATGGCACACTCAACAACTTCGGGGCGATAACCGTCGGCACAGTCTTCAAACCGCACAGCCTGAGCGCCTCTTGGATGACCGCAGAAATCGTTGCTGAAGAGAGACTTCTTTTTGCGGCGCCCGTCAAGAAGATCGCTGCGTGTCGCAGGTCGTCGGTGCGGACGGTGGGAAACAGATCGAACTCTTTCTTGCGTCATCAGAATCATGTTCCAAGTGCTGTCACTGAAGCCGATGATGGAGGCGATGTGAACTGTTGCTCGTTGAACACGACATTTCCGTCGTCGCCATCCATCGGTCGGAGCCGTCACCTTGCGCCCTGCACCCTACCGCGCAGCGGTTTCGTTCTTTGGCCCTGAGCGTCGGGATCGGCTGCCTGCTTTGACTTCCGCTCTTGAAGGCTAAGCCGACCATTAGCAAACCTCGCCAGAACGGTGCTCTTGACCCGAGTCGGACACTGACATGAAAATCGAATAAAAGTTCGTACCCATTACAATTTCGACTGGTCGTGCATATGTATTGGATACCGGCCCAGCACCTGCGACGTCTTTTTGACCCATCATATGTTAGCAAAACGAAGAGCGCTCGAATGCGGGGTCGGTACAAATCTAGAAAAGTCCTCTGGTGATCTAACCAGCGGTAACGTAATAGGATGGTCGCTTAATAGACCCGCTTTGACCCACGGTTAGTCAATCAGTTTGCGAGACTCGGCAGCCCGGCCGCTTCGGACCATTGGCGCTTCATGAACCCATCCGCGCGCACGATCATCGTGCTCAATATCAAGCACTATCGCGAGATTTTTGAGACGGAACGTGATGGGGTCAAACGGGCAACGATCACAAAGCTGCTCGCGGAAGAAGGAACAAAAACTCGCTGGCTGCCGGGACGACAAGAAAAAATAAGAGCTTTTTCGGACCCTGTACGAGGTCATTGCTCCTGCCATTCGCGCCAATGCGTCGATGCCCGCATTGTCACCGTGCGTGTGCCGATTGCCATCAGGAGGCGCGGTGGACGAAAGCTCGTGCTTGCACCCGACGGCGCCGAAGTGACCGTCGCGCCGATCACCCGGCACATCGACAGCGCCATGATCAAGGCGATCGCCCGGGCGTTTCGCTGGCGCGACCTGCTTGAGAGCGGCGAGTACGCAACAATTCCAGTCGCTTCGCGAATAGACATAGGCCCGTCCCGTCCCAGAACACCAGCTTCACTCTGTCGGCGCGCTTTGCACGAAAACAGAAGATCACGCCCGAGAACGGATCGGCCTTCAACTGCTCCTTCACCAGCGCCGCAAGCCCGTCCATTCCTTTGCGGAAGTCCACAGGCTTCGTCGCGACCAGGATCCGGATCGGCCCGGGCGGCACAAATATTCCCGCACTCATGCTTTCGAGCGCCGAACCGCGCGAACGATCGCTTCAATGTCGCGCGTATTGGCCCCACCAGGCACCCGCAGCTTGATGTCGCCGATCACGATCTCGATGAAACCGGACCGGCGTTCGGGCGCGGCTTTGTTCGCTTGTGCCGGTTCCACGACGACAGGCACAAAACTCGGCATGACGTCGGCCGGCAGCGCGAAGCGGCCATCCTTGGCGGCCCTGATCCAGTTCGACAGCTGCTGCGGTACCAGATCGTGCCGCCGCGCCACCTCGGCAATCACCGCGTCCGGCGCGATCGCCTCGGCAACGATCCGCCCCTTCTCTTCCTCCCTCCAATGCCGCCGGCGCACCACCCTGGTCACTTCCGCCCGGCGCCGAACCCCGCTCGTGTCATCACTAATGTCGACCATAATGTGCAAATCATCCCGCTAGCCCCGGGAGCCTGCACCACTTCACCTCGCTCTGCTATGTGCGGTCGCGGCACCGCTTACCACCCACCCGATCCTCGGGGACGAAGGTAAATCCGCCATTCTTCTTCGCGAGAATTGCCAGGTTCGCAGGCGGTAAAAGTCTATCGAAGATGCCCAATAGCCTCTTCGGCCCCCTCATTTCGACTCAGATTAATCCCTGACTACGTCAATTAAACCGTGAGCAAGATGAGTAGCTGCGGCAACCAGCAGAAGTGCCAAAACAAACCGCCGAAACAAAGTTTCGTCGATCTTCCGAAACAAGTGAACACCGACAAATGTCCCGATCATGATCGCAGGCAACATTGCGATATATTTGAAAATGAAGTTTCGGTCGACCAGTCCATTTGCAAGAAGATAGAAGAACGTCGCCACTTGAATGACCAAAATAAATATCTGGATCGTGCCGCGCTGTTCTTCCTTGGTTTTTCGGGTCATCGTTGTCCAGATGGCGGGAAAAGCTCCGGGAAATGCAATTAATCCTCCAGTTAAACCGCCCGTTATACCGACCAGGACTTCGACAATTGACCCTCTTCGCTGAGTCTTCAGATTGGGTCGCGCGAGCAAATAACCACACCACGACAATAAGAAAACGCCAAACACAACTCGGAATAAATCAGGATCAGTATGCTGAAGAAGCCAAACCCCGACTGGAATCCCTAACAATCCTCCTATGATGAGCGGCTGACACCCGCGCAACTGAATAACTTTCCATAGCTCGCCCAAGCTTATGAGCTGCGTGGTTAGACTCGCGGCATTAAGAATGGGAACCGCGGATACTGGCACAAACCAAAAAAGCATGACCGCACCGCCAACGGCGGCTGAACCAAATCCGGCCGCGCCAACAACAACCGACCCAAGAAATACAGAAACGAATACAATTAGAATTTCTGGATCTACTAAGGACCCGGTGCTACGGAGGGCCGCGACGGCGAGCGGACCCAAAAAGCTGCAGATAATCAGTAGGCTTTGTCGTTTCACCGATGATGTCAATATCATCGGACAACCTATTTTACTGAATTAGCTTTTCGAACGATAGCTTCGGAACCCGAGATCGGCTCATCCGATACGCAAAGAAGCCGACTAGCAACGCAGGTGCGCACCAAAAAAGCCACTGCAAGTTCAAACTATAATAGAGCAACGTCGAAAGCGGTCCTGCGGCCAAGAAGATCCTCTCGGAGCGGTTCAACGGCCCCACCAGACCGCCATAAATAGCTCCCGATAACATGACCGTAGTGACGATTAGTTGGGCGCTGGAGAAAATCGTCTGCCCTGTAAAGTTGGGGAATGCGAGAGTATTCGGATACGCGACAAGAAAAAACGGGAGAACTAAGCAAACCAAACCGAGCTTCATGCATTCGAGGCAAGTGCCCCAAAAAGACCCATTTGAAATTCTCGCCGCCATTAATGCGCCGACGGCTACCGGCGGTGTAAAAGAGGAATACACAGCGAAGTAGAATCCAAAGAAGTGAGCAACTAGTTTATCGACACCGACATCGATCAGCGATGGAATCATCACAATCGCGCAGAGGGAATACGCCGCGGGCGTCGGTAGACCCATGCCCAGCAACACTGCGATAACCATTCCCAGCACGAGAGCAATTTCTTTGCTGTTGCCCGAAATATCGATCATAACCCGACCGAGGAGCGTGGCGAGACCGGTGGTGACCAGAACTTGAACAATGATGCCGATGGCCGCCAAAATAATACCAAGCTGGGCGCCGGCTAACGCACCTCCGGCAAAGCCACTTACAAGGCTTCGCGAGGTTGGTCGCAAATCGTTTGGGCGAATCAAGCTGCCACCGACGAGGATCATGATGCCCCATAGTGCAGCCATGCTTGCAGAGTATTCTTGCGCAAGAAGAACAATCACGACGGCGATTGACGGAACGAATGACGGCAAAACCCAGAAAAGCAGCCGCCAGTTAACCGCGAGACGTTCATAGGGAATCCGCGGTGACGCCTGCACGAGCGCAAACACACCGACAGCAAGGGTTACCATGTACAGGAAGGCGGGAAGGATCGCTGCTGCCGCCACTTCGGTGTAAGAGATCCCCAGAGTGACCGCCATCAAGAAGGCGCCAAGTCCCATCACAGGCGGAATAAGCTGGCTGCCATTCGCGGCCATTACTTCTATGGCCCCCGCTTCTTCCCGAGTAAAACCACCTTTGTTCATCGTTGGGATCGTCATCGAGCCGCTAAGCGCAATGCAGCTAACCGTCTGTCCGGTAACCATACCGATAAGGGTACTGGCAGTTATGCAAGAAAAGGCGACACCGCCACGCAATACATTGCCGATCAATTTTCCAAGTTCATTGAACATTTCAAGCACGTGCGTGCTTGTCATCAAGCCACCATAAACAAGAAGCAAGAAAAGCGTGTCTGCTGAAAGCGGAATATAGGTAAACAGGCCTCTTGGACCACCCATTCCAGCCAAGTAGCTGACAACCAACGTCGGCGAAAAATTCAGTTCGACAACTTTGAACGGCAGCAAATATCCAAAACCAAAATAAAGAGCTGCTGTGATGCTTACGATAGTAAGGGCCGCCCCCCAAATCGACCAAGTCTCGATGAACACCGCTGCAATAAGAAGCAGACCAAGGATAAACTGGAATACCGTGATGAAAGGTTGGGAGAGCTCAAGCTCCTCCGCCATCATATATAGAAAAGGCGTCGAAATAAGCGATGCTATGAGTGCAAGCAGCAACAGCGTCGTCCACACAATGCGGCGTAAGCTCATGTGTTGCTGTGCGCTGATCCCATAGGCCGCACCTAAAAACAATATGAAGCCCAGATGGACCGTATAATGCTGCATCGCGCCCTCGAGGGTCACAAATACGCTGACCACGTGATAGAGGACGGCGAGCAGCGCCACGGGTACGAAGACCAGGTGCGCCGCCCGACTGATAAAATTCAAAGGGCCGTTTTCGAGACTGACCGAATGGACCGTCATGGACTAGGTTACGAGACCTAGCTCGCGATAGGCCCGCATTGCGCCCGGGTGTACCAACTCTGGCGTTACGCGTGCAGCCGCGGAAATACTGTGAGAATCCCAAATCTTCCCCATTGCGTTGTATTTAGCGACGGTGTCGGCCATTTTGACCCAGAGCTTTACAAACTCGTATGCGAGGTCGTCCGGAAAGGACTTATGGCCTGTCAACAGTAAGAAATCTCCAAACGTCGCCACCGGATCTTTTTGGTTGGGTAACAGATTCGGCGAATAAAGACGGGCGTGGAATGGCGCGCCAGTCTTTTTGTTGTATTGCTCTACGAGCTCCTTTGGAACGCTGATGTAATGCCATGATCTGTTGGAAGCTTCGAGTAGCTTGAACGGGCTCGGTGTAATTGTGTACTTCAGGTCCTCATTAGAAAACGCCACAAGCGTCGCGACATCAGCTCGGCCATCGAGGAGTGCTTCAACATTCGGATCCGTGCCGAGTGGGTTGAGGGCCTTTAGTTTCTTTGTAAGATCCAAGCCATCAAACAGCATCCGTGGATACATTCCCCACTCGTTTTGCGAAAGCAATCCGATAGCAATGCGCTTCCCGGAAAAGTCTTCGATCTTTTGGATACTTTGGTTCGTGGTGACGAAGGTGATACCGGTTAGCGCCATTACGCCAACAATTCGGAAGTCGCCGGCTGCGCTAAGAGGCTGCGGATAAAAAGGCTTCAGTCCCTTCTTGGCAGCCCACTCGAGCACGGAGCCGGATCCAATAAGAGTGTTTTTCCAAAGATCGGGTTTTTCGGCGTAGTATTTGACGTTGTAGTTAAAACCGGGCGTTTCGACCGCAATAGGCCGAAGCCACGGATGATTATCCTTGGCTCGCGTCTGCAATACTGCCCATGCATTATATGGACCCGAGCCGGTCGGCGAAGTCAAAACCGAAATTTTGGTTTCGGTTTCTGCCAGCGCTGGCGTGGCTTCCGGCAAAACACGCCCCGCAATCGTGCAGGCCATCGCAGCAATTTGTTGTCGACGTGTGATCCTAATCACGGGTTCCTCCCTTGAGCTTATCGTTTTTCGCTATCCTATCCCTCGACAACCGATATCCGACGGAAATCATGGGGGTAGGCAGATGAACCGTGCACCCGGATTACTCAGCCGCTTGGACTTTGCCCTCCCCTTTCATTTCGCGCGCGAGGACATCGGCGAGCTCTTGCAGGTTTTTAGTCGTATATGTTGGCTCGACTCCAATCTCGAGCTTTGGCTGACGCGCCCGGTTAGTCCATGCACATCGCAAGCCTTGGCGAACTGCCCCAACGACTTCCCAAAAGTGACCCGTCACCCACAGGATGTCGTCTTTCGGGAATCCCGCGCGTTTAATGCCGAGCTGGAAAACTTTCGGTGACGGTTTAAAGGCTTGCGCCTCTTCGCCCGAACTGATGATTTCGTCGATATATTTGATCGTGCCTGCAAATTTGCTGTGGGCCTCGATCATGGCCTTTGTCGGATTTGCAACGATCTTGATTGTCAGGCCGAGATCCTTAAGCTGTTTCAATGCTCCGATAACGTCTGGATATGCGCGAAGTTTGTGGTAGTTGGCATTGATGTCATCGAGAGCTGATTGCGACAGTTTGACGCCATTTTTTTCACACGCCCACTTTAGACAAGCCGCGTTAAGACCAGGGTGTGGGACAAAATTATCGGCGAGCGTTGTATAGAACATTGCCCATTTCTGGTGCGTTCGCCAGTCTTGAGCAATTCGCTGTGCGGTATGGGATTCAAACACATAAGGCTCAATGACGTCGGCAATGCTGTAATTGTCGACAAGGGTACCCCATGTATCGAAAAGCAAAACCTTTGGCATGTGCGTTACTCCCATTAGACGCAGTTATTCTTACGGTTATCGGCTGTCGAACAGGCTAGCGCGGATCGATTGGACAACGTGTCAACCAGTTGACAATACGGTCAGCGTCCCGAACAAACAAGATGTCAAATGTCGCCGCGGGCGAGTTTTTTGAGAGCTGGAAGGTCGATAATGATAATTCGACCATCTTCTGTCTTCACAACGTTTCGCTGTCTAAGCTCAACCATTGCCTTGTTTGTCCATTGGCGCGATGTACCAAGCAAGGTCGCCAAATCGCTTTGGCTAAGAGGGTGACGGATCACGACGGTATCACCTTCCTTGACGCCGTGAAGCTCGCTGAGCATGACGAGTAAATGCGGCAAACGCTGCGAAACAGATTCTGTCCCATGAAGTTGGAACAACAATGAAATCCATTTCAGCTTGAACATCGCGACCTGTGCGATCCAAATTGCCACTTTGGGCATGCGCGTAGCTAACGCGTTCAATTTGGGCCCCGAAATTGCGATAGTTCTGGTCGATCGCAGGGCGACTCCACCCCAAACATGTGCGCTGCCGCCGAAAAAGTCGGGGCCCGCAACCACGTCGCCATCTGCCCAATAACTGAGGGTCACTTCCCGACCTGAATATGCGGCATAATAGGTCCGGACGAGGCCTTGCAATATTACATAGGTGTGGGTGTGGAGCGTGCCCGGTTCGAATATTGGCTGACCGGAAAGAAAAGTCCGAACTCGTCCCGCTTCAAGCAAAGCACTCCGCACCTCCAAATCGAGTTCTTCAAAACTATGCGACCTGTAAAGGCCGGAATTGTCCATCAATTCAAGATCGCACTGCATTGAGCCGCGCATGGTTTATACCGCCCTTCTCAGCGTGCACCGCAACTATATCATTTTTCAAACCTTGGTCGACTTTCATGAGCCATAGAGCTTCTTGATCCCGCAGTTTTGAACCCGAGCTGCAAGATTTTCCGCGGCGCAGCATGGAGAGCCCTTTAGAGCCAGGGCGTTTGCGACGTTCGGGAATTGCCGTTGGCGGATGCTGTGGCGCGCGTGACCAAGGGGTGAGGCGGGGCCTGCCGGGCCTCCAGGACTGTGGCGAAACCAATTGCGACCTGTTGGACCAAAGGGCGCTGAAGGATAGGCTGCCGAGCGGAAGGGCAGCTGGGTGAAGTAAGCTTGATCGGGTGTCATGCCGTCAAGGCTCGCATGTGGGCGTCGCTGATTGTAGAATTCCAGATAGCGGCCGATCGAAGCGCGTGCATCGCTGACGCTGTCATAGGCCCGTGGCGTCAAGTTAGGCAATGCGGCTCGGCATAAAACTACCCTTGGGTACGGGTTCTTGCCCTAGCGGCAAGGTCGTTGCCAAACTCAAAAACCCTCTCGCTTAAACTCTCGAAACTACCCTCCTCAACAGCTCGACCGCCTCGGGCGACAAGTTCAAACTCCAACGTTTGGCGCCAACATCCCTAAGCGGTTGATCAAACGCGGCTTCGAGGACGTGAATGGAGCAACTTCGCGTCGTCAGGTGTCTACGCCGACGCGTGCTTCAGGATGCTCATCCAGAAAATGGCGCAAGGCGGTGAACAGCGCCGCCGCATGCTTCACCTGCCCAGCATCGAGCGCCTTGTGAATGTCATCAACGATCATGCTGCGGATTTGTTCGCCGCCATGCGGCTGATTGAGCAGGCACTGAGCAAGTGCCGCGGCCGCGATTTCGGGAATGTGCTCGTGTTCGCTGATGGCTTCGACCTCGTCCTCGCTAAGACCGCAAAGCCCAACGCAATCTTCCAGTGAGATCATGGTGCTACTCTCCCTTTCGCTCTTCCTCCTTTAGTGCCTATTCATTTTCATTTGCAAAATTCCACTGCTGCCAATACGAAGAGGAAACCGCCGCAGCGAGCCGCTTGCAGAAAACGTAGATGATAGGGTCGTCCCCACATTCTGACCGAACTTACCAAAGCCCTCGCTCACGCCAAGGCCATCGGGGCCACCGCGCAGAACACCAAGTCGACGTCGCTGCCGCCAGCGAGCACGAGCGCACCAAGGCCGCCCTGGTCACGTCAAACTCGATAGAAACATAACCTTCCACGACGGTTGTTCCCATTGCCCTGAGCTGCTCTGTGCTCAGTTCCAACCTGAACTGCGGCGATGTCCAGCACGTCCCCGCCATCGTCGGGACCCCAAGCTGTCTGCGTTGACCCGAGTAACTCCCCGGCTGAAGCGTGACGCTTTTGTTCTCTTCAAGCTGTAGCGGCTTCTTAACATCGTAGGTCACGGCCTCGATTTTCACTTGCCGTGACATCGCATCCCTCGCATGCACCTTGACGAATGGGTCCCCTTTCACCCGCGAATTCGCCCGGATTTCCGACCGGGCCCCATTTCGCAAAACGCCGAGTAAACCCTGCAGCTGGTCGGGTTTGCTCCCCAAGCCGTTCACGGTGGGGCAGCTTCGCGATGTACTGCACGCACTTGTAGGACCGCCTCAAATGCGTGCCACGAGGAGAACTGCGGGCTGAGGACTATCGCCTGGCTGCTCGCGCGGCACTTCGAGGCGGACTTCAGATCAGGCATTAACCCGAGGCAAATCCAAACGCGGCACTATTAGCTCGTTTGCTCCGTTTCTGGCCGACTTGGTTTTTCTGTTCCACTTATGGACTGTTTGTCGGCAAAATTGGATTGGATGCAAAAGTCGAAATATCCGAGGTCGCGAATGATCGTTTGGGCGATTTCATTGGCCGGTTTCCGCGTATGACGTAAGGACGCAACCGTCCCTGCGATAACGGTTTCGGCTGAAATTTTGAGCTTCACGGGGACCCCCCTTTTACTTCGATAGCTGCTGCCGATGCATTGTGGGTGTAACTCGCGCCGTTGCAAGTAGGAACCTGGCTGGGTCGCTTGCGGCCTTGTTTCGGACGACTGAGGGCGCCTTCTCGGTCTTTACGCTTCGACGGAGCGCGTCAACGTCTCGGGCTCAAAGCGCGCAGTCTTTGTCTGCACAATGTCGCTCGCAAGGTCGAGCAATCTTTGCGGACCTTCTCATCAGGGATTTCACCGAAATACTCGGCTTCATTCCGCACTTCGTATGGATACCGAAGCGTGGGCGCCCACCGTTAAGTGCACACACGATTTTTGTTGTTTAACTCTTGAGTGGGGCCGTCGGCGCACCACCAGCGGAACCCAATGGAATAAGGAACGTAAAATTAGTGCCAACGACCGACACCGGCCGCGTCAACTCAGCTCCAAGCTGCTTGGCCAGCGCATTGATCAGGCGTGACCCAAGCCGCTTACTTGTTGCTGGGTCAAAGTCAGCTGGCAAGCCAAAACCTTCGTCACGTACCGATATTTGAACTTGGTCCCTTTCCGTCCGAACTACTCGCATCCAAATCGGCCCGCCGGAAGAATTCGGATACGCGTGTTTGCTAGCATTTAGAACCAATTCATTGATGCAAAGAGCAACGAGGATGGCGCGATCAGCCGCGAACTGAATTTCCTCGGGTGCTTCCAGCTGGAGTTTGCAAGGAGCGACTGCGGTCTCCAAGTCACCAATGACCTCGCGCAAATAGGAGGCGAGACCGATATTCTCGTAGTCGGCGTCGTAGGCGAGGCGCTCATAGGCGCGGCCAACGGCCGAAATACGGGTGGATGCTTCGTTTAGCTGACTAGTCAATGCCGGATCGCCGGAGCCGCTTGCTTGCAGTTGAAGCAGGCTCGAAACCACTTGCAGACTATTCTTGACCCGGTGGTTGACCTCTCTGAGTAAAATCCGATGGCGCTCGAGGGCGGCTTGCAGCTTGCGCTGGTACTGCTGCTGCTCGATGGCCATGCCGAGAATGTTCGCGGCACCTTGCAGAAATGCAATATCATGCTCACTGAACTCGCCTTCGGATCGGCTGTCGACTTCAAGCACACCGAATGGCGAGCCATCACCTTGCAAAATCACATTCATCGCACGGCGAATACCGTGCTCTACCAGCAATTCGGGCGTACGAAATCGTTGCTCGTTTTCGAGGTGGTTAGAAATTACGGGCTTGCCCGTGCGCAATGCATAGCCTGCAGGTGAAGCCAAGTCAGCCCCGACGCTGGCATGCCCGACCACGCCCTCGCCCCATCCGACGCCCGCGCGAACCAGAAGCCTACTCTCGGCCGGAACGTATTCCATCACCTTGCAGTATTCCGCTCCTAGACCTTCCGCCGTTACTCTGGCCGTGTGATTGAGCATCTCAGTAAAACTAGCACCCTGCAGGGCTAGGACGCCGAGTTCAGCGAGCAGTTCTTGCTGGCGAATGCGCAATTGGAGCGCGCGACCTGTCAGGTCCGCTAACTGACCATCGCCGGATCGCTTCTCGACAATTGACTTTTTTGGCTCAGAAGACGTCATACCCAATGCATTAGCATGTGTGGCCGAGGAATGAGAAAAGGCTCATTGGTGCCAACAGCAAACATCCTGCCAATGTCGTAATTGTTTACGGCTAGGCGGAAGTCGGCATAAAGATTGAGGCGTAGAGCAGTTCGTTCATTTTCTCGGCCTTCTCGGCCAGCGCCGTTTTCCCTAGCAAGCTATACGCGTGTTCGGCAGCAAGAAGGCTATATGATCGCAATATTTCCACTTCAAATGGTGTCGGTTCATGCACATTAGCGAAATGGTTTGAAACCATGCCGAGCAACAATCCGTCGCCGGTGAATAAGGGTGTGGTCTGAACTGCGCGAAATCCCGCGTTTTTTGCATCTTTGAGATACGCGGCGAACTCCGGGTCTTTTGCGACGTCTTTAATCACCACCGTCCGACGCAACCGAAGCGCTCGGCCACATGCACAACCATATTCCTTCCTTACGCGCCTGAACTTCTTTAGGAAAGCTGCGGTTAGACCTCGCTGGGCCACGATGACCAGCTCATCGCCAACCGGCAATTGCACATTTCCATATTCGGCACCGTGGAAAGTAATCACATCGTTAAGAATCGTCGTCACCGCGTCCTCAAATGTCGAGGTCGCCTGCAGGCGGTTACGTAAAGAAGACAATACCATATTACTCCGACAATGAGGCCCCCCGACCCTCTGAGAATACATCATTCGCCACATTGTTCCGATGAGGTGTGTTGACCGACCTAATGGTCGATTTGTTAGAAGCGTGACCAGGGCCGCCTGTTCGGTGTGACAAATCTCAATGACTGGCAAGTTCGGCGAGTGGTCACCGACTGGCCTCACAGGTTTCGTTGGGTCTGTCGTGCTCGTCTTCGATTTGATCGAACCTTGGATAGCTTTAGGCCCTTGTAACTGAGGCTTTCAATCGCATCCTTTAGCGCGGTCAGCAGCGTCCGTATTCCAGCTTTTTCAACGCCGACGACGGCAAAAGGATCGCGCCGTTACATCCTCGGGATCAGGTCGGTGATCGCCGCGATCGCGGCCTGAAGTCGGCCCAGTTTTGGCCTCAACACTGACGGCCCTATAAGGCCGTTTTTACACGGCCAAGACCCACCGCGGACATCGCTGAATCGGTGGACGCGGTGCACGGCGCAGGCTAGAGTTAATTCTGAGTCCCAGTTACACCGTTGGGTGGCAGTTTATTTTATTGCGGGGTGGGCCGGGTTTCCGCGATGATCGCCAGGCCGCCTATTGAAACATGAGGGACTACTATGGCGGAGCACCTGGAAGCGGCAAAGACGGCTGTACTCGGGCTGCACCTGCAGAAACACATGACGGACCCGGCATCTCCAGTCGCGCAACACACTGGTTTTGCCGAGATGGTGAAGAAGACAAACCTCTTCGACAAGATCAATCGCGTTCTGAGCGCGGCGCGCGAGAAAGGCATGTTCATTGCTTATGTCAAATTGGATTTATCGCCTGGCGATTACCGCTACCCGCAGCGGGGCGAGTTCTGCCAATTCGTCGCCGCTGAGCATGAGGCGGGCGAAGTCCTCCGCCCCAGTGCCTGGGGGTATGACCTTCACGACGCGTTGGTGTGCAAAGAAGGCGAACCTGTCATCCTGGGGCGTCATATTAGTGCGTTTGCCGGCTCGGGCCTCGATAATGCGCTTAAGACCCGTGGAATAACTGATCTGGTTCTAACCGGCGTCGCCACAAACTTTGTCGTCACCAATACGGCATGGTCGGCGATCGACCGTGGCTACAGCTGCCTCGTACTTGAAGATTGCTGCACCTCTGGCAGCGAAGAGATGCATCAGGATGCGATCGATCACCTTCGGCCAATCGCCGACATCTGGCAGTCCCACAGTTTCATCGACGCTATGACGCGATAGAGCGGGAGGTAAGGCCGATGGCTGAAGGAACTGGGGATGTTCAGGATCACTGGACGCGGCGTGGTGTGCTTGCACGGATCGACGCCGTTCTCACTGAATTGGGACACGACCCGCAGAACCTCACCCCTGAAATACTGGCGACCGTCGAGCACCTCCATACTGGCGGATTGGCGACCACACGCGACCAAGCGGAGCGGATTACGCTGACTCCGGATAGCCGCGTCCTCGATATCGGCTGCGGCCTGGGTGGACCGGCGCGCTACCTCGCGAATAGCTATGGCTGCCGAGTGGACGGCATCGACCTGACGCCGGAGCTGATAGAGACCGGACAGGTCCTGACCGAGCGCTGCGGCCTTTCCGGCCGTGTCGTTCTGCAAATCGGCGATGCGCTCGATCTTCCATATCCCGACAAGGCCTTCGACGTTGTCTGGTGCCAGAACGTCACCATGAATATCTCCGACAAAGCGGGATTTCTCGCGGAGGCTTTTCGAGTGCTCAGGCCGGGCGGATTGTTTACCTCGACCGAATTTTCTGTCGGCCCCGGTGGGGACATCCTCTATCCTTTGCTTTGGGCTTATGACGCCTCGATCAATTTCCTCGTTTCCGAGAACGTAATGCGCGCCCAATTTGAAACTGCGGGGTTCCGCATTCGGGATTGGACCAACTACAGCGACGTTGTGATCGAGCGAAACAAGCTGACGCGCGGAGCGCCGCCCAACAAGCTGGTCAACCATCTCGTCTTCGGCGAAGACGTGCCAGAACGCCAGCGCAACGGGCAACGCAATTTGATTGAAAGGCGGATCATCTATTGGATGATAACCGCCGAGCGCCCATGAGGTTGACTCACATGGGCTGATCTTCGCGGAGATCGCCGCGATATTGCCTTCAGTGGTCGACCGACAGACCGAATCAAGATTGCGGCAACCTCGGTAGCATTTGACGAGGTGGACCGCACCTGCTGCTGCCGCCGCCAGATTACGGCGATGTCGCACACGCAAGAGTCTGGTGTTGGCCCATCACGCCGTTCGCGGGATTGATTGAGATGGCCGCTATCGAAGGGTAACCGGACCAGCCCGCGCAATCGAAGGCAGCGCCCGCGAGGCGTAGTGCAAAGAGTTGCAGGGTGTCGCAGCTTTGCCGATTGGGACGCGCGCCAGGTTACGACATCATAGGGGAACGGCGAGCGAGTAGTGCCCATCTTCGCGGCGCGCGCCGATGCATGCGCGTGAGTAATTGATTTCAAAAGAAAAATGGCGCGCCATATGCCCTCCTCCGCCCGCTCTTCTTTTTTCCGCTCTCAACAATGTGAACCAGCAAGCACGTTGGACTGGCAGCGGCGGGGTTATCTGCGATCGCCGCGCGTCGGCGTGCGGGTGATCTCAGCTCCGGCGTGCCGCCAGCTTGAAGAGGCCAGCAAGCACAAGTCGCAGTTCCTCGCCAACATGAGCCATGAGCTGCGCACGCCGCTTAATGCCATTCTTGGGCACACCGAACTGATTACCGACGGGGTTTACGGAACTCCACCGGACAAGATGCTTCACATGGGGCCACCAGACAAACACAATCGCGCGAGATTCGCGCCGGGCCATCAGGATGCGCGGCGGCGAATGCATGGCAATCGGCTTCGGAAATCCCGGGGCCAGTGTCGCACACCGAGACGGAATAGTGGCCATTGCTGGCGGAAGCCAGCCGCCGACAAGAAGATCGCGTTTAAGGCTGTCCCGCGTCCGGGAACGATCGGGTGCTCGCGCATATACTCGTCGTATTCACGCGACAGGCCAAAACTCGCAACGTAAGGATAGAGATCAAATAGTCGCATTATTACCCTCGTCGAAGTCGCCGACGTTTTTGCTCACCGAGTTCTTTCTGCAAAGCCGAGATCGAACGGAGATGTCCCGTCTGGCGACTTTTGGTGTTGCGCCGCCGGGGTTTACGAGCCTTGACCCTTTTCGTGGCACGTCGTGTCATGAACTCCCGCCACTCAACAAGGGGCTCGAGCAGCGCGTCGGCGAGCAAATCGGCGAAATCGAACGCATGAGACGGCTACGCCGCTTCCTGCCGCCGCAGGTGGCCGACCTGATCGTCTCCTCTGGCATGGTCGCTGACCAAGGTCTTGATCAGCGCCCGGTCGATCTCGGCAACGGGCTTGTCGTCCCAGCGCTTGACAGGCCGTCCTTGATCACCTGCGGCTCGCCGCCGTCCTCGGGATAATCGAGGCCGACCACGCGGGCGGACCACTCCAGCCGCGCTGCTCCTTCTTGGCATAGGTGTCGATGTAGTCGGTGACGGCGGCGGCGAAGCTGTCGACGTCCTTGCGCTCCAGCTCGGCGCGCTGGCGCTCCTTCTGCTCCCGGTGCTCGCCGATGACGTCTTTACCCAGACCACGATCCTGATGCACCTTCGCCGCCACCAGGCGAGCGTTGAGCAGCGTCAGCGGTTGGCCGATCTGCGGATCACCCTTGATCGATCAGACGCGGGAAAGGCGCGGTCCTTCTCGTTTATCGGCAATTCGATAACTTTTTCCGTTGTGTGAACCGCGTCACTAACAGAATGGGTCTTTCCCTCCTAGATGACAGCCGATTGCACGAATGGAGGGTGCCATGCTCGATATCCCTAGCAATCGCGCGGGCTGGCAAGCCATCAACAGGCGGGTCATCGACTTCCGGCGAAACACCCGTATCCGAAATGAACTGGGGACGATCGATCAGCACGATGACTATACCCGGACTCCCCGAGAATCCGAAGAACCCCCCCTTGCCAAACGGCGCGAACCGGATTCTACCGTACGGATGATTCGGCCCGGGTTTCTGGACAGAGAATCGCGGCAAGACCTGATCGGGTTGGCTCGGAACGGGTCGGCCGCTCATCGTTTGGCCCGGCGTGCGAACGCGCTGGTGTTGCTCGACGATGGGATGAGCTGCGAAGCGATTGCGAAGGTCCTGTTTCTGGACGACGACACCATCCGCACTTGGTATCGCCTGTATGAAGCGGATGGGATCGAGGGCCTGACGAACTTCAGCTACGAGGGCAGCGTTTGCCAGTTGAGCGGCGAGCAACAGGAAAAGCTGAAAGCCTGGGTTGCCGCTGCCTTACCACATACAACGCGCCAGGTCGGCGCCTGGATCGAGAATGAATTCAGCGTCGTTTACCAAGGCCGGTCAGGACTGATCGCGCTGTTGCACCGCCTGGGGCTCGAATATTACAAACCCAATGTCATTCCGCGCAAGCTTGACGAAGAAAAGCAGAAGGCTTTCATTGAGAGCTACGAAAAGCTGCTGAATTCCTTGGGCGACGACGAGGCCGTACTGTTTGCTGACGCCGTGCATCCGACCCATGCCGCACGGCCCGTCGGCTGCTGGGCGCCGAGCCAGGAGAAGCTGGCGATCGAGCAGACGAGCGGGCGTCAACGCATCAACATTCACGGCGCGATCGACCTGGCGACCGGGCAAACCCGGATGATCGAGGCCCTGACCATCGACGCCGCCTCGACGATCAGGCTGCTGCAATCGATCGAGACGCTCTATCCGATGTTGGCGCTCATCCATGTTTTCCTGGACAACGCGCGTTATCATCACGCCAAGCTCGTGCAGGAATGGTTAGCCCTGCCGGGACGACGCATCAAGCTGCACTTCATCCCAAGCTATTGCCCGCACTTGAACCCGATCGAGCGGTTATGGGGTCTCATGCACAGAAACGTCACGCACAACAAGTGCTACGCAACTTGCGCCCAATTTGCCGACGCAACGCTCAGTTTTCTGCGTGAAAAGGTTCCGGGGAATTGGGCGAACCTCTGTGATTCGGTCACCGACAATTTCCGTATCATCAACCCCAAGGATTTTCGGGTTGTGGCGTGAACGGAGTATATGTCGATTGCGATACCGACCTGCCGTTCAGCAGGACTGAAGCCCGCCTGGAGGTTCAAAGGTGGTGGTGGTGGCAGCTCTAGAAGTCCCGTCGCCGGGACAAGAGCTCGTTATCGAGGCCAGCCGCGTGAGCTGCCGGAGCCCGAGCTCATCGAGGCCGACTACGAGGACGTAACCGGGCAGCCGACCGACGCCCCGCCTCCCCGCCCAACGGAAGATGCGTAACCATGCGCCCCTTCTTATCGCAGCGCCGGATCGGCTTTGATCCGCCGCGTCGCCTCATAGCCATCTAGGATCGGCATTTGAATATCCATCAGGATGAGATCGGGCCGCTGTTCCGCTACCGCAGCTAGGGCTTCCTCCCCGTTCTCCGCATCCGTAATTTGGTAATCGGTAGCCGAAAGCATATCGCGAATAATTTGGCGATTATCCTCCTGATCCTCCACCACCAGAATGCGTTTGGTCATGGTATTTGGACCTCCTGCTCAACCTGGATCGGTAGCGTGATGGAAAAAGTCGAGCCCTTGCCGAGTTGAGCCGTCATCGCCATCGAGAACGCGCGGCTACTCAATGAGCTGCGTGAGCGCACGGATGCATCAGTCGCACCCGCACGGGCTGACCAGCCGAAAATGCTTGGGTTTTCGATCCGCCCCCTGCAACGTCCGCCACAGCGGCCTTCTAAAATGGCTTTACCGGGTATGTAGGTATGCAGGTGGGGTCGGCCCAGAGCTATAACCGTGGAGGGGGTTCAGCCGGGGCTGCCGCTCCCCACCCGAAACCGGGTGGTGGGAGGCGGGGTTAGCGTGCGGCAGGCGGAAGGCAGGCGAAGACCTGAACGGGCCAGCGCGGCTCGGTTCCGGATGTGCCCGCCTTCCCTTTTGCTGTAACCTGCGGCTCCGTGGCTCAGGGTCGCCCGTAAGCGCCGCTGAACGCGCGCGCAATCGCGATCAGGATGCAAGCTCCGATAAATCCGGCAATCAGATAACCGATCCAACCGCCGAACGAGATACCGAAGAAACTGAACAGAAAACTGGCTATGGCAGCCCCTACGATGCCGAGCACGATGTTCAACAGAAGTCCCATTTGACTCTTCATGAACTGCTCGGCGAGCCAGCCTGCAATGCCGCCGATGATAATCGCAGCGATCCAGCCAATCGATTGATCTTCCATCTGCGTGTCCTCGCTAGGCTTCGGAAGGTTAACTGATAATATGGATTCGCATCTGGGCAAACGGAGGCTGTGGATTAGCGGTAAGCCCACACACTCGATAGCATACAGCAACAACTCGATCAAAATCGGTCGGTCAAGCCTGTCTCAGGCATAGCAAGGGGCTGAAGCCGCCGGCGGACACGCGCAACCGGCTGGCGTTTCACCAGCACATCAACGGCTGCGATAATTGGATCGATTTCCTCGAGGCCAGCGTTCAGGCGTTGTAATACTACGTGCGGGAGATGCAAGCCAAAGGCTACGCCTGGGGCAAGCATTACCTGCCGCACGATGGCGAGCACCGCTCCTGGGGGCTCGAGCAGCTTAAATCCGCCGAGGACATGCTCTACGACCTCGGCCTGCGCAACATTATTGTGGTGCCGCGCACGCCGAACCTGACAATCGCCATCCGGCAGACCCGCGATGCATTCGCAGCACGCCCAGATTTTCCAAGCGCCGGCCGCTCGCGGCTCGAACATCCGCCGCCGGCGCCCGAACGCAATGGTCGTCTAACAGGGAGAAGGAGGCGTCCTCCTTCGGCGCTTCCCGCGGCGATCACCGCGGCGGCAGCAGCTTTTCGAAGCCGGCCTTAGGTAGCAAAATCCACGGCGAGAGTTTTCGGGACAATGCGTGTTGAGTATGCCTAAACCTTTAGGGCACTCGCCGCGCTGGCGGATGAATCGTAGCCGGGACTACAGCGGTCGGTGAAATATCGCGGCAGGAGTGAACGAGGAAGAATGCTCGCCGAGGCCGCTTAAAGTCAGTACTGCTCACGCGATAATAAGAATGAGCCAATTGCGCTCGCACGTTGAACTTCATGATGTCTGCATTGAGCTATATATGAAGATCAAGCAACTCGGATGCTTTTGCTGACTGCTCTTTGGAGCCACGGGGTTCCGCAAGCGCATCAACGGTGTCAATACGCCCGACACGGACATGTCGCTGCCCTTCCTCTCTCACGGGAGATTTGTGAGCGTGCAGTCGATATCGTTCACGGGCCTGAACAATAGTACCAATACCCCCGAGTTCGCGCGTTGTTTGCCCACGTCCAGCAAAGGTCTGGCGAAGGCGGCGACGGGGGCGTGTTTGCGGCGACTGCAACGACCGTCCCCAATGTGACACCCGCGACAACTGCGCCCCAACGTGCGCCACGCCACCCGCGCGGATGCGTCACAATAACCGGTCCCCGTGGCCGGCCAACGGGCGGCCGAACAACTCCGGGCGGATGACGACGCACCTGAGCAAATTTCTTGCTTGCCGCCGCGTTCGCCCCATCAATTTGCGAGGAACCCGGCATTGCTGTTGGCCCCGCATAGGAAGCGGCCGACGTCAACAGCAGGCCGACTGCCGAAGCGATGACTAAGTGCGATTTGCCGAATGATTTCCCGATCATGATGGTTCTCCACCCAGCGCCGTCAGCGTCCACGAGGCGCGAATTTATGATCCGCCTGAAAAGCGGCTGTGCAAAACATTGTCGATTCAAAATCTCTAGGGGTCTACATGCAGCGATGCTCTAGACTGCGACAATTCCACACGGAACACCTGCCGCTGCCAACAACGCGGCGAGCCGCGGGCTTCGAGATAGTCGATCCAGTGATCGGCAGGCCCGGATTGTGAGGAATGTTCCGTAATCCGGCCCTCCGCGACCGCGCGGTTCCACGCGGAACGCCTGCGACCCAGTTGGTGAGAAAGGAGAAACCAGGAATGGAGGAAATCGATGGCGTCCTTACGAAAACTTGGGACCGCGGTCGCGACTGCAATTGCTATCGCGGGCATCGCTTCCCTTCCGACCGCAGCCAGTGCGCGAGGCCATGGCCATCCAGGCCATGGAGGACACTTTCATGGAGCCCGTGCAGCACATCACCATGGAGGGCATCGAGCATATCACCATGCAGGGCATGGTAGGTATTACCATCATGGCCGCGGCTGGGGATGGCGCGGCTTCGGCCTCGGACTAGCCCTCGGCGCTGCGGGCGGCGGCCCATACGCCTACGCTGACTGCTACCTAAGACGACGTTGGGTCGTCAATCGCCGTGGTCGCCGCGTGTTGGTGCGGCGTCGTGTCTGTTACTAAAACGGCCGCGGGCGAGAGCTGGATTGCGAGGCGGCGGGTCGTTCGCGCGGCCCGCCGCTACGGAGACACGTCGAGTGCGGTGCTACTCTCCGCGTCCACAAATTGCTCCATCATCGCATAGACCTGATCCTCGTCGGGACGAGCGTTGCCAATGTACCGGGAGATTGCAGCGGCAACATCTGCGGCATTCGCCGTCACGCCGTTTTCAGCCGTGCTCATTGCTCGCTACCCTGTAACTCCGGGTAGTGTTTCGCCAGCCATTTTCGTATGTGCGGCTTTGCGCCCCAGGGCCACCATCGTACATGATCGTGTGACCGTTAAACGCGATATATGCCTTCCATTCCGCAAGCCACCGCCGCACCTTCTCTTCGAGTGGGCTCCTCAGGCAACATGCAACTGGCAAACAAGACTTTCGGCAAATCGCCAGTTGGCCGTTTCTGCTCAATTCGGCCCAGGCGGGCCTTAAGTGTCCTGCTGCTCATTGCGTCTCCCAATAGTCACGATCTGCACGTCGCTAAACCCGCTTTCACTAGTCCCACGACCATCAACATTGGTCGCCGACCGGGCTCTCCAGCTTCCGGATGAGTTCGCGCAAATCGCTTTCAGTGATTCCGCGCTCTGCCATCTCATCCCGAATTATCTCCCGAACCATGTCGGGGAAAAAGGCTCCGACAACTGCCTGCACTAGGCGGGAGCTTTCAATAGGTTGTCCACCCGGCCCCTGCCGAGAGAAGCTGAAGGTGCCGAAGCCTCAGCAATCTCGGAGAAGGACCGGATGAACATGCACAAGAATGCCCGTCTGACGCCGCGCGGTCGAGAGTGGATCGTGAGCCAGGCTGCAAGCGGGCAAAACGCCGCAGGCCATTGCCGGAGCCGTAGGCGTTTGCCCGCGGACGGTACGCAAATGGGTCAAGCGTTATCGCGCTGAAGGCGTTGCGGGCCTTCAGGACCGCAGCTCACGGGCCGCACCGGCTCCGGCGCCCAACACCGCAAGCCATCGTGGAGCGGATCGAGGCGCTGCGCCGCCAGCGGTTGACCGGCAAGGCGATCGCGGTCGAGGTCGGCGTCTCGCCGGCCACGATGAGCCGCGTCCTCAAGCGGCTGGGTCTGAACAAGCTCAAGATGCTGGAGCCGGCTGAGGCGGTGCGGCGCTACGAGCGCGAACGTCCCGGCGAGCTGATCCACATCGACATCAAGAAGCTGGGCAAGTTCAACCGGAAAGGCCACCGCATCACAGGCGACCGCTCAGGTCCGAACAAGAGCCGGGGCGCGGGCTGGGAGTTCGTCCACGTCTGCGTTGACGACGCCTCGCGCATCGCCTTCAGCAGAGTGATGAAGAATGAGGGGAAGGAATGCGCCGTCGCCTTCCTCAAGGCCGCCATCGCCTACTACGCCAGCCTGGGAGTGAAGGCCGAACGTGTCATGACCGACAACGGCTCCTGCTATCGCTCCAGAGCCTTCGCCAGAACCTGCAAGCGGCTCGGCCTCAGGCACATCTTCACCAGGCCCTACACGCCCAGGACAAACGGCAAGGCCGAGCGCTTCATCCAGACCAGCCTGCGCGAATGGGCCTACGCCCGTGCCTACAATACATCACGACAACGCGCCGCCGAGCTGCCCTACTGGCTACATCGCTACAATTGGCATCGGCCTCATGGCAGTATCGGCTCCAAGCCGCCCATCAGCAGACTTGGCCTGACCGGGAACAACCTGTTGAGGCTCCACAACTAGGCCGCGGGGGCCGCGGGTCAATGCCGCGGAACGTTCGCCGGGTGACAAGAAGGATGCGCCGCCAGCAAGGCCCCTACCCGGCCCGCCGCGCTTCGGTCGGTGCGCGGCTATTTCTCTCTTATCTTGATATGCTCAATGGTGGCGCCGCATTGGGTACAATTATAGGTCCAGATCTCGCATTTGCCGCACGCGGACGGGACTACACAGACCAATCGACCCTTGCCACCGCATTTTCCGCAGATGGCGGGTGGATCCTCTAGAAATTCATGCGCCTTGTTTTGCGCTGTCATTGGCCGCCTCGCCCCCGCTGGGGCAGCCCGTCAAGCGTATACGACTTTGGTCGAAAGTCTACTCGGATACCAAACGGAAGATTAAAAAAGAGGCCATGCGCGAAGCATGGCCTCTAACATCAGGGGTCGCCCCGGAGGTTAACGGCGTATAGGGGCGAGGTCGCACCACCCCCTAATACGCGCTCACTTCCAATGCTGCTTCAATGCATCGGTCGCCGCTTTGTCGGAAACCAGACCGCCGAGCCTGCGTTGACTGGTTGGTCGGGTAACGGGAGAAGCGCCTCAACATTGAGCCAGTTATCCGGTCCCTGAGGCCGTGCAGCTTTAGCGGGCAGCGCGGCCTCTTGCGTTGTCGGCACAAAAAGAGGCCGCGGCAAGGGAACCGCGGACCGCGCAGCGCACCGCTTCCACAGCGCTGGGGATCTCGATAAGAATGCCATCGCCGGTTGTCTTTACAATTTTGCCCTGATGCTGCTTGATGATGGGATCCACCACGCTACGTCGCAGTTCCTTGAGCCGACGAAGTGTTTCGCCCTCGTTTTCGCCAATGAGGCGGCTGTAGCCTACGACATCAGCGGCGAGAATTGCCGCGAGACGGCGCTCGACACGGTCCAGCATGATATCCCCCCTGCCGGCCTGATCCATCTAGGTCGTACAGCTTATCATTGTACCGGGCGAAATCACGCCTATTTTGTCCCTTTCTGTTCGCCGCTGGGGATGTCTCAGGATCACAAAGGTGTTTTTTCGCCTTCTCGCTTCAGGTCTGTTTATCCTTCAGTACCTGAGAAGGTTGCGCGGAGAGCCCAACAATATGCGGCCTCCCATGCCCATTGCAGCGCGGACACCTAACGTCTCGCAAGGCGACCCGCACGGACGCCTCGGGGTCACGGGGCTTCACGCGTGTCGAGGGCGACGCTGATGTCGGGTCAAAGTCAGCCCTGCTTACTTGTGCAGACGACGGGCGCGCCGTTTGCTAAAATTTGTTTTCTCGGGACTTAGATTGGATGCCGATGCGAGTCACAAAGTGGTTGCTGCTAGTTTCTCTGGCCTTTGCGTGGGTTTTTTGCAGCGCAGGGCAGTCCAAGAGCGAAGTGCTGATCAAAAATGACCGAGGCGGTGATGTCCTTCAATACTTCGCCAAATATCAATATCTGCAAGCGCGCGGTGTGCGAGTCGTAATCGACGAGGACTGCCTCTCTGCCTGCACGATGGTGCTTGGTCTCATTGCGAAGAACCAGCGATGCTTTACCAGGAAAGCACGATTCGGCTTTCATGCGGCGTGGGATGAATTTGGAAAGACCCAGGTAGAGAACCCTATTGGGACCGCTATCTTCTTGTCGGTCTATCCTCCTGAAATTCTACAATGGATCAGCAAGCATGGCGGCCTCACTTCAAAAGTGATCTATCTCGCAGGCAAAGACCTTGCCGCCATGTATGCGCCGTGCAGACGCCGATCAGCTCGATAAATCACAGCGTGCTTCAGACAGTCATCTTCATTTCGCAGGGCAGCGTTACCGGTTGGGGCAGTTCTTGGCTTTTGGTCTGCTCATATCCGATCGCCCGTAGCACTCCGCGCATCCGCGGCTTCGCCATGATCTATCTGACCGAGCACTACGGCGTGTCACGCGGCACGCTGAGCGCACTTGTCATCATCATCGGCCTCGGCGCGCTCGCCGGCGTGATGGCCGGCGGACGCCTGTCGCGTCTCATGCTCGACCGCGGCTGGATCCAGGCGCGCGTGCTGGTGCCGGGCGCCGCCTTGTTCCTCGCTACCTTGTTCATCGGCCCCGGCATGTGGACGAGCGACGTCTATCTCGGCATCGGGCTGCTCACCGTCGGCACCGCCATGCTCGCCGCCGCCAACCCGCCGATCGACGCCGCGCGGCTCGACATCGTGCCCGCGTCGATGTGGGGGCGCGGCGAATCAGGCCGCATGGCGCTGCGTGCACTGCTTGAGGGCGGCGCCCCGATCCTGTTCGGCGCCGTCTCCAGCTGGCTCGGCGGCGGCGAGGTCGGCTTGAAATGGACCTACATGATTATGCTGGTCCCGCTCTTGGCGGCGAGCGCGCTCGCCATACCGGCCTATTTCAGCTATCCGCGCGACGTCGCCACCGCCGCCGCTTCCGCGGAGCGACTGCGCGACGAACAGGCGCCTAAGCGATGAAACCGCGCCGGCAACGCGCCACTCTATGGCTTGCGCGCGCAGGCTACGCGGGGCGCGGCGCAGTGTTCCTGATCCTCGGCGGCTTCGCCGGCTGGGCCGCGCTCGGGCATGCGACGCGGCCGGTCGGCACGACGGGCGCGTTGCACAGCCTGCTCGCGTCGCCGGCCGGCTGGGCGCTCGCCGGCCCGACCGTCATCGGGCTCGTGTGCTTTGCGGCGTTCCGCGCCCTCGAAGCGGTCGCCGATCTGCACGGCTACGGCGACGATCTCTTCGGCGCCCTGCATCGCGCCGCGCTCGCCGCCGGCGGCATATTCTATGCCGGGCTTGCCGTGGTCGCGGCATCGATCGTGCTCGGTTGGGACGTCGCGCGCAGCGACGACGCGACCGTGCGCGACTGGACGGCGTGGCTCATGGGCATGCCCGGCGGTGGCATCCTGGTCGGCATCGCCGGATTTGCAACGGTCGCCACCGGCGTCGGCCTGGTGGTTTCGGCGCTGCGGCAGAGCTTCAAGCAGCGCGTGCGCGTCAAGCCCAAGCCGCGCCCCTATGTCACCGCGATCGGCATCGTCGGCATGTTGGCGCGCGCGCTCGTGTTCCTGTTGGTCGGCGCCTTCCTTGTATTCGCAGCCGTGACCAGCGATCCGCAGCAGGCGGAAGGCTTCAGCGGCGCGCTGGAAACGATCCAGCGGCAACCCTATGGCGGCCCGCTGCTCGGCGCGACCGCGATCGGTCTGATCGCCTTCGGCCTGTTCGGCGTCAGCGAGGCGTTTTTGCCGAACCCGAGCGCAGGCAAAAGAAACACCGCCGCTAATGGACGCCGCCGCCTCAACCCGGTGGTTGCATTCTCTCCCGCCATCCGTCGGCTATCATCGCGCGCCATGCCGGCATAAGGGGCGGGGAGAAAAGCCATGCAGAGCTTCGATTTCAAGGACCGCACGGTATTCGTCGCGGGCGGCACCAGCGGGATCAATCTCGGCATTGCCGAGGCTTTCGCCGCGGCCGGCGCCAGGCTCGCGGTGATGAGCCGCTCGCCCGAGCGGGTCGAACAGGCGCGCCAGCAGTTGCTCAAGCACGGCGGCGAGGTCCTCGGATTCACCGCCGACGTGCGCAATGTCGACGCCACCGCAGCGGCACTCGAGAGCGCGCATGAGAAATTCGGCGCGTTCGACGTCCTGATATCCGGCGCGGCCGGCAATTTCCCAGCTCCCGCGCTCGGCATGTCGGCCAACGGCTTCAAGGCGGTGGTCGATATCGACCTGCTCGGCACCTTCAACGTGCTGCGCAGCGCGCACGCCTACTTGCGCAAGCCGGGCGCCTCAATCGTCAATATTTCGGCGCCGCAGGCCGAGGTCGCCATGGCCTTGCAGGCCCATGTCTGCGCCGCCAAGGCCGGCGTCGACATGCTCACGCGCGTGCTGGCGATCGAATGGGGCGGCGACGGCATCAGGGTCAATTCGGTCATCCCCGGCCCGATTGGCGACACCGAAGGCATGGCGCGGCTGGCGCCGAGCGAAGAAGCGCGCCAGAAGGTCGCCCGCGCGGTGCCGCTCAGGCGGCTCGGCACCAAGCAGGACGTCGCCAATCTGGTGCTGTTTCTCTGCTCGCCGGCGGCCTCCTACATCACCGCGGCGGTGGTGCCGGTCGACGGCGGCTGGACCACGCACGGCGCCTCCGCGCGCGATCTCGCGGCGTCGATAAAATAGCCGCCAGCGCGCTGCCCGGTTGGAATCAGCGCCGCGGTCAGGACGCCGCCGGCGCCGCGGCGCGTTCGGGCAGGCCGGCGCGCACCAGCAAATCGATCAAACCGCGCTTGACCGCCGGGTCGCGATAGCACTCGTGATACTCGACCGCTTCCGTCGTGAGGTCCGGCGTGGCGGCCACGGCCTCCGCCACGATCTCGCGGGCGCGCTCCGTTTCGCCAAGCGCGGCATGCGCGGCCGCGCGGTAAAGCCGCGAGCGTCGGGTCTGGAAGGTCAGCTGCAGGGCCGCCTCGATCGCCTCGCGATACTTGCCGAGGTGATACAGCGCCGCCACCCGCTCCTCGATGCACCAGACGTGCAGGAACGGGTCGAGCCCGGCGGCCTCGTCGAGCAATTGCAGCGCACGCTCGGGCTCGCCGGAGAAATTATAGAAGGCCGCCGAGCGGCCCTTGATGTAGGCGTCGGAGGGGCTCAGCTCCATCGCCTTCTCATGGTACTTGCGCGCGGCATCAAAAAAGCCGCGCTGCATCAGGATCGAGCCCATGATGCGGTTGGCTTCCGGATCGTTCGGGTCGAGCTCGAGCGCGCGCTGGGTGCGCCGCTCGCCGTCCTCCATGTCGAACTCCGGCAGGCCGGAGCGCGCGCAGACCCACATGGCGCGCGGGCGCGCGAAGTTCGGATCGGCTTCTATGGCGCGCTCGAACCAATTGGTCGCTTCGCGCAGGTTCTCGTCCACGACACCGCCGAGCCGGTGGAATTCCAGGCCGCGCAGGTGGAATTCATAGGCCGTCATCGACTCCGCCTTGAGCATGCGCGTGGCGGCGATATCCTGCGCCTCGATGCGCCCGAGCACGGTGGAGGCGATGCGGGACATGACCTCGTCAATGCGGTTCACCAGGCCTTCGAAGCTTTCACTGAGCCGGTCGCTCCACACCACGCCGCCCGTGTCCGTCTCGCTGAGGGAAAGGCTCAAACGGATCTGCTTGCCGAACTGGCGGATGCTGCCGCTCAGCACGTAGCGCACGCCCAGCCGTTCGCCCACAGTCTGCGGATCGAGGGCGCCTTCGCCAAGCGCGCGCGTTGCCGAGCGCGAAGTGACGAACAATTTCTTGAAGCGGCCGAGCTCGAAGATCAGCTCCTCGGTCAGGCCCTCCGCCAGGTACCTGCGCTCCTCATCGTCGGCGCTCGTCTCTATGGGCATGACGGCGATCGAGTGCGGCCGCTTGGGTTGCTTCGGCGTCGGCCGCGTCGGCGCATTTTGGTAGACGTGGCGGACGATCTCGCCGCGCACGCGATAGACGCGCACCGCCTCGGCGATGTTGTGGAAACGCTGATCGCCGCGGTCGTCGAAGGCGAAGGGCGAGTTCCGGCGGATCTGCTCGAACAGCGCGGCGCTGACATCGATCGCATCGGGATCGGCCGCCTGCTGGATGCGGGCGGCGAGGTTGACGCCGTCGCCGATCAGGTCCTCGTTCTCCACCAGCACGTCGGCAAGATGCAGGCCGAAGCGCATGCGCAAGGGTTGCGGGTCGTTCTGCCCGGCGACGGCGAGCGCGGCGCGGACATTGGCGGCGCAACGCACCGCGTTGATCGGACTGGCGAACTCGACCAGCACCGCGTCACCCATGGCCTTGAACAGGCGGCCGTCGCATTTGGCAATTTCGCCATCGATCAGGGCGCGGCAGCGAGCCAGACGCTCGGCCGTGCCATCCTCGTCGGACTCCATCAAGCTGGAGTAGCCGACTATGTCGGCGACCAGGATCGCCGCGATCCGTCGTTTCATCGCGCCGCTCGCCCCTACCGACCCAATATAATGAGGTCGCGGGGCCCGCGGCAGTGGCGATTTCTAGGCGCAGCGGAATCAATGGGTTAGCGGCGGAAACGGGTCGCCCAGGCGTCGCTCAACGCAAGAACGCAACGAGGACGAACACGCCCCAAACAACGAAGGCGGCGCCGGCGAGCCGGCTCAGCTGCCAGCGCGCGGGGACGAGCTTCTCGGCCAGCATGAAGGCCGTCAGCGCCGCCATCCACAACAGGTTCATCGCGCCGACGACCAGCATCACCGCCATCAGCGCCCAACAGCACACGACGCAAAAGCTGCCGTGCCGCAGCCCCATCGCGAAGGCTCCCGCCGCGCCGTCGCGCCACTCGGCGAGGAAGAAACCGAGCGGCGTGCGGCATTTGGCAAGGCACGCCTCCTTGAGTGCGGTGAATTGGAAAAGGCCGGCGGCCAGCAGGATCGCCGCGCTCAAGACGACGCTCGTGCTCTGCAGCATGGGCGTGAGCAAGGCCGCGCGCGCCAAGGCGACTTGGGCGGCCGCCGCCAGAACCGAATAGCCGGCCCAAGCCGCGACATAGCCGCCGACGAACGAGAACGCCGCAAGCGCGATCGGCCGGCCCGGGCTGCGCTGGGCGCTGAGCGCCATGAACAGCGACAGCGTGTGAACGGTGTCGGCACCATCATCGCCACCATCATGACGCTCCACATCAGGAAGGCGGGCAGCAGCGCGGCGACGAGGCTCGGCGCCGGCATGGCGTGATGCGCCATGGCCGGCATCATCGCCGCCATTCCGCTATTCATGCGCATGAGATAGAGCCAGCTCAGCCCTATGACGCCGGCAAGACTGGCCCAGGTAAGCGCGCGGCCCTGCCACGCGCTCACCAGCATTAGCCTGCGGTCCGACATGGCGCTCACGCCGACCCGTAGGTGAATTTCGACAGGAAGCCGTTGCGCCCGGACAGCTTCCAATCCATGCCGAAATCGCTGAAGCGGAAATTCTTCGAGCGCGCGACCGTCGCCGGCTCGCCGGGGGCGATGCACAGCGGATGATTGTCGATGGTGATCGGCTTGCCGCCTTGGCCTTCGAGCCGCTCGATCTCGGCCTCGACGATCCCCGGGATGGTCAGGCTCGCGCGCTTGCCGTCGCCCTGGTAGCGCATGGGCACGTTCTTGGCGCCGACGATCTCGCCGATGAAGGAGGCGAGCGTGGCGGGATGGCCGCCGGATTTACCCGAGAAGATCGCATGCAGCGCGTCGTTTTGCACCTGGTTCGCCTTCTCGTCGAAATAGGCGGCGGCCTTCCATTCGCGCGGTTACGTGGCCGAAACTTCCTAGTGGTCGTTACGCGTCACCGACGCGCTTGTTTTTCCCTTTATTCTTTGCGGCGCGCTTTTCCAGCTGGGCACACCGGCTTCCAAACGCGTCTTCGGCCTGCACCTCCAAATCAAAAGCCCGCCGATGCAAGCGATTGTAGGTACGCTGCCACATACCTTTCGGCTTCTGGAGGTCCATCCATGAGGAAGCATTACCGTCCAATCGCTTCACAGCTTTAAGTGCTTTACTTCTCAGACGCATCAGGCGCCCCTCGCACTGGCTTAGGTAGGTCAGCTGGCAGCAATGGCGGCAGAGGAAACGCTGGCGCGCCCGGTACAGCTTGCTGACACGCCGGCCGCAGGCATCCCCATCCAAGCCCCCTTGGCAAATGAAATAGGGCCGCTCTCCGCCAAAACGGCATGGGACGCGAACGATCTCGAAAGTTTCGACAACAGCTTCCCAATCGCCCTCGTTCGCGCAGGTGCGATATTCGAGACGGAATTGTTCTTGTTCGGCCCGAACGGCGATTTCGGCCTCTTTGTCGCCATCTCCGTCGTACCGCCAGCGACCATGAAAGCCCGGGCGTAAGCAACCGGCTCGGTGAAGTCCGTTCACATCAATCGACCAGAGCCTTTCAGCTTTGTCGCGCCCCCAGCCGCTCGGCCGTCCTGATCCTAGGCCACCCATTATGCGCCCCCGTTTTTTCCGAAATCGTTTGAAAACTCGGCGTCGATGCCCATGGCGCCAAGTGCGGCGAGCGCCTCGTTCCGCCGCGCGGGATACCAGTTGGTCCAGCATTCGGCGTGCAGCCAGGTGTGCATTCCCGACTCAGTCCCGAACGGGAGCACTACCGCGCCTGCGGTTTCAGTCTCGCCGCACCACGCGCAATATCCCGGCTCGGATAGAACGGGATGCTGGTTCAGCCATTCGACCACGCAACATTTCAGCGCCAGATTTTTTGCGGCGACTCGCGATAGTCCGCCACTGGATACGGCGATCATGCGCCGTTCGTGGAAATACGCGCGCCATTGATCAGTGGTCCATCCGCATTGCTCGGGCCGCAACAGGTCAAGAATCGCCTGCTTGTGTCGCAACAGCGCATCAAGCAAGGCCCACGGCGGCTCAGCTTCTGCTTCAAGCAAAAGAGCTTCGCCATCGAGCACCACCGTGATGCCAGCGGCGCGCGCGGCGCGAAGAGCCTCGGCCGCGCTCATAACACCTTCCGCCAGTGCGCCGAATGTGGAGATGCGGACGAAGCCATAGGGACCATCGGGGGCATCGGAGTTTGAGACGCCTCAGATGTCTGGCGGTTTTCGCGCTGCTCTCCATTGCCATAGGGGGCATAGGCGGTATCGGTGACCCTATCCCCCCGATGGTCCCTATGATCGCCGGACGCGCCGGTTTCCTGAAGCGCGTAGGTCGCCACGCCCCATTTTCCGGCCGGCCTCTGGCGCGTGAGCAAGAACCCGGCCATACGAGAGCCGGCGAGCTTTTCGAGTTGGGATGCAAGATATTGGCGACCGCGCCCTTGCGGGTCCGCCGCTTGCTTAACGTCCTCATGGAGGTCGTTCACCGCCGTCGGCTGGTCGCCGTGTCTTTCCCACCAGATCACAAATAGGTCGGCGATGGCCTGTCGGCGCCCGTCGCGCTCCTTTGCCTCACTCACCCGCTCGGCCGGGTCGTGACAACCGAGCGCCAGCAAGGGATCACGGACCCAGCGGCACCATTGCGGGAAACTGCCAAGCGAACGACCGCGCTCGATGTCGGTGGCAATTCTGCCCCACCGCCAGATCGTCAGAAGCGCGGCCAGCAGTTCCCTGCGCCGGCTAGTCACCTCGGAGCGGATATCGGTCTTGAATGGCCGCGCCTCCGGGTCCTCGACACGCGGGTCCAAATCTACAGTAATAAAGCGCCGGGCAAGGTCCTCCGAAACGGTGAGCCCATTGCCGGTTAGGATCACGAACGCGGAGGCGTTCAAGGGCACCATCTGTGATCTGCCAAGCAGCCGCACCCGGGCCGGCCGCTCCGTGATCGCGCTCGCCAAAAGGTTGGACTTGAAAGCCGTGTTGTTGAGGTTGTCCAGCAGCAGTGATGGGCTTCCCCCGATCAGCTCGGCGGCGATCCGCTTTTCCAGCTCTTCAGCCGTGGCGCCGGCGGTCACGGCGTGCGGTTCGCGTCCGAAAGCGATAATGCAGATGCAGCGGGCGAGCAGCCCTTTGCCGGCCCCGGCACCCGACATGGGAGCCGCCCGCAACAGCACGCCGGGCGCAAGGTGCAGACTCGGCCGACACACCGCGGTCAATAGCGCGACCAGGAACGAGGATTCGTCCCGACCGGGCGGTTTGCTCAGGTCCACCACAGGCACGCCGGCGGCGGCATCGTCGATCGTCTCGGCATCAGCAAAGCAGAACGTCTTGAAGGTGTTACGGATCAGTTGCAGCGCCGAATCGGCGTCGTGCCTCGTCGGCCGCTCGGGAACGAGGGCCGTTACGTCGGGCACGTTTTCACACCACATGCCGGAAGCGGAGTCGTAACCTTCGGCGCTCTTGATCGTGCCATTGTCCTGTAACAGCGGCGCCGTCGCGATGCCGTTCAGCGGCGGCAGCCGCCACTGCCCCCGCCAATCGAGATACATGGTGGCGAACGAGCGCGGCAGGCGGGCATCGACCTCGTTAACCGTGCCATCCTTTTGCACCTTGAGGACATAGGGCCGGCTTATTTGGTGCGCCATCAGGATCAGCCCATCCGGCGTTATCACCTGGACGACCGTACCCTGTTCCATCTGGTCGAAAACAGCGCGAACTGGCACACCTCGGTCGTACAGCGCATCATCGGCAGCCAAAATGTCCCGCAACGCGGGCACCGTTCGGTCCGGGCTGCTATTCTCGATCAGCAATCGCGGCTTCTCTGCGAGCATGGCCGAAGACTCCGGCTCTTGAATTTCGTCGGCAGCTTCGATCGCCTCAGCGATCACTTTTTCAGCGTGAGCGGTCATGGCGTGCCCTCCACGTGGCTGATGGCGCGGCCCCGCAGCACATCATTGAAGTCGAACCCGCGCGGCGGGCGGGCAATGCGAACGCGGCGTCCCTCATGTTTCCAGCGCAGCCCTGCACCCAGGGCCGCCACTTCGCCTGGCTCGTCTCCGTCGGCGAGTACAACGACGTCAGCAACGTCGGCCGGCAATTCGAGCGCGCGAACCCCCGACGTTGACAGCGCGGCCCAGGCCGGTTGCCCGGTTGCCTGCATGGCAGAAAGGGCGGTTTCGATGCCCTCGGCGATCAGCAGCCGATCGCCGATAGGACCAAGACGGATGACGCCACCGCGACAGGGGCCAAGCATCATCTTGACCGGCTCGACTGGTGCCTTTCCCCCGCCGTCGCGGGCGAGAAAAGTGCGATGCACCGCCATCGGCGTGCCGTCGCAGCCAAGCGTCACTAGTGCGACCATCGCTGGCCACATCCCGCCGGAAGGATGCCTTAGCCCTTTGTGAAATCGGATGGTGGGCGGCGGCGTAAGATGCAAGCCGCGTGAATGGAGATATGTCTCGACCAGGGTTCCTGGCGCAGGTACCGAGGCTGACCATAGGCGCAGCGCCGCTTGTGTGCGCGATTGTTCGCCTTGGACCCGCGGGTTGATCGCGGCCGCCAGCGAATCGGTCGCGTTCGCGCGGCGTCGCCCTGTGCCACTCCAAAGTCCGCGCACCCTCAGCGCTGCGATCACCTGATGCTGCTCGCATCCGGCATGGCAATGCACCAGCACATTGCCCTTCTCGCTATCCGCGATTGACAAGCTCGGATCGCGATCGTCGTGAGCTGGACACGGTGCGATCCATCCGGCGGCCGTCCTGCGCCCGCCCAGTGCCTTGGCGATGGTTTCGGCACTCATTAGCGGGCCTCGTTTGCGGATTGCTTGAACCTCGCGTGGATCGCAGGGAGCCGCACGACCCAGGCGCGCAAGTCATCAGCGAGGATTAGAGTTTTGCGCCCGCGCTTGACTGCGCGTAATTCCCCCGATTTGATCGCCTCGTAGAGTGCCGTGCGGCCGGTGCACGCGACGGTGCACGCTTGCGCGACGGTGTAAGCCAACGGAGTTTCCATTGTCGTCTCGCATGTGAGTTGGGTTGCTCGTCAGCGCCCTAACCCGCATTGCTGCGGGCAAAACGGGAACTAACCCATGACAAAAACACGAAAATCGGCAACGCTAACGTCGGTTCTTTGTGATGTGATTTTTCCCCGAAGCAAGCGCAAATGGTCAGGCCGAGCACCAGATTTCGAATCTTGGGGTCAGGGGTTCGAATCCAGTGCTGGATAACCTCTCCAGCCTTACCAGCGTCATCCGGGATATCGACGAGTGCTTCGCCGCCGATGAGGCAGGCGATCTCATTGATGTCGGGTAGCGAGCACAGTGAAGTCGATTGGCGTGCCATGTCGCAATCCTCCGTTCGCGACACGCACGAAACCACATCGGCCACGCCGTTTTTCGCAGTTACGAGAGCGAAATACGCAATTGCGGACAGAGTTCAGCCCTCGGTCGGGCTTAACTTCGATCCTCGCAAGCTTCACGCACTTTATTAAGGTGGTTTTCAATTGTTCGGGCTGAGACGCGCGCACGCATTTCTACTGTCGCGCTCTCTATGGATACAGCGGCGGATGATGGAGTGTTTAGATTGAGATTGGCCATCCTAGCGAGGGCCCCGATGATGATATGGAGAGTGTCTCGTTCACGTTTGCCGAGAAGCTTTTCCTTGGGCTTTTCGGCGGCAGAGAGGTGCTCTTCCAGTTCCTTCAGCGCTGCGGTGCGAATAACCAAATGACTGTCGTTCGGAATGCCCCAGTCGGGCAATTCAGGTCGAACTCGGCAAGCCACGTCGCCGCCCGTTTCTTTTAAGAGGAAGATTCCCTTCTCCAAGTAGAACGGATATACGCCCGGGCCATTGATCAACTTCTGATATTCATTTTCAACATAATAGCGCTCACCTCCGCGCATCAGCAGGTCCCATACGCCGTCAATAATTACTTCGCGCTCGATTTCTAAGACGAGGTTATCTCGCTGATCTATAAGAACTCTTTTAGCCCGCTCCACGCCATCTTCCCTTTCGTCGGGATCGACTATCCGGCTGGGGTCGAAGAACTCTGATGTGTCATCGACCGTCACGATCCTTCCGCAGAGCGCCGGATTAGGGTCTAGAAAGCGCACCGAGAGCCTCAGGTGACCGTCAAGTGCCAGTCGCAGAACTTCAGCCTCGCTGACCTCTTCTTCAAGCAAAATAGAGAGGTGTCGGGCCGTGTCAGGCACCGTCAACCATTCCTTGAGTTTCAGAAGTTTGCTCAACTGCGTTCCTCCGCAAAAGAATTGGATGCAAATTGGGCGCATGATCCTGAGCAACCGTCAATCGGATTGAAGGTCACCCAAGCCGAGGGGTTAAATACGAGTGGTAGAAGGTGGAGGAGAGGGGTCCATGTGAGTGAAACGAGGGCGAGGGGAACGGTTTATGTCTATCAATGCCCGGGAACTAAAATCTGGGTCAAGTCTGAGAGCTGCTGGATATTTTGCGGGATGCAGCCTTTGAAGATTTGCGATCGAAACCAACTTGAGTCTCGTACTCCTAGTCGGGTTCCTTTTTGACAGCCGAGAGCTGTCGTCGCTCAAACTCGGTGACCTTGATCGATTTCCACTGTTCGGCGGCGCGGATCAGCGCGCCGAACATCAGCTTCAAGACGGCGCGCTCGCCGAAGGCATTCGGGATGATCTTCAGACGCCGGCGTACCTCGACAAACAGACGTTCGAGTATTCGTGGTCCGAATGGCCCGCCGATGCATCACCGGGAATCGCAGGTGCGCGATACAAGCTTCGAAGTCGTCCATACCCAAATCTCAATTTTCGGTCGGCTAGCGCATTACATAGGTCGACCGGGCGGCGACGACGCGACGTGAATCCTAGGGCGAGGGCCCAGCCGTCCTGATCAAGATTGAAATTCTCAAATTCTCAGCCGCGGCGGTTACAAGCGTTTCGCAGATTTGTTAACTATAGCGAACTTCGGGTTGAAGGAGTTGAAGGATACGATGTTTCCGCTAACCAGCGCATCCAAATAGTCCGCCCAGTGCTGCATCATGGCCCGCCGTTCGCCAAGGTACTCGGCTCGGTTATACGCAGCGCGAACTGCGTTCCGGTCTTGGTGCGCAAGCTGTCGCTCGATCACGTCTGGACAAATCCCCATTTCGTTGAGAGCGGTGGAAGCCATTGCGCGGAAGCCGTGGACAGTCGCTCGGCCATGGTAGCCCATTCGGTATAGGGCGAAGAGCATAGTATTGTTGCTCATGCATTTTTCCCGCGATGGTGAAGGGAAGAGGAATGGGCTTGCACGCCAATCGGATAAATCGCGCAATTCGTTCAGTACCGCTACCGCTTGGGGAGCGAGCGGTACAATGTGCTCCCTCTTCACCTTCATACGTTCAGCGGGGATGCGCCAAACAGGCTCGCTGCTGTGAAGGTTTTCAAACTCCGACCACCGCGCCGCTCGAAGTTCCGTGGTACGCGCAAAGGTAAGGACCATCAGCCGCAGGGCAATTCGCGTTCGTGGCTCCCCATCGTAAGCTTCCAGCTTCTCCAGGAAAGTTGGCAATTCAGCGAGTGCCATCGCCTTGTGCCCGCGTTTTCGGCCCCGCGGGCGAAGCGCACCCCGCAAATCAACAGTCGGATCGCGTTTCGCACGCCCGGTTGCGATAGCGTAGCGGAAAACCTGCCCACAGGTCTGCCGCAGACGACCAGCGGTCTCGATTGCCCCTCGGGTCTCAACCTTCCTCAGCGCATCCAACAACTCCGCCGCATCAATGTCGGCGATAGGACGAGCGCCGATTTGGGGGAGAATGTCCGCTTCAAGCCGCGCCAATAGCAAAGCGCGGTACTTGGCCGAAAGCCGATTGCGCTGATTGTCGATCCACTCCCGTGCCACGCCTCCAAAGGTGTTTTCGTTCGCGTATTTGGCGGCGCGCTGAGCTTGACTTTTCTCTAAGCTCGGATCGACGTTTTGCGCGAGGCAGGCGCGCGCCTTCTCCCGCCGAGCACGTGCATTGGACAACGACACGAGAGGATAGACGCCGATGGCGAGCGTGCGACGCTTCCCAGCAAACCGATAGTCCAGCCGCCAATACCGGGCGCCAGTCGGCATCACCAGCAGGTACATCCCGCCGCTATCACTCAGCTTGTACGCCTTCTCTCTAGGTTTGATGCTTCGGATGCGTGTGTCCGTCAGCGCCATGACGGTATCTCCATGTCCACAGCTGGGCCAGACGAGGTGGAAATATACCGTCATAAATACCGTCAAATTTTGTGGCTGCAAGAGGACGGTGGCGGCCAACGTCAGACGTCCACGGAAAAATTTTACTCTATGTTTCAAGCGTTTAAAACCGCTCACGGCCGACCGCGAACGGACGCGAACATGAATGTGGCTGGGGCGGGAGGATTCGAACCTCCGAATGGCGGAATCAAAATCCGCTGCCTTACCACTTGGCTACGCCCCAATCGACGCGGCGGGAAAAGCGCCCAGATTGGCGCGCGCGGACCATATATGCGCCGGCCTGCCCGATCAATCTCGCCGGTCTCGCCATAGATAGGCGCGCCGACGGACGGCGGCAGGCCCCGCGTTGACCGAGGCAGGAATAGATTAGGCTCAAGGATAGAACAAATGACTTACCGCGCGCCGGTTGCCGACATCACCTCTGCCCTGCTGCACGCCTCCGGCTTCTCGGCGGCGCTCGCCGAGGGCCTTTACGGCGAGATCGACCGGGAAACGGCCGAGGCCGTGCTGGAAGAGGCCGGCAAGTTCGCCGCCGACGTGATCGCCCCGCTCAACAGCGTCGGCGACAAATTCGGCACCCCGTTCAAGGACGGCCAGGTGACCATGCCGCCCGGCTGGAAGGAGGCCTATACGTCATGGGCCGCCGCCGGCTGGAACGGGCTCGCCGCGCCGGCCGAATGGGGCGGCCAGGATCTGCCGCACGCGCTCAACGCGGCCTGCGTCGAAATGTGGAACTCGGCCAGCATGGCCTTCGCCATCGGCCCGGTGCTGACCATGGCGGCGATCGACGCCCTGCATGCCTACGGCTCGCACGATCTGCAGCAGCGCTATCTCGGCAAGCTTACGAGCGGCGAATGGATGGGCACCATGCAGCTCACCGAGCCGCAGGCCGGCTCCGACGTCGGCGCCTTGCGCTCGAAGGCGGAGCGCAAGGCCGACGGCACGTACCGCATCACCGGACAAAAAATCTTCATCACCTATGGCGAGCACGCGCTGACCGACAACATCATCCACTTCGTGCTCGCCCGCCTGCCCGACGCGCCGCCCGGCACCAAGGGCATTTCGCTCTTCCTCATCCCGAAATTCCTGCCCGACGGCACGCGCAACGACCTGCGCGCGCATTCGGTCGAGCACAAGCTCGGCATCCATGCTTCGCCCACCTGCACCATGGTCTACGGCGATCACGGCGGCGCGGTCGGTTACCTCGTCGGCGAGGAGCACAAGGGCATGGCCGCGATGTTCACCATGATGAACCGCGCCCGTCTCGCCATCGGCCTGCAGGGCGTCGGCATCGCCGAGCGCGCAACGCAGCAGGCGCTCGCCTATGCCCGCGAGCGCAAGCAGGGCGCCGCCGGCGCCATCATCCACTATCCCGACGTCAAGCGCATGCTGCTCACCATGCGCGCGTTGACCGGCGCGGCGCGCGCCATCTGCTACGCCACGGCCGTCGCGCTCGACCGCTCGCTGCGCGAGAAGGATGAAGGCGCGCGCCAGACCGCGCATGAGCGCGCCTCGCTGCTCACGCCGGTCGCCAAGGCCTTCTCCACCGACATCGGCATCGAGGTGGCTTCGCTCGGCGTGCAGGTGCACGGCGGCATGGGCTTCGTCGAGGAGACCGGCGCCGCCCAGCACTATCGCGACGCCCGCATCGCCGCCATTTACGAAGGCACCAACGGCATCCAGTCGCTCGACCTCATCGCGCGCAAGGTGCCGCTGCAAGGCGGCAGGACCGTCGCGCTCTACCTCGACGAATTGCGCTCGACGGTCGCCGACGTGCAGGCGAGCAACGCGCCGGCCTTCGGGGAAACCGCCGCGCGGCTGTCCGAAGCCGTCGATGCGCTCGAGCGCGCGACGCAATGGCTGCTGGCGCAGAAGGGCTCGGATGCGGCGCTCGCCGGCGCCACGCCCTATCTGCGGCTGTTCGGCAATGCCGCCGGCGGCTGCCTGCTGGCCGAGCAGGCGCTCGCGGCGCAGCGCCTGAGCGCCGACGGCGCCGGACGCATCGCGCTCGCGCGCTTCTTCGCCGAGAACATCGCGGTCGCCGCCTCCGGCCTCGAGCGCAGCGTCACGGAGGGCGCCGACAGCATCACCCATGCGCAGGCCGCCCTGGCGGAGTAAGCTGTTTCTGTTTCTCTCTGTCGTTGCGGTTTTAAATCGAGCCGCGCCGCACGCTTGCTTCACCTCTCCCATGGGGAGAGGTCGGCGCACGCAGTGCGCCGGGTGAGGGGTCATAGACTATCGAGAGACACGAACGACCTCAGCCCGGCCCTCTCCCCGCAGGGGAGAGGGAGCGCGCTGTGCTCGCGGCAGATGCTTCAAGCAACAGCCATCCCGATCTAGAATTCGCGGATCAACCTAAAAAGGACATCGGCAATGACAGTGCGAATCGAGAAAAACAATTCGGTGTGGACGGTGATCCATGACCGGCCGCAGGCGCGCAACGCCATGGACCCGGAAAGCGCCGACGCGCTGACCGCGGCGTTTCTCGAATTCGACGCCGACAAGGACGCGGCGGTCGTGGTGTTCTACGGCGCAGGCGGCGCCTTCTGCGCCGGGTGGGACCTCAAATACGTCTCCACGCTCAACGCCGACTATCCGCTGGGCGAGCTCGACATGCCGACCGCCATGCCGCGCGGCAATGGCGGTGAGATTCCGCGCGGACCCTTGGGGCCGTCGCGCCTGGAATTGGACAAGCCGGTGATTGCCGCGATCGAGGGACCGGCGGTCGCCGGCGGCATGGAGCTCGGCCTGTGGTGCGATTTCCGCGTCATGGCGGAGGGCTCCTATTTCGGCGTCTATTGCCGGCGCTGGGGCGTGCCGCTGATCGACGGCGGCACCGTGCGGCTGCCGCGCATCGTCGGCCAAGGCCGCGCGCTCGAAATCATCCTCACCGGCCGCAAGGTGCCGGCGGAAGAATGCCTGGCGATCGGCTTGTGCGAATACATCACCCCGAAAGGCGGCGCGCGCGCCAAGGCGGAAGCGCTGGCGCAGGAGATCGCGCGCTTCCCGCAAGTGTGCGTGCGCGCCGACCGCCGCTCCGCCATCAAGAGCCACGGACTTTCCGTGCGCGAGGCGCTGATTCAGGAATGGTACAATGGCCGCGACGCCCTGATCAAAGACGGCGTTGCCGGCGCCACCCGCTTCAAGGACGGGCTCGGGAGGCACGGCGATTTCGCGAAGATACAATAAAGTGCGGCGAGCAAATTTTTCCGGCTGTCGTCCCCCGCGAAAGCGGGGGACCCAGTAATCGCGGATGCGCCGGCGCGCCGTCTCGCCCGCCGTAGCTCGCGGAGCGAGCGTAGGCGGAAAGCATGGGCCGCCCAACCTTCGAGACGCGCACTTCGTGCGCTCCTCAGGATGAGGCGGAGAGGGGCAGCGACTCGCTGCTCGCTGCGAATAGCGCAATCAAATCAAAGGCGAAAAAAACTTATCCCCGGTCTCCGAAGCGGCCTTATCATGCGCGCGCTTTGTTTTGACGCGCGACGCCGTCTCGAGGGCGCCGCGCGAAAGGGCAAGGCGCGGCGCGCCGACAATGCGCACCGCTGCTGTCAAGCTTGCGCGGTTTGGCGCAACGCTTGACGGATGGAGCGCCAGGGGGGCGCAGCCGGCCTCGCAAGCCGGCGCGCGCCCTCGCAAGGCGCGCGGGCGGCCCGATCGCAAGGGCTGCCCAAAGGGGCCTCGCAAGCCTCTGGCGCCCTCCCGGCGCTCCATTCCCCCACTTTTGTGGGAGAGACTCCCCCAGGCCCCCTTGGGGAAATGGATAAAGGGAAGCCGGCCTGCCCCGGGCCGCACAAAGAATAGGGGCGGCGGAGCGTTGGCTTCGCTCCGCCTCATCCTGAGGAGCCGCGCAAAGCGCGGCGTCTCGAAGGATGCAGGCGGCCTCATGCTTCGAGACGGCGGCTTTCGCCGCCTCCTCAGCATGAGGGAAGCACGGCGGAGCGTTGGCTAGCCAGGGATCAGGGGTCAGAAGTCAGAAGCGAGTCAAAAAACCCCGTTCCCGCCCTGATTGCTGATCACAGATACCTGATTCCTGATACCGATACCCGATCGTAAACGAACGAGGAAACGATGTCGCTCAAAGGAAAGACGCTTTTCATCACCGGCGCCTCGCGCGGCATCGGGCTCGCCATCGCGCTGAAGGCCGCAAGCGACGGCGCCAATATCGCCATTGCCGCCAAGACCGTCGACCCGCATCCCAAGCTCGAGGGCACCATCCATACGGCGGCGGCCGAGATCGAGAAGGCCGGCGGCAAGGCGCTGCCCATCGCCGTCGACGTGCGCGACGAGGCGGCGGTGAAGTCGGCGCTCGATAAGACGGCCGCGCATTTCGGCGGTCTCGACATCGTGGTCAACAACGCCAGCGCGATTTCGCTGACGCCGGTCGCGCAGACCGACATGAAGCGCTTCGACCTCATGCACCAGATCAACGCGCGCGGCACCTTCATGGTGTCGAAATACGCCATTCCGCATCTTTTGAAATCGGCCGGCGCGCACATCCTGATGCTGTCGCCGCCGCTCGACATGCGCCAGAAATGGTTCGCCCCGCACACCGCCTATTCCATGGCCAAGTTCGGCATGAGCCTGGTGGTGCTCGGCCTCGCCGGCGAGCTCAAAGGCAAGGTCGCGGTCAACGCGCTGTGGCCGCGCACCACCATCGCCACCGCTGCGGTGAGGAACCTGCTCGGCGGCGACACCATGATGCGCATGTCGCGCAAGCCGGAGATCCTCGCCGACGCCGCCTGGCGGATTTTCCAGAAGCCGGCGACCTTCAGCGGCAATTTCCTCATCGACGACACGTTCCTGGCCGCCGAAGGCGTCAGCGACTTCGAGCAATACCGCGTCGACCCGAGCCGGCCGCTACAGGCGGATTTCTTCGTGCCGGACGACGTGCCCGTGCCGCCGGGCGTCAGCATTCAACCGCGAACGCGCTAGGGCCTGTGGCAGCATCTGCCGCCATCGGAGTGGTTTTCGCGCCGAGATCATATTTCCGCTCGTCCCCGCGAAAGCGGGGACCCGGTGCCAAATATTTCAGCCTGCGTATGTGGCCCTGGATTCCCGCTTGCGCGGGAATGAGCGGTTGAGAGGTTTGCGCTTTAGCGCGTCAACGCGTTAGAAGAACCAATGTCCACCACGCTCCTCCTCAGCCATCCCGCCTGTCTCGAGCACCAGACGCCCATGGGCCATCCGGAGCGGCCGGACCGCCTGCGCGCGGTCGAGCAGGCGCTGGAAGACGAGAAGTTCCAGACGCTGGCGCGCGAGCAGGCGCCGCTCGCTCCGGCCGAGACGATCGCGCTCTGCCATCCGCTGGACTACATCGAGGCGATCCGCAGCGCCTCGCCCGACGAGGGCGTGATCCATCTCGACGCCGACACCGCCATGTCGCCGGGCAGCTACGAGGCGGCGCTGCGCGCGGCCGGCGGCGGCATGAAGGCGGTCGACGAGGTGATGCGCGGCACGGCCGCCAATGCCTTCGTCGCGGTGCGTCCGCCCGGCCACCACGCCGAGACGGCGCGGCCGATGGGCTTCTGCCTGTTCAACAGCGCGGCGATCGCCGCCCGCTACGCGCAGAAAAAGCACGGCGCCGAACGCGCCGCCATCGTCGATTTCGACGTGCACCACGGCAACGGCTCGCAGGACATCTTCTGGGCGGACAAGACGGTGATGTATTGCTCGACGCACGAGATGCCGCTTTATCCCGGCACCGGCGCCACGTCCGAGCGCGGCGAGTTCGACACCATCGTCAACGCGCCCTTGCGCGCCGGCGACGCCGGAGACAAATTCCGCGAGGCCTTCGAGACGGTGATCCTGCCGCGCCTGCGCGTTTTCAAGCCCGATATCTTGATCATCTCCGCCGGCTTCGACGCGCACACCCGCGACCCGCTCGCCAATCTCAATTTGGTGGAGGCGGATTTTTCCTGGGCCACCAAGAAGCTCATGGAGATCGCCGACGACAGCGCCAAGGGCCGCATCGTCTCGCTACTGGAAGGCGGCTACGATCTGCAGGGGCTTGCGCGCTCCGTCGCCGCGCACGTCACGGCGCTGATGCGGGGGTGACAGTCATTCCGGGACGCGAGCGAAGCGAGCGGACTCGGAATCCATACGCCGCAGCGGCGCAACATGGCATGGAGCCAGTTGAACCGAGATGCTGGGGAGTATGGATTCCGGGTTCGCGGGCTGTGCCCGCGCCCCGGAATGACAAGTCACCTCGCGGTCAGCCCGCCGTCGATCGGCACGTCGGCGCCGGTGATGAAAGACGAATCGTCCGACAAGAGATAGACGCAGAGCCTGGCCACTTCCTCCGGCGCGCCGAGGCGGCCGAGCGGAATGTCGAGCGCGAGCTTGTTGCGGATCGTGGCCGGGTCGCGCGAGCCTTGCGCGATCGCGTCGACCATCGGCCCTTCGATGAAAGCGGGACACACGGCGTTGCAACGCACCGGCGGCTTGTAGCGCGCCCCGTGCAGCGCCACCGATTTGGAGAGCAAGGATACGCCGCCCTTGGAGGCGGTATAGGCGGCGATGTTGGCGCTGCCGATCAGGCCCAGCACCGACGACATGTTGACGATCGAGCCGCCGTTCTTGCGCAAGAGCGGGAAGGCGTATTTGCAGCCGAGAAAGGTGCCGTCCAGATTGACCGCGAGCACGCGCCGCCAGGTGGCGAAATCGGCCTTCTCGACATTCCCGATCGGGGCGATGCCGGCGGCGTTGACCAGGCCGTTGAGGCGCCCGTGCTTCGCTTCGATGTCGCCGGCCACCCGCTGCCAGTCCTGCTCCGACGTCACGTCGAGCGCCATATCGATGCCGGGACGGCCGGCAAGGTCGCTGGCGAGCGCCGTGCCGCCGGCCTGTTTGACGCCAGCAACGATCGCTGCGCCGATGGCGCCCGCGCCGCCCGTCACCAATACGATCTTGTTCTTCAGGTCGGCCACGACTACCTCCGCAATTGCATGTTGGCGCATTGTCGAGCATTCATCTGCGCATGTCACCCGCCCGGCCCCTCACGCTGATCACCGGCGCGTCCTCCGGCATCGGCGCGGCGCTCGCCCGCGAATTCGCGCAGCGCGGCCACGCGCTGGTGCTGACCGCGCGGCGCGAGGGGGAGTTGCAGGCCCTCGCCGACGAGATCGCAGCGGAGCGCCGCCCGCGCCCGCAGGTGATACCGTCCGATCTCGGCACGCCGGCGGGCGTTGCCGGCTTTGCCGAGGCACTCGCGGCGCGCGGCCTGGAGCCCGTCTTCCTGGTCAACAATGCCGGCTTCGGCCTGCTCGGCGACGCCGCCTCCCTCGACCGCGCGCGCCAGCTCGCCATGATCGACCTCAATATGCGCGCGCTCACCGATCTCAGCTTGCGCGTGCTTGAGGGCGTCAAGCGCGGACGCGGCGGCATCCTCAACGTCGCCTCGATCGGGGGTTTCATGCCGGGCCCGAACATGGCGGTCTATCACGCCACTAAGGCCTATGTGCTTTCGCTCAGCGAGGCGCTGCACGCCGAACTTGCGCCGCATGGCGTGCGCGTCTGCGCGCTCTGCCCGGGGCCGGTGCAAACCGAATTTTTCCAGCAGGCGGGCGATCCGGACATGCATTTGCCGTCGCTGCTCCTGCGCTCGCCGGAGCGTGTCGCGCGCGAAGGCTACGAGGGCCTGATGGCCGGCCGGCGCGTGGTGGTGCCGGGCACGCCGAACCGCGCGGTGACCGTAGCTGCGCGGCTGTTGCCGCGCGGCCTCATGCTCGCCATCGCCTCGAGATTCTGGAAATAGGCACAAGCCGGCGGTTGATATTGCGGGCTGCCGCGGTTTCTTTATATGGCGATCGATGACATGATTGACCGACGCCGGAACGGACCGATGGCCGAAAACAACAATGCAGATGTGAAGAAAATGCCCTTCGAGCGGGCGATCGATGAGCTTGAGTCGATCGTCAAGCGGCTCGAGGAAGGCAAGGTGCCGCTCGAGGAGTCGGTCGCCATCTACGAGCGCGGCGAGGCGCTCAAAGGCCGCTGCGAGGAGCTGCTGCGCCAGGCGGAGGCTCGGGTCGAGAAGATCACCCTCAATGCCGACGGCAAGCCGACCGGCAGCGAGCCGCTCGACGTCGATTGACTGCGGATTGCCGATCGAGCGCGGGCTTCTTATCTGCAACCGCGCTGCGCTCCCGTGGCGGCCCACGGGGACTGGGACCCGCTCTGCCCGAGCGACTGATGGATAGTGGGACGGCTTTGATGGCCGGTATCAGACGCTCTGGTCCGGCATCGAGGTCAGGGCGGCCAGCGCGGCTCGGTTGTGCCAAAGCGGCCGATGGAACCCTAATTGCCTGCCGCCATGGAACTGTGTAAGCCTCGCCTTATATGCGCCCCAGTGGCGGGGGACTTGGACTTCGTATCGTGCCATTTGGAGTTTTGCCTTGTCTGAAGCTTCCAAGACACCGCTTCTCGACCGCGTCCACTATCCCCGCGATTTGAAGAACCTGTCGCCCGAGCAGCTCAAGCAGCTGGCCGACGAACTGCGCTGGGAAACCATCGACGCGGTCGCGCGCACCGGCGGCCATCTCGGGGCGGGCCTCGGCGTGGTCGAATTGACCGTGGCGCTGCATCACGTGTTCGACACGCCCGCCGACCGCCTGATCTGGGACGTCGGCCATCAGGCCTACCCGCACAAGATCCTCACCGGCCGGCGCGACCGCATCCGCACCATCCGCCAGGGCGGCGGCCTGTCCGGCTTCACCAAGCGCGCCGAGAGCGAATACGACCCCTTCGGCGCCGCCCATTCCTCCACCTCGATCTCGGCCGGGCTCGGCATGGCGGTGGCGCGCGACCTGGAGGGCAAGAGGAACAACGTCGTCTGCGTCATCGGCGACGGCGCCATGTCGGCCGGCATGGCCTATGAGGCGATGAACAATGCCGGCGCCATGGATTCGCGGCTGATCGTCATCTTGAACGACAACGATATGTCGATCGCGCCGCCGGTCGGCGCCATGTCGGCCTATCTGGCGCGGCTGATCTCGGGCAAGACCTATCGCACCCTCCGCGACATCGGCAAGCAACTCGCCAAGCACCTGCCGAAATTCTTCGAGAAGAAGGCGCAGCGCGCCGAGGAATTCGCGCGCGGCTTCTGGACCGGCGGCACGCTGTTCGAAGAGCTCGGCTTCTATTACGTCGGCCCGATCGACGGGCACAATCTCGACCATCTCTTGCCGGTGCTGCGCAACGTGCGCGACAGCGAAACCGGACCGATCCTCGTCCACGTGGTGACGCAGAAAGGCAAGGGGTACGCACCGGCGGAAACCTCGGCCGACCGTTATCACGGCGTGGTGAAATTCGATGTCGCCACCGGCGCGCAGGCGAAATCGAAAGCGAATGCGCCGCAATACACCAAGGTGTTCGCGCAGAGCCTGATCAAGGAGGCGCGCAAGGACAATCGCGTCGTCGCCATCACGGCGGCCATGCCGTCCGGCACCGGCCTCGATCTGTTCGAAAAGGAATTTCCCAAGCGCTTCTTCGACGTCGGCATTGCCGAACAGCACGCGGTCACCTTCGCCGCCGGCATGGCGGCCGAAGGCCTCAAGCCGTTCGCCACGATCTACTCGACCTTCCTGCAGCGCGCCTACGATCAGGTGGTGCACGACGTCGCCATCCAGCGGCTGCCGGTGCGCTTCGCGATGGACCGCGCCGGGCTGGTGGGCGCCGACGGTCCCACGCACGCGGGCTCTTTCGACGTCGCCTATCTCGGCTGCCTGCCCGGCTTCGTGCTGATGGCCGCCGCCGACGAGGCCGAACTCGTGCATATGGTGGCGACGCAGGTCGCGATCGACGATCGCCCGTCGGCACTGCGCTATCCGCGCGGCGAAGGCACCGGCGTGCCGCTGCCGGCGGAAGGCCAGCCGCTCGAGATCGGCAAGGGCCGCATCGTGCGCGAAGGCCACAAGGTCGCGCTGCTGTCGTTCGGCGCGCGCCTGGGCGAGTGCCTGAAAGCGGCCGACGAACTGGCCGCACTCGGACTGTCCACGACGGTCGCCGACGCGCGCTTCGCCAAGCCGCTCGACACGGATTTGCTGCTGCGGCTTGCGCGCGAGCACGAAGTGTTGATCACCGTCGAGGAAGGCGCCATCGGCGGTTTCGCCGCGCAGGTGCTGCAGACGCTGGCCGAGCAAGGCCTGCTCGACCGCGGCTTGAAAGTTCGCGCTATGGTGCTGCCGGACGTCTTTATCGACCAGGACGCGCCGGCCGCGATGTACGCTGCCGCCGGCCTCGACGCCAAGGGCATCGTCGCCAAGGTGTTCGAGGCGCTCGGCAAGGACGCCGCCGCCGGAACGGTGAAGCTAGCATAGGACTTGTCCCGGGCGCGGCGCAGCACGTAGTGATGGGCCGCAGACCCGGGATCGTTCCAGAACCGGCCTGCAACCATTGCGGCCTCAATGACCGAGCCGATTCTATCTCTATATACTCGCAAACCGTCCGAGGGGCGTACTCTACGTCGGCACGACCAACGATATGGTCCGCCGCATTAGCGAACACAGAGCAAAAGCGGTACCGGGTTTCACCAAGAACTACGGTGTGGTCATGCTGGTTTATCTTGAAGAATATTCCTCTTTTCTAGAGGCTCGCGCGCGCGAACGCGCGTTGAAGCGTTGGCGCCGGGCATGGAAGTTTGAATTGGTCGAGAAACTGAACCCGGAATGGCGCGATCTCGCCGGCGACCTTTCCTCCTGATGTCGCGTCCGCTTCTTTGTCGCGATCCCGGGTCTGCAGCGCACCGCTTCGCGCTGCGCTGCGCCCGGGAAAAGTCCCAGTGATCACCCGCCGCCGCGCCGATCGCTTGTTGGTCGAACGCGGCCTGTTCGAAAGCCGCGCCAAGGCGCAAGCCGCGATCGCGGCGGGCCTGGTCAGCGCCAACGGCGCCACGGTGCGCAAGGCCTCCGAGGAAGTTCCGCTCGACGCGACAATCGCTGCAAGTGCGGAGCATCCTTACGTCTCGCGCGGCGGCGTGAAGCTCGCCGCGGCGCTGGATCCTTTCGGCTTCGATCCCAAGGGCCGCATCTGTCTCGACGTCGGCGCCTCCACCGGCGGCTTCACGCAAGTCTTGCTCGAGCGCGGCGCAGCCAAGGTCTACGCGGTCGATGTCGGGCGCCGGCAGTTGCACGAAAGCTTGCGGGCGCGGCCGGACGTGGTCGTGCTGGAAGAAACCGACATCCGTAACCTCTCGCCTGCCCTGCTGGCGCCGCCGCCCGATTTCGTCAGCGTCGACGTCAGTTTCATCTCGCTCAAGCTCGTGCTGCCCGCGGCGTTCGCGCTCGCCAAGCCGCCGGCGCAGCTTGTGGCGTTGATCAAGCCGCAATTCGAGGCCGGACGCGCCGCGCTCAAGAAGGGCGTGGTACGCGATGCCGGGCTGCGTGAGGCGGTGCGCGACGACATTTCCACCTTCGTCGCTTCGCTCGGCTGGCGCGTTATCGGCGCGATCGTCTCGCCTATCGAAGGCGGCGACGGCAACGTGGAATTCCTGCTCGGGGCCGCGCGTGACTGAGCAACTCACGATCACCCAGCTCGGCCATCGCGGCGACGGCGTTGCCGAGACGCCTGAGGGGCCGGTCTACGTGCCCTTTACGCTGCCCGGCGAAACCGTGACGGTCGAGCCGGTTGTCGGTCACCCAGACCGGCGCCATCTGGTGCATGTCGACGCGCCGAGCCCGGCACGCGTTTCGCCCATCTGCAAGCATTTCGGCCAATGCGGCGGCTGCGCCATGCAGCATTGGGCGATGCCCGACTATCACGCGTGGAAGCGCCAACTGGTGGTGGAAGCCCTGGCGCAAACAGGCCTCACGGCGCCGGTCGCGGCCTTGATCGACGCGCACGGGCAAGGCCGCCGGCGCGCGGTGCTGCATGCGCGGCGCGGCGCGCACGACCTGCTGGAAGTCGGCTTCACCGCGCCGCGCGCGCACCACATCGTCGCCATCGAAGCCTGTCCCGTGCTGGCGCCGGGCCTCGACGGCGCCATCCAAGCGGCCTGGGCCATCGCCGAGACGCTCAAGCCGGCCAAGAAACCGCTCGACATCCAGATAACCGCGACCGATTCCGGCATGGACGTCGATGTGCGCGGCTCCGGAGCGCTCGATACCTCGGCCATGGCCGCGCTCGCGCACGTCGCCGCGCAGCACAAGCTCGCGCGCCTGACGCGCCACGGCGAATTGGTAGCGCAAAATGCGCAACCCACGCTGAAGATCGGGCGCGCCACCGTGCCGCTGCCGCCGGGCGCTTTTTTGCAGGCGAGCGCCGAAGGTGAGGCGGTGCTGGCGCGGCTCGTCATCGAGCATGTCGGCAAGGCAAAGCACGTCGCCGATCTTTTCTGCGGCGTCGGGCCGTTCGCGCTGCGCCTGGCGGAACGTGCCCGCATCACCGCCGCCGACAGCGACGAAAGCGCGGTGGCGGCGCTCAAGCGCGCGGCGGCGACCGCGAGCGGCCTCAAGTCGGTCGAAGCGACCACGCGCGACCTGTTTCGGCGGCCCTTGGTGGCGAGCGAACTGAAAGGTCTCGGCGCCGTGGTGTTCGATCCGCCGCGCCAGGGCGCGCAGGCGCAGGCGCGCGAACTGGCGAAAAGCACGGTGCCGCTCGTGGTGGCGGTCTCTTGCGACGCCGCGACATTCGCGCGCGATGCCGCGCTGCTGGCGGAAGGCGGCTACACGCTTGCGGCCGTCACGCCGGTCGATCAATTCCGCTATTCCTACCACGTGGAGATCGTGGCGCGGTTCGAGAAGTAGCAGTGTTATCCGCCGTCATCATCCGCGAAAGCGGATGATCCAGCACGCCGCAGCGGTGCAATTAAACGGAGGGACCTCGGATCACTGGATGCCCCGCATGCGCGGGGCATGACAAGACGGGTCAATGAAAGTCGAAGCCGCCCCAGCGTTCCTGCCACATCTGCTCGCCGATCAGGCAGGAAATGCGCGGCTTTTCGACCGATGCCGGCACGACGCGCGTCGCCGGTTGGCGGCCGGCGACCTCCAGCACCATCTTGGTGCGGATCGCCTCGATGAACTTCTCGCGCGTGCGCACCGGGATCACGAAGGCGCCCGGGCCGCCGACCACGCAATCCCGGTAATAGACGTCGAGGTCCGCAATATCCATGGTGCCGGGGTTGGCGCGCTTGAGCATGATCGGCAGGCCGTTGATGACGATGCCGCTCTTGATCAGCTCGTCGCGCATGGGCGCAACCGGCGGGCCGGAATTGTTGGCGCCGTCGCCGGACACGTCGATCACGCGGCGCACGCCGCGATAGCCGCTGTGGTCGAACAGGCCGCGCGCAAAGCGCAAGCCTCCGGAGATCGAGGTGCGCGAGGCGCGCCGGGTCGGCGCCGCGGCGATCTCGGCCGCCACGCTGTCCGCCGATTCCGGACCTTCGATCAGCCGCCACGGCATGACGACGCGCTGGTCGAACTGGCCGGCCCATTCCATGTAGGTGACGGCGATCTTGCCGTTGGCGCCTTCACGCAGCGCCTGCATGAATTCCTTCGAGGTGAAGGCCTTGGCATAGCCTTCGCGTTGCAGCTCCTGCTCGTCCGGATCCATCGAATAGGAGACGTCGACCGCCAGCACGAGTTCGACGTCGACCGGAATGGCGCTCGGGCTCTTGTCGGCAAAGCGCGGCACGATGGGTGCTGCCCAGACCGCCACCGAATAGGCCGCGATCGCGATGGCCGCCGCCGCGCAGCCTCCGGCCAAGACCTGACGTCGCCCCATGTGGCACTCCCCGAAAGGGTTGAAAACCTTGCCACGCGGCCGGGGCGAAAAAAAGGCCGTCAGTTTTCCAGCGTTTCGGTATCCATGATCTCGATGCCGAAGCCGCCGAGACCGACATAGGTTCGCTTCGAGGAAGCGAGCAGGCGAATCGAGGAGATGCCGAGGTCCTTCAGGATCTGGGCGCCAAGCCCGATCTCGCGCCATTGTCGCGAGCGGGCGGCTTCAGCGCCGCTGTCGCCCTCGTGCGGAATTTCCGCAACCGGTACGCCAGCGGTGCCGTCGCGCAGATAAACGATGACGCCGCGGCCGGCCTCCTTGAAGCGCGTGAGCGCCGCGTGAATGGGCTTGGCGCCTCCGAACACGTCGCCGATCACATCGGCGCGGTGCAGACGGGCCGGGACGCCCTCGCCGCTGCCGATGTCGCCATAGACGAAAGCCATGTGATGCACACGGTCGAACGGGGTGACATAGGCATAGCCGTTGAGCGCGCCTATCTCCGAGGCAACCTGGAATTCGCCTACCCGCTCGACCAGCTTGTCGCGGTTCTGCCGATAGCCGATCAGCTCGGCGATCGAAATTTGGACGAGCTTGTGCTTCTCGGCGAAGGCCGCGACCTGTGGTCCGCGCATCACCGTGCCATCGTCGTTGGTAAGCTCGGCCAGCACGCCCACCGGCGGCAGGCCGGCGAGCCGGCAGAGGTCGACGCAAGCTTCGGTGTGCCCGGAGCGCATCAAGACTCCGCCCTGCCGCGCGATGAGAGGAAAGACGTGGCCGGGACGCACGAAATCGGCCGCGCCGCTGTTGTCGTTGGCGAGCGCGCGCACGGTGTTGCAGCGCTCCTCTGCCGAAATGCCGGTGGTGAGCCCGTGGCGCACGTCGACCGAGACGGTGAAGGCGGTGCCGAGCGGCGCGTTGTTCTCCGCCACCATGGGATCGAGCCGCAACCGGCGCGCAAGGTCTCCGCCGAGAGGCGCGCAGACGATGCCGGAGGTGTTGCGGATGATGAAGGCCATCTTCTCCGACGTGCAATGCGAGGCGGCGACGAACAGGTCGCCCTCGTTCTCGCGGTCGTAATCGTCGGTGACGACCACAATCTCGCCGCGGGCGAAGGCCTTGATCGCTGCATCGACGCGATGGTGGCTATCGGACACTCGGTTCTCCATCGCCCTCATCCTTCGAGACGCGCCCTGCGGGCGCTCTCAGGATGAGGGCTTCGCTTTGCGTTCGCCTCATGGTGAGGAGCGTCGCGACAGCGGCGCGTCTCGAACCATGAGGCCGTGAGCTATTCGCCCCGCTCAGCGAACGGCCATGCCGTCCCCTCGCCGATCTGGCCGCGGTGCAAGAGATAATGATCGGCGAGCACACATGCCACCATGGCTTCGCCGATCGGCACCGCGCGGATGCCGACGCAAGGGTCGTGGCGGCCCTTGGTCACGATCTCGGTGTCGCGGCCGTAGCGGTCGACCGTCTTGCGCGGCGTCAAGATCGACGAGGTCGGCTTGACGGCGAAGCGGCAGACGATCGCCTGGCCGCTGGAGATGCCGCCGAGGATGCCGCCGGCGTGGTTGGACAGAAACACCGGCCTGTTGTCGTTGCCCATGCGCATCTCGTCGGCATTGTCCTCACCGCGCAGTTCCGCGGCGGCGAAGCCGTCGCCGATCTCAACGCCCTTGACCGCATTGATGCCCATGAGCGCAGCGGCGAGATCGCCGTCGAGTTTGGCATAGATCGGTGCGCCGAGCCCGGCGGGCACGCCCTCGGCGATCACCTCGATCACCGCGCCCACCGAGGAGCCCTCCTTGCGCACGCGATCGAGATATTCCTCGAAGAATTTGGCCTGTTGGGCGTCCGGGCAGAAGAACGGATTGTAGCTCACCTCGTTCCAATCCCAGCGCGCGCGGTCGACCTTGTGCGGGCCCATCTGCACCAGGGCGGCGCGAACGCTGAGGCCCGGCACGATCTTGCGCGCGATGGCGCCGGCGGCAACGCGCGCCGCGGTCTCGCGCGCGGAAGCACGGCCGCCGCCGCGATAGTCGGCAATGCCGTATTTGACGTCATAGGTGTAGCCGGCGTGGCCCGGACGATACTTGTCCTTGATCTCGGAATAGTCGCGCGAGCGCTGGTCGACGTTCTCGATCAGCAGCATGATCGGCGTGCCGGTGGTGACCTGGCGCCCGGTGGCCTCGTCGGTGAAGACGCCGGACATGATCTTGACGCTGTCCGGCTCCTGCCGCTGCGTGGTGAAACGCGACTGCCCCGGCCGCCGCCGGTCGAGCTCACGCTGGATATCGGCAGCATCGAGCGCTATGCGCGGCGGACAGCCGTCGACCACGCAGCCAACCGCCGCCCCATGGCTCTCGCCAAAGCTGGTGAAGCGGAAAAGATGGCCGAAGGTGTTGAACGACATGAGCAATCCGCGTGTTGCCGGTTGGTAACCCGCACCACAAGTCCGGTCAAATGAGCGCCGGCGAATGGCCGTCGCGCGGCAAAGCCGGCCGCGAAAAGCCTCGCGCACCCGTGCGCCACTGAACGCATATTCACTTGGCTGAACGCCGATTAACGGCAAGCTTAATAACCGTTAAGCTACGGAAAAACAATGACTTTTCACGTTTTTCAATTGCTGCGCGATATGCCTTCGACTAGTCTGGCAGCATCGAGCTCGCCGCCTCTTGCGACACCAGCAAGAAGTCCGGCGACAAGAAGAAGATGCAGTTTTTATCGCGTCGCCGCCTTGCAAGGCGCGATTCGGTAGCGAGCGTCCCTCCCACGCTCGTTCAAACGGCCGGACCCAAGTGTCCGGCCGTTTTTTTAAGCAGCCGTCACGCGTAGCGCGTCAACCGCTCGCCTTCGAACACGTAGACGACGCCCTGCGCGATGTCGATGAGCGGCGCCGCGGCCGGCTTGGCAATACCGAGCGACGCCATCAGCCCGCGCGCGGTGCCCCCATGGGCCGCCACCACGGTGTCGCGCTCGAGGCTCGCATGCCATTCGCGCATGCGCGCCGCCACCGCGAGATAGCTCTCGCCGCCCGGCGGCACGAAATGCCACTTGTCGTGTTCGCGCGCCGCAATGCGTTGCGGGTCGCGCAGGTGCAGCTCGGCGATGGTGAAGCCTTCCCATTGGCCGAAGCAGATCTCGTTGAGACGGGGCTCGAGCCGGTATCCTTCGGGCGGGAGCCCGAGCCCCGCGCGCGCCAATTCCATGGTGGCGCGCGCGCGCTGAAGCGGGCTCGACACGTAATCGAGCGCGGCCGCATCGCGTCCGGCCTGTGCGAAAAGATCGCGCAGGATTTCACCGCAACGGGCGCCCTGCGCGCGGCCGCGCACATTGAGCGGGATGTCCTGCTGGCCTTGCAGCCGGCCTTCCACGTTCCAGTCGGTCTCGCCGTGGCGGATGTAATATATTGTCGGCGCTGCCATCGGGCGCGCTAGTCTTCCTTGCCGACCGTGATGTCGGGCGCGTCCGGATGCTTCATGCCGACGATGTGGTAGCCGGCATCGACGTGATGCACTTCGCCGGTGACGCCGCTCGACATGTCGGAGAGGAAATAGACGGCGGCCTTGCCGACGTCTTCCAGAGTCACGTTGCGGCGCAGCGGCGCGTTGTACTCGTTCCAGCGCAGGATGTAGCGGAAGTCGCCGATGCCGGAGGCGGCCAGCGTCTTGATCGGGCCCGACGACACGGCGTTGACGCGGATATTCTTGACGCCCAGATCGGCCGCCATATAGCGCACCGAGCATTCGAGCGCCGCTTTGGCGAGGCCCATCACGTTGTAATGCGGCATCCATTTCTCGGCGCCGTAATAGGTAAGCGTGAGCATCGAGCCGCCGTTCGTCATCAGCTTCTCGGCACGCTGCGCGACGGCCGTGAAGGAGTAGCAGCTCACCAGCATGGTCCTGGTGAAGTTGTCCGCCGTGGTATCGACATAACGGCCGTCGAGCTGATCCTTGTCGGAAAAGGCGATGGCATGCAGCAGGAAGTCGAGCGAGCCCCAGGCCGAGCGCACTTGCGCGAACACCGCATCCATGGTGTCCGGCTCGGTGACGTCGCAATGGCCGACCACCAAGCCGCCGACTTCCGCGGCCAGCGGCTCGACCCGCTTCTTCAGTGCGTCGCCTTGATAGGTCAATGCGAGCTCGGCGCCCTGCTCGCGGCAGGCCTTCGCGATGCCCCAGGCGATCGAGCGGCTGTTGGCCACGCCCATGATCAGGCCGCGCTTGCCGCGCATCAGACCCGCTGTTTCCGGCATCAACATCCTCTGTTGCCGGTAACGGCCGGCTGTCTTTCCCTATGGCATAGGGCCACCGGGCCATCAAGCAATCGAGGCGAAGACGTCGCTGGGACTGTTAATTCCACAGCGTTGGGGGAATATGATTACGATTCAGGGGTTTCTTCCGACAGTTGACGCTGAACAGGAGGGCCGCGTTGGCCACTTTCCGGCAGAAGGTCGAAGGGGCGATTCCAGCATTGCGCCGCTACGCGCGCGCGCTGACGCGCGATGCCGACATCGCCGACGACCTCGTCCAGGACACGCTGGTGCGCGCGTTGCGCTCGGAACACCTGTTCGAGGGTGAGGAGATCCGCAGCTGGCTGTACACGATTCTGACCAATCTCAACCGCAACCGCCTGCGCTCGCTGGCGCGCCGGCCGGTGCTGTCGCCGATCGAGGACAACGACGCGCCCGATCTGGCGGGGCCGGAAGCGGGCGCGCGTGACATCGAACGCGCGCTGGCGCTGCTGGTCGAGGAGCAGCGCGCCGCGCTGCTCATGGTGGTGCTGGAAGGAATGAGCTACCGCGAGGTTGCCGAGGTGCAAGGCGTGCCGATCGGTACGGTGATGTCGCGGCTCGCGCGCGCGCGCGCGCAGATCAAGACCTATCTCGAAGGGGGACGACCGGCGCTGCGCCGGGTGAAATGAAAACTAAGGTGGAGCTATGACAGATAATAATCTACCCGTTAGCGAGGACGAGCTGCACGCCTTTGTCGACGGCGAATTGCCCGCCGATCGGCGAGAGGCCGTTGCCAATTGGCTCGCCGCGCATCCGAACGAGGCGGCGACCGTCGCCGCATGGCGCGCGCAAGCCGAAGCCATCCGCGCGCGCTACGGCAAGGTTGCCGACGAGCCGGTGCCGGCGCGGCTCAAGCTCGACCGCATCATACGCCAGGAAGGCCGGCTCGGACGATCGTTCGCCGCCATGGCTGCCGCGGCCGTTTTCGCATTCGTCGTCGGCGGCGGCACCGGTTGGCTCGCGCGCGGGGCTGCCGCGACGCCGAGCAGCTTCAGCATCTTCACGGCGGACGCGCTGGAGGCGCACAAGCTCTACGTGGTCGAGGTGCGCCACCCGGTGGAAGTGCCGGGCAGCGAGCGGCCGCATCTGACGGCGTGGCTGTCGAAGCGGCTCGGCTACGCGCAGCACATTCCCAACTTGGAAACGCTCGGCCTCAAGCTGGTCGGCGGGCGCTTGTTGCCGGGACCGCACGGCGAGGCCGCGGCGCTCTACATGTATGAGGGACCGTCGGGCGAGCGCTTCACCGTCTATTCTTCCGAGGCGAAGGCGCCGCCGACCGCGCTGCGTTTCAAGACCGGCGACCGTTTCGCCGCGTTCTACTGGGTCGACGACAAGCACGCCTTCGTGGTGAGCGGTCCGGCCGAGCGCGGCAAGCTCGAGCAGGTCAGCAAGATGGTCTACGAGCAGGTGGAAAAGAGCGGCACGAGGAAGTCGTGACGTTTCCCGGACGCGGCGCAGCACGAGCCTCTAAACGCATCGGGCACTAAATGTGTCTGTGGCGCATCGTTACGCTTCGCTGCACGCTGCGCCGCGCCCGGGACGCGGCTAGCCCAGACCCTTGCGCGGGTCGTAGGGCTTGTTCTCGCGCCACTTCTTCATCAGCTCGTTGAACTCGTCATCGGCGTCTTCCGGCAGCACGATGCGCACGGTGGCCAGCAAATCGCCGGCGCCGCTCTTGGCTTTCAGTCCCTTGCCCTTGAGCCGGAAGGTGCGGCCGGAATTGGTGCCGGCGGGGATGGCCAGCTCCACCGCGCCGTCGAGCGTCGGCACCCGCACCTTGCCGCCAAGCGCCGCCTCGTAAAGCGTGATCGGCAGTTCGAGGCGCAGGTCGGCGCCGTCCGGGGTGAACAGCGGATGCGGCGCGACATTGACGGTGATGAGCGCATCACCCGCCTTGCCGGTAGCGCTCGGCCAGCCCTGCCCTTTCAGCCTGATCGTTTGCCCGCTTGCGATCCCGGCGGGGATCTTGACCTCGATGTCCTTGCCGGTCGGCAGGTGCACACGCTTCTTGGTGCCCTTGGCCGTTTCCGGCAGGCTGATGGTGAGCGAGGCGTGCAGGTCTTGCCCGGTCGCGGGGGCGCCGAAATCTTCCGGCTCGAAATGCGCATGGCCGCCGGCCCCGCGCGCGGCGCCGCCGAACATGTCGCGCAGGATGTCCTCGAAGCCGCCGCCGCCGCCGCCGCTGCGGAAGCCGCCGCCGCGGTTGCCGGCGCGCTGGAAGCCGTCGGGGCCGAAGCTGAAGCTTTCGAAGTGCGCGCCGCCGGGCCCGGAACGGAAGCCGCCGCCGCCCGGCTGCGCGCCGAAGCCCTCGAAGCCTTGAAAGCGCGGCTTGCCCTCGGCGTCGATCTCGCCGCGGTCAAACGCCTTGCGCTTCTCGTCGTCGCCCACGATCTCATAGGCGGCGTTGAGCTCGGCAAAACGCGAGGCCGCCTTCGGATCGTGCTTGTTGGCGTCCGGGTGCAGTTTCTTGGCGAGCTTGCGGTAGGCGCTCTTGATCTCCGCCTCGCTCGCACCTTTCGATACCCCCAGGACCTGGTAGGGGTCGCGCATTCGTTGCCAATCTCCGTGAAATGCCCCTAAGCCGGACGGGAACCGCCGGCAACTCGCCAACAAATGTGGGGTTCCTGCCGCCGGGATGCAACGCGTCTGCGCCCCGCCGGCGCGAGCGCGATCAGGAATGCGACCAGGGCTTCAGGCTGCGCACTTCCCAGGCGTCCTTGCCGAGCTTGCAAGCCTCGCCGGTGAGCCAAGCCTCGTTGCTCCCCTGCACGTAGCTGGCCAGGAAATTGCGGCAGGTATGCCCGCTCTGGGTATAGGCGGAAGCAATCGGCGTGACGGTGCCGCGTGCGCCGCTGCTTGGGTTCTCCCAGGGCAGGCTCGCGTTCTTCTCGTTGCGGCGGAGCACCTCGCTTGCCGCCGCGCGGGCGTAGACGAGATCGGCATCGGAGGGCAGCCTGCCCGCCTGCCTGCCGCTCGCCTGCTTCTTGCTCGCCTGCGCGGCATGGTGTTGCGCCGGCGGGATCGAGCCGGTGACCTCTGCCTTGTTGCCGTCGCCCAGGAAGGATTCGACTTGGTAGGAAATGCTGCAGCCGCCCGCCGAAACCGCCGCCAAAAGCGCCGCGGCCGCGGCACACCCGCGCCATAGGCGTGCCCCCCCACATCCACTATAAGAACGGCAATAACGACCGACCCACCCGGCCACGCGAGCGCTCCAACGGATGTCCGACACCAAGCCAATTGAACACCCGAGCTGGTTAACGACTGGTGATTTCACCGCCGCGGACGAGCCTTTTCGGCTGTTTGCGGCCTGGCTCGAGGACGCCACGGCGGCGGAGCCGCGCGATCCGACCGCCATGACGCTGGCCACCGTCGACGCCGACGGGATGCCCGACGCCCGCATGGTGCTGCTGAAGGGCGTCGACGAGCGGGGTTTCGTTTTCTACACCAATACGGAAAGCCAAAAGGGCCGCGAACTCGCCGCCAATCCGGCCGCCGCGCTGGTGTTTCACTGGAAATCGTCGAACCGCCAGGTGCGCGTGCGCGGGGCGGTCGAGCGGGTCAGCGAAGAAGAAGCGGATGCCTATTTCGCCAGCCGGCCGAAGCAGGCGCAGATCGGCGCCTGGGCGAGCAAGCAATCGGCGCCGCTGGAAAGCCGGCTCGCCTTCGAGAAGCAGGTGGCGCTTTACGCCGCCAAATACGCCATCGGCCAGGTGCCGCGGCCGCCGCATTGGTCGGGCTACCGCATCGTGCCGAGCACGATCGAGTTCTGGCAGGACCGGCCGTTCCGCCTGCACGACCGCATCGTGTTCGCCCGCGGCGCGTTGGGCGAACCTTGGCGCAAGACGCGGCTTTATCCCTGAGGTAAAATGTGTGGGCGTGTTCCATTCTCCGCTCGTTCCCGCGCAAGCGGGAACCCCGGGCCACGCACGCAGCGCTGACGATTTCCTGCACTGGGTCCCCGCTTTCGCGGGGACGAACGGCAAGGGAATAGCAAGGGCCCAATGCCGACTTCGCAGTCCAACCAGCCGCGCCGCACGCTGCTCCTCACCGGAGCAAGCCGCGGCATCGGCCATGCCACGGTCAAGCGTTTCTCGGCCGCCGGCTGGCGCGTGATCACCTGCTCGCGCCACGCCTTCCCGGAGAACTGCCCGTGGGAAGCCGGTCCCGAAGACCACATCCAGGTCGATCTTGCCGACGAGCCCAATACGCTGGCGGCAATCGAGGAGATCAAGAACCGGCTGGAAAGCAACGAGCTGCACGCGCTGGTCAACAACGCCGCCATCTCGCCCAAGGCGGAGGGCGGCAAGCGCATGGGCACGCTCGATACCGCCATCGAGGTCTGGCACCAGGTTTTCCAGGTGAACTTTTTCGGACCGATCATGCTGGCGCGCGGGCTGGTCGAGCAGCTGCGGGCGGCCAAGGGCTCGATCGTCAACGTCACCTCGATCGCCGGCTCGCGCGTGCATCCTTTCGCCGGTTCCGCCTACGCCACCTCGAAAGCGGCGCTCGCTTCGCTGACGCGCGAGATGGCGCACGACTTCGGCCAGCTCGGCATCCGCGTCAACGCCATCGCGCCGGGCGAGATCGACACCGCCATCCTGTCGCCCGGCACCGAAAGAATCGTCGAGCAGATTCCGCTGCACCGGCTCGGCACGCCCGACGAGGTGGCCAAGATCATCTACGTGCTGTGCACCGAGACCTCGAGTTACGTGAACGGCGCGGAGATCCATATCAACGGCGGCCAGCATGTGTGATCCTCATGGCAGCGGGCTCGTCACCGCATTGATGGTCTTGGTGGCCACCCGCGCGTAGAGCGCCGTAGCGCCGAGAGGCGCCCCTTCCGCCGATCGCAAGGCGAAGGGGGCACGCCTCGCAAGCGTGCCGGGCGGCTTCGCCAGCCGCTCGGGGAGCGGTCGCTGTGTCGTCGGCTGGCTCTGGCAAAGCTCGTTTATCTTGGCGAGCTTTGTCCACGGCGCCACCGCTGCCGATGTCACCGTGCCGCCCAAAGAAGTATCGCGGCCGCACCAAATCGAAAGTCCGTGGACTTTTACACTCATGCCTTATGCTTGGCTGACGAACGTCAACGGTTCGGGCACAGTGGCCAATCAGACGAAAAATATTGATGTCACTTTCGTCGACCTTATGCGCCGCTCTGAAATCCCGAAAAATCTTTTTGAGGCGGCGGGCTTTTTCGAGGCGCGCAATGGTCGCTTCTCGGTCTTCAGCGACATCGTTTATCAAATGATTGGGGTCACCGAAAACATCTCAGGCTCGCGGACGTTGTCAATTGGTAGCATTCCTGTCGCGACGGCGACTGGCCGTATCGACGCCTCGGCAAATTTCCAGATGCTGATCGCTGAACTCAGCGCAGCTTATGAGCTCGCTAAATGGCAGTCGCCTGTATTGCCCGGATCCACGGCATTTGATTTTTACGCAGGCGGACGCCTTTGGTGGCAGCAGGCAACGCTTGATTTGGGCGCCGACCTCGGCGTTGCGGGCCTTGGCCGTTTCGGTCTGACACGAAGTGGCAGCAGGGTTATCGCGAAGTCACCTGACATCGACTGGGTAGACCCACTGATTGGTGCGAGGCTTCGGGGCCCGTCTGACGCCGCGTGATGCCTATCGCTTCGCGCGTGGCGAACAGATCACCGCATCCAGCGGACAGCCGGCTAAGCTTTCACGCCCACTCGATTTCCTCGTCGTCGCCGATCACTCCGACAACATGGGATTCTTCCCGGACTTGTTCGCCGGAGCTCCCAACGTGCTCGCCGATCCGACGGGACGCAAATGGTACGACATGCTCAAATCGGGGAAAGGAGCGGATGCGGCGCTAGAGATTATCTTGTCGTTCTCACATAACACTTTCCCAAAAGACCTCATCTATTTCCCCGGCACGCGGCAGTATCGTAGTGCCTGGCAGGAAACGATCGCGGCCGCCGAGCATTACAACGAGGAGACCTACGCGACCACGGGACCGCGCATGCTTGTCCGATTTTTCGGTGGATGGGACTTCGACGCGAAAGATGCCGACAATCGGCTCCCTGGCCAGATCGGTTACACGAAAGGCGTGCCGATGGGCGGCGATCTAACCCAAGCGCCGCAAGGCAAAGTGCCGACCTTTCTGGTCGCCGCGTTAAAAGATCCGCTCGGCGCCAATCTCGACCGATATCAGATTGTGAAAGGCTGGCTGGATAAAAACGGCAATCCGCAGGAAAAGGTCTACGACGTCGCTTGGTCGGGCAACCGCCAGCCAGACCCAAAAACTGGCAAGGTGCCGTCCGTTGGTAGCACTGTCGACATCGAAAACGCGACCTGGACGAATACCATCGGCGCGCCCGAGCTTATCGCCGTGTGGAAGGACCCGGACTTCGATCCCGGTCTACGCGCCTTCTACTATGGCCGTGTTATCGAGATTCCGACGCCGCGTTGGACGGCCTATGACGCCAAGCGGTTCGGCGTAAAGCCTTTGCCCGGCACGACAATGACGGTGACCGAAAGGGCGTACACCTCCCCGATCTGGTACACGCCGAGCAAATAGGCCGTCCGTCCGATGAAACGCGTTTTCGGCGAGCCGCTGCTCCATTTCCTGCTTTTGGGCGCTGTTTTATTTGCGGCCTACGGCGTCCTAAACAGGAGCGGTAGTCATCAGGCTCGGACGTGGCGACGCGACGCTGACGGTCAGGTTTCCCTGGATCGTGGCGTTCGTCTTCGGGCTATTGCACGGATTCGGTTTCGCGGGCGCCCTTCTTGAGATCGGACTCCCGCAACGTGACGTGCCCGTAGCCCTGTTCACATTCAATCTTGGCGTGGAGTGCGGACAGCTGCTTTTCATTGCAGGCGTTTTTGCTGTCGTGGGCCTCGCAAGGACACTCTGGCTTCCGAGGATAGCCGTCCAATTCGCCCGGGCGGGCGTAACATATGTGGTCGGCGCAACAGCGACATTTTGGTTTCTTGAGCGATTGGCCGCATTCGGCCATTAAATTTGCCGAAAGTGAATGCGAGAAGTCCGGATGTCGGCTTTCAGGTCACAACCTGACATGAGGTAGCGTATCGCGCTGCGCCCTCCCTCTCCCCGGCGCGCTAACGCGCACCACCCTCCCCGCAAGCGCGGAGGGATAAGTAAGATCACAACCACTTCCGCCACTTGAAATACATATACGGCAGCACCGCCGCCACGATCATCACCACAATCGCCAGCGGATAGCCGACGGGCCAGGCAAGCTCCGGCATATGCTTGAAGTTCATGCCGTAGATCGAGGCGACCAGCGTCGGCGGCATCAGCACCACCGCGGCCACGGAAAAAATCTTGATGATGTTGTTCTGCTGGATGCTGACCACGCCCAGCATGGCGTCGAGCAGGAAGGTGATCTTGTTGGTCAGATAGCTCGCGTGGTCGGTGAGCGAAAGAACGTCGCGCTGCATCGACTGCAACTGCGCGCGCGTCTCCTTCGGCCATTTCATCCCCTCCGACTCGTGCGCGAGAAACAGGAGCAGCCGGCCGATCGACACCAGGCTTTCGCGCAGCTTCGAGGTGAGGTCGCCCTTGCGGCCGAGCGCCTTGAGCACGTCGTTGTAGGACGGCGGCTGCGCGCCGGCGTCGGTCTCGAAGATCGAATGCGAGATCTGGTCGATCTCGGCGCCGACGCGCTCCTGGATGTCGGCGGCGCGGTCGATCACCGCGTCGAGCAGGTCGATCATGACGTTTTCGCCGGCGATCTTGGCCGGGCATTGGCGGCCGAGCCTGTGCTCGACGATGGCGAAGGGGCGCGGGTCGTCGTAGCGCACCGTCAGCAGCCGGTGGCCGGCCAGGATGAAGGTGACGGGCGTCGTCTTCGGCGAGGTCGAATCGGAGTGGCACATCAGCGTCGCGGTCATGTAGCGCGCGCCGTTCTCGACATAGAGGCGGCTCGAGACCTCGATCTCCTGCATCTCCTCGCGCGTCGGCACCGCGATGCCGAGCATGGCTTCGACCAGCTTGTCTTCCTGCTGGCTGGGCTGGACGAGGTCGATCCAGACGGCCGCCGCGGGGGGCGGCTCACCGGCTTCGGCCGGCACGCGGGTCAATTGCGTGCCGCGCGGGATGTAAACGGACAGCATGAACTCCCCACTCGCACGGATCGGCGAGGCATGCCGACCGGACGCCCCTCATGATCCGAACATGCGGCGCCGCACAAGACAATAAAGAATCGGAAGCCCTTGCCGGGCCGTCTGGCCCGGGGGCGCTCGCCGCCGTCGCTTCGCGTTGCTGCAGAGCCTTTCAAACCGGCCGGTCGCGGCCGGCGGCCGCTCAGTCCGAATCGTAGACCGTATCGGCCACGCGCGGCTTGCGCGTCTTACGCTGTTCGCCCTTGTGGCAGACAGCCGCGGCCACCGCCGAAATGCCGATCTTGCCGTAGCGTTCGTCGAGGCTTTGGCGGCTGGAGTCTTGGCTCTGCTCCATGGCCTTGCTCACGTCCATTGTCACCCTCTTGGCGTTCTCTCTAAGCCTGCAATCTGGCCAGCGACTGGGGCGGAATTGCGCAGGTTTTCGTGTCCTATCATGACATTTGCCGGCCCGGCCCGGGGGTTCCGGCGTTTCCGCCGGCCCAATATACCGTCGGTTAAGGTAAACCCTGTCTTAACACCTTGGCGGCAAAGTCGCGTTTGCGCTCCCACCGGGCCCGCGGCGGACACGGTGCGGCAATCTTGCCACAGGTCCACAGCAAGCTCTGGGCTTTGGCGGGAAGTCGTGGCGCCGACGCAGCGTTTCGGTTAATTGGCCTTGGGGGGTCGGTTGCGGCCGGCGCCAGCCAAGGCGGCAAGAAAGAGGCAAGCGAAATGGCCGTTCGGGGGTTGTTCTTGGTGCTGAGCATCGGGGTGCTGCTCGGCGGGTGCATGCAATCCACTCTGCAGCCGTCGTCGGAGGCGAGCTGGACGGCGCGCGACAAGAAGCTGTTGGCGGCGGCGCCTTACCAGAAGACGATCATCCCCGACACCTATCGGCGGCACATCGTCAGCTACCACCGCAAGGAACAGCCCGGAACGATCGTCGTCGATTCCGACGCCCGCTATCTCTACTACGTGCTGCCCGGTCACAAGGCGATCCGCTACGGCGTCGCCGTCGGCGAGGAAGCCATGGCCTGGTCGGGCGTCGCCAAGGTCGGCCGTATGACCGAATGGCCGTCCTGGACGCCGACCGCGGGCGAGCGCGAGCGGCTCGACGTGCCGGCCTTTGTCGGGCCGGGACCGCAGAACCCGATGGGCGCGCGGGCGATGTATCTCTACAACGGCAAGAAAGACACGCTCTACCGCATCCACGGCACCAACCAGCCGGAATATATCGGCCACGCGATCTCCTCGGGCTGCATCCGCATGACCAACGAGGACGTCATCGACCTGTACAAGCACGTGAAGCAGGGCACGGTGGTCGTGGTGCTGGCGCCGGGCCAGGGCGACTCGCCCTATAATCCGCAGCTGCAGCTCGCCTCATCCTTCGGCAACATCCACTAGCCCGCATTTCTCACGCTAATTAGGCGCATCGGGGCTCCGAATCAGCGAAAGTAGTTGTGCTGCAACAACTTCGCGCGATTCTAAGGAGAGCCCCGATGCCGACAGAGTGTAGCGCAGAACGCTTTGATTTTGGAATGGTTGATGGTCGCGCAGTGGAAGCGGCGTTTGATGCCGGACTGGTGACGTCGGATGCGGGCGCGTTGCTTCTGGGAACGACGGATCGAGCGATCCGAATGATGGATCGGTTTGCGGCGTGCTTCCACGACGAGCGGCGAGCGGACCTGATCGAGCATGAGGTCGCGACGTTGGTTGGCCAGCGGGTTTTTGGGATCGCGCTCGGCTATGAGGACCTCAACGACCATGATGAGCTGCGGCACGATCCGCTGATGGCGGTGCTGGCGGGCAAGCTCGCGGCGCGGCGCGCGGAATGCGCGCCGGTGGCCGGTAAATCGACGCTCAACCGGTTGGAGCTGAGCAAGCTTGCGCCGACGCGCTACCACAAGATCAGCCACAATCCGGTGGCGATCAAGGCGCTGCTGGTCGACCTGTTCCTGGAGGCGCACGAGCGGCCTCCCAGGCGGATCATTCTCGACCTCGATGCGACCGATGATCCGCTGCACGGCGAGCAGGAGGGGCGGTTCTTCCACGGCTATTACGATTGCTACTGCTATCTGCCGCTCTACGTGTTCTGCGGCCGCCATCTGCTGGTCGCCAAGCTGCGGCGCGCCGACATGGACGCGGCGGCCGGCGCGGTCGAGGAGGTAGCGCGCGTCGTCGCGCGTATCCGTGCCCGTTGGCCGCGCACGCGCATTGTGTTGCGCGCCGACTCGGGCTTCGCGCGGGAAGACCTGATGGCCTGGTGCGAGGCCAACGGCGTCGACTTCCTGTTCGGGCTAGCGAGGAACGAGCGGCTCGCCGCCGAGATCAAGACCGAGCTTGATCTTGTCGCCGCCAAGAGCCGGCGCACCGGCCGACCGGAGCGCCGCTTCAAGACCTTCATGTGGACGACGCGCAGAACCTGGAGCCGCCGGCGCCGGGTCGTCGCCAAGGCCGAGTGGACGAAGGGGGAAGCCAATCCTCGTTTTGTGGTCACCTCGCTCCGGCGCGACGAGTGCAAGGCCAAGTATCTCTACGAGAAGATCTACTGCGCTCGCGGCGAGATGGAGAACCGGATCAAGGAGTGCCAGCTCGACCTCTATGCGGATCGCACCTCGGCCGCCACGATGCGCGCCAACCAGTTGCGTCTGTGGTTCTACTCGATGGCCTATGTTCTGCTCTGCGCCCTGCGCCGCATCGGGCTCCACGGCACCGACTTCGCCCAGGCCACCTGCGGCACCATCCGTCTCAAGCTGCTCAAGATCGGGGCGCTCGTGCGCGTCAGCGTCCGTCGCATCAAGATCGCCATGGCATCGGCCTGTCCGGCCGCCCAAGACTGGGGCCGCGCCGCACTCCGGCTCGCAATCGCCCGCGCCGCCCCCGCATGACACGCGCCGCCGCGGCGCCACCCCCCGCGCGGCACAACCCACAGGCCCACACGGAGACCCAGAAAAACATCAACCACAAACCGCGCCATTCGGCGCCACGGCTTTGCTTGCCCCCAATCCAGCTGCTAGCAAAATCGCCTTACCGACCGCACAGTCCGTCAGTAGTGTGAGAAATCCGCGCTAGGCCGAGCGCGCAAACCAACGATCATCCGCTCGTCCCCGCGAAAGCGGGGAGCCAGGCCGAGATGGCCATTGCATTGGCGGATTCCCGCTGGAGCCGGCGCCCGCGCAGGCGGCTGCGCGAATGAGCGATTCGATCCGGGCGGGAACGGTTCTAGCCCAACTCGATGCGAAGGATTTCCGGCGGCACGCCGAGCCGCAACGGCACCCTTGAGCAGCCGATGCCGCCCGAGACGATCAGATGGCGGCCGCGCTCGACGATGTGCCCATAGGCGAAGCGCGCGCCGTATTGCGAAGGCGCCCAGAGCGGCGGCAAGAACGGCAGGCGGATCTGGCCGCCATGCGTGTGGCCGGCGATGGTGAGCGACACGCGCTGCGGCACCTGCGTGAAGATGTCGGGCTCGTGCACCAAGAGGATGACCGGATCGTCGGTGGCGATCTTGGCGAGCGTGCCGGGCAGATCGTCCTCGCCGCGGAAGTTGCTTGGCCCGATGTAGTGGGCGAGCTGGTCGCCCAGCCCCGCCAGCCAGAAACGACGCCCGGGCGGGCCGATCAGCACCGCGTCGTTTTCCATCAGCGGCAGGCGCACGCCGGCGAAGGCCTGGCGCACGCCCGTGATGTCGTACCACCAGTCGTGATTGCCGAGGATCGAATAGACGCCGAGCGGCGCGCGGAGGCGGGCAAGCTCGGCCGCCCAGGCCGGCGGCGGCACGCGCTCGGTGACGAAACGATGGGTGGCGAAATAGTCGCCCAGCACCACGATGAGATCGCTCTTCAGCGCATTGCCGGCGTCCACGACTTCGCGCACCCGCTCGATGCCCATATTGGGGCCGCCGGCATGCAGGTCGGCGATCGCCGTGATGGTGAGGCGCTGGCCGGCGGGCCAGCCCGGCGGCGTCAGCTTGTAGTGCGTGACGACAAGGTCGTGCGCGGCCTCCGCCGCGGCATAGGCGGCGGTGCCGGGCATGACCATGGCGGCGCCGGCGAGGCCGAGGCCTGCCTTGATCAGCCCGCGGCGGCTTACCGGCCGCGCCAGGGAACGCGGCTCGGGCCGCAGCAGCGTGTCGCGCGCGTGACGGATGGTCATGCCGTCCAATTAGGGCGCCGACTGTGAAAGTAAAATGGAGACCGCATTAAGACTGCCGGCATGCTTAACAGGGGTCAGTGGTCGGACATCAGTGATCAGAAGATGAGTGGCCATTTCCACTTCTGATCACTGATTTCTGATGACTGTTCCCCGGTCGCGGGCGCGGCAGCGGAACTTGCACGGTGCCTCCCGTCTTCGGCGCCGGCACGCGCACGTCCCACTGGCAGATGCGATAGCCGTTGTGGCGCGCCCTTATGTCGAGATGCACGTGGTCGGCGTGGTAGGGATCGGCGCCGGGCCCGAGCACGGTGGTGAAACGGCGGCAGGCGGCATCGCGCAATTCGTCGCGCAATTGCTTGTCGACCGTGATGTCCGTCAGGCGGATGACGCGGCCGTCGCCAAGCGTGAAGGCGCGCACGTCCACCGCATTGCCCTTGCCGTGCTCCGACAGCTTGGCGCCGGCGCGCCGGTTGCGCGAGCGGCATTCGTAGTCGTCATAGGTGTCGACGCTGCGCAGTTGCGCGCCGCTTTTCTTGATGTCCGGCACGGCGGCGTCGCGCACCCAGGCGGCGAGCGATTCAGCCATGGCACAGCGCAACACCGATGCCGGCATAATGGCGATGCGGCGCTTGTCGGGCAGCAGCACGGCCTTGATCTCGACCATGTCGCGGCCGCCGCAGGCCCCCGGTCCGATCAGCCAGGGCAGCGGCCTGATTTCGGCCATGGCGGCGAGCCGCCCGTCGCAGGCGCTCGGAACGGCGCTCACCTCGGCGGCATCGAAATCGAGCCCCGCCACCGCCTCGGCGAAAGTATGCGGCTCGCTCCAGATCGGCGGGCGCGGGCGCGGCAGCGGCACCGGCTCGGCGGCCGCCAGGCCGCAACCGAGCGCCGTCAGCGCCAGAAGCGCGAAAAAGTGCCGCATGGCGGCGATGATCGCTTAAGGATTACGGCATTTATGCGGGGCGGAACCCCAAGCTTGCGCCCGCCGGTGCACCCGCTAACCTATCGGCCGGCCGGCGAGGGGCGCCGGTCCAAAAACTCGATAACGGCGCAAGGAGGGATACGCCATGCTCGGTTTGATGCAGGACTGGCCGCTGTTGTGCCATCGCGTCATCGACCACGCCGCCATCCAGCACGGCCAGCGCAAGATCGTGACCCGCTCGATCGAGGGGCCGATCCACGAAACCAATTATGCCGAGATCCGTCAGCGCGCGCTCAAGGTGGCGCAGCGGCTGGAGAAGGACGGCATCAAGCTGGGCGACCGGGTGGCGACGCTCGCCTGGAACACGTGGCGGCACCTGGAAGCCTGGTACGGCATCATGGGCATCGGCGCCATCTACCACACGGTCAATCCGCGCCTGTTCCCCGACCAGATCATATGGATCGTCAACCACGCGGAAGACCGCGTGATGATGACCGACCTCACCTTCGTGCCGCTCCTGGAAAAGATCGCCGACAAGCTGCCGAGCGTCGAGCGCTACATCATCTTCACCGACGGCGCGCACATGCCGCAGACGAGCCTGAAGAACGCGGTCGCCTACGAGGACTGGATCGGCGGCATGGACGGCGATTTCCAATGGCGGCAGTTCGACGAGAACACCGCCGCCGGCATGTGCTACACCTCCGGCACCACCGGCAATCCCAAGGGCGTGCTCTATTCGCACCGCTCCAACGTGCTGCACGCGATGATCGCGGCGCAGCCCGACGCCATGGGCGTGTCGTCCAAGGACGTGATCCTGCCGGTCGTCCCCATGTTCCACGCCAACACCTGGGGCTTGGCGCTCACCTGCCCGATGGTGGGCGCAGGGATCGTCATGCCGGGCGCCAAGATGGACGGCGCCTCGATCTACGAACTGCTCAGCGACTACAAAGTGACCTGCACCGCGGCGGTGCCGACGGTATGGCTGATGTTGCTGCAGGACCTGGAGAAGACCGGCGCCAAGCTGCCCTATCTGAAGAAGGTGATCATCGGCGGCTCGGCCTGCCCGCGCGCCATGATCAAGGTGTTCCAGGACAACTACGGCGTCGAGGTGATTCACGCCTGGGGCATGACCGAGATGAGCCCGCTCGGCACGCTCGGCTCGATCAAGCCGGAATACGGCGACCTCACCGGCGAGGCGAAGCTCGACATCCAGCAGAAGCAGGGGCATGCGCCCTTCGGCGTCGAGATGAAGATCACCGACGACGCCAACAAGGAGCTGCCCTGGGACGGCAAGGTTTTCGGCCGCCTGAAGGTGCGCGGGCCGGCGGTGGCCAAGGCCTATTACCGGGTCGAGCACGATCCGGCCTTCGACAAGGACGGCTGGTTCGACACCGGCGACGTCGCAACAATCGACCCCTACGGCTACATGCAGATCACCGACCGCGCCAAGGACGTGATCAAGTCGGGCGGCGAGTGGATTTCCTCCATCGACCTGGAGAATCTGGCGGTCGGCCATCCGAAGGTGGCGGAGGCCGCCGTCATCGGCGTGGTGCATCCGAAATGGGATGAGCGCCCGCTGCTGGTGATCGTGCTGAAGAAGGGCGAGACGGCGACGAAAGAAGACATCCTCGCCTACATGCAGGGCAAGATCGCCAAATGGTGGATGCCGGACGACGTCGTGTTCGTCGACGAGATCCCGCACACCGCGACCGGCAAGATCCAGAAGGTGACGCTCAGGCAGCAGTTCAAGGAATACCGGCTGCCGAACGCGGAGGCGGCGGAATAATCAATCGTAGATTGTAGTGAACTTCTAAGGCTACTAAACTGTCGCATTCCTTTACAGGGGGCGCGGCATGCGGGAGATCGTTCAAAACATCGTTACGGACTTGAGCTGGGCAATCAGCAAACTCAATTTCGCTATCTGGCAGATCGCGTCATGGCTCAGTCTGTCCGAGCCGAAAATCGAATCTCGAATGAAGTTTTATAATGCGGGCGTGGTAGACGGCATAAGCGGCGACGCCGCAATGGCAATAGCGGAAAAGAAGAGTATCATTAAGGGCATTTACGACATCCTTGGCATCCTAGACGGTAAAGCGTCGGCACTCATGCGATATAATGGAATTATATTAGCGGTCGTAAGTCTGCTCGTCCGATTGGTCCAAAACAACAAATTCATGGCCTAGACCTCGCAATAGTATTGACAACTCTTCTCTCAATTATGCTCTGCTTGCTCGTTGCTGGGATTTTCTGGCGTTTTCTTGAGCTCGCCTTTCCAGCGATTGGGAATACGGATATCGATAAAGAGATATTGGAGTTGAAACTCGTGTTGCACTTTAGGGAGAGCAGCTATCAGCTGGCGTGGCTTCTTGCCATCGTAGTAACTTTCCTGCTGGCAATCCGATTTATTTTGCATTCGTAGGCCGCCGCAAGTGAGACATGACATGACAACCGCAAAACTAGCTGATCGGTCTTTAGCGCTAGGCAAATTGAACCCCAAGGATCGGGCTTTGATTGAGACTGCGGCAGCTTCGGCGCGTAACGCCTACGCACCTTATTCCAAATTTGCGGTGGGCTCAGCTGTGCGCACAAAAAGCGGCCGTATCTATTCCGGCGCAAATCTCGAGAATGCATCATATGGAGTAGGTATGTGCGCCGAAGTGGCCGCAATCACTGCGGCTAATTCTGCCGGCGATTTCAACATCGAGGCAATAGCTGTTACTGGCTATGCGATGATAGGTGACAGATCAGCTTCAGCACTTGTTACGCCGTGCGGACGGTGCAGGCAAATGATTTTAGAAGCGTCGCAAGTTGCCGATACGGATATTCGTGTTATCTGCGGCAATGGCGATCTTAGCGAGGTTCACGTGTACACGATATCTCAACTATTACCCGACGGTTTCGGCCCGAAGAACCTAAGTATCAAAGTGTAACCGCGGCCAAGTAAAGCAAGGCGGTTACGAATAAGGCCATCTTCGCCTTCATGCAGGGTGACCGTCCACGAAACCCCTACTCCGCAGCACCGTGAGCGCCAGCACCTGCGCGCGCGGGGCGAGCGTTGCGAGTTCGACGAACTCGTCGGGGCTGTGCGCGCGGCCGCCGATCGGGCCGGTCGCGCACAAGGAGGGCGCGCCCACCGCCGCCGAGAAGCCGGCGTCCGAGCAGCCGCCGGTGAACACCTCGGTGACGGTCTGGCCGAGCGCGCGCCCGCACGCGGCATAGAGCTCGAACAGGCGCTTGGCCTCCGGCGTCTGCACCAGCGGGAAAATTCGGCGTAGACCTCGAACGTGCCGCTGGTTCCCGGCACGGTCGACTGCGCCATGATGGCTTCGATCTTGGCGAGCGTACTCGCGCGGTCGTCCGGCTTGACGTAGCGGACTTCGACCTGGCCGCGCGCCGATGGCGCGATGGTATTGATCGTCTGCCCGCCTTGCACCACGCCGACATTGACCGTGACGCCTTTCTGCAGATCGGTGAGCGCCTGCAGCGCCACGATCTTGTGTGCGATCTCGGCGATGGCGCTCGCGCCCTGCTCGAAATTGGCTCCCGCATGCGCGGCCTTGCCGGTAACCTCGAAACGCATGAAGACGCCGCCCTTGCGGCCGGTGACCACGGCGTTTTCCGGCCGGCCCGGCTCGGCATTGAGCACGAGCGCCGCCTTGCGCGCCTCCTGCTGGATGAGCGCGCGCGAGGACGGCGAGCCGATCTCCTCGTCCGCCGTGAACAAGGCAACCACAGGCGCCGGCGCGCCGCCGAATTTCTTGAGCGCCGCGGCGACGAAGGCGTTCATGGTCAGCCCGGCCTTCATGTCGCAGACGCCTGGACCATGGCCGCGCCCGCCTTGCACGGTGAACGGCCGGCGCCGCGCCTCGCCGTCGGGAAGCACCGTGTCGCGGTGGCCCATCAGCAAAATGGTGCGCCCCTCGCCGGCGCCGACCGTGGCGCGAATGCAGTCGCCATAGGTTGCGTTCGGGATCGTCTCGTAGCCGACGCCGTTCGCGTCGAAGAACCGGCGGATCTCGGCGCCGACGCGGTCGACGCCCGCCTTGTTGTGGGAGCCGCTGTCGATGTTGACGAGGTTCGCCAACAGCGCCTGCATCGCCTCGCCTTGCCCCGCCAGCCAATCGAGCACGGCACGCTCTTGCGGCGTGACCGCGGTGACGTCCGTGCCGGCAACGTTCATGACAGCCGCTCCTTCGCTTCCCGCGCGGCCTCTCCCATGGTCGTGAACACCGCGCCTTCCTTGCCAAGACTGTCGACCAGTTCCTCCAGCGCCAGCATGCGCTGGCCGCGGCCGATGACGTAAGGATGCATGGTGTAGGTGAGCACGCCCCAGTCGACCGATTTCTTCATGTAGCGGAATTCGTCGAGCCAGCTCTGCATCACCGCGCGCGGCGCCTGCATGCTGGCGAGCACGTTCGACGCGGTGCGCACGAATTCGAAATGCGGATAGTCGTCGAGCGACCAGCTGATCGGCATTTCGATGAGCGCGGTCTCCTCGCCGAAGCGGTACGGCTCGTTAAGCTTGGCGACGTCGCCGCGCCGCGCGCGGTATGGCAGGTAATCGGCGCCCATCAGGCTCGAATCGTAATGAAAGCCGTGCTTGAGCAGCAGGTCGACGGTGTGGTCGCTCAGGTCCCAGGCCGGCGAGCGGTAGCCGCGCGCCTTGGCGCCGGTGAGCCGCGCGATCGCCTCGTTGGCGCGCACGAGATCGGCCTCCTCCTCGTCGCGCGTCTGGTTGGCCGGCGGAATGTGCGCCCAGCTGTGATGGCCGACCTCGTGGCCGCCGGCGACGACCGCCTCGCAGGCGCGCGGCCAGCTCTCGACGGTGAAGCCGGGGATGAACCAGGTCGCCTTGATGCCGCGGCTCTCGAGCAGGTCGAGAATGCGCCGCGCGCCGGTCACGCCGAACTCGCCGCGCGACAGCGGCGTCGGCGTGGTCATGCCGCGGGCGATGAAGCCGGACTGGGTGTCGAAATCGAAGGTGAGGCAGACGATATGGCGGGACACGAAAGCGACCTACCGTTGCGTGAAAGCGCGAAGCCAGCATACTCGCCCGGCCTCGTGCCGGGTATCTCGCTTAGAATGGCACGGTGTGCCCGCCTAAGCGAGATGGCCGCGACAAGCGCGGCCAAGACGAAAGTGAAACTATGGCAGTCAGGGATATCGGCATCATCGTCAACGGCGCCAGAGGACGCATCGCCTCGACCCAGCATCTGGCGAACGCGCTGGTGCCGCTGCGCGCGGAAGGCGGCCTCGTGGACGGCGGCGACCGCATCGTGCCGCGCCTGCTGCTGGTCGGACGCAATGCCGAACGGCTCGCCGCCATCGCCCGGCAATGCGGCGCCGAAGCCTGGACCACCGACCTCGACGAAGCGCTGGCGGCGCCGGGCTTCGAAGTGTTCTTCGACGCGGCGGCAACCAGGCAGCGCGTCGCTGCGCTCGGCAAAGCGATCGCGGCCGGCAAGCACATCTATACGGAGAAGCCGGTGGCGCCCACGATCGCCGAGGGACTTTCCTTGTTGCAGGCGGCGCAGGCGCGCGGGCTCAAGCATGGCGCGGTGGAGGACAAGATCTTCCTGCCCGGCCTGCAGAAGCTTTCAGCGCTTGCCGCGCAGGGCTTCTTCGGGCGCGTCACCGGCTTCCGGCTCGAGTTCGGCTGGTGGGTATTCGACGGCGCCGAACGGCCAAGCCAGCGGCCGAGCTGGAATTATCAAAGTGCTGGCGGCGGCGGCGTTACCTTGGACATGTATCCGCACTGGCGCTACGTCATCGAGAGCATTCTCGGGCCGATCCGCCGCGTCGTGTGCGCGACCGCGACCGCCATCCCCGAGCGGGTCGACGAGCAAGGCAGGCGCTACCGCGTCGATGTCGACGACAGCTCTCTCACCTTGGTGGAGCTGGCAAGCGGCGCGGTCGGCGCAATTCTCTGCTCGTGGGCGACGCGCGTGCGGCGCGACGACCTGCTGACGTTGCAGGTCGACGGCACCGGCGGCTCGGCTCTGGCGGGCTTGCATCGCTGCTGGCTGCAGAGCGCCGCCGACACGCCGAGCATCCGCCATTTCAATCCGGCGAGCGATATCGGCGCCGACTATCGCGCCGACTGGCAGGAGGCCGCGGGCGCCGGCGCCTACACCAACCCGTACCGTGTCGGCTGGGAACGCTTTCTGCGCCATGTGGCCGGCGGCTCAGCCCTATCCAGCGACCTGAGTGCCGGCATCCGCGACGTGGCGCTGAGCGAAGCCTGCGCCCGCAGCGTGGCGGAAGGACGCTGGGTCGCGCTCGACGAGATCGCCGGCTGAACGCCGGGAACCGCGGCCCCACCCTTGCCGTTTCCAATATTGCCCGCGGCGGGTGACAACCGGCCGCAACGGGGATGTCGGACGCAGGTCATTTTGCCGGTTTCTGCCTGCGGCAGCAACGCATCGGTACGCGTCGACGTCTAACCTGTTCCCGCCGCTGGCACCTCGCGCAAACGAGCGCCGGCTCGTCCACGCACACAATCCAGAGGTTATGCAATAAAATCCTGGATTCCCGCTTACGCGGGAATGAGCGCAGGGTGAGTTAACCCGAATGGATCATGCTCTAGCGGCCGTCGCGGAAGGCGGCGCCGATCGCGTGCAGCCGCCCCACGCGCGCTTCGATCTTTTTCTGGTTGGCGGCCAGCACCCCGGTCACGGCGCCGCAATCGATGTAGCCGTTTTCCCACATGCGGCCGGTGCGGTTGTCGAGCATCATCTTCCAGCATTCGTCGCCGGTGCGCGGCACGACGATGATCGAGCCGGTATAAATCTCGTCGTCGCCGGCAGCCCGCGCGTCGGGCTTCGCGGAGGCGCCGGCGCGGAAGGTGATGCCGCTGTCGAAATAGAAGAACAGGCCGGTGGCGAAGGCCGCCCATACCAGCAGCACATAGACCATCCGGATGTCACGCCAGAACCAGCGAACCGACGCGCGCGACGCCATGGCAACCGCCATCACAAGGACCGGTTTTCAGCGTAATCAGCCCCAGTTAAGGACCGGTTGCCCTGTTGAGTCCTATTGGAAACAGTCGGGAAACGGGCCGTTATTGCTTCCGCTCGGGCGAGCCTTTATCCCTTGCTCTGGGTTGGGCGAAGGGCCGTATTTCGGGCGGCGGCGTCGGCGGCACCGAAAAGAAGTGAATGCAGGATGAGAGATTTTTCCCGCGGCCCCGTATTCGACGTGCCGATGTCGAAGCTCGCCGCCTGGTCGGCGCGGCTGGCCTGGTTCGCCTTGGCGGTGGTGATCCTGTCGATCCTGATCGTGCGCGGCGGCTTTCTGGAGATCGAGCCTGCGCTTGCCACCTTCGCCGCCGCGCTGGTCTTCGCCGCGCTCGCCGTGCTGCTCGCCTTTTGCTCCTTCGTGGTGATCTGGCGGCAGGGGCTAGCCGGGCTCGGCCGCGCGGTGCTCGGGCTCATGCTCGGCCTGCTGCTGCTCGCCTATCCCGGCTATCTCGCCTATCGCGGCTCGAAGCTGCCGGCGATCAACGACATCACCACCGACACGGCCAATCCGCCGCGCTTCGACGTGCTGGCGCGGCTGCGCCCGCGCGGCAGCAACGCGTATCCCGGCGCGCGCGTGGCCGCCTTGCAGCAACAGTACTATCCCGACATCGACGGCCTCGCCTATGACGCGCCGGCGCCGCTTGCCTACCGCGTCGCACTGGAGGTGGTCACCAAGCGCAAATGGCACATCGTCGACGCCGTGCCGCCGACACCGCAACGCCCCGGCGAGATCGAGGCGGTGGCGCGCACGCTGATCATGGGCTTTCGCGACGACGTGGTGGTGCGGGTGAGCGGCTCCGGCAACAGCGCGCGCGTCGACGTGCGCTCGGCCTCGCGCTACGGCACCGGCGATTTCGGCACCAATGCCAAACGGGTGACGGCGCTGCTCGGCGATATCAACTCCGCCATGACCGAGGCCTTGGCGGCGCCGCAGCGGCCGGCCGAACCGAAGCCGAAGGCGCCGCCGAAAAAGAAATCGCCGCCGCGGCGGAAGCGCTGAGCGCGGCTCCCTTCCCTCTCCCCGCAGACGGAAAGAGGTGAAGTCGGCACCCTACCCGGCCAGCCGATAAACGCCGTCGATCGCCGGTTCGCCGTCGGTCTCGACCACGCCGCGCGCCACCAGGTCTTCCATATGCGCCAGCACCGAAAGCCCGGCGGCGCCGGTCAGACGCGGATCGATGCCGATATAGATGGCGCGCACGATGGTGGGAATGTCGGTCTCGCCCTTGGCCAGGCGATGCAGGATCGAGGCCTCGCGCGCCTTGCGGTGCAGAATGTAGTAATTGACGAAGCGCGGCGCATCCTTGATCGCGGGGCCGTGGCCCGGCAGGTAGACCGTCTCCGAGCGCGCGGCGAGCTTGTTGAGCGAAGCCATGTAGTCGCTCATGGCGCCGTCGGGCGGCGCCACGATCGAGGTGGACCAGCCCATCACGTGGTCGCCGGCGAATAACAGGTTCTTTTCCTTGAACGCGTAAGCCATGTGGTTGGCGGTATGGCCGGGGGTGGCCACCGCCTCGAGGCTCCAGCCGTCGCCGGAGACGACCTCGCCGTCTTTGAGCCGCACGTCGGGCATGAAGTCGCGGTCGCCGCTGGCGTCGAGCGGATTGTGCTCGCCGATATGCAAGGGCCGGGCGGCGCGGTGCGGACCCTCGGCGTAGACGGTGGCGCCGGTCTCGCGCTTGAGCGTCGGCGTGGCGGGGGAATGGTCGCGATGCGTGTGGGTGACGAAAATGTGCGTCACGGTCTCGCCGCGCACGGCCTCGAGCAGCGCGCCGATATGGGCGGGATCGTCCGGCCCGGGATCGATGATGGCGACGTTGCCCGTCCCGACGATGTAGCTCATCGTGCCCTTGAAGGTGAAGGGGCCGGGATTGTCGGCCATCACGCGCCGCACGCCCGGCACGACCTCGTCGGCCGTGTCGGGGGCAAGCGCCAGCGACTTGTCGAAGGGGATATCTTCGCTCATGCGATCACGGCTTGCGCAGCCCTGGCTCCAGGTCGATGGATTCTCCTTGAACTCGTAGCGGCGGAAAGGCGCGTTGCCAAGCATTTCGATGAATCCGGCCTTGGAATAGGCGCGCGGGTGCAACGCCGCGCCACGACTTTGCCCCGCCGCGCACACGAAAAAGTCTCGGACCCCTGCTCGATTTGGAACACTGGGGGGGTCGAACGGAGGGGACATGCGCTGCCTCATTGCCGTGCTCGCCGCCTTGTTGTTCGTTGCTCCGGTTGAAGCCGCCTCGCTGCGCGACACCGATCTTGTGTCGACCACGAGCGTGCTCACCTGGATCAATGCCTACCGCCAGCATCCCGATGTGAAGGCCGTGCCGAAGGTCACGACGGCCTTGAGCCGCCTCGGCGCCTTCAATCAGCCGGAGCATGCCGGCGTCTATGTCGGCTTTCTCGCCGGCGTCCTCGCGGATAATCCCGAACGAAGCGAATGGCTGGTCGCGCGTTCGCTGAAGATGGCCAAGCAGGACCGCTGGGTGGTGGTGCGCGCGATCGCCAATTCAGACCTGCCGCAATGGCGACCGATGCTGCGCGAAATCGAGCTGAGCGCGCCGCGCTACAAGGTGCTGAGCGAGAAATATATCGATCGCAAGATGGCGACGCTTGCCGAATTCGAGGTGCCGCCGAGCCAGTCCACGCTCGATCGCGTGCGCAAGCGCCTGCATCTCGATGCCGTGTTCGGCGCCCCGCCGCAACGGCTGACGATGAAGCCGAGCCCGGAATCCCTCGACATGCTGTGGGGCTATTACTTCGCCACCGGCAGCTACGGGCCGATCATGCACATCATCGCCATGCTGCCGCTGTCGTACGACCACAACGACGCCGACCGGCTGACCGTCGGCGGCATGGCCAAATACACCCTTGCCAGCAACGCGATGCGCGATGCCGCGCTGCTCGACATGCTCAAGAGCGCGGTGAAGGCGCGCGGCCAGCCGAAGAAGATGGTGGCCATACTCAAAGACGTGATCGACGCCGCCGAAACCGTCGATACCGCGCGCGTGCGCAACCAGGCCTTGGCAGCAATCGCGGAGCTGCAAACCAAGGGACCGAACTATAAGCGCAACGTCTCCTGGTGGGGTTTCATCGGGCAGAGCGCGATCGCCGGCGGCTGTCTTGCGGCAGCCGTCACCGGCCAGGTCGAGTTCGGCATTCCCTGCGTCGTCGGCGGCGCCACCGCCTCGGCCGCGCTGAATTTCTGGAACAACAGCCCGGATTGAGCACATCCGGCGTATTCCGCTGAGCGCCGCGCTGTGCTGTAGTTACAGCGCGTGCAGCGGGGGACCTAAAATCATGCAGCGCGATCGGCGCGGTCTTGTTCTTTCGACCGACAACGCGGAGGCCGCGCGGCTGTTCGACCGCGCGACCGCCGAATATCTCGAATACCGCAAAACGACTCTGGCGACCGTGTCGGAAGCGGCCGACGCCGATCCGGAATTCTGCCTGGCGCACTGCTTCATCGGTTACCTGTTCATGCTTTACGGCTCGCATGCGGTCGACGGCAAGGTGGACGCAGCGCTTGCCCGCGCCGAGCGGCTTGCCCCTCTTGCCACCGAGCGCGAACGAAGGCACGTGGCGGCGCTACGCGCCTGGCGCGCAGGCGACACGAGCCGCGCCATCCGCATCTGGGACGACATCCTCATCGCGCATCCGCACGATCTCATGGCCTTGCGGCTGCAGCACTTCAGCCTGTTCTGGGCGGGGCAAAGCTATTTCATGCGCGACGCCGCCGCCCGCGCGCTCGGCGCGTGGGACGAGGGCATGCCGGGCTACGGCCAGGTGCTCGGCATGTATGCCTTCGCGCTGGAGGAATGCGGCGATTACGCCGCCGCCGAGCCCAAGGGACGGCGCGCGGTGGAATTGTCGGGCGACGATCTTTGGGCAATTCACGCCGTCTCGCACGTGCTGGAAATGCAGGGGCGCCTGCAGGAAGGCATCAACTGGCTGAAGCAGCCGTTCGGCGCCTGGGCCGACCGCAATCCGTTCCGCCAGCATCTGTGGTGGCACACCGCGCTGTTTCCCTTCGAGCTCGGACAATACGACCGGGTGCTCGAATTCTACGACCGCGAGATCCGCAGCGAGCCGTCGGAATTCTATCTCGACATCCAGAACGCCGCCTCGATGCTGTTCCGGCTGGAATGGTGCGGCGTCAATGTCGGCCGGCGCTGGCAAGAGCTTGCCGAGGTCGCGGAGAAACATATCGACGATCACGTGCTCGCCTTCACCGATGCGCATTTCATGCTGGCGCTGTGCCGCGACGGGCGGCTCGCCGCGGCGGAGCGGATGCTCGAGTTCGCTGCGCACCTTCGCGGCGACGCCCGGCAACAGCACGGCCGCCACCCTGGAGCCGGCCGCAATCCCCGTCGCCGAGGCGATGCTCGCCTACGCAAAGCGCGACTACCGCGGCGCGATCGAGAAGCTCACGGCCTCGCGCTACCGCTGGCCGCTGGTCGGCGCCAGCCACGCGCAGCGCGACCTGTTCGCCATCCTGCTGATCGCCTGCGCCGAAAAAGCCCGCGACTGGCCGCTGGCGCGCGCCTTGCTGCGCGAGCGCATCGAGCTGCGCCCGCACAGCGCGGGAACCCAGGCGCACTATCAGGCGGCAATGCAGGCGGCCGGCGGCGTTGCGCCAAACTGACGGCCGCCCTGCAAGGCTTTTTCATCGCGGTTTTCGCCACACTTAGCCGCTAACGCGGGCCGGCATGGACAAGATTTCGCAGAGCGTGATTGGGGTGATGTGGGTTGCCTGGCTCGCCTATTGGGCCCTGGCATCGCGCAGCGCCAAAGCAACGCAGCGCCGCGAAAGTGTGCGCTCGCGCCTGACCTATCATCTGCCGCTCATCTTGGGTGCTGTGTTCATCGGCGTGCCCGGTATCCTCGGACCGCAGCTTGAAGGCGCCTTCATCACGCGCGCGCCGGCCTGGCAGGCGCTGGAAATCGCATTGGTGGCGCTGGGCCTAGCATTTGCGGTCGCGGCGCGCGTGTGGCTCGGGCGCAACTGGAGCTCGATGGTGACCGTGAAGCAGGATCACGAATTGATCCGCAGCGGACCTTACGCGCTGGTGCGCCATCCGATCTACACCGGGCTGTTGCTGGCGCTGATCGGCACCGTGCTGATGGTCGGCAAATGGCGCGCGCTCATCGGGGTCGCGCTGATGCTGGTTTCGTTCCTGCGCAAGCTTAAGATCGAAGAGCGCTTCATGGCGCAAGAGTTCGGCGAGACCTACGCACGCTACCGCGCGCAGGTGGCGATGCTCGTGCCGTTTTTGGTGTGAGAGGCCGGTGTCCCGGGCGCAGCGCAGCACGCAGTGATGCGCTGCAGACCCGGGACCCCGGTTTCTCAAGAAAGCTGGACCCCGGATCAGCGGCGCACCACTGCGCTATCGCTTCGTGCTGCGTCGCATCTGGGACACGCAGGTCCTCAGTGTATCTCCGGCTCCGGGATCGCCCCCAGGGGCCCTAGAAAATCGAAATCGCAGCCCTCGTCGGCCTGGCCGATGTGCTGGGAATAGAGCGCGCCGTAGCCGCGCGGATAGCGCGGCGGCGGCGGCTTCCAGGCGGCGCGGCGGCGGGACAGCTCCTCTTCGGGAACGTGCAGGTGAATGCGGCGCGCCGGCACGTCGACCTCGATCTCGTCGCCGGTCGCAACGAAGGCGAGCGGACCGCCGACGAAGCTCTCCGGCGCCACGTGCAGAATGCAGGCGCCGTAGCTGGTGCCGCTCATGCGCGCGTCGGAAATGCGCAGCATGTCCTTGACCCCGGCTTTCAGAAGCTTGGTCGGGATCGGCAATTGCCCCCATTCCGGCATGCCGGGCCCGCCTTTGGGGCCCCCATTCTTCAGCACCAGCACGTGGTCGGGCGTGACGTCGAGATCGCCGCGCTCCACTTCGCGCGCCATGTGGTTGTAGTCCTCGAAAGCGATGGCCTTGCCGCGGTGGCGCAAGAGGCGCGGCTCGGCGGCCGACGGCTTCATCACGCAGCCGCGCGGCGCCAGATTGCCGGTGAGCACGGCGGTCGCTTCAGCGCTCGAGACCGGATCGTTGAAGGCGCGGATTACATCCGCCTTGTACACCTCCGCGCCGGCGATGTTCTCACCGATCGTTTTGCCGGTGACCGTGGGGCAGGAAAGATCGAGCGTGTGCGCAAGTTGCGCCATCAGCGCGCGCAGGCCGCCGGCATAGAAGAAATCCTCCATCAGCAGCGCGCCGGAGGGACGGATATTGGCGAGCACCGGAATCTCGCGCGAGATGGCGTCGAAGCGGGCCATGTCCATCGGCAGCCCGGCACGGCGCGCCATCGCCACCACGTGGATGATGGCATTGGTCGATCCGCCCATGGCCATGTGCACGCGGATCGCATTGTCGAAGGCGGCGGGGGTGAGGATCTTCTGCGGCGTCAGGTCCTCCCACACCATGTCGACGATGCGGCGGCCCGCTTCCGCGCACATGCGCGGATGACCAGAGTCGGCGGCCGGAATCGACGAGGCGCCGGGCAATGTCATGCCGAGCGCCTCGGCGATCGCCATCATGGTGGCGGCCGTGCCCATCACCATGCAAGTGCCGAAGGAACGCGCGATGCCGTTCTCCATCTCGCGCCATTGCTCTTCGCCGATGCGGCCGGCCCGCTTTTCGTCCCAGTATTTCCAGACGTCGGAGCCGGAGCCGAGGACTTGGCCCTGCCAATTGCCGCGCAGCATGGGTCCCGCCGGCACATAGATCGCCGGCAGTCCCATGCTGATGGCACCCATGATCAGGCCGGGCGTGGTCTTGTCGCAGCCGCCCATGAGCACGGCGCCGTCGATCGGGTGGCTGCGCAACAATTCCTCCGCCTCCATCGCCAGCAGGTTGCGATAGAGCATGGTGGAGGGCTTCACGAACGGCTCCGACAGCGACATCGCCGGCAGTTCGATCGGGAAGCCGCCGGCCTGCAAAATGCCGCGCTTCACGTCCTCGGCGCGCGCGCGCAAGTGCGTGTGGCAGAAATTGATGTCGCTCCAGGTGTTGAGGATACCGATCACCGGCTTGCCGGCGAAGTCCGCAGCGTCGAAGCCGCCTTGGCGCAGGCGCGAGCGGTGGCCGAAGGCGCGCAAATCGTTGACGCCGAGCCAGCGGTGGCTGCGCAGGTCCTGCGGGCGTCTGCGCGCGCTCATTCCGCGGCGATCTCGGGCTTCGCCAGCGCGCGCCGCGCCGTGAGCTGCGTCGCGATGACGATCAGCGCCAGCGCCGCGCCCACGATATCGCTCTGCAATCCCGGCTTGATCAACAAGAGGCCGCCGACGATCAGCATCGGCCGCTGCCAGAAATTGGCCGCCGTAATCAGATAACCGTTCAGACCGCCGGCGAACAGCACCACGCCGATGATGGCGCTGATGCAGCTCGAAACGATAGTCGGCCAGTCGCCGATCATCAGCAGCGAGGGCGAGTAGACGAACATATAAGGCACGATGAAACCGGCGGCGCCGATTTTCACCGCCGACCAGCCGCTGGTCCACAAATCCGATTTGGCGATGCCGGCGGCGGCGAACACGGCGAGCGCGACCGGCGGCGTGATCGCCGAGAGTATGGCGAAATAGAACGCGAACATGTGCGCCGCCGGCTCGATCACGCCGAGCTTGACGATTGCCGGGACCAACAGCGCCGTCATGATGATATAGGCCGGCGTGGTCGGAATGCCCATGCCGAGCACGATGCCCGCGATCATGGTCAGGACCAGCGCCACCAGCAGCATGTCCTTGGCGAGATGCACGACGAACTGGGTGAAGACGATACCGAGGCCGGAGAGCGTCACCACCGCGATGACGATGCCGGCCGCCGCGCAGGCAAGCGCCACCGCCAGCGTGTTGCGGGCGCCGTCGACCATGGCGCCGATGAGGTTTTCCACCGTCACATTGCTGCGGGTCGAGGCCCGCAAGGCGGCGACCGGGAAGCAAAGGATCGTGCCAACCAGCGCCGCGAGCGGCGCCGAGTACCCGGAATAGATCACCGCGAGAATAGCGGCCACCGGAATGATCAGGTGCCCGCTTTCGCGCATCACCACGCCGAGCTTGGGAAGCTCCGAGCGCGGCACGCCGACGAGGCCGAGGCGCTTGGCCTCGAAATGCACGGCGGCGAAACAGGCCACGTAATAGAGGATCGCGGGAATGAGCGCCCACAGGATCACCTGCCCGTAGGACACGCCCATGAATTCCGCCATCACGAAGGCGGCAGCACCCATGATCGGCGGCATGATCTGGCCGCCGGTGGAAGCGACCGCCTCCACGCCCGCCGCAAACTGCGGCAGGAAGCCGGTTCGCTTCATCAGGGGGATACTGATCTGCCCGGTCACCATCACGTTGGCGACGGCGCTGCCGGAGATCGTGCCGAACAGGCTCGACGAGACGACCGCCACCTTGCCGGGACCGCCGACCGCATGACCGGTCAGGCCTGTCGCGAAGTCCATGAACAGGCGGCCGGTGCCCGTTCGCTCCATGAACGTGCCGAAGACGATGAAGATCAGCACATAGGTGGCCGACACCGACAACGGGATGCCGAAGATTCCTTCGGTCGTCATGTAGAGCTGGTCGAGCATGCGCTGCGGCTCGAGCTTGGCGATGAACAGTCCGTAGCCCAAAAACATGAGGGCCGTTATCGGCAGCGGCCAGCCGATGACGCGCCGCGTCCCCTCCAGCACCAAGAGCGTCATCGTCACGCCCATGACCTTGTCGGCCAGCGTCAGATCGTCGACGTAGAAGATGCGGTTGACGATGTAGTCGTAATTGATGAACAGGTAGAGGATCGGCGCCGCGCCCAATACCAGCAGCACGTAGTCGAGAATGCTCGGTGTGCCTTCGCTGCTGCCGGAGATGCGAAAGATCAGGAACGTCAGCACCAGCGCAAACAACAAGTGGGTGCCGCGAAACCACACCGCTTCCGGCGTGCCGATGCCGATAGCCCACATGTGGTAGAGCACCATCGCGATGCCGATCGCGACAGTGGCAACGCGCACGATGCCGGCGTGGCTGAGCTCGATCTTCATGATGGCGGCCGTAAGCGGGGACTGAGGGGCGAAGGGGACGCGCCGGCGGGAGAGGTCACACCCGCCGGCGCCCGCGCTTACTTGGTGCTGACGGTGATGCCGGCTTCCTTATAGTACTTCGCCGCGCCGGGATGGAATTTCACGCCGATATCGGCGGCCATGCCCTTGGCGTCGAGCCGGCCGATCGCCTTGGCGACGGTCGCCAGCGTTTTGGTGTTGGCGGCGATGATCTTGGTCATGGTGTAGACCTCATCGGCCGGCAGCTTGCACGACGCCACGACATGGGTCGAGAACCCGATCACGTGCAGGTCCTTGTCCTGCTTGGGATAGGTGCCCTTCGGCAAGGTGATCAGCTTGTAGCTCGGATTGAGCTTCAGCATGGCCTTGTAGACGTCGGACTGCTCCAGGAGCTTGATGTTGCGCGCGGCGGCGAGGTCCATCACCGCGCCGGCCGGCGCCTGGGTGTTGAGGCCGAAGGCGACCGCCTTGCCGTCCTTCATCTGATTGACCGAGTCGGTGTAGCTGACGTGGTTCACGCGGACATCGCTCATTTTCAGTCCGCCGGCTTCGAGGAAATGCCGCGTGATCACCTCGCCTGTGTTGCCGACCTGTTGCGTGGTGATCGACTTGCCCTTGAGATCGGACACCTTGTTGATGTGCGAATCGGCGAGCACCACGAACTGGAAATATTGCGGATAGAGCGTGGCGACATTGCATACATTGGTGTGCGGCTTGTTGAACGGCTTGCGTCCGACCATCGCGTCGGCGGTGGAGATCGAATTGGCGAGGCCGATATCCGCCTTGCCTTCCTGAATTGCGCGCACATTGGCGATGCCGGCGCCGGGCAGCACCTGCACTTTCATGCCGGGGACCGCCTTCTCCCAAAGGTCCTTGAGCTGGCCGCCGAGCGGGATCCAGGAACCGCCTTGCGGGCCGGTCATCATTTTGAGGTCGGCGGCGCAAGCGGGCGCCGCCAGCGCCAGCGCCACCGCCGCGCCCAGCACGAGTTTCTTGGTCGAATTTTGCATGGTCTTGTCCTCCCTGCCCGTCGCCTCGGCGCGCCAGCTCCCTGCTTTGCGCCATCAGGGCGATTTTTTATGAGCCGGCAGGTTACGCGGGCCGCGCCGACTTTGCCAAGGGCGCTGCGCGCGGCCGGCCGCGTCGACGCCCATGGCCGGCCCGTGCGCGCTCGTTTGAGTCCGGGCTCGGAAATCGCAGGCAAATGTCCGATTTATTGGTCGGAGTGGCAGGATTTGCGGCTGCGGCCATTCACCATTGAAATCTCTATCGTTTTCCGGTTGAGCCGGTTGTTTTGTGTACTCACCCTATGTACTCAAAAGAGGCCTGTTCCCACTCGCCAACCTGTCGTCCTATTTATCCGCGAAGTGGTGACTGACATTCAGCGACACGCGGAGGCGACCGATGGACACCAAGGAGCCTGTTCAGTTCGACATTGAAACCGTCTTGCTGCTCAGGGAAGTGCTCGATACCGCCTGGGCCGCCCTTCCGCCCCAGCAACGAGCGGCAACAAGCAAGACGATATTGGCAGAGCGCATCCTAAAGGCGGCCGCGGACGGCGAGCGTGATCCCGAACGTCTGCTTGACGCAGCTATGATGGCCGAGGCGGCCTAGCGCATCCGAGCGCGGCTTTTTTCCGATGCTCAGGCAAGAAATGGCCCCGCAATGACTCTCAGGGACTCACTGAGCGGATTTGGGCACCATTCGGCTACCCCGGTAGCGCCCTGCTCCAGCGGACTCGCGAGCGGCGTCCTGAGAGTCAGTACGGCCTAGAATGGCCTTATCTCCTCGGGAAATGATCGAAGGCGCCAGCGCCACCCTACCGCCCAACAACGGGGCGACGACCGCAATGACTCTCAGGGACTCACAGAGCGGTTTTGCCCCTCTCGGCTACCGGGGTAGCACCCTGCTCCAGCGGACTCACGAGCGGCGTCCTGAGAGTCAGTACGGCCCATAATGGCCTGTCTCCTCGGGCGACGCTCGAAGACGCCTAGGCTTCCCTTCCGCCTCAGCAACGAGCGGGTGAACCGTGTTGGCCGAGCGCATCCTGAATGTGGCGGCTGGGGGAAGCGCTATCCCCGAGCCTTATTACCAGAGGGGAAAATCCGGGTAGCGGAGCATTTCAGGGCTCTGCAAGCCTCCAATCTAAAATGTTACCAGTTATGCTCCAGGACCTTTCGGCCGTATCCAATCATGACCGCCAGCCAATAATATATCACCTATTGATCCTACGATTCCTAAGGATCCTAGGATCTAAGGATTCTACATAGGTTGATCCTTGGCTCTGCATGACGACCTGAGGAAGACCGAAGCCGTGCGGTGGCGCCAGGTGTCGCTACGGGTCTTGGCTGTGTGAACATATCCCGGGCTGTAATTCCTCTTGCTGTGCTCCCGTCTGAGCGGCAGAATTCACAATCCAAAATATTGGAGCGCGTAAGTGAATCCCGTCCGGACGTCGCCGCTGGTGAGCACTGAATGGCTCTCGGAACACCTGAACGACGAAAGCGTTCGCATCGTCGATGTACGCTGGCGATCACGCTACGAAAACGGTCGCGGCATTAGCTTTGACGATTATGAAGGTTACGTTGCTGGCCACATTCCTGGAGCTGTGTTCGTCCGTATGGTCGGCGAACTTTCCGATTCAAGCCATCCTGTCCCTGACATGCTCGTACAGGCAGACCAGTTTGCCGAAGTCATGGGTCGTTTGGGCATCGGGAATAACACGCTCGTCATTGCCTACGACAACATGGGCGCCCCTTTGGGATCGGCCCGCTTCTGGTGGGCATTGTCGTATTACGGGCATGATCGTGTTCGGGTGCTCGATGGCGGGCTGCGCCAGTGGCGGCGCGAGCAACGTCCAACCACGATGGATGTACCGGATGTTAAGCCCGCTGTTTTTATTCCCAATCGACGAGCGGATTGGATTGCAGCCAAGCAGGATGTCCTGGCGGCGCTCGGTCGGACCGATATTGTGATCATCGACTGTTTGCCACCTGAACTTTACCGTGGTGGTGGCGATCGTCATCTTTGGGGGCTCAGAGCCGGACATATTCCAGGTGCCGTCAACGTTCCTTACCTTGCGAACATCGACGCTAAATTGTCAACAGTGACCGCAGCCGAACGAGAACAACTGTTGGCAAGCGGCCGCTCATTTACGTTCGCATCGGCTAGGGAGCTAGCGGCACTCTATGGCAACGCTGGCGTGACCTCGGACAAACACATCATCACCTATTGTGGACGTGGGCAGGCAGCTGCTTGCGCACTTTTAGCCCTCAAGCTTCTGGGGCACGAAAATGCTCGCCTATATGATGGTTCTTGGGCTGAGTGGAGCGCTGACCCCAACTTGCCGGTCGAGGTCAGCAAAGACACGAGTGCACAGATGCGATAGACGTTCGCTTGTTGGCCGAGAGTGGCGCGAAAGCTGAACCTCGAATGAAGAACTGGACGGCCATCTTATTCCTCGGCTTGATCGCTTTGCTGACGTATGCAGCGGGAGGCGCTTGCTGACGATGACAACGTCTGGGCTGCGCTCCGGTCGCGATTGAAGTGCTGCGGTGCGGCCTACCGGCCAATGGTGAACATGAGCAACTCTTCCTGCTACGCGCGGAACGCCCTACGGAGAGCACTGTCCATCTGTTCTGCCCAGTCTGGATTGTGAGATTTTAGGGGCGCTAGCACATCGCCAGGCTGCTTTGTGACGGTCGCCATCTGCTGCGCGCAGCGCCGTGCTTCTTCCCATTTGCCAAGCGCGGCGTAACAACAGACGAGAACTTCCAGACTGGTCCACCAATTTGGACGAACTTGTAGGGCTCGTGCCGCCGCCTCAAGCCCCGCTTCCGGCCGTCCGGAGAAAAGCCGCGCCAGCGCAAGAAGATTAAACCAGACGAAATTCTGCGGATCGTATGGGCTCAGTCGCAACCCATATTCAAGCGGCACAATCGCTTCCAATGCGCGTCCGCTGAATAAAAGCGCCGTGCCTAGAACCAGGTGGCCCAATGCAAAGCTGGGACTAATTTCAATCGCTTTTCGAGCGGCACTAATTGATTGCTCAAGCCGATTGGCAAACGCGCTGACGATTGCAAGCGAGTAGTGGCTATAAGGGTTTCTTTCGTCGAGTTGAACGGCCTTAAAGGCCGCTTCCATGTGTTTCGGCGTGCAAATTTGACCCCCTAGCCGGGGGTATCGGCGTCCAAAATTGACCCCCTGCCATTTGGCCTGATGCGCTGCTTGCTTTGATTCGAAAGCAAGCAGCGAGGGGGAATGCTTACAGTGGACACGATTGGCCGGATTCGGCGTGAGCATTTCCGCAGGGGCAAGACGATCAAGGAGATTGCCCGGGATCTGAGGGTATCTCGGAACACGGTTCGCAAGGTGCTGCGATCCGGCGAAACGTCCTTCGAGTACGACCGGAACGTCCAGCCGCGGCCAAAGCTGGGCCGATGGACGGCGGATCTCGATGAGCTGTTGGACGGGAACGCTGCCAAGTCGGCCCGCGAACAGCTTACGCTGATCCGCATCTTTGAGGAGTTGCGACGGCGCAGCTACGAGGGCGGCTACGATGCTGTGCGCCGCTACGCCAGACGGTGGAGCCAGGAGCGCGGGCAATCAACAGCCGACGCCTACGTGCCACTGAGCTTTGCACCGGGCGAGGCTTACCAGTTCGACTGGAGCCATGAGGTCGTCCTGCTGAGTGGCGTGACGGTGACTGTGAAGGCCGCCCATGTCCGGCTCTGTCATAGCCGCATGTTGTTCGTACGGGCTTATCCGCGCGAAACGCAAGAGATGGTGTTCGATGCCCACGACCGGGCATTCGCCTTGTTCAAGGGCACCTGTGGGCGCGGCATCTACGACAACATGAAGACGGCGGTGGAGACGATCTTCGTTGGCAAGCAACGGCTTTACAATCGCCGCTTCCTGCAGATGTGCAGCCACTACCTCGTCGACCCGGTCGCCTGCACGCCGGCATCGGGCTGGGAGAAGGGTCAGGTCGAGAACCAGGTCGGGCTCGTCCGCGAGCGGTTCTTCACGCCACGGCTGCGGTTCAAGAATCTTGACGAGCTGAACGCCTGGCTGCTCGACCAATGCATCGCCTATGCCAAGGCGCATCGCCATCCAGAGCTGACGGAGCAGACGATCTGGGAGGTGTTCGAGGCGGAGCGGCCGAAGCTTGTCCCCTATGCCGGCCGGTTCGACGGGTTCCATGCGGTGCCGGCATCGGTCTCGAAGACCTGCCTAGTGCGCTTCGACAACAACAAATACTCGGTGGCAGCCAGCGCCGTGGGACGGCCAGTCGAGGTTCACGCCTATGCCGATCGGATCGTGATCCGCCAGGACGGGCGGATCGTCGCTGAGCATCCCCGCTCGTTCGGTCGCGGCGATACGGTCTATGACCCCTGGCATTACGTGCCGGTGCTCGCCCGCAAACCCGGCGCCTTGCGCAACGGCGCGCCATTCAAGGACTGGGTGCTGCCGGCCGCCATGGAGCGTGTGCGGCGCAGGCTTGCCAGCGCCGACGACGGAAATCGGCAGATGGTCCACATCCTCACCGCGGTGCTCGCCGACGGGCTGCCGGCGGTCGAGGCTGCCTGTGCTGAAGCGATCGCCCACGGCGTCCATTCCGCCGACGTCATCCTCAACATTCTGGCCCGCCAGCGCGATCCCGGTCCGCCGGAAACGATCCTCACGCCGGCTGCGCTGACGCTACGCCATGCGCCCATCGCCGATTGTGCCCGTTACGACAACCTCAGGAGGACCATCTGATGGAACGAACCCAACTCTTCGACCTCATGGGCGAGCTCAAGCTCTACGGCATGAAGGCCGCCTTCGACGAGATCATGGCTACCGCCGTCAAACGGCAGCATGAGCCTCAGCGCATCGTCGGCGATCTGCTCACGGCCGAGATCAGCGAGAAGCAGGCGCGCTCAATCAAATACCAGCTCACCATCGCCAAGCTGCCGCTCGCCAAAGACCTCGACGACTTCCAGTTCGAGGACACGCCGATCAACCAGACGCTCGTCAATGACCTCGCTAGCGGCGGCTTCATCGCCCAGCAGCGCAACGCCGTACTGGTTGGCGGGACCGGCACTGGCAAGACGCATCTCGCCATTGCCATCGCCCGCAGCTGCATCCGCACAGGCACCCGCGGCCGCTTCTACAACGTGGTCGATCTCGTCAATCGGCTCGAAACCGAGACCCGTAATGGGCGGCAGGGCCGGCTCGCCGATCATCTGACTCGCATGGACTTCGTCGTCCTCGATGAGCTCGGCTATCTGCCCTTCGCCCATTCCGGCGGCCAGCTCCTGTTCCACCTCGTCACGCTTCCTTCGAGCAAATATTGCACACCGAGTTCCTGTGCGACTTGCTTTGCGTCAAGCGACTTGCCCTTGTAGGCAAAACTCGAATTGCGAGCGATCACGAAAAACCAACGAAATCGCGTCAGTGCAGTAATGATGTCTTCAGTGATACCGTCAGCAAGATATTCCTGCTCTTTCTCGCCACTTAAATTGGCGAATGGCAAAACAGCGATTGACGGTCGGCGCTCACGTTCAGTGAGCGACACCTTCGGCTCAGCGAGCAGTTCGAGCGGCGGTTTTACCGGGAGGCCGACGAAACGGTATCCGACGCGCGGTATCGTTGTGATCCAATCTCCGCCGTCGGGAGTAGGGCCTAGTTGCTTTCTGAGTGCTGCGATTTGAACCGAGAGATTGCTTTCCTCGACCGCTGTGTCGCCCCATGCTGCCCGCATCAATTCAGTTTTCGTTAGCACTTGACCGGGTGAACCAAGCAGTGCCTCCAACAAATGTAGGGCTTTGCTGCTCACAGCGACTGGCCGACCTTCTCTTAAAAGCCTTCCGCGCTGCCTGTCGAGGATGAAGGGGCCGAAGGCGATTTCCGTGGACATGCTTACAGACTAGTGGGTTTTGCAAAATTTCGGAACATTTCGGCTGCTAATTCAAGACTTTTAGGCAGCCGATGGCCGAATTTACGCGCCTCACTCACCGAACGGAGGTTTCGATGACGATCCTTGAGGCTACCAGAACTGGCGACCCCGCCATGGTCACGCCGCGTAAAGCTTTTGTTGTCAAAAGCGGCGCGGGCTACCGCGCAGAACAAGGTAGTGATTACGAGCCCGGAGTAAGCGCCGAAACCGTCGGCTCAAAGTCGCTCTGGCTCGGAATGATCACGCTGCCACCTGGACAGCGAACCCGGGCGCACGTGCACGAGCATCATGAAACTGCACTTTACATGCTCAGCGGCGATGAACTGGAATTGTGGACCGGCGATCAGCTCCAGTATCGCGACATCGTGCGGCCGGGAGATTATATCTTCATTCCCGCAAACATGTTGCACGTCGCAGTGAACCGAGGTGCTCAACCAGCCCTGTTCATCGGCTCACGCAACGAAGCAACGGCTCAGGAAAGCGTCGTCCTGCGACCCGAAATGGATCAAAAGGTACCGTAATCGTTCGTCACTACCCCCCGCTGGACTACCTCTGGCGGGGGCCTTGCGAAAAATCTGCTTCGAATTAGAAAATGGTTGTTTCGGTCATTTTCTACCGAGGCCGCTGAATTTGCCACCCGTCCCATTTCCGCTTCGCTCTGAAAGCGGCCGAGCTGCATTGCCGCGAAATGACGAGGGGGGCAAAAGCCGGACCAGCTGGAAAATAGGTTTTTGGAACGTTTTTCAGGGCGCCTGGATGCGAGAACGGTCGACGATCGCTTGCGTATCCAGCCCTTGTGGCATGGTACCGAAGGCACGACCCCAGTCGCCGTTAAGACGTGTCGCGCAGAATGCGTCGGCGACAGCAGGCGTCGAGTATCGCACCAATAAACTTCCTTGCAGCGCGAACGCCATCATCTCTACAACGCGCCGCGCTACTGGCTCAAATTCGTTCAAGTTGCTAAGCCGACTTTCAACCTCGTCCGTGAACGTATCTAGCCGGCCATCGGCACCCCGCGCCTTACGCACCTCGCCCAAAAATACAGAAATTGTCTCTGGCTCACGCTGCATAGCGCGCAGAGCATCAAGGCAGATCACGTTGCCCGTGCCTTCCCAGATCCCGTTGAGGGGCGCCTCTCGATAGAGCCGCTCCATGAAGTGATCTGCGATGAATCCATTTCCTCCGTGACATTCGAGAGCCTCGGCCACAAACTGTGGTGCCCTCTTGCAGGCCCAGTACTTCGCCACGGGCGTGCAGACGCGCGACAGCAAGGTCTCAGAGCGGTCTTGCTCATGATCAAGCGTCGACGCGAGGCGCATTGACATCCACATCATGGCCTCTGCTTCGACTGCCAAGTCCGCTACTACGTTTCGCATGATCGGCAGGTCGACGAGCAAACGTTGAAAGGCTCGACGGTTTGTCGTGTGGTGGATCGCCTGAGTCAAAGCTTGACGCATTAGACCTGATGACCCGATTGCAAAATCGAGGCGCGTCATGTGCGCCATCTCGATGATTGTTCTGATGCCACGACCCTCGTCGCCCAACATGGTTGCGTAAAGATCGTAAAACTCCACTTCTGAGGACGCGTTCGATTTGTTGCCGCATTTGTCCTTGAGCCGTTGAATTTTAAGCCTGTTGCGCGATCCGTCCGGCAACCATCCTGTAGCGACGAAGCACGAAAGGCCTTTTTCGGTCTGCGCCAGAGTCAAGAAGACATCGCTCATTGGAACTGAGAAAAACCATTTATGACCGCTTAGTAGATAAGGTGCTCCAGAGCCGCGACGACTGGCAGCAGGTCGCCCCGTTGTTATCGTCGCACGAAGGTCCGAGCCTCCTTGCTTCTCAGTCATCGCCATGCCGACCGTGATGCCGTTCTTCTTCTTGGCGTAGATAGGCCGGTCATCGTACGTGGCTTTCAAAATCTGCGGCGCCCACTCGTTGTAGATTGCTTTGTCGTGTTGCAGTGCCGCGATCGACGCAAATGCCATTCCCATCGGACAGCAAATTCCGTTCTCGCCTTGGTTCCACAGGTAACTGAGAGCGGCGCGCGCCACGTGCGCACCACGCTGATCTCTATGGGTCCAGGCAAAAGAATGGGCCTGCGTCCCGAATATAAGGCCCATCAATTCGTGATAGGCGGGATGAAACTCGACGACATCGATCCGGTTTCCAAAACGATCATGCGTACGTAGTTCCGGCAGGTGGCGGTTTGCTTGCCGCGCCAGATACTGCACCCTTTGGCTACCGACGTGCCTCCCCGCGCGATGAAGAACCTCATCTGCCCAATCGGCGCCGAAAACCTTCATTGCCTCGACTAGTGGCTTGTCGTCCGCGTAGGCGTCGTAGTCTGCGAGATCGCCCGGTTGATTGAGGACCTCATGTGTGGCGTAGCCCGGCGCATCAGCAAAATAGCCCGGCGCTTCTGTAGCATTAGTCCCCATTGCGTCGCCCTCTTTGGTCACAGCATCATAGCCGGTCAATCTTGCTAATTGGAAGTGGCTGGCGTTGGCTTTGGCGCTGACCGATGTCGACCTCTGGTCACGAGCGCCATTCAGGCGATGTCCGGGCGGAAGTCCGCAGAGCGGGTCGATATTGGCGCTTCGAAGCCGATTGCGGAAAACCCTTTTGGTGGCAATGCTCGGTCCTGAACGGCCCTTCGAACAGAGCCATGGTCATGATCATCGAAGGCCAACACGAGGTGACCAACGTGAGGCGAATGGCTTTTCGGCTGGATAGGCTGTGGCGTAGGGCAGATGACCGTAGTAGCCTTTGGCAATCCCTGATGGCGGGTGGCATCATGAAAGCAGAAGAACCAACTCCAGCGACGCACTCACCCGACGCGGCTGTTATACGCTGTGACAAATGCGGCTGTACTGCAAGATTTGCGCGCTGTAGACCAGATGCATTCAGCCTTGGCCTAGAGAGGCGGACCTACGAGTGTACGTCCTGCGGTCACCAAATGACGATCACCGTAGAGCGAGAGTAGCTTTTATTCGCTCAAGAGAGGCGGCAGAAAGGCAACCTGTGAACGATGCCCGCACTGGGTCATTCGTTATGGGCGGTCAAGGGCCGCAGTCTTTCAATGTCCGCTTCGCCCAAACCGACCACGTTTTGCGGCAACTTAACACAACGTGTTGTTCCGGGGCCCCAGGAGGAGACCTCACGCGTCCGACCGGGGCTCACGCGGCGTCCGGTACTGCCGTATTTTCGCGAGAAGCTGAAGCGGGCTGTAGGGCTTGGGCATCGTCGCAGCCGGCCGCCCATATGGACCTTGTTATTTAACTCGTCGCCAGATCAAACGCGCAACGCCAGCGCCGGTCGATATGGTCGGATTCGTGTAATTCATCTCGTCGCCTGTGACCTTAAGAACACGTTTCTGTTCAGCACCTTCCCAGTTTGGAAACGTGCTACCCTCGATATGAAACGTCACGAGAGTGTTGTCCTTAACATCAACCGAATACGTGCCGAAGTACGCAATACTGCCGCGCACGGTCTCCTCATTTTCCTTCGACGTTCCCGTCAGGCGGTTATTAGATTTGAATTTGGCGCGGCCTGGCCGGACGACCATGAGTGAGAACCTCTCGCCGTCCAAGATGAACGAGCCCTTTGCATCGGGACCGTAGGGAAGGACTTTTTGGCCATTCTTCTCATTCGTTATCGAGACGAGCGTCCATGTACCCACGATGTTGTTGGCCGATTGTGCGCTGCCTTGTTTTGGGAAGGCGGAGCCCGCGGCGAGCACCAACCCAGTAATAATTACCAGCGTGAGACGGTTCATGACGTCCTCCCATAGCATATGGCAAGCTCGCTTGGGGCTCTTCCAGCACCGGATTCAAGCCCCGCAATGTTATAGGGATTTCATGTGTGCGGCGGGAGGCCCGATGTCGATTTTTGCACCTTTCATCGCGAATAACCTTGGTGCGACGAAAGTGCAGATCAAGTACCAAGCGGACGGCAAAAAGCTTTCGGTCGAAATCCCAAATATTATGCAGATGGCAGTTGAGCCGCTACGACCCTCCAAAGGACGAGAAATGTGGGCGTCAACTGGCCATCCGTTAAACCTGGACAAGCTAGCGCTCGCCGTCGGCATGAAAGGAAGCGTGTTCAACGATCATGGAATGCGATGGGATAATTCGGGCCGCAATGGCCATTATGCTTCGATAGAATGGTTCGGACAGTAGCGCAGACCAATCTAATCAGGGTACGGTGCCACCGGCCATGAGGCGACATCGCGGCTAGGGCAGATACTGCCGTATTTTCGCCAGGAGCTGACGCGGACTGTAGGGCTTGGGCACATAATCGTCGCAGCCAGCCTCCCGCGCCATCTGTTCGTCTCCGCTCAAAGCGTAGGATGTGATGGCGATGATTGGGATCGTACGTAGGTCCGGATCGGCTTTGATTCGCCGTGTCGCCTCGTAGCCGTCCAGGATCGGCATTTGAATATCCATCAAGATAAGGTCGGGCCTTTGCTTTGCCACCGCAGCCAGTGCCTCCTCGCCATTCTCGGCTTCGGTGATTTCGTAGTCGGTAGTGGAAAGCATATCGCGAATAATTTGGCGATTATCCTCCTGGTCTTCCACCAAACCAGGATGCGTTTGGTCATGGTATCTGAACCTGCTGATCAACCTGTATCGGCAGCGTGATCGAAAAGGTCGAGCCTTTGCCTATCTGGGATTCCAACCTGATTTGGCCGCCGTGCATCTCGACGATGCGTTTCGAGATTGCCAGCCCCAAACCGGTCCCGCCCTTCTTGCGGGTGATCGAATTATCGGCTTGCTGAAACTCCTGAAACAATTTCGCCTGGTCGGCCTCTGAAATCCCCGGGCCGGAATCGCACACCGAGACGCAATACTGGCCGTGGCCGGCGGAAGCCTTGATGGCCACCTCGCCGGTATCGGTGAACTTGATGGCATTGCCCACGAGATTAAGCAGAACTTGCGTCAACCGACGCTCGTCGCCCCGGCCCCGTGGCAAATCGAGCGCCACCTCGGCCTTAAACGCAAGCTTCTTGTCGGCTGCCAGCGCTTCGACCGCACCGTAGACGCTGTGCACCACGTCTTTCATCGAATAGTTATCGAGCGCGAGCGTGAGTTGCCCGGCCTCGATCTTGGACAGGTCAAGCACGTCATTGATCAGCCCCAGCAAATGCTTGCCGTTTGCAGTGATGCGCTTGAGCGTCGCCTGCATTTTTTCCGGCGCTTCCCCGTAGACGCCGTCCACGATCAATTCAGTGTAGCCAAGGATCGCGTTGAGTGGCGTGCGCAACTCGTGGCTCATGTTGGCGAGGAATTGCGACTTGTGCTTGCTGGCTTCTTCGAGCTGACGGCTCTTGTCCTGGATTTCGTCGAACAGGCGCACGTTCTCAATCGCAATTGCGGCCTGGTCGGCGAAGGTCGTGGCCAGTTCGATCTGCTTTTGGGTAAACGGACGGACCTCCGAGCGCGTCAAGGTCAGGACGCCGATCGTCGATTTCTCGCGCATCATCGGAATGGCAAGCACGGTGCGATAGTCGCCCAATTTCTGCAATTCCGATTGCGTATAGTCCGAATCGGCCAGCACGTCGGGGATATGAATCACGCGGCCTTCAAGCAGCGCGCGGCCGAAGCCCGAACCGCGCTCGATGGCAATCGGGATGTCTTTTACGTGGTCCTGGAACTCTTGCGAGAAACCGTAGCCTTCAGCGCGATAGAACGCGCCGTTTCTCTCGCGCGTGATATTTACCTTTTCTGAATCGCAGAGACGGGCCGCTGATTCGACGAGAGTTTGTAGGACGGTTTGCAAGTCGAATGTCGAACGGCTGATGACCTTGAGCACCTCGGCGGTGGCAATCTGTTGTTGCAGCGATTCGGAAAGATCGTCGGTGCGCTGCCGCAACTCATTGAGCAGCCGCGCGTTCTCGATGGCGATGACAGCCTGCGCAGCGAAATTCGTGACCAGATCAATCTGCTTGTTTGTGAACGGGCGCACCTCGTCGCGAAAAACGCCGATAAGCCCAATAAGATCGTCATCCTTCCGCATCGGAACGACCACAAGCGTGCGAATTCCACACAGATCGACACCGGCGACCGCAAGCGGATCGCGCTCGAGGTAGGCCGCGTCTGCTTTGTAATCGACAATCTGAAGCGTCTTCCCGCTGGCGAATGTTCGGCTGACGGCGTTTTGCGGGCCGGGGCGCAAATTGCCGCGCTGCCACGCCTCGGCGAACGCGGGTGGCACGCCAAGTGCTGAGGCAAGCTGCACATTGCCGTTCTGAATTCGGAACAAGGTGGCGAACTTGGCTTGGCAAATCCGCGTTGCATTTTCCAGCATCGCCTGAAAAACTGGCTCCAAGTCACCTCGCGAGCTGGAGATGACTTTGAGCACCTCACTGGTAGCTGTCTGCTGCTCTAGCAACTCCGTCAGTTCCTCGGTGCGCGCCTGCACCTCGTCGAATAGCCGCACGTTTTCGATGGCGATCACGGCCTGGTCGGCGAACGTGGTGACCAGCTCGACCTCCTTGTCGGTGAATGGCCGCACGATTTGACGTGAAAGAAAGATCACCCCAATCGGACTTCCCGCGCGTAGAAGAGGAACACACAGCACCGTCCGGTAACCACCCAGCCTTTGAGTTTCGAGATACCCGTATTCGGGGTCGGCGAGAACATCGGCAATCTGTACAGAGCGGCCTTCAAGCAAGGCTCGCCCAACGACCAATTCGCGCCCCGGCATAAGCGGGATCTTCATGGCGTGTTCTCGGAAATCGGCTGAGAACCCGTAGCTCGCAACCCAGTTGTAGGCCGCCCCTTTGGGACGAACGATACCCGCCATGTCGGCTTCGCAAAGTACGGCTGCCGATTCGACCAGGGTATCGAGCACGATTTGCAGATCGAACGTGGAGCGGCTGATCACCTTAAGCACGTTGGCGGTGGCCGTCTGCTGCTGCAATGACTCCGTGAGATCCTCGGTGCGTTGGCGTAATTCATTGAACAGGCGCGTATTCTCGATGGCAATGACAGCCTGATCGGCGAAAGCCTTAATGAGCGCGACGTGTTTGTCGCTAAACGGCTTCGCTTCGTGCCGCGCGACGCCAATGACTCCGACCACGCGATCATCCCGCAGCATGGGGGCGAAAATTGTCGCGTCAAAACCAAATTCGCGCGAAAACTTCCGCATCGTTGCCGGTACGGCCGGATTATCCTGGATCGGCGAGAATTGAACGACCTGCTTGGTCAGCATGGCCACGCCGGCCCCGGTGCTATCATCGAGCGGCCGCGGATAGTGTTCAATCACCTTTTCGAAGCCCGGGTCGCCGTCGACTGCGGCCATGTCCACAATTCCATCGCGCAGGACCTGAACCACGGCGAAGCGGGTCCCGAATAGTCTCAATAGATTGCGCACTATGGCGTCGAACACCGGCTTTGTGTCGGCCATCGAGCCGCTGATCGATGCGAGAATTTCGCCACTCGCCCTCTGCTGTTCCAGTGCCTCAGTGAGATCGTCCGTGCGCTGGCGCAGCTCATTCAGTAATCGGGCATTCTCAATGGCGATGACGGCCTGTTTAGCAAAATTCGTTAGCAGCTCGATTTGCTTCTCTGCGAATGATCCGGCCTCCTGGCGGAATATGGTAATGCCCCCAATCAACTTACCTTCATGCAACATAGGGACGCAGAGGGTGCTGCGGTATCCCCCAAGTGAGACCGCAGAGACCAGCCAGGGGTCGCCTTCAAGGTACGCTGGCAATTTTGTTATGTCCGTGATCTGCGCCGGCTGCTTGGTTTGCGCTACCTGCGCAATTGTCGTATTTGGACTTGGACGGACGATACCGACCCGCTGGTTAGCATAAGCGGGTGGTGCATTGTGCATTGCCGCTGCACGAAATCCGTCGCCTTCTTGCAAATAAAGATTGCCGAACTTTGCTCCGCAAAGGTGCACAGCGTTCTGCAAGACAGCCTGGAACACAGGTTGCAGCTCGCCGGGCGAACTAGATATTATGCCGAGCACTTCCGACGTTGCTGTCTGCCGCTCCAATGATTCACGTAGTTCATTGAGCAGCCGCGCGTTCTCAATGGCGATGACCGCCTGCGCGGCGAAGTTCGAGACCAGCGCAATCTGCTTTTCGGTGAATGCGCGCACCTCCTGGCGGTAGATATTGATCGTCCCAATCAGCTCTTGTTTCTTGAGCATTGGCACGACAAGAAGCGTCCGGATACTACCTATTTCAACCGCTGTGACCGCCGCGGGATCGCGATCGACATACGCGACGTCTGTCGTCAAATCGGCGACATGGACCACCTGCTTAGTTCTGGCTGCGCGGCTGGTCGGCGTATTTGAGTCTGTACGATGCGGTGCGGCCCTGCGCGTCTCAATGAGCGCTTGTGGTGTATTATGCGAGGCGGCAATACGAATCTCATCACCGTGCAGGAGATACATATTTCCGAAATTTGCGCCGCAAATGCGGACAGCATTCTCCAGCATGGCGCAGAAAACCGGTTGAAGCTCGCCGGGCGACGTCGAGATGACCTGCAACACCTCCGATGTCGCGGTCTGCCGCTCAAGAGACTCGCGCAGCTCGCTGAGCAGTCGCGTGTTCTCAATGGCGATCACGGCCTGAGCGGCGAAGTTCGTGACCAATTCAATTTGTTTATCTGTAAACGGCCGGACTTCCTGGCGATAGATGAGGATCGCACCGATGATCTGATTGTCCTTGATCATTGGCACCCCGAGCGTCGTGCGGGCACCGGCATGCTTTGCCAGGCGAGTATTTGTGTACTTCTCATCGGCCTGCAGGTCGGCAATATGGACCAACTGCTTGGTCGCAATGACGTGACCAACCGGGGTTGCGTGCGGCACAGTGCTACCGGGCTTCACTAATTCTGCGAATTCTGCCGGAGCGCCGTAACTCGCGCCCATGCGCAATTCATTATCGTCGGCCAATACAAGATTTGCAAAGCTTGCACCACAGATATGTGTGGCATTAACTAGGATGGAATCAAACACGGGTTTAAGATCGCCCGGCGAGGAGCCGATTACCTTCAATACTTCGGATGTTGCAGTCTGCCGCTCCAGCGTCTCCGTGAGATCGTCGGTGCGCTGGCGCAACTCGTTTAGCAGCCGCGCATTCTCGATGGCGATCACGGCTTGTGCGGCGAAGTTTTTTACTAGCTCGATTTGCTTGTCGCTAAAGGGGCGAACTTCCTGTCGATAGATCGAAATGTTGCCCACAAGCTTATCGTCCTTCAGCATCGGCACCAGAAGCAGGGTGCGGGCGCCGGCAATGTCGCTCAAGGCTACGACGGCAGCATCGCCTTCGAGGTAGGACTGCTGCGTTCGCAAATCTTCGATATGAACAAACTGTTTGGTCGCTACGATGCGCGCAAGACCCGATTTCGGATGTGGGCTCCACGAGTCGCCTAGGCGCTCTGCAAATCCGGGCGGCGGGTTATACAGGGCGGCAGTCTTGAATTTCTCGCCATCGTAAAGGTTCAGCGTGCCGAATTCGGCGCCGCACAGACGCGTCGCGTTCTCCAACATCGCGTTAAACACTGGCGCAAGATCGCCGGGCGAACTTGAAATGACCCGCAGGACGTCGGCGGTCGCCGTCTGTTGCTCAAGCGACTCGGCAAGTTCGACGCTGCGCTGCTGCTCGGCTTTAAACAGCCGCGTGTTTTCGATAGCGATAACAGCTTGGTCGGCGAATGTTCGCAGCAATTCGCGCTGTTTGTCTAAGAGACGCCCCGGATGGCGCCGTACGACGTTCAGTGTGCCAATCGTCTCACCACCGCGCATCATCGGCATCACCGTCATGGCGCGGTAGTCCCCGGCCAGCAGATTTTGAGCGCCCACCGTCAATTCCTTTGGCGGTTCGTGCGCGTCGGCAAGATCGATTTCGCGCCGGTCCAGGATGGCCGTGCCAGTGATAAATTCGTGCGACAGGGGCATGGGATAGCGACCCCGCAGTGCCTCGAGACCGGCCTCGTCCGCGCCCGCAATGGCAGCAAGCCTAACCCAATCGTTGTCGGGAAGTGAGATAGCCACCACTGCGTCCGGGAACAGCTTCAGCCCGCTGCGCACGATGGCATCAAATGCTGGCTGCGTGTCGATCGGCGAATTGCTGATGACCTCGAGAATTTCTGAAGTCGCCGTCTGCTGCTCTAGCGATTCCGTCAGATCGTCAGTGCGCTCACGCAGTTCATTGAGCAGCCGCGCGTTTTCGATGGCTATGACAGCTTGGGCGGCGAAGTTTGATAGCGGCTTGATTTGATTATCGTTGAAAGGCCCGGGTTCCTGACGAAAGATAGTGATGACGCCGATCAACTCAGCTCCGTGCAGCATCGGCACGCTGAGAACGCTACGGTAGCCTCCCAGCGAGACGGTGGAGGTCTCCCACGGATCGCCTTCCAGGTACCCTCGCGAGGCGGTTATGTCGGCTGTTTGTACTGGCTGTTTCTGCTGCGCAGCTCTCCAAAGCGTCGTGCTCGGACTCGGATGGACGAGGCCAGCTCGCTGCTCGGCAAAAGCGGGCGGCGCGTTGTGCATCGCGCTCGCGCGGAAGCCGTCTCCGTCGCGAAGATATATGGTACCGAATTTAGCCCCACAAAGGCGCACTGCGTTTTGCAGAATAGCTTTGAACACCGGCTCCAGATCGCCTGGAGACGAACTAATAACTTTGAGCACTTCGAAAGTCGCTGTCTGCTGCTCCAGCGCTTCATCGCGCTCGCGCTTTAAGCGATCAAATTGTTCTGCCGAATGGTCAGCTGGTGCGGGTGCGATTGATGCTTTGCGAGTCTTGAGTCTGGGCGTGCGCCGGCCCTGTCCCGACTTTCGGTTTCGGCTGCCTCGCTTCATCTCGCTCCCCCGGCGGATCATGGACATATCCTATGCTAATTATCGCTCTCGCGCCATTGGCGGACATTGCAGGGGCGGATCGAAAACAAGCATTTTCGCTTATGGCGCAAAGTGCAACGTGATCGTAATCGTGATGCGATCTATGATTTTCTCAGCGCTATTTTTGAGCTGATTGAATGGTGGACTGCCGAGGGTCAGGAGGTGCAGCGAGCCGAAAGGGCGCTGCGAATTACTGGCAAACCGGTGCCCGAAGAGATCGAGCCTTTCGCAGCAGTTCTCGCCGCGTGCCTAGCGCCTGACCGATTGGATCGACGACATCAGAGCCGTTATGCGCGAGTATTGAGATACGCGGCCTCGCGCGGCTGCCGAGCCAAGAAGTTGGAGGATTTCATCAAAACTCGAGGTGGCCTCAATGGCTGTGCGGCCAGATTTGGTCGATAAAGCTGCTGGTCAGAAGGTGAGAAGGTGGGACGGTGACCGCCCTATAATGTCTTACGGTGGTCACCTCGTCACCGGAAAGCCCGGGGCGGATTACTCAGGCCAGCATCTCTCGCATCAGTGGAATGACCTTTCGCCCGTAGAGTTGAATGCTGCGCATCATCTTCTCATGTGACAGTGGGCCCGCGCTGTATTTGAGGTCGAAGCGGCTGACCCCGAGCGCCTTCACGGTAGAGGCGATTTTGCCTGCCACCGTCTCCGGCGATCCGACATAAAGCGAACCTTGTTGGATTTCTCGCTCGAAATCGGCGGGTGTCATTGGCGGCCAACCACGCTCGGCGCCGATCTTGTCACGCATGCGCTTGTAGTCAACGAATAGATCTTCTCTCGCCTGCGTGTCAGTCTCGCCGACGAAGCCATGCGAATGTACGCCCACCGGCAATTCCGCTTTGCCCAACTCCTTGAGTGCGCGTCGGTAGAGATCGGCAAAGGGCACGAAGCGCCTGGGGTCGCCACCGATGATCGCTAGCATCATTGGCATGCCGTAATGCGCCGCGCGCACGACGGATTCGGGTGTGCCGCCGACGCCGATCCAGGTCGTCAGTTTGCCGGACTCGGTCTTTGTGAGCAGCCCGCATTGAGTGGTCCAGGTCGAATGTTAGTTTATCGGTGGCCGTGGCGCCAGCGTGGCCGGCGGAGCCGCTCCACGTAGCGAAGCCGGCCACGCGGCGAATGCTGGCACGAACACCTCGGGTGCCGGTGGTTTGTATCCGAGAGAGGCATGTGGGCGGATCGCGTTGTAGTGCCGTCGCCAGCTCTCGATGATTATCTGAGCCTCCCGCAACGTGTAGAAGATCTCGCCATTGAGCAGCTCGTCGCGCAGGCGCGCATTGAAGCTTTCGACGTAACCGTTTTCCCATGGGCTCCCCGGCTCGATGTAGGCGGTCTTGGCACCGACTGCCGCGATCCATTGCTGGAACGCCTTGGCGACGAACTCGGGGCCATTGTCTGAGCGAATGTGGCCGGGTATGCCGCGCAGGATGAACAGGTCGGACAGGACGTCGATCACGTTGACCGCCTTGAGCTTCCGGCTGACGCGGATCGCCAGGCATTCATGCGTGAACTCGTCCACCACGTTGAGCATCCGGTATTTGCGGCCATCATGGGTGCGGTCCTCTACGAAGTCGTAGGACCAGACGTGATTAGGGTACGCGGGCCGGAGCCGGATACATGATCCGTCCGTCAGCCAGAGCCGCCCGCGTTTTGGCTTGGCTGGCACTTTCAGCCCCTCGCGCCGCCAGATCCGCTCCACCCGGCCATCGCTGATCGACCAGCCTGCCTGGCGCAGCAAGGCTGCGATCTTGCGATAGCCATAGCGGCCATATTGCCGAGCCAATTCGATGATGTCGGCCGTCAGCCGTTCGGCATCCTCTCGGCCCCGCGAGACCTTGCGCTGCGTCGAGCGGTGCTGCCCGAGGGCCGCACAAGCGCGACGCTCGGACACGTGCAATTGCTCTCGAATGTGCTCGATGCAGGCGCGACGACGCGCGGGGCTCAGAAGTTTCCCTTGGCAGCCTCGGTGAGGATCAGCTTGTCGAGGGTCAAGTCAGAGACGGCTTTCCGCAACCGGCTGTTCTCAAGCTCCAGTTCCTTCAGCCGCTTAATCTGATCGGTCTTTAGCCCGCCATACTCCTGCCGCCAGCGATAGAACGTGACCTCGCTTACCCCAATCTGCCGGATCGCATCGGCCATGCTCGCCCCTTGCGAGACCAGCACATCCACCTGCCGCAGCTTCGCGACAATCTCTTCCGGCTTGTACCTCTTCCTCGACATATCGGTCCTCCTTGATGCCAAAAGACATACCTCAAGTCGGACCACTTCAACGGGGGCGGCTCATCGGCCCGTCCGTTCGATACTGCATCCAGAGTCGAAAATCTCTGAAACACGCGAATAGGATCGTCGGATGATAGGATCGTTACCGCCGAGCCTAGCCTGATACGCTTGGTGCGGCTTGCTATAGCCGCCAAGATCGTTTCCGGCGATGAGACAGCGAAATCGGCGCGGTGATGCTCGCCCACGCCGATGAAATCGACGCCAACCTCGTCGGCCAGGATCGCCTCTTCGACCAGGTTACGAATAACTTGCGCTGCATGCAGCGGCTTTCCGTTCGGACCGTCAGTAACATCACCGAAGGTGTCGAGACCGAGTTCTATTATCTTAGGCATCGGGCCTTATATAGGTTCGGCTGTGGAAGGGCGCTGAATGTCCGAAGTTCTACCAGTGACCGGTCCGGGCACCGGTCTTTTCCGTCAGTTAGAATCTATAATATGTATTCGTCCGGGCCTAGGTAAGGAGCCGAGACCATGGCTGTCGGCAGCGATATTTCGCTTCTGTATCGCGAGTTCACCGACGCGTTGACAGAGGTACTTGCCGAAAATTCTGTTGGCCCGGCCCGCCGCGGCCGGCTCGCCCGAGCGCGCGCTGCCGTAAAGAGGCATCCCAGCTATAACGAGCGTGATTATTTTTTGGCGGTTGAAGCTGCCTTCGTGCAGTGGGAAACCATTCAGAATGTTGGTCACTAGATCATAGGTGAAACCGAACGTCTATTTCGGGCTTTGCCGCTAGCGTTGGACGCACTATAAGCGATCACACAATCACGAAGGAATTGAAAATGGCCACGCGACAGGCCCGCTTGAGTGAATTTAACCACGGTATTCCGAAAGCCAATTGTCCGATGCAAATACTTTGTGAGGATCATTGTGGTACTTACGTAATTCCATATGCGTGCGAGTGGACCGATGGGGCGTGGCGTAGAGTTGGAAGCCCTAAGGTGATTGAGGCCACTGTAATCGGTTGGCGTGTAGCGCCGCGATCTTGGCGATAACAATGCCCGGGTCGGGGAAACCAAGTGTGGTCGCGCCCGCGCGTCATCAGCTGTCACCTTACCACGCCAGGATATGTGAAGATGTAAAAACGGTTACGCGCGCTCCATTTTCAAAATGTGAACGGACCTGATGCCAACGCGGTCAAACCTCCGTTTCGCGCAGACGCCGAGCATCGCGACACGCACGCGCGTGTCATTTGATTCTACGGTTGATCACTCTCTGCGTCAGAAGATTAATGGTTGCACCTCCGCACCTGTAGAAGAACAGATTTAGGTAGCGGTGGCGACCAGGCCGCGGCCGCCTGCTCCGACCGTCCGCCCTGTATCCTCAGAGACCGCCCGAGATCAGCCATGCCGCCACCCCATGATCGCGCCGCCCGCGGGCTAGAAAACCGCAGACGATGATTTAATGGGCGCTGATTTGGGTCACGAGGCAGTCGCGACGACGCGGGTTCAAGTAGCCAGCGCATAATTGAGTGAGGCGACGATGGGGTAACCTCTTGAGATTGCAAGAGGTTGCCGATGAGCAAGTACCGGCGAATACAATATGAGGATCGCTGCCAGATTTATGCTCTGAGCAGGCGTGGGGCCAGCCAAGCAAGCATCGCCGAGATTTTGGGCGTCAGTCAAAGCGCGGTGAGCCGGGAGATGCAGCGCAATCGCGGTCAGCGCGGCTATCGGTTCAAGCAGGCGGAAGCGAAGGCTCGAGCACGACAGGCGATACGAAGTAAGCCGCGCAAGCTCACGGCGCTGATGCGCAGCAAGATTGAGTCGAAGTTGCGCCAGATGCGCTGGTCGCCGGAGCAGATCAGCGGCTGGCTCAGCGAACAGGGCATCAAGCTGAGCCACGAACGCATCTACCAGGTGATCTGGGATGACAAACGCGACGGTGGCAACTTGTGGCGCAGTCTGCGGCGGCGCGGGAAACGTTATAACAAACGTGCCGGCAAGAACGCTGGACGCGGCCTGATCCCCGGTAAAATCGACATTTCCGAGCGTCCGGCCATTGTCGCGCGCAAAACCCGTCTGGGCGACTGGGAGGGCGACACCGTCGTCAGCGCCGGACACAAAGGCGGCTTGCTCACGCTGGTCGAGCGCAAAACCCAACTCGCCAAAATCACCAAGTTGCCGCGTGCGACTGCCCACGCAACCCAGAAGGCAGCCGTGCGTCGCCTCAAGCCTATCGGTGACTTCGTGCATACGATCACCTTCGACAACGGCAAGGAATTCGCCGCGCATCAGGACATTGCCGATGCGCTGAAAACCAAAATTTTCTTCGCCACGCCGTATCACGCATGGGAGCGCGGTTTAAATGAAAACACCAACGGTCTTATTCGTGACTTCTTCCCAAAGGGAACAGACTTCTCTACGATCTCAAGTGCCGAGGTTGCCAAGGTCGAACGTTTGCTCAACGAGAGACCTCGAAAATCCCTCGGCTTCCGTTCACCGCAAGAGGTTTTCCACTCCCTCGCTTACTCTTAAATTTCTATGCGCTGGGAAGTTGAATCCGCGCGAGAAATCGATGAGCCAACCTACTCGAAAGAGACCCCAAGCTTTTTGCCGTCAACCCAGACGACCTTGCAATGTCGGGCGGCGTGTTCGCCATCGATCGTCAATCGAAATATCTGCGGCAGTCCAAACGTGCTCACGACGCTCAGCCCTGCCCCCCTCGGCGTGAGATCATTCACCGTGCAGGGAAGCCCCGTGCCCGCGGGGCCAAAGTTGATGAGGCCGCGAAGCCGAACCGGGATTCGGGCATCTCTCCTTCGACCGAACATAATCGATAATAGATCCTTCTCGCCCAAGTTACGCGCTGACTGCCGTCGTCGCCTCGGTGCCGGCATAGGCGTCGGCCATCGCGGCAGGCAGCATGTAGTTTCTGGTCTGATTGCACGTGTAGCAGACGAACGTCGTCCGCAGCATGCTCGGACGCGCCGCGTGCGGAACCGCCGTGACGTAGATCATCACGTCGTGGCATCTTGGACACGATGCATTCAGCATTTGGTCAGCAGCCACAGTAAGTGTCGCTTTGCCCTGCGAGGAACGCCCATGATGCGACTGCTTAGTTATCGAAACCTAAATACTCCGGCGCCATATGCGCGCGATCAGACCGATGAACCTCAATCGCATCGCGCGACTAGTGTGATTTTCATTTCAAGGGAGCGTGGCGGGAAACGCGCGCGAACTTGACTGGTATGAAAGTTTCGAGACATCGGTGCCGGGCTTCGCCGCTGCTGAAGCGACAATTTGATTCAAAAACTACAACGGGCGCTTTCGATAGCCGGCGGCGCGCTCGGTTCGACAACTGATAAGCAAAGTACAGTTTTCTTATCAGCCTCAGGTTCGTGGTAGGCAACGCGGAGTCGACCCCGTTGACCTTGACCAGCCTTCTTCTGCTCGCCGAGAAATACGGGCTGAGCCACGCCGAGAGGGTCAGGGCATTCGTTATCAGGAAATGGTTTTCAATAAACGCCGATCGAGGAGCAACGGGTCTGGGTTTGATCTTTTAGGCACGCTACAACGAAGGCCCCATCACCGCCGACCCCGCGCCTATCAGCTGTCGTCTCGGTATACCATGAAAAGGTAGCCCCCAAAGGCGGCCAATGCGGGACCTTCTGAGCTACGCACGTGACCTTCCTGAGTAATGCGAATGTCCTGCCGCTGCCAATTCGTGCCGTCGAAGAAGTTGTACCACAGGTCGTCACCGCTGCTCGAACGATACGCGAGATAGAGGCGGTTGTCATACGCCGCCAACGCCGGGCCGCGGCTCGTCTTAGTATGCCCGGCCTGCGTAATTTTCACGTCATTTGCCAGCCAGCTATTGCCGTCGAAGATGTTGTACCAAACGTCATCACTGCTGCTCGATTTGTAAGCCATGTACAGACGGCCGTCGAATACGGCGAGCGCAGGCTCGGCGCTCGTCTTTGTATGGCCGCCCTGACTAATCTTGATGTCGTTTGCAAGCCAGCTACTGCCATCGAAGACGTTATACCAGATCTCATCGCTACTGCTCGACTTGTAGGCCATGAATAGCCTGCCGTTGAACACGGCAAGTGCGGGGCCATGACTCGATCGCGTGTGGCCGCCTTGGGTGATCTTAATATCATTTGTCAGCCAGCTATTACCGTCAAAAATATTGTACCAGAGGTCGGCGCTGCTGCTCGATTTGTAGGCAAGGATCAGCCGGCCGTTGAATTCGGCGAGTGCGGGCCCGTGGCTCGTACGCGTGTGGCCGTTGTGCGTGATTTTGATATCGTTTGTGAGCCAGCCATTGGCGTCGAAGACGTTGTACCAAAGATTGTCGCTATCGGCGCCGCGATAGGCGAGGTAAAGGGAGTTGTTGAAGACCGCGAGCGCCGGCTTGCGGCTCGTCCGCGAATGCCCATCGCGCGAGACGGGGACGTCGGGAATAACCCACATCGTGCCGTCAAACGCGGTAAACCAGATATGGGCCGAGGGACCGGAGAATAACCCGCCAATCCACTCCCCGATCGCCTGAATTGCCCCTCCGACCGCGCCTCCTATGATTGCGCCGAGCGTAGCGCCAAGCAGGACGCCGAGAGCTGCCCCGAGAGGCCCGCCAAGCAGAAAACCGAGAATTCCACCGAGTATAGCTCCCGCGATTCCTCCAACCGCTGCGCCGATCGCTCCGCCAGTGTTGCTGAACCCGAAAATCGAGAAGCCACCGGCGATGATCGCGAGGGGCCAGTTAATGAGGCTACACCACGTTCGTCCGACGCTGCTATCGCGCATGACGAGGTCCGGGTTTGCTTGCAGCGTCTCTTTGAAACCGCTCGTCGGTGTCGGCCACGGAGGGCGTGCGCAGGTACAGGGCGCTTGATCGGCGAGTTGCGTGTGAATGTATGTCCTGAGTTTGCCGTCCGTCCCACAGCCGCCATCGGAATAATCATAGGCTTCCTTCTCGAGTTCGTTGCCACACATGTACCCGCGCCACGCGCAGCCAAGCGCGTGCGATGTGTAGTACGTCGCCCAAGAGCCAGGGATATGGCCGCCCCCCGTCATGCCCTGGATCTGAAGCACGTGCACGAGCACGTGCGCGATAGTCAGGAAAGTGTCGAGTGTGCACGGGTCGTAGTTTTTCACGTACACATGGATGTCCGGTGAAGGCCCGCCGGAAGCCATCGTAAAGCCGTCTGCCGCCCCCCAGCCGAAAGGCATGCCTGAAAAAAATTCTACCCGGCTAAAGTCAGTATTTGGAAAAAGGACCGCAAAGCAGTCCATCAGGCACGAGGGCAGTACGACCGGGGTTGGCATGGACCGGCTCCCGTGACGGCTAACTAGATGCTGCCGCAGCCGCCCGTTTCCTTCTTCGCAGGGAAAGCGATTTTTCGGCGCGAGGTCGGGCCAGGTCGCCGGCATCTTTGGCACTCGCCGTAAATTTCACGGCCACACCGTCACTCGTCCGGCGAACAACGTGACACCTTTGTGCGTGGCAGTGAGGCGTTATTTGGAGAACGAACTCGTCTGGAACTGTATTATGTTCCAAGTCGACGATCTTGGCACCTCCATTTGAAAAATTTCGCACAACACACGTCCCGGCAAATTGGCCATAGCGGTCATAGATTTTGGCCGGAGAATTCCATTCGACGCGAAAGTGCTTTCGGCGCTCGCGCATTTGCGGCCTCGGCCTGTCAAAGTCTCTTCTCCAACGTTGGCGATTTAGATCGTAAAAGACCTTTAACCTGGAAATGAAAACTCAACACGATTGCGGCCGATCGCATCCGTGAACTCTCAAATGTCTCGCCACGCCATCCAGCGGTGTTTAGGAAATGTTTAAAGACGGTGACCTAAACTCATTGCATGCCCCAACGTGCTCAGAGTTGCTCATGTGGCCGGCCAATGCGGTTCGAGGTCCGCGTGCCCGGTATGAAGGAGCCCGGCCGCTTCTTCACCTTCTACTCGTGCCCCTGCGGGCGCGTTGAGTGCGTGCCCGACCAGGCGGAGCTGAGCGTCGCCCCGGCCGCGTGGCCCTCGGCGTCATAGCGGCCGCGAGAACTGGATATTCAAGTGCGACCTCCTGTGAATTAGTCCGAGCGTCGACGCGCGTCGGTCGTGAGCACCGAACAAAGTCTGGAAGCCCGATCGGTAAGATCAGGGTGAGCAGTCTAATGTCGGCCCTCGGCCCTTTTAGCGGCCAACGCATCATCCGCTGGCATGGAACGAGCGCTGCTTCGCTTCCGACTTCTCCTCGGACGGCAATCTCATTGATTGGAAACGTGCAGTCATAGTTCTCGAAGTCCAACACGTCCTGATTTTCCCGCCCGATATTGCGCACCAAGCCAGCGCCGCTTCTGGCGTCGCGGCCTCAATCTCGCAATTCGCTTGGCGGCTAATAGACGAGGTGGACGTCTATCCGGTAAATTCATGAAAGGTTCCGAAGGGTAACAGGTGCGTCTAATGGGAACAGCTACCCCATGGCCTTTATTTAGGCGTCCCAAAGCGATCAATACGACCCTTCGCCGGGCGGCCCAATATGTCCGAATGTCAACGGACCATCAACGGTACTCGATTGAGAACCAAAAACAGGCAATTGCCGAATATGCGCTTTTGCACGATTTGCAGGTCGTGCGCACCTATGCCGACGAAGGTCGGAGCGGAGTGCACATCAAACGCAGAGATGGATTAAAAAAGCTGCTTGCCGACGTTCAGGGCGGCAAAGCAAATTTTGAAGTTATCCTGGTCTACGATGTAAGCCGGCGGGGTCGTTTTCAGGACGCAGATGAAAGCGCCTATTATGAATTCATCTGCAAGGCCGCGGGTATCTCCGTTGTCTATTGCGCGGAGTTGTTTGAAAACAATGACACGGCCCTCACGGCACTATTGAAGGTTATGAAACGTGTTATGGCTGGCGAGTACAGCCGTGAACTGTCCGTGAAAATTGCGAGAGCTCATGAATTTCACGCAAAACGAGGCTTCCATCAAGGTGGGCCGCCGAACTTCGGCTTAGATCGTCTACTGGTGGACGAATGCAGGCGTCCAAAGGCAATTCTGCGCGATGGCCAAGAGAAAAGTTTTCATGGTGATCGGGTAATCCTTGCTCCAGGCCCCGAAGATCAACTCATTACCGTGCAAGAAATCTTTAAAATGTATGCGGAGGGCAAATCGCAGCGCGATATTGTGAGGCATCTCAATCACAAAGGCGTTCGCAACCGTCGGGGCAATCGTTGGTCCCCGGCGAACGTCAGTAAGATGCTCGCCAATGAGAAGTACGGTGGCACGTTCGTCTATGGTCGATCAAAGTGGCCCCTGACCGGCGGACGCGTCCCCAAGCCCTCTCAGCAATGGATTCGGGTCGAAGGCGCCATAATGCCAGTCGTTCCAAAGCACATCTATGAAGCAGCGCGCCGCCGCTTGAGCGAAGGATGGGCGCTCAGTGACATTGATTTGCTCAACTATCTGACCGCGGCCTGGTGCACCAACGGTTATCTTTCAATTCCGAGCGTGAACAGGAACCCCGTCTGCCCCACCGCCCCCACCTATCGCGACCATTTTGGTCACATCACCAAGGCATACCGACTGATCGGCTACAGGCAGGCGCACACTTATCGCTACTCCAAAATATCAGGGAAGATGCGGCATGTGCACAGGTCCACCCTGTCGCAGCTTATTTCAGCAATCAAAAATAACGCGGTTGCGTTCGACGAGACAGAACAGGTTGTCAGGATAAACGACAGTATGACCGTCGCCGTCTTTGTGCTTCCCTACCTCACCGGAAATCCTCTGCCCGGATGGAAACTTTATTTTGACAGGGTTGGCGCGTGCGACGCGTTTTTTTTGGTCAGGATGGAAAAGACGAATACACGGGCGCTGGATTTTCATTTACTACCCCGAAGTCTCTTCGGCGAGTTCGACCTATAGATTCACGGAAAATCGAATGAGGAAGCTCAAACCTTATCGGCTGCGATGCATTTCCGAATTTGAGCAGGCAGCGATGCTGATTCGCGAGAAAACTCAATGCGATCCACTGCGGAGGCTTGAACGGGGACAAGATTCAGCAGGTTACACGGGCGCGAGTGTAAGACTACTAACACGCAGAAGGCGGAAAAAATTGAGCGCAAAGCCTGCTGCAAAAACAAAAAGTGTCCAAATGGAGAGGTTAGTGGCGCGCCCAGCCCACGAAATTGCGGCGGGCGTCCGGCTCATTCCAAAGAACGTGATCGATCTGATCGGCACTGGCGTCCATCCAATCCGTGCGTTCCGCGTCCATCGGCACATGACGCAACTAGAGCTTTGCGCAGTGGCCAAGATTGCGCAACACCACCTCTCGGACATTGAGAATGCGCGGGTCAGCCCCAAGGCATCGACCTTGAAGAAGCTCGCGCAAGCGCTCGACATGCCGCAAGACCTCCTCAACCCGGTCAAATGATCTGGCGTATTCTCTTATCTCTTGTCGGTCTGCAATTGGCATTACCGGCTCTTGCCATTACCGGCCGGGCTCGGCCGGCAACCGGCTGGCCAGCGCGCGCCATTGTCATGGTGGTCAACTCGTACGGCGATCTATGCACTGGCACCGCGCTCGCGCGCGATCTGGTGCTCACGGCGGCGCATTGTGTCGCGCGCAGCGAGCGGTACGAGGTAAAGGCTTTTCAGACGGGTGAGACCATTCTGGCGCGCTCGATCGCAATCCACCCCCGCTTCGACCTTGCAAGCTACGCTAAGAACCGCGCCACCGCTGACCTGGCACTGATCAAGCTCACCGCGCCGCTGCCCGATGTGATCGTGCCGGCCACCCTCGCGCCCGCGCGCCACGTGATGGTCGGCGAGCACCTCATCATCGCCGGTTTCGGCACCACGGTCGACCGCGGCCCGGCCGGCCTTGGCATGCCGCGCATGGCAAAGCTCGTCGTGACCGGCCACCCGGGCTCCTTGCAGATACGCCTTGTCGATCCGGCGACGCGCAATCACAAGAACGGCCTCGGCGCGTGCACCGGCAATTCCGGCGGCCCGGCTTTCGACGGCGAAGGCATGCACAAAAGCGGGCAGATGATGGGCATCGTGAGCTGGACTACCGCAGCCGACAATGAGGAAGGCTGCGGCGGCCTAACCGGCCTGACACCGCTTCTGCTCTACCATTCCTGGATCGCCGACACCGCACGCAAATTCAATTCGCCACTTGCTCCGTAATGCGTTCTGGGGAGACGCTCGAAACTCGCTGGTCTTGCTACCGGGATATGCTCAAAGGCCGGCGCACCAGCGCCTACGAACTGAAAAAGGCGAGACGGTTCATCGCAGGGAGACGGCAACGCGCCCCGATATCCGTATCGATGGGTCCAGATACGTCAACAAAAGGCTGATTATCGCGGGCGAAACCGTTCCGATCTGCACAGTTACCCATACAAAAAATACAAAGTTAAGAGCGACGGCGCGGACCGATTCAAGTCACCATCAAGAACTAAAAGATGAGCGACATCGTCGCCGGCCGCCACATCTATTCCGCCGTGATCGCTGGCTGCTTCGGCGTCGCCCGGGGCAAGCCGCGTTCGTAACCGACGGTATCCAGAAACCTTCGACCCTCGGCGTTCACTTTAAAAGTTCGTTCAGTTCGCATGCGGAATCATGGCTGGCCATGACCCCGGCCATCACATTGCTCACGCTCGCCGTGGCCGCGCTCGAGCTCGGCCTCAGTGGTTATTACTGGCAATCGGCCTTTGTCGAAGTGCGGCCTTGGCTGCCTTACCCGTTGCAGGAACAGAGGAGCGCGCGTTTTGTACTTGATCGCTACATCTTTCGGGCGGTCATCCCCCTTGCCGCGCGTCGCCGCTATTTACTTGCGCATGTTTTTGGCACGATCGGTCTTGTGAGCCTCACCATCCTCGCCTCCGCAGGTGCGTCGCTCGTCGGCGCTTTCGCCTTAGCTGGCGTCAGCCTAATGGCATTCGGTCAGACCTTTGCAGCCTGGCGGCGCTTTCGGAACTCAAGCAGTTAGACCCGCCTTTCGCAGCGCGCCCTGAAGAGATGCTCATGGTGCCGCTTGACTGCCGTTGCCCCCTCCTCCTTTGAGGCGAATGATTGCAATGATGTCACTTGGCACCTTGAACAATAAGCCCGATTGGGCGCGTTGGCTGGAGCACTGCCTCTCCGGCGATCGACCGCCTGCGGGATTTGAAGAGCCGGGGCGCCCGATGACGCTAATAGTCCCACCGCTCCGTTAAATTCGGCCGATCGCAAAAAGGAGTAACGCGCGGCGGCTGCCGGGTGCGCCGCTGAGTGCTACCGACGCCTCCGGCTCAGAGAACCTACTCGCCGCCGTTACAAGCAGGATCTGATTTATCTATGCTATACTATTAAGTCTCCCGACGTTCCCACGAGGCAGGTCATGACCCCCGAGCAAGTGCTTTCGATCAAACCGCGTATTCTCACCCAAAAGCAGCGCGAGTCCTTTTTTGAGAACGGCTACATTCTGCTGGAGAAGTTTCTGCCGGACAGCTGGATCGGGCGGCTGCGCGCTGTAACGGAGGAGATGGTCGATCGGAGCCGCAATGTGACGAAGTCGGATGCGGTGTGGGACATCGACAAGGGTCACACCCGGGAAAATCCGCGGCTGCGGCGCCTGTCGAGCATGAACGACCATCATCCAGTCTACTGGGAATACGCCTCCGGCCAAAATACGCCATTACCTGACGCGATTGCCGATCTCGTCGGGCCCGACGTGAAATTTCATCAGTCGAAGCTCAACTTCAAATGGTCAAAAGGCGGGGATGAAGTGAAATGGCATCAGGACATCTCGTTCTGGCCGCACACCAATTACAGCCCCTGCACCGCCGGCACCTACATCTACGACTGCAATGCTGAACAGGGGCCGCTCGGCGTGCTGCCGGGCAGCCATAACGGACCGGTCGTCGATCAATACAACGACAAGGGCCAGTGGGTCGGTTGCCTGCGTCCGGAAGACGCCGCCAAAATCGACATGAGCAAGGTCGTCTATCTCGAAGGGCCGGCCGGCTCGGTGACAATCCACAACTGCCGCACCTTGCATTATTCCAAGGCGAACTGGTCGGAAACGCCGCGGCCGCTGCTGCTCAACGTCTATTCCGCAGCCGACGCCATGCCGTATACGTACAACCCGTTGCCGTCGAAATATTACGGCGCAATTGTTCGCGGCAAGCCGGCGCGCTGGGCTTACCACGATCCGCGCCCATGTCTGCTGCCGCCTGATTGGTCGGGCGGCTACACGTCTATTTTCGCCGTGCAACAGGAAGAAGACTGGAAAAAGGAGCACCCACAGGTCGCCGGGACCATGTGAAGGGCATCTGTTGAACGGGTGGGGCCATAGCACCCTAAACCTTTGCGCTCACCTTAAACGCCCGAAGAAGTCGGCTGCGGAGCCGCAGGGCACCCATAAAGATCAAGTCCCATGTAAATGTTTGGCGGCGCCGCCGGCAAAATGCCTCGAGCCGAGTGGACCCAGCGCCACGACTGTCGTCTAATGGGGCAACTTGCGTCGGTTTGGCTTTCAATCATAATATTTGATTTGAAAAAGTCTCATTGGGCCATTGCACCTAAATGACAAGCTCCTTCGGACTTTCTGGGGCCCGAACGGTGCTAAAGTAACCCAGATTAGGGAGGATCAAATGAAAGCAGGACTATTCTCCGACCAACCGCACCGACGAACAATCCTCAAAGCCGGTGCCGGCGCGGGCGCACTCCTGATCACCTCGCCCTTTATCATCAAGGCTCGTGGCGAGCAGCCAGTCAAGTTAGGCATGGTCGATCCGCTAACTGGCGTCTATTCAGCGATCGCACAAAGCGAAGTAGCTGGCGCGAAATTCGCAGTTACTAAGATCAATAAGGCTGGCGGTATCCTCGGTCGTCAAGTCGAGTTGCTAATTGAAGATTCGGCCAACAGCGTCGGAACTGGCGTTCAGAAAACCCGCAAGCTTATCGATCGCGATCAAGTCAACTGCATCATCGGCGACGTCAATTCTGGAATCGCGTTGGCGATGGCAGGCGTTACCTCCGAAAAGAAAGTACTCCACATTGTCTCCGGCGGCCATACCGACGCCGTGACCGGCAAAAATTGTCACTGGAATGTCTTCCGCGTGTGCAACACGACCACAATGGACGTAAATGCAATCGCCGACACGCTGATGAAAAAGTTCGGAAAAAAATGGTATTTCTTGACGCCTGACTACGCCTATGGCCATTCGGTCCAAGCCGCGTTTGTCAAGAAGCTGAAAGCTGCCGGCGGTCAGTATGCCGGCGATCTCATTCCGCTCGGAACCGCCGACTATTCTGCCTCTCTTATTAAGGCAAAGGCCTACGCACCGAATGTACTTATTAATGTCATGGGCGGTGGCGATCAGGTGAATAGTCTGAAGCAGTTTGTTTCGTTCGGTCTAAACAAGCAGATGGCGGTCGGCGGTACGCTGTTCGAATTGGAAAGTCTGCGCGCGGTTCCAGCGGAAGCGCGGATCGGCTGGTGGACAATGGAATGGTGGTGGGATCAGCCCGACAATCCGCACGTAAAGGCGTTTGTCGCGGATATCCAGAAGGTGATCGGCAAGACGCCATCGGCGCGGCACTGGTTCGGCTACGTCTCCGTGAATACGATTGCATTGATCGCCAACCAGGAAAAGACGCTCGATGGCCGCAAGCTCGCGCATGCCCTCCAGGGCTTCAAGCTGCCGCCCGAAATCGCACTGCAGCCCCACCAGCCAGAGTATCGTGCGGGTGACCATGAGCTCATGAGCACGGTGTTCGCGGGCGAGGCTCACAATGCGAAGGGAGGCAATCCCGATAATATGTTCACTGTCGGGGCAGCTGTTCCGGGCGAGCAGGCTGCGGGACCGGTGTCCGAGACCGGCTGCAAGATTAGTTTCCCGAGTTGACCGGCGGTAGGCAATCCCCTCATCGATGAGGCGTCGTGAAATCACGGGGGTGCGATCTTCGCACCCCCTCTTGCGCCGGCCCCGGTCCATCGCCCCACACTTCCTCGGACGCGGCATTGACGAGACTATCGGAGACCTTGGAGGGCCGCGATGACGAGCCTGATCCTTCTCAACGTGACAAATGGCCTAATCATCGGCGCTTTCTATGTGCTGATGGCGCTTGGCCTTTCGCTCATTCTCAACCTTAGTGGCGTGATCAATTTCGCGCATGGCGGCTTCCTAGCCTTGGGCGGCTACCTCGCATATACGATCGAGCCTTATATTGGCTTCTGGGCCGCGCTGCTGGTCTCGCCCTTCCTTGTCGCACTGCTTGGCCTGCTGATCGAGCGGACGATGATCCGCAGGCTTTATCGCTTGGACCCTCTCTACAGCCTATTGCTCACCTTCGGCCTAGCCTTCATTTTCGAAGACACGACACGAGCCGTGTGGGGCGCAACCGGCTTGCCTTACAAAGTGCCTGACGTGCTCACCCAGCCGATCAGCGCCGACCTGTTCTTCATCACGCGCTATCGCCTGTTCATGGTGCTCATCGTCGCGATCGCCGTCGGCGGACTTTTTCTGTTTCTCCGCATGACGCGCCATGGTGTGCGGATTAGGGCTGGCACCTTCGACCTCGACACGCTCGCGTCGCTTGGCGTCAATGTCAGAGGCTTACGCAGCTTCAACTTTGCGCTCGGCATCTTTCTAGCGGGACTGGCTGGGGTATTGGCGGGCGGCCAACTCAGCCTGGAGCCGACCATGGGCGCGAATCTGCTTATGCCGAGCTTCGTAGCGATTATCATCGGAGGTGTGGGCAGTCTTCCGGGAACATTGTTGGGCGGATTGTTGATCGGCGTAGCCGCCGGTATCACCACAGTGTTCTGGCCGGCGGCGAGCGAGGCCGTGATTTACGTGATGATGGCGGTGGTGCTCTTAGTTCGCCCGCGTGGGCTATTCGGTGAGGAGGGGCTGCTATCATGACGTCCGGCGAAACAGGGCGCAAATTGATCCAGTTGGCGGTGATCTGGGCCATCCTGTTAGCGACGCCCTATTGGTTACCGCATCTCGGCGGTTATATGGCGCTCGGCACTCGGGTCCTGGTGTTGGGCCTGGCAGCGATGTCTCTCAACTTTCTGCTTGGATTTACTGGCGTCCTTTCTTTTGGCCACGGCGCCTATTTCGGGCTGGGAGCCTATGGCACCGGCCTAGCGCTCAAATTCTTGACCGTGAGCACCCCGCTAGCGCTTCTCCTCGGCACTTTGCTCGGCGGCATTGCCGGAGCGCTACTGGGTGCCTTGATTGTGCGTCGACGCGGCGTTTATTTTGCGATGGTGACGATTGCTTTTGGGCAAGTCTTTTACTTTATCGCATTTCGTTGGAGCAGCCTTACCGGCGGAGACGACGGTTTGTCTGGCTTTACGCGTCAGCCATTGCATTTCGGGTTTTGGACCGCCGACATTCTGAACAATGCCGTTCTGTTTTACTATTTCGTGCTGGCCGTGTTCGGCATCGGCGTGGCCTGTATGGGGTACCTCCTGCGTTCACCCTTTGGGCATACTTTGCTCGCGATCCGCGAGAATGAGCGACGTGCGCGCTTTCTCGGCATCCCGGTCGAGCAGCACATTTGGCTGTCCTTCACAATATCCTGCTTTTTTGTGAGTCTCGCAGGTGGCCTGAACGCTTTGCTAAACAATTTCGCTGACCCAACTATCCTCAATTACAATCAGTCTGGTGAAATCGTCATAATGGCGGTATTGGGCGGAATGCGCTCGTTTTGGGGACCGCTTGTCGGCGCTGCAGTGTTCGTCGTGTTGCAGGACTACCTTTCAAGCATGACGACCAATTGGATGTCGTTCCTTGGGCTCATCTTCGTGCTGGCTGTGCTGTTCTTCCCACGTGGCGTATTGGGGTTCAACATTCTCGGCTTGGCCGCTTCAACCAAATCGCTGCTGAAATTGCGGAGCGCCACCCCTTGAGTGGGCAATCACAGAATCTTCTCGAGGTCCGCAACGTTTCAAAAGCTTTCGGCAGCTTGCGTGCGGTTCAAAATGTTTCGCTGTTCGTGCCTTCGGGCGAATTGCATGCGGTAATCGGTCCGAACGGTGCGGGAAAAACAACCTTTTTTAATTTGATCAGCGGCATGTTCGCTCCCAACAGCGGAGAAATCATTTTTGACGGCCAGAACGTGACGCGGTTGCCGGCCTACCGGCGTGTCATAATCGGCATGGTACGGACCTTTCAAATAACCGAGATATTCCCTGAATTGTCTGTTCGCGAGAATATTCGCATCGCGGCCGAAGTTTCCGCCGGCTATCGACTGCGCCCGTGGTTAAAGGCCAGCGAAAAGGCAGAGCTGACGACATGCGTCGATGAGCTTATCGCGATAACCGGCCTCGCTGGAAAGGACAACCGGCTTGTCGGTGAGCTCGCCCACGGCGATCAGCGCGCGACCGAAATTGCGACAGCGCTCGCGCTCAGGCCGCGACTGCTGTTGCTAGACGAACCGACGGCCGGCATGGGCGATCAAGAGACCTATGACATCACATCGCTCATTCGCCGGCTGCACCGCGACAGCCGCTACACGATCGTTCTTATCGAGCACGATATGCGCGTAGTGTTCCATCTTGCTGACCGCCTGACCGTGCTCGATCAAGGCCGGTTGCTGGCGCAAGGCTCCCCGCAGGAGGTTGCAGCCAATCCCGAAGTGCAAGCCGCCTATTTAGGGAAGGGGCCATGAGCGCGCTCAGCGTCGACGGTCTGCATACATTTTATGGCAAGAGCCATATTCTGCATGACGTCCGGCTGGAGGCGGCCGAAGGCAAGATTACAGCGCTGCTCGGCCGGAACGGCGCGGGCAAGACGACGACCCTCCGAAGCATCATGGGGCTGACCCCGGCGAGCCGAGGGAAAATCACCATATTTGGACACGAAACGACGCGCTGGTCGCCATTTCGCATTGCTGCGCTAGGGGTCGGCTATGTCCCGGAAGGACGGCGAATCTTCCCTAACCTGACAGTCGATGAAAACCTTCTGGTGCCAATTGAACGCGAAGGCGCGTGGACGCCCGCTCGTATTTACGAGCGCTTCCCTCGCCTCGCCGAGCGGAAAAGCAATTATGGTCGCCAACTTTCTGGTGGCGAACAGGAGATTTTGTCGATCGCACGGGCTTTGCTGATCAATCCAAAGTTGCTCATTCTCGACGAGCCGTCGCAAGGGTTGGCGCCCCTAATCGTGCGCGAGGTGTTCGACATCATCGCCAAGATGCGCGGCGAGGGAATTTCGGTGCTTTTGGTCGAGCAGAATGCGCGGCTGAGTCTCGAAATTGCCGACAATGCCTATGTTATTGACAACGGCTCCATCGTTTACGAAGGCACGGCCGCCGATCTGGCTAGCAACGAAGAACGGGTGCAAGCTCTTGCGGGTGTTAGTGCAGCAGAATGGTCCGTTGACGAGCTTCGCAGAGTCTAGGTACTAGCGGGATTAGAACAACTCCAGCCGTATACGCATCTGTCCGGCGAGGAGGCCATGCCAAATGTATCGGTAGTTTGCACCAAGTGGCTCAGTGCATGTCGCGTAACGACATTCTGGATCGAAGCCGCTTCGGACAAGCGATCGCAGAGCGCACGTCCCAAACCACCGCGCCAGCACTTCCCCATAAACCGCCCGTGCCACGGTCGGCATTGGCCGTAAAATTGAACCGCTTTCGCAAGGCAGGATTTTCTGGTCTAGATGTTCTGGAACCCGCTATGCCGATAATCGTTTGGACCCCTGTCGATCGAACAGCCAGCGACATGAAAAGTATTTTCGTGATGCTCTGAGCCATTTGATACAGAATTCCGGCCCCTAGACCCAGAGAAATTAGAGTACGCAATGCCCGGAGCACGTGCGAGGTCTTGCGTACTACCGATGTGAGCTGGCGAGTGCTGGCACTTGGTTCGGAGAGAAGGGGCTGGCCGGCCGGTTATTTGTGCGCGGCGGGACCTGAAGGCCGTCGGACCGTCCCGGTATCCCTACGTACGTGCTGATCTCTTCCCGCGCGAACGACGCAAGGCCTTACTCATCGACCGTTTTGGCGGCTGCGAAACCAATCCCGAGGCCCTGAACGAGATCACCAAAGCGGAGTTATTATTAGGGGTCGCAAGGAGACAGTGATGCGCTGGCTGTGGGCCGCTCTGATTTTGCTATCTGGCATCGGTACCGCCGCGGCTGATATCAGGGTCGAGGTATCGCGCTACACGAACGGTGAGCTGACGGTCATCGGGCAAACCGCGCCCCGCCGCACCGTTACCATGGATAACAGGTACACGACCCAGAGCGACGGCGATGGCACCTTCAAATTCAGCATTAGGCAGTACAGGCCACCCAACTGCATGAGCGACATCCGCTCCGGCAGCGACAGTTATTCTGCCGTGATCGCCGGCTGCTTTGGCGATGCTACCGGTCCGACGCCCAAACTGCTCAAGCCGCAACCCTAACGTTGAACTTCGGTAGGCCGGGTCGCTTGGCCTAGCCGTCGACGGAGTGGGCAAGCATCGTCGGCCTCAAGAGGGCAGCCGATCCAACCCGTTGAGTAAAAATTACGCAATTCTGCAACGTGAAGGGACCGACTAGTCCGTCGGTGAAGGTACTGGTCTCGGCCTCGGGTCAGCTTTAGGGCAGGCACGACCGAGCACACAGACGCGGCCTTGTTTATCGTTGTCAGAGCCGAAGCTGCCACTTTTGGAACGCAATCAATTCAGCTGCGTTCTTAGCTCGATCGTCGCAAGAGTATCGGTCGCGCTATGAAGGCAATGCTCGCTACAGTCATGTTTTTCGCGTGGGTAGGCACTGCGGCCGCGAAGCTAAATCCTGCGGAACCGCTCAGCGTCTTGATCGCAAATGCCAACATCATTATTAGCGCGGCTACTGACCGTGAGCGCGAGTACTTCCAATCGCCGCGGCTGCCTCTCTCCAGTCCCGACAATCGCTATTGTCAGTGGCGGCCAATATTATTCACTAAAACGCCCCTAATCATTTCATGCCGGAAACGATCGATCCCGGCGGAATAGGCATGTACCAGAGTTCACGTATTGACGCCGCGTCAATGGCGCCAATTGCAATGATGAAGTTGCGTAACTCGTGTGTACCCCCGCATCGCGATCCATAGGATCGATCTAATCATTCACGGAACTTGCGCCGGACATGGAATTCGCCGATTGAGGCGACCACGTTTGTCGGAGCCTTGCGGGATACTCCGCCGTCACAGCACAACCACTAAGAGCATGACATAGGGAAAGCTCCTTTACCATCCACGGGAATTTCGTATTGGCCGCTAGTGGGGCTATGAGTCGGTACTCGCCCTATCTTAGGCGTCCAGACTTTGCTGCTTGGAGCGATAGGCGCCGCCGCTCCGACGAATTCACAGGACCTCGCGCCTGAGTATTAGTTTTGGGGCTGCTATGACGCTGACGGCCTGGCGGCCCGAGCGACTGACGGCTCCGCCTCGTCGGGCATGCACTCGACGCGCCCACATGTGCACGAGAAGAACGTAAAGAACCGGCCAGGCTCCTTCACGCCTGGCACGCGGACCTCAAACCTCATCGGTCGTCCGCAGGAGCAATTGTGAGCACGCTGAGGCATCAGATAAATTTAACTCGCCGCCCTTAAACATTCCTGAACACGCGCGTTTGTTTCATGCATCGGCGATAGGCGGCTTTGTAGCGAGCCCAGCAACTCCAACTGCTTCGATTCCGAATACCGGATCTTCAGCGGCTGGTTTTCGTGGTACGTCGCCTCGACGCGATTCTCTTAGCAGACAAAATCGCTCTGGACGATAGATGGCCATCGGTGCAGCGTAGCGCAATGAGTGCGTTGAGTTGCCTGAAAGCCAGCCAAACTGGGTGCAGGACAGTAATCGTATTTAGAATGCGAAAAACCTGAAGGAAGTCGCGATCGCACACCGAGAGTACATGCCCGGATCAGACTCGGAGTGGAAAACACTCAAAATCTATCCATTGCCAAAACGATTCTAAGACGGATCAGTGATAATAAATTGATAGTTGAGGCCCAATATGCCCTCCTTTACCTTATCGACCAATAGCGATCACGCCCTGGTAGTCGCGCATCGTACCTTCAATTTCGCCCTCGTATGCAATTCTATAGACGAGGGAGCTTGCTTGGCGACCACCCTCAAAGAGACGTATGGCCCAGCCATCGATTTCTGATGTCGCTTTTACTTGGAAAGAGCCATTCGCGCGGTGAGCAATTCAGCCGTTGTTGGACACCCGCCTTTTTTTGGGACTATCATTCCTCAATAGGCTCTGAGGCAAGTGGGCACATCAGGGAGCTTGAGGCCATGGAACTCGGATACGGCATCGGCGGAATCATTGTTCTCATCCTCGATATCTGGGCGGTTATCAAGACCTTGCAAAGCGGTGCATCCAGTGGCGAAAAGTTGCTTTGGATCTTGCTGATCGTTGTGCTGCCGCTGATTGGCTTTATTATTTGGTTATTGGCGGGGCCGGGCGGCCGACGTGTAAGGATTTAACCTCACGTCAAACGCTTGGGCTTGACACCGGGTTGATCGTGCCAGAGTGCTTGGTACACGTAATGCGACTTCCGGTATTGGCGCAGCTGACGATTTGGGATGACGCGGCAATTATGCTTTTGATGAAAGAGCGGACCAGGAACTCGTACCCGCGGTCGTTGCTCACCGCGCCTCAGCGCTCCTTCGCGCGTTCACCGTCTCGAGCGCCTCTCGCTCACCGATAAAATCCCAGAGGGCGTTCATTCGAGTCACGCGTTCCTCCGCCAGCACCTCGCTCGGCAGCATCACGGCCGAGATGTCCAGGCGAAGACCATCGCGCGCGCGACCGCATTGGCGTCGTTGCGCCTAAAACAGCCAAAAGGGGGGTAGGAGTTGGAGTGTGGCTGTGTACTTGTCTCGTCTTGGCGCCTATTGCAGGCCAGAAGTACGAAAAGAAAGCAGCACATCAACGATCAAAATGATTGAAAACAAAAATTTTAGCGCGCGCGCATGCTCGAGTTTTGCCCGAGAACTCTTTCGACAAACAATTCAGCCGATTGGCTTAATTTACGGTGCTCGCTCCGCGCGCAACTCAGGACAGCGCTGGCAATTTCGGTTGTTACATCTCGGGCCCATCCCAGTGTGAGATCGAATGCGATTATCTGAATAGGGTGCGAATAGTGACCAACAAGAATATTTTCGACAATTTTCATTCTTCTAGCGTCAACCTCGTCGACCTCTGCATAGAAGCAGCTCCGCTCGCCGCTATCGCGGCTATCCAAAACGATATGCACTGCCCTATCGTTGTCGGAACGGCCGAGCTCGTGTCGGTTATCCATATTTCGCTCCAAAATCTCAATGCCCAGGGCTTCGTACAGTTCCTTTAATCGGGTTGAGTTGCAAGCAATGGCGGAAGCTCCCATCAATTCTCAACGCCCGCCTCTTGCGCGCTCAGGGTGCGAGCCCGCAAGACGTCAGCGAAAAACGATAGAAGCGGAGTTTTGCGGCAACCAAGACCTATTGTTTTTTTTGGAACCTGATGCTTCGGCACGGACTTATTGCAAGCACACGGTGCGGCCCGCGGCGTCTTTTTGAATAGCCGCGGCGCTCACGAACGCAACCTCGGCGAATGATCAAAGATCTCTGGTACAAGAATGCGGTAATCTATTCCCTGTCGGTTGGGAGCTACATGGATGCCAACGGCGACGGCATCGGCGATTTCAACGGACTGATGCGGCGGCTAGATTACCTAAATGGTCTCGGCATCTCGGCTATTTGGCTAATGCCGTTCCAAGCATCGCCCGGTCGCGACCACGGATACGATATTTCTGACTATTATAGCGTCAATCCCGCCTACGGCACCCTCGGTGACTTCGTTGAATTCACCCATGCCGCCAAGCAGCGCGGCATCCGCGTGCTGATTGACCTGGTGGTCAACCACACATCGAATGAACATTCCTGGTTTCAGAAGGCGCGACGCGATCCCAATTCAAAATACCGGAATTGGTACGTATGGTCGAAGAAGAAGCCACTCAATGCCGATAAGGGAATGGTTTTCCCGGGCGTGCAGAAGACCACCTGGACCTACGATACGATCGCCAAGGAATGGTACTTCCACCGCTTCTACGACTTCCAGCCCGACCTCAATACGGAGCACCCAGAGGTCCAGGCTGAAATCCTCAAAATCATGGGTTTCTGGATCCAGCTTGGCGTCTGTGGTTTTCGCATGGACGCAGTGCCGTTCGTTATCGGCACCAAAGGTCCTGACGTGAAGAAGCCGCGCGAGCAATACGACATGCTGCGTGATTTCCGCGAGTTTCTGCAATGGCGTGTGGGCGATTCCATGATTCTCGCCGAAGCGAACGTGGTGCCGCAGACTGACATGCAGTATTTCGGCGACGACGGCGATCGCATGCACATGATGTTCAACTTCCAGGTCAATCAAAACCTATTTTATGCGCTGGCAACCGCGGACACCCGGCCGCTGATCAAGGCGATGCAGAAGACAGAGAAGCGGCCCGCAAGTGCGCAGTGGGGCATTTTTCTGCGCAATCATGATGAACTCGACCTCGGCCGGTTGACAAATAAGCAACGTCAAATGGTGTTTGAGGCGTTCGGTCCCAAGAAGGAGGATCAGTTATACGGCCGCGGCATCAGACGACGGCTCGCACCCATGTTGGGCGGCGAGAGGCGACGCCTCGAGCTCGCTTACAGCCTGATGTTTACGCTGCCCGGCACGCCTGTACTGCGCTATGGCGACGAGCTCGGCATGGGCGATGATCTTTCGCTGCCAGAACGAGAATGCTCCCGCACCCCTATGCAGTGGTCAACGGAACCGCACGGTGGCTTCACCAAAAGCGCGAAGCCAGTCATGCCGGTGATCAGCGAGGGGCCCTACAGCTTTGAGCACCTCAATGCAGCAGAGCAGCGGCGTGACCCAAACTCGATGCTGAACTGGATGGAGCGCATCATCCGCATGCGCAAGGAGGTGCCGGAAGTGGGCTGGGGAGACTTCGAAGTGGTCAAGCTTAATACCCCGTCCGTACTCGGCATTCGTTATGATTGGCGCAATAATTCGGTGCTCTTTTTGCACAACTTTGCGGCCGAACCTTGCGAGATTGAATTCGCCAGCGGACTCAAAGACGGGCGGGCCGCCACCCTTATCGATTTGCTCGGCACCGACCACAGCAAAGCCGACGAGGCCGGCAACCACTGCGTCTGCCTTGAGGGCTACGGCTACCGCTGGTACCGCGTCGGCGGACTGGATTATCTCTTGAACCGGACCGAATTTTGATCGCGTCCACGATCCCCACGAAATTGGCGACTTCATACGGCGAGAACGTAAGCAGTTACACACCGCTTACTATCACGCCCTCGTCGCCACGCAACGTAGGCTCTCCCAGCGCCCCCTCGCGATCGAGGTAAGACGTCAGCAATAGTCGCGCTTCGGCAAACCTCGCGGGCAGCGCCTGCGGCAAACTGCTGAAATTGAGCGCAACCACGAGCCGTTCTTCGCCAAACGTGCGCTCATAGACCAGAGTGTGCTCCGTCGAAACCAGCATACGAAACGTTCCAACGTTCAAGGCGCGATGGCTGCGACGCAATCGAATTAGCTCGCGATAGAGGTTGAGCAACGACCGCGGATTGCCGCGCAGTGTTTCAACATTGTGCCGACGGTAATTGGTGTCGAGCGGCAGCCATGGATGTGCCCCATCAGTGAAACCCGCGTTCCCGCCGCCACTCCACTGCATCGGCGTCCGCGAAGGATCGCGGCTCAGCCCTAGGCCCGGCTCGTTTCTTTCCCACGGGTCCTGCGTGGCCTCGGACGGAATGGCAACACGGGCGAGACCAAGCTCGTCGCCGTAGTACATTGTCGGTGTGCCGCGCAGCGTCAGTAGTAACATTGCAGCGACGCGCGCCTGAGCATCGCCGACGCGAGCTGCAATACGCGGTTGATCGTGGTTGCTAAGCACCCAGTTCGGCCAGCCCCCGGGGGGATTGCCTTCTCATATTCGTCGATTAAGTGAGCGATGGCCCCGGCGTTCCAGGCAGTGAGGATAAGCTGGAAATTGAATGGCAGATGCGCTCCAGCCAAATCCTTGCCGTAATACGCAACAAGACGTTCGATTGGTAAATAAATTTCACCTATAAGGACGCGCTCGCGGTAGCGGTCGAGGACGGCGCGCATTTCTGCAATGACATCGTGCACTTCCGCCTGGTCAGCGTTGTGAACCTGCAGATACTGGCCAATCTCCGCCTGCCCCGGCGCCCAAGCCGGATTGGGCGGATTGTCGCGCAAAGCTGCATCCTTGATAAGCAGCCAGATTACGTCGACGCGGAAACCGTCAACGCCGCGCTCGAGCCAGAAGTCTAGCACCCTATGCATGGCGTAGCGGACGGCGGGATTACGCCAGTTCAGGTCAGGCTGCTCGCGCAGAAAGCTGTGCAGATACCACTGGTTCGTGGCCTTATCATGGGTCCACGCCGGCCCCCCAAATTGCGATACCCAATTGTTGGGCGGCGAACCATCCAACTTCCCATCACGCCAGATGTACCAATCGCGCTTTGCGCTATCACGCGACGCGCGGCTTTCGAGAAACCAGGGATGATGGTCCGACGTGTGGTTGGGAACGAAGTCGAGGATGACCTTCAGGCCGCACGCGTGCGCATCGCTCAGCAGCGCGTCGAAATCCGCGATCGAGCCAAACAGGGGGTCGACGCCGCAATAATCAGCCACGTCATAGGCGAAATCGGCCATGGGCGAAGGATAAATCGGCGAAATCCAGATCGCGTCGACACCGAGCCAGACAAGATACTCAAGCCGCTGTCGGATGCCTTGCAGATCGCCAACACCATCACCATTGCTATCCTGAAAGGAACGCGGATATCGGAGACGCCTTGCACACCGGCTAGCGGCTTAATGATGGCCGCAGACATGCGCTCGAGCCTATCCTCGTTGGAACCAGGCTCGGCCTCGGCGAGCCGCCCGTCGATCCACCCGACGAGATCGCCGTCGGCAACGTCGCGAATGAACAAGAATAGCGAATAAGCAAGCTGATTGAGATTGCCGTTGCGAAACTCGTGCGATGGCAAAGGGCGACTATCGATCAGATGCGGCATGGAGCAGGTGTGGCCCGATTTGCGATAGCCGCAGCCGTGAAAATGCCAATAGCTTTGCAATAGTGGGCATGAACCGTACTTGGCGCCATGGGCGATAGCGCGCCAACGAGGACGGCCGTGGACAGCCATATAGTTGCGGGCAACCGTATCCGATATGCCCTGATAGCTCGTCGCGGCCCCCAGCCACTCGAATATCTTTGCGGAAAGGGGCCGTTTTGTCGCGTTGAACAGATCGAGTTCTTTTACCGCCTCGCGGACCTCATCGAGATAATCGGGCTGCCCGGCAAGCCAAGCCACAGTCTCGACCATGTTTACGGCATAGGCCCAGGCTTCACCGCTGGCGAATCTAAATTGCCGATGATGCACGTCAGCCATCAGATCAGCGACACCAGTCGCCGTTGGCTGTCGCTGTCGCCATCGATATAGGCTTGTGTGGTCTGGATAGAGGCATGGCCAGCGAGCAGCTGCACGTCGCGCAAGGAGCCGCCCGCTTTGTGAACAAGTCGTGCCGCTCGCGTGATGAATGTGCGGCGGCCTGAATGCGACGAGCAGCCTTTAAGGCCGATCGTTTGAAACGCCCTGTTGAACCAGACGACGATGCTCAATGGGGTCATCGGGCCGCCGCGTTCCGAGATCACCACGTACCCGCCCAAATCCGACTGGCCCGCCCACCGCGACAAAGCGCGCCGAAGGACTGGGTGGATTGGGATCGAGCGGCCACTGCCCTTTTTGGCAGCTTTGTCATGCAGCTCGATGGTTTCGCCTAAACGGCCATCCGGGCCGAGAACCATGGTCCAAGTCAGTTTTGCGATCTCGCCAGCGCGCAAGCCTGCCTTGGCCGACAGCAGCACGATGACTTTGTTGCGGGCCGGCTGGCGGGTATGGCCAGCATAGGCAAGGAGTTCGTCGAGAGCGTCGCGCGAGAGAATTTTAGCTCTTCGGCCGGCCATTTGAGGCATCCAAAATCGATGTGCAGCAAAGTAGAGCACAATCGTTTTGGAGAATAAATACCTATCTCGAAGAAAATAGCGAGGCGTGTGGCTGATAAGCTTTTCATCAAATCCTTATCGAAGATCATGGAAGATTGCCGGCAAAACGTCGACAATCAAATAATAGGCCGCCTGATGCCAGCTATTGGCGGCTCGCAATGACATCGAGCGCTCCATCTGCATGACCTCGAGCGAATGCGTTAAAGAAGGGGAGTACGCCTGCGCCTGCAACGAGATCGATTTTAGAAACACCCCCCCCTCTTCACTGCGACCGCTCCACCCCCATCGCCAACACGAAGCCGGCGCCGCAGCGGCACCAACTAAATTTCTAAACTCAACTCGCGCCCCTCGCGCGCGCGTGAGGCTGAGAAAATGCGTTAAAGAAGGCAACCGAAAGGAGTCCCGACCGAATTCAATCGCTTCGGCACGATCACGATACGTATCATCCTATGTGGTTTCACAAACTTGAATGTTGTCGAGGAACTACGTGCTTTATTCCGCGACGACCGCACCGCTGTGCATAACTACTCAGCTATCTGATCGAAGCTTACGGTGATAAGAGAAATTCCGAAATCATAATCCGATTCAGTGGGCGAGGGACCGCCGATGAAGCATAAGATAATTTCCGGCAGCGGCGCTCCGACGCCGCTGGCGCATTACTGCCAGGGCGTCGTGGTGGGGGATCACGTTTACGCCGCAGGCCAGATCGCCTCGGATTACCGCACCGGCGTGGCCCCGGAAGCCCAGGTCGAAAGCGCGTTCCCCTACTACGGATCGAACATCCAGAGGCAGACCCGTTACGTTCTGGAGAACTTGAGAAAGACTTTTCAGGCGGCGGGTACTGAACTTGAGAACGTCGTCAAGGCACAGGTGTTTCTGACCGATCTCAACGACTTCTTTTATTTCGACCAGGTCTGGAAGGAGTTCTTCCCGTCGCCACCGCCGCGCACCACTGTCGGAGTCACTGGCTTGCTGGTGCCGGGCTGCAAGGTCGAGATCGATCTCGTTGCCGTTAAACCAGAGGTCAAGCGCACCGTCATTTCCGGCAGCGGCGCTCCGACGCCGCTGGCGCATTACTGCCAGGGCGTCGTGGTGGGGGATCACGTTTACGCCGCAGGCCAGATCGCCTCGGATTACCGCACCGGCGTGGCCCCGGAAGCCCAGGTCGAAAGCGCGTTCCCCTACTACGGATCGAACATCCAGCGGCAGACCCGTTACGTTCTGGAGAACTTGAGAAAGACTTTTCAGGCGGCGGGTACTGAACTTGAGAACGTCGTCAAGGCACAGGTGTTTCTGACCGATCTCAACGACTTCTTTTATTTCGACCAGGTCTGGAAGGAGTTCTTCCCGTCGCCACCGCCGCGCACCACCGTCGGAGTCACTGGCTTGCTGGTGCCGGGCTGCAAGGTCGAGGTCGATCTCATCGCCGTCAAATGACACAATAATTTTGTAAATGGATAAATTATTGTCCCGCGAGAGCAAACAAGCTCTTTATTGATTGCCGTTGCTCTACCCCATTTCTGTGCATGGATACCCAATCACGATGCTGTCGTTTTCAAAGATTTTTCGCATATTTATTGCCCAGCGTTGGTCGTGCTTGACGCGTTGATCCGAGACCGGACAATGCAGGTAAGCTGTGGCCCAATCGTCTATGCATTGCATCCTGCCGAGCCGAAGCCATTTCGGCGGGTGACGTTCGTCTTTGTGCAAGACCGAAGCAAAAAGCGAGGAATTCGCGATCGTGGCGAACAGCGGTCGGTCATGAAGTGCGGGCGCACAGCTTTAAATCCGAAATCAGCAATGTTATGCTGCAACGCAACGCGGCATTTCGAACAAAAAACCTCCGTTCAGCCGGTCTTGGAATCCTTGGCGGGCCGCTTACCATGATGCCCATTGCCAACGCCGCAGAAACTTCGCTCTAATAACGCAGCACACTGGAGGCACCATGATGAAACGACCTTTCCGCGCATTCCTGATGCCGGCCGCGTTGACGGCCGGTCTCCTCGCAGTCTCGGCGACGTCGGGGTTAGCCGCCGACAAAGTCATCAAGATTGGCGGCCTTTTTCCGATCTCCGGACCCGGCTCCTATTTTGGCGTGCAAGACAAGCAGGGCGCCGAGCTCGCAATCGAGCAGCTCAATAAAACCGGCGTGAATGGTTACAAGTTCGAGGTTCAATACGAGGACTCAGCTTGCAGTCCCCTTCCCGCCACCCAGGCAGCCAAACGCTTGGTCGAACAATTCAAGCCAGACGTGGCCATCGGCGAGGAATGCTCGGACGCCACGCTCGCCATCATGCCGGTCATGGCGCAAGCCAAGATTCCGCTAGTCAATGCCGGATCCTCGTCTATCAAGATTACCCAGCCCGGCAATCCCTGGACCTTCCGCATCATGCCGAACGAGGTGATGCAGGGTATTGATATCGCTACCAACGCCTATAAGCGCCTCAACGCACGCACCGCAGTCGTGCTGCACGAGAACACGAATGCCGGTATCGGCAACGCGAAAGTCTTCGCGGAAACATTCACGAAGCTCGGCGGAAAGATTCTGGCCGATATCGGCTTCGGGCGCGACGTGAACGACTTCACGTCAATCGCGACCCGCATCGCCGGTCTGGGCAAGATTGACGTGATTCCAACCTACACGCTCGAAGGTCAGGGTTTGAAGATCACCCAAGCCCTTGCACAAGCTGGTGTCGTGAAGGGTGGCGGCGGTCACTCAATTCAGCTCGGCACGATCTGGCTCCCCTTCGGCTTCGAGAAAAAAGCCGGCAAGGCGGCGATCGGCTATGTCCGTATCGTGCAGTTCGACCCAACCGACCAACGCCCCGTTGTGCGCAATTTCATCCAGGCCTTTAAGGCCAAATACAACCAGGATCCCACGCACATCAATGCCCACGCTTACGACCAGGTTATGCTGATCGCGGACGTGGTGCGACGTGGTGGCAAGGATGCCAAGTCCATTCGCGACGACCTGGCTGCGACGAAAGACTTCTCCGGTGTGACCGGCAGCGTCGCATTCGACAAGACAAATCAGAACACCAAGATGGATACCGTCCATTACATGGAGACAATGCCTGATCTGTCCTGGAAGGCATTGAAGTGGAACTAGTCCACCGGACATGCTGACCGTCATCCTCCAACAGGGGATAAACGGCATCGTTGTGGGGAGCCTCTACGTGCTAGTAGCGTTGGGGCTTACCCTCATTTATGGCGTCCTGGTTCAGATCAATTTTGCCCACGCGGACTTTGTGACGTTAGGGGCCTTCGCCGCCTATTTTGTCACCCACCTGCTCAGCGGCAATTATCTCGTCGGCATCGCAGCCGCGCTCGTGGTTGGGGGAATGCTTGGATGGCTGTTGAATGCCACGATCTTTGCCCCGCTACGCGAACGCGGGAGTGAACTGCTGCCCTTGATCGCGACCATCGGCGTCTCGATCATGCTGCAGAATGCGATGTTGGTGTTGCTCGGGCCGATTCCCTACGCTTTCGATACGCCCTACAGCAATCGCGTGATTCGTTTTGGCGGGCTTTTTTTTACGGTGCAGAGCGTATTGATCATTGTGGTTTCCACACTCACCATCGGGCTACTTTATGCATTCATGAAGTTCACTTTTCTCGGAAAAGCGCTACGCGCGGTCTCACAAGATCGCGAAACCGCCGGACTCATGGGCATCAATCCAAACTACGTCATCATGCTAACCTTCATCATTGCGTCGGCCTTGGCAGGCATGAGCGGAGCAATGCTGGGCCCGGTGCTGGTCCTTACGCCGTTTGCAGGCACATCGGTCATCGTCAAAGCCTTTGCTATCGTCATCATCGGCGGTTTCGGTAACGTCGAAGGGACAATAATCGCTGGTCTGATCGTTGGGCTGATCGAGAGCTATACAACGCAATTCCTCGATCCAGGATTAATCGACATCGTCGTCTTCGCGCTGCTCCTGCTAACGCTTGCGGTGCGACCGACCGGTCTGATCGCCGAACGGCGCGAAGAAAATGTCTAGTCTCTCGACGACGCACGCATCGACGGCAAGCACCATTCTCACATCGCGACGTTTTTGGCTGGTGATGGTGGCGATCGCAATTGGCTTGTTGCCAATGATTTTAACGGATTCCTACTGGCAGACAAACCTGATTGTTTGCGCAGTCAACGTACTACTGGCGGTCGGCCTTGATTTTGTCCTCGGTTACGCCGGTCAGCTCAATCTCGGCCAGTCCGCTTTCTACGGGATCGGCGCCTACGCCTCGACACTGTTGATTACGCGGCTTGGCGTGCCGTTCTGGGTTGCTTTTATGTGCGGCGTCTTGCTCGCCGGATTTGCCGGCATGCTGCTGTCGATCTTCGCAGTCCGTTTGCGCGGACATTACCTTGCCATCGCCTCGCTTGGCTTTGCGGTCATTACATACCAGGTTCTGCTAAACTGGATCAGTCTTACTCAGGGCCCGCTGGGTATCTATGCCATCGCGCCGCCGCCGCCACTGAAGATCCCCGGCATGCCGGTGATCGGGTTCTCCGATCTCGGTAACCTTTTCTATCTGACCGCCGGCTTCGCGCTGCTCACTTATATATTGCTCGACCGGTTGGTGCGCTCTCCAGTCGGCGAGACCCTGACCGCGATCCGTGAAGACGAGGTGTCGGCTGCCTCTCTGGGGATTGATTGCTGGAAATGGAAGGTATTTGCCTTTGCCATTAGTTCCGCGGTTGCCGGCGCCGCCGGCTGCTTTTATGCCAGCTTCGTCGGCACCCTGGTTCCGGATGCTTTTTTCATCACCGAGTCGTTCACCGTCTTGGCAATGGTCATCGTCGGCGGCATGGGAACGCTTATCGGCCCCGCACTTGGCGCGATCCTGCTGACGATACTGCCCGAGTTGTTGCGGGGTATCGGAGACCTGCGGCTAATCGTGTACGGGATTTCGGTGACTCTTGTCGTGCTATTTATGCCGGGTGGTATGGTGCAAGCCGCTCTTCTCGTCGCCGCGCGCGCGCGTCAACGCCTAGCCACCACGCCGGCCAGGGCCAAGCTATGACATCGGCGGCATCAGCCGAAATAGGCTCACATACGCCTGACGTCGATGGCGACATATTGTTCCGGGCCGAACGGTTGCAAAAGAGTTTTGGCGGCGTGCAAGCCGTGAGTGATATCTCGCTGAGCATTCCCACAGGCGTCGTGTTCGCTGTCATCGGACCAAACGGTGCCGGAAAATCGACGCTGCTCAACCTGATGAGCGGCCTTTACCAGCCGGACGCCGGAACGATGGCATTTGCCGGCGTCGATCTGATCGGTATGCCGGCACAACGGCGCGTCCGTTACGGGTTGGCACGCACGTTTCAGAAAATCCGACTGTTCAAACAACTGTCCGTGCTCGAAAACGTGATCGCGGGTTTTCACACCCATCACGATATCCCGCTCTGGCAGTACATCCTCCACGGAGCGGCATTTCGCCGCGACCAGGCCCGGTGCCACGCCGAGGCAATGGAGCTCTTGGCCTTCGTGGGTCTCAAACATCGCGCGCAGGTGACAGCGGGCTCGCTGGCTTACGGCGAGCAACGCATGCTCGAAATCGCCCGGGCACTCGCTACGGCGCCGCGCTTGCTGATGATTGATGAACCGGCGGCTGGATTGAATGCGGCCGAGGTCGAGGCCCTGCTGGCGCGCATCGCGGAGCTCCGGCAGCGCCGCATGACCGTCGTCATGGTCGAGCATAATATGGATCTCGTCATGAAGATCGCCGACAGGATCCTCGTCATGGATTACGGGCAACATCTGTTCGAGGGCGTGCCTGCCGAAGTTCAGGCCGATTCTGGCGTGATTGCAGCGTATCTAGGGGGCGAGCTCCAGTGACCGAACTGCTCGCCACCGAAAGGCTCGAACTGGCTTACGGGCAGGTTCCCGCCTGCCGCGACATCACGATCAGCGTGAATGAAGGCGAGATTGTCACCCTGATCGGCGCCAATGGAGCGGGAAAATCGACGACACTGCGCGCGATCGCCGGGGCCCTGCTTCCGCGTGCGGGCACGATCCGGTTAGCCGGGCGCGACATTACGCGCCTGCCGTCTTATGAGCGCACCATGCTCGGAATCGCCCTCGTTCCCGAAGGGCGGCACGTCTTCCCATTTCTGACTGTCCGGGAGAATCTCGAACTCGGTGGATTTAAATTTCGCAAAGACGGGGCGAAAATCCGATCTCTGATCGATCAAATTTTCGCAATGTTCCCCAGGCTGAGCGTACGCGCTTCTCAGAATGCGGGCACGCTCAGCGGCGGCGAGCAGCAAATGCTGGTACTTGGCCGCGCGATGATGTCGCAACCGCGCCTGCTCTGCCTCGACGAACCGTCGCTTGGTCTGGCACCCATAATCGTGCAGGATATTTTTCAAACGATCAGTTCGATCAACGCGACGGGAACAAGCGTACTTCTCGTGGAGCAGAACGCGCGCTATGCGCTTGAAACCGCAAGCCGGGGCTATGTTCTGCAGACTGGCTCGATTATCGCATCCGGACCGTGCAGCACGCTCAAACATGATGAGCGAGTGCAGCACGCGTATCTCGGCCGCGATAGCGCGGGAAATTCGCAGGTTGCGGCTTCGCCATGACCAACATGGGGCTTACCGGAAAGGCGGCGGTTATCAGCGGCGCGGGAAACGGAATCGGGCGCGCCATCGCTAGTGCGTTTGCTTTGGCCGGCGCCGCGGTTATGTGTCTTGACATCGACCTCGGCGCGGCGGAGGAAACCGCGCAGATCGTCACGAGAGCGCGCGGCAAGGCGTCGGCACGGCGCTGCGACGTTAGCCAGGAATCCGATACACAGGCAGCGGCCGACGCAGCGCGGTTGGAGTTCGGCGCGATCCATATTCTGGTCAACGCTGCCGCAACTGACGATCCTAACGGAACCGTACTGGAGATTTCTCCGGACGATTGGAGCCGTGTCTTTGCCGTCAACGTGATGGGCGCATATTTGATGAGCCGCGCCGTGCTGCCTGCGATGATCGTCGCAGGCGGCGGGAGTATTATCCATATTGCTTCGCAACTTGGCCGGGTTGGGGCGCCGGCGCGTGCAGCCTATTGCGCGTCGAAAGGTGCATTGATTCAACTAGCAAAGGCCATGGCTGTCGATCACGCCGCGCAAAATATTCGCGTCAATTCGCTGTCCCCGGGTGCGATTGAAACGCGGCGCCTGGTCCTGCGCTTCGGTGATATGGAAACGGCGCGCCGGCTGGCGGGCCCGAAACATCTGCTGAACCGGCTCGGCCAGCCTGAGGAAATCGCGCAGGCCGCACTGTTTCTAGCCAGTGACGCCGCGAGCTTCATGACCGGCAGCGATATGCTCGTGGATCGCGGTTATACGACCACCTGAGCCACACCACTCTATCGGCCGAGGATAGCCGAGACCATTGCGCGCGGATCTCGCTTGCGCCACGCGCCGACATCGACGGTATGAAAAAAGTCGGCAAGGTGCTGGTTGAATGCGAGGGGGTCCTCAAGATTGATCGTATGCCCGGCGTTCGGCATGACGACGAGCGCAGCCGTCGGGATCGTCCGCTTCATGAGCAGGCCCGGTTCCAGGCACGGCCAGTCTTCATCGCCGGTCATCACCAGCGTCGGCACGGTAATCGTTTTCATTTGTTCAACGAGATCAAACAGCGAAGGACGACGTTTTTGCACACCGCGCATGGTCAGCGCGGCTCCTTCGGTCGAGTGCTCCCTCAGTTGATCGGCAAATTCATTCCATCCGCGCGGATCCTTGTTCTGGAACTGCACGCGGGTCGGACCCAGCGCATAGGCTTCCGCCGCCTTGGCCATGCCTTGCGCTTCGAACTGCGCGGCAGCCGCCTCGGCCTCCTCCGCGAATTGCGCTCGTTTGTCAGGTGCCGCTCCGTATCCGCATCCCGCCACCACCAGTGAGCGAGCACGTTCGGGATAGGTGAAGCCGAAGTGCAAGGTCGCAAATCCACCCATCGACAGGCCTACGATGTGCGCCTTGTCGATTTTGAGCGCATCGAGAACAGAGCGGATGTCATCGCGCGCGCGCTCTTGTGAAAACCGTTCGCCATCCTTCGGCACCTCAGAAGGTGGGTAACCCCGCGCGTTGTAAGCGATGCATCGATATCGTTGCCCAAAGTAGCGTAGCTGCATTTCGTAGGAGCGGTAATCACCAGCAAATTCATGCACAAATACAATCGGAATCCCGCTACCGACCTCCTCGTAGTAGAGCTTAACTTCGTCATCAGTTGTCAGGTGCGGCATGGCTGTCCTCGCAACGGTAGTCCAAAAAAATAATTCTGCATTCCACGAACGCAGTCTCGTTTTGACGCTCGGCTATCCATGATGGATCTTACGTGCGACTATGGCTAATGGCCTGATACGGCACAAGGAAAAAATTGAGCGTCATGACCGCACCGCAAGCATCGCCTCAACCATTTTGCGGATGCCCTCGCGATGATCGACTTGCGGCGCAAAACCGAAGTCGCGTAGTGCCGGAGCGATATCAAGCGGTCCGCGGGCAGCGCGGGAGTGCTCATCGCGAATTGTGAGGCGCGCCGGCTTGCCGGTAGATTGTTCGGCGGCAGCCGCCAACGCTTCGAGCGTCACCTGCTCGGGATAGGCTATGTAATAAAAAAGCTGTTGCCGTTCTGTAGAAAAACAGGCCGCCACCGCCGCATCCGCGGCGTCGTCGATATAGATATACGGCCAATCGGTCGCCGCATTGAGCAATATTGGCTCGCCGCGCAAGGTCGCGCCTACAATATCATCAACAACAAAGCTAGTGCGGCGGCCCGGTCCATAGATACTCGTGAAGCGAAGCGAACAGAAGTCGAGCGGAACGCGCTTCCATAAGCCGCGTAGCACCATGTCCATCGCGGCTTTCGAACAACCATAAGTGCTGGTTGGTCGCAATGGGTAATCATCTCCGATGGTGTCCGTCTCATAGAAGCCACCGACGGCAGACACCGAGGAACAATAGACGAATGTCTTCACGCCGCTGATTAGGGATGCCTGTAACAGGTTGAGGCTGCCTGCGACATTGATATCCATCACGCGCGCCGGCTCGTCCACGAGGACCATTGGGCCCGATACGCCACCGCAATGAAGGACGTGTGTTACGTTCTCCCTATGTAAGCATTCAATAAGGCGCCGTCGGTCTGAGAGATCGTCGATAATGTGCCGTCGAGCTGGATCGGGAGATGGCGCGGGGTCGAGCCCAATCATAGAATGACCCGTTTCCAACAGACGCGCCGCCACCGTGGCGCCAAGAAATCCGCTTGCCCCGGTTACCAATACCTTGCTCATGCGTTCCCTTTAAATCACCTCGGTTTTCTGCATTCGCCCGACGTCAGTGTCTCCAAGACTCAGCTCGCCCAAAACCTGCTCGGTACGCTCCCCTGGTTCCGGGGTCATCGAAACGATGGTCGCCGGCGTGCGTGAGATCCCTATCGGCTCTCTCACAATTCGTGTTTCGGATGACGGCGACGGCGGCGCCTCGATTTTGAGCACATCGGCGCAAAAAATCGGCGAGGACGCGACAGCATGTCGGATCCGCGCGTACCCATGTGAGGTCGAGAACGCGCAAATACGAAAGGGCAGTCGAAGCGGTCGTTTCCGTCATTCAAAAATGCCTTCCTGTATGTCGATCAGATCGCGGACGGCAACGGGAACGCGCGCGTGCCAATCGGTTTTTTCCTGCACCCGCATGGCAAGCGCGATGAGATCGCCATCACGTCCCGGCCTTCCGACCATCTGCAACGCAATCGGTAAGCCACGGTCGTCGAAACCAACTGGTATCGCCACGGCCGGGAAGCCCAGCATATTGACAAAACGGCAGTAGCGACTGAGCTCGAAAAGACGACGTCCACTAAAGGAAGGCGATCTAGGATCGACATCGCGCGGGTTCAAGTAGCCAGCGCATAATTGAGTGAGGCGACGATGGGGTAACCTCTTGAGATTGCAAGAGGTTGCCGATGAGCAAGTACCGGCGAATACAATATGAGGATCGCTGCCAGATTTATGCTCTGAGCAGGCGTGGGGCCAGCCAAGCAAGCATCGCCGAGATTTTGGGCGTCAGTCAAAGCGCGGTGAGCCGGGAGATGCAGCGCAATCGCGGTCAGCGCGGCTATCGGTTCAAGCAGGCGGAAGCGAAGGCTCGAGCACGACAGGCGATACGAAGTAAGCCGCGCAAGCTCACGGCGCTGATGCGCAGCAAGATTGAAGTCGAAGTTGCGCCAGATGCGCTGGTCGCCGGAGCAGATCAGCGGCTGGCTCAGCGAACAGGGCATCAAGCTGAGCCACGAACGCATCTACCAGGTGATCTGGGATGACAAACGCGACGGTGGCAACTTGTGGCGCAGTCTGCGGCGGCGCGGGAAACGTTATAACAAACGTGCCGGCAAGAACGCTGGACGCGGCCTGATCCCCGGTAAAATCGACATTTCCGAGCGTCCGGCCATTGTCGCGCGCAAAACCCGTCTGGGCGACTGGGAGGGCGACACCGTCGTCAGCGCCGGACACAAAGGCGGCTTGCTCACGCTGGTCGAGCGCAAAACCCAACTCGCCAAAATCACCAAGTTGCCGCGTGCGACTGCCCACGCAACCCAGAAGGCAGCCGTGCGTCGCCTCAAGCCTATCGGTGACTTCGTGCATACGATCACCTTCGACAACGGCAAGGAATTCGCCGCGCATCAGGACATTGCCGATGCGCTGAAAACCAAAATTTTCTTCGCCACGCCGTATCACGCATGGGAGCGCGGTTTAAATGAAAACACCAACGGTCTTATTCGTGACTTCTTCCCAAAGGGAACAGACTTCTCTACGATCTCAAGTGCCGAGGTTGCCAAGGTCGAACGTTTGCTCAACGAGAGACCTCGAAAATCCCTCGGCTTCCGTTCACCGCAAGAGGTTTTCCACTCCCTCGCTTACTCTTAAATTTCTATGCGCTGGGAAGTTAAATCCGCGTCGGAAAAAGGCGGCGTGCGGACCGGCATTACCGGCAAGATCGCCGCATCGGCCGCACCAAATACGGTATCCTCAAATTCTTCGGCCAATTGCGGCCGCGCGCCACGGCTTGCGGATAATTCCGCGTCGGTGATCGTCAGACCTTTCGCAAAGCGTCGACGCAGAACAGGATCAATCGCTGCATGATCGAGTACATGACAATAGGTCCTCGCCGCCTCGCCTTGCATTACAACCAAAGCGTGGGCATCGATCGCCGCGATCGCAGGCAATCCGTCTTGGCTCGACACCAAAATGCCGCAGGCCCGTATGGCTTCGATGCCATCAAGACAGGCCCGACGAATCAAGGGTTCCGCCTCTTCCAGAGCGTCGGCAAAGAAAACAACGCGCTCAATTCCTGCACGCGGTCGTACGTCTGCCGACAGCACTGCCGATGCGACAGCGAGCTCAGCAGCCCTTCGCGCAAGCAAGCCGACAGTGTCGAGAAACGGGGCTAGCGGCAACGCACCGGCAACGCTCACTGTCCCCCAGGTCGGTTTCCATCCAGTCACCCCGCTGCAATGCGCGGGAATGCGTATTGACCCGCCGGTATCGGAGCCGACCGCAACAACGACCGCACCGCTCGCCACAGCCACAGCCGATCCTGATGACGATCCGCCGGGGATGAAATCAAGGTTCCATGGATTGCGCGGGAAAACTGAAACGGCATTAAAGCCAGACGGCTCGTAAGCCAGTTCGGTCATCGCCGTGAAGCCGACATTGAATGCTCCGGCATCGTCCAGAAGCCGCAGAACGTCGGCAAAGCCGCTTACGCCAAAATTCATGGTCTCTGCGAGACCGCATTTCGGGCGGTGATCTGGTGACACCAAAAGATCCTTAGCTGCATATGGAGTAAGAGAAAGCGGCCCGTCGCCATGGGCCATGGGATGGCTGCGCTGGATTTCGACGAATGCATGCAGTCGTGGCTCAAGCCGATGAGCCCTGACGATCGAAGACGCCGAAATGGCGCTCCGGCTACCCCTTGCAAGTGTTGTCCAATTCGGAAATTGCCTATCGGCCATCGTACCGGCTCTATCGCATCAGAGGTCGAAGTATATGCGACATTCGAAAGCGCAATCCATTATTGATTTATTGCGAGCTGCAACCACAGACACCAGGGCGATGCCCCCGCAAAAGTGACGGCCAGGACCGCGCCTGAAACCCGTTTTGGGTCAGCAGCTATTCAGCGGATTTCCGAAATGGCTTAAAGCGGACGTGAATGCCGTGTTTCATTTTTCCAGTCTGCGTTCAATTAATCCTCGGATCGCTTGAGATACTGAGCGTCAGTTCATGTCGATGCTGAGCGATATACGCTGTCCACGCTGGAACGGGCAAACCGCGCATCATCGGACTTGCGAGGGAACCTTCCATCTAGAGGACAAGCTAACTTCGACCATGAAGGACGTTGCCTCCGATAAACGCCGTTCTCGGAAGCAACCGAGCGAACGGTTCCCATAAGCCTGATCCGGCGGCGTCGCCTTTTGCCTCAAAGATGGTTAGTCTCGTCCCAAGGCATTATGAGCTTTTGAGCAAGTTCGACGCTGACGAATAGCAATATTCCCAAAGCGCTGAGCCAGATAAGGGCCGCCCAAGCCAGAGGCCCGTCGAGCTGCGAGTTGGCAGACAACAGCAGATTGCCTAAGCCGTTTGTAGAGCCGACGAATTCGCCGATCACCGCGCCGATCACTGCTAGGGTTACAGCGACTTTCGCGCCAGAAAAGACAAAAGGCAGCGCTGCAGGAATTTGAATCTTCCAAAACATTTGCCAACGCGATGCTCGCAACGAACGGCCAAGTTCGGTCAGGCCTGGCGGTGTAGCCTGCAGACCAGCCGCGGTATCCACTACGATGGGAAAGAATGCGACTAGGAATGCGATCGCCAGCTTTGATTGCATGCCGAGCCCGAACCAGACGAGAACAATGGGAGCGATCGCTACTTTGGGCACCGACTGGGTCGCGATCAGAATGGGATAGAGCGACAATTTGAGTATCCGCGAATTCGCCACGCATACCGCCATGGGGACGCCAATGAGCAGGGCAAGGGCGAACCCATAGACGCTTTCGAGAAACGTCGGCCAAGTCTCGTTGACCAGTAGATCATAACGCTGCCAAGACACTTCTAGTATGTCCAACGGGCTCGGCAGCACAATCCTGCTCACGTGGAATAGAGCCACGTAAGCTTGCCAGAGCACCAGAATTAGCGCGAAACCGACGAGCGGATATATCAACCGATGCGCTTTAGCGGCTTTCATCGCGTGATCCCCAAGGCGCGGCTCGCGCGATGTTCGAGCTCGGTAAATTCGATTGAATAGCGGACTTCCGCCGTGCGGGGGTAAGGCAGCGGCACCTCCATGTAGTCGGCAATCACCGCCGGGCGCTTGGAGAAAATGACGGTGCCACATTGCTGATTTTCAGCGTATCGGGATCGAGGCCGTGCTGCGCCATGAAACCGCGGATGATCTTCGGCGTAAAGCTGCCCGCTCCGCTGCCGAGGGTTAGGCCTTCGAGCTGCGCTTCACGATATCGGGGTTCTTAGCGAGAAAGCCTTCGGTGGTGACAATGCCATTGGAATAGAGCTTGAGGCCATGATCGGCAAGCAGGAAGGTGCGCCACCGGCCGCGACTGATCTTTACGCAACCGGCTTTCTGCCGTCGCCGCCGATCAAGCCTTGATGCGAACGCAACGAACGGACTGACTCTTTACGACGCGCGAGGGCAGGGCGCCATGCGATCTGCCCCCGAGCGTTTTGGCGAGTTCCGTAACGTCCGTCAGTCCTTTCGTCGGCCGGGCCAGAGCGAATTGGTCGCGATCAAGAAATTTCGTTCGACCTGAAGCAGGGGACCTTGGTCAGCCTGTTGGGCCCGAGCGGTTGCGGAAAGACGACATTCTTGAAGATCGTTGGCGGTCTGATACGCGGCTGGCCATGGCCTGGGCTGGTTCGATCCGCCCGAGATGAAATTGAGCCTGAATTTCGTGATCAAGAATGTGAAGATCAGTGGGACGTGCTTGACCTTTGTGACGTTGGCTCCGTTGGCGAGGCTGAAGATGGCATAGGGTGCCTTTTCGTAATTGACCGCCACCATCTTGAGCTTGGCGCCGTTGGCGCGGGCGAGGGCGAGGCTCGGTACGTCGGTGAAGCCGATTTGCGCGGTGCCTGAACTCGATTGCCTGGATAGTCTGCGCCGTGCCGTGCGACGGGATGATCGACACGTCGAGGCCCTCGGCCTTGTAATAGCCCTCCGCGACCGCCGCGTACCAAGGCGCATGGCGTCCGAGCGGAATAAAATCGAGCGAAAATGTAATCTTGGTCAGCGCCCTGTCTTGGGCCAGCGCCGGCGTCGGCGTTGAAGCGGCGACCATTACGAAAAGGGATGAAAACGCTCCCAGTGCGAGTCTGCTTGCTGTTTTCATGACAACTCTCCCGCTTTGCCTCGTTCTTCTCGCTTCAGCGTGAAACCTGGCTGCTGGCATCCTGCCATTCGTCTTATCGAAAGGTCAAATGATTTTCGAAAATCTGTTTGATTGCCGTAAAGCAATGCGCTAGGGACGTGAAAGTTGCCGCGCGCCTTCTCGGCCGGCAGAGCAACGGAGCGGTTTATGCAACGGCAGCAGATCGACGGAGACACGCAAACGCTCCACGCGCGAGTTCTAACGCGGATCCGCGCCGACATCGTGGCCTGCCGATTGATGCCGAACGAACGGCTCACGCTCGAAGCGCTACGGGAACGCTATCAGGTCGGCTGGAGCCCGATCCGCGAGGCGCTGATGCGCCTGGAAGCGGAAGGCATGGTGCGACTGGAACATAACAAGGGTTTTCGCGTCGCCGCGGTTTCGCGTGACAGACTTTACGATCTAATGCAGTCGCGCATTGAGCTTGAGAGCATCACCCTGCGCAGGTCGATTGAAGATGGCGGCGTCGAATGGGAGGCTGATTTGCTGGCAGCCTTTCACCGGCTGTCTAAGCAGACCAAACTGCGGCGTTCGCAGCCTGGCATGATCAGCGCGGAATGGTCGAAGGAACACCGGGCGTTCCATCACGCGCTGGTCGCCGCATGCAACTCGCCGACCATGCTGTCCATTCGGGAGAGCCTGTTCGAAAAGGCCGAGCGCTATGTCGCGCTCTCGATCATGTCGAAAGCGCCGCCACGAAACGACATATTGGAGCATGAGCAAATCATGCAGGCAGCGCTTTGCAAGGATGTAAATCGCGCCCTCACGCTAAACCGCGAGCACATCGAGCGCACGCTAAATAAGGTCGCCAAATCTCTGGAAAGCCATCCCGAGTTTTCGAGGCCTGACCGGCCCGGCATGCCCGCGCGCGAAACGCGCTGGTCTCTTGCGGGCTAGTTGAAGGCATTCGTGTTGCTTTGACGAATAGCATGCCACTATGAGCACAATACCGATCACTGCGCCGCTCCTCGTTCCCGTTCAGGACCTTGTTGCATTGGTCGCCCGCCTATTTGGCGCGGCTGGCATGGCAGAGCAGGCGGCCGTGACTGTCGCAGAGGGGCTCGTCGAGGCCGATCTCGAAGGGTTGTCATCACATGGTGTGCTGCTGGTCGAGATGTATCTCGACCGGCTCCTCGGTGGCTCGGTTAGCACAAGGGAAAACGCCGAGGTCATCTCGGACCAAGGGTGCTCTGTCGTACTCGACGCTGGACACGCTTTCGGCCACCTCACGGGCGACCAATCGATCGACGTTGCGGTATCGAAGGCCAAACAGCATGGCGTCGGTATTGTCGCAGTCCGTCACGGGTTTCATTTCGGCGCCGCTGGCCGCTACGCCCAAAAAGCGGCCGACAAGGACTGCATCGGCATCGCCATGTGCAACACGCGCCCGCTGATGCCGGCGCCCGGCGGCGCCGAGAGGGTGGTGGGCAACAACCCGGTTGCGATCGCTATTCCCTCCGACGGCGCCATACCGATCGTGCTCGATATGGCGACCAGCGAAGCCGCGATGGGCAAGATACGATTGGCGGAAAAGGCCGGCGCATCGATCCCTACAACCTGGGCCGTCCGCGATGACGGCAGTCCGACCACCGATCCCAAAGAGGCCATCGCGGGCATGCTATTGCCGGCGGCAGGCCCAAAAGGCTTTGGCCTTGCGTTCATAATAGATCTTATGTGCGGGCTTTTATCGAGCGGCACGCACGGCGCGAACGTCAAGCCACTCTACGGCAATCCGAGCGTGACCTACGATTGCTCGCATCTGTTCATCGCGATAGACATTGCGCATTTCTGCGACATTGCCCAGTTCCGAGCCAACGCGTTGGCCGCCGCCGAAGGCATCCGATCCGGCAAGCGGGCGCCTGGCATTGCCCAGCTCTTTGTGCCAGGCGAGCCCGAGTGGCGACGGCGCCAAAGCGCGAACGGACAGGTCAAGCTCGAGCCGACGGTGGCCGGCAATCTGATAAAGCTCGCGCAGGACCTCCAGGTCTCCGCCGAGCCTTTGCTCACGCTTTCACGCAGCCCGGGAAACAAGCATTATGCCTAAACACGAGGTCACATCGGACGCGATCCGCAAGCCCATCGGCATCTTTTCGCAGGCCACTGTTACCGAAGCCAAAGGGCGCTCTAGTCTTCGTCTCAGGCATGACCGCCCGCCGACCCGATGGAACGATCGCCGGCGTCGGCAATATAGAATTGCAAACACGCCAAGTCTGCGAAAACATCAAAGCGGCGGTGGAAGCCGCTGGTGGTACCTTGGACGACGTTTGCCGCGTCGATGTCTACGTGCGCAATATGGAACATTTTGACGCGATCCATAAGGTACGCAGCGAGTACTTCAAGCCGCCCCTGCCCGCCTCAACTATGGTCGAAGTCACAAAGATGGTCTCGCCCGACTATCTGATCGAGATTAACGCGATTGCCGTGATCCAGGATTGACCGACGAGGCCGCGCATGCAGGACCAATACGAACTCAAGCACGCCGCCGAAAAAGGCATCTCGTTAGGCGAAATCGGCCAACGCGTTGTGTTGGAGAATAAATATGTTCGCGTCTGGGAAATCCGGCTCGAGCCAGGCGAAACGATCGACTTCCATATCCACTATCATCCCTACTTGGTGATCTCGTTGGGCGGCGGCGAGAACGAAATCGAGACCGTGTTCGGCAAGCGCATCACCACGGACGAGCCGCTCGGCTCGACCGTATTCATCGACGAGATGCGAGCCGTTCACCGCCTCACCAACCGCGCCAAGGTGCCTTATGTGTCGCGGCTCATAGAACTGAAACACGTGCGCTGGTCGCCCGATGACGCTGATTGATCCTATAAAGGGCTGGAGAGCCAAAATGCCTCCCAACGAAGCGCCCAAGCTGAAAGAACTGCTCATTCAGTCCGAGGCGATGCCCTGGCGCGAAAAGTCGCTCAAGGGCATCCATGAAAAAATGCTCTGGCGCAACGACGACACCGGTGCATCGATTGCCCTTATTAAATTCGACAAGGGTGCCGGGATCCCGCAGCCGCATTTTCATTCATCGAATCAATTCATGTTCTGCCTGAAGGGCAAATACGAATATACCTCTACAGGCGTGACGCTGACAGCTGGCTGCTTCTATTGCAATCCAAAGGGGAACGTGCATGGTCCCGCCATCGCACACGAAGAAACAGTGGTGGTCGAAATCCATGATGGTCCTCATTATCCCGAAAAACCGTCTTGGTATACAGACGAGCAAGATGCCCGATAGCGAATAGTGCGAAGCAACTTCATTACCGCGCTACTTTGGGATTGCGCGGGTCGTCAACATTTCAAGGCGAAAATGAAGCCTTAAGAGAATCTGCGCCAGAATCAGGCAGTTTCATCCTGTTTTCATTGCGTCGAAGAAAAGTTGAGCTTCACATTTACTTGTTTTCTAAGCTCCCGCGCACACCTCGTGGGCAGTAGACAATCAGGGGTCAAATAGTAGCCGGCATTTGCTCGACTACCGCAAGAATTCCCGCATTCTTCTGCGATCACATTGCGCGGCGCATGGAGTTTGAACAGGAATAACTCGCCCGTTTGCAGGGCGCGGAAGTTCGCCGCGGATGGTGCCCAGAAATTGACCTCGTCCAAGTTCGCAGCACATCAAACCTATTGTCGTCCGTGACGGCAACGATGAGATTGATCGGCATCTTACCCCACCGCTTCCGGTTCACGAGCGCCGTCCATGATGACCGGTCCCCTCAATTCAGTGTGAAGATCGCGCCGTTAAGCAACGAGGCGAAACCCACCCATGCGGCGTAGGGCGCGAACAGCCATATTGCGGCGCGATCCTGCCGCCAGGACGCGGCGATGAAAGCGACGATGGCCGCGAGCAGCAGCAGGATGACTAGGAGCGCGAGCCCGATCCGGTGAGCGGCGAAGAAGACCGGCGACCACAGGAAATTGAGCACGAGCTGCACCCACCACAGCCGCATCGGCCTGCCGCCGTGGTGGCGCTCGAAGGTGAGCCAGCCGGCAACCGCGATCAGCACATAGAGGACGGTCCAGACCGGCGCGAAAACACAGCCTGGCGGATTAAAGGACGATTTCGTGGCGACGCAGCAATTAAGCGGACATTCAGCGCGCCGCGCCTAAAACACCGAATTAATGAGTACGCACCCTAGATAGACTGTCGAGCCGTTGTGGCGCCAAAAGGTCCGCGATGCCGTCTCCCCAGATGAAGCGAATCCGCCCGGCCCGACGATTAGGAGGAGTGCGCACAAGATGAAAAACGAGCGGCGCAGCATTTTGGTCCCGAGACTAGGGTTCCGAATTGCTGAGAGAATGGAGACTACTGTCGGCGTTAAACTAAATCAATTGGGCATCATAACAACTGAGTGAAGCGGGCTTCTTTGCAATCGCCGCCTAAAACAATGCTGCCAACTAAGCAAAGGAACCGGGTGGCCACTCAACCCGAACAAGATCCTGCTACTTGCCGCCGGCCGGTCGCAACGTCGGGCGCGATGCGCGCGGGAATATTTTGTCGGCCGCTAAAGCCAAGAAGTCACCGGCGCTAATGGACGCGCGCCGAAGCACGTTTCGATCCGGTCACGTCAACTCCACACCAAGCGCTCGGCGGTCCTGCGCACGACGCGATGGCTCTCGTCTACTCGGTAGCTGTTACTCCAGGCATTGATGATCTTGCTGAGCATGGTCGCCTCCATCGGCGAATTCCATGATCGGCAGAATAGTTCGCTGCGGTTGGGGCCGCTGTGACGGCGGTCACGGAACGGCTGGTTTTTATGGTCGATCGTCGGCCCTCTGCCGGCCACTCGGTTTCGGCCCCAACCCACCCCAGCGCCCGCCAGATAATCGCCTAGGGTTTTCTGACCCGCGGACGGCGGCGACTATGGCCCGAGCGGCCCGGCCCGCCTCTCGGGCGGTCTCTGGGGAAACGGGGCAGGTCGGCGCGGGTCGGGTAAAGGACGCCCGGGGCGAATGGTGCTGCTCCAATAATTAACTCGCGGCAAACGGCCCGCGGATACCAATGCGCAGTGCTTCAGGACGTACGTACTTGTTGCTCGCGCTGCGACATACACTCAACGCGGGTGCTTGCTAATTTAGTCAGATTATATTTGTCAGCCAGCTCTCACATTTGGCACGCTATGCGTTAGCTTGTGAGACCTCTATGGAGCTTGCCATGAAAAAAATCACGGTTGTTTTCGCGGTGGCTGTGGCCGCCGCGAGCGGGGCGCTAAGCGTTCCGGCGGACGCCCAATGCCGTGGCTGTGGGCTCGGAGCTGGTATCGCAGCGGGCATTATTGGCGGTGCCATTATCGGCGGTGCTATCGCCCGACGCCCACCGCCGCCGCGCTATTATTATGATGATGAGGATGCCCCGCCGCCAAGGCGCGCCGACGCGGTGGAATACTGCATGGAAAGGTTCAAGTCTTACGATCCTGGTAGCGGGACCTATTTGGGTTATGACGGACGTCGGCACCCGTGCCCGTGAATTGCGCCGCCAAGACTGCTTGCGTTGCCATGCAATTCCGTTTTCCCAACAGGCGCAGCCGGCGGACACCGAAGCACCCACCGGCCACTTGAAGGCTACCCCTGGAGGGGCGGTAGCCTCCCGTGCATTTGTTAGCAAATTTACGCGACGCGGTCGCGCGACTGTTACCATTCGCGGACTTGTTCCTGCGGCCGCTCGATGGGAGATTTGCGGTGCACTTGCGGGCGAGAAGCGGCGACCGGTCTCTGGCCCAGCCCAGCGCCCGCTAGATTACCGTCTGGGGTTTTCTAGCCCGCCGGCGGCGGCGACCTTGGACCGAACCGCCAAGCCTCCTCCATGGCGGTCTCTGGGGAAATGGGCGCGGTGCCGACTCGGGCGGGCCAGGGCCGTGCGGGTCGGCGATATGGCGCCGATAATTAGTTCGCAGCCACAGCTGGGGACCACGCCAAATGCTCAGCCTCAAGCAGTTCATCGCCGGCCTCGACGGCGACGCGGCAGCCGACAGCGCCGACGGCGTCGTTAGCATGGAGGTCTTCGGCCTCGACGTCGCGGCCGTGATGCTGCCGAGTGACGTGCTGACCGAGGACCGCGTTAGCCGCATGAACGCGCTCTGGGACCTGCTCGGCGAGCACGAGGCGCTCGTCATCGCGGTTACGCGGGGAAGCAGCGGTGAGCAGTGATGATTGTCGCCGCACTCGTGCTTTTTCGGTCGACACGCCCGAGCGCGCCCGATAAATAAAACGCGTCGGCAGATTCGCGCCGACCCTTCATCATGAACAATTCGACCGCGAGGTTCGGGTCCATGGCAAAAACGGATTAAAGATCGGCCACTACTTCGGCCCCTGCACACCCCCGCACACCGACTGGCACCATTATTTTTTCATGATTATCGCGACCGATCTCGACCCCAAGGCACTGCCGCCCCGCCTGACTTACGACGAGTTGCGGGAGAAGCTGCAGGGGCATGCCAAGGGCGCGGCGAGCCTAATCGCCCGGTTCAAAAAGCCAATGTAATTATTTTATTGGCCATGTTGAAAACACGCATCCAGTGCAAAAGCACCTTGCGGGCTGCCTGTAGTTACTCATTCGTCGCTCGAGCCTCGGCAACATGCGGGCTAATGGCGATCTGCTCGGCGCTCGTTTAAGAGGCCGCTATAATGCCCGAGAAGTACCGGCACCCACATCATCATGAGCGCGTGCAAACAGTGGAGCAGATGCGTCGCGCTTGGGAAGCCTAACGGGACGCGCTTGCAACTGTACGCCAGTTCAACGCACAGCTTTCGGCCAAAGGCTACGCATGGTTCTGGCCGAAGATCACAGCGGCCCTCACCGCCAAGCACCCTTGGCTTGTCGTTGCGTGTGACGCCTGCGGCACGGTGATCGACATGGACTTGCGCGTGAAGCCCCGTGACCCCGAGGCATCCGTGCGGGTGGCCCTGCGTGACGTTAGGTGTCCGCGCTGCAATGGGCACGGGAGGCCGCGTATTGTTGCGCTCGCTGCGCACCCTTCGATTTGAGGTGGGGCGGACCGGGTAGAAATGCCGAGCGGCAACCGAGCCAACACCCCTTCAGCAACATGCGGACCAATGGCGTTCGCTCGGTCGCCATTTGCTGCCTAGGGCTGGGCTACCACCATCATGATGAGCGATGTCAGGTATCCGACGATAAACGGACCTGACGCGGACATGGCGAAAACGACGTAGCCCCTCCCAGCGTGCTAATATGACCCTCTATAATGTCTGGTTGAGCCTCGGGGAACGCAATGAGACGGCGCGATTTCATCTCACTTTTCGGTGCTGGCGCGGTTGCCTGGCCGCTCGCTATACGCGCCCAAAAACCGGCCAAACCCACAATCGGATTTCTTAGCAGCCGATCGCCTGAAGACACAATCGATGTGGTGGCGGCGTTCCGGAGTGGTCTCGCGCAAGGCGGCTATATCGAAGGGAAAACAATAAATATTCTATATCGTTTTGCGCTGGGTCGAAACGATCAATTGCGGCCGCTCGCGACAGAACTCGCTTCTGAGCCGATTAAAGTGCTGGTAGCAACTGGCGGTGAACTCTCAGCTCTTGCCGCAAAGGCTGCTACGTCGACGATACCAATCGTTTTCACAATCGGGCGTGATCCGGTGAAACTTGGGCTGGTAGCTAGCTATGCCCGCCCAGGCGGGAATATTACGGGTGTAAATATCCTTGTATCGAGCATGCAATCAAAACGCCTCGGCCTGTTGCACGAAATCGTCCCCGACGCTTCGGTTATTGGAGCTCTTGCCGACCCCACATTTCCGGCAACACCTGGTGAAATCCGTAAACTGGACCAGGCAGCACGTGCACTCGGTATAAAAATATACGTTGTCTATGCCAGCACCGATGAGGAAGTCGATGTCGCATTCGCAACGCTGGTTCGTGAGCACATTTCTGCTCTGAGCGTGATCGGCAGTCCATTTTATGACATCCGTCGGATTAAGCTCGTTAAGATGGCGAGCAAGTACAAAATTCCAGCTATTTACACGTTGAAAGGTTACGCAAAGTCGGGCGGACTTGCGAGCTATGGCGTCAGTCTGGAAGACGGCTATCGGCTAGCCGGTGTGTATACGGCGCGGATTTTGAAGGGCAAAATTCCCGCGGAATTGCCCGTTATCGAGCCAACGAAGTTCTCGTTCGTAATCAATCTAAAAGCGGCGAAGGCTCTCGGCATCACCGTACCTGCCTCATTAATCGTTCAAGCCGATGAGGTGATTGAATAACGGCTCTGGTTTTCCTGCCTTATGGCCGCAATTCGCCCCTGTCGTCGAAGTTGAGCCGCTCGCGCGGAAGAGGCATAAGCAGACCACGCACGTGCGTTCGCTGGCGCCTATTCACGCCAGAAGTTTTTGAACCGCGTTGGCGACAGCTCGGTGTACCTCACCGTATGCTGAATGTTGCGGTGCCCAAGGTAAGCCTGCAGGGCCCGCGTGTCGTGCCCTCGGTTTGCCAGCGCGTACCCGCATGCATGCCTGAGCATATGCGGATGCGCCTTAAAGGCCAGCTTGGCCGCCTTGCCCGCCCGCTCGATCATCCTGGCGAACCCGGCGGTACTGAACGGTGCCCCGCGTTCGGAGGTGAACACATAGGGGCTTTTAGGCTCCTGCTCCCTGTGGAGACGCCGCAGGGCACGTAGCTCGTCGCCAAGGATCGGATGGGTGCTCGGGGTACCCTGCTTGGCCCTGCGGACGTGCAGGGAGCCCGTCCTGAACTCGATCTGCTCCCAGCGCAGGTCCACAAGCTCCGAAGCCCGCAAGCCATGCCTGTAGGCCACCAGGATCATGGTGGCGTCCCGATGACCCCAGCGGTTCTTCCCGGCGGCTTCATCAGCCGCTCCACCTCGGCCTCGGTGAGATACTCGCGGGTCCGCAGGGTGGCGTTGGGGGGCCGCGTGGGTCCGACTGTTCGATTTACAGTGGCTGGCGATACGAGGCGGAGGTGGCGTTTTGCCATATGTTTCGGGCCTGCTCGGGTGATGACTGTTCGTATAACACGTTTTGTCCGCACAGTCCTACACGGCTGCTTTCGTCTTTCCTCTGCGACGGATTGACTCACCCGTTGCAAATGGTCGCGGTACGTGTCGGCGAGGATGTGAGACCTGATGCCGAAACAGATGGGTCCCCTATCGCCTGCGATTTAGCCAGAATTGCCGACCGGCTCCCTACTTCAAAAAACTCCAGTAAAGCTCAGCGGCAGCTCGGGTTACAGCAGCAGCAGTGCTTGCCGCCAGTTGAATGCTCTCCACGCACCAAATCGGTCCGGATCGCCCAGGAGTGCAACACTCGCGCTGTCGATCTTGCCTTCGGGTAGCCTATACGTGGAAGGCTTGTAATGTGACAGGTGAAACCTTATGTGGAGCGTCAATGCCGTAGAAGGCCATTGTCGCCCACTCGCGTTGCAAACCTGCGCGGAAAACCATGATTGACAGTCATTTGCCTCGCCTAAATCGTAGTGGGCCACCTCGCATCCTGATCATCGAGGACGACCCGTTGACTGCGTATCTGTTGGACAACATGGCTTTCGACCTCGGCTACACCGTATCAGGGATGGCGCATACGATCCCATTGGCTCGCCAAGAGCTCGCAAAGCGTAACTTTGATGCTGTGCTGCTCGATGCCGACCTCGGTGGCCAGAAATGTCCCGAAATCGCAGACCTTTTACAGGAGATAGGCATACCGTTCGCGTTCGTGACCAGTCGCATGCATCCGATCGAGGTTCGTCACGAGGCGGTGCAGTTGCTTCGCAAACCGTTCACGGCTTATCAAGTTTGCGTCGCGCTGGAAGCCCTTGTGGGCCCGATCCGCAGGACGACAGGTGAGATGGCGTATGCAAGTTGAGTGGTCTCTATCCCGGCGGCGACGGACAACCTCCTACGATTATGGTTTTGCTTTATTCTGCAAAGTCTCATGGGGGTGGCGACGATCGCCCCGTCTGTTGGACTTTCGGACGTAGGTAATCGCCGCACCCGGATTTTCTAGCTTGATCCTAAGGGCGGCGACCAATGCGTCCTCGGCCTCAATCGTCACTGCCTTTGCCCGCGCCCGCAGTTTAAGTCCAACTGTATAGAGCATCATCACGATCCCCTAGATTGGAGGTCTATTTGCTGTATTGGCCTGGTTCATGGTGGATTCCGACGTGAAGCGCAACGTGTTCATGGCGAAGGCTAACTTCGTATAGTGTCTCGCTCATCACGGTACATCCGACCCGGACCTCTCCCGCTCGACTCGTTGCGCGGCTTGCGATTACAGGCGGGCGACGGACGAATGGGTCCGATTTCGCCGCGCATATCACCAGAAATTCCGACCTGTAGGGTGTTTCAAAAATCTCGGGGTAAAGTCCGAAGCTGGTCAAGTCTGCGCACTGCTGGATAATTTGGTGTGGCCGCAACCTTTGACGGTTTGCGATCGAGACCAAATTTGAGTCTCATACTCTTGGTCGACCTCCCTTTTGACAGCCGAGAGCTGACGTCGTTCAAACTTGGTGACCGTAATTGACTTCCATCGATCTGCCGCTCGGGTGAGGGCGCCATACATCAGCCAGCCCTCAGCCGCCGTAGCCACCGTTAGGAGCCTTGCTGACCGCGACGCTGCGAACTGCTCCCCGTCATCCATGAGATACAGCGCTTTGGCGCAACTGCCGACGCCCTGAATGCCCGTGCTATCTCAATGGCTAGTAGTGAGGCCCCCTGCATCTGTCACGCATCTGCAGTCAGTCAGACGGCTACTTTTGCAGCAATTGGCGACGTGTCGGATAACTTGAGTTCATATAACACCCGGAGCCTCCGCCGACTCTGTCTCGCAAGCAGTCCTCAAGCGTTTTGTAGGTGCAGTTCCCACTGGCACTTTTGCACCAAAAGTAATATTCATCGATGTCGGCCAGTGACGGCTTCTGAGTGAACGCTATGCCAGCGATGACAACGGTCGCAGCGAGCAAAATCCATTTCATTTCGGTCTCCATTTACTGTAAGTTGTTGCTACATTGAATTTCTCCCTTATTGTTTTTGCGAGGTCGACATTTTCCTAAATTCGCACGCGCAATGTTGATCTGGCTCAATTTGCGCACGTCGATCAAATTTATGGTTTTATGCGACTTCCCGGAGCAATCATTCGTGCGCGCGCGGCACGCCGAAGCAATTGGGCCGCCGGTTGCTCCATTTCCCTCAGCTTTACTCAGTTGAGCCAGATCAAAGTGGCAGGAAAAGATAAGGAGCTTGATGCCCTAGCGAGAACGCCCCCGCGCGGCTCGTGCGCCCAACAGGCAGGTCTCTCATGGCATTCATACCGTTCACGCAAATGGACGATCAGCTTGTCGTCCTCAACACCCAAAGGATCGTCACCGCCGCACCGTTGCCGCCCGATGGACAAGGCACGCGCATAACCTTCACCAACGGTAGCCATCAGGACATCAAGGAACTCATTGCCGAAGTGCAGCGGCAGTTGAACATGAATGCGTAGTTCAAGACACACGCGGCTGATAGCTGCCGAAGCTCGTCGGCTGAAAACCTAAAGGTCAGATGGCAACGGTTTTTCCTGCGTAACCCACCAGCCCCGCTCCGGCGGGGTTCTTCTTGGGTGCGGCTAGTTTCCGCGTTGGCGGCTTGCCGACTGAAGAGCGCTTTGCGAACTTGCTACGGCTGCGACCCATGTGATCGAAATGGGTCCCCTTTGTCCCGCAAATCCGCCAGGATTTCGGACCGGGGTCCACTTCGCAAAAGGTTGAGTAAAGCCTGCGGCTGCTGCTTAGCGCGAATTCAGTGGGCAATTGGGGGGTACAGCGGTAGGATGGCTACGGTTTTTCGGTCGCGGTGCCGGGCTAATAGTCCGTTCGCGGGTCCGGAGCGGGGGTGCGATGGACGTTAGCGGCTGGCTGCGAAGACTGGGGCTCGAGAAGTATGCGCCAGCGTTCATCGAAAACGCTATCGACTTCGATGTGCTGCATGAGCTCACCGAAGCCGATCTCGAAAAGCTTGGCATGGTACTGGGCGACAGGGAAACGCTGCATCAGTGCGATTATCCCTAGCGAGACTTTGACGCCGTCCCCTCGACATCAGCCTGAAAGTCACCCCATCCTGAACTTGCCAGATTCTCGTTCTCTTCGGAAAGAGGGTGCAAGCGAACTACTTATGCCATCGGGCCGCGCTCGCTTTGTCAGGCTCGTATTTTTCACTGGCCAATTCTTCTTTAGCCCGCTCCCAATGCTCCTTGTCGCGCCCCTCCGGCTGACCTTGCTCCAACCATATTTGATATGCGCGTTCTCGGATGCGCTGTTCCAAGTCCTCGTCGCCCATGCTTGGCTCCCTTTCTACGGCTTTTTTGGTTTTGCGTTTGCAGCACCGGCCGGGAGAGCCGTGCATTTTCGTCTATCTTGCCACTGGCCGTTGTGACGCAACGACGAGATCGATCCCTGTGCGAGGGCATCACACTAAGGTTCCCGGCGCAAAGCAATAATCAATGTGCCCCGAAGTGCCATCGGTGTACCACCGTATTGCATGACCTGTTGGATTGGGCCGTTTCAGCACCGTGTATGAGGGTAACTTGTGCGTTTTGCCGTCGAGTTGAACCACAACACCGCCGTCTTCGGTCATGGCAGTCCCCGAATATGGATGACGCCTGAATGTCCGGGGAAGAATTTGCGTATTGCGCCTTCCACTTCGCGAACGATTGCGCCAAGGCAAGTACGAGCAGACCGAGCGCGACAAGGTAGGAAGCGAGACATGCGCCCTCCTTTGAGCTTGATGGCTAACGCCACGCGCTCCAAATCAGGTTCGGTGTCACCCCATCGACAGGACGGCCACCGTTTGAATATCGTTGCGAGCAGATCAGCCCACGTAAGCTGCCGGCCGCCGCACCTCGGACTTCTCGGCGCTCTTCGGCTCGGCCGGTAATTGCAGCACGGTCGCCTGCTGGCCCGGACACAGTGTCGTCAGGAGAACGATCTGGCCATCCGGGAATTCCAACGCATCGTGATGAATGCCCTGTTTTCCCTTATTGATCTGCCTGAAGACCGCGGTCTTGTTGTTTATTACTCTTTCGCGCCATGGGAATAGACCAATCGGCACGCACCTAACCTCGTCGGCAAAGGACAACTCTGTCCCCGGTCGAACACAGACTGCAACGCTTGCGGCATCCGAGGCTGCAAACCCTCGCGTCCCCGTGCCAAAATTGCGCGTGGTGAGCTTGTCGCCTACTTTCGCAGGTCGTGATTTGACGTTGGTGAGGCTGTAGTCACACATCTCGGAACTCCCCAGTCGGGAAAGCCCCTCAGCCGGTTCAAGGTTAGCCCATTCTGTTGCCTGCCGCATCAACAAAATCTGTAAACTATCCACCGCGACCGAAAACAAGCTTCTGAAATTCCTCCATAGCCCTGGCCTGCAAATGTCTCCTAACCAAGTCGCCGTTTTGATTTGGCATCAGGTATAGCCGCGCAAACGAGGTGGACCGACTACCACCGGCATTGTCGTGACACCCAACGTCTACTGCTCGGCTGCTGGCGCGGCTTGACCACAGCCCTGCGGTGCAATGGAGGCCCTATCGTCGCGCGTTCGGTCAGAGGTCCGACCCCAGCGGGGCTTTTTCAAAAGCTCGAAGTAAACGCCGAAGCCGCTAGGCGCTCCTTGCCGAATGACCTCAGCGATGTTTCCACTGCGCCAGGTTGTCGCTGATGACTTTCATGCCGCTCGTGACCGCATGATTCAAACTTGCATAGCGGTCGATTTCGCGGGAGATGCGTTCGCCTTCTTGGCGCAGCATGTCTCTTATGTCATGCAGTGCAGAAATAACGCGGTCGATTTCCTCCGCAGAGGAGCCCGAAACACGCCCGATCAACGCGTTCAGATTGTCGGCGGACTGATCGCTTGTTGACTGCGTCTCATTGCGCTGCCGATCCGGGACAGCCTCGGCCATTTTACGGGAGACCTCGTTTTCGATCGCCCGTAGGTCATCTACAAGGTTCATGGGGATGCTCCGCTTCGGAGCGAACGCCTCCGGCCCGCGTTCTTGCGGACGCCTATAACTGGTCACCGTCATGGTAGCCCCGCACAAGGGAATTGAGCAATGAGGTGACTTTAATAACCAGGAACACGCCAGATGGCTGTGACATCACAGCAACATTCCGGAATCTTTGTCCTGAAATATATCCAGCTAGCCGCTTCCCGATGCCCCATGCTCCGTTGCGCGTCGAAAATCGCTGTCAGCGAGCCGCTTGCAGAAAACGTAGATGATAGGGTCGTCCGCACATTCTGACCGAACTTACCAAAGCCCTCGCTCACGCCAAGGCCATCGGGGCCACCACGCAGAACACCAAGTCGACGTCGCTGGCCACCAACGAGCACGAGCGCACCAACGACTGCGCCGCTCCTACACAAACCATTCACACCTGCAGAAATGCGGTCTTTGCTAGAGGGGCTAGTTGGACCCGACGATGGGGCGCTGGATGAGATAGCGGACGCAAGTTGGCGAAATAACGAAGTATCGACCCGTTGGCATTACGCCGCGGGATGAACTTGAGAACCACGATTTCGATGCCGTTTTGCTAGACCTTGGCCTTGACGGACAAGCCAGCCCCGAAATCGCCGACCTCCTGATCGAGTTGAAAGTGCCGTTCGCTTTCGTCACTGGCTATACCCGCCTATTTGAACCGAGGCACGCGATAGTCCCTTTGCTACACAAGCCGTTCACGGTGGGCCAGCTTCGCGAGGTATTGCACGCACTCGTGGGCCCTCCGCGCCAGCGTGCGGCGCGAATTGCGAGCTAAAGTCTAACGCTTGGCGACTGATGCGGTGCTTCGAGGCTGCAGATCAAGCAATAACCCGACGCAAAACCAAACGCGGCACTATTAGCTCGTTTGCTCCGTTCCTGGCCGACTCGGTTTTTCGGTTCCACTTATGGACAGCGAATGATCGTTTGGGCGATTTCATTAGCCGGGTTCCGTGTATGACGTAAGGACGCTACCGTCCCCGCGATAACGGTTTCGGCTGAAATTTTGAGCTTCACGTGGACCCCCCTTTTACTTCGATAGCTGCTGCCGCTGAATTGTGGGCGTAACTCGCGCCGTTGCAAGTAGGAACCCGGCTGGGTCGAATTGCGTTTCTATGGGCACAAAGCCCTAAGCCCCGACACTACTGTCCCGGGCCCCACACTATGCGCTACAAATGACAAACCGCCGCCCCCACTCTGCCAATCCTCCGTCGCTTCGACGCATCCTCGTTGTGGAAGATGATCTATTGGTCGCACTCATAGTCGAGGAAATGCTCCGAAATACTGGCCGCAAAATTTCCAGCATCGCACCCACGGCAGAAATGGCGCGTCAACAATTCGCCATGGGCAACTTTGACGCTGTGCTTCTCGATCTCAACCTTCAAGGTCGGCCTCACCCCGAACTTGCCGACATTTTGCTAACAAGAGGCATCCCTTTCGCCTTCATAACGGGTTATGACTATCTGGTTGAACCGCGCCACGAGGCTGTACCAATGTTGCAGAAGCCTTTCACGCCGGCTCAACTTGGCGCTCTCTTAGCAACACTGGTACCGCAAGACGGCCAACTAGCCAACGCAAGCTAAAGCTGGAACAGAAACATGGGTCAGAAGCTCTGATCCGGCATGTTATTTCGAGTGTTATCCTAACTGACATTCTCTGCATCTATCTCTCGTCAACCACTCTGTGGCGTATGCTCGTGTTCTTAAGGGCGGTGACATGGTGAAGGCTTGCGACCTGATGGGTTGAGCGGGAGTGTTAACCCCCTATCGACGCATTAACTTCAATGTGCGCGCTGAAAATAGCCGCGCAACAAGCCAGCAATAATCACCGCAGCGACGAACAAAACCACAATAGGCGTCAAGATCAAAAATGCGCCGAACAGCAGAACGAGCATCACAGCCAACAATATAGCTGTCACCAATGCCATCAGGATAAAGCCCAACGGGCTGGGCTGCGCGGTGTAGGTGCGCTCCGTGCCATGCCTTTCAACAAACACATGCACTCGCCCGGTTGGCGACCTGGTATCACCTGGGGCAATGATTTCCGGCTCTGAAGGCGAGTCCTGATCAGCGTTACGAGTGGCTCAAGCGGTAATGTCTGCGTTTGCCCGCTTATGCGATGCAAGCAAGGGCTTCGAGCCGCCTCAATCGACATGAGCTAATTAAATCCATCGCCGCACGCGACGCGCATAATTCAGATAGATCTCCCCGAATCGCAGTTGTAGATGCCTTTCCTCCCGCTCGATGGCGACTTTTTGCACAGTGAATGCGGCGACGATTGCAAGGAGCAAAAACCACACAATGCCAGAGACCAGTCCAATCCCCAGCACAAGCATCGTGCCGGCGACGTAGAGCGGATTGCGAGTAAAGGAGAACGGCCCGTCCGTGACGAGGTGATCCGTGGCGCGATCCGGCCTCACAGTCGTTCCCGCCCGGCGCATTGCGCGGATGGCTGAAATATTTAGGGCGACGAATGCCGCTATCATCAACCAGCCGAGCACAATGAGAATACTGGACAGCGGCTGGCCGAACCATGGGAGTGGATAGAATACGTTCAACAAGACGCCGACCGCGATCGCCACCAAATAAATGATCGGCGGCCAAGGCAGACTGTTCGGCCGTGCCGTCACGTCGTCCATTGCATTCCTTCCACAGCCTGGCGATGGTGCAGAGGGTCGCTCTGATCCTCCAAGGCCGCAAACTAATGCTTGTCGGACCTCGCGCGATTTTCCAGCTCCTCAAGGAGATTGGATATGCGAGCCGGAAATGACCCCGATTGATCTTCGGTATATGAAGAGTGAACCTCTTCGGTCAGCAAATGTCGGAGCAAGCGATAGTAAGCTCGCCGTTCCTCTGCCCAGGGAACTTTCGTCCGCATGCAGTCTCACTTACCGCACGATGCACAACCTTACCGCAGGATGCACAAACGTCGATGTATCAATTTCTTTCTCAACAAGACATTTTCCAATCGGTTCCCGTTTGCGCACGGCTCGGCAAGAGCACGCTTCCTTGCAGGCCATACCGAATAGCCGTGCGGGTAACCTTAAAAAGGCTTCATTGCCTATAGCCACAAAGCATCCAGACGCGGAACGCTGATGTCGGGCGAGGACGAAGTGGTCCCCTTCGTGATCTGCCCAGGATTTCCGACCGGGGCGCCACTACGCAAAAGGCCGAGTAAATATGGCAGTTGCTTAGGTTACGACAGCAACTATATGTCCTTATAAATCTCTGTCACTGTGCCGCCCGAGTGATAGCACCAGCCAGTGGCGTGGTTACTATCAACGCGCTGTGCGCCACATTTGGGTTCCCTTCCCACAAGGAAAAGACCGACACTGGCGACACTAAATATGAGGACCACGATGTTACGAGCGTTATGGGCTGTTGTGGTAATCAGTGCCACCATGGCCTTCAACCAACCGACGGCGCGGGCCTATGAAGCGCCATGGTGCGCGGTTATAAATGGGGGCGCCGGCAGCGCTTATTGGGACTGCCAATATAACTCGGTTGAAGAGTGCGTTCCGCATATACTCAGCGGCAATCGAGGCTTCTGCAACCCCAACCCGCGCTACCACGGGATGGAGCAGCCGCGACGACGACGTCCCGCACCTCGTCACTAATCCCGGCGGCATGCTGGTGAAGTGAAGACCTACGGCAATTCCGCTTTGGCGCGCGTTGGGTCTTAAACTTGCTATCGCAGTGCTTGCAGCCGCTTCAGCGCTCGTGCGACATGAGCAAAAGCTGGGTCAATATGAGGGCGCCGGTGGCGATCCGTATTATCGACAGGACCCTGTAATGCCCACGCTTTTTTTAGTAAACTGCTGTCCACCTGGGGGTCTTGGGCTTTAAATACAAGGGAGTTCATCAAATGAAATCTTTGCAGTTCACCGCCGCGGCCGCCCTCATCGGTATCATGGGGTTATGGCAGCCCGTCAACGCGCAGACCTCTGACCAATCTGGAAGCCGTGGCAGCAATCAAACTGAATCCAGTTCGAATATGCCAAAGGAGGACTCTGGGCCTCGAGGGATGCCCACAGGCATGATGGAGCATCGCGGGATGATGCAACATCGGGACATGATGGGGCACGGTGGCATGATGGAGCGCCGGGGCATGATGGGCGGCGGCGGATCACGTAATTCCGGCGCCCGCTTTCACGTTTCGAGCGGAAACGCGACCATCGATATTAGATGTCCCGCCGATCAAGCGGTCGAGCGCTGCGTCAGGGCGGCCGGTGACCTTATCGATAAGATCACAAGCATCAAACAGAGCGGTGCGGTGGGGAACCCAAGCCCAGGCCAGAAGCCCCCTTCTGCGCAATGATACGTTTACGGCTGTTGCGCAGTGAGGACCTGCTTAATTTTGGGCCCATCGATCTTACTATCGCCGATCTTGCGCAATTCAGCAAAAGCCTCGGCGCCGCAATTGCCTAAAAGGGCGGCCCATCACCCTGTCTCTTCGCGGTCAAAGTCATACCGAGGAAATCGTTCAATCACGGTGGCCATGTCCTGCAACGTCGGCTCGCCGTATGCCCTTCCCTCTGTCGCCGGCGCGTGTCTGGTCCTCCCCCTGAAAAGTGGTCCGACCTGAACTATGTCTTTTGACATGAAGGAGGACCGAGATGCCGAAGAAGAAGCACAAGCCTGAAGAGATCGTCGCGAAGCTGCGACAAGCGGATGTACTGATATCGCAGGGGCAGGACATTGCTGATGTCATCCGCCAGATCGGCGTGAGCGAAGTCACCTATTATCGGTGGCGCCAGGAGTACGGCGGGCTGAAGACCGAACAGGTCAAGCGCCTGAAGGAGCTCGAGACCGAGAACAGCCGCCTGCGCAAGGCGGTTTCGGACCTGACGCTGGACAAGCTCATTCTGCAGGAGGCCGCCCGGGGAAACTTCTAAGCCCCGCGCGCCGACGCGCCTGTATCGAGCAGGTCATAGAAGTCATGCATGTCTCCGAGCGCCGCGCTTGTGCGGCGCTCGGGCAGCACCGCTCGACGCAGCGCAAGGTACCGCGGGGCCGTGATGACGAAGAGCGGCTCACCGCCGACACCATTGCGCTGGCCCGCCAATACGGCCGCTACGGCTATCGCAAGATCGCCGGGTTGCTGGAGCAGGCGGGCTGGATCGTCAACGACAAGCGGGTCGAGCGGATCTGGCGGCGCGAGGGGCTAAAGGTCCCCCATAAACAACCCAAGCGCGGCCGGCTCTGGCTGGCGGACGGATCGTGCATGCGGCTGCGGCCCGAGCACCGCAATCACGTCTGGTCCTACGATTTTGTCGAGGATCGCACCCACGATGAACGGAAGTATCGAATGCTCAATGTCATCGACGAGTTTACCCACGAATGCCTGGCGATCCGGGTCGCCCGCAAGCTCAAGGCCATCGATGTGATCGACGTGCTGTCCGATCTCTTCATCCTGCGTGGCGTGCCCGGCCACATCCGGTCCGACAATGGGCCGGAGTTTGTGGCCAAGGCTGTGCAGGAGTGGATCACAGCGGTCGGCGCAAAGACCGCCTACATCACACCAGGCAGCCCCTGGGAGAATGGTTACGTCGAAAGCTTCAACGCACGCCTGCGTGATGAACTGCTCGATGGTGAAATCTTCTACACGCTGCGGGAGGCCCAAATCGTCATCGAAAGTTGGCGGCGCCACTTCAACGCAATCAGGCCGCATGAATCGCTGGGCTACAAGCCACCAGCACCGGAAGTATTCGTGCCCGCCTTCGCCGCGTGGCCGGCTGCGCTACGTCGACCGACTCCGCCGGCCACGCTAGCGCAAGGGCCGACTCTCAACTAACATTCCACCTGGACCACTCGATGGGGGCCGATCAAACGGCGTCCGTACTCGCCGCGCACGTCGTCCGGAAGCCGCTTGCGGGCGCTGTAATTGCCTTTGCTGTCCTGCCGTAGATTGACCATCCGCAAAGCGTGTTTATGTACCGCCTTGTGTACTGGGCGGTGTTCTGATTGTTCAGTCTTTGCAGATAGTTGTGCCCGACCAAGGCCTTGGGGGCAAGGCTGGTCGGAGTGGCAGGATTTGAACCTGCGACCCCCTCGTCCCGAACGAGGTGCGCTACCAGACTGCGCTACACTCCGACTGAAGCCGGTCTTATAACCGCGAGACCCCTAAAGGCAAGCTTTCGGAAAATCATGACCGCCGAGCCGGGAACACGGGTTTTGCAGGCCGATCAGGCCGGGATCGAGGCCGGCGCGCGCTGCCTTGCGGCCGGCGGCCTGGTCGCGTTTCCGACCGAAACCGTATATGGGCTCGGCGCCGACGCCTGCCAGGGCGAGGCGGTCGCCCGCCTCTATGCCGCCAAGGGCAGGCCCACCTTCAACCCGCTGATCGCCCACGTGGCCGACGCCGCAGCAGCGCATCGGCTCGGCGTGTTCGATGAGGCCGCCGAAAAGCTCGCGGCCGCCTTCTGGCCGGGCCCGCTGACGCTGGTACTGCCCAAGCGCCAAGACTGCCCTGTCGCCGCGCTGGCGCTGGCCGGCCTCGACAGCGTGGCGGTCCGGGTGCCGGCGCATCCGCTGGCGCACGCGCTTCTAAAGGCGTTTGGCGGGCCGGTGGTCGCGCCCTCGGCCAACCGTTCCGGGCACGTCTCCCCGACCAGCGCGGCGCATGTGCTCTCCGACCTGCGCGGTCGCATCGACATGGTGCTCGATGGCGGCCCCTGCACGCTGGGTCTGGAATCGACCATCGTCGCCAGTCTTGACGAACCGACGCTGCTGCGGCCCGGCGGTCTTGCGCGCGCCGAAATCGAGCGCGTGCTCGGACACCCGCTGCTGCTCGCCGATACGCCGGAGACCCCGCTGGCGCCGGGCATGCTCGCCTCGCACTACGCGCCGAAAGCGCGGCTGCGGCTGAATGCCGAGGCCCCCCGCCCCGGCGAAGCCTTGCTCGCCTTCGGTCCCAAGGTGCCGGTTTGCGAGCGGCCGACATTGAACCTTTCGTCGCGTGGCGACCTCAAAGAGGCAGCGGCCAATTTGTTCGCGCATCTGCGCGCGCTCGATGCTTCCGGCGCGCCCGGCATCGCGGTCATGAAGGTGCCGCACGAGGGACTGGGCGAAGCGATCAACGATCGCCTTGCGCGCGCCGCTTCGCCGCGTTGAGGACATGAAGCGATGAGAAGATCCCGATCGGTCGGCGCCGCGCTTGCCTGCCTGCTGCTGGCGTGCAGCGGCAGCGCGAAATCCGAAGTGATGCTCTATCTGGAGTTATGCGGCGCCCAGATGATCTGCCCATCCTATCAACTCGTGGTCACTGCGCCTCCCGGATGGGTCATCGAGGAAGAGGCGACGCGCCGCTACATGATCCAGATGATGGTGCCGAAAGGCAAAACCTTCGGCAATGCCGAGGCGCTGATCTATGTCAAGGTCTACCAGCACGGGGACCGAAAGCAGCCCTTGGCCGACTACGCGCTGCGCAGCAATGCGCGTTGGCGCACCGCCGTGCCGGACAGCAAGATTTCCCAACTCTCCGATGTGGCGCGCGCCAATGGAAAGCCGGGGTTCGTGCGTTTCGCCTACGAAAATCCGAGCAAGCCGGAACAGGCCTACGAGATGGACGCGTTCGGCTACGATTTCGACAAGCAAGGCCACGAATTCGTTTTGCAGGTGGTGATGACCGGGCGCGCGAAAAAGCAGCTTGAACTTGCTGAGAAGGATTACGTAGCCTTCCTCAAGGCGCATTGACGAACCTCGAGAAATTCGCCAGATCGAATACATGCCGGATCGGCCCCGCCTCACTCCCGATCTGCCGATGCGCCTCGCCGCGACCGCCGGCGAGCCATACGAAGCGTTCGCCGCTGATGCCTGTGCCACAAGCAGGCTTCGGCGAAACGATTGCACGACCCGCTGAGGCGCGGGGCCGCGCCACGCCGAGGAGCAAGCGATGAGAAAGCTCGCAACGATCGGGGCAGCCCTTGCCTTGGCGCTGCTTGCTTGCGGCGGCAGCGCGCAGGCGGAAGTGCAGAAGTTCTTGGACAATTGCAACGGCAAGCTTTGTCCCCGTTTTCAAATTGCCCTGACGCCCCCGCATGGCTGGGTGCTCGAGGCCAGGGCGACTTGGCACAACAAGGCTCAGATGATGGTGCCGAAGGGCACGAACTTTGCCAGCGCCCCGGTGCTAATTTACGTGCAGGTCTTTTATCACCGGGACAAGAAGCAATCGCTCGCTGATTTTGCGCGCCTGAGCAATCAACGCTGGCTGGCGAAAGTGAAGGATGCCAAGATAACCGAGCTCGCCGCCGTCAAGCGCGCCAACGGCAAACCGGGATTTCTGCGTTTCGCCTTCGAAAATCCCAGCAAGGTCCAACAGGCTTACGAGCTCGGCGCCTTCGGCATCGACAGCGACAAGGACGGCAATGACTTCGTCTTGGATGTGGTCATGACGGGAGCCAGCAAGGCCGCCATCGACGGCGCCGAAAAGGACTATATCGCCTTTCTGAAAGCGCATTGAGCCGATCGGCGCGGCGCCAGGAACTACATGAAGGTAAGGAACATGCTCGACCAGCCCCGTCTCAGTCCCGAGCTCCTGCGCCGCTTCGCGGCGATCGTTGGGCAAAAGCACGCGCTCACCGATCCCGCGGCACAGGTTCCCTATTTGGTCGAGATGCGCGATATCTATCACGGTCATACGCCGTTGGTGCTGCGTCCCGGTTCGGTCGACGAAGTGGCGGCGATCCTCACGCTCGCCAACGAGACAAGAACGGCTATCGTGCCGCAGGGCGGCAATACCGGCCTTGTCGGCGGACAGATTCCGCTCAATGGCGAAGTGCTGCTATCGCTGACGCGGCTCGACCGGATTCGCGAAGTCGACCCGGTCTCCAACACCATGACGGTGGAAGCCGGCGTCACGCTGCAGCGCGCGCGCGAGGCGGCGGCCGAAGCCGACCGGCTCTATCCGCAGCTCCTGCCCTCGGAAGGCACCTGCACCATAGGCGGCAATCTCTCGACCAATGCCGGCGGTACCGCGGCGCTGGCGCATGGGATTGCGCGCTCGCATGCCATGGGTCTGGAAGTGGTGCTGGCCGACGGGCGCGTGCTGCGCAATCTCAACAAGCTCAAGAAGGACAACACCGGCTACGACCTGAAGAACCTGTTCATCGGCGCCGAAGGCACGCTCGGCGTCATTACCGCGGCGGTCTTGCGCCTGGTGCCGCGCCCGCGCTCGATCGAAACGGCTTTCGTCGGCGTGCCCTCGCCCGAGGCCGCGCTCGATCTCCTGGGCTTGGCGGAAGAGCGTATGACGGGCGGCGTCACCTCGTTCGAATTGATGCTGCGCTCCGGCGTCGAGGCGGTGGTGAAATACGACGCGGCGAGCCGCATGCCGCTCGAGGGGCGGCATCCCTGGTTCGTGCTGATCGAATTGTCCTCGCAGGCGCGCTCGGGCCTGCGCGAGGTGATGGAGCAAATCCTCGCCGAGGGCCACGCGAAGGGCCTGGTGCTCGACGCCACCATCGCCGAAAGCCTGGAGCAGGGCAAAGCCTTCTGGCGCATCCGCGAATTGTTCGGCGAGGTGCAGCGCCATATCGGCGCCTCGGTCAAGCACGACGTTTCCGTGCCGGTCGCCGCCGTGCCGGCCTTCATCGAGCAAGCCAACGCCGCCGTGACCAGGCTGATCCCCGGCTGCCGCCCGCTGCCCTTCGGCCATATGGGCGACGGCAACATCCACTACAACGTGACGCAGCCCGAGGACGCCGACCGCGAGCAGTTCCTCAAGCGTTGGGACGAGGTCAACAAGGCGGTGTTCGCGGTGGTCAAGCAGCTCGGCGGCTCCATCTCGGCCGAGCACGGCGTCGGCGTGATGAAGCGCGACATATTGGCGGACTACAAGGACCCGGTGGCGATCGACCTGATGCGGGGCATCAAGCGGCTGCTCGATCCCAATGGAATTTTAAATCCGGGGAAGGTGTTGTCGTAGAGCCCCACAAAAGCAAGTCTTTTGCAAGTGAAGAAAGTGCCGGAGCTTTGCTAGGCTGCTACGTATGAAGCGCCAGGAATTGATTGCGAGATTGAAGGAGGCCGAGCCTCGCCTGCGCGGTTACGGCGTGGCCGCACTTTACCTTTTCGGCTCGCACGCGCGCGATGAGGCGGGCCAAGATTCGGACGTCGATGTGTTTATCGATAAGGACAAGTCTCGCCGCTTTGGATTTGACGGACTCATGGACGCCTATCTGGTGCTGCGCGAACGAGTTGGCGATAAACTCGACTATGGAACGCGCGAAGGGCTGCATCCGGCTTTGCGAGCGGATATCGAGCGTGAAGCCGTACGCGTGTTCTGATGCCGTTGCAGGATTTGCCCGAATAATCGCTCGCGGCCGCCGCTCTAGAACAACGCCCCCTGCCCGCTGTCTCCCTTCTCTTTCGCCGGCTTTGCGCGCGCAGGGCGCGTTGGCGGCGCGGGCGCCGCTTGCGTCTCGGCGCCGGCGGCGAGCGGCTCGACCAGCTGCGGGTTATCGTTGGCGGTGCGGTTGACCGCGGGCGACACCGGGTAGACCTCGAGCAGGTTCTCAGGCGCCGGCTGAATCAACGCCGCGGCGGTGGTGGCGTCGACGTCGCTGCAATTGAGCCACAGATCGAACGCCTCCGGCGGCACAATCACCGGCATGCGGCCGTGAATTTCGGATAGCTGGCGATTGGCGTCGGTGGTGACGATCGCCGCCGTCTCGAGCTCTTCGCCGTTCGGTCCGGTCCAGCACTCCCACAGCCCGGCCAAGGCCATCGGGGTGCCTGACTTCAGCCGCACGAAATAGGGCTGCTTGCGCCCGCCGACCGCTTTCCACTCGTAGAAGCCGTCCGTCGGGATGAGGCAGCGGCGGCGTTTCATGGCGGCGCGGAAGGCCGGCCTGTCGATCACGCTCTCGCCGCGCGCGTTGATCAGCAGCGTGAAGGTCTTCGGGTCCTTGACCCAGGACGGCAACAGGCCCCAGCGCACCAAGGCGAAATGGCGCTGGCCGTCGGCCAAGCGCACGATCGGAATCGGCTGCGTCGGCGCCACGTTGTAGCGCGGCGGGAAATTCGGCTGCTCCGCGTAACGGAACAGCGCGCGGACCGCTTCCGGCGCCGAGGTGATGGTGTAACGGCCGCACATATCGTTTCGAAATCCTGGACTTATCCGGGCTTAAGCGCGCCTTAACCGCCGAAAACGATAACATAGCGGCAGGGTGGATGGCGGCTGCGGGGCGTCGATGAAATATCAGGATTGCATCGGCGCGGTGCAAGCACCCGACAGCCTGCCCGGCGCGCATGCCGCGGGTGAGCGGCTTGCCGCCGCCAACATCAATCCCGTGACCGGCCTCGCCACCGACTACCTCAACCACTTCAACGAAGCCGTCATGCTGCTCGAAATGCTGCCGAGCTGCCCGGATTGCGTCGAGGATTTCCTCGCCTGGCGGCCGACAAGCTATCGCCAGCATTTCGCCGGCTCAAGCTTCAAGGGCCGCGAGCTGGCCATTGCCGCCTATGACGCGGCCGACCCCGCTCTGCGCGAGCGCCTCGATACGTTGAGCGACACCATGAGCGCCATGCTGCAGGCGACCGCGGCGGCGCTGCGCGCCGGGCTATCGCCGGAGGCCGGCGGTCTCATCGCCGAAGCGGCGGCCGCTTGGCTCAAGCCGCTGGTTGCCAGCGCAGGCGCGCTGATCAACGGCGACGCGGAGCATGGCCAAGCCGCGGCGCCGCAGGCGGTGGTCGACGGACTGATGCAGCGCAGTGCATGATCGCCATGCCATGAGCGACGCGCGCGCCTATCCCGAGCGCCCCTTTCTTGCGGTCAGCGCCGCCATCATGCGCGACGGCAAGGTGCTGGTGGTGCGCCGCGCGCGCAAGCCGGCTCTTAGCCTCTACACTTTGCCGGGCGGTGCGGTCGAAGCCGGCGAGACGCTGCACGAGGCGGTGATCCGCGAAGTGCGCGAGGAAACGCAGCTCATCATCGAGCCGATCGCGCTCGCCGGCCATCGCGAGGTGATCATGCGCGACGCGCAAGGCCGCGTCGAGCGGCACTTCGTCATCCTGAGCTTTGCCGCACGCTGGCTCGCCGGCGAGCCGGTGCTCAACGAGGAGCTCGACGACGCCCGCTGGTTGGCGCCCGCGCAATTGTCGCACCTCAAGACGACCGAGGGCCTCGCCGAGATCGTGGCGGCAGCGGCCGAACGGCTCGGCACCTGAACCGCCGCCTTGCGAATGCCTCAGAGCGGGGGCATATCGGGGCCTCCGGTTGAACAGCAGCCAAAAGCCGCGTGAAAAAGCTCCTGACCATCGCCTCGGTCCTGCTCTGCCTTGCGGCGGCACCCGTGCGCGCCGAAGACCCGCCGCCGCCGGCTGTCCCGCACGCGGCCGACACGCCGGCGCCTTTCGACCACGAGCTGCAGCGGCTGGCCGAGATTCTCGGCGCCCTGCACTATCTGCGGGCGCTCTGCGGCGCCCATGAGGGACAGAAATGGCGTGACCAGATGCAGCGCCTCGTCGACGCCGAGGCGCCCGACGGCGAGCGCCGCAAGATGATCATCGCCAGCTTCAATCGTGGTTATCGCGGCTTCCAGCAGACCTACCGTACCTGCACGCCGGCCGCCGATCTCGCGATTCGCCGCTATTTGCAGGAGGGCGCCAAGATCTCCCGCGAAATCACCGCGCGCTACGCCAATTGATGCGCGTGGCGGTGGATAAGTCCCTGCTGGCATTAACCTTTTCTTAAGGTCCACCTCGCGGTGCGAAGCGCGCGTGCTAACGTGCGCGTGGGACTTGAAGCGGCATTATTAATCGCGTTCGCGGGCGGGCGGAGGGGACGAAAACGTGGCCACGATTGGACATTCGATCGACCGGTCTGAACCGGTTTCCGACCACGAGCAGAAGCGCGCGGCGCTCGGCTATCTGCAGGAGGCATGGGCCGAGGCGCAGCACGACGGCATCGACGGCGACTGCCTGGCGCAAGCCTGCCTTTTCGCAGCGCTTGCCGAATTCGTCTCGACCTACGGCGAGGATGCCGCCGCTGCTTTCGCCGAAGGCTTGGGCGAGCGCATCCGTAACGGCGAATTCTCGCTCGAACTGCCGCGGCAATAGTCGCACCGCGCCGCCTGCTGAAATAATCTAGGGCGAAACGAAACTCAGGCCGTAATAGCGCGCGAGCACCGCGTCGATATCGGCCTGGAAAAACGGCTTCTTGAGAAAGGCGAGCGCGCCTGCCGAATGCGCGCGGTCGGCGATCTTGTTGTCGATGGTCGCGGTCATGATCACCACCGATACGGTAGGCGCGATGCGCTTGATCTCCGACAATGTCTCGAAGCCGTTAAAGCCGGGCATGTTATAGTCGAGAAAGACCAATCCGAAATTCCCGCTGTTGATTGCGCCGAGCGCCCCAATGCCTTCCCTCGCTTCGTGGACGTCGAGGGCGAAGCGGCTGGCGGTAAGGATCTTGCGGATGACGGCGCGGGTCGTGCCGGAATCGTCGACGATCAGAACGCCGGTCGGGATCTTGGTGCGGGCGCCGATCTCGACCAGCTTGCGTGCGTCCTCGGCACTGCTCGGCCGAGCCATGACGCCGTCGACCGCGGCGGGGCGCGCCGCGCCGCGCGGCACCGAAGCGAACACCAAAGGCGCCGAGCGCGCCGCGCGCGCGGCTGCGAGCAATGCCGCCTTCTCGGCATCGGGCAAGTTCGCTTCGAGGATGCACAGGTCGAAGCCGTCGCGGGCGAGCGTGCCGGCGGCAGCGGCGGCGTCCGCCGTGGCCGACGCCATCGCCGCACCCTTGCGCCACAGATCCTCCTGCGCCGGCGGCGCGGCAACCAGCAGCATGCGAAGAGAAACCAGTTCGACGCTCATGGATCGCTGCCCCTCAACGAAGCGGCCCGGGGGCCGCAACGCAGACGGCTGCCAACGTTCAGATCAACAACTCGGTTCTACGGGATTATCCGTCATAATCTATGAAAATTCCGCGAAAATTTCCCGCATTCGTTGAAGTTAACTTACCTTGGATTGTGCATGGCGCAACGGTTAACTTCACAGTGTCTCGACGAAACGCACCGGCTCTCCGCATCCAGGCCCCGTCACGCTGCCCTCCCACATGACCTTATTGCCGCGCACCAAGGTTCCCACCGGCCAGCCGGTGACGCTCATGCCGTCATAGGGCGTCCAACCGGCGCGCGCGGCAATCCAGGCGTTATCGATGCTTTCGCGGCGCTTGAGGTCGACCACCGTCAGGTCGGCATCGTAGCCGACGGCGATGCGGCCCTTGGCGGCCATGCCGAAAATGCGGGCGGGCCCCGCGCTGGTGAGATCGACAAAGCGCGCCAGGGTGAGGCGGCCGGCATTGACGTGGTCGAGCATGAGCGGGACCAGCGTCTGCACGCCGGGCATGCCGGAGGGCGTGTTCGGATAGGCGGGCGTCTTTTCCTCGCGTGTATGCGGCGAATGGTCGGAGCCGATGCTGTCGATCACGCCTTGCGCGATGCCGTGCCAGAGGCCGGCGCGATGCGCGGCATCGCGGATCGGCGGGTTGAGCTGGGCGAAGGTGCCGAGGCGCTCATAGCAGCCGGGCGCGGCAAGCGTGAGATGCGCCGGTGTGCATTCCGCGGTGGCGACGTCCTTGTATCCGGCGAGGAATTCCGCCTCTTCCTTGCTGGTGACATGCAGCACGTGCACGCGGCTGCCGGTCTCGCGCGCCAAGCCGAGCAGCCGCTGCGTGCCCATCAGGGCGGCGGTGGCATCGCGCCAAACCGGATGCGAGCCCGCATCACCGGCGACGCGCAAGTTCATGCGCTCGCGCAGGCGGTATTCGTCCTCGCAATGGAAGGCGGCGCGGCGGCGAATGGTGTTGAGCACGGCCCGCACGCCGTCGTCGTCCTCGATCAGCAGCGAGCCGGTGGAGGAGCCCATGAACACCTTGACGCCGGCCACCCCCGGCAGCCTTTCCAGTTCTGCCAGATCGCCGGTGTTCTCGCGGGTGGCGCCGACATAGAAGGCGAAGTCGCAATGTATGCGGTGATGCGCGCGCTTGACCTTGTCGGCGACCGCTGCGGCGGTGGTGGTGGTGGGTTCCGTGTTCGGCATTTCGAACACGGCGGTGACGCCGCCGAGCACGGCGCCGCGCGAGCCCGATTCCAAATCTTCCTTGTGGGTGAGGCCGGGCTCGCGGAAATGCACATGGCTGTCGATCACGCCAGGCAAGAGGTGCAAGCCGCGGCAGTCGATCGTCTCACCGGCCGACGCGCGCGCCAGGTCGCCGATATGGGCAAAGCGGCCGCGGCGGATGCCTAGATCGCGCACGGCCTCGCCGTCCTGGTTGACGACGGTGCCGCCTTTGAGGATCAGGTCGTAGGTTTCCGCCATCTGGCCGCCATTCCCGCCAAGGCTTGAGCCCTCGCCGACAGCGCTTACGTTTCGTCGCCAGTTCTGGCAAGAGATTGGGCGTGAAAAACCCAAGGGAATCCGACATGCAGGCAGCGCTTCTTCCCGACCGTGGGGTGCTCAAGGTGGCCGGCGAGGACGCGCGCAAGTTCCTCAACGGGCTTGCCACCAACGATATGGGCAAGGTCGTCCCCGGCGAGCCGCGCTATGCCGCCCTGCTCACGCCACAGGGCAAGATCATCGGCGATTTCATCGTGGCGGAGGCACCGGCCGAGGACGGCGGCGGCTTCTTTCTCGACTGCCCGCGCGCGCTCGCTTCGTTGCTGGTGGACAAGCTGAATTTCTACAAGCTGCGCGCCAAGGTGCTGGTGGAGGACCTGTCCGAAGTGCTCGGCGTGATGGCGGTGTGGGACGGCACGGGCGATACCGAGTACGGTCTTTGCTATCCCGATCCGCGGCTTGCGGCCCTCGGCATGCGGGTGATGCTGCCGCCGCATCTGGCCGAGCAGGCTGCCGCCGATCTCGGCGCGACCCCGGTCGATGCCGGCGCCTACGAGGCCCACCGCATTGCGCTCGGCGTGCCGCGCGGCGGCGAGGACTTCGCCTACGGCGACACCTTCGTGCACGAAGCGGACATGGATCAGCTCGGCGGCGTCGATTTCGAGAAAGGCTGCTATGTCGGGCAGGAAGTGGTGTCGCGCGTCGAGCACCGCGCCAGCGCCCGCAGCCGGCTGGTGCCGGTTGCCTTTGAGGATGCCGCGCCTTCTTCCGGCCTGCCGGTGATGGCCGGCGACAAGCAGGTGGGCACGCTCGGCTCGGCGGCGAAAAGCCGCGGGCTCGCCATGCTGCGGCTCGACCGCGTGGCGGATGCGCTCGCTGCCGGCACGCAGCTTACCTGCGGCGGCATCGCGCTGCGCGTGGTGAAGCCGGACTGGGCGCACTTTGCCTGGCCGGGAGAAACGCAAGCGGCGACATGAGCGCGCGCAGCATTCATAGCGACGGCCTTGTCCGCTGCCCCTGGCCCAAGCAGGACCCGCTCTACGTCGCCTATCACGACGAGGAATGGGGCGTGCCGGAATACGACGACCGCGCGCTCTATGAGAAGCTCGTGCTCGACGGCTTTCAGGCCGGACTTTCCTGGATCACCATCCTGCGCAAGCGCGAGAATTTCCGCCGCGCCTTCGACGATTTCGAGCCGGAGAAAATCGCGCGCTATACGCCGAAACAAATCGAACGGCTCATGCAGGACGCCGGCATCGTGCGCAACCGCGCCAAGATCGAAGGCACGGTGTCGTCCGCGCGCGCCTATCAGAAGATCATGGAAGACGGCCCCGGTTTTTCCAAGCTGCTGTGGGACTTTGTCGACGGCAGCCCGAAGCAAAACGCGTTCAAGCACGTCGGCCAGGTGCCGGCGGAGACCGAAATTTCGCGCAGGATGTCGAAGGAGCTCGTCGCCCGCGGTTTCAAATTCGTCGGCCCGACCATTGTCTACGCCTTCATGCAGGCGGTCGGCATGGTCAACGATCATCTGGTGAATTGCCACCGCCATGCGGCGGTCCAGAAGCTCGCCAAGCTAAAGCGCTAATTTTCTCATCATGGCAGGGCTTGTCCCGGCCATCCGCGCCTTAGTAAGGAAGGCGTGGATGCCCGCGAACAGCGCGGGCATGGCGCGGAGGGATGTGTCAGCGTCGTGCCGAAGAAGAGATACGCGGAAACCCGACAAGAATCGCGGCGCGCCTGGCAGCGCATGCTGTCGGGGCGGCGGCTCGACCTGCTCGACCCCTCCCCGCTCGATATCGAGATCGAGGACATCGCGCACGGGCTGGCGCGGGTGGCGCGCTGGAACGGGCAGACCGAAGGCGCGCATATCTTCTCGGTCGCCCAGCATGCGCTGCTGGTTGAAGCACTGGCGCGTGCCAAGCTGCCGCGGCTCGACGCCGCCGGACGCCGCGCCGTGCTGCTGCACGACGCGCCGGAATACGTGATCGGCGACATGATCTCGCCGTTCAAGGCCGTGATCGGCGACAGCTACAAGGCGGTCGAGCGCCGCCTGCTCGCCGCCATCCATCTGCGCTTCGGACTGCCTGCCAAGCTGCCGGAAAAGCTCACCGGGCTGATCAAGGCGGCGGACCGCAACGCCGCCTATCTTGAGGCAACCCGGCTTGCCGGTTTTGCCGAGGAGGAGGCCCGCCGCTTCTTCGGCCATCCGCCGAAAGTTACGGCCGCGACGGAACGCGACTTTCTCACGCCCTGGCCGGCGGAAACCGCGGAGACGCGCTTTCGCGAGCGCCTGCAGCGGCTGATGCGCGCGTGATGCTTTCCATATGGCGATTCCGGTCATAGATATGACGCAAGAATCGTCGATGGGACCGCAATGATCCATGTCTGTTCGCTAGCCCGCCTGCACGCCACGGTGGATAAAACCGGGGCGCGCCACATCGTGACCTTGCTGCGGCTGGTGCATCGGGTCGAGCGACCGGTGCATATCGCGCCGGAGAACCATCTCGTCCTCAGCGTCGACGATATTGCGGCGCCGATGGAAGGCTATGCCTGCCCGGACGACGAGCACGTCGCCCGGCTGATCGACTTCGTCGGTGGGTGGGACCGGACAACGCCGATGGTGGTGCACTGTTTCGCCGGCATCAGCCGTTCCACCGCCGGCGCCTACGTGGCAGCCTGCGCGCTCAATCCGCAGCGCGACGAGGACGAAATCGCGCAGGCGATCCGGCGCGCCTCGGCCACGGCGCAGCCGAACGCACGCATCATCGGCATCGCCGACCGCCTGCTCAAGCGCGACGGCCGCATGGTCCGCGCCATCGAGGCCATCGGACCCGGCACCGCCGCCATGGAAGGCGAACCCTTCCGGCTCGACGTTCACTAGCCGCCGCCCGCTCCGCCCCTGAACCGCTCCTGCTTTCGCGGCGTCTAACCCCCGCCTACCATGGCACGAAAGCGATTCCCCCGGGGCGGACCATGCTCGAGCTGCTGGCACTCCTGCTTCTCGCCTTTCCGATCATCGCGATCGTTGCCTTCGTGATCGCGCTGCGCGACCGTGGCGTCCTACGGGAATTGCAGGCCCGCATCGCGGGCTCGAACGGCTGCGCCGTCATCGGCCTCCTGCTGACGCTCAATCCCTTCCTGCAGGCAACCGACGTCGGCGGCCCGTTCATCAACCTGATCCTGCTCGGTTACGGCATCCCGGCCTTGCTGGCGGCGATCCTTGCGCTGGTTGAGCGCGCCAGCCGCCCACCGGCCTACCGCTATGTCGCGGCGGCGGCCGCGATCGTTCTGGCGCTGCTTTATCTGTCATTGGAGGTACGCCGGCTATTCCACGGCAGCCTGCTTGCACCTTCGCTGCCGACCAGCGACGCGGAGCAATATGCCTATTCCGTCGTGTGGCTGGTGTTCGGCGTCGCCTTGCTGGCCGCCGGCTTCGCGCTGCGCTCGCAACCGGCGCGGCTTGCCTCGGCCGCGGTTGTCGCACTCACCATCGGCAAGGTCTTTCTCGTCGACATGGCCGGACTGACCGGCATTTTCCGCGCCCTCTCCTTCATCGGGCTGGGCGCCGTGCTGGTCGGCATCGCTGGCTCTACCAGCGGCTGTTTTTCCCCGCCGGCGGGCGCGCGGTAAGGTCCCCCGCAATGGAGGGCGGTCAATGAATGAACGTGCGCGGAACTACGGCGTTGTGGCGCCCGAGGTGATCAAGGAGCTGGGCGGCCTCCCGTTCCTCAAGGGCATTGTCGGCGGCACACAGCCGCAGGCGCCGATGGCCGAAACACTTGGCTTTCTCCTCATCGAGGTCGAGGAAGGCCGGGCCGTGTTCGAGGGCAAGCCGGAATACCGCCATTACAATCCGATCGGCACCGTGCACGGCGGTTTTGCCGCGACGCTGCTCGATTCTGCGCTCGGCTGCGCCATCTTCTCGACGCTGGCCAAGGGCGAAGCCTGGACCACGCTCGAGCTCAAATTCAATTTGGTGCGCCCGATCACCAAGGACACCGGACCGGTGCGGGCGGAAGGCCGCATCATTCACCGTGGACGCACGGTTGCCACCTCGGAAGGCGACCTGAAGGATCTAAGCGGCAAGCTCTACGCGCACGCGACCACCACCTGCATGATCTTTCCGGCGAAGTAAGACCTTGTCCCGGGCGCAGCGCAGCACGCAGTGATGCGCTGCAGACCCGGGACCGTTACAAATTCGGAATCCGAAACGGCCCCGGATCAGCGGCGCAGCATTCCGCTTCGCTTCATGCTGCGCCGCGTCCGGGGCAAGAGGCCCTCAAAACCTATTGGCCGGGATCTTGAAATAACTGTGCCCGTCGCTTTCCGGCTCGGGCAAGCGGCCGCCGCGCAAGTTGACCTGCAGGGCATGCAGCATGCGGTCGGGCAGCGCCAGTGTCTTGTCGCGTTCGGTGCGCAGCTTGACGAACTGCTCTTGCGTGACGCCGTCCTTGACATGGATGTTGGCGCGCCTTTGCTCGGCGACCGTCGCTTCCCACTTCGGCGCACGGCCGTCCTTGCAGTAATCGTGGCCGACGAAGAGGCGCGTCTGCGGCGGCAAGGCGAGGATCGCCTGGATCGAGCGGTAGAGCGTTGCGGCGTCGCCGCCGGGGAAATCGGCGCGCGAAGAGCCGGAATCGGGGAACATCAGCGTGTCGTGCACGAAGGCCGCATCCTCGCCGACAACATAGGTGATCGAGCCGAGGGTGTGGCCGGGCGACAGCATGACCCGCACATCGAGCCCTCCGATTTTGAAGGTGTCGCCGTCGGCGAACAATCGGTCGAACGCGGCCTCGACGTCGAGGGCATGCGGCAGGTGATAAAAGCCGCGCCATAGCTGCGCGATGTCGCGCACCTTCGCGCCGATCGCCTGCGCCGCGCCGAGCTTTTCCTTGAGATAAGCGGCGGCCATGAAATGATCGGCATGCGGGTGGGTGTCGAGAATCCATTCCACCGCCAGGCCGCGCGTACGCAGATGATCGAGAATCGCATCCGCCGAGTGCGTGTCGGTGCGGGCGCTGCGCGGATCGAAATTCCAAACCGCATCGATGACGGCGGCTTTTTTGCTGGCAGGATCGCTCACCACGTACTGGATGCTGCCCGTATCGGGCTCGTAGAAGCCAGTGACTTCGGGCGAACGGAGCCCGCGCGACGGGCTGGTCTGCTGCTGACTCATCGCTTGCTCAACGGCTGCCGGCTCCGTTTGGTTGCAGACACGCCGGCGATGTCGTCGGTCCTATTCGCGCTCGGCCGTCAGCGACGGGCGTAAGGCCAGGGGACCCGCATGATTGTGCACGACATGGGCTCGCTCGTAGCGGCGGGTGAAGTTGCAATAGGCAAAGCCGAGGCCGGCGATCGAGCCGCGGAAGCTTTCACCGCTGGTGCGCACGAGGTTGAAGCACGGATGGATCGGCAGGCCGCGCAGCGACGCGCAGACCAACTCGCCGCGCACCCTTAGCGTGCCGGGCGGCAGCGCCGCGAAATGCACGCGTCCTTCGCCGCGGATCTGGATGGAACCGGCGACGGAGCCGTCGGGATAGACGCGGCCGTGGCCGCGAGTGCCTTCGAAGCAGTTGTAGTAGAACATCTTGCCGACGATGAAGCGGCGCGCTTCCTGCGCCGTCATCTCACCGGCCAAGGCCGGCACGGCGGCCAAGAGGCCCGCCAGCAGCAAAAACGCGCGCACCATCCCCGTTACTCCGCCTGACGCAACATCGGCACCCGAACAAAGACCGTTTCTTAAGGCTAAGCCATTATGAACGGTTTTCGTCGCCAAATCATGAACATGTTTTACCGGACCTTGACAACGATCCGGCCGCGCACGCGCCCGGCAAGGATGTCGGGCGCGACTCCGATCACCTCATCGAGCCCGATTTCCCGCGTCATGGCGGCCAATTTCTGGCGGTCCAACTGCTCGGCCAGTCTTTTCCACGCCTCTTTTCGCTTGGGCAGCGGACACATGACCGAGTCGATGCCGTAAAGACACACCCCGCGCAAAATGAACGGGGCGACCGATCCTGGAAGGTCCATTCCGCCGGCCAGGCCGCAGGCTGCTACCGCTCCGCCATAGCGGGTCATGGACAACAGATTGGCCAAGGTCGTGGACCCGACCACATCCACGGCGCCCGCCCAGCGCTCCTTGGCGAGCGGCCGCGGCTTGTCCGCCAGCTCCTGGCGGCCGACGATCTCGGCGGCGCCCAGGCCCTTGAGGTAATCGGCCTCCTCGGCGCGTCCGGTTATGGCGTGCACGGTGAAGCCGCGCTTGGCAAGGATGGCGACCGCGACCGAGCCAACCCCACCAGCGGCGCCGGTGACGGCAATAGGCCCCTGCTCCGGGGTCAGCCCATGCCGCTCCAGCGCCATCACCGCCAGCATGGCGGTATAGCCGGCGGTGCCGATTGCCATGGCGTCATGCGCGCTCATGCCTTGGGGAAGCGCCACCAGCCAGCCGCCCATGACGCGGGCCTTCTCGGCATAGGCGCCGAGATGCGCCTCGCCCAGCCCCCAACCATTGAGGATGACCTTGTCGCCGGCCTTCCAGGCCGGATGGTTGGAGGCTTCCACAGTGCCGGCAAAATCGATGCCGGCGATCATCGGGAATCGGCGCACCACCGGCGCCTTGCCGGTAATGGCAAGCCCGTCTTTGTAGTTGAGGGTCGAGTACTCGACGCCGGCGGTGACGTCGCCCTCCATCAGATTGGCCTCGTCGAAGTCGGTCAGCGCCGCCTTGGTGCCGCCGTCGGCCTTTTCGATCACGATCGCTTTGAAGCTGGCCACACCGACCTCACCGCTGACTGACGCCGGAGGCCTTTTTGGCGCGATGGGTGCCCCGGTGCAAGCGGCCATCCGCAGCGAGGACTACTGTGAGTCCCCGGGGCGGAAGCTATGGTTGTTCGCTTAGCACCTCGGAAATAAGGGGAAATTCCGCCGGGCCGGCACCCAAGCACGCGGGCACCGCCCAAAAGCCGCTGATACGCAGGGCCGCGATTGTTTCACGCCAGGGGCGCCTGCGAAACAAAACTGGGCGGCCGCAGGCCAATTGTTTCACGCCGGGCCTGCCCGCGAAACAATTCGCGCCGCCGCGAAACCAGATTCTCCCTAAGCGAAAACTTGCAGAAACAGCCGCTTGCTACCCCTGAGGCTAGACAAACGCCGAAAAGGCGCCAGGGGAGACGTCAATGCAACAGGGATACGCGCTTACCCAGGCCTCGAAGACTTGGACGCAGCAGATCGCCGCCGTCCAAGACAGTTCGGATGAAAGCCTGATCGAGCGGATCGCCGACGGCGACCAGTTGGCGATGCGCACGCTCTATGCGCGCCACAATGTGAAGGTCTACCGTTTCGTGCTGCGGCTCGTCGGCGACGCCTGCAAGGCCGAGGACGTGGTGAGCGAAGTGTTCCTCGACGTCTGGCGGCAGGCGGATCGCTTCGAAGGCCGCAGCCAAGTCTCCACCTGGATCCTCGCGATCGCCCGCTTCAAGGCGTTGACCGTGCGCCGGCAGCGCCGCGACGCGCCGCTCGATAATGCGCTGGTGGAAAGCATCGCGGACTACGCCGACGATCCGGAAGTATGCGCGCAGAAGAACGATGAAGGCGCGCTGCTGCGGACCTGCATCGCGCAGCTGTCGGCGGATCACCGCGAAGTCATCGACCTCGTCTACTACCACGGCAAATCGGTGGAAGAAGCCGCCGAAATCCTCGACGTCCCGCGCAACACCGTCAAGACGCGCATGTTCTACGCGCGCAAGAAGATCGGCGAGCTTTACGCGCGTTCAAGCGGCGAGCGGGTTTACCAGGCTTAAGCAAAATGCAGTCGGAAGCGGCGATCACACCGCCGCTTCCGCCGCGCGGCCGACCGGCTGTTCGACGATCGGCAGGTTGATGATGGCGGAGATCACGCCGAACACCACCGACAGCCACCACACCACGTCGTAGGAACCGGTCGTGTCATAAAGCAGCCCGCCGAGCCAGACACCGAGAAAACCGCCGACCTGGTGGCTGAAGAAGGCGATGCCGAACAGCGTCGCCATCCAGCGCGTGCCGAACATGATCGCCACAAGCGCCGAGGTCGGCGGCACCGTCGACAGCCACAACAGGCCCATCCCCGCGCCGAAAGCGATGGCGGAAGCGTTGGTCATCGGCAAGGTGACGAACGCAATCACGGCGACCGAGCGCAGCATATAGATGATCGACAGCAGATAGCGTTTGGGCATGCGGTTGCCGAGCCAACCCGCGGTGAACGAGCCGATGATATTGAACAGCCCGATGGTGCCGAGCGTCCAGGCGCCGTCATCGACCGAAAGGCCGCGGTCGACCAGATAGGCCGGCAGATGCACGGTGATGAACAGGAGCTGGAAGCCGCAGGTGAAGAATCCGAGCACCAGCAACACAAAAGAGCGGTGCCCGAAGGCTTCGGCCAGCGCCTCGCGCAGCGACTGCTGCGGCGCGGCGCGCTGGCCGGCGGTCTCGCTCGCCGGCGTGCGCAATGCCGCCGCCAGCGGGATGATGCTGAGCGTGATGAGCCCGAAGCCGACCAGCGCATGCTGCCAGCCGAACCACTGGATGAAGCCGACGGCGAGCGGCGAAAACAGGAACTGCCCGAACGATCCGGCGGCGGTGCCGGCGCCGAAGGCAAGCGAGCGCATATGCGCCGGCATCAGCTTGCCGAAAGCGGCAATGACGAGAGCGAAAGAAGTGCCGGCGATGCCGAGGCCGCACAACACGCCGGCCGACATGTCGAGCGTCAAGGGGGTGCGCGCATAGGCCATCCAGGCGAGCCCGAGACAATAGACCAGGGAACTCACCACCAGGACCTGCACCGCGCCGAAGCGGTCGGCGACCGCGCCGGCAAACGGCTGCGCCGCGCCCCAGACGATCACCTGGATGGCAAGCGCCAGCCCAAAGATGTCGCGGCCCCAGCCATGCATCTGCGTCATCGGCGTGAGGAACAGGCCGAGCGCCGCGCGCGGTCCGAAGCCGATCGCGCTGATGAGGCAGCCGCAGATAAGGATTACTATGGGTGTGCGCCACGCGCTCGCCGCCGCGCCCGTTGGCACCGATTGCACCGCCATCCTCGAAAACCCCGGTCAGTCGTCCATGCTCTGGCCGGCCCTCGGCGCGGCGCGGAGACAATATAGGGCCGCTCTGCGAGGCGAAAACGAATAATCGTGATCGGAGCTATTTGCTACACGCATGGCTCGCCCCGCGAGCGGCGATTCTTGGTCATCCGAGTTCTTTGGCCGCCAAAGCTGGATTGCGCGCCACCGGCTACTCATGCAGGCCGGTTACCCGGGGCGCGGCGATCTCGTTCATCAGCGGCACCACCGCGTTGATCTCGCGTGCTAGCGCCTTCTTGAGTTCGATCATGGCAGCACTCGGCGTGCTGTCGCTGCGGGTGATGATACCGGTCCAGCGTTCGGGGCCGCGGCGCGGGGTTGGCAGCGCGGCCAATTCGCCGGCGGCGATGCGCTGCGCCACCGACAAGAGCGGCAACACGCTCAAATAGTCGCCCTCGCGCAGCATGGTCACCACGGCCGCGGCGGAATTGCTCTCGAACACGACGTTGAGCCGGCTGACGCCGAGGTCGGCAAGCGTCGCGCGCATGTCGGCCGCCAGCACGCTGTCGCGCGAATGCCCTATCCACATCGCGGCTTCGAGCTCGGCGGAGCTCAGCCGCTTGCGGCACGCGAGTTTGTGGCCGGGCCGGCACACGATGATGTTTCGGTTTTGCGATATGCGCTCGACGTCGAGCCCGCTCGGCCGCTCCACCAGCTCGAACGGGCCGATCACCATGTCGAGCTGGTGATTGAACATGGCCGCTACCAGCGCCGGAAAATAGTCGCCGTGCAGCACCACGCGAATCTGCGGACGCGTGCGCACGAACTCGCCGATCATGCGGCTCAACAGGTGATCGCAGAAGAACGGCGGCGCGCCGACGCGGATGGTGCCGTATTGGCCGTCGGTGATGTCGCGCGAGATGTTGTCGGCGCGCTCCATGGCGCTGAGGATGGTGCGGCCGAAGGCGGCGAGTTCGACCCCGGTGGCGGTCGGTGTCAGCGGGCGCCGGCTGCGCTCGAACAGCGGCGTGCCGATGCGCTCTTCCATCAGCGCAATGGTGCGGCTGAGCGCCGGCTGTGTGGTGCCGAGCCGCTCGGCGGCAACCCGCAACGTGCCGGCATCGAGGATAGCGGCAAGCTGCACGAGATGGCGCGGATCGAGCTTCATATCATTTCGATATGATATCCTGCCAAATTATGATTTCTAATCAAGTTATTTCCCACTTATGATCATCCGAAAATAACGGCCGGAAACCGCAAAAAGCCGGCGGACAACACTGTGGGAGGACTCCATGCGACCGTTGACGCTCGTCACCGCCGCCGCCCTGGCCTTGGCCTACGCCGCCACGCCTGCGCACGCGGCCACAACGCTGATTTCCAACTGCTTCTGGCCGCCGCAGCACGCCGTCTGCACCAAGCTCTTGCCGACCTGGGCCAAATGGGTCGAGCAGGCCACCCACGGCGACGTGAAGATCAGCATCCCGCCAAAGTCGCTGGCGCCGCCGCCGCAGCAGTGGGATTCGGTGGCGAAAGGCATCGCCGATACCGCGTTCCAGTTCAACGGCTTCATCGCCAACCGGGTGTGGGGCCCGACGGTGGCCATGCAGCCCTTCATCGCCACGCACGATTCGCCGGCCATGTCGCAGGCGCTGTGGGAAACTTACGAGAAGTATTTCGCCAAGGAGTACAAGGGCATTCACCTGCTTTCGCTGTGGGTGATCACGCCGGCCGAGCTGTGGAGCCAGACCGATAAGCCGCTCAATTCGATGGAAGATCTGAAGTCGCGCAAGATCTGGGCGCTGCCCGGCACCAACGCCAATATCATGAAGGCGGTGGGCGCCGGCGTCGTGTCCGGACCCGCCGTGCAGATGAACGAGATCATCTCGCGCGGCGTGGTCGACGCTTATGTCGGCGTCAGCCCGGCCAGCGTGCGCGACTTCCGCCTCATCCCCTATACCAAGTCGATGACGCAGTTTCACCGCGGCATCTACTCGACCAGCTTTTCTTTCCTGATGAGCCAGAAGAAGTGGGACTCGCTGTCGAAGAAGGATCAGGACGCCATCACTTCGGTGAGCGGCGCCAAGTTCGGCCGCATGATTTCGGCCTACTGGATCGAGGCCGACAAGGAAGCGGCGGTCGAGCTGAAGAAGGCGGGCATCAAGACGGTCGAGGCCGATCCGCAGTTCGAGGCGGCGCTGGTCAAGATCGGCGACAACCTGACCAAGAAGTGGATCGAGACCGCCAACAAGCGCGGCATCGACGGGCAGGCCGCCTACGACTTCTACGTCAAGCGCGTGCAGGAGCTGTCGCAGAAGACGAACTGAGCGGCACTTCCCGCCGGGATCAGCAACTTTGCCGGGACGGCAATGCGCGCGTTCGCCCAAGCAGTGCTGCCTCCGCTGATGCGGATCGCGGAAGTCGCCACGGCGCTTCTGCTATTCGGCATGATGATGCTGACCTTCGCCGACGTGGTGGGCCGCTACGTGTTCACCGCGCCGATCTTCGGCGCTGCGGAGATGGTCCAGTTCCTGCTGGCGATGACCATTTTCGCCGGGCTTTGCCTGATCAACGCGCGCGACGAGCACATCACGGTCGAGCTGTTCGAGGCACAGCTCGACCGCATCATACCGCATGCGCTGCGCCGCATCATCATCCAGCTTTTCTCCGTCGGCGTGATGGCGATCATCGCCTATCAGCTTTATGACTACGCGGTCGACGCCGAGAAGATCGGGACCAGGACGATCGTGCTGGAGTGGCCGCTCGCGGTCGTGGCGTTTACGGTCGCCGGCCTCTCGGTCGTCAGCCTGATCATGCAGGTTCTCGGCCTCATGTTGGCGCGCGAGCACCACGGCGCCGAGGATCTGGGGGGCTCCCTATGATCCCCGCCCTGATCGGCTTCGCCGTTCTCATCCTTCTGTGCTTTTTCGGACTCCGGGTCGGCTTTGCCACCATGATGGTCGGCATCGTCGGCTTTGCCTATCTGCGTGGATTTCCGGCCGCGTTGTCGCTGATGGGACAGCAGGTCATGGAAAACGCGATGAACTACAATCTGACCGTTATTCCGCTGTTCATCCTCATGGGCACGTTCATCTACCGGGCGGAGATTTCGCGCGACCTGTACGACGCGGCCTATGCCGGCTTCGGGCGCTTCAAAGGCGGCCTCGCGTTGTCGACCGTGGTTGCGTGCGCCGGCTTCGCCGCGGTGTGCGGTTCCTCGCTCGCCACCGCCGCCACGATGACCAAGGTCGCCATTCCGCCGATGCGGCACTATCGCTACAGCGACAGTCTGGCCTCCGGCTCGGTTGCCGCCAGCGGCACCCTCGGCATCATGATCCCACCCTCGGTGCCGCTGGTGATTTACGCCATCGTCGCCCAACAGGACATCGGCAAATTGTTCTTCGCCGGCATCCTGCCCGGCCTGCTGCTGGTCGGGTTGTTCCTCTGCGCGGTCAGGTGGTCGGTATGGCGCAATCCGGAATTCGGCCCGGCTGGCGCGCCGCTCGACCCTAAGGTGAAGCGGCGCGCCCTGCGCGTGATATGGCCGGTGCTTTTCCTGTTCGTCTTGGTGCTCGGCGGCATTTATGGCGGCATCTTCACGCCGACCGAGGCGGCGGCCATCGGCGCCTTCGGCGCCATGGCCATCTCGCTCACGCGCGGCCACCTGCGCACGCTCGATGAATGGATTTCCACGCTGGCGGAAGCCGCGCGCACCACCGCGACCTTGTTCATCGTGATTTTCGGCGCGCTCGTGTTTGCTGAGTTCATCAATCTCTCCGGCATGCCCTATGGGCTCGTGGATCTCGTCGATTCCATGCACCTGTCGCCGACCGGGCTGGTGATCGCAATCGTGTTGATCGCCATCTTCATGGGCATGATCTTCGAAGCGATCGGCATTCTCCTGCTGCTGGTACCGGTGTTCATGCCGGCGCTCAGCCGGGCCGGCGTCGATCTCATCTGGTTCGGCATTGTGGTGGTGCTTGTCACCGAGCTCGGGCTGATTACGCCGCCGATCGGCATGAATGTGTTCGTGGTGAAGGCGGTGATGCCGGACCTGAAGCTTTCCCGCATCTTCGCCGGCGTTACGCCCTTCATCGGCGCCATCCTGGTGGCGCTGGTGCTGATCTTCCTGTTTCCCGCCCTCGCGACCTTCCTGCCGAAATGGATGTGAGCGCGCTCGAACCTCCCTCGGAGAATTCGTCAATGCCTTCTGCCAAGAACGTGCTCTGGATCATGGCCGATCAATTGCGCTGGGACTACCTGTCCTGTTACGGCCACCCGTACTTGCACACGCCACACCTCGACGCGCTTGCCGCAAAAGGCGTGCGGTTCGACGCCGCCTTCGTGCAGTCGCCGTTCTGCGGGCCGTCGCGGATGAGCTATTACACCGGGCGCTATTGCCGCTCGCACGGCTCGACCTGGAACGGTTTTCCCTTGCGCGTCGGCGAGCCGACGCTCGGCGACCACCTGCGCCCGCTGGGCGTGCGCACGGCCCTCGTCGGCAAGACCCATATGGTCGCCGATACCAAGGGCATGGAATGGCTCGGCATCGATCCAGGCTCGCCGATCGGGGTGTTGGTGTCGCAGTGCGGCTTCGAGCCGTTCGAGCGCGACGACGGCCTGCACCCGGACGGGCCCTACGACCCCGATCCGCCCTACGATAATTATCTACGCCAACAGGGCTTCCTCGGCCGCAATCCCTGGGAAGAATGGGCCAATTCGGCGGAAGGCGACGATGGCGAAATCCTCTCCGGCTGGCTGATGCGCTACGACAATCTGCCGGCGCGCGTGGCCGAGGAGCATTCCGAGACGCCGTACATGACGCGCCGTGCGATGGACTTCATCGCCGCGGCCGGCGACCAGCCCTGGCTGTGTCACCTTTCCTATATCAAGCCGCACTGGCCCTATATCGTGCCGGCGCCCTACCACGCCATGTACGGCAAACAGCACATCCTGCCGCCGGTACGGTCGGAAGCCGAACGGCGGACCGATCATCCGGTGTTCGCCGCGTACCAGAAAACGCGCGTGTGCCGCGCTTTCTCGCGCGACGAAGTGCGCGAGCGCGTGATCCCGGCCTATATGGGCCTGATCAAGCAGCTCGACGATCAGCTCGGTAAGCTGTTTGCCTATATGGAAAAACGCGGGCTCATGGACAACACGATGATCGTCATGAGCTCCGACCATGGCGACTATCTCGGCGATCACTGGATGGGCGAGAAGGACCTGTTCTTCGAGCAGACCGTGCGCGTGCCGCTGATCGTCTACGACCCGCGGCCGGAGGCCGATGCCGCGCGCGGAACGGCCTGCGCGGAGCTGGTCGAAGGCATCGATCTTGCGCCGACCTTTCTCGAATTCTTCGGCGGCCAGCCCATCCCGCATATTCTCGAGGGCCGCTCGTTAAGCCTCCTGCTTCACGGCAAGGGCCAGCCGGAGAAATGGCGCGACTACGTCATCTCGGAATACGACTATGCCACTCGGCGCGCCCGCGTCGAGCTCGGTATCGACCAGAGCGAGGCGCGGCTGATCATGATCCGCGACAAGCGATGGAAATACGTGCACTGCGAAAATTTCCGGCCGATGCTGTTTGATCTCGAGCGCGATCCGCACGAGCTCACCGATCTCGGCGCCGATCCTGCGTACGAGCAGCAGCGCGCACGGCTCTACGATGCGATCTTCACCTGGGCGCGGCAGCACCACAACCGCATCACCGTGTCGGCCGAGCGCGTCAACACCATGGCCGGACGTGAGCCGCCCGGCATCTTGATCGGCTATTGGGATGAGAAGGACTACGAGCAGCAGTTCGGCAAGCCGTTAAAGCAGGCGCGATAGTTTATCCCCCAGGTAAAAAGTTCGGAAAGAGTTGGTTCGGGCGCGGACTGGACCGTTGTCCGCTCAGAGCGATTCAGGCCGCTCGTCCCCGCGCAAGCGAGGACCCAGGGCCAAACATGTTGGCGTTGCAATAAACTCCTGGATTCCCGCTTGCGCGGGAATGAGCGGACTGTGAATTAACCCGAATGGATCACCTAGAGCTTCTTGATGATCTTTGTCTCTTTCGCCGTGGTCTTTGGATCGCCCCAGCTCGGCTCTTTCGCGCCGTCGCCCCAGGCGCGCGGCCGGTAGAACGTATGCACGCCGATATGCGAGAGCCTATGCATCTCCGACACCCAGTCGGGATGCACCCAATAGGCATGATAGTGCGTGGCCTTGGACACTTGCGGCAGCCAGAGCTTGCCGTCGAGCATGTCGCGCGCGATGCGCTTGGCGCGCTGCCAGGCGTCCGGCTCGGTGACGACGTCCGGCACCCCGTCGCAGGCGAAGGTGAACTGACAGGCGAGATGGCGGTCGGCGTTCTGGTAGACGACGCCGCATACATTGTCCGGGTAGAAGGGCGAGAACACGCGGTTCATCACCACTTGCGCCACCGCGATCTGCCCGCGCACCGGCTCGCCGCGCGCCTCGAAATAGACGGCGTTGGCCAGACATTTCTCCGCCTTGCTGCGCGTCTTGCCGGAAAGCGCAAGCCGCTCGGCGGGCGATTGCGGGCGCTGGTCGATGCCGGTGACGACGCCCTTTGCGGCGACGCTCTCGCCGGCTTTGTCCGCCTCCCCGCTCGCCGGCGCGAGCGCGGCGAGCTTGATGTCGCGATCGCCGAAGACACCCGATAGCGGCGGTGGCCCGTCGGCCCGGCGCTCGATCGTCTCCTTTGCCATTGCGAGAGGAGCGGATGCGAAATAGACGCGCGCCCGGTCCTTCGCCGTAGCGGCGTCAGTCGTCGGTGCCGGCATTGATGCGTGTGCAGGCCGGTCTGCATGTTCCTGTGCCGGCCGTTCGGCGACGGGGGCGGGAAATTCGTAATCCAAATAAGGATCGAAGCGTCCGCCGGCCGCACCATCGCGCACAGGGGGCGCCGGATTGACCGGCGGCATCGGCGGCATCGGCGCCCTTCCCCGCGAAATCAGCGAGTTGCGCTTGTCGCGACGGTTGACGGTGGGAAACTGCGGCGGCTCGCCGGGATCGCCGAGAAACTGGCGGCCGATCGAGCGGGCGACCTTGCCGGGGTCGAAGTCGGCAAGGGCATAGACCGGAGGATATGGGATGGCCGTGCCGACCGGCTGCGGCAGGCTGAACGTGGCGGCGTGAATGGTGCCGAAGGGCGAAGCGATCAAGTAAGCGCGTGCGCGGGCTGCCACCCCGGGCTGGCGCGCCAGCAGCGCGCCCAAATCCTGGAATGCAATCGGCGTGGGCAGCAGCGTGACGCTAAGCGCGAGCACGCCAGCACGTGCAACGCTGCGTTGCCGCCGCCTACGAACGACCGGACCGAACGCACTCACACGACACCAAACTTGGCGGGCAGAAACTGTAAGCCAAGTGCCTAGAATGCGGCAGGTTTTGTTATTTTCCGATTAAACCTGCAAAGGCGTGAAATGGCTCCCTACGCGGTCGCGCGCCGTTTGCCCAACCGGCGGCGCAACCGCGCCGGCAGCCGTCGACTAATCACTGTTAACCATATCGCAATCGCTGCGGTCGATATTGCGCGTGACTTTATTTCATTTTCGGGCCGTCATGCCGTCTTTCAGCCCCTTATTGATCGGACATGCCGTGCTGATCACAGCGCTGTGCATCTCCGCACTGGCAGCCACAGGCGTCTTGTACCGGCGCCAGAACACGCGCAACGGCCAACTGATCGACGCGATCGACAACATGTCGCAAGGTCTCGTTATGTTCGACCGCCAATGTCGTATCGTGGTGGTTAACCGCCGCTATATCGACATGTACGCGCTTTCGCACGACGTGGTGCGGCCCGGCATCACGCTCAAGCAACTCATCGAACATCGCAGTGAGACCGGACTGTTCACCGGCGACATCGATGCCTATTGCCGCCAAATCGTCGACGGCATGCGATCTGGCAAATCGGTCGAAGTTTACGTACCGGCAAGCGACGGCCGCACGGTGCTCGCCAAGAACGATCCGCTGCCCGGCGGCGGTTGGGTCTCCACCCACGAGGACATCACCGAACAGCAGCGCGCCGACGAAGAGCGCAAGGCGATCGACGCACAAGAGCAGCGGCGCGCCATGATCGACGCCGGCATCGCATCGTTCCGGCCGCGCGCCGAGACGCTGCTCGGAAGCGTCGGCGACAGCGCCGCCGAAATGCGCGCGACGGCGGCCGCGCTGTTTGGCTTTTCCGACCGTACCACGCAACGCGCAACCAGCGCCGTGGATACATTCAACGAGGCTTCCACCAATGTGGAGACCGCCGCAGTGGCGGCCGACGAATTGTCGCAGTCGATCGATGAGATCAGCCGCCAGCTCACCCACACCGGCAATATCGTTGCGCTGGCGACCGAAGAAGCGCGCGCGACCGACGGCGAGATCGCAAGCCTGGCGGACGGCGCGCAGAAGATCGACGATGTCGTCACCCTCATCCGCAACATCGCGGGACAGACCAATCTGCTGGCGCTCAACGCGACCATCGAGGCGGCCCGCGCCGGGGACGCCGGTAAAGGCTTTGCCGTGGTGGCCGCCGAGGTGAAATCGCTCGCCGTGCAAACCGCCAAGGCCACCGAGGAGATCGCCAATCACATCCTGGCGGTGCAGGATTCGACGGCCGGCGCCGTTGATGCGATCCGCCAGATCGCCGCGCGCATGCAGGAGATCAATCAGTACACAGCGGCGGTCGCGGCAGCGGTCACCGAGCAGAACGCGGCGACCGGCGAAATCTCGCACAATGTGGCGAGCGCGGCGGAAGGCACCGGCCACGCGGTCGCGGTGCTGGGCGAGGTCAACAACGCGGCGACCGAGACACGCAATTCCGCGCAGGTCGTGCGCGACGCCTCCGAAGCCGTGGAGCAGGCGGTCGCCGACCTCAGGCTCGAGGTGCAGGATTTCCTCGCCAAGGTGGCGGGGTAGCTCTACGCCTGGCTCGCCGCGGTCTTGCCCAGCGCCGCCTGGGCGGCGGCAAGCCGCGCGATCGGCACGCGGAACGGAGAGCACGACACGTAGTCAAGCTTGGCCTCGTGACAAAAGGCCACGGAGGCCGGATCGCCGCCGTGCTCGCCGCAGATGCCGACTTTCAGCTTCGGCCGCACCTTGCGCCCGCGCTGCACGCCGATCTTGACCAGCTCGCCGACGCCCTGCTGATCGATGGTGACGAAGGGATCGGCCGACAGAATGCCGCGCGCGGTATAAATGCCGAGAAAAGTCGCGGCATCGTCGCGCGAAATGCCGAAGGTGGTCTGTGTCAAATCGTTGGTGCCGAAGGAGAAGAACTCGGCGCTCTCGGCGATCTCGCCGGCCATCAGGGCGGCGCGCGGCAGTTCGATCATGGTGCCGACGTCGTAGCTCAACCGCGACCCGGTTTCCGTCTGCACGGCTTCGGCCGTAGCGTCGATACGCGCTTTGACCAGATCGAGCTCCGCCTTGCTGGCGATCAGCGGCACCATGACTTCGGGCTTCACCGTCTTCCCGAGCCGCTTGGAGGCCTCGATCGCCGCCTCGAAGATGGCGCGCGCCTGCATCTCGGCGATCTCCGGATAGGCGATGGCGATGCGGCAGCCGCGAAAACCGAGCATCGGGTTGAACTCGTGCAGATCGCGCGCGCGGTCGGCGAGCTTCTTCGGGTCGGCGCCCATGGCTTCCGCCACTTCCGCGATTTCCTCCTCGCCATGCGGCAGGAATTCGTGCAGCGGCGGATCGAGCAGGCGGATGGTCACGGGGCGCTCGCCCATGATCTCGAACAGTTCAAGGAAGTCGCCGCGCTGCATCGGCAGCAGCTTGGCGAGCGCGGCGCGGCGCGTGTTGGCATCGTCCGCCAGGATCATTTCACGCACCGCCTGGATGCGGCCTTCATCGAAGAACATGTGCTCGGTGCGGCACAGCCCGATGCCCTCGGCGCCGAAGCGCACGGCCGCCCGCGCATCGGAGGGCGTGTCGGCGTTGGCGCGCACGCCGAGCTTGCGCACCTTGTCGGCCCAGCCGATGAGCGTGGCGAACTCGCCGGAAAGCTGCGGCTCGATCATCTCGATCTTGCCGGCCAAGACCTGGCCCGTGGAGCCGTCGACGGTGATCATGTCGCCTTGGCGGAAGGTCTGGCTGCCGGCGGTCATGGTCTTGTTGGCGTAGTCGACGCGAATGCTGCCGGCGCCGGAGACGCAGGGCTTGCCCATGCCGCGCGCGACCACCGCGGCGTGCGAGGTCATGCCGCCGCGGGTGGTGAGGATGCCTTCGGCGGCGTGCATGCCGTGGATGTCCTCCGGCGACGTCTCCACCCGCACCAGGATCACTTTGCGGCCGCCGTCCTTGATCTGCGCCGCCTCGTCGGAGGAGAACACGATCTCGCCTGAGGCCGCGCCCGGCGAGGCCGGCAGGCCGGTGGCGATCACCTTGCGGTGCGCGCGCGGATCGATGGTCGGATGCAGGAGCTGGTCGAGCGTCAGCGGCTCGATGCGCAGCACGGCTTCTTCCTTGGAGATCAGCTTCTCGTTGGCGAGCTCGACGGCGATGCGCAGCGCCGCCTTGGCGGTGCGCTTGCCGTTGCGGGTCTGCAGCATCCACAGCTTGCCCTGCTCGACCGTGAACTCGAGATCCTGCATGTCGCGATAGTGGCGCTCGAGCGTGTTGTAGATACGCTTGAGTTCGGCATAGGCCTTGGGCAGCACCTTTTCCATCGACGGCTTGTCGGAGCCGGATTCTTCGCGCGCGGCTTCGCTGATCTCCTGCGGCGTGCGGATGCCGGCCACCACATCCTCGCCTTGCGCGTTGACGAGGAATTCGCCGTAGAGCTTCTTCTCGCCGGTCGACGGATTGCGCGTGAAGGCGACGCCCGTCGCGCTCGTCTCGCCCATGTTGCCGAACACCATGGCCTGCACGTTGACCGCGGTGCCCCAGTCTTCCGGGATATTGTGCAGGCGGCGATAGGTTTTCGCGCGCTGGTTCATCCAGGAGCCGAACACCGCGCCGATGGCGCCCCAGAGCTGGTCGTGCGGATCCTGCGGAAACTCCTGACCGAGCTCTTCCTTGACGCGTTTCTTGTACAGGTCGACGAGCGCGGCCCAATCTTCCGCGATCAGATCGGTGTCGAGATTGTAGCCCTGACGCTCCTTGTGCTGATCGAGCAATTCCTCGAAGTGCTCGTGGCCGACGCCGAGCACCACGTCGGAATACATGGTAATGAAACGCCGGTAGCTGTCGTAGGCGAAGCGTCGGTCGCCGGAATTCTTGGCCACTGCCTCCACCGTCTCGTCATTGAGGCCGAGATTGAGCACGGTGTCCATCATGCCGGGCATCGAGGCGCGCGCGCCGGAACGCACCGAGACCAGCAGCGGATTTTGTCTGTCGCCGAAACTCTTGCCGGCGATGCGGCCGACTTTCGCCAACGCCTCTTCCGCCTGCTGTTCGAGCTTGGGCGGATATTTGCGCTCGTGCGCGTAGTAGTAGGTGCAGACCTCGGTTGTAATGGTGAAGCCGGGCGGGACCGGCAGCCCGAGATTGGCCATTTCGGCAAGGCCCGCGCCCTTGCCGCCCAGGAGCTCGCGCATAGCGCCTTTGCCCTCGGCGCGGCCGTCGCCGAAAGCGTAGACCCATTTGTTCTTGGCCGGCATGCCGCGTTTTGCCGTTTTGTTGCGGTTCGTGCCGCGGGCGGCCCGGCGGACCGCCAGCTTTTTCGCTTTGGTGCTGATGCGGGAAGATTTGCGCTTAGCCATGGCTCACTAGTGCTGGTTGCGGGGCATGCCGAAAGAACATCGCCAACAACGCCGAATTTGACTTTACCAATGGATGATGTTGAGCCCGAGCAATCCGATCAGGATCAGGTAGATTGCCACGATGTAATTGAGCAGACGCGGAACTATCAGGATGAGGACACCGGCGACGAGGGCGACGATTGGAGCCAGATGACCAACGGTGATATGCATCATTTCCCCCTATTTTCGGCCGCCGCGATTGAAACGGCGGGCAAGGCTACGAGTTCCATACAAGATTGCAAAGAGCCGCGCGCTCAGCCGCCCTCGATTTTTGAGAAATCCGCTACCGCGCGGGTGGCTTCGCGGATTTCGTTGAGCAGCTTGAGGCGGTTTTCGCGCAATCCAGCGTCATCCACGTTGACCGTGACCTTGTCGAAAAAGGAGTCCACGGTGGGGCGCAAGCTCGCCATGGCGCGCATGGCGGCGGCGAAATCCTCCTTGGCGACGGCGGTCGAGGCCTCGCTCTTGGCGGCGGCGACCGCGGCCGCCAGTGCCTCTTCCTCAGCCAGGCCATAGAGCGAAGCATCGGGCGCACCAGTGTACTCGCGCTTGTCCTTCTTCTCCTCGATGCGGATGATGTTGGTGGCGCGCTTGTAGCCGGCGAGCAGGTTCTTGCCATCGTCGGTGTCGAGGAATTTGCCGAGCGCCTCGACCCGGCGCACCACCATGAGCAGGTCGTCCTGGCCGCCAAGGGCAAAGACCGCGTCGACCAGATCGTGGCGCGCGCCCTGCTCGCGCAGCTGCACCTTGAGACGATCGGCGAAGAAGGAGAGCAGGTCTTGGGTCTGATGCAGATAGGCGTGCGCCTGCACCAGCACCGGCCCGGTGACCTGTCTGCTCTTCTCGTCGATCAGCACTTCGAGCTTGAGCGCCAATTCGACGTCGCTCGCGCTGAGCTTAACGATGTCCTCCTGCAAAGGATGCAGCAGCGCAATCGCGTGCGCCAGTTGCTCATCGCGCGCGACCGCGCCGAAATGTCGCCAGAGCGTCACGCGCAGCGGCAAACGCAATTCGTTCTCGATCACGATGCGGATGACGCCCAATGCGGCACGGCGCAGCGCGAATGGGTCCTTCGAGCCGGTCGGCTTTTCGTCGATCAGCCAGAAGCCCACCAGCGTGTCGATCTTGTCGGCGAGCGCCACCGCGATCGCCACCGGATCGCCCGGCACCAGATCGTCCGGTCCCTTCGGCCTGTAATGATCCTCGATGGCGTGGGCGACCGCCTCATCCTCGTTCTGCGCCTCAGCGTAGTAGCGCCCCATCAGGCCCTGCAATTCGGGAAATTCGCCCACCACTTCGCTGAGCAGGTCGGCCTTGGCGAGGCGCGCGGCGCGCTGCGCCTTGGCGGCGTCGGCGCCGGCGGTTTCGGCAAGGTCGCCGGCCAGGGCTTCGATGCGCGCGATGCGCTCGGCCTGGCTGCCGAGCTTATCGTGGAAGACGATATGCTCGAATTTCGGCAGCCGGTCTTCCAGCCTGGTCTTGAGATCGGTTTCGTAGAAGAACTTGGCGTCGGAAAGCCGTGCGCGGATCACACGCTCGTTGCCGGCGACGATCGCCTTGCCGCCGTCGGCCGCTTCCTCGTTGGCGACCAGGATGAAACGGTCGATCAGCTTGGCGCTCTGCGGATCGCGCAGCACGAAGCATTTCTGATTGTTGCGGATGGTGGCGCGGATCACCTCGTCGGGAATGGCAAGGAAAGCCTTGTCGAAGGCGCCCATCAGCACCACCGGCCATTCCACCAGGCCGGCGACCTCGGTGAGCAGGCCTTCGTCCTCCACCAGTTCGAAGCCTTGCGCGAAAGCGAGGTTCTTCGCGTCGGTGGCGATGCTCTCGGCGCGCCGCGCCGGATCGAGCATCACCTTGGCGGCTTGCAGCTTGGCGACATAATCATCGAAGCGGCGCACCTTGAACGGCTCGGGCGCCATGAAGCGGTGGCCGCGCGTTTCGTCGCCGGCAGCGAGACCGTCGACCGAGACGTTGACGATGTCCGGCTCCTCGGTTTCGGGGCCGAAGGTGGCAACGATGGAATGCAAAGGCCGCACCCAGGAGAGCTTGCCGCTACCCCAGCGCATGGATTTCGGCCAGGGGAAGCTGCGCACCACTTCGGGCACGATCTCCGCGATGACGTCGATAGCCGCCCTGCCCGGCCGCTCGATCAGCGCCACGTAGAAATCGCCCTTTTTGTCGGGCTGCACCTTGGCTTCGTCGATCGATTTGAGGCCGGCGCTCTTGAGGAAGCCGGCGATGGCGTTGTCGGGCGCGCCGACGCGCGGGCCTTTCTTCTCCTCGCGCAAATCGGGTTGGCGCACCGGCACGCCTTGCACCGTGAGCGCGAGCCGGCGCGGCGTGGCGAAGGCCTTGGCGCCCTCATAGACGAGGCCTGCCTGCACCAGTCGATCAGTGACGATTCTGCGCAAATCATCGGCCGCCTTCGCCTGCATGCGGGCGGGGATTTCCTCCGACAGGAATTCGAGCAGGAGATCGGGCATTGCGGGCTCTTCGGGGCGGTCCGGAGGTAGCAGGGGATGCCAGCTTTGTCACCCGCGGCGGCGCGGGTCGGCACTTAGGTACAAGTCCTGAGGCAAACTACAAAGAAAATTAGGCATTTGAAAACGCTCCCCGCGCGACAAAGGCGGCAAAAGAAACGCGAATGCGTTCGTGTAGAGAGAATCGGGAGAGCGTCCGTGCTTGAGCAAATCCCCATCGCCGGAAAGGCCGCGGCCCGCGCGCCGTCGATCGACTGGCGCCGGCGCGGCGTGCGCGCCGGCTTTGTGCTTGCCGCGATGGGAACAGCGATCGCCGTCGGCGGCTATCTCTACGCGGATTTCCGCATTAACGACATCCTGTTCACGCTCATCACGACGGGGGCAGGCTCCGTTGCCTTGTATTATCATTCCGAATGGAAGCGCCGCGAGGTGCGCGACGCCGTGGTGACCGCCGCGCTTGCCCTTGCGGTCTACACCGTCGCACACTTTTTCGATCTACCGCCGAAGGTCTTCCAGTTCGCCATCGATAATATCAAATACGAGGTCGACGACGCGATCTTCGTGCTGTTCATCATGAGCTTCGCGCTCCTGTTTTACGTGTATCGGCGCTTGCAAGATCTGAGCAAGGAAATCGAAGCCCGTCGCTCCGCCGAGATATACGGCGCAACGCCTTGCGCGCCACGATCCGCTCACCGGGCTGCCGAACCGGCGCTTCTTCAACGAAAGACTCGACGAAGCCTTGCGCGACATTTCCGCCGAACGGCGCGTCGCCGTGCTGATGCTCGATCTCGACGGGTTCAAGGCGATCAACGACGTGCACGGCCACCTGGTCGGCGACAAGGCGTTGATCGAGTTTTCCGAACGCATCACCGAATATTGCGAAAGGCGCGCTGGTCGCCCGCGTCGGCGGCGACGAGTTCGCCATCGTGCGGCCAAAGATCGCCTCGCTCGACGAGCCGGCGGCGCTGGCGCGCCGCATCATCGGCGCGGTGGCCGAGCCGTTCACGATCGCCGGCACCGAGACCGTGCTCGGGGTCGGCGTCGGCATCTCGATCGCCCCCGATGACGGCGTCACGGCGGACGATCTGGTGCGCCGCGCCGATCTTGCGCTCTACCGCGCCAAGGCCGACGGGCCGCTCCTGCACGCGCTTCTTCGAACCGGCGATGGACGCCCATGTCGAGCGGCGCACCACGATCGAGCGGGAATTGCGTGCGGCGGTCGCGGCCAGTCAGGTCGAGGTGCACTATCAGCCGCTGATCAATTTGAGCGGCGACCGCATCATCGGCTTCGAGGCGCTGGCGCGCTGGCAAAGCCCGGCGCTCGGCGCGCTGGGCCCCAAGGTATTCATCGCCATCGCGGAGGAGAGCGGCCTGATCCACCGGCTCGGCGACCAGCTTCTGCGCACGGCCTGCCGCGAGGCCGCGACCTGGCCGAAGGATTTGACGCTTGCCTTCAACATTTCGCCGGTGCAGCTGCGCGACCCGACCCTCGGCCTGCGTATCCTCGGCATTCTCGGCGAGACCGGTCTGCCGCCGCGCCGGCTAGAACTGGAGATCACCGAAAGCGCGATCGTCGGCGACGGCCCGACGGCGCGCCAGATGGTCGACGAATTGCGCACCGCCGGCGTGCGCATCGCGCTCGACGATTTCGGCACCGGCTACGCCACCATGTCGCAGCTGCTGTCGTTCCGCTTCGACAAGATCAAGATCGACCGCAGCTTCGTCGAGCGGCTCGGCGGCGATAACGGCAGCGAGGTGATCGTGCGCGCCATCATCGGCCTCGCCAAGGGCCTCGGCTTGACCACCACCGCCGAAGGCATCGAAACCGCGGCGCAGCTCGCCGACCTCAAGGCCGACGGCTGTCTGGAAGGTCAGGGCTACCTGTTCGGCAAGGCGATCCCGGCTTCCGACATTCCGAACCTGCTGCGCAAACGGACGATCGCCGCGGCTTGAGCGCCAAACACCCGGAGCGACGTGACGTGCACTGTGAACGCGGCGATTTCGATGCCCGCTCTTCTCAGAAAAGGAACGAATTGCTACGTCGCCCGCGAATTGGCGCCAAGGGCCATGAACTGACATTGTTTAAGGTTTGGTTCCGGCCCGAAGGGGCCAGGTCGCGGGCCGGAAGCCTGCCACGAGGCTGGTGGCACTTTTAAACCTGCTGCGGTCGTTCGACACAACCGACGCGACGCCCAAAGCTGTCTTGAGACGAAGCATCATCACCGCTCGTGAGTTACAATTTATCTTCTCGCGATGGCGGATTCGGGCACGCCGTTCGCTGGGCCCTTGCCGCTTTTTTGCTTGTGGAGGAACCGGGCGATCTGGCCACGCAATGCGGCCGTTTTCAACACGTCGCCCAGCGAGCCGGCGGTGTCGAACAGCTCGCGCTGCAGCTTAGTCGGAATCGTTTTCCACTGCATGATGACCGCTGCTCCGAGGCAGCGCAGAATATGCTCTTCGATCTCGGCGACCGTCCTGCGGTCAACCGGCTTCTCGGCGGCTTCGGGCTGCCGAACGATGTCCTGCGAATGAACGATCTTATCGAAGTTGTGCGCCAGCCATTCCTCGTTTTGCGCCAAGAGCGTAAAGCTCTCCTTCAGCCGATTGAGGTCCCGGACTTCGTTTGGATCTTCAGTGTGCCTTAGCAATTCGGCGTATTCCGCTGCCTTCGCACGAAACTCTTCCGCCGTAAACATGGGGCATTCCTCCAAGATGTCGACAGAGCGATTATCCGCAATGAGCGCTGGCGCCATATTTCCACTAGACCTCATATGGCAACGACCGGGCCGGATTGCGGGCCGCCCCGGCCCGATCTTTATTTTCTAAAGGCGACGGCCGACCCCTGTGGTTGACACTTTTCGTCGCCATATACGGACGGCTATTTGAATGATGTACATTCAAATGATGTTTCATCACGTTTTTGGAGATACGCTCATGAACACCGCAACCCAGAATGCCGGCCCGGCGAACACCGGAAACGAAGCCGAAAACAAGAAGACCCTCCTCAAAGACATCGGCACCAAGTGGAACAAGTTCTCCGAACAGGAGCTCGGCGCGCTCAAGAACCGCGACGATCTCGTCAACCAAGTGGTGTCCAAGTACAGCCTCGACAAGGCTCAAGCGCAACGCGACGTTGACACTGTGATGAAGGGTCGCCAGATCTGACCTCGATTTACGCACGCGAGGTCGCCCCTGGGCGGCCTCGTTGTTTACCGCAGCCTATGTTGCGTCACGGCGAGGCTGCTTAAGGGGAGGCCCGTTATCGCCGAATGGTTCTTCCCGCCAATCGTCGTGCCGACCGGTTTACTCGCTCTGCCACCTGTTGATGTCTTTGTTGCGGCACTCCTTTGGTGCTTGAACTAGAGAGCCCATGAGACAGCTTCCGTCTGGAATGGATGTCTTTTCGGAACGAGTCCGCTGACCATGCGAACGAGCCGCAAGTTGGTGACTTTTAAAATGCCGTTCTCGTTGGAAGGGCTCGGCCGAAGCCTTCCTGCGGGTTCCTACGAGGTCATCACCGACGAAGAGCTGATCGAGGGGCTGTCGTTTCCAGTCTATCGCCGCATTGCGACGATGATGCTGGTGCCGGGCCAGGCGTCTCGATCGGTTGAGATGGTGACCGTCGATCCGCTGGAGCTCGCGGCGGCGCTGGACCGCGACGGCTCGCCAGACGGGATCGGCGCGCGGGCGGCGATAGCGCGATGATCGGACCCCGCCGCAGCCTGCAGACAGCAAATCCGGCATCATGACAATCAATTTTCCCAACCTCAGCCGCAGCTACGACGCGAAGCGGGGCGTTGTTCGCTTTTGGGGGTATGACCGCTCGATGGAGAGCGCGTTCTTCCTGTCGGTAGACGCACTCCAAAAGCTTCAGCCCGATTTGCAACTCGAAGAAGACGATGTCTTGCGGGCATTCGATAGCAATCGGGAGCGTATTTACGCGATCGCCGCCAAGGTTTACGCGCGGGGACACCGTGGCTCTTACGATGTCACCGCGGCTGATGTGTGATGGCATGCGCCCGGAATGGAAGGGAAAGCGGTCACTCGCTGTCCGACCTGTAGTCGGTCGCCCAACGGGGAGAGGGAGCGCGCTGCGCCGCGTGGCATCGCGTCGATTTCCGCAGTCCGACCCCACATTCGCACCACCCGCCCCCACTTGCTGACGCGCTACAGAAAATCAAAACCTAATTCACCGGCTGCGCCTGCGGGAATTTCCAACTGCCGTCGAGAATTTCCTTGCGTGGCCGATAGAGCCGCACCGTGTAATTCCAGCCTTTCTCGATCGGCAGGCAGTTCGGCGTGTCCCTCTTGCAGCCACCGAACTGCACCGTATAGCCGCCGTCGGCATTACGCTTGGCGCTGAGATCGTTCAATGAATACGCATTGAGTTCGTTCTTCTGAAAATACCCCTTGTCGTTGTAAACGCTGATCGACCAAAATCCGTCGACCGGCACGTCCTTGAAAGTCAGCTTATAGACCGTCGTGCCGTCGTTCTTCGGCGGATAGAAGCTTTGATAGTCCGCCGCGCTGCGCGGATTGCCGCCCCAGCCGATTGCCGTGCCGATCAGATGATCGATGGGATCGACTTCGGCTTTCCTGCCGAAACGGTTGACGGTGCCGCCGAGCGAGCCGAGGAGCTCAAGCGCATTGCGCACCTTGTCCTGCGAGGCTTTGTCCCAGCGCGGCACCTCGAAATTGCCTGTCTTCGCCTGCTCGACCTTGACCCCGTCCTGGACCGTGTTCGCCGCTTTCACGTCATTGGCGTTCTCCGCATCGGCGAGCGTGCGAATGATGATGTAGACGTAGCGCGTGCCGACCATGTCCTTCGTATAGGTGAATTTGCCGGGCCCGTAGGCGACCGCGGCCGTGTAATGGTCCTGGGAAATGACCTGCATCGACTGGAATCGCTTACCGGCGTCCGGCAGCGTGATAGCTAGCGGTGCCGCGTCGAGGTCGAACACTCCGGAGGAATAGAGCGTGTCGCGGTTCATCCGCACGACGTCCTGCCTGTCGATATCGGCCATCGCGCGGCGGTGTCGGAGCTTGCCGAACGCGCCGTCGCCGATAGCCGCCTTGGCGAAATAGAGATCGCTTTCGGCGCGGACGAAATTGTGGACATTGACCGGGACGGGCTTGTCGCTGCCGGGCGTCTGCGCTGCCGCCCGCGACGCGCTGTGGCGGACGAAGGCGGTCCGCGCAGGGTCCTTCTCCATCGTCGATGCGCGACAGCATAGGGCAAAGCCAGACCGGCTGACCAGTGCGCTCGGTGGTGATCTCCGGGGCCTTGTAGTTGAGGCGCTCGGCCTCGGCAGTTTCCAGATAGAGCCGGAAGCCGGCGAGCTGGTCCATGATCGGTCGCCCGAGCGCGGTAGGCGCGCGCATCAGGTAGAAAAACAGGCCGTTGAGAGCGGCAAAGCCCGCCACCAGCGCGATCGGAAACGGGTTGCTGCCGAGCAGCGCCCACAAAGCCGGCAGCACACCGGCGAGACCGCGCGGAAACAAATCGCGCAAGAACGTGATGAAGACCGATATGAAGACGGTCACGACAATCACCGCGACGGCCGTGCCCACGATGCTGCCCGGGCTTTTGCGCCCGAACAGCACTCCCAACATCGGCACCAGGAAAATGCCGAGCCAGAACGCGCCGAAGACCAAACCGAACAGGATGGCGATGTCGGAGTCCTGCACGCCGCCAAACATGACCGTCATGAAGATCGCGGTCGCCGTCATGGCGAGGCCCGCGATCACGTAACCGAGATTGCGGCGGAAGAAGCGGTTGCGGTTTTCCGCTTCGATGTTCTTGGTGAAGGCTTCACCAACCTTGGCGATGCGCTCGCCGTGCGCCTTGTCGATGGTGGCGGCGCCCATCTCGTTGACCCAGCTCAAGATCGCGCGCTCGCCGGGCGGCAGGCTCGAGAAGCCGCCCTCGAGCTTGGTGACCGTCGACTCAAGCGTGAGTTTCTTGCCGTCCTGGTTGAAGCGCACGAGGCCGCGCACGGCGAGCGACAGCGCCGCGGCCGTGAAGGCGCGCCATTTCTCGCGCCCGAAACCCCAATCGCGGATGTAGTTGGCGAGCGCCGGCGAGATGCCGGCGGGCGGGTGAAACAACGGAATAATGGTGCCGCCTTTCGGGTCGCGCCCGACCGCGCTCCAGGCGGTGACGTAGAAACCGAGCACCAGCAGAAAGCCGAGCGCGGCGAAGATCCAGCGCCGCTCATCGTAGAGCTGGTACCAAAACAGCGTAGAGGCGCTGGGCGCATCGACCGCGCTCGTCGGCAATTCGGCGACGACCGTCAAGCCTTCCCCGGGGCGTATTGCGCGTGTGGTAGCGACGGTCAAGGTGCCGTCGGCGCCGATGGCGCCCTGCCAGTCGGTGCCGCGCGCGCCGAGCCATCCGGTATAGGCGGTCCAGCGCGGCGGAGGCTGCTGGTCGGCGAGATGCAGGTGGTAGCGCGCCGCGAGAATCGGGAAATTCCAGAAATTGCCGGTCACGTTCCAGTTCAGTTCCGGCTTGCCGTCGAACCAGCGCAACTGCCGCCCGGTGCGGTAGCGCAGCACATAGGTGTGGTCGCCGACCGGCACATTGGTTTTGCTTGAGCCGGCATAAATGCGGACGAAATTGTGCATGCGCGCCGTGTGATAGGGCTCCGGGTGCCCGTCGCGCGTGAGGCCGAGCACGCTGAAAGTCACCTCGTGCAGGTTGCCGGCGGGACCGCGGAAATAGAGCGGGAAGTCGCGGTAGATGCCGTGACGGATGCTGCGGTGCTCGGCGCGCACGCGGATCGTTTCGCTGACGGTGAGTTCGCCGTCGCGGGCGACGGTGACGCTGGAATCGAAGGTATGGATGACTTCCGCGGCGACGCCGGGAAGCGTATTGGCCGCAAGCAGCGCCAGGCTCGTCAATGCGCCGGTGAGGATTTGGCGGACAACGGTGCTCATGGCCGGGCGGGCGCCAGATCGACCTGCGGCACGGCGCCCTCGCCTTCGCCGAGCTGGAAAAACTCGCGCGTGCCGAAGCCGAACAGGCCGGCGACCAGATTGTTCGGGAAGGATTGCACCAGCACGTTGAGATTGCGCACCGTGCCGTTGTAATAGCGACGCGCCATCTGCAGCTCGTTTTCCAGGTCGCTCAACTGCTGTTGCAGCGCCAGGAAATTGCTGCTGGCTTTCAAATCGGGGTAGTTCTCGGCCAGCGCGAAAAGCCTGCCGAGCGCCACCGACAGCGCGCCCTCGGCCTGCGCGCGGGCCGTGACGTCGCCCTCCGGCAGGGCGCGCGCCGCCGCGCGCAGCTGCGTCACCTCTTCCAGCACCGATCGTTCGTGCTTGGCATAGCCTTTCACCGCATCGACCAGATTCGGCACCAGGTCGGACCGGCGTTTAAGCTGGACGTCGATGCCGCTCCAGGCCTCGTTCGCCATCTGGCGCGTGCGCACCAAGCTGTTGAAAACGACGACCGCGTAGACAAGCGCCGCGGCGACGACTGCGAGGAAGATCCAGAGCGCCATGGCGGTTTGTCGAATCGCCCCGTGATGAGGTTCGATTATAGCTGCAAATGGCCGTTGTCGAAGAGGGCCCAAGTCTCGCTTTGCTGGCACGGGCAGAAATTGCGCGGCCCGCGCCCGCCGATTTCGCAATCGCTTATGGTGCCGCCCCTCCCCCCTCAGTCTTCAGCCACGCCTCGCCGCAGGCTTTCGCCAGCTCGCGCACGCGCAGGATGTAGCTCTGCCGCTCGGTGACCGAGATCACCCCGCGCGCGTCGAGCAGATTGAACACATGCGAGGCCTTGATGCACTGATCGTAGGCCGGCAGCGCCATCAGGTGACGCTTCTTATCCTTGCTCCAGCCGTCGGCAAGGTATTTGCGGCAGGCCAATTCCGCCATCTTGAACTGCTCGAAGAGCATGGCGGTGTCTGCAAACTCGAAATTGTGCCGCGAATATTCCTGCTCGGCCTGCAGGAAGACGTCGCCGTAAGTCACCTTCTTGTCGCCGCTCGCGCCGTTGAAATTGAGATCGAACACGTTCTCGACGCCCTGCACATACATGGCGAGCCGCTCGAGCCCGTAGGTGATCTCGCCGGTGACCGGTGCGCATTCAAAGCCCGCGACCTGCTGGAAATAAGTAAACTGCGTCACCTCCATGCCGTCGCACCAGCATTCCCAGCCGAGCCCCCAAGCGCCGAGCGTCGGGCTTTCCCAGTCGTCCTCGACAAAGCGGATGTCGTGCACGGCCGGATCGATGCCTATGGTTTTCAGCGAGTTAAGATAGAGATCCTGGATATCGGCCGGCGACGGCTTCAGCGTCACCTGGAATTGGTAGTAGTGCTGCAGCCGGTTCGGATTTTCGCCATAGCGGCCGTCCTTCGGCCGGCGCGACGGCTGCACGTAGGCCGCATTCCACGGCTTCGGCCCGAGCGCGCGCAGGATCGTGGCCGGGTGAAAGGTGCCGGCTCCCACTTCCATGTCGTAGGGCTGCAGAATGACGCAGCCCCAGTTCGCCCAATATTGCTGCAAGGCCAGGATCAGGCCCTGGAACGAGCGCGCCGGATCGAGATCGCCCTGACGCATGCGATCCCTGGCATGCAGGTCGGCTTCAGCCATCGTTTGGATACGGATTGTTAAGCACGGGAATGGGTTTGGACCCTATCGGCGGGCCCAAAGGGGGTCAAGACGGCGGCCATTTACGGCCTATTGAACCGCTGGCCGCTACATCCGCGACGGACGAAGGCAATGGGGAATGTTCAGGAGGGGGACCATGGCGGGTTACGAAATCGTCGGTCTGGCGCTGCTGGTGCTGTTCGTGGGATCGCTGGTCAGCAGCAAGCAATCGATCAGCCGTTGAGGCCGCCGGCGCATCAATATCAAATTTTAGACGAGACTTATGGCCGGTATTCGCCGGTGGAAGGATCGCGCCGCAAGGTCGGGAAATTGTCGCGTTCGGCGATGCGCACCGAACGCTTGGCGCGATCGAGCTCTTCGTTGATGCGGCGCGCTTCCTTCACCACCCAATGCACGACCATGGCGCCGCCGACGACGGCGAGCGTCCATTTGACGAGCGGCGAGAGCAGTACGGGCGGCATCGGCAGCTCCTTATCGTGTATAGCGGCAAGTTTCTCGGGCAAACAAGGCATTTTCGCGACGCCTTGGCCGAAGCATGTTCATAGGCCGTAACGCGCCCATAGCGCGCGCGTCTCCAGCGCCGAAATGAAATCGTCGGCCAATCCCGGCTGTTGCGCGAGCGTCTGCGCCAGGTTCACGCCGGGCAGCCGCCGGCCGAACAAGCTGCGCTCGGCCATCACGAGCGGCATGCGCACTTTCTCGCCGTAGCGAGCGCGCAGGAACGAGCGAACATCGCCGATCGAATCGACGAGCCCCAGCTCGACCGCTTTTTGCGCTGTCCAAAACTCGCCGGAAAACAACGTCTTGTCGCTGCCGTGCAATTTTCCGGCGCGGCGCTCCTTCACCAGCGCGATGAACTGCTCGTGAATTTCCTTCTGGATCGCCTTGATGCGCTTGAGGTCTTCCGGCTTCTCCGGCTCGAAGGGATCGAGCATTACTTTGCGGTCGCCGGCGGTGTAGATGCGGCGCTCGATGCCGAGCTTTTCCATCAGCTTGGGAAAGCCGAACGACGCGCCGACTACCCCGATCGAACCGACGATGGAGTACTGATCGCAGACAATCTCGTCGGCGGCGCAGGCCAGCATGTACCCGCCGGAAGCGCCGACGTCCTCGATGAAGGCGATGACCGGTATCTTCTTCTCCTCAGAGAACTGCCGGATGCGCCGGCAGATCAGGTTCGACTGCGAGGGCGAGCCTCCCGGCGAATTGATGACCAGTGCCACCGCGCGGGCGCGTTTGACCGAGAAGGCGCGTTCGAGCGAACGCGCCACCGTCGCCAGCATGACACCCGGGCGCAGCGGCGTGGTCACGCCGATGACGCCGGTCAGCCGCACCACCGGTATCACCGGGATGTCGGGGCGCAAGCGCGCCGGCAGCAGCATGCGCAGGGAATCGAGAGGGCGGGAGAGGATATTGGGCATGGGTTGACTTGCAGCGGTCGCCATCGCGCCAGTTAGGCCAGCATTGCGAGGTTAAGTCAAAGCCTGCCGGCGAAATCCGTTCCACGATGGCCAAGGCTTCATGGATTTTGGCGCGCAATCAGGGCACAGCCGACCTCAGCCCTCGGCCAGGCTCAAGGGCTCGGCGCCACGCAATACGGTCTCGGCCGCCGCGCTCGGCCGGCCTTGCGCGTCGTTGAGAACGAGCGGTGGCCGAAAGGACGGTGGACCTGCGACACCCTTTACCGCGCGCACGAGCACGCGAATGGGTTCGGCGCCGTCGCGCGGCCTAACCGGCAATGCGGCCACGCTTCCGAACGCGGGCGCGAGCAAAGCGAGCACTTCATCAAGCGCGTCGGCGCGCCAGATCAAACTGAGCACGCCGCCAGGCTTGAGCAGGAAATCGGCCGAGGCGATCCAGCGCCGGAGCAAGCCGGGTTTGCCCGCATGCGCAAGGCGGCGGCCCGCGTCAGGCGAGAGGTTGTGCCGACGCTCGTCACGAAAGGGCGGATTCATCAGGACGCGGTCAACGCTGCCGCCCGCCAGTCCGGCCGCAGCCAACGCACCCGTATCCTCCGCGTCGCAGGCGAGGGCCCGTACGCGCGCCGCCATGCCGTTTTGCCGTGCGTTTTCGGCGGCGAGCGCGGCAAGCGCCGGGTCGATCTCCACCAGCGTGATACTCAGCCCGACAACGCGTGCAGCCAGCGCGAGACCCGCGCCCCCGACACCAGCGCCAAGATCGACGGCCTGTTCGCCGGTCAAGCCGCCGGTCGCCGCTGCCAGCAAAATGGCGTCGTGCCCGACACGGTGGCCGGCCAATGGCTGGCGCAGGCGCAAGCGCCCGCCAAGCACGGCATCGATGCTGGTCGCGAGGTGTTCAGCGGGCATCGGGTCTGAGTTCGTGAGCGAGCCCGGCGTCGGTGAGAAGACGGCGTGCGGCCGAGAAATACTCGTCCGCCACCAGCACACGCCGCGGCAGGATGCCGAGCGAGCCCTCGAGCACGCTCATGTTCTGGTCGAGCACCATGTGCGGGATTTTGGCGCCGTCGAGCAGAGCGCCGATCGCGGACACCAGCACTGCATCGTTGGTGCGCACGAGCTCACGCATGCGCCATGTCCGCCAGGGGTTGCAGGCGCCGCATATCAACAGCCCGTGACAGTGAAAATGCCTCTACAACCATAACGATGGTCGCCTTCCGACCGCCTGCTGCCCCCGCGTCAATATGCGGCTGCACGCTTGGATGCCCTTGCCGCGTTAGCTTTGCGTTTCTATGCTCGCCCGTTATCTCGGTCCCGGAGAAGCGTTTTGGCCGTCGTCGTTCCGTTCGAAAGTCCGCACCCTCCACTCCTCGACCGTCTCGCCGAACTGGTGGCACCGGACATGGAGCGAGTCAACGCGGCCATCGTGGCGCGCACAGGCTCGGACGTCGCCATGATTCCCGAGGTCGCCAACCATCTGATTTCGTCTGGCGGCAAGCGGCTGCGCCCCATGCTTACCTTGGCAATGGCCAGATTGGCGGGCTATGGCGGGGACGGTCACATCAAGCTCGCCGCCGCGGTCGAATTCATGCACACGGCGACGCTATTGCATGACGACGTGGTCGACGAAAGCGATATGCGCCGCGGCAAGCTAGCCGCGCGCATGTTGTGGGGCAACGAAGCGAGCGTGTTGGTCGGCGATTTTCTGCTCGGCCAGGCGTTCAGGATGATGGTGGAGGTCGGCAATGTGCACGCCCTCGATATTCTTTCCTCCGCCGCTACGGTGATCGCGGAAGGCGAAGTGATGCAGCTTGGCGCATCAAAGAATACCGCCACCAACGAGGACGAATACATGGCGGTTATCCGCGCCAAGACCGCTGAGCTTTTCGCCGCCGCCTGTGAAGTCGGGCCGGCGCTCGCCGCGAAGGAAAAGGCCGAGCAAGCCGCCTGCCGCTCCTTCGGTCTAAATCTCGGCATCGCCTTCCAGCTGATCGACGACGCGCTCGACTACGGCGGAAAGTCGGCCAAGCTGGGCAAGAACGTAGGCGACGATTTCCGCGAAGGCAAGATCACCCTGCCGGTGGTGCTGTCGTTCCGGCGCGGCAACGCCGAAGAGCGCGAGTTCTGGAACCGCACGCTCGGCCGCGGCGATATCCGCGACGACGACCTCGATACCGCCATCAGGCTGATGGCCGAACATCGCGCGATCGACGACACGGTCGGCCGCGCTCGCCACTATGGCGCGATCGCCAACGACGCGCTGGCCCTGGTGCCGCGCTCGGAGGTCAAGACCGCGCTGGAGGAAACGGTGGCCTTCTGCATCGGCCGCGCGTTCTAACCGTGTTGCCGATAGCGGCGTGCAAGTAACGGCGTTTCGCCTTCACCCGATCATCGTAGCGTGCACCCACCAATCCTTGCGCTCGGCGGCAAGCCGCTGCGCGGCAGCCAGAGCCTCGCCTGACGATTGAAACAAAGCAAAGCAGGTCGGCCCCGACCCCGACATGCGCACGAGTCGCACCGCCGGCAAGGCGCGCAGCGCGATTAGCACCTCGGTGATGACCGGCGCGCAGGCGATCGCGGCCTGCGTCAGATCGTTGCCGTGCTCGGTGAGGAAGCCAATCATCGCATCGAACCTGGCCGGCACGTTGCGGAGATATTTGTCGCTCAAGCTGCTGCCGGCGAAAGCGGCGAACACATCGCGCGTCGATACCGGTACTTTCGGATTGACCAGCACCGCCGGCATGGCGGGGACGGCTATTGGCTCCGATAAGAGGTCGCCGACCCCGCGCATGATCCGGGCGCGGGAGTCGAGACATACCGGCACGTCGGCGCCCACGGCGAGCGCCGCGCTCGCCAACCTTTTGTCGTCGCGCGCGATGTTGTTGGCGCGCGCCAAGAGCCGCAAGGCGGCCGCTGCGTCAGCCGAGCCGCCGCCGATCCCGGCCGCCACGGGAATTTGCTTGTCGAGCAGGAAATGGCCGGCCGTAATGCGGCCCACCTTCTCGCGCAACGCCGCCACGGCCTTGATCACCAGGTTGTCGCCGGTACGCCCGCAGGCGCCTGCGAACGGGCCGGTAATATCAAGCGAGGTGGCGGTGCGGGGGCGCAGGCTGATCGTATCGGAAATGTCGGTGAAGCCGACCAAGCTTTCAAGCTCGTGATAGCCGTCCTCGCGGCGGCCGAGCACGCGCAAAGTCAGGTTGATCTTGGCGGGGGCCGATTCGACCAGCAGCGCGCTCACGCGAGAGCCCTTGTGAAATTCCGCTCGACATGCGCGTCCCGGGCGCTGCGGGGCCCGGGACTCAGAAAACCGTTCTCAAATCTACGAGGTCGGGGCCGGCGCCGCACCTATTTCGTACCGCGAGCCACCCCGGAAAAGGGGTCTCAGCCGCCGTTGCCGACCTTTTCCTTCTTGCCGGCTTTGGCTTGCGAGGAGGTTTCCTCGGTCAGGCCATTCTTAAGCTTGGCCTCGATCTTCGCCAATTCGTCGGGCTCGGGCTTGAAGGCACGCGCGTGCGCCCATTGGAAGCGCGCCTCGAGCGTGCGGCCAACGCGCCAATAGGCGTCGCCGAGATGATCGTTGATGGTGGGATCTTCCGGCTTGAGTTCGATCGCGCGCTCGAGTTGCTTGACCGCTTCCGTATAGTTGCCGAGCCGGTAATAGGCCCAGCCCAAGGAGTCGACGATATAGCCATCATCGGGCCGCTGCTGCACGGCCTTTTTGATCATGGCCATGCCGTCGTCGAGATGCACGCCCTGATCGATCCAGGAATAGCCGAGATAGTTGAGCACGTGCGGCTGGTCCGGGTATACCTTGAGGGCTTCCTGCAGATCGGCTTCGGCTTTCGGCCATTGATGGGAGCGCTCGTAGCAGATGCCGCGGAAGTAGTAGATGATCCAGTTCGGCTTGTCGGGATGCGCGATGGTGGCGACGCCCTTGGAATAGGTATCGGCGCATTCGGAAAACTTCTTGTGCGCGCGCTGAACGTTGCCCAGCGCCATGATCGCTTCGAGATCCTGCGGGTTGGCCTTGATCAGCGCCTCCAGGTGCTTCTCCGCCTCAGCGGCGCGATCGAGCGAATCCAGATTGGACGCCATCTGGATGGCGGCGTTGCGGTGCAGCGGTGATTTCGCCGACACGCGCTCGTAAATCTTGATCGCCAGATCGGGCTTCTTCAGCAACTCGTAAAGATCGGCGAGCGACAAAAGCGCAAGTGCATGATCGGGCTTCAGGTAAAGCGCGAGCTGGAGATAGACGAGGCCGAGATCCTCGCCGCCGCGGCGTCCGAGTGAGGCGCCGAGCCCGTAGAGTGCTTCGGCGGCGCCGGCTTGCGCCGAGGGCACCAGCGGCGGCAGCTTCTCGCCGCGACTCAACTTCGCCATCGCTGCTTTGACGAGGGGGTGGTCGGGCAGCACCTTGTTGAAGTCTTGAAAGATCGCCAGCGCGTCCTTGGGCGAGCGGTTGCGCGAGGTCCAGCTGCCATAGGCCTCGACCACGCGCAAAGCGCGCGAATCGAGCTTATAGGCCTGGGCGAAGCGCTTGCCGGCCTCCTTCTCGTTGCCGGCGAGGTCGGAAATCAGGCCGGCATGCAGTTCCTTGAAGATCCCGTACCAGTCGGGGCCGGTGAGCTTGTCGAGCGCCGCCAGCGCGTTCTTGCTCGAGCCGGCGCCATAATCGCTCCAGGCGGTCAGCAGCGCGGCGGCGAGATCGGTGATCGGCCCGCGCACCGATTGGGCGAGGTCGCGGCGCGCGGTGCGGTAATGCTTCTGCTTGACGGCGTGCACGCCGAGCACCAGCCGCGCCACGCGGTCGCTCTTGTCGGTGCGCACGACGCGCGCGGCAAAGGCCACCGCTTCGTCGATGTCGCCGCCGACCAGCAGCGAGAGAAACGCGCGGTTGCGCAGCTGGTCGTTCTTCGGATCGAGCTTGAGGGCGGCGCGGTAATAGGCGGCGGCGGCGCTCGCGTCGCGCATCTGCCCGGCATGGCGCGCGGCGAGATAGGCGCCCGCCGCGCCCACGTCGGACCTATTCTGCGGCGACGTCGCCTTGGCGGTAAGCTCGATGGGGGCAGCCGCAAGAATGGCCGCTAGCGCGCTGCCGGCGATCCACCGGGCGAGGCTCGAAGAAATCACGGGCAATGCTCCAATGGGCGGCTGTCGCCTGCGCCGCCAGGGTTGGGGCCAGAATGGCCTTTTTGCGCCGCCCCCGCAAGAACGGCGGTTACGGCCGCCGCCTGCGCTTGAAGACCCCGATAGAGGCAGCATCGTGGCCGCAAGGCGTGGGCACCTATCACATATTCGGGTAATTCGGCCCGCCGCCGCCCTCGGGCGGAACCCAGGTGATGTTCTGATTCGGGTCCTTGATGTCGCAGGTTTTGCAGTGGACGCAATTCTGCGCATTGATCACAAATCGCGGACCGCCTCCTTCCTCCACCCATTCATAAACGCCCGCCGGGCAATAGCGCGCCGAAGGCCCGGCAAAAACGTCGTGCTCGGACGATTTCTGCAGGTTCAAGTCCTTCACCACCAGATGCGGCGGCTGGTCCTCCTCGTGATTGGTGTTGGACAGGAACACCGAGGACAGCCGGTCGAAGGTGAGCGTGCCGTCGGGCTTGCCATAGGCAATCGGCGCACATTCGGCCGCCGGCTTGAGCGTGGCGTAATCCGGCTTGCCGTGTTTGAGCGTGCCAAGTGCCGAAAAGCCGAACGTGTTGCACCACATGTCGAGCCCGCCGAGCGCGATGCCGAGCACGGTGCCGTATTTCGACCAAAGCGGCTTGGCGTTGCGCACGCGCCAGAGGTCCTTGCCGATGGCGGAGGTGCGCCAGGCGTTTTCGTAGTCCGCCAGTTCGTCATGCGCGCGCCCGCCCGCCAGCGCCGCGGCGACCGCTTCGGCAGCGAACATGCCGGACAGCATGGCGTTGTGACTGCCCTTGATGCGCGGCACGTTCATGAAGCCGGCGTCGCAGCCGATCAGCGCGCCGCCGGGGAAAGCGAGCTTGGGCACCGACTGATAGCCGCCCTCGGTCAAGGCGCGCGCGCCGTAGGCAAGCCGTTTGCCGTCGGCGAAAGTGTCGCGCACCAGCGGATGCGTCTTGAAGCGCTGGAATTCCTCGAACGGCGAGAGATAGGGATTGCTGTAATTGAGGTGCAGCACGAAGCCGACCGACACCAGGTTGTCGTCGAGGTGATAGAGAAACGAGCCGCCGCCGGTGGCATTGTCGAGCGGCCAGCCGAAGGAATGCTGCACCAGCCCTTTGCGGTGCTTGTCGGGCGCGACCTGCCACAGTTCCTTGAGACCGAGACCGAATTTCTGCGGCTCGCGCCCGTCGCCGAGGCCGAACTTGGCGATGAGCTGCTTGCCCAGATTGCCGCGCGCGCCTTCGGCGAACAGCGTGTACTTGGCCTTCAACTCCATGCCGCGGGTGAACGAATCTTTCGCTTCGCCGGATTTGCCGATCCCCATGTCACCGGTGGCGACGCCAACGACCGCACCATTGCCGTCATAAAGCAATTCCGCGGCGGCAAAGCCGGGATAGATTTCGACGCCGAGCGCCTCCGCCTTGCCCGCCAGCCAACGGCAGACATTGCCGAGTGACACGATGAAGTTGCCGTGATTGCTCATCAGCGGCGGCATCATGATGTTCGGCAGCCGCAACGAACCGCCGGCCGACAGCCAGTAGAAACGGTCGTCGGCGACTTGCGTCTTGATCGGCGTGTCCTCCGAGCGCCATTCCGGCAGCAGGCGGTCGAGCGCGACCGGATCGATCACCGCGCCGGAGAGGATATGGGCGCCGACCTCGGAGCCCTTCTCCACGACAACAAGCGAGATGTCCGGGTTGATTTGCTTGAGGCGAATGGCGGCGGCGAGCCCGGCGGGCCCGGCGCCGACGATCGCCACGTCGAATTCCATCGCCTCGCGGGCGGGAAGGTCCTGCTGGCTCATGCGGGCTCCTGCGGCCGGTCGGGGCTAAACCGCCAGCGCGATGTTTTCCACGATTTGGCTTACATGACAATCGACCGGCGCGGGCGGCTACCGCGCCTTGCCGGCAATCGCGCGTTTGAGCAGCCGATACGAAGCGTGCAGGCGGGCTTCGATTTCGCGCCAGTCCTCATCCTTCATGTCGTCCCCATGCGCGTCGCGATAGGCCATGGCCTGCGCGCGCAGCACGCCGGCCCGGCGGATTTCGCCATTGTCGACGCCATAGAGCAGCGAAGTGACCCGCGCGATGGTGAGGCCATAGGCATCGGGCCCGACATGCTCGCGCCGCGCCTGCCACCAGTCGAGCTCGGCCGCCGCGGCTTGTCTGGCGTCGACCGGCCCCGGCGCCGCCGCCGCGAGCAGCGTGTAGTAGGCAACGAGGTCGGGCAACGCGGCATTTGCTTCGACACGCGAACGCGACGGCTGGAAGCGGTAGGCCGCGCGCGCGGCCGCAAAGGCGATGCGCATGCTGTCGAGCGGCGAATAGCCCTGCTGCTTGCGCGCCACCGCGTAAAGCTCGGCGAACAAGGCCGCATAGCGTTTCTCATAGTACTCGCGCCACATGGCGGTTTCCGCCCGCGCCATGGCCGCGGGATCGAAGGCACGCAGCTCGGCAGCGCGCGGATAGACGGCATGGAAAGCCGCGAGCGCGGTGAGTGTGACGCCTGCAAGCGCTGCTTAGCGAAAGAATTTCTTTCTCTTGGTCGGCGGCTCCATGGCAAATCCAGATACGAGCCGGCGCCCGCGAAAGTTTCAAGCGCCCCTTCGTTCTCCGCCACCCGTGACAATCCGCCGCCCGGCTAATGCCTTCGTTTCACGCCATTCACCCAAGTGTGAAGGCAGCCCGTGCTGCCGCGCCCTCTTGCCGCCGCTATGCTTGCCGCGCCCGATGAGGAGTCTGCCGATGACCGATATTTCCCCGCTCGTTCCGCGCCAGCCGGTGCCACCGCTTGCCGTCCCGCTCGCCGGCGGCGGCAAGTTCGACCTCGCCACCGAGAACCCGGACAAATTCGTCCTGGTGGCGTTCTACCGCGGCCTGCATTGCCCGCTGTGCCGCCGGCAGCTCGGCGAGCTGGAGGCGAAGCTGCCGGAATTCGACAAGCGCGGCGTATCGGTGGTGGCAATTTCCGCCGATGACGCCGAGCGCGCCGAACGCGCCAAGGCGGAATGGGGCCTTGCCAAGCTGCGCGTCGGCTACGGCCTGCCCTTGAGCACGGCGCGCGCCTTCGGCCTGTGGATTTCCACCAGCCGCGGCAAGACCTCGGCCGGCGTCGAGGAGACCAGCCTGTTCAATGAGCCAGGCCTGTTTCTGATCAGGCCCGACCGCACGCTTTATTGCGCCAGCGTGCAAAGCATGCCGTTCGCGCGGCCGCATCTCGATGATCTGATCGGCGCGATCGATTTCATCGCCGACAAGAACTATCCGGCGCGCGGCGAAGTCGTGACCGTGCCGGCGCAGGCGGCGGAGTAATCGCAAGCGCACCCGGCGCGACGCGTGCTAGAATGGCGCATGCCGCGCCTCCTTCGTCGTTCTGGCCGCGCTTGCCTGGCCGGGCAGCGCACGAGCCGAGCAGTCGTTGACCCTAACGACGTGACCGTGGGGCCGCTTGGCAGCGCCAGGGCGGGCGGTGTGGACCCGGTCTGGTGATGGCGATGTGGTGTATGGCGGTGGTATGGTCAACGACGTGACCGTGGGGCCGCTTGGCAGCGCCAGGGCGGGCGAACTGGTTTTGCCTCACGCTGCCACCGCGCCCTATCCCGCCGTCATCGTGCTGCATGGCTGCAACGGCGTGTCGCCCCATGTGCGCCAATTGGCGAAGCGTCTCGCCGACTGGGGCTATGCGGCACTGGTGGTGGACAGTTTCGGGCCGCGCGGCCTCATCAATATCTGCGATCACGGCGGCATCCTGTCGGGGCCTCGCCGCGTCGTCGACGTTTTCGCCGCCGCCGCCTATCTGCGCGGGCGCAAAGACATCGATCCCGCGCACATCGGCGCAATCGGGCTCTCGCATGGCGGCTGGACGGTGGCGTTCGCGGCGACCGAACGTTTCGTGGCCGCGGCGCATGCGCGGCCGCTGCAGGCGATCATCGCTTACTATCCGTGGTGCCCGGCCGAGGCGTTCCCGCTGGTCACCGACGTGCAGATTTTCATCGGCAGCGCTGACGATTGGACGCCGGCAGCGCGCTGCATCGAACTGGCCGCGAAATACCCGCGTGGGATGGCAGCGGCGCAGCGCGTGAGAAGATGCGGGGATGGGAGGGGGAGGGGAGGAGAGGGAGAAGGGGGGAGAGGGGAAGGAAGAGGGGGAAAGAGGGAGAAGGAAGACGGAGGGGGGGGAGGGGGGGGGGGGAGGGAGGGGGGGAAGGGGGGGAGGGGGAGAGGGGGGACGGCGACCGCACCGTCCGGTGTTGAAAGTTTATACCGGCGCCACCCACGCGTTCAATGATTCCGAGGACGCGCAAATGGGGTATATAACCGGCATCGTATGAAGTTCGATCCGTCGGCCACCGAGGACTCCCTCACGCTTGCCCGGAAATTCCTCGATGCCAGAGGAGGAGCCATGCATGGGCTGCGCCATTGAGACCACCGCATGAGCCCGCACCGCACCGCCCTTGAACTACTCGGCTTCTATGTCGAGGCCGGCGTCGATGCCCTCGTCGGCGAAGCGCCGGTCGACCGCTTTGCGGAGCCGGAGCGGCCGCCGACGCCTGCCCCTGCGCCGCAGCCAGCGATGCCCCCGCCCGATCTCGAAACCAAGGCGCGCGCGGCGCCGACCGCGCTAGTCGCCCCCGACCAAGCGGCGCTGTCGGCGCGTGAAGCGGCAAAGGCGGCGAAGACGCTCGACGAGCTGCGCGCAACGCTCGAGCAATTCGAAGGCTGCGCGCTGAAAGCGACCGCCACGCAGCTCGTTTTCGCCGACGGCAACCCGCAAGCGCGCCTGATGCTCGTCGGCGAAGCCCCCGGACGCGACGAAGATATCGAGGGCCTGCCCTTCGTCGGCCGTTCCGGCAAATTGCTCGACCGCATGCTGGCGGCCATCGGACTGGACCGCGGGCAAGTCTATATCGCCAACATCGTGCCCTGGCGTCCGCCCGGCAACCGCACGCCGACGCCGCAGGAGCAGCAGACGTGTCTGCCCTTCATCCTGCGCCAGATCGAGCTTGCCGATCCCGACATCCTGGTCTGCCTCGGCGGCCCGTCGGCGCAGGCCCTGCTCAATATCAAGGACGGCATCACCAAGACGCGCGGGCGCTGGTTCGCCTTCGACACCGGCACCCGCGAAATCCGCGCCATCGCGACATTTCATCCGGCCTTTTTGCTGCGCAGCCCGCTGCAGAAGCGTTTCGCCTGGCGCGATTTTCTTGCCATAAAAAAGGCGCTTGCCGGCTGACATTTTGTCGCTTGGTCTGTCCCTCGAACACTTGCTAACGTCCCCCCTCATGCATCTGACCAGACGAATTGGCCGCCGTGCCGGATTTTTCGTGGCCGGGTTTGCCGTCGCCGGACTGCTGGCGACCGGCGCTGCCATGGCCGAAACAGCCAAGCAGCCCGCCGCTGCGAAGGCGCCGCTTTCACTCGACGCAAAGTCGACCGAATTGCCGCCGTCGGCGCTCGGCGAAGACGGCAACCGCAGCGACTTCGGCAAATCTGCCGACAAATCGGACCACAAGATTTCCGACGGCATCAAGCTCGGAAACCAGACGTTGCGCTTCGACACCAACCGCAAGGCAATCGATTCGGCCCCGCGTGTCGGCCTCGACGCCACCGATCCCTATGTGCTCAATCGGGACGCGGCGGCCGCCGATGACGCATCGCTGAAGCCGAAATATTTCGGCCTCACCATCACCGTGCCGACGCATTAGGCAAGCGCCGCTTCAGCCCGCCCGCATGTAGTCCGGCGTGCCGCCGCCGATGAAGTCTTCGCGCGGCGGCGCGAACATGTCGACCACTTCGGTGTCGTCGGGGAAAAAGGCCTCGTGCTCCACGCCGGATGGGACCACCGCGAGATCGCCGGCGCCCATGCTGCGGCGCTCGTCGCCGATGCGGAAGTCCATTCTACCTTTGAGCATCCACACGATCTGCTCATGCGCGTGCCTGTGCGGCGCGGCGTGGGCGCCCGCCTTGATCGTCCACCACACGATCATGCCCTGCTTGCCCGACAACACGCGGCGGCTGATCTTGTCGGTGACGCGCTCCTCGGGCAGCGCGGAAAGCTCCTTGAAGCCGAACAGCACGGGCATGGCCGCTTCCTCCCCTCGCCGAACTAGCCGGTGATGGCGAACTTGATGGCGAACAGCACCGCCAGCACCATCACCGCCGGCGAGGCTTCCCTGAACTTACCCGACAGCACTTTCGCCAGCGTATAGGTGATGAAGCCGAGCCCGATGCCGGTGGCGATCGAATAGGTCAGCGGCATGGTGATGGCGGCGACCACGGCGGGCGCGTATTCGGTGATGTCCTCCCAGTCGATCTCGGCAAGACCGCGCGCCATCACGCAGGCGACGTAGAGCAGCGCCGCCGAGGTGGCGTAGGCCGGCACCATGCCGGCGAGCGGGGCGAAAAACAGCGCGAGCAAGAAAAAGATCGAGACAAAAGCGGCGGTCAGGCCCGTGCGCCCGCCGGCTGCGATGCCGGCAGCGCTCTCGATATAGCTCGTGGTGGTCGAGGTGCCGATCGCCGCGCCGAACATGGCGGCGAAAGAGTCGGAGATCAGCGCTTCTTTCATGCGCGGGAGCTTGCCGTCTTGCATCAGCCCGGTGCGGTGGGTGACGCCGATCAGCGTGCCGGCATTGTCGAACACGTCGATGAACAGGATGGAGAAAACCACGATCAGGAACGTACCCTCGAACACGCGCGAAAAATCGAGTTGCAGGAAAGTGGGCGCAATCGACGGCGGCGGCGACACAATGCCGGAATAATGCGCAAGCCCGAACGGCAGGCCGATGATGGTGACCGCCAGGATGCCGATCAAGGTGCCGCCGATGATGCGCCGGTAGTTGAGCGCGGCGATCAGGACGAAGCCGAACAACATCAGATAGGCGACCGGATTGCGCAGGTCGCCGAGCGTGACGAGCGTCGCCGGCTGCGCCACCACCACCTTCGCCTCCTCGAGCGCGATGATGCCGAGGAACAGCCCGACGCCAGCCGAAGTCGCGAGCTTCAAATTCTGCGGGATCGAATCGATCACGTATTGCCGGATGCGAAACACCGAGATCAGCAAGAAAATGACGCCCGAGCAGAACACGGCGGCCAGCGCCTGCTGCCAGGTATATTTGTAGGCGAGCACCACGGTGAAGGCGAAGAAGGCGTTGATGCCCATGCCGGGCGCGAGCGCGATCGGGTAATTGGCGTAGAGCGCCATCACCATGGTGCTGACAGCGGCGGCGACGCAGGTTGCGACGAACACCGCACCTTGCGGCATGCCGGCCTTGGCGAGGATCGCCGGATTGACGAAGACGATATAGACCATCGTGAGAAAGGTGGTCAGGCCGGCGATGAATTCCGTGCGGATGTCGGTGCCCTGGTCCTTCAGCCCGAAATAGCGCTCGAGCACGCCGGCAAATCCCGGCTGCTCCTTCGCCGCCGCGTGGCCGCGGTGCGCCGCCGCATGCCCCTTGTCCGCCGCTGCCTGCCCCCGGTGCACCCTTGACTGTTTTGCCATCTCGGCCCCCTCTTCCCTCGATCCCCCGCGCAACCTACCGCGACATTCGCGCGCACGGCAGGCGTCGACTGTGGATGATGTGGATACCGGCGCGCCTAAGCCTTTCCGCTTCGATTTGGCGCAGCCTTTAGGAACACGAGCCGCTCGCCATGACTTTATGCTGGGAACTATGATCGCCCGCGGGGCGCCCGATCGGAGTTAGGCGATGGATATTGATCCTGTCCTGCTGGCCCGGTTGCAGTTCGCTTTCACCGTCACATTCCACATCATCTTCCCGAGTTTTACCATCGGCCTGTCGGCCTACATCGCCACCCTCGGCGTCCTCTGGGCGCGCAGCGGCGAGGAGCGATATCACCAGCTGATGCGCTTCTGGACGCGCATCTTTGCGGTGTCGTTTGCCATGGGCGTGGTGTCGGGCATCGTGCTCTCGTACCAGTTCGGCACCAACTGGAGCCGCTTCTCGCTCACCGTCGGCAACGTGGTGGGCCCGCTGATCGGCTACGAAGTGCTGATGGCCTTCTTCCTGGAGGCGACCTTTCTCGGCGTGCTGCTGTTCGGCTTCGACCGGGTGCCGCCCTGGCTCTACGTGTTGTCGGCGGCGATCGTCGCGGTCGGCACCGCCATGTCGGCGTTCTGGATCCTGTCCGCCAACAGCTGGATGCAGACGCCAGCCGGCTACACGATGAAGGACGGCATCGCCTATCCCACCGATTGGATCGCCGTCATCTTCAACCCCAGCTTCCCCTACCGCTTCGTGCACATGCTCAACGCCGCTTATCTGACGACCGGCTTCGTCGTGCTGGCGGTGGGCGCGCGATACCTGCTGGCCGGCCGCCACATCGAGGAAGGCCGCACTATGCTGCGCATGGCGATCGGCCTCACCGCCGTGCTGGCGCCGCTGCAATTGATCCTCGGCGATCTGCATGGGCTCAATACGCTCGAGTATCAGCCGATCAAGGTGGCGGCCATGGAGGCGCATTGGGACGGCAGCAAACCGGGCAATTTTCACATCTTCGCCTGGCCCAACGAAAAGAGCGAAAGCAATGATTACGCGCTGTCCATCCCGAACGGTTCTTCGCTCATCCTCACGCACCGGCTGCACGGACTGTTCAAGGGTTTGAAAAGCGTGCCGGCTTCCGAGCGGCCGCCGGTGCCGGTCGTCTTCTTCGCGTTCCGCGTGATGCTGGGCCTTGGCCTGTTCATGATCGCGGCCGCGCTGTTCGGTGCCTTCCTGTGGTGGCGTGGCACGCTGTTTGAGACGCGCTGGTATCTGGCGGTGATGTCGCAATGCTGGTGGATTGGCTTCATCGCAGTCATGGCCGGCTGGGTCACCACGGAAGTCGGGCGGCAGCCGTGGATCGTCGAGCATGTGCTGCGCACCGCCGACGCCAACTCGCCGGTGATCGGGCAGAGCATCCTGTTCACACTGATCCTTTTCGTGCTCGCCTACGGCGTCGTGTTCTCTTTCGGCATCTATTACATCAACCGGCTTATCAACCGCGGACCGGAAGGTCCTCCGCAGCCGGGCAGGCCCAAGATCGGCGCGCCGATCGCAGCGGCGCACGGCGGCGGCGAGCCCATTCACTAGCGGGAGACGCACGCATGGAATGGTACCTTCCCGTGATCTGGGCCGGCCTGATCGGCGTCGCCGTCGCGATGTATGTCATTCTCGACGGCTTCGATCTCGGCATCGGGATTTTGTTTCCGTTCGCCGGCAACGAGCGCCAGCGCGATCAGATGATGGCCTCGGTCGCTCCCTTCTGGGACGGCAACGAGACCTGGCTGATCCTCGGCGGCGGCGGCCTGTTTGTCGCCTTCCCGCGCGCCTATGCGGTAATCATGCCGGCACTCTACTTGCCGGTTATCGTGATGCTGCTGGCGCTGGTATTTCGCGGCATAGCTTTCGAGTTTCGCACCGTCTCGCGCAGCAAGACCTGGCTCGATGTGGCCTTTGCCACGGGTTCGACGGTCGCAGCATTCGCGCAAGGGGTGATCCTCGGCGGACTGATCCAGGGCGTCAAAGTCGCAGACGGCGCCTATGCGGGCGGCGCCCTCGACTGGGCGACGCCATTCGCGTTCCTCATTGGCGTTGCAATGGTCGCCGGCTACGGACTGCTTGGCGCCACGTGGCTAACGATGAAGACCGAGGGGGCGGTCGCCGAGCGTGCGCGTGAGCAGGCGAAGGTGCTGCTGGCGGCGGTGCTCGTCTTCATGGCGGCGGTCAGCCTGTGGACGCCGATTGGCCAGACGCGCATCTATGCGCGCTGGTTTACCCCGCCGAACATCTATTACCTTTGGGTCGTGCCGCTCATCGCGGCGCTCACAGCTTTCGGGTGCTGGCGCTGGATCGAACGGCGCCGCGAGGGGCCGGCGTTTCTCGCTGCGATTGCCCTCTTCCTGCTCGGCTATGTTGGACTGGTCATATCCAACTTCCCCTATCTGGTGCCCCCGTCATTGACCATTTGGGATACCGCAGCCGCGCCGGCCAGCCAGATCTTCATGCTGCTCGGCACGCTCGTGCTGCTGCCGATGATCCTCGGCTACATCGCATTCGTTTACTGGCTGTTCTGGGGCAAGGTGCGCGAGGGCGAGAGCTATCACTAGCCTCGAGGTCATTGCGGCCGCGACCACCAGAGTGCAACCGGCCCGAGCAGGATCGCCGCCGCGAGCAACATGAATACGGCGAACCATCCTGATGCGCTCGCCACGCCGCCGGCCAGGTCGAGCACTACCCCCGCGGCCCATGCCCCCACAGCCGACAAGCCGAAGCCGACGGTCGAGTGCATGGCCATCGTGGCGCCCCGGTGCGAAGGCTCCGCGCTCATCGCCATGCCGGAGGTAAGGGCGCCGGAATCGGCCGGCACGGTCAGCCCGTACAGCAGCAGCAACAGCAGCAGCAGCAGCGGCGAGGCCTCAACCGACAGGCCGATCGCCACGGCCACCGCCGCGGAGGCCACCATCAGCACGTTGAGCGCGCGGTGGCGCCCGAAACGCAGCGCCGCCTCGTTGCCGAGGATGCTCGCCGGCATCGCGAGGACCGCAAACGCGACGCTGACCGCCACCGGCCCGAACGGCAGCGCGTCAGCCTTGCGCGCCGCGACGAACGCCCAGAACGCGACCACCCAGGTGCGGATGCCGTAGAGTTCGAAGCAGTGCGCGCCGTAGCCGAGCACATAGCCCATGGCAGGGCGGTTGCGCAGCACCGGGCCGAAATCCAGGAGCTTGCGCGCGGACGGCGTCGGCTTCATCGCCGGCATCAGCACACAGGTGACGATCATGATCACGGGACCGAGCCCCGTGATCAGGAAGGCCGCGCGCCAGCCGAAGCGGTCCGCCACCAGCTGGCTGACTAGGAAGGAAAGGCCGACGCCGAAGGAGAAGCTCGACGTGTAAAGGGTGACGCTGCGCGAGACGTCGCCGGCCGGCAGGCGATCGGTCAGCGCCTTGAGCCCCGGCATGTAGGCTCCGGCAAATCCTATGCCCGTCAGGGCCCAGATCGCGGTGGCCGACCACAGCCCCTCCGCGAACCAGCCGAACGCCAGCGTCGCCAGCGCCGTCACCGCGGAGCCCACCAGCAGGATGCCGCGCGCGTCGATACGGTCGGTCAGCGTGGTCAGCACCGGCACCGCCAGCATGTAGCCGAACGCGAATGCGCTCGCCATCAGGCCGGCCTCCGATCCGCTCAAGCGCCACAGCGGCATCAGGTGCTGCGGCATGACCGAAGGCACCGCCACATGCGGCAGGAGATTGCCGACCTGACCGAGGCACATCGCAAACACGAGCGAGCGATTGGTCAGGCGCATTGGCGATCCTTCAGCGCGCGCCGCACCCGCAGCCGCTTTCTGCGGACGCCTTTGCCGCCTCGTCGGCCGCGCAGCATGCAGCGGCATCGCGTTTCGGCGGTCCTCCGCAGCATCCGGCGCCCTCGGCGCCGGCCACGGTGAGAGTGCACACGCCGGTCTCGGGCAACATCAGTTCCGTGCGTTCCGCCGCCTGGCGATCGCCGGCAAGATGCGCAACGATCGAGCGCACCTGCTCATAGCCGGTGAGCATCAGGAATGTCGGCGCGCGGCCGTACGACTTCATGCCGGCAATGTAGAAGCCTGCCTCGGGATGCGCGAGTTCACGCGCGCCATGCGGACGCACCGTGCCGCAACTGTGCAAATTCGGGTCGATCAAGGGCGCCAGGGCGGGCGGAGCTTCTACGGCGTCGTCGAGAGAGATGCGGAGCTCGCGCAGCATCGACAGGTCCGGGCGGAAACCGGTCGAGACGATCAGTTCGTCGGCTAAAACCTGCCGTCCGCAACACGCGCTGCCGGCGCCGACGCGGAACCGGTCGCCGACGCGGGCGATGTGCGTCGTGCGAAAGCCCGTGACGACTTCCAGGCTGCCGGATTTCACGTGAGCCTCGAATATCGAGCCAAGCTCGCCGCGCGCGGCAAGTTGGTCGTTTGCGCCGCCGCCGAAGGCCTTTTCCGGCTTGTCGCCGCGCAGGATCCAGATCACGCGCGTGTCCGGCTCCTCGTCGCGCAGCCTTGCGAGGTCGATGAGGTTGCCGATGGCCGAATGACCGCTGCCGATCACCGCCACCGTTTTTCCCGCGAAACGATCGCGCAAATTTCCGCGCACGTCCGGCATTCCGTAAAAAAGACGGTCCGCCAAATCGCGTTCGCCGGCGGCCGGCAATCCGTTGGCGCCTGCCGGGTTGGGCGAGAACCAGGTACCCGAGGCGTCGATGACGGCGTCGGCGAAAAGCGACTTCTCGCCCCCATTGCGGTAGCGTATTTCGAAGGGAGCGCCTTGGCGTCCCTTCGTCTGCAACTTGTCGAAACCGGCGCGAGAGATTTCCATCACGCGCGCCGAGGTTTTGATGTGCTCGCGCAACGCGGTCCTCTCGAGCAGCGGCACGAGATAGCGTTCGACGAACTCGCCGCCGGTCGGGTGCTGCTTCAACTCCGGCGAATTCCAACCTGCGGCTTGGAGCAGGCGTCCGCAGGCCCTATCGACGTTGTACTCCCAGGGCGAGAACATGCGCACGTGCGACCACTGCCGCATCGCATGGCCGACTTCCGCCCCGGCCTCCAGCACGGTCGGGGTCAGCCCTCGCTCAAGCGCGTGCGCGGCGGCCGCCAGCCCGACGGGACCTGCGCCGACAATCGCGACCGACCTCGTTGGAGCATCCATATTTCGTTCCTTCCAGAATGGTCGAATAACACGAGAAAATTTTTTCAGGCCACTTTGGCCGAGGGTGCGCATGCCATCTCGGCGCAACATTCCTCGACCAGAAAATCGGTGAGGTTTCGCATCACGGGATAGTTCGCGCGACAGATGAGGGACGTGTTCTGGCGTTCCTGCGTCACCAGATCCACGGTCACCAGCGTTTTCAGATGATGCGAGAGCGTCGAAGCCGCGATATCGAGCTTCGATTGAAGCTTGCCCACGACCATGCCGGCCTCGCCGGCGCGGACCAGGGCCCGATAGATCTTCAGCCGCGTCGGGTTTCCCAGCGCTTCGAGGCGGGCGGCGGCGTCTTCAACTTTCATGCCCCGACGCTGCCAAGACGCGGCCGCAAAGTCAACAGTATTTCTAGAACTATGGAAATAAAGACGGTCCTCGGCTCACGGCGGGCACCGGGCATAGCGTTCAGGATTGCTGTTCGGCCTCGGTCGCGCGCCGGCTGTTCTCATTCATCTGCATGATAAGGACCAGCAACTCGTGGGGAATTTCGTGGTCAGGTTCGTACCGCTTCCGCAGTCCGAAGCCGATCGCCTCTTGCATCACCCTGTGAAGAGTAGCGGGCCCGTCGCTTTTTAATTCGTGGCCGTCCATGACCGTTTCCCCGGTTCCATCAGGACGTTCGCCTATGTCGTCTATCGAACGCGTGACCGCGCCAAAAGGTCCCGGCTTCGGGGGTGAAAGGCCAGAACCCAAAGAAACGTTCTGCCTTAGAGCAGAAGCGGGCCCGCGGCTTCGATCTCATTCAAACTGAGACGGCCTTTCGCTAGCGCCCCCTTCCCCTCGGAGGGCGCGAGCGCACGCGCCTTAGGGTTTTTGCGGCGCCGGCAGTTCCGACTCGGGGCGCACCACCGCCCAGCCAAGCCGAATGAGCGGCAGGAAGCCCTGCATGGCGCGCGCGAACGAGCGCGGCACTTCCGGCACCATGTCGGGAAACTGCGCTTTGAGCGTAGCGGGCGGCTGCGTGGTTTTCTCTCCGGTCGGCCAGACCAGCAGGCCGCCGTAGTTTCGGAAATCGGTAACGCTCGCCCACGGGCTGCGCTGCGGCGCCCAGTCGAAATAGACATGCGGGCGCGTCGGCGCGCCGAGCGCGATGATCGGCGCCAACCGCGAGTCGCCGGTGACGTATTCGAGCGGCTTGCCGGTGCGGCGCGCGAAACTGTCGGCGAAGAAGCGGCCTTCCCTGTTGGCCGGCTGCGCCACGCTCAGGTCGGCGCCGCCGAACCAGGGCATCAATGCGATGCCGAACACCACCAATACCGGCGGCAGCACCAGCAGGCCGACCCAGGCGGATGACACCAGCCGCTCGCGATAGAGCAGCACCCGGTCGCCAGCCGCCACCACCACCGCCAGCCCGGACAGCACCACCAACGGCGCGATGCGCTCGAACGGGCCGAGGCGGTGGCTCATCGCCACAACGGCAACAGCGACGGCGGCCGGCGCCAGGGCAAACACATAGACGTACCAGCGCGCCAGCCGACCGATCGGGCTGCGGTCGATCTCGGGCGGGCGCTCGCGCGGCCGCCGCGGCCAGCCGCTCGCCAATGCGATCAACAACACCAATCCCAGATGCGCCGACAACAATGCAAGGAGGAGCCAGAGCCAGGGCGCATAGCCGCCCGCCTGCGCCAGGCTCTCGTTGAGGCCCTCGACCACCAGCGCGCGGTTGCCCCACAGCCAGACGGCGTGCGGAAATACGGCGATGACCAGAGGCAGCACCGCGAACCATGGCTCCGGCTTCATCAGCGAACGGCGCCCGCGCGCGGTCGCCAGCGTGAACACGAGCATCAGCGCGATCAGGATCAGGCCGACATAGCTCGCCAGCAGCAACAGACCGAGATCGAGCGCCAGCAGGAACCAGTAGCCGCGCCTGTCCTCGCCCACCGCCCGCCAATAGTGCAGCAGCGCCAATGCCCACAACGGCGCCGCCATGATCAACTCGCCGAACGCCGGGCTCGGCACGGTGAAAGCGGCAACGCCCGCCATCAGCAGCACCGCCAGCACGGCGTGGCGCATGCCGACGATCGAACGTCCGAGCGCGAACACCGCCCAATAGGTGACCACGATGCAGGCCTGCGACACCGCGTAGAAGCCGAAAGCGCCGGCGATACGGAAGCCGAGCTCCCCCAGCCAGAAGGCGAGCGGCGGCCCGAGATAGCTGCCGAGGACGAATTCGTGGCCGATGGCGAGCAGCATCGGCGCGTTGCCGGGCGGCGCGCTGTAGAACAGCGCCGGCACAAGCGTCCACAGCGTGGCCTGCGACAACGCCACGGCCCAAAACACCACGCGCGGCCGCCCGCGTAAGGATTCGACTATCAGGGAGACGTAATGCATCGAACCGGGCAAATTTCTCGATCCCTCCCCTGAAAGGGAGGGTGGCTGCGAGCGTTAGCGAGCAGCCGGGTGGGGTCTAGGCAAAAGGCGTTGAGTTCACCACCACCCAGCTCGCTTCGCTCGCCACGCTCCCCCGCAAGCGGGGGAGGATGAAGAGCGCGAGGCAGCAATAGAGAAGGCCGGCTAAAGAGGCAACAATTCGGCGATGACCTCGTCGGAGGCGCTGCCGCCGAGGGCGGCGAGCTTTTCCGCCACCGGAGCGAAGGATCTCCGGTGATGGATGCTGGGGCCGAGGCGGGCGAGCGCCGCGAAATGCTCGGGCACGCTGTAGCCCATGTGGCGCTCGAAGCCATAGCCGGGATGGGCCAGGCCGAGCCGCTTCATGAGCCGGTCGCGCGTCACCTTGGCGACGATGGATGCGGCCGCGATCGACGAGACCTGTGCGTCGCCCGCCACCACGGTCTGGCACTCGCAGCCGCAGTCGATCTTGATGTTGCCGTCGACGAAGACCAGCTGCGGCCTCACGCACAGCGATTTGACCGCGCGCGCCAGCGCCCACAGCGAGGCGCGCAGGATATTGTCGCGGTCGATGCGCTCGATCGAGCCGATGGCGACCGAAACTTGCGCGGTGGCGCAGATCTTTTCGTACAGCCTCTCGCGCTCGCGCGAGTCCAGCTTCTTGGAGTCGTTCAAGCCGCGCGGGACGCGCTCGGGATCAAGCACCACGGCCGCCGCCACCACGGGGCCGGCGAGCGGGCCCCTGCCCGCCTCGTCGCAGCCGGCGACCGGCCATATGCCGCTCTTGAGAGCGCGGCGCTCGCGCCGGAAGCTCACACGAAATTCGGGTTCATTGAGCGGGAGGCGCTCGTTGGCGCGTTTGACCGCGCCCTTTGCGGGCTTTGCCGCCTTCGCAGATTTGGCGGGCTTTTGCTTGGGCTTGCTAGCCATGCGGCACGATGCGTCGGCGCCCGGCGCAAAGTCAATCGCGCAAAATTTGCCTGTGAAATTCGGGGATTGGCGGGCGGGAACCCGCATCGCCGCGCTCGCGTTCCCACCATGTTGAAGGCAACGCGAGGCTGAGGATGATTCCGGTTTGGCTGCACGCGCTTTCGATCGGCGCGCTGATCATGGGCGCGCTCTGTGCAATCATATTGCTTGCCGACGTGGTCCGGCATCCGCAGCACATGGGCATCATGAACGTGGTCTGGCCGGTGGTCGGCCTGTTCGCCGGGCCGATCGCGCTGTGGGGCTATTTCAGCTATGGGCGGTTGGCCACCCACGAGAAAGCGATGCCGGCAATGCAGCGCGGTGAAGAGCCGCCCAGCAAAAAGCTCACGCCATTCGGCGTGATGGTCGGCAAAGGCGCCGCCCACTGCGGCGCCGGCTGCACGCTCGGCGACATCGTGGCGGAGTGGCTTTGCTTCGCCGTGCCGGCGATCGCGGTGGCCTTCGGCTTCAAGTCGATCTTTCCCGACAAGATCTTCGCGGTCTGGGTCGTCGATTACATCTTCGCTTTCTTGTTTGGCATCGTGTTTCAGTATTTCACGATTGCGCCGATGCGCGGGCTCGGCCTGTGGGATGGCGTGATCGCGGCCGTGAAGGCCGACACGCTTTCGCTCACCGCCTGGCAGCTCGGCATGTACGGCTTCATGGCGCTGGCGCAGTTCGCTTATTTCCGGCCGCTGCTCGGCAAGCCGATCGAAGTGAACACGCCGGAATTCTGGTTCACCATGCAGCTTGCCATGCTCGCCGGTTTCCTCACCAGCTACCCGGTGAACTGGTGGCTGATCGAAACGGGCATCAAAGAGAAGATGTGAATGCTCGAATCCCGGCGCAGCATCTCGTTTTGCGGAGGCTGACGCTGCGCGTTAAAGCGTCATGACATCAGGTGGAGAGCCCGAAAATCCCGCTCATTCCGGCGGAAACGGAAATCCAGCGTTAAATATGAAAATTCTGGCGCTTTGGCCCTGGGTCCCCGCTTTCGCGGCGACGAGCGGAGGAAAGTACGCTCACCCGGTGCTTCGACCCAAACGCGTCGGGCGCAATGACCGGCAATAAGCTGCTTGCGGCGGCGGTGGCCTAGAACAAGCTCAACTGCGCGCTATGCGGCTTGGGATGGCGGAAGTGCTCGGTGGTGAGCTTCGATTTCGTCGCGTTCAAGCCGAGCTTTTCGCACGCCATCTCGAAGCGGCGTCCGATCATCCAGGCATAGGGGCCCGAGCCCTTCATGCGCTTGCCCCACGCCGAGTCGTAGTCCTTGCCGCCGCGCATGTCGCGGATCAGCTTGAACACGTGCTCCTCGCGATGCGGGTAATTGGCGTGCAGCCATTCGCGGAAGAGATCGCGCAATTCGAGCGGCAGGCGCAGCAGCACGTAGCCGGCCTCGCGCACGCCGGCGGCATGGGCGGCGTCGAGAATGCGCTCGATTTCCATGTCGTTGAGCGCCGGGATCACCGGCGCCACCATCACGCTGGTCGGCACCCCGGCTTGGCTCAAACGGCGCAACGTCTCCAGCCGGCGCATCGGGGTCGCCGCGCGCGGCTCCATCTTGCGCGCGAGTTCGGCGTCGAGCGTCGTCACCGACAGCGCCACCTTGGCCAGCTTGCGCTCGGCCATGCGCGCGAGAATGTCGAGGTCGCGCAGCACCAGCGCCGATTTGGTGACGATGCCGACCGGATGGCCGGCGCGGTCGAGCACTTCGAGGATGCGCCGCATCACCTTGTAGCGGCGCTCGATCGGCTGATAGGGGTCGGTGTTGGTGCCGATGGCGATCACCTTCGGCTCATAGGCGGGCGCCGATAGCTCCTTCTCCAGCAGGTCCGCCGCCTCCGGCTTGACGAACAGCTTCGCTTCGAAATCGAGCCCGGGCGACAGGCCGAGATAGGCATGCGTCGGGCGGGCGAAGCAGTAGATGCAGCCGTGCTCGCAGCCGCGATACGGGTTGATCGAGCGGTCGAAGCCGATGTCGGGGGAATCGTTGCGGGTGATGATCTTGCGCGTCGCGTCGATCGTGACCTGCGTCTTGAACGGCGGCAGTTCGTCGAGGCTGCGCCAGCCGTCGTCGAAGGCGATGCGCGCCAGCGGTTCGTAGCGGCCCGAGGCGTTCGACTGCGCGCCGCGGCCGCGCCGGCGCTCGTGGTCGACGACCAGGCCGAGCAGGCCGGTCGCGTCGTCCACATAGCCACCCGCCGGCGTCCGGGGCAGCGGAGAGGCCGGCGGGTGCTTGGGGGCTGTGTTCGAACGAGCCATGGCGTCACCCTAGTCAGAGTAAGTGAACATAACAAGAACATTCTTGAATGCCCACAAATTCAGCATTTGCGGCCCCGATCTCGTGGCCTCACATACAAATCGCACATGATATGGTGGCAACCCGAGCACGAGGCTGCGGGTTCCATGTTGAGCGTGATCATTGCCAGCCACGAATCGGAGCGGACGCTGGTGCCGACCCTCGCCGCGCTGGTGCCGGGGGCGGCGCACGGCTTGCTGCGCGAGGTGGTCGTGGCCGACGCCGGCTCGCGCGACGAAACCGCGGCGGTCGCCGATTTGGCCGGCTGCCGTTTCATCAGCTCATGCGAGCCGCTCGGCGCGCGGCTGAACGCGGCGGCGAAGGTCACCCGGGCGCCCTGGCTCATGTTCTTGCGCGCGGGCGTCGTGCCCGAGCCCGGCTGGATCGCCGCCGCCGAGCATTTCATGCAGGCGGCCGAGCGGCTCGATGATGCCGGCCGCGCCGCCGTGTTTCGCCAGCCAAGGGGCGCCGACCCGGGCTTGGCCGAGGTGCTGGCGGCATTGCGGGCCGCGTTGCGTGGCCGCACCCCCCGGCCCGAGCAGGGCCTGTTGATCGCGCGGCGCTTCTACGAGGGGCTCGGCGGCCATGCCGGCCATGACGCGGCCGAGGCCGCCCTGCTGCGCAAGCTCGGCCGCCAACGCATTGCTTTGCTGGCCTGCGCGGCGAGTCTTCCGCCTTGATACTTGACTTTGTCAACTAATTGGCCGAGCCTGGCAGCGATGACCGCCGCCGCCCAAGCCCTCGCCGAAGACATAGCCGCGGTGCGCCGCTTCAACCGCTTCTACACGCGGCAGATCGGCGTCCTGCGCCGGAATTATCTCGACAGCCCCTATTCGCTCGGCGAGATGCGCGTGCTCTACGAGCTCGCCCAATCGGTGAAACTTGGCAGCGCCCGCACCGCCACCGATATCGCCCGCGCGCTCGATCTCGATGCCGGCTATCTCTCCCGCGTGCTGCGCAATTTCGAGAAGCGCGGCCTCATCACCCGCAAGACCTCGCGCGAGGATGCGCGGCAAAGCCACCTCGCCTTGACCGCGCGCGGCGCCAAGCTGTTCGCGCCGTTCGAAAAGCGCTCGCAGACCCAGGTTGGCGACATGCTCGGCAGGCTGCCGCCCGAGGAACAGGCCAGGCTGGTCGACGCCATGCAGACCATCGAGCGCCTGCTCGATGGCAGCTCGCAGCCCGCCGAAAATCCGCGCTACCTTCTGCGCGCGCCCAAGCACGGCGATCTCGGTTGGATCGTCACCCGGCACGGCCAGATCTACGCCGAGGAATACGGTTGGACCGAGCCGTTCGAAGGCCTATGCGCGCAGATCGTCGCCGACTTCGCCAACAATTTCGATGCCAAGCTGGAGCGCTGCTGGATCGCCGAGATGAATGGCGAAAATGTCGGCTGCGTCATGCTGGTGAAGGATTCAGCCGAGGTCGCGCGGCTGCGCCTGCTGCTGGTCGACCCGAAGGCGCGCGGGCTCGGCCTCGGCGTGCGGCTGGTCGACGAATGCGTGCAATTTGCGCGCGCGGCCGGCTACAAGAAGATCACGCTGTGGACGCACAGCATTCTCACCGCCGCGCGCCACATCTACGAGAAGGCGGGCTTCACCCTCACCGCCAGCGAGAAAAAGCACAGCTGGGGCAAGGACGTGGTGGCGGAATATTGGGATTTGCATTTGTGAGGCGCCACGTCATTGCCGGGCTTGACCCGGCAAACCAACTTCTTGAGACGACTCCGCCGTATTGCGATGGATGCGCGGGTCAAGCCCGCGCATGACGAGGCGGTGAATTACTCCGCTGCCTTGGATGAACCCGCGACGTCGAGCACGTTGTGCACCGCCATCGGCCGGCGGATGCCCTTGAGCGTAAATTCGCCCACCTCTTCGGTCGCCACCGCCTCCTCGACCGCCATCAAGACGCGCGGCGAGATCAAAATCTGCCCGGGCAGCGCCTCATCGCACAGCCGTGCCGCGACGTTCGACACCGTGCCGATCGCCGAATAGTCGAAGCGGCCCTCGAAGCCGATGGTGCCGAGCGTGGCATAGCCGTGCGAGATGCCGATGCCGAAGCCGAGATCGTGGCCGAGCCGGCGCCATTTGCCGATCAGCCGATCGAGCGATCCGCGCATTTCCAGCGCCATCTGCACCGCGCAAAGCGGCGGATTCTCCACCGGCACTGGATCGTTGAAGATCACCATGACCCCGTCGCCGGCGTAGCGCTCGAGCGTGCCGCCGTGCTTGTGGATGATGCCGCCGATCGCCGTGTGATACTCGCGTAGCAACGCCATCACGTCTTCCGGATCCGAGCTTTCCGAGAAGCCGGTGAAGCCGCGCAGGTCGCAAAACAACGCGGTTATCTCGCGCCGGTGGCTTTCGAGTTGGCTTTCCATGCCGGAGGAGACGATCAGGTCGGCGACCTGCGGCGGCAGAAAGCGGCGCAGCCGGCTCATGCGCTCGATCTCGCCGAGCTGCTCGCCGACGCGCTGCTCGAGCCCTTTGTTGAGCTCATGCACCTGGTCGTGCAGCGCCTTCAGCCGCAGCACCGATTTCACGCGCGCCACCAGCGCCACTTGGTCGATCGGCTTGGTGAGGTATTCGTCGGCGCCGGCCTCCAGCCCCGCCACCACGTCCTTGCTGTCCGCCTTGGCGGTGGTGAGAATGATCGGCATGAAGGGCAACGTATCGTCGCCCTTGAGCCGCCTGCACACCTCGATGCCGTCGATCTTCGGCATCATGATGTCGAGGAGGATGAGGTCGGGTAGATGCTCCTTTGCGGAGGCCAGCGCCTCCTCGCCGTCTGCCGCCTGGATGAGTTCGTAGCCGTGAAGCGACAGCCGCGTGACCAGGATGTCGCGGTTGGTCTCGTTGTCGTCGACGATCAGGATGCGCGGCGGCGAATGCATGGCGGCCCAGGTTACGGCAGAAATTCTCTGATCTTGGCGTAGCGCGCGGGCTGTACGGCTTGGTCACATAGGCGTCGCAGCCCGACTCGCGCGCCTTGGTTTCGTCGCCGGACAGCGCGTAGGAAGTCACCACGATGATCGGAATGGATTGCGTATCGGGATCGGCCTTGAGCCTGCGCGTCGCTTCGTAGCCGTCGAGTACGGGCAACTGAATGTCCATCAGGATCAGGTCCGGCCGCTGCTTCTTGACCGCGGCCAGCGCCTCCTCGCCGTTTTCGGCTTCAAGCATGTTGTAGTCGTTGGCGTCCAAGAGATCGCGCAAAATCTGCCGATTGTCCTCCTGATCCTCCACCACGAGTATGGTTCTGCTCATGCCTGCCTCTTGATCTGCTCCGCCCGCAGCGGCAGCGTGAAGGAGAAAGTTGAGCCTTCGCCGAGTTTCGATTTCGAGCCGCACGGCGCCGCCGTGCATTTCGATGATCTTCTTCGAGATGGCGAGGCCGAGGCCGGTGCCGCCCTTCTTCTTGGTGGTCGATGAGTTGGCCTGCTGGAATTCCTGAAACAGTTTCTTCTGGTCGTCCTCGGAAATACCGGGGCCGGTATCGACAACCGCGACCGAGAAATGGCCGTTTCCAGACGAGGCCTTGATCTTGACCTCGCCGTCGTCGGTGAACTTGATGGCGTTACCGACGAGATTCAGCAGCACCTGCGTCAGCCGCCGCTCGTCGCCGTAGCCGGTCGGCATGTCGGGCGCGATCTCGGCCTTGAAGGCGAGCTTCTTCTCGGCCGCCAACGGCTCGACCGCGCTGAAAACCGAATGCACCACGTCCTTCATCGAGTAATCGGTGAGCGAAAGCGTCAGTTGCCCGGCCTCGATCTTGGACAGGTCGAGCACGTCGTTGATCAGCCCGAGCAGATGCTTGCCGTTGGTGGTGATGCGCTGCAACGCGTTCTGCACCTTCTCCGGCGTCGCGCCGTAGACGCCGTCGACGATCAGCTCCGTATAGCCGAGGATAGCGTTGAGCGGCGTGCGCAGCTCGTGGCTCATATTGGCGAGGAACTGCGACTTGTGTTTGCTCGCCTCCTCGAGCTGGCGGCTCTTTTCCTGGATCTCGTCAAACAGCCGCACGTTCTCGATGGCGATCGCGGCCTGGTCGGCGAAGGTGGACACGAGCTTGATTTGTTTTTCGGTGAACGGCTGCACGTCCTTGCGCATCAGCGTCAGCACGCCGACCGGCACGTCGTCGCGCACCATCGGAACGCCGATCAGCGTGCGGAAACCGCCCATCTGCCGTCCCGGATGCGTATATTCCGGGTCGGCTTCGATGTCGAAGATGTGCACGATCTTGCCCTCAACCAATGCACGTCCCGAGCCGCTCGTGCGCGCCATTTCGACCGGCTCGTTTTTGACGAGTTCGGCGAAGTCGTCGCGAAGACCAAACGACGCGGCGCGGTAGAAGAGATCGCCCTTGCGCTGCACGATCACGCCCATATCGGCGTCGCACAACTGGCCCGCGGACTTGAGCAGCGTGTCGAGCACCGTTTCCAGATCGAACGCCGAGCGGCTGATCACCTTGAGCACGTCGGCAGTGGCGGTCTGCTGCTGCAGCGATTCCTGCAGGTCCTCGGTGCGCTCGCGCAGCTCGTTGAGCAGCCGCGCGTTCTCGATGGCGATCACGGCCTGGGCGGCGAAGTTCTTCACCAGCTCGATCTGCTTCTCGGTGAACGGCCGCACTTCCTGGCGGTAGATGGCGATAGCCCCGATCAGTTCGTTCTCCTTGAGCATGGGCACGCCGATGATGGTGCGCGCGCCGGCCTTCTCGACGAGCGCAACCACCGCCGGGTCGCGCTCGCGATAGGCCAGCTCGGTGGCCATGTCGCTCAGCTGGATCATCTCTTTCGTGCGGATCAGGTGGCTGATCGGGTTGATCGCGCTCGGCCGGAAAACCGGATGTTGCGCCGCGTCTTCGGTCCAGGCGGCAGGCGCGCCGAACAACGCCGCCCGGCGCAGCGCGCCGTTTTCGTGAAGCAGAAGGTTCGCGAACTTGGCGCCGCAGATACGCGTGGCGTTTTCGAGGATCGCCTCGAACACCGGCTCCAGATCGCCGGGCGAGCCGCTGATCACTTTGAGCACGTCGGCAGTCGCCGTCTGCTGCTCGAGCGATTCCGTCAGCTCGTCGGTGCGCGCCTGCACTTCGTCGAACAGCCGCACGTTCTCGATCGCGATCACCGCCTGGTCGGCAAAAGTCGAAACCAGTTCGATCTGCTTGTCGGTGAACGGCCGTGGCGTTTGCCGCGAGAGAAAGATCACGCCGATCGGGGTTCCCTCGCGCAGCATGGGGACCGCGAGAACCGCTCGGAACCCGCCCAATTTCTGCGCTTCGGCATGAGTATATTCGGTATCGGCCAGAACATCGGGGATGTGCGCGTACTGTCCTTCAAGCAAAGCCCGCCCAACTGCCGACCCACGTTCCGGCGAGATCGGAATATTCATGATGTAGTCGCTGAAATTGGGCTGGAAGCCGTAACTGGTAACCCAGTGATAGGCCGTGCCTTTGGGGCGAACGATAGCCCCCATGTCCGCCTCGCAAAGTTGGGCGGCCGACACGGTCAGCGTATCGAGCACCGTCTGCAGGTCGAACGTCGAACGGCTGATGACCTTGAGCACGTCGGCCGTCGCGGTCTGCTGCTGCAGCGATTCTTGCAGGTCCTCGGTGCGTGCCTGCACCTCGTCGAACAGCCGCACGTTCTCGATGGCGATCACCGCCTGGTCGGCGAAGGTCGAAACGAGGTCGATCTGCTTCGGCGTAAACGGCCGTACGGTGGAGCGCGAGAGTGACATGACGCCAATGGGCGTGCCCTTGCGCAGCAGCGGAACGCCCAGCAACGTCCGGAAACCGATGAGACGCTGCGCCTCGCTGTAGGTGTATTCGGGGTCCGCCAGCACATCTTCGATGTGCACGATCTTGCCTTCCATGGAGGTCCGCGCAACCAGCGTGTTGCGGCCGGGCGAAATCGCATGCTGCTTGAGCAAGGCTTCGGCGTCTTGCGAGAAGCCACAACTTGCCGATAAGCGATACGTGGTGCCGTCAAGCAAATAGAAATAAGCCTGATCGGCCAGGCAAAGGCGCTTTGCCGATTTAACGAGGGCATAGAGCACGGCTTGCAGATCGAAGGTCGAGCGGCTGATGACCTTGAGCACATCGGCGGTGGCGGTCTGCTGCTGCAGCGACTCCTGCAGGTCCTCGGTGCGCGCCTGCACCTCGTCGAACAGCCGCACGTTCTCGATGGCGATCACCGCCTGGTCGGCAAAGGTGGTGACCAGATCGACTTCGCGGTCGCTGAATGGCTCGACGCGGCAGCGCGCCAGCGCGATGACGCCGACCGGCTCGCCATCGCGCAACAACGGCACGCCGATGATGGAATGGAGCTGGGCGATAGCGGCTTGCTCCTTCATCACATAGGCAGAGTCGGCCATCGCATCGTCGATGCGCACCACCGCGCGGCTCATCGCGGTGCGTCCGACGGCGGTGCCCGGTCCAGGCGCGATCGGGTTGGCACGCTCGATTTCGAGGTATTCGGGATTCAGGCTGTAGCCGGCTGCGAAGCGGTAGAGCCCGTCTTCCAGCCGGAAGATCACCGCCTGATCGGCGCGACAGAGGTTGGCGGCGGTATCGACGACGCTCTGTAGGACCGGCCCGAGATCGAATTTCGAGCGGCTCATGACGCTCAGCACCTCGGCCGTCGCCGTTTGCTGCTCGAGCGCCACGGTGAGCGCGTCGGTGCGCTCGCGCAATTCGTTGAAAAGCCGCGTGTTCTCGATGGCGATGACGGCTTGATCGGCGAACGCCTTGATGAGCGCCACCTGCTTGCCGCTGAACGGTTTGGGCTCCTCGCGCGCGACGCCGATGGCGCCGATCACTTTACCTTCCCGCAGCATCGGCGCGAAAATCGTGGAATTGAAGCCGACTTGCCGCGCGAACTCCTGCATGCGCGGCGGAGCCTCCGGATTGCCGACGACCGGAGCGAATTGCATCACTTCTCGCGACATCATGGTGCGGCCGCCGCCGGTCGATTCATCGAGCGGGCGCGGGAAGGACTTGGAGATGACTTCGAACTCGTCCTCCTGCCCCGTCGCCGCCAGATGGACCATCCCGTCTTTTATGATCTGCACCATCGCGAGATGCGTGCCGAGCAGCCTCTGGAGGTTACGCACGATAGCCTCGAACACCGGCTTGGTATCGGCGACCGAACCGCTGATCGAGGCTAGAATCTCAGCGCTCGCCGTCTGCTGCTCGAGCGATTCGGTCAGATCGTCGGTGCGCTGGCGCAGTTCGTTGAACAACCGCGTGTTCTCAATGGCGATGACGGCCTGCGCGGCGAAGGTACGCAGCAGCTCGCGCTGCTTGTCGGTAAGCTGCCGCGGCTGGCGGTGAATGACGCTGATCGCGCCAATTGCCTTTTCCCCGCGCATCATCGGCATCACCGTGATGGCGCGGTAACCGCTGGCCAGGAAGTTCTGCCGCCCCGGCATCAGAGGCTCCGGCGCCTCATGCGCGTCGGCGAAATCCATCTCGCGCCCGTCGAGCAGCGCCGTGCCGGTAATGAATTCGCGCGACAGCGGCATGGGATAACGCCCACGCAGCTTCTCAAGATCGCCGGCGTCGGCGCCCGCGATGGCGGCGAGCTTGACCTGGTCACCCTCCGGCAAAGAGATCACCACCACCGCTTCCGGGAACAGCTTGAGGCCGCTGCGCACGATGGCGTTGAAGGCCGGCTGTGAATCGGTCGGTGAATTGCTGATGACTTCGAGTATTTCCGAAGTGGCGGTCTGCTGCTGCAGCGATTCGGTCAGATCGTCGGTGCGCTGGCGCAGCTCGTTGAGCAGTCGCGCGTTCTCGATGGCGATGACCGCTTGCGCGGCGAAGTTCGTCACCAGCTCGATCTGCTTCCCGGTGAACGGCCGGACTTCTTTACGGTAGACGCCAATAGCGCCAACCAACTCACCGTCTTTGAGCATCGGCACCGCGACAGACGTGCGTACTCCGGCGCGTTCGACCAAATTGACGACCACAGGGTCGCGCTCGATATAGCCGCGCTCGGCGCGCATATCGGGAATCTGGAGCGCGCTTTTCGAAGTAATAAGGCGACAGATCGGATTGAGCGGACTAGGGGCAAACGTCGGATCGCGCGTATTGTCTTGCACCCACGCCAGGTCGGCACCGTAAAGCGCAGTACGACGGAACCTGCCATTCTCGAACAGCAGCAGGTTGCCGAATTTCGCGCCGCAGATGCGGGTCGCATTTTGCAGGACAGCCTGGAAGACCGGCTCAAGCTCTCCCGGCGAGCTCGAGATGACCTTGAGCACGTCCGAGGTCGCCGTCTGCTGCTCGAGCGACTCGCGCAGCTCGTTGAGCAGCCGCGCGTTCTCGATGGCGATCACCGCCTGCGCGGCGAAATTAGTCACCAGATCGATCTGCTTCTCGGTGAACGGCAGCACCTCCTGGCGGTAGACGCCGATTGCGCCGATCAGCTCGCCGTCCTTTATCATCGGCACGTTCAGCAGCGTGCGCGCGCCGCCGAGCTCCGCGGTCGCCACGCGGAACGGATCGCGGTCGGCGTATGCCTGTTCGGCAAGGGTATCGACGACGTGAATGGTCTGCTTGGTACTGGCGAGGCGGCCGAGCCCGATCATCGGCCCAACCTGGATCGGCCCACGTGTGAGATATTCGGCGTATTCCGGCGAGATGCCGAGCATCGAGATGACGCTGTAGGCACCGTCCGCGAAAGCCCACAGGATGCCGATCTTGGCCGCACAAATGCGCGTCGCGTTTTCGAGCATTGCCTGAAACACCGGCTCCAGTTCGCCAGGCGACTTTGAAATGACCTGCAGGACTTGCGATGTCGCGGTCTGCCGCTCCAATGTTTCGCGCAGCTCGTTGAGCAGCCGCGCGTTCTCGATGGCGATCACCGCCTGCGCGGCGAAGTTCGTAAGCAGCTCGATCTGTTTTTCGCCGAACGGCCGAATATCCAGACGGTAAACGGTGATCACGCCGACAAAATCTTCATCTTTGAGCATCGGCACAACGACAAGGCTGCGCGCGCCGGTGAGGCTGGCGAAGAGAGCGAATTGCGGTTCGTGGCGCGGCCAAGCCGTGCTTTCGGGGACGTCGGCGCATTGCAGCGGTCGTTTCGTTGCGGCCACGCGCGCCATAGGATTTTCGGGCGAAGGGTGCACGATCGGTTCGAGGCGCCTGGCCTCGGCAAAGGCGGGGGGCACGTTGTGCATCGCCACCACGCGAAACGCGCCGTCCTCGTGAAGGTACATCGTGCCGAAATTAGCCTGGCAGATGCGTGTCGCATTCTCCAGCATGGACTCGAATACCGGTGTCAGCTCGCCGGGCGACGAGCTTATGACCTGCAATACCTCCGACGTCGCGGTCTGCCGCTCCAGAGTTTCGCGCAGCTCGTTGAGCAGCCGCGCGTTCTCGATGGCGATAACGGCTTGCGCGGCGAAGTTTTCCACCAGCTCGATCTGCTTGTCGGTGAAAGGCCGCACCTCCTGGCGATAGATGATGATCGCGCCGGCGGCCTCATCGTCCTTGAGCATCGGCACGGCGAGAAAGGTCCGTGCGCCGGCGGCTTCGACCATGGTGACGATAGCCTTATCGCGATCGATATATGCCGGTTCGGTCCGCAGGTCGCGGACGTGCTGCACCTGTCTCGTTCTTATCGCTCGCGCGACCGGAACGTTCGGCGCGGGCCGGAACACGGGATTGCGCCGACGTTCCTCGGCATAGGCCTCGCGCCCCCCGTGCAGGGCGACCGCGCGCAGCGCATCGCCATCGCAAAGCAGTAGCGTGCCGAACTTCGCCTCGCAGATACGGGTGGCGTTCTCGAGCATGGCATCGAAGACCGGGACGAGTTCGCCGGGCGAGCCGGAAATGACTTTCAGCACTTCGGACGTCGCGGTCTGCCGCTCCAGCGTTTCGTGCAGCTCGTTGAGCAGCCGCGTATTCTCGATGGCGATGACGGCCTGCGCGGCGAAGTTGGTCACCAGCGCGATCTGCTTGTCGGTGAATGGCCGCACCTCCTGTCGGAAGATAACGATGGCGCCGACAACTTCGTCGTCCTTGACCATCGGCACGCCCAGAAATGTCCGGGCGCCGCCGTATTTCGCCGCCGGATTTTCGGCACCGTCCTGATCTTCCAGAATATCCGGGATGTGCAGCACGGCCTTGCTCGAAACGATGCGCTCCATCGTCGAGCCGGGGCGCGGCTTGATTTTGCCGCGCTCCCGAAGATGCATTTCGAGCGCCTCCGGCGCATTGCGTAACGCGAGCAGCTCGATTTCGCCGTCCTCGTATTTGAATAGGCCGGAATCCACCGCGTCGCAGATGCGCGTGGCATTCTCCAGGATCGCGTCAAATACCGCCTGTAGCTCGCCCGGCGAGGTCGAGATGACTTTGAGCACGTCCGAGGTCGCCGTTTGCTGCTCCAGCGATTCGCGCAGCTCGTTGAGCAGCCGCGCGTTCTCGATCGCGATCACCGCTTGGGCGGCGAAGTTCTGCACCAGCGCGATCTGTTTGTCGGTGAACGGCCGCACTTCCTGGCGGTAGATGCCGATAATGCCGATCAACTCGCCGTCCTTGAGCATCGGCACGGTCACGAACGAGCGCGCGCCGGCATACTTGGTCATTGGATCGTCGGGATATTGCGCGGCCACATCGGCAATATCAAAGACGGCTTTGCTGGCGGCCATGCGGTCAACCATCGGCGCCTGCCCCGGGTCGATGACGGGCCGGTGCTCCCAGTGCTCGGCCATTGCCGCCGGGGCGTTGTGGCTCGCGGCGCGCCGGAAATTGCGGCCTTCCCGGATGAGCAAGTTGCCGAAGCTGGCATCGCAGATGCGGGTTGCGTTTTGCAAGATCGCGTTGAACACCGGCCCAAGCTCGCCGGGCGACGAGCTTATGACTTGCAATACCTCCGACGTCGCGGTCTGCCGCTCGAGCGATTCGCGCAGCTCGCTGAGCAGCCGCGTGTTCTCGATGGCGATCACCGCCTGCGCGGCGAAGTTCTGCACCAGCGCGATCTGCTTGTCGGTAAAGGGACGGACTTCGGTGCGATAAATAAAGAAAGCGCCGACCAGTTCGCCCTCCTTGAGCATCGGGACGGCGATGGCCGAGCGCGCGCCGCCCAACCGTGCGGCGGGACTGATATCCGGCTCCAATGCGCGGTCGATGACGTGGATTACGCTCTTCGATTCGCAAAGGCGGCCGAACAACAGGCCCGGCTTCGGTGGGAAAGCGCCTTGCTTCTCCATGAATTCGGAAAACGGGGTCGGCACATCGAGCATCGCGGCCGGATGGAATAAGCCGTGTTCGTAGCGGAAGAGAATGCCGAACTTGGCCTCGCAAACGCGCGTGGCGTTCTCCAGCATGGCGCTAAACACCGGCTCCAGCTCGCCGGGCGAGCTGGAGATGACTTGCAGAACTTCCGACGTCGCCGTCTGCTGCTGCAGCGACTCGGCGAGGTCGTCAGTGCGCCGATGCAGCTCGTTGAGCAGGCGTGTGTTCTCGATGGCGATGACGGCCTGCGCGGCGAAGTTCTTCACCAGCTCGATCTGTTTTTCGGTAAAGGGGCGAAGCTCCTGCCGGTAGATGAGGATGGCGCCGATCAGCTCGCGCTCCTTCATCAATGGCACGGCGATGAGCGAGCGCGCGCCGCCGAACCGCGCCGCCCCGCCGGGAGACGGGCTGGCGCTGTCGTCTTCGACCTGGACGACGTCTTTTGTGCGCATCAGAATATCGAGCGGCGTCCCCGCGGGCGCCGGGATCGTTCCGCGTTGCTCGAAGAAATCCGCGAGCTCCGGCGTTGCGCCGATCCAGGTCAAGGCCTGGAACGCGCCGCGGCCGTCGTAATGGAACAGAACGCCGAGCTTGGCCTGGCAGAGGCGCACGGCGTTTTCGAGTAGCGCATGGAAGACCGGCGCCAAGTCGCCGGGCGACGAGCTGATGACCTGCAACACCTGCGAAGTCGCCGTCTGTCGCTCCAGCGCCTCGCCCAGCTCGGCGGTACGTTGTTGCTCCGCTGCAAACAGACGCGCGTTCTCAATGGCGATCACCGCCTGATCGGCAAAAGTCTCGACGAGCTCGATCTGCTTCTGCCCGAAAGCTCTTGGCGTCGTACGGAACAAGTTGACCACGCCAAAGACGCGCCCGTCTCGCATCAGCGGCACGCCGAGCGCAGCGCGTAAGCCCATCAACCTTTGCGCCTGCGGGCGCGCATAGTCGCGGTCTTCGAGGACGTCCGGAATATGGACCGTGCTGCCCTTCAGGATCGTTTGTCCGAAAACCGAACTACGGTCCGGCTTGGACGAGTAGCCGGCAAAGTGCTCGCGCCATTCCGGTCGGCAGCCGAAAGTCGCGGCGAGACGATAGCCGGCGCCCTCTTCGTAGCGGATGGTGCCAATATCGGCTTCGCACAGGCGGCATGCCGTTTCGAGCAGCCGGTCGAGTGCGGCCGACACATCGGAAGTCGAGCGGCTGACGACCTTCAGGACTTCAGCCGTGGCGACCTGCTGGGCAAGCGCCTCGTCACGCTCGCGCGTCACTAGCGCCAGCGCCGCCTTCAATTCGGCCAGCGCGCCTTCACCCGTCACGGATGGCTCCCGCAGCGACATCCCCCGCCCCGCCCCCAGGCGCTTGCCTGCACCGAGGACAAGTCTAGCTGGCCGGAATGCCAGGCGGTAGCGCTACGAGCGCGGCCAGTAAAACTGGGCCCGGTTTTCCTCGATTGTTACATTTGCACGCAATCCGGGCGGCTAATCGGGACCTATTTAGCCTGATTGCGTGCGTGCCTTGGGCCGCCGCAGATGCTCGTCCAGCCGCGGCAGAATTTCCACAAAATTGCAGGGCCGGTAGCGGTAGTCGAGCTGATGCAGCAGGATTTCGTCCCAGGCATCCTTGCAGGCGCCGGGTGAGCCGGGCAGGCAAAACACATACGTCGCGTTGGCAACGCCGGCGGTAGCGCGGGTCTGGATCGCCGAGGTGCCGATCTTCTTCTCGCTCACCAGCAGGAACATAGTGGCGAAGCCGTCCATCTTCTTCTCGAACAGCGGCTCGACCGCCTCCGGGGTAACGTCGCGGCCGGTAAAGCCGGTGCCGCCGGTGGTGATCACCACGTCGATGAACTTGTCCTCGATCCAGTCCTTTACGCGCCGGCGGATCGCGGCGATCTCGTCCTTGACGATGGCGCGCTCGGCCAGCACGTGGCCGGCCGCGCGGATACGCTCGACCAAGGTGCCGCCCGACTTGTCGTCGGCGAGCTCGCGCGTGTCGGACACGGTAAGCACCGCGATCTTGAGCGGCACGAATTGTCTGGTCTCGTCGATGCCGGGCATGGTTTCTCCTCGACCCAAAGAGTAAGTCGCATCCCAGCCCGCTGCCAAGGGCTGCACGAGACGGCTCGAGCGCCGGCTCAGTTCCAGAAGCGCTTGACGTTTTCCCGGTCGAGTTGCTCGTGCGTTAGGCCGACTTCCGACAAGAAACGAAGGTGCGAGCCCGATAAAAGACCGCGCTGGCGCAGTTTTTCCAGCTCGATCATGAATTGCTTCCGCTGCATCGCGTGAAGCATCCAGCGGAGTCCGATCAATGCGTGCCGAAGCCGAAAAGAATGCCTCGGCGCGCGGGACTTAGGCGCAAATCGTCGCGACTGGGGGGAAGCGCATATTCTGCTGCCGCAAGACATGTCTCATCTCCGTGGCGGAGCGAGACAACGCTTGGCTGTCGGGCAGCTGACCGGGCGGCTGTCGAAGGCCCGGATTGATCATTGTATAGCAGATCGCGGATTGCCCATCAATTGATGTCTACAGCGCCGCCGCGGTGAACGTATCGCAGGCCGTGATCGTGCCGGCCTTCAGCCCGACAGTGAACCAGCGCTGGCGCTGGGCCGAGGTGCCGTGGGTGAAGGCGTCCGGCACGACATAGCCGCGCGCCTGCTTCTGCAAGCGGTCGTCGCCGATCGCCGCGGCCGTCTGCAAGGCCGCCTCGACGTCGCCGGGCTCCAGCGAATTCCAGTGCTGGTTGGAATGATGCGCCCAGACCCCGGCCAAGCAATCGGCTTGCAGCTCGACGCGGACCTGGATGCGGTTCGCCGCCGCGCGGCTGCTCGCGGCGCGCTGCGCGCTTTGCGCCTTGGGTAGGGTGCCGAGCAGATCCTGCACATGGTGGCCGACCTCATGCGCGATCACGTAGGCCTCGGCGAATTCGCAGGCCTTGCCGCTGCAGCCGCGGAAGCGATCCTGCATCTCGCGGAAAAACGAGGTGTCGAGATAAATGCGTTGGTCGCGCGGGCAATAGAATGGACCCATGGCCGCCTGCGCGAAGCCGCAGCCGCCCTCCTCGCCGCCGCGGTAGAGCCTGACCGGCGCCGCTCGGTAGCCGCGTCCGTTGGCGCGGAAAAGCGCGCCCCAGACGTCTTCGGTATTGCCGAGCACGGCGGCAACGAAATTGCCGGTGGGGTCGGACGGGGTTCCCGTGCGGCGCGCCGGCGGCGTGGCGGGCTGCTGATAGCTCGACCCGCTATTGCTGATCAATTCGGCGCCGCCGATCAATACGCTGGGGTCGATGCCAAGCGCCCAGCCGAGCAAGCCAAGCACGATCACCGTGCCGATGCCGAGGCCGCCCCGCCCGACCGGGATACCGAAACCGCCGCCGCCCTCGCGGTCGTCCTCGACATTTTCGCTGCGGCGGAAATCATCCCAACGCATTTCATTGTTTCCTTTTTTGCCGACGCCATCATTGCCCGACGTTGCGGCCGAAGTCCACGCGCCCGAGAGCATGCATGCGAGAAAGCCTTGTTCCAAGCGGCCATTAGGCATTTTTTGCCTAGTGAATCGAGGCTTTCGCTAACCCGTTTTTTACCTTGGCCGGTCATAGTGCAGGCCTGTCGGTTGTAGGTCCCGCGTCGCCGACCGCGTCGTCCCTTGAGTCAGAGTTCTGAGTCATGGTTGTGTCGCGTCGCGGGGCGCCCTCAAGGGCGCCCCGTGGAGTTTCAGAGTCGCCGCAAAGTCATATCCTGGTCGGCGACTGCGCCGTCGAGATGGCGAAACTGCCGGCGCAATCGGTCGACCTGGTTTTCGCCGACCCGCCCTATAATCTGCAATTGGAAGGCGACCTCAAGCGCCCGGACGATTCGCGCGTCGATGCCGTCGACGACGACTGGGACAAGTTCGCCAGCTTCAAGGCCTATGACGAATTCACCGCGCGCTGGCTCGACGCCTGCCGGCGCGTGATGAAGCCCGCCGCCACCATCTGGGTCATCGGCTCCTACCACAACATCTTCCGCGTCGGCGCCATCATGCAGGATCTCGGGTTCTGGATCCTCAACGACGTGATCTGGCGCAAGTCGAACCCGATGCCGAATTTCCGCGGCCGCAGGTTCACCAACGCGCATGAGACGCTTGTCTGGGCATCGCGCGACGCAGGCGCCAAGGGCTACACCTTCAACTACGAAACCCTCAAGGCCGGCAACGAAGATATCCAGGTGCGTTCCGACTGGACGCTTGCCCTGTGCACCGGCGAGGAGCGCCTGAAGGGCCTCGACGGCAAGAAACTGCATCCGACGCAGAAGCCGGAGGCGCTGCTCGCGCGCGTGCTGCTGTCGTCGTCGCGGGTGGACGATCTGGTGCTCGACCCGTTCTGCGGCACCGGCACCACCGGCGCGGTGGCCAAGAAACTCGGCCGCAGATTCGTCGGCTGCGAGCGTGACGCGGGTTATGCCAAAGCGGCGGAAAAGCGCATCGCCGCGGTGAAGCCGCTGGAGGCGCCGGCGCTCGCACCCTTCGTCAGCGCGCGCGAAGCGCCGCGCGTCCCATTCTCTGCGCTGATCGAGCGCGGACTGGTCGCGCCCGGCATCAAGCTCACCGACGCCAAGAAGCGGCACACGGCGCTGGTGCGCGCCGACGGCGCGCTGTCGCTCGAAGGCCAAGTGGGTTCGATTCACAAGATCGGGGCGCTGGTACAGGGCCTGGAAGCCTGCAACGGCTGGACCTTCTGGCATGTCGAGACGCCGAAGGGCCTCAAGCTGATCGACGAATTCCGCGCGGTCGTCCGCGCCGAAATGGCGGAAGCGGCAGAGTAGCAGCGGCGGCAATCATGCGCCGTCGACGCACGTCGTAGCTCGTTATCAAGCAAGCCGCCGGCGCCCGGCCCCTCTACTACGCGAAGCCGCCGGTATAACATCGAGGCGCACCGCCACCGCGTCCGGAATTCCCGATGAGCAAAACCTTCGATCGCGCGGCCGAGGACCTCGGCAATTCGGTCCATCTCGAGCACGTCAACGTCAACATCCCCGACCAGCGCCTGGCCCAGGTCTATTACGGCTCGGCTCTCGGGCTCACGCGCGATCCGTACATGATGACGTCCGACGACAACATGTGGATGAACGTCGGCCGCAGCCAATTCCATCTGCCGACCGGTCACGCGCAAGTGCTGCGCGGCCATGTTGGCCTGGTCATTCCCGATCGCGCGGCGCTGATCAAACGACTGACCAATGTGAAGCCCAGGCTCGCCGGCACGCGCTTCGACTTCCAGGAGCACAACCAATACGTCGACACCGTGTGTCCCTGGGGCAACCGCATCCGCTGCCACGCGCCCGACGCCGAGCGCTTCGGCCGCATCGTGCTCGGCATGCCCTATGTCGAATTCGACGTGCCGCTCGGCACCGCCGAAGCCATCGCCCGCTTCTATCGCGAGATGATCGCGGTGCCCGCGCAAGTCGTGAACGGCGACGGCGCCATGGCGCGCGTCACCGTCGGCCACAAGCAATACCTGCAGTTCCGCGAAACCGACAAGCCGCAACCGGAATTCGACTCACACCACGTGCAGATCTATGTCGTCGATTTCTCCGGCCCGCATCGCAGGCTGGGCGAGCGCGGCCTCGTCAGCCGCGAGGACAACCGATTTCAATATCGCTTTCGCGACATCGTCGATCTCGACAGCGGCCGTCATCTGTTCACCATCGAGCACGAGATCCGCAGTTTCACCCATCCCATGTGCCTGCGGCCGCTGGTGAACCGCAATCCGGCGCAGATCGCGCCTCATTATGCGCAGGGCCACGACGCGCTGGCATGGACGATGGAGCCGGGACCGCGCGATTGAAGCGCGCGCCGCCTGAACACCGGCTGCGAGCGCGACGCCGCCTATGCCAAAGCGGCGGAAAAGGCTTACCGCGAGGCCGCGACGGCGAGACGGACGCCGGACGCCTTTTGCAGCCGGCTGATCACCGCGAATAAATTGTCGGCGCGCGGATTTCCCTTTGGCCCGAACATGCGTATGAGGCTCTTCGCCGGCGTGCCGGTTTCGCGCGCCAGCCGTTCGAAGCCGATGGTCGCGTTGATGTAATCGCGTAGCACGGCCTTGCCAACTTTCACATCACCCGCCAGCAATTGCTCGACCGCTTTCGTGAAAAGCGCTTCCCCTACCAATCATGACAAGCGCAAGGCGCAAGCTTCGCAGCAGCTACTTCGTCAACATCTCGTCGAAAAGCGCGAACGCCCGCTGCGCAAACGCCCGCATATTGGCCGCCCGGTCGGCGCTGCCGGTCTCCAGCGTGAGCGCGCGCTCGATGGCGGGACCCACGACCGCGATACAGCTATGGCCCGCGGCGTCGCCGTAACGATTGCCCGTCGGCCCGGTGGCGCCGGTCTCGCCGATGCCCCAGGTCGCGCCGTTTTTCTCGCGCATGCGGCGCGCGCACAGCAGCGCATAAGGCTCGGTCGAAGCGCGCATGCCCGACATCTCGGCGTCGCTAATGCCGAGCAGGCTTGATCGCGCCTTGCGCGTATACACCACCGCGCCGCCGACGAAATAGGCCGATGCGCCGGGCACCGCCAGCAGCGCCGCCGCGATCAGCCCGCCGGTCGAGGATTCCGCCACCGCGACGGTCTCGCCGCGCGTCTTCAGCCGCGCCGCGATTTTTTCAGCCAATGGCAGCAGCGTTTGCATGTTGCGTCCCTGGAATACCGAATGCGCAATGTCGCTGTGTCCGCCCTGCCTGGCAAGCGCAGAAATATTCAATGCCCGTAGCACCGGCCGGCAGTGCGGGCATTGTCGGTCTTGAGCGGAGCAACACTTATAGCGGCTTGATCGCCACCTTGCGGAATTTGATCACGCCGGCGCCGTGCTGCAGTGCGATCGGCCCGTCCTGAAACATGCCGTTGCGCAGCTCGGCGGTTTTCTTGCCGTTGAGCACGACGGAAAGTTCGCGTCCCTTGATGGTGATCTCGTAGGTATTCCACTTGCCGCCCGCCTTCGGCATCGGATTGATTTCGACATAGCGGGTGATCGCGCCGGTGCCGTAGCTCGGATCCTTGCGCTGATCGAAGATGTTGACTTCGTAGCAGCTGCGGTCGCTGATCTTCTTGGGATCCAGGCAGCGCAGGAAAAGGCCGCTGTTGGCGTCGTCGCTCGCCCAGAACTCGACGTAGAGCATGAAGTCCTTGTAGGGCTTTTTGCTCACCAGATAGGCGGGCGTCTTGCTGGTTCGTTTGTCCGCCACAATGGCGCCGTCCTCGATGCGCCAATTGGTCTCGCCGACCTTTTCCCAGTCGCCCATGTTCTTGCCGTCGAACAGGACGACCCAGCCCGCGCCCTGCTGGGCGGAGGCCGGCGCCGGCGCAATGGCGGCGTAGCCGCAAAGGATCAGGCCCGCGGCAAGGGCCAATGCACGTGTCGATGCGGGTCGCATGACGACTTCCCTCCCTGGACGCCGGTTGGCGGCGTCTACATTGTTGTAGTCACAATAGACGCGGCGCACTAACGCCACCACAGGGTTGTTTATTCCCTGCGGCGCCGGCCTGTCACAGATCCCCGCGCCCGAGCTGGCACAGCACGCGGAAGACGCCGACCTCCGCGTCCGGAAAACGCGTGGCAAGTCGCGCGCCGGTCTGCTCGGCGGCGTCGCGCCGCAGCGTATCGATCATCAGGCAGCCGGCGATCTTTTGGTCGCCGCCACGCAGCGTTTCCTCCATCGACACCGGCACGCCGGCGGGATCGAGCGCCATCCAGATCTCGCCGCCGGCAACCGCCGTGCTCGCCAGCATGGCGTCGAGTTGGACAAGCAGCGCCGCCTCGTCCGGCGCGCGCGCGAAACGCACGGTCACCGCATAGGCGCCGCGGAACGGCCCGCGCCGCACCATGCGCCGGCACACGGTCCGGCTCACATTGAGGAATACCTCCGACATGATCCGGCGCGTCATCGGCGTGGGATTGTCGAGCCGCTCGAGATACGGCTTGGAGGTGAGAACGGCCGGGCTTTCGACGAGATAGAAATTGAAATAGCCGCTCGCGCCGGAAATCGCTTGGTGCCGCCGCCCGAACAGGAAGCCGGGCACCGCGAGGCGTTCCATCAAGTGCTCGCCCTGAAACCAGTCCTCGAACTCGGCCTCGTGGCCGACGCGGCAATCATTGAAGATCGCCAATATGCCCGGCTGCTGCATGGCTCACGCCTTTCCGCGCGTTTGAATATTGGCGCTGCGCAGCGGCACGCCGAATTCACGGCGGCAGACCTCGGCGAGAAGGGCGACGCCTTCCCGGATTTCTGCATGCGAGGGGCTGGCAAAGCACAGCCGCATGCGGCTTCTGCTGTCGCCCGCATCGGTCGACCATTCCGTCCCCGGATTGATGGCGATGCCCTCCTTGAGCGCCGCCTGATAAAGCCTCAGCGTATCGACGTTGTCCGGCAGCTTGACCCACAGGAAAATGCCGCCCTGCGGATAATCGAATTCCGCCGCCGTGCCGAATTGCTCGGCCAGCGACTCCGTGAGCGTGTCAAGCTTGGCTTTCAACGCGCGCCGCAGCGCCGGCAGATGCTCGGTGAAGCCTCGCGCGCAATATTCCGCCAGCACCATCTGCTCGAGCGCGCCCGACCCGGCATCGGTCTTCAGCGCAAGAATGCGCTCCATGATCGACCAGGGCGCTACCACGAAGCCCACGCGCAAGGCCGGCGCGATCGATTTCGAGAACGAGCCGATATGGATGACGTTTTGCGTCTTGCTCATGGCGAAGAGCGCGGGCGGGCGCTCGCCGCTCCAGACGAGGTCCGAATAGCAGTCGTCTTCGAACACCGGCACGCCGTATTGCTCGGCAAGCCGCAGCATGGTCTGCCGCCGCCCGACGTCGAGGACGGTGCCGGTCGGGTTCTGCACGGTCGGGATGGTGTAGATGAATTTCGGCCGCACGCCGCCTGCCTTCAGGTCCTTCAGCGCGGCCTCCAGCGCGTCCATGCGCATGCCGCCTTGGTCGAGCGCGACACCGACCGCCTTGACGCCGCGCCGTTGCAGCCGCGTCAGCGTGCCCTGGTAGTTGTCCCGTTCGACGATCACGGTGTCGCCGCGCTCGAGCAACGCGCCGTTGACGAGATCGAGCGCCTGCAAGGAGCCGGAGACGATGAGGATATCGTCAGGGCCGCACGCGATGCCGGCATCGCGCTGGAGCTTGGCGACCAGGAACTCGCGCAGCGGCCGGTAGCCCTGCGGCCCGCTGCGCAGGCCGTAATGCGACAGCGTCTGTCCCTCGCGCTTGAGCACGGCCTCGGCCGCCGCCATCAGGCCTTCGACCGGCACCTCGTCGGGGTCGTTGTTGCCGCCGGTGAAATTGAAGCGCGGCGCGCCCGTCCAGCGCACCGCCGGCGCCGGCAGGCCCGCCGGCAGCAGCGGCGTGAAATCGAATGCCATTAGGGTACCCCGAACTGCGTCAACAATTGCCGCGACCGCGCTCTCGCGGGGGCGACCGCAAAGCGCTCACTTCGCCGCCGTTACCATGATTTCCACGTGATAGTCGGGCGCCGCGAGCTTGGCTTCGACGCAGGCGCGCGCCGGCGTGTTGCCCGGCGACACCCAGGCGTCCCACACCGCGTTCATCTCGGCGAACTTGGCCATGTCGGTAATCCAGATATTGGCCGACAACAGCTTCGACTTGTCGCTGCCCACGCTCGCCAGATGCTTGTCGATAGTGGCGAGGATCTCCTTGGTCTGATCGGTAACACTCTTACCCTTGTTGGCGTGCGCGACAACGCCGGCGAGATAGACCGTTGCGCCGTGCACCACCACCTGGCTCATGCGCGCGCCGACTTCCTTGCGTTCGATGCTCATTGGCGCCTGCTCCCTCTATGTCAAAGTTTAATTCGATCGGATTGGTACCGCCCCCGGCTGCCTTTGGGAACCCGGAATGCCCCGGCGCATTATTGCGTCCACGACCTCACCTCAAGGGAGACGACGATGGGCTGGTTTTCGTCCGACATCAAAACCGTGGATGACCTCTTCCTGCATTCGCTGCAGGATATCTACTATGCCGAGCACCGCATCGAGAAGGCGCTGCCGAAAATGGTGGCCAAGGCCTCCGACGCGGAGCTCAAGCGGGGCTTCAACGCCCACCTGAAGCAGACCAAGGGCCAGATCAAGCGCCTCGACCAGGCCTTCAGAAAGCTCAAGAAGAAGCCGCATGGCACCCAATGTCCCGCCATCGACGGCATCATCGAGGAGGCCGAGGAGATCGCCGGCGAGGTCGAGGACAAGATGGTGCTCAACGCCGCGCTGATCGCCGCGGCGCAGGCGGTTGAGCATTACGAGATCACCCGCTACGGCACGCTGGTCGCCTGGGCGCGTTTGCTCGGCCATCGCGACGTGGCCAAGCTGCTCAACAGCAACCTCAACGAGGAGAAGGCGACCGACAAGAAACTCAACACCATTGCCAAGCGCAAGATAAACAAGAAGGCCCTGGCGCGGCGCAAGCAGCGGCCCGACCAAGCGGAGCGCGCGGAAAACGCCTTTCTGACCGCCGCGGCGGGCGTACCGGCGCTGGGTTAGCCGCCGGCCACGCCTTGCGTGTTGACGTAGAGCGAATAGAGCGAATGGCTCGCCGCCATGAACAGGCGGTTGCGCTTGCTGCCGCCGAAGCAGACATTGGCGCAGCGCTCGGGTAGCGAGATATGGCCGATCGGCTCGCCGTCGGCCGTGAACACGCGCACGCCGTCAAGCTCCGCGCTCATGCCCCAGCCGCACCACAGGTTGCCGTCGACGTCGACACGAAACCCGTCCGGCGTGCCGTCGGGTCCGGAATCGATCAGCAGTGCGCGGTTCGATAGCTTGTCGCCGGAAGGCGCGACGTCGTAGCTCAGGATGACGCGCGGCTCGCTGCGCGATTCGACGATGTAGAGTTTCTTCTCGTCGGGCGAGAAGGCGAGCCCGTTCGGCGCGTTGATGCCGTCGGCGACGACGCTGACCGCGCCGGTCCCGCCGTCGACGCGATAGACATTCATGGGCAATTCCGGCTCGCCGAATTGGCCTTCGTAATTGCCGAGAATGCCGAACCGCGGATCGGTGAACCAGATCGAGCCGTCCGACTTCACCACCACGTCATTGGGCGAGTTCAGCCGCTTGCCGTCGAAGCGGTCGCAGATGACGGTGATGCTGCCGTCGTATTCGGTGCGGGTGACGCGCCGGGCGAGATGCTCGCAAGTGATGAGCCGGCCCTGGCGGTCGCGCGTATTGCCGTTGCCGTTGTTGGAGGGCTTGCGGAAGATGCCGACCGCGCCGGTCTCCTCGTCCCACCGCCGCATGACATTGCCCGGCACGTCGCTCCAGACGAGATAGCGCCCGTCGCCGAACCAGACCGGCCCCTCGCCCCAGCGCGCGCCGGTATAAAGCCGCTCGACGCTCGCCAGCGGCAGCCGGTATTTATCGAAGCGCTTGTCGAGCGATCGCACCAGCGGGTCGGGATAGCGCAGGCTCGGCGACCAGCCGCCTCTATCATCTGCGCTGCTTGCCATGGCTTCCTCCCTGCCCGGTGTCGAGCGCATGTGCCAGCACCTTGCGCATCACGGTCGGCAGCGCTTCGCCGGCCAATTCCGGACGCTTGACCCAGCGCGCGCCGGGCGGCGCTTTGGCCGCGCGCGGAAGCTTCGCCAGGAACACCGCGAGTTCAAGCGGAAAATGCGTGAACACGTGGCGCACCTGGCCCGGTAGCCGCCGCCATGCGGCGCCGTCAAAGCAGGGCGCGGCGTCGATTGCGTCGCGTGCGTCGAAATCATGCGTCCAGGCGCTGCCCGGCACTTCCGTCATCGAGGCGAGCAGGCCCTTGTTCGGACGCTGCCGCAGCAGCACGCAGCCGTCGGCGCGCAGCGCCACGAAAGCTGCGCCGCGCCGCAGCGGTCCCTCGCGCCTGGGCGTCTTGCGGGGAAATTCCTCCTCCCGGCCGAGCGCCCGCGCTTGGCAACGATCGCTCCACGGGCAGAGGGCGCAAGCCGGCCGCTTGGGCGAGCAGAGCGTGGCGCCGAGATCCATCAGCGCCTGCGCGAAATCGCCGGCACGCTGCGTCGTCAGCCCACGCTGCGTCGTCAGCAACGACTGCGCCAGTTGCTTGATCGCCGGCTTGCCGGCGGGCAGTTCTTCTTCGAGCGCGAATAGCCGCGTCACCACGCGCTCGACATTGCCGTCGACCGGCACGGCCGGCTGATCGAACGCGATCGCGGCAACGGCCGCGGCGGTGTAGTCGCCGATGCCGGGCAATGCACGCAGCGCGTCCAGCCGGCGCGGAAAATCGCCGCCGTGCCGCTCCACGACGGCGCGCGCGCAGGCATGCAGGTTGCGCGCGCGCGCGTAATAGCCAAGGCCCGCCCAGGCGCGCAGCACCTCGTCGAGGCTCGCCGCCGCCAGGGTTTCAACTGTCGGCCAGCGGGCAAGGAACTTGGCGTAGTAGGGCGCCACCGTCTTCACGGTGGTCTGTTGCAGCATGATTTCCGAGAGCCACACCCGGTAAGGGTCCGCCTTCTCGCCCTTGCGTGCCCGCCACGGCAGCACGCGGCGATGGCGGTCGTACCAGGCGAGCAATGCCTCAGCGTCCGGCGATGCGCTTGCAGCTTGCACTGCGTGTCCCCTCCCCCTTATTCCAACCTTCTCCCTCCCCCGCTTGCGGAGGAGGGTCAGGGAGGGGGCATGCGCCTTTTTGCGCTTCGCCGCCGCTGCTACGCTCATGCCGCCGACCATCGCACAACGACCAGGCTTCGATGAACAAGCCTTCGCGTAGTTTTCCCCGGCCGCTTGCCGAACTCACCGCCGGCGCCTTGAGCGGGCCGCTCAAGCGACAGGGCTTCGCCTCGGCCGAGATCATCACGCGCTGGGGCGACATTGTCGGCCCCGAAATCGCGGCCCATGCCGAGCCGCTCAAGATCAACTGGCCGCGCGCGGCCGAAGGCGACGCAGCGCCGCCGGAACCGGCCACGCTGGTGCTGCGCGTGGAGGGCCCGGCGGCCATCGAAATCCAGCATCTGTCGGCGGTGATCCTGGAGCGGGTCAACCGCTTCTTCGGCTGGCAGGCGATCGGCCGCCTGGCGCTGCGCCAAGCGCCCCTGCGACGGCGCGCTGCGAAGCCGCCCCCGGCTTCCCCCGACCCCGAAGCGCAGGCGCGCGTCGCAGCAACCCTGCCGCAGATCGAGGATGACGGCCTGCGGGCGGCGCTCGCCCGTCTCGGCGCCGCGGTCAAGCGAAAGTGACGCGCTGCCTAAAGCGCGCCCGGCGGCGCGCCATTGCCACAAGGGCGCGATCCGGCTAGGCAAAGGCCCGTTCCGGGGGCGCAACGCCGAGGAGTATCCGTTGCCGATCAATCGTCGCGAATTTTGCTGGAGCGCCGCCACTTTCGTGCTCGCCACCGCCCTCGGTGCCGCCGCGCTGCCCGCCTTCCCTGCGCAGGCAGAGGAGAGCGTTCCACTTCCAGAGCTGATGGCGCCGCAGGCCTTGCCGGACATGTGGCTGGGCGATGCCAAGGCGCCCGTCACCGTCATCGAATACGCTTCGATGACCTGCCCGCACTGCGCGCATTTCAATGCAAACACATTCCCCCAATTCAAGAAACAGTACATCGACACCGGCAAAGTCTATTACACCATGCGCGAGTTCCCGCTCGACCCGCTCGCCGCCGCGGCTTTCATGCTCGCACGCTGCGCCGGTGAAAAGGACAAAGACAAATATTACGCCATGATCGACACCCTGTTCCGCAAGCAGGACCAGTGGATCAAACAAAAGCCGCTGCCTGACCTGCTGGCGATTTCCAAGCAGGCGGGCTTCAGCGAGAAGAGTTTCGATGCCTGCTTGGCGAATCAGAAGCTGCTCGACGACATCCAAAAAGAGCGCCAGCAGGCCATCGACAAATACAAGGTGCACTCGACGCCGACCTTTTTTATCAACGGCAAGTCCTTCGCCGGGGCCGTTTCGATCGACGAGATGGCCAAAGAGATCGACCCGCAACTCAAGGGAAAATAAGGGTTTTTTGGGACCGCCGGGGTCGCGAAGCGCCCTCATTGCGCCGCCGGTTCCGCCGAAAGGTCTGGAAAAACTGCTCCGCCATTCGCAAGGCTGTTGCTCCAACGCGCGTGGCGATTCATTCTCCGTGCCGATGCGGCGTTAACGGCTACCTAACCGGGCCAAGCCCCGGAAAGTACGAACCACTCTCAATGGAAAAAGCCAGCGTTTGTCCCGTGCGCGCGTTTCCGATGGGCGGCGCCGACAACCATGGCACGAGGCCTTAAAGCATGAAGCTCACGCGGCTGCGGCTGCTTGGTTTCAAATCATTCGTCGAGCCGACGGATTTCCTGATCGAGCCGGGCTTGACCGGCGTGGTCGGGCCGAACGGCTGCGGCAAATCCAACCTGGTCGAGGCGCTGCGCTGGGTGATGGGCGAATCCTCGTTCAAATCCATGCGCGCGTCCTCCATGGACGAAGTGATCTTTTCCGGCTCGACCAATCGTCCGGCGCGCAACAATGCCGAAGTGGCGATGATGGTCGACAACTCCGACCGCTCGGCGCCGGCCGCCTTCAACGACGAGGACGCGCTGGAAATCGCGCGGCGCATTGAGCGAGAGGCAGGCTCCACCTACCGCATCAACGGCCGCGAGGTTCGTGCCCGCGACGTGCAAATACTTTTTGCCGATGCGTCCACCGGTGCCCGCTCGCCCGCCCTGGTGCACCAGGGTCGCATCGGCGAGATCATACAGGCCAAACCCGAGCAGCGCCGCCGCGTGCTGGAGGAAGCCGCTGGCATTTCTGGCCTGCACGCCCGCCGCCACGAGGCCGAACTGCGCCTGAAAGCGGCGGAAACCAATCTGCTGCGGGTCGAGGATGTGATCGGCCAACTCGCCGCTCAGATGGACGGGTTGAAGAAGCAGGCGCGCCAAGCGATCCGTTACCGCACCGTTTCCGCCCAGGTGCGCAAGGCGGAAGCGACGCTCTATCACCTGCGCTGGACCGCCGCGGCCGGCGAGGTCGACGAGTCCGAGCGCGCCAAGGATATCTGCCTGCGCGAGGTAGCCGACCGCACCGCAGCGCAGGCGGCGGCCTCGACGCGCCAAGCCACCGCGCAGGTGGCGCTCCCCGAGTTGCGCGAGGCCGAGGCGCGCGCGGGCGCGGCGCTGCATCGCTTGAACGTGGCGCTGGCCGATCTCGACCGCGAGGAGCAGCGCGCCAAGGACCGTATCGCCGAACTCGACCTCCGCCTGGTGCAGTTCGCAGCCGACGTCGAGCGCGAGCAGCGGCTCGCGGCCGATGCCGAGGCCGCGCTTGAGCGGCTCGCGGCCGAGGAAGAAACGATCCGCGCCGAAGCGCGTGAAAGCGCCGGCCGCCGCAGCGGAGTTGACGTCCGCTTGGCCGAAGCCGATGCAGAGCTGACCGCCGCCGAGAAGGTGTTTGCCGACCTCACCACCGCGCTGGCGGACCTTTCCGCCCAGCGCAACGCGCACGCAACCGTCGCGCGCGAACAGGCCGAACGCGTCGGCAGGATCAACGGCGAGATCGAGGCTATCGAGCGCGAGCTTTCGACGCTGCGCGAAGGGACGAGCGCGCCGCTCGCCGCGGCGGTGGAAGGCGCGCAGGTCGCCTTGACCGAAGCGGAGGCGGCTGCCGTCGCCGCCGAGGCCGCCCATAATGTTGCGCGCGCCGAATTCGAAGCCGCACGCGGCGCGCTCGCCGAATCCGAAAAACGCGCACAGCGCCTGGAGACCGAGGCGAAGACCCTCTCCAAGATGCTGGCACTCGAGAGCCGCAGCCTGTGGCCGCCGGTGATCGACAATATCGCGGTCGAGAAGGGCTACGAGAAAGCGCTGGGCGCGGCACTGGGCGACGACCTCGACGCCCCAACCGACGCCTCCTCGCCGATGCATTGGAGCGACATCGGCCTGCAGGAGTCCGACCCGGCGCTGCCGACAGGCGTTGAACCGCTAGGGAGTTATGTGCAGGCGCCGTCCCAGCTTGCCCGGCGCCTGGCGCAGATCGGCGTGGTCGAGCGCGTGGCCGGCGAACAATTGGCTCCCACACTGAAAGTCGGTCAGCGGCTGGTCTCGCGCGAAGGAGACCTGTGGCGTTGGGACGGCTTCGTCGCCGCGGCGCACGCGCCGACGGGCGCTGCCCGACGGCTGGCGCAGCGCAGCCGCTTCGCCGAGATCGATGCCGAACTGGCGGAGGCGCGCACCGACGTCGACGAGAAGCGCCGGGCACTGGGCGCCGCGCAAACGGCCTTTGAGGCCGCGGGCCACGTCGAAAGCGAAAGCCGCACGCGTGAGCGCGATCTCAACCGCCAGGCGGCGCGGCTGTCGGCGCTGGCGGAAGCGCGCGCGCGGCTGAGCGCAAGCCGCGACGAGGCCACCGGCGCCAAGGCGCAAGCGGAGCAGGCGCTCGCCCGATTGGCGCCGGCCGCCGATCTTGAGGCCAAACTCACCGCCATTCATGACGACATCGCCGGCAAGCGCGCCCGCGTCGCCGAGGTGCGCGCCGAGCAACAGGCCATCGTGCGCGAGGCCGAAATGGCCGACCGTCGGCTCAACCAGCTCGCCTCCGACCGCACCGAATGGGACGAACGCCGTGAGGGCGCGCGCAACCAGATCGCCACGCTCGGGAAGCGCATCGACGAGGCCAAGCGTGACCGCACCGAGCTGGAGAACGCGCCGCAGCTTTTCGCCGACAAGCGACAGGGCCTGATCGGCGAGGTGCAAACGGCGGAAGCCGAGCGCCGCGCCTGCGCGGATCGGCTGCAAGAGGCCGAAAACGCGCTGGCGGAAGCCGACCGCGACGCCCGCGCCACGCTCGAAGCGGCGAGCGCGGCGCGCGAGGAGCTCGCCCGCGCCGAAGAGCGTTTCGAAGGCGCCAAGCGCAGGCTTTCGGATATCGGCCGCGAAATCCACGACATGCTGGAGATCGAGCCATCCGGCGTCGCCGAGCTCGCCGGGATACAAGAAGGCGAAGCGCTGCCTGATCTCGCCGAGATCGAAGAGAAGCTCGAACGCCTCCGGCGCGAGCGCGAGCGCCTGGGCGCGGTCAACCTGCGGGCCGAGGAGGAACTGCGCGAGGTCGAGAGCCAGCACGCCAATCTCACGAGCGAGCGCGACGATCTGGTCGAGGCGATCAGGAAGCTGCGGCTTGGCATCCAGAGCCTCAACCGCGAGGCGCGCGAGCGGCTGCTCGCCTCGTTCGAGCAGGTCAACCGTCACTTCCAGCACCTGTTCACGCAGTTGTTCGGCGGCGGCACCGCGGAATTGCAGCTGATCGAGAGCGAGGACCCGCTGGAAGCCGGCCTCGAGATCATGGCCAAGCCGCCCGGGAAAAAGCCTGCGACGCTGTCGCTGTTGTCAGGTGGCGAGCAGGCGCTGACCGCGCTTGCGCTGATCTTTGCGGTATTCCTCACCAACCCGGCGCCGATCTGCGTGCTGGACGAGGTGGACGCCCCGCTCGACGATCACAACGTGGAACGCTTTTGCGATCTGCTCGACGAGATGATCAATTCGACCGACACTCGCTTCGTCATCATCACCCACAACCCGATCACCATGGCCCGCATGAACCGCCTCTACGGCGTCACCATGGCCGAGCGCGGGGTGTCGCAGCTCGTCTCGGTCGACCTCGAAGCCGCGGTGCGCTTCCGGGAAGCCGGCTAAGCGGCCGCCGTCCCGACCCGGCGCCCGGTCTCGGCCGGCGTCTCGAGCGGCCGCGGCATTCCCGATAACCAAGCCTCGTGCGTGCGCCAGACGTGCTCCTGCCCGCAAGCCGGGCAGTGCATGCGCGAAATTACGTCTGGCAGGCGACGAAAGACCGCCGGTTCGGTCTCGATCTCGGTCGATACCGCAGAGCCGGTCGTGGGGCACCTGATCATCACAGAGCTCATGGAAGCCCTCCGATAGGTAGCCGTCCCGCTTATGCGGGCATGGAACTCGCCAATCGTGACCGCGCTAAGACCGACCGAGGAGCTTGTGGATAACGTCTCGGTGATCGCAAAAAGCACAGGAACCAAACCGCCGTGGCAGCGTTAAGCACCCGTGACTTTCAGTCGGGCGGCTCCCCCCTTACCCCCCGAATAGCCGTCTGGCGAAAAGACCCCAAGCTCTGCTTGGGGTCTTTTTTTGTGTTATCAGGGGGTTACGCGAAATCCGGGGATAGGGCTGCGCCGCCCTTGTGGCAGGATCGCTGCGGTACCCATCTAAGGATAGGCTAGCCTTCCCCGACGCGTTCCTTCCAGGAGCTCCCAATGTCCACTTTCGCCTGGGTCGTCCTTGGCGTCATCGTCGTCATCGCGATCTGGATCGTCTTGATCTACAACGGCTTGGTCGCCATGCGGCAAAGGGTCAACCAAGCCTTTGCCGATATCGACGTCCAGCTCAAGCAGCGCCACGACCTGATCCCCAATCTGGTCGAAACCGTCAAAGGCTACGCCGCGCACGAGCGCGGAACCTTGGAAGCGGTCGTTCAGGCGCGCAACGCAGCCATCGCCGCGCCGAGTGTCGATCAAAAGGTGCAGGCCGAGAACATGCTCTCCGGCGCGCTGCGGCAATTATTCGCGCTGTCGGAGAACTACCCGAACCTGAAGGCCAACGCGAACTTCCAGCAGCTGCAAACCGACCTGTCCGACATCGAAAACAAGCTCGCCGCCTCGCGCCGTTTCTTCAACAGCGCGGTGCAGGAATACAACACCGGCATCCAGCAGATGCCGGCGGCCCTGTTCGCGGCGAGCTTCGGCTTCCAGCCGCATGCTTTCTTCGATCTTGGCGAGCAGCGGGCGGCGTTGGAACAGGCGCCGAGCGTGAAGTTCTAGCAATGCACGGCGCGCCGACTTTTCCGGGCGCAGCGCAGCACGACGTGGTGCGCCGCAGACCCGGGATCGTCATGTGTAATTCCTAACGGTTCCGGATCGGCGGCGCACCGCTTCGCGCTGGGCCGCGTCCGGGACACCAAGCGAAGACCATGGCCGCCTACGGTCTCTATACGCACATCCAGTCCAACAAGCGGCGCTCGGTCGCGCTGCTGATCGGATTGTTCGTGCTGGTTTACGTGCTGGTGTTCGCCGGCGCGCTGCTGGCGGAGGTCCTCAGCATCGGCGATGCGCCGCTCGACTATTTGTTGCGCGCGGCCGCATACGACTGGATCAAGGCGGCGCCCTTCGCCACCGTCGGCACAATCGTGTGGATCTGGATCGCCTACCAGTTCCACCAGTCGATGATCGACGCGGTGACCGGCGCGCGGCCGGTCACTCGGAGCGAGGAACCGCGGCTTTATAATCTGCTGGAAAACTTATGCATCTCGCGCGGAATCACCATGCCGACGCTGCGCATAGCCGACGACGAGGCGCTCAATGCCTTCGCCACCGGCATGAACCCGAAGCAATATTCCATCACGGTGACGCGCGGTCTTATCGAGGCGCTCAACGACCAGGAGCTGGAGGCCGTATTCGGCCACGAACTCACCCATATCCGCAACGGCGACGTACGCATGATGGTCATTGCGGTGGTGATCGCCGGCGTGATCTCGTTTTTCGGCGAAATGATATTCCGTATCTTCTTCCAGAGCACCTTCTACGGTGGCTTCGGCGGCCGCCGCCGCTCGCGCGACGGCGAGGGCAAGGGCGGCGCCGGCATCGCCATCCTGATCGCCATCGGCTTGATCGTGCTGGCCTGGGTCCTGTCGATCGTCATCCGCTTCGCGCTGTCGCGGCAGCGCGAATACCTCGCCGACTCCGGCTCGGTGGAGCTCACCAAGAATCCAGACGCCATGATCATGGCGCTGCGTAAGATCGAGAACCGCAGCGAGCTCAGCCACGCCAATTCGGCGGTGATGGAAATGTGCGTCGACAATCCGCGCATGGGTTTCTCCAATGTGTTCGATACCCATCCGCCGACCGAGGCGCGCGTGGAAGCGCTGGTGAAATATGCCGGCGGCCACGATCCCGGACCGCTCGCATTGGAGTCGTCCGGGCAGCAGCCGCAGCTTGAGGATCAGTCGGGCCAAGAAGGGCCCTGGGGCGAGCCGGAGCCGCAGCAGCAGCCGCAGCAGGGCCCCTGGGGACCGGAGCCCGGTGCTCCACCCTCGCCCGGCCCGGCGGGGCCGTGGGGGCCGCACCGCTCCTGAATTAGTGCCCCGCGAACGAGATCAGCGTGCGCACCGGCACGTCGAGCTTGCGCAAGCGCTCGGCGCCGCCGAGGTCGGGCAGATCGATGACGAAGCAGGCCGCCAGCACGTTGGCGCCCAACTGACGCAACAGCTTCACCGCCGCTTCGGCCGTCCCCCCGGTGGCGATCAGGTCGTCGACCAGCACCACCCGCTCGCCGGAAACCAGCGCGTCGGCATGCATCTCGATGACGTCCTCGCCGTATTCCAGCGCGTAGGCGACGCTCACCCGCTTGTGCGGCAGCTTGCCCTTCTTGCGGATCGGCACGAAGCCGGCCGATACCTGGTGCGCCACCGCGCCGCCGATGATGAAGCCGCGCGCCTCGATGCCGGCCACCTTGTCGATCTTCATGCCGGCCCAGGGCTGGACCAGTTCGTCCACCGCGCGGCGGAAAGCGCGGGCATTGCCGAGCAGCGTCGTGATGTCGCGGAAGATGATGCCCGCCTTGGGGTAATCGGGAATACTGCGGATCGAGGATTGCAAGTCGAATTCGATTTCGGTCGACGTCATGGTCCATCTCGGCGTGGTGACAGAACTTGTCGCAGGCGGGCTAACGAAGGGCGAATCCCGGGCATTCGATGATAAGCCGCGCAGGCGGGCGAAATGGCGCCGCAGGGACCGCAACGCCGGCGATCTTATATATTATTTCACGCCGCCAAGCGAAATTTGCATCGCAAGATTGCGCGCCGGCTATCCTTTCAGCACCCTGCCCGCCACCGCGTCCAGCTTCTTGAGCAATTCCGGATCGCGCGCTTCCGGTGCGGTGATCAGCGCGGTGTCGAGCGCGCGGTCGGAGCCGATCGGGCACGGCTCGTGCTCGCGCGGGAAGTCGCGCGCCAGCCGCGTCACCAGCTTCTTGGCGCGATCGGCATTGTCCAGCAGCACCTTGATGATGTCTTGCACGGTGACGGCGTCGTGGTCGGGGTGCCAGCAGTCGAAATCGGTCACCATGGCGGCAGTCGCGTAGCAAATCTCCGCCTCGCGCGCGAGCTTGGCCTCCGGCATATTGGTCATGCCGATCACCGAATAGCCGAGCTGCTTGTAAGTCATGCTCTCGGCATAGGTGGAGAACTGCGGTCCTTCCATGCACACGTAAGTGCCGCCGAATTTCGGCTCGATGCCCTCCAGCAGAGCCGCTTCTCCGACACGCGCGCGCAGGCGCGGGCTGACCGGATGCGCCATCGACACATGCGCGACGCAGCCCGTGCCGAAGAACGAGCTTTCGCGCTTGTGGGTGCGGTCGACGAACTGATCGACCAGCACGAAGGTGCCCGGCGGCAACTCCTCCTTGAACGAGCCGCAGGCCGATAGAGAGACCAGGTCGGTGACGCCGACCCGTTTCAAGGCGTCGATATTGGCGCGGTAATTGATGTCGGAGGGCGACAACCGATGTCCCTTGTCGTGACGCGACAGAAACACCACCGGCAGCCCGTCGATATCGCCGATGCGCAGCGCGGCCGAGGGCTCGCCCCATGGGGTTTTCACGCGCTCTTCGCGCACGTTGACGAGCCCCGGCAGGTCGTAGATGCCGGACCCGCCGATGATCCCGAGCACGGATTTGGTCATTGAGGGCCTTCAATTCCCATCAAACAATGTGTCCGGCATACGAGGCTCGCGCACGCCCGGCAAGTCTTCTCGACAGCCAGCGATCTGGCAAAGGGGGTGAGTAACCTTAGCTTGTATTTATCAGATAAAACTATTTATAGTTGTGGCCTCGGCATCCAGCGACGGGGGGTCAAAATGCGCAGACATTTTTTCGGTGTCACGGCCGGTCTTGCGTTGGCCTTGGGCGGCGCCGCACAGGCGCAGCACCCGCCCTACTCGTGCGGCGACGTTCCCAACCCTTCGGAAGTGCCGAGGATCGCGCCGATCTTTCAGTCGAACACCGGGCTGAGCGACGGCGAATTCGACTGCCTGGCCTGGCAGGATTTCATCTACCTCAATTGGCCGGCGCTGGCCGGCCAGCGCGGTGTCCCCAACAAGTCGGCGCGGTTCGGCGCGCCCGGCCCGACGGTGTGGGAGACCTTCAAGACGGTCGATGAAGTCTTTTTGCCGAATGGACAGAACCCCGGTCCCTGGAATCAGCCGCAGCTGATGACGACGCTCAACCGATCGCTGGCGCAGCGTGTCGCCCGCGGCCAGGTGCGTCACCTGACCATGATGTCGAAGATTTCGCGCCGGGTCTTGGCAAACATTCTGAGCTCCCGCGCCGAATCCCAGCAAGTCCTCGACGAAATTGCACAAGCGGGGGGCGGCATCCTGTACGACCTGAACGGTCAGCCGGTCTATTACGAAGTCGCGATGGACGAGGCGCAATACGACTACATCGTGCAAAACGGCCTCTATGACGCGGGCAAGCAGTTCGGCTTCGCGTTGAAGAATGTGATCGATCTGCCCGCCGGCACCGCCACGAAGAGTGCCGCGCTCGAGCTCAAGGCCGCCTGGAAGGTCTTGTCCAGCGCCGAGCAAAAGTCGGGCCGCTTCCACACCACGCAGGCAGTGCTCGACGGTTCGAAGACTCCGGTGACGGTCGGACTCGTCGGCTTCCACATGTTCATCGCCAACGGCGCGCAAGGTGCCTGGGCGACATTCGCGCAGGCGGACAACGCGCCGGTGGCGAAGCCCGCTTCGAGCGGCACATTCAACTTCTTTAATCCGAACTGCAAAGTGCCGGGCACCACGACGCCCTGCCCGTTCAACGTGAAGGACGCCGACCCCGGTCAGGTCGTGCAGATCACGCCGGACGATCCGACCGCCGTCCGGCTCAACACCTACATGCGCGGCATCATCACCGCCTACGATGCGAAGACGCCCTGGCAATACTACAAGCTGGTCAACGTGCAGTGGGCGACGCTGCCTAAATCGCTCTCCCGCCTGAAGGCGCCGGCCAACGTGCCGCTGCCGGACGGCAATCCGAACAATCCAACTTTGGTCAATGCCGTGCTGGAAACCTTCGTGCAGAAGCCCGGCATCGGCTGCTTCTCGTGCCACCAATATGCGAGCGTCGCCCGCTCCGGCCGGCTGAAGGCGAATTTCGCCACCAGCTACAGTTTCATCTTCGGCCACGCCAGCTCGCCGAAATAGCCAAGGTCAAAAAGAGAAAGGGCCCCCGCGCGGGAGCCCTCCTCATGTTCAAGCAGTCCGCGTCGATCAAATCGTCGTCTTGCTCGGATCCTGCCCGTGCGCTATCTCGCGCGCCTTCTCGACCTCGTGCCATACTTTCTTCTTCGTAAAGTACAGCATTCCGGCGAAGATGATCAGGAACACGATCACCTGGAAGCCGACGCGCTTGCGCGCATCGAGATGCGGCTCGGCCGCCCACATCAGGAAGGACGCGACGTCCTTGGAATACTGATCTATCGTTTCCGGCGAGCCGTCCTCGTATTTGACCTGGCCGGGCGTCAGCGGCGGCGGCATGGCGATGTTGTGGCCGGGGAAATAAACGTTGTAATGCCCGCCGGGCGGCAGCTGGAAATCCTTGGGCGCTGCCTTGTACCCGTTCAGGATGGCCGCGATATAGTCCGGGCCCTGTTCCTGATATTGCGTGAATATGTCGAAGATGAACCAGGGAAAGCCGCGCTGATAGGTGCGCGCCTTGGCGAGCGTCGACATGTCGGGCGGCGCGACGCCGTAGGTCGCCTTCGCCGCGAGTTCGTTCGGGAACGGCGAAGGGAAATGATCGGCCGGACGTCCGGCACGCTCGATCGGCTGGCCTTTGTCGTCGAGGTCCTTGATTTTGTATTCGGAGGCGATCTGCGCAACCTGAGCCTCGCTGTAACCGAGGCCGCCCGGCTCGCCGAGATTGCGGAACGAGACCAGATCCAAGGAATGACAGTTGGAGCAAACTTCACGGTAGATCTTGAAGCCTCGCTGCAACTGCGCCTGTTCGTAGTGGCCGAACGGGCCGGCGAACGACCACGACAACCGCGGCGGCGGCACCTGCTCGGAGAGTTGCGCTGAGGCGGGCGCAGCGAAGGCGACGGCGAGAAAGGCGGCGATAACGGCACGCTTTATGATCATGAATCTTCTCCCGCTCACGCCTTGGCGCCCAGCACCGATTCCGAAATCGAATTCGGCAGCGGCTTGGTCTTCTCGAATATGCCGAGCAGGGGCAGGATGACCAGGAAGTAAGCGAAATAGTAGAACGTGAACAGGCGCGACATGATCACGTAAATGCCTTCCGGCGGCTTGGAGCCGAGCCAACCCAGCATGACGGCGCTTATGACGAACAGCCAGAAGAATTGCCGATAGACCGGCCGGTAGCGCGCCGAGCGCACTTTCGAGGTGTCGAGCCAGGGCAGGAAAGCGAGGATCGCGATCGAGGAGAACAGTGCGATCACGCCCAAGAGCTTGTTCGGGATCGAGCGCAGGATCGCGTAGAATGGCAGGTAGTACCACTCCGGCACGATCTCCGACGGCGTCACCGCCGGATTGGCCGGGATGTAGTTGTCGGCATGGCCGAGAAAGTTCGGGATGTAGAATACGAACCAGGCAAACAGGATGCAGAACACGACCATCAGGAAGCTGTCCTTGATGGTGGCGTAAGGCGTAAACGGCACCGTGTCCTTGTCCGACTTGGGCTCGATGCCGGTCGGATTGTTCTGACCGACCACGTGCAAGGCCCAGACGTGCAGCACCACCACGCCGGCGATAACAAACGGCAAGAGGTAGTGCAGCGAGTAGAATCGGTTGAGCGTCGGATTGCCGACGGCGTAGCCGCCCCACAGCCAGGTGACGATGGCGTCGCCCACCCCGGGAATGGCCGAGAACAAGTTGGTGATCACGGTCGCCGCCCAGAAGCTCATCTGGCCCCACACCAGCACATAGCCCATGAAGCCGGTGGCGATCATCAACAGGAGCAGGATCACGCCGAGGATCCACAAAACCTCGCGCGGCTCCTTGTAGGAGCCGTAATACATGCCACGGAACATGTGGATATAGGCGGCAAGGAAGAACATCGAGGCGCCGTTGGCGTGCACGTAGCGCAGCAGCCAGCCGTAGTTCACGTCGCGCATGATGCCTTCGACCGAATTGAAGGCCATGTCGACGTTCGGCGTGTAGTGCATCGCCAGCACGATGCCGGTGATGATCTGCACGCCCAGCATGAAGGAGAGAATACCGCCGAAAGTCCACCAGTAGTTCAAGTTACGCGGCGTCGGATAGGCAACGAAGGAGGAATAGATCAATCCGCCGAGAGGCAGCCGTTTTTCGAACCATTGCAGCGCCTTGTTCTTCGGCTGGTAGGTCGCGTGTCCGCTCATGATCGAACCTTCAAGTAACAATCCGTCGCGGATCAGCCGATCCGGATCTTGCTGTCGGAGAGGAAAGCGTAGGGCGGCAGATAGAGATTCTTCGGCGCCGGGCCTTTGCGGATGCGACCGGCGGTGTCGTATTGCGATCCGTGGCAGGGGCAGAACCAGCCGTGATATTCGCCCTCATGGGCGAGCGGGATGCAGCCGAGATGGGTGCAGATGCCGATCACAACCAGCCACTGCTCGTGCCCCTTCTTGACGCGTTCCGCATCGGGTTCGGGATCCGGCAGGCTCGCGACATCGACGTTCTGCGCCGCCGCGATCTCCTGCTTGGTGCGGTGGAAGATGAAGATCGGCTTGGAACGCCAGAACACCTTGACGATCTGGCCGTCGGCGATCGGCTTCAGGTCGATCTCGACCGGCGCGCCGGCGGCAACCGTCGAGGCATCCGGGTTCATCTGGGTGACCAGCGGCACCAGGGCGGCCGCGGCGCCAACTGCTGCCACCGCTCCGGTGGCGATATAGAGAAAATCGCGGCGCGAGTGCTGCTCCGCCGAAGACACGGTCGACACGTCTGTAGCCCTCTCCCCCGATTGGCTTGTCAACCGCCCGCGGCTGGAGCCCGAGAGGTCAAATCCCAGGGCGGCGGGCGGACCGGCTGCGGCAGTCCTTCCAAATGGCCGGAAAGCGCTTCGGTGGGCGTTCTATTGGCACCCTTGCGATGGGAGTGCAAGCCCGCTAACGCCGCACCACCCGGCGCACCACATTAATTCCTTGCTCCTCCCTCGGGCGCCGCGGCGGAAATGACCGATTCGCGGGACAGCCCATGCGAATAGCGCTCTACGAGCCGGATATCCCGCAGAATACCGGCACCATCCTGCGGCTATGCGCCTGCCTCGGAATCGAGGCCCATATCATCGAGCCGGCGGGATTCCCGGTGAGCGACCGCGCCTTCCGCCGTGCCGGAATGGACTACCTCGACCAGGTCGCGCTCACCCGCCACGGCTCCTTCGCCGCGTTCGAGGACTGGCGGCGGGCAAACAGACTTGCGCTGGTGCTGGTCACCACCCGGGCCGAGCGCAGTTATCTCGACCACACCTTCCGCGCCGATGAGGTGCTGCTGTTCGGCCGCGAGAGCGCCGGCGTGCCCGAGGCGGTGCATGCGGCGGCCGATACGCGGCTGCGCATCCCGCTGCGGGCGGGCACGCGCTCCCTCAATGTCGCCCTCGCCGCGGCCTTGGTGGCCGGCGAGGCGCTGCGGCAGACGGGAGGGTTTCCGGCCTAGCGCGTCGTGGGTTGGGCGCGGCGCTTGTCCTCGCTTGTATATTACCATAATATACACACCGCATGATCGACCTCGCCGCCATCGAAGGCTTCGACTGGGGTGCCGGCAACGCGCGTAAAAGTCTCGACAAGCATGGCGTTACGCAGGTCGAAGCCGAGCAAATATTCGCCGGCGAGCCGCTATTGGCGGAGGACCTTAGACACAGCGAGGCGGAAGCACGATTTCAAGCGTTGGGCCAAACGTTTGAAGGACGGCGGCTGCACACGACATTCACGTTGCGCGCCAATGGCAAGAAACTGAGGATCATCTCGGCGCGCGGCATGAATCGGAAGGAAAGAACGATCTATGAGCAAAAAACTTAAGCCCATCCCCAACTTCCGCAGCGAAGCGGCAGAGCGGAAATTCTGGGAGACGCACGATTCCACTGATTATGTCGATTGGAGCAAGGCGCAACCCGCGCGCTTTCCCAATCTCAAGCTGTCCACCACGGCGATCTCGTTGCGGTTGCCGCAGGGTACCCTCGACCGCATCAAAGTCGCCGCCAACAAGCGCGACATGCCGTACCAATCGCTCATCAAGTATTGGCTGGAAGAAAAGCTGAAGGCCGAATGACCGCGACACCGGGAATGACGGCGAACCGCCAAGCGCGCGCGCGCGCCTGGTTCGAGGCTTTGCGCGACGACATCTGCGCGGCGCTTGAAGCGCTGGAGGATGCCTTGCCCGCCGGCGCGCCCTTGGCCGAGCGCGCGCCCGGCCGCTTCGAGCGCACGCCTTGGCAGCGCACCGACCATAGCGGGCAACCCGGCGGCGGCGGGGTGATGGCGATGATGCGCGGCCGCGTGTTCGAGAAGGTCGGCGTGCATTGCTCGACCGTGTTCGGCGAGTTCGCGCCGGAATTCCGCAAGGACATCCCCGGCGCCGCCGACGATCCGCGATTCTGGGCTTCCGGCATTTCGCTGATCGCGCATCCGCAGAACCCGCACGTGCCGGCAGTGCATATGAATACGCGCCACGTGATCACCAGCAAAGCGTGGTTCGGCGGCGGCGCCGACCTGACGCCGGTGCTCGATAAGCGGCGCCGGCAGGACGATCCCGACACGGTCGCCTTCCACGCGGCAATGCAAGCGGCCTGCGATGCGCACCCGGCGGTCGCGCCCTACGAGAAATTCAAGAAATGGTGCGACGAATACTTCTTCCTCAAGCACCGCAACGAGCCGCGCGGCATCGGCGGCATCTTCTACGACTATCTGGAGACCGATTGGGAGGCGACCTTCGCCTTCACGCAAGCCGTCGGCCGCGCATTCTTGGGCGTCTATCCCGAGCTGGTGCGGGCGAATTTCGCGAAGCCCTGGAACGAGGCGAATCGCGAAGAGCAATTGATCCGCCGCGGCCGCTACGTCGAATTCAATCTGCTCTACGACCGCGGCACCATTTTCGGCCTGCGCACCGGCGGCAATGTGGAGTCGATCCTCTCCTCGATGCCGCCGCTGGTGAAGTGGCCGTGATCCTCGGTCATTCCGGGGCGCGCACGAAGTGCGCGAACGCGGAATCCAGATGGACGTCGGGTGTTTGCATCTGGATTCCGGATAACCGCGCTGCGCGCGGTTTCCGAAATATGACTATGCGGCCTTCGGCGCCAGCGCCCGCGTGCCGCCCAGCACCAGGAGCGCGATCAGCGCGGTGAAGCCGGCGAGCGGGCTTGCCGCGGCGGCGAGCGCGGCGGTGCCCGCCCAGGTGATCGAGGAGAAGGCTTCCGCGAAGGTCGCCATGCGCGAGGAGACCTGGCGGCGGCGGAACTGGCTGCGCTTGGCCTGGCGGCGGAACCAGAGCTGCACCGCGGTCGCCGAGGCCGCCGCCAGCACGATGCCGACGCCGGCGCAGAGCGCGAACCAGTGCGCCGTGAAGGCGAGCGGCAACAGGATGGGCGCGAATACCAGCGCGACCGCCATCATCACCGCCTCGATCTTGGCATAGACAATCAAGCGGGCCGGCACCGGCGCCGTCGCCACCAGGTCCGGCGCGTCCTCGCCGGAAATCGCCAGCCACGACAGTCCGCCGGCAAGCTGGCCCGCCGCCATCACCAGCACCGGCACCAGCAGCACCAAAGCGCCGCCGGCGCGGTCGAAGCTCTTCCACAGCAGCAACGCCGGCGGCAGCAGATACAATAGCTGCATCAGCGTCTGCGATATGAGCCAGGGATCGCGCCGCAGCAGCGCCCATTCCTTCTGCCGCAGCGCCGCCATCGCCGAGCCGCTGCGGAATCCCCTGCCTTCGCGCCGGCGCCGGTGGCCCTGCGCGACGCTGCTGGCGGCGATGACGCGGTCGGCAAAGCGCGCGGAGAACACCGCCGCCGCCAGGCCGAGCATGATGAGGCTCGCGCCCAGCACCGCCGCCAGCGCGACGACATCGCCGAGCGCGGCGCGCGCCGGCCACCACACGAGGCTATCCAGCGCCGGCGCATGCGCAATCAGCGTATCCGAGCTAAGCACCGCGAAGCGCGACAGCGTGCCGTAGGACATGATGGCGGCGACCTGCAGGCCGATGATGAAGGCGGCGCCGATCACCGCCGCCAGGATCTGCGCCGCCAGCCGCGTGCGTTTCGGTCCGATCGCGCGGAACAAGGCGACCGTCAGCGCCACCGCCAGGCTCGAGGCGATGAACCCCGTCGCCGCCACCACGCCATAGGCGCAGAGCCAGCGCGCGCCGCCGACAAAGGCCAGCACGTCGATGAACGGCGCCGCCAGCGCGAGGCCGAGCAGCGTGGTGGACATGCCAAGCGCAGCGATGCGCACCGCGAAGACCGCCCGCGCGTCGACCGGCGACGACAGGATGAGATCGAGATCGGCGCGCGCATAGAAGGCGCGCGTCACCAATTCCATCGCCTGCGACAGCATGAGCGAGAAGGCGAGCAGGATGCTTGCCGTGACCGTCACCAGCGCCGGCTTGTCGGGCGGCGCACCCATATGGGCGAAGCCCGCCACCATCGAATAGGCGAACAAATGCATGAAGCCGGCAAACCAGAAGAGAACGACGGCGACGATGCGCGCGCGCCGCGGCTTGCCCGCGGTCATCATCCACAGCCAGTCGCGCCAGGCGAGGCGGAACTCGTGACGGGCGAACCAGGTGAGGGTTGAGCTGATGGCTCATGATTGTTCCTGGTCATTCCGGGACGGGCCGAAGGGCTGGGCCCGGAATCCAGACGCCGCAGCGCCGGGGTTCTGGATTCCGGGTTCGCTCGCTGGCGCTCGCGCCCCGGAATGACGACAGGAAACGCTCACGCCGCGGCGGCCTCCGCCGGCTGCTGGCGCGACCAGCGCGAGGAAAGTGTCTTCCAGGCTGGTGCCGCGGATGCCGACCTGCGCGCCCACTTGGCGGTTGAGCTCGTCGAGCGTGCCTTCGGCGATCAGCCGCCCGGCGGCGATCACGCCGATGCGGTCGGCCATGCGCTCGGCCACTTCGAGGATGTGCGTGGTCATGATCACCGTGCCGCCGGCCGCCACGCGCTCGCGCAGCACGTGCTTGACCTGGCGCGCCGAGCCGGCGTCGAGCCCGGTCAGCGGCTCGTCGAGGATGATCAGTTTCGGTTCGTGCACCAAGGCGCCGGCAAGCGTCACCTTCTGCCGCATGCCCTTGGACAGGCTCTCGCAGCGCTCGTGCGCGTGCGGTGCAAGCTCGAGCCAATCGATCAGCGCCCGCGCGCGCGCTTGCGCGATGCGCGCCTCCACGCTCCACAGGCGCGCGACGAATTCGAGATATTCGAGCGGCGTCAGCTTGTCGTAGATCATCGGCTCGTCGGAGACCCAGGCCATCACCCGCTTGGCGGCGACCGGATCGGCGAGCGCGTCGATGCCTTGCACGAAGATCGAGCCGGCGTCCGGCTTCAACAGGCCGGTGACCATGCGCAGCGTCGTGGTCTTGCCGGCGCCGTTCGGTCCGAGCAGCGCGTAGAACTCGCCCTTGCGCACGGTGAGATCGAGATGGTCGACCGCCGGGCGCTCGAAGCTCTTGCACAGATCGCGCGTTTCAAGCGCGACGGCGGAACTCGTCGTCATTTCCGAAGCCTGCCGTACAAGTGATGGTTAACGGCGAGCCTAGCCGAAACAGGTTTCAGCGCCGTGAATCGAATGCGAAGAAAATGCGGGATTGTTTGGTTTGCGAGAACTTGCCGCGTCATTCCGGGACGGCGCGTCAGCGCCGGGCCCGGAATACAGGGGCCAAGAATTGGCCCGCCGCGCTGGATTCCGGATTCGTCCGCCTTTCCCCTTCGGGCTTTGGCGGACGCCCCGGAATGACGGTCGACAATTGGCGCGCGTTCAATCCGCGCTCGGCAGCCGCCGCATGGTGAACTCGATGCGGTCGTCCGGCAGTTCGCGCCAGCTTTCGATCTCGGTCATGTAGGCGGCCTTCGGATAGCGCGTGAAGAACTCGCGCGCCTTGGCCCGCGCAGCCTCGCGCGGCAGCGCGAAGGTCTCGCGGCGGAACGACGGCGAACGCTGTCTCTGGGCGGCCCGGCGCGCCGCCATCCTGCGCGCCAGATCGGCCGGCCGGCGGTAGTCGCTCATGTGGATAATGTAGGCCTGACTTGAAAATGAAACCAGATGGCGAAGTGGGGCCGTATGGCCGGGTTTGTCCCGGCCATCCACGCCCTGCTACGCGGGATCAAAAGACGTGGACGCCCAGCACAAGAGCCTGTGCTCGGGCCGGCGAAGCCGGACCCGAGTGCCGGGCATGACGAAAGAAATATTGCGACCTCACTCCGCGGCGCTGACCGGCGGAAGGGCGATGGTCTCGATCTTCGAGAGGTCGAGCTTGCGCGAAGCGTGATCGATATCGAATCCGACCACGTCGCCGTTGGCGTCGAAATCGACGACTAGCCCCTCGACAATCTCCCGCGCTTGAGTGCCCGGCGCGCTCTTCAACTCGATGTAGAGGCTATCCGTCTCCGGATAATAGTGCAGCTTCATGTCTGCTCCTCGCGAAAACTTCGGTCGAAGAACGCGGGCTCTTCGAAATAGCGCGTCGTCTTCATTACGCTAACTCGGCAATCACTTCACCGCCCCATCCGCAACGGCCTTCAGCGCCGCTTCGTCCTGCGGGAAATCCGCCGCGATCCATGCCGCTTCCGCCGCCGCCATGGCGGCGCCGAGCGCCGGGCCCTTCGCGACGCCCCGCTCCATGAAATCGGCCGCCTTCAAGGGGAACACCGGCGCCGTCCAGCGCGCGGGAAGACTGGCGAGGTCGCTCCAGGCTTGATCGTTCGCGCCGGCGTGCGAGCGCGCCCAGGCGAGCAGCGCATGGTCGGTGAAGTGCAAGGGGCCGAGGCGATAGAGCAGCGCGCGCTGCTCCCGCTCGCTCATATCCGATGCGAGGTGCCGCCAGCCCTCGCCCATGGAGACGAGCCGCTCATGCTCCGCATTGGTCAGCCGCAGCCTGTGCCACAGCCTTTCGGCGTCCTCGGCCACCCAGACGCCGAGCGCGGCAAGCCTCCGCACCGGATCGGCGGCAAGCCCGAGCGCCGCCTCCACCTTGGCCATCATCTCGAAGGGGCCGAGATAGGAAACGCCGCCGAGCACGCGCAGCGTCAGTCCGGCGTCGCTCATGGCGATCAGCGTCGGCACCGCGTGCGGCGCCACCATGAGCTTCATGAGCTCCATGCGCACGCGTTCGCGCGAGAGCGCGTCGAGCCCGGCGCGGCAATTGATGCAGGCGATCAGCCCCTCGCGGTCGGGGTGGTCGCTGGTGCCGTAGGCGGCGTGGAAGCGGAAGAAGCGCAGGATGCGCAGGTAATCTTCCTCGATGCGTTGCTTGGGATCGCCGATGAAGCGCACGCGCCGCGCCTTCAGGTCGGCGAGCCCGCCGACATAGTCGTAGACCGTGCCGTCGCGCGTTGCCGAGAAGGCGTTGATGGTGAAGTCGCGGCGCTCCGCGTCGGCGCGCCAGTCGCGGCCGAAGGCGACCTTGGCGTGGCGGCCGTAGGTCTCCACGTCCTGGCGCAGCGTGGTGACCTCGAACGGCGTCTTGCCGACCACCACTGTAACGGTGCCGTGCTCGATACCGGTGGGCACCGGCTTGAAGCCCGCGGTCTGCACGCGATGCACGACTTCCTGCGGCACGGCGGTGGTGGCGACGTCGATCTCCTGCGCCGGCAGGTCGAGCAGCGCATTGCGCACGGCGCCGCCGACAACGCGCGCTTCCTCGCCCTGGCCGTCGAGCACGGCGAGCAGCTCCGGCAGCGGGCCCTCGTTGAGCCACGCGGCCTTGTCGATCTTGCGGTCGGTGCGGCCGCTTTGCGCGTGTGTCGTCATGATGCAATTGTAAACGCAAGTGGCGCGCACAGCGTTCTCCCCTCCCCACCACGCGCAAACGCGCGTGGGGGGAGGGGAAAACCCGCCGCTTCCATCATAGCGTCGATCACTTCATCATCCCCGGCACGAACTTGCCATTCTCGATATGCGCCGGCACGTAGGTGGAGCCCGGCGGCGTGCCCGTGAAATTGGCGAAATAAATGAAGCTGCCGACCATCAGCAAGACGGCGCTGGCGGCAAGCCATACGAGCCGCGACACCGGCCAGGCCTCCGGCTCCCAAACGCCCGCGCGCGTCGCCCACAGGAAAATGCCGTACAGGACGAACGGCGCGGCAAACAGCGCGATCTCGGTGAGGCCGATGCGGATCATGATTGATATTGTCCCCGCCCATCAGCCACTCCCCGGCTGTCCGCGCAAGCGGATGATCCAGTAATCGCTGGCGCTCGCTCGGGGCAAACGCCAGAGCAGCGGCTACTGGATGCCCCGCCTGCGCGGGGCATGACACCGTGTGGGTGTCGCGATGCCCGGCCCAATCTCACCCCCGATAAATCCTGTCGTGCAAATTGCGCAAGATGCCCGCCGTCACGCCCCAGATGTAACGTTCCCCGAAAGTGATGGCGTAGAAGTGCCGCGTCATGCCCTGCCAGTCGCGCGATTGGCGCTGCACATTGCCCTGGTCCATCAAAAAGGTGAGCGGCACCTCGAACGCCGCGTCAACCTCGCTCTCGTTGAGCGTGAGCGCAAATCCCGGCTTGACGCGCGCGATCACCGGCACGATGCGGTAGCCGAGCGTCGTCATATAGAGATCGAGATAGCCGAGCGGCTCGACGAAGGATCGGTCGAGCCCGATCTCCTCTTCCGCCTCGCGCAGCGCCGAGGCAAGGGGACTATCGTCTTCCTTGTCGATCTTGCCGCCGGGAAACGACACCTGCCCCGCATGATCGGGCAGATGCTGCGCGCGCTGCGTCAGCAGCACCGTCGGCTCCGCATGCTCCACGACCGGCACCAGGACGGCGGCAGGCCTTATCGGCCGCACCTTGGCGATTTTTTCCATCACCGGGTCGGCATCGTGATCGCCGCGCGTGGGCGTGACGGAAGGATCGGTCAGGCCCGCGGGCACGTCGAGGGTAAGCCGCGCGCGAACGCGCGCGTAGAACTCCGCAGCCGATAGATCGACGGAAGCCTGCCGCATCAGGCAAACTCCCGCAGCGCGCTCGCCTCGGCCATGGGGAAAAACTCGCCCCTGGATACGACGCCGAACATGCGCTTGCCGCCGACGTCGCGCTCCTCGCCCAGCTCGACGAGGTCATAGAACAGCGCCCGCGTCACCTTGGCCCACAGGTCGCGGCGCACATGCAGATAGGGCTTGAGGCCTCCGGTCCCGGGCTCGGCCACGAATTTCAGGGCATGGCCGGGACCGGCCTCCACCCAGTCGTCGACATTGGTGCGGAAGGCAAGCACCGGGCCCCGCTCGTCCCGCGCGGCCTTCAGCTCGACGGCAAGGAAGGGCGAGTCCTCGACGTCTAAGCCTACTTTCTCCACAGGGGTAACCAGGAAGTATTTGTCGCCCTCCCGCTTCAGGATGGTGCTGAACAGCCTGACCAGCGCCGGCCGTCCGATCGGGGTCTTTTGATAGAACCAGGTACCGTCGCCGGCGATTTTCATGTCGATATCGCCGCAAAACGGCGGATTCCACCGCTCGACCGGCGGCAGCCCGCGTTTTTCGCGCGGCAGGGATGCCGCGATCGCCTCCAATCCGCCCTGCCCTGTCTTCGCCATTGTTTGCCTACGATATCAGCGGTTGCGCAGTTGTTCGCATCTTCGTGATTCACCGGAAAGAGCCGCGCAAGATAGCGTAAGCTTGGCCCAATAAAGAGGCAGATTCGCCGCCGACCTGGCATCCAAAACGCCTCTGGTGTGTTTGTTGCATGGGCAGGGATCGACCTCTTCCCGGGCGGGAAGCCCGGCACAAAAGCTCCCACTGAAAGGACGAGACGTCATGGCGTCGGCAAGCGGCGAAAGCCTGGAAAAGCTGGAAGATATGATCGTGCGCGCGGCGGAATCGACCGCCGCCAACGTGCGCGCGGCCAAAGAGGCGATCGGTGCGGTCATTTTCGGCCAGGACGTGGTGGTCGAGCGCGCGCTGGTGACGGTGCTGTCCGGCGGTCATGCGCTGCTGGTCGGCGTGCCGGGGCTCGCCAAGACCAAGCTCGTCGAGACCATGGGCACGGTGCTGGGGCTCGACGCCCGCCGCGTGCAATTCACCCCCGACCTGATGCCGTCCGACATTCTCGGCACCGAGGTGCTGGAGGAAAGCCCCGGCGGCAAGCGCAGCTTCCGCTTCATCCCGGGCCCGGTATTCGCGCAGCTCCTGATGGCCGACGAGATCAACCGCGCCTCCCCGCGCACGCAATCGGCGCTGCTGCAGGCGATGCAGGAGCAGCACGTCACGGTCGCCGGCGCCCGCCACGATCTGCCCAAGCCCTTCCACGTGCTGGCGACGCAGAACCCGCTCGAGCAGGAAGGCACCTATCCGCTTCCCGAGGCCCAGCTCGACCGCTTCATCATGGAAATCGACGTCGACTATCCCGACCAGGAGGCCGAGCGGAGGATCCTGTTCGACACCACCGGCGCCGAGGAGCACCACGCCAAGCCGGCGATGACCGGCGAGGATTTGCTGGCGGCGCAGCGGCTGGTGCGGCGGCTGCCGGTCGGCGAGTCGGTGGTGGAGGCGATCCTCAAGCTCGTGCGCTCGGCGCGTCCCGGCCCGGAAGGCGGCGAGCTCGGCAAGCTGATCTCCTGGGGCCCAGGCCCGCGCGCGAGCCAGGCGCTGATGCTGGCGGTGCGCGCCCGCGCGCTGCTCGACGGGCGCTTCGCGCCGTCGGTCGACGACGTGCTCGATCTGGCCGAGCCCGTGCTCAAGCACCGCATGGCGCTGACCTTCGCGGCGCGCGCCGAAGGCGAAACCATTTCCGAGGTCATCGCCCGGCTGAAGGCGCGGATCGGATGATAAATGGCCGAAGCTCCGCGCGATAACCAGGAGGAAGCGGTCCAAGGCGCCGTCGGCAAGAGCCGCAAGCTCGCCGCGCGCATGCCGCGTCTCATCCTGGAAGCGCGCCGCGTCGCGGCCACGGTGATCCACGGCCTGCACGGCCGCCGCCGCGCCGGACCGGGCGAAAATTTCTGGCAGTATCGCCGCTTCGTCAGCGGCGAGCCGGCAAGCGCCATCGATTGGCGCCGTTCGGCGCGCGACGACCACCTCTATGTGCGCGAGCGCGAATGGGAAGCCTCGCACACCATCTGGCTTTGGGCCGACCGCTCGCCGTCGATGGATTTCTCGTCGTCGCTGACCGAATGGAGCAAGCTCGACCGCGCGCTGGTCGTGTCGTTCGCGCTGGCCGAGGTGCTGGTGCAGGGCGGCGAACGCATCGGCATCCCCGAGCTCATGCGGCCGACCGCGAACCGCAACGTCATCGAGAAGATGGCGGAAGCCATCGTTCACGACACCGGCGAGCGCCCGAGCCTGCCGCCGAATTTTTCACCGGCGCCGTTTTCGGAAATCCTGCTCTTGTCCGACTTCTGGAGCCCCATCGCCGACTTCCGGCGCATCCTCGGCCAGCTCGCCGCCAACGGGGCGCGCGGTCACGTCGTGCAGGTCGTCGATCCGGCGGAGGAGGCTTTCCCCTATTCCGGCCGCATGGAATTCATCGAGCCGGAAGGACTGGGCAGCGTTACCGCCGGCCGCGCCGAGACCTGGCGCGCCGATTACCAGAACCTGCTCGCCAATCACCGCGCGGCTTTGCGCGCGGAATGCGAGCAGTTCGGCTGGAGCTTCACGGTGCACCGCACCGACCGCGGCCCCACGGAGCTGTTGTTCGCGATCCACGCCCGCATGGGCGCGGGCGCCCAGCCGTTCTTCAGCAGGCGTGAGCCGGCGCGCACCGGCGCGGAAGCGATCCCATGATTCCGTTCTTGCCGCTCGCCTTCGCGCAACCGCTGGTGCTGCTCGGCCTGCTCAGCCTGCCGGCCCTGTGGTGGCTCCTGCGCCTGGTGCCGCCGCGGCCGCGCCGCCTCAACTTTCCGCCGACGCGGCTCTTGTTCGAGATCGCGCCGAAGGAGGAGACGCCGGCGCGCACGCCGTGGTGGCTCATTCTCTTGCGCTTGACGCTGGCCGCGCTCGTGATCGTCGCCGCCGCCGGACCGATGTGGAACCCGCCGATCGCCGCGTCCAACCGCGGCGCGCCGCTCCTCGTCATGGTCGACGACGGCTGGGCGGCGGCCGCCGCCTGGAACGAGCGGCTGCGCACGGCCGACGAGATCATCGCCCGCGCCGCCGCCGACAGCCGCGGCGTCGCGCTGCTGCCGCTGTCGCAAACCGCCCGCGATCTTTCCTTGCAGGTCGCCGACGCCGCGCGCGTGCAGATGAAGGAGCTCAAGCCCAAGCCCTACGCCATCGACCGCGCCGCCGCGCTGCCGCTGATCGGCCGCTTCCTCGACAAGGCGCCGGACGTCGAAGTGCTGTGGCTGTCCGACGGCGTCGACTTCGGCAAAGGCGCCGACTTCATCGACGGCTTGAAGCGCGTCATCGGCCACCACCCGCTCACCGTTCTGGCGGGGGGGCTGCCCGTAGCACACGCACTCGCCGATGCCGACAACGCAGCCGGCGCGCTCACCGTGAAGGTGCTGCGCGCGCAGGCCGGCAAGGCGGAAAACGGCCTGGTGCGGGCGATCGATCTCAAAGGCCTGCCGCTCGGCGAGGCGCCCTTCGCCTTCAAGGCGGCCGAGCGCGAAACGCAGGCCTCCATCGACCTGCCGGTCGAGATCCGCAACGACGTGGCGCGCCTGGAGATCGCCGGCGAGCGCTCGGCCGGCGCGGTGCAACTGCTCGACAAGCGCTGGCGCCGCCGCACCGTCGGCATCGTCTCCGGCGCCGACACCGGCCGCTCGATGCCGCTGCTCGGCGCCTCCTACTACCTGCAGCGCGCGCTCAACCCCTTCGCCGACGTGCGCGTGGCCGAGCCGATGGCGCCGGCGAAAGCGGTCGCGCAATTCCTCAACCAGCATCTGCCGATGCTGATCCTGGCCGACGTCGGCAATGTCGCGGAGGCGCGCGAGCCGCTGATCAAGTGGATCGAGAACGGCGGCGTGCTGGTGCGCTTCGCAGGCCCGCATCTCGCGCACAGCGACGAGGGCCTGGTGCCGGTCAAGCTGCGCCGCGGCGGCCGCATCCTCGGCGGCAGCCTCAGCTGGGACAAGCCGCAGAAACTCGCCGCCTTCTCGCAGGACAGCCCATTCAACGGCATGACGGTGCCGAACGACATCACCGTGACCCAGCAGGTGCTGGCCGAGCCCGACACGTTGCTCACCGGGCGCACCTGGGCGACGCTCGGCGACGGCACGCCGCTGGTCACCGCCCAACGTCGCGGCAAGGGGCTCCTGGTGCTGTTCCACGTCACCGCCGACACACGCTGGTCCGACCTGCCGCTGTCGGGCGCCTTCGTCGACATGCTGCGGCGCATCGTTGCGCTCGCCAACACCAGCGGCACAACCGACAGCGCCGACGCCGACGCCGGCGCCGCCGCCGCCGCCACCGCCTCCAGCGTCGCCAACCGCGACATCCAGATCGTACCCCCCACCCGCGTGCTCGACGGCTTCGGCGCCTTCACGGTGCCGCCGGCAACCGCGCGTCCGGTGCCGGCCAATTTCAGCGGCCGCGCCGACGCCGATCATCCGCCCGGCTTCTACGGCCCGCCGGAAGGGCTGGTGGCGGTCAACACCCTGGCGCCCAAGGAGCGCCCGGCCCCGCTCGATTATTCGCCGCTCCCGGCGCACGTGGATGCCTATCGGCACGGCGAGCCGCTCGACCTGCGCGGACCGGTTTTCTTGGGCGCCCTGGCGCTGCTGCTCGTCGACGCGCTTGTGGTGATCTTCCTGTCGGGAGGGCTTTCCAGCCTGCTGCCGCGCCGGCGCGTGGCGGCGATGCTGGTGGCCTCGGCAGGACTGCTGGCCGCGCTCGGCATGCTCAACCCGCTGCACGCGCAGTCGGCGCCGCCGCAGGCCTCCTCGCAGATGACGCCCGAGCAGCAAGCCTTCGCGCTGCAGGCAACCGAGCGCACGCATCTCGCTTACATCATCACCGGCGATGCCGATGTCGACGAGGTGAGCCAGGCCGGCCTGCAGGGCCTCAGCATGTTCCTCGCGCAGCGCACCGCGCTCGAGCCGGGCAAGCCGATGGGGCTTGATCCGGCGCGCGACGAGCTCTCCTTCTTCCCGCTGATCTATTGGCCGATCTCGCCGAAGGCGCCGAAGCCGGCGCAGGCCGCCCTCGACCGTATCGATACCTACATGAAGCGCGGCGGCACGGTGCTGTTCGACACGCGCGACGCCATCGACGCTCCGGCCGGCGCCGGCGGTGAAAACTACAGCTCCGGCATGGTTGCGCTGCGCTCGATCCTGTCGTCGCTCGACATTCCCGAGCTCGAGCCGGTGCCGCGCGACCATGTGCTGACCAAGACCTTCTTCCTGCTGCGCAACTTCCCCGGCCGATTCACCTCGGGTCAAATGTGGGTCGAAGCGCTGCCGCACGGCGACCAGGAAGATGCGAGGCGTCCGGCGCGCGCGGGCGACGGCGTCTCTTCGATCCTGATCACGTCGAACGACCTTGCCGGCGCCTGGGCGATCCGCCCCGACGGGCAGCCGATGCTGCCGCTGGTGCCGGGCGAGCCGCGCCAGCGCGAATTCGCCTTCCGCGCCGGCGTCAACATCGTGATGTACGCGCTGACCGGCAACTACAAGACCGACCAAGTGCACATCCCGGCGCTGTTGGAACGGCTGGGGCAGTAATGGTTTACTATTGAATATAGTAATTTCATATGAACATATAATGCCAGTTGCTAGAGGCTGTAGGGACCGCTCATGAGCAAGTACGAACCGTTACCTCAATTCCTAGGATCTTCCCGCGTCTCGACGAAACGGCTGACTTTTGCCGACATCGAGCGCGTCTTGGGCTTTAAGCTCCCAAAAAGTGCCTATGAGCACGAAGCGTGGTGGAGCAACAACGCAACCGGCCACTCGCACGCACGCGCTTGGCTTAACGCAGGTTGGCAGACCCAGGATGTAGACCTCGCCGGACGCAAGGTCACTTTCCGCCGCTCGGCCCCTCTTCCAGCCAAGCGCGCCAAGCGTGATCCTTGGGGCTGTATGGCCGGTACAGTGACCTTCATGCCAGGTGTCGATCTGACAGCTCCAACCGGCGACACCTGGAATGCCGAAGAAGGACGGCTGCTCAATGAGTGACCTTCTGCTCGATACTTGTGCCCTGCTTTGGCTGGCGAACGGCGCCCAGATGACGTCCGAATCGCGAAAGGCGATGGCCACCCGAAGCCTGCAAGTGTCGCCAATTAGCGCCTGGGAGATCGCCAATCTTGTACGCAAGAGCCGCATCGCCGTCAGCTTGCCCGTGGCGCGTTGGTTTCAGCAAACCACCGACAGGATGAATGCCGGTACGCCGCAACTGACTGTGGCAATATTGGTAAATTCCTGCGAACTCCCAGGTTCACCGCCGGGTGATCCTGCCGATCGACTGATCATCGCGACAGCGCGGGAAGGCGACATGACCGTGGTTACGCGCGACAAAAAGATTCTTGAATACTCGCGCGCCGGCCACGTGCGCGCGCTGGTGTGCTGACAATGAACCTCGGAGTCTCATTCGCCCCATTGGTACCGACCTACGTCGTGTGGTCGGCCTTCGGCGCGGCTATCTTCATCTCCATCCTGCTGCTGCTCGCGCGCAGCCGCGGCGCCTGGCTGCGCGCCATCGCGCTGGCGCTGTTCGTGCTGGCGCTCGCCAATCCTTCGCTGACGCGCGAAGACCGCGACCCCATTCCATCGGTCGCCGCCGTCGTCGTCGACAAGAGCCCGAGTCAGCAATTCGGCGACCGCGCCAAGCAGACCGAGCAAGCGAAAGAGGCGCTGTTGGAGCGGCTGCATCGCATACGCGGCCTGGAAGTGCGCGTGGCGGACGCCGCCCAAGCCGACGGCGGCAACGAAGGCACGCGGCTGTTCTCGGCGCTTTCCTCGACGCTCGCCGACGTCCCGCCCGACCGCGTGGCCGGCGCCATCATGATCACCGACGGCCGCGTGCACGACGTGCCGGCGCAAGCTTCCGCCCTCGGCTTTGCCGCACCGGTGCACGCGCTGGTCACCGGTCATGCCAACGAGGTGGACCGCCGCGTGGTGCTGACGGAGACGCCGCGCTTCGGCATCGTCGGCCAGTCGCAGATCGTCGGCTTCCGCATCGAGGACCACGGCGCCCATGTCGGCGCCGCCGAAGTGATCGTCCGGCGGGACGGCGACGTGCTGGAGAAGCGGGTGGTCACCGTGCATACCGATATCAAGGTCAAGGTGCCGATCCCGCACGAGGGCCAGAATATCGTCGAGATCGACGCCGCTCCGATCGAGGGCGAGCTCACTCAGGTCAACAACCGCGCGGTGCTGTCGATCGAAGGCGTGCGCGACAAGCTGCGGGTGCTGCTGGTATCGGGCGAGCCGCACGCCGGCGAGCGCACCTGGCGCAATCTTTTGAAGTCGGACGCCTCGGTCGATCTGGTGCATTTCACCATCTTGCGTCCCCCGGAAAAGCAGGACGGCACGCCGATCAACGAACTGTCGCTGATCGCGTTTCCCACGCGCGAGCTGTTCCAGCAGAAGATCTCGCAATTCCAGCTCATCATCTTCGATCGCTACGCCCGGCAGGGCGTGCTGCCGATGATCTATTTCGAGAACATCGCCAAATATGTGCGCGACGGCGGCGCGGTGCTGATCGCGGCCGGGCCCGACTATGCGAACCCCAACAGCATCTGGCGCACGCCGCTCGATTCCATCCTGCCGGCGGCGCCGACCGGCGGCGTGACCCAAAGCCCCTACCGGGCACGGCTGACCGAGGCGGGGCGGCGCCACCCGGTGACGCGCGGCCTGCAAGGCTCCGACAGCGATCCTCCGCATTGGAGCCGTTGGTTCCGCCTGGTCGACACCAGACGCGACACCGGCAACATCATCATGGACGGTCCCGGCGGCAAGCCGCTCTTGGTGCTCGCGCATGAGGGCAAGGGACGCGTCGCCATGCTGCTGTCCGACCACATCTGGCTGTGGGCGCGCGATTATGAGGGCGGCGGCCCGGACGTCGACCTGCTGCGGCGGCTGTCGCATTGGCTGATGAAGCAGCCGGATCTCGAAGAGGAGGCGTTGCGGCTGATCGTGCATGGCCGCGACGTCACCGTGCAGCGGCAGACCATGGCCGACAGCGTCAATCAGGTGACGCTGACCTCGCCTTCCGGCGCGCGTTCGACCGTCAACCTCGCGAAGGTCGAGCCCGGTCTGTGGCGCGCGCAGGTCACCGCCAAGGAATTGGGTCTGTGGCGCGCGACCGACGGCAAGCTCACCGCGCTCGCCAATGTCGGGCCCGCCAATCCGCGCGAATTCCAGGAAGTGACCTCGACGACAGAAGTGCTGCGCAAACTTGCCGACGCGACCGGCGGCAGCGCGCGGCGCATCGCCGACGGCAACGCGATCAGCGTGCCGCGCGTGGTGCCGGTGCGCACCTCGTCGAACTACAAGGGCGACGACTGGATCGGCCTGAAGATGCGCGACGTGTCGATCGTGCGCGGCATCGGCGTTCTGCCGATCTTCGCCGGCCTGATCGGCCTGCTGCTGCTGGTGGGCTCGCTGGCGGCGACCTGGGCGCGCGAAGGGCGGTAACCACTTCGTCATTCCGGGGCGCGCCGCAGGCGCGAACCCGGAATCCAGAAACAAACGCCGAGCGCGCATCCGGATTCCGGGTCCGCTCGCTGCGCGAGCGTCCCGGAATGACGGGGACTATTCCCAATCCGGCCGGATCGTCCCGGAGACGCCTTCGAACGCGCCTTTGACCAATTCCGCCACCAGGAGCCGCGCCGGATCGACGGGCCCGGGAAACTTTACCCGGCCCTTGGGGATGCGCTTGAAACCGCTCTTGCCGTAGTACGGCTCGTCGCCGACCAGCAGCGCCAGCCGGTGACCGGCCGCCTTGGCGTCTTTGAGCGCGCGCGCAATCAGCGCCGTCCCGACGCCGTGTCCGCGGAACGGCGGCTCGACCGTGAGCGGTCCGAGCAGCATAGCCCCGGTATCGCCGATGCAGATCGGCGTCAGGCGCACCGAGCCGACCAGCAGCGTACCGATGCGGGCGGTGAAGGAGAGCGCGAGCAGATGTCCCCGCCCCTCCCGGATGCGGTAGGCGCTGCGGGCGAAACGGCCGGGCCCGAACGTGCGCTCATGCAGACGCTCGATCGCCTCGGCGTCGCCTTCGGTTTCCGGCAGGATGGTAAGGGCAAGCTCGCTCATGATCTTCGGCGTCGTGCCCGGCCTTGTGCCGGGCATCCACGAATTTTGCGCTCTCGGCATAAAAGACGGGGATGGCCGGGACAAGCCCGGCCATGACGATGTAGTGAATGCCATTGCTTTCGGCCATGTTATCCCCCAATTCGTTGACGGAACGGCAAATCGGAGTTGGCCCAATGGGACTTCTGGTCGACGGCGTTTGGCAGCAGGACGGTTCGCGCACCAAGGACGGCCATTTCATCCGGCCGACCACGAGGTTCCGCAACTGGGTGACGGCCGACGGCTCCGCCGGCCCCGCGGGCGAGGCCGGCTTCAAGGCGGAAAGCGGCCGCTACCATCTCTACGTCGCGCTGTCCTGCCCCTGGGCGCACCGAACGATCATCTTCCGCAAGCTCAAGGGCCTGGAAAACGCGATCTCCATGTCGACCGTCTCGCCCGACATGCTCAAGGACGGCTGGACCTTCAACATGCAGGAAGGCTCGAGCGGCGACGGCGTCAACGGCAAGAGCAAATTGTCCGAAATCTATCTGCTCGCCGACGCGAAATATTCCGGCCGCGTCAGCGTGCCGGTGCTGTGGGACAAACAACGCCAGACGATCGTCAACAACGAGTTGGCGGAAATCATCCGCATGCTCAATTCGGCCTTCGACGCCTTCACCAACAATCACACCGATTATTATCCCAAGGAATTGCGCGGCGAGATCGACCGCGTCAACGAGCAGGTCTACGCAAACGTCAACAACGGCGTCTACCGCGCCGGCTTCGCCACCTCGCAGGAGGCCTACGAGCAGGCGTTCCGCAACGTGTTCGACACGCTCGACGAGTTGGAGCAGCGGCTCTCGCAGCAGCGCTATCTTGTCGGCAACCGCATCACCGAGGCCGACTGGCGGTTTTTCGTGACGCTCATCCGCTTCGACGCGGTCTATTATTCGCACTTCAAGTGCAACTGGCGGCACATCTACGAATATCCCAACCTCGGCAATTATGTGCGCGATCTTTATCAGCAGCCCGGCGTCGCGGAGACGGTGAGCCTGGCGCAGATCAAACGGCACTATTACGGCAGCCAGCGCCAGGTGAATCCGACCGGCATCGTGCCGGTGGGCCCGCAGCTCGATTTCTCCGCGCCGCACGACCGCGCGCGCTTCAAGTAAGCGCTTGCCGTCAACAAGGGCATGACCGTCTCATATTGAAGCGGTGCCACTGTCACAGCCCGCTCCCTCTCCCTTGACCGTCATTGCGAGCGAAGTGGATCCAGAGGCGACAGGCTCGACGCTGGATGGCTTGGTCGCCCTGCAGGGCTCCTCGCAATGACGGACCTGATTCCACACAATTAAATCGCGCCGCAAAAAAAACATGGCCGGGACGAACCCGGCCATGGCGCATTCGCGATGAAGGCGGTCCGCGGCGTCAGCCGAGGATATCCTTCTTTTTCTGCAGATATTCGTCGCGGTTGATCTCGCCGCGGGCGTAGCGCTCCTCCAGCACGTCGAGACCGCCGGAGCGTCGCGGCGGCAAATGGTGATGCATGCCGGGCGCCGCCAGCGAGCGCACCAGCCAGACGACCAGCGCCACGATGGCAACAAGGATGACGATCCACACGACCAGGTGGATTATGCCAAATCCATAGCTGCCGTAGCCGCCATAGCCGCCCATCATTCCCCATCCGGGTCCGTAGCCGTAGCCCATGGTCACTGCTCCGGTTGCACGAAGCCGTTGTGGCGATTGAAATCGAGCCGCTGCACCAGCTGGCTGCCCTGCTTGGTGACGACGTCCGCGGTGATCGTATCGGCATCCTTCTCCTTGACGTCGCCGACCGTCAAATTCGGATTGCGGATCATCTGCTGCAGATACTGCTTCACCTGGTCGGTGGTCAGGTTGAGGTTGCCCTGGTTGCCGGAGCCCATGCCGTAGCCGCCTCCACCATGCATCATGCCGGGGCCCATGCCGTAGCCGCCCCCACCTTGCATCATGCCGGAGCCCATGCCGTAGCCACCCCCACCCTGCATCATGCCGCGGCCGTAGCCGCCGTGCATCATCCAGCCGGGTCCGTAACCGCCCATCATGCCGCCGCCGGGGCCGTAGCCGCCCATCATGCCGTAGCCGCCCATCATGCCGTAACCGCGTCCCATCATGCCGCAGCCGGAGCCGGGACCCATCATCCAGCCGGGACCGTAGCCGCCCATCATGCCGTAGCCGCCGTAAGGCTGCGCCAGCAGCGGACCAGCGAGCGCGACCGCTGCCAGCGCGGCGGCGCCGAGAAGACCGTAAGCAATCTTGCGCATGGGATTTCTCCTTGGTTTTTCGCCCCCCAAGGAACGCACTCTCGTTTTACGTCCGCGCGACGTCGCTAGTTCGGGCAGGCACCGTAATAGCCGTTCTCTCGGCTTTGTCCGGTTTGATGCCAACACAGGCGCTCGCCGCGGTAGGTCTGGCTGCGCTGGCCGTAGTCATCGTCGTCACCGCGGCCATCGCCGTACATCATGCCGGGACCGTGGCCGCCGTAGCCGTACATCATGCCCGGACCCATGCCGTAACCGCCGCCGTAGCCGTCCATCATGCCGGGCCCCATGCCGTAGCCGCCGCCGTGGCCGCCGTAACCGCCCATCATCTGGGCGTGCGTGGGTGCGCTCATGGCCGCCAAGCCGAGCGCGAGCGCTGCTGCCGGGACGAGATATTTGCGCATGGCAAGTACTCCTTCTGGGACGAAATCACCCCACGGAGCAATTTCTAGCTGAACGCGGCGCGACCGCTATTGATCCGGATCAAAGGCGCGCCGTGAAGCGCCTGCCGCTCAGGCTCGCGCTATTATGGGTGGAGCGCCGGGGGCCGCCTATGATTGCGATCATGTGGCGCGCGCGCGCGTGAGCACGATCCTCGCCGGCCCGCGCCTGATCTCGCCTGCGCGCTCGAGCGCGGCGAGCGTGCGGTAGAGCGCCTCGTGCGTCAGGCCGAGCTCGGCGGCAAGCTCCTTCAGCGTGCCGCGCAAGGTCACGGTGCGGCCGTCGGCGCCGACGTTGAGCGCGAGATAGTGGCGCAGGCGCTCGCGCGCCGAGCGGATGTCGCGCTGCGCCAGCCGCGTGCGCAGGCTCATGACCTGGCGCGCGAGCATGGCGCTGAAGGCCTGCGCCGCCTTCGGGTCCTTGGCGAAGGCGGCAAGCACGGCGGACTTCGGGTAGACGCGCACCACGGCGTCGCTGCCGGCGACGGCGTCGCAGTGATAGGCCGGCGAAAACAGCGAGGCTTCGGCGATCGTTTCGCCGGGCCCCGCGACATAGAGCACGGTCTCGCGGCCGGAGCGGTCGACGCGCGTCAGCCGCACGCGGCCGACGATGACTTCAACAAGGCCGGCGGTCCTGTCGCCCAGATGAAACAGCGGCTCGCCGGCTTTCAGCTTGCGCTCGGCGGCCGTAGCGCGCACAGCGGCGGGGAGCCAGTCTTTGACGGGCATCGGCGGTCCGGTATCAGGCGTCACTGATGGGTGATCGGTAATCGGAATTCTATCTGATTTCTGATCGCCGATCTCTGATCACCACAATTCGCTCACCGCGGCGCCCTCGAACACCTCGGCGATGCGGGCGCGCGTGGCGCGGCCGGTATCCTCCGGCAGCGCTTGGCGCGCGAAGAAGCCGTGCTCGATGATTTCGTGGTTGGGCACCGGCTGCCGCTCTTGGATGAATTCGCGCACGATAAAGAGGGCGACGTGGTCGCGGCGCGATATCCGCTTGTTGAAGTACAAACCGTGCAGCCGCGGCGCCCCGGTCAAGCGGATATTGCCTTCCTCGGCCAGTTCGCGCGCCAGCGCCTCGCCGACGGTCTCGCCCTGCTCGACGCCGCCGCCCGGCAGGTGCCAGCCGTCGATATAGCTGTGCTTGACCAGGAAGATGCGGCCCTGGCCGTCGATCACCATGGCGCGGGCCCCGACCGTCAGCGGCCGCGAGAAGCGCCAAAAGGCATGCATGGCCGGCCGCACCAGCGGCTCGGCCGCCCGGCGCAGCCGGCGCGATAGCTTGCTTGCAGTGCCCTGTTCCACGTCGCCGTTCTTTCTGACATCCTGTGGGTAAGCAATGGGTTACCCGAGACCCGCGTGATTTTGACGGTCGTGGCGGGCCATATTCTCGGCAATGACGCTAGTATGCGGGCCGGCCGGCCCGCCCGCGACCGAAAGGATTGTGCGTGAAGAATTTTTCCGACCTGACCGAGCAGGAAGTCCTGGCGCTCGCCATCACCAATGAGGAAGAGGACAGCCGCATCTACCGCGGCTTCGCCGAGGGCCTGCGCGAACAGTTCCCCGCCTCGGCCAAGGTATTCGACGAGATGGCCGAGGAGGAGGTGCAGCACCGCACCATGCTCTACGACCTCTACCGCGAGAAATTCGGCGAATACCTGCCGCTGATCCGCCGCCAGGACGTCAAGGGCTTCCTGCACCCCAAGCAGCCGCTGTGGCTGAGCCGTCCGCTCGGCCTGGAGGAAGTGCGCAAGTTCGCCGAGAACATGGAATACGAGGCCGAGCGCTACTACCGCAAGGCGGCGAAGAACGCGCGCGACGCTTCGGCGCGGGAACTGCTGATCAAGCTCGCCGAGGCGGAAGCCGGCCACGAGAGCCTGGCGCACAAGCTATCGAAGGAAATCCTCACCGAGGGCGCGCGCGAGGCGGAAGCGGAAACCGCGCGCCGCATGTTCGTGCTGCAATATGTGCAGCCGGGGCTGGCCGGGCTGATGGACGGCTCGGTGTCGACGCTGGCGCCGCTGTTCGCGGCGGCCTTCGCCACGCACAATACCTGGGCCACTTTCCTGGTCGGCATGGCGGCCTCGATCGGCGCCGGCATTTCCATGGGCTTTGCCGAGGCGTTGTCGGACGACGGCTCGCTCACCGGACGCGGCGCGCCCTTGATGCGCGGCTCGGTGTGCGGCGTGATGACGGCGATCGGGGGACTGGGCCACACGCTGCCCTACCTCATCCCGCATTTCTGGACCGCGACCGCGGTATCGATCATCGTGGTAGCCGCGGAGCTGGTCGCGATTTCGTGGATTCGCACCCACTTCATGGACACGCCGTTCCTGCAGGCGGCGTTCCAAGTGGTCGTAGGCGGCGTGCTGGTGTTCATCGCCGGGATTTTGATCGGGAGTTCGTAGTACGTTTGCCGCATGGCATTCGTGCTCGCCCACCTCTCCGACCCGCACCTGGCATCGCTGCCGCAGCCGCGCTGGAGCGAGCTCTGCAACAAGCGGCTGACCGGCTACCTCAACTGGCGGCGTAACCGGCGCTTCATCCACGACCGTGCGGTGCTCGACGCGCTCGTGGCCGATTTGAAGGCGCAGAAGCCGGATCACGTCGCCTGCACCGGCGACCTCGCCAATATCGCACTGCCCGAGGAGTTCAGGCGCGGCCGCGCGTGGCTGCAAGCGCTTGGCACGCCCGAACACGTGAGCCTGGTGCCCGGCAATCACGACGCCTATGTGCGCGGCGCCCTGAAAGAGGCGCAGCGGCAATGGGGCCCCTACATGACCGGCGACGATGGCGGCGGTTTCCCCTACCTGCGCAGGCGCGGGCCGCTGGCGCTGATCGGCCTTTCGACCGCCGTGCCGACCGCTTGGGGGCTGGCGATGGGCGGTCTCGGCAGGCGCCAGCTCGATGCGTTCGCCAAGCTGATGGAGACGCTCGAGCGCGGTGACGCGTTCCGCGTGGTGCTCATCCATCATCCGCCGGCGAGCCAGGCGCGCTGGCACAAGCGGCTGATCGACCGCGGCGCGCTGAAGTGCGTCATCGCCGCGCACGGCGCCGATCTCTTGCTGCACGGCCACGACCATCTCGCCATGCTCAATTGGCTGGACGGGCCCGCCGGCACGCGCGTGCCGGCAGTCGGCGTGCCGTCGGCTTCCGGCGCGCCGGGCCGTGCCAAGAACGCGGCGGCCTACAATCTTTACCGCATCGACGGCGCGCGCGGCGCATGGAGGTGCGAGATGGTCGCGCGCGGGATCGATGCCAGCGGCGATGTGAAGGAGTTGAAAAGGACGATGCTCGTGGGCTGAGCTAGCTGTCCCGGGCGCAGCGGCGTGAGCAAAGCGAACGGTGCGCTGCAGACCCGGGAACCCGCTCCAAAAAAGCCGGGCCCCGGATCTGCGGCGCACCACTTCGTGCTGCGCCGCGTCCGGGGCACGCAAGTCCAGGTCTTACGGATGCGGCCTATACAGCATCGCTACCGCGACGAGCGCGGCGATGCCGACGATCACCCCGAAGATAAAGCTGCGCACGGCGCGCCATGGGCGATGGTGCCGTTCCTGCTCGAGGATCTTCTGTGCCGAAGCGCGGCCCATGGCGGCGTCGTCGGCGAGCGCACGTTCGCGCTCGACCATCCGGCGCGCGACGTAGCGCGTCGCCGCCCGCACCATCTCGGGCACCTCGTAGGACTCCGCCAGCACGGCGCGGCCGTAGCGGGTGTCCTGCACGAATCGGTATTGCCGCTTGTCGCGTCCCATCTCGACATGGGCGATCACGTCGATCCAGAGCCGCGGCACGTCGCCCTTGCTGATGCCGCGGTCGAACAGTTCGACGGTGCTGGGGATATCGCGGAACACCGGCTCGAGTGCCTCATTGAGCAATTCAAGCCGCACCACCTCGGCATCGCGCAGGTCGACGATCACCGCCGAGCGCTCGGCGGCCTCGATGCGCGCCTCGCGCACGGCCTCCTTCAGCGCCGACGGCGCCTCCGGCTTCTCCGCTTCGGCTTTCCTGCGACGTCCCCACATGCCGCACAATCTAGCAACGAGCCGGGCCGCCGCAAAGGGAAAATTTCAGCCTTTTCAATGCATTCGATGGTTAATCAAAAGTAAAACAAGGCTTTGCGCGGCTTACACGCAGCGTCCGCCGTCCACCTCCATGATGTTTCCGGTGAGGAATTTCGCTTCCTCAGAGGCGAGAAACAAAGCCGCATCCGCGATGTCCTGCGCCATCGCCAGCCGCCCCAGCGGCACCGTGGCGATAAATTTTTCGCGCATGCCGGGCGCCGGGCCGAGGAAGGTCGGCAGCAGCGGCGTGTCGGTCGCCACCGGCGCGATGGCGACGATGCGAATCTTGTCGGGCGCGAGCTCCACCGCCAGCGTTTTCACGTTCACCGCGAACACGCGATCGAATTCGGCTTCGCCGATGTCGAGCATGGGCTTGTTGACGTGGGCGACGCCGGCATTGTTGACCAGCACGTCGAGCCTGCCGAAAGCCTTGACCGTCTCGGCGACGGCGGCGTCGATGTCGCCTCGTTTGACGACGTCGCAACGAACGGCGATCGCCGCCTTGCCGATTTCCTTCGCTACTTTGCCGGCGGCGGCGCCGTCGACGTCGATGACGGCGACGCGCGCGCCCTCGCGCGCATAGGTCTTGGCGATGGCCTCGCCCATGCCGGAGCCGCCGCCGGTGACGATCGCCACTTGGTTCTGCAAACGCATATCCCGCTCCCTTCGCTAACCCGCTCGCGGGACGACACCGTACGGCCGCGCCCAGCCTAAGCCGTCTTCGGTCCGTCCGCGCGGGCGATATTCGGCGCCGATCCATCCTTTGTAGCCGAGCCTGTCGACCTCGGAAAAAACGAAGGGGTAGTTGATCTCGCCCTCGGCATCGGGCTCGTGCCGCACCGGCACCTGCGAGCACTGGACGTGCCCGATGATTTCGCGGTGCGTCTCAAATCGTTTGATCAGATCGCCGCCGACGATCTGCACGTGATAGAAATCGTATTGCAGCCACAGATTCGGCCGCTCGACCTTGCCGATGACGTCGGCGGCGTGCTCGACCTCGTTGAGAAAATAGCCCGGCACGTCGCGCGGATTGATCGGCTCGATATAGAGCTTGATGTTCTTTGCCGCCGCCAGGTCGGCGGCGCGCTTCAGATTATCGACGAACACCGTGTCGGCCTTGGCGCGCTCGGCCCCATCGACCTTGCCGGCCAGGCAATGAACGGCGGCGGCGCCTACTGCGGTGACGTAATCGAGCGCCTCCGCGAAGGTTTGTCGCCATTCATCTTGGCGGCCGGGCACGGCGCAGAAACCGAATTCGCCCTCGCCCCCGGTTGGCGAATTGATGCCGAGCGCTTGCACATTGTTGCGCTCGAGCGCGCGCCTGAATTCAGCCGCCGGCACGCCCTCCGGAAAGCGGCACTCGACCGCCTTGAACCCCGCCGCCGCCGCGGCATCGATGCGCTGCAACAGCGGACGGTCGGTGAACAGATAGTCCAGATGGGCGGAAAACCGAGGCATCGCTTGCTCCCTTGCGCGCAGGCGCGCGGGCGTATTGATTAGCCGCCCGTCCGCTCGAACGTTACCCAGGAAACGCCATGTCCGCCAACACCGCCTTCCATATCGCCGTGCTGCCGGGCGACGGCATCGGGCCCGAGGTGATGGCGCCGACGCTCGATATCCTTAAGCGGGTGGCGGACGCGACGCCGAGCCTCGACCTTCGTTTCACCGAGGGGGCGGCCGGTGCCGGTCATTACAAGCAGACCGGCAAGTCGATGCCGGAATCGACCGTCAAGCTCGCCGAAAGCGCCGACGCCATTTTGCTCGGCGCCTGCGGGCTGCCCAGCGTGCGCTATCCCGACAATACCGAGATCATGCCGCAGGTTGAGTTGCGCTTCATCTTCGATCTCTATGCCGGTGTAAGGCCGGCGCGACTCATTCCCGGCGTGCCGAGCCCGATCGTCGGGGCGCCCGAGCACGGCATCGATTTCGTGCTGATCCGCGAGTCGACCGAAGGCCTGTTCGCCTCCATGGGCAAGGGCGTGGTGACACACGACGACGCGCGCGAGACGCTGGTGATCACGCGCAAGACTTCCCAGCGCCTGTTCGACTTTTCGCTGCGCCTTGCCGAGCGGCGCAAACGTCGCGGCGGCAAGGGCTTGTGCACGTGCGTCGACAAGGCCAATGCCTTCAAGGCTTATGCCTTCTTCCGCTCGATCTTCGACGAGCGCGCCAAGAATTTTCCCGATGTCAAAACCGACCATGTCTATGTTGACGCCTGCGCGGCGCTGATGGTGCGCCGGCCGTGGGATTTCGACGTCATGGTGATGGAGAACATATTCGGCGACATCCTCTCCGATCTGGCGGCCGGGCTGATCGGCGGCTTGGGGATGGCGCCGTCGGCCGACATCGGCGACAGCCATGCGGTATTCCAGCCCTGCCACGGAACCGCGCCCGACATCATGGGACAGGGCAAGGCGAACCCCACGGCGATGATCCTGTCGGCGGCGATGATGCTGGACTGGCTCGCCGACAGACACGAGCATCCGCCGGCGGCGGAGGCGGCGCGCAGGATCGAACAGGCGGTCGATGCTGCTTACGCCGGGGGCGTGAAACCGATGGAATTGGGCGGCAAGGACGGCACCGCGGCGATCGCTGCGGCGGTGTCAAAGGCGCTCGAATTGCGCTAGCGTTGTCCGCATGCACGACCCTCTGCCCCAATCGGCGCGCGATGCGCTCGCGGAGATTGCTGCGGAGGCGCCGCCGCGCTCGCGCGCCCTCGACACGCTGCGGCTGGTGCTGTCGTCGGGCGGGCCGGGCCGCTGCGAATTCGCTCTCAACAACGCCTGCAACGCCAATTGCGGTTTCTGCAATTTTGCCCGCGATAGCCTGCCGCGCAGCCGCTGGGAATATGTCGAGCGGCAGGGCGCCTTCGACGCCATCGACATCCTTTACCGCCAAGGCATCCGCTATCTGATCCTCACCGGCGGCGAGCCGACGCTGCATCCTCACCTGACCGACATCATCGCGCGCGCCGCGGGCAAGGGCATGAAGGTGATGATGGTGAGCAATGCCGGCCTGTTCAAGCCGCGGCGCATTCGTAAATACGCCAAGGCCGGCCTGTCGAGCTTCGTCATCTCGATCGACGCCGCGACCGCCGAAGCGCACGAGGACAATCGCGGTCTGCCCGGCGTATGCGACAAGATCCGCGAAGCCAACCGGGAGATTGCCTCGCTCGGCATGATCGCAACCGCCTCGGTGACGCTGAGCCGCCTGCTCGATATCGAGGCGCTGCCGGCATTCCTCGAGAGCCTCGGCTTCAAATCGGTGACTTTCTCTTACCCGCTCACCAACCTCAATTCGAGTTTCCTGGGTTACCGCGATTCCGGCATCGTCGATTTCACGCACGAGGAGCGGATCGCGCTGTTCGACAAGGTCAAGCAGCTCAAGGCGCGCATGCACGTGGTCAATCCCACGCGCTCGCTGGAGGAGATGCAGCGTTTCGTGCGCGGCGAGGCGCAGACCTTCCCTTGCCTCGGCGGCTACCGCTATTTCTACCTCGACTGGAAGCTCAACATCTGGCGCTGCCATTTCTGGGAAGAGCCGCTGTGCTCGATCTACGATTTCGACGACGGCAAGATCGTGCGCGACGGTTGCACGCGCTGCATGATCGACTGCTACCGCGACGCCAGCACCATGCAGCATATCGCCGTGTCGGCGCACGATGCGGCAAGCGCGCTCAAGCGCGGCGATCTTGCCGGCGCCGCGCGGGCGCTCGGGCGCAAGGGCAATGGCGGCTCGATCCACGCGGTGCTCGAGCAATTGCCCTGGCTGCTGCGGTTTTAGATCGAGCAGTTCGTCATTCCGGGACGCTCGCAAGCGAGCGGACCCGGAGGATTACGACTGAACCTCGCCGCTTTTGCTGAGCGCCTTCGCTTCGTGCGCATGCCAAATGAACAGAAACGGCGGGCCGAGCGCGAGTTCAGGCACGCGCTTGACCAGCGAGAGGGCGAGCGCCGCGGGCGCCGGAATGCCGAAGGCCGAGCAGATGGCGATGAAGCCCGCTTCCTGCACGCCGAGCGCGCCCGGCACCAGGAATGCCGCCGCGCGCACCGCCTGGCCGAGGCTTTCGATCACCACCGCGTCGGCCAAGGATACCGGATAGCCCATCAGGTCGAGCGCCACCAACACCTCGAAGGCGCCGACAAACCAGACGGCGATGTGCACGAGCATCGCCAGCGCAAAACGCGGCACGTCGGCATAGATGCGCACCAGGTTGTCGTGCAGGCTGGCCAGATTGGAGAGCGACGACCAGCCGAACCGCTCCGCCGCCGCCATCAAGCCGCGGTCGAGCAGCTTGGCGCCGCCGAAGCGCTGCGCGATGAAAAAGCCGGCCAGCGCCAGGCCCATGACGCCGGTGCCCAGCAAAATCGGGCCGAGCATCGTATCGTCGACGCCCTCCACGGCGAAAATGCCGATGCCGACCAGCGTGAATAGAAAGAGCGACACCACCTGCATCAGGATGTCGACCAGCACGGTGGCGCCGGCCAGCCCGGCGGGGATGCCGAACAAGCTCATCAGGCGCGCGCCGGCGATCTCGCCGCCGACTTGCGCCACCGGCAGCAGCACGTTGATCGCCTCGCGGATGAAGCGCACCCAGATGCAGTCGCGCAGCGCGGCGCGCGATTCCGCGGGGAACACCAGCCACCAGCCGAGCCCGGCGCCGGCGAGCTCGACGGCGCGGATTAAGGTGACGACGGCAATTCCGTAACCCACCGCCGCAAAGGCCTTGCTGACCGCGCCGGCGCCTTCGAAGACGATGATCGCGACCGCCAGGATCAGGCCGAGCCCCGCCGCGACTACGAGCGCACGTTTCATGCTGCCATCTTGCGTTAAAGCCGGTGCGTGGCCCGGCCGCGCTGCACCCTAGAGCCCGACGAATTCCTTGATCGCCTTGAGGAAGGCCTCCGGCTGCTCGAGCGGCGGACAATGGCCGCAGCCGGGCAGTTCGACGTAGCGCGCGCCGGCGACCTTATCCACGATCTGCCTGTTGAGCGGGGGCGGCGTTGCCTGGTCGAGCTCGCCGCACACGACCAGCGTCGGCACCCGCAGGTGATGCAGGAGGGGCGTGAGGTCGGTTTCCTGCAGGATCTTGCAGGCTGCCGCAAAGCCCTTGGGGTCGATGCCGAGCAATACTTGCTTGCGCCGCTCGACCGCCTGCGGATGGCTTCTGAGATAGTCCGGAGAATGCACGCGCTTGGCGGCGATCTCGGCCACGGCGCCGAGCCCGCTTTCCGCCACCTTGTTGGCCATGACCGCGAAGGCTTGCCGCCCTTCCGGCGGGAAGCAGGCGGCGGCATCGCTCAAGACCAGCTTGGAAATACGCTCGGGATGCGCGATGGCGAAGGCAAGCGCGACCGTGCCGCCGAAGCCGTTGCCGATCAGCACGGCGTCGTTGGCGATCTTGAACTCGTCGAAGCCGTCCTCGATCGCCGCCACGTAGGCGTCCATCAGCGCAAGCGGCGTCGGCTTGGAGCCGTGAAACCCGGGCAGGTTGATGAGCGTCACGCGATGCTTGGCGGCGAGCGCCGCCAGCACGGGGTCGAAGGCGTGGCGGTCGGCGAGCAGCGAATGCAGCACGACGATATCGTGCCCTTCGCCCGTGCGCGCGGCGGTCAGCGCGCCATGGCCGGCGGTGAGGTTTTCAAATTGCATCAATGAAGTCTCCCACTGCGCCATTCAACGCAACCGCATTGCCGGCGCTCCCATACTCCGTCATCGCCGGCTTGTCCCGGTCATCCCGCGAGCACCATGACTCCCTCAGCGACATGGCCGGGACAAGCCCGGCCATGACAAAAGCGGTAATTCGGCGCGGGGAAATCAGTTCCCTTCCCGCCAGATGCCGAGCGCTTCCTGGGCGGGGCGGTCGGAGATCGAGAACAGAACCGACTCATCCGCGGCGTCGTGCTGATAGCGCTTCCACGGCGGCACGACAAAGACGTCGTTGACGCCCCAGGCGAACGGCTTGCCGTCGATGATCGTGGTGCCGTGTCCCTCGGCCACCGCAAACACGGTTCCATCGGTCGAGCGGTAGGGCTCGCCTTTGAAGCCCTTTGGCAACAGCGCGAGCCACGCGCCCATGGTCGGCAGGACCGGGCCGCCGTTGATCGGATTGGCGTAGCGCATGCGCGCGCCGTGGCGCTTGTCGATGTCGCCCGTCACCTTCAGCCGCTCGAGGATCGGCCGCATAGTGGCGTACGGATAGTTGATCACCGGAGTTCGGTTCGTGACCGCCGGCAGCCCGTCCGGCAACACGCCCATGGCGTAACGCGCGAAGGAATCGCCGTCTTCGTGATTGGTCTTCTGCATCTTGTCGTCGAAGTGCTCGGCAAACGAGGTCTCGAAATGATTGACGGTCGGCATGTCGAGCACGTCGAGCCACATAACCGGCTGCTTTCCGGGATTGCCGTGATCGTGCGGCGCCCAATTCGCGGTGATGATGAAATCGCCATGCTTCATCATCGACTTTTCGCCCTCGACCGCCGTGTAGGCACCCTCGCCTTCGAGCACGAAGCGGATGGCGGAGGCGACGTGGCGATGCACGTCGGCGATTTCGCCCGGCATGATGAGTTGGATACCGGCGAACAGCGAATTGGTGACGCGCGACTTGCCCTTTTCGCCCGGATTTTCCAGCACCAGCACGCGGCGTTCGGCCTCTTCGGCGCTAATTACGTCGCCGGCTTCCAGCATCAGTTTCTTTACGTCGGAGAATTTCCACAGGGCCGGCACGCAGTGGGTCTTGGGCTCCGGCGTTACCAGGCCTTTGAGCACTTCCCAGAGCGGCGCCATGTGATACTTGGCGATCTTGTCGTAATAGGCCTGCCGGGCGACCTGCACGTTGTGTTTGGCGCCGGGCTGTTCGGCTGCGGTTGCGACCGCCATGGCGTGCTCCTCAAGAAATTGGTGGTTGAATTTGTAACTAATATAGCCGATTTTCGGCCCGGCTCAATGCGCCGGGGAACAAGGTCGTGTGGCAGTAGGAACCGATGCCCCACGTTGGCGTTGACGCAAGCAAACAGCGAGGGCTGACCCGATGAAATTTACTTCCGCCGTTATGGCCGGCGCGCTGCTGGCGGCCGCAATTTCCACCTCGGCCGCAGCGGAAGACCGCCAGCAGCAGCAGATGCAGAACATGCAGGCCGAGCAGCAGGCCTGCGAGGGCGACGTCTACGCGCTGTGCGGGGAGGCCATCCCCGACCAGGAACGCATCGCGAAGTGCCTGCGCAAGAACTGGAGCAAGGTCAGCCATAAGTGCCGCAAGGTCATGGCGAGCTACAGCAAGCGGCACGGCGGCGACGACGACTGAGCGGCGAAGCTCCCGGCCGGACTTCACCTTTCCGACCGCCATCGGCATGGTAGATTGGGTCAGCCCGACCCAGGAGACCCTGCCCGATGAGTCCGTTCAAAATCGGCGATTACGGCATCGCCCGCGTCGCCGAGCTGGAATTCCCGGCCTTTCCGGCGCTTGAATTCTTCCCCGCCGCCACGTCCGACATGGTGGAGGAGGCCCGCCGCGCCTTGCCGGGGCGGATCAGCGCCGACGGCAAGATCGTCATGAGCTTCCACTCTTTCGTGCTCAAGACGGGCCGCCACACCATCGTGATCGACACCTGTTGCAACAAGCCGCGGCCGGGCCGCGGCCAATTCGACGTGGGCAAGGCCGACTATCTCGCCGGATTGGCCGCCGCCGGCGTCAAGCCGGAAGAAGTCACGCACGTGATGTGCACGCATCTGCACTGGGACCACGTCGGCTGGAATACGCGGGCAGTCGACGGCCGCTGGGTGCCGACCTTCCCCAACGCGCAATACGTCATGGCCAAGCGCGAATACGACCATTGGGACGCTTTCTACGCCAAGAACAAGGGGAACCAGGACAGCCCGCACGCGCTCGCCTTCGAGGACAGCGTGCTGCCGATCATGCGGGCGGAGAAGGCCGTGCTGGTGCACGACGATTTCGAGCTCGACAACGGCGTTTCGCTCGAGCCGTGCTTCGGCCACACGCCGGGGCACGTCGTCATCAACGTTTCCTCGAACGATCGGAACGGCGTCTTCATCGGCGACGCCATCCATCATCCGATCCAGATCCTGTTCCCCGACCTGTCGACGCGCGCCGACACCGACCAGGACGCCGCGCGCGTGTCGCGCCGCGCGCTCATCGACAAGCACGCAGGCTCTGGCACGCTGGTGATGCCGCATCATTTCTCGACGCCCACCTGCGGCACCATCGAGCCGCATGGCGACAGTTTCCGTTTCGACTTCATCGAGGGCAGCTGATCCGTGAGACGAAATCCGGCAGTCATTCCGGGACGCCGCCAACGGGTCCGCGCGTAGCGCGGCCCGATGATAAACTCCGCGGCGGGCCCGGAATCCATACTCCGCAGCATTGGGGTTATGGATTCCGGGCTCGCGGCCACCCGGACGGCGCGACGCGCCGATCCGGGTGGCCGCGCCCCGGAATGACGAATTGATGATGTGGACCTAAAATGAGACCCGAATCGATCCTGCAAGGCAAGCAGCGCCCTTTCACCGGCGCGGAATACCTCGAATCGCTGCGCGACGGGCGCGAGGTCTATATCTACGGCGAGCGGGTGAAGGACGTCACCAAGCACCCGGCCTTCCGCAACGCCGCGGCCTCCGTCGCGCAGCTCTACGACGCGCTGCATGACGCAAAGACCAAGGCGGCGCTGACCTCGCCGACCGATACCGGCTCCGGCGGCTTTACCCACAAATTCTTCAGGGCGGCGCATTCCGCCGCGGAGGTGGTCGCCCAACGCGACGCGATCGCGGCCTGGGCGCGCATGACCTACGGCTGGATGGGGCGCAGCCCCGACTACAAGGCGGCGCTGCTCAACACGCTGGGCGCCAATGCCGGGTTCTACGGGCCGTTCGCCGACAACGCGCGCGCCTGGCACAAGCGCGGCCAGGAGGCGGTGCTCTATCTCAATCACGCGCTGATCAATCCGCCGATCGACCGCGACAAGCCGGTGGAAGAGGTCAAGGACGTCTACATCACCATCCAGAAGGAGACCGACGCCGGCATCTACGTCTCCGGCGCCAAGATGGTGGCGACCAATTCGGCGCTCACGCACTACAATTTTCTCGGCCAGAACATGGGCCAGGAAATCAACGATCCCTCGATGGTGGTGATGTTCATCGCGCCGATGGACACGCCCGGCATCAAGCTGATCTGCCGCGGCTCCTATGAGCTTGCGGCCGCCGCCACCGGCTCGCCGTGGGATTACCCGCTCACCTCGCGCTTCGACGAGAACGACGCCATTTTCGTGTTCGACAACGCCTTCATTCCCTGGGAGAACGTGTTCATCCACCGCGACGTGCAGCGGCTGAAGGACTTCTATCCGAAATCCGGCTTCGTCAATAATTACACGCTGCAGGGCTGCACGCGGCTGGCCGTGAAGCTCGATTTCATCGCCGGCCTGTTGCTCAAGGCGACGCGCGCGACCGGCGTCGCCGCGTTCCGCGGCGTGCAGGTGCACATCGGCGAGGTGATCGGCTGGCGCAACCTGTTCTGGTCGCTGACCGACGCCATGGCCTGCAATCCCGACCCCTGGGTCGACGGCACGGTGCTGCCGAACGCGAGGGCCTCGACCGTCTACCGCCTGTTCATGACGGAGGCCTATCCGGCGGTGCGCTCGATCGTGGAAAAGGTGGTGGCGTCGGGGCTGATCTATTTGCCTTCGCACGCGCGCGACTTCAAGAACCCGGATATCGACAAGTATCTCAAGCGCTACGTGCGCGGCTCCAACAACATCGATTACAAGCAGCGCATCAAGCTGATGAAGCTTCTGTGGGACGCGATCGGCAGCGAATTCGGCGCGCGCCACGAGCTTTACGAGATGAATTATGCCGGCAGCCACGAGCTGGTGCGCATGTTCCCGCTGCATTACGCGAGCGGCAGCGGCGCGCTCGCCGAGATGGAGGCGCTCGCCGACAAGTGCATGGCCGACTACGACGAGGACGGCTGGAAGGACGACCGCTATAGCGACGGCAGCGACGTGAGCATTCTCGGCAAGGGCGGGTTTTGATCTTTTCTGTCATTCCGGGGCCGACCGAAGGTCGGAACCCGGAATCCAGATGGATGCTCGGAGCTTGACTTCGGGATTCCGGGTTCGCGCACTTCGTGCGCGCCCCGGAATGACGAGAGGGCTACTCCGCCGCCTGCTGGCCGGGCGGGCGCATGCTTTCGAGCCCGTCGGCGGCGCTCGCCGAAATCGTGGTGCGGATCATCAGCCGCGCCTCGCCCGGCGGCCAGGGGCGGCCGCGATGCATGGTGGCGCGGTTGTCCCACATGACGACGTCGCCGGCCTGCCATTTGTGCTCGTAGCTTGAGCCGGGCGCCGTCGCAGCCGCCATCAACTCATCGATCAGCCGCTTGCCGGCGGCCGCCTCCATGCCCTCGACCGCATAGGCATGCGAGGCGAGATAGAGCGCCTTGCGGCCGTTGACCGGGTTCGTCCACACCATGCGCCAACATACGGGCGGCAGCGCCGCGCGCTCCTCCGGCGAGGCGAGATCGGCAGCGATCTGGCCGCGCGAATGGGCATAGTCGTGCCAGGCGAAGGAATGCTCGAGCCTTTCGCGCAAGGCGGGATCGAGCCGTTCGAAGGCGAGCCGGGTCGAGACGTATTCGGTCTCGCCGCCCTTGCCCGGAATGATGCGCGCCGACAAGATCGAGGTGAGCGCCGGCACGCGCTTGAACGACGAGTCGGTGTGCCAGAGTTGGTTGGCCTTGTTGCGCATGGCAAGCCGCGAGTCGGGCGGCACCACTTTGCCGTCCGGGCCGATGGTCGTGAGAATGACGAAATGCGTGCCGGTGCCGTCCGAGCCGACCTTGGTGATCTCGGGCGGGCCGAAGCGGCGCGAGAAGGCGAGCTGGACATCGTCGGTGACGTCCTGGTTGCGGAACACCAGGACCGAATGCTCCTCGAAAGCGGCGCGCACCGCGGCATAGGCGGCGGCATCGTTGGCGACATCGGCAAGCGTCACGCCGCGCAACTCGGCGGCGAAGCCGGGGCCCAGTTGAATGGCTTGCATGGCAATGCTCCGACTAGAGAGTAGCTGATCTAGATCAGCCGCTTGATGACAGCCTTTGGCCCCACGGTCCCCCCCGCGTGCGGGGAAGCACGCCGTGCAGGCGGCAAGCCTATCGCATCAAATTCAATCGAGCATCCTCTAGTTCGCAGGCGCGTGCGCGTCCTCGACCTTCACAAGGTACGGTTTCTCGCGCTTGGCTTGCGGATCGAATTCGGAGCGGCCGGTGTAGTTGATGTGGCGGCCATAGGTATGCAGCGACATGGAAACGTTCTTGCCCGTATTCCAGACGCTGTGGATGTGCTCGGGATAGCAGCGCGCCACGTCGCCGGCTTTCATCAGCTGCGCCTCGCCGCGTTTCAAGTCGGCATAGCCGGGCTTGCTGCCGTCGTCGAGCCGCTCGTAATTGACCTCCTGCTCCTGACCCTCCATGCCGACCACCACCGCCCAGGTCTTGTGGTTGTGCGGGGTGGTGCCGCGGTTCGGCAGCCAGGAGATGAGGAACACCGCCAGGTCGTGGTTGGGCTCCTCGTGCAGGATATGCAGGCTGAAGCCCTGCTCGGGATCGCATTCGCGGAATTCGGGGCGGAACCAGCCGGGCTCCCGGGCGAATTTCTGGGCAAACGGAGCGACCCGCTCGGTGATCTTTTCCGGATCGGTCTCCTGCGCGGTGATGGCACGCAGGTCGGCAACGTATTGATCAAGGGTGTAAGGGCTGGGCATGGCAAAATTTCCCTTCGCTGGCCGATGCGGGAACAAAGGCATTTTGCCATGCCCCGGCGCGGGGGACAATCTTGCTCGCGGCCTGCTTGCCAGTGCGCAAAGGCATCGGCAGGCGCCGTACCCACACCGCTCATTCCCGCGCAGCGCAAAAGCGGGAGATCAAATCCATTGCGTGTCCCGGATGCGGTGCAGCATAAGCGCGGTCCGCGCGAAATGATGCACCGCTGATCCGGCACCCCGGTTGATTAAGGGGCAGCAGGAGCGGGGTCCCGGGTCAGCAGCGCGCCGCTCCACTTCGTTGCGCGCTGCGCTGCGCCCGGGACACGTTATGGCTGGGTCCCCGCGAGCCGAGAAGCCTTCAGTTGTTGACGGCGCCGCCGTCCACCACGATGGACTGGCCGGTGATGAAATCGCTGTCGCCGGAGGCGAGGAAAATGAGCGTGCCGGTCAGGTCTTCCGGGTAGGCGTCGCGCTTGAAGGCGCGCGAGTTGCGCACCGGGATGCGCTCCTCCTCGACGTGCTGGGTGTTTTCAAGGCCCGTCTCCGAGAGGATGTAGCCGGGCGACAGCGAATTGACCGAGATACCGTATTGGCCCAGCTCGCGCGACAGCGAGCGCGTGAGCGCGATGATGGCGCCCTTGGAGGACACATAGGGCAGCATGCGCGGCACGCCCTTGTAGGGCGCACCGGAGGCGATGTTGACGATCTTGCCCGACTTGCGCGCCATCATGTGCGGCGCGACGTGCTTGACCATCAGCCAGGGCCCGCGCACGTTGACCGCCATTACCTTGTCCCAGGTGGCGATGTCCCATTCGTCGAAATTGCGCGGGTGCAGCTTGGCGTAGAACGCGGCGTTGTTGACCAGGATGTCGATCTGGCCGAAGCGCTCGACTGTCTGCTGCACCAAGGCCTGCACTTGGCCTTCGTCGCTGACGTCGCACATGGCGGCGGCCGCGCTGTCCTTGCCGTGCGCCGTTGCGATCTCGGCAGCGAGCGCCGCCCCGTCCTCGATGTCGGCGATCATCACGCGCGCGCCTTCCTTGGCCAGCGCCAGCGAATAGTGGCGGCCGATGCCCTTGGCGCCGCCGGTGACGAGTGCGGTTTTTCCCGAAAGACGCGGCATGAGAGTGCTTCTCCGTCATGTAATCCGTCATGCCCGCGCTTGTCGCGGGCATCCACGTCTTACAAGATCGAAAGAATAAATGCGTGGAGGGCCGGGACAAGCCCGGCCATGACGATCGTTGCTCCGCGCGACCGGTACCCCTTGGCTCATGCGCCGCGACATGCGAGTTTCCCAGCCATAGCCGACGAAGAAGCGGCAGCATCCCCGGGGGCGGCCGATGTCGTACGCCGACAAATTCAACCTGCTGAATGCATTCAACCTGCTGCGCATCATCTGCGGCGCCTTCTTCATTCCGCACATCATCGGCAAGATCACGGTGCCGGCGACGCTGGAATTCTTCGTGGTCGCCGGCTTCAAGCCGCCCGCCGTGTGGATGTATATCGCCGGCGCGATCGAGACCGTGCTGACGATCGGCCTCGTGCTCGGCATCCTGACGCCCTATGTCGCGGCAATCGCCGTCGTGCACCTGCTGGTGGCAGCGGCGGCCACCTACAAGGTCAAGCGCTGCTGGATCTGGGTGATCGGCGGCGTCGAATATTGCATCTTCTGGGCGCTTTGCTGCCTGGTGGTGGCGATGCATACCTGGCCCTGATGCATGCTAGACTTGCAGCGATCCCTGCACCGCTCATTCCCGCGCAAGCGGGAATCGAGAGCCACGCAAAACACGGTTGAAAATTGCCGCTCTGCGTCCCCGCTTTCCCGGGGACGCGCGGTAGATCCAGATTGAAAGGAAATCCGACAATGGCGAGCGCCCTCTTCACTCCGATCACGCTGCGCGGCGTCACCCTGCCCGACCGCGTCGTGGTGTCGCCGATGTGCCAATACAATTCCGCCGATGGCAGCGCCAACGACTGGCACCTGATGCATCTCGGCTCGTTCTCGCTCGGCGCCGCCGGCCTGGTCATGTGCGAGATGACCAATGTCAATCCGCAGGGGCGCATCTCGCCGAAATGCGCCGGCATGTGGTCGGACGACAACGAGAAGGCGCTCAAGCGCGTGCACGATTTCTGCCGGCAATACGGCGTCGCCAAGCTCGGCGTGCAGTTGGCGCATGCCGGCCGCAAGGGCCCGACCACGCCGCCGTTTGCCGGCGGCAAGCCGATCCTGGAAGGCCCCGACGCCTGGACGCCGGAGGCGCCGTCCGCCATCCCCTATGACGAGGGCTGGCCGGTGCCGCACGCCATGACCAAGGACGATATCAAGCGCGTGATCGGCGAATTCGCCGCCGCCGCCAAGCGCGTCGACCGCATCGGCTACGACGTGATCGAGCTGCACGGGGCGCACGGCTATCTGGCGCATCAGTTCCTGTCGCCGCTGTCCAACCAGCGCACCGACGAATACGGCGGCTCGACCGAAAACCGCATGCGCTTCGCCATCGAGATGTACGAGGCGGTGCGCAAGGTTTGGCCGGACAGCAAGCCGCTCGGCATGCGCGTGTCGGCGACCGACTGGGTCGAGGGCGGCTGGACGCCGGAGGAGACCGTGCTGCTGGCGAGAGAGCTCAAAGCGCGCGGGCTCGACTACATGGACGTGTCGTCGGGCGGCCTGTCGCCCAAGCAGAAAATTCCGCTGGCGCCTGGCTATCAGGTGCCCTTCGCCGAAAAGGTGAAGAAGGAGACCGGCATCACCACCATGACGGTCGGTCTGATCGCCGGCTACCAGCAGGCGGAGGATATCGTCGCCTCCGGCAAGGCCGATCTGGTGTGTCTTGCGCGCGCGGCCATGTGGGACCCGCGCTGGTCCTGGCATGCGGCGGAGGAACTCGGCGCCGAGGCGCCCTACGCCCCCAAGACCATGCCGTGCCATCCCAAGCTCAGGCCGCAATTGTTCCCGAAGCGGGCGCAGGCGGCGGGGTGAGCATGGACGCCGCTCATTCCCGCACAGGCGGCAATCCAGCGCTTGAGAAGTCGCATCCCCAATTCGCAAACCTGGGTCCTCGCTTGCGCGGGGACGAGCGAAGAAGGGAGACGCGCTCGTGATTTCCGCAAGGCCGTTCGGCGCAAAAAAATTCGCCACCGTCAAAGGCAAGCGCATGGCCTATATGGAGGACAGCGCGGGCGACGCGATCGTCTTCCAGCACGGCAATCCGACCTCGTCCTATCTCTGGCGCATCGTGATGCCGCATTGCGCAGGGCTCGGCCGACTGATCGCCTGCGACATGATCGGCATGGGGGATTCCGAGAAGCTCGAGAATTCCGGTCCCGGCCGCTACAGCTACGCCGAGCAGCGCGAGTACCTGTTCGCGCTGTGGGATCAGCTGGCGCTCGGCGACCGCGTTGTGCTGGTGGTGCACGACTGGGGCTCGGCGCTCGGCTTCGAATGGGCGCGGCATCACCCCGAGCGCGTCGCCGGCATCGTCTACATGGAGGCGATCGTCACGCCGCTCACCTGGGCCGACTGGCCGGAAAGCGCGCGCCGCGCCTTTCAGGGATTTCGCTCCGACAAGGGCGAGGAGATGATCCTCGCCAACAACATGTTCGTCGAGCGGGTGCTGCCCGCTTCGATCCTGCGCAAGCTGACCGACGAGGAGATGGCCGAATACCGCAAGCCGTTCCTCAATCCGGGCGAAGACCGCCGCCCGACGCTCACCTGGCCGCGCATGATCCCCATCGATGGCGAGCCGGCGGACGTGGTGAAGATCGTCGAGGACTATTCGGATTGGCTCGCCCAATCCGACGTGCCCAAGCTGTTCGTCAATGCCGAGCCGGGCTCGATCCTGGCCGGACGTCAGCGCGAAATCTGCCGGCGCTGGGCGAACCAGAGCGAAATTACCGTGAAGGGCCTGCACTTCATCCAGGAGGACAGCCCGGACGAGATCGGCAGGGCGGTCGCGGATTTCGTGCGGCGGGTGCGATAGCGCTGCGTGCCCGGACGCGGTGCAGCGCGAAGCGATGCACCGCTGATCCGGGGCCGTTCCGATTTCCAATTTCTTGCAACGGTCCCGGGTCTGCAGCACATCACTTACGTGCTGTGCTGCGCCCGGGACAAGTAGCCGGGCTACGCCCTCACCCGCACGATGAACTTTGCAAAGGCGGCGAGCTGCATCTTGACCATGTCCTTGGTGGTCTGGTCGGTAAGCTCCAGCGTCTCCTTGTCGAACTTGCTCGCCGCCTGGCCTACGAACACTTCCGGCGTGCCGAAGACGAAGGCCTTCAGGAAGGTCATCGACATGCGCCAATGATATTGCATGCGTGCGCCGCCCAGCATGCCGCCCGAGCAGGACTGGATCGCCACCGGCTTTTCCTGGAACGGCTGATCCTTCATGCGCGAGACCCAGTCGATGCCGTTCTTCAGCCAGCCGGGCATCGACCAATTGTATTCCGGCGAGACGAACAGCACGCCGTCGGCCGCGCGGATGGCGCTGGCGAGATCTTGCGCCGCCGGCGGAAAGCCGGAGGCCTCCTGGATGTCGGCATTGTACATCGGCAGCGTCTCGAAGTCGGGCGCCGATGTGAACTTCATTTCGGGCGGCGCCAGCGCCGGCAGCGCGCGCGCAAGCGCACGATTGTAGGAGCCCTTGCGCAGCGAGCCGCAGATCACCAGCACGTTCAATTGGTCGGCCATCTCACGCTCCAATAATCGACAAACAACGCATCTCGCCGCGTTCCGTTCAATTCTCGTCCTCAATCGGATTGCGCAGAATCCCCACACCCTCGATCTCGATTTCGCAGGTGTCGCCCGCCTTCATCCACACCGGCTCGGGCTTGCGCGCGTGCCCGACGCCCGACGGCGTGCCGGTGAGAATGACGTCGCCCGGCTCCAGCGTCATGCCCTTGGTGAGATAGACCAAGAGCTCCGGCAGCGGAAACATCATGTTCTCGGTGTTGTCCGATTGCATGGTGTTGCCGTTGAGCCGGCTCGTGATCTTGAGCCCCTTGGCGCCGCGCGGCAATTCGTCGGCGGAAACCATCCAAGGCCCGAAGCCGCCGGTGCGGTCGAAATTCTTGCCCATACCCCATTGCGTCGTATGCCGTTGAAATTCGCGCACCGAACCTTCGTTGGCGCAGGAATAACCGGCGATGCAGTCGAGCGCGTTGTCGGGCGTCAAGTGCTTGGCGCGCTTGCCGACGATCGCCACCAGCTCGGCTTCGTAATCGAGCTGAATCGATTCGCGCGGACGGACGATCGGCTGCAGGTGCGGCACCAGAGAGGTGAGCACGCGGAAAAAGATCGAAGGAAATTTCGGCACGTTGTCGCGCTGCGGGCCTTCCTTGACGTGGTCGAGATAATTGAGGCCGAGACAGATGATCTTGCCCGGCCGCGCTACCGGCAGCGCGTATTTGATCCCAGCAAGCGGGCGGCGCGCATCGGCCTTGGCGATCTTGGCGAGATCGGCGAGCGGCTTAAGAGCGCCCTTGGTCCGGCGCAACACCTCTCCGAGATCGGCCGGCAGCATGCCGTCCACGGCCTGCAGATCGACCACGTTGTCGGCTTCCACGAGCCCCAGCCGCAGCCTGCCCTCCGCTTCGAATCCGACGATTTTCATGTGCCCTGCCCCGGCGCATTTGTGCGAACGCCCGGCCGGACGGCCGGGCGGCGCAAGGCTTAGCGCAGCGATGCGCGTTCGGGAAGCTACCCGGCTGCGCGCACCGGCGGCTCGTCGGTCAGCTCGAAGGCCTGGATCGAGAAATAATGGCGCTCGTCGGTCCAGGCGCCCAGTGGCCGCCAGCCCGCGCCACGCGCGAGCGCACCCAGCTTTTCGATCGAGTACTTGTAGCTGTTCTCGGTATGAATCGTCTCGCCGGCGCGGAAGTCGATGCTTTCGCCGGCCACCTTCACCTTTTGCCGTCTCAGGCTGGCGAGGTGCATTTCGACGCGATTGCGCTCGCGGTTGTAGAAGGCGTGATGCTCGAAGCTGCCGAGATTGAAGTTGCCGCCCAGCTCGCGGTTGATGCGGGCGAGCAGATTGAGATTGAATTGAGCGGTGACTCCAGCCTTGTCGTTGTAGGCGGCGTTGAGCACTTCGGCCGGCTTGATCAGATCGGCGCCGATGATCAACCGCGCGCCAGGTCCAAGAATTTTGCCGGCACGGCGCAGAAAGGCGGCCGCCTCGTGCGGCTCGAAATTTCCGATGGTCGAGCCGGGGAAGAAGCCGACGCGCACAGGCGCCGCCTTGGCTTCCCGCGGCAGATCGAAGCTCTGCGTGAAATCGGCGGTGACCGGCAGCACTTTGAGGTGCGGAAAATCGGGGCGCAGCTCTTCCGCCTCCTGTTCCAGCATCTCGCCGCAGATGTCGACCGGCACGTAGCAGGCGAGCGCCGGCGCCGCTTTCAGCAAGATGCGCGCCTTGCGATTCGAGCCGCTGCCAAATTCGACGAGGGCTGCGCCCTGCGGGATCAGCTTAGCGATCTCGGCGGCGTGCGTCTGCAGGATGCGCATCTCGCAGCGGGTCGGGTAATACTCGGGCAGTTCCGTGATGCGATCGAATAGCTGCGAGCCGGTCTCGTCGTAGAAATATTTCGGCGGGATGCGTTTGGGCGTGGACATGAGTCCGCCGACGACGTCGGATACGAAGGCCTCATGCTCAGCGTCTTCGTGCACCGGCCGGCGCGTGCGAGCGAGCGCTGCCATTTTCATTCCTTTCGACTAGACAAACTCAACAAGGCGCAGGCCGCTGAACTGCCAGCGCGACGGCGGATAGAAAAAGTTGCGGTAGCTCGGCCGTTGGTGCCCTTCCGGTGTCGCGAGCGATGACCCGCGCAGCACCATTTGGTTCACCATGAACTTGCCGTTGTATTCCCCGAGCGCGCCTTCGGCGGCTCGGTAGCCCGGATAAGGTAGATAGGCGCTGCGCGTCCATTGCCAAGCGATGCCGAAGGCGTCGGCCAGGATGCCGGCCGCAGCCGCCACTTCCCATTCAGCCTCGCTGGGCAGGTATTTTCCGGCGAAACGGGCGAAGGCGTCGGCTTCGTAATAGCTGATATGCAAAACCGGGGCGGCCGGCTCGACCGGTTGCAAACCGCCCAAGGTCATGGCGTGCCAGGCGCCGTCCTTCTCACGCCAATAGCCTGGCGCCTGCCAGCCTTCGGCCTGCACCGTCGCCCAACCGTCGGACAACCAGAGCGACGGCGTCGTGTAACCGCCGGCCTGCATGAAGTCCTGCCATTCGGCATTGGTCACCAGGTGACGAGCGATGCGTATGGGTGCGATCAGCGCGTCGTGACGCGGCGTCTCATTGTCAAAGCAGAAGCTGCCGCCTGGGTGGCCGATCTTGTGGATGCCGGCAGGCACGTCAACAAAGCCGCGGGGACCTTGCGTGGCGCGCGGCGGCCGCCAGTTCGGGTCGTAGGCAGGATCGGTCGGGTTCTGCGCGAAGGCGTGCAGGATGTCGGTAAGCAGCAGCTCCTGATGCTGCTGCTCGTGATTCAGGCCGATCTCGAGGATTTCGAACACGCGCGGCGCCTGCTCCGCCGGCACGCTGTCGATCAGGCGCTCGACCGCCTTATCGACATGTGCGCGATAGCCGGCGACGTCTTGACCGTTCGGCCGCGTGATGAGCCCGCGCTGCGGGCGGGCGTGACGCGGGCCGGCAGCGACGTAATAAGAATTAAACAGGAACGGAAAGCGTTCGTCGAAGGTCTCGTAGGAGGGATCGTGCGGCTTGAGCAAGAACGTCTCGAAAAACCAGGTCACATGCGCGCGATGCCATTTGGCCGGCGAGGCGTCGGCCATCGATTGCACGATCTGGTCCTCGGCCGACAGATAGGACGCGCGCCGTTCCGTCTCGCCGCGCACCTGCCGGTACGCGGCCCGCCAGTGTGCGCGCGCGTCATCGAGCGATAATTCCCGCGCGCCCTGCCCGGAGCCGTTGGCGCCATCTCGCGCGAACTGCGAAACTGCCGTGCGCGCCATTGCGGGTCGCCTCCCTGCGGCTATTCAAAGGTCATGCGCAGTCGATTTACGTAAGAGTACGAACAATGGACGCAATTGTTCCATCCGACGCACGTGGGAGCAACCCGGAATTCTGGGCTTCACACAGGCTGACGCACATGTGATTGTGGCGATGGTCCGCATGGCTTAAGTCTCCTGCCTGCCGCAATTTTTTCTGTGTCTCTGGAAACATGCCGAGAGTCGTGGACTCGGCATTGCTCGCGTTCGGCGCGATTTGCGGTCAAATCGGTCGGATTGGGTTCGGCGCAAGCTTCGTAGCCCGGGAGGAACGCGATACCGCACCGGCGGCCGGCCGATCACTCGGAATCCGCGCCTTCACTCACGCGTTTTTCCCGCCGCGGTGGCTTAGCGCGTCGCCCGCTCGAACTGGCGCAACAGCCTATTGCCGCGTTCGACTGCCGTGTCGAGGGCCTGTTTTGCCGTCACCTTGCCGGAGAATGCCGCCTCCAGCTCGTCTTCGATCGCAGCGCGGATAAGGACGAACGATCCAAGCCGCAAGCCTTTTGAGTTCGCCGTCGGCGGCTTGTAGGTGATTTGCTCAATCGAGATCGCCGTGCCCGGGTTGCGGTCATAGAATCCCTGTGCACGGCTCAAATCGAAGGCGGCGCGGGTGATCGGCAGGTAACCCGTTTTCTGGTGCCACCACGCCTGGACCTCCGGGCGCGACAGAAATGCAAAGAAGCGCGCGACGCCCTTGTACTCGGCCTCCGGCCGCCCCATCAGCACCCACAGCGTGGCGCCGCCGATGATCGTGTTCTGCGGCGCGCCGGCCACGTCCGGCCAATAGGGCAGAATGCCGTAACCGACGCTGAATTTGCCCTTGGCGAGGATGTCGGCGCGTGCCGCGGACGAGCCGAGAAAGATTCCGCACTCGCCGCGCTGGAAGCGAGGCTCGGCGGTGGTTGCACGTCCGCTGTAGTCGAAGATCTTGGTCTTTTGCCACTCCGCAAGTTTAGCGATGTGGCGCACCAGTACGGGATTGTTGATCGTCAGCTTCGCATCGAGGCCGCCGAAACCATTCGAACTCGGTGGCAATCGGCAGGTTGTGATAGGCGGAGAAGTTTTCGACATTGACCCAGGACGGCCAATGCGTGGTGAACCCGCAAGGGACGCCGGCATCCCGCAGCTTGCGCGCCGCTTGTTCAACGTCGGGCCAGGTTCGCGGCGCGACGTTGGGGTCGAGCTTTGCCTTTTCAAATAATTGTTTGTTGTAATAGAGGATCGGCGTCGAAGCGTTGAATGGAAATGACAGCATATTGCCGCCAACATCGGTGTAATAGCCGGTCACCGCGGGGAGAAACGCTCCCGGATCGAACTGCTCGCCTTCGTCGTGCATCAGCTGATAGACGGGATAGATGGCGTCCTTTGCCGCCATCATCGTTGCTGTCGCGATTTCATTCACCTGGACGATGGCGGGCTGCGAGTTGGAGCGGAAAGCGAAGATCGACGCCATCACCGTTTCCGAATAAGTGCCCCGGTAGACGGGCACGATCCGGTATTCGCTCTGCGAAGCATTGAAGTCCGCGGCGAGCTTCTCGACTTGTCGGCCGAGCTCGCCGGCCATCGCATGCCACCACTGGATGTCGACCCTGGCTTGCGCGGGCCAAGCCACGATCACCAGTGCGCCCGCGACCAGCACGCGGATAAGCCTGAGCAAAGACATTGTCGGTGCTGCCCCCGAACGGCCTTTCCTGCGCCGACACCGTTTCGTCACAAAACCGGCGCCTACGGACGGCGTGGAAGCCCATACTGGACGAAAACATATAGCTATTCTGGAATTGTTCCGGTACTATATTTTTCGGCCTAGAATTGCTGCGAATGCAGATGGCGACCGTTTCTCGGCCCGGCGCGATCCGGCATTTATTGCTGCTCTTGTGCGTTTCGGCGTGCGTGGCGGCGTCGTCTGTGCACGCCCGCGAATTCCGCGTCGCCGACACCCAGCCGGAAGATTATCCTACGGTACAGGCGCTGCAGTACATGGGGCGTCTCGTCGCCGAGCGCACCAAGGGCCGCCACACTCTGCGCGTCTTCCACTCGCATCAACTTGGCGAAGAGAAGGAAACGATCGAGCAGACGCGGGTCGGCGCGATCGACATCAACCGCATCAATGTCGCCCCTCTCGACTCGCTTGTGCCGGCCGCCAAGGTCCTCTCTTTGCCTTTCCTGTTCCGCTCGATCGATCATCTCCACCGCGTGCTGGATGGCCCGATCGGCCAAGAGATCCTCGACGGTTTCCGGCCGTACGGATTTATCGGCTTGAGCTTCTATGATTCGGGCGCCCGCTCAATCTACAACAACGTGCGCGCGGTGCGCACGCTGGCCGATATGTCTGGGCTGCGCATTCGCGTGCAGCAATCGGACCTGATGGTCACCATGATCAAGGCGCTCGGCGCCAAGCCTATCGAGCTGCCGTATGGGCAGGTGAAAACAGGCTTGAGCACCGGCCTTATCGACGGCGCCGAAAACAATTGGCCGTCGTTCGTCACCACCGGCCATTACAAATACGCCCGCTTCTATACGCTCACCGAGCACACGATGAGCCCGGAAGTCGTGGTGATGTCGCTGCGCGCCTGGCAAAGCCTGTCGCCCGACGACCAGAAAATCTTTCGCGCAGCCGCCCAGGAGTTGAATCGCTTCATGCGCGAGCGTTGGGTCGCGCTTGAGAAGCGCTCGCGCGAGCAGGCCGAGGCCGCGGGCGTCGTCATCGTCTACAAATTCGATCGGACGCCTTTCGAAAAGGCCATGAGCGGCATTTACGCCAAGGCGCAGCAGGATCCCACGATGTCGCGTCTCATCGAGCGCATTCGCAAATTGCAGTGAGCCGTGGCATTGGCGACTGTGAATCAGGGAGTGCAGTCCGAGCCGAAATCGTCGTCGCGGCGGCTGCTTCGATTCAATATCGTTCAGCTTGTGCGCGCGGTACCGATCCGGTGGCGCATTCTCGCCATCGCCGGTGTCAACGCCGCCGTCGTCGTGGTCCTCGCCGCATTGATCTGGGACGGAGCGCGGGCGCTGAACAGCGCCTGGGACGACCTTCGCAAGGTTCGTGAATCGGACAGGCTGCTCGCGGTGCTGGAAGGCGAAGCGGGCCGGCTGCAAAACCTGATCCATCGCTACATCAACCAGCCCAACCCGCAGACCTTCGCCGAGATTCTATTGCTGCGGGAGGCTGTGCTCGGGACCCTGACCAGCCGCGGCAGCGCCGATCCAATGCTGTCCGGCTCCCTCTCGGAGCTCGAGCGCGCGACCGAGAGGTTTATCGACGGGTTCGGCGCGCTTCGCATAGAGCAGACGGCGATTTCCAAGGCCTACGAAACACAGGTGCTCACTCCGGCGCGCGAGATGGCCGGTCTGTACGCCATCGTCGACGGCGCGATCGGAAATCGCGATTCGCTGATCTCGCCGTCGCTTGGCAAGTCGCGCGAGGCCTTCACCGCCTTGCTGGTGGCCGCAAACGCTTACTATCTCTCTCTGGCGTCCACGGCCGCGCAGGAAGCGCGCACCAATATCGCCACGATCGAGAAGACGATTCCGGTCATGATCGATCTTGCCGATAACGATCTGCAGCGGGCGGCGCTATTGAAGCTTCGCGAGCGAGCCGACCGGCTGCGCAACGGTCTTGCGGCCCTGTCCGAGCATTTCGCCAGGCGGGATACGCTTCTGCGCACCGCGGTCGACGCCAACCAGGCAGGCATGATCGCGGCGATCGACAAGCTATCGAACGAAATGCGCCAGCGTGAACAGGAGGCGCAAACGAAGTTCGACGAAACCTTGCAGGACATCTATCGGAAAGTCGCGATCGTCGCCCTGCTGTTCCTTGCCGTGATCCTCATCGCCGGCGTCGTGATTTCGCTCAGCATCCGCCTGCCTCTGCAAGAGTTGAAAAAGGCCATGGAGGCGATCACGGAGGGCCGCTACGACCACGACATTCAGGGGACCCAGGCCGCCGACGAGATCGGCGAAATGGCTCGCGCCGTCGCGGTGTTTCGCGACAATGCCATCGCCAAGCGGAAGGCCGAAGACGAGCTGCGCGCTTCGAAAGAGCAGGCCGAGCAGGCCTTGAAAGAGCTGCGCGAGGCGCAACGAAGCCTGGTGGATGCGGAGCGGCTCGCCGCGCTGGGCGGCCTGGTCGCCGGAATTGCCCATGAGGTCAACAATCCGATCGGCATCAGCCTCACCGTCGCCTCCAGCCTCGACCACCGCTGCGACGCCTTTGCCAAAGAGCTGCATTCAGGCGAAGCGCTGCGCCGCTCTCGGCTGGAGGAGTTCATCGCGCGCAACCGCGATGCCTCGCAACAGCTTGTCGCCAACCTGCACCGCGCCGCCGACCTCGTTCAGTCGTTCAAGCAGGTTGCCGTCGACCGCTCCCATGCCGAGCGGCGCGAATTCGACCTGCATGAAGCGACCGACCAGATTGCGGCGAGCCTTCGCCCCGTCTTGAAGAAATCGCGCATCGCGCTAGCCGTCGATGTGCCTGCCGGCATCGTGCTCGACAGCTATCCGGGCTCGTACGGTCAGGTGCTGACGAATCTCTTTCTCAATGCCGTGCATCACGCCTTCCCGCACGAGCGCGAAGGTACGATTTCCATCCGCGCAACCGCCGCAGGCAGCGACGGCGTCGAGGTCAGCATTGCCGATGACGGGGTCGGCATGGCCCCCGAAGTGCTGCGCAAAGCCTTCGATCCGTTCTTCACCACGCGACGCGGCGCGGGCGGAACCGGGCTCGGCTTGCACATCGTCTACAATCTCGTGACGCAGCAGCTTGGCGGCCGGCTCACGCTCGAATCGGCGGCGGGCAAAGGAACCACGCTGCGCATGACGCTGCCGCGGCTTGCCCCGCACGCGCCAAACCAGGTTTCCGCGAACTCTCGCATCGGACCCAACTAATGCCAGAACACGATGACGTGCTCCGACTGATTGACGATCCCGCCCGGCAACCCGAGCCCCAGGTCAAGCGGCTGTGGAAAGTCGCCGTGGTCGACGACGATCCTGCCGTTCATGAAGGAACGCGGTTTGCGCTCAGCGACTACAGCTTGAACGGTCAGACGTTGGAAATTCTTTCCGCCTACTCCGCGGTGGAAGGGCGTGAGTTGCTCAGACAAAACCCCGACGTCGCGGCCGTCCTGCTCGACGTCATCATGGAAAGCGACGATGCCGGCCTGGAACTCGTCGACTATATCCGCAACGAGCTGAAAAACGAGACGGTTCGCATCATTCTGCGGACCGGCCAGCCCGGCCATGCGCCGGAGCGGCGCGTGATCGTCGACTACGACATCAACGACTACAAGGCGAAAACCGAGCTTACGGCCGACAAGCTGTTCACCTCGCTGACCGCTGCCCTTCGCAGCTACCAGCAACTGCAACGCATGCAGGACACGCGCCGAGGCCTTGAGATCATCATCGACGCCGCTTCGACCCTCTACGATTTTCGCTCGATGCAGCGCCTGGCGGAAGGCGTGCTGACCCAGATCGCCTCGCTCCTAAACGTCGATTGCGCCGGCATCCTCGTGCTGCGGGATGGCGGCCAGGGCGAAGGCGACTTCTCGGTTCTCGCCGGATCGGGATGCTATCGCAAATACGTCGAAGGTTCGGGCCACGGCATCCTCAACTCTGATCTCCGGGGCCTTGTCGAAGCGGCTTTCCTGCGCCGCCGCCATGAGTTCAAGGATGAGAGGTCGGTTCTCTACATTCGCACGGCCAGTAATCGCGAGGTCGTGGTGCTCTTGGAAGCCGAGCGCCATCTCGTCGACACCGACCGAACATTGGTCGAAATCTTTGCCAGCCGGCTGTCGATCGCATTCGACAACGTAATTCTCTACGAGCAGCTGCAGGAAGCCAACGACCGGCTCGAGCAGCGCGTAACCCAGCGCACCCGCGAGCTGACCTCCGCCAATCGGCGTTTGGCCGCGCAGTGGGCGCGGCTGCAGCGGGCCAACGCGTTCAAAAGCGAGATTCTCGGCACCGTCGCCCACGATTTGAAGAATCCGCTGGGCGTCATTCTTGGCCGCACCGAGATGCTGACGGAAATGATCACCCATGCCGCCTCCTCGGCGGAAAGCATCAACGCGCAGATCAGCCACATCCGCGATTCGGCGAAACGAATGGCCTCAATGGTCGACAATCTGATTACCGACGCGATGGCCGACGCGCTCGACATTACCGTGCGCCCGGAACTCGTCGACGTCGTGGCCCTGGTCAACGAGGTGGCGGCGACCAATCAACCCCTGGCCGAAGCTAAGCAACAGGCCATCACGGTCGCTGCGCCGGCCAATTGCCTCGTCAGTTGCGACGCCGATCGAATCCGCGAAGCCATCGAAAATTTGGTGAGCAATGCGGTCAAGTACAGCCCTCTCGGCGGCCGCATCGAGCTCTTGGTCATGCGGACCGACGGCGAGACGCAAGTCCACGTCAAGGACGAGGGAGCGGGATTGTCTCCCGAAGACATGGGACGGATTTTCGAACGGTTTCAGCGGCTATCCGCTAAGCCGACGGCCGGCGAGAGCTCAACAGGGCTGGGACTGTCGATTGCGAAACGCATCGTCGAGCTGCACGGCGGCACCATCCATGCCGAGAGCGCCGGGCCCGGACAAGGAACAACCTTCACCATACGGTTGCCGGCATGAACGAATCCCCGCACATCGTCGTGGTAGACGACGAAGCGCCGGCCCGCGAAATGGTCGGCGACTATCTGCGCATGCACGGTTTTGCGGTCACGCTGTGCGACGGCGGCAAGAGCCTGCGCGAAACGCTCGAAGGCAAGAGTACCGATCTCGTGGTCCTCGATCTCAATATGCCGCAAGAGGACGGCCTTTCGATCATCCGCGACTTGAAACAGCGCACTAATGTTCCGATTATCATGCTGACGGCGACCGCCAGCCCTATCGATCGGGTGGTCGGCTTGGAGCTCGGCGCCGACGACTATCTGGCAAAGCCCTGCGAGCTTCGCGAACTCTTGGCGCGGATTCGATCCGTGCTCCGGCGCAGCACGCCGTCAAAGCCGGCGCCGGCCTCGTCGCAGGAAAAGAGCGAGAGCGCATCGCTGGTGCGCTTCGGCACCAAATGGCTCGATCTCGACGGCCAGCTGCTGCGCGACGAGGAGGGCAACGAGCACGCGCTCACCTCGTCCGAGTTCGCCATCTTGCGCGTGTTTGCCACCAATCCCAGGCGTGTGTTGTCGCGTGAGCGGCTGCTCGAATTGGCGAACACGCGCGACACGGAGGTTTTCGACCGCGCCATCGACCTGCGCATCATGCGCATCCGCCGCAAGATCGAACCCGACCCGGCGCATCCTGCGGTGATCCGCACCGTTCGCGGCGGCGGCTACGTGTTTTCTCCGCCTGAGAGCAAGGCGTGACGCCGCTGTTGAGGCGCACACCGGCGCGCGCCCACTGCAATTTCAAAATATCGGCTGAATTTGGTAGCGGGGGAGGGACTCGAACCCCCGACCTCCGGATTATGATATCGCCATTCTATCAAAAAGTGCCTTATTTTTTCACCCGGAACCTTTATCTCGTCTGTGCCACTCATCAATCAAACACCAGCGCGTGTTGAGTGTTGTCGATTTACCCCACCTGCCCCCATCTTTGGGCTGGCTGTGCGGGCTTTATCGACCCATATGCCTTGAGCTCCGCCATAAATGCCAAGATCTCGTAAGTGGGGCAGATACGCTATTGATCATCGCGCGGTATCGCAGGACGGGCAGGTCAAAGCTGTTGCCATTGAATGTCACGAGTTGCGGGTTCAACTCTGCAATCCTGTCCGCTCGCTGGCGACGTGTGTTCGAGACCGTCAAATATTTCATGAATGAAATCGTGGACACTCAATATGCGCCCACCGCCGATTTCTCGTTTGCTACTGCCGGTGAACTGAAGAATACAAACTTGATCAAGTGATTCTGGCAGAGACAATCCTTCGAAAACGCCCTGGATATACTTTCTGCCTCGCTCGAATTTACGGCTGAATTTTTGCCTTCCTCTGCTCCCAAGAGTTTGCGTCGAGCGAACATTCAACGTGGACAAGATGCTTGTGAGGGAAATTCAGCGCTACTACGTCTAGCTCGCCTTCGAACCCACCTTTCGGGCGTGGACCGACAGGAACTGACACCCGGACAAAGTAGCCTTTGTACTGCAACCATTCACTTACTAATTGCTCTAGGTGGTTCATTTGATGCCTGTGCAGTGCAGCTGAGCATAAATTATTTCTGAAAGAAACGGCGCGAAATTTTTATGACTGATGAAAGGTGCTTGCCAACTATGTTTTCATAAAGCGAGTTCATGATAGCCAATATTTCCTCAGGGTCTCCCATCTGATCCTCAGTGAGTTTTCTGTACTCACTACAGACACGGGTATATTTTGGTGTGATTCGCTTCTTGTTCTCAAAATATTCAAGCAACTCCGTGACCAAAAAATCGCGATTGAATTGCTTGCCTACAATTGGTCCGACTTCGAGAATAAGTCCGAGACGATTTTTCGGATAGTGATAAAACCAGAATACGATTGGGCGAGACTGCCCCCACCAATTTACGCCGTCAATTTGAGGCACAATCTCAAAAAGGGAAGATGGCAAAAAAGCTGCTTGCCCAGATCTAACTAGCAGAGGTTTTAAATCACTGTGATTTTTAAAAAACAGGTCAGCCGCCGATGCAAACGCATTCACATCTCCATACCGAATGATAAGATCTAACGCATCTTTGTGTCGAGCGTAAAGCTTGCGGCATTGTTCTATGAGCTCTTGATCGGGCACGATGTTCCTCCTAATCAAATTGATGTAGTGGTCGATAATGGGTAGTTCGGTAGAAAGATTATCTAATGCTTTTTGAATTATTCGTTTGAGAAACGCATCGCCTAACCCATGATCTTCCTGTGGGTTGAGCAAAAATGCCAAAAAAGTAGAATGTCTTATTTCCTGTCGGTATAAGCCTGCTGCCTCAAATATATTTAGTCCAGAGGGAAACACTTTATCTCGAGAAAATTGGTCGAGATCATTGATTAAATTGATTAGCTTTTGATCAAGATCGGGATCTTGCATCTCGAATATCCTCGCGGATTCAACTTCCCAGCGCATAGAAATTTAAGAGTAAGCGAGGGAGTGGAAAACCTCTTGCGGTGAACGGAAGCCGAGGGATTTTCGAGGTCTCTCGTTGAGCAAACGTTCGACCTTGGCAACCTCGGCACTTGAGATCGTAGAGAAGTCTGTTCCCTTTGGGAAGAAGTCACGAATAAGACCGTTGGTGTTTTCATTTAAACCGCGCTCCCATGCGTGATACGGCGTGGCGAAGAAAATTTTGGTTTTCAGCGCATCGGCAATGTCCTGATGCGCGGCGAATTCCTTGCCGTTGTCGAAGGTGATCGTATGCACGAAGTCACCGATAGGCTTGAGGCGACGCACGGCTGCCTTCTGGGTTGCGTGGGCAGTCGCACGCGGCAACTTGGTGATTTTGGCGAGTTGGGTTTTGCGCTCGACCAGCGTGAGCAAGCCGCCTTTGTGTCCGGCGCTGACGACGGTGTCGCCCTCCCAGTCGCCCAGACGGGTTTTGCGCGCGACAATGGCCGGACGCTCGGAAATGTCGATTCTACCGGGGATCAGGCCGCGTCCAGCGTTCTTGCCGGCACGTTTGTTATAACGTTTCCCGCGCCGCCGCAGACTGCGCCACAAGTTGCCACCGTCGCGTTTGTCATCCCAGATCACCTGGTAGATGCGTTCGTGGCTCAGCTTGATGCCCTGTTCGCTGAGCCAGCCGCTGATCTGCTCCGGCGACCAGCGCATCTGGCGCAACTTCAACTCAATCTTGCTGCGCATCAGCGCCGTGAGCTTGCGCGGCTTACTTCGTATCGCCTGTCGTGCTCGAGCCTTCGCTTCCGCCTGCTTGAACCGATAGCCGCGCTGACCGCGATTGCGCTGCATCTCCCGGCTCACCGCGCTTTGACTGACGCCCAAAATCTCGGCGATGCTTGCTTGGCTGGCCCCACGCCTGCTCAGAGCATAAATCTGGCAGCGATCCTCATATTGTATTCGCCGGTACTTGCTCATCGGCAACCTCTTGCAATCTCAAGAGGTTACCCCATCGTCGCCTCACTCAATTATGCGCTGGCTACTTGAACCCGCGCCTTGTAATGCCCTCCTACTTATTTTTTTTGGACCTCGTATTCTTCTAAACCTGCAATTTTGTACGTATCTGAGTAAATCATCGTGGTCCACACGACTACGTTTTTTACAGTGTCTCCAATTATCCGCATTGAATCCTTCTTATACAGGGTCACCGTGTGTGTATTCGTAATGCCGACACCGCCATCTTCGGTAAACGGGACGGTTACAAGCAATACTTCCCCCTTTCGTGGTGTCTTCGTTTTTTCTTTGACTTGGAGTTCTCGCGCGACACCGGTCAGCCTTCTTCGCAGTGGCTCGGTTATACGTGACGGCAATGGCAAGCTTGTGCGCCGTTCTTATTGGATGGATATGGATGATCGGACATTTGTAATTGTGATGACAAAGGGTGTCGGTGCACATTTAACAAACGACGAGAAACGGGCACATCTAGCGGACTTGCGCCGTGAGCATCTCATTGACCAAGTTTGTGCTCAGGAAATACTCCCGCCTGAGAATTGACGGCAAAGAGATAGAAATGCTTCAATCACTTCTCAATTTTTTATACGCTATAGCTTTTTTGTTTCTTCCGCCTTTGGAATCAATATGAGCACTGAGCAGCAGCGCTACGTGGTAATTGAGCGGATCGGCAAAAACATTGAAATCCGCCAATACCCGACACGGATTGTTGCTGAGGCAACTGTAGACGCCAGCATATCGGATAATCCAAGAGGCGATGCTTTTCGCATTGTTGCGGCTTACATTTTCGGCGCAAACAAAGCGCGCCAGAAGATTGATATGACCGCGCCAGTCGAGGTTACGAAGCCAAGCGTCACGATCCCGATGACAGCACCAGTTGAGGTGAATACAGCGAACAATGTTTTGATAATGCGGTTTTTCATGCCATCAAGCTATTCAATAAATAATCTACCTGAACCATCTGATCCGAGGGTCAAGCTTAGTGAGGTTGAACCAATGACCGTCGCTGTTTTGCAATTTTCTGGCTCGACCAGCGATGCGGCAGTATAACAACGAAATTGATGACGGCAATTCAAAATACAAAGTGGCGTGTGTTAGGAGCCGCTACCGCGTTTTTCTATAATCCGCCTTGGACATTGCCATTTCTTCGGCGGAAGGAAGTGGCGGTTCCTGTCTCCAAATAGTCGAGTATAATGCGTACTGGGTCACCGCAGCTACTTGATCCACCTTTACAATATACCTGCCGCTCTCGAAGGATGATGGCGAAGAACTTGCAGAGTTTTGGTCGGTGAGTTAGGAGAGAGTTCTCACTTTTCGTTTCCCGACCGTTTTGTTTTCTTCTTTGAAGACGCCTTCTCCGATACCGCTTTCTTCAAACGCGCTTTCTTCAAACGCGCTTTCTTCGATGGCGTTTTCTTTAAACCCGCCTTCTTTGAGGGTGATTCTTTCGAAGGCGTGTCGTTCGGAAATGTATCCGTTGGAAGGGTATCTTTCGAAACAGTTTTCGCGAAAGGCAGATTAGCCTTTGCAACCAATGCTTCTGCTTTTGCAAGTAGATCTTTCAGCTGAAGGTCGTTAACAGCTTGTTTGATTATGGAGTGCGGCAATTTCGCGTCGGCAAGCTTCTTCAGTCCAGCGCTAATCCTTTCAATATTCTTTGGATCAATGATTTTTCTTGCTGTTTCGACAACATCGGATGTTTTGATGAATTGTCGAACTTCAGGAAACGCCTGTTGTAGGCGTTTGCTTTTGGCGTCTTGCGCTACGTACACGATCGTGAGCATCCTTTGGAAAAGGACCGAGCGAGACTTCTCGGGCAAAATATTGAAAGCCGCATCGATAAACGGCTCTACCAATTCAATTCCGTCAGCCTGCCATAGGCACCAACAGCATTCCATGAACTTTTTTTCGGCTGAATCACCACCGACAGCTAAGATTGGCTCAATCTCTTTTATTGTCAGCCCTAGTGACCGACTAAGCTGTGCGTCTACAGCGTCTCTCCCGAGCATGATCCTCTCCTCAATTTTGCAAATCGATCGTTAAATTCGCTCCTTTCGCCAATTTTTCTGTTTTGAATTGTACGCGTCAATGCTCCGTCAGTACAAGCAAGATTACGTTGGGTAATCAGCCTTGACGTAGTGGCAAAAAGCCCACCGCGGCATCGAATAAAGAAACAATCTAGGCGAAAAAATCCTAAAGGGAAACAAGGAAGCGAGCGTCAGCCCAGCCGTGAGGCATCTCGGATTTTCCTCAATCTTCATCGCTTCAGTTCATCGCTTGCTAGCTCTTATCAATAAGAAGTTGACCCCACGGGGGCACCGCTGGGCTCACCCTTGGCTGGACGCAGGGTCAGGGGCAACGCGCGCCTCAGCAAATTACTGAGCAGTCTCCTAAAGCAACATACCAAACCATGGAAGTGAGGTTGTTTGATCCAAGTCAAAAACTTGTTAGCGGTTCCCTGTTCTTCTTTTTAACAACCTAGGAGGTAGCACGGCAGATCGAAACGGCTCTCAAACTAATCGGTGGTCGACGGTAACGCCCTTCTGAAATAGCAGCCTTTGACCCGAGTCCCGAAAGCGCCCGCTCTTTATTTTTAGGAGGCGCCCATGACAACGATAGCGCCTATCCCTGATACTGAACGTGGGATGACCTGCGATAAATGCGGGAATACGCTGATCATGCCAAAATGGTCGGAATATGTGAGCGATGGACTCGTCCTCAATTTCTGGCACTGCTGGAAATGCGGATATTGCTTTGAAACTGACGCGTACATGTCGGTCGATGCCGAGTCCAAGATCGATACTAAGGTTGTGGAACAGTTTTTTACGTCGCTGCTGGTGGCGTAAATCGTCGGAGAGCACGACATGGCAGACCGACCAAAACCAACACGTGCCGCCGTTAAAGAGTCCGCGCCAGACATTGTTACTGGGCAGGGCAAACCATCGTTTCATCAATATCGCTTAAAAGTGGACGGGCAAACCAAAGAGTCGTACACGACCCTTGAGGCTGCCGAAAAAGCCGCACTGAAAATCAAACAAGCGTATCCGGTCGTGCAAGTTTCGGTTCGTGATTCTATCGAAGGTCGGCAAATAATTATCGAGGCAGAAAAGACATAGATCATGCCGAAACCAGACCATATTGCTGTTCTTGAACGGCGGCAGAAAGTTCTCGAAGATGAGATTGCCAAAGCTTTGCTACATTACTCAACCGATGACCCGATGATCGTTGATCTCAAGTGCCGCGTCTTGCATCTGAGAGACGAATTGGAAAAGCTTCGTCATCAAGCGCTTGCGAATAGACGCCTGCACTAACACGCAATCCTTGACGGTCCGGGTCGTCTTTCGCCTAAATTGCGGCAGCGCTTCGGATACATAATTTTCACAGGGCTAGCTAGAAAATGCAGGTCTGGGTCAGCCAATAAACAGTTCAATGTATGATTTTGCCAACCGAATCGCAGCGGGCGAGAAATTCCCAAGCCTCGCGCTCAGTTTTGAACCGCTTAACCCGACCGTTCTCAAAAACTACTCGCCCGTGCCAAAACGCGTGAAACCCATTGGCTGAGAGGTCTACTCGATTACTTGGATCCTCGTTTCCGTCAATCATGACGATGTTCATAATGCGACTCCTGTTTTCTCTTCTCTCAGGTAGCCACTGGCGTTCGCTCATTTGTTTCATACATTTTGACCTGGCTATGCGGAAACTTTTGCCTGAGTGCAAAGCCTGCTTTCAGTGCCCCCATTAAGCTCCCATACTCCGATTCAAATTTTCCATCAATTTCGAGGACAAAGGCTTCATGCGGTCGAGCGTCGGCTGACGGGTATTTTGATTCAATCGTCTCATTTGCTCACATTTTGTTCGATTGTTTTCTCGTTTTGCACGCGATCCTCCTCGTTCTTGTTTTCACCGAAGGTGCCGTCAAGGTGTAGATAAACTAGTTGCGGCACGGCATGCGTCCTGCTCGTCAGGCATGCTTGCTCAGGGGATATTCACGCGTTGAAAAGTTAATGCTTCGTTAAGTGTCCATCGGCTCGCAATTCTTCGCGTTAAATGCTTTCTACGACGCCTGGATCACTTGGACCGCAGTAGCTCCAGCGTGCGAGGATCCAGCTCGCCATAGTAGAATTGCTGCAAAGCTTCCGCGAATAACAAACGGTCGGATGGCATATCTGATGGTTCACCACATTGCTTGTAATTTGACGCGAGACATTGTTGTGCCATCGCCTTCGCTTCTGCGATTTGTGATACGGCATCTCCTTGTTCTGCAGCCTTACGAAACCACTTCATTGCCTCTTGAAAGTCCTGAGGAACACCTTGTCCTTTCCTATAATGGATGCCGAGATATCCTTCCGCGTTTATATCCCCTTGGGTGGCAGATAAACGAAACCATTTCACAGCTTCGGCAAAATCTTGAGGAACACCTTGTCCCTCTCGGTATATCTTGCCGAGCATAAGCTGCGCATGCTCGTTTCCTTGTTTCGCTGCCATCAGAAACCATTTTATTGACTTTTTGAAATCTTTAGCGAGACCATCTCCGGAGTAATACAACGTACCGAGAGTGAGCTGCGCCCTCGCGTTACCCTGCTCAGCTAATGGAAGTAGTATCTGCCGAGCGGTTGAATAATCACGATGTCCGTAGGCTGCTAACCCATCTTCGAGTGGACCCGCAAAAAGTACACCACTGCTCACAACCAGCGTGAACATCGCAATCATCATTCCACGAACAATGTTCATAAGCATTTAAAGTCCTAGCGTGCCTAACGTCAGTTGAGCTATCTCAAACAGATCGCTGCCTCCGCCCAGCTCGTTTGCGATGCGATTCCTGCGGCGTGTGCCGTGCATTGATTTGGATCAACAGCGCTCACTAAATCATTTGATTTTCGTATTCCGACAAACGGCACCAAGCACGTCACTAACTCATTGAAAGCTCACAAGCGGCAAACGTGTGTCGGGAGAGGATTGTTGTAGTTGTTTTTTATTGGCGGCAAACACCCGCTTAAGCCTCTGCTAGTCTCGCGCCCACACCGACGTTGCTGTGACCCTCGCTTAGCTGTCAGAACGATCAGTCCAAACGGCAAATAGGCAGAAATTTTGCCTCTCTTTGACCCAGATCAATTATCGGAAGATTTCATGATGCTTTTTTTAACATGCGAGCCAGCGTCATGCGATGGACTAGTAGCGGAAGGGCGTAACGCAAGCCAAAAAGCATTTTGGATGGAGGGTAAATGTCTATTACCAAAGTGCGCATTTCTGGGCGGAAATTCCATCAAAAAATTGCGCGCGACACTCATTTTCGAGTTATTTTTTCCATTTTCCTCCATGCAAAAGGGGTCGAGTATGTGCAATTTGCACTCACGTACAAAAGAGGACAGTACACAAAGGATCATGCTGAGGCGATGAGAGACCTTCGTGAACATGTTCCCCATCCGCCTGGTTCACGCGCATTTCGGGACAGCGCTCTCCAGCTGCTTTACAAACTTATATTCGATAGCGTTAAAAAGTTGGGACCGCATACGAGGCTAAACGGACTGTCGGGATTGTTGGTTAGATCGGGTTCGTAAAAGCGCTTCATGTTGTTTACGCAAGCGGTAATGCGAGTGCCAAGCAGCCTTGAAAACGGTTGCCATTGCTGAAAGCCGTCAGCGATCATTCAGAAGAGGACAAACCTTTCATCACAATCGGTGCACTCTTAGCCGCTGTCTCGGCGAGGTCTTTCGTCTGGTCAGTGAACGCCTTCCATTGCGCTTGCATGAACTCTGTCTGAATTTGCCAGAAGTCTTGCAAATCCTTGGCTTTGCTTACTTTCTCTGCAAAATCAGAAGCAGCGGCAATGTTTTGCTCTGTGTAAGTTTTCATTTTTTGACTCAGCTCGGTATCAAGCCACGGCAAGCCCTTTAAGTTTTTTTGGAATAGATCAAGATAGCTCTCCATTGCCTTGCGTGTTTGCTCAAATCCCTGTGTCATCATCTCACTCAGGGGAGAAGGGTTGTCAGCGCGGCTTTTTGCCATGGTTATCTCCTGTGGGCGCAGAGGACATCGAAGCCGCGGGTTCGTGTCTCACATTCGACGGCTTTCTGCGTATTTGAATGCTCAAAAAACGAGCGGGCGCTCTCGAGACAAAGGTCTGACACTGCTCAAATTTCGAGGGTGCTGCCTCACACACTGCCAGGTGCACTCCTCTCCTTTTGAGCAATGAAGAAGCCGAAGCTCCTATTGCAATAGGAGCTTTTCCAATGCTCATGAAACAAGAACAAACAATCGCTAAGGGGTCTTTGACAAAAATCAAAATGCGCGGGTCTAATCGAGTTAATTAAAGAACAGAATAGGCTGTGTGCGATGACAGACGACCAAATGCTTCCGATTGGTGTCGCTGCTTTGCGAGCGAATGATTACTCGCCCGATGGCAAGAGCGTGATTGTGTCGGTGAGAACAAAAAATTCGAATGTTGAACAAAAATATTCTGTGCCTGTTGAATGTTTTTATGACTTCATTGTGGACCTGAAGAGACTAAATGCCAGCATTGGTAAGTTTGAAGTGATGCATCCGGAGGCTTCTCCACCAACGGCACCAGACGAGCATCAGGCAAGCTGTTTCGCTTTCGAAGAGGAAAATGGCGAACACTGGAAGGGCACTGGGGCAACGGGACTGGTCATTAAAGAGGCGAAACCGAGCCTGTAATTCACCCGATCCGGGGATTAGCCGGGCACAGTGCCAAATGGGTCTATATGCCGGAGTGGATTGAGGCTGACACGTCCAAGTCGTTACTCCGTTTCATCACCGAGGAAGCGGGCAACGTAACCATGAGCCCCTTCGTGAAATGTAATGGCAATCAGGAGCGGCAATAGCCAGATTGAATGGCGCTCTGTGTCCACCGTCAGTCTAATGCAGCGTAATCTTGCCGCAGCAATGTTTGAACTTCTTGCCAGATCCGCATGGGCACGGTTCATTGCGACCCACCTTTGGAACTGCGCGTCGATAGCTAGTGTCACCCTTTGAAATCCCCGGCATTAATCTCTGTGCTTCAAAATAATCGTAGATCCGCATTACTCCCGCGGCTGCACCAACAATCAGCTTCTCGCGTCGTTCGGCGCTGACGGGTTCTTTATAAGTGCGCATTTCGGGATCGGGATGGTCTTCGTATGCCAGCGCAAAAATTGGAATTAGCGAACCACCATTTTCTTCATCATTTAGTAGGGCTGCCCAATGAGCTTTGCGCAGCTCCGTTCCGCGCAAGAACCCTTTTGCCCAGTCGTTACCCCGAAAGTCGCCGTTTTCGTCTGGGAGCAGCAATGGTGTATAGACCTTGCCCCCATGTAAGGTATCAACAATGGAATTCCAATGACGCATAATTAGCGACAAAAATTCCTTTAATATAGGCTGCGCGGCAAAGTCCTCCTCAAAGATAATATCGCCTCCCCCAATCTCTGGAAGATATTCGCTAGGGCGAACTAAGTCGGGACAACAAATCAAAGCAGCTAAAAAACCATCCAATTGTTCCAAATTCATTGCACGTTTATCACCAAAGCGTTTGAGGAGTGCTGTCAAGCGATCTAACTCGGCGTCGGTTAATGGCTGTGATTTCACGGAGCAACCTTGAGTGAATTTCTGCGATTAAAACACCACCAAATGCCGGAAGTCACCAGGTTTAATCTATTGCGACTCGGTTTTAAGGTATTGGTTGATGGGATGAGAATTTGTCCGGGAATGTTGCTCGTTCCTCGAAAGCAATTCTACTATGGCGAGCCGGACCATCGCACGGTGGAAACGATCTAAATCAGTTTTCATACCAAATCATCCGGCGGCTTGTCGTCTGTCATGGGAAGAGGAAAGTCATGACCCTAAGTGTCCAAGGTATTATTACGATGCTGGTGATTGGGTTGGTGATCGGAGGTATTGCAGCAATTATAACTCAAGGAAGAGCATTGGTGACCTATCTAATCGGCGGCGTTGTGGGTTCGATTGCTGGCGGTCTTTGGCTTCCCGACCTGTTTGATGTTAGCCTCTATAACCTCATCGCATCGAAAATCGTCTTCGGAGCAATTGGCGCAATTATTTTTGCCGTTGCCGTGCGGCTAGTTGGACTGCTGCCGACTCGACTGGGACGATAGCGCCAATGTAAGCAAGGGGTTCATCGCCATCGCTATAATTTGCCGTTTCTCGCTCTCAAGGCTTTGCCCCCCTATCTCCGCTTGAGGCTCAAGATATATGCGATCAGATCATCTGTATCGGCGCGAGAAATTATGAGATTTGGCATTTTGTTATGGTTCGAGCGAAGGAATACCTTTAAGGAAAGCGCTGTTGTTGATGATAGGTTAGCAATGTCCTCAAAGGTGGGAGCAAATGAATTAGGTATTGGCATCTGCGCAGTGACTTGGTGACAAGAGCCGCACATCGCCGTCGCAATTCTTCGTCCAGCTGCCGGACTTCCAGAGGGCTGAGCGAGCGCTGGAAACAGTGCCGCTAATGTTACAGCGGCAACAGCGAGTGGTAGCACAATTCTACGCATCGCAATCCTCCGGGGCATTACCCTCTGCCTCTCGATTCACTGCTCGGGCGGGAGTATCTCCCGAACACAAACCTGTTCAATTAGATGCTCACGGCGAAGGTCCGTTAGATGCGCCCTCTTCTCGTCATTCGTGAGGTTCGCACCGATGCCCTTAGTCATGACCATAACGAGAGTGCGATCATCCATATCCAGCCAATAAGACCGACGAATGAGTTTATACTCCGTTCACGCCACAACCCGAAAATCCTTGGGGTTGATGATACGGAAATTGTCGGTGACCGAATCACAGAGGTTCGCCCAATTCCCCGGAACCTTTTCACGCAGAAAACTGAGCGTTGCGTCGGCAAATTGGGCGCAAGTTGCGTAGCACTTGTTGTGCGTGACGTTTCTGTGCATGAGACCCCATAACCGCTCGATCGGGTTCAAGTGCGGGCAATAGCTTGGGATGAAGTGCAGCTTGATGCGTCGTCCCGGCAGGGCTAACCATTCCTGCACGAGCTTGGCGTGATGATAACGCGCGTTGTCCAGGAAAACATGGATGAGCGCCAACATCGGATAGAGCGTCTCGATCGATTGCAGCAGCCTGATCGTCGAGGCGGCGTCGATGGTCAGGGCCTCGATCATCCGGGTTTGCCCGGTCGCCAGGTCGATCGCGCCGTGAATGTTGATGCGTTGACGCCCGCTCGTCTGCTCGATCGCCAGCTTCTCCTGGCTCGGCGCCCAGCAGCCGACGGGCCGTGCGGCATGGGTCGGATGCACGGCGTCAGCAAACAGTACGGCCTCGTCGTCGCCCAAGGAATTCAGCAGCTTTTCGTAGCTCTCAATGAAAGCCTTCTGCTTTTCTTCGTCAAGCTTGCGCGGAATGACATTGGGTTTGTGATATTCGAGCCCCAGGCGGTGCAACAGCGCGATCAGTCCTGACCGGCCTTGGTAAACGACGCTGAATTCATTCTCGATCCAGGCGCCGACCTGGCGCGTTGTATGTGGTAAGGCAGCGGCAACCCAGGCTTTCAGCTTTTCCTGTTGCTCGCCGCTCAACTGGCAAACGCTGCCCTCGTAGCTGAAGTTCGTCAGGCCCTCGATCCCATCCGCTTCATACAGGCGATACCAAGTGCGGATGGTGTCGTCGTCCAGAAACAGGACCTTCGCAATCGCTTCGCAGCTCATCCCATCGTCGAGCAACACCAGCGCGTTCGCACGCCGGGCCAAACGATGAGCGGCCGACCCGTTCCGAGCCAACCCGATCAGGTCTTGCCGCGATTCTCTGTCCAGAAACCCGGGCCGAATCATCCGTACGGTAGAATCCGGTTCGCGCCGTTTGGCAAGGGGGGGTTCTTCGGATTCTCGGGGAGTCCGGGTATATCTTCACCGTCTCGCATAAACGGCTATCAATATTCTGGCTTAAGTCTGGTTGATAAAACCGTGCCATGCTTTGCTCTCCGATGTTCCCTAATGGCGTGATCGGCGCGGATTTGGATTGGTTGGGTCCACTTCTCTCTGCTTCTCAAGCACAAAACTGCCAAGGTTCGCCAGAATATCAGCCATTAGAGTAGATTTTGCAGTTAAGGAGCCCCATATGTCCGACTGCTTGCACTGCGATATTCACGAATTGTTGGAAAGCCAATTACAAGACAAACCAAGCCGATCTTGCGGAAATTGCTGCCAAAGTCTCAATACTGATCGCCAATAAAATCACATCGGAAGCTTGACTCATAGCCATAACTTTCGTGGCAAGTTCATTTGTAACGATCAGTTTCTCGTCAGCATCGGCGTTTGAAGCCATATAGCAGCAGATGGCATCGGAGATTTGCTCATTCTGAAAGCTACCATCAATTTCCTCGGATACAGATTTCGTCGTGCGGATCTTTTTTCCGAGTCCGAGCTTGTTTCGCTTGGATAAGAACACACGGAAGGGCATCAACCTAAATTGATTTCTCTTGTGCGCTTCTTGTCTTACACGCATTTCTTTGTCGCGCTTGTATGCTCGGCTTATCTTCTCGACTGCCCCCATATTTTCCTCCTTATGCTGCCTTTTGTGCTGGTTTATTCTGTCCTGAGTGCGCGCACCGGGTGATCGCGACCAGCTATTCCGATTGATTGCGACCAGCCGTTCCGATTGATCGCGACCACCTGTTCCGGGGATCGCGACCAAGCTGTGGACGGGGGTGACGGGCGCCGTTGGGTGATGCGCGAATCGGCATGGCTTCGCTCCTTTTCCACAGGGAGCGGGGCAATGCCTGGACCGAGATTACCCATGCGCAAGATCCGCGACGTGCTGAGGCTATCGGCGGCCGGCATGTCGAAACGCCAGATCGCCGCCAGCCTTGGGGTGAGCGCGACGGCTGCCGGGGAGTGCATCCGGCGGGCGCGGCGTGCCGGCCTCGGCTGGCCGCTGCCGGAAGGCCTGGCGGACGAGACGCTGGAGTGCCGGTTGTACCCGCCGCCGGCGATAGCGGCCAAGGGACGGCGGCCGCAGCCGGAGTGGGCGGCAGTCCACCGCGAGCGTCGCCGGCCGGGGGTGACACTGCAGCTGTTGTGGGAGGAGCATCGCGCCGCTTACCCCGACGGTTACGGCTATAGCCGGTTCTGCGAGCTCTACCGCGCCTGGGAGGCGCGGGTGTCGCCGACCATGCGGCAGACCCATATTGCCGGCGAGCGCCTGTTCGTCGATTACGCCGGCACGACGCTCGCGGTGATCGACGCCTCGACCGGCGAGGTAATGACGGCGCAGCTGTTCGTCGCCGTGCTCGGGGCATCGAACTACACCTATGCGGAAGCGACGTGGACGCAGGGCCTGGCCGATTGGATCGGCTCGCACACGCGCACCCTTGCCTTCATCGGTGGGGTTCCAGCGATGGTGGTATCCGACAATCTGAGATCGGGCATCACCAAGGCCTGCTTCTACGAGCCTGCGGTCAACCGCACCTACGCCGAGATGGCGGCGCATTACGACACCGCCATCGTGCCGGCGCGGCCATACAAGCCGCGCGACAAGGCGAAGGTCGAGGTGGCGGTGCAAATTGCGACGCGCTTCATCATCGCCAAGCTGCGCAATCGATGCTTCTTCTCGCTCTCCGAGTTGAACGCCGCCGTCGCCGAGCTGGTCACGCAGATCAATAACCGCATGTCGCGGCATCTCGGGGCGAGCCGCCGAGCCTTGTTCGATGAACTGGAGCGGTCGGCGCTCAAGCCGCTGCCGGCCGAGCCCTACGTCTTTGCCGAATGGAAGGAATGCAGGGTCGGCCTCGACTACCACGTCGAGATCAAGAAGCACTACTACTCGGTACCGCACCAGCTGCTGCGCGAGAAGGTGTGGGCGCGCATCACCGCGCGCACGATCGAGGTCTTCCATCGCGGCAAGCGCGTTGCCGCCCATGTGCGCTCGTCCGCCAACCGCAAGCACACAACGGTGCGCGAGCACATGCCGTCGAGCCACCGGCGCTATGCCGATTGGACGCCGGAGCGGCTTAGACGCCAGGCCGGCGAGGTCGGGCGCAATACCTCGGCGCTCGTCGAGATCATCCTGCGGGAGCGGGCGCACCCCGAGCAAGGCTTCCGCGCCTGTGTCGGCATCGTGCGGCTCACCAAGACGTATGGCCACGAACGGCTCGAAGCCGCTTGCGCCCGCGCGCTTGAGATCGGGGCTCGCTCCTACAGCTCGGTCAACTCGATCCTGAAGAACAACCTCGATCGCCGACGGCCTGCAATGCCCGCGGACGGGCCGGCGATAGCGCACGACAACATCCGCGGCCCCACCTACTTCCATTGAGGAGATGACGACCAATGCTCACACATCCCACCCTCGATCAGCTTAGAGCGCTCAAGCTCGACGGCATGGCGCAGGCCTTCGTCGATCTTGCGGCGCAGGACGCCGCTCGTGATCTGGCGCACGCCGAGTGGCTGGCACTGCTGCTCGACCGCGAAACTGCCAACCGCGGCACAAAGCGCTTCCAAACCCGACTGCGCGCTGCGCGGCTGCGTCATAGCCAAGCCGCAATCGAGGACGTCGACTACCGCACGCCGCGCCGGCTCGATAAGGCGCTGTTCCAGCAACTGACCACCTGCCGCTGGATCGCCGAGCACCGCAGCCTCCTGGTCACCGGGCCGTGCGGCGTGGGCAAGTCGTGGTTATCCTGTGCGCTGGCGCAGAAGGCCTGCCGCGACGGCCACACCGTCCACTACGCCCGCGTGCCGCGCCTGTTCGCCGATATCGATCTCGCCCACGGCGACGGCCGCTTCGCTCGGTTGTTCCGGATGCTGGTCAAGGTCGACCTCCTCGTGCTCGATGACTGGGGACCTGATCGCCTCTCGGCCGGCCAGCGGCGCGATCTCATGGAGATCGTCGAAGATCGCCATGGCCGCGGCTCCATACTGATCACCAGCCAACTCCCCGTGGCCACTTGGCACGAGGTTATTGGCGAACCGACTCTCGGCGATGCGATCCTGGATCGTATTGTTCACAACGCCTACCGGCTCGAACTCGATGGCCCATCGATGCGCAAGCTCACAGCCAGCGAGGCGCCCGCCGCGCCGGCGGCGCCCGTGACCGCGAGCGCAGCCGATGGCAAGCCGTCCAAGGGAGCAAAGAAATGAAACCCAGACCCAGCGTCCCGGCACGTCCCCGTGGGTCAACAGGGACCTCCCGCGCGCGCCGCTGCGTCAGCCGGGGGGCACTCCGCGCCGCGCGCGGGTCCTTCCTGTTGACTACGGGGACGGCCTCAATCGTGCTTGACGCCGAGCCAGAACACTGAGATCAGCAAATGCACCTGACGGCGCCGTCACACTGGTCGCGATCGATCGTAATGGGTGGTCGCGATGCATCGGAACAAGTGGACGCGATCATCGGAATGCGCAGTCCTGAGATCCCGGACTCGCACGCTGATTTTGAGAAACCTTTTTCAAGGAAAAGCGCGGTTGGGCTTTCTGCTTTTCTTCTCAGTTTTATTCCAACGCCCACACGCCTGAGCCAAATCAGCCGACTTCAAGCGTATGCCCAGGTCGCAAGTGCGATCGTTGCCTGGATCGTACCGATGTCACGAAAAACATCGGCTTTTTTAAAAATGAAACAAATAAATGTCTCACCGTTGCCTTTGCCCAACGGATTTGACGTGCCCTCCTGTTTTGGACAGCGCCGAGCCTGTTTGGCGGCTCCCCCTTATCAAAGGTGTCATACGTATTTAGCTCGGAGGAATCCGGTAACCTTGCAAAATAGGTATATTGTTACCGGCACTAAAAAAATATTTTAGCGCTCATGCAGACCAGAATAATCCAACTTTTTTGAATTTTTTGACTTTTCGACCCAATAATCAGTCCGGCAGTTTGTTTTCAAAACAACTGCCCAGTGTCTGCATTCGCAATAGGGCTGAATGGTCGTCAGGTCGTTTCTAAATCCCCTACAAATAAATCCGGGTGTGATCCCCTACGCTGCCGCCAAAATCTTGCTGACCGTGCCAACTCCAATTCTGAGCGATTTTGCAATTTGATGAATCGGCATTTGCCTTTCTCGCAGAAGTTTCACCGAGTTTATGACTTGGGGGGTGTTCCAAACCGAGGGTCTGCCGAGGCGAACACCATTTTGCCGCGCCCGATTCAAGCCCGCGTGTATTCGTTCTTTGAGGATAGCCGTTTCAAGTTCGGAAAAAATCCCGGATAGCAAAAACATGGCTCTTCCCGAAGGCGTGGACGAATCCAGATTTTGTTGATGAAGGAACAAATCAACACCCTTGGCTTTCAACTCACCAAGGAATGACAACAGGTCTGTCATGCTCCTCGAAATTCTGTCAACGCTCCAACACAGAACAATCTCAGTTTCCTTTCGGGCAATCATTTCACAAAGACGACGGAAGGCAGGTCTATCTTCTTTGCCTTTACTCCCACTGATCCCCTTGTCGGTCAAAGTTGCGACAATTTGATAACCCATCCTTGCGGCATAGGCTTCCAACTCACGGGTTTGATTTTCGGTGGTTTGGGAGTCAGTGCTGACACGGGCATAGATCACGGCTTTCTTTGCGGTCGTCATAGCTTTCAGCAACCTCTTTTTACGGAACGAATCTCTGTAGTTCTTTCATTTTCATTTCTGATTGGACATGCGCCAGATAGAACTTTTCCAGCATCGGAATGGATGTAAGTGCGTTGTGAGCCAATGCCCGAATATCAACATCACCTCCGTATAAAAATCTAAACATCAATGCCGTATGTCGGAGACTGTATAGCGTTCGGGCGATTCCATTAGCATCGGTTTTCAGATTGGTTTGATGAAGCAGATGGTCAAACAAGCGGCGGATAACATTCAGAGCATAGGCTCGGTTTTTGTGTTCTGGATAAAACACATAATCGTTGGGTCCGGCTAATCCAAGTTTCTGATGACGCGCTAACAGCCGACGATAAACCGGCACCGCTACTTCCATGCTGATTGAGTTTCGGTCGTCCGTCTTGGAATCAGGCGGACGAATTGCCAATCCTATGTTTTTGCCCTTCGTGATGATCTTGATGTGTTTGTTTTGGAGCAGCTTTATATCGGATATGCGAACGAACACATTTACCGAGAAGATAATGAAATCATAAAACTCATCCGTATAGACAAGACGACGAACGCTTTTCCCTTTGACTTTCGCGTGGGCTACATATTTTTGCTCGGCATATCTTTTTGCTGTGTCCCTAAGTGTTTTGTATTCATCTCTGTCAAACCAACTCCTCGGATTCGCATTCTGCCCAATAGTTGGAAATGTTGGGAGAGACTTCAAGATTCCGGAGTCACAAGCATGTTTCAGAACTTTGCGAATGACACCAACATGTTTGTTACGAGTTGATTTTGATAAATGCCGATCAGTCAGGGAAGCGAGATATTCATTTATTGTTTGTTTTGTGATCTGACTTACATCCATCGTTTGGAAGTAAGGCAGAATATCTGTGTTTAGCTTATTCTGGTCCTCGTATTGATTTCTGGCATCAATATCTCCCGCTGCTACTCGTGAAGCCTGAGACTGAAGAAATTTGCGAGCGGCGGCAGCAAATGTGTGGGGGTGCTTTTGTTGGTCTAATCGGTCAGCTAACCGGACACTATCAAACAGATTTTTGGCAAATGTGATCGCCTCTGCCTTGTCATCGGTGTTGGTGCTTTTCCGGATGTATTTCCCGTCAATGAAGTAGCGGACCTGCCAATGGGAACTTGCAGGTATCCGGTAGATTTTTAGAGCTTCCGGATACCGAGGAACTGATTGAAGCTGATACGGCTTTGTCCGACTTGGCATCCATCAAATGTATGAAACTAATATGCTTCATACAAGGCAATGTCTGAAAATACATAAGGTACGGAAAACATTGATGTTTTGGTAGCGGGGGAGGGACTCGAACCCCCGACCTCCGGATTATGATTCCGCTGCTCTAACCAGCTGAGCTACCCCGCCACCGAGTTCCGGCCGCGGCCGGAATGGGGCGATATAGGGAGCGCCTTCACAAGCTGTCAAGCAAGGCAATCGAACCACCGCACAATCGGGCACTTCGTACGATCGCCGAGCGCTCACTTGGGCTGCACGTTCGGATCGCCGCCCGGCGAGCCCGGCGGCGGGATCACCGGCATGGTGCCGGTCGGCGCCGCCGGCTTCTTGATTCCTTGGTCGATATGCGGCGGCGGGCAGATCACGCCGTTCGACTGCGCGAGTTGCTGACTGAGGTCCTTGCCCTGCGGCTTCTTGATGTCGACGCTGTCAGTGCCCTGTCCGACCGTTTCCCGGCTGTGCGCGCAATCATGCGGGTTGTTGTTGAGCTCGGCCTTGGGCCGCACCGGCGGGGCGTTCGCCGGCGGCGCTTGCGCTGCGGCGAGCGCCGGCAACGCCAATGTCAGCGCCAAAGCCAGCCCGAAACGTGGCAATTTCATCGCGCCGCTCCCTTGTTTTGCAGGGGATAACGGCGAAGCGCGTGCCGGGGTTCCGCGCTGCAGTGTCACGCGCTGCGGCCGAACCGGATCAAGGCGAAATGGCCGAGCGGCGGCATGGACCGGCGCTCGATCACGTCAACGCCGCCGTGGAGCCGCGCCCAATCGGCCAAGCGCTTGTAAGGAAATTCCGGCCGCCAGCCGAGCCTGCGCGCGACCGGCGCGAAGCATTGCTCGAAGGCGCGGCGCGGCCCGCCTTCGGCGCCGATGTGATTGACCAAAACGATTTCGCCGCCCGGCTTGGTCACGCGCGCGAATTCATCGAGCGTCGCTTCCGGGTGCGGCACCGCGGTGATGACGAACTGCGCCACCACCACGTCGAAGCTGGCGTCCGGCAGCGGCAGGTGCTCGGCATCCATCAGCGCCACCAATTCGACATTGTCGAGCTTGTGCGCTTTGACCCGCTCCACCGCCTTGCGCAGCATCGGCATGGAGATGTCGCAGCCGACCAGACGGTTGACGCGCGCGTAGTCGGGCAGCGAGATGCCGGTGCCGACGCCGACTTCCAAGATGCGGCCGCCTTTGGGTCCGCAGGCCTGCTCGGCCGCGGCGATGGCGGCGCGCCGCCCGGCATCGAACACCGCCCCGAACACCAGATCGTATACCGGGGCCCAGCGCGCGTAGGCGCGCTCGACGCTTTGTTTGTCGATGTCCCCCATGCGGCGGACGTTAATGCGCGGCGGCTTGCGCCATGCGCTCGTCGCTTAGCGGCGCGGCATCGGCGGCAGCCGCCGCGCTCTTGATGAAGCCGCCGCCCAGCACGCGCGCCTGGCCGTTGCCGGCATCGTAGAACACGCAGGCCTGGCCGGGCGATACGCCGTCTTCGCCGTCGGCGAGTTCGACCTCGTATTCTCCGCCCGCCGCGCGCAGCCAGCCGGGCTGCGGCGCCCGCGTCGAGCGCACCTTGACGAACACCTCGCGGCGGTCGTCGGCGAGCGCCTCGTCGATGCTCCCGTCGCCGATCCAGTTGACGTCGCGCAACAGGATGCGGCTCATGCGCAACGCCTCGCGCGGGCCGACCACCACCTGGCGGCGCTCGGCATCGAGCCGCACCACGTAGAGCGGCGAGCCGGTCGCCAGCCCGAGCCCGCGGCGCTGCCCGATCGTGAAATGGATAATGCCGTTGTGCGCGCCCAGCACCTTGCCGTCGAGATCGACGATGGCGCCGGATTCCGCCGCGCCGGGCTTGAGCCGCTCGATCACCTCGGCGTAATGCCCGGTCGGCACGAAGCAGATGTCCTGGCTGTCGTGCTTGTCGGCCACGGCAAGCCCGAACTTGTGCGCCAGCGCGCGCGTCTCCGCCTTGCTGCGTTCGCCGAGGGGAAAGCGCAGGCTGTCAAGCTGCTCGCGCGTGGTGCCGAACAGGAAATAGCTCTGGTCGCGCTCCTCGTCGCGTGCGCGATAGAGCGCGCGGCCGCCGGAAACAAGCGTGCGCGAGGCGACGTAGTGCCCGGTCGCCAGCACATGCGCGCCCAGCTCGCGCGCAGTGATCAGCAGATCGTGGAACTTGATCGACATATTGCAGTCGACGCACGGCACCGGCGTCTCGCCGTGGATATAGCTCTCGGCGAAGCGGTCGATCACCGCTTCCTTGAAGCGGCTCTCGTAGTCGAGCACGTAATGCGGAATGCCGATGCTTTCCGCCACGCGGCGGGCGTCGTAGATGTCCTGCCCGGCGCAGCAGGCGCCCTTGCGGTGGGTGGCGGCGCCGTGGTCGTAAAGCTGCAGCGTGACCCCCACCACGTCATAGCCTTCGGCCTTCAAAAGCGCAGCGGTCACCGAGGAATCGACGCCGCCGGACATGGCGACGACGACACGGGTGTCCTGCGGGCGGCCGTCGAGGTCGAGTGAATTGGGCATGGCTGTTCTTACTATAAGTGGGGATCGGCGCCAGACAATGCATTGCGGGTTCCGCACAAGGCCGGGCCGGCAAATCTTGCCTGCGGCCAGCAAGCGCTGCCGGGCTTGGGCACTTCGCCCGCCGGCGGCGATTGCGTAAGCATTTGAAATACCACATTGTTCTGCCGCGGACCGGGTGGCCTGACGATTGCAAATCACACGGCGGATACCCGGAGATCTCCCCGTGCCGTCGGTTGCGTCAGAAGCCCCTGCCCTTAAGCCCGCCGTTCTCCCCACGCCGCGCGTAAGCGCAGCGTCGAATAGCGGCGGCGTTTCGTCGTTCGAAAGCCTGCTCGACGAAACGAGCCAGACGCCGGCTTCGCCGTCGCCATCGCCCACAAAGGCGGACCAACCGGCAGCCGCCAGCAGCGATCCGGCCGCCAAAACCGACCCAACCGCCAAAACGACCGGGACCAGCGACGCCGCAAGCGCCGGCAAAGACACCGCAAGCAGTACCGTGACAGCGAACGCCGAGGATCAGGCGACCGCGGCCAGCGCGGCCACCAGCGGCGCGTCGACAGCGCAGAGCGTTGCAAAAGGCACGCCCGACGCAAGTGCCGGCAATACCGCGAGCAGCGAAAATGCGGATTCTGCCGCGAATACCGCCAACGAGAACACCGGGATTCAGAGCGCGGCCGACCAGGTTGCGGCCGAGCTGCAAGCCAATGCCGCAAGCGGCGACGGCAAGAGCGTCACGCAAAAGACCACCGACGGGGACGCGAAGGTATCGGACGAAACCGGCATCAAGGGGCAAGGCAAGGACGACAAGGATAAGTCCGACGATGCATCGCAGGCGGCTAACGACAGCACGCTGCAAGCGTCCGCGGCCGACCAGCTCCTGTCGGCCGGCACCAATGCGGCGCCGGCGGCGGCCGCGCCCACTGCGGCAACCGCCGCAATAAGCGATGCGCCAGCCGCGTCCCAGTCGGCGGTACAAGGGATTGCCGTCGCCGCGAACGACAACTCCGCCGCAAAATTGAAATCGCCCGAACTGCCGCAAACCGAGGCGGCCACATCCGCCGCAGGCAGCCAAACCGACGGCGACGGCAAGACGACGGCGGCGCAAGCCGGCGGAACGCAACAGGCCGCCGATGCCGGCAAAGAGGCAAAGCCCGCGTCGACGTCTGCCGCCCTCGCCAATCTTCACCAGCACGCCGCCGGCCCGGACGCGCAGCCAACGCTCAATCCCGGCGCACATGCCACCCCGAACGCGGCTGACATCCTGGCGCCGCCCATGGCCGCCGGCCAAGCCGGCGCCCCCATCACGCAGTCGCTCGGCGGCAGCCCGGCCCAGTCCTTGCCGCAACTGCCACAAGCCGTCGCCGTTCCCCTCTCGGGCGTCGCTATCGACATCGCCGGCAAGGCGCTCGCCGGCAAGAACCACTTCGAAATCCGGCTCGATCCGCCCGAGCTCGGCCGCGTCGAGGTGCGCCTCGACGTCGACAAGGACGGCCGCGTCACCTCGCATGTGATTGCCGACCGCAAAGACACGCTCGCCCTGCTGCAACGCGATGCCAGCGGCCTGCAGCGCGCGTTTCAGGATGCCGGCTTGAAGACCGCCGACAACGGCTTGCAGTTTTCGCTGCGCGATCAGAGCGCCGGCCAACAGCAGAATTCCGGCGCCGATCCCAACAGCGCCAAGCCGGTGGCGGAAGACGACGCCTTAGCGCCGATCGAGACACCTACCAGCAGTTACAGCCGGCTCGCCCGGCTCAACGGCGGATTGGACATCCGCGTTTAGGAAAAAACCATGAGCGCGATCACCACGTCTGCGGTCTCATCAACGCCGACAACCACCAGCACCACCAGCACCGGCAGCACCACGGCGAGCTCGATCGACACCTCGACGATCGCCGGCGACTTCACGACCTTCCTGCAGTTGCTGACCACCCAGCTGCAGAACCAAGACCCGCTCGATCCGCTCGACACCAATCAATTTACCCAGCAGCTGGTCGAGTTCGCGCAAGTCGAGCAGCAGCTCAAATCGAACGACCAGTTGTCGACGCTGGTCTCGCTGCAGCAGACCGCGCAGGCAACCTCCGCGCTCAGCCTGGTCGGCGCCACGGTGGTGGTGAACGGCCAGACGGCGAATCTCGCCAATGGCAGCGCGACCTGGACCCTGAGCGCGACCAAGCCGACCAGCGCCACCATCTCGATTGCGGATTCCACCGGCAAGACCGTCTATACCGGCAGTTTTTCGGTCGATGCCGGCAGCCAGACCTTCACCTGGGACGGGCATGGCAACGATGGCACTAGCCAGCCGGACGGCAAGTACACGCTCAGCGCCAGCGGGGTCGACGCCAACGGCCAGTCCTCGGCCATCTCGACCCAAGTGCAGGCGGTGGTCGATTCGGTCGATCTCACGCAAAGCACGCCGGTCTTGTCGATCAATGGCGCAAGCTACACGATGGACCAACTGCAGCAGATCGTCCGCTCGGGGCTGTGAGGGTCAGGGATCAGGGATCAGTAATCAGATCGCCTCTGATTTCTGATTACTGATCACTGATACTGTTCCCTGTCATGCTGGCCGCTTGCGCGCAGGCTGCGCGCGTTTTCTGCGTCCGCCTCCGTGCAGCGCTGCCTCGACCGCGCGCTCGAGCGCGGACAATTCGAACGGCTTGCGCAGGATGTCGAAACGGCCGTCGGCCTGTTGGGCGGCGTCGCTGTATCCGGTCGTCAGCAATACCGCGATGTCGGGGAAATTGTCGCGACACGTCTGCGCCAGCGCCAGCCCGTTCATCGGCCCCGGCATCACGATATCCGAGAACAAGAGATCGAAATGAATGCCCTGCTGCAGATGCCGCAGCGCCTCGGCGGCGTTCTCCGCCCGCACCACGCGATAGCCGAGCTGTTCCAACAGCGTGCTGGTGACGTCGGCCACCTCGCGGCTGTCCTCGACCAGCAAGACCATCCCGTGCACATCGGAGTCGAGCGCATGACCTTCCCCGGTCCGCGCGGAAGGCTCGCCCAGGCTGCGCGGCAGATAGATGGTGACCGCGGTGCCTTTGCCGACCTGGCTCGACACCGTCGCGGCCCCTCCGGACTGCATGGCAAAGCCGTGCACTTGCGAAAGCCCGAGCCCGGTCCCCTTGCCGACCGGCTTGGTGGTGTAGAACGGCTCGAACACGCGTTGCAGAACGTCGGGCGGCATGCCGCTGCCGGTGTCGATGATGGCGATCGCCACAAAGTCGCCTTTCAAGGCACCTGCCGCCGAGCCCGGCTTGAGCACCACGTTGCGCGCCGACAGCGTGATGGCTCCGCCGTCCGGCATGGCGTCGCGCGCATTGACCGCGATGTTGACGAGCGCCAGTTCGAGTTCGCCGAGATCAACCTCCACCGGCCAGACCTTGTCTTCGATGTCGTATTCGAGCTTGATATTGCCGCGCAGCGACGGCACCAGCATGTCGCGCACGGCGTCGATGCGCTGGCGCAGGTCGACCACCACCGGCATGAGGGTCTGGCGCCGCGAGAAGGCCAAAAGCTGCCGCGTCAGCTTCTCGCCGCGGCTGGCAGCGGCGCGGATTGCCTCGATCGCCTGCTTGTCCTTGGCTTCCTTGAGCCGGCCCTGCAGGATCTGCGCGTAGCCGGATACGATCATCAGCAGATTATTGAAGTCATGCGCGATGCCGCCGGTGAGCTGGCCGATCGCCTCCATCTTCTGCACCTGGGCGAGCTGTTCGCGCGTCTCCTCGAGGGCGATCTGGGCCTGACGCTGCTCGGTGATATCGCGGGTGACCTTGGCGAAGCCGACCAGCTGGCCGGCGTCGTTGCGGATGGCGTCGATCACCGAGGTGGAATAGAAGCGGCTGCCGTCCTTGCGCACCCGCCAGCCTTGCGATTCGCATTGCCCCTCGCGCGCCGCGATCTCGAGCGTGCGTCGAGGCTCCCCGGCCTCGCGGTCCTCGTCGGTGAAGAAGCGCTCATAATTCTGCCCGACGATCTCGTCGGCTTCGTACCCCTTGATGCGCGCGGCGCCGGCATTCCAGCTCAACACGTGGCCCTGCGGATCGAGCATGTAGATCGCGTAGTCGCGCACGCCGCGCAGCAGGAGCCGATAGCTCTGCTCGGACTGGCGCAGCGCGCGCTCGGCCTTTTTGCGTTCGGTGACGTCGAGGCAGACGCCGAGCATGCGGATCGGCGCGCCCTTCTCGTCGCGCACGACCTCGCCGGTGCTCTGCAGATAACGCACGCCGCCGTCGGGGCGCACGATGCGCTCCTCGTGGCTGAAGGGCTTGCCTGACCTGAGCGCGCCGTCGATGCTGTCTTCCACGTGCTCGCGGTCGTCCGCATGGACGAAACTCAAGAATTGGTCGACCGTCCCCATAAAGGCCTTGCGCGGCACGCCGTAGATCTCGAACAGCTGGTCGGACCAGGCCACGCGGTCTTGCCGCACGTCCCATGACCAGCTGCCGAGATTGGCCAGGCGTTGGGCTTCCTGCAGGTGGATATTGGCGTCGGCCAGAGCGGCGGTGCGTTCCTTGACGCGACGGTCGAGCTCGGCCTGCGTGCGCCGCAGGCTTTCTTCGCTCGCCCGTCGCATCGCGACGTCGGCGCTCAGCGCCAGGCTCGGTACCGACAGGCTGATCATGAAGGTGAGCAGCAGCAGGAATGATTCGTTGATGCCCATCTGCCCGAACGGCCCGCTGTGCTCGAGCGTCGCCCAGATGGTGAAACCGGTGAGGATGAGGCTCGCCGTCGCGGTGTCGCGCGGGCCGCGGCGCAGCGCGGTCCACACCAGCGGCAGAATCGCCAGGAACCCGAGCGGGCTCGAATATTCCGACCGCGGCAGCAGCGGGCTGAAGGCGATGAGGCCGACGGCGACCGTGGCCCCCACCACCGCAGCGAGCGGGACCAGCTCGCCGCGGCGGAATGCGCGCCGGCCGCTCTGCGCCCACAACACGATCGCCGGCGTCACCACGAGAGCGCCGGCGGCATCGCCCAGCCACCAGGTGACCCAGATCGGAGCGAAATTCTGCCACGCCGCGAAACCGGCAACCGAGAGCGTCACCACGCCGATGCTGGCGCTCGTCACGGTGGCCGGCCCGACCACCACCAAGGCGAATTTCGCCACCCCCGCCGGCGTCCGGAAAGCGTTGCTTCCGCCCGCCCAGCGCCCGATCAGGAAGGCACCCGTTACCGCCTCGAGCGTATTGCCGACCGCAATGAGGGCGGAGGTCTCCAGGGTGCCGGCGGTGATGGCGTTGGCGGCGAAAGCGCCGACGAAAATCGCCGGCCAGACCCGCAAGCCTCCGAGCAACGCCGCGGCGAGCGCGATACCGCTCGGCGCCCAGATCGGGCTCGCGCTGGGGTTGACCGAGGCGAGCTGCAAACCGAGCTTGGCCAGCACGAAATAGGCCGCCGCCACCACCAGCAAGATGCTGATATAGCGGACAAAGGAGAGCCAACGCGCAGAATCGCCGGCCGGAACCTTTTCCAAGTCGCACCCCTAAAATGCTTTGCTCGGGCCCTATATTAGCCGTGCAATTGTGCTTTTCTGCAGCAGCCGGATGCGGTAATCCGGTATCCCATCTGTAACCAAAAGGTTAGCAGAAACAGGGCAATGATTTCCCGGTTCGCACTTTTCGCTTAGGTAAATTTTAAGCCGCGGCTTGTAATTTGCCGGAGTTGCGTCAGTCGAGTCTTGTGCTTGTGAGTACACCTATGACCGAGCCCCACCGCCCGAGGGTCAAGTATGTCATCGGGCCTGATGGCAGTCCGCTCACGATTGCGGACCTGCCGCCTCCGACCACCAAGCGCTGGGTCATCCGGCGCAAGGCTGAGGTGGTTGCGGCTGTGCGCGGCGGCCTGTTGTCGCTCGAAGAAGCCTGCGCACGCTATACCCTGACGGTCGAGGAATTTCTCTCCTGGCAATACTCCATCGACCAGCATGGCCTCGCCGGCCTGCGCACCACGCGCATTCAGCAGTACCGGCAATAGCCGAACCCGATCACGGTTTTCGAAGCGGCGCCGGCCCCTGCGGCTGGCGCTTTGCATTTTGAGCGCCGTCTTTGCAAACACGCGCGCAACGTGTGCCGGATGGCTCGCGATGCAAGGCAAGCGAATCGCGCGCGCGCGCTTTTGATGTGCGCGGCGAACGACTGCCGCTATTAACCCGACGCTAACCATAAACTGGGCAAATCTTGCCGGGCAAGGCGCGGAAATCAGCGCCCGATGGGTGGGACAAGCCGGTGAAAGGTTTCTTCGACTTCGTCAAGTCGCTCGGCGCTGCGCGACTGGCCGCGATGGCGCGGTGACCCTGGCGCTGGTCGGCTTCTTCTCCTTCCTGATCATCCATATGACGGCACCGCAGATGGTGCCGTTGTTCACCGACCTGTCGATGGAGGACTCGGCCGCCATCGCCAAGGACCTCGACCGCCAGGGCGTCTCCTATGAGATCAAGAACAACGGCGCCATCATCCTGGTGCCGAGCGACAAGGTCGCCCGCCTGCGCATGAAGGAAGCCGAGAGCGGCCTGCCCAAGGGCGGCGGCGTCGGCTACGAGATTTTCGACAAGTCGGACGCGCTCGGCGCCACCTCCTTCATCCAGAACATCAACAAGCTGCGCGCGCTGGAGGGCGAGCTCGCCCGCACCATCCGCAGTCTCGACAAGGTGGACGCCGCGCGCGTGCACCTGGTGCTGCCCGACCGGCCGCTGTTCTCGCGCGAGGCGGTGCAAGCCTCCGCCTCGATCGTGCTGAAGGTGAACGGGACGCTGGAGCCCTCGCAAGTGCGCGCCATCCGGCACTTGGTGGCGTCCGCCGTCAGGGGCCTGAAGCCCGACCGCGTGTCGGTGGTCGACGAGAGCGGCAAGCTGCTCGCCGACGGCGCCGGCGACGACAACGCCATTTCGGGCGCCGGCGCGGACGAGCGCAAAATCGCCTACGAGAGCCGTCTGCGCAAAGAGGTGGAGAACATCGTCACCTCGGTGGTCGGCCCGGGCCGCGCGCGCGTGCAGATCAACGCCGATTTCGACGTCAACCGGGTGACGCAGACGTCCGACAAGTACGATCCCGAGGGGCGCGTGGTGCGCTCGAGCCAGACGCGCGAGGAGAAGTCCGCGAGCGGCAACGGCAACGGCGGCAGCGTCTCCGTCAGCAACGAGCTGCCGGGCGGCAACAAGCCCGCCCCCGGCAACAACGGCAATGCAGACGCCGCCAACAATCGCAATCACTCGCAGGACAGCAAGAGCGAGGAGATCGTCAATTACGAGATTTCCCACACCACCAAGACCGAGGTGACGGAAGCCGGCCGCGTCAACCGCATCTCCGCCGCCGTCCTCGTCGACGGCACCTATTCCAAGGATGCCCAAGGCAAGCCGGTCTACAAGCCGCGCTCGAAGGAGGAGATCGAGCGCATCGCCGCCCTGGTGCGCTCGGCCATCGGCTTTAACGCCAAGCGCGGCGACCAGGTCGAGGTGGTCAATCTGCGCTTCGCCGAAACGCCGCCGATGCCGATCAACGAGCCGACCGGCTGGATGAGCTATCTGCAGTTCAGCAAGGACGACATCATGCGCGGCGCCAATCTGGGCGTCATGGCGCTGCTCGGACTGATCGTGCTGCTTACCGTGGTGCGACCGCTGGTACGCCGCATCGTCACGCCGGATGGACCGGCGGGCGCCGCGCTCATCGCCGGCGCGCCCGGCAAAGGCGGCGGCGCCATCGCGGCGCCCGGCGGCGGCGTCACCGTCAGCGGCGGCGGCGGCGGCACCATCACCTCGACCGGCGGCCCCAACGTGTCGATCGTCGGCAGCGACGAGGCGGTCGCCATCTCCAACCGGACCTCTGCGATGATCGACATCGCCAAGGTGCAGGGCCAGGTGCACGCTCAATCGGTGCAGAAAGTCGGCGAGCTCGCTGAAAAGAACCCGCACGAAGCCGTCTCGGTCATCCGCAGCTGGCTCCACGAGGACGCGGCCTAAGCCATGCCTTCTTCCTACGAAGTCAGCAAAAAAGAACTGGCCGCCGAACAGGGGGTGCGCGCCGACATCGGCGGGCTGATGGCCGAGCTCGCGAGCAAGCAGCAGGTCAATCCCGGCCGGCGCAAGCTGACCGGGCCGGAGCGGGCGGCCGTGCTCATGCTGGCGCTCGGCGAGCAATACGGCGGCAAGATCTTCAGCCTGCTCGACGACGACGAATTGCGCGAAATCTCCACGGTGATGTCGTCGCTCGGCACGATCGAATCGGAATCGGTCGAGGAGCTGCTGCTTGAATTCGTCGGCCGCATGTCCGCCTCCGGCGCCCTGCTCGGCAACTACGACGCCACCGAGCGACTGCTGCAGCAATACCTGCCGCCCGAGCGCGTGCACGGCATTATGGACGAGATCCGCGGACCGGCGGGCCGCAACATGTGGGAAAAGCTCGCCAATGTGCAGGAAGAGGTGCTGGCGAACTACCTGAAGAACGAATACCCGCAGACGGTCGCCGTGGTGCTGTCGAAGCTGCGCCCCGAGCATGCCGCGCGCGTATTGGCGATCTTGCCCGAGGACCTGTCGCTCGACGTGATCAACCGCATGCTGCGCATGGAATTGGTGCAGAAGGAGGTGATCGAGCGCGTCGAGCAGACGCTGCGCACCGAATTCATGTCCAACCTGTCGAAGACGCGGCGGCGCGACGCGCACGAGGTGATGGCGGAAATCTTCAACAATTTCGACCGGCAGACCGAGACGCGCTTTTTGACCTCGCTGGAGGAGGAAAACCGCGAGGCGGCCGAGCGCATCAAGGCGCTGATGTTCACCTTCGACGACCTGGTCAAGCTCGACACCGCCTCGACCCAGACGCTGATGCGCAACATCGACAAGGACAAGCTGGCGATCGCGCTCAAGGGCGCATCGGAGCCCGTGCGCCAGTTCTTCTTCTCAAACATGTCGACGCGCGCCGCCAAGATGCTGGTGGACGACATGCAGGCCATGGGCCCGGTGCGGCTGCGCGACGTCGACGAAGCGCAGGCGCTGCTGGTCAACGTCGCCAAGGATTTGGCGGCCAAGGGCGAAATCCTGATTTCCAAGGGCCGCGGCGACGAAGAGATGATCTACTGATGACAACGACAACGTCCGACCGTCGATCCCCCATCCGCTCATTCCCGCACGGGCGGGACTCCAGAGCGCCGATCGCGCGCGTCGAAATCACTTGCGCCGGGTCCCCGCTTGCGCGGGGCCGAGCGGGGAATGGCGAGCGATGAAGACGACGGCCAAATATCTGTTCGACGAGGACTTCTCCGGGGGCCAGAAGCCGACCATCACGCTGGTCGAGCACGAGCGGCGCCGCGCCGACGCCGAATCGATCGCCTATCGCAACGGCTTTGCCGCCGGCCAGAAACAGGCCGAGGGCGAGGCGGCCCAGCGCGCCGCCAACGCGCTCGCGCTGATCGCCGACGGCCTCGCCAAGCTTGACCGCGCGCTCGGCGGCATCGAGGCGCGGCTGGAGACCGAGGCGGTCGAAGTGGCGGTCGCGGTCGCCGCCAAGCTGGCGCCCGAACTGATCGCGCGCGAGCCGCTCGCCGAGATTTCCGCGCTGGCCACCGAATGTTTCCAGCACCTCGTCAAGACCCCGCACGTGGTGGTGCAAACCGGCCCGGAGATCTACGAGATGGCGAAGGCAAAGCTCGAGGAGATCGCCCATGCGCGCGGCTTCGAGGGCCGGCTGGTGATGCTGCCCGAGCCGGGGCTTGCCGCCGGCGACTGCCGCATCGAATGGGCCGAGGGCGGCGTCGCGCGCGAGGAAGCCGCCACGCTCGCGCTCATCAATGACGCGGTCGCCCGCTATATCGCCGCCCGCGTCGGCGCAACGACAGAGAGTCCCGGGAGAACGACGCCATGAGCGACGCCGATAACAAAGAAGTCCCGCTGCCCGATCTGGAAGGCGGCGGCGAGATGCAGGCGGCCGAAAACTCCACGCTGGCGACAGAGGACAACAGCGACCTCGGGGCGGCCGATCTCGAGGCGGTGTTCGACGTGCCGGTGCAGGTCTCCGCCGTGCTCGGCCGCGCCCGTATGGAGGTCGGCGAACTGCTCAAGCTCGGCCCCGGCGCCGTGCTCGAGCTCGACCGCAAGGTCGGCGAAGCGATCGACATCTACGTCAACAACCGCCTGGTCGCGCGCGGCGAAGTCGTGCTGGTCGAGGAGAAGCTCGGCGTGACCATGACGGAAATCATCCAGGCGGAGCGGAACTGATGACTCAGGTGAATAGCGAATGGCGAAAAGCGGATAGCGAGCGCCATTCTTCGTCCCATTCGCTATTCGCTGCTCGCAATCGGCCCACCGCAAGGCGAGGACAAAGACAATGAGACTCCTCATCATCGGCACGCTCGGAGGCCAGCTCACCACCGCGACCAAGCTCGCCATGGACAAGGGCGCCTCCGTCACGCACGCCGAAAGCAACGAGCAGGCGCTCGCCGTGCTGCGCTCGGGCCGCGGCGCCGACCTCTTGATGGCGGACGTGGCGCTCGACATCCGCGATCTGGTGGCGCGGCTCGATGCCGAGCGCATCCACGTGCCGATCGTGGCCTGCGGCGTCACCAACGACGCGCGCGCCGCCGTCAATGCCATCCACGCCGGCGCCAAGGAGTACATCCCGCTGCCGCCCGACCCCGAGCTGATCGCGGCGGTGCTGGCGGCGGTGGCCGACGACAGGCGCGACCTCATCTATCGCGACGACGCCATGGCCGCCTTGGTCAAACTCGCCCAGCAGATCGCCGGCTCCGATGCCTCGGTGCTGATCACCGGCGAAAGCGGCACCGGCAAGGAAGTGCTGGCGCGCTTCGTGCACGCGCGGTCGCAGCGCGCCAAGAAGCCGTTCATCACCGTCAATTGCGCGGCCATTCCGGAAAACCTGCTCGAGTCGGAATTGTTCGGCCATGAGAAGGGCGCCTTTACCGGCGCGCTCGGCCGCCGCATCGGCAAATTCGAGGAGGCGAGCGGCGGCACGCTGCTGCTCGACGAGGTTTCCGAAATGGAGGTGCGGCTGCAAGCCAAGCTGCTGCGCGCCATCCAGGAGCGGGTGATCGACCGGGTCGGCGGCAACAGGCCCGTGCCGGTCGACATCCGCATTCTCGCCACCTCCAACCGCAATCTCACCGAGGCGGTGCGCGAGGGTAAATTCCGCGAAGATCTCCTGTTCCGCCTCAACGTGGTGAACCTGAAGATTCCGCCGCTGCGCGAGCGCCCGGCCGATATCGGCGAGCTCGCGCAGTATTTCGTAAAAAAATATTCCGCCGCCAACGGCCTGCCGGGGCGCCCCTTGTCGGCGGAAGCGCGCCGCGCGCTCAGCACCAACCGCTGGCCGGGCAATGTGCGCGAATTGGAGAACACGCTGCACCGCGCGGTGCTGCTCTCCTCGGGCCCCGAGATCGGCGTCGACGGCATCCTCTCGCCCGACGGCGTCCGCCTCGATTCTGCGCGCGGCACCGGCGCGGCGGCGCAAGCGGCGATGGCCGCCGAGCAGGTCACGCGCAACCTGGTCGGCCGCACCGTCGCCGAGGTCGAGCGCGACCTGATATTGGAGACGCTCAGGCACTGCCTCGGCAACCGCACGCATGCCGCCAACATCCTCGGCATCTCGATCCGCACGCTGCGCAACAAGCTCAACGAATACGCCGCCGACGGCGCGCCCATCCCGCCTGCCAACGGCGGCGGCGAAATGCGCGGCGCGGCGTAGAACGCGCCCGCAAGAAACAAAAAGCCCGGCTCTACCGCCGGGCTTTTCGATTCCAACCGGAAGACGCGGCGCCTAAGGCGCCGGTTTGTCGCTCTGTTTCTTGTCTCGCGTGGTGTCGAGCTCGACGGCGCGCGCCATCAGCTCTTGGCTGATGACTTCCAGCCGCTCGATCAGCGCGCGGCCTTCGCGCGCCAGCCGAATGCAGCGGTCGGCCGTTTCGATCAGATATTCCTCGGTCTTCAGCATGACATCTCCGTAAGCGATTTTGCGAGGCATATGCACAGGAAATGAGGTAAATCAATGCTGCATTCTGCATGGCGGCATTCGCCATCGACGGCCGCAATAATCGTTGCGGTCCCAACGGTTTAGCGGAAGCGGCAAAATGCTTAGGCTGTACAAGATCGTGCCGGCCGCGCTCTGGCGGCAAGCCGAGAAGGAAGGCGTCTTTCACGGCTCCGAGCATGACCGGCGCGACGGCTTCATTCATTTCTCGACGGCCGAACAAACGGCGGAGACCGCGGCCAAGCATTTCGCCGGCCAGGACGACCTGCTGCTGGTCACGGTGGAGGGCGCCCTCCTTGGCGACGCGCTCAAATGGGAGCCTTCGCGCGGCGGTGCGCTGTTTCCGCATCTCTACAGCGCGCTCGCCATGACGTCGGTGATCGGCGTCGTCGCGATCCCGCTCGGGGCCGGCGGCAAGCACCGCATCCCACAGCTCGAAGCCTAGCGTTCGGCGGAACCGACTCGCGACCTATGCATTGTAAGCATGGCCCCGCCACACAACGAGCTCCCATGCCCGTCCAAGACCTGCGCTGGAGTACCATCCACGCCTCTGCCTACACGCAGACGCATAGTCTGCTGCGTTGGGCGACGGCCTGCCCGCGGCCGCACGGGGCGATGCGCTACCGCTGCCCGCTAACGGGCAGCTATGTGCTGGTCACCGACGAGCCGACTCTCGATCGGCTGGCCCGTCCTCCCGCGCGTATCCGCTGCGCCGACTGCGGCGAACAGCATCTGGTGGCGGTGGAGCCGGACGAAACCCCCGACGTTGTCGCCCCGGCCGGCAGGCCTTAGACTTCGCCCCGACCGGAAGGCCGCGCCGCGCCCGGTGACGGGGTGAATCTCATGCCAATTTCGTTCGCCGCCGAGCAGCGGGGCTGACGCCGGCGCATGGATCTCGACGCCAACCGCGCACTGCTTGCCGCCGCGCTTAACCGCATCCCGGGCGGCGATCGCGCCGCGCTGCAAACGGTCTACCGCCTTACCTGCGCGAAGCTTTTCGGGGTTTGCTTGCGTATCTTGGGCAACCAAGCCGAGGCGGAGGACGTGTTGCAGGAGGTATATCTCACCGTCTGGCGCAAGGCCGGCGATTTCGACGCCGCCCGGGCGAGCCCGATGACCTGGCTGATCGCGATCGCGCGCAACCGCGCCATCGACCGCTTGCGCGCGTCGCGCCAAAGCCGGCGGTTCGAGCCGATCGATGCGGCTTCCGATCTGGCCGACGAGGCGCCGGCCGCCGACAGCGCGCTGGCGGGCGCGCAAGAGAGCGCCCGGCTGCACGCCTGCCTCGCCACATTGGCCGCGCACGAGCGCGCGGCCTTGCGCGGCGCCTTCTTCGACGGCAACACCTACGACGAACTGGCGGCGCGCATGAACGTCCCGCTCGGCACCATGAAGAGCTGGATCCGGCGGGCGATGATCAAGCTGAAGGCGTGTCTGGAGCGATGAGCGAGACCTTCGACCATAACGGCCTGCCCGAGGACGAGCTGCTCGCCGCCGAATATGCGCTCGGCGTGCTCGATGGCAACGAGCGCGCCGCGGCCGAGCGGCGCCTGGCGCGCGAGCACGGCTTTGCCGAGCTGGTCACGCAATGGCAGACGCGGCTTGCGCCGTGGGCCGGCGGCATCGCCGACGTGCGGCCGCCTTCGGAAGTCTGGCAGCGCATCCTGGCGCAATTGCCGAGCCAGCCGGCGACGCGGCCGCCGCTGTGGCAAAACCTGGCGTTCTGGCGCCGCTTTGCTCTCGCCAGCGGCGCGCTCGCCGCCGCCTGCATCGGCGCCCTTGTCTATCTCGGCACGGTGGCGCGCGAGCCGCTGCTGGTGGCCGAACTCAACGGCAACGGCAGGCACGCCATGGTGGCGACGGTCGATCCGCGCAATGCCACCATTCTGGCGGTGCCGGCCAATCTCGTGGTCACCGGCAACCGCGTGCCCGAACTGTGGCTGATCGTGCCGGGCAAGGACCCGCGCTCGCTCGGCCTGCTCGATGCGCAAAAACCGGTGGCGCTCGCCATCCCGACGCGCCTGTTGGCGGATGCCACCAGCGAGGCCGCGCTCGCCATCTCGCTGGAGCCGCCCGGCGGCTCGCCCACCGGCCAGCCGACCGGCCCGGTGATTGCCGTAGGCAATCTCACGAAGCTGTGAAAGCCCGGCTCGCGTCCGTGAGCCGCGCCCCTCCGTAGCTCGAACTGTCTCCCCATGGGGACGCGCATTCAGAGCAACGGAGTTGAGACATGCAACGCATCAGCAAGATCATCCTCGCCGGTTTCGCCGCCGCCGCGCTTGCCGCCCATCTGGGCGGCATCGGCCCCGTCTTCGCCAAGGAAAAGACCACGATGGTCGGCGGCGCGCCGATGTATCCGTCCAAGAACATCGTGCAGAACGCCGTGCATTCGAAGGACCACACCACGCTGGTCGCCGCCGTGAAGGCGGCGGGGCTGGTCGACACGCTGTCGTCGAAAGGGCCGTTCACGGTGTTCGCGCCGACCAACGAAGCCTTCGCCAAGCTGCCCGCCGGCACGGTCGACAATCTGCTCAAGCCGGAAAACAAGAAGATGCTCACCAACGTGCTGACCTATCACGTGGTGCCCGGCCGCATCACCGCCAAGCAGCTGATGGAAAAGGTGAAGGACGGCCACGGCGAGGCCTGGCTGAAGACCGTCGAAGGCAAGCCGCTCACCTTCAAGATGAAGGACGGCAAGCTGTGGGTCATCGACGCCAAGGGCGACACCGCGCAGGTCACCATCCGCAACGTGATGCAGTCGAACGGCGTCATCCACGTGATCGACACCGTGCTGCTGCCGGGCTGAGCCGCCTCGGCGCCCGCGGCAGCCGCGCTTGGCTCTCTTCCCCGCCTGGCGGGGAGAGAGCCTGCGCTCGGGTTTGAGCCGATGGCCGGCGTCGCGGCGCAGCAAGGAGACCAGGCGAGTGGCCGCGCAACGCCCCTCACCCCGGCTTTTTGTTTTTTATCCTAGGATCATAATCTCGCCATAATCTAGGATTATATGCCAACCTATCCCGCCTCGTACCGAGGGGTGTCTGTACAGCATCTTCAGACGCGGGGCGGGGAGCGGTGGCCGGGGAATGACCTTGCATCGGAGATGCGGTGCAAGGGCCCGGCGGTCCAAGCCGCAAAGCGCTCCGGCCCGCCCACGCCGCGGGCCGCCAAGCGGTGGTTCGGTGCTCCCTGCCGAAAGGCGAGGCGCCTGAAAATGGAAGTCCACCGGGGGCCTTGCGGAGCAAACCTCACAAACACCGCGCGCGGGACGCCTTGGGACTGGCGGACTTGCGGCACTACCGGTTTCGACAAGCCTCGATGTCGCGAGGCGTCGAGGCCCGCGGGTCCGATTTCGGCGACCCGATGCGTCCCGCGCGCCCTCGGTATTTCTTCGAGAGCGGGCGGCTGGAAATGGGAATGCGGCCTACCCGGGGCCGGCCAAAGAATACGGGCGGCGGAGCGTTGGCTTTGCTCCGCCTCACCCTGAGGAGCCCGCCGAAGCGGAAGCGAAGGCGGGCGTCTCGAAGGGTGAAGGCGGCCTCATGCTTCGAGACGGCGGCTTCGCCGCCTCCTCAGCATGAGGAGAAATGCGGCGGCGCTTGGCCTTTCGAAACGGGACATGAAGAGAATGAATGAGCGGCGCACGCAGATTTGCCTGCCGGCAAGCGGGGCGAGGGGCCGCCGTTAACCCCCCGCTAACCATAAAGCGGGCAAATATTGCCGAGGGGTATTGCCCCACCACGCCCGCTACCCGGCCACCGGCCGCCGGTAGCCTGCTCCCGTTCGATCATCGGTTCGCATGAGCGACGTCACCGCCGCACCGGAAGCGACTACCGCAGCGAGCGCCCTCCGGCTGCCCGCGCTCGCCGACGTCCGCGATTTCCTCAGGCGCGGCGACATCGGTTTTGCGATCGGCGTGCTCGCCATTCTGGTGGTGCTGATCCTGCCGCTGCCGCCGCTGCTGCTCGACTGCGCGCTGGCGATCTCGATCACCTTCTCGGTGCTGATCCTGATGACGTCGCTGTTCATCCAGGCGCCGCTCGAATTCTCCGCCTTCCCCACCGTGCTCCTGATCTCGACCATGCTGCGCTTGTCGCTCAATCTGGCGTCGACGCGCCTTATTCTCGCGCACGGTCACGAAGGCACCGCCGCCGCCGGCCACGTCATCCAGGCCTTCGGCAATTTCGTCATGGGCGGCAATTTCGTCATCGGCATCATCGTGTTCGCCATCCTGGTGATCGTGAACTTCGTGGTGATCACCAAGGGCTCCGGCCGCATCGCCGAAGTCGCCGCCCGCTTCCACCTCGACGCCATGCCGGGCAAGCAGATGGCGATCGACGCCGACCTCTCCGCCGGGCTGATCGACGAGAAGGAGGCGCGGCGCCGCCGCCAGCGGCTCGAGGACGAAGGCGGCTTCTTCGGCGCCATGGACGGCGCCTCCAAATTCGTGCGCGGCGACGCCATCGCCGGCCTGCTGGTCGTGTTCATCAACATCATCGGCGGCATGATCATCGGCATCGCGCAGCAGGGCTTGTCGTTTTCCGACGCCGCGCATTCCTACACCATCCTCACCGTCGGCGACGGCCTGGTGACGCAAGTGCCGGCGCTGATCGTCTCGACCGCCGCCGGCCTTTTGGTGTCGAAAGCCGGCGTCTCCGGCGCCGCCCACAAGGCGCTGCTCGGCCAGCTCTCCGGCTACCCCAAGGCGCTCGGCATGTCGGGCGCAGTGATGCTGGCGATGTCGCTGCTTCCCGGCATCCCGATGATCCCCTTCCTCGCGCTCGGCGGCGGCGCCGCCTCCCTCGCCTTCATTTTCGACAAGCGCAACAAGGTGGCGGCGAAAGCCGAAGCGAAGAAGGTGGAAACCGCCGTCAAGGCGCAGGAGGCGGAAGAGCCGATCGCCACCGCGCTCAAGATCGACGACCTCAAGGTGGAGCTCGGCTACGCGCTGTTGCCGCTGGTCAATTCGCCCGACGGCACCGACCGCCTGACCGAGCAGATCAAGGCGCTGCGCCGCTCGCTCGCCATCGAGATGGGCTTCGTCATGCCGGCGGTGCGCATCCTCGACAACGTGCAACTCGACGCCAACGCCTATGTCATCAAGATCAAGGAAGTGGAGGCCGGCACCGGCAAGCTGTGGGCCGGCCAGTTCATGGTCATGGACCCGGCCGGCGGCCAGGTGAACCTCCCCGGCACCCACACCACCGAGCCGACCTTCGGGCTGCCGGCGACCTGGATCGAGGCGGCGCTGAAGGAAGATGCGACCATGAAGGGCTACACCGTGGTCGACGCCGCCACGGTGCTGTCCACGCATCTGACCGAGCTGCTCAAGAGCAACATGGCGGAGCTGTTGAGCTACGCCGAGGTGCAGAAGCTGCTCAAGGAGCTGCCGAAGGAGCAGGCCGAGCTCATCAAGGACATCGCGCCTTCGCTGATCACCGTCTCCGGCATCCAGCGCGTGCTGCAGATCCTGCTCGGCGAGCGCGTCTCGATCCGCGATCTCGCCACCATCCTGGAAGGCATCGCCGACGGGCTGGCCGGCACGCGCAACCCGATGCTGCTGGCCGAGCACGTGCGCACGCGGCTGGCGCGCCAGATCTGCGCGCAGCACACCGCGGCCGGCGGCTATCTGCCGCTGATCGCGCTGACGGCGCATTGGGAGCAGAGCTTCGCCGAGGCCATGATCGGCCAGGGCGACGACCGCCAGCTCGCCATGCAGCCCTCGAAGCTGTCCGAATTCATCACGCTGGTGCGCGAGAAATTCGAGGAAGCCGCGCGCGAGGGCGAGGCCCCGGTGCTGGTCACCTCGGCCGGCATCAGGCCCTACGTGCGCGGCTTCGTCGAGCGCTTCCGCGCGCAGACGCCGGTGCTGTCGCAGTCGGAGATCCACCCGCGGGCGCGGCTGAAGACGGTGGGGAGCATCTAAGCGTCCGGCCTATCGGCAGGCAGGCGAAAACGCCCCCCAGACCGTGCCGCGAGGGGATTGCCTGACACACTCTTAAATTGCATACTTGCGAGATGTACGGAGCAGTTGCGGCAGTCTGTTTGTCGGTTGCGTCGAATTTGGCGTTGGCTTGGTACGGATTTGCGTTCAAGCCCGACATTTACAGCGGCTCAGTTTGGACCTGCTACGAGGTTGTCGTCGCAGTCGCGATCGCATTTCCCGTTATTTTTGCAGCGTTCTGCTTCAGGGACACCCGCGGCCGGAAAATTGGTCCGATCTGGACTCTGCTTGCCCTCATGCTTCAGACCGCCGCGATCATTTTCGTCTTTGCGGGCGTGTATCGAGGCTACGGACTGATACACGCGGAGCACGCCACCGCCCTCGCGGATTGGAATACCCCACTTTATTTTTCTATGGTGACTTTGACGACGCTCGGATACGGCGACGTCACGCCCGCATCGGGCATTAGGCTGATCGCCGCCATCCAAGCGTTGCTTGGCTACCTGAACCTGGGCCTGATCGTGGGCGTGGCGTCCGAACTGATTAACGCACCAGAATAGAAATTAGCGCAACAAGTGGCATCGATGCAGCAACGAGCATCGCCACCTTTGTGATGGTCTTGCCAGGATGTCCTGGTTCAACGATCCATCCCAGCACATGCCATTTCTCTTTAGGTGCGTGCTCTTTTCCCACGTTCTGATCCCGTTGGTGCATCTCTTCTTCTTGGCGCGCGTTCTTACGTGTGTACACTAGTGATATAGCAGAGTTTTTGCTCCGCACGATCCGGTCTCGGAGACGCTCCTTGAGAGGCGGGCTTTCAGAACTCTCGGATGGTGTAACTACTGGGACAGACATTTGTTTGGACTACCGATGCGATATCACCGTTAACATTTAGTTGATTTTTTCGTGATATACAACCCTCGGTAACATCCTGATTGGATAGCATTATTACCGACGCCGCGTCTCGTCATCGCGAGAGGCCATAGGTCCGCAGCATCATAGTGCTTCCGCGCGCGGACACAGATTTTGTCCCCAGAGCGGAATCCACCCACGCACCAGATTGAAGGCGGCGGAAGTATTTGAAGTCGCATCTTGCGACCCGCCGGCCGACGAACAACCGAGGCGCCGCGCCATTTCGCGGGCGCACGAACGGCGTTCAAATAATTCGCCGGCTTTGTGAGCTGCACCACACAGAATTCGTCCCCCGCCCGTCATCATCCGTTCGGATGACGACGCAGGCTGACGGCCTCCCGATCATCCGAACTTGCGGACCCGGTCCGCAGCGTGCGGGCCCGCCCACAACGGGTCCGCACGGAAGCAAGAGGTGTCATCATGCATTCGACACTCGGTATCCCCACCAAGCCGGCCACGGAACATTTGCGCGGCGTTTCCGCCCTCGGCGGCTATGCATTCGTCGCCGCGGTGCTGCTGTTCGGCGTCTACCTGCACCATGAAACGGTTCGCACGGCGGCGCTTCCCCTGAACCCCGCGTGCACGCGCTGGGACACGATGGCGGCAGACACCGTTGCGCGCCTGGTGCACGAGCCTGCGGACGCCTCGTTGCGCCAGGCCGGCGATGCTCTGTTCATGCTGCGCCGCGCCCGCAGCAATTGCCGCACCGGCTGGCTCGCTCTTTCGTGCCTGGATTATCGCGCCATCACCCGGCTGCGCCCTGACCCCGGCCAGCAGATCACGCAATGGCAGTCGCCCTGCTCAGGGGCGTTCGTCGACTAGCGGCAGGATGGCGATGAATTTCCAGCACATCCGCTACTTCCTCGCGCTTTGCGAAGAGCAGAATTTTACGCGCGCGGCGGCGCGCTGCGGCGTCAAGCAGCCGACACTGACGCGCGCCATCAAGGAATTGGAGGCCGAGTTCGGCGGCCCGCTGTTCGTTCGCAGCTGGAGGGCGACGCGCTTGACCAGCCTCGGCGCGGCAGTGCAGCCGCATATCGCCGGCATCGACCGATCGACCGCCGCCGCAAAAGGCGCCGCGGCCGATTTTCATACGAAATCGTCGGTCCTCACGTTCCAACAAAAGGAGAAGCCCATGCGCAAGATCGTATACGGTGCAAGCATCACCGCGGGCCTGCTTTTCGCCGCGGGCGGGGCAGTTCAGCTGTTGCACGCGGCGCATAGCGCGCAGCCGACGCAGGCTCTCAAGACCACCGACGCTTATTCGCTGGAAGCCACGATCGACATCGACGCCCTCCCGCGCGTTGAATTTCCCACCGCAGCCGAGACCAACTGAGCGGGGAAGTATCGTGCGCGCCTTGCACATTCTGGCGGCGCTCGCCCTCGCTGGCGGCATCCAAGCGGCCGGCGCGGGGCCGGCGCAAGCGCGCTGGAAGGCGGAATATGCCAATTCTCCCTATCGGGAATGGTTCGCACAGCAGCATGACGGCGACGGCTGGTCGTGCTGCGACCGCAGCGACGCCCATGCGGTCTACGACGCCTACATCAACCACGGAAAATGGTACGTTCCGATCGACGGCATCCATTACGAGATCCGGTCACACCAGCTGATCGACGGCCCCAATCCCACCGGACACGCGATCATTTGGTACGATGGAGCCGGCGGTCACGTCACCATATTCTGTTTCGCGCCCGGGCCTATGTTTTGACGCGCTTTTCGCGGAGCCGCTCATGCAGCCGTTCACGCACACGAACCTCGGGTATCAGCCAAGCCGCGCACTGTTGCGAGGCCCCGCATTGCGCCGCTATGATCGAATGAGAGCTGCGGCCATGCTGTTCAACCGCTCCGCATCCACGCCCCCGAGGCAATCGAAGGCACGTCGCAAAGCGGTCGGAGCCTTGATCGGCGACCTCGGCGCGGCCTTCCCGGCAATCGAATTTCGATTGGCGCAAGTCAGCAAGGTTATAAACGCCCAGGCGACGCTGTTCGGCGAAAGCCGCGCCGTCCTTCTTTACGGCGGCTTGGCGTTTCATCCCCGTATCGGGATCGACGGCCTATGCTTTGCGCTGCTGCACGAAACCGGCCACCACCTGGCGTCCGGCGGCCGTCTGCCTTGGGACCCGCGGCTCGCCTGCGAATGCGCCGCGGACGCATGGGCGGCAACGACCGGCGCCGGTAAATTATTGGAAAAGACCGGCAGGGATTTCGACCTCAAACTTGCCTTAAATGACCTCGCGCTTCTTGAGGTTTCCGAAGGAAGCGGTGACGGACATTGTCACGAAGAAAAACGAGCGGCAGGCGAATCTGCCGCGTGTTGGAGCAAGACTTGGCGCGCGCGCCAAAAAGGCATTCTGGCGAAACGTGCCGTGCCGCACGATTGTCCGCTTGCGGCCATCGTGCTAGATTTTCCACAGCAACCGTAAGCTCTTCCGGGGGGCAATCATGGGCGCATTGTTACCAAGTCCAGCGGATCAACAGATTGTTGCGAAGCTGTTCAAGCGCTTCTCGGGCGCCAATCTCGACGCACTGAGAAATCTCAAAGAAGACCTGTTCGACCACCATCACTCGCTGCATCGCGTGTCTCACCGGCTCGGGATCTGGCCCGACGTCGATCTCCTGCGGCCCGGCCACCAGGTCGAAAAGAAAAGGTGGTACTGGCTGCTGAGCAGCAACAGCAAGAAGGCGCTGCATCACGGCAACAAGCAGGACATAAAGAACGCGCTCAAAAAGGCTATCACGGGGCCCTACGAGGCCGTGATCTTTAACGCGGTCCATGACGACGGATCGCACGGCACCAGGGCAAGCGACCCGTACAAGCTCGAGGTAACCGAGTCGGGGGCGCATGCCCCGGAAGGCAAGCTCCATATGGTGCTCACCCTTTATTGCTTCCAGGAAATCGACCCGACGGAGACGGGCTCGGGCACCAATCCGAGTGCCGATCCGACGCAGCCGGACGCCGGCGTGAACGAGGGTGCCATCCCGCCGGCGACATGATGACCGGCGCGCAAAACGTGCGCGAGGACGTTCGTATCGCGGTCTAGCCGGCCAGGGCCGACGGTGGGGCGGAACCGCCGGGGTTCGCCTTTCGGGCTTGCATGAGAGAGGCGAAGATCGGCACGCCCGTCTCGCGCACCAGTTCTTCGGCGCGACGCAGGTCCTGCTCGACCTCGGCGCTCATGCTTGCGCCTGCCGACGCTTCCAGCGCCTCGGCGCGCACGATTCGCGCAAGGCATTCCGCAATGCGCGCCTGCCGCGCGCCGGCGATTGCGATCGCCTCGGTCGCGGCAGATTGCGCGGAGGCATGTTCGCCCTGCAAGCGGTAGGCGTTAGCGAGATCCGCCAGAATGCGCGCTTCGCTCTCCAGCCCGGTCCTTTGCCGCCGCGCGAGCCCCAGCGCGTCGGTCAAATCGTTGACCGCCTGGTCCAACTGCCCCGACACGATGTGGGACAGACCGCGGCACGCCTGGGCGTAGACGCGCAGATAGGAACTGCCGCTCTTGACGGCCATCGAGAATGCGCGTTCGGCGTGCCGTTCCGCCAGTCCGACGTCGCCGACTGCCCACGCCCAATCCACATAAGCAAGGCTCGGAATGACGTGATGCGTGACGTCGACGCGCCCGGCATCCATTTCGATGACGCGATCGAGATGGCTGCGCGCTTCCTCGCCGCGGCCCAGCATCACCAATGTCTGGCCGCGCATGGCGACCAGCCACGGTTCTATGTCGAAGCCCAGCATCTGGCGCTCGAACGTCTTGACTTCGCCCACGCGATTGAGCGCCCTGGTATTGACCTCGAGCGCCTCAATCATGCGGCCCGAGAGACGCAGCGCGTGACACAGCACCGCCGCCAGCGTGACCTGCAAGCTGGGATCGATCGACTCCCCGATCAGCGCTTCCGAATCGCGAATCTTCTCGACATATTCATCAGCCGATCCGCTGGCGCCCAATACCCTGCCGTAGCTCGCATGGATCAGCGCGTTTGCGCGCATGTCGCCGGAGGCAAGCGCCAGCTGCCTGGCCTCCTCGAAATAGCCTTTGGCTTCCTCCGGTAAAATTCCCTCGCGCCAACCGAAATTCACGATCTGCCCGCACGCCATCATCCGCAGATAGTCGACCAGACGCTCGGACGGCAGCGGGAGCAAGAGCTCCCGCATCTTCTTCCAGGTCTTCAATGCCTGCCCGGGATCGTTGGCACCGACCCAGATGGCAGCTCGCATGTTGGCCCGCGCCGCCTGCAAGAACTGACCCGATTGCTCCAAATGGTAGGCCAGCAGCGCCGCCTGCTCGTCCAGCCGGTTCTTGTAATAGACCTGCATGGCGCTGGCGACCGCAGCATGCAGTTCGCGGCGACGTTGGTGTAGCAGCGACTGATAAGCGACCTCCTGGATGAGCGGGTGGCGGAACGCATACAGCCCCTGCTCGAACGACGGCAACTGATAGAGCAATTCGGTCTGCCGCAGCCGCCACAGCGCCTCGCCGAGTTGATCGGCCGGCAGTCCGATCACCTGCTGCAGAATCGCGAGCGGAATGTCCCGGCCGATGACGGCGCAGGTTTGCAGCACATGTTTGGCGGGCTCGGGCAGCCGGTCGATGCGCGCGCTCAGCACGGCCTGCACCGTCGTCGGCAAAGGAATGGCGTCGATGCCGCCTTTGAGCCGATAGGCCCCACGGCTGCCCTCGAAATCGCCGCGCTCGACCAGCGAATAGACCAGTTCTTCCAGGAAGAACGGATTGCCCTGCGCACGCTCCGCAATGTTTCGCGACAGCAAGACGAGCGAAGGATCCTCACCCAGCAAGTCGCTCAGAAGGCCCGCCACCTCTTCCTTGCGGAGCGGCGCCAGGCCGATCTGGCTGTAGTGCGACCGCTGCATCCAGGGGGTCGTCAGTCCGGGCCGGAAGTTCAGGACGAGCAGGGTCTTGGTGCCGACGATGGCGTCGGTCATCGTTTCGATGAATTCTTCGCTTGCCGGATCGATCCAGTGCAGGTCTTCGACCAGCACGACGAGAGCTTCGTCGAGCAGCCTCGATTGCAGAAGTTGCCGCACGAAGCTCAGCAGCCGGTTCTTGCGGGCGGCGGCGTCCAATTTAGGCAGCGGATAGGCGGCGCTCGACAAGCCGAGGAAATCGAATAGCAATGGGATGATGCTTTCGAAATCGCCTCTGGACTGAAGAAAATCGATAACGCGGCGGCGCGAAAGCTCGGCATTCTCCTCGGGGCCGATGCCGAAGACATCGCGCAGCAACTCGAGGACCGGCTGGAAGGGCGTTGCGCGCCCGTGCGCCAAAACGCGGGCCTCGAGAACGCGAATGCCCTGCCGCCGGCAGCTCTCGGCAAACTCGAAACAGAGACGGCTCTTGCCCAGACCGGCTTCTCCCACCACGCCGACGACGCGCGCCTCCCCGCGCAGCGCGCTTGCGAGCTCGGCCTCCAGGGTGGCGCGCTCGCGCTCGCGGCCGGAAAGCCGGCTGAGCCGGGGGCCGCTGCGGAACCTTTCGCTGGCGCGCGCATGTTTGAGCGCCGTCAGCTGGAAGACCTGTATCGGGTTCGACAGACCGCGTACCACGCGTTCGCCGAGCGGCTTTGCTTCCAAGAACTGTTGCGCTTCGTTGAACGTGTCGGCCGTCAGCAGGATGGCGCCCTCGTCCGCCATCTGCTCCATGCGGTTCGCCAGATGGACCGCGACGCCGGTCGCGTCATAGGTCTGATAGAGGCTGTTCTCGACAGCCTGCACCACGACCTCGCCGGTATGCAGCCCGATGCGAATGCTGAGATCGGGATCGCCCAGGCGGGAGACGGCGTCTTGCATGGCGAGCGCGGCCAGGCAACCGCGCACGGCATGGTCTTCGTGCGGCAAAGGAGCGCCGAACAGCGCCATGACCCCGTCGCCTTGGATCTTGTTGACGATGCCGTCGTAGCGATGGACGGCGTCCTTCATTGCATCCAGCACCGGCTCGATGCGGCGCATGGCCTGTTCGGGGTCGATCGCGGCGATCAGACCGGTGGAATTGCGGATGTCGGCGAACAATACGGTCAGGCGTTTCCGTTCGCCGCCGCTGGCGCTGAGCTTGCGAAGCAACTGGCTCGGATTTTGTGTCGGCGCCGCCGCCTCAGCGAGCGGTTCGCCGCAGCTCACGCAATAGCGCGCGTCGATTTCGTTGCAATGGCCACAAGCTTTGCACTTACGGTAAAGCGGTGCCCCGCAACCGCCGCAAAACGCGCTCGCCTCGCTGTTGTCCTTCGCGCAATGCGGACACCGCATCGCATCGCCCTTGCGTTACAAAAAACAAGAATAGCGCCGGCATCGGTGAATTTCCAACGCCATCTCTTTGTGTTTTTTGCAAGACAGAAGGCGAGCTGCCGCTCAAAGTGGCCGAATATGGCTCAATCTCGATACACAAGGGGAAATGTGGCGCCTTATTGCGCGGTTCGGCCAGGTTCGCCCGCACCGGCGGCCGACGCCGTTCGAGGTAATCAGCGCAGCGCCCGAATATTAACATAAGCGAATATCGCCTCTTCCGCAGCAACGTGTCCGCTGCAAGAACGGCGCTTATTTACGGTTGTGGCCGCACCTGCGCAGTTGCGACAGAAACGGGTGGCGCCACGGCTCGTTTCGGTGCGCCGATGGCGAGCGGCAGGCGCCGGGTCAAGAAGCGCGAAGCCGCGAGCGGCAGATCGACGATCCCGGGCAGCGGGTCGTCGAGCGCGAACGCCGCAAATTCCGTCGAGGCGCGCAGCGTCCGCAAATAATCGATCGGCGAAATGCGCCCCGCTTTCACCTCCTGCAAGCCGGCGACGAAATCGCGCGACAGATGCATCCATGCCACGCCGGCACGCGCCTTCGCCGCCGTCAGCGGAGCGCCGGTGGCAAGTCGATAAACGAGATACGGGAAATCGATGCCGGCGCGGCGGCCGAGCGCGATCCATGTCCAACTGCGGATGTTGACGTCGAGCAGCATGTAGCGCTGCGTGCGCCTGTCGTACTTAAACTCGGTCTCGACCAGCCCGCTGTAGTCGAGCGATTGCAGGAAGCGGACGGCGGCCTCCTCCACCTCGGGGTTTTCGACCGTCTCGACGAAAGTGCTCGTGTAGCCGAACTCGATCGGATATTGCCGCAGGCGGCGCGCCACCAGCGCCGCAATCGGCCGGCCGCGGTCCCACAAGGCCGCATAGGAGAATTGGCTGGTGCCGTTGCCGGGGATGAGTTCCTGCAACACGATGTTGGCATTGCCGCCGGTCGCGGCTACCGCCTGATCATAGCGAAGCAACAGCGCGTCCCTGTCGTCGACACGCCAGGCCTTGCCTAGGGTGAAGGCATTGACTTCCGAATGGGTCGCCGGTTTCAGCACCAGCGGGAAACGGCAATCCAGATTCATGACCTCTTGGCGGTTGGCCGGACGGTAGCTGCGCGGGTAGGCGATGCCCAACGCGGCCGCGCGTTCATAGGTCAGATGCTTGTCCAAAGCCCAGCGCGCCGTCGCCCAATCCGGCGTGGTGAGGCGGAAGAACGTGCCGAGCGGGTCCCTGTGGCGGGCCACCATCAGCGTTTCCGCATCGCCGCCCGGCAGCAGCACCCAGCCGGCGAGACCGTGGCGGCGGCCGATTTCGAGGAGATCCGCCGCCGCGCCCTCGCCTTTCGCTCCACCCCAGGTTTCGCTGAACCGGACGTAGCGCGAGAAATTGGCGATCAATCGGTTCTCGGCAACGAAGCCGACGGGAATGCCGTGCCGCCCCAGGCTGCGCGCCATGGCCAGTGCGCCATGCGCGCCCCCGAGGATCAGCCCACCGCAATTCCCGAAGTCGGTCACGATTGCGGCTCCATCGCGGGCCGCGCGATGCCGCGGCGAAGCGGCCGGCGCGTGCATGCCACAGCCGCTTCGGCGACCCGGCGCGCGGCAAAGCCGCTGCCGGCGACGAAGCGCGGCAGCGGACCGAAACTGCCGACCGCCGAGCAGCCCACGAAATGCAGGCCGGGAACCGAGCTTTCGAAACGCGGCGACAGCGCCGGATAGCCGCCGCGGATATTCACCCGCCTGAGCAGCTCGGGCGCGAGCACGCCGAGCCGGCCGATATTGACCTGATACCCGGTGGCGAGGACGACGTGATCGAACTCGGAGGCGCGATTGTCGAGCTGCAACGTGATGCGACCGCCCTTGGCACCCGCCGCCGCGATGGTGCGTCCGGCATTGATGCGAACCGCGCGCGCGCGCGGCTGCAGCCATCCGCTCGCCGCGGCGCGCAGGCAAAGCGCGCTCAGGCGCTGCCGCAGCTCCGGCGGCAGACGGTACAAGACGGTGGGCATATCGGCAGCCCAGTTATAGGGGAACGGGCCGATCGCCGACGGCGCTTGCAGCGAGTTGCGCAGCCACCAGAGAATGTCGCCGTTGCGGCGCGGACGCACCGCCTCCTCGCCCAGCCAACGCACGCCGCCGCGGCAGATCAACTCGACGTCGGCGCCGGCCTCGCTCAGCAGCACGGCGGATTCGCACGCGCTTTGCCCGCGGCCGATCACGGCGACATGCCGGCCGCAATAATCGGCAGGCTTCACCATTTGCGACGAATGGCTGACCAGCGCCGGCGAAAGCCCGGCGAATTCCGGCGGGTTATAGGCTTGGTTGTGCAGCCCCATGGCCATGATGACGCGCGCGGCCTCGACCACGCAGCCGTCATTGAGGGTGAGGCGAAATCCGCGCGGACCTTCCGCGACCGTCACCACCATGCGCGGATCGAGATCGGGCACCGCCCGCTCCTGGAACCACTCGCCGTAACGGACGAAATCGACAAGCGACAGGTTTTCCGTGTGCTCGATGCCGTGCGCGTCGGCAAACAGGTCGAGACTATGCGCGCGATCCGGATCGGCGATATGCGAGGCGCGCCAGGGCGAGCGCAGCTTCATGCCGCTCGGCATGTTCTTACGCCAAAACGCCATCGCATCGCCGAAGATCCGCGTCGGCACTTTGGCGGCTTTGAGATGAGCGGCGGCGGCAAGCCCATAGGGGCCCGCCCCGATGATGGCGACGTCGCAAGAATCGGTAATCATGAATGTTTGCTCGCGATTATGCGCTCCGGCGGGAACGCGGGTTGAGTGACGGCCGGCAGGTTCGGACGAACCCGAAGTGAAGAGCGACTGAGCATGCTCGCAGTCATTCGCGTTGACGCCTCGACCTGCCAAACCACTTGCGCTGTGGCACGCTATTTTTGGCAGGTCTTAACGCGCGAACGAACATGAATTGCCAATTAGCGTTAGGATGTATCGTTAGCGGCGGAAGGCAGCTCAAAAACAAGTATTATCGCGGTTTTCCGGACGCGCATCGAAACCGGTGCGTTCACCGGGACGCGAACAGACCGTGCGAAAAATTGCCGCTGCGCCGCGATCGTCGAAGTAAGTTAACGGGCAATTTGATGGCAACGGAAAACGCTTGGCGATGGCGGCGAAAAACATTTGGCGATTAACCGAACATGCCATGTTCGGTTGAAGCCGGTTTTTCCTCCGCTATTGTGCGCTCAGTGGGCGGACCGGAGGGAACTCGAAATTATTGTCATGACCGGCGCAAACCGATCGGCACCAAAAAATCACCCGCGCGTCGCCGTGCTCATGCCCGCATACAACGCGGACACGTTCATCAATCGGGCGGTGCAAAGCGTCGCCGACAGCACCCTCCCCTGCGACCTCTACATCGTCGACGACGGCAGCAAGAATCCGGTCGCGCAGCTCTTTCCGCCGATTTCAAGGCGCACGTGCTGCGGCTGGATAAGAACGGCGGGATCGCGCGCGCGCGCAATGCAGGCTTGCGGGAGATCCTGCGGCACTCGTACGAATTCGTCGCTTGCCTCGACGCCGACGACATCAATCATCCGCAGCGGCTTGCCAAGCAGGTCGACTATCTCGACCGGCATCCCGAGGTCGCGGCGGTCGGCGTGTGGGGCCGGCACATCGAGGAGACCAGCGGCAAGACGATCTGGGTCAATCACACGCCGGCCAGCCCGCACGACGTGAAGAAGGCGATGTACGCGAACCTGGCCATCGTCAATTCAAGCGCGATGATCCGCACCGATGCATTCAGGGCGGTCGGACTCTACTCGGAGCGCTTTCCGGCCGCGGAAGACTACGAGTTCTTCAAGCGCCTATCCGCCAAGTTCGCCATCGCAAATCTGCCGGAAGTCCTGATCGACATCTGCATCTCGCGCCAAGGCATTTCGCTCAAGCGCCGGCGCCGGCAGTTGCTCGACCGTCTTTTGATCCAGTTGAAGTATTTCGAATGGGCGGAACGCGGCGCCTGGCTGGGGCTGCTCCGGACGCTTCTTCTGTTTCTCGTTCCGACCACGCTTCATTCGAAAGTAAAGTCGTCGAGCAAACACTTTTACAGCGGTGTGACGGCTTTGTTTGCGCGTCAACGAACAATCTAGGGCTGGAGGAATTTGTGTCGCATTTGAAACCGTTAGTCCGGCGAGCCGGTCTCGATGCGCTGTATTTCAGCGGGGCCAATCGCCTGTTTCGGCCGGTGGCGGAAGGCGTCGGCGCGATCTTGATGTTTCACCGCGTGAAGCCGGTCTGCTCCGGGCCGTTTCAGCCGAACAAGTTCTTGGAAGTGTCGCCCAGGTTCTTGGAGCAGACGATCAAGCGCCTCAAGCGCAACGGGTACAAGTTCGTTTTCGCTGGACGACGCGCGCGCCCGCCTGATCGAGCGTCAATTCGACGAACGCTTCGTCGTGCTCACTTTCGACGACGGCTTCCGCGACAACAAGATCTGGGCGCAGCCGATCTTGGCCAAGCACCGCGTGCCCTACGCGGTTTTCATACCCACTGGCTGTGCCGATGGCGTCGGGAATCTGTGGTGGCTTACCCTTGAATCCATCGTCGCCCATCACGACGCGATCGAGATAGACGATTTCGCGATTTCCTGCGAAACGCCGCGCGACAAGGCCAGGGCCTTTGCCGCGCTGCGCGACATGGTGATGAGCCAGCCTACGCCTTGCGACGAACGGGCTTTCGTCTGCCGCCTGGCGCAACGCTATCGCCACGACCAAGCCGCAACGACGCGCTCGGTCTGCATGAATTGGGACGAGGTACGGGAGCTGGCCAAAGATCCTTTGGCGACCGTCGGCGCCCACACGGTTTCGCATCCTGTATTGGCGAAGGCCGAAGAATCCCTCGTTTGGGCTGAGCTAAAACGGGGCCGGGATATCCTGGAAGACAAGTTGCATCGCGACGTCCATCACCTTGCCTATCCGTACGGCAGCGCCGACGCGGTCGGCCCGCGCGAGTTCAGGATCGCGTCGCAGATCGGCTACCACACCGCGGTCACCACGCGGCCGGGCGTCCTCATGCCTGGAGATGCGGATTATCTGATGCAGCTGCCGCGCATCACGATCGACGGCAGCTATCAGCGCGAGCACCACCTGGACGTCCTGGTCTCCGGCGTGGCGCCGAGCGCGTGGAATGGGATTCGCCAAATGCTGAGGCTGGACGCCATTCGTTCCGCCTGGGGTCTGGCGTAGGGAACACGAGGGTTTGAGACGTTAGATGACGCAGTTTGATAAACCCGCGCGGTTCAACCGGCCGGCGCCACGCGCGCGCGGCAGCCGCACGGCAGCCCTTCATGCGCCTGCTTTCCAGGCCTTCGGCGCGTCAATTCGGCTCGGTCTCGCCGAGGGGGCCGCGCGCAGCCGCCATCTCTTCCGCGTGCTTCGCAATCCGCACCTTGCCGAGCAGGTCGTCACGATCGGCCTACGCGGCACGAGCGCGGCCGGGAAATTCCTGCTTTCGCTGTATTTGATCACCTATTTCGGCCTGTCCGATCTGGGCGTCTACGGGCTGCTGGTGGCCGCGGCGACGGCGGTGCCGGCGATCCTCGGCTTCGGCTTGAGCGACTGGACGACGCGGCAATGCGTGGGCTTGCCGACCGATGAGGCCGTCGCGCTTGCCGGCACGCGGCTCAGCTTCACCGTCCTCGCGCATGCCGTCGTGCAGCCGGTTTTCTGGCTCGGCAACGCCTATCTGGGGGGGCCGGTCCCCGCGCATTTCGCGCTTCCGGTTGCGTTGATCCTGCTGCTCGAGCATCTCGGCGCCGACGCGAACGGGCCATTGATCGCCCGCCAACACGCGATCATGTCGAGCGTTATCCTGTTCATCCGTGCCGGCGCCTGGCCGTTGGCGATCATTGCGATCGGGTTCGTCTATCCGCCCGCCCGTTCGATGGAGTGGGTTCTCGGCGCTTGGCTCGCCGGCCTGGGCGTCATGGTGGCGGTGCTATTTGCCTTGGCGCTGTACAAAGGCCGCTGGCGCATGCTGCGCATCCGGACCGATTGGCTGCGCGCGACCTTGCGGCGCAGTTGGCCGTTCTATCTGTCGGACATCGGCGCCGTCAGCTCGCTCTACGCCGATCGATTTATCATCTCGTTTTTCGCCGGCCTCGCCGCAACCGGCATTTACGTGTTCTTCTGGTCGGCAGCCAACGTCGTGCATTCCGTGACGTTGTACGGGACGTTTCATCCGCGCGTGCCGACGTTGGTCACCGCCGCGAAGTCAGGCGATGCCGCCATGCTGCGCAAGCGGCTGTTTCAGTTTCAGGGCATGACCTTCGGCTGGGCTTTGTTGCTGTTCGGCTGTCTGTGGATCCTCGTACGGCTGTTTCTGCATATGGGCATGCACCCGCAACTAAACGGGCATCTTACGGTGTTCGCCTTGATCATCGTGGCGGCGCTGCTGCGGATTCTCGCCGACAGCTACCACTTTCTTCTCTACGCGTTGGCGCGCGACCGCATCATCGCGGCGGTCAACCTGTCTCTGGCCGGCGGATCGGCGCTGCTCAATGCCGTTCTGGTGTCGACGGCAGGGCTTACCGGCGCCGTCACCGCCTCCATCCTTACCGCCGGCCTGCTGCTCGTTGCGCGTCGCGCGCTTTCGCGATTTTAGCGCGGCTCATCCGGCTTTTTTTGCAACCGCTTCGGTTTCCCGGTCGCCGCCGAGCAGCGCGTTGTGCTCGCCCATGCCCGGCACCTCCAGCCGCGGCGCGGCCGGCTCGTTGCGGAAGCGCGCGACCGGCATGACGTGCTCGCGGCCCGCCGCGTCGTTCTTCACCAGACCCATGGCGCGCGCATTCTCGTCGTCAAGCGCTTCCCGCAAGCTATTGACCGGCGCGTAGCCGACATCGAGACCGGCGAAGAAATCCTGCCAATAAGCGAGCGGCTTTGCGGCAAAGACGCCGCGCAGGAAATCGATCAGCGGCTGTTGGTGCGGGCCCGGCCCGCGCGCGCATAGCTCGGCGAATTCCGCCCGCCCGAGCCTGTCCAGAAGATTGGTGACGAACTTCATCTCCTGGGCGCCGAGCACCAGATGGCGGCCGTCGCTGGTATCGTAGACCTGATAGAAGGCGGCGCCGCCGGTCGTGCGCTCATGCTTCGGGTTCGGTTGCGGCAATCCGGCCATCGCCGGTCCCAGCATATTGGGCATGGCGGCGAGCACGGCGTGCTGCATGCTGACGTCGATATAGTCGCCTCGGCCGGTGTCCTTGCGCCGCAGCAGCGCCATCAGCACGGCAGACAGCGCGTTGAGCGACGACACAATATCCGCCACCGCCACGCCCGGCATGGCCGGCCGGCCGTCGCGCCCGAGCGTGACTGAGAGCGCGCCGCCGAGCGCCATCACCGCCAGATCGTGCGCCGGGCGGTCGCGGTAGGGGCCGTCCTGGCCGAAGGCGCTGATCGAGCAGTAGACGATGGCCGGATTGCGCGCGCTGACGGCGTCGTAGTCGACGCCGAGCCGCTTGACGACGCCGGGACGGAAGCTCTCCACGAATACGTCCGCCGTCTCGCAGAGCTTAAGCAGCGCCTCTCGTTCGCTTGCCGACTTGAGATCGAGCACGATGCTTTTCTTGCCGCGATTGAGGTTCTTGAAGAACGCCGAGGTCGGGCCATCCGCCACGCCGATCTCGCGGCCCGGATCGCCCACACCTGGCGGCTCGACCTTGATGACCTCGGCGCCGTGATCGGCAAGCGCCAGCGTGAGATAAGGCCCCGGAAAGAAGACCGACAGATCGACGACCTTGAGACCTTGCAGCTTCATCAGGGCACGCTTGCCGGCGAGACCTCGCCCAGGACCTCGTCATTGTCGGCGCCAAGCGGCGAGCAAACCCGCTGCTCCGGGCGGCGGCCATCCACTTTCAACGGATTGGCCAACAGCTTCATCTGCGGCAGCAGCGGATGCGGCACGGTGCGCACCATGTCGACCGTTTCGACGAAAGGATTGGCGAGCGCCCGCGCGACGTCATAGACGGGACCGATGGGAACGATGCCCCGGAAAATCGCAATCCACTCGTCGGTCGTCTTGGCGGAGAAGGCTTGGTCGAGTTCTGCGGTCAGTGCGGTGCGGTTCTGGCCGCGCAGCACGCCGGTGGCAAAGCGCGCATCTTGCGCAAGGTCCTCGCGGCCGATGCGCGGCAAAACCGCGTCCCAGAACTTGTCCATCATGCACATCAGATAGATCCAGCCGTCCTTCGTGCGCACGGTCTGCACCGGCGCGATCGACTGGTGCGCGCTGCGCGGCAGCCGGCTCGGCATGGCGCCGCCGTTCAAGTACCAAACGCCCGGATAGGAAAGCTGGTGCAGCGCCACGTCGAACAGCGATACGTCGACGTCGCAGCCCTGTCCGGTCGCCTTCGCCCGCATGAGGCAGGACAAGAGGCCGACCATCCCGGTCATGCCGGTCATGAAGTCGATCATCGACATGCCGAAGCGGGTCGGCGGGTTTTCCGGCTCGCCGGTCAGGCTCATCAGTCCGGCCTCGGCCTGCATGAGGTAATCATAGCCCGGCCAGGCTGCGCGCTCGTTGTCGCGGCCATAGGCCGAGATATGCAGGCAGACCACGCGCGGATTGAGCGCCTTCAAGCTTGCATAGTCGAGGCCGAGCTTGGCCGGCTGGTCGCCGCGCAGATTGTTGACGATGGCGTCGGCGCTCGGCACCAGGCGCCGCCACATCTGCCGGCCTTCTTCCGACTTCAGATCGAGCGTGACGCTCTTTTTGTTGGAGCCCCAAGTCTGGAAATACTGGCTGTCGTCTTCACCGAGCCTATGCGGGCCGACGCGCCGGCTCGGATCGCCGCCGATGGTGCGGTTCTCGATCTTGATGACCTCGGCCCCGAGGTCGGCGAGAAACATGGTGCCATAGGGCGCCGCGCCGAACTGCTCCAGCGTCAGCACCCTCAACCCCTCGAGCGGCTTCATTGCACCGGGTTCCGCTTGATGAGCTGGCGGGCGATGATGATGCGCTGCATCTCGTTGGTCCCCTCCCCGATGCACATGAGCGGCGCGTCACGGTAGAGCCGCTCGATATCGAACTCCTTCGAGTAGCCGTAGCCGCCGTGAATGCGAAGCGACTCGATCGAGTTCTCGAGCGCCGCTTCCGACGCGAAATACTTGGCCATGCCGGCTTCCATGTCGCAGCGCTCGCCGCGGTCGAATGCGGCGGCGGCATCGATGGTCAAGAGCCGCGCCGCCCGCGCGCGCGTCGCCATCTCGCCGAGCTTGAGCTGGATCGCCTGATGCTCGCAAATGGGCTTGCCGAAGGTCTTGCGGATTTGCGCGTATTCGGTGGCGAGCTTGAGCGCGCCTTCGGCGACGCCGACGCCGCGCGCGGCGACATTGATGCGGCCGAGCTCAAGGCCGCCGGTCGCCTGATAGAAACCCTGGCCCTCGACGCCGCCGATCAGGTTGTCCGCCGATACGCGGTAATTCTCGAAAATCAGTTCGGCGGAATCGATCGACTTGTAGCCGAGCTTCTCGAGCTTGCGGCCGACGGTGAGGCCTTCCTGCTTCGGCGCGATGAACAGGCTCATGCCTTTGTGCCGCGGGCTCGCGTTGGGATCGGTCTTGACCAGCAGGGCAAAGCAGCTTCCCTCGATGCCGTTCGAGATCCAGGTCTTGGTGCCGTTGATGACGTAGCCGTTGCCGTCCGCCTTGGCCGTCGTCCTGATGCCTTGCAGATCGGTGCCGGCGTCGGGCTCGGTGAGCGCCAGGCCGCCGCGTATTTCGCCGGAGGCGAGTTTCGGCAGCCAAGCCTGCTTCTGCAGCTCCGTCCCGTATTTTTCGATCGCCAGCGCCAGCATGAGATGCGAATTGAAGATGCCGGTGATCGACATCCAGTCGCGCGAGATGCGCATGACGATCTTGCCGTAGGTCGTGGCAGGCAGGCCGAGGCCGCCATACTCCGGCGAGATGGTCGCGCCGAACAGACCGAGCTCCCTCATCTGCGCGACGGTTTCGGCCGGCCATTTGTCTTCGTGATCGAACTCTTGCACGATCGGCTTGACGTCGCGTTCCATCCAGCGATCGATGGTGGCGAGCAGATGCCGTTCATCGGCCGGATCGATGGTGCGGGCATTGTGGGGGTTAGACATCGAGCGTCTCCGGGGACCCGCAACACAATAGGGCGTCGAACCCGGGTTTGATAGCCGCCGCTATTCCGCCGCTTCCACCGGCACGTCGGGCTGGATCGGCGCTTCGTCCGCCGCCACCGCACGCGCCCTGATGGCGTCGCCGCGGTATTTGCGCGCGAGCGCGGCCTCGCCGCCGGTGGTGGCGTGATAGAGATCGAGCGCCTCGAACTCGTCGGCCTTCGGCGGAGCGATGGCGAGATCGCTGTAGCTCCAGCGATCGGGCGCTTTCAGCGCCGCCTTCAGCATGGCACGGCATCTGAGATAGACGCGCAGATAGCGCCAGACCTTGAGTGCGATGCCGCCCCAATAGCGCGGATAGAACACGAGCGGGTTTTCCAGCGGCATGGTGCTGCGCCGATCGCGGCGGAATTTCAGCCGGAAGGCGCCGCCCTCCAGCGGGTGCACGCCCTCGAACAGGATCATCAGGTAGAACCACAATATAGTGGAAAGCGTCGTGCCGGGCCGCCCGATCCGGCTCGCGCAGGTGCGCCGCAGGATCGTTTTGATGTGCTCAGGCGTGTAGAAGGCGTGCCAGGCCGCGCCGTATGCCTCTTCCCATTCCGTGTCCGACATCGTGCCGTGATGCGAGACACGGTGGTTGAGGTCGTACTTGTTCATGTCGGGGTCCATCCACACGCCCTTGGCGGCGAGCAGCTTATGGTCCTCCGAACCCGGCAGCGGCGTCAGGAAGAAGAATTCCAGGATGTCGACCGGCAATTCGCGCTTGATGATCTCGATATCGCGCAGGATCGACACCTTTGTATCCGCCGGGAAACCGAGAATATATCCGGCATAGGTGATGGCGCCGTGATTGCGCCACATCTGCAGCATCTCGCGGTATTCGGTGATCTTGTTCTGCCGCTTCTTGGCGGCGATCAGGTTGTCGGGGTTGATGTTTTCCAGCCCGATGAACACCCGCCTGACGCCGGCGCGCGCCGCCTTCTCAATAAAGCCGGGAATCTTGTGGCAGAGCGTGTCTACCTGAATGGTGAAGCCGATGTTCATGCCCTCGCCTTCCCGCATCGCGATCATGCGGTCGAACAGCGGCTCCCAATCCTTGTTGCGCGCGAAGTTGTCGTCGGTGATGAAGAAGCGCTTGATGCCCTGTGCGAAGTTTTCCCGCACGATCAGCTCGAGATCGTCGGCGGAGCGGATGCGGCTCTTGCGTCCCTGCACGTTGATGATGGTGCAGAACGAGCACTGGTAGGGACAGCCGCGGCCGAGGTCGATGCTCGACAGCGAGCCCGAGGTGCGCGCGACGTGCTTCTTCGGCAGGATCGGCGGCGGCTCGCCGGCGAGCGCCGGCAGGTCGTCCATGTAATTGTAGAAGGGCTTGAGCTCGCCGGCGTAAGCGTCGCGCAGGACTTCGTCGAGGCGGCGCTCCTCCGCCTCGCCGGCAAAGAAAGAAATGCCCATGGCCTGCGCCGCCTTGATGTCGGGCGGCAGCTCGGGAAGCATGGCGATGCAGCCGGAGACGTGGAAGCCGCCGATGCAAACCGGCAGGCCGGCGGCGAGGAACGGGCGCGCCAGATCGACCGCGCGCGGGAACTGATTCGACTGCACACCGACCAGGCCGATGAGCGCCTTGCCGCCTTCGTCGCGGATCAGCTCGATGATCTTGTCCGGCCGCACGCGGCGGTTGGTTTCGTCATAGGTGTGCAGGCGGACATCGACGCCGGTGCCCAGCACCTCGCGCCGGCGCGCATCTTCCGCCAGCGCGTTGAGGCAGGCGAGCGTGTTGGACGGGATGGCCGAGCGCAGCCATTGGATCGGATAGCCGTCGTCGTCGTAGTGCGACGGCTTGATCATGACGAAATGAAAACGATTGCCGCCGGCGGAAGGGGGCATCGGTTTTGGTGCCTCGTGATCGCCGGTGGATGCCGGGACGCTCGAAAGCGAGTGCCCGGCCGGACTGGCCCGGCCGCTCGTGCTCTCGATCAGCTTCTATAGTCGCAGTATTTCGCCGCCACGGAAACCCTTAACTTTGAGGGCCTTTGTCGGCCCGGCCCCTGTAAAAACCGCCGCGACACCCCATATATATCTGGCACATCAGTAGTTTTTGGATCGTATTTGCGTGCCCGGAGAGCCCGATGGACAAGTTTGATTTCAACGCGCCGGCGGAACTGTTCCCCTCGCGCAACCGCAAAGTGGCCAACAAGGTGAAATACCGCCGATTCGACAAGGCGGCGGAGGCCATTCGCTTTGCGGTCGAGGAACTGCCGGAGCCGCAGCTACTGGGCGCCTATATCCAGATCGACGAGCAGCGGCTGGGCCATCAGGAGATCCGCAAGCTGTACCAGAGCGAGCGCTATCCGCTGAAGAAGCGGGTTAAGCAGGCTGCCTGAGCGGGCGTCACAAAGGCGCCCGGCTGCCGCCGGGTTCCGGCCAAGATACCTGTCGAATTGCTCCCAAAAATGCCGCCGCCCCGCGGGAATCAACGTTCCGTGAGGTGGTCTTGGGAACAGGAGCGGCTCGCCTACGTTAGCTCTCCAACAACCGCTTGAACCATTTTCAGGGCCGCTGCGACCAAGTGTCGAGGGCTTTGGAGGACGTGTCATGAACTGGTCGATGTACAACGCCGACCGTAGCACCCATCTCAAGATCGTGGTGGTCGGCCTTGCCGCCGCCTTGATGGTCTCCGTGATCGGCATCGCCGCGACGCAACTCAATCTCGGCACCGATGTGCTGACCGCGCAAGGCCCGACAGTGATCAAGGCCGGCGGGCCCGTTGCCCTCACTGGCCGCGATGGCCCGATCATCCGCTAGGCCGACGCGCTTCATCTGAACCCCTCCCTGAGGCGCCGCAATTGCGGCGCTTTTCTTTTATTGATGACCGGCCGCCGCGGCGTCAGAAGGCCGCGAGACCGTTCATGGCCGAATCAGACCACGGCCAGTAAAAACGCCGCATGCATCAAGCCCGTGCCGCCCTCGCCGCCTTCATAGCGATCGCTTTGCTGGCAGGAGGCATCCCTGCCCGGCCGCAGGAGGCAGCCGTCGATCCCGCCGTGCTCGCCGAATACCGGGCCAAGCTTGCCGAATACGAGAGGGTGCACGGCGCCTATGAGCGCGAAGCGGAGGCCTACTGGCACGACGTCACGCAGAAGCGACGCCTGCGCATTGCCAAGCGCCGCCACCACGAGAGCATCGTGCTCAAGGACTACGTGCTGACGCAGCCGCCGGTCTATTCCGGCCCGCCGCGGCCGGTGAGCCCGCTGCCGCCGCCGCCCAAACCGCCGCTGCCGCCACGGCCGGAAATCCCGGTGGAGGCCGATTTCCTCAAAGCCGCGCGCGAGCAATGGGGTTTCGCACCGAAGCGGGCGAGCGACGCCGAATTCAGGCGCGCCTACGCCAAGACCGCGCGTTTGGCCGGTTTGACGCAGGCGCAGATCGTCGGCGTCTATGCCTTCGAAACCGGCGGCCGCGGTGCCTACTACACGCAAGCCGGCCTCGAGCCGCCAGGACCCGGCAAGCACGCGATCTCGCCCGCCATGGGCTACAACCAGCTGCTCAGCACCAACACCGTCTCGCTGTTCGGCGAGAATGGTGCCCATTTCCTTGCCGCGCTTGAGCGCAAGCGCGCTTCTCTCTCGGGCGCCGCGCGCGCCGATTTCGAGCGCCGTTTTGCCGTGCTCAGGCGCATGATCGCCTATTGCCGCAGCCTGCCGCACAGCTGGAGCAAATACGACGAGGTCGCCAAGAACACCGAAAAGGGCTGGGGCATCCATGCCGCGGTGCTCGACATCGATGTCGGCCCGCTTTTGCAGGTGCAGAAACTGCTCAATTCCGTGTGGTTCGCGCGCGCCAAGGGCTATCAGAAGCCGCTTACGGCCGCCGAGCTCGAATTGATGAACCTGACCGGCGACGGCAACGGCATCGACATGGTGATGATGCCGGAAAGCATGCGCGAAAAGGTACCGACCGCGAATTTTTTCCAGCGCCGAGGCTATGCCCGCAACCCGGTGGCGCGCCGCACCAAAGTGGTGGCCGGCCTGGTGGCCGAGATCCAGCGCCATATGGACCGCAATGGCGGAACGCCCGGCTCGCGCGCGCTGGCGGCGGCTTTCTGAGGCGGGCACTCGAGCGAACCCAAATTATCCCCGCTGGTCCCCGCGTAAGCGGGGACCCAGGACCAAATCGTAATGATTTCTTTGGCTCTGGATTCCCGCCGCGCCGCAAGGATCGCCACGCGCCAAATGCAAAAGCCGCGCCCGTCGCCGGGCGCGGCCTACGCGTCGTCCCTCGTTTGACCTTCAGGGCTGCCAGAACCACTTGGCAACTTCGGCCCGCGCTTCGGAACGGGTGAAGGGGAAGTCGCCGAATTGGCGCTCGGTATACATGCCCAGCTCGTTCCGGCCGCGGACTCGCCGCCGCCACTCGGCGACACGGGCCGCGATCGCGATGCGGCTGGCGGGGGCTGGAAAGGTGAACATTGTCGGCTCCATTGCTCGGGTCTTTAAATTCGATAATGGCAAGCTAGCCCGCATCCCGAGTCGCTGCTGTGACCGGGGTCACAACATGGTCGATTTTCCAACGACTTGGCAGGTTTCTGCGCAAATTCGCGCCGGTTACTGGACCGGCTCAGGCTGGCGGCAGACGCCTCTCCGCGGCGCCCCCGCAGGCGCCGTCAAGGCTCGCGATCGATCATGCGCGCCAGCGCAACTCCGATGCAGCGATAGCCGGCACCGGAATTGTGCAGACCGTCCCAGCCGACGAGGTCGTCGGCGCCGTTTTTGGCCACCTGCTTCATCAAGGCAAAGCGTGAGAACAGCCCGACATTCTCGCTGTGGGCGACCGCCGCGATCAGCTTCTCCATGGCAGGGGTGGCGGGCCGCTGCCGCAGGGCCGGCGCATATTGCATGTCCATCAAAATGACGTCGGCCTGCGCCTGCATGAGCCGGCGTACGGCACCGCGCACGAGAGCCTCGGTATTGGTGGCGACGCCGTGCCATAGCACATCGTTGGTGCCGAGCTGCCAGATCACCAGATCGGGCCGGAAGCGCAGCACGTCGCCATCGAGCCGCGCAACATTGCCGGGAATGGCCTCGCCCACCCGCCCGCTGCTGACCATCGTCACGTGCAGCTCCGGGTGCCGGCGGACAAGCTCCGCCTTCAGCACCTGCGGATATGACGGATCGAAGGTGCCGAAGCCGACGCTCGAAGACGAGCCAAGCGTGACGATGGTGATGGCGCCGCTTTGCCGCAGCAGCGCGCGCGTGTGCGGCAGCGGGGCGCCCAGGTCAAGGCGCGCGGCAGAGGAAAGACAGCGCCCGACGGTGCCCGCCTCGCCGGCAGCCGCGACCTGCGCGGCAGCGAGCAGCACCAGCGCCGCCGCGGCGGCTTTCATGCACGTCGATACACCCATTCCTTCACATACTTCTGTTTCGCCGCCGCTTTGCCTTGCGCAGGCTAGCACGAATGGAAGCATCGCCTCAAAAGCCGCATTGGCGCATCGGCCCGTGGTTTGCCGAGGGCGGGACTCGCGCGTGCTCTGGGTCTGCGGAAGACGCGAACAATGCACGGCGCCAGCGGTCGGCGCCGATGGCGGATGGCAATAGCCGTGCGAGGGAAAGCGCGACGAAAATTACGGGCGCAAGCTAGGCCGCCTCGGTGCGCTGCAGCCGTTCTTCCTCGCGCGCAAGCGAGGACATCGCGTAGGTGAAGCCGCAGCCGCAATCGAATTTGATGACATCCCGGTCATTCATGTCGGGCGCGATCTCGGCCAGGCGCATGTTGATTGCGCATTTGGGGCAACGCACCTGGGGAATGGAGGGGTGCGGCGATAGCGGTAACGAATGCGCCACGACATGTTTCCCTTGTACTCGCTTGCATGCGCAAGCTCGACCCGCTTTCTCCGTCACCGGCGCTTGCAGATTTGCGGCTGCCGACAATGCAGTAATGCTGTACCTAACTGCGACGAAAGTCGAGTGTGATCGGACGTACCGAATAGAAATTTTTGAGTTCCACGAACAATTTTAATTATTGTTCCGCTTGGCGGTGCATCCGACGACGCCGCTGCCGTAGCAAAAGAAAAATTCTGTAGGCCGCATCGCCCGACGCACGCTGGCACCGGGTTCCAGCCTCCCGCCGCAGCCGGCGCAGGCCACTCAGCGACCGCGGGGAGTGCACGACTCACGCCTGTCCGTGCCCGGGTAAGGAAACCGGCAAAAAAATCGGGCCGCAAACGCGGCCCAGTTGTCCGTTAATCCTGCCCGGTCTTAGCGGTCGGGCTTGGGAAAAGCGGCTTGCACCACGCCGCGGCCGCGCTGCAATTCGTCGGCTTCCTTCAGATATTCGTCGCCCATCTGCATGAGCGTGCGCTTATCGTCCGGGTCGACGGCGACCCCGGCGCGGGCGTAACAATCCTGCGCAAGCTTGAGCAATTCCCGGATTTTCGACATGCTGTCTCGATAGCGCAGCCGGAAGGTTCCGTTTTGCGTCAAATCAACCGCGAAGAAAAATGAATGCCGAAAGGCTGGGCGCTGGCCGAAAAACCCGGCTTACGGCCGTCTTATCCACGGGGAGGGAAAAATGATGCGCTTTTTTCGCGTCTTCGCAGCCGCGATCGGGGTGATTTCTGCCGGACTCGTCGTCCCCTTGAGCGCGGCCGGCGCCGCGGAAACGCAGGTCCAGCGCGGCAAATATCTCGTCAGCATCATTCCGTGTACGGACTGCCACACGCCGGGAACGTTTCTCGGCAAGCCCGACATGAAGCGCTATCTCGGCGGTTCGGACGTCGGGTTTGAAGTCCCCGGTCTCGGCATCTTTTATGGCCCCAATCTGACGCCGGATGATGAAACGGGGCTCGGCAAATGGAGCACGGAGCAAATTGCGACAGCGATCATGACCGGCAAGCGGCCGGACGGTCGCATTCTGGCGCCGCCGATGCCGGTGGAGTTGTTCAAGCATCTGACGCATGCGGACGCATTGGCGATCGCGGCCTACCTCAAGAGCCTGCCGCCGATCAAAAACAAGGTGCCCGGCCCGTTCGGCCCCAAGGAAAAACCGACATCCTTCGTCTACCAGGTGCTGCCGCCGGACAAATACGTGCCTACACCGCCGCCGCCGCACCCGCCGGGAAAGTAACCGCGCCGCGCTAGCAGCACCGGCGCGCGCTCAGCTCTTCGGCCGGGCGGCCGCGGCCCAGGAGCGCAGCACCTTTGCGGTGTCGCCGTTCATGGGAAAAAAGCTTTCGATGCGCAGCTCCTGCAAGGTGACGTCCTGCGGCGTGCCCAGCGTCGCGATCGTGGTGAAGAGGCTGAGCGACGTCTGGCCCTTGCGGAAGTGCATCGGCAGTACAGGCGCCGAGGGCTCGGCGAACGGTGCGGCGACCGCTGCCTGCACGCCGGAATAGGCGCGCAGCCGCCGCAGCAGGCGTCCCGTCTCCTCCGTGCCGTCGGCTGCGGCATCGGCTTCCACGCTGCGGATGAAATAGCGCACCACCTCGGGCCAGTTGACGAGATGCGGCCGCAGCACGTCGGGTGCGACCAGCGCGTCGGCGAGATTGACCTTGCTGCCGGGGGCCAGCGGGCCGACCAGGAATTCGACCAGCCGCACCGCGCCGTCATTGGCGCGCAGGAGATTCCAGTGACGATCGACCGCGACCGCCGGATATGGCTCCTGCTGCGCCATGATGTAATCGAGGCCTTCGCGGATCTCCGCCAGCTCCGGCGCGGCAAGATCGGTTTCGCGCCACACCGGGGCGTAGCCGGCGGCCACCAGCAGCGCGTTATGTTGGCGCAACGGAACGTCGAGCGCGGCCGCGATCTGCTCGACCATCTCGCGGCTCGGCTGCGCGCGGCCAAGCTCCAAGAAACTCAAGTGGCGTTGCGAGACGCCGGCGCGCTCAGCCAATTCGAGCTGTGAAAGGCCGCGCTGCGCACGCCACCACCGCAGCCTGACGGCAAAATTATTCTGCCTTGTCATGAATACCTGCGAGGTAGTTGCCGAAACGCCGGCGCGTCGCGCAAGATGGCACAGCTTCGCCGATGGCGACAGCGAAACCGGAGAGCCGCTTGCAGCCAACGCTCGGCGTGGTGATCGCCATCGTGTCGAGCTCGCTCGGCGGCTCGGCGGCCGCCGTCACCCGCTATCTTGCCGGCGGCGCCGACGCCGTCACCTTGGCGATTCTGCGCTGGGGCATCGGCTTTCTGCTGGTGCTGCCGGTCACGCTTGTCCTGCGCGCCAAATGGCCGCCGCGTCGCGACTGGCCCGCCGTTAGCGCCCTTGGCCTCGCCTTTTTCGGCCTGTTCTTCGTGCTCTATAACATTGCGCTCGCCTACACGACGGCGGCGCGCGCGGCGCTCGCGCTCTCCACCCTGCCGCTGCAAACCATGCTGGTCGGCGCCCTGCTCGGCATCGAGCCGCTGACCTTGAGGAAATCCGCCGGCGTCGCCATCACCATGCTCGGTGTGTTCGCGGCGCTGGCGACCGGGCTCGGCGCGGCGCCCGCCGGCGCCTGGCGCGGCGAAGCGATCATGACCGGCGCGGTGCTGTGCATGGCCTTCTATAATGTGTGGTCGCGCCAATTCATCGCGCGCTCAAGCGCACTCGGATTCTTGAGCCTGGGCATGGGCGCCGGCGCCGCCGCGTTGATCCTGGTCGGCATATTGAGCGGCCGCGTTGCCGTGCTGACGAGCTTCAATGCCGCGCAATGGACCGCCGGCGTCTATCTCGGCGTCGGCGGCGGCGCGCTCGCCTTCATTCTGTGGGTGATGGCGCTGCAACGCGCGACGCCGACGCTGGTCGCCAACACCATGACGGTCAACCCGATCGTTGCCGCGCTGCTGGCCAGGCAATTGATCGGCGAGCCGATCACGCCCAACCTGGTGCTCGGCCTCATCACGGTGTTCGCGGGGATCTGGATCGCGACGTCGCGCGGGCGGAGCAGAACGGCGCCGATCATGCCGCCGCGAGGCTCTGATCAGGGCGGCTAGGCCGGCGGTGCATGCGGAACCGAGCCGCGTTCGGGTCTTTTAGGTATTCAATTCGTGTGAACTTTCGACGCATTTGCGCGTAGTTATGGGTATGAACCGCCAACGGAGGCTGACATGTTGAAGCGATTTGTCATCGGCCTGGCGGCCGTCGGAGTTCTCGCCACGCCCGCGCTCGCGCAAAAATACGATCCGGCGTGGGGAAGCGGCAACCTCGTGCAAGGGCCGGGCGGCGCGCCCGTGACTGCCGATACGCCGCCCTATGTCGGGCAGAGGTCGGGCCAGGCTTATAACTACGACCGGTCGTATAGCCGCCATCATCGGCACAAGAAGCGGCACAGCAACGACTATCGATAACTGACGCGTGCGATGCTCGCCCGCCGCCGCCGAATGACTGGTGGCGGCGGGCGTGTGCGTCGTCGAGTTGGTGTTCAACGCGCCGGTTGGCGGCCAGCGGCCGGGTGCAAACTTCGATAAGCCAAAGCCGTCAGGCAGCAACAATAGCCGCCGCGCCGCTCAGTGCGGCGCCGGCCGGCCCCCGCTATCGCTACCATTGAAGACGCGCGCCGCCGCGATGGGGTGCGGCCAACCGCTGCTTTACGCCGGCGCGCCGCCGGTGCTGAAGCGCAGCCCCGCGATGCGGTCGAGTTCCGCCTGCTCGCGCGCATTGGCTTCCGCCCGCTCGCGCGCCTGGTCGCGCTCGTCGAGCATCTCGACCTTCTTGAGCTCCTCGAAGGCCTCGCCCAGCGCCGCCTTGGCGTCGTCGAGCTGCGCCTTCAACTCGTCCGCCGAGCGCTTGAGGTTCTCCCGCCGCGTGATCGCCGCCTTGGCGTAGGTCGGATAGGCGAAATGGCCGGGATCGTGGATGCCGGCGCGATCCTGCTCGACCTTGATCTCGCGGTCGAGCTCGGCCGCGATGCGATCAAACTCGGCGATCATCGCCTCGATCTGGGCGACCTTGCGCCGCTTTTCGTCGACCTGAAACTTCTTCAGGCGGATGAGGGTTTCGCGTGACTTCATCGACTAAATACTCCCCCGAAGCCCCGACAAGCGCCCGCGCGGCGCCAATGAGGCGGACCTGCGCGGACGTCGCGGACCGGTCAGCGGGGGGAGTGTGGCGCAATAACGTTAGTTTTCTGTTGCCGTGTCCTGGAGGATTGTCTCAAGCCGTTGATATCCCTCCGCCATACTCGTTGATTCTTCCTTAAGCTGGCCGAGGAACGCTTCCAGCGGCTTGTGCAAGCCGATCGCCTCGTCGACCTCGGCGCTGGAGCCGGGGCGATAGGCGCCGAGCCTGATCAACTCCTCCATGTCCGCGTAGGTCGCCATGACCTGGCGCGCGCGATTGATCGCCGGCAAGTGCACGGGATCGGCCGCGCGCGGCATGGTGCGCGAAATCGATTTCAGGATATTGATCGCCGGATAGCGGCCGCGCTCGGCGATGGCGCGCTCCATCACGATGTGGCCGTCGAGGATGCCGCGCACCGCGTCGGCCACCGGCTCATTGTGGTCGTCGCCGTCCACCAGCACCGTGAAGATGCCGGTGATGGTGCCTTGGTCGGTGCCGGGCCCGGCGCGCTCCAGAAGCCGCGGCAATTCCGTGAACACGGTCGGCGTATAGCCCTTGGCGGTCGGCGGCTCGCCGGCCGACAGGCCGATCTCGCGCTGCGCCATGGCAAAGCGCGTGACCGAGTCCATCAGTACCAGCACGTCCTTGTGCAGGTCGCGGAAGAATTCGGCGATGGCGAGCGTGAGATAGGCAGCCTGGCGGCGCATCAGCGCCGGTTCGTCGGAGGTCGACACGACGACCACCGAACGCGCGAGGCCGGCCGGTCCGAGATCGTCCTGCAGAAACTCCTGCACCTCGCGGCCGCGCTCGCCGACTAGGCCAATGACCGATATGTCGGCGGCCACGTTGCGCGCCAGCATCGACAACAGCACCGACTTGCCGACGCCGCTGCCCGAGAAGATGCCCATGCGCTGGCCGCGGCAGACGGTGACGAAGGTATTGAGCGCGCGCACGCCGAGGTCGAGCGGCTCGCCCACGCGTTGGCGGGCATGCGCCGGCGGCGGCGAGGCGCGGAACGGGTAAGGCGCGGGGCCGGCTGGCAGCGGGCCCAGACCGTCGATCGGCTCGCCCATGGCGTTGAGCACGCGGCCGAGCCAGCGCTCGGACGGGCGCACGGCGCCGGCCGCGGTCGACACCAGCGCCCGGCAGCCGCGCCGCACCCCGTCGAGGGCGGCGAACGGCATGGCCAACGCATGACCGTGCGAGAAGCCGACCACCTCGCAAGGGATGTCCTTGGCGGCGCCGGTCTCGATGCTCAGGCGGGCGCCGACCGACATGGCGTGGATCGGCCCCGCCACCTCCACCATCAGCCCGCGCACCGCCACCACGCGGCCGTAGATCTCGACGCCGTCGATGTCGCCGATCTGCTCGGCCAGGGCTTTCATCATCAGGTCGCTCCCCGCGGGCAAGCGAGCTCCCTCCCCCTGAAAGGAGCAGGGTCGGGGTGGGGGTTGCGTCTCGGCAGTAAAAAGAATGACCCCGACCCGCCGCACTTCGCACGGCGACTTCCCCCTTGCCGGGGGAGGTAGAGTGAGGCCGTCCCGCGGCGGTATCCTTGGAGCCGCTGGCGCCGACGTTCATGCCTCGGTAGGCTTACCGCCCATGTTCCTTCTTTAACTCGGTGTTTACCCGCGTCATTAATCATTGGGTCACATCGTCCGTGGGACAGCGGCCACGAATCGCCCGGCCGGGACGGAAGGGGCGAGTTCTCGGAGTTGGCTATTCCAACTCTTTACTGGGGGCAGGAACGGCCAAGTGGCGAAAAAACCACTCTCGCGCAATATGTTACGCCGATTCGGGGCGCTCTGCCTACGGCGAGCTTGCAGGCGAGAATCAGGTTTTGTTAACCATGGCCAGATAGTGTCGAATCGGTTTGTCCCACAGCGTTTTTTGAACCTCGCCGCCTCAGCGGCGTGACCTTAAAGAGCCGGTTGCGGCGAGAAGGGGACTGGCATGCGCGTTCTACTGATAGAAGACGACAGCGCTACCGCTCAGTCGATCGAGCTGATGCTCAAATCGGAGAGCTTTAACGTCTACACGACCGACCTTGGCGAGGAAGGGGTCGATCTGGGCAAGCTCTACGACTACGACATCATCCTCCTGGACCTGAACCTGCCCGACATGTCGGGCTTCGAGGTTCTGCGCTCCCTGCGCGTGTCCAAGGTTAAAACGCCGATCCTGATTTTATCGGGTCTGGCAGGCATAGAAGATAAAGTTAAGGGTCTCGGCTTCGGCGCCGACGACTACATGACCAAGCCGTTCCACAAGGACGAGCTGATCGCCCGCATCCACGCCATCGTGCGTCGGTCAAAGGGCCACGCCCAGTCCGTCATCAACACCGGCGATTTGGTGGTCAACCTCGACACCAAGACGGTGGAGGTTTCCGGCCAGCGCGTGCATCTGACCGGCAAAGAATACCAGATGCTCGAGCTGCTCAGCCTGCGCAAGGGCACGACGCTCACCAAGGAGATGTTCCTCAATCATCTCTACGGCGGCATGGACGAGCCGGAGCTCAAGATCATCGACGTGTTCATCTGCAAGCTGCGCAAGAAGCTCGCCAACGCCTCCTCCGGCAAAAACTACATCGAGACGGTGTGGGGCAGAGGCTACGTGCTGCGCGAGCCGAGCGAGGACGAGGCCAGGATTCCGGCGTAACGCCGCGCGCTCATCGAGCGCGCCCGGTGCAAAGCGAAATTCCCCCGCGTTGCATCTGCGTACATCTTGAATGAGCCCCTTGCGGGCTCTCTCCTCCCAACTCAAACCCCGGGCAATCCGCCCGGGGTTTTTTGCTGCGGCGGTCCGCCTAGTCGTTCTCGAGCGTTCCGTTCGGGCTCGCCTGATCGACGGTCTGCGGCAAATGCTCCGACAAGAGCTCGAGCACCTTGTCGACGGGAACGCCGAAACGCTCGGCGAGCTGCTGGACGTGCTCGTCGCCGAGCGCCGCCTTCAGCTGCTCCGGGGTCACCGGCATGTTGGCGCCGTTGCCGAGCCAGGACTGCACCTGCGCGCCGAGGCCGCCCTGCTTCAACTTCTCGACCATGCCTTGCAGATCGCCCATGTTGGTTTTGGCAAGCGCCGCCCCGATGAGCGCGGGCGCGGCGGCCGCGGTCACTTCGCCGAGCACGCCGCCCAGTTTATCCAATAGGCCCATTGTGCTTCTCCATACGTAGCGGGAATTCCCCGCGTTGGCCGTTCACGGATGCTTCTCGTTCTTGGCCGCGCGCATGCCCTGCGCCGCCGCATCCGTCTCGCACATGTAAGCGCCCTTTTTGGTGTGGCCGTAACTCCTGTTGCCGGAGAAGTGATAGATTTTGGAATCGAGATTGGCCCACACGACCGTGCCGGTGCGGCAATGCGTTTTTGCCGCGCCCTCGCTGGCATATTGGTTGGCGCCGGACGGCATGCCCGTAGCGGGCGCGGTTTCGCTGCGGGTTGCGCGCTTGACGGGCGCCGCGGCCGGCGGCGTCATCTTGTTCTCGGGCTCGCTCATCTTTTTCATCGGCGCGTTTGCCGGTGCGGCGGCCGGCATCATGGCCGTGCCGGCGCGGCACTGCTCGACGTAAGCTTTTTCGGTGATGCCTTTGGCCTGGTTGGCCGCCTTGTTGGCGCGCCATTCGGCGCGGCACTCTTTGACCGTCTTCTTGCCGGTCGCGGTTTTCTTCATTTCGGCCTTGCTTTCGGCCTTGGTCTTCTTGGCGGCCTTCTTTTCGGCGGCGTGCTGTTTCGCCGTTTCCTTCTTTTGCTTCTTCGCCGCCGCCTTCTCTTTCTTGTCTTCGGCGCGGCAGGTGGCGACGTAGGCCTTCTGCGTGATGCCCTTGGCCTGGTTTTCGGCCTTGTGCGCGGTCCATTCGGCACGGCATTCTTTCGCCGTCTTGGCGGCGGCAGGCAAAGCGATGAGCGCGCCAAGCGTCGCCGCGGCGAGGGCGGCCGCGAAAGCGGATCGTTTCATTGTCAGCTCCTGAGATTAAACCGACGCGACGCCGAAGCTTCGCTTCAGAACAAAGAACACGCGCTCGAGGGCGCCGGTTTTGCGCGCGCCCTCGACTCCGTTGCGGGAATGATCGAAGGCGCTGCTTACGCCTTCTCGCAGGCCTTGATGAAGCTCGACTTGGCCGCGCCCTTGAGCTTGGCGTCGTTGGCCGCCTTGGTGCAGCAGCTCTTCATGTGCGACATCTTGGCCGCGCCGGCGAGCGGCTTCTTCATCTTGTCGACTGAACTGGTGGAGCATGCCTTACCGGAAGAGGCCGCATCCGCCGCGAGCGCCGGCGCAGCCGCCAGGGCGCTGATCGCAAGCGCGAGAACGAGACGTTTCATTGATATTCCTCCGTCGCTGGGAAACGCAGATGCCGGTCACCAAGCGCGCTCGGCGGCTCGGTGAACCGGCATGCCTAAGCTAGCGAGCGGCGATGCGCTTTGCACGCAACCCGCGCGTGCGCCGCTACAGCCGCTCGAAGAAAAACGCAAGCGCGCGCCCTACTGAAAGGCGCAGCCGGCCTTGACGCCGAGCTTGTGGAAGATCACCGCCGCCGGGCAAAAGCCGGTGAATGCGGATTGCAGCATGTTGATACCGACGAAGGCGGTAAGCAGCAGCCACCACGGGCTCACCCAATAGCTGAGTACCGCGCTGAGCAGGATCATCACTCCGGCCATGGCCATCACGGCGCGATCGACGTTCATTTTCGTTCTCCTCGTTCCCTTTCTGTCGTTCCGGGGCGCGGCCGCCTGGCCGCGAACCCGCAATCCGTAGTCCGCAGCGAAGGAATTATGGATTTCCGGGTTCGCTCGCTGCGCTGGCGCCCCGGAATGACACGGTCAAGCCGCTACGCCGCCTGCGCCAGCGCGCCGCGCGCCCAGGAGACGATATGGCGTGCGTCCATGACGCCGGCCTGGCGCGCCACCACGCGGCCGCCGCGCATCAGCAGCAGCGCCGGAATCCCCTGCACGCCCAACTCGGCCGCCACCTGCGGCGCCTCGTCGGCGTTCAATTTCAGCAGCCGCACCTGCGGCTCGAGTTCGGCGGCCGCCGCCTCGAACATCGGCGCCATCACCCGGCACGGCCCGCACCACGGCGCCCACACGTCGACCAGCACCGCGATGTCGTTGCCCTTGACGTGCTTGGCGAAGCCCGCGGCATCGACCGCCGCCGGGTGGCCGTCAAACAGCGCGCGGTGACAGGCGCCGCAATTGGCGCCGCCCGGCGACTTTGCTGCCGGCACGCGATTGGTGGCCGCGCAATGCGGGCAGACGATGTGGGTCATGGTTGCCATCGCTCTATCCGATCTTCTGATACCGACCTCTGGGCGCCGACTTCCGAGAGCCCTCACCCTCCCCCGTCCGCGATCGGCTTTCAGCCAGCGCGCTCTGCTAGGCCGGCTCCTTCTCGCTTACCTTCGTCTGCTTGATCTTGCGCAGGTTGAGCTTGTCCATGAGGAATTTCTCGTAGAACGGCTCGCTCTCGCCGCGCTTGATTTTGCGCATGAAATATTTCTCGAAGCCGATCTTGGCGTAGTGCACCCAGGCGCCCTTGGCGGCCCAGTTGACGTTGCGCGGCGGGATCTGCGGCTGCGCCACGAACGCCACGCCGCTGTCGCCGAAGTCGGCGAGGCACACCGCGTTCCAGGTCGGCTCGGCGTTCGGCTCTTGCCCGCGCAGCAGCCGGCCGATGTTCAAGGCGGTCGCCGTCACCATGGATTCGATCATGAAGCCGGTCTTCGGCACGCCGGTCGGCACCGGCGTCGCCTCCGCCGGCGCGATGGCGACGCACACGCCGACGCTGAACACGTTCTTGAATTTCGGATTGCGCTGGTGCTTGTCGACGACGATGAAGCCGCGCGGGTTGGTCAAGCCCTCGATGCCGCGCACGGCGGCGACGCCGCGGAAGGCCGGCAGCATCATCGAATAGGCAAACGGCACCGCGTGCGTCTTCTTGACGGCGCCATCTTCGCCCACCTCCTCGACCGTCATCTTGCCCGGCTCGACCGCCTTCACGCGCGCATTGGTGATCCACTTGATGTGGTGCTCGCGCATTTCGCTTTCGAGCAGGCCCTTGGTATCGCCGACCCCGTCGAGGCCGAGATGGCCGATATAGGGCTCGCTCGTCACGAAGGTCATCGGCACCTTGTCGCGGATCTTGCGCCGGCGCAGCTCGGTGTCGAGGATGAAGGCGAATTCGTAGGCCGGCCCGAAGCAGGAGGCGCCCTGCACCGCGCCGACGACGATCGGTCCCGGCGCCTTGGCGAACTTCTCGAAGGCGTCCTTGGCGGCCTCGGCGTGATCGACGTGGCAGATCGACTGCGTATGTCCGGTCGGCCCCAAGCCCTGCACCTCGTCGAAGGCGAGCTCCGGCCCGGTGGCGATCACCAGGTAGTCGTAGGGAACGGAGGTGCCGTCTTCCAGCTCGACGCGGTTCTCGCCTGCGTGCACGCGCTTGGCGCCTTGCGGGAAATAGCGGATGCCCTTGCGCGTCATCACCGAGGGCAGGTCGATCGAGATGTCGTCGGCGGCGCGCCAGCCGACTGCGACCCAGGGGTTGGACGGCACGAAGTGGTAGCGCTCGCCCTGCCCGATCACGCTTAGCCGATCGGTTTTGCGCAGCTGCGCTTTCAGCTCATAGGCCATGATGGTGCCGCTCAAGCCTGCACCCAAGACCACGACTTCCGCCATGACACGTCTCCTTTGCGTTTCGCCTTGCGGCGCGCCTGCGCGCCGCTGGCATGGCCCCGCAAAACCCCCGTCCCGCGGCCCTTTTTCGGCCTGTCGCGGACGGGGGCCAGCACCCGTCGCCCCCTGGGTGACCGATGCGCCCGCCGATGTATTCATACTTTCGTATATTCGCAAGTACGCCCCGGCGGGAGGAGCGGGACCGATCCGGACTCAGACGCTAGCGGGTTAGGGAGAAGGCGCTTTGACGGGGATCAAGTGCGCACATGGATCGACCTTGAATGGACTACGGCAATGCCGTATATGAAATACATGCAGGGCGTCGTCGAAACACCGCCTTATCTCGCCGACGCCCAGCGGTTGTTCACTGAGGCAGAAAGGGCAGCCATCGTCGACCATGTGGCGGCCGACCCAAAATGCGGAGTCGTCATGCCGGGCTCGGGCGGCGTACGTAAACTACGCGTCGGGTTCGGTGGCCGCGGCAAGCGTGGCGGCGCCCGCATTATCTTTCTTTTCGCCGGCGTGGATGTCCCGGTCTTTCTGCTGGCAGCTTTTGCCAAGAATGAAAAGGCGGACCTCACCGCTGCGGAGCGGACGACATTGGGCAAGCAGGTAGCTGAGATGCTTGCGGACTATCGGAGACGAAAATGAGCAAACGCGCATTCGACAAGATCAAGGCCGGCCTCGACAGCGCGCAGGCCTATCTCGACGGTACTGCTGACAAGCGTCGCTATCGCGTGCATGTCCCGGAAACGATCGACGTCAAGAAGATTCGAACGCGGCTCGGTCTTTCTCAGGAGGCTTTCGCAGCGACCTATGGTTTCGCGCTCTCGGCCGTGCGCGATTGGGAGCAAGGCCGCCGGCGACCCGAACGTAGCGCGCGTATTCTACTCAAGATCGTGCAAAAAGAACCAGAGGCGGTGACGCGCGCGCTCGCGAGTTAGAAGCAGCCTGGGCGCTCGACAACCGCCAAAGCGGCTTTCGGGTTATCAGCGGCAATCCAGTTGTAAATGCCTTCGAGATCGGCCAAGGCCCGATCGTCGAAGACAAGCCTCATGCGCCCAGCCGTTTGATGCGGGCGCGCGCCTCATCATGCGACACGAGCTTGCGATTCGGATCGGCGCGGCGCCGCCGAATTTCCGCAAGGTCGCGGTCAGAGACGCGCAGATCGCGCCGGTGCGCCAGATAGTCGAGCAACGCCGTCGCGGCGGCGTCCTGCTCGCCTTCCGGCAATTGCTCTATTTGGCGGATGGCGTCGCGCAGAAGCTTGGTCATGACGGCAATATAGGCGAATTTAGTATTTCGGAGAACCTCATCCTAAGGATGCCTGCCCGATCTTTCGCGAAGCCGGGCATCTCAAAGCATGCAGGCGGCCATGTAGACCATGGTTCGAGACGCGCCGCTTTACGCGGCGCTCCTCACCATGAGGAGAAAGGGCGCGGGCCGTCTGAAATGCGAGCTGGCGGTGGCGTGCCGAGCGCGCCGCGCGCGCCTTCCGAAGAACCTCAGGCCTTGGCGGCGAGCTTCACCACGTTGCCGGCCGGGCTCTGCGCCAGCCGCGCCGGCCCGTTCGGCGCGTAAAGCCCGCGCCGGTCGGCGACCGGCTTGTAGAGATCGGTCAAGCCCACCACGGTCTCGGCGGCGCCGAGCACGAGGAAGCCGTCCTCCGGCATGCGGCGCGCGATGCGCTCGAGCACCGCGATCTTGGTCGGGCGGTCGAAATAGATGAGCACGTTGCGGCAGAACACGACGTCGAAGCCGCCGAGCGGCGAAAAATCGTTGAGCAGGTTGAGCGTGCGGAACTGCACCATGCCGCGCAGCTCCGGCGCGATCTGCCAGCGCTCGTTCGTTTGCGTGAAATATTTGATCAGCAGGCCGATCGGCAGCCCGCGCTGCACCTCGAACTGGCTGTAGATGCCGGCCTTGGCCTTGTCGATCACCGCGCCGCAGATGTCGGTCGCCAGGATCTGCACCCGGTAGCCGGCAAGCTGCGCTCCCATCTCGTGCAGTAGCATGGCGAGCGAATAGGGCTCCTGGCCGGTGGCGCAGGCGGTGCACCAGATGCGGATGCGCTTGTCGCGGGCGCGCGAAGCGAGCAGCGCCGGCACTATGGTGTCGCGGAAATGCTCGAACGGGATCTTGTCGCGGAAGAAGAAGGTCTCGTTGGTGGTCATGGCGTCGACCACTTCGGCGGCGAGCGCGGCGCTCTGCGGCTGCTTCAGCTTGCCGACCAGTTCGGCGAGCGTCGACAGGGCGTTCTTGCGCGCGAGCGGCAGAAGCCTGCTTTCGGCGAGATACTGCTTCTCCGCCGACAGCACCAGGCCGGAGCGCTCCTTCAGCAGCGCGCGCAGATAGGAAAAGTCGTCCGGGGTCATCCGCGCTCCCCGGATTCTTCTCTGTCATTCCGGGACGCTCGCGCAGCGAGCGGACCCGGAATCCAGATGCAAGCACTGCCGCCGTTTCTGGATTCCGGGTTCGCGGGCTTGCGCCCGCGCCCCGGAATGACGGTGTTTCTGTCATTCCGCGACGCTCGCCAACGGGTCCGCGCACAGCGCGGCCCGATGGTAAACTCCGCGAGCGGACCCGGAATCCAGATGCGAGCACTGCCGCCGTTTCTGGACTCCGGGTTCGCGGGATTGCGCCCGCGCCCCGGCATGACGGCGAGAGGATGCAAACTCATCCACGCTCACCGGCGAACAGGCGGTTGAGCCGCGGCGCGATGTCCTTCAGCGGCAGCACGGCCGAGCAAAGCCCGGCATGCGCGACCTGCCCGGGCATGCCCCAGACGACGCTGGTCGCCTCGTCCTGCGCGATGACGTGGCCGCCGGCGGCGACCAGCTTGCGGCCGCCGGCCAGCCCGTCGGCGCCCATGCCGGTGAGCACCAAAGCGAGCGCCCGGGGCCCCCACACTTCGGCGGCCGAGGAAAACAGCGGATCGACCGCCGGCTTGCAGAAATTGATCATGGGTCCGTCGTCGAGCGCGATCACGGCCCCGCCGTCGCGGCGCTCGAGCTTCATGTGGCGGCCGCCGGGGGCGATATAGACGGTGCCGGCGGTGACCGCCTCGCCGGCGCGGCCCTCGTGCACCGGGCCCTTGGCGATGCGCGCCAGATGCTCGGCAAGGATGGCGGTGAAGGTCGCCGGCATGTGCTGGGTGATCAGCACCGGCGCGCGCGCGAGCACGCCGGCGAGCTGGCCGACCACATGGTTGAGCGCCTGCGGGCCGCCGGTGGAGGCGCCGATCAGCAGCACCTTGGGCGGCGTCAGCGGCATCGGCCTCAGCGCCAGCGGCGGGTGCTCGGGCTTGAGGCCCGGCTGCAAGGGCGGCGCCAGCACCCCGCGCCGCCCGGCCGGGGCCGCCGGCGCCTGGCGCAGCCGCCGCGCGCGCAGGCCGAGATGGCGGATCTTCTCGATCAGCTCGCGGCGGAAGCTCGGCGAGCCGGTGACCTCGCGGTTGCTGGCGGGCTTGGGGATGTAGTCGGCGGCGCCGAGGGAGAGCGCGCGCAGGCTGATCTCGGCGTTGCGCCGGGTCAGCGTGGAGGCCATGATCACGACGAGGTCGCGCTTTTTCTGCAGCAGCAACGGCAGCGCCTCGATGCCGTCCATCTCCGGCATGTCGACGTCGAGCACCACCACGTCGGGGTCGGCGCGGGTGAGCTGGTCGACCGCCTCGCGCCCGGTGCGCAGCGAGGCCACCACTTCGAGATCGGTCTCTTCCTGGATCCAGCGCGCGAACAGGCCGCGCACGACGACGGCGTCGTCCACGATCATGACGCGGATGCGCTGCGCGAAGCCGGCGCGGGTCGGGTTCGGGGCGATGGCGACGCTCATCTGACGGTTTTTCCGGTTGTTGTCGTTGCGGTTTTTGTTGTTGCTGTTGCTGTTGCTGTTGCTGTTGCGGTCGTTGTTGTTGTTGCTGCTGCTGCTGTCGTTGTGGCTGCCGTTGCGGCCGTTGCCGTTGCGGTCGTTGCTGCTACCGCTGTTGCTGCTGTTGCTGGCGGTCAGATGAGCCCCACCTCCTGGAATTTCGCCTCCACGATCTCCTTGTCGAACGGCTTCATGATGTATTCGTTGGCGCCGGCGTGCAGGGCGCGGGCGATGTGGGCGACGTCGTTCTCGGTGGTGCAGAACACCACCTTGGGCGCATCGCCGCCCGGCAGCTTGCGCAGCTGGCGCAGGAACTCGTAGCCGTCCATCTTCGGCATGTTCCAATCGAGCAGGATCGCCTCCGGCATCTGGCGGCGGCAGATGTCGAGCGCCTGCTCGCCGTCCTCCGCTTCCACGATCTCGAATTCGAGCCCTTCCAGAATCCGGCGGGCCACCTTTCGGATGACGCTCGAGTCATCCACCACCAAGCAGGTTTTCATGACAATCGTCCTCGCTGTTCTGACTCAGAAACCCTCGTTCTCACTTTGCAGTTTCCTCATGCCGCGTCCGCGACAGGCGCGCTCACGTCCAATACGCGGTCGACGTCCAAGGCGACCAGCAACTGTCCGTCCAGCCGGTGAATGCCGGCGCAGACGCGCGCAAGCCGCGGATCGAGATTGATCGGGACCGCCTCGCGCGCCGCATCGTCCAGCTTGAGCACCTCGCCCACACTGTCGATGAGCAGCCCGTAAGATTCCCCGCGCGTCTCCACGCCGACCGCCATCGCCCCCGAGCCGGTCGCGCGCTCGCCCAGCCCGAGCAGGCAGTGCATGTCGATGAGCGTGACGATGCGGCCGCGCAGATTGAGCACGCCGGCGATCTCCGGCGGCGCCAGCGGCACGCGTGTCAGCCGCTCGGGCAGAAACACGTCCTGCACGCGCAGGATCGGCAGCCCGAACAGCTGGCCGCCGATCACGGCGGTGACATATTCCTTCAGGTTCTGCGTCGGCGCGGTGCTCATGGTTTCATCACGCGGCACGGCCGATATCGGCCTGCTCCTTGAGTGCGGCGATCAAGCCCTGGCGATCGAACTTGGCGACATAATCGTAGAATCCGGCGCGGCGGCCGCGTTCGACGGACTCGGCGGAAACCACCGAGGAGAGCGCGATCACTGGCAGCGCGGCGGTGCGCGGATCGGCGCGCACGGCTTCGGCGAAAGCAAAACCGTCCATCTCCGGCATCTCGATGTCGGTGACGGCGACGTCGAATGCAGCGCCCTCGTTTAGTATTTCCAGCGCCTCGCGCGCGGAGGCAACGGCAGTGACCTCGTAGCCGGCGGCCTTCAGCACGGGCGTCAGCATGTTGCGGAAGAACGGCGAGTCGTCGACCAACAGCGCCGAGCCGGGGCGCGCGCGCCGCGCGTGTTCCTTGCGGCGGAACCAGTCCTCGAAGGCGAGCGGCAGGAAATGTCCGACGTCGATGATCTCGGTCGCCTGCCCCTTGACGATGGCGGAGCCCAGCACGCCGGGATTTTCGCTGGCCACCTGAATATCGAGGCGGTCCTCTACGATGTCGACGATCTCGTCCACCACCAGCGCCATCGAACGGCTGCCGTCGGAAAACACCAGCAGCGGCTGGGCGCCCTCTTCCTTCACGCGCACTTTTTCGCTTGGTCTGATGAGCGGCATCAACTGGCCGCGGTACTGCACCATATGTCGGCCGTTCGACAATTCGATCTTGTGCGCGTCGATCTCCTCCAGCCGCGTGATCAGCGCGAGCGGCACCGCCTTCAGCTGTGCCGAGCCGGCGCGGAACACGAGTAGCGACGTGTTTTGCTCCTCGGCCGATGCGTGGCGGCGATGCGCTTCGCCGCTGGCCACCATTTGCGAGGTCACCGTGCTACCGAAGGCCTGCGCGACACCGTTCGGGTCGATGATCATGATCACCGAGCCGTCGCCGAGAATGGTATTGCCGGAAAAAATGCCGATGTGACGAAGCCGGCTCGACAGCGGCTTCACCACGATCTCTTCTGTGTGGAACACGCCGTCCACCACGATGCCGAAGGTCTGGCTGCCGACTTGCGTCACGACAATGAAGCCGTCCTCCACCTTGTCGTCCGCGGCGTGGAGCAAATGTGAAAGCCGTGCCACCGGCAGCAGCTTGTCGCGCAGGCGCAGCACGGTGGTGTCCTTGATGCGCTCGATGCGGTGCTCGCCGCCCGCGCGGGCGCGCACCAGCTCGACGACCGAAAGCTGCGGGATGGCGAAGCGCTCGCCGCCGGCCTCTACGATCAGAGCCGCCACGATAGCGAGCGTCAGAGGAATCTTGATGGTGAAGTTGAGACCTTCGCCGGCGACCGACTTCACGTCGATGGTGCCGCCGATCTGGTCGATGTTATTGCGCACCACGTCCATGCCGACGCCGCGCCCGGATATGCTGGTGACGTGCGAAGCGGTGGAGAAACCGGGCACAAAGATGAACTTGTGGACCTGCGCCTCGGAAAGCTTCTCGATCTCGGCATCGCTCACGAGACCCTGCGCGATCGCCTTGGCCTTGATACGCTCGGTGTCGAGCCCACGGCCGTCGTCGGCGATTTGGATGATGATGTGGCCGCCCTCGTGATAAGGCGACAGGCGGATGCGGGCGCGTTCGGCCTTGCCGAGGGCGCGCCGCTCGGCCGGCGTCTCCAGCCCGTGGTCGGCCGAATTGCGCACCATGTGGGTGAGCGGATCCTTGATCAGATCGAGCACCTGGCGGTCGAGTTCGGTCTCGGCGCCCTGCATTTCGAGATCGATCTGCTTGCCGAGCTCGTTCGACAGATCGCGCACGATGCGCGGCAGCTTCTGCCAGGCATTGCCGATCGGCTGCATGCGCGTCTTCATCACGCCTTCCTGCAGCTCGGCGGTGACGTTGGAAAGGCGTTGCAGCGGCGTCTTGAACTCCGAATCCTCGTGCTGACGCACGATCTCAAGCAGCTGGTTGCGGGTGAGCACGAGCTCCGAGACCATAGTCATCAGGTGCTCGAGCGTGTCGACCGTGACGCGAATGGATTGAGTGGCGAACTTGCCACCTTCGTCGTCGCCCATCGAAGCGTCGGCGGCCGCCTGTGCCTTCGACCTGACGACGATCGGCTCCGCCTCGGTTTCACGGAAGGCGCGCTCGAGATCGTCGAGTGAGTTTTCGCCCGGGCGCAGCGGCCGTTCCAGCACCTGATCCGTCAGCGTGCCGACGGTTTGCGCCGCTGCGGCCGGCGCGACTTCTTCGACCATGCGCTCGAGATCGGCGATCAGGTCGGCGTCGTCGCCTTCCGGCTCGCGCTGCTCGCGCTCGAGCGCTTCGAGGATCGCCTTGATGCGGTCGATCGTGGCGAGGATCAGCGTGACGGCATCTCGCGTCGCCGGCAGCCCGTCGCGAAACTTGCCCATCAAGGTCTCGGCGGCGTGCGCCAGCGCTTCCAGCCGCGGCAGGCCGATGAAGCCGCAGGTGCCCTTGATGGTGTGGACGAGGCGGAAAATGTTGTCGAGGATGCGCGCGTTGTTCGGATCCTGCTCGAAACGCACGAGCTCGACGTCCACCACGTCGAGACTTCTCGTTCGTCTCGGTCACGAATTCACGCAACAAGTCGTCCATGAAAACGCCTTCGTCGACGGGCCGTGGGCCCGTCCGCCGCCTTCGGTCCGGAGCAGCGTCAGTGTGTCGGGGAAGGGTTTAATTTTGGTTGCAGGGCGGTAATCGGCGGGCGGATTTTAACCATTTGTTAACCGCGTGCGGGAGGCGGTCCGGATCGGGCGAACTGCTGTGAATTCTCCGGGCTTAGCCCGCATAACTTCGGTTTCTGTGAGCGCGCGACACCCAATGTCCGCTTCGGGCCGACCGCGGCGGAAATATTGCCTTGCCGCGACGTAACGCGATGGGCCAAATGGCGACAATGAAAAGAGGCCCCATCAGGGCAGCCGCGCCTCCCGCCGGGTGATCTCGTAGAAGGCGCTCCAATCGGCATCTTCCATACCGGCTTCGATTCCTTTTTTTAGCTTGCGCTCGACGATGTCGCCGATCTCCAATTGAACGCCATTCCCTTCGGCGGTGGCAAGCATGAGTCGGACGTCTTTCAGTCCGCCCTTCATGATGAAACCACCTCGGCCACCAAAGTCGCGGGTGAGCAGCTTTTCCGCGTACATCTTCGCGCCAGGATGCGCGAACCACATCTGTTGATAGAAGTCTCGCAGATAGACCAGCGGGATGCCGGACTTTTCCGCGAACGCATAGGTTTCGCCAATCAGCTCTATGGTCGAAACAACATTGAAATTGATCGCAAGCTTCATGCAATTCGCGATGCTCGGCCGTTCCGAGATCGCAATCACTTGTTTCGAATAAGCCATGCAGATCGGCCTCACTATCTCGATGGCCGCAGGGTCGCCGGCGACGTACGATAAGAGCTGTCCATTCGCCGCCGCGGCGGCCGGCCCCACGACGGGGCCGGAGAGATAAAAGCTGCCGTGATTGGTATGAGTTTGCTCTAGTTCATCGGCGCAGCGCGGCGAGATCGTTGTGAGACAGACGTGGACTGAACCCGGACGGAGCCCGGCAAGGAGTCCTTGATCCCCTTGAAGAGTGTCGAGAACGGACTGGTCGTCCATGAGGCTGGTAAGCACCACCTCGGCTCCGAGCGCGGCCTCCTTTGCACTCGAAGCCGATTTTGCCCCTCGTTCGATTAGCGGCGCCATCTTTGAGGCAGTGCGATTCCAGACGGTCAGGTCGATGCCGCCCGCCAGGAGGCGATTGGCGATATTCGACCCCATGTTGCCGAGGCCAATGAACGCCACTTTTTTCGCTGAGCTAGCCATGATTGGATCCCCTAGCTTTTGCTGCCTTGCGGTCGAATTGGATGATTTACGGCGATTTGCCGGTGGGCGTCGAGCGGCATTGGCGGCGGGCGGTAGTGACCCTGAAGCCCACGCGTCGACGGTGATCTGGCCGCCGCGCGCGATGGCCGGGCCGCCGCAGGCGGCGCGACGTGCCCCGTACCCACGCTGGAAACGCTTGGTCCCTCGGTCGATTTAAGGTCATGCCTCGCTTATTCGGGAATGGCCTGCTGCTTCGCAACATCCGGAAAATTGCTACGATGCACGCATCGAGGTTTATTCGGGCTTCCCGGATTTTTTTGGCATGGGGGCTGCCAATGGCCGTCTATGATCCACCACAGCCCATGTGGAAGCGGAATGTTGCCGGTATTCTGGATTTCTTGCTTGCCGCGATCTTCTTCGGTTTTCTGCTTACGTTGATTTTTGGCAATCAGCCGTCGCCGGCCTCGGCTCCTCCGGGATCTCACCAGGTGTTCGGCTTCGGCCCGGTCGCTTCGATCCTGCTAATCGCGCTGATCATCGCCTATTTCATTCTGCTCGGACGCACAGGCGGAACGGTCTTCCAACGACTCTTCGGCATGAAGCGTGCCAAGCGATCTGCATAACAAGTCAGATGATGCGAAGAGGCGCGGTGCTTTGCGTCTAGCGAGCCGTTGACACTGTCGCCTGGGCGCCGCCAACGACGCCGGGCGGTTGGTCATGCATCGGCGTCTTGATGTGGCCGCGGTAGTTGAAATTTCACGGCCGGCAAGCGCATCTCGGGTGTTTGGATTTGTTCGCTCTTGCCAACCTGGGAGCGACGCCGCCCGCCGCGCATTTCGCCGTAAATCATCGCCACCAGGGCGAGCAGCATGAGCTAGCATTACAGTTGCACTTTTCTTCTGAGGTGTGCGGCGCGTGCCTCGGCTTGATGAGCACGGCGCCACAGTGACCACGCGATGACGTGGGCGGGCTGGATGCGCCGTTGCGCGAGCTTCATGGCGATGCGGCGGATTTCCTGGATCGACCAGCGGATCAGAAGCGCTTGGTCGTCGGGCGGCGTGACAACGTTTTTTTGGGCGGAGAAGCAGCGTTGGCGTGATGGCGGATCACAGCCATCATTGTGAAGACCAGCATAACGAGCGAGACATGTCGATGCCAGCCGTGCCAGGAGCGTGTCTCGTTGTGGTCGAGGCCGAGTTCGTTCTTCGCGCTCTCGAAGCTGTCCTCGATAGCCCAGCGATGACCTTCCACCGAGACCAGCTTCTTCATGGGCGTGCCCTTGGGGCACCAGGTGGAGAAGAAGGCTAGATCGCCGCTGACGATGTTTCGGCGGATCAACAACCCCCGCGTCCATTCGCCGGTGAGGCTGCTGTTGTATTCGCCGGCGTCGAGGTCGGCCAATTCGACATAGGCCCACTCGTGCAGGCGGGGTCCCTTAGTCCCTTCACCTGAGGACAAGCGCCGCCAGGCCTTCTTGGGAAGACGGTGCGCGATCTTGGAAGCGGTGCCGCCGACAAGGTGCTTCTTGCCCCAGGAGCGGAACACGTGATTGGAGGCAACGCCCAGAACATAGCCCTTGCCGGCCTTGCGCAAGAGAGTTTCGATGTCGCCTGTGCCATACACGCTGTCCGCGGCGACAAAAGAGAAGGGTACTTTTGTGGCAACCGCCCGTGCGATCATCGCCCGCGCGATCTGGGGTTTCGTCGCAAAGCCAACGTCTTGCGGCACATGCGCCGCCTTCAGGCGGGCGGGATGGTCGGTCCATTCCTTTGGCAGATAAAGCCTCCGGTCGATAAAGGCATGGCCGTGACGCGACACATAGGACGCGAACACGCCGATCTGGCAATTGGTGATCTTGCCCGCCGAGCCCGTATACTGGCGCGCAACCCCGCACGAGGCCTTGCCCTGCTTCAAAAAGCCCGTCTCGTCGATGACAAGAACCGCATTGTCGTCGGCGAGCGTCTCCAGCACGTAATCGCGCACCATGTCACGCAGGGCATCGGCATCCCACTGGCTGCGGCCAAGGATCGCCTGCTGGCGCCATGGCCCGGGATCGCCAGCCGCTTCCGCACGCATCCAGCCCGTCTTGCGCGGTTCGTTCCCCAAGAGGCCGTCCAGAAACTCTGCCGCCGATGCCGCAACTCGCTTCTGGTGAAACAGAGGCCGCATGCGCGCCCTTACGTCCCGCAACGACCATGCCCACAGATCCAGCGTCGTTTCAACCGATGCTCCCGCCATCCATGACCCTCCGAATCATGGTGGCTCATGGATTCAGACGCCAAGCAAAATTGCAACTGTAATGCTAGGTCAAAATCGTCGCCAGAGTCAGCATCACCCAGTACATGCGTGGACTCGTCCGTCGGTCGAACGTTTCACGAAGCTTTAGGACTCCGGTGCGGTAGCCCTGGATCGTTCGATAGCTCAGGTAAGCGGCGGCGAGAGCGACGAGGGCGACGAGAAATATGTTCATTTCCCGAGCCTTTCGTGACCAGACAGAAATGTATCACGTTGGCGCGGACCCGCGACGCAGCGATGCGGGTGCATAAGCATCTGCGTCACTTCTGCTTCATCTTTTCTTTCAGGTAGGAGCCGGGCTGCCACGTGCCCTTCAGCATGGCGACGACGCCGTTTGGCTCAAAAAGAATGAGCAAAAAGTAGCCCATCAGTATTACGACAATCGCCTTCGCAACTACGCGGAGCGGGCCGGTTCTTGTTCGACTTGCGCTTCGCCACGTACCGACACAGGCAGCGAAAACATACGCCCAAACAATAACGAAGCCGGCCACATAAACGGCGATCCGCGCCGGCGGGTATGCGGTAAGCACCGCCAGCCCCATTGCGCTCACGGCCAAGACCATGACGAGGCTGCCGAGGACCAGATATCCCCACAGCGCTCGGGGCAGCAGTTGCGATCCCGCTAGCAGAGCTTTGAATGAGGCCGTGGTCGGCATGGCGTCCTTGGCTCGGTTTGCCGCGCGCCTTGCGATTCTGCGAACCCGGCGGATGCTCGCACGAATAAGGCATGATCGCCATCGGGAAGGGTTCGCTTGTGGCGCGGGCGCAATGAATGCGCCGGTGGCGCGTGCGCGATCGTCAGATCGATGAGGTTCTGGGCCGCGCGTCTATCGGCGCAGGCAGAAGCTTTCGACTGTTCATGGCAGCGGTCTACTGCGCGCTGACCACGACCGCCTCGCCCTCCATGGCCATCGCGGTCTTCACGCCGCAAGCGCGCGCCAGCATGCCGGCATAGAAGGGCTGGATGCGATGGGCGTCGAGCGTATCGGGCCCGCTTTCACCGGCAAACAGCGCGGCGGTCGCCGGCTGGATCTTGGCGTTGACGCCGGAGGCGGTGACCTTGAAGCCCATGTTGTCGCCGGCGCCGATCGGATCGACGGTGATCTGGCCGCCGCGTGGAATGGCCTGCCCGGCAATCAAGAGCATATTGAGCAGCAGCTTGACCCGGTTCTTGGCCAGGAGCGCGCGCGGCGGGTTCCAGGCGAGCTTGGTCTTGTCGTCCTCGAAGAAGCCACGCGCAATCTTCTCGGCGTCGCCGAGATCGATCTGCGCCCCGGCGGAGCCGGCCGCGCCGAAGGCGATGCGGCAGAATTGCAGCTTGGCGGACGCGGTATTGGAGCTCTTCTTGATCAGGTCGAGCGCGAAGGTGCGGGTGGCCTCGTCCTTTTCCTCCTCGAGCACTTCCAGGCCGTTGACGATGGCGCCGACCGGGCTGATCAGGTCATGACAGACGCGGGAGCACAGCAAGGCGGCAAGATCGAGCGCGTCGATGGACGATTCGGTCATGGCGCGGTCTCCACGGTGCATGGCCATAGGACCGGCGAATCGGTTGCCGCGCCGGCCGCGAGGCGTGATACACCGCATGCGCACGAGCGCCAAGCACCGCCAATCAGAGGACCCATGGATTTGGCCGCCGTTTTCAACATTGCGCCGGACGACACGGCCGCCCTCATCGACGACTTGACGAAGATCGTCGCACGCGCTTCGGCGCTGATCCGCGCCATGTCGCCGGCTACCGTCGGACGGCAGTTCAAAGCCGACCGGTCGCCGGTCACCGCCGCCGACGAAGCCTCGGAAGCGGCAATCCTGCAGGGCTTGGACACACTATTGCCGGGCGTGCCGGTGATCTCCGAGGAAAAGAGCGGGCGGGAAGCGGCGCCCGCGCTCGACGGCAGCTTCCTGATGGTCGACCCGCTCGACGGCACCAAAGAGTTTCTCGCCGGACGCGACGAGTTCACTGTCAATCTCGCCGTGATCGCCGGCGGTAAGCCGATCGCCGGCATCGTCGCGGCGCCGGCGCGCGGCCAGGTCTGGCGCGGCATCGTCGGCCGCGGCGCCGAGCGCCTGCGGCTCACCGAGGCTGGCGCCGATCGGGGCGTAGCGATCCGCACGCGGCGCTGGCCGGCGCAAGGCGGCGTGGCGGTGGTAAGCCGCTCGCATCTCGATGCCGACACTGAAGCTTTCCTCACGCGGGTTGAGCCGGTGACGCGCGCAAAGAGCGGCTCGGCCATCAAGTTCTGTGAGGTGGCGGACGGCTCGGCCGACGTCTATCCGCGCCTCGCCACCACTTGCGAATGGGACGTGGCTGCCGGACACGCGCTCGTCGCCGCCGCCGGCGGCGCGGTGACGACGCCGCAAGGCGATCCGCTCACCTACGGAAACGTAGCGGCGAACTTTCGCATTCCGGCCTTCATCGCCTGGGGCGATCCGGAGAAGGCAGCCGCACTCGCGCGCTAATGCGCTTCGGATGGTGGCGTCACGCCCCGCTCATTCCCGCGCGAGCGGGAATCCAGAAGCAATCAAGCTATCGATTTCTGCGCTGGGTCCGCGCCTGCGCGGGGACGATCGGAGATCGCTGCTACTGCGCGATGGAGCGTGCGACCGCAGGCCACTTGCGCGTCGCCGCCGCGATGTAGCGTCCGGGATCGGCCAGGAAAGCGGTGCGCGCCTCGGCGCTGTAAAACAGGTAGAGCCGCTGGCCGGTCACCACCCAGAACAGCGGATGCCCCGGCACCGAATGCCCGCGCGCCACGGCCACGGGATCGTAGCCGCCGAAGCGCGGCGTATAGATTTCCGGATGGTCGGCGAAGGCGGCTTTGTCGCCCTCGTTGACGAAGCGCCAAACGACGCCGTTGACGCGCAATTCGAGGTCGGCACGGCCGAATTTGGGCTTGCCGTCGGTGAAATAGGCGACCGGATCGAAGCCGCTGATGGCTTGACCGGTCGCCGCATTGATGGCCACCGGCTGGTTGGTGGCCGCGCGGGCCGCCGGTGCGGCGATACCGGCGCATAGGCCCAAGGCCGCCAAGGGGCCGAAGGCCAATCGAAGCTTCCGTCGCCGCCGTGCTGGGGTCATAGTTTTCCGCCAGTAAGTGATTCGACTGTTCCCTCCGCCACATTATGGCCGCCGGCGTGAGCAACCCGTTAAGCGGGGGCCTGGGACGACATTTCATGGAGCTTGCGATGCGCGCGACCCTGCGGCTTACGGCTTTGACGCTGTGCCTGATCGCTTTCGGCGCCGGCCTCGCCGCCGCGCAGGACCGCGGCCCGCCGCCGCCCCCCCGCCAGCACGACACCTTCTCGGTCGACGAGATCGTTCTGGCCGGACATCGCTTCTTCGGCTCGGTGTCGCGCGGGCTGGCGCTCGTGGTGCAAAACGCCTTCAGCAAATTCGGCGAGCCCAACGGCTATGTGCTGGGCCAGGAGGGCAGCGGCGCCATCGTGGTGGGCCTGCGCTACGGCGACGGCACGCTCTACACCCGCAATGCCGGCGACCGCCGCGTATTCTGGGAAGGCCCCTCGGTCGGCTTCGATACCGGCGGCGAGGGCGCCCGCACCATGATGCTGATCTACAAGCTGCCGGCGACCGACGCGATCTACCAGCGTTTCGCCGGTATCGACGGCTCCGCCTATTTCATAGGCGGCTTCGGCATGACCGCGCTGACAGCCAATAATATTGTGGTGGTGCCGATCCGCTCCGGCGTCGGCCTCCGGCTGGGAGCCAATATCGGCTATCTCAAATTCACCCCAAAGCCGACCTGGAACCCGTTCTGACGACGAGCCGCCTGCAAACGGGCCACGGAACTGCACGAGAATCTTGTGCGCGGCGCCCTCTGACGCCGCGGCCGGGTTTAGGTTAATCTGGGCCGGCGCTGGAAGTCGCGGGTCCCCCGTGCGATGGTTTGCGCGAGGCTTCGGCGGGCAGGGGCCAGGTTGGAGGCGTCGTTCCAATGATCGAACCGATCATGTATTTCGGCATCGGCTTTCTGGTCGCCGCCTTGATCGGACTGGTTGTCATTCCGCTGGTGCATTCGCGCGCGGTGCGGCTGACGATGCGGCGCCTGGAAGCGGCGACGCCGCTGTCGATGGCGGAGATCCAGGCCGATAAGGACCAACTGCGCGCGGAATTCGCCATGTCGACGCGGCGTCTTGAAATGAGCGTCGACCAGCTCAAGAACAGGACCACCAGCCAGCTCGCCGAGCTCGGCAAGAAAAGCGACGCCATCAATCGGCTCAAGATCGAGCTGGGCGAGAAGACCGCCACCATTTTCGCGCTGGAAGCGCGCGACAAGGCGCTGCGCGATCAGGTGCGCGCCACCGAGGACGAGATCGCTGTCAAGACCAGCGCGATGCACGATGCCCAGCGTGTGCTCTCCGACAAGGAAGCCGATCTCGCCAAGCTGGTGAGCGAGCTGGACGAGCGCTCGAGCTTCGCAGACGCGCAGAAGGTCGAAATCGTCGCGCTCAAGACGCAGGTCGAGGCGCTGAAGGAACGGCTCACCGAGGCGGGCAACGAGCTCAAGGCGGCGGAAGACCGCCGCGAAATCCAAAAGCACGAATTGCAGGCGACCAACAAGGAATTGGATGCCGAGCGCGGCAAGGTCGAAAATCTCGCCCGCCGCGTCGGCGAGCTCGAGCAGCATTTGGCGGCGCAGACGGCGGAAGCCGAAATGCTCGGTCGCCGCGCCCAGGATCTCGAAGCCCGGCTCGGCGAAGTGTCGCGTATGCTGACCGAGAGCGAAACCAACTATAAGCACCTCACCGCGGAGCTCGAAGGCGCGCGCAAGACCGAAGGCGACCTGCGCACGGCCATCGCCGAGCTCGACCAGCGGGCGAGCTCCGCGCACGAACGTCTCAAGGCGGAAAAAACCCAGCTGCAATCCGAGCTCGACCGCACCCGCGACGAGCGCGACCGGCTCGCGCGCGAGCTCGGCAACATGAAGCGCGAGACCGAGGAGGCCTGGGCCTCCGAGCGGGTGGAAAACTCGCTGCTGCGCGAGCGGATCAACGACGTGGCGGCGGAAGTGGCGCGCCTTGCTTCCGCGCTGGAAGGCCCCAATTCGCCGATCGACGCGATTCTGGCGGCCGAGACGGTGCGCGATCGCGCGGCCTTGGCTGCCAACAGCAACGGCGAAAGCGCGCATGAAGCCGTCCCGAGCGGCTCGAGCGGCGACCTCGCCGACCGCATCCGCGCGCTGCAGAGCGCGGCCTCGCGCGTGCCGCAAGGCGACAAGCCGGGCAATCCGAACTAGGGCCGACCGCCAATCGAATCTCCGTCATGCCCGCGCTCGTCGCGGGCATCCACGTCTTAAGTCGCGGGCATCCACGCCTTGAGAAGAGGCCGCAAGAACGACATGGAGGGCCGGGGCTGGCCCGGTTTTGACGAAAAAAGCCCGCGGCTTGACACCCCATCAGCGCGCTTCTTATATCGCGCAACCTGGACGGCCGGGCGCTTAGCTCAGCGGGAGAGCGTTCCCTTCACACGGGAGAGGTCGTAGGTTCAATCCCTACAGCGCCCACCATTCGATCTCGTCAAGTTTTTCGCGCCGGCGGGTCGCGGCTCATGTTCTTCGACGCCAGCTCGTCGAGATAGTCCTGCCAATAGCGCGCCTGGTTGCGGCCGAGCTCCCGCAGATAGTCCCAGCCGTAGATGCCCGTGTCGTGCATGTCGTCGAACACCAGCCGCACGGCGTAATTGCCGATCGGGAGCACTTCGAGGATTTCGACCGCGCGCTTGCCCGGCACGGTCTTGCGCTCCTCGGCGGAATGGCCCTGCACTTCCGCGCTCGGACTTTTCACGCGCAGATATTCGGCCGGCAGGTCGTAGCGCTCGCCGCCTTCGAAAGTGACGGTGAGCGTACGGCGGTCCTTGTGCAGGCGCAATTCGCTCGGCCAAGCTTCGGTGTCGGTCGCCATGCGCGGGGTTCTAGCGCGCCGCGCGTCAAATCACAAACCGCACCTTGCCGCTGTCGGAGAGCTCGTAGCCGGCCAATTCCTGCGCCCGCGCGGCGAAATCGCCCGACTGCAGAAAGCGCAGCAGCGCCTGCAGCGGCGGGTGGAAATAGTCGCGCTGGCGCATCACCAGGTCGAAATGCTCCCAGGCGATCGGCACGAAATCGAGCCCGGCGGCATTGGCGACGCCGCGCGTGGCGATGCCGGTGTCGGCGCGGCCGGCGCGCACCGCCTGCGCGATGTCGGGGCCGGTCGGCGAAACCGGGCTGGCGACGGTAAGCTGGTCGAGCGTGGCCTTGGCCTTGTGCAGCAGCGCCAACAGCAGCAGCTGGGCGCCGGCGCCCTTCGGACGCAAGGCGATGCGCGCGCGCTTGCCGATGACGTCTCCGATGGTGGCAATCTTCAGCGGATTGCCGGGCGGCAACAGAAAGCCCTGCTCGCGCTTGCAGAAGCCGATCAGCACGGCGTCCTGCAAATCGCTGCGACTCGCCATGGTCGCGACATTGGCGTCGGCCTCGGGGTCTTCCAGCGCGTGCAAGTGAATGGCCGCGGCGATTGTTTCGCCGGCGACGAAGCGCATGAAGCCGGCTTCGCTGCCGACCGCCAGCGTCGCCAGCCCCGAGCCGCTTTCGCGCAGCGCCCATTCCAACAGCGGATCGTGACTGCCCGCCACGATCGGCGCCGGCACCGCGCGCGTCATGCCCGCCGGCCGCGAGACGCTGGAGGCGAGCCATTGATCGAGCTCGGCCTTGGGGAACAGCCAGCGCCCGGTCACCTTCGTGCAGGGCACCGTCCCCTCGGACACCATTTCGTAGATCTTGCGTTCCTTGAGGCGGAGATAGGCAGCCGCTTCGGCAGTGGTAAAAAGTTGCATGAAAGGCACCGGCACGCATATGCACGTTTTTCAAGGATGGCAAAAAATACAAAAATAACAAGAGGCTGGGGCGGAAGCCTAAGGCTATGAGATTCTGAGCATTTACCCAACCAATGCGGCCGCCGCTGCCGCATCGCCTGCAAAGCAAATAACTCCAATCGGGCCGCTCTGCAAATCGCGCGGCGCGCGCGGGGCGAAATTTCATAGGCGCGCCAGGAACTGGCCTGCGCTTGGCGACTTGCCCCGAAGAACGCTTGGACGGCTTTCCAGCCGCACTCGGAACAAAAACGGCGATCCCATGACCGACGCATTGCACGGATTCAACCGGCGCAATTTTCTCGTAACCTCGATGGCCTCGACCATGACATTCACGCTTCTCGAACAACCCCACGCCGACGCAACGCTTGCGCCCGGGGGGCAGGCCGATCTGCGCGCGCCGGCCACTCTGCATCTGCGCGTCAACGGGCAGGATCACCGGCTGAGCGTCGACGTGCGCACCAGCCTGCTCGACGCGCTGCGCGAGCACATTGGACTGACCGGCGCGAAGAAAGGCTGCGATCACGGGCAATGCGGCGCCTGTACCGTGCTGGTAGACGGCAAGCGCGTGTTGTCCTGCCTCAGTTTCGCGGCGATGGCCGAAGGTCACGAGGTCACCACCATCGAGGGGCTCAGCGGCCCGGACGGCGCGTTGCACCCCATGCAGCAGGCGTTCATCGACCACGACGCCTTCCAATGCGGCTACTGCACGCCGGGCCAGATCATGTCGGCGGTCGCCTGCGTCGCCGAAGGGCATGCGAACAGCGACGCCGAAATCCGCGAATACATGAGCGGCAATCTCTGCCGTTGCGCCGCCTATCCCAACATTGTCGACGCCGTCAAAGAAGCTAAGCCGAAGATGAAGGGAGCCTGACATGCGCCCCTTTGCGTTCGCCCGCGCCGACAGCGCCAAAGCCGCTATCGATGCCCACCATCTCGCCGATAACGACAGCGACGGCGTGCCTTCGGTGCATGCGCGCAGCCAATATGTCGCCGGCGGCACCACGCTGATCGATCTCATGAAGCTCGACGTGATGCGTCCGGAGCTGGTCACCGATATCAATGGGCTGGAAAGCCACACGCCATCCGGGCGGATAGAATATGGCCCGCGCGGCTTGTGGCTGGGCGCGCTGGTGCGCATGGCCGCCGCTGCCGACCACGCCGCCGTGCGCGAGAACTTCCCGGTCATCGCCCAGTCGCTTGACCTCGCCGCCAGCCCGCAGATCCGCAACATGGCGACGCTCGGTGGCAACGTGCTCCAGCGCACGCGCTGCACTTACTTTCGTGACGTGTCCTACAAGGCCTGCAACAAGCGTTCGCCCGGCTCGGGCTGCGCGGCGCTCAAGGGCTTCAACCGGCCGCACGCGGTGCTCGGGGCGAGCGAACACTGCATTGCCGCCTACCCCGGCGATTTCGCGCAGGCGCTGATCGCCTTGGATGCGCAAGTCGATATCGGCGGCTTCAACGGCTCGCGCACGATCGCCTTCGCCGAGTTGCACAAGCTGCCCGGCGACACGCCGCATATCGAGACGTCGCTTTCGCCCGGCGACTTGATCACCGCCTTCGTGGTGCCGCCGACGCCGTGGGCGCGCCGCTCGCTGTTCCTCAAGATCAGGGACCGCGAATCCTACGAATTCGCGCTGGCCTCCGCCGCGGTGGCGCTCGATCTCGACGGCGAGCGCGCGCGCGACGTGCGTATCGCGCTCGGCGGCGTCGCCGCCCTGCCCTGGCGCGCGCACGCGGCAGAAGCCGTGCTCAAGGGCCAACAACTCGACGATGCTACGCTGAACGCCGCCGCCGAAAAGGCCTTCGAACGGGCGCGGCCGCAGATCCACAACGCCTTCAAGGTCGAGCTCGGCAAGCGCACGCTGGTGCGCGCCCTGCGCCAGGCCGCCGCCATGGAGCTTTGACATGAATCGCGCCGCGCCAAAGCCGAAAGCCAATATGGGCAAACCGGAGCCGCGCATCGATGGCCGCCTGAAAGTGACCGGCGAAGCCCGCTACGGCTCGGATTTTCCCCTCAACAACGCGGCCTACGCGTTCCTCATCACCAGCCCTATCGCCAAGGGGAGCATCACCGGCATGGACCTGAGCGAGGCGAACGCGGTGCCGGGCATGTTGAAGATCTTCACGCATGCCGACGTCGCCGGCCTTCACAAAGTGCCGTTCTCGACCGGCGGCGCCGGCTCCATCGGCTCCTGGCAGGACATGGGACCGGAGGTCGGTCACGACGGGCAGATCGTCGGCATGGTGGTGGCCGATACCTTCGAGGCCGCGCGCGAAGCGGCCTATCTCGCCAAGTTTTCCTACGCCGAGGAAATGCCGAGCGCGGGCTTCGGCGCGCCCGGCGTGACCAAGGAGGACGCGAGCAAGGCGAACGAACGGGCGAAGAGCCTACCGCAGGCGGGCGACGCCGACGCCGCAATCGAGGCGGCCGAGGTCAAGCTCGTCGCCGAATACGGCACGCCGACCCAGCATCACAATGCGATCGAGCTGTTCACCACCACCTGCGCGTGGAAGGACGGCGAGCTCACCGTGTACGAGCCGAGCCAGTTCGTCTATGGCCTCAAGGCCAGTCTGGCGCAGAAACTCGGCATCGCGCCCGAGAAGGTGCACGTCGTCAGCCCGTTTGTCGGTGGCGCCTTCGGCTCCAAGGCGCAGTTCTCGCCGCGCACGGGGTTCACGGCGCTGGCGGCAAGGGTGCTCAACCGCCCGGTCAAGCTGGTGGCGACGCGTGACCAGGGCTTCACCATCCAGACCTATCGCGCCGAGACCCGCCACCGCATTCGCATGGGCGCCGAGCGCGGCGGCAAAATCACCGGCTTCAGCCATGAAGGCTGGGAGGTCACGTCGCGGCCCGACCCTTATGTCGTTGCCGGCGTGGAAGACAGCGCGCGGCTCTACGGCTACGGCGCGGTGAAGACGCATGTGACGCTGGTGCACGCCGATCGCAACACGCCGGGCTTCATGCGCTCGCCGCCGGTCGTGCCTTATATCTACGCGCTCGAAAGCGCGATGGACGAACTGGCCGAAAAGCTCGGCATGGATCCGGTCGAGCTGAGGCGCGTCAACGATTCCATGGTCGACGCGACCGGGAAGCGCTGGTCGAGCCGCTCGCTGATGCAGTGTTACGACGAAGCGGCGCGCGCCTTCGGCTGGTCGAAGCGCAAGGCGCAGCCGGGCAGCATGCGCGATGGCGATTGGCTGATCGGCTGGGGCTGCGCGACCGCCGTCTACCCGACCCATGTCGGGACGGCGACCGCGCGCGTGCGGCTGCTGGCAAGCGGCCAGGTGCGCGTGCAGACGGCCGCGCACGATCTCGGCACCGGCGCCTATACCGTCATCGGCCAGATGGCGGCGGAGCGGCTGGGCGTGCCGCTGTCGCAGGTCAAGGTCGAGCTTGGCGACAGCATGCTGCCCCCGGCGGTCGTTGCCGGCGGCTCGACCACCACCGCCAGCGTCTGCTCGGCGGTGCTGAAGGCCTGCGACGCCATCCGTGCCAAGCTCGACGGCGCGCCGGCAGCCAGCAATGACACGCAAGGCGCAGCCCCGGCAGCGTATCGGCGCTTCACGGAAGGTCACGCCGTAGCCGGTGACGGCAATCTCGAATCGCTGTTCAATCGCCTGGGTGTCGGCGCCATCGAGGAATACGCCGAATACCTGCCGCCCGGCGCCAAGCCCGACGCCATTCAGAAGCTATACGGCGGCAAGCCCTATCTCGGCGGCGGTTCGCACGGCGAAAAGCTGATGTATGCGCTGGGCGCCGAATTCGTCGAGGTGCGGGTGCACGCGCAGACGCGCGAGATCCGCGTGCCGCGCATCGTCGGCGCTTTCGCCGCTGGCCACATCATGAATACCCGCACAGCGCGCAGCCAATATATGGGCGCCATGATCTGGGGCATATCCTCGGCGCTGCACGAAGCCACCGAAATCGACGAGCGCAACGCGCGCTACGTCAACGACAATCTCGCCGACTATCTTGTGCCGGTGAACGCCGATATCGATCAGCTCGAGGTGATCCTGGTTCCGGAAGAGGACCGTTTCGTCAATCCGGCCGGCATCAAGGGCATCGGCGAGCTGGGCAATGTCGGTACGGCGGCGGCCGTCGCCAACGCCGTCTATCACGCGACCGGCATACGCGTGCGGCAATTGCCGATCCGGCTGGAGAAGCTGCTGGCCTAGTAACGACGCCCCGCGCTTGGGACACGCCCGGCCGCGTCTTCACTCCTTCGCCGCCGCCTTGCCGGACGCTTTCAGGTCGCGCACGAACTGGCGGTATTGCGCGCGCTTGTCGCCCTCGTCCTCGATGCGCAGGATGTAAGACGGGTGGATGGTGGCGACCATCTTGCCGCCGTCCGGCATCTCGACGATCTTGCCGCGGATCTTGCCGATGGTCATGCTCTTGCCCATCAGGCAATGCACGGCGGTGGCGCCAAGCGCAATGGTGATTGCCGGCTTGACGATCGCGCGCTCGAGATCGATCCACCAGCGGCAGCGCTCGATCTCATGCGCGTTCGGCTTCTTGTGCAGCCTCCGCTTGCCGCGCATCTCGAACTTGAAATGCTTCACCGCATTGGTGACGAACACGTCCTTGCGCGCGATTCCGGCGTCCGCAATCGCCTCGTCGAGAATGCGTCCGGCGGGGCCGACGAAGGGCTTGCCGGCGCGGTCTTCCTTGTCGCCCGGCTGCTCGCCCACCATCATGATGCGAGCCCGCGCGGGTCCCTCACCCGGCACGACTTGGGTGGCGTTCTTGTAGAGCGGGCAGCGCGTGCAGGCCGCCTCTTCGGCGCGCAGCGCTTTCAGGCTTTTCGGCTTCTCGGGCTCAGCCATGTCTTGCTAGCGCCGCGGCGCGTTCCGGTTCCCGGACGCGGCGATTATAGCAGGCAACTTGTAAAGAAGAGCGCGCAGCCTATCAGGCGGCTACCGATGCCGGTGCGACCTCCGGCACCGGCGCAGCCGCGGCGGGCGCCGCCGCCGCGCGCGGCCGGCCGCTCCACTTCCAGCTGCGGCCGTATTCCGTCAGCGGACGCTCCACCAGCACCGTGAGAACCCAGGCGACAAAGACCGTCACCGGCAGGGCGGCCAGCGTCACCGCCCATTGCTGCGGCGTCGCGATGTCGGGCCGCGACCCGAGCAGCAGGCCGTGCATCAAGCCGAGCACAGGCAGGTGGGTGAGATAGACGGCATAGGAAGTGGTATTGAAGAAGCCGAGGAACTTGCCGGTGAAGCGCTTGGCCTCCGGCGCGCCCCGCACCAAAGCGAGCAGGAAGGCAGCGCAGGCGAGCGACGAAAGCAGCGGTCCGAAGATCGTGAAGGCGTCCCGCCCGGCGAACTGCGCCGTGGCGGCGGTTGCCGCCAGCAACACGATCGGCGCGATGCGCACCGGCAGGTCGAGGCGGCCCCACGGCACCTTGGCCGAGCGGATGGCGACGGCGGCGAGCAGACCCATGATCAACACGTCGGCGCGGTTCGGCAGCAGCACGGAGGCAGCCAGAGTCGCGTGCTCGCCAAGCAGCGCAACGGTGAGGACGCGCGACGCAACCGCAGCCGCCGCAAGCGCGACCAGCACGCCGGCAATCCGCTTGCGCGGCACGACAAAGAAGAGCGCGGGCACGAGCAGATAGAAATGCTCCTCGACGGCAAGCGTCCAGGTCGGTGCCAGCCAATGCGCGCCGGCCCCGTTGGTAGCGGCCATGAAGAAGTTCTGTACGAAAACGAAATAGCTCCAGATCGGGAGTGCGGCGTCGGCGTTGACCCACTGTCCGGTGAAAACCGAAAGCAATACGGCGTTGACGATGAGGCATACGAAATAGATCGGCAGCGTACGGAAGACGCGGCGGGCGTAAAAGACTGTGAAGAAGTTGTCGTTGTGCTGCTTGTCGAGGATCAGCCGGCCGACGAGGAACCCGCTGAGCACGAAGAACATGTCGACGGCGAGCCAGCCGAGCATCAACGCGGCGACGCCGTGCGGGACCTCGGCGAAATAATGCGAGATCACGACCAGGATGGTCATCAGTCCGCGCAGGCCGTCGAGGGCGACGAGGCGCTGCTCGTGATGCGTGACCTGCGTCAGCGGGACACGATTGGGCTGCATTTGCAGCACTATAGCGGTCGTGGCTTACCGCGGCGTCAGGCCGCTCGTTATAATTTTAGCGAATTGAGCATGCAGGCGGTCGGGCACAGCCGGCAACCCGTAAAATCTTGCCGGGCCGGCAAGGAATCGGCAACCATGACGCAAGCCTGCCGCACGCGGGGCGCCACCTCACGCCGCCGGCGGCGCACCGCGCGCATCCTTGCCGCGCCTGATGGCGAGGATTTCCGCCAGGATCGAGATAGCGATCTCGTCCGGCCGAATGGCGCCGAGATCGAGGCCGGCCGGCGCCTTGAGTTTCGCAAGCCGCTCGGGCGCGACGCCGCGCGCCAATAGCTTCTCCTTCAGCACCGCGGCCTTGCGGCGGCTGCCGACGAAAGCGACGTAGTCGACGTCGAGCGCGAGCGCCGCCGACAGCGCGGCCTCGTCGCCGCGCCCTTGCGTCGACACGACGACGTAGCGCTGGCCGGCTTCGTCCACCGGCAACGCGTAGCCTTCGATGCGGCGGTCCGGCTCCTCGAAGCTTGCCTGCTCGTCGGCCGGCGCGCAGACGGTGACCGCAAAGCCGCTCCAGCGCGCGAGATCAGCGATCGCCACCGCCACCGGGCTCGAGCCGCAGACGATCACCTGCGGGCGCGGCAGCACCGGCTCGATGAAGATGTCCATGGTGCCTTGGCTCGGGCACATGTTCTTGGCGAAGCGCACGCCGCCCGCTTCGGCGCCCGCCTTGAGACCCTGCTGGTCGAGCAGATCCGGCGGCTGCACCGAAACGAGGCGCGATTGGCCGTCGGCGAGCGCGTCCTTGGCGGCCTTGACGACCGCCGCACGCGCGCAGCCGCCGCCGATCCAGCCTTCGGTGATGCTGCCGTCGGGCAGTATCACCGCCTTGGCGCCGGCTTTGGCGGCGGTCGCCGCCACCGTGCGCACGACGGTGGCGAGTGCGAAGGGCTGTCCGGTCGCCTTGCGGTCCGAGATGATGCCGTGGATGTCGGAGGAACGACGCATGACGCTAAATCCTCGCGAGATAGGGCTCGAGCGCCGCCAGGCTTTCGAGATTGTGGGCGGGCGCGAACAGGTCGACATAGGGCAGCGCCGCCTGCATGCCGCGCGCCTGCGGTGAGTAGTCGCGCCAGCCGATCAGCGGGTTGAGCCAAACGATGCGGCGGCAGAGCCGGCGCAGCCGCCGCATCTCCTCGCCGAGCCGTTCCGGGTCGCCGGTGTCGTAGCCGTCGGACACGATCATGACCGCGGTTCGTGAATTGATCACGCGGCGCGCATGCCACCGATTGAACGTCGCCAGGCTCTCGCCGATCCTGGTGCCGCCGCCGATGCCCTGCGCCATCAGCGCGAGCTTGTCGACCGCGCGCGAGACGTCGCGGTCGCGCAGCGAACCGGATACGTGGGCGAGCCGCGTATGGAATACGAATGCTTCCGATTCGCGGAAGGCGTCGACCACGCCGTGCAGGAAACGGACGAAGAAGGCGGTGTAGAGGCTCATCGATCCGGACGCATCGAGCAGGAAGACCAGCCGCAGCGGCTTCGGCTTGCGCCGGCGCCAGGCGAGATCGAGCAGCGTGCCGCCGTGCGAAACGTTGCGGTGGATGGTCCGGCGCAGATCGAGGCGGCGTCCCCGCCGGCGCACGCGCTCGCGGCGCACAATGCGCGCGCGCATGACGCGGGCGAGCCGTTCGGCGAGTTCGTGCGCCTGGGCGATGTCGGCGGGATCGACGATGTGGCGCAGGTCGGCGCTCGCCAGGTTCTCGTGGCGCGAGGCGCCTTCGCGGCGGCCGCGGCCGTCGCCGGCGAAATCGCCGTCCTCGTTGCGGCGCTCGACATGGTCCGGCATGCCGGGTTGGCCAGCCCGCGGCCCGACATCCTTGAGCAGACGCGCAGGCGCCCGGTCGGCGAGCGGCGAGCCTGCGAGCGTGCGCGCCTGGCGCAAACCGCGATTCAGCCAATAGGCGTCGAAGATTTCGTCAAAGCGCTCCCAGTCGGAATGGGTGGCGCAGAACAGCGCGCGCAGGGCCGGCTTGAGTTGCGCCGGACGCGCAGCGAGCGGCGCCGTCATGATCGCGAGCGCATCACCGGTCTCGGCCAAGCCCACCTTGAAGCCATTGTCGCGCAGCGTGCGCGCGAAGCCGGCCAGACGCCGGCGCGCGGGCGGGCCGAGCACATTTTGAGCGGAGGACTCACCGCGCACCGCAGTCTGTTCCCTCCCCCCTTGCGGGGGAGGGTTAGGGAGGGGGGTATCTTCGCGCGCAGATAATTGGGACTTACCCCCCTCCCGGCGCTTCGCGCCGGCCTCCCCCTCAAGGGGGGAGGTGAAGGGTGTTTGCGGCGTCGGTCGCGGACTCATCACGGCTGTCCTAAGCCACCTTGCCGAGCAGCCGGTCGGAGACCTCGCGCGTCAGGCGGCTGCGATCTTCGCGCGTCTTGATGAGGCACATCATGGTCTCGTAGACCGTCTCGGGCTCCTGCCGCAGATCGTGGATGTCGAGGCCGGCAAGCGTCGCCGCCCAGTCGAGCGTCTCGGCGACGCCGGGAACCTTGCGCAGGTCCTCTTTGCGCACGCTCGCCACCATCTGCGCGATCTGCAGCGCGAGCGCGGTGTCGACGCCGGCATTGCGCGTAACGATGATGCGCGCCTCGCGGTCGACGTCGGGAAAATCGACGTAGTGATAAAGGCAGCGGCGACGTAGCGCATCGGACAGTTCGCGCGTGCCGTTGGAGGTCAGCACCACGCGCGGGATGGCGGTTGCGTGAATGGTGCCAAGCTCGGGAATGCTGACCTGGAAATCCGACAACAGCTCAAGCAGGAAGGCTTCGAATTCCTCGTCGGCGCGGTCGATCTCGTCGATCAGCAGCACCGGCGGCTTCTCACGCCGTATGGCCGCGAGCAGCGGCCGCTCCAACAGGTAGCGCTCGGAGAAAATGTGGTCTTCGATGATGTCGGCGTCCTCGCCCTCGCGTGTCTTGATGGCGAGCAACTGGCGCTGATAATTCCATTCGTAGAGCGCGGCGTTCTGGTCGAGGCCTTCGTAGCATTGCAGGCGGATCAGGTCGGCGCCGTGCACCTGCGCCAAAGCCTTGGCTACCTCGGTCTTGCCGACGCCCGCCTCACCCTCGAGCAGCAACGGCCGATGCAAGAAATCCATCAGCCAGAGCGCCGTCGCCAGATCGCGATCGGCGATGTAGCCGGCGGCGGCGAGGCGGTCGGAAATGGCTTCGCGGTCGAGGGTCATGGCACCAATTATTGCTGGTCATTTCGAGGCGCGCCGAAGGCGCGAACCCGGAATCCACAACCACCAATGTAGATATTGCATCGCGGCCGCGCCATACGGGCATCGCCGCGCTTATGGATTCCGGGCTCCCGCGCTACGCGCGGGCCCCGGAATGACAGTTTCTCAGGCATGCAGCCCGAGCTTGTCGGCCGCCGTCCAGACCCGCCAATTGTCGTGCGGCATCTGGATATGCGTCGAGCCGAGGAAGGCAAAGGCGTCGTTCACCGCATTGGATAGGCACGGCACGCTGCCGACATTCGGACTTTCGCCCACGCCCTTGGCGCCGATCGGGTGATGCGGCGAAGGCGTGGTGGTCCAATCGGTCTCCCAATGCGGCGTCTCCACAGCCGTCGGCAGGAAATAGTCCATGAGCGAGGCCGAGGTGACGTTGCCATCGTCGTCGTAGTGGATCTCCTGGCCCATCGCGATGCCGAAGCCCTCGGTCAGCCCGCCGTGAATCTGGCCCTCGATGATCATGGGATTGATGCGGGTGCCGCAATCGTCAAGCGCGTAGAAGCGCCTTACCTTGGTGGAGCCGGTATCCACGTCCACGTCGACCACGGAGATATAGGCGCCGAACGGGAAGGTGAAATTGGGCGGATCGTAGTAGTCGACCGCCTCCAGCCCCGGCTCCATGCCGGGCGGCACTTCATGATAGGCGGCCCAAGCGAGCTCGGTCATGGTCTTGAACCGCTCGGGGTTGCCTTTCACGCGGAAGCGGTCGACGTCCCATTCGAGATCGTCATCGTGCACTTCCAGCATGTAGGCGGCGATCATCTGCGCCTTGGCCTTGATCTTGCGGCAGGCCATGGCGGTGGCGGCACCCGACACCGGCGTCGAGCGCGAGCCGTAGGTGCCGAGCCCGTAAGGCGCGGTGTCGGTGTTGCCCTCCTCCACCATGATGTTGTCGGCCGGCAGGCCGAGCTCGGTGGCGATGATCTGGGCATAGGTCGTCTCGTGCCCCTGCCCTTGCGACTTGGTGCCGAGCCGGCAAATCCCCGAGCCGGTCGGATGGATTCTGATCTCGGCGGAATCGAACATGGCGATGCCGAGGATGTCGCAATTGCGCGAGGGCCCGGCGCCGACGATCTCGGTGAAGAAGCCGACACCGACGCCCATCAGCTCGCGGGTCTCGCCGCGCTTGAAGGCCTCCTGCTTGGCCTTCTGCTCCTCGCGCAGCTTCTTGTAGCCGACCGATTCCATCGCCTTGTTGAGCGCGGTCTGGTAGTCGCCCGAGTCGTAAACCCAGCCGAAGACCGAGGTGTAGGGGAACTGCTCGCGCCGGATGAGGTTCTTCATGCGGAATTCGGCCGGGTCCATGCCGAGCTTCTGCGCCATGATGTCCATGGCGCGCTCGATGGCGTAGGCCGCCTCGGTGACGCGGAAGGAGCAGCGATAGGCGACGCCGCCCGGCGCCTTGTTGGTGTAGACGCCGTCGACCGAGCAATGCGCGGCCGGGATGTCATAGGAGCCCGAGATGATCGAGAACAGGCCGGCCGGCCATTTGGTGGCGTTGGCGCAGGCATCGAATGCGCCGTGATCGGCGATGGTATAGCAGCGCAGCCCGAGGATCTTTCCATCCTTGGTGCAGGCGAGCTCGGTATCCATCCAGAAATCGCGCGCGAACGCGGTGGTCGACAGATTCTCGATGCGGTCCTCGACCCATTTCACCGGACGCCCGGTTACGATCGAGGCGACGATGGCGCAGATATAGCCCGGATAGGCGCCGACCTTGTTGCCGAAGCCGCCGCCGATATCGGGGGCGATGACGTGGATCTTGTGCTCGGGAATCTTGGAGATGAGCGAGCCCACGGTGCGGATGACGTGCGGCGCCTGGAAGGTCCCCCATAGAGTCAATTCGCCCCTGATCTTGTCGAACGAGGCGACGCACTGGCAGGTCTCCAGCGGGCACGGGTGCACGCGCGGATAGGCGATCATCTCCTTGATGGTGACGTCGGCTTTGGCGAAGGCGGCGTCGGCCGCGGCCTTGTCGCCGGCCTGCCAGTTGAAGACATGGTTGTAGTGCTTGCGCGGCCCGTGCGCGCCTTCCTTCTTGTCCTTGACGTCTTCGCGGATGACGGGCGCATTCGCATCCATGGCCTTGAGCGGGTCGACGTTGCAGGGCAGCCCCTCGTACTCGACCTCGACCAGATCGGCGGCGTCGGCCGCCGCGTAACGGTCCTCGGCGATCACAAAAGCGACTTCCTGGTTCTGGAACAGCACCTTGCCGTCGGCCAACACCATCTGTACGTCGCCGGCGAGCGTCGGCATCCAGGCCAGGTTGACGGTCTTCAGCGTCTCCGCGGTGATGACGGCGACCACGCCGGGCACGGCGGTTGCCTTGTCGGTCTTGATGCTCTTGACGCGCGCGTGGGCGTGCGGCGAGCGCACGAAATCGCCGTAGAGCATGCCGGGCAGCTTGAGGTCGTCGACATAGTTGCCTTTGCCCTGGATGAAGCGGATGTCCTCGACGCGCTTGCGCTTGCAGCCCATGCCTTCGAGCTTCTCGGCGCGCTCGGCGGAGGTGGGGGTCTGGTCGTTCATTCTGCGGCCTCCTGCATGGGCGCCGTCTTGAGCTTGTCGGCGGCGTATTGAATGGCTTTGACGATGTTCTGGTAGCCGGTGCAGCGGCACAGATTGCCGGAAATGCCGAAGCGGATTTCTTCTTCGGTCGGGCTCGGGTTTTCCTGCAACAGCCGGTAGGCGCGCAGGATCATGCCGGGGGTGCAGAAGCCGCATTGCAGGCCGTGCATCTCGCGGAAGCCTTCCTGCAGCGCGTGCAGCGTGCCGTCGGCATTCGCCATGCCTTCGATGGTACGGATGTCGGTGCCGTTCGCTTGCACGGCGAACATGGTGCAGGACTTCACCGACTTGCCGTCGAGATCGACGGTGCAGGCGCCGCAATGGCTGGTGTCGCAGCCGATATGCGGGCCGGTGAGATTGAGCTGCTCGCGCAGGAAGTGGATGAGCAGCGTGCGCGGCTCGACCAGTTCCTCGACCGACTTGCCGTTGACGGTCATTTTGACGTGGGTCTTGGCCATTGTTTTTCTCCCCTCAAGCGCCAGCGCGCTGCTTGGCGCGCGCGAGCGCGCGGGTCAGCATGACGCCCGCCATCTTGGTGCGGTATTGCGCCGGCCCACGGCGATCGGACGCGGGCGATGTGATGGCTTCGGCGGCGGCAACGGCTTTTTTCACCGTGGCATCGTCGAGCGCCGAACCGGTCAAGATCTTGCCGGCTTCTTCCGCCCACAGCGGCGTTTCGGCCACATTGGTGAGGCCGACCGAGCAGCTCTCGACCTTGCCGCCTTTCATGGTCAGCACCACGGCAGCGGCGGCCGTCGCGTAGTCGCCGATCTTGCGCTTGAGCTTCTCATAGGCGTAGCCGTGCCCGGCGGCCGGCGCCGGGATACGCACCGCGGTGACGATCTCGCCCGGCTCCAGCGCGGTGAAATAGGCGCCCTGATAGAAATCTCGCGCGGCGATTCTACGTTCACCCGACTTGCCGGCCGCGTGATAGGTGGCGCCCAGGCACATCATCACCGCCGGCATGTCGTTGCCGGGATCGCCGTTGGCGACATTGCCGCCAAGCGTGCCGACATAGCGCACCTGCGGATCGGCGACCTGCAGCGCCACTTCGCGCAGCAGCGGCACTTTCTTGTTCAGAACCTCCGATCCGATCAGCTCGTGCTGAGTGGTGGTGGCGCCGATAACGACATCGCCGCCCTCCTCGCGGATGCCCTTGAGGTCGGCGATAGCGCCGAGATCGACCAGATGGGTCGGGCTGGCGAGCCTAAGCTTCATCATGGGAATGAGGCTGTGGCCGCCGGCGATGGCGCGCGCATCCTCGCCCAGCTGAGCGAGCAGCCCCACGGCTTCCTTCACCGATGTCGGCCGATGATAGTCGAATGACCCAGGAATCATGGGCGTTCCTCCCCCGCGCCGCTTTGTTTGCGATGGCAGCGCTTATTGCTTGTGGTTGTTGATCGAAGGATGCCGACCCGTGCGCCGCAACAACAACTTAAGATGCACGAGCGGGGGACGATTTGCACGAGTGGCGGCGCTTTTTGCACGAATTGCGTCAGCCAAACTGACGCAATCGAGCCTTTCGTGACAAGAATATTACTTTGTGCGACCGGAGGCGCCGTTTTTGACGCCGACGCGCGATTTCAGCCAACCGGCGCGGCTGCGGCTGACCGGAACGGTGTAGCGCTCGTCGGCGGCCAGTTCGACGACTTCGCTGTCACCCGAGCGCTTAAAGCCGATCACCCGCTCAATATTGACGATATGGCTGCGGTGCACACGCATGAAACGTCCGCGATCGAGGCGGGACTCGACCTCGCCGATCGCCAGCGGACAGAACAATTTGGCCCTGCCATCGAAGAGAAAGGTGTAATGGGCATTGGCCTGCACGGCGACCACGTCCTCGACCGGCACGAATTGAGTGGCGCCGTCGCGCTCGACCGGCAGATGGTCGGCAATGCGCGGCGGCGGAGCGCCGGCGCCGCCCAGCGGTGCGTAGATTCCACGCCTGAGATCAGCATCGTTGCCGCTGCCGATCGCGCCGACGGCGGTTGCCGCGGCCGCCACGCCGCTCTCGCTATGGGTCGGCGTGAGCCCGACTTGCAACAATTCCGCCCTCGTTTCCGCGCGGTCCGGCGCCAGCAATAGCAGAAACAGGCTGACGAGGCCGAAGGCAGCGACAGCGAGGACGATAGCGAGAACGTCGTGGGAAAGCGTTAGCGCACCCGGCAGCGCCGCCGCTTGAGGCGCGAAGGCGGCGCCGGCCAGTGCGGTAAAGTGTAGCGCCGTGACGGCGACGGCGAATGCAGTGGCGGCCAGCAACAGCGGTTGCCGGCCCGTCTGGCGCAGCGCCAACCGGAGCGACAGCGCGCCGGCGGCAATGGCGATGAGCAGGCCCGCCAAGACGAGAGCGGGCGCTTCGGTCACGCTCGCATTCGCGGCCAATGCCGTCATGCCGATGGAATGCAGTGCAAAAATGGCTGCGCCCAGCACGCACGATGACAGCGTCAAGCGCGCCGGCGTGACGGGGCCGAAAGCCACGGCATGGACCGCGACTCCGGCCATCAGTACGCAGATCAGGAAGCAGAGAAGCGTCGGGAACGCCAGATAAGTGATCGGAAAAGGCAAGCGCGCGGCCAGCATCCCCAGGAAATGCGCCGTCCAGATCGCAGCGCCCAGAGCGAAAGCAGCACCCGCGAGCAGCAACCTTCGCTGGGCGCCCGCGGCTGCACCCGTCTGCACGGCGAGATGCAGGCCGACATAGCCGCCTGCAATTGCAACCACGATCGAAAGCAGGACAAGCCAGGGCTCGTAGCTTACCTGCATGCTGCGATGTCCCTCTGCGGATTAGCGGCGCTCGACGCGAACTCGCATCCGATTTACTCCAAGCCGAAGAGTGCAGCGCCGTATCCGACAGCGTCAACCGTCCAGGCTCGCCGCAGCCTCGGCGGAATTTGCGTTGCGCGGCACCCAGAATCGGACGCCACCCGAGGCTGGACGACGGAACGAACCGATCATATCGAGGGCTTTGGCTTCCACTACGGATAACGGCTCGCTAGATTGGGGAGGGACGCTTCAAGCCTGCTGCCCGGCGGGCGGATCAATGAAAAAACAAGGGAGAAGGCGATGATTCCATTCAGATCATTGATGGGTGCGGCGATCCTTTGCTTGGCGACGACAGTCGCACAAGCTCAGGTCGTCGGAGTTGCGACCAATCCGCAGGGATCGCTCTATTATTCGGTCGGGACCGCGGTCGCCCAAGTCATGCAGCAGAAGGGGAAATTGACGGCTCGCGTGCAGCCCATGTCTGGCTCCGCGGCCTATGCGCCGCTGATCAACAGCGGACAGGTCGAGTTTGGCTTGATGAACGCGCTCGACGTGGCCAATGCATTTTCAGGTGTCGAAAACTTCGCCGGACACAAAAATCCGGATCTACGTCTCGTCGGCGTGATGTTCTCCCTGCCGATCGACATTGCCGTTCCGAAGGACTCGCCGGTCAAGTCCATCAAGGACTTGAAAGGCGTGCGCATGCCGAGCCAGTTCACGGCGCAAAGCACGATCCGCGCCGTGCAGGACGCGGTGCTCGCCACGGGCGGTCTCTCCACCGCCGACATGAAGCCCTTCCCTGTCTCCAACTACGTCAAGGGAATGCGGGCGCTCGGCGACGGCAAGGTCGATGCGGCATTGTTCGGCCTCGGTACCGCCGCTTCGCAGGAAGTCAACGTAGCGCTCGCCTCGCACGGCGGCCTGCGTTACATCTCGCTGAGCAACACGCCGGCGGCGCTGGCGGCGATGCGCAAAGTGTTTCCCGCCGCCTATCTGACCGAAGTCAAACCCGCGCCGGCGCTCGTCGGCATTCTTGGGCCGACCACCGTCATGGCCTACAGCGCCTATCTCGTGACCAGCAGCCATGTCCCAGCCGACGTCGTCTACAAGGCGGCCAAGGCCATCTTCGAGAACAAGCCGGCGCTGGCAGCCGCTTCCGCGACGATGAAGCGCTTCGATCCCGCCGTGATGGCCGAGGCAAATCAGGTCCCCTATCACCCCGGAGCCGAGAAGCTCTTTAAGGAGGTCAAGATGTGGCCTCCGAAGGCGCGATAGCCGCGGCTCTGTTCGAGGACTGCGCAAAGGGAAAGGGGTGGTGGTGCCGGAAAGGACGCCACCCCTCGGCACGCGCGGATGCTCAGCCGGCGCAGTGCATTCGCGGCTGAGCATAAGCTGGAGCTTTCTAAACCGTGAGTGACGAGATCGTCCCGGAACATACTGGCGTGTCCGCCGAACCCCTGCATCCTTTGCTGCGCGGCTTTGCTGCCGTTTTGAGCGGCCTGCTGACGGCGATTTGCGTCGGCTGGGCCTTGGATATCCCGAGCTATCTTGGGGTCGCTTTCTATACCGAGCAGCTTTTGTCGCTCGTTCTTGGGCTCGCGCTGGCGACCGTCTATTACACGGTATCGTGGCGCGGCCACCCGCACCGCGACGGCTTCCCCTGGTTCGACGCCGTCCTCGGCACGATCGCGCTCGCCGCCTGCGCCTGGCTTTCCTTCCAATATGCGCGCCTCCTCAACGACGTCACTTACTACACGCCGGAGGTCATCGGTCTCAGCATTATCATCGTGCCGCTCGTGCTCGAGGCGATGCGCCGCTGCACGGGCTGGGCCCTCTTGCTCATCGTCGTGGTCTTTGTCGGCTACGCCCTGCTCGCGCAGTACGCGCCCATGGCCATTCGCGGCAAGCCTTCGGCCTTCTTTCCGCTGATGACTTATCTCGCATTCGACACCAACGCGATGCTCGGCAGCCCGCTACGGGTCGGCGCCGAGGTGGTGGTGCTGTTCCTCTGGATGGGCGACATGCTCATCCGCGCCGGTGGCGGAGAATTCTTCCTCGATCTTGCACGTTCGCTACTCGGCCACAGACGCGGCGGCACTGCCAAGATTTGCGTCGTCGGCTCCGGCCTTTTCGGCATGATCTCGGGAAGCGCCGTTTCCAACGTGGCCTCGATCGGGCCTCTCACCATCCCGATGATGATCCGCACCGGCTACAGCCCGCGCGTGGCCGGCGCCATCGAGGCGGTCGGCTCCACGGGCGGGCAGCTCATGCCTCCGGTCATGGGCGCCGCCGCCTTCCTCATGGCGGAGTTCCTGGAGATACCCTACGCGGAAGTCGCGATCGCCGCGACCATCCCGGCAATTCTCTATTACCTGGCACTTTACTGGCAGGTCGATTTGATGGCGGCCAAGGGCAACTTGGTCGCCGCGGCCGATGATTTGCCGCAGACGCGGGTCGTGCTGAAAGAAGGCTGGCATTTCATCATCCCGATCGCCGCCCTCATATTCACTTTGTTCTATTGGGAATCGTCGCCTGATCTTTCCGCCATCGTGGCGACCGCCGCGATTTTCGTGGTCGGCGTCCTGCGCAGCTACCGCGGCCGGCGTCTCAAGCCGGTCGACTTCCTGATTACGCTGTCAACCAGCGGACGCGCCACGAGCGAGCTGCTGATGACCTTGGCAGCGGCGGGCTTCGTGATCGGCGTCCTCAATACTTCGGGCCTCGGCTTTGCGCTGACGCTTTGGCTCATCAGCCTCGCGCATGGCAGCCTATGGATTCTCCTTCTCATCACCGCTTTGGTGAGCCTCGTCCTCGGCATGGGCATGCCGACATCGGCCGTCTACGTGCTGCTCGCCGTGCTCGCCGCGCCGAGCCTGGTGCAGGCCGGCGTCGAGAAGATCGCCGCGCATATGTTCATCCTCTATTTCGGCATGCTGTCGATGATCACGCCGCCGGTGGCGCTGGCGGCATTTGCCGCCGCCAACCTCAGCAAGGCCGGCCCGATGGAGACGGGCTGGTCGGCCGTGCGCATTGGCTGGGCCAAGTTCGTGCTGCCCTTCATGTTCGTGCTGTCGCCAACCTTGCTGATGCAGGGCACGGCCGGCGCGATCGTGTTCGACAGCCTGACTGCGATGGCCGGCGTCTATCTCGCCACGTGCGGCATGCTTGGCTACTTTCAGCGTCCGCTGCCGATGGGGGAGCGCATCATCGTCGGCATCTGCGGCCTCGCCGCGATCGTTCCCGATTCGCGCTTCGGGCTGCTGTTCCCCGGATTTCTCAGCCTGTCGGCTCTTGCCATCGGCGGCGCCGTGCTGTTCGGCGGGCATTTGATCGCGCGGCGGCAGATCAAATCAGTGTCGCGCGTCTCGTAAAGGCCGCCCGGCAAGTGTGGCGCTCCCTAGGGGACTTCGCTAGGTAAATCTAATCAAGCACTTGTTGAAAATTGGAACACGCGGCCACTCCACGCAATCATTAACTTTTTTGCAATGGTGTCCCACCTTCGCGCCTAAAAAAAGCGGATGTCGAAACGATTTCTTCCATCCGCAAAAAATCATTCTTCGTGCCCGCCTTCGACGGCCCTCCCCTAAGCGGCCTGAACGACGCCCTTTGGCACTGGCGAGCGCCGACAGCTACCGGCGCCCGCCGTGGTGGCGCGGGTTCGGGTTGCAGAAGCCGCCGCCCCCTGCCCTGTCCCGCAGGCAGGCGTCGAGCGAGCCGTAGCTGCAGCGCTCGCCGCCGAAGCCGCTGATCATGCACCAGTGCGGCTCGGCGGCCCGCGCCGCCCGTTGACTGAGCGCCGTCATCGCGCCGGCGGTGATCAGCGCCGAGCGGAAATCCTCGATCGAACGCCCATTGCGCGTGACTATTAGACGACGTTTTAGCGGACATAGGACCAAAATCGTGCAGGTTGTCGCTAAGCGGATGTTCTGTATTGCGTGTTGGGACTGGCCGCATCGATGCCCGAATCTTGAGCCCAGCCATTCGGATCCACCGTCTGCGCCGATATTCATGCCAAATGTCACACCAATGGTGCCGGGTTGCCCCGCGCAAGCAGTGCGCGTTCAGATGAGCGACGGCAAAGAGCGGACCGTCACTATTCTTCGTTGCCCGTAACCATCAGCGCGCGCCGGGGCGTCGGCGCGCCTGCAAGTTCGACCTGATCTAGACGTCGACGAATTCGAATGCATCCCGACGGCGGATCACGCGGCCAGTGGACGGCGAGGGGAAATGCGCCGTGCACATGAGTGTGGGAGTATCACAGAAGCGGCCGAACAATTCTCGCCTCGACTTTCCTGCTTGCCTGGAGTCGTAATCAGACATCATCCCCAACTCAGGATAGCGGGCCTGCAGCGGTGAGTGGATCATATCGCCGGTAATGATGGCATCGGCGCCGGGTTTGCCGACCTGCACCGAATAGTGATCGATGGTGTGGCCGGGCGTCGGGATGAGTGTAACGAGCTCGCTGAACGCGTGTGCGCTCTTGACAATATCGACCCGATTTGTGGCCACAATCGGGAGCACGGAATCCGTGATCCATGGGCAGGCCGTCGGGTCGTCCTTCTGGCGCGTGGTCCAGTAAGCAAGTTCGCGGTCAGCAATACGTAGCGTGCCTTCGGGAAGGTCGGCACCCATTGGCCATTCTCGAGACGGGTGTTCCACCCGACGTGGTCGGTATGCAAATGCGTGCACATGACAAAATCGATATCATTCACACCTAATCCGCTTGCCGCGAGGTTCTTCTGGTAGCGATCGGAATTCATCATGTGCCAAAAGCTCCGCGTCGGTCGCGGCTTGTGGTTGCCAACGCACGAGTTGATCATGATCGTGTGGTGGGGTGTGCGCACGATATAGCTCTGGATGCAGAGCATCAGCTTGTCCCCAGCATCGAGGAATCTAGGCTGTAGCCACCCCCGGTTTTCGTCGAGAAACTCCCTCGTCATAGTCGGGAAAAATTGCATCGCGTCGAAAAATGGCCCCTCCTGTTCGACGATGCGGTGGATCGTGACGCTCCCAATTTCGATTATGGTGGGCAAGATCGACCTCCGTCTCTGAAGAACTCATGCGCAAAGGCAGCATCTATCGATAGAGTGGACAGTGCAATGTCCCAACATCTCATTTCGCGACAGAAATTTGCATCCATCTCAAGGATTGGAACACAACGAGACGACCGAAGAACGATCCTTTGTGCTGCGCTGCGTGAGTCCGCTTCTGGCCCCACAACGGACATTGAGCTGCATCTCATGTTGCAGTAGCGCAGACAGTTTCAGCCCCTATCAAAGTGCTCGTTCGAGCCAATATAATGTCGTCTCCTGTGCGTGGGGGCGAGAATGAGCCGGCCGGACTTTCTCGGTGCATTTGGCGGCGTGACCGCCGCCTCACCGATTGCGGCGCAGGCGCAGTTCAGCCTTCAGCTTGGCACGGCGGTGGAGGCGAGTATTCGGACCCTGGGCAAACGTAAATGAGTGGTGGTGTGCGCATCGGCGTGGATGTCGGCGGCACTTTCACTGACATAGTGCTGGCACTGCCCAACGGGCGCATCTATGTGAATAAGACGACAACCACGCCGGCCGATCCAGGCGAGGGCGTGGCGGACGGCGTGGCGGCGGTGCTGGCGGATGCGCGGCTCAATCCGCGTGAGGTCGCCGAGGTGGTGCACGGCACCACCGTGGCATCGAACACCATCCTGCAGAAGGTCGGTGCACGCACCGGCCTACTGACGACGCGCGGCTTCCGCGACGTGCTCGAGATCGGCCGCATCCGCACGCCGGGCATGTTCGATGTGGCCTGGAGCAAGCCCGAGCCGCTGGTGCCGCGGCGCTGGCGGCTGGAAGCGGCAGAGCGCATCGGCGCCGATGGTGGCGTCGTCACTGCGCTGGATGAAGCTTCAGTGCGCGAGGCGGCAGCGGCCTTTCTTGCCGAGCGTGTCGAGGCCGTCGCCGTCTGCTTCATTAATTCCTACGCCAACGATGCACATGAGCGCCGCGCCGCCGCGATTCTGCGCGAGGCCGCGCCGTTGCTGCTGGTCACTGCGTCTTACGAGGTGCTGCCAGAAATCAAGGAGTACGAACGCACCTCGACCGCGGTGGTGAACGCCTATCTTCTGCCGGCCATGCGCGGATATCTCTCCAAGCTCGCGAAGCGCCTCACCGCCATTGGCGTGACCGCGCCGGTGCAAGTAATGGCCTCCAACGGGGGGATGATCAGCATCGGGACCGCGCGCGACCGGCCGGTTTTCGCCGTAGGCTCTGGGCCCGCGGGAGGCGTGGCTGGGGCCTCGCGGCTGGGGCCTGCGATTGCTGCCAGGGACCTCATCGTCTTCGACATGGGCGGTACGACGGCGAAGGCTGCGATCGTCGAGGACGGCGAGCCGCAGATCGTCACCGAATACGAATTCCGCGACGGCATCTCCACGCCGTCCCGTTTCGTAAAAGGCGCAGGCTACATGCTGAAGGTGCCATCGATCGATATCGCCGAGGTCGGCTCGGGTGGCGGCTCGATGGCTCGCGTCGACGCCGGCGGCCTGCTCGTGGTGGGGCCGGAGAGCGCGGGCGGTGATCCGGGGCCGGCCTGCTACGGCCGCGGCACCCAGCAACCGACCGTGACCGATGCCAACATGGTACTCGGCTTTCTCAATCCGGGTGCGCTTGCCGGCGGCTCGCTCGCGGTAGACGCTACGCTATCGCACCGCGCGGTGGAGGTGCATGTTGCGCGCCTGCTCGAGCTGACGGTGGAAGACGCGGCGCACGGCATTCGCCAAGTCGCCAACGTCAACATGGCGCGCGCGATCCGTGCCGTGACGGTCGAGCGCGGCAAGGATCCGCGCGACCTCGCGCTGATGGCATTCGGCGGCGGCGGACCTCTGCACGCTGTCGATGTCGCGCGACTGCTTGGGATCCGGCGGGTGTTGATCAGCCCGGTCTCCGGCGTATTCTCTGCGGCCGGCATGCTGGCCGCGGAAGCGGTGCATGAATTCATCCGTCCGCTGCTCGCGCCGCTCGCTGCGGTTAAAGCGGCCACAGTGCGGGACGCGCTCGAGAGCATGGCCGCGGATGGCCGCACAGCGCTCGCCGTCGAGGGCTACAGCGAAGGCGCAGTGCAGCTGTGCTATGCGGCCGACGTACGCTACCTCGGCCAGTCCTCGCAGCTCACCATCCCGATGCCGCCCGGGCCTTACGATGCGACGGCGCTGCACCTGGCCTTCGAGCGGCTCTACCAAGAAACCTTCGGGTACGTCGCCGAGGGCGAGCTGGTGGAACTCGTCAACTTGCGCCTCTCGGCGATCGGCACCGCCGCGAGCCGGCTCAATTTCGGTGGCCTGCGCCTAGAGGCCCGCGCGCTCGCGGGTGAGAGCGGCGAGCGCCTAGTGTCCTTCGCCCGCGGCGAGGCGCGCATCAAAACGCGACTTCTGCCGCGCGCGGCGCTCGGACACGGTCCAGTTGCGGGACCTGCCATTATAGAGAGCTATGACACCACCATTGTTGTTCCGCCCGGCTGTACCGCGCGCACTCTGGGCGCGGGTTGCGTCGCCATCGAAATGGAGGAGCCCGATGCCTGAGGCCGCCAACTCACTCGGCGATCCCATTACCTTCGCCGTCATCAAGAATGCGATGGACGCCATCGTGGATGAGGTCGCGTACACGGTGATCCGCACCGCGCGCTCGGAGATCGTCAAGGACGTCATGGACTACTCGGCAGCGATCTGCGACGCCAAGGGCGAAATGGTGGCGCAGGCCAAAACCATCGCGCAGCATCTGGGCGCGATCCCCGAAGCCATGGCGGCGGTACAGGCGAAATGGGGCGGACGGCTTGCGCCCGGCGACGCCGTTATCATGAACGACCCCTATTCGGGCGGCATGCACCTGCCGGACATTTTCATGTTCCTCCCAATCTTCGACGGAACAGAGGTTCTCGCCTGGTCGGTGGTGATCTGCCACCACACCGACGTCGGCGGGCGCGTGCCCGGCTCCAATGCGGCGGACAGCACAGAAATCTACCAGGAAGGTCTGCGCATCCCACCGCTGAGGCTGTTCCGCACAGGCGTCATGGACGAGACGCTGGAATCTCTGATCGGCCTCAATGTCCGCGTACCGGACCGGGTGATCGGCGATCTTCGCGCACAATACGCCGCCTGCCAGGTGGGCGCGCGCGAGATCGGACGGCTCGTCGCGCGCTATAGCGCGGGCCGTATGCGCGGCTATTTCGCTGCCTTGCTTGATTATGCCGAGCGCATGGCCCGCACCGAGATCGCAACCTGGCCGAAGGGCACTTACCGTTTCACTGACCAAATCGACAGCGACGGCTTGTCCGATGACCCAGTGCCGCTAACTGTCGCGGTGACCGTGCGGGGCGACGGCACGCTCAAGGTGGATTGGGAAGGCACGTCTCGGCAGGTGCGGGCGGCGATTAACTCCACGCTCTCCTTCACCAAGTCCAACACGTTTCTCAGCGTCCGGTGCGCATTGCGGGGCGATATCCCGAACAACGCCGGCGTCTTTCGCTGCATCGACGTGACGGCGCCTGAAGGTAGCGTGCTCAATCCAATTGCGCCGGCGCCGGTCGCGGCGCGCGCACTCACTGGTTATCGCGTGATGGACACGATGTTTGGGGCGCTTGCACAAATCGTGCCGCACATCGTGCCTGCGGCGGGCGAGGGCGGGAATACCGTCGTCTGTCTAGGCGGACGCTACCCCGACAATCGTCCCTTCATCATGGTCGACATGATCAGCGGCTGCTGGGGCGGGCGTCCCGACAAGGACGGGATTGAGGCGATCACCAATCCATCGCAAAATCTCTCCAACACGCCCGTCGAGGTTCTCGAGCGCCAGCATCCGGTGAGGATCGAGGACTATGCGCTTGTGCCGGACTCCGGTGGGGCGGGGCGCTATCGCGGCGGCCTGGGCCTGCGACGCTCCTATCGTCTGCTGGCCGATGAGGCAGTCTTGCAATTGCGTGCCGACCGGCTGCGGTTTGCTCCATATGGTCTGGACGGCGGCGAGCCCGGCGGCGTCGCGGGCAACTGGCTCGGCCAGGGCGATGCGAAGCGCTGCATTCCCGGCAAGGTCACCATGACAGTGCGCAGTGGCGAACTGCTCACTCACCATCAGGCGGGCGGCGGCGGTCACGGCGATCCGTTTACGCGCGCGCCGGAGGCCATTGCGCGCGATGTGTGGAACGGCAAGGTGACGGTAGGTGCAGCCCGGGAACGCTACGGCGTGGTGGTGGACGCTGGCGGTGTGGTGAATACGGCGGAGACGGCACAATTGCGCTTTAGAAGAATGCCGCAAGTAGATCGAGCGTAACTCAGCGCCACAACTGAGGCGTGATGCGTCGCAACGACGTCACCAATTGTGAAGGTTTTCGGATGCCGGCCATATTGCAGGCGGTGCGGGGCGTTTGGAGGCCGGCGTCCGAAAACCTCCAAGGGAGGAAACCGCGGCAAGGGATACGTTGGCGGTGCGTCGTTGACTATGGGGATTTGAGTGCCGCGGATGATGCGGGTGCTTGATGGCGAGAGGCCGCGGCGCGTTGACCTATGGCGAGGCAGCTGCTGAATGAGCGTGTAGCTTCGTTGAGCAGCGACGATGCTTGCCCGATTTGAGCTGGTCGTTTGATATTTGAGCGCGCTCCGCCGTTGCCTGTCGAGGACCGGCGAAGAAGCCGACCGAATCTGGAGACTTGCCGTGCGAGTGCAGTCATGAGGTATCGGTCCTCAGGCCTGTCGGTTGATGGCGTGGCGTTGCGCCACGCTCGAACCTCTCGATGATCAGCATGCGACCGCCGCAGCATGGGCAAGCTGGCTCATTGTGAGCGGTCGCTGTGTCGTCGGCTGGCTCTGGCTTGTCGCTGGCTGGCATGGCGAGCAGTTCGCGGACGCGTGCGCTATTGTCGGCGCAGCAGCTTTTGGCGAACAGGCCGTAGTGGCGGATGCGGTGGAAACCCTTGGGCAGCACGTGGATGAGGAAGCGGCGGATGAACTCGTCTGTTGCGAGTGTGATGCGCTTGTATCGATCGCGGCCCTCGATCCGATAGTCCTTCCACTTGAAGGTGACGCCCGCCTCGTCGAAGGCGATCAGGCGGCTGTTGGCGATGGCGACGCGGTGGGTGTAGCGCGACAGATAGGCCAGCACGGCTTCGGGGCCGCCGAACGGGCGCTTTGAATAGACGACCCATTCGGCCTTGCGCAGTGGAGCCAGGAACGCGGCGAAGGATTGGGCGTCAGCGAGATGCGCATGGTCGCCGAAGAAGCTGAGGCGGCCGGCTTCGTGGGCGGCAGCGAGGGCTTCGAGGAACAGGCGGCGGAACAGACGCGAGAGCACGCGAACAGGGAGGAAGAACCCGCGCCGGCATGAGACCCAGCGTGCACCGTCGGGGGAGATGCCACCACCCAGCACGATCATGTGCACATGGGGATGATGGGTGAGTGCCGAGCCCCAGGTGTGCAGCACAGCGGTGATGCCAATGCGGGCGCCGAGGTGTTTGGGGTCGGCCGCAATCGTCAGCATGGTCTTGGTCGAGATCTTGAACAACAGGTCGTAGACCGCCGTCTTGTTCTGGTAGGCGATCTCGGCGATCGGCGCTGGCAGCGTGAACACCACATGGAAGTACGGCACCGGCAGGAGCTCGGCTTGGCGTTGGGCCAGCCAAGCCTGCGCCGCCGCGCCCTGGCACTTCGGGCAGTGTCGGTTGCGACAGGAGTTGTAGGCAATGACCGTGTAGGCGCAGTCCTCGCAGCGCGCGACGTGGCCGCCGAGCGCTGCGGTGCGGCAGCGCTCAATGGCCGACATCACCTTGAGCTGATCGAGGTTGACATGGCCGGCATAGGCTTTGCGCCATGCCGGGCCATGGCCGCGGAAGATATCCGCAACCTCCAACGCCGGGCGCGGCACGCGCGCCGCGCGTCAGCTGGGCGGCCGGATCTCCTTAAGCTTGACCGCGATATGCTCCAGCGGGCTCATCACCGCATTGATGGTCTTGGTGGCCACCCGCGCGTAGAGCGCCGTATTCTCAAGCTTGGCGTGGCCGAGCAACACCTGAATCACCCGGATGTCGGTGTTCTGCTCCAGCAGATGGGTGGCGAAGCTGTGCCGTAAGGTGTGCGGCGATACGCGCTTGTTGATGCCGGCGGCCTCGGCTGCGATATGACAAGCGCGATTGAGCTGGCGGGTAGTCATCGGCTGCACCGGATTGCGTCCCGGAAATAGCCAGCCTTGTGGGCGTTCCACCATCCACCATGTGCGCAGCACTTGCAGCAGATGCGGCGACAGCATCACGTTGCGGTCCTTGCTGCCCTTGCCGTTCTCCACCAGGATCAACATGCGCTTGCTATCGATATCGGACACCTTGAGCGCGACCACTTCGGCGGCGCGCAAGCCGGCGCCATAGGCCACGCTCAACGCCGCCTTGTACTTGAGCCCAGGCGCAGCATTGAGCAGCCGTGCTATCTCCCCGGGGCTCAACACCACAGGCAGCTTGCGCGGCTCGCGAATGAACGTCGTGTGCTCGATGATGTCGTGGCGCTTGAGCGTAACTCGGAAGAAGAACCGCAGCGCTGAGACGGTGTGATTGAGAATGGGCGGGCGCGTGCCATTGCCGGCAAGATGCAGTTGAAAGCGCCGAATATCTTCCGCACTCGCCGTATCCGGCGAGCGGCCGAGAAACGCGGCGAGATTCTTGATCGTGCGGATGTAGCCTTCCTGCGTCTTCGGGGCTAACTTGCGGATCGTCATGTCTTCGATCATGCGCCGGCGCAACGGGCTGATGGCCTCGTCGGTCATGGGGTGCTCCTGTTTTGAAGTGAGGTTGAACGCAACCCCTCATCTTCAGACAGGACGCGCCTTCCCGTTACTGCCCAGCCCACGCCGCTCGCCGCAGCGCCCTACCGCGCGAGCGGTTTAGTCCTTTGGCCCGACTCGGACCAACGGGTGCGATCCGAGGAGGTCCGGTTTCGGGATCAAAGCAGCCTTCCAAAGCGCAATGAATTTTTCTGTCTATACCCGGACTCCCCGAGAATCCGAAGAACCCCCCCTTGCCAAACGGCGCGAACCGGATTCTACCGTACGGATGATTCGGCCCGGGTTTCTGGACAGAGAATCGCGACAAGACCTGATCGGGTTGGCTCGGAACGGGTCGGCCGCTCATCGTTTGGCCCGGCGTGCGAACGCGCTGGTGTTGCTCGACGATGGGATGAGCTGCGAAGCGATTGCGAAGGTCCTGTTTCTGGACGACGACACCATCCGCACTTGGTATCGCCTGTATGAAGCGGATGGGATCGAGGGCCTGACGAACTTCAGCTACGAGGGCAGCGTTTGCCAGTTGAGCGGCGAGCAACAGGAAAAGCTGAAAGCCTGGGTTGCCGCTGCCTTACCACATACAACGCGCCAGGTCGGCGCCTGGATCGAGAATGAATTCAGCGTCGTTTACCAAGGCCGGTCAGGACTGATCGCGCTGTTGCACCGCCTGGGGCTCGAATATCACAAACCCAATGTCATTCCGCGCAAGCTTGACGAAGAAAAGCAGAAGGCTTTCATTGAGAGCTACGAAAAGCTGCTGAATTCCTTGGGCGACGACGAGGCCGTACTGTTTGCTGACGCCGTGCATCCGACCCATGCCGCACGGCCCGTCGGCTGCTGGGCGCCGAGCCAGGAGAAGCTGGCGATCGAGCAGACGAGCGGGCGTCAACGCATCAACATTCACGGCGCGATCGACCTGGCGACCGGGCAAACCCGGATGATCGAGGCCCTGACCATCGACGCCGCCTCGACGATCAGGCTGCTGCAATCGATCGAGACGCTCTATCCGATGTTGGCGCTCATCCATGTTTTCCTGGACAACGCGCGTTATCATCACGCCAAGCTCGTGCAGGAATGGTTAGCCCTGCCGGGACGACGCATCAAGCTGCACTTCATCCCAAGCTATTGCCCGCACTTGAACCCGATCGAGCGGTTATGGGGTCTCATGCACAGAAACGTCACGCACAACAAGTGCTACGCAACTTGCGCCCAATTTGCCGACGCGACGCTCAGTTTTCTGCGTGAAAAGGTTCCGGGGAATTGGGCGAACCTCTGTGATTTGGTCACCGACAATTTCCGTATCATCAACCCCAAGGATTTTCGGGTTGTGGCGTGAACGGAGTATAGAATAATTCATTAAAGCGGAAACCGACTGATCCGTTGCCGATTTCAAAAATGTTCGGCCAGCCGATCGCCAACTAAACGAATTATTTTGGACGTCAGGCATCGAATAAATTCGTTTGATGGGCATCCAGGTTACTCGAATCGCCAACTGGCTGATGGCATGAAATTGCGAAACGAAAACGTCACGACGAGATTGACGGGAGGATCGGATGCGACGCTTTGTTGAGGGAATATAGCGCGGGCAAAGCACTCTTGAAGCGCGAGCGGAGCGAGCCACGACGGATGAACGGCCGCTGACTCACGAGAGCCATTTCGCCGTGTGCACAGTTGCGGCAACTGTCACGTATAGACGGCCGCCACCCTGATATGTCCCTCGTTGCGTAATACCTGGAGCGACACGTCGTTGCCGTGTCGGCGTAGCATCAAGTCCACGACCGATTGGCCAAGACGCAGGTTGCGGAGCATCACCTCCTCGAGAAAAGTCGGTAGTCGGGGGTTGCGCAGCAAGATTTCGTTGCGATCAGAATCGAATTCGAGGCCGAGACAAGACTGTAGAAGTAAAAGTGGCGTGCCTGCGGCCCAGGCCTGCGGCGAGCAGGCGACCGGATAGAGCGTCGGCCCGCGCTGGCGTCCGCGCTGGAAGCCGCAATACAGTTCCGGCAACCGCCGCAGGTCCATATAACTCGCGGCATCGAACAGGCCTTGGAACACGCGATCGATCGCGTCCTTGTGCCCGTAGCGCGCGAAGCCCGCTGCGATCAGCGCATTGTCGTGCGGCCAGACCGAGCCATTGTGATATGACATCGGATTGTAACGCCGCTCCTCACGCGCCACTGTACGGATGCCCCATCCGGAAAAGAACGATGGCCCCATCAGGTTGCGCATTACCGCTTCCGCGCGCTCCGGTGCGGCGATGCCGCTGAACAGCACCTGCCCGGCGTTCGAGGTTCGCACGCGACACTGCCGCTTCTGCCCATCGAGCGCGAGCGCATAGGTGCCGATCTCCTCGCACCAGAATGCCGCTTCAAATCGTTCGGCGAGCTTCGTCGCCGCCGCATCGAGCTTGTCGCCGCGCGCATGATTTCCAAGCCGGCGCGCGCTGCGCGCTGCCAGGCGCTTCGCCGCGTAGACATAGCCCTGTACCTCGCAGAGGGCGATCGGCCCCTGCGCAAGCGAGCCGTCTGCGTGAAAAATCGCGTCTTGGGAGTCCTTCCAGCCCTGGTTGACCAGTCCTGTGTGGCCAGTGCGGTGGTATTCAACGAAGCCGTCGCGGTCAAAATCGCCGGGCCCGTCGATCCAACCCAGCGCTGCTTCGACGTTAGGCCACAGCTCCCGCAGCGTCTCGATGTCGCCGGTATGCTCGGTGTAAAGTCCAGCCAGCAGCACGAACAGCGGCGTTGCGTCCACGCTGCCGTAATACAGGCCGAATGGAACCTCTCGCAGCGCCGCCATCTCGCCACCCCGCATCTCATGCAGGATTTTGCCGGGCGCTGCGTCGGTGAGAGGATCAAATTGGCTGGCCTGATAGGCTGCGAGCCGCCGCAGCACGCCTTTGGCAATGTGGGAGTTGCACCACAGCATCTGCAGCGCCGAGATGATTCCGTCGCGACCGAACGTGGTCGAGTACCAGGGAATTCCTGCATAGGGATACGGGCCTTGCGGCGTGCTGGTCGTCAGCATCGCGAGGTCGGCCATCGAGCGGCATACCACCTCGTTGAAGATATTGTTCGAGCTGACAATCGTGGCGATGCCACGGCTCGCAGTCTTGTGCTCGTTGAACGCCGCCCGCAGGCCCTTGCGGAATGGAATCGGATTGATTTCGCCGAGGTCGCGGTCGCACTTCACTGTCACGTAGATCGACCGGCTTTCGTTGGGCTGTAGCTCGAACGCGTAGGATGCCGTGCTGTTCGAGAGCTGCGCCGGGGCAGGCTCGAACAGCATCATCGTCCGCCGCCGATTGCCATCGAGACCCAGGTAATTCAGGGTAACTTCGGTTTCGCTGCAGATCTCTGTGGTTGAGGTGCCGCGGCGTTCGCGGCGCAGTCCGCGCACCTCGAACAGGTCGGCAAAATCGCTCGCGAAAGTAAGCGAAAGCCGCACATCAAACGGTAAGTCGCCGTGATTCTGCATGCGCAAGCGCTGATAGACTGCGCCGCGCCAGAGAAAAATCGTGCGCACAATATGCAGAATGTCCTTCGGTTGCGCGAGCTTATGATCGAGATAGATGTCGGGATTCGTCAGGTCGACAGTGAGGATGGAGTTGTCGTCGCGTATGGTTGAGCCCAGCAGCAGCGGATGCGTGCCGTTGAGCAGCAACTCCAGATTCGAGAGATAACGTGTGTCCGAACAGAAAATGCCGTCCGGTCCACCAGGGGACGCCCCAATGTCGGCATGGCTGTCGAGCACAGCAAAGCAATCGCCATGCTTGAGGGTGCGGCGGGGCCGCGTGGAGGCTCCTGTCCCCCGAACACTGAAGGGGGTGTCCGGAGCCTCCTCGACCAGCGTCGCGGTCGAGTCCTGGCTAGGCAATTTGAGGCCTCTGGATGATCGCATCCTTGCCGTTCAGTAGGGAATGCTGGGCAATCCGCTCCTTAGAGTCGAGGGAGCTCGACGACGCAAGTAGCGAGCGATAGACCCCGACATAGTCATTTGCCATGCGCGTGGCGGAAAAGCGCTGCTCGAAACGCTGACGCACCTTTTCCCGGTCGAGTGCGATGACGTGCGGTAAAGCCGCGATCGCCTCGTCCATGGTGTCGACGATCGCGCCAGTGAGGCCGTCCTCAATAACTTCCGCCACCGAGCCGCAGCGGAATGCTAAAACTGGGGTGCCGCAAGCCATGGCCTCGATCATGGAGAGGCCAAATGGCTCTGGCCAGTCAACGGGAAACAGCAATGCCTGCGCTTCACCCAGGAATTGCGTCTTTTGACGTTCGTTGATCTCGCCAATGAACTCGACGCCCGGGCCGTCAAGGAGCGGCTCAATCTGCGTCCGGAAATAGATATCGTCGGCGCGATCGACCTTGGCTGCGATCTTGAGCGGAATACCAAGCGCTCGCGCGATCAAGATGGCGCGGTCGGGACGCTTTTCCGGCGATATGCGGCCGAGAAAGGCAACATAGCCGCCACGCGGATGCGCTATGGGGCGGTGCAGAGCTGTCGGGAGGCCATGGTAGACGGTAGCCGCGAAGTTTGCATTCGGCAACGGACGGCGCTGATCGTTGGAGATCGAAACCAGCGGCATGTTGTCGAAGCCCAGATAGAGCGGAAGCAGATCGGGCAGATCCTGGCGACCATGCAAAGTGGTGACCGTGCGCCCTGCGATCGACCGGAACAGGGGGAATTGAAACTGGTCGATATGGAAGTGCATGATATCGAACTCGTCGGCGCGCTGGCGCACGCGATCGAGCATTAGCATGTAATATGGGATTGGATCGCGGACGTTTGCGTTCAGTCGCAACGCCATGGGCACACAGGGCACGAGATTGGCCGCCGTGATCGAATCTCCGCTTGCGAACAGCGTCACGTCGTGGCCGAGAGCTACCAATTCTTCGGTCAGGTAGGAGACGATCCGCTCGGTGCCGCCATAAAGCCGTGGGGGGACGCTTTCGATCAGGGGCGCGATCTGCGCGATTTTCATTATATGCCTTTGATGACCCCGACGGGACTGTGGCGCCTTGAATGGCCTTGTTCGAGCATCGCTTTGGGGACTCTCGGTCATCTATGAACGAAATGACCCGCTACAAGGGAATGAACTTTGTAAGCGCCCGTCGCGACTAGGGCGCGGCGGAGCTTTTTGCGTCCCCTCCCCACACCCTCTTTCGCGCTCGACGGTGCCGTAATGCCTGCTTATTGGACGTTGGTGAGCGTAAATGGGGACGATCAAGTCGAATCGCGACGACTATTACGCGCTACCCGCATTTGGTTAATGGACCGATTTGCAGGCTGATTTGCCCGTCCAAGCTCAATGCTGCGGATCTTTATTTCAAGCAAACGATCACCTGCCCCTACGGTTGTCGACATTCATCCCCATATACGGTTGTTGTTTGAACATTCAGATGATGTTTCATCGATATTTTGGAGATAACGCACATGAACTCCTCTGATCTGGACTCTCACCAACGCGAGGCCGCCCATAGGCGGCCTCGTCGTTCGCCGAAGTTCAATCATCAGGGGAGTCCCGGAATGCTCCAATGGTTCGTACCACCGATTGTCGTGCCGGCTGGTTTGGTTGCTACGGTCATCGTCGTCGCGATTCTGCAGCACTCTTTCGGCGCTTAAGGGTCAAAAAGCCGGTCGTCCAGGCTGTTTTTCGACCCTGATGCTCGCCAAAGCTCGCGACTTCTATCCCGTTATCGTGATAACAGGACACTCCACTACAAGCGAGTAAAGGCGCAACGCTTTTGCAGTTCGACGCTTGACCAAGCGCTCTCGGCGTTCGCGGCCATAAGAAGAACTCGCGCTGGCCTGGCCTCTGTTCGAAAGCGGAGCGAAAAGTCCACATGCCCCAACCTGGAAACGATAGATGCTCAAGCGAACGCACCGCAAAACCGTGATATTTTACGGTCCATTCTCACTTAAGGGTAGCCTGTTGCCTTCCGGCAGTTATGACCGATGAAGAGCTGATCGAGGGACTATCGTTCCTGTCTATCGTCGCATCGCGACGATGATGCTGGCGCCAGTGCGGTATAACTACGCGATGGTCGAGATGCTGACCGTCGATCCGATCGACCTCGCGGCGGCGATAGACGCTGCGGTCATTGCCGAAAAGCCTAACCGCATTCCGGTGAAGATGCCGTGATGTGGGGCCGCTGGCTATCGCAAAATCGAAGGCCACGAAAATGACGATTAGTTTTCCCAACAGCAGCCGCAGCTACGATGCGACGCGGCGGGCGGTCCGTTTCTGGGGATACGACCGTTCTATGGAGAGTTCGTTCTTTGTGACCGTGGACGCCCTCAGGCGGCTTCAACCGAACCTGTGTTTTGACGCGGACGATCTGTTGCTGGCATTTGATGTCAATCGCGAGCGCATCCACAAGATCGCCGCCCGGGTCTACGCCCGCGGGCGCAGAGGCTCCTACGATCTCCTCGCGGCCGATATTTGATGGCGCGGGTGTGCGCCTAAACTCGTAACCATCACACGACCCGCCTGAATCTGGCGGACACCGAAAATAGAAGCACAATAAAGGAAGGTACATGAGCAAAGATAAAAAGACCAAAGTGACAATAAGCGAAGAAGCTGTGAACGATGAATCAAAGGCCCAAGAGTTAAATTTCCAAGGTCAAAAAACCCAAGAGTCAAAACACCAGGAGATAAAGCTGCACGAATCCAAAAAACCGACGAATTTACGAGCGAACGTGATGCCGGTCGACGGCTATGTCTTGTCGATCGATGGCAAATTGAAAAAGCGCTACGAGAGTTCGGAGGATGCCATGGCGGCAGGTACAAAGCTCAAGCAAAAATTCCCGGCGATTCAGGTCGCAGTCTATGACGCCATCGGGCGCAATTATACGCCGGTGGATTTGCACGAGCAGAAGAACTAGATCGCGTACTCACAAATCGAGTTAAGGGGTGGGACGCTAGCGCGTCAGTGTCGGGGTATCGCCATGTGATCATCGCGCTTGCGGCCCGCTATAAGCTTCCTGCGGTCTACTCCAACCGATTCAACGTCACCAGTGGCGGCCTGATGTGCTACGCTCCAAATCGGGTCAACCAGTTCCGTCGCGCAGCCGGTTATGTCGATCGTATCCTCAAGGGCGAAAAGCCCGCCGACCTGCCAGTGCCGGTCCCGGCTAAGTATGACCTAATCATCAATCTAAAGACCGCTAAAGCGATCGGCCTCACCGTGCCGCCTTCGCTGCTCGCCCGTGCCGACGAGCTAATTGAATAGCAGCCTGAGCGAGTCTGTTGATGGCCCGAAAGCGAAATCCAGCAGCGGAATCCGCTGTACTAAACACAGGTTTTATCTGACGCGGGTTCAAGTAGCCAGCGCATAATTGAGTGAGGCGACGATGGGGTAACCTCTTGAGATTGCAAGAGGTTGCCGATGAGCAAGTACCGGCGAATACAATATGAGGATCGCTGCCAGATTTATGCTCTGAGCAGGCGTGGGGCCAGCCAAGCAAGCATCGCCGAGATTTTGGGCGTCAGTCAAAGCGCGGTGAGCCGGGAGATGCAGCGCAATCGCGGTCAGCGCGGCTATCGGTTCAAGCAGGCGGAAGCGAAGGCTCGAGCACGACAGGCGATACGAAGTAAGCCGCGCAAGCTCACGGCGCTGATGCGCAGCAAGATTGAGTCGAAGTTGCGCCAGATGCGCTGGTCGCCGGAGCAGATCAGCGGCTGGCTCAGCGAACAGGGCATCAAGCTGAGCCACGAACGCATCTACCAGGTGATCTGGGATGACAAACGCGACGGTGGCAACTTGTGGCGCAGTCTGCGGCGGCGCGGGAAACGTTATAACAAACGTGCCGGCAAGAACGCTGGACGCGGCCTGATCCCCGGTAGAATCGACATTTCCGAGCGTCCGGCCATTGTCGCGCGCAAAACCCGTCTGGGCGACTGGGAGGGCGACACCGTCGTCAGCGCCGGACACAAAGGCGGCTTGCTCACGCTGGTCGAGCGCAAAACCCAACTCGCCAAAATCACCAAGTTGCCGCGTGCGACTGCCCACGCAACCCAGAAGGCAGCCGTGCGTCGCCTCAAGCCTATCGGTGACTTCGTGCATACGATCACCTTCGACAACGGCAAGGAATTCGCCGCGCATCAGGACATTGCCGATGCGCTGAAAACCAAAATTTTCTTCGCCACGCCGTATCACGCATGGGAGCGCGGTTTAAATGAAAACACCAACGGTCTTATTCGTGACTTCTTCCCAAAGGGAACAGACTTCTCTACGATCTCAAGTGCCGAGGTTGCCAAGGTCGAACGTTTGCTCAACGAGAGACCTCGAAAATCCCTCGGCTTCCGTTCACCGCAAGAGGTTTTCCACTCCCTCGCTTACTCTTAAATTTCTATGCGCTGGGAAGTTAAATCCGCGTGATGATATAATAGACTTTAGTCCTCGATTGAAAGCGTCCCATCCCAGCATATTCGCGATGGCCGATTGCGCTATCGCCAGGCCAAAAATGAGCACCGCAACCCGATCGACCTTGCTATTCCTATTCACCCCGACCTGATGGCGGTCATCGAGGCCACGCCGACTAATCACCTGACCTTCTTGACTTCGGCTTACGGCCGCGCGTTTTCGCCTGCAGGTTTCGGCAACAAGTTTAGGGAATGGTGCAACGAGGCCGGCCTGCCCTACTGCTCGGCTCATGGTCTGCGTAAGGCCGCTGCTGCTCGTCTGGCTGAGCGCGGCGCCACGGCACACGAGATCATGGCGATCACGGGTCATCGCTCGCTAGAAGAGGTCGAGCGCTACACGCGTGCGGCAAGGCAAGCTGGCTGACGCCGCGATCGCCAAGCTCAAACCGCGAACAGATCTAGTCCCACCGGACTAGCGAGTGGGACGATTTCGCCAAAAAACTTTGGAGCTTCAAGGCCGCTCTGCGAGGTTGGCGCTCCCTAGGGGAGACTGCGGTCGATTTCAGAAATGCCCATAATACCGAATGAAATCACATCACCTGCGTGTTGAGTGATACCACCGAAGTGTACCACCGGCAATCAGTTGGGATGCCCTCGGCAGTGTAACCAAACCGTCATCCACTCGCCAACCTGTTGTCCCATTCTGCCGCCAATCTTGTTGCGCATTCGACAACAAGGGGCGACCGATGGAAACCAAGGAGCCAGCTCACTTCGACATTGAAACCGTCTTGCTGCTCAGGGAAGTGCTGGATACCGCGTGGACCTCCCTTCCGCCCCAGCAACGCGCCACCACCAGCAAGACCCTCCTTGCCGAACGTATCCTCAAGGCAGCCTCAGGCGGCGAGCGTGACCCGGAGCGTCTCCTTGATGCAGCGCTGATGGCGGTCGCGGCCTAGCGGACACCGAATGGGCTCTTTTCCGATGCTCAGGGAGCGAAATGCCCCGCAATGAGTCTCTGGGACTCCTGAGCGGATTGCGCTCCTTTTTCCACCCTGCAAGTGCCTCTTCTAGAGTACCGCTTGTTACAACTCCCTTTTCATTGGGCATAACGAGTGGAGGAGTTACTGCAACCTCACCTTTCTGACGCGCAGCTATACCCCTCGCCATGCCTTTTTGGACGGGTTTTAGACGCCGCCTAATACCCGCTGACATGCCTTCCCTTTGGCGGGGATGGTCCGGTAGGGACGCATTCAGCCCCTTGATGCTTCCCGTATTTCCGTTTGGAGCCTTTCAACCATTGCCAGCCGTAGATGATTTCCCAACACGACTTCGCATTTGTCCCATTCTGCCACGATCAAGCCCAATACCTCGTTTGCCTTATTTAGAAGCCCCCGCTGGTCGGCGGGGGTAAGCCTTTCGCCTTGGTCTAATCCGTGTTTCAAGTCTGCCGAATAGCCCCCAAGGAACTCGTTGCTCCCGGCATTTCCTCAAACTGGTCCCTGAACTCGGCAATGAAAATCAGAGTAGATTTTATAACGTCCGAAGTAGTTAGTGAATATAAGTCTTGACAACTCTGGTCTAATCGTGTATTATTACTATAGAATAAAAGTAGAGAATATATCCGCGATAAATATATTTATATAAACTGAGTTTTTAGTCCCGGCTTGAATCCCACTTTCTATCAAAACAAATACAGGAGGAACGACCATGACTTTTTTGAGCCACCACCCCGAACCAACCCCCGACCACGCAATCGCCACTACGATCCCGTAGAAACCCTGCGACGAGTTGATCTTTTTTGTGATGCGAAAAATATAAACCGGTCGGCATTTTTTAGGAAACTGATTGCGTCTTACCGACCGTTGAAAAAACAAATCGCAAAATCTTCCTGACAGCAAGTTCTCCGACTCCGACATTTTAGGGTCGAAGTTTCCGTTTTTTATCGGCGCGACATTTCATTCGAGCAATTTTTTTGAGGTCAAAATGTAATACACATGCCAATTTATTTTATTTCTTCGCCCTGTGGAGCCGGAAAGACACATCAGTTTGTAAACCAAGCCTACGAATGAAGGCGTTGAAGGCATTGTTTCGTTGGGCGGTTGACCTCGCAGCCATTATTGATGCTACGCCATCAGGTCATCTAACATTCCTGATAACGGAATACGGCAAGCCTTTCACGGCTAATGGCTTTGGCAACCGATTCAAAGATTGGTGCCGTCACGCAAATCTTCCTCATTGCTCGGCACATGGGTTGCGCAGCGCGACAGCAGTCCGACTTGCAGAACGCGGGGCATCACCACACGAAATCATGGCTATCACTGGTCATCAAACACTAGAGGAAGTTGAGCATTATACGCGAGCAGCAGCGAAGCGAAGATTGGCTGACTCTGCGATGAATAGGCTCAAATGAAGAACGTAAGAGTGTCCCACCGCACCTTTGAGTGGGACAAAAACGGCAAAAAATCAAAGATTATCAGTGGCAAAGTTTAGACGTGGCGCTCCCTAGGGGACTCGAACCCCTGTTTTCGCCGTGAGAGGGCGACGTCCTGGGCCGCTAGACGAAGGGAGCATGAGGGCCAAGACCCCCGAGATAACCTCGATCCGGCGGCCGCGCAAGCTTGCCCCCGCCCCTCGAAGATTCCACCCTGCCGCAGGCAATAGGGATATCCGCATGCTCGACAATCTCGCCCGCCTCGTGAACGCTGACGCCCGCCTCGTGCGGCGCGGCCGCTTCGTCAACACCACCTTCTTGCTCGCAATCGACGACGCCTACAATTTGATCCGCGTGCAGGAGGGCCGGATCGTCGGCGTCACGCCCGGGCCGTTCATCACGCCCGATTACAGCTTTGCGCTGCGCGCCTCACGCGCGGTGTGGGAGAAATTCTGGCAGCCGCTGCCGCCCATCGGCTTCACCGACATTTTCGCGCTGGTCAAGCAGAAGCTCATGCAGGTGGAGGGCGACCTGCATCCCTTCATGAGCAACCTGCTCTACTTCAAGGACGTGATCGCCGCGCCGCGCCGGGAGAGCAAGCGATGAGCCCGCGCTTCGAGCCGGTGACCGGCCGCTATCTCAATTGCGAGCTGCTCGGCAAGCCGCACCGGCTGTTCATCGAGGAAGCCGGCAGCGGCATCCCCCTGCTCTGCCTGCACACCGCCGGTTCCGACGCGCGGCAATATCGCGGGCTGATGAACGACGAGCGCATCACGAAAAACTTCCGCGTCATCGCCTTCGACATGCCGTGGCACGGCAAGTCGTCGCCGCCGGCCGGCTGGCAGGACGAGGAGTACGAGCTTTCATCGCAAAGCTACGTGCGGCTGATCATCGAGGTTGCCGACGCGCTCGAGCTCGACAAGCCGGTCGCCATGGGCTGCTCGATCGGCGGGCGCATCGTGCTGCATCTCGCGCACCAGCATCCCGAGCGCTTCCGCGCGCTGATCGGCTTGGAATCGGCGGCCTTCACCGCGCCCTATTACGACCTCTCCTGGCTCAACCGGCCCGACGTGCACGGCGGCATGGTCTGTGCCGGCGTCGTATCGGGCCTGGTCGCGCCGACGGCGCCGAGCGCCGAGCGCTGGGAGACGCTGTGGCACTACATGCAGAGCGGGCCGGGCGTGTTCAAGGGCGACCTGCATTTCTACATGATCGACGGCGACATCCGCGACCGCGTCGCGCAGATCGACATAAGCCGCTGCCCGCTGTTCTTTCTCACCGGCGAATATGATTATTCCTGCACCGCGGAAGGCACTTTGGCGGTCGCCGAGACGACCGGCGCGCCGGCGACGATCATGCAGGGCCTCGGGCATTTTCCGATGAGCGAGGACCCGCAGAAGTTCAACGACTATCTGTTGCCGGTGCTGGAGAAGATAAAGGCGTTGTGAGGTCATTCCGGGACGCGCGTGAGGCTGGCGGGCCCGGAATCGCCCCCGGAATGACAGTCAGTGACGCTTCGGCGTCAGCACGGCGCGCCCGAGCGGCTGAAGCGTATGGAGGTCGTAGCTGCGCAGTTCGATGGCGCCGTCGACCTCGACGGTCAGGACGATGCGGTTGTCGCCGATCGCGCTGGAGAGCACCTTGGCGCCGGGAGGCAGCGCCGGCACGCTTTGCGGCGGCGGTGGGGCCGAGCTTTCCCCCAGATGCGAAATGCGATAGCCGATGACGCCCAGCACGGCGGCGACCGCCAGGAAAGTGGTCACGCTGGCGATCATCATCAGCCGGCGCACCTTGGCGATAGCGCGCTCGGCTTCGGGATCGAGCTGCCTTTGATCGGACATCTTCGCTAACACCCATGCCGGATAGCGCCACCGAGACCGTCATCATCAGCGCGGAAGACGCCGGCGAGCGGCTCGACCGCGTGCTCAGCCGCCGCATCCCGGCGCTGTCGCGCTCGCGCCTGAAGGCGCTGATCCTCGCGGGCCAGGTGACGGCGGCGGGCCGCACGATCCGCGATCCGGGGCAAAGCGTCAAATCCGGCGAGACCGTCACCGTCACCCTGCCGCCGCCCGAGCCGGCCAGACCGACGGGTGAAAACATCCCGCTCAATATCGTCTACGAGGACGACGCGCTCATCGTCATCGACAAGCCGGCCGGTCTGGTCGTGCATCCGGCCGCCGGCCACGGCCACGGCACGCTGGTCAACGCGCTGATCGCCCATTGCGGCGACAGCCTCTCCGGCATCGGCGGCGTCAAGCGGCCCGGCATCGTGCACAGGCTCGACAAGGACACCTCCGGACTGATGGTGGTGGCGAAGACCGATCATGCGCACCGCGCGCTGTCGGCGCAGTTCGCGCACAAGGCGGAGAGCGAATTGGAGCGCGGCTACCTCGCTTTCGTTTGGGGCGTGCCGGACAAGCCCCGCGGCACCATCGACGCGCCGCTCGACCGCCACCCGCATGCCCGCGACCGGCGGGCGGTGCGCGAAGGCGGCCGGCAAGCGGTGACGCATTGGCGGGTGCTCGCGCGTTACGCCGGCCGCGGCGGCAAGCCGGTGGCCAGCCTTTTGTCCTGCACGCTGGAGACCGGCCGCACCCATCAGATCCGCGTGCATCTTGCCCATATCGGCCACCCGATCCTGGGCGATGCGAGCTACGGCACCGGCTTCAAGACCAAGGCGAGCCTGCTGGGGCCACAGGCCAAGGCCGCCTTAGAGGGTCTTGGCAGACAGGCCCTGCATGCATATCTGCTAATCATCAAACACCCCGAAACCGGAGAAAACCTGGCGTTCCAATCGGAACTGCCGGGCGATTTGCGTCGTTTACGTGCTGCCTTCGTCGCGGAAGCTCCAGCAGGTCAAACGCAGGCGGGCGAAAAAACCTAACGAGCATAATGGTTTGCTCGATTTCGACCGCAATTGACCTATGTCACGGCGACGTGACAGGCGGAACACTAGTTTTCGCCGACCTGCTCCGGTATGCTGCACTTGCGAAATCGGAATGTGCGCCGTCGGCTCGGGGAGCGGCGGCGACAACAGCCTGCCGATTATCGGGGGCAATTAAGGAGGGCGCTGTCATGGCCCGTACCGCCGTTTTACCGGCACTCAAGGCCGAATCCGGCCTGTCGCATTACCTGGAAGAAATCCGCCGGTTCCCCATGCTGGAACCGCAGGAAGAATACATGCTGGCGCGCAGCTGGCGTGAGCACGGCGACCGTGAAGCCGCGCACAAGCTCGTCACCAGCCATCTCCGTTTGGTCGCCAAGATCGCCATGGGCTATCGCGGCTACGGCTTGCCGATCGCCGAGGTGATCTCGGAAGGCAATGTCGGCCTGATGCAGGCGGTCAAGCGCTTCGAGCCGGAAAAAGGGTTCCGCCTCGCCACCTACGCCATGTGGTGGATCAAGGCGGCGATTCAAGAATACATCCTGCGCTCGTGGTCGCTGGTGAAGATGGGCACCACCGCCAACCAGAAGAAATTGTTCTTCAACCTGCGCAAGGCCAAGAGCAAGATCTCCGCGCTCGAGGAAGGCGACATGCGGCCCGAGCAGGTCGCGGTGATCGCCAAGCGCCTCGGCGTCACCGAGCAGGACGTCATCGACATGAACCGCCGGCTCGGCGGCGACGCTTCGCTCAACGCGCCGATCCGCGAGGAAGGCGACTCGGGCGAGTGGATGGATTGGCTGGTCGACGACAGCGCCAGCCAGGAAAGCATGCTGGCGGCGAGCGAAGAGAGCGACAACCGCCACAAGGCGCTGGTCGACGCGCTCGACGTGCTCAACGACCGCGAGCGGCGCATCTTCGAGGCGCGCAGGCTCGCCGACGATCCGGTGACGCTGGAAGATTTGGCGAGCGAATTCGGCGTGTCGCGCGAGCGCGTGCGGCAGATCGAAGTGCGCGCCTTCGAGAAGGTGCAGAAGGCGGTGAAGACCCGCGTCGCCGCCATGGAAAGGCCGCCGGAGGCGGCCGCGATCGCCGCGCAGTAAAGTTTCAGATGACGCCACCATCGTCATCTTGCCTGGCCGGGCGCAAGCCCGGCCGTTTTTTATTTGGCGGCGGCCTGCGGAAATTTGCGCACGACCATCTGCCGCCCGACCCAGAAATGCACGAGCTTCTGCGCCGACTGCACCGATAGCTGCGTGAACTGCTCGCGCAGCCCGCCCTCGACCGGCTGCGCCTGCGGCCGCGCCATGATGACCGCGTGCGCGGTGTTCCACGTCAGGTCGACCGATCGGCACAACACCATGAGGCCGAAGGGATCGGCCGCGTGCACCAGCCGGTCGATATGCTCGGGCGGCACGTCGCTCAGCACCGACAAGGCGGCGATCATCTCGGCGATGCGCTCGGTGTCGGCGAATTCGAGGATGCGCGCGCGCGTGAGCTCGGTGTCCTGGCTGAACACGGAGACGATGCGCTGCGCCTGCGCGAAATCGCGCGGCGCAGGCGCGGCGACCACCGCCGAGATTTCGTTGAGCACGCGGCTGATCGTGGCCTTCTGATCCGGCTTGGCGCCGGCGAGCAGCTTGGCGCGCACAGCCGCGGTCGCCTGCAGCATGAGCCGGCGCAGCAGGGCGGGCGGGATGTCGTCGCGTTGCGACATGGCCCCGGTCAGCCGCTCGTCGCCGTCGGCGCGCATGACGAGCTTGGCCATGGTCAAATTCGAAATCCGCGCGCCGGCGTTGCCCGCGACCTCGCTGGCGACCTCGGCATCGCCGTGCTCGACCAGCACTTCGGTCACCGGCTCGTTGATCCGCGGGCGGCGGGCGATATGGGCGAGATGCGCCTGGCTATTGCTGCGCGCGATCTCGATCAGGTCGCCGTCGCTCAAGCGCGGCGATTGCGCCAGCACCGGGCCGGCAACAGCGGCGGCGTCGTGGCGGGCGAGCAAGCCTATGGTGGCGGCTGGCGCATTGGCGAGCGGGGCGAGCCGCGCCGAGAGCTCGGCCAGCGCCGCGCTTTCGACATGCGCGAAAAGCTGGCCGAACACGTCGTCGAACAGCGCGACGTCGAGGTCGCCGTAATCGGCCGCGCCGGCGACGAACAGATCGGTCACGCTCATCAGGATCTTGACGCGCTTTTCCGGCGCGCCGGAGCGCAAGGCTGCTTCGATCTCGCCGATGATGGGGCGCTTGGCCGGGGGCATTGCTTCGACGCTGCTTGTTACGGCAGCCGCACGGCGGAGCGTGCCTTGCCACCGGTCCCATCTTAAGTTGCAAGTCGATAAGCATTGGTAAAAATCACGGTGGGGGGTGGCCTGAGCGCGCGCGCCATCGCCCGTATTCTTTGGCCGGCCCCGGGTAGGCCGCATTCCCATTCCGGCCGCTCGCTCTCGATTGAGTACCGAGGGCGCGCGGGACGCATCGGGCCCGGAGCGCACTCAGGTTTACGCAAGTAGGCGCAAACCAAAAGTGCTCGGACCCTGCGGGCCTCGACGCCTCGCGACATCGAGGCTTGTCGAAGGTCCGGTTCCCGCCGGCGTTTCCGCCGGCGAGCAAGCCGCAAGTCCGCCGTTCCCAAGGCGTCCCGCGCGCGGTGTTTCTAGGCTTGCTCCGCAAGGCCCCCGGTGGACTTCCATTTTTCAGGCGTCTCGCCTTTCGGCAGGGACGCCGAACCACCGCTTGGCGGCCCGCGGCGTGGGCGGGCCGGAGCGCTCGCGGCTTGGACCGCCGGGCCGCTTCGCCGCATCTCCAGCGAAAGCGTCATTCCCCGGCCACCGCTCCCCGCCCCGCGTCTGAAGATGCTGATCAGACACCCCTCGGTACGAGGCGGGATGGAACTAGGATAGTATACCTGGGATTTTTGTCAAGATCCCTAGGGAAAAATTCTTTCAGGTTCTGGCCGGGTCCTGCCCGTGAGGGCCGCCACGAATTTGCCGTGGAACCCCACCCCCGCATTTGTGAAGAACCAAGGCAGGCCGGCCGTGTTATTCTTTCCCCCTGTGGCTCGTGGGACTTGCGTGACCAGGGCCAGACCGTTTCGACCCTCGCCAAGCGCCATGGGCCGCCTGACCGTCAGGAGGCGATCATGGCCTATTCGCATGTTCTTCTCGGCGCGAGCGAAACGCCCGCGCATGTTACCGTCAATCAAATCGGATTGGGCGATCTCAAGGCCGCGCTGCGCGCCGGCCTCGACGATTTCAACGCCATGCCGACCCATGCGATGTTCGTGGCCGCGATCTATCCGATCGTCGGCCTGCTGCTGGGACGGCTGGCCTTCGGCTATTCCGTATTGCCCCTGCTTTATCCACTTGCGGCGGGTTTCGCATTGGTCGGGCCGCTGGCCACGCTCGGTCTTTACGAATTGTCGCGCCGGCGGGAGGCCGGCCTGCCGGTTTCCGCCGCCCACGCGCTCGACGTGGTGCAATCGTCCTCGATCGGCGGGCTGATCGCGCTCGGCTTCCTGCTGCTCGTCATCTTCGGGCTGTGGATCGCCTTCGCCAACGCGATCTACATCGCCGATTTCGGCTACGCGCCGCCGAAATCGATCGCCAGCTTTCTGCGTGACGTTTTCACCACGCCGGCCGGCTGGAACCTGATCGTCGTCGGCAATCTCGTCGGCTTCCTGCTGGCGGTTGCCGTGCTGGTCATCAGCGCTGTGTCGTTTCCCATGCTGCTCGACCGCGACGTCGGCGCGGCGGGCGCGCTGGCGACCTCCATCCGCGTGGTGGCGAAGAACCCGCTCACCATGGCGGTGTGGGGATTGATCGTGGCGGCGCTGCTGCTGATCGGCTCGCTGCCGCTGCTGCTCGGCCTGACCGTCGTCATGCCGGTGCTCGGCCACGCCACCTGGCATCTCTATCGGCGGGCGGTGTCGTGCGAGGACAGCCCGCATCCGATCCAGCACCCTGCGCCGCATGAGCGGCGCTACGCGGCGGATTTCCCGGCCGTCTTGTTCCCCTGGGCACGGTAGGCCTGCGGCATTCGGCCGGCGGCGCGCGCATTGCATCGCGCGCGCCGAAGTCGCGGCGGGCGCGTTGGTGACGCCCCTTCAACGCACGCCCCACCACCGGCGCCGCCCTGGTCGAACAGGCGCGCGCGAAGAACCGCTGGATGGCGATCGGCATTGCGAGCTTCGTGATCGTGCTCTTCGTCGCGGTCATGGTGGCGACGGTGGTGAACGAGCGCTACCACGCGGCGCAACGTCACGCCGGCGTCGCGCACGCGGCTGGGACCGGAGCCGCGCCCGCGGCTGGGAAATGACTATCGCGTTCCCATCCCTCGGGAGACACCGGCGAATGCCAAATCCGACTGATCAATTCGTTGTCATCACCGGGCCAGCGCGCAGCGCCATGACCCGGTGACCCATCCTTTCGAGAATAGATGGATGGACGGGTCAAGCCCGGCCATGACCAAAGAGCTCATCACCCGGATCCGGTACAAATTGACGGAGCGCCGCTACTCGCCCCACGCGCGGAAGGCTTCCGCGAAGGCGCGCTGGCCCGGCGTTCCCTTCTCGATCGCCACGATGGCGCGCTTGCCGCTGGTATAGACGAGCGGAATTTCCAGCCAGTCGCGGTCCTTGAGCATCGTGATATTGCGCTGCCTGTCGATCTGCACCGCCGACAGGCCGATCAGGAAATAGCCGTCGGTCACCTTGACCGAAAGGCCGGCGAGCGGAATGCCGCGGGTTTTCGGACCCTCGTTTTCCTTCATCCAGACGCCGGGCACGTTGCCGATACTGCCTTCCGGGAAATCCGCCGGCAGCGTGAACTGGACTTCGATGGTGTGGCTCGCCGGCAGCGCCTTGTCGGTGTTGCGGCGAAGCGACCAGGTCATGCGCATATGGCGCTCGGGGATCTCGACGTCGGCGCGGATGGCGAGCTCGGGCGCAAGGCCGGAACCGGGCGAGACGGTTTCGGTGCGCCAGATGGCCGAGCCGACATAGCGTTTGCCCTGCGGGTCGGAGGAATCCTGTTCGTACAGCACGACCTTTTGCGCGACGGCGGCCGCCGGCGCGGTGGCGGTCTTGCTTTGGCTCTCCTGGATGCGGTCGGTGATCTTCGGGCGCGCGGCCGGCGGCGACGTCGCCTGTTGCTGTGTCTTTTCCGGCGCGGCGCGGAAGCTCGCCACCAGGCGCGCGATGGTGTCGCGCTGCCAGTAGCCGACGCCGACGAGGCCGGCGATCGCCAAGACCAGCACCGCGATCGCCAGGATGCGGCCCCAGGCACGCGGCGGCCGCGCATAGTCGGCCTCCGGCTCGTCATAGGGCGGAGGCGGCGGCGGCAGCGCGCCTTCCGGCAGGCCCTGCCCGCGGCCGCGCGGCGGCGGCGGCGGCGCCTCATGCATCAGATCGGGCTCGCTGACCGGCGGCGGCTCGGCCGTATGCGGCGCGGCCTTGTGCGCCTCCGCTTCGTCCGGCGCGAAATAACGCGCGGCGGGCGAAGCGCCTTTGCCGGGCGCCGCCGACTCCGACGGCGTCCGCTCGAAGAAATCTTTCGCCGCGCGGTGCGCCTCGGCGGTGGCGCCGCCCAAGCCCTCCGCTTCGGCGGCGGATTGGCGCAAGCCGCGCAAGCCCCGCTCGCGCAGCGCAGCCGGCGTCTGCTCGGCGGCCGGCGGCAGCGGCGCCTGCTCCGCCGGCGCATCTCTGGCGGCTTCAGCCTCGACCTTGCGGATCGCCTCTTCGAGCGCCAGGCGCTCACGCGTGATGTCGGATTCCTCAAGCGGAGGATCGACGCTCCGCAGCTGTTTGACCAGCGCCCCGCGCGCGCGCTCGTACAGCACGCGGCGGTTCTCGCCCGTGTTGTCATCGAGGCCTGCGACGGCGCGTGAGATCAGCGGATGATAGTCAGCCATTGCCTGTCATTTCAGCGTTCTTTCATCACCCCACTTCATGTCATTTTTTGTGCATTACGACTCGAACGGGTTTTGCACCAAAATGGTGTCCTCGCGCTCCGGGCTGGTGGAAAGCACCGCCACCGGGCAGCCGACCAGTTCCTCGATACGGCGCACGTACTTGATGGCCTGCGCCGGCAGTTGCGCCCAGGAGCGCGCGCGCAAGGTGGGCTCCTTCCAGCCGTCGATGGTCTCGTAGATCGGTTGCACCCGCGCCTGCGCCAACTCGCCGCCCGGCAGATAATCGATCGTGCGGCCGTCGAGCCGGTAGCCGGTGCAGACCTTGATCTCGTCGAAGCCGTCGAGGATGTCGAGCTTGGTGAGCGCCAGGCCGTCGATGCCGCAGGTGCGCACGGTCTGCCGCACCAGCACGGCGTCGAACCAGCCGCAGCGGCGGGCGCGCCCGGTGACCACGCCGAACTCGTGGCCGCGCTCGCCCAGCAGCTTGCCGATCTCGTTGTCCATCTGGTCGGTGGGAAAGGGCCCGAGGCCGACGCGGGTGGTGTAGGCCTTGCAGATACCGAGCACGTAATCGATGGCATTGGGGCCGAGCCCGGAGCCGGTGGCGGCGTTGGCCGCCACCGTGTTCGACGAGGTGACGTAAGGATAGGTGCCGTGGTCGATGTCGAGCAGCGCGCCCTGCGCGCCCTCGAACAATATGCGCTTGCCCTCGCGCCGCTTGTCGTCGAGCAGCGACCACACCGTGTCCATATAGGGCAGCACCTTGGGCGCAATCGCGGCGAGCGGATCGTAGACTTCGGCCGGCTTGATCTCGGCGAGCGCGTGGCCGCGGCGCAGCGCGTTGTGATGGGCGAGCAGGCGCTCGATCTTCGGCGTGAGCGCCGGCAGGTCGGCGAGATCCATGAAGCGGATGGCCCTGCGGCCGACCTTGTCCTCATAGGCCGGCCCGATGCCGCGCTTGGTGGTGCCGATGCGGTTGGCCGAGGTGTCGGCCTCGCGCAGCGCCTCGAGCTCGCGGTGCAGCGGCAGGATCAGGATGGCGTTCTCCGCGATGCGCAAGTTTTCGGGGGTCACCGCGATGCCTTGCTTGTTCAGTTGCGCGATTTCCTCGATCAGCGCCTGCGGGTCGATCACCACGCCGTTGCCGATGATCGACAGCTTGCCCTGACGCACGACGCCGGAAGGCAAGAGCGACAGCTTGTAGGTCTTGCCGTCGATGACCAGGGTGTGGCCGGCATTATGGCCGCCCTGGAAGCGCACGACGATATCGGCCTGCTCGGAAAGCCAGTCGACGATCTTGCCCTTGCCTTCGTCGCCCCACTGCGACCCGACTACGACCACGTTCGCCATAAAAGCCTTCCCCGACGCAGCACCCGGACACTTCACAGCCGGGAGCCGCCGGCCAGGTCCACCCTCGGATAAAGGAAGCGGGGGGCCGAAGCAAGGCTGCGAGCGACTTTTGCGAGCCAGTCATTCCGCTTAAGGGGCTGAATTGACGGCGGTTTTAAGCGTCGTGGGCCGTCGGGCTAGAATGCCTTCGGCAAACCCGCCTCTTTAAGAATGGCATTAGCCGTGAACCGTGAAGTGAGCTTGCGATCAACGGTCACCCGGACGCCGGTTCTTGGATTCCACCAGATTTCGTGATCGCCGCGGCCCTGACGCTTGAACGCGTAGCCGTTCTCGCTCAGCAGCCTGACGAGATAATAGTCGGCCATTGGCGCGGGCTATTGTGCCGCAGGCAGTGGATCGCTGGCGCGCGCGATGATTTCAATCGATGCCGGAAGGTCGGAGACGCCGCTTTCTTCCAGCAGACCCATGATCATGCCGGGCAGTTTGGCGCGTAACGACTCGATCGAGTCCGCTTCGGTGACGAGGCCGCGCAAGTCCCGGGTGGTTGCCACCCAGACGGCCGCCTCCGGGTCCCAGTCGGCATGGACAATGATGGGTCTCGCCATCGCACGCTCCCGCTCAATGTGGGCAATATAGTGCATATTGCCCGCCCCCGCAGCCATCATGCGCGGCGCGGCCGGCGTGGCTATATTAGCGCGGTCATGCACGAGCCTCAGTTTTCCGACATCGCCAGTTGGCTGACGCAGGCTGGCCTCACCGGCGAGCCGGAGACCGCCATCCTCGCCGGCTTTAGCGAGCGCTGCGTGGCGGCCGGCGTGCCGCTCGGCCGCGCGCATGTGCTGATCGACACGCTGCATCCCGTGCACGAAGGGCGCATCGTGCGCTGGGGCTACGGCGCGAGCGAGGCGCCGCTGCTCGACTATGGCCGCACCAGCCCGGTCGCCGCGCTCGGCGGCGCGCGCGCCGACGCCGCCGAGCAGGCGGCGCAGACGCAAGCCGCCGAACGATGGCAGCGCAGCCCGTTCTACCGCATGCTGCAAACCGGCGAGGCGTTGCTGCGCCGGCGGCTGGCCGCGGCGAGCGACGACGAATTCAACATGATCCCGGATTTCCGCGCCGCCGGCATGACCGACTACCTCGCCATCATCAACCGTTTTTCGTCCGACGGCGCGCTCGGCGACATGGACTGCGTCTACTCCTCGTGGACGACGCCGGCGCCGCACGGCTTCAGCGACGACAATATCGCCGCGCTCGAGCGCCTCGTGCCGTTCCTCGCGCTGGCCATCAAATCGGTGTCGCTCACCCGCGTCGCCGCCAACCTGGTGCAGACCTATCTCGGGCGCGACGCCGGCCAGCGCGTCTTGAGCGGGCGCATCATGCGCGGGGTGGCCGAGCGGATCGAGGCCGCCATCTGGTTCTCCGACCTGCGCGGCTTCACCCGCATTACCGATACGGCGCCCGAGGAGGTCATCCCGCTGCTCGACGACTATGCCGACGTCGTGGTCTCGGCCGTCCACGATCACGGCGGCGACGTGCTCAAGCTGATCGGCGACGGCACGCTGGCGATTTTTTCGAGCGGCGGCCGCGAGAGCGCCTGCCGCGACGCGTTGAGCGCGGCGATCGCAGCACAGCGCGGCGTCAAGGCGCTCAACGAAGAGCGCGCAAGCGAACGGCTGCCGGTGACCGACCTCTATCTCGGCCTGCATTTCGGCGAAGTGTTCTACGGCAATGTCGGCAGCCGCGAACGGCTCGACTTCACGGTGATCGGGCCGGCGGTCAACGAAACGAGCCGCATCGCCGCCATGTGCCGCTCGGTCGAGCAACCGGTGCTGGTGTCGGACGCCTTCGCCAAGGTGGGCGACAATTTGAGCCGGCTGATTTCCGTCGGCCGCTACGCCCTGCGCGGCGTCGGCCGCCCGCAGGAACTGTTTACGCTCGATGTGGGCGATTGACAGTTGACCGCTGCGTCGCCCGTCTATCGCTTGGGATAGGCCGTGAAAATGTAATCCTTGGCCGCCACCGCCGTGTGGCAGGCGTAGCCGCATCGGGCCCCGCTGCCGTTAGCAGCAAAGGTGTCGGAGGCGGCGTCGTAGCCAAACTGCGCGTAGGCCCATCCGTTAGTGTCAGGAAAACGCTTGCTGTCCTTTTCGATGAAAGAAACCGATTTGAGGGCGCCCGGCACCATGACGAAATAGGGCGACTCGCGATTTCTCTCCGCCAGCCACTCGATCTTCACGATCTTGGATCCGTCGGGGAATTTCTTGCCCTTGGCGGGAAGTCCCTGCCGATAGGCCTCAATCATCACGGGGTTGGCCGCGATGATCTTCAAGCCTTTTTCGGTTTGGCTCACGGCGACGTTCTGCCAGTTTTCGCAGCCTTTGAATTCGGCGAAGGCGAGTCCATCCGGCACCTTTAGCGTGAACCTGTCCTGCGCGGCGAGCGCCATGCCGCCCACGCCAGCGAGCAAGACGGTGACGATCATGATCGCCGGAAATGGCGTTCTTTTCATAGCTTTCTCCCGCCCTGCAATCGCGCGAGGCTCGGTTGCCGAGCGCCATTCGCGCCGTGAAGCCGGCGCGAGCATAAGGCGGTTTCTTGACGCGGTGTGTAAATTTTCCGGGTGGGCGGCGCGGGCAGGAGGATACGGGAGCGGGATTGGCGCGACGTGACGGCGGACTAGCCCGGCTGCTGCTGGGGCGACAACAATGCCATGGCCTCTGCGAGCGTGCAGGTGCCGAGCGAGCGCAACTTGCCGTCGATCACCATGGCCGGGACGGTGCGAACGCCGAGTTCGGAAGTGATGCGGCGGCCTTCGGGCTTGCCGACGTCGAGCACTTCGAGCGCGAGGCTTTTGCGCGCGGCCGCCTCCGACCACACCTTCTGGGCCGTCGGACAGGTGGGACACCACTGCGACACCAGCAATTGCAGCTTCATGGTCACGCTCCTATTAAAATGCTTTTCCATGGCGGGCCGCCGCGCCTTGATCTCGATCAACCGGCGGCGCCGCATGCGCCCTATGGTGTTGTCATGCAGGACATCGGCGCAGCCTTCGCGCACGATCATCGCCGCCTCGAGCAGGCGCTGGCGGCGTCGGCGTCGCATGTCCAGGCGGCACGCTGGGACGCGGCGGCCGAAGCATTCGCCGGCTTCCGCGGCGGCATCGAGCGGCACATGGCGGTCGAGGAGCAGGTGCTGTTTCCCGCCGTCGAGAATGGGGCGGAAACGCCGCTCATCCTGCGCAAGGGTCACCGCGACCTGCGCGTCTTCTTCGACGAGATCGAAGACGCGTTGAGCGCGCGCGACGCGGAGGAATACCGCCGCATCGCCGCCAGCATGCGGGCGCTGCTCGAGCGCCATGACGAGAAAGAAGAGAGCGAGCTTTACCCCGCCGCGCAGGCGCAGCTCGGCGCCGATGCGGCGGCGGTCACCGCGCGCTTGGCCGACTGAGGCGGCAAACGGCGCAGCCGTGGGAGGAAGCAAGCATGAGCGAATACCGCGGCTGCCAGTTGCCGGAGGATCTTTATTACGACCTCGACTATGTCTGGCTGCGGCCTGGCAATGACGGTCTGTTCACCATCGGCGTAACCGATCCGGCGCAGACCATGGGCGGCCGCATCCTCTCCGTGCATATCAAGAAGACGGGCAAGACCCTCCTCGCCGGCCGCCACGTTGCCACGCTCGAAAGCGGCAAGTGGGTCGGCGGCATACCGGTCCCCTTCGCCGCGACGATTGTTGAGCGCAACGAGGCCCTGCTCGCCGATCCGCACCTGATCAATGTCGATCCTTACGGCGCCGGCTGGATCGCGCGCCTGCGGCCCGAGGACCCCGAGAAAGCGCTCACCGGCCTCACAACGGGCGAGCCGGCGATGAGCGCACTCAAGCAATGGATCGACCGCTACGACGTCGAGTGCATGCGCTGCTCGGATTAGAGCATGATCCGTTCGGCTTAATTCACGTCCGCTCATTCCCACGTAAGCGGGAATCCAGGGTTTTAATTGCAGCGCCAACATGTTTGGCCCCCGGGTCCCTGCTTGCGCGGCGACGAGCGGATGATTTAATACGAGTGGACAAAGGTCTAGAAAGGCGCGCGCCCTGAAAGAGTTCTTCAAGATCGACATGCGCCGTCAAAAGTGCAGTGCCGACGCCTCGATCGTCATTGCGGGATTCCGGCTTGCAGCAGCGGAGCGATCATTTTCCACGTCTCGTTTTTCAAGATGACGATCGGCGGATTGCTCAGCACAACTGCACTCGCAACCTCCGAATGGCAGCCCGCGACAAGACGAGAGACTTTGATTTCTCCGTCCGTGAAATAGGGATCCCCTTCCCCGTTGCGACCGAGCAGGGTCGGCCCGACTCCGGAAACCTCGTAGATCGCCTCGACGACCTTTGCCTCTTTGAGGTCGTTGATTAGCCCGTCCCGCTCTGCATCGATGTCGGGCGCGATGTGGTGCGTGACCTGTGCTGTATAGCGGCTGAACCCGACATCGCGGTCGAACGTCACCGCTCCGAGCCACACCGGCCGGCCTTCTTCGCCTTCCTCGAGGACCTGCCAAAACCGCACGTGATGGCGCCGATCCGCGCTTGCCCCGACGGGCTTTTCGAAGGCCAGATCCTCGCGCCGTCCTTGGTAGAAAAGATTGCTTATCGGTGCGTCACGGTACGGTCTGCGCAAGACGACGCTGCCGATGATCTTCACGCTGGATCGAAACGTAATCGGATCGGCCGGGTACCACGCGGCCGCATGCATGGCACACAAGACGTCGTCCTTGTTTCCGACCAAACCGACATTGATCGGGTCACCGGGGATGCCTTGGGCCGTGCGCGTCACCATCGGGAGGCCCGCGAGCCCTTTCTGGTGCTCGTAATGCGTCCACATGGCCGGGAGAAAGACGTAAGCAAGGATCGCGTAGGCGAAGAGAACAATCGCGCAAACGATCAGGACGGCTCTTATTCGTCTATGGCGTGTTGCCAACGTTGCTTCCCGACGACACCAAACGCGCCACGAGCAGAGACCTTAGTCGCCGATTTGTGCAACGGCGGCAAATGGCGATCAAGTCGCGCTCGGAGCGTCACATTCAATGTCCTCAGTCACCGTCGGGCTCGCGGGTGGATCACCGCGTTGAATGCCGTAACCGAAATACTCGAGGTCGCGAACGACCGCCTTGGCGATTTCGTAAGCGCTGCTCTTGCTATGACGCAGTCCGGCAACAGTTGCCGCTATCACGTTTTCCGGCGAAAGTTTCTCTCGCAAGGCCGCATCCCTTTCTACCCCCAGGGTGCATCCTACCGCCGATCGGCATCGGGCACCACGCGGCCAAGCTGATGGCGGGGTGGTCTGCGAGAACTCTGGAACCGGTCGATGGGGGCGGCCGCTCGCTTCGGCCCATAAGCGCATCCGCGTGACGTCTGCGTCACCTCCGCTTATGTTCCGATGGCGGCGTGAACCGAATAACCGCAAAGCGAGAGGCAAATCCTCCGCGTCGGATCGTTAGACCTCGTAAGAAGAGCGCAACGGCGGCCAGGGAGCGGCGTATGGCGAGCGACGCGTTTCGTTTCGACGAGCAATGGGATTTTCCGGACGCCGCGCCGGAGGAGGTCTACGACGTTCTCGCGCATGGCGAGCTGCTGCCGTTGTGGTGGAAAGGCGTCTACCTCGAGGCGAAACCCTTCGAGCCTGGCAGGCCGCCGCGTGTCGGCAGCAAGCTCCGCGCCAAGGCGCGCGGCTTCCTGCCCTATAGGCTGAACTTTGTGCTGGAGATGGTCGAGCTGGTGCCGAACAGCGTCGTGGCGGTGAAGGTCGTCGGCGACTTCGACGGCCGCTGGCGCGCGACCTTGTCGCCAAGCAATGGCGGCACGCAGGTCAACCTCGTGTGGGAGACGACGCTGAAGCGGCCGTGGATGCGCCGCTGGGCGCCGCTGCTGCGGCCGCTGTTCGCCTGGAACCACTATTGGACGACGCCGCGCGGCGAGGCCGGGATGAAGGCCTATCTGGCGGAGCGGAAGACTCACTCCTCGACAATCTAGCCGACCTCGCTGGGTGGCGGCACTTCACCTGAAAGCGGCGACCGCGCGCAACGCAAAGAGCCTGATGACTTGAGGTGGGGCGTCGCAGATCCCGCCCATTCCCGCGCAAGCGGGAATCCAGACCCAAAATGAAAGTTCTGACAGTGTGGCCCTTGGTCCCCGCTTTCGCGGGGACGAGCGGAGAAAACCGCGCCCGCCAAGTGTTTCGACCTAACCGCCACGTGCGCCGCTAAAAATGCAGCGGCTTGGCCTGCTGCACCTGCGGCAGCGCGCGCACCTTGGCGAGCACGTCCTCGGGCAGTTCGCCGTCGATCTCGATCAGCGACACCGCGTTGCCGCCGGGCGCCTCGCGCCCGACATGAAAGGTGGCGATGTTGATGCCGGCGTCGCCCAGCGTGGAGGAGAACTTGCCGATGAAGCCGGGCTTGTCGAGATTGGTGATGTAGATCATCGAGGGCGCGAACTCGGCGTCCATGCGGATGCCCTTGATGTTGACGATGCGCGGGCGGCCGTCGGCAAACACGGTGCCGGAGACGAAGCGCGTCTGCCGCTCGGTCGTCACCGTCACCGTGATCAGGCTCTCGAAGTCGCTTTCCGCCTCGCGGGTCACCTCCTCCACCGCCATGCCGCGCTCGCGCGCGATGACCGGGGCCGACACCACGTTGACCTCGCCCAGCATCGGCCGCAGCAGGCCGGCGAGCACCGCCGAGGTGAGCGCGCGCGTGTTCATCTGCGCCACCTGGCCCTCGTAGACGATCTGCAATTCGGTGATCGGGCTCTCGGTGAGCTGCCCGGCGAAGGAGCCGAGCTTCTCCGCCAGCGCCACGAAGGGCTTCAGCCTGGGCGCCTCCTCCGCGCTGATCGAGGGGAAGTTGATGGCGTTGGTGATGGCGCCGCGCAGCAGATATTCCGACATCTGCTCGGCGACCTGCAGCGCCACGTTCTCCTGCGCTTCGCTGGTGGAGGCGCCGAGATGCGGTGTGCACACGACGTTCGGCAGCTTGAACAGCGGGTTGTCGGTCGCCGGTTCCTGCGCGAACACGTCGAAGGCGGCGCCGGCCACCTGGCCGGACTTGAGCGCTTCCGCGATCGCCGCTTCGTCGATCAGCCCGCCGCGCGCGCAATTGACGATACGCACGCCCTTTCTCATCTTCGCCAGCGCGGCGCCGTCGATGATGTTACGGGTCTTGTCGGTGAGCGGGGTGTGCAGCGAGATGAAGTCGGCGCGCGCGAACAGCTCGTCGAGCTCGACCTTTTCGACGCCGAGATCGGTGGCGCGCTCGTGCGACAGGAAGGGATCGTAGGCGATCACCCTCATCTTCAGCCCGATCGCACGGTCGGCGACGATCGAGCCGATATTGCCGCAGCCGATGACGCCGAGCGTCTTGCTGAAAATCTCGACGCCCAGGAACTTGTTCTTTTCCCATTTGCCGGCGCGGGTGGAGGCGTCCGCCTCGGGGATCTGCCGCGCCAACGCCAGCATCAGCGAAATCGCGTGCTCGGCGGTGGTGATGGAATTGCCGAACGGCGTGTTCATCACGATGATGCCCTTGGCCGTCGCCGCCGGGATGTCGACATTGTCGACGCCGATGCCCGCGCGCCCGATCACCTTCAGGTTTTTCGCTTTTTCCAGGATCTTGGGCGTGACCTTGGTGGCCGAGCGGATGGCAAGCCCGTCGAACGCGTCGATCGCCTCGGCGAGCTTTTCCTTGTCCTTGCCGAGCGCCGGCTGGAAGTCGACCTCGATGCCGCGATCCTTGAAGATCTGCACGGCGGCGAGAGAAAGGGCGTCGGAGATGAGTACGCGGGGAGCCATGGGATATCCTCGAGGATGAGCGCGGCGGTCAGCGCAGCCAGCGCAGCATGTGGGGAAAGGGTTCGACGCCGCGCTCGGCGGCGGCCTTGGGCTCGAACGTCATCCCGTACCATTGCAGCAGGGGCACGCCGAGATTGCCGCCGCCGGTGAAGGCGTCGATCAATGCCTGCGCCCCGCCCTTGTAGCCGTTCGGATGGAAGACGACGTCCGCATCGAGTTCGAGGTGGCGCAGCGCAGCGTAAGACCAGGCGAGCGTCGCCATCTCGTCGCCCGCGTTCGGGGCGAGCGCAGGGGCTGCGCGCTGCTCGGGCGGCGCGACCGCGATATGGCCCGCCTCGTGCAGCAGGTCGCCGGGATAGGCGAGACGTTGCTCGTCCAGCAGCACGGCGCCGTGCCGGATGTCGAGGCCCGGCAGGAACGTATCGTCGCAAAGCGCGGCGGCGCGCACCTCGATACCGATGCCGCGCACGAACGCCGCCAAGCGCTCGGTGACCGGATTGGCAAACATGGCCTATGCCCTCGCCCGCTACGCCGCCTTGGGCAGCGCGGCTTTGGCTTGCGCGAAGGCCCAGTCGAGCCAGGCGGTGAGCGCTTCGACGTCGCTCGTCTCCACCGTGGCTCCGCACCAGATGCGCAGGCCCGGCGGCGCGTCGCGGTAATAGGCGATGTCGTAGGCCACGCCTTCCTTCTCGAGAACGGCGGCCAGGTTCTTGGCGAATGCGGCCTGCGCTTCGCCGGAAAGCGCGGTCACCGCCGCATCGACGATGCTCAGGCACACCGAGGTGTTGGAACGCTGCGCCGGCACGCGCGCCAGATGGTCGACCCACGGCGTGCGCTTGACCCAGTCGGCGATCGCCTTGGCATTGGCGTCGGAGCGGGCCACCGTCGCCTTGAGGCCGCCGACCTTCTTCGCCCAGTCTAGCGCATCGAGATAGTCCTCGACGCAGAGCATGGAGGGCGTGTTGATGGTCTCGCCGGTGAAAATGCCTTCGTTGAGCTTGCCGCCCTTCGTCATGCGGAAGATTTTCGGCAAGGGCCAGGCCGGCTTGTAGGTTTCCAGCCGCTCGACGGCGCGCGGCGAGAGAATGAGCATGCCGTGCGCGGCTTCGCCGCCCAGCGCCTTCTGCCAAGAGAAAGTGACGACGTCGAGCTTGGGCCAATCGAGCTTTTGCGCGAAGGCGGCGGAGGTGGCGTCGCAGATGGTGAGACCTTGGCGGTCGGCGGCGATCCAGTCGCCGTCCGGCACGCGCACGCCGGACGTGGTGCCGTTCCAGGTGAACACCACGTCGGTGGCGAAATCGACCTTTGCAAGATCGGGCAGTTCGCCGTAAGGCGCGCGCAGCACCGCGACATCCTTCAGCTTCAACTGCTTCTCGACGTCGGTGACCCAGCCTTCGCCGAAACTTTCCCAGGTCAGCATGGTGACCGGGCGGGCGCCGAGCATCGACCACAGCGCCATTTCCACCGCGCCGGTGTCGGAAGCCGGGACGATGCCGATGCGGTAATCGGCCGGAACCTCGAGGACTTCGCGGGTGAGGTCGATGGCGCGCTTCAGCTTCGCCCTGCCGAGCTTGGCGCGGTGCGAACGTCCCAAAGCTGCGTCGGTGAGGGCTTGCAGGCTCCAGCCGGGGCGCTTGGCGCAGGGGCCGGACGAAAAGTGCGGAACAACCGGCCGCACGGCGGGCTTGGCATCAGTCATTTGTCTACCCTTCCAGATAGGCGCCCCTCGTTGGGGAGGGGTGTCCCACGGGCGGAGATAGGCGAGTCAAAGCCCGCGGTCAACTGCGATGGAAGGGGACGGAAAGCGGGCTCTTAGAAGCGGACGGCGATGCCGACGCGGCCGGTATTCATGCTGGTCTTGATGCCGTTCACGGGCCCCCAGTAGATGTATTCCCATTCGCCGCGCAGGAATACGTTCGGCATCAGCGCCACGTCCAAACCGAGGCCGGCCAGTGCCCCGGCGGTGATGACGTTGTCTTGAGCGTCGGTCTGGGTAAGGGGCCGTATTGCAAGGGGGTGGTGCTGCCGGACGGCGTGAAAATATCCGTCACGGTCGCGCTGGTCGTATAGTTGAAGCGCCCGACGGCGACACCGACCACGGCATAGGGCAGGAATTGGCCGAAGGCATAGCCGGCGCGCGCGCGCGCGGTCGCGTAGTCGACGAGCTTTATCGAGGCCGAGGAATTCAAGTATACGTCGTGCGAGACGCCGTCGGACGTGACCACGTTGCGCGCGATTGAATCGACGACCGAACTGGTGAGTCCGCTCGGGCGGTTGTAGCCGATGTCGGCGCCGAGCACGAGCTGTTCCATTTGGATGTTGTAGCCGAGGAAGCCGCCATATTGCGCCGAGTTGGTGACGGTTTTCGGCAAGGTCGTCCAGCTGGACGGCGAAAACTCGTCCTCGAGCGTCGTGTTGCGCAGGATATAGGAGATCTCGGACTTGGTGGCGTTGCCGAAATCGGCGCTCATGTTGCTGTAGCCGAGGGTGGCGCCCATCACGACGCCATCCCAGCGGACATAACCGGGTGCGCTGATGAACGAGCCGCGCAGCCAGGAATCGTCGAGATCGGCCGCCTGCGCGCGGCCAACCGCGGCCGCCGCGATCAAGGTCGCGCAGGCAACGGCGGCGCGGACACGGCGCCGGCTACTCTTGGAACGGCTGATCATCGAAACTCCAACGGAGGCCGAGGCGCACTTCGTGGGCGTAGAGGTTCCTCAGCGTCATGGCGCCGAACGTATCGCTCGCGGTCTCAACGTCGCCGAAATTCACGTAGCGGTAATTGACGTCGAGCGTGAGGTTCGTGCCGATGGTAAAGCCGACGCCGGCGGTGGCGGCCCAGGTGAAATTCCACTGCGTGTTCGAGAGGCCGGTGGTGAAGGGCGGCGCCGCGGTGCTGGTGTAGTCGAAAGTGCGCAAATAAGAGACGCCGGCGCCCGCGCCGATATAGGGCGTGGCGCGATACCAGGTGCCGAGATCGATATAGCCGTTGAACAGCGCGGTGCCGGCCTCCACCTTGGCGGTGGTGTCATCGGCGGCGGCGATGCTGCCGGTATATTTCAGCGGCGAGGTGTAATCGACGGTGAGGTCGGTGCGCAGCCATCGGCTTTTGTAACCCGCGCCGGCGCCGAGGATGAATCCGTTGCCGAGCGAGCTCTCGGTAGGGTCCGGGAAAAACGGAGCGGATTCGGCGCCTTGCAGCCTGCCCCAGCCGTAACCCAAATCGCCGCGCAAGTACCAGCCGCCGGCCGACTCGATCGCCGGCGCCGCTTCGTGCGGCGGAAGGTCGGGATAGCCGGACATGTCGGCGGCCCGGGCGACCCCGCCCGCACCGGCCAGCGTCACGGCGGCAAACACCAATGTCCTCAGCGAGACCATGACCCGACCCTTGGCACGACGTCCTCGCCAGCCTTCCGCAGCAGAGTTAAGCGACTCTCAACCATGTATTTTCACCATGCCGGCGCGGCGTTAACCGTAAGCGGCGCTCGAGCGGCGACTCTCTTTACGAGCGGCCGCGCGCACGTCGCGCTAGCCTCGGCTCTGCAGCGGCGGCGTATACGACGGCGGCGGCGCGTAGGTCGGCGGCGGAACGTATGCGGGCGGCGGCGTATAGACGTACTGCGACGGCGCGGGCGGCCCGTAATCGCAGCAGGTCCAGCGCAGGCCGAGCATGAAGTCGTTGGAGCTGAAGTTGCCGAACTTGTAGGAGTCGGCGCCGCCGCCGCAGCCGTTGCCGAGGCAATCGATCGTGTCGGTGACGGACCCGTAATTGAGATAGCGGTAGGTCAGTTCGATCTTGAGGCTCTGGCTGATGTTGTAGGCGACGCCGGCGTAGAGCGCCCAAGCCATATGCCAATCGCTGCTGTCTCGGCCGATGCCGCGGCCGGAAGTGAAGATGCCGATGTCGGTGAGGTCGGACATCGTATTGTAGGCGCCGCCGATGCCGGCGCCGATGAACGGCGTGAAGCAATTCCAAGTGCCGAGATCGACATAGGCGTTGGCGAGGAAAACCCAGGATTTCAGGTAGCCGTGATACGAATCGCCGAACACGCCGCCATCGAACGTGTAGCTGCCGAAGGCGGTGACTTCCGTCTTGGAGCGGTATTCGGCCGTCGCATCGATGCGCAGCCAGTTATTGACCTCGTAGCCGATGCCCAGCCCTATGAAGGGCGTATCGGCGATATCGTTGTGTTCGAAGTTGAAGCCGTTTCCGACATTGGCGGGGGCCGGCAGGTATTCGACATCGCTGTTGTTGTTCAGGCCGATGCCGACGTAGCCGCGCAGATACCAGCTATCGCAGCACGGCTGCGGCGGCGGCGGCGGAACGTAAGGCTGCGGCGGGGCCGGCGGTATGTAATCGGCAGCATGCGCCGCGCCGGCGAACAGCACGGCGATCGTTGCCAGGATTGAAAAGTTGAGACGCGCGCGAAACATGCCATCGTCCTTCTTCAAGCCCGCCGGGCGGCGGAATGGCTCGGAGCAAGGCGACGATGGCAGGAAATTCTTAAGTGGCTCTTAACCGTGTTTTTTAACCACGCCGGTTAACCAAAAAACTCATGGCCTACCGTAGCGGCGCACCGCGCGGGGCGTCCGGCGGAGCCCGCTGTTAAGAAAGCGTTAACGATTGGCCCGCCGGCCGGCGCCTCGTGTCGGACAGCCGACGCTGAAGCGAATCAGGCGGCGACTTCGGTGAGCGCCTCGACCACGTCGTCGACGGCCGCCTCCACCAGCACCTTGTCGTCGCCCTCGCCCATCACCCGAATCACCGGCTCGGTGCCGGAGGGGCGCACGATCAGGCGGCCGCCGCCGCCCAGCTTCTTCTCGGCGCCGGCGATGGCGGAGCGCACGGCGGCGTTCTCCAGCGGCTGGCCGTTCTTGTAGCGCACGTTCTTGAGCACCTGCGGCAGCGGCTCGAAGCGGCGGCAGACCTCCGAGACCGGCTTGCCGCTGCGCTTGACCATGGCCAGCACTTGCAGCGCCGCGATGAAGCCGTCGCCGGTCGTGGTGTAGTCCGACATGATGATATGGCCGGACGGCTCGCCGCCGAGATTGTAACCGTGCGCGCGCATGTATTCGAGCACGTAGCGGTCGCCCACCGGGGTACGGAAGAGCTGGAGTCCCTGCGCGGCGAGACGGCGCTCGAGCCCGAGATTGGTCATCACGGTGCCGATCACGCCGGGACGCTGCAGGCGGCCGTCCTCCTTCCAGCTCTCGGCGATGACCGCGAGCAGCTGGTCGCCATCCACCACGTGGCCGCGCTCGTCGACGATCAGCACGCGGTCGGCGTCGCCGTCGAGCGCGATGCCGATATCGGCGCGCATTTCGCGCACCTTGCGACAGATCGCGTTCAAGTCGGTGGAGCCGCATTCCTTGTTGATGTTGAAGCCGTCCGGATCGACGCCGATGGCGACCACATCGGCGCCCATTTCCCACAGCGCGCCGGGCGCCACCCGGTAGGCGGCGCCGTTGGCGCAATCGATCACCACGCGCAGGCCCTCGAAGGTCACGGTCTTGGGCAGCGTCAGCTTGGCAAACTCGATATAGCGGTCCTGCACGCCGTCGATGCGCCTGGCGCGGCCGAGATCGGCGCCGGTGGAAAGACGGCCGGTGAGATCGGAATCGAGCAGGATCTCGATCTCCTTCTCCACCTCGTCGGACAGCTTGAAGCCGTCGGGGCCGAACAGCTTGATGCCGTTGTCGTCGTACGGATTGTGCGAGGCCGAGATCATGACGCCGATATCGGCGCGCATGGAGCGCGCCAGCATGCCGACCGCCGGGGTCGGGATCGGGCCGGTCAGCAGCACGTCCATGCCGACGGAGGTGAACCCGGCAACCAGCGCGTTCTCGATCATGTAGCCGGAGAGGCGGGTATCCTTGCCGATCAGCACGCGGTGCCGGTGCTCGCCATTGCGGAAGATCAAGCCGGCGGCCTGGCCGACCTTGAGCGCGAGTTCCGGTGTGATGACCTTGTTGGCCCGGCCGCGAATGCCGTCGGTGCCAAAGTAATGACGAACCATAAAAGCCCCTCTACGCCAACTGACGGCTTTCGCGGCCCCGGCCGCAAGCGGCGGGTGGCGCAGCCCCGCTCGCTGCTTATAATAGGGCCGGAGCGGCCTATTTACTTCAAAAATTGTGAGTAACCGTTACGAAGACCGGTTAATAGGCCTCTTTTTGCTCCTTCTGCGACCTTGCGGCGCGCCGGAAGGTGGCAAAACACCGTCCGTTTGGTTCGGCCCGGTCCTTGTGCTACCCGAAAGACGGTGAGGCAGGCAATTCCCCAGAGTTATCCCCATGAAGACCGCAACCTGCATCGAGGACCTGCGCACGCTCGCCCGGCGCAAGGTTCCGCGCGCCTTTTTCGAATACGTCGACGGCGGCTCCTATAACGAGGAGACGCTACGCGCCAACCGCGCCGATCTGGAAGGCATCAAGCTGCGCCAGCGCATCCTGGTGGACGTGTCCGAGCGCAGCCTCGCCACCACCATCGTCGGGCAGCCGTCGTCGGCGCCTTTCGCGCTGGCGCCGATCGGGCTCACCGGCATGCAGCACGGCGACGGCGAGGTATTGGCGGCGCAGGCAGCGGCCGCGGCGGGTATCCCCTACATCCTGTCGACCATGTCGATCTGCTCGATCGAGGATGTGGCGCAGGCGACCGGCAAGCCGTTCTGGTTCCAGCTCTACGTCATCAAGGACCGCGGCTTCTCCAAAGACATTCTCGAGCGCGCGATGGCGGCGAAATGCGACACGCTGGTGCTCACCGTCGACCTGCAGGTGCTCGGCCAGCGCCACCGCGACATCCGCAACGGCATGACGGTGCCGCCGCAAATGCGCATCAAGAACATGATCGACATCGCCAGCAAGCCCACCTGGGCGCTCAGCATCTTGAAAGGCAAGCGGAGGAATTTCGGCAATCTGGTCGGCCACGTCAAAGGCATGAGCAGCGTCAATGAGCTCGCCAAATGGGTGGGCGACCAGTTCGATCCGGCGCTGAACTGGAAGGACGTCGAGTGGATCAAGAAGATCTGGCCCGGCAAGCTGGTGCTGAAAGGCATTCTCGACGTCGACGACGCCAAGAACGCGGTCAAGCTCGGCGCCGACGCGCTGGTGGTGTCGAACCACGGCGGCCGCCAGCTCGACGGCGCGCCGTCCTCGATCTCGGCGCTGCCGGCGATCGCCGAGGCGGTCGGCTCCGACCTCGAAGTGCTGTTCGACGGCGGCATCCGCACCGGCGCCGACCTTCTGCGCGCGCTCGGCCTGGGCGCGCGCGCCTGCCTCGTCGGCCGCGCCTATATCTACGGGCTTGGCGCCGGCGGTAAGGCCGGCGTCGCGCGCGCGATCGAAATTCTCAAGAACGAGCTGAGCGTCGCCATGGCGCTCACCGGCACCAATAAGGTCGCGGACATCGGGCCGCAGGTGATCGTGGGAGCCGCGAACGGCGCGGCGAAGAAGAAGCCGGCGGCGCGAAGGCGGAAGACTCAATCCGCCTCATCCTGAGGAGGGCGCGGAACGCGCCCGCCTCGAAGGATGTGGCGGCCCATGCTTCGAGACGCGCCGCGGAGTTTACCATCGGGCCGCGCGAAGCGCGGACCCGTTGGCGGCGCTCCTCAGCATGAGGCCGATTGAAGTCGCCAAAATCTCTCACGCCTCCTTCAGCCCATAGGCCAGCTCGTTGCCGGTGGCGCCGTAGTATTTGTAGGGCAGGAATTTGCCGGTCATGCCGATCGCAACGCGGTCGCCCTTGGGGTCGCTCTTGCGCGTGACCTCCATGTCGAAGTCGATGGCCGACATGATGCCGTCGCCGAATTCCTCCTCGATCAGCGCCTTGATGGCCGGGCCGTTGACCATCAAGAGCTCGTAGAAGCGGTAGATCAGGGGGTCGGTCGGCGGCATGGGCGTGCCGGTGCCGCGCATCGGCACCTCGTTGAGCATCGCCTGCTCGGATTTGCTCAGACCGAACAATTTTGCGGCATTGGCTGCCTGCGGTTTGGTCAGTTTCATCTGGCCGAGGATCGCGCCCGTCACCAGGATCGGCGACATGCCGCCGATCTGCTCGCAGATGTATTTCCACGTCCATTCCTTCTCACGCTTGATGTCGAGAAGCTTTTCGGTGAGATCGGCGCGGTTCATGGCTTACTCCTTATGCTGTCGTCCGCAGGTCTCGTGCCCAGGGTTCAAGCAAAATCAGGGCCAATCGGGCGGCAGCCTTGCCAAAAGCCCCCCTGCATGCCACCCGAATAGGCAATGACGACGGAAGTCACGATCGGCGACGGCGTGCGGCTCGCCGCGCATGAGCTGCGCGCCGCGATTTTGAGCGAAGTGCACGCGCGGCCATTCACGCCCATCGAGACGCCGCGCCGCGTCCTCCATTTCGCTTTCGCCACCGCCGGCGACGCGGCCAAGGCCGCCCGGACGGCGCTCGCCGACTTCTGCGCCGCGCGCGGGCTGACCCCGCTTAAAGCCGGCACCAAGCATCACCGCGCCGAACTGAGCGGCACCGTATTGCGCTGGGAGCAGCATTCCGAATTCACCACCTATACCTGGGAACTGCCCGCGCAGGGCATGACCCCGTTTCATCCGGCGGCGTCGTCGCTGGCCGCGCCAATGGCCGGCCTGCCGCAGCCCGGCCCGGTGCTGGTCGCGCTCGACCTGCACCTGATGCGCGACCGCGAAACAAGCATCACCACCGAACAAATATTCGATCGCGCCAGCCTGGCGGTGGCGGAAAACGCGGAAGGCGACGCGCTATTCGCCACCGATTTCCAGGCCGATCCCGCCGGCTTCGTGCGCATCCTGGTGATCGACCGCGGCCTGAGCCGCGAGCGCGCCGGCGCGCTGGTGCAGCGGCTGATCGAGGTGGAGACCTACCGCACGCTGGCGCTGCTCGGCCTGCCGCAGGCGCAACGGCTTACGCCCTCCATCAACCGCATCGAAGCGCGGCTCGCCGAAGTGACCGATGAGATGCGGCATACGGAAAAGCTGGTCGACAATCATCGGCTGCTCGACGAACTGACCGAGCTCGCGGCCGAGCTGGAAGCGGGCGCGGCGGCGAGCCTATACCGCTTCGGCGCCAGCCGCGCCTATAACGAGATCGTGCAAATGCGTCTTGCCATTGTCGGCGAGCGCAAGGTGGAAGGGCTGCCGACCTGGTCGTCGTTTCTGGCGCGGCGCATGCAGCCGGCCATACGCACCTGCGCCACCACCGAGGAGCGGCAGGCGACGCTGTCGGAGAAGCTCGCGCGCGCCGCCAACCTCCTGCGCACCAAGGTGGACGTCGAGCTCGAACGGCAGAACCGCGACCTGCTCAAGTCGATGAACGAGCGCACGCGGTTGCAGCTGCGTTTGCAGACGACGGTGGAAGGCTTGTCGGTGGGCGCGGTGAGCTATTACGTGGTCGGCCTGTTCGGCTATCTGATGAAGGGCCTGCACGACGAGGGCGTGCCCATCGACGTGACGCTCGCCACGGCGTTGTTCGTGCCGGTGGCGGTGCTCTCCATCTGGTGGCTGGTGCGGCGCATCCGCAAGCGCCACATTGCCGGCGCGGAGTAGCTGGTTGTCATTCCGGGGCGCCGTGAAGCGGCGAGCCCGGAATCCATACTCCGCAGCTGGGATTATGGATTCCGGGTTCGCGGCCTTCGGCCGCGCCCCGGAATGACGAATGGAGAGGTTCCGGCCATGCGCAGCGAGCGATTCGAGTTTCCCAATGCGAAGGGCGAGATGCTCGCCGGCGTGATCGACCTGCCGCTCGGCGAGCCGACCGCTTTCGCGCTGTTGGCGCACTGCTTCACTTGCGGCAAGGACAACCGCGCCGCCAAGCGCATCGCCGAGAGGCTGTCGGTGCACGGCATCGCCGCGCTGCGCTTCGATTTCACCGGGCTGGGCGGCAGCGAGGGCGAATTCGCCAACACGCATTTTTCCTCCAACGTCGACGACCTGGTGGCAGCGGCCGATCACTTGCGCAAGGCGCATGCCGCGCCCGCCATCCTGATCGGCCACAGCCTGGGCGGCGCCGCGGTGCTTGCCGCCGCCCATCGCATCGCCGAGGCGCGCGCCGTGGTCACCATCGCCGCGCCTTGCGATCCCTCGCATGTCGCCAACCTGTTCAAGGACAAGGTCGAGCAAATCCGCGCGCAGGGCGAGGTGGAAGTGCAGCTCGCCGGCCGGCCGTTCAAGATCAAGCGCGAATTTCTCGACGACGTGGCGGAGAAGCGCCTGCACGACTGCCTCGCCAATTTGCGCAAGGCGCTGCTGATTTTCCATTCGCCGACCGACGACATTGTCGGCATCGACAACGCCTCGCATATCTTCATGGCGGCCAAGCACCCGAAGAGCTTCGTCTCGCTCGACGGCGCCGACCACCTGCTCAGCAAGCACGGCGACGCCGCCTACATGGCGGACGTGATCGCGGCCTGGGCCGAGCGCTACATCGAGCGTCCGCCAAGTGTGAAGGAAGCGCAGAGCGAAGCCGGCGTGGTGACGGTGCGCGAGACGCGCGCGGCCAAATACCAGCAGGAGGTGATGAGCGGGCCGCATCGCTTCCTCGCCGACGAGCCGGTGGCCTTCGGCGGGCTCGATTCAGGCCCCGGGCCTTACGATCTGCTGCTCGCCAGCCTCGGCGCCTGCACCTCGATGACGCTGCGCATCTATGCCGACCGCAAGCAAATGCCGCTCGAGCGCGTGACGGTGCGGCTGACGCACAAGAAGGTGCATGTGGAGGATTGCGAAGACTGCGAGGGCAAGGGCCGCACCATCGACCGCATCGACCGCACCATCGCGCTCGAAGGCGCGCTCGATGTGGCCAGCCGCAAGACGCTGATGGAGATCGCCGACAAATGCCCGGTGCACCGGACGCTGAAATCGGTGAACGAGATCAGGACATTCGCGGCGGAGGGGTAGATAAGGCTCGTCATTCCGGGGCGCTCGCCAACGGGTCCGCGCATAGCGCGGCCCGATGGTAAACTCCGCGAGCGAACCCGGAATCCATAACCCCGGCTGCGGAGTACGGATTCCGGGCCCGCGCGTTCCGCGCGTCCCGGAATGACGAGTGGAAACGCCGTGGCGAGTGTCTTATAAGCCGCCCGCCATGCAGACCGCCGCGCACGCGCTGACCGAGCAGTTCCTCGCCTGGATCGCGGAAACGCCGCGCAGCTATGCCGAGGCGGAGGCCTGGCGGCGCAGCTGTCCGCACCTTTCGGTCTGGGAAGACGCCATCGCCGAGGGGCTCATCCGTTTCGAGAACGGTGCCAGCATGAAGGAATTGCGATTGGTGCTGACGGCGCGCGGGCGCGCCTTGCTCGAGCGCGCCTGACGCCAAAGGCTGTGTGGCGGCCCCCGCTTTTGCCCCTAGACCTTGCGGCTTGACGGCGTCGGAAGGCTTCTGCACACTAGAACAAACCAGGAACAATAGCCGGCGCGGCGGGGTGAATCCGAACCCGTTCTCTTCGCGCCTTCAGAGGGTTAGATATGATCGACGCGCTGCGCCAAACCTTGCGGGCGCTGCAAAAGCCGGCCGGCATGGAGGACGCCGGCTGCCTGGCGCTCGGCGTGCCGGCGGTCGATGCCGCGCTCGGCGGCGGCCTGATGCGCGGCGCACTGCACGAAATCGCCGCCGCCGGCGAAGCGCATGTGGCGACCGCCGCGGGGTTTGCGCTGGCGGTTTCGTCTCTGCGGGGTGATACGCGCATTCCTTCTCCCTGCCCTTCTTCTGTCATTCCGGGGCGTTCGCCGCAGCCCGAAGGGCGAAGGCGGACGAACCCGGAATCCATAACCCCGGCTGCTGAGTATGGATTCCAGGTCCGCGGGCTGACGCCCGCGTCCCGGAATGACGAAGAGAGAGCGGGGAGAGGTGCGCTCGTCTGGATCGCCGAGGACATGGCGCTCGCCGAGAGCGGCGCGCCTTACGGGCCGGGGCTGGAAGCTTTCGGGCTGCCGCCCGAGCGCCTGCTGACGGTCGCCGCCGCGCGCGCCTGCGATCTCCTGTGGGCGATGGAGGAAGCGCTGCGCTGCCGCGCCGTCGCCGCGGTGATCGGCGAATTGCGGCACGGCGCCGTCGACATGGTGGCGGTGCGGCGGCTCTCGCTCGCCGCGGCGACAAGCGGCGCGCTGGCGCTGCTGCTGCGCTCATCGCCGCCGCAGGACGCTTCCACGGCGGCGACGCGCTGGATCGTTTCCGCCGCGCCTGCCGTCCCTGTCATTCCGGGGCGCGAGCCAACGGCTCCGCACAAAGCGCGGCCCGCTGGCGAGCGAACCCGGAATCCAGAAACAAATTCCGAAATCGCATCTGGATTCCAGGTCCGGCCCTTCGGGCCGTCCCGGAATGACGAAGAAAAAATCGGCGGTGACAGAAATCCCTGTTTCGCCGCGCGACTGACGCGCAACCGACGCGGACCGCTCGGCTCATGGATCTTGCAATGGAGTGACGACGATGGGCGCTTCCTGCTCACAACGCATGCTCAGCCTGTGGCTGCGCCGGCTGTCGACCGACCGCATCGCCAGATTGCGTGAGGCCGTTCGTGTCCCGGACGCGGTGCAGCGCGAAGCGAAGCGGAGCGGTGCACCGCTGATCCGGGATCGCGACAGGCAACCATCGGAGCGATCCCGGGTCTGCAGCGCACCGCTGCGCGCTGCGCTGCGCCCGGGAAACGAGGCGCCGCTCGCCGTCTACGGCAAGCGCGGCAATGCCGAATTGCTCACCGCGGTCGACGACGCGGCCGAGCGGCTCGGGCTGGCGCCTGGCATGGCGCTGGCGCAAGCGCGCGCCATGCATCCGGGCATCGAGGCGATCGAAGAAGACGCCGAGGCCGACAGCGTGCTGCTCGAACAGATCGCCGACTGGTGTCTGCGCTACACGCCGCTGGTGGCCTGCGATCCGCCCGACGGCCTGCTGCTCGACATTTCCGGCTGCGCGCATCTTTACGGCGGCGAGGAGCAGCTGGTGGCCGATCTTGCCGGCCGGCTGGAGGCGGCGGGCTTTGCCTATCGCATCGCCATTGCCGGCAGCATCGGCGCAGCCTGGGCCGCCGCGCATTACGGCGAGCCGGGACGCTATCGCTGCGGCGGTGAGCGCAGTCTGCTGTCGCCGCTGCCGCTTGCCGCGCTGCGCATCGAAGCCGGCACGGTGGCGGCGCTGGCGCGCGTCGGCTTGAAGCGCGTGGGCGACATTATCGATCTGCCGCGCAGCCCCCTGACCGCGCGCTTCGGCGCTGCGCTCTTGCGCCAGCTCGACCGCGCGCTCGGCGCCGAGCACGAGCCGCTTAACCCCCGGCTGCCGGTTGCCCCTTACGTCGCCGAGCAGCGTTTCCCCGAGCCGATCGCGCGCGAGAAGGACGTGCTGGCCATCGTGGCGCGGCTGGCGGCGCGTTTGCAGTTCGCCCTGGAGCGGCGCGGCGACGGCGCCCGCCGCATCGAGTTGACGCTATTTCGTACCGACGGCGCGCTGCGCCGCGTCGCCGCCGGCACGTCGCGGCCGTTGCGCCAGCCGGCCGCCATGCGCGCGCTGTTTGCCGAGCGGCTCACGGCATTGGCCGACGCACTCGATCCCGGCTTCGGCTTCGACATGGCGCGGCTGTCGGTGCTGGTGGCGGAGCCCTGCCCGCCCGAGCAGATCGGCATTGGCGGCGCGCAGGACGATGCCGAATTCGACCGTCTGGTCGATCGGCTGAGCGCACGGCTCGGCGCGCGCCGCGTGCGCCGACCGGTGGCGCAGGACAGCCACATCCCCGAACTGGCGGGGATCGCTGTGCCGGCGCAGGCGGCGGCCACGACCGATATCGGCTGGGACGCCTTCCGCCGCTACCGCGCCGAGGCCGATCTCAGCCCCCGTCCCTTGCGGCTCTTGACGCGGCCGGAGCCCATCGAGGCCGTTGCCGAAGTGCCGGATGGACCGCCTTTGCGCTTCCGCTGGCGGCGCGCGCTGCACGAGGTGGTCGCAGCCGGCGGCCCCGAGCGCATCGAGGGCGCCTGGTGGAGCGAGCACGGCGGGCCCGCGCGCGACTATTTCCGCGTCGAGGACAAAGCGGGCCTGCGCTTCTGGCTGTTTCGCGCCGGGCTCTACCGCGACCTCGTGCAGGGCGCCGCGGCGCCGAGCTGGTTCCTGCACGGGGCGTTTGGGTGAGCCTCATGGTGAGGAGCGCGGCGAAGCCGCACGTCTCGAACCATGAGGCCTTGGCCGCCTTCATCCTTCGAGACGCCGGCCTTCGGCCGGCTCCTCAGGATGAGGCGGAGAGAGCAGTACGCGTGAGTAAGTAAATGCGTTACCTCGAATTCGCCTGCGCCTCGAACTTCTCCTTCCTGCGCGGGGCGTCGCATCCGGAGGAGCTGGTGGTGCAGGCGGCCTCGATCGGCCTTGCCGGCATCGGCCTCTGCGACCGCAATTCGGTGGCCGGCGTGGTGCGCGCGCATCTGGCCAAGCGCGAGCAGAACCTGTCGCTCGATTATCACCCGGGCGCGCGGCTGGCGTTTTCCGACGGCACGCCGGACGTGCTGGCTTTCCCACGTGACCGCGCCGCCTGGGGCAGGCTGACGCGGCTGCTCACGATCGGCAACCTGCGCGCCGAGAAGGGCGACTGCATTCTGCGGCTCGACGATCTGCTCGCGCATGCGCAGGGGCTGGAGCTGGTGGTGATGCAAAGATCGACCGCCGAACCATCCATCCAGTCATTCCGGGGCGGGCGCGCAGCGCGCGAGCCCGGCATCCATACTCCGCAGCACAGGGGTTATGGATTCCGGGTTCGCGGCCTGACGGCCGCGCCCCGGAATGACCTAGAGAGGCTGCGCGCCGCGGCGCCCGGCCGCGTGCGGCTGGCCGCCTCCATGCTTTATGGCGGGTGTGACCGGGCAAGGCTCGCGCACAGCAAAGAACTGGCGCGCGCGGCGCAGGTGCCGCTGATCGCGGTCAACGACGTGCATTTCCATCACCCCGACCGGCGGCCGCTCGCCGACGTGCTCACCTGCATCCGCGAGAAGACAACCATCGACCGCGCCGGGCGCAAGCTTTCGGCAAACGCCGAACGCTACCTCAAGCCGCCACAGGAAATGACGCGGCTGTTCCGCGACGCGCCGGAGGCGATCGCGGAAACCTTGCGTCTCAGCGAGGCGCTCACCTTCTCGCTCGACGAATTGCGCTACGAATATCCCGACGAGCAGGTGGCAGGCTTTGCCGACGCGCAACAGGCGCTGGCGCATCTTGCCTATGAGGGCGCGGCGCGGCGCTATCCGCATGGCGTGCCCGACGAAAGTGCGCGCCGGCATCGAGCACGAACTGAAGCTGATCGCGCAGCTCGACTACGCGCCCTACTTCCTCACCGTGCACGACATCGTGCGCTTCGCCCGCAGCCAAGGCATCCTCTGCCAGGGCCGCGGCTCGGCGGCCAATTCCGCCGTCTGCTTCTGTCTCGGCATCACCGAGGTCGACCCCGAGCGCGCCGATCTCCTGTTCGAGCGCTTCATCTCGCCGGAGCGGCGCGAGCCGCCCGACATCGACGTCGATTTCGAGCACGAGCGGCGCGAGGAGGTGATCCAGTACATCTACCGCAAATACGGGCGCGAACGCGCCGGCATCGCCGCCACCGTCATCAGCTACCGCGGCCGCTCGGCGATCCGCGAGGTCGGCAAGGCGTTCGGCCTGTCGGAGGACACGATCGGCGCGCTGTCTTCTTCCATCTGGGGCGGCGGCGGGGGCAGCGTCTCGGAAGCGGCGGTCAAGCGCACCGGCCTCGATCCGCAAAGCCGGCGCGTCAAGCAGATCGCGGCGCTGGCGCGCGAAATCGTCGGCTTCCCGCGCCATCTCTCGCAGCACGTCGGCGGCTTCGTCATCACGCGCAGCCGGCTCGACGAGGTGATGCCGATCGGCAATGCCGCGATGGACGAGCGCACCTTCGTCGAATGGGACAAGGACGATCTCGACGCCCTAGGCATCCTGAAAATCGACGTGCTGGGCTTGGGGATGCTCAGCTGCCTGCGCAAGGCGCTGGATCTGGTGCAGCGGCATTATCCGGAGGCTTGCCCCGGGCGCAGCGCCTCTTTCTTACCTCCCCCTGAAAGGGGAAGGTCGGATCGCGGAGCGATCCGGGTGGGGGTCAATTGCGACATCCATCAAGATGACCCCCACCCCAACCCTCCCCCTTGCAGGGGGAGGGAGCACGCCGTGCATGGGGATAGAAACAAACTCACCTTGGCCACCATCCCCACCGAAGACCCGGCCGTCTACCGCATGCTGCAGCGCGCCGATTCGCTCGGCGTGTTCCAGGTGGAGAGCCGCGCGCAGATGACCATGCTGCCGCGGCTCAAGCCCGCCAATTTCTACGACCTGGTGATCGAGGTGGCGATCGTGCGCCCGGGACCGATCCAGGGCGACATGGTGCATCCCTACTTGCGGCGGCGGCGCGGGCAGGAGCCGGTTTCCTATCCCTCGAAGGAACTGGAGGCGGTGCTGCACAAGACTCTCGGCGTGCCGCTGTTCCAGGAGCAGGCGATGAAGATCGCCATCGTCGCCGCCGGCTTCACGCCGTCGGAGGCCGACAAGCTGCGCCGCGCCATGGCCACCTTCAAGCGCGTCGGCACCATCGGCACTTTCCAGCGCAAGATGATCGACGGCATGCTGGCCAACGGCTACGAACGCGATTTCGCCGAGCGCTGCTTCCAGCAGATCGAGGGCTTCGGCGAATACGGCTTTCCGGAAAGCCACGCGGCGAGCTTCGCGCTTTTGGTCTATGCCTCGGCTTGGCTCAAATGCCGCTATCCGGACGCTTTCGCCGCGGCGCTGTTGAACGCGCAGCCCATGGGCTTCTACGCGCCGGCGCAGATCGTGCGTGACGCGCGCGAGCACGGCGTGGAGGTGCGCCCGCCCGACGTCAATCATTCGGACTGGGATTCGATTTTGCAGCCGGGCGAGCGCGCGGCCGAGCGCATGCACGAACTGCATCGCGACATGCGCGGCGATGTGCGGACGGCGCATGCGATCCGCCTCGGCCTGCGCGAGATCAAGGGGCTGAGCGAGGAGGACGGGAAGCTGATCGTGGCGAAGCGGGAATCTCCCCTCCCCCCACGCGAAGCGTGGTTCGGGGGTGGGGGGCGCTTTTCTTCCACCGAGCAAATTTCAAAAGAGCCCGCCACCCCGGCGACTTCGTCGCCGACCCTCCCCACCACGCGCAAGAGCGCGCGGGGGGAGGGAAAGAAAGTGCCCTACGACTCCATCCGCGACGTCTGGCTGCGCACGGGACTGTCGCCGCGCGTGCTGGAGCGGCTGGCCGACGCCGACGCCTTCGGCTCGCTCGGGCTTTCGCGGCGCGACGCGCTATGGGCGGCGAAAGCGCTCGGCCGCGTCGGCGACCGCGACGACGATCTGCCGCTGTTTGCGGCGGCAGCTGCACTCTCCGCTGTCATGCCCCGCGCAGGCGGGGCATCCAGTAATCCCGGCGGCTTCAGCGAAAACTCGCAACTGCCGGCGGCTACTGGATCGCCCGCTTGCGCGGGCGATGACAGTCGGAGAATGGACGATGGCGCTGAAACACGACGCGAGCCCGACGTCGCCCTGCCCCCCATGCCGCTGGGCGAGGAAGTGATCAACGACTACCGTTTCCTGCGCCTGTCGCTGCGCGCGCATCCGGCCGCGTTCCTGCGCGCCGATCTCACCGCGCGCGGCGCGATGCGCAACGAGGGCTTGCGCGGCCTCGCCAACGACAAGCGCGTGCGCATTTCCGGCCTCGTCACCTGCCGGCAGCGGCCGGGCTCGGCCAAGGGCGTGGTGTTCATGACCATCGAGGACGAGAGCGCGGTGGCCAACGTGATCGTGTGGCCGAAAGTGTTCGAGCGCCTGCGCCCGGTGGTGCTCGGCGCGCGCTATGTGCTGGTCAGCGGCCGCCTGCAGGAGGAATCCGGCGTCATCCACGTGGTGGCCGAGCAGCTCGAGGATCTGACGCCCTGGCTCGTGCGTCTTGCCGAGCACGGCGCCAGCATCGACGCGCTGGCGCGCTGCGACGAGGTGCGCCGGCCGATCGAGGATCAGCGCGAAGCGCGCGCCCTCGGCAGCCGGCACAATCGCCTGGTGGCGCTGATGCGCGAAATGCCGGAGCTCGCTTCCGACCTCGACGTGCCGGCGCGCGGCTCGGCGCACGCGCCGAACTCGACGCGGATCAGCGATCAGTCGTCAGTAATCGGAAAGATTCGTTTTTCCGATTACCGATCTCTGACTACCGATCCCTGGTCCTTACATCGCCGGCTCAACGTCGCGGCCAACATACATCACCTTGGCCAAAAGCGAGCCATCCGGCTGCTTCTGCGACACGAAGATGATCACGTGCCTCCCCACCTTCAGGTCGCTCTTGTCGCCTTTGGCCACCGCGGCGATCACGGTCTGCGGTGTGACGACGATCTTCTTCTCGCCGTCCTTGTATTTCACCGCAACGGTCTCGCCATCTTTCATCTTCACCGTGCTCTCGACATAGGCGTTGGTCATGGTGCTGCCGGGCCGCGCGTCCCACGGCCCGTGACGGTCGGGCACGACACCGCGCTGCGCCGGCAGGAAGATGTGCACCGAGAACGCGAGAATGCTGCCGTCGGCTTGCGGCATGCCGGCGACCCCGATGAAACTGTCGTTCTTGATGTCGGCAAGCGAGGCCTTGACCAGCGCGCCGACGCGGGCATCGTCCGCCACCTTGACGTCGAGCATGACGCCGTCGCGCGTCTTGACGGTCATCGTCGCGCCGTTTGCCTTGACGATCTCGGCGCGGATGCGCTGCGGCGCTTGCGCCTGCGCGCCGTAAAGTGGGACCGCAAGCGCAATTGCCGCGAACAAAAGCGCGCGGCGCATCGAAGATGTATGCATGAACTCTTCTCCCTGGCGTGGCCTCTACGGGCCATCAGACCGGAGAACCCCTATCCGCCCTTCTTATTCCGCCGCGGCTTTTTGACTTTCACAGCCGGTTTCGCCTTGTGTCGATGCTCTACCGGCGGCGGCGGCGTCACGCCGAGATCGGCCTCGACCAGCGCGCGCAGTTCCGCCGTCACCTCCGGGCGGATGCCGAACCACAATTCGAAGCCGCGCACAGCCTGGTGCAGCAGCATGCCGAGCCCGTCGGCGGTGCGCAGGCCGCGCTCGCGCGCAGTTGCCAACAGCGGCGTCACCAGCGGCACGTAAACCAGGTCGGCCACCACCAGCGAGGGCGGGCAGCGCAAATTGATCTCCAGCGGCGGCTCGCCGACCATGCCGAGCGTGGTGGTATTGACCAACAGCCCGGCGCCGCCCAAGAGCCCGGTGATTTCCTCCCAGGCAGAGGGAAAGATGCGCGCGCCGAATTGTTTGCGCAATTCCTCGGCGCGCCCGACCGTGCGGTTGATCACATAGATGCGGCGCACGTCGCGGGTGAGCAGCGCATACACCGTCGCGCGCGCGCCGCCGCCGGCGCCGAGTACCACCGCGCTTTCGAGGCCGCGGTCCCAGCCCGGCGTGGCGCTGTCGAGATTGGCGAGGAAGCCCTCGACGTCGGTATTGGTCGAGCGCAGCGTGTCGCCCTCGTACCACAGCGTGTTGGCGGCGCCGACCGCGCGCGCACGCTCGTCCGGCGCCGTGAGAGCGAGCGCCGGCAGCTTGTGCGGCACCGTGACATTGGCGCCGACATAGCCGCGTTCGCGCAGATGCGTGACGAATTCGGCGAAGCGCTCCGGCGGCACCGCTTCGCGCCGGTATTCCGCGTTCAGCCCGTGCTGCTTGATCCAGTAATTGTGGATCAGCGGCGAGCGCGAATGGGCGGCCGGCCAGGCGATGACGCAGACCGCTTTGCGCTCGCCGGGCGCGGCGTCGGGTCCGGAAGCTGCGTCGCTGGCGGGTGTCATGCAATCCTTAAAGCTGGCATCGGCCGCGGCGGCCGGCATTGGAGTCGATAGCGGTTCGGCGGTATGCTGTCCGGATCGGCCGCGCGTGCGACACGCATGTATTCTCCGCGCGCGGGGCCGTCAACGCCGGGGGGAGCATGCCATTCACGAACCGCCAGCGCCCGCAGCGACCGGGCGGTTCCATGAAATCGATTTTTCTCGACTGCAACGACCAGCTGGCGCCGGTATGGGCGAAGGTCTTGCACGCGGACGATCCGCCGATCGACGTCAATACGACGCCGTTTGCGCGCGAGGATCTGCCGCGCGTGCTCGACGGCTATCAGGTGGCGCTCGACGACCATTCCTATATGCCGACCGAGCTGGTGGCACAGTGCCCGGCGCTCAAGCACATCGTGTTCCTCGGCACGGGCGCCGCCAGCTACATGAATATCGACGAGCTGAAGGCGCGCGGCGTTACCGTACATACCATCAAGGGCTACGGCGACACGGCGGTGGCCGAGCACGCCATTGCGCTGATGTTCGCGGCCGCGCGCGACATCGCGCGCATGGACCGGCAGGTGCGCGGCGGCGTGTGGACGCCGCAGGAAGGCGTGCAGCTGCACGGCAAGATGCTGGGCGTGATCGGGCTCGGCGGCATCGGCCGCGAGGTGGCGCATCTCGGCAGAGGCCTCGGCATGCGCGTGATCGGCTGGAACCGCACGCGGCGCGCCGGCATTCCGCTCACCGATCTCGACGCGCTGCTCGAGCGCTCCGACGTGGTGTCGATCAACCTGACGCTCAACGACGAGACGCGCGGTTTCCTCAGCCGCGAACACATCGCGCACATGAAGCCGGGGTCCATCTTTATCAATACCGCACGCGGCGCGCTGGTGGACGAAGAGGCGCTGATCGAGGCGCTGCAAAGCGGGCATATCCGGCACGCCGCCCTCGACGTCTTTCATTCCGAGCCGCTGAAGCCCGATCACCCGCTGGCGAAGATGGAGAACGTGACGCTCACCTCGCATGCCGCCTTCCGCACGCTGGAGGCGTCGATGACGCTGCTGCGGCGGGCGATCGATATCGTGAAGAAACTGGCCTGAAGACCGCCGTCGTCGCCCGTCAACGGGTCCGCACGAGGCGCGGCCCGATGACAAACTCCAGCGGCCGGTGATTTACCGGATGCCCGGCCGGCGCCTGCACCCGCGCAGGCGGGCGCGGGGCATGACAGCCGCGGATGCGTTGCGCCCGCCCTCTTTCCCCGCCACAATAAGAAAAAAGCCGTTTCGGGGGAGGAATTCGCGTGAAGCCGGCGCCGTTCGCCTATACCAGGGCGCGCACGCTCAAGGAGGCGGTCGCGCTGCTCGGCAAGCACAAGGGCGACGCCCGGCTGTTGGCCGGCGGGCAAAGCCTGATCGCGACGCTCAATATGCGGCTGTCGGCGCCCGACCTGCTCATCGACATCAACGGCATCAAGGGGCTCGACGGCATCGCGCGCAAAGGCAAGGGAATCGAGATCGGCGCACTGGCGCGCCACGCCGACGTCGAGCGCTCGCCGCTGATCGCGCGTTACGCGCCGCTGATCGCGCTCGCCATGCCGCATATCGGGCATCCGGCCATCCGCAACCGCGGCACCTTCGGCGGCTCCATCGCCTTCGCCGACCCCGCCGCGGAATTGCCGGCCTGTCTGGTCGCGCTGGACGGCGAGGTCGAGATCGCCGGCGCCAAGGGCAAGCGCCGGGTGAAAGCGGACGCCTTCTTCAAGGGCCTGTTCGAGACGGCGCTTAAACCGCGCGAGGTGCTGACCGCAGTGCGCGTGCCGGCCGCCGACAAGAACACGCGCGTCGGCTTCGCCGAGCTCGCCCGCCGCCACGGCGACTACGCCATGGTCGGCCTGGCGGCGAGCGCGCGCGCTACGGGCAAAGGCCTCGCCGACGTGCGGCTGGCGTTTTTCGGCGTCGGCGACCGGCCGGTGCGGGCGCCGAAATCGGAAGCGGCGCTGGCGCGCGGCGATATCGAGGCGGCGGTCGACGCGCTCGACCTCGACCCGCCCGACGACGTGCAGGCGAGCGGCGCCGTCAAGAAACACCTCGCCGGCGTGCTGCTGCGGCGGGTGGCGAAGCAGCTGATGGAGGGGCGGACATGATCTCGCAGCCGTCATGCGCGGGCCTGACCCGCGCATCCATCGTTCTTTGCATAAGGATGGATTGCCGGGTCAAGCCCGACAATGACCGGGTGGAGAAGCAATGAGCGACACCTCCCTCGACATTGCGCTCACCGTCAACGGCGAGCTGGTTGCCGAGCGCGTCGACGCGCGCAAGACGCTGGTCGATTTCCTGCGCGAGGACTTAGGGCTGACCGGCAGCCATGTCGGCTGCGAGCACGGCGTGTGCGGCGCCTGCACCGTGCGCGTTGACGGCGCCATCGTGCGCGGCTGCCTGATGCTGGCGGCGCAATGCAGCGGCGCCCAAGTCGAGACCATCGAAGGCCTGTCGGATGCGGGCGAAATCGCCGACCTGCAGACGGCGTTCGCTCAGCGCAACGCGCTGCAATGCGGCTATTGCACGCCCGGCATGCTGGTGGCGGCGCAGGACCTTCTGCTGCGCGGCGGCGTGCCCACGCGCGAGCAGATCCGCGAACACCTCTCCGGCAACTACTGCCGTTGCACCGGCTACCACGCGATCGTCGACGCGGTGGAGGCGGTGGCCATGGCAAGGGCGGGAGGGAAGAAATGAGCGGGAGGCCAGTGCGGGCGCTATCCCCTCCCCCGCTTGCGGGGGAGGGTTGAAGGCGCCGGGGTGGGGTGAACACTGCTGAGCAGCACTGTCACCCCACTGGGCCGCCTTCGCTACGCTCGGGCGATCGACCTCCCCCGCACGCGGGGGAGGTGAAGAAGTACGATGCGAGGCGCGCGCTTTCGCATCACGCAGGCAGGGTTCACCCATGAAAATCACCGACAACTCCCCGCCCGTGCTCACCGCGCTCGACCGGCCCAATTCCTACATCGGCCGCTCGGTGCCGCGGCCGAACCTGCAACGCCTCGTGCAGGGACGCGGGCAATATGTCAGCGACGTCGTGCTGCCGCGCATGGGCCACGCCGCCTTCGTGCGCTCGCCGCATGCGCATGCGCGCATCGTGGCCATCAAGACCGACAAGGCGAAGAAAGCGCCAGGCGTGATCGCCGTGGTCACCGGCAGCGAGCTTCGCCAAAGTGATGACGCCCTGGGTCGGCGTGCTCACCCATCTCAAGGGCCTCAAATCGGCGCCGCAGCACGCCATCGCCATCGAGCGCGCCTGCTGGCAGGGCGAAGCCGTGTGCGCCGTGGTGGCGCGCACGCGCGCCGAGGCCGAGGACGCCTGCGAGCTGGTGGAGGTCAAATACGAGCCGCTGCCCGCGGTCACCGATCCGGAGACCGCGCTCGACAAGAAGACGCCGGTGATCCAGCCCTCGCTCGGCGACAATCTCTGCTTCGAGCGCAAGCTGGAAGTGGGCGAGCCGGACAAGGCCTTCGCCGAGGCCGACGCGGTGGTGGAGACCACCTTCCTGTTCGGCCGCCACACCGGCGTCACCACCGAGCCGCGCGCGGTGGTGGCCGACTGGAACGAAGGCGAGCGCAAGATGACCGTCTATCACGGCACGCAGGCGCCGCACATGATGCAGAACCTGTTCGCCAAGCATCTCGACATCCCGGAACGCGACGTGCGCGTGGTCACCAAGGACGTCGGCGGCTCGTTCGGCATCAAGGTGCACACCTACGCCGACGAGATGGCGACGGTCGGGTTGGCGAAGCTGCTCAAGCGGCCGGTGAAGTTCGTCGCCGACCGCATCGAGAGCTTCGTCACCGATATCCACGCGCGCGACCACCGCATCAAGGCCAAGATCGCGGTGAAGAACGACGGCGCCATCACCGCCTTCGAGATCGACGATTTGACCGGCATCGGGCCCTACTCGGTCTATCCGCGCACCTCGGGGATCGAGGCCAACCAGGTCGTCAACCTGGTGGGCGGCCCCTACACCACGCCCAACTATCGCGCCGCCGCGCGCGTCGTGTTCCAGAACAAGAACGTGATGTGCCAGTACCGCGCGGTCGGCCATCCGATCGCGGTGGCGGTGACCGAGGGCCTGGTGGAAATGGCCGCCGCCAAGATCGGCATGGACCCGCTCGAACTGCGCCGGCGCAATCTGTTCCCCGACGATTCCTATCCGGCGCAGTCGGCCGCCGGCCTGAAATTCGAAAAGCTGTCGCACCACGAGACGCTCGCCCACCTCGACGCCATGATGAACTATGCGGGCCTGCGCGCGGAGCAGAAGCGCCTGCGCGAGCAAGGCATCTACCGCGGGCTCGGCTTCGCCAGCTTCATCGAGGTGACCAACCCGTCGGCCGCCTTCTACGGCGTCGGCGGCGCGCGCATCACCTCGCAGGACGGCGCCACGCTGATGCTGGACGCGCAAGGATCGCTGATCGTGCATACCGGCGTCACCGAACAGGGCCAGGGCGCCGAAAGCGTGATGGCGCAGGTGGCGGCGACCGCCTTCGGCGTGCCGATCGACCGAGTGCGCGTGATCACCGGCGACACCGACAACACGCCCTATGGCGGCGGCACCTGGGCCTCGCGCGCGGCCGGCATCGGCGGCGAAGCGGCCTGGCAATCGGGCAAGGCGTTGCGCGCCAATGTGCTCGGCGTGGCGGCGTCGATCCTGCAGGCCAAGCCCGAAAACCTCGACATCCGCGACGGCGCGGTGGTGGACGCCGCCACCGGCGCCGAGCGGCTGCCGCTCGAGGAACTGGCGCGCGTCGCTTACTTCCGCCCCGACACGCTGCCTGCCGGCGTGCAGGCCGAGCTGATGGTGACGCGCCACTACGTGCCGCGCGCCTGGCCCTTCGCCTTCACCAACGGCATCCAGGCGAGCTATCTGGAGGTCGACACCGACACCGGCTTCGTCAAGCTGTTGAAGCACTGGGTGGTGGAGGACTGCGGCACCATCATCAATCCGCAGCTCGTCGACGAGCAGATGCGCGGCGGCGTGGTGCAGGGCATCGGCGCGGCCTTGTTCGAGCACTGCCTCTACGACGAGCGCGGGCAATTGCTCAACGGCAACATGGCCGACTACCTGGTGCCGATGGCGGCGGAAATGCCCGACATCGAATGCGGCCACGTGGTCTCGCCCACCGCCGACTCGGAACTGGGCGCCAAGGGCGCCGGCGAAGCCGGCACCGCCGGCGCGCCGGCCGCGGTGATGAACGCCATCAACGACGCACTGCGTCCTTTGGGCGCGGCGCCGCTCACCGACATGCCGTTCACGCCGGGGAAGATTTTACAGGCGTTGGGAAAGGTGTGAGGTCACCTCGCCCCGCTTCCTCTCCGTTGTCATGCCCCGCGCAAGCGGGGCATCCAGTAACCCCGGCCTCGCCGAGACAATGACCACCGGGACTACTGGATCATCCGCTTTCGCGGATGATGACAGCATCGGTTGTCGACCCGCTGCGCCCACGATTTTCGCCATGCCAACACGCACGCCGCCATTTATCCCCGCTTGCTGAAACGCCGCGCCCCGTCGCAATATCGCGCGCGAACGAGGCGCCGCGCATTTGACAGCGCGCGCCCGTAATAAGGCGGGAAGGAAACGTTATGGATATCAAGGTCGGCAAGCAGGCGATCGCCGAAGCTTCCAAGAAACTCTCGAACTGGGGCCGCTGGGGCAAAGACGACCAGATCGGCACGCTGAACCAGGTGACGCCGGAGGACATCGTCAAGGCGGCAAGCCTCATCCGCACCGGCAAGGTGTTCGCGCTCGGCATCCCGCTCGACAAGACCGGCCCGCAGACCGGGCTGTTCGGCGGCCGCTTCAACCCGATCCACCAGATGCTGGCGACCGGCACCGACGCCATCGCCGGCCAGCAGGATTGGAACAGGATCCGCTACGCCGACGACACGCTGATGCTGTGCGTGCAGGGCGCCACGCACTGGGACGCGCTCGGGCACATCTTCTACGAGGACAAGGCCTATAACGGCTTCGACGCCAAGCAGATCGACTCGCGGGGCTTATCCGTGCTCGGCATCGAGCATTCCAAGAACAAGATGGTCGGACGCGGCGTGCTGCTCGACATCGCGCGCCTGCGCGGCGTGCCATGGATGCAGGACGGCGAGTCGATCTCGAACGACGAGCTCGACAAATGCGCCAAGGAGCAGAACGTCGAGATTCGCAAAGGCGACTTCGTCATCATCCGCACCGGGCAGATGGAACGCTGCCTGGCGGAGAAGGACTGGGGCGGCTATGCCGGCGGCCATGCGCCCGGCGTCAAGTTCGAGAACTGCTACTGGTGCCAGGACAAGGAGATCGCCGCCATCTGCACCGACACCTGGGGCGTCGAGGTCAGGCCGAACGAAACCAAGGAAGCCAACCAGCCCTGGCACTGGGTGGTGATCCCGGCCATGGGCCTGTGCATGGGCGAGATTTTCTACCTCAAGGAGCTGGCCGACGACTGCGACGAGGACGGCATTTACGAGTTCTTCTTCTGCGGCCCGCCGCTGATCATCACCGGCGGCACCGGGTCGCCGATCAATCCGCAGGCGATAAAATGACCGCGTAGCGGTCATCCCGGACGCGCCGAAGGCGCGATCCGGGATCTTGCGCCGCACACTCCGGTGTCATGCCCCGCGCAAGCGGGGCATCCAGTAATCCCTGCGCATGAGATAGGATCGGCAGTCAGTGAGACTGGGTCCCCCGCTTGCGCGGGGGACGACCGTCGAGCGAATGGAGGACCCCGATGCCCCGCCATCTCAAGCGCGGAATGGACGCGAGCGCGATCAAGGCCGCCGACGCTCATGTGCGCCAGACGGTGGAAGGCATCCTCGCCGAAGTCGACGCGCGCAAGGACGCCGCGATCCGCGACTTGTCGCAGAAGTTCGACAAATGGTCGCCGAAGGATTTCCGCCTGTCGCCGGCCGAGATCGAAAAAGCCATCGCGCAGGTGCCGCGGCGCGACCTCGACGACATCAAGTTCGCCCAGGCGCAGGTGCGCAACTTCGCGCAGAAGCAGCGCGAGAGCATGCACGACCTGGAAGTCGAGACGCTGCCCGGCGTCGTGCTCGGCCACCGCCACATCCCGGTGAACTCGATCGGCTGCTACGTGCCGGGCGGGCGCTATCCGATGGTCGCCTCGGCGCACATGTCGATCGTCACGGCGAAGGTGGCTGGCGTCAAACGCATCATTGCCTGCGCCCCGCCGTTCAAGGGCGGCCCGCATCCCGCCATCGTCGCCGCCATGCATTTCGGCGGCGCCGACGAAATCTACGTGCTGGGCGGCGTGCAGGCGGTGGCGGCCATGGCGCTCGGCACCGAGAGCATCGAGCCGGTGGACATGATCGTCGGCCCCGGCAACGCCTATGTGGCGGAGGCCAAGCGCCAGCTGTTCGGCCGCGTCGGCATCGATCTGTTGGCCGGCCCGACCGAAACTTTGATCATCGCCGATGACAGCGTCGACGGCGAGATTTGCGCCACCGACCTGCTCGGCCAGGCCGAGCACGGGCCGACCTCGCCCGCGGTGCTGATCACCAATTCGGAGAAGCTCGCGCGCGAGACGATGGGCGAGGTCGAGCGGCTCTTGAAAATCCTGCCGACCGCCGACGCAGCCGGGCAGGCCTGGAAGGACTACGGCGAGGTCATCGTGTGCGATTCTTACGAAGAGATGGTCGCCGAGGCTGACCGCGTGGCCTCGGAGCACGTGCAGGTGATGACGCGCGATCCCGACTACTTCCTAGACAATATGAAGAACTACGGCTCGCTGTTCTTAGGGCCGCGCACCAACGTCGCCTATGGCGACAAGGTGATCGGCACCAATCACACGCTGCCGACCAAGAAGGCGGCGCGCTATACCGGCGGCTTGTGGGTCGGCAAGTTTCTCAAGACCTGCACCTATCAGAAGGTGTTGACCGACGAGGCGAGCGCCATGATCGGCGAATATTGCTCGCGGCTGTGCGTGCTGGAAGGCTTTCTGGGCCACGCCGAGCAGGCCAATATCCGCGTGCGCCGCTACGGCGGGCGCAACGTGCCCTACGCGCAGGCGGCGGAGTGAGAAACCGTCATTCCGGGGCGCCGCGCAGCGGCGAACCCGGAATCCATAACCCCGGCGCTAAACATCACGGCAGACAGGGGTCATGGATTCCGGGTTCCCTCGCTTCGCTCGGCCCCGGAATGTCACAGAATAACGGCATGGAGCTCACCCCCACCCCTTCCTTCCGCCTCGACGGCCGCCGCGCCCTGGTGACCGGCGCCGGGCGCGGCATCGGGCTGGCGGCGGCTTGCGCGCTCGCCGATGCCGGCGCGCAAGTGACGCTCGCCGCACGCACGACGAAAGAGATCGAGGAGGCGGCCGACGCCATCCGCGCGCGCGGGCAGCAGGCTGAGCCGCTCACCCTCGACGTGCGCGACGTCGAGGCCACGCAAACGACAATCGCGGCGCAGGCGCCGTTCGACATCCTGGTCAACAACGCCGGCACCAACCGGCCGGCGCCCTTCGTTGACGTCACGGTGGAAGATTTCGATTTCGTGGTGGGCCTGAATGTTCGCGCGGCCTATTTCGTGGCGCAGGCAGTGGCGCGCGCCCTGGTCAAGGCCGGCAAGCCGGGCTCGATCATCAACGTGTCGTCGCAGATGGGTCATGTCGGCGGCGCCACGCGCACGGTCTATTGCGCCAGCAAGCACGCCATGGAGGGCTTCACCAAGGCGATGGCGATCGAGCTTGCCCCGCACAAGATCCGCGTCAACACGCTGGCGCCGACTTTCATCGAGACGCCGATGACGCGCCCGTTCTTCGAGAACGAGACGTTCCGCGCCGATACCTTGCGCCGCATCAAGCTCGGCCGCCTCGGCCAGCTTAACGACCTGACCGGCGCCGTCGTGTTCCTGGCGAGCGACGCCGCCGCGCTGATGACCGGCACCTCGCTGGTGGTGGACGGCGGCTGGACGGCGGAATAAATCCATAGGCCTCTTGACAACTTTCCTATAGGATAATATACAAGACGTCGCACCGTCGGCGCCGCCGGCCGTCGTCTCGAGGACGGCCGGACGGCAAGGCGGGGCCCGGCGCCCGACAATGGCGCCGCGGATGGAGCGCCGGGAGGCGCAGCCCCGGACTCAACCCGGGGCGCGCGCCTTCGCACGGCGCGCAAGGCCGCCCGATCGCAAGGGCGGCCTCAAGGGGCCTCGCAAGCCCCCGGCGCCTCCCGGCGCTCCATTCCCCTTTGGGGGAAAGGAAAAAGGGAAACCGGCGTGGCCCGCGCCGCACCGACAGGGCCGGCGGAGCGTTGGCTAGGGCAAGATGCGTTTAAGTCGAAGCACCAGGCGAGCGTCGTTTTCTCCGCTCGTCCCCGCGAAAGCGGGGACCCAGGGCCAAAGCGCTAGAATTTTCATATTTAACCCTGGATTCCCGCTGCAGCCTGCACGCGCGCAGGCGGGTGCGGGAATGAGCGGAGTGTGAGTCAACCCGAATGGATCATGCTCTCGCACCCGCTCACGACAGCTTCGGCAGATCGGAAAAATATTCCGGGTGCTCTTTCTCGACCTGCTGCATGAATTCCGGGCGGAACAGGCTCGGCACGTCGAGGCGCGCGGCGCCCTTGAGCGTGTTCATCAGCACCTCGTCCTCGGCGTTCTCGAAGGCGCGCAGCACGGCCGGCGACATGCGCGGATCGAAGTGGATGTGCTTGATTGCCTTCTTGCCGATGGCGACGTCGGTACCCGGCACCCACTTAGCGAAGATCTCCACCGCCGCGTCGCGGTTGTTGCGGGTGAAATGCGACGACTGCGCCAATCCGGCGGCGATGCTCTTGATCACCGCGGGCTTGCTCTCGATGGTCGGTCCATGCGCGACGGCGACCATGACGTAGGACATGTGCTGCCCGCCGCGGATCACCTCGTAGGAGTCCGGCACCTGGGTCAGAGCCTGCGTCACATAGGGCTCCCAGGTCACGATGGCGTCGACCTTGCCCTCCTGCAGCGCGGGCGCCAGCCCGAACTGCGACCAGATGTTCTCGATGGTCACGTCGTCGTATTTCACGGCGGCGCGGCGCAGCACCATCTTGAAAAATTCATCGGAGGTCTGCCCGCGCGCGAGGCCGACCTTCTTGCCGCGCAGGTCACCGATCTTGCCGACATTGATGCCGGTGCCCTTCTTGCTGACGATGGCGAGCGGCGTGTCGCAGCGGTCGTTGGTGGCGTCGTTCATGATCAAGCCGATGACCTGGAACGGATTGCCGGCGTGCACCGCCTTCAGATAGGTCGTGGTGCTCATGTCGCCGACCTGCGCCTCGCCGTTGTGCAGGGCATTGACCATGTCGGTGCCGGTATCGACCACCCTGAAGCTGGCGTCGACGCCATGGCCCTTGAAGAAACCCTTCTCCGCGCCGACGAACATCGGCAGATGGCCGAAATTGTTGGCAATCACCACGTCGAGCTTGGGTAGATCCGCCATGGTTTCCTCCCCGCTACAAGCTGTCGTCCCCGCGAAGGCGGGGACCCAGTACTCACTGATTGTCGATCCTATCGCAAGCGCCTGGACTACTGGATCGCCTGCTGCAACCTGGCCCCGCGAAGGCGGGCACGGGCGATGACACCTCGCTGTGCGGCCCAGCTACCTGCCCAACACCTCGGGGTTCACGCAGTTGGGCGGCGCGCGGCCGGCGAGCAGCGCCTCGATATTGTCGACCACGATATTGGCCATCTCGTCGCGCGTCTCGACCGCCGCGCTGCCGATATGCGGATTGAGCACCACGTTTTTCATGCGCTTGAGCTCGGCCGCCACCTTGGGCTCGTGCTCGAACACGTCGAGGCCGGCGCCGGCGATGCGCCGCGCTTTCAAGGCGCGCACCAGCGCCGCCTCCTCGATGATCGGCCCGCGCGCGGTGTTGATGATGAAGGCGGTCTTCTTCATCAGCCCGAACTCGCGCGCGCCGATCTGGTGACGGGTACCGCCGTTGAGCGGCGAATGCAGCGAGACGAAATCGGATTGGCGCAGCAGCTCGTCGAGCGGAACGAAGGTCAGGCCGGCCTCGCGCTCCTCGCTTTCCGGCTTGCGCCGCGGCGTCCAATAGAGCACGCGCATGGAGAAGCCGTGCGCGCGCTTCGCCACCGCCTTGCCGATCAGGCCGCCGCCGCCGATGAGGCCGAGCGTCTTGCCGCAGACCAGCGAGCCGAGCAGATGGCGCGATTGGCCGCCGGGGAATTTGCCGGCGCGCACCAGCCGGTCGCCCTCCACCATGCGGCGCGCGGCGGCGATCATCAGGCCGAAGGTGAGATCGGCGGTTGCCTCGGTGGTCACTGGGGGCACCACCGTGACGGGGATGCCGCGCTTGGTCGCCTCGGCGACGTCGATATTGGACGGCGTGATCGACTGCGCCGCCACGTGGCGCAGCTTGGGGTTGGCGGCGATCACCGCGCGGTCGATCTTGTCGTGCAGCAGGCAGAACAGAATGTCGGCTTGCTTGACGGCGGCGATCAGCGTGCGCTGCGGGATAATGCGGCTGTCGTCGGGAAACACCGTCACGCGGCCGAGCGCGCGCAGGCGCTTCATGGCGCTCTCGGCGATCGGCTGCGTGACGAAGATGCGCGGCTTGACGCTCACCGCTGCCACCGCACGATGCCGGCGACGCCGTCGACCGCGCATTGCGCGCCGTCGGGGATGGCGCGGGTGGCGTCCAGCACGCCCAGCACCATGGGAATGCCGCGCTCGCGCGCGAGCGAGGCAAGATGCGAGGTGGAGCCGCCGAGCTCGGCCACCACGCCGGCGACGCGCGGCAGGATGTGGCTGAGCGCCGGGCCAGCCACGCGCGTGACCAGGATGTCGCCGGGGGCTACTCGCGAAAGCTCGCACTCGCAGTTGACCACGACGGCGCGGCCGGAGCCCCAGCCGATGCCGGCGGGATGGCCGTTCAAGCCCGGATGCTGCAGCCAGATCGCGTCGGGCACCACCGGCGCTTCCACGTGCAGCGGGCGCGACTGCAGCAGCTTGAAGCCCTTCTCGTCCATCGCCCATTCGATCTCGACGGCCGAGCCGGCGAGTTGCTCGCATTTCTTCAACAGGCGGCCGAGCGTCACCGCTTCGCCCGCCGTCAGGCACGGCTCGCTCACCTGGTCTTGCGGCACGAGCTGCGGCGCGGCGACGCCGTGCTCGCAGGTGTCGCGATGGCCCTTGCGGCCGGGAGCGACGGTGCGCAGGAAGCCGTTCTTGGCGAGCACGATGCGGTCGGGCACCACCTCGCCCTGCGCGATGGCCGAGCCGAGGCCCCAAGTCGCCGAGATCAGCATCTGCCCTTCGGCGGTCTCGCTTAAGCCGCCGCCGGAGGCGCGCGCCGCGATCAGCGGCTGGATCAGCACGCCCATGGCCGTGTCGGCGGGCGAGAGCCCCGCATTGTCCATGTAGCGGCGCGCATGCGAAGTCCACAACGCCGCCCAGCAGGCGCGCACCGCGGTGAGGAATTCGGCTTCGTCGGTCAACCCGAGGAAGCTTTCGAATTGGCCGGCGAAGTTGGCGCCCTTGCGGTCCTCGATCAGCGCCGAAGAGCGCACCACGCCGCGCCCGCCCTCGCCCAGCACGGCGCGCCACGCGGCGGTGAGCGGCTCCAGGATGTCGGGCGCCACCGGCTTTTCATAGAGCGCCAGCCTGATCTGCACCGACAGCTTGCGCGAGGCCGGCAAATCGGCGGCGCTGTATTGCTTGAGCAGGTCCTCGATGCCGAGATGGCGCAGTTGATGGCGATAGGCCGCGGCGGTGAGCGCAAAGCCGCCCGGCGTCGGCAGGCCGGCTTGGCCGAGCCGTGCCAGATTGGCCGCCTTCGGCCCGACGGTGTCGGCGTCGGTGGCGGCTGGGGCGCTGAGCGGCAGAATGAACTCGGCCATATCGTCCTCGTGTCCCGGCTGCGGTGCAGCGTGAAGCGGCGCACCGCTGATCCGGGATCCAGCCTGCGTTGCTGGATAACCGGGGTCCCGGGTCTGCAGCGCATCACGTCGTGCTGCGCGGCGCCCGGGACACGAAGCCTATTTCACATGATCCCCGTAGCCCGGCAGCGGATCGACCACGGTGATCTGCTTCACCGGGAAGTTCGACACGATCTCGATGTCGTCTTTCTTGACGATCAGCATTTCCTCGATGCGCACGCCGTAACGGAATTTTTTGCCGTGCTGCGTTTCGAGCGCGAAGGTCATGCCTTCCTTGATCTCGACCGGATGGTCGAGCGACCAGATGCGCGAGATCACCGGCGGGTCGTATTGCGCCAGGCCGAGCCCATGCCCCCACAGATTGGCGGCGGCCTGGTCCTCGTCTTCGTAACCCCAGGTCTCCATCGCCGACGGCCATTTCAGCGCGATGTCGCGCGTGGTGGCGCCGACCTTCACCGCGCCGATCGAATCGTAGAGCCAATCGAGCGCGGTCTTGTAGGTGTCTTTTTGCTCCTGCGTCGGCTCCTTGCCGACGCAATAGGTGCGGTAATAGCAGGACTTGTAGCCGTTCCAGGTAAGCGCGGCCAAATCCATGAACACGATGTCGCCGGGCTGGATGATGCGGTCGGAGAAGTTGCGCCAGTTCGGCCACGTGTTGGGACCGGACGACACGATCACGTCCTCGACGTCCTCCATGCCGGGAATATTGTAGAGATACTCCATCAGATGCGCGGTCACCTGGTTCTCGGTGATGCCGGGGCGCAGGAATTTCATGCATTCCCAGTGCGTGGCGTCGCCAATCGCTCCGACGATGCGGAAGCATTCCTGCTCGTCCTCGTTCTTGACCGCGCGCGCCTCCATCATGGGTGTCATGCCGTCCACCCAGTTGATGTTGTTCTCCTTGAAGATGGTGATCATGTTGATGTCGATGAAGTCGACGCCGAGCTTCTGCCCGGCAACGCCGTTGTCCTTCATCGCCTGCAACACCGCCTTGGTGAACTTGTTGACCTGCTGCGTGGAGGCGGGACCGGCCGCGCCCTTGATCCAGGCGAAGGAGTGCCGCACGTTCTCCTTCGGCAGCCAGGGCACGTGGCGCTCGATCTGGAAACCGATGTCGCCCTGCTCGAACAGGATCGGCCGGCCATCGCCGCACAACATGGCGTAGCGCAGGCCGGGCTTCAGCCTGTTCCAGCCCGGCGTCAGCGTGCCGGTGATGTAGCGCACGTTTTCGTCGTACATGCAGAGCATGGCGCCGAGGCCGTGCTTCTTCATCATTTGACGCGCTCGCTCGATGCGGTATTCGCGCAGCCGGTCCCAGTTGACCCGCTGCTGCCAATCCATGCCGGCGATGCCGAAATTCGCTGTGCCCATGAGGTTCCTCCCGCCGGCGCTCGCAAGCGCCCCTCTTATTGCGAATATTGCTTGGAATGTTATTCGGCTGGCGGGCATTAAAGAAATAATATAATCTGCCATTCGCCATTATGATTTCTAATATCGGCAAATCCCGTGCGTGCCATCCCTCTCCGCCAGGTCCGCGCCGTCATCGCCGTGTGCGAGGAAGGCTCCTTCACGCGCGCGGCGGCGCGCGAGAACGCGACGCAATCGGGAATTTCGCAGCATGTGGCGGCGGTCGAGCGCGCCCTCGGGGTGAAGCTGTTCGAGCGCACCGCCGGCGGGGTGAAGCCGACCCCGGCCGGCCACCGCTATTACAAGAGCTGCGTCGAAGCGGTAGGCGCGCTCGAGCACGCCGCCGAGGAGGCGCGCTCGCTCGCCGGTAAGGTCACCGGCGAATTGCGCATCGGGCTGATGCCGACCTTCACCCGCGCCGTGCTGGCGCCGGTGCTCGACGATTTCGTGCCGCGCTGTCCGGAGGTGCGCCTGCACATCGTCGAGGGCTACAGCAACTTGCTGACCGACATGGTGCTCGACGACGAGCTCGACTTTGCGGTTGTGCCGGCCTTCGAGGGCGCCCTCGGGCTCAAATCACGGCTGTTGCTGCGCGACCGCGAAATGCTGATCTCCGGGCCGAAGCGCGGCTTCACGCCGCTCGCTCCTTTGCGGCTGTCGGAATGCAAGCCGCTCAAGATCGTGGTGCCGGGCCCGGACAATATCAGGCGGCGCAATCTGGAGACCTATTTCCAGAGCCACGGCGTGGAGATCGAGGCCATGCTGGAGATGGACGCCATGATCGCCACGCTCGAATTCGTGGCGCGCTCGGACTGGGCGACCATCCTGCCGAGCGTGATCGCGGTGAACGACATCGGCCGCGGCGAGCTGACGGTCAATCCTTTCGTCGCGCCGGAGATGCATGCCGAGTTCGTGGTCATCCAGCCGACGCGGCGGCGGCTGTCGACGCAGGCGCGATTGTTCCTCGAGCGCTTCGAGCGCGAGGTCGCGCAGATTCATGAAGTCTGGGACGACGCGATCGCTTCGTCGAAAAAGAATCGGCGCGCGGCCGTTTGACAATTCGCGTGCACCGGTTAAGGCACGATCGTTTTGGATCGAGGCGAAGCGACGCAGTATGGCGCGCTCCCTCTCCCCGTTGGGGAGAGGGTTGGGGTGAGGGGGATCATGACTCTCGTAAGGCTATGACCCCTCACCCGGATCGCTTCGCGATCCGACCTCTCCCGATGGGAGAGGTGAAGTGAGTTCGCGGCTCGACCTGATTCAAAGCTACGCGATCACGCCCTAGTCCGGGCCGATCACGTGCGCCTCGTCGAAAATCCGCGACTCGATCGGGTCGCCGTTATTAGTCGTGGCGTGCGCTTCGTAATACTTGATGCCCGCCGGAATGACGGTGCCGCGTTGCGCGACGCCTACGAAAATGTGCCGTGTATTGGCGGCCGATCGCTCGAACCAGTTCGGGTCGTCGAAAGTGCCGCCGTAGACGCCGACGGCGTCGGGAAATCGCTCGAACGTCAGAAACAGCTTGGTGCCGCAGTCAGCGCAGAAATGCACATCGACCATTTTGCCGCTGCCTTCGGACCGCTGGCGGTAAATTTTCGGTTGACCTGAAATGACGGCGAAGTCGGATGTTCTGAAAATCGGCTCGACCAGAAAAGCCGAGCCGGTGGCCCTTTGGCAGAAGCGGCAATGACAGATGGTCACGCGCATCGGCGGGGATGTGACGCGGTAGCGGATCGCGCCGCAAAGACAGCCGCCATCGTGCACAGGCATATCCGTCGCCCCGATCCAAGACGCTCGGCGGCTTCGAACCCCGCGCGGTCTGGCTTGCTTCGAAGCCTATCACACCTCCATCCAGGTGCCATCGGCATCGACAGACTTGAACACGGCTTCGAGCGCCGCCGCGGTCTGCAATATTCCTTCCGGTGAAATGGGAAAGCTGGCTTGCCCCATCGCCGCCTTGGCGAAATGATTCAAATTGCGGCCGAGGTGATTGTCGTGCGGGTAGTCGATCACGTCCGGATCGTCCTTGCCGGCGCGGCGCAGGATGACGCGCGTTTCGCCTGCGCTTTCCGCCCAGCAGTTTTCGCCGAACACGGCGATGCGCCAGCGGAACGGCGTCTTGATGGTGGTGCCGAGCGTGGCCGTTGCGCCGTTCTCGAACTCGATCAGCGCCGCCGTGGTGTCGCCGGTCGGCAGGTGCGTGAGCGCGCGCGCTTTCGACAGCGCGCTGACGCGTTTCATCGGCCCGTTGAGGTCGCGGAAGCAATCGAGCACGTGGATGCCCATGCCGGTCATGCCGCCGGCGCGGCTTTCTTCCCGCGCCATGCGCCAGCTGTCGGCCGGATAGCTCGCCAGCCAGTCGTGGCTGTAATTGCCTTCCATGTGCATGATGGTGCCGAAGGCGCCCTTGCGCTTTGAGCTCGGCCAGCGCGCGCATCGAGGGCATCAGCCGGAAATGATGGCCGACCGCGATGGTGACGCCGGCGCGCTCGACGGCCTCCAGCATGGCGACCGCGTCGGCCTTGCTGAGCGCGAACGGCTTCTCGCAATAGATCTGCTTGCCGGCCTCGGCCGCCGCGATCACTTGCGCGCGGTGGGCGGAATGCGGGGTCGCCAGCACCACCGCCTGGATGGAAGGGTCGGCCAGCACTTCGTCGAACGAGCTCAGCGCGATTTTGTGCTCGGCGGCGAATTCTTTGACCGTGTCCGGCTCAAGCGTCACGCCGCGCGTAAAATTGAGCGGCGCGCCGAAATCGCGCGCCGCCTTGACCAAGGTGCGGCCCCACCAGCCGAGGCCGACAATTGCGGTATTGAGCATGGAGTTACAGGGCGGCCGGCGCCCCCGGCTGCTTGAGCGGATGGGCGCGCGCGACGGCGTCGATCTTGTTGCACTCGTGCACGATGCGGTTGAAGGTCGGGTAGGCGCCCATGTTGACCTTGAAATAGGCCGCGCCCACGGCCTGACCGCACAGGCAAATATCGGCGATGGTGAGCTGGTCGCCCTGCGCGAAGCGTCCGGTCTGATCGGAGCCGGCGAGATGGCTCTCCAGCGCAATGAGCGCCTGGGTGTGCCAGTGATGGCCCCATTTCATCACCCCGGCCTCGTCGACCTTGTAGTCGCGCGCGAGAAATTCGCGCACCCGCGGCACGATCAGCGGATGCGTGTCGCAGGCAATGATCTGCGCCAAGCCGCGCACGCGGGCGCGCGCCTTCGGCTCCTTCGGCAAGAGCGGCGGGTGCGGATGCGTCTCCTCGAGATATTCCAGGATGGCGAGCAATTCGAACAGCACGTTGCCGTCGTCCTCGACCAGCGCGGGCAGCGCCATCATCGGATTGATGTCGCGGAATTCCGCCGCCCGCTGCTTGCCCTCGTGCAGGTTGACGTTGATGACTTCGTCGGGCGCGACGCCTTTCAGATTGAGCGCGATGCGCACGCGATAAGTCGCGAGCGAACGCCAGTAGGAGAACAGCTTCATGGCGCTACTCCTATTTCTTTCCCGTCCGCTCCGCCCAATACACCGCCATCTGCGCGCCATCGCCGCCGCCGATGCCGTGTTGGGTGGCGTCTTCGAAGCCGGCGAGCGTCGCCTTGGTGGCGCGCATGTCGGCGCCGAGCGCTTCGCCCGTCGCCACCATGGTGCGCAGATCCTTCACCCCATTGGCGATCGAGAAGGTGGTCGGCCCGGGATCCTTGCCCTCGAACAGGTTCACGATCATCTCGACACGCATCCTGAGCGCGTTGTTGGCGCCGTTGCTCTCGGCGAACAGGTCGAGCAGGCGCTTGGGCTCCCAGCCGACGCTGCGCGCGATGGCGAAGGCTTCGCCATAGGCCTGCCAGGCCACCATCAGCGGCAGGTTGATGGCGAGCTTCATGGCCGAGCCAGCGCCGACCGGCCCGCAGTGCTCGACCTTGCGGCAGAGCTGTTCGAGCAGCGGGCGCGCACGCGCGGCATCCGCCGGCTCGGCGCCCATCAGGCCGAGCAGCTTGCCGGTGCGCGCCGGCTGCGTCGAGCCGCCCACCGGGCATTCCACCAGCGCCGCGCCCTTGGCGCGTACCTTGGGCGCCAGATCGGTCTCGACTTTGGGCGCCACCGTGCTCATCTCGATGAACAGCTTGCCCTTGACGTCGCCCGACAGCAGCCCGTTCGGCCCGTTGTAGACCGCGTCGATCGCGGCGCCGTCGGTGAGCAAGGTGATGACAATTTCACTCGCTGCCGCGAGCTCGGCCGGCGAGCCGGCAATCTTGGCGCCCGCTTGGCCCAAAGGCTTCGCCTTCTCCGGCGTGCGATTCCACACCGCGACGTTCTGGCCCACTTCGATCAACCGCGCGGCGACGGCGGCGCCCATGGCGCCGAGACCGGCTACTCCGACTTTCATGGCTCCTCCGAATTTAGTCGCCGGCGACGATAGGCGATCGCGCCCCTGTGTGAAAGCCGCCATTACAACTCATGTGATACTCGACAGAGCGGGGGTTCAACCGCATAAGGATGCCGGGACACGCACCGCTTTCTATTTTCCATCCGGAGGGGATTGAATGGCGAAACGCAGCAAGGGCACGGTCGGCGTGATCGGGCTCGGCATCATGGGCGGTGCTTTCGCCAAAAACCTGGCCGCTGCCGGCTGGCGCGTGGTCGGCTACGACATCCGCGCCGTACGCCGCCGCGAGGCCGAAGCCGCCGGCGTCGAGCTCGCTTCCAGCGCCCTCGACCTTGCCGAGAAGGTGCCGGTGATCCTCACCAGCCTGCCCAAGCCGCAAGCCCTCATGGACACGGCGCGCGTCATCGCCGTCGCCAAGCTGCCGCGCAAGACCGTGGTGGAAATGAGCACCTTCGCCATTTCAGATAAGGAAAAAGCACGCAGCGTGCTCACCAAGGCCGGCCACGTCATGCTCGACACGCCGGTGAGCGGCACCGGCTCGCAGGCCAAGGTGCGCGATCTCGTCTTCTACGCCAGCGGCGACAGCAAGGCGATCCGGCGGCTCAAGCCGCTATTCGAGGCCATCGGCCGCCACGTCTACGACGTCGGCGTCTTCGGCAACGGCTGCAAGATCAAATACGTCGCCAATCTGCTGGTCGCCATCAATAACGTGGCGACTGCCGAAGCCATGGTGCTGGGCATGAAAGCCGGGCTGCCGCCGCAGCTGACTTTCGACCTGATCAAGGGCGGCGCCGGCAATTCGCGCATCTTCGAACTGCGCGCACCCATGATGGTGAAGGGCAAGTACAAAGACGCCACCATGAAGATTTCAGTGTGGGACAAGGACATGCAGGTGATCGGCGGCTACGCCCGCAAGATCAAAGTGCCGACGCCGATGTTCGACGCGACCAAGGCGATCTACAACAAGGCGCAGAAAAGCGGTTTCAGCGAGCAAGACACTGCTTCCGTCTGCGCGGTGCTGGAGAAGATGGCGCGCGTGAAGCGAAAGAAGCGATAGTTTCTCCGCTCATTCCCGCGGAAGCGGGAATCCAGCGCAAAGACCAGAGCGCCGACTAGCTTGTCTCTGGGTCCCCGCTTGCGCGGGGACGAGCGGATGTCGCCCTTCCTCTTGCGCATTCCCTCGGCTCCTCTGTAGCCTCCCGCAAACACAATAACGGGGAGGCACCGCATGGCGGCGCTTGAGGAGCGCACGGAAATCCGCGACGGCATGCGGATCGACTGGAACGTGCCCATCGCCATGGACGACGGGCTCGTGCTGCGCGCGGACGTCTTTCGCCCGGAGAAAGAAGGGACCTATCCGGTCATCCTCAGCTACGGCCCCTACGCCAAGAACCTCGCCTTCCAGGACGGCTATCCGAGCGCCTGGCAGCGCATGGTGGAAAAGCATCCCGACGTTTCCGCCAACTCCACCAACAAGTACCAGAACTGGGAGGTGGTCGATCCGGAGAAATGGGTGCCGCACGACTATGTCTGCGTGCGTGTCGATTCGCGCGGGGCCGGCTGCTCGCCGGGCGTGATCGACCATTTCTCGCCGCGTGAGACAAAGGACTTCTACGACTGCATCGAGTGGGCAGGCGTGCAGCCCTGGTCGAACGGCAAGGTGGGGCTCAACGGCATTTCCTATTACGGCATCAACCAGTGGCACGTCGCCTCGCTGCAGCCGCCGCATCTCGCCGCCATGTGCGTTTGGGAAGGCTCCGCCGACTGGTATCGCGACATGACGCATCACGGCGGCATTCTCTCCACCTTCTGGGAGAACTGGTACGACATGCAGGTCAAGACCGTGCAATATGGCGCGGGCGAGCGCGGCGGCCGCAGCCGCGTGCACGGCGAACTGGTGTGCGGGCCGGAGACGCTGCCGGACGATGTGCTCAGGAAAAACCGCGCCGATTTCGGCGCGGAAATCGCGGGCCATCCGCTCGACGACCGGTATCACCGCGAGCGTTCGCCAGTGTGGTCGAAGGTGGTGACGCCGTTGTTCTCCGCCGCCAATTGGGGCGGTCAGGGCCTGCACCCGCGCGGCAATTTCGAAGGCTTCGTGCGCGCAGCTTCAAAGCAGAAATGGCTCGAAGCCCACGGCATCGAGCACTGGACGCATTTCTACACCGATTACGGGCGCGAGCAGCAGCTGCGCTTTTTCGACCATTTCCTGCATGGCAAGCACACCGGCTGGTCGAAGCAGCCGAGGGTGTTGCTCCAGGTGCGACATCCCGGCGAGACGTTCGTCGCGCGCGCCGAGAACGAATGGCCGCTCCGGCGCACCAAATGGACCAAGTTTTATCTCGACCCGGCAACCATGACGCTGACGACGCGCAAGCCCTCGGGCAACGCCAAGCTGTCGTTTGCGGCCATGGGGGACGGCCTTACTTTCCTGACGCCGCCACTCGCGCAGGAAACCGAGATCACCGGGCCGTCGGCGCTCAAATTGTTCGCGTCCTCTTCCACCTCGGATGCCGACTTCTTCATCGTATTGCGGGTGTTCACCGGCGATCTGAGAGAAATCGTGTTTCAGGGCGCCATCGATCCGCATACGCCCGTTGCGCAAGGTTGGTTGCGCGCCTCGCATCGCAAGCTCGACAAGAAACTGTCGACGCCGTACCGGCCCTATCACACCCACGATGAGATACAGCCGCTGAAGAAAGCCCGGCCGGTGGAACTGGACATCGAGATCTGGCCGACCTGCATCGTGGTACCCGCAGGCTATCGCGTCGGCCTGTCGGTGCGCGGCAAGGATTACGTTTATCCCGGCGGCAGCGGCGGCAAACTGTCGAACTTCAAGAACGAACTCACGGGCTGCGGCCCGTTCCTGCACGACGATCCGCGCGACCGTCCGCCCGCCATTTTCAACGGCACCACAACTCTGCATTTCAGCCGGGCGAAGGCGTCTTACCTATTGCTCCCGATCATTCCGCCGAAAAGGCAGGCCGGCGGCAAAGCGCGTCGGCGCAGGTAGCGCGGCCGTAAATTCCTGCGAGGTGCACCGGCTGCGGCCTTTTGGGGTGTTCATCTGCGTGCGACCTCAGTAAGCTAGCCCGCAACCTTCGGAAAAGAAGGACAGAGGGGAGTGAATACACAATTCTGGCTGGTGCAGGCCTTTAACGGCATCTCTTACGGCGCGCTGCTGTTCCTGGTGGGCAGCGGCTTGTCCCTGATCTTCGGCGTCATGCGGATCGTCAACCTGTCGCATGGCGCTTATTTCTTGTGGGGCGGCTATATCGCGCTGACGGTGATCTGGGTGACCGGCTCGTGGATGCTGTCGCTGCCGCTGGCGGCGCTGGCCGTCGCAATCATCGGGCTGGTGATGGAGCGCGTCTTTTTGCGCCCGCTCGGCTTCGATCCGCTGCGTCAGGTGCTGCTGACGGTCGGTTTCGCCTTCCTGTTCCAGCAGGCAGCGCTCGACATCTGGGGCGGCGACAATATGGACATCAATCCCGACCCCGTCCTGAACCATAGTCTGGTGATCGGCGGCGTCTATTTCCCCGCCTACCGCCTGTTCATGATCGGCATGGCGTTGGCGATAGGCATCGCTCTGTGGCTGGTGATGGAGAAGACGCGCATGGGTGCAGCGGTGCGCGCCACCGTCGACGATGCAGAGATGGCGCGCGGCGTCGGCATCGACACCAACCGCATCTCGATGTTTATCTTCGCGCTCGGCGCCTTCCTCGCCGCGCTCGGCGGCGTGATCGGCGGCGCCTTCCTCGGTGTTTATCCCGGCCTCGACTTTGAGATGCTGCCGCTCGCCTTCGCGGTGGTCATCATCGGCGGCATGGGCTCGCTCGGCGGCGCGGCGATCGGCGCGCTGCTGGTGGGGCTCGCGGACAATTTCGGCAAGGCGCTGTTCCCGGAAGTGTCGTACTTTACCTTGTACGCGCCCATGGTGCTGATCCTGGCGATCAAGCCGACCGGGCTTTTCGGGCGCGAGTGAGCGGGACGCGATGAACGGCCAAAGGCTCAAAGTCCTCATCGTGGCGCTGGTGCTGGCGGCGCTCGCCTTTGTCATCCCGCACTCGTCGTCGTTCGTGGTGCTGCTGGCGACGCGCGCGCTGGTGTTCGCCATCCTGGCCATGAGCCTCGACATTCTGCTCGGCTTCACCGGCCTCGCCTCGCTCGGCCAGGCCGCCTATTTCGGCGTCGGCGCCTATTTCACCGCGATCCTGGCGACCCGATACCATATCGGTCTGGGTTGGGATTTTTGGCTGGTGGTGCTGCTCGGCATGGCATTGGCGGCGTTGCTCGCCGCTTTCTTCGGCCTGTTCGCCATCCGCGCCACCGGCGTTTACTTTTTGATGATCACGCTGGCGCTCGGCCAGTGCGTCTGGGGCCTCGCCTACCGCTGGAACTCGCTCACCGGCGGCGACAACGGCATCAGCGTCGCCACCCGGCCGGCCTTCGGTCTCGATCTGACCAACGAGCGCGTCTTCTTTTTCCTGGTGTTCGGCTTCTTCGTGGCGACGCTGATCGTGCTCTACGTGCTCGTGCAGTCGCCGTTTGGCCGCAGCCTCGCCGGCATCCGCGAGCGCGAATTGCGCATGCAGATCCTCGGCTACAACACCTGGCTGCACAAATACATCGCCTTCATCATCGCTGGCGCCTTCGGAGGCCTGGCCGGCGTATTGTGGGCGCATACCAATGGATTGGTTAGCCCCGAGACCGTGGTTCTCACCACATCGGTCGACGCGCTGCTGATGGTGGTGCTCGGCGGCGCCGGCACGCTGGTCGGCGGCGCCATCGGCTCGGCGATCGTGTTCGGTTTGCGCGAATATCTCAGTACTCTTGTCCCGTGGTGGCAATATGTGCTGGGCGGGGTCTACGTGTTGACGATTCTTTACCTGCCGACCGGCTTGATGGGCATTCCGGCGCGAATTCGGCAGGCGCGCGCCTCATCCAACAAGACGTCGGGCTCGGCGGCAGCCGGGACACTGGCGCCGACAGCTTCCTAAACGCGACGGAAACCAACGAGGGAGGGAAGGACAATGACAAGCATATTGCGAAAGCGACTGGCGCCAATGCTGTTGGGCGGCCTCGTGATCGGCCTGAGCATGAGCGCTCCGGCCAAGGCGGAGGAATTGCGCATCGGCTTCATCGCGCCGCTGACCGGCATCTTCGCCCAGATCGGCAAGGACATGCGCAACGGCTTCCAGATGTATCTCGACGAGCATCATAACAAGCTCGGCGGCGCCGATGTGAAGTTCATCGTCGAGGACAATCAGGGCAAGCCTGACGCGGCGGTGACCAAGGCCAAGAAGCTGGTTCTGCAGGATCACGTGAACATGTTCGTCGGCGGGCTGCTCGCCTCGACCGGCTACGCGCTGGCGCCGGTAAGCAACGAGGAAAAGACGCTCTACATCGCCTCGGTGCCGGCGGCCGACGATCTCACCCAGCGGCAGGCAAGCAAGTACCCCTACTTCTTCCGCACCACCTGGACGAGCTCGCAGCCGCATCATCCGCTCGGGCAATGGGCCTGCGATCAGAAGCACAAGAAGATCGTGACCGTCGCCGCCGACTACGCCTTCGGCTACGAGGTGGTCGGCGGTTTCCAGAAGGCGTTCGAGGACTGCGGCGGCAAGATCATCCAGAAGATCTGGGTCCCGATCGGCACCAAGGATTTCGGGCCCTACATCCCGTCGATCAAGGGCGACGCCGACGCCATCTTCACGCTGATGGTCGGACCGATGTCGCTGCAATTCCCCAAGCAGTTGCGCCGGTCCGGCAACAAGAAGCCGATTATCGGCGGCGGCACCAGCTATGACGAATTCGCCCTGCCCTTCATGGGCGACGAGGTGATCGGGGACGTATCGGCGCTGATGTACAGTGCGGCGCTGGAGACGCCGAAGAACGAAGCTTTCGTCAAAGCGTACCGCAAGAAATACAACAAAGTGCCGTCCTACTATTCGGAGAGCAACTACACCACCGCGCAGATCATCGACGAGGCGATCAAGAAGGCCGGCGGCAAATATCCCGGCGCCGAAAAGTTCATCGAGATCATGGGCGGCCTTAAGGTCGACGCAGTGCGCGGACCGGTGAGCTTCGAGGACCGCAATCCGGTCGAGAACATCTACATCAAGAAAGTCGAGAAGAAGAAGATGTTCGGCTTTCCCAAGGCCGAGCTCTGGAACACCGTGATCAAGACCTACCCGCATGTCAGTCAATATTGGACTTACGGGAAGGAAAAGTTCCTCAAGCAGCCGGTCTATAGCCGCACCTTCCCGCCCTGCAAGTACTGCGAATAAGCGAAAACGGCGCCGGGGCCCCGTGCGGAGCCCCGGCGTTTCTCCGCCAAAGGAACCCGCTGTGAGCGAAGCGCAATCGAACGGCGTGCCGGCGCTCGAGCTAACGGCGCTGAGCAAGAGCTTCGGCGGGCTGCAGGCCACGCGCGACGTGACGCTTCGCGTCATGCCGGGCGACCGCAAAGCCATTATCGGACCCAACGGCGCCGGCAAGACCACGCTGTTCAACCTGATCACCGGCATTTTTCCGGCAACTTCGGGCCAGGTGCTGCTGTTCGGCCACGACGTGACCAAATGGCCGAGCCACCGCCGCACCGCGCTCGGCATGGCGCGTACCTTCCAGGTCACCAGCCTGTTTCCGAAACTGACCGTGCTCGACAATGTGCTGCTGGCGATCGAAGGGCTCAGGTCCACGAAATTCGTGATGTGGCGCTTCCTGTCGAGCTATCGTGAAGTCTATGACAAGGCCTACCGCCTGCTCGACGCCGCCGGCTTCCTCGCCCGCAAGGACGTCGAGGTACGAAACCTGTCGCACGGCGAGCAGCGCCAGCTCGAGATCGTGCTCGGGCTGGCCAGCGAGCCCAAACTCCTGCTGCTCGACGAGCCGGCCGCCGGCCTGTCGTCCGGCGAATCCGCCGAGATGGCCAAGTTCCTGATGAAGCTCGATCCCAACTTGGCGATCCTCTTGATCGAACACGACATGGACGTGGTGTTCGACGTCGCCTCGCAGATCTCGGTGCTGCACTTCGGCGAGATTCTCGAAACCGGGACGCCGCAGCAGATTCACGACAGCACGCGCGTGCAGGAAATCTATTTGGGGACCGGCTGAACAGCGCATGATCCCGAAAAGTGGGAACCGGTTTTCGGACAAGCTCATGCGCCAGGGAAATGTCAGGTGGGCAAGGTGACTCTTTCTCAGTCGTGTGGGCTCTAAGATGTCGATCCTCGAAGTGCAGGACATCCACACTTACTACGGCGACGCCTATGTCCTGCAGGGCCTGTCGCTTACCCTCGAGCAGGGCCAAATCCTCGGCCTGCTCGGCCGCAACGGCGTCGGCAAGACGACGCTGGTCAATTCGATCGTCGGCTTCAACCCGCCGCGCCGCGGCAAGATCGTGTTCAAGGGCGACGACATCACGCAGAAGTCGTCGTTCGAAACCGTGCGCACCGGCATGGGGCTGGTGCCGCAAGGGCGCCGCGTGTTTCCGACGCTCGGCGTGGAAGAGAACCTGCTGGTCGCCGAGCGCAGCCCGGAAAGGCACAACTGGAATTTGGAGCGCGTCTACGAGCTGTTTCCCCGCCTGCTCGAACGCCGCAACCAGCGCGCCAAGACACTCTCCGGCGGCGAGCAGCAGATGCTGGCAATCGGACGCGCACTGATGACGAACCCGGACTGCCTGATCATGGACGAGCCTTCGGAAGGCCTCGCACCCATCATCATCCAGGGCCTGTGGGAGGCGATCATCAAGCTCAAGCAGCAGGGATTGTCGATCCTGCTGGTGGAGCAGAACGCCAACCTGGCGCTCAAACTCGTCGATTACGTGCACGTGATGAGCAAGGGACAGGTGGTCTATTCGTCCAAGCCCGAAGAGCTCAAGGCCAACAACGAGATCAAGTCGAACTATCTCGGCATCTGATGCACGATGCGTTTAGGTCGAACCACCAGGCGAGCGTGATTCTCTGCGCTCGTCCCCGCGAAAGCGGGGACCGATAAACCACGATGTTAGAGCTTTCACATTCAATCCTGGACTCCCGCTTGCGCGGGAATGAGCGGGATTGCAGCGATTTCGCCCGATATCATCGCGGCCTAGCGCGTGTAGCGCTGGCGGGTCGGGTGCGGCCGGCGCCCGGCGTCGCGCCGTGGCAGCATGTCCGGCATATATTTGGCCAGCACCGTGGGGTCGAGCGTCGCGATGGTTTCGTCAGGCAGCCGATTCCACACCTCGTCCCTGCCGAGCAAGGGAATGCCGAGATAGCCGCGCACGGTGAGCGTCCGGCCGTCCGGGCTGAGCGTCATCTGCGCGTGATAGATGTTGCCGTCGCGCGGGTCGAGGATATTGCCGTCCTCGTAATGCAGACCCTCTCGCTTCATGCCGCGGATGAAAGACAGCCCGAGCAGCGGTGCGTTGCGCCGGTCGTCGGTGCAACTGCTGCAGACCGGATGCGGCGGGTCGTTGGGCCGCGGAAACAATTTGGCGATGGCGCCTTCATAGGTGCCGTCGGCGTCGCGCACGAACAGAAACCAGCTCACCGTCTTGCCGCTCTCGGAGCGCTTTTCCCACAGGCCGGTGACAGAAGGGCGCGGGTCGCGCTGGGCGGTGTAAGCTGGGTGGTGCGCCGGCGCGTGCCCGGCGCCGCGCGGACCGAGCTCAATCGGCTGGGCCCGCGCACTCGCCAAGCCCGCCAAAGCGACCAGAATGAACACCGCCGTCCGCGCCGTCATGTCGTGTCCCGTCGATGATTGTATTCTGCGCTTATTGTCTTGAGAATATGGCCGTTTCACGAACCGGCCGTGGAACTTCGGCGTCGATTTGCCGTTACCAGGGGACTACGCACGAGCTGCGGTTCACTGCATGACCAAGCCAAATATCGCCCTCAGCAATCTGCGCGGCGTAGTCATCGTCATCGTGTTGGCGTTCCATTCTTCGCTCGCTTACCTCGCTTCCGCTCCCGCTCCGCATACGGCGTTCGATCGGCCGCCCTACGACTGGGTGGCCTTTCCGATCGTCGACGCACACCGCTGGCTCGGTCTCGACGTGTTCTGCGCCTGGCAAGACGTGAGCCTCATGGCCATGATGTTTTTCCTGTCCGGACTGGTGGCTTCCGGCAGTTTGTTGCGCAAGGGGACGCGTCTTTACATCGCAGACCGCTTGCGCCGCATCGGCCTGCCCTTCCTGCTCGCGGTGATGTTCCTTAGTCCGCCGTCTTTCTATCCGGCTTATTTGTTGCGCACGGCCGATCCGAGTTTCGCGAACTTCTGGCAGCAGTGGCTGTCGTTGCCGTCCTGGCCGGCTGGGCCGGAATGGTTTCTGTGGCAACTACTGGCGGTGAACCTGATGGCGGCGGCGCTCTATGCGGTTGCGCCCGGCTATGTCGCACGGCTCAGCCGACTTGCCGCGTGGGCGAGCACACGGCCGGTCAAGTTCTTCGGGCTGCTCGCTGCGGTTTCGGCCATCGGCTACGTGCCGACGGCGCTCGCATTCTCGCCGTGGAAATGGGGCGCGTTCGGTCCGTTCTCGCTGCAACTGTGCCGGCCGGCGGTCTATGTGGCCTTCTTCTTTGCGGGCTTTGCGCTTGGCAGTTACGGCCTCGACCGCGGGCTGCTCGCTCCCGGCGGGCCGCTCGCCCGCAACTGGCACAAGTGGCTGATCGCCGCCGTCGTCACCTTCGCGCTCTGGGCCGGCCTGACCGCATTGACGATGCCGCAATGGAACGCGGCGAGCTGGCCGACGCGTCTCGGCGCGAGTCTTGCCTTTCCGCCCGCTTGTGCCGCCGGCGGCATATTCCTTGTGGCGGCAGCCTTGCGCCTTAGCAATCTGCGCTCACGCACGCTCGACAGCCTTTCGGCCAACGCCTACAGCATGTATCTGGTCCACTACGTGTTCGTCGTGTGGCTGCAATATGCACTGCTTTCCAGCGGCCTTATTGCTGCCGCTAAACTTGCCATCGTGCTGACCGGCGCGCTCGATCTTCAGCTGGGGATCGAGCGTCGCATTCGGCCGCCTGACGGCGGGACCGCAGATCGTCGCGGCCAAGCGCGCCGCCTCTCCGGTGCCGCGCTGACGCGGACATCCGATAAGAGAACGGTCGCCATGCCGCTTAACCTGACGCTTGCCTCGCGCAACCTGTTTCACGATCGCCTGCGCTTTGTCGCGACAACCGTGGGCATCGTGTTCTCTGTCGTGCTGGTAATGGTGCAGATGGGGCTCTATCTCGGCTTCGGGCAGATGGTCACAAAGATGATCGACCACGCTTCCGCCGATTTGTGGGTGGTGCGCGCGGGTACCAAATGTTTCGAAGACCCTTCGCTGCTCAACGCCAACATGCGGCATACCATCCTCGGGGTGGACGGCGTGGCAAGCGCGGCACCGCTGGTCGTCGGCTTTTCCGACTGGCGACTGCCGAGCGGCCACCTGACGCCGGTTTTCGTGGTCGGTTCGAACCTCGACGAAGGCGTATTGCCGCCGTGGAATGTCGAGCAAGGCTCGGTCAAGGCGCTCGCGGCGCCCGGCACGGTCGCGGTCGACCTCTCCTATCGCGATCGCCTCGGCGTGTCGAAACTCGGCGAAAAGGCCGATATCCGCGGCCGTAGCGTTCGCGTCGCCGCGCTGACGCAAGGCATCCGTTCGTTCACCACCACGCCCTACGTGTTTGCCGACCTCAACGCCGCCTACAACTACATCGGCATCCCGAACAGCATGGCGAGCTATTTTCTGGTCAAGCTGAAGCCGGACGCCGCCGCCGCGCGCGTGCGCAAGGACATCGAAGCGAGCGTCAAAGACATCAAGGTGCTTACGACAGCGGAATTCCGCGACCGCAGCCGCAGTTTTTGGCTGTTCAGCACCGGCGCCGGTGCGGCGCTGTTCGCCGGCGCCCTGCTCGGCGTGATCGTCGGCACGGTGATCGTCGCACAGACGCTTTATTCCAGCACCAAGGACCACCTCGACGAGTTCGCCACCCTGCGTGCCATCGGCTCGTCGAAACGCTATATCTACAGCGTCATCATCTATCAGGCGCTGCTCAATGCCGTGATCGGCTTCGCCTTGGCGAGCCTCGTCGGTTTCGCCGTGGTCTGGGTCACCGCGAGCGGCGCGCTGCCGGTCGTGATCACGCCGTGGCTGATGGGCGCCATATTCGCGCTGACCGTCGCCATGTGCGTTGCCTCGGCGCTCACCGCCATTCTGCGCGTCATCCGCATCGATCCGGTCGTGGTATTCACGCGATGAGCGCCCCGATCCTCGCCGCGAAGGGAGTGTCCAAGGTCCTCGGCAGCGGCGCCGGCCAGGTGCACGCGGTCAAGGACGTCGACCTTTCGCTGCGCGGCGGCGAGTTGACCTTGCTGATGGGGCCGTCCGGCAGCGGCAAGACCACGCTGCTGTCGATCTTGGGCTGCATGCTGCAGCCGACGTCGGGCACACTCGAGATCTGCGGGCAGCCGGCCACGGGTGCCGACGCCGAGCGCTTGGCGCAACTTCGCCGCGACCATGTCGGCTTCATCTTTCAGAACTATCACCTGTTTCCGACGCTGACGGCTGCGGAAAACGTCCAGCTGGCGCTCGACGTGCGCGGCCGGCGTGGAGGCAAGGCGCGCGTCAAGGCCTGCGAGGCGCTGGCGAGCGTCGGTCTCGCCCACAAGATCGCTTCTTATCCGAGCGAGTTGAGCGGCGGCGAACAGCAACGGGTGGCCATCGCGCGCGCCATCGTGTCGGACCCGTCGGCTATTCTTGCCGACGAGCCGACTGCAGCGCTCGATGGCGCCAACGGACAGGCCATCCTCGGCATTCTCGCGGCGATCGCCCGCGATCCGAACAGCAGCGTATTGGTGGTGACGCATGATTCGCGTCTGATGTCGTTTGCCGACCGCATCATATCCATCGAAGACGGCCGCCTGGTCGGCGAGCAGCGAGGCGATGCCCCCGCAACCAAGCGGCTCGCTGCGGCCGCTAGCGGCCCTTGACCGCGCGGCCGGCAAACCGCATCAGCCTGCGGGCCGAGCTCGCCCGCGTCGGCCTGCGCTGGTTCGTGCGGCACCGCAGCCACCATCAGGCAATCGCGCAGGCGCGGCATAGTTTCAGCGCGATGGAGATGCTCGTTCCGCGGCCACCGGCGAGCACGCGGACTACATCGGTCGATGCCGGCGGAGTGAAAGGCAATTGGATCGCGACGCCATCCTCGCGCGCCGATCGCCATGTGCTTTACCTGCATGGCGGCGGCTATCGGCTGGGGGGAACTGCCACCTATCGCCATTTCACCTGGCGCATCGCCACCGCGGCGCGCGCCCAGCTGCTCGCGATCGATTATCGTCTGGCGCCCGAACACCCGTTTCCGGCCGCGCTTGATGACGCGTTGTCGGCTTTTCGCTGGCTGCGGCAAAGGGGCGCGCAGACCATCGTCGTGATGGGCGATTCCGCCGGCGGCGGGCTCGCACTCGCCTTGCTGCTGCGCTTGCGCGATGAAGGTCTTTTGCCGCCCGCCGCCGCGGTGGCACTATCGCCCTGGACCGACCTCGCCCTGACCGGCGCCTCGCTCAAGCGCAACGCGGCGGCCGATCCCATGCTCAACGCCGACGACCTGCCTAAATTCGCGGCGGACTATTTGGCCGGCGCCGACCCGCGCAACCCCTGCGCGTCACCGCTTTACGGCGACCCGACTGGGTTGCCGCCGACGCTCATCCATGTCGGTGGTGACGAGATCCTGCTCGACGATGCAGTGCGCATGGCGGAGAAAATGCGCGCCGCGCATTGCCACGTCGAGCTGCAGATCTGGCCGCGAATGCCGCATGTTTGGCACTTGTTGGCGCCGGTTTTGCCGGAAGCGAAGTTCGCCATCGCGGGCATTGGCGATTTTGTCGAGCGTATGCTGGCCGAGCAGGAGGCGCAGCGAACGTCCGTTGCGGCGCAGTAAAAGGGAACCCGAGACGATAGCGAGCCGTTATCCCGCGACGTACCCGACATACGCGCGAAACGGCATGCTCGACACTGTTTCGAAGTTGCGACCGCCCGCCCCGATCCCCCAGGGAGAAACCTTGGGACCGCTGGCGCTGCTTCGGGTGCTGGCGACAAATCCGCTGGAAGCCTGGACCGAAGCGCATTTCAGCGAGCCTGTGGTGCTGGGCGGCCTGCCCTTCGCGCGCGTCGCGGTGGTGAGCGAGCCGGCGGCGATCCGCCGCGTGCTGCTCGACAACACGCAAAACTATCAAAAGGATTGGCTGCAGCGCCGGGTGTTGTCGGCCGGGCTCACCGACGGGCTTTTGACCGCCGAGCGCCGGCAATGGCGCACGCAGCGGCGGGCGCTGGCGCCGCTGTTCGCGCGCAGGAGCGTGATGAGCTACGCCGCCGCGATGGCGGAAGCCGCGCGGGCGGCGGTCGAGCGCCTGCGGCCGCGGCACGGAAAAGCCGTCGACATGGCGGTGGAGGTCACCCGCATCACGCTCGACGTGCTGGAGCGTACCATCTTCTCCGACGGTTTCGGCACCGATGCGGAAGAAATCCGCCGCGGCATGAAGACCTATTTCGAGGCGGTGGGAAGGCTCGACCCGCTCGACGTGCTCGGCATCGGAAAACTTGTGCCGCAATTCGCACGCTCGAAGGCGCAAGCCGAACTGCTGTTTTTCGAATCGGCGGTCGACGGCATCATCGCCAGACGCCGGCGGCAGATCGGCCGCGGCAGCTACCGGGCGCCGCACGACCTGCTCAGCCATCTGCTCAAGGCAAGCGATCCCGAGACCGGCAAGACGCTTTCGGAATCGGAAGTACGCGCCAACGTGCTCACCTTCATCGCCGCCGGCCATGAGACCACGGCCAATTGCGTGACTTGGTGCCTGTACCTGCTGTCGCAGTCGCCGGAATGGAGCGCGCGCGTGCGCGCGGAAGCCGACCGGGCGTTCGACGGTGAGCCGACGACACTCGCGGACCGCCTGGTCGAGACGCGAGCCGTGATCGAAGAATCGAACCGGCTCTATCCGCCGATTGCCGCCATCAGCCGCTCGGCTCTCGGCCCCGACGCGCTCGCCGGCCGCCACATCCAGAAAGGCACCATGGTCGTAATCGCACCTTACGTGCTGCACCGGCACCGCGCGCTTTGGCGCGAGCCCGATCGTTTCGACCCGACCCGCTTCCTCGCCGGCGCGCCGGACGCAATCGACCGCTTCGCCTACCTGCCCTTCGGCGTCGGCCCGCGCACCTGTATCGGCGCCGGTTTCGCCATGCAGGAGGCGGCCATCATCCTAGGAGCTTGTCCAAGTAATGGCTGGTCAAAGCGGCGACGAATCTGATTCTTTGCGGGCCATGAGCAAGGATTTTCGCCCCTGGAAGATCGATGAGGCACAACTTCTGCCGCCGCGCGTGCAGGACTACGTGCCCAAGGACCACTTGTCGCGGCTGATCGTGGCTTTGGTGCGGGAGGAGCTTGATCTTTCCGCGATTGCCGCGAGCTACCGGAGCGCGCTGGGGCAGCCGCCGTTCGACCCGCGGCTGATGACGGCGCTGCTGCTACACGGCTATGCGAGCGGCATCTATTCGTCGCGCCGGATCGCCAAGGCGGCCGTGGAGCGGGCCGACTTCATGATGATCGTGGCGGGCGATGCGCCGGACTTCCGCACCGTCTCGGAGTTCCGAAGGCGGCATCTTAAGGCGCTGGCCGCTTTGTTCGTGCAGGTGCTCAGGCTGGCCGAGAAGGCCGGGCTGGTGAAGCTCGGCCATGTCGCGCTGGACGGCACCAAGATTAAGGCCAATGCGTCGAAACACAAAGCGATGAGCTATGAGCGCATGAAGCAGCGCGAAGCCGAGCTTGCGGCGGAGGTGGACCGCTGGCTCAAGGCGGCTGAGGCCGCCGATGCCGAGGAGGACAAGCTCTACGGCAATAAGCGCGGCGACGAGATGCCCGCTTGGGCGGCCGACAAGGCGCAACGGCTTGCCAAGCTTCGCGCCGCCAAGGCCGAGCTTGAAGCCGAAGCCAAGGCCGCCGCCACAGAGGAGATGAGGCGCCGGCAACAGGCGCAACAGCAGCGCCCGGCAGACGGGCGGAAGAAAAAGGGCCGGACGCCAGCACCGCCGAAAGCCGAGCCCGACGGCAAGGTGCAACGCAACTTCACCGACCCGGAAAGCCGCATCCTCAAGACCAAGGACGGCTACATCCAGGGCTACAATGCGCAAGCCGCGGTCGATGCGACGGCGCAGATCATCGTCGCGCACACGCTGTCCAACGACGGCAGCGATCAGGCGCAGTTCGCGCCATTGCTCGACGGCATCAAGACCAACCTCAAGCGCAACCCGGACGAGGTCTCGGCCGATGCCGGCTACTGCTCGGCCGCCAATCTGGCCACGCTCGGCCGGCGGCGGATCAACGGCTACATCGCCACCGGGCGACAGCACCACGGCGCCAAGTCCGCCACCGCCAAGCGACCGCTCAAGCCCGGATCGCTGGTTGCCAGCATGAGCGCCAAGCTCAGACGCGCCGGCCATCGCAGCCGCTACCGATTACGCAAGCAGGTGGTCGAACCGGTATTCGGACAGATCAAACAAGCCAACGGCTTCCGTCAGTTCCTGTTGCGGGGGGTCGAAAAAGTAAAGGCCGAATGGGCGATGATCTGCACCGGTCACAACCTGCGCAAGCTCGCCCGCGCCGCCGCATGATGCAATCATGCTACCGCCGCCCTCCAACAGGGACTAAACGGACACGCTCCTAGCGACGCTGTTGCGGCACTTGAAGCTGGAGCTTTCGCCGGGTCATGTCGTGTGGCCGGTGCAAAAGGTGACCTTGCGCCCCAAGGGCGGGCTGCCTATGACTGCCACGGCCCGGTAACGAAATTCATTCCGCCAGGGCATCGACCAGTTCTGGCAGAACCCCTTGCAGGTCCTCGGCGATGCCCGGAATCAGCTCCTCTGGCGCATAGCCGTGGCCATAGGCGCAGAGCAGCTGCGGCGCGCCGGCATCGTCGTGTTCGTACAATACGGTCGCGCATTTCGGGCAGGCGAGCACAGTTGCTCGTCCCTTGCTGCTCGGCTCAGCCACGGCGACACCCTCCGAATTCGATCGCATGCGATACGAAAATCAACAAACGCGCCGGCCGTCGGTTCCCGTGCTGCCTTGTTGGCGATAGAATTGGCCCGGGAAGGCTTGAACCTTCACGCAACCCGAGCGTTTTATTGGGGTGAGCGCCCGGGGGCGAGCGTCACCGCATTTCGGTTATGAATTTGAGTCACGGGCCAACAACATGATTGTCGTGGTCGGCCTGGCCTTCGAGGCGCGCATTGCCGCGGCTTCGGGTCTGCCAATCCTCTGTGGAGGTGACGGCCGCAAATTACGCTCGACGCTGCACGAATCCATCAACTTTGGCTGCCGCGGCCTGATCAGTTTCGGCATTGCAGGCGGGCTGGCGCCCGGCCTTGCGCCCGGCACCTGCATCGTCGCCTCCGGCGTGGTGACGGCCGAGGAACGGCTGCCGACCGACCGTTATTGGTCGCAGGCATTGCTGCAAGCCATGCCGGGCGCGGTCTCGGGCGTGCTCGCAGGCGCGCCCAGCCCGGTGGCAACGCCGGACGCCAAGCGCGCGCTGCACCGCGCCACCGGCGCCATCGCGGTCGATACGGAAACGCACGTGGTCGCCGCAGCCGCCGCCCATCACCGCCTGCCTATGGCGGCGATCCGGGTCGTCTGCGATCCCGTGACGCGCACACTGCCGGACATAGCGTTGCGCGCGGTTCGACCCGACGGCAGCACGGATGTCGCCGCGCTCCTGCGCTCGATCCTGCGCCGACCCGACAATGTGCCGAAATTGCTGCAAATCGCCCTCGATGCGCGCTGCGCGCGCGCCACTTTGTTGCAATGCTGCCGCTTGCTGGGCCCCGAGCTCCGCCTGAGCGGCGCGCGCCAGCTCCCGCCCGGCACGCTCGACGGCGTCGAGCCGAGCCTCGCGGGCTAATTGCCGGAACCCCGCCATTTCCCCAGCCCCCACGGCTTGCTTTTGCCTGGCAATTGATTTCTCCTTGGCGAAAGAGAGATACCCCCCAATCCTAACCGGTCGTGTCATGAACCTTTTGCAAGGCCGTGTGACTAACAAACCGGCATCAGGAGATTTCCAATGACTTCTGCGCTTTCACGGCGTCTCATCTGGCTCGGCGCACTGGCCGCTCTCGTTTTCGCCACCGCTACCACCTCGGCTTATGCCGGCCCGTTCTCGGGGCTCGGCGGCTCCTGGTCCGGAAGCGGACGCATCTCGCTCGCCAACGGCGCCAAGGAGCGCATCCGTTGCCGCGCAACTTACTCGGTCGGCGGCGACGGCAACATGCTGCAGCAGTCTCTGCGCTGCGCCAGCGACAGCTATAATTTCGAGCTACGCAGCGACGTGGAAAGCCACGGCGGCCGCATCACCGGCAATTGGAACGAAAGTACGCGGCAGATCGGCGGCACGCTGAGCGGCCGCGCGCACCATGGGCGCATCGAAGTATCGGTGCACAATCCCAATTTCAGTGCGCACCTCACCTTGATTTCGCACGGAAGTCACCAATCGGTGATCATCAAATCGTCCAGCGGGGGCCAATTCAAGGGCGCCTCCATCAGCCTGGCGCGGCGCGGCTGACCGCCCGCGCGCAGCTAACCGTCGGCGGAACCGGCGGAGCGCGCCGGCTTGCCACGCAGGCGGCGCGCCACGATGCGCAGCAAAGTGATGGTCGGCCGCAGGATCGTCAGGTCCGCGGTCAGCGCTGCCAGCATCGCGATTGCGCTCAGCCAGCCGAACAGCCGTAGCGACGGCAGATCGGACAGTACCGTCACCGCCAGGCCGCAGGCCAGCACTACCGAAGTCAGGATCAGCGGCGGCCCCATCAACACAGTCGCGCGCTCCACCGCGACGCCGGGATCGTCTTCCGGATTATCCTCGCGGCGCATGCGGTTGAGGAAGTGGATGGTTGCGCTCAGTCCCAGCCCGAACGACACGATGAGCGCCACGATGCTGGCGAATTGCAAGCCCTTGCCCTGCAGCCAGAGCAGCGAGCCCGCCACGAAGATCGGGAAGATCGCCGGCATGATGCTGGCGAGCATCACGATGAAGGAACGGAAGGCGAGCCCGATGAACGCCGCGACGAATACGATCTCGACGGTCAGCCCTTGGTTCAGGCGGCCGATCATCTCGGCGCTGTTGCGCGCCGCAACCGCCGAGAGCCCGGTCACCGATATCGTGTAGCCGGGATGGCGCGCGCGCACCGCGTTCAACGAGCGGTCGAGCTGATTGATATCGGGCAGCAATTTGCTGGCATCCAGATCCTCGACGCGCCCCTGCACGATGGCCGCATCCTGCTGCGGCGCGATGAAGCGCTGCACGATCTGCTTGGGCAGGATGTTCACATATTCCTTCAGGGTCTCGACGTCGGTGGTGCCGGCCCTTTCCGCCAGCCAGCGCTGCAGCGTGGCAAGCGACCAGACATTGCCGACACCCGCCTGCTTCTCAACCGCCGTCTGCACGTCGTCGATGGCGGAGAGCGTCTGCGGCGCGTAGAGCGAGGCGCCCTTGGGGAACTGGACGAGCACGTCGATCGGGTTGGCGCCGTGCAATTCGGCGTCGATCAGGTTGGCGGCCTGCACCGCCTGCTCGCGGTCGGGAAGCTGGTCGGCGAGGCGGTAGCGTGCCGGCAGCTGGGCGTAAACAAAGCCCAGCCCGGCGACCACGAGGATGCTGATCACGGTGTAAAACAGCGGCCGGTGCACCATCTTGCCGGCGATCCACGCGCAGAAGGCGCGCAGCCAGTCGACCGAACGGTCGACGGTCGAGGCCTTTACCTGGATATCGGCCTCCTCGCGCACCAGCAGCAGGCCGAGCGTCGGCGCCATGATCAGCACCGCGAACAGCGCGATCACCGTGGCCAACAGGCCGGCCTCGCCGAAGGTGCGGATCAGGTCGGATTGCGAGAACTGCAGCGCGACGAAGGAAAGCGCCGCGGTCGCATGGGTGAGCACGCAGGCCGGCCCCACCACCAGAATGGCCTGGCGGAAGGCGTCGCGCTTGCTTTCACCGCGTAATATGGCGGCGCGCGCGGCGAAGGTAAGCTGCATGGAATCGGAAAAGCTGATCACCATAATGAGCGGCGTCATCACGTTGAGGAACATGTTGAGCTTGAAGCCGAACCAGCCGAGCGTGCCGAGCGAGAGCAGGATTGCAATCAAGGGCGGGCCGGCGGCCACCAGCATGAACGAGACGCGCCGGAAGAACATGATGGCGATGAGGCCGCCGGCGAGCAGGCCGAAGCTGTTGTAGATCAGTCTGTCGCGCTCGACCGCGTTGCGCAGCTCGAGCTGGATGACGGGCACGCCGGTCAGCTCGGCATGCACGCCGGAGCCGGCGAGATCCTCGCGCATGGTCTTGCGAATCTCGCCCACCACGCGGCTGAGGTCGTTGCTGGCGACGACCTTGGGCGCGAGCGCGAGCACGACCAGGGCCAGCCGGCCGCTGTTCGACAGCAGCTTGCCGCGAATGATCTCGTTGGTTCGCACGCGCTCGATCAGCTGCTGATAGGCGGCGCCGGTCGGCAGCTCCTCGGGAAACAGCGCCTCCGGGATCTTGCCGGGCTCCGGCGGCTGCCGCGCCGAGAACAGCGAGATCAGGCCGCGCACGCCGTCGATCAGTTGCAGGTCGGTGACGACGTCGCGCAATTTCGACAGCGTGTCCCGCTCAAGCAATGTCGGGCCGGTCACCGCGATCAGCACGTCGAACTCTTCGGAGGGAAAGCGGCTGGTAACGTATTCGTAGGTCTTGAAATCGGCGCTGTCGGAGCGAAACAGCGTGCTCAACGAATCGTCGACCTTGATGCGCTCGAGGCCGAAGCCCGCCGCCACCGAAAGCACCGCCAATATGATTGCGATGGCGCGCGGAAATCGCAGCGCGATCAGCCCGACCCGCTCGATGCCGAGCGCGAGCCGATGTTGTCGTCCTTCGGCCACCCCGCTGCGGGTTATTTCCGATCCGTCGTTCACTATTGATTATGGCCTTGTTTTTTGGATCGTCACCCGCGCCATATCAGCGCGGTGTATCGCCGGCGAGGGTCACCCGATGCATCACGCGGCGGAAGCCGTGGTAGTCGTTGACCGGATTGTGCAGGACACACCGGTTGTCCCAGAACGCCAGCGAGCCGACCCGCCAGTTGAAGCGGCAAGTGAATTCCGGCCGGGTCTGGTGCTGGAATAGATAATCGAGCAGCGGTGCGCTCTCGGCCTCGGTCATGTCTTTGAAGCGCAATGTATGTCCGATGTTGAGGTAGAGCGCCTTGCGTCCGGTTTCGGGATGCGTGCGCACGACCGGATGCTCGCTGGCATATTCCTTTTTCGCTTCGGACTTGGCGCTGTCGCGCACGCGATCCTCGCGCGTGCGCGAGACGTCGGCTTTCGCGGAGGAATTGATCGCGATCAGGCCGTCCAGCATGCGCTTCATTCCTTCCGACAGCGCCTCATAGGCGTGATAGCCGCTGGCGAACAGCGTGTCGCCCCCGTAGGGCGGCACCTCGCGCGCCACCAGCATGGTGCCCATCGGCGGCTTTTCGAGGTACGCGGTGTCGCTGTGCCAGATACCGCCGAAATTGTGCTTCTCGTGCTCGAGCTTTATCACCGGAATAATTTCTGGAAAGCCCTCGATGCCCTTGATGAAGGGATATTCGATCACTTCGCCGAATTGCTTGGCGAAGTTCAAGAACTTGGCGGGCGGCAAATCCTGGTCGCGGAAGAAGATCACGCCGTGGTCGAGCCACACTTGGCGGATCGCGGCGATCGTGTTGTGGCCCGGATCGGCCGCGAGGTCGATGCCTAGAATTTCCGCACCGACCGAACCGGACGAGCGCCGCACCTCAAAACCGTTCGTGCCCATGATCATCTCCAAGCGCGCCGCTGACGTTTGTAGGGCAAGCTTACCATAGCGGCATTGCGCCTGCCCACCATGTGGTGCGGCTCGCGCGCAACCGGGCTTTACAGCACGGAAGACAATAGCCGATGATGGCAGGATTGGGTCGCCGAGTGGGCGCGGCGAGCCGGATCTTCTTTGCGCTACATAAGGCCGCAAGGGCCGAGTACAAAATGGCCGGCAAGGCCATCTCAATCATGAGAAGGCCCGGCTGGGCCAAGGGAGGAAACCCATGTCTCGCAAGATCACCCGCCGTAAATTCATGGCCGCTACTGCCGCCGGCGCGGCAGCCGCAACCTTCAAGTTCCCCGCTCCGGCCATAGCACAAGGCGCGCCGTTCAAGCTCGGCCTGCTCACCGTCAAGACCGGCGGCTTGGCACAGGGCGGCATCCAGATGGAACAAGGCGTGCTCGCTTGGCTGAAGCTGCACGACAACAAGATGGCCGGCCGCAAGGTCGAGTTCTTCTCCGCCGACACCGGCGGCAAGCCGGCCGGCACCAAGACCAAGGCGCAGGAACTGATCGAGCGCGACAAGGTCGACGTCATCCTCGGGCCGCTCGCCGCCTTCGAATTGCTGGCGATCGACGATTACATCAAGCAGCACAAGACGCCGACGCTCAGCCTTGCCGGCGCCGACGATCTCACCCAGCGCCGCCCGAACCCCTACTTCCTGCGTCCGTCCGCAACCTCCTCGCAAGCCATGCAGCCCATGGGCCACTATGCGGCGACCGAGATGGGCAAGAAGAAGGCCATCACCATCGATTGGGACTTTGCCTTCGGCTACGAGCAGGAAGGCGGCTTCCAGGCGGCGTTCGAAAAGGACGGCGGCTGTGTGGTGAACAAGCTTTGGACGCCGATCGGGACGCCCGACTACACGCCCTTCATCGCGCAGATCAAGGATTGCGACGTCGTCTGCCAGGGCTTCCCCGGCGGCGTGCCGCTGCGCTTCCTCAAGCAATACGCCAATTTCGGTCTCAAATTCCCCTTGGTCACCGGCGAGACAGGGTGCGACGACGCGCTGCTGCACGCCCTCGGGGACGAAGCGGTTGGCCACATGAGCTGCTGTCCCTACACGTTCGATCTCGATACCGATGCCAACAAGAAGTTCGTCGCCGCAGTGCATAAGCAGTTCAACGTCGTCCCGGGCTTCTACTGCGCCGGCCTCTACGTCAACTGCGAGGTGGTGAATGCCGGTCTGCAGGCGACCGGCGGCAAGACCGACGACAAGGAAAAGTTCATGGCGGCGCTCAAGGCCGTGAACCTGAAAGACACGCCGCGCGGGCCGATCAAGTTCGACCATCTCGGCAATGTGGTCGGCACCTTCTACGTCCGCCGCTGCGAGAAGCGGTCCGATGCGCCCTACGGGCTCAAGCTCTGGAACAAGACGGTCAAGACCTACGAGAACGTCAGCCAGTTCTGGAGCTGGCCGGAGAAGGAGTTCCTCGCGCATCCGGTCTATTCGCGCAACTATCCGCCGCTGAAGAAGTGCTGACCGGCACCTGACGATTTCGTGCCCGCTCGTATCCGCGCAAGCGGAGGCGAGCGGGCGGGACCGTTCCGGGCAAGCGGAAAGTCGGCGGATATGACCCTCTATCTGCTGTTGGCGGTCAACAGCATCACCTTTGGCGGCTTGCTGTTCCTGCTGTCGGCGGGGTTCTCGCTCATCTTCGGACTGATGCGCATCCCCAACCTGACGCACGGCTCGCTGTTCATGCTCGGCGCCTATTTCGGCGCGACCTTCGTCGGCGGCATGCTCGCCATCGTGTTCGATTTCTGGATCGCGGCGCTCGTTGCGGCGCTGCTGGTCGCCGCCTTCGGCGCGTTGATCGAGCGCTTCCTGCTGCGCCAGTTGCCCGGCAATCCGCTCGCCCAGGTGCTGGTCACGCTCGGCATATCCTTCATGGTCGCGGATTTGTGCCTGATGGCGTGGGGCGGCGACCCGGTGCGGGTCGCAACGCCGGAAGGCCTCGCCGGCTATATTCATTACGGCCCGCTGGTCTTTCCGGCCTATCGTCTCGCCGTCATCGGCATCGCCGTCGTGGTCGCGGTCGGTCTGTGGCTGCTGCTCGACCGCACGCGGCTCGGCGCCATGATCCGCGCCGGCGTCGACGATCCCGACATGGCGCGGGTCGTGGGCATCCGCGTTTCCCAGCTGTTCACCATCGTGTTCGCGCTCGGTGCCGGCTTGGCCGCCTTCGCCGGCATCATCGGGGCGCCGATCCTGTCGGTCTATCCGGGCCTCGACCAGGACATGCTGCCGCTGGCGCTGGTGGTGGTCATCCTCGGCGGGTCGGGCAGCCTGCTCGGCAGCTTCATCGGCAGCCTGATCATCGGCTTCATCTACAATTTCGGCCAGGCGCTGCTGCCGGAGCTGTCCTATTTCGTGCTGTTTCTGCCTATGCTGCTGGTGCTGATCCTGCGGCCGCAGGGCCTGTTCGGCAGGTACGTGCCATGATCCCCCCATTCCCCGCCGCGCGCGCCTTTGTCTATGCGGTGGCTCTCGCGGCGCTTGCTACCGTGCCGTACTGGATGCCGGGCGACTATTACATCAACGTCTCCAGCCAGATCCTCTTCTACTCCATCTTCGCGCTCGGGCTGAACGTGCTGGTCGGCTATGCCGGACTCGTCTCGCTCGGTCACGCGGGGCTGCTCGGCATCGCCGCCTATGCCACCGGCTACGTGCTGCAAGCGGGGTACGGCCATTCGGCCGCGATACTGGCCGCCTTGCTGCTCGGCCTCGTCTCCATGGCGGTCTACGCCGTGCTGTCGCTACGCGCCACCGGCATCGGCTTCATCATGATCACGCTGGCGCTGGGCGAAATCGTCTGGGGCCTGTGCTATCGCTGGACCAGCATCACCGGCGGCGACAACGGCATCAATCTGCACGGTCGGCCGCGGCCGTTCGGCATACCGATCGATTCGCCGTCGGCCTACTACTACGCGACCTTGGTGGTGTTCCTCGTGGCGCTCGCCGCGGTGACAATTTTCGTGCGCTCGCCGCTCGGCGTGGCGCTGATGGGCACACGCGACCAGCCGCGCCGCATGAACGCGCTCGGCTATCACGTTTGGGGAATCCGGTTCTGGGCCTGCATGTTCTCCGGCCTGCTGACCGCGATTTCCGGCGTCCTGTTCGTCTATTACACCCAGTTCATCAGCCCGCAGGCGGTGGACCTGACTTCCTCGGCCGAGGTGCTGCTGATGGTAATTTCGGGTGGCGCCGGCACGTTGTTCGGGCCGATCATCGGCGCCGCCTTGGTGGTCGTGGTCAAGAGCGTGGTGAGCGGCTTCATCGAGCGATGGAATCTGCTGCTCGGCGCGATCTTCGTCGCCATCGTGATCCTAATGCCGGAGGGCCTGGTGCCCGGCACGGCGCGGCTTTGGCGGCTCGCCTGGCGCAAGGCCGGCGCGCGACGCGGCGTCAAAGCGGAGGCCAAGCCGTGAGCGCGCTCAGCGTCAAGGCCTTGTGCAAGGCGTTCGGCGGCTTGCGCGTGACCACCGACGTCAATCTTGACGTCCAGCCTGGCGAGCGCCGGCTGATTATCGGGCCCAACGGCGCCGGCAAGACGACGCTGTTCAATCTGATCACAGGCGAGCTGATGCCGGATTCGGGATCGATCGAACTGTTCGGCGATGACATCACGCGCGTGCCCAGCCGCCGCCGCCCGCACATGGGCATGGCGCGCACCTATCAGATCATCACGCTGTTCCCGCACGACACCATTATTCACAACGTGTCGTTGGCGCTGCTCGGCCTCTCCAAAATGCGCTGGAACCCGTTCATCGATCTCAAGCGCCTGGGCCATCTGGCCGATGACGGGCACGCGGCGCTGGCGCGGGTGGGCTTGAGCCACATCGCCGACCGGCCCTTGTCGCAAACTTCCTATGGCGAGCGCCGCCGCGTCGAGATCGCCATGGCGCTGGCGCAGAATCCGAAGGTATTGTTGCTCGACGAGCCCTTCGCCGGCCTGTCGATCGACGAGCGCCGCGACGTGCATCAATTGCTGCTCGGCATTCCGCGCGACGTAACCATGGTCATGATCGAGCACAATATGGACGTGGCGCTGGAATTCGCCGAACGCATCACGCTGCTGCATTTCGGCGAGGTGATCGTGGAAGGTACGCGTGCCGAGGTAGTGGCCGACCCGCGCACCAGGGAGGTCTATCTTGGCCACTAGCGCGCTCAGCCTGAGCCACATCGACGCCTTTTACGGCGACAGCCACGTGCTGCAGGACGTCTCGTTCGATCTGGGTGAGGCTTGCATGCTCGGGCTGCTCGGGCGCAACGGCGCCGGCAAGTCGACCTGCATGAACGTGACCATGGGGCTTTTGTCGCCACGCCATGGCAAAGTAACGCTGTTTGGCGAGCCGGTGGGCGGGCAGCCGCCGGAAGCGATCGCCGCGCGCGGCGTCGCGCTGGTGCCGCAGGGGCGCCGCATCTTTCGCAGCCTGACCGTGCGCGAGAATCTGATGGTGGCGGCGCGCAAGCCGGCCGACGGCAAGCACGCGCCGTGGAACGATGACACCGTGTTCGCCATGTTTCCGCGCCTCGCCGAGCGGCGCAACCAGATCGCCGCGCATCTTTCCGGCGGCGAGCAGCAGATGCTGGCGATCGGCCGCGCGTTGATGGGCAACCCGCGCGTTCTGTTGATGGACGAGCCGTCGGAAGGGCTAGCCCCGCAAATCGTCGCCGAGGTGATGGCTACAATCCGCAAGCTGAAGGAAAGCGGGCTATCTATCGTGCTGGTCGAGCAAAACCCCAAGCTGGTGTTCGACGTCGCCGACGACATCGTGATTCTCAACAGCGGACGGGTCGCCATGGTGTCGACGCCGGCCAAGCTCGACAAGGAAGGCGTCGACCTGCATCAGCATTTGGGGGTGTTTTAGTCTGTCGTCCCTCCGGGCAAGGGGGGACCCGGTGCCGTTGGCACTCGCAGTTGAAATAGGGAAACACAGTAGATACTGGACCGCCCGCTTTCGCGGGTGATGACAACCGGAGGATTGGCCATGGCTGAGGTCTGGAACAAGTATGCCAACACGGCCGCGCGCAAGCACGGTAAGCCGGGCCGCGACATCAGGCCGAAAAGCCTCACCGTCGATATGCACACGCATGTGGCGGTGCCGCGCGTGGCGGAGATCGTCGAGCCGCATCTCAAGCAATTCACCGATCCGCTGGTTCAACACTCGACGCCCGACACGCAGGCCCTGATGGCAAGACAGGCGGCCGACATCCGCTCGCGCATGAGCACGACGGACGAGCGCTTTGGCGTGATGGACGAGATGGGAATCGACATGCAGCTCATCTGTCCGGCGCCCCCGCAAATCTACTACTACCTGCCGCTCGACGTCGGCGTGCAGGCCGCGCGCGCACTCAATGACGGCATCGCCGCGTATATCGGCAAGCACAAAGATCGGCTGGTTGCCCTGGGCGGCGTGCCGATGCAGGACGGCAATGAGGCGGCAAAGGAGCTCGAGCGGTGCATGAAGCTCGGCTTCAAAGGGGTCGAGGTCCTCACGAACGTCAACGGTAAAGAGCTTTCCGATGCGGAGTTCGCGCCGTTCTGGAAGAAGGCCGAGGAACTCGATGCGCTGGTCCTGATCCACCCGACCGGCTTCACCCAACCGCAGCGCTTTGCGCGCTTTTACTTCAACAACGTGATCGGCAATCCCCTCGACACCACAATGGCACTGCACTACTTGATCTTCGACGGCGTTTTCGAACGGCATCCCAAGCTGCGCGTTGTGGCCGTCCATGGCGGCGGTTTCCTCGGCGCCTATTCGGGCCGCATCGATCACGCCTGGGGCGCGCGGTCGGATGCGCACGGCAATCTGCCGAAACCGCCGACGACCTACCTGCAGCGGAACGTCTATTTCGACACCGTCGTGTTTACGCCGCACCAGCTCGAAGCATTGGTAAAAACTTATGGCGGCGACCGCATCATATTGGGTACGGACTATCCTTTCGACATGCTGGAGTACGACCCGATCGGCCATGTGGCATCGGTCGACAGTTTCGACGACGCAACCCGCGCCGCGATTTGCGGAGGTAACGCGAAGCGGTTGTTGGGACTGTGAGCGCAAGATCGCTGGCGGCCTCGGCAGTGGTCTTTTCATGCTAATATTTACTCTGCCGCCATTAGCAGGCGCGAAAGCTTAAAGGTCGGGAAAACGGCGGAGGTGCCAGTGACCGGGATCCAAACACACATTCCGACGGAAGTGCATTTTGATTTTCTGGGAATGACCATCCCAATTCATTGGGGCAATCACGCCATGCTCATGGTCGCGGTCTGGTTCGTGCTGGTTCCGATCTGCATCGTCACCATCCGCTTCGGCAAACCGAAGCCGACGCTCACCGGTATCCACGTCAAGGTATCGATCTGGAACCCGGAGTGGTGGTGGTTCAGTGTCCACAAATACGGGTTGATATTTTCGATCGGTTTGGCGCTCGCCGGCGCAATCGTGGCGGTGACGGTCAGCGGCGGCTTCAGCGGCTCGCTGCATTCGATGTTCGGCCTGACGACAATCGCGCTCGGGTGCCTGCAGATCATGGGCGGCTGGCTCAGGGGCAAACACGGCGGCAAGAATTACTACACCGCCGATCCGAACGATCCGAAAACCTGGTTCGGCGATCACTACAACATGACGACCCGCCGGCGAATATTCGAGGCCTATCACAAGACGGCGGGCTATTTCGTCTATTTCTTTGCTGCCGGCGCAGTTGCCAGCGGCCTGGCTCAATATCCCATACCGGGTCTGGCGATGTTCATCGTCGCGATGGTGCTCATCGCGTTCGTTGTATCCATTGTCCTGGAATACAAAGGGTATCGCTATGACGGCTATCGCGCCGCGCACGGCTACACGATGGACGCGCCTTTCAACAAACAACGTGAATTTCTGTAGTCAGTAGCCTGCGTTACTACGGCTTACGTCACCCTCAGGAAAGACGCGCATGAGCAGTCAAGACGTGACCAAACCAGACTACGCCAAAAACATGAAGCTGATCGGCTACATCGATCAGGGCGGCAGGCCGGACGGCGTGCAGGTCATGGTCAACAAAGGCTACGCCTATGTCGGCCATATGTTCTCCAAGGGCTTCAGCGTCATCGATGTGCGCGATCCGAAGAATCCGCGCGCCGTCAATTACATCGCCGCGCCGGCAAACACCTGGAATATCCATCTGCAGGTGCATGACGACCTGCTGCTGGTGATCCACGCCAAGGACATGTTCGCCGCGGCTGAATTCGCCGACGAGCGCGCCTACTACAAAGGGGCTCTTGGCCAGAAGGTCGGCACCGCCGAAGCAAAGCGAGTACGTGACTGGAGTGCGGGGCTGGCGGTTTATGACGTGTCGAAGCCCGAGAAGCCGCGTCAAATCGGATTCATGGCGGTCGAGGGCGGCGGCGTCCACCGTGTCTGGTACGTCGGTGGCCGATGGGCCTACGCCTCTGTCCTGTTGGACGGATTCACCGACTACATTTTCATCGCCATCGACTTCAGCGACCCGGCCAATCCACGCGAGGCCGGGCGCTGGTGGATTCCCGGCATGAACCAGGCGGCTGGCGAGACGCCCTCATGGCAGCCGACGCGGCGTTACGGACTGCATCATCCGATCGTCCACGGCAACACGGCCTACTGTGCATGGCGCGATGCCGGCATGGTGGTGCTCGACGTCGCCGACCGCGCCAAACCGGAACTGATTGTGCATCGCAACTGGTCGCCGCCCTATGGCGGCGGCACGCACAACTGCCTGCCGCTGCCTGACCGCGACCTGCTGGTGGTGCTGGACGAAGCCGTGCTCGACCATCAGGAGGACGGCCTGAAGCTGATCTGGGTGTTCGACAACCGCGTGCCGTCGAACCCCGTGAGCATCGCCACGTTCCCGACGCCCGCCGAAGACGACTACAAGGCGAAGGGCGCGCATTTCGGCCCGCACAATATTCACGAGAACCGGCCCGGAAGCTTCGTCTCGTCGAAATTGATCTTCGCCACCTATCAGAATGCCGGCGTGCGCGTGTTCGATATCTCGGATGCTTTCGCGCCGAAAGAAGCGGGCACCTGGGTGCCGCCGCAGCCGGCGCGGCTCGCCGACACGCGACCGAACCGCGCGCGGATCATCCAGTCGGCGGACGTGTTCGTAGACAGCGCGGGTCTGATCTACGTTACCGACTACAACGCTGGCATGTATATATTGGAATATCAGAGCTGAATTAGGCCGAGACTTTAACTCGGCAGGGCATCGAGAATCGCCGGTCACGCATACAAAAAATCCAACACCGCCGTTTCCGCCAGCACCGCCTGGCCGGTCGAATGGCGGCCGGCGCGTTCCTGTTCAGCCTCGGTGCGCGTCGCCTGCAAATAAGCGCCGAGATGGCGCGCGCGCTCGATGATACGGAAATTCTCGGCCAAGCGCGCCGCCTCGAAGGACTTCAGCGCGGCGATGACGTCGTCCTCCGCGCTCAACGCCTCCGCGAGCGCCGCCGCGTCGTCCGCCGCCTTCGACACGCCAGCAGCCACATGCGGGCGCGCAACGAAGGCCGCATCGCCGATTACCGCTACGCGGCCGAAGGCCATGTGCGGCGATTCGAGATCGTAGATCGGCTGCAGGATCGGCTCGTCGATCATTTTCACCACTTGCCGGAATTGCGGGCCGAGCAACCGCTCCGCGGCGGCGCGCATCTCGGCAATCGCCTCGCGCCGAATCAGCGGCGGCGGGATCGAGATCGAATGCGTGTGTCCGCTTTCGTCGGTGAGCAGCCATTGCAGCTTCGTCTTTTCGTCCGCCGGCCGGTACCACACGACGTTGTAGCGGCGGTGCCCGGGGCGCAGGTCGTTGTCCGGCCCCGCCACTGGATAGCCGATTAACTGCTCGCCCGGCGGCAGCGTGAAGGTCATGTACTCGAAGAGCTCGCGATGGACATCCGGCGGAAACGCGCTTTCCGCGATCAACGCGCGCCAAGCGCTGTAGCCGGCGTAAAGCGGCATCACGTCCGGCGCCGCCTGCTGGCGCACGGTCGAGCGGATGCCGTCGGCGCCCACCACCAGATCAGCATCGACCTTTTCGCCATTGGAAAAGTGCACGGTGACCTTGTCCGGACTTTGCGTGAAACGGGCAAGCCCGCGGCCGCGGTGGTAGTGCTCCGGCGGAAAAGCATCGCGCAGCAAGCGGTAAACGCGCTCCCAAGCGGTGAGTACCTGCGGGCATTCGAATTCGTGCGTCAGCCGTCCCTGCGCGTCCAGAATCTTGCGCGTGGTCATCTTCACGCCGAGCCGGTCAGTGGGCAGGCCGAGCTTTTTGAGCCGCTCGATCAGCTCGTATTGCGCAACGATGCCGGCGCCGCGGCCGGCCAACTCGCTCTCCACCCGCTCGTAGATATCGACGTCCCAGCCGGCCCGGCGCAACAAAAGCCCGCTGAGCAGACCGCTCATCGAGCCGCCGATCACGACGGCGCGTCTGCTTGGGGCCCCGGCCAATTGATCGTCCTCAATCTTTAAGTCCGCCGGAATATGCTATATATGGCGCCAAATAGCATCGGAGGAATTGCCATGGCCCCGACCATGCTCGATAAGGCCGCCGAAAAGAAGGATAAGTCGCCGTGGGCGGCCGACATCGCCGCTGAATTCGAGCGCGAAAGCAAGAACCCCAATCCGTGCGTCGGCACGCAGCTGCTGTCGGAGAACGAGCGCACGCGCGTGTGGATCATCCGCCTTGCCCCGGGCGAGCGCGTCGGCTTCCACCGCCATGTGCTCGACTATTTCTGGACCTCAGTGAGCGGCGGCCGCGGCCGCCAGCACGTACACGACGGCACCACCGTCGAATGCACCTATCAGCCCGGCGAGACCCGCCACGAGAGCTACGGCAAGGGCGAGTTCAAGGTGCACGACCTTGAGAATCTCGGCGACAAGGAAATGGTGTTCATGACCGTCGAGTTCAAAGACAGTGCCAACCAACCGATGAAGCTGCCCGAAGGCGTGCGGCCGCAGGCTGCCGCAGCCTAGGCGCGTCCGATAAGTGGAGCGGCGCCCGTCCCTGCATCCGCGGCGGGCGCTGTTTTTTTGTCGCGGCGGGACGCTTCGCCTTTTCGATCAACGGACTAGCCAAGCCGCTCCCCTTCCTGCACACTGCGCCGCCAAATCCAGGCGGCCGCGTTTCCAAGGCGCGGCAGGCGGGTCGCAGCGGGGGCGCGCAACCGAAGTCGCCGCGAAGCGTGAAAGAAGAAACTAGTTTTCAGAGGGGAGTGAGGGCCGGTCTTTTCGTCAGAGGATTTGCGCTTGCCTCGCAGCGCCTGCCGCCGGTTGCGGCTTCGGCGCCGAAGGCCGAGGTGAATCCTTCTCACGTGATTGAGCCGGCCGCGGCCGCATGGATATCGATCTCCTGATCAACGTGATCATTGCCGGCCTGCTGCTCGGCGGCTTCTACGCCGCGGTGACCGCCGGCATCTCGATCGCCTTCGGCATGCTCGATATCGTCAATATCGCGCATCCGGCCTTCATCATCATCGGCTCCTATATTGCCTATGTCGTGAACGCTCACTTCGGCATCGATCCGATCGTCGTCAGCATTGTGGCGGCGCCGGCGTTCTACGCGTTAGGGGCGATTGTCTATCAGGTCTACTATCTGTCTTTCGAGAAACGCGGCCAGGAATCGCTGCGCGGCCTGGCTTTTTTCTTCGGTCTCTTGTTTGTGACCGAGGTGATCCTGCTGCTCGTTTTTGGGGTCGATTACCGCTCGGTCAACGCACCTTATATCGGCTCGAGCCTGGTCGTCGGAGGTTTGGAATTCCCCTATCGCCTGCTGGTGCCTTGTCTGGTTTCGCTGGCGATGTTCGCGGGACTGCAGATTTTCCTGTCGCGCACCTTCATCGGCCGCGCGATCATGGCGGTGTCGCAGGATCCGCTGGCGCTGCGGCTGATGGCGGTCGACCCGACCCGCATCAAGCGCATCGCCTTCGGCATTTCGATCGCCTCGGCCTCGATGGCGGGCGCCTTCCTGATCATCATCCAACCGGTCATCCCTTCGGTCGGCCGTGACTATATCGGCCGAATCTTCGCGATCTGCGTGCTGGGAGGACTTGGCAGCCTGCCCGGCACGCTGATCGCGGCGCTGCTGCTCGGTGTGATCGAAAGCCTCACCTCGACCTACTACGGGCCGTCGTGGGCGCCGGCGGTGTCCTTCGGCATACTGCTGTTGACGCTGGCCGTGCGCCCGTCCGGCCTTTTGGGACGTTAGACCCGTGCGCACGCCGCTCTTCATCGCTGTTGAAGTCGTGATCCTCGCCGCGATCTATCTCCTGTTCCGCTTCTACGGCAACGACTACATCTTCTTCGCCAGCTACATCGTGCTGCAATACATCGTGCTGGCGACCGCCTGGAACATCCTCGGCGGCTATTGCGGCTACGTGAATTTCGGCTCGGCCGGCTTCTTCGCGCTCGGCGCCTATTCGAGCGTGCTCCTTTACAATATCGGCCAGCAGATAGACGACCTGTTCTCCGAAAAGACGGCCGCGATTCTGCACTACATCTTTCCCATCCCCCTGCCGGTGCTGATCATCGTGGGCGGCTTGGTGGCCGGACTGGTCGGCCTCGGCACCGGCTATCTTACGCTGCGCCTGCGCGGCGTGTTCTTCGCCATCGCCACATTGGCGCTGGCGGTGGTGCTGGAAACCCTGGTGGTCAACTGGGAATTCGTCGGCGGCTCGCGCGGCGCCTACGTCATCCCGCCGGCCAAGATCCCAGTCTTCGGCCCCTATATCCAATACCTGTTCGTGCTGATGGGCGTGCTGGTGGTGATCGCGCTTGGCGCGGCGCGGCTGATCGAGCGTTCGCGGCTGGGCACGGGCTTTGCCACCATCCGCGACGACGAATTGGCGGCGGAGGCCTGCGGCGTGCCGACGCTGCGGCTGAAGCTGGTCGCGACCGTCGTATCCGGCGCGCTCATGGGCATGGCCGGCGCGCCCTTCCCTTTCTATATCGGCTATGTCGATCCGGGATCGGCCTTCAATCTTTCCTACGCGGTCAATTCGATCGCCATGCCGATGATCGGCGGCACCACGAGCTGGCTCGGGCCATTGATCGGCGCCATTCTGCTCGGCACGCTGCAGCAGGTCGCCACCGTCACCATTTCCTCGGTGGTCAACCTGCTCATCGTCGGCCTGCTGTTGATCGGCTTTGTCATTGTAGCGCCTAACGGCATCGTCGGGCTGGTGCGAGATTGGATGCCCAAACGGATGAAGTCATGAGCGCCCCGCTTCTGCAGGTCGATAAGCTCGGCAAGCGCTTCGGCGGCTTCGTCGCGCTCGACGGCGTGGACCTGACGGTGGCCGAAGGCGAGCGTCTCGGCCTCATTGGACCGAACGGCTCCGGCAAGAGCACGCTAGTCAACTGCATCAGCGGGGCGCTGCACAACGAAACCGGCAACGTCACCTTTGCCGGCGAAAAGATGGACGGGTTGGTCGCGCACGAGCGCACGCGGCGCGGACTTGCCCGCAGCTTCCAATTGCCGCGCCCGTTCACCAGCATGACCGTTGCCGAGAACATCCGCGTGCCCCTCGTCTATACGGTGAACGCGCGCCACGGCACGCACCGTTTGTCGCACGCCGAGCTGAACGATCGCTGCCATGAGCTGCTGGCGCTGGTCGCGCTCGAAGCGAAGGCTTCGAAAAACCCCCGCGATCTCACGCAGGTTGAGATGCGCAAGCTCGAGCTTGCCCGCGCAATGGCCGCCGAGCCTAAGCTCTTGATCGCCGACGAGGCGATGGCAGGGCTTTCGCATTCCGAGGTCGAGGACATCGTCAGCCTGCTCATCCGTCTCAACGAGCGCGGCGTCACCATCATCCTCATCGAACACATCATGCGCGCCGTCATGAGCTTCTCGCAGCGGCTGGCGGTGCTCGTATCGGGAAAAAAGATCGCGGACGGCAAACCGGACGAGGTGATTGGGAACCCGGAAGTGGTGGGGGCTTATCTTGGCACCTAGCGCCAACAGCATCGCCATCGAGAGCATCGATGCCGCCTACGGGTCGGTGCGCGTGCTCGAGAACGTCTCGCTGAAGGTGGCGAGCGGCGAGACTGTGGTGTTGCTCGGCACCAACGGCAACGGCAAGAGCACGCTGATGAAGTGCGTAATGGGCATGGTGCGCCCGAGCCGCGGCTCGATTCGCGCGGAAATCGACGGCGAGAACTCATGATCTTGTCGGCCTCACCACCGAGCAGATCGTCGATCTCGGCATCGCGCTGGTGCCGGAAGGCCGCCGCCTGTTCCCGCGGCAGACCGTGGAAGAGAACCTGCTGCTGGGCGCGAGCCGCCGCAGGGCGCGCGCCCGCATCAGGGCCAATATGGATTTCTGCTTCGAACTTTTTCCGCGCCTGGCCGAACGTAAGAGGCAGCTCGCCGGCTCGATGAGCGGCGGCGAGCAGCAAATGCTGGCGCTGGCGCGCGCGCTCATGCTCGACCCGCGCATCCTGCTCATCGACGAGCCGTCGGTGGGCTTGGCGCCGGTGCTGGTCAGCCGGACTATCGACGCCGTCAAACAGCTCAAGGACCACTACCGGCTCACGGTGCTGATGGCCGAGCAGAATTTCACCCAGGCGCTGCGCATCGCCGACCGCGGCTATGTCATCGTGCACGGCAAGATCGCCTTTGAAGGCTCGTCTGCCGAGGAACTCAACAACAACGATCTGATCCGCCAGTTCTATCTGGGGCTGGAAGCGTGACGCGGCTCCCGCGTCCGGCGCACCGTGGCGCCATAGCGCGTCGAAGATGCGCGTAAACGCGCTTTTGGCTACACGCCGCGCTACTCCCGACACCAGCTACGCAAAACAAATCGGCGCCGCGGTAGGCCGCGGCGCCGTCTCTTCTTCTCGCCGGCGAAGGCTTATTTCATGTTGTGCGCTTTCGCGTAGGGATAGATCACCTTGCCGGTTTCCAGATTCTTCGGCTCCAGCACGGTCTGGTAGCTCATGCCGCGCCAGGTATCCAGGTTCGCATCGTCTTTGATGCCGTGATACTGCACAGTGAGCATGCGACTCTCCGCCCACTCGCCCTTCTTGCCGAACTTGATCGGGCCCATGATGGTTTTGAAGTTCGCCTTGCGCATATAGGCGGCGAGCTTGTCGTCATTGATGCTTTTGGCGCCCTTGATGGCCTGTTCGAGCACCTGCATGCGGGCGTAGCCCCAGCCGGCGAGATAGTAGCCGAGCGGGTCGGCGCCGGCCGACTTGGCCCGCGACTGGTATTCCTTAAAGAAGGCCTCGGTGCCTGGATACATCTGCTTCTTGTCCGGCACCCAGGTTTCGTAGTTCACGATGCCGTTGAGTTTCGACTTCAGCTTCTGCTTGAAGACCGTGGCCTGTAGCCCGACCATCGCCCCGCCGAAGATTTTTGGCTCGAGGCCGACTTCGTTCGCCGCCTCCACCATGCCGACCGAGTCGGCCGGATAGGCGCACACCACCACGACATCGGCATTCGCCGCTTTAAGCGCGCGCGCGATCGGGGTGAAGTCGGTGGTCTTCGGCGGCGGCGGATAGCTTTTGTCGTAGACGATCTTGAAGCCCATCTTCTTGGCGACCGCGCGGGCGCCGTCGCAGGCGTTCTGCGCGAAATCGGCGTCGGCCGCGGCCAGCGCCACGGTTTTCGGCTTCGGCTTCTGCGCCGCCGCGATCTTGAAGAAGCCCTCTGTGAACGAGCCCTTGGTATCGGGGCCGGTCGGCAGGATCGAGAAATATTTCGGATAGTGGAACTTGCCGTTCACGTCGAGCGCAAACAGGCTGATGAACATCTTGCCCTTGCGGATGACGATCGGCATCGCCGGCGCCACGTCGTTGGTGGCATAGGCCGAGAGCACGATGTCCGCGTGATCGACGTCGAGCAGCTTGGTATAGATGCCGGGAATTTCAGCGGGCGAGCTCTTGTCGTCGTAATAGATGAGCTCGACCGGACGCCCGAGCAGGCCGCCGGCCTTGTTGATCTCGTCGCGCCAAATTTCCGAGGCGAGCAGGGCCTGCTTGCCGTTCGGTCCCAGGAAGCCGGTGAGCGACATGGCAAAGCCGATCTTGATCGGCTTCTTGTCCTGGGCGTTGGCCGAATGGGTCACGAACATCGCGCCCGCCGCGAGCGTGACTCCGAGACCTACAATCCACGCGAATGACTTGGATTTAAAGTATCGCAGCATCTGGTTCCTCCCGTTTACCTGTTATTTTTCGTCATCTTACGCGCATTTCGCTGGCGGACGCTAGAGGGGCCGACCGATACAAAAGTGGGCTATATCCCCTCCACCATGATGGTCTCGACTTCGCCGGCGCCGGCGCGCCGAAAGGCGGCAGCGCGGTCGTATTCCGGCGAGGTGAAGCAGGCCACGCCCTGTTCGAATGTCGGAAATTCGATCACCACGAAACGGTGGAATTTGTCGGGTCCTTCCATAATCTGAAATTTGCCGCCCCGCGCCAAAACCTTGCCACCGTATTTGGCGATAATATCCGGCACCAGATCTGTGTATTTCTTGTATTCGACAGGGTCCTTGATCTTCGAGCGTGCAACCCAATAAGCCGGCATGTCTCCTCCACCGCTGTTTCGCTGATGGCCCGCGAACCGGATACCCGCCATCCGATCCACGGCGTTACGAGCGGGCAGCGAGCGCGATCGATACAAGCCTACACGCCACCAGCATAGGGAAATATCGGTTTCGGCTCAATTCCGGGATCTACGTGTTTACGCAATGCAGCATCGCAGACGGCATAACCCCAATTGACCAGACGCGCCTGCGTCTGTTTGTCCATGCTTGCGAGCCGGGTCGGGATCGCCGCCAGCGCAAGCGTGCGCTGGTGCGGGGCATCGAGCGCGTCCGCAAGCTGGTAGTTGGCGATATCGGTGCGGACGCCCCAATAGGCGCCCTTGCGATGGTTGGCCTCGTGCGGCGGCGCCTTATAGGATTCAATCACCTGGCGTTTGCGCAGCGCGCGCACCTGATTATCGATCAGATTCAGGACTCGATAGGAGTGCCGCGCCCAATCGCTTGCCGGCTCCTTTTCCGGCGCGATGTGGCCGCCGGCATCGCTGACCAGGATGGTATCGTAGCTCTTCCAGGCCGTCTCCAAGCCGAGATTGTCGTACACGCCGCCGTCGCTGAGCGCGACGTTGCTGGTGTAAGGCTCTTCGTGAAGATCATTGCCGTCGACCTTGCGCACCGTGGCGGGGTCGAGCTGCATATGCATCGGCGACAGCACCGGTGGAAAAGCGGACGACGCCGTCACAGCGCGGGCAAGCGCGATTTTCGGCCGGTCGACCATGCCGACCCGGTAGTCTGCCATGTACGGCTTCATGAAGCGCCAGAGCGCGCCGGACTGCACGTTGGTGGCATTGATGACGAAGCGCGGCTCCTCCGGCAGGTCCTGCAGGGTCGCGCCGCGATAAAGATATTTATCGTAGGCCGCAGCAATGCGTCCGCTCACGCCCTCCGGCCAGACGAGGCCGAGCGCGACCGACCAGACATCGATGGTTTCTCGGGCGAGCGCGCTGAGCGGCGCGACGAATTCGCGTTCGAAGCTCTTGCGCTCGAACGGCTTGCCGGCAAGCTTGCCCCATGTGAGCGCGAGCATGCCGGCGGTGATCGAGCCGCCCGACACGCTCGAAATCCGTTTCAGCGTGCTCAGCAGGCCGGTCTCGTGCAGGCGCCAGATCGCGCCAATGTGAAACACCATGGCGCGATAGCCGCCGCCGGAGAGACAAAGGGCCGTGCCGGCCTCGACCTGCTTCGCCTTGCGGTCCGGCGGAATCAAACGGACCGGCGATTTCACATCGGGCGTGATCGGTTGGTTGGCATCATCCATGGCGGCACTCCTACCAATGACAGAGGGTGCGATCCGCTATCTGCCGGACCCACGCCGATCTTCTCGTGGTAGTCGCGCGGGGTCGGCACGGTCACATCTTAATGAGCGATGCCGCACCGGTACAACCCTGGCCTAACCTGCGCGGTGCGCTATCATTGCCGCCATGAAAAATCTCACGATCGACGCCGAGCGGCTATGGGACGAGCTGATGGAAACCGCGCAGATCGGCGGCACGCCGAAGGCCGGCATCTGCCGGCTTACGCTCACCGACCTCGACCGCCAAGTGCGCGACTGGTTCAAGGCGCGCTGCGAAGCGCTCGGCTGCACCGTCACCGTGGACGACATGGGCAATATGTTCGCGCGGCGGGCCGGCCAGCGCGCGGATGTGCCCCCCATCGCCATGGGCAGCCATCTCGACACGCAGCCGACGGGGGGCAAGTTCGACGGCGCGCTCGGCGTATTGGCCGCGCTCGAAGCGCTGCGCGCGTTGCACATTGCGGGCTACCAGACCTTCGCGCCCATCGAAGTGGTGAACTGGACCAACGAGGAAGGCGCCCGTTTCGCGCCGGCCTTGATCGCCTCCGGCGTGTTCGCCGGCGTGTTCACGCGCGACTGGGCCGCCGCCCGCCAGGATCGCAGCGGCGAGACTTTCGGCGCTGCGCTCGAGGCGATCGGCTATCGCGGCCCGCAACGCTGCGGCGAGCACAAGCTGTCCGCCTTTTTCGAAGTGCATATCGAGCAGGGCCCGTATCTCGAAGCCGAGGGCAAGGACATCGGCGTCGTCACCGGCGTGCAGGCCATGCGCTGGTACGAGGTCACGCTCACCGGCCAGGATACCCATGCCGGCACCACGCCGATGCCGCGCCGGCACGACGCGCTGCTCGCCGCCGCGCGCCTGGTCGACGCGGTCAACGCCGCCGCGCGCAAGCAACCGGCCGCCGTCGGCACCGTCGGCCTGCTCGAGGTGAAGCCGGGCGCGCCCAACGTGGTGCCGGGCGAGGTCTTCTTCATGATCGACATGCGCGACCCCGATCCGGCCGTGCTCGACCGCATGGAGGGCGAGATCGCGCAGGTCGCCAAACAACTCGATGCCGAGCTCGGCGTGCAGACCGTCATCAAGAACATCTGGACGCAACCGCCGCAGCCTTTCGACCCCGATTGCGTCGCCGCCGTGCGCGCCGCCGCGCAGGTTTCCGGCTTCACCACCCGCGACATGATTTCCGGCGCGGGCCATGACGCCGCCTATGTGGCGCGGGTGGCGCCGTCCGCCATGATCTTCGTGCCGTGCAAGGACGGCATCAGCCACAACGAGATTGAATATTCGTCCAAAGAGCAATGCGCCGCCGGCGCGCAGGTGCTACTGCAGGCCGTGCTCGACTACGACCGCCGCCTGGCAGAGCGCTATGAACGGTGAGCCTTGCGGTCCGCTGCATGCGCGTGCTGTGCCATGACGACCAAGGCGACGCCCCCGAACAGCATGTTGATGCCCACCAACAGGCCGAGCGCCCAGGCCGCGATCACCGGCAGGCCGTAGAGAATATAGGCCGCGAGCGCCAGATCGATGACGCCGCTCGCCATCATCCAACCCCACCGGCTTTGCGAGATTTCGCGCTTGTGGGCGCGCGCATACATGATCGAGGCGGCCCCTTCGATGACGAAGAAGATGAGCAGCACGACGGTGAGCGAAAACGCAGCAACCTCGGCATTCGCCAGCAGCACCAGCCCGACGATAACGGCCAGAACCGCCGAGAGCAGCGACCAGCCGAAACCAGGGGTCGACGGGATCCACAAAGTGGTGACCAGGCCGATAATGCCGCTCACCAGCACCAGCCAGCCGATCAGGATGGCGATCGCCAGCGTGGCAAGCGGCGGCAGCGCAATCGCCGTGAGCCCCAGCACGATGAGCACCACGCCCTCGACCAGATAGAGCGCCCAATGCTGGTGCAGCTCTATGACGAACGCCCGCCGAACGTCGCTGGGTGTCGGTTGCTTGCTGGGCATCAAACTCGCCTCCGGCTGGTCTGAGCGCGGCAGAATAGCACGCAGGGGCAGGCGCTGGAAATTTCAGCGGCCGAGAGCACTCACATCCACAACTGATGGCCTTCCATGCCCTGGTAGATACCGGCGACGTATTCGCCGTAGCCGTTGAACAGCTGCGTTGCGACGCGCTCGCCGGTGCCGATGACCTCTTCGGTCGCCTGGCTCCAGCGCGGGTGCGGTACCTTCGGATTGACGTTGGCCCAGAAGCCGTATTCCGACGGCTGCAGCTGCTGCCACATGCCGAGCGGCTGCTTGTCGACGAAGGTGAACTGCACGATCGACTTGATCGACTTGAAGCCGTATTTCCACGGCGCGGCCAGCCGAAGCGGCGCGCCGTGCTGCTTGTCCATGGGGTGGCCGTAGCAGCCGGTGGCGAGAAAGGCGAGATCATTCGTCGCCTCGGCCATGCTGAGGCCTTCCACATAGGGCCAGGGAAACCAGGACAGCCGCTGCCCCGGCGCGATCTTGGGATTCATGAAGGTGGTCATCTTGACGAATTTGGCGGAGCCGAGCGGCTTGGCGAAATCGACCAGCTTCCGGAATGGAAAGCCGGTCCAGGCGATCGCCATGCTCCAGGCTTCCACGCAGCGGTGGCGATAGACACGCTCCTCCAGCGTCATGTTGCGCATCAGGTCGTCGATGCCGATCTCGACCGGCTTCTCCACCATGCCGTCGATCTTCACCATCCAGGGCCGCAGCGGCAGCGCTTGCGATGGCTCGGCGATGTCTTTGGACGTGCCGAATTCGTAGAAGTTGTTGTAGTGGTTGTTGATCTTCTCGTCGGTGATCTTGCGCTCGAGCTTGAATTGCTCGTTGCGCTTGGCCGGATAGAGTTTGGCGCTCGGATCGGGCAGATTGGCGAGATCGGCTAGCCGCTGCGCGAGCGCCGCGCTCGGGGCAAGCGCCAAGGCGCCGGCCGCGCCGGCAAGCAGGCTGCGACGGTTGAAGACCAAGCGTTCCGGCGTGGCAAAACGCTCGGGGCGGGCGATCCAGTAACCGCCGAAGATTCCGTCTTTACTGGATGCCCCGCTTTCGCGGGGCGTCACAGCATCATTGTGCTTGCGAGCGGTCCTACTCCGCCGCCCTTCGCGCCGCCACGATCTGATCGGCCGTGCGGCCGGTCAGTTCCTGCATGTGGTCGAACTTGAAGGTGAACGAGCCCACGCCAGCCGTGGCCGAGCGCACTTCAATGATCAGGTCGCCGATCTCGGCTTCCGCCATCTGGGCACGCACCACATCCCACCCCGACCAGCCTTCGCGCGCGTCGAAGCCGAGGATTTGTCCGCGCCGGCTCGACAGGATGGCGTTCATCTTGGCGGTCGCGTCGCTCGGGCAGACGATCTCGACTTGGTGGATCGGCTCGAGCAGCACGGGATTGCACTGCGGCAGGCCTTCCACGATGCCGATGCGACCGGCCGTGCGGAACGCCATGTCGGAGGAATCGACCGTGTGGTAGGAGCCGTCGACCAGCGCGACGTGCAGATCGACCACCGGGAAGCCGAGCGGCCCGTGCTTGAGCGCGTCGACGACGCCCTCCTCCACCGCCGGGATATAGTTGCGCGGCACCACGCCGCCGGTGATGCGTTCCTCGAACTGGAAACCGGTGCCGCGCGGCAGCGGCTTGATCTCCAGCACCACGTCGCCGAACTGACCGTGGCCGCCCGACTGCTTCTTGTGACGGCCGCGGATGCTGATGGTTTTGCGAATGGTCTCGCGGTAGCCGACAATCGGCGGCCGCGTGTTGACCGGCACCTGAAAACGGTCGGCGAGACGCTCAGTAGCCACGCGCAGATGCATCTCGCCCTGCCCCCACATCACCACTTCGTGGCTTTCCGCGTGATGCACGATGGAGAGCGAGGGGTCCTCCTCGGTGAGCTTGGTGAAGGCGGCGCCCAGCTTGACGTCGTCCTTGCGCTCCTTGGCCTGCACCGCGGTAGCGAGCACCGGCCGATAGGGCGTCACCGTGACGAGTGACGGATGCGCCTGCTTGCCGGTCGACAGCGTGTCGCCGGTCTTGGCGCCGTCGAGCTTACCGAAGGCGATTGTCTCGCCGACGCTTGCCTGCCCGCGCTTTTCGAAATTCTGGCCCATGAGCTTGAACACGCCGGAAACGCGCCCGGCATCGCCCGCAGGCGTATGGAAGGTGGTGCCGTCGCCGGCCTGCCCCGCCAGCAGGCGCGCGACCGACATCTTGCCGCCATGCGTGGTGTGGAAGGTCTTGAGCACCAGCGCCACGGCTTCGCCCTTTGCGTCGACGCCGAGGCGCGCGGCGGTTTCCGCCGCGCCCGGCGCCTCGTGGCGCAGCGCCTTCAACAGTCGCAGCACGCCATTCGAGCGGGTGGCCACGCCGAGCAGCACCGGCACCACCTGGCGCTCACGCAACTCCTTGGCGAGATCGTCGAAAACTTTGTCGCGCGGCGGCTCGATGTCCTCCAGCAACTGCTCCATTAGCGCGTCGTCGTGGTCGGCCAGCGTCTCCAGCATGGTGAAGCGCGCTTCCTTCTCGCGGCTCGCATCGTCGCCCTTGAGCTCGACGATTTCGGACGGCGCATGCTCCTTGTAGACATAGGCGCGCTCGAGCGCGAGATCGACGAAGCCGGAGATGATCTCGCCGTTCCAGATCGGGATTTGGCGCAGCAGCAACGGCACGCGCGAGGCAGGCTGCAAGATCTTGAGCGTCTCGCGGACGCGCTTGTCGGCCTTGTCGATCTTGTTGAGATAGATGAAATGCGGGATGTTCTGTTCTTCCAGCTCGCGCAATATCAGTTGCAGCTGCGGCACCTTCTTCTCGTCGGCCTCGCACACCACCACCGCGGCGTCGACCGCCGGCAGCACACTGCGCATGTCATGGATGAATTCGATCGAGCCGGGGCAATCGACGAAGACGTAATTGTCGCCCATGAAATTGGCGGTGGCGAAGGTCGCCTCCACGCTCATCTTGTGGCCGCGCGCTTCCTTGCTGGCGTCGCCGACCGAAGTGCCCGCGTCCACCGAGCCTTGGCGCTGAATTGCGCCGGTGCGGGCGAGAATGGCCTCAAGCAGCGTTGTCTTGCCGCTCTGGAAGGGGCCCACCAGCGCGATGCACCGGGGACCCTTGGATGCCGTGCCATTTTGTCCCATGAAATACCTCCCTGGCCGGCCGGGAGGTCGGACCTGGTTTCCCGGCCCTGTCACACCATCGTCGCAGTAGAGGGCCGGGCTGGCAAGGGCGCATTAGCGCGCAGCCGGTGGTAGATCGATCACGGACCGGCGGTAAAACTTAGATCGACCGCCGCCGCGGCGTCGGCGTCGGCGACGACCAATCCTTGCGCCTTGTGCCACGCGATCTGCCGCGCGATATCGTTGATGTCGATGCGGGCGCGCGGATCGATGAAATAGGCGCTCGCCTCCACCGCCGCCGCGCTGTTGGAACCGTCGGGATAGACATAGGCCGCGATCAGCGCGGCCGCGGCATCGGCCTTGGCGTCGATGACGCGCTTGCCGAAGCGGCTATGCCGCAACAGCGTTCCGGCATAATCGGCAACGCCGCGGCGATAGGCGCGCACGAACCCTGCCACCGTGGTGCGTTGCTCCGCGATCGTGCCGGCACGCGTGAACAACGCTCCAAGCTGCGGCTCGTCAACTTCGGAACACCAGCCGATGAACTTCGCTTGGCTCGCCATCATCAGATCGCGCGCGTAACGCGCCGGCAGGATGGCGGCGTCGACTTTTCCCTGCTGTAGCGCGCGCGCCATAACGTCGAGCGATTGCAACGGCTTCAAGGTGACCCCGGCGAGCGCGAAGCCTTCCCGGTGCGCGATTTCGCCGAGTTGATAATGAAACGCGGACCCGAGCGCGCTGATGGCGACGAGCTTGTTAGCGAGGTCGGCGTAAGCGCGCAAACCCTTGGCATAGGCGGCATTGGAAGCAAGCACCGCATTGCCTTCGTAGCCGCGCCGTTCGCGTGCCTGCGCGGCGATGATCTTGATCGCGCCGCGCCCGGCGAGGCTAAAGGATAGCGGCGTGAAAGCCGTAACGCCGAAATCGACTGTGCCACCTGCGAGCGCCTGCACCACGGCCGTCGGCGAAGGATAGGCGCGCAGCTCGACCTCGAGTCCTTCAGCCTTGAAGTAGCCTTGCGATGCCGCCAGGAACACGCCGCCGTTTTCAGTCACCTGCATGAGACCGACGCGCACGCGCTGCTGCGCGGCGGCAGGCGACACTAAGCCGGCGATAATGAGAGCCGCGAGGGCAAGGCGAATCATGCAGCAAGAATAATGAAGCCGCCGGCGATTCGCTTCTTTGGCCTCATGCTGAGGAGCCCGCCGAAGCGCTAGCGAAGGCGGGCGTCTCGAAGCATGAGGACGCCGCATCCTTCGAGACGCATCGCTCCGCGATGCTCCTCAGGATGAGGCGGATAGAGGCTGCAGAGTTCGGGATACTACTTCAAATTCCCACAGAAGCGCTGGATGCGCCGGCAGGCTTCTTCCAGGTCCTCGGTCTTGGTGGCGTAGGAAATGCGGAACGCCGGGCCGAGACCGAAGGCCGCGCCCTGCACCACCGCCACGCCTTCCGCCTCGAGAAGCTCGGTGACGAAATCCTCGTCGGTCGCCAACTTCTTGCCGCTCGGCGAGGTCTTGCCGATGGTGCCCTGGCAAGACGGATAGACGTAGAAGGCGCCCTCCGGCATCGGGCACTTGATGCCGCTCGCCTGGTTGAGCATCGACACCACGAGGTCGCGGCGCTCCTTGAAGATCTTGTTATGCTTGGCGATGAAGTCCTGCGGCCCGGTGAGCGCCTCCAGCGCCGCCCATTGCGACACCGCCGCCGGGTTCGACGTCGATTGCGATTGGATCGTCGCCATCGCCTTGATCAGCGGTTCCGGCCCGCCGGCGTAGCCGATGCGCCAGCCGGTCATGCAATAGGCCTTCGACACGCCGTTGATGGTGAGCGTGCGCGGATAGAGCTCGGGCTCGACTTGCGCCGCGGTGGCGAACTTGAAGTCGTCATAGACCAAGTGCTCGTACATATCGTCGGTCATGACGTGCACGTGCGGGTGCTTCTTGAGCACCTCGGTGAGCGCCTTCAGGTCGGCACGCGTATAGCCGGCGCCCGACGGGTTGGACGGCGAATTGAGCAGAACCCATTTCGTCTTCGGCGTGATGGCGGCTTCGAGCTGCGCCGCCGTCATCTTGAAGCCGTTGGCCATCGAGGTCGGCACTTCGACCGGCTCGCCGCCTGCCAGCAGCACCATCTCGGGGTAGCTCACCCAATAGGGCGCCGGGATGATCACCTCGTCGCCCGGGTTCAACGTGGCCACGAAGGCGTTGTACAGCACCTGCTTGCCGCCGGTGCCGACCGTGATCTGCTTGGCGGTGTAGTCGAGGCCGTTCTCGCGCTTGAACTTCTTGACGACGGCGTCTTTCAATTCGGCGATGCCGTCGACATTGGTGTATTTCGACGCCTTGCCGTCGCGGATCGCCTTGATCGCCGCCTCTTTGATGTTGTCGGGCGTGTCAAAGTCCGGCTCGCCGGCGCCCAGGCCGATGACGTTGCGGCCGGCCGCTTTGAGCGCACGCGCCTTGTCGGTGACGGCAATGGTTGCCGAAGGCTTGATGCGCTTGAGCTGTTCGGCGAGGAACGCCATGGCGAATCTCCGGAGTGCGCGCGCGGTGCCTTGTCCTAATCCTGCGAACCCGCGCCAGCAAGGGGCGAATTGTTGAAGAAAAGCGATGGGCGGGATCGGCGCCGTCGATAAGTGGCGGAACCTGGAGCGGCCATTCCACAGAGGCTAACCAAACGTTAAATCGGCCGCCGGTAAGCTCGTTCCACGCCCACAAGCGATAACGAGCCGACATGGCCTCCATCTGGCACGAAATCAGGACCGGAGCGTGGCTTACGCCGGCGCGTCTGCGCGGCTATGTCGTCATTCTGGTCACGGCCTACGCGGTCGGCGCCGTGTTGTGGATCGCGCTCGGGCAAGGCCTGGTCGACCGTAACGACCGGCCGATCGGCACCGATTTCTCCAATGTCTATGCCGCCGGCACGTTGGCGCTCGCCGGTACGCCGGACCTCGCCTATGACTGGGTGCAGGAGCACGCGGTGGAAAAAGCCACCTTCGGCGGGCGCGACGTGCCCTTCTACGGTTGGCATTATCCTCCGCTATTCCTGATAGTGGCGGCGATGCTGGCGTTCTTGCCCTACGGCTTGGCGCTGGCACTGTGGATGGCGGCGACGTTGCCCGCCTACCTGCTCGCCATGCGCGCCATCGTGCCGCGGCCGCAGACGCTGTGGGTCGCGCTCGCCTACCCCGCCGTGTTCGTCAATCTCGGCCACGGCCAGAACGGCTTTTTCAGTGCCGCGCTGCTGGCCGGCGCGCTGCTGCTGCTCGACAGCCGCCCCTTCGCCGCCGGCGCGCTGATCGGTCTCATGGCCTACAAGCCGCAATTCGGCCTGCTGATCCCGCTTGTCCTGCTCGCAACCGGGCGCTGGCGGGTGGTCGCGGCGGCGAGCGCCACCGTGCTGACGGCTTGCGCTGCGACATTCGCGCTGTTCGGTCCGAAAGTCTGGGTCGCCTTCGCGGCCTCCACCACGCTCACCCGGCGCATCATCCTCGAAGCCGGTGACACCGGCTGGGAGAAGATCCAGAGCATCTTCTCCGCCATACGCATGTGGGGCGGCAGCATCGATGCCGCCTACGCTGCGCAAGCCGCGCTCGCGCTCGCGGTGGCGGCCGCGCTGGTTTGGCTGTGGCGCAGCAACGCCGCCTACGAGCTCAAGGCGGCAGCGCTCGCCACCGGCGCGCTGATCGCCACGCCTTACGTTCTCGACTACGACCTGATGATGCTGGCGGTGGCGATCGCGTTCTACGCCCGCCATGCGTTCGAGCGCGGCTGGCGCGATTTCGAGATATCGCTTCTGGCCTTCGTCTGGATCACGCCGCTGTTGGCGCGCGGGGCCGCGCTTGCCGCCGGCATCCCTCTCGGCCTGATCGCCCAGCTCGCGCTCTTCGTCATGACGCTCGAGCGCGCCCGCCGCGAAATCGCGGCCCCACACAGGAGTGCAAGCCTTGCCGAAGCTTGACCGCGTGCGCGAGGAACTCGACGAGCTGTTTCCGCAGACCGCCTGGGTGCGCAACCGCTCGATCGCCGTGCTGCTGCCCTGCTACAACGAGGCGGCCGCCATCGGCGACGTGGTGCGCGGCTTCCAGCGCGCCCTGCCCTCCGCCCAGATCTACGTCTACGACAACAACTCGACCGACGACACCGCCGCCGCGGCAGAGCGCGCGGGCGCGCTCGTGCGCAGCGAGCCGCATCAGGGCAAAGGCAACGTCGTGCGCCGCATGCTCGCCGACATCGACGCCGACATCTACGTGATCGCCGACGGCGACGCCACCTACAATCCCGACGCCGCCGGACGCCTGATCGAGGCGTTGCTGACGCGCAATCTCGACATGGTGGTCGGCACGCGCGCGCCGGCCGACGGCGCCTACCGGCGCGGTCATCAAGCCGGCAACCGCTTCTTCAATCGCGCCGTGCGGCACCTGTTCGGGCCCGGCTTCACCGACATTCTGTCCGGCTACCGCGTGCTGTCGCGCCGCTTCGCCAAGTCGTTTCCGGTCACCTCGACCGGATTCGAGATCGAGACAGAGCTGTCGGTGCACGCCCTCGACCTCAAGATCGCCGCCGCGGAAATCCCTTTGCGTTATGCCGCCCGGCCGGCCGGCTCGCACAGCAAGCTGCGCACCTATCGCGACGGCCTGCGCATCCTCGGCGCCATCCTGATGCTCTACAAGGAGCTGCAACCGCTGCGCTTCTTCGGCGCGATCGGCACAGGCCTGAGCATCGCCGCCGTCGGCCTCGCGCTGCCGCTGTTCAAGACCTATGCGGAGACCGGACTGGTGCCGCGCTTTCCGACCGCCATCCTCGCCACCGGCATGGTGCAACTCGGCATGCTCAGCTTCGCGGTCGGGCTGGTGCTCGATTCGCTGGCGCGCAGCCGGCGCGAGGCCAAGCGCATGCGCTATCTCGATCTGCAATCGGTGGCGGAGAAGGCCTAACGCATGATGCGTTAAGATCGAAGCAATCGGCGAGCCCAATTTTCTCCGCTCGTCCCCGCGAAAGCGGGGACCCGGGGCCAAACTGATGAAATTTCGTTTTTATTGCCTCTGGATTCCCGCTTGCGCGGGAATGAGCGGAGTGTGCTGCGAGCGAACCTGATTCCAAGCCGCAGCTTTTAACACACGGCTGGCGTTCCGCGCCGCCCGCGATAGAATGGCGCCAAAAGAGCCGGTAACCGGCCGCCACCTGGCTAGGGAGTGCGCCATGCAGCTTTCGCCCGAGCAACTCAAGGCTTTCGACGAGCAGGGCTACTGCTTCTTTCCGAACTGCTTCTCCGAAGACGAGATTGCGCTGTTGCGCGCGGAAGCGGAGCAGATTCTCAAGCTCGACCGCCAGGAAGTCTGGCGCGAAAAGACCGGCGCGCCGCGCACGGCCTTCGCCGCGCATACCTTCAGCGAGGTATTCGGCCTCTTGGCGCGTCACCCGCGCCTGGTCGAGCCGCTCAGGCAATTGTTCGGCGAGGACGTCTATGTCCATCAGTTCAAGCTCAACGCCAAGGCCGCCTTCGAAGGCGACGTCTGGCAATGGCACCAGGATTACGGCACCTGGGCTCGCGCGACGACGGCATGCCGCAAGCGCGCGCCATGAACATCGCCGTGTTCCTCGACGAGGTGATGCCGATCAACGGGCCGCTGCTGCTCATTCCGAAAAGCCACAAGCAGGGTGTGTTCGAGGCCGGCCACGACAAGCTGACGACTTCCTATCCGCTGTGGACGCTCGATAAGGATACGGTGACGCGCCTTGCGCGCGAGGCGGAAGACGAAACCGGCATCGGCATCGTCGCCCCGACCGGCAAGCCCGGCTCGGTGTTGATGTTTCACGGCAATCTGGTGCACGCCTCGCCGCCGAACATCACGCCTTACCCGCGCAAGATCGTCTACCTGACGCTGTGCGCCGTCTCCAACCACATCACCAAATTCAACCGGCCGGAATGGATCGCGCATCGCGACTTCGCGCCGATCATTCCTTCCGACGACGATTCGCTCATGGAATACGCGCGCGCCCACCGCGTCGCGGCGGAATAAAATTTCCATTTCCCGCCGCGAGAGAGATTGTTGTTCGAACTTTGCGTTAAATTTAATGATGACGCGCGCATGCCTGTCACGTCCGGGCCATGCATTTGCCGGAGTCGTTTGCTTGTAGAATACAGTGCGGTGAAGATTTCGGGGGCGCACGATCCCGACGACCTGATACCGGTGAGATCGTGCGCCAAGGGAAAGCCTGAATGTACACGCTCTATTCCATGCAGCGTTCCGGCAACAGCTACAAGGTCCGCCTTGCGCTGGCGCGCTTAGGGATTCCCTATCGGCAGGTCGAGATCGACATCTTGCAAGGCGAAAGCCGCACGCCCGAATTCCTCGCCAAGAATCCGAACGGGCAGATCCCGCTGCTCGAAGTGGCGCCCGGCCGCTACGTTGCCGAATCCAACGCCATCCTCTGGTACGTCGCCGGCGGTTCAACGCTCGCGCCCGAGGACCGCATTGCGCACGCCGAGGCGCTGCAATGGATGTTCTTCGAGCAGCACAGCCTGGAGCCGAACATCGGCGCAGCCTATTTCTGGCTCGGCTTGATCAAGGGCGGGCGCGAATTGCAGCAGCACGCGCTTGAGGATTGGCTGGAGAATGGCTACCGCGCCCTCGGCGTGATGGAAATGCACCTGACCGACCATCGGTATTTCGTCGCCGGCCATTTCACCATCGCCGACATCGCGCTCTACGCCTATACGCACCTGGCCGAGCAATGCGACTTCGACCTGTCGCGGTTTCCGGCGGTGCGTTCCTGGCTTGCCCACATCGCCGCCGAGCCGGGTCACGTGCCGATGGAATGGCAGCCGGAGCCATTGGAAGCGGCCGAATAAGCGTCGGAAGTCGGGCCTCGCCCTTAATCGCCGCTCGTCCCGCCAGCCCGCCGTTCACGTTTTGTTAATACTCGCCACGAAAACGCCGCCCTTCGTGACCGGGTCCGCCAAAATCGCGCCGAATCCGCGCCGGTTTCCCGTCCCATTATGGCGCGATCGGAACAACTGATTCCATTTGAACGTTTTCAGGTTTGTCATGCGCAACTCCCTCGAAAACACCGGCTTCGCGCCACCGGCGGCTCATCACCTCGGCGGCGAGCGCCACACCGTTGCTTTTGCCGAACTGATCACCAGCGTCGCGCTGGCGCTTTGCACCATTCTGGTTGCCACCGTGGTCTCGGTCGGCATCGCCGACGCCGGCGTCGCCGACGGCATCATCAACCACGAAGGCAGCGTGTTCGGCATCGCCCTGCTGCTCGGCCTGCTCTTCATCGGCTTGGGCGGCCTGTCGGTCATGTCCGGCGAAAAGCCGAACAGGCGCTAAGCTCGATCGTCGGAACCGACCGCGTGCCGCGCCGTTGATGCGGCAGCGAGGACGTGGGCATGCGTTACATCCTGTTGCTGGCGGCGCTGCTCACCGCCCCCGCCGCCACTGCGCAGCAGACCTTTCCCTCATCCGCCGGCCCGCTTCGCGTCGAGACCGTCGCCAAAGGCCTGGTGCATCCCTGGTCGCTCGCCTTCCTGCCCGACGGCCGCATGCTGGTCACCGAACGCCCGGGCCGCATGCGCATCGTCGCGCGCGACGGCAAGCTGTCGCGGCCGCTCGCCGGCGTGCCGAAAGTCTACGCGCATGCGCAAGCCGGGCTGATGGACGTGCTGTTGGCGCGCGACTTCGCGCAGAGCCGGACAGTCTTCTTCTGCTACGACGAGCCCTATAAGGGCGGCGCCCGTATCGCGCTTGCCCGCGCCAGCCTCAAGGACGACAAGGGATTGACCGGCGTCACGGTCATCTTCCGCCAGCATGGGCCCGCCGACGGCGGCTACAATACCGGCTGCCGCATGGTGAAGGTAGACGACGGCAATCTTTTCGTCACGCTCGGCGACCATTTCGAAGACGCCAAGATGGCGCCGAGCCTCGACAACCATATCGGCAAGATCGTGCGCATCACGCCGGACGGCAAAGCGCCGCCCGACAATCCCTTCGTCGGCAAGCAAGGTGCGCTGCCGGAAATCTGGGCCTACGGCCTGCGCAACCCGGAAGGCCTCGCCGTCAATCCCGCCAACGGCCAGCTCTGGGAGCAGGAGCACGGGCCCAAGGGCGGCGACGAGATCAACATCATCCGCAAGGGCGGCAATTACGGCTGGCCGGTCGTGTCGTTCGGCGTCAACTACGACGGCTCGCCGGTCGGCGCCGGCAAGCGCCATCACGCCGGCATGATCGATCCCGTCTGGCACTGGACGCCGTCGATCGCGCCCTCCGGCATGGCCTTCTACACCGGCAAGCTGTTCCCCGTCTGGCAGGGCAGCCTGTTCAACGGCGCGCTCAAGTTCGAGCTGGTGTCGCGGCTTACGCTCGACGGCGACAAGGCCGTCAAGGAAGAGCGCATCCTGCAGGGCTTGCACGAGCGCATCCGCGACGTGCGGCAAGGCTCGGACGGCGCGCTCTATCTGCTCACCGACAACGCCGCGGGCCGCGTCTTGCGGGTGACGCCGGCGAAAAAGTAATTCTCTGTCATTCCGGGACGCGAGCCAGGGTCCGCACACCGCGCGGCCTTCGGCCGCGCCCCGGATCGCTTGAGGTTGCGCGCCCAGCCACAGCAGCCCGGCAAGGATGGTGACGACGGTCAGCGGCGCGCCGATCTTGAAATAGGACCAGAAATCAACGCGCACGCCTTCCGCCTTGGCGCGCTCCGCCACGATGAGATTGGCGACCGAGCCGACCAGCGTGAAATTGCCGGCGAAAGTCGCCGCCATCGCCACGATCAGCCAGGCGTGCCTTGGATCGGGCAGGCTCGGGATGAAGGGCTTGGGCACCAGGACCGCCGGCACATTGCTCACGATATTGGATAGAACCGCCGCCGCGCCCGCCAGCACCGCGCCGTTTTCGAGGTGCAATGCGCCGGCGATCGCCTGCAGGTTCGGCTTGATCACCGTCTTTTCCAGCCCGCCGACCACGATGAACAGGCCGACGAACATGACTAGCAGCGGCCAGTCGATCTCCCGGTAAATCTTCTCCGGCTTGACGCGCCGCGTGAGCAGCAGAAAGGCGCCGCCGACGATGGCGACCTTGGCGACAGGCGCGCCCGCAAAGAAGAGCGCGACGATCGCCGCCACGACCAGCACCGTCTTGACCACCAGCGGCCCGTGATAGCGCGGCGGCGGCGGCTTCAATACGGGCAGCATGTCGCGCGTCAGGAATTCGCCGCGGTGGGCGAGCGCAATCAGCACGATCGTCAGCGCCAGCCCGACGAGCGCCACCGGCGCCAGCGCCGCGGCGAACGACGTGTAAGGAATGCCGGACAGACTTCCGATGATGATGTTCTGCGGATTGCCCGTGACGGTGGCGACGCTGCCGATGTTCGAGGCCATGGCGACCGCCAGCAGATAAGGGATCGGATCGCGCTTGACGCGCGCGACCACGTCGAGCACCAGCGGCGTCATCACCAGGCAGATGGCGTCGTTGACCAGAAAGGCCGAAAGAAATCCGGTCGCCAACGCCACCGCCGTCAGCAGCCCGAGCGGATGGCGCGTCCGCGCGGCGATCCAGTCGTTGACGATGCGGAAGAAGCCGGAGACCCGCAGGTTAGCCACCACGATCATCATGCCGAGCAACAGCGTGACGGTGCCGAGGTCGATGGCGCGGTAGGCCTCTTCGATGGTGAGCACGCCCGTGCCCACCATCAACGCGCCGCCCAGCAACGCCCCGCCGGCGCGGTCGATGCGGTAGACGGGGATCTTGCCAAGCGCGACGACGACGTATGTCGCGACAAAAATCGCAACCGGGGCCGCGCTGGTGAGATCGAACATGCGTGATCCCAATGGCCGCCGGTCAGGCGCGCGAGGCGGCGGCGTCCACCGCATGCCCTTTGTGGAAAACCCCGTCAACCGGCCGCGAACGCGGCCGTGTCATGGCCGCGTCATACCGTTGCGTTAGAAGAAAACCGCTTTGGCGTGCGTTGCGTATGTGCGTAATTCCCTTGCGGTCCCGCGCGGCTCACCCTGCCCTTCCGGGACCGCATATTTTTTTGCCGGTCACGCGCCGCCGACGCAACCAGAGCGAGATTTATCGGTCCGCCGGCACTCCAGAAATCGACATCTGTCTCGCTATTATCCCCCATTTGATGCCGTCGGCCCCGCGACCGAATTGCCACTGGGTTCGTTGGTCGAAGCTTCAACTGTTGGCAAACTAGCGGAGGATTCGGACTTGCCATTCGCTTCGTCAGGCGAGCGATTTTTTGCGCGAGACTGTGCTTTTAAATAGCGCTTTACCAAGCCCTGGGCCGCTTTTCCTTCAACGCTATCGATTAGATCGCGCTTGATGACCTCGCCTGCTAAGGTCGAGCGCAGATATTCTGGCTCGAGCCTTATTCCTGACAGTCGTCTTATTTCCTTTCGAAGCTCGTCAATCATTGCGTCCGTCACGAGAACTGACGCAATTGCAAATTTACTCGCTATTTCTTTTCTCTGTAAAAACTCGGTCATCGAATCCTTGGAGAATTCTTCGCGGCTGAGGTTCCCAAAACATTCAAGAACTTCTGGATCCTTTGGCCTCGACGACAATAAGTCGATTTCACAAATCATATTTTTTTCGATAGGTTGAGAGAATTGGACGTTGTAAACTCGCCATACGGCGCCGTTCGTGAGTATTACCCATTCGGTACCCTTATTGGCTGCATAGTCGACCGCTTGCTTTACGTGCTGGTCCTTTAGTGAAATACCGATCGCCTTGACCTCAATAAGAAATCTTGGCGTACCATCGGTCTGCACAGCCAAATCAACATAGGTGCCTCTAATATTGTGCTCCGTTGTTATATTCTCGAACTTGTTATACCCAAGCACGTCCGTAAGAATCTCGCAGACAATCATCGAGGTATCCAACTCGCTGATATCGCGTTGTTTTGCTTGGTCTAAAATTGGAAGGAATTTCTTTATTTGGCTTGCAATGCGCGTCTCGACTTTAGCGGAAATGCCCATAGCAACCCTCCCCGAATCCTCGCTCATTATTCGCCTAATGTGAGGAATGCGCAACCTTGGCGGGAATACTTCTTAGCTTCGCCGATGAGAGTGCCGACCGTTTCGGATCACCCGTGGCGCGGCCTCGTCGTCAGGAGCGGCCGTATCGACGCTGGCGTTACGCCGTTGCCACAGCACGATTCGGCGTTCGAATGCGACCGCCGGAAACGTCATGACCGCCCCGATCGCATCGAAGCCGCAACGCCAGATCGCCTGCGCCCGCTGCGGCGCCGTCTTCGCATGCAGCCAGTCGGCCAATTGCTGGTGCGCAGAGGAAGCCTACCGCCTGCCGATGACCAAGGCCTGGCTCGAGGACTGCCTGTGCCGCGACTGCATGCGCAAGGCCGCCGCTGCCTTGTCGGAAAGCTGGCAGGCCGCGCGAGGCGGCTAGGGCCGTCCTGTCATCCTCCTGTCACACAGCGCGCCGCCACTCGCTGAAAATCGCGCAGCGAGAGGGTGCCGCCATGACAAAACGCGACCTGGCCGAAATCGCGCCCACCACCGGCATTGTCTGGGCCTATCGTTTCGACGCCGACGGCGCCGCCGCCCTGATCGCCAACAGCGAGGTCGACGCAGCGCTCGCCGCGCCCGGCGACGGCTGGATCTGGGTGCATCTGGCGCTCGCCGACAACCGCTGCCGCGCCTGGATCGCGCAGGCCGCGCCGGTCTCCGAGCTGGCGCGCGAATTGCTGGCCGGCGCCGACCGCCACATGCGCCTCGACATTCTCGGCAAGGAGATCGTCGGCGTCGTGCCCGATCTGCACCAGGGCTTCGCCGAAACCGGCGAGGATATCGTGCGCCTGCGCTTCGTCATGACCGAGCGCATGGTGCTCACCGCGCGCCAGCGCCCGGCGCATTCGCTCGAGCTCACCCGCCGCACCATCGCCGCCGGCAAGCGCTTTCCCAGCGCGGTCTCCTACCTCGACGCGATGATCGACCAGTTCGCCGACGCCATCGCGCAGATGGCCGAGCAGCTCGGTGACGAGCTCGACGCGGTGGAGGATCACGTCATGCACGAGGAGCCGGCGGACGAGCGCCACCGCATCGGCCGCGTGCGCCTGCAGGCCGTGCGCGTGCATCGCCAGCTAGCGCAGCTGAAGAACATGTTCCAGCGGCTGGAGCCGCGCATCGCCGCCGACAATGTCGCGGTCGCCGCCGCCATCCGCACGCTGGCGCAGAAGCTGGAGGCCATCGACAGCGAGGTCGCCGCGCTGCACGAGCGCGCGCGCCTCTTGCTCGATGAGATGGCCGCCAAGATGACGGAAGTCACCAACCGGCGCCTGTTCACGCTATCGGTTCTCACCGCCTGCCTGCTGCCGCCGACGCTGGTCACCGGCTTTTTCGGCATGAACACGCAGGACTTGCCGTTCCAGCATGCGCACGGCGGCACTTGGCTGGCGCTGGCGGTCGCCTGCGCCGCCACCGGGCTGAGCTACTGGGCGCTGCGGCGCCTGCGGGCGCTTTGATCTACCCGCGCGCCGGCACAGTTTTCGTTCATACGAACTCATACGAAATCGACTTGATCAGTTCGTCATTCCGGGGCGCGTGCGAAGCACGCGAGCTCGGAATCCATGACCCCGGCGCTGCGGCGTATGGAATCCGGGTCCTGCGCTTCGCGCGGTCCCAGGAAATTTTTTCGGCTCTAAATTCCCGCTTACGCGGGAATGAGCGGAGTGTGTGGAGCCATTTGGAATTCGCGCTATGTCATGATCCAACAGGGTGGAACCAGGTCCGTCATTGCGAGGAGCCCTGAAAGGGCGACGAAGCAATCCAGCATCGAGCACATGAGCTTCTGGATTACTTCGCTTCGCTCGCAATGACGGATCAACCTGATTGGATCCCGCTCTAGGCGCGCGCGGCGAGCCGCTGCATCGCCTGCGCGGTCGCGGCGTCGGCCGGGAAAAACGACTCGATCGCCAGCTCCGACAGCGTCACGTCGACGGGCGTGCCGAACACCGTGGTCGTGCTCAGCAAGGACAGCGTGCCGGTTTCGGTGACGAGCTGCAGCGGCACGACGATGCCGGCAAATCGGTCGGGTGGCGGCGGCACGCGGCTGATCGGCGCCGGAAGGGCGCGCAATTCCTCGCGCAGCGCGATCAGCTTTGCATCGGCGCTGATCTCGATCTGCTGGCGCAGCCGCTCCAGCAGATGCGCGCGCCATTCCGCGAGATTGGCGATGCGCGGCGCCAGACCCTCCGGATGCAGGCTCAGCCGCAGCACGTTGACGGGCGGCTCGAGCAGCACAGGCCGAGCCCCGGCCAGCAGCGGCGCCACCGCGCGGTTGGCCGCCAGCAGCGTCCAATGGCGGTCGATGGCGAGCGCCGGATAAGGCTCGTGCCCCTTGAGCACCAGGTCGACCGCGGCGCGCGCTTGGCGCAAGGCCGGATCGTCGAGCGCGCGCTGCGGAAACACCGGCGCATAGCCGGCCGCCACCAGCAGCGTATTGCGGTCGCGCAGCGGCACCTCCAGCCGCTCGCAGAGATTGAGCACCATGTCGCGCGAGGGCTGCGCCTTGCCGGTCTCGACGAAGCTCAGGTGGCGCGTGGAAATCTCGGCCTCGAGCGCGAGATCGAGCTGGCTCATGCGCCGGCGCTGCCGCCATTCGCGCAGGTAGCGGCCGACCTCGCGGTAGTCGGTCATGGATGATTGCATCCGCGCACCATAGCCAAGCCGCGGCACCGCCTCCATGACCTTGCAGGTAATGGATCGGCATTACCTCGCGGGTAATCGACCAGCGGCGGCGTTTGGCGGAGAACGCGCCAGGCCCGGCCGAGAAGGAGCGCGGGCCGTGAACGCCAGACAATGGAGAACGGCAATGGACAGCAAAGCGAACGGAAACATCGTCGACCTGGTCGACCGCTATATCGCCATGTGGAACGAGACCGACGCCGGCCGCAGGCGCAGCCTGATCGCGCGCACTTTCAGCCAGGACGCCGGGTATCTCGACCCGCTGCTGCGCGGCGACGGCCGCGACGGCATCGACGCCATGGTCGCCGCGGTGCACGAGAAGTACCCAGGCCACAAGTTCGCGCGCACCAGCGACGTCGACAGCCACAACGACCGCGCGCGCTTTTCCTGGGAGCTCGCGCCGGAAGGCGGGCCGTTCCTGGTGAAGGGCGTGGATTTCGCCACCCTCTCGGGCGACGGGCTGCTGCACTCGGTCACCGGCTTCTTCACCGAGATGCGGCCGCAGTAAGGCGGTTCGCGATCGGGTGCCCCGGATGCAGCGCAGCATGAAGCACTTGCGGAATGCGGCGCTGCTGATCCGGGGCCCAGCTTACTTGAAGCGGGGTCCCGGGTCTGCAGTGCACCGCTATCGCGCTGCACTGCGCCCGGGACACGGCTACTTTGCACACAGCCGGCCGCGTTGCATAATGCGCGGGTCACGCCATCAGCATGAAAGCGTCCCACGATGATTCTTGAAATCGCCCAGATCGAGATCGCGACCGGCATGCAGGCCGAATTCGAAGAAGGCGTGCGCGCCGCCACGCATCTGTTCAAGCGCGCCAAGGGCTGCAGCGCCATGATGCTGACGCGCTCGCACGAACATCCGCAGCGCTACCGGCTATTCGTGCGCTGGGCGACGATCGAGAACCACACCGTCGATTTCCGCGGCTCGGCCGACTTCCAGGAATGGCGCCGGCTGGTCGCCCATTGCTTCGCCTCGCCGCCGGTCGTGGAGCACGTGAAAGAGATCGACGCGGGGTTTCACTAGACGCGTGAAATTGAACCTTGTCATCCGCCGCAGGCACGGCGCACTCCCTCTCCCCGTCGGGGAGAGGGTTGGGGTGAGGGGGTTCCGAGACTCTTTAGGCCATAACCCCTCACCCGGATCGCGGAGTTTACCATCGGGCCGCGCTTCGCGCGGACCCGTTGGCGATCCGACCTCTCCCCATGGGAGAGGTGAAGCGTGCTCGCGGCAAAGTCTGCGAATGAAAACGATTTTGCGCTACGCCGCCTGGCCGCAGCCCTGCGGCTTGAACACGCGCTCCGTCGAGGGCGGATATTTGGCGAGCTTGCCCGCCGGCCGGATCGGGCGGGTTGAAAAATTGCCGCCGCAGTTCGGGCAGACGCCACGCAGCTTCGTTTCCACGCAATCGCGGCAGAAAGTGCATTCGAAGGTGCAGATCATGGCGTCGGCCGCGTCGAAGGGCAGATCCTTGTCGCAGCATTCGCAGTTGGGGCGCAGGGCGAGCATGTTTGGTCTCCGGTTTTCCTGTCATTCCGGGGCCGGCCGAGGGCCGGAGCCCGGAATCCAGATGCAATTGCAAAGTCTGTGTCGGGATTCCGGGTTCACGCGCTTTCGCGCGTGTCCCGGAACGACAACGCAAATTTCCCGCAATCGGTAACGGTCCCGGGCCTGCAGCGCATCACGATAAGCGCGTCCACGCGCGCCTTGGACGCACTAAGGTGCTGCGCCGCGCCCGTGACACGTTCGCCTACGCCACCTTCGGCAGCGCGGCGAGCGCCGCCTGCAGCTCGTTCTCGTCGTAGTCGCGGTCCTCGAGCTTGCCGGCGAAGTAATCGGTATAGGCCTGCATGTCGAAATGGCCGTGGCCGGACAGATTGAACAGGATGGTCTGCGCCTTGCCTTCCTGCTTGCAGCGCAGCGCCTCGTCGAAGGCGACGCGAATGGCGTGCGTCGATTCCGGCGCCGGCACGATGCCTTCGGCGCGCGCGAACTGCACCGCCGCGTCGAAGCACGGCAATTGCCGCACCGCGCGCGCCTCGATCAGGTCGAGCTCCTTCAGATGGCTGACCATCGGCGCCATGCCGTGGTAGCGCAGGCCGCCGGCGTGGAAGCCGGGCGGAATGAAGGTCGAGCCGAGCGTGTGCATCTTGACCAGCGGCGTGAGATGCCCGGTGTCGCCGAAGTCGTAGGCGTATTTGCCGCGCGTGAGCGACGGGCAGGCCGCGGGCTCGGCGGCGATGATGCGCACGGTCTTCTTTTCGCGCAGCTTCTTGCCGAGGAAGGGGAAGGCAAGGCCGGCGAAATTCGAGCCGCCGCCGGTGCAGCCGATTACGATGTCGGGCCAGTGGCCGGCCATCTCCATCTGCTCGATCGCCTCGATGCCGATCACCGACTGGTGGATCAGCACGTGGTTGAGCACGCTGCCGAGCGAATAATTTGTGTCGGCATTCTTGGCCGCCACTTCCACGGCTTCCGAAATGGCGATGCCGAGGCTGCCGGGTGAATCCGGCTTCTGCGCGAGGATCGCCTTGCCGCTGTCGGTCTGGTTGCTCGGGCTGGCGATGCAGGTGGCGCCGTAGGTCTCCATCAGCGCGCGCCGGTAAGGCTTCTGGTTGTAGCTCACCTTCACCATGAAGACCTTGACCTCGAGCCCGAACAATCCGCCGGCGAAGGCAAGCGATGAGCCCCACTGCCCGGCGCCGGTCTCGGTCGACAGTTTCCTGATGCCGGCTTCCTTGTTGTAGAAGGCCTGCGGCACCGCGGTGTTCGGCTTGTGGCTGCCGGGCGGCGAGACGCCTTCGTATTTGTAGAAGATGCGCGCCGGCGTATCGAGCGCGCGCTCCAAACGATGCGCGCGGTAGAGCGGCGCCGGCCGCCACAGCTTGTAGACCTCGCGCACCGGCTGGGGGATTTCGATCTCGCGCTCGGCGGAGACTTCCTGGCCGATCAGCGCCATCGGGAAGATCGCCGACAGGTCGGCCGGTCCGATCGGCTGGCCGGTGCCGGGATTGAGCGGCGGCGGCAGCGGCTGCGGAATGTCGGCCGCGATGTTGTACCAGGCCTTCGGAATGCGATCTTCCGGCAAAAGATATTTGACGCTCTCACTCATGACGCTTACTCCCCCGTACGGTGACTGAACTGAACGCCATATTGCGCGTTCTTGGGCGCGCGCGCCACTGGACCTTTGTGCGCACAATGGGCGGCCTTCCCTCGCCCGCGGACTCGCCCCATATTCGAGGCGATGGCGAAATCTCCCGACAAGCCGAAGAAGCGCAAGGATCCGGCGAAACCGACGCGCGCCAAGGCGGCGCGGCCGGATGCGCCGGCAACGCCCGACGCGCTCGCCGACCTGCTCAACCCGGCGATCAAGCAGGGCACGGCGGGCATAGGATCGGGAACGGGGAACCCGTCGTTCCGGGGCGCGGGCCAACGGGTCCGGCCGCAGGCCGGCCCGATGGTAAACTCCGCCCGCGAACCCGGAATCCAGAAACAAGCACGGAGCCAGCATCTGGATTCCGGGTCCGGCGCGGAGCCTGCGCCCGGACGACGCGAAGCGTCGGTCCGGGGGGACCGTCCCGGAATGACGGATAAAACAGGATTGCAGCCGCCGCCGGACAATTCCTGGGAGCGGCGGCGGGATTTCTCCGACGCGCACACCGCGCGCAAGTCGGCGCGATCGAAAGAAGGTTTCGGCGAAGCGCCGCAGCGCAGCTACGAGGTGCCGCCGGTGCTCGGCATCGATCCGCAGCTGGCGCGGGAGTTGGGATTGGGTGACGAGGACGCCGCCGCTTTACCCTCTCCCCGCCCGGCGGGGAGAGGTGAAGGCAGTGCAGCGGGGAGAGCCGACTCCAAGTACCGCCTGCCGCGCGCCGATCTGCCGACGCAAAGCGGCGGCTTCGGCGGGCTGGCCAGCCAGCAATCGCTCGAGCGCCTGCTGCGCGAGGGGCGGCCGGAATTCTCCGCCACGCCGTGGACGCCGCACCGGCCGCCGCGGCCGGAGAAATCGGAAGGCGGCATCGCGCTGGCGATCGCCTCCGACTTCTCGCCGCAGGGCGACCAGCCGCAGGCGATCAAGGAACTGGTGGAAGGCGTCAACCGCCACGACCGCAGCCAGGTGCTGCTCGGCGTCACCGGCTCCGGCAAGACCTTCACCATGGCCAAGGTGATCGAGGCGACGCAGCGCCCTGCCCTCATCCTCGCGCCGAACAAGACGCTGGCCGCGCAGCTCTACGGCGAATTCAGGTCGTTCTTCCCCGACAACGCGGTCGAATATTTCGTCAGCTATTACGACTACTACCAGCCGGAAGCCTACGTCCCGCGCACCGACACCTATATCGAGAAGGAATCCTCGATCAACGAGCAGATCGATCGCATGCGCCACTCGGCGACGCGCGCGCTGCTCGAGCGCGACGACGTCATCATCGTCGCCTCGGTCTCCTGCATCTACGGCATCGGCTCGGTGGAGACCTACTCCGCCATGACCTTCACGCTCAAGCAGGGCGGGCAGATCAACCAGCGCCAGCTCATCGCCGACCTGGTGGCGCTGCAATACAAGCGCTCGGGCGGCGATTTCTTCCGCGGCTCGTTCCGCGTGCGCGGCGACGTCATCGAGATCTTCCCGGCGCACTACGAGGACCGCGCCTGGCGCGTCTCGCTGTTCGGCGACGAGATCGAATCCATCCACGAATTCGATCCGCTCACCGGCGCCAAGACCGACGAATTGGAATTCGTCAAGATCTACGCCAATTCGCACTACGTCACGCCGCGGCCGACGCTGCTGCAGGCGATCGCCGGCATCAAGCAGGAGCTGCGCGGCCGCCTCGAGCAGCTCAACGCCGCCGGCCGCCTGTTGGAGGCGCAGCGGCTCGAGCAGCGCACCATCTTCGATCTGGAAATGATGGAGGCGACCGGCTCCTGCGCCGGCATCGAGAACTATTCGCGCTACCTGACCGGCCGCAAGCCGGGCGAGCCGCCGCCGACGCTGTTCGAATACGTGCCCGACAACGCGCTGGTCTTCGTCGACGAGAGCCACGTCACCGTGCCGCAGCTCGGCGGCATGTTCCGCGGCGACTTCCGCCGCAAGGCGACGCTCGCCGAATACGGCTTCCGCCTGCCCTCCTGCATGGACAATAGGCCGCTGCGCTTCGAGGAATGGGACGCCATGCGGCCGCAGACCATCGCCGTTTCCGCCACGCCGGGCGGCTGGGAGCTCAACGAAAGCGGCGGCGTCTTCGTCGAGCAGGTGATCCGCCCGACCGGCCTGATCGACCCGCCGGTCGAGGTGCGCCCGGCGCGCACGCAGGTCGACGACCTGGTCGGCGAGGTGCGGCAGGTGGCGCAGCAAGGTTACCGCTCGCTCGTCACCGTGCTCACCAAGCGCATGGCCGAGGACTTGACCGAATACCTGCACGAGCAGGGCATTCGCGTGCGCTACATGCATTCCGACATCGACACGCTGGAACGCATCGAGATCATCCGTGACCTGCGGCTCGGCGCCTTCGACGCGCTGGTCGGCATCAACCTGTTGCGCGAGGGGCTCGACATTCCCGAATGCGCGCTGGTCGCCATTCTCGACGCCGACAAAGAAGGCTTCCTCCGGAGCGAAACTTCTCTGATCCAAACCATCGGCCGCGCCGCGCGCAACGTCGACGGCCGCGTGCTGCTCTATGCCGATCAGGTCACCGGCTCGATGCAGCGCGCCATCGAGGAGACGAACCGGCGGCGCGAGAAGCAGATGGAATTCAACACGGCGAACGGCATCACGCCGGAGTTGATCAAGCGCTCGATCCACGACATTCTCGACAGCGTGTACGAGCGCGACCACGTGCTCATTTCCACCGGCGGCGCGGCGGCAGGCGAGTTCGCCGAGGCCGCCACCATCGGGCACAATCTGGAGGCCGTCGTCGCCGACCTGGAGACGCGCATGCGCGAGGCGGCCGCCGATCTCGACTTCGAGCAGGCCGCGCTGTTGCGCGACGAGATCAAGCGGCTGCGACAGACGGAGCTGGCGGTGCTGGACAATCCGACCGCGCGCGATGTCATGAGCGCGCAGACCAAGGGCCTGCGCTCGCGCTCACCCTCCCCTGGAGGGGGAGGGTCGGCGCGCGCAGCGCGCCGGGGTGGGGTGACGGCGCCGAGCGATCCGGCGAGCCGCCCGCACAAGCCCGCCCTCGACGAAATGGGCATCGGCACCTGGCACGAGGTGAAGCCGGCGGGCTCTTCCGACTCGCCGCGCTCGAAGCTGGGACGGCCGGGGCAGAGGGGCGGGTTTAAGAGCAATCGGAGGCGGTAATGCGCACAGATAATTATCTCTACACAGGCGGGCAATTTGTGGCAGTATATTTTAACGATTGTATGCGCGGGGAGCTAGAAGATGTCAGTTGCCGAGCAGTTGCCAGAGGCAGGTCTGGAGCAACTCAACGGATTTGATCCGCTCGCTGAGGGCACCGGCATCAACGCAAATGACAGAAGCGTGTTTGAAGAGGCTACGCGGCGCGTCGTTCAAAACATTCTGAAAAGCTACACAGGTTATTTCGACGTCTTTTCTGAGGTATTGCAGAATTCGCTCGATACAGACACATATCACTGGCTCGAGGAAAAAAAGAAATACCGGTCTGATCACCCGCTGCAATTTGTTTTTGACGGGAAACACATTTCCTACGCTTGCACGCCATGTGCTGAACAAGACCTTATTGCTCTTTTCCACGAACTCGTTGGGATGGGGCTGCTTAAAGGCATACGGTTTTTATGCACGACCGAACGTGACAGGTATGACGGTTGCTATGTCGGCCTATACGATTCAAACGAACTGCACAGCTTTCATGCATCGAAGCGGCCACTAGGGGTCAGTCAAAAAATAATTTCGGCACGCGAGAGCAAACCCCTGGTTCTAGAATACAAGTTTGATCTTGATGGCCTGATTTCCGATTTCGCACGAGAAGAAAAATTCCAAAACCAAATTAATGCGATTGTTTGTTGGAAGATCGGCGACGCGTATGAAGAAAATTATAACGTCAGAAGCTATCTGGTTGGCGAAGAGGGAAGTAGCCGACAGTTGTATGGTGCAACCCATTCGCTTTGGCACGAGCGGCAAAAACTCGCTGATATCATTTGTGTTTCAGATCTTATGAAATTTACTGCTGATTCAGAAAGTGTCATTGCGGAACACAAAACAAGGTTCAAAACATAGCCATTGGCTTTGCGTATGGGCGCTATGTGCTTCCTCTAGGAGTTTCGGGCTCATACCAAATTGTGCATTGCTGCCCGCGCTCGTCAATGTCCGGCAACTCATCCCCATCCCCGTCGTAATCGCAGACGCGGATCGGAAACGGATTGCCGAGCGTCCATTGCACCTGCCCGCCGTGGACGCCCACCGTGATCTCGGGATGCGGGCGACTGTAGGCGAGCTTGACCATCAGCGCGTCGATGTCTTTGGCCCTTTTGCCACGAGACGGCCGAAACCCGGCGAGCGCCTCCAGCAGCATTTCTCGTTCGCGCGCACTCAAACCGATCCAGCTTTGCTCAGTCATTGCAGCCTCCCTGCCCTTGCGCTTCGCAAATTTTAGTACGGCTCCGACGCATTCGCACTGTCATGGCCGGGCTTGTCCCGGCCATCCACGCCTTTTTTGTAGCCAAGACGTGGATGCCCGGCATAAAGCCGGGCATGACGGCGCCGGTGCGACCGTCGAAACGGAGAAACCATGCCCTGGTTCCGCAACCACTATTTCTGCGAATCCTGCGGCGCCACCTGGGCCGCCGAATGGTCCGACATCGTCTATGACGACTGCCCGTTCTGCGGCGCGCAGCACATGCTGCCGTACAAGAGCGACGACCGCACCGTCATCGTCGCGCGCGAGGGCGACCGCTTCGTCGTGCTGCGCTCGCCCGAGACCGCCGCGCACGACCCCGACTACGAGGAACTGGGCCGCTTCCCCTCGCGCGAGGCGGCCGCGGCCTTCCTGGCCGGCCGGGCGCCTTGATCCGGCCCGCGGTCTTTTTAAGAATTTTTTCCAGAGGCGCTTGACAGCATTCCTATCTAGGACTATATACAGGCCATCCCACCCAACCGAGGGGCGTTTTCATGAGACGGTCTGAAAGCGGGGTGGGTGCGGCGCCCGCGCGCGAGGCTCGTAACCTCGCACCCGGGAGGTCCCGGGACCCGACCGGGGGCACTACGACCCCTCCGCAGGGAGCTCTGCTGGACTGGGGCCGCTCCAAAGGGGCGCGGACGGGCCGCGGCGCGACAAGGCGATGAGCCGAACTGGCGCCAACGACCGGAGCGAACCGGAGCGGGAACCAGGAAGCGCGGACCCGGGAACGGAAAACGCCGCACGTGGAGCGCCGAGAGGCGAGCGCGTCTTTAAGACGCGCGCCGCGCCTCGCAAGCGCGGCAGTTGAGCGCCTCGCGGCGCTCCATCCCCTCGGGCCAAGCGTCCCCGGGGGAGTCGACCCCCGCGCACATGCCGGGGGCGAGCGAAGGCCCCGCCCAAAGGCGGGGGAAGACGGGCCTCCCCGGGGCCCGCACAAAGAACACGGGCGATGCCGCATGCCCGGCGCGAAAAGTTCTGACACTTTGGTCCTGGGTCCCCGCTTGCGCGGGGACGAGCGGGATTTGCAGTGTTCATCATCACCCGAACACGCCGAGCAGCCAGGCGCTCACCGCGAAAAACGCCAGCGCCACCACGGCGACGATCCAGCTCGCGCCGCCCGGGTTTTCCAGCGCCGCGTTGCTCGCATCGGCGGGGTCGTAGTGCACGTCGACCTCGCTGTCGGCGGGATATTTCGCCGCCATGCGCCGCGCCATGCTCTCGCTGCCGCTGAGCTGCGTCATCAGCTTGATCTGCGTGCCGTGCAGCTGAAGCCCATGCACCTCGTAGACATATTCGACCGCCGGCCGGTAGAACGTGGTCGTGTGGCCGTCGCGCCGCTCCTGGAACAACTCGACCCGGCTGTCGACCACCTTGCCGCGCACCGAGGGCCAGCGCGCCGCCTGCCTGGCATAGCGCCGCGCGGCGAGGAAGATCATCAGCGCGCCCAGCCCGAAGCAGAAAGACAGGATCGCCGGCTGCGGATTGGGCTTGGCCCTGGGGAAATGCGCGGCGATGAAATCCGGCCCGTAGGCGAACAGCGCGTAGATCGCGCCGGCGAAGACCGCGAGGATGGCGATGCCGCTGGCGCAGCCGCCGAACAGCTCCGGCTTGCTGATGCCTTGCAGGCCGTCGCGCTCGAGCACGCATTGCGTCGGATCCTCGGCGTCGTAATAGACGGTCACCGTGGCGCCGACCCGATAGCGCCTGAGCGTCGCTTCCAGATTGGCGCCGCCGCTGTCCTCGCCGATGCCGACGCGGTTGCCGATCACCTTGCGCGCGCCGGCCTGGAATTCGTAGCGAATCGCCGGCTCGTTGCTGACCGTCTCCGGCTCGCCGGAGAATTGATGGTGGCGCGCCTCGACGCCGGCGCTCAGGATGCGGCCGGTGGTCGCCACCCAGCTCTTCGCCGCGCGAAACTCGACGAGCTTGGTGATCGCCGCCACCACCAGCAGGGCCAGCATGGGAAAGAAGATCAGCCCGACCCAGAACAGAGTGGATTTGGCCAAGGGAATGTGGCGGGCGACCAGGCCCGGGCTCCACTGCTCGACGGCGAGCGGAAACCAGGCCAGCGCGGTGATGACGACGATGGCGGCGATCGCCGGCGTCGGCGGCCGGCCGCCGCTGCGCCCGCGCAGCGGCCGCCGGTCGGGCACGAATTTCATGCGCGGCTCGCCCTCCATGCCGCAAGCTTAGCGGAAGGGTGCCCGCCGCCACAGTGGGGTTGCGCCGCTGAAAATTTTTGTCGCGCGGTCGCGCACGGCGAAAAGCGCCGCCGGCGCGGCGCTCCTCACCGTTACGCAACAAGAGACAAGAACTCAGATCGCCAGGCCCTTGGTTTCGATCACGGCGTATTGCGTCGTGTTGGCGACGTTGTTCCAGCCGACGCCGTTGTAGCCGGCGATGACGTTGATGCGCACGATCTGCACCAGCTTGCCGTTCACCGGCTTGCTGTCGAGCGTCTCGCCGCGGATAAAGGCGATCGCCGCGATGCCGCAGGCGCGCGGCCGCCTGGCCTTGCGGTTGACGATGTTCATCGCGGGCCGGATGTCCTGGCCCTGCGCACGCAGGTCGACGAATTGCTCGGCCTGCTCGCTGGTGTCGCAGATGACGCCGATGCCGACGGTCGCCGTCTTGCCGGACTGCGGCATTTCCTGCTGCGGCAGCACCTGCGAGCCGCGCAGGTCGGTCGGCTGTTGCGCCGACGCGGCCCCGCTCAGCAGCAGGGCGGCGGCCGCGGCCGCCACGCTCAATCCCTTTGCGGTATGCATTTTTTCTGTCTCCAAAACATGTGTGCCGGGGAAACGCGGTGCGGGCCGCGGCGGTTCGCGCGCGCGCACGAAATCGTGAAAGGGAACTCGCTTGGAACGACTTGAACCCCGCGCAAATTCGCTCCGCGCGGTGCAACTGCACCGCTCAACGCGGCAGGTGCGCGCTTGCGATGCCTTACGACGGCGCCGCGATCACCGCTTCGATCTTGCGATCGCTCGGGCGCACCACGACCACTTTGCCTTCCAGCTTTGCGTAGCGCATGCCGGCGATGGCCGGAATTTCGCCGGCGAGCTTGCGCGTAAATTCGCGCAACCTCACCGCGCCCGGCAGCTTGCCGCCGATATGCGGATGAAAGCCGGCCGGCTCGCGCTCGTCGGCGCGCGCGTGCAGCCGGCTCCAGATGCGGTGCGCCTCGTGTGTGGTCAGGATGAGGTCGCTGTGGCGGTGCGTGCGCGCGCTGAATGGAGGGATGCTGGTGCGTCTGCCGTTGTGCAGCGTGGCGTCGGCGTCGATCGGCCTGCCCGCCGACATGGCGCCCGACGTCATGGCCGAGGCCAGCAGCGCCGCGGTGGTGATTCGCAAGATTGGCCGCATGGGTGCTCCGATCGCTCCGCACGCCCACCATGGAAACGGCGTCAAGGCGCGCCCCGTTTCATGAAATCGCCGCAAGGATTGAGCTTGCTCGTCCGCCGCGCCCACAATCGTGCCGGCGATTCGTGCGTTGCCGGGGGCGGCGGAACGGTTCCGGGACATGCTGCGATGACAAGCAGGCAAGCTCGCCTCCGCGCACTGCGCGCCGCCCCCCTCTTGGCGGCGGCTTGCGCGCTGGCCGGCTGCCAGACCGACGGCACCGCTGCGCCCGCCGCGCGCGCCGCGCCGGTCAGCCACCACGCGGCGGCGCTCGAATGCTGGATGGCCACCGAGCACGGCCACGCCGACTTGCCGCTCGACAAGCGCGCCAATCTCGTCGACGCCTGCATCAAGGACAGAATGGCGGGGAAACCGCTGCCGGCCGCGCTGACGGCGGAGCACGAGGGCAAGCCGAAAGAAAAGCCGAAGGCGAAGTCGCGCGCCAAGAAGCCGCGCCTCAAGCCGGACGCAAAGCCGAAGCCGCCGACCTGAGGGGAGCCCCTTGCCGCGCGGCGCGCGCCGTATCACCATTGTGCATCCCAAGCCAGTGCATGGAGGTCGTCATGGCCAAGGGTCAGATGAGGGCTCCGAAGGAAAAGAAGAAGCCGAAGGCCGACAAGAGCAAGCCCAAGCAAATGTCGGCCTACAAGCTGGCGCAAACGCAGGGCTCCACCGCCAGCCCCTACGCGGCCCCGCCGGGCAAGAAGCCCTAGCGCGCGACGCGGCCGTCCATTTCCCTGTCGCTGGGCAGCGTCCTGGCATCTTTCGCCATTTGCAGGCAGGTGAGCAGCTCGACATAGCTGGGCGGCCCGCCCAGCGTGGTGAGCTCCTGGCAGCGCGTGCGCTCCTTGCCGCTGAAGCTGCGCCATTGCTTTTCCAACTTGGCGCGCGCCTGCCGCTCGTCCTGCATGCAGGCATGGGCATTGCCGCGGCCCTGGCGGATCAAGGCGTCGGCGGCCGCCCGGCAGCTCGGCTCGACATTGAGCCTTGGCACCTCATGCGCGGTCAGCACGAGGTGCGCGGCGGTCAGGACGACCGGCAGTAAAGCGGCACTCCTCCTCATCGCGGTCATGCCGCTAAAACGCGCGGGGCGGAGTTGCAGTTGCATTGTCGGTAACCGAAGACTGATTTCGCGGCGCCGAGCCGGCGGCGCCGCGAAGCCGCCGCGCCTGCGCCGCATCCCCGCCTAAGTCCCATGCGGCAATCTGTTCGACGGGGGCGTGAGCGCACACGGCACTGCGCAGGTAGGAGTTGAGCATGACGGCCATCAGACCCGAGCGGCTTGCTTTGGATAAGAGCGTCCCGGAAAGCATGGGCCCGGAGAAATTCGCTCCTGAACGACGCGCGCCGGATAGACTGGGCGAGATTAATTTGGCGGCGGCGAGCGCGGTCGAAGGCGAGATCCGAGAATTCGTGCGGCGTGACGTTGCTTTCCTGCGTCGGCAACGCAACGAACCGGAGGCCAGCAACGACCAGGCGAACGAGAATTTGAATTCGCTGATCCGGCGGGTGTCCGGCGCCTCGATGGAGGAAATCGACCGCGTCATTCTCGAGCTGCAGGGCGTGCGCGATATGCTGCGCAGCGAAGGCGAGCGCGTGAGCCGTGAAATCGCCAGCTATGCCAGCCTGAGCCACGCCGCGATGACCGCGATGACGGTGATCGCCGACAGCCTCAAGCAATGGAAGGATGGGCCGAATTCGCCGCCCGAGCAGGACCGGCGGTCGGTCAGCTAAACGGCGCCGGCGGCACGCCTTGAGAATCCGGTGGGTAACTGGCACCGCGCGTGCGACCGGGCTGTGGATTGTTGGGACAACGGAGCGGGCGGGCGCCGCGGCGCGCAGCAAAACCTAAAGTGGCACCGTTCGAAAGCGGCTGATGTCGCATGCGGCCGCTGCAAGACGAGTTCGTTGCGACACCGAGGAAAGCTCACTCGTCTCTCGAACAATCCTCCCACAAACTTGACCCCGCTTCGGCGGGGTTATTTTACGTCAGATAAACCATCAGCGGACGAAGGTCGTCGCGTTCCGCGTCACGTTGGCGGCGCTCTGCACCTCAGCGCTGCGATAGTTGCCCACCACAACCACCGCGGTGATATTCACCAAGACGGTTGCCACGCCGAGCATCATGCCGATCGTTGCCAGTGCGCCGCGGTCCGCCATTGTCGTCGCCCCTTTCAAGATTCAATCAAGCGATCTTCACAAAGCGAACGCAATGGACGCGCAGTCGTTCCACCCGACGGCGATGCGCCAGGCAAATCCGGCAACGCGGCGGTTCGAATCAGTTGGCGGTCTTGCGCGGCAGCGGATAATCGGCGCTGTCATAAAGCCGGCGGATGCCGTTGCCGTCGAAGCGCTGTTCTTCAACCTCGAGATAGGCGCCGAGCAGCAACTCGGGCGGCAATTCCTCGATGGCGAAGCGGATCGCTTCCGCCGCAGTCTGGAAACGTTTGTAGCCTATCGGCCGGCGCGCTTTCCGGCTGCGGCTAGGGAATAATTCGGACGGCGCCCGGTAATTGATTGTCGACATAAGTATCGCTCCTCACACGCAGATTATGACTCGCGGGGAACGAAAAATCCAGCGCCGGTCATGTCGCGCAAGACAGACCGGCGTTGCGGAAACAGAAAATAAACTCGCTTGGGAAAAGCGCGAAACGACCCGGTGTCGCCACGCCGGGTCGTCCGCGGGCAGCGGGATCAGTCGCCCAATTCCGCTACCACTTCGCTGGTGGTCGGGTCGACCAGTACGACTTGATGGTTCACCACCATGTACCGGTAGCGTCTCACTGCCGGGACCTGCACCACGACGTCGTGCGGCATCTCATAGAGATGGACCGTGTGCGGCACGCGCGTGCCGATGCGGTATTCCACTGCGGCAGGAGGTTGCGCCACCGGGGCGCGCACGATGGTTCGATAGATGGTTTGCCGCTGCACCGGCGTCAACTGGACCGGCTGCTGCGTGGTGATGATTGTCTCGCTCTGCGCGGGTTCGCGCGTGATCACCGTCGTCTGCGCGTGCGCGGCGCCCATGCCGGCAGCGAGCCCGAGCGCGATCGTCGCGTGCCGAATACCTGTCATAAGTTCCTCCCACTTGGGTAAATCGCGAGCAAAGGAAACGCGGCGATGCGCCTACGGGTTCCTGGCGCACGCCGCGTGTCCGCGCTCACGTTTCATTGCGCTTAGCGATAAAGGTCCGCTACCACCATGTGGCTGGACGGCTCGACGAGCAGAACGTCGTTGTTGACCAGCGCGTAACCATAGCGGCGCACGGCCGGAACCGAAGCGGTGACGGTGTCGGGCAGCGCATAAACCGGCACGCTGTCACCACGACCGGCGGCGCTTCGGCATAAATTGGCGCGGATGCCGGAACCGTTACCATCGGCTGCGCCGCCACCGGTTGCATGACGAGTTCCGCCGTCACAAAGTGTGCGGCGGCTCGTCGAGGAGTTTCAGCTTGGCTTTGAGCACGGCGATGCGTTCGTCCGCTTCGGCCTGCGTCAGCTGCTCGCTGAACGCTTCCGGCTCGTAGGCCGCCTTGGCGAGCCGGCGCAGCAGCGCCTGTTGCTCGGCGGTCATCCGCTCGCCTGGGCCGGTGCTCAGGATCGCCTCTCGGCGCTGGTCTGGCTTCGATGACATGACATCAGTCAAACGGCGCCCCTGGGGCACAGGTTCCAGGTTTTCACGAGTCATTTGAATCCCTTAGCACGAAGGCGGAGCCGTTCACGGGCGTTCGACCACGTGACTCCAATTCAAAATCGCAAGGCTCGGGCGAATGCGATTCAAGTTTTGCGTGACGGCGCGACTCCGGCTGCGTTAACACCGATGCAAGGCTGATTCGCAAAGGCCCGAGGATGATTCTAGAAGCAACATTCGGATTGTCGCTTCTCCTGAAAGTTTCCCTCAACGCAACCGCTGCCATTCCCGTCGATCCAGGCGTTTGGACGCAGATGTCGGTGCCGCAGAAGGACGCCGCGCTGTTGCCGCTCGTGCAGCGGGCGACCGAATGCATCGTGCAACGCGTCTCGGTCGACGGCCGCTATCGGCCGGACATGTCGCCGACCGACATCGCCGACTTGATCGTGGATTCGATCACCGCCTGCCGCGCGCCGGTGCGCGCGATGATCCAACTGCACGACCGCTTGTACGGCAACGGCTCGGGCGAGGCTTTCCTGCTCGGGCCCTATCTTGACGTGCTCCCGGCCGCGGTGATCCGGCAGGTGAAGGTCAAGGCGCGGCCGCGCTAGCGAGCGCCGGCCGCAGCGCCAACGTGATCGGCAGCGTGATCAGCACGGCGGCGGCCACGACGACCAGCGCCAAGGGAACACCGACCGCGTCGCCCAACAAGCCGTAAAGCGCGGGCGAAATGGCGCCGGCACCAATGGTGCCGGTGTAGAAAATGCCGAACGCGCGCTGGCGCCGTTCGGGCGCCACCAGATTCGGGACCGAGCCGTACAGCACCGAGGAAGTGCCGTTGAGCGCAACGCCGATGACCGGAAGCAGAAAGAGCGCGGCATCCAGCGGCAGCGGCAGCAGCGCGACAATGCCGAGCGCGGTGATCGCTTCGGTCAGCCACACCGTCGCCACCGTTCCGATACGGGCGCCGATGAAGGCGCAGACCAACTTGCCGGCGGCGCCGCCCGCGAACACAAGTGTGAGCGACGCGCCGATGGTCGGCAGGCTGGCGCCTTTGGCGGTCAGCACGAAGGGCAGAAAGGTCAAAAATGCCATGCGGGTGGCGCTGTCGAGTATGCCGACCGACAGCAAAAGAGGAAACCCATATGAGTGCAGCCGACCCGCGCCCGGGGCCTTGCCCGCGGTTTTGTCCAACGCCGGCGCTTCAGCGGCGACACGCGGAATGGCGACGAATATCAAGACCGCCGCCACCACGCCGACGCCGCCCAGCAGCATCAGCGCATGCCGCCACGGCAACAGCACGAACAACAGCGAGGCCGTCGCCGGCAACGTCATCTTGCCGATGTCGCCGGCGAAATTGTAGGTGCCGAGTGCCGCCAGCGACCGCCGCCCGGCGAAGGCGCGGGCGATCAGCGAGGAGGCGAGCGGATGCTGTGTCGAGCAGCCGAGACCGCCGACGAACAGCGCTGCCACCAGCGTCGCAAAGCCCACGCTGAAGCCGGCCAGGATGTAGCCGATGCCGGCCAGCGCGGTGCCACCGGCGAGCACGGCGGCTGTGCCGAAACGTTCGGCCAGCAAGCCCATCGGGATCTGGAAGCCGGCAAGCGTGCCGGAAAACACCGTCTTCATCAACCCGAGCACGGCGAAGCCGAGGCCGAACTCGTGCTGCCAGATCGGCAGCATCACGTAAATGAGATCGGTATAGCCATCATGCAGCGCGTGCGCGCCGCAGCCGACGGTGAGCGCGCGCCGCTCGGCGGATTTGTCCGCGGTGGAAGCCGCGCCTATCCCGCCGGCCGAGGCGGTCAAGGCGCCGCCCTCCGACGCTCGACGAAAGCGGTGCTGACGAAGGATATCACCGGCTCGCCCTTCTGGTTCACGCCGCTCGCTCGCACGCTCATCAGGCCGAAACCAGGCCGGCTGTTGGACACGCGCGTCTCGATTACCTCGCTTCGGTAGTCGACGGTGTCGCCGACATAGACCGGCTTCAGCCACCGCAAATCGCGGAAGCCGAGCGCAGGGCCGACCTTGGCGACCGGCTCGCCGCGCGCAAGCGATTGCTCGGCTGCACTGCGGCGGAAGTCGACCATCAGCCGCATCCAAATGACCGCGGTATGCCAGCCGGAGGCGACCAGCGCGCCGAAATGCGACTGCGCCGCCGCCTGCTCGTCCAGATGGAAGGGCTGCGGATCGAAGCGGCCGGCGAAGGCCTTGATCTCGTCGGCGCCGAAGGTGTGACGGCCGAGGACGAACACGTCGCCGACGCGCAGGTCGTCGAAAAACTTCACGGCCGCGCTCCCGGCTCACGGCGGAGCAGCATTTGCGTGCCGGTGACCGTGGTGAGCACTTCATCGGCTTCGTCGAACATCTCGTGCCGTATCTTCACTAGGCCCATTTCGGGCCGGCTGTTGGAGGCGCGGCTTTCCAGCACGGTCGAGCGCACGCGGATGCGCGTCTCGGGCCGTAGCGGCTTGAGCCAGCGCACTTCATCGAGGCCGGGCGAGCCCATGGAAGCGGCATCGAGCAGGAAGCCGTCGGCGATCATGCGCATGAACAGGCAGCAGGCATGCCAGCCGGAGGCGGCAAGCCCGCCCAGCAGCGTGGCGCTCGCCGCCGCCTCATCGAGATGCATGGGCTGCGGATCGAACTCGGCGGCGAAGGCGACGATCTCCTCGCGCGTCACCAGCCGCGGGCCGTAGACCGCGACCGCGCCGGGCTGGAAGTCTTCCCAGTAGAGTTTCGGCATTAGGTCCATTTATGTCATTCCGGGACGCGAGCGAAGCGAGCGGACCCGGAATCCATACTCCGCAGCGCCGTGGTTATGGATTCCGGGCTCGCGGCCTTTCGGCCGCGCCCCGGAATGACAGAGAGATATCACGTCGCGAACCGGAAGTGCATCACGTCGCCGTCGGCGACCACATAGTCCTTGCCTTCCAGCCGCATCTTGCCGGCTTCCTTGGCACCGGTTTCGCCATCGCAGGCGATGAAGTCGCCGTAGCTGATGGTCTCTGCGCGGATGAAACCTTTCTCGAAATCGGAATGGATGACGCCGGCCCCCTGCGGCGCCTTGGTGCCCTGGGTGACGGTCCAGGCCCGGGCCTCCTTCGGCCCGACCGTGAAAAAAGTCACCAGGTGCAAAAGCGCGTAGCCCGCGCGCACCAGCCGGTCGAGCCCGGTCTCCTGCAAGCCCACCGCGGCGAGGAACTCGGCGCGCTCGGCCGGCGGCAGCACGGCGATCTCCGCCTCGATCTTGGCCGAGATCACCACCGCCACGGCGCCCTCCTCCCGGGCGCGCGCCTCGACCTTGCGCGAAAATTCGTTGCCGGTAGCGGCCGCGGATTCGTCGACGTTACAGGCATAGAGCACCGGCATCGACGTCAGCAGGCCGAGCGCGTGAAACAGCTTTTCCTCTTCCGGCTTACGCTCGGTGAGGCGCGCCGACTTCCCCTCGCGCAGCAAGGCGAGCGATCGGTTGACGAGATCGAGCGTCTCCTTGGCCTGCTTGGCGTCCTCGCCGCTGCCTTTGGCTTTTTTCTCCAGATTGTCGACACGCTTCTCCAGGCTTTCGAGATCGGCCAGCATCAACTCGGTCTCGATGGTCTCGATGTCGGCGATCGGATCGATCTTGCCCTCGACATGGGTGACGTCGGAATCCTCGAAGCAGCGCACCACATGCACGATGGCATCGACTTCGCGGATGTTGGCGAGGAACTGGTTGCCGAGCCCCTCGCCTTTGGATGCGCCGCGCACGAGCCCAGCGATGTCGACGAAAGTGATGCGGGTCGGGATGATCTCGGCAGATTTGCCGAGCGCCGCCAGCTTATCCAGGCGCGGATCGGGCACGGCGATCTCGCCGACATTGGGCTCGATGGTACAGAACGGATAATTGGCGGCCTGCGCCGCCGCCGTCTCGGTCAGCGCGTTGAAGAGCGTCGACTTGCCGACGTTCGGCAAGCCGACGATGCCGCATTTGAATCCCATGGGTAACCGTCTCGTCTATTTTTCATCGGAGCCTGGCGGCTCCTCGTCCTCGCCGAAGCCCTTGGCGACCATGGCGAGATGCACCTTGTTCTGGAAGCTCGCGTCCTTGCCTTCGACCAGCAGCGCGGCGTTGTCCGCGATCACGTCGCACAGCGTTTCCACCCAGGGCCATTCGCTCTTGGTAAAATCGCCGAGCACGTGCATCGGCACCAATTCCTTCACGTCGGGTTTGCCGATGCCGATGCGGACGCGCTTGTAGTCGTTGCCGACATGGGCGGTGATCGAGCGCAAGCCATTGTGGCCGGCAACGCCGCCGCCGACCTTCACCCGCACCTTGCCGGGCTTGAGATCGACCTCATCGTGGAACACGAGGATGTCGCCTAAGCCGAGCTTGAAGAAGCGCGCCGCCTCCTGCACGGCTCGCCCCAACTCGTTCATATAGGTGCCGGGCAAGAGCAGCAGCACGCGCGCGCCGGCGATTGCGCCTTCCACCGCCACGCCCTGGAATTTGCGCCGCCACGGCTTGATGTCATGGCGGCGCGCGATCCGCTCCACCGCCATGAAGCCGATATTGTGGCGGTTTCCGGCGTGGCGCTGACCCGGATTGCCGAGGCCGACGAACAGCAGCATGGCGTCAACGGCCGCGAAGCCGCTCCATCCCGACAGCGCGAACGCGGGCAATGATGAGGCGGACGCGCCGCCTCACTTTTTCTCGCCAGCGGGAGCAGCTCCGCCCGCGGGCGCAGCGCCGGGAGCGGCCCCGGGCGCCGCGCCGGGTGCGGCACCGGGCGCCGCGGGCGCAGCTTCCGCGCCGGGCACCGCGGCAGCGGCGGCCGCAGCGGCGGCGGCGGCAGCCTCGGCGGCTGCCTTCATTTCTTCCGCGTAGCCGGACGGCGGCACGATGGTCACCAGCGTCATATCGGCCGCGCCCAGCACCTTGATGCCGGCGGGCAGCGTCACGTCGCTCAAATGCTTGGAGTGGCTGATCTCCAGGCCCGTGATATCGACGTCGATCGATTCCGGGATCGCTTCCGCCGGGCAGCGCACGTCGACCGTATGGGCGACGATATTGACCGCGCCGCCGCGCTTGACGCCGGGCGAGGCCTCTGTGTTCAGCACGTGCACAGGTACCTTGACGCGGATGGTGGCGCCTTCCGACACGCGCAGGAAGTCGACGTGCATCGGCAGGTCCTTGATGGCGTCGAGCTGGAAGTCGCGCGGGATGACGCGGTGCTTTTCGCCCTCGACCTCGAGCTCGTAAAGCGTCGTGAGGAAGCGCCCGGCATAGATGCGCTTCTTGAGTTCATCGTGCTCGATCAACACCAGCACGGGGGGCTTGTTTTCGCCGTAGATGACGCCCGGCACGCGGCCGGAATAGCGTGCTGCTCTGGCGGCCCCCTTGCCGGCCTTCGAGCGCGCGAACGCCTTTAGTTGCTGTACGCTAGCCATGTTGCAGTCCTCGTCTAAGCTTATGGAAAAAGGCGGCTTTTACCGCCTTTGCACACGCGGCGAGCCTCCAGGGGTGCCGGGGGCCGCGTATCGCGCGGGGATATAGCGTGGGGGGCGGGCGGAGGCAAGGAAAGGCCCATTGTCATTCCGGGGTCCCGCCGCAGGTCGCAAACCCGGAATCCGTCCACCCCAGGCGCTGCGCAGTAGATCTTGAAGGTCAGATTCTGATCGAAAAGATGCTTTATTCGGACGCAGTGCCCTTGTCACCCGCCGGCTTTCCCTTCTTGCCCGACTTCTTGATGGCCTCGCCGCGCTCGGCCTCCAGCGCTTCCACGCGCGCGCGCAAAGCCTCGTTCTCCTCGCGCGCCAGCCGCGCCATTTCCTTGACCGCTTCGAATTCCTCGCGCTGCACCACATTGAACTCGCGCAAAATGCGCTCGATCTGGCCGCGGAACAGCGTGTCGAATTCGCGCCGCACCCCTTGCGCAACGCCGGCCGCGTCGTTCATCAGGCGCGCCATCTCATCGAAAATGCGGTTGCTCGTCTGGGTCATGGGCTTAAGCCTTCCTCATTCACGGCGCCTTGCTCGCCACTAACAATGGCGAAGCGGTTGCGTGCTCGCAAGGGGCGGCGTTTCCGCTTCGTACCGCGGCATGCCATAAGGGCGCCGATTCGCCGGTTCATGATCACGCGTTCCGGAAATCCTCCCTAACCCTCCCGCAAATGGGGAGGGAAAAGGTTGAAACATGCCCCTGCTCCTCATCCCCTACCCGCAGTTCGATCCGGTTCTGGTGCATCTCGGACCATTCGCCGTGCGCTGGTACGCGCTCGCCTATATCGCCGGCATCCTGCTCGGCTGGCTTTACGCGCGTGCGCTCATCAGCCGGCCGGTGTTGTGGGGCGGCAAGGCGCCGCTCACCGTCGCCGACTTCGACGATTTTATCCTGTGGGTCACGCTCGGCATCATCCTGGGCGGGCGCACCGGCTATGTGCTGTTCTACAACCTGCCCTATTTCGCCGCGCACCCGCTCGAGATCTTCCAGCTCTGGCACGGCGGCATGTCGTTCCACGGCGGCTTCATCGGCTGCGTGGTGGCGGTCTTCCTGTTCGCGCGCTACCGCGGCATCCCGGTGCTGTCGCTCGGCGACCTCACCTGCGCGGTGGCGCCGATCGGCCTGTTCCTCGGCCGCATCGCCAATTTCATCAATGACGAATTGTGGGGCCGCCCGACCGATGTGCCCTGGGCCATGATCTTCCCGACCGGCGGCCCGCTGCCGCGCCACCCGAGCCAGCTCTACGAGGCAACGCTGGAGGGGCTGCTGCTGCTGCTCGTGCTTGCCCTGTTGGCGCGCGCCGGCGCGCTCAAGCGGCCGGGGCTGGTCGTCGGTTGCTTTGGCGTCGGCTATGCGCTCGCGCGCGGCTTCTGTGAGTTCTTCCGCGAGCCGGACGTGCAGCTCGGCTTCCTGTGGGGCGGCACCACCATGGGGCAATTGCTGTCTATCCCGCTGTTCTTCGTCGGCGTCGCCTTCATCGTCTATGCGATGAAGCACAAAGAGCTGAACACGTAGAGACACTGATTTACAGAATGGAGCAGCGCATTCTGTGGGCTCCCTCGCCCTCGTGGGACGGGGGTTGGAAATGAAAGAAATCGGTCACCGGTCATCATAAATTGACCCACGAAACCGTATATTCTGATCACCGATTTCGCAGCGCTGATACCTTTGGGGGCCATGACCGACATCCCGCCATTGGAAGCCGAGGTCCGCCGGCGCATTGCGGTCGCCGGGGCCATGCCGGTGTCCGAATTCATGACGCTTGCGCTCACCGACCGACGCTACGGCTATTACGTCACGCGCGATCCGATCGGCGCGCGCGGCGACTTCATCACCGCGCCGGAAATCACCCAGATGTTCGGCGAGCTGATCGGCCTGTGGATGGCGGCGACGTGGAATCGCATGGGCGAGCCCGCCACTGTGCGGCTGATCGAACTCGGCCCCGGCCGCGGCACCATGATGGCGGACGCGCTGCGCGCGGCCAAGGTGATGCCGGGCTTTCGCGAGGCGGCGATGCTGCACCTCGTCGAGGTGAGCCCGCTGCTGCAAGCGCAGCAGCAGCAGAAGCTGGCGCAAGTGCCGCTGCCGATGTCTTGGCACAGCGCGCTCAGCGAGGTGCCGGGCGGGCCGGCGATCGTCGTCGCCAACGAATTCTTCGATGCGCTGCCGGTGAACCAGGCGGTCAAGCGCGTAGACGGCTGGCACGAGCGGCGCGTCGGCATCGGCGCCGACGGCGCGCTTGAATTCACGCTGGCAGCGGAGCCGCTCGCGCCCACGCCGTGGCCGCAGGCGGTGCGCGATGCGCCCGAGGATTCGATTTTCGAATGGCGCAGCGATGCCACCGCGCTGGAGCTCGGCCGGCGCATCGCGCGCGAGGGCGGCGCCGCGCTTGTCATCGACTACGGCCATGCGAAGAGCGCCGTCGGCGAAACGCTGCAGGCGGTTGGCGGCCATGCCTATGCCGACGTGTTGCGCGCGCCGGGCGGCGTCGACTTGACCGCGCATGTCGATTTCGAGGCGCTGGCGCGCGACATCGAGGCGATGGGCGCCAAGGCTTTCGGGCCGATCGCGCAGGCGGAATTCCTGCAGCGCCTCGGCATCGAGACGCGCGCGCAGCGGCTCAAGGCGAAAGCCGCGACGCCGGCCGCCGCCGCCGCGATCGACAGCGCGATCGCCCGCCTCATCGGCGAGGGCGAGCGCGGCATGGGCGCGCTGTTCAAGGCCGCCGCCTACACCCACCCCAACCTGGGCAGGCCGCCCGCTTTCGAGTAAACGAGGCCATGCTGCAGGCTTCCTCGCTCGCCGGCTTCGACCGCATCCGCCACGGCTTTTTCACCCGCGCCGGCGGCGTGTCGCAAGGCGTCTACGCCACGCTCAACGGCGGCAACGGCTCCAACGACGCGCCGGAAAGGATCGCCGAGAATCGCGCCCGCATGGCGGCGGCGCTCGGTGTCGCGCCCGACCGTCTGCTCACCGCCTACCAGATCCATTCGCCCGAGGTCGTGGTGGTGGACGAGCCATGGACCGATCGGCCGCGCGCCGACGCCGTCGTCACCCGCACGCCGAAGCTGGCAGTCGGCGTCACCACCGCCGACTGCGGCCCGCTTCTGTTCGCCGATGTCGAAGCCGGTGTGGTGGGAGCGGCGCATGCCGGCTGGCGCGGCGCGCTCACCGGCGTGATCGAGGCGACCGTCGCCGCCATGGTCGATCTCGGCGCCAAAAAAAGCCGCATCGCCGCCGCGCTCGGCCCCACCATTCGCCAGCCGAACTACGAGGTCGGCTTGGAATTCGTCGAGCGCTTCCTCGCCGCCGATCCAGCCAATGCCCGCTTCTTCGCGTCCGCCGCACGCGCAGGCCACGCCATGTTCGATCTCGCCGGTTATATCGCGGAGCGTGTGCAGCGCGCCGGCATCGACGATTTCGAGGACCTCGGCCTGTGCACTTACGCCGAACCCGAACGATTCTTCAGTTATCGCCGTATGACGCGGCTGGGCGAGGCCGACTACGGCCGCCACATCAACGCCATCGCGCTCGCCGGCTAATTCCCCATGCGGCAGCATCGCTGCTGGACTCAGCTGCCGTGGAACCGTTACCGTTGCCATCGGCCGGAGGGCGACAAAGAAAAACGCGGCCGACAGGGGCGTTCATGCTGTTGCGTTTTCGCCATCGCGCCGTGGGCGCGGCGGTTGTATTGCGGCCGTCACTCGCCTGCCTCTTCCTGTGCGCGCTCGCCGGCTGCGGACCCGACGGCGGCCCCGGTCTGCTCGCCGGAGATCCGCGCGGCGCCACTGTCGCCTTTGAATCCATAGACGGGCCGCCGCAAGCGCAATTCGACAAGCTGGTGCAGGACCTCAACAGCGAAGCGCAGGCGCGCCAGCTGGCTATAGCCTCTCGCGATTCGGCGGCCACCTATCGGGTGCGCGGCTATCTCGCCGCCGCCGTGGCCAAGGGCAAGACCACGATTTCCTGGGTATGGGACGTGTTCGACCGCGAACAGCACCGCGCCTTGCGCATCGCGGGCACGACGACCGAGAAGCGCCGCCACCGCGACGCCTGGAGCGTGGCCGACGACGCCATGCTGCAGCGGATCGCCCGCAGCAGCATGGAAGAGCTTGCCGCCTTCCTCAAACCGGCCGCGGCGACGCCCGATGGTCCGGCTGCCGAGCCGGCGCAGGTCGCACTGATCGGGGCTCACATGACGACGCCCGAACAGGCCGGCATCTTCCGCATCTTCAAGCCGGCCCCTGCTGTCGAGCCCGCCGCCGATACGACAGCCTCGGTGCCGCTGCCGCAGCACCGCCCGGCCGACCGAGCTCTGGTGTCCGCCCGGGGAACGCTGGCGCTGGCGGGCTCCTATGGCGCGGACCCGCGCTGAGCCGGGCCCCGCAAACCTCTTAGTAACGCTTTGGGACAAGGCTTTCGGCGCGTATTGCCGCCCCCCGGCCGCCTTGTTATGACCACGCCGCCTGTACCGCTTGAGACGAGGTTATTTGGGATGTCGGGCAAGAACGGAGCGATCAAGCTCGTCGCCGGCAATTCAAATCCGGCGCTGGCGCAGGCGATCGGCGATCATCTCGAGACGCCGCTGACGCAGGCCGTGGTGCGGCGCTTCGCCGACATGGAGATCTTCGTCGAGATCCAGGAAAACGTGCGCGGCGCCGACGTCTTTGTCATCCAGTCGACGTCGTTTCCGGCCAACGACCACCTGATGGAGCTTTTGATCATCATCGACGCGCTGCGCCGCGCCTCCGCGCGCCGCATCACGGCGGTGATCCCCTATTTCGGCTACGCCCGGCAGGACCGCAAGCCGGGCCCGCGCGCGCCGATTTCGGCCAAGCTGGTGGCGAATTTGATCACCCGCGCCGGCGCCGACCGCGTCATGACGCTCGACCTGCACGCCGGGCAGATCCAGGGCTTCTTCGACATCCCGACCGACAATCTCTACGCCTCGCCGCTGATGGTGCGCGACATCAAGGAGCGCTTCGAGCTCGACAACGTCATGGTGGTGTCGCCCGACGTCGGCGGCGTCGCGCGCGCGCGCGGTCTCGCCAAGCGCATCAACGCGCCGCTTGCCATCATCGACAAGCGGCGTGAACGCGCCGGCGAATCCGAAGTGATGAACGTGATCGGCGAGGTCGAAGGCTTCACCTGCGTGCTGATCGACGACATCGTCGATTCCGCCGGCACCCTGGTGAACGCGGCCGCCGCCCTGCTCGAGCACAAGGCGAAAGAAGTCTACGCCTATATCAGCCATGGCGTGCTTTCCAGCGGCGCGGTCAAGCGCGTCATCAATTCCAAGCTCAAGGAACTGGTAATCACGGACTCGATCCAGCCGACCAAGGAAGTGCAGGCCGCCGGCAATATCCGCCTGCTGCCGATCGGGCCGCTGATCGCCGAGGCGATCGGGCGCACGGCGTCGGAAGAGTCGGTGTCGAGCCTTTTCGATTGAGCCGTAGCGTGAGCAGCAAATTCAGGGACTATCTTGCAGTGTCATGCCCGGCCAACCGGGTTCGGTCTTGGGCCGGCCCGGTCGTAAACTTGTGCCGGGCATCCACGCCATACCGACTGAATTGCCCACTAGACGCGGATGGCCGGGACAAAGCCGGGCCCTGACGGTGTGGGAGCGCTGCGTTCAGCGAATTAAAACTGCTGCGCCACATTTGCGGCCAGGCTCTCGGCGTCACCAACGAGGACGGCCGGGCGACGGCCGTGTATAGTACTTGATGCTTGGGTCCCGGTCGGGGACATCGGGCAGGTAAACACGAAGAAGAACGAGAGGGTGATCCAATGAGACGTTCTATCGCCGTCGCAGCCGCGATGACGGTTGTCTTCAGCCTCGGCACCGCGCGCGCGGCCGAGCCCTACAAGATCGCGCATGTCTACGGCAAGACCGGTCCGTTCGAGGCCTACGCCAAGCAGTCGCACACGGGCCTGATGATGGGCATCGAGTATGCGACGCACGGCACGATGACGGTCAACGGCCGCAAGATCGAGGTGATCGAGAAGGACACCCAGCTCAAGCCCGATCTCGGCAAGACCCTGCTGGCCGAAGCCTACGGCGACGACAAGGCAACGCTCGCGGTCGGTCCGGTGTCGTCGGGCGTGGCACTGGCGATGCTGCCGGTGGCGCAGGAATACAAGAAGGTCCTCATCGTCGAGCCGGCCGTCGCCGACTCGATCACCGGGAAAGACTGGAACCGCTACATCTTCCGCACCGCGCGCAATTCCTCGCAGGACGCGATCTCGAACGCCGTGGCGCTCGGCGACGCCGGCAACTGCGTGGCGACGCTCGCCCAGGACTATGCGTTCGGCCGCGACGGCGTCGCCGCCTTCAAGGAGGCGCTCGCCAAGACCAAGGCCAAGCTCGTGTTCGAGGAGTTCGCGCCGCAGAACACCACCGATTTCACCGCGCACGCGCAGCGGCTGTTTGACGCGCTGGACAAGGCGCCGAGCTGCAAGCGCAAGATCATCTGGGTGGTGTGGGCCGGCAAGGGCAATCCGCTCGGCAAGCTGAACGCGCTCAACCCGAAGAGCCGCCATATCGAGCTCGCTTCCGGCGGCAACATCCTGGCGGCGATGGCCGCCTACAAGGCGCTGCCCGGCATGGAGGGCGCCACCTATTACTATTACGAGATACCGAAGAACCCGGTGAACGACTGGCTGGTCAAGGAGCACATGAAGCGCTTCCACGCGCCGCCCGACTTCTTCACCGCCGGCGGCATGGCGGCGGGGATCGCGGTGGTCGACGCGCTGAAGAAGGTGCCGTCCGCCGACACCGAGAAGCTGATCTCGGCGATGGAAGGCATGAAATTCATGACGCCGAAGGGCGAGATGATCTTCCGCAAGGAAGACCATCAGGCGTTGCAATCCATGTACCACTTCAGGATCAAGGTCGATCCGAACGTGGCCTGGGGGATCCCGGTGTTGGTGCGCGAGTTGAAGATCAGCGACATGGACATCCCGATCCGCAACAAGCACTGACCGCGCGGGCGCCGGGCTTCCGGCCATGCCCACGCGCGAGCCAGCCGTCCTCTCGACCGAGGACTTGACGATCCGGTTCGGCGGCCACGTGGCCGTCGACCGGGTCTCCTGCGCATTCGATCGCGGCACGCTGACCGCCATCGTGGGACCGAACGGCGCCGGCAAGACGACTTATTTCAATCTGATCTCCGGCCAGCTGCGCAGCACGGCCGGCCGCGTCATCCTGTTCGGGCGCGACATCACCGGCATGAGCGCCCCGCATCGCACGCGCGCCGGGATCGGGCGCGCGTTCCAGCTCACCAACCTGTTTCCCAACCTGACGGTGCTGGAAAACGTCCGCGTCGCCGTGCAGGCGCGGCACGATCCCGGTTTCGATATCTGGTCGCTGGCGAACCGGCGGCGTGAATTGATCGAGATGGCTGAGCATCATCTGTCCCGCACCGGCCTGCTCGACAAGATGGATGCGCTCACCGCCTCGCTCTCGCACGGCGACCAGCGCAAGCTCGAGGTCGCCGTGCTGCTGGCGCTCGAAAGCGAAGTGCTGATGTTCGACGAGCCGACGGCGGGCATGAGCGTCGACGAGGTGCCGGTCGTGCTCGATCTCATCCAGCAGATCAAGGCCGACGCGGCGAAGACCATCCTGCTGGTCGAACACAAGATGGACGTGGTGCGCTCGCTCGCCGACCGCATCGTCGTCTTGCACAACGGCGCGCTGGTGGCCGACGGCGCGCCCGATGAGGTGATCGCCTCCGACATCGTGCAGGAGGCCTATCTCGGCAAATCTGTCGCGGGAGCCGGCCATGGCTGAACCCCTGCTGCGGCTCGACGGCGTGCACACCTTTATCGGGCGCTACCACATCTTGCAGGGTGTGGACCTCGCGGTGCCCGAGGGCGAGCTCACCATGCTGCTCGGGCGCAACGGGGCGGGAAAGACGACGACGCTGCGCACCATTATGGGGATGTGGCGCGCCTCGAGCGGAACGCTCCGCTTCGCCGGCACCGATCTGCGCGCGCTCGCCACGCCCGACATTTCCAGGCTCGGCGTCGGCTACGTGCCCGAGAACATGGGCGTGTTCGCCAGCCTGACGGTGCGCGAGAACATGACCTTGGCGGCGCGCGCCGGCGCTATCGACGCGAAGCGGCTCGACTGGATTTTCTCTTTGTTTCCGGCGCTGACCCGCTTCTGGTCGTTGCCGGCCGGCAACCTGTCGGGTGGGCAGAAGCAGATGCTGGCGATCGCCCGCGCCATGGTCGAGCCGCGGCGGCTGATCCTGATCGACGAGCCGTCCAAGGGGCTGGCTCCGGCGATCGTCGATGCGCTGATCGAGGCGATGCTCGAGCTCAAGCGGACCGCCACCACCGTCCTGATGGTCGAGCAGAACTTCCGCATGGCGCAGGCGCTCGGCGACGGCGTCGCCGTGATGGACGACGGGCGCGTGGTGCACACCGGCCGCATGGATGCACTGGCGGCCGATGCCGATTTGCAAGCTCGACTATTGGGCCTCAGTCTGGGAGCGCACCAATGACCGTGCAAACGCCCGAAATCGCGGCGCTGCCGCGGCCGCCGCTGAAGGACCGGCTCCTTGCCCAATTGCCGTATTGGATCGTTGTCGTTCTGGCGGCGGCCGGACTGCTGCTGATCGCCGATTTCTCGACCTGGGCGACGCTCACCCTCGCCGGTCTCGCCATGGGCATGCTGATTTTCATCATGGCCTCGGGCCTCACGTTGGTGTTCGGCCTGATGGACGTGATGAATTTCGGACACGGCGCCTTCATCTCGATCGGCGCCTTCGTCGGCGGTAGCGTGCTGCTGGCTTTGGGCGGCTGGGCGGGCTCCGCATCCGCCGCGCTCGATCTCGCCGCCGTGCTGCTTGCCATCGCGGCGGCGATGGCGGTGACCGGCGCGCTCGGCTGGTTCTTCGAGCGCGTGATCGTCAAGCCGGTCTATGGCGCGCATCTCAAGCAGATCCTGGTGACCATGGGCGGGCTGATCGTGGCCGAGGAACTGATCCGCCTCATCTGGGGTCCCAATCAGATCCCGCTGCCGCGGCCGCAAGTGCTGAAAGGTTCGCTTCTCATCGGCGACGTCGTCATCGAGCGTTACCGGCTGCTTGCCGTGGTGCTCGGCTTTGCGATCTTCGCCGGGCTGCGCTGGACGCTGGTGCGCACCAAGCTCGGCCTGCTGATCCGCGCCGCCGTCGAGAATGGCGAAATGGTGGAGGCGCTCGGCTATCGCGTCAGGCGGCTGTTCGTGCAGGTTTTCGTCGCCGGCTCGGCGCTCGCCGGCCTCGGCGGCGTCATGTGGGGCATGTATGACGAGATCATCACCGCGCAAATGGGCCTCAATATCCTGGTGCTGGTGTTCATCGTGGTGATTATCGGCGGGCTCGGCTCGGTCGACGGCTGCTTCATCGGCGCCCTGCTGGTCGGGCTGATGGCGAACTACACCGGCTTCCTGGCGCCGAAGGTCGCGCTCGGCTCCAACATCCTTTTGATGCTGGCGATCCTGTTGTGGCGGCCGCGCGGTTTGCTGCCGCCGGGCGGAAGTTGAGAGGCCGCCATGCTCAAGACCCTTCTGTCCGAAGACTTCCCGCGCAGTCGTGCGCTCAGCGCACTCCTGCTGCTCATCACGCTCGGCCTGGCGCTGGCGCCATTCGTGTTCCCCGGCATCCGCTCGCTCAATACGGCGGCCACTATCTGCATCTTCGTCGTGCTGGTCGCGAGCTATGATCTGCTGCTCGGCTATACCGGCATCGTCTCGTTCGCCCACACCATGTTCTTCGGCATCGGCGCCTATGGCGTCGCGATCGCGCTCAAGGCAATGCCGGCGTCCTGGACAGCCGTCGCGCTCGGCGGGATCGCGGGACTCGTGGTCGCCGTGGCGATCGCGCTGGTGATCGGGTTGTTGGCGCTACGCGTACAGGCGATCTTCTTCGCCATGGTGACGCTTGCGGTGGCCAGCGCCTTCTTGATCCTGGCCTCGCAGCTTTCCGGCCTGACCGGCGGCGAAGACGGGCTGACCTACCAGGTTCCCGACCTGCTCGGCCCCGCCTTCCGCTTGTTCGACACCCGAATTTTGGGCGTGCGCATGGATGGCCGCATCGTCAGCTATTATCTCATCTTCGTTGCCGCGGCCGCGCTCGTTCTCGCGATGCTGCGGGTGGTGAACTCGCCGTTCGGCCGCGTCTTGCAGGCGATCCGCGAGAACCAGTTTCGCGCCGAGGCGCTCGGTTACCAGACGGCCGTCTATCGCACCGCCGCGACTTGCCTCTCGGCCAGCACGGCCGCCGTCGCCGGCATGCTGATGGCGCTCTGGCAGAAATATACCGGGCCCGACACCACGCTGAGCCTGTCGATCATGATCGATATCTTGCTGATGGTGGTGATCGGCGGCATGGGAACGATCTACGGCGCCGTGGTCGGCGCCACCATCTTCGTGCTGGCCAAGAACTACCTGCAGGTTCTGATGGCCGCCGCGGCAGCCTCGCTTGCGGACCTGCCGCTGCTGGCCAATCTGGTGAGCCCGGACCGCTGGCTGCTGTGGCTCGGCGTGTTGTTCATCCTCAGCGTTTACTTCTTTCCGGCCGGCATCGTCGGCAGGCTGCGCGGCAAAGCGTAGACGTCCGGCAGATAACGAGAGCTCGTCCGTTGCATTTTGCCGGACTCGCGGAGCAAATTATCCACCGCTCATTTGGCTTGACACCGCTTTGGCTGTGGAGAGTCGAGTCGACGCGGGTTGCCAGCGAGTCGCAAATCACTGCGTATTGACGCTCGAAGATGCCTTTGGCGGGCGGAATCGCGCGGGTTATAGTCGGTTGGCCAAGAATGATTCGTTGCCGCCGTCAAGGCATAGCCCGTATCCCCTTGCGTCTAACTTGAGGTCCGGGCTTTCCGGCCCGATGGGTGCCGTATGCGTGCGGTGGCGTGCGTTTCCACCTGCTCCATTCGGCAAAGCGGAGACGTCATGTCCCTCGGCAATTATGCGGACGAGCAGCGGCTCAATCCTCTCGACGTGGTGGAACGGCTGGCCGCCGGCAAGGACTGGTCGTTCGAACGCGCCAGCGACGACGAGATCACCATCCTGGTGACGGGACGCTGGACCGACTATCAGGTTTCCTACACCTGGATGGGGGACATCGAGGCGCTGCATCTGGCCTGCGCCTTCGACCTGCGCATTCCCGAGCGCCGCTGCGCCGAGGTGCAGGCGCTGATCTCGATGATCAACGAGCGCCTGTGGGTCGGCCATTTCGACCTGTGGGTGAAAGAGGGAATCATCATGTTCCGCCACGCGCTGGTGCTGGCGGGCGGCGTCGAAGCCTCCGGCAAGCAATGCGAGTCGGTACTCGGCACCGCGCTCGATGCGTGCGAGCGCTATTTTACCGCCTTCCAGTTCGTGGTCTGGGCCGGCAAGGCGGCGCGCGAAGCGCTCGACGCCGCCATGTTCGAGACCTCGGGCGAGGCGTAGGGCCGATCAGGAAAATCGCAGCTCGATCCCTGCGAGCGGGATGCCGCGCAGGCGCGTGCGCCAGGTCTCGCCCGGCGCGACCGGCAGCGCGCGCGTCAGCGTGCCGGTGCTGACGATCTCTCCGGCCGCAAGCGGCGGATTGACCGGATCATGCGCGAGCAGCTGCACAAGATGGCCGAGCGCGAGAAACGGGCTGTCGAGCACGTTCGCGGCCCGGCCGCGGTCCGCCAGCACGCTATTGCGCTCGAGATCGATCTCGAACGTCGCCAGCTCGTGCAGCCATTCTTCGGCGCGCGGCCGAAACGCATGGCGCGGACCGACCAGCAGCGCTCCGTGCAGAGCGTTGCAGGCGACCGTGTCGGCGGGCGCGAATTTCCAGTTCGGGAACAGCGACTGCACGATCTCGAAACCGTGCGCCACCCAGTCGATGCAGCCGGCAAGTGCGGGGTTGTCCATGTCGGGTGCCGGCGCGCGCGCAAGGCCGAACACGATCTCCGGCTCGATACGCGGCTCCGAGAGACCCGCGAGCGGCAGGTTGGCGGTGGCGGCAAGCGTATGCACGGTGCGGTCGGTGACGAAACCCCAAATCGGCGCGTAGACGCCGTATTCCGGCCAGATCGTGCGGTTGGTGAAGCCGATCTTGCGGCCCATAAGGGCCTCGCCGCGCGCCTGGAAGGCTTGGCCGAGCCGGACCAAGACGCGGTTGGCGTCTTCCATGCTCAGTCCGCCGGGACGGCCGGAAAACGGCGCGATCTGACGGCCGCTGCCGAGCGTGGCCAAGACCTCGCCGGCGGTCTGGTCGATCGGATTGGCAGTCGCGGCGGCGATGTTCATGAAGCGGCAAATCTAGCCGAGGGCAGCCTGCAATGACAATGCGGGCTTGCGTGGCCGACCGGCGCGATTGCCGGTATCATGGCGGCATGAAAAGAGCCGCAACCAAAACACTCAGCAAATTCGCCGGCCATCTCGTTTTGCTCGGCGCCGGCAAGATGGGCTCGGCCCTGCTCGAGGGCTGGCTGGCGCGCGGGCTCGCGCCGAGGAAGCTCGTCGTGCTGGAGCCGCAACCGGCCAAGGCCGTGCGATCGCTCGCGCGTCGCGGGCTGAGGCTCAATCCGAAGGCAAAGCCGGTTGCCGCCGCCGCCATCGTGATCGCGGTGAAGCCGCAGACCGCGCCGGAGGCGCTGCCGGCGCTTCGCCCGCATGTCGGCAAGGATACGCTCGTCGTCTCGATCATGGCCGGCCGCACACTTCGCTTTCTTCAACAAGCGCTGCCGCCGAAGACGCCGATCGTGCGGGCCATGCCGAACACGCCGGCCGCCATCGGCCGCGGCATCACCGTCGCCGTCGGCAACGGACATGTCTCGTCGCGCCAACGCCGCCAGGCGTCCGACCTGCTTTCCGCTGTCGGCGCGGTGGAGTGGGTGCGCGACGAGGCCTTGATGGACGCAGTCACCGCCGTCTCCGGCTCGGGGCCGGCCTATGTATTTCTGCTGGCGGAAGCAATGGCCAAGGCAGGGGTCGCCGCCGGCCTGCCGGTGGAACTCGCCGCGCGCTTGGCGCGCGAAACAGTGGCGGGCTCGGGCGAGTTGTTGCATCGCTCCGACCTCGATTCCGCCACGCTGCGGCAGAACGTCACCTCGCCGGGCGGCACCACCGCCGCCGCTCTGGAGGTGCTGATGGGCCCGGGCGGTTTCGACGAATTGCTTACCCGCGCGATCGCGGCAGCCACGCGGCGCGGGCGCGAACTGGCCGGCTGAGGGAACCGCCCTGGAATGGTCGCGTTTGCGAGCATATAATAAAGCCGCAACAGCCGGTGGGAGGTGCCCATGGCACGCAAACCGAAACGTCAACGCAAGGAGCAGCCCGCCCCGCCGCCGCCGCGCGGAACGTCGGACCGCGATAAGGCGATCGACGCGATGATGGCGCTGCTTGCCGAACGCGGTTTTGAAGACTTCGGCCTCGCCGAGATTGCCGGCCGCGCCGGATTGAAACTCTCGCAACTGCGCACCGAGTTCGGCTCGAAGCTCGCGATCTACGCGGCCCACATCAAGGATATCGACCGCGCCGTGCTGGCCGGTGGCGAGGACATGACCGACGAGCCGCCGCGCGAGCGGCTGTTCGACGTGCTGATGCGGCGGCTCGAAGCCATGGCGCCCTACAAGGAGGCCGTGCGCTCGATGCTGCGCTCGGCGCGGCGCGATCCGCCGCTCGCCATGGCGATCAACGCGCTCGCCGTGCGCTCGCAACGTTGGATGTTGGAAGCCGCCGGCATCAGCGCCGCCGGCACGCAAGGCGCGCTGCGCGCGCAAGGCGCCGCGCTCTTGTTCGGGCGCGTGCTCGGCGTCTGGCTGCACGACGACGATCCGGGGCTCGACCGCACCATGGCCGCGCTCGACCGCGGCCTAGCCAGCGCGGAACGCTGGGACGGCTTCGTCGGCGACCTCTTGTGCATTCCGAAATGCATCCTGCGCGGGCCGCGCCGCTTGCGCCGTCGCCATCGCGACGAGGAGCAGCCGGAGGCCGCGTAACTTGTCCCGGATGCGGTGCAACGCGTAGCGCCCACCACTTCGTGCTGCGCTGCGCGCGGGACACGCGAGCCGTTACACCGGCACCCGCACCGTCGCACGCAATCCACCCAACGGGCTGTCGCCCAGCATGATGTCGCCGCCGTGCGAGCGCGCGATATCGCGCGCGATGGCGAGGCCGAGCCCGGTGCCGCCCTCGTCCTGGTTGCGTGCATCGTCGAGCCGCAGGAACGGCTTGAAGACTTCCTCGCGCATGGCGAGCGGGATGCCGGGACCGTCGTCGTCCACCGTAACGGTGAGCCAGCGGTGGTCGCGATGGCCGGTGATGGCGATGGTGGATGCGAAGCGCGACGCGTTCGACACCAGATTACCGAGGCAGCGCTTGAGGGCGGCCGGGCGCACGGTGACGATGGGCGGGCCGTGGAAGATGACGCTGGTCTTGTGGCCATGCCGCTCGGCGTCGAGCCTGAGCTGTTCCAGCAAGGCCGCCATATCGGTCGGGGCCGCCAATTCGCCGAGGTCGCCGCGCGCGAAAGCGAGATAGGCCTCCAGCATGCGGTTCATCTCGGCGACGTCGCTCTTCATCGCCTCTACTTCCGGCGTCATCTTCTTCATCAGCGCGAGTTCGAGGTTGAAGCGCGTGAGCACGGTGCGCAGGTCGTGGCTCACCCCGGCCAGCATGGCGGTGCGCTGCTCGATGGAGCGCTCGATGCGCGTCTTCATCTCGATGAAGGCGGCCGCCGCCCGCCGCACCTCGCGCGCGCCGCGCGGGCGGAAATTCGGCACTTCGCGGCCCTTGCCGAAGCTTTCCGCGGCGTCGGCGAGGCGTAGGATCGGCTTGATCTGGTTGCGCAGAAAGATGATGGCGACGACCAGCAGCACAACCGAGGTGCCCACCATCCAGAGCAGGAAGATCTGCGCGTTCGAGGCATAGGCCGCGCTGCGCCGGGCAAAGACACGCATCACCGTGTCGTCGAGCTGAATCCTGATCTCGACCAGCGCCGACTTGCCGACCGTGTCGATCCAAAACGGACGGCCGATTTGCTTGCGCAATTCGTCGGACAGCGCGGAATCGAGCAGGGAGAAAAACGGCTTGGGACCGGGCGGCGGCAGGTCGCCGAGCGGCAAAAAGTCGACCACCAGGCCGAGCCGCTGCTGCGCGATGCGGCGGATTTGGGCACGATCGGCATCCTGCGGATAGCCGCGGTAGACGTCGATCAGTCCGGCGATGTCATGCACAACGCCGGCCGACAGGCGTTGGGTGACCTCGTTCCACTGGCGCTCCACGAACACGAAGGCCAGCACGGACTGCAAGATCACCATCGGCATGATGATGATAAGCAGCGCGCGGGCATAGAGCCCCTTCGGCATCACGCTGTTCGTCCAGCGGCTGCTCCGCCGCCAGCCGTCGCGCAGCTGGCCTAAGCCGCGGCCGACCGCGCGTAAGGCCGGCACCTCGCTGAAACGCCGCCACTCGTCGTTGACGCGATGAACCGCGCTGCGCACCGCGGCGATGCCGGTATCGAGGCTCGTCATGTGGTGTTCACCAGCCGGTAGCCGATGCCGCGCACGGTCTGCACGTAGAGCGGATTCGCGGGATTGCTCTCGATCTTGCGGCGGAGCCGGTTGACCAGCACGTCGACCGCGCGCTCGCTGACGCTTTCACCGTTGCCGGCGAGCGCGGCGCGCGTGACCGTCTCGCCGGGCGTGGCGGCGAGGATGCGCAGCATTTCGCGCTCGCGGTCGGTCAGCTTGATGGTCTCTTCCCCTTTGCGCAATTCGCCGCGCGCGAGATGATAGACGAAGGGGCCGAAGCGCACGGACTCGGCCGGCGGCGCCGCGGCCGGCTGCGCGCGTTTGAGGATATTGGCAATGCGCAGCGACAATTCGCGCGGCTCGAAGGGCTTCGACAGATAGTCATCGGCGCCCATTTCGAGGCCCTTGATGCGGCTTTCGGCGGCGTCGCGTGCGGTCAGCATCAGGATCGGTACGTCGTTGGCGGCGGCGCGCATCGACTTGGCGAAGTCGAAACCGGATTCGCCCGGCATCATCACGTCGAGCACGAGCAGGTCGAAGCTGAGATGCTTCAGCTTGGCGCGCGCGTCGGCGGCGGTCTCGGCGGTGGTGACGCGATAGCCCTCGCTGGAGAGGAACCGCGACAACAGATCGCGGATGCGGCGATCGTCATCGACGATCAACAGATGCGGCGCGTCGTCCGCGAGCGTGTCGGGAAGGCTCATCGCCCGCGGTCCGCATGGGTACTCGTCATACCGGACGCCGCCAACGGGTCCGCGCAAAGCGCGGCCCGATGATAAACTCCGCGGCGATCCGGAATCCAGAAGCGAGCACAGGGCAAGTTTCTGGATTCCGGGTTCGCGAGCTTCGCTCGCGCCCCGGAATGACGACACAAAAAGATCGCCGCCATCATCGATTAACCCCGCTTGGCGCGCTCGGCGCGCGCGATCAGCCGCAACACGCCCTCGCGATTATCGGCGTCGATCATGGCGGTGAGAAAGCGGCGCGCGGCCTCGTGCGCGCCGGGGCCGAGCTCGCCGAAGGCGCGGTTGATGCGCTGCATCTGCAGCCCGGCGAGTTTGAGCGCCAGCGCCTCGCCTTTCGGAGTGACGTAGAGGAGCCGCTGGCGGCGGTCCTGCGCGCCCTCCTTCTGTACGACGTAGCCCTGGTCGACCAATTGCTTGAGCACGCGGCCGAGCGATTGCTTGGTGATGTTGAGAATGTCGAGCAGGTCGGCAACCTTCATGCCCGGATTGCGGTTGACGAAATGCAGCACCCGGTGGTGCGCGCGCCCGAAACCCAGCTTGCCCAGCACCTCGTCGGGGTCGCCGACGAAATCGCGGTAGGCGAAGAACAACAGTTCGATGATGTCCCAAACCGGCTCCCCCACCGTCGCCGGTTGCTCGGCCAGGCTGCGTACGGGATCGGCGGGCTTGGCGCTCATATTTATGTCAGCCATGTTGACATATTTTTGATTTTATGTTCCAAAAAGACCCTGCAAGACGAAAGGATCGTACCGAAAACGAGCCTTTCGCCTCGGGAGCGCGGCGACGTGCGGCAATAGGGCCGGTTCGGCCCCATTCATAACGGGTGTCGCCCGCCGACGCAAAGTGTTGGAATAGGCGCGGAAAATGCGCCATCAAGGCGGCGACGCGGCGGCCCAGACCGAGGGGACGAAGCTCAAGGAGGAGACCATGGCGGCGCAGTCCTACGACCGGCTTGAGGGAGTGATCTGGTACGACGGCAAGCTGGTGCCCTGGGACAACGCCAATCTGCACGTGCTCAGCCACGGCCTGCATTACGGCAGCTGCGTGTTCGAGGGCGAACGCGCCTATGGCGGGCAGATCTTCAAGTGCACCGAGCACTCCGAAAGGCTCAAGCGCTCCGCCAACGTGCTCGATTTCGAAATCCCCTATTCGGTCGCCGAGATCGACGCCGCCAAGAAACTGGTGCTGGAAAAGAACGGCAAGAAGGAGGCCTATGTCCGCCCGGTCGCCTGGCGCGGCTCGGAGATGATGGGCGTCTCGGCGCAGGCGAACACCATCCACCTCGCCATCGCCACCTGGGAATGGCCGAGCTATTTCGATCCCGAGCAGCGGCTGAAGGGCATCAAGCTCGATCTGGCCGACTACCGCCGCCCCGATCCGAAGTGCGCGCCGGTGAAAGCCAAGGCCGCCGGCCTTTACATGATCTGCACCATCTCCAAGCACGCCGCCGAGCGCAAAGGCTATGCCGACGCCATGATGCTGGACTGGCAGGGGCGCGTCGCCGAATGCACCGGCGCCAACATCTTCTTCATCAAGGACGGCAAGATCCACACCCCGATCGCCGACTGCTTCCTCGATGGGCTGACGCGGCAGACGGCGATCGCGCTGGCGCGCAAGCGCGGCATCGAGGTCATCGAGCGCCGCATCCTGCCGGACGAGCTCGACGACTTCTCCGAGTGCTTCATCACCGGCTCGGCGGCGGAAGTGACCGCGGTGTCGGAGATCGCGCAGTGGAATTTCAATCCGGGCGGCATCACCAAGACGCTGATGGACGACTATACGGCGGAAGTGAAGCCGAAGGCCGCGGCCGCGTAGCGCGAGTTCTTCGATTTTCAAACAACGCCGTGTTGTCATTCCCCAACGGCGCGCTTGCGCCGGACGCGGAATCCATACGCCGCAGTAATTCGATGTGGCATAACCTTCATTGATCATCTTTAAACGCGCTTTTGCGCTCGCGCCCCCGGAAATGACGGGCGCCAAGCCAACGCTCCGCCGCCCGTATTCTTTGGTCGGCCCCGGGTAGGCCGCATTCCCATTCCGGCCGCTCGCTCTCGATTGAAAACCGAGGGCGCGCGGGACGCATCGGGCCCGGAGCGCACTCAAGTTTACGCGGCGTGCGCAAACCACAAGCGCTCGGACCCTGCGGGCCTCGACGCCTCGCGACATCGAGGCTTGTCGAAACCGGTAGTGCCGCAAGTCCGCCAGTCCCAAGGCGTCCCGCGCGCGGTGTTTGTTAGGTTTGCTCCGCAAGGCCCCCGGTGGACTTCCATTGTCAGGCGCCTCGCCTTTCGGCAGGGGCGCCAAACCACCGCTTGGCGGCCCGCGGCGTGGGCGGGCCGGAGCGCTTTGCGGCTTGGACCGCCGGGCCGCTTCGCCGCATCTCCAGCGAAACGTCATTCCCCGGCCACCGCTCCCCGCCCCGCGTCTGAAGATGCTGATCAGACACCCCTCGGTACGAGGCGGGATGCATGCATTATCGGTGCACTTTTCCGAGCGGGGATAAGTTTTCTTTCGGCTTTGATTTGATTGCGTTTTTCGCAACGGGAGCGAGTCGCTGCCCCGCTCCGCCTCATCCTGAGAAGCCCGCCTTCGCTGAGGCGTCGGCGGCTCGTCAGGTCGAGGCGCACACGCTCAGCCAACCGGCCGCGTCTCCTGCGGGCGCACGAGCGTCACATAGCGCACGCGCCAACGCGCAATGAAACCGTCGAGGCGCTCATCGAGCACGCGGTGCTCGCTCTCGGCGGCATGCCGCAGCAGCACTGTGCCGTCGTCCTTCAGCGCGATCATCCCGGCGTGGAAATAATCGAGGTCCGCCCGGTGGCTGACGAAACCGATGATATCGCCGGTCTTCAGCATGGCCTTGTGGTCCAGCAACGCCGTGCGCGGGATGACGTGCATGATGAAGCGTCGTGTTTCTAGGCCCTTTTGGCTGTCGCAGGTCTTGCGGATGACGGCTTCGCCGGGCAGCGGCAGCCAGCGGCACAGGCCGTTGTCGACATTGCGCTGGCACCAATCGAAAAAATAATGATTGCGCTGGCGCCATTCGACCACGCCGTTGTGATAGCGGATCTTGCGCAGCAGCCCGTCGAATTCGCCGGGCTTGCGCGCGTTTGCCGCCGCCAGCACGGTTTCCAGATAGGTGACGCAATCGAAGGCATCATCGCGCACCACGAATTTCTCCGGCCGGCGCGGACCGCCGATCAGCGTGTAGCCGCGATAGCGCGTGCCGCGCAGCGCCGCCGAGATGAAATCCATGCGCTGCGAGATAGCGTTATATTTGCGCGCGTCGACGATCAGCTTGGCGATACGTTGTTCGCCCGCCAGCGCGCGGCTACCGGCGAGGGAGAGCGCGGCGCCGCCGGCGATGAGCCGCAGCATTTCGCGGCGGCTGGCAGTTGCATTGCGCATCGCGCTCGGAAACCGCGTCACTGCCGGATCACCACCAGCCGGTCGATGCCGGATTGAGCGCCCCATACTTCGCCGGGCCGGCCGTTGAGCTGGCGCACATCGGCGCGGCGCTTGTCGCTCGGGAAGCTGGCGAATTTCTCGCTCGCCGGGTCGAAACGCACAATCGCGTTGTTCGTCCAGTCGCTCACCCAAACCGTGTCCTTGTCGTCGACATAGACCGCGTAGCAACCTTCGTGGCTGTTGGGCAGGCTCCACACTTTCCACATCTTCTGCAGCGGATCGTAGCGGCCGAGCTCGCCGGTGTTCCAGAAGCTCACCCACAACATGTTCTTCGAGTCGGCCCAGATGCGGCGCGGTCCCACGCCGGCTTTGGGCGGATTGACCACCAATGCGTCGCCGCTCACGGGGTCGATCTTGCCGATATAGTCGCCGGCGAGCGATGCGTACCAAACCTCGCCGCTAGGCGTGGTGGTGATGCCGTAGGGCCCGACGCCTTTGGGCGCCTTCCAGGCTTCGACCTTGCCGGTCGCCGGATCGAGCCGGCCGTAGACGCCGTTCTGCCCGGTGAACCAGAGTTCGCCTTTGCGGTCGAAAGTCGCGGTATTGAGATTGGCGTCGGGAAATTCCTTCGGCAGCGGATAGAGCTTCACCGCCTTGCTCGCCGGATCGACGCGCGCGATGGCGTTCTGGCCGCCGTCGGTGACCCAGGCGGCGCGGTCGGGACCGACGATGACGCCGTGCGGCGCCGAGTTCGGGCCCGAGTTTGAACTGCTTGGTCGCGCCGCTTTTGGGATCGAGCACGCCGATCGCGCCTTGATGCTGTGCGGTGTACCAGACCGTGCCGTCGGGCGCCGGCGCCACGTCGTGCGGATGGGCGCCTTCCGGCACCGAAAAATACGACACTTGCCCGGCATGAGCTTGCGCGCTCAACATCAGCACCGCGGCAAGGGCAAGGATGAGACGCGCGCTCATTCTGCGGCCTGATGCTTGGCAGCGGTCCAGCGCTCGGCCGCTGCGTCGTCGCTCGCCTTGGCTTCGACCCAGGCAGCGCCGCCGGCCTTCTCGATCTGCTTCCAAAACGGCGCGCGCGTCTTCAGGTAATCCATGAGGAACTCAGCCGCCGCGAAGGCGGCTTGGCGGTGCGCCGACGCGGTGGCCACCATCATAATGTCTTCGCCCGGTTCGATGCGGCCGAAGCGATGGATGACGGTGACGCCGGTCAGCGGCCAGCGATCCTGCGCTTCGGCGACGTGGCGCTCGATCTCGGCTTCCGCCATGCCGGGATAATGCTCGAGATTGAGCGCGGCGATCGGTTCACCGTCCTCGGCGCCGCGGCAGATGCCGGTGAAGGTGACGACCGCGCCCACGTCGGCGCGGTCACGCGAGAGCTTGGCCGCCTCGGCGGCAAAGTCGAACGGCTGGCGCTGCAGGCGGACGGCGGTGGTCATGACGATAATCTAGCGCATTGCTTTGTTTTCGTCATTCCGGGTCGGCCCTAGCGCCGTGCCCGGAACCTATAATCCCTGCCGCGGGGTGTGTATTCCCGGCTCGCTCTCTTCGGCTCGCGCCCCGGAATGACAGAAAATTTACCCGCCCGTCATAGGCGGGAAAAAGGCGATCTCGCGGGCGGCCTTGATCGGAGCGCCGGGCTGCACGTGCGTGCGGTCGATGGCGACGCGGATGATGCGCGGATTTTCGAAGGCGTAGGCATATTCCTCGCCGCGGGTGCCGAGCCAGCGCATCAGTTCCGCGGCCGTGGTGACCTCGGCCGGAATATCGATGTCTTCTTCCGGCTTGCCGACGCGCTCGCGCACCCAAGCGAAATACCGCAGCTTCATGATCTCGTCCCGAGCGGAATCATGCGCGACTACTCCTCGATCATGTAGCGCAGGCCCGCGCGCATGTAGTCGTAGCCGGTGTAGAGCGTGAGGATGGCCGACAGCCACAGCAGCAGGATACCAAGCCAGGTAACGCCGGGCACCAGGCGGTCGCCGGCCGCGCCCGCGATCAGGAAACCGATGGCGACCAGTTGCCCGGTAGTCTTCCATTTGGCGAGCCGCGTGACCGGCACGCTCACGCGCAGCTCCGCGAGATATTCGCGCAGCCCCGACACCAGGATCTCGCGGCAGAGAATGACCACGGCGGCGAACAGGGTCCAGCCGCGGATGGTTCCTTCCGCCGCCAGCATCAAGAGGCACGACGCCACCAGCAGCTTGTCGGCGATCGGGTCGAGCATGCGGCCGAGCGAGGACTGCTGCTCCCAGGCGCGGGCGAGATAGCCATCGAGGATGTCGGTGACGGCGGCGGCGATGAAAACGGCAAGCGCCAGCCAGCGCAGCCACAAGCCGCCGCCGACAATGCTCTGCCAATAAAGCAGGCCCACCACCGCCGGCACGGCGACGATGCGCCCATAGGTCAATAGGTTCGGCAGCGCCAGCGGACGCGCCGGCAGCCGCCGGGAACTGATGGCTTGCATGGCGCACAAGGAACACCGGAGGCGCAGGCGCGTCAACCGGCGGTGTAGTCGCGCGCGCAGTATGTTTTCTCTTTTACCTCCCCCTGCATGGGTCGGGTGGGGGTCAACTGAAAGGTCGCGCCCCCCAGCCTGCCCCTTTCAGGAGGAGGGAACGGACAGTCGGTGCCGAGTGCTCTACTGAATCGGCGGCTTGGGCAGGCGAGCCTTGCCCGGCTCCATCACGAAAGTATGGTCGAGCGAATACCATTCGCCTTTGACGTCTGGGGCGGGAGCCGACCCGTCGTGGCGCACATAGTCGCCGATCAGCGCCTTGGTGACGCCGAACTGCACGTCGGTCTCCAGTCTGTCGTCGTCGTTGACGTAAATCTGCGAGATCAAGGTCTTGAAGCCATCCTTGAAAATCAGGAAGTGCAGATGGGCGGGGCGGAAATTGTGCCGCTTGCCCGCGCGCACGAGGTCGCCCACCGGACCCTCGATCGGAATAGGGTAGCCGGCCGGCTTGACGCTGCGGAACCAGAAATGGCCTTCCTTGTCGGTCGTAAACTTGCCGCGCAGATTCATCGGCGCCTGCTTGGGGTCCTGCTGCTCGTAAAAACCTTCCGGCGACGAATGCCACACGTCGATCTCGGCGCCTTCGATCGGCTTGCCGCTCTGGTCCTTGAGCCAGCAATTGACGAACAGCGCCGGCCCCCGCGTCGGCGAGCGCACGATGGTTCCGCCGTTTTCCGTGCGCGGCGAGTTCAGGCGCCAGAACGGTCCGAGCAGATTGGCGCTCGTTTCGGTCTGGCCCTGGTTGCCGTTGTTGAGCAGGCAGATCAGCGAAGAGAAGCCGAGCGAGCCCGACATCAGCACCACCTCGTTGTGCTTGTCGTCGGTCATCTGACCGAGCTTGGCGACGTATTGCACCGCCTTTTCAAATTCCTCCTCGGTCAGATGCACCTCGCGGGCGAAGGCATGCAGGTGCTTGATCAGCGAGGCGACGATCTCGCGCAGGCGCGGATCTTCGATGTTCTTGTAGGCCTCCAGCACGGCCGGGGTGACATCCTGCTGACGTTGAATGATCATTGTCGTTTCCTCGCTTCTACCTTCGCCGCCGTCATGGCCGGGCTCGCCCCAGCCATCCACGTCTTGTTTTCTTTCGAAAGGCGTGGATGCCCGGCACAAGGCCGGTCATGACCATTCGGTGCGTGGAGCACCTACTGCGCCGCCTGCTCATGGAAGAACTCATATATCTTTCGCGCCGTCTCCGCATTAATTCCCGGCACCTGGGCAAGGTCGGGCAGGCTCGCGCGCTCGATCGCTTTCAGGGTGCCGAAATGACGCAACAAAGCGCGCTTGCGGGTGGGCCCGATGCCGGGGATTTCCTGCAAGCCGGCCTCGCGGATGTCCTTTTTGCGCCGGGTGCGATGCGAGCCGACGGCGAAGCGGTGGGCTTCATCGCGCAACCGCTCGACGAAATAAAGCAGCGGGTCGCGCGGCGGCAGCTTGAACGGCGTGCGGCCCGGCATGAAGAAGGTCTCGCGCCCGGCGTCGCGGTCGGGGCCCTTGGCGACGGCGACCAGCGGCACGTCGCTCAGGCCCATGGCAGCCAGCGTTTCCTGCGCCGCCGTCAACTGGCCCTGGCCGCCGTCGATGAGCACGAGGTCGGGCCAGGGGGATTCGGTTTCATCCTCGTCGCTCTCGGGTGTCACCTCTCCCCTTTGGGGAGAGGTCGACGCGCGCAGCGCGTCGGGTGAGGAGGTTCCGAGCAAATCAGTGAGGCCAGGAGCCCCCTCACCCGGCTCGCTTCGCTCGCCACCCTCTCCCCCCTGGGGAGAGGGTATCTGCAACGCCGTGCTCGCCTCGCGCGGCGCCTCCGCCAGCAGCCGCTTGAATCGCCGCTGTAAGACTTCGCGCATCATGCCGTAGTCGTCGCCCGGCGCCAGCTCTTCCGAACGGATATTGAACTTGCGGTACTGGTTCTTGCGGAAGCCTTCCGGCCCGGCAACGATCATGGCGCCGACCGGGTTCGTTCCCGCGATGTGGCTGTTGTCATAGACCTCGATGCGGCGCGGGCTGCGCGGAAGCGCGAAGGTCTCGGTCAGCGCGTTCAGCAATTTCTGCTGCGAAGACGTGTCGGCGAGCTTGCGCGCCAGCGCCTCGCGCGCATTGGCGAGTGCATGCGCGACCAGCTCCTTGCGCTCGCCGCGCTGCGGCGCGGAGACTTCCACCCTGCGTTCGCTCTTGGCGCTGAGCGCCGCGGCGAGCAGCGTGCGTTCCGCGAAATCGTGCGAGACGAGAATGAGCCGCGGCACCGGCTTGTCGTCGTAGAACTGGGCGAGGAACGCGTCCAACACCTCGCTCGGCCCTACCGCCTTGTCGGCCTTCGGGAAATAGGCGCGGTTGCCCCAGTTCTGCCCGGTGCGGAAGAAGAACACTTCGACGCACGTGTAGCCGCCGACCTGGTGCACGGCGAAGACGTCGGCCTCCTCGATGCTGCGCGGGTTGATGCCCTGATGCGACTGGATCGCCGACAGCGCCGCCAGCCGGTCGCGGTAGACCGCGGCGTGCTCGAAATCCATCGCGGCCGACGCCTTGTCCATCTCGCCGGCGAGCTGCTTCTGCACCGAACGGCTGCGGCCGGAGAGGAATTCGTTGGCCTCGCGCACCAGCTCCGCATAGCCGGCATAGTCGATCTCCCGCGTGCAGGGCGCCGAGCAGCGCTTGATCTGGTAGAGCAGGCAGGGTCGCGTGCGCGATTCGAAAAACGAGTCCGAGCACGAGCGCAGCAAAAAAGCGCGCTGCAAGGCGTTGATGGTACGGTTGACCGCGCCGGCACTGGCAAAGGGTCCGTAGTAATGACCGGGGCGCGTGCGCGCGCCGCGGTGCTTGAGGATCTGCGGCGCCCAGTGGTCGGACGTGATCAGGATATAGGGAAACGACTTGTCGTCGCGCAACAAAACGTTGAAGCGCGGGCGCAGGCGCTTGATCAGATTGGCCTCGAGCAGCAGCGCCTCAGTCTCGGTCTTGGTGGTGACGAATTCCATCGTCACCGTGGCCGTGATCATGCGCGCGATGCGCGCGTCGTAAGCGGTCGGCCGCGCATAGTTCAGCACGCGCTTCTTGATGTTCTTGGCCTTGCCGACATAGAGCACGGCCCCCTTGTCGTCGAGCATGCGGTAGACGCCGGGCGAGGACGGCGCGAGCTTGGAATAGCGCGCAATCGCGGCGCGCCCGGCTTTGAGCGTGCCGGCAGGCGCCTCCTCCAACTCGAGCTCGGGCAGCGAGGTCTCCTCGTCCTCCTCGCGCAGCTCGCTTTCCGGATCGACGTCGCGTTTGCTGCCGTTCATTATCGCAATTCCGTCATTCCGGGACGGCGCACAGCGCCGGACCCGGAATCCAGATGCAAACTCGGGATTGGTCTCTCGATTCCGGGTTCACGCACTTCGCGCGTGCCCCGGAATGACAACAGATAGTGCATGTGAGCTTACTCGGCCACATCGCTGTCCGCCGTGCGCCAGGCCAGATGCTGGCCGCCGTCGACAGCGATGGTGACGCCGGTGACGCTCGCCGCGCCGGCGAGGTAGACCACCGCCGCTGCAATCTCTTCCGCCGTCGGCCCCCGCCCGAGCAGCAGACTGGCGGCTTGCGCCGCGAACTCGCGCTCGCTCTGCCGCGGGCTCGGCAAAGTCGGGCCCGGCGCCACCGCGTTGACGCGCAGCCCGGGCGCCAGCGCCTGCGCGAGCGTGACGGTCGCGGCATGCAAGGCGCTTTTGCTCAGCGTGTAGGAGAGAAAGCGCGGCGTCGGCTTGAATACGCGCTGATCGAGCACGTTGACGATCGCGGAGCCGGCGGGCGCCTGGCGCGCGAAGGCCTGCGTCAGAAATAAAGGCGCCGCCAGATTGACCGCAAAGGTGTCCTCGAATTTTGCGCGCTCGAGCGTCGCGATGTCGTCGGCCTCGAAGACGCCGGCATTGTTGACCAGCAGCGTGAGCGGGCCGAAGGCCGCCGCCGCCGGGATCAGCCCCGCCACCGCCTCGTGCCGGGCGAGATCGGCGAGCACGACCGTGGCCCTGCCCCCGCCTTCGGCGATTTCCTGCGCCAGCTTTTCTGCGTCGGCGCGCGAGCGGTTGGCGTGCAGCACCACCGCATAGCCCGCGCGCGCCAGCGCGCGTGCAATCGCCGCGCCGATGCGGCGGGCGCCGCCGGTGACAAGTGCGGTGCGCGCGCTTTGCTTTTCGCTGTCGGCCATTTCGGGTTCCCCGGCCCTCTCATACGCCGGGCTTCACGGCACCGCCACCGCCGCGGCTATAGTAAACGGCTGCTGAAACTTGCTGGTAAACGAAGCGTCGCGCCGTTTTCTACTAAGACTCCTTTAGGGATAACGAAGGCTGATACTTAGCGATTCATGACCGCTTAACTTAAAATCCCCGATAAATCTTCCCAGAAAATGTCGAAGTCTCGCCGGGCGCGCGGCATGGCCGCACCCCGTTTGCGCCATCAAGCGGCGCGAACAGACGCGGCAAGCGCGCCGGCCGGTGCACGGAATGGGTGGAGGAATGCAATGAAGACGATGATGCGGGCGACGGTTCTGGCGGCGGCGGTGGCCGCTTCTGCCGCGGCCGGGGCGGCCGATTTCGGGCGCGGTCCGACGCCCTATTATTCCTCCCCGACGCCCTCCTATTACAACTGGGGCGGCCTCTATGCCGGCGCCAATGTCGGCTACGAATGGGGCCACGTCTCCGGCACCAGCCTCGATCCCAGCGGCGGCTTCGGCGGCGCCCAGATCGGCTATAACTGGCAGTGGAACCAATTCGTGCTCGGCGCCGAAGCCGACATTCAGGCTTCGGCCGCGGACGACACCTTCGCGCCCTGGAAGTTCTCCAATCCCTGGTTCGGCACGGTGCGCGCGCGCGCCGGCTACGCGCTCAATAATATCCTGTTCTACGGCACCTTGGGTTTCGCCTATGGCGCGCTGGACGGCCAGTTGAACACGCTCGAGGAAGACAAGACGCTGGCCGGGTGGACCGGCGGCCTCGGCCTCGAGGTCGGTCTCAATTCGCGTTGGTCGGCCAAGGCCGAGTATCTCTATATGGATCTGGGCGAGCGCGCCTATACGATCACCGGCACCAGCAACGGCCTGGGCAGCAACCTGCTCCGCTTCGGCATCAACTACCATTTCTGAGCGCCGCTCCTTCACACGTGGCGGAAAACCCCGAGGGTTCGCCCTCGGGGTTTTTCATTGCCGCAATCGTGCCGTATTGGTTCCATTCGCGACTTAAGTTGTAAGTATTCGCCACCTCCGGTTCCAATCTTAATCGGGGCAGAAGCGTGGCAATTCATCGTCTTAATTAAGACAATACATTCAACAACTTATCGACTACCTGTGTCCTTTCTGCACTAGACAGGGAGCTATTTCCGAATACTTTGCGCGCCACGTGACTGGGGCTGGGGGTTCTGGTTCACGGAGGTTTGCAATGAAGCGCGTGGTTCTGGCGGGCATGAGTGCGCTCGCCGCGATCTCGATGATGGGAGCAGCGAACGCCGCCGACTTGGGGCGGCCGGCCATGCCGGCCAAGGCGCCGGCTTACGTGGCCCCCTATTACAACTGGACCGGTGCATACGCCGGCATCAACGGCGGCGGCGGCTTCGGTCATTCCGATTGGCTCTTGCCGGCCGGCACCAGCGGATTCGATACCTCCGGCGGGCTCGTCGGCGGTACGCTCGGCTACAATTATCAGATGGGCCACCTCGTGCTCGGCATCGAAGGTGACGCCGACTACTCGACCATCAAGGGCGACACCACCGCCGCCACCGGCATCTGCACCGGCATCTCGTGCGAGACGCGCAACGACTGGCTCGCCACCGCGCGCGGCCGCCTCGGTTACGCCTTCGACCGCGTGATGCCTTTCGTCACCGCGGGCGGCGCTTTCGGCGATGTGAAGTTGACGCCGAACGGACTTCGGCAGCGAGACCGAAACGCGCGCCGGCTGGACCGCCGGCGGCGGCGTGGAAATCGGACTCAACGGGCCGTGGAGCGCGAAGCTGGAATACCTCTACGTCGATCTCGGCAAGGCCAATTGCACCGCGACCACCTGCGGCGTGCCGACAGACGTCAGCTTTACCAGCAACGTGGTGCGTGCCGGCATCAATTACCGCTTCTGGTAAGCGGCCGACCTAAACCGAAGCAAGAGTCCCGGAGCGAAAGTTCCGGGACTTTTTCTTTGGGAACAATTTTCCATGTCGTTCTTGCAACATCGTTCAACTACCGCCTGCGTGAGCCGGCAAAGCAGGAACAAGGCGCAGATGCCTGCGTTGAATGAACCAATCGGGGGACGGCGCATCCGTGTCGTCCGTGTACATCTGCAGTGCAAGTGAGGTTGCGTCATGAAAAAGCTGCTGCTCGCGAGCGTAGGCGTGGGCGCCATCGCGCTCGGCGTCACGACGGCCAATGCCGCCGACATCATCCGCCGGGCGCCGCCGCCCGCGCCGGTCGTTGTCGCGCCGCCCTATAGCTGGACCGGATTCTATATCGGCATCAACGGCGGCGGCGGCTTCGGCCACTCCACCATGAGCAACGCATTCGGCTCCACCGGCCTCGACGTTTCCGGCGGCTTGGTCGGCGGTACGATCGGCTACAACTATCAGATTGGCCAGGCCGTGTTGGGCATCGAGGGCGACGGCGACTGGAGCGGCATCAAGGGCAGCACCAACGGCATCGCTTGCCCGACGGGCAGTTGCGACGTGCGCAACGATTGGCTCGCCACCGTGCGCGGCCGGCTCGGCTACGCTTGGGGCCGGTTCATGCCGTACGTCACCGGCGGCGCCGCCTTCGGCGACATCAAGATGACGCCGGCCGGCTTCGGCGGCGATACCACAAACAAGGCGGGCTGGACGGCCGGCGGCGGCATCGAAGCCGCGCTGAGCGGGCCTTGGACCGCCAAGATCGAATATCTCTACGTCGATCTCGGCGACGCGACCTGCAGCGCGATCGATTGCGGCGTGGCGACCACGACGAGCTTCCACAGCCACATCATTCGTGCAGGCCTCAATTATCGGTTCTAACGAAAGCGTGCCCCGGGCGCGGCGTGAGCGGCAGCGCAATGCTGCGCCGCTGATCCGGGGCCGTTCCATAGACACGATGCGTTTAGATCGAAGCACTAAGCGAACGTAGCTTTCTCCGCTCGTCCCCGCGAAAGCGGGGACCCAGGGCCAAAGCGCTAGAATTTTCATATGAACTCTCGATTCCCGCTTGCGCGGGAAAGAGCGGGATTTGCGCCGACTCCACCTTATGTCAGCACGCTCTCATGTGCGGCGATCCGGGGTAATCGAAGAACCCCGGACCCCGCGTCTGCGGCGCACCACTTGCGTGCTGCGCCGCGCGCGAGAAACGCAATTCCTGCTTTTTCGTCGAGGCTAAAGGAGCGCGGTCAGGCGCGTCTCGAAGGATGCGGAATTCCGCGTTGATCTACGCCGCGGCTTTGGTTGCCGCGAAGGCCGGGATCCGCGCGGCGAAGGCATCATGCCAGGCGACCAGCTTGGGATGGTCTTTGCGCCACGCACCGCCGAAGCGCAGATCGCCGTAGCCGAGCGCGCAAGCGAGCGCGATCTGCCCGACATGCGGCGTCTGATCGAGCGGCGGCGGTGACGCTTCCAGCGCGTCGAGCGCGCGCTTGACCTTGTCCTGCTGGCGGTCGACCCAAGCCTGCACCTTCATCTCAGGCGGGCGATAACGGCCCTCGTAGACCATGAGGACGCCGGCATCGAGCACGCCGTCGCACAGCGCTTGCAGCCGCAGCGCGGCAAAGCGCGCCTTCGGCTCGCGCGGAATGATGCGGCCGCCGCCGGCGATCTGATCGAGATATTCGAGGATCACCCGCGAGTCGTAGAGCACGTCGCCGTCGTCGAGCACGAGCGCCGGGATTTTGCCGAGCGGGTTCTGCTTGCGGATCGAATCGGCGGAATCGTTGAGGTCGGTCTCGCGCACTTCGACCTTGTCGTCGAGGCCGAGCACGCTTACGGCGATGCGGACCTTGCGCACGAACGGCGAGGCAGGAGAGGAACGAAGGATCATTGGAAAAAATCTCGCGCTGCTGGAGCGGGCGGACGGCCCGCGGCCGGTGGAAGTCGAACGTGGAATGACGGGCGGCGGGGCACGCCGCGCGGATGGTCAGCCGCTGATCACCAGATTGACCGCCTTGGGGCCCTTGCCCTTCTTGTCGGGCTCGACGTCGAAGCTGATGCGCTGCCCCTCGTTGAGGCCCTTCAGCCCGGCCTGCTCGACCGCGGTGATGTGGACGAAGACGTCGCGTCCGCCGTCATCCGGCTTGATGAAACCATAGCCCCGCTCGCCATTGAAGAACTTCACGACACCGGTCTGTGCCATCGGGAAAACTCCTCTCCCCGCGCTGCTCGGCCGCCAGCCCCCACGGCGCAGCGGCTCGGCCGGTCATTCACACTCGGGGAAAGCGTCGGCCGCGACCTATCGTTGCGGCCTCAGTCACTCCGCCGGCCCCCCACAGGAGGCGGAACGTACCTGCCAGTGAGGGAACTAGACACCAACTGGCTGCCCCTGGAAAGAGTTAGATGTCACGGGGCGCTCTCGCCGGCGAGCCAGTCGAGGCGAAAGCCGCCATGGCCCGCATTTGCGAGGATTTCAGCCAGCGCCGGCAGCAGCCGTTCGAGCTCTGCAAACAGTGTCCAGGGCGGGTTGACCAGAATCAGGCCCGAGCCGTTCAGGCGGCGGGAGTCGGAGAGCGGGCGCACGCTCAGCTCGGCCCGCAGCGTCTTAGGAATGGCGAGCCGGCTCAGGCGCTTGGCCAGGGCATCGGGGCCGCCACGATCCTTGATCGGGTACCAGAGCATATAGATGCCGGTCGCCCATTTGCGGTGGGCGGCCGCCAGGCCCTCCGCCAAGCGACGGAAATCGCTCTCCTGCTCGAAGGGCGGGTCGAGCAGCACCAGCCCGCGCCGCTCCTGGGGCGGCACGTAGGCGGTGAGCGCGGTCCAGCCGTCGACGTCCAAGGTCTTGATGCGCGCATCGCCACGCAAATTGCGGGCAAGCGCAGCAGCCGCCTGCGGCTCGAGCTCGCAGGCGGTCAAGCGGTCCTGCGGGCGCAGCCACGCGCGCACGATCGCCGGCGAGCTCGGATAAACGGTAAGGCGGCCGCGCTCGTTGAGAGCGCCGACCACATCGAGATAGGGCTTGAGCAACTCGGCAATCAGCGTCGGCTTGGCGGCCAGCAGCTTCGCGATGCCGTCATGCCATTCCCCGCTGCGCGCCGCCTCCGGTCCGGCGAGGTCGTAGAGACCGGCGCCGGCGTGCGTATCGATCACGCGAAAGGCCGCCGGCTTGCCGCGCAGGTAATGCAGAATGCGGCAAAGCACGGCGTGCTTGAACACGTCGGCAAAGTTGCCGGCATGAAAGGCGTGGCGATAGTTCACGGGTCTCTAGACTTGCTGGGCCGGCGTCTTGGATTCGGGTGCGGGTGCCACTATGCCAGAATCGCTTCTTGCGCGGGGGCCCGCGCGCAGACCGAAATGGTTGCGCGGCTTGACCTTGGGCAAAGGCGCGACAAAAGCCGGCCGCGCCGGCATCGGCGCGATGCGGGTGCTGAGCGCCAGCGCGGCATTGGCGCGCGCGGCGTGCATGCGCCGAAAACGGACGCCTTGGCGCCACAAACACCCATATGGCGAGCCAGCCGACGCACAAAATACCGATCAGATGCAGCCCGGGCGTCAGCGTGATGAGCTGCGGCCAATGACAGAGGAAGCGCGCGGCGCGCCAAATGGCGCCCGATCGGCAAAGGCCGGCAAGTCCGAGCGGATCGGGCCGCGCCAGCGGCCATAGCACGAGATAGCCGAGCCCAATGAAGCGGACCGCGAACCCGCAATAGTCGACCACACGATTTGTCACCGCCGTCGTCTCCGCCCTCGCACCCCTAGCCGCGCGACGAAGCTTGCGGATTTTCATTTCGGGAATCTTGCGCCAATACTCGACCCAGCGGGGTTATCCCCGCCGCGCCAGTGCGCAGCGTTAGTGGCGGCTTAACAAGATCGCAGAATCAAGGGCGCGCGCGTGCTGGTTCCAAGGTTGCGCGCTTGTCGGTTCCGCCCGGGCGCACTGCCGGCATCAACACCTTGTCGCGCTTGCAGCTACGCCGGGCAATCTGGGCGCAGTCGCGGAAGGCGAAATCCTTGGTCAGGCACAATCGCACTTCGGTAAGACGCTTCTTGTCGCAGGTCACTGCCATGGCCGCGTGCGTCAAGCCGGGATTGGCCTTGACGAAGCCACGGCGCCGGGCGAGACTGTCATCGGCGCGGACAGATTGAGATATTCGGAGGGGATCTTCACCGCCCCGCGTGCCTTACGCACGGTCTCGAAATAGCCCGCCGGCGAAAGCCCCGTGCAAGTTCCGTGGCGCCGCCATTCGTAGAAGATCAGATGCGGGCTCGGCATCAGGTCGAGCATGCGGCTGACGGTCGATTCGCTCACGCGCTGCGCCGGCACCTGGCAATAGGACGGGAAGCCCCTTTCGTATTCCGGCCAAAGCCCATGCACCACGAAGGAAAAGGGCCGCCCGCTGCATTGCAGGCCGGGCCGGCGCGAGGGCGCGCGCTGCTTTGCGCTTTCGCAGTAGGACGGCGACCAAGATAGCGCGAGCACGTAGTAGTCGAACTGGCCCGGCGCGCTCGGGCGCTGATCGCTTTGCTGGGCAAATGCGACGACCGCGAAGAGAAAGATGAAGCTTGTGACGATGGCGGCGGTGCTTGCCGCCCGGCGAACGCGATGACCCAACATGGACGCCCCCTCTTAACGCTGACGCCTGAATAGCGGCCTGGCCAGCCGAATAGAACAAACCGGAAATTGATCCAACGCAAAGGTTCCGGCAAAGGATACCTTTGGAACTTGAACTAATCAAGAACAAAAAGTGAATATAACAGGACATAAATTTAGGAAACAGCACATAAACAGTCTCTGGAACTAAATGAGTAATTGACGTATTATAGGTTTTGTTATTCAATAGCCTCGAAGAGCATGGAGGGGCTTTGCCATGACCAACAGCGCAAACGGCAAGCGGCGCCCAAGGCCGGCACGCGGCGAGCGCCTGCAGATCATGCTGTCACCGGACGAATTGACGGCAGTCGACGACTTCCGCTTCAAAATGCGCATGCCGAGCCGCGCGGCTGCGGTGCGCGAGCTGTTTAGGCTCGGGCTTTCCAGCGCCGGGCTCGCTCGGGATGCAGGCGGCAAGAAATCGGCGGATTTCGGCGTGCTCGGTGCGTCCGAAGTGCAAAGCGGCGCTTAGTCGCTAATCAGCGTTTTAAGCGCAGAGTTAGCTACGCCCGCCAGATGAGTTCATTGCTCTTAGACTACGCGCCACTGGCACTTTTGCGCGATCCGCCACACATTCCTCCAAACGCGAGGATGTGTGATGGTCGATACGTTGAACGCGGCTGAGCTGCGGCGCTGGGCGATGCAATGCGCGGCCGATGCCGACGCGGAAAGTTGCGCCGCTGAAGAGCGGACGCGCCTGCTGACCATGCGAGAGTCGCTGCTCGCGCTCGCCGAAAATGCCGACTGGCTGGCGGGCAGCCACAGCGCTTTGAAGCTGCAGGCAGTCGCGGGCGAATAAGGGCGCGGGCCTAGGGCAGCGCCATTTTGCAGGCCGGGTTATAGGCCCAATTGCGGTCTAGCCCGACCACGCACCAGCGCACGGCGGCGGCATAGCCGACCAGGCTCGTGTCTTCGCCGATCCAATAGTTGACCCGGTGCCGGCGCCCGTCGCTCACCATCGCCTCGGCGCGGCAATAGCGGCGCGGAATGGTGCCGGGCGCCCAGGCGTTGAACGCGACCTCGCGCACGCGGGCAAAGCTGACGATCTGCAGGTCCGAATTCCAGAAGCGGCTCTCTTTAAGAGCGAATTCCCGGGAAATGGCGCCGAGCGCGGCCTCGCAAGGCGGCAGCTGGTTGCTGTAATCGGCGCCCGGCATGAAGAACAATTTCTCCAGGACGCTCGCCGCATTGGCCGGCCCCAGCATGCCAAGGCCGAGCAGGGCGGCGGCCGTGGCCGCCCTAAGGAAGGAAGTGCCGCGCATGGTCTAAAACTCCCACCGATCGCGCCGGCGACTTTATCACAGGTTTTCCCCGGCGGGAGCCGATTCGTGCACAGCTTTGCGCCAGGGCGGACTCGCAGAATCGGGCGGTCGCGCCGCATCATTTCGCTCGCGAATCGGGCCTTGGGTCGGCGTTTCTCGTATCGTTTTGCGCCGCCCCGTTCAAGCCGTGCCCGAAGCATGAGGAGTAGTGCCACGCGTGCGGTCGACGGAGAACTCGGCCGCGGTCCGTCAGTAGTTTTGCAGATCGAGGTCGTCGTTTGCGTCAACGGTGCCGGTTGCCGGACTTTGCGCCGGCAACCGCGCCGTAATTTCTCAAGCCCGCCAGTCTCCCAGCACCGCCTGCACCAGCGCCAGCGCGGCCACCGCCGCGGTGTCGGCGCGCAGGATGCGCGGCCCGAGCGCGATGCGCGCAATGTTTTTCCGCTGCGCGAGCGCGGCGCGCTCGTCTTCGGCAAAGCCTCCTTCCGGACCGATCAGCACCGACAGCGCCGCGCCTGCGGGCGCCGCGCGCAGGGCCGCCGCCGGGTCCGCCACCTCGGCGCGCTCGTCGCAGAACACCAGCAGGCGCGAGGTATCCGCCACCGCCGCGGCGAGAGCCGCAGGCTCCGCGACGTCCGGCAGGCTCAAAATACCGCACTGCTGGGCAGCCTCGATGACATTGGCGCGCATGCGCGCGAGATTGATCCGGGCGACCTGCGTATGGCGGGTGATCACCGGCTGCAGGCGCGAGACGCCCATTTCCACCGCCTTCTGCACCAGGTAGTCGAGCCGGGCATGCTTGAGCGGGGCGAACAGAAAATGCAGGTCGGGCGGCGGCGGCTGCTCGCGCAGGCGCTCGGCCGGCAGCGCCGCCAAGGCCCGATTGCCGGTGCCGGCGAGCTGGGCCAGCCATTCGCCGTCGCGCCCGTTGAACAACAACAACTCGTCGCCGCGCTTGAGCCTCAACACGTTAACGAGATAATTGGTCTGATCGCGCGAAAGCGCCAGTTCCCGCCCGGTCGCGAGCGGGGCGTCGACGTAGAGGCGCGGGGTGCGGAAATCGTAGGCCGGCATGGGCGGAATGGGGCGTCCAACGGTCAGGCCCGTTTAGCGGAGCCGCCGCGGTCTGGCGAGAGCCGGGCAAAATTTAGCTGATTTGCCGCGTTCCCGACGTAATCGGCGGGTTGGTGATGGCGGCTTTGCCGGCCATCTGTATTTTGACCGGCCCCCTGTATAATGCGTCCCGGACCAGAAGAGGTGCCGCCATGAACTTGCGCCGGGCATTGTTTGTCACCGCGTTTGCGCTCGCGAGCACGGCCGTGCCGGCGGCCGCGCAGTTCGAGCAGGCGCAGGAGCCGCCCTGCATCAAGACTTTTTCGGCGCTGCGCGACAAAGCGGAGGCGCGCGCCAAAGCCGTGATGGCGGCGCAAAAACGCAAGGCGCCGCTGAGCGAGGCCTGCAAGCTGCTCATCGCCTTCGCCGACGCGCAAGCAAATATGATGAAATTCGCCAAGGACAATGCGACCTGGTGCGGGATGCCGCCGAAGTTCGTCGAGCAAATTTCGCTCGTGTACGGCAACATCGCGAAGGCACGCGCGCGCGTCTGCAAATTGGCGGCTGCCCCGCCGCGCCCGGCGGGCCCGACCTTGAGCGACGCGCTTTCCGCCCCGCCGCCGAGCGCCAGCAACATCAAGACGGGGCGCGGTACCTTCGACACCCTGACCGGATCGCCGATCGGAAAATGAGCGGGGACGCCGGACGCGTCGCCGATGCGACCGGCAACTGGGTCGACGGCTTGGCGCCTGCCGTCGCGCGTCCCTACCTGCGTCTCGCCCGGCTCGACCGGCCGATCGGATCCTGGTTGTTGTTGATGCCGTGTTGGTGGTCGGCGGGCCTGGCCGGCATGCAGGCCGGCCGCTTTCCCAGCCTCTGGCACATCGTGCTGTTCTTCATCGGCGCCTTCGCCATGCGCGGCGCCGGCTGCACCTGGAACGACCTGGTCGACCGCGATCTCGACGGCCGCGTCGAGCGCACGCGCTCGCGCCCGATCCCGTCCGGACAGGTGACGGTCGCGCAAGCGATCGCTTTCATGCTGGCGCAGGCCCTGGTCGGGCTCGCGGTCCTGCTGCAGTTCAACCGCTTCACCGTGTTGTGCGGCTTCGCTTCGCTGTTGGTGGTGGCGATCTACCCGTTCATGAAGCGCATCACCTATTGGCCGCAGATCGTGCTCGGGCTCGCCTTTTCCTGGGGCGCGCTGATGGGCTGGCCGGCCGCGTTCGCGCGGCTCGATTGGCCGCCGCTCGTGCTCTTTGCCGGATCGATCTCCTGGGTGATCGGCTACGACACCATCTACGCGCACCAGGACCGCGAGGACGACCTGCTGATCGGCATCAAATCGACCGCGCTGCTGTTTCAGGAGAACACGCGGCCGATGCTGGCCGGGTTCTATGCCGGTGCGGTGGCGTTGATCGGCGTCGCCGGCTGGCTGGCGGGGGGACGCCTGATCTTCCTGCTCGGGCTTGCCGCCTTTGCCGCGCATCTTGCCTGGCAGGTGGCGCAGCTCGACATCGACGATGCCGCGCATTGCCTGAAGCTGTTCAAGTCCAACCGCGATGCCGCGCTGATGCTCTTCGCCGCCATGCTGCTGCAGGCGATGGCGTGACCTTGACATATTGACATATCGCAAGATATGTCTTGACATATGATCGAGCGCACCACCGTCCGCCTGCCGTCCGAACTGCTCAAGCGCGCCAAGCGCATGGCCGCGGCGGAAGGGCGCACGCTCACCTCTCTCATCGAAGATGGATTGCGCCTGGTGGTTTCCGAGGACCGGCAAAAAAACGCCAAGCGACCGCGTGGGTCGGTACCGGTTAGCAAGGCAACCGGCGGCCTGATGCCCGGCGTCGACATCACAAAGTATTCGGACATCCAGGGCATGGACGATCTTGAATACGCAGAGCGGTTGAAAAGCGGATTCAAGTGATCCTGCCGGACGTCAATGTGCTGATCTACGCGTTCCGGCGTGACGTTCCGGAACATCCAATTTCCAATGCTTGGCTCAATCACGTCGTCGCTGACAGCGCCCCTTTTGGCATATCGCCGCTGGCCTTGGCGGCGGTTGCGCGCGTAACCACCGATCGGCGTATTTACCGCACTCCAAGCACGCTGAGCGACGTGTTCGAGTTCACCGATTACCTTCGAGGTCAGCCGCATTGTCAGACTGTCGAGCCGGGCGAGCGGCACTGGAGCATTTTCAGGCAGCTCTCGCTCGAAACCGACACGCGCGGACGCCGCCTAACCGATACTTGGTATGCCGCGCTCGCCATCGAATGGGGTTGCGAGTGGATCACGTTCGATCGCGACTATGCGCGGTTCCCCGGCCTGAAGTGGCGATTGCCAAGCGCAGAATAGCGGCGTGATCGGTTGAACGGCCCCGCGCGCCGCACTACCTGGAGGCCCATGCAACGCATCCTCATCTCCGGCGGCGGCATTGCGGGATTGACGCTCGCCATCGAGCTCAAGCGCCGCGGCCTCGAGCCGCACGTGATCGAGCGCGAGCCCGATTTGCGCCGCGAAGGCTACATGATGGACTTCTTCGGCACCGGCTGGGACGTCGCCCAGCGCATGGGCCTGCTCGAGCGCTTGCGCGCCGTGCGCTACCCGATCGACAACCTCGAATTCGTCGACGGCAGCGGCGCCCCTTATGTGCACGTGCCGATCGGCCGCTTGCGGCGGGCGCTCGACGATGAATACGTCTATCTGCGGCGGCAGGACCTCGAACGCATCTTGGCCGAGCGTGCGCGCGAAACCGGCGTGACGGTACGCTACGGCACCACGCTTGCCGCGCTCGAAGACAAGGCCGAGGCGGTGCATGCGCGCTTCAACGATGGCCGCAGCGAAGACTTCGCGCTGGTCGTCGGCGCCGACGGCGTGCATTCGCGGGTGCGCGAACTCGCGTTCGGCGAAGAGCGCCAGTTCGCGCGTTTCCTCGGCCTCTACGTCGCCGGCTTCCATGCGCCGAGCGAACACTTCCCGTTGAACCGCACCGTCAAGCTGTTCGAAGAGCCCGACCGCGTGGCTTTCCTCTATCCGCTCGATGAGCGCCTGCTCGATGCGACTTACGTATTCCGCCAGTCCGAAACCCACGTGCCGCATGCCGAGCGGCTTGCCTTCCTGCGCAACCGCTATCGCGGCGCCGGTTGGATCGCCGAGGACGTGCTCAAGGCCCATGCCGGCAGCGACCCCATCTTCTTCGACAGCGTGACGCAGATCGTCATGCCGCAATGGCACAAGGGACGCGTCGCGCTGATCGGCGACGCTTGCGGCTGCCTCACGCTTCTGGCTGGGCAAGGCTCGCACATGGCGATGGCGGGCGGCTATGTGCTGGCGGAAGAATTGGCGCGCCAGCCGGACCACACAGCCGCCTTCACCGCCTACCAGAAATTCCTCAAGCCGCACGTCGACAAGAAGCAGCGCGACGCCGCACGCTTTGCCGGCCTGTTCGTGCCTAAGAAGAATTCCTGGCCGTGGCTGCGACGGCTGACGCTCAAGCTGATGTTCAGCCGGCCTCTGATCAAGTTCGGGCTTGGCGCTTTCGGGGTGAAGAGCGTGCTCGCCGGACGCTAGGCATGATCCATTCGGGTTAACCCACCCTCCGTTCATTCCCGCGTAAGCGGGAATCCAGGGGTTTCATTGCAACGCCAACATGTCTGCCCTGGGTCCCCGCTTACGCGGCGGCGAGCGGTTGATTCAATCTGAGTGGACAAGGGTGTGGAGCAGCATTCGATCGGGGTGATCCGTCATTGCGAGCGAAGCGAAGCAATCCGGCCGCTCACGTGCTCGATGCTGGATTGCTTCCACCCGTCGGATCGTGCCCAAGCGCCGCCGGTTCAGTGAACGGCGAAGCGATCCTCGTTCGGCAGCTTGATCCGATGTCCGAGATAGGACGGCGTCTTGATCGGCGAGCTCGTCTCGGTGCCATTGTCGGCGACATAGCCGTCCTCGCCCGGCACGGCCGACGTTCCGGCGCTGGCCAGGGCGCCGATCGAGCCGGTATAGGCCGGCCCGCGATGATGCGCGGCATAGCGCGCGCGCACTCGCGCCGCCACCACTTCGCCCGGGATCGCCTCCGGCCGGCATGGGCGGTAGCCGGGCCTGCGGTGCATCAGGTCCACGTGGATATGGTCGTAGTGGTAGATGTTGTAGCCGGGTGCCAGCACCGTATTGAAGGTCTGGCAAGCGTAGAGCTGCACGTCGTGCAGGAAGCCTTGCTCCGACGGCGATCCGTGCCAGCCTCGTTTGACCGTGATCTTGCGCCCGTCGGCCAGCGTGAAGCCGGCGATGTCGAGCGCGTTGCCGAAGGAATGCTCGGAGACGCCGGAGCCGCCGACCATATGGCGGCAGGAGTAGGAGCCGATCTGGTGGATCTTGGTGACCGGCTGCCCGAACCAATGCATCGCGGCCGGCTGCACACCTTCGCTCACCCAGCGGTCGAGCGCGGATACCAGCGGACAGGCGAGCTTGGCCGGCGGGGAAACCTCGGCGGGGATGAGCGTCGCGTTCTGCGGCGCCCGCGTGGGCCCGAGCCGCGGTAACTCGCGTTGGCTCGGCGGCTGATAGGTCGGCACGTTGTAGGACGGCTGCATGCGGCGCTCGGAGCGCTCGGTGTCTTGCGGTACCGCCGCGCTGCCCCCGGGCGGAATGACGGCGTCGTCCGGAATGTCATTCGGCATGGCGCGTACACGCGGCCGCGCGTAGCTCGGCTGCGTGGTCACCGCACGCGGCGACACATAGACCGGTTCAGCCGGCGTATCGCGCGGCGGCAGCGTCGTCACCGGTTCCGGTTGCGACGGGGTGATCGACAGCGGCTGCCCGGCCGGCGCGCCGGAATGCGAGATATCGACGCCGGGCGGGCCCGTCATCCAGCGCATGCGTTCGCCGCCGGCGGGTGCGACGGGGGCGGTCTCGACCGGCTGTGCCCGTGACGGCCGGTAACGCCGCTCGCGCGTCGGCCAGTCCGGCATGTCGGCGGAAGACGCGTTGGGAATCGCGCCCGGCGGGCGCAGGTCGTCGGCATAGCTCATCGCCGGGGAATATTCGCCGAGCCCGGTCACCTCGAGCGGGAAATCCATACCGCAAGCGCCAGGCCCTTCGATCGGATCGACTTGCACGACGCCGATCTTGACGGCGCCCGACTTCATGCAGGCAACTTCCGCCTCATGCCGCCAAGCCGCGCGCTCTTGCCCCATGAAAAAGCTGCGTCCGCAGCCGGCCAGCGCCAGCAGCAAAACGCCCCCGCCCATCGACAAAGCCAGCGCGCGCCTCATAGAGGCGAAAATGCGGGGGGTTTCTTTAACGAGGTTTCAACGCTGACCGGCGCGAATGCGTTAAGGATAAGGATTCCTTTCCGGCGCATCGGTCGTCCGCGCCGGACTTCGCGCTTTTCGCCTTATGCAGATTTGCGGCCACTGATTACAGTCCCAGCCGGACGCTGCCCATTTCATGCCGATTGCCGCTGCTTTGGTCGGTAAAGCACGGCCTTCACGGGCGTTGTGCACCGTCTTTCCCCGTGCGAACGCGCCTTTTGTAGTGCGGGATCAACCGTTTGATCCCGCTATTCCGGTTGCGCATGGATTCCGACGCAAATATTGCTTGCGCCCCCTGCAACTGCTTCGGGACGTCGGCGTTGTATGCTAGCTTGAAATCACATCAACAAGGGAGGTTGCCGTGGCCCTTCCGTTGAGACTCGAAGTTCTAGCAGTGTGCGCCGTGTTCGCTTTCGTTGGCGCGATTTTGCTGGGGGCATTCTGAGTTCAAGCGGTCGACGACGACGACAAACCAACAAAGCCGCTTAAGGCGAAGCAATACGACACCGGAGAGCGCGCCGCTCTCCGGTGTTTTGCGTTTCAGCGAGCGGTGATCAGACGTCGAAATCTGGCCGCCGGTTTTTTGATCATTGCTTGCTGATTACCGACTACGCGTATCGATTACTGAAACTTGGTTCAGTGTTCTGCGCAGCCTCTTCGTCGCTGACCGTTTTTATGAGCTTTTTATACGTATCGCGCTTGACGATGCTCGCTTTGTGCCGCGAGCATCGATTGCGATGTTTCGTCATATCAAGTGGCCATTGGAGCGGTTATGCAAAAGCTTTTAATCGTCGTCACGGCTATTCTCTTGAGTGTCGCTGCCGCACTCGCCGAACCGGTCGGAAAATACGATGTGGAAGGCACGAACCCAGGCAACGGTAACGCCTACGCGGGCACTGTGTCGGTCGACCGCACGGGCGACACCTACCGGATCGTTTGGACGATTGGAGGAACACGCTACGTCGGCACCGGAATCGGCGACAAGAATTTTCTGGCGGTCTCGTACCGATCGGGAAACGATACGGGATTGGCCTTGTACGCGGCGACGAACAACGGTTGGAAAGGCATCTGGACATACGCAAACGGTACCAAGATCGGCACCGAACGATGGACCAAACAGTAAAAGCTCGGCAGGATTTTCCCCGGCCCCGCGCTGACGCCGCCGCGCTGCCGGGCGGATGGCGCGAACCGTAAGTGAGGATCGGTGCGAGCCGACGCTTGCATTCGACGCCGACGGGCCTGCCAAGCACTGCCGCGCAATGTTGGTCAGTCGATCGCGAGCCTCGTCATCTGTTCGATCGGTGCGTCGATCGTGCAGACGAGTCCTTCCTTTTTGAATTCAAGAGAGATCTTGGCGTCCACAGCCCGAGCCAGACTGTTCCGTATCGTCCGACGGCCAAAGCCCGACTTCGTCGGGGCAGACACCTCCGGTCCGCCCGATTCTTCCCAGACCAGTTTGAACCGGCCGCCGGCCGTCTCCGGCGGAGCGGCCTGCCACGTCACGTTCACCTTTCCACGGTCGCTCGTGAACGCACCATACTTGGCGGCATTCGTACAGAGCTCGTGCAGCGAGAGGGCAAAGGCCGCCGCCGCATCGGGCGAGAGACTCAGTGCAGGGCCGCTTACAAAAACGTTGTGCGGGCGGGCGTAGGGAGCGGCGACGGAATTGATCAGCGCCGCCAAGTCGGCGCCGCCCGGTTCGGTCGCCAGGGTCTGCGCTTGGGACAAGGCGGAAACCCGTCCTTCGAATGCGCGCTGCAACTCCTGCAAGCTTGAGCTGTTTTTCAGAGACAAGCGAAAAATCGCATTGATCGACGTGAAAAGATTGCGGGTGCGGTGCTGCAACTCGCCGATCAGCAGGCTCGACCGTTCGTCGTTTCGATGGCGCGCCATGGCAAGGCCCGCAAGGCGGGCGCCAAGCAGAAATGCTTCGTCATCGAAGCGGTCCACCGGCACCGTTTCGCGAAAGCCGACGACAAAGGTTCCCAGGGCGTTTTCTTCCGGCCCGAAAAAGGGGCGCGATTGGATCGCCTTGACACCGTGCTGCAGATTTAGCGCACGCCATTCGTTCCAGAAGCGATTGTCATTTGCGACGTTCTCGCTGGTGACGACCTGGCCGTTATAGATCGCCACCGCGCATGTGCCCGGCTTGTCGGCGACGCGCGCGCCTTTGATGCCGGTTTCGAAGCTTTCACCGAGACTCGGGAATACGGCGGACTCGAACACGCGCGCCGCGCGGTCGAGAATGCTGACGCCAACAATAGCGCCCGGCACCAGCTCCTCGGTTCCCTTGCAAATATCCGCAAGAATTTGCGCAATCGGCTCAAATCCGGCGATCGACCTCAGAATCTGAAGCTCAAGCGCCGTTGGGGAGGCGGTTGTCGGTTCGGTGCACGTGGCCAAACTTGTACTCCCAACCCAAGAAACCAAAGAATATAGCCAAGCATCAGGTGTTGCGAAATGGCAAAGCAAGGCCGGCCAAAGAGCCGTTTCTCAAATGTGCCCAATGGTGGCCGCTCGTTGCGGCAAAAACAGGGCCGGTTTTTTTGCGCAACAAAGCGGACCTGCCCTGCCCGCGCATTCCGATGAGTCCGTCCGCCGCGCCGCTCACGCCGCCGCAATGCTGGTCGCCCGGCGCGAATCGTAATTGAGGATCGGTGCAAGCCAGCGCTCGGCTTCCTCAATGCTCCAGCCCTTGCGCCGGGCATAGTCCTCGGTCTGATCGCGCTCGATCTTGCCGACGCCGAAATAGGCGCTCTGCGGGTGGCTGAAATAAAGGCCGCACACGGCCGCGCCCGGCGTCATGGCGAAGCTTTCGGTCAGCTCGACGCCGATGCGCTCGGGCGCCAGCAGCCGGAACAGCGTCGCCTTCTCGCTATGATCGGGCTGCGCCGGATAGCCGGGCGCCGGACGGATGCCGCGATATTCTTCGCCGATCAGCGCATCGTTGCCGAGCGCCTCGTCCGGCGCGTAACCCCAGAACTCCTTGCGCACGCGCTGGTGCAGCCGTTCGGCGAGAGCTTCCGCCAGTCGGTCGGCCAAGGCCTTCACCAGGATGGCGGAGTAATCGTCATTGGCGCGCTTGAAGCGCTCGGCCATGGCGTCCTCGCCGAGACCGGCGGTGACGGCGAAGCCGCCGACATAATCGGCGACGCCGGACGCGCGCGGCGCGATGAAGTCGCTGAGCGCCATGTTGTGACGGCCCTCGCGCTTGGAAAGCTGCTGGCGCAACGAATACAGCGTGGCGATCGGCGCCTCTCGCGCCTCGTCGGCGAAGAGCAGGATGTCGTCGCCCTCGCTTTGCGCGGGCCAGAAGCCGTAGACGGCGCCGGCCTTGAACCATTGCTCGGCCACGATCTTGTCCAGCATGTCGCGCGCATCGGCGTAGAGCGCGCGCGCGGCCTCGCCGACCTTGGCGTCGTCGAGAATGGCGGGGAACCTGCCGGCGAGCTCCCAGGTCTGGAAGAACGGGGTCCAGTCGATGTAATCGACCAGCTCGGCGATCGGGTAGTCGTTCAAGACGTGCGTCCCGAGCGCGGAGGGCCGGGGCGGACGATAGCCCGACCAATCGAGCTTGAGCGCGTTGGCGCGCGCGGCGGCAAGCGGCAGCCGCGCCTTGTCCTCCTGCGCGCGCGCATGCGCGGCGGCGACCTTGGCGTATTCGCTGCGGATGCCGGCGATATAGCGCGCCTTGTTCTCGGCCGAGAGCAGCGACTGCGCCACGCCGACGGCGCGGCTGGCATCGTTGACGTGCACCGTCTGGCCGCGCCGGTAATTCGGGTGGATCTTCACCGCCGTGTGCACGCGGCTGGTGGTGGCGCCGCCGATGAGCAGCGGCAGATCGAGCCCCTGCCGCTCCATCTCGGCCGCCACGTGGCACATCTCGTCGAGCGAAGGCGTGATCAGGCCGGAAAGCCCGATGAGGTCGGCCTGCTCCGCGCGCGCCGTATCCAGGATCTTGGCCGCCGGCACCATGACGCCGAGATCGATCACCTCGTAATTGTTGCACTGGAGCACGACGCCGACGATGTTCTTGCCGATGTCGTGCACGTCGCCCTTGACGGTCGCCATCACGATCTTGCCGTTCGAGCTCGTATGCGCACGGCCGTCCTTCTCCTGCTCCATGTAAGGCATGAGATAGGCGACCGCCTGCTTCATCACGCGCGCCGACTTGACCACCTGCGGCAGAAACATTTTTCCGGAGCCGAACAGGTCGCCGACGATGTTCATGCCGTCCATCAGCGGGCCCTCGATCACGTCGAGCGGCCGCGCCGCCTTCTTGCGCGCTTCCTCGGTGTCGGCCTCGACGTAGTCGGTGATGCCGTGCACCAGCGCGTGCGCCAGGCGCTTGTCGACCGAGTGCTCGCGCCAGGTGAGATCGGCGGTCTTGGCCTCGTGCCCGGCCCCGCGGAATTTCTCCGCCAGCGCCAGCAGCCGTTCGGCGGCGTCGGACCGGCGGTTGAGTACCACGTCCTCGCAGGCTTCGCGCAGCTCCGGATCGAGATCGTCATAGACCGCCATCTGGCCGGCATTGACGATGCCCATGTCCATGCCGGCATGAATGGCGTGGTAGAGGAACACCGAATGCATCGCCTCGCGCACGCGCTCGTTGCCGCGGAAGGAGAACGACAGGTTGGACACGCCGCCCGAGACATGCACGCCGGGCAAGTTTTGCCTGATCCAGCGCGCCGCCTCGATAAAGTCGACGCCGTAATTGTTGTGCTCCTCCATGCCGGTGGCGATGGCGAAAATATTAGGATCGAAGACGATGTCCTCGGGCGGGAAGCCGACCTGCTTGACGAGGATGTCGTAGGCGCGCTTGCAGATTTGTGTTTTGCGTTCGAGCGTGTCGGCCTGGCCCTTCTCGTCGAAGGCCATCACCACCACCGCGGCGCCGTAGCGTCGCACGGTCTTGGCGTGCTCGATGAACGCTTCCTCGCCTTCCTTCAGCGAGATCGAGTTCACCACCGGCTTGCCCTGCAGGCATTTCAAGCCCGCCACAATCACCGAGAATTTCGATGAATCGACCATCACCGGCACGCGCGCGATATCGGGCTCGGCGGCGATCAGGTTGAGGAAGGTCTGCATCGCTTCTTCCGAGTCGAGCAGGCCCTCGTCCATGTTGACGTCGATCACCTGTGCGCCGTTCTCCACCTGCTCGCGCGCTATGGTGAGCGCGCTCGCGTAGTCGCCGGCGGTGATCAGCTTGCGGAATTTGGCCGAGCCGGTGACGTTGGTGCGCTCACCGACGTTGACGAAGGGGATTTCCGGCGTGAGCACGAAGGATTCCAGGCCCGACAGGCGCAAGCGGCGCGGCACTTCAGGCACGGCACGCGGCGTCTTGCCCGCGACCGCCTTGGCGATGGCGGCGATGTGCTCCGGCGTCGTGCCGCAGCAGCCGCCCACCACATTGACCAGCCCGCTTTCGGCGAACTCGCCCAGCAGCTCGGCCATGTATTCCGGGCTTTCGTCGTAATAGCCGAACTCGTTGGGCAGGCCGGCATTGGGATAGGCACAGACGAAAGTATCGGCAATGCGCCCGATCTCGGCCACGTGCGCACGCATTTCCTTGGCGCCGAGCGCGCAGTTGAGCCCGACGGTGACCGGATTGGCGTGCTGCACCGAAGTCCAGAACCCCGCCGGGGTCTGCCCGGATAGCAGGCGGCCGGACCGGTCGGTGATGGTGCCGGAGATCATCAGCGGAATGTCGAGGCCGCGCTCTTCGCAAATCTCGCTGACGGCGTAGATCGCCGCCTTGGCATTGAGCGTGTCGAAGATCGTCTCGATCAACAGCAGGTCGGCGCCGCCGTCGATCAGGCCGCGCGCCTGCTCTCCGTAGGCCTTGCGCAGCTCGTCGAAGGTGATGGCGCGGAAACCGGGGTTCGACACGTCCGGCGAAATCGAGGCGGTGCGGTTGGTGGGGCCCAAGGCGCCGGCGACGAAGCGGCGCTTGCCGTCCTCTTGCTCCGCTTGCTGCGCGGCCTCGCGCGCAAGCGTCGCACCGGCATGATTGAGCTCGTAGGCAATGCCCTCCATGCCGTAATCGGCCTGCGCGATCGAGGTGGACGAGAACGTATTGGTGGAGACGATATCGGCGCCGGCGCGGAAATAGGCGAGATGGATGTCGCGCACCGCGTCCGGCCGGCTCAGATTGAGCAGGTCGTTGTTGCCGCGCACCTCGCGGTTCCAGGCGTCAAAGCGCGCGCCGCGGAAGGCCTCCTCGTCGAGCTTGAGCGCCTGGATCATGGTGCCCATGGCGCCGTCGAGCACCAGGATGCGGTGCTTGAGCGCTTCGGTGAAGGCGGTCCGGGTGTCGGATTTGGTGTTGGGCATATTACTCACTGGTTGCTCAAGTGCGTCCCTCTCCCTGGTTGAGAGAGGATCAGTCACGATCGTCATTCCGGGGCGGCGCGGAGCGCTCGCTCCGCTCGCGCCCGGAATGACCGTGCTTAAGCGCCATCACGCAGCCTCCTGCGTCGCGGGCCGCAGCCCCAGCAGATGGCAGACCGCGTAGACGAGATCGGCGCGGTTCATCGTATAGAAGTGGAAGTCAGTGACGCCGCGGTCGACCAGATCGAGTACTTGCTCGGCGGCGACCGCCGCGGCGATCAGCTTGCGCGTCGCCGGGTCGTTATCGAGCCCGCGGAAGCGCTCGGCGATCCAGGACGGCACCGAGGCGCCGGCGCGCGCGGCGAAATTCTTCGCCGCCGCGAAGTTCTGCACCGGCAGGATGCCCGGGACGATCGGTATACCGATCCCGGACGTGCGCACGCGGTCGAGATAGCGGAAATATAGGTCGTTCTCGAAGAAGAACTGGGTGATAGCGCGACTGGCTCCGGCGTCCACCTTGGCCTTGAGCATGTCGATGTCGGCTTCCACGGTCGGGCTGTCGGGATGCTTCTCCGGATAGGCCGACACCGACACCTCGAAATCGCCGAGCCGTTTGATGCCCGCCACCAGATCGGCGGCGTTGCGGTAGCCGCCCGGATGCGGAGCGTATTTCTCGCCGGCGCCGCCGATCGGATCGCCGCGCAGCGCCACGATGTGGCGCACGCCGGCATCTTTGTAGTTGCGCACGATCGTGTCGATTTCATCGCGCGTAGCCGCGACGCAAGTCAGGTGCGCGGCCGGCGTCAGCTCGGTCTCGCCGAGGATGCGCCTGACGGTGTTGTGCGTACGCTCACGGGTGGAGCCGCCGGCCCCGTAGGTGACGGAGACGAAATTGGGCGCCAGCGGCTTCAAGCGCTCGATCGAGTCCCACAGGATCTTCTCCATCGCCTCGTCCTTGGGCGGGAAGAACTCGAACGATACCGAGATGCGGCGGCCGTTGCCGTGCATGAAACGGCTGGCGCGGATGCTGTTGCTCATCACGCTACCTCTCGCGGCGCGGACACCGCCATCAGCGCGCGGACGTCGCGCGCGAGCCACAGCGAGACCGCGATCTTCACATCCGAGCCGGGCTCGGGGGCGAGCGACTTGTGAACCACCGGCTCGAGCCCGGACGCCTTCATCCATTGCGTCACCGTCTCCGGCGCGAAGCCGAGGCGGCGGTGCGCGAACTGCTCGCGCAGGAACTCCTCTTCGTGCGGCGCGAAGTCGACCACCAAAAGCCGCCCGCCCGGACGCAGCACGCGCGCCGCCTCGCGGATGGCGCGGGCGCCGTCGTCGAGGAAGTGCAGCACCTGGTGCAGGATGACGACGTCGAAGGAATTATTGGGCAGCGGCAGGTCGTAGATGTCGCCCTGGCGCACGCTGCAATTCTTGTGACCGGCGCGCTCGAGCCGGTGGCGGGCGAGATGCAGCATGTCCAGCGAAAGATCGAGGCCGAGCCCGCGCTCGATGTCGGCCCCGAACAGCTCCAGCATGCGTCCCGTGCCGGTGCCGAGATCGAGCAGCGAGCGGAACGGCTTGTCGGCAAGCGCGACGCAGATTGCCTGCTCCACCGCCTCGTCCGGCACATGCAGCTTGCGGATGCGGTCCCATTCGGCGGCGTGCGCGCGGAAATAGGCCTGCGCGGCAGCGGCGCGCGCGTGGCGCACCGAGGCAAGCCGCGCCCGGTCGCGCGCAACGGTGGGGTCGGCCGGATCGAGACGGTCGAGCAGCGCGTGCGTGACGGCGGCGCCGCCGCCGGCCTCGGCCAGCCGGAAGAAGGCCCAGGTGCCTTCGCGGAAGCGTTCGACCAGGCCGGCCTCGGTCAACAGCTTGAGATGGCGCGAGATGCGCGGCTGCGATTGGCGCAATATGTCGGTCAGATCGGAGACGGTGAGCTCGGCCTCGGAGAGCAGCGCCAGCACGCGCAGACGCGTTTCCTCGCCGGCAGCCTTGAGCGCCGCGTTGAGGGCATCGAAGCCGAGCTTGCCGGAGCTGTTGCCGCTACTCTCGGGCACGCGTACCACCTGATCGCGGCGCCCTCGGATATAGTGATATGGGGCGCCTTCCCACTATATAAAGACATCTTTATACCTTTAAGAAGGGCTGTGCAAGGCCCTTCCGCCGGGCCGGGGCGCGTGCCAAAGGACAAGAGCACTTGCATTGACGAGGCGCGCAATGGCCAGCACAGAGTTTGGTGTCCGACCCGGCGAAAAAACCGTGGCGCTGCCGGAAAAACCCGATGCCGGCGTCTACTTCATCGGCCGCATCCATACGCCCTGGCGGACGCGCGACGACTGCCCGAAAAATTCCCGCGAATCCGACGCGGTCTGCACGGTCGAGCTCGATCCGCGCTTTGTCGACGCGCTCAAGGACGCGGAAACCTGCTCGCACCTGGTGCTGCTCTATTGGATGGACAGGGCGCCGCGCAATCTCACGGTGCAGGTGCCCGGCCATCTGGGCGGCGAACAGCACGGCACTTTCGCCTTGCGCTCGCCGGCTCGCCCCAATCCGATCGCCCTAAGCGTGGTGAAGCTGTTGGGCGTCGAGGGACACAAATTGCGCGTCGTCGGGCTCGATTGCCTCGACGGCACCCCGCTCCTCGACATCAAGCCCTATTTGTCCACGGTCGATTCCGTGCCGGACGCCGTGGTGGGGTGGCGGAAGAAGAGGGACTAGCCGGTGTAGCAACTCCCGGCGCCCGCTTGCGCGCGGTGCCACACGTCGTAATTTGAACGCTTCATGGAATCGGAAAGGCGTCATGGACGTCACCCGCCGAACACTGTTCGAAAGCAAGACGTTCCTGATCGGCCTGTTCGAAGCGCGCAACGTCTCGGACAAAGTCGGCGACGTCGAGCGGCAAGACGCGAACGTTATCGTGCTGCCCTTTAGCGGTGTGTTTTCGAAACACGATGCGCCCGGCCGCTACGTGATCGGCACGCCAAGTTACGCCGTGTTGATTGCGGCGGGCACGTCATACCGGCTCGGCTATCCCGGTGCGATCGGCGACCGCGCGCTGATCCTGCGGTTCGACGGTGCCGTGGCGCCCGACCATCTCGACTGTCGCGGCGAAGTGCAGCGGTCGAACGGCCTGCTGCCGGCCGAGGCTATGGTGCTGCGCAATCTGTTGCGCGCGCGGCTGGCAAGAAGCGAGGCCGACGAATTCGAGATCGAGGCGCGAGGCCTTGATCTGCTGGGCATGTCGCTCTGCGCGATGCGCGCGGGTGATGCGGCCATGCGCCGCGGCGTCGAGCCGCGCTGGGCGCGCGCGCTCGAGCGGGTCAAGCAGGCCGTCGCGGTCGCGCCCGCCGCCAAATGGACCGTCGAAAAGCTCGCGCATGTCGCCGGGCTGTCGCCCTTTCATTTGTGCCGCGTGTTTCGGCGGATGACCGGCACCTCCATCTACGATTATGTGCTGCGCGAGCGCCTCGCATCGACCCTCGATGCGGTCCTCGACGGAGACGACCTCACGACCGTGGCGCTCGATGCCGGCTTTGCCAGCCACAGCCATTTCACGGCGCGGTTCCACCGGTTCTTTGGCTGCACGCCGGCGGAGTTGCGGCGGCGCGGCGAAATCCGCAAGGCCGGCAAATTGCGCAAGATCGTGACAGCGCGGGACAGCGAAATCGCCCTAGATTGACCTCCATGACAATGGAGGTACGCGCTTGGACATCGCGACATTTCACGCGAGCCGCCGCTTCGCCGAGGTCAAATCCGGACGGATCGCCTATGTCGAGCAAGGAGACGGGCCGGCGGCGCTGTTCGTGCACGGCGTTCCACTCAACGGCTATCACTGGCGTCATGTCGTCGAGCGGTTGCGGCATTGTCGCCGCTGCATCGCCATCGATCTCATGGGGCTCGGCTATACCGAGATAGCACGGTCGCAGGACGTCTCGTTCACCGCCCAGGCGCGCATGATCGCCGAGACTATCGACGCGCTCGGCATCGAGAAGATCGACCTGATTGCCAACGACAGCGGCGGCGCCATCGCCCAGATCTTCGCCGCCCACTATCCCGATCGGCTGACCTCGCTCGTGCTGACCAATTGCGATGTGCACGACGGATGGCCGCCGCCGCAAGTCCTGCCGGTGATCGAGCGCGCGCGTAACGGCACGCTTGCGCCGGTTTTCCAGCCGTTGCTCGAGCGTCCCGATCTCGCGCGCGAGCGCTACATGAGAGGCGAACCGGTGCCGCTGTTTCGTGCCTATGCCGATCCAAGCGTGCTGACCGACGAGGTCATCCGTCTTTATCTTCGGCCTCTCTTGTCGTCGCCGCAGCGCATCGAGGCATTCCAGAACTATTGGCTGGCATTCGACAATGCGCAAACACTCGCCGTTTACCCGGCGCTCAAGAAGCTTGAGGTGCCGACGTTGATCGTGTGGGGCCTCGATGACTTCTTCTTCGACAAGAAATGGGCCTATTGGCTGAAGGACACCATCCCCGGCGCAAAACGCGTCGTGGAGGTCGCCGATGCGCGGCTGTTCTTTCCGGAAGACCGGCCCGATGCGCTGGCCGGGCCCATTCTCGAATTTTGGGACGAGCTGGCGCAAGCGTGAGGGCGGCGAGAGGTATCGCGCGGCGCCCGAAACGCGCAAAAAGCCCCCAGGTTCCAGACCCTTAAGCCAATTTGACGGGGAACCATTGAACCTCGCCGGCGGTTTTGTTGACCAAAGATCATTCGGGAAATTCGTGAGGGTACCATGTGGAAAACCGGGTTTATTGGCGCGCTGACCGCGCTGGTCGCGGCTGCCCTTCTCACCTGCGCGCCGGCGCGCGCGGAGCCGCTGCCTTTGTTCGGCTTCCTTTTCGGCCAGCCGCAGCCGATGCAAAGCGAGCCGCAGGCTGCCGCACCCGCAATGCCGCAGGCCGCCGAGCCTGAGGTGCCGCAGGTTGACGATGAAAATTCGCAACTCGCGCCGCGTCTGCAGCGCCAGTTGGTCGACTATCCGAGCCGCGAGGCGCCCGGCACCATTATCGTCGATACGCCGCACACCTATCTTTATTACGTGCTCGGCAACGGCAAGGCGATCCGCTACGGCATCGGCGTCGGCCGCGAGGGGTTCACCTGGTCGGGCATCAAGCAGATCGCGCGCAAGCAGGAATGGCCGGACTGGTATCCGCCCAAGGAGATGATCGCGCGCCAACCCTACCTGCCGCGCGTCGTGGCGGGCGGCCCGGGCAATCCGCTCGGCGCGCGCGCCCTCTATATCGGCGGCACCGAATACCGCATCCATGGCACCAACGATCCGGCCTCAATCGGCAAGCACATGTCGTCGGGCTGCATAAGGCTTACCAACGACAACATCGTCGACCTCTACAGGCGCGTGCAGATCGGCGCCAAGGTGATCGTCCTGCCGCAGCACGGGACGCCGTCCTATGAGGCCAAGCGCGAACTGCCCGCATGGCGCGCCAAGGCCGAGGCGGCGATCAATGCCTCGCGAGAATCGCGACCGGTCAGATCACGCGCGCACATGAGCTGGAACGGCGAGCGTCCGGCCGGCCTCTACTGAAGTTTACACACGTGCCACCTGAATTGCCCGGCCTTGGCGCCGGGCAATTTTTTTGCACGCGATCTAGACTTTGCCCGCCAGTTCCGGGATTTCGCTGAACGGCGCGCTGATCGCCTGCATCACGGCCAGCGGCTCCGGCCTGAGGCCTTCGCGCGGCGGATCCTCAAGATAGGCGCCGAGATAGCGTCCGCGCGCAACCAGCGCCGACCCAAACGCGCAAGCGCGCGTTTCGTAAGCGGCAAGCCCGGCCGCGATGCCGCCGGGCACCGCGGCGAGTGCATCGGCAAGCCAGGCCGCGTTCAGCGCCGCCTTGCTCACGCCGGCGCCGACATGCGGGCGCGCCACGTGCGCGGCGTCGCCGAGCAGCGCCACGCGGCCGCAAACGACGCGCGGCGAATCGAGATCGAAGATCGGCTGGAAGAACGGCGCTTCGGTCGCCTCGGTCAACGCAATATATTGCGGCGGCAGGATCGCCCGGGCGTCCGCGCGGAAACTATCGATCACCTCCGCGCGGATGAGCGGCGGCGGAATGGCAAGGCCATGGCGGCGGCCGCCCGCGTCGGTGCACATGTCGGGCAGCCTGTTCGCGTGCGTCGGATGGTACCAGAGCCAGTTCAGCCGGCGGTGTCCGGGCCGCGCATCGTCGTCGGCGCCAGGCTGCCAGTAGGACAGCACCATTTCGCGCGGGCTGATGAAGAAGACGTAAGTATCGGCGAGGTCGGCGCACGCTTGCTGCGGCAGCGCGCGCTCTTCGATCACCCCGCGCCAGGCGACATAGCCGGCATAGCCGGGCGTCGGCGCATGCGGGAACACCCGCGCCCGCGCGATGGAATTGAGGCCATCGGCGCCGACCAAAAGATCGCCGTCCACCCGCGCGCCGTCGGCGAACAGCGCGGTCACACGGCGAGCGTCTTGCGTGACATCGTCGAGCTGCGTGCCCGACCGATAGCATGCATCGGGCAATTGCCGCCGCAATGCGCGATAAAACAATGTCCACGAGCTGAGCACCTTGTCGAACGGCAGGCGCGCGATCACCGCGCCCTTGCGGTCGAGGCAGATGCGCGAGGTGACCGGCACGCCGATCGATTGGTCGACGGTGATACCGAGCCGGCGCATGACCGCGAACAGTTCGACATGCGTGCCGATACCGACGCCGCGGCTGGCGAGATCGCCGGCGCTGCGCTCGAACACCGTCACGTCCCAGCCGGCCTGGCGCAGCATGAGCGCGGCGAACAAGCCGCCGAGCGAGCCGCCGATGACCAGGGCGCGACCCATTTCTGTTTGCCCTGAATGCGGCCTTTAGGATTGCAACATGTTCTGCCGCAGCGCCAGCGCCACGGCATGGCTGCGGTTGACGGCGCCCAGCCTTTTCATCGCACGCGCGACGTGCAGCTCGACCGTGCGCGGAGAAAGGCGCAGCCGCTTGCCGATGTCCTTGCTCGACAGGCCTTCCGCGACCAGCGCCAGGCATTGCCGCTCGCGGCCCGACAGCGGCTCGGCCTCGCACGACGAGGATTGCGCGTTCGAGATCGCCAGATGGGCGAGATAGGCGGCCGGGCCGAGCAAGCTGCGGTGGTCGCCGATCCAGTCGTCGAACTCGGTCTGCCGGCCGAAATGCAGCACGCTCAGCACGCCGTAGCGTCTGCTGGACGGATCGCGCAACGGCACCGTCAGACCGTCGCGCAGGCCGATGGCGCGGGCACGCAGCCACATGGCGCGCTCGGTCGCGCTCATGTCGCTGCGCTCATAGTCGCGCCAATGCACCGGCTGATCGCCGCAGCGGATCGCGCTTCTGATGGGATCGGCCCGGCGGTCGCCGGCATGGCGGCGGTAATCGAGCCACCATTGCGCGGCCTGCGCCTCGCACAGCACTGTCGCCCGCAACGGCCGGCAAGGCTCGGCGTCGGCGCGCTCCAGCGAACCGCCGAACGCATAGAAGAGGCCCGCGTCCGACGGCAATTCCAGGATCTGCCGCAGGAAGCCGAGCGGCGCCCGCGCAAGCCTCGCATGATCTATCGAAATCGCGGCCATGGCGGACGTCGCGCCATATCGTAATTTTACGAGATTGAGCGGAAGCTTATCGCGGGTTTAGCTTGGTTGTCCATTCAACCTTTTCGAAATCGCGGGGGTAGGCCATGACCGCAACGATCTTTGAAAAACTGGCGAGCGGCGAGATTCCTTGCGCGAAAGTCTACGAAGACGACATCGCCTTCGCCTTCATGGACGCGGGCCAGGTCAATGACGGCCACGTGGTGGTTGCCTCGAAGCGGCCCGCCGCCACCATCCTCGACCTCACCGAAAAGGAGGCGGCACATATTTTCGCGGTGACGCGCGACGTCGCCGCCGCCGTAGAGCGCGCCTTCACGCCCGACGGCATCACGATCCTGCAGGCGAACAGGCCGGCGGGCTGGCAGACGGTGCCGCATTTTCACCTGCACGTGCTGCCGCGCTACAAAGACGACAAGGTGACGCTCGGCTGGCCGCGGCGCGAGCCGGGTCTCGACCGCTTGCGCGAGCTGGCGACGCGCATAAAGGTCGAGCCCGCCGCCGTCGCCTGAGGCGCAGACACCCGCAGCGGTTATTTCGAATTTACGCCGGCGGGCAGAAGCTTTACGGCTCGCCCCGCGCGCCGGCCCTAGAACCCTCGTTCGAACGAGCACGAGGGTTCTTCCATGATGGCGATGGTTTCGGCGGTGGCGACGCGGGTCGGCGAAAGCGCCTTCGGTCACGCATGGCGCAAAACCGGCGAAGTGCTCGATTGCGTGATCCCGGTCGCGCTGCTGATCGTGATCGCCGGCGCCGTGGGAGCGCTTCTGTCCGGCTTCCCGCAGTGACGCACACAAAAACCGCTCGTCCCCGCGAAAGCGGCGACCCAGAGCGGTGTCTCCACACAGGCGATTGAGCTGCTGGATTCCCGCGTGCGCCGAAATGAGCGGTATCAGGTCCGCTAACGCGCCGCGCGCGGGCCGAACGGAATACAGATGATCGCCAGGGGATTCGTGTTGGGCGAGGCGCTCTCTCGTCCCAATCCCGCCGCTTCCAGCGCCTCGTCGGCAATCTCGTAAGCGAGGATTTCTTCGTCGCTTCGCTCAAGCCCGTCTTGGCTCATGGCGTTGTCCCTTGCTGTGCCGGCGGCGCAGGCTCCGCGCGCGCCGCGAAATTCTAATATGCGCCGTTGTGCCCTTTCAACCGCGCGTCTTACCGGGCGGTTGGCCGGCGGCGCATAGCCCGGTATACGGGATGCCCTACGCAAGAGGAGCAGCGTCATGCGGATTGCAGCCATGGCGGCGGGCGCGGTGGGCGCCTATTTCGGCGCGCGGATGCAGGCGGCCGGCCACGATGTATTCTATATCGCGCGCGGCGCCCATCGCGAAGCGATTGAGAAGAACGGCCTGACCGTCGAGAGCGTGCACGGCAACCTGCATCTGCCCAAGGCCAACGTGACCGACGACCCGGCCAAGGTCGGACCGGTCGACGTGGTGCTGTTCGCGGTCAAGCTGTGGGACACCGAGAAGGCGGCCGAACAGGCAAAGCCGTTGCTCGGCCGCGACACCCGCGTCGTCACCTTGCAGAACGGCGTCGACAGCTATGAGCGCATCGCGCCCATCGTGGGCGCCGAGCGGGCCATTCCCGGCGTCACTTATGTCGTCACCGTGATCGAGCGCCCCGGCGTCATCAAGCAGACCAGTCAGCTCCAGCGCATCATCTGCGGCCCGCATGACGGGCGTGCCGACGCACCGCTTGCCGCCTTCGTCGAAGCCGCGAAAGCCGCGAAGATCGACATCGCGCTCTCCGACAATATCGCGCGCGAGCGCTGGCAGAAATTCGTCTTGCTGTCGGCCAGTTCCGGCGCGACCGCCGTGACCCGCTCGACGATGGGGCCGATCCTGGCCGATCCCGACACGCGCGCGCTGTTCCGCAACCTCATGAGCGAGACTTTCGCAATCGGCCGCGCCAAGGGCGTCGCGCTCCCGGACGGGCTGGTGGACACCATCTTAGCGATGGCCGACAACAATTTCCCCGCGGACATGAAGGCCTCGATGGCCAACGACCTCGATCGCGGCAACCGGCTCGAGCTCGACTGGCTGGCCGGCGAGGTCTGCCGGCTCGGCCGCGAGCTGAAGATGCCGACGCCGGTCAACGATACGGTCTACGCCGCGCTCAAGCTGCACCGGATGGGCAAGACCAAATAATCACTGGTCTGCATCAGCTCGCGATAAGCGCGACCGGCCCTATGGGGTCGCCGCGCTGCGCAGGTGATGCAGCGTGATTTCCGGCGGGCAGTTGAGCCGCACCGGCACGATTGAGGTCCCCGCGCCGACCGAGGTGTAGCCGATCATCTGACCATATTTCCAGGCGCCGGCACCCATCGAACGCGGCAAGACCGAGCTGAGCTTGAGCGGAATCGGTCCCGGCAGGCAGATCTGGCCGCCGTGGGTGTGTCCGCTCAGCAAAAGATCGAAGCCGGCATGCGCGGCCTGCCGGTAGATTTCCGGCGTATGCGACAGCAGGATGGAAAAAGCTTCGTGCGGGATTTCCGCCGCGGCCTTTTCGATATTGTCCATGCGGAAATAATGCGCATCGTCGATGCCGGCGAGGTAGATCGTCTCGGCGCCGCGCGCGACCGGCACGCACTCGTTGAGCAGCATGCGTATGCCCATTTCCTCGAGTTCCGGCACCATGCGGATGGTGTCGTGGTTGCCGAGCACGCCGTAGACCGGCCCGCGCAGATTGCCGAGCAGCCGCCTGGTGCCGGCGAGCGCGGCGTCGAAGGGCCCGTAGGTGGGGCCGCGGAAATCGCCGGTCATGACGCAGAGGTCGTATTCGAGCGCCGGCACGAGCTCGCCCAGCCGGCGCATGGCGCGCTCGCTCTGCTCCACGTGCAGATCGCTGATCTGCAGCAGCGTGAAGCCGTCGAACGCCGCCGGCAGCTTGGCGGAGCTCACGGTATTGTGCCGCAGCTCGATCTTCTCGGCGTTGCGGCGCCCGCGCCAATAAAGACCCGCCAGCATGAGGGCGGCGCGGATGGCGGAATGAACCGAGTACCAGTTCTCGATGTGGAAGAAATTCAGTCCCTGGCCGAAAATCTGCGCCTCATGATCGGTCTCGATGCCGAGGCGCTGGCGCGCGTGCAGGCGCCCCAGGCGCAGCTCCAGCTTGCTCAAGATATCGTTCATCGCGGCGCCGAAAAATCCCCGGCCCATCTGCGGCGCGGAGCAAGCCGGGGTCAAGCACCCTTAATCGAGGTAAGATCATGCCGGATGGCGGCGCCCGCATCGCGCGCTAGCGCAAGCCGCGGGGCGCGCGACCTTTCGAGCCTCAACCCATCGTAATCCATGCCGCGCGAATCCGGCGCGTCCGCCGCTACCCGATTACGGCATCGGTGCGCCTGCCGCACCATGATACGCGCGCCCACGACGAAAAATTCAGAGGTTGCCGTGCAAGACGCCGCAGCGACATTCGGGCGGGGCGGCACTTCATGGCGATTTCATTTCGGATTCTCCACGTCGACGACGACGCGCTCGTGCGCGAACTTGTGGCGCTGTCGCTGGCGCTCGATCCGGCCTTTCTTCTGCTGAGCTGCGAAAGCGGCGCGGAGGCGCTGCGCGTCGCGTCCGACTGGGCGCCCGACCTCATCCTGTGCGACCTGATGATGCCTGACATGGACGGCCAAACGCTGATTGCGCGCCTGCGCGCGGAACCCGCCACGGCAACGTTTCCTGTCGTGTTCATGTCCGCCTATGCGGCGCCGGCCGATGGAAACGCGCTGGCGGCCACCGCCGCCGCGGCGATCGCCAAGCCGTTCGATCCGGCGGGGCTTCCCGCCACCCTGCGCCGCCACCTGCATACGATCAAGCTCAGCGCGGCGGGTTACGATTTCCGCCAGCGCCTGCGGCGCGACGCGGCGACGCTCGCCGCCTTCCGCGCCCGCCTCGCGCAAACCGGCTTGCCGGACGAGCTGCATTGCTTCGTGCACAAGCTCGCCGGCGCCGCCGGCATCTTCAATTGCCGCGAGGTGAACGCAAGCGCCGCAGTGCTTGAATGCGCGATCATCGAGGCGCGCGCCGGCCGCATGCCGCAGCAAAGGGTAGCGGCCACGCTCGACGCGCTGCTCGCCTCGATGGCACAAACGCTCGCGCAAGACGAAGCAGGCGAAGGGAGAGCAACATGAGCGACATTGTCGAGCACGACCCGCGGCCGCGTAAGATGCTGATCGCCGACGACGACCCGGCCATCCTGCGCCTGCTTGCCGACCGCTGCCAACGCATGGGCTTTCAGGTCGAGACCGCGATGAACGGCGTGCAGCTCTTGGTCAAGGTGCGCCACAATCACCCCGACATCGTGGTCGTCGACGTCGACATGCCGGCGCTCGACGGGCTGTCGGTCTGCGCGCGACTGCTCGATCCCGGCCGCAAGGCGCTCGAAGTGGTGGTGATCACCGGAGGCGGCGAGGCCGAGACGGTCGAGCGCTGCGATAGCCTCGGCACATTCTTCGCGCGCAAGGGGCCCCATTTCTGGAAGGGAATCATGCAGGCGCTGACCGAAATCTATCCCGATTTGCTGGAACGGACCGCCGCCTTGTCGCCTCCGCAGGCCGCGGTGCCGCAGCGTCCGCGCGTGCTGGTGGTCGACGACGACCCGGACTACGAGAAATTCCTCGCCAGCCGGCTCGCCAAATACGGCATCGACACGCTCTACGCGGCCGACGCGATCCATGCCTGCCGCATCGCCGGCAAGGACAAACCGAGCGTCATCGTCGCCGACAATTTCATGCCGGACGGCGACGCGCAGTTCCTGCTTTATCGCCTGCGCGCGACGCCGGCGACCGCGGCGATCCCGGTCGTCGTCGTCAGCGCGAGCCCGCTTGGCGAGCTCGACACGCACAACCTCGAGCGCGAGATTTCCGGCCGGGCGGGCGCGATCCGGGTGCTGCGCAAGTCTTTCGATACCTGTGATTTGTTCGAGACGCTGCGCAGTTACTGCGCCTTCAAGACGCCGCGCGCGGCGCCGCGGTCCTGCCTGGAAACCGAGGGCTGGTGAAGCGCGCTCAGATGAAATGCGGCAGATACCCGTAAAGGAAGAGCGCCAACAGCGCGGCCAAGAAAATCGTCGCCAAAATCTCGCCGAGCCTGTCGGCGCCTGGCTCGCTGTGCCACTCTCCGGGCATACTGGCCTCCGTATCCTCGCCAGTCGCCCTTGGCGCGATGCCGTAGCACAAGAATGGGAGCGAGTTAAATACAGCCGGCGCCGAGGGAAAGGAGCCCCAGCCGGCGGGCTGGGGCCCCCCGCAGGCAACGGCTGGAAAGGGGCAAGCCAAACCAGCCGTTCCCGGCAAGCCCCCCGGCTAGCCCGAAACGAGCGGCCGCAAATAGCCGTAGGCAAACAGCGCTACCAGGGCCACGAGGAAGATGGTGGATACCGTTTTGCCGATCCGCTCGGCGCTTTCGCCGCTGTCGTCCATGCGCACCGCCCGCCGCGCCGGGCCACGCCGCGCGGCTTCTTAAAAAATGGCCGCACTTTTGAAGGGCGCGGCCATTGAAGAAGGCTTGGTCAAAACCACCCGCTCCAGAGGGGAAAGAGTGGCGCCGATCAGTCTTGCGCCGGGGCACCGGCCGCGCTTTCGCGGCGATTATTGATTCAAATTAATGAACCGGATTAGGCTTGCGTGGTGGGTAGCGCCATGGGCCGTGCAGCGCCGCGCAATGGGTTGGACCGGCATCCGTTCGTCGCCCGGGTGTTGCAGCACGTCTGCCTGACCGCCGCCGACCTCGAGAGCCTCGACGAGATCATCGACGGCGAGCTCACCATCCGCAAGCGGCGCGACCTCATCGTCGACGGCTACGAATACCGCAAGCTCTGCTTCGTCAGCGACGGCTACGCCGTGCGCTACAAATTGCTGAGCAACGGCAAACGGCAGATCCTCAACGTCGTGCTGCCCGGCGACATCGTCGGCCTGCCCGGCAGCTTCTACGAGCGCGCGGTCTATTCGGTGACCGCCATCACCGATTTGCGCATGCATGTCTGCCCGATCGATTCTTACGTGCAGCTCTGCTACCGGCGTCCGCAATTCGGCCTGGCGCTCTCGTGGATCGCGGTGCAGGAAGCGACCACATATGCCGAGCACGTCATCGACGTCGGCCGGCGCACGCCGGTCGAGCGGCTTTCGCATTTCCTGCTCGAGCTGCACGCGCGGCTGAAGGCGGTCGGCCGCGCCGAGGACAAACGCTTCACGCTGCCGTTCTCGCAGGAAGTGATCGCCGACGTGCTGGGCTTGAGCGTGCCGCATCTCAACCGCATGATGCAGCAGCTGCGCGCCGAGAAATTGATCGCCAACAGCGAACGCACGGTCGAGTTCCTCGATGCCGCCGCGATGCAGGCGCTGGCGCACTACCAGCCGCAGGCGCTGGTGCCGCTGCCGGCGCCGGCGAACTGAAACTCAAAACGTCATTCCGGGGCGGCCGCCGAAAGGCGGGCGAAACCGGAGTCCAGACAGATATGCGGAATTTGCTTCCGGATTCCGGGTTCGCTGGTTTCGCCGGCGTCCCGGAACGACAAGCAGTCAGGCATAGCGCGGGATCGGCCCGATCTGCGGCGTGGTGTCGGGCAGGTCGACGAAGGCCTCGTCGACATAGCACCAGCCCCAGCCTTCCGGCGGGTCGTAGCCCTCGATGATCGGATGGCCGGTGGAGTGGAAATGCTTGGTGGCGTGCTTGTTGGGCGAGCTGTCGCAGCAGCCGACATGGCCGCAGATGCGGCACAGCCGCAGATGCACCCAGCGCGAGCCCATCTTCAAACATTCCTCGCAGCCGCGCGCGCTCGGGGTCACTTGCGCGGATCTCGCCGCTGTGCGGACACGTTCGCGTTTTCGTCATGACGCTTTCCTGCGCTTGGCCGGACGCGGCAGCATGGCCGCTGCGGCGAGCGCCGCCGCAAGCGAAAGCACGGCGGCGACGATCAGGCTCACGACAAAGCCCGCCGCATAAGACGCCACTCCGGCGGCAAGCGCAATGCCGGCAAGCTGGGCGATGCGGCTCACCGCGTTGTTGACGCCGGAGGCGAGCCCCTCGTCATCGTCCTTGACGCTCGACATTACCGAGGCGGTCAACGGCGCCACCAGTACGGCGAAGGAAACGCCGAGCAGCGTCATCGGCGCCAGCACGCCGAGCGTGAACGACGCGTCCTTGCCGAGCGCCAGCAGCCCGTAGGCGAGCGCCGCGCCGAGCGGCCCCCCGATCAGCATGAGCCGCGCGCCGACCTTGTCGGCGAACCCGCCGAACATGCGCGACAGCAGCCCGACGCCAAGGGTGAAAGGCAGGAAGGCGAGCCCGGCGTCAGTCGGCGCCAGATGGCGGCGGTCGATCAGATCGAACGACAGCAGGAAGAACATGATCGCCAGGCCGGCATAGATGAGCAGCGTGGCCAGGTTGAGCGCAACAAAGGTGCGGTTGCCGAGCAACCGGGGTGGCGTCATCGGATGGCGGCTCACCCGCTCCCACCACGGCGTAACCGCCAAGCGCCGCCAAGCCGAACGCCGCCGCTGCGGCGATCGCAGTCTCGCTTGTCGCGCCGGCCTTATGCGGTCCGATCTCGCCCAGCGCCCAGGCCAGCGCCGCCAGCGCGGCGGCAAGGATCGCCGCACCGAAGAGATCGAAGCGTCTTCGCTCGTGCCGGTCGCCCGGCGCGTACACGACCAGCAACGCCACCGCGATCAGCGCCAGCGGCGGATTGATCGCGAACACGTACTGCCAGCCGAAATCTTGCGTCAGCCAGCCGCCCAGCACCGGGCCACCGGCAGTGGTGAGCGCGGAGGCCGCCGCCCACACGCCGATCGCGCCGTTGCGCTCTTCTTTCGGATAGGTGGCGCCGATCAGCGCGAGACTGGCCGGCGTCAGCAGCGCGGCCGACACGCCCTTGCGCGACGCGCAACAGGATCAGCCATTCCACCGAAGGCGCGAAAATGCAGGCGGCGGAGGCCGCGCCGAAGCCGAGGCAGCCGAGCACCAGCATGCGCGCCTTGCCGTAAACGTCGGCGAGCGCGCCGCCGATCAGCGTCAGCGCCGCCAACGCCAGCACATAGCCGTTGAGCACCCATTGCACCGCGGCGAGATCGGCGCCGAAAAAAGCGCGCAAGCGTGGCAGCGCGACCGTGAGCGCGGAGCCGTCGATGAAGGCCATGGAGGATGCCAGCACGCAGGCGGTGAGCACCATGCGCTTGCGCGCATTCGTGATCTCGCGCCCGCGCTCGCGCGGACAGGGTTCCGCCTCGATCAGGCCGCGGTCGCAGGGCTGGGCGAAGGGCTGCGCCATGACGAGCCGCGCCTCCCGCGCCTTCTAAGTTCGCCGTTGCGCCAGGCGAAATCCCAGCAGACCAAACAGGGCAAGAGCCATCATGATGGCGGCGAACAGCGCTGGAGCCGCCGCGCTCGCCGTCGCGTCGCGCGCGAAGCCGGCGAGCCCCGGCAGCACCGCCATGCCGGCATAGTACCAGGTGAAATAGACGCCCATGCCGGCCGCACGATGATCGGAACGCAAAGACTCAGCCGGCAGCGCCATGATCGGCCCGGCCGGCACGCCGATCGCCAGCGCGAGCAGAACGAACGGATATAGCGGCGCGGAAGCAAAGGGCAGCGCCGCCGCCGCAATCCCGGAAATCGCAAAGCCGCCGATCAGAAAAAGGTTCGGCCGTCCGAGCCTTTCGGCGAGATAGCCGGCAATCGGCACGGACGGAATAAGCGTCCAGCCGAGCCAGCTGACGATGCGGCCGGCTTCGGCGGTCGAATGCCCGTGCGCGGCGAAGAACCCGGGCAAGAAACTGATCAGCACGATATAGCCGACATTGTAGACCATCCAGATTGAGCCGGCCGACGAGACCGTCAGCCATTCGCGCGCTGAGAGATTCAGGCGAAGCTTGGCGCCGGCCGCCGCGCCGAGGCCGGGCGGATCGCGATAGGCGAACGCCACAAGCACGCAACCTGCAAGCGACAGCAGCGCGGCGGCATGCATCGCCGCGCTCCACGACAGCGCCGCCGCCAGCGGGGTGAGCAGGATAAGGCCGAGTGCGAGGCCGAGCGGCCAGCTTGCCACCAACATCGCCATGGCGGTGACGATCTCGCGCCCGGCGAACCAGTCGGCCACCATTTTGGTCATCAACACATTGATCAGCACCGCGCCCACGCCGCTGATCAGGCGTCCCGCGGCCAGTACGAAAAACGACGAGGCAACGGCCATCAGCGCCCCGCCGACGGCCATCAGCAGCAAGCCGACCAGCACCACCTGCTTGGCGCCGAAGCGCTGACCGAGCACGCCGCCCGGCAGCGCAATGAAAATGCCGGGCAGCATATAGAGCCCGATCAGCGTGCCGAGCTGCGCATAGTCGATGGCGAAAGTGTGCAGCAGGAGCGGCGCAGTCGAGCCGACCGTCTGGAATTGCACGGCCATCACCGTGCGCGTGAGAAACAGCACGGCGAGGATCAACCAGCGGCGGCCGGCCGCGCCGGTGACGGTAAGATAGCCGGATGTCATGGACCCTTCCGCCGCGAACCATAACCGCAATCGGCGCGCAGGTCTGCAACCGTCAGCCGCCGACTTCCGGCATATGCGACTTGCCGAAGATGCAATCCCCGGCTGTCATCGCCCCGCGCAAGCGGGCGATCCAGTCCGCCGTGCGCGCGCTATTCGATCTGTGACCTTGCCGGTTACCGGATTCGCCGCTGGAGCTTGTTCCCGCGCAGGCGGGGAAGGTGCATGACGCCGCGGAAAGAGAACGGCACGTCCGTTGTTAAAGCCGCGCTTTCCGCTTGCTTATCGCCTTCGAGCCCGCCGCTTCCGTGGCCAGCTTCAATTCCACCAGCTCGGCCGGCGAGAAGTAATAAAGCTCGTCCTTCGGCGTCTCCATCGCCTTGAGCCAGACGCCCAAATCGACGCCCATGTCGCGCAGATATCCCTCCGCGCTGGCGGTGATGCGCTGCGCATTATCGAAGCCGTCGGCCGCCGTGGCGAGGCCGGGTTGCGGCGGCGCAAACACCTGATGCACGCCGATCGCCGCCGCGGCGCCGGCCCGGCGCTTGACGCCGCCGGCAAACACCAGCGGGCAAGACGAGGCGCAGTATTGGCCCTTGTCCACCTCGGTCGCGAATTTGTGCGCGCGGATCATGCGTCCCATACTGAGTGCGTCGCCGACCGAGCCGCCGGGCGACTGCAGCACCACGCTCTTGATGTAGGAGCCGCGCTTTTTCACCTCGGCGGCGAAGGCCTTGGCGGTGCCGGGCATGATGGTGCCGACCGCCATGAGGCGGCCGCCATCCACCAGCTCGAAGGTCATCTTTCCGTTGAGCTTGGCTTTCAGCGCGTGCGACGGCACGCCGTGGCGGGCTCCCCGCTCGCGCTTGATCGTCGGCAGCGGCGCGCTATCCGGATTGCCGAGTGCCGGCGCGTTCGCCCGCTCGGCCATCTGCCGCGTCAGCTCGTTGTAGTCGAGGGCCACCACCACGACGGTGGCGGCCAGCACCGCGCGAAACAACCAGCGCAGCACCGTCTCGTCGGCGTTCGCGCTAAGCCACCGGCGCGCCTGCTCCTGCAACGCCTCAGTCCGCACGGCGCTCGTCCTTCTTGGCAGCGCGGACGCTGGCGAACTCGGTGACCTTTTGATCCGCGGCCGGCGCTGGCGGAATTGACGCCGCCTCGAAGCCGGCCGGCACCTGCCGCACGTTCTGCTCGACTTCGCGCGCGATGCGGATGGCCGACAGGATTTGCGCCGCCGTCATGGTGTCGAGCGCGTCGGGCTCGCCCTCGCGCCTGATGTTGGCGTAGACGACGCACAGGATCAGCACCAGCACCGCCGGCATCAGGTCGATGGAAATGGCGCCCGCCCAGCTCGGCAGGAAATCGCGCGCGTAGACGATCACTGCTTCCGCCGTCGACAGCGGCTGGAAGCGCGCGGGCTCGACGGGCGGCGTCGCCAGGATCTTGTCGGTGGCGTTGGACAGCGCCTTGGCTTGCGCCGCTACCGCCTGCTCGACCTTGCCGACCACCTGCGTCTGCCGCTGCGCGAGATCGGCGGTGCGCCCGTCGGCGACCGGCGCGATGAAGCCGGCGGTCAGGCCGTCGGCGGCGCGCTTGACGGCCGGCGCGACGGAGGTCTGCTGCAGCTTGCCGATCACGCCCATCAGCGCCATGGCCTCCTTGCCGAAGGCGTCGCTGCGCGCGTTGATCGGCCCGCGGTCGGTGACCAGTTCGCGCATCTTGTCGATGCGCTTACTGCCCTCCTCGAACAGCGCCTTGACGCGGTCGGCGGAGGCCGTGACCTCGTGCGCGAGATTGTCGAGCTGGCGCGACATTTGCGTGAGCAGCTGCACCACCGTGCCGGAACCGGAGGTGCCGGTGAGCGAGCCCGAGCGCTCCGCTTCCGCCAATTGGGCAAACCGCGTCGACGCCAATTGGATGTCGGGCAAGAGACCTTGCGCGGCGAGCGCGTTGGAATGGGCGCGGTCGAGATCGCGCGCATAGGCCTGCGTCTGCACGGCGAGATGCTGCTGGATCGCCGCCGCCCCCGCCAGCGCCGAGGCGTTGAGCCACGACGACATGGCCATGATCATCAGCGCGCCAAGGCCCATGGCGACAACCAGCAACACGCGGCTGGTGGCGTGGCGCACGTGCGGCAGGAAGCGCATGAGATAGGTCCAGAAGGCGTAGATGCCGACCGAAACCGCCGTCGAATAGATCACCGCCGCGAAGAACACGATGGTCGCGTCGCCGTTGAGCAGGTCGCGGACGCCGAGATAGGTGTAGACGCCGCTCGCCAGCGCCAGGATGGCGAGCGTCACCCGCGTGATGATTTCCAGGCGCGAAACGCTCTCGCGCAGTGCCAATGACATGAATTTCATCGCGGCGCTCGGCCGCGTCCCCATTTGCGCCCACGCTTTTTGGATTGGCGCGAGTGTTCGGACCGATTGGGCCGAAATTGTGAAGGGGAAGCATGTCAAAAGCCATAGGCATGTGGGGGCGCTGACGCCGCGGCGGCTTTCCCCACCCGCATTGACACCCCTAGCCCCGCGCCTACATTTAGCCTTGTTCCGAGGGGGGCCCCGATGAGGGGCTGAGAGGCCGCGGGGAGCGGCGACCCTTTGAACCTGATCCGGGTCATGCCGGCGAAGGGACAGGACGCTTTCGATGCTCGCCTCGCGCTATCTCGCCAAGCTGATCGGGCCGCTGTTTCTGGCCATCGGCGCAGGCATGCTGTTCAACCGGCAGAACTACCACGCCATGGTCGAGCAGTATCTGGCCAACTATGCGATCATCTACCTTTCCGGCCTGTTCGGGCTGACCGTCGGCCTCATGGTGGTGCTCGCGCACAATGTGTGGACGGCGAACTGGCGCGTGATCATCACGCTGTTCGGCTGGCTGCTGGTCATCGGCGGCGCGGTCCGTGTCGTCTACCCGCAGTTCATCCAGCGCGTCGGCGGCACGATGTCTCATCTTGCGGCAATACCGTTCATCGGCGGCGGGCTGATGATCGTGCTGGGGCTCGTGCTCAGCTATTTCGGCTATCGCGGCAGAATCTAATTCGCAAAAGCCGCGCCCAACGCGCGGCAAAGGAGCGCTCCATGAACATCCACGATCCCAAGGTCGCCACGCCCAAGGTCACCACCGGCGCCCTACCCGCGTCGCGCAAGGTCTATGCGCGGCCCGACGCCGCCCCCGACCTGCGCGTGCCGTTGCGCGAGATCATGCTGGATGCCTCGAGCGGCGAGCAGCCTTTGCCGGTCTACGACACCACCGGGCCCTACACCGATCCGGACGTCTCGATCGACGTCGAGAAGGGCCTGGCCCGCACGCGCCTCGCCTGGGTCAAGGAGCGCGGCGGCGTGGAGGAATACGACGGCCGCACCATCCAGCCGGTCGACAACGGCAACGTCACGGGAAAACACCTGGCGCGCGATTTTCCCAACACGCCGAAGCCGTGGCGGGCGGTTTCTTCTTCGTCATTCCGGGGCGCGGCCGAAGGCCGCGAACCCGGAATCCAGAACCAAGCCCAGAGCCAGCATCTGGATTCCGGGCCCGGCGCGTCGCGCCATCCCGGAATGACAGCGGATGGCCGCCACCCCTTCACCCAGCTCGAATGGGCGCGCGCGGGCGTCGTCACCAAGGAGATGATCTACATCGCCGAGCGCGAGAATCTCGGCCGCAAGAAGCAATTGGAGCGCGCCGAAGCCGCGCTCGCCGACGGCGAGCAATTCGGCGGCGCGGTGCCCGCCTTCATCACCCCCGAGTTCGTCCGTAGCGAGGTCGCGCGCGGGCGCGCCATCATCCCCTCCAACATCAACCACGCCGAGCTGGAGCCGATGATCATCGGCCGCAACTTCCTCACCAAGATCAACGCCAATATCGGCAACTCCGCCGTCACCTCCTCGGTCGAGGAAGAAGTCGAAAAGATGGTGTGGGCGATCCGCTGGGGCGCCGACACGGTGATGGACCTCTCCACCGGGCGCAACATCCACAACACGCGCGAATGGATCATCCGCAACGCGCCGGTGCCGATCGGCACCGTGCCGATCTACCAGGCGCTGGAGAAGGTCAACGGCGATCCCGTCAAGCTCGACTGGGAGGTCTACAAGGACACGCTGATCGAGCAGTGCGAGCAGGGCGTCGACTATTTCACCATCCACGCCGGCGTCAGGCTCGGCTACATCCACCTCACCGCCAATCGCGTCACCGGCATCGTCTCGCGCGGCGGCTCGATCATGGCCAAGTGGTGCCTGTCGCGGCACAAGGAGAGCTTCCTCTACGAGCGCTTCGACGAGATCTGCGACATCATGCGCAAATACGACGTGTCGTTCTCGCTCGGCGACGGCCTGCGTCCGGGCTCGATCGCCGACGCCAACGACCGCGCGCAATTCGCCGAGCTGGAGACGCTGGGCGAACTCACCAAGGTCGCCTGGGACAAAGGCTGCCAGGTGATGATCGAAGGCCCCGGCCACGTGCCGATGCACAAGATCAAGGTCAATGTCGAGAAGCAGCTCAAGGAGTGCGGCGAGGCGCCGTTCTATACGTTGGGCCCGCTGACCACCGACATCGCGCCCGGCTACGACCATATCACCAGCGCCATCGGCGCCGCGATGATCGGCTGGTTCGGCACGGCGATGCTTTGTTACGTGACGCCGAAGGAGCATCTCGGCCTGCCCGACCGCGACGACGTCAAGGAAGGCGTGATCGCCTACAAGATCGCCGCGCACGCGGCGGACTTGGCCAAGGGCCACCCGGCGGCGCAACTGCGCGACGACGCGCTCTCGCGCGCGCGCTTCGAGTTCCGCTGGGTGGATCAGTTCAACCTGTCGCTCGACCCCGACACGGCGAAGGAATACCACGACGAGACGCTGCCCAAGGAAGCGCACAAGGTCGCGCACTTCTGCTCCATGTGCGGGCCGAAGTTCTGTTCGATGAAGATCACGGCGGATGTGCGCGAATATGCCGAAGGCCTGACCGACAACGAGAAGGCGGCGCTTTACCCTCATCCTGAGGAGGCGCGAAGCGCCGTCTCGAAGGATGAGGCCGAGGCCGGGATGCGGCAGATGTCGGAGAAATTCAACGCCATGGGGCAGCAGGTTTATGTCGATGCGGAGAAAGTGAAGGAGAGCAATAAGGCGCTGCGATGAGCGGTCCGCTCGTTGTCGCCGTATTCCTCGCCGTGACATCCATCGGCTTCGTGACGCGGCCGGACGCCTGGTATGCCGGGCTCGCCAAGCCGAGGTTCAACCCGCCCAACTGGGTCTTCCGCACCGGCCTGGACGCTGCTCTACGTGCTGATTGCCATTGCCGGCGCGCGCACCTTTGAGCAGGGGCTGGGCGTTGCCTTCGGCCTGCGGGTGGCGCAGCTTGCGCTCAACTTCATCTGGAGTCCGGTCTTTTTTCGCCTGCGCCGTCCCGGCTCCGCGCTCGCGATTGTCGCCGCGCTGCTCGCCGTCATCCTCGCCTTCATTGTCAAGAGCTGGGATGCCGATATGGTCAGCGCGCTGCTATTCGTGCCTTATGCGTGCTGGGTCGGCTTCGCCACGCTTCTCAATGCGTCGATCCTGGTATTGAACTAGGAAGCGCATTTCTCGAATTTTGGTTTTGGTCGTGCGCAAAAGGCCCTTGCCTAGCCTTGTGCGGCAGCGCGCGCAGCGCGTCGAGGCAACGCCTGCTTGCCCGAAAGGCCGCCTCTCAATATATTTCCGCCCATGCCCGCCAAGGTCAAAATCGAGGTCGACGCACGCACGGCGGACCTGCTCGAAGCGCGCGCCTCGGCGCGCGGCATGAGCGTCCGCGACCTGGTTGCCGATCTGGCCAGCGATGAGAACCTGCTGCCGCCGGCGCTCGAAGCCATGCGCGCGGCCGGCGAAGGACCGTGGTCGCCCGAGGCCTTGGCCGAGGACAGGCGGCGGCTCGCCGAATTCCAGCGCACGCGCGAAGGCGTGCCGTGGGACGAGGTGAAGGCGTGGATGCTGAGCTGGGGCACGCCGAACGAATTGCCCGCCCCGAAGCCGCGTAAATTGTGAAGCTCGTCGTTTCGCGCGCTGCTGCCGTCGATCTTGCGCGGCTGCGCGAATTCCTTACCGGGAGAAATCCCGCCGCAGCTCGTAGGGCGGATTAGCGAAGCGTAATCCGCCATTTTCTCCACGACAACGCCGGGAACAACGGGGGGGTTACGGCTCGTCCCCGCTTGTGCGGGGACAAGCCCAGCCCGCCCTATGCCTCCCCAAATTCTCCGGGCAACGCCAAATCTCCCGCCCAATCCTCCGGGAAAATCCCCCGTCGCACGTCGCGGTGAAACGATGAATGCGGCCAATCCCGCGCGCGCGCGACGAGGCCGTGCCTCACCGGATTGATATAGCAATATTCGACATGCCGCGCGTAATCGGCCTCGTTGCGGATCAGATGCTCCCAGAACCGGCGCTGCCAGATGCCGCGCTCCCCACGTTTCTTGCGAACCGCGCTGAGCCGCTCGTTCTTCGGTAATCCCTTGGCAAAGCGCGTCTTGATCAAACGCCAGCGGGTCGAGAAATCCGCGTCGTCCGGCGGGAGCGTCAATACGGCATGCATATGGTCCGGCAACACGACCAAGGCATCGATCTCGAACGGATAGTTTTGTCGTGTTCGGGCGACAGCATCGCGCAGCGCCTCGATGTGGTCGAGCAGGAGCGTGCGTTTCCGTTCCAACAGATTGACCGTAAAGAACCAGCATCCGCCGGGAAGGAAGGCGCGACGATAATTCGGCATACCGGCAGCTTACCGCCAAACGGCGGATTACGCTTCGCTAATCCGCCCTACGCCGACACGCCGCTCACTTCCCACTCGCCTTCCTGAGCGCCTGATTGATGCGCTCCTGCCAGCCCGGCCCGTCGGCCTGGAAGAAATCCAAAACGTCGCGGTCGATGCGCAGCGTCACTTGTTCTTTGGCGCCGGGCACGGACGGCGCCGCTGCCGGCAGCTCGGCCTTCTTGGTGGTCGCCGCCTTGAACGCCTGCTCGGCGCGGGCGCGCGCGTCGGGGGGTTGGGGTCCTCGGGCCATGGCGGAGTTATAGCACGGCGGCGCGGCATCCGCGCTAGACTAGGATCGAAGCTCAAGTCGAGGGCGATGCCGTGAAGCAAACTAAAAGCGCGCTGCGATGAGCGGTCCGCTCGTTGTCGCCGTATTCCTCGCCGTGACGATCGGCGGCGGTCTTGCGATCGGCTTCGTGACGCGGCCGGACGCCTGGTATGCCGGGCTCGCCAAGCCGAGGTTCAACCCGCCGAACTGGCTGTTCGCGCCGGTGTGGACGCTGCTCTACGCGCTGATCGCGTTGGCCGGCGCGCGCAGCTACGGGCAGGGGCTGGGCGCCGCCTTCGGCCTGTGGGTGGCGCAGCTTGCGCTGAACTTCGGTTGGAGCCCGGTATTCTTCCGGCTGCACCGCCCCGCGCTCGCGTTGGCGATCGTCACCGCCTTGCTCGCCGTCATCGTCGCCTTCATCGCGCAATGCTGGAATACCGACGTGGTCAGCGCGCTGCTGTTTGCGCCTTATGCCTGCTGGGTCGCCTTCGCCACGCTTCTCAATGCGTCGATTGTGGCGTTGAATCGCTCGCGGCGGTAGCACAGCCGAGCGGCGAACGCGGTTCGCCTCTCCCACAGCGAGAGGTCGGCTCGGCAAGCGCGCTTTACCTCTCCCCGCACAAGGGGAGAGGCAGCGCGCCGCGTTCGCGGCGGCCGCCCCGGCTAAGCCGCCCTCTTGCCCCTAGCCCGTCACCACCTGCACGGCGTTCACGGTGGTCCCCTGATAGAAGACGTAAACCTTGAACTGCTGCGGATTCGCAAAGGCCGTCAATATCTGCATCTTCAGCGTCTGGTCGCTGACGTCGAAATAAAGCTGCCAGCCCATGTTGGGCACCAGGAAGTAGACGCGGGATTCTCCGATGTAGTTGAGATAGCCCTGCGCCTGGACGACTGTGTTGTTTTGGCCGGCGGCGGCTTTGTGCAGCGGCTGCTCGTTTGCCATGGCGATTTCCCCCCATACGATTTGAGACCGAATGAACCGCGATCGACGCCGAGCAACGAGCGAATCTCGTTATCCGGTCAAAACCGCGCTCTCTTTCAGATAGAGTTTTTAAGTAACACAACTTTAACATGTATCCTGAAACGGCACAAGGCGCGGCCCGGCGCCTAAAAAATATTCCTATCTTCCCTTGACAACAATCCTATAGGATAATATACACATACCGTCCCGCTCTTCGAGGGGCGTCTTCCGGAGACGTGCCGAGGACGGAGCGGCGGACGGCGGTTGCCGGAGATGCGGCAGCCGCGGCGGTTCGGGCCGGGCAAGGCGCGCGCAAGGCGCGCCGCGCAAGGCCGATGCGGCGCCCGCGGGCGAGGCTCGTAACCTCGCTCCCGGGAGGTCCCGGGACCCGACCGGGGGGCACTAGGACCCCTCCGCAGGGAGCTCTGCTGGACTGGGGCCGCCAAGGGTTGGCGGAGGACCAAGGCGCGACAAGGCGATGAGCCGAACTGGCGCGGCGGACCGAAGCGAACCGGGGCGGGAACCAGGAAGCGCGGACCCGGGAAAGGAAATCGCCGCAGGTGGAGCGCCGAGAGGCGACTCTCCGCTCGCGGAGAGGGCACGCCTCGCCAGGCGTGTCGGGCGGCTTCGCCAGCCGCTCCAAGGGGCCTCGCAAGCCCCTGCGTTTCCCGGCGCTCCGCTCCCCTCAATCGGGAGCCGAGACGAGACGACCGGCCTCCCCGGGGCCGCTGCAAAGAATACGGGCGATGGCGCTTGGGCAAATTCGTATCGGAAACGAGATGTATGGACGCAGCAACAATTCAAGCCGTCACGCGCCGCACAGGCAGGGAACAGTTGCGCAGGAACGCGGAGCATCCGCTCTGCACCCTCCCCTGGAGGGGGAGGGTCGGCGAGCATCGAAGATGCGAGCCGGGGTGGGGTGATCCTGCGCGCGAAGCAGGCAAGGTTGCGAAAATGCTGCGGGAAAATTTTCACCCCACCCCGACCGCCTTCGCTAAAGCTCGGCGGTCGACCCTCCCCCTCCAGGGGAGGGTCATGGCTCACGCCCCGCGGGCGACGGCGGCGGCCTGTCGCCCGCTCCGGCCGCGCTCTACACTGCCGGCATGCCGCGCCGCGCCTGTGCCGTCGCCATCGTCACGCTTCTCCTGTTCGCCAGCCCCGCCGCGGCCGCCGCGCCGAGCGCGGCCGACCGCGCCTGGATCGCGCGCTGCATGGCGCAGCTCGCCGAGGCGCATGCCGACGCCAAGGAGCGCCGCATCTATTGCACCTGCATGCACGAAAATTTCGAGGACAACGAAGCGGCAACGCAGAGCGAGATGGAACACATGTTTCCGCCGCTGCATCTCTACTGCCGCCGGCAGGCCGGCTGGTAGCCGCGCGCCGGGCGGCCGCGGGGCTTGCCGGCCATGAACCTCGCGCCGCCTCTCCGCGACTTAACCGGCAGGCACGGGCAGCGCGCGAATGCGCGCGCCGCCATCGGCCACCGGGGGGTCAGCTCATGACATCGCTCAAGGCAATGGTTCTCGGCGCCGTCATTCTGCTCGCGCCACTCGCCGCGCCGCCGGCGCAGGCGCAGGACGCCCACGCCGTGCCCGGCGTCTATTGCCTGGTCGGCGTGCGGGAGACCGGTTCCTGCATGCGGCTCCTGCCCGGCGGCAAGTGGGAGTATTTCCTCTCCTACGGCGCTTATGACGAGCGATCCGAAGGCACGTGGAAAATCGCGAACGGCGCTGTCGTCGTCGACAGCCCGGCCTACGATCGGCGTGCCACCTTCAGCTTCAAGCGCCTGCAGAGAAGCGAATCCGGCGGCTACGCCGTCCTTGTCGTGAGCCAAGGCGGCCGCGGTCTCGCCGGCATCGACGTGGCGGTGAGCTGCGACGGCACGACCAAGAGCGGATACACGCAATCTTACGGCTTCAACGTCGATTGCGCGAAGGCCCCGACCGCGGTGGCCCTGTCGCTGCGCATGTTCGGCCTGGCGCCGCAAACCATCGACGTGGCGGGCCGCGCCGGCGCCGACAAGGCCTACGTGTTCGCCTTCGACCCCGGCGATCTGGGCAAGAAGAAATTCACGGCGCACCGCCTGCAGGTCGGCGCCGACGGATCGCTGACGATGGCCTATCCGAATTCAGCGATTCCGGAATTCGCCGGCAAGCAATTCCGTTATGAACGGCGCCAGCAACGTTGACGCGCTCGGGCGAGGCCGCACCGGGCGCAACCCTTCGCGGCCCATGACGGATGGTCTAAGATCGCGCGCGGCGCCATCGGCAAACGGGGCTCACCTCATGAAACCGCTCAACGCAGTCGTTCTCGGCGCCGCCGTCCTGCTCGCCCCGCTCGCCGCAAAGCCCGCCGCCGCGCAGACGCCGCCGCAAACGCAGAAGATCAACGCCTATGTCGGCTGCATCAACCGGCTTTCGTCACGCGCCTACGACTCGCGCAAGCGCTATTTCAGCTGGGTCGGCAAGCGCGGTCCGACGGGGCGCGAACGCATCATCTACGGCACCTACACCATCTACGACACCGCCGACTGCGCCAAGAACGTCGCCAAGGCGAACGCGCTGGAGCCACACGATGGCGAACTCGAAGCCGCGGCGAGCGCCTACGTCGCGGCGGTGAGCAAGCTCGAGCCGCTGCTCAAGGAGGCCGACGACTATTAAAGCCAAGAGAACTACAAGGACGACCGCATGGCCAAGGGCAAGGCGATGCATCCGCGTCTCCTCGCCGCCTGGGATGCCTTCGCGCGCGCCGACCAGAAACTGCGCGGCGAGCTCGAAGGCATCAACGACAAGCGGGCGATCGCAAAGCTCGCCGAGATCGAGAAAAGCGAAGGCCGCCAGGCGCGCTATTACGTCCAGGCGCTGATGATCGACGCCAAGCGCGTGCTGCGCGCGGAGGGCGCGGCGAAGCCCGATCTCGCCGCGATCAAGCAGGCGCTGAATACCTATGAAGAGACGGTCAAGGGCGCCGAGAAATTCGCCGGCAAGGGCGGCGGGGCGCAAATCGGCTCGTTCTTCATGAGCAGCGCCAAGTCCTACCTGGTCACGGCGAAGCAGCTGATGCGCCGCATTCGCGACCACGTGCCGTACTCGACCGGCGACAAGATGATGCTCAACGCCGGCTCGGGCTGGATGGTGGAAGGTTCGCCGCCGCGGCTGTCGCGCGACTACAACCAGTTGGTCGACAACTATAACCGCGGGGCGAATTTTTAGCTGAGCGGCACGCTCAGTGCACCGTAATCGCCAGCCCGTTCAAGTCGGCGCTGACGATGGCGCCGACGGAAGAGCCGGTGAGCGTGAGCACCGCGCCGTGCTGGTTGGTGAGCACGACCGCCTGCGCGCCGCGGCCGACCGCCGCGCCGACATTGCCCGCGGCATAGACGCCGGCGACGTCCGAGGCCCGGCGGATGTGGCTCACGGTGCCGTGGAAGCGCGTTTCGGAGGCGCCGAAGGTGAAGCCGTAGCTGAGGCCGCCAATGCCGAGCCGATAGCGCCGCCCATGAAAATTGAGCGTGCCGGAGCCGCCCGAGCCGCCGACGACCAGACCGGCCTTGACGATGCGGAAGCTGATCTGGCCGGAATCGGCGTAGGCCGCGGACGCGAAAGCAAGACCGGCCAGAGCCAGCAGCGCGATCAGGCTTGCACGAAGGGAGGATGTGAGGCGCATGATCATCTCCGCGTTTCAGGCGCGAGTTTGCCCCGCGCAGCCACAATGAGAATCAAGATCGGCGGACCTTACAATAAGTCGGTCGCAGAAGGGATGGCCTAACGGCTTACCGTCGACCCTCGCGCCTCTCGTTGTGGGGGAAAAGATTGCCCGCCATGCGCCATGCGCCGCTACCGGAAACCGGGCGCAGAATTCGGGTGTCTCCGCGCCGCCTGCATCGCCATTTTCCGCCACACAGCCATGGAGGACGGCGATGCATTTCAGAATTCGCGGACTCGAAGCAAGGCAGTTCGCCCACTTGTTCGCGCTCGACGACGCCGCGCTGGCGGCGCAAGGGGCCTTGCGAAAGATCGCGGACGGGCCGCATGCCTGCCGCGTCAGCCTCACCGATGCCGCCCCCGGCGACGAGGTGATTCTCACCAATTACGAGCACCACGCCGTCGCCTCGCCCTACCGCATGCGTTTTGCGATCTATGTCCGCGCAGGCGAGGAGACTTTCGACGCCGTCGATGCCGTGCCCGATCAGCTGCGCCGGCGCACGCTGGCTGTGCGCGGCTTCGACCGTCAGGGCATGATGCGCGGCTGCGAAATCGTCGAAGGCATCTGGCTGGAGGAGGCGATCGAACGGCAATTCGCCGACCAAGCCGTGCGCTATCTGCACCTGCATTTCGCCGCACCCGGCTGCTACGCGGCGCGCGTCGAGCGGGCGGCCTAGGGACGTGATGATATAAGGTGGAATCGCTGCAAATTCCGCTCATTCCCGCGCAAGCGGGAATCCAGGATTGAATGTGAAAGTTCTAACATTGTGGCCCCGGGTCCCCGCTTGCGCGGGGACGAGCGGAGAGAACCACTCGCCTAGTGTTTCGACCTAAGCGCATCGTGCACCAGGGGAGACGGGAAAGCGCGCTCACCCTGCCCGCTTGGCGTGCGATTTCGGGCCGGGCCCGCGCATGTAGTGGCGCTCGGGGCGATAGGGATCGCTCACGCGAATGCGCAATCCGCGCCAGGCTTCGCTCAGCGAGGCGATGAGGGTCAGCTTTTCGAACAGCAGCCGCGCCACGTTAGTTCTCCGTCTCAATGCAGCTCGCCCATGAGCGATTTGAAAGGCAGCGAGAACATCTCCTCGCCGAGATCGTCGCTGATGTGCAGCATCCAGTCGCGCCAGTCCTCCGGCCCGTGCCCGGCGATCAGCGCGCCAACGACGAGCGCGGCCTGTTCGCGCGCCTCGGTCATATCGGCGACCTGGGCCTCGCCGTAGTTGAGCAGCACGCGCTCGGTGGTGGAGCAGTGGAAAAAGACATGCGCCATGGGATTTGCCCCTCTCGCGCTCGATCAACGGGTGAGAGCCTTAAGCCCTGCGCGGCGCGCGGAAAATTCCGATGATCTCCATAAGGGATCGCCCGCAAGGGCATGCCCGGAGCAGCAGCGGGCTACCGCCGCTGCCCAAAGAGGTGCCGCAGCGGCGTTATTTCAACGTCGCAATATACGCGGCGATGTCCGCCGCTTCGTTCGGCGACGGCGAGAAATTCATCTTCGGATGCGGGCCGGCCATGGCGGTGGCGATCCTGCCGGCGTCGAAGCCGTATTTGCGGGCGATCACGGCGAAAGGCGGCGAGGCGGCGACCACGTTGCGTGTTTGCGGGCCGACCGCGTGGCAGCCGGCGCAATGGCTCGCGGCCAGGCGCTGCCCCTTGGCGATGTCGTCGGCGCGCGCGCCCGTCGCCGCCGCGGCAAGCAGGAGCGGCACCAGCAGGCAATGGATCGGGCGGTGGAACATTTGTACCTCGGCTGGCATGCGTTGCACGCGGCCATGATGAGCGGCGGCGGCGCCAGCCGCAAAGGCGCGCCGCCCGATCCTTTCAGCGCACCTTGGATTGCCGGGTCAAGGTCTATGAAGACGTCAAGCTGCCGGCGAGGAGCCGGGCGCGGCGGCCAATCGCTCGCGCGATTGGCGTTCGCTGCGGCCTTGCCCTACGAGTTGGCCCCGTCGTCGTCGCCGGGCGGATCCTGATAGCCGGCCGTGTCGTCGCCGTCGTCGTCCTCGTCGGGCGCCTCGGTGTAAGCGGCGCCGCCGCGGTCGTCGTAGGTCGTGCCGGTATTATCGTCATAGCCGGCGCTGTCGCCCGGCTGATCGTCGTTACCGTCGCTATAGCCGCTGTCGGCGGACTGGTCCGTGTCGTTTGCCTCGCCATCGTCGCTATAGCTTTGCGCGGGCTGATCGCTGTAGGCCACGCCATTGTCGTCGCCGACTTCGCCCGACCGGTCGCTATAGACGTCACCTTCGTCGTTGGGTTGCTCGCTATAGGTCGCGTCGTTGTCGCCGTAGTCCGCGCCCGATTGGTCGCCGTAGACCGTGCCTTCGTCGCTATAACCGGTATCGCCGATCTGGCCGCTATAGGTCGTCCCGCTGTCGTCGTTATAATAGGCGGGTTGATCGGTATAATCGCTGCCCTGCGCGGCCGAGATCGCCGGCAGCCCCAAGGTCAGCGCGAGAAACAGTGCAACACACACCACGCTACGCATGACACCCCTCCTGTGGCTGGCGTTAACCATAACGAATCGTAAGCCCCTGATCCACAGAAGTTTTCCAGGGCGGGCTGTCCCGTTTTGGGACAAACGCCGCAAGGATGCCCCATAGGCTGCGGCATTGGGAGTTGGAAGGGCCGTTGTTATGCTCGCGCGCCATCGGGGAGGATGAAAATGCCCGGCCTTTTGCAAAACCATATCGCCGCCGTTACCGGCGCGGGCTCCGGCATCGGCCGCGCCATCGCGCTGGGCTTTGCGCGCGAAGGCGCCGCGGTCGCCGCGCTCGACATCAACGGCGAGGCGGCGAAAAAGACCGCGGCGGAAATCGGCGCCGCCGGCGGCCGGGCAAAGAGCTTCACCGTCGACGTCACCGACCGCGCCGCCTGCCGCGCCGTGGCCGCCGAAGTAGCGGACGCGCTCGGCCAGGTCTCGGTGCTGGTCAACAACGCCGGCATCACCCGCCGCAACGCCTTCACCGCCGAGGCGGAGACGGTGGCCAAGGACTGGAACGACATCCTCGCCATCAATCTCACCGGCACGTTCAACGTCACCCAGGCCTTTCTTGCGCCGTTGCGCGCCAGCAAGGGGCGTATCGTCAATCTCGCCTCGATCCAATCCTTCGTGCATCTGCGCACGCCGTCGTCGACCGCCTACACCGCCTCCAAGCACGGCGTGCTCGGATTTACCCGCGCCCTCGCCGCCGAGCTCGGCAAGGAGGGGGTGCGCGTCAACTGCATCGGCCCGGGCTTCATCGAGACGCCGCTCAACGCCGCGGTGCGCGCCAGCAATCCGGCGCTGGTCAAGACCTTCATCGACCACACGCCGCTCGGCCGTGCCGGCCAGCCGGAAGACATCGTGGGTCCCGCGATCTTTCTGGCCTCGGATCTTTCGTCTTACGTCACCGGCTCGATCGTCATGGCCGACGGCGGCTATCGGACGGTATGAGCATCACGAAAAGCTGATGCGGCCTTGAATGCCCGCGCAAATGCGGCTGCGCTAGACTTCGTGCATGACGTTGTCCGTCAGGCTTCTTGCATTTGCTCTCGTCACCGCGGCCGCACCGGCCTTGGCGGCGCCGCAGCAAATCACGCTCACCGCCGCCGACAAGGTCACGGTGTTCGCCACCTATTACGGCACCGGAGACAAGGCAAAACCGATCGTGCTCCTGTTCCACCAGGCCGGTGGCAGCGGCGCCGAATACGCGGCCATCGCACCGAAGCTCAACGCGCTGGGCTTCAATGCACTCGCCGTCGACCAGCGCTCCGGCGGTGAGCTGTTCGGCCGCGCCAATCGCACGGTGAAGGCGCTGGGACGCAGCACCGGCTACCGGGCCGCCCTGCCCGACCTGCAGGCTGCGCTCGACTGGGCGCGTGCCAACGACAGCGGCAAGATCGTGATATGCGGCTCGAGCTATTCGGCTTCGCTGGTCTTCCTGCTGGCGGCCGCCAACCCGGGCAAGGTCGCGGGCGTGATGGCGTTCTCGCCCGGCGAATATCTCGGCAGCACGCACGCGGTGCGCGACGCCGCGTCCAAACTGAAAAATGTCGCGGTGTTCGTGTCGTCGGCCAGCGGTCGCGGCGAGATCGCCGCCGCGCGTGCCATTGTCGATGCGGTGCCGTCGGCTATGAAAACGCAATTGGTGCCCAAGCACGCGCCGCACGGCGCCTCGGCGCTGCGCGCCGACGCCAATCCCGCCGGCTACAAAGAAGTATGGGCCGCGGTCGAACGCTTCCTCGCGCCGCTGCACTAGCGGCCAATCGTCAGCAATCCTGGCAAATCTTCGGGAGCGGACCGAGCGGATCGGGTTTGGTGGGCGTGGCTTCGTCCTTGCGCACGCCTGAAGGCAAGGTCTTTTCCGTCGGCTGCCGGTGGCCGACCGGCGCCGAAGTGGTGGCGGCCGCGCCGTTGGTTGTCGAGGGCTGCTGTTGGGCTGCCGGTACCCTTGAAGGCGGGGCGCCGGCGGTCTGCGCCACCGCGGCGGTTGCCAGACTTGCGATTGTGACGGCGATAAACGCGGCGCGCATGGCGGTACACCTCGTCAGGGCGGTTCCGAAGCCTTGGTCAAGCCGCGAGTACTGTTGCGGGTTCCGTGGTACCGGATCGCCGCGCGTTACAAGAAATATCGCAGCTGACTGCCAAGAGCTGCGCGACAGCCTTAGCCGCAACCACTTACCGTTCCGCAGCGTAACAGCCGCGCTCGATTTCCTCGATCAGGCTTTTCCCATGCGGGCGCCAACCAAGCTCGGCGCGCGCACGCTTGGCGCGCACCCGGCTGTTGGAGCCCATGGTGTTGTTGGCCGGTCCTTCGCCCCATTCGGCGGCCGCTTCCTCAACCGTCATCGCCTGAGTGCGCCCGCCTTGCCCAAGCATGCGGCCGATGGCCTCGCACACTTCACGCATCGAGTTCTCGCCGTTCTCCGCAAAATAGAAGGCGCCGGCCGGGGCTTTCTCGATCGCCAGCAGGTAGAGCGTCACCAGGTCGTCGATATGCACGTTCGACCAGCGGTTCTCGCCCGAACCGATATGCTTGGGGACGCCGTATTTCTTCGCCACCGCGATCAACCACGGCACCTGGATGCTGTGCGGATTGAGACCGCTGCCGCGCCCATAGATCAAGCTGGGCGCGATCACCGCCGAGCGCACGCCATTGCTTGCCGCCGCGCGCACCAGTCTGTCGATCTCGACGCGCGCGGCGCGCGCCGGCGAGGGCGTAAACGGGGTATCCTCGTCGAACACCTGCTCGACCAGCTCGCCGCGCGCGGGGGTGCCGACGATGCTCGAGCCCGAGGTGTGGATGAAGGTCTTGGCCGTGCCGGCAATGGCACCCAGCATCGCCTCGGCGGCGGCGCGGTGATCGGCGCTTGCCGCGTTGACGGTGACGTCGGCGTCGCGCACGGCCTGAGCCAGCACGGCGCTATCGTCGAGCGTGCCGCGCACCGGGGAAATCCCGCGCTCTTCAAGCGCCCCGGCACTGCCTTGCGAGCGCGCAAGCCCGCCGACGGCATGGCCGGCGCGCGTGAGCGCGTCGGCCAGCGAGCCGCCGATATAGCCGGTCGCGCCGGTGATGAAGACTTTCATGAGCCGCCAAGCCTAGCGCTTGAACAGACCCATGATGCTCGCTTCCGCCAGCGTGGTGAAATGCAGATGGAAGCCGACCACCGCGGCGGAGGTATCGGCCTCGACCGGCAGCTTGTCCTTCGACACCGCGAACACGTTGAACAGATAGCGGTGCGGATGCGAGCCCGGCGGCGAGCAGGGACCGCCATAGCCGGGCTTGCCGAAATCGGTGCGCGTCTGCAGCGCACCGGCCGGCATCTTGCCGCCCGGGCTGCCGGCGCCGAGGGCGAGCTCGGTCACGTCGGGCGGGATGTTGACAACGAGCCAATGCCAGAAGCCGGAGCCGGTGGGCGCGTCCGGATCGAAGCAGGTAACGGCAAAACTCTTGGTGCCTTGCGGCGCGTCCGACCATTTGAGCTGCGGCGATTTGTTGGCGCCCGAACAGCCGAAGCCGTAGTCCTCCGACAGGACGAAATCCGGGCCGAGATAATCGCCGTCCTTGAAACTGGTGCTGGTGACCGTGAAAGCCATGAGCCTCTCCTCCTCTAAAAATGCGCGCCCACAAAGCCGGTAGCATGCAGCCCAGCCTACGCGCTACAAGCCGCCGATGTCATCCTCCCCCTCATCGGCCTCGACGTTCCGCCGCATCGTCCCCGGCCTCGCTCTGGTGCTGCTCGCGCTCGCTCTCGATGCCGCCGCCGGCTTCAACCTGACGGTGGCGGCGGGCTGCATCGCCTTCTTCCTGGTGCAGCTCCTGGCGATGACGGCGGGTTCGGTGCTGGCGGTGGTCGGCCTGGTGGTGTGGCTCTTCTCACGCTTCAAGAGCCGGCAGGCGCTTTATCTGGTCGGCGCGGCGCTTGCGCTCGGCGCCGCCTCGTTGCTGCTCAATCACTTTGCCGGCGCTATCGGATTCGTTTGCGGCGACTGAGCACGCCGCTTCCGGCGCATGCCGCGCTCTGCTATCGTCGCGGCCGTTGCCCCGTTCATTGCGAGGCCAGACGTTCGTGGCTGCCAGCCGCCTGCCGATTGTGTCGACTGCCGCGTCGGCATTCCGCGACTGGCGGCGTCTGCTGTCGGCCCTGCGCGGCCTCATGGTCAGCGCTTTCCTTGTTCTGCTGGTGATTTCGGCGGCGACGGAGTTCATACCAAACCGCATCTGGCAGCAGGAGCTATTCGGCGACGCGCTCACGCTTATGCAAAATGCGGCTGAGGCCTTGTTGCTCGCCCCGCTCATCATCGCCATCCACCGCTTCGTCATCCTCGGCGAGGCGACACGGAGCTACCTGCTCGACCTGGGCGATCCCGCCTTTCGCCTGTTCGTCGGGTGGCTGTTCGCGCTGAAGGTTGTCGGCGGACTGCCATTCACGCTGTTAGGTGCGCTGCAGACGCTCGGCTGGCAGCCGCTGGCCACCGTCCTTCCCTTCGCCGTCGCCCTTATCCTGGCACTGATCATCTCGATCAGGTTCACAATTCTGTTCCCCGCCCTAGCCGTGCGGGCCGCGGGCGCGACGGCCACGCACGCATTGGCCGACAGCAAAGGCTATGTCCTGCGCATTCTGGCGATCTTTTGCATCGTTTTGCTGCCTTGGCTGGCGCTCGATATCGTCATTGTGCTGCTGCTTGGGCCCGGTGCGCATGTCGGCGGCAGCAGCCATGCGATGCTCTCGCTCGTGTTCAGTGCCGCGCTGCAAACAGGCATCGTTTCGATTTCGGCAGTCGCCGTCTCGCACATGTTCCGGGCGCTTGCCTCCGAAGTCCGGCGCCCGGGCGTGCTGCAGCGGGCATGACACTGCATCGGAGTTTGCGAAGCGGACGCGGCCGGTCAATGCGAATTTGGCGACACCCTACGTTCCCCGTACGCGCGCCTTGATTTTTTCCGGCTCCGGCTTGAGCTCATAGATGCGCGTCAGCGGCGTCGCGCCAATGCCATGCAGCAGGACGGAAGCCAGCATGATCATGCTGCCGTAGATCCACGGCTCGGTGTGACCTGTCTCCTGCATGGCCATCAGCACGTAGAACAAGCCGCTGATGCCGACCGGCCCGAACCAGCCGGCAAACCAGCGGTCGCGCGCATCGGCGAGCGAGGGCATGAAACGCGCGAGCAACAGCCAGGCCGGCAGCCGCCGCATAAAGATGGCGACCAACGGAAATGCGAAGGCCCACCAACCGAGCTTGCTCCATGCGGACCAGGGCAGCGCGATCCCGAGCAGGATCAGGACCGGCAATTCGAAGAAGCGCTTCACCGCTTCCTGGAAACGCTCGCTCCCCTCGGTCCGCTGCTCGTCGGTGCGCCCGGCGAACACCACCGCCGCGGCAAAAACGGCGAGCAGCCCGTCGCCGCCGATCAACCCGACCGCCGCCAATACGAACAGTGCGAGCGAGAGGTTGACCGTGACCATCGAGGTGTGCTCGGCCCAGCTCGAGCCGTGCACGAAACGATAGAGCGAAGCCGCCAGATAACCGAGCACGGCGCCAAGGAAAATGCTGGCGACGAAATCGAGCAGCACGCCGCGCCACAGCCATTCCGACAGCGCTGCCGACGTGTCGCGCTGGCTGAGAAAGGCCACCGGCAACATGATGAAAATCATGCCGAGCCCGTCATTGGCGCCGCTTTCCGCAGACAAGAGATGGCGCACGCGGGCGGGGATGCGCCGCTCGGCGTCCGAGCCGGTCAGGATCGAGGCCGCGAGCACCGGATCGGTCGGCGTCACGCAGGCAGCCACCAGCACCGTGACCAACAGCGAGCTTTGCAGCATCAGCGCGGTCGCCAAGCTGGTCAGCAGCCACATCGCCGTCATCCCGGCGAGCAGCACGACCAGCATCTCGCGCGCGTGTGTGCGCAGATAGCCCGTGGGCAACCGCGTGCCCGCGGCCATGATGGCGATAGCGAGACTGACCCGCGCCGCCTCGCGCACGACATAGCCGTCGGCGGCATTCGTCGGGTCGAGGTCGAATAGGCCGAGTCCGCCCGGGCCGATCAGCACCCCGAGCAGCAAGGCGATGGCGGCCTCCGACAGCCACAGGCGCTTCTTGATAAAACCGGATGCCAGACCCAGGGCCAGGCTCATTCCGGCGCCTATGGTCAAAGCGAGATCAAATGCGTGCAATGGCGGGCCTCGGCAATACGCAATCGAGGTCAACGGCTGTCACAGTTGGGTGTTCCAGGGCGGTCCACCAGCGGATCGGCGCAAATGCCTGCGGCATCAGGCGGCGTGAGCCTGCCGCAGCAGATCGCACATTCCTTTTCCAGCTCTAGGCGACGTTCTTTGCCGGCCCGGGCACTACTTCAGCACCGTCCAAGGAGTCCGATAGACGCGAACGGTTCGGCCGCCGGCCGGGTTCCTGCGGCGCATGCCCTCAAATTCTCTGCAACCGAAGTTCGCCGTGGCACGTTTTTGACATCGGTAACCACCTCCGACCCCGAAAGGCGGGACCGATGAGCGAAGTCATCTATGAAATCGTCGAGCACGACGGCGGCTGGGCCTACAAGGCAAACGGTGCCTTCTCGGAAACCTTTCCCAGCCACGGCGCGGCGCTCAAGGCCGCGCAGGCCGCCGCTGCCGAGCAGCGCGTTCCGGGCGCGACGCAAGTGATCCAATACGAGGACGAAAACGGCCGCTGGCACACCGAAACCGCCCGCGGCAGCGATCGCCCCGCGACCGAAGTCAAGGACGAAAGCTGAATATTCACCCAAGGCGGGCGCCCCACACGCGTGGAATGAAATACTTCGATGCTGCGTCGGCGATCAGCGGTCTGCTTGCCTTCAACGGTGGCTTCGTCGACGCCGCCGGCTTTCTTGGCCTGCACGGGCTGTTTGCCGCGCACATCACCGGCAATCTCGCTACCTTGTGCGCGGCGATCGTGCTCGGCAGCCACGGCCTGATCGGCAAGATCCTCGCATTGCCGGAATTCCTCGCCGTAATCGCGCTCGCCCGCCTCGCCGGCGCTGCCATGCGGTTGCGCCGATGGCCGGCGCGCGATTTGCTGCTCGCCGCCGAGCTCTTGCTGTTGACGGCCTTTTTCGCATTGGCGGTGCACTACGGGCCGTTCACGAATTTCGACACTCCGGCCGCGCTCGTCACCGCCTTCGTGGCGATCGCCGCCATGGCGGTGCAGAACGATATGCAACGCGTGCATCTGCCCGACCTGCCGGCCACCACCTTCATGACCGGCAATGCCACCGACGCCACCGTCGGCGCCATCGGCATGCTCACCGGCGACAAGCCGGCGCAGACCAAGTCATTCCGCGCGAATACCGGCCGCATGGCGCTCAACCTCGTCGCTTTCGCCGGCGGCTGCGCGGTCTCGGCGCTGCTCTATTGGGCGTTCGGCTTCTGGTGCCTGGCGGCACCGATCATATTGGTGCTCGCAGCCGCGGCCCTCATTCGCGCCGGCGACGGCCGCAAGGAGGTTAAATGAAACCGGCGCGCCCGGTGCGGCGTTAAGTGACGGGGATTTATGGGCATCAATCATGCGCAAAGTCGTTGCCGCGCTCAGGGACAATTCGCTGACGATCTTCCTGCTCGCGCTGTTTCTCGCTTGCCTTGCCGGCCACACCTATGCCGGCTGGCGGCTCGAAAACGAAACGCTCGCCGCGCATGGCCGCGGCGGCATCGGCTATGCGCGGTTCCTGGTCAGCGGCACTTTCCTGGAGGACCTTTCTTCCAATTGGCAAGCGGCGATATTGCAGCTCACCTCGCTGATCGTGCTTTCGAGCTTCCTATTCCAGCGCGGCGCGCCGCACTCGCGCAACCCGCGGAAGCGCAAAAAGAGCGCGCGCAGACTCTATCCGGCTTTTACCGGGTGGCTCTATCGGCATTCGCTGTCGCTAGCCTTCTTCGGGCTTTTTCTCGCCTCGATGGTTGTGCACGCCGTTTACGGCGCGGCAGCCTACAACGAGACACGTTCGCTCGCCGGTCAAGCGCCGATCTCGACGACCGAGTTTTTGATTTCGGCGAAGTTCTGGTCTTCGACGCTTGCGACCTGGCAGGCGGAATATTTGGTGATCGCGCTTTATATCGTTCTAAGCATCTACCTGCGCGAAGAAGGCTCCGCCGAATCGAAACCGATCGAAGCCGGCCATGAGGCTACCGGAGAGCACAACAAGTAACGTGCCGCGCCTCACTTCCAAAGACCGTAGGTCTTCCACTTCTCTTCGGGAATTTCCGGCCCGATATTGTAGCTGAACGAAACCACCGACATGTGATCGGGCGACGCCGTGCAATTGTAAGACAACTCGTACCATTTTTTGCGGCTGCGGAAGGCGCCGCCCTTGGCCACGATAGTATTGTCTTTGATATGCGGCTGCTTAACGGCGCCGGCGACCGCCCGGTCGGGCCGAAACGGTCGGTGCTCCTTGCGGATGCGTGTCATCGCGGCGTAGTCGCAAAGCTGCTCGAGGCGGTCGACCGGGGCCAGCATTTTGAGGCTACGCGCGAAGCGGCTTTCACTGCCGGCCGTGGCGCCGCCGGCGGTCGCGGCAGCCAGGAGGAGGCTCGCCCCGATCGTCAGTGCGAGCCGCCGCATACGCTCCCCCCACACGCCATTGAATCAACCCCACGGTTTTTTACGCAACTGTTACAGCTTCGTGCAAGCGTCCGGGCCGCATTATCCAGTACCAATTCGCGACGAATTTGCGGCACTTAGGCGTATTTCGCGTCGCGCTCGAGCAATTCGATGGAGATCCCCTGCGGGCCGCGCAGAAAGCAGATCTTGATGCCCGGGCGCGGGCTGTGCGGTTCCTTGCTGAACTCGACTCCCTTGGCCTTCAGCTCCGCCGCAACGACGTCGATGCCGGTTACCAAAAGCCCGAAATGGTCGAGGCCCTGATACGGCGTCGTCGGCGGCGCGTTGACGCCATCGCCGGGCGCAACCGGCGCGATAAAAATATTGGCGCCGCCGAGCTTTAAGTCGATGCGCGGCTTGCCTTCCTGCGTCGAGCGAATCACCTGGGCGCCCAGCATGCGCTCGAACCATTGGGCGGTGGCCTCCGGATCCGGACTGCGCAGGTGGATGTGGTCCCAAGTGACGTTCCGCATAGTGCTCTCCGTTGCAAAGCGGCTCGTATAATGGACGCTGGCCCGGGAGCGGCGCAAGCGCCCCGCCCCTTGTCAAAAGTCCGGCGTTAGCTGAAGCTTTTGGCCTCCGATCCGTCCGGATCGGCAACTCTAGGGGTATCCCAACATGAGTAAGATTGCTACCGCCGTGCTGGCGATCGCCGGCGCGTGTGCTATGAATGCCGCGTTGGCCGTGAGCGCAGACGACGTCAAATGGATCAACCAGTGCGTCAAGGACAACCGCAGCCTCGCCTCGCACGAGGTCGTCTTGAAATACTGCACGTGCATGGTCAACAAGATGGACGAGAGTGAAACGCAATCCGTCACGCAGTGGGAGAAAAAGCACGTGACGGAGCGCAAGGCCTGCGACAAGGAAGCCGGTTGGAAATAACCGGCACGAGTCGCCGAAGGATTACATCGAGCCTCAGCGAGACCCTGTTCCTCCGTGCGCGCACCATGTCGAGTGACCTGCTGCCTGGAGGAACAGGCTATTGATTTCGCGCCCCGTGCCGCTCGCCGAATGACAGATTTATGACATTGGCATTGCTATCCGCACCAAACAAGTTGCCCACAGCCGCGCACATGTCCGCGCATTTCTTGCACCCAAAGGGCAAGGCAATTTGCTAAACCGAGCCGAACAAGGATTCACAGGGCATGGCTCGCACACCGATTTATGCGGCGGGCGGAATCGTGCTGCGCGGCGCCGGCAAGCGCCGGCTGGTGGCCGTCGTGCAGCGGAGCAAGGACGAGCGCTGGGTGTTGCCGCGCGGCAAGCTCAAGCGTGATGAGGACCCCGTCGCCGGTGCCCGCCGCGAAGTGGTGGAAGAAACCGGCCACCGCGTGCGAGTGCGCGAATTTCTCGGCGCCATCACCTATCGAGCGCGTGGCCGGCCCAAGGTCGTGCAGTTTTGGCGCATGCACGCCTACGAGCGTCCGAGCCGCGACGTGATGAGCGATATCATCGCGGTGGAATGGCTGCCGCTTTCCGCCGCGGTGCGCCGTTTGAGCTATCCGCTCGAGAAGCTGTTCCTGCAGTATACCGGCCGCCGCCTGCGCAAGCGCCGCAGGCGATCGGGCAAAAAACGGAAGGCGCGCGCGCGGCGCAAATCCAAGACCTTGCGCACGCTTAAAACGCGCGCACGCCGCACGCGGGTACGCAAACAGCGTGCGCCGTCGCCGCGCGCACGCGCGGTCAAGACGCGCAAATCCGTGCGGCGTGGGCAAGCGCGGCACCACAAACCGCATGCGCGCGCACCGCTGCGCATTGCTGCCGCCAAGCAACGCTCCAACACGAGGGTCGCGACGTTGACGCGCGCCGTCGCCACGTCCGCCTAGGTCGACGCGGCGGCAAGACCCTGCCAAGTTGACGCGCATGTTTGGCCGGCGCTGCGCGTTGAGCAAACGCCGCAATCTCGCCGCAAGCCTTACCGAAATTTAATTGTCCGGCGGCCCCAGTTCGCCGCTCCAAAACACCGCATTCAAGCTGCGTTCAGGCTCACTGTCGGAACCTGCCCCGACGGGCGGCGTTTTGGTCGATCCAGCAATCGCAGGGAATGACCAACACAACCGTTCAAGCATTGCGATCGACAAAAGAGAGGTGTGTCATGAGAAGAATCCTGACAGCCACTGTGGCCGCAGCCGCCCTCGCGCTGGCGACCATTGCCGTCCCCCAACATGCCGAGGCAAGGGACGGCGCCATCGCCGGTGCCGTCATCGGCGGGCTCGCGGCCGGCGCCCTTTTGGGTGCGGCCGCGGCGAACGGCCCGTACTACTACGGTCCACCCCCGCGCCGCCCCTATTACGCGCGCGGGCCCTATTATTACGATGACGGGCCCGATTGCTATTGGCGCCATGTGCGCTACTGGCGCCATCACCACTGGCACTGGCGGCGGGTGCGCGTATGCGATTGAACCGCTATCGGTTCTGAAGAGACATAAGGCAGGCCCGGTTTCGGCCACGATTCCGGGCTTTCCTTGTGAGGGGAACGCCGATGATAGCGTTTTGGTATCGTGGGCATTCTCCCGTTCATCACGGCCGGAACGGGCTTAGATTCCGGCACACCGTCGGCCATTGCCGACACGGATCCTGGAGGGTGAATCCAATGAAGAAGGCCATTCTCGCGATCGCTGCGGCCGCCACGCTCGCCGCCGGCACTTTGAGTGTGCCGACCGCCGCCGACGCGCGCTGCCACGGCTGCGGCATCGCCGCGGGCGTGCTCGGCGGTCTGGCGGCCGGCGCCATCGTTGGCTCGGCCATCGCCAATGCGAGTCCGCGCGGCGGATACGTCGTCTATGACGACTACGACGAGCCGCCGCCCTACCGCTGCCGCGACGGCTATTGGGCGCGCAAGCGGCTGTACAATCGTGATGGCGATTTCGTCGGCTGGACCCGGCCGCACTTCGTCTGCCGTCACCGCTATTAAACTTCGCGTAAGAATCATGGGTGATCATGCGGGCCAGTTTCGATAGGCCCGAGGAACATCCATGAAGCAGACAGTCATCGCGCTCGCCGCGGCCGTCGTCCTGGCCGCGGCGTTGCCGTCTTCGGCAGATGCCCATTGCCACGGCTGCGGCGTCGCCGCCGGCGTGGTGGGCGGACTTGCCGCCGGCGCCCTCATCGGCTCAGCCATTGCCAATAGCGGACCCGCGCCGGTCTACGCCGATCCGCCGCCGCCGCGGGCGCGGGTTTATGAAGATGACGACGATGCGCCGGACTGCCACTTCGAGCGCCACCGCGTCTGGGTCAAAGGCTATGGCTGGCGCCATCGCCGCATCGAGGTTTGCGACTGACCGACTTGGCTTTCGCGTGCCGCATCGCCCGGCTTCGCCGGGCGTTTGCATTTTCAGCGCTGCATGTGATCGAGCACCGCCGCGGTCGGCCAGCAGTCGACTTTCAGTTCGTTTCTCTTTTGATAGATGCCCAGCGCCGAGCGCGTCAGCATGCCGGCCTTGCCGTCGATCTTGTCGCGGTAGAGCCCGAGCGCGGCGAGGCGGCGCTGCATAACCTCCACCAGCTTGGTCTTGAGCTGTTTGCCCTTGCTCCAGGCACGCTCGAACGGCCGGCCGCCGCCGATGAGGTCGGCGAGATGGCCGACGAACAGCACGTAGAGATCGGAGTAATTGTACTCCTTGATCACGTAATAGTTCTTCGGCGTGAGAAAGCCCGGGCCGTAGGTGCCTTCCGGCAGCAATAACGAAGCCGGCACGGTGAGATCGCGCGCCGGCAATTTCTGGCCATAGGCCGGCTGGAAGCCGCGCTTGAGCCACGCATCGATCGGCTGCGTGTAGGCGGGCGCGGCCAGGGTGCAATCGACCGACGCCGGTACGCGGACCTCGACTCCCCAAGGCTCGCCGCTGCGCCAGCCCTTGTCCTTGAGTTGCTTGGCCGCGGAGGCGAGCGCATCCGGCACCGAATGCCAGATGTCGGCCTTGCCGTCGCCGTCGAAATCGACGGCGTATTTGTAGAATTCGGAGGGCAGGAACTGCGTCATGCCCATGGCGCCGCCCCAGGAGGAGCGCAGCCGCGCGCGCGGCACGCCGTCCTGCAGCATCTTTAACGCGTGCAGAAACTCGTTGCGGAAGAAATCCTTGCGCTTGCCGACATAGGCTTGCGTCGCCAGCACGCGCACGGCGTCGTGGCCCTCGACCTCGCGGCCGTAGTCGGTTTCGCGCGCCCAGATTGCCAGCACGATGTCGCCCGGCACGCCGAAGGTCTTCTCGATGCGGGCGAGCGTATCGCGATATTGCGCGGCGAATTGCTTGCCGCGCGCAGCGAGCCGCCGGAAGGTCGGCTCGCGCAGGTATTGCCCCGGCGTCTGCACGAATTCCGGCTGGCCGCGCGCCGGCTTTTCCTCGTGTCCCGGTATGGCGAGATCGGGCAGCGCATAGTCGGGCGTGAGGCCGCGGATGGCGGCGTCGAAGGTCGCGCGCGAGACGCCGAGCTTTTGCGCCTCCGGCCAAGTGCCTTGCAGCCACTGGTCAAAAGCGGAGTCGGCGTGAGCGCCCGTCGTCAGCAGCAGCGCGAAAAGGACCAGGATGGTTCCGGCAATACGCAACGGCTGTCCTCTAGTGAGCGTGCTCGGGCCGTGGCCCCTTAACATACACCGGCTGGCTGAGTCGCTCCACGAAGGCGATGCCGATCGCCGACAGGATGAATAGCGGGCGCAGACCCGGATATTCCTTGCGCGGAATGACGTCATCGGCAGCCATGGACATGGTCGGTCACCCCCGGCGAGCGCCTTTCGGCGCCGAGTTTATAGGGGAAAGATGACGGCCAAATCTGGGCGGAAAGGCCCGCTGCGACGATGTGGATCGGTGAGTGTCGCGCGTAGCTTTTTTTGCTTCAGCGCACGCCTAACGGCACTGCCCTCGCGGAGCCAGCCGCTTCACGGCTCAACCAAATCGAGACGCCGCTCGATTTTTTCGACACGCCCGTCGAGCCGGTCGAGGCGATTTGACAGGTTGGCATATTGACTTTCCAGCGTACCGAGACGGCCCTTTACTTCGCGCATATCGTCACGCAGCCCATCGACGGCGCCGCGGATATGGCGCAGGTGCTCGAGGACAACGTTGTCGGTCTCTGCCATGGTGCGACTATAGCTTGAAAGCGTTACCGCGTAAACTTCTTGTACTTGAGGCGGTGCGGAATGACCGTGTCGGTGCCCAGCCGCCGCATCTTGTCCTTCTCGTAGTCCTGGAAATTGCCCTCGAACCATTCGACGTGGCTGTCGCCCTCGAAGGAGAGGATGTGCGTGGCGATGCGGTCGAGGAACCAGCGGTCGTGGCTGATGATGACGGCGCAGCCAGCGAAATCCTCCAGCGCCTCCTCCAGCGCGCGCAGCGTATCGACGTCGAGATCGTTGGTCGGCTCGTCGAGCAGCAGCAGGTTGGCGCCCGAGCGCAGCATCTTGGCAAGATGCACGCGGTTGCGCTCGCCGCCGGAGAGCTGGCCGACCTTCTTCTGCTGGTCGGCGCCCTTGAAGTTGAAGGCCGCGCAATAGGCGCGTGAATTCATCTCCTTCTTGCCGAGCAGGATGATGTCCTGGCTGTTGGAGATTTCCTCCCACACCGTCTTCTTGCCGTCGAGTGAATCGCGCGACTGATCGACATAGCCGAGATGCACGGTTTCGCCGACCTTAATCGAGCCTTTGTCCGGCTTTTCCTGGCCGGTGATCATGCGGAACAGCGTGGTCTTGCCGGCGCCGTTGGGCCCGATGATGCCGACGATGCTGCCGGCCGGCAATTTGAAGGTCAAGTCGTCGATCAGGAGATTGTCGCCGAAGCCCTTCGACAGATGGTCGACGTCGACCACGTTCTGGCCGAGCCGCTCGGCGACGGGGATGATGATCTGCGCGCCTTGCGTGCGCGCTTCCGCGGCCTGCTTGAGCAGGTCCTCGTAGCGCTGGTAGCGCGCCTTCGATTTGGTCTGCCGCGCCTGCGGCGAGGCGGCGATCCATTCCTGCTCGCGCGCGAGCGTGCGCTGGCGCGCCTCTTCCTCGCGGCCTTCCTGCTCGAGCCGCTTCTGCTTCTGCCCCAGCCAGGACGAGTAGTTGCCCTGGTAGGGGATGCCGTGGCCGCGGTCGAGCTCAAGGATCCAGCCGGTGACGTTGTCGAGGAAGTAGCGGTCGTGGGTGACGATCAATATGGCGCCGGGATAGTTGCGCAGGTAGCCTTCCAACCAGGCGACGCTCTCGGCGTCGAGATGGTTGGTCGGCTCGTCGAGCAGCAGCAGTTCGGGCTGGTCGAGCAGCAGCCGGCAGAGCGCCACCCGGCGTCTCTCGCCGCCGGAGAGGGTGGAGACGTCGACATCGTCGGCCGGGCAGTTGAGCGCGTCCATCGCCTGGGTCACCTTGGAATCGAGGTCCCAGAGGTTCTGCGCGTCGATGATGTCCTGCAGCTTCGCCATCTCGCCGGCGTTCTCGTCGGAATAGTTCATCGCCAGCTCGTTGTAGCGGTCGAGCAAAGCGCGCTTGGCGCCCACGCCCTCCTCCACATTGCCGCGCACGGATTTCTGCGGATCAAGCTGCGGTTCCTGCTCGAGAAAGCCGACGCGGGCGCCTTCCGCCACCCAGGCCTCGCCGGAGAACTCGGTGTCGAGCCCCGCCATGATGCGCAGCAGGGTCGACTTGCCGGAGCCGTTGACGCCCAAAACGCCGATCTTGGCGTCCGGGTAGAACGACAAATTGATGTTTTCCAAGACCTTGCGCCCGCCCGGGTAGGACTTGGACAGGCCCTGCATGTGATAGATGAATTGGCGCGCGCTCATTGACCTTGGCAAACCTTGTTGGAATGGGCCCGGGCGCCCGGCGCGTGACCCCGAAAAGCGGGAACCGGTTTTCGGATCGGCTCACGCGCATCAAAAGTATTTCGCCGCCGGACGCCTTGTCGGGAAATTCGCCGCTCATGTAGCGAGCGCGCCGGTAAAGGGCAAGCGCGGGGGTTCCGCCTCATCCTGAGGAGCCGCGCGCAGCGTGGCGTCTCGAAGGATGGGGCGGCCCCATGGTTCGAGACGCGGCCTTCGGCCGCTCCTCACCATGAGGCCGAGTGGGGCTGGCTGGCGCGCGCGACCGGTAAAATTTTAGAAAGGTTGATTGCAAAATTTCCGCGCCCGGGCGGTATCCGGCGCCCGTCTTTAACCCCCTGTCGTGCCAGATTGCCCTACGATGAACCTCGGTCGCTGCGAGCGCGACCGAGGAAATAAGCGGGTCCCGGCCCGTGACTTGAGGTATGCGTCATGACCCGCGCCATCCTGGCCCTGTCCGAAGCGACCGCCGCCCGGCCGCTGACCTTTGTCGGCCACGTTATCTCCAGCTTCTGGCTCGAGCTGACCAGCCACCGCTACCGGCCCGAGCGCCACTATATGCGCGGCCCCGGCCCCGCCTGGCGCGCCAAGCACGGCGGCCTGCCCGGCGCCTGACCCCCGTCTTGTGATCGCGACGCGCGTGTGGTGAGTCCGCTTGCCGCGGGCGACGCGCCCGCGCGGTCAGGGGACGCTCATGAGCCTGAAGGGTGCCATCCTCGACGACTACCAGAACGTGGCGCTGCAGCTTGCCGACTGGGCGAGCCTCGCCAAGGACATAAGTTTCAAGGTGTTCACCGAGAAGCTTGACGGGCGCGACAAGGTGGTGGCGGCGCTGCAAGGCTGCGCCGTCGTCTGCCTGATGCGCGAGCGCACCCCGTTCGGCAGGGATGTGATCGACGCGCTGCCCGATCTCAAGCTCATCGTCACCTCGGGCGCGCGCAACGCGGCAATCGACATCGCCGCCGCGGCCGCGCGCGGCATTCCGGTGTGCGGCACCGAGTCGCTCGGGCCGCCGACCGCCGAACTGACCTTCGCGCTGATGCTCGAGCTCGCCCGCCACGCCGGCGCGGAAAACGCACGGCTCAAAAACGGCGCGGCCTGGCAGTCGACGCTCGGCATCGATCTCTACGGCAAGACGCTCGGCATCATCGGGCTCGGCAAGCTCGGCAAGCGGGTGGCGCGCATCGCCAACGCGCTCGAGATGAAGGTCGTGGCCTGGAGCCAGAACTTGACCGCCGAGCAGGCGAAAGAGGCGGGCGCCACGCTGGTGAGCAAGGAAGAATTGCTGCGCACGGCCGATTTCGTCACCATTCACCAGCAGCTGAGCCCGCGCACGCGCGGGCTGATCGGCGCCAAGGAGCTGGCGCTGATGAAGCCAAGCGCGTTTTTCATCAACACCTCGCGCGGGCCGATCGCCGACGAAAAGGCGATCGAAGCCGCCTTGCGCGCGCACAAAATCGCCGGCGCGGCGATCGACGTCTATGACGAGGAGCCGCTGCCGCTCGATCATCCGTTCCGCAAACTCGACAATATCGTGATCACGCCGCATCTCGGCTACGTGACCGCGGAGAACTACAAGCGCTTCTACGGCCACATGGTGGAGGACATCCGCGCCTGGCTTGACGGCAAGCCGATCCGCGTGATCGCCCCGAAGTGAGCGCCGCAGCGCTAGCGAAGTGAACCGTCATTCCGGGACGGCGCGCGAGCGAATTCATTGCGCGCCCAGCAAATTCAGCTGTCATGCCCCGCGAATGCGGGGCATCCAGTAATCACAGCTTGCATTGTGTTTACTGGATCGTCCGCTTGCGCGGACGATTGACAGCCGAGAGTTTATGGCGCGCCCGATTTTTCTGATCACCGATTTCTGATCCCTAATCCCTGGCAAGCCAACGCTCCGCCGCCCCTGTTCTTTGTTCGGCGCGGGGTACGCCGGCTTCCCTTTTCCCTTCCCCCAAAAGGGGAATGGAGCGCCGGGAGGACGCCAGGGGCTTGCGAGGCCCCTTTGGGCAGCCCTTGCGATCGGGCCGCCCGCGCGCCTTGCGAGGGCGCGCGCCCCGGGTTGAGTCCGGGGCTGCGCCCCCCTGGCGCTCCATCCGTCAAGCGTTGCGCCAAACCGCGCACGCTTGACCGCAGTGCGCATTGTCGGCGCACCGGCCTTGCCCTTTCGCGCGGCGCCCTCGAGACGGCATCGCGCGTCAAAACAAAGCGCACGCATTATGAGGCCGCCCGAGAGAGCGGGGATAAGTTTTTTTCGGGTCTTGATTTTTCAACGAGTTGCGGACGCAAGCGGGGATAAGTCGGCGCGCCGAAGCATTTTCGGCTGTCATCGCCCGCGCAAGCGGGCGATCCAGTACACACGGCGCATCCGCGATTGCTGGGTCCCCCGCTTTCGCGGGGGACGACAGCAGCGGGTCGGTCGCCCTACCCCAGCCCCAGCAGCTTCGCGGCGTTGGCGGTGGCGACCTGGCTGCGCAGCTCGGCGTCGAGCGGCACCGTGTCCATGAAGCGGCCGGCCGCCTCCGCGTTCTCGAACGGGTAGTCGGCGGCGAACATCACGCGCTCGCGGCCGAGCGCGCTCACCGCGCAATAGAGCGGCTCGGCGGCGAACACGCCCGACACCGTCACCCAGATGTTGCGCTTGATGTAGTGCGAGGGCGGGTGCGCGAGCTTCACCCCGTATAGTTTTGCGCGGCTGTCGAAGCGCCAGAGCAGATAGGGCAGCGTCTCGCCCATATGGCCGAGGATCAGCCGCGCCTGCGGATGGCGGTCGAACACGCCGGCGAAGACGAGGCGCAGCGCGTGCGAGCCGGTCTCGAAGCCCCATTCCCAGGTGGCGCGGCGCAGCGCCGGCAGGCCGTCGAGCACCGGCGCCGGCACCACGGGGTCGGTCGGGTGCAGATAGATGGCCGCATTGAGCGCCTCGGCGCGCTCCCAGAACGGCGCCAGCGACGGATCGTCGAGATAGAGGCCGTTGCTGTGGCCGTTGATCATGGCGCCGCAGAATTTCAGCTCGCGCATGCAGCGCTCGAGCTCGTCGGCGGCGGCGCGCGCGTCCTGCACCGCGACATGGGCAAAGCCCGCGTAGCGGTCCGGCCGTTTCTGGATCTCGGCGGCGAGGAAGTCGTTCGACTGCGCGGCGAGCCGCGTGGCCTTGGCCGCGTCGCGCTCGGCCTGCACGCCGGGACCGGCGATCGCCAGCACCGCGCGGGTAATGCCGGCCTTGTCCATGACCGCAAGGCGCTGCTCGCCGAAATCGGTGAGGCGTTGGAAAAGCTGCTCGACCGCCGGCGCCGCGACTTCCGTCATGGTCGGCCGCCAATAGTCGATCAGCCCGGGCGACAGGAAATGCTCTTCGAGCGCGATTTTCTGGACCATGCCCCTCCCCCAACCCACACAGGTCCCGCCCACGTGAGACCTAAGGCCATCCTGTTATCGTTCCGGATTCCGGCCTGCGCGGGGCCGAAAAGGCAAATGTCGCGCACTCCACCGCTTATTTCTCATTTTGCTGTATCGGATTTTGGGTTATCGTGTCCCACGATGCAAGGCGGCCCCAAGCGCCAAGAGCTCGCCGGCACGGGAGGGGAAAAGTCCATGAGCAATCGGCTGGTCGCCAACGACAAAAGCCAGGTGCAGGTGATCGCGCGCGCCGCCACCATCCTGCGCGCGCTGGAGGACGAGAACAAAGGCCTCAGCCTCGGGCAGATCGCGCAGCGGGTTAACCTCGCGCGCTCGACCGTGCAGCGCATCGTCGCCGCGCTCGAATGCGAGAAGCTGGTGATCGCCGCGACGCCGAACGGGCGGGTGCGGCTCGGCCCCGCGATCTTGCGGCTCGCGGCCTCGGTGCGCAGCGATTTCCTCGCCATGGCGCGGCCGTTCCTCGAGCGGCTGTCGGAAGAGCTGCACGAGACCGTCGATCTCGCCATGATCAAGAAGGACCACCTGGTGTTCATCGACCAGGTGATCGGCTCGCAGCGCCTGCGCGCGGTGTCGGCGGTGGGCGAGACCTTCCCGCTCTATTGCACCGCCAACGGCAAGGCTTATCTGGCGCAGCTCACCGACGCCGGCGTCGAGAAGCTGATCGGCCGCGCCTACGAGCCGCGCACGCCGCACACGCTGATCAAGCTCGGCGCCCTCATCGCCGATCTTGCCGCGGCGCGGACGTCGGGCGCGGCTTTCGACCGCGAGGAGCACACGCTCGGCATCTGCGCGGTGGGCGTGGCGCTGCACGACCCGCTCGGCAATCCGATGGCGATCTCGGTGCCGGTGCCGAGCCAGCGCTTCGAGGACCGCGCCGCCATGATCGCCGAGCGGCTCCTCGCCACCAAGCGCGCCATGGAGGCGCACATGAATTCAGCTGCCGCCTGAGCTAGCCTCGGGCGGCGCAAACGTAAAACCAACAAGCGCGAAGGCGCGACAGCGTAAACAAAAAGGGAGGATGCCGTGGCCAAAAGAATTCGCGGCGTGATGTTCGAGGAGAACCTCAAGAACAGCATGGGGCTGGAGTTCTACAACCTGTCCCATCGCTACGGCTATCAGACGCCGAACTGGCCCTATTTCGAGGACGTCAGGATCGAGCGCATCCACTACATGGCCAAGTCCGGCGTGCTGTCGCAGCGCATCACCACCTCGATGCACAACACCACGCATATCGACGCGCCGGCGCATGTGGTGCAGGGCACGCCGTTCATCGACGAGGTGCCGCTGCCGCATTTCTTCGGCTCCGGCATCGTGGTGTCGATCCCCAAGAACAAGTGGGAGCCGATCACCGGCGACGACCTGGAGAAGGCCTGCGGCAAGATCATCCAGCCGCGCGACGTGGTCATCGTCAACACCGGCTGGCACAAATACTACGAGGATTCGGAGGACTACTTCTGCTATTCGCCCGGCTTCGTGCCCTCGGCGGGCGAGTGGTTCGTCAAGAAGAAGGTCAAGGTGGTCGGCCACGACACGCAGGCCAACGACCACCCGCTGGCGACCGCGATCGGCCCGCAGCGTAACGGCCCCTTGCATCCGCACCTCGCCGAGGAATACCGCGAATGGTCGGGCGGGCGCGACTGGAAGGACGATTTCCCCGAGTGGGAGCCGGTGCACCGCATCCTGTTCAAGAACGGCATTCTCGGCATCGAGAACGTGGGCGGCGACATCGACAAGGTCACCGGCAAGCGCTGCACCTTCGCGTATTTTCCGTGGAATTGGGAGCGCGGCGACGGCTGCATCGTGCGCCTCGTCGCCATGATCGATCCGACCGGCAAGTATCGCATCGAGCGCGGGAGGAAGTTCCAATGATCGTGCGCAAGCTTTCCGAGGCGAAGCCCTACGAAGCGCCCAACCACCGCAAATACGAGTCGCTGCGCATCTACGGCGCCGAGACGGGCGGCTCGCAGGCGCTGGTGTTCGGCATTTCGCACTTCCAGCCGGGCGGCGGCGCCGGGCCGGACGCTTCGCCGCCGGAGAAAATCTATCACGTGCTGGACGGCGAACTGACGGTGATCGCCGGCGGCAAGGAGCAGGTCGCCAGGAAGGGCGACACGGTCTTCATCGCGCCGAACGAGAACCGCGAAATCGTCAACCGCGGCTCGGGCGTCTGCACCATCCTGGTCGCGGTGGCGGCGGTGAAGTGACTGTCATTCCGGGGCGCGGCCGCTTGGCCGCGAACCCGGAATCCATAAACACAGACCGGGAGTATGGATTCCGGGCCCGCTTCGCTCACGCTCGCGTCCCGGAATGACGAGGAGGGGAACATGTCCGACGACGCATTCCTGAAAAACCCGCTGTCGCTGTTCGACGTCAAGGGCAAGACCGCCGTCATCACCGGCGCAACCGGCGCCTTCGGCGCGCTGGCGGCGAAGACGCTGGCCGGCGCCGGCTGCAACGTGGTGCTGGCGGCGAGCAAGGAGGAGCAGCTCAAAGCCGTGGCGGCCGAATGCGAAAAGCTCGGCGGCAAAGCGGCGGTGATCGCGCTGCGCCCCTCGTCGGAGGCAAACTGCGACAAGATCGTGCAAACCGCGGTCGACAGGTTCGGCCGCCTCGACATCCTGGTGGTGGCCTCGGGGCTCAACAAAGTGTCGAAGATCGTCGAGCAGAAGCCGGACGACTTCCTCGACGTGATGGACGCCAATGTCACGCAGTCCTGGCTGATGGCGCGCGCGGCAGGCCGGCAGATGTTGAAGCAGGGCCAGGGCGGCAAGGTGATCCTCACCTCCTCGGCGCGCGGGCTGCTCGGGCATCCGGCCGGTTACACCGCCTATTGCGCCTCGAAATCGGCGGTCGACGGCATCACCAAGGCGTTAGGGTGCGAATGGGGCGAGAGCGGCATCACGGTCAACGCGCTGGGGCCGACCGTCTTCCGTTCGCCGCTCACCGCCTGGATGTACGAAGACAGCGAGCGGGCGCAGACCGTGCGCAAGGGCTTCCTCGCGCGGGTGCCGAAAGGGCGGCTGGGCGAACCGGAGGATCTGGCGGGCCCGCTGCTGTTCCTGGCGTCGAAGGCGTCGGATTTCTACACCGGCCACATCCTCTACGCCGACGGCGGCTACACGGCGGGCTGACGTGATGGACGGGTTCTCATGCGTTGTCATTCCGGGGCGCGTGCGGCGCACGCGAACCCGGAATCCAGAGACAAGCGCGGTGCTTGCGTCTGGTTTCCGGGTCCGCGCCTTCGGCGCGTCCCGGAATGACGGACAACAATAATGGCTGCCAAACCCAAGATCGCCGTCGTCGGCGCCGGGCTGATGGGCCACGGCATCGCGCAGGTGTTTGCGCTCGCCGGCCATGACGTCACCATCACCGACGCGGCGAAGGCGTCGCTCGACAGCGCCAAGGCACGCATTTTGACCAACCTGAAAGACCTGGGCGACGACGAAAGCGCCGCCGAGCGGGTGACGCCGGTTGTGGATTTGGCGCAAGCCGTGGGCGCGGCCAATTACGTGGTCGAAGCCGTGCTCGAGGATCTGCCGCTCAAGCAGAAACTGTTCGTCGAGATCGAGAAGCACGTGCGGCCGGACACGATCCTCGCCAGCAACACGTCCGTCATCCCGATCACCCGCATCATGGAAGGCTTGCAGAAACGCGAGCGCGCGCTCGGCACGCATTGGTGGAACCCGCCTTACCTGGTGCCGCTGGTGGAGGTGATCGAAACGCCATGGACGAAGCCCGAGGCGGTCGATTTCACCATGCGGCTGCACGCGCAGGCCGGCAAGCAGCCGGCGCATGTGAAGAAGGACGTGCCCGGCTTCATCGGCAACCGCCTGCAGCATGCCTTATGGCGCGAGGCGATCTCGCTGGTGGAGAACGGCATCTGCGACGCGCAGACGGTCGACGACGTGATCAAGGCGGCGTTCGGGCGGCGGCTGGCGGTGCTTGGTCCCTTGGAGAACGCCGACATGGTCGGCACCGACCTGACGCTGGCGATCCACAAGACCGTGCTGCCGGCGATCGACAGCAGACCCGCGCCGTCGCCCTATCTCGAAAAGCTGGTGCAGGACGGCAAGCTTGGCTTCAAGTCGGGCGAAGGCTTCCGCAAGTGGACGCCGCAACAGCAGCAGGCGCTGCGCGCGAAAGTCTTGCGGCATTTGAAGAAGGCAAGGGAAGAAGACGCAAGGTAATGAAACCAAATCGGCAATTGTTTTCGTCATTCCGGGGCGCGGCCGAAGGCCGCGAACCCGGAATTCATAACCCCTGCTGCGGAGTATGGATTCCGGGTCCGCCGCTTCGCGGCGTCCCGGAATGACTGAGACAATTGATCAACCGGATTCCATAGGATGCGTCATGTCCAGCCATGACGAATGTAGGAAAGCAAAAATCGCATCAGGGAGGTATCAATGAAATCTGAAAGAACACGTCACGGCATCGATCGCCGCACCTTGGTCAAGACCGGCCTCGGCGCCATCGCGGCGCCGGCGGTGCTGCGCCTACCGCCGGCTCTGGCCGCATCCGACACCATCAAAGTCGGGCATGTCAGTCCGAAGACTGGGCCGCTCGCCGGTTTCGGCGAGGCGGACAGCTTCATCCTCGAGCAGGTGCGCGGCATCCTTAAAGATGGGCTGAAGAGCGGCGGCAAGACCTATCACGTCGAGATCATTTCCAAGGACAGCCAGTCGAGCGCCAGCCGCGCCTCCGACGTCGCCTCCGAACTGATCCTCGGCGACAAGGTCAACCTGATTTTGGCATCGGCTGCGCCCGACACCACCAACCCGGTGGCCGATCAGGCCGAAGTCAACGAGACGCCGTGCGTCACCACCAATTGCCCCTGGCAGCCTTACTTTTTCGGCCGCAAGGGCGATCCGGCCAAGGGCTTCACCTGGACCTACCACTTCTTCTGGGGGCTGGAGGACGTGATCGCCTCCTACCTGCCGATGTGGGATTCGCTCAAGACCAACAAGACGGTGGGCGGCCTGTTCCCGAACGACGCCGACGGCAATGCCTGGGGCGATACGCAGCACGGCTTGCCGCCCGCCTTGTCGAAAGCCGGCTACAAGCTGCACGATCCCGGCCGCTATCAGGTGATGAACAACGACTTCACCTCGCAGATCTCCGCCTTCAAGGCGGCGAACTGCGAGCTCGTGGTCGGCAACATGATCCCGCCCGACTTCGCCACCTTCTGGTCGCAGGCGGCGCAGCAGGGCTTCCATCCCAAGATCGTCACCATCGGCAAGGCGCTGCTGTTCCCCTCGGTGGTGGAGTCGCTCGGCGCGCGCGGCGACGGGCTGACCAGCGAAATCTGGTGGACGCCGACCTTCCCGTTCAAGTCCGGCCTCACCGGGCAGACCGCCAAGCAGCTCACCGACGCCTATGTAAAGGCGACCAAGCGGCCGTGGACGCAGCCGATCGGCTATCAGCACGCGCTGTTCGAAGTGGCGATCGACGTCTTGAAGCGCAGCAAGAACCCGCACGACCCGAAGGCGACGCTCGCCGCGATCACCTCGACCAACTACCACTCGATGGTCGGGCCGGTGCATTGGGCCGGCAAGCCGGTGAAGAACGTGTCGAAGACGCCGCTGGTGGCCGGGCAATGGCAGCGCCAGAAGGACGGCAAGTTCGATCTGGTGATCACCGAGAACAAGTCGGCGCCGGAGATTCCGGTCGGCGGCAAGCTGAAGCCGCTGAGCTAGCGGCCAATGCAAGCTGTCATCGCCCGTCCCCGCCTGCGCGGGGACGAGCTCCAGCGGGCGATCCGGTAATCACGCCCTAACCGGTGCGTACTGGATGCCCCGCCTGCGCGGGGCATGACAGTCGGGAGACAAGCCATGGCCCCCAAGATCGACATTTATTGCCACATCTTTCCCGAGCGCTTTTTCGCGGAGATGACCAAGGTGACGCCGATGGCGATGAACCTCGGCAAGCGGCTGCGCAGCATCACCAAGCTGTTCGACCTCGACGCGCGCTTCAAGGAGATGGACGAATACGGCGACTACCGGCAGATCGTCTCGCTGCCCAATCCGCCGATCGAGGAGATCGCCAGCCCCGAAGCCGGCTTGAGGCTTGCGCGCATCGCTAATGACGAGATGGCGGAGCTCTGCCGCAAGCATCCGCAGCGCTTCCCGACCTTCGCCGCCGCGCTCTGTCTCACCGACGTGGACGGCTCGGTCGCCGAGGCGCGCCGCGCCGTCACCGAGCTCGGCGCGCGCGGCGTGCTCGTCTACACGAGCATCGCCGGCGAGCCGCTCGATTCAAAGAAATTCGAGCCGCTGTTCGCGGCGATCGCCGAGCTCGACGCGGCGATCTGGCTGCACCCGGCGCGCACGGCGGCGATGACCGACTACGCCGCCGAGCCGAAATCGCGCTACGAAATGTGGTGGTGCCTGGGCTGGCCCTACGACACCTCGGTGGCGATGATCCGCCTGGTGTTCTGCGGGCTGTTCGACCGCCATCCGACGCTGAAGATCATCACGCACCATCTTGGCGGCATGATCCCCTTCTACGACGGCCGCATCGGGCCGGGACTGAAGGTGCTCGGCGCCCGCACCTCGGACGAGGACTATTCGCAGGTGCTGCCGTCGCTGAAGCGGCCGCACGTGGACTATCTGCACGACTTCTATGCCGACACCGCGATGTTCGGCGGCGGCGCCCATGCGCTGCGCTGCGGGCTGGAGTTTTTCGGCGACGAGCACGTGGTGTTTGCGTCGGACGCGCCGCTCGGCCCGATCGGGCCGACGATCAAGGCCATCGAGCAGCTCGAGCTTTCTCCGCAGGCGGCGCGCAAGGTGTACTGCGGCAACGCCGAGCAGTTGTTGGGGATGAAATTCACATAGTCATTCCGGGGCGCGGCCGAAGGCCGCGAACCCGGAATCCATAATCCCGGCTTGGGGAATATGGATTCCGGGCCCGCCGCTTCGCGGCGTCCCGGAATGACAGACGGTGCTACTTCTTCTGTTTCTTCGTCTGCGGCGCGCCGGTGGTGCCCGGGTTGAACGAAGGCGGGTCGCTCGCCGGGAAGCTCTCGTCGGAATCGACGGTAACCTCGTCCTCCTTGCGCTTGATGCGCTCGCGCTCTTCTTTCGCGTGCTCTTTGGGCTTTTCCATCGAAACTGCCTCCGAAAAACGCTGCGCCACTGGCAGCCGGGTGTGGCGAGAAAACAATGGAACCCTCGCTTCCGTTCCATGCCGTACCGTATGGCGGCAGGCCGGAACCAGGCGGCACGGGCAAAACCAAAACACCCGCTCACTCCCGCGAAAGCGGGGACTCAGGGCAGAGATCTCCGGCGCTGCGGTTGCATTCTGGATTCCCGCTTTCGCGGGAGTGAGCGGGAGAAATATGCATCGAGCCAAACGAACTGGCCCTAAAGGTCCTGCCTGATCCAGGCGCTCTGCACGCCGGCCACCCAATTGCCGACATTCCATTCGCCCCAGGCGCCGAGGCCGCCGAGCTCGTCCGGCCCGCAATAGACCGGCACGTGCACCACCGCGAGGCCGGCATGGGCCTGCGCCGATTTCAGCGCGGCGCGCAACGCCGCGGCGTTGTCGCCGCCGGAAAGCGCCAGCACGCCGGCAATGGCGGAAGCAAGTTGCACATAGTCGACCGCGACGCGGTCGTTGGTGCGGAAGTCGTGGGCGTATTGCGCAACTTGCAGTCCGCTGATGGCGGCCATGCGGCGGTTGTCGAAGATGACGATCATGCCGCGCACTTTGTGCTCGACCGCATCGATCAGGATCTGCGGGTTCATCATGAAGGAGCCGTCGCCGCAAAAGGCGATGCCATAGCGCGGCTTGTCGGCGAGCGCGCTCGCCAGCAGCGCGCTCGGCGCGAAGCCCATGTAAGAAGCGCCGGCTTCGGTGAAGCTGTCGCCGGTCTTGTCGTCCTCGACGATCTGGAAGCCGTTGGCCTGCACGTCGCCGGCGTCGAAAAACTTGGCGGCGCCGATCTCCTTGGCGACGTCGGCGACAATCTTGATGGCGGCGGGTTGGGTGAGCACCGGCTTCTGCCAGGCCTCGTCGTTGAGCGGCGGGCAGGCATAGCGCTTGGCCTTGTAGTCGGCCCATTCTTTTTTCTTGGCGGCGCAGGCGGCGAGCCACTCTTTCTTGTCGGCCGTGGCGGCGAGCGTCTCGAGCTTGGCCGCGAGCCGGTCAGCCACCGCGCCGATGTCGCCGATGAGCGCGATCGTCTTGTTGTAGTGGGTGGCGTCGGCGAGATCGCCGTTGATATTGATGACGGCCTCGGCGCGCTTGTAGCCGATGCCGGAGCAGTCGGCCTGGCAGACCGCGCGCGAGCCGATCACGAGCAGGAGCTCGGCCTCGGCCATGGCATAGTTGCCGCTGATCGAGCCCTTCGAGCCGCCGACATGCATGTTCTGCGCGTGCGCGTCGGCCAGCACGCCGGTCGAGCCGGGCGACAGCACCAGCGCGGCGCCGGCAGCTTCGGCGAGACGGCGCACGGCCGCGTCGTGGCCACGCGTGCCGCCGCCCGCCTTGATCGCTACCTTGCCGGACTTGGCGATCATGGCGGCCGCCTGCTCGATCAGCTTATCGTCGGCCGGCGCAAGCCTCGGCAGCTCGGGCCGCGCCGGCAGCGCGGCGAGGTTGACCGTCAGGCGCGCCGGCTGCGTATTGAGCGGCAGCAGCAGATAGAAGGGGCCGGCGCGGTAGGGATGATTGACGCAGAGCGCGCCGCGCCGCAGCGCATCGCGCAAGGCTTCCGGCGTGTGCAGGATATAGGACTGGCCGAGCGTGGCGGTGATGCGGCCGAACAGGCCCTGCTCTTCCTTCGGCACCTGCTGCATATTGTAGCCTTCGCCGTAGGTCGTCTCGTCGCCGTAGATGTGATAGACGCCGACTCCGTTGGAGGCCGCCGCCAGCGAGCCGGCGAAGGCCTGCAGCGCGCCGGGCCCGATCGAGGTGACGACGGCGGACGCTTCGCCGTATTGCCAGCGCAGGGCGGTGGCGGCATGCGCCATCTCCACCTCGTTGCGGCAATTGATGGTGCGCGTTACGCCCTCCTCCTCGTAGATGCGCAGCACATTGCCGAGATCGGTCGAGCCGTGGCCGAAAATGGCGAAGTATTTGGCGACGCCCTGCTTGAGCAGGCCGAGCACCAGCGCTTCCGACAGCGTGACTTCGATGAGTTTTGGCAGCGCGCCCTTGGCGAGCGCGGCCTCGATGCCGCCTGCTTGCGCGACGGCGCGGGCGCGTTCGCGCATCTGGCGGTCGGCTTCGCTTTCGCCCGCACGCGTCAGCACGGCTCGAGCCTTTTCCATTCAGGTTGAATCACAGCGCGTTCCTGACATCTCGGCTTGCGCATGATCTTTTGCGAAAACCGGTTCTTCCTTTTCGCGATCATGCGCTAGCCTCCTGCTCGGCCGCGCGCGCGGCCTGCGCATCCTGCGCCCGGTGACGCGCATTGCTCCATAGCTGCACCACGATCACCAAAAGCGCCAGCGCGAAGAAAAGCAGCGCGGTCGGCGAGGTGTAGAAGATGGAGAAATGCCCTTCCGACTCGATGATGGCGGTACGGTACTGGCTTTCCAGCGTCGGCCCCAGCACCAGGCCGAGCACCACCGGCGTCACCGGGATGCGCGCGCGCAGCAACAGGTAGCCCATCAGGCCGCAGGCGGCCAGCGTATAGACGTCGAACACCGAGTTGCGGATGGCGTAGGAGCCGATCACGCACATGACCATGACCGCGACGGCCAACAGATGCGGCGGCACCAGCAGGATCTTGACGAACAGGCGGATGCCGAGCAGCTGCACCACCAGGATGACCACATACGATAAAATGATCGCGAGATAGATGCCGTAGATCTCGGTCGGATGCTCGCGGAACAGCATCGGCCCCGGAAACAGCCCGTGGATCAGCAGGCCGGAAAGGATGACGGCGGTGGCCGGATCGCCGGGAATGCCGAGACTCAAGAGCGGGATGAAGGTGCCGCCGCTGACCGCGTTGTTGGCGGTCTCGGGCGCGATCACGCCCTCCTCGATGCCCTTGCCGAATTGGCTGCGCTGCTTGGAGAAACGGCGGGCATTGTCATAGGCGAGGAAGGCGCCGATCGGCCCGCCGGTCCCCGGAATGGCGCCGATCACGGTGCCGATCAGCGAGGAGCGTACCATCACGCCGAGGGCGCGCCGCATCAGCGCGAGCGAGGGCAGTTCGAGACGGGCGTCCTGCGGGTCGGTATGCTTCTGCAGGCCGGCGCGGTAGATCGCGAAGGTCTGGATGATGTGCGGCACGGCAAACAGGCCGATCATCGCCACCACCAGGTTGATGCCCTGCTGGAACGTCACAGTGCCGAAGGTCAGGCGCTGTTCGCCGGTAATTTCGTCGAGACCGATCGTCATCAGCATCAGGCCGATGACGCCGGCGATCAATCCGCGCACCAGCGACTTCTCGGCCAGGCCGCAGATCGTGGACATGCCGAACAGGACCAGCGCGAAAATCTCCGCCGGGCCGAACTTGAGCGCGAGCCGCGACATGACGTTGACGGACACCACCATGATCAAGAGGCTGATCAGGCCGCCGACGGTCGAGCTGATGACCGCCAGCCCGAGCGCCAGGCTCGCCTTGCCGGCCTGCCGCATCGGATAGCCGTCGAGCACGGTGGCCGCCGCCGACGGCGTGCCGGGCACGCCGATGAGGATGGCGGAGACCGAGCCGCCGGTCATGCCGCCGACATAGGTGCCCACCATCAAGGCGATCGCCGGCATGGCGCCGGCGCCGAACGTCATCGGCAGCACCAGCGACAGCGCCATCGTATAGGTGAGGCCCGGTATGGCGCCGAAGACAAGCCCGATCACCGTGCCCAGGCTGACGGCGCCGAGCACGCTCGGGGCGAGCACCAGCGGAATGGCGTTGACGAAGGCGTCCATGGGATCGACTCACACGAACTCTTGTGAAAAGCCGCTGTGGCTTTTCGGGTTCATGCGCGTGCCGGGTAAATGCTCCGTCATTCCGGGGCGCGAGCGATAGCGAGCGAACACGGAATCCATACACCGCAGCGCTGCGGAGTATGAATTCCTGCCGGCCTGGCCGGGCGCGATCGTCTGGTAGACGAGCACGATCCAGACCAGAGCGACGGCGAGCAGGATCGCGCCCGAGATCCGGTTACGCAGACTAGCGGACATGCCGTTCGATCAGCCGTAGTTGCCGCGACTCCGTCAGCTCTTCGGCTTCTTCTCGAGGCCGAGGCCCTTCATGATCTTGTCGAGACGGCCATCGTCCTTGACGATAAGCTTGCCGAAGGCGTCGTGGTCGAGGAAGCTCACGTCGGCGCCGAGCTTGGCGAGCGTCGCCTTGAACTGCGGCGATTCCGCCGCCTTCTTGGCCGCTTCCTGCAGCTTCATCACCACCGGCATGGGGGTGCCCTTGGGCGCCGCCAAACCGCGCCACATCGACAGCTCCACGTCCACGCCCTCTTCCTTCGCCGTCGGCACCTTGGGGAAGGCGGAGAGGCGCTCGCCGGAGGTCATGGCGATGAGGCGAACTTCGCCGGCCTTGAGGAACGAGACGAACTGGCCGGGAAACTGCACCGCCGCGTCAAGACGGCCGGCCACCAATTCGGCCGGCACCTTGCCCTGGCCGCCGAGCGGCACGTAGATCACTTTGTCGCCGATGCCGAGCGCGTCGAAGATCGCCGCCGCGGTCACATGCGTGAACGAGCCCTTGGCGGCGGTGCCGACTTTCAGCTTGTTCGGCGACTTCTTGGCCGCTTCCGCGATGTCCTTCAGCGTCTTCCAGGGCTTGTCGGCCTTCACCGCCACCACCAGCGATTCCACGCTGATGCGGGCAATCGGGACGAAGTCCTGGTAGGTCAGCTTCATATTGCCTTGCAGATGCGTGGTGCTGATCGAGTTGGAATTCCACACGATCGAGTAGCCGTCGGCCGGCGAACTGGCGACATGCGTGTAGCCGACCGCGCCGCCTGCGCCCGGACGGAACACCGGCACCACCGGCTTGCCCAGCGCCTTGCCCATCTGGTCGGCGAGCACCTGCGCGATGGTCTTGGCGGTGGAGCCGAACAGCACGGTCATTTCGACCGGCTTGTCGGGAAATTCGGCGCGCGCGGCGGCGATGGGCGCGAGCAGCAGGGCCGCGACGGCGGATGCCGCCGCGGCAGAGCCGAATGGGCAAGTGCCTCCGCTGTGGTTCCTCATGACTTATTCCTCCCTCGTTCTTGATTGTCGTTTTGGCTTTTTGTCGCTTGATGGCGGCTTTTCTATTCGGCCGCCTGGCGGTGAACGGCGCTCGTGCGCTCCTCGCTGACGCTCGGGGAGCGCGGCCTGCGCCGCGCGCCGGAGAGCACCCAGGCGTCGCGGATGACGCGCTTGGCATTGGCCAGGATGATGTCGGAGGTCTCGCCGGCGAGCACCGGGCGAACCTCGGCGCTGACGATCGGGCGCTTGGCCTGGGCGGAAGAAGCCGTTCTCCTCGAGGATGTCGAAGAAGTCGGTGACTTCCGCGGTGTCGATCTCGCCGCCGGGAACGCCGAAGCGCGGCTGGATGTCGCCATAGGCCGGATGCTTGCGGTCGCGGAAGGCGCAATTGCCGAGATGCACGGAAGTGAGCTAGGGCTTGATCACGCGGGATCGCCTCCTCCGCCTTCTCGTCGAGCAGCGGGAAATGCGACAGGTCGGCGAGCAGGCCGAAATTCGGGTTGTGCGGCGCGATCGCGTTGGCGATGTCGACGGCGTCGGAGAAATGGCCGATCAAGTTCATTTTGTCGATATCGCGGTCGAAAATCTTGAGCGTGAAGTTCATCGACCCTTCTTCCTTGCCGTATTCCAGGATCTGGTGGATCGAATCGATCAGCAGCTTCTTGGCCTCTTCGCGCCTGGCGTCGCCCGGGATCCTTGCCGGCGATGATGCGCACCACTTCGGCGCCGAGGTCGTAGGCCTCGTCGATGCAGTTCTTCACCGCGTTGATGGCGCGGCCGCGCTCGGCGGCGTCGAAGGAATTGAGGTTGAGCTTGTTGCCGAGGATGCGCGGCTGCGTCGCATAGGCGACCGACAGATGCGCCTGGTCGAGCAGCATGCGGCAGGTGTTGCGCTCGCGATAATCCTTCATCCAGCCGACTTCGACGGCGGTCCAGAAATCGTCGGCGCAGATTTTTTCCAGCGTCGGCGGCGAGCGGGCCCTCGCCGCTCTCCAGGCCCGGGAAGGCCTTGAAGTGCACCACGCCCACCCGCATTTTCTGGTACATGCTGATCGTCATTTATTAGTCTCCCCTCGATTGCGCCGCTAGTGTCGATGTGAATCCGCGGATTTTACAAGTGTCTATTTCGTCGCGTTATTCGGCCGCTTGAATCCGCGGCTTCGCGTTGTTCCTTTTCGCGGATCGCCATGCGCACCTTTTCCGGCGTCGCCGGCAGGTGCGGTGATGCGCACGCCGACGGCGTCGTAGATGGCGTTCATGATGGCCGGGAATGGTCGGCACCATGGCCGGCTCGCCGATCGCCTTGACGCCGAGCGGGCCGATCGGGTCCGGGATCCTCGACGATGATCGAATTGATGCGCGGCACGTCGAGCGAGGTCGGCAGGATGTATTTGGCGAAGCCCGAGGTGGAGGTGCGGCCTTGCGCTGAGCTTGTAGTCCTCCATCAGGCCCTGGCCGAGCGCCTGCACCACGCCGCCTTCGATCTGGCCTTCGACGCCTATGCGGATTGACGGCGCGGCCGACGTCGTGCGCGGCCCAGATGCCGAGCACCTGCACTTCGCCGGTGACGGTATCGACTTCGACCTCGGCCACCTGGCAGCCGAACACATAGGCCTGCCAGGGGCGGCCGGAGCCGTCGACCGGGATCGAGCCCGGTGGTGTCGGTGCCGAACGTGGCGGAGCCGACCGGCACCACGCCGCGGCTCTTGGCGATGCTCACCGCTTCGCCCATGGGGATGCGGTGGTTGGAGTTCGTCGGCCCAGATTTCGCCGTTGCCGGTGCCGATCTGCTCCGGCGCGCACCTCCCAGACCTCGGCCATGACAATCGACCAGGCGCTTGCGCGCTTCACGCGATGGCAAGGGCGACCGCACTGCCGATCATGTAGGTCTGCCGGCTGGCGCCGGCATGCGCCGCTTCCGGCGAGCGCGCGGTGTCGTTGTCGCCGATGACGACGTGCTCGGGCTTCACGCCCATCTCCTGCGCGGCGATCTGCGCCAGCACGGTGAGGATGCCCTCGCCGATCTCGGTGACGCCGGTGACGACCTTGGCGCTGCCGCCGTCGTCGATCTCGGCCCAGGCGCCGGCGCGATCGACCGTGGCGGTGCGGGCGATCCCGTACCAGCAGGCGGCCATGCCGCGTCCGCGCGTGCGGGCCATTAGCTGACGATCCTTTGTTCCTCGTCCATTCACGGGGAGAGGGCGGTCGCGCAAGCGCCGGACCCGGTAATCGGCAAGAACAAGCTTCAGTGCTTCGATCTGGATTCCGGGTTCGCTCGCTCATGCTCGCGCGCGCCCCGGAATGACGAGAGAGATGAAAGCGCTGCGTCGCCGATGACCGTCATCACTCCGCCGCCTCCTGTTTCTCGACGCCGGCGAAGCGCGCGCCGAGCGAGACCGGCGGGCGGATGTCGGGGCGGTTCGAGATCGTGGCGCGCTGGCGCCGCGCGCGGTGGGCGCGCCCTGCTCCCAGCCGGAGGCTTTCTCGGCGGCGTCGAGGCACGCGCGTGAGGCTGACCGCTGCCGAGCTTCTGCTTGGTATGCGTGACGGCGCCGTCGCGCATGGCGTTGATGCGCCTGATCTCGAAGGGATCGAGGCCGAGCCGCTCGGCGCAGATGTCGAGATGCGATTCGGTGGCGAATTGCGTCTGCAGCGCGCCGAAGGAGCGGAAGGCGCCGGACGGCGTGTTGTTGGTGTAGATGCCGTAGGTGTCGACGCGCACGTTGGGGATGGCGTAAGGGCCGGCGCCGAGGATGGCCGCCTTGCGCATGACGCCTTCGGTGGACGAGCCCATAGGCGCCGCCGTCGCAGACCATGGTCAGGTGCGCGGCGAGGATGCGGCCATCGCGCGCGAGCCCCATGCGCAATGTGGTGCGCGAGGGGTGGCGCTTGGCGGTGGAGACGATCGATTCCTCGCGGCGTGAACACCAGCCGCACCGGCTGCCCGCGTCTTCATGGCGAGCAGCGCCAGCATGCCCTGGTAGATCATGTCTTCCTTGCCGCCGAAGCCGCCGCCCACCGGGCTCATGATGAAGCGCACCTTGCTGATCGGCTTGGCGATGATGCGCGCGAGCATGTGGCGGTGGTGGGTGATGTTCTGGCTGGGGGAGACGATGGTCACCACGTCGTCGTGGTCGACGTAAGCGAGACCCGCCTCCGGCTCGAGATAAGCGTGCTCGATCGGCTTGCGTCGTAGTAGGTTTCCTCGACCACCAGATCGGATCGGCGCAAAGCCCTGTTCTACATCGCCGACGCGGATCGGAATGTGCTTGGTGACGATTGTCGGGCGCGTAGTCATGCATGCACCGGCGCGCCGGCGCCGCTGTGCTTCGTCAACGTCGAACACCGCCGGCAATGGCTCGTATTCGACCTTGATGGCTTCAAGCGGCGCGCCGGGCGGTGATGAGGTCGACCGCCGCGACGGCGGCCACCGCCTCGCCGACATAGCGCACCTTGCCGCGCGCCATGATCGGCTGGTCGTTGACGAAGACGCCGAAGCCGTCCTCGCCCGGCACGTCGGCGGAGGTGATCACGCCCTCGACCCCGTCCATGCCCTCGGCGGCGGAGGTGTCGATCGACACGATGCGGGCGTGCGCATGCGGCGAGCGCAGCACTTGCACGTGCAGCATGCCGGGCATGACCATGTCGCCGGCATATTTGAGCCGGCCGGAGACTTTGCTGGGCGCGTCGATGCGGCGCACGTTGCGGCCGATGAAGTCGCCCTGCTCCGCCTCGATCTCGGCGAGCGCGGTCGCCGGCAGGCGGCCGTTCTGCACGTCGCGCGCCAGTTCCACCGCGTCGAAAATCTTCTGATAGCCGGTGCAGCGGCAGATATTGCCGCCGAGGCGCTCCTTGATCTCTTCCCGGTCGGCAAATGGATTGGCGCGCAGCGCCGCGGTTGCCGCCATCACCATGCCGGGGATGCAGTAGCCGCACTGGCTGGCGCCCAGCTTGTGGAAAGCCTTTTGCAGCAGGCTCAATTCGCCGGTGGCGGCGAGCGCCTCGACGCTCTCGATCACGGCGCCTTGCGCCTTGGCCACCGGCAGCAGACAGGACTTCAACAACGTGCCGTCGACGAAAACCGAGCAGGTGCCGCATTCGCCGGCGCCGCAGCCTTCCTTGTTGCCGGTGAGGTTGAGGTCGTCGCGCAGGAAATCCAGCAAGCGCTGATGCGGCTTGGCCATACGCTTGATCTTGCGGCCGTTGACGGTGGCTTCGAAACGGAGATCAGGCATAAGCCGCCTCCAGTTCGTTGCTCAGCGTATCGGGTGAGGCGCCGGCGCGGCGGGCGGCGTTGATCAGCCCGCGCGCCATGAACCCGCGCACGACGTCGCGGCGGTATTCCTGCCGCGTGCGCGAGGCGACCAGGGAAACCGGCATGTCGGCGGCCTGTTCCAGCCGATCGGCGCTGAGCGGGCCGGCCTTGAGGAAGTTCTCGACTTCGGTCAGGCGCAGCGGGCGCGGGCCGATCCCGGCGATCGCCAGGCGCGCGTCCTCGACGAGGCGGCCTTGCGCGTCGAGCCTGATGAGGGCGGCGAGGCAGACGAGCGAGATCACCAGCGAGCGGCGGTGCCCGACCTTCTCGAAACTGCCGCCGTATGCCGGCAGCGCGTCGCATTCGATGGCCGTGAGCAACTCGCCCTCTTGCAGGGCGGTCTTGTTGGGACCGGTGACGAAATCGGCGAGCGGCATGCTGCGCTTGCCGCCCGCCGAGGCAAGCTCGACCGTGGCCTCATGCGCGATCAGGCAGGGCGTGCGCGTCGGCGGCCGGAGAGGCATTGACGATATTGCCGCCGACGGTCGCCTGCGCGCGAATCTGGTCGTCGGCGAACCAGACGGCGCAGCGCGGCATGGCCGGCAGGGCGCGCGCGAGCTTCGCATCGTCGAGAAAGCGCTGCATCGGGGTGGCGGCGCCGAGGTGCACGCGGCGCTCCTCGACGCGCAGCGCGTTGAGCTCGGGGATGCGAGAAACGTCGATCAGCGCCGGGATATGAACGTCGCCCGCCCTGCCCTCGCGCGCCCAGGGATAAGTGTCGGTGCAGCCGGCGACCACGCGATAGCGCCCGCGATGGCTCGCCATCGCGGCGAAGGCTTCGTCGAGCGTAGCCGGGGTCAGGTAGTCGTCGCAGGTGAGCATCGGCCTTGCCAATTTCTCCTGACGTCATCGTCCGCGAAAGCGGACGATCCATTAGTCACCGCCGTCGCGAACCGCCATGACACGCATGACACGGCGTACTGGGTCCCCCGCTTTCGCGGGGGACGACGGCATCAGTTACTCCGCCGCCTGCTTGTGCGCGGCGTCCATTTTCGCCTTCACCACCACCTTGATGGCGTCGTCGACCCGGTCCTTGGCGTAGCGGATCGCCGTCGGCAGGTCGTCGAGCGGGAAGGTGTGGGTGTGAATCTTGGTGGCGTCGAAGCGCTTCTGCGCCATGAAGGCCTCGGCGCGGTGGGTGGCGCTCTTGCCCTCGCCGCGGATGCCGAAGAGATAGATGTTGTTGCGCACGATATGCGCGACGTCCACCGGCACTTCCTCGTGGGCGAAGGCGGCGAGGCAGACACGGCCGCCGCGGTTGACCATGCGCACGGCGTCGTTGACCGCGCTGGTGGCGGCCGAGCATTCGACCACGTAGTCGACGCCCTTGCCGCCGTTGAGCTTCTTCACTTCGGCGACCACGTCGGGAGTCTTGCGGATGTTGACCACGGCGTCGGCGCCGAGCGCCTTGCCGATCTCGAGGCGGTTGTCGCGCGTGCCGGTGAGGATCACCGGCTGGGCGCCGAGCGCTTTCGCCACGGCAACGGCCATCAGCCCGATCGGGCCCGGGACCGGTGACGCAGACGCTTTCGCCCGCCACCAGCCCGCCGAGCTCGGTGAGCGCGTACATGGCGGTGCCGGCGGTGACCACCAGCGTGCCTTCCTCGTCGGACATCTCGTCGGGGATGGCGACCAGCGTATTGATATTGTTGACCTGGTATTCGCAGAAGCCGCCGTCGGTGGTGAAGCCGTTGGCGCGGTGGCCCTTGTCGACGTCGCCGTAATTGAGGCCGTAGTTGTGGCAGGAGGTGTACATGCCCTCGCGGCAGCGCTTGCATTGGCCGCAGCCGGCGTGGATCTCGACCGCCACGCGCGTGCCGATCGCGTATTCGTCGACGCCCGGCCCGAGCGCCACCACCGTGCCCATGTATTCGTGGCCGGGGGTGAAGCCCTTGTTGAACGGCAGGCCGCCTTGGATCATGGCCGGCGGCCCGTGATAGATGATCTCGAGGTCGGTGGCGCAGATCGCCACCGCGTCGATGCGCACCAGCACCTCCGCCTTCTTCGGCACCGGCACCGGCTTCTCGCCCATGCTCAGCTGCCCGGGGTCGCCGAGCAGCCAGGCGCGCATGCATGTCCGGGATCGGAAATTCGTTGTGGTTGGTCTTCACTCCGGGCGGTGCGTACATCTTTCCTCCAAATGCAATGCAAAAATCGCGGTCAGCCGGCCGCGGCCTGCGTCCGCTGGCCGGCGCCGTTCGACGAAGGCTCGCCGTATTCGGCCGACAGCGCGCGCGTGGCGGCGGTGATCTCCTCGCGCATGAGCGCGATGTGGTCCTCGTCGGCGCGCATGGTCGGCGTCGAAGCGCTGATCGCGCCGATCACGGTGCCGGCCTGGTCGCGAATGGCGGCGCCGACGCAGATGACGCCGGGCAGATACTCTTCGCGGTCGATGGCGTAGCCGTTGCGGCGCACGACGCGCAGCGATTCCAGGAAGGCGGGAAAATCGGTGATCGTCTTGTCGGTGTAGCGTTTCATGCCGCCGGCGAGAATGCGCTTCATCTCGTCTTCCGGCAGCCAGGCCATGATCGCCTTGCCGACGGAGGTGGCGTGCGGCGCCTCGACCTTGCCGGTGCGGCCGGTGCCGACACGCACGGCATGCGTCGCCTCGCGCACGGCGAGCGTCACCACGTTGTCGCCTTGCAAGGCCGCGAGATGCACCGTCTCGCCGGTGACGCGGTTGATGTTCTCCAGATAAGGCTGCGCGCGCCGCGGCAGGTCGACCTGCAAGCAGGCGTGGCCGAGATGCAGGATGCGGGCGCCCAAGGCGTAGAGCCTGCGCCCCGTCACCTTGGTGGCGAAGCCGCGCTGGATCAGCGTCGCCAGCAGGTGATGGCAGGTGGAAATATTGAGCCCGGTGCGGGTGGCGAGTTCGGTGAGGGTCGCCTCGCCGCCGGCCTCGGCGATGGTCTCCAAGAGCAACAGCGCGCGATCGACCGATTGGATATTGTGGCGATCCGAATTGCCGCGCGGCGGGCGGGCCGCCTCGGCTCCCGGCCCGGGCAGAATGGTGGCATCCATTTTTTGTTTCCTCCCTGAGAGGGCAAGGGAAATCGCCCGGGCGCAGGGAGTCAAGGATTTTCAGCATAGCCAATGGCTATTTCGCAATGCGAAAGGCCGACAAAAATAGCCCGTGGGTCGGGCTATGCGGCTGGCCGGGCGGGACTATTTCGTGGCCAGGCCGAGCTCGATCTCGATCGCCCCGCACAGCATCTGGCCGAGGGTAATGTGCATCTCCTGGATGCGCGCGACGGTGTCGGACGGCACCACCAGCAGGTGGTCGGCGAGGCCTTTCATCTCCCCGCCGCCTTGGCCGCCGAGCGCGGCGGTGACGAGCCCCATGGTCTTGGCTTGGCGCAGCGCGGCGAGAATGTTGCGGCTCTTGCCCGAGGTCGAGATGGCGATCGCCACGTCGCCGCGCTTGCCGAGCGCCTCGATCTGGCGGGCGAACACGCGCTCGAAGCCGAGGTCGTTGCCGGCGGCGGTGAGCGCGGAGCTATCCGTGGTGAGCGCGAGCGCGGCGATGGCCGTGCGGTCGGCCTTGTAGCGCACGGTCAATTCGGTGGCGAGGTGCTGGGCGTCGGCGGCGCTGCCGCCATTGCCGAAGAACATGAGCTTGCCGCCGGCGCGCAGCGAAGCGACGCAAGCCTTGCTCAGGCCGGCAAAAGCAGCGGCGAGCGCGCCCTCGGTCTGACGCGCGACGGCGTGGTGCTCGGCGAATTCCGCCTTGAAATAGGCCGCGAGATCCATGTCAGACCTTGGCTTAAGGACTGCGTACGAAAGCAAACGACTGGCTTTCACTCATATATTGACTATCAGATTTCCGCACTCTCCTGCCTAGCGGCCAGCGGCTGTCACACAATTGCCGTTCACGGCTCGTGAGGCCTCCCCGGTCGACAAAAATTCCAGCGTTCTACTTTTCTGTGCCCGGGTAAATCTAGTGGTTGTAATATGTGGGGATTTCACTAAACGTAATAGTAGCACTCGGAAAGAGGACAATCCAGTGACCGAACACGATATGGCGGCTCGGCTGGTAGTATTGGAGTCCATGTTTCTGACAACGATCGGTATCGTTTTCGCAATTACCGGAGAGTCTGATCCTGATCACGCAAAGGCCGTCGGAGTTCTCAATTATGTTAAGGCCCACGTCAAGATAAGCCAACGCTCCGCACCCCTGTTGTTTGTCGAGGCCCGGGGTGGCCTGTATTCTCTGCGTCCCCTCGCATGCGAGGGGATGGAGCGCCGCGAGGCGCCACCATTGGTCCGCGCTTGCGAAGCGCGGGCGCGTCTTGCGATCGACGCGCTCGCCTCGCGGCGCTCCACGCGCGGCGATTTCCGTTCCCGGGTCCGCGCTTCCTGGTTCCCGCTCCGGCTCGCTTCTTTTCCTTGGCGCCAGTTCGGCTCATCGCCTTGTCGCGCCGCGGACGTTCGCGAACCTTTGGAGCGGCCCCAGTCCAGCAGAGCTCCCTGCGGAGGGGTCGTAGTGCCCCCCGGTCGGGTCCCGGGACCTCCCGAGTGCGTGCTTGCGAAGCACGCCCGCGGGCGCCGCCCCTGCCCCACTTCGAGAACGCCTCTAGAAGCGCCCCTCACTGGGCAGGTATTTTGACTATATACCTAGGATTTTCGGCCTGTCAAGGGCAGAGGTGGCTCATCATTGTGGATGGGATAGGACTCCCATACCGGCGTTATTCCACCGACTGTTATTACGGTCAGGATCCTCTACTTTTGGGCGCAATAGTAGAGGTCAAGGATGCAAATAAGGCAGGAACGGCAGCTTCAGCCCGTAGCTGACGAGGTTCTGGCACTAACTGCCGTCGTGCGGCCAATTCTGAAAGGTCTCTTGTATGCCTTAAAAGATGACGTGGTGCAGAAAGTTGGGGGGCGTGAGATGATAACGCTCTCACTGTTAGCCAGATTATATCGCGCTGGCGATGGTGATTGCGGAATTTGTTTTGAATACGCAGTTCATGAGGCAATGAACCGGCGTGACCCGCGGGTCGTTGAACGGATTAGCGATGCAATTAAGTTGTGTCGTATTAATGGGAGCGAACCGCAATCTATTTTGTTTGGTTTAGAAAAATCTGGAAGTCTTCAGCTGATTGATTTAATAGCGGAAATGCTGACTGAGGATTTTCAGAATCCTCGCTGGCACCGTGGGACAACCTCCAAAGCTTCTCAAACATATAAACACGATTGTTGGGGCATTTAGAAATACGAGAACTCGACTAGCGGATCGTGTCCCTTGGCGTGGTGTAACTGGCGCGGTGCCATGGCGATCGACGGCAGGAGCCGGATCGATCATCCTGCGAGTACCGGCAGGTTGACAGGGGCATCATTGCTCAACGGCGCGATAGTTTCCAGCGTCATGTAGCGGGCGCGTTGCACCGCCCATTCATCGTTCTGTTCGAGCAGGATAGCGCCGACGAGACGTACGATGGCGTCCTCATTGGGGAAGATGCCGACGACATCGGTGCGCCGCTTGATCTCGCCGTTGAGACGCTCGATTGGATTGGTCGAGTGTAACTTCGCCCGGTGCGCGGCTGGGAACGTCATGTAGGCGAGCACGTCGGTCTCGGCCTCGTCGAGGAACGCGGCGAGCTTGGGCAGCTTGGGACGCAGCTGGTCGGCAACCCGGCGCCATTGGCTTCGCGCTGTCTCGGCGTCGTTCTGGGCGAAGGCGGTGGCGATGAAGGCAGAGACGACGCGCCGTCCCTGCCTGCCGGCGTGGGCGAGGACATTGCGCATGAAGTGAACGCGGCAACGCTGCCACGTCGCATTCAAGACCTTGGTAACGGCCGCCTTGATGCCCTCGTGCGCATCGGAGATCACCAGCTTCACGCCGCGCAGGCCGCGACGGGCGAGCTTGCGCAGGAATGCCGTCCAGAACGTCTCGGCTTCTGAGGGGCCGATATCCAGCCCCAGAAATCGCACGCCGTCCATCGCCATTCACGCCGACCGCGACGATCACGGCGACCGATATGATGCGGCCGTTCTGCCGCACCTTCACGTAGGTGGTGACGTTGCCCCCAAGTTTCATCCAGAGGCACGTGGAGTCTGGCGGTTCAGCTCGTTGATGATCGGAGCAACGGGCCAAGGCGCGGAGCCATCAAAGCGCGAAGCGCCTTGGCCCTGTTGCGGTGAGAATGTTGCGGCATAGTCGGCAGGTGTCAGCCAGCCGATTCCTGAATGGGGCCGGACGGTGTTGTAGTCGCGCCGCCATTCCTCGAGGGCCAGGCGAGCCTGCATCAGCGAGGTGAACAGGGTCTCGTTCAAGAACTCGTCCCGCAGCCGGCCATTGAAGCTCTCGATGAAGGCGTTCTGCACCGGCTTGCCGGGATCGATGTAGTGCCAGTCGACGCTTGGCGTCGGCGGTCCAGGCCAGGATCGCGTTGCTGGTCAGTTCGGTGCCATTGTCGCTGACGATCGACTTGGGCTTGCCGCGCGCGGCGATCAGAAGATCGAGCTCGCGAACGACCCGGCGGCCAGACAGCGAGACATCGGCCACCGTCGCCAGGCATTCCCTCGTACAGTCATCATAGATGCCGAGGATGCGGAAGCGGCGTCCGCCGACGAACTGATCGAGACGAAGTCGAGCGACCAGCGGTCGTTCGGCAGCGTCGCCCCAGGCATCGGCGTCCTGGTGCCCAAAGCCCTTTTGCGGCCGCCTCTTTTGCGCACCATGAGCCGTTCCTCGCGGTAGATGCGGAACAGCCGCTTGTGGTTCACGACGAAGCCCTCCCGGCGCAGGAAGATGAGCAGGCGCCGATAGCCGAACCGCCGGCGCTCCTTGGCAAGCGCTACCAGCCGCTCGCGCAAACAAGGCTCGTCCGGGCGCCGCGAGCGGTAGCGCACCGTCATCCGGTCGCAGCCGATCACGTTGCACGCCCGCCGCTCGCTCATCTCATGGGCGCCCTTGAGATGAGCGACAGCCTCTCGCTTGACGGCGGGCGTCACCATTTTTTTGAGAGCAGATCCTTCAGCGCCGCGTTGTCGAGCATGGCGTCGGCCAACAGCCGCTTCAGCTTGGCGTTCTCGCCCTCCAGCGCCTTCAGCCGCTTGGCTTCCGAGACGTCCATCCCGCCGTATTTGCTCTTCCAATTGTAGAAGGTCGCCTCGCTGATCCCGTGCTTACGGCACAGATCCGAGGTCTTCGCCCCAAGCTCGTGCTCCTTCAGCACCGCGATGATCTGTTCTTCGGTAAACCGCTTCCGCTTCATCGTCTGGTCCTTCCCTCAAGGGCCAGACTCCAGTTCAACCTGGATTAAACGGCGGGGGCAACGTCACCCGAAAAAGAGCAATGGGTCGGGACGACCGTAAAGATAAATCCAAATCAATTAGAAGAGGCGCCAGGGTTGAGAATAGGCATCGTTCCCGTTCGCCAGGGTCGTACAGATAAGGTTCGTCGTGACGAAGATCGTAACCTGGTCATTTGTCCTCTTCATCATGACGGCGATTTCATGGAGCTTTTTTACGTTGGCTGGAGGATTACACAGGCGTTCATTGAAGCAGACGCACAAGTTCCGAAAGAGGTATCTCTTCCGAGGCCCGTAGATCGAGAGGTCGCAAAGATTTTAGCGGAGCGCCGCGATTATCCCTTGCTTGATGTAATAGACGCGATTGCCGTATTTGGACAGCCAGAGTTGCTAGTGACCGACGACAAAAAAGTGGATTTACGTGATCTAAAAGGACATACCGCCACAGATACTTTAGTTGCTCCGCTGTCACGTGCGACCGATTAGCATTGAGTTTTATTTTTGATATTTTCTCTATTAGAGGTACTTGCACTTCTTTGAGTTTTCAGCTTCGCGTCTCTCTACAAGACTCTCCAAACACCACAAGACTTTTAGTGGCGCTCTCCTAAATTCCGCCTAAAAAGAATTGGCCCAGGCTGAGGAGGCAGCCGGGGCCAAAACTGGAGCAAGATGAAGTGACGCGTTGTGTCACTCAGAAATACTACCTTAATGAGAATGCATATTCAAACGAAATTATGTCCGGTTCGCGAAAGTTCATGACCACGATGGGTATCTTTTTCGCAGTCATTCTCAGCCCGTTTTTTGATTTTCTTGATCCTCAGTCGGCTGAAATCGCACACCTATTTTATCTGCTCTCCGCCATACGACCGAGCAATTGCGTCGCGGTCCGAATTTCGAAGAAAGGATTACCACGAAATTCTCAGGCAGTTCCGCTTCTTTGGTGAGTTTCAGCTTCGCGCCTCCCTCCGACACGTCTTCGAGGGCCGCGAAGCAGATGAACTTGTTCTCTGGAGTCATAAGAGCAGCTAAGACGCCAACCTTGTGTCGCCGCGCTCTGGTCGTAATCATTTCCAGATTCCGTATTCGTAGTCATCTCCAAATTCCGTAGTTCAGTGGATCTGGTGCTTCTGTTTAATAGCCGAGCATAGCCCGTGCACACGCGATTGCCATTCATTTCAGCCAGTCAAAATGGACTTGAGTGCACTGATCGGTCTCTATCTCTTTTCTTAGCGCGACAACATCCAATAGTAGCTTTAGGTCCTTAAGCCATTCTAAAATTGTATATAATACTGTGTATATCGCATATTTAAACTTAATAGTTGATTTCGCTGAACGTTCTCAGGCCGCGAGACAGCGAGAGCAACTGTTGACGTTTCCCGAAAGCCCCCCAAGCCTGTGGTGATGCAGGCCGCCTGAGCTGCCGGTCTCTTTCACTTTAGAGCATTCGCGAAAACTCGACGGCCTCCGGCCGAAACGGAAATTATCGCGCGTTTCCCGCGGGCGGCAGCGCGGGGTGCGCCGGCTGGCGCCGACGGCGCTCGACCTCTTCGCTGAGCGCGCGGTATTTCTCGGCGGCGCGCTCGGCGATCTCCTTGGCGGCGCGTTCCTTCGCGGCTTGCTGCGCATCGGGCTGCTGGCGCTCGCGGCTTGCGCCTTTTCGCTCGCCGAACCGTGGCGTCGGATAGATCGGCGTGAGCGCCGGCGGCGGCGGCACGCTGCGCACGCTGCGCGGTTGACGCGCGGGTGCGACGCTGCGTTCGCGCGCCGGCGCGACGGCACGCTCGGCGGGCGCGACGACGTCTCGCTCGGCCTGCGGCGTGCCGACCGCGCGATCCGGCAGCGGCGGGCTGATCGTACGCTCCGGCAGCGGCGGGCCGATTGTACCATCGGGCAGCGGCGGGTTGGCCGCTCGATCGGGCAGCGGCACCGCCCTTTCTTCGAATTCCTCGCCGGGCGTTATCGCGGCGTCGGACTCGTAGTCGCGCCGCGCGCGCTCCGCCGGCTGCGGCACGTGGATGATGCGCGGGCCGCCGTCGTAGCGCGGGATGTAGACCGGCGTCAGCGAAAGGATGTCGCCGAGCGCGGCGTCGGCCACGATGCGCAATTCGACGCCGCGATGGTCGAGCGCGTGCAGCACGTAGTACGGACCGCGCCGCAGCACCCGCGTCGTCGGCACCAGGCCCAAGGATTCCACCGTCGCGACGATCTCCTCGTGCGGCAGCACCTGCGCCACAGCCACCGGCACGTCGCCGCGCGGGCCGGCCGCGACGAACGACGCCGTGGCCGCCAACGCGGTCGCGATCACTCCGAGCGTCAGCCGTTTTTTCACCGCCGGCTCCCTTTGCCATTCGCCAGCTTGATGAGGTGGTCGACCGACGCCTGCCCGGGGCCGCAGGCAATGAGCACCAGCAGGATCGACGCGCCGTAGACGTGCAGGCTGAGCAGCGCCTGCGGCATCTCGTGAATCTGCATCAGCGCGGTCACGATCAGCAGGCCGAGCGCGGCGAAGCGCGTGCCCAAGCCCAGCACCAGCATGATCGGCAGCACGAATTCGGCGCCGCTTACGACATAGGCGGCAAAGCCCGGCGGCAGCGGCAGATAGCCGGTGAGAAAGCTCGTGTAGCTCAGCGATTTCAGTTGCAGCGGCAGAACGAAGGAGAAGTCGTAACCGTGCAGGCCGAACGGTATCGACAGACCGTCCACCCGCGTCTGCCCGTCGAGGAAAAACACGCGCGCGACGGCGAGGCGCAAGACGAGCGCCACCAAAGCGTAAGGGATGAAAGAGCCGGCCGCCACGAAGCCGCGCACGACAGCCGCGGCAACTGATGACGAGCGATGGGGCTTGCGCGCCGTCTCGGGCGCCGGCCGCGCAACGGTGCCGACCGCCGGCGCCGACCGCGCGGGTGCCGGCGCTGCCAGGGCCGCCGCGGCGGGCGGCGGATTGACGGTCGCCTGCCGGTCGCTCAGCCGCGCCAGCACCGCCGCGCTCTGTCTGACGCTGTCATTGTTGTTCGCCGCCCTGCGGGCGGTCGCCGCTTGTTCCGTCATGACGCCCACTCCGTCCCAAAATTTTAACGAGAGCTTAGCCAAGACGGGGCTTGATGCGGCTTTTTCCCGTCACCACGGTTAAACGGTTAACCGGGCCCGGTTGGCCGGGACGAAGCGGCGCAATGGCATTGCGCAAGACCCATGCGCGTGTTCCTCTATCTTGCTGGGCGAAAAGCCCGCCGGCAAGAAAATGGCCGGTCCCCGCGATTCCGGCGTGGACCAGCCTTGTGCGGCAGGGCAAAATTTGGCAATGTCCTTTAGGACAGCATTGCTGTCCTAATGGGTGGCGGCCACGGTGCCGGCCCTTTGAGGCGGGGCTGACGGCGTTGGCGCCCAATGGGAGCAGCCACGGCGGCGACGACTGGCAAGGCTGCCCTTCTCGAGATCGGATGCGCGTCGGCCGCAACGTCCCCGGACGCTGCGGACGCGGAAGGTGCGCCGGAGGCCACGTGACGCCGGCGCGAGGCAGGGCAAGATGGGCGGCGAGCGAAAGAGCGGCAGGGAGACGATCAAGCGCGCTGCGCCGGCGCGGCCGCGCGCCGCGTTGCGTGCGTGCGCCACCGCCGATCCCGGCACGCCTGCGCCGCTCGGCCTCTACGATCCCGCGCTCGACAAGGACGCCTGCGGCGTCGGCTTCGTCGCCGACATCAAAGGCCGCAAGTCGCATCAGATCATCGAAGACGGCTTGAGCATCCTGTGCAATCTCGAGCACCGCGGCGCGGTCGGCGCCGACCCGCGCATGGGCGACGGCGCCGGCATCCTGGTGCAGATCCCGCACAAGTTCTTCGCCAAGAAGACGGCCGAGCTCGGCTTCACCCTGCCCGCTCCCGGCACATACGCGGTCGGGCAATTGTTCATGCCGCGCGACGCCAATTGGCGGCAGATCATCCGCGACATTTACGCGGAGATCATCGCGCGCGAAGGCTTTACGCTGCTCGGCTGGCGCGACGTGCCCACCGACAATTCCACGCTCGGTGAATCGGTGAAGCCGACCGAGCCGGTGCACATGCAGGTGTTCATCGGTCTCGGCAAGAAGAAACTCGCCGAAAGCGATTTCGAGCGCCGGCTCTACATCATGCGCAAGTCGATCTCCAACGCCATCTATCGCCGGCGCGATCGGCGCGTATCCGACTATTACCCGGTCTCGGTCTCCTGCCGCACGGTGATCTACAAAGGCATGTTCCTGGCCGACCAGCTCGAGACCTATTACCCCGATCTGCACGATCCGGATTTCGAGTCGGCGCTCGCGCTGGTGCACCAGCGCTTCTCCACCAACACGTTCCCGGCCTGGTCGCTGGCGCACCCCTACCGCTACATCGCGCATAACGGCGAGATCAACACGCTGCGCGGCAACGTCAACTGGATGGCGGCGCGCCAGGCCTCCGTCGCCTCGCCGCTGTTCGGCAAGGACATCAATAGGCTGTGGCCGATCTCCTACGAAGGCCAATCAGACACCGCTTGCTTCGACAATGCGCTCGAATTCCTGGTGCAGGGCGGCTACTCGCTCGCGCACGCCATGATGATGATGATTCCCGAGGCCTGGGCGGGCAATCCGCTCATGGACGAGGAGCGGCGCGCCTTCTACGAATACAATGCCGCGCTCATGGAGCCGTGGGACGGCCCGGCCGCGATCGCCTTCACCAACGGCCGCCAGATCGGCGCCACGCTCGACCGCAACGGCTTGCGCCCCGCGCGCTATCTGCTCACGCGCGACGACCGCATCGTCATGGCGTCGGAAATGGGCGTGCTGAAGATCGCGGAAAAGGACATCGTCAAGAAGTGGCGGCTGCAGCCGGGCAAGATGCTGCTGGTCGATCTCGACGAGGGTCGACTCATTCCCGACGAGGAATTGAAGGCGGCGCTGGCGCGCAGCCATCCCTACAAGGAGTGGCTGGCCGACACCCAGATCGTGCTGGAGGACCTGCCCGGTACCGCCAACGTGGCGCCGATCTCCAACCTGTCGCTGCTCGATCGCCAGCAGATGTTCGGCTACACGCAGGAAGACCTCAAATTCCTCATGTCGCCGATGGCCACCACCGGCGAGGAAGCGGTCGGCTCCATGGGCAACGACACGCCGATCTCGGCGCTGTCCGACCGGCCGAAGCCGCTGTTCACCTATTTCAAGCAGAACTTCGCCCAGGTCACCAATCCGCCGATCGACCCGATCCGCGAAGAGCTGGTGATGAGCCTCGTCTCCATCATCGGGCCGCGGCCGAACCTGTTCGACCTGGAAGGCGCCTCGACCATCAAGCGGCTGGAGGTGCGCCAGCCCATCCTCACCAACGAGGACCTGGAAAAGATCCGCGAAATCTCGCAGATGAGCGGCGACCACTTCAAGTCGCACACCTTCGACGTCACCTTCCCGGCCGAGCATGGCGCCGACGGCATGGGCTGGGCGCTCGATGCCTTGTGCGAGCGCGCCGAGGATGAGGTGCGCCAGGGCTGCAACATCATCATCCTGTCCGACCGCAAGGCCGGCGCCGACCGCATCCCCATCCCCGTGCTGCTCGCCTGCGCGGCGGTGCACCATCACCTCATCCGCAAGGGCCTGCGCACCTCCGTCGGCATGGTGCTGGAGACCGGCGAGCCGCGCGAGGTGCACCATTACGCCTGCCTTGCCGGCTACGGCGCGGAAGCGATCAACCCCTACCTCGCCTTCGAGACCCTGGTCGCGGCCAAGGACGACCTGCCGCAGAAGCTCGACGAAAAGGAAATCGTTAAGCGCTACATCAAGGCGATCGACAAGGGCCTGCTCAAGGTGATGTCCAAGATGGGCATCTCCACCTACCAGTCCTATTGCGGCGCGCAGATTTTCGACGCGGTGGGATTGCGGCAGGAATTCGTCGACCAGTATTTCACCGGCACCCATACCCGCATCGAGGGCGTCGGCCTTGCCGAGATCGCCGAGGAGACGGTGCGCCGCCACCGCGACGCTTTCTCCGACGCGCCGATCTACAAATCGATGCTCGACGTCGGCGGCGACTACGCCGTGCGCGTGCGCGGCGAGGATCACGTATGGACCGCGACCACGGTGTCGCAGCTACAGCACGCCGTGCGCGGCAATTCGCAGGATCACTACCGCGCCTTCGCCAAGCTGGTGAACGAGCAGAGCGAGCGCCTGCTCACCATCCGCGGGCTGTTTCGTATCGGCAGGGCCGAGGAAGATGGCCGCAGCCCGGTTCCGCTGGATGAGGTCGAGCCTGCCAAGAACATCGTGCGGCGCTTCTCCACCGGCGCCATGTCGTTCGGCTCGATCTCGCGCGAGGCGCACACCACGCTCGCCATCGCGATGAACCGCATCGGCGGCAAGTCGAACACCGGCGAGGGCGGCGAGGAAGCCGACCGGTTCAAGCCGCTGCCCAACGGCGATTCCATGCGCTCGGCCATCAAACAGGTGGCCTCCGGCCGCTTCGGCGTCACCGCCGAGTATCTCGTCAACTCGGACATGATGCAGATCAAGATGGCGCAAGGCGCAAAGCCCGGCGAAGGCGGGCAATTGCCCGGGCACAAGGTCGACAAGACCATCGCCAAGGTGCGCCACTCGACGCCCGGCGTCGGCCTGATCTCGCCGCCGCCGCATCATGACATCTATTCGATCGAAGACCTGGCGCAGCTCATTTTCGATCTGAAAAACGTCAACCCGGCCGGCGACGTCTCGGTCAAGCTGGTGTCGGAGGTGGGCGTCGGCACGGTCGCCGCCGGCGTCTCCAAGGCGCGCGCCGATCACGTCACCATCGCCGGCTTCGAGGGCGGCACCGGCGCCTCGCCGCTCACCTCGATCAAGCACGCCGGCTCCCCATGGGAGATCGGGCTTGCCGAAACGCACCAGACGCTGGTGGCCAACCGCCTGCGCGGGCGCATCGCGGTGCAGGTCGATGGCGGCGTCCGCACCGGACGCGACGTGGTGGTCGGCGCGCTGCTCGGCGCCGATGAATTCGGCTTCGCCACCGCGCCGCTGATCGCCGCCGGCTGCATCATGATGCGCAAGTGCCATCTCAACACTTGCCCGGTCGGCGTCGCCACGCAGGATCCGGTGCTGCGCAAGCGCTTCCGCGGCCAGCCCGAACACGTGATCAATTATTTCTTCTTCGTCGCCGAGGAAGTGCGCGAGCTCATGGCGGAGCTTGGCTTCCGCACCTTCGACGAAATGGTCGGGCAGATGCAGATGCTGGACCAGCGGCGCCTGGTCGAGCACTGGAAGGCCAAGGGCCTCGACTTCTCCAAGCTGTTCCTCAAGCCGAAGGTGGACAAAGGCACCGCAATCTACAACTGCGAGGAGCAGGACCACAAAATCAAAGACATCCTCGACCGCAAGCTGATCGCCGAGTCGCAGGCTGCGCTCGACCGCGGCGCGCCGGTCAGGCTGCAGGTTGCGATCCACAATACGGACCGCGCCACCGGCGGCATGCTGTCGGGCGAGGTCGCCAAGCGCTACGGCCACGAAGGTCTGCCGGACAACACCATCCACGTGCGCTTCACCGGCACCGCCGGACAGAGCTTCGGCGCCTGGCTTTCCCGCGGCATCACGTTCGAGCTCGACGGCGACGCCAACGACTATGTCGGCAAGGGCCTCTCTGGCGGTCGGCTGATCATCCGGCCGCCGGCCGATTCCGGCATCGTGCCGGAAGATTCGATCATCGTCGGCAACACCGTGCTTTATGGCGCAATCGAAGGCGAGTGCTTTTTCCGCGGTGTCGCGGGCGAGCGTTTCGCCGTGCGCAATTCCGGCGCCATCGCCGTGATCGAGGGCGCCGGCGACCATTGCTGCGAATACATGACCGGCGGCGTGGTTGTCGTTCTCGGCTATACCGGCCGCAATTTCGCCGCCGGCATGTCCGGCGGCATCGCATACGTGCTGGACGAGGACGATACCTTCAAGTCCCGCTGCAATCTCGCCATGGTCGAACTTGAGCCCGTGCCGCAGGAGGAGCTGGTCGCCGAACGGGAATACGGCCACTACAACGACTTGGAAAGCCATGGCCGCGTCGACGTCATGTCCGACTTGACCAGCAAAGACGCCGAGCGGTTGCGCATGCTGATTTCCGACCATGCGCGCTATACCGGCTCCAAGCGCGCCGCCGAAATCCTCGCCGACTGGCAGCGCTACCGCCCGCTGTTCAAGAAAGTGATGCCGGTCGAATACCGCCGCGCGCTCGCCGAGATGGCTAAGGAGAAGGCCGCCACCATGCGGGCCGCGGAGTAGCATGGGCAAGGTTACCGGCTTTCTCGAAATCGAGCGGCACGATCGCAAGTACGAACCGGTCGCGGAGCGCATCAAGCACTGGCACGAATTCGTTCTGCCGCTGCCGGAAAAGGAGTTGCGCGACCAGGCGGCGCGCTGCATGGACTGCGGCGTGCCCTATTGCCACGGCACAAACCGCATTACCGGCGCGCCCACCGGCTGTCCCGTCAACAACCAGATCCCGGACTGGAACGATCTGGTCTATCGCGGCGATTGGGACGAGGCGGCACGCAATCTTCATTCCACCAACAATTTCCCGGAAGTGACCGGGCGCGTGTGCCCGGCGCCGTGCGAAGCCTCCTGCACGCTCAACATCGACGAGAACCCGGTCACCATCAAGACGATCGAGTGCGAGATCGCCGACCGCGCCATCGCGCAAGGCTTGAAACCCGAACTGCCGGCGCACAAGACAGGCAAGAAGGTCGCGGTGGTCGGCTCAGGGCCGGCGGGCTTGGCTTGCGCGCAGCAATTGGCGCGGGCCGGCCACGAGGTGCACGTCTACGAGCGCTGGGCGAAAGCCGGCGGATTGCTGCGTTACGGCATCCCCGACTTCAAGATGGAGAAGATCCATGTCGACCGCCGCATCGAGCAGATGACGGCGGAGGGCGTCACCTTCCATTACGACGCCGATGTCGGTGTCAATCTACCGGTCGAGAAGCTGATCGCCGAGAACGACGCGGTGGTGCTGTCAGGCGGCGCCGAAAAAGGCCGTGATTTGCCGATCCCGGGGCGCGAACTCAAGGGCATTCATTTCGCCATGGAGTTCCTGCCGCAGCAAAACCGGCGCGTATCCGGCGAGCTGCAAGTCGCGGGCGAGCCTATCCTGGCGACGGGAAAAAAGGTCGTCGTTATCGGCGGCGGCGATACCGGCTCCGACTGCATCGGCACCTCGATCCGCCAGCGCGCGCTGTCGGTCACCAATTTCGAGATCATGCCGCAGCCGCCCGAGCACGAGAACAAGATGCTCACCTGGCCGGACTGGCCGCTCAAGCTGCGCGTCTCTTCGAGCCACGAGGAAGGCGCGGAGCGCGAATTCGCCGTGCTGACGCAGAAATTCTCCGGCGAGAGCGGCCAAGTGAAAAAGCTGCATTGCGTACATGTCGATAGCAAGCTCAAGCCGGTGCCGGGCACCGAGTTCGAGATCGAAGCCGATCTGGTGCTGCTCGCCATGGGTTTCGTGCATCCCTTGCACGAAGGCATGATCAAGTCGCTCGGGGTCGAGCTCGACCAGCGCGGCAACGTCAAAGCCGACACCGAGGCCTATGCCACTTCGGTCGCGAAGGTCTTCGCCGCCGGCGACATGCGGCGCGGCCAGTCGCTGGTGGTGTGGGCGATCCGCGAAGGCCGCCAATGCGCGCGCGCGGTCGACAAGTTCCTCATGGGCTCAACCACCCTGCCGCGTTAACGACACACCCCGAAGCTTTCCGTACACCCGCGTATTCTCCGGCCTTCTCTCGCACGCCGGCTTACGCTAACATTGCAGCGAACGGGGGAATGACCGTGCGTTTCGGTGGCATTTTGGCGGGGCTCTGTGCGGCGCTGGCGGTTTCGGCTTGCGCAGAGAACGCCAATCACCTGAACACCCACTATCTCAGCCAATTTGCCACAGCCGAACCGACGCTGGCGGATTTCACCGTGTGTCACGGCTTCGGTTGCGCCGAGCGATCGAATGCCAGTCTGACTCTCGCCGAATGGCGCAAGGTCAAGGCCGAGTTCCATCCGCGGGCGAGGAACGCAAAAGCGGAGCGGCAGCAGATCGCGAAGGCGGTGGCGCTGATCCAGCGGATGGTGGGGCCGCAAACCGGCACCGCCGTCCACCAATGGACGCACAGGAACAAACTCATCTACCCGAATTTTGGCGACACGACCCAGCTCGATTGCGTCGATGAGGCGGTGAATACCTGGACTTATATGACCCTGATGGAGCGCGGTAGGTTGTTACGCTTTCACAGCGTGGCGCAGCTTGCCAATGCCGGTGGGCTGAACGATCCCTTCATGCGCAATACCGCAGTGCTCAAGCAAAAGGACGGCGATTACTACGCAATCGACGCCAGCATCGTGGACGGCGGGGTGCCGCCGCCGATCATCAAGCTCAGCATCTGGATCGCGCACTGGCCGCCCGATCTTTCCACGGCCGAAACCGTTGCCGACGCCAACAAAAAGGCGCCCGCACATAAGCCTAAACGGCATGAGCAATCGGCGAAGCGCGTCAAGCCGCCGGTGCGGCCGACGAGTTCTTGACCGGATCGGTCGTGCTGCCGCCCGTTGCGCGGTCTAGCGCGGGATGGGATTAGGTCGAGTCGCCGCGCACCCCGCTCATTCCCGTCCCCGCCTGCGCGGGGACAGGCGCAAGCGGGAATCCAGAGCCAAAAATGAAAGTTCTAACAGTGTGGCCCTGGGTCTCCGCCGCTTTCGCGGGGACGAGCGGAGAAAACCCACGCTCGCCACGTGTTCCGGCCTAAACGCATCATGCCCTAGCGAAACAAGCCGAACGGATTGTCTAGCGAGAAGGGTAAGCGGAAATGCTGCCGGCGCGGCGCACTGTGCGTCGGCTTCGGCTTGACCGCGGCCTGCGGCGGCGGATTGGGCTGGGCGTTCTGCGCGGTTTCTGCGCTCGTCCCGACCGTTTGCGCGTGATCGGTTTCGTTTGCTTTCTGCGGCTCTTTTTTTGGCTCGGCTGCGGCCGGATTCGCCGCGGGCGTTACTATCCTGACCTTCCGGTTGCCCGGGACGGTGGGAGGCGTTGCCGCCGGCGTCAGCGAGGACTGCTCATTGCCCGCCGGTTTGTTCTCGGCCGGTGCCGGCTGCGCGGGACGATTGGCGCCGCTACCGGGCGGCCAGGCGAAATCGTCGGCGCGGCCGGGCCGTGTGGCGACCGGCTCGCCATTGACGAGGACGCGGCTCGCGATCGAATCGCCGCGCGGCGCGCGGTTGCCGGCGCCGCCGAGCAGTTCGTCGGTCGTTCCGGTTGTCGCGGTGAGAGGAATCACCGGGCCAGCCTCCGGCCGCTCAGTGGATTTGCCCGATTTCGGCACCCCCACCGGGCCGGTCGGCAGCGCCGCCCGCAGCGAGCGGTTGCTCATGTAGCGGCGGATTTCGCGCTCGGCGTAATGCGCGAGCTTGCGCGCGCCGTATTTGGTGAAGAAAACGCCGTCGGAGGAGCGCAGGCGCCGGATCTGACCTTCATAATCGGGGCCGAAGCTCGAATACTTGCCGCCGTCGTCGACGAAGCCGTCCCAAACGTCGATATAGACAATACCGGCGCGCTCGGCGCGCGCGCGATAAAGATTGTTGAGGTAGACGGCATCCGCGGTCGATTTGGTGCCGCGGATCGACGGCAGGCCGACCCAGAACACCGGTACGCCCTTGCTTTTCAGCGCAGCGATCGTTTCGTCGATGCGCTTGGCATATACCGCCGCCCAGCGGTCGCTGCGAAACTCGATGATGACGTTTGACGGTTTCGGCTTTGGCGGCTCGGCGGCCTTTTTCTTCTCGGCGGCCTGCTTGTCCTTGTCCTTATCCGCGCTCTTGTCGCCGTTCTTTTCCTCTTTCTTCTTCTCGGCGGCTTCTTTCTCGGCCTTCTGCTTTTCGGCTTCCTTGGCGAGGTCGCGCTCGCGAATGTTTTCGCGGTCGTTGAGGCCGAGCATCATGACCACGTAGTTTGCCTTTTCCTGCGTGAGGATGTCGCGCGCGACGTGCCACCAGTCGAGATCGTTTTTGCTGTCGTAGCGGATCAAGCCGGAGTGCAGCTTGGTCTTACGGACGACACCGACACTCGGCGTGTCGGCGAAGGCCTCCTCCAGGCCGTAGGCGAGCCAGTCCGCCATGCCGTCGCCGACGACCACGACCGTAGTGCTGGGTGGCGGTGCGTCTTTTTCCGCGGTACGTGGCGGCGGTGGCGGGCGCGAATGGTCGACATGATGCGGAGTCCGCCGGCGCGGCTCGTATTCGCGCTCGCGCGGATGATAGGGGCCGAACAGGTCCTGGAAGAAGCCGCCCGAATGCGACCGGCGCTGCAGGAACGGGTAGCGCTCGTCGCGGGAATACCATTGGGCCTGGGCAGGTACGGTCCAGGCGAAGTTGACGGCCACCAAGCCGGCGCACTCAAGCACGGCCAGCATGACCGTCCCCACGAGCCACCGCGAAATCCGTAACTTACCGAACATGCCGAGCGCCCGAGCGTCCATAAGCTTAGCACAGGCGTCGCGCCTTGACGGTAACCGGCCGGCGCCGCCCGCCTCCATGGGCCAATAGCCCGCAAAAAATGTCAACTCGAAGGTGGCCGGCCCGTTAACGCTCAGCGGGCGCGCAGCTGCTTCAGGACCACCATAGAGGCAAAACCGTCCGGGACCTTGCCGTTTCGAGCCTGAAATTGGCGGATTGCGGCCCTTGTCTTGGCGCCGAGGCGGCCGTCCGGCTCGCCCACGTCGTAGCCGCGGCGGGCCAGCCGTTGCTGCAATTCCAGCCGCTCCCTGCGCGATAAGACCTGCTCATAGCGCGGCCAGGCCTGGACGAAGGGCCCGCCGCCAGCCAACCGGTCGGCAAGATGACCGATAGCCAGCGCATAGGCTTCGGCAGGATTGTACCGCATGATCGCCCGGAAATTGTGCAGCATCAGAAATCCCGGCCCCTGCACGCCAGCCGGCACCAGCAGGTAAGCTTCATCGCCGGGTCGCGGGAACGGCTTGCCGTGCGGGCGCGTCAGCCCCAGGCGCTGCCACTCGCGTAGCGGCATGGTGCGGTGATGGCTCGCGAGCATGAAATTGAAATTTGCCGGCACCACGACTTCGTAGCCCCAGGTCTTTCCGCTGACCCAGCCGTCTTTGCGCAGATTGTTGGCGGTGGAGGCGATGAGATCGGGCACCGAATCGACCACATCGCGGCGGCCATCTCGATCGAAATCGACGGCGTAGCGCAGGAACGCCGTCGGCATGAACTGCGTCGGCCCGAAGGCGCCCGCCCATGAACCGACCAATTTCTCGGGCCGTACGTCGCGGTGCTGCAGAATTTGCAGCGTGGCGATGAATTCGTCGCGGAAATATTTTTGCCGGCGGCCCACGCAGGCAAGCGTTGCGGTCGAGCGCAGCACGGGGCGGTCTCCCCCTTGCGTGCCGTAGTTGCTCTCCACGCCCCAAATGGCGGCGATGATGTGGCGGTCGACGCCGTAGGCGCGCTCGGCCGCGTCGAAAGCGGCGCGGTATTTCTGCAGCAGCCCACGGCCATTCTCGATGCGCTCTTCGTTGACCAGCACGTCGAGATAATCCCAGATGGGCTTGGTGAATTCGGGCTGGTTATCCAAGAGGTCCATGATGCGCAGATCTGGAGTCAGGCCGCGGGTATAGCGCTCGAATGTCGCACGCGAGATACGGCGGCGCGCGGCCAACGGCCACAGCGCGTCGATGCATCGATGGAAATTCGCCGCCCCCGCGCGGATGGCCGCAGCACTCATGCGCGGATCGCCGGAGGCGCCGCTTCGGCCGCTCCACGACGGCTCGTTCGTCTGCATGCCGAGCCTTCCCTTCGGGACCGAGCCCGTCGTCGCGGCCAAGTTACGACTGCTTTGCGCCACGGCGACGCCGCTTGCGGCGGCGATCAGGACCGCGACGAGGCAAATGGACTTTCGCATACCGGTACCCACTGGTCTGGCGATCTTCCCCCCAGCCAGTCTCATGGGTGCCCCGATATCGTTTCGGGCGCGTTAATGGAATAGTCTTATTCGGCCGGTGGCGGCCCGGTGCTTTTTCCTCAGCCTCGTGAGATACCCACGCCATGACCCACATTCGCAAAGCCATTTTCCCGGTTGCCGGTCTCGGAACCCGCTTCCTGCCGGCCACCAAGGCCATGCCGAAGGAGATGTTGCCAGTGGTGGATCGGCCGCTGATTCAGCACGTGGTGGACGAAGCCCGCCAGGCGGGCATCGAGCATTTCATCTTCGTCACCGGCCGCAACAAGAGCGTCATCGAGGACCACTTCGACCGACAGTTCGAATTGGAGTTGACCCTGACCGAGCGCGGCAAGAAGGCCGACTTGGCCTTATTGTCGCAGGACCTGCCCGAGGCGGGCACCGCCAGCTTCACGCGCCAGCAATCGCCGCTCGGCCTGGGCCACGCGGTCTGGTGCGCGCGCGAACTGGTCGGGCACGAGCCGTTCGCCCTGCTTCTGCCAGACGTGCTGGTGCAGCACCCGCAAGGCTGCCTCGCGCAGATGATCGACGCGGCGGCACAGCTCGACGGCAACGCCAACCTGATCGCGGTGGAGGAAGTGCCGGAGGAGCGGGTTCACATGTATGGGGTGGTGGGGGTCGGCGAAAGCAAGGGCAAGGCGTTCCGCATCACCGGAATGGTGGAGAAGCCGAAGCGCGAGGACGCGCCGTCCAACCTATCCATCACCGGGCGCTACATCTTGCAGCCGCAGATCTTCGAAGTCTTGGAAAAGCAGGCGGCAGGGGCCGGCGGCGAGATTCAGCTCACCGATGCCATGGTGGCGCTGGCGCGCACGCAGCCGTTCTACGGGCTGAAGTTCGAAGGCCGCAGCTTCGATTGCGGCTCGAAGATCGGGTTCCTCACCGCCAACGTCGCGTATGCGTTCGAGCGCACCGATATCGCGCCGGATTTCCGCGCTGAACTTGCGCGCATCCTGGGCGAGCAATAACTCGGCCATCATACCCGGCGCTGTCGCGCTTGTTCCGTCGCCTGGCTGGAACGATCGTACTGCAACTCCGTTCAGCACTAGAGAAGCCAACCACGAGAGGAACTTTCGATGCTCATTCGCCTTTTCGCATGCGCGGTTCTGGCGGCATCGCTGGCGCCGGGCGTCGCGCTCGCCGAGCACAACGGGACCAACCCCAGCAAGTCGAACGACAGCAACAACAGCACGGCAGTGCAGCAGCAACAGCAGAAGCAGAGAGGCAGCGCCACCACCGGCAGCGGCACGTCCCAGAGCAACATGCCGAGCAAGACGCAAAACGACATGCCGAGCGGCGGCCAAAACACGCCGAGCCAGGCGCCAAGCAACCCGCCGGCCAGATAGCCGCGCCTCGACGCTAGGGTATAGCCGCGACTTTGCCGGTACGGCGCGGTTGACCAGGGCGGCGGATCGCGCCGCTCCAACACGCCTCGCCGGGGCGAAAAACCGCGCCGGCGCGGCATTTTTCCCCGCCGTTTACAAGCGTTTAACCCTAATCATTGCATGCTCGTCTCCTCGTCGGTGGCGTGGGGTCAGCATGACAAGTCCTTTCTCTTTCCAACGAACAAAACCGGTCGGCCTGCCGCTTCGCGCGGCCAGGGCGCACGTCTAGGCCAATCCATTTCGGGCGTAGCGTGCCATGGCGTATGCGACTGCGACGTTTGCCGACGTCCGTTCGTTTGAGGGTCCTGCATTCGCGTTCGGCGATGTCCGGCGCATTGTTTTCGGGCCGCTCGCGGGTCTTCTTGCAACTTTCGTCGGCGCCTGCGCGATGGCCGCCGCGGTTGTCTTCGCCGCCGCCTGGACCATCGGCATCGTCCTCTCGATCAATCCCGGCTTTCACGGCCGCGCGCCGCTGACGCCGGAAATGACGGCGCTCGCCGGCAAGGTCTCGGGCACGACGCGCTTTGCAGGCATCGCCCCGGCACTGCCACGCGAAGCCTATGCGCGAGACCTCGCCATGCAGGCCGAGTTACAGCGTGCTGTCGCCGCCGCGCAGGTGCCGTTGCCGCCAAAGCGGATCGTTGCACGCGCCGACGATATGCCCGCGCCCTCGCTGCCCGCCCCCGATGCGCCGGTGAAGCATGCAGCGCCCGCCAGCAACGATCTGACGCACGTCGCCAAATTGTCTCCCGCGCCGGTGACGGCTGCACCGCCTCTCCCCGTCGCTCCGCCTGCCCCGAAGCCCAGCCCCCAGCAGGCGAAACGCGTGCCGTTGCCGCCGAGAAGGCCACCCGATGCCCCGCAAGTCGCGGCAACCCATGAGATCGCGCGCGCATCGGCCGGCCCGGCCACGCCGCCGCTGGTGACGGGGAGTTTGCCCCCGCATGAATCGCTGAAGCAGATAACGCTGGAGCAAGCCCTCGACGGCACGGTCCCGCTGCCGGCCCCACACAGCCGCGTCGCGATCTACGATATCGCCGCGCACACCGTCTATCTGCCGACCGGCGAGCGCCTCGAGGCGCATTCCGGGCTGGGCTACCGGCTCGACGATCCGCGTTACGCCCACCAAAAAATGCGCGGCCCGACGCCGCCGAACATTTACGATCTAACGCTGCGCAGCCACTTGTTCCATGGCGTCCGCGCTATCCGCCTTAATCCGGTCGACGACGATAAGATGTTCGGCCGCGACGGCATGCTGGCGCACACCTACATGCTGGGTCACAGCGGCCAGTCCTTCGGCTGCGTGTCCTTCAAGCATTACCGGAAGTTTCTGCAAGCTTTCCTCGACGGCAAGATCGACCGCCTCGTGGTCGTGCCGCGCCTGAAGCAAAAGCCGCGCACGGCGCAAGCCGGCGGAAACGGCGGCCGCTATGCTCTCAACTGACGACGATAGCGGCTGCGCGCGCATCAGCGCTGCAGCTTGAGACCGAGGAGGAAGAGCGTTTCGCTGTAGTTATTCCCGGGCTGATTCGAGCGCAGCCAGTACTGATCGATCTCCCCCGTCATTTGCAGCGTGCGATTGAACTTGTAGGTAAGGCCGACCCCGAGCGAATAGCGGTCGTCGTCGCGCGACATCCCGATATAATCGTCGTTTCCATAGCCGGCCTTGATGGTGCCGATGAGCCAGCGTCGGAAGGCATGATCGATTTGCAAGCCGACATCGCGGTAGAGCACGCCGGAGACACCGGGGACGGTGGATTCCCCTACGGTCGACGTGCCGGTTAGCTTCACGGTGGTGAGCGCGCTCGCGGTCCAGATCAGCGAGGCGTTGCCGACCAGACCGTCGATGTCGGGAAGGCGCGGGTCCTCATAGTGCCGCGTGGTATAGCCGAGAGCGATCTCGCCGCTGAGCGTGCCGCGCAGCTTGAATGTCGTGCCGGCCTTACCGGTGATGCCGTCCGAGTCACGCTGGTAGCCGAAAAAATCGGTCGTAAGGTCATGCTTGCGCGTATCGACATCGATCTCGCCGAACGGAACCACGCCGGGCGAGAGCTCGTAGCCGGCGCGGAACCGGCCGCCGTATTGATCGTAGTTGCGATCCTCGTTGCTCGCTGTCGAGCCGTCCGTGAGGAGCGAGTCCTGATAGGCGATGCGGTCGGCATCGCCTTTGATGGACACATCGAGCCGGCCGAACTGTTGGCCAACCCCTAAGGTGCCGCCGTAGTCGACGTAGAAGGGCAGCTTGGCGAGGCCGGCCTGCAGATTCGGGTTGCTGGGATTGTCCGTCGATACCAAACCGCGCGCTTGCAGATCGATGCGCGTGTCATGCCTGACATCGATGCGGCCGTCGACGGTGCCGTTGAAATAGGGTCGGCTCAGCGTCGGCGTCTGATCGGGGCTGTAGCCGGTATAGCCGCCGTTCAGATCGGCCTTGAGCTCGTGGCGCGACCAATCCGACTGTACCTTCAGTTCGCCGCGCGTGGTGTAAGCCCAAGCCGCCTTGGCCTGCTGCGACTGGCCGGGGTTGGTGTCGTAGCCGCCAAGCAGTTCCAAGGTCGGATAAAGATAAAAAGCGCCGGCGTGGATGCCGAGCGGCGCATAGGGGTCTTCCGGCTCGGCATGCGCCTTGCGCTTCGGCGGCTTTCGGATCGGACCGATCTCCGGCATCGGCTCGTTTCCCGGCTGCGAGGCGAAGGCTCCGTTGGCCTCCTCGCCAGCAGGGGCCTGCTCGGCGGCCGAGGCCTGCTCGGGTATCTGCGGCAAGTCATAGGGCGAGGGCGCCGGCGGGGGATTCGGAGCGACACCGGGCGGCGGCAGCGCCGGGGTGGTCCCCAGTTCCGGCGCCGGTGCGGTAGTGGTCGTATCGTTGCGCGTACTGGCCTTGCTGTTTCTGTCAGGCGAATTGCTGGCGTCGAAGCCGGTTGTCCCGGCGCCGGACGGCGGCGGGGGGAATACTGATTGAATGTCGTCGGCTGCCCCAGGCGCTCCTGACGCCGACGCTTGGATTTCTCGAAACGGGGCGGCTCGTTCGGATTGCTTTCCAACGTTGGCGAGAAAGGATCCGGGTTGACCAATGCCGCCTGCCCCCGCGCCTGCCCCGAAACCAGGCAGGCAGCCAGCAGCAGGCCGGCGGCCCACGGCGCGGCCTGGCGTATGGGGCGAAGGCGCTGCACGTCCGTCTCGCAGCCTCCATGAGCCGGTGCCGCCAAGGGCGCGCGCATAGGTGCACGCCCCGCGGTAACGGCGCGAAGTGGTTAACGGACGTTAAAGGGGCATGGTTAACGAGTGGTTGCCGTATCGGGGGCCGGGAATCAGGCGTCAGAAATCAGAAAGGTCGCCCTTTTCTCATCAGTGTCCGCTGATTGCCGACCCCCTGTCATATCCAGCCATTCAGCTCGCGCAGGACCACCTCGCGGATCACCGCCATGCCGCCCGGGCTGTCGTTCAGGCAAGGAATCGCCGCGAAGTTTTCGCCGCCGGCATGACGGAAAATTTCCGCATTCTCCATGCCGATTTCCTCCAATGTCTCCAGGCAATCGGCCGCAAAGCCGGGCGTGATGACGAAGAGGTTCTTCACACCGCGTTCGCCCAGCGATTGCACGGTGGCGTCGGTATAGGGCTTGAGCCACTCGGCTTTGCCGAAGCGCGACTGGAAGGTCATGATGAGCTGTCATCGCCAAGCTTGAGCTTCTGCCGCAGCAGCCGCGTTGTCTCGGCGCATTGCTCGGCATAGGGGTCGCCCTTGGCGACGTAATCCTCAGGCACGCCGTGATAGGAGGCGACGATCACCTCCGGCTTGAAGGGCAGTGCGGCAAGCGCGGCATCAAGCGAAGCGGCCAAGCGCGTCGATATAGACGGGTTCGACGTAATAGGGCGCGGCGACCCGCAAGGCCGGCTGGAAGCGCATGCGGCTGAGCGCCTGGAAAGCCGCGTCGCATACCGTTGCCGTGGTGGCGGCGGCGTATTGCGGATAAAGCGGCACCAGCAGGATGCGCGCGCAATTCTGCTCGGCAAGCGCTTGCAGGCGGGAGGCGATCGAGGGATTGCCGTAGCGCATTGCCCAGTCGACGCGGATGCGCTTGTCGAGCTTGTCGAGGATCTCCTCCAGCTTGTCGGACTGGGAGCGCGTGATGGTCTTGAGCGGCAACTCGTTGCGATCCCTGTTCCAGATCTTGTCATAGTCGCGGCCCTTGCGGCCGGGGCGGACGGTGAGGATGATCAGGTTGAGCACCAGCCACCATTTGAGCCGGTTCTCCTCGATCACGCGGCGGTCGGAGAGAAACTCCTTCAGGTAGCGGCGCACCGACCAATAGTCGGTGGCATCGGGCGTGCCGAGATTGACCAGCAGCACGCCGATGTTGCCGGGCGTGGCGGTGTTGCGTGGCGGACGATGCGATGTTTCGCTCATGACGCGCTATCAGCGGGAAACAGCGCGCGCGGTCAAGATGACATTCATCCGCTCGTCCCCGCGAAAGCGGGGACCCAGCTCTTCTTTCGCGCTCTTCTGCCGTTTAGCCGCGGATTCCCGCTTACGCGGGAATGAGCGGAGCAATGGCAGGGCGCTCACCCCACCGGACGCTCGTCGGCGATCACCTTGCCGTCATTGGGAAGCTCGCCGGGCGCGACGAACTTTACCATCCCCTTGAGCTTGGTCACCGATTGCAGCGTGGCGCCGACGGCGGCCTCGAGCGCGGCGGCAGGCGCTGCGCACTCGGCAACAAGCGTCATCGTGTCCTGCTCCGCCTCCCGCCCCACCACCAGGCGCAGGCGCTTGAGCTCGGGATGGCGCGCGGCGACTTCCCCGATCTGCCTGGGATGCACGAACATGCCCTTGACCTTCGCTGTCTGGTCGGCGCGGCCCATCCAGCCCTTGATGCGCATATTGGTGCGCCCGCAAGGCGACAGGCCGGGCAGCAGCGCCGAGAGATCGCCGGTGGCGAGCCGGATCATCGGATAGTCGTGGTTGAAGGTGGTGACGACGACCTCGCCCACCTCGCCTTCCGGCACCGGATCGCCGGTGCCGGGACGCACGATCTCGACCAGCAGGCACTCGTTGACGATCATGCCTTCCTTGGCCTCGCTTTCGTAGGCGATCACGCCGAGCTCGGCGGTGGCGTAGCATTGCAGCACGGCAACGCCGCGCTTTCCGAGCTCCTCGCGCAGCGAAGGCGGCAGCGCGGCGCCGCCGACCAGCGCGCGCTTGATCGACGAGGCGTCCTTGCCGGTTTTCGCCGCGGCGTCGAGCAGGATCTTGAGAAAGTCCGGCGTGCCGACATAGCCGGAAGGCTTGTAATGCGCGATGGCGTCGAGCTGCAGTTCGGTATTGCCGACGCCCCCCGGGATCACTGCGCAGCCAAGCGCGTGCGCGCCGGATTCGAGAATGAAGCCGCCGGGCGTCAGATGATAGGCGAAGGAATTGTGCACCACGTCGCCCGGGCGGAAGCCGGCGGCGAACAGCGCGCGCGCCGCGCCGTACCAGTCCTTGCCCTCGCCTTCCGGCTCGAAGATCGGCCCCGGCGACATCAGGAGCCGGCGGACCTTGCCCGGCGGCGTGACGTTGAGGCCGCCGAAAGGCGGATTTTCCTTCTGCAAGGCGGCAATGTCGGATTTGCGCAAGATCGGCAGCTTGGCGAGCGCCGTGCGCGAGCTCACATGCTTCACGTCTACGCCGGAAAGATGCTTGGCCCAGCCCGGGGCGTGCATGGCGTGGGCGACGATCTTGGGCAGTACCGCCATTTCCTCGCTGTCGCGCAGGACTGGCGCGCGGGTTTCGAGCGGATCGAAGTGCTCAGGCATCCGCTAAGCCAGCCACCGCTTGCGGCGCCGGTAATGCTTGCCTTCGCGGAAGGACTTGCGCTTGCCGCCGGACGTGCCGAGGTAGAATTCCTTGACGTCCTCGTTCTCGGCCAAAGACTTGGCTTCGCCGTCCATCACCACGCGGCCATTCTCCAAAATGTAGCCGTATTGCGCGAATTTCAGCGCCATATAGGTGTTCTGTTCCGCCAGCAGGAACGAGACGCTTTCCTTCTCGTTCAGGTCTTTGACGATATCGAAAATCTCCTCGACGATCTGCGGGGCGAGGCCCATCGAAGGCTCGTCGAGCAGGATCATCTTGGGACGCGACATCAGCGCGCGGCCGATGGCGCACATCTGCTGCTCGCCGCCGGAGGTATAGCCGGCAAGCGAGTCCTTGCGTTCCTTGAGCTTGGGGAAATAGCCGTAGACCATATCGAGGTCGCGCTTGATCGCCGCCTTGCCGTCGCGCCGGGTGAAGGCGCCGGTCAGCAGGTTTTCCTCGATGGTGAGATGCCCGAAGCAGTGGCGGCCTTCCATCACCTGGATGCAGCCGCGGCGCACCAGTTCATTGGGCGAAAGGTCCTGCACCTCCGCGCCTTCGAACACGATCGAGCCCTTGGTGACGTCGCCGCGCTCCGCGTGCAACAGGTTAGAGATCGCTTTCAGCGTGGTGGTCTTGCCCGCGCCGTTGGCGCCGAGCAGCGCCACGATGCCGCCCTTCGGCACATCGAGCGAAACGCCCTTGAGCACCAGGATGACGTGGTCGTAGATCACCTCGATATTGTTGACCGAGAGGATTTTTTCGGCCTGGGCGACCGGAGCGGCGTTGGTTTGCTCGAGGGCGGACATCGCTACTCCATTGACGCGCCCTGCTCCTGAAAAAGCCGCGCGCGCAGCGTCTCGAAGACTGAAGGCGTTTTCTCAAAGCGTGCCCTCGTCCTGCGAGAGCACCCTTGCGGCGCTCCTCAGGACGAGGGTCTTCTTCGTTCAGCTTACGACGACTTGTCGCAAGGCTCGGTGCGCTTCGGCCAACCGGTGTTCTTCTTCACGTAGTCGGCAGCGGCCTTCTGAAGCAACGGCTCGACCTTGTCCGTCATGGGCTTGATCAGGTCGGAGACGCGCACCCATTTGTGCCCGTCCCATTGCTGCATATAGACGGCGCTGTGGCCGTTGTGATCCTCGCAAGTGACGTGGATCGGCGTACCGAAATTCGGGAAGCCCAGCTTGGTCCAGTCGTCGAGAGTGATGTTCATCGTCTCGAGGCCACGACGCACATCCGCGCCGTCGACGACTTTCTTGCCGGTGATTTTTTGCGCGTTGTGGATCGCCTGCGCGATCAGCACCGAGTTGAACACGCCGCGGTTATACAAATTCTCCGCGAACTTGTCCTTCTCGACCTGGCTCTTGCCCTTGTCCACGACGTATTTCTTGATGTCCTGGATGGCGGGATAGTTGGCGCCGAGGCCGTTGAAGTTCATCGCCAGATAGCCCTTGGCGGCCGCGCCGCCGGCGCGGGCGTCGTCATCGGAGCCCGACCACCACACGCCGATGAAGTGGTCCATCGGGTAGCCGTTCTCCGCCGCACGTTTGACGGCGGTCGGGTTCATGGCGCCCCAGCCCCACATGATCATCCAGTTCGGGCGGTCGCGGCGCACGGCAAGCCAGGTGCCGGATTGATCCTGCATCTCCTTGCCGGCGACGGGATAGAGCTTCGCCTCGAAGCCATAGTCCTTGGCGAGCTGCTGGAGCAGCGGGATCGGCTCGCGGCCGTAGCCGGCATCGAGATAGATAAAGCCGACCTTCTTGCCCTTGAGCTTGTCGAGGCCGCCTTCCTTGCCGCCGATGTAGCGGATGACCTGCGACATGCCGTCCCAATAGGTGGCCGGCGGATTGAAGATCCACGGGAAGTCCTTGCCGACGGCGGAGGCCGAAAGGCCGTAGGCCATGGACAGGATCGGAACCTTGTCGACCGCCGCCTTCGGAATGAGCTGCAACGTGATGCCGGTCGAGAACGGATTGACCACCGTCGCGTGCTTGCCCTTGATCGATTCCCAGCACTCCACGCCCTTCTTCACATCGTAGCCGGTTTCGCACTCTTGCACGTCGAGCTTCACGCCGCCGATGCCGCCGTCGCGCTCGTTGAGCATGGTGAGATAGTCGTGCATGCCGTTGGCGATCGGGATGCCGGAATTGGCGTAAGCGCCGGTCCGGTAGGTGAACAGCGGAACGAATATCGTGTTCTGCGCCTGAGCCTTGCTGACGAGCACGGCGCTCGTCGCCAGACCCACACAGGCGATTGCGACAAGCAGTTGTCTTGCCTTCATGAGGTCCCTCCCTTTGGTTCGCGCCGCGCGTGGCGCGCCTCTGGTTTCGTTTTCGTCTCCGGCCCGTTTGCCGGAGCCGATTTCGCATCCGCAGCCTTGTCCGCCGCGGCCGGAAATTAAGGGGTATTTTGCACCATCAATACGGAAACGGCCATACCCTCAGTTTCTGTTTTGCCACCTGCCAAAGCCGCGCCAATCCGGCCGGCTCGACGATGAGGAAGAAGATGATCAGCACACCGACCGTCACGAAGGTGATGTGCTCAATCGTGTCCGGATGCAGCGGTATCCCGAGGCTTTCCGGCACAAAACGAAGGGCAATCGGCAGAATAAAGATCAAGGCCGAGCCGAGATAAGCGCCGAGCAAGGTGCCCAAACCGCCGATGATGATCATGAACAGCGTCGTGAAGCTTTGATTGATATTGAATACGGATGCTTCCGAGCCGCCGTACCAGAGAAAAACCAGCATCGCGCCGGCGACGCCGCAGTAGAACGACGACACCGCGAAAGCCAGCAGCTTGGTCGGCAACAGCCGAATTCCCATAAGCTCGGCGGCGATGTCCATGTCGCGCACGGCCATCCAGCTCCGCCCGATGCGGCCGCGCACCAGATTGGAAGCGATCCAGGTCATCGCCAGTGTGATGGTAAGGACGATGTAATAGCGCACTTCGGGAGTGGCGCGCGGTCCGGTGATGATGATGCCGAACAATTCGCGCTGCGGCACTTCGATCGCGGCGGAAGTGTTGTAGTTGTACAGCCACGGTATGCGGATGAAGCACCACTCCAAGAAGAATTGCGCAGCAAGCGTGGCGATCGCGAGATAGAAGCCCTTGATGCGGAGCGACGGCAGCCCGAAAATCGTGCCGACAGCCGCCGCGACAAATCCCGACCCGATGATCCAAATGATGATGTTCACGCCCGGAAATAGCGTCGTCAGCTTGTAGCAGGAATAGGCGCCGACACCCATGAATGCGCCGGTGCCGAGCGAGAGCAGGCCGGTGTATCCGGTCAGCAGATTGAGCCCTATCGACGCCAGCGCGAAAATGAGGAACGGCGTCATTACCGCGTTGATCAAGAACGGGTCGTGCGTAAGCGGGATGAGAAATCCGATGATGATAATGACCGCGAGACCGATACGGTCCTGCAGAATCGGGAAGATCGCCTGATCGCTGGCGTAGTTGATTTTGAACTGGCCGGCTTCGCGGTAAAACATCGTACCGTTCTCACACCCGTTCGATGATGCGTTCGCCAAAAAGTCCCTGCGGACGGAACAGCAGGAAGACCAACGCGATCACATAGGCGAACCAGGCATCGGTGCCGCCGCCCACCAGCGGACCCCAGTAGAACTCGAAAAGCTTCTCGCCGATGCCGATGATCAGCCCCCCGGCGATGGCGCCCGGGATCGAGGTGAAGCCGCCGAGGATGAGCACCGGCAGCGCCTTGAGCGCGATCACTTCAAGCGCGAAAGATACGTCGGAACGCGCCCCCCAGAAGATGCCGGTGACCAGCGCCACCAATCCGGCGGCGAACCAGACGATCACCCAGATCTGCTCGAGCGAGATGCCCACCGAAAGCGCGGCCTCGTGGCTGTCGGCTACGGCACGCAGCGCCCGACCGATGCGCGTCTTCGAAAAGAAGACCGCCAACCCCGCCACCATGACGGAAGCGATGATCGCCGCGGCAATATCGAGCTTCTGCAACTGCACGACGCCGCCGAGCGTGTGATAGGTGATGGAGCCTTTCGGCAGGTAGAGCTGCGAGGTGATCATCACCTTGGGGTCGCCGCCGAATATCAACTCACCGAAACCGATGAGGAAATAGGTGATGCCGAAGGTCGCCATGAATAGAATGATGTCGGGTTGGTTGACCAAAGGGCGCAACACGCTGCGCTCGATAGTCCAGGCCAACACGAACATGACGGCGATGGTGAGTGCGAGCGCCGCAAAGGCCGGCAGGCCCTCCTCATAGAGGCCGACGAGGGTGAGGGCTGCGAACACCACCATGATGCCTTGCGCGAAATTGAACACGCCCGAGGCCTTGAAGATCAGCACGAAGCCGAGCGCGATCAGCGCGTAGAGCATGCCGGCAACCAGACCTTCCCAGAGGCTCTGCGCCAAGAGATCGGGCGCGCTGACCATCTGAACGAAGGGGTCGACGAAGATGAGGTAGAGGAAGTGCATCAGCTTTCCCTCGACACGCTTTCTTTACCTCCCCCGCTTGCGGGGAAGATCGACGCGCGTAGCGCGTCGGGAGGGTGAACATGAAGCCGCGCGCAATAGTCGCCTCCGCAAGCCTCCCCCGCACGCGAGGAAGGAAGCCGGCCGGGGCAAACCGTGAGGACCTGGAACATTCAATCCCTCAATGCGCGACGCCGAGATAGGCGTCGATCACCGCCTGGTTGTTCTTGACTTGATCGGGCGTGCCGTCGGCGATCTTGATGCCGTGGTCCAGCACGACCACGCGGTCCGACAGGTCCATGACCACGCCCATGTCGTGCTCAATCAAAGCAATGGTGGTGCCGAAGTGGTCGTTCACGTCCAACACGAAGCGCGACATGTCCTCTTTCTCTTCGAGATTCATGCCGGCCATGGGCTCGTCGAGCAGTAGCAATTCCGGCTCCATGGCGAGCGCGCGGCCAAGCTCGACCCGCTTCTGCAGGCCGTACGGCAACCGGCCGACCGGCGTGCGGCGGATCCCCTGAATCTTGAGAAAATCGATGATCTCCTCGACGCGCTTGCGGTGCTCGACCTCTTCGTGCATCGCCGGCCCGAAGCGCAGCAATTGCCAGAAGAAGTTCTTGTGCATCTTGAGCGAGCGCCCGGCCATGATGTTGTCGAGCGCTGTCATGCCGCGGAACAAGGCGACGTTCTGGAAGGTGCGGGCAATGCCGCCGAAAGCAGCCTCGTAGGGCCGCATGCGGGCGCGCGCCTGGCCTTTGAATGTTATGGTGCCCTGCTGCGGGTGATAAAAACCGTTGATAACGTTGAGCATCGAGGTCTTGCCGGCCCCGTTCGGCCCGATGATGGCGCGGATCTCGCCCTTGCGGATGTCGAAGGAGACATTGCTGACCGCCTTCACGCCGCCGAACGAGAGCGACACGTCCTCGACCGAAAGCAGGACGTCGCCGACGGCGACGTCCGCGGGCCCGCTCGGCGCTCTCATGCCGCCTTCTCCATGGGCCGCGCCGTCGGCTCGGTCTTCATGTCGCGGATCTTCACGCGCGCCTTGATGAGGCCCTTGCGACCGTCCTCGAAGGTGACTTCGGTGGCGATGTCGGCCTCGCTGGAGCCGTCATACAATGCCCTGATCAGCGGCTCGTAGCGATCGGCGATGAAGCCGCGGCGCACTTTCTGGGTGCGCGTGAGCTCGCCGTCGTCGGCGTCCAATTCCTTGTGCAGGATGAGGAAGCGCTTGATCTGCGCACCCGCCATCACCTTGTCGGCGGCAAGTGAACGGTTCACCTCCGCGACGTGCTCGGCGATCATGTCATAGACAAGAGGATGCAGGGCGAGCTCCTGGTAGGAACCGTAAACGACGTTGTTACGCTCAGCCCAGCTGCCGACAGCGGTGAGATCGATGTTGAGCATCACGGCGACGAAGTCGCGCTTGTCGCCATAGGCGACCGCCTCGCGGATGTTGGGAAAGAACTTGAGTTTGTTCTCGATGTATTTCGGCGGAAACAATGTGCCGTCGTTGAGCTTACCTACGTCTTTGGCGCGGTCGATGATGCGCAGATGTCCCGTTTTCTCGTCGAACACGCCGGCATCGCCGGTCCTTACAAAGCCATCCGGCGTGAGCACCTCGGCCGTCTTGGCCTCATCCTTGAAATAGCCCGTGAACATGCCGGGCGATTTGAACTGCACCTCGCCGCTTTCCGAAAGACGAATCTCGACGTTCGGGAATGTCGGGCCGACCGTGTCGCTGTAGATTTCGCCGTCCCGGTGCGCCGTAAGATAAAGGAAAGCTTCGGTCTGCCCGTATAGCTGCTTAAGGTTGAGACCGATCGAGCGGTAGAAGGCGAACAGGTCGGGGCCGACGGCTTCGCCCGCCGTATAGGCGACCCGCACACGCGAAAGGCCGAGCACGTTCTTGAGCGGGCCGTAGATGAAGAGGTCGCCCAGCCAATAAAGCAGGCGGCCGATCGGCGACACTCGCTCCCCGTTGAGAATGCGTTCGCCGTATTTGCGCGCCACACCGATGAAGTAATGAAACATCTTGCGCTTGAGGAAGCTTGCGTCCTCCATGCGGATCATGACACCGGTGAGCAGCGCTTCCAGCGTGCGCGGCGGCGCGAAATAGAAGGTCGGTCCGATCTCGCGCAAATCCTGCATGACGGTGTCCGCGCTTTCCGGACAGGCGGTACAGAAACCGGCCACCAGGCCTTGGCAGTAATTCAGATAGTGATCGCCCACCCAGGCGAGGGGCAGATAGGCCAGTGCGACGTCGTCCGCTGTGAGATGGTCGAATTCAACGGTGTCGGTCGCCGCCTTGATCGAGCCTGCGTTGGTCATCACCACGCCCTTGGAGGCGCCGGTGGTGCCCGAGGTGTAAAGGATGATCGAAGGGTCGGAGCCCTTGCCGGCGGCGATCTGCTCGTCGAGCCAAGGGGCGGCGGACGGGTCCTCGAGCAACGCCTTGCGCCCGTCTTCGATGATCTCTTCCATCGGATGCAGGTGCGTATGGTCGTAGTCGCGTAGCCCGCGCTTTTCGTCGTAGACCATCTCGTGCAGCTTGGGCAGCCGGTCCATGACCGACATGATCTTGTCGACCTGTTCCTGGTCTTCGACGGCGGCATAGCGCGTTTCGGCATGGGCGAGCACGAACGCCAATTCGTCGGCCACCGCGTCGGCGTAAACCGGCACCGGCACGGCGCCCAGCATCTGGGCGGCCATGACCGACCAATACATTTTCGGCCGGTTGCCGCCGACGATGGCGATGGTCTCGCCCCGCTTGAGCCCGAGCCGGCTCAAGCCGACGGCGTAGGCGCGCACGATCTCAAGCGCCTCTGCCCACGTCCAAGTCTGCCAAATGCCGAGGTCCTTGTGCCGCATGGACGGCCGCGAACCGTACAATTTAGCATTGCGAATCAATAGCTTAGGAAATGTATCCGCCGAAGCGGCGGCATTCGTCGCCACAGCCCGTTCCTCCCAAATGCAGCGCCACCCCCGGCGCCACGCGCATGCCCCCTAAGGCCGCCCTGGCGGCGGTCTTGTTTGTCTGGATATGAAAACACCGGAGAGGACCGGTCAAGCCTCGGAATCGGTGGCGGCGCCCGGCTACTCGGCCGCTTTGAGAAATGGCCGTGCCGCAGCGCGGAATTGCTCGTCCAAGTCCGCTTCCTCGGCCTTGACGTTGGCGAGCGAACGCATCTTCACCGGGCCGAAGCCGCGGATTTTCTCCGGCAGGGAGGCGAGCGCGACCGCGGCGGCGTGATTGTCAGGCTTCAGTTCGACGATCAGCCTCTCGAGCAAAGCTTCATAATCGGCGACCAACTTGCGCTCGGTGCGCCGCTCGTTGGTGTAGCCGAACGGATCGAACGGCGTGCCGCGCAGGATCTTGAGCTTCGACAACACCCCGAACAGTTTCAGGACCCAGGGACCGAACGATATCTTCTTCGGCTCGCCGGTCGCCGGATTGGTGCGCGCCAACAGCGGCGGCGCCAGGTGGAATTCGAGCCGCAGTTTGTCGCCGTCGAAGGTCGACAACACGCGCTCGACGAAACTGGTGTCGCTGTAGAGCCGCGCGACCTCGTACTCGTCCTTGTAGGCCATCAGCTTGAACAGATAGCGCGCCACCGCTTCCGACAGCCCGCATTGGCCCGGCGCCTTGGCGGCTTCCGCCGCGCGCACTTTCTCGACCCAATCGCGATAGCGGCGCGCGTAAGCCGCGTTCTGATAGTCGGTGAGGAAGGCCATGCGGCGCGCGACCGTCTCGTCGAACGACTGCGAGAGCTTGAGCGAATCGTTCTCCAGGCCGGCTTGCGGCTTGACCAGCGCCTCGAGCGCCTTCGGATCGATTGCCGCGCGGCGGCCGTAGCTGAAGGCGGCGAGATTCATCGGCACCGCCTCGCCGTTCATCTCGATCGCCTTCTCGATCGCCTCGGCCGACAGCGGCAGCGCGCCGAGCTGATAGGCGTAGCCGAGCATGAACATGTTGGCGCCGATCGACTGGCCGAGCAGCGCGGTCGCGAGCCGCCCGGCGTCGACGAAATGGCTCTGCTCGGCGCCGGCATGGCCGGTGATCGCGCGCTTGAGGCGCTCGGTCGGCAGCGAGAAATCGGCATTGCGCGTGAAGTCGCCGGGCAGGAATTCCGCGGTGTTGACCACGACGCGGGTGTGACCCAGCTTGATGGCGCCCAGAACTTTCTTGGTGCCGAGCACGACGATATCGCCGCCGAGAACAAGGTCGGCGCTGCCGGCGGCGACGCGGATGGCATGGATGTCGTCGGGCGTATTGGCGACGCGGATGTGGCTGTAGACCGCCCCGCCCTTCTGCGCGAGACCCGCCATGTCGATGATGCCGGCGCCCTTGCCGTCGAGGTGGGCGGCCATGCCGATGATGGCGCCGACGGTGACGATGCCGGTGCCGCCGACGCCGGTGACGATGATGTTGTAGGGGTGGTTGGTGAGCGGCATGCTGGGCGTCGGCAGCGCCGGCCAATCCTTCGGCTCCTCGACGCGCTCGCCCTTTTTCAGCTTGGCGCCGTGCACGGTGACGAAGGACGGGCAGAAGCCCTTGAGGCAGGAATAGTCCTTGTTGCAGCTCGACTGGTCGATGGTGCGCTTGCGGCCCCATTCGGTCATCAGCGGCTGCACCGAGACGCAATTCGATTTAACGCCGCAGTCGCCGCAGCCTTCGCAGACGAGGTCGTTGATGACGACGCGCTTGAGCGGGTCCGGGAAGGTGTGGCGCTTGCGGCGCCGGCGCTTTTCGGCGGCGCAGGTCTGGTCGTAGATAAGCACCGTGACACCGGGGATCTTGCGCAACTCGCGCTGCACGGCGTCGAGCTCGTCGCGGTGATGGATAGTGAGCCCGCGCGGCCAGTCGGTGTCCTTCGGGTATTTCCACGGCTCGTCGGTGACCACCACCACGCGCTTGGCGCCTTCGGCGGCCACCTGGCGGGCGATCTGCGGCACGTTGAGGCCGCCCTCATTGGCCTGGCCGCCGGTCATCGCCACCGCGTCGTTGAATAGGATCTTGTAGGTCATGGTGGTGCCGGAATCGATCGCGGCACGGATGGCGAGATAGCCGGAATGGTTATAGGTGCCATCGCCCAGGTTCTGGAAAACGTGCTCGCGCTTGGAAAATGGCGCTTCGCCGACCCAGTTGGCGCCCTCGCCGCCCATCTGGGTGAAACCGAGCGTCTTGCGCTCCATCCACTGCGACATGAAGTGGCAGCCGATGCCGGCATAGGCGCGGCTGCCGTCGGGCACGCGGGTCGAGGTATTGTGCGGGCAGCCCGAGCAGAAATAGGGAATGCGCTGGGCGACGTCGGCGGTCTCGGCCAGCGCCTTCTGTGCCTCTTTCAGGCGCGACACGTTGGCGGCGATCTCCGCGTTTTCGCCGAAGCGCAGCAGGCGCTCGCCGATGCAGATGGCGACCTCGTTGGCATCGAGCGCGCCCTTGACCGGGAACAGCCAGTTGCCCTGCTCGTCCTTCTTGCCGATGCAGACCGGCTGGTTGGCGGTGCCGTAGAGCTCCTCGCGCACCTGCACTTCGATGAGCGAGCGCTTCTCCTCCACCACGATGATGAGATCGAGGCCGGCCGCGAAGTCGGCGAGCTCCCGGCGCGAGATCGGCCAGGGGCAGGCGATCTTGAACAGCCTAATGCCGAGCGCGTTGCATTTGATCTCGTCGATGCCGAGCTCGTCGAAGGCCTGGCGCACGTCGAGATAGGCCTTGCCGGTGGTGATGATGCCGATCTTCGGGTTGCGGCCGCCGGAGGTGATGATCTTGTTGAGCTTGTTGGCGTGCACGAAGGCGAGCATGGCGTCGCGCTTGAAATCGTGCAGGCGCGCCTCCTGGCCGAGGATGCTATCGACCAGCCTTATGTTCAGCCCGCCTTCCGGCATGACGAAATCGTCCGGCGTGACGATCTTGATGCGCTCGAGGCCGCCGTCGACCACGCCGCTCGACTCGACCGTCTCGTGCATGCATTTGAGCGCGGTCCAGGTGCCCGAGAAGCGCGACATCGCCCAGCCGTAGAGCGCGTAGTCGATCATCTCCTGCACGCCGGCCGGGTTGAGGATCGGCATCATCACGTCGACGAAATGGAATTCGGACTGGTGCGCGGTGGTGGAGGATTCCGCCGTATGGTCGTCGCCCATCAGGGCGAGCACGCCGCCGTTCTTGGCGGTGCCGGCGAGATTGGCGTGACGGAACACGTCGCCGGAGCGGTCGACGCCGGGGCCCTTGCCGTACCACATGCCGAACACGCCATCGAACTTGCCCTCGCCGCGCAATTCGGCCTGCTGCGTGCCCCACAGCGCGGTGGCGGCGAGTTCCTCGTTGACCCCCGGATTGAACTTGACGTCGTACTTGGCGAGGAAACTGCCGGCGCGCAGCATCTGCTGGTCGAGACCGCCGAGCGGCGAGCCGCGATAGCCGCTGACATAGCCGGCGGTGTTGAGGCCGGCGCGGCGGTCCAGCTCCTTGCGCATCATCAGGGCGCGGATCAGCGCCTGGTAACCGGTCACGAAGACGCGGTCCTTGGAGAGATCGTATTTGTCGTCGAGGTTGACGGAATGCAGCGTCATGGGCTTGCTCGCGCAAAGGAGCTTCCGGCGGACCTCTATCATATAGGCCAGACGGACGGCAGATAAAACCGCGGAGGATGAATTAGTTCAGCCCATTCAATAGGCTGGCGAGAATTTCACACGCGGCGGGCGGTTTGCAAGGAAGTTTCGCGCGCGGGCGACGCCACGCATTTTGGCGCAATGCAGCAAAACGGGCTGGCGCTTTGTCTGACTATGCCCGACCCGCCCCGATCAAATCCGCCGCCTTCTCGCCGATCATGATCGCCGGCGCGTTGATGTGGCCGCCGACGATGGTCGGCATGATGGAGGCATCGGCGACTCGCAAGGCTTCGACGCCGCGCACGCGCAGGCGATCGTCGACCACGGCCCGCGCCTCGGCGCCCATGCGGCAGGTGCCGACCGGGTGATAGAGCGTCTCGCTTTTGGCGCGGATGAAATCGGTCAAGGCCGCGTCGCTCTGCGCGCCGGCGCCGGGTAAGAACTCCTCGCCGCGATAGGGATCGAAGGGCGGCGCGCCGGCAAGCCGCCGCGCGAAATGCAGGCCGGTGACAAGCGCATCCATGTCGTTCGCCGCCGCGAGGTAATTCGGCCGTATCGCCGGATGGGCGCGCGGATCGGCGCTCTTGAGCGTCACTGAGCCTGCGCTCTCCGGCCGCAGCAGAATGACGCCGATGGTGAAGCCGTGGCCGGGCGGGTTGCCGGCGCCGTGCTCGATGAAAAAAGCCGGCGCGAATATCAGCTCGATATCCGGCGCATCGAGTCCGCTGCGCGTCCTGATGAAGCCCAAGGCCTCTCCGACATTGGAGGTGAGCGGGCCGCGCCGGAACAGCAGATAGCGCGCGAGATTGGCCAGGCTCTCCGCGCTCGCCAGGCTGACGGGCTGCTTGCAGTGAAATGTGACGCCGCTCGCCAGATGGTCCTGCAAATTCTCGCCGACGCCGGGCAGATCGGCGACGACCTGGATGCCGAACGGCGCGAGCGCCTGCGCCGGACCGACACCTGAGAGCATGAGGATCTGCGGCGACCCGATGGCGCCGGCGCACAGGATGATCTCGCGCGCCGCCGGCGCGCGCTCCATCCGTCCGTTGCGTTCGTAGGTGACCGCCACCGCCTTCCGGTTTTCGAATTCGATTCGGTGGACCAGGCAGCCGGTTTCCACCCTTAAGTTGCTGCGCTTCATTGCCGGCTTGAGGAAGGCGTCGGCGGCGCTGCAACGCCGCCCGTTGCGCTGCGTCACATGGGTGAAGGCGACGCCGTCTTGGCTCGCGCCGTTGATGTCTTGCAGGCGCGGCAGCCCCAGATATTCGCCGGCACGCACGAAAGCCTCGGTGAGCGGATTGGGCGAACGCTGCGCGCTGACGCTCAACGGCCCGTCGCTGCCGTGCAAGGCAGGATCGTCCGTTGCGCCCTGAAACCCCTCGCTCTTCTTGAAATAGGGCAGCACGTCGTGAAAGCCCCAGCCGCGATTGCCGGCCTGCGCCCATTGATCGTAGTCGCGCGGGTGGCCGCGCACATACATCATCGCGTTGACCGACGAGCAGCCACCGAGCACCTTCCCGCGCGGCCAATAGAGCGCGCGATCGGCCGTGCCCGGCTCGGGCTCGGTTGCGTAGTTCCAGTCGGCGTCGCTGTGGAACAGCTTGGAGAAGGCGGCGGGGATGCGGATTTCCGTTTTCTCGTCCGGCCCGCCTGCCTCGAGCAGCAGCACGCCGTTGCGCGGGTTTTCACTCAGCCGCGCGGCCAATACGCAGCCGGCCGACCCGGCGCCGACGATGATGAAATCGTGCATGGTGTCCCCCTTTCGCCGGTAATACTAAAGCAAGTTGCGAGGCGACCGGAACGCTCAGCGAGCCCAATTTTCTCCGCTCGTCCCCGCGAAAGCGGGGACCCAGGGCCAACCCCAGACATTTCGCTTCTAGCTCTGGATTCCCGCTGGAGCCTGTCCTCGCGCAGGCGGGGACGGGAATGATCGGAGTGTATGGCAACTCGTTCTCTTCGCCGCGCCCCCGCTGCCCCCGATTTGACGCCGATCAAGGCAACCAGAAGCGAGAGTGGCATGTTTCCAACCCATGGCGCTCGCGCGACAGGACCTGCATCCCGATTTCGCCAGGCTCCGCCGGGAGATGGTCGATAAGCACATCCGCGCGCGTGGGGTACGCTCCGAGCGCGTACTGGCGGCCATGGCCAAGGTGCCGCGCGAGGCCTTCCTGCCGCGCGAACTGCACGAATTCGCCTATGAAGACTCGGCCCTGCCGATCGCGGCCGAGCAGACCATTTCGCAGCCTTATATCGTCGCGCTGATGTTCGACGCCCTGGCGCTCACCGGCGGCGAGCGCGTGCTGGAGATCGGCACCGGCTCCGGCTACGCCGCCGCGGTGCTGGCCGAAATCGCAGCGCAAGTCTACACCGTCGAGCGCATCGGGCAGCTGGCGGAGAAATCCGCCGCGATGCTGAGTGGGCTCGGCTATGGCAACGTGCATGTGCTGCACGGCGACGGCACGCGCGGCTGGCCGGAGCATGCGCCCTATGACGCCATCGTGGTGGCGGCCGGCGGGCCCGAGGTGCCGGAGGCGCTGCGCGAGCAGCTCAAGGTCGGCGGGCGCCTGGTGATCCCGGTCGGCGAAGACCAGCGCGCGCAAGAGCTCGTCCGGGTCACCCGCGTCTCGCAGGACGAATACAAGACCGAAGACCTGGCCGATGTCCGCTTCGTACCCTTGCTCGGCCAGCACGGCTTCCAGGCGCCGGCGCAGCAGGAGCGCCGCGTCATCAAGCTGCGCGGCGAGCCGCTGGCACACGCGGTTGCCGGGGCGGCCGAGCCCTTCGACGACATTCACGGTGCCGAGCTCGGCCCCCTGCTCGCCCGCATCGGCAACGCCCGCGTGGTGCTACTGGGCGAGGCTTCGCACGGCACGTCCGAGTTCTATGCGATGCGCGCGCGCATCTCGCGCGAGCTGATCACCCGCAAGGGTTTCAATTTCGTCGCCATCGAGGGCGACTGGCCGGACGCCGCGCGCATCGACCATTACGTCCGCCACCGCGAAACGCCGCCGTCGGAATGGACCGCGTTTGCGCGCTTCCCGACCTGGATGTGGCGCAACACGGAGATGCGCGGCTTCGTCGACTGGCTGCGCGGCCATAACGCCGTGTTCAAGCCGGACAAGCGCGTTGCCGTGCACGGGCTCGACCTCTACAGCCTCTATGCCTCGATCCGCGCCGTGCTCGATTATCTCGACGCGGTGGACCCGGCTTCCGCCCAGATCGCGCGCAAACGCTACGGCTGCCTGACGCCGTGGCAGGCCGATCCGGCGACCTACGGCCACGCGGCGCTCACCGGCAGCTATCCGACCTGCGAAGACGACGTCGCGCGCACGCTCACCGACCTGCTCGGCAAGCGCGCGGCTTACCTGGCGCAGGACGGCGAGCGCTTCCTCGACGCGGTGCAAAACGCCAGACTGGTGCAGAACGCCGAGCGTTACTACCGCATCATGTATTACGGCTCGCGCGCCTCCTGGAATTTGCGCGACGAGCACATGTTCGACACGCTGAAGACGCTGCTCGCGCATCACGGGCCGAACAGCAAAGGCATCGTGTGGGCGCACAATTCGCATATCGGCGACGCGGCCGCGACCGAAATGTCGGCGCGCGGCGAGCACAATATCGGGCAGCTGTGCCGCGAGGCGTTCGGCGCGGCCTGCTACGCGATCGGCTTCGGCACCGACCACGGCACGGTGGCGGCGGCCTCCGATTGGGACGAGCCGATGGAGATCAAGCAGGTGCGGCCGGCGCTCGCCAACAGCTACGAGCGGCTGTGCCATGAGAGCGAGGTCAAGCGCTTCCTGCTGCCGCTCTCCGGAGACAGCGCGCATGCGCGCGGGCTTTTGACCCCAAGGCTCGAGCGCGCGATCGGCGTGATCTACCGGCCGGAAACGGAACGGCTAAGCCATTATTTCGAGGCGGTGCTGCCGCGCCAGTTCGACGAATATATCTGGTTCGACGAGACCCGCGCGGTCACGCCCTTCAAGGCGCAGGAACTGGAGGCGATGCCGGACACCTATCCGTTCGGGGTGTAGCCGCAAGGCAGGTGCGCGCCGGCGTGGCTGGTCAAATCGCCCGCGGCCTGCAATAGAGGCGGGCCGCCGGGTCCTTCGTGAATGCTGCAATCCGCCTCCGCTTCGGTCGAGAGCAAATCCTCCTGGGTAACGGCGAGCGCCGCGCTCGTCGCCATGATGATGGCGTTCGGCGCCGCCTGGATCAACGCCGTGGCGCTCAAAGACATCGCCGCGGAAGTGGACGGCGCGCGCACGGTGCCGGCGGCGGCGAGCGCGCTTGCCTGGCTGTGCTCGGGCCTCGGCGGCATCATGATGGGCCGCATCGCCGACAAGGTCGGCACGCGCTGGACCGTGATTTTCGGCGCGCTGATGATCGGCGCCGGGCTTGCGCTTTCGACGCTCGGCCTGCCCTGGCCGCTGTGGATCGGGCATGGGCTGTTCATCGGCCTGATCGGGCTCGGCGGCATCAACGCGCCGCTCTACATCTATGTGAGCCGCTGGTTCGACCGCCGGCGCGGCTCGGCGCTGGCGCTCATTTCGAGCGGCACCTATCTCGCCGGCGCCGTGTGGCCGCCGCTGTTCGAGCGCGCCATCGCCTATCTCGGCTGGCGGCAGACCATGCTGTGGTACGCGCTCGCCGAGATCGTCGTCATCGTGCCGCTGGCCGCCGTGTTTTTCCGCGCGCCGCCGGAAGTGATCGACGAGACGGCGGAGGCGAGCGCGGCGCGCACGCCTGAGGTGCTCGGCTGGCCGCCCAACCTGGTGTTCGCCATGATGTGCGCGGCGGCGGTCTTGTGCTGCGTGCCGATGGCGATGCCGCAAGGCCACCTCGTCGCCTTCTGCAGCGATCTCGGCATCGCGCGCTCCGTCGGCGCGATCATGCTGTCGGTGCTGCTCGGCACCGCCTTCGTGTCGCGCCAGATCTGGGGCGCGATTTCCGACCGCATCGGCGGGCTCGCCACCGTGCTGATCGGCTCGGCCTGGCAGTGCAGCGCGCTCATCGCCTTCCTGCTGACGCAGGACGAGGCCGGCCTGTTCCTGGTGGCGGGCGCGTTCGGGCTCGGCTTCTCCGGCATCATCCCTGCCTATGTGCTGGCTTTGCGCGAACTGTTTCCCGCCACGCAGGCCTCCTGGCGCATTCCGACGTTGCTGTTGTTCAGCGGCGGCGGCATGGCGCTGGGCGGCTGGCTCGCCGGACTGCTCTACGACCACTACGGTTACTACGCTCCCGCCTTCGCCGCCGGCATCGGCTCGAACATCCTCAATATTCTGGTGGTGGGGACGCTGGTGATGCGCGCGCGGTTTAGCGAGGCGTATGCTTAAATTTGCGTGTCCCGGGCGCAGCGCGGCATGAAATGACGCGCTGCAGACCCGGGATCGTTCCACACGCAGGGCTTGCAACGGCCCCGGATCAGCGTCGCACCACTTCGCTTAGGCTCGTGCTGCGACGCATCCGGGGCACGTCAAAGCTTCTCCACCATCGCGAACATCTCCTCGCCATACATGCCGCGCGCGTCGGCAAGCAGCGGCTGCACGGCGTCGACGAAGGCGGCATGTTCGTTTGCCGTCAATTCGACGATCTCGCAGCCGGCTTCTTCGATGATCCTGCGCGACGCGACGTGCTCTTCCTCGGCCAAGCCGCGCTGGAACGCCACCGCCTCGTTGACCGCCTCCTGCATGGCGCGCTGCAGCTCGTCGGGCCATGACTTCGAAAGCCGGCCGATGCAGGAAGACCGGCCGCGAAATGTAGAAGTGATAGGTGAGCGTGTGGAACTTGTGAAACTTGTGCACGCCGTAGGTCACGGTGTTGGCGAGCGGGTTCTCCTGCGCGTCCAACGTCCCGGCCTTGATCATGGCGATGGCCTCGGTGAGGTCCATAGGCATGGCAATCGCGCCGAGCAGCTCGAAGGTGCGCTTCTGGATCTCGCTTGGCAGCACGCGGATCTTCATGCCCTTGATGTCGGCGGGAAGATGGATCGGGTGCAGGCGGTTGGAGATGTGGCGAAAGCCGTTTTCGAACCAGCCGAGGATTCGGTAATTGACTCGCTCCTCGGTTTTGCGCGCGAGGAAGGCGCCGAGCGCGCCGTCCATGGCCGCGCGCGCCTGCGCGTTGCTGCTGAACAGGAAGGGTAAATCGACGAAGCCGAGTTCCGGCACCCGGTCGGTCAGATAGCTCGACGACTGATAGCCGAGCGTCATCTCGCCGCTTTCGACCAGGGTGAGGATGTCCTCGGCCTTGTGGCCGTGATCCATGATGTTCCAGACGTAGTCGATCGCCAGCCGCGGGCCGAAACGGGCGCTGAGCGTGTCGCCGATGAATTTGAGCGCCTTGGAAAAACCGGTCGTGGGTGGGCCGTAGCCGGCCATGCGGATCGGAATGGGGCTCGTCATACGCCCCTGTCTATACCGGCGCGGCACGCCCTGTGCTAGGCTGGCTGCAATAGGAGGACGCCCATGAATAAGCCAGCAAAAATAGCGCCCAGTTTTTCACAGGGTACAATCTCCGACGCCGAATGGGAGGCGCGGGTCGATCTTGCCGCCGTGTACCGGCTGCTGGCCCAGCACGGCTGGGACGACGTCATCTACAACCACTCCTCCATGCGCGTCCCCGGCGAACCGCGCATGTTTTTGATGAAGCGGCACGAATTGCTCTACACCGAGGTGACCGCCTCCAATCTCGTCAAGGTATCGATGGACGAGGACCTCGACGAGAAGGCCGGCGTCAACCGCCCCGGCTTCACGCTGCACGGCGGCGTGCTCGCCGCCCGCGCCGACGTCAACTGTGCGATCCATATCCACACCAATGCCGGCATCGCCATTTCCGGTCTCAAGCGCGGCCTGCGAATGCTGTCGCAGGCGTCGATCCGTTTCTACAACAGGCTCGGCTACCATCCTTATGAAGGCCTGACCGAGGATTTCGACGAACGGGCGCGCATCAACCGCGACCTCGGCAACAACCGCGCCATGATCATGCACAATCACGGCCTGCTCACGGTCGGCAAGACCGCGCGCGAGGCCTTCGTGCTGATGCGCTACCTGATCGACGCGGCGGAAATCCAATTGCAGATGGAAGCGGCCGGCGGCGAGCTGTTGGAGATCCCGTCCGAGGTCTGCGAGAAGACCGCGCAGCAATACGAGCATCACGACGCCGGCCGCGGCAGCGCCGACTGGCCAGCCTATTTGCGCATGCTGGACAAGATCGACCGCGGTTATCGCAACTAGATGTCATTCCGGGGCGCTGCCGACGGGTCCGCGCGTAGCGCGGCCCGATGACAGGCTCCGCGGCGGCCTATGGATTCCGGGCTCGCGGCCTGACGGCCGCGCCCCGGAATGACGAGTCAGCGACAATCCGAAAGGCGGCGCCCCATGAAGCTCAAGCTGCACCACGTCAACTTCGCCACGACGAACGTTCCGGAGATGGACAAGTTCTACCGCGACGTTCTCGACATGGCGACAATCCCTGGCATGGGCGTGAACCGCCGCAAAGATCAGGGCTATCCGGGCGACGTCGCCTTCGTCACCGACGGCGCCATCCAGATGCACATCGCCGAAAAGGACATGAATATCGGTTTCCGCACCGGCAAGGTGGTCAATCCGGTTGAGCGCGGCCACATCGCCTTCCGCACCGACGATCTCGCCGCCTTCAAGAAGCGGCTCGACGACATGGGCGTGCACTATTCCGATTTCGGCGACTGGGCGATGACCGGGTGGAAGCAGATTTTCTTCTACGACCCCGACGGCAACGTCGTGGAGGTGCATCAGGCGCCCAAGGATGCGCCGTAGGTTTTCAGCTTCCGCACTTTCTCCGCCCTCATCCTGAGGAGCCCGCCGAAGCGCAGGCGAAGGCGGGCGTCTCGAAGGATGGGCGGCCACATGCTTCGAGACGCGTCGCTTCGCGACGCTCCTCAGCATGAGGCCGATTGAGGCCGGCGATTACTAGGGCATGATGCGTTTAGGTCGAAACACTTGGCGAGGGTGCTTTTCTCAGCTCGCCCCCGCGAAAGCGGGGGACCCAGTAATCACTGATAAGACTGTGTGTACTGGATCGCCCGCCTGCGCGGGCGATGACGCTTGAGGGATGGGCGACGACCGGCTGGAAGCAGGTTTTCTTCTACGACCCGGACGGCAATGTCGTGAAGGTGCATCAAGCGCCAAAGGATGCGCCGCAGGTTTTCAGCTTCCGCACTTTCTCCGCCCTCATCCTGAGGAGCCCGCCGAAGCGTAAGCGAGGCGGGCGTCTCGAAGGATGGGCGGCCACATGCTTCGAGACGCGTCGCTTCGCGACGCTCCTCAGCATGAGGCCGATTGAGGCCGGCGATTACTAGGGCATGATGCGTTTAGGTCGAAACACTTGGCGAGGGTGGTTTTCTCCGCTCGTCCCCGCGAAAGCGGGGGACCCAGTAATCACTGAAAAGACTGTGTGTACTGGATCGCCCGCCTGCGCGGGCGATGACGCTTGAGAGATGGGCGACGACCGGCTGGAAGCAGATTTTCTTCTACGACCCCGACGGCAACGTCGTGGAGGTGCATCAGGCACCCAAGGATGCGCCGCAGGTTTTCAGCTTCCGCACTTTCTCCGCCCTCATCCTGAGGAGCCCGCCGAAGCGTAAGCGAGGCGGGCGTCTCGAAGGATGGGCGGCCACATGCTTCGAGACGCGTCGCTTCGCGACGCTCCTCAGCATGAGGCCCGAAGGATGCGCCGTAGGGAAGACTTGGCGTGCCCCGGACGCGGTGCAGCATCCTCGCGTTGACGCGACGCGTGCTGCGAGAACCGACCTCGCTTAGCGAGGATGATGCACCGCAGATCCGGGGCCGTTCCACCATCCTACTTTAGAAAGGTCCCGGGTCTGCAGCGCACCACTTCGTGCTGCGCTGCGCCCGGGACACGAATTCGACCCCTACCCCCACTTCCAGAAATCCCGTCCCTCCTCGCGCATGAAGCGCGCGAGCACCATCTTGTGCACTTCCGATGCGCCGTCGACCAAACGCGCCGAACGGCCGTAGCGGTAGATCCATTCCACCACCGTGTCCTTGGAATAGCCGCGCGCGCCCTGCAGCTGGATCGCGACGTCCGATGCAAGATGCAGCGTGTCGGCCACCTGCACCTTGGCCATGGAGACTTCCTTGCGCGCGCGCCCGCCCTGGTCGAGCTTCCAGGCCGCGTGCATGGTGAGCAGGCGGCCGATCTCGATCTGCTGCGCCACCTCGCCCATCTTGATCTGCACGCTCTCGCGGTCGGCGAGCTTGACGCCGAAGCCTTCGCGGCGGTCGACGTATTCCTGCGCGATCTCCATGCAGCGCTTGGCGAAGCCGAGCCAGCGCATGCAATGCGTGAGCCGCGCCGGGCCGAGGCGAATTTGCGTCGCGCGCAATCCGTCGCCTTCTTCCATCAGCCGGTTCTCGATGGGGACTTCCAGGCCGTCGAATTCCAGTTCGCAGTGGCCGCCGTGCTCCTCCGGCCCGAGGATCGGGATGCGGCGCAGGATGCGCCAGCCGGGCTGATCCTTGTGAAAGAGGAAGGCGGAAAGGCCGCGGCGCGCATCGTCGGAGGTGCGCGCGATCAAAATGAAATGCTCGGCGCCATCGGCGCCGGTGATGAACCATTTGCGCCCGCGGATGATGTAACGGTCGTTGCGCTTCTCCGCGCGCGTCAGCATCATGCCGGGATCGGAGCCGGAGCCGGGCGAAGGCTCGGTCATCACGAAAGACGAGCGCACCTTGCCCTCGACGATGGGCCGCAAGAATTTCTCTTTCTGCTCGGGCGTGCCGACCTTCGACAGCAGGTTCATGTTGCCGTCGTCCGGCGCCATGCAGTTGATGGCGACGGGACCGAAGATCGAGCGCGCGGCTTCCTCGTAGATCGCGGCCCAGGCGACGACCGGCAGCGCCATGCCGCCGAATTCCTTGGGCGACTGCGGCGCCCACAGGCCGGCGGCCTTCGCCTTCTCGCGCACCGGCGCGAGCTTGTGGTGCGGGATGTTCTCGTGGTCGGAGAAGCTTTCCGGATTGGCCTCGAGCGGCAGCACGTGCTCGGCGATGAAGGCGCGCGTGCGCAGGCGCAGGTCTTCGATGTCGGGGGAGAGGGTGAAGTCCATGGTTTGGCCTCTCTTTACCTGCCCCTAAAAGGGGGAGGTCGGCGAACGAAGTGAGCCGGGTGGGGGTCGGTCCGACGTACTCGCATTGAAATGACCCCACCCCGGACCGCCTTCGGCGGTCCGACCCTCCCTTCAGGGGAGGGATAAAAAGAAGCTACCCCTTGATCTGCACCACCTGGCCGCCGTCGACCACCAGCGTCTGCCCGGTGATGTAGCTGCCCGCGTCCGACGCCAAGAGCAGCAGCGCGCCGTCGAGATCGCCCGCCGCGCCGAAGCGGCCCATGGGAATCTCGCGCTTGATGGCGGCGCCGGCTTCGCTGTTCAAATAGTCGTCGTTGATCTCGGTGACGAACCAGCCCGGCGCGATGGCGTTGACGCGCACGCCGCGGAAGGCGAGTTCCAGCGACAGCGCCTTGGTCACCTGGATGACGGCGGCCTTAGCGGCGGCATAGGCGGCGACGCCCTTGGCAACGCCCAAGCCCAGCACCGAGGCGATGTTGACGATCGATCCCTTCTGCTTGGCGGCCAGCATGCGGCGTGCGCCTTCCTGCGACCAGTAGAACACGGCGTCGAGATCGACGCTCAAAACCTTCCGCCATTCCTCGGCCGGCACCTCGATCGCGCGGCCGGGCTGCATGGCGATGCCGGCATTGTTGACCAGGATGGTGACGGTGCCGAAGGCCTGCTCGGCGGCGTCGAAGGCGCGGATCATGGCGGCGCGATCGGTGACGTCGGCTTCGATGGCCAGCGCCTTGCCGCCGCGACCTTCGATTTCCTCCTTGAGCGTCTTGAGGCGGTCGGCACGGCGCGCCACGAGCGCGACGGCGGCGCCGTTGTCGGCGAGCGCTTTGGCAAATTGGATGCCCAGGCCGGAGGAGGCGCCGGTGACCAGCGCAGCGCGGCCTTTGAGATCGAACATATCGGCGGCTTTCATGGGGCGCTTTATACACATGGGTCGCCGCCCTATGGAATAGCCGCGGGCTCCCGCATAGCGTTCGAGCGGGGCGAGGAAATCGATTCGGGGACGGCGTGAAACGGCTGCTGCAGGCAACCATCAATAGCTGGCACGGGCTCGTCGCCTGCACGCAATCGGAAGCCGCGTTCCGCGAGGAGCTGGCGCTGTTGGCGGTGGGCGTGCCGCTCGCCTTCTACCTGACCGGCGATACCGGCGAGCGCTTCGCGCTGATCGGCACGCTGTTCTTCATCCTGATCATCGAGCTCCTCAACACCGCGATCGAGAAGCTTGCCGACCGCGTCACCCGCGACACCGATCCGTTGATCAAGCGCGTGAAAGACATGGGCTCGGCCGCCATCTTCCTCTCGCTGGTGGCGGCGGGCGCGACCTGGCTGTGGGTGGCGGTCGAGCGGTTCTGGGGCTAGCTCAATTTTATACGCATCATTCCGGGGCGCGAGCAAAGCGAGCGAGCCCGGAATCCACACTCCGCAGCACAGGGGTTATGGATTCCGGGTTCGCGGCCTTTCGGTCGCGCCCCGGGATGACGGCGCAAAACCATCATTGTCCATACAAAGCGTGCGGCAGGGCGGTCGCAAGCTGCGGCACGAACCACAGCACCAAGAGCGCAAAAAGCTGGATCAGCACGAAGGGAATAATGCCGACATAGATGTGCCGGGTGGTGATCTGCGGCGGCGCCACCCCGCGCAGGTAGAACAGCGTCGGTCCGAGCGGCGGGTGCATGTAGGAGGTCTGCAGGTTCACCGCCATGAGGATGCCGAGCCAGACCGGGTCGACCCCCGGCATCTTCAACAGCGCCGGCGCCACGATCGGCACCACCACGAAGATGATCTCGAAGGCGTCCATGACGAAGCCGAGCAGGAAGATCGCCAGCATGACGGCGAGCAGCGCGCCGTCGACGCCGCCCGGCAAATCGCCGAGCGCGTCGTGCACGAGGACGTCGCCGCCGAGCGCGCGGAACACCAGGCTGAACACGGTGGCGCCGATGAGGATCAGGTAGATCATGGCGGTGATCCGCGTCGTCTTGTCGACCACCGGGCGCAAGTGCTTGCGGACGCCGCCCCGGCGCGCCGCCAAGAGGATGGCGCCGACGGCGCCGACGCTTGCCGCTTCCGTCGGCGTCGCCACCCCCATGAGAATCGAGCCGAGCACCGCCGCGATCAGTGCAACCGGCGCCAGCAAGGCCTCGGTCACGCTGCCGCGCGACGCTTCGCTTTTCATGACCGCGGGGCAGGTCTCCGGGCGCAAGCGCGCCGCCGCGACCAGGTAGACGAGATAGAGGCCGACCAGCAGCAGGCCGGGCAGGATGGCGCCGGCGAACAGGTCGCTCACCGACACGACATTGGGCGAAAACTTGCCCTGTGCGAGCTGCGCCGCCTGATAGGCGTTATTGAGCTGGTCACCCAGCACCACCAGCACGGTCGACGGCGGAATGATCTGCGCGAGCGTGGCGGAAGCCGCCACGGTGCCGGCGGCAAGGCGCGGATCGTAGCCGTGGCGCAGCATGGCCGGCAGCATGATCAGGCCCATGGTGACGGCGGTGGCGCCGACGATGCCGGTCGAGGCCGCGAGCAGCCCGCCGACCAGCACCGCTGAAATCGCCAGGCCCCCGCGCCAGCTGCCGAACAGCCGGCCCATGCGCTCGAGCAGATCCTCGGCGATGCGCGACTGTTCCAGCATTACGCCCATGAAGATGAACAGCGGCACCGCGAGCAGCACGGGATTGGTCATGATGCCGTAGATGCGGTCGGGCAGCGCGCCCAGAATGCCGAAGTCCATTGCGCCGGTCGCGTGCCCGAGCACGGCGAAAGCGAGCGAGACGCCGGCAAGCGTAAGCGCCACCGGATAGCCCGCCATCAGCGCGGCGATGATGGCGGCGACGAGGATGATGGCGAGGAGCTCAGCGGGCGGCATCGCTTTGACCCGGCCGGAGCAATACAGCGAGCGCCCGCATCGCCTGCGACACGCCCTGCAGCGCCATCAGCAAGGCGAACAGCGGAATGAAAGTCTTGAGCACGAACACCAGCGGCAGCCCGCTGGATTCTTGCGAGCGCTCGAGGATGGCCCAGGAGCGCGCGGCGTAAGGAACCGACAGCCACAGCAGCAGCAGCATGAACAGCAGCAGCAGCAGCGCGCCGGCGAGGTCGACGGCCGCCTTGGCGCGCGGCGACGCGCGCGCGTAGAACACGTCGACCCGCACATGCCCGCCGGCTGCGAGCGTCCAGGCCGAGGCGAGGAGAAACAGCGCGGCATTGGCGTAGATCACCGTCTCGGTCAGCCAGATCGAGCCGAAGCCGAGCAGGTAGCGCGCCACCACAAGGGCGAATTGCAGGAGCACGACGAGCAGCGCCAGCCAGGCCGCGGCCCGCCCCACCGCCGCGGTCAGGCGGTCGATGCGGTCGGCGAGGGTGGTGAGTGTGGCTAAAATGGCCGCATCCTCTCGGCTGTCATGCCCCGCGCTAGGCGGGGCATCCAGTAACCCCGGTCTGTCTTTCAATTGCAAAACAGGGGTTACTGGATCATCCGCTTTCGCGGATGATGACACATCGAGGGGGCTTCCGCTAAAATTACCCCATGGCACACACCCACGACCACCACCACGATCACGACCATTCCGAGCTCAGCGACACGCAGCTGCGCGTGCGCGCGCTGGAGACGGTGCTCACCGAGAAGGGCTATGTCGACCCGGCCGCGCTCGATCTCCTGATCGAGACCTACGAGAAGAAGGTCGGCCCGCGCAACGGCGCCCGCGTCATCGCCCGCGCCTGGGTCGATGCGGATTACCGCGCGCGGCTGTTGCAGGACGCCACGCCGGCCATCGCCGAGCTCGGCTATGCCGGCCGGCAGGGCGAGCACATCGTGGCGCTGGAGAACACGCCCAAACGTCACAACATGGTCGTGTGCACGCTGTGCTCCTGCTATCCCTGGCCGGTGCTCGGCCTGCCGCCGGTCTGGTACAAGTCGGCGCCCTACCGCTCGCGCGCGGTCGCCGACCCGCGCGGCGTGCTCAAGGATTTCGGCGTCACGCTGCCGGCCGACACCGAGATCCGCGTGTGGGATTCGACCTCGGAAATGCGCTATCTGGTCGTGCCGATGCGGCCGGCCGGCACCGAGGGCTTGAGCGAGGAGCAGCTCGCCGAGCTCGTCACGCGCGACAGCATGATCGGCACCGGACTGGCGAAGCGGCCCGAAGCTTTGAAATGAAACCCGTTGTGTCAACCCGGACGCCGAGCCAACGGGTCCGCGCGAAGCGCGGCCCGATGATGAACTCCGCGAGGCGATCCGGAATCCAAACGCAAGCACTGACTTTGTTTCTGGATTCCGGGTTCGCGCACGTCGTGCGCGCCCCGGAATGACCGGGGGAGTGGCATGAACGGCGCGCAGGATATGGGCGGCATGCACGGCTTCGGTCCCGTCGAGCCGGAGCCGAACGAGCCGGTGTTTCACGCCGAATGGGAAAAGCGCGCCTTCGCGCTCACGCTTGCCATGGCGCGGCCGGGTCAATGGAACATCGACGCCTCGCGCTTTGCGCGCGAGAACCGCGATCCGGCCGAATATCTGTCGATGAGCTATTACCAGATCTGGTTCGCCGCGCTCGAAACCATGCTGAAGCAGCGCGCGTTGGTGGCCGGCGACGAGATCGAAGCCGGCCATTCGCTGCACGCACCGAAGCCGGTCGCAAACGTGCTCAAGCCCGACGACGTGAAGAAAGTATTGCACCGCGGCGGCCCGACCGAGCGCGAGACCAACACGCAAGGCTTGTTCAAGCCGGGCGACAAGGTGCGCGCAAAGAATATCAATCCCCTCACCCACACGCGGCTGCCGCGCTATGTGCGCGGGCATGTCGGTACAGTCGAGCGCGTGATCGGCTTCCACGTCTTCCCCGACAGCAACGCGCACGGGTCCGGCGAGGACCCGCAATGGCTCTACACGGTCGTATTCGACGGCGGCGAATTGTGGGGCCCGGACGGCGATCCGACCACGCGCGTTTCGGTGGATGCCTGGGAGCCGTATTTGGAAAGACTGTGAGCCGTCGTACGCCGCATTCTCCTATTGTCATTCCGGGACGGCGCGAAGCGCCGGGCCCGGAATCCATAACCCCTGTCTTGCAGTTGACCGAAGCACAGGGATTATGGATTCCGGCTCTCGCGCTTCGCGCTCGGCCGGAATGACGAGGAAAGAAAAATGATCGACCTAGCCGCAGCGGCCCGCGCCACGCAGGAAGTCCCCGGCATCCCGCATGACGCCGACGGGCCGGTATTCCGCGAGCCCTGGGAGGCGCAGGCCTTTGCGATGACGCTGGCGCTGCACGCGCGTGGGCTGTTCTCATGGAAGGAATGGGCCGACACGCTCGCGAAAGAGATCAAGCGCGCGCAAGACGCCGGCGATCCCGACACCGGCGAGACCTATTATCTGCATTGGCTTGCGGCCTTGGAGCGGCTGGTGGCGGAAAAAGGCGTGACCTCGGACGAGGCGCTGCATCGCTTAAAGCACGCCTGGGAGCACGCCTGCGAACGCACGCCGCACGGCCAGCCGATCGAGCTGCGGCAAGAGGATTTCGGGCACTAAGCCTACGTGCCCCGGACGCGGTGCAGCGCGTAGCGGTGCACCGCAGATCCGGGGCCGTCCCACGCTCCGAGTGTGTAACGGTCCCTGGTCGGCAGCGCATCACTCACGTGCTGCGCTGCGCCGGGACACGGGAGCGCCTAAAACATCCCCATGCGTTCGCTCGCCATGTAGCCGGTGAGCAGGGCGGCGCCGAATAGGATGATGGCGAAGGCGGCGGCGGTCTCCAGTCCGCGCACGATGACGAGGCCGGCGCCGGGCTTCGATGTGGCGATGCGTCCGGCAAAGGCGCGCGCGCCGACGGCCATGGTGGCGACAGCCGCGACGGTGATGGCGGTGCCGAGCCCCATGACGAAGGTCGAAGCGACCCCGATCCAGAACAGGCCCTGCGCCAGCGCGAACACCAGCACGATGATGGCGCCCGAGCACGGCCGCAATCCGACCGCGACGATGGCCGCGAGCCCGCGCTTGAGCCAGTGCGGACCCTTCAGCTCTTGCGGCTCCGGCGCGTGGGCGTGGCCCCAGGCGGAAGCCTCGTCTTCGTGGTGATGGTGTGCGTGGCCATGATCGTGATTAGCGTGAGCATGGCCATGCGCGTGATCGTGATGGTGATCGTGCGCATGGGTATGGGCATGGGCATGCGCCTGCTGCGGCAGCAGCAGCTGCAGGAACGAGCGGCCTTTCACCCACAGGAGGCGCAAGCCGATCAGCACGATCAGCGCGTAGCTGACCATTTCGATGACGCGCACGGTGTCGCCCATCATCTTGGCGGTGGCGCCCAACAGCACGGCGGCGATGCCGACGATGGCGATGGCGGTCAGCGATTGCAGCACGGCGGAGGCAAACGACAGCACGATGCCGCGTCGCCAAGTTTCGTCATTGGCGACCAGATAGGACGAGATCACCGCCTTGCCGTGACCGGGTCCGGCGGCGTGGAAAATGCCGTAGATGAAGGAAATGCCGAGCAGAGTATAGGCGGCGCTGCCATTGGCTTTCGCCTCGCGGATGAGATGCGACAGCATGCGGTAGAACCTGGCCTGCTCCGCCAGGATCCAGCCGCTAAAGCCGCTCGGTTGCGCCGCGGCGGCGCCATGCAGCCCGAACGGCTGCGCCAGCGCGGGCGCCAGCAGAGCGCCAACCACGATAATTGTGGCGCCGAGCGCCCAAGCGAACCGCCGCGTCCTCAGGGACATTTCACGGTGATCTTGTTTGCGAAATAGGCGCCGAAATTGGTGGCCGCCTCCGGATTGTTGCTCAATTGCTTGCCCAGCGCGTAGGTCATCTCGCGCGGCCATTCGACCGCGAGCTTGCATTGCGCCGGCGCGCCGACCAGGTGAACGGGCGCCAGCTTCTCCAGCTCGAAGGCGATGAAATAGGTCGGATCGTAGAGCTCGACGGTGACGTCCTTGGCCTTCACCGGCTGCTTGAACGGCAGCGTGAAGCTGAGCGTGAGCATTTCGTTCTTGTAGTCGAGCCCATAGTCCGGCAACGGATCGGCGAACGGCGTCTTCTTGCCGTCGGCGGTGACGAAGGTGAAATAGCCCGCCTCCTTCATCTCCTTCATGTTGATCGTGGCGAGCGGCGCCAGCTCAGCGCGCGTGAACTTGCCCTTCTCATTGCTCGCCAGCCCCTGCACGGCGAAAGCCGAATACATGTCGTCGAATACCCAATGCTGGCGGATGCCGGTGACGCTGCCGTCGGACGCGTAGACGAGCTCGCTGGTCGCCTTGATCCAGACATGCGGGTGCGCGGCGGCCGGCGCGACGGCGGCGAGGCTCACGACGGCGGCAAGAAGAATGCGGAGCGAGACGTTCATACGGAAGGGGATCATAGCACACTGCGCGGCAAACGGGGCTTTGGTTGGTGTCATAATGCGACGCTGCCGCCTCCCCCTATGGGCAATTCACCAAAAAATTTTGTTGGCGAATTGGGCGCCCCAGTTCTGCGACGAGCTGAGCGAACTAAAGAACGCTTCCCCGAGCTTCTGCGATTGGGCCGTTGTGATTTCCTGCGGCAGCACAACATCGAGCTTGCAGCCCTTCGGCGCGCCGATGAGTTCGACCGGCTTTGACTTGTCGAATTCGAAATCGACGAAAATCGTCGGGTCGTAGATTTCAACCTTGAGGTATTTCGCCTTCACCGGACGTTTGAACGGCAGAATGAAATTCAGCACCAGCACGGAATTCTTGTAATCGAGCCAATAGCCGGGCAGCGGATCGACAAAAGGCGCCTTCTTGCCGTCGGCGGTGGCATAGCTGAAGTACTTGTACTCCTTCAGCGACTCGATATTGACCTTGGCCAGCGGCTCCAGCTCCGCGCGGGTGAATTGGCCCTTCACTTTGCTGGGGATGCCCTGGATGGCGAAGGCCGAGAACATGTCGTCGAAGGCCCAATGGTGCTGGATGCCGGTGACGCTGCCGTCCGGCGCGTAGACCAGCTCGCTTTTCATGGTCACCCAGACGTGGGGATGGGCGGCGGCGGGCGCCGTCAGCCCGACCGCAGCCGCCAAAACGAGCAAAAGGTGAAGCAGATTGCGCATCGCCTTGCGTGTGCGGTCGCCCCCCGGATTCGGCGGGAACTATATGATCTTCTGCGGCAGAAAGTGGGCAGGCTGAGCCGCCGCCCTAGACGGCGTGCTCGCGCAGCGCGCATTGGCCGCCGTCGGTCAATTCGATCTGCATGGTCGCGTGGCCGATCTCGAACTTGTGCTGCAGTTCATGGGCAATGCGATGCAGGAACTCGTCGCCGGGATGGCCCCCGGGCGTGACCAGATGGCAGGTAAGCGCCGTCTCGGTCGTGCTCATGGCCCAAACGTGCAGATCGTGCACTTCGGAGACTTCGCGCAGGCCCTGCAGATAGCCGCGCACCGCGGCGAGGTCGATCTTCTCGGGCGCCGCGCTGAGCGACAGGCGCAGCGCCTCGCGTAACAGGCGCCAGGTGCCGACGAGGATCACCGCCGAGATCAGCAGGCTCGCGGCGGGATCGAGCCATTGCCAGCCGGTGAGCATGATGCCGCCGGCGGCGGCGATGACCGCGACCGACACGCCGGCATCGGCCAGCATGTGCAGGAAGGCGCCGCGCATGTTGAGATCGTTCTTGCTGCCGCGCGCGAGCAGCCAGGCCGAGACGCCATTCACGATGACCGCGCCGGCGGCGACGATCATCACGGTGACGGTTGCCACCGGCTCCGGCTGCGTCAGGCGGCGGATCGCTTCCCAGCCGATGGCGCCGACGGCGACCAAGAGGATAAGGCCATTGGCGAAGGCGGACAGGATCGAGGCGCCGCGCAGCCGGTAAGTGAAGCGCGCGCTCGGCCGCCAGTCGGCCACCGCGTAGGCGCCCCAGGCGAGCACAAGCCCCATCACGTCGCCGGCATTGTGACCGGCGTCGGCAAGCAGCGCGAGCGAGTTGGTCACCAGGCCATAGAAGACCTGCGCGATGACCAGCGCGACGTTGAGGCCGGTCGCGATGGCGAAGGCGCGGCCGAAATTCTTCGGCGCATCGGAATGGCTGTGGCTATGGTCGTGGCCGCCGTGCATGAGGGGAACGTAGCGAGCGGGTGGGTGAATACTAGAACGTCCCACTTCTTCACCTCCCCCGCTTGCGGGGGAGCGCCTGCCCTCGGGCTTGACCCGAGGGTCGACCGGTCGAAGGCCGGTCGGGAGGGGGAACCACGATGAATGTGCTTGCGTCGCCCCCTCCCCAACCCTCCCCCGCAAGCGGGGGAGGGAGAAGGAGCGCCAGCGCGCATCACACCCCCGCCGCGCCGCCGTCGGCGCGCGGGTCGTGGCCGCCTTCCAGCTTCCCGTCCGGATGCAGCACCACGGCGCCGGCATGGCCCATGGTGTCGGAATAAGCCTCGTCGAGCACGGCGACGTCGTGGCCCGCCGACATCAGCCGGTCGATCAACTGTTCGTCGAAGCGCGACTCCAGGCGCAAATTCGTGTGCGTCGAGCCCCAAGTGCGGCCGAGCAGCCAGCGCGGCGCATCGAGCGCCCGATCGAGCGGCTGGCGGAAGGTGACGTGGCGGGTGAACACGGCGGCCTGGCTCTGCGGCTGACCGTCGCCGCCCATGGTGCCGTAGGCCATGAGGCGGCCGTCCTTCAGCGCGGCGAGCGCCGGATTGAGCGTGTGGAACGGCCGGCGCCCGGGCGAAAGCGCATTCAGCGCCTTGGCATCGAGCGAGAAGCTGGCACCGCGGTTCTGCATCAGCACGCCGGTCCTGGGCAGCACGCAGCCGGAGCCGAACTCCCAATAGAGCGACTGAATGTAGGACACGACGAGCCCCGAAGCGTCCGCCGCGCCCATCCAGATGGTGTCGCCTTCGCCATAGGGCTGCGGCCATTTGGCGGCTTTCTTCATGTCGATCTTGCCGGCCTCTTCGTCGAGGAAAGCTGGCGACAAATAGCGCGCAAGGTCGCCGGCGATGCGATCGGGATCGCTGATGACGCGATCGCGCACCCGGAAGGCGCGCTTTGTAGCCTCGACGATGGCGTGCACGTGCTCGAAGCTTTCGGCCTCGCGCACGCGCAGACGATCGAACAGCGCGAGGATGATGAGAGAAGCAAGTCCCTGCGTCGGCGGCGGCACGTTGTAGAGCGTCCCGGCCTCGATCGCGACCGAGAGCGGCGCGTCCACCCAGGCGCGGTATCGCCCGAGGTCGGCGCGCGTCACCGGGCTGCCGATGCGTTCCAGGTCGGCGGCGAGCTCGCGGCCGACATCGCCGCGGTAGAAATCGTCGAGACCGGCATTCGCCAGATGCTCGAGGGTGGCGGCGAGCGCGCTCTGTTTGAGCAGCGCGCCCTCCTCCGGCACCTTGCCGTCGACGAGGAAGGCGTCGCGGAAGCCGACTGCCTCGTTCATCTCCGGCAGCTTCTCGGCGGTGAGCCGCGCCTGGCTGCGCGTCACGCGGTAGCCTTCGCGGGCGTGCTTGACGGCGGGCGCGAGCAGCAGGTCGAGCGGCAGCTTGCCGCCATGCGCTTTGGCCGCTTCCTGCGCCAGCATCCAGGCGGCGACCGCGCCCGGCACGGTGAGCGCGGCGAGCGGCCCGCGCGCCGGGATCTCGTCGTAGCCGGCCTCGCGGTAGAGCGCGATGGTGGCTTTGCTGCCGGCGTGGCCGGCGCCCATCAGCGCGCGCACGCGCCCCGACGGCTCGCGCACCAGCCAGAATCCGTCGCCGCCGACATGGTTCATGTGCGGATAGACCGCCGCGATCGAGGCCGCCATGGCGAGCATGGCTTCGATCGCGTTGCCGCCCTCGGCGAGGATGGCGCGCCCGTCCTCGACGGTTGCGCTATGCGGCGCGCAGACGACGCCTTTGCGATGGCCGGCGGTGTGCAGATTCATTGGAGGCCTCGTGTCCCGGGCGCAGCGCAATACGAAGTATTGCGCTGCAGACCCGGGACCGTTGCGATGTGTGGCGGTCCCGGATCAGCGGTGCACCACTTCGCCATAGCGCGTCGAAGACGCGCGTAAACGCGCTTATGAACTCGTGCTGCACCGCATTCGGGACACGGGGTCAGGCTGCCGCATTGAGCAACCCGCGTTGCCTAAAAGGCCCGCTCATTGCGCCCGCTGCGACTTGCGCCAGCTGAACGCCTTGGGCCCGCGCAGATCGAAGGCGATATGCTTGGAGGAGCGCTGCGACCAATCCCAATTGCGGCCGAAGGCGCCGGTCACCACGTTGCGCTTGGCCTGCCCGACGGTGAGGAAGCCGGGCACGACTTCGGGGCGTGGCGCGTTGTAGATGCGGCAGGTGTCGTTCTCCGGCACCATGTATTTGCGGAACGGGCCGCCCAGCCCCTCGACCATGCCGGGCACTTCCACCCGCCAGTCCTCGGCGTCGTGGGAAACCTGCATCGGCACGAAGGCGACGCCGTCGACGCGCAGCGTGAGATCGCGCCAGGCGGCGAAGGCGCCGCCCGCATGCCCGGTGAAGATCTTCTCGAGCGCCGCGCGCTCGGCCGCGTTGGCGCGCTCGTCGATCAGGAAGCCGAACTCGCGGTTCTTCTCGAAGACATTGCCCTCCCAATGGATGATGAGAATGACGGCAAGATCCCTGGCGAATTTCAGCTCGCCGTAGTGGCCGTCGCGGATCAGCCAGGTCAGCACGCCCTCGCAATAGCCGAGCGTCGGATCGGAGCCGAAATTGCACGGACAGCCGATGGCGCAATTGCACAGGTCCCACCAGTCGCCGGTGAGACGCCATTCGCGCGTGTCGGGATCGGGCTCGGCCATGCGCCGGAAATTAGCAGCGACGCTTGAGCTTGTCTGCAGTGTCCCGGGCGCAGCGCAGCGCCATGGTGGGCCGAAGACGAAACGCAAACGCAGGAATGGCGGTGCGCCGCAGACCCGGGACCCCGGTTTGAAGAAAGCTGGGTCCCGGATCAGCGGTGCGCCACTTCGTGCTGCACCGCATCCGGGACACGCAGTCAAAGCGCCGCACTGTCCGCAAGCCCCCGCTTCTTGAGCAGCGCCTCGGCGGTGGGCAGGCGGCCGCGGAAGGCTTTGTAGGCCTCCGCCGGATCGCGCAAGTTGCCGGCGCCATAGATGAAGTCGCGCAACCGTCTGGCGGTCGCGGCATCGAATACGTCGCCGGTCTCCTCGAAGGCGGCGAAGGCATCGGCGTCGAGCACCTCCGACCACATGTAGGAGTAATAGGCCGCCGCGTAGCCGCCGCCGGAGAACAGATGCTGAAAATGCGGCAGGCGGTGGCGCATGACGATCTCCGCCGGCATGGCGATGCGTTCGAGATCGCGGCGCTCGAATTCGCTCACGTCGAGACCGGCGGGCTCGGCAAGCGCGTGAATATCGAGATCGACCAGCGCGCAGGACGTGTACTCCACGGTGGCAAAGCCCTGATTGAAGGTGCGCGTCGCCAGCAGCCGGTCGATGAGCGCCTGCGGCATCGGCTCCCCGGTGCGGTAGTGGCGCGCGTATTTCTTGAGGGTCTCCGGCACCTCCAGCCAGTGCTCGTAGAGCTGCGAGGGCAGCTCGACGAAGTCGCTTGGCACCGAGGTGCCGGCGAGCAGCGGATAGGTGACGTCGGACAAGAGCCCGTGCAGCGCGTGGCCGAATTCGTGGAACAGCGTGCGTGCATCGTCGAAGGAAAGCAGCGCCGGCTCGCCGGCGGCCGGCTTGGCGAAATTGCAGATGTTGAGGATGACCGGCGTGACGTCGCCGGCGAGCTTCTCCTGGTCGCGCAGCGAGGTCATCCAGGCGCCCGAATGCTTGGACGAGCGGGCGAAATAATCGCCGATGAACAGGCCGACCTCGCGGCCGCTCGCGTCGTTGACGCGCCAGGCGCGCGCGTCGGGGTGATAGAGCGGCACATCGGCCGGCGTGAAGCTGAGCCCGAACAGGCGGCGTGCGGTGTCGAAGGCCGCCTCGATCATGCGGTCGAGCTGGAAATAGGGCTTGATCTCCGCCTCGTCCAAGTCGAACGCGGCCTTGCGCCGTTTTTCCGCGTAGTAGCGCCAGTCGTGCGCGGCCAGCGCGAAATTGCCGCCCTCGGCGGCGATGATTTCCTGCATCGCCTCGCGCTCGGCCGCAGCCTTGGCGCGCGCGCGCGTCCACACCTCGTCGAGCAGCTTGCGCGCGGCGGCAGGCGTCTTGGCCATCTGGTCGTCGAGGCGGTAGTCGGCGAAGCTCGCAAAGCCCAGGAGCTTGGCGCGCTCGGCGCGCAAGGCCACCATCTCGGCGATGACCGCGCAGTTGTCGGTTGCGCCGCCGTTCTCGCCGCGCTTGATCCAGGCCTGGAACAGCTTTTCGCGCAGATCGCGGCGCGCGGAAAACTGCAGGAAGGTTTCGCAGGAGGAGCGCGCCAGCGTGACCGCGTATTTGCCCGGCTGGCCGCGCTCCGCGGCAGCCTGGCGCGCGGCGGCGCGGGCGAAGTCGGGCAGGCCGGCGAGATCGGCCTCGTCGAGCAGCAGGGCATACGACTTTTCGTCGGCCAGCACGTTCTGCCCGAACCGGGTGCCGAGGCTCGCCAGCCGTTCGTTGATCGCCGCCAGCCGCTCCTGCGCCGGCTTGGCGAGCGCGGCGCCGGCGCGCACGAAGCGGGTGTGGTAGCGCTCGAGCAGACGCGCCTGCTCGGGGTTGAGCCGAAGCGCGTCGCGGCGCTCATACAGATCGGCGATGCGGGCAAAGAGGGCGCGGTTCAGATAAGTCGCGCTGGAATGGCGGGCAAGCAGCGGGGAGATCTCGCGCTCGACTGCTTCGATGGCGTCGTTGGTGTCGGCGCCGGCGAGCACGAAAAACAGGTTCGACACCCGTTCGAACGCGCGGCCCGAGCGCTCGAGCGCGACGATGGTGTTGTCGAAGCTCGGCGCCGCCGGATCGGCGGCGATGGCGTCGATCTCGGCGCGGTGGGCGGCGAGCACCGCGGCGAAGGCGGGGCGGAACTGGTCGGGCCTTACCGCCGCGAAAGGCGGCAGGCCAAACTCCGCGGTCCAGTCGGCAAGCAGCGGATTGTCGGAAGCGGCGGCAGCACTCATGCGCCGCATCTAATACGAAGCCGCCGGCAAGGGAAGCCGGCGGCCCCGCACCGGTGCTTTAGCGCTCGCGGCTTACGCCGCCATCTGGTTGACGCGGCTCTCGGCGATGCCGGTGAACTTCTTGTCGGCCGCCTTTTCCTCGTCCAGGTTCTTCTGCAGCACGCCGGCGCAGTCGGCGCGGCCGAGTTCCTTGGCCCAGGCGATCAGCGTGCCGTAGCGGGTCATCTCGTAGTGCTCGACCGCCTGCGCGGCGGCGAGCAGCGCGGCATCGAGCACCTTCTTGTCGGCCACCTCGCCGGCGATCTCCTCTGCTTCGTCGATGATGCCGTCGATCGCCGGGCAGTCGACGCCCTGGGCCGCGGTGCCGTGCATGCGGAACACTTCCTCGACGCGCTTCACGTGACCCTTGGTCTCTTCCAGGTGGTTCTTGAACGCCGTCTTCAGTTCGGCATTCGATGCCTTCTCGATCATTTCCGGCAGCGCCTTCACGATCTGCTGCTCGGCGTAATAAATGTCGCGCAACGTGTGCACGAACAGGTCGTCCATTTTCTTGATGTCCTTGGAGAACAGGCCCATGATTATTGTTCCTTCCTGATATGTCTTTTGACAGGCCGCGCGAATGCGCGCGGGCTCGATCAAGAACGTGCAGGCGAGCACCCCGTTCCAAGGGCTGCCCGCCCTTGCTTCATATTTGCCGGGAACACCGCTGATGGCGGCTCAGCCGCGTAGCGCCCGCAGCGCATTGAAGATGACGAGCACGTCGATCACCTCCTGCAGCAGCGCGCCCTGAACCGGCGGCAGGAGCCCGAATGCCGCCGCGATCATGGCGGCGATCGACAACCCCATGCCGGCGATCACGCTCTGCAGGGCGATTCCGCGCGAGCGGCGCGCGATTCGGATGGCGGGCAGCACGCGGTCGAGCTGGTCGACCAGCAACACGACGTCGGCGGCTTCGGCGCTGGCCGCGGCGCCCTTGGCGCCCATGGCCATGCCGATATCGGCGGCGGCGAGCGCGGGCGCGTCGTTGACGCCGTCGCCGATCATCATCACCGGGCCGTTCTTGCGCTCCGACAGCACCACCAGAATCTTCTGGTCGGGCGTGAGCTCGGATCGCACGCTGTCGATCGAGAGCCCGGCGGCGACGAAGCGGGCGACCTCGCGATGGTCGCCGGTCGCCAGCACGATGCGGGCTATGCCGAGGCCGCGCAGCGACTGCAGCAGCTGCTCTGTGCCGGCGCGCAGCGCGTCGGAAAGGATCAGCACCCCGGCCGGCCGGCCGTCGAGCGCGACCGCCACTGAGACCGCGCCGGGCTGCCGTTTGCCGGCGAGGCGATGCAGATCGGCGCCGGTCTTGCTGGCGACGTAACGCATCCCGCCGACCAAGACCTCATGCCCCTCGACCTTTCCGCTTACGCCTTCCCCCGGCGTCTCCGCGACCTCCGATGGGACCGCCAGTGCGAGCTGCTTGGCATGCGCCTCGGCCACCAGGGTCTGGGCGATGATGTGCTGCGAGGCCTGGTCGAGCGAGGCGGCGAACCGCAGCAGCTCGTCCGGCTGGATATTGTCGGCCACCCGCGTCTCGACCAGCCGCGCCTGCCCGAAGGTGAGCGTGCCGGTCTTGTCGATGACCAGGGCGCGCACGCGGGCAAGCGTCTCGATCGCGCGGCCGCCCTTGATCAGAATGCCGAGCTTGGCGGCGCGCGACAGGCCGGAGACGATCGCCACCGGCACCGCCAGGATGAGCGGACAGGGCGTCGCCACCACCAGCACCGCCACCGCCCGCACCGGGTCGCCGGTCAGCGCCAAAGCGGCGCCCGCCAGCGCCACCGTCACGGCAAGGAACACGATGGCGTAGCGGTCAGCCAGCCGCGACATGGGCGCGCGCGAGGCTTGCGCCGCCTCCACCAGCCGCACGATGCCGGCATAGGTGCTCTCCTCGGCGCGCGCGGAGGCGGTAAGATCGAAGGCCTCCCCGACATTGGTGGCGCCGCTCATCACCGCTTGGCCGGCCGCCCGCTGCACCGGCAGCGCCTCGCCGGTCAGCGCCGACTGGTCGAGCACGGCGACGCCCGCGGCCACGGTGCCGTCGACCGGCACCACGTCGCCCTGGCGCAGCAGCAGGCGGTCGCCCGGCAGCACCAGCTCGAGCGCAACTTCCTCCAGCGTACCGTCGCGGTGGCGCAGAGCCGAGCGCGGCACGCGCGACAAGAGGGCGGTCATCTCCCGCCGCGCCGTCCGCTCGGCGAAGCCCTCCAGGTACTGGCCGCCGGCGTACATCAGCGCGACGATGGCCGCCGCCAGTTCCTGCCCGACGGCGAGCGCCGCCGTCATCGACAGCGCCGCGACGATGTCGAGCCCGAGGTCGCCTCGCCGCAAACTGGTCACAATCTCGGTGAGCAGCGCCAGCAGCACCGGCACGGTCGCCGCCGCCCAGATCGTCTCCGACCATGCGCCCAGACCGCCGAGCCGCGCGGCAAAGCCGAGGGCGAGCCCCGCCGCGGCGAGGCCGGCGAGGAATGGGCGGGCGATCTTGAGGCTGCGGGCAGCGTCCATGCCGTCTCAAGTGGCGGCTGCGCGCGGTCGGCGCCATGCGCAAGATCAAAGCGTCGGGCGGGAACAGGGCGCGCGCTTAAAGACTTGATTCAACGCTTGGATTCGGCTTGATTGGCGGTGACAACGAGGAGCTTCACCCATGGCCGAGGGCCGCCGCATCGTCTGGCTGCACGTGCTCACCGTCTGCAGCGCCGCCATCCTGATCGGCGCCGAGGTGTTCGGCGCTGCCTTCGCCTCCTCGTGGGCGATCGCGACGCTGTTCGGCCTCGGCCATCTCGGCGCCCGCGTGCTCGACATCCTGTTCGTGCTGTGCGGCATCGCCATCATGGCGCAGTTCATCCGCGCCGCGCACCACATCGAGCCGTTCACCGCGCGGCGCTGAGCGCGAGCGCAGACCGGTCTCACAAAAAAATTAAGGAAGTTTTTTCTTCGCGCGAACTAATTCTCTTGCGTCGCGCGAAAAATTTGTTATTTCACTCTTGCCCAATTTCGCACGTGCCTGTGGCCGTGTGTCGGTCGGTAGGTAGCGGGACAAGAGGCCCGCCAGCCGCCTGGAGAGAAGAGCCAAGCTCTCCAAGAAATCTGACCGGCAGCTGGAGGCGAAACCAGCACACCCTGCTCTCAGCAGGGGACGCGGCTTAAAGCAACGACGATCGGGCTTCTCTGGTCTCTGCCGGTCTCCACCGCCGGCGCACCGAAGAGGCTTGTTCATCTTTGCCGGCCGTGCGGACGGGGTACTCCCCCTTCCAATCCAAGGCAGCATGAGCGGGTCTGAGAGCGCAAGCTGAGGCGCGTCCCCAACGCGCGCCACGGCAAGCCTCTTGAGATCCCGCGACATCCGGGGCGAAGCCGCCCCGCCTAAGGCTGGGAGTGTGCGCCAATGACCGAGCGCATCCGCGAATTCCTGCGCAAGCGAAACGAGGACGGGCCGTGCCTGGTCGTCGACCTCGACATCGTGCGCGACAACTACAACGCCTTTGCCAAGGCCCTGCCCGACACGCGCGTCTTCTATGCGGTGAAGGCCAACCCGGCGCCGGAGGTTTTGGCGCTGCTCGCCAAGCTCGGCTCCTGCTTCGACACCGCCTCGGTCGCCGAGATCGAGATGGTGCTCGCGGCCGGCGCCACGCCCGACCGCATCTCCTACGGCAACACGATCAAGAAGGAGCGCGACATCGCGCGCGCCTTCGCGCTCGGGGTGCGCCTCTATGCCGTCGACTGCCAGGCCGAGGTGGACAAGGTCGCCCGCGCCGCGCCGGGCTCGAAGGTGTTCTGCCGCATCCTGTCCGACTGCGTCGGCGCCGAATGGCCGCTGTCGCGCAAGTTCGGCTGCGAGCCGGCCATGGCCGTGGACGTGCTGGAGCACGCCCTGAAGGCCGGGCTGGAGCCGCACGGAGTGTCGTTCCATGTCGGCTCCCAGCAGCGCAACCAGCACGCCTGGGATCGCGCGCTCGCCTCGGCGGCCGCCGTGTTCCGCGAGTGCGGCGAGCGCGGCATGAACCTGTCCATGGTCAATCTGGGCGGCGGCTTTCCGACCCGGTACCTGAAGAACGTGCCGACCGTGAAGACGTACGGCAACGCGATCTTCCGCGCGCTGCGCAAGCACTTCGGCAACCGCATCCCGGAGACCATCATCGAGCCGGGCCGCGGCATGGTGGGCAATGCCGGCGTGATCGAGGCCGAGGTCGTGCTCGTGTCCAAGAAGAGCGAGGAAGACGACGTGCGCTGGGTCTATCTCGACATCGGCAAGTTCGGCGGCCTGGCCGAGACCATGGACGAGTCGATCCGCTACCCGATCCGCACCCCGCGGGACGGTGAGCCGATGACGCCTTGCGTGCTGGCGGGGCCGACCTGCGACTCAGCCGACGTGCTGTACGAGAAGCAGCCCTATCTGCTGCCGGTCAGCCTGGAGATCGGCGATAAGGTGCTGATCGAGGGCACCGGCGCCTATACGGCGACATACTCGTCGGTGGCCTTCAACGGCTTCGCGCCGCTGAGGACCTACCACATCTGAGGCTTCGGCCTCCGGGCGTGTCCCGGGCGCAGCGCAGCACGAAGTGGTGCGCTGCAGACCCGGGACCGTAACTATACCCGGAACTCCCCGAGAATCCGAAGAACCCCCCCTTGCCAAACGGCGCGAACCGGATTCTACCGTACGGATGATTCGGCCCGGGTTTCTGGACAGAAATCGCGGCAAGACCTGATCGGGTTGGCTCGGAACGGGTCGGCCGCTCATCGTTTGGCCCGGCGTGCGAACGCGCTGGTGTTGCTCGACGATGGGATGAGCTGCGAAGCGATTGCGAAGGTCCTGTTTCTGGACGACGACACCATCCGCACTTGGTATCGCCTGTATGAAGCGGATGGGATCGAGGGCCTGACGAACTTCAGCTACGAGGGCAGCGTTTGCCAGTTGAGCGGCGAGCAACAGGAAAAGCTGAAAGCCTGGGTTGCCGCTGCCTTACCACATACAACGCGCCAGGTCGGCGCCTGGATCGAGAATGAATTCAGCGTCGTTTACCAAGGCCGGTCAGGACTGATCGCGCTGTTGCACCGCCTGGGGCTCGAATATCACAAACCCAATGTCATTCCGCGCAAGCTTGACGAAGAAAAGCAGAAGGCTTTCATTGAGAGCTACGAAAAGCTGCTGAATTCCTTGGGCGACGACGAGGCCGTACTGTTTGCTGACGCCGTGCATCCGACCCATGCCGCACGGCCCGTCGGCTGCTGGGCGCCGAGCCAGGAGAAGCTGGCGATCGAGCAGACGAGCGGGCGTCAACGCATCAACATTCACGGCGCGATCGACCTGGCGACCGGGCAAACCCGGATGATCGAGGCCCTGACCATCGACGCCGCCTCGACGATCAGGCTGCTGCAATCGATCGAGACGCTCTATCCGATGTTGGCGCTCATCCATGTTTTCCTGGACAACGCGCGTTATCATCACGCCAAGCTCGTGCAGGAATGGTTAGCCCTGCCGGGACGACGCATCAAGCTGCACTTCATCCCAAGCTATTGCCCGCACTTGAACCCGATCGAGCGGTTATGGGGTCTCATGCACAGAAACGTCACGCACAACAAGTGCTACGCAACTTGCGCCCAATTTGCCGACGCGACGCTCAGTTTTCTGCGTGAAAAGGTTCCGGGGAATTGGGCGAACCTCTGTGATTCGGTCACCGACAATTTCCGTATCATCAACCCCAAGGATTTTCGGGTTGTGGCGTGAACGGAGTATACCTCCACCATTCGCTAAGGCCCCGGATCTGCGGCGCACCACTTCGCTGCGCTACGTGCTGCGCCGCGTCCGGGGAAAGAGGTCGACGAAATGATCACCATCCGGCACGAGAAGCTCACCGACATCGGGGCGCGCGAGGCGCTGCTCGACGAAGCCTTCGGCGAGGCGCGCCGGCGCAAGACGTCGGAACGCCTGCGCGAGGGCCGGCTGCCGGCGGAAGGGCTTTCCTTCATCGCCGCCGAGCGCGGCCGCATCGTCGGCACCGCGCGGCTGTGGCGCGTCAGGCTGGCCAGCGGGCAAGAGGCCTTGCTGCTCGGCCCGGTGGCGGTCGCCGCCGACTGCCGCGGCCGCGGCATCGGCGCGGCGCTCGTCCGCCGCGCGCTCGCCGAAGCGCGCAAGCGCGGCCACGGCGCCGTCATGCTGGTAGGCGACGCGCCCTACTACGGCCGCTTCGGCTTTTCGAGCGCTAAGACCGGGAGCATGCGCCTGCCAGGGCCGTTCGAGCGCGACAGGCTGCTCGCGCTCGAGCTCGTGCCCGCCGCGCTCGACGGCGCCCGCGGGCTCGTCCGCGCCGCCGGCCAAACGGCGCCGCAGCCGGCAGTCGCTGCAGCCGCCTAGCCATACGGGCAAGAAAATCGTGGACGCCGCGCCGGTTTTTGGCGCGGCCAGCCTTCCCCGCGCGCGCCACGGCAGATATCACCGGCCCTCAAGGTGGAGGAACCAGGATGGCAAATTGGCCCGTTCACGCCCGCATCGACGGGCCCATCGTGATGATCGGCCTCGGCTCGATCGGCAAGGGCACCTTGCCGCTGATCGAGCGCCACTTCAGCTATGACAAACGCCGTATCGTCGTGATCGACCCGGAAGACAAGGATCGCAAGCTGCTGGACGACCGGGGAATCCGCTTCATCCATCAGGCCGTCACGCGGGACAATTACCGCCACCTGCTCACGCCGCTGCTCACCGCCGGCGGCGGCCAGGGCTTCTGCGTCAATCTCTCGGTCGACACCTCCTCCGTCGACATCATGGAGCTGTGCAACGCGCTCGGCGCCTTCTACATCGACACGGTGAACGAGCCCTGGGTCGGCTTCTATTTCGATCCCAAGCTGGGCCCGGAGGCGCGCTCGAATTACGCGCTGCGCGAATTGACCATGACCGCCAAGCGCAAGCGCAAGGCGGGCAGCACCACGGCGGTCTCCTGCTGCGGCGCCAATCCCGGCATGGTGTCGTGGTTCGTCAAGCAGGCCCTGGTCAACATCGCAAACGACAGCGGCCTCAAGATCAAGGAGCCGAAGGCGCAAGAGGATTGGGCGCGGCTCGCCAAGCGCCTGGGCATCAAAGGCATCCACATCGCCGAGCGCGACACCCAGCGCGCGGTCAAGCCCAAGCCGATGGACGTATTCGTCAACACCTGGTCGGTTGAAGGCTTCGTGTCTGAAGGCATGCAGCCGGCCGAACTCGGCTGGGGCACGCACGAGAAGTGGATGCCGAAGAACGGCCACAAGCACAGGACCGGCTGCCAGGCGGCGATCTGGCTCGATCAGCCCGGGGCCAATATGCGCGTGCGCTCCTGGACGCCGACGCCGGGCGCCCAGTACGGCTTCCTCGTCACTCACAACGAGTCGATCTCGATCGCCGACTATTTCACCCTGAAGGCCGGCCGCAAGGTCGCCTACCGGCCGACCTGTCACTATGCCTATCACCCCTGCAATGACGCGGTGCTCTCGCTGCATGAGATGTTCGGCCGCGCCGGCGAGCGGCAGGACGACATCCACATTCTGGACGAGCACGAGATCGCCGACGGCATCGACGAGCTGGGCGTGCTGCTCTATGGCCACAAGAAGAACGCCTATTGGTACGGCTCGCAGCTGTCGATCGACGAGACGCGCGATCTCGCGCCCTACCAGAACGCCACCGGCTTACAGGTGACGAGCGCGGTGCTGGCCGGCATGGTGTGGGCGCTGGAAAACCCGAAGGCCGGCATCGTCGAGGCCGACGAGATGGATTTCCGCCGTTGCCTCGACGTGCAGATGCCCTATCTCGGTCCGGTGATCGGCCAGTACACCGACTGGACGCCGATCGCCGGCCGGCCCGGCCTGTTCCCGGAAGAGATCGACAAGCGCGACCCCTGGCAGTTCAAGAACGTCCTGGTGCGGTGAGGCTTCGGCCATTCGTGTCCCGGGCGCGGCGCAGCGCGCAGTGGTGCGCCGCAGATCGGGACCCCGCTTTCGTGACCGGGGCCCCGGATCAGCGAAGCGGCACTCCGCTGTCGCTTCGTGCCGCATCGCATCCGGGGCAAGTGCCCTTCTAAAACTTCAGCACACCGCCCGCGCCCGCTTCGGTGCCGAAGGCGAGCGTCTGGCCATTGGCGTCCCAGCCGAGCGCGCTCACCGGCTGGCCGTCGTCCTGGCGCACCAGGATGAGCGCGCCGTCATCGATGCGCACCAAGAGCACCGCGCCGTCGGCATAGCCCGCCGCCACCAGCGGCTGCTTGGGGTGGCAGGCGACCACCGCCACGCGGGCGGGGCGCGGCGCCAGGATGCGGGGCTGACGCCCCATCGGGCCGTCCTTGCCCTCGAAGGGCCACAGGATGAGCTGCTCGGAGCCCGAGGTGGCGAGATAGTCGCCGCCGGCGGTGAAGCCGAGCGAGCGCACGCGTGCCGAATAGCCGGACATGCGCATGTGCTGGCCGTCGGCCAGCCGCCAGCCGTGCAGCATCGGTTCCTGCATGGCCGTGAGCAGATATTTGCCGTCCGGGCTGACGATCACGCCGAGATGCGAGCCCTTCCATTGCAGCGTCTGCGGCGGCGTGCCCGGCGCATTGGGAAACCACAGCGTGGCGCCGTTGTAATGCGCGATCGCCAGGCGCAGGCCCTTGGGCGCGAAAGCGAGGCCCGCGACGGTGGACGGCGCCTCGAAAGTGCGGTCCTCGCCTTTGCTGGTCAGCACGTGGGCGGTCTTGCCGGCCGACCAGGCAACCGAGCCGTCCGGCGCCAGCGCAACCTGGTCGATCCAGCGCTTCTTGTCGTCGGCGGCCAGCGGCCGGTGCCCGCCTGTTGCGTCTGTCTGCACCAAGACGCCGTCGTCGCCGCCGCTGACGATGCGTTCACCGTCGCCCGCCGAGCAGAGGATGCCGCCGGCGTGCACGTCGACACGGAGCTCGCCCGCTTCGCCGGCAAACAGCAGCGCCTCTTCGCCGAGCACGAACACCGGCGTTGGCCCGAGGAAATGCACGCCGACGATGGTGCCGCCGGCAGACACGGGGCGGACGCGGTCGGCGAGCGAGGGCAAGGCGGCGGTGGTGTCGGACATTGCTATCTTCCGTCATTCCGGGGCGCCGCGAAGCGGCGAGCCCGGAATCCATATTCACAGCCCGGGGTTATGGACTCCGGGTTCGCCGGCTGACGCCCGCGCCCCGGAATGACAAGCTAAATTACGCCGCGCAGCTCTCGAAGCCTTCGCGGATCCTGTCCTCCGGCAAATTGCGCCCGATGAACACGATGCGGCTCGAGCGCTTCTCGTCGTCGCGCCAGGCGCGCTGGTGATCGCCGTCCAGGATCATGTGCACGCCCTGGAACACGAAGCGCTCGGGATCGTCCTTGAACGAGAGGATGCCTTTGCAGCGCAGAATGTTGGGGCCTTCGGTGGCGACCAGGTCCTGAATCCAGGGAAAGAACTTGTCCGCGTTGAGCGGCTTGTCGCTCGACAGTGCCACCGACTGCATGTCCTCGTCGTGATAGTGCTTCAGCCCGCCGTGATGATGGTGGTGGTCATGCACGTGATCATGCACGTGATCGTGGCCGTGGTCGTGATGATGCTCGTGCGCGTCGGCTTCGAGAAACTTCGGCTCGATGTCGAGGATACGGTCGAGATCGAAGGCGTTGCGGCCGAGCACTTGGCCGATATCCACTTGCGCGCGCTGGGTGCGGTGCAACGTGGCGTAAGGGTTGATGGCGCGGATGCGCGCTTCGATTTCGCGCAGCTCCTCGGGCTCGACCAAGTCGGTCTTGTTGATCAGGATCACGTCGGCGAAGGCGATCTGGTTTTTCGCCTCCGGCGCGTCCTTGAGCCGATCCTTCAGCCATTTGGCGTCGGCCACGGTGACCACGGCGTCGAGCTTGGTCTTGGCGCCGACCTGCTCGTCCATGAAGAAGGTCTGCGCCACCGGCGCGGGGTCGGCAAGGCCGGTGGTCTCCACGATGATGGCGTCGAACTTGCCCTTGCGCCGCATCAGGCCGTCGATGATGCGCACCAGGTCGCCGCGCACGGTGCAGCAGATGCAGCCGTTGTTCATCTCGAACACTTCCTCGTCGGCGTTGACCACTAGCTCGTTGTCGATGCCGATTTCGCCGAACTCGTTGACGATGACGGCGAATTTCTTGCCGTGCGGCTCCGACAAGATGCGGTTGAGCAACGTGGTCTTGCCGGCGCCGAGGTAGCCGGTGAGCACGGTGACGGGGATTTTTGCGGGCGTTTCGGGAGTGGCGTCGGGGGCGGCATGCACGGTCATGGGCGGTAAGAAGCTCCGTTTCCGGGCTCATATAGGCCCTCGGAGGCGGCGCTGCAAAGCATCCCCATGGCCGACGCCCCTCGGGGAAAACCGGCCGAGTTGTGACCCACAGCACAGCGATTTTTCGCAGGCGAGCCTAGTTTGCCAACAAATCAAAGCGCAATACGCCCTGGGACCGCAAACTTGGGGAACGACAATGAGCACCATGACCTTGACCGCCGGCAGCGTCCGCCACCACCGGGTGTCTTCAAGTGTCGCCGCTTTTATCGCCGATTTTTGCGCCGGTGCCCGCGACGGCCGCGAAATCCAGGCCCGCTATAACGTGCTGGCGCGCATGTCGGCCGCCGAGCTTGGCAGCCTCGGATTGACGCGCGCCGACATCGGCCGCGCCGCGGCGACCGGCAGATTACGCTAAGCGCCTCATCGTTGCGGGTCACGGCCGGGCCCAGCCCGGCCGCCATTCGTTGCATATTGTAAGGCGTCCCCCGCCGGCCTCCCTCGCTTGCCCTGAAACGTGCCGCGGCTATGCTTTGCCTGAGAGGCGCGGCGGCAAGCGCCATTTACAGCCACGATATCGGGCAAGCCGGGCATCTTTTGCGGGGAAGCGAGGCCATGAACTATTCGACCGATTTTCCTACGATCAAGCATCGGGTTTCGCCGGAGGAATGGCAGGCACGGCTCGATCTCGCCGCCTGCTACCGCCTGGTCGACAAATACGGCATGACCGATCTGATCTATAACCACATTACGGCGCGCATACCGGGCAGCGACGACCACCTGCTGATCAATCTCTACGGCCTGCTCTACAAGGAGATCACCGCCTCGAGCCTGGTGAAGATCCACGTCGACGGCGAGATCATCTGGAAGCCTGACACCGACTACGACATCAACAAATCCGGCTACGTCATCCACGGCGCGATCCATAATGCGCGGGCGGACGTTGCCTGCGTGCTGCACACGCATACGCGCGCCGGCATGGCCGTGGCGGCCATGCAATGCGGACTGCTGCCGCTGTCGCAGACGTCGATCCGCTTCGTCGGCCACCTCGGCCATCACGACTACGAGGGGCCCGCGGTCGACCTCGACGAGCGCGAGCGCATCGTGCAGGACCTCGGCCCGCACGACGCACTAATCATGCGCAACCACGGCCTGCTCACCTGCGGCGCCACCGTCCAGCAGGCGTTCAACACCATGTACCAGCTCGAAATGTCGTGCCGCTCGCAGGTCGACGCGATGGCGGCACGCACCGAGCTCACCATGCCCGGCGAGAACGTGCTGGCCCATACCGCGCATCTTTATCAGCCGGGTACGCGGCGGCCATACGGCGTGCTGGAATGGCCGGCCATGCTGCGCCTACTCGACGCCGAGCAGAAGAATACCGATTATCCACCGTATTGGCATTGACCCGCATTCTCCGCTGATTGCTCGTGGAAGGAGTCTTGCGGGTCAGGCGGCATCCTCGTGCTTGGCCGGCGCGCCTGCTTCTGCGTCGCCGCGCCGCGCCACTAACTTCGGCAGCAGGGACACGATATCTTTGCGCATGGTGGCCGACGAGCGCTCCGCGTCGGCACGGGCGGCGCGCTCGTGCTCCAGGGCAGCGGCCAACTCAGCGATCTTGCGCTCGGCCGTTTCGCGCTCGACCTTCAGCAGCGCCTCAAGCACCTGAATCAGTTCCGCTTGCGACTTGGCGTGTTCGCGCGCGGTCTTTTGCGCGATCTCGTGACTTTCGGCCGCTTGCGCCAGCTCGTGATAGCGTTTGGCGACTTGGCTATGCGTGCCTTGCAGCGTCTCGAGTTGCTGCTCGCGTTCCTCGAGCAGCCGGGTGATCCGGGAGATTTCGATCTCGCAGCGCACGCGTTGTTGCGTAAGCTCGGCCCGGTGCTGCTTCCGCTCCTCCTCTATCGGCGCGGCCGATTCTCTGCTTCCGCGGTCTTCGCGGTTAACTGGAGTTCCAAGGATTCGATTTTTTCGCGCATCGATTCGAGCGTCGCGCCGCGCGCCTCGTACGCAGCTCTGAGCTCGCTTGCGTGCCGATGCCATTGGGCAACGCCGCTTTTCACGGCGGCTAGCTCCGCGCGCAAGGCGGCTCGATCCTGCTCCGCCTGCGCGAGCGTTTCCCTGGCGGCCGCCGTCTCGCTTTCCTGCTGGGACAATGCCGCCTGCAACAGGCCGACGCATTGCTCGAGATCAGCAAGGGCGGTGCGCGCCGTTTGCAATTCGGCCGATTGCTGCTGCTGCGCGTTGCACAGATCCGCGATCTGGATGCAGCGCGCCGAGAGCTCCTTCCATTGATCCTTGAGCGCCAGTTCGAGCTCGCGTTCGCGGTTGCGCGGGATTTGGGCCAGGCGTGGATAAAACCGGCCCTCATCCTGGATGGCGGGCCTGACCTCTTCGAGCGTTTCGAAAATATCGAACGGATCGGGCTCCGGCCGGTCGGCGTCGCGCCCCGGCGGGAAAATACGTTTGCGGCGCGGATGCAGTTCAATCGGCGGCAGGGCCGCACCTACCCTCACCGGCCGCAAGGCTGGCGGGTTGACGGCGCGTGCCACCGTGCTGGCGATTTCGGCTTCGAGGTCGGGCGTCGGCGATTTCAACGGTTAAGCTCGGCGGCTGGACAACCAAGGCACAACCGCCGAATCAGCCGGCGGGCGGCCTAGCCTCGCCAATGGCGCCTTAACCTTTCGTTAAGCCTGGCCCGCGGCGGGCAGACTTGCCGCAATTACCGGCGATTGCCGCGGCTGCTCAAAGAATAGCGTGAGGGCGGTTTCGGTAAAATTTAGAGAAATAGGCGGCTAAATTGAACCTCCCGCCTGCATGACCACTCTATGACAGGCATGGGAAGCACCTTCACGTTCGGCCCGTGTGCTGTACAATAAGGTTAACGATTCTAAATGGGTGGGGGGCGCGCGTTGCGTAAGGTCGCCAGCTTGCTGGTCGGGGCAATACCGGCAGCAGTCTTCGCGCTTTCGCTGGCATCGGCAGCGCCTGCAAGCGCGCAGTTCATTTTCGATGTCTTTAATCCGCCCGAGCCGACGGAACCGCCGCAATACTATAATTACCGACCGGAACCCCAGCGCGCCGAACAGCCGCGCTACCGCTCGCATCGCAGGCATCACTATCACGAAAGCCGCCGCCGGCAGCGTAAGCACAGAACGGCGCACGAAAACTCGTGGAAGCCGAAATCGGTCAAGGGGCCATTCCAGATCGTCGTCGCCATCGGCCCGCAGCAGCTATTGCTCTACGGTCAGGAGGGGTTGATCGCGCGCGCCCCGATCTCCACAGGCATGCCGGGGCACCCAACTCCGATGGGCGTGTTCAGCGTCCTCTCGAAAAGCCGCTGGCACCGCTCCAACATCTACAGCGGAGCGCCGATGCCCTGGATGCAACGCATCACGTGGTCGGGCGTCGCGATGCACCAGGGACCGCGGCCCGGCTACCCGGCCTCGCATGGTTGTATCCGGCTGCCGGAGGATTTCGCCGTCCGCCTGTTCCATACGACCAAGGTCGGCGCGCGTGTCGTCGTGGCGCGCGATGCGGTGGCGCCGGTGCCGATCACCAGCGCGAAGCTGTTCGTGCCGGCGCAGCCGGAGGTGAAAGTACACGATAACGCGGTCACGGTCGCCGCCGCCGGCGAAGAGGCGACGCCCATGACCCTCGCCGCCCGCTCTTCCAAAGGGAAATCGTCCGACGCCAATTCTTCCGACGCTAACTCTCCCGGCGACGATCAATCTTCCGGCGAGAGCAAGACATCTCCCGACATAGATGCGGGCAAGCCCCTCGCCGCGACGGGCGCGATCGCGCTGCCTGAGCCCGCTGCGTCAGCGGGCGAGCAGCACAAATCGAGCGATCCGGTGTCCGTGTTTGTCAGCCTCAAGCAAGGTAAGGTGTTTGTACGCCAGGGCTTCAACGAGCTATTCGAGATGCCCGCGACCATCACCGATCCCGATCGCCCGATCGGCACGCATGTGTATACCGCCATGGGCTTGACCGAGGACGGCAAGTCGATGCGTTGGACTGCCATTTCGATTCCGAGCACCTATCGTCATCGCCGCCATCACGCGCAACGGCATCACCGCCACAAAGAACGCGAGGAAGCCGACGATTCGGCACAGGCGGTTTCGAGCGCCGCCCAAGCCATCGAACGCATCACGCTGCCGCCGGAAGCGGTCAAGCGGATTGCCGCGTTGCTGGTTCCCGGCTCATCGCTGATCGTGTCCGACAATGCGCTGAGCGACGAGACCGACAACTCCACCGGCTTCATCGTGCTGACGCGGTAAGCAGGCGCTAGTGCGGCTGCTCGCCTTCGATTGTCAGCAGGTCGACATAGCGCGTCCGGTCGACCGGGTTTTTCGCCGATGGCCTTTTGAAAGCAGGCGGCGGTTGCCCGATAAATCGCGCGCCGCCTTTTTATTCGCTCGATCGTCCCCTCTGGGCGGTCCGAATGACGCCGCAAGGCGTTAGTTCGGGGTGCAGGGAACGCCGTCCGTCCAGGGAAAGCCGCGATGAGCCATCACCAACCGGAAGGGGAAGTCTCATCGGGCGCATTCAGCGCCGGCGCGGTCAGGGCGATGCTGGTGGGGCTTGCCGGTGGCGCCGGCTTGTTCCTTGCCTGGATGGCGGCAGGCACCCTGTTCTTGATCTTCGCCGGGCTGTTGTTCGCGGCGCTGCTTGACGCCTGCACCCGCGGCCTATCGACGCTGCTGCCGCTCAATCGCTCATGGAACCTGGCGATCGTGAGCGTGGCGATCATGATCGTCATCGCGGGGCTGTTATTTTGGAGCGGCTTAAGCGTCGCCCAGCAGATCAACGATCTGTTGCGCGCGCTGAATCAGCAGTTGCAGGTGCTCGAAAAAGGGATGGCTGAACTCGGCGTCGCGCCGAGCGCGGGCGCCGGCGCATCACCGATCGGCCATTTCGGCCGGCTCCTGTTTCCCAATACGCACCAGTTGTTCGGCGAGGCGCGCAATGCGTTCACCTTGGCGGTGGGCGGCATCGGCGAGGGGATGATCGTGGTTCTGATCGGCCTGTTCGTGGCGATCGATCCAGCTGCCTACCGGCGCGGCATCGTCGATCTACTGCCGGAGCGCAGGCGCCTGAAAGCGGCGATCATTCTCGACGAGACCGCGCTCTATTTGCGCCGTTGGCTGATCGGCCAGCTCGCCGCCATGCTGTTGCTCGCGGTTCTGACCGCCGTCATGCTGGCCGCGCTCGGCGTCCCGAGCCCGATGCTGCTCGGCATCCAGGCGGGCCTGTTCAATTTCATTCCCTATCTCGGCGCGGCCATCGCCGGCGCGCCAATCCTTTTGATGGCGTTGCCGCTTGGCACCACCACGCTGCTGATCGTGCTGGGGCTTTATACCGTCATCCATGTTGGCGTCGGCTACGCGGTGATGCCGTTGATCCAAAAACAGGCGGTGCACCTGCCGCCGGCTTTGACGCTGGCGAGCCTTGTTCTGTTCGGTGCGCTTTTTGGCATCGCGAGTGTCGCGGTAGCGACACCGCTGGTCGCCGCAATCCGCCACGCCGTGTTGCGGTTGCGGCATTTCCCGTCGTCCGGCGGCGACGACCTCGCGCCGCCATAACTTGGCGCCTAATGAATTGCTTGCTAGGCTCTCGGCGGCGACAGAGCGAGGGCTTCTCGTCAATGAGCGACGCCGATCTTCATGCTGAAATCGAAGCGCTGCGCCGCGAGATCGCCGCCATGCGCACGGAGCAGGCGGCCGCCAAAAATGGCGCCGGCAAGGTGGAGGAAGCGATCGAAGCGGGGGCCGCCACCCTCACCGAGCAGTTGCGCGGCCTCGCGCGCGAGATTGCGGACCTTACCGAGGAAACCGAAAAGGGCGTCGTAGCTCACCCGCTCACCAGCGTCCTCGCTGCGCTCGTGCTCGGCATCGTGATCGGACGCGTGCTGCCGCGATAGGAAGGACATTCGCCGTGCAGGTTGTCTTCCGTCATCTTCGCGTTTTGTGGCGCGCCGAGCGTATCGTCGCGGAAACGCGCCTGCGCGTGCTGCTGCGCCGCTCGATGCTTTACGCCTTTGCCGGGCTGATCGCGGTGTTCGGCTTGGCCATGCTGAACGTGGCGGCTTATTTCTTCCTGCGCGGGCTCTGGGGCCCGATCTGGGCCGCGCTCGCGGCGGCGCTCGGCGACTTCGTCATCGCGCTGGCGGTGGTGCTGATCGCGCTGGCGATAAGACCGGGCGCGGAATTGCCGGCCGCGCTCGAATTGCGCGACGTCTCGATGCAAGGGCTGGAGGCCGAGCTGGCGCCGCTGCAGGACCGCCTTGCCTGGTTGACGCGCGCCGCGCGCGATCCCTTCGAGACGGTGGTGCCGGCGATGCTCATTCCCCTGATCACCTCGATCATGCGCGGCCTGCGCAAGAACAAGCCGGAATGAGGCGAGCCGTCACCGGAACGGCCTGATGCTCTGCAAATAGATGACCGCCAGCAGGATCAGCAGCAGGACGCCCAATAGCGTGAGGTTCAAGACGAGCGACTGGTGCGCTTCCTTCTTCTGCCACCAGCTGCTCGGGCGCACGCCGCGGCTGACGAGCACCACCTGAGCCGCGAGGTTGACGCACACCAGGTTGACGGCGAGCAGGATGGCGGCGCCGGCGGCGTGGCGGAATTCGCCGGCGCCGAGCGTGAGCCCCAGCGCGGCGGCGGGCGGCAACAAGGCGACCGCGACCATCACGCCGACCAGCACGCTCGAAAGTCCGGACGTCAAGGACAATACGGCGGCAGCCCCCGAGGCGAGCGCGATGGCGACGCTGTCGTAGGCGACCGTGGTGCGGGCGAGCAGCTCGCGGCTATGCAGGTCGATGGGCAAGGCAAAGCCGGCGAGCGCGGAGGCCCCGACCGCGAGGATCAGGCCGATCGCGTTGGCGCGGATGGCGCGCCCCATCAGCACGTGATCGCCGAGCGCGACGCCGAAGGCGAAGGCGAGGCTGGGGCCGAGCAGCGGCGCGATCACCATGGCGCCGATGACCACGGCGATATTGTCCTCCACCAGCCCGATGCCGGCCACCGGCGTCGACAGCACGATGAGCAGCACGAAGGTGCTGTCGACCTTGGTGCCTTCGGCCACCGTATTGTAGAGCTCCTCGCGCGCCGCCGTGCTCGATTTCGGTTGTTCGGACGGGGGCTGTTCGGGCTCTTCCGGCTCGGGGATGACCGCCAGCGTCGGGATCAGCACGATGCGGTGCTTGTTGTCCATGAGAATGCCGTGAAACTTGTCGATGAGCGCCTGGCATTGCGTCATCGGCGCCAGCACGCGCACCACCATCTGGCCGGGCTCGGCGCCTGGAATGCACCAAACGTCGGTGACGTCCGGCTCGCGCGTGACGCGCAAGACTTTGTCGAGGTGATCTTTGGACACGATGACTTCGATGATGCGCATCGGCATCCTGGCGACACTCCCGCTCGACCGCAGCCGATACTACAAGAGCTGCCGCGGAGCGCGGTAGTACGCGCCGCCTCCCGCCGGCAAGGCGGCTGACGAGGCAGGGCCGGACCGGATCGCGTCAACCCGCGCGCCGTCACCAACCCGAGCCGCCGCCGCCGCCGCCTCCGCCGCCGGAGGAGCCGCCACCCGAAGAGCCGCTGTCGCTGTCGTCGCTGCCGCCACCGCTCGAGCCCGGCGGCGTGGAGGCGGCGGCGATCGTGTTGGAAAAATCGTCGCCGAGGCGTTCGGCGAAACCGACCGGATCGTCGCGCCAGCGGCGGTCGCCGCACCATGTGGCGACCGCAGCGCCCGAGGCGGCGGCGGCGGCGAGTACCCCGGCAAAGCGCTTGGCCCAGGCATTCTGCACGTCGAGCGCAATGGCGTAGGGCAAAAAGCGCTCGAACAGCTCCGGCGTCTCCTTCGGCGGATTGACGAAATTGAGCCGGTCCTTCTCGGCGACGCCCAGATAGAGCTTGAAACCCTCGATCTGGTCCATGACTTGGCGGCCGATTTTGCTCGGTGCCTGCAGCCAGTGGAAGCCGAGCGCCGCGAGTGGGGCCAGCGCGAAGGCCGCGAAGGCTGGCATGAGCGCCTCTAGATTGGGCGCCTTCGCCCAGGCCAAAAACACTCCGAATGCGGCGAACAGGCCGGCAAGCAGCAGCCCGCCCGCCATGCGCAGAAGGCCGCCGCCGCCGCCGCGCCGCCAGCCGCTGCGCACGACCACGGTGCCGATCATGATGGGAATGAGCGGCACCACCATGCCCGCGGTCATGCCGGGGCCGCCGCTGCCGTAATTGGCGACAAAGGCGTGGCCGATCAGCGCCACCACCGCGGCGCTGGCGAAGAAGCCGATGAACGACCACAGGCGGTTGTCCTTGAACAGCTTGCCGCCATAGGCCTTCGACAGGGCGCGCCAGAGCGCCAGCTTGGCGTCGTTGATGGCGTCGCTGTCGGATTGGTCGAGCCGCACCGAGGGATGCTGCTTGAACAAACACTCTTCCACGGCGCGTTCCGAATCGTCGACCGGCTTGTCGCTTTTGATCTGCTTGATCTCGCCGTCGTCGCCGGTCGAGGTGAGCTTGATGTGTCCGTTGACGCCGAGGCCGACGACCGCGGCGGCGAAACAGCGGTTGTCATAGGTCATGGTGTCGACATAACGCACCGCGGCGGCCGACATGCCCTGCGGCGGCGCGAACAAGGGGATGATGGTGCCGCGGCGCGGGTCGCGGCCGACCAGCAGCCATGCCGTGAAATAGAACAGGACCACCAATGCGCCGCCGAAGATCGCGGCTTGCGCGCCGGGACGGTCCGCGAACAGCGACTGCAGCTTCTGCATCTGGGTCGGCGGCGCCACCACGCCCTTCGGCCAGGCGGCCGCGACCGTGAGGCCGTTGCGATAAGGCAAGCCCTTGGTGGTGCGGAAGACGATGCGGCCCGGCTGTTGCTCGACGATTTCGGCGTCCTTGCCGCGCGCGCCGTCCGGCCCGGTATAGAGCGCGGTCTGGGTAAAGGCGACGCGTTCGGGCAGCGTGATGCGCGCCTCGGCCAGCTCGATCGGGAAAGTCCAGCCGGTGCCGGTCGCGTTCCAATACAGTTCGTCGAAGCCCTTGAAGAAGCCGATCTGCCGCGTCGTGCGGTATTTGATGACGAATTCATGCCGCCCGACGTTGAGCGTACGGTCGGCGCGGCCGATGCGGATACGAATGCCGTTGCCGAGCCGCTCGGTCGCATAGTTCTCCGGCGCGCCATCGCGCTCGATTGCCAGCCCGTCGAAGCCGACCTGCACGCGCGAGCCGTCTTTGGCGCGGTAGGTGGTGGGGAAATCGCGCAGTATGCCGTGACGAATGGCATCGCCCTCGGCGGCGACCTCGATGGTCTCGGTGACCAAAAGGTCGCCGTTGCGCTGGACGTCGACGTCGCTGACGAAGTGCGTGATGCGTTCGCGGGCGCCCGCGCCGGCAAGCGTCATGGCGCACAGGAAACCCGCGAGAATGAGCCGTTTCAGCATGATGACCCCCCTGCCGCGATGGCACGCGGACGACCCGGCATGACCGGCAAGGGCATAGTCAGGCGCAGACTGGATCCGGTTCAACGACATCGAACCGGCCCCGCCGACCGGCCGACAAAGCGTTGCGGGGCGGATGCGCCGGATCGGGGCATTCGTCATGTCGCACAACCGTCGGGGCTATCCATGCTGCGCCTGGCTGCAGTCGCTTTCGCCGTTTCGATCGCCGGCACGCTCGTCGCCAGCGGCGCCGAAGCCGACATGGCGGCCTGCGCCGACAAGAATTCGCCCGGTGCGCTCGCCGCCTGCACGCGTCTGATCGAAGCCGGTAAGGTGACGTCGCACGAACTCGCCGAGGCGCATGCCCACCGCGCCCGGCTGAGGCTCGCCGCGGGCGGTGCCGGCGCGGCTGTCGCCGACTACGACGCCGCGATCCGCCTCGAGCCCAATGACGCGGACCTCCACATGCTGCGCGGCGATGCCTACCGCGCCAAAGGCGACGCGGCGAAGGCGCTTGCCGATTACGACGAAACGATCCGCATCAAGCCCGACTTTTGGCGCGGCCACTATATGCGCGCCTATTTGCTCGAAGGCAGGGGCGATCATGATGCGGCGATCAATGCCTTTACGCGGGCGGCCGAGCTCGCGCCGGAAGACCCCGATCCGCACTCGCAAATTGGCGTCATCTATTTCAACGCCGGCAACTATGACAAGGCCATCGCCGAATACACTGCCGCGATCGCGCGTGCGCCGAAATCGGCGGAATTATACGACTATCGCGCGCGCGCCTATGATGGGCAGAACAAATCTGACCTTGCGCTGGCCGACTATTCGGAAGCGATCCGGCTCGATCCGAAAGACGCCGCACTTCTCGTGCGGCGCGCCGGCGTCCACCATGAGCGCAGCGAATGGAGCGCCGCCGTCGCCGACGCGAGCGCCGCGCTGAAGCTCGACCCGAACTCGGCGCTCGCCTACAACATCCGCGGCGACGCCCGCACGCAGCTGCGCGACTACCAGGGCGCCATAAGCGACCTCAGCGACACCATTCGGCTCGATGCCAAGCTGCGCGTCGCCTATATCAACCGCGGCGCAGCCTACGAGGCGACGGGACGCAAGGATTTCGCACTCGCCGACTACGACACGGCCATCAAGCTGTATCCGGATTGGGAGGTCGGCTATCGCAAGCGCGCCGAGGTCTTGACCGCCATGGGCCGCCCCGCGGAAGCGATCGAGAGCTACAGCAAGCGCATCGAACTGGCGCCGAACGACGCATTCCGCTGGCAGGACCGCGGCGACGCATACAGCGCCGCCGGCAATCTCAAGCACGCCATCGGCGACTACGGCGCGGCAATCGAGCGCAAGCCGCGCGATCCGCGCTTCTGGCACGCCCGCGCCATGGCCTACCGGGCGCTCGGCGACAACGCCCACGCGCTCGCCGATCTCGACAAGACGCTTGAGCTCTCGCCCAATTATGCGCGCGCCTATCGCGAGCGCGCCGATATCCGCCGCTCCATGGGCGAGGCCGCCGCCGCCAAGGCGGACGAGGCGAAGGCGGACAGTGTGCCGAGAGACTGGCCCACCCCCACCGAGTTCATATTATTTTTGGCGCTGGGACTGTTGATGAATCCCATCAACCTTGTCGGGTCCGTCGCCGCGGCGATCCTTATACGCCGGCGCTGGTTGAGCCTCGCCGTGGCCCTCGGCATCGGCGCGGCACCAGGGCTGATCGGCCCCGCATTCGATCTCTACGATGCGCTCCTTACCGCGCGCGGCCTTGCCGCGTTTGAGTGGATCACCTTGGCGACCCCTGCAATGTACGCCGTCCCCAGCCTGGTATGGTGGGGCGTTGCGCGCGCGATTTACGGCCGGCTGCGCCGGCGCCCGCCCCAGCCGCAAAACGCCTAGTCCTGAAAAATCAGCATCAGAAAGGCGGCAAACAGCATCACGTGTACAACGCCCTGCAGGACATTGGTGCGCCCGCTGGCGAAGGTCACGACGCTGACCACCAGCGTCAGCACCAGCAGAAGGTCGTTGGCCGGGTTGAGGCCGAGATCCACCGTGTGGCCGGTGTAATAGCTGATTGCCAGCATGAACGGCACGGTCAGCCCGATGGTCGAGAGCACCGAGCCGAGGAAGACATTGATCGAGCGCTGCAGCCTGTTGGCGAACGCCGCGCGTGTCGCGCTGATCGCTTCCGGCGTCGCCACTAGCATGGCGATAATGACTCCGCCGAGCGGGACAGGCGCTTGCAAGGTTTCAATCAGGTAGTCGACCGGATGCGCAAGCTGTTCGGCCAAGTATGCGACCGGCGCCATGTAGACCACGAGCAAGGTCGCATGGCGAAATAGCGGTGCCTGTTTGTCTCCTCTGCCGCGCGCGCGGGACTCGCGCTCTTCCTCAAGTGTGAAATAGCCGCGGTGACGGCCGGTCTGGATGGCGAGGAACGCGCCGTAAAGGCCGATTGACATGATCACCAGGAAGACCTGCTGGGCCGTCGACAGCGTCGGCCCGGCGGTCGTTACGGTGAAATTCGGCAGGCTGAGCGTGAGCACCGCCAACGGGATGATCACGCTCAGATAGGCATTGGCGCCTTGCAGGTTATAGTGCTGCTCGCGGTGGCGGGCGCCGCCGATCAGGAGCGAAGCGCCGACCATGCCGCCCAAGATGATCATGACGATGGCGAACAGTGTGTCGCGCACCAATGTCGGATTGTTGGCGCCGTGCAGCATTACGGCCGAGATGCTCATCACCTCGATGGCGGTGACCGACAGCGTCAGCACGAGCGTGCCGTAGGGCTCCCCCAGCGCATCGGCGACGCGGTCCGCATGACGGACCACCGACAGCGCCGAGCCCAGCAGAACGCCGAACAGCCACGTGAAAATGAGCGCGAGCCAAAGCGGGTCGCTCAGGGTGGCGAGCAGCGTCCGGCCGGCAAGGAGGAAGACGAGCGTGGTCGCTAAACTCACGCCCAGGAACCATTCGGCCCGGATCGCCTTGGCCACTTTGCCCACACTCCCCCGCCAGCCGCCACAAGCGGCGCGCCTCCCCCTGGTGCCGGTCATACTACTCAAAGGCCAAAAGCCGCGGATAGAGGTTCCTCCCTTCCGGCTTGCGGCTGTCCCCAAAACGAAACGACAGGCGCCGCGTGGCGCCTGCCGGTGGTTGTCCCAAATGAATGGCTTAGCGCGCGCAAGCGCCGGTGCGCCCGGTAGCGTGCTACTTCATCTTGCTCTTGCTTTTGGTCATGCCGGCGCCGGTCGTGCTCGACGAGCTGGCGACGCAAGTCTGCGAGCCCTTCTTCGCCTTGGTGCAGGAGGCCATCGTCTGATATTTGCAGCTCATCTTCGAGCCCGGGCCCTTCAAGCAATATTTGCCGCTCATGCCGGCGGCTGAGGCAGCCGGAATCGCCAAAGCAAACGCCGAAAGAACAGCCGCAAGCGTTAGCATCTTACGCATCGTGCTCTCCATGGGTTTCACTAGTCCCCCCGACGAAAGCCTAACGTAAAGGCGGTATATCAGTTCCGCGCATCGTCCGTTTTGTAATGGTACGAGGCGGTAAGACTTGCTACCCGCGCCGTTTCCGCCGCATGATCTCGCTCCAAGGGCGCGTCACTCATTGATTCGTTCGCCGTGCTGACCGCCGCTTTCATCACGCTGACCGTCGCTGTGCTGGCCGGATCGCTGCTGGCCGTGCTGCATTTGCGCGAGGGCGCAGCCTTGCCGGCTTGGCCGCCGGCAGCGTTGCACGGCCTGCTCGGCATCGGCGGGCTGGTGCTGCTCGCGCTGGCGCTGCGCGGGCCGGCGCGCGGCGCGGGCCAAGGCACCGCCGCTTTCGGCGCGGCGGCCGCCACCATGCTGGCCGTCGCGGCGCTGGTCGGAGCGGCACTTCTCGCGGCGCGCCTGCGCCGCGGCCGAGTGCCCGGCGCGCTGATTGCCGTGCACGCGATGATCGCAGTGAGCGGCTTCGTCGTGCTCGCCGCCTACTATTTCGCTGGCTAGCCCTACTCGATCTTTGTGCTCGCACCCGTACAATGCGCGCCCTTGAAAGAGGGAGAAAGCACGATGGGCGCGTTGGACGGCTTGCGGGTGCTTGCGGTCGAGCAATACGGCGCCGGGCCGTTCGGCACGCAGGCGCTGGTCGATCTCGGCGCCGAAGTGATCAAGATCGAGAACCCGCGCGACGGCGGCGACGTCACCCGCTCGCTCGGCCCCTATTTCGACGAGCGGCTGGGAGAAACCGCGGAAAGCCTGTTCTTCCAGGCACTCAACCGCGCCAAGAAGAGCGTGGCGCTCGATCTCACGGCGCCGGAAGGACAGGAGGTTTTTCATGCGCTGGTGCGCGGCGCCGACGCGGTCGCCTGCAATCTGCGCGGTGACGTGCCCGCCCGCCTCGGCCTCACCTACGAGACGCTGGGCCCGGTCAAGCCGGACATCGTGTGCTGCCATCTGACCGGCTATGGGCGCGAGGGCTCGCGTGCGGCCTGGCCGTCCTACGACTACATCGTGCAGGCGGAAACCGGCCTGTTCAGCCTCAACGGCGAACCGGATTCGGCGCCGTCGCGCTTCGGTGTGGCGGCGGTCGATTACATGGCGGGCTATTGCTTGGCGCTCAACGTCGTGTCGGGCGTGCTCGCCGCGCGGCGGACCGGTCGCGGCCGCGATCTCGACGTCTGCCTTTATGACGCGGCGCTCGCCAGCGTCAATTATCTGGCGACCTGGGCGATGAATGCCGGCTTCGCGCCGCAGCGGCGCGCCCGCTCCGCGCATCAGACCGTGGTGCCCTGCCAGCTGTTCACGACCGCGGACGGCTGGATCTACATCATGGCCAACAAGGAGAAGTTCTTTCCGGCGCTGTGCGCGGAGCTCGGCGCGCCGGAACTGGCGGACGATCCGCGCTTTCGCCGCTTTCCCGACCGGCTGGCGAACCGGGAGGCGCTGTCCGATCTGCTCGATCAGCTGTTCCGCAAGCGCCCGACGGCGGAATGGATCGCGCGGCTTGCCGGCAAGGTGCCGGCCGGGCCGGTCAACAGCGTTGGCCAGGCGCTCGCCTCCGGCTTTGCCGCCGAGCGCGGCATGGTCGTCGAAGCGCAGGCCGACAGCGGCGCCAGCTTACGCATGCTGCGCTCGGCCTTGCGCGATGGTGCGACGCCGGCACGCACGGCGCCCAGGCTGGGCGAGCACACCGGCGAGCTGTTGTGCGCCGCCGGCATTCCTGCCGCCCGCGTCGAAGAGCTGCGCGCGCGCGGGATCGTGCGCTGACGGCCTATTGCTTTTTCAGCGTATAGACGAAGCCGTCGAGGCCGACGTGGGCGGTCGCCGCATCGGCGAAATAGACCTTGAAGGCGCAGCCCGTCTCCAGCGTGGGCACGGTGTCGCCGGCGAAGCCAAGCTGGGCGGCGAGCTTAGCCGGATCGAGCGACTTGTCTTGCGCGCGCAGCGCCGCGAAGGCGCCGTCGAACAGCGTGTCGGGCGCGAGATCACGCAGCCGGTAGCGCGGGCCCTTGCAGGTAAAGGGCGCCGGGCCGGCAATCAGCGTCGGTTTGAAGACGACGACCTTGCCCACGAGGCGCGCGCGTTCAGATGCCCGGGGCTGGCGCACCTTGCCCACAAGGTGCGCGCGTTCAGATGCCCGGGGCTGGCGTTTGGACTTCAACCAAGGCGCCGGAGCCACCCCCGTCACCTGCCAGACGCCGATGTAGACCGGATCGACGGCTTCGGCCGTGGCGTAGGCCACGACGCGCATCAACAGGGCAACGCAGAACACCGCCAAGCAGAAAATGCGCAAAGGACGCCCCCCCGGATTTAGCCCTCACTATAGAATGCGGCCACGGACCCGCCTGTGGCCTGGTTCACACAACCGGACACTTTCCAAGAGCCGTTGGCGCGCCGCGGCCGAACCGCTGTTCGCTCGTCAATGACTGGGAACTGAACGGTCATCGCCCGGCCCGCACCGGCCCCGGCGCCTAGCGGCCTTTTGCCCACCCGGTCGGGTCGCCTGCGGCTCTTGCTAGTCGATATGTTATATTATTACAGTGCTGAGAGCCGGCGGCCTTTGCGCCTGAAAGGCAGGATTTTCGCCATGAGACCCCGCGTGTTCGCCGCGGTCCTCCTCAGCTGCTTTTTCGCCCTGACCGGTGGGGGGGGCGCGGAGAGCGGGCCTGTTGAAGTCGTGGTGGCCGAGAACGTCTACGGCGGCATCGCCCACCAGGTCGGCGGCCTGCTCGTCTCCGTGGTCAGCATCCTCAACAATCCGGACCAGGACCCGCATCTGTTCGAGGTCTCGCCCGCGGTGGCGCGCCAACTCGCCGACGCACGGATCGTCATCGTCAACGGCGCCGAATACGACCCCTGGGTGACGAAACTGTTGCAGGCTTCGCCGCGGCCGCAGCGCGTGGTCATCGACGTCGCGCGGCTCGCCGGCTGGCAGCCCGGCGGCAATCCGCACCTGTGGTACGACCCCGACACGATGCCGAAACTGGCGCGCGCCCTGGCCGCGGCCCTGCAAAAGGCCGACCCCGGCCATGCCCCCGACTTTGCGGCGGGGCTGAAGACGACGCTCGCCTCGCTCGCGCGCGTCAAGGCCCGCGTCGAGCAGATGCGCGCGCGCTATCGCGGCGTGCCGGTGACCGCGACCGAACCGGTGTTCGGTCCGATGGCCGATGCGCTCGGGCTCACGATGCGCAACAAGGCCTTTCAGACCGCGATGATGAACAACACCGAACCGAGCGCGCGCGATCTCGCAGCCTTCGAGGACGACCTCAAGCAGCACAAGGTCAAGGCGCTGATTTACAACAAGCAGGTGTCGGAAATGCTGGCCCAGCGCCTGATCGCCATCGCCACCAAAGCCAAGGTGCCGGTGGTCGCGGTGACCGAAACGCAGCCGGCCGACACCAGCTTCGCCGACTGGATGCTGTCGCAGCTCGGTGCGCTCGACAAGGCGCTGTCGGGGCCCTCTTCGTGACCGACGCCATCACCCTCGAGCGCGCCACGCTGCGGGTCGGCGGGCGCGACGTCCTCCAGGAAGTGAGCTTCGCCATCCGGCCCGGCGAATTCATCGGCGTGCTGGGTCCGAACGGCGCCGGCAAGACCACGTTGATGCGCGCCATCCTCGGCCTGTGCCCGCCGAGCGCGGGCCAGTTGCGCGTGTTCGGACGCCCAGCCAAGCGCGGCGATCACGCAATAGGCTACCTGCCGCAGGTGCGCACCGTGCTGCCCGACTTGCGCGTGCGCGGGCGCGATTTCATCGCTGCATCGCTCAATGGCGAGCGCTGGGGCCTGCCGCATCTATCGCGCGCCGACCGCGGCATGATCGATAAAACACTCGCGCTGGTGGGCGCGCAGGAACTGGCCCAGCGCCCGTTGTCGGACATGTCGGGCGGCGAGCGGCAAAGGCTGCTGCTGGCGCAGGCGCTGCTCGGAGAGCCGCGGCTCCTGCTGCTCGATGAGCCGCTGATCAGCCTCGATGCCCGCTATCAGGAATTGGCTATCCAAGTGGTGCGCACGGTCTGCCGCGAGCGCGGCGTCACCGTGCTGTTCAGCGCGCATGAGCTCAATCCGCTCGTCGGCACGCTCGACCGCGTGCTCTATCTCGGCAGCGGCCAGGCGGTGCTCGGCACCGTCGGCGAAGTCATCACCGCCCCGGTGCTGTCGCGGCTCTATGGCACCGACATCCATGTCGTGCGCGCCGACGGCCATATTTTCGTGATGGCGCACGGGCGCGACGTCGAGCATGTCGATCACCAGCACGAGCATGGGCACGGGCATCATCAATGAACATGTCATTCCGAGGCGGCGCCATAAGCGCGTACGCCGGGCTTCACCGCGCTACGGCGCCGTACCCGGACTCCATAGCCCGCTGCGCGGGGAATTTGGATTCCGGGTTCGCGGGCTGCGCCCGCAGCCCGGAATGACAAGAAGGAAAGCATGTTCCGCTACGAATTCATGACCAACGCCTTCGCCGCGGCCGGCATCGCCGCCGCGGTGTCCGCCATCGTCGGCTATTTCCTGGTCATGCGCGCGCAGACCTTTGCCGGCCACGCGCTCTCGCATATCGGCTTTGCCGGCGCCACCGGCGCCGTGCTGATCGGCCTGGCGCCGCTGTGGGGCCTGGTCGGCTTCACGCTCGCGGCCGGCATCGCGATGGGGCTGTTGAGCGAACGCATCAGCAATCGCGACGTCGCCATCGGCGTGGTGCTCGCGCTGGCACTCGGCTTCGGCCTCTTGTTCCTGCACTATTACACGGCCTTCGCCACGCAAGCGACGGCGCTGTTGTTCGGCAACGTGCTGGCGGTCGACCGCGGCATGATCGCAACCCTTGCCGTACTCGGCATTATCACGCTTGGCGGGCTTGCAGCGATCATGCGCCCGCTGATCTTCGCCAGCCTGCAGCCGGAACTGGCCGAGGCCAAGGGCGTGCCGTTGCGCTTCGTGTCGACCGCCTTCCTCGCGGTGGTCGCCGTCGCGGTGTCGGAATGCGCGCAGATCGTCGGCGTCCTGCTCGTGTTCACGCTGATGGTGGGACCGCCGGCCGCCGCTCAGCGCCTCACCACGGGCCTGTGGAGCGGGCTTGCGGCTTCAGCGCTCATCGCGCTGGCCGAGGCCTGGCTCGGCTTGACTGTCGCTTTCCACACCGACTGGCCGGTGAGCTTCTGCATCGCCATGCTGAGCGCCGCCGGCTATTTCGCGGCGCTGGCGCGCGGGCGACATGGGCGGGCCGGCGTGTTAGAAGACGCCGCATGAGCGAACCCAAGCGCGCGGTCTGCGTGGGCGAGGCCACCGTCGAACTGGCGCGCGGCGCCGACGGCCGCTTCGCGCTGGCGAGTTCGGGCGACGCCTTCAACACCGCGATCTATCTGGCACGCGCCGGCATTGCCACCGCCTTCGCCAGCGCGCTCGGCGATGATCCCTATTCCGACGCGATCGTGTCCTTGGCCGAGGCGGAAGGCGTCGCGACCGACCTGATCTTGCGCATTCGCGGCCAGCTGCCGGCCCTGTCGCTGATCGACGCCGACGCGCAGGGCAAGCGCCGCGCTCTGACGTGGCGGGAGGGCGCGCCGGCGCGCGCGCTGTTCGAGCTTGCCGACTGGAGTCGCGTGGCGGAAGGCCTCCTCGGCGCGCGGCTCATCTATTTCTCCGGCGTCACGCTGTCGCTCTATTCCAATACCGGGCTCGGGCGTTTCTTGGCGACAGTCGAGCTCGCGCGCGGCAGCGGCGCCAAGATCGCCTTCGACGGCAATTTCCGGCCGCGCGACTGGCGGGGCGACCTGTCGCGCACCCGCACCGTTTTCGCCGAGGCGCTCAAGCGCGTCGACATCGCCTTGCCGGCCTATGACGACGAAGCGGTGCTGTGGGGCGATCCCTCGCCGGAGGCCACCATCGAGCGCCTGCAGGCCTTCGGCGTCGGCGAGATCGTTGTGAAGAACGGTCCGAACAGCGCGTTGATCGCGGCGGCGGGAAAATGCGAGGCGGCGCCGGTGCCGGAGGTCGTCGTGCCGGTCGACGCGACCGCAGCCGGCGACGGCTTCAACGCCGGCTATCTCGCCGCCCGTCTTGCCGGCCGCGGCGCGCTCGATGCGGCGGCAGCCGCGCACAGGCTAGCGGCGCAAGTGATCCGCCACCGCGGCGCCATCATGCCGCGCGTCGGCGCGGCGGTGCACTAGCAATCCGGCCGGGTTGATCCGTTATTGCGAACGAAGCGAAGCAATCCAGATGCTCGCTGCTGCGTGCTTCATCGGCCGTTCAGGGCTCCTCGCAATGACGGACTTGATTTCACCGCTTCGGATTCTGCCCTGGCGCGCGTGCTCATAAATTCGGTTCATGTCCGCTTCGCTTCACACGCGGCCGAGATCCCGCGCTGTCGCGAAAGTGACGCGATTGCGCCGGAGGCTGACATCATTACCGGCTCTAGAGCCGGCTGGGCACAGGTCTACGAACGGTGTAGTGTCAGGCACCGGCCGTGTCGTGCATTCGCTTTGGCGCCGTCAGAAAGGCCGGAGGCCCACATGAGAAAGCTTCTTCTCTCATTCGCCTTTATCGGCATGTTGGCAAGCCTCGCCGCGGCTCAGCAGGTTTCCGACCCGCGCGTCGCCGACCTCGCAAAGGCCGGAAAAATCCGCGTCGGGGTACATTCCGTTATGTACACAAAGGATCCGCGGACCGGGAAACCGACGGCAGCCTCGGTGGGCATCATTTTTCTCGACATTGCTCGCGCATTGGGCGCGCGGATCGGGGCTGAGATCGTGCTGGTCGGCCATCCGACGGTTCCCGAGGTGTTGACGTGCGTGACGACGGGCGCGTGTGACGTGGGAGTCATGGGGCCCGACCCGTCGCGGACCGGGGTCGCGTTCTCGCCGCCCATTCTCCAACTGGATTACACCTTTCTGGTGCCGGCGGCGTCTTCGATTCAGCGCATGGCGGACGTAGATCAACCGGGCATTCGCGTTGCGGTCGTGCGCGATCATGCCTCGACGTTGCCTTTGAGCCGCATGCTCAAAAACGCCCAACTCCTGTATGCCGCGACTCCGGAGCCCACCTTCGAGCTCCTGCGTTCCGGACAAGCTGACGCGTTTGCCTCGGTCCGCGGCGTGCTTCTGGCGTATTCGGCGAGGCTTCCCGGCTCGCGCGTGCTGGAGGAGCACTACGGGGCCAATCTTGTCGGCTTGGTGGTTGCGAAAGATCAAGTCGCGCGGCTTGCATACATCAGCGAATTTATCGAACAGGCCAAGGCCTCAGGGCTGGTGCAGCAGGCGATCGATCGTGCCGGCTTGCCCGGATACACGGTGGCCTCGGCAAGGACGAACTGAAAATCTCCTCGACATTTTCGAGAGACCAACAGCGTGCGAGAGACCGGCTCAGGCGCTGAGCCGACCGCCGGTGTGAGCGCAAGAGCGGACTAAGACCGCGCAGTCGTTTTTCGTTGAGAATTGGCCGCCGTGCGCCCAATCAACCGTCCTACAAGCCAACCAACCAAGCCGAGAACCGGTATGGGCGCCATGAGTATGGAGATCACGAGACCAATGCCGGAGTCCGGATCGAGAACACCAGGATGCTGCCAAATCAGCCCGATGATTGGGAAAGTGATCGCGGCCTCGATAACGCCAATGCCTTGCCCCGCATCGAAGACGTTGGAAACCATCGTCCAAGCCAGGGAAAACAAGAGAACGTTTGGAAGGGACATCGCGATCACGGAAAGCCACATCGCAGGCCGGGCCGAGGCGGAATTCGGCCACAGGCGGCAAATCAAGTACAAGGCGACAAATCCCCAGTTTATGACGGCGAAGTCAAACGGCAGATCCCGGATGAATATTGAAAAGCGATACCCAGAGGGTGGCGGCTGAATTAAACCGAACTTGTAGCCAAGGTAGATAATGATAGCGAAGGCGCTTGGACCGAGTGAAGCTATCGCAAACGCAATGAGAGGAACGTAAGTCCAAGCAAGTGTCCGACCGCTTGCAGACACCGCGCTCCGCCCCTTGAGATATCCGAATAATATCGCCAGCAGCATCGCTGCGACGGCTAAATACTCATACAAGTCGGATGTCAGGATCGGCAACATCCCATTACTATAACCTTATTAAACTATAAGCCTATTACGCTATTTCGTGGTGCTCAACCGGTGAGCATGACAGGGCCCAAAACGCGTGCCCCCGCTTCTGGATTGCGTCGCTTCGCTCGCAATGACGGATCAACCTCGTCGGATGCCGCTCTAGGATCGGCGCGACACAAAGCATTAACCTCAAGAATTCGTAGCGCGCGCGAAGCCGGCGGCGCCTCCACGCTTTACGGCACTTTCATACCTTTTCTCTAAATACTTACGCGAAACATTCATCGGGGCACCGTCATGTTCGTTGCGTTGACCCGCCGCAAGGTCCGGCCCGCCCTCCATTCATTTTGCGCCGACCGGCGCGCAAACGTCGCTTTGATTTTCGCCATCGCCGCAGTACCGATCATGATGTCGGTCGGCGCCGCGATCGATTATAGCGTGGCCAATCGGACGCAGGCCAAGCTCAACGCCTATGCCGACATGGCCGCGCTTTCCGCGGTCAACCTTTCGGCCATGTCGCTCACTCCGTCGCAGGCCAAGAAGAACGCCAAAAAATATTTCAATGCACAGGCGAACTCGCTCAATTTCGGAGTGGTGACGTCGGTGAGCGTCAAGGTCACAGACAACTCGCAAGGCCGCACCGCGGTCGTGAACTATACCGCCGATGTATCCACGAGCTTCCTCGGATTTTTCGACATGGATGCGATCAAAGTCGTCGGCTCCTCGACAGCGTCCTCGGGGCTTCCCACCTACATGGATTTCTACCTGCTGCTCGACAACACGCCCTCGATGGGTGTCGGCGCAACGCCGGCCGACGTCGCCACCATGGTCAGCAACACGCCCGACCAATGCGCCTTCGCCTGTCATGATTTGTCGACCGCGCCCAATGACTATTACAGCCTCGCCAAGAAGCTCGGCGTCACCACGCGCATCGACGTGGTGCGCAGCGCAACGCAGCAGCTGATGGACACCGCGGCCTCGACCGCCATCGTCTCGAACCAGTTCCGCATGGCGATTTATACCTTCGGAAGCTCGGACAAGAATCTCGGCCTGACCAAGATCTATTCGCTGTCGTCGGACCTCACCGGCGCCAAGTCGGCCGCGAGCAATATCGATCTGATGAGCGTTCAATACCAAGGCTACAACAACGACCAGGACACCGATTTCGACGGCGTGCTGGCCGAGATAAACAAGAACATCGCCACTCCGGGCGACGGAACCAGTCCGTCGAGCCGGCAAAAAATGCTGTTTCTGGTCTCGGACGGCGTCGCCGACGCTTACTATCCTTCAACCTGCACGCAGCCGACCACCGGCGGCCGCTGCCAGGAGCCGGTGAGCCTCGCCACGTGCACCGCCCTCAAGCAGCGCGGCGTCAAGATCGCGGTGCTTTACACCACCTATTTGTCGCTGCCGACCAATGCTTGGTACATGACCTGGATCGATCCGTTCAATCCGGGGCCCTACGGCCCCTCGGTCAACAGCAAGATCGCGCAGAACATGCAGGCCTGCGCGTCGCCCGGCTACTATTTCGAGGTCAGCCCGACCGACGGCATCTCGGAGGCGATGACGGCGCTGTTCAACAAGGTGGTGCAGGAATCGCGCTTGACCAAATAGCGCTATCGATCGGCCAGACGGTTACGGCCCGCGCCATCACGCGCGGGCCGTTTGCGTAAGGAAGAAGGTTAGGCGACGGCGTCTGCGAGCCGCGCGGCCAGCACAGCCGCTTCCGGCTTGGCCGCAGCGGCTTGCCCGGTCTTCGGATTTTCGACCGGCCGCTCGAGCCGACGAGACACGCCTTCGAACTGCACGTTCGGATCGATCGCCAGCGACTTGTTGAAGATTTCGCCGTCGACCTTGGCGGAGCCTTGCAGCTTGACGTTGTTGGCGTGGATGGTGCCGGAGAAAATGCCCTGGATGACCGTGTCCTGCGCCATGATCTTGCCTTCGACCTTGGCGCCTTCGCAGACGGTGAGGTGAGCGGCATGGATGTCGCCGGTGACGCGGCCGAAAACCTGCAAGGCGCCGGGGCAGACGATGTTGCCGGTGATCAGCATGCCGGAGCCGAAAGTCGAGACGATTTCCGGCGCCGCCTTGACCGCAACGCTGGCAAGCCTCGGCTCGGCCGGTTCTTCCCTCGCCGGCTCACGTGAGACTTTGGGTTGAGAAAAGTAGTTCAACGCCGTCCTCCTTTGTTCGCATCTGCACTCCGGCAGGGCGCCGCTACAACAGTGCAATCGTTGGCGAATGATCGCATCGCGGCCGGGCGCGACCAAATGGATTTCGGCATTATCCATAACGCGGCTCTCGTCGCTCGCTCGAAGTTAACTACATCCGCACGTGCCGCATCGCCGCCGCTTGAATTGCGGCGCCCACGCAGGCTTATGCTGCGGCCCATGACCGACGCGGCATTGAAAAAGGCACTCGATCAATTCCTGGCCAATGTCGGCGCCAACGTCCGGCGCGAGCTGGAAAAGGTGGTGCGCAACGGCTTCGCCAGCGGGAAGCTGCACAATGGCGAAAGCCTGACCACGGCCGTGACGCTGTCGAACCAGAAGGTCGAGCTCGACGTCACGATCTTCAGCACGATCAAGCTCTAGGCCCGAGGCTACCGCTGCGGGGCCGCGGCGGAGACCGATGCGATCCGCTCATTCGTGCGCGGAGTGGTGAACGACACGGCCGCGAAGATCGCCAGCAAAACCGCGGCGTAGACCGGGATCATGAAGCCGGTCATTTTCTTGGCGGCCGCCTTGTCCGCGGCGGAAAGCGTGACATGGACGTGGCGGCACATCGCCGGTCTCCTCGTGCGCCGCGCCGGCATGTTATCCGATAAAGGCCCGCCTGTCTGCCGTGCGGTTGACCCTGCCCGGCGCGGCCGATAGTTTCTGCCTCACGGGGATGGAGTTCCCCCGCTAACCGCCGCGCAGGCTGATGACTCCTACCGCGCAACCATTGTGGCAGGAGCCGGTGCATGGCGGATGGCTGCATTTTCGACGGCGCAGCGGCGCCCCCGCCCAAGCGTGACCGCCGGGTGTTCGATTTTCCTAAGCTTGCGTGCCCGCTTCGGCTCGGCCACTTCTGCCAGGACGCCCGCAATGTTCGCTGAATATTTCTGGATCGCCATCGGCAGCGCGCTCGGCGGCATCGGCCGCTATTTCTGCTCCGGCGTGGCCGCGCGCCTGATCGGCGAGACCTTCCCCTGGGGCACGTTGATCGTAAACGTCGTCGGCTCCTTCATCATCGGCTTCTTCGCCACGCTCACCGGCCCGGACGGCCGTCTCTTCGTCGGCTCGACCGCGCGCCAGTTCGTGATGGTCGGCTTCTGCGGCGGCTATACGACATTCTCCTCGTTCAGCCTGCAGACGCTGAATTTGCTGCAGGACGGCGAATGGGCCTATGCCGGCTTCAACATCACCGTTTCCGTGATCCTGTGTCTCGCTGCGGTGTGGGCCGGCTATGCGCTCGCCGTCAGCCTGAACACGATGAAATGGGTTTGACGATGAAAATCCCGCGCGACGCCGTGCTGCTGCGCGTCTTCTTCGGCGAGGACGACAAATTCGAAAAGCTGCCGCTCTACGAGGCGATCGTGCTGAAGGCGCGCGAGATGCATCTGGCCGGCGCCACGGTTCTGCGCGGTGCCGCGGGCTTCGGCCATTCCAGCCGTATCCACACCACCAAGATCCTGCGCCTGTCGCAGGATTTGCCGATCGTGGTGGAAATCGTCGACGAGAAGGAAAAGATAGAACTCTTTCCTGCCGGTGCTCGACCGAATGATATCGAGCGGCCTCGTGACCATCGAAAAGGTGCAAGTCCTGCAATACGGCGAACCGGGCGGCGACGCTTGAAGCGCCCGATTGCGCCCGACGGCCAATTTAGGCCACGATTGCGTCGCATTGAGATTGCGCCCGCCGGCGTGCTAGCCTGAGGCGGATAGGGCAATAGTCGAGTTACGGCGATGAAACGGATGTTAGTCGGTGCGGTGGCGTTGGCGCTCTTGGTCGAGCCGACGCTCGTTTACGCGCAACAAAATTCCCAGGATGCGTTGCGCGATGCAAAAGAGCAGGCCGCCGAGAAAAAACGCGAAGAAAACAATCCGTTGCTGCGGCAGTACCACGAAAGGCAGAAGGAAAACGCCGCCATCGAGAGCCAATACCAGCGGACACTGCGTGCGATCGACAGCGGTACGGCGCCCACCCGCGTCGACCCTTGGGCTAAAATGCGCTAGCGCGTGCCAGCGGGCGCAATGGGCAAGCTGAAAATCGCGCGGATGATCGCCGTGCTCGCCGGCGCCGCGGTCCTGTTCTGGCTGCGACAAGGCCTCGGCGTGTCGTTCTACGTGGCGGTGCCCGCCTCCGTCGTTGTTTATATGGCAGTCAAACTCGCGATCGGCCTTGCCTGGGGCGTGGACGAACGCGCCTGACCCGCGCCCGTAAAGCCGGAATAAAATATTTGGCCCCGGCATAAAATTCCCCGTTCGCGGCTTCCGCCGCCGCAATCGCGCCACAGCTCGCGCGATCCTATTCGACCCGCGGAATGAAACGCGCCCCGCGTAAGCCCTCCGTCCGGCCGCATGCCGGGAGAGACTTAAGGCCGCCGGTGAACAGCCGGCCGCGATATGAGCCGCAAATATTTGTCCATCCGAACGGATCCCGAAAGGACACCGATCATGATCACGCGCGCCTTGTTCGCGGCCGCCGGCTTGCTCGCAGCCGGCCTCAGCCCCGCTTTTGCCAATTCGGTCACCGCTGCGGTGGCCGGATGGGACGCCGCCAGCCGCACCATTACGCTGGAAGACCGCTCGCAGTTTGCCGACATTCCGGCAAAAGTCGCCGTACCGACTATCAAGAACGGCGATCTGATTACGGTCGATTATCTGGGCGACGAAAACGGCAGTCTCGGAGATCACTGCGATCACCGTCAACAAAGAGATCGCCAAGCGGCTGGTACCTAACAAGCGCGGCTGACGCGCTTTCGCCCAAACGCGTTTTACTCGGGCGTCATCCGGGTTACGGTCGGGCCGCGCATGAGCGCGAGCCCGGCCGAAGCCATGGACGACGAGATTTCCCGCGACGACATCGCGCGCATCGAAGAACGCATCGCGGATTTGCAGGAGCAGATCGCGCGCTGCGCCAAACTTTCGCTCGCCGCCAAGATCGCGATCGGCGCCGGCGCCGTTTGGCTGGCGCTCACGCTCGTTTCGCTGGTCCCTTTTGTGCCGCTGATGCTGATCGCCGCGCTCGCCGCCGTGATTGGCGGCATCGTGCTGCTCGGCTCCAATTCCACCACCTGGAAACAGGTCGACGCCGCCCTGCGCGCCTCCGAGGCAATGCGGGCGGAATGGATCGGCCGCCTCGAGCTGCGCGTGATGGAGGAGCGGCCGACAATTCATTAACTGAGACCGGCCTGCCTCCGCCCGCAACGGGACAGAGCGCCGCGCGCGCTACTCATAGCGCTCACGTCGAGAAGCGGGTCGCCCGAAAGCTAGGATTTCTCACTGGCTTTTCACAACCTTTAGAGGTATCATTGTATTTCTCAACCCAATGGATTTTTCCCATGCCCACCCTCTCTGTGCAAAGCCCCGCCTCTGCGTCGACCAACGCGGGCAGCCTCACGCCAATGCCGGGCCTCCAACTGAAAATGCCGCAAGGCGACGGCGAGAGCGCGCTCGTCCTGCTCAACCTGCCGAACCCTTATGCGAAGGGAAGCGACTTTCCCGGCGGCACCTTCGGCATCAGCGTGAACGGCACTGTCTCGCCGGTCACTGCGAGCTTCACCTACAACGAACAGGTACCGCAGAGCACCGGCCGCGTGCCGACGACGCTGGCGGTCAGCGTGCCGTTGAGCATTCAGCCGCAAAGCGTCGTTGCCCTTTGGGCGGGCGTGCGCGGGAGCACCGTGATCATCGATACGCCGGCGACGCTCAGCATCATCTACTAAAGCGGAATTGGACCAAATTGATCCGTAATCGCGAGCGAAGCGAAGCAATCCAGGGGCTTATTGCTCGATGCTGGACTGCTGCGTCGCCCTTTCAGAGCTCCTCGCAATGACAGGCCTGATTCCACCCCATCGCATCACTGCCTAGGCGCGTTCTTTTTTGGCAGATACCGGAGATCGCTGACCGAGATCGCTTCGCAAGGCGTCACGGCGCCGGAATTTTCTTCGGCAGGACGGTGGCGGCAAGCGCCTGGCGGCCATGCGTCACCGCGATGATGCTGACCGTCTTCACCGGGATGCGTCCGTTGTGAAAGCTGATCGTACCGGTGACGCCGGCAAAGGCGTTGGTCCGCGCGAGCGCCCGCAGCACCGGCTGCGGCCGCGAACTGCACGCGGAGGCGATCGCAGCCAGCAGCAGGCGCGCTGCGTCGTAGCCGAGCGCCGCGAAGGCGCCGGGTTCCTGCCCCGGGTAGGCCTTCGCATAGACCGCGCGGAACGCCTGCACGCGCGGGTCCGGATTGTCGGCGCCGAGATAGGCATGGGTCGTGAAATAGATTTTTTCGGCCTGTGCCACCTGTTGCCAGGCATTGCCGATGTCGAGCCCGTCGCCGCCAAGGATCGGCTCATTGGCGCCGGCGCCGCGCAAGGCCGCGATTGCGGCCGCGATGTCGTCGGGCTGCGCCGCGAGATAGATGAGGTCGGCCTTGGGCAGACCTTGCGCCTTCGCTTTGATGTCGGCGAGTGAATAGCCGCGTACAGTGAGGACCTTGCCGCCGAGCTCTTTGAAGCGGGTCTCGAAATAGTCGTGCAGCAGCGTCGCGTAGGACGAGGCCTGCTTGTAGAGCACAACGGCGGAACGCGCCTTCAGCGTCTTGAACGCGAATTCGGCGCCGGCGGCCGCCTGCACATTGTCGCCGAAGCACGCGAGAAACAGAAAGCGCGGAATTTCGTGCGGCAACCGGGGCGAGGTCGCGCCCGACGTGATGAAGACGTGGCTGTGCACGGCGGCAATGCGCGCCGCCGCCAGCACCATGTCGGTGTCCGAGAGGCCGATCAGGGCGACCGGCGGCGTTTGCCGCTGCAGCAGCTTGAGCGTCTCGCGCGCGATGATCCCCGGCTTGGTCTGGCCGTCGACCAGGATGAGCTCGACCTTGCGGCCGAGCACGCCGCCCGTTTGGTTGACTTGGTCGACCGCAAGCTTGGCGCCGCGCGAGGACGGAATGTCGAGGTCCTGCTGGCCGCCGGTGAGATTGTAAATGGCGCCGATGACGATGGGGGTTTGGGCGCGGGAAATACTGGGGACCAACGCCGTCAAGGCGAAGAGGGCCGCACCGACGAGCATGCGGCAAGGGAGTTGCCTTGTGGCATGACAGAGGTTCATCGCTGCGCCCTCGAAACCGAGAGGCACAGGCGTGCCACGGGGCCGGCCCCAGCGCAAGATCGCCAGCTCGTGTGCTCGCGGGCCAACCGCACCAGTGTCATTGCCCGCGAAGGCGGGCAATCCAGTAGTCACCGAGAAAACTGTGATTACTGGGTCCCCGCCTGCGCGGGGACGACAGCCGACGATGTTGCACTATGGTGGATTATTCCGCCGCTTCCTGCTGCGGCAGCGCCTTCTCCACCCGCGCGGCGCAGTACTTGAACTCGGGGATCTTGCCGAACGGGTCGAGCGCCGGATTGGTCAGCTTGTTGGCCGCCGCCTCGAAGAAGGCGAAGGGAATGAACACTACGCCGTCGGGAATGGCGTCGTCCTGGCGCGCGGATAGCTCGACGGTGCCGCGCCGCGTGGCGACGCGCACCATGTCGCCGGGCGCGATGCCGAGCTTCTCGATGGTGCCGCGCGAAAGCGCCGCGGTCGGCCCCGGCTCGAGTGCGTCGAGCACCGTGGCTCGCCGCGTCATGGCGCCGGTATGCCAATGCTCGAGCATGCGCCCGGTCGTGAGAATGAAAGGATACTCGGCGTCGGGCGTCTCGTCCGGCGGCGTGAGCTTGGCCGCTACCAGCTTGCCGAAGCCGCCGGGGCGCGGGAAGCCCTTGTCGAACACCACGTCGCGGCCCGGCTTATTGGGCGCGTCGCAGGGATAGGTCACCGCGCTCTCGCGGGCGACGCGCTCCCAGGCGATGTTGTTGAGCGACGGCATCAGCGAAGCCATCTCGGCGTAGATCTCGGCGGGGCTGCCGTAGTTCCAGTTCATGCCGATGCGCTTGCCGATCTCCTGCGTGATCCACCAGTCGACCTTTGCCTCGCCCGGCAGCGGCAACGCGGCGCGGCCCATCTGCACCTGGCGATTGGTGTTGGTGACAGTGCCGTCCTTCTCCGGCCAGGCGGAGGCCGGCAGCACCACGTCGGCGTAGCACGCGGTCTCAGTGAGGAAGATATCCTGCACCACCAGGTGCTCGAGCATGGCGAGCCCCTCGCGCGCGTGGTTCAAGTCGGGATCGGACATGGCCGGGTTTTCACCCAAGATGTACATGCCCTTGATCTGGCCGGCATGGATGGCGTCCATGATCTCGACCACGGTCAGGCCCTTCTTGGGGTCGAGCTTGGCGCCCCAGACCTTTTCGTATTTGGCGCGCTGGTCTTCCGCCTCGACCGACTTGTAGTCGGGGAAGAACATCGGGATGAGGCCGGCGTCGGAGGCGCCCTGCACGTTGTTCTGTCCGCGCAAGGGATGCAAGCCCGTGCCGGGACGGCCGATTTGGCCGGTGATCAGCGACAACGCGATCAGGCAGCGCGCATTGTCGGTGCCGTGGGTGTGCTGCGACACGCCCATGCCCCAGAAGATGATGCCCGCTTCGGCGCGCGCGAAGGTGCGCGCTACCTCGCGCAGCGTGTCGGCTTCGACGCCGCAGATCGGTGCCATCTCTTCGGGCGTGAAATCCTTGATCTGTTCCTTGAATTGCTCGAAGCCCTCGACATACGTCTGGACATATTGCTGGTCGTAAAGATTTTCGGTGACGATCGTGTTGAGAATGGCGTTGAGCATCGCAACGTCGGTGCCGTTCTTGAATTGCAGCATGCGCCAGGCGTGGCGCTTGAGCGACTGACCGCGCGGATCCATCACGACCAACTTGGCGTTGCGCTTGGCCGCCTGCTTGAAGAAGGTGGCGGCGACGGGATGATTTTCGGTCGGGTTGGCGCCGATCACGATGATGACGTCGGAGTTCTTGCACTCGTTGAAGGTCGCCGACACCGCGCCGGAGCCGACCCCTTCGAGCAGCGCCGCAACGGAAGACGCGTGGCAGAGCCGCGTGCAATGGTCGACATTGTTGGTGCCGAAGCCCGCGCGCACCAGTTTTTGAAAAAGATAAGCCTCCTCGTTGCTGCACTTGGCGGAGCCAAAGCCGGCGAGGCTATTGGCGCCTTCACGGTCACGAATCGCTTTGAGGCCCGCGGCGGTCTTGTCGAGCGCTTCCTCCCACGTGGCGGGGCGGAAGTGCGTCCACGGATTCATCGGATCGATGACTTCGTGCGGCACTTTCGGCACGCCTTCCTTGCGGATCATCGGCTGGGTCAAGCGCTGCGGATTGCTGACATAGTCGAAGCCGAAGCGGCCCTTCACGCACAGCCGATTCTCGTTGGCCGGGCCGTCGCGGCCGGTGACGTAAAGCAGCTTGTCGTTCTTGATGTGGTAGGTGAGCTGGCAGCCGACGCCGCAATACGGGCAGACGCTATGCACCTGGCGGTCGGCGAATTCGGTGCGCACATTGTTGTCGTTGACGACGGTCGCCGGCATCAGCGCGCCGGTCGGACAGGCCTGCACGCATTCGCCGCAGGCGACGCAGGTCGAGGCGCCCATCGGGTCGTCGAAATCGAACACGATCTTTTCGCCGTGGCCGCGGCCGGCCATGCCGATGACGTCGTTGACCTGCACCTCGCGGCAAGCGCGGACGCAGAGATTGCATTGAATGCAGGCGTCGAGATTGACGGCCATGGCGGGATGGCTGCGGTCGGGCGCCGGCGCCGCGTGCTTGCCGAAGCGGCTGGTGGCCACGTTCATACGCTCGGCCCAAGCCCAGAACTTGGATTGCGGGTCGCGCGCGGTATCGCGCGCCGGCTGGTCGGCCATCAGCAATTCGAACACCATGCGGCGCGCGGTCTTGGCGCGCTCGTTGCCGACATTGACCTTCATGCCTTCGGCCGGCTTGCGGATGCAACTCGCGGCCAGCACGCGCTCGCCCTCGATCTCCACCATGCAGGCGCGGCAATTGCCGTCGGCGCGATAGCCGGGCTCGGGCGAATAGCACAGATGCGGAATGTCGATGCCCTCGCGCTTGGCCACCTGCCAGATGGTCTCGCCCGCACGCGCCTCGACCGCGCGGCCGTCGAGGGAGAATTTGATGGTCTTTTCGCCGTGGCCCTTGCCTGCGACCTTATCGGGAGGCGCGGTATGCGCGACGCCTGGCTTGCCCTGGCCGAGCGCGCCGCCGCCTGCGGCGCCCTTCTTGTCATGGCCGTAACCGGCAGGCTTTTTCGTATCGGTCATTCGCGTCAATCCTCTTCGCCTCGTGTCCCAGATGCCGTGCAGCGCGTTACCGGTGCACCGCTGATGCGGGACCCAGCTTTCTTTAACCGGAGTCCCGGGTCTGCAGCGCACCGCTTCGTGCTGCGCTGCGCCCGGGACACGTCCTTCATTCCCAACTCCCCAGCGGCTTCGAGAGTTCTTCGGGGAAATACTTCAATACGCACAGCAACGGATTGGGCGCCGCCTGACCGAGCCCGCAGATGGAGGCATCGCGCATGGCGGCCGACAGCTCAGCCAAAAGCGCGGGGTCCCAGGGACCGTATTCCATCAGCTTGACCGCCTTCTCGGTGCCGGCCCGGCAGGGCGTGCACTGGCCGCACGATTCGTCCTCGAAGAACTTCATCAGGTTGAGCGCGACCGCTTTCATATCGTCCTGTTCGGACAGGATGACGACGGCGTGCGAACCGACGAAACCACCATGCGGCTCCAGCGTGCCGAAATCGAGCGGATGGTCGGCCATCGACGCGGGGAAAATGCCGCCGGAAGCGCCGCCGGGCAGAAAGCCCTTGAGCGTGTGGCCGTCGAGCATGCCGCCGCAATATTCGTCGATCAGTTCGCGGATGGTGACGCCGGCCGGCGCCACCTTGACGCCGGGATTCTTGACGCGGCCGGAAACCGAGAAGCTGCGGAAGCCCTTGCGGTCGCGACGGCCTTGGTTGGTGAACCAGTCGGCGCCCTTCTCGACCAGGTCGCGCACCCAGTACATGGTTTCGACGTTTTGCTCGAGCGTCGGGCGGCCGAACAGGCCGACCTGCGCGACATAGGGCGGACGATGGCGCGGCAGGCCGCGCTTGCCCTCGATCGATTCGATCATCGCCGACTCTTCGCCGCAGATATACGCGCCGGCGCCGCGCCGCAGATGCAGCTTGGTATGCGGCGACAACCCGGCTCGCTCGACCTTGGCAAGCTCGTCCGCCAGCATCAGGCGCAATTCGGGATATTCGTCGCGGATATAGATGTAGGTCTCGACCGCCTCCACGACCCAGGCCGCGATCAGCGTACCCTCGATGAAGCGGTGCGGGTCGCGCTCGAGGTAGTAACGATCCTTGAAAGTGCCTGGCTCGCCCTCGTCGGCATTGACCGCGAACATGCGCGGGGCGGGTTCGCCGCGCACCAATTGCCACTTGCGCCCGGTGGGAAAACCGGCACCGCCGAGCCCGCGCAAATTGGCGTCGCTGACGATCTTGATCACTTCCTCGCGCGTGCGCGCGTTATCGAGGCAGGATTTGAGCAGCGCGTAGCCGCCGGCTTGTTTATAGGCGGCGAAATCAACGTGCGACGTCCAGGCATGCGCATGCGGCTTCGCCTTGACGGCGGCGGCAACGGCCTCCGGCGTCACTTTGAAGCTTTGCACGTGGCCGACCGCGGCGACCGGCGCGCGGTCGCAGGCGCCCATGCAGGGCGCGCGCACGACGCGCACATTCTCGCCGAGGATCGCGGGCAGCCTGTCGAGCAGTGCACCGGCGCCGGCCATGGCGCAGGAGAGCGAGTCGCACACGCGCACGGTGATCGCGGGTGGCGGCGGGCCATCCTTCACCACGTCAAAGTGGGCGTAAAAGGTGGCGACCTCGTAGACTTCGGTCTGCGCCAACTTCATCTCGGCGGCGAGCGCGGCAAGATGCGGGGCGGAGATATAGCCGTAATGGTCCTGGATAAGATGGAGATGCTCGATCAGCAGGTCGCGGCGGCGCGGACGGTCGGTGAGCAGGGCGCGGATTTCTTGCAAGGCCTCCGGATCAACCTGCCGGCCCTTGGGGGTGCGCGGCGGGCGGCGTCGGCCGGGGCGGGAAGCTTTGGGGTCGCCCGCAGGAACTTCGTGTGAAACGCTCATATTTCGGCTTCTCCCGCCGGTAAAAAGACGCCCCCGTCGTGGATTAGCAAGCCCGCGCCCCTGATCGGTCGATAGGCATTATCTATTAAGATGACCTCCTATCCTTGTCTTTTCCAATCATGCTGCCGTAAACTGCAATAAAGTGGTTATCTCTGCGCCTTTTCCACTCTTGGGCTATTCCGACATTCCATGCGTAACCACGCCGCGAGCCGCCCGTGATCGACCGGCTTGAGTTCCTACTGGCGCTCGCGCGCGAAAAGCATTTCGGACGCGCCGCCGAGATTTGCGGCGTCACGCAGCCTACCCTATCGGCCGGCGTGAAACAGCTGGAGGAGTCGTTCGGAGTCCTACTTGTCAATCGCGGCTCCCGTTTCCAAGGCTTCACGCCGGAGGGCGACCGGGTACTGGAATGGGCGCGCCGTATCGTCGGCGATGCCCGCGCCATGCGACAGGAAGTGCATTCGCTCAAGCACGGCTTGGCCGGCCGGCTCACGATCGCCGCCATTCCGACCGCGCTTGCCATGGTGGAAACGCTGACGACGCCCTATCGGGCCCGCCATCCGGACGTTCAGTTCACCATCCTGTCGCGCACGTCGATGCAGACGCTGGCGCATCTGGAAAATCTCGAGATCGACGCAGGCCTCACCTATCTCGACAACGAGCCGCTCGGCCGCGTCACCACGGTGCCGCTCTACCGGGAGCGCTACCGGCTGCTGGTCGCCGCCGACGCGCCGCTCGGCGACCGCGAGACGGTGACCTGGGCGGAGGTCGCGCAGGTGCCGCTTTGCCTGCTCACGCCCGACATGCAGAACCGCCGCATCATCGAGCGCCTCTTGCGCGACACCGGCGTCGAGCCGCGCATCTCGCTCGAATCCGATTCGATGATCCTGCTTTATTCCCACGTGCGCACCGGCCGCTGGGCGAGCGTGATGCCGGCGCGGCTCGCGGCCTCGCTCGGCCTGATGGACGTGCTGCGCGCCATCCCGATCGTCGAACCGGAGGCCGCCCATACCATCGGCCTTGTCGTGCCGGCGCGCGAGCCGATGACGCCGCTGACCGCCGCGCTGGTTTCGGAAGCGCGCCGCATCGCGCCGCTGTTGTCGGATTGATCCGCTTCGGCGCCGGACTCCATCTTTAGTCGAATGGCCGGCTCGATCACGAAAGCTTCGCAAATTGATCGGCGCATCGCTATAGCCCTTCGCTATTGCCAGATTTAGTTTTTCTATCGAGCCATTGAAACTGGTTTATTGATTTAAAAAATCGTCACCATCAGTCTGCACGCTCCAGACGTGCGGGCGGCGACCGCTCTTGCGCGCTCTGAGAAGAAGAATCCAAACGGGGAGAATCGCGCAATGAGTTTGCTTTCATTTCTCGACCGCGAGCGAACGATCGCGGAGCCAGGCTTCAGCCGATGGATGGTCCCGCCGGCTGCTTTGTGTATCCATCTGTGCATCGGGCAAGCCTACGCGTTGAGCGTATTCAACCTGCCGATGACCAAGCTGCTCGGTATCACCCATCAGACGCCGGCGGACTGGAAGCTGACCGATCTGGGCTGGATCTTCTCGATCGCGATTTTCGTGCTCGGCGTTTCGGCGGCTTTGTTCGGCCGCTGGGTCGAGGAAGGCGGACCGCGCCGCGCCATGTTCACCGCCGGTCTGTGCTGGGCGCTCGGCTTCTTCATCTCGGCGATCGGCGTCTACGCCCACGCGCTGTGGCTGGTCTATCTAGGCTACGGCTTTTTCGGCGGGCTCGGCCTCGGCATCGGCTACATCTCACCGGTTTCGACTTTGATCAAATGGTTCCCCGACCGGCCCGGCATGGCGACCGGCATGGCCATCATGGGCTTCGGCGGCGGCGCCTTCATTGCCTCGCCGCTGTCGGTGTGGCTGATGGCGAAATTCTCCTCGCCCACCCATGTCGGCGTGGCGGAAGCCTTCATCGTGCTCGGCATCGTCTACCTCATCTTCATGTGGGTCGGCGCGGCGATCGTGCGCGTGCCGGCGCCCGGCTGGAAACCGGAGGGCTATACGCCGCCGGTGACCGCGCAGAAGCTGATCACCAAGAACGACGTCTATGTCTATGACGCAATCAAGACGCCGCAGTTCTGGCTGATCTGGTGGGTGCTTTGCCTGAACGTGACCGCCGGCATCGGCGTGCTCGGCCAGGCTTCCGCCATGAGCCAAGAGATGTTCCCCGGCCACGTGACGCCGGTGGCGGCGGCGGGCTTCGTCGGCCTGCTCAGCCTGTTCAACATGCTGGGCCGCTTCTTCTGGGCCTCCACCTCCGACTATATCGGACGCAAGAACACCTATTTCTGCTTCTTCGTGATCGGAACGGTGCTCTACGCGCTCGTGCCTTGGACCGGCTCGATCGGCAGCATCACACTTTTCGTGCTGTGCTTCCTGGTCATCATCTCAATGTATGGCGGCGGCTTCGCCACCGTGCCGGCTTATCTCAAGGACATGTTCGGCACGCGCTATGTCGGGGCAATACACGGCTGGCTGATCACTGCTTGGTCGGCGGCGGGCGTGTTCGGCCCGGTGCTGGTCAACTACATCCGCCAGTATCAGATCGAGCACGGCGTGCCGAAGGCGCAGGCCTACAACACCACCATGTACATCATGGCCGGGCTGTTGGTGATCGGCTTCTTCTGCAACTTCTTCGTCAAGGCGGTTCACCACCGCTTCCACATGAAGCCCGATCACGAAGCCGAGCGTGCACAGGCGGAAGTCGCCGCCGCGGGCGAGCCGGCTGGCGTTTAGGGAGGATCAGACCATGGCCAACAATCAGCAAAGCAATATGAACGTAAAAGTGCTGCTCGCCTGGGGCTTTGTCGGCATTCCGCTGCTGTGGGGCGTGCTGCAGACCGTCTCCAACGCGATGAAACTGTTCCATTAGCGCCCAGCGAAACGCAGGCGCCGCTTCGCTCCGGCGGAGCGGCGTCTTTCTTTGTGACGACCGTGGACACTGATGCGCGCGCACGAGCAAAATCATCGTGCGCGAATTTCATAGCTCCGGACCATGACATCTTCAATCGCGTCGTCGGCAGACAAATATTGATTTGGCTGTCGCGCGGCCGCATTGTGAGACGAACAACGACGCTCACTCGAGCATGCAGCCATGACCTACAAACTTGCTTACGGCACCGTGCGCGAGCACCCGCGCAAGGTCATTCACGTCGTGCGCATCCTGGACGAACTGCTCGACGACGACGAACTCAAGGAGATCGGCGAGCGGGTGCGCGAGCGCATCTTCAATAAGCAAGGCGAGCCGGACGTCGCGGTGGTCGTGGTGCAGGGGAACGCCAAGGAAACGCTGCGGCTTATCGGCGAACCCTATGCTGTCGCACGCGTACGCGCCGCCATGTTCAACGCCGCGCTGCGCTGGAGCGATTTCGCGCTGGATTGAACGGTGTCCCGAGCCTGCTCGCGCGCCCCGCATGCGCTCTTTTGCGCGCGCTGATCCACGCGCTTCTTGTACAAGGCGATGACCTTGCGCGCGGTATTCTGGCCGAGCTTCCGGTAGCGCTCGAAAGTGCGTGCGAGGTCGTCCGGCTGCAGGCGGCGCTGGGCGGTATACATCAGGAGCAGTTCCCTGACGGTGCTCCACGAGCAGCCGGCCGCCTTGCCGAGAATGAGGATCATGTCCTCGCCCTCGTCGAGCAGGGCGCGCTCCACCAGGTCGAGCGGCAGACAACCGAGCTTGGCGAGCGCCACCGCGGTGCGCTCGAACTCCTGGGCGCGCGCGGGGCCGTGGACATTGACCTCGCTGACCCGCTGGTGCTTGAAGCGGCGTTTGGCGCTACGGGCGGCTGAGGAATATTCGTGCGAGGCCTCGCGCACCTCGCGCTGCATGGCGGTGGCGACCTCGTCGACGCTATCGCGGATGGCGGCGGCGGCCGCGGGATTGGCCGCCTCCAGCTTGGCCCGCACGTCGGCCGAGGCCCTTTCCAAAAGCTTGAGGAAATACTGCCGCGGCATGTCGCTGCGCTGACCGAGGATCAAAGTGAGCCGGCGGTCGCGGCGCGCACGCACCGTCATTTTTTCGTAGCCCGCGAGCGAGAACCGCGCGCCCTTGTTGCCCGCAACCTTGCGCACGACCCGGTCATTGCCGCGCGCCACCAGCACGTCGGTGACGCTTTCGCTCAGTTTCAGACGCTGAGCGATGGCGAAGAGGTGCTCCTGGCTCTTGCTGTTGGCATTCTCGACCAGGTCGGCATCGCTCAGTTGCGGCGAATGGGTCAGTATCGGGCCGGCAACGGCAATCTCGTCGTCAAACGCCAGGGCGTGCACCAGCCTCGGCGGCGCCCGGTTCATCGCGGCGAGACGGCCCGCCAGCTGCGCGCGCGCCTTCACCTCGATGTCGGCGGCGAGCCGCTGCAGCACGTCGTCGAACAGCGCGATCTGCTCGCCCGAATAGCCGCGCGAGCCGACCGCGAACAGGTCGGTAACGCGCTGGAGCACGCGCAGGCGCTCCTTGGCGTTGCCTGTGGGGACCGTGGAGATCAGTTCGTCGATCAGGGAAGAGCATGCGGCTTCGGCGGCGCCGGCATCGGAGAGGGCTAAATTGAGCATGAGCGGACGCATCTTTGCTTGCGGTGGGAAGGCAGATGCATACTACCCGCAAGTTGCAAAAAAGCCGTTGTCCCGAACCCGCGCAAAAAACTTAAAATTTTAGAGGTTTGGCGGCGGGTGAAACCCCCGGTGCGCTCCGCTGCGGTCGGGCAGGCGTCGGCCGCGGTCCGGCGAGCATCGAGCCCGATGAAATGCAAGCGAGGGGCAATGCGCGCTTGCCGAAAAGAGCCCCTCACCCGCCTCGTTCGCTGTCGCTTTACCCGGCATCTCCCCGTGTTGCGGGGAGCGGAAGGTTCACGCCACCTTCACGTCCTGGTGCCGGAACATGGCCTTGCGCGCCTCCTCGTCGAACTCCGTCTTGAAGGCGTGCTGATGCTTCTCCCTGATGGCGAGCGCGCTCTTGGCCGCCGGCCGCGCCGAAATCTCGTCGACGAGCCGCTTAAGATTGGGGAATTTGGCCCAGTGCTCCTCGCCGAGCGCGGTCGGGATGAGTCGCGCCCAACCCCACACCGCCATGTCGACGATGCCGTAGGCCTCGCCCACCACGTATTTGTGCTTGCCGAGGCGCTCGTCGAGAATGCCGTATTGGCGCTGCGCTTCGTACATGTAGCGATTGATGGCGTAGTGGATTTTCTCCGGCGCGTAATGGCGGAAATGCACCGACTGGCCGGAGAACGGGCCGACGCCGGAAGCGACGAACATCAGCCAGGACAAGAGCTCGCCGCGCAGTTTCGGCGTGCCGGCGGGAAGGAACTTGCCGGTCTTTTCGGCGAGATAGAGCAGGATGGCGTTGGAATCGAACACGGTGGCGTCGCCGTCGACGATCACCGGCACCTTGCCGTTCGGATTGAGCGACAAAAATTCCGCGGTGTGCTGGTGGCCCTTGCGGGTGTCGACCGGAACCGGCTCGTAGGCGAGCCCGCACTCTTCGAGCATGAGCGCGACCTTCATCGGGTTTGGCGCGCCGCTGTAGTAGAATTTGATCATGGGGAGACCTCTGACTTGCAAACGGCGCGCATAGCATCATCCCGACTGCACGCGCGCAAGTGGGGAGACTCAGGTGCGTCATTCCGGGGCGCGGCCGAAGGCCGCGGCGTCCCCGAAGGACAGAAACGTCAAAACAACCCGACGATGCGGGCCTGCGCATCGACATCGATTGAGTCGGCCGCCGGCACGCGCGGCAGGCCCGGCATGGTCAGGATCTCGCCGCAGATCGCCACCACGAATTCCGCGCCGGCCGACAGCCGCACCTCGCGGATATTGATGGTGTGGTCGGTCGGCGCGCCCTTGGCGTCCGGGTTGGTGGAGAACGAATACTGCGTCTTGGCCATGCAGACCGGGAAGTTGCGGTAGCCCATGTCCTCCCAGGCCTTGAGCTGGTCCTTCACCGACTTGTCGGCCGTCACCGCCTTGGCCCGGTAGATCTCGCGCGCAACCGTCTCGATCTTCTCGAACAGCGGCATGTCGTCGGGATAGAGGAACTTGAGCTTGGCCTTGCCCTCGTCGATCGTCTTCACCACCGCCTTGGCGACGTCGGCGGCGCCCGCCCCGCCCATCGCCCAGTGATCGGCCATCACCGCCTCCACGCCCAGCGCCTTGCACTTTTCCTTGACCACGGCGATCTCGGCCTCGGTATCGGCGGAAAAGCGGTTGATCGACACCACCACGGGCAGGCCGAACTTCTTCACGTTTTCGACATGGCGCTGCAGATTGGCCATGCCGGCCTCGAGCGCCTTCAGGTTCTCGGCTTTCAGGTCCTCTTTCTTGACGCCGCCGTGCATCTTCAGCGCGCGGATGGTGGCCACCAGCACCACGCAATCCGGCGCGAGCCCGGCCTTGCGGCACTTGATGTCGATGAACTTCTCGCCACCGAGATCGGCGCCGAAGCCGGCTTCCGTCACCACGTAGTCGGCGAGCTTGAGCGCGGTGGTCGTCGCCAGCACGGAGTTGCAGCCGTGCGCGATGTTGGCGAAGGGACCGCCGTGGATGAAGGCGGGCGTGCCTTCCATCGTCTGCACCAGGTTGGGCGCCAGCGCCTCCTTGAGCAGCACCGTCATGGCGCCGTGCGCCTTCAGGTCGGCGGCGCGGATCGGCTTGCGCTCGCGCGTATAGGCGGCGACGATGTTGCCCAGCCGCTTCTTCAGGTCCTCGACGTTGCGGGCAAGGCAGAAGATCGCCATGACTTCCGAGGCCACCGTGATGTCGAAGCCGTCCTCGCGCGGGAAGCCGTTGGCGACGCCGCCCAGCGAATTGACGATCGCGCGCAGCGCGCGGTCGTTCATGTCGAGCACGCGGCGCCAGGCCACCCGCCGCGGATCGATGCCGAGCGCGTTGCCCCAATAGATGTGGTTGTCGAGCAAGGCGGCGAGCAGGTTGTTGGCCGAGGTGATGGCGTGGAAGTCGCCGGTGAAGTGCAGGTTGATGTCCTCCATCGGCACCACCTGCGCATAGCCGCCGCCGGCCGCACCCCCTTTCATGCCGAACGAAGGGCCGAGCGAAGGCTCGCGGATGCACAGCATCGCCTTCTTGCCGATGTGGTTGAGCGCGTCGGTCAAGCCCACCGTGGTGGTGGTCTTGCCTTCGCCGGCCGGCGTCGGGTTGATCGCGGTGACCAGGATGAGCTTGCCGTTCGGCTTGCCCTGCAGCGACTTGATGTAGTCCATCGACACCTTGGCCTTGTAGTGGCCGTAAGGCTCGAGATTCTCCGGCGCGATGCCGAGCTTCTCCTTGGCGACCTCGAGGATCGGCCGCTTCTTGGCCGCTTGCGAGATTTCAATGTCGGACTTCGGATTTTGATGCTGCGAGGCGGGCATGGGATGTTCCAATAAGATGGAGATTATGAATTCGTCATTCCGGGACGCGTGCGAAGCGCGCGGGCCCGGAATCCATAATTCCTGCTGCGGAGTATGGATTCCGGACACGCGGCCTAGCGGCCGCGCCCCGGATTGACGCGGCGATACTCACGTAAAGCGCGCCCCCTTTGCGAGCTTGGTCGTCGAGATGAATTCGGATGCGTCGATCTTCTTGGCGCCTTCCGGCTGCACGCGCGTGATCTTCATGCGGCCGTCGGCGCAAACGACGGTGAACGAGTTGGCGTCGACCGCGATGATTTCGCCGAGCTTGCCGCCGATGCCCTTGGGGTCCTTGGCCGGCAACGGCTGGGCGTCGAAAATCTTGACGGTCTTGCCGTCGAGCGTGCTCCAGGCGCCGGGCGCAGGATTGCAGCCGCGGATGAGCGGATCGATCTGCCGCCAGGACTTGCCCCAGTCGATGCGCGCATTGCCGGGGCCGCAGCGGCCCTCATATGTCGCTTTCGACTCGTCCTGCTTGATGCGCGGCGCCTTGCCGGCTTTGACCAGGTCGACCGATTCCAGCATGGCCTCGACGCCCATGGGAAAGAGCCGGTCGAAATAAACCGAGCCGAGCGTGTCGGTTGCGGAGATCGGCGTCTTCTTCTGCACAAGGATATCGCCGGTATCGAGCCCGTTGTCGGGCCAGAAGATCGACAGTCCTGTCTCCTTCTCGCCCAGGATGATCGGCCAGTTGATGGCGGAGGCGCCGCGATAGGCCGGCAGCAGCGAGGGATGATATTGGATCGAGCCGTGGGTCGGGATGTTGAGGAAGTCTTCCGGTACGAACAGCGTGACGAAGGCCATCACCTGCAGGTCGGGCTTGAGCGCCTTGAACTCTTCCCAGACCTTGGGGTCCTTATAGGAGGTCGGCTGGTAGACCGGCAGCTTGGCGGCGACGGCCGCTTCCTTGAGGGGATCGGCCTTGGCGCCCTCCTTCTCGGGCGCAACATAGACCGCGACCACCTCCTCGCCGCGCTTGAGCAGCGCCTCCAGCACAGCCTTGCCGAATGCCTGCTGGCCGTGGACGACGATACGCATTGTTCAATCCTCCCCGTATCCGCTCATGCCCGCGCAAGCGGGCATCCAGCACTTTTGCGGTCTGGGTCCCCGCTTTCGCGGGGACGAGCGGTTGAACTAAGCCGCCTTGCCTTCCTTTTTCGGCGGCGCCGACAGCGCGCCGGAATTCTTGATCTCGGCGATGTCCTTGGCCGAGAACTTCAGCACGTCCTGCAAAATCTCGTCGGTGTGCTCGCCGAGCAGCGGCGAGCGCGTCACCTCCGAGATCGAGTCGGACAATTTGATCGGGTTGCCGACGGTGAGGTACTTGCCGCGCGTGGGATGATCGACCTCGACCACGGTGCCTGTCTTGCGCAGCGACGGCTCCTCGGCGATCTCCTTCAGCGACAGGATCGGCCCGACCGGAATGTCGAGCGGGTTGCAGATTTCCATGACCTCGAACTTCTCCTTGGTCATGGTCCACTCTTCGATCGTATTGAAGATGTGACGCAGACGCGGCAACCGCGCCGGCGGCGTGGCATAGTCCGGATCGGTCTTCCATTCGGGCTTGCCGATGACGTCGCAGATCTTCTCCCACACCGGCGCTTGGGTAATGAAATAGATGTAGGCGTTGGGATCGGTCTCCCAGCCTTTGCACTTGAGGATCCAGCCGGGCTGACCGCCGCCGGAATCGTTGCCGGCGCGCGGCGTGGCCTCGCCGAACGGCACGTTCTCGCCGTATTGGCTGTATTCCTTGAGCGGCCCGTGCTTGAGCCGCTGCTGATCGCGCAGCTTGACGCGGCAGAGGTTCAGCACCCCGTCCTGCATGGCGGCGAGCACCCTTTGGCCGCGGCCGGTGCGCGTACGCTGATAGAGCGCAGAAACGATGCCGAGCGCCAGATGCAGGCCGGTGCCGCTATCGCCGATCTGCGCGCCGGTCACCAAAGGCGGGCCGTCGCGGAAGCCGGTGGTGGAGGCGGAGCCGCCGGCGCATTGCGCGATGTTCTCGTAGACCTTGCAGTCCTCATAAGGGCCGGGGCCGAAGCCCTTGACCGAAGCCACGATCATGCGCGGGTTGAGCTTGTGGATGTGGTCCCAGGTCAGCCCCATGCGGTCGAGCGCGCCGGGCGCGAAATTTTCTACCAGCACGTCGCAGACCTTGATCAGCTCGTCGAGCACGCGCTTGCCCTGCGGGTGCTTGGAATCGATGGTGATGGAGCGCTTGTTGTGGTTGAGCATGGTGAAGTAAAGCGAGTCGGCATTGGGCACGTCGCGCAGCTGGCCGCGCGTGATGTCGCCGATGCCGGGACGCTCCACCTTGATCACGTCGGCGCCGAACCAGGCGAGCAGCTGCGTGCAGGTCGGGCCCGACTGCACATGCGTGAAGTCGAGGATGCGCACGCCGGTCAGCGCCTTGCCGTCAAGCCCGAAGGGCTTGGCGCTGGGCTTTGGCAGACCGTTCGATTTCGCTTTAGCGGCTGGTTTTTTGCCGAGCTTGACCACCTTGCGCGCGGTTTTTTTCGCCGCCGCCCGGCTCCTGGTTTTCATCGCTTTCTTGGATTTCTTCTTGGCCATTCGCTCCTCCTAACTCTCCGGCGGGGCATCCAGGACCCACGATCGGTTCAATTTCAGTACGACAACGCCATGTCGGTGTTTACGGGATCCCCCGCCTGCGCGGGGGACGACAGCCTCATGATTTCTTCTTCAGGGCGCTTTGCGGGTTGAGGTTGCCGATGCGGCCGCTCTCGCTGCCGGCGGCCGGATCGATCACCGCGTTGATGAGCGTCGGCTTGCCTGAATCCATCGCGGCGTTGACGGCGCGCCTGAGCTCGTCCGGCGACGTGACGTTGACGCCCACCCCGCCGAAGCCTTCGATCATCTTGTCGTAGCGCGCGCCTTTGACGAACACGGTGGTCGCCGGATCCGCGCCGCCACCCTGGTTGATATCGGTGCCGCGATAGATGCCGTCATTGTTGAAGACGACGACGCATACCGACAGGTTGTAACGGCAGATGGTCTCGATCTCCATGCCGGAGAAGCCGAAGGCCGAGTCGCCCTCGATCGCCAGCACCGGCTTGCCGGTCTCGACCGCCGCGGCAATGGCGTAGCCTTGCCCGATGCCCATGATGCCCCAGGTGCCGACATCGATGCGCTTGCGCGGCTTGTAGATGTCGATGATGCCGCGCGCGAGATCGAGCGTGTTGGCGCCTTCGTTGACCAGGATGGCGTCCGGCCGCTCCTTGATGATCGTGCGCAATACGCCGAGCGCGCCGTGATAGTCCATCGGTACGTTGTTGTTCTGCAGGCGCGGCGCCATCTTGGCGACGTTGGATTCCCTTTTTTCGCTGACCGACTTGATCCAGTCGGCGGGCGGGGGCGGCCACTTCGCGCCCAGCCCGTCGAGCAGCGCCGTCACGCAGGAACCGATGTCACCGACCACCGGCGCGGCGATCTCGACATTGGAGTCCATTTCCCTGGGCTCGATGTCGATCTGGATGAATTTCCTGGGCGCTTCGCCCCAGGCCTTGCCTTTGCCGTGCGACAAGAGCCAGTTGAGGCGGGCGCCGATCAGCATGACGACGTCGGACTCTTTCAACACCGTCGAGCGCGCGGCGCCCGCGCATTGCGGATGCGTATCGGGCAACAGGCCCTTGGCCATGCTCATCGGCAGGAACGGCACGCCGGTCTTCTCGACCAGCGCACGAATCGCGTCGTCGGCCTGCGCGTAGGCCGCGCCCTTACCGAGAATGATCAGCGGGCGCTTGGCGCCTTTCAGCACGTCGAGCGCGCGCTTGACCGCGTCCGGCGCCGGGATCTGCGCCGGCGCGGGGTCGATCACCTTGACCAGCGACTGCTTGCCCTTGGCTGCGTCCAGCACCTGGCCGAACAGCTTGGCCGGCAGGTCGAGATACACACCGCCCGGCCGGCCGGACACGGCGGCGCGGATGGCCCGGGCCACGCCGATGCCGATGTCCTCGGCGTGCAGGACCCGGTAGGCCGCCTTGCACAGCGGCTTGGCGATGGCGAGCTGGTCCATCTCCTCGTAGTCGCCCTGCTGCAGGTCGACGATCTCGCGTTCGGACGAGCCCGAGATGAGGATCATCGGGAAGCAGTTGGTGGTGGCGTGCGCCAGCGCGGTGAGGCCGTTGAGAAAGCCGGGCGCCGACACGGTGAGGCATATGCCGGGCTGCTTGGTGAGGAAACCGGCGATCGAGGCGGCATAACCGGCGCTCTGTTCATGACGGAAGGACAGGACTCGGATGCCGGCAGCCTGCGCCATGCGGCCAAAGTCGGTGATCGGGATGCCGGGGACGCCGTAAATCGTGTTGATGCCGTTGAGCTTGAGCGCGTCGATGACGAGGTGGAAGCCGTCGGTGAGCTCCTGCTCGGTTTCGGCGGCGCGGTTTTCCTTCAGCGCTGCTTCAGCCATGAAATCCTCGCTCGTAAATCCGTGGTCGGGTGTGTCAGTCCAGATAGTCGGCGTATTTCGAAACGTGCTCGGCAAGGCCGAGCGCATGGTCGCGCACGAGGTCCTCGGCGCGGTCGGTCTGACGCGCTTCCAGAGCCTCGATGATGTTCATGTGGTCGCGGATCGAGCGGTCGGCGCGGTCCTTCTCGCCGATCGTCTTGCGCCGGATCATGCGCATGTGGGTGAACAGGTTTTCGGCAAGATCGATCAGCACGGCGTTGCGCGACAGCCGGATGATGGTCTGGTGGAATTCGATGTTGACGTCGGAATATTCGTCGAGATGGGCGCGCAGCTTGCCGTTCTCGAAGGTAACGAACATGCGGCGAAGCCCCGCGATCTCCTCGTCGCTCGCGACTTGCGTGATCAACCGCGCGGCCATGCTTTCGAGCGCGGCCCAGGCTTCGATCATCTCGATCACCTCGCGCTTGGTCTTGCGCACGACGTAAATGCCGCGGCGCGGCACCGAGCGCACAAAGCCCTCGCTTTCGAGCTGTGCCATGGCCTCGCGCACGGGCGTGCGGCTGATGCCGAAGTCCTGCGCCAGCCGGCGCTCGTCGAGCCGGATGTCATCGCGGCTGCGATAGATGTCCATGGCGACAATGGCGTTCTTCAAGGCCGTGTAGGCCTTGTGCTTGAAACTGGGCGTGGAATCGAACGGCTCGAGCACTGGGTGGGAAGCGACCGGAGCAAGCACGGGGTCGGAGGCTGGTCGGCGGGTCCGCGCGCCGGCGCGGCGGAGGGGATTTCGGCTACTCATGACTGGTATACAATATGCCAGAACCGCCCGGACGCGCAACCCGGCTTGCCGCCGCGCGTCGCCAGCCGGTCCCTCCAGCGAGACGTCCGCGACCGTTCCAACATGCAGTCTGTGAGGTGCCTTACTCCGCCGGCTTCAGGCCGCCGCCGCGCAGTCGCAGCATGAGCTTGCCAAGCAGAATGGAAATCAGCGGCCAGAACAGCATGATCATGCTGAGCCCGGTGATGGTGCCGACCAGCCCGTTCGACCAGAACACGCTGACGTCGCCTTGCGAGCCGATCAACGCCTGGCGGAACGAACTCTCGGCACGCCCGCCCAGCACGATCGCCAGCACCATGGGCGCCAACGGATAGTCGAGCTTTTTAAACAGGTAGCCGATGATGCCGAACATCACCATGAAGATGAGGTCGGCCGGCGCGTTCGACAGCGTATAGGAGCCGATGGCACAAACCGCGATGATAATGGGGGCAATGATCGAGAACGGGATGCGCATGATCGAGGCCCATAGCGGAACCGTCGACAAGACGATCACCAATCCGACCAAGTTACCGAGGTAGATCGAGGCGATCAGGCCCCAAACAAAGTCCTTCTGTTCGACAAACAGCAGCGGCCCCGGCTGCAGGCCCCAGATCAACAGGCCGCCGAGCAGCACTGCCGCCGTCGGCGAGCCGGGAATGCCGAGCGTGAGCATGGGCAAGAGCGCGCTGGTGCCGGCGGAATGCGCGGCAGTCTCAGGGGCCACGACGCCTTCCAATTCGCCGCTGCCGAATTTGGAGCCGTTCTTGGAGAAGCGCTTTGCCAACCCATAGCTCATGAACGAGGCCGGCGTCGCGCCGCCTGGCGTGACGCCAAGCCAGATGCCGACGGCAGTGCCGCGGATGATGGTGACCCAGAATTGCGGCAGCTTCTTCCAGGTCTGCAGCACGACAAAAGGGTTGATGCCGGCGGCGCGGCCCTCGAAATGCAGGCCCTTCTCCACCGTCACCAGGATCTCGCCGATGCCGAACAGGCCGATGACGGCAATCAGGAAGTGGAAGCCGGTGAGCAGCGTCTCGGTACCGAAGGTGAGGCGGACGCCTCCCGTGATCTCGTCCGTGCCGACGGAGGCGAAGGCGAAGCCGAGCATCATCGAGGCGATGACCTTGAACGGCGATTGCCGGCCCATGCCGACGAAAGAGCAGAAGGTGAGAAGATAGACCGCGAAGTATTCCGGTGGACCGAAATCGAGCGCCCAATTGGCGACGATCGGCGCCATAAAGGTGAGCATGATAGTCGCGAAAAAGGCGCCGACGAAGGATGAGGAAAGCGAGGCGGTGAGTGCCTCGCCGGCGCGGCCCTGCTTGGCCAGCGGATGACCGTCGAAAGTGGTGGCCACCGACCATGGCTCGCCGGGAATATTGAAAAGGATGGCGCTGATGCAGCCGCCGAACAGGGCGCCCCAATAGATCGCCGCCAGCATGATGATGGCGGTGGTGTGGTCCATGGAGAAGGTGAGCGGCAGCAGGATGGCGATGCCGTTGGCGCCGCCGACGCCGGGCAGAAAGCCGAGCAGCACGCCGAACAAGATGCCGACCACCATATAGCCGACGTTGATGGGCGTCAGCAGGATCTCGAAGCCGTGCAGCAGCGAAAAGAACGCGTCCAACCTGAACCTCCTCGTGGCCTCTAAGCGAGCGGCTTGATCGCGGGTTTCCTCATCGTATCCCGTTCATTGCCCGCGCGTTCTGTTTTTGGGGTTTCACCACCAGCGATCCGCCTCAGTAACCGAGCCAAGCCTCGAACGGTCCCTTCGGCAACGGCACCAGGAACCAGATTTCGAAGACGATGAAGAGCACGACCGGCACGGCGACCGCCACCGGCATTGTCTTGTAAAGCGAATAGCGCCCGTGCCACATCATGAAGAAGGTGATGAACAAAAAGGTCGAGATATAAATTCCAATATAGAGCGACAGAACCACAAAAATGGTCATCGGAATCAAAATGCTCAGCACCATGACCAATTCGCCGTGCGCGATAAAACTGCCCTCCCCGTCGGGACGCCGTGCGAGCACGTGCTGGAAAAGCGTCACGCCGCTGGCGACGAACATGAACAGCGCGACATAGAAGGGGAAGTAGCCGGAATCCGGCCCCACATCCTTCGCCCAACCGGCGCCAAGCCGCTCGCTCGAAACCATCACCACGGTCGCCACCACCATCAGCGCAAACGATACTGCGATGTTCATGGTGCGGTTGGAAACGACGCTGCCGCTTACGTCTTCGTTTTCATTGGATTCGTGAGCCATTGTGCCGAACTCGTAACGCTGAGCCGCCAGGATTTACCCGGGCGGCCTTGTCGTCGCCCCAGCGCGGGGGTCATAGCGAGGGATGGTTTTCCAAACAAGTAAATTGCGGGAGCGCCGGTTCCGGCGCCCCCGCAACCATTCAGGCCATTAGGAGCCCTTGTGCAGGAAGCCGGCCTTCTGCATCAGCTGATGATGGACAGCGGCGGCATCCGTCAGCCACTTCTTGAACGGAGCACCCGTCATGAACTGCTGATTGAAGGCGCCCTTTTCCATATAAGCCTTCCATTCCGGCGTGGCGCGCACCTTCTTGAGCAGGTCGATGTAGTAATCGACCGCCTCCTGCGGCACGCCCGGCGCCGTCATGATGCCGCGCAGCATCGTGTACTCGATATCCAGGCCCTTTGACTTGCAGGTCGGAATATCCTGCCACGACATGTCCTTGGTCATCTTGGCGGGATAAGGCATCGGCTTGGAATCGAACACGCAGAGCGGACGCACGGTACCCGCGCGCCAATGCGCCACGCATTCGACCGGATTGTTCACGCTCGAGTCGATATGACCGCCGACCAGCTGGGTGCAAACCGTGCCGCCGCCTTTGTACGGCACGTAGGTGAACTTGGCGCCGGTCTTCTGCTCAAGCGCAGCCGTGATGATCTGGTCTTCCTGCTTCGAGCCGGTGCCGCCCATCTTCATCTTGCCACCGGCCTTCTTGACCGCCGCGATATACTGCCCGGGCGTCTTGTAGGGCGTCTTCGCATTGACCCAGAACACGAATTCGTCGAGCGCCATCATGGCGATCGGCGTGTAGTCGGTCCACGAGAACGGCGAACCGGTCGCCAGCGGCGTGGTGAACAGGTTCGACAGCGTGATGATGAGTTTGTGGGGATCGCCTTTGGCGTTCTTCACGTAGAGGAAGCCCTCGGCGCCGGAGCCGCCCTTTTTGCTGATAACGACCATCGAGGTCGGCAACAATTTGTGTTTCTGGACGATGCCTTGAATGAGTTGCGCCATCTGCCCGGCGCCGCCACCGATGCCGGCCGGCACGATGAACTCGACGTTCCGCGTGGGCTTCCAGGCGGCCTGCGCCGGAGCCGATGACAGCGCCACCGCACCGCCAAGGCAGGCAACGCCGAATGCCAGAACCTTTCTTGAGATTGTCATATAGTCTCCTCCCGTTGCACGACGAATAGGCGCGGCCGATCTGGTCGTCGGCTCGCTCATTGAGCATCGCCCCGCTGCATCTTATCGTAGTGCGGCGAAGCAAAAGCACAAATAGCACTTGATCATATACACGGATCACGGGGAGCGGGAACGGGGCCGCTGGTGAAATTGCGCCTGCGTGCGGTGCAGCAACTGGCGAAATGCGTTGCGGAGGTTCCGCTGCACCCTGATTTTTTCAGGGCTCCCGGTGGCCCGCGAGAGCCTGCGCGGGGAACATCGTTCGCGCAATAACGACTTGAGCCCCGGCCGAAAAGGCCGGGGCTCAAGATCGTGCATCAAGATGGTTGCGGGGGCTCGAAGCCACCTATGCCGAACTTCGGTACGTCTTTGATGCTGCAACCAAAAATTGCGCCACTGACCATCCCACACAGTCTGCGTGCAGCTTGTCCAGGCATCGAAGGTCCACTTTCGGGGTGAAGCAGAAATCCATGGACTTCGGTCTTTGATCGCCTCTATAGCGAATGACGAGTCGCCCGGAGGGGTTTCACTCCGGGTCAGCCGTGATTTTATACCCAATTATTTGAAGATATTTCGCGCTCATGTGACCAAGGGAGTGCGAGGCGGGGTGATGTCGCGCAGTCACTAATCAGTATGCGTTAAAAGGCGCGTAACGGCTAAGTTATTTTAATTGGTGCCGCACGGGTTCGGATCTCCGGTGATAACTTGTTCGTCGTTTTGCTTGTCATAGCCCCATCCTCTCAGGAGTTGGGGCCTCCGGCAAACCCGGGGCGGTTCACAGCGCCGAAACCATTGCCGCTTACCTCGCTGCTCACGCCGACCGCCTCAGCGTGGCTACTCTGGTCCGGCTCCTCACGTCCCTCTCAAAGGCCCACCAGGCGCGAGGGCTGCCAAATTCAACTCGTGCCCAGCGGTATTATCAAGGAGCAGGGGCTTGGTTTGGATAACGCTCCTATGCTTCTTATCTTTTCGGACCCGGTGGTGCCCAGTCGCCCCGCCGGGCCCACCTCACAGCATCCGGTTTGTAGACCCATCGGCAGCAAGGGGATATTTTCTGGATTAAGGATGCTGCCTCCCGCTGAATGCCGAAACTCGTCCCCGCTGCGTAAGCTCACTGCCTGATCGTCAGACCTACAAAGTTGACCCAAGCCAAGACCGTGGTAGGCTAATTTTAGGGACATGATCGAGGGTCGCCGCGAACCTTTGATGGAGGCGAAGATGGGATGGGGGAACAAAAGATATCCGGTGTTTACTCAACTAAACATCCTCACGGTACGATCAAATGCTGATGATACGGCAACGTTCTTCCAAGGTCAGTATCCGTCACCAGGCGATTACTCGCTCGGCAAACTTTGCCACGACTGGCGCGGCACGATGCACGGTGTGTCACCGCCGTGGGAGGACGACAGCGACAATCCATGGAACCGTCAAGACGCCGAGGATTGGTTGGCGCATTGCCAAGCGCTGCCCAAGAACATGAGGGCAGATTTAGAGAAATGGATCGTCGAGGCGATCCAGAATCATCAACAGATTGTGTACAAGTTTAAGCCCAACAAACAGTGGACGGCTACTCGCTCGCAAACCGGCACCGGGGCGAATCTGATTTGGCATATTGTCGTTAAAGGACCAGGGTTTTAGACGCGCTCGGTTTCGAATACCCTTCGTTGGGGGGTGCGTGCGGTTCAATCCAGGCCAAAGGGCCCGGGCAGCGGTGGCTACAGAACGGCGCGTTTGGTCCGGTTGTGGCCTATCGGCTGAGGACCAAGCCTGAACTATGCGGTCCGGCGGCCTAAATCGGGCGCAGATGCACCCCGCGGCCGTGGGTGGCTATGATCAAAGTTCTGTCGAATTCGCGAAAAGCTATCCGCGTCCCGATTGCGTTCGGTGGCATCGTCGCCATTCTCGACCAAGTTTCACCATCGTCGAGGCTGAGCGCCATGCCGCATTGACCTAGCTCGATGAGTGCTCCGTCAAGGTGCAAGGCCTCAACCCAGAACCAATGATCGCCAAGGGGACGTATAGCCTTGCGGCGATGATGGCCCGTAACAAGGTCGCGCATCGTCGCATGACCGCGGTACAGATCGCAGCGAAATATGGACAGTGTCGTTTTGCTTCGGGTGCATATCAACACCCGTCGCTCGTCGGTCGGGCAAGTCGAGAGATGAGCAATCTCAACGCCGGCTGACGAAGAGAACCGCACCGATTGCCAATTCTTTCCTGCGTTTTCAGAGTACCAAAGTCGCCCCTTTGTATCGCCTGCATACACGAATCTTGAGTTTTTCATGGAGATCGCCACCGAGGTCAGCTTGGCGTCCCGGACGTTAAGAACGATCGGCCAATTTACGGTTTCACGTCCCGGATCGCGTAACAAGGCCTTCCGATCCGCTGAAATGGCCAAGAACAATTGCCCATGCGCCGTTGAGCCTGAACCTGCCAATGGGCGATTAGCATGAAGCGCAGTATCCGGTCCCTGTCGAGCTACCTTCCATTCGCCAAGTCTGTTCCGGCGAAAGAGCATTAGGTTGCTCCACTGGCTGTCGGCGTAAAGTTCATCGGCCCGCCCAGGGAGAAAAAGGACCGACCCACCTTCAGCCCAATCCAAACTTTTCCAACTTGCAGCCCCATCGAATACGCGGGCGCTTACATCCTGCAGCGAGATTGCTACTCGCAGTGCCGGCCCAGTAGAAACGCTGAGATCGTAAGCTTGAGCGGCAGAAATCCCTCGGCCCGCAACACTCCACGTCTTGCCCCCGTCGGTCGAAGCCCAGACCCCTTCGTCATTCGCCAAATAGACCAAGCCTTTACGATGCGGATGAAAGGCTATCGCGTGCTGTCCAGCAGCAACCGCCGTGCCATAGCCGGCAACTTTGGTCCAGGTGTTGCCGAGATCGACGCTACGGTGAAGATTCGTTCCTCCCGCTAGAATGACGTTATCGTCGTGGGGATGGATTCCAATCACATTGCACCAAGGGATCGCCCCGGAGGTGCCTTCGAGCAGCTCATCGTTGCGGCTAAAGGATTTACCACCGTCGGTGCTGGTGAATATCCAGTCGTCTATCTTCACGCAAACGAGTTTCGAGCCGAGCGCCTTACCCCGCCCGATGGCGACCTTCGGTGCGTTCGCCGCGTCATGCGTCGGCAAGCCATTGGACTCCAGAGTAAGCGCGCCCCAGGTTTCACCGCCGTCCTCGGAAAGATAGACTCCTCCGTGATGGACGCCGGCGAAGATCCGATGGGGCATGTCGTGTATGAATGCGACGCTCGTTACGGTACCGCTTGACGCTCCGGAGGCGCCGGCAAGGACCGTGCGCCAAGTCGTCCCACCATCGTCGCTTCGATGCAGGCCGCCGTTGCCGCCGACGAATACGCAGTCGGAATTATCCGGATGAACCGCGACCGACGTGCACATTGTGCTGTCGATCGGAGCGCAAGCGATCCAGTAGCCGCCACCGTCGTTGGTTCTATAAACGCCTGCCCCCATCCCGGATAGCGTCTCTGGACGATCGTCGCTCCCCGTCCATTCGCCTGTCGCCGCGTAGAGAATGTTTGGGTTCGAGGGCGCAATTGCCAGGCCACCAACCGCAAGCGAGCGCTCGTCGCGCATGGTCGGGAACCAGTCGCGGCCCCCGTTCACGGTCTTCCACACGCCGCCGCCGGCAGCACCGGCGTAGAGAATGTCGCCATTCTCCGCGTAAATCGCCAGCGTCTTAATGCGGCCAATTACCTCGGTCGGCCCGAGGTTCTCCCAACGGCGGCTCGCCATTGGCCACTCGTCGGGCATCCTAAGGTCGGGCAACGGTTTGATTGTGCGATTGGGCGGATCAAGCGCCTCGAGCAGGTCAAGCTCGGGCAGCTTGTCGACCACGGCGTCGATGGGGCCGCCGGTGAAGTCGAATTCGCTGGCCGGGTCGAGCGGAGCAGGGAAATCCGTCCTGCAGTACCCGAAGATTTCGAGCAGCACAGGATTGCTTGCGATGCTGCGGATTAACTCTTGTTGTAGCAGCGCTTTGATCATCGGCTGCGCGATCGGTACCGCGCTGTAAGCCGCCGCCCGCGCCCACGGCGCCAAGGTCGCTAAAAGGCGCAGGGCCAGCAGGATCCGCGGGTCGCGTGGCAAACCGATAGCGCTAAAAATGCCTGACCGTGTGACCTGCGCGTAGACATATTCGCCACTCTCGGCGTAGCCCGACGCTGGGATCAGGCGGAATTGGCCGAAATGGCTATCCCAGCGCGCGGCAACGATAGTGCCGGGATAGAGATGATCTATCCACGATTTGGGTAGTGCGAAGCGCAATCTGGCGACATTGAATGGTTTCGGCGCCGTGACGCCGACATAACGCCCGGTGAGACCCCACGATTAAATCGCCGCCCTGGGACGCCAACTCCACCTGATCGCCACCGGGTCGGTTCGGTCGAGCGACGAGATCTCAAGACCGGTATTTGGCAGCGGGCCGCCTAGATCATAACGCCACCGTGGCGGCTGCATATCCTTGCGCAGGGCCCTCTGGAGGGTTAGCAACTGATCGGCGAGCGCATCAAGGTCCTCTACGCCGAGCGCATTGCGATACCGCTCGGCACGCTTCTCAAGATCGACGTGGTCGTCGGACGGATCATTCGGCCATCGCGAATTCCCATGGCTGCGTATCATCGTAAATACTTTCCCCAATTTGATCGCACCTTGCTATGCCAGCGGTGTTCGATTGAAAACTCGGCAATACCCGCGCTTGCGGGCGCCGATCGAGGCACAGGGCGCGTTCCTAGAATGGCTCAATCCGCCGCGCAAAGTCACTCGTCATCGTCGCTGAAGCCATTACTGTTGTGCGCAGTTGTGCGCCCCTCAGCTGCTGAGCGCCGGATACCGTGCTCCGTCGGGGCGACCGCTATCAGCAAGCAACTGACCTGCAAATTCCGTTGTGCTATGCTATAATCCAAAAAAGAACGATTCTGCAACGGCTTGGTATGGCTATGTAGGTTGGCGGGCTGTGAGGCAATGTGTTCCTGACATGCGTTCGTGGAAGAACCGGTTTTTTCCTCCTGCCTCGGAAATATTGCGGCAGACCAATCGTACCGGAGGGCAGCTTTGAGTACTGGCAACGGCCGAACTGCGCGAGATACGGTTGCGTCAGGCGCCGCCCCGCGGACTTTCACGCCTCCGCACCTCGCCGAGCGCATTCTTAACAGCCGTAGCGCGCTCGAAGGGGAGCTCAAGGACGTTTCGATCCTGTTCGCCGATGTTGTTGGCTCTACCCGACTGATCGAGCACCTCGATGCGGAGGATGCGCTTGAGCGCTTGCAACCTGCGCTCGAAGCGATGATTTCCGGCGTGCACCGCTTCGAGGGCACTGTGACCAGATCGATGGGCGATGGCATCATGGCGCTCTTCGGAGCACCGTTGGCCCACGAGGACCACGCTGTGCGCGCGTGCATGGCAGGGTTGGCCATGCAAGAGGCTGTAGCTCAACTCGGGGATGCCGCGTTGACCATCAGAGTCGGCGTGCATTCAGGACAGGTAATTTTCCGGTCGATCAGCAATGATCTTGCCATTGCCTACGAAGCTGTGGGCGAGGCCGTTCACCTCGCCGCGAGAATGGAGCAGCTTTGCGAGCCGGGCTGCGTTCGCTGCAGCGACGTAACTGAAAGGCTCGTTAGAGGATTTGTCGGGACCCGACCGCTGGGACCCTTTGCGGTCAAGGGTCTCAGCCGGCCGATCGAGGTCTACGAAATCGATTCGCTTCCGGCGCCGAGAACGCGCTGGCAGGTGCGGGCTTCTCAGGGGCTAACCAAGTTCGTCGGGCGAACCAATGAGGTACGATGGCTTGGTCGATCCTTGGATCACGCACGGCGCGGCAGCGGTCAAGTTGCGGCGGTTGTCGGAAATGCGGGTGTAGGCAAATCAAGACTGGTGCACGAGTTCCTCTTATCCATACGAGATAGCGATGTGCTGGTCGTAGAGGCGGCGGCATTGCCTGAAATTCGATCAACCCCTTATCTCGCGGTCACACAGCTTCTGCGCGCGTGGCTCGGGATTGTGGGCGAGGACGAGGCGCAGGCCTCAAATCGACTGCGAGAGCGCCTCGAGGTTGTGGCTCCTCAATTGGCGACCCTTTCGTCCGCATATTGCGAGCTTCTTCACATTCCGATCGCTGACGAAACGTGGCTTCGGCGGGATCCAGGTGAGCGCCGAAAATTTATTCAGCGCGCAGTTAGAGCTTTGTTCGTTCGACTTTCCCAAACCCGCCCGGTCATAATGGTGTTTGAAGACCTGCATTGGCTGGACGATGAGACGCTCAGCATGCTGGACGCCATCGTCGAGAGCCTGGGCACCGCGCGCATTCTGCTAATCGTGACATACAGGCTCGACCACCCGGAGCGATGGAAGTCCAAGTCCTACTTCGCTCGCCACCGGCTGGACCCGCTCGACGCCGAGCAGACGTCGGCATTTCTCGATGCGTGTCTGGGCACGGCTCCTGAACTAAATAGCCTAAGACGCCGAATTGCAGAACGCGCGGAGGGAACACCGCTCTTTATGGAAGAACTGGTGAGGCATCTGACCGAAACAGCCCTGCTGACCGGGACTTACGGGCAGTACCGGACCACAGGTGATGTGGACGACATCGCGATACCCCAGACGGTTCAAAACGTCATCGCAGCGCGGATCGACAGGCTGCCGCCAGAGTCGAAGGATGCGCTGCACGTGGCATCGGTAATAGGCAGCGCGGTAACGGCGCCACTGTTGGCCGATGCGGCAGGGCTAGATGAAGATGCGTTGGTGAGTGCGATGGCCCCGCTTTTGGAAAATGGATTCTTGTTTGAAGCACGGACCGGCTTCGAGACTGAATACATATTCAAACACGCCCTCATTCGCGACGTTGCCTTGGCAAGTATCTCGCGGAGACGCCGGAAAAACTTGCATCGCGTGATCGCTTCAAGCATCGAGTCCCGCTATCTAAACAGATTGGAACCTTACCTTGATCAACTCGCCTATCACACCAGAAATGCGGAGATGTGGGAGCAAGCAGTTGGCTACGCTGAGCGGGCGGCCAAGCGCGCTCTTGACTTGTCAGCATACGGGCTCTGCGTTCGGCACCTCGACAACGCCTTGAGCTCCCTCGAGAGGTTGCCCGAAAGCCCCAATCGGCTTGAGCAAGCAATTGATTTGCGTTTGGCACTGAGGGCGCCGCTAGGCGCCGTCGGCGATATTGCGCGCATGCATGCGCGCCTGGATGAGGCTGGCGACCTGTTACGCAGCTTGAATGACGAAAACCGCGCAGCCGCAATTAGCATCTCTAAGACCTTCGCCTACAATTACACCGGCGAACTGGCAAAGGCGAAAGATGCAGGTATTGCGGGCCTGCAATTTGCGCGGTCGGCGGCAAACAACGAGTGTATTGTAGCCGGCACTTACCATCTTGCCCAATCTTATCTCTGGTCGGGAGATTATACAGAGGCCACCGAATTGCTCGCGAGTGTGCTCGGCCTCGCGACGACGGAAGCCCTTCGCGAAAGCCGGATAGGGACGGCGGGGACGACGTCGGTTCTCATACTTGGACTGTTAGGGGCCGCAGAAGCCTATCTCGGCAGGTTTGGCGCTGCTGACAAACACATCGATGAAGCAATAGCGATCGCCGATCAGCTCTCGCGTCCATATGATCAAACGATCTCGCGCTGGTACAAAGGGTTCGCGCTGGCCCAATTCGGGGCGCATCACAAAGCTATCGCGCTCCTTGAAGATGCGTATCATCGGTGCAAAAACTCCGAGATTGCGTTCTTAAATCCCATAGTCGCGACGAGCCTAGGGTTCTCATATGCGAGCGCGGGGCGGCATGAGGAAGCGGACGCCGTTCTTCGAACCGCCCTCGAGCAATATCAGAGGACCGGATTGAAATACGGCATTGCCCGCGCCTCACTGAATCTTGCTTCGGTAGCACTTCAGACCGGCGACGCCGAGCGTATGGCTAAATTGCTCGCACAGGTGATGGAGCTCGCAACGACCCATGGATTTGCGGGGGTCGAAGTTGCGGCGTTGCGGCTGCGCGCGATGGCAAGCGGAATTGGCCGGGCTACCGGCCACGATTCAAAATCCGACGCTGCGCAAGCACTTGCCTTGGCGGAAAGGAAGAAAATGAGGCCGGATATTGGGCACTCATATTTGGCGCTGGCTCAACTTTGCGGAAAAGCAGGCGACCGCGACGCCGCCAAAGAACATGCCCAACAAGCGCTCTTGCTCTATGATCAAATGGGCATGACAGAATGGTTCGAACGGGCGTCAAAGTTGCTTGGACACGCCTAAGCCCTAAGCTCAATACATCTCAATCGTGACTGAGCTAGGCCAGCCATTGATATAGCCGCGAGCGATTAGTCTACTCAGTGTGGTCGCGACAAATTTGGATCGAGCAGGCTTCGTTGAGCCCCGGACTTCCCGCAAGGGCACTGGCGCCTCTTAACCTGGTGCGCTAACACCGAACTATAAAATGCGTGTCGTTACCGGTTTGGTCAATTGATTCTGAATCTGACCGGTAACGTCTTAGGTCCGCCAACGAAGATCGACGCGGAACGCCGCGGCTCGCCGGCGATTTCAATCTCAGCTAATCGGGCAAATAGCTCCTTGAAGAAGATACGCATTTCCAGCCGCGCGAGATGTTGGCCGAGACAAGCGTGCGCGCCGTAGCCGAAGGCCACGTTGCGCGATAATTTGCGATCGGCACAGAATCGATCGGGATAATCAAACGCTTCCTCATCGCGGTTGCCGGACAGGTAGCACAGCATTAGCCAATCGCCTTTGGCAATCCTGCGTCCGCGCAGCTCTGTATCCGCCGTCGCGGTGCGCATAAAGTGTTGCACGGGTGTGGTCCAGCGCACCGCTTCCTCGACCAAATTCGGAATAAGTCCGCGGTCGTTCTTGATTTTGCGTAACTCATCTGGATTCTCGCACAACGCCCACATCGCTCCTGACATCGAAGATGATGTTGTGTCGTGGCCGGCGGTTGCGAGAATCACGAAATAACTAGTTGCCTCAAAACAGCGGATAGGCTTCCCATCAATCTTGGCGTTGGCGATGACGCTTATCAGGTCGTTACGCGGCGCTTTGCGGCGCGCATCCGCCAGCCGCGTGAAATATGCCTGATAATCGGCATACACTTGGAACAGGTGCTTGGTGTGTCTAGCCGGGTCGATGGCCGCCTCGGGATCGCGCGCCAACTCCTCATCCTCAGTGCCGAAGAGGTCTTGGGTGAGCCTCAGCATCAGGGGCTCATCCTCCTCAGACACGCCAAGGATTTCCATAAGCACCAGCAGGGGAAGGTGGCGCGCAACATCGCGGACGAAGTCACATTTTTGCCCGCACGCGGCCATCCGATCAATGCAGCAGCGGGCGATGCTGCGGATCCGGCCCTCGAGCGATTTGACATTCTGCTGCGTGAACCAGGCCTGAGTGATCCGCCGATACTTGAGATGCTCTGGCGCGTCCATGTGAATGGGGGTGCGGATTGGATGCGGGCTGCCGCCCGTCAAAGCACGCGCCTTCCCGTCGGCGGCCCGCGGAATGAGCACGGTTGCGCGGTCGCCGTTGTGGAAGAGATCGTTCTGGCCGCTTACCTCGAGAATATCGGCGTGCTTGCTTACAATCCAAAATGGATCGAAGCCATCAACCTCGACGAGGCCCACTGGGTTGCTCGAACGGAGCCACCGAAAACCCGCAAGGAGCTTCGTCTGCCTTGAATACGCTTTCGGCGAGACAATTAAGTTTCCAAGGTCGTCAGGGACTTTCGCCGAGCTTTTCATTGGTATATTTTAATCACGGACTGTGGTGCAGCTCCACTCTACCTCGGCAGAGGGGCGCTTCTGGAGCGAATTGGCGGCGAAAACAGATGCACTCGCAAATTATTGATTCATCGTCAATAATGTGATCCTGAAATAGCTTGAGGCCACTACTATTGATCCGGGAGGGACCATATGGACCCAGCACCGCGGAACCTTGGCGACCGGCTTGTGTTGGGCATGCTCTCGGCCTTTCGTACACTGGTACTTCAGCTTTCGGAAAACGGTGCCATCGATCTTGACGCATATGTTACGGCGCTCCAGCAGACTGCTGCCGAGCATCGGAGCGCGGGGTGACGCAATTCATGCGAACAGCATTCACATGCTTGCGTCAAACGTAGGCGGCATGGGATCGAAATGGCAATCCCGGACTACCAAACGCTGATGCTACCGGTGCTTCGGCTTGCCGCCGAGGGTGAGAAGCGAGTGGACGATGTTGAAGGTCAGATCGCCGATGAGTTTCATCTGTCGGAAGATGAGAGGCGGGCATTATTGCCGAGTGGTCGGCAGCGTGTCTCGCCGCGGGCGCTTTATCGCCACTGACGCTGGACGCTCAATGCTCGCCTCCAATCCAGATTGAAGATCGGCTCGGTCTTGATCGGGTCTATGTCTTCACACCAGCCCTTTAGGACGACCGGACATTCAGGGGTTCGTTGGTAACCTGGTGGCCTTGGGGCCGCGAAGGGGGTGTTTGTCACCACATCCACGTTTACCAGTCAGGCACGCACAGTCGAGTGTGCGCCACTAAAGGCGGCTCTGGATGCGGCTCCAAAGAAAGGGCCGGTCATTCTGGTCTCTTCCGACGGACGCCCCTGGACGCGCAGCCCAGCCAGTGACGTAGGAGCAAATGACAACGGGCCCACGATTAAATGGCGTCGCGGATTGTTTCGCGTATGGCTGCTCGTATCGATGGGCTGGGTATTGGGATGGGCGGTTCACTTAGTGATCTTTAAAATATAGGGGGTTTCAGGGGCTCGAAGCCACCTATGCCGAACCTCAGTGCGCCTCTGAATCCGCTAGGGAAAAATAATCCACAGGAGCGCCCCAGTCGCTTTTGGCGGTAGTTTTTGCCGACCCTGAAGCCCCCTCAACACGGCCTGCCGGCGATCGCGGAAACCGCCCACCTTTCCCACGGATATTCGAGGGCCCGTTCCAGCTCTTTGCTGTTAGCGAGCACGCGGAATCGACGTTGCGCGTCCGGGTGCGCGAAGGGGCTGGCCTCCGCGGGCAGCGCCTTCGGAGGCACGGGTTTCTCACCGATGGCAAGCCTCAACACCGCTTCCTGAGCTTCCTGCGGCAGGTGCGTGATAACATCTAGCAGGGTGTCTTCGTCGGCGTCGCGCACATCATCAACCCACTCCGCGGGAACACCGAAGGCCATCAGCTCAAATTTTCTGAGGTTATCGAATAGTTTTGGCTTTGGCTTGCGCGGCGCGGGGGCGGAGATAATGGCCGGCTCTGCTGCGGCCGGAGCCGGCGGAACGGCGGGAGCTTCTTCAATGCGTTCACGTATCTCGACGAGCTGCATAGCGCCCGTCGTGGGGTGCCGCTCGATTTTGCGGTGCTCGGCCCATTTGTACGCATCGTCATGATGATCGACATAGACAAGAAGCAGGCTTGAGTCGGACTTGTGGACGATAAGACGGACATCGGCATTAACGCGGACAGACCAGAAATGCGGGTCTTTCGCGCGGTCGATCCTGTGAAATTTCATGCCCGGCGATGCCGGATTGAGCTGAAGATCGAACGCCGTCGTCTTCACAGCCTTCTGCTCTTGCGCCGTCAGGCGCGAAAGCGAGTCAGTGAAGGTGTCAGCGATCCGAAACTCCATTACTCACACCGCCCTTTTCAGCGGTCCGTCGCCGAGCGTCGCTGAGATGCGCTTGGCGAGGCGTTCTCTAAGCTCCGCCGTGTTCTCCCAGGTGATGTGGTTATATTGCCTGGTGTCGAAATGCACCTTGTCGATGGCGTCGGTACGGCAAGTGAAGATCACGGGTATGTTGAGGCCATGAGCGAAGCCGGCCTCGTAGTAGACCCCGCCACGGGCACCGGTGTCGCCTTGCGTGAAATCGGCGACAAGAAAGCGAGAGCGCCTGATCTCAGCGATGATCTCATCATCAATCTTGCTGATGTGCTCCTTTCGGTCGATGCGCAGCGGTTCATAACCCGCCTCCCGAATGGCCGGCCCGACGCCTTCTTCGTAGGCAGCTTTCATTGACTCGTCGAACCACATGGCGACGAAGGCTTGCTTTGACCCAGAATTGATCCCGTCAAGTTCGGCAAGGCGCGCATATCGCCATGCGTCGCCGCCGACTTTGGCGCCGTGCGCATCACCTCCGCTTCTTCGATCTGCCCTTCCAGCGAATCGGCAAGGAGGTAGTAGGGATAGCGTGCGCCCATCAGCCGCGACCGAGCAAGGGCAATCGCGACGCGGCTCGTGTCGATGGTGATCCAGCGCCGGCCCCATTGCTCAGCGACATAGGCGGTGGTGCCAGAGCCGCAGGTCGGATCAAGCACAAGGTCGCCGGGGTCGGTGGTCATCAGGATGCAGCGCTCAATCGCCCTCGCGCTGGTCTGCACCACGTAAACTGGGAAGTTCTCGCTGTGTATGTCGTCCCAAATGTTGGAAAAGCTCTCTTGATTCCAATCATTCCAATACATCACGCCGCCCACCGCATTGCCGGTCCCACTGAAGAGACGTTGCGATTTGGCGAGACGCGGCATCTGTTCATCAACGCCGAAGCGCCACTGCTTGTTGACGCCACAAACCCGATCAATGCCTTGAAAGCGGAAGTTCTTACTACGAGTTTGGCTGGGATGCTGACTTACGACCGGATAGTCGACACGCGCCCATTCTGCTCCGTCTTTCAGTAACTCTTCAATCTGATCGTCTGAGTATGCCGATCGTTGTAGAACTGTACCGTACCGCCACACTAGGGCGGTCATCTTCGAACCCTCCCCAGGCGATTTCCGCGGTCGATAGAGCTGCCGCAGTTTCAAATGATCGCGGCTACGTGCAAACCAGATCAGATTTCCTGCACCCGGTTCAGCGGGCTCTCGTAGAGCGCTCGTTCAACGGCGCGGCGCGCGTCTCTGGCTCAGCTGGAACCGGAAAGACGATTGTTGCATTGCACCGAGCCGTTTACCTGGCGCGCCGCACACCGAACTCGAAGGTCCTTCTGACAACTTTTTCCACGACGCTTGCCAACGCGCTCAAAGGAAAACTCGGCCATCTTGCCGGCAATGAGCCGGAGGTTATGGCACGCATCACCGTGGAATCGATCCACGATCTAGCCCGCCGCCTTTATACCGAGCGTTTCGGAGAACCCTCCATCGCAAGCGCCGATGTCATCAACAATCTTATCGTGCAGACAGCGCACGATTCTGCGCCAAGCCGGTTCGGCGATCGTTTTCTTTTGAATGAATGGACGGACGTTGTAGACGCCTGGAACCTGCAAACGTGGGAAGAGTATCGCGATGTTGCGCGCCTGGGGCGCAAGACCCGCATCGGCGGAAAACAGCGCGAGCAGCTTTGGAACATTTTTAATGCGTTACGCGCCCAGCTCGCCGCGCAAGGTCTCGTTACCTGGCCGGGTATATTCTCGCGCCTGACAAATGAGGTTGCCGATAAAGAGCCCCTCTTTGGCTTTATAGTTGCGGACGAGGCGCAGGACTTGGGTGTCGCCGAGATGCGCTTTCTCGCCGCCCTAGCGGCGGGCAGGCCTGATGGTCTTTTCCTTGCCGGTGATCTTGGACAGCGAATTTTTCAGACACCATTTTCATGGAAAACGCTTGGCATCGATGTTCGCGGCCGGTCGCAGACGCTGCGGATCAACTATCGCACCTCGCATCAGATCAGGGCGCAGGCTGACCGCTTGTTGCCTCAGTCCATTTCTGACGTTGACGGGCTTATAGAAAACAGGCGGGGAACCGTGTCCGTTTTCAACGGGCCATCGCCTGAGGTAAAGATCGTCGAAAATGCAGACAAAGAGACTGCCGCTGTCGCCACGTGGATCAAGGATCGCATTCGCGAGGGGTAGTCGTTAACGGGATCAGTGGCGGATGTCCTCCTCTCGCACCACGCTCTCGAATTCCGCCGTCGGAATGTTCAGCCGCGTGGCGGCTTCATGTTTGAGGGCCGTGACCTCAATCGCCTTCTTCGCCATACCTCCAGCCCCTCTCTTACGCCGCCGCACTCGCCAAGAGACCGCTGTCTTCGGCAATATTGTCTGGCACTTCCTGCTCATCCGACGGGCCGTCGGCAGCGACAATGTCGTGCCCGGTTGCGTTTGCGATGAGCGCGAGCAACCGCTGTTCACGATCGTTCATGAACTTGTCGAACGCGTCAGCCCGCAGCAGCTCGGGATCGATGCAATGTGTCTGGAGGTAGCCATCCATCATCGCCGGCAAGATCGGCGGATCGTCTTTGTGGCCAGCCTCTAGCCGCTGCAAATAGACCGATGGAGCGACACCACCGATTCTCCGATTCGTGCGGTAGCTAACGGTTGGAATTTGGCCGTCCGGCGGATCGCGGAATGGCCGCGCACCACGCTTTCGCTGCCGTCGCGTCGCAAAGTAATCAAACTGCCGCCCGACACTTTTCCGAGCAGCTTTCACAGCGACCTCAATCGAATATTGGATCGCCTCCATCGCCCGGATCCCCTCGATCCCGAAGGCCCTCGCTATCCGAGAAAGCTCGCAACGATTAGTCAGTACCGGCGCCAGATTTTGCGGTTCGCTTCTGAGCTTATTCAAGCGGGCGTGGCTTCCCATCAGATCGACAGCTTGCAGGTGCTGATTGATCCCGCAATGGCGGAGCGGGGCCTCCGGCATATGCTGGCGCGTCACAACAATGAAACCAGTCGGGGGATTTCCGAGATCGCCGGCCTCCTGCGTAATATCAGCCGGATGCTGGACGCGCCGGAAGATGTGCAGAAACGGATGGCGAATTTGGCTGGGAGGGTTGCGGTCGGACGGCAAAATGGCATGACACGAAAGAACCGGGACCGCCTGCGGGTTCTTCAAGACGAAGACAATTTGCGAAGGCTTCTGTTTTTGCCGGAGCGAATATTTGCAACACCGAGCGGCAAGTCCAAACCCTACATGACCGCCCTCACCCGCGAAGATGCCTTAGCGATCGCCATCCTCCTCATCTGTCCGATCCGGGTGAAAAACCTTGCCGAAATCCATCTCGAACGGAACCTACACCGTCCCGGAGATGGACGCGTCTTTTTAGTGTTCGAAGAAGACGAAGTGAAGAATGAGCGGCACATAGAATTCGAGTTGCCGCGCGATGTTTGTCGCATGATCAACCGGCATCTATCGTCGCGCGTACCGGACCTTTGCCCGTCCGGCACACCGTGGCTTTTTCCGCGTCGCGACGGCCGTGGGCCGATCGACCCCAACCAATTGTCGTCTCGGTTGACTAAGTGCATTCGCCGCGAAACAGGACTGGAAATGAACGCGCATCTTTTCCGTCACCTTGCGGTAATGGTCTGGCTCGATGCGAATCCGGGAAGCTACGAGGTTGCGCGCCGGCTCCTTGGGCACTCCGAGCTTAGCCACACCTTGAACATGTATTCCGGCTTGGAAGCCCGCGCCGCCACCCAAGCATTTGCGCGGGTCATCGCCGAGAAGAAGGGGCGTAAGTTATGAGCCTGGCTCTGCCGATTGCAAGTTGGCCAAAAGCTGATCGAGACATGTGGGAGAACCTCCTCCGGCACGGCGGGCCGCTCGATGATCGGGGAGCGCTCTCGCATTTGCGTCTACCCTCGCTCGCCATGCTCAATTACTGCTACGGCCGCTGGCTGGGGTGGTTGGCCCGCACCGAATGTGACGGCCTTCTGGAGCCTCCGGTGGATCGAGCGACCATTACGCGGCTGCTGGCCTGGCTCGAGGCGCTCGACCACATCGCTCCCATGACCAAGCTGATGTTGGTGAGCGGAACTCTTCGCGTGCTGCGGGCAGCCGCGCCGGAAATGGATTGGCGTCTCCAGCGCCGCTTGGAGACTTCGCTGAAGCGTTCGGCAGGACGCGGCAACCCCGAGCGCAAACGCGGGCGAGTGCTCTCCACCGCTGTCTTGCTGGACGCAGGCGTCAAGCTGGCGAGCTTGCAGGCCGATGCCGCAACAACAGAATTGATCGCAACTAAGCGGCGGCGGGACGGCACCATGGTTGCCATGCTGGCGCTTATGCCGATGCGGCGGCGCGCCTTCGCCAGCCTCAAGCTCGGCCACTCGATTTATGTCAGCGAGAATGAAATCGTTGTCGCGCTGCCGGAAGAGATGACCAAAAGCGGCGTGCCTTGGGAGGCGCCGGTGCCCAGTCAGGTGCTGCCTCTCTTGCGTCGTTACCTAAGCGAAACGCGCCCCTGGCTAATGGCTCGAGGCGGGCAACAGCACGACTATCTGTGGGTCGGCGACCGCGGGGCACCGTTTCTCAATTTGAACTATCTTGGCGAAAAGATTGCGACGATCACAACCCAGATTACCGGGGTTCGTGTGCCGCCCCACTTTTTCCGGGATGCGGCGGCAACAACGCTCGCGCGTATATCGCCGGAGGCCGCGCGACTGATTCGCCCTATTCTGACACACTCCACCCTTGGTACCGCCGAGCGCCATTACATTCAGGCGCGCAGCGTAGAAGCCGGTCGCGACTACGCCGCTGTGATCAAGCGCATGAAGAGGGATACACGATGACCCGGGTTGCCATCTACGCACGATTTTCCACCGAGATGCAGCGCGAGGCCTCGATCGAGGACCAGATCCGGCTCTGCCGGGAACGAGCTGACCGCGAGGGCTGGCGTATCGTCGAGACCTTCACTGATCGCGCGATCTCCGGAGCGTCGATGCTTCGGCCGGGGCTTCAGGGCCTCATCGACGGCGCTACGGTGGGTCGGTTCGAGATCATTTTGGCCGAGGCGCTCGATCGGTTGAGCCGTGATCAGGCCGATATCGCTGCGCTCTACAAGCGCCTGAGCTTCGCGGGCGTGCAGATCGTCACGTTGTCCGAAGGCGAGATCAGCGAGCTCCACGTCGGACTGAAGGGCACTATGAATCAGCTCTTCCTCAAGGATCTGGCGGCGAAGACCCGGCGGGGACTGCGCGGTCGGGTTGAGGCTGGACTTTCTGGCGGCGGCAAGAGCTATGGATATGACGTGATCCGCCGACCAGGTCCAGACGGTGAACCGGTAACCGGCGAGCGCTCCATCTGCGAGGAAGAAGCCAAGGTAGTCCGGCGCGTTTTCCGCGAATTCGCCGACGGCCGCTCCCCCAGGACCATCGCACAGGGGCTGAACGCCGATGGCATTCCGGGGCCACGTGGATTGCTTTGGCGCGATACTGCGATTCGCGGACATCGCACCCGCGGCACTGGATTGCTTAACAACGAACTCTACGTCGGTCGCCTTGTTTGGAATCGGTTGCGCTACGTGAAGGATCCGCAGACCGGACGCCGAGTGTCTCGCCTAAACCCGCGTGAAAGCTGGATCGTGAGAGAAGTGCCGGCATTGCGGATTATCGACGATGCCCTCTGGGGCAGCGTAAAACGGCGGCAGGGAGAGATCGAGGCCCAGCCGCGCGTCGCCGCAATCAAGGCAAGCCGCTTCTGGGAGCGCCGGCGGCCAACCCATCTTCTCACCGGGCTATTATTGTGTGGTCGTTGCGGCAGCAGGCTCGCTTCCGTCGGCAAGGATTACGTCGCCTGTTCGGCGGCCCGTAAGCTTAGGACGTGCAGCCAAACCAAGTCCTTCCGCCGAGGTGTGCTTGAGTCTGCAGTCCTCGACTTGCTTCGCAACAGACTGATGCAGCCCGATGCGGTGGCTGAGTTCATCGCCGCTTACGGCCAGGAACTTAATGCGCGCCGGGGGACAGAAACTGCGGACCGCTCGCGACTGCAAAGTGAGCGGGCGCGGATCGCGCGCAAGCTGGACGGGCTCTATGACGCCGTTGGGGACGGGCTACGGACAGCCGGCCTGAAGGAGCGGTTGGAAGAGATGGAAGGGCGGCTTGCGGAACTGGACGCGGCCTTGGCAACACCGCCTCCGTCTCCGGTGCGACTTCACCCCAACATAGCAGAGACGTATCGAAGGAAGGTGGCGGAATTGTCGGCCGCGCTGGAGGACGCCGATATCCGGGCGCCGGCCTTGGAGGCGATTCGGGGCCTGATCGAACGGGTCACGGTCCTCGATGACCCCACAGGCATTACGCTCGATCTCGAAGGGGCCATTACCGCAATGATCGACCTCGCCCAGCCTTTGGCTAGGGAGGTCGATTGCAGTTCGGTAAAGGTGGTTGCGGGGGCAGGATTTGAACCTGCGACCTTCAGGTTATGAGACCCAATGTCGGTTTTATAAGGTTTTGAATTAGAAGGGAAAAATCGATGCACGTCAGGTCAGTGTGCTAAATAGCGTGCTAATTTTTTTGTTTTTTGCCCTCAGGTTTTGGCAAAAAAGACCCTACAAAAATCAGCATACGAGATTCGCGGACAGCCGACTACTCATTTTGAGCTCTACATAATACCGGCGGGTCGTTTCCCGGGCGTTAATGGCGGGGGCAGGCGCAGCCCTAGTGGCGATCATTAACTGCTGTAGCGCGGGCATAAAGCTATCGAACCTCCTCCCCTCTGGCGCGTGCGTGGTTTGGCAGGCTGGGACAAAAACTCGCGTTGGCAGGGCCGATCAAATCGACAACCCAAGCCAGGCAATGCGGCAGGACGCGCATGCGAGCCTGCTGCAAGGCATTGACGACGGCTTCGGAGACGGCGGCGTTCCCGAGCGCCCCGGCCAGCGCTTCGTGGGCTAGGATGTCGATGGTGCAGCCTACGCGCAGCGCCGGGTAACGCTCTCTGCAAATCCGGGTAGCTTTACGCTCGTCGATAATGGGAATAGCGCCGATCGCTACTGCGCAAGCGATCGTCGCCGCCTCACCGTCATCAAGGGTATCGATTGTTTTCCCGGCAACCAGCCGCTCGAAATGGCCGGAACTGGCATCGTCAAGGGGCATCACTTTGAAAAGCCCGAGACTTTCCAGCTCTGCCGCCAATTTCGCGTCGTTTCTGTTACTGCGCTTATCTTCCTGCAATTCCGCAAGGGCGATTTCTGAAATTACGAATGGATTGGGCAAAGCCTTGAGGATCGTAACGGCGTAACCCGTCGCGTTCAGATTGATAACCGTGCTTGCGTCGCAGACGACGATAGCCTTGGGATCAGTGAGGCAAGATAACCCCATCGGGGTCGCTCCCTTCTATCTCAAGGCCATCGAACATCTTTCGAACCTCAACGCGGTCGAGGTGCAGCATTCTGGCGAGCTGACCCTCGCTCATGAGGCCGCGACGAAAGGCCTCTTCCGCCAGAAGAGCCAAACGCAAGGTCGTCGGTTGATTGGCTTCGGCCTTGCCCGAATCAATTCCAATGAGTTCACCAAGGACCTGCCGCGCCTGATCGTCGGTGATCCCGTCATAGCTTTCAAACCAATCCCAGGTCCCTTGCTTGGTTAGCCTCAGCTCTTCAAGGCGTCGAACCATTGCCTCTCTCGATACTCCGAAATAATGCGCGAGAACGATGACATGCCGGCGGGTCAACCTCTCGGAGCCCGCCGTGACTTCCTTGAATTTCTGCATGACCGCGCGTGCGGGCGTCAGGAAAGCACGTGCAAAAGCGGCGGCGTAACGTTCTTCCCTGCTATTCTCGTTACCACGCTCCTTCAGAAGTTCAGCCTGCCGCCGCGTTGAAATCAGGTGAGCCATTTCGTGAGCGGCAGTCTGCGTGCGCCGCTCCTTGGGGTGGCTTGCATTGAGAAGCATGCAAGCGCCCAGCGCGTCGTCATAAATGAAGAGGCCCGAAATCCGCGCATCGAGCTTGCGAATATAGACCCGGACGCCGAGCTCCAACTCAAGCAAGGTGATGATGTCGGTAACGGGGTTAAAGCCGAGCCCCAGCCATTGCCGCAGCTCTGCCGCATCATGTTCCGCTTGCGCCCGCACATCCCCGCCCAGCACAGGCCGCTCCGGCGGGTAATTCCGCAGCCGTTTTACGCCGAGAATGTTTTCAAGCTCGGTTTCCGCTTTTGCGAGGTCCGACAGAAGTTTTGCCGCACCTTCGGCCGCATCGTCCTGGCTGGAAAAGAACCTGCGAAACTGAGGCGCGAGGTCCGCGTGTATTGCCTCCTCGCGCAAAAGCTCGTTGATCGAGAGGTCGTACAATTTCGCAAGCTGACGGATTTCTTCGATCCGCGCTTTTCTTTGCCCCTTCTCGACGGCAACAAGCGTGGTTCTGGCCATGCCGAGCTTTTCGGCAACGTCGGCCTGCGTAAATTTTTTGCTTTCCCTGGCAATGCGTAGCCGTTCACCGACTTGCTGCGATGAAAGAGTGTCGAGCGGCGTCATGGCTTCGCCTCCACCCAATCATGAACAAATGAACTCGGTCCCAGTGACTTCATGAACGCCTTCCATTCCTTCTCGTGTTGCTCAAGCATACGGTTCAGCTTAGGGGCAGCCGTTCCGACGCTTAATTCCATGGCACGGTCCAGCCTTTGCGCAGCGCTGGCGAGCGCATGCGCGTAAATTTTGTTGCCTCTCAAGGCTGCGAGGTGATCCAGATGCAGCGCGCCGGCGATTGCGTAGTGACGCTGCACCCCTTTGGTTTTCTTGTAACCTTTTACGGCGCCTTTTTCGAAAGAAGATGAGGTCAGGTCTTCCCAGATGTAAGTATCGGGAGACTCTTTCTCGCCCGCGGCGTGGACGCTGAGACGCCGCAGCATGCAGGCAGCGCAGACCCCGCATTGGCGGCGGTGCTTGTGAACCGAAACATGGCGGTTGTCTTGCCAGCAAGAGCGTGTCGATGCCCATTCATGCGAATTGCCGAGCGCGAGATAATCGGCAAGCGTCTCGCCTTTCGTGTGCCAAAGACGCGGAAACTCGAATTTTGCGGTCAAGCCAAGTAGCGCGTTTAGAAATTTCTCCATCCGCTGCGTGAACAGGGGGTGGTTGCGATAATCCTCGTAAGCATGGCCGACAGGGACAAGGCTTGGCCCCAAGGCTCCTTGTCCGCTCTCGGGTACGATGATCCGCGTGGCCTCCGCCAAATAAGCGGCAATACCGCTCAGAAGTGCGAACTTAAAGCCGCGCGAACGTGCTGAAGATTCAGGATTTCTGATGCCGGTCGAAACATCGTAAGGGACAGCGGCAAAAGGATACTTGTAAGTGCTGCCATCAATGTCGCGCGGGCGGTCAGAGGATTTGGGGCCAAGGCGCACGCGGGTCAGCGTGTCGCCCAGTTCTTTGGCCATGAGGCCGGAGACGGCGCGAGAGTCGAGCCCCTCGCTGAAGGGAATCACCGCGATTGAGCCCGAAGGTAGCTTGAACAAGCCTTGCTGCGGAGCGGGCGCAGCCTTATGCCGCTTCACGAAGCGAAGATTCCATTTGTCGCCGGTAAGAAATTGCAGCGCGTCTTTAAGCGATGCTGAGACAGGGTCGCTATTCCAGGTATCAGGGTTGTGGACGGGAATGCGGAGATCAAAGTGGCGTCCCCACCCCATCTTCGGGCGCTTTCTAAATCGGTCGCAGAACTCGACGGCGGCTGCCACAAGCAGCGCATCGAAAACAACCGGCTCCCAGGCAGCATAGAAATAGGAAGCGAGCGAGTCGGTCGAGAACTTCACATGGTTTCCGATTTCGCACGTCGTCCATCCCACGCGCGGCTCGCCGCCATTTTCGATGACGTGGACTTTGCAGCGGGGAAGAGCGCCTTCATTATCTTTGCTCATGGCAGCCGCACTCCGTCGTCAAGAGAATCCCGCTTGCGCGGACGCTGCGAGGAACCTCCGTCGATTTTCAGGAGCGAGCGGGTGAGGCCGTCATACGAATGCTGAGAAATGCATTCTTCTATGTGGCCGCGGACTTTGGCCGCGCGCCGGTCGGTGCTCTTTAGCTTGTAGTGCTCATCAACGTCCCTCATCCCGCGAAGGGACCAATCGACAGCCGTGTTTTTCGTACCTTCAAAGATAGCGTCGGCAACTGAAAGGCCTTGCTCAATTGACTGCTCGACATTGTCCAGCAGCGTGCGGCGCAGCGGGTAGCCGGCGCCGGAGATTTTCTTGAGCGCCTCCAACCTGCTTTCGACGTTCTCGAAGAGATTGCCTTGGCTTCCTGCATTCAGGACGCCGCGGATTTCGTCGATGAATTCATTGCAGCGTTCGGCTTGCCAGTCTCCCGCCAGCGCCTCGCACAAGGCTTCGGTGCGCTGATCCGCTTCGTAAGAGGCGAAGTCGCAGCGTTTAGCGAACTTCTTCCAGCCGCTGCGCATGCCCAGACTTTTATGCGGGCCGTCGCTCATGGTGATTCCTCCATGTCAGGAATATATATCAAAAAGTCTGACAATGTCAAACAATGGGGCTATGAGCTATAGGAAATCTTCCTATAGCTCAAAAATAATGATACTATGAGCTATAGAAAGGCGGTCTATAACTCATGTCCTGGAACTGGCAAAGCCCAAAGTGGCCTGTTTTCACATTCAACTCCAAGGCTTTAGAGCCTTTGGAGCGAGACTTCCTTTTGCGGTCCGGCGAATTCGTCGGCGCCTTCAGGCATGTCGGCCCCGAGGATCAGGACACCCTGAAGATCGAGCTTATCAGCGATGAAGCGCTGAAGACCTCGCAGATAGAGGGCGAAATTCTCAACCGCGATAGTGTCCAATCCTCGCTGAAGAGGCAGTTTGGACTGGGGCAGGACGGCCGTGCCGTGCCCCCAGCGGAACGCGGGATCGCTGAAATGATGGCCGATCTCTACAAGAACTTCAATATGCCCCTCACCCACGACACGATGTTCGCCTGGCACAAGATGCTGATGAGCGGCGATCGGCACATCAATGTCATTGGCGGCTATCGTACGCATCCCGAACCGATGCAGGTCGTCTCGAATATAGCGCATGAGCCGTGTGTTCACTTCGAAGCGCCTCCTTCATCGAAGATGAAGGAAGAAATGGACGCCTTCGTGAAGTGGTTCAATGAAACTGCCCCAAAGGGCGGCCGGCCGCTTCCGCCGCTGACGCGCGCCGGTATCGCACATCTATACTTCGTGAGCATTCATCCTTTCGAGGATGGCAACGGGCGCATTGGACGCGCGCTCGCGGAAAAATCTCTTGCCCAAAATCTTGGTCACCCGACGTTGATCGCGCTTGCCTACACAATCGAGCGCGCCCGCAAGGCGTACTACAATGCGCTTGAGCGCGACAACAAAGATACGGCGATCACTGATTGGCTCGTGTACTTCGGCAATACAATTCTCGACGCGCAGGCGAACACAATCAAGCGTGTGGATTTTTATGTCGCCAAAGCAAAGTTCTACGAGAAATTCCGGGGCACCTTTAACGAGCGCCAGGACAAAGTCATCGCGAGAATGTTTCAGGAAGGGATCGACGGCTTCAAGGGCGGCCTGAGCGCAGAGAACTACATCACGATCAGTAAGACATCGCGAGCAACCGCAACGCGCGATCTACAAGAGCTTGTCGAAATAGGCGCCCTCACCAAAACAGGTGAATTGCGCCATACGCGTTACTACTTGGCCCTGCCAGATAAATCGGCGGGGTAATGTCATGACTACAAATAAGGCAGGTATTTGAGAATGTCTGATTCTCCGGTCGTTCTTGACCCGGTGCAACTTACACGAATTGAAGCCACCCATCGCGGGTTCCTTTACCAGCACCTTTTCGGAGTCGCTTGCCTACTCCGTGCTGCGGCGGCGCAAGCGTCGTCGATAATCGTTGAAGCTGATGAAGACATTGAAATTGCGCTGAACGCCAACCGGCTATATGTGCAGGTCAAAACGCGCGGAAGGCCGATCATATTCTCGGATATAGCAGGAGCATTGGAGCGTTTCGAAAAGATTCGTGAAGAGCATAAGAACGGAAGCCGTCCCGGCTCATGCTCGTTTAGGCTCGTGACAAATACCCATCCAGGTCAAGAGCTATATCAGCTACTTCGAACGGCGGATTGGCCTTCAGACGTGACGTTATATTGGCCGGGACAACCCGACGATGCTATTCTTCCACGTCCATCCATCGACATTCCGACGGCATTCGCAAATTGTAGAGAGCTGGCCGCAGCTCTGCCGTTTGGGATGCTTGCACCCGATACTCTTGTTTGGAAGCTTGCAAGTCTCGTGATGGCAGCGGCCGCGGGAGTACCACCACGGCGCGATCATACGTTCCAAGTAAATGAACTTCCCGCTCTGTTCGAACAACTTGCTATACAGCTTCAGGACTTCCCAGCGCCGCCATTGGTGTATCGGCCACAGCGTAACGAGCCCGAGATCATCAAGGATGCTCCTGTAAGGATAATCACGGGATTTTCTGGCGCCGGAAAGACGGCGTGGGTTGCCCAAGCGGCTCAATTCAATGATTCAGAGCTAGCGTATTTCGACGTTGGCGACCTGCCCGGCCCAGCGGTTGCAATCCCCTTGGCGCGCGAGCTGGCAGGTCGCTATTTTGCTGATGGCGGCGGTCTTGGGCAGATATTGCTGCCGGGGGCGACCGGGCTAGAGATGCTGCGCGTGCTGGCGCGGCGGCTGCAATCTCAAGGCCTTCGGCCGACTATTGTGGTGGACAATGCTCAGCGGGTGCCATCTGAAACTCTACGCGAGATTATTGGTCATGCACCCGGAGTTCGGTTTATTTTTCTCTGTCAACCGGGTCAGGTAGTTCAGGAGCTAGAGACATTCCTTGGGCTGACCCCCGAAGTCCTGCAAGGCTGGACAACCGACACTATTGCAGCTGAAGCGGCCGACAGCCGATGCATGGTAACCGCGGAATCGGCACAACGGCTATTAAATTTGACGGCAGGGCTGCCTCTCTACGTTCAAAACGCCGTACGTATCGCCTCTCGGGACTATGGCGGCGATCTTTCGCGATTCTGTAATGATTTGGACCATCAGACCCATGACGTCGTCACTGCACAAGAAATTATTCTTTCCAAAATATTCGAAGCTCTCGGGCATGACGTGCAGGATGCAGTTGCCGTTTTGAGTATGTCAGACGTTCCATTAGAGCGCGGCGAAGCCGCTGCGTTACTAAAGCAATCGATAGAAATGGATGAAACCGCATTTTCACGTCTGGTGCGAGAACTCCGTCCGACAGGCATCATAGAGATTTTCGGCAACAACAGACTGAAGATTCATGATGCCATACGGGTGCTTGGCCGCGCGCGTTTATTAACATTTGAAGAGCATCGGCGAGAAGTCGCCCGCACTTCTCTAAAGAATTTTCTGCTCGCCTCAATCACGAAGAGTCATGACTTAAGCAAGCTCTCACTATATCTGCGACTACTTGGTGAAATTGGAGACATAAAGTCTCTCGTACAGTTCGCAACCGATGAACTGTTTCATGAACTTGGGGTGTTCCAGGAAATTGAGCCCATCCTTGAAGATGCAGCTAAGTCAGATGAGATCGATCCAGCCCAGCGATTTTCGGCACTTGATGGTTTGGTGTTTGCCGATCTCAAACGGGGAGATGCCACGCTGGCGGAAACCCGGCTTAGGATAATGGCCGATCTTGTCGCTGAACATTCGCTTGATGACGCAGATAGGCTCTCAGTTTTAATGAAGGAAATGAATTTGGCGGCCCTTCGGCATGACGAAGATCGTGTAAAAGAAAAGATCGAGCAAATCCTACAATTGATGCCCGATAAGCCGGACCATCGGCGTATTTTAAAATACAATGCCGCAGCCGCACTTTTTAGCCTCGGCCGTTACGATCTGTGCATCGCGAACACCTCTCCTTTGATCGAGGAGTATTTTTCTGTTTTGGGCTTGGAGCAAGAAGACGTTATTCAGAGAAACCCCCACGAGATATTCCCATTATTGAAAAAGGGAATCGACCATACAGATGATCTGAAACACATTGCTGATACACTTGATCTTCACGCAAAAGCGTTAAACGGCCTAGGTCGCGATTCTGGGCTGGCCAGAATCCATGCGATGAAATTCTACGCCATGGCAAATGCGCTGGATTCGCTCGTGCGCGTGGGCCAGGACCTCGCCGACGAATTTGTCGGTAGGAACGACTATATCGGCGCTCGGGACGTTCTGGAGCGAAATGTTCTGCCAAACGTGATTCAACATAAAATGGTAAGCCGGATCGTTCCGGTGAGATCTCAGTACGCGGTCATTCTGGCCTATTGCGGCGATTATGCTGCGGCGGAAGAGGAGATGAGGCGTCTTGCACCGTACGAGCCCGGCTTGGATGGCGAGGGAGGTGAAGAACTGCGGCGGCAACGCAATCTCATCAGACAGCTCCGTATTGACCGGCCTCCACCGCAATGGGAGTTTCCTCAGCCTCGACGTAAGATCGGCCGCAATGAAAAATGTTACTGTGGGTCAGGCAAAAAATTCAAACATTGCCACGGCAAGAGAGCATGATGGGAATCATCGATTCCGGGCGCGGGCGTCGAACCTTGATTTTAAAAAGGGCCCCGGCCGGAAAAGGACTCTTTTTGTCTGCCTCGACCAGGATAATGCTCGCAGCAAACTAAAGTGTTTTCACGCTGCGTAGGCCCCATCTGGAAAGCGAAGAAATAGATCGAGCTTGTCTACATCGTGTACACTGGCGACATGATTCAGGAAGGCAATGTTAGCCTCGTGCGAGGCAGAAATGAGATCGCGGAGGAAATTCGCGTTTTGTAGGCTAGGCCCAGTTAGGCTCGCCCGATCTGTGGCGACCTGATCACGCGGCGTTTCCGTGAAGTAGGTATACATCTTGCCCAGCAAGCCAACGACGACATCGGCCAGTTGGATGCCAGAACTCTGCCTTGGAATCCGCGAAGCGAAAATTCGTAACTGGTTGGCCGCCGCTGGTAAGGGGCGTTTTTAGGAGCCGATCTCGAATTACCTCCTCCATGTCCAAGATATGACTGGAAAATTTGAACAATGCGATGCGGCCCAAGTAAAAGTTGCTGAAGTCGTCAATCAACTGGTTGGATGGAAAGCCTTCGATGAAGTCGAGGCTTTCCAGCCTTCGTCCAGCGTCTAGGACGCCCTTCAACACAGTGGCATTGTGCGCCGGCAGGGCGATGCCATTTCGTTCCAAGAGAGCGATTAGATCGTTCAGGAACGGCTTACGATGCTCGGGAGACAAGCCTGGATAACCGTAGGCGTGGAATAGCCGGACGGTAGCGGGGAGTTCGCATCGCAGCACCGCCGCCAGGTCACTCTTCAGCAGAGAGTGGTATTCTAACAGCGCGGGGTTGCCGAGTTGGGCACAATTGAATCGATGATGTCGGCGCTTGACCAATAGAGCGGGTCGAGATCGTGATAATGGATCAATAGCCCGCTATCGGCGATCCAGCGCAAGAACGTCGTTAGTTTCGTCGAACACAACACGTCGAGGAAGTTGCCTCTGGCGACGTGCTCAAGTTTGATTTCGTGGGCCGACTTCTGAATGCGCATGGCATCCCGTAGAGACTGAATGTCTATGGGACGCGGGGCGCCTTCGTGCACAACACCGCCTAAGACGAATACCTTTAGTTCGGCAACGTTGAGGCGGCCAGCTTCGACATGCAATTTGCGGATATTGTTAGTCTCATCGTGATAGAATGTATAAACGCCATCGGCCTTGGTCAGTCCGTGCAGTCGGATTCCAGAATCCCTTAGTTCGTCAATATCAATCAAAAGTGGCCTCTAAGCTTCAATCATACCAAGATTTATAGAATGACATAGAATTACATTCCATTGTTCGGACCGTTGTCTTTTTTACGTTCTCGCTTGTTCAGTGCGCGGAATGCCTTGGACCGCCGATCATGACGTTTCTTTTCAACAGTGATTTCCTCTATATCTTCTTTGAGTTGCTCACGGCGGCGGGCCGCGATCTTTTTCTTGAGCCGTTCGGCGGCTTTTTCCAGCGGCACGCCGCCTGAAGACTTTTCGCCTGCAACCTTCGCAAAATCCCGTGTGGGCTGCGGCTTGGGCTTCGTAATTTCCTCCTTCGTTTGCTCGAAATTCTCCCGGCGCTTCTCGGCGATTTTGCGTTTCAGGCGCTGGTGCATGGTTTCCCGAACGGGCGGCGCGGCGGACGGCGCTTCTCCTTTTGCATGGTCAAACGCTTTGCCCAGCGGGCTGCGCGGTTTCGTGGCCTCGCGGGCATTGTCCTTGATTTGCTTGTGCAGCTTCGCGGATAGCTCGCGCCTAAACGCCTCTTTGTCCAGCCCCTCCTTGATCTCGCGCGCGCGCCGCTGGCTTTCTTCCGACTGGCGCTTGTCCAGCACGTCCTGCTGCAGTCCTTTGCTGCGCCTTGAGCTTGTCAAGATCGGCGCGGTACGCGGCATTGATCTCGTTGAACGCATCGCGCCGCTGCCGGTTGACCGCGCCCGAGACTTTCGCGCGGTATTGCCGGTGCTTCTTGTAGAGGTCGGCGAACTGGCGCGGGCCGCCCGATATGGCGGAAAAAGCGCCGGTTAAAAAGCCGCCGCGCTCGGCCTTTTCAGCATGAAAATACTCCCGCGCCTTGACCTGGAGGAAATAGCGCAGGCGCGACCACGCAGTACGCTGTGCAAACAGCAATTTGTCGCGCTCAGCCTGCTGGTCAACATAGACGATGCGCCAGCGCGTCTTGTTGGCCTCATTCAGTGCCCTGCCCTTTTTCCTGATTTCGCGCTCCTTTTGCTCGAACAGGAATTTGCGCTGAATGCGGTGCGCCGCCGACAGGTTTTTCTGGTCCTCTTGCCGGCGGTGAAAAGCCTCCTGCAAGCGCAGCCGGCGCCAGCGGTGAAATTCGGCGGCCTTCTGGCTTTCGCGGTCTTTGACGAATTGCTTCTCGCGGCGGCGGGCGTTGTTTTCAACGCGCTGCTCGCAGCGGATTTTGCCCTGCCGTTTCTCATAGGCTTCGGCCCAAGCCGAAAGCTTCAGGTGATCGTTGGACAGCTTTGCTGCGATGCCGGTCTCCGGATGGACCCGGTTCACGATCACATGAATATGGGGATGAGGCTCGTCGTTGTGCGAAACGAACAGCGTCTCATGCCCCTCAAGCTCAAGGGCCTTCAGGCTCTCGCGCGCCGCCGCGATCATTTCCTCGGGATCGGGGCTTTCATCCGGCGCCCATGACAGGCTGTAGGTATAGACTGGAAATTCGAGCCTGCGGCCCTTGGCGCTGCCGCCCGCACGCGCTTTGATTTCCTGCTGATGCATCGCGGTCCAGGCCATGCATTTGATGGCCTTGTCGGCATCGGCGGTGGGGAGATTTTCGGTGAGGACGAAAGCGACACGCCCGGAAGTCAAAGCGTTCTTATCGTGCAGATAATAAAGCGCCGCGCCGTCAAAGCTCGTTCCCTTACCCGCCACCTTCGGAACCATGATCGCTCACCCATCATCAGCCATGATTTTGGTGAGGAGCCGTTCAATGGTGGCGGCGGCGCGGGGCAGTTCGGGCGGCAGGCGGCCAGTGGCGTGCAATTTGCGAACCGCCTGGTTCAGGTTCACGCCAATGCGCCGTATCTGGTCAAAGACGGCATGATCCAAAGAGCGCGTTTGCTGCACCACAACGCGGCCCTTGAGGATCATGGACCTGGCATAATCGGATAACGATTCGCCGGCAGCGGCTGCGGCCTGCTGAATGCGGAGGTATTCAGAAGGCTTGACGGTGAACTTCACCGTCTCGCTCCGCAGATCGTGTGCCGGCTTGCGCGGACGCGCCATGCCCGGTCCTTTCTCCCGTCGTTGACCAGCCGCGCCGCAGTGGCGCGGGGCCGGGGAGGTTCGGAGGGGCGGCAGCGCCCTATGACAGCGCCGGCAGGCGCGCGCGTGATCCAGCGGCGCAACGCTGGCAAGATCGGTTTTTATGCCGAAAATCCGGAGGGTTTTCTGGCCATAAAAACATATCTTGCTACCCCGCAAATCCGCGCACTTCTGCCCCTTTCCCGTTACCTCCCTCTTTTCATATTACCTTAACGTGTATTAACGTGATCTTTACACTTTTTTTATGAGGCGTTGCGCAGCGCACAATACAAACCCGCACCGCCCCAGCCCGTGAGCAGCGGGGAACAGCATGCCAACTCTCGCTGGCTTATTGACAATTGCCGGCTTGGTCTGGATCGGCGCGGCGCTCGCCATCTCTCCGTTCTGGCCCGTAAATCATTTACTGACGCCGGACCAGGCGGGGACCGTCGGCGCAATCATTTTTTTTGGGAGCTTGCCCACCGGCGCTCTCGTGGCAAAGCTCGTCGCGCACGCCGGCGCGGCGCCCGGTTTGGGCATCGCCCGGCGCATCGCGGGGCTGCTGGGCACCGCCGTGACCGGTTTGGCGCTGTTTGCCGCCCTGATGGTTGCCGCCTTCCACATCGTGAACGACATCGGCTTTTCGGGATGGCCGGCCGATATTGTTTCCGCGGCAATCGCGACCCCGCTTTTCTTCCCCTTGTGGACGCCGGTGCGGGAGTACGCGGGCCGCATCGCCAAGCCCGTCATCGACCTTGCCCGCATGACGAAGTTCGGCAAAGGCGGGTCAGCCGCCTTTGCCGGGCTGCTTGAAGAATGGCGCATGCGCTACAAGCCCGGCGCGATCCTGCTCGGGACATCGTTTTACGATCCGTCATGGCGGGTCGGCAGTTCCGATGACCGCGGGCTCCTGACGATCGCGGCCTCGCGCGGCGGCAAAGGGCGCAGCGCCATTATCCCGAACCTTATCCTGTGGCCGGGATCGGCGCTGGTCATCGACCCCAAGGGCACCAACGCCGCTGTCACCGCCGCGCGGCGCGGACATGGCGGCGGGCGGGTGACGAAGTTTCTCGACCAGGAGGTCCATATCGTCGATCCGTTCGGCATCGTGCCGGGCGCGGTTTCCGCCTCGTTCAATCCCCTTGCGGGCATCGACCTTTCCAGCGACCGCGTGACCGAGGACATCGGCCTTGTCGCGGACGCGCTGGTGGTGCCGGGCGGCGACCAGGATTCCCATTGGGATGAAAGCGCGCGCACGATTCTCGCCGGACTGATCGCGCACCTGCTCGCGACCGGCAAAGGCCGCTCGCTTGTCGATGTGCGCAACGCGCTGCGGCAGGATGCGGAGGCGCTTGACGCCCTTTTGGCGGAAATGGCGAAAGACCACAGCGCGGGAGGTCTAGCCGCAACCGCCGCCACGATCATGCTAAGCGCCAGCCCAAACGAGCGCGGCAGCTTCATGACCACAGTCATGCGCAACATTCGCTGGCTGGACAGCGTGGCGATCCAGCGCATTCTCGGGCGATCGGATTTTGCGATCGGCGCGCTGAAAAACCGGCCGATGACGATCTATGTCGTTCTGCCGCCCGACCTGCTCGATGAGCACAAGCGGTTCATGCGGCTGTTCGTCAACATGGCGATCAGGGGCCTCTCGCAGGGCGCGCGCGGAACCGTGCCGGTGCTGTTCCTGCTCGATGAATTTTACAGCCTCGGCAAGATCACCCTGCTGGAGAAGGCCGCGGGCCTCATGGCCGGTTACGGCATGCGACTGTGGCCGATCGTGCAGAACCTGGGCCAGTTGCAGCATATGTATCCGCGAAACTGGGAAACTTTCATTGCCAATGCGGGCGTTGTTCAGGTGTTCAGCACAGCGGATATGACGACCACCAATTACCTCGCCACCAAGCTGGGCAAGCGGGCCAGCAAGGAAAAAATGGGCGAGCAGATCGATGCGCGTCATATCGGCGCTGCGCGAGCCCGAGGAATTCGAGCTCGATGTTGGCCGCGAGCGCCAGCGTCAAATTATATTCCGCAGCGGCGATTATCCGCTGCTGCTGCGCCGCCTGTCATACGACAAGGCGTTTGATGAGGCGTGGTTCAATCCCGATCCGGATTACGAGAAGCACAAAGGGGCGGCCCTGCCTATGGCGCACACGCCGCCGCTTTTGGCCCCGGCCGGTGCGGCGCCGGCACGGCTTCAGCAGATGGTAACGCCAGCACCGGCCCCGGATGCCGGCGACGCGGCCCCGGCGGATGCCGCCACTGCCGACCCTACCGAAATCTTTGTAGGGCTGTGCGATGAGAAAAACCTGACGCTGACGGACGGCGCCGAGAACAGGCTCGTCGATGCGATTGTCGCGATCACCGACAAGCACGGGATGAACGGGAAACTCGACGCCGAAATCCGCGACTCTGTTCGACAAGTGCCTGCAAAGGCAGGCGGCGCGATTGGCGCGGCAGCGCCCGAGCGATCAGGCTGCGCAGCGCGTGCTTGTCGAAAGCGATATTCCGGAGGCTTGAACGGCCCCGTGCGGGTTTTGCGATTTAAGCGCCGCTGATGCGTTCTGATTTTGAGGGTGTTTTCCATAATCAAAGCGCCAGAGGCCACTGTACGGGCGTCTATCGGGCCGGAATAGGCAAAATTCAGGAAAGCTTCGCTCTCGGATAAAGGCGGCGCAAATTCGCAAAATGCAAAAAAAACTTACGGGGAGGGTCACAATGAAACGCCGAAATATAATCATTGGCGCATTGGCAGTTGTCGCGATTGGCGCCGTCTCGTGGGCCAATTCGAGGGTTTATCTTGGCTACGCGATAATCCCGGAAGTCGAGGCCGTTAACACGCACGGCAAGCTCAAGCACGCGCTCATGGAATGCCGTTACTTCGATCTGCATAATGGGCGCTACAACGTGCCCATATGGCCGCCGGGAACCGATCCTCTCACGGTATTGCCTGACGGCACTGTGCTGCTTGTGGCCAAGGATGGCTGCCCCGGACGCTGGCCGTGGCAGAAGGGGCCATTTGACAACTAGAGCCCGTGCTCGTCGGCGGCGCTTTTGTAGGGATACAAAATCCATTCGCCCTTGGGATCGGGCAGGACTTCGTTGCCGTCCTCGTCGATCATGGTCAGGTACAGCGTGACCCATTTTGCGCGGTAATGCTCAAAGGGCTTTAGCTTGCGGGCGATGTCGTAAAGCCCCTGGTGAATTTCGGTCATGGTCAGCGGCGCGTTGTCCTTGCCGCGCAATTTGATCTTGAACGCTTCGCCATCGGGCTTTTTCGTCGATGAGCGTTTGGTTTTCCGTTTTATTTTTCCGTACGGTCTGGCCATGCCGTGAATCGTACCGGACACGCCGCATGACGCAAAAGAAAAAGCGCCCTCGCGGGCGCTTTTCGCTGCGGATAAGTAGGAAGGGCGCTTAGCGCGCCCTTCCCTTCGTCCGCGTTATCGGAAGGAACCCGAAGAACGATGCGGCCGGCGGAAACCGGAACCAGATCGAGGTTCAAGGTAAGACCCTTGCCGTCCTCGTGATCCCAGGCTGCGCCGATGCGGGTCCAGAAGGACTTGTCCTCGCCGCGGTCGGCCACGTGATAGGCGATCAAAGCCGGAGCCTTGGGTTCGCGTTTCTTTTCGTTACGTCCGTAGTTGCTGTTGCGTGCCATTGTGTCTCTCCTTTGTTTGGGTTGGCTCGAACGCCCACGGATCAGGCCGGGGGAACAAGCCGCGCAAATCAAGGAGGGCTCCCTACGAGGGTCCGCTTGTGGATACGTTGGGATGCCTTGATTTGGCGGCGCGCCCGGCCACGGTGGCGGTCAATTGAGCCAAGCCGGACAAAAACGGAGAGAACACGGCACAGCATTTATCAGCACACCGGCGTAACGATCACGCGTAACCCTTCCGGCGAAACAACAATCGCCATCACGTGCGCCGCCGCGGTGGACATGTACGTGCATACGACCGCATGCAGCCGTCTTGGAATCACAGGACGGCAGGGCTGCCGTCAGAACAGCGACAGCTGCTTCCGCTCCGCCTCAGCCGCAATCCATTTCGGGTCCTTCGCGGCTTCGGCAAGCCAAGCGCGGACGAAGGGAACAGGGCCGCCTTCCGCCTCGATCACATCCGGGCGCGTAAAATGCGAACGGTAGCCGGTTTCGGTCATCGGCAGCGGCGCTCTTTCCGGATCGATGGATTCGATCTCAAGATGGGCAAGCGGATAGCCGTAAATGCTCTTCGTAAAAATCGAGCCAGTTCCGGCAATAGCGCACCGCGATGCGGATGCCGTTCCATTCGATGACGTGCGTTTCAACGGGAGCGTCGGTCATGACGCACCCTCCGCAGGATTCAGCGATCTGGAAATCGCCGTCATGGTCATGAGCACCATGTCGGGCGTAGGTGACAGCAAGCGGCGTGGTGACGGACAATTCGTCGCCGTCCCATTGGCCGGCAAGGATCGGTCGGTGCCTCGGGGCACAGCCGTTCACAAAGTAGCGAAAACAGTGCAAAGTTATCGTGATTGGCCCGCAGATCAGGGCCTCGAAGGCTCCAGTGCGTTGGCAACATGCGGTGATGTTCGTGCTCATGTCAGCCTCCTCACGCTGTGATGCAGCCGCGCTCGCGGGCTTCGTCGGCATATTCGGAAAGCGTCTTGCGTGTGACGAAATGCAGATCGCGCTCGACGGGAAGGCCCAGCCTGCCGCGGACGGATTCAAGCTCAGAAATGCGGACACTGCCGAGTTCCGGGTATCCCATGCCAAGATCGCAAAGACCGAAACGCAATGTCGGGATCGTCAGGATCAAGCTCGCGTCAGAAGCCATGTGCACGTTCGCATCGGGCGTGAACAGCTTGACGACCGGGAAGAAGTCCGAGCTCGGCTATCGCCGTCTTCCTGGAATTGCGCGTCAGCCTGCCGTTGCGCAAGAGCTGCTCGCGGATTTCGTTTGTTAGTAGTTTCATGTTCGTCTCTCCTTTCGTTGGTTTTCTCGAACGCGGAGAGACAAAGCCGGGCGGATAAGCCGCGCGGGTCAACCAAGATTGTCTTCGTTCCGGGAGGGTCCCTTCAGGGAAACCCGGAACGAAATAATCTCTGGATTGACGCGAAGGCGCGCCCGGCTAACGGAGCGGAAAGAATTGAGAAAACGCAAGGAGAGCAGAACGGGGACCTGAAAACGCAGGAGCAGATCAACGGGCTCGTATCCGGCCAAAAAAGATCGAGCCTGGAATCAGCGGCTCTTATTCTGGATCACGGCGCGGGGATGCTCCGCGCGAAAAGAATCGGCGGGAAAATTCGCTAGGTTGCTTTCTGTCACAGTGATTTGCAGAATAAGTTTGATTTACGAGCGTGCGATTTTGTATATTTGGCTTATTGCACAGCATATTGCGCTGTGTGGCAGTTTCAAAGTTTTGCGTAAGTGGTTTTAACGATCAATATTAGCTGAAGGGATTTTTTGAAATGAATAAGGTACCGAAAAGTGTTTTTAACGAAGAATGCGAATCCGGCGTTGAGCGGGGCGAAGGCCGCGCGACCATTTCATCAAGCGCAAGACGATGGCCGCTGCGGCGTGACGGAGGCGGCCCGGTGAAAATCGCCTTCCATGTCGGCTTCGTCAAAACGGCGACGACAACAATGCAAAAGGTCGTTTTCCCCGCGTTGCGCGGCGTCAACTATCTTGGCATCCCGGCAAGCGATCCGGAACTGGACGCCGCAATATGCGGCCTGTGCCAGACTGACGGCATAAAGTGGAGCGCCGAACAAACGGCGGATATTTTTTCCCGGCCCCTTGGAAGCGATCGCTTAAATCTCGTATCATACGAAAATTACGCGCTTTACGAATCGAAAGACAAGACCACCGTCGCCGCGCGGATCAAAACCTTGTTCCCCGAGGCAAAGATTATTTTCACGATCCGCCGTCAGAGCGACCTGGTCGAAAGCTGGTACTTTCAAAAGCTCGGCGTGCGCATGACATCCTATAAGTCCCTTAAACGCTGGATCGACGATCTGCCCGAAAACAAAAGCTTCACGATTTTTGACGACATCAATTTCGACGATTGCATCCGGCATTACGAATCGGTGTTCGGCTCCGGCAATATCGGCGTTTTTTTATTTGAAGAACTGAGAGCCAGCCCCGCAGCCTTTGCGAAAAAGCTGGCGGCGTTTTTAGAGCTTGGCCGCGAAGACGAAGAGACCATCGCGTCTTTATTGACGGAGAATAACCGCAATCCGCGCCTCACTGCGCGGCATATCGCGCTGGCGAAGTTTGCGACGTATATCGCGCCCGGAATCCTGTATCGCGGATTCGGCCGGATCATGCCCGCGCCGGTGAAAGACATGTTCGAAAACTGGCTTGCGCGCGGCGGCACGCCCCGTGCCACGCTGACGGAAGGCCACAAAAAACTCATTCATGACATGTGCGCGCAGGGCAACCGCGCACTGGCGGAGCGGCACGGCCTCGATCTCGAAAAATACGGCTATCCGTTATAGCGCCTAGTCTTTGCGCAACCTTAAAACTGTAAACGTTTCCGCCGCCGCAGGTCGGTCTGCGTGCCGCGCAGCTTCGCCAGCGCCGCCGCTAGCCTGTTCAAGTCTTTCGAGCCACTTGGGTCGCTGATCGGGCATCCTGGCCCTCCAATGCGGGCGGCTCACAGTCCGATGGCGTGCTTTTTGGTCATTTGCCCGGCAGCAAAATCCGTTTCTTCGCTGCCGGGAGCTGCGGCAGGTTCTTCGCCATGCTTGCAATCTGCGCGCGGAACTGCGGCCTGTCCACCTTGGTCGCGAGTTCCTTGCGGCTGACGATCTGCGAGAGGAATTTCCAGTCCGCGTCATCCGTGCCCACAGCCATGATCTCGATGCCCTTCGCCCGCGCCTTGGCCGCGCTGGCGATGGTTTCTTTCTGGCTGTTCGGCTCGCCGTCGGTGACGATGCAGATCACGCTGCCCGGCCTTCCGGAAATCTGCGTAACGGCAAGATCGATACCGCCGGCCATGGCGGTGCTGCCGCCGGGTTTGAGCCGTTCGAGCGAAGCCCCGAACGGCTCCAGCGCTGCTGATGGCGGGAAAATCACGACGGTGGCACTTTCCGAGGAAAATTTGAGAACGCCGACAATATAGCCGCGCCGGACCGCGTCATGCCCGAACTCCAGCGCGCCGCGCCGCGCCTGCCTGATCTTGTCGCCGTCCATGCTGCCCGAACAATCGACCGCCAGGATCACGATCGGCGGATCGGCGCCGCGCCTGATTTCCTGCGCCAGCGACTTTCCGCCGCTCGCTTTTTCCAGCTTCTTCTGCCACGAGGGCGCGGGGGCCGGTGGGCGTTTTGTAATTTCAGACACTTGAACCCTCCCGTCAAAACATTGCTGCTTCGCTCACGATACGGCGCGGCGGCCGTTAATGATGTCCCATGCCGCATTGATGCATTGTATCCGGGCTTTTCGCCTCTCGCGTTCGGCGGGATCGCTGATAACATCGGTATGCCAAATCAGCCGCTGGCTATCGACGACCTTTTTAATCGCTTCTTTCCGCGCGCCGGGATGGACGTTGAGAATCCTGTAAGCGTCTTCCAACGATTGCGGCACTTGATCGGCGCCGTCCGGGAATTCAGGGGCGGGCTCCGCCTCCCCGCGCCCGGCGGCGCTGCGGATCGTGTCGAGTTCGGAAATCATCAGCCGGAACACTTCCTGGACTTCATCCCATTTGTGCTGCGCGAACAAGTCACCCAGCATGTCGGATTCAAGGCCGTGTAAAATGCGGTCTAGCTCGGTCAGCAGTGTCGGGCTGCCTTTTTGAATGACCGCTGTTTTCGCGTGTTCAAACGCGGCCTGCACGTCCTCGCGCAGCGCGGCGCATTTCTGCATCTCGGCGGACGCCATCTGAAGCTCTTCGAGATGTTCCGCGAGTTCGGCGCGGATTTTCGCCCTGCTGCCGGTCACATGGTCAAGCAAAAACTCGCGGCTGGTTTCGGATGCGGTGCTCGAAAGATGGACGCCAATCGCTTCATATTGATCGCGGAGTTTTCCTTCTGCGGCGACAATAGAACCTAGCAGGAATTTTGCGCCTGAAAATTTTACGTTTAGATAGTGCGCCGTAGCCCAACCCAAAAAGCGATTCAGGTAGTTTTTGAACAGGGCGCCGGCAAAAGGCGGGCCGAGTCCGGTGATGGCGATCGACGCGACCATCTCCGGATACCAATAATAGGGGTTATCTGACAGGTACTCCGGCCCTAGCCGGGGATATCTGACGGCAAAGACGAGAAGCGAGCCTGCCGTAGCGACTACAAGCGGGATGCACGGCCAGAGCGGCTTCGGCCATGACACATCAAACCGAAAATGGATGTCCGGAAGCGCGACGCCAAGATCGACCGCGTCCCTGACACGCCGGTCGGTGCGCAGCTTTCGACTAATCCAGAAGGGCAACGCGGCAAAGAATAAAATGATCGCGGCGAATACGGGCAAAATGGTGAGGATGGCGGCGATTGACAGGACGTACAACGCCAGCGCGCCAAGAATCAGGCCGATGATTTCGCGCATCAGGCCCCCGTCCGTTCTGAAACAGGGCCATGATACCCGGTTGTTCTTGCGGCTCAACCCTTATGCGGGGTTGCGCGCCGCGGCATTAAGTCCAGCAATAACGGCTCTTCGTAGCGCCCCGCCGCCGTGCGCCCGGCGGCGGGGCGGCAATCGTCATGCAGGGCGAACAGCGTGAGTTGGCGGCCCTGCGCCGCCCGGCGCGCTTCAAGCTGGGCCTTGCGCAATTCACAAAGCTGCCGCCAGTCATAGGCGCGCCCCTCGATAACGATGGTATCGGGCTTCATGGCCGCGCCCGCCTAGGCGGCCTCCGCCGGTATGGCGGCGGGCTTCTGCAAGCCATGCAGATAATCCGCAGCGCGCTGCGCGTGGGCGGCGGCGCTGAAGATGGCGCGCTTGTCGTCCTTCAGCACTTGCAGCCAGCGTGCCGATATAGGCGGCATGATCGGCACGGTCTTCGAGCCGCAGGCCCAGATCGGCGCACAGGAACGCCGCGCCCAGCTCGGCGACGAGTTCTTCGCGGGCGTAGCCTTCATCGCCGAAGCGCTTGCGCCCGAAATCGCGGTCAAGCCGTGACTTGTGCGCGAGTCCAGTGCGTGCATCTCATGCGCAGAGCGTCGCGTAGTAGCCCTGCGCGTCGCGGAACGACGTCGAACGGCGGCATCTGGATGTAATCGAGCGCGGGGCTGTAGTACGCGCTGTCGCCGCCATGCCGGATGTCGGCGCGGGTGGCGGCGAAGAACGCTTCGGCGCTGCGCGATGCGCTGATCCGGATTTTCGGAGCTTTCCGCGCGGGCGTAGTAATGCGCGGGCAAGCCGTCGATCTGCTCGATATTGAAGACGGTGTAGGCCTTGAGGAACGGGATCGATCGGTCAACGTCATCGCCGGTGGCGTCGTCGGTTTCGGTGCGCGTGATCGTGTTCGCGTAAACGACGGGCGAGCCTTTCTCGCCCTTGCGCACGCACCCGCCAAGCTCCAGCGCCTGCTTGAAGGTCATCCAGATCGGGGCCGCGTAATGGCGGGTCATCGCGGAAGCCCAGAGGGTCAGCACGTTGATCCCGGCATAGGGCTGCCCGTTATGGCGCAGCGGGCGCGAGACGTGTCCGGCGGCATGTGCGGCGTTCCACGGCTGCGTCCAGGGTTTCACGCCCTGCTCCAGCGCTTCGATGATCTGATTGGTGATGCGGCTGTAAACGTCCTGCCGCGGGGCTTTGTCGTCATTGGTCGTCATGTCTGTCTCCTTTGCGTTCGCGGTTTTTCTCAACGACGCGAAAGAAGACGGCCGGGGGCATCAGCCGCCCGGTCACATGCCCAACACGGATTTTTGGAGCGGGCCGGGCATTGACGGGGCGGCGCCCCCGGCCAGGCTGAGCGTCATGAATTGAGAAAACCGCCGAAGGCGCAGACGGAAGACGGCGATGACGTAACGCACGATGCGGACGGCCGGAATCACCGATCTGAAGCGCTTATGGCGAGAAATTTGGCCGCGGTGGCTAGCGGAACGCTACGGCAAGCACGGAGGATTTGGGGCTGACCATCAATATGAAAGCGCCAGTTAGCCGCCTGTGGCAGTCAGGTGTCGGTTGGGACTGTGGGTGGTAGAACGTCGGCGTAGGTTTCCGTGGTGGCCCGCTCCTTATGGCCAATCCAATACTGCACAATCTCGATGGGGATACCGCTAATGAGGGAGTGAACGATAAACCCCTGCCGCAAACCGCGTGGTGATGCCTGCGGCCCCTTGATGCCGGCCTTTTTCATGATGCGTAGTATCCACCGCCAAGCCGTGGTGCGATCAACAGGCCATAACTTCACTGACCGGCCACGATCCTTGGCTTTTTGAGCGTGGCGAACGGCGTGAATCACGTCGAGTGCTGTGATTACCGAAGAAGGAAGCGGCACGGCACGAATTCGCCGATCATGTTCAGCGAGGATGATTGAGTCGCCTGCCAGATCGATGTCGGCAGCGGTGAGCTGAAGTGCTTCGAGTAAATGGCATCCTGTATAAGTAAGGACCAGACACAAGCTCCGTTGATGAGCTGGCGCGCTATGAGAAGCGTCCAGAAACGCCGAACGTTCCTCGGCGGTGATGTATCTTCGGCGGCTTCGCCTGTCATAAAGTTCAAATGGTTTTTCCATGTCATGTTGTCGAAAGCTGAAAGACCGCCTTAGCGGCGGTCTTTCTTGAGTGGCTTTTTTTGTTTTGTAAGGTTAGAACTCGATCTGCGTACCGAGCAGGAAGTTCGTCGAGTTGAAGCTGTCGGACGAAGCCGTACCATTGCCGAGGTCTTCGGTGTGGTGCGCCCACGCGACCGACCCGCGGAAGGTCATGCCCGGGCCGTAGGTGTAAACCACGCCGCCGGTCCAGCGGTGCATGTTAAACGACGAGTCCGCGAAGTCTTGCTTGCGGTCGTAGTAGCTGCCGCCCAGTTTGAACGGGCCGGTCGTGTAGTCAAGACCGACATCCCAGGTCCTGCGAGCCGCTCCGTTGGAAATCCCCATGTTGTCATGGTTGTACGCACCGCCGAGGTTGAACGCCGTCCATTTGAAGTTGGCGCCGACGTTCCAGGCTTTGCGGTCATCCAGCTTGCCGATAACGGTATCGCTGCCGTTGAAACCGCCGCCGACGGTGTTATCCCGGTAGAAAACGCCGCTGGCAGAAAGAGCTGCGCTGCTATCTTGCAGCGAAGCATGGCTGTAGCCGCCGCCGAGCGTGATGCCGACCTGATCGAGCTGGCCGTCGTAACGCGCCGCCAGATCCCAGACCGAACCGTAGTGGTCGTTTGCGGTGTTGGCTGCAAACAACTGGTTATTAATCGGCTTGGATGCGTTGCCGAAGTCGTTCGACTGGGCGTTGATCGTCGGCGTATAAGACACGCCGCCCTGGAAGCCCTGGAAAACCGGGGTCAGGTAAGTCAGCTTGTTGTTGTAGCCGGAAATCGCCTGGTCGTAATCGAAGCGGAACATGTCGCTAAAGTTCGAGCCGAGCGCATTCTTAAAATCGCCGCCAGCCAAGGCTTTCTTTCCGCCGGTGTTCTTGCTGATCACATCATTCGCAACAACGGTGGAGTTACCGCCCATGGCAGTGAACAGATCGTCGAATGTGATGGTATCTGTAGCCGATGCATTCGAGCTGGCATGCGTCACGACATTATAGTTGGTGCCGGCGACATACTGGCGCAGGCCGTCAACGTTGGAATCAGCCGAAGGCGCGGCGACTTGCAGCAGGTAGGCTGCGCCGTCTTCCTTGCCGAAGTTGGTGCGGCCCCAGGCGCCCGAGAAATAGGCGTAGGACTCTTCGTTGTGCAGGTTGTCGCCCGCGCCGGCATCGTTGCCGTCAACGTCGACTTCGTCGTGGAAACCGACCGTCAGGCCGTTATCCAGCGTCGTTTCGCCGGTAAAGTGCAGTTCGGTTTCGCGCAGGATGTCGAGGCTGCGCACGTTCTGGCTGTTGTCAGCAGCACCCGCAATAGTATCCGACGGCGTGTCCTGGTTGATCCAGCTTACATAGCCTTTGAAATGGCCGCCGACGCCGAGTTTGACGCCGCTGGCCGCTTGCGCCGGAGCCGCCATATAGGCCGCACCCAACGCCATTACCGCGGTACCGATTAATAGTTTCTTCATAATTTATATCTCCAACAATAAAGAGGTTTTCCAAATAGACTGTAGTAATAATGCCACATAATATTGCAGCACTAAGGTAAGTAATACGCTAGGAAATCAAGATAGGCAATACAGGTAGAGATTATACGTTACAGAGTGTGGTATTTTGGCAACATACGGTTTTGATATACATAACAATACTTGAATAAGATTATCTTGTACTATTCTATACTTGTATGTAAAAAATCTATTGGAATGACTTTTATGTCACTCCAATCACAACACGGGCCTCGGTTTTCGCTTGCGAAGACCGGGGTCTGTTATTTCGGAAGTTTCAGTTGGCGGCTGAAAGGCCGCTAGGAAACATCTAGCCGCCCCCGCGCTAGCGCGGGGCATACCGCGAAAAACGGCGTATGGGCGGGCGCGCCTCGCCAACGGCGGGAGCGCAGCAAAGACCATTCGCCAGCGCCGCAGACCGGTTAACAGCGCAGCCGTAGGAGCATCAGCATAGCGCCGTCGTCAGCATGACGGCGGGATGCGGGACCGACTGCGCCCGGCGAGGGGCGCAAAAACTCTTGCGCGCGGGATCGTCACCGGATGGCCGAGACGCGTTTCCCGCCTATAGGCGGGGTCTGCGCGGCTCGGTGAGCACGCCGTAGCGTTGCGAAGGCGGCGAGTAGAGCCCGGTGCGGCCACGCCGCACGCGCCACACGCCTAAGCCAAGAGCACCTGTGCGCCTGGGTCAGCGAATCAGCGCCTTCAAAGTGGATCGAACAATTTCTTTTAACGAGCGAAGCTCGGAATCCGACACTGACCTGGCTTCATGCAACAGCGCATTGCGTGCGACGTAAAGCTTGTCCAGCTCCTTGCCGATGGACTTGGGGTTGGGATGGCCCACCTTTGACAATTCATTTTTGACAAAAGCGATCACCGCTCCGCGCTTGCCTTTCGGCGAGGATTTCGGCGGCAGGACTTCCAGCGCGGACATCAACACAATGAACTGCGCGTTACGCTCTCCCGCAAATTCGCAGCCAGAATAGAGTTCGAGCGCCAAGGAAAGTTGCGGGCTCGCGCTCACTTTGGCGGGCGATTGCTGCGTCAGTGACGCGCCGATGAGTTTTGAGAGCACGGAAATATGCAGTCCGTTCTGCATTGACGCCGTTGCGAGGTACGGCATGGCGCCCGCGGACGTGGGCGTTACTGTCGGTACACTGCCGTCAAAGTGTTTCGCTGCCGAGACGATCGGGGCCGCATCTGAAGGCAGGATGCTGTGGCCACTATCGAGGGCCACCACGCGCAGGGCGATTCTCAGCGTCTGGCAAAACTGTATCGCATGCTGCTCGGCCGCGAATCCGGCGATTTGCAGAAACAGCGGGGCCTTGTCGAAGCTCATACTGTGAAATGACAGGCCGCCCGGCAAGGGCGGGACGGGATATTGGCCGTTGTCAAAGAATGTGTGCTCGTCAGGGAGCGTGATCGGAAAGGTTAGGGTGAACAAGGCGGTCCTCATTAAGAATGGGAGCAGGCGCACGCGGCCCGTGTGCGATGCCGTGCGCCTCGGGGGTTTAAGCCGCTTTGGGCACTTCAAAACGCCCGCCAGATTTCTCGACGGCGCCTTTCACTATGCCGACGACCTCTCCAAGGAATGCGCGGGCAGGCGGCTTCATGGCCGAGCTGATCGGGGGAGCGCTGTCCTGATAGATGCGGCGGATTTCGCCTGCGCGGCGGGAGGCGGACCCGCGGCCCGAATGCGTGTAGGCGGTGAGCCAGTCGCTGCGGTGCTGGTCGGCCAGACGCGCTTTGACGAGTTCATGCAGCGCGCCGAACACGGCGCTGCGTACAGGGTTGAGCGCCGCCATGCGTTCGTCGTCATCGGCGGGCACGCGCGTCCAGCCTGCGGGGCTGTCAAGCCAGCGCGAGATTTCTTCCTGAAGGCGTCCGATGAGATCGCTTGCGGGCCGCAGATTGTCGTACTCATCGCCCCATTTATTCGCGAAGCGGCGGGAGAGCGCCTTGATTCGCGAATAGTGCTCGGTCCTGATTCCGTCGCGGTAAGCGAGGCCGAGGCGGGCCTCCCACGGCCGCAGGAAGCTTTCGACCGCATCGCGCAGGACAAGCTCAAGACCGCCGGTGGAGTAGATCGGCGCGGCCTCGGCGGGCATTGAAGGCGCGGCGGCAGCCTGAGCGAGTTCAAGCAGGCGGGCCATTTCGCGAATGACTTCCGAAGGAATGTCGCCAATCTCGCGGTCGAGGCCGCCAAACAGGAACACGCGCTCTTCAAGCCGCTTTTCCAGCGCGGCAGCGACCGGCGCGCCCAGCGCCTGCCGCAGCCCTGCGATGGCATTGCCGATGCTTGCAATGACGTGGGCGCGCTTTTGCGCCAGCGTTTGCAGATTATCGCCCTTCACCTGATCGAAATGCGTAAAGGCGAGCGCGATTTTGTCCGCGTAGCCCGCGCTGCCGGCAGCGCGCAGCAGCGCCAGCGGCGCTGCCTGCATGGATTGCTGGGCGCTATCCACGAGAAGAATGAGATCGGCATCCGCAAAGCGTTTCGTGATACGCGTCGAAACGCTCGACACGGATTCCGCCGTATGGCCAAGGCCCTGCCCGTCGAACAGGACCAGCCGGTCCGCGACTTGCAGTTCCTTGCGCTGCGGGTGGAACGGCCCGCGCACGCGAATGCCGTCAACAAGCGGCGTCAGCAACTTGCCGAACTCACGGAAGTGGTTGCTTGAAAACCAGCGGACCTGCCGAAGAAACTCTTCGCGGCCTTCGGTTTCAAGCGTCCAGATCACCGGCCAGCCGGTGGCAGAACGCTGAAGATTCTGGGCATCAAGGCGATCGAACCGGTCCTCGATGTCATCCCGGATATCGAGCGCCAGTTTTGCGAACTCTTCGCTCTCGAAGAGGCAGTCGCTGTAAAGCTCCAGCCATGCCGCCTTGTCGTCCGGCGTTTGCTGTTCCGAAAACGGCCCAAAATCCGCGGCGGTCTTGCTTTCGATATCGGCGGCAAGCGTCTTGACGCGAATAATGTATGCGTCGATGCGATCTTTATTTGCGCGGCGCTCGTGCTCGGGCACCGAGTCGGCGTCGGCAGAATGTGCTGCCGGAGCCGTATCGAACGAGAAATCATCTTCTTCCGGCGACTCGTCGTCATCCCGGTCGCCGAGGATATAAGACAGGCGGAAGCGCTGCTCGCGGTGCATCAAAAGGGCCGCGGCGATGCGCGCATCAGATTGCTTTTCTGTCGCCGCAAGGCAGGCGGCTTCGATGCATTCATCGATATGGGCGCGCACCTCGAACTCCGACATGAAGGTCACGGCGGCTTTGTAGGGGCCGTCGGCAATGACGATCTCGGCGTCCGAGATCGTCGTTCTGTCTGTCGAGGTCGAAGGAAAACGGTCTCGCTCGTGAGAGGAGCCGATGACATGGCGCAGGAAGGTCGTCTTACCGGCCCCGGTCGTGCCGGCCAGAAGCACGCGGGCGTAGCCTTCGTCTTTTCCGGGCAGCGGGATTTCGGCGTCGCGCAACGCGGCGGTATCGGCATGGCCCGCTTCAATGCCGTCGAAAAACGCGGCGATAACCTGCGGCGCAAAATCCTCGCGCTCGGCATCCGCCCTGCGGTCGGCGCTCCACCAGCTCCGGTCGCGCAGGAGGGTTTTGATCTGCTCCACCATCGCGTCGGCCTCGCGGTCGTCGGTGGTGTTCAGCCCTCGCCGGACCTTGAGCCCCGGCTTGCCGCGGGCGTCGTGCCGCAACGGGTGCCGGAAGATGACGCTCCAGCCGGGACGCCCGGACCGGGTCTTTGTGGCAGTGTAGGTCTCTTCCATAACATCCTCCGTTGTTCCGCGTTGTTCCCTCCCTTTACATAAATCACCAAGGCAGAGTCAAGGGGTCTGGTACAACAAAGAACAACAGAGTTTTGCCGCGGCGGCGCTTGACTGATGTGCATGTTTTGTTCTCATCGGGCATGGCCCGGCTTTATCGCCTCGTAGACTTTCCTTATGTGCTCGTGCGTCTGCGCTGCGATACCTGCAAGCGCAGCGGCGCGTATCGCCTTGCGCGTCTTGCCGTGAAATTCGGCTCTGAAATCCCGCTCGATGACCTGCTGGTCCGTCTCTCATCGGATTGTCCGTGGCGCGACGAACCGCGGGGCTCATGCGGCGCGCGCTTTGCCGACCTGCCGCCGCGCCGACCGCCGGACATGCCGCGGCAGCGCATGGCGGTGATCCGCGGCGGCAAGGCGTAAATCTCCGGCGACTTGCTGGTCGCTTATTTGCCGGCGAACGCGGCATCAGCGGATCAGTCCGCTTTTCTGGAACGCTCCGTCCGTTTCGTATCAGCACAAATTTTCCTCCATCGCTGTCCGCAGCCAGCGTGCCTTCTTTATTCGTCCTTTTCGCACCTTCGGCGGCTGTCAGGCCGCAAGTGATCCGTACCGGAAATCACTCCTCCTCTTCGTTCCGGCCGCAAGCGGTGCAGCCCGCGCCGAACGCGCAACGCAGGCCGCATGAAGGCCGCGATGGCCGCGATCAAAAACGATGGAGGAAATTATGAGAGTGCTGTCACAAACTGAACTGTCGCGTTGCACGAAAACCGAGCTTCACGCGCTGCTGCGCAAGATCGCGGCGATGCTGCCGGACCTGCCGGAGAATTCGCAGGCGCTCGCCAACGCGCACGCCAACCTGCAAAACATCCGCAGGACGCTGGCGCGGCCCGCTCCGGGGCCGTGGCCGCACCCGTGAGCGCACCGGGCCGCGCATGCCGGAAACGGCGTGCGCGCGTCCTGTCCCCTTTGGAGTCACCAACCTCACGACCGCTTCTTGGCGTTTATCGTTGCAACACTTGTCCAAACCAAAGAATCGCAGCCTCCCCTTCCTTGCGGGTGATCTCGTCAACGGAGCGGCTGTGTCGAATACTGTTGCGAAGTTCCGCTAACTGGCCGAATTTTGCCATCAATGTTTCCTTATTCGCGAAGCATTTCTCAAATTCTGCCCAGATCGCTTTGTTCAGGATAACGTCCTGTAATTCACGAAGATCGCAATATTCCAGGCGACGGCGAATATTTTTATATTGCCCCAAATCGATAGCTGCATTCTTCTTTGAAGCCGCTTGAAGGAGCTCTTCTACCTTCTGATTGCGCATTCCGATGATCGCGTCCACTTGTTCCGATGCATCGCGACCACCCATTACGATCGATCGCGACCAGTGTGACGGCGCCGTCAGGTGCATTTGCTGATCTCAGTGTTCTGGCTCGGCGTCAAGCACGATTGAGGCCGTCCCCGTAGTCAACAGGAAGGACCCGCGCGCGGCGCGGAGTGCCCCCCGGCTGACGCAGCGGCGCGCGCGGGAGGTCCCTGTTGACCCACGGGGACGTGCCGGGACGCTGGGTCTGGGTTTCATTTCTTTGCTCCCTTGGACGGCTTGCCATCGGCTGCGCTCGCGGTCACGGGCGCCGCCGGCGCGGCGGGCGCCTCGCTGGCTGTGAGCTTGCGCATCGATGGGCCATCGAGTTCGAGCCGGTAGGCGTTGTGAACAATACGATCCAGGATCGCATCGCCGAGAGTCGGTTCGCCAATAACCTCGTGCCAAGTGGCCACGGGGAGTTGGCTGGTGATCAGTATGGAGCCGCGGCCATGGCGATCTTCGACGATCTCCATGAGATCGCGCCGCTGGCCGGCCGAGAGGCGATCAGGTCCCCAGTCATCGAGCACGAGGAGGTCGACCTTGACCAGCATCCGGAACAACCGAGCGAAGCGGCCGTCGCCGTGGGCGAGATCGATATCGGCGAACAGGCGCGGCACGCGGGCGTAGTGGACGGTGTGGCCGTCGCGGCAGGCCTTCTGCGCCAGCGCACAGGATAACCACGACTTGCCCACGCCGCACGGCCCGGTGACCAGGAGGCTGCGGTGCTCGGCGATCCAGCGGCAGGTGGTCAGTTGCTGGAACAGCGCCTTATCGAGCCGGCGCGGCGTGCGGTAGTCGACGTCCTCGATTGCGGCTTGGCTATGACGCAGCCGCGCAGCGCGCAGTCGGGTTTGGAAGCGCTTTGTGCCGCGGTTGGCAGTTTCGCGGTCGAGCAGCAGTGCCAGCCACTCGGCGTGCGCCAGATCACGAGCGGCGTCCTGCGCCGCAAGATCGACGAAGGCCTGCGCCATGCCGTCGAGCTTGAGCGCTCTAAGCTGATCGAGGGTGGGATGTGTGAGCATTGGTCGTCATCTCCTCAATGGAAGTAGGTGGGGCCGCGGATGTTGTCGTGCGCTATCGCCGGCCCGTCCGCGGGCATTGCAGGCCGTCGGCGATCGAGGTTGTTCTTCAGGATCGAGTTGACCGAGCTGTAGGAGCGAGCCCCGATCTCAAGCGCGCGGGCGCAAGCGGCTTCGAGCCGTTCGTGGCCATACGTCTTGGTGAGCCGCACGATGCCGACACAGGCGCGGAAGCCTTGCTCGGGGTGCGCCCGCTCCCGCAGGATGATCTCGACGAGCGCCGAGGTATTGCGCCCGACCTCGCCGGCCTGGCGTCTAAGCCGCTCCGGCGTCCAATCGGCATAGCGCCGGTGGCTCGACGGCATGTGCTCGCGCACCGTTGTGTGCTTGCGGTTGGCGGACGAGCGCACATGGGCGGCAACGCGCTTGCCGCGATGGAAGACCTCGATCGTGCGCGCGGTGATGCGCGCCCACACCTTCTCGCGCAGCAGCTGGTGCGGTACCGAGTAGTAGTGCTTCTTGATCTCGACGTGGTAGTCGAGGCCGACCCTGCATTCCTTCCATTCGGCAAAGACGTAGGGCTCGGCCGGCAGCGGCTTGAGCGCCGACCGCTCCAGTTCATCGAACAAGGCTCGGCGGCTCGCCCCGAGATGCCGCGACATGCGGTTATTGATCTGCGTGACCAGCTCGGCGACGGCGGCGTTCAACTCGGAGAGCGAGAAGAAGCATCGATTGCGCAGCTTGGCGATGATGAAGCGCGTCGCAATTTGCACCGCCACCTCGACCTTCGCCTTGTCGCGCGGCTTGTATGGCCGCGCCGGCACGATGGCGGTGTCGTAATGCGCCGCCATCTCGGCGTAGGTGCGGTTGACCGCAGGCTCGTAGAAGCAGGCCTTGGTGATGCCCGATCTCAGATTGTCGGATACCACCATCGCTGGAACCCCACCGATGAAGGCAAGGGTGCGCGTGTGCGAGCCGATCCAATCGGCCAGGCCCTGCGTCCACGTCGCTTCCGCATAGGTGTAGTTCGATGCCCCGAGCACGGCGACGAACAGCTGCGCCGTCATTACCTCGCCGGTCGAGGCGTCGATCACCGCGAGCGTCGTGCCGGCGTAATCGACGAACAGGCGCTCGCCGGCAATATGGGTCTGCCGCATGGTCGGCGACACCCGCGCCTCCCAGGCGCGGTAGAGCTCGCAGAACCGGCTATAGCCGTAACCGTCGGGGTAAGCGGCGCGATGCTCCTCCCACAACAGCTGCAGTGTCACCCCCGGCCGGCGACGCTCGCGGTGGACTGCCGCCCACTCCGGCTGCGGCCGCCGTCCCTTGGCCGCTATCGCCGGCGGCGGGTACAACCGGCACTCCAGCGTCTCGTCCGCCAGGCCTTCCGGCAGCGGCCAGCCGAGGCCGGCACGCCGCGCCCGCCGGATGCACTCCCCGGCAGCCGTCGCGCTCACCCCAAGGCTGGCGGCGATCTGGCGTTTCGACATGCCGGCCGCCGATAGCCTCAGCACGTCGCGGATCTTGCGCATGGGTAATCTCGGTCCAGGCATTGCCCCGCTCCCTGTGGAAAAGGAGCGAAGCCATGCCGATTCGCGCATCACCCAACGGCGCCCGTCACCCCCGTCCACAGCTTGGTCGCGATCCCCGGAACAGGTGGTCGCGATCAATCGGAACGGCTGGTCGCAATCAATCGGAATAGCTGGTCGCGATCACCCGGTGCGCGCACTTCTGATTGACGTGAGGCGGCAGGCGGTTCGGATCATCGCCGAGAGTATCGGAAATACGGGCACGAATTGCGAGTTCTATATCCTCAATCTGCTGATCGAGTTCGCGCAATTTCGGCGAGAGATCGAGCCTTTCCTTGATTAGGAGACTTTCGATCGCATCAAATATCGTGCGTTGGCGCTCTGTAATAAAGGCTTCGAAATCATCTGCCGTAAATGGCTCGCGAAGCAAGATCGCGAGCGCTGCGGGCGAGATAAAATGAGACTTTAGGACAGCGCGAACGGCGCCCTCGCCGTTCTGCTTAATAAGCTCCGGCAAATACTCGTTAGGAAAACGATCGCGAATAACATTGCGGTTCGTGTCCGCAGTTAGCGGTGTACGGTTCAAGATGGAATGAATCAAGCCGCCTATGCCTAAGCCGGATGCCTTCGATGCTGGAATAATGTGATGGTCGTCCAGGTCTCCGAACTGCGGTACATTACCGGTCATCCAATCCCGTGCGCCCTGAATGACTAACAGATTGAAGATGCCGTTATAGACGGAGGTGCCCCGCTTGATTTCTTTGCGGAGATCGATGTTTCGGAAACGTGTTTTGAATTCTTGAATTAACCCAGGTTCGACCTCGTCATTGTCCATCCAGGCTTTAAGATCAAGAAAATCGCGAGCGGCGGTAAATTCAACGGAGCCAGAGTAACGGTTGAGGAACACTGATGCCCAGTACCAGTGACGGGTCTTTCGCTGTGCATCGAGTTGACGATTGGAGGGCAGTGACTTTACATGCGACTGTAGTGCGGCAAAGGCCGGAAGAATGGAGACATATGGCAGGTAGCTTGATGAAATTGCGCCAAACTCCTGCGGATGCCGCAACAACTTAATGCTTCCTTCGATCGCGTTGACAGCAACAGTCCATCGTTTTTTGAAGTCCGCTATGTCGGCGACGAGCACTTCCTTGCGCCGGGTGCCGTCGGGATCACGCACGGCTTTTTCTTGACCCGGCAGGAGGTAGTAAAGATACTTGGGTGAGCAATAACCCTGCCGCAGAATGGACATCACCTGTAAAATGTAAACGTTCATTTTTTCAGTTTCGACAAACTCAAGCCGAGGCAATGCGTCGCGCCACATCTGTTTGAGCTGTAAGCCTTTGGGCTTGAGCATGGCGTTCATTAGGTCGAATGTATCGAGCTGAACACCCTTGCTGTTAATTTGGGTAAAAATGTCACAGACCTTGTCGATCTCAAGCTGCACGTCGAGCTCGATATACGAAATTTGATACTCTTCCGTTATGCTCCGTACGTGCTCACCAAACTTTTGGGCATTGTTGGCATGCAGCGTCGCTCTCTGGAAATCGACGTCACGTTGTTCTTGTTTCGCGACGGCCCCCGCATCGCGCCAGAACTGTTCATAGCCCTTAATCCAGTCGAATAACGTCCAGCCGCCTTGCCCAACTACAGCAAGTGGGAAAATGTGTTCCGCGTACTGAGCGACACGGTCAGTGATGAGCTGAGTCCAGCGCTTTGACCAGTCGTACTCGAAGGCCAAATCGTATTCCTCAGCCATAAATCGATCGACGCGTATAGAAAAGAAGTACCGGTTGGAGCGACTGGGCAGAGGGAAATCGGGCGCCAAAAAGGCATAGTACATGGCCGTGAGACGCTGCTGCCCGTCCAGGACAATGTATTCCGGTGTCGCATCGCCCTTCGAGCCGCGGATCGGCTCGCAGGAAAGCGCTTTAAAATTCTCGTTCTTACCCTTCCAAAGAAGTAGACTACCGATGTAGTAGTCCAAAAAGATCGACCGCATAAGGTCGCGAATGTCCCAGGGCTTCCATTCGAATTCGCGCTGGAAATCCGGAATCACAAATCGCCCCTCGCGCAATCGCGCAACAAGAGTGTTGAGGCTGATGTGATCCGGCTTCTGAGCGTCTTTCATTATTTTCTCCTAGTTTTTTTCCAATTTATGCGAAAGGGAAAGGCTTTAGTAGATCGCGATCAATCAAATTCGGAAAATAACGACTGACGGTAAGAGTGAACGCACGGTCACAAATCAAAACCCCGAGCTCAATATTTCGGTCCAAAGCAGCCTCGGTAAAGCGCACTTTGGAAGTCGCTCTGCAATCGACCTCAAATAGGGACTATCGCCGCGCGCGCGGAATCATATCGACAGTTGACGATAGAACCGTCTTTCAATCGCGTTATAGCATCAGAAATAACGTCGGGTGGCAGCAAGAACCATTCGCGCGGTTTAATCTTCTTGCCGAAACGGTCGGTTATTTCAATGTTTAGACGCGCGTCCGCAAAAAAATCATGCAGCAGATGTTCAAGCTTAACGCGATCTATGTTGTAAAGCGTGTACGTCGCTACGGGCCGGACCCCGGCCATAAGGAAGGTAGGATCATCCTTGGCATTCTGGATGCGGACCTCCATCTTGCCGGCGGTGAACCCAATTTTGTGCAATAGTCCGTCTAGTTTGCGGATTTCAGGATCATCCGAAAGACTCTTCACCACATAAATCATTCCGGTCTGGGTGTCGCCCTCTTGGGGCCGCTCCTCAAACAGGGGACCCATGTCTTTCGACGTTACGCGCCGGCCATTCGGGTCTTTGTACAGCTCCGTCGCTAAAGACCGCAGAAGGTTATTGCCCTCTGTTCCATTATCAAAGATAAGCCGCAGCCGGGCATTCCTTTTGCCATTGCGGATATGTGTCTCGCCAACTTCGGCGACATACACCATGACGCCATTGAGAATGAAGAATTCCCCGGCTTTGATTTCTTGCTCGTTGGCAAACGGTATTGCTTTGCGCTTTCCGTCATTAAGGTCGGCAACGCATTGCTCAAAGAGCGGCTTGAATGTTTCAAAATCCGCGCAAACGCGCCGTTCGGCAATTTCGTCAGGTTTGGCCGCTGGCGGGCGAACATGGACCAGGTCAAAAATATCGTCCTGCGGCGTGGTGAGAAGATCGTCATCGTCCAGAATATCATTGAGCGACCGCGGAACGACAGGCGCGTCAGCCGGAATGAGGCCGTGACGGTCGTGAGGAGCAAGAGTCTCCCGCAGCGACAAATCGTTCAGCAAACCATTGAGCTTTATCTGAAGTCCGCGCTCGGATACGCTCGGCTTATTGATCTCGCCGGGTTTTCGCTTGAAGCGATCAATAAAGCGGTTAATTTCCTCGAAGCTGTCGATGATGCGCTGCTGCTCTGTCGAGACTGAATTGGTCCCTGCTTTGACATCGAGCAGGTCATCATCGTCGGACAAAATATCATCAAGCGTCGGTCTGGGCATTACGGCCTCATGCCGATTGCTGGGCACGCAGACGCTCGCGCTTCTTGTTCCGCAGCCATTCAAGAGCCTCGGCCAAGCGCCGCTCCATCGGATTCTGCGCTACGAGGCTCGGCTCCCGCCCGTGAGTTTGTTTGAATTCTTTAATGCGCGGATAAAGGACTGTCGCCTCTTCCTCTGACATCTGAATGCGCCTGGATGTGATTGCGCCATGGATGCGTTTTAGAATTTCAGCGTCCACGGATTTTGACATGATCTCATAGGCGAGCTGGAAAGGATTGATGCTATCAATGAGATCGATGTCGAGGTCTTTCACGTTGATGAACTTGTCCGCCATTTTGATGAGGTTGTTGTTCATCTCGGGCAAGCCGCCGTTGCTGGTTGCCTTGAACGCGGCGTTCGCAACAACATGCTGGCGGACTTCCTCGACTTCCTGCGGCGTCAATTCGGGATATTTGGTCTCGATCACCTTAGGTACATAAACTTGGGTAACGACTTCCGGCGGAATCTCTTCGGGATTCATCGCGGCGCGCAGCACGCGTTCGTCCTGCATAACCGAAGCTGTCAAATCGACCAGATCGCTTTGAAGAATCTGCCGCACGCGATGTGTACTCGGTTCGGCAAACCCCTTAATCGCAACGGTCGTTTCGCTCTGGGTGTAATCAATATCAACGATCTTCGACGTACCATCGATATCGTCGTCCGTTGATCTTGTTCTGAACTTGAAGTTCGGGGCGAGAACCTGCTCCATGAGCAGCGAAGCCGCGATCGCCTTGAGCATATTGTTTACGGCGTCGGCGACGTTATCGGCGCTGGCGTCAGGTTCTGCGATCAGGTTAGTGAACTGTGCATGGGACTTGCCGGGACTATCCCGCGTTGCGCGTCCGATGATCTGGACTATTTCAGTGAGTGAACCGCGATAGCCTACGGTCAGGGCGTGTTCGCAATACGGCCAGTCGAAGCCTTCCTTGGCCATGCCAAGGGCAATAATGATGTCAACGTCGTCGGGACTAGAAATATTGCGAAGCGTTTCCATCACGTGGTCGCGTGTCTTGGCGTCATCCTCAACAAGGTCTGCCACTTTGAGGACTTTTCCGCTCTTATGGCGGACGTGATGTAGGCCGGTCGCGGAGTCAGTATCGATCACCTCGCCCAGATGATCGATAATACGGTCAACCTCCACATACTTTTCTTTCGTACTCTCGGCAGCGTTGACATTTGGGATGTGAATAATGGTCTTCTTGTTTGGATCGAGAACTTCCGCGATCGCATCCAGATAGCGCCCGCGATAAAAATGATAACCAATGCCCAGGCTCTTGAGATAAGTATAGCCGTTGAGCTGCTCATAGTAGGTGTAGCTAATCCGCGTGAATTTTTCTTCGTCTTCGGGCCGCAGCACCGGGATGCTGTCTCCCCGGAAATAGCTGCCTGTCATGGCGACGATGTGGGAACGGCCATCTGCCATCAAACCGCGCACGACCTCGCCGAGCCGACTGTCGGCGTCGGCTGACGCGTGATGAAACTCATCGATTGCCAGCAGGCAATTCGCAAACGGCGCCGCGCCGATTTTGTCATAGGCAAAACGGAGCGTGGCATGCGTGCAAACCATCACCTGCGCATCGCTTTCCATGAAGGCCTGGAACTTGCCGACCTTGCCCTCGTCACCGGGCGTGCACAGGTTCCATTGATCTTCGACTTCCCAATCACGGAAGAAACCGTGATCGGTTAGTTTAGTGGGCCTGAAAGACGCTCCGATAGAACGCTCGGGCACCGCGACGATAACCTTGCGGAGACCCTGATTTTGCAGCTTGTCGAGGCCGATGAACATAAGAGCCCGCGACTTTCCGGACGCGGGCGGCGCTTTCACCAGCAGGTACTGAGAACCGCGCTCTGAGTAAGCGCGCGCCTGCATCGCGCGCATGCCCATCCCATCTTGTTTCTGGCTGGCGCCGGTCTGTCCGTAAATCACGTGCACGAAATCAGCCATTGGCAGCCTCTCTCTCCTTCCCGGCGGTCATCTCCGCATACAATTCAAACAAATGTTCCAATCGCTCGGTATCGTTCTTGAACGGGCGGCCAACGTATATTTTTTCTAGAGCATCATCGAGGGAGCGATGCGCGTCCAACAGATTCGCGGGCATTTTGTCGGGATCATAAAGCTGCGCAAGCGTCTTGCCCGGGTTAGCATCGCGGGAGGAAATGATTTGCCAAGCGCATGCCTCCAGCTCACCTAATTGACGTTCTGTAAGGGACGGGAATGGAAATGTGTTATAAACTAACGTGTTTGAGTATCGATAATCTGATTTAAGCTGGCCACCAACCGCCTTTGTCCATACGGCGTGACATCTGGTTGAAAGGATAGCAAGGATATAAGGCGGCCCATCCGGAATTGAGAATGCAAGATTCGTAACAATGGAACGCGCATCGAGAAGTCCGCATGGGAGATATTTACGTCTTTCCGATGAAGCGCTCGGCATGACTATCGCATGCTCTTGCGAGACGTGCATTTCTCGAAATTGATACGGCCTGTCAGCAAGAGAGCGCGTTCCGGAATCCGTGCTATTCAGTCGCATCTGTCTCGTTTTTTCAATACGATCACGCACTGGCGGAATTGAATTGGCGAGGCCGAGAAGATCGTCGGTTATCCACAAACACCAACGCTCTAATCCATTGATGAACTCTTTCGATCCATAAAGTCGTCGCAACAACGGTGCCGCGGCAGGATAGGCGCTCAGTAAATTAGCGCTCTCTGAAGGAGATAGGATAAGATTGCCCCCGTCAGCCGGCATATTGCCGAACCTCATTATTGGATGACGAGATTTTGCGTTACTTATTGCACGGACGATAATGTTTTCGCTTTCGATAAGATAGGGACTGATATTTTTTACTCTTCGTGCAAGCTCGCCATCAAAGAGCAACTTTGGCTTCTTTGAACTCGGTCGCAAGCCAACAATGATACAAATCACCGCGGCATTTCTTGATGCATTGTTGGCCCATTTGAACGATTGGTGCGCGAAACCTATTTCAATTCCGGTAGAAAAAATTAAAGGCCACAAGAGCGCGACTTGTTCGCCTTGGCAAATTGAGTTTGTCGCGACTAGGGCACATTCGCCATTGAGGGTGGAGCAATATTGCGCAGCCTTCAAAAGCCAGCATGCTACGTAATCGAGTTTTTTATATTTTTTGGTCCACGATGAAAAAACGTAAGCAATATCGGCTTTTTGCTTTTTTGTTTGTTGGGCCCGGCCCTGATATGGCGGATTCCCAACGATATAGGTCTCGGCGTCCTCATCAATTACGGTCTCAGTTGCATGCACCTTCTCGACACGGGCGAGATCGAAAATCTTCTCCTTCTGAACTGTCTTCATCGGCGGCGGGCAGATTTCGAGCCAGTCGAGCCTTAGAGCATTGTCACACACGATATGGCCGCCATCTGTCAGCGGGAAATTTGGTGGGGCTTCGCCGAACTGCTCCTTGAACCGTTGGTTCATTTGGTACTCGGCAATCCAGAGGGAAAGTTTTGCCGTCTCGGCGGCGAAGTCGGCAAGTTCGATCCCATGGAAGTTGGAGAGTTTGACACCGCTCTGTTCGCGCCAAGTCGTCGTGCCCCCTTCGATCTCATCAAGTCGCCTGAATATGCGCATCTCTAATGTGCGCAGCTCGCGGTACGCGATGATAAGAAAGTTGCCGGAGCCGCAGGCCGGGTCAAAAACGCGAATCTTCGAGATGCGGGTCAGCAGCTTGTTGAGCCGGGATCGCTCCTCGCGATGTCCTTCTGCCTGAGCGAATTCTTCCTCCAGCGATATGAGAAAGAGCGGCTGAAGTACCTTCATTATGTTCGGCACGGATGTGTAATGCATCCCGAGGTCGCCGCGCATTTCAGGATGCACGATGGCCTGGATCATTGAGCCGAAGATGTCGGGATTGATTTCGCTCCAGTCGAGCTGTGCAGCTTCAATTAATATCCGTCTTGCACGCTTGTTGAAGGCCGGCACTTGAGAGTGATCGGAGAAGAGGCCTCCGTTGACGTAGGGAAAGGCTCGTATGTGGGAGGGGATGTCGCCGCGATCGTCGTCGGGGACATTCATCACATCGAAAATTTGGCCCAATAAGCCTTGCAGATGCTCGCCGTCATCCCCGCCAAACTCAGTGATCGTCTTGACAAAAAGGTCGTTTGCAAAACTTCCGGTATCTTCCGCGAACATGCAGAAAAGGACACGCGTCATAAATTGATTGAGGGCGTGGCGTTTCTCATCCGTGTTCCAGTCCGGATTCTGGCGGAGGATTTCGTCGTGAAATTTGGCGAGGCGGCCGGTCGCCTTGATGTCGGCGGGGTTTTCCTTGACCGCCTCGTATTTATCGATTCCTGCAAGGGGCAAGAAAAAATCAAAGTGGTCGTTTAGCTCCGTGAAGTCACAGTGCAGAGTTCTCATCAGCCTTGGTGTCGAGGACCGAGACTTCACGGCCGTCGGTCGCAATCAGGAAACGGGGCTTCTGATTCTTGGTAGCTTTGGCATCCTTGAGTGCATCAATGGCCAGTGCACATTGCCCCTCTTCCGCTGGACGGAAGTACATTTTCCGCGCCCATAAGAGATCGCCGGGCTGCTCGGCGTTGTTCTGGGTCCCCTTGCGGAGCTTGGTCAGGGTCGCCTTGGGCGCGTTGTAGATTTCCAGCAGCCGAAGCGCGAACTCGCGGCGGTCAAACGGCTGCTTGACCAGCTCGCTGAGCTGCAATTCGATTTCGGCAATGTTCACGCGGGGGCCTCCTCCCGGCCGACTTCAGGCTTGTTTCGCATTCCCTCAGCGCGGCTCGCTGGCTAAAGGTCGTGATGCGGGCGGCCAGACTCGACCCGGCACGAGATTGCCCCCGACGGATTTTCGTACCATCTACGGCCTTCGCCGCCGTTGGACTCGCACGCTTAGTTCAATTTATACGGGTGAGAGACAGTGGCCAAGAAAAATCGGCCACAATTCAATTGGTTATGTCTTTTATTGGTTTCAGTTTCTTTCGTTTCTCTATCCTTTAGCGCCTGATCGGCTAAGGCCTGCTCTGACCTCAATAGATCGCCTTCGCGATTGACCGCGAGTGGGGCCAAGCCCCGCGGGGCGCGCCTGCCAGGCGGCGCGACAATGCCGATCCGCTAAACGTCTCGTAAGGGTGAGGTCAGGCCGGGCTTTTCTTCGCCGGGCGCTGCGAGCAAGAATTAATGGGGATGTTGGTCTTTACCTGATGTGTCAGCTGTTTTGCTGCCTTTCTTGACACGCTTCGGACGTATGACATTTATCTTGGAGGCATCGAGCAAGTCTTTAATGTGAGCGGCATAGAATTTTTGAATCATTTCGACGCTGGTGCGGCAATTCTTAGCGAGCGCATAAATATCCGCGCCTTCCATCAGGCGCATACAAATATATGTGTGTCGCAAGCTGTATGCAGTCCGCTTCTTGTTGTCGCGGTCCAGCTTGAGTTTTTCGCGATTGAGGAGACCGTTAAATAGCTTGATGTGGTTGCCGGGGAACACAAGGTCTGTTGGTTCCGGCAGCATTGGAGGATCATCTTTCTCAGTTGTGCCGTCGCTTTCGCTTTGGGTTTTAGCCAGAGTGGGCTTCGGCCGGGCCAGAAGCCGTTCATAGGGAAGCACAGCATTCGGCATGCTTTTGCAAAAACCAACGCCGCGCTTGCCGCGCACTTCGATTTCGAGAATTCGTTCGCCGGTCGATTCGTCTTCGACGATCGTCACGTCGCGGTGTTGCAGATTTTTCGCTTCGTCGGGCCGCAGGCCCGTGTTGGCCATGAACAGCACGTAGTCGTGCACCTGTTCGGCATTCCATTTGTGGTGCTTCCGCGCTTTGCGGGCATATTCGCGCGTGGCTTTGTAGAGCTGCTTGTATTCCTCGGGTGAGAACCAGGGACGGTGAACGATTTTGCCCTGCGTCCGGTACGGCGGGGACAAATCGGGCAGATAAGACAGCCAGCCATGACGGGTGGCCGTTTTGAGGACCTGCCGCAGCGTGACGATCTCGTTATGGATCGTGCTGCGGGCCGGCGGGTTTCCTTTGGGTGAAGTGCTGATCCGGTGAACCCGGTATTCCTGAACCTTGCCCGGCGTGACCTCGGACAGGCCGAGATCGCCGAAGAAGGGCAACAGGTGGAGCCGCAGCCGGCCCTTGTGGCCCTCGACCCACAAGGGGCTGCGCTGGCCTTCGGTGATGATTTCGTATTCCAGCTCGAACTGGGCGGCGGCCTGACGGAATGATTTTTCCGTCTTCAGCAGGCCGGCACGGGCCTTTCCGCGGAGCTCCAGATACCAATCCTCGGCAAAAGCCTTGGCTTGAGGCAGGCCCTCTTCCTTGGTGGTGGTGCGGAACTGGCGGCCGTCGATCGAGGCGGAACATTGCCAGATACGGCCATCTCCGCGCTTATAGACCTGAACCAGACCGCCAAGAATCTCGTGACTTGCCACGGCTTTTCACCTCCCCAATAGTCATTTTAACAGATCGGGGGCCGCCGGTCACGCTTTGTGTTAGCTATGTGCTAGCACTATTCTGTAAAAAAATGGCTCAGGCGTTTGCCTAAGCCATTGTAAATCTAGGAAGATTTGGTTGCGGGGGTAGGATTTGAACCTACGACCTTCAGGTTATGAGCCTGACGAGCTACCGGGCTGCTCCACCCCGCGGTAGACTTGAGGTAGGGTCCCCGCCACCGCAGGGGCCCGCCCAATCCTTTAGTTTCGCTTCGCCCGTCCGGCTCCGGTAAGGGCCCGGCGGGCGACCGGGCTTGCTCTGCCCGCGTCAAAATGCGAAGCGCGGGGCGAAGCCCGCGCGTTTCGACGGCTATGTAGGAATGGCGGATGCCGATGGGAAGGGCGCAAAGCGTAAGTTTTCATCAGCCTGTCATAGAGCCGCAGCACAACCCTGCCATGGTGGGGCAGACCGGCCAGCAGGGCCAGCACGGCGGCTTTGGCGACGGCCTGGCTGTCGCCGCACGCGCGATCATTGCCGACGCCCGGCAGGCGCTGACCGACCCCGAGCTTAGCGACCCGGAAGCCGTGCACGACCTGCGCAAGGCGCTCAAGCGCTGGCGCGCGCTGCTGCGGCTCCTGGCGCTGGCGGTCGGCGAGCCGGCGGACCAAATGCGCATGGAGGCGCGCGAACTGATGCGGGCGCTTGCCGGCGCGCGCGACGCCCAAGGTGCGCTCGATGCCCTCGCCGACCTGAAGAAAAGTGACCTACCGTTCTCGGCAACGTCCGCCGAAACGATCCGCAAGCGCCTGACCGAGATGCGCGACGCCGCCGAAAAGACAAGCTTCAGCCCGCAGATGCGGGAGAAACTCGCGCGCTACCTCGATTACGCCACGCTGTCGCTCGAGCGCTGGCCGTTACGGGCGATCGACTTCGACACCGTCGCGCAGGGCCTGGTCTCCACCTATCGACGCGCGCGCCAGCTCGTGCCCGACAACTGGCCGAGCGTGGAGGCCGAGCACCTGCACGACCTGCGCCGGCGGGTGGTCGAGCACCGCCACCAGATGGATTTGATCGAGCCGCTCTGGCCGCGGCTCGGGCGCGTCTGGGCCGAGGAGGCCCAGCGCCTGCGCAACCAGCTCGGCGCCTGCCAGGATTTGTCCGTCCTGATCGATTTCACGGCGCCGCACCA
>CAWDAB010000001.1:1637500-1730677 GCA_963800155.1 uncultured Alphaproteobacteria bacterium
ATGGGCGGCGCCGTTTTCACGTCGCTCGACGGCCAGACCAATTTCGCGATGCTGCCCGAGCGCGTCGAGGTCGCCCTGCGCGGCGCGATCGGCGCCGCCGGCGACAGGCTCGGCCTGGCGCGCAAGAGTGACCGGTTGCCGACGGCGGAAGAACCCGCCTTCACACACCAACTGCTGCGCGTCACAACGATCGCTCGCGTGGGCAATCACGAGATCGTCCGGGCGCGACCCTACATCCGCGTCGGGGGCAACCTGTCGCTTGCGGCGCCGGATTCTTCCGTTCGCATTCCGCCATTCAATCCGCAGAAGCTGCTCGCCGAGGCGGGACCGGGGGGCAGCGCCGCTTCCAACACGCCGCCCGAGGCGCAGCCCGATGCCGAGGTCGCCTTCGTCATGCGCGATTTGGCGCCCGTGTTGCCGGTGCTAGAAATCAAATTCGCCTCCTCGCGCGACGAAGTGCAGGCGCGAGTGCGCGAGGCTGCGGAGTGGAGCCGGAAGGCGGGCGACCATCTGGCCGCGGCCAACATCACCGGCATCAAGCTCGCGTATGCCGGCCTGCCCAATGCCGATCCTTACGCCGGGTTCGAGGCGCGCGTGGTGCCTGAGAACATCACGCTGCTGGCGAAGACCGCCGAACAGACGACCGGCGGCAATCCGTTCAATGAAAAAATCGTCCCCGTCAAGAAGGGGGACAGCGTCGCCAGCGTGCTGCACGATCTCGGCGCGCAACCCGACGAGATAAGCGCCATCACCGGTGAACTCGGCTCGTTCGGCAAGAGCGGCGGCCTCAGACCGGGCCAAAAGCTGCGCGTGCTGCTGTCGCCGGTGCCGAAATCCAAGCGCCTGCAGCCCGTGCGGGTGATCGTCGCCGACGACGGCGGGGTCGATGCGGCGGTGGCACTGTCGGATTCCGGCAAATACGTGCAGGTCGATGTTAAAAACGTCGATTCCGACGTGGCCGAAAACAGCGGCGATACGGCCCCCGTCAACGCGAGCGGCATCGACCTTTATCACAGCGTCTACCAGACCGCGCTGCGCGACGAGGTTCCTCGCCCGGTCATCGACGACCTGATCCGCATTTACTCTTTCGACGTCGACTTCCAGCGCAAGGTGCAGCCGGGCGACTCCTTCGAGGTACTCTACTCAGGCCACGACGAAAAGAACCCGGCCGCCGGCGCTGCCGGCGAAGTGCTGTTCGCCGCCTTGACGGTCGGCGGCGAGACCAAGCGGCTCTACCGCTTCGAGACGCCCGACGACGGGCTGATCGACTACTACGACGCCGCCGGCAAGAGCGCGAAGAAGTTCTTGATCCGCAAACCGGTGGCGGAAGGCGAGATGCGCTCCGGCTTCGGGCTGCGCCGCCACCCGATCCTCGGCTACGTCAAGATGCACACCGGCGTCGATTGGGCCGCGCCGCGCGGTACGCAAATCTTCGCCGCCGGCAACGGCGTGGTCGAGAAGGAAGGCTGGGAATCGGGCTACGGCAAGTTCATCCTGATCCGTCACCACAACGGCTACGAGACCGCCTACGGCCACATGAGCGCCTACGCCAAGGGCATCCGCGAAGGCGAGCATGTGCGGCAGGGCCAGGTGATCGGCTTTATGGGCTCGACCGGACTGTCGACCGGCTCGCATCTGCACTTCGAGATCCGCATCAACGACCGCTTCGTCGATCCCATGCGCATCAAACTGCCGCGCGGGCGCGAACTGCGCGGCAAGATCCTCGCGGCCTTCGACAAGGAACGCCAGCGCGTCGACGGGATATTGGCGCGCAAGCCCTCGCGCGTGGCGGAGCGGTAGGCAAGCCTCGGCTGTCGTCGCCCGCACAGGCGGACGATCCAGTGACCACTGCTCTCTCGATCAATGAACATCGTGAATACTGGATGCCCCGCTTTCGCGAGGCATGACAGCATCGTTCGTTTCACTGGCAGCGACTAAGCCGCTTGCGCGACCGGATGGCCGTTGAAGCTCAAGCCCTGCTTGCCGGCGGAGACTTCCACCGTCTCGCCGTCCTTGATGGTGCCGGCGAGGATCATCTCGGCGAGCGGGTCCTGCACCGACTTCTGGATCACGCGCTTCAAGGGCCGCGCGCCGTAAGCCGGGTCCCAGCCCTTATCGGCGAGCCACTCGCGCGCGCTCGGCTCCAACGTGATGACGATCTTGCGCTCGTCGAGCAGCTTCTGCAGGCGGGTCATCTGGATATCGACGATGCGCGTCATCTCGTTCTTCTTCAGCCGGTGGAACAGGATGATCTCGTCGACGCGGTTCAAGAACTCGGGCCGGAACGACGCGCGCACCACCGCCATGACTTGATCGCGCACCGCGTCGGTATCCTGGCCTTCCGGCTGGTTGACCAGGAAGTCAGCGCCCAGGTTGGAGGTCATGATGATCAGCGTGTTGCGGAAGTCGACGGTGTGGCCCTGCCCGTCGGTGAGGCGGCCGTCGTCGAGCACCTGCAGCAAGACGTTGAACACGTCCGGATGCGCTTTTTCGATCTCGTCGAACAACACGACCTGATAGGGCCTACGCCGCACGGCTTCCGTGAGCGCGCCGCCTTCCTCGTAGCCGACATAGCCCGGAGGCGCGCCGATCAGCCGCGCCACCGCGTGCTTCTCCATGTATTCCGACATGTCGATGCGGATAAGCGCGTTCTCGTCATCGAACAGGTATTCGGCGAGCGCTTTCGTCAGCTCGGTCTTGCCGACGCCGGTAGGCCCCAAGAACATGAACGAGCCGATCGGCCGGTGGGGGTCCTGCAGGCCGGCGCGGGCGCGGCGCACCGCGGTCGAGACCGCCTGCACCGCCTCCTTCTGGCCGATGACGCGCTTCCCGAGCTCGTCCTCCATGCGCAGCAGTTTTTCCTTCTCGCCTTCCAGCATCTTGTCGACCGGCACGCCGGTCCAGCGCGAGACCACCTGCGCTACGTGGTCGGCGGTCACGGTCTCCTCGACCATGGCGCCCTTGCCTTCGCTCGCCTCGACATCCTTGAGCTTCTTTTCAAGCTCCGGGATGCGGCCGTAGGCCAATTCGCCGGCTTTCTGATATTCGCCCTTGCGCTGGGCGATGGCGAGCTCATTGCGCGCATCGTCGAGCTGCTTCTTCAGCTCGGTCGCCGAGCCCAGTTTTTCCTTTTCCGACTTCCAGCGGCTGGTGAGATCGGCGGAGCGCTTCTCCAGGTCCTTCAGCTCGGATTCGAGCGTCTTGAGCCGGTCCTTCGAGCCGGGATCGCTTTCCTTCTTCAGCGCCTCCTGCTCGATCTTCAGCCGCACGATCTCGCGGTCGATCGAGTCGAGTTCCTCCGGCTTGGAATCGACCTGCATCTTCAGCCGCGCCGCCGCCTCGTCGACGAGGTCGATGGCTTTGTCGGGCAGGAAGCGGTCGGTGATGTAGCGGTTCGACAGCGTAGCGGCGGCGACGATCGCGGAATCGGCGATGCGCACGCCGTGATGCTGCTCGTATTTGTCCTTGAGACCGCGCAGGATCGAGATCGTGTCCTCGACGGTCGGCTCGGAGACGTAGACCGGTTGGAAGCGACGGGCGAGCGCCGCGTCCTTCTCGACGTGCTTTTTGTACTCGTCGAGCGTCGTCGCGCCGATGCAGTGCAGTTCGCCGCGCGCCAGCGCCGGCTTCAATAGGTTGGAGGCGTCCATGGCGCCTTCCGCCTTGCCGGCGCCGACCAGCGTGTGCATCTCGTCGATGAACAGGATGTATTGCCCGGCGGAGCCGGTGACTTCCTGCAGCACGGCCTTCAGCCGCTCCTCGAATTCGCCGCGATATTTCGCGCCGGCGATCAGCGCGCCCATGTCGAGCGCCAAAAGCCGCTTGTCGGCCAGGCTCTCCGGCACGTCGCCATTGACGATGCGCTGTGCCAGGCCCTCGACGATCGCCGTTTTGCCGACGCCAGGCTCGCCGATCAGCACCGGATTGTTCTTGGTACGGCGCGACAGCACCTGGATAGTGCGGCGGATTTCCTCGTCGCGGCCGATCACCGGATCGAGCTTGCCCTCGCGCGCGACCTGCGTCAGATCGCGGGCATATTTCTTGAGCGCGTCATAGGCGTTTTCCGCCGACGCGGAATCGGCGGTGCGGCCCTTGCGCAGCGCCTCGATGGCGGCGTTCAGATTCTGCGGGGTGACGCCGGCCTTCGCCAAAATCTTGCCGGCCTCGCTGTCCTTCTCGATCGCCAGCGCCAAGAGCAGACGCTCAACGGTGACGAAGCTGTCGCCCGCCTTTTCGCCGGCTTTTTCGGCGGCGTCGAACACGCGCGCCAAAGCGGGATCGAGATAGATCTGCCCGGCGCCGCCGCCCGACACCTTCGGCCGCTTGGCCAGCACCGCCTCGACCGCCTGCAAGGCCTGGCGCGAATTGCCGCCGGAGCGGTCGATCAGACCCCCCGCGAGCCCTTCCGGGTCGTCGAGCAGGACTTTCAGCAGATGTTCGGGGGCGAATTGCTGGTGGCCCTCGCGCAGAGCCAGAGACTGCGCGGACTGCACAAACCCGCGGGCGCGGTCGGTGTATTTGTCGAAATTCATGGTCTACTCCCTCGGCCCGTTATGGCGCCGGACGAATAGCGGGTCCCCGAAGGCAGCCCGCCTGCGGGATATATTGGGTTCCTTTTGCCAGTTGGAAGACCCGGGGACGTTGATATAGGTCAGCATTCGTGCCGCTCGGCCCCGGAAAACGCGCCAATGGTTGCCCAGCCGACCGTCCACTCGCTCTACCGCTATCCGGTCAAAGGCCTGTCGCCGCAGCCGCTCGCCGGCACCCGGCTGGAACCCGGCCAGACGGTGCCCGCCGACCGGCTCTATGCCATCGAAAACGGCCCCTCCGGCTTCGACCCGGAGCACCCGGCCTATTTCCCCAAGCAGCGCTTTCTCATGCTCATGCGCAACGAGCGGCTGGCCGCTTTGCGCACCGATTACGATGAAGCAAGCCACACGCTCACCGTCCATTGGCAGGGCCGGGAGGCCGCGCGCGGCGACCTGCGCACCGCACAAGGACGCGCCGCGGTCGAGGATTTTTTCGCGCGCTACTGCGCGGACGAATTGCGCGGTGCGCCCAAGGTGCTGCTGGGCAAGGGCCACAGCTTTTCCGACGTCGCCAAAAAGGTGGTGTCGATCATCAACCTCGCCTCGGTGGCCGCGCTCGAGACCGTTCTGGGGGCGGCGGTCAATCCGCTGCGCTTCCGCGCCAATATCCACGTCACGGGATGGCCGGCCTGGCACGAGTTCGATCTGCTCGGGCAGCACCTCGCCATCGGCGCCGCGCGCGTCAAATGCATCGAGCGCATCGTCCGCTGCGCCGCCACCGAGGTCGACCCCGACACCGGCTTGCGCGACCTGCCTGTCCCGAACGCGCTGATGCGAAACTTCGATCACATGGACTGTGGCATTTATGCCGAGGTGGTGACTGGCGGGGACGTCTTAGTGGGTGACTCGATCATGGCGGCGTGACAGGTGGGTCACTCTGTTGCGGCACAGCACCAGGGCGCCGCGAATGGACGAGAGCCATGAACCTGGCGCGGCCTGCGGACGTTGCAAGGCAGGTTTTGGCAGCGTCGGACGTTATAGAAGCAGGCCGGGCTGGTGTGGAGTAATCGTTTATGCGGAGTAACCGCCATCTCGCGTCGATAGCCGCCGCCGGTATCGCGATGCTACTGCTCGGGCAAGCGGCCCGCGCCGACCTGTTGATCAAAGTCGACAAATCCATCCAGCGCATGACCGTCTCGGCCGACGGCAGACAGCTCTACGTCTGGCCGGTGTCGACCGGCGGCCGCGGCTACGACACGCCGAGCGGGGCCTTCAAGCCGTTCCGCATGGAGATCGATCACTACAGCGAAGAATGGGACAACGCGCCCATGCCCTATTCGATTTTCTTCACCAAGACGGGCGACGCCGTGCACGGCACTAACGAACAGCGTCATCTCGGCCGCGCGGTCTCGCACGGCTGCGTGCGGCTTTCGGTGCAGCATGCCGCAACGCTGTGGAAGCTGGTGAAGCGGTATAAGATGGCCAATACGATCGTGATGGTGAGCGGCCGCGTTCCCGGCGCGTCGCCGCCGGTTACGGCGCGCGCGCGACCGATGCCGTTGGATGCCGATGACCCCCGCTACGGCGCGCCGCCCCAGGAATGGCGGCGCTATGACGCGCGCCGGCCGTCGCAGGACTGGCCTCCCGAGGACGAGGATTTGCCGCCGCCGCCGTTCTTTTTGTTCGGGCGTTAGGCACGTTTACGATGCGCCGTTCAGCGCCCAAAAAACCGCGCCCCTGTCCCGCAGTTCAAGCTTTGCGGCTGAGCAGGAACACGGCCTGTTCGCCGAACAGGTTCCAGAACCACCACGGCGCATTGAGCCGCAGCGGACTGCCCCAGGCATTGAGCGCCACCGCCCTTTCCATCTTCACGCCGATCTCGGTGCAGAGCTGGACGAAGTCCTTGATGGTGCAATGGTGGATGTTGGGCGTGTCATACCAGCTGTAAGGCAGGATGTCGGTATGCGGCATGTGCCCGGCAAACAGCAGTTGCAGACGCACCCGCCAGTGGCCGAAATTCGGGAACGAAACAACGGCGTAGCGCCCGATGCGCAGCATGTGCTCGACCACCACGCGCGGGTGACGGGTGGCCTGCAGCGTTTGCGACAGGATCACAAAATCAAAAGCGTCGTTGGGATAATCAGCCAGATCGGTGTCTGCGTCGCCCTGGATGACCGCAAGGCCCTTGGCCACGCCCTGGTTCACGCCCTCACGCGACAACTCAATGCCGCGGCCGTCGACGGCGCGCGTCTCGGCCAACAGCCGGAGCAACTCTCCGTCGCCGCAGCCGACGTCCAGTACCTTGGCGCCGTAGTCGACCATGTCGGCGACAACCACCAAGTCGACACGGGCGCCGCCTGCCGTACGAACAATGTTGGCAACCGTCAGGTTGGGACTATCGCGATTGAGCATGCTCAATCCTTGCGGCGGACCGGCAACCCGCGCGCCTTGCGGGCGCCGTCGAGGAAGCCGCTCACGATGGCAAACAGCTCCGGCTCTTCGAGCAGGAAGGCATCATGGCCCTTGTCGGTGACAATCTCGGCGAACGACACGCGCGCGCCGGCGGCGTTGAGCGCGTGCACGATGGCGCGCGATTCGACCGTCGGGAACAGCCAGTCGGAAGTGAACGAAATCACGCAGAAGCGCGTCGGCGTCTTCTTGAATGCGTTCGCCACCATCCCCTCGTGGTCTGCCGCCAGGTCGAAATAGTCCATGGCGCGCGTAAGGTAGAGATAGGAATTGGCGTCGAAGCGCTCGACGAAGGAAATGCCCTGGTGGCGCAGATAGGATTCCACTTCGAAATCGGCGTCGAACGAGAAGGTCGGATTTGCGCGGTCCTGGAATTTACGGCCGAATTTGCGGTGCAGCGCGGCGTCCGAGAGATAGGTGATGTGCGCGCCCATGCGCGCGACCGCGAGCCCGCGCCGCGGATTGGCGCCCTCCAATTGATAGCGGCCTCCGCGCCATTCCGGATCCGCCATGATTGCCTGACGGCCGACCTCGTGGAAGGCGATGTTCTGCGCCGAATGCCGGGTGGCGCAGGCGATCGGCAGCGCGGAGAAAACGCGTTCGGGATAGGACGCGGCCCATTGCAGCACCTGCATGCCGCCCATCGACCCGCCGGCGACCGAAAACAGCGTCTCGATGCCGAGATGGTCGAGCAGCATGGCCTGCGCGCGCACCATGTCGCGGATAGTGATGACCGGGAAATCGAGGCCCCAAGGCTTAGCCGTCGCGGGATTGGTCGAAGAAGGACCGGTGGTCCCCATGCAGGCGCCGACCACGTTGGGACAGATCACGAAATAGCGGTCGGTATCGATCGGCTTGCCGGGCCCGACCATGGTTTCCCACCAGCCGCCTTTGCCGGTGACCGGATGCTCGCTCGCCACATGCTGGTCGCCCGTGAGCGCATGGCAGACCAGCACAGCGTTGCTGCGTTCGGCGTTGAGCGTGCCATAGGTCTTGTAGGCGATCTGAAACGGCGAGAGCGAAACGCCGGCGTCGAGCGCAAGCGGCTTGTCGGGGCCGAAGCGGACGATCTCGGAGGCGTGCGGGCTGTCGGCCTCGCGCGGCGCGCGCGGCGTCTGTCGCGCAATGCTTTCCTTAACCTCGGTCATTCGCTCCAAGCGCCCCGGCGCGCATAATCACCCGGCAAACATAGCACGTTTCGGTCGCGGGCGTTTAGGTAGCTGAAGTCCCGCTGTCAACTGGGCCCTTTTAGCAAGGTTTTCTTTGATTTCACGCCCCGCCCCACCTATCAATGCCATCATGGCCAAAAAACCCGAAACGCCCAGGCTCGAGGATCTGCGCAAGGAAATCGACCGCATCGACGAAGCGATGCACCAGCTGCTGATCGAGCGCAGCGAGATCATCGACCGCCTGATCGCAGCCAAGCGCAGCCAAGAAACCGGCTCCGCCTTTCGCCCGGCACGCGAGGCCGAGATGATGCGCCGGCTGGTCAAGCGGCACAAAGGCATCCTGCCGCTCGATACCGCCGAAAGCATCTGGCGCGTCATCATCTCGACCTTCACCTATGTACAGACGCCGTTCTCCGTGCATGCCGACTTATCGGCCGGTGACGCGCTCATGCGAGACAGCGCCCGATTCCATTTCGGCTTCACGGTGCCTTTCGTGCCGCATATGGGCGCGGCTGCGGTGGTGGCGGCGGTGTCGGGCTCCAAGGGCGATCTCGGCCTCGTGCCGGCCTTTGCGCTTGCCTCCGCGGGCTCGTGGTGGAATGCGCTCGAATTTGACGCGGCGCCCAAGATCATCGCCCGCCTGCCTTTCGTCGAGCGCCCCGACCATCCGGCGGCGCTGCCGGTGTTCGTGCTCTCGCGCGTGGCGGCCGACGCCATGGCGACGGAAGCGGCGGTCTGGAGCGTGCGCGTGGCGGGCTGGGGCGCGACGGCGGCGGAGGCCTTGTCCATGCAGACCGACTTCATCGCCGTGCCCGACCGCGCCTTCGACGGCGCAGCGTTGTTGGTCACCCTGCCGCAAGGCGTCGGCCTCGAAACCGTCAGCGACGCGCTGGTTGCGGCCGGCGCCACCGTGCGCTCGGCGGCCCTCGTCGGCAGCCACGCAACCCGCTATACGGTTGCCGCCTAATTCTCCTTTCACCTCCCCCGCAAGCGGGGGGAAGAGAGCGATGCGTCTGGAGCTGAATGGAATGTCCGCTTTGCGTCCGCAACCGCGCCCCGGCGTGCTCGACATCGCCCCCTATGTGCCGGGCAAGAGCAAAGCGCCGGGCGTCGCCCGCGTGATCAAGCTCTCCTCCAACGAGAGCCCGTTGGGACCGAGCCCGCGCGCGGTCGAGGCCTATAAGCAGGCTTCGGCGCGGCTGGAGGATTATCCCGACGGCGCGTCGACCGAGCTGCGCGCCACCATCGGCCGCGCCTTCGGTCTCGATCCGGCGCGCATTCTGTGCGGGGCCGGCTCCGACGATCTGCTCAATCTGTTGGCGCACGCCTATCTGACCGACGGCGACGAGGTCATCTATTCGGCGCACGGCTTCCTGATGTATCCGATCTACGCGCTGGGCCACGGCGGCAAGCCGATCGCGACGCCGGAAAAGAACTACACTGCGGACGTCGATGCGATTCTGGCGGCGGTGACCGAGCGCACGCGCCTCGTGTTCATCGCCAATCCGAACAATCCGACCGGCACCTACGTGCCGTTCGACGAGATCAAGCGCCTGCAGCAGAAACTGCCGGGCAACGTCATCCTGGTGCTGGATGCGGCCTATGCCGAATACGTCCAGCGCAACGACTACGAGGCGGGCATCGAGCTGGTCGCAACGAGCGAAAACGTGGTGATGACGCGCACCTTCTCGAAGATCCACGGGCTTGCCGCGGTGCGGCTCGGCTGGATGTACGGGCCGGCGCCTATCATCGATGCGCTCGACCGCGTGCGCAACCCTTTCAACGTCAACACGCCGGCGATGAACGCGGGCATCGCGGCGATCGAGGACACCGCCCACGTCGAGAAATCGATCGCGCACAATGCGCGCTGGCTGCCATGGCTGACCGATGAGATCGGCAGGCTCGGCCTCAAAGTGACGCCGAGCGTGGCCAATTTCGTGCTCATCCATTTCCCGGAGACGAAGGGCCGCACCGCCGCCGACGCCGACGCCTTCCTCATGCGGCGCGGGCTGATCCTGCGCCGGGTGGCCGGCTACGGGCTTCCCCATGCGCTGCGCCTGACGGTGGGAACGGAAGAGGCCAACCGGCTGGTGGTCGAGGCGCTCAGCGAGTTCGTGGGGAAGGAAGCGTAATGCTTTGGTTAGCCACGAACACAAGCGCCGCGGTGCGTGCGGCAAGCGGTAGGCAAACAGGTCGAGCGCGCGGAGAGCGCGCGTGACACAGAAGACCCTTTACAACCGCCTCGCCCTCATCGGCGTCGGCCTGATCGGCTCTTCGATCGCGCGCGCGGCGAAGCTGCAGGGCGCGGTCGGCTCGATCGTCGCCACCGCGCGCTCGGCACAGACACGCCGGCGCGTGGCCGAGCTCGGCCTCGCCGATCAAGTGGTGGAAACCAACGCCGCCGCGGTCGAAGGCGCCGATCTGGTGATCTTGTGCATTCCTGTCGGCGCCTGCGGCCCGGTGGCGAAGGAGATCGCGCCACATCTGGCTGCCGGTGCCACCGTCTCCGATGTCGGCTCGGTCAAGGGCTCGATCGTCCGCGACATGCGTCCGCATCTGCCGGAAAATGTGCATTTCGTGCCGGCGCATCCGGTGGCCGGGACCGAGTATTCGGGGCCCGATGCCGGCTTCGCCGAGCTGTTCGTCAACCGCTGGTGCATCCTGACGCCGCCTGAGGGCGCAGAGCAAAAGGCCGTCGACAAGCTCGCCGAATTCTGGCGGCTGCTCGGCGCCAATGTCGAAACCATGGCGGCGGACCACCACGACCTTGTGCTCGCCATCACCAGCCACCTGCCGCATCTGATTGCCTACACGATCGTCGGCACGGCCGACGAACTGCGGAGCGTGACGCGCTCGGAAGTATTGAAATTCTCCGCCGGCGGCTTCCGCGATTTTACCCGCATCGCCGCTTCCGATCCGACCATGTGGCGCGACGTGTTCCTCGCCAACAAGGATGCGGTGCTCGAAATGCTCGGCCGCTTCAACGAGGACATTTCCTTGTTGACCAAAGCGATCCGCAACGGCGACGGCGAAGCGCTGTTCACGCATTTCGAGCGCACGCGCGCGATCCGCAAAGGCATCGTCGATATCGGGCAGGATTTCAGCCGTGCCCGACTTCGGCCGCCCGCATCCCGACCTGCCGCATACGCCGCTGCCGAAGCCCTACGCGGCGGGCGGCGACTAAGCTTTCCCTGTTGCCGCCGGTTGTGCGGCGACCTAGAGTTTTCCTTGCAGCGGGGGCCGTTGCTCGGGGTAACGAGCGGGAGGAGTTTCCATGGCAAAATTGTCGGTTTTGATGGCCGCGCTCGGCGTGAGCGCATTGGCCATGAGCGGCGCAAGCGCGAAAGGCATGAAGCTGACGAGCCCACAGATCAAGAACCACGGCAAGATCGCCAACGAGCAGGTGTTCAAGGGCTTCGGCTGCACCGGCGACAACGTCTCGCCCGAGCTGAAGTGGAGCGGCGCGCCGGCCAAGACCAAGAGCTTCGCCGTCAGCATGTACGACCCGGATGCGCCGACGGGGAGCGGCTGGTGGCATTGGGTCGTGTTCAACATTCCCGCCGGCACCACCTCGCTGCCCAAGGGCGCCGGCGATCCGGGCAAGAAGCTGATGCCGCAGGGCGCCATCCAGAGCCGCACCGACTTCGGCTCCGATGGCTATGGCGGCCCTTGCCCGCCGAAAGGCGACAAGCCGCACCGCTATCACATCACGGTTTTCGCGGTTGACGTGGACAAGCTGCCGGACGCCCAGAACGATCAGGCGTCAGCCGCGCTGGTCGGCTTCGACCTGCACTTCCACACGCTGGCGAAGGCGACGCTGACCGGCCGCTACGGACGCTGAGCGCGGCGGCCTAAAATAGCGCGGGGGTCGGGCCGAGCGGGATCGGCCCGAGGTAAGCGACGCCGTCGCTGAAACGCAGCGGCAGCGTGACCGCTTGACGGCCTTCCAGCGTGGCGGGACGTCCGAGCAGCGCAATGCCGGCGCCGAGATTGGCGCCGGCCTGTTGCCGCGCGACGCTGCCCAGACCGGGCGCCAGGCGGTCCAGCATGCCGGCGACCTGATCCATGCCGCGCGACTGCTGGATGGCCTTGCCGGCACCGATCGCATTCAGGAACGGCTCGAGGCCGGCGACTGTAACGTTCAATTGGCCGGCAAGTTGCCCTTTGCCGTCGATCGACAAGCTCCCGGCGCCGACCGCCAAAGTGTCGCCCTGCTTGACGCGCGCCTGCGCGACCTCGATGCTTCCGCCCGCCGCCTGCAGCTCACGGAAACGCTCCGGCCACGGCTTGGGCGAAAAGTCGGAAAGCCCGCGCAGCACGGCGGTGAAGTCGAGGTCCATCGGCGGCTCGGCCGCGCGCGCAAAGCCGGGCGCCGAGGCGCGCTCGGCACGCAAGCTCACTTCGACCACCGGGTGATTGCTGACCGAGCCCGCAGCGATCCGGCCGCTCACCTCGATATGCTTGGCGCTGAGCAGGCTCTCGTGCTTGCCGCCGGCGATGCGTTCTATGGTCGGACGCTCGAAGCTGAGCGACGCGCTGCGCGGCGCGCCCGGCGTGCCGACGACGCGCAATTCACCGCTGGTCCAATTAGCCGAAAGGAAAGGCGCCTGCCCTGCCGCCGCCACGGTGAGCGGCCCGATGAATTCGCTCACCAAGGTGTCGGGCCGAAAGATTTGGGCGCCGGTGATGATGCTTGGCGTCTTGATCTCGATCGCCGCATCCTTGTTGCGCAACTGCACCGAGGCGCGCTGGCAAGTGAGCGCAATGCGGAACGGAAAGCCGCCGACGCTCTGCGCGCCGCAGATATAGACGCGGCCGGCTTTCGCCTCGCGCAGGCGCCAGCCTTCGACCGCGGCCTGCGCCTGGCCGGCGGCGAATTTCCACACCAAGGCCCAGCCGGCAATGAGCGCGAACACGATGAACAGCACGATCGTGTAGCGGCGCCCGGTGCGGCGGCGGGATTGGATGCTGTTCGGATCGCGGACCATAGCAAGCCAAGAGCCCGCCGAATGCGGCGTTTCTGCGCCGATCGCCGGCGGCGGGTTGCGCCGGGATATTCCGCCTGTTAGGCGAACGCCCTTCGCCGGCTCCTGTCAACCTCATCCGCCTCGATGAACGCCATTACCGAACACTCCGGCGGCGACCTGTGGGTTTTCGCCTACGGATCGCTGATGTGGCGGCCGGGCTTCGACTTCCTGGAGCGGCGCCCCGCGCGGCTGGTCGGCGCCCATCGCGCGCTCTGCGTTTACTCGTTCGTGCACCGCGGCACGCCGGAGAAACCCGGGCTGGTGCTCGGCCTCGACCGCGGCGGCAATTGCCGCGGCATCGCCTACCGGGTGGCGGCGGCAAAGCGCGCGCCGACGGTCGACTATTTGCGCGCGCGCGAGCAGGTCACCATGGTCTATCGCGAGGCGATGCGCCCGGTCTGGCTCGACGACGACCCGCAGCAGAGCGTGCAGGCGCTGTGCTACGTGGTGGACCGCGGCCACGTGCAATATGCCGGCCGGCTCACGCTCGAGCGCCAATTGCACTTCGTGCGGCAGGGGCACGGTCGCTCCGGCAACAACCGCGATTACGTGCTCGATACGGTCAAGGAAATCGAGCGGCAAGGCTACCGCGACGAGCAACTGCACCTCTTGGCGGAGCGCCTGAAAGGGACGCACGAGAGGGCGGGTGGATAGGCGGCACGAAACCGCGCGCCCGCCACCGATCATCGGCCGGGGTCGGATTTCCGCTTCTGATCAAGCAGCGCGAGCGCGTCCTGCAGAAGGCGGCGTGTACGTCCTTTCGAGTCATCGTCGAACGCATCGAGATCGATGAAAATATCAACGCCTGCCGCCCGCTCGCTGAGCACATGCTGCTGCTTTTCGTCCGCAGCCAGCCCGTCGACCGCATAAGGCACGACTTCGCGGCTGATCCCTTTCATGGTGATCGGCGGAAGCGGATGCGCAAGCACGACGTCGCGCACCAGCGCATAGGTCTCGTAGGACATCACGATGCTGCCGGGCTCTGCGATTTGTTGCAGGCGCGCCGCCAAGTTCGCTTCGGCTCCGATAATGGTGTAATCCATCCGGTCGTTGCTGCCGAAATTGCCGACATTGCAGTAGCCCGTGTTGATGCCCATGCGGGCGCGAAACGGATTCTCGATGCCGCGCCGGCGCCATTCGGTGTTGAGCTTCGCCAGCCGGTTCTGCATGTCGACCGCCATTTCAAGGCAGGCGCGCGCGTCCTCCGCCGCACCCTTCGTCTCCGGGTCGCCAAAGAACAAAAGCATGGCGTCGCCGATGAACTTGTCGATGGTGGCACCGTGGCGCGTGGCAATATCCGACATCTCGGTGAAATATTCATTCACCAGCGCGGTCAAGTCTTCGGGTTGCAATCGTTCGGTGATCGAGGTGAAGTCCTTGATATCGGAAAAAAAGATCGTAAGGCGCTTGCGCTCGGTCGCGATCGCAACGTCGCGCTGGCCGGAAAAAATGCTCTTATAGATTTGCGGGGAAATATATTTGGAAATCTTTGTCGAAACCGAAGAAAGAAACTCGCTCGCTTCACGGAGCTCGTGCGTACGAATTTCAACCTTCTTTTCCAGGTCGGTATAGGAATCCTGCAGTCGCTCGGCCATGTCGTTGAATTGATCGGCCAGTGTCTCCAGTTCGTCGCCCGTATGCAGCGAAATGCGCTGCGCCAGATTGCCCGTGCCGAATCTTGCCGCGCCCTCGCGCAGGGTGCGGATCGGCACCACCATGCGGCGCGCCAGAAACAACCCGCTAAGCAAAGCCAGCACGAGACCGCCGGCAAGGAGAGCGCCCGTGCGTTCGAGCGAGGCATACAAGGGAGCATAGGCCTCGCTGCGCGGCAGTTCGACAAAGACCAGCCAGCCCAGCCGCTCGACCGGCGCATAAGCGGCCAGCACGGGCCGCCCCTGCAAATCGGTCGCTTCGTCCAGGCCCACTTCCCGCCGCCCGGCCAGGCTTGCGTTCGCCATCTTGACCTGCTGCAGATGCGCCAGGCTGCTGTTGCGCAGCACAAGGCTAATGTCCGGATGCGCGATCAGGCGCGATTGCTGGTCGATGACATAGGCCGTGCCGTGCTTGCCGACCTTGATCTGCGAAACCACGTCCCAGATGAATTTCAGATTGACTTGCGCGACGCTGACGCCGGCGTCGCGCCGCTCACCGGCGAGCGCGAGCGTCATGTACGGTTCGGACCCGCGCCGGAAATATACCGGCCCGTAGTAGACCTTGTGAGCCGCGGCCTCGATGAACTGGGGGGCATTGGAGAAATCGATGTTGCTGGCGGTGACGTCCATTGCCAGACGCGAAACGCGCAGCTGCTCGTGGCCGGTCGCGTCAAGCTCGGCGATTTCCGTTATGGCGGGCACTTGCCGCAGCAGCCGCAAGCAATCGAACCGGCGTTGCTCCAGCATGCCGGGCGACCAGGGCAGTTGCGTGGTCCAGCCAAGCTGGCTTTGGATCTCCGCGATAAATTGCGCAATCTTCGCCGCGGCGGCCGTCGCCTGTTCCTGCTGGATGCGGATGAGCGACGCGTTGTGCTCGCGATAGGAAAACCAGACCTCAAACCCGCCGCTCGAAATAAGCGCGATGGAGACAACGGCCACGAAAAGCGCGGCATATTTCGCGAACAGCCGCCCGCGCGGGCGCCGCTCTCCAACACCCAATTCGGATGGAGGTGCCTTCACGCGGTTACCTCGCCAGCCACGATTTCAACTTCAAGCCTTGCGCCCTCCGCATATCCGATTTGCTTGAGACCGTTGCGGAAAGCGCTCACCATTGGCGCGAACGGCCCCCGCGAGACGCTGCTGAGAAATCCGACCACCGGCGCATCCGGCTTTTGTGCCTGCGCGGCGAGGGGCCAAGCGGCCGCTGCGCCAATAAGCCCGGAAATGAACTCGCGCCGTTTCATAGTCGTCACTCCGGCGCCTTTAATTCTATCCAAATGCCTGGAATCGCACCATGGCCCGCATGTGCGAGCCTTTGATCATTCGATCACCTCGTCGGCGATCTGCTGCAAATAGATCGGCACGTCGAGACCCAGCGCCTTCGCCGTTTTGAGATTGATCACGAGTTGATATTTGGTCGGCGCTTGCACCGGCAAATCGCCAGGCTTTTCGCCCTTTAGGACGCGATCAACATAGGCGGCCACGCCCCGCTGTTGTTCGATCGTATCAAACCCGTAGGCGGCCAGCCCGCCTCTTTGCGCGTTCAGGCCAAAAGGATAGATCGCCGGCAGACGCAACCGCGCGGCCGTTGCAATAAACGCCTCGTCGTTTCTCGCATTGAGTGGATTTGGCGCAATCACAAGGCCGCCATTTGGTTGCTGCGCGAACCGAGTAAGAGCAGCATCGATCTCTTCGGCGCTCCGCAAGTCTATTGCGGTCACCGCGACGCCCATTGCTTGCGAAGCAGCCTGCGCCGTGCGCAGGAAATCAACATTGGCAGGAATGGTCCGATTGTAGACGACGCCGATGCGTCGAACACGGGGAGCGATCGCCCTTAGTATTTCCAGCCATTTTCCAATGGTGGCTGGCTCAAAATTCTGGAAGCCGGTGATATTGCCGCCCGGATGCGCAAGGCTCGCCACCAGCCCGCTCGCGACAGGATCGCCAACGAGAGTAAAGACGACCGGAATGGTCTGCGTCGCCTGCTTCACCGCCGCCAAACCCGGATTGGACCAAACCACGATCACTTCCGGCTTGCTCGCAACGAGTTCGGCGGCACCGGCACGGATTCGGTCACTGTTCTGGGTTGTGAAACGCACGTCGAACTTGACGCTACGGCCTTCGTCCCAGCCAAGTTCATGCATGCGCTGCTTGAACGCCGGCCATAGCTGCCGCACCTGCCCGTCATTTTCGTTCACAAAGGGAAGCAGAACGCCTATGCGCCGCACCTGCGCCTGCGCGCCGGTCGCACAGGCAAGCGCGGCAGCACCGAGCAGGCCGAAAAACTGACGCCTCCTCATTGCCTTCCCACTGTTCAGGACAAGGCATCGGCGTTCAACCTAGCACAATTTCAGGAAGGCCGGTTAGCGTCGAACACGCCTGAAAGGAACGCACGAGAGTGCGGGGGGCCGCAATGCTCATCATCTCGCAATGCCTGCTTGATCCCTCACGGCCGAAGCGGCGGAAGGCCGGCGCCGAAGACCAGAAAAAGTCAGCCTAAAGCACGATCATTTTGGATCGAAGCGATGCGGCGCGGCCTGATTCAAAGCGAAACGACCATGCCCTAGTGCGTCGCCACTGGGCTCTTATCGGCGCCGAGAAATTTGAGGTAGGACGGATCGTAGCGGTGCGCTCTCAACCCGAGCGAGGCAATGTACCTGCGGCCGCGAACAACGGCTTGGCTCCGGTCGACGAATTCCCATACGACTTTTTGGTCCGGTGTGACTTCGAGGATGCGCCCGGCGTTGGCCTCGTCGATCAGGGTATTGCCGTTGGCCAATCGTTGCACCCCGCCGCGATTGTCGGCGCTGTCGAGCGGGTCGGCGTCGGTTCCATCGTAGGACCAGACGATGCCGCCGGTGCGCGGGTCGATTTCCACAACACGAGAGGGGCCGTGCTTGGTGATGAGATCCCCGCGGTTGTCGAAGAGCAAAATGTGCCCATTCGGCAGCATCTGGGCATCATGCGGCTTGCGCCAGCTGCCGCGCAGCGCCCAGACGATCTTTTCGGCCTCCAGGTCCATTACCACCAGCATATCCAAGGTTCTGAGCAACAACAGCACGTTGCCTGGCTTGGCGCCGGGAATGAAGCGCGCCGTCTGCTCGGTCAGCACGTCGATCGAATTCGTATGGAGTATTTCCAACGGTCCGCGATACGAGCGAACCTCGTCGAGCAGCCGCATGTCTTGGGTGTTTGCGATCGCGTCCATGACAGAATGCGTGCTCAAGGTCTTGCCGTCGGCGTCGAACACGGTCACCGAATCGGCCGAGGACGGCGCAGCCCTGACCGGTTCCTGCCGGCGCGTGTCCCGCGGCTGCGTCCCCTCCCCTTCCATGGTCAGGGCGTAAATTTTGTCGCCGGCAACCTTGATCGCGTGATGAACGCCGATCTGCGTCCGCCAAATGACGTTGGAGTCCTTGTCGAGCTTGACCAGGGGCATCACCGGATGCCCGAGCATCCTCACCTCGAAAATCAAAAGGATGTCGCCGTTCGGGTAGAGGTATCCGCCTTCGCTCTGCTGCACCGCCAGGCCGAAGAACGTCTTTATGCTGCGATTCGAACCGGGCACCGCGACGTCGAGGGGAACGAGCCATTTGTGCACCTCGCGACCCTTCATGTCGACGAGGTGCGTCGTCAGATCCGATGCCACCGTGTAGAGCGTGTACCCGGGTTGCGCACGCGCCGGATCGTACCTTAGGACGCCGGAGCGTTCGAAGCGATCCGGAAACCAGTTGCCGAATTCGGAATCAAACGCCGATGGCAACGCTACGAGAAAGTGGAACAGCTTTGCTGCGCCAGCGCCATAGAGTATCGCGCCAAGGCCGACGGCAAACGTGAAATAGGCAAACGAGCGGTATGTCGGCAGGAAACGCCGCAACGATTTCTTCTTTTTCGCTTTCACCAATAAATCCTACGTACTATCCCACGCTCGTCGTTGCTCGGCGGCATAACATCGGCGGCGTCATCGGTCCGGCGCCCCGAACGCCGCTTGCCGTGGCGTTTATAGGATGTGCCTGCTGATTTAAGTCTACGCGGCTTTCTTTTGATGCATCAAGCGTCGATTTTGCAGGGCTTTCGCTGGATCCCTTCGTCGAACAATTCACGTCCCACAGGAGCCCTTCAAGTTTTGGGATCACGCTTGTCGCTGGCGCGTAACGGTTGGCGCGAAATCATGCGCCGGCCGTGTTATGGATCCGGCTTCAGGGCTACTCGGCGGCGCCCCGGAACGACGCAGAAGAATTGCCCTCCTCGATCAGCCGCGCCGTCGCCGTTTCTATCCTGCTTTGCAGCAGCTGGAAGAACGTTTCCCTGTCGAGGCCCGGCGCAATCGGATCGAGGATCTCCACCACGATGGTGCCACGCCTGAGCTTGAGCGAGCGGCGCGGCCAGAACAGGCCGGAATTGAGCGCAATCGGCAGGCAAGGCACGCCTTCGGCGACGTAGAGATGAGCGACGCCGTATCTGTAGCGCGGCTCGGCGCCGGCGGGCCGCCGGGTGCCCTCGGGGAAAATGATGAGCTGGCGACCCCTGGCGAGCTCGATGCGCGCGCTCTCCACCATCGCGTTGAAGGCCTTCACGCCGGCGGAGCGGTCGACCGCCACCATGCGTCCCTTGATGGTGTACCAGCCGAAGATCGGGATCCATTGCAATTCGCGCTTGAGGATGAAGGTCGGATCCTCGAACAGCGGCAGCAGCGCGAAGGTCTCCCAGGTCGACTGGTGCTTCGCGGCCACGATGGCGGCGCCGCGCGGAATCTTCTCGCGGCCGCGGATTTCGTAATCGATGCCCACGACCCAGCGCAGCAGCAGGAGGTTGACGCGCCCCCAAGCCTTCGCCACCGAGAGGATGGCGCGGTAGGGCATGAAGAAGGTCGGCAGCGCCACAACGAGCCAGACGAGCGTGTTCAGGTAGAACAGCGCGTTGAATGCGAGCGAGCGGACAAGATTCAACGCAAAGCCCTCTCAACCGCTATCGGGGTCGATGCGCATCCGGGCAGCCGCGAAGATATATTTCAGATATTCGCTGAACAACAGCGTGGCGGTCGCGCCGTTCGACCACCAGGGATCGCTCTTGAATTTCGCGGAGACGACCGGATAGGAGATCAGCTTGGCTTGCGGAAGCTGATGCCTGAGCTCGTTCATGGCGCGCGGCATGTGCCAGTTCGAGGTGACGATGATCAGCGAGTTGAAATTGTGCTCGCTCGCCCAGCGCTTGGTCTCGATCGCGTTACCGAAAGTGTTGAGCGCGGCGTGGCCGAGGTCGATGCAGCATTTGAAATACTTGGCATAGACCGGCGCCAGCCGCGCGATCTGCTCGGCGCGGGTCGATCGGTAAACGCCGGTGATCAGCAAGCGTTTGCCGCGGTCGGCCGCCAACAGCTCGATGGCGTCGGGAATTCGCGTGGCGGCGCCGGTCAGCACCACGATGCCGTCGGCCTTGCCGCGCAGCTCCACTTCCTCGGTCGGAACCTGCAGGACGAACCAGAAAAAGCCGCAGACCAGCAGCACGGCGCCCGCCGTGCCCACCATCATGGTGAGGAAGCCGATCCCGCGTGCAAGGGCCGAAAGCATTTAATCGATTGCTTCCAATGTGCGGTTGACGGTGTGGCGCGAGGTAAGCGCCGTGACCAGCGCGATCAGCACCACCTGCGCCAGCACCGCGACATAGCCGCCGACCCCGATCGAGAAGGAGCCGAACAGGGCGGCCGTCTGCTCGCCGGCGGGCGTGCCGGCAAAGCCGCGGCTGAGCAGGCCGGCGATCGCGAAGACGAGCAGCGCGGTGCCGCCGCCGAGCACGCCGCCTTGCAGGCCGAGCGCCAGGAAGTGACGCTGGAAATGCCCGGCGATGAAACCGTTCTTGGCGCCGACGAAGTGCAGGACCTCGATCACCGGCTTGTTGGTGGCCATCGCCCCGCGGGTGGCGAAGGTGACCGACAGCATGGTGGCGGCGACCACGAGGATCAGGATGGCGATGCCGCCCGCCACCGCGGTGCCCGCCATGGCGCGCATGCGCTCGACCCAGCCGCGGTGGTCGTCGAGCAGCGCGCCGGGCACCTGCTTGGCCAGCGCGTCGCGCAAGGCGGAAATATCGGGCGCGGCGCCGGGCGCGATCTTGATCACGATCAGCCGCGGCACCGGCAATTCCTCGAGCGTGAGCCCGCTGCCGAGCCACGGCTCGAGCAGCTTGCTCGATTGCGCCTTGCTGTAGGGCTGCACGTCGCCGATGCCGGGGAAGCCGCGCGCGAGCGCTGCCGCTTTCTCCACGCTGGCGTCCATGTCGCGCCCGGGCGCCGGGATCACCTGGATCGTCACCTCGCGCGCCACTTCCGACTGCCACTCGCTCGCCGCCGTGCCGATCAAGATCACCGCCCCGGTGGTGATGGAGGCGAGGAAAGTCATGATGGCGACGACCGCGACCAAGGCGCGTCCCGAGATCGACTGGCGCGGCACCAGCGCCGTGTCGAAGCGCGGCAGCGCGCCGGCCGGCGGACGCGGCGTGGTGTCGATTTCGCTGCTCGCGATGTCGCTCATCGTCGTCCCCGGTCAATCATAGATATGCAGGCGGCCTTCGTGCAGCACCAGCCGACGCGCATCGTATTGGTCCATCAACGCGATGTCGTGCGTGGCGATCACCACCGAAGTGCCCGACTTGTTGAGCTCGATGAACAGGCGCAGCAGGCGCTGGGCGAGCGAAGGATCGACATTGCCGGTCGGCTCGTCGGCGAGCAGCAGCTGCGGCCGCGCGATCACCGCGCGCGCGATCGCGGCGCGCTGCTTCTCGCCGCCCGACAAGACCGGCGGCAGCGCCCACATGCGCTCGCCCAGGCCGACCCAGTGCAAGAGCTCGACCACCTCCTCGCGGTAGGTGCCTTCCGGCCGCCCCATGACGCGCAGCGGCAGCGCGACGTTCTCGTAGGTGGTCATGTGGTCGAGCAGGCGGAAATCCTGGAACACGATGCCGATGCGGCGGCGCAGCGTCGCCACGGCGTCCTTCGACAGGGTGGCGACGTCGTGGCCGAACTGGGTGATCAGCCCGCGCGTCGGCTTGAGCGAGAGGAAGAGCAGGCGCAGCAGCGAGGTCTTGCCGGCCCCGGAGGGCCCGGTGAGGAATTGGAAAGAATGCGGATCGATACGGAAAGTGAGGTCGCGCAGGACCTCCGGCCCCATGCCGTAGCGCAAGCCTACATTTTCGAATCGGACCACCCCTTAGTCTCCGATCGCGTCCCTAGGGCCTTGGATCGGCTGGGCGTCGCCCCCGCGGAGCCCTGTGGCCCGCAAAGCCGTCCGCGCCCCTACGCCGAGCCGAGAACAGCGCTTTTACAGCAATATTGCGGCACCGCTAGCGCGGAAGGAACGGGAAACTCGGCCTTTCCCCCGCTGACCGGCGCCCGCCATGGTTTCCGGTCCATTAACGGACGGCTGCTACATTTGCCGGGCCGGAAAACCGCACGAAGTCATGCTGATCGTCTGTCCGAACTGTGCCACGGCCTACATGGTCGACCCGGGAACGCTCGGCGCCGCCGGGCGGACCGTGCGTTGCGCGCGCTGCAAGACCACCTGGTTCGCCAGCCTGCAGAAGCAGGCGCCGAGCGTGGATGCCTTCGTCGACGGCGTCATCGCCGAAGCCGAGGCGCAATCGACCCCGGGCGCGGCGGAGTTGCCGCGCGCCGAGGCCGCGCCTGCCCTCGCCGAGGAACCGCCAGCGGCCGCCGAGACCGAGGCTGCCGAGCCGGAGCCGCATCCCGCCGAAGCCGACGAAGAGCATGGCGAGCCGCCTGCCGCCGCCGAGCCGGTGGCGATGGAGGATGCCCCTTCTTTGGTGCCGCCGATCGAGCACCACGACCTGCTCGAGCCGGCGAGCGAGGACACCCAATCCGACGACGTCGAGAGCTACGCCGCGCGCCGCCAGCGCCTGCAGGCCCGCCGCAAGCAGGCGCGCCGCTCCTCGCGCTGGACCGCCGTCGTGCTGGTGCTGTTTGCGGTCAACGTGGCGCTGATCGGCGCCCGCCGCGAGGTCGTGCGCTATCTGCCGCAGACGGCGTCGGTGTTCGCCGCCATCGGCCTGCCGGTGAACTTGCGCCATCTCAGCTTCGAGAACGTCAAGGTCACCAAGGAGACGCAGGACGGCGTCAATATCCTGGTGGTGGAAGGCACCATCGCCAGCACCGCCAGCAAGCCGGTCAAGGTGCCGCGCCTGCGCTTTGCCGCCCGCGACGCCGCCGGCCAGGAAGTCTACACCTGGACGGCGCTGCCGAGCCGCAGCATCCTCAGCCCCGGCGAAAAGCTCGACTTCCGCAGCCGGCTCGCCTCGCCGCCGGCGGATGCGAAGAACATCATGGTGCGCTTTTTCAACGCGCACGACGTGGCCGCCGGATCGAAATAGGCGATGGCCAGGATCCTGATCGCCGAAGACGACGACTCGTTGCGCGAGCTCGTCGCGCGCGCGCTCGGCGAAGACGGCCATGAGCTGACCGCCGCCGCGGACGGCGCCGCCGCGCTCGAGGCGCTCGGCAAGAAGGACGGCGGCTTCGACCTGCTGCTCAGCGACGTGAAAATGCCGGTGATGGACGGCATTGCGCTGGCGCTCGCCACCGGCCGCCGGCATCCGGACATCACCATCATGCTGATGACCGGCTATGCCGACCTGCGCGAGCGCACGCACGAGCTCGACGCGCTGGTGCACGACGTGATCGCCAAGCCCTTCACCGTCGAGCAGATCCAGGGCGCCGTGCGCGAGGCGCTGGTGACCAGGCACTGACTCTTCGCCATACCCGCGGCTGTCATACCCCGTCCCCGCTTCGCGGGGATAAACTCCGGCGGGGCATCCAGTATGCAAGGATGCTTGCGATTTATCGGCAACGCTGCGGCGTACCGGATCATCCGCTGGCGCGGATGATGACGGTCCGTAGGGTCTCAAGGGGGCTCACCCCGACCCCTTGCGTGTCACGACAGATAGCGTTCGATCGATTTGGTTGCCCTGGACGCCAGCGAATCCGCCGGTCGGTCGACTACCAGCCGTTTCACCATCGCGCCGAACGATTTGCACTCGACGCCGAGAATAGCGGTCAGCGTAACCGCGACATTCGTCGGCCAGTTCGGGATCAGGTGCGTAAGCGCGTGGTATAGCGCCGCCGCGATATTCAACACGATACAGGTTGCGGCCGCCCCGATGATCAATGTGCCGAGAATGAGGAAAACCGCCAACCAATAGTCGTTCCAGCGGCCGATCATTTGCGCGATGAGCAGCGAAATTCCGAACCCAAGCAAGAGCTGCGAGACGCCCACCGCCGCCGGCACCAGGTGCCGCGTGAAGATCAGATGCAAAGACACGTCGAACGCGGCCCAGAATAATTTGAACGGCGCGGGTATGCGCGCGGCCCAATGACCGACCTGCGGCCAATCGCCAAGAATCGGATGCGAACGGCACGCTTCACGGCTCTCCATAAGGTTCTTTGCCGCCGCCTTCGGCACGCAATCGGTGCCCGCGTCTTTGAGCAGGGCGATGGTGAGAGCGGGCGTGAATTGACGAAGCTCGCCGAGATCGTGCCGTGTTTGCGGATTGAGCACATAATCCAGCGCCACGATGCACACGGCGACGAGCGCGGCCGTGATGAAACAGCTGAAATATCCCTTCAGGCGCCCGGCAAGACCTGGCGGATCCACGGCGCTGTCGGCGGAACTTGTCATGGCGGGTCCCCCATCCTCGGCCTCGCAAGCTTGCGCGGACGATAGTCTGCTTCGACGGTTCGACCTCTCGCAGGCGGGTCGTTGCGTCCGGCGCCGCTAACGCCCGGCGAACCTCACCACAGGCCGGCAAGCTCGGCAAGCCAGGGTTGTAGCGAGCGCGTCGCCGGGTGTACGCCCCGCGGGCTTCACCCGGGCGGCGTCTGCCCAATCGTACTCGGCCAGCCTAGCGCCGCCGACTGGCGGCTTTCGACGTATTCAGCGCCACGGCGGCGCGGATGAGCGCCTTGAACGACTTTTCGTCGATCGTGTCGCCCGCGTGAATATCGATGGCGCGCCGCACATTGCCGTCGAGGCTGGCGTTGAACAGGCCGGCAGGATCCTTCAGCGCGGCGCCGCCGGCGAAGGTCAGTTTCACCGCGCTCTTGTAGGTCTCGCCGGTGCAGACGATGCCGGCGTGCTCCCACACCGGAACGCCGAGCGGGTTCGACGGCTTTCGCCATTTCACCGCCTCGACCACGTCGGGATCGGCCTCTTTGATGAGGCGCCGGACGCGCGCCAGCGTCTCGCCCCGCCAATCGGCCAGCTTTTCGATGCGCGCGTCGATCAGCCGGGAGGGCGTGTCGCCTTTTGCGTCGCGCGAGGCGCTCTTTGCTTTCTTCATGCCGCGTGCCGGTTTCTTCATCGTCGCTGCTTCCCGTATTCCGCCTTCAGCGCGGACAAGGCGTTGGCGTAACCGTACGCCGCCAACATGCAGTCGGCGAGATATTGCTGCTTCACCACCGGCTGCTCCTCGTACTTATCGCATTCCTTGACGAGGCTCTCGACCGCCTTGTCGTTCTTGTATTGGCTCGCGCAAAAATCGGCCACCGCGTATTTCTCCCGCAAGCGATCCTCGCCCTCGGCTTGCGATTGATCGAGCTTCTGCATCCTGGCTGCGCAATCGCCTGCGGCCGTCATGGGAGACGCGGCCTTGGACAAAACGCGCGCGTTGCCCGCGCGGTCGGCGGGCCGGGCCGTCGTTGCCGCCGTCACGAGAGCGAGAACCGAGATGCATCGGAGAATGAGTTTGCTCATTGCGGGTTGCCCTTGCGGCCATTGTCTTGGCGCATAGTCTGCTATACATGTATAGCAAATTGGGAGGCCCCAACATGCTCGCCCTTCGCCTGCCCCCCGAGATCGAGCGGCGGCTCGACGCGCTCGCCAAGAAGACCGGCCGCAGCAAGAGCTATTACGCGCGCGAGGCGATCCTGCGGCACATCGAGGATATCGAGGACTATTACCTGGCGCGCCGGCGCCTCGCGCGCCGCGGACCGCGGGTGACGCTCGAAAGCCTGGAGCGCGACCTCAAGAAACGCAGCAAACGCTAGAGCATGTCTCGTTCCGTTGGAATCGGGACATGCTCTAGCAATTTTGAGTGGCGCATGTCCTTTTCGGAAAACCGGTTCCCACTTCTCCGGGACATGCGCTGATGGCCGCGCTGGCCTGGCGGGTCGAGTTCGATCGCGCCGCCGCCCGCGAGCTGCGCAAGCTCGGCGTCGACGCCGAGCGGCGCGTGCTGCGCTATTTGCGCGAGCGCATCGCCGGCAGCGACGACCCGCGCCGTCTCGGCCATGCGCTGACCGGCGACCGCAAAGGCCTCTGGCGCTACCGCGTCGGCGATTACCGCATCGTCGCCGCCATCGAGGACGACCGCTTCGTGGTGCTGGTGGTGACCGTCGGCCATCGGCGGGAGGTTTATCGGTGAGGACGCCGTAGTCCGCATCGAGCGAAGCGGAATCTGGGCAACTGACGGCTGTAACGACGTCGGTTCACATGATAAGCTGTTTCTTGTGGGATTTCGGAGATTTTCGTTATGGCAGGCGCGCAACCCATCCCGGCGATCGACAGGATCACCATCGATCCGGATATCTGCAACGGCAAACCGGTGATCAGGGGCATGCGCATCACGGTCGAGAGCATTCTTGATTATCTGAGCGCCGGCGATACGCCGGAGGCCATTCTGCGCCAGTATCCGGTGCTGGAGCCTGAGGACATTTCGGCTTGCCTGGCATTTGCCAGCCGACTGATGAACCGCCGGTACAGCGTCAAAGAAACGGCCTGATGGCCCGCTACCTGATCGATGTCAATCTGCCGCGCTGGTTTTCGCTCTGGTCTGGCAGCGACTATGAATTCATGCATGACATCGGGCCCGCCTGGACCGACAGTAAAATCTGGGAGTATGCCGGGGCCAACGCGTTGACGATCGTGACGAAAGACGCAGACTTTTCCGATCGCGTCCTTGTGAATGTCAACGGACCGCGGGTCATCCACGTTCGCGTCGGCAATCTCACGATTGGCGACCTCCACCGCTATCTCGCGAGCATCTGGCCCGATATCTGCCGGGCAAGCGAGAGCTGCCGGCTCGTGCAGGTGTACCGAGATCGTATCGAAGCAATCGAATGAGTATTAGTGGAGTGAAGCGAACGTAAGTGGCTAGTGGCCCGCCTATGTCGATCGGCCGCGCTCCGCGTAAGCGCGAATCCAGAGCAACATTTCAGTGCCGGCGACCATCGCCTGGGTCCCCGTTCGCGGGGACGAGCGGCACAATAACCGCAATCTTAATCAATACCCCTTCAACAGCCGCTCGATATAGTCGAGCTCGAGCTGCGGGCGGTAGCTCTCGCCGTAGCGCTTGCGCAATTCGTCGAGGATGCGGCGGGCGCGCTGCGCGTCGATCTCGCGCGGCACCTTCACGGTGACGTCGTCGCCGTATTCGCGCCCGCGCATCGGCCGGCCGAGCGGGTCGGTGTCGTTCTGCGCGCGCGCGCGGCCGTTGCGGCCGGGCCGGCCATTCGGCCCCTGCCCCATCATGCCCTGCTGCTGCATCTGCTGGGCCAAGCCTTGCGCGCCCTTGCGCATGGCTTCCAGCGCGCGGCCTTGTGAGTCGACCGCGCTGTCGGCGTCGCCCTCGCCCAGCTCGCCTTCGGCATCGCCCATGGCCTTGCCGGCTTCGCCGAGCTTGCCCGTCTGGTTGCCTTTTTGCCCCTGCTTGCCTTGTTGCCCTTGCTGGCCCTGCTGGCCCTGCTGCGGATTGCCGAGCCCGTGCTTGCGCAGCTGCTCCAAGAGCTTGCTCAGCCGCTCGCGCAGGGCCTGCTGGTCGCGTTTGAGATCGCCGAGCGAGCGCTCGCCCTGCCGCCCGCGTTGGCCGCGCTGCCCGCGCTGGCGGTCGCGGCGCATGTCCTGGCCTTGCTTGAAGGTCTTGTCGCGCAACTGCTGCTGCTTGCGGATCATGTCGCCGAGCTCGTCGAGCGAGGACATCATGTCGTCGTCGCCCTGATCCATGTCGCCCTGCTGCGCCGTCTGCAGGTTCTCCAGCATCGACTGCATTTCCTCGAGCAGCCGGCGCGCCGCGTCGCGGTCGCCGGAGCGGGCGAGCTGTTCCAGGCGGTCGAGCATGTTGTTGAGATCGCGCTGGGTGAGCATGCGCGTGTTGCGGTCGAGCGGCCGCGACATCTGCGGGTTCTTTTGCATCTGCTGCGCGAGCTGCTGCAGGAACTTGTCCATGGCGGCGCGCAGATCCTGCATCAGCTTCTTCAGCTCCTCGTCGCTGGCGCCGCGCTCCAGCGCCTGGCGCAAGGCTTCCTGCGCGCTGCGCAGCGCCTGCTCCGCCTTGCTGAGATTGCCGTCCTCGATCTGCACCGCCATGTCCCACAGCCGCGCCACCACCTCGCGCAGGGCGGGGTCGCTGCGCGCGTGCTCGAGCTCGTGGTAGATCGAGCGCAGGCCGAGATAGACGCCGGCGTCGGGCGTGAACTGCTCGGGCGCGATGGCGAGCGCGTCGAGCGCGGTCAGCACCACCGGCTTCTTGTTGGCGTCGAGCGCCAGGGTGCGGCGCTGCTCGATCAGCGCGCGCGCCAGCGGCTTGATGAAGAAGCGCTCCGGCAGCGTGATCTCTTCCGGCTTGCTGCGCCCCTCGTTGCCGGCTTCGTCATGCGCGAGCAGCGTCACGGTGACCTCGGAGCCGGCCCAGGGGTGCTCCGAGAGATCGTGGATGGTCTGCCCGGCGCCCTTGCTCGTGCGCGCCTGCGGCAGCGACAGCCGGATCTTCGGCGCTTCGAACAGCGGACGCGGCGGCAGCCCGGCCGAAGCCTGCGCGCCGGGCTTGAGCGCGAAATCCGCCTCGGCGTCCACCACGCCGTAGTCGTCTTCCATCTTGTAGTCGAGCCTGAGCGAGCCGCGCGCCTGCCGCTCCGGCTTCTTGATGAAGGCGATGCTCGGCGCCCGGTCGGGAATGGCGGTGAAGGCCCAGGTGAGATTGTCGCCGACGCCGCGCAGGCTCGCGCTGCCGTCGCCCTTGATGGTGAAGCGGCGCTCGGCGGCGCCTTTCGGCAGCGGTTCCTTGGGGTCGGCCTTGGCGGCCTCGAGGCCGCCCTTGGGCGCCACGTCGAGGCGCACGTCGCCGGTGGCGCGCACCACCAGGTGGCTGCCAACCGGCACGGCGACCGGCGCGGCCTCCGCGGTGGCCGTCTCGCCCGGGCGCAGGCCCGGCAGCATCACCGGCGGGCGGCCGGTGTAGACGGGGGGCGTCACCCAGGCGTCGACGCGGAAATTGGCCGGCTGCACCACCCCCTGCCAGTCGAAGGCAGCGGCGATGCGCTTGACCCGCTCGCCGGAGGCCGCAAAGAAGCTGGCGGCGACCAGGATGAGCACCAAAGCGCGCAGCGCCATCGGGTCGCGCAGGGCCAGTTTCGGCTGCGGCCAGCCAGCCCTGAGCTTGCGCGCCGAGAGGAGCGCGCGCTCGACATGGGCGCGCCAGAGCGCCTGCGCGATCGGGTCGTGCTTGTTGGCGGCGATTTCGTCGGCCACGGCGGTGGCCGGCCGATGGCCCTCGCCGCTCGAGCGGTCGAGCCGGCGCAGGCCCTCGAACACGCTCGGCAGCCGCAACATCACCAGCGGCACCGCCGACAACGACGTCAACAACAAGAACACGAACAGCCCCACCGCCCGCCCCAGCGGCGGCAGCGCCAGCCACAGCCCGGCCCAGGAAAATGCCAGGAACAGCCCGAGGGCCGTCGTGAGCGATGCGAGCGCCGGCCACAAGCCTTCCCAGAGCAAGCTGCCGCGCGCGCGTTGCAGCGCCCGCGCCAGCATGATCCGGGTGGTCAGCTCGCGGTCCCGCGGATGCTCGTCCAACTCGTCCAAAAAGCCGCTCCGTCGCCCCGGGGCTTGGGGGTCAAACTCACTTAACACGCTAGCACGCGGTTATTTCCCACTCCACGCCGGCGAGGCGCAGCCATGCGTGCCATGCAAAAGGAGCGCCAAACATTGGGTCGGATTGATGGCGCGGAAAGCGGCCCCTACCCGCCTCCAGAAGATTTTACCGATCGAGACAAATGGGCCTGATTAGGCGGCCTTACAGCCACGGCGGCAGGCGGTCGAGGGCGATAAGCTGCTCGACATCGACACGCGGCCTAACCAGAGCCCATTCGGCGTCATTGACCAGCACTTCGGCCGCCAAAGCCCGCGTGTTGTAGGTGCCGGCCTGCACGGCCCCATAGGCCCCGGCCGACATCACGGCCATGAGCGCGCCCGGCTGCGGTTCCGGCAGGTCGCGATCGAGCGCAAGAAAATCGCCGCTTTCGCAGACCGGACCCACCACGTCGGCGCGGATGCGGCGCGTCGAAGCGACCGGCTCATTGACCGGCCAGATCGCGTGATGCGCGTCATAGAGCGTCGGGCGGATCAGATCGTTCATGCCGGCGTCGACCACGATGAAGTTCTTGGCGTCGCCGTACTTCACGAACAGCACGCGGGTCACGAGAATGCCGGCATTGCCGACCAGCAAGCGCCCCGGCTCGAAAATCAGTCTGCAGTGAAGGTCGCGTGTCGCGCGCTTGACCACCTCGGCGTATTGCTCGGGATGCGGCGGCGGCTCGTTGTTGTCATGGTAGGGAATACCCAGGCCGCCGCCGAGATCGACATGACCGATGACGTGGCCGTCGGCGCGCAGCTCGCGCACGAATTCGGCGAGCAGCGTGAAGGCGTTGCCGAACGGGTCGAGGTCGGTGATCTGGCTGCCGATATGCATGTCGACGCCGGCCACTTGGACGCCCTTGAGCTTGGCGGCATGGGCATAGACTTCGCGCGCGCGGCTGATCGGGATGCCGAATTTGTTCTCGGCCTTGCCGGTGGCGATCTTGTGATGGGTCTTGGGATCGATGTCGGGATTGACCCGCACCGAGATCGGCGCGGTCTTTCCCTTGGCGGCGGCGATCGACGACAACAGGTCGAGCTCGGGCTCCAACTCCACATTGATGCAGAGAATGCCTTCATCGACCGCCGCGGCCAGTTCAGCCGCGGTCTTGCCGATGCCGGAGAACATGATCTTGTCGGGCGGGATGCCGGCTAAGCGCGCGCGCTTGAGCTCGCCGCCCGAGACGACGTCGGCGCCGGCGCCGAGCGAGCCGAGCGTCTTGATCACGGCCTGATTGGAATTCGCCTTCATCGCGTAGCAGACGAGCGCGTCGACGTCGGCGAAGGCGCCGGCGAAGACCTTGTAGTGCCGCGTCAGCGTCGCGGTCGAATAGCAGTAAAACGGCGTGCCGATGGTCTGCGCGAGCGCGTCGAGGCTGACCGCCTCGGCGTGGAGGACGCCGTCGCGATAGGCGAAATGGTGCATCGGGCGCGCTCAGTTGAGCAGGACGTCGAGCGGAATACGCTTTTTCGGGCCCTGCGGCACCGGTTTGCCGTCCGCACCGACGGCCGTGGCCCCTTGCTCGCCCGTGAGCGAGGCCCCGGGCGGGGGGTCGAGCGGACCCTTGCGCCCGCAGGCGCCAAGCGCGAAGGCGGCGGCGAGCGCGGCGGCCAAGGCCAGCCGGAGATAGAAACGTGCACAAAAAAGCTTCAAGAAGCGCTCCTTGGACAAGCCACACTAGCAAAACACGCGATCAAGGCGAAGTCAGGTTTTCTCTTTTTCGAGCTTGCGCAGCCATTTCCGCGCCTGCGCGCGCACGTTTTTCGGCGCGGTGCCGCCGTAGCTCACCCGGCTCTTCACCGAGCGGTCGACCGAGAGCACGCTGAACACGTCATCCGTGATTCTCGGCTCGACGGCCTGCATGCCCGCGAGCGGCAGCCGGTGCAGGGCAACGCCCGTCTCGGCCGCCTTGGCGACGATGCGGCCGGTGACGTGATGGGCGTCGCGGAACGGCATTTTCAGGCTGCGCACCAGCCAGTCGGCAAGGTCGGTCGCGGTGGCGTAGCCCTCGCCCGCCGCCTTCTTCATCGTCGCGGCGTCCGGCTCGAGGTCGCCGACCATGCCGGTCATCGCCGCAACCGACAGCGAGAGCGCCGACAGCGCGTCCATGGCGCCCTCCTTGTCCTCCTGCATGTCCTTGGCATAGGCGAGCGGCAGGCCCTTCATGATCACCATGAGCGCGGTGAGCGCCCCGATCACCCGCCCGCTCTTGGCGCGCACCAGCTCGGCGGCGTCCGGGTTGCGCTTCTGCGGCATCATCGAGGAGCCGGTGGTGAACTTGTCGGACAGCTTCACCAGCCCGGTCAGCGGCGACGACCAGATCACGATTTCTTCCGCCAGCCGCGACAGGTGCACCGACGCGATCGCGGCGGCGGCCAGCGTCTCCATGACGAAATCGCGGTCGGACACGGCGTCGAGCGAATTCGCCATCGGCCGGTCGAAGCCGAGCTTCTTCGCGGTCAGGTCGCGGTCGAGAGCGAAGGAGGTGCCGGCCAGCGCGCCGGAGCCGAGCGGCGATTCATTGAGGCGCTTGCGCGCGTCGGCGAAACGGCCGCGGTCGCGCGCGGCCATCTCCACATAGGCGAGCAGGTGGTGCCCGAAGGTCACCGGCTGCGCGGTCTGCAAATGCGTGAGGCCCGGCATCACGGTGTCGGCATGCGCCAGCGCCTTCTCGGCGAGCGCGCGCTGATAGCGGCCGAGCGCCGCATCGAGCGCGTCGATCTCGTCGCGCACCCATAGCCGGAAATCGGTCGCCACCTGGTCGTTGCGCGAGCGCGCGGTATGCAGGCGTCCCGCCGCCGCGCCGATCAGCTCGGCGAGCCGGCCCTCCACGTTCATATGGATGTCTTCGAGCGCGCGGCTGAACTTGAACTTCCCGCCGACGATCTCTGACAGGATCGTGTCTAGACCGCGTGCGATTTTTTTCGCATCGTCCGCCGCAATGATGCCCTGCTTGGCCAGCATCTCGGCGTGGGCCTTGGACGCGGCGATGTCCTGGCGGTAGAGATGCCGGTCGAAATCGATGGAGGCGTTGATCTCCTCCATGACCGCATCCGGGCCGGACGCAAAGCGCCCGCCCCACATCTTGTTGCTCATGGCACAACCACCGAGGTTTCGCCGATCATGACCGATCCCACACGTCCTTCGTCCAGCGCGGGCAAAAAGCGGCTTGCCTTGATCGTGGCGGGCTGCATCGCCGGCCTGGCCGTCGGGCTGGCGGGGGTATACGGGTTTTCGGCCCTCAGAGGCAATGCGGGCGGCGATCCGGCCTGCCGGCCGGCGGTGGCGCTGGCGAAGAAAGTCGCGCCCTTCGCGACCGGCGAGGTGGCGGCCGTCAAGGTCGCGAACAGTCCGTTGAAGATCCCGGAGCTTTCTTTCCACGACGCCGCCGGCAAGCAAACGAGCCTCGCCGATTTCCGCGGCCGCACCATTCTGCTCAACCTGTGGGCCACCTGGTGCGTGCCCTGCCGGCGCGAAATGCCGGCCCTCGATGCGCTCGAAGGCGAGCTTGGCGGCCCCCGCTTCCAGGTGGTGGCGGTGAATATCGACACCCGCGACCCCGACAAGCCGAAGCAGTTTCTCAAGAACGTCGGCGTGAAAAAACTCGCCTATTACGCCGACCCGAGCGCCAAGGCGTTCCAGGATCTCAAGAGCATCGGCCGCGCGTTCGGCATGCCGACCACGCTGTTGGTCGACCCGCACGGTTGCGAGATCGGCAGCATCGCCGGTCCCGCCGAATGGGCGAGCAAGGACGCGGTGAAGCTGATCGAGGCCGCGCTCGGCGGCGAGAAGCAGAGCGCGCGCTAATGCGCGGTGCGTTCAGGCTAAATCGCTCAGTCAGGCACGGCGCGCTCCCTCTCCCCGTTGGGGAGAGGGCTGGGGTGAGGGGGCAAATCGACTCTCGATGATCCGTTGCCCCCTCACCCGACGCGCTTCGCGCGTCGACCTCTCCCCACAGGGGAGAGGTGAAGCGAGTTTGCGGCTCGACCTGATCCGGCCCCGCCCTAGGCGATGGTGTTGACCGACGAGCCCGACCCGGTCGTCGAACCGAGCAGCGACTGCGCCTGATCGATCTGCTTGTTGACGGTGTCTTTCGTCGCCAGTGCCAGCGCATTGACACGGTCGAGCGCGGCTTGCGCGGCGTTGTTGGCCGCGCCGCTCACCTGGTTTTGCAAGGCGCCGAACAAGGACGAATTCGCGGTATCCAACAGCGATTGCGCGTTGGCGACAATCGCCGCCCGCTGCCTGCGATAATAGTTGACGTCCTGCCAGGCGCTCCGGCCGAACGTCATCTTGTATGGAACGAGTCTGAAACCGGACATCGTACGCCTCTGGGGAGGATACGATAGGAATGCTTGGTTAACCGATTATTAGAATCGGCCGCGGCCGGTCCGGGTGCGGCGTTTTGCGCGCGTCCTAGGCGGTGATGTTGATGCTGCGGCCGATGCCGGCGGCCACATCCGCCAGGCGCTGCGCGTTCTGCTCGGCGGCCTGCACCACCTGCACCACCGACTGCGCGGCATCGGCATTCATGCGCATCATCGCCGCCGCGGCAGCCATCTGCACGCGGCTCATCTGGGCGCTGACCAGGGCGCCGGCGAGGGAGGCGGGGTCCATGGCGACCATTCCTACGCCGCGGGAGTCAATGAAGTCTAAATACGCGATCTACCGCGTCGGCACCGGCTTCTCGCCGCGATAGTCGTAAAAGCCGCGCTGCGTCTTGCGGCCGAGCCAGCCGGCCTCGACGTATTTCACCAGGAGCGGGCACGGGCGGTATTTCGAATCGGCCAGCCCCTCGTACAGCACCTGCATCACCGACAGTACCGTATCGAGCCCGATGAAATCGGCGAGCTCGAGCGGACCCATGGGATGATGCGCGCCGAGCCGCATGGCGGTGTCGATCGACTCCACATTGCCGACGCCTTCATAGAGCGTGTAGACGGCCTCGTTGATCATCGGCAGCAGGATGCGGTTGACGATGAAGGCGGGAAAGTCCTCCGACACCGCGACGATCTTGCCGAGCTTGTCGATGAAGGCCTTGCTCGTCTCGAAAGTGGCGTCGTCGGTGGCGATGCCGCGGATTAGTTCGACGAGCTCCATCAGCGGCACCGGATTCATGAAGTGAATGCCGATGAAGCGCTCCGGCCGGTCGGTGGAAGAGGCGAGCCGCGTGATCGAGATCGAGGAGGTGTTGGTGGCGATGATCGCCTCGGGCTTCAGTCCCGCGCACAGGTCGGCGAATATCTGGCGCTTGACTTCTTCCTTCTCGGTCGCGGTTTCGATCACGATGTCGCAGCCGGACAGATCATCGATCTTTTCCGCCGGCTTGATGAGCGCGAGCGCCGCCTTTTTCTGCTCTTCGCTGATCGCGTTGCGCGAGACCTGGCGCGCCATGTTGCCGTTGACCGTGGCCATGGCGGCCTTGACGCGATCGGGCGACACGTCGTTCATCAAAACCGAATAGCCCGCCAGCGAACAGACATGGGCGATGCCATTGCCCATTTGTCCGGCGCCGATCACCCCGACATTTTTGATTGTGACCGCCATATTTGTTTCCGTCGCGCGAAGCCGCATAGATCGCGGCCCCGCTTTGAGTTGCCCCTTCTACGCCGAACCGCCGGGCCACGCCACGGGCGGTGCGGCTAATTCGCCCGGCGTGGTCAACGTCCGAGCTTGCTCAATTCCTGTGCGAGTTCCGGCAGCGCCTGGTAGAGGTCGGCGACCAGCCCATAGTCGGCGACCTGAAAGATGGGAGCCTCTTCATCCTTGTTGATGGCGACGATGACTTTGGAATCCTTCATTCCGGCAAGATGCTGGATCGCGCCCGAAATGCCGACCGCGATGTAAAGCTCGGGCGCCACCACCTTGCCGGTCTGCCCGACCTGCCAATCGTTGGGCGCGTAGCCGGCGTCGACCGCGGCGCGCGAGGCGCCCATGGCGGCGCCGAGCTTGTCCGCTACCGGCTCGATATATTTGGTGAAGTTCTCGCGGCTCTGCATGGCGCGGCCGCCGGAGATGATGATCTTCGCGGAGGTCAATTCCGGACGATCGGATTTCGACAGTTCTTCGCCGACGAAGCTCGACAGGCCCGGATCGGCGGCCGCCGTCACGTTCTCGATTGCCGCCGAGCCGCCCTCGCCCGTCGCCTGGAAGGTCGAGGTGCGCACGGTGATGACCTTCTTGGCATCGGACGACTTCACGGTCTGGATCGCGTTGCCGGCATAGATCGGCCGCTCGAAAGTGTCGGGGGCGACGACCTTGGTGATGTCGGAAATCTGCATCACGTCGAGCAGCGCGGCCACGCGCGGCATGATGTTCTTGCCGGTGGTGGTGGCGGGCGCGACGATCGCATCGTAATTGCCGGCGAGCGAGACGATGAGCGCGGCGGTCGGCTCGGCCAGCTGGTGCTCGTAAGGCGCGGCGTCGGCGAGCAGCACCTTGGCGACGCCGTCGAGCTTGGCGGCCGCTTCGGCGACCGCTTTGCAATCCTTGCCGGCGACCAGCACGTGCACGTCGCCGCCAAGCGCCTTGGCCGCGCTGAGCGCCTTGTTGGTGGCGTCCTTGAGCGTCTTGTTGTCGTGCTCCGCGAGAAGAAGTGTGGTCATTATTGAATCTCCGCGCGCACTGCGCTCGCATCTGCCGCCCTCTCCCCTTGTGGGAGAGGGCTACTCGGAGGCGCAACGCTGAATGTGGGGTGAGGGGTCAGACCCCTCACCCATCCATGCCGTTGGAAGTGCCGGTCATGCCCTCTCCCACAAGGGGAGAGCGCGCAATAACGACCGCGCTCATTTGCGGAGAGGCCGAGCATCACAACACCCCCGCCTCGTCCTTGAGCTTGGCGACCAGCTCGGCCACCGAACCGACCTTGACGCCCGACTTGCGGCCCGGCGGATCGGAGGTCTTGATCACCGCGAGGCGCGGCTTGGTGTCGACGCCGTAATCGCCGGGCGATTTCTCGTCGATCGGCTTCTTCTTCGCCTTCATGATGTTGGGCAGCGAGGCATAGCGCGGCTCGTTCAGCCGTAGGTCGGTGGTGACGATGGCCGGCGCCTTCAGCTTGACGGTCTGCAAGCCGCCGTCCACCTCGCGCGTGACCGTGACGCTGTCGCCGTCGATGCCGAGCTTGGAAGCGAAGGTGCCTTGCGACCAGTTGAGCAGCGCCGCCAGCATCTGCCCGGTCTGATTGCTGTCGTCGTCGATCGCCTGCTTGCCCATGATGACGAGGCCGGGCTTTTCCGCTTCGACCACGGCCTTGAGCAGCTTGGCGACGGCGAGCGGCTCGACCGTGTCGTCCGTCTTCACCAGGATGCCGCGGTCGGCCCCCATGGCGAGTGCGGTGCGGATCGTTTCGGAGGCCTGCGCCGGACCGATTGACACCGCCACGATCTCGGTCGCCTTGCCGGCCTCCTTCAGCCGGATCGCCTCCTCGACGGCGATCTCGTCGAACGGGTTCATCGACATTTTGATGTTGGCGAGCTCGACGCCGGAGCCGTCCGGCTTGACGCGGATCTTCACGTTGAAGTCGATTACCCGCTTCACGGGCACCAGAATTTTCATGTCTGAATGCGCTCCTCGGGCCGCTTTCCCCAGCTTTGGGCCCGGAAATTGGTGCGGCGCACCCTAATAGCGGGTCAAAGCGCGGTCAACGCCGGGGCTGGGCCCGCTCCGGCGTCGTCAGGGCATCCTCGACGGCGGCGCAATCCTCGGGGTCGGTCCGGTGCAGCAGGAACACGCGGTCATCGGTGCCGAAGTCGATATCGAGCTGCTTGGCGCGGTCGGCGCGTTTCACCATGACCAGGCCGGCGTCCAGATAGACCAGCATCGTATTGGCGTCCTTGCCGCGATCGAGAATGAGGAAGCCGCCCTCTTCCGCGCTCGAGACCTCAAAGACTTCCGGCCGCGCCAGCATCATGCAGGCGGCGCCTGCTTCCTTTTTGAATTCACCGATCATCCGCCGGTCCGACGTGTCGAGATTGGCTTGCTCGTTCCACGCGCAGCCGCCCTGCGCGAACAACGGTTTGGGCTCGCCGCGCCGGCGGATGGCAAGCCCCAGATCCGGGCCGCCGTTCAAATCCGGCGCGTATCGCAGCCAGACCGTCATCGCGGTGATTTTTTGCTTCGGATTTTTGCGCAGGTGCTCGGCGTCATAGACGCGGATGAAGCAGGCGCTGGTGCCGCCCTTGGGCGCGATGAGATCGTCGAGCGGGCTTGCCCGCGCTCCCCCCAGCGCGGCGACAACCGCGAGCGCGAAACTCACCGCGACGGCAACATCTTTTCGCAGCGTCATGACACAACCTCATCCGCATTGCTGTCGCGGCGACGAACGGGGAGTGGCTCGACTCAAATTAAAACGAAGCGGACCTAGCGGTTCTGCCCCGGCGCCCACAGCACGTCGCGCGCGCCTTTGTCGTTGGCATAGCGGCCGGCGACGAACAGGTAGTCGGAGAGCCGGTTCATGTATTTCAGCGACGGCTCCGACACGCCCTCTTTGTCCTTGAGCGCGACCATGATGCGCTCGGCGCGCCGGCACACGGTGCGCGCCAGATGCAAGTAAGCCGACGCGGCGGTGCCGCCGGGCAGAATGAAAGATTTCAGCGGCTCGAGATCGGCGTTGAGCCGGTCGATCTCGCTCTCCAGCCAGGCGACCTGGGTGTCGGTCACGGTCAAGCGGGCGCCGCCAGGCCCCTTCTCGGCCAGGCACAGATCGGCCGACACATCGAACAGGTCGTTCTGGATGCGCGCCAGCGCGCCATCGAGCGGCTGCCCTTGCGTATGCAGCCGCACCAGTCCGAGCACCGCGTTGACCTCGTCCACCGTGCCATAGGCTTCGACCCGCAGATCGTATTTTTTGCGGCGGGCGCCGCTGCCGAGCGCGGTCGTGCCGTCGTCGCCGGTACGGGTATAGATGCGGTTGAGTACGACCATTGCGTTCCCCGGGCTTTCCGCCTGCTATATTAGCCGCCTTTCCGTCTCAGCCTATGGGGGGACAACCATGCGTCATCTCGCGATCGTCCTGGCCGCTGCGCTCATGACATTGCCGGCCGTCGCGTCGGCCCGTACCGGCGCGGCGCATACCGCCAAGTCCGCCGCCACCGACTTCGCCGCCAAGAAGAAGACGAAAAAAGTGGCGAAGGCGATGGTGAAAAAGAAGAAAAAGCACGGCAATGCCGAGTATATGCGCGCCGTGCCGTATAAATAGCGCGGGCGACCGGACGGGACGCTTCCCCCTTCGCAGCGCCGCGGTTTTGCGCTAGCCTTGCGGCCTTGGCTGAATCTGTCAGCCCTATGAGGGACGACATGACGCGTTTTCTGATGATCGCCGCCGCCGCCGCATTCGTGGCGTTGCCGGTCGCGACTCCGGCGCTGGCCTGCGGCGCCCATGACCACACCGCGCAGGCGACCTCGGTCGACCTGGCCGCCGCGGCCAAGAAGGCCCTGACCACGCCGGCCGAGACGAGCGACAAGAGCGGCGACAAGCAGGCGGCCCCGGCGAAGTGACGCTGCGTCCGGCGCGCGGCTCGAGCCGCCGGCGCTAACGGCCCATCATCCAGATCGTCGCCATGATGATGATAATGGCGACGAATTGCAGCAGCACGCGCATCCGCATCAGCTTCTGCGAGCGGTTGGGCGAGCCGCCGCGCATCATATTGACCAGCCCGAGCACCAGGACGATGGCGACCGCCACGATCGCGGCCGGCACGGCGTAATGTGACATAAATCCCGACATGGCCGGCCTTCTAACACCGGCCGGCGCGGCTCGCCAATGCGGCGGCCCCGTTGCACTTCGCCCTCGCGATAAAGTTGTATCGGCGCTACTATCTGCCGCCAGCTGTAGGGGCAAGTGGGGTAGGCAGCGTTGCGTATGCGTGGCGGAGCGGCCTTGGCGCGCCCGCGGGCCGGCTTTGAGCGAGCCGCCGGCGTGGCGGCGCGCACGCCGCAATCGCCCGCCGGCGCCGCAGACGAATTCCGCGAGCTCGATTGCGTGCGTCATTTGCTTCCCGCCGGCGTGATCGCCGCGGCCGACGAGCGCGCGGCCGCGCTGCGGCTGGGCGCCGACCGGGTGCTGATCGCGGCCGGCCGCATCGATGAGGAAACCTATCTGCGCGCGCTCGGCGACAGCCTCGGCGTCGCCTACGAGCCGCTCAGCGGTGTCGCGCGCGCCAGGTGCCCGCTCGGCGACGCGCGCCTGATCGAGGCGGCGGCGCAGGGCATGCTGCCGCTTGCCGAGGGCGGCGATCTTTGCCTGGTGGTCGCCCCGCGCGCCGCCGCGGCGCGGCGCATCGGCGCCCTGATCAGGCGGCATCCGCATCAGGCGCGCCACTTCCGCTTCAGCAGCAACGACTGCATCGTCCGCTTCGCCCTGCGCGCCACCTCCCCCACTTTGGCCGCGCGCGCAGCGGAGGGCCTCAAGCAAGCCTCGCCGACGATGTCGGCGGGGGGAGGGGGGCGGGCGGCGCAGCCGTTGCACTCGGTGCACTCGCCGCGCTCGGCGCAGTCCTGCTGGCGGTGCCGGCGGCGCTGCTGCTCACCGACATCGCGCTGGCGGTCGTCTTCCTTGCCTGGCTCGGCTTGCGCCTCGCCACGCTGTGCGCCGGCTGGAGCTGGTGCGACCGCGGCCGCGACCCGCCCGACCACGAACTGCCCGTCTACACCGTCATCGCCGCGCTCTACCGCGAGGCGGCCTCCCTCGACGGCCTGCTGGCGGCGATCGAGCGCCTGCATTACCCGCGCGAGAAGCTCGACGTCATCCTCGCCGTCGAAGCCGACGACCGCGAAACCCGCGCCGCGCTCAAACACCGCCGAAGCCGCCTGCCCGTCACGGTCATTTCGGTGCCGGTCGCCGGCCCGCGCACCAAGCCGAAAGCGCTCAACGTCGCCCTGCCGTTCGCGCGCGGCACCTTCACCGTGATCTACGACGCCGAGGACCGGCCGGAACCCGACCAACTGCGCCGCGCCCTGCGCGCCTTCCGCGCCGGCGGCGAGCGGCTCGCCTGCGTGCAGGCGCGCCTGTGCATCGACAACACCGAGGACGGCTGGCTGGCACGGCTGTTCACCGCCGAATACGCCGGCCAGTTCGACGTGTTCCTGCCGGGAATCGCGGCCTTTGATTTGCCCTTGCCGCTCGGCGGCTCGTCCAATCATTTCCGCACCGCGCGCCTGCGCGAAGTCGGCGGCTGGGACGCCTACAACGTGACCGAGGATGCCGATCTCGGCATGCGCCTTGCGCGCTTCGGCTATCCGGCCGGCGTGATCTCATCCACGACCTACGAAGAAGCGCCGGCCAGGCTCGGGCCCTGGCTGCGCCAGCGCACGCGCTGGTTCAAGGGCTGGATGCAGACCTGGCTCGTGCATATGCGCCGGCCGCGCCGGCTGCGGCGCGATCTCGGGCTCAAAGGCTTCGTCGGCCTGCAGCTCATCGTCGGCGGCAATGCGCTCGCCGCACTGGTGCACCCGCTGTTCGTCGCCGGCTTGCTCTATGCGCTCGCCGCCGGCGCGCCGATGTGGCAGGGCGGCGGCCTCCCGGTGGCGATCCTGGCGGCGCTCTATGGCACGACGATCGTCATCGGCTATGCGACCTCGGCCTATCTCGGCTGGCTCGGCCTCAAGCGGCGGGGGCTGCTGGCGAGCGCGTGGGTCTTGATGCTGACGCCGCTGCATTGGCTCTTGCTGTCGCTCGCGGCCTGGCGCGCGCTCTACCAGCTCATCGTTGCGCCCTATGCCTGGGAAAAGACCGAGCACGGGCTGGCGAAAACCTCGCGCCTTGCCGACGGCATGACGCGCTCGCTGCTGGCGCTGGAGCGCTATGTCACCGAGATCAAGGCCTCCGGCGACTTGCCGGCGCTCGATGCCGGCGCGGCGGCGGTGAGGCGCCGCGTGCGATTCGTTTGATCCGTCGTTGCGGGGAAGCGACGCGATTGGTGCGAGCAAGCCTTTCAGCGATAGAGCTTGCAGGTCTTATAGGTAGCCCTTCAGTGTACCGTCGCGAACGCAAACCGGTGCGCCCTGGTTTCCGCCCAGCGAATCGGTCGGAACGCATCTGGGCCTCCTCGTCCGTCATGCGCGCGACTTTGGCCAGACTGAAAGTCCGGGCCTGTGCACTGACAAGGAATTGCTGAGACATGGGGCCAACGCTTTCAGTTGCCCTATAGATAAGCGATGAAACGTTTGTGTGAGAAACCGGGGCTCAAATGCCCCGGCTTCTCACAGTTCATTTGACTAACCTCAAATGAGGTCCGGAATGCCGTTGGGTACTGGGGTGGCCACTGGCCGGAAGCCCGATAGTCACAAGACCAAACACTAGTTTCGCAATTTCATCGGCCGGCAGACTTAGCTCGTCTGCTATAAACTGAACATTGTGGCCCTCTTTTCGAAGTTCAGCGAAGACCTTTTGCCAAACCTGTGATGTTTCCGGTCTCACGGCAAAAGGTTCGATAGTTCGGAACCCTTTTCGAGACAATTCCACAAAGAGTCGATTGTAATGATAATAGGTAAGATGCCCCGTTTCGTGCAGACGCAACGTCATTGCGGCCGCAGAAACAATCCATCTCTTTTTTAGCTGTAAAATGTAGTCAAGAGTTGGAATAACGCGGCCAAGCGCCTTGATGCTTGCGGCGGGCATTAAGAACTCAGCAGCAAAGGCGTGAGCCTCTTTTTCTGCTTCGACGCCATTTGGTGAGCCGTGCCGATGTAAGACCAAATGAGCGAGTTCATGGGCGGCATCGAATCGGCGCCGCTCACCAGATTTTCCCATATTAAAAAAAATGAATGGACGTAGGCCGCGCCAAACTGAGTACGCATCAACTTCCAAGCAATTCTCTGCAAGTGAGAATACCCGGATGCCTCTAGATTCCAAAAGATGGATCATATTTTTGATCGGCTGCACGCCCAATCCCCATGCTTGGCGCAACGACTGTGCGGCAGCTTCAGGGCTGGCTCCTCGATAATCAGGTACATCAGGGGCAACAAGGTCAAATTTCTGATCAACCCAATCATTCAAAACGAAGGCGATCGAGCCCGCCGCAATTGCTGCATTTCGCTGCTTTGCAGTCATTTTCGACATTGAACGAAAACTCACGCCATCGGCGTTCAAAAGCTCTATGTCGTCCTCCTCAAAGAATGAGGTCGGAAACCCCGTCGCCCGGGCAATCCGAGCGACATTGTCTTCTGTCGGCATGTATTGGCCAGTCTCAAAGCCGGTTATAGCCCGAGGCTCAACGCCAATACGCTTCGCTAATTCTTTCCAGAGTCAGCGCGGCGCGCTGCCGAGCCACTTTTAGTCGAGACGAATTGAACATGGCTCAAGCTTTGCGACGAACTGGAACGTCGATGTCAGGACCGCGATCGTCGTCCCCCGTCGGGATAACAAGTTCGCCACCCGACGTGCCGGATGGATCCGGAATGAATATTCTTTCCTCCCAATTTGTTATCTGATCATCCTCCATATCGACCGGAAGAGAAAGTTCGGCGCGAAATTCCTCATCAGTTATGTAGATCAGCAAAATCCACGTTGGATATTCGAGCAATGCCGCGACGCGGCGCACATCCGCTTCTAAAGTGTCCGGAAATAGGTCACCTTCAACGCGATTCCTGATCGTCGCGGCTTCGGTATAGAGTCCCTTCAATGACTTGGTGCGAGGACTCCCATGGGCGCGTCTAGTTAGAGCATCACCACTAGCTACGACGATATTTATTTGACGAGCATCATTTATAACGAGGGAGTAGTTACCAGGATCAGCTTTGCGCCAACCGCGTGGACAAAGCTCATCACGCAAGGTGACAACCGTGTAGCGCCAAGCTTCTGTGCCGGGGATAAAAGGCGGATCATTTTCAGTGCAAGTAATCCGCGCGACATGGCCGGCTGAAATTGCGTGTTGCAATGGCTCAAGCGCAACTCCGAGTTCGGCAAGCCGCCGCATCGCCGCGCCAGGCGTCACATGGATTGTCATTTGATTATTCCAACTTCATTTTCTCGATCAATATATCGGTCACAAAAATGAAGTCAAGCTATTTCCAGTTTTCCACCGACCTTTGGCGGCATGGTAATATCGAAAGGAAAGCGCCGCAGGCTGTCCCCGGACTCTGCACCGCTTTCTCGAGAAGCCGGATTTGCACCGGCGGTTGTAGGCTCCTAATGCTCCTGCTCTACCGCTGAGCTACTCCCTGTCAAATAGTCGTGCCTTCAAGAAGCGATGAAGCCCTTCAAAAAGTAGTCTCCAGTGGGTTCAAGCGGTCGGAGCAACAATCTTTGCAAGCTTAGCCGCCGGAGTTGTGAAGCCAAGAGTTTTTCTTGGGCGCGTGTTCAGTTGGCGCGCGACAGCATCTAAATCTTTCTGGGTATAGCCGGACAGGTCCGTGCCCTTTGGGAAGTACTGGCGCAGCAGGCCGTTGGTGTTTTCATTACTGCCACGCTGCCATGGACTTTGAGGATCACAGAAATAGACGGATACGTTAGTGGCGACGCTGAAGCGCTTGTGGTCGGCGAGTTCGGTTCCGCGATCCCAAGTCAAAGAAGACATCAATCCGGCCGGCAGATGCCTTACTTGCCTGACCAGCGCGCCCACGACACTGTCGGTATCCTTGCCTGGCACTTTGACGAGCATGACGAATCTAGACTGGCGCTCGACCAAGGTTGCGATGTGGCTATTTTTTCCTCCAGCGAGGAGGTCGCCCTCCCAATGCCCAGGGATCGCTCGGTCCTCGACCTCGGCAGGCCGCTCTCTGATCGATACCGCGTCGACGATTTGTCCACGTGGCTGCCCGCGGGTGGTAGAGGTCTTGCCTCTGCGCATCGACCGCCGGGTCCGTAGATGTGAGATCAGCTCCTTCCTCAAGACCCCACGAGCCTGGACAAACAGGCTTTTGTAGATTGTCTCGTGCGATATCCTCATCGGCGGGTCATCAACGTATTCGACCTTCAGCCAACCGGAGATTTGCTGAGGCGACCAATTATCGCTCAGTTTCTGCGCCACAACCATCTGTAAAGACCGATTGACAGCGAGCCGGCACGGTTTAGGGCGACAGGCGGATCGCCAAGCTCGCTCGTCGGCATTGGCAGCTCGATATTTGCTGCGGCCGTTATTTCGGACGACCTCACGACTGATCGTTGACGGTGCGCGGCCGAGTTGCACGGCGATCTGCCGCAATGATAGGCCAGCGACCAATCCGCGGGATATCTCCTCGCGCTCATGCACAGAAAGGGAGCGTCGCGACCGCCTTCTCGCCGGCGGCGCTATGCCGCCTCTGGCGGACAGCACGCCAAAAATCGATCCGGCATGCTTGCCCAGGCTGCGGCCGATATCGCTTAGCGACTCTCCTGCTTTCCACCGTGCCCACAGCTCCTGCTTCTGCTGTGGTGACAAGCCAGGCCGCCCGATTTGTGCCATTGTGAATCCCCCGGAGTGAACATGATGTCCATCATGTTGCGTTCATCCGTTGAATCCACCCCCTCTTTCTTTGATCCGCAACGTATGTCTCGCGAATCATTTGGCGAACAGGTTCGCCATTTTGGACGGCGACCCTTTCTCAAGCTCGGCCCCTGGCTGTGGCAGCGCACGCGCTGGTCCAAGGGCTGGATGCAGACCTTGCTCACTGCTTGCGCTGGAAACCGGCCTATATCCACGGGCTGGTGATCGGCGTTTCTGCAAATCTATTTTTATTGGGTAGTGTCTCAGTTTGAATTTTGTCCTCGTAGGCGAATAGCGGCGACTCGCCTACTATGGCTTACGTTCCTATCGGCGAGGAAAGGGAACCTCATGGCGCACAGTCGGGCGGACCTTCGCGAAATGCTTGAAGATGTTAAATTCTGGCGTTCAGCAAAGGGGCGCCATTGGGTGGACAGCGACGATGTAACCGAAGACTGGATTTTTGAAATGCTTCGTCGTGCGCGAAATCTATGGCGCAATATTGCGGCACGCGAGCGAAATAATGCCTAGAGGCCCCAAAGGCGAAAAGCGACAGGATGCCATCAGACCGCTCGACCGAGGGCATGGTCGACTACAATGCGAATTCGTCGGCGCAGCAGTCCATGGTGGCCGCGCAAACGCCGACAATCCGCAAGCTTGTCCGCAACATTCGCACCGTCCGGCCGGAATTCAGGATCGCCGATTACGGTTGCGGACCGGGAATAAGCACGATCCACGTCGCCCTGCCGGCGATCGAAGCGTACCGCGAAATGGATGGCGACGGTCCCATCGCCGTGTGTCACGTGGATCAGCCCGGGAACGATTGGAACGCGCTGTTCACTTTGGCGCTCGGTCCGGCCGGCTACCTTGAAGGTCGCGCCGGCATCCGGACGGAAGCCGCTGTGGGATCGTTCTACGAGCGGAACCTGTCGGACGAGTCGGTCAACCTGGCGACGTGCTTTGCCTCAAGTCACTGGCTTTCCTCCGCGGTGCATCTCGATGCTCCGGGCAGCGTCTGGTTCGCCGATCTGCAGGGACAGGCGCGTTCGGAGATGGCGACGCGCGCGCGCAATGACTGGATCCGCTTCCTTCAACTGCGGGCCAAGGAGCTGCGGCCGGGCGGCTATCTGCTCGTCTCCACGCTGGGATCGGTTGCGGATTCCGCAGAAGCAAACGGCGTGGCCGCATCGGGACGCGGCATCTACCGCGCCATTCAAATCGCGGCGCAGTCGATGACCGATGACGGCATGCTCGACAAGGCTATTCTCGACCGCTTCGTCTTTTCCCTCTGGTTCCAGACCGCGGAGGATGCACGGGATCCGATCGAGACGGATGCGGTCCTCTCCGAAGCGTTTGATATCGACACGATTTCGGTCGAGCCCGCCCCGGCCAATTCGGCCGACGTCTTCGATGCCCTGATCGGCGACCCGGCAGCCTATGCCCGGCAATATACGGGCTACATGCGCGCCTTCGCCGATACCACGCTGCGGACGCAGCTGTTCGGTCCCGCCGCGAAAAATGACGATGATGAAAACGCCCTGGCGAAAGAATTCTACCGCCGCTTCGAGGCGCTCTACCGCGAGCATCCGGGCAAATACAAATTCGAACTCTGGGTGCTGACCGTCATTTTGCGCAAGCGGGCTCGCTCGTCTCACCTCGATTGAACTTGTTTTCGCGGTCCCGCGCTCACGTCGCAGCCGCGGCTGCCTGGCGCCCTCACAAATATTTGCGCAGCGCGTCGGCCGCTTCCGCCGGCTTGCGCTTGAGGTTGAACGGCGCGACGAAGCGGCCCTGCTTGTCCATCAAGTAGACCAGCGCGCTGTGGTCCATGCTGTAGTCGCCCTTGTCGCCGACCGGCACCTTGCGCGCGATCACGCGGTAATCCTTTTCGACCGCATCGATCTCTGCGCGCGTGCCGGTGGCGCCGCGCAAATGCGGATCGAAGCTCGACAGATAGTCCTTCATGATCGCGGCGGTGTCGCGCTCGGGATCGACGGTAATGAAAAGCGCGTGGATGCGATCGGCGTCCCGGCCCATGGCGTGCAGGACTTCCGAGAGCTCGAACAGCGTGGTCGGGCAGATATCGGGGCAATGCGTGTAGCCGAAGAACACGAGCAGCGGCTTGCCCTTGAAGTTCTGCTCGGTGATGGTCTTGCCGTTCTGGTCGGTCAGCTTGAACGGCCCGCCGATCGCCGAGGGGCCCGGGCCGCCGCCGAATTGGCCGGTGGCGAACAGGAACACCCCGAGGAAGACCACGAGTCCGGCGACGAATGCCGAAAGCACGAGAGCGATATGCGACGTCCGGGCAGTCATTAGGCCTCGCTTGGCTTCACGAAATCAGAAGCAGGAGACCCAGCCGGTGCGCACGATCTCGAAAAACACGGCAGTGCCGTAATAGGCCCAGAGCCCCAGCGTGCCCGCCATGATCGCCCCGCCGAGAACCGCGAGCAGCAGCAGGGGCCGCATGCGGCTTGCGGTGATGAGGGTCGTGGGCGGCATGATACCTCCAGGCAGCGCCTGCCATTACCGTCATCACATAAGTTCACAATGCATAAGCCACAATATCGGCGTTGTCACGGCGCCGGCCGGCATGCGGCCGGATATTTCAAAAACAGCGCGAGTCATTTCGACGCATGTTGTCGCTGGATCGTTAGGAACACTAGCCTTCCAAAAATTAACCATGATTTTGAGAAGATATTTAACGCGCGGCTTGGCGGCGCACCGCTAAGCCATTGATCGGCGCAGAATTTTATTCGGCATTCTAACAAGCCGGAGCGCCGGTTTCCTCGTGCTCGTTGACACCAAAGGTTAAACTCGTGCTCAATAGCCGAACCATTCGCAGGTGAGGCACTTAGGCCTACGAAACAAGAAGGCAATGGAGAAAAATCAGATGCGTACCGCTTTGGCGTTGGCTTTAGCGATTACGGTGTCGACGGCGGGCGCCAGCGCCTGGGCCGAAGACGCCAAGAACTCCTGCTCCGGCAGCAGCTCAAGAAACGCCGTCCACCTTTCCGGCACTGACCAAAGAAAAGTGCGACAATCCGAACGCGCTCGGCGTCGAACGCGTCGTCGCGATCGACACGACCGGCGGCCCCGGCTTCGGCTTCCAGAACTTCAAGGCCTACGACTTCCTCAAGGACCACGAAGTCGTGCTGACCTTCGACGACGGCCCCTGGCCGCAGAATACCGAGCGCGTGCTCAAGGCGCTGGCCGATCAATGCACCAAGGCCATGTTCTTCCCGATCGGCGAGCACGCCGGCTGGCATCCCGAGATCCTGAAAAGGGACCTCGCCGCCGGCATGACCGTCGGCTCGCACACCTGGTCGCACAAGGACCTCACCAAGATGTCCTTCGAGGACGCCAAGGCCGAGGTCGAGAAGGGCATCGCGGCGGTGAGCATCGCCTCCGGCAACAAGCCGATCGCTCCCTTCTTCCGCTTCCCGGCGCTGCGCATGCCGCCGGAAATGATCAAATATCTCGCCTCGCGCAACATCGCCATCATGTCCACCGACTGGGACACCTTCGACTTCAAGATGCGGCGGCCCGAACAGGTCGTCCATTCGGCGATGGCGCGCCTGGAAAAGCACGGCAAGGGCATCATCCTGATGCACGACTTCCAGCACGCCACTTCCATGGCGGTCCCCGAGCTCCTGAAGCAACTCAAGGCGAAGGGCTTCAAGATCGTGCAGGTCGTGGGCAAGAAGCCGCTCGAGCCGCTGCCCGAGTACGTCAAGATGGTGCAAAAGGAAATCGGCGGCGGCCTCTCCGATGCGCGTCCGATGTCGAGCGTCGTCGAGACGATCAAGCCTAACTGAGCCATAGGCTACAGGTGACGCCGGCCGCGCCTTCACCGGGCGCGGCCGGTTTCTTTTTCCCGCGCGCGGGCTGCAGGCGCGCCATGCCGTTCGGCGCGAGAAACCCGGCGCGGTTATCGCAGGTCCAGCGTGGCAGGGTCGCGGGCGCGGCCGGCGTCGGGACGGCCTCGCTCGCCGGAATCGCCGCTGCCGCTGCCGCTGCCGGCGCCGCCGTCGGGAGGGCTGCGCGGCGGCCCCATCAGCACCGGCTGGTAGAGCACGGCGGCGGCGAGCGTGCAGACCAGCGACAAAGCGAGCAGCTTGCCCATGCTGGACGTGCCCGGATGGTTGGAGAGCCACAGGCTGCCGAAGGCCGTCGCCGTGGTGAGCGCGCTGAAGAACACCGCGCGCGTCAGCGGCGATTGCAGAACCTGGCTGTATCCCGCGCGCCACGACATCATGTAATAGATCTTGAAGGCGACGCCGATGCCGAGCAGCAGCGGCAGCGCGATGATGTTGGCGAAATTGAGCGCCAGCCCGAACGCCACGCACAATTCGAGCGTCACCACGCCCGCGACGACCAGCGGAATGAGCGTCAGCAGCACGTCGCCGAGGCGGCGCAACGTGAACCAAAGCAGGATGGCGATCGAAATCAGCGCCCACAGGCCCGCCTCGATGAAGGCGCGGATAATGGTGCGCCCGGCCTCCAGAATCGCGATCGGCCCGCCGGTCGCCGCCGGTTCGACGCGCAACACCGCGCGCGCGAAATTGCTGATCTCGGCATTGGTGCTGAGGTCGCCTTTCGGGTTGACTTGCACGCGGGCGCGGCCGTCCGGCGTGATCCACTGCCGCTTCAGCGAGCGCGGCAGGTTTTGTTCGCTCACCAGGCTCGGATGCAGCGACTCGCGCAGACCTGCCAGCGCGATCTGCAGCGAGTCGACGAAGGCGCTCTGCACGCGTTCGCGCATCGCGGGGCTCGCCGCCGCCAACCTGCCGAGATCGGCGGCGAGACGCTTCGCCGCCGCCGCACCGTCGCCGCTGTGCTTGCCGGCGGTGCGGTCAAGGGCAGTTTGCGCGTTCTTGAGGGCGGCGACGTTGGCGGCATCGCTCGGCGCCGGGCGCTTCGGCGTATCGAGCGCCGGAACGAGCCGCTTGGCCGCGCTGTCGACCAGCGCGATCTTGGCGGCTTGGTTGGCGGGCACGAAGCTCGCCAGCGTCATCGTCCGCGACACCTGCGGCACGGTGCTCAGGCGCTGCGCGATCTGCTCGGCGGCGGCTTGTGAAGGCGCCAGAACGTCGACGGCGTTGGCGCCGACCGCCTGATCGTTGCGCACGTCGAGGAACGTGGCGATCGATTCGGCCTCGGGATTGCGCAGGTCGATCGGGTTGAAGTCGAATTTCAGGAAATACAGCGACGGCAGCGCCGCGAGAACGACGGCGCTGGTGCCGATCAGGATCGGCATGCGGTAGCGCTCGAAAAACCGGTCGACCGGCGCCAACGCGGCATAGCCGAGCGGCTCGCTTTCGCCCGGCGGGTTGAAGAGCTTCAGCAGCGCCGGCAGCACCGTGATGCTGCCGATGAAGGCGATGATCATGCCGAGGCCGGCGATCTGCCCGAGCTCGGAGACGCCTTTGTAGGCCGTCGGCACGAACGACAAGAATCCGGCGGCGGTCGCAGCCGCCGCCAGCGCCAGGGGAGTCGCGATGTGCTCACCGCTATTGGCGAGCGCCGCGCGCAGATCGTCGACCTCGTAACGCTCGGCGCGGTAGCGCACGCTGAATTGGATGCCGAAGTCGACGCCGATGCCGACGAACAGCACCGCGAAAGCGACCGAGATGAGATTGAGCGCGCCGACCATCATCAGCCCCATCGCCGCCGTGATGGCAAGACCGATGGTGACGGTGGCAAAGACGGCGAAGATGATGCGCGCGGAGCGCAGCGCCAGCCACAGGATGACGAGCACGATCGCCATGGTGGCGGCCAGATTGGGGATCGCCCCTTCCTGGATGGTGGCGAATTCCTGGTCGGCGATCGGCACCGTGCCGGTCAGGCGCACGCTGGCGCCGAGCCGCTCGCCCAGCTTGAGATCGGCGGCCTCCTTGCGGATGAAAGCGGTCGCTTTCTTGCCCGGCTCCAGCGCGGAATAGTCGAGCACCGGATGGATCATGATGAAGCGGCGCAGGTCCTCGGTCGTCGGCTTCTTGCCGGACACCAGTTCGCGCCAGGAGAAATGCGCGCTCTCGCCGGCAAGCGCGGTTTCCACCGTCGCCGCCACGGCGTTGAGCATGCCGGTAAGCGGCGCGAGGCCGGCCTCGCCCACCTGGGCGCTCATCAGCCCGTAGCCGAGGCTCTGCGTCAGCCCGCGCAGGCTCGGATCGCCCGCCAGCACGCGCACGAGCGGCGCGGCTTGCCCCCATCCGCCGGCCAGGGCGGAGACCTGGCCGGTGGGCATGAACAGGAATGCGTTGTGCGCGAAAAACGGCGTCTCGCTGATGCCGTCGACGCTGTGAAACAGATCCTTGCGCGCCGACAGGGCGCCGGTCAGCTTGCTGGCGGCCTCGCTCGCCGCTTCCGATGTCGGGGCGTCGATGACGACGAGGATGAGCTCGTAGCCCTGCGGGAACGCCTTGGAGAAAGCGAGCTCGCGCTGGCGCCAGGGGAGATCGCGCGAAATCAGCCGGTTGATGTCGGTGTTGATGGCGAAGTGCTGGGCCGTGTAGACGCTCGCCGCCGCCGCCAACACGACCGCCACCGCCAGCACCGCCCAGGGCCAGCGGGTGCAGAACTCGATCAGACTCTTGATGGCACGTCTAATCATACGGATGCGGTTTTGCGAGCTTCAATGGCAGAACGGCGCGCTTCAGTCCACGTCGGACCGGCGCGCGCCTAAACCGCCGCTAAATGGGTCAAAATGACGGCGATCCGCTCGGTCAGCCCCGATCGGCCCTGCCGCTCGCGCCTTTTTGACCGACATGGACGAGGGCGGCTTTCAGCTGCGCGTCCTGGTCGGTGCCGATGAGCTGGGTTTTGATCGGTGGCGCCACAGGTTTCTTGGCCGCGGCGGCGACCTCCGGGGCTTTCTTCTTGCCCTTGCTGAGCGGTCCCGGATTGTGGAAGGCGTTTTCCAGCACGCTCTCGCTCGGCAGCAGGGCGCCGGCAACCTGCTGGTCCTTGGGCACGTGCACCATGATATCCGGCGTGATGCCCTGGCCCTGGATCGAGCGGCCGGCCGGCGTGTAGTAGAGCGCGGTGGTCAGCCGCAGCGCGCCATGGCCGTTGAGCGGGATGATGGTCTGCACCGAGCCCTTGCCGAAGCTCTGCGTGCCCATGATCTCGGCGCGGTGACGGTCCTGCAAGGCGCCGGCGACGATTTCCGAGGCCGAGGCGGAAGCGCCGTTGATGAGAACCACCATCGGCGTGTTCTTGATCATGTCGCCGGAGCCGGCCACCTTGTAGGCGTGGTTGTCGTTGCCGCGGCGGCCCTTGATGGTGACGACGGTGCCGCCCTCGAGGAAGTCGCTGGCCACCGACACCGCGGCCGACAACAGCCCGCCCGGATCGTTGCGCAGGTCGAGCACGAAGCCCTTGAGCTCCCCGCCGGCCTGTTGCTTCAGCTTGCGCACGGCCTTCTTCAAATCCGCGCCGGTGTCGCCGCCGAATTCGGTGACGCGCACATAGCCGATATTGTTCGGCTCGAGCTTGGCCTTGACGGTCTGCACCTGGATGATGGCGCGGGTGATACTGACCTCGAACGGCGTCTCGGTGCCGCGCGCGATGGTGACCTTTACGCTGGTGCCGGGCTTGCCACGCAGCTTGCGCACGATTTTCGACAGGCTCATGCCCTGCGTGCTCTCATCGTTGATAAGCACGATCAGATCGCCGGGCTGCAGGCCGGCATGGTAGGCCGGCGTGCCGTCGATCGGCGAGATCACCTTGGGCACGCCGTGCTCTTCGGAAATCTGGATGCCGAGCCCGCCGAATTTGCCGGTGATATCGGCTTCCGACTGTTTGAATTCCTGCTCGTCCATGTAGTCGGAATGCGGATCGAGCCGATTGAGCATTCCCTTCAGCGCGTCTTTGGTGAGCGTGTGGGCGTCGACGGGGTGGACGTAGTCGTGCTCGACCAATTGGATGACGCCGTCGAGCAGCGCGAGGTCGGTTGGCGATGGGCCGGCGGTGCGGGCGCCGATGGCATAGGCGAGCGGCAGGGCGCTCAAGGAGACGGCGACGACGCCGACGATGGCCAGGCGCGACTTTTTCATGGGGATCGACCTCGAGACATTGAATGGCAACCGCCCCGGAAGCGGCGCCTTATAACCCTATCCGGTGGCCAAAGGTAGCGCGTTCTGCACGGGGCGCGAGTGAGGTTTCGGCCCGTCGATAGAACGATGCAAGACAGCCAATGTTCCTTGGGCGCGGCGCGCGGGACGCCGCAATAACGCCGGCTCAGCGCCTGCGCTTTGCCTTGTTCTTCTTCTTACGCGCGCGCTTGCGCCGCTTCAGCGGGACGACCGTGGCGGAGGCGCCGGCGCTCTTGCGCAAAGCCTCCTTCAGCCCGGTCGGCCGGTTATGTTTGCGCAGCACGTCCCGGAAGGCCTCGTCGGCGAGCTCCTGGAAGGTCATCATGCGGTCGCGCGCCAAGAGATCGAGCGCCGCCCACGTCTCCTCGTCGAATTGCACGCGCTTGCCCGGCATGGCCCCGCCCTCCGCGGAGGGAACGATTGGACGTCCAATTCGTTCGAAAAGCCAGTGCCGCCGGCCTCAGCCGCGGCGGTTTTTCGGCAATATAAGAGGGTTTCGCCGGGACCCGAAAATACCTATTTCTCTCGGTAGCATGACTGCGGCATGATTCCGTGCCGTCAGGCCGTCAACGCTCGCAACGGACGCCAAACGTGCCGGACATCGCCACCATCACCATCAACCCCGCCATCGACATTTTCGTCAACGTGGCGCGCGTCGAGTCGACAAAGAAGCTGCGCTGCTCGCCGCCCAAGCGCGATCCCGGCGGCGGCGGCATCAACGTGGCGCGCGTCGCGCATCGCCTCGGCGGCAGCGTGGCGGCGATCTATCCGACCGGCGGCGCCATCGGCAAGCTGCTGCAGCGGCTGGTCGAGCGCGAAGGCATCGACAGCGTGACGACGCCGTCGCATGTGGAGACGCGCGAAAATTTCACCGCCTATGAGGAAGAGACCGGCGAGCAGTACCGCTTCGTGCTGCCGGGCTCCGCGCTGCACCGTGCCGAATGGGAGGCCTGCCTCGACAAGCTCGCGACGCTCCCCGACAAGCCGAAGATCGTGGTGGCGAGCGGCTCCATTCCGCCCGGCGTGCCGGAAGATTTCTACGCCCGCGTTGCCCGTCACGCCAAGGCGTTCGGCGCCAAGATCGTCCTGGACACGGCCGGCCCCGGCCTGAAGGCCGCGCTTGCCGAAGGCGTCACACTGATCAAACCCAACGTCGCCGAGCTCAGCGACTTCGTCGGCAGGCCGCTCGAAAACGACGCGGACTGCATCGCGGCGGCGCGCAAGCTGATTGCCGACAAGCGCGTGGAAGCGGTGGCGCTCACTTTGGGCGAGGACGGCGCGCTGCTGGTCACCGCGGGCGGCGCCTGGCGCGCCGAGCCCATGCGAATCGAAGTGGTGAGCACGGTGGGCGCCGGCGATAGTTTTCTCGGCGGCCTGGTGGCGGCCGTGGCTGCCGGCGAGAGGCTCGAGCGGGCGTTCCGCACCGCAGTCGCCGCCGGCTCGGCCGCGGTGATGAGCCCCGGCACCGAATTGTGCCATGAGGAAGAGGTCAAACGCCTGCTGGAAAAGGTGCGAATCCGGGAAGTGGCGAAAGCCGAGGCGTGAGCCTCCGCATTCGTCGGATCGATTACGGTTCGCTGCGGGATTTGGCTTTGACTTTGATGGGCTGCACTTGATCTCGGGCAATCCCGCACATCCCCATCCAAATGATCATGGGCAAATAAAAGAACAGCGGCATTTTCGTTGCTCCATACGGTTCATGGCAGCAACGTTTGCGCCTGCCGCATGGTTCCGGCGATCACGCGGGCTTGCGACGCGCGCGGGCCAACTTGGGCTCACCGCTCCGCGGTCTTCTGATCCTCGCAATAAAGCCGGCTGAACTTGGCCGCAAGGCTGCGCATGTCACGCGCGTAGCCGCTCTGGTCGACGCCCGTCCATTCGCGCGCGAGGTCGGCAAACGTCACCGGGCGGTGCAGCCGCCGCATGATCGACTGCACGTCGTTCTGCACCAGGCGCGTGCGCTTGGCCACCGGATGCGGAATTTGCGTCGTGGCATACATCAACACATGCTGAAGGTGCGCGAGCACGCCGGTTTGCACATCATCGAAATGCTCACCCGGACGCCCCGGGATCGTGGCGCCGAGGCCGGCGAAATTATTGTCGCTTGCCGGCACGCCCCCCTTTGCGCCGCTCGGGCGGCGGAACGTCAGGTAGTTGGTTTCGATAAGCATCTGGAAGAAGGCATAGTCCCAACGCACGCCCACGCATTTGTCGGGTGGACGCGACACGCACTGCCCGATGCTCTCGTAGAGAGTGGCGATGTGCTCGAAGCGCGGCGCGATTTCGCGCGGATGGCGCCGATGCATGTTGACGCGCTGCACGAAGTCCATCAGCGCGCCGGGCTTGACGCATTTCGGCACCGAATTTTCCGCGGTGACGATGATGGGAGGAAGCGACGCCGCCAGTGCCCCGACCGGCAGCATGAACGCAAGCAGCAACAGAACGCGAAAAACCATGGAACTTTACCCGACCGGACCGGGCGGGCAGGTAAATCGATTCGGGTTAATTTTACGGAATTGCCTTGATCTGCCCGCCAGATAGCCGATCGGGCGACTAACGAAGCTTTAACGCCTGCGGCCGGGCCAAGGCAGAAGCGCCAGCCCCCCGCGGCGTGCGGCAGCCACCGTCCCGCAGCCGGCGGCGCTTCATATTTTGTGGCAAGCCCGCGCCCTGCGCGCCCCCGTCGCCTTGCTGCCGGCGGCGGCCTCCGATTAAGTAGCCCGCGCCGCCTCGCGATTTGGCCGCAAGTCCCGGCACCACCCGCGCCGCCGTGGCTGCCACGGCAGCGGACCGAATAGCTGTGCGCGCCCTACCCGCGTTGCCGGGGCCCGCGATCTCGGACGACGATCGTGCAAATCTACCTTCCCATCGCCGATATCTCGGTCAACGTTTTCCTCATTCTGGGACTCGGCCTGGCGGTCGGCTTCCTTTCCGGCATGTTCGGCATCGGCGGCGGCTTCCTGATGACGCCGCTCCTGATCTTCATCGGGATTTCGCCGGCGGTGGTGGTGGCGAGCGTGTCGCCGCAGATCGCGGCTGCGCTGTTCACCGGCTTCCTGGCGCATTGGCGGCGCGGCACCATCGATTTTCTGCTCGGCGGCATGCTGCTGGTTGGCGGCACCGCGGGCGCGCTGGTCGGCGTCTGGCTGTTCACCTTGCTGCGCCGGGTCGACCAATTGGACCTGTTGATCGGGCTGTCCTACGTGACCATGCTCGGCGTGGTCGGCGTGCTGATGGTGACGGAAGGCCTGCAGGCCATCCAACGCGCCCGTCAGGGCGGACGCGGCGACCTGCGCCGCCCCGGCAGCCACACCTGGATCCACGGCCTGCCGCTGAAGATGCGCTTCAAGCGCTCGCGCATCTATATCTCGGTCATCCCGGTCTGGGCGATCGGCTCGATCATCGGCTTCATCGGCGCGGTGCTCGGCGTCGGCGGCGGCTTCATGCTGGTGCCGATGCTGATCTACCTGCTGCGCGTGCCGACGGTGACGGTGATCGGCACCTCGATGGTGCTGACGCTCGTTACCATGATCTCATCGACCATCCTGCACGCGGTGGCCAATCATCTGGTCGACGCCGTGCTGGCGGTGGTGCTGATGATCGGCGCGGTGGTCGGCGCCCAGTTCGGCGTGCGCATCGGCCAGCGCATGCGCGGCGAGTGGCTGCGCCTGCTGCTGGGCGTGCTGGTCTTGCTGGTGGGCGTGCGCTTCGCCGTCGACCTCGTCGTGCAGCCGGCCGATCCCTTTTCGCTGCGGCTGGTGAGGAACGGCTGATGCGGCGGCGCGCTCTCCTCCTGGCAATCGCCGCGGCGCTGCTGCTGCCGCTACCGGCCGCCCATGCCGCCGATGCCGAGCGGCTGGTGGTGTCCTTGTCCGACCATCGGGTCGAGGTGACGTCCAATTTTGCCGGCGTCAGGCTGGTGCTGTTCGGCACCATCGAGGCGCCCAAGGAGGCGCCGGCGCGTCCTGCCGGCTACGACCTGGTGGTGACGGTGACCGGGCCGAGCGAAACCTACCGCACCAGGCTCAAGCAGCGCGTGGCCGGGATTTGGGTGAACACGCAATCGCGCGAATTCCTCGACGTGCCGTCCTATCTCGCGGTCCTGAGCAACCGGCCGATCGGGCAGATCACCACGCCGGACACGTTGCGGCGCCTGCAGATCGGACTGAACAATTTCATCCTGACGCAACGGATCGGTACCGACTTCGCCGATACCGTGCACGGCGATCCGTTTCGCCGCGCCTTCGTGCGGCTCAAACAGCAGCAGAAGCTCTACAGGCAGTCGCCGACGGCCGTAACCTTCCTGACGCCGATGGTGTTCCGCGGCGAAATCCGCCTGCCGGCGAACGTGCGCACCGGCAACTACAAGATCGACGTCAAACTGTTCAACAGCGGCGCGCTGATCGCGGAGACGAATTCGGCGCTGGAGGTGATCAAGACCGGCTTCGAGCAGTACGTCGCCGAGGGCGCCGCCGGTTACGGCCTGCTCTATGGCGTCGTCACCATCCTGCTGGCGCTGTTGATCGGCTGGATCGCCAGCGTGATGTTCCGCAAGGATTAGGGCGGGGTCCGTTTCGCCGGACCGACCCTTCCGCCGCCATGCCCGGCCCTGTGCCGGGCATCCACGCCCTCTGCATGCGCGGAAAGCAAGGCGTGGATGGCCGGGACAAGCCCGGCCATGACGAAAGGTTTATCCATCACAGATCAGACGTGCCCGAGCCGCTCAGGCCGCGCCGATGGCGCTGCGCGCCGCGGCGGCGGCAGGCGCTTCCGTGCCGGCCGCTCGGTGCCCCGCCGTAACGACACGGGCTTCCGTGATGAAGCCCCAGGCGGGGTCGAACCTGTGCAGGTGATAGACGGGGCGGTCTTTCATGTGCGCCGGATAGACGCCTTTGCGCAGGGTGGTCGCGATGCACGGCACCACCGAAGCCGGGATATTCCCGACATGCCCCTCGGCGGCGCGGTGAACATGGCCGCTGAAGACAGCGGCCACGCGGCCGGAACGCTGCAAGGCGTGCGCCAGCCGCGCCATGGCCTCCGGCGTTTCGAAGTTCATCGGGTGGGGCCCCACGTTGACTTCGAACGGCGGGTGATGCGCGAAAACGGCGATCGGTTTGCCGGCTTCGGCGCCGATCATCTGGTCGAGGCGCTTTTCCCGCTCCGCACAGAAGCCGCCTTTGTTGCTGCCCGGGCAAAGCGTATCGACGGCGATCAGCCTGACCGGATAGTCCTCGACCGCGTAATCGATGAAAGGCGCGTCGGGCTTTAGATAGCCGCGCGCCGAAAAGGCCGCGCACAAATTCGCCCTGTCGTCCTTGTTGCCGGCGAGCACATAGACCGGCGCCCGCGCCTTGGCGAGGATGGCGGCTGCCCGCGCGTATTCGTCTTGCCTGCCGTTATGGACGATGTCGCCGCTGTGGACCACCACGTCCGGCGCCGGATCGAGCGCGTTGATGTCGGCGATGGTGCGTTCGAAGTCGTCTATCCTGCGGCCCGCGTCGTCCGCATCCAGCGCGATATGGGTGTCGGAAATATGCGCGATAATCATTATGCGATCCGCGGGGAAAAACGTGCCGCTTGCATATTTGGTTCCGCCGGCAATGAGTCAAGCTTAGGCGCGTCAGACGCGCTCGCGCTCTTCGCGCGCGCCGGCCTGCGACAGGAGTTGCGTGAGCTCCGGCAAATTCTTGGCGCGCGCCAGGCCGAGCGCGGTCACGCCGCTGCGGTCGGCGGCGGCGAGGTCGGCCCCGGCGGCGATCAGTTGCCGCGCGCATTCGGGCACGCGTCGGCGGACCGCCCAATGCAGCGGCGTGCCGCCTTGCTCGTCGCGCGCATTGACGTCGGCGCCCTTGGCGAGGAAGGCGCGAACGACGGCCGGACAGCCCTTCTTCACCGCCTCGATCAAGTTGCGGTCGAGCGAGGCCATGCACGCCCAGGCGCCGTATTCACGATAGACCACCTCGCCTTTCTCGATCTGCCGCACCATGGGAAAATACGGCGTCGCCAGCGTATCGACGATGTAGGCGCCATCGCCGCACCGCCGCGCGGCATCGACCGCCGTCTCGATCGCGTCGTAGCCGGCCGGCGCCTTGTCGGCGGCGACGACATAGTAACGATGCTCCGCGCCCTGCCGGCGCGCCGTCGCGGCCATGCGGCGGGCGGTCATGCGTTGAGGCCGCGGTAGTAGGCCTGCAGCACGGCCACCACTTCGGGGCGGCTGAACTCCTCCGGGATCTTCTCGCCCTTCGCGAACATCTCGCGCAGGCGCGTGCCGGAAATCTGCAGGCGGTCCTTGTCGTCGTGCGGGCAGGTGCGCGCGGTCGCCATGCCGCCGCACTTGTAGCAATAGAAGGTGACGTCGATCTTGAGCGGCTGGATGACCAGGCTGCCGGCCGGCAGCTGATCGAATATGTGCTGGGCGTCGAACGGGCCGTAGTAGCTGCCGACGCCGGCGTGGTCGCGGCCGATGACAAGGTGCGAGCAGCCGAAGTTCTGGCGGAACACCGCGTGCAACAGCGCCTCGCGTGGGCCGGCATAGCGCATCTCGATCGGATAGCCGGCCTGGATGTAGGTGCCGGGCACGAAATAGTTCTCGGTCAGCGTGTCGATCGCCTTGACGCGCACCTCGGCCGGAATGTCGCCGGCCTTGAGCGCGCCCAGCACTTGGTGGATCAACAGGCCGTCGCAAATCTCGATGGCGATCTTGGCCAGGTGCTCGTGGCTGCGATGCATCGGGTTGCGCGTCTGGAACGCCGCCACGCGGCTCCAGCCCTTGTCGGTGAACAGCGCGCGCGTCTCCGCCGGCCGGTAATAGAGCCCCTGGTATTGCTTGGGATAGACGCCCTCGCTCACCGCCGTCACCCGCCCGGCGAGATTGACCGCGCCCTGGCCGAGCACTTTCTCCACGCCCGGATGCTTGGGGTCGGTGGTGCGGAACACGTGCTGGCATTCGAACGCCTTGTCGATCGCGTATTTTTCGCTGACCTCGAGCGTGCCCATCACCTCGCCCGAACTCGGCATCGACCAGCGCCACCTCTTCCTCGATGCCGATGCTGTCGGCGAGGTCGCGCGCGCAGGACAGCGTGATCGGGATCGGCCAGAACAGCCCGCCGGCGAGCTTCATGTCGGCGCAGACGCCGCGCCAATCGTCGTGCCCCATGAAACCGGTGAGCGGCGTATAGGCGCCCATCCCCAGCATGAGGAAGTCCGATGTCTCGCGGCTCGACATCGGCACCTGCTTGAGGGTCTTGGCGCGGCGCAGCGTCTCGGCGCGCTCGGCTTCCGCCACCAGAAGCGGCATCAACGCATCGCTGCCATGCGGCGGCACGAGTTTCGACATTCAGGGTCCCCGCGTTTGACGTCACGCCGAACGTGGCGTTCCTTAGCATTGCGCGCAAGATTTTGGAATGAATTGCGCTTCATCGACGCAGCCGAACGTTCCGAGCGGCCCCGCCGATCATCGCCCTGGCGAAAGCGGGCCGCGCGTTCTAGTCTAGCGGAGGCGCCCGCGCGCGGAACGCGCCGCGTGCCGAACGCATTGAGAGGAGAAGCGCAAAACGAAAGGAGAGCCGCCATGAAGATTGGTGAGTTTCTCAAGGCCTCACATCGGCGCCTCGTGACCTGCATGCCGACCGATACGCTCGAGGCCGCCGCCAAAGCCATGCACGCGCACACGATCGGCGCCCTGCCCGTCTGCGAGATCGGCATCCGCATGGTCGGCATCATTTCCGAACGCGATCTCGTGCGCGCCTTCGCCACCACCGATTGGGACGAGCTGAAAAACTTGCGGGTGCGCGACATCATGACGATGCGGGTCATGAGCTGCACGCCGGACGAGACCATGCATGCCGCCGAGCAGCTGATGCGCCGCCACCAATTCCGTCACGTGCCGGTGGTCGAGGCCGGCCGCGTGATCGGCATGCTGTCGATCCGCGATACGCAAGGACTGCGCCTGCAGGAAACCGAAGAAGAGGTCCACCTGCTGCGGGACGTGGTGGCGGCCACGCGCAGCCGCTGAGCGCGGGCCGCCAATTCGCCCCGCGTGACTTGGCGCAGCGGTGCGGATCAATCGCGCCCCGGCCAGGTTTTGCGCGGCCCCCCGGTAGTCGATAGCGGCAAGCGCGCACGCGCAGAAGCCTACCCGGAAACCCTCGGAAAACCGGCGGCAAAGCGCCCCGGCGAGGCGCCGGCGTCGGCCGCGGGACCGACGCATCGCTGTTAACTCGTTGCAATGCACAACAAATAGGCATTGCGAAGCTTCGCATGATGCTGAAGGATCGCATGCGACGCCTGTGGGTGGATGTGGCCCGCAGATACGGGGGTGCTCACATCATAAGAAAAAACCGGGACGGTAAGCGGTCGCGCATTCGCAAGCGCGCGGCCTGATATCGGTTATCCCAAACCAAGGGGGCTGCACATGAATGGCAGTGGCAAAGGGCTAAGCGAAGACTGGTTATCGCTCATCATCGGCTTGGTGATTTTCGTGCTTTCGCTCGGCCTGGTCGCGAACATGGATCTTCTCGGCTGGGTCGTTACCACCCACGTGTGGACGAACATCGGCACGGCGCTGGCGCCGGCGTCGAAGGCTTATGCAGGCTTGGGCGGGGTCGGATCGCTCATCGCGACCTATGTCGGCTTGCTGGTGCTGATGACGTTGGGTGCGGCGGCGATGGGCGCCGACGTCCCACGTTTCATCCCCAAATTCACCGCGGTGTTCCTGATCGGCTACGCCTGCTGGATCATCGGCAGCTGGGCGCATTTCGCGCTCAATACGCCGGCGGCAATGCAGAAGGCCGGCATTACCTGGTCGCTGCGGCTCACCGCCGAGGGCGGCTTCGTGGTGGCACTGATCGTCGGGCTGATCATCGGCAATTTCATGCCGGGCCTTGCCGCCTGGATGCAGGAAGCGGTGAAGCCTGAGCTCTACGTCAAGATCGCCATCGTGATCCTCGGCGGCTTCCTCGGCATCGTCTCGGCCGAGAAGCTTGGTCTGGCAACCTCGCTCATGTTCCTCGGGCTGGCCGCGATCATCGTCGCCTATCTGATCTTCTGGTCGGTGGTCTATTACGTCGCGCGCGTCTGGTTCGGCTTCAGCCGCGAATGGGCCGCGCCGCTCGCCTCGGGCATTTCGGTGTGCGGCGTGTCGGCCGCGATCGCGACGGGCGGCGCCATCCGCGCGCGGCCGACGGTCGCGGTCATGGTGTCGTCGCTGGTTGTCGTCTTTGCCGTGATCGAGTTGCTGATCCTGCCGGGCCTTGCCGACTACTTCCTGAGCGACCAGCCGATAGCGGCGGGCGCGTGGATGGCGCTGTCGGTCAAGACCGACGGCGCGGCGGTGGCGAGCGGCGCCATCACTGAGGGGCTGATTTACGCCAAGGCCGCCGCGGCCGGCATCAAGTATCAGCCAGGCTGGATCCTGGGCACGGCGGCCACGGTGAAGGTGTTCATCGACATCTTCATCGGCGTATGGGCCTTCGTGCTGGCCTATATCTGGACCCGGCACATCGACGTGCGGCCGGGCGACACCGCGCATGTCAGAGAGATTTGGGACCGCTTCCCCAAATTCGTGATCGGCTACGTGCTCACCTTCATCATCATCCTGCTGGTGGCGCTGTCGGCGTCGCCGCCCGTGGTGGCGAAGGTGAAGGCGGCGATGGGTGAAGCCAACGTCTTCCGCGGCATTTTCTTCGTGCTCACCTTCTTCACCATCGGCGTGATGAGCAACTTCCGCAGGCTCTGGCAGGAAGGCATCGGCCGCCTGGCCGCCGTCTATCTGCTGTGCCTGTTCGGCTTCGTCATCTGGGTGGGGCTGGTCATCTCGCTTCTGTTCTATTCCGGCGTGAAGCCGCCACTCATGAGCTAACAGGGGGATACCATGCAGCAACAACAACAACCGAATATCGCCGATGAAATGCGCAAGATGCACGCGGAGCCGCTGCTTCCGATCGAGAAGAAGCTGATCGCGTGGAGCCTCGGCCTCGGCATCGTCCTCTTGGTGGTGCTGGTCGCCATCAGCCGCATGTTCGTCCACACCTAAACGTGAGGCGGCGGCGCGCAAGCCGCCGCGCGATAAAAATCGCCGGGGCGTGATCCAGCAGGATCATGCTCCGGCTGTTTTTAACTAGAGCAGGATCGTCGCGGTTCTATCACAATCGCACCGCGAAGCCGCTCCACCTCTCCCATCGGGAGAGGTCGGCGCGCGTTAGCGCGCCGGGTGAGGGTTTACAAACTCTCGAGTCAGGCCCCCTCACCCCAACCCTCTCCCCAGCGGGGAGAGGGAGCGCGCTGTACCGGATCGCGCCGCTTCGCTCTTAAACAATCTTGCTCTATGGGCAATCTATTCGCCGAATGCGCGAAGGCTGGCTTGCCAGTCGAAGCTGCGGGGCAGGGAAAACTGGAGCGGGCGAAGGGAATCGAACCCTCGTATGCAGCTTGGGAAGCTGCCGTTCTACCATTGAACTACGCCCGCAAATCGGCTGCTTTTAGCTTGTGCCGGATCGTCTGACCTACAGTATACCTACAGTCGGGTGCGGGGAAAGGCTGGCAAACTTGGGACGGTGAAGATAGTTGCGGGACAGATCGGAGAGCGCCAAACTTGACGGATCGTTTTTGTTTGCCGAGGCCGTCTCTTAACCAACCCGCGTGAAATTCAGGTAAAGCATGCTGCTCGCGCTATATTTTCGATGCCGTCCCCCGACGGCATCTGGTTGGAAGTCAGCCCCGCCGGTCTAGTGCCCTTGGTCGGCGGGGCACTTCGGTTTTCACTTCCGACGATTTTGTGGGGATTAGGGCAGCGTAAGGGCTTCAGTAACTCGCGCTGGAAGTCCAGCGCGTGCTTGCGCCCGGCCGTTCATCGAGCCATTCGCGACTGACTTTAGAGCAGGCCTCGGCAATCGTAGTCGCCAGCCCGTCGCGTTCGGCCTGCAGGGCGAGGCGCTTATAGGAACGCGCTAGGAACTCCCACTCGCGGTGGAATTCCGGAACTCGCTCACGGTTAGCCCTCGCCTCGCAATCGGCGGCTAAAGCGCGATATTGGTCTGCAGGGGTCATTGGGGCCTATGTCATTTTACGCATCACATAAACTTACGGTCTGTAATACCGTTCCCGCCCTAACAAGCAGTTATCCCCATCGCGTGAACCGTAGCCGAAATCGAGCGTTGCCTATGCGGCTGTATCGGAAATCAGCCGACCCTCATACTCCCCCGTAGAGACGATTTCCGAGACGCCCCGGGGGCCGTGTCCTGACCCTAGGCGCGGCCCCTTATTCTTGATTAGCCCGGGCGCCTCATTGTTCCCGAATATCAAGTTCAATAGCCATGCGCTCTGCGCAGGAACTTCACTTAACACGATCGGTTAGCAGACGGCTTCCCCTAGACGGCTGGCGGTGCCGCTACTGTAGACATGACAATTCCAGAGGGCGGATTAGCAGTAAGGGAGCTATGTGATTTTACATAAGTGCCGCTTCCTGACATTCGTTTATGCGAATGTTCCGCCGAGCGAATCAAGATTGACGAAGGCTCCGGAAAGGCGGAATCTCTATTTGGGTTTCTTAGACCGTCATTGGTGCTTGCGGGGGAAAAGCCGATGCGCGGTATTGGTCGCGATCGCTTCGTTTCGCTGCGTATATCGCCGGGATCGACCGAGGCATACTTTTTTGCAGCACTTCTTGTCGTAATTGCCAGCCTAGCGCGTTGGGGACTTGGATTTCTTACCGATCAACTTCAGGCATTCACGACGTTTTATCCGGCAATCCTTTTCGCTGCGCTTTTTGGCGGAGCAGGACCTGGGCTTTTTGCCGCCGTGCTAGGTGGGATTATTTGTTGGTGGCAGTTCTTGCCGCCTTATTGGTCACTTTCTCCCCTGAACCGCGCAGACCAAATCAACCTGCTGACCTACTTCTTTGCTTCCGCCACTATTGTTTGGGCGACAGACCATTATCGCAAGCTTACGAAACGCCTTAGAGACGAAGAGCGTTTTCGCAAACTTGTGGTCGACGAACTCGCGCATCGACTAAAAAACAAAGTTGCAACCATTCAGTCCATTGTTGGTATTCGACTGCGTGAGCATCCGGAGATACGGGACGAGATTTTTAGCTCGCTTACCGCGCTTATAGTCACCGACGATTTGATTGCGGCGTCACAGGGAGAAGGTGCAAATATTCGTGACATTCTTTCTGCTGAAGTTGGTCCCTATAATATCTCGCGAGTGTCTATATCCGGACCCGATTGCTTTCTATTTCCAAAGCTGGCTTTGACAATGGCATTGTTGGTCCATGAACTCGCCACCAACGCTGCGAAATACGGCGCACTATCTAAACCTACTGGCAAACTATCCATTAGCTGGTCGGTATCGAATTCGCAGCTAAGCTTTACGTGGCGTGAAAGTGACGGTCCGCCTGTCGAGCCGCCGCGCCATGAAGGTTTCGGAACGCGACTAATTACCCGGGCGCTTGAACAATTCGATGGAAAGGTTGACGTGAGCTTCCCGCCAACAGGACTAGTCTGCCGTATCAGCATTGTGCTGCCAGACCAATCGCCAATTGCTAAGGAAACTCCTGAGGGGACTCAGGTTCCGGCAAATTCGACCAAATAGATGCCGCCTATTGCCTACCATTTCTTCAAGTCCGCTCTTGCGCCGTCAGTGGCCGCATAGCGTACTGCCCAAAGCCCCGCCGATCACAAGCCTCGCCGTGAAGCTGATCAGCCGTCCGGGTTTGAGCGCGTCGGCGATTTTCGTAGGGGGCTGCTGGCATCCTCAATTAAACGGTCGTTTCGCAGAGCCCCGCCAACTAGTCGCTAATCGCCCCAAATCAGGCCTCTGTAAACTATCTCTAGGAATTTGCTCCCCCTGAAAATAGCGTTCCGACGTTTTTCAGAGGAGAGCAAAAACCATGTTTCTCATTGGCTATGCCCGCGTGTCTACCGACGATCAATGCGTTGAGGCTGCGCGTAAAGTTTGCGATGCACGAATGCGACACGTTGCGGCTTACGAACGATTTCAGTCCGCTTATGCACGGCTTACAACCGTTCTGGAAAAGGACCGACGCATCAATTTGCTTGCAGCAACCGACCAACTCAAACAGTTCGTGCGAAGTTGCATTTATCACAAAATCTATATCACCACAGGCGGTCACAACATCATGATGGATATCATACCAAATGAAGCCGCCGCAGATTGTCTCGAACTTGGCGCCAACATGGTAATGACGGAGGCGAACGAGCTTTCTGGTCCAAGCAAAATAGTCGTTAGCCCGGCGCATACCTCAGACGCGGTGGACTACAGATGGTCTTTTGTAACAGGAACAGGTGGAATTTCAGAAGCTGCTATAAAAAGTCAGGATGGCTCAATTTTTTCAATTTCGTGCGCTGCAGCGGGCACCCGAAGCATGGAAGTCTCCCTCAGTTCGCCGCTGCTATTGACCAGTCGGGCTACGGACATGCAGGTGGTCGTAGGCGGAGATAGCTTCCAGTTTGAATTAACTGGAGGTACTGCCAAAATTGGCGGGCGAATAAAAGTTAATCAACTGATGTCGCTTGTCGACGCTCTGACAAAGACAGGGGAAAGGCATTTTACAGTCGAGCTGCCCACTAGCCAGGCTCGAATATCGTTTAGCACACTTGAGGCCCGCAAATGGCTGACCGGAATTTTGGATGGCTGTCTTAATCCGAAAAGCTCAATCAAGAGTAACGAAGTGTTAGCTACGAAGCAGCCACTAAATTCGACTAAGTCCGCATCTTATGTTGGCAAATGGTATGACGGAGATCCATCGGTGTGCAGGAATAAGCTAGGCCAACCGAATGCAAAGGGAAATTGGGCGACCGATTACACCGACACAAAGGTATTTGGCCAGGAATACGCGTGTAAAGTTCTCAGCGCTCGTCACAAGAAACATTCAACCGAATTGTCATTGCGATGCGCCGCAGAGGGAATGGATTTCAATATGAAGCAAGTTGTGCGCGTTATAAACGGCCGCCTGCATGTTAGTTATAGGGAGAATGGAAGAAGCCGGACGGCTATCTATCACCGTTGCCACTAAACCTGTGACTGATTATGTATGAGATGTATTTTTATCACGTCCGCTTAAAGCACCATCGCCGACATCGTTTTACATCGCGCGAATGGCGGAGGTTGGTCAATAGGTGGCATCGCGCCTGCGAACTAACTCAAAAAGAGAGGCCGCCTGCTGAAGCCGCCTAGCGGTACTCCAAGATCACAGTTTCATAGTGATCGCAGGGTATACAATCGAACGTGCGCTTGCCGTCATCCGAGTTCTCGCGATCAAACCGCGAAAGCATCATCGTCGCGCCGCACTTCGGGCACGCTGGTCGTTCGTAGCTCAGGTGTGGAAAGTGCGAGTTGGCCGACATGAATGAACCTGGGCGTCTGGAAAGTGCCCCGCCTCTATGCGCTGGGGAAGGGGGGAAGGGATGCATAGGGCGGGGCGCTCTAAGATCACGCTGGGTGCGCGATCGGCGCATAGCCCGGGACGGGGACATCGCGGTCTACGCGAGCAATTGGCACCGATAAGACTTCGATGCTAAATGCCTCTAACGCCTTCCTATAAAGCTGAGCTGGATCGCGTTCGCCATTTTTGGCGGCTTTAATGATCCGCTTAGCGATGATGTTACGCACGTCGGTGCCGCGGCCAAAGTCTCGGAGTGACTTACAGGCCTGATCGAACACGGCTCCCATAACGAGGGTAGCCTCGTCGTCAAAGGCAACATCTTGGGTGGGACCGATGTTCATATTTGCCTCCGAAAGCACGCGCTCGAGTACCGGAATGTCTCTCAGCCACCGAAACCCGAAGCCGTTTCGGTGATGAACTAAGCTAGTCCCATCGAAAGGACGATGGCTGGTCCATACAGACCACTTTTCCTGCTTTAGTCGCCTCATTGGCAGCGCAACTCATTGGGAATTCACGCGCGCGGGAGGCATTCACACGATCGTGACCCATCCGGGGTCGATCGCAGCCACCCGAATGTCCTCGCTTTCTTATGTCTAGAAGCATACACTAAGCTAACACCAAGCAGACCTGTGTCAGGCGTCGGTGGCTGAGAGACAATTGTACTCTCGCCTGACTGGAGGCGAATCCGTCGTGTCTCATGCACCTAGATCAAGAACGAGCAAGCGCAACACATACCGCAAAACAGTCAACTTCGCGCTGTTTGAGCCTGCGGCGTTTTTAGGTACGGCGGGCGTCGGTCGGGACATTTCTACGTTTTCAAAGAAGGAAATCATTTTCGCTCAGGGCGACGATGCGGATGCGGTTTTCTATATCAAGAAGGGCAAAGTCAAAGTCGCTGTCCTGTCAAAGGATGGAAAGGAAGCCGTTGTCGCACTTTTGGGGCCCGACGAATTTGCGGGTGAAGGATGCTTGCTCGGACAGCCGAAGCGTTTGGCAACAGCGTCCGCAATGACGGAATGCGAGGTGATGCGAGTGCAAAAGAGCGAAATTCAGCGGGTCATTCGTGACGCAAACACTTATATTCATACCTACAGTATGCCTACAGTGCGGGAGAGGGTCAGTGCGGGTTAGAGGGGGATAACCAAGGCCAAACCAAGACAAAAATTCAATTGCGACGGCTATAGGGGGCGTATGGGTTCTTAATTTTTATGTTTGGGAAGCTGCCGTTCTACCATTGAACTACGCCCGCAGCCGGCGGTTTTCGGCTCTCATCCGGCCTGGCAGCGGCAATATAGCGGCGAGCGCCAGCGCGCAATAGCCCTGCGATCGTTCATCATCGTTTACCGGCATTAATGACGCCGATAAATCCTGTCTTTACCCTTGCCCCGCTAGGGTCGCGCCGCATGAGCGCCCAGCCCCACGCCCGCGCTGAATCCATCCTGCCAACCGCGCAGCGCGGACCCTTGTTCCAGCGCACCTTGTCCTGGCGCGTCATTCTCGAGGCGCTGCGCTCGCCCAATGCGGTCTTGCTCGGCGCGGGCCTGATCCTGCCCAATCTGTTGTCGCTGGCGACGCTCGGCTCTTTTATCGACGTCGGCCTGCCGCCGCGCGGCGGCTGCATCATCCTCTACGCCACCTTGGCGGTGTGCGCGCGCCGGCTGCCGTTCGCGCTGACCGCGGTGCTGTTTCTCGCGCTGCTCGGCTTCGACGTGGTCTGGACGCTGGCGCTCATGTTCGGGCTGGCGCCGTCCGAGCTTTTGGTGGCGCTCGATCACGCCAGCCGCATCCATTTCTTCGCCTCGCCGCTCTACCTCACGCTGATCAGCGTAATGGTGGCGACCAGCGCCTCGACCCTTTACCTCCTCTCGCGCCGCGCCAAACTGGTGCAGGGCAACGTCTACTTGCTTGTCGGCCTTGCGCTGGTGTTCGCCGCGCTCGACTACGCCGCCAACGTGTCGCCGCACTATCAATTCGGATCGATGTTCGGGCGCAACGTGCCTGTGGTCTCGGCCGCCGACGCTTCCGGTTTCAACGGCGTGGTCGGCGCCGACGGCCGCAATGCCGTGCTCGTCGTCGTCGAAAGCCTCGGCTACATGAACGATGCCAAATTGCGCGACCGCATCGCCGCGCCATTGTCCGACCCGCGCATCACCGGCAAATACAAGGTCACGGCCGGCGTCGCCACTTATTACGGCTCGACCACCTCCGGCGAGATGCGCGAGCTGTGCGAGACGCGCGATTTCTACGCCGACTACGCGCCGAAATACGGATATTCCTGCCTGCCCGATCTGCTGGATCGGCGCGGCTACGCTTCGCTGGCGGTGCATGCCTTCGCCGGCGGCATGTTCGAGCGCGCGGAGTGGTGGCCGAAAGTCGGCTTCACCAAGGAAATCTTCGGCGAGCAGGTTCTCAAGCAGACGCATCGGGCGTGCGGCAGCGCCTTCCGCGGCGCCTGCGACGCCGACATGGAGCCGGTGATCGCCAAGGCGGCGCAGAACATGGCGCCTGCCGGCAAACCGCGCTTCATCTATTGGCTGACGCTCAATACGCATATCCCGGTCGCGCCGGGCGATGCCCGCACGAATTTCCATTGCGAGACCGATCGCAATCCGTTCAAGCAAAAGACCGTCTGCCGCATGGCCGAGCTGTGGCACGATTTCTTCGACTCGCTGTCGCAGCTTGCGCTCGATCCGCGAGTGGGCCCCGCCGATATTCTCGTGGTCGGCGACCACGCGCCGCCGCTGTGGTCGAAGCGCGGCCGAAACATGTTCGCGCCCGGCAAAGTGGCGTGGTACCGGCTGTCGCCGCGCACCGATGCGCCGACCCATGTCGCCGCGGCGGGGCCGTAAGCATTTAGCGGCCGGCTTCCGCTCATTCCCGCGCCAGCGGGAATCCAGCCATACAAGTCGATAGCGCAGAGATTGCCGCCCTGGGTCCCCGCTTACGCGGGGACGAGCGGAACAATTAAGCCTTCGGCTTCAGCTCTTGAAATGCTTGGAGAGCTTCAAGCTCTGCGCCTGGTAGTTCGAGCCGATGCCTTGCCCATACAAGGTGTCCGGCCGCGCCAGCATCTTCTCATAGACCAGCCGTCCGACGATCTGGCCGTGCTCCAGAATGAACGGCACTTCGCGCGAGCGCACTTCCAGCACCGCGCGCGCGCCGCTGCCGCCCGAGCCGGCATAGCCGAAACCCGGATCGAAGAAGCCGGCATAGTGCACGCGAAATTCCCCGACCAGGGGATCGAACGGCAGCATCTCGGCGGCGTAGTCGGGCGGCACCTGCACCGCTTCTTTCGACGCCAGAATGTAGAACTCGTTGGGATCGAGGATCAGGCTCTTGTCGGCGCGCGCCGTGATCGGCTCCCAGAAATCGAGAACGGTATAGCCGGCGCGCCGCTCGACATCGATCAGGCCGGTGTGGCGCTTGGCGCGGTAGCCGACGACGCCGTCCGCGCCGCCGGCATGCGCCGGCGCGAGCGCGCCGGAAAGATCGACGCTGACCGCGACGCCTTCGCTGACGTCGGCGGCGTCGGTGTCGACCAGCCGCTCGCGCGCGTGCAGCGCGCGCAGCGCTTCTGCGTCGAGCAGGGCATGGCCACGGCGAAAGCGGATCTGCGACAGGCGCGAGCCCTCGCGCACCAGCACCGGGAAGGTGCGCGGGCTGATCTCGGCATAGAGCGGTCCGTGATAACCCGCCTCGATGCGGTCGAAGCCGCGCAATTCGTCGGCGATCACGCGGGTGAACACGTCAAGCCGCCCGGTCGAGCTCTTCGGATTGGCGGCCGCGGAAATATCGTCCGGCAAGGCCAGGCTTTCCAACAGGGGCACGATGTAGACGCAGCCCGTCTCGAGCACCGCGCCGTCGGTGAGCGCCACCTCGTGCAGCTTCAACTCGTCGATGCGCTGGGCGACGGTGGTGCGCCCGGGCAGGAAGCTCGCGCGCACGCGGTAGGCGACGTCGCCGAGGCGCAGGTCGAGGCTTGCCGGCTGGATCTGGTCGGGCGCGAATTGCGTCGCGGGCAAAATTCCGCCGCCGCGCGCAAGCTGCGCGATCATGCGGTCGGGCAGGATGCCCTTGTCTTCGACGGCGAAGGAAAGCGCCACGCCACATCCTCAAATTCGAGCAAAGCCGCGCCACACTCGCCGGTCACCGCTCCCTCAGCGAGAGGTCGGCGCGCGCTAGCGCGCCGGGTGAGGGGTTATAATCTCTCGAGTAAGGAACCCCCTCACCCCAACCCTCTCCCCAATGGGGCGAGGGAGTACGCTGTGCCTGTGGCTCGCTCAATCCGAAACTGCTCGCTTCAACCTCTTCCCTCATCCTGAGGAGCGCACCGCCAGGTGCGCGTCTCGAAGGATGAGGCCACGCGCGACCTCACCCTTCGAGACGCCCGCTGCGCGGGCTCCTCAGGGTGAGGTGGCCGATCTAACCCGACCACCGGCTTGACGGGAAGCGGCGCTGCCCGGTACAAACACATTATCCCGTGGTCATTTGAGCCGGCCGGCTTGCAGCCACGTTAAATAACTCGCTAAAAGGCCGGGGACGCGTGAGCCCGGCCGAGAGGTTTTCTCTCCGGCCGGTTTTTTGTTGGCCGGCCAGTTCTTTGTCCGGCCTGATGGAGGCCCGTGATGCCCGCGTCCAAGAATGCAACGAAGAGCTACCGCCCGGAGACCCGTCTCGTCCATGCCGGCACCCTGCGCTCCGATTTCCAGGAAACCTCGGAAGCGCTCTTTCTTACGCAAGGCTATGTCTACGACACGGCCGAGCAGTGCGAGGCGCGCTTCTCCGGCAAGCTGCCGGGCTACGTCTATTCGCGCTATTCCAACCCGACCCTGACCATGTTCGAGCAGCGCATGGCCGCGCTCGAAGGCGCCGAGGCCGCGCGCGCGACCGCAACCGGCATGGCGGCGGTCACCACCGCGCTGATGGGGCTCGTGCGCGCCGGCGATCACGTGGTGGCCGCCAAGGCGCTGTTCGGCTCCTGCCGCTGGGTGATCGAGGAATGGCTGCCGCGTTTCGGCGTCGAATCCACGCTTGTTCACGGCGCCGACCTGTCGGCGTGGAAGAAGGCCGTGCGCAAGAACACCAAGGCGCTGTTTCTGGAGTCGCCGACCAATCCGACGCTGGAGGTGATCGACATCGCCGCGGTCGCCGATATCGCGCACGAGGCCGGGGCCAAGCTCGTGGTCGACAACGTCTTCGCCACGCCGCTCTACCAGAGCCCGCTCAAGCTCGGCGCCGATTGCGTCGTCTATTCCGCCACCAAGCATATCGACGGCCAGGGCCGCGTGCTCGGCGGCGTCATTCTCGGCGCCGAGAAATTCATCATGGAGAACGTGCACCAGGTGATCCGGCAGACCGGCCCGTCGCTGTCGCCGTTCAATGCCTGGGTGCTGCTCAAGGGTCTGGAGACGCTGGCCGTGCGCGTGCAGCGGCAGACCGACACCGCGGCGGCCGTTTCGGTCGCGCTGCACGGCCACAAGAAGCTTGCGCGGCTGATCTATCCCGGCCGGCCCGACCACCCGCAGGCCGACGTGGTGCGCAAGCAGATGAAGGCGGGATCGACGCTGGTCGCCTTTGAGATCAAAGGCGGCAAGGAAGCGGCCTTCCGTTTCCTCAACGCTCTCAGCCTTGTCGCCATCACCAATAATCTCGGCGATGCCAAGAGCCTGATCACCCACCCTACCACCACCACGCACCAGCGGCTGACGCCGGCCCAGCGCGCCGAGCTCGGCATCGGCGACGGGCTGGTGCGCTTTTCCGCAGGGCTGGAACATCCCGACGACGTGGTGGAAGATCTGCTCGGCGCCCTCGACGCGGTGTAACGAGGCGGCTTTCCATCCGGCCGGTGTTTCGGCCATAATCGCTTCGAATCCGGCTGCCAGGTCGGCATGCGATGTACCGAGCCGTTACCCGCAAGATCGAGGTGACCGTGACGCCGCGCTTCGTTTCGGAGCGCTCGTCGCCGGCCAACGGCTATTATTTCTGGAGCTACACCATCGACATCACCAATCTCGGCGGCGAGACGGTGCAGCTCAAGACGCGGCATTGGCGCATCACCGACGCGCTTGGCCGGCTGCAGGAAGTGCGCGGGCCGGGCGTCGTCGGCGAGCAGCCGACGCTCAAGCCCGGCGAGTTGTTCGAGTATACCAGCGGCGTACCGTTGCCGACGCCGTCGGGTTTCATGACCGGGACCTACGGCATGGTGACGTCGGAGGGCGAGCGCTTCGACATCGAAATTCCGGCGTTTTCGCTCGATTCCTCCTACGCCGAGCGGACCATCAACTAAGGCAAGCACCCCTTGAAGCGGCCGAGCGCCCGCCGCGGCAGGACGGCCAGCACGGCTCCGCCTTGCGCGAAGCGCTGCAGCGCCGCGACCTGGCGCTCCGCCAGGGCGATGCAGCCGGCCGTGCCGGTGCGGCGGCCGGGCCGATGCCGGCGGTCGGTCGGATAATTGACCAGCAGTCCGCGCCGGTAGGCCGAGGCGCGCCACATGTTCTCGCCGTGCACGCGCCAGCCGACCTTGGCGCGCGTGGTGATGGTGTTGTAGGCGGGTGAGGCGGGATCGTCGACGCAAACCGTGCCGGCGGCGATGCGCATATGGCCGCGCAGGCGCGAAGGCAAAAAGCCGAAGCTCGGACCGATCGTGTAGAAGCCCGCCGGCGCGCGGTCGTCACCGTCGATTTTCACCGGCTCGTGCGCGTGCGCGAATTCGCGGAAGGCAGGCGCCCACGCCACGCCGGCGCGGCCGATCAATGCGCTCGCCGGGCCGCCGACCTCGCGCCAAGGCTTGGCGGGCGAGGCGCGTTCGTAACGCCGCACCGTAACGATCGTGCTCGACATCGTGGGGGCGACCGCCAGCACCAGGCGCTGCGCCGACGCAAGCGGCGCCGGACAACTTTGCGCCCGTGCGCCGACCGGCGCCATCAGTAAAACAACAACGAATGCGGCCCGGCGCATCGCCCTACTCCGTCATGCGCGGGCTTGACCCGCGCATCCATCGTCTTTGCGAAAATAGTGGATTGCCGGGTCGCGCCCCTACGCGGCGGCCCGGCAATGACGCCGCAAGGTTAACTCGGCTTGGCGCCGACCTCGTGCGGCTCGAACAGGTAGTTGGCGCTGCAGAACTCGCAGGTCACGGAAATCTTGCCGTCCTCGACCATGTGATCGCGGTCGTCCTGCGAAAAGCTCTTGAGCATGGCCTCGACCGACTGGCGCGAGCACGAGCATTCGGCGCGCAACGGACTGCCGCGGAACACGCGCACGCCGGGCTCGTGAAACAGCCGGTAGACCAGACGCTCGCTCGACAGCGCCGGATCGATCAGCTCGAGGTCTTCGACGGTGGACACCAGCGCGCGCCCTTCCACCCAGGCCTCGTCCTCCGGCACGCTGGGCAGCTCCATGCCTTCGGGCGCATCGCCGGGGTGAAAATCGGCGAGGCGCGCGCGCTCCGGCGCCTTCGGCAGGAATTGCAGCATGATGCCGCCGGCGCGCCAGCGGTGGCTGGGGCCGCCCTGCGCTTGCCGCAGCTCTTCCGCCACCGCGAGGCGCACCTGTGTCGGGATCTGCTCGGAGCGGCGAAAATATTCGTGCGCGGCGTCTTCCAGCGAGCCGCCTTCCAGCGCCACCAGGCCCTGATAGCGGCTCATCTCGGGGCCCTGGTCGATGGTCATGGCGAGATGACCGTGGCCGAGCAGCGCGCCGGGCGTAGCGGCACCCCCGGCGATGGCTTCCGCCACGCGGGTTTTGTCGAAGCGGGCGCAGGCGCGCACCTTGCCGGGCGTAGTGAAGTCGACCACCAGCATGCGCACCGGACCGTCGCTCTGCGTCTGCAGGATGAAGCGGCCGTCGATCTTGAGCGCCGAACCGAGCATGACGGTGAGCACAACCGCCTCGCCCACCAGCTTGGCGACCGGCGGCGGATAGCCGTGCTTGTCCAGGATCTCATCGACCACCGGTCCGAGCCGTACGACGCGGCCGCGCAGGTCGAGCTTGGCGACCTCGAACGGGGTGACGATGTCGTCGTGCGGCGTGGCCGACGGCGCGCGCGACGGGATCGATTGCGGATTGTTCGTGGAAGGATCGGTCATGCCGCTTATCTAGTTTTCAATCGCGCGAATTCGAGAGCCTGTCATTCCGGGACGGCGCGAAGCGCCGGACCCGGAATCCATACGCCGCAGCGCAGGGGTTATGGATTCCGGGTTCGCGGCCTTTTGGCCGCGCCCCGGAATGACGTTCAGGCGTCCGCGTGCAGGCACCAGGCGAGCAGGCCCTTCTGGGCGTGCAGCCGGTTTTCCGCCTCGTCGAACACCACCGACTGCGGGCCGTCGATGACCTCGTCGGTGACCTCCTCGCCACGGTGCGCCGGCAGGCAATGCATGAACAACGCCTCGGGCTTGGCCTTGCTCATCAGGCGGCCGTTGACCTGGTAGCGCTTGAGGATGTTGTGGCGGTGCTTGCCGTCGCGGTCGCCCATCGACACCCAGGTATCGGTGACGACGCAATCGGCGTCCTTGACGGCCGCGTCCGGGTCCTCGCCGATCTGGATGGCGGCGCCCGAGGATTTCACCCAGTCCAGCAGCCATTTCTTGGGCTTGAGCTCGGCGGGGCAGGCCACCCGCAGATGGAAGTCGAAACGCTCGGCGGCATGCATCCACGAGGCCAGCACGTTGTTTGAATCGCCCGACCACGCCACGGTGCGGCCGCGGATCGGCCCGCGCTTTTCCTCGAAGGTCATGACGTCGGCCAGCACCTGGCACGGATGCGAGCGGCGCGTCAGCCCGTTGATCACCGGCACGGTCGCGTGGCGCGCGAGCTCGGTCACCGCTTCGGGGTCGAGGATGCGGATCATGATCGCGTCGACGAAGCGCGAGAGCACGCGTGCGGTGTCCGCCAGCGTCTCGCCGCGGCCGAGCTGCATTTCCTGCGCGGTCAGCATGATGGCTTCGCCGCCGAGCTGGCGCATGGCGACGTCGAAGGAGACGCGGGTGCGTGTCGACGGCTTGTCGAAAATCATCGCCAGCGTCCTGCCGGAAAGCGGCTGCTTGACGATGCCGCGCGCGCGCTCGGCCTTCATCGCGCGGCCGCGGTCGATCATCCCGTTAAGCGCCGCCTTCGGGACGTCGATCAGATCGAGGAAATGCCGCAGGCCGTTGGCGCTCACGACGCGGCCTCCTTCGGCCGCGCATGCATCTGCGCAAGCCGCGCACAGGCGCGGTCGATGGCATCGACGGCGTAGGAAATTTCGGCTTCCTCGATGATCAGCGGCGGCAGCAGCCGCACCACGTTGTCGCCGGCGGTCGGGCAGATCATTTTCTCCGCGCGCAACTCGTCCACCATGGCCGCGGCCGGCGGCACCATGCGCAGCCCGATCAGCAGGCCTTCGGCGCGCACCTCGGCGATCACGGACGAATGACGGTCCTTCAATTCCGCCAGCCGCTGCTTGAGCAGCAAAGCGTTTTTCTTCACCTTGTCCAAAAATCCGTCGGCGGTGACCACGTCGAGCACCGCGTTCGCCACCGCCATGGCGAGCGGATTGCCGCCGAAGGTCGAGCCATGCGTGCCGGCGGTCATGCCCTTGGCCGCTTCCGTGGTGGCGAGGAATGCGCCGACCGGGAAGCCTCCGCCGAGCGCTTTCGCCAGCGCCATGATGTCCGGCACGACGCCCGTGTGCTCATAGCAAAACAGGTCGCCGGTGCGGCCGATGCCGGTCTGCACCTCGTCGAAGATCAGCAGCAGGCCGTGCTTCTCGCAGAGATCGCGCAGCGCCTTGAGAAAATGGTGCGGCAGCACGCGCACGCCGCCCTCGCCCATCACCGGTTCGATCATGATGGCGCCGGTCTCCGGCCCGATCGCCTTCTTGACCGCCTCGAGATCGGCGTAAATGACCTGGTCGAAACCTTCGGTCGGCGGACCGAAGCCCTCCAGATATTTCTTGTTGCCGGTAGCGGCGAGCGAAGCGAGCGTGCGGCCGTGAAAGGCGCCCTCGAAGGTGATGATGCGGAAGCGCTCCGGCTTGCCCGAGACCGCCTGGTACTTGCGCGCCATCTTGATCGCGCCCTCGATCGCCTCGGTCCCCGAATTGCAGAAGAAGGCGACGTCGGCGAAAGAGTGCGTGCACAGCCGGTCGGCGAGCCGCTCCGCGCCCGGAATGCGGTAGAGATTGGAGACGTGCCAGAGCTTGTGCGCCTGCTCGGTCAGCGCCTGCACCAGCACGGGATGCGCATGACCGAGCGCGTTGACGGCGACGCCGGAGGCGAAATCGAGGTAGCGCTCGCCCTCAGCCGTGAACAGCCAAGCGCCCTCGCCCCGCTCGAAAGCGAGATCGACGCGCGCATAGGTCGGCAAAATGTGCGAGCTCACGGCCTTTTTCCATCGGACGTTTTCGTTTGCGCATGACCCTTGCCGAAAACCGGTGACGATCCCGATCGTCTTGGGGACATGATCTTCGGGTCGTCATGCGCGGACCGAAAAGAAATGTGCCGCCTCGCCGGGCGGCACTTTTATCATTCTATTGGCGGCCCATGCACTGTCAACACAAGCGGCCAAGTCTTTGGCCCCGGACTTAAATTTGCCGCAAGTGCCGATTCTAACGGAAAAGCCGTTGATAGTTGGGGTTCCGGGGTTGCAAACGCTTGCGGGGGAGTCACTCGATATTGTAGCGTTTGCCTAAGTCGGTACGACATATCGTACGGCAGAGAATTCTAGTTCATCCCTGAAGCGTAAAGCGTCAGGCGCTCGAAAGGAGCGTCCGACGACGGGGGCGGATTCCGACCAAGACCTTGAGGGCTGAGGAGAAAACGATGAGCTGGACGGATGAGAGGGTCGAGCTCCTGAAGAAATTGTGGGCGGATGGGCTGTCCGCCAGCCAGATCGCGGCCGAGCTCGGAGGCATCACCCGCAACGCGGTGATCGGCAAGGTACACCGGCTGGGCCTGTCGGGGCGGGCCAAGAGCCCCTCCTCCTCCAGCCCACGGCCGCGCAAGGCGCGCTCGCCCGGCATGTTGCGGGTCTCGCGGCCCTCGATGCGGGGCAATACCGCGCTCGCCTACGACTACGACGTGGAGCCCGAGCCGGAGCTGATCGAAATCCCGGTCGAGCAACGCAAGACCCTGTTGCAGCTCAACGAAAAGACCTGCCGCTGGCCGATCGGCGATCCCGGCAGCCAGGATTTCTTCTTCTGCGGCGGCGACACCGTCAACGAGCTGCCCTATTGCGCCTATCACTCGCGGGTCGCCTACCAGCCGCTGGCCGACCGGCGGCGCGACAAGCGCCCGTTCAGGGGATAGAGCGGAATCCGATCGGCTTGATCCGTCGTTGCCAGCCCGTCGGATCACGCCGAGGGCTTTCGCGCAGCACAGCCCACTCTCATGTCATTGGCCTTGCAGCCTGCGCGGGGACGGACGACGACAGCCCAGAGTGTGCCGCGGGCCCTGATTTTTCCGATCACTGATTTCCGATCCCTGATCCCTGGCTAGGAGCTTGTCCAAGTAATGGCTGGTCAAAGCGGCGACGAATTTGATTCTTTGCGGGCCATGAGCAAGGATTTTCGCCCCTGGAAGATCGATGAGGCACAACTTCTGCCGCCGCGCGTGCAGGACTACGTGCCCAAGGACCACTTGTCGCGGCTGATCGTGGCTTTGGTGCGGGAGGAGCTTGATCTTTCCGCGATTGCCGCGAGCTACGGAGCGCGCTGGGGCAGCCGCCGTTCGACCCGCGGCTGATGACGGCGCTGCTGCTACACGGCTATGCGAGCGGCATCTATTCGTCGCGCCGGATCGCCAAGGCGGCCGTGGAGCGGGCCGACTTCATGATGATCGTGGCGGGCGATGCGCCGGACTTCCGCACCGTCTCGGAGTTCCGAAGGCGGCATCTTAAGGCGCTGGCCGCTTTGTTCGTGCAGGTGCTCAGGCTGGCCGAGAAGGCCGGGCTGGTGAAGCTCGGCCATGTCGCGCTGGACGGCACCAAGATTAAGGCCAATGCGTCGAAACACAAAGCGATGAGCTATGAGCGCATGAAGCAGCGCGAAGCCGAGCTTGCGGCGGAGGTGGACCGCTGGCTCAAGGCGGCTGAGGCCGCCGATGCCGAGGAGGACAAGCTCTACGGCAATAAGCGCGGCGACGAGATGCCCGCTTGGGCGGCCGACAAGGCGCAACGGCTTGCCAAGCTTCGCGCCGCCAAGGCCGAGCTTGAAGCCGAAGCCAAGGCCGCCGCCACAGAGGAGATGAGGCGCCGGCAACAGGCGCAACAGCAGCGCCCGGCAGACGGGCGGAAGAAAAAGGGCCGGACGCCAGCACCGCCGAAAGCCGAGCCCGACGGCAAGGTGCAACGCAACTTCACCGACCCGGAAAGCCGCATCCTCAAGACCAAGGACGGCTACATCCAGGGCTACAATGCGCAAGCCGCGGTCGATGCGACGGCGCAGATCATCGTCGCGCACACGCTGTCCAACGACGGCAGCGATCAGGCGCAGTTCGCGCCATTGCTCGACGGCATCAAGACCAACCTCAAGCGCAACCCGGACGAGGTCTCGGCCGATGCCGGCTACTGCTCGGCCGCCAATCTGGCCACGCTCGGCCGGCGGCGGATCAACGGCTACATCGCCACCGGGCGACAGCACCACGGCGCCAAGTCCGCCACCGCCAAGCGACCGCTCAAGCCCGGATCGCTGGTTGCCAGCATGAGCGCCAAGCTCAGACGCGCCGGCCATCGCAGCCGCTACCGATTACGCAAGCAGGTGGTCGAACCGGTATTCGGACAGATCAAACAAGCCAACGGCTTCCGTCAGTTCCTGTTGCGGGGGGTCGAAAAAGTAAAGGCCGAATGGGCGATGATCTGCACCGGTCACAACCTGCGCAAGCTCGCCCGCGCCGCCGCATGATGCAATCATGCTACCGCCGCCCTCCAACAGGGACTAAACGGACACGCTCCTAGCCAACGCTCCGCCGTACTTCCCTCATGCTGAGGAGGCGGCCAACGGGTCCGCGCTTCGCGCGGCCCGATGATAAACTCCGCCGCCGTCTCGAAGCATGAGGCCGCCTGCATCCTTCGAGACGCCGCGCTTTGCGCGGCTCCTCAGGATGAGGCGGAGCAAAGCCAACGCTCCGCCGCCCCTGTTCTTTGGCGGCGCGGGGTACGCCGGCTTCCCTTTTTCCATTTTCTCCCCCCAAAAATGGGGGAATGGAGCGCCGGGAGGGCGCCAGGGGCTTGCGAGGCCCCTTTGGGCAACCCTTGCGATCGGGCCGCCCGCGCGCCTTGCGAGGGCGCGCGCCGGCTTGCGAGGCCGGCTGCGCCCCCCTGGCGCTCCATCCGTCAAGCGTTGCACCAAACCGCGCACGCTTGACCGCGGCGCGCATTGTCGGCGCACCGGCTTTGCTTCTTCGCGTGACGCCCTCGAGACGGCGTCGCGCGTCAGCACAAAGCGCCGGCATTATGAGGCCGGTTCGCAGACCGGGGATAAGTTTTTTTCAGCTTTGATTTGATTGCGGATTTCGTAACGAGCAGCGAGTCGCTGCCCCTTTTCGCCAGGTCCTGACGGTCTGACGGTGCGCTGCAGACCCGGCATCCCGGTTTATCGAAGCGAACCGGGACCCCGCGTCTGCGGCGCACCCCTTGCGTGCTGCGCCGCGCGCGCGGAACGCAATGAATCTCAACCCTATTTTCGGCCGGACTTTCAGGATGAGGCGGATTTAGGTTTCGTCAGTTCGCCGCCCCGAAGCGGTCGTCGAGCGCGTAACCGGCGCCGCGCACGGTGCGGATCGGATCGGCGACGTGACCGCGGTTGATGGCCTTGCGCAGGCGGCCGACATGCACGTCGACGGTGCGCTCGTCGATATAGATGTCCGAGCCCCAAACGCCGTCGAGCAGCTGCTCGCGCGAGAACACGCGGCCGGGCCGCTCCATCAGGAACTCGAGCAGGCGGTATTCGGTGGGGCCGAGATTGATCGGCCGGCCGTTGCGCACCACGCGCTTCTTTTCGCGGTCGAGCTGGATGTCGCCGATGGTGAGCACGGAGGCGACGCGCTCGGGCGCGGCGCGGCGCAGAAGCGCGCGCACGCGCGCCAGCAGCTCGGGCACCGAGAACGGCTTGACGATGTAATCGTCGGCGCCGGTGGCAAGGCCGCGCACCTTCTCGCTTTCCTCGCCGCGCGCCGTCAGCATGATGATGGGGAGCTGCCGCGTCTCCGGCCGCGCCCGCAGGCGGCGGCACAGTTCGATGCCGGAAAGGCCAGGAAGCATCCAGTCGAGCACCACCAGGTCTGGCGTCGACTCCTTCAGCCGCGTATCGGCCTCGTCGCCGCGCGCCGCCGTCTCCACCTCGTAACCTTCGGACTCGAGATTGTAGCGGAGCAGCATGGTGAGCGGCTCCTCATCCTCGACGATCAGAATGCGCGCGTTCATCGGGCTGGCTCTCGGTTAGGCCCGGCCGGCCAGCGCAATGGTCGTGGTGTCGCCCTTGGGCCGCTGGTCGGCCGGCGGGCGGCCCTCGATGATATAGTGCACCGTTTCCGCGATATTGGTCGCGTGGTCGCCCATGCGTTCGATGTTCTTGGCGCAGAACATCAGATGGATGCAGAAGGTGATGTTGCGCGGGTCTTCCATCATATAGGTGAGCAGTTCGCGGAACACCGAGGTGCAGACCGCGTCGATTTCCTCGTCGCCGCGCCAGACCGCCATGGCTTTGCTGATATCGCGCCGCCCGTAGGCGTCGAGCACCGTTTTCAGCTGCTCCAGCACCAGGTGGGTCATGTGCTCGACCCCGCGGATCAGCTTGGGCGGCGGGAATTCGCCGTTCAGCGCGATCACACGCTTGGCGATGTTCTTGGCGAGATCGCCGATGCGCTCGAGGTCGTTGGCGAGCCGCAGCGCGCCCACCACCTCGCGCAGGTCGACCGCCATGGGCTGGCGGCGGGCGATCGTATTGACCGCCTTTTCCTCGATCTCGCGCTGCAGACTGTCGATATTGGCGTCGCCGACCGCCACCCGCTGGGCGAGCGCGGTATCGCGCTTGGACAGCGCGTCGACCGCATCGGCCACCTGCTTCTCGGCCAGCCCGCCCATCTCCGCCACCATGCGCGCGAGGTCCTGCAGATCGGTGTCGAATGCCTTCATGGTGTGGTCGGACATCGTGTTCATCCTCGAACGGGCCTCCGTCGTGCCAGTTGCGCTTAGCCGAAGCGCCCGGTGATGTAATCCTGCGTGCGGCGGTCGCTCGGCGCTGTAAAGATGGTCGTGGTTTCGCTGAATTCAACCAACTCGCCGAGATACATGAAGGCTGTGAAGTCGGACACGCGCGCCGCCTGCTGCATGTTGTGGGTGACGATGGCGATCGTGTAGTCCTCTTTCAGCTCGTCGATCAGCTCCTCGATCTTGGCGGTGGAGATCGGATCGAGCGCCGAGCAGGGCTCGTCGAACAGGATCACCTCCGGGCGCACCGCCACCGTGCGGGCGATGCATAGCCGCTGCTGCTGACCGCCGGAGAGCGACTGGCCGTTGGCGTTGAGCTTGTCCTTGACCTCGTCCCAGAGCGCCGCGCGCTGCAGGCAATGCTTGACGCGGTCGTCGAGCTCGGACTTGGCCGTGCGCTCGTAGAGGCGGATGCCGAAGGCGATGTTCTCGTAGATCGTCATCGGGAACGGCGTAGGCTTCTGGAACACCATGCCGACCTTGGCGCGCAGCAGATTGAGGTCCTGCGAGGGCGACAGGATATCGTCGTTGTCGAGCCGCACCTGGCCGACGGCGCGCTGGTTGGGGTAGAGGTCGTACATCCGGTTGAGGATGCGCAACAGCGTGGACTTGCCGCAGCCGGACGGGCCGATCAGCGCGGTCACCCGGCCCCGGTAGAGCGACAGGTTGATGTCCTTGAGCGCGCGATTATCGCCGTAGAAGAAGTCGAGGTCGCGCACGGTGATCTTCTCGACCAGCCCTTGGGCGTTGGCGGGCGCTTGGGCGACGTTGGGGACGGGCGCGGTGTAATCGGCTACGCTCATGACGTTTTTCTCTGCGAGGCGAGGGTGCGGGCGATGATGCTAAGCGCAAGCACCGCCAAGGTAATGATCAGCGCGCCGGTCCAGGCGAGCTTCTGCCAGTCGTTGTAGGGACTGAGCGCGAACTGGAAGATGATCACCGGCAGGCTGGCGACCGGCGCGTTCATGTTCAGGCTCCAGAACTGGTTGTTGAGCGCGGTGAACAGCAACGGCGCCGTCTCGCCGGAAATGCGCGCGACCGCCAGCAGCACGCCGGTGACCATGCCGGCGCGGGCGGCACGGTAGGCGACCTTGGTGATCATCATCGAACGCGGCAGGCCGATCGAGGCGGCCGCCTCGCGCAGCGTGTCGGGCACCAGCGTGAGCATGTCCTCGGTGGTGCGCACCACCACCGGCACCACGATCACCGCCAGCGACAGGGAGCCGGCCCAGCCGGAGAAATGGCCCATCTGCGCGACCATGATCTCGTAGATGAAAAGGCCGATGACGATCGAGGGCGCGCTCAACAAGATGTCGTTGATGAAGCGCACGACGGTGGTGAGCTTGTCGTAACGGCCGTACTCGGCCATGTAGGTGCCGGCCAAAATGCCGAGCGGTGTGCCGACCACGACCGCCACCGCGGTCATCAAGAGGCTGCCCATGATCGGGTTGAGCAGGCCGCCTTTCGAGCCGGGCGGCGGCGTCATCTGCGTGAACACCGCGAGATTGAGGCCGCTGAAACCTTCCCACAAGAGGTCGGCCAGGATCAGCACGAGCCATGTCAGCCCGAACAGGGTGGCGGCGATGGCCAGAGCCACCGCGATGCGGTTGGTGCGGCGGCGGGAGGAATAGAGCGAAGCCGCTCGTCCATTCGCCATGGTCAAGCTCCCACCCGCGCGTGGATGCGCATGAGCAAGAGCCGGGCGATCGCCAGCACGATGAAGGTGATGACGAACAGAATGAGGCCGAGCAGGATCAGCGAGGATGTGTAGAGGTCGCCGACCGCCTCGGTGAACTCATTGGCGATGGTCGCGGAGATGGTGGTGCCGGGCGCCAATACGGAGGTGGCGATGTTGTGGGCATTGCCGATGACGAAGGTGACGGCCATGGTCTCGCCGAGCGCGCGACCGAGCGCGAGCATGACGCCGCCGATGACGCCGACGCGGGCATAGGGCAGCACCACGTAGCGCACCACTTCCCAGGTGGTGCAGCCGACGCCGTAGGCGGCTTCCTTCAGCACCGGCGGCACCGCCTCGAACACGTCGCGCGAGATCGAGGTGATGAACGGCAGCACCATGATCGCGAGGATCAAGCCGGCGGTGAGCATGCCGATGCCGTAGGGCGGGCCTTCGAACAAGGCGCCAATGCCCGGAATATTGCCCACCGTGTCGATCAGGAACGGCTGCAGCGTGTCCTGCAAGAAAGGCGCGAACACGAACAGGCCCCAGATGCCGTAGATGATGCTGGGGATGCCGGCCAGCAGCTCGATGGCAATGCCGATCGGACGGCGCAGCCATGTCGGGCATAGTTCGGTAAGGAACAGCGCGATGAACAGCCCGACCGGCACGGCGATCAGCATGGCGATGACGGAGGTGACGATGGTGCCGTAGATCGCCGCGGCGCCGCCGAACTTGTCGGTAACCGGGTTCCACACTTCGGTGATCAGGAACTTGAAGCCGAAAGCTTGCAGCGCCGGCAGCGAGCCGTGGATCAGCGAGATAATGATGCCGGTGAGGATGATCAGCACCGCGATGGCGGCAACGCGGGTCAGATGGCGGAAGACCATGTCGCGCAGACGCAGGCGCTGCAGCGCCTTGCCGCGGTCGACCGCCTCGCTGACCGTAATGGCGCCGCTCCCCTGCAACGCGACATCGACCACAGGCCGCCTCCCGGTCTGCATCCGGCGCTCCCCTTAAGGCTCACGCAACGTTCGGGAGAGCCACTCAAACGGCCCGGAGGCCGCAAGACAAGCCGCCTTGTGGGCGGCGGTGGAGAAGCCGGGGACGCCGTCAATCGGCGCCCCCGTCGGTCGGCCAGGCAATCACATCCCGGAGTAGACGGGCTTGCCGTCGCCACCCTTGATGTCACCCCAATGCGCATGGATCAGCTTGACGACGCTGTCCGGCATCGGAATGTAGTCGAGGCTCGACGCCATCGCGTCGCCCTTGTCGTAGGCCCAGGAGAAGAATTTCAGGGCTTCTTTGGCGGCCGCCGGATCCTTTGGCTGCTTGGGAACCAGGATGAAGGTGGCGCCGGCGATCGGCCAGGACTTGGCGCCCGGCGAATCGGTGATGATCATGTAGAAGCCCGGAGCGTGCGCCCAGTCGGCGCCGGCCGCGGCCGACATGATCGCCTCAGGAACGGCGGTAACCGTCTTACCGTCCTTGTTGATCATCTTCATCGTCGTCAGATGGTTCTGCTTGGCATAGGCGGTCTCGACGTAGCCGATCGAATCCTTGGTGCGGGCGACGTAGTTGGCGACGCCTTCGTTGCCTTTGCCGCCGAGGCCGGTCGGCCACGAAACCGAAGTGTTGCTGCCAACCTTCGACTTCCAATCGGAGCTGACCTTCGACAGATAGTTGGTGAAGATGAAGGTCGTGCCCGACCCGTCGGAGCGATGCACGACGGCGATCGCCGCGTCCGGCAGCTTGGCGCTCGGATTGAGCTTCTTGAGGGCCGGATCGTTCCACTTTTTGATCTCGCCCATGAAGATCTTGGCAAGGGTCGGCCCGTCGATGGTCAGTTCATTGGCCTTGATGCCGGCGAGGTTCACGACCGGCACGATGCCGCCCATGACGGTCGGGAATTGGATGACGCCGATTTTGTCGAGCTGGGCCGGCTGCAGCGGCATGTCGGACGCGCCGAAGGTCACGGTGCGCGCGGTGATCTGCTTGATGCCGCCGCCGGAACCGATCGACTGGTAGTTCAAGCCGGTGCCGGTCGCTTTCTTATAGGCGTCGGCCCATTTGGCGTAGATCGGATAGGGGAAGGTCGCCCCGGCGCCGGAGATATCGGCAGCCTTGGCGGGAACGATAGCAGCGGCGGCGATGAAGCCGGCGGCTGCCCATGCGGTCCAATGTTTCATGGGTCTCTCCGTGGTTTGCGGCCAATGGCCAAACGCGGGCATTGCCGCCCGTCGCTTCCGCCGAGTGCCCGTTACCGGGGCGGCCGCCGTTGCTTTGTGGACGCACTCCGCTTGAGCTCCGGACGGAGTTTTTTGTTTGCGTTGGTGGGTATCCGAAGCCGAGGCCAGCCTTAGGCGTCGCGTGTCACCGTTCTATTACGGTTTGGTGACAGTCTCGTGACATACCAAGTCTATGATTTTTCGTATAATTCCCGGCCGGCGCCGATTTCATCGGTGGGCAAGGGCACATGCATGACGAAGGCCGCGCCCTGCCCCGGCGTGCTCTCGATGGTGAGCCGGCCGCCGTGCCGGTTGAGCACGTGCTTGACCAGCGCCAGCCCCAAGCCGGTGCCGCCGTGGGCGCGGCTCTCGGCGACGTCGACGCGGTAGAAGCGCTCGGTCAGCCGCGGCACGTGCTCGGGCGCGATGCCGGGACCGTAATCGCGGACCTGGAGACGCGCCTCCGGCTGGCCGGCGCGCGTCTGCCCGCGGGAGAGCATGATGTCGACGCGTTTTCCCGCGGCGCCATATTTGAGCGCGTTCTCCACCAGGTTCTCGAGCGCGCGGATCAATTCGTCGCGGTCACCCAGCACCACCAGCGGCTCCGCCGGCGCACTGAGCTTGATCTCGACGCCGCGGTCGCGCGCGAGCGTCTGCAGGCCATCGGCCACCTGCCGCACGATCGGCGCCAGATCGACCGGCGTGTTCGGTTGCAGGTGGGCATTGAGCTCGATGCGCGAAAGCGACAAGAGATCGTCGATCAGACGCGCCATGCGCGCGGCCTGGCCCTGCATGATGGCGAGAAACTTCGCGCGCGCCGCCGCATCGTCCTTGGCCGAGCCCTGCAGCGTTTCGATGAAACCGAGCAAAGCGGCGAGCGGCGTGCGCAGCTCGTGGCTGGCGTTGGCGATAAAGTCGGCGCGCATTTCCTCGACGCGGCGCAGCGGCGTGAGGTCGTTGAAGATCATCATCAGGATGTCGGTGCCGCCGCCCTCGCCGGTCGCCAGCCGCACCGGGGTGACGAAAGCCTCGAACCAGCGGTCGAGCGGCACGCGCTCGAAAAATTCGACCCGTTGCGGCTCTCGCCGCTTGCCGGCGCGGCGAATGGCGTCGACCAGCTCCGGCATACGCAGCGTGATGAGGGCGGGCTCGCCGCGCCGCAAGGCGGGCGCGATCGCCGCCGCCGCCTCGTTGAAGGCGATCACTCTGCCCTCGCGGTCGAGCACGACGGCCGCCTGTGGCAAGCCGCCGATCAGCGACTCGATCAGCAGCACCTGCGCGGGTGCCGCCGTGCCGGCGCTCGCCGCACCCGCGGTACCGGCGGCCGCCTGCGAGCCGGACGGGCCGAACAGCGCGTGCCAGGCCTCGCGCAAGCGGGCGAACCAGCCGTCGCGGTAGGAGAAGTTGTCTTGCTCGGTCGCCATGGCTCAGTCGGCGTCGCTTTTCTCGCGCTCGATCTCGCTAATGAAAGGCTCGGCCACTTCGACCGACCGCGGCCGCGGCTGCACCTTATGGCCTCGCATATATATCAGTTCGCGCGCGCCCAATATGGCGAGCGCGACAGCAAATGGCACCAGGTAATAGAGCACGCGGAATAGGAGCAGCCCGGCGACCAGGTCTTCCTTGGGAAACTGCCATAGCGCCACCAGCATGGCGGCGTCGAAGACGCCGAGCCCGCCAGGCGCGTGGCTGGCAAAGCCGAGCATGGTGGCCGAAACGAACACCACCAGCAGCGTCACGAAGCCGATATTCGGCTCGCCCGGCAGCAGCATGTACATGGCGAGCGCGCAGAAACCGAGATCGAACAGGCCGATGACGATCTGCACGAGCGTGGAAGGGCCGTTCGGCAGCCGCACTTTCCATTCGCGCTGGCCGATTTCGCGCGGTGCGCTCCACACCCAGCCGATATAAGAGAACAGCACGGCCAGGATGGCGAGTGCGATGAGGCGGTTGATCCAGCCGGGAAGCTGGGTGATCGGCCCCGCGGCATGCGGTTCGACGGTGACGCTGAGACCCAGCACGGTGGCGTTGCCGAGCCAGAAGGTGAGGCCGGCGACGAAGCAAATCTTGGCGACTTCGATGGCCGAGAGGCCGAATGCCGAATAGATGCGGTAGCGCACCGCGCCGCCGGTGAAGACGGTGGCGCCGATATTGTGGCCGACCGCGTAGCTGGTGAAGCCCGACAACGCGGCGATGCGATAGGGGATCTCGGCGCGGCCGATGGTGCGCAGCGCGAACCAGTCGTAAAACGTGAGCGTGAAATAACCGCCGGTGACGCAGAGCGCCGCCACCGCAATGTCAAAGTGCGGCGTGGCTTTTAAAGCCGCAACCACCCCGTCGACGTCGAGGTTGCGCAGCATGTGAAACAGCACCGCGGCGGCGACCGCGATGATGGTGACGCTGAGCACCACGCCGATGCGATTCCAGCCAATCGTGTCCTGAAAAAATCGCGCCACCGCGCGCAAAGATTTGAACATTCTTCCTCCGGAGCGGCCGCGGGGAAGCCATCGAACGAAAACACCCCCGCGACGCCGCCCGCCCCTGGCAGGGCGCCGGCCCCAACTAGCAGAACTCCACAGACGGCGCGAGAGCGCCGCCGGAAACGCATATCTTCGCGGAAATTGAGCCGATGGCCGCAGGGAACCTGTGGCGCGGCTGCTTGCGGTGACGCGTCCACACCGCTTTGCGCAGGATGTAGCAGTCTGAGTCGACGTCATCGGCGTCGAGGCTGATATAAACGCCGCCACGGCCGTTCCAATGGTGCGTGCCGCTTTTGGCGGACGCGGTTGGTGGGGGCGAGCGCGCCTGCCGCAATGACGGCGGCGGCGCCGAGCGCGATTACGAGCCTGCAGATCAGGGTGGGTGCTTGTGGTTTGCCCGGATGCAGACTGCATATCGCGTCTGCCCACTGGCCGTTTGCCCGCGCGACCAGGGCCAGTGCGGCCGGGCGCACCGCTCGTAGCCAAGCATCTGCTTTGCTTCGTCTTTTCGCGCGAAGGCTCGGCTTGCCCCGGCCTCACGAGCGGCGTCAGGATACCTCCGGGGCAGGCGAAAAACTCGTTGAGTTTCCTAAATTTGCTTGAACCAGGAAGCCGCCGCGCGCGACTTACTTCCACGTGCGGCTTGGCGGGCTGATCGAGATGACTGCCAAGGGCAAAGCGACTGCGGTCCGTGCGGAATCAGGTGCGTATCCTTCGGTTCGTGTTGCGCCTGATGCTCAATGTAGGGACGGCAAAGGACGCGAGCTGCCCAAGGAGCGAGCTTTAGAGCGATGTCAGCCATGAATGAAACGCCCGAGCACCGCGCGATCGAGGAGCTGTTGCCGTGGCACGCGGCAGGCACTTTGAGCCGCCGCGACGCCCAGCGTGTCGAGCAGGCACTCGCTCGCGACCCCAAACTTGCCCGTTGCTACGCGACGATACGCGAGGAAATGGCCGAGACGACCCATCTCAACGAGGCGCTGGGCGCACCGTCCGCGCGCGCGATGGAAAAACTGTTCACCAAGATCGACGCCGAGCCGCGGCGCGGCCGCAGGTCGGGTAGGTTCGCCATGGCCTACCCAGGCTTCGTGTCCAGCCTCTCCCCGCGCACGCTCGCCTGGGCATCGGCCGTAGCCGTGTTCGCCATTCTGCTGCAAGCCGTGTTCGTCACCAACATGGCGCTGAAACGGAGTCGCTCGGGTGGCTACGAGACCGCCGCGGTGGCGCGCGGCACGGCCGAGCCCGGCACCTTCACGTTCATCCGTTTCGCAACACAGGCGAGCGTCGGCGACATCAACAAATTCCTGCAAGGCAATAACCTGTCGATCGCGACCGGGCCGATCCCCGGCGGGCTCTACAAAGTGCGGGTGATCGACGGCGCGTTGCCGGAGGCCGAGATCGGCTCGCTGCTGAAACGGCTCGGCAACGACAAGGTCGTCGGCTTCATCATGGCGGCACAGTGATCGGCGGCCCGTAAGCGCTGCACGCGGGCGTCGGCTCCTGTGACGCGCGCTGATTTGCCGCTCGCAAAAAGTCCCGGCACCGGCCGAACGTTGTTCCGCCTCGGGCGTTTTCCGTTCATTATATCCCCGCGGGCGGCGTATGGGGGCGACGACGGCAATCGGGTCTCGACCATGTCCCATGTCACTTCGTCCCATGTCACTTCGTCTCATGTCACTTCGTCTCATGTCACTTCGTTCGAACAGCCCGAACAACCCACCCGCCGCGACTTTCTCTATATCGCCACCGCCGCCGTCGCCGCGGTCGGAGTAGGCGGCGCGATTGTGCCGCTGATCGACCAGATGAATCCCGATGCCGCCACGCTCGCGGCCGGCGGCCCGGTCGAACTCGATCTCGACAAGGTGCAGCCCGGCCAGCAGGTGCAGGTGCGTTGGCGCAGCCGCCCGATCTTCGTCATCAACCGTCCGCCAGCGGCGCTGAAGACGCTGCAATCGAAGGCGCTGCTCGACCGGCTGGCGGACCCCGATTCGGAGAATCTTCAGCAGCCTAAATATGCCGAAAACTGGCACCGCTCGCTGAAGCCGGAATACGGCGTGCTGGTCGGCATCTGCACGCATCTCGGCTGCATCCCGGCGTTCTTTCCGCAGCCCAATCCGACCACACCGACGGCCGACTGGCCGGGCGGCTATTTCTGTCCGTGCCACGGCTCCAAATACGACCTGGCCGGCCGCGTCTATGCCGGCGTGCCGGCGCCCTACAACCTCCCGGTGCCGCCCTATCATTTCGTCAACGACAAGAAACTTCGCATCGGGGAAAATCCCAAGGGCGAGAACTTCGATTTCGGCTCCATCCTGCAAATCTGAGCCGTTTCGACTCATTACCCCACGAGCGCCAGTTCTCGGCGCGCGGACTATGTTTCGCTTGCGGCGGAGGCGCGAAGTTGCCATCTGAGACAGGCTTCGCACGCCTTCCGGACCTGCAATGACCGCGACCGAGCAACCGCCCATGATGCCGCTGCGCGTGACGCGCAACGAGAAGATCGCCGACGGTGTCAATCTCATCGAATTCCGCGACGTCGGCGGCAAGCCGCTGCCGGAATTTTCAGCCGGCGCGCACATCACCATCCGGGTGCCGAACGGCCTGCTGCGCAAATATTCGCTGTGCAACGATCCGGCCGAGCGCGACCGCTATCAGGTCGCTGTCAAGCGCGAAGCGAACGGGCGCGGCGGCTCGGCCAACCTGATCGATCAAGTGAAAGCCGGCGACGAGTTGATGGTGGCCCCGCCGGTCAACGATTTCGGGCTGCCGCCGCGCGCGCAGGATTTCCTGTTCATCGCCGGCGGCATCGGCATCACGCCGATCATGGCGATGATCCGCGAGGTCCAGCGGCAAGGCAAACGCTTCCGGCTGTTCTACTGCACGCGCTCGCCGGAGACGACCGCGTTCGCCGAGGAACTGAACAAGCCGGAATACCGCGGGCTGGTTACGGTCCATCACGACCAGGGCGATCCGGCCTGCTCGCTCGACCTGCAGCCGATCCTGGCCGAGCGCAAGAACCGCGAGCACCTCTATTGCTGCGGGCCGCGCCCGCTGATGGAGGCGGTGCGCCACATGACCGACCATTGGTCGTCGACCGCGGTGCATTTCGAGGCATTCAGCGAGGCGGAAACGCACAAGGCGGACGACAAGCCGTTCCGCGTGCGCCTCGCGCGCAGCGGCAAGGTGGTCGAGGTGCCGGTAACCAAGACGATCCTCGAAGTGCTGCGTGACAATGGGCTGGAAGTGCCGAGTTCATGCGAGACCGGCACCTGCGGCACCTGCCGCACCAAGCTTTTGGCGGGCGAGGCCGACCACCGCGACCTGGTACTGGCCGATCACGAGCGCAAGGATCAGATCATGATCTGCGTCTCGCGCGCGCGCGGCGACGAGATCACGATCGACCGGTAGCCCCGGCCAACTGCTGAGTCGTCATGCCCGGCCTTGTGCCGGGCATCCACGTCTTGGCCAATACAATAAAAGCGAAGGCGCGGATGGCCGGGACAAGCCCGGCGATGACGGAGCCTGACGGACACCGCGCCGTCCGCCCTACTCCTGGATCGTGCGCAGATAGTTGCGCAGGGCGACCGCGTCGCGCGTGCTCATGTCGAATTGCGGCATGTCGGGATGGTTCGACGAGAGGCCGTGGATCATCACGCGCTTGGGGAAGTTGTCGAGGTCGATCAATTGGCCGAGCCGGCGGAACGGCGGGGCGTCCGCATGCGGGCTCTTGCCGGTCTTGCCGATGGCGTGGCACTCGGCGCAGAACTTCTTGGCCAACGCGCGGCCGTGGTGCACCGGGTCCTGCGCCTGCGCGGCCGCGGCGAGCAGCGGCAGCGAGAGCACGGCGGCAATTGGGGCCAGCGGTTTCATATGCGGATATCCCATGCGCGATTCGCGGAAAAAAGATGGCGCGCCGGAAGGGATTCGAACCCCTGACCCCCAGAT
>CAWDAB010000002.1:0-39520 GCA_963800155.1 uncultured Alphaproteobacteria bacterium
AGATTCGTAGTTTTCAGGCATTGGTTTCGCTCGGTTTTCTCCGGTTCGGGTTCACGCTCTCACCTTGGCTCGGTTGGTCGAATTGTTCTTTATTTACGGGCTATATCGGAACTGCTTAAGGCTGGTCTTAACCTACACCTCAAGATTTTTCCGATATCCAAAACGGCCATGGTACCGTGCGAATGCCGTGCGAACATCAGCGGCCTCGGAGGCACACCATGGCACGCACGAATGCGAATGCTCACAAGTCTGTCTATCTTACCGATAAGTCCGTGGCGGTTCTACCCTACGCCAGGGGAGAACGCGGCGTCTACGTTGCCCGTGACACTGAAGTCATCGGCTTCCGATGCATCGTGAACCGCAACAGCAAACGGCTGGTCTACCAAGGCGAGCTACGCGAGGGTGGCAAGCGGCACACCGTTTATAAACGCTTGGGCGATCCCGAGCACGTGAAGGTCGGCGAGGCAAGGGCGCGGGCGCTCGAAGAAATGGCGAGGCTCGCGCGGCTCACCGACTCCGACGCTAAGGCGGGCATTACCTTTGCGCAAGCTTGGGATGACCCAAATGAAGGCTACAAGGCGCGCCTCGCAAAAAAGGCGCGCAGCGAACGGACCATTGCCGACTACCAACAAAAATTCACAGCACATCTGGAGCCGACTTTCGGCAAGATCGCCCTCCGGGACATTACCCGCTCTGATGTGACGAGGCTCCATAACCGCCTTACTGCAGACGTGGGTCCCTACGCCGCGAATGGCGTGTGTCGCGTCGGTAGTGCGATCTACCGCCACGCCGTGCTGGGCATGGAGGTAGCCGGACTTAACCCGCTAAACCCATTTCGCGCACGCGACCTCTATAACTCCGAGACGCCTCGCCAGACCGGCATTTCCGAGCGCGCGCTTCCGGGCTGGTTTGCCCAAGTGCTCAAATTGGATAACCCGGTGATGCGCGAGCTTTGGCTCATGACCGCGCTGACGGGATTGCGACGCCGCGACGTTTGCACTCTTCGATGGGAGCAGGTGAACCTGAAAGAAGCGTACATCGAAATACCGACGCCAAAGGGTGGAGAAGGGAAGGCGTTTCGATGCCCACTCACGCCGCCGATGGTCCGCTCTTTGGAGCGCGTGCGCCGGGCAGGCCGCGTGCTGTGCGATTCCGAGCAGTGTCAACCATGGGTTTTCCCAAGCGTGAGCAGCAAGAGCGGTCACGTCGAAGAAGTAAAGAATCGAAATCTTGATCATAGCCCGCACGCGCTACGGCACTCTTTTCGCGGCTTCTGCGCGGGAGCGAAGGTGAGTACCGTGCATTCGCGATTGTTGATGAACCATAAAATCAGCAAGGACGTTCACGAAAGCTATATGACGCTGGGCGCGATGTTCGATCAGTTGCGGGAGGCGAGCGGGACCGTGAGCGCCTACATATTAAAGCACTTGCCCAGGGACGCCGAAAAACATCTAGCGCGACGGTTGCGGGAGCAGTTGGCCCAAGGTTAACGCCTGGCTCCGACCGGTCCAAACCGGAACCCTATTGAAAATATCTGAGTTAGGAACTATAGTACGCTTACGACTTGTGGACGTAATTATCCTGGAGGGCATGGGCCTTCCGACTGCCCGGTTCGATGCCGGTGGTAAGTCGCCGACCGATCCCACGGCCCCGTTTGGCGCGTCAGTAGGTCGAACCTCCGCGGTGACGCGGATTTCCTGACAACGAAGCTGCGCCTTTCGCGTCGCACGGCGTCGCGTTTGCTTGCGCCCAGGAGGTTCGATCATGCGTACTGACGCAAGCGTCGCCAGCGGCGACACAGCCCTGACCGCGCTGATGCGAGAGACCGCAGCGGCTACGGTGGATACGGTTCTCGCGGAATTACGTCGTCGCCCGATTGTGCATCCCGAGTGGCTGTCATTACAGGATGCCGCCTCGTATACGGGCTACTCCGAGCAGCAGTTCAGCGAATTTGTGAAGCGCCGCATCGCGCCGAAGAGCGTCCTATTCAGTCGCAACGCCCGGCGCTTCAAGCGCAGCGACGTTGACGCTTGGTGCGCCGCCGGTGGGCCTTCCCAATTCGAGAAGAAAGAAGGACAGCACCTGTAATCCAGTGAAAGCCAAGCAGGGGGCAGCGTCAAGCTCATGACTGGTTTAGACAATCGCGCCAGCGGCGCGTTGTGGCTGTCCGCGGTCACTATCCAGATGGCCGTTGGCCAGGAGGCCATGTGACGAATACGATGGAAGCCACCCCGGCACGACGCAGTGCGCATGTGGATGATGCTGGAGGTTTTGGCCCATGTGTGCAGGACGATTCTCGGCACCGAGGTCTTTGCGATCCGCGGCAATGGTGGTGAGAGCCTCGGCCGCAGCGTTAAACAGCAGTCTGTAGACCTTGGCCTTGTTCTGGTAGGCCATCGCGTCGATCGCGGCTGGCAGCGCGAACACGACTGAAAATACCGCACCGGCCGAAGCTCACCTTCGCGCGCGGCAAGCCATGCCGCCGCAGTCCACCACTGGCATTTCGGACAGTGCCTATTACGACACGAATTATAGGCAATGCACGTGTGTGCACAGTCCCGGCAGCGCTCGACATGACCGCCGAGCGCGGCGGTGCAACAGATCTCGATTGCCGTCATGACGGGTCGCTGGGTAAAATTCACCTGGCTGGCATTGGCCGTGCGCCATGCCTCACCATGGCGGCGGAAGATATCGGCCACGTCAAGCTTCGGCCGAACGATGTCGGCTCGCGTCAGCGCGGAGAGGCCGGCTCAACGCCCTCCCCCGGGGAGATTGACAGTTTTCCCCCTAGTAAAAGGGGTGCCCCACCGGGATCACAAGAGCCGGTCGCATATTCCGAGGCTGACCGCGTATGGGTTCAATTAACCATCCCAAGCGAAGCGCTTCGCATTCCAAAATTGGCTTCCTACATCAAGGCCAGCGTACAGAGCCGGGCATCGACGGATTGGCCCGCACCAGCCTGCGCTTCTCCTAGCAAGGTGGTCCGTGAACGCGGCAGGTGCCCGGGTGGCACCCGCAAACAAAGGAGATATCCATGGCCCCCGCGCGACCGTATTGGAAGGGCTACCTCAAGCTTTCTCTCGTTTCGTGCCCGATCGCCCTCTACACCGCATCGTCCTCGACAGAGCGGGTATCGTTTCGCCAGATCAACAAGAAGACCGGCAACCGCCTGCGCCAGCAGCTGGTCGACGAGGTCACGCGCGAGCCGGTCGAGAGCGAGGACAAGGGGCGCGGCTACGAGTACTCAAAGAACGCCTACATCCCGGTGGACGATGACGAACTCGACGCCATTGCGATCGAGAGCAACCACACCATCGAAATCGACTCGTTCGTTCCACGCGAGCAAATCGATGAGCGATATCTGGACAGCCCCTACTACATCACACCGAACGATCAGGTTGGGCAGGACGCATTTGCCGTGATCCGCGAGGCGATGCGTGGCAAGGGCATGGTGGCGCTCGCGCGCGTCGTGCTCGCAAAACGCGAACGGGTCATCATGCTCGAGCCCTGGGACAAGGGGCTGATGGGCACCACGCTACGCTATCCGTATGAGATTAGGGACGCGAAAGAATATTTCGACGACATCCCAGACCTGAAGGTCGAGCCCGATATGCTCGAGCTCGCCGAGCACATCCTCCAAAGCAAGGCGGCTGACTTCGACGCAGCACAGTTCGTCGATCATTATGAAGAGGCCTTGCTCGAGATGCTCAAGAAGAAACAGGCCGGCATGCCGGTATCACGCGGATATGCCGCGCCGCGGCCGCAGAATGTCGTCAACCTCAGGGAGGCGCTGCGCCGCAGCATCGCCGAGGAAAAAGCCGCATCCGCTCCGCCGAAGAAGGGACGCAAGCGCATCGAGGGACAGGGCGAGATGCTGCTTGCCATTCCGGGTAAGAAGGGCAAGGACGCCGTGGCAAAGCCGGCCGAACGGACACGCACGTCGTCAGAAAAAGACCGGCTGACTCCGTACAGGAATTTCAGCGACCGCGAGCGATTCCATGTGCGGGGTGGTCTGGTGTTGGATGGAGCATATTTCAATGTTCATCGAAGGGACAAGCGAACGCATTTATGTTGATGCTTGGGACTCCGCACGCTGGGTGCCGGCCGAAGCAGCGTCACCGCTCGTTGTCGACCGTCACCAAGACTACCGAATGACCCGCAGAAGCATATTCATTGGTGCGGTCGCTGCCCTGATATGTGCGCCTGCAACTGCGCGGGTCACAAGTCTGGTGACGGTGCCCGGCTCGCCATTACTGTCATTGAACCCATTGGGAGAATTCTACAGACGTCGCTTTTATCACGCGCTCGAAAATGACTTGAGAGCAGGCCGCAGCATGAGCGCGGTTATCGACGGGAGAATAGTTTCGGTAGTCGAAGGCCGCCGGATGGTCGCGCATGCTCGGGCACAGGGATGGTTATCACCATAAGCTGCTTAAGACCTTCAACGTGGGCCCTATTGCGCTAATTGAGCCTCCTTGGGAACCGCCCGATCCCCCATACAGGACATCTCCGGTGGCGCGCTTGTCGTCGGCGACGCGACTGAGAAACTCCAATATAGTACGGCCGCAAGCGTCAAACCCTAAACGTGGAAGTCGTGTTCGAGAAGCGAAACCGCCCGCTCGCAACAGCAGGGCCCACTGGGGGAGGGCGTGCGCTCGCTCGCGCGACTTAGGCTTTGAAATATCAGCGCAATAGGGCCCAAGCCTGGCCGCGTGCGGGATTTTCGAATGTCGGCCTGCCACCTCCGAAGACGATAGATCCCGAAAATTCTCGGATTACCCTTCCCGGCCCTGAAGTTACCGCTGTAATACATGCCAATAGCTGTCGATGGAGGTAGATCTGACCGTATTGAATCCGCCAGATCAAACTTGTTCGATACGAGCAGGTGGGGTCCATTTTGTGACGTCACCCTAACCTTGAGGCAAGCCCATCAGTCCGACAGAGGTGTGTGGATAAAGATCGACGACTATCCGTGCAGACAAGCTTTTCGGCACTTCATGAACCTCCTCAACAGAGCAGTATATGGAGCTGCATTTCGTCGGCACGGCAAACGTCTTCGTGTATTACCCGTACTTGAAAAAGGCGAGGTCCGCGCCCGCGCATTGCGTTCATGGGAGCGCGGCACATCCGGTCGATGGCATATTCATTCTGCGATTGAATTGCCCTCGCACTTCGATGCTGTTGCCTTTGAAAACCTCATCCGCGGCTGTTGGGCGAAGGTTGAGTGGGGTTACGGCCGAATTCTTGTCCGCGACGGTGCGAACGCGGGTTGGATCGACTACATGTTGAAAGACCGTCAAAAGTCAGAGTTCGACGGTTTTCTTGACTGCATAATCATAGAGTCTTTGCACAATCCAATTGCTGACGCGTAGACGTTCGTTGGACACGGACTCTTTAAAGACGAAACTTGAGCAAAGGCGATTGGATAGCAATCGCCTTGTTTCCTACTATTGCTTAATTCGCGCGCGCGCGCGAGGGCAACTAAACGCGGTTAACGCGGGCCCTATTGCGCTGATATTTCAAAGCCTAAGTCGCGCGAGCGAGCGCACGCCCTCCCCCAGTGGGCCCTGCTGTTGCGAGCGGGCGGTTTTTGAGGCACCCCCTCGCTCGGCTTCGACCACCGCCGCCGACCTCACCACACGGCGCGGACCGGATTAAGCCAAAAAGGAATCCGCGCCGGCGGCCACCTCACCACACGGCGCAGACCGGATTAAGCCAAAAAGGAATCCGCGCAGGCGGCGCCAGCGGCTCGATCGCGGCTGCGCGCTTCTCGCGCGCGCGCGAGGGCAACTAAACGCGGTTAACGCGGGCCCTATTGCGCTGATATTTCAAAGCCTAAGTCGCGCGAGCGAGCGCACGCCCTCCCCCAGTGGGCCCTGCTGTTGCGAGCGGGCGGTTTTTGAGGCACCCCCTCGCTCGGCTTCGACCACCGCCGCCGACCTCACCACACGGCGCGGACCGGATTAAGCCAAAAAGGAATCCGCCGGCGACAGGCGGCGCCAGCGGCTCGATCGCGGCTGCGCGCGACTCGCGCGCGCGCGAGGGCAACTAAACGCGGTTAACGCGGGCCCTATTGCGCTGATATTTCAAAGCCTAAGTCGCGCGAGCGAGCGCACGCCCTCCCCCAGTGGGCCCTGCTGTTGCGAGCGGGCGGTTTTTGAGGCACCCCCTCGCTCGGCTTCGACCACCGCCGCCGACCTCACCACACGGCGCAGACCGGATTAAGCCAAAAAGGAATCCGCGCAGGCGGCGCCAGCGGCTCGATCGCGGCTGCGCGCGTCTCGCGCGCGCGCGAGGGCAACTAAACGCGGTTAACGCGGGCCCTATTGCGCTGATATTTCAAAGCCTAAGTCGCGCGAGCGAGCGCACGCCCTCCCCCAGTGGGCCCTGCTGTTGCGAGCGGGCGGTTTTTGAGGCACCCCCTCGCTCGGCTTCGACCACCGCCGCCGACCTCACCACACGGCGCAGACCGGATTAAGCCAAAAAGGAATCCGCCGCAGGCGGCGCCAGCGGCTCGATCGCGGCTGCGCGCTTCTCGCGCGCGCGCGAGGGCAACTAAACGCGGTTAACGCGGGCCCTATTGCGCTGATATTTCAAAGCCTAAGTCGCGCGAGCGAGCGCACGCCCTCCCCCAGTGGGCCCTGCTGTTGCGAGCGGGCGGTTTTTGAGGCACCCCCTCGCTCGGCTTCGACCACCGCCGCCGACCTCACCACACGGCGCAGACCGGATTAAGCCAAAAAGGAATCCGCGCAGGCGGCGCCAGCGGCTCGATCGCGGCTGCGCGCTTCGCGCGCGCGCGCGAGGGCAACTAAACGCGGTTAACGCGGGCCCTATTGCGCTGATATTTCAAAGCCTAAGTCGCGCGAGCGAGCGCACGCCCTCCCCCAGTGGGCCCTGCTGTTGCGAGCGGGCGGTTTTTGAGGCACCCCCTCGCTCGGCTTCGACCACCGCCGCCGACCTCACCACACGGCGCAGACCGGATTAAGCCAAAAAGGAATCCGCGCAGGCGGCGCCAGCGGCTCGATCGCGGCTGCGCGCTTCGCGCGCGCGCGCGAGGGCAACTAAACGCGGTTAACGCGGGCCCTATTGCGCTGATATTTCAAAGCCTAAGTCGCGCGAGCGAGCGCACGCCCTCCCCCAGTGGGCCCTGCTGTTGCGAGCGGGCGGTTTTTGAGGCACCCCCTCGCTCGGCTTCGACCACCGCCGCCGACCTCACCACACGGCGCAGACCGGATTAAGCCAAAAAGGAATCCGCGCAGGCGGCGCCAGCGGCTCGATCGCGGCTGCGCGCTTCGCGCGCGCGCGCGAGGGCAACTAAACGCGGTTAACGCGGGCCCTATTGCGCTGATATTTCAAAGCCTAAGTCGCGCGAGCGAGCGCACGCCCTCCCCCAGTGGGCCCTGCTGTTGCGAGCGGGCGGTTTTTGAGGCACCCCCTCGCTCGGCTTCGACCACCGCCGCCGACCTCACCACACGGCGCAGACCGGATTAAGCCAAAAAGGAATCCGCGCAGGCGGCGCCAGCGGCTCGATCGCGGCTGCGCGCTTCGCGCGCGCGCGCGAGGGCAACTAAACGCGGTTAACGCGGGCCCTATTGCGCTGATATTTCAAAGCCTAAGTCGCGCGAGCGAGCGCACGCCCTCCCCCAGTGGGCCCTGCTGTTGCGAGCGGGCGGTTTTTGAGGCACCCCCTCGCTCGGCTTCGACCACCGCCGCCGACCTCACCACACGGCGCAGACCGGATTAAGCCAAAAAGGAATCCGCGCAGGCGGCGCCAGCGGCTCGATCGCGGCTGCGCGCTTCGCGCGCGCGCGCGAGGGCAACTAAACGCGGTTAACGCGGGCCCGCTTGTAATCTGTTTGCGGGGGTCTGGAATCCCATGGCCTTGTGCGGTTCAACCAAGCGCCGCAACGACCTCGCTCGTTTTCGTCACCACCGCGACGTTCTGCATTGCGTATTGCACGGACGCGCGGTGCCAATCGGCATTCATGGTCGAGCAGCAATCCTCCGGCACCACCACGAAATAACCTTTGTCGGCGCCGGTACGGGCCGTGTGCTCGATCGACATGTTGGTCCAGGCGCCGGTGTCGATGATGGTATCGCGGCCGCCCGCCCTGAGCACGGTTTCCAGCTTGCTGCCTTCGAAAGCGCACATGCGCACCTTTTCAACGACAAGGTCACCGGGCTGCGGCTCCAGTCCGCTGACCGGCTGGCCGCCCCAGGTTCCGCGCACCAGCGCATTTGAATCGACGACGCCTTCGAACAAGGGCGCATTGAGGGTGAATCCGGGGGCGCCCGGTTCGACCAGGAACCAGACATGGATGACCATGACGCCCCGGGCCCGGCAGGCCTCGGCAAGGCGGCGGATATTCTCGACCACATTCTGTTCGCGCGCGTGCTGCGGCGAACCGGAGGAGGCGAACGCGCCGCCCTCACTGAGCACGTCGTTCTGCATGTCCTGAATGATGAGTGCGCAACGGGAAGGATCGAGCCTGAGGCCGCCGTTTGTGCCGGTCGGCTCCGGGCGCGGCGGCGGCGGCGCAGAAGACGGCGCCGCTGCGCCGACCGAACCGCCCGCCCGCATGAACGGCTCGACGCGCGGACCGATCCTGGTCCGCACCGTATAGACCGAATGGGTCGCGCACATGAACAGCGTGCGCCAGTCGGATTTGCCCCAGTGCAGATTGGCGACCATTTCGGGCACGCGGACCTTGCCGAGCAGCGCGCCGCCGCGGCTGTAGACCCAGACGCCGCCCGGCGCCGTCACCCAGATATTGCCGGCGCTGTCGCATTTCATGCCGTCGGGCACGCCGGCCTCGAGCTCGGAGCGGATGCCGGAGGCGAAAACCCGGTCGAGACCGAGCGAGCCGTCCGGCCTGACGTCGAACACGCGGATCAGCGCCTTGACGGTGTCGTTGACGTAGAGCTGCTGCTCGTCGGGCGAGAAGCAAAGCCCGTTGGGCTGGTCGAACAGGTGGCGGTCGACCACGAGCTGCGGCTCGCCGCCCTGCGGCGGCACGCGGTAGACGCCCTGGAAGCCGAGCTGGCGCGGCCGCTCCACGCCGTAGACCGGCATGCGGCCGTACCAGGGATCGGAGAAATAGATCGAACCGTCGGAGCGCACGCACACGTCGTTCGGGCTGTTAAGCTCCTTGCCCTCGAAATGCGAGGCGAGCACCTCGCGCCCGCCGTCGCGCTCGCGCGTCAAGCTCGATGTCGCGTGCTCGCACACGATCAGACCGAGATTGGCGTCATAGGTCATGCCGTTGCACTTGTTGGCCGGCCGCATGACCTCGCGCACGCCGCCGCGCTCGTCCCAGCGCCGGCGCACGTCGGCCGGCATGTCCGAGAACAGGAGAAACTGCTCGCGCGGATGCCAGATCGGCCCCTCGGTGAAGGTGAAGCCGGTCCCCAGCTGTTCCACGGGAGCTTCAGGATCGATTAATTCTGCGAACTCTTGGCGCAGCACGCTGTGGCTCATGGCACGCCCCCTCTTTCGTCACGCCGGGAACCATTGCCGCCGCGGCAGCGACTGCACGATCGGACCGGGGACCGAGCCCTGCAAGCGCCCGACCACGTGACCGCCCTCGATCAGCGCCGGCTGGTCGTGGATCGGCAGCACGAAGCGCGAGCGCGCCAACACTTTCTTGATCGCCGCCTTCTCCTGGCGTTTGGTGGTGCCGTGATTGCCGGTAACGCGCGGCTCCATGTCGCTGATCTCATGCAGCGGCGTGACGATCTGGTCGTTGAAGTCGTAGATGACGTCGCCGCAGATATTGGCGACACCCTCGGCGGTCTGCACGATGACATTCATCGAGCCTTCGGTATGGCCGCCGGCGGCCTCGCATGTAACGCCGGGGAAAATTTCGGCCGGACCGGAAATCTCCAGGTCGAGAAAGCGCAGCGCGTCTTTTGTATGCAGCCGGTCGATCAGGTGCTTGATGTCGGGCTGCGGATATTGCGGGTGCATGAGGCCCGAGACCGAGTATTCCAGCTCGCGCCGATTGAGGATGACGGTGGTGTTCATCGGGAACAAGTCATCCTTGCCGGCATGGTCGATATGCAAGTGGGTGTGCAAGATGTAGCGAATGTCGCCGAGCTTGAGCCCATGCTTTTTCAGCTGGTTCTCGATCATGGTCTCGTGCGACTGCAGCCCGCGCATGCCGAGCGTTTCCATGATCTGGTTGGAGCGGTAACCGGTATCGACCAGGATCGGCCAAGGCCCGCCGAGGATGAGGAAGCCCCACACCGGCACGCGGCGCGTACGGCCGCAATCGCGCCCGAGCACGAGGAAGCTCGATTCGAGCTCGATGTCGCCGTAATCGAGAATTTTGATTTCGAGTGCCATTTTCTTTTCCTCCCGCGCTCGGGGACCTTCCGGCGTCCCCTTGATCAATGGGTTTGTGAATTCGTGGTGCCGTATCGCGTCATGCGGCCTTCGCGTTCGCCAAGTCGAGAACCTGGGTGCAGATCAGATCGAGCGAGCCGCCGCTACCGATGACGTCGAGATAGGGCCGCGCCGCGACGAGGCCGGCGGTGCGCGGCTCAAAGCCGGGATCGGTGGCGAGCGGGGTCAGCCAGACGATGCGCCAGGCGATACGCGACAGGCGTTCGACCGCGTCGCGCATCACGCCCGGATCGCCACGTTCGAGGCCGTCGGAGAGCACGACAATGGCTGCGCCGCTCGCCAGTGCCGAAAACCGCGGCACGGCCAGGAAGGCGGCGAGCGCCTCGCCGATACGCGTGCCGCCGTCCCAGTCGGCCACCACACGCGATGCGGCATTCAGCGCCTGCTCGCGGTGGCGCAGGCGCAGCGCCCGGGTGACGCGCGTCAGCCGCGTGCCGATGGTAAACACCTCGACCGCGTCAGCGGCGCGTGCCAGCGCATGGGCGAAGGCGAGATTCGTCTGCGTGCGCTCCTTCATCGAGCCGGACACGTCGATGAGCACAACGATGCGGCGCTGGCGCTGCCGGCGCCGGCGCCGTTTCAGGCTGACGATCTCGCCGGCGTGGCGCATGGCGTCGCGGAACATGCGCCGCGCGTCGTAAGCTTGGCCGCCGCGCGCGGAATGAAAGCGATAGCCGCGCCGGCGCGGCAGACGCGCGGGCACGGCACGAGCAAAACTGCGCAGTACGAGGTCGTCGTCGGCGACCGCAAAGCGGCGCGCCGCGAGTTTTTCCGCGGTTGCCGCCTCAGCGCCTGACTCCATCTCGTCCTCGCCGAATATCGGCTCCGGTCCGCCCAAGCTGTCGTCGGCCGCGCGCGGGGCTTCTTCGTCCCCCGGCGCCGCTTCCAGGCCCTGCTGCACGGCGCCGAGAAAATGCGCATCGAACACGGCGTCGAACTCCTCGATGCGCTCCGGCGGCGGCGCCAGCGTCGCGTGCGCGGCGCGCCGGATATCGTCGATGCCTCGAGGGCCCAAGAGCTCGATGCCGGAAAGCCAGGAGATCACCTGCTCGGGCGCGACGGCGAAGCCTTCGCGCCGCAGCAAGGCGGCAAAGCCTAAAAATGGCGCGATGGTGCGCTCCCGGTCATCCGCCGGCTCACGCGCGGCGCCGCTCGACGGTTTATTTGCCGCTGCGTTCATGCCTGGGCCTCGGCGAGAATGGCGTCGATCTTCGGCGCCACATGGACCATATCGTCCTCGTCCTTGAGGACGACGCCGAGCGAGCGGCGGAAGGCTTCCGGCCATTGCGCACCCTGCTCGTTGAGCAGCATCGCGGCTTCCGCCCATTCCACCGTCTCGGCGATGCCCGGGCGCTTGGCGAGCGGCTCGCGCCGCAGACGTCCGACCGCGGCAACGACCGCGCGCGCGGCGCGCTCGCTGACGCCTGAGGCGCGCATCATGACGATGCGCATCTCGCGCTCGGGCGTGGGATAGTCGATCCAATGGTAGATGCAGCGGCGGCGCAACGCTTCGTGCAGTTCCCGCGTGCGGTTGGAGGTGAGGAACACCACCGGCCGCTCGTAGGCACGCACGGTGCCGCGCTCGGGGATCGTGATCTGGAAGTCGGACAGAAACTCGAGCAGGAACGCCTCAAACTCGTGATCGGATCGGTCGATTTCGTCGATGAGCAGCACCGTCTCCTGCGGGCGACGCAGGCAGGCGAGCATTGGGCGTTCGATCAGAAATTCGTCGCTGTAGATATCGACGTGGCCGCCGGCTTGCTCGCTTTGCTCGCTCTGCCGGCGAAGCGCCAGCATCTGGCGTGGAAAGTTCCATTCATAGAGCGCCGCCGACGCGTCAATTCCTTCGTAGCATTGCAGGCGCAGCAGCGTGCGGCCGAGCACGCCGGCGATCGCCTTGGCCGCTTCGGTCTTGCCGACGCCCGGCGCGCCCTCGAGCAGCAGCGGCTTGCCGAGCGCGAGTGCCAGATAGGCGGCGGTCGAGACCTCCTCGTCGGCGAGGTAATAGGCCGTGCGCAGCGCCTCCTCCAGCTCGCGCGGGCTTCCGATGCCGACGATGGTACGGCGCACCGTCATGAGGATTGCCGCCGGGCCGCCGGAGCGGCGCCGCCTTTCGCCTTCAGCGCGCGCAGTACCTTTTCCGGCGTGATCGGCAGGTCATTGATGCGCACGCCAACCGCCGCGAAAATCGCGTTGGCGACTGCCGGCAGTATGGGATTGGCGCACATCTCGCCCGGACCCTTGCCGCCGAACGGGCCGTCGGGCGCCGGCCGCTCCAACACCGCGATGTCGTGCGGGCAGATGTCGCCGGGACCCGGCATCAGATATTCGTTGAAGTCGCGCGGGCCCTCGCGCGTGTCGGGGTAATAGGGCTCCGGCGTCTCGTAGAGCGCGTGGCTCATTCCCATCCACGAGCCGCCCACGAGCTGCTGCTCGACCATCTTGGGATTGAGCGCGCGCCCGATTTCATAGGCGCTGGTCATCTTCAGCACGGTGACGTCGCCTGTCTCGTCGTCGACCTCCACTTCAGCGATCAGACAGGCATGGGCATAGCAGGTGGCCGGCGACATTTCGCCGGTTTCCGGATCGACGTCGGACAAGGGCACGAGGAATATGCCGCGACCGGAGATGGTGCGGCCTTGTTTGAACTGAGCGGCGATGGCGACGTCGCGCACCGCGATCGAGCGATGCGGCGCACCCTTGACATGGATGGAGCCGCGGCCGTCGGTTTCGAGGTCGCCTGCGTCGACTTCCAATTCCTCGGCCGCCGCTTCCATCATGACCGCGCGCGCCTCGCGGGCCGCCATCATCACGGCATTGCCGACGCGGTGCGTGCCGCGCGAGGCAAACGAGCCCATGCAATGCGGTCCGGTGTCGGAGTCGGCGGTATCGACATAGACGTCCTCTACCGGAACGCCCAGCGTCTCCGCGGCGATCTGGCGCGTCACCGATTTCATGCCCTGTCCCAGATCGATGGAGGACAGCGCCACGGAGAATTTGCCGGTCGGGTTGGAATGCACCAGCGCCTGGCTCGGATCGCCGCCGAGATTCATGCCGATCGGATAGTTGATGGTGGCGACCCCGCGCCCGCGATGCTTGGCCATGATCAACGCCTCCTGGTGCCGAAGACTGACGAGAAGCGCCGCGCGCCGTGCGAGGAGCCGGGCGTGGCCGCGGTTGAAGGCGCCGGCGATGGCGGGGGCGGAGCGCTGCGTTGCTGCTGTGGCGGCGGCGCCGGTGCCGCTTGGACTGGCGCCGGCCGCTCGTAGGTGACGCGCTGCGGCTGCGCCGCCGGCGCAGATGCCGCTCGAGCCGCCGGGGCGCGGGTGCGGTCGACACCGCCGGCGCCGGCCGCGCCGCCGCCGGAGCGCGACGACATGCGGCGGAATTCATCGCGGATCGGCCAGTTGGCTTTTTCCGCCGCCACCTGCGCGCATTCGATAAGCGCGCAGTTCTTAGCCTCGCGCCGGTGCGCCTTCATGTCGCCATCGCGATAGGCGTTGAGGATGCGGAATTCGACCGGATCCATGCCGATCGCATGGGCAAGCTTGTCCATCTGGCATTCGAGCGCGAAGTCGAGCGCGGTGACGCCAAAGCCGCGCATCGCCGTCGCCGGGGTGCGGTTGGTGAAGACGCAGTAGACGTCGGCGGAGACGTTGGGGATCGTATAGGGTCCGGGAATGTGCGCCGCGCATTTGACCGCGGCGTAGCTCGACAGCCGGGTATAGGCGCCGCTGTCGAAATAGGCGCGAACGTGGCGGGCCACAATGCGGCCGTCGCGCATGACTCCGTCCTTGACGTAGATGCGCTCGCCGCCGCGCGGCGAGCCGAACTGCATTTCCTCGTGCCGGCCGAAGCGGTAGCGCACCGGCGCGCCGGTCAATCGTGCCGCCAGGATGGCGAGCGGCTCGGTCATGGTATCGACCTTGCCGCCGAAGCCGCCGCCCACTGTGCCGCCGATGAAATGCAGTTGGTTCGACGGCATCGCATTGATCTTCGCGGCGGTATCGAGCGAGAAGAACAGCGCCTGGGTGGAGGTGTGCACGATGAAGCGGCCATTGGTGTCAGGCACCGCGATCGAGCCGTTGGTTTCGGTCGGCGCATGCTCGATCGGCGACATCTGATAGCGGTCCTCGAGCACGACGTCGGCCTGCGCATAACCGGCCTCGACATCGCCGTAACGCAGCTTCTGGTGATCGTATTTACCGTAATATTCGAACGTGTTCTTTGGGTAGGCGGGGTTGACCGAGGGTGCGCCCGGCTTCAGCGCCTCCTCGACGTCGAAGACGGCGGGAAGCGGGTCGTAGGAAACGCGCACCTGGCGCAGCGCCTCCAGCGCCGCGCGCTCGCTGGTCGCGACGACCGCAATAATCGGCTCGCCCTTGTAGCGCACGACGTCGCTCGCCAGCGACGGCTCATCGTCCTTGCCGAACTGGATGAGGCTCAACAGGGTGTTGAGATTGACCGGCACGTCGGCGGCGCGGATGATCCGCTTGACGCCGGGCGCGCGTTCCGCCGCGGAAACGTCGATCGAGCGAATGCGCGCGTGCGCGTGCGGGCTGCGCAGCACCTTCAGATGCAACAGGCCGGCGAAGCGGTGATCGTCGTAATAGGGCGAGGTGCCGGTCACATGGCCGAGCATGTCCTGGCGCTGCGTCGGCTTGCCGATCTCGCTGAGATTGTCGTCACGCTCGTCGGCGAACACATCCTTGCGTAATTCGAACATGGTCTCGTCCCTCAAGCTCGGCGCGCGCCGCCGCGGGCGGCGTCGAGCACCGCCTGGATGATCGGTTCGTAGCCGGTGCAGCGGCAGATATTGCCGCCGATCGCATCGACGACATCCTCGCGGCTGGGCGAGGGATTGCGATCGAGCAGCGCCTTGGCGGCCATCAGCATTCCGGGCGTGCAATAGCCGCACTGGGCGGCGAACCGCTCCATGAAAGCGCTCTGGAGGGGATGCAAGGCCGCGCCGCGGCGCAGGCCCGCGGCGGTCTCGACCGAGCGGCCGCCGATGCTTTCCGCCAACGTAACGCAGGAAAGGCGCGGCACGCCGTCGATCAGCACCGTGCAGGTCCCGCAAGTGCCCTGCCAGCAGCCGCCCTTCACCGACAGGTCGCCGATCGCTTCGCGCAACACGTCGAGAAGGTTGGCGCCCGCCTCCGCAAAGGTGGCGACATCCTCGCCGTTGAGCCGGAACTGAACTGGCGTCTTCATCGACACCTCACGCGTGGCCTTCGCCGAGCAGCAGCCGGCGCAGATGAACGGGCAGAATCTCGTTGCGCCACCAGGCGCTGGCGATTGCGTCGTCGATCGGCGCCGCACCGTCGGTGGCGACGGCAAGCGCCGGCGCAATGCCGGCGGCATCGAGCGCCCGGCCCTCGAGCGCGCGCTCGGCAGCCTTGGCGCGCACCGGCGTGCGGTTCATGGCGCCATAGGCGATGCGCGCGCCGACCACGCGGCCGCTGACGAGCGGCAATTGAGCGGCGATCGAAAGAACGGAAATGCCCTTGGGATGGACGCGGGTGACCTTGCGGAAGCGGAAGGCATCCCCCGGCGGCCGCTTGAATGCCACCATCGCCACCAGCGTGGCGCCTCGGTCGCGCCGCCCGAAAAACTCCTCCAGCGGCTGCTCGCGCCGGCCGACACCACCGGCCAGCGTGAGGCTCGCTTCGAGCGCCAGCAACGCGGTAGCGAAATCGCCGTACGGCGCGGGCGCGAACAGATTGCCCCCGACGGTCGCCGCCTCGCGTATCGCCGGGCCGCCCACCGCGCGCGCTGCCGGATGCAGGAACGCCAAGGCGCGCTCGGCAAGGATCGCGGCCATGGTCACGCCCGCGCCGAGCTCAATGCGCCCGGAGGAAACTGAAAGATGCAGGAAACTGGGATCGGTCGAACGCACTATAGTCTCCACTTCCGGATCGGCTTCGTTGACCGCGCGCATCAGCAGCGTGCCGCCGCCGAGAAAGCGCGCGCCGCGTTCGCTCGACAGCGCGCCGGCGGCATCGGCCAGGCTGGCGAAAGTCTTCACGTTGATGCTCATGCGCGGGCCTCCCCTGCGGCCGAAGCGGCAAGATGGTTGCGTATCGCGGCAAATCCCGCCTCGTAGATGTCTTCGCCGACCATACGCTCCATCTCCTGCTCCATGCCGGGCCGGGTGGAGAAAGAACTCCGCCAGTCCCAAAAAGTCCGGTCGCCGTCGGTCACGGGGGCCAGCCGCACATGGGCGACGTAGTTGAAAAGCGGCACCGGCGTTTCGAGCAGGCAATACGAGTAGGTCTGCTCAAGATCGGAGAGCGTGAGCAGGCGCTCGCGCAGCTCGGAGCCGTCGCGTAGGAAGAAGTGCCGCACGCAGCCGAGCTTGTCGGCGCTCTGCCCCCTTTCGATGCTGCTCTTGGCGACCGCGGGATGCCAGCGATCGTGGCCGTTGAAGTCGCGCAGAATCTGCCACACCGCGTCGGTCGGCGCGTCGATGATGGTCGAGCGGACGACGCGGATCATGGCTTCAGCCTCCGAACTGCCGTTTCAGGGCACCGAAGCCGCTTTGAAACACGCCGTCGCCGATGGCCGCGACGAGATCGGCTTCCCGTTCCGGCGGACAATCGAACTCCGCCGTCCATTCGGCGAACGTACGGTTGCCGTCGGTGACGGGGGTGAGGCGGAGCGTCGCCACATAGTTCTCCACGCCCATCGGCGACTCCAGGATGGCGTAGGTGCAGAACAGGTCGAAGTCGGAAAGACCGAGCAGCTTTTCCCGGATGCGGTCGCCGTTGCGCAGGCGAAAATCACGCACGCATCCGACCTTGTCCGGCGCTTCGCCGTTCTCGATGCGGCTTTCCGCGATCCCCGGATGCCATGACGGCAGGCCGTTGAAGTCGCGCACCCGTGCCCAGACGCGGTCCGAAGGGCCGTTGATGACGCTCGAGACATAGATGCGAGCCATTTCGGTTCCTTTCGCCTTCTGCCCCGCTCGGATGTGGTTTCAGCTTTGTTCGCCGGACGGCGGTTCCCTGCGGCGCCCGCGCGACGGCCGCGTGGACACCTCGCTGCCGCTGCCGCTGCCGCTGCCGCTGCCGCTGCCGCTGCCGCTGCCGCTGCCGCTGCCACCGCCGCTGCCGCCGCCGCCGCTGCCGGCGCCGCCGCCGCCGCCGCTCGTCTCCTTGCGGATGCCTTGCATGTCGCGCGCCTCGCGGATGAGACCCGGCATTCGCGAGAGCGAGCCGCCCTCGATGCCGATCTCGGCCAGGATCTGGTCGATCATCGGCGCCTGCACGCGATAGCGCAGGGCCGAGTTCGATCACCTCGTCGGTGGCGCTGCGATTGCCCCCGCCACCGCCATTCAAACCATCCACCTGAAGGATGCGGATGCCCTCGATCTTCTCCATCGGCTTGACGCTCTCGCGCACGATGCCCTCGATGCGCTCGAGCAGCCGGCGGCGGAACAGCGAGGCGCGCGCACCCTCGGTGAGCACGTTTTCCGCCTCGTTGAGCAGGCGCTGCGCCTCGGCTTCCACCGCAGCGCGCACCTTCTCGGCGGCCGCGGCGATGCGCACTTCCTCAGCCTCCTTCTCGGCGATCGTCACCTCGACCTCGCGCCGGCGGCGCGCCACTTCACTCTCACGCACGGTCTTGACACGCTCTTCGGCCTCCACCGCCTGGGCGCGCGCCGCCTCGGCTTTGGTCTGCGCCGCCGACTGTTCGAGCGACTTGCGGTGAATTTCGATGGCACTTTCCATGCGCGCGGTCTCGACCGCGGTCTCGCGCCCGATCTCGAGCTGGCGCACCTCGCGTTCGCGCAGGATGCGTGCCTCGTCGATGCCGCGATCCGACGCGATACGCGAGCGCTCGACCTCCTCGTGCGCTGCGATTTCCGCCTCCTGCAAGGATTGCGCACGCGCCACTTCGAACTGCTCGACCGCACGCCGGCGCTCCAGGCGAGCAAGCTCGACCGTTTGCTCGCGCATCACGTCCGCGCGTTCCACCTGCTGGTTGGCGACGACGTTGGCTTCACGCACCCGACGGTCGGCGTCGGCACGTTCGGCGAGCTTGGCCGCGACTTCGATGTTGCGCTCATGCTCGGCGATCTCGAGGACCTTGCGCCGCTCGATGTCGAGCGTTTCGCGCGCGCGCGACGACGCGATGCGCTCGCGCTCGAGCGCCAGTTCGCTGGCAATGCGGGTCGCTTCGGTTGCTTCGCGCCGCTTGATCTCGGCGTCTTCGATCGTCTCCTCGCGGGCGATGTCGCGAGCCCTGGTCGCCTGCTCGGCAGCGATACGCTCTTCGGCGATACGCTTTTCCTGCGCGATGCGCGCCTGTTCGACCGTCTGGCGCGCCGCGATCTCCGCGGTGTCGACCGCGCGGTTGCGGGCGATCTCCAGTGAGCGCACTTCCTCGTCGCGCGAAATGCGCTCGCCGGCAAGCTTGCGATCCTGCAAGATGCGCACAGATTCGACGAGTTGGCGCGACGCGATCTCTGCGGATTCGATCGCCTCGTTGCGGGCGATCTCCAACCCGCGCGTATCCTGATCGGCCGCGATGCGATCGGCGGCGATCTTCTTGTCGAGCGCAATGCGCGCGGTCTCCGTCGACTCGCGGGCCTTGATCTCGGTCGCCTCGATGGCCCGGATCCGCGCGATCTCACGGCTACGGGTCTCCTCCTCGGATACGATACGATCGACGGCGATCTTCTTTTCTTGCGCGATACGCGCCGCCTCGACCGCCTCGCGGGCCGCGATTTCAGCCTCGTCGATCGACCGCGCGCGCGCGATGTCAAGGGCACGCACGCGCTCCTCCTGCGCAATCCGCGCAGATTCTGTCACCTCGCGCGCCGCGATGTCGGACTCCTCGATTGCGCGCGTACGATCGATCTCGAGCTTACGCGTGGCGAGCTCGGACTCGATGCGCTCGGCGGTCAGCGCTTTTTCGCGCGCGATGCGGGCGGCTTCGGTCGCTTTGGTCGCCGCAATTTCCTCCTCCTCGACGGCACGGTTGCGGGCGATCTCCCGGCGACGGATGTCCTCCTCGTAGGCGATGCGCTCGTCGCTGACGGCACGCTCCTGCGCGATCCGCGCGCGTTCGACCCGCTCGCGGGCGGCTATCTCGGCCTCGTCGACCGACCGGCCGCGCTCGATCTCGCGTTCGCGAATCTCGCGCTCCGACAGAATGCGCGACTCGGCAATCGCACGCTCATGCGCGATGCGCGTTTTCTCGATTTCCTCGCGCGAGGCGAATTGCGCCTGCTCGGCCTCGGTCTCGCGCAGCGAGCGCTCACGCGCGAGCTCGGCGCGCTGGATGGCGCGGCGCACCTCGATGTCGCGCTCCTGATTGAGCCGAGCGGTCTCGCTTTCCCGGTCGATTTCCAGCGCCTGCTTTTCTGCCTCAAGATTGCGGGTGCGAATCAGGACCATCGAATCCTGTTCGATGTCGTTACGAAGCTTGCGCCGGGCCTCGATGTCCTCGATCAGCTTGGTGAGGCCTTCGGCGTCGAAGCGGTTGGACGGATTGAAGAATTCGAGATCGGTCTGATCGAGATCGACGATCGCGACCGATTCGAGCTCAAGGCCGTTCTGCTTGAGGACTTCCAGCGCCGAGTCCTTCACTCGGGCGACGTACTCGCCGCGCCGCTCATGCATCTCCACCATGGTCATTTCGGAGGCGACCGAGCGTAGCGCCGAGACGAATTTGCCCGAGAGCAGGGCGTCGAGTTCGGCGACGTTCATGGTGCGCCGACCGAGGGTCGCGGCGGCGATGGATACAGCCTCGCGCGTGGGCGGCACACGCACGTAAAACTCCGACTCGATATCGACGCGCATACGGTCTTTGGTAATGAGCGCGTCTTCGCGATTGCGCACCACCTGCATGCGCAACACGTTCATGTTGACCGGCGTTATTTCGTGGATGAACGGAAATACAAAGGCGCCGCCGTTGATCACCACTTTTTCGCCGAACAGGCCGGTTCGCACGAAGGAGACCTCCTTCGTCGATCGTCGGTAGAGCCAATTGACGAAATAGACGACGACCGCGATGACGATGATCGCGACGATCAGCCATATGATTAGACTGCCGAGAGTGGCGACAGACATCTTTACCTCCCTACCCGCCCGGCGGACCCTTGGTCCCACGCGGGCCCTATTTCTTCATCGTTAAGTTTTGTTGAGGCCTTTGAATTTTGCGACCTGCTCGCGCAGCGCCCGCTCCACCGGCAGGCGTTCCATCGACGAGGCGCCGTAGAAGCCATGGCAGTGCCGCGCGCGCTTGAACACGTATTCGGCGTCCCCCGGCTCGGCGAGCGGGCCGCCATGCACGAGGACGATGACGTCGGGGTTTTCGGCAAGCGCCGCCTCGGCCATGGCGTCGCTCTGTGCCGGACAATCTTCCAGCCGCGTCCCCGTCGTCGCCGCGCCGACGCTGCCGCCCACGGTCAGGCCGAAATGGCAGACGATGATGTCGGCGCCGGCGCGAGCCATCGCCGCCGCCTCCAAAGGATCGAAGACGTAAGGCGTGGTGAGCAATTCGCGCGCCCGCGCTCTGGCGATCATCTCGACTTCGCGCGCATAGCTCATATCCGTTTCTTCCAGACCGGCGCGAAAGCGGCCGTCGATAAGCCCGACGGTTGGGAAATTTTGTACGCCCGAAAAGCCAATCCGAGCAATTTCGTCGAGAAACGAATCCATTTGCCGGAACGGATCGGTGGCGCAGACGCCGGCAAGAACGGGCGTGTGCTTGACGACAGGCAGGACTTCGCGCGCCATGTCCACGACCACAGCGTTGGCGTCGCCGTAAGGCATCATGCCGGCGAGCGAGCCGCGGCCGGCCATGCGGTAGCGGCCGGAATTGTAGATGATGATGAGATCGGCGCCGCCCGTCTCCTCGCCCTTGGCCGAAAGCCCGGTGCCGGCACCGGCGCCGATGATAGGTTCACCGCGCGCCTTCATCGCGTTGAATTCGGGCAAGAATTTCCGAGCGGGCGATCCGAGCCATGACGCTACCCCCTCGCCCGCCGCCGCCGGCCGCGCCCACCGAACAATCGACGGAATTCGGCGACAATTTCCGCGGAAAACGCAGGATCGTTGATGTGCGCCGGCAATCTTATGAGGCGCCGCGAACCGGTCTGGCGAACCGAACCTTCGAGCGCTTTGAACAATTCATCGTCGGCACGCGGATCGAAGAACGGGCGGCCCGGCGCATCGAGTGCGGAGACGCCGCCTTCCGGCAGGAAAAACCTGACCGTTCCTTCCATGCGATTGAGACGCTCGCCGATCCAGCGTCCGATTTGCGCGTTCTCCTCCGGCGTCGTGCGCATCAAGGTCACGGTCGGATTATGAACATGCAGCGTGCGGCCGCGGTAACGCTCGGGCACCGTTTCCATCGGACCGAAATTTACCATGTCGAGCGCCCCACACGATCCGATATAAGGGACGTGCGTGCGGATGATGGCGCCGAAGCGGTCTTCCGTCGCCGCCAGCACGCCACCGAACAACATGTCGCAGACCTCGGTGGTGGTAAGGTCGATCACGGCCGCCAGCACACCAGAATCGACAAGCTTCTCCATAGACTGCCCACCGATGCCGGTGGCATGGAAGACGAGACACTCGAAGTCTTCGTCAAGCGCATCGACCACGGCATCGACGCAAGGCGTCGTCACGCCGAACATGGTGAGACCGATCGCAGGCCGGCTGGCGCCGCGACGGGACGGCATTCGCTCGCGCTCAGTTTGGGCACGCGCCTTCACCATGCCGACCATGGCGGCGGCACCGTTGGCGAGCACCTGGCGCGAAACCGAATTGAGGCCGGCGACGTCGGTCACCGAATGGAGCATCAAGATGTCGGCGGGGCCGACATAGGGCGCGACGTTGCCCGACGCGACCGTGGAGATGAGCACTTTCGGCACGCCAATCGGCAGTGAACGCATCGCCGGCGCAACCAGCGAGCTGCCGCCCGAGCCGCCCGCCGAGATGAGACCGCCGATTGGCTCCTGGCGCCGGATCCAGGCGGCGAATGCCTCCGCCATGGCGGTAATGGCCGCGCCGCGGTCGTTGGAAAACACCGCACTCGGCCCGCCGCGGAAATAGGCAGCGACGTGGTGCGGCGGCACTTCGGCCGGCGACGGCTGGCCGGAGGTCGAAAGGTCGACCAGCACCACGCGCACACCGGCGGCCGCGATGTGATCGCGAATATAGCGCAGCTCGTCACCCTTGGTGTCGAGCGTGCCGGCCACGATCACCGGCGCCGTGCCGCCGCGGTGGATCGGCAGCAGATCGACGGTCGCTGCGGGGCGCTCCGTCTCGGGCTCGGGCACCATGGTGCGCGTGCGTGCCGCGCTTTCGATCTGGCCGGCCGGCACCGGCTGCGACCAACGTGTCGGCAGCGTCGGATTGGAGATGTATACGCGCACCGGCCCGCGCGGCCGCGCCGGCCGCTGTTGACCTTCGGCTACCGGCGCCTCCTCTACGGCCGCGCCGGGCTCTTCCTCGCCGTGCTGCCCGACGCCCAACAGCCGCTGCTGCAGCTCGCGGTCGGCTGCTAGGCGCGGCGCGTCCATGATGCGGTTGACCCGGCCGTTGATCATGATGGCGACTTTTTCAGCCACCGCAGTCGCCACGCCGATATTCTGCTCGACGACAAGGACGCCGATATCACTCTCCTCGCCGATCCTGAGCAGCATCTCCTCGACCTGCTCGACAACGATCGGCGCGAGGCCCTCCGTCGGCTCATCCATGACCAGCAGACGTGGGTTAAGCAGAAGCGCGCGCGAGATGGCGAGCATCTGTTGCTCGCCGCCCGAGAGCTGGTTGCCGCGGTTGCCGCGGCGCTCAGCCAGCCGCGGAAACGTCTCGTAAATGCGCGGGATCGTCCATTGTCCGCCACTGGAGCGTGCGAGATGCAAATGCTCGTCGACGGTCAATGATGGCCACAGCCGCCGGCCTTGCGGCACGTAGCCGAGCCCCAATCTGGCGATTTCCGCTGGGCTGCGGCCGACAAGCTCTTCGTCTGCGAAGCGGATCGAGCCGCTCGCCGCCGGGATCAATCCGAAGATCGTGTTGCACAGCGTGGTCTTGCCCATGCCGTTGCGGCCGACGAGCGAAAGAATGCCATGCTCAAGCTTGAGGTCGACGCCCTGCAACGCATGACTGCGGCCGTAAAAGACGTTGAGGCCGCGGATTTCAAGGAGCGCGGACGTACGGCGTTGCTCAGCCATGGCCGCCCCCCAGGTACAATTCCTGTACTTCGGGATCGGCTTCGATCTCGTGCGGCGCGCCTTCCTTGAAAATTCGCCCGTTGTGCATCATCGTAACGCTCTCGACCACGCGCAGCGCCACGTCCATGTCGTGCTCAATGATGATGTAGCCGATATGCGATGGCAGCGCGGTGAGAATAGCGACCAGATCACCGCGCTCGGCCGGCGACAGGCCCGCGGCCGGCTCGTCGAACAAAATAAAGCGCGGCGCACCGGCGAGTGCCAAGGCGATCTCCAGCTGCCGCTGCTGACCGTGCGCGAGCTCGCTGACCAGACGGTCGGCCGCCGATTCCAGATGCACGAGCGAGATCAAGTCGCTGACCGACTGCATGATCGCTTCATTCGCCCGCGTGCGCAGGAACGAGAAACGGCCGCGCGACACGCCGCGGCAGGCGAGATAGACGTTCTCGCGTACCGTCAAGCCGTGGAACAACAGCGAGATCTGATAAGTGCGCCGCAGCCCCCGGCGGATGCGCTCGTGTGGGGGCAAGCGGGTGACGTCCTCGCCGAAAAAACGAACGGTGCCCGAGGTCGGTGGGAAATCGCCGGTTACGCAATTAAGCAAAGTCGTCTTGCCCGCGCCGTTCGACCCGAGCACGGCCCGGCGTTCGCCCGGCCGCACCGTAAGCGTGATGTCCGTCAGTGCCGTCAATGCGCCAAACAAGCGGCTGACCCCACGCAACTCGATGGCGTTGCCGGTGCCGGATGCCGATATCCGCTCGGCGATGGTACTCACGGGGCGTTCCTCTCGCCGTCATTGCGCTCCCGCGCCACCCACCGGCGCCAAAGGCCGACCACGCCATCCGGGGAAAAGAGCACGATGACCAGGAAGCCGAGCCCGATCAGCAACTGAAAGCGGCGACCGTCGAGCCCGACAGAGATCAGCGTATCGAGCGCGAAAGTGCGCAGGACCACGAAGATAAAGGCACCGACGAAGGCGCCGATCGGGTGGCCAATGCCGCCGACGACCGCGACGACCAGCAGGTAGATCGTCGCCTGAATACCGGCCGTGCCGGGCGAGATTTGGTGATTGAGCCACACCATCAGGATGCCGCCGATGCCGGCGACGAGCGCGGCGAAGGCGTAGGCGGCGACGCGGTGGGCGGTGACGTTGTAGCCGATCGCCTCCATGCGGCGGGGATTGTCGCGCACGCCTTGCAAGGCGAGCCCGAATGGCGCGCGTGCGAGATAGACGACGATCACGTAACCGAGCGCGGCAAAGAACAGGATCAGATAATAGAGCGGCACCGTCTCGTTCCAGTCGATGCCCCAGAACTTGGGCGCCGGAATCTGCGTGAAGCCGTTGAAGCCGTTGAATAGCGCGTAATTCTGCAAGGTCAGATAGAAGAAGGCGGCCGCAATCGCGAGCGTGATCATGATGGTGTAGATGCCTTCGGTACGCACCGACAGAATGCCGGCAAACGTGCCGAACACGACCGCGACCACGATCGCCAAAGGCGCCGCTATCCACCATGGCCAGAACAGGCTGATGGCGGTTATCGAGCTCGCCCCGAGTATGGTGAACGTGTAGCCGGCGACGCTCGCCACTGTCATCTGAACCAGGCTGACCATGCCGCCGTACCCGGCGAGGAACATCAGGGACAGCGCGATGAGGCCGAGGTTCAGGGACCAGCCGACGACCTGCAAGAGCAGAAATTCGCCAGCCACCGCCGGTAGCAACACCAGCACGACCCCGAGCAGCAGCAGCAGCCAGTTCTCCGAAGCCCAGCGCGCAAATGCGGTAGTGCGTTGCGCCGATTCGAGGCCGAATTGGTTGGCATCCGTCTGCGTAAAGGCCATCAGCGTCTCCCCAACAGCCCTTGCGGCCGGATCGCGAGCACGAGGACCATGATCAGGAAAGTCCCCACGACCGCGTAGTGTTGGAAGTAGACCTGACCGAATTGCTCGGCGCAGCCAATGATGAGGGCGCCGAGAGCCGCACCCGGTATCGATCCCATGCCGCCGACAATGACAACCTGCAGCGAAGCAAGGAGGAAGTGCGTATCCTCGCCAAGTGAGATCGATTGGAATGTCCCACCGACAATCCCGGCCATGCCGGCGAGGCCTGCCCCGAATGCAAATACCAAGACGAAAATCAGTTGAACCCGATAGCCGAGTACCGACAGCATATCGCGGTCATCGACGCCGGCGCGGATCATAGTGCCGATCCGGGTGCGATTGATGGCCAACCACATGGCGACGCCGATCACGACTGCCGCTGCGAAGATGGCGATCCGCACGGCCGGATAACGCAGGAAAACGACATCCCCGCTCGATCTGACGAAAACAACGATTGGCGTGGGCGCGGGGCCGTATAAATAGTTGGGCGAATCGATCTGGATCGCGTTGCCGCCCCAGATCCAGACCATCAGGTCGGAGAAGATGATCGAAAGCGCGAGCGTGACCAAGGTCTGGCGCAGGTCCTGGCCTTCCATGCGGCGGAAGATCAGCACTTGCATGGCGATGCCGATGACGGCGCAGCAAGCGAAGGCCACAACGTAACTGAACAGCCACGAGCCGGTCCAACGCGTGATCTCGTAGCCGATATAGCCGCCGAACAGATAAAGCGACCCGTGCGCCAAATTGATGTTGCGCATCAGGCCGAAAATGAGCGTGAAGCCCGCGGCGACGAGAAAATAGAGCCCGCCGAGCGTGATGCCGTTGAACAGGGCGGTGACGAAGAGCCGTTTGCTGCCGAATACCTGCGTAAAGCCGTGCGGCCAAGGCGCCAGCACGAGCCACAGCACGAATACGACCACGACGGCAATGATCAGCGAAGCGATGGGATGGCGTGCGATCCAGCGGGCACGTGTATCCCCGATCGCGATGCTGTGGATCACCCCGTCACCGCTGTAGAGCGTGGACACTCCCTCCCTCCAATTCTGCTGGAAAAGCCTAGCCAAGCCGCGCCGGGGCGCCATGTTCGGTAGTCTGATTTTCGCGCCCCACGGGCAGGGTCCGCCGACGGCGAATTTCGCGTCGGGGCCGCGCCGGCGCCGTTATTCGCTCACGATCCGCGCGATCGTTCGATAATGCAGGGGCGCGATGCCAACGTGCGACGAAAAGAAATGGGTAAAATGGCTTTGCGACGAGAAGCCGAGCTGATAGCCGATGTCGGTAACGGTTTCACGCGACCCCACCAGCCGATCGAGCGCCCGCTCGATGCGCATGGTGTTGGCGTAAAGCCCCGGCGTTACGCCGGTATTTTCGCGGAACAGCTTATAGAAATGCGGCCGCGACAGGCCGGCGTCGCGTGCCACCGCATCGAGCGCAATGCCCTCCGACAGGCCGTCATCTAACAGGCGCAGCGACTTGCGGACACGGAAGTCCACACCACCCGGTTGTCGTGCCGGACAATTGGGTTGCGCGCTGCGGCGCCACGACTCATCGAAGCTGGCATCAAACAGTTCGTTCAACCCACGATCGACGCCCCGAAAGTTCGCCCCGGAAACGAGCGCGTCGGCAAGACTGAAGGCGGCCATTCTGATGATCGGCCGAAAGCGGATGCCGTTGGCGCCGAAGCGCAGGCTGCCCCTGCCCTCCTGATCGCGGTCGAGCCAGCGGTCGCTGATATAGGCCACCAGAAATACCGACGGCACGCGCCCGACGCAGGGCTGAAAAGAGTGCGGCTGCCAGGGGTTAATCGCGACGCCGGCGGCCCGATCGACGATATGTGGAATGCCGGAAATGGTGACCACTGCCGGCGGGCCGCTCAAGTGGAAGGTCAGATGTCCCTCACGATGCGCGTGCATGCGCATCGGCCGGTCGAGTTGATAGACCGTCACCCGACCAAACGCGCCATGACAGACTGCCAAGGCAGTGCTCATTGACGCCCCTCCCCAATACGGCGATGCGTTTTTGCCGTACATTATTGTTTTGTTTATTGGATTAAACGCCCACCCGGCCTCCTTGACAAGTGGTTCTGGTGCGGCTCTTGCGCCCTGCCCCCTCAGAGTGGGCCGTACCCACGCGCAGGCAAAAATCAGACTAGCAGACACGGTCACGCATTAAGCGCGCTGGTACGATTTACTGGGGCAAAACGGGCGGCGTTTCTGCATTCAACAACAACACCACATGAAGCGCTCCCGGCCTGCGAAACGACCATTGACGCTTGGACATCGGAGGAACAGCAATGCGAAGAGTGATGGCATGCACCATCGCGGCCGCGTTCGCCGCGGTTGTCAGCAGCGGATCCGCGAATGCCGCGGACAAGATCAAGATCGGCGTCTTCTCGACACTCGAAGGGACGTACACCGCGCTTGGCGAGGACGGCATGCGCGGCTTCACCCTCGCCGTGGACAAGCACAAACACAAGGCGGGCGGTAAGGATCTCGAGATCATCACCGGATCGTCAGACGCGAGTCCCGATTCGGCGCTGCGCGCCGCCAAGAAGCTGGTCGAGCAGGACAAGGTCGACGTTCTAATTGCGCCGCTGTCGGGCGCGGAAGGCATCGCGCTGCACGACTATGCGAAAACGCAGCCGCAGGTCACGATCATCAACGGTTGCTCCGGCGCGCAGGAGACGACCTTCGTCAACCCGGCCCCCAATTTCTACCGCTTCAACCTAGACGGCGCCCAGTGGCAGAAAGGGCTCGGGCAGTACATCTACAACGTCAAGCACTTCAAGAAAATCGCGACGATCGGCGAAGACTATGCCTTCGTCTATACGCAGGTCGCCGGCCTCGTTCTCGATTATTGCCCGCTCGGCGGCGAAATCACCAAGCGGATCTGGGTGCCGCTCGGCACCAAGGACTTCTCTTCGTTCATTCCGCAATTGCCGGACGACGTCGACGCCATCTATCTCGGCCTCGGCGGCGCAGACGCCGTAAACTTCCTCAATCAGTACCAGCAGGCCGGCGGCAATGCCAAGCTGGTCGGCGGCACAATCATGGTCGATCAGACCGTGCTGTCGTCGAAGGGCCGCGCGAAAGAAGCGCTGGTCGGCACCGCGGCTGCCAGCGGCGTGGCAGACACGAACCCCGACCCGAAATGGACGGCGTTCGTGAAGAACTACAAGGACGCGCCGGCCGAGGGCTACTTCAAGACCCGCTTTACCGGTCCGTCGATCTGCGCCGTCAGTTACTACAATGCGACGGATGCGGCGCTGCAGGCGCTCGACAAGGTCAAGGGTGACCTCAGCGACAATCAGAAGAAGTTCCGCGCCGCGTTGTCGTCGCTCGTGCTCGAACTCGCCAGTCGGCGAGATCAAGCTCGATCACAACCGCCAGGCGATCGGCACCAACTACGTTACCGAAGTCGTCAAGGACAAGGACGGCAATTTGGTCAACAAGGTCGTCAAGGTCGTCAACAACGTGAACCAGACGCTTGGAATTCCCGAGGACGTGTTCCGCAAGATCGGTGTGCCGACACGCGACAACCCGGCCTGTAAGAGGAAGTACCCCTAAACCCGATCCAGAAAGCCAGAAACCTCGGCCACGCCTCCGGGCGTGGCCGACTGGATATTGAGCGGTACAAGTGTGATCGCGCGTGGATCGAGAGAGCGACAGCGAGCGTCGTTTTCTTGACAGCGCTCGTAAGGGCCCGCGCGATTTCCAGACCTTCGCTGCCAATGAATCTGACCACTATTCGCGCCACACGAGGCGCAAATAGGTGCGCCTAAAATCACTTTCCTGGACGGATTTCTGATGCGACCCGATACGGCCAAAACGCAAGCTGATGGTTATTTAGCCTTGTCGGATCGATGATTGACCAGCCGCCTGCAAGGGGGGCATCATGTTCAGGCACCATCAATTGAACAAAGTCTGACCTCAGGGGCGACCACAATTTTTTCTCATGTGCCCTAGGCGTTATTCGCCTAAGAGAGAAACCCATGACAAAGCATGTTCTGCCGGAATCCGCCTTGTTGATGCTTCACTGGCAAAACAGCGTCGCCGATCCGAATGGAGTTTGGGGTAAGAGTCTTTACCCGCAGATCAAGAAAAACAATTCGATCGCGAATGCGCAGAAGGTTCTCAGGGCCGCTCGTGAGAGGCGAATGTTGACGATCTTTGTTAATATCGGCTGGCGCGCCGGCTTCCCCGAACTGTCTGATAACCAGTTCTACCCTTTGCTGCAGGGAGCAAAAGATGAAAACAAGGGCATCATCGGGACTTGGGATGTCGAGGTCATCGACGCGCTAAAGCCCATCAGCAGCGAGCTGATCGTGATCAATTTCGGCTCTGATAGTTTCGAAGGCACCGATCTCGACAAAATCCTTCGCGTCAACAATGTTGGTCACATCTATGTCAGCGGTCAATGCATCGAGCACGTGGTTGAGACCACTGTAAAGCGGGCTGCCAACATAGGCTACAATGCCACCATCATTAGAGATGCAATGAGCGGTTTTACGGACAGCAATTACGATGCGATGCTCGACATTTTGCCGTTATATTGCAAGGTCACCACGGCTGACGCGTTTGCGGCATCGGCGACTGTGGCAGCCTATCCCGCTGCACCGTCCCGGCAGCCCATCAACAATTTGAGCGCTCCGAGATTTTCGCAAGTGCTGCGACAGCGTTGAGGACCCTGTACGCTAGTTCGACCTGAAATCAGACGCCCTGCTTTTGATTGTGTTCGGCGCCTACGCAGGCTGCGGCAGCGAAGTACTCCTCGTCTCACCTTCAAAAGTGTAATGGCTTTCATCGAAAACGCTCACTCTCCGCCATTGCCCGAACGGATTGGAGCGAAGACGCACTAGTATCCGGTAGCCGTAAGAGATAAGGTCGGGCTCAAGAATAAACGCGTCGCGCTTATCCGTACGCTACTCCCACTGTTGCTTTCGAATTGGAATGCTTCCCCTCGCGGCGGCCAAAATATGCACGGGAGCGGCCAAAATCACATTTGCGCAAGTTATCCCGACCAATACGACCGAATTCGGCCATCGCTGCATTTGCAGCTTTTGGATTTGGTTAAGTCAGACAATGGCATCGCCGAGGATCTCCTGCCTCAAAGCGCTCTCGTCCGGACGGACGACGCCTGACTTTTCGGAGCGAGGTTCCTTTTTGGCAATTTCTCTGTGGATGGACGGCCCCGCGCTCCTCTAAAGTATTAACGAATATTCGCGACGATTACTGCTTCCCCAATACTGCGCCCTCGGAGATGGAAATGTATATGCAGATCCGGACCGTCGACGAAGATCTGCGGCTTGCCGCCCTGTTTGAACTCGACCCTGACGCCATAGTCCCGGCCGAGCGGGGACGGCGTCGCCGAGTAGCGCCATGTCAGCCGCCCGGCGTGCAATTCACCCTCTCCGCGGCTAATCGGATTGCCGCGGAGGTTGACGAACTGCTGCGCCGCGGTCAGCGGCTTTCGCCGGCCAATGCGCATCGTTAGCGGTTGCTGCCGTAGAACGTGTTGGCCCGCACCGCCGTCGACGCCGGGATCGCGCCGACGCTGAGTCCGACGGTAGGGGTCACTCGAAGATTGCCGGCGCTGCGTGCCGTCGAGACGCGCTCAGTGAGAAAGTCGATTGCGGCGGTCGCCGGCCGCGAACCGAACAGCCCCTTCAGGAGGTCACCCAGACGATCGAGGCCGCTGACCACCTCGAGCTGAGCCAAGTCCGAGCAGAACCGGCCGTGCCAGGCGTAGAACGCCTCGGCCCGCTCGGGCCGGCAATTCCACTTCTCCGCGAAGTTCTCGCCGGCGGTGGTCTCGTTCCAGATGAACCATTGCACGCCGCCATCGACGTGACGAACCTCGATTGTGTCCGGCATGTGCCGGACGACGTCGAACAGCAGTTCGAGCTCGTTGTCGTATTCGCGGTGGGCGACGCACCATTCGTAGCTGCGCGAGGCGAGCGTCGTGATGACCACCGACAGCGGCGCAACGTCGGCTTCGTCGATGAACATGATGTCGCGGTGGCGCTTCGCGATCTGCACCGTACGGCGCAGGATGCCCTTGAAGCCGCCGGCCTCCGGATAGGGCTCGACGCTGGCCCGCATGCTGTCGAGCGCGACTTGCTTGCGCATCCGGATGACTGGCGCGAGCTTGGCCCGATCCTCGAAGAGCCGCTTATACCCCTTCGGGTTCGAGGCCTTCCAGGTCCTGAGCGTCTTGTCGGGAACCAGCTCGCCGCCGGAGCCGCAGTTCGGGTTCGGAATGGAGGGCGTGATGTCCAAGTGGAATTCGTTGGCGTAGTTCAGACGCCAGCAGCGGGGCATCTCCTCCAGGAGCGGCGCGTAGTTGCCGTTGGCACGCAGGCAGTCGCCGATGGACTTCTTCAGCGCCGCCGGTGAAATCGCGACGTCGAGGTCGGGCATGTGCGCGACCAGATCGACGTCGTGCTCGTTGACGCCGATCGGCTTCACGGTAGTCCGCAGCGCGGTCGAGCCCTGCAGATAGATGCTGATGGCTTGCAGCACGGGGTTGTCGGAGCCGGCCAAGCACGCACCGACGCCTTCGTAGCGCTGCTTCGCCTGCGCAAACTGGGAGCTGGAGAGCTCAAGGGACTCGCAGACCGTCTCCAGGACCTCGACGATCTGGGTCCGGCGGGCCTGAAGCTTGGGATCGACGTAATTCATTGTAACTCCTTCGCTTTTCGGTTAAATTGCCGATAGCTTCAGCTTCCGAGCTGACTCGGCCACTGGGCCACCTGCACGGGGATGCCCGCAACGACGCGCTTTTCGGACTCGTTTTTTTGTTTTGCCCCGGATTTTTTTGTCCGAAATCCCCCGGCGGGCGGGCACAAAAGGGTGTCAGGGCCATCGACCACGCGAGCGCTCCTCTCGCCAGCGGCGAGCTCTCCGAGACGGAAAGCGGGCACCTTGCTCCCGAGGAGGTGCTGGAGCGGCTCGATTCGCTGACGCCCGAGGACATGAGAAGGCTCAAGCTCATCGAGCTGCGCCGACTCTCGGGCACGGATTTCAAGGAGGGCCTGCTCTACCAGGAGGCGGTCTGCCAATCGATCGTCGGCGAGCGGCGATGCCCCCGCGATGTGTCGTTCGTGGCGTTCCTCGCCCAATCGATGAGGAGCATCGCTTCGCATCGGCGCAAGGAATTGGCGAGGCAGGTGCCGATCGAACCCTCGATCGCGGCGGATCAGCTTGACCCGGAGGAGATCCTCATCGAACGGGAGGCCACCGATGTGGTGGCGGAGATCTACAAATTACTCGAAGGCGATGACGAGGCCCAGTTGACGATCATGGGCATCGCCCTCGGCAAGAAAGGCAAGAAGCTGCGGGATGAGCTCGGCGTCAACCAGGCAGGGTACGATTACATCATGAAACGCATCAGACGCGTCGTGGCCAAGAAGTATCCAAATGGGTGGCCGACATGACCAACAAGCGCAAATCGATCGACGAACTGCGGGATATCGGCGATGCGATCGACGAAAGTATTCTTGCCGCGTCCGATGCGGAGGTCAGCGAAGAACTCGTCTCGCTCGGCATAGATCCGAACAAGGTCGAGGCGGAAATGGGCGCGATTGCTGAGGAGGCCAAGAGGCTCGCTGGAAAGTCACGCCTGGCCCGCGCTAAGAATGACGTGAGCGCCTTCCGCCGCAATTCGCCGAACGTGGCTACGAGCGACAAATCCGCACTACGCTCCAAACTTCAAAGGATGCGGTCGGGTAGACCGGAAGAGAACGACGGTCTGATGATGGCGGCGCGCAAGGGAAAGGACATGTCTGCGAATGACGAGGAAGGGGCCCTCGACGACTTGGCGCAGCTGGAGGCGCTTGAGTCCGAAGATCCGGAGGCATCGAAGAAATGACAGCCGCCGAGCGCATCCTACGATCGCTCGGCATCTCGGATCCGCAGGAAATCGACCTTGAAGCCATCGCGTGGGCGCAAGGCGCCGCCGTCAACTACCGGCCGCTCGACGGCTGCGAGGCCAGGATCATCGGCTCGCCGCGGAAGGCGGTGATTTCCGTCAACAGCCACAGCCCAAAACGCAGCCGGCGGTTCTCGCTCGCCCATGAGCTCGGCCATTGGCAACATCATCGTGGCCGAGTCCTCTTCTGCAGCAAGGACGATATCGGCAATTTCACAAACGACGCGCTGAATACCAGTCCGTTGTGACGTCCATTTCGCTCCCCCTGGCGATTGGATCAGGCGCTTCGAGTATGGGCGGAGGGTGGAGTTTTCGACGCCGACGATCGGTCGCCCTTCAGACAAAGATCCTTTAGGCTTCCCAGCCGCAATCGCGCGCCGAACCTTTGATCGAGCCTCTCCAGAACCCCCCTCGAATGAGGGCGCCGATGCCTCCTCTTTCGACAAAGATAGGATGGCCCTCACGTGCACAGAAAGCCGATCGAGAAAGGGCTCTAGCTTCGCGCAACCCGGGTCACTCTTCGCCGCTGTGAGTGCCGCGTGCGAGAACCAAAGGCAACATGCCCAAGCCTCCAACACGTCATCAGGGATCCGGTCATGAGCCCTCTCGAAATGCAATCTTTTGATCGCAGGATTCGGCCCGCCAAAAAGCGTCACCAAAACACGGCCCATCAATCTTGGCCAAGTGTCCGTGTTGTTCTCCTCCGAGCAAGGTAGAACCTGCATCTGAGAAGGCCGGACGTCGGCGGGCAGATTATGCGGCTTGGCGGCGACCGCGACGATGGTCAGCAATGCGCGGACACGGAGCATGTCCACTGAGTCGAGCGCTCGCTCCGGATCGCCAAGCTCCTCGGTCAGATCGTCAACAGCGCAAATAATCGCGTGCGCGTCCTGCTCACGCCGCCGTCTCGCGAAGGCAGCATCAGCCTCGTCCGTCGGTGGACGATCACGGTGTTCGAAACCGCGTTCCAACGCATCCTCGGAGTTACCGACCTCGTCCCCAGTATCGAGTGCAGATGCGAAATCGGGCTCCTGGTCTTCGGAGCCCGGGCGAGGATCGGCTTTCGCGACGGTCATTCCGAGGAGCCTATTGAGCGCGGCGCGGACATAGGAGACTTCGCTTCCGATGAGCGAATTGCGTTCGGCTTCCGACTTACCGATCTCGCGGTGCCGTCCACGCATGAACGCGTCGTAATCGAGCTTCGCGGGCGCCACTGGACGCTTTTCGTCGCGCTTGCCTGAGGCTCGCGGCAGCTGCGGCGGCGGAGCATCCAGTATCCGCACGCCGAGCGTATGGATGGCGTCGAGTATCCAGAGCCCCTCGTCGTCGTCGAATTCCAGCTCGCGGATCACCCGTTCGGCCTTGGCGGAAAGCCGATCACGCATATTGGTCCGTAGTTCTTCGACCGAAGCAACGATGGCGATGCCCGACCGACCGCCGTCTTCGCGTCGTATTCGCGCGTAGGCTGGCCGCCGCTCCACCTTCACGAGGCGGAAGATGAGTTCGTCTTCGGAGCCGGAAACTAGATGCAGCTGCGCCGCAATCGGAGCTTGGGCTTGGTCGAGCAATTCAAGCTCGCCTCGCTCTTCCACCAGCGTCTTGGCCAGAGCCGGCGTGCGGGGCCACCATGCGATCCGCTCGAATGCTAGCTCGAACGTACCGGGGTCCTGAGCATCGGCTTCGTCGAGCGGCAGCTTTTTCGCGAGCGCCTGCTTCGGTATTCGGCGGACATCCAGCTTGTGTCGCTCCTCCAGCCTCGACGCCAAGCCGAGCTCATCGAAGATCCGCCCTGCCGGCAGGCGTCGATAAAGGCAGACTTCCTCGTTTGCGCCAGGGCGCCGGCGATTACCCAGAGCCGGGATGGTGCAGTTCGCGCTGCCCATCAGAACGTGGTCTTCGCGGCCGCTGGTGACGACGATCATTTTAGCATGGATGAACCGCGTGTTGCCTTCCGTGAAGTGCCTCTTGGCAAAGCCGTACATCTCGGAGACCTGGACACCAGCGTCGCCGAGCGCGGCCTGAGCCGGAAACAGCCGCCGCTTCGTATCCACCAGCAGCACCGTACGTCGGGGCTTCAGCGTGCCGCGTAAATCGTCCAGCGCCGCAAGATCGTCGTCCCAGTACGGCGAAACGACGACGAGTCGTTCGGTTCGGCCGGCGCCGACGAGATCCGCGAAGCGCCTCGCGATCCCCGCCGCCTCCCCGCTCGGCAGAAGCGCCGCCATGCTGCCGTCGGCCAGGTCGACGGAACCGTCGGCGGCGACGCCGCTTTCGAGCCAAGGCGAGCGGTCGCGGGCAAAGCGAAGCTTGTCGCTCACCGCGTACTGGCGTTCATCGAGGAAGCGGAGCGCATACCGCCACCCGGCAAGAACGAGCCGACGTTCACCGGTAAGTTCCTCGGCGCTGACGCCCAACGCCTGCGTCCAATAACGCACTTCCCAATCCTCACTGAGACTAATGCGGCTTGCGTCTTGCGGCCGCCTTAACTTGAGATCATCCGCCATTATCCACTCGCGGGTTCAAGTAGCCAGCGCATAATTGAGTGAGGCGACGATGGGGTAACCTCTTGAGATTGCAAGAGGTTGCCGATGAGCAAGTACCGGCGAATACAATATGAGGATCGCTGCCAGATTTATGCTCTGAGCAAGCGTGGGGCCAGCCAAGCAAGCATCGCCGAGATTTTGGGCGTCAGTCAAAGCGCGGTGAGCCGGGAGATGCAGCGCAATCGCGGTGAGCGCGGCTATCGGTTCAAGCAGGCGGAAGCGAAGGCTCGAGCACGACAGGCGATACGAAGTAAGCCGCGCAAGCTCACGGCGCTGATGCGCAGCAAGATTAAGTCGAAGTTGCGCCAGATGCGCTGGTCGCCGGAGCAGATCAGCGGCTGGCTCAGCGAACAGGGCATCAAGCTGAGCCACGAACGCATCTACCAGGTGATCTGGGATGACAAACGCGACGGTGGCAACTTGTGGCGCAGTCTGCGGCGGCGCGGGAAACGTTATAACAAACGTGCCGGCAAGAACGCTGGACGCGGCCTGATCCCCGGTAAAATCGACATTTCCGAGCGTCCGGCCATTGTCGCGCGCAAAACCCGTCTGGGCGACTGGGAGGGCGACACCGTCGTCAGCGCCGGACACAAAGGCGGCTTGCTCACGCTGGTCGAGCGCAAAACCCAACTCGCCAAAATCACCAAGTTGCCGCGTGCGACTGCCCACGCAACCCAGAAGGCAGCCGTGCGTCGCCTCAAGCCTATCGGTGACTTCGTGCATACGATCACCTTCGACAACGGCAAGGAATTCGCCGCGCATCAGGACATTGCCGATGCGCTGAAAACCAAAATTTTCTTCGCCACGCCGTATCACGCATGGGAGCGCGGTTTAAATGAAAACACCAACGGTCTTATTCGTGACTTCTTCCCAAAGGGAACAGACTTCTCTACGATCTCAAGTGCCGAGGTTGCCAAGGTCGAACGTTTGCTCAACGAGAGACCTCGAAAATCCCTCGGCTTCCGTTCACCGCAAGAGGTTTTCCACTCCCTCGCTTACTCTTAAATTTCTATGCGCTGGGAAGTTGAATCCGCGACTCCTTTGGTATTCGGAACAACGCGGAACGAGAACAAAGGTTGCGGATTTGAAAGGCTATGCCGGGTCGCCCCAAGTCGAGACGTCAATATGTCGTCCAAAATGACGCGCTGATGGTCGCGGCGAAGCTTCCCGGCGCCAAGGCGGTTAAGGCGCCGGGCTTTATCGAGCCTTGCCTCGCCACTCTTAGCGACAAGGTCCCCAGCGGGGAGCGATGGATCCACGAAATCAAATTCGACGGCTATCGGCTCCAACTGCATAAGAATGAAAACGACATCCACTTCTTCACTCGACGCGGGCACGATTGGACGCGGCGGTTCTCCTCGCTCGTCACCGCAGCTTGGCACCTTCCGGCGAGAAAAGTCATTTTAGACGGCGAGGTCATCGTGCCGACGGAAACGGGTCATTCCGATTTTGGCGCGCTGGAAACCGATCTCGGCGCAGGCCGGTCAGACCGCTTCATCTATTATGTTTTCGACATCCTTTATATCGACGGGCTTGGATTGAGTCGGTGTTCGCTTTCGGATCGAAAGCGAGTGCTGTTAGAGCTATTGGCCGATCAATCTGGCTGCATCCGTTATTCAGATCATCTTGATGGCGGTGGCGAGCCGCTTTTCTGGCGCGCTTGCCAGCTCGGACTGGAAGGCATCGTATCGAAGCGGAAGGACGCCTCCTATCGTTCAGGCCGCAGGCCCGATTGGACGAAGCGGACTTGCCGCCAGCGTGAGACGTTTGTCGTCGCAGGCATCGCGCTCAAAGGTGGAAAATTCGACGGCGTTTACCTCGCCCGCCGCGTCAACGGCGAATTGCTGTACGTGGGGAAGGTCGAGAACGGGTTCAGCCCCGAGAGCGAACGCGATTTGCGGGGGCGGGCCGAGAAGCTCAAGACGCGCACTCAACCTCTGAGTAGGCGGATCAAGAAGCCGAAGGCGTTGTGGCTAAAGCCGAGCCTGTTGGTGGACGTCGAATATCGGGCGTTGACCGGAGCAGGCAAGCTCCGGCATCCCTCATTCAAAGGCGTTCGGGAGGACTTGATTTAGCTTTGATGTGCTCGATCCGCGCGGCGCACTTGGTGCACTCATAAGTCCAAAGTTCAACTTGATGCCGAGTGAAAGCGTCCGGCACGATGGTCAATAATCGGGCAACACCGCCGCACCTTGAACAGGTGACCGGAAATGGATCGCAAGGCGGGCATTTTTGCCCCGTCATTGGCCGCCCTCCCCGAAAGCAGCCTTTGAACTTTAGTCTAAACGGTAGGAGCTTGGTAGTCAGCTACCCGACTTTGCGAACAAAAAGAGAGTTGGCAGCACAAAAAGAGACCGCGGCAACGGAACCGCGGTCTCGGCTCAAAGGACGCAAGGCAATTTGCGTCAGGTGCTATGGGAAGAGCCCTGCACGCGGGGACGTGTTCATAGCGCCGCCTTGGGCACCCGTTCGTAGCAACAACATCGCCCGAGTTTGGTTCCGTGAGGCCGAAGCCAATACTCACCCTGGCGCGCCGCGCGGTGATCTTTATAGAAGGTCTTTACAGGCCAACAACCTGTAGCAGCGATGCTATCCGATTTGGAATTGATGTGAATGCGATCCCTACGAATAGGAATGCGACACCAGCAAATTCCAAATGCAAGCCGCCGATTATTGCATCTTCTAATCGGCCGCTGATTTTTCGATCTTGGTCTGTGCGTTCGCGGCGTTCTGCCTCGACACTTTGCTTAGTCGTGGCTTCAAGTTTCTCAATCGACTGGCGCTGCAGTCCGAGAGCTTCATCGATGCGTTGCAGGTTCTTCGCCATCGCTTCCACGCGAGCTTCGAGATCGCCGGTTATGGGGTCCCGAACTGTCCCATGTGCGTTCGTTATAAAGTCCGCCGCCTCGACAGCCCCCATCGTAGCGATTATTGGAGGTGGCGGCTTGATGATGTAGCCGATCCGGCGCAAGCGGTCCCATAGTTGTTTGGGGAGCGGCGGTTTGCCGAAAAGCTTTCGACGGGTATCCGCGAGGCCCCACGCAACCACCATCACGCCGGCCCATTGAAAAAACATCCCTTGCCATTCCACTCGCTCTAGGCCGCTCGACCACGCGTATGGCAATGCGAACATCGCGGCGAACGCGGCGAGCCAACACGCTACGCGGCGCCATTCAAATGCAACGCCCCGCGCGATGCGTCCGCGCTGCTTGAGCGCTTCGATCCAGTTTCGCTTGGTATTCATTCGCTAGCTACCGCGAAGCGCCGGAGAAGACCGGAACTGTCGCGTTGTCCGAGCCGGTGATCTAGTCGGAGGTCGCCAAAAATTTGCGCGAAAAGTCCAGCGCTTTCATGAAGGTCTGGCGGAGAGGGAGGGATTCGAAACCAGCATACGTTCGCGGAGATCCCTATACGTGATGCGGGGGCTTCCTTGAAAAAACCCGCGTTCTGCAGAGCATCCCATCCACCTACGTTCCAGCCCAAATCCCCATGGTATCTTTGGTCGTGCGATAGCCGTGCGATTCGCACGGAATGTCTAAGAAACTGGCGCGCCCGAAGAGATTCGAACTC
>CAWDAB010000003.1:0-394793 GCA_963800155.1 uncultured Alphaproteobacteria bacterium
GGGAGAGGGAGCGCGCTATGCCGCGTTGCATCGCTTCGATCCGAAGCAACCTTGCTCTAGCGTGTCGGGGTGTCCCGGGTCTGCAGCGCACCGCTTCACTTCGTTACGCGCTGCGCTGCGCGCGGGACACCTCAGAAAAACCCCACCGACTCGCAGCCGGTGCCGGCCTTGAAGCTTCCCTTGTGCCGGCGCTGCGCGGCGTCGATCACGTGAATCGTGCCGTCACCCTGGCAGCCGACGAAGATGTCGTCGCCGCGGAAGGCGAAGTCCATCGGCTGGCTGCCGACCGGCACCGCGGTCTGGCCCTCCGAGGCAGTTTCGATCAGGCTCACCGTGCCGCTGTTCATGCTGGATACCACCAGGAGCCGGCCGTCGGGTGAATAGCGTGCGATCTGCGCCGGCTTCGGCACGCCTTCCAGGCGCACCTCGCGCGTGACCGTCTCCGACGCCGCGTCGATCATGAAGATCGCAGGCGTCTCGTCGCTCACGGCTACGACAGTGGCCCCGTCGCCGCTCACGTCGATACCGGCAATCGCCTGCGGGGTTGCGATCTTGCCGAGCAATTTCCTGCGCGGCAGGTCGATTACAGAGACCGTGGCGTCCTCCTCATTATCGGTGTAGAGGCGGCCGCCGTCGCCGGTGATGGCGAGCCGGTGGCCGTTGCTCGAACCTGAGTCGATGGCGTCGATCATCCTGGGCGTCTTGGGGTCGATGACCGCGATTTTGGCGCTGTTCTCGCAGGTGATGTAGATCAGCCCGTCGGCGCCTTGACGCACGGTATGCGGCGCGACATAGGGCGAAAGGTCGATATCGCCGATGTGCCGTCGGTTGAGGCAATCGATGATGCACAGCACATGGCCGGGGTTCGGATTGCGGCCGTGGATGCCGTCCCCAAAGATCGGCACATAGGCAAGTCCGGTTTGCTGGATCACTAAGAGCTCGTGCACCGTGCGCTGAAATCCCTCGAGCACGGTTTCGGTCTCGTAGGTGGTCGGATTAATGAACAGCACCTTGCAGCCCATCTTGTCGACCGCGATCATGCCGCGCGCGGCGTCGTTCTTCATCGTTGCCTCGTCTTTTTTTGTGCCTTCCCGGCTATCTCGGGTTCCACCCCTTCGGCGCCAGCTCAAAGCCTGAGAAATTTCGAGCTTGAGCGGCGCGCCGGCGTAGAAGTGCCAGATTTCCACCGCATCGATGCGGTGCCAATGCGAGCGCTCGCCGCGCGCCAGCAGAAACAAGATAGCGGTGGAAGCTGGCCGGCCGCCGATCGAATGCGTATCGCGGAAAGTTTCGCGGTAATGCCCGCCTTCCGGATGCGGCTTCAGCTCGAGCTTGGCGATCATTTCGGCGGCGGTGGGCAAGGGCATGATCACTCTCTCCGCTCATTCCCGCGCAAGCGGGAATCCAGCAAGCTTGGCCCTGGATCCCCGCTTGCGCGGGGACGAGCGGCCAAATGCGCGCTGGCGCTAAAACCGATCCTTCCTTCCCCTGATCTCCGCAAACACTTCGGCCGCCGGCTTGCCCGCCATGCCGACCTCGGCCGCCAGGTCCGGCACGTCGGCGCGCAGGAACGGATTGGCGAGCTTCTCGTCGCCGATACTGACCGGAATTGTCGGCTCGCCCTCGTCGATCAGCCGTTCGACTTGCGCGGCGCGCGCCTCCAAAACGGGGTTGTCCTTGTCGATCGATTGCGCGAAGCGGATATTGGCGGCGGTGTATTCGTGCCCGCAATAGACCTGCGTCTCGTTCGGCAGGTCGCGCAATTTCTTGAGCGAGCGCCACATCATCTGCGGATCGCCTTCGATCACGCGGCCGCAGCCGATCGAGAACAGCGTGTCGCCGACGAAAGCGAGATTGTCCTTCGGGAACCAATAGGCGATGTGCCCGAGGGTGTGGCCGGGCGTCTCGATTACCTTGCTGACGAGATTGCCGACGACGACGCCGTCGCCCTCGTGCACGGTCTCGTCGACGCCGGGAATTTTCTTGGCCTCCTTTTCCGGCGCTACCACGCGGCAGCGGTATTTATTTTTCAGCGCCATGATGCCGCCGGTGTGATCGGCGTGGTGGTGGGTCACCAGAATGTCGGTCAGCTTCCAGCCGGTCCGCGTGAGCGCTTCCTCCACGGGTGCGGCCTCCGGCGCGTCGATCGAGGCGGTCGCCCCGGTGTCCGGGTCGTGCAGCAACACCCCATAATTGTCGCTCAGGCAGCGGAAAAGGCGGGTCTCGGCGGGCATGGGATCCCTCGTAAAATTGGCGGGTCGGTTAACCGTACCATGCGGACAAACCCTCTCGCACCTCGTCTGTTGCGCGAGCTTGGCGCGATTTGCCGCGCCGTTCATGGTAGTTTGCAATCATGTCGATCGACGTCGTCGACCTACGCAATTTCTACGGCCAGCGCCTCGGCGTGGTGGCCCGCCGCTTCATCGGCCGCGGTATCCGCGGCATCTGGCGGAGCACTGCCGGCCAGCGGGTGCTGGGCATCGGCTATGCTACGCCCTATCTCGGCCTCTTCCGCGAGGAGGCCGAGCGCTGCCTTGCCTTCATGCCGGCAGGGCAGGGCGTGGTGAAATGGCCGAGCGCGCGGCCGGCGCTATCGGCGCTGGTCGACGAATTCGAACTGCCGCTGCCCAATTCCGCGGTCGACCGCATCCTCCTGGTGCATGCGCTGGAGATGACGCATGACCCAGCCGGCCTGTTGCGCGAAGTGTGGCGCGTGCTGGCGTCCGGCGGCCGGCTGATGGCGGTGGTGCCGAACCGGCGCGGCGTCTGGGTGCGCACGGACACCACGCCGTTCGGTCACGGCCGGCCTTATTCACGCTCGCAAATCAATCAGCTGCTGCGCGAGACCTGGTTCACGCCGACCGGCTGGAGCGAGGCACTCTACGTGCCGCCGGTTGATCGCGGCTGGTTTCTACGCTCGGCGATGTTTTGGGAGCGCACCGGCGCCACCCTGTCGGCGCCGTTCGCCGGCGTGCATCTGGTGGAGGCGACCAAGCAGGTCTACCGCGCGATACCCGCGCGGCGCGTGAAGCGCCGCCTGGTGCCGGCGCTCGAGCCGGCGCTCGCGCCGTCGCCGGGGGGATGATGACGTGCCCCGGGCGCGGTGCAGCGTGAACGAAGTGGACGGTGCAGACCCGGGATCGTTACAAATTCTGAGTCTGGTAACGCCCCGGATCAGCGGCGCATCACTTCGTGCTGCGCCGCATCGGGGGCACGAAGCGGAGAGTCACTCTCCCGCTTGATCGTCGCCGCCTTCGCCTTGCGGGGCGGTCTGCGCGCCGCCGGCAAAATCCGGCCGCTCCCCGCGGAAGCCGCCGCGATGGCGCCGGCGCCGGCGGTAGCCGCCGCCATAGCGCTCCTGGCCGCCCTGACCGCGCTCGCTTTGGTCGTGACCGTTGCCGGCCGCTGGCGGCGCCTGATTGCCGGTGATGAAGGCCGGCAGACCGCCCGCATTCTGCTCTTCGCCGCCGCCCTGCGGCTGTGGACGCGCCTGCTGATCGCGCTGCGGAAACGGCTGCGCGTTCGGCGGCAGGTAAGGCTGCGGCTGCCCCTCGCGTTGCACGTAGCTCGGCTCGTTCTGGCCCATGAAGGGCTGACCCTCTTCGCCTTCCTCGTCGTAGCTGTCGTCGCCGCCCTGTGCGGCGCCCTGCTGCTGCTGTTGTTGGTAATAGGGGTTCTGCTGGCGGAACTGCTCCTGCGCAGCGGCGATCAGGCGGAAATAGTGCTCGGCATGCTGATAATAATTTTCTGCCGCCACCGGATCGCCCGAGCTTTGCGCGTCGCGCGCGAGCTGAATGTATTTTTCCGCGATATGCGAGGCGGTGCCGCGGATCTTCACGTCGGGTCCGTTCGATTCGTAGACCCGCGTCAGCGGATTCTGGCTTTTGCGGTGACCGCCGCGTCCCCGCATGCGCTTTTGACCGTTTCTCATGATGTGCCTATTCGCTGACCTTTCGTCTCTCGTTTGCGGCAACTCGCCGCCTTTCGTTGCACTACAATTCACACAAAAAACCACCGCGCTGGCATCAAGCCGGCGCCGAATTTCCGCGCGAATGCTCGAGCGTTTGCGACCTTTATCGCGATTGCAACAGCAACCCCATGGCCGCGGCCTTCAGATCCGCGGCGTTGCCAAGCTCATGTCATGCGCATCGCATAGGTTCGAAAATTTGATGCGCCCAACCGGTGAAGCATCCAGACCCGTATCTGGCGATTTCGTTGCCGTCTTGGTTCTAAAGCCGGCCTTCGTCATCCGCCCTTTGCGCCGCTCCGCACAGAGCCTGGCAGGCCCCGGGGGTAATCAAGCGGTGCAATCCTCACGGGTCGATTCCGTGACCGGAAGCTAGTCGTTTCCGCGGCGATTTCCAAGAGCTTTTTTCGCAACTTATGGCGGATTTGCATTTCCACTCAGCGGCAAGGCAAGCCGCTCATGGCCCATTTTATGGCGCAATTTGCGCGCTCAGAGCGCGCGGAATTCCGGCCAAATCGGGGTGCGCTCGGCCTGCGTGCAGGTCGACCTCGGCAAACAGCGCGCGCACAGCCTCTTGCTGGCCGATGCCCAGTTCCACCACCAACCGCCCGCCCGGCGCCAAAAGGCGAGGGACCTGGCGTGCGATGGCGCGATAGCAGTCGAGGCCGTCGCCGCCGCCATCGAGCGCAAGGCGTGGCGCGTAGTCGCGCACTTCCGGTTCGAGCGTTGCGATGTCGCCGCGCGGCACATAAGGCGGATTAGACACGATCAGATCGAACTTGCCCTCGACGCCTTGCGCGATATCGCAGGCGAGGAATGTGCAGCGATCCTTCAGTCCGGCCCGCTCGGCGTTGGCGCGCGCCACTTCGAGGGCGGCTTCGCTGATGTCGGTGCCGAGCCCCACGGACTTCGGGAATTCGCTCAACAACGCGAGCAAGAGCGCGCCGGAGCCGGTGCCGATGTCGAGAATGCGCAGGTTGTCCATTTTCATGCTGCCGATGGCGTCAAGCGCGGCCTCTACCACGGTCTCGGTTTCCGGCCGCGGCGTGAGCACCGCCGGCGTGACGCTCAGCATGAGGTTCCAGAACTCCTTGCGTCCGCGGATGCGCGAGACCGGCTCGCGCTTGATGCGCCGCGCGGCCAAGGCCTGGACTGCGGCGACCTCGCGCGCCTCCAGCACGCGCTCGGAATCGGCGAGCAGGCGCGCGCGATCGATGCGCAGCGCGTGGCAGAGCAGCGCGCGTGCGTCGACCTTCGCGTCCTCGATGCCGGCGAGACGAAATGCCTGCGCCATCATTTGCGTCGCCTCGGCCACCGAGACGCCGTCCTTCAGCGCCGGGATCACTCTCACTGTTTGGCGCCTTCCGCCGCCAGAAGCTCGGCCTGGTGCTGCGTCACCAGCGCATCGATCACCTCGTCGAGCGCCTCCCCCTCCATCACCTGCGGCAGCTTGTAGAGCGTGAGATTGATGCGGTGGTCGGTGAGGCGGCCCTGCGGGAAATTATAGGTGCGGATGCGCTCGGAACGGTCGCCCGAGCCGATCTGGCCGCGCCGCTCGGCCGCGCGCTCCGAATCGCGCTTGGTCTTCTGCTGGTCGTAGAGCTTTGCCCGCAGCATGGTCATGGCCTTGGCGCGGTTCTTGTGCTGCGAGCGCTCCTCCTGCACCGCCACCACGATGCCGCTCGGAAGATGCGTGATGCGGATCGCCAACTCGGTCTTGTTGACGTGCTGGCCGCCGGCGCCGCCCGCGCGCATGGTGTCGATCTTCAAATCCTTTTCGTCGATGTCGACGTCGACGTCCTCCACTTCCGGCAACACCGCGACCGTCGCGGCCGAGGTGTGGATGCGGCCGGAGGCTTCGGTGTCCGGCACGCGCTGCACCCGATGCACGCCCGATTCGAATTTCAACTTGGCGAAGGCGCCGCGACCGCGGATTTCGACGACGATTTCCTTGAAGCCGCCCTTGCTGCCCTCGCTCATCGAAAGGATTTCGACCTTCCAGCCCTGTCTCGCGGCGTAGCGCTCATACATGCGGAAGAGGTCGCCCGCGAACAGCGCTGCCTCGTCGCCGCCCGTGCCGGCGCGGATTTCGATGATGACGTTGCGCTCGTCCATGGCATCTTTCGGGATGAGCGCGAGGCTGATCTTACGTTCCAGCCCTTCGAGGCGTTCCTGCAGGGCCGGCTTCTCGGCTTCTGCGAGCTTGCGCATCTCGCCGTCGGTCCTGGGGTCGGCGATCAACGTATCGAGATCGGCAACCTCGCCGCTGACGGCACGGTAGGCCTTGATCGCCGCGATCACCGGCTCGAGCTCGGCGAATTCACGCGATAGCTTGACGTAAGTGTCGGGAGTCAAATTGCTCGCCAACTCGCTTTCCACCAGCGCGTGGCGGGCAAGCAACGCATCGAGCTTTTGTTGCGGCAAGGCGATCAAATCTGTGTCTCTAGAACCCGTCATGCCCGGCCTTGTGCCGGGCATCCACGCCTTTAATTGGCTCAGTTAGGTAGAAGACGTGGATGGCCGGGACAAGCCCGGCCATGACGCCTCTCAAGCAACGCTACAACTGTAATCCCTCCGTCGACGCGAAGCTTTCCAGCTTGTGGCGGATCGACACGCTGCCGACCGGCTGCGCAAGAAACGGCAGGATAGCCTGCTCGCCCTTGCGCACGTCGAGGGCCATCAGCAGCGCCTTGACCGGCCCGACCGCGGAAGGTGAAAGCGACAGCGAGCGGTAGCCGAGGATCGCCAGCGCCATCGCGCCGATCGGCTGCGAAGCAAGCTCGCCGCACAGCGCCACCGGCTTGCCGTGCTTGCGCGCCTTGTCGGCGACATCTTTGAGCGCGCGGAGCATCGGCGCCGACAAGGGGTCGAAGCGCTCCGAAACCCGCAGATTGCCGCGGTCGGCGGCGTAGAGGAACTGCATGAGATCGTTGGAGCCGACCGAGAGGAAATCGACCCGCTGCAGAAGCTCGTCGAGCTGGAACAGCAGCGACGGCACTTCCAGCATGGTGCCGATCTCAACCCGCTCGGGCAGCGGATGGCCGTGCCGGCGCAGATGCGTAAGCTCAAGCTCGACCAGCGCCTTGGCCTTGTCGAACTCCTCCACCATGGCGATCATCGGAAACATCAGGCGCAGTTCGCGGCCGCCGGAGGCGCGCAACAGCGCGCGCAACTGGCTGCGCAGCAGTCCCGGCCGGTCGAGCCCTAGCCGGATCGCGCGCCAGCCGAGCGCCGGATTCTCCTCTTCCACGTTGCGCATATAGGGCAGCACCTTGTCGCCGCCAATGTCGAGCGTGCGGAAGGTCACCGGTCGTTTGCCGGCGGCATCGAGCACCGCGCGGTAAAGCGAAAGCTGCTCCTGGGTGCGCGGGAAAGTGCTCGCCACCATGAACTGCAATTCGGTGCGGAACAGGCCGATACCCGCGGCGCCCGTCTCCTCGATATGCGGAAGATCGATGGCGAGGCCGGCATTGATCATCAGCACGATACGCTGGCCGTCCTTGGTCACGCAGGGCTTGTCGCGCAGCGCGTGATATTGCGCCTGTCGGCGCGCGCGCAGGCGCACGCGCTCGGCATAGGCCGCCTCGATGTCGGCGGCGGGCCGCATGTGGATATGGCCGGTGGCGCCATCGACGATGACCGCGTCGCCCGGCTCGACCAGGCCGGTGGCGTTGGAGATATCGCCCACCGCCGGGATGCCGAGCGCACGCGCCACGATGGAGACATGCGAGGTTGGCCCGCCTTCCTCCAGCACGAGGCCGCGCAAGCGCTTGCGGTCGTAGTCGAGCAGAGCCGCAGGCCCCATGGAGCGCGCCACCACGATGGCGTTTTCCGGCAGCCGCTCCTTGGCGGGGGCATGATCCTGGCCCATCAATACCCGCATCAGCCGGTTGGCAAGGTCATCGAGGTCATGCAGCCGGTCGCGCAGATAGGGATCGGAGGCGCGCAACATGCGCGCGCGCGTGTCGGACTGGACGCGCTCGACGCCGGCTTCGGCGGTGAGGCCCGTCATGACCGCCTCGCGCATCTTGTGCAGCCAGCCCTGGTCGTAGCCGAACATGCGGTAGGCTTCGAGCACATCGCGGTGCTCACCGCCCTCGATCACGTCGCGGTGCTCGACCAGGCGGTCGAGATCGGCGCGCAGAGCGGCGATCGCGGCGTCGAGCCGCTTCAATTCGCGCGGCACGTCGTCGGCGATCACGTTGGTGATGACAACGCGCGGCTCGTGCAGCACCACGTGGCCGAGCGCGATGCCGTCCGACAGCGAGCTGCCGACCAGATGCAATGCGTGGCGGGCGGCAGGCTCGGCGCCAGGGCGGGCGAGGGCCGACAACTCGCCCGAGGCGATCATCTCGGCGAGCACCATCGCCGTCGTCTGCAGCGCCTCCTCTTCCTCTTCGGTATAGGTGCGCCGCGCGCGGTTTTGCACCACCAGCACGCCGAGCGTATTGCCGGCGCGCAGGATCGGCACGCCCAGGAAGGAGTGGTAGATTTCTTCGCCGGTTTCCGGCCGGAACGAGAAGGCCGGGTGGCTCTGTGCGTCGGAAAGGTTGATCGGCTTGCCTTCGCTGGCGACCAAGCCGACCAGGCCCTCGTCGGCCTTCAGCACGGTATTGTGCACGGCTTCGTGCTTGAGGCCCTCCGTGGCGTACAATTCGAGCGTGCTGTCCACCCGCAGGATGTAGACAGAGCACACCTCCGCCACCATGTTGGCGGCGATCAGCACAACCACCTTGTCGAGACGGTCCTGCGCGCTGACCGGCTCCGCCATCACTTCGCGAAGCCGCCGTAACAGCACGCGCGGACCGCCGAGCGCGCCACGCATATTCGAAGTCCCTGTGCGGCCGCGGTCTTTTGAGCCGCGGCCCTCTCCTAAGGCCCAATCATGTACGAATAGCGACTGCGGGGACGGCGAAACCCGCGGCCGCACATGACTCAGGCTATAGCGAATGCGCTATGCAAGGGGCAAGCCAAACGGCCTTCCCTCTCCCCGGTCGCTTTCCCGGTCATTCCGGGTCGGCCCCGACGGGGCCGGGACCGGAATCCGTACGCCGCAGCACCGGGGTTATGGTTTCCGGCTCGCCCACCTTCGCCGGGCGCCCCGGAATGACTCGGGAAAATCACGCCTTCAGCTTCAGCAAAGCATCCGCATTGCCGTGGCAGAGCTTGGCCATGTCGGCCGGCGCGAGCGAGACGGTGTCGAGGAACCGGCGCCCGGCCATGTTGGGCGCGTAGGGGTAATCGACCGAGAACAAGATGCGGTCGATGCCGAAGGTCATCTGCGCGGCGAGCAGCGGCGGCTCGGTGAAAATGCCGCTGGTGGTGATCCAGACCTGGTCAAGGATGGTGCGGCTGACCGTCCTTTTCAAATGGCCGGTGTCGAGCGCCATGACCTTGTCGGCACGGTCGAGCATCACCGGCAGCATTTCGCCCATGTGCCCGATGATGATCTTGAGCTTGGGGTGCTTGTCGAACGTGCCGGCCAGCACCAGGCGCAGGACGTGGATCGCCGTTTCCGAGTGCCAGCCCCAGCCGGCCGCCTCCAGCACGCGGCCGGCGCCTTGTTCGAGGCCGGAATAATAGGCCTCGCGCACCGGTGCCGGCGCGAGGTGCGGATGAATGTAGATCGGCACGTCGAGGGTGACCGCCGCCGCCAGTAGCCCGTCATAGCTCGGATGGTCGAGGAAGCGGCCCTCGGTGGTGCCGTGCACCATGGCGCCGACGAATTTCAGCTGCTTCACGCAACGCTCGAGCTCGGCCGCGCAGGCATCGGGGCTTGCCGTCGGCAGCGCGGCGAAGCCGGCAAAGCGGTCGGGATGCCGCGCAATCACGCCGGCGAGATAATTGTTGATCTCGCGCGCCATGCCGACGCCGTCGGCGCCGGGCACCAGATCGGGGCCGGGACCGTTATGCGACAGCACCTGCACGGTGATGCCGGCCTCGTCCATGAACTTGAAGCGCTGCTCGCCGATCTCCGGCAGCAGCTCAAGCGGGTTGGCGCCTTTGCTCGGCGCCCGCCGCGGCTGGTAGCCGCGCCGCTTGATGGCGGCCGGATCGATGCGCTTGACCACATCGGGGACATTGAAATGTTCTTCGAGCGCGACGACACGCATGGTTTCCTCCCGAATTATTTGTTCAGACCGTACAGCGAATGCAGCGTGCGCACGGCCAATTCCGAATAGGCGGCGTCGATGAGCACGGAGAACTTGATCTCCGAGGTGGTGATGGCGCGGATATTGATGTTGCGCTCCGACAGCGCCTTGAAGGCCTTGGCGGCGACACCGGCATGGCTGCGCATGCCGATGCCGATGACCGAGACCTTGGCGACGTCGACGGCGCCGTCGATGCGTTCGAAGCCGATGGAGCTCTTGGCTTTTTCGATGGTGGCGCGCGCTCGCTCGTAGTCGGACGACGGCACCGTGAAGGTCAAATCCGTGGTCAAGCCGTCGGCCGAGACGTTCTGCACGATCATGTCGACGTTGATATTGGCGTCGGCGAGCGGCCCGAAGATGGCGGCGGCGACGCCCGGCTTGTCCTGCACGCGGCGGATGGAGATCTGCGCCTCGTCCTTCGAGAATGCGATCCCCGTGACGGTCTGCTGTTCCATGATTTCACTCTCGTCGCAAATGAGCGTGCCGGCCGGCGGCTTTTTCGGATCGATGTCCTCCGGCTTCTCGAAGCTGGAGCGCACGAGGATCGGCACGTTGTGCAGCATGCCGAGCTCGACCGAGCGCACCTGCATGACCTTGGCGCCCAAGGAAGCGAGTTCCAGCATTTCCTCGTAGGCGATTTTTTCAAGCCGGCGCGCCCTGGGCACCACGCGCGGATCCGTGGTGTAGACGCCGTCGACGTCGGTATAGATGTCGCAACGCTCGGCCTGGATCGCCGCCGCCAACGCCACCGCCGACGTATCGGAACCGCCGCGGCCGAGCGTGGTGACACGGTTCGTCTCCTTGTGCAGGCCCTGGAAGCCGGCGATCACCGCTACCTGCCCAAATTCCTTGAAGCGCCTCGTCAGTTCGGCGCCGTTGACCTCGACGATGCGCGCACCGCCGTGTGCATTGTCGGTCAGCACCGGCAATTGCCAGCCCTGCCAGGAACGCGCGTTGACGCCCATGCCTTCCAGCACGATGGCGAGCAGCCCCGCGGTCACCTGCTCGCCGGTCGCCACCACCGCGTCGTATTCGCGCGCGTCGTGCAGCACCGCCGCCTCGCGGCACCAGCCCACCAGCTGGTTGGTCACGCCCGCCATGGCCGAGACCACGACGGCCACGTCATGGCCGGCGTCGACCTCGCGCTTGACGTGGCGCGCCACGTTGCGGATGCGGTCGAGATCGGCGACCGACGTTCCGCCGAATTTCATCACCAGCCGTGCCATCGGCGTTCCCGGAAGCGGCAAAACCCGCCTAAATATGCGGCCGGCGCTGAGCGATTTTGCCCCAAGCGCCGGCCCGAAAAGGCGCGTATACATACCGGCGGGTCGGCCCCCCTGCAACAATGGCCGCCGCCAAGAGGAACGCAATGGCGAGCCGCAGAGCCGGTGCAAGCAGCGTCGATACAGCGGAGGTCGAGCGCTTCTCGCGCCACGCCGCCGACTGGTGGGATGCGCGCGGGCCGATGGCCGCGCTGCACAAGCTCAATCCGGTGCGGCTCGCCTATATCCGCGACCAGGCGGCCGCGCGTTTTTCCCGTGACGCAAGGAAACTCGACTGCCTCAAGGGCCTGCGCGTGCTCGACATCGGCTGCGGCGGCGGCATCCTCTCGGAGCCCTTGGCGCGGCTGGGCGCCGATATGGTGGGCGCCGATCCGGCTAAGGAGAATGTCGAAGCCGCCCGCGCCCATGCCGAGGAGCAGGGCGTCGCCGTCGACTATCGCGCCACCACAGCCGAGGAACTGGCGGAAGCCGGTGAAAGATTCGATGTCGTCCTGGCGATGGAAGTGGTCGAGCACGTGGCCGACGTGGAAGGGTTCGTTTCCACTTGCGCCTCGATGATCAGGCCCGGCGGCTTGCTCATCGCCGCAACGCTCAACCGCACGCTGAAGAGCTTTGCATTGGCCATCGTCGGCGCCGAATATGTGTTGCGCTGGCTGCCGCGCGGCACCCATCAATGGGACAGGTTCGTCACGCCGCGCGAACTGGAGAGCGCGGTCGAAAACACAGGGCTGCGCGTCATCGGCGAGCGCGGCGTCGTCTACAATCCGTTCGCCGACCGCTGGCAATTGTCGTCCGACATGGACGTGAACTACATGCTCGCGGCTGCGAGGCCCGGCGCGTGATCCCGAAAATTGGAAACCGGTTTTCGGACCAGATCATGCGCTGTGAAAATGGAGAAAGCGCATGATTCTCGAACTGGTCGAATTCAACTCGCCAAAAGGCTGGAGCCGGCAACAGGTGGCCGCGGAAGCCCGCAACGTCATTCCGAAATGGCAGGCCAACAAGGAATTGCTGCGCAAGCATTTCCTGCTCGAGCTCAACGGCAAGACCGGCGCCGGCGTCTATATCTGGCCGTCGGTCGACGCCGCCCAGCGCGCCCACAACGAGGAATGGCGCCAGTCGGTCATCAAGCGCACCGGCGGCGCCCCCACCATCCGCTATTTCGATCTGTTCCTGCTGATCGACAACGAGCACGGCAAGGTGAGCGAGTTTCCCGAGGCGGCGGAGATCAAGGCGACTGCTGCATAGCAGCTCTGCTTCATGGCCGGGCAAAAGGCGCGCAGCGCCGTCTATGTGCTACTTGTCCCGGCCATGCACGCCTTAGTATGAAGGCCAGACGTGGATGCCCGGCACAAGTTACAGCCGGGCCGGCCGAAGGCCGGTCCCGGGTGGCCGGGCATGACGTTGTTGGGGCCGCATCATGCTCTGGGCCGTCTTCACGCTGATCGCCGCGGCGGCGCAGACCGCGCGCAATGCCATGCAGCGCGAGCTGACCGCCACGCTCGGCACGGTCGGCGCCACGCATGTGCGCTTCCTGTTCGGCTTTCCCTTTGCGCTGTGCGTGTTCCTGCCCGGCGTGATGTATTTCGCCGGCTATTCCCTGCCGCATCCGCCGGCGGAATTCTGGCTCTGGGTGGTGGTCGGCTCGCTCGCCCAGATCGCCGCCACCGCCACCATGCTGGCGGTGATGGACCGGCGCTCCTTCGTGGTGGCCTATGCCTATATCAAGACCGAGCCGGTGCAGGTCGCGCTGTTCGGGCTGATCTTCCTCGGCGACAGGATCACGCCGCTGTCGGCCGCGGCCATCCTGATCGCCACCGCCGGCGTGATCGTGATCTCGCTCAAGCCGGGCGCGGCGCAGGTCAGCACCACGAGCTCGACCTTGATCGGCCTTCTATCCGGCGCGCTGTTTGCGCTCGCCGCCGTCGGCTATCGCGGCGCCATCCTGTCGCTGCATCTGCCGCATTTCGTCATGGCGGCGACCTTCACGCTGGCCGTGGGGCTGGTCATGCAGGCGGTCATTTTGACCGCTTATCTCGCGCTGCGCGATCCCAAGGTGCTTACGGCCATCGCGAAAGCCTGGAAGCCGTCGCTGTTTGCCGGCTTCATGGGCGCATTCGCCTCGGAATTCTGGTTTCTCGGCTTGGCCATCACCTCGGCCGCCAATGTGCGCACGCTGGCGCTGGTCGAGGTGCTGTTTGCGCAAGGCGTTTCGAAATTCATCTTCAAGCAGCCGACCACGAAGCGCGAGGGCTTTGGCATCGTGCTGGTGGTGATCGGCGTCGCGCTCTTGGTGTGGGCGTACTAGTCATTCCGGGACGGCGCGTAGCGCCGGACCCGTTGGGCGCGCCCCGGAATGACAACGGAGAGCTAGTTCCGCTCTTCCGGCAGCACCGGCAGCGGGTGCACCTCGATGCCTTCCTCGACCAATGCTTTGGCTTCGTCAGGGCTCGCCTCGCCGTAGATCGAGCGATGCTCGATCTCGCCGTAGTGCATCTTGCGCGCTTCCTCGGGGAATTTCGACCCGACATGATCGGCGTTCTTCACAAGATGGTCGCGTAATTCCTTGAGTTTGGCGCGGAATTCGCGCTCCTGCGGCGAGACCATGGCGACCGGGGCGGGCGCTTCCGGAGCCAGCGCGGCCGGCGCCTGCGCAAGCGGAGCATCCGCGGCTGGAGTATCCGCCGCCGGCGCTTGCGCCTTGCGTTTCTTCGACGTGGCAAGCCGCGGCGCCATGATCGCTTTCTCGACCTTGGCCGAGCCGCATTGCGGGCAGGTGACGAGACCGCGCTTGGCCTGCTTGTCGTAGGCAGCAGAGTTGGCGAACCAACTGTCGAAGCCGTGACCCTTTTCGCAGACGAGGGCGTAGCGGATCATTCGGCCCCCGTTTCCCGCACCAGGTGCAGATGCACGGGCTCGGCCATCGGCTCGACGACTTCGAACCGCCGCCCGTGCTGGAGCGAGGGAATGCGCGCGCGCGCGTTGGAAACTTCCGCGGGATCGATTTCGGCCATGATCAGCCCCGGCTCCGAGCCGCCTTCTGCCAATGTGCGCCCCCAGGGGTCAACGATCAGTGAATGGCCGAAGGTCTCGCGCCCGCTCTCGTGCTTGCCGCATTGCGCCGCGGCGAAGACGAAGCAGCCGTTCTCGATGGCGCGGGCGCGGTTCAAGACGGGCCAATGCGCCTCGCCGGTCTGCCGCGTGAAGGCCGACGGAATCGTCAGCATGGTGGCGCCGGCCTCGGCCAACGCGCGGTAGAGCGCGGGAAAGCGCAGGTCGTAACAGATGGTGACGCCGAGCCGCCCCCAGGGCAGGTCGGCCAGCACTGCCAGTTCGCCCGGCCGGTAGCTGTTCGACTCGCGATAGCTCTCGCCGCCGGCGAGATCGACATCGAACATATGGATCTTGTCGTAGCGCGCGGCGATCTCGCCTTTGGGGTCGATCACGAAAGCGCGGTTGGCGGCGCGGTCATGACCGGCCTTGATCGCCAGCGAGCCGATATGGACATAAATGCCGAGGTTGCGCGCGAGTTCGCGGAATGTCGCCAGCGACGGATCCTGGTCCTCCTCGACGATCGTCGCGAACAACTGTTTGCGGTTGGCGGCCAGGATATTGGTCATCTCCGGCGTCAGCACGTAATCGGCGCCGGCATTCTTCGCCTCGCCGATCATGCGCGCAGCGGAGTTCACATTGGCGCCGGGCGTGAGCCCGGAGCGCATCTGGATCATCGCGGCTTTGAAGGTGCCGGAAGTCATCGCGGGCCTCGTGTCGCGGATGCGGTGCGGCGCGCGCGAAGCGACGTGATGCACCGCCGATCCGGGATCTTCGCGAACGCCGACTCTGGAACGGTGCCGGGTCCGCAGCGCAGCCTTGTACGCTGCGCTGCGCCCGGGGCATGATTCACAGAATTCGTCGAGCTCATGCCGCGGCCCCGTCGCCGGCCAGCAGTGCGTCCAGCTTGCCGGCCTGCTCAAGCGCGTGCAGGTCGTCGCAGCCGCCGACGTGATAAGCGCCAATGAAGATTTGCGGCACGGTGTAGCGTCCCTTGGCCCGTTCGACCATTTCGCCGCGCCGTTCGCGGTTGCGCGAGAGGTCGATCTCGGTGAAGGCCGCGCCCTTGCGTTTGAGCAGCGCCTTGGCGCGGTGGCAATAGGGACACCAGCGCGTGGTGTAGATTTCGATCGGCGGCATGGCCATGGCCGGGCAATTTCCGTCTAATTCCAGGCTTTTATATGGGGCTGCGCACCGGCGCCACAACCCGGGCGAACACCAGCACGTCGACATGTGCGGCGCCTGCCCGCAGCAGCGCGCGGGCGCAGGTATCGGCCGTGGCGCCGGAAGTCAACACGTCGTCCACCAGCAGCAGCCGGCGGCCGGCAACCTCGGCCTTGCGCTCGGCCGGCACCCGGAAGGCCCCCTGCACATTCTCGGCGCGCTGCGGCTTCGACAGGCCGACCTGCTGCGGCGTCGCGCGCACGCGCTTGAGCGCATCGTAGAGCACCGGCACGCCGCAGGCCTGCGCGATGGCGCCGGCCAGCGCGGCGGACTGGTTGAAGCGGCGCGACCAGAGCCTGCGCCAATGCAGCGGCACCGGCACCAGTGCGTCGGCCTCGCGCGTCAGTTCCTCGCCGGCGCGCATCATCCAGCGCCCCAACATGGGGGCGAGATCGAGGCGGTCGCCGTATTTGAACGACAGCACCAAAGCGCGCGCGATGTCGTCATAGCGCACCGCGGCGCGCGCGCGGTCGTACGCCGGCGGGTTGGCGATCGCCTCCATCGACAACAGGCCGGGCCCCGGATCGTAGGTGAAGGGAATGCCGAGCCGCGCGCAGAACGGCGGCGCAATGAAGGAAAGCTTCGACCAGCAGTCGGGGCAAAGCCCCGCGCCGTCGGCGAGCGGCGTGCGGCAGGAGGGGCAGAGCGGCGGCAGCGCCAGATCGAGCGCGTGGCGCATAAAATTGCGCAACGGCACGGCCCAGCGCGACGCGCGGGGTGTTGCAAGCGAAGTTGTTTCCTCGATCTGAGCCATTGATAGGCACAACGCCGGCCGGAGGCACAGCCTACTCCCTCCCCCGCGTGCCGGGGAGGGTTGGGGAGGGGGAAATCGGGCCTTAGATTGCCTTAGAACTGCCCCTCCCTGTCCCTCCCCGGCAAGCGGGGAAGGGGACTTTGACGGCGAGGCCAATGCCTGGTTCGACCATTTTCGACCGCTCCCTGCTGCGCAGGCGCCGGCAGCGCGCGCGGGCGCTCGGGCCGGAAACATTTCTGCTCGATCGCGTCGCCCAAGAGCTCGGCGAGCGCCTCTCCGCCGTGCTGCGCCATTTCGGCCGCGCCGTCGATCTCGGCACGCCCGGCGATGCGGTCGCGCGCGTGCTGGCGGCGAGCGACAAGATCGCCACGCTCGTGCGCGCAAGTGACGACGCGCAGGGCGATGCGGCTTGCCTGCGCGTCATCGCCGACGAGGAAGCGCTGCCGTTTGCCGATTCCTCGCTCGACCTGGTGGTGTCCGCGCTCGCGCTGCAATTCGTCAACGATCTGCCCGGCACGCTCATCCAGATCCGCCGCGCGCTCAAGCCCGACGGGCTGCTGCTTGCCGCGCTGGTCGGCGGCGACAGCCTGAGCGAATTGCGCCAGGCCTTCGCGGCGGCGGAGAGCGAACTGGAAGGCGGGCTTTCCCCGCGCGTCGCGCCCTTCGCCGATCTGCGCGATCTGGGCGCGCTCATGCAGCGCGCGGGCTTTGCGCTGCCGGTCGTCGACGCGGACCGGCTCACCGTGCGCTACGAGAACGCCTTCGCGCTGATGCGCGACCTGCGCCGCATGGGCGCCACCAATATCTTGCGCGAGCGCCGCCGCACGCCGCTCAAGCGCGCGACACTGATGCGCGTGGCGGAGATCTACGCGCAGCGATTTGCCGATGCCGATGGGCGTCTGCGTGCCACTTTCGAGATCGTCTGGCTGTCGGGCTGGGCGCCGCACGAAAGCCAGCAGCAGCCGCTGCGGCCGGGTTCCGCACGCCAGCGTCTGGCCGACGCGCTGAAGCCAGGGATCAGTGATCAGTAGTCAGCGATCAGAAGAGTAATCGGATTACTGACGCTTCTTTCTGATCACTGACATCTGATTACGGTGCCCTGACCGCGTGCTCGATGGCGTGTTTCAACTCCGGCTTCAAGCCCAGCGCGATCAGCACTTCGGCCATGAGGAACATCGGCCCGATGAAGGCCTGGAACAGGTTGTCGGCGAGCGCCGGGCGGCGGCCCTCCCACATGTGCCCGACCAGCTGGAAGATCCAGCCGCCGACGAAGAACACCGCGAACACGATCCAGGCCGTGGTGCTGCCGTAGCTGCGCGCGATCCACTCGGCCACGACCAGCATCGGCAGCATGACCGCCGCCATGGCAAGGCCGATGACGCGGTCGAGCGCGATCCAGCCGATCACCGCCAGAACCGCGACCACCATGGCGGCGGACAAGCCGCCGCTGCGGGCCAGGGCGAGCGGCACCAGGATGGAAAACACGATGGCCGGAATGCCGATGAAATGCGTGGCGCGATTGCGCCCGTCGCGATGATAGCTGGCGTACATTGCCAGCTGGCGGGAAAATAAGCTGTCCATGGACGTCTCCCCGGTCGGCGGCCGCCAGGCGGCCATGCGCGAAGTCTACACCAGGACGGGGGAGCCGGGCATCCGCAACGTCTAGAGGAGCCCGTTGACCGCCGCATACAGGGCGTTTACCCGGGTGCCGAGGGTGCTGACGGTGGCGGCGATGGCGACGGCAATGCCGCTCGCGACAATGGCGTATTCGATGGCCGTGGCGCCCTCGCATGCGCGTAGCAGCCGGCGGATCTGTGCTCGCGGGTCGATCGGCATTGGGCTTCCTTCCGAGCTAAAGCAGCGTCATCAGGTGAGGCACGAGCGGTACATCGGCAGGCGGCATCTCGTAGTCGCGCAGGCGGTTCGGCCGCACCCAGGCGAGCGTCTGGCCTTCCGTGGCCCGCACCGTTCCCTCCCAGCGCCGGCAGACATAGAGCGGCATCAGCAGATGGAAGTCCGGATAGACGTGGCTGGCGAAGGTGAGCGGCGCGAGGCAGGGCTCACTGACGACGATGCCGAGTTCCTCCTTGAGCTCCCTGATCAGCGTATCCTCCGGTCGTTCGCCCATTTCGACCTTGCCGCCGGGGAATTCCCACAAGCCCGCCATCGGTTTGCCTTCGGGACGCCGGGCGATCAGCACGCGGCCGTCGGCATCGATGAGGGCGCAGGCGGCGACAAGAACGGTTTTGAAGCTCACGGCCCTTCGACCTCGACGATAAGCGGGCTTGGTTAAGAGGTATTACCGGCGATGCCGGAGCGGTAAACGTGCTGCGCGGCTTAGGTTAACCGATCGTTACGAGCGGTAGTCGCCGTTGATGGCGATATAGTCCTTGGTCAGGTCGCAGGTCAGCACCCGGTCGCGGCCTTTGCCTAGACCGAGCGCCACTTTCAGGCTGATCTCCGGCTTCTGCATCTGCGCGCTCACCTCCGCCTCGTCATAGGCCGGATCGCGCGCGCCCTTGTGCGCGACGCGGATGCCGCCGAACCAGATGGTGAGCTTGTCGCGGTCGGCCGGCTCCCCCGCCTTGCCCACCGCCATGACCACGCGGCCCCAATTGGCGTCCTCGCCGGCGATCGCCGTCTTCACCAGCGGCGAATTGGCGATCGACATGGCGATGCGGCGAGCCGATTTGTCCGAGACGGCGCCCTCCACCGTGATCTCCACCAGCTTGCGCGCGCCTTCGCCGTCGCGCGCGATCTGTTCGGCGAGACCGGCCAGCACGCGATGCAGCGCCTGCTTGAACGCGCGCAGGCGCGGATCGGCGGCGCGCCCGATACGCGGGCCGCGCTTGCCGGTCGCGAACAGCATCAGCGTGTCGGAGGTGGACATGTCGCCGTCGATGGTCACCGCATTGAAGGTGTCGGCGACGCCCTCTTTGAGCATCGCCTGCAAGGCGGGCGCCGCGATATCGGCGTCGGTGAACACGAAGGACAGCATGGTCGCCATATCGGGCGCGATCATGCCGGCGCCTTTGGCGATGCCGTTGATGGCGACCGTTTCCTTGCCGATCTTGGCGCGCGCGCTCGCCACCTTGGGAAAGGTATCGGTGGTCATAATCGCGCGCGCGGCGGCAAGGAAGTCGCCGGCATCCGCGTTCGCCACCAGCCCGTCCATGACACCGGCGAACTTGCTGGCGTCGAGCGGCTCGCCGATCACGCCGGTGGAGGCAAGAAAGACCTCGCCGGTCTTGCAGCCGGCGGCCTTGGCCGCGAGCTCGGCGGTGAGTTTGGTCGCCGCGCGCCCGCTCTTGCCGGTGAAGGCATTGGCGTTGCCGGAATTGACCACCAGCGCGCGCGCCTTGCCGCCCTTCAAATGCGCGCGGCACCATTCGACCGGCGCCGAGGGGCATTTCGAGCGGGTGAACACGCCGGCAACCTCGGCGCCTTCGTCGAACAAGGCCAGCAGCACGTCGGTGCGCCCGGCATAGCGGATGCCGGCCGCGGCGGTCGCCAGCTTGACGCCGGCGATCGCCGGCATGTCGGGCACGTGTTTGGGGGCGAGGGGGGATATGGCGGTGGACATTGTAAGGCTGTCATCACCGGCCGGCGCGTCGCGCCGTGACCCGGTGATCCCGATGAGATTGGCACCGCCGTGCCTACCTGAGCGAAATGGCCGGCACAAGGCCGGCCATGACGAATTCAGTTGATGCGATCGATCGCCTTTACTTCTTCGCCGGCGCGGCCGGCGCGTCCTTCGCCGGCTCGGCCTTCTTCGCCGGTTCGTCCTTCTTGCTCTCGTCGGCGGTCTTGTAGAACTTCTCGACCTTGGCCTCGCCGCGCAGCTTCTGCACCAGGTCGGCTTGCGCCTTGCGCTCCACGTAGTTCTCGATCTGCGCCTTCACGTCGCTGAATTTCGGCGGCGGCTTGACGCGCTTGTCCTCGAGCTTGATCACGTGCCAGCCGAACTGCGTCTGCACCGGCCCGGAGATCTCGCCCTTCTTCAATTCGAACGCGACCTTGGAGAAGGCCGGCACCATCTGGTCCTTGGTGAAGTAACCGAGGTCGCCGCCGTTTGCCTTGCCGGAGGGATCCTCCGTCGTCTCCTTGGCGACCTTGACGAAGTCCTCGCCCTTGTTCAGCCGCGCGATGATCGCCTCGATCTTGCCCTTGGCGGCCGCGCTCGCCTTCTCGTCGCCTTGCGTGGCGCGGATCAGGATGTGGCGTGCGTGCACTTCCTCCTGCTGGCCGATCTGCTTGACCGCATCTTCGTAGACCTTGTGCATGGCATCTTCGGTCAGCGCCGCCTTGCCGACGGATTGCAGCAAGTCGGACATCAACAACTTGCGGCGGTCGAACTCCATCTGCCGCTTGAACTCCGCCGTGTCGCCGATCTTCTTGTCCTCGGCCGCTTTTGACACCAGGATCACGTCGGCCATGAACTGCACCAGGTAGTCGCGCTTGGCCTCCGGCGGCATCGGCGGGATCTGGCCGGCTTCCTTTTCCGCCGCGTCGAGATCGCTCTGGTGGATTTCGACGCCGTTGACTTTGGCGACCAGCGGGTCCTTGGCGTCTTCGGCTTTGAGCGGGCCGCTCGCCATCAGCAGCGCCAACAGGGCGGTCAAGCCGGCGGCGATGAGGCCGGCTCTCCGCGTCAGGGCCGGGCTGCCGGCGAGAAGAGAAGTCATCATGGCGCTGTCCTTAGAAAGAGGGTGCTCCGCTCCTTGGGCGGGGCCGGGCGCCTTGTCACCCAACAACCGTGGCTTTGCAATGGCGTTGCGCGCGACCGGCCTAAACTCCGCGTGACCGCGGGCGTTAAGCCCCTTGGTAAGCGCCAATTGACAATAATCCGACCCCCTCCTATCTCTCGCTCATCTCGACCGGTGATGCTGCGTCGCGCCCCCCGTTCGTATCGAATTGCCCGAAAAGTGCCGTATTTCCGGAGCGCCGGAAGCAAAATCCGGCCGCGGCGACGTGGTAATAGAAGCCCGGCCCAGAAGGTGAGGAGCTCCCGATGATCGGCGCGGTCGCCCGCAAGCTGTTCGGTTCCGCCAACGACCGGCGCATCCGCAGCTATCAGCCGCGCGTCGATGCCATCAATGCTCTGGAACCGGAAATCGAGAAGCTTTCCGACGACGAACTGCGCGCGCGCACCGACGAATTCAAAAAACAGATCGCCGACGGCGCCGCGCTCGACGACATTTTGGTTCCCGCCTTCGCCACCGTGCGCGAGGCCGCCAAGCGCACCCTCGGCCAGCGCCATTTCGATGTGCAGCTGATCGGCGGCATGATTTTGCACGAGGGCAGTATCGCCGAGATGAAGACCGGCGAAGGCAAGACGCTGGTCGCCACGCTGCCGGTCTATCTCAACGCGCTCGCCGGCAAGGGCGTGCATGTCGTCACCGTCAACGACTACCTCGCCAGGCGCGACGCCGAATGGATGGGGCAGATCTACGGCTTCCTCGGGCTCACCACCGGCGTGATCGTGCACGGCCTGGAAGACGACGAGCGCCGCGCGGCCTATGCCTGTGACATCACCTACGGCACCAACAACGAGCTCGGCTTCGACTACCTGCGCGACAACATGAAATACCGGCTGGAGGACATGGTCCAGCGCGGCCATGTCTTCGCCATCGTCGACGAAGTCAACTCCATCCTGATCGACGAAGCGCGCACCCCGCTCATCATCTCCGGCCCGCTCGACGACCGCTCCGATTTCTACAACACCATCGACACTTTCATCCCCAAGCTCGACAAGTCCGACTACGAGGTGGACGAGAAGCAGCGCACCGTCACCATGACCGAGAGCGGCATGGAGAAGATGGAGGTCATGCTGCGCGAGGCCGACCTGCTCAAGGGCGGCAGGCTCTACGACATCGAGAACGTCTCGGTCGTGCACCATGTCAACCAGGCGCTGCGCGCCCACACGCTGTTCGCGCGCGACAAGGATTACATCGTGCGCAACGGCGAGGTCGTCATCATCGACGAGTTCACCGGCCGCATGATGCCTGGCCGGCGCTATTCGGAAGGCCTGCACCAGGCGCTCGAGGCCAAGGAGCATCAGCCGATCCAGCCGGAGAACCAGACGCTCGCCTCGATCACCTTCCAGAACCTGTTCCGCATGTACGACAAGCTCGCCGGCATGACCGGCACGGCGGTCACCGAGGCGGACGAGTTCATGGACATCTACAAGCTCGAAGTGCTCGAAGTGCCGACCAACATGCCGCTCATCCGCCTCGACGACGACGACGAGGTCTACCGCTCGGCGGCCGAGAAATACCGCGCCATCATCACGCTGATCGAGGACTGCAAGAAGCGCGGCCAGCCGGTGCTGGTCGGCACCACCTCGATCGAGAAGTCGGAGCAGCTCGCCGAATTGCTGCGCAAGCAGGGCTGGGAGCAGCACGATTTCTCCGACCCCAACGCCTTCGCCGCGCTCTATTCCGGCGACGACGGTGCCTCAAAAAAGAAGGTCTTCGCCATCCTCAACGCGCGCTACCACGAGCAGGAGGCCTATATCGTGGCGCAGGCCGGCGTGCCCGGCGCTATCACCATCGCCACCAACATGGCCGGCCGCGGCACCGACATCCAGCTCGGCGGCAATCCCGACATGCGCATCCGCCAGGAGATCACCGAAATCGAGGACGCGCGCGAGCGCGAGAAGAGCCCGCGCGCCGACGAGATCCGCAAGCAGGTGGCGCGACTGAAGGAAAAGGCGCTGGCCGCCGGCGGCCTTTACGTGCTCGGCACCGAGCGGCACGAGAGCCGCCGCATCGACAACCAGCTGCGCGGCCGTTCCGGCCGCCAGGGCGACCCCGGCCACTCCAAGTTCTTCCTGTCGCTCGAAGACGACCTCATGCGCATCTTCGGCTCCGACAAGCTCGAAGGCATGCTCACGAAGCTCGGCCTGCGCGAGAACGAGGCCATCGTCCATCCCTGGATCAACAAGGCGCTGGAGAAGGCGCAGCAGAAGGTCGAAGCGCGCAACTTCGACATCCGCAAGAACATCCTGAAGTACGACAACGTCATGAACGACCAGCGCAAGGTCATCTTCGACCAGCGCCTCGAGTTGATGCGCGACGAGGCGGTGGACGAGACCGTCAACGACATGCGCCACACGGTGATCGACGAGCTGGTCGCCAAGCACATTCCGGAGAAGGCCTATCCCGAGCAATGGGACACCGCTGGCCTCGAAACCGCGGTGCGCGAGGTGCTCACGCTCGAGCTGCCGGTGCAGGAATGGGCGAAGGAAGAGGGCATCGCCGACGAAGAAGTGCGCGAGCGCATCGAGCGCCGCGCCGACGAGTTCATGGCGGCCAAGGTGGCCCAATGGGGCCCCGACGTCATGCGTTACGTCGAGAAGTCGATCCTGCTGCAGACGCTCGACCACCTCTGGCGCGAGCACCTCGTCATGCTGGAGCATCTGCGCCAGGTGATCGGTCTGCGCGGCTACGGCCAGCGCGATCCGCTCAACGAATATCAGGCCGAGGCCTTCGCGCTGTTCGAGACGCTGGTCGGGCACCTGCGCGAGGCGGTCACCGCCCAGCTCATGCGCGTGGAGATCGTGCAACCGCCGGCGGAGGAAGAAGAGACGCAGCTTCCCTACATGGAGGCGCACAAGGTCGATCCGCTGACCGGGGAAGATGAATTGGCGCTTGCCAACGCGCCGCTTGCCGCGGCTCTTGCCGGCGGCAATGGCGGCCCGGGTGGACGCAGCGCGCCGGAGGAGCGCAACCCGAAGGATCCGACGTCCTGGGGCAAGGTCGGCCGCAACGAGCCGTGCCCCTGCGGCTCCGGCAAGAAGTTCAAGCACTGCCACGGCCGCTACGTCTAATTAAGTCCGCGGCCTTCGATTCCTTTTCACCATCTCGAATCAGAGTTCAGACGATTTCCGATTGCTGACACTTGCTCCCCGGTACGCCGTCGCCAGCGCCTTGCGGAACTTGCGATCTCGCTTCAAGTGCCACTCGCGGCTCATGGCTTCGCGCTTGCTGGCGAAGCGCTCGCAATGCAGCAGCACCCAGATGCGCCCGCGCGTCGTGCGCGCGCCCTTGCCGGCGTTGTGACGCTTAAGCCGGCGCTCGACATCGTCGGTCCAGCCGACATAGGTGAGGCAGCGCTTGTTGCCGAGCGAGCCGAGGACGTAGACGTAGCAGTCCATGCGCGATGTCACGCCCGATCGCTTCCGCGTCCGGCTGCGGCTTATCCGGGCGTCCACGCGGCACTAAGCAGCATGCGAATGGCCGGGACAAGCCCGGCCGCGACCATGTGGAAACCGCAGGCAGGCGATCAGCGCAGCGAGGACCAGCGGCTGTTGAACGAGCCGGTCGGCATCACCGGCTGCGCGCCGGAGAGCAGCTCGCCATTGCGCGAGGGCGCCGAAAAGGCGGTGCGGATTTCCGGCTCGGGCTTGGCCTTCTTCTTGCGCTGCTGATCCGCCGCGTCCCACGGCGATTGCGCCTCTTGCGCGGGCTCCGCCTTGGCCACTGCCTTCTTCGACTTGGAGCTAGCCGGCGCGGCCTTGACCACCGCGGTCGTAGGCGCGGCGTGATGCTTGGAATGCGGCGCGGCCGGCGTAGAAGCAGTGCGCAGCTTCGCGGCGTGCGCCCCATGCTTGGCCGCCATCGCGGTATTGGTGCCGCGCAGCTTCACCGGCGCGCCGTCGTCGGCATTCGCGACTTGCGTGGCGGCCGTCGCCGGCGCTTCCTTGTTGCCGCTGAACAGGCTGCCGAACATGCTGGCGAGCGTGGCCGGCTGATGCTCCGGCAGCGGCCTGCCTTCCTTCGGCTGCGGCGCAGGCTCGGGCATCGGCACGCTCGCCATCATGACCGGCTGGCTTGCCGGTGCCGGCGCGGCGGCGGGCGGCTTGCTGGCTTTCGCGGCGGCGGGCGGCTTGGCGAGGCCAGCGCCGACCTTCGGGATCGTGGTGCCGGGCGGGTTGGGCACGTGCGGCAGAGCGCCGGGCGGATTAGGCATGGCGCCGGGCGTCAGGTTGAGGTTGGCGACCGAATAGCGGCCGTTGTTGTCGGCGCTGGTGCTGGTAATGCCGAGCTGCTGCGCGAACACCGGGTTCATGCCGCCGTCGCCCTGATGCGGCGGCGCTTCGGCGACCCGGCGCGAGATGTAGCTCGCCATCTGCACCTCTTGCTGGCGCCGGTAGGTGGTGACGGCAGAGGCGATCATCGGGTCGAGCTGGAACGCCGGGCATTTGCCGTGCGGATTGAAACGCAGCGGGCCTTGATGGCCGGGCAGCGGCGCGGCGTCGAACACGTAGCGCCTCTCGCACACCGCGACTTTCGGTTCCTGGTGCGTGGCCTCGAAGTCGTCGTAGCCCTGCTTCAGCATCTTCCAGAATTTGAAATTCGGATTGTTGCGATGCCGGGCCATGTTCAGCGCGGTCATGCGGAACGGAAAGGCTTCGAACTGAAATTCCTTCTGCCCGCCGAAGAAGGAATCGCGCGCCAGCGCGTAGATTTCCTGGATTTGCTCGTCGGTCATGGCGTAGCAGCCGCGCGAGGAGCAGTCGCCGTGCACCATCAGCTCGGAGCCGGTGCGGCCCCAGGCGCGGTCATAGGCGTTCGGATATCCGGTATTGAAGGCGAGATAGTAGTTGGAATTCGGATTCATCAGCGCCGGGGTGATCGTATAGAAGCCTTCCGGCGCCTGGCGGTCGCCTTGCTTCTTCTTGGGGCCGAGATCGCCCGACCAGCGGCAGATGGGATAGGTCTTGAGCAGCGCGTAGCGGCCTTCGCGATTCTGCTTCCACACCTCCAGCTCCGCCTCCTGCTTGAAGACGCGGATGAGGATCGGCGAATTCTGATCCATGTTCTTGGATTGAATTTCCGCCTGCGTGCGCGGCGACAGCGGCGCCATGGCGCGCCCCGTCGGAACGACGTCGTTGGTATTGCAGCCTGCAAGCGCAATGGCAGCGGCGACGGCCGCGGTCGCTAGCAGCGCGCGTACGACGGAATGGGTCAAACGCCGTTACTCCCCGAAAAGGCGGGTCCCTCGTTCAATAATCGTTATCCATAAGATGTGGCATCTGCAAGGCGGATATCGCCACCATTGGATACCGCTAACCCTATGGTAAATCGAGCGTAAAAGCTAGTCTTGGATGCCCCCGCGCGATCGTGCAGGTTGCCGGCTAGCCCGGCTTGGCTGTTGGCAGGGTGGTCGGGCGGCCCATGGCGAGGAATTTCTCGCGCCGCTGCTTGCGCACCGCCTCGCGCGGCAGCGCTTTAAGCTCGGAAAGCGCGTTGGCGATGGCTTCGCCCGTGGTGGCGATGGCGGCCGCCGGGTCGCGGTGGGCGCCGCCGGTCGGCTCCAGAACCACGCTGTCGATCACGCCGAAGCGCACCATGTCCTGCGCCGTGATCTTCATGCTGGTCGCCGCCTCCTGCGCCTTGGCGGTGTCGCGCCATAGGATGGAAGCGGCGCCTTCCGGCGAGATGACGCTGTAGATCGCATGCTCCAGCATCAGCACCCGGTTGGCGGTGGCGATGGCGATGGCGCCGCCGGAGCCGCCTTCGCCGAGGATCACCGCCACGTTGGGCACCGCGAGGCTCAGGCAGGCCTCGGTCGAGCGCGCGATCGCCTCGGCCTGGCCGCGCTCCTCCGCGCCGATGCCGGGATAGGCGCCGGCAGTGTCGACCAGCGCGAGCACCGGGATGTCGAAACGGTCGGCCATTTCCATCAGCCGCACCGCCTTGCGGTAGCCCTCCGGCCGCGCCATGCCGAAATTGTGCTTGAGCCGGCTCTCGGTATCGGAACCTTTTTCCTGACCGAGCACGCAGATGCTTTCGCCCTGAAAGCGGCCGAAACCGCCGACGATGGCCTCGTCGTCGCCGAACTTGCGGTCGCCGGCGAGCGGAACGAAGTCGGTGATCAGGGCGCTGATGTAGTCGAGCGCGTGCGGGCGATGCGGATGGCGCGCCACTTGCGTCTTCTGCCAGGGGGTGAGCTCGGCATAGAGCTCTTTGAGCGCCTCAACCGCCTTGGCTTCCAGACGGGTGATTTCCTCGCCGATGGCGACCCCGTCGCCGGTATCGCCGAGAGCGCGCAATTCCTCGACCTTGGCCTCCAGTTCGGCCACCGGCTTTTCGAAGTCGAGATAGCTGCGGACGGTTCCAGCGAGCATGGTTCCAGCCAAGGCTGTGATCGGGGCGAGGTGACCCGCCTGTGCCCTTTAAGTCAAGCAAACGGGTAAATAGGCACTTTACGGCGATTTTTCGCTAGCTTTCGGCCAGCGGATGCAAATCGCGCACCAGCGACTTCAGCCGCTCCTCCAGCACATGGGTATAGATCTGCGTGGTGGAAATGTCGGCGTGGCCGAGCAGGGTCTGCACGACGCGCAGGTCGGCGCCGTTGTGCAGGAGATGGCTGGCGAAGGCGTGGCGCAGCACGTGCGGAGAAAGGCGATCGCCGGTTATGCCGCAGCGGGCGCCCAGCGCCTTGAGCTCGCGGGCGAAATGCTGGCGGGTGATATGGCCCTGCTCGCCGAACGAGGGGAACAGCCATTTCGACGGCGCCTTGCCTTCGCGCTCGTTGCAGAGCGCAAGGTATTCCGCCATCGCGCGCTTGGCCTCCTTGTTGAGCGGCACCAGCCGCTCCTTGCCGCCTTTGCCGCGCACCACCAGCACGCGCTGGTCGCGGCGCGCGGCGGAAGCCGGCAGCGCCACCAGTTCGGACACGCGCAAGCCCGTGGCATAGACGACCTCCAGCAGGCAAAGCAACCGCGACGCGCGCAGCCGCGTTGCCGGCGTTTGCTCCCTATCTTCGGCGGCGGCGCGCGCCTGCGTCAGCAGCCGGTCGACCTCGGCGATCGAAAGCACTTTCGGCAGACCGCGCCCGCGCTTCGGGCCCTCCAGCACCGCCGCTGGATCGTCGCCGCGCTTGCCTTCCGCGTAGAGGAAACGGAACAGCTGCCGCAGCGCCGACAACCGCCGCGCCACCGAAGCGGGCTTAAATCCCCGCGCGGCAAGCTCGCTCAGGAAGCTGCGTAGATCGTCGGTGTCGGCGGTGGCGATGCCGCGCCCGCCGGCGCGCAGATGCGCCGTGAGATCGGCGAGGTCGTTGCGGTAGGCGGCGAGCGTGTTTTCGCCAGCCCCGCGCTCGGATGCCTGCATGTCGAGGAAAAGCTCGACCAGTTTTTCGTCGGAGGCTGCCGGCCGGCGGGCCATTGCACTGCCCGATGCGCCGCTATTGCTGCTTAACGAATTTATTGGCCGGTATGGTCACGATGATCTCGCGCGGGTGCAATTTGATGAAATTGGCGAGCGCAAACACGGTGCCATAGGCGAGCCCCCCGATAAGGCCGAGGACAACGAGAAACCTGAATAGACTTGGCATGCACGAAACCCGGCCCCGCCGCTGAAAACCGCCCCGCGCGCCCGCCGCTTTCCTTAACCGCGGACAAGCCCTGGCGTCGCGGGCCTGACGATTCTGGTATATGAAACGGACATTATTGGGAAAACCTTAGCATGGCTCGCACGGCCGTTCAAAAACCGCCGGAAAACGGCCCCGAACAGGCAATTCTCGCCGCGCTCGGCCGCCGTTCTCTCGTGCTCGTGGGCATGATGGGGGCGGGCAAATCGTCGGTCGGCCGCCGGCTCGCCACGCGTTTGGGCATTCCCTTCGTCGACGCCGATGCCGAGATTGAGAGCGCGGCCGGCATGACCATCCCCGAGATCTTTGCCAGGCACGGCGAGGCTTACTTTCGCGCCGGCGAGGCCCGTGTCATCGCGCGGCTCTTGGAGGCCGGCCCGCAGGTGCTGGCCACCGGCGGCGGCGCCGTCATGGACCAGCGCACCCGTGACCTCATCCACATCAAAGGCGTCTCGATCTGGCTCAAGGCCGAGCTCGACGTGCTGCTCAAGCGCACCAGACGGCGCAGCGACCGGCCGCTGGCCGAGAAGATCAAGGAGCTGTTGCCACAGCGCGAGCCGGTCTATGCGATGTCCGACCTCATCGTGCAGTCGCGCGACGAGCCGCACGACGTCATCGTCGACGAGATTCTGGCGGCGCTGCCGGAGCAGCTCGCCATGGCGCCAGCGCCGGAGGCAAATCCATGACCGCGCCACTGCGCCATGCCGAACCCATCGTGGTGCAGGTCGCGCTGGGCGCGCGCGCCTATGACATCGTGATCGGCCGCGGTCTGCTGGCCGGCCTCGGCGTGCGCGTCAAGGCGCTGCGTCCGGGGGCGCGCGCGGCCCTCGTCACCGACGAAACCGTCGCCCGCCATCATCTCGCCGCCTGCGAGGCCGCGATCAAGTCCGCCGGGCTCGAAGCCGCGTGCATCGTGGTGCCGGGAGGCGAGGGCTCGAAGAGCTACGCCACTTTCGAAACCGTGTGCGAGGCTGTCATCGCCGCGCGCATCGAGCGCGGCGATCTGGTGATCGCGTTCGGAGGCGGGGTGATCGGCGATCTCGCCGGCTTCGCGGCGGCTTGCGTGCGGCGCGGGCTCGACTTCGTGCAGGTGCCCACCACCTTGCTGGCGCAGGTCGATTCCTCGGTCGGCGGCAAGACCGGCATCAATTCGCGCCACGGCAAGAACCTCGTGGGCGCCTTCCATCAGCCGGCCATGGTGATCGCCGACACCGCGCTGCTCGACACGCTGCCACCGCGCGAATTCCGCGCCGGCTACGCCGAGGTCGCCAAATATGGGCTGATCGGCGACGCCGCCTTCTTCTCCTGGCTGGAAGCCAACTGGCAAGAGGTCTTCGCCGGCGGTCCCGCGCGCGAGCACGCCATCGCGGTCTGCTGCCGCGCCAAGGCGGGCGTCGTCGCGCGCGACGAGCGCGAGACCGGCGAGCGCGCCCTGCTCAATCTCGGCCATACCTTCGGGCACGCGCTCGAGGCCGGCTGCGGCTTTTCCGAGCGGCTGCTGCACGGCGAGGCGGTGGCGCTCGGCATGGCGCTGGCCTTCGAATTCTCCGCGCGCAAGGGCCTCATGCAAGCTGCCGAGGCCGCGCTCGCTCGCGCTCATCTTGCGGCGGTCGGCCTGCCCACCCATCTGAAAGACGTTCCCGGCGGCACGCCGGGGCTCGACCAATTGATGGACCTGATTGCCCAGGACAAGAAAGTTAAGCGGGGCAAGCTCACCTTCATTCTGGTGCGCGGCATCGGCCGCGCCTTTGTCGCCAACGACGTCGATGCCGCCGAGGTGCGCGATTTTCTTGCCGATCAAATGCACAGCGCCTGATCCCGAAAGTGGAGACCGGTTTTCGGAAGAGATCACGCGCCGAGATACATGAATGACCGCTAACGACTGGCTCTCTCTCGCTATCGTCATCTTCTGCCTGCTGCTGTCGGCGTTCTTCGCCGGCAGCGAGACCGCGCTCACCGCCTCCTCGCGCGCCAGCATGGGGCGGCTGGAAAAGCACGGCAACAAAGGCGCCGCCATCGTCAATCGCCTGCTGGAGAACCGCGAGCGGCTGATCGGCGCGCTGCTGCTCGGCAACAACGCGGTCAATATTGGCGCCTCCGCGCTCGCCACCGGCGTCCTGCTCGCCTGGTTCGGCAAGGCCGGCGTGCTCTATGCGACGTTCATGATGACTGCCGTGGTCGTCATCTTTTCGGAAGTGCTGCCGAAGACGGCGGCCTTCAACGCGCCCGATCGCGTCGCGCTCCTGGTCGCCCGCCCGATGAAATGGATCGTCATGCTGCTCGGGCCGATCCTGATGGGCATCGAGGCGCTGGTGCGCGCTCTGCTGCGTATCATGGGCATGACGCTCGGCGAGAACCAGGCGGTGTTGTCGGCGCACGAGGAGTTGCGCGGCGCCGTCGATTTGTTCCACCGCGAAGGCGGCGTCGAGAAGCTAGACCGCGACATGTTCGGCGGCGTGCTCGACCTGCGCGAGCTCGCGGTGTCCGACGTCATGGTCCACCGCACCAACATGATCAGCCTCAATGCCGAGGACCCGGCCGAGGACATCGTCAACGCGGTGATTGCCTCGCCGGTCACGCGCATCCCGCTGTGGCGCGGCAATCCGGAAAACATCATCGGCGTCCTGCACGTCAAGGATCTGCTGCGCGCGTTGCACGCGGTCGACGGCGACGCCGCCAAGGTCGACATCTCGGCGCTGCTGACGCCGCCCTGGTTCGTGCCCGACACGCGCTCGGTGTCCGAGCAGCTCAAGGCCTTCCGCCGCCGCAAGACGCCGTTCGCGCTGGTGGTCGACGAATACGGCGAGGTGGAAGGCCTGGTCACGCTCGAGGACATCCTGGAGGAGATCGTCGGCGACATCACCGACGAGCACGACGTCGCCATACCGGGCGTGCGGCGGCAGCCCGACGGCTCGGTCAATGTCGACGGCGCCGTGTCGATCCGCGACCTCAACCGCGTGATGGACTGGAACCTGCCGGACGCGGAGGCGACCACCATCGCCGGACTGGTGATCCACGAAGCGCGTTCGATTCCCGAAATCGGCCAGAGCTTCACCTTCCACGGCTTCCGCTTCCGGGTGCTGCGCAAGGCGCGCAACCGCATCACCGCGCTGCGCATCCAGCCGCTGCCGCGCGCGGCGGCGGAGTAGGCTGACTTTCCCGCGCGGCGTCGCGCCGGCGGATACCAAAGAGGGATTTTTCGCGCCGCCGCGTGTTAGTCTGAGCGATGCCTCCCATTCCTGAAACGCACTACGTCAAGAGCGACGACGTCCACATCGCCTACCAGGTCGTCGGCGAAGGGCCGTTCGATCTTTTGTTCGTCCCCGGTTTCGTGTCCAACGTCGAGGCGATCTGGCGCTCGCCCGAACAGGCCGCGTTCTTTCGGCGTCTCGCCTCGTTTTCCCGGTTGATCCTATTCGACAAGCGCGGCACCGGCCTGTCCGATCGCAGCTCGCAAGTTTTCACGCTCGAGCAGCGCATGCATGACGTGCAAGCCATTATGGACGCCGTCGGCTCGAAACAAGCGGCTCTGTTCGGCATTTCCGAGGGCGGCCCGATGTCCCTGCTGTACAGCGCCACCTATCCGGAACGCACTTCCGCGCTCGTGCTCTACGGCACCTATGCGAAGCGCTCTTGGGCTCCCGATTATCCTTTCGGCTGGACGGACGAGCGCTGGCAAACCGTACTCGACGACATCGAAAACCATTGGGGCTCGCCGCAATCGCTGAACATTACCGTCGGCGCGCCGAGCATAGCCGGCGACCGGCAGGCGGCCGAGCGCGCTGCATCCTACTTTCGGGCCGCGGCGAGTCCCGGCGCGGCGGCCGCCATCATGAAAATGAACCGGAACATCGATGTGCGGAATGTTCTGCCAGCCACGCGCGTGCCGGCGCTCATCCTGCATCGCACCGGCGACCGCTCCCTCGATGTGGGGCATGCCCGTTACTTGGCTGCGCACATCCCGGGGGCCAAGCTGGTCGAGCTCGCCGGCGAGGACCATTCGCCGTTCTTGGGCGATTGCGACGCGCTGCTCAACGAGATCGAGAAATTCTTGACGGGCAAGCATCGGGTGATCGATCCGGAGCGCGTGCTTGCCACCGTTTTGTTTGCCGACATCGTCGGCTCGACGGAACGTGCCGTCGCGCTCGGCGACCGGGCCTGGCGCGAACTGCTTGAGGCATTTTACGCCAGGGTCCGCGAGGTGCTGGCGCAATACCGCGGACGCGAGATCAACACCGTGGGCGACGGCGTGCTTGCCGCCTTCGACGGGCCGGCGCGCGCGATCCGCTGTGCCGCGGCGATCCGCGACGCTCTGCGCGCGCTGAAGCTCGAAGTGCGCTGCGGCCTGCACACCGGAGAATGCGAGATGGTCGGCGACGACCTTGCCGGAATCGCCGTGCATACCGGCGCACGCGTTGCGGCTCTGGCGGCGCCGGGCGAAATTCTGGTCTCGCAAACGGTACGCGATCTGGTAGCTGGCTCGGGCCTCGTCTTCGAGGATCGCGGGATGCACGCGCTCAAAGGCGTGCCGAACGAATGGCGTCTATTCGAAGCCGAGCTGAATTGAAGCGCCGCGTGCGCATGGGCGAAATGCGCTATGCGGCCCCGCCTTCGCCCGGCGCGGCGGCGTGAATGGCGAGCGCATGCACGCCGCCGGCAAGCTCGCCGGCAAGCGCGCCGTTGATCAGGCGATGGCGCTCCAGCCGGGTCTTTCCTTTGAAGGCCTCCGACACAATATAAACGCGGAAGTGAGTTTGCCCGCCCGGCCGATGCCCGGCATGACCCTCATGCTGGTGTGATTCGTCCACCACCTGCAAACTTTGCGGCGTGAAAGCCTCGGTCAACTTCTTTGTGATCAAATCGGCGGTTTGCATGCTGTCCGACTTAATTGCGGGCCGCGTGTGGGTCAATGCCAATTGTCAAGTCTTGAAGGTGCTGCGGCCAAGAGCGCATACTGTCCGGTCATGAAATTCGACTCGCCCCTTTTCGACAAGATCCGCGTCAAACCGGATAAGGACCGCCGGATCAAAACCGACGGTCCCGAATGCCAGTGGGCGGGTTGCAAGGAGAAAGCCACTCATCGCGCGCCCAAGGGGCGCGGCAGCGAAAACGACTACTGGCGCTTCTGCCTCGGCCACGTGCGCGAGTACAATCAGTCGTACAATTATTTCAAAGGCATGACTGACGCCGCTGTCATGGCCTACCAGAAGGATGCGCTCACCGGCCATCGCCCGACTTGGAAAATGGGAACCGGCAAGGGAACCATGCGGCCGGGCTTTCAGACATTCACCGCTCATGCCGATCCATTCGGCTTGTTCGATGAGGGCCTGCGTGCGGAGCAAAGGGCGCGCGCCGAGACACGGCCGGTGCGCAATGCCGAACGCAAGGCGCTCGACACGCTCGGCCTGGAGGTCGGCGCCACCGCGCATGAGGTCAAGATGCGCTTCAAGGAACTGGTCAAGCGCCACCACCCGGACGCCAACGGCGGCGACCGCTCGACCGAGGACCGTCTGGTCGAGATCATCCAGTCCTACAATTATTTGAAATCGGTGGGTTTCGCCTAAGCGCCTGGCCGGAAATGAGGCGGGTCAGGTCCTTGGTGAGGCGCGCCCTCCACCCCGCCATCGCCGGGCTTGTCCCGGCCATCGTCTTTTTGCCAATTCTGTTCGGCAGCCGCGGTTGCCCGGCACAAGGCCGGGCATGACGACGGCAGGATAACGCTTTGAATTCGCTGACCCCATTTCCGGCCAGACGCAAGGAACAAAAACCGCGCGGGGCATTGCAGACCCTCCTTCCGCGCATGGTTTTTTATACCTATCTTATTGAAAACGTTGATGGGGCTAATCGCGGTCGGCGGGTTTTTCGCCGCGTCCCCGTCTGCTAAGTTGCCGCCTGCACCAGCCGGACCGTAAGCGTCGGACCGCGTATGAGGGCTTCGGGCGTTCTGAAGCCACGGAGGAACAATGACTGCCGCAGTTCAAGAAACAGCCGGCCTGCCCGACATGAAAGTGTCGATTCGCCAGGTGTTCGGCATCGACAGCGATCTCGAAGTTCCGGCTTATTCGAAGGCCGACGAGCACGTGCCCGACATCGATCCGGACTACCGCTTCGACCGCCCGACCACGCTCGCCATTCTCGCCGGCTTTTCCAGGAATCGCCGCGTCATCGTCACCGGCTATCACGGCACCGGAAAGTCCACCCACATCGAGCAGGTGGCGGCGCGGCTCAACTGGCCCTGCGTGCGCGTCAATCTCGACAGCCACATCAGCCGCATCGACCTGATCGGCAAGGACGCCATCGTCATCCGGGAAGGTCAGCAGGTCACCGAATTCCGCGAAGGCATTCTGCCGTGGGCGCTGCAGAACAACGTCGCGCTCTGCTTCGACGAATACGACGCCGGGCGTCCGGATGTGATGTTCGTCATTCAGCGCGTGCTGGAGGCTTCCGGCCGCCTCACGCTGCTCGACCAGAGCAAGGTGATCAAGCCGCATCCGGCGTTCCGCCTGTTCGCCACCGCCAACACGGTCGGCTTGGGCGACACGTCCGGGCTCTATCACGGCACCCAGCAGATCAACCAGGGCCAGATGGACCGCTGGTCGATCGTCACCACGCTCAATTATCTGCCGCACGACAACGAGGTCGAGATCGTGCTGGCGAAAGCCAAGCATTATCGCAACGAGCAGGGCCGCGACACCGTCAACAAGATGGTGCGGGTTGCCGATCTCACGCGCAACGCCTTCATGAACGGCGACATCTCCACGGTCATGAGCCCGCGCACGGTGATCACCTGGGGCGAGAACGCCGAAATCTTCAACGATATCGGCTTCGCCTTCCGGCTCACCTTCCTCAACAAGTGCGACGAGCTGGAGCGGCCGATCGTTGCCGAATTCTATCAGCGCTGCTTCGGTCAGGAGTTGCCCGAGTTGGCGGTGAACGTGGCGTTGAGTTGAGGGTGTTGTCCCGAGGCGCAGCAAGCTCGATGATCGCTTATCTGGACTGTTCGAGTGCTGCTAACCGCCGCTCGATTTCGGCAAAGCGGTCGTCAACGCCGGCCGTGACGTATCGGGATTGCACGATTTCGCCGGCGACGGCGCGCGTCAGGGTGTCAAGCTTGTCTTTGATTTCGACGACATCTGCACCGAACTTCGCCAGAGCGTCATTCGTCTGCACTTGGAATTCGCGCATGTCGGCGCGGAAATCACGCACTTCGCCCCGGAATTCCCGCGAACTCTTCGCGGAATTCCCGCAACAGACGCAGCGTGTGGTTTTCCGGTTCGGCCATCGACCCTAATCCTTGCTCAGCCGCATCAAGATAGGCCCTATCACCGGTAGAATAAAGTCCCGATATCGCCCATGGCCTCCAACATCAAAATCAAATCCGGCGTCAAGGAATCCCCGACCGAGCCGTTCAAGCGGGCGGTCACCGGATGCCTGCGCGCGCTCGCGCGCAAGCCGGAGCTGGAGGTCGGCTTCGCCGCCGAGCGGCCCGGATTGATCGGCGGCAAGGTGCGGCTGCCGGAGCCGCCGCGCAAGCTGAGCAAGGCCGAGGCGGCGATCGTGCGCGGCCATGCCGACGCCGTCGCCCTGCGCCTTGCCTGCCATGATACGGCCATGCACCGCCGCCTACAGCCTGCCGGCCAGCAGGCCCGCGCGGTGTTCGAGGCGGTCGAGCAGGCCCGTGTGGAGGCGATCGGCGCACGCCGCATGAACGGCGTCGCGCAGAACCTCACCGCCATGCTCGACGACCGCATTCACCGCAGCAAGTTCGACGAGATCACCGAGCGCTCCGAGGCGCCGATCGAGGAGGCGCTGTCGCTCCTGGTGCGCGAGCGCCTCACCGGCATGGCGCCGCCCGCCGCCGCCAAGAGGTTGGTCGACCTGTGGCGGCCGCTCATCGAGGACCGCGCCGGGCGCGACCTCGACCGGCTCGACGCATTGATCGACGACCAGCGCCAGTTCGGCGACGCCGTGCACGACCTGCTTGACGCCCTCGAAATGGGCGACGACCGCTCCTCCGAATCGGATGAGGAGGAAGAGGAAGGCGAGGAGGACCGCCGCAAGCAGGAATCCGGCGAAGACGGCGAGGCCGCCGAGTTCGGACGAGATGCAGCGCATGAGCGTCGAGGACACGCAAGTCTCGGCTGAGGACATGCCCGACGCCGCCGCCGAAGCGGTCGAGGCACCCAGCTCCGACATGGCCGACGACACCGACATGGGCGACACCGAAACGCCGGGCGAGCCGCAGCGGCCGCGCCATTTCGGCGCCAACGAGCCGCGCGGACCGGACTATCGCGCCTTCACCACCAAGTTCGACGAGACGATCGCGGCGGAAGAACTGTGCGAGCCCGAGGAATTGGAGCGGCTGCGCGGTTACCTCGACAAGCAGCTCTCGCATCTGCAGGGCGTGGTGGCCCGTCTCGCCAACCGGCTCCAGCGTCGATTAATGGCGCAGCAGAACCGCTCCTGGGAATTCGACCTGGAAGAAGGCCAGCTCGACACCGCGCGGCTCACCCGCATCGTCGTCGATCCGCTGCATCCTCTCTCCTTCAAGCAGGAGAAGGACATGCGCTTCCGTGACACCGTGGTCACGTTGCTGTTGGACAACTCCGGCTCGATGCGCGGCCGCCCGATCACGGTGGCGGCGACCTGCGCCGATATTCTCGCGCGCACGCTCGAGCGCTGCGGCGTCAAGGTGGAGATTCTCGGTTTCACCACGCGGGCATGGAAGGGCGGCCAGTCGCGCGAGCAATGGCTCACCGCCGGCAAGCCCGCCAATCCCGGCCGGCTCAACGACCTGCGCCATATCGTCTACAAGGCGGCCGACGCGCCTTGGCGACGCGCGCGCAAGAATCTCGGCCTGATGATGCGCGAAGGCCTGCTCAAGGAGAACATCGACGGCGAGGCGCTCGATTGGGCGCACAAGCGCCTGCTCGGCCGCGCCGAGCAGCGTAAGATCCTGATGATGATTTCCGACGGGGCGCCGGTCGACGATTCCACGCTCTCGGTCAATCCCGGCAATTATCTCGAGCGGCATCTGCGCTGGGTGATCGAGGAGATCGAGACGCGCTCGCCGGTCGAGCTCATCGCGATCGGCATCGGCCACGACGTGACGCGCTACTATCGCCGCGCCGTCACCATCGTCGACGCCGAAGAGCTCGGCGGCGCCATGACCGAGAAGCTGGCCGAACTGTTCGAGGAACACGCCGCCGTCGAGCGGGCGAGCCCTCGCGCGCGCCGGCGGGTCGCTTGAGACCCAGCCGCCGCGGCTGGTTCGCCGCCAGCGGCGTCCTTGCCGCATTCGCCTTCGTTTTCGGCTCCCTCGCCCTGGCGCAGGGGCTGCGTTATGCCCGCTCGCCCACGCATGTCGTCATCAAAGCGGAGCCGATCGATCATTTCGACCCGCGCGATGCGTCGCGAACGCGCTTCGGCCAGCTGGAATTCCGCGGCGGGCTCGTGCTTACCTCGACCTTCGCGGCATTCGGCGGCATCTCAGCCATCCATATGGAGCCGGACGGCGCGCATTTCCTCAGCGTCACCGATAACGGGTCCTGGCTGCGCGGCCGCATCGTCTATCGCGGCGAGCGTCCGGCCGGGATCGCCGATGCCGAAATGGCGCCGCTGCTCGGCTCGGACGCAAAACCGCTCGCCGCGCGCCATTGGTTCGACAGCGAATCGCTCACGCGAGGCATTGACGGCCGTTTCTATGTCGGCATCGAACGAGTGAACAAGATCGTGCGTTTCGACCTGCGGCGCGACGGCTTGCGCGCGCGCGGCCAGCCGATCGCCGTGCCGGCGGATTTCAAGACGTTGAAATACAACAAGAGCCTGGAGTGCCTGGCGGCGCCGCCGAAGGGCGCGCCGCATGCCGGCGCCTTGATCGCGGTCACCGAGGAAAGCCTCGATGCCGCCGGCAACCTGCGCTCCTATGTGATCGAGAAAGGCCGCTTCAATCGCTTCAGCGTCAAGCGCAGCGACGTCTTCGACGTCAGCGACTGCACCGTCTTGCCGCCCGCCGATCTCTTGCTGCTGGAGCGCCGCTATTCGCCGCTGCTCGGCGTCGCCATACGCATCCGCCGCGTGCAGCTCGCCGACATCAAGGAAGGCGCGCTGGTCGATGGCCGCGAACTGTTCAAGGCCGACCTCGGCTACCAAATCGACAACATGGAAGGCATCGCCGTCCACCGCGACGGACAGGGGGACACCATCATCACCATGGTGTCCGACGATAATTTCTCCGCCATCCAGCGCAATCTGCTGCTGCAATTCAAGCTGCTGGAGGAGTGAAGCGATGCCGCGCAAAAACGCGGATGTCATCGTCCGCGAAGGCGGACAATCCAGTGATCGTCGATGCAGTGGATACCCGATGCCCTGCTTCCGCGGGGCATGAGGCGCAGAAAAAATCGGGAAAGCAGCTTACCCCGCCGCGGCGGTCTTCTTCTTCACGATCTGCCGCTTGAGCTCCAGCATCTTGGGCGCGAGCTCGTCGTCCTTCGCCTTCAGCAGGAAGGCGTCGAGGCCGCCGCGGTGGTCGACCGTCTTCAGCGCGTTGGCCGAGACGCGCACGCGCACCTTGCGGCCGAGCGTGTCGGAAATCAGCGTGACGTTGCGCAGGTTCGGCAGGAACCGCCGCTTGGTCTTGATGTTGGAATGGCTCACTTTATGGCCGACCAGCGGCTTCTTGCCGGTCAGCTCGCAACGCCGGGACATGGCTCAACCCTCGCAACCCAGCCGGCGCCCAAGCGCCCCAAACGGCGCGCGTCCGGCCCAAACGATTTGGAAGACGGCGGACGTATAGGGGGCGAGGCAGGGTGCGTCAAGCGGCTGGAGGCGGCGGTCCCGCGGCGCCTAAGCCCCTGTGGCGAACACAGAATAGACGTATTCGGCGTCGACCAGAGGGCGCGTGGCCGGCCGTTGCGGCCACCGGCCCTTGCCGGCGCCTTGGCCTCGTCCGACATAGAGCGGGCGGCCGCCGTGCATCCGGCACCGGCGGGCGCGCCGAACAGATGGAGCTTGGTGCAGGCCTTGCGGCAGATGCTTCGACCTTTGCTGCTGTTGCTGTTGTTGCTGCTGGTGCTGCTCTTGCCGGCGCCGCCGCCGGCTTTCGCCCAGGGCCGCCTCGAAGCCCACTACCTGGTGACGCTCGCGGGGATACCGATCGGCAAGGGCAATTGGGTTGTTGAAGTCATGGACAACCGCTTCAGCGCCGCGGCGAGCGGCGTCACCACCGGCCTGATGCGGGTGCTGACCAAGGGCGAGGGCACCAGCGCCTCGCACGGCACCACCAATGGCGGCGATCTGCTGACCGCGGTCTACGCCTCCACCGTCAAGAGCCGCAAGCAGACCGACGAGGTGCGCGTGACCCTCGACCACGGCAACGTCAAGGATTTCAAGGCCGATCCACCGCAAGATCACGACAAGGAGCGGGTGCCGGTGACCGCCGAGCAGCGCCGCGGCGTGCTCGACCCGATGACCGCCTCGCTGATGCGCGTGCCCGGCGTCGGCGGCACCTTGGTGCCGGAAGCCTGCCAACGCACTTTGGCGATCTTCGACGGCCGCATCCGCTACAACCTTCGGCTCGCCTTCAAGCGCATGGACAAGGTGAAGGCGCAAAAGGGCTATGCCGGCCCGGTGGTAGTCTGCTCGATCTATTTTTCGCCGCTCGGCGGCCACATCCCCTCGCGGCTGACCATTAAATATCTCGAGGCGCAGCGCGACATGGAGGTCTGGCTGGCGCCGATCGCGGGCACCCGCGTGGTGGTGCCGTTCCGGGCGCAGGGCCCGACCCCGATCGGCGAGGCGATCATGGAGGCGACCCAGTTCGTCACCGAGGCCACTCCGACGACCCGGGCCTCGGCCAATGGGGCAAAGGCGCGATGAGCGGTGGAATCGGCCTTGACTCTTGGCGGAAATGCGAATCGCGGCCGGCGTTAATATTTGGAGAGCTCGAAAGCACCGTGAATCGCCCGACGGCCACTCGATCTTGTGGCCATGGCAATGGGGCCAGCCAGATATCGCCGTGAACGAATCCGTACAGCCCCCGAGTCAGCGATTCGGGCGCGGTTCGTTCCAGCCTCGTTCCAAAGCTTAATCCTCGCCGTGCGCGCCGTCGCATTGTGATACAGATGCCCGGCGGCACGGGCCCACCGGCCGCCAGTTCGGAAGCGTAATGACACTCACCTTCTCCCCGCAGCAGAGCCGAGCCTCGCGGACCCGCGGCGCCGGCGTGACGGCGGTGCTCGGACCGACCAATACGGGTAAGACCCACCTCGCCATCGAGCGCATGCTCGCGCATTCGAGCGGCATGATCGGGCTGCCGCTGCGGCTCTTGGCGCGCGAGGTTTACAACAAGGTGGCCGACCGCGCCGGCACCGATAGCGTCGCGCTCATCACCGGCGAAGAGAAGATCAAGCCGCCCAATCCGCGCTTCTGGGTCTGCACCGTCGAAGCCATGCCGCGCGACATCGACGTAGCGTTTCTGGCGATCGACGAGGTCCAGCTCGGCGCCGACTTCGACCGCGGCCACGTCTTTACCGACCGCATGCTCAACCGCCGTGCGCGCGAGGAGACGCTCGTGCTCGGCGCCGCGACCATGCGGCCGATGGTGGAGAAGCTTCTGCCCGGCGCCCACATCATCAGCCGGCCGCGGCTGTCGATGCTCACTTATGCCGGCGAGAAGAAGCTGACGCGGCTGCCGCCGCGATCGGCCGTGGTCGCCTTCTCCGCCGAGGAGGTCTACGCCATCGGCGAATTGATCCGCCGCCAGCGCGGCGGCGTCGCGGTCGTGCTCGGCGCGTTGTCGCCGCGCACAAGAAACGCGCAGGTCGCGCTCTATCAGTCCGGCGACGTCGACTATCTGGTGGCGACCGACGCCATCGGCATGGGTCTTAATCTTGACGTCGATCACGTGGCTTTCGCCAGCGACCGCAAATTCGACGGCTACCAATTCCGCCGGCTCAACCCTGCCGAACTGGCGCAAATTGCCGGCCGTGCCGGCCGCGCCACCCGCGACGGAACGTTCGGCACGACCGGCCATTGCGATCCGTTCGAGCCGGAATTGGTGCAGGCGCTGGAGAGTCACTCGTTCGATCCGGTGCGCATGCTGCAATGGCGCAATTCCTCGCTTGAATTTTCTTCGATCGGCGCGCTGCAAGCCTCGCTCGCCGCGACGCCGACCGAGCCCGGGCTTACGCGCGCGCCGATCGCGGAAGACATCTTGGTATTGGAGCACGCATTTCGCGACGACGAGGTGCGCGCGATGGCAATCAAGCCGGCCGACGTCGAGCGCTTGTGGGATGCTTGCCAGGTTCCCGACTACCGCAAGATCGCGCCGGCCACCCACGCGGAATTGGTGGTGACCCTCTATGGATTTCTAATGCGAGAGGGTAACATCCCGACCGATTGGTTCGCGCGCCAAATCGCGCAGGCAGACCGAACCGATGGCGACATCGACACCCTCTCCAACCGGATCGCGCATGTCAGGACATGGACTTTCGTCGCCAACCGGCCGGATTGGCTCGCCGATCCGGAGCATTGGCAAGGCGTCGCTCGCTCGATCGAGGACAAGCTGTCCGATGCGCTGCACGAGCGGCTTACCGAACGCTTCGTGGACCGCCGCACCAGCGTGTTGATGCGCCGGCTGCGAGAGAACACGATGTTGAAAACCGAAATCGGAAAGACCGGCGAAGTCACCGTCGAGGGTCATGTGATCGGCCGCCTCGACGGATTCATGTTCGCGCCCGATGCTTCCGCCGCCGGCTCCGAGGCCAAGACGCTGAACGCGGCCGCGCAGAAGGTTCTGGCCGGCGAGATCGAAGCGCGCGCCACGCGGCTCGCGCATGCGCCGAACGATCAGATCGTGCTCGCCGGGGACGGCGCGGTGCGTTGGACAGGCGATCTCGTCGGCAAGCTGATCCCGGGCGACGACACGTTGCGTCCGCGCTTGCGCATCATAGCCGATGAGCACCTGACCGGGCCCGCGCGCGAGATGGTGCAAACGCGCCTCGATCTTTGGCTCAAGACACATATCGAGAAGCTCTTGGCTCCGCTGTTTTCGCTCGCGGCCGCCGATGACGTCACGGGCATGGCGCGCGGGGTCGCGTTCCAATTGGTGGAAGCGCTCGGCGTGCTGGAGCGCCAGAAAGTCTCGGACGAGGTCAAGGGCCTCGACCAGCCGGCACGCGCGACCTTGCGCAAATACGGCGTGCGCTTCGGCGCCTACCACATCTACCTGCCGATCCTGCTCAAGCCGGCGCCGCGCGCCTTGGCGACCCAGCTCTGGGCACTCAAGCATGAGAGCCCGGATGCCAAGGGCGTCGACGACCTGCTGCATCTCGCCGCCAGCGGGCGCACCTCGATCCCGGTGAACAAGGACACGCCGAAGGCGCTCTACCGCACCGCCGGCTATCGCGTCTGCGGCGAGCGCGCCGTGCGTGTCGATATTCTCGAGCGGCTTGCCGATTTGATCCGCCCGCCGCTGTCCTGGCGCGAGGGCACGACCCTCGCCAAGCCGGAGGGCGCCGTCGACGGCCGCTCGTTCACCGTGACCGGGGCCATGACCTCGCTCACCGGCGCCCCGGGCGAGGACTTCGCGTCCATCCTGCGCTCGCTCGGCTATCGCATGGAGCGGCGGCCGAAGCCGGCCGAGCCGGCGGAGAGCAAGCCGGCCGAGGCTGCTGCCGAATCAGCGCCGGCGGCGGAGACGGTTTCCGAGCCCGCCGCCGAAGCGGAGCCCGCGGCCGAAGCTGCGCCCGAAAGCGTCGAAGCGCAGCCGGCCGAGCAGCCGGTGGCGACCGAACCGCAGGCCGAAGCCGCGGTCAGCATCCTGCCGGACGCCGAGTTGCTGGCTTCGGCCGGCGAACAGCCGGCGTCTGAGCCGACTCCCCCACACTCTGCTGAAGAAGCCCCCGGTGAAGCCGCGGATGCGCTGCAGGCAGGCGCTGCGCCGATGCCGACCGCCGATGCGGCGGCGGCGCAAACACCGCCGGCCGAAGAACCGGCCTTTATCGAAGTATGGCGGCCGGGCGGTCGGCCGGAGCGCCGGCCACATCGTCCACGTCGGCCACAGCGGCCACAAACGCCAGCGCCGGAGGCCGCCGCTGCGGCGCCGCAAGCTGCAGCCGCGGAAACCGGCGAAGCCGCCAAAGCCGCCGAGCCGGCGCGCCATGACGGCAGCGGGCGGCCAGACCGGCACGCGCGGCGCGAGCGCCACGAGCGCCAGCAGCGCACGGAGCGCCAGGACAAGCGCGGTGAACGGGCCGACCGCGGCCCCCGCCACGACCGGCCGCGCCGGCGGCGTGACGACGGTCCCGACCGCGCCGAACGCGAGCAGTATTACGCCAAGCCCTATGGTTCCGGCGGCGACCGCCGCAACAAGGAGCCGGACCCCAATTCGCCCTTCGCCAAACTGGCGGCGCTCAAGCAGCAGCTCGAGCAGGACGGCAAAGAGCGCTCTTGAACCCGCTTGCACCAGATGTCACCCGGCAGCGCATCGACAAATGGCTTTGGCATGCGCGTGTCGTGCGCACGCGCGGCGACGCTGCGGCGCTGGTCGATGCCGGCTATGTGCGGCTCAACGGCAAGCGCATCACGGCCGCCGGCCAGCCAGTGCGGCTGGGTGACGTGGTGACGGTTGCGCTCGACCGCGCCGTGCGGGTGCTGCAGGTTTCCGGTTTCTGCGAGCGGCGCGGTGGCGCATCCGCCGGACGGGCGCTTTACCGCGAAAAGACCAAGGCTTCCGGGGCCGAGGCCAGCTCCGCGCCCGCTTATTCGGCTAAGGTTCAGCCGGCCAAAAGCGAGGTATCGTAGCGGTGCTATTGGAACGGGCGCGCTTGCGCCCCAATTATCGATGCGATAGGCAGCGCTGCCTGGATTTCGTGCGGAGTGTTGGATGACCTACGTCGTCGTCGAAAACTGCATCAAGTGCAAGTATTTGGACTGCGTGGAAGTATGTCCGGTCGACTGCTTCTACGAAGGCGAGAACATGCTGGTCATCCACCCCGACGAATGCATCGATTGCGGCGTCTGCGAGCCGGAATGCCCGGCTGAGGCGATCAAGCCGGATACCGAGCCGGGGCTGGAGAAATGGCTGGAGCTGAACGCGGAATACGCCAAGTCCTGGCCCAATATAACGACCAAGAAGGACGCACCGCCCGACGGCAAGGACTGGGACGGGGTGCCGGAAAAATTTCAGAAGTTCTTCTCGCCGAACCCGGGTACGGGTGACTAAGGCGGCACTCCGCGCACACCTGCGTACCGCCGCGGCTGGCCGGAATTAACCGACCGGCAAAAAAATTGCAGAATTTTTATCGCTGGACGGCGTTTTTGCGTCGCCATAAGGCTTTGATTTTGGCCAAAAATGTGCTATATAGAGCAAATCATGAAGGATACCGCCGCTAAAAGCGCTCCCCCTCCCGGGAGCCTTATTTTTCGCGGCTGCTTCCAACGGTTATGACTAAGAGGGCGTGCGACCCACGCGTGAGCAGTGGCAGGAAAATCGCGTCATAAATCGAAAAAAGGTTCCCCCGGTTCGGTCCGGAGGGACAAAAAGTCTGCCGTAGCGCGGCGGACCACTCATGCCTCGCGCGGCTCCGTCCGCGGTGGGGCGACCGCAGCTAAAACGGCCGGCAGCCGCAAAGGGGCCGGTGAAGGAGCTCTGCCCGGAATGGCTACCCCCAATAAGAAGACGACCCAGCGCCAAGGCTTCAAGACCAACGAATTCATCGTCTACCCCGCGCATGGGGTGGGCCAGATCCTGGCCATCGAGGAGCAGGAGATCGCCGGGGCCAAGCTCGAACTCTTCGTCATCAATTTCATCAAGGACAAGATGACGCTGCGCGTCCCGACCGCCAAGATCGCCTCGGTCGGCATGCGCAAGCTCGCCGAGCCGCCGCTGGTCAAGCGCGCGCTCGACACACTGAAGGGCCGCGCGCGCATCAAGCGCACCATGTGGTCGCGCCGGGCGCAGGAATACGAGGCCAAGATCAACTCGGGCGACATCGTCGCCATCGCCGAAGTGGTCCGCGATCTCTACCGCTCGGATACGCAGCCGGAGCAGTCCTATTCGGAGCGGCAGCTCTACGAGGCGGCGCTCGACCGGCTGTCGCGCGAAATCTCGGCGGTGCAGAAGATCACCGAGACCGAGGCGATCAAGGAAATCGAGGCGGCGCTCGCCAAGGGCCCTAGGCGCGGGCCCAAGCCCGCCGACGAGGCCGCCAACGACGAGACAACCGAGGAAGAGGCGGCGTAAAGTTCAGGCGCCATACGAAAACACGAAAGCCCGGCTGAAACGCCGGGCTTTTTGTTATGCGGGCTGCGCAGGCGAATGCGAACGCGCCGAGCGCGATTCCCCAAGCGGGATCGCAAAAGCCCAAGCTCGCTCACTCGTTGCCGTGAAGCCGGTTAATCTATCGCCCATCGCGACCGTATTCGGCGGCAAGGCGGAGCCGCCCGGTTGCACCGGCCGGCCGGTGTTTCAGCTGGACCCTTTTCGAAGGAAGCGTCTCGCTATGAAAAGGGCCTGCATCGCGATCGCGCTGCTGCTGCTAAGCTTCGTTACCATGGCGACCGCCAACGAGCCTCTATGTGTGATCTCTCCCGCGGCCATGCCCGAAGCTTGGCGCGCTTCCGCCGACATGCAGAAAAGCTTGAACCCCGAAGCATGGTCCGCCAAGGAAGCCGAAGACGTTCAGTACGCGATCAAGACCGGCATCGATGAGATGCTCGAGCTTTACGCCGAGCGGCCCGGGGCGGTGATGCATCTGGGGGACGATGCCGTCGAATCGCTTCTCGACGTAACCTATTCCGGCGGAACCGGCACGCCGGCGGTCGACGCAGCCGCGCGGAAGGGGGCGCTGCGGAATCTCGAGATGCTGGTTACGCCATATCTCGACGGCGATCCCGAGAGGGCGGATTGCGAGGACTTCGACGACCTCCTGCCTCTCGCCATCTACGCCCACAGGCTTTTTCCGCCGGAGGACAAACGGACGGCAAAGGTCGTTGCTTTCGCCAACGCATCCTACGGCGAATGCCGGTCCTTCGCGGACGCGATCGGCGGCCGGTATCGGGACTTGCTGGCCGGCAAGATGCTTCCCGCCGGAGACGTTTTCGATCAGGTGGTATGGAGCATCCAGTTGATCGAGGCGGTGTTGGTCCCCGGCCTCGACCTTCCGCAGGAAGCCCGCGACTTTCCGCAGAGGCTGTGGCGTTATCTTGAGACTTATCCCCTTGCCAGTGCGAGCACCTACAAGGACGGTGCCTGGGATAAAGAATTCAACGAGACCGGATATCTCGCCACCCACATCGCCTTCGTGCCCACAGGCTATCACCGCTATCCGCTCTATATCGCCGACTCGCCGAAGGTCTACCGATTCTTCCGCGAGAATTTCTATCCGCTCCTTGAAGTCGGCGGCGTCGATCTCGTGGCGCAGTTCGTTGATGCGCTTCGGCAATACGGCTGCGACGAGAAGAACGACCTGCAGGTGCGCGACGGGACACGGTTCCTGCTGAAGGTTTTCCACGATGGGGACGACCGGTGGATGAGTTACCGGGAGCCCGGTGAAATCGGTAAGAAGCTCGGCGACTACGACCTCATTCACAAGCCCTGGAGCGCGACGATCGGGATTCGCCCGCGGGTTCCACAGACGGTCGTGCCAGGCAGCTATGGCGCAGTGGTTCGCAGTTGGCTTCCTGCGTCGCCCTGAAACGGCGAACGCGCCGCCGAAACAGCGCATCGCGATGAGGCGCTCGGCGAGCCTTGTTTACCCCCTGTTAAGCAACGCGCCGGCGCGCTTTTCACGCGGCTTTAAAGCTTAGCATTTAAGGTTATTTGCAGGCGTTGCTTTGCGGCTGCCAAGCATGTGCCTAGCCTCGCCGGTGAGCGAGTGGGCGCAAAAGAAGTGTCGGCGGTGACTGCATCCGGGGGAAAGTCATGAAAACGCTGGATAAGCAGGGCAATTCGCAAGACTGGCCGGTCGAGCAAGGCCGCGTCTTGCACGAGCTTGCGCCGAATGATGTGGCCGCGCTGCATGCCGACTATTGGGAGCGGCAACACAACAATCCGCCGCGCGCCCTTGGTCACAACGGCACGAAGCCGAGCTTCTAGACGGTCATCCACGCAGAGCGAAACAGCCGCTCATTCCCGCGCAAGCGGGAATCCAGGATTAAATGTGAAAGCTCGAACATTGTCGCTCTGGGTCCGCGCTTTCGCGGGGCCGAGCGGAGAGAACCGCCCTCGCCTCGTGTTTCGACCTCAACGCATCGTGCATCAGTGGAACGAGGTGAAATTCGGATAGGCGGGGCGGTGCCGAACCGGCGCCTCTTCGGCATAGGTGTGCCGCGGCCGCGGCCGGTAATGCGTCCGATGCTCGCGGCGCACGTGGCGTTCCTCGTCGCCGGCTTTGGCCTTGGCGGTAAGCTCGGCGGCGGTGTCGGGGTCGACGATCTCCTGCTCCTCGAGATGCGCGACGGGGAATCGCGCGCGACCCGAGTGGTCGACTAAAGTCGGATCGACCGTGGCTGCCGGCGCGCCGGCGTTTTCCACCACGGTCGGGCGGCTGGCCAGATAGATCGGCACCACGAACAGCGCCAGGCCGAACGCGATGGCGAGCGCGTAGATCAATACCGAAACGGCAACGTCTTTGGCTTCTGACGGGTACATGGCGATTAGAACTCTAAGCTATTGCCGCAACAGTAGTTCCCGCCAGGATGTCGCATGGGACAATCTGGCCGCAGCGCGCTTGGCCCTCAAGGGCCGCGCGGCTAGAATAGTAGCCCATCACCACAGCCGAGCCTAGGGAGTTGAAAATGACCGCCATTCGCGGGTTTGTCGCGCCGACCACGGAGGCCGACGCGCTCGGCGTGCATTCGCTCGACCAGTTCGTGCTGGCGGTGCCTGACGCCAGCGCCGCGCAGCACTTCTACGGCAATTTCGGGCTGGACGTGCAGGCGAAGGGCAACACCCTCGAGATCAAGACCTTCGGTCATGACCACCGCTGGGGCACTGTGGTGGAAGGCGCCGCGGCCAAGGCGCTGCATCACCTGTCGTTCGGCTGCTACGCCGACGACCTGGCGCGATTGAAGACGCGCATCGAGGGTAACGGCGTCAAGCTGATCGATCCGCCGCCCGGCTTCGCGAGCAACGGCTTCTGGTTTCGCAACCACGAAGGCGTGCTGATCGAGGTGAAGGTGGCGCCCAAGGTCTCGCCCGACCGCAAGGCGGAAAGCCAATGGGTGTCGGTGCCGGCGGGCGCTGCCGGCGCCAGCACGCGCGAGAAGGCGCCGCCGGTGCGGCCGCGCCGGCTGTCGCACGTGCTCACCTTCACCCGCGATATCGACGCTTCGCTCGACTTTTACAAGCGCAACCTGGGTCTGCGGCTGTCCGACCGCGCCGGCGATCTTGTCGCCTTCATGCACGGCATCCACGGCAGCGACCACCACATCCTGGCGCTGGTGAAATCGAGCGCGCCCGGCTTCCACCATTGCTCGTGGGACGTCGCCTCGCTCAACGACATCGGCCTCGGCGCCATGCGCATGCACGACAAGGGCTACCAGAAGGGTTGGGGGCTCGGCCGCCACGTGCTCGGCTCCAACTATTTCCACTACGTGCAGGATCCGTGGGGCAGCTTCTCGGAATATTCCTGCGACATCGACTACATCCCGAAGGAAGAGCGCTGGCCGGCCGCCGACCACAAGCCAGAGGATTCGTTCTACCTGTGGGGGCCGGACGTGCCGCGCGAGTTCACCATCAACGTCGAGGGCGGCGAGAGCTGAGGCCTGGCATTCCGCGGCCTGCGCGGCATTTGAACCGGCCGGCGCCGGCCGCGGACTAAGATCGGGGCAGCCCGCCAGCGCGCGCCGCCCGTCAAACGGGAGGTCCCCATGCGGTCCGGTGCAATCGCGGTCATGGCTGCTCTGGCTCTGGCGTCGGCTGCCGGCGGCGCCGTTCGCGCCGACGAAGCGCCGCAATATGCTCAGTTCGCCAAGCGCATATTGGCCGGCGGGCCGGCTGCCAAAGGCGCCTCCTATGCCTGCTTCGCGCGCCGGTACGACGCCGCCCATTTCGCCCAGCACCCGCTGCAGAAGGTCACCTTCATGACGCTCGTGGTGCGGGCCGAAACTCTGCCCGAGGACCGCGATCTCAACTACAGCTTCCAGTTCGACGTCGGCTTCCGCGACCGCAAAGGCGTTTTCAATTCCAGCGGCGGCTGCGGCCATCCTGTCGTCACGCCGGACATGCCCGATGCGCTGCATCTCGGCTGCGGCGTCGATTGCGAAGGCGGCGGCCTCACGGTCGCGCTGGCCCATAGCGACAAGGCGGTCATCGTCAAGCTCGACAGCATCGCCATCTGGGACACCAGCAAACCCGAGGCCGAGCGCACCAGCCTGGAGGGCGGCGCCGACGACCGCGAGTTCCGGCTCGACCGCGTCAGCAACGATGTCTGCAAGAAACTGATCGAGAGCTACGAGGACAAGCCTGCTACCATGTAGCGGCAGCTCCAACCTCCGGAGGAGAATCATGCACCGACGCAATTTGCTGACGGCGTTCATCGCCGGCATCGGCGGGCTCGTGGCCGCTGCCACGGCCACGCGCAAGGCGCAGGCCGCGCCCGACAAGTCGAAGGTCGTCTATCATCTGGCCGATCTCGACAAGGTCGCCTTCGTGCTGGGCAATATCCGCAACCACTACAAGGGCGTTGGCGGGCCGGACAAGGTCACCATCGCGCTGGTGGTGCACGGCCCCGCGCTCAAGGCCTTCCAGAAGAAGGCGGCCTCGCCCGATCTCGCGAGCCATGTCGGCGACTCCGCCAAAAACGGGCTGCAGCTCAACGCCTGCGGCAATACCATGCGGGCGCAGAAGATCACGCTCGCCGATCTGCTGCCTGGCTTCGTCAAGGCCGATCAAGGCGGCGTCGTGCGCCTGGTCGAATTGCAATCGATGGGTTACGCCTATCTGCGGCCCTGAGCGCGCTTCGCTGCAAAATCTGTTCGAGGTAACTCGCAGTCCGCTCATTCCCGCGTAAGCGGGAATCCAGCGCCAAAATGAAAATTACTCTTGGGTCCCCGCTTTCGCGGGGACGAGCGCGTGTTTCAGTCTGATTGCACAACGGTCTAGACTAGCCGCAGAAATCCTCACTCCACGATCTTGACTTCCTGACCCGGCTTGAGCCGGTCGTGAGGTCCCAGCCCGTTGAGCACGCGGAAGCGTTCGACCGGGTGATCCGGCACCGCCATGCGGTGCGCAAGCTTGGCTACGCTTTCTCCGTGGCGGACGGTGACGATCTTCACGCGCAACGGCCGCACTTCCTTGCTTTCCTTCAGGCTCATGCGGCGGAAACTGGCGATCGATTCGCGGAATGAGCGGTCGGCCGTTGGCGTCAGGTTTTTTGCCGCGAAGATGAAACGATAGACGTCGCTTCCGAAGCGCACCACGAACAGCCGGAATGACCACTGCTCGCCCTTGGCGGTCGCCGTTGCGGCCGCAAAGCCGTTGATCGAGACTTCCTGTACGCTTTGTGCGTCGACATTTTCCATCCAGCCCGAGTTGAGATAGCCGCCGAGCGACTGCTCGGCCGGCACGCTCACCACGTCGAGCCGCATCGCCTCGCCGCCGCCCTCTTTCAGGCCGAGCACCGCTTGCGCGGTATTGTCGAGCGTGAAGCCCGGCGGCGCCAGGAAGGTGAAACCGAGCCGCGGCTGCAGGAAGCGCCTGCCGCGCACGAAGCCTTCGCTCGGATCCTCGCCGTAGATCATGCCGTTGACCTCGGCGAGATAATCCCTGCGGTCGCGCTCGCCGGTACCGGGGCCGCTGAACTGCCGCGCATTGGCGACTGCATTCTGCACGCGCGCGGGCGTCGAAGGATGGTTGGAGAGGAAGTCGGTTGCATAGCCGGCGCTGCCGGGCGACTTGATGTCGGCTTTGCGCTGCATGTCGGTCAAGAAACGCGAGGCGCCGTAGGGATCGAAGCCGGCGCGCGCCGAAATGCCGACGCCGATGCCGTCGGCCTCGAACTCCTGCGCGCGCGAGAAGCTTGCCAGCGCGAGCTTCGATTTGGCGAGCGCGAGCGCCGAGACCTGCGGGTCGTTGACCACCTCGGTCATCACGTGATCGACCAGTGCCGCCTGGCGCGCCTGCTCGGCGCGGATCTGGGCATGGCGGGCGATCACATGGCCCATCTCGTGCGAAAGCACCGAGGCAAGCTCCGCCTTGTCGTTGGCGAGCGCCACGAGGCCGCGCGTGACATAGAGGTGGCCGTTCGGCAGCGCGAAGGCGTTGATCGAAGGCGAGTTGAGCAGCGTGACTTCGTATTTCTGGTTGGGCTTTTCCGACGCCGCCACCAGCCGCGCAACCAGCTCGCTGATCATCGCCTGCAGCTTGGGGTTCCGGTAGACGCCGCCATAGGAAGCGAGGATGCGGGCGTTCTCACGCTGCTCGGCGGCGGCGACGGAGGTCGGCGCAGCCTGTTGCGGCAGCGTCAGCTTGGGCAATTGCAGGGAGACCTGCTGGTTCTCCGGCACGGCGGTGCAGCCGGCCAAGACCAGGGCGAGCGCCGCTGCGCCTGTCAGCCAATTCATCGATCGCCAGCTTCGCGGCTTCATGGCCCCGTGCTTCCGCTATTGCCCCGCCGCGGCGCCGGCAAGCTCGATCTGCTCGGGCGCATCGGCGACGATGAGCGGCCCACGCCGTTCCTCGATCCACCCGCGCACCAGGACGCGCCGTCCCGCAAGCTGTTTCGGATCGAGGCCGGCGGCGGCGAAGACCGCTTGCTTGCGGCGCAGAATGGCGACGCTGAAGTCCTGCGTCCACCGCCGCCCGAAATTCAAATATATAGTGCCGCCGCTTTGATGCACCGACAAGACCTTGCCCTCTACCAGTGCAAAATGGCCCCGCTCGCCCTTGAGACGCATGGAACTTTCGGCCGGCAAAGGGGCGAAATTTGGATCGGCCCAGAGGCCTCGCCTTGCGGCGCGGGCTGCGTGCTCGGCCGATAAAAGCAGGTCGGCGCAAGCCTTATTGCCGATCCGCGCGGAAACGCGCGCCTGGCCTTCTTGCAGCAGCGTCTGTTGCACGGATTGCTCGGCGTCGCCGACGAAAGCGAAGGCGACCAGCCGCCCATAGCGGTCGCGGTCGGGGCCGAGCTTTGCCAGCCGCAAGGCGCGGCCGGCGACCAGCGCCTGCAGCGCCGCGCGGCTTGCGCCGGTGACCTCGATGGCCGCCAGGCGCAGCGTGCGGCCGTCGGCAAGCTGCAGGGTGCGGCCGTCGCGCACGGCCGCGACCGTGGCCGTGCCGGCGGCGGTGAGCGGGCAATGCGTTTGCGCGCGCGCATGGCCCGCTGCGAGCGCAACGAGCAAGGCTGAAATGGTGGCGAGCAGGCCGCGTGTCATGCGGTCGATTGTCGGAACCGGAAGCCACCGCCGTCAATACGGACGGATCGATGAGGCAATGCCGGCCGCGGCGTGCGCGGCCGCACATCCTATGTTAGATGGTTCCCGCCGGTCCCGTAGCTCAGCTGGATAGAGCAGCGGTTTCCTAAATCGCCATTCTACGAAGAAGTATCTGATTTTATTGAGTTTTTTGATTTTGAATGAGGACGAGTATGTAGGTGTTTCGACTTTTCGCTACCTGGCGAACTGGCGTCTTGGCAATTAGCCACGCTCGGAGAACCGCCCGCCCAACATGCGGGCGATGGCTTTACTGGGTTCGTTGCTGATATACCCGGACTCCCCGAGAATCCGAAGAACCCCCCCTTGCCAAACGGCGCGAACCGGATTCTACCGTACGGATGATTCGGCCCGGGTTTCTGGACAGAGAATCGCGGCAAGACCTGATCGGGTTGGCTCGGAACGGGTCGGCCGCTCATCGTTTGGCCCGGCGTGCGAACGCGCTGGTGTTGCTCGACGATGGGATGAGCTGCGAAGCGATTGCGAAGGTCCTGTTTCTGGACGACGACACCATCCGCACTTGGTATCGCCTGTATGAAGAGGATGGGATCGAGGGCCTGACGAACTTCAGCTACGCGGGCAGCGTTTGCCAGGCGGCGAGCAACAGGAAAAGCTGAAAGCCTGGGTTGCCGCTGCCTTACCACATACAACGCGCCAGGTCGGCGCCTGGATCGAGAATGAATTCAGCGTCGTTTACCAAGGCCGGTCAGGACTGATCGCGCTGTTGCACCGCCTGGGGCTCGAATATCACAAACCCAATGTCATTCCGCGCAAGCTTGACGAAGAAAAGCAGAAGGCTTTCATTGAGAGCTACGAAAAGCTGCTGAATTCCTTGGGCGACGACGAGGCCGTACTGTTTGCTGACGCCGTGCATCCGACCCATGCCGCACGGCCCGTCGGCTGCTGGGCGCCGAGCCAGGAGAAGCTGGCGATCGAGCAGACGAGCGGGCGTCACCGCATCAACATTCACGGCGCGATCGACCTGGCGACCGGGCAAACCCGGATGATCGAGGCCCTGACCATCGACGCCGCCTCGACGATCAGGCTGCTGCAATCGATCGAGACGCTCTATCCGATGTTGGCGCTCATCCATGTTTTCCTGGACAACGCGCGTTATCATCACGCCAAGCTCGTGCAGGAATGGTTAGCCCTGCCGGGACGACGCATCAAGCTGCACTTCATCCCAAGCTATTGCCCGCACTTGAACCCGATCGAGCGGTTATGGGGTCTCATGCACAGAAACGTCACGCACAACAAGTGCTACGCAACTTGCGCCCAATTTGCCGACGCAACGCTCAGTTTTCTGCGTGAAAAGGTTCCGGGGAATTGGGCGAACCTCTGTGATTCGGTCACCGACAATTTCCGTATCATCAACCCCAAGGATTTTCGGGTTGTGGCGTGAACGGAGTATAGCTTGATTGTAGGGCGCGACTGCACTCATTGCTGTTTGTAGGACTTCCCGAGCCTCAGTAAGGGTCAGGATGTTCTTTTTGACAAGAATGTCCAAAAGCGATGCAACGATTGCACCACCCGCGACCGCAGTTCCTAGAGCCTTGTTTTCGGTGGTCATGGCATTCCCTCCGATCTAACGGAGGAAAATAGTGGTATGGATCAGTGGCGATCAAGCCCATATCAATAACTCTAATTCTACGAGCCAACATACTTTTGGACGATGACAAGGCACTCACGCACACCTAACTTCAAATGCGCCGATGTGATTTGCGATTTTTGCGGCTATCTCGGACAGGTCAAATCCGTCACAACAAAAGACATGACCCCAGCGGTGCCCCTCACTCTGGGATCATTTCTTTATCTTTAGCCGCAATCACCAAATCAATTCGATTATTTGGAGATTGTAACTGCCATTTCGTTCCCCAAGAAATGGCAATGTCCAAGGGTCGAGCCGGAAACTTGCAAAACTGCGGCGGTTATCGGTTCAAGCCAAACAAGCATGACCACGGCATTCATAATGTGACGCTAACAATTTGATGTCTCAATTAAGAGGTTTGTGTTCCCCGCGGTCGGTGGCAGCTCTTTTTAAGTTTGCGTAGAACCTTGGAAGATCGCGCTTAGCATATTTTTTGAACGTGGCTTGAATGTCTGAGAGAGAAAAACTCTCTGCCACGAGCGCAAGGACCGCCTCATCCATCATGATCTTAGCAATTTCCCTAGGAGGGACGGCTAACTTGAGACAAGCAACACGAGCGTCAGCAATAAGCTGCGCCGCCTCATCAAGTAAAACTTCATTCGACATCATTGGCTCCACAGTCTTATAGTTCATTCGCTCGCCAACGCTTTTCGCACATCAGACTGAGATAAACCAAACTGTCGCGCAATTTGCGATGGTTTAACACCAGCTTTAAATGCGGCGCGAACAGCATTGACCTTAGAAGTGGTCAAAGGAACAGCTACCGTTTCGATTCGGCGCTTGGTTGAGGATGCATTTGATGAGGAAGGCTTCTTGCCGCGTCGCTCCTGCTCGGCAAGCAATGCGGCGAGTAATCGATCAAGCTGATCATCATCCAGGTAGCTAAGGGCGCTCGATAGATTGGTTGGTAGTGAATAAGATACCGGGGAGTTTTGTTGGCTTGCCGAAGCCGATGCGTTCTCCGGCTGTAGCGCCGAGAACAGATCAGGTTTCCTCGATTGGTTGCCACCGCTGCTCATGACGCAATGATGGCGCGCTTCGCCGGGGGCGGCAACAAAAATTGACCCCAGACGGAGGGGGAGCCGCTGGGGTCAATCTCGGCTGGACACGCAGGCATTATGGGGGATGGGTGGTGCCCAGCTTCTAAGGTTAGGTAGGGTGTATTCGCGGTGTTTCAAGCGACCAACGAACCAACCTAACGCCCTCATGTTGCCGCGCGGTTGCCCCGAAAACATTACGGCGAGGCTAAGCGAATTTTCTGTGAAAGACCGCCCATCAGCGTTTCTATGGTTTAGGTTTGTATCCGCCGAAACCTCGCAAAGTGTTTCAGGCGAAGCGTCATTTTTCAACTTTCCAAACCCAACCCGGCAGTCCCTCCAGGCGTTGCCGACGATCAGGGTCCATTGCCTCTTTAGTCTTTCTCTGTCTCTGTGTTTTGACCCATTCACCGAGGCGATAACCATCGTCCGTCTTGTAGCTCCGCAGGACTCGGCAATGCCCCTCCTTGTCGGAAAAACGTTTCAGATGGGAGAAGCCCTTTTCCCATTGTTCTGCAAAAGGGTCCCACGACCAACCCGGCAGCGCCTCAAGACGCCGCCGACGATCAGACTCCATCTTTTTCCTGTTAGTTCTTTGAACAGTGACCCAAGCGCCAAGTTTATAACCATCATCGGTTTTGTAGCTTTGTGATACACGGCAGTGCCCCTCCTGCTCGCTGAACTGCTTCAAATGAGAGAAGCCCTCTTCCCACCGGTAAGACAATATATCCCACGACCAGTCCGGCAGCGCCTCAAGACGCCGCCGACGATCAGAATCCATCTTTTTCCTGTTGGTCCTTTGAGTGTTGATCCAAACGCCAAGTTTATAATCATCATCAGTCTTGTAGCCGACTGGCACTCGGCAATGCCCGTGTTTTTTGACAAAAGTTTCCAGGAGCCCATACCAAAACATCCACGATTCGGTCGTCTGTGCCACTAGATACACCATGACGGCACCTTCGGTGAAAACACGAACGAGGGGGATCGCGTGCAAAACGAGAAAACAATCGAACAAAATGTGAGCAATGAGACGATTGAATCGAAATACCCGTCAGCCGCCGTTCGACCCTCTGCAGGCTTTGTGCTCAAAGTTGATGGACAATTTGTGTCGGAGTATAGGAACTTAATGGGGGCACTGAAGGCAGGCTTTGAACTCAGGCGGAGGTTTCCACATAGCCAGGTCAAGTTGAACGAAGCAGGTGAGCGAACGCCAGTGGCTACCTGAGAGAAGAGAAAACAGGGGTCGCATTATGAACATCGTCATGACTGACGGAAACGAGGATCCAAGTAATCGAGTAGACCTCTCAGCCAATGGGTTTCACGCGTTTTGGCACGGGCGAGTAGTTTTTGAGAACGGTCGGGTTAAGCGGTTCAAAACTGAGCGCGAGGCTTGGGAATTTCTCGCCCGCTACGATTCGGTTGGCAAAATCATACATTGAACTGTTTATTGGCTGACCCAGACCTGCATTTTCTAGCTAGCCCTGTGAAAATTATGTATCCGAAGCGCTGCCGCAATTTAGGCGAAAGACGACTTCGGACCGTGTGAGATTGCGTGTTAGTGCAGGCGTCTATTCGCAAGCGCTTGATGACGAAGCTTTTCCAATTCGTCTCTCAGATGCAAGACGCGGCACTTGAGATCAACGATCATCGGGTCATCGGTTGAGTAATGTAGCAAAGCTTTGGCAATCTCATCTTCGAGAACTTTCTGCCGCCGTTCAAGAACAGCAATATGGTCAGGTTTCGGCACGATCTATGCCTTTTCTGCCTCGATAATTATTTGCCGACCTTCGATAGAATCATGAACCGAAACTTGCACGACGGGATATGCTTGTTTGATTTTCAGTGCGGCTTTTTCGGCAGCCTCAAGGGTCGTGAACGAGTCTTTGGTTTGCCCGTCCACTCTCAAGCGGAATTGATTAAACGATGGTTTGCCCTGCCCAGTAACAATGTCTGGCGCGGACTCTTTACCGGCGGCACGTGTTGGTTTTGGTCGGTCTGCCATGTCGTACTTTCCGATGAGTTACGCCACCAGCAGCGACGTAAAAAACTGTTCCACAACCTTACTATCGATCTTGAACTCGACATCGACCGACATGTACGCGTCAGTTTCAAAGCAATATCCGCATTTCCAGCAGTGCCAGAAATTGAGGACGAGTCCATCGCTGACATATTCGGACCATTTTGGCATGATCAGCGTATTGCCGCATTTATCGCAGGTCATCCCACGTTCAGTATCAGGGATAGGCGCTATCGTTGTCATGGGACCCTCCTAAAAAAAGAGCGGGCGCTTTCGGGAAGGCTGCTATTTTAGAAGGGCGTTCCTAGACACACTGTCCGAACGCGTCCGCTCTTTTTGCACTTCGAAGAAACAGAGGCTCCTTATGCGACTGCTTCTCTACTATTTAAGAAAAACAAAGAGCCGCTAACGTGTCTTTGACCTGAATCAAACAGCGTCCAATTATCCGGACTATTTACGTCACCAGCGGCGGATAAAGCTCTTCAAACACACTACTATCCGTCTTCGGTTCGGCATCGGCAGGCATATGTGCCTCGGTGTCGAACTGAAAGCCGCAGTTCGTGCAGGACCAAAGATTGAGGACCAGGCGCTCGTTCACGTATTCCGACCATTCAGGCGCGATCACCAGATCGCCGCATTGGACGCAAGTCATCCCGTAGCCGGAGCGATAGGCGGCGATTTTTATCATAGACGCCTCCTTGCTTTTATTGTTGTTGCTTGCCGCTTTGAGAGCGGGGAAATGTCACAGTCGAGGGGCTTTGCCGTCGACCACCGATTAGCTTGAGAGCCGTTTCGATTTACTTTCCTATTTCCTAGGTTCTTAAAAGAAGAACAGGGAACCGCTAACGAGTTTTTGACTTGGATCAAACAACGTCACTTCCATGGTTTGGTATGTTCCTTGAGAGGTTTTTCGACGAGACTGTTCACTGAATTGAGTTTACATGCTGGGCGCGCGTTGCCCCGTCCCTGCGTCCAGCCAAGGGTGAGCCCAGCGGTGCCCCCTTGGGGTCAACTTCTTATTGATAAGAGCCAGCAAGCGATGAACTGAAGCGATGAAGATTGAGGAAAATCCGAGATGCCTCACAGCTGCGCTGACGCTCGCTTCCTTGTTTCCCTTTAGGATTTTTTCGCCTAGATTGTTTCTTTATTCGATGTCGCCGTGGGCTTTTCGCCACTACGTCAAGGCTGATTACCCAACGTAATCTTGCTTGTACTGACGGAGCATTGACGCGTACAATTCAAAACAGAAAAATTGGCGAAAGGAGCGAATTTAACGATCGATTTGCAAAATTGAGGAGAGGATCATGCTCGGGAGAGACGCTGTAGACGCACAGCTTAGTCGGTCACTAGGGCTGACAATAAAAGAGATTGAGCCAATCTTAGCTGTCGGTGGTGATTCAGCCGAAAAAAAGTTCATGGAATGCTGTTGGTGCCTATGGCAGGCTGACGGAATTGAATTGGTAGAGCCGTTTATCGATGCGGCTTTCAATATTTTGCCCGAGAAGTCTCGCTCGGTCCTTTTCCAAAGGATGCTCACGATCGTGTACGTAGCGCAAGACGCCAAAAGCAAACGCCTACAACAGGCGTTTCCTGAAGTTCGACAATTCATCAAAACATCCGATGTTGTCGAAACAGCAAGAAAAATCATTGATCCAAAGAATATTGAAAGGATTAGCGATGGACTGAAGAAGCTTGCCGACGCGAAATTGCCGCACTCCATAATCAAACAAGCTGTTAACGACCTTCAGCTGAAAGATCTACTTGCAAAAGCAGAAGCATTGGTTGCAAAGACTAATCTGCCTTTTGCGAAAACTGTTTCGAAAGATACCCTTCCAACGGATACATTTCCGAACGACACGCCTTCGAAAGAATCACCCTCAAAGAAGGCGGGTTTAAAGAAAACGCCATCGAAGAAAGCGCGTTTGAAGAAAGCGGTATCGGAGAAGGCGTCATCAAAGAAGAAAGTAAAGCGGTCGTTGAAACGAAGAGAGGGAATTCTCTCCTAACTCACCGACTGCCAAAACTCTGCAAGTTAGCGGCTCCTGACACACGCCACTTTGTAGTCTGAATTGCCGTCATCAGCTCCGTTGTTCGAGTGGATTACTGCCGCATCGCTGGTCGAGCCAGAAAATTGCAAAACCGCGGCGGTCATTGGTTCAAGCTCAATAAGCTTGACCCTCGGATCAGACGGTTCAGGTAGATTATTTATCGAATAACTGGATGGAATGAAAAACCGCATTATCAAAACATTGTTCGCACTATTCACCTCAACTGGTGCTGTCATCGGGATCGTGACGCTTGGCTTTGCAATCTCGACTGGCGCCGTCATATTGATCTTCTGGCGCGTTTTGTTTGCGCCAAAAATGTAAGCCGCAACAATACGAAAAGCATCACCTCTTGGATTACCCGATATCCTGGCGTCTACAGTTGCCTCAGCAACAATCCGTGTCGGGTATTGGCGGATTTCAATTTTTTTGCCGACCCGCTCAATTACCTCATACCGCTGCTGCTCAGTGCTCATATTGATTCCAAACGCGGAAGAAACAAAAAAAGCTATAGCAGATGAGAAATTGAGAAGTGGTTGAAGCATTTCTATCTCTTTGCCGTCACTTCTGAGGCGGGAGTATTTCCTGAGCACAAACTTGGTCAATGAGATGCTCACGGCGCAAGTCCGCTAGATGTGCCCGTTTCTCGTCGTTTGTTAAATGTGCACCGATACCCTTTGTCATCACAATTACAAATGTCCGATCATCCATATCCATCCAGTAAGAGCGGCGCACAAGCTTGTTGTTGCCGTCACGTATAACCGGACACTATCAAACAGATTTTTGGCAAATGTGATCGCCTCTGCCTTGTCGTCGGTCTTGGTGCTTTTTCTGATGTATTTCCCATCAATGAAGTAACGACACTGCCAATGCGAACTTGCTGGTATCCGATAGATTTGAAGAGCCTCCGGATACCGAGGAACCGATTGAATCTGATACGGCGTCGTCCTAGCTTTCATACTCAGAAAGTATGTATGTGGGTACTTACATACAAGATAGCACAAAACTGCCGATTTATATAGCGGTCCCGTAGCTCAGCTGGATAGAGCAGCGGTTTCCTAAACCGAAGGTCACAGGTTCGAGTCCTGTCGGGACCGCCACCACGAAAATTCGAGTTTGAGAGTCTTGGCGAATTTCCCGCCGAGTGTCCCACTTCTACTCCGGTGGGACATTGTCTGTTCGCGCTTTGAGCTTGCTCATTGCAGCGTCCGCAAGCTTTCCCTGCCGAGCGGCGCGGGTGTAGCGCTCGACCTCCTCGAGGGAGCGATGGCCTGTGATCGCCATGATCTCGTGGGCGGTGGCGCCGCGTTCGGCAAGGCGCACTGCCGCGGCCTTGCGCAGACCATGGGCCGAGCAGTGCGGCAGACCGGCTTCATCGCACCATTCCCTGAACTTATTGCCGAAGCTCGCAGGCGTGAACGCGCGACCCCGCGAAGATACCAAAAAGGTCAAGTGATCGATCGGCGTCGCCTCAATGATCGCCAGCAAATCAGGGTGAACGGGAATGTCGAGATCGACGGGGCTGCGGTGCTCGTTCTTGGCCTGGCGATACCGCAGCCGGCCATCCCGAATATGCTGAGGACCGAGCCGAACCACGTCCTCGCGCCTGCACGCAGTGTAAAGAAGGAGCCCCATCGCCAAGCGTGCGTTTGTGCCAACGGGGTGCCGGCATTCGAATTTCTCGATCTCGTTAAGCTCCCAGCTGTGGTGGCCCTCGCTCATAGTTTTGATGGGCTTCACGCCGACCGTGGGGTCGTGCGGCACTAACTCTTCTTCCAGCGCCCAGGAAAACAGCGCGCGAAGCGCCTTAAGTCGCTTGTTGGCGACATTCGGCGATGCCTTTAGCTCGTCGCGCAGGCGGCGCACGTGCTTCGGCTGCAGGAGGGCTACCGGCTTTTCCCCGTGCGCGCGGGCAACCTCATCGAGGTGGTGGCGGCGCCAGTTCTGGGTGCTCTGGTCGAGCTGTGCGAAATTGCTACTGCCGTAGTAAGCGATGCAGAGCGCACGAAACGATCCGCGCGCTGCTTGGCGCACCTGGCGCGGCTTCTCGTCGCCCCCAGCGACCGCGCGCTCATACGCAGCCATGAACGCCGGCGTGCCGACCGGCTCGCGGATGCGAACCTTCGCTCTCCCAGGCACGCGCACATAGCGACGCACGTTGCCGTGGCGGTCGATATCCTCGACCATGTACTTCAACTTGATGCTCGCCATGCTCACCGGCGCCTAGGCGGCCGCTTCGCCGTCCCACGGGTTGCCTTCATCGCGCTCGGGCAATTCTTCAAACGCAACGTCGAGTGCGCGGCGGTCCCAGACCCGGCGGCTGTTGATCTCCTTCGGCACCGGCATGCGCCCGTCCTTCACCATGAGGTCGAACATGCTCGGGGACACGCCGACGTAGGCGGCCGCCTCGATGCGCGAGAGCCCGCGCGGCTCGACGCGTTGGTGATCACGAGCGCGCACGGTCCGCCTGCTTGTTCTTTTTTTGCCTGGACAGCTTGCCCGCGTGGATCTCCTTGCACTGCCGATATACCCCGGCGAAGAGCATGCCGATTGGCACGATCGCATAAGGCTCGTCTGGCCGAAATCGCGGGGCGAGCTTGCTGACGTCAAATTCCATGAAGAATTGCCAGCAGTCGTCGGCGCGGGTAATCGCCGCGAACAGCGTGAGCGGCTTACCTCGGTCAACGCTCCTGGCGACCGCCCACATCCACCCTTCGTCCGCCAGTGTCTGCGCCATGCGAGAGACGCTTGAGGCCGCAGCGGCACCGGGGCGCGATGCGCGCTCGGCCTCATTGCCGGCAAGCATCGAGCTGGCCGGGTTGATTGATAGAGTCTCTGACAACACCCTGATCAGCCGCGCCTTGAAAATCCCAATCACGGAGAACATCGGCCGGTTGCGAGACGGCAGCCGCTCCAGCTTGCTGGGCACGATCACACCGCGCTCGAGCCAGAGGTTAACGAGCTTACGATCAACTCCCACCATGGAGCTGAGGTCGGCCGCAGTGAAGCTGGGCTCGTCTATTTTCAGCTGGGGCGAGCTCGAGTTCATCTTTATCTCCAGCAGCCTCTTGCCGTCCGCATCTGAGGACATTACTTATCCTCTACCGAGGACAATGTCAATGGCCGTCAGCCATGTGGTCCTCGGTGGAGAGATTGCAATGACCGATGTCGCCCACAACGCGTCCGGAGTGGTCGTACGGGTCCCCGCCGATGACGTGATCGTGCCGCGCGGGCAGCCTCCGTTGGCCGATACCGCGGTTGCCGAGCTGAATGGCGTGGTCCCGCCGACGTGCACCGCGCTCGCCGAAATCGAGGTCCGGCTCGGCCAGATCGAGGAGATCTTCAACAACCACCAGAAGCCGATCCTGGATCTTGCCGACCTGGCGCAGGAGTACGTCGACCACGCGCAGACAATTTCGCGACAGGATGTCGCGAAAACCCGCGGTCGCCCTGAGGGGGGCATCGCCCGGGCGGTGCGCCAGCTGCCGCTGCCTGGCAAGACTGACGCCGCACGCAAGAAGCGGCTGGAGCGGCTGCTGCAGATCGCGAGCTTGAGCCCAACGGTAAGGACAGCCGCGCTGAAAGCTTGCGTCGCGCACTTCCAGTCCGACTTGCTCGAGATCGCCAAGGCCGAGACCGAGGAGGACCAGCTGCAAAAGGTCAGCGACATTGTCGCGCGCAACCACGAGCGCGCCTTGGCACTCAAGAAGCGAACGGCCGGCGAGAAGCAGCTGCGTGCCTTGATCAGATACCCCGCAGAACGCAAGCGCGAGATCGAAGAAGCGCTCGCGCAGTTCGGCGAGAACCATGCAGTTCTCGTCGAACCTCTGAACTAGCAGGAACACCGCTTTTATTCAGTCAAAGAGCCAAATGAGATGCCGTCGGTAATGAATAGTGTGACAGTGAACGACGCGTCGGCCCAGGGCGCCCAGGTCGCGGCGCAATGGCGCGGCGGTGTCGGGTCGCTGGTTCGGCTCTGCATCGGCATCAGAGACGGCTTTCGCGCGTTCGAAAAGGACAAGGCGCTGCTCGACGCTTTCTTGGTGCCCCTGGTCGAAGCTGGCGTGATCACGCGCGACGAGGCGCGGCTCGGACGATCGGCTGCGAAAATTTCGATGCTGTATCAGATCGGCGAGCATGAGCACCTGTTGCTGCGACCCGAGATCACCCGGCACCTGATGGCCGGCTACACGCTCGCGTATCAGAGCTGCGTAATCTACAAGCAGCTTCAAGGCGATGAGGCGCAAAGGGTCGACGAACTGGCCCGCATCCTCGCCGAATGCCCCGACGACGGCGCGCGCGAGTATCTCCTCGGCGTCACGCGTCGCCTCAAGCGCCACGCAGCAGCGGAGCACGTCCCCAATCAAGCCGATGCGCAAGCCGCAGGCGACGCGCCTCCGACGGGCACGCTCGGCGGCTTGATCGACGAGGGGCAGCGATTCGACCTCATCCTCGTGACGCCTGAGCCAGCGGAATTCCGGTTGCTCGACGAGGACTATCACGATGAGGTCGGCGCGGAGGAGGCCACGCTGGCGCGCCTGCTGCCGATCCACCGCGTGGTGGACGGCGACGCCGCGATCATAGTTGCTGTTCCGCACCGTGATTTTCCCGTCGTCGCCAACAAGCTGCTCGATCTCTGCGGCTTCAGTCGCCCTTCGCTCGTCCTGCTCAAGCGGCCGACCACGTCGCACGATATCACCAATTCTGAAATCATCGTCGCCGCAACGCGCGGCGACGCCCGCCTGAACATGCCAAAGGATGGTTGGGTCGGCGACGGGCGCGCACTTGAACTCTTGACTGTCGCCGCCGAGCTCTGTCCCGACGCCGCCCGCCGGCTGCACCTTTTTGCTTCTGCTCGGGCGCAAGGTTGGTGCTGCGTTAGCTCCGCCGATAGTTGGTTGGAAAGACCCAGCCTCCGATGAAGCCCGGCATCTACGAGCCCTATTTTCTCGCGGACGCGCATCAAGCCTCCGCGCCTGAGAGTTTCACGCAGCTCACGACGTTCGCGGGTGGCGCGGGCGCTTGCTTCGGCTCCCATCTGGCCGGCGGCCGCGTCCTGCTTGCGAGCGAGTTCGTCGCCGAGGCGCGTCGAACTTACGCCGCGAACTTTCCGAGTGTTCACATCGACGACCGCGATATTCGCGCTATCGCGCTCGACGACAGCGCCGTGGAGCAGTTCTTGTCACCAACCGGCCTGAAGATCGGTGATTTGGACGTCATGCATGGCTCGCCGCCTTGCTGCGAGGTCAGCACGGCAAAGAAGGGCGTGATCTCCGATCAGCGTCGGAAGCGCGCTTACTCGGACGTCCAGCAGAGCGGCATGGCAACGCTGATCTTCGATCACCACAAGCTCGCCAAGGCGGTGGCACCGAAGGTGGTGATCACCGAGAACGTCCCGGCGCTGATGACAAGGCACCATCACTTGTTCGAGGGCGCCATGGAAGAGCTGCGGTTCTCAGGCGGCAAGCGAGCGTACTTCGCGGCTGCCGCAGTGCTCTCCGCCGCCGACTTCGGCGTGGCGCAGGACCGCCGGCGGTTATTCATCCTCGGCATTCGGCGCGACGTCGCCGAGGCGATCGGCATCAACAGCGACGACGACGTTAAGGCCATCTTTCCCGGACCGACGCACGCTCACGTGAGCGTCCGATCAGCGCTGGCCGGACTGCGACAAACGCCCGCGCAGCTCGAGCCGTGGCATCGCGCGATGCGGGTCAGCGCGCTCGGGCGTGTCGTGCCGCGTTTCCCGAAGAGCCCTGACATGTGGACTCGACCGCAACACGTGGGGCTCGATCCGCACAGCCGGTTCAATCTAGTCCGCTGCGCGTGGGACTTGCCCGCGCCGACGCTGGCCGTGACGGGTCAGATTCCCGACGGTCTCAGCGGCGCACTGCACCCCGATCAGGACAGGAAATTTTCGATCCCGGAGCTGAAGCGCCTTTTCGGCCTGCCCGACGATTACCGCCTCACCGGCACCATCGACCAGGCGGCGGAACGAATTTGTCGCATGGTGCCGCCGTTCCTGATGAAGGCCATCGCCGAGGCCGTCTACGAACGGGTGCTTCGGCCCTATGGGGAGTCGCGGCGATGACTGTGGTCGATTTCTCGTTCGCCGCGCACGCCGATGGCTTCGACGACCACATCCTGCAGTCGATTCCCGACCTCGACGTGGTGCGCGGCATGACCCTCGACCTCTCCCGGCACTTCGTGCAGCCGGACACCACCGTCGTCGACCTCGGTTGCTCAACCGGGGCCTTGCTAAGGGCGATTCGGGACGCCAACCAAGCGAGCCGACCGACCGCGAGCTACGTCGGCATCGACATCGAGCGCCAGTTCGCTCGGCATTGGCGCGATCGGGGCGCGGCGAACCTGCGCTTCGAGGTCGCAGACGCCCGCACCTTCGGCGGCATGCGGAACATGTCGCTGGCAACCAGTCTGTTTACGCTGCAGTTCGTCCCGGAGGGCGATCGACCGGCCCTATTGCGCCGCGTGTACGATGGGCTCGTCGACGGCGGCGCGCTGATAATCGCCGAAAAGCTGCTCGCGCCGACCGCGCGAGCGCAGAACCTCTTCCTCGGTCCTTACTATGATTTCAAGCGGCGCAGCTTCAGCGATAAAGAGATTCTCGACAAAGAGCAGGCCCTCCGGGGCCCGATGCACGCCTGGTACGAGCGGGAGCTGATCGAGGCGTTGCGCGCGGCGGGGTTCGACGGTGGGGAAATCTACCGCTTCTGGCAGGTCTGGTATTTCATGGGGTGGGTGGCCGTGAAATCTCCCCGATTTCCAAATGTCAAACCGCATCGCTCGCCTGTGCCCGGCATCGCGGCGTGAGAGGTTTTCTCGAAAAAGTTGGTGCTCTAAAAGCTGCGGGCGGGTCGGTTTTTGCCTCGCCATTTGCGATTCTTCCGTTTAGCTACTCATTCGAATCACAACACGATCACTCGTTATGCCCACCTTGATCATGCGCCTAAATAGGGCGGCAGGCTCGAGCGCGCCGCGGAGAACGTACCGAATCTCGTCGGTATTAGCCCGCGCGCTTTCTGCCCTCGCAAGGCAAGCGCGCAGGGCGATAAGCTCAGTGCGATTTGCTTGTTGCTGCCTGATTACAGGTCCATCGAGCTTGCTGCCTGATTACAAGTCCACTGACTACAACAACGAGAACGAAGCCTTTGCTGCCAACAATCGAACCTGCAACTCAAGCGAGCTAAACAGAAATCGATGGCTGCTACCACCTGTTACGATGATCGTGATCGCCGAGCAGTCGATGATGCCTTGGCTGGCTATGGTCAGCTCGCGATCGATCGCGTTTCCAACGGTTGGCGTCCTTACTTTGCGACGCTGACGTTCGCACCGTTGCCCGGCAAGCCGGAAGCGGTGATCGCGCAGATGAGGGCTGAGGCAGAGCTCGTCTACAAGAAGCTCCTTACACGCCTCGTTCGCAGGCCTTTATCCGATAAATCACGAGGCATGCTTCCGATCATGGTCGCCGTTCCAGACGCGCCGGTTGGCAAGCGTGACAAGCCGCTCGTCGAGGTGACGATAAATGGCGGTCTGCACCTCCACGGCCTTCTGCTGGTGCCGCCTGTCTCCCGTTTGCCCGTGGGCGTCGACGAGCATTTTCGGACGCGGCAGGCCTTGTACGTTGGTGACCAGCGCCGGCTGCGGTGCGTCGACGTGATGCCGATCGACCGAGACCTGCCGCGCGTGGTCGACTACGTGATGAAGAGCGTGCGGCGCCGGCGCTTCGCGAGCCGAGACGTGCTCGACGACGTTCTCGTTCTTCCCCGGAGCGCTCAGGAGATGAAGGCTGCCTAGGAGCCGCAGGCCGGCGCTCTATCGCTCAGAGTGAATTCCGCTCGCGTGACCAGAGCCGCGCCGCGCCCCTCACGCCGCTCGAATCGCCATGCGCGGCGGGAACGACCTTGGTCGTGATCCCGTCCGAGAACGCGTACTTGCCGATTAGGTCCGGTAGTCCCGCGTACAGGCTCTCGATGTTCGAGAGTCCGCCGCCCAACACGATGACGTCGGGGTCCAGGACGTTGACGACGCTCGCCAGGCTGCGCGCGAGCCGGTCCTTGTACGCGGCAATGGAATGGGCGGCGCCTGGCTCGCCAGATGCCGCCGTGGCCGCGATTTCCTCGGCGGCGAGCTTCCGCCCCGTGCGCGAGAGGTACTCCCGCGCCAGCCCCGCTCCCGACAGCAACGTCTCGATGCAGCCCGTCTTGCCGCAGTAGCAGGCGTGCCCGGGACGCTCGCTCTTGTTCGCCCACGGCAGCGGGTTGTGCCCCCACTCGCCGGCGATCCTGTTGAGGCCCGTGATCACGCGCCCGTCGACGACGATGCCGCCGCCCACGCCTGTTCCCAGGATCACCCCGAACACGACGCGCGCCCCGGCGGCGGCGCCGTCCGTTGCTTCCGAGACCGCGAAGCAGTTCGCGTCGTTCTCGATGCGCACGGGAAGGCGTAGCGCTGACGAGAGGTCGCGGTCCAGCGGCTTCCCGTTCAGCGCGACGCTGTTGGAGTTGCGCAGCAGCCCCGTCCGCGCCGAGATGGCGCCGGGCGTCGCTACGCCGATCGCCTCGACGGGGCCGACCTCTCGCTGCGCCGCGCTGACGAGTTCGGCGACGGCGCGCAACGTGGTCTCATAGTCCCCTGAGGGCGTGGGCACGCGGCGCCTCAGTAGCGTGGCGCCGCCGTCGTCGAGCGCGATCACCTCGATCTTCGTGCCGCCCAGGTCGATCCCGATCCTCATGAGACGGCTCACTCAAGTTCGATTGCGGCGAGACCCACAGACGACAAGGCCCCGCGGTTCAGCTGAACTGTCGGCTCGAAACAAACTGAGAACGACGGGCCGTAGGTCACATGGCGGCGCTGCCGCTGAGCGGGTAATATTGCGCCGCCGTTTAGTAGCGTTGGAGTTTGTCATGGCGCCTCGTCCGTACTGGAAGGGCTATCTGAAGCTCTCACTCGTCTCGTGCCCGGTTGCTCTTTATCCCGCGACGTCCGAGCGCGAGAAGATCCGGTTCAACCAGATCAACAAGAAGACCGGGCACCGCGTCAAATACCTCAAGGTCGACGCCGAGACGGGTGACGAGGTCGAAGCCGACGACATCGTCAAGGGCTACGAGGTCGGCAAGGGCGAATACATCGAGCTCGATCCGGAAGAGCTCGACGCAATCGCCATCGAGAGCAAGCGCGTGATCGACATCGACGAGTTCGTCCGCCGGGACGAGATCGACGACCTCTACTTCAACAACCCCTACTACGTCGTCCCGGACGGAGAGGTCGGGCGGCAGGCTTTCGCCGTCATCCGCGAGGCGATCAAGCAAGAGGGAATGGTCGCGATCGGCACCGTGATGTTCACGACGCGCGAGCACATCATAGCTCTGGAGGCCCGCGGGAAGGGAATGATGGGCGTCACGCTTCGCTACCCCTACGAGGTACGGAAAGAGGCTGAGTACTTCGACGACATTCCCGACGAGAAGGTCCCGAAGGACATGCTCGAGCTGGCGAGCCACATCGTCGAGACCAAGAGCGCGCGCTTCGAACCTGCGAAGTTTCAAGACCGCTACGAGAACGCGCTGGCCGAGCTGCTGAAGCAGAAACAGGCGGGCAAGAGGGTCGAGCGGGCGGCGGGCCGCGAGCCTCCGAAGGTCATCAACCTCATGGACGCGCTGCGCCGAAGCGTGAAGTCTGAGAAGGGGACCGCGGCGCGACCGAAGCGGGGACCCAAGCGGATCGCGGGTCAGACCGAGATGCTGCTCCCGATACCCGGAAAGAAGCCTCGCCAGGCAGCGCCGAGGAAGGCAGCTCGGCCGACTGCTCGAAAAAGGACGGCGTAGCCGTTCGCGCCGCTTGAATTGCCTCTAAACAGAACTAGCTGCGTGGCATAGCGGGGAAGGGCATTTCGCGCCCCCAACTTTGCCCTTGTCCCGACTCAGGAGGCCGCCAGGCGCACCCGCGCCTGGCGGCCTCACTTTGTCTTCAGCGTCGACCATCAAACGCGCCTACGGCCCGCCGCTCCTGCCAGTTCGGCCGCGCGTCCGCGCCCAGGCGGCCGCACCGGCTGCAGCGCATCCGCGCGCCCAGCGACGGCACCGGCACGTCGTCGCCCAGCCGCTCGACGTCGATGACGGCCGCGTGGTGGCAGTCTCGCGCCGCGCACCAGGCCGCGATGGTGCGCACGCCGTGGGCGCGCATGTTGCCCAGGGTCATGGCGCGTGCCAACGCAAAGCTATCGTCCGGCCAGTAGGTAACGGCACAGCCGGCCGGTCAGCCAGATAATGCCAGCGAGCGAAAGAGCGGCGAGAGGAATGACCGGACCGCCATGAACAGGACTGAATATTATTGCGTCTGCTAAAACAACGACCGCGATCGCGACAGCAGCAAACGTGGCCGACCGATAAAGCAAATCGCCCAAGCGCGTCGGCATTTCATCCTCGGTGGCGCGTGTTGCCGAGCGCCTTGGCCGTCATGCGGCCTCCACTGCGTCAATCAGGCTCGCGTCGCCGTCGTCCGCTCGCGAGCTGTTCACGCGCTTCGATACCGGTCGCATCACGATCGCCTTGTCGGGGGCGGGCCGCAGGATCTCCGCTCCCGCCATGCCAGAAAGCCACGGCTCGAACTGGTTGGGCGCGAGGAGGACCGGCATTCGGTCGTGTACCTTTGCAACGAACTTGCTCGGTTCGGTGATGATCATCGCGCAGGACTTGAGCGGCTTTACGGCCTCCGGGTCCCTCCATTCGTCCCAGATGCCCGCGATCGACAAGATTGGGCCCTCCTTCGGCGTGAAATAGTAGGGTTGCTTGCCCGCCGTTGTCGTCTGCCATTCGTAGTAGCCTGAAGCCGGGATTATGCACCGATTGCGCCTGAACGCCGAGCGGAACATCGGCTTCGTCGCGACCGTGTCGGCTCGCGCGTTGAAGGTCGCGAGCCTCAATCTCCCGGAGCGGCTTGCTCCACCAGCTCGGAACGAGCCCCCATCGCATGCTGACGAGCTCGCGCTTGCCGTCGGTGTCGACGATCGCGTCAACCTGTGTGGTCGGGCAGATGTTGTACCGGGGCTGCAGGTTTGAGGTGCCGAGCGTCAGTCGGTAGAGCGCGACGAGCTCTTGCCACGTGTACATCCGGGTGAAGCGGCCGCACATGCTCGTGATGGTCTCCCAACGCGGCGGTAGGCGCAATGCCTCTCGCCTAGCGGCGTTGGTTGCCAACCCAAATCAGGTTCACATCAAGGCTATCTTTGTCGGCCGTTAGAGCCACGACGCAACTGCCGATCGGCGCCCATCGAACTGCGCCTCGACTGCGTCTCGACCGCTCCACACCAGGCGCTCCGCGGTCCTGCGCACCGCGCGGTGGTTCTCGACTACTCGGTAGCTGTCAGTCCAGGCCTTGAAGATCTTGCTGAGCATGGTCGCCTCCCCATCGGCGAGTTCCATACGCACAAGATAGTGCAATCCGGCTAGGCGCTGTGACGGCGGTCACGGAAAGGCTGGTTTTTGTGGTCGCGCCGACCGTCCGTTCGGACCCAGCCCAGCGCCCGCCAGATCATCGTCTAGGGTTTTCTGGCCCGCGGTCGGTGACGACCATGGCCGGGCGGCTCGGCCGGCTCTCGGGCGGTCTCAGGAAAAACTAGGCGGGTCCGGCCGAACGGGCGGCCAAGTACGCCTCATAGAGCCTGCATGCGACTAGAACCTATCTCAAAATTGCTAAGCAGTCTCGATCCGCTATAAATGTCGGATGATTCGGCTCAACGACGAGCAATGGGAGCGCATCCGGAGTCATTTTCCGGAGGAGCACATTCCCGACGGGCGTCCCGGACGAAAACCGATCCCGACACGGCGCGTGCTTGAGGCAGTCTTGTGGATTCTCAACACGGGTGCGCAATGGCACATGCTGCCGCAGAGCTATCCGAACTACAAAACGGTGCATCGGCGCTTTCAGACTTGGTGTCGCAATGAAGTTTTGCGTCGTGTGCTGACGGATGTTGCCAACGAGCTTCGCGAGAAGGGAGTGCTAGACGAGGAGGAGAGCTTTATCGATGCGACCTTCGCGATGGCCAAGGGCGGTGGCGCGGAGATCGGTCCGACCAAACGTGGAAAAGGCTTGAAAATCATGGCGATTGTGGATCGGCATGGCTTGCCGCTGTCGGTGAGCACACACGCCGCGAACCATCACGAAGTGCGCTTGGTGCAGATCTGCTTCGACTTCTACATGATCGAAGCCAAGCCGGACAATTTGATCGGCGATCGCGCCTATGACAGCGATCCACTGGATGACGAATTACGTAACGACGGCATCGAGATGATCGCACCGCACCGATCCAATCGCCGCAAGTCCGCTACGCAAGATGGACGCCGACTTCGCCGATATGCGAGACGCTGGTTGGTCGAACGATTCTTCGCCTGGATTCAATGGCAGCGCCGCCTTCTCGTGCGCTGGGAGTTCTATCCGAAGAACTTCCTTGGCTTCGTGCAACTCGCCTGCCTCATAATCCTCTTCAGACGATTTTGAGATAGGTTCTAGTCATTACCGGTGGTGCTGGCGGCAGTGATGACGCCCACTCGAGCTCTCCAGACGCCGCGAGGCCACAAAACGTGGAATATGCCCTGCCGAGCAAGTTTCCATTCGTCGAGCTCGCCACGCTTCGGGTGCTCGATAACGGAATAGGTTGCCCTGATACGGTATCTGCCGGCATGGGTACAAAATTGATCGGTTCACCTGTGAAGAAGCACAAAGGAGCGTTTTGTCGGATTAACCGCGACTTTGGATGTGAGGCGAAGCGTTACTTTCCCTCCAGAGCAAAATAAATGATGAACTATCATTCTGGGTCGCACCAGTTCACATAATTGAATCAGTCCGACCTGTTGTAGGGCCTGTACGAAAGGGTGGCGCTTGTCCACCACGTCCCGTGCATTTGCGCTGATCCCGGATCAAGGCCGTGTGTTTGTTGCGAGCGGTGTAGCTGGGAGTGAGACAAAATCAGCAGCCGCCTGCACTGCCAATAAATTCGAGAATCTTTGCGAATTAACTCTTCGGAGCGCGGGTGGCACTAACGTGTGGCGGCTCCAATTATCGCTCTTCCGCGAAAGTATGTAAAATTACTCACGGGGGAACTTGCCTGCAAGGACCGCGTTTCTTCGGAAGCTGATGAGGGGGGCCTTAGCTCTTTATCAGGTAGTCCTGCAATCCTAAGGCCTTATGATGCTTTGCCATGCTCTGTCACAAGCGAGTGGAACTAATAATATAAATGTCGACTGTAGGACCGGGCGAGGAAGCAATCGAAAGACCGGAGCAGAGTCCGATCCTATCGCACGAGCTAGGCAATCAGTGGAGCAAGTTGGTTACACCGCGAACGCAGATCGCATTTTCAACGGATCACCTTAGTCAAATCAATGGGGGGAGTACCCATCTAGTCTCTCGTGCGGCCGCTCTGCTTATTGCCGCACTGATCATTGCCGCTCTCTACTTTGCAAGCGAAGTTCTGATTCCAATCACGTTAGCGGCCCTTCTGACCTTTATTCTCGCCCCGCTGGTCAGTTTACTCCGGCGTGCGCATATTCCCCGTGTGCCCGCCATTATCGCTGCGGTGCTTCTTGCGCTCAGCATCATTATCGGCATTGGCGCGATCATTGGGAGCCAAGTTACGGATTTGGCTGGGCAGCTTCCTGCCTACCAGACCTCTATTGAGAATAAGATTTCCAAGCTGTGGGAGATAAGCGTGACGCCACTAACGCACGCTATAACTCGTTTTAAATCCCGCTCAGAACAAAAGTTTTCGTCGACAAAGGTGCCAAATTCTGAAGACCACAATCGACCTGAGCCGATGCCGGTGCAAGTTCAGCAAGCGCCGCTGACACCAATTGAGATCGGTCAGAAAGTCATTGCGCCAATTTTGCATCCCTTGGCGACTCTCGCCATCATGTTCGTCGTCACGATTTTCGCGCTTCTCTATCGGGAGGACATACGTGATCGTGCAATCCGCCTTTTTGGGTCTTCAGACCTAAGTCGTGCAACATCCGCGATGGACAATGCGGGACGAGGATTGAGCAAGTATTTTATTGTCCAATTGGGCATAAATTCAGCATTCGGACTTGTAGCAGCGATAGGGACTTATTTTATTGGCCTCCCGCATCCATTGCTTTGGGGAGTGCTGGCAGGCGTATTTCGGTTTGTCCCCTACGTCGGCGCTTGGATCGGCGCGGCCCTTCCGATCCTATTGGCGGCGGCCGTCGATCCTGGCTGGTCGATGGTGCTTTTAACGACGGCCCTTTACGTCACGACTGAGTTCTTAGCGGGGCAAATACTTGAACCTCTTCTTTACGGACACAGCACCGGGCTCTCGCCAATCGCGGTCGTTGTTGCTGCCATTTTCTGGACTTGGCTTTGGGGACCCATCGGGCTGATCATATCGACGCCTCTCACGCTCTGTACGGTAGTAATCGGCCGTCATTTCGAGCCGCTTTCGTTTTTTGACATTCTATTCGGAAACCGGGCGGCGCTCAGACCCTCGGAAACACTTTACCAGCGGCTACTTGCCGGCGATTTGGACGAAGCGGAGGAGCAGCTGGAGAAGTTCGTCGCTGAGCATGACTTGGTCGACTATTATGACAACGTCGCCGTCGAAGCGCTGCAACTTGCTTCTTTTGACTTCGGGGCGGGGAAGCTGCCTTCACCTACCGCGTCGAGCCTTCGCTCAACGTTTGAGGAGCTCACCGAAGTTGCAGAGCAAATTCGTGCTGGGGAGGAGTCTTCTAAATCTGCGGAAACGCCAATCGCACCCGCGCTCACCACAAAGGCCCAAGTTCTCTGTCTTCCAGGTCGCGGTCCGTTTGACAATCTAGCAACGGTGATGATGGCTCATCTTTTAAGAGGTCGCGGCATCGAAGCGAGTACCAGCCTCCACGAAGCGGCATCAAGGCAGAAGATTGGCTCTCTGGAGTTGAAGAATATCGCCGCCGTCTGCGTGCTGTACCTCGATATAACTGGCACGCCAGCCAACATTCGGTTTCTTATACGAAGGTTGAAACAGCGCAACCCAAAAACGAAAATTGTACTTGGGTTGCTTCGGAGAGACGCACTTTCCAGCCTCGAGGAGCTCGCACCGCTTGGTGCAGATGAGTATGTTTCATCCCTGAAGGAGGCCCTCAAGGCTACCGAACGATTGCTCTGCGGCGGGAGTGACATGAATCAGCAGCGATCCATCCGGCAGCGCGTCGGGGCTGTTTAGAAAATGCATGGTTCATTGGTAGGATACGATTGATTGAAGCTTTGTGTGCCCCATGTCCGGACCCAGCCTAGCGCTCGCCAGATCACCGTCTAGGGTTTCCCCGGTCGGCCGCGACCTATGGCAGTGACGGTTGGCGCCTTCTCGGGCGATCTCTGGGGCGAGAGGGAGTAGCGCAAGCCTGCATAACGGCTGTTTTGCTGATCGAGCATGCCCACCGGGAAATTCGACTGTCGCCGGAAACAAACCGCAACGGAATTCGTTTCTCCAAGCGACGTGTCAACAGAAACTATACGGAGGCGTTTCAATGGTTAGCAGCGCTTCAGCTTCAATTGAAACCCGAGAGACAGCAAATCTTATCGGCAGCGACAAAGTTGAAGGAACAGCGGTCTATGGCGCCGATAGAAGCAAGATCGGTTCCGTCGAACGTTTGATGATTGACAAGATATCTGGAAAGGTGGCCTACGCTGTACTCAGCTTTGGAGGGTTCCTGGGAATGGGTGAAGACTATTATCCGGTGCCGTGGTCGAAACTAAACTACGATACCAATCTCGGCGGATATCTAATCAACCTAACCGAAAGTCAGCTGACGGGCGCTCCTAAATACAGCGAGAGTACGGGCTGGAATTGCAATCGTGAAAACGACCAGCAAGTCTATAGCTATTACCGAGCCCCGCCCTACTGGGAATAATACTTGAACTTTTGGCGCATCGGCTGTGCAGGGTGATGCTGCACAGCTGAACGCGGCCAAAAGAACCGGCCGCCACACAATCAGTACCGGGAAAAGCGGGAGATCGGCTCAGCGATAGCGCAAGGCGAGAGCGCGACAGCGCCAGCACAAATCCCGGGTGAATTTTAGCTGCGGTTCTTTAATTCTGCTCACTAAGCGGACTGGTCACCTGTTCCGCTCTCTGAGGCTGGCTGTCGTCCGCTAGCGACCCTCGCGCGAGCTATACCGTGATTTGCGGGACACTCTCGCTAGCGACCCCGATGGCCGGCCAAATCCTTTATGTCAAAGCCGTTCTGAGCTTCGGCCGCCCTGTCTCGATCCCCAGCCAACTCCCACTTGAGCACGTCTTGCGCCCTCTTGAGCGCATGCACGGTCAGATAAAGCCCCCGACGTGCCGCCGCGTGCTCGGTAGCAGCGATCATTTTCGCCAGATCCTCATCCTCTGCCATCACTTAAACATCGAAGATCGGCTGATATGCGCGAGCTGAATTCTCGGCCCTATGCTCAGACGGAGAGCGCGGACCTGTGGCTCGGAGGCGGGTACAGCGTTGGCCATTTCCGCTTTGGCGCCTTCGGAGCGGCCCGTTCCGTCCGTTACCTGGTCCGCGCATCCACTTAAACCACAAACATGTACGTTGGTTTCACAGCGCCTTTCAGGTCGAACCGGATACGAAACCCAGTAGCAATATCGAGACAGCGCTATGGCCGCCCCGGTGACAACCCAGAGCGCCCCGTTACGGAACTATCTGTCGTTTGCAAATTTCGAAAGTCGCATCCCGATCACGTCGGGCGTCGTTGCTGCTTCCAAATCGTCAGCGGAACAAACGAGGCATCGGAAAGTTGGGTGTGCGACGGAGGGCGACATGTCCAACCAGGATTTCAATAGCGGCGGAGCCGGCGCTTCGCGAGACGCTAAGCGTGATACGTCGCGTGGCAAGGGCGCGACCGATGCCATCAAGGATGCGGCGAGCGAGGCCCTCGCCAAGGCATCCGATATGGCGCGCGAAACTGGCGCGAAGGCGAAGCAGGCTGCATCCAATACGGCGGCCAGCCTCAACGAGCAAGTCAGGGAAATGCTCGACAAGCAGATCGGCAACGGCTGGGGTTTTGCCGGCGAGGTTGCGAACTCGTTCAAATTTGCCGCCGATGATCTCGATCAGAAATCGCCGGTTGCAGCGGGCTTGGTGCGGAATTTTGCCGACAAGGTAGGGGACTATGCCGAGGAGTTTCAGGATCAAACTGTCGAACAGGTGATCCGCTCGGCTTCGGAGTTCACGCGACGCCAGCCAGCGTTGGTGTTCGGCCTAGCGGCCATGGCGGGCTTTTTCATCTTCCGGACCCTAAAGGCCACACAAGGCGATACATTCACGCCCTCCATTGCGCCGGGGCAGAATGGCACTCCGGGCGGATCATATGGCTGAGCATCTGAAAAACTCCGCCCTGCCACGCGCCTTTGCGAATGTGGTCGGCGATCTGGCCGACCTCCTGCAAAAAGAAATTTATCTCGCCAAGGCCGAGCTGTCTGAAAAGTTTTCGTCCAAGCTCCGCGCCGGCGTCTGGATAGGTGTCGCGGCGGGACTTGGCGCAATCGCCGGACTATTGGTCATCCAAGGCGCCGTGTTCGGCATCGCGACGTTCGGAATCCCGCTGCATTGGTCGTGCCTGATCGTGGCAGCGGTACTGGCTGCAGCCGCTGCGGGGGCCTACGCCAAGGGCAGTGCCGACGTAAGTGAAGAGCTTACACCGAGCCGTACCATCCGCCAGGTCAAACAGGATATCGCGACAGCCAGGGAGCACTTAATATGAATACCTCGCCAGGAACCGCGGCCGACTGGCTAATCGGCGCGTTCAAGAGGAATCCGGAGAGCTTTCTGCTAATGGCCGCCGGTGCGGTGTTGCTCATGCGACAAGGTGGCGGTGGTGCGCAAGCGCAAGCCGTTGCGAGCCATGCGGTCTCATCGGGGCCCAGTGCCGCGGCCGACCTGCGCGGCTACGCCGCCGACGTCACGGACCGCACCGCGCGATCGGTCAACTCTATGGCCTCAGCTGCGTCAGACTACGCCACTCAGACGACTCGCAAGGTGGGCGAGCAGTCCGGGCGGATGGTTCAGCAGGCGCAATCAACTTTGCGAGATGGCATTACCCGCGTTGTGAACGAGCAGCCGCTCGTGGTCGCGATGGCTGGCTTGGCCGCGGGCGCTGCGCTCGCCTCGGTGTTGCGCCCAACTGAATTCGAGAAGGATGCCTTAAGACCACTCGGCGAGCAGGCGTTCGAGGCTGCGACCCACGTCGGTGGTCAGCTCAAGGAAGCAACCGTCACCGCCGGCGAGACTTTGAAGAAGGCGGCCGATCAGCGTGGGCTCAATGTTGAAGGCCTGAAGGACGTGGCATCCGAAGTAGCAGGCGCATTCAAAGGCAGCTTTGCCAGAGCCGGGGAAGCCGGAAATTCTCAGGCCAGCCGCCCAACGCCACGCACCTCGACCACGACGAACGAGCCGTGATGGCGCTCGCAAAGGCCGGGTTGGAGACGATACATGCACGATACGCTCAGACAACGCGAGTTGGCGGTGGAGAAGGCCCGGGCACGGTTTGCGGAGGATCTTGCGGTCCTGAGATCGCCCAAGACCCTAACGGCCTTCACCGAGGATCTAAAACAGGATGCGATCGAGACTAAGGACGAGCTTGTCGAGCATGCGAGGTACACCGTTGAATCCAAAATGAGCGGCATAGTTGAGGATATCAAAGCCAAGGCCGCCGCTAATCCGGCCGCCGCGCTAACGATTGGCGCAGGGGTCGGCTGGTACCTGCTGCGCCATCCGCCGATTAGCACCGCGCTGATCGGGCTTGGGTTATTCAGCCTGCTGCGAACGCAAGCGTCGGTCCAGCCCAACGCGCAGACGCACGATTATGTCCGCCAGGGGCAGGAACGTCTCAAGCAGCAGGTGACTGAGTTTGCTTCGCAAGTAGCCGACAAGGCGTCCGCCGTCGCGCACGAGGCCGGTGCAAAAATTGCTGACAAGTCCGGCGAGTTGCTTGATACCGCCAAGGATCAGGCTACCCAACTGGCGCAGGACACTGGTGACCAGGTTCGGGTCGGCGTGTCGGCCGTGCAGGAGCAGCTCAGCAGCGCGCTGACCAAGGCCGGCAGGGTGGCCGCCGACCTGTCGGACCGAGCCGAGAACGCCACGCAACTGGCCTCCCGTCAGGTCTCGCGCAGCATCGACACCATGGCGGCGGCAAGAAACGCGTTGCCGGATGGTGACGCACGCGACGGGCTGCTGCTAGGCGTGGCGGGACTTACGATCGCGGCGGCCCTCGGCATCGCATTGCAAAAGCGTTTGACCGAGAACGCGTAAGGCGTGACGTCGGGGGGCGGCAAGAGTTTGACGTTTCAGATCGGTTGTGACCCGAAGCAACAGGGCAAGGCGAGGAGCAATTAGCCAGGCGTCCCGTGAGTACGTAGTTGCGTTCAAGACGGCGTGATTCGGATAGTTCTGATCACGCCGCGCATTTGGCGGAGCGCCGGCGCCGGTCGTGGTCGTCGGCCTGTTAGCCGAATTTGTGGCATTGCTGTGCACCGGCTCGTTTAGGCATTTCAGTTCGCTAAATTTAACGGCCACATCGTGTTCGCCCATACCCAGAAATCCGCCGGCGCCGATGACGAACCGGCAGCATCGCGTTGCGCAAAGCATGGTTATAATTGACATTCTGGTCGGAGGCGCCCTTGGCGCGCGCGGTGCGGAAACGACGCGTCCAACTCTACAGCAGGCCCTATTGCCGCACCATCCGAGTGCGGCGATCATCACAAGCCGGTGCAGTCACTCCGACCTGTGCGTGGCCATAGTCCGAATTGCACCATCGGCCGCCTTCAAACAGACCATAGATAGGCTCTCGACCAGCGCGGCCGCGATCAGAAGCTGAACGCGGAGGCGCGTGCGTGCCCCCTCCGCGTGGGGACCGCGCGAGGGCATAAAGCGGGTCCGGGAATGCGTCTTTGGCGCCGAATTGAACCTGCAGACGCTCGTCTGGACCCGCGGCAGGGACTTTCCACTAGAGCCGCCTGAAATGCCCGCGGTGCGGATCAAGGAAAGCGCGGCTGGGGTGCAGCGTACCGGCGGCACCTAGCTAGCATGAGATCGTAGCCTCAGCTTTGTTTGGCCCCTTCCGGCTCCCTTGAACCACTTTGACCTGAATCGAATTTTACTCTTTGCATTCAACTCATTTTACCGGTGAGCAAATCAGCGACCGTAAGATCCAATGCCATGATCGAGAGGCGACGAGCGCCGCGCCATCGCACCTTAAAAGGTGGCTCAATACTTTTTGGCGTTGCGTCACCGATCTATTGCGTAATCCGGAATATGTCGGAAACGGGCGCACAATTGACTCTGGAAGGTCCTGTCCGCATGCCCGATCAATTCACTCTGTTGATCAAACCAGAGATGACCAAACGGGCCTGCCGGGTTGTTTGGTGCAAGGGGGACAAGATTTGAGTGCGGTTTATATGAGGCTTGATCCGCGCCAAGAATCTTCCGCTGCAATATGTTTGGCGGTTTTCATTTCCTTGGTCCTCATAGCGGCCGCCGTCGCCGTTTAAGGTCGTCTTCAACTGGGGCCTCCTGTGCACCATACGAATCCCTGTGGCCAAATCTCACTGCATGAGAAACCGCCTGTTCCTTTGGTCGAAAGCCTTTGTAATCATAGGCCGTAAGCTCGGAAGCATCATGGAACCGCTCGGGACGTACTTAAGAAGCATGGCACAGCGGTGCAGTGCGCTTGCCGAAAAGTGCAGTGACGAAAAACGCGAGAAGAAATCGGCGCGATTAGTGTCGAGCTGTCGGAGTGTGCGCAACAGTTAGACGGTTCCGTAACCAATCGCGGCGCTTGTTCTTGATGCTCAAGCGCAGGGAATTTTCTCAGCCGCTAGTCGGCAGTTTATTACCATGATCTCGTTCCGGGTGGCCGGAATGAATCGGGAAAATTTCGGAACGCATTCCCGGCTGGCGGGTTGGCTTTTTGGGGAAGTGTAATTCTACATAGGCGCGGTAATGGGTAGGGGTGATGCGTACCGCAGAAAGGCCGCCGAAATCCGGGCACAAGCCGAGCATGCGCCGGACGCCAATATCAAAGCCGAGTTGAACACCGTGGCTGACGGCTTTTCTCGACTTGCCGATCAAACAGAAAAAGACCCAATGAGCCTGATAAACGGGTTTCTGTCGCCGAAGAACTAGGTCGATTCCTTGGATTTCCGAACGGAAACCAAGGGATAGCGCGGCCCTTTTTTGTTCACTTGGTTTCCAATTACAACGCGACCCCCGGCGCTACTAATCAGCCAGAATGCCGGCCAAACTCGTGCCGCGCAAGTGCGGATTACTCTTGATCCCGACGCCAAGCGCTAGAGCTTCAACACGGGCGCAGCGTAGTCCAAGCGGCCTTCCAAAGACGGGTCAAAGGGCCCGCTAAACAGCGCGACTTTTTTTCTTCGGCTTGATTTGCCGCAAAAAAGAACTTTTCCGATGCGCTATCCAATTGGCATGTCAAAAGCCCGCGAATTCCTAAGGCTGGCCGAAGAATGCTACGCAAGAGCTCGCGTCACCGTAAATCCGGAGACGAAGCATGCTCTTATGCAGGAAGGGGAGAGATACCTTCGCTCAACCCCCCTGGTCGGATCTCCCGGTCATCGTTTTGACCAGCCATTTGGATAATCCGAAAATCAAGTTTTGGCGTCAAAACCTATCGCGATCTCTGCAGAACGTCTCCATGCTGGAACGGCCACTCCAGCCGATCACGCTGATCAGCGCGGTGCGGGTAGCGCTTCGCGCTCGCCGGCGACAATACGAAATTAGGGACTTGATCGAGCAGCGGGAGAGCGCGCGCGCCGACGTCCCCCTTTTACGTCGTAAAACCGCCCGCCTCAGAACGTCACGTCCTGCAGTATCCGAGCCAGCCGCTTCGGGTTGCTCTCGACGTACATCGCGGTCGTGCGGATGCTGGTGTGCCCCGCGATCTCCGCGATCGCCTTCAGGTCGACGCGCATAAACGAGTTCTGGGACCTGCTCGGCGAGCGCGAGGCACTCGTCATCGCGGTGAGCGCGAAGTAAGCGCTGACCGGTCGCAATCTCGGCGTTGGTTATGACGTCCGCTATTCACTCAAATGCAGAAGTGGACCGCCGATCGCTGATGGTCAGCAACGGGCCACAGGACTAAACCGCTCGCGCGGTAGGGCGCTGCGGCGAGCGGCGTGGGCTGGGCAGTAACGGGAAGGCGCGTCCTGTCTGAAGATGAGGGGTTGCGTTCAACCTCACTTCAAAACAGGAGCACCCCATGACCGACGAGGCCATCAGCCCGTTGCGCCGGCGCATGATCGAAGACATGACGATCCGCAAGTTAGCCCCGAAGACGCAGGAAGGCTACATCCGCACGATCAAGAATCTCGCCGCGTTTCTCGGCCGCTCGCCGGATACGGCGAGTGCGGAAGATATTCGGCGCTTTCAACTGCATCTTGCCGGCAATGGCACGCGCCCGCCCATTCTCAATCACACCGTCTCAGCGCTGCGGTTCTTCTTCCGAGTTACGCTCAAGCGCCACGACATCATCGAGCACACGACGTTCATTCGCGAGCCGCGCAAGCTGCCTGTGGTGTTGAGCCCCGGGGAGATAGCACGGCTGCTCAATGCTGCGCCTGGGCTCAAGTACAAGGCGGCGTTGAGCGTGGCCTATGGCGCCGGCTTGCGCGCCGCCGAAGTGGTCGCGCTCAAGGTGTCCGATATCGATAGCAAGCGCATGTTGATCCTGGTGGAGAACGGCAAGGGCAGCAAGGACCGCAACGTGATGCTGTCGCCGCATCTGCTGCAAGTGCTGCGCACATGGTGGATGGTGGAACGCCCACAAGGCTGGCTATTTCCGGGACGCAATCCGGTGCAGCCGATGACTACCCGCCAGCTCAATCGCGCTTGTCATATCGCAGCCGAGGCCGCCGGCATCAACAAGCGCGTATCGCCGCACACCTTACGGCACAGCTTCGCCACCCATCTGCTGGAGCAGAACACCGACATCCGGGTGATTCAGGTGTTGCTCGGCCACGCCAAGCTTGAGAATACGGCGCTCTACGCGCGGGTGGCCACCAAGACCATCAATGCGGTGATGAGCCCGCTGGAGCATATCGCGGTCAAGCTTAAGGAGATCCGGCCGCCCAGCTGACGCGCGGCGCGCGTGCCGCGCCCGGCGTTGGAGGTTGCGGATATCTTCCGCGGCCATGGCCCGGCATGGCGCAAAGCCTATGCCGGCCATGTCAACCTCGATCAGCTCAAGGTGATGTCGGCCATTGAGCGCTGCCGCACCGCAGCGCTCGGCGGCCACGTCGCGCGCTGCGAGGACTGCGCCTACACGGTCATTGCCTACAACTCCTGTCGCAACCGACACTGCCCGAAGTGCCAGGGCGCGGCGGCGCAGGCTTGGCTGGCCCAACGCCAAGCCGAGCTCCTGCCGGTGCCGTACTTCCATGTGGTGTTCACGCTGCCAGCGCCGATCGCCGAGATCGCCTACCAGAACAAGACGGCGGTCTACGACCTGTTGTTCAAGATCTCGACCAAGACCATGCTGACGATTGCGGCCGACCCCAAACACCTCGGCGCCCGCATTGGCATCACCGCTGTGCTGCACACCTGGGGCTCGGCACTCACCCATCATCCCCATGTGCACATGATCGTGCCGGGTGGTGGCATCTCCCCCGACGGTGCACGCTGGGTCTCATGCCGGCGCGGGTTCTTCCTCCCTGTTCGCGTGCTCTCGCGTCTGTTCCGCCGCCTGTTCCTCGAAGCCCTCGCTGCCGCCCACGAAGCCGGCCGCCTCAGCTTCTTCGGCGACCATGCGCATCTCGCTGACGCCCAATCCTTCGCCGCGTTCCTGGCTCCACTGCGCAAGGCCGAATGGGTCGTCTATTCAAAGCGCCCGTTCGGCGGCCCCGAAGCCGTGCTGGCCTATCTGTCGCGCTACACCCACCGCGTCGCCATCGCCAACAGCCGCCTGATCGCCTTCGACGAGGCGGGCGTCACCTTCAAGTGGAAGGACTATCGGATCGAGGGCCGCGATCGATACAAGCGCATCACACTCGCAACAGACGAGTTCATCCGCCGCTTCCTCATCCACGTGCTGCCCAAGGGTTTCCACCGCATCCGCCACTACGGCCTGTTCGCCAAAAGCTGCTGCGCCGACAATAGCGCACGCGTCCGCGAACTGCTCGCCATGCCAGCCAGCGACAAGCCAGAGCCAGCCGACGACACAGCGACCGCTCACAATGAGCCAGCTTGCCCATGCTGCGGCGGTCGCATGCTGATCATCGAGAGGTTCGAGCGTGGCGCAACGCCACGCCATCAACCGACAGGCCTGAGGACCGATACCTCATGACTGCACTCGCACGGCAAGTCTCCAGATTCGGTCGGCTTCTTCGCCGGTCCTCGACAGGCAACGGCGGAGCGCGCTCAAATATCAAACGACCAGCTCAAATCGGGCAAGCATCGTCGCTGCTCAACGAAGCTACACGCTCATTCAGCAGCTGCCTCGCCATAGGTCAACGCGCCGCGGCCTCTCGCCATCAAGCACCCGCATCATCCGCGGCACTCAAATCCCCATAGTCAACGACGCACCGCCAACGTATCCCTTGCCGCGGTTTCCTCCCTTGGAGGTTTTCGGACGCCGGCCTCCAAACGCCCCGCACCGCCTGCAATATGGCCGGCATCCGAAAACCTTCACATTAACGTCCAATTTGCGTCTCGACGCACCACAGCAAAGTTCGCTTCGCTATTCGATGAGGCCGGCGTCGGCGTACGCGATCTGACAGAGATAGACCGAAACGGTGAGCATAATTGTCGCGGTGCTGGCCCGTGGGCGCAAATCCACTGAATGACGACTAGCTACGCGATTAAGTGCAGCTGACGTTTCGCTCCGGGTCAACAAAGGAAGAGATGCGACGCGAACGAGCCCAGCCCCTCGATTAATAGCGGCGTAGTGAGCTAGATTATGGCCGATGCTGAACGAGCCGGCTCTAACCTTCAATGCGTACCACTTAGGCGGGCTCACGAGAGGAACTCGATGAACACAGTCAAAGACGCTCTGGCCCAAAAGAGTGGCGCCCTGATCCATGTTCGTTCCGGCGACATGCTCGTCGAAGCCTTGCGCAAGTTGCGCGACAACCGGGTTCGGTCGGTGCTGGTCATCGACGACGACGTACTGGTCGGTATCGTGACCCTGGGTGACTGCGCCATAAAAGTGCTGCTGCCCGGGCTCGATGCGAAGCAGACTCCGGTGGGCCAAGTGATGACGGGCGACCCGGTTACGGTCAAGCCGGACGACCAACTGGAAGGTTGCATGGCAATCATGGCTGCGCGCGGCTTTCGCCATCTACCAGTGCTGGACGCGGGCAAGGTCGTTGGCGTGATCTCGATCGGAGACGTCGTCAAGGACATCGTCCGAAATTTGGAGCACAACGTGAGCGATCTGATGGGCTACATCATGACGGACAGTCCCGGGGGCTGACAGACGAACCGCGGTGCTGTCGCCGGCGTCCGGGAGGGAAAACGGAGGGGTACCGTTAACGGGCCACCCTCCAGCTGCCGAGGAGACTGCATCGTACCGGCTCAAGCAAATGTTTTGATAGAGCTGAGACTCGCTTCGCGCTGCAACATAAAACGCCGGACAATGTCGCTGCTGGGTCTCCGCGATCGCCTTCAGGCCGACGCCCCGCTCGAAGCGACGATCGGTCATCGCCTTCCTAGACCCAGTCCAGCGCCCGCCAGATCATCGTCTGGCGCTTTCTGGCCCCCGGGCGGCGGGCGACCATGGCCCGGGCGGCCTGGCGCCCTCTCGGGCGGTCTCTGGGGAAACTAGTCGCTGGCAGGCCGCAGCGACGTGCTTGCTGCCCGCATGAACGCGCTCTTCGACTTCGCGGAGAGCGCAAGGCGCTCGTCATGGAAGCACTCTATTCGAGACCGGCCTTGCGCATACCTTCGACGAATTTAGCCATCACCGCGGGCGTATAGGGCACGTTCTGCTCGATCCAGGAAATCGAGAGATCGGGATGCACTTCCTTCAGGCGAGCGAGCGCTTCGCGCGCCTCGTCAATCTGTCCCGCCTGCGCAAGGCTAGCGACGTGGATGCGATAGCCTGCGGTGAACGCCGACCGCTGCTGCAAAGCTTTCCGGCTAAATTCGACGGCGAGCGAATAATCACCCGTGAAATAGTGGACTATCGCAAGCCCGGTATTGAAGATCGCATTCTGCGGATCGTGTGGGCTTAATCGTATTGCCTCTTCCAGGTGCGCGCTCGCAAGTGACGTCTGGCCGTCAAAGGCGAGCGCCCATCCGAGATATCCATGCGCTGCAGCAAAGTTTGGATTGAGCGACAGCGCACGGTGAAATTCGGATGCTGCAATCGGCGTTTGACGCCTCATGAAGGCAGCAAAGCCAAGCGCCAGATGCGCCCAGGGATCGCTGTCGTCGAGTTCCGCAGCGCGAGCAGCAAGCGTCGACGCCTGCTTCAACTGCGCTTCTGACGACCGCGCACCTATGTATCCCGAAATCAGCAGAATAAAGGCGAGCAAGCTGTGCGCCGGCGCATATTCGGGATAGCGGGCGACGGCCTGCTGCAGCATTTCGATGGCCTGCTCGGTTTCAGCCCTCGTGAGACGCCAGAATATGGAATTGGCCCGGATCACCATTTCCCAAGCGCCAAGTTCTTCCGGCGGGCGGCTCTGCCAACGTAGTCCTTCGGCTTCAAGGAGCCTCGGTTCGATGGCGGCTGCTACCTTCTTGGTGATTTCGTCCTGTAAGGCGAAGACGTCGGTCAATTCGCCGTCGTAACGGTCGGCCCAAATGTGATTGCCGGTCGAGGCATCAATCAATTGCGCGGTTATACGGACGCGGTTACCGCCTTTACGGACGCTACCCTCCAGAATGTAACGGACGCCGAGCTCACGTGCCGCACGTTTCACGTCGACGGTTTTGCCCTTGTAGGTGAACGAGGAATTGCGGGCAATGACAAAGAACCACCGGAGCTTCGACAGGGCCGTAATAATGTCTTCTGAAATGCCGTCGGCGAAATATTCTTGTTCAGAATCACCGCTTAGATTGACAAATGGAAGCACCGCGAGAGCGGGTCGATCAGACGTGGTCCCCGTACCCAGCGCCTCAGTCGTAGTTTTCTCTCGGCCAGTTCCATCGATCCGGACACGATGAATGCCAACCGGCCGAGAAATATTTTTGACGGTTTGCTCGCCCATATCCTCAAAACCAAAATTGAGCTTATCGCGTACCTGGTCATGGACGACGCGCGATACATAAATTCCGCCGGGTTCGGCCAGGGCTTGCAGCCGCGCCGCAACATTCACGCCATCGCCATAGATGTCGTCAGCGTCACTAATGATGTCTCCGACATTAATTCCAATACGGAATTCGATGCGCTTTTCCGCAGGAAATTTTATGTTGCGCTCGACCATGCCGCGCTGGATGTCGACCGCACAGCGCACAGCGTCGACGACACTTACGAATTCTACGAGGATGCCATCGCCGGTAGTTTTGACGATCCGCCCGCGATGCTCCAGAACTTTTGGATCAATAAGCTCTTTCCGGTGGGTCTTGAGCTGCTGTAGCGTCCCCTCCTCATCATCGCCCATGAGCCTGCTATAGCCGGCCACGTCTCCGGCCAAAATCGCGGCAAGCCTTCGGTCGACCCGGTCCTCAGTCACTTTGCGCCCCTGCCCACTTCATAGCATACGAAGGCTTCAACCGGGAATTAGATTGACGCCCCCTGCCGGGTCACAGGTTGCCCAAGCCTAGTGTCCACTCCATGCTGCTCACGGCCCAAGAGCGGCGTCAGTGACATCGCGGCACCTCGGCGATGAGCCAGATTCAGCCTTCCAACTGAGGTGGCCTCCAGCCTCCAGCTGTTATCCGATCTTGGGGCCGGTCTTTGGAAAAACTGCCTGGACTGAGCGTCGCGGCAGCTATACTGCCCTCGGAAGTGCTGACGGAGGACCGCGTGTCGCGCATGAACGCGCTCTGGGACTTGCTAGGTGAGCGCGAGGCGGTTGTCATAGCTGTTACAGCACGAAGCAAGCGCTGAATAGCGATCATTGCGTGGCAGGTGCTTTTTTGGTCGACATTACCGCGCGCGCCCGATAAGTAAAGCGCGGCGGCAAATTCGCCGGCCGTCATCATGAACAATTCGACCGCGAGGATCGGGCCCAGGGATGGCCGGCAATCCCCATAAGCATCGCGTGACGACGCGTGTGCCTCTATCGATGATGATGATCCCGACGGACCGGAGCCGACACGTCCGCAAAAACTACTCGGCGAGATGGTGGACGAAGCGACCACCTAGCCTGCCCGGTCGATTGGATGGCTGGGGCCACAGGCGACCGCTGGCTCAGCAGCGATGCTGAGCGTACCCGCACAGTGAACGGAGACAGCCCAACCTCCCGTGCTCGATTGAGCGTGCGATCCAGTTATGCGACGGGACATCCCAATCAGGTGGCCCTCGGAGCGTAGGACGTGCCCCGTGAGGGCGTCCTATGCTCCGAACAAACCCATCAGGGTGGAAGTAAACCGGCGATGATCATCATGCGTTTTCAATCGGTTTGATCGAAACCATTCATTCCGAGCAGGCCGAGCCCGAAGGGCGAGGCCCCCGCCCGAAGGGCGGGCAAAGGCGCGCTGGCGGGTTGAATAGCGAATGCCGGCGGTTTTCTCTGCTGCGCAGCACACTCGCTCGACGAATTGCCGATCGTGGAAAAACCGAAGCTCTTCGCGGTGGAAACTCGAAGCGATGGTGAGCGATGGCGCTCTTGTGCGCCGTACAAGCTTTACTAGTCTGCTCTTGCGCCATGAGCGGAAATAATGCGCTGACTTCAAATAGTCAGCGATCGGCAATGGCCGACTTGCAGAGCCGAAAGGCGCTTCGGCGAGCGTGGCAATAGGTCCGAAGATCAACTTTCTGCAACGCGATAGCCAACTCCTGGTTCGGTTAAAATGATGCGTGGGTCGTCAGGTCGCTCTTCGATCTTCTGTCGAAGCTGCGCAACGTAAACGCGGAGATATTGCGTATCCGCGGTATGCGCCGGACCCCATACGGCTGCAAGAATTTGCTTGTGAGTAATGACGCGGCCAGCGTGCTTCGCTAGAAACGCCAGCAACTCGAATTCCTTCGGCGTCAGCTTAAGCTCGACACCCGCGCGCGCCGCTCGGTGGCGGAGGGAATCGACCTCAAGTTCGCCCACGCGCAACACCGGAATTTCCGACTTCCGCTGCATGCGATGGCGCAAGGCGGCCCGCATGCGCGCCAAGAGCTCGCCGACGTCGAACGGCTTGTTGACGTAATCGTCGGCACCCAAATCGAGCGCTTCGATTTTCTCGCTTTCGCGCTCGCGCGCGGAGAGCACAATGATCGGTACGTCCGACCATTCGCGTGCGCGGTGGATCACGTCCTTGCCGTCACCGTCCGGCAGGCCGAGATCGAGCAGGACGATATCGGGCGCGTTGGCGGCAATGCTTTTGATCGCTTCTGCCATCGTGCCGGCGCTGGTCATCTCGTAATTGTTTGCTTCCAGCGCGGGCTTGAGGAAACGCAGGATCGCTGCCTCGTCATCGACGACCAAGACGCGGGTTTTGGCGCTCACGACACGCCCTCCTGCCGCGGAAAATTCATGACGAAGCGCGAGCCCCGGCCGCTTGCGGCCGGGCTTTCCGCGGCGATCGAACCGCCATGCGCGTCCATGATCCCCTTTGCAATAGCCAGGCCCAGCCCGGTGCCTTGACTCCCGTCCGCGCGGGAGGTGCCGTGCACCATGCCTTTGACGAATTTCTCGAAGATGTGGGGCAGGGCATCGGCGGAAATGCCCGGCCCGTCGTCGGTGACGCGCAGGGCAACCGCTTCGGGGGCTACTTCGGCGTCTACGACGACGCGCGTTTCAGCAGGCGTATGGGCGATCGCGTTTCCTATGACGTTGGCGACCGCCTGCTCCACCATCGTGGCATCGGCGCGGACAAGCGGCAAATCAGCGGGCAGCGTCACCTCGATGCTCTGCTTTGCGCCGCGGCGCCGGCTTGCGTTGACCACCCGTTCGACGATCTCGCGCAGATCGATCCAATCGCGGCGAAGCTCGAGGGCGCCGGCGTCGATGCGTGTGATCGCCAGCAGATTGCGTACCATCTCGTCGAGGCTTTCGGCTTCCTGCTTGATCTGCCTGAGCAGGTCCTGTTTCGCCGCCGCATCGAGCTTATCCCCGTAGTCGATGAGACTCGTCGCGGCGCCGAGGATCGACGACAGCGGCGTCCGGAAATCGTGGGAAATCGAGGCCAGCAGGGTATTGCGCACCCGCTCGGTTTCGGTGGCTGTCTTGGCGCTGACCATTTCGCTCGATAGCGAGGCGCGCTCCAGGGCGGCGGCCTGCTCCGAGAGCGTGTCGAGCAGGGCGCGTCCCTCCGCGTCAAGCGGCGGCATACCTTCCGGCTTGGCGACGCCGATTACACCAAGCTTTTTGTCGCCAAGGCGCAGTGGATTGAAGAACCAAGGGATCGTCGGCAAGGTGCCGGTATCGGCGCCCGCGGGTTCAGCGTGGCTGTAAGCCCATCGCGCGGCCGTCATCGCCGCCGGATCGAGCATGTCCTCGGGCGGCCATGCGGCCGTGAGCGCAAGATCGTGGTCATGCGCCAGCAGCACGATGACGCCGCGCCCCAGGCTGGCGTGGATCTCGCTCGCTGCGCCTTCCGCTACGGCAGCAAAACTTGCAAGGCCGGACAGCCGCCGCGTGAACTCGTACAAGCGGCGCATCGCCCGCATGCGGTTCGCCGAAACGGTGGCCTGCTCGCGCACTCGTCCGGCTAGCGCGGAGGTGACGACCGCCACGAGCAGGAAAATCACCAGCGCGAGCAATTCGTAGGGCTCAGCGATGGTGAAGGTGTAGAGCGGATCGATAAAAAAGAAATTGTAAACCAGAAAAGATAGTGCTGATGCGTATATCGCGGGCCAAGTGCCAAAGCTTACTGCGACCATTAAGACCGCGACCAGAAAGACCATCGACAAATTCGGAAAAGGCGTCAGTGCGATCAGCAGTTCGCTAAGGCCTAGCGCGCCAGCGATTGCGAGCGTCGCGTAGATGAAGGGCAAAGGAGCGATTGGAAAAGCGGCTTTTTGCCGTGCCGGTCCTCTAGGTCCAATTGCTTCGGTTTGCCGCGTGACAAGGTGGATGGCGATATCCTCGGAACGCCGTACCAATTCGTGCGGCAACGAGCGCCGAAGCAACTCGGTGAAGAAACCGCCGCGCGAGCGGCCGATCACGATCTGGGTGACGTTCTCGAACTTGGCGAAGCGCAAAAGCTCTGCCGGCAGGTCGCTGCCGGTCAAAGTCTGTGTCTCGGCGCCAAGCGCTTCGGCCAGACTCATCGCCTCATCCAGCCGCCGGCGTGCGGCCGCGTCCAAGTTGGTGCCAGGGCGCTCCACCGTGACGGCCAACCACGGAGCATCCATGAGATCGGCTAGGCGCTTAGCGGTACGCACCACCGTCGGCGAGATAGGGTCAGGTCCGATACAGGCGAGAATACGCTCGCCAGCCGCCCACGGGCCTTCGATTGCCTGAGCTTGCATGCGCGAAACGAGGTCGGCGTCGATACGCTCGGCTGCACGGCGCAGCGCCAATTCGCGCAAGGCGGTCAGATTGTGCGGCTTGAAGAAATGTTCGACCGCGCGGGCGGCGGTGTCCTGCACATAGACCTTTCCTTCGGCCAGCCGCTTGAGCAGCTCGTCGGGGGGAAAATCGACCAGCACGATCTCGTCGGCCTTGTCGAAAACCGTGTCCGGCACCGTCTCGCGAACCTTGACCTTCGTGATCTTCTGGATCACGTCGTTGAGGCTTTCGAGGTGCTGGATGTTGAGCGTGGTCCAGACGTCGATGCCGGCCGCCAATAGCTCGCCGACATCCTGCCAGCGCTTGGGATGGCGGCTTCCCGGCACGTTGGTGTGGGCGTATTCGTCCACCAGCAAGAGGCCCGGCCGGCGCGCCAAGGCGGCGTCCAGATCGAACTCCTTCATGATCTGGTTGCGGTAGACGATCGGCTTGCGCGCGAGCGTCTCGAATCCTTCGACCAGTTGCTCGGTTTCGCGCCGGCCGTGGGTTTCGATCAAGCCGGCGACCACGTCGCGCCCGCCGGTCTTCTCGGCGCGGGCATTGGCCAGCATCGCGTAGGTCTTGCCGACACCGGGTGCGGCGCCGAGAAAAATCTTCAGATGCCCCCGCCCTTCCTTCTTGGCGAGAGCCAGCAACGCGTCAGGTGAAGCCCTCTGCGCCTCGTTGCCGGGCATGGCGCTCCTTTAGCGCATTTTACGACCGCAGCCGGTCGAGGGCGAGGTTGAGCTCCAATACATTGACCCGCGGCTCGCCAAGGAATCCCAGGGTTCGGGCCTCGATATGGCTCTCGACCAAGGCCCGGACGCGGTCTTCGGCCAGGCCGCGCGCCTTGGCGACCCGCGGCACCTGAAAGAGCGCTCCGGCCGGCGAAATGTCGGGATCGAGCCCGCTGCCGGAGGCGGTCACCAGGTCGGTCGGCACCGGCATCGCCGGGTTTTCCGCCTTGAGCTTGGCCACATCGGCTTTCACGCGCTCGATCAGCGCCTTGCTGGTGGGGCCGAGGTTGGAGCCGCCGGAGCCCGCGGCATTATAGGGTGCGTCCACGGTTTTGTTCGGGTCCTTCGGGTCGGGCGCCGTGGTCGCCGAGGGCCGGCCGTGGAAATACTTGGTATCGCTGAATTGCTGGCCGATCAAAGCCGAGCCGATTATTTTGCCGTTGCGCGCGATCAGGCTGCCATGCGCTTGTTGGGGGAAGATCGCTTCCGCCAGCCCGGTGATCGCCAGGGGATAGGCAACGCCGGTGATCAACGTGAATGCCAGCAGCATTACGATGGCCGGGCGAATTTCTTTAAGCATGGGTCTCTTCCTTCACGCGAGATGCAAGGCGGTGACCGCGAGGTCAATGGCCTTGATGCCGACAAACGGCAGGGCAAGGCCGCCGGCGCCGTAGATCAGCAGGTTGCGGCGCAAGAGCGAGGCCGCGCCGATCGGCCGGTATTTGACGCCCTTCAGCGCCAGCGGGATGAGCGCGATGATGATGAGCGCGTTGAAGATGATCGCGGAGAGGATGGCGCTCCGTGGCGTCGCCAGTTGCATGATGTTGAGCAGGCCGAGCTGCGGATAGAAGGCGAGGAACATCGCCGGGATGATGGCAAAATACTTTGCCACGTCGTTGGCGATCGAGAAGGTGGTGAGCGCGCCGCGCGTCATCAGCAATTGCTTGCCGATCTCGACGACCTCGATCAGCTTGGTCGGGTCGGAGTCGAGATCGACCATGTTGCCGGCTTCGCGCGCGGCCTGCGTGCCGCTCTGCATGGCGACGCCGACGTCCGCCTGCGCCAACGCCGGCGCGTCATTGGTGCCGTCCCCGCACATGGCGATCAGTCTCCCTTGCGCCTGCTCGCCGCGGATGTAGCGCAGCTTGTCCTCGGGCGTCGCCTCGGCGATGAAATCGTCGACACCGGCTTCCGAGGCGATTGCCGCCGCCGTCACCGGGTTATCGCCGGTGATCATCACCGTCTTGATGCCCATGCGGCGCAGCGATGCAAATCGGTCCTTCACGTCCGGCTTCACGACGTCCTTGAGATGGATGACCCCCAGGATGCGGCCGCCTTCGGCCAGACCGAGCGGCGTTCCGCCCGAGCGTGCGATCCGGTCGACGGACGCGCGGAAGGATGGCGGCTCGGCCAAGGCTTGCCCGGCCTGCTCTTGGGCAAATTTGACGACGGAATCGATTGCTCCTTTGCGCAGCCTGCGGGCGCCGATATCGACGCCGGAAAGCCGCGTCATGGCCGAGAATTCGATGAACTTGGCATCGGCCGGCATGGCCTCGCGGCGCACGCCGTATTTTTCCTGCATGAGCGCGACGATGGAACGGCCTTCCGCGGTCTCGTCGGCCTCGCTGGCGAGCAGGGCCGCTTCCGCCGCCTCGCGCTCGCTCACGCCCGGCACCGGGATGATTTCGGTGGCCAGCCGGTTGCCGAAGGTGACCGTGCCGGTCTTGTCGAGCAGCAGCGTATCGACGTCGCCTGCCGCCTCCACCGCCCGGCCCGACATGGCAAGCACGTTGAAGCGCACCAGCCGGTCCATGCCGGCGATGCCGATCGCCGACAGCAGCGCCCCGATAGTGGTCGGGATCAGCGTCACGAACAGCGCCACCAGCACGACGACAGAAATCGCGCCGCCGGCATAGTGCGCGTAGCTTGGGATAGTGGCGGTGGCGAACACGAAGATGAGGGTCAGGCCGACCAGCAGGATGTTGAGCGCGATCTCGTTCGGGGTCTTCTGCCGCTCGGCTCCCTCGACCAGCTTGATCATGCGATCGAGGAAAGACGAGCCTGGCGACGACGTGATGCGGATGACGATGCGGTCAGAGATCACGGTGGTGCCGCCGGTCACCGCCGAACGGTCGCCGCCGAACTCGCGGATCACCGGCGCCGAACTCGCCGGTGATGGCGGCTTCGTTCACCGATGCGATGCCTTCGATCACCTCGCCGTCGCCGGGAACGACATCTCCGGCTTCGCACACGACGAGATCGCCGGCCAGCAAATCCTCGGCCAAGACGCCTTGGTAAACCTCGTAATTGTCGGGCATCAGGATGCGCTTCTGCGAAGCGGGCACGATCTTCTTTCCGACCAGCGAGCCGGCAATCGCCATGGCCGGGATAATCACGAAGTAGCGGCCGATCAGCATGGCGAGGCCGCCGGTTGTGTTGTACCAGAGTGTGTTGCCCGTGAGCCCGGCGAACGCCGAGCCGTTGTTGCCGGTTTGCGACGAATAGGCGTAGAGGATTTCCGAGAAGCCGTGCGGCCGGGATGGTGGTGGAAGCCACGGCCGCGGGAATCAGCACGGCAATTGCCGTGAAACCGAGAATTGAGAGCGGCAGGCAGAGAATGGCGAGCATCGCCATCTTGACCTCCTTGGCCTCAATCTTCTTGCCGAGATATTCCGGCGTGCGCCCGACCATCAGCCCGGCGATGAACACCGTGACGATTGCGAACAGGAAAACGCCGTACAGGCCAGAGCCGACGCCGCCGAAGATGATCTCGCCGAGCTGGATCAGCAGCAGTGGGATCAGCCCGCCTATAGGCGTGAAGCTGTCGTGCATGGAATTGACCGAGCCGTTCGAGGCGGCGGTGGTGGCCACCGCCCATAGGCTCGAATTGGCGATGCCGAAGCGCACCTCCTTGCCTTCCATGTTGGCGGGATCGATGCCGAGGGCGGCGAAATTGGCGTTGCCGGCGCTTTCGGCCCAATAGGTGACCAGTAGGCAGGCGCCTAGAATGATCAGCATCACCGCGTAGAGGGCCCAGCCTTGCCGCGTATCCTTGACGATGCGGCCGAACGTGTGTGTGAGCGCGGCCGAGATCAGCAGGATGAACAGCACCTTGACGAAATTGGACAGCGGCGTGGGATTCTCGAAAGGAACGGAGGAGTTGGCGTTCCAGAAGCCGCCGCCATTGGTGCCGAGCTGCTTAATCGCAATTTGCGAGGCGGCCGGGCCTTGGCTGAGCACTTGCTTACCGCCTTCCAGCGTCGTGGCGTCGATATAGCTGCTCAAGTTCTGCGGCACGCCCTGCCAGACCAGGAACAGCGCGGCGACGATTGAAATCGGCAGCAGGATGTAGAGTGTGCAGCGCGTCAGATCGACCCAGAAATTGCCGACCGTTTTCGCCGAGGCCCGCGCGAACGCGCGGACGAGCGCCACGGCGAGCGCGATGCCGGTGGCCGCCGACACGAAATTCTGCGTGGTCAGGCCCACCATCTGGGTGAGATAGCTGAGCGTAGTCTCGCCGCTGTAGTTCTGCCAATTGGTATTGCTGGCGAAGCTGACGGCGGTGTTGAAGGACAAATCGGGCGTCACGGCCGATTGGCCGGCTGGATTGAATGGCAGGAAGTCTTGCAGACGCATCAGGCCGTAGACCGCGATGAAACCGGCGGCGTTGAACAGAAGCATCGCCACCGTATAGGTGAGCCAGCCCTGCTCGCGCGTCTCGTCGACGCCAGAGGCGCGATAAAGCACGGTCTCGACCGGACGCAGGGCTGGGGAGAGGAAGGTGCGCTCGCCTTCGAACACCTTGGCCATGAAGCGGCCGAGCGGCACCACCAGCGCGGTGAGCATGGCGATGTAGAAGGCGATCTGAAGCCAACCGTTAATGGTCATGGTGGGATCTCTTTAGAAGCGCTCGGGCCGAAGCAGGGCGTAGGTGAGGTAGACCAGCAGCCCCGCGGTCACGAACCCGGCGAGCGAATAATCGAACAGCATGGCGGCATCCTCACAGCCGATCGCAGCCGATGGCATAGCCGATCGATAGCGCAAAGAAGCCGAAGCCGATGGCCAGCATCGCAACGTCGAGCATGGTCGCTCTCTTTCAAGTTTGGCGGAGCGATCTTTCAGATAGACTTGGACCCATCAGGAATCGATGCGAATTAAGCCCCCGGATTATCAAGAAGACATAAAGGCGGACGGGTCGGGTTCGAGTCTGCTACGGGTCAGAACGTTATTCGCATGCAGTCCGCACATCCTCCGAACGCCTCAGAACGTCACGTCCTGCAGTATCCGCGCGAGCCTCTTCGGGTTGCTCTCGGGCCCGCCCAAGCCGAAGCGCTTCGGCTCGGCCGTAGGCGTGGTTGGTGTCGACCATCAGCGTGATTGGCTTGCCCTGAATTACTGAAGTCACTGGGTGGGATTATTTGCGGAGGAATTATCGGCTGGCTTGCAGGGTTGGCTACCTTCAAGCTTCCTCGCTGGCCGTTTTCTGATACTGGCGACGGCCTGATCGCCCTCGGCCTGACACTCGTAGCGTATGCGGTAGCCGACTTGGTTCAAGTCAACGGGTTTCTCGCCGTGTTTGTCATGGCAATTGTTCTCCGCCGTAGTTCTCCCAAGGACGAGTTTCATGGCGCGATGGCCACCTTTGCCGAGCAGATTGAGCGCCTAATCGCCATGTTGCTGCTTGTGTTTTTCGGTGCCGCATTATCGCTCGGTATGCTCGATGCCCTCGGATGGCGGCACGTGCTTATAGGGCTGCTTCTTTTGCTTATAGTTCGACCTGCCATCGGCTGGCTAAGTCTGGTCGGATCACCTCACGACCAAGTGACTCGCGCGCTTATCGCGTTCTTCGGTATCCGCGGAATTGGAACGCTTTATTATATGTTGTACGCGTTTCAACACGCGAGATTTGCAGACCAGCAACGACTGTGGGCGCTGGGCGGGTTTGTCGTCCTTGTTTCTGTCGTGCTCCACGGGGTGACGGCGGGCCCGTTATTGACCTGGTCCGACCGGTTAACTCGTTCACGAACACAAAGATTGGAGCGCCATTCTGCTCGCGACGCTGCGCCAGATCGCATCGAATGATGGAGCTGGTTACAGTGCCTGCATGTATAGGCGGCCGCGACGTGATTTGGTCGAGCATTGACCGCGGCCTGGTCAAACGGATTAGCGACCCGACCCACGGCGAAAGGCCGAAAGCGAACGACCTCAAAGAAGTTGAAGCACTGTGCTGTCGGGCTGCATTTTTGTCCAGTGCGCGGAAGGCATCCGTTAGCTTGACGCTGCGACGCGGCTTGTTTCTTTTTTCGCTAAATAAGCGATCTATCATCATCGGCGTGTGGGGCGGCCCGCGCCGTGTCTATGCCAGCTTCAAGTTCTTTCTTTATACGCTGCTCGTTCGCCGCGGAATCGTACGAGATCGGCGACATCTTTCGCGCTGGCGGTAAATTTCACGGCCACGCCGTCACTCATGCGCCGAACAACATGACAACTTTGTGCGTGGCAGTGAGGCGTTATTCGGAGAATGAACTCGTCCGGCGTTGCATTTTGTCCCAAGCCGATGATCTTGGCGCCCCCGTTTGAAAAATTGCGGACGAGGCACGTTCCAGCAAATTGGCCATGGCGATCGTAAATTTTGGCCGGAGAATTCCATTCGACCCGAAAGTGCTTTCGGCGCTCGCGCATTTGCCGCCTCAAACAGCCAAAAGTCTCCTCTACAAACGTTGGCGATTACATCGTAAAGGACCTTTAACTTGGAAATGAAAACTCAACACGATTGTGACCTATTTCACGACTTACTGGTGCGCCTGCGGACCGCGTCGAGTGCGTGCCCGACGAGCGGGAGTCGATGTCGCCGGGCTACTATTGGCCGTTTCGTCTTGACAGGCGGATTCACACATTCGCATAGTCGCATGCGATAAAAACCATAATCGGAGAGGCGACCATGCGAAAGCTTTTCGCGCTGATCGTGACTAGCGCAGCCGTGATCGTTGGCATGCATTTCGGCGCTTCATCGGCGCAGGCCGAAACGGCGGCAAAGCCCGCTATAAAGCAGACCGCAGTCAAAACACCGGCCATTCCGAAGGGCAAAGAGAACGACGTGAAATTCTATGCTGCCAATGCCGGCAAGCCGGTCACAGGCGCTGACGCCTTCGCGCAGATGCCGAATGCGGGCCTCGTGCTGTGGCTCGCCGGCAATCAATTCTTCGCCATGGACGACGTCATCGGCGCTTATCAGAAGCAGCATCCCGGCGTTAGCGTCGGGCTCATCACGCTGCCTCCCGGCCTTTTGCTGCAGGCTATTAATGCCGGCGGTTGGACCTATGCCGGCAAGGACTATCGCAGCCTTCCAGACATATATGCCTCGGTCAACCTCGGCCACCTCAAGAAGCTCAAGGCCTCCGGCAAGATGGACAGCTACATGATCTACATGCACAACGAGCTGCAGATCATGGTGGCGAAGGGCAATCCGAAGAAGATCGAGACAGTGAAGGATCTTGCGCGCACCGACGTGCGGACCTCGATGCCTAACCCGATCAACGAAGGCATCATGCAGTTCTATATCCGCAAAGTGCTGGAAAGGCACGATGTCTGGCAGACCATCTCCGGCGGTAAGATGTGCGTGCACTGCCAGGTCACGCCGAACAGCTGGTTCACAGCGGTGCATCACCGCGAGACGCCCGACCGCATCACTGCCGGCCAATCGGACGCCGGCATGGTATGGAAAACCGAGGTCTTGGCAGCGCTGCGACGCAAGGCGCCGGTGGAAGGCATCAAGCTCAACGACGAGGACAGCCTGCGCAACGAAGTGTCCTACGTCATCGGAATGCTGAAGGCCTCGCCCCACCAAGAGGCGGCGCAGTCATTTCTCGCATTCCTACGTTCGCCGGAATGTCAGAGTGCTTATGCCAAGTACGGCTTTGTCAACGCGTCCGCCGACGAACTCAAACCAAAGCCGATTAATTGAAGCAAGAAGGCAGACTTTGGACGGGGCGCACCAATACGCAGCAAGCGCGAAAGAACGCGCCGCCGGAGCACCGGACTCCGGTTAGACGCCATGATCAGGTGGTAGTCCCGTAAATGTTAAATGTTGCGGTCGTGACTACAGCCAAGACGTGGCAGGCGCTAACTGGCGCGTGCCGAAGCGCGTTTCGACTGCGTCTCGACCGCTCCACACCAGGCGCTCCGCGGTCCTGCGCACCGCGCGGTGGTTCTCGACTACTCGGTAGCTGTCACTCCAAGCCTTGAAGATCTTGCTGAGCATGGCCGCCTCCCCATCGGCGAGTTCCACGCGTCCAAGATAGCGCCATCCGGCTGGGCCGCTGTGACGGCGGTCGCGGAAAGGCTGGTTTTATGGGCGCGCCGACCAAACGGCCAATCGTTTCCACCCGCACACAGCCCGTCGCCCGCCAGATCATCGTCTGGCGCTTTCTGGCCGGGGGGGCGGCGACCATGGCCCGGGCGGCCTGGCGCCCTCCCTGGCGGTCTCTGGGAAGCAAGAGCCGAGGCCATACCCGGGCACGCGCAGGATACCTGACATCGCGAACGTCGCTCGCGCTCCGGGCAAGCGTTAGTCCAATACAACTAGCGGAGCTTCTACACATCGTTTTATGATGCACGCTATGAAGAAAGCCAAAGTGAAGCGCTCAAAGAAACTGCTATCGGCGAAACGGCCGGCGTCTTTTCGGTCGTATGCGCGAGGGCTTTCGCCTGGCTCTCCCGCCGCAGCCTTCGTTGAGGCCTGTCGGCGCCAGGGCCATTTCCCCGACGCGTCGACTTGGCGCGATCTGAGGGTTTACCTCAACGAGACCGCGGCCGAGCATAATGTTCGTCGCGGCTAGGGCCGCCTGGCGTGGGTACATTCTGACGCGCTCGTAACAAGATCAGGACGCCCGGCTCCTATTTCTGCGGTGCCTCATGGCATCGGTCACCACCAGATTATTCGACGCCCCCAGAGGGATCCGGCCACTCCGCTCCGGAGCCCTTACCATTCAGAATTTAGCGGCGGCAAGACCACGTTCTTTCCAATTAAGGCGCGCGTCCGCGCAGCTGGCCGCGTTGGCTGCATCGCATTCGAACCCGAGCCCCCGTCCGGCCACGACATTATCGAGCCGCTCCAAGTCGATGTGTAGGAGTTTTGATTCGGTAGAGCACGAACCGCGGCGCCCGCGCGACTTCCACCAGCCGCTCGGGCATCGGATTGTCGATCATGGGGCCTACAAGATAGAGATAATCGAAATCGCGTGTCCAATCCTGCACGAAGTCAGGTGTGCCCGGCGGCGCCCCACGCGCGGCAATGCGCTTTAGCAGCGCAATTGGCGCCGGGCTGGCATAAGGAACGTCCAGCCGCTGAAGTTGTTTCCGCGCGCTGACCGGCTGCTTACCCGCCTGCGTAAAAAGGTTTGGAACGAAAGCATTGGCATATTCCACGGCTAGGACCGGCAGGCTGTAAGCTGGATATTCGGTCAAGTCGGCAGGCGGGTCGTCGTCCGGTCCGCTGTTGCCGATCAGCACTTTTGCGCCCTTCGGGAGTTGCGCGAAAGATGTTTTGGCGGCGGCGAAATCCACTCGGTAGGACATCCAAACGCTCGCCACGACGCCGACATTGGCGAACGTAATAGTCGCGGTCAGTGCGAGCGCGCTCCGCATCCAGCCCCGGCTTGGAAAACTGATGCTCAAGAAAGCCGGCAGGATGAGCCCGGCGGCGACGATCACGCGCACGTCGACGTAGGCGGTATCAAACAACCGATAGGGCATTGCAACGAAGAGCACGGCGAAGCCCGCCGCCAGCCAGGCGCCGGAGCGCTGGAAGCCCAAGGCGCCGTACCGCCGCATCGCGATGACCAGCACAAATAGTGCCGCGACGGCCGGTGCCGATGCCGCCATGCTGTACCCGCTCAGCACGTGCATTAGCCAAGCCGGTTTGTAAGCGAGCTGCAACTCAGTACCGTGACCACCCACCGCACCGCCGGAAGCGAGCATGATGCAGACCACCGTCAGGGTCGGCAGCCCCAGGAGGGCGAGCCGTGCGAGGGGCTCGACTAATCCCCGGCCCCCCGTGCGGGCGCGCCACAACTCGTTAACGCCTATCGTAAAGCCAAAGACGCCTAGCGCGAACATATGCGCCACAAACAAAACTGTGACGACTAGAACATAGACAGCAAGACGCAACGGCCACGAGCGTTCTTCGACGGCAAGCGCCAATGCAATGCCCCATAGTGCGCAGCCGAGCCCGAATTCGAAATTCACAAAACCGAAGGCGAAGGGCAAGCTGTAGAGAAGCATTAGCGCGCAAAAACCGCCGATTTGGAGACGGCCCTTCACCACGCGTTCGATTGCCACGGCGCCGGTGACAATCAGCAACTGACTGAAGAGACAAAACAGCCGCGTTGCAGTCTCCACGCCATAACTCGACCGAGCGGTGGCACCAGCAAATCCATCGCCAGATTTGGAACGAGTCGCCAATGCACTAGGTAGTAGGGATGCGCCACGGGTGTGCCGTCGCGCGCCAAGACAAACATGCGAGCAAGATGGTTCTGATAATCCACCATGGCGAGCGGGATGGAGAACCAAAGCACTGGCGCGAGCGCTGCCGCTAACAAGAGCGTGAAAATTGTTGCGGGGTTGTCAAGCAAGGCGCGCAAACCGCTGAATGACGCCGCAATGCTTGCTTGATCAGAGCCCGAAAGGGCGACCGCCGACCTGTTCATGCGCCGAGGTCTAGCGCCAAATTTGCTAACACGAAGTTGTAGCGGCCTGCGAAAATGGCCGCATCGTCGCGATCTATCTGACTGGCAATTCAGATAAGCTGCACAGCACCTTCGGCTTTTGAATGAATACCGCCGGGTTCTGGAAAGGAGGCGCTAGCGCTGTGTATCAGACATATCCCGTTTTGACCCAGTCTGGTGTCCGCCGGATCATCGTCTGGCGCTTTCTGGGCCGCGGGAGGCAGCGGCCCGTGGCTCGGCGTGACTGGCGCCCTCTCGGGCGGTCTCTGGGCAAACGCGGGCGGACGCGACGGCCAAAATGGGGCACCGCGGCGCCCCGTCAGCCCGGGGCAGCTATGACTAGCTCGCGGCCCGGTTTCCCGCCGTTGATGCTCAGCCTCAAACAATTCATCACGAGCCTCAACGAGCCAATGACTGACGGCGATGGCGCTAGCGCGTACGGCGTCGTTCGCACGTCGATGTTCGGCTTGGACGTCCGCAGCCGTGATGCTGCCGAGCGAGCTGCTGGCGGAGGATCGCGTTCCGCACATGAACGCGCTCTGGGACCTGCTTGATGAGCGCGAGGCGCTCGTCATCGCCGTGAGCGGGAGAGGTGAGCAACGATCACATTGTGCGGGTACAAGTTGCTGGTACGCTCTGCATTAAGAGCGGAAATGTCGCGTCGGTTCCTAATCGTCGGCGATGCTCCAACACCGGAGGTGTCTTATATTAGGTGTAGTAAGTACTCTGCCACGGACTAACCGACGCCAAGCCCGAACGCTGACGCGAGATTAAATCCTTGCACGCCGGCCGCCCGGGCCCGCCAATAACCAAATAATAAAGCCAATCAGCGGCAGCACGATGATCAGCAAAATCCAAAGCAATTTCTCGCCACTGGATGCGCCGCTTTGCAAGGTCTTAATAATCGCCCAGATATCGAGGATGAGAACAATGATACCGCCGATGCCGTATCCGAAGTCCATGGCGTCAAGCTCCCTGATGTGCCCACGCGCCTCAGAACCGATTCAGGAAAGATAGTTCCAAATACGCGAATGTCCAACACCCACTGAATTGCTCACTGACGAATGTCTGGGCTTCGTCGGTTTTGCCTTTGTGACGTCGAAACGCGAGAGTCCGTTTTACGCCGCAAACCGCGCGTCCTCAGGCCTTTATGACCAGACGGCCCGTCGCCCACCCGAACCCAGCCCAGCACCCGCCAGATCATCGTCTGGCGCTTTCTGCCCCACCGGCCCCGGCGACCATGGCCCGGGCGGCTCGGCCGCCTCTCGGGCGGTCTCTGGGAAAACGGGGCGAGGCCGGCCTGGGCCGGGCGGGCGCGGTTCGGCGGCCGCATAGATAGATCGCAGCAACAGACCGGACACGCCAATGCTCAGGCTCAAGCGGTTCATCGCCAGCCTCGACGGCGACGCCGCGCCTGACGGCGATGACGAGGTCGTGCGCTCGGAGGTCTTCGGCCTGGACGTCGCGGCCGTCATGTTGCCGAGCGAGCTTCTGACGGAGGACCGCGTTTCGCGCATGAACGAGTTCTGGGACCTGCTCGGCGAGCGCGAGGCGCTCGTCATCGCTGTTACGCGGGGAAGCGGGGACTGAGCGGCGGTATTCGTCGCAGCACCGGCATTTTCACGTCCGGTTATTGCGCAGCTGGGAAGTCACGTGCTGCTTCCGGGCCAGACGAGTAAAAGCCTGAGTACAGCCCTTCGCCTATATGCGCCTAGCACTGAAATCATTCAAAACTGCACTGCCTTAGCTGTTGGTATCTTCTAGGATTTGGACACCGAGTTGAAGGTTCCGAAATTTGGGATCATGATTGCTCCAGGAGGGGGCATGTTCACCATTCCCGAATTGGCGGCGGAGGCCTTGGGGTCCCACCTAGCCGAGCACATGGGGCGGCGATTTGGCTCGACAGATCCGGCTTTAATAGAACTTGTTCAGTCAGCCGCGAGACTTGCTATCGACTGCATTGGCAACAGTGATGCGCTCTATCACAACGTCGAACATACGATGCTCGTAACGTTGGTCGGCTACGATATTTTGAAAGGACGAAGGCTGTTGACCGAGACGAATGCCAGCGATTTTACCCACGTTATTCTAGCTTGTTTGTTTCACGACATTGGTTACGTGCGTGGTATTCTTAGTGGCGACAGTGCCGAAACCGGATACATCATTGATGCTAATGGCAATCGGGCTGTGCTCCGGCGCGGCTCATCCGATGCGGCACTAATGGCATATCATGTAGACCGCTCGAAGTTGTTCGTGTTGGATCGGTTGGCGAAAAGCAAATTGGTTGATGCCCTCCGTATCGCCAACGCCATCGAGTGCACGCGCTTTCCATCACCTCATGGCTCGGGGAATAACGGTAGCGAAGAGGGCATGCTGGTCCGCGCAGCGGATCTGATTGGCCAACTTGGCGATCCGCATTATCTGCGCAAAGCCAATGCGCTGTATTACGAGTTTGAAGAAGTCGGGATGAATAAGCAACTGAGCTATAACTCTCCAGCCGATCTCATCGACCTATATCCAAAGTTCTACTGGGATAGCGTATCGAAGTATACGCAGGAAGCGATCCGTTATCTCAACGTCACGTCGAACGGACGACAGTGGGTCGCAAATCTTTACAGCAATGTCTTCCGCGCAGAACGCGACCTGAGCTTCTGTGGTCCGCAGCAATAGCCACGAGGCTTGTAAATATCTCATTGTCGAACGTTCCTAATGTGGCACCGAAAAATTGGCCAGCTTGCACTTTGTTCGCGGCCAGCCCTCTCACCGGGGGCAGACGGGGGTCGCATGACAGCTGCTTTTTTCGGTCGACATTCCCGCGCGCGCCCGATAAATAGATCGCGTCGGCAGATTCGCGCCGACCCGTCATCATGAAAACCTACAATGAGGCCGCGAGGCCGGCCCCCGGGATGGTCGGCTTTCCCCATAAGCATCGCGTATCCGGCGCGGCGCCTCTAGGGACGACGAGCAACAAGACCGAAAGTCGGCCACGAGGTCTATAATCGAAGCCGACGAGAGACGGGGATGACCTCCACCGTCACGCCCGCGCGAGTCGCCAGGTCTGGCCGCGCGAGGCCGCCGCGATTTCCGCGAGGAGCAGAACAGCGCAGAGAAGGGTGAACACGAATCGCCTCACCCGCCCGATGGGCGCGCTAGACCAGGTAGTGACGACGGGCCTATACGCAGAAACCCGGAGGCGCTGTTTCTCCCTAGTAGGCAGAATAGTGCCTCCAAACCTACCGCAGCAATGAAGATAGCAGCGCGAATTCGAATGCGATGATCGCTATCGCGACTGCGATCGAATGCGATGAAATCGATCCGTCGATTGCGAACATCCAAACGGAGCAGGCCGAGCCCGAAGGGCGAGGCCCCCGCCCGAAGGGCGGGCGAAGGCGTGCTGGCAGGCTGAATACTGAAGCCGGCGCGGAAATAGCGATTCCGGGCATCGTGGTTTCGATGCTGCGCAACACGGCGGCTCGATGAATTGCTGATCGCGGAAAAGATCGAGGCTCATCGCGCCAAAAACGCAAGCACGATGAGCGACGGCGATCTTGTGCCGGGTGCAAGCCAGCTCGATCTTGCACCAAGTGCGGAAGTGACTCGCTGGCTCAGCAGCGATGACCCTCTGGGGGGCACACGGGGGCATCTCATTTCGAGGTTATTCCATAGCAATCCGCGTTCCTGTCGCCCCGTTCAAGAGACGCTTGAGATGGAAGGTTGCAAGCAGATCCTGCGGCTCTTTGCCGAGGTGCGCCGCGAAAGAGGCCGTTGCGCTGGGGTCGCTCGCCTCGAGCTTGCCGAAGGCCTCCAGGTAGCTCCTCGTGGCCGGACTGTTGAATTGCTCGACGGTCAGCGGCTCGAAGACGCGGAGGGCTTCGGATTTCCCACGCAGCACCAGATCTCCCACAGGCCGCCCTCTGAAGTCCTTTACTTTGCTGGCAAGGGCCGCGCTCACGCAGATGCGGGTGCCGAGCTGCTTATTGGCTGTTTCGAGCCGCGCCGCGGTGTTCACTGTGTCCCCGTAAGCGGTGTAGTCGAAGAAGCGGGCGCCGCCGAAATTTCCGACGATGGCCGGGCCCATATGGACGCCGATTCGTGTGACGCCTAAGGCGATGCCCTTTTGTTGGCAGCTCTCACGAAACGATTGGGCATGGTCATCCAACGTCAATGCGCAGGCTACTGCCCTGTCCGCATGGTCGAGCTGCTCGGCTGGGGCCCCGAACAAGACGTGCAAAGCATCCCCCACGATCTTGGCGACCGTCCCGTCGTAGGAGAATACGATGTCGGTCATTCCGGTGAGGTATTCGTTGAGCAACGGCCCCAGCACGGTTGGTTCCAGCGTCTCGACCAACGATGTGAAGCTCGCGACGTCGGTAAAAAGCGTCGCGATCTCGCGCCGCTGCCCGCCGAGGTCGACGGCCTCACTATCGCTGGTAAGTCGCTGCGCTAGGTTCGGCGAGAAATACCGCGACAGCGACGCATAGGCCTGCTCCGCTTCCGCTTGGCGCTGTCGGGCCTCCCTCAGCACCTCAATATGCCGCAGCGTCTTCGCGATGGTGGCTTCCAAATCGGGAAAATCGATCGGTTTGGTGACAAAATCAAAGGCGCCTCGGTTCATGGCGGTGCGGATATTGGCCATGTCGCCGTAGGCCGACACGATGATCGTCGATAGCTTCACCTCGCTCTCCTGCAGCTTCTGCAGGAGAGTCAGGCCGTCCATTCGCGGCATATTGATATCGGTGACGACCAGGTCGATGCCGCTATTGGCCTTCAAAACTGCTAAAGCGTGCACACCATCACGGGCAAAATGGAAGCTCATCGCGCCGCCCCCGATCTGGCGGCGGAACTTCTGCACGATGAGAGCCTCCAGGTCGGGCTCGTCATCGACGACCAGGATCTGTGCCGTCATGCAGCTCGTTCGATCCTCGTTTCGATCTCATTGCGAAGTGCCGCAAAGTCGATGGGTTTGGTCAGCAGCGCCGCAGCGCCTCCTTCCAGCGCTTTTCTTTTCGTATCCGCATCGCCATAGGCCGTGATCATGATGATCGGCACATCGGGCCGCGCGGCCCGCGCCTTGGGCAACAGTTCAAGCCCGCTCATCCCGGGCATGTTGATGTCCGAAAGGATGAGGATCAGCGAGGCAGTCCCAGCATTCGTGATGCGTTGCAGGGCCGCCGGCGCCGACTGTGCAAATTCCATCGTAAAGCGCTCGCTGCGCAATTCGCGTCGAAAATGCTGTCGAAACAGCGTCTCGACATCGGGTTCGTCGTCCACCACGAGCACAAGGAGTGTCACGTTCGCGCTCCTGATTTCGCAAGCGATGCCGCCGTGCGGGGCAAAATGATGCGGAATTCCGTGTATTCACCGGGCTCTGAATCGACTTCGATGCGGCCTGCGTGTTGCTTGACGATGATGTCGTGGCTGATGGAGAGCCCGAGGCCGGTGCCTTCGCCCACCGGCTTGGTGGTGAAGAACGGGTTGAATATTCTTTCCTTCACCTCGGGCGGAATGCCGGTGCCGTTATCGCGGATTCTGATCTCTACCTGATCGCCAAAGCTTTTGGTTGCGGCCGTCAGCATCGGCTCATAGCCGTCGGCGTCTGCCAGTCCCTTGCGTTTGGTGGCGGCATAGAACCCGTTGGAAATCAAATTGATGAGAACCCGAGTGATTTCCTGCGGGAAGACATCGACTTGACCGGCGGCGGGATCCAAAGACCGTTCCAAAGTGATGTTGAAGCCCTGCTTCTCCGCGCGCGCGCCGTGATAGGCGAGGTTTAGGCTCTCTTCGACGACGCTGTTGATGTCGATGGGCCGATGCTCGCCGGAGCCTTCGCGCGAGTGCAGCAGCATGTTTTTGACGATCGAGTCGGCTCTTTTGCCGTGCTGTACGATCTTGTCGAGATTGCCACGGATCGTATCAGTTAGCTCGGCGATTTCGCCACGTGTTTTGTCGTCGGCCTTCACCCGGCTCAGCGTTTCTTGCAGCTCGTCGATCAGTTCGACTGAGACCCCTGAGAAATTGTTGACGAAATTGAGCGGGTTCTTGATCTCGTGGGCGATGCCGGCGGTCAGCTGACCGAGCGAGGCGAGTTTCTCGGTCTGAACCAAGCGGTCCTGCGCAGTGCGTAATTCCTCTAAAGACTGCGCGAGTTCTTTAGTGCGCGCCTCAACACTTTCGAACAAGCGAACATTCTCGATAGCAATCGCCGCTTGATCAGCGAAGGTCGTAATCAGTTCAATTTGCTTGTCGGTAAAGGGAAGGACCTCCTTGCGTGTTAATGCCAGAACGCCGATAGGGATACCTTCGCGCAACATTGGTACGCCGATGGCCGTGCGATAGTCGCCTAACTCCAAGCCGGGGACAAATGTATAATCTGGATCATCCCTGACGTCGTAAATGTGAACGATCCGGCCATCGACGAGCGCTCGTCCCACGACGGAGCTCCGGTCCATCCGTACCGGTGTGTCTCGGATATAGTTCGAAAGTTCTGACGAATACCCATATGTTGCCGCACGGTAGAACTTTTCGGCAATCCCGCGAGTAATAGATCCCTGGTCAGCTCTGCACAAATGTGCAGCTGTTTCAATCAAGGCGTCTAGCACCGCCTGCAAATTGAAAGCCGAACGGCTTATTACCTTGAGTACGTCGGCGGTGGCGGTCTGCTGCTGCAGCAACTCGGTCAAATCGCGCGTGCGCGCCTGAACCTCCTCGAACAATCGCACATTCTCAATAGCGATGACCGCCTGGTCAGCAAACGTCTCTACCAGTTCGATTTGTTTATCGGTAAACGCCTTCGGCGACCGGCGCATCAACAGGATGACACCAATCGGGGTCCCTTCTCTTAGAAGTGGGACACCCAATGTTGCGCGATGGCCTGCTACCTTTTGAGCGTCACGCGCGGCATATTGTGGATCCTGCAAGACATCTGCAACGTGGACAGTTTTGCCCTCTTGTAATGCACGTCCCGCAACAGTCGCGCGCCCAGGCGTAATCGGCACGTTCTTGACGAATTCACTACGATCGGGTGGAAGGCCATAACTGGTCGCCCAATAGCTAGCGTCGCCTCTCTGACGAATAATTGCGGCTATATCCGCTTCACAAAGTTGCGCTGCCGAATCTGTCAGTGTGTCGAGCACCGGCTGCAAATCGAACGTCGATCGACTAATAACCTTGAGCACGTCGGCGGTCGCCGTTTGTTGCGCTAGCGATTCAGTCAATTCTTCCGTACGCCTCTGCACCTCCTCGAACAGACGCACGTTCTTGATTGCGATCACCGCCTGATCGGCGAACGTTGACGCCAATTCAATTTGTTTTGCCGAAAACGGCTGTGCGACTAGACGCGAGAGCGACAAGACGCCGATTGGGCTGCCTTCATGCACCAGCGGTACGCCAAGCAAAGTACGGAAGCCGATTAATTTCTGTGCCTCACTGTAGGTGTATTCGGCATCAGTGAGCACATCATCGATGTGCACTATACGGGCCTGCTGTGCCGTCCGCGCGACAAGGGTATTACGGCCGGGCCTGATAGTGTGCTGCTTCAGGTAGCTTTCTGACTCGGGCGAAAACCCGCAGCTGGCAGAGAGACGGTAGACCTCGCCGTCGAGGAGATAGAAATACGCCTGATCCGACTGGCACAAACGTTTGGCCGAGTCGGCGAGGGCGTAGAGAACCCTATCAAGATCGAACGTCGATCGGCTAATAACTTTGAGCACTTCTGACGTTGCGGTCTGTTGGTCCAATGACTCTGTGAGATCATCTGTGCGCTGTCGCAGCTCATTAAACAGCCGAGTGTTCTCAATCGCGATGACCGCCTGATCGGCAAACGCCTTAATGAGCGCGACGTGCTTGTCACTGAAGGATTTTGCCTCTTCGCGCGCGACACCGACAGCGCCGATAACCTTGTCCTCGCGCAGCATGGGCGCAAAGATGAACGAATTAAAGCCTATTTCGCGCGCGTATTCTCGCAGGACTTCAGGTGCACCCGGATTGTCACGCACCGATGCCATTTGGAATACCTGCTTGTTTATCATCGTCAGCCCGCCGGCAGTGGTCTCATCGAGCGGACGCGGATAATAACTCGCGAGATTTTCGATGGCCCCATCACCGCCGACCGCTGGTAAGTAAATCATCCCCTCGTGCAGCAGCTGGACCACCGCGAACCGGGTCCCGAACAGCCGCAGGAGATTGCGTACGATCGCGTCGAACACCGGTTTAGTGTCGGCCATCGATCCGCTGATAAACTCAAGAATTTCGCCAGTCGCGGTTTGCTGCTCTAGCGCTTCGGTTAAGTCGTGGGTGCGTTGATGCAGCTCATTGAGTAGCCGCGCGTTCTCGATGGCGATGACGGCCTGGTCGGCGAAGGTTTCAAGCAGTGCGATTTCTTTTTCCTTGAACGGATCGACCCGCGTGCGCGCCAAAAAGAGTACGCCTACCGGCATTCCGTCGCGCAGGAGCGGGACGCCCAGCGCCGTGCGATAGTTGCCCAATCTAAGAATGTCCCGCAGATCGTATTCGGGATCAGCCTGCAGGTCTATAACGGGAACGGTTTGTCTTTCGACCAATGTGCGGCCGACAATCGATCCTCGCCCCGCCTTGATCGTGATGCTCTGCAGAAAATCTTTGTTTTTCAAACCCTCTTCGTGCTGGCCTGCCACCGCGTATCCCGCGGCAAGCCTAAAGCCGCCCTCGGAAGGCCGCCAGATATTGGCCATCTCCGCTTTGCACAAAGACGCGGCGGATTCGACAAGTGTGTCGAGCACAGCCTGCAGATCAAAATCGGAGCGGCTGATGATTTTGAGGACTTCGGCGGTGGCCGCCTGCTGCTCCAGCGCGTCGTCGCGGTCGCGCTTTAAGCGCTCAAATTGTTCCGATGATTGCTCAGTCAATACTGATACACTAGGCTCTTTGCGAGCGTTCAGTGAATCAGTTCTGTGGCGCTGGCGCTTTGCCGGCCCACCGTCTGCCTTGCCGCGCCTTTTCATGTCGCCCCCGGCGGTCCACGACGAATGAAAGCTTATCAGGCGCGGCCCTAGGAAGGAATGGCGCGATAACGCAAATAGACAACCTCTTGCGGCGCATTGACGCTAACAAACGGCCTCCTTCAGGCAGATCTCGCCGTCAATGCGCCCGCTTCCGGTTTGGCCGCTGGACCGTCAAGACCTTCTCAAATGGATCATTCAGTTCTGGCGACGTTTGCGCCAGGTCGGCTTCCAATTCCCGCAGTCAGAACGTGAGAATTGATTTTTACGCCGTAAAACTCGCGCGCTTAGAACGTCACGTCCTGCAGTATCCTCGCCAGCCGCTTCGGGTTGCTCTCGACGTACATCGCCGTCGTGCGGATGCTGGTGTGCCCCGCGATCTCCGCGATCGCCTTCAGGTCCACGCCCCGCTCGGCCAGCCGCGTGATCAGCGTCCGCCGCCCGCTGTGCGAGGACGCCCCCGCCACGCCCGCCTCGGCGTAGAGCGCCTTCAGGAACCGCGCCATCGAGCCCGGCGTCATCGCGCCGCCCTTCTGGCTGGCGAACAGCGGCGCCTGCGAGGACGCCGCGCTCATCAGCCAGCGCGCCTCGCCATACTTGGCGAGGACCTTACGCAGCGCCGGCGAGGACACGAAGACGTCGCGCGTCCTGCCGCCCTTGGTGTAGGCGGCCCTTAGGTGAACGACGGCCCTGACGCGGCCGTCCTCGGCGTAGACGTCGGCCCACTTGAGGCCCGCGAGCTCCTTGGCCCGCAGGCCGAGGCCCACGGACATGGCGAGCGCGGCCTCGGCGCGGGCGCCGTGGCGTCCCCTCGAGCGCGCGGCGCGCATGGCGTGGCGCACCTGGGACGCGGACAGGACCGCGGCCCGGCCCGTGGTGCCGGGCGGGCGGCCGCGCTTGCGCTTCTTGGGGACCATGGCGGTGAGCAGGGGACGCCGACGGCCCACGACGGACCATCGACGCCCCCGCGTGGGACCCGGCTAGGCCGCTTTCCTGGCCTTCGGCGCGCCGATCGGCCTGACGCGCGCCAGGAGCTCGTCGAGCTCGCCGGCCCTGACCGCCGCTATGAGGCCGTCGATCAGCGCCGGCAGCTTGTCCTTGGACGCCACCGCGATGCCCGCCTTGCCCTTCTCGAACTCGATGGGCCGCGCACCGTGGTAGACCGCCATGACCAGGCGGCCCGAGCCGTCGGCGCGCCACCAGGGCCTGACCTTCTGCTGCTTCTCGACCTGCCGGCGCTCGTCGCCCTTGCCGGTCCAGCGCTGGACCATGCGCACGTAGGACGGGTTGGCGAGCAGGGTCTTCTGCTCCTCGAGGCGCTCGGCGAGCTTGTCGCGGCGGGCGGCGACCGGGTCGTGGGCGCGGGCGGGGACGGCGGTGAAGGTGAGGTTCTTCAGGATCGGCATGGGCTATCTCCATGGTTACGGGAGATAGGATTATACTCCGTTGTCAGAAGAACGTACATGGCGGGGAAGGCGCCGGAAAAGCGCGACGAACGCGGCGGTGGGCCATGAGTTCGATTGCGATGGCAATGCGCCGAGCGGCGCCTACATTGTGCCGAAACGAGGAGATTTCGTCCCATGTCGGCTCAACAGCAAAGCGATGAGCGTCCGTGTCTCCACTGCCTGATGGTCGAGCTGATCGACGACTTCTTCGCTGAGTATCCTGCCGAAGGCGGCGAACCGGACACGATCGATACTGACGAAGTGCTCACCGCGATTGCAAAGACGGTGGCGGAGCTGACCTGCACACAAGACGGTACAGGTCGACAGCAGATGGTCGAAAAGCTGATGCGCGAGATCATGGACTACGACGCCGAGTATCGTCGGGAGGACGCAGCCGGTACTGCCGCCTCCGCGGCCCGGCACTGAATCGCAGCGAGCAGATTATGATTTAGACGGGGATGGAGAAGCCCATGATGGAATGGCGGTACGGAGAGCCGTTTGCAAAAAACGAGAGCGCCGCGACAGCGCGCCTGCGCTTATACGCAGAGGACCGCCAGTCGGTCGAGCCGCCACTAGAATTGATAGACGCCACGGTTTTAATTGAATGGCAGGGACATCAGACTTCCGAAGCAGTTCGGAAAGCTGCTCTTCATCGACTGCAAACTTTAATATGGCGTGAAATAAATCGTCTCGAAGGGCATCCCTCCGATTCCTAATGGAAGTTTTGCGTTTGTCCCGAGATGTGGGCCGCGAGAAACCATTCGCTGCCATGAATTTATTTGGCGACTCGGTCCCACAATTAAATCGTGTCGCGTAGCCTTACGGCCAGGCGCGGGCCGCAGAGTGGCGGAAAATCACGCCCAGTCGCGCCAAATGAATTTTTCTAGACAGAAAAATTCCTTCGCAACTACAAGACGGGTTTTTACCTCGAAGTGGACCTACCTGGATTGCGCCCCACTACTCGAGTGTGGGCCACCGCGCGTTGAGCGAATGGTCTCGCCAAAAGCTAACCGACGGTTTGCGAATTTCAGGCCGACCCTTCTCGTTTAGACATCCAGCCAGAATACTATTCTGGGCTCGATCGTAAGAAGAAGCCGAGCACGCTGATAATCGCAATCTTCTTCAAAAAATGAGCTGGTTGTCGTTGCGAAACTGCAATGACAAAAGGCAGATCTGTTAGGCCCTCTTTGATGGAGAAAGATACATTTGCGATGCGCTACGCTCCCAATACCCTTTAGTACAGCAAGCGCGGCAGCCATAACGCGAGCTGCGGGAAAGCCAGCAACATCGCAATTAGAATGCCGTTCGCCAGCAGGAATATCGCGCTGCCCAAATACATCTTGCCGAGCCTGGCATCTGGCAATTGCGCCTGCAGGACGAACAAATTCATGCCCATCGGGGGGTGTACCAGCCCGACCTCGATCAGCACGACCAGCAGAACGCCGAACCAGATCAGGTCGTAGCCGAGCCCCTGTGCGAGCGGGGCGAATATAGGCACCGTGATCAACATCATGGTCAGTGATTCGAGAAAGGTGCCGAGCACGATATAGAACAGCACTACAACAACCATCACCGTGGTCGGCGGCAGGTCCCGCGAGACCACCCAGGCCGCTAGATTGCTGGCGATCTGGGTTTGCACCACGAAATAGCTGAACATGATGGCGCCAAGCAGAATAAAGAATAGCATCGCTGTTGTTCGGCTCGCCTCGACCAGCGATTCCCCTAGCTTTCGCAAGGTGAGCTGGCGCGTGGCGCTGGCGATAATGATGGTGGCGAAGGTGCCGACCGCCGCCGCCTCGGTCGGACTGAACCAGCCGGCATAGATGCCGCCGATCGACAGCAAGAAAATAAACAGCAGCTTCCACATGCCCACTGAGGCCGCGACGCGTTTGCGCCAGGGCGCGCGCGAGGACACTGGTGCCCAGTGCGGCGCAATCCAGGTGGCGATCTTGATCACGCCGATCTGCAACGCTGCCAACAGCACCCCCGGAATGAGGCCGGCCGCGAAAAGCTGCGGGATCGATTGGACAGCAGTGAGGCCGTAGAAAATCAGCATCACCGAAGGCGGGATCAGGATGCCGAGCGTGCCGCCAGCAACGACCGAGCCCAGCGCCAGCCGCTCATCGTAGCCGAGCCGGCGCATTTCCGGCACGGCGACGTGGCTCATGGTCGCCACCATCGCGATCGAGGAACCCGAGACGGCGCCAAGAGCGGCGCAGGCACCGACTGTCGCGGTGGCCAACGTGCCCCGTCTCCCGCTGAACATGACGTTGATCGACTGGAACAGCTCGCGCGCCATGCCGGAATGCGCCGCAATTACGCCCATCAGCACGAACAACGGTACCACCGAGAGATCGTAGGCCGAGGCGAAACTCAGCGGTACGCGGCCGAGCACCTGGAGTGCTTGTGTCCAGCCGTTGAGGACAGCATAACCCAAGGTACCCACCAAGCCGAGCGCGATCGCGACCGGCACGCGCAGAAAAATCAGCACGATCATGATGGCGAAGCCGACGATGCCGACCGTCTGCGGGTCCATCAATTCTCCCCGTCATGCGATAGGTCGCGCACATTTGCGAAAAGGATTCTGATCGCCATCGGTAACGTCACCACGATGCCGCCGATCATTAGGCTCCAATAGACCCACATCGGAATTGAAAGATCGAGCGAGACTTCATTGAAGCGGACGGAATCGAGCGCCGGCTGCACCATTTTCCACGCCAGTACAGCAAGGAAAACGAGCGCCGCGAGGCTCGCCGCCAGCTTGAGCCAGCGCACCGCCTGGGCCGAGAAGAAATGGTCGACGAAGTCGATAACGATGTTGTCGCCGCGTCGGAAAACCTCGGGAATGCTCAGGAACACGGTACCGACCAGGAAAAGCTGCACCAGATCGTAGGCGCCCGTGATCGGCCTGTTAAACAGCGAGCGCGCGGTGACGTCCGCGACGGTAATCAGCATCATCGACGTGAGAAAAAGCGCGCTGGCGTAGCTGCACCAGCGCGCCGTCAACGCCAGCAGCGCGCGCACTCCGCGGCCGCTATTCATGTCTTCCAGAACGAGAACGACGTCTTGGCGGCCTCTGCGGCAGCGGCTTTCATGGCGGCGTGCACTTTGCTGCCCGGCAGGCCGCGGTCGTCAAGCGCCTTGAGAACGCGCGCGGTGTCTTCGGCGCCGATCTTCTTGAACAACGCGTCCTGTTCGTTCGACAGCGTGATGGGCGTGCCGCCGTGCGCGATCAGGTATTTCTTGCCGGGCGCGTCGGCCGAATCCCAGAGCTTGCCGACTTCGGCGATACGCGGCCGCGTGGTCTCATCGATCAGCTTCTGCAAGTCGGGCGGCAGCTTGTCATAGGAATTTGGATTCATAACGACGCCGAAACTTGAGACGTAGGAGTACATCTCGGTCATATGTTTGGCGATGCCGCCGAGATGGAACGCCGAATCGGCGCCGCCGTAATCGAGGAAGCAGCCGTCGATCGTGTTCTTCTGCATGGCATCGGCAATGCCGCTCGGCGGCACGCCGACCGGCGTTCCGCCTAACGCCGCAATGAAGCTCTTGATGGTGACCGAGGCGAAGCGGATGCGCAGCCCCTTCAATTCGGCGACCGTGTGCACGGCCTTGCTGGTGGTGAGAAGGTTACCGGGCTGATGGGTGAGCAAATAGAGAATGCGCAGGCCCTTGTACTCGGGTGCGATCAACTTGAGCACTTCGGGATTATTGAGTGTTTTGGTCCCAATCTCGGCGCTGCCGACCATGTAGGGAAGCTGGATGACGTCGGTGAGGGGGAAGCGGCCAGGCGTTGCGCCCGAAAGGTACCAGGTGATGTCGGCAACGCCGGTGCGCGCATAGTCGACATAGTTCTGCACCGGCCCCATCTGATTGGCCGGGAAGATCGTGATATTCAGCCGGCCATTCGACCGCTTCTTTAGCTCGTCGACCCAGTTCTGCAGGTACTTCGCGAAAATGTGCTGGGGATTGATAAAATGCCCAAGCTTGAGGTTATAGACCGTGTCGCTGCGGGCAACGCGTGGCGCGGCGATCAGTGTTGCGCCCGCAAGTAGCGAAGCGTTGAATTGTCGCCTGTTCATCGAATCCTCCCCCTTGAGCGCGGCGCGTTTCTATGGGCCGCTTTTGATTACCGTCAGTCTGCGCCGAAACCGTCGGGCCGGCAACGGTCGGCCGACCCGAAACACTTCGGAGTCCAAGCTAGTGCGGCTTGTGCCCACCGTGGGCGTCGACGCCGGCGGGGGCCACGTACTTAAGTCGACGAACACTCGCAGGGTCGGCGCGCGGCACGCCCGTTACCGGTCCGCCTTTGATGGTGACGCGCTCCATATAACGGCGCTGCGGGTAATAATCGTGCACCGCGTAGTGCTGGGTCGAGCGATTGTCCCACATTGCGATAGTATGCGGCCGCCAGTGGTGGCGGAATTGATACTCGGGCACGCAAGCTTGGCGGAACAGGAGATCGAGGAGGGCGCGGCTCTCGTGCTCCTCCATGCCATTGATGCCTACGGTGAACTGCGGATTCACGAACAGCACCTTCTTGCCGGAAACCGGATGGACACGCACCACTGGATGCAGCACCGGCGGATATTTCAACTCGAATTCCTGTAAACGCCTGCGTTCCTCCTCCGACTTTCCGAACAGCGGCCGAAACGGCTTCATGTCGTGGATACCTTCGAGCCCGGAGATGAACTGCTGCAGGCGGTCGCTCAATCCCTCATAGGCGGCGGTCATGCTGACGAACATGGTGTCGCCGCCGATTGCAGGCACTTCCTTCGCAACAAGAATAGTCGCCATGGGCGGCTCGGCGCGAAATGTTTCGTCCGAGTGCCAGACGTCTGTGCCGAAAGGTGCCGACTTCTCGTCGTTCCTAAACTTGATCAGCTCGGGCGCGTTCCTGCTCTCGTTCGGCGCGAAGGGGTGCACCGTCAATTGCCCGAATCTGCGCCCGAATGCCATGAGGTCCTCGGACGAAATGTCCTGATCATGGAAAATAAGAAGTTCATCCTCGACCAGCGCATCGTCGATCGCCTTGAATTGGGTTTCCGACAGCGGCTTGCGCAGATCGACGCCAGAAATCTCCGCCCCCAGATGGACGCCGACGCGCTTGATGGTCACACCGGCCTGCTCGGTGACGAGCGGCTTGCCGCCCCTGAATTCGAAGGGCTTGTTCATGGGCGTTTCTCCCCGTGGCATGGTGCTGTTGGCCCATGATGCACCAGGCGCAGGCGCCGGCAGCGCCCTAGTCATTCAACTGTGTTCATGTAGTATATGCATGTCATGCATATCGACGATCTCGCGCTCGGCGAAATCCGGCTGCTGGCCGAGCTCGCCGCGCTGCGCAAGCTCTCGGCGGCCGCCGCGCGGCTGGGGCTGTCGCAATCGGCGGCGAGCCATGCTCTGGCCAAGTTGCGCAGGCGCGCCGGCGACCCGCTGTTCGTGCGTGGCACCGACGGCTTCTATCCGACACCCTATGGCGAGCGGCTAAGCATGGCCGCCCGCAGCGCGCTTGACATCCTGCTCGACGGGCTTGCTGCCAACGCGCCGTTCGATCCCGCTTCCACCGGGCGGCGCTTTAATGTTTACATGAGCGACGTCGGCCAGATGGTGCTGTTGCCGAAGCTACTTGCCTTCATGGAGCGTGAAGCGCCGCGGGCAAGTCTGCGAGTTTGCCCGATCCCGCTCGACCAGCCGGGCGCCCAGCTCGCCTCCGGGGAAGTCGATTTGGCCATCGGCTTTTTCGGTAATCTTGCGGCCGGGTTTCGTCAGAGTATGCTGTTTCGCGAGCGTTACGTCTGCGTAGTGCGCGCGGATCATCCGAACTTCCGCAATGGGATGTCGGCGGAAGCATTCACCAAAGCTCCGCGCGCGCTCGCCGACGCCAGCGGCATGGCGCATGCGGTGATCGATCACCAGCTCATGAAGCATGGCTTGACGCAGGTCCCCAGGCTCACGGTGCCGCAATTCATGGTGCTGCCGCTGGTAATCGCCAATTCGAATCTAATGGTGATCATGCCGGGCCGGCTGGCCAAGGCCTTCTCCCGGCTCGTTTCGATCAAGACATTGCGCCCACCTGTGCCGCTGCGCCCCTACGACATCAAGGTCTATTGGCACGAGCGCTTTCATCAAGACCCCGCCAGCCGCTGGTTCAGACAAACGCTGGTGCAGTTATTCCGCGAATAGCGGAGACGCGCGCACCTGCGGGCGCTCGCAAGGCCACGCGGTCTCGTACGATCAAAACTCGCGGTTGAGCTGCCGATCTAGCGAGAACTTGCCAGCTCCGCGGACAAGGAACACGAGCGCGACGACGCCGATCAAGATCGAATATTCCGAGCCGCCCGCGGTCCAGAAGAATCCTTTGCCAGACGTGAACCAGACGGCATTGATCATGAAGATCACGATGGCAAGCGCAGCCACGCGCGTAAAAAGGCCGAGTACGAGACAAAGTCCGCCGATCATCTCTGTTAGCATTACCAGGGTGAGCCAGAAAACGGCCGGGTGCCAGCCGATCTTGTCGAAGATCGTTGTAAACTTCGCAAAACCGAGCCCGCCGAACCAGCCAAACGCTTTCTGACAGCCGTGCGGAATCAGAATGAGGCCCATGACGATGCGCAAGAGCGGTAGCACATAGGGATCAAAAGTCTCGTAGATTGGCCCCAATGCGGGGATAAAGAGGCGCTTCGTTTCCATTGCTTCCCCCAGTTCTTTCTTTGATTTGTCGTGACGCTTAACTTTAGCATGAGCGCAGAAATTGAACAGGCGGGGTTTTCCACTCGCTCAGGGGGATCGTCGGGCCGACGGGTGAGGATTACTTCGTGCTGCCTTTCGGCATATGATGAGCTGAAAAAATAAAGAGAATTGCGCGGCGGCACTCGATTGGAATCGCTATCTACGGGAGGTTGCCCATGAACGTTCAGGACGAAAAAGGTCTCGTGGGAGCCCGGCCGCGTGCAGGCCAGTCGGCGCTGGTTGAGGGTTACATGTCGGGCTTTGGCAACGGCTTTGAGACGGAAGCGCTGCCCGGCGCCTTACCCATAGGCCGCAATTCCCCGCAAAGATGCGCTTACGGTCTCTATGCAGAACAGATTTCGGGCTCGCCCTTCACCGCGCCGCGCACCACCAATGAGCGCTCGTGGCTCTATCGCATCCGACCGACGGTGGCGAACTGGGGCCACTTCAAAAAGATGGACATTGGCCTATGGCGCACGGCGCCAACACGTGAGGTTGACGTTCCGATCGGGCCGCTGCGCTGGTCGCCGATTCCGATTCCCGCCGAGCCGCTCACCTTCATCCAAGGCGTACGCACCATCACCACGGCTGGCGACGCTGACACACACAGCGGCATGGCCGCGCATGTCTATCTCGTCACGCGTTCGCAGGAAAACGAGTACTTCTACAATGCCGACGGCGAATTAGTCTTCGTGGCGCAGCAGGGTCGGCTGCGACTTTGGACCGAGTTTGGCATTATCGATATCGCGCCCGGCGAGATCGCGATCATCCCGCGCGGCGTCAAGTTTCGGGTTGAGCTAACCGACGGCCCGGCGCGCGGTTATTTGTGCGAGAATTACGGCGGCGCCTTCACGCTGCCGGATCGTGGGCCGATCGGGGCCAACTGTCTCGCCAACCAGCGCGATTTCATGACGCCGGTCGCCGCCTATGAAGATCGGGACGTGCCATCACGGCTTTACGTCAAATGGGGCGGCGGGCTGTGGGGTGCCGACATCGACCACTCGCCGCTCGACGTCGTTGCTTGGCATGGCAATTACGCCCCCTACAAATACGACCTGCGCCGCTACTCGCCCGTCGGTCCGGTGCTCTACGACCACGCGGATCCGTCGATTTTTTCGGTGTTGACAGCGCCTTCGGAGACGCCTGGCACCGCCAACATTGATTTTGTGATCTTCCCTGACCGCTGGCTGGTCGCCGAGAACACCTTCCGCCCGCCCTGGTACCACATGAACGTCATGAGTGAGTTCATGGGATTGATCTACGGACAATACGACGCCAAACCGGCTGGCTTCATCCCAGGCGGCATGTCGCTGCACAACAGCATGTTGCCGCACGGCCCCGACGAAGAAGCCTTCGAAAAGGGTAGTACGGTCGAGCTAAAGCCGCACAAGCTCAAAGATACCATGGCCTTTATGTTCGAGTCGCGCTGCCCGCAACGTGTGACCGCCTATGCCGCTAATTGCGATCAGCTGCAAAGGGATTATGGCAATTACGGCAAGAAGTTACGCAAGCTGTTCGACCCAAAGCGGCCGTGAGCGGTTGGATGCTTGACGAAACGCACGAACCCGGTCGCCGAAGCTGGGTCGCTTCAGCGAACGGGCACGCCGATTTTCCGCTTCAAAATCTTCCGCTCGGGGTCTTCTCGCTATCTGACGGCCGCAAGCGGCTGGGCACGGCGATCGGGGACGAGATTCTCGATCTCGGTGCGGTTGCCCAAGCAGGGCTGCTCGATGCCAAGACGGCAGATGTGGTCGTTACCGCCGGTCAAACGCTAAACCATATTTTCGCGCAAGCCCCGTCGGGCAGGCGCGCAATGCGACGAGCGATCTTTGCCCTTCTCGAAGAATCGAGCGCAAATATCGCGCTTTTGAAGCCGATGGTGCATCCCACCGCCTTGTGCACGATGCATCTCCCAGCAGTTATCGGCGGTTACACGGATTTCTTTGCCGGGATCAATCACGCCATGAATACCGGCCGGATGTTTCGGCCGGACGATCCGCTCTTGCCGAACTACAAATTTGTGCCGGTCGGCTACCACGGCCGCACTTCGACCATCGGCCTGTCGGGCGAAACCATCATTCGCCCGACAGGTCAGCGCAAACCGCGCAACGAAATGGTGCCAACGTTTGGGCCGTGCCGCAATCTCGATTACGAGCTAGAGCTGGGATTTTGGATCGGGCCCGGCAACAGGAAAGGCAGCTCAATACCAATTCATAGCGCCGGCGAGCACATCGCCGGCCTTTGCCTGCTTAACGACTGGTCTGCGCGCGATATCCAGGCTTGGGAGTATCAGCCGCTCGGGCCCTTCCTGGCAAAGAACTTTGCCACCACCATTTCGCCTTGGGTGGTGACGGTCGAAGCGCTCGCTCCCTTCCGCAAAGCGCAGCCCGCCCGGCCGGTTGGCGATCCGCCTCCTTTGCCCTATTTGTTCGACGAAGACGATCAGAAATCGGGAGCGTTCGATATCCGCCTTGAGGTGTTGTTGAAAGCCGCTGGCGGGACACCACGTCGCCTTTCCGCAAGCAATAGCCTCGCGCTGTATTGGACCCCGGCGCAGCTCGTCGCGCACCATACGTCGGGCGGTTGTAGCCTGCAGCCGGGCGATCTGTTTGGCTCCGGCACGATATCCGGTGCGACGCATGACAGCTTCGGAAGCTTGCTTGAGTTAAGTATTGGCGGGCGTGATACCGTTGCAGTTGGCCCGGATACAACCCGCACCTTCCTGGAGGACGGCGATACGATCATATTCCGCGGACGTTGCGAGCGTGACGGCTTCACTTCGATCGGATTCGGGGAATGCCGTGGAACGATTGGTGCCGCGCTATGAGTGGTGGATTTTCCGAGCAAGGTCAACGGCGGCCTTACGCGGCATTTGCTTCAAGTCGGCTATATTCGAAGATGATGCATTTCGCGGCGATGATCGCCGCCGGCGCGATAACAGCGCTCAGCCAACGGCCGGCGGCGCGGGCCGCCGAGCCGCCCTGGTGCTTGATAAGCGGCTTCGGCGGCGAGCGCTGCAGCTACGGTTCGCTCGACGCCTGCCTGCGGGACAGGGCAGGGGGCGGCGGCTTCTGCAACCCGAACCCGCGCTACCACGGATCGGCGAGTCGGGGCGGGCTTCGGTAGCGGTCGGCGCTCGGCGACGCCAGCGGGCGGCGTTCCTTGGGCGACCGGCGGGGCGAGCAGACGCGTGGCGGTCGCGACGAATGAATTATTTCGGACGGAAAAATGCGTTTTCGTTTCGTCTTTTTTCAGATGCGAAAGTGGGACACCGATTGGAAAAAACCTAATGCTTCCGTGGAGTAACCGCGTATCCCACAATTGAGCAAGTCTTTGATTTGACTGATTCCAGAAAGCCCTGTCGGGACCGCCAGCAATCGGCCTCTGGATTGCTTCGCTTCGCTCGCCATGACGGATCAACCCGATCGGATGCCGCCCTAAAGCAAGATCGTTTCATTTTGAATCAGGCCGCGCCGCGAGCTCGTTTTACGTCTCCCATGGGGAGAGGTCGGCGCACGAAGTGCGCCGGGTGAGGGGATATGGCTTATCGAGAGTCCTAGGCCCCCTCACCCCAGCCCTCTCCCCAACGGGGAGAGAGAGCGCGCTACCCCGCGTCGCATCGCTTCGATCCAAAGCAACCTTGCCCTAGTGCTGGGTAATCGTCACGCCCCAAGGCTGCTGACCGACCTGAACCGATTTGATCACCTTCAGAGCGGCGACGTCGATGATGGAAATGTCGTTGCTCAGCCCATTGGTGGTCAGCAGGTATTTTTGGTCGGGCGTAAACGCCATGTGCCAGACGCGCTGGCCGACCAGAAGATATTTCGTCACCTTGCGTGTCTTGGCGTCGATCACGGCAACGCGGTTGGCTGGGCCAAGCGCCACGAACACCGTCTTGCCATCCTTGGTAATGTTGACGCCGACCGGCTGGATCGCCTCGCTGCGCAGGCCCGGAATAGCGAACTGCACCGTGTCGACGACGGCATGCTTGACCGGGTCGATGATGCTGACCGTGCCGCCGACCTCGGATGAGACCCAGAGCTCCTTCCCGTCGCCGGTAAATGCCGCGAAGCGCGGTCGCGAATCGACCAGCACGCTGGCCACCACTTTCTGCGTTTCGATGTCGATGAAATGCGCCATGTTGGTCGTCTCGGACGTGTTGATGAGCGTCTTGCCGTCCGGGCTTATCGCCATTCCCTCTGGTTCCACGCCGACCTGCACGTTGTCGACGGCCTTGCGCGTTTTCATGTCGATGATCGTGACCGAGTTGTCGTTCTCGTTGGCGACATAGAGATGTTGTCCGGTTCGATCGAGAGCGAAAAGCTCGGGGTCCGGGCCGGAAGGCAAGTTGGCGACCACCGCATCGGTTTTGGTGTCGATCATTTGGATGGTGTCGTCGTCTCCCACCGCCACCAGGCAGTATTTGTCGTCGGGCGTGAGCTCGATGCCGCGCGGGCGTTGGCCGACCTTTATGGTTTTCAGCACCGCCATCCTGCCTGTGTCGAAGACGCTGACCGTATTGTCACGTTCGTTGGATATGTAGGCCTTATAGGCGTCGGCCGGACCGGCAAGCGCGACAATGAAGCCCAGGCCGATGACAATGGCGCGCCACATGCTTTCCCCTATCCGCAAAAGGCGTCTTGTTCGGCAAGCGGTCATTGCAGCCTGCATTTGCTCTCGGGCCGATCATAGCCGAGCGTATCGAGCTCGGAGAACTGGTGCAGGAAGCCCGGCTGCGGCGAAACCGAGACGATGGTGCGGCCGTCGGTCAAGAGGATCGGCTGACGCAGCTGCAGATCCCAATCGCGCAGGCTGAGCTTCTGGCCCTTGAAGGCGCCGAGCGCCAGCTTCGGGCTTTTGAGGAAGGCGAAGATCTTCCCGGCGTCGGCGGTGTTGGTGCGCGATGCGGCCTCGCCTATCATGCGCACGGCAGTCCACGCCTGCATGTCGAGCGCGGTCATCAGCCGCTTGAACTGCGCGTTGAAACGATTTTGCATCTGGATGCCGCCCCACAGGCCGTTTGACGGGTCCCAACTGGTCGGCACGAGCCCGGCAGAGCCGGCGACCGGCCGCGCATCCCAGGTGCGGTAGGGCAGGTAGTTGGCGAACACCTCGCTCTCGTCCGCCGCCACCAACACGTCGTAAGCGGCGGCGCTCTGCGTGAACACCGGGATCTGCTGCTGGATCTGCGCGACGCCGCTGTCGGTGCGGCGCGCGCCACCGGTGTCCTTGAACACGCGTTGCTGCACGATCTTGGCGCCAAAGCGTTTGGCCGAGCGTTCGATCGCGTCGGCAAAGAGCCGGTCGCGTTTGTGCGAGCCGACGACGAGCAGCCAGCGAGTCCACTTCTTCCACACGAGGTATTGCGCCACGCCATCCGCCAGCATGGCGCGCGAGGGAGCGGTGTGGATCACATTGGCGCGGCAGTCCTGCTGGCGCAGTCGATCGTCGAGCGCCGCAGCGTTGAAAAACACCATGCCGTGTCCCTTGCCGGCGTCGGCCGCCTTGAGCAACTGATCGGCCGGCAAGTCGGCGACGACCAGGCTCACCTTTTCGGCGGCAAGGCGGTCCACCGCAGCGACGGGATCGTCGCCGGGCTTGAGATGCATGTCGATGAGCGAATAGCGCTGGTTGAGGAAGCGCCCGGTCGTGTCGTTGTCCTTCACCGCCATCAGCGCGCCGGCGAGCCCATCGTTCGGCGGCGGCATTTGCACCAGCGAAATGGTTTCCCGGTGGCGTGGCTGCCGCAAATAGCCGATTTTGACGTCGAGCGGCTGTTGCGCGGCAATTGCCGCGGCGGTGATGTAGAAGAAGATGGCGAGGGCGACGGCTGAAAAGCGGATCACGGCAGCATCCCGACCATGTCGCCCCGCGTTTTCGGTCATATTCGCGAATGAGACCGTCAATCCTGGTTCAAATCAAGGTCGATAGCGCGACCGCATGCTCAAGCGCTCGCCCCAAGCCGGACGCCGGCCATCGCGGCTCGTGCCCGGCCGGCGCGATTCTCTTTGGCCATGGCCTGGCTTGGTGCGGCCATCCATCTGTTCTCGGAAAGATGGATCGCCGGGCCGCGTCGCTTCGCACCGGCCCGGTGATGACGACGAATTGATCAAGCGGATTTGGCGTCACGCATCGTATTTGATGTAGGCGGAAGCGTCGTCTTTCGGCGTGCCTTCCAGCGCGCCGCCTTCCTTGGCCGGCTGCCACTGGACGACCTCTTCGATTTTCTTGGCCAGCTCGAAGTCCTTGTCGGTAATGCCTTTGGCGGCGTGGTTTTGCAGGCGCACCTCGACCCAGGAATAGGAAGCGCGAATGTCGGGGTGATGCCAGGCCGCTTCCGCCAGATGGCCGACGGCGTTGATCACCATCAAGGTTCCCTTCCAGCTGTGGGTGCGGTACTTGCGGCAGATCGAGCCATCCTCGAACCACCAATGCGGCAGGTCGCGCGCCAGCCGCGCCTTGGTTTCATCTACCGTATAGGTCCGTTCCTTGATCGCATCGGCAGTCATGGTGAGCAACCTTTCTCAACGACGTGAACTCTCCCCCGATTGCCACGCATCCAGATGCCGCAGTCTAGTCCGGGATGTGATTTCGACAAAGCCCGATCCAGCCAAGTTCGACAGGGCTCGTTTTTTTGACAGGGTCGAGCAGCGGCACCGTACGGCGAGGCCGACTATTCGCCTCGCAGATTCGGCCTGCCAATCGCGGAAAGAAATTCCTGTCTGGTGACGGCGTTTCGCCGAAACACGCCGAGCATCTGGCTCGTCACCATCGCGACCCCCGACTTGTGAACGCCCCTGGTCGTCATGCATTCGTGCACGGCTTCGATAACGACGGCCACACCGAGCGGCTTGAGCACGCTGCTCAGGCAGCCGGCGATTTCTGCGGTCATTTTTTCTTGGATTTGCAGCCGCCGGGCGTAGACATCGACGAGCCTGGCGAGCTTGGAAATTCCGACGACGCGGCTTCGTGGCAGATAGCCGATATGAACGCGGCCGATGATCGGCGCGAGATGATGCTCGCAATGGGATACGAAGCCGATATCGCGCAGCAGCACCATCTCGTCGTAACCGGAAATCTCTTCGAACGTTCTGCCTAGGTACGCCCGCGGGTCCTCGCCATAGCCGGAAAACCACTCCTCGTAGGCGCGCGCCACCCGCGCCGGCGTTCCCCTCAGCCCTTCGCGATAAGGGTCGTCGCCGGCCCACTTTATGAGCGTCCGGATCGCTTCTTCGGTTGCGACGCGCGAGGGCCTGGCGGGCGCTTTTGCTTGCGCGGACCGCGCCCTTTTGGCGTTTGGCACTCTGGCTTTCCTGGCCATTCACATCCTCCCGCAAGCCGTCACCCGCCACATGTTCCGCGCGGCGGCGAAAAATTTCGCCGTAAAACATGCGCGAGCGGTTCAAACCATGCAAGCAACAATATCGTTGTGCGATGCGACTGGCGTCGCCGGGACCGGCCGCTTGCTAGCCGCCGCGGCGGCGGCTAATTGGTAGCGGCATTGACTGCTTGTGTTTCGGCGGTACGAGGCGGGCTCGCGCGCGTGACAAATTCCGAAAAAGTCCGCCTCGGCGTCGATATCGGCGGCACCTTCACCGACGTCGCGCTGGAAGCCGGTTCTCGGCGCTTCACGGCCAAGACGCTGACCACGCCGCACAGCCCGGAAGAAGGCGTGCTCGTCGCCTTGCGCTCGGTCATTGCCGAGGCGGGGGTAACGCCCGGCCAGGTGCAGATCGTCATCCACGGCACCACGCTCGCGACCAACGCGCTCATCGAGCGCAAGGGCGCCAAGACCGCCCTGCTCACCACGGAAGGTTTCCGCGACGTGGTCGAGATCAGGCACGAGAACCGCTTCGAGCAGTACGACGTCAATATCGATCTGCCGCCGCCGCTGGTGCCGCGCCGGCTGCGCCTGCCGATCCGCGAGCGCATCGACGCGCAAGGTAATGTGCTGCTGCCGCTCGACGAGGCAAGCGTCGAACGCGCGATCGAAGCGCTCGCGGCGCAAGGCGTCGAAGCGGTGGCGGTCGGCCTGCTGCACAGCTTCACCAATCCCGAGCACGAGCGTCGCGTCGGCGACGCGGTCGCGCAGGCGCTGCCGGATGTCGCGGTGACCTTGTCGTCCGACGTCTCGCCGGAGATGCGCGAATACGAGCGCTTCTCCACCGCCTGCGCAAACGCCTATCTGCAACCGCTGATCGGGCGCTACCTCGCCAGACTGGAAAGCGAGCTGAAGCGCGCGGGTTTTGCTTGTCCGATGCTACTGATGACTTCGGGGGGCGGCATCACCAGCACTGAAACGGCGATCCGCTTTCCGGTGCGCCTGGTCGAATCCGGCCCGGCGGGCGGTGCGATCTTCGCCGCCTGCATCGCGCGGCAAAACGGTCTCGACCATGTCGTCTCTTTCGACATGGGCGGCACCACCGCCAAGATCTGCCTGATCGACAAGGCGCGGCCGCAGACCGCGCGCGCCTTCGAGGTGGCGCGCATCTACCGCTTCCTCAAGGGCAGCGGATTGCCGCTGCGCATTCCGGTAATCGAGATGGTGGAGATCGGCGCCGGCGGCGGCTCGATCGCGCGCGTCGATACGCTCGGCCGCATCGTGGTCGGGCCGGACAGCGCCGGCTCCGAACCGGGGCCGGTCTGCTACGGGCGAGGCGGGGCCGAGCCGACGGTCACCGACGCCGACCTCGTGCTCGGCCGCATCGATCCGGCGACCTTCTCCGGCGGCAAGATGGCGCTCGACGTCGAGGGCGCCAAGCATGCGACCGCCGAGCGCGTCGCGGCGCCGCTGAAGCTTTCGCCCGAACACGGCGCCCTCGGCATCAGCGAGATCGTCGACGAGAACATGGCCAATGCCGCTCGCGTGCATGCCATCGAGAGCGGCAAGGATTTGCGCACGCGCACGCTCATCGCCTTCGGCGGCGCGGCGCCTTTGCATGCCGCGCGCGTCGCCGAGAAGCTTGGCATCGGCCGCGTGCTGGTGCCGCTCAATGCCGGCGTGGGCTCGGCGGTCGGGCTGTTGCGCGCACCGGTCGCCTATGAAGTGGTGCGCGGCCGTCTCATGCGGCTCGATAGTTTCGACGCCGGTGCGGCCAACCGCCTGTTTGCGGAGATGCGCGTTGAGGCCGAGGCGATCGTGCGGCGCGGCGCGCCGGACGCTGCCCTCAGCGAGCAGCGCTCGGTCTTCATGCGCTATCGCGGCCAGGGCCACGAGATCGCGGTCAAGCTGCCGGTGCGCGATTTTACCGCGGGCGATCGCGCGTCGATCACTGAGCTGTTCGAGGAAGCCTATCGGCGGCTGTACAGCCGGCCGATCCCGGGCGTCGAGATCGAAATCCTGAGCTGGGTGCTCGCGGTCGGCGCGCCGGCGGAGGGCGAGCTCGGCGTACGGCAGGCAACGCGCGCGAGCAAGCCGGAGCCGCGCGGCCTTCGCGCGGTTTTCGATCCGGACAGCGGCGCGTTTCAGGATATGCCGATCTATTGGCGGGGCGATCTTTCGCCCGGCGCGCGGCTTTCAGGCCCAGCGGTGATCGCGGAAGACGAGACCTCGACCGTGGTCAGCCCGCTGTTCGACGCACAGGTTGACGAATTCGGCTACATTGTGCTTACCCGCCGCGAGGCCTGAACCATGGTCGCTAGATCCAACGCCGCGCTTTCCCAGATCCATACCCAGATCATGTGGAACCGGCTGATCGCCGTGGTCGAGGAGCAGGCGCAAACCATGCTGCGCACCGCCTTCAGCACGTCGGTGCGCGAGGCGGGCGATCTCTCCGCTGGCGTGTTCGACCGGCACGGCCGCATGCTGGCGCAGGCGGTCACCGGTACGCCGGGCCACGTCAATTCCATGGCCAACGCGGTGAAGCATTTTCTCGCCGTCTATCCGCTCGCCTCCATGAAGCCCGGCGACCATTTCATCACCAACGATCCCTGGCTGACCTCCGGCCATTTGCACGACATCACGGTGGTGACGCCGAGCTTCTACCGCGGCGAGCCGGTCGGCCTGTTCGCCAATACCATTCACGTCGTCGATATCGGCGGGCTCGGCATGGGGCCGGACGGACGGCAGGTGTTCGAAGAGGGCTTGGCCATCCCGATCATGCCGCTCGCACGCGAAGGACGCATGAACGAGGACCTGCTGCGATTGGTGCGCGCCAATGTGCGCGAACCCTTGCAGGTCGAGGGCGACATCTATGCTTGCGCGGCCTGCAATGACGAAGGCAGCCGGCGGCTCGTCGACATGATGGACGAGTTCGGCATCGCAAATCTCGACCGCCTCGGCGACACCATCATGGACGCCTCGCGCGAGGCGACGCTCGCCCGCATCCGGGCCTTGCCCGAAGGCGTCTACCGCAACAGCATGACCATGGACGGCTACGACAAGCCGCTCACGCTCACTGCAGCCTTGACGATTTCAAACGACGGCATCCACGTGGACTTCGACGGCACCTCGCCGGCTTCGGGCCACGGCATCAACGTCGTCTACAACTACTGCCTCGCCTACACCGCCTACGGCGTCAAATGCCTGGTGGCGCCGGAAGTGCCGAACAATGCCGGCTCGCTCGCGCCGATCACGGTGAGCGCGCCGGAAGGTTGCGTGCTCAATGCGCCGCGCCCATGGCCGGTGGCGGCGCGGCACACGGTGGGTCAAATGCTGCCCGACGTGGTGTTCGGCTGCCTGCATCAGGTCATTCCCGGTGGCGTGCCGGCAGAAGGCGCTTCCTCGCTGTGGAACCCGCAAATTTTCGGCGGCGGCTCCCTGGTCGACGAGGTCGAAGCCGGCACCGACGCCAATGCCTTGCCGGCCTTCAGCACCGTGATCTTCCACTGCGGCGGCGCGGGCGCGCGGCCCGGCAAGGACGGCTTGAGCGCCACCGCCTTTCCCTCGGGCGTGCGCACGATTCCCGTGGAGGCGACCGAGAGCGTGGCGCCGGTAGTGTTTCATCGCCGCGAGTTCCGCGCGAGCTCCGGTGGCGCCGGCCGCCAGCGCGGCGGGCTCGGCCAAGTGATCGAGCTCGGCGGCGCCGGTGCAACGCCGATCGCGCTCCTGTGCAATTTCGAGCGGGTCAAAAATCCGGCGCGCGGGCGCAACGACGGGCACCCCGGCGCGCCGGGCAACGTGGCGCTGCGCTCGGGCCGCCCGATCCGGCCGAAAGGCCGGCAGACGGTGCCGGCGCGCGATGTCATCTGCCTGTCGCTGCCGGGTGGAGGCGGTTTCGGAAATCCACGCGAACGCGACCCGGCGCTGGTGCGCGAGGACGTGCTCGACGGCCTGATCAGCGCAGAAGAGGCGCGCCGCGATTACGGCGTGGCGATCGACGCGCGCGGCGAGATCGACACGAAAGAGACCGCACGTCTGCGCGCGTCCTGACCGCGAAACCGCCCCCCGCGAGAATACACGCATATGCTTCTGGCCTGACCGGACCGCCTCTGCCAAACTGCGCGCCGCCTAGGGCAAGCTGGGACGGCAAAGAATGCTGCTCTTACAGGTCATCGTCGGAGGCCTCCTGCTGGGGGCCATCTACGCGCTGTTTTCCTCGGGTCTCACGCTGATCTGGGGAATGATGAATTTCATCAATTTCGCCCACGGCGAATTCGTCATGCTGGGCATGTATGTCAGCCTGCTGGTCGTCACTTGGCTCGGCGGCGGCCCGGCCGCGTTCGGCTTCGCGGCGGCCTTTGCGCTCTTCGTGCTCGGCGTCGGCATCTATCTGTCGCTCATCCGTTACGTGCTGCGCGGGCCGATGCTGGCGCAGATCCTCTCGACCTTCGGGCTGGCGCTGCTGCTGCGCTACACCGCGTTCTGGATCTTCTCGGCCAATTTCGTCTCGCTGCCGCAGACCTCGCTGTCCGGCACGATCGATGTCGGCGGCATCTTGATGCCAATCCCGCAATTGGTGGCCGGTATCATCGCCATTGCGCTGACGATCGGTCTGCACCTCATGCTCACCCGCACGACGGTCGGCAGCCAATTGCTCGCGGTGGCGGAGGACCGCAGCGCCGCCATGCTGATGGGCATTCGGCCGGACCGGATGCAGGCCCTGGCCTGGGGCCTGTCGGCCGGCGCCGCCGGCATCGCCGGCGCGCTAATGGCGATCGCCTATCCCTGGTCGCCATCCGTTGGCGAGACCTTCGGGCTCACGGCCTTCGTGGTGGTGGCGCTCGGCGGTTTCGGCAGCGTGCCGGGCGCCATGTTGGCCGGTCTGATCATCGGCCTCATTCAAGCCGTATCCGCCTATTGGCTCGGCCCGATCTACAAGGACATCGTCGTCTATGCGCTCTTCGTGGCGCTGCTCTGGCTGCGGCCACAAGGCTTGATGGGTAAAGCGTGAAGAATTTTCCAGCCCTCAGGCCGCACGTCGTTCTGCTCGCCGTTGGCCTGCTGCTGTATCCGATCGTCTTTTCCGGCGCCTTCTATCGTGACATCGGCGTAACGTTTCTGTTGGCGGCGATCTCTGCATCTGCGTGGAACATCGTCGGCGGTTATGCCGGCCAGGTGTCGGTCGGCCATGCCATGTTCTATGGGCTCGGCGCTTACGCACCGCTGTTGTTCTATACGCTGTTCGGCTGGCCACCGATCGTCGGCATTCCGATCGGCATGGCGCTCAGCGTCGGTCTTGCGGTGCTCATCGGCGTGCCGACCTTCCGGCTGACCGGTCACTATTTCAGCATGGCGACCATCGCCGTCGCCGAGCTGATCCGCATCTTCTTCGGCACTTGGACGCTGGTCGGCGCCGCCATCGGGCTGCAGGGGCCGGCGGTTGCGCGCGGCTGGTGGGACTTAACCTTCCGCGGCGAACTGCCTTACTACTACATCTTCCTCGCCGTCCTGGCTTTGCTGCTCTATTTGACCTACGAAATTCAGCGCCGCCGTTTCGGCTACTACCTCGGCGCCATCAAGGCTGGCGAACGCGCCGCACGCAGCCTCGGCGTCCCCGTGCTGCAGATGAAGATCAAGGCGCTCGCGCTAAGCGCGGCCTTCACCTCGATCGCCGGCTCTCTCTATTCGATCAAGACCGGCTTCATCGATCCGGAAAGCGGTTTCGGCATCCTCATCTCGGTGCAGATGGTGATCATCGCGGCGCTCGGCGGCGCCGGCACGCTTTACGGCCCGCTGGTCGGCGCGCTCATTTTGATCCCGCTGCAATCGACCACCAACACGCTGTTCGGCGGCGGCGGCACCGGTCTCACCTTCATCCTCTACGGCGGCATCATCGTGCTGATCGCCCGCTACGAGCCGGGCGGCATGTTCGATTTGTGGGACCGCGTGGCGCCCAGGCGCTGGAGGCGCAAACATGCTGCTTGAGGCACAGGCGGTGTCCAAGGCGTTCGGCAGTTTTTTCGCCGTGCGCGACGCCGATCTCACCGTGGAGGAAGGCGGGATCGTCGGGCTGATCGGCCCCAACGGCGCCGGCAAGTCCACCTTTTTCAATTGTCTGGCCGGCGACGCCCCGCTGACCAGCGGCCGCATTACTTTCGCCGGACAGGACGTGACCAGCGCCTCGCCGGAGGCGCATGCCCGCCTCGGCATCGGCCGTACCTTTCAGGTGCCGGCCACTTTCGAGGAGATGAGCGTGCTCGACAACGTGATGGTGGGCGCCTATTTGCGGCACCCGCATCGCAACGACGCACGCGAGCACGCCCGTCAGATCATCGAGCTCACCGGCCTGAAAGCGCAGGAAAACGCGGCGGCGCATTCGCTCGGCACGCCCGGCCGCAAGCGGCTCGAGATCGCGCGCGTGCTGGCGACCAATCCGCGCCTGATGCTGCTCGACAAATCGCTCGCCGGCCTGACGCCGACCGAGTTGCAGGAGGCGATCGGCCTCGTGCGCAGGATCCACGATATGGGCGTCACCATCGTCATCGTCGAGCACATCATGGAAGTCATCATGACGCTGGCCAAACGCGTGCTCGTGTTCAACCAGGGACACGTGATCGCCAGCGGCAAGCCGGAAGACGTCGTCGAGGACGAGGCGGTGATCGAGGCCTATCTCGGCCGCGGGCACCACAGAAGGCAGCGGGGCTGAGCGCGTGAGCGATCTTGTCGTCGAGCATCTCGAAGTGCGCTATGGCGATCTCGTCGGCGTCGCCGACGTTTCGCTGCGCATTACGGCCGGCCAGATCGTCGCGCTGCTCGGCTCCAACGGCGCCGGCAAGACCACGACGCTCAATGCCATCGCCGGCCTGGTGCGCCCGTCCAAGGGCCGCATCGAGTGGCGCGGCGAGCCGATCTCGGACCTGCCGGCCTACCGCATTGTGAGCAAGGGGCTGGCGCTGTCGCCGGAGGGCTGGCGGCTGTTCGTGTCGCAGACCGTCGAGCAGAATTTGCGCCTCGGCGCCACCGCGCTCGCCGACCGCGCGCGTGTCGACACCTTGTTCGAACGGGTCTACACGCTGTTCCCGCGGCTGCACGAGCGGCGGCGCCAACTGGCGCGTACCTTGTCGGGCGGCGAGCGCCAGATGCTCGCGCTCGGTCGCGCGCTGATGAGCGAGCCCAAGCTTTTGCTGCTCGACGAGCCGAGCCTCGGCCTTGCGCCAGCGGTGGTCGAGGCGCTCTATGAATCCTTGCAGCGGCTGCACGACGATGGCCTGACGCTGCTGCTCGCCGAGCAATCGATCCCGCTCGCGCTCGGCATCGCCGACTACGCTTATGTTCTGCAGACCGGCCGCATCGCCATCGAAGGAAAGGCCGCCGAATTGGAAAGCAACCGGCAGGTGCAGGAAATCTATCTGGGCATCAGCACGCGCGAAGCTGGCGCTCCGGGCTGAAGGGGCAGACGAGGCCTCGCCGGAAGCGTTAAGCTTGGCGCCGGGCCGGTGGCGGTTTTCGCCCAGGGCTTTAAGATCGCGGCGCGGGGGCGTTCGCAGGAAAGCGCTAAAGGCTGAAAAGCATTGATGTAACAGGGAGGATCCAATGACGAGAATGTTCTGGATCGTCGCGACATTGCTCACGGCAGCGGCTCTGGGCATGCCGGCCCAGGCGGCTGATGTGAAAATCGGCGCGATCTATCCGCTCACCGGCAATGCCGCGAGCGCCGGCCAGTCGGCCAGGGACGCGTTGAATCTGGCGGTGGAGATCGTCAACACAGCGCATCCGGACCTCAAGGGCCTGCCGCTCGGCGCCACCGCCGGTTTGCCCAATCTCGGCGGCGCCAAGATCGTGATCGACAGCGCCGACCATCAGGGCAATCCGCAGGTCGGCCAGCAGCAGACCTTGCGGCTGATCACGCAGGACCATGTGGTCGCGATGATCGGCTCTTATCATTCCTCGGTGTCGCTGGTGGCGACCGCCGTCGCCGAACGCCAGGGCATTCCCTATCTGGTTGCGGATTCGGTGGCAGCCAACATCACCGGGCGCGGATTCAAATGGACCTTCCGCACCACGCCGATCGCGCCCGACTTCGCCAAGGCCTATACCGATTTCATCAACGACCTGAAGAAATCGGGCAAGAAGATCGACAGCATCGCGATCGTCAGTGAGAACACCGATTACGGCACCTCGGTCGGCGACAGCATCGAGCATGCGGCCAAGGCGGCGAACATCAAGGTGGCGGCGCGCATTCCCTACAATGCGAACACATCCGACGTTTCCGCGCAGGTGCTGCAGCTCAAGACGCTGAAGCCCGACGTGGTGATCTTCGTCAGCTACACGTCGGATTCCATCCTCTACATGAAGACGATGAAGAATCTCGACTACCTGCCGCCGCTGATCATCGGCGACGATGCCGGCTTCTCCGATCCGTCCTTCATCCCCAATGTCGGCAATATTTCGCAGGGCGCTGTCGACCGCAGCGCCTTCGCCTCGGGCAAGCCCGGCTCGAACAGCTACATCGTCAACAAGATGTTCAAGGCGAAGTACAACCGCGATCTGGACGACACCAGCGCGCGCTGGATGCAGGGCTTCTTCACGCTGGCCGATGCCATCAACCGCGCCGGCTCGACCGATCCCGCCAAGATCCAGGCCGCATTGCAGGCGACCGACCTGAAGGCCGATCAGCTGATGATCGGCTACAAGGGCGTCAAATTCGACAAGACCGGCCAGAATACGCTGGCGTCGACCTACCTGATCCAACTGCAGGGCAAGGAATACGTGTCGATCTGGCCGGAGGACCGCGCCACCAACAAGCTGGAGTGGCCGATGAAGGGCTGGAAGAAATAGCGCGCATGGCGGGCGGCGCGACTTTTCGTGCCGCCCGCGCTACTTCCGCCACGACATAGCGCAAGTCTCCTCACCCCCTACTTCTCGGCGGCGCTTGCCTGCGCCGCCCATAGAACATTTGTCAATCGATTTCAATAACTTGAGTAGGCTCTTAGAGTGAGATCATTTTTGTCGACAATCTCGTTGACGAAATCTCGGAGCCGCCTATCGTTCGCTCATGGCTGTTGCGACCACCGGCCGGGGCAAGCGCTCCGCGCGTGCGATCCGTGGCTTGCGCGCGGGCGACCGGGCGTTGCCGGTGCAGGATATCGTGCGCGACCTGCGCGAGCGCATCTCGCGGGCAGCGCTCCTGCCCGGCAGCAAATTACTCGAACAGGACCTCTCGCAGGAATTCGGCGTGTCGCGCGCGCGCGTGCGCGAGGCGCTCAGCGCGCTCGAGCAGCGCGGTCTGGTGGCGCGGCTGCCCAACCGCGGCGCCATTGTCGCGCGTCTCGAACTGCCGCAGGTCCTCGAAATCTACGAAGTGCGCGAGGTACTGGAAGGCGCCTGCGCGCGGCTGGCCACCGAGAAAATGCCGCCCGAAAGCTGGCAGGACCTGGTCGAGTTGTTCGGCGAACCCATCGAGCGGGACGTCAGGCGCAGCGACTTCGAAGCCTATATCGCCAAGCTTGAAGAACTGCGCCGCCGTACCGTCAAAGGCGCGCAAAACCCTGTCCTGGCCGACATGCTCGCCAATATCCAGGACCGTACGCGCGCCATCATCCGCCGCATCATCATCCTCCCCGGGCGCGCCGAGATCGGCGTTGAGGAACACCGTGCCGTGCTGCGCGCCATGCGTGCCGGCAACGCCGCCGGCGCCGAAGCCGCCAAGCGCGCGAACATCCGCAGCAGCGCCGACTATCTCAAGCGCTTCCAGTCCTTCATGGTGTGATGGCGGGCATGACCGGCGTCTCCGCAAATTTCGACAACGGCCCGCTGACCGGCTTGCGCGTTCTCGAGCTCGGCTCGACCGTCGCCGGGCCCTTCTGCGGCCGCCTGCTCGCCGATTTCGGCGCCGAGGTGATCAAGGTCGAGGCGGCGGAAGGCGACACCGTCCGCTCCATGGGCAAGCAGCATGAAGGGCGCTCGCTCTACGCGGCGAGCATTTTCCGCAACAAGGCGGCGATCTCCATCGACCTGCGCCGCAAGGAGGGACAGGAGATTGTCCGCAAGATCGCGCGTACCTGCGACGTCGTGGTGGAGAATTTCCGCCCCGGCGCGCTCGAACGCTGGAATATCGGTTATGCCGACCTGTCGGCGCTCAATCCGAAGCTGATCATGGTGCGCATCAGCGGCTTCGGCCAGACCGGCCCTTATGCCGGGCGGCCGGGCTTCGGCGTGATCGGTGAGGCGCTGAGCGGCCTGCGCCACGTCACCGGCGACCCCGACCGCCCGCCGGCACGTGTCGCCGTTTCACTCACCGACTACATCACCGGGCTTTACGCCGCCTTCGGCACCCTCATGGCCATCCTGGTGCAGCGCGCGACCGGCCGCGGCCAATATATCGATGCCGCCCTCTATGAGGCGGCGTTCTCCTTCATGGAGCCGCATATCCCGGCCTTCGAGAAGCTCGGCCATATTGCCAATCGCGCCGGCTCTTGGCTGCCGGACAACGCGCCGAACAGCCTCTATCCGACCCGCGATGGAAGTTTCATCCACATCGCGGCCGTCGGCGATTCCATTTTCCGTCGCTTTGCCGAAGTCATCGGCGGGCCCGAACTCGCCGACGATGCGCGTTTCCGCAGTGGGCGCGAGCGCGCGCGCCATGCCGACGAACTCGATGCGCTGATCGCCGATTGGACCCGGCAGCGCGATCTCGCCGAGCTCGAAAGCTTGCTGCAGGCGGCGCAAGTGCCGGCCATGCGCATCTACACCATGGCCGACATTTTCCGCGATCCGCATTACTCGGCGCGCAACGCCATCATCGATGTAGAGGAGCCCGGCGGCGGCACCGTCAAGATGGCGAATGTGGTGCCACGCCTGTCGCGCACGCCGGGCCGCGTGCGGCATGCCGGTGCGCCGCAAGTAGGCGCCGACACACAGCGCGTGCTGCGCGATGTCGCAGGCCTTGCCGCGGCGGAAATCGACGCACTCGAAAGGTCGGGCGTCATCGTCTGCGCCAGCGAACGGGATAAAGCGCATGTCGGCTGATCCGAACACGGACGAGCTCGAACAACGCCGCGCCCGCGCTCGCGCCATGGGCGGCGAGGAGAAGCTCGCCAAGCGCCGCGCGCGCGGCATGCTCGATGCGCGCGCGCGCCTCGATCACCTGCTCGATCCCGGCAGCTTCGTCGAATCGGGCCTGCTGGCGACCTCGGTCATCGCGCAGGACAGCGAGGCGACGCCTGCCGACGGCAAGGTCGCCGGCTATGGCCGCATCGACGGACGCACCGTCGCCGTGATTTCCAACGACTTCACGGTGCGCGGCGCCTCCAGCAGCGCGACCAATTCCAAGAAGATCGGTCAGATGAAGCGCGTGGCCACCGAGCGCGGCCTGCCCATGGTGTTCCTCGGCGAATCCTCCGGCGCGCGCATGCCGGACAGCATGGGCGCGCGCGGCATGGGCACCATGCTGGGCAACGATCCGTTGCAGTACCGCCGCATGCGGGAGACGCCGTGGGCGGCAGCCGTGCTTGGCTACTGCTACGGCTCTTCGACCTGGTATTCCTGCTGCTCCGATTTCTGCGTCATGCGCAAGGGCAGCGTGCTGGCGGTGTCGAGCCCGCTTCTGGTCGAGCAGGCGACCAGCGAAGCGGTCGATCCGCAGGAGCTCGGCGGCTGGAAGCTGCATGCGGAAGTGACCGGCCTCGTCGATCAGGTGGCCGACAGCGATGAAGAAGCGCTCGCCGCCATCAAGCGCTTCCTTTCCTATATGCCGAGCCATCACAACGAGGCGCCACCGCGCGCTCCCGTGCCGCCCGGCTCCGGCGGCGACGCGATCGCCCGCCTGCTGCCGCCGCGGCGCACGCAGGTCTACGACGTGCGCAAGATCATCCACGCGCTGGTGGACCGTGACAGCTATTTCGAGCTGAAGCCGGCTTTCGGCAAGGTCGCCTCGACCGGGCTGGCGCGGCTCGGCGGCCGCGTGGTCGGCATCTTCGCCAACAACCCGCTGTTCAAAGGCGGCGCGATCGACCCCGACGCCTGCGACAAGATCACCAGCCTCATCGTGTTGTGCGACAGCTTCAACATCCCGCTGGTGCTGCTGGTAGACACGCCCGGCTTCGGCATCGGCCCCGAGGCGGAGCGGCGGCGCGCGCCCGGCAAGATCATGAATTTCATGAATGCGCTCTCGCTCTGCACGGTGCCGAAGATCACTGTCATCATGCGCAAGAGTTACGGGCAGGCCTATCTAAACATGGGCGGCGGGCGCAATTCCGACGAGGTGCTGGGCTGGCCGAGTGCGGAGATCAGCTTCATGGATCCGCATTTCGCCGTGCGCATCGTGCGCGGCTTGCAGCCGGACACGCCGGAATTCGCCGAGGCGCTGCGCGCGATGCAGCGCGACAGCAGCGTCTACGGTATCGCCGAAATCTACGGCGTGCAGTCGGTGGTCAGGCCCGAGGAAACGCGCGACGAGCTGATCCGCCTGCTCGACGTGCACGAATCGCGGCTGACCAAAGGCGTCGGTCAGCACCTGATGCGGGCTTGGCCGACGAGCTTTTGATTGGCGGCCAAAAAGCGAAGAGGACAGGAATGGCGCAAGTGGAAGTCAAGTCGGAGATCAGCGGGACGGTGTGGAAACTCGAGACCGAGCCGGGCCAGAAGGTTGCCGCCGGCGACACCGTTCTGGTCGTCGAATCGATGAAAATGGAAATTCCGGTTCTCGCCGAGACCGCCGGCACCATCCTCTCGTTTGCGGTCAAGGGCGGCGACATCGTCACCGAAGGGCAGACGGTGGCCACCATGGAGACCTGAGGCCGGCATGAGCTGGAAGTCACGCGTCGATGAGCTCGAACGCCGCCGCCGCTTTGCCGATGGGCTGGGCGGGCCGGATATGGTCGCGCGCCAGCACGGGGCCGGCCGGCTGACCGTCCGCGAGCGCATCGACGCGCTGGTCGACAAGGGCTCGTTTCAGGAGGTCGGCAAACTCACCGGCAGCGCAAAATACGAAGGCGGCGCGCTCGCGTCGGTTACACCCGCGCCTTACGTCATGGGGCTTGCCAGGATCGACGGCCGCACCGTGGCGGTAGGCGGCGAGGATTTCACCGTGCGCGGCGGCACCAGCTGGGGCAGCACGCGGCGCAAGGGCGGGCAGGGCGGTTTCGTCGAAGACCTCGCGTTCGAATATCGCATTCCGCTCATCAACCTGATCGACGGCGCCGGCGGCACAGTCAGCTCGGCGCGCCAGCGAGGCTACACCACCTTTCCCGGCGTGCACGGCTTCGAGCAATCGGTGGCGCTTCTCGGCCAGGTGCCGGTGGTGAGCGCGGTGCTCGGCACCGCGGCAGGCGGTCCCGCCGGGCGGGCGATCCTGTCGCACTGGACGGTGATGATTAAGAACAGCAGCCAGATTTTCGCTGCTGGCCCGCCGGTGGTGAAGCGATCGCTCGGGCAGGCGATCAGCAAGGAAGAGCTCGGCGGCGCGGCAGTGGCGGTCGACAAGGCCGGTACCATCGATAACGTTGCCGACAACGAGGAGGAATGCTTCGCGCTCATCCGCCGCTTCCTCTCCTACATGCCGCAGAACGTCTGGGAGCTGCCGCCCGCGGCCGCATGCGAGGATCCGGCCGACCGCGCCTCCGAGGAGCTGTTGTCGATCGTGCCGGAGGATCGCCGCCGCCCCTACAATATGCGCCGGCTGATGACGCTCGTCGCCGACTGCGACTCGCTGTTCGAGATCCAGCCGAGCTTCGGGCGCGCGGTCATCACCGCGCTTGGGCGCATGAACGGCAAGGTAGTCGGCTTCGTCGCCAATAATCCGATGATCTATGGCGGAGCAATGGACGCAGCCACCGCGCGCAAGCAGTTGCATTTCATCGATCTGTGCGACTGCTTCAACATTCCGCTAATCTTCCTGGTTGACGTGCCCGGTTTCATGGTCGGCAGCCAGGCCGAGCAGGCCGCCACGCTGCGCGAAGGCATGCGCTGCGTGCACGCGACCATGCAGGCGAGCGTGCCGATCCTCACCGTGGTCATCCGCAAGTGCTACGGCATGGCGGGCATGGCGACCTGCGAAAAGCGCGGGCTCGACTTCAAGATCGCCTGGCCTTCGGCGGAATGGGGTTCGCTGCCGGTCGAGGGCGGCGTGGCGGCCGCTTTCCGGCGCGAGATCGAGGCGGCGCCCGATTCGGCCGCGCGCGAGCGCGAAATCGAGCACGAGTTGCGTTCGCTCGCCTCGCCGTTTAGGACCGCGGAGGCCTTCGCCGTCGAGGACGTCATCGATCCGCGCGAGACGCGCGCTTATCTATGCCGCTTCATCGACGCCATGCAGGGGCGGCTCGCGACCACGCTCGGGCCCAAGGCGAAATACGGCGTGCGTCCCTGATCAGACCGGAACGACACCATGGCTGACGAACCGATTACCGCCGCCGAGATGCAGAGCTACCAGGCCCATGTCGGCCGCACGCTGACCGAAACCGATACTGTGGGCGTGCATCTCGCAGCGCGCATGGCGGCGACGCTCGACCGGCCGCAGCCGCAACGCGATCTTCCGCCGATGTGGCATTTCGGCCTCTTCCAGCCGACGACGCCTACCGGCAACCTGGGTCACGATGGGCATCCGCGGCGCGGCGATTTCCTGCCGCCGGTTCGTCTACCGCGCCGCATGTTCGCCGGCTCCTCTCTTCGTTTCCTTCGCCCGCTGCGGATCGGCGAGGAAGTGAAACGCGATTCGCGCATCCTCTCGGTGCAGCATCGCAAGGGCAAGAGCGGTGATCTCGTGTTCGTGCGCGTGGCGCTGACGTTCAGCCAGGCTGGCACACCGTGCATCGAAGAGGAGCAGACCATCGTCTATCGCGGTGAGGGCGGCAGGATCCCGCCCGTCAAAGCCGCGTCGCGTGTGCAGCTAGTGTCCGGCGAGGCGGCGAAGGAATGGACGCCGGGCATGGTCGAATTGTTCCGTTATTCGGCGGCCATCTTCGTCGCGCACCGCATCCACTACGATTGGCATTACGTGACCGAAGAAGAGGGTTATCCCGGGGTGATCGTGCATGGCCCGCTGACGGCGACGCGATTGTGCGAATTCGCCGAGGAGGTCGGCGGCCGCAATGTGGCGCAATTCAGCTTCCGCGGGGAGGCGCCATTATTCGCGGATCAGCCGATCCGCCTCATCGGCCGCATGAACGGAAGCGAATGTTCTCTGCGCGCCGAGCGCGTGGACGGCGCGACCGCGATGTCGGCGACGGCGGCTTTTGCCTAACGACGTCGGCAAACTCCGCTCATTCCCGCGCAAGCGGGAATCCAGGGCAACAGCCGCAAGTCTATCGGTTTTGGCTCCTGGGTCCCCGCTTGCGCGGGGACGAGCGGATTTCATGTGAGGCCTACCGGCCGGCGAAATTCGGCAGGCGGCGTTCCGCCATCGCCCTGACGCCTTCCTTGAAGTCATCGGTCTTGCGCAGGCATGTCTGTACTTCCAACTCGTGGTCCGTCGCCTTGCGCACGCGGTCGGCGAGATCGCCGCGTAGCGTCATGCGGGTCGCGATCAAGCCGAGCGGCGAATTCTCCGCGATCTCGCCGGCGAGCTTCATGGCGGCGCCACGCACCTCCGCTTGCGGCACCAGGACGTCGGCAAGCCCCATGGCATAGGCTTCATCGCCCGGCACGCGCCGGCTGGTGTAGAACATCAGCGCCGCCTTGGTCGGCCCGATCACCGCAGGCAGGGTGACGGTGAGACCGAAGCCGGGGTGAAAGCCGAGCCGGGTGAAATTGGCGGCGAAGCGCGCCTCGGGACAAGCGACGCGGAAATCCGCCACCATGGCAAGCCCGAGCCCGCCGCCGACCGCGGCGCCGTGGATCGCCGCCACGATCGGCTTCTTGGTGCGGAATAGCCGATTGCCCTCGATATACAGCGGTGCGACGCCGGGCTCCGGCTCGTTCGGCCGCCGGCCTTCCGCGTCAAGCAGCGAAGCGTCGCCAAAATTGGCGCCCGCGCAAAACGCCTTGCCTTGCGAGGCGAGCACGATGGCGCGGATATTGCCGTCCTCGTCGAAAGACTCGAAAGCAGCGGCGATGTCCTTGATCAGCGGAATATCGAAGAAATTATTGGGCGGCCGCCGGATTTCGACCAGCGCCACATGGCCGGTTTTCTCAATGGCAATATCGCTCATCGCAAAGTTTCCCTTTTTTGCTACTCGGCCGCGCTGCGGTGCGCGGTGTTTTCCGCGTTTCGTTTGATGATCAGGGCATCGACGATCGAAACACCTTCGCCCCTGCCGTGCACGACCACGGGGTTGAGGTCGATCTCGACGATGTCTTCGGCATGATCGAAGGCAAAATGCGAAAGCTGCACCATCAGCGCGGCGAGCGCCTCGGTGTCGGCCGGCGGCAGCCCACGATGGGCGCCGAACACGGCCGCAGCTTTCAGGCGCGCGATCAGCCCTAGCGCCTGATCGCGGTCGAGCGGCAAAGGCGCGAGCGCCATGTCGCCGAGCGCTTCGACCATCACGCCGCCGAGACCCACCATCAGCAAAGCTCCCCACCGTGCATCGCGGTTGACTCCGAGTATGACCTCGCGCCCTGGCGGCGCCATCGGTTGCACCAGCACGCCGTCGATCGCGGCGCCGGGCGCGTAGCGCTCGGCATTGGCGAGCACGCTCTCGTAGGCGGCACGCACGCCTTCGGCGGCGACGTTCAAGGCGACGCCGCCCGCCTCGCTCTTGTGCGGGATGTCCGCCGACTGCACCTTGAGCGCCACCGGACAGGCAAGCGTTGTCGCCGCGGCTTCGGCGTCCTTGGCCGAATGAACTAAAATGCCGGGTGGCTTGTCGGTGCCGATCCCGTAGCGGGCAAGCAAAGGCCGCGCATGCCATTCGCACAACACGCGGCCGGCTTCGGCAAGCTCAGCGCGCACATTGTTGCGTGCAGGATGTGGCATAGCTGAGGCCGGCGGTTGCTTGAGCTTTCTTTCGCGCATGGCGCGGTAGTCGGCCATGGCGGCGAGCGCGCGTGCGCAGCCATGCGCGCCGGTGAACAGCGGATAGCCCGCTTCGTTCAATATCTCGACGCTACGGTCGGACGGCAGCGTATAGGTCCACATGAAGACCGGCTTCGTCGATTGGCTGCCCAGCTCCTTCAGCTTCGGCAGATCGGCTTCCAGAAAGGCCGAGCGCCGCGCTGTCACCACCACGACGACGCTGTCGACCAGCGGCGATTGCGCGACAAGATGCGCGAAGGTGGCGTAGCCGAGCTTCTGTACCCCCTGCGCGGTCGAATCGACCGGATTCTGCGACGTGCCGTAGGAAGGGATGTACACGTCGAGCGACTTGCGCGTCGCCTCGTCGAGGATCGGCACGTCCAGGCCCGCGGCGGTGCAGGCATCCGCCATCCACACGCCGGCGCCGCCTGAGGACGTGCAGACGCCGACGCGTTTGCCATTCGGAAGCTTGTCGCCGCAGGCGAGGAAGCCGACCGCGATGTCGATCATCTCGTCGAAATCGCGGGCTTCGATCAAGCCGTAGTGCGCGAACACGGCGCGGTAGGCGGCTTCGGAGCCGGCGAGCGCCGCCGTATGCGAGAAGACGGCGCGGCTGCCCGGCTCAGACTGACCGATCTTGCCGACGATCAGCGGCTTGCCGGCTTTCAGCGCCTTCTCGGCGACGCGCTTGAACTTCTCCGGCGATTTGACGTCCTCCAGCAGCAGCAGGAAAACGTCGGTGCCGCCTTCATCGAGCATGAAGTCGACGAGGTCGGTGACTTCAAGCGCCGCCTCGTTGCCGGTGGTGACGATGTAGCGGAATGCCAGGTTGCGCGGGCGGGCGCGGTCGAAAAAGGCAAAGCCCAGACCACCGCTCTGCGAGATCACCGACACCTGGCCCTTGCCGAGCGTTTGCGTCGGCCGCAGCGCGCCGGCTGACTTTTCCATCGCGGGGCTGAAGGTCGGGCAGAAAGCGGCCTCGATATTGGCGAAGCCCTCGGTGTTGGGGCCGCTCACCGCCATGTCGTATCGGTGGGCGATCGCCCTGATCTCGTCCTGCATCGCGGCGCCGGTCGCGCCCGGCTCCTCGGCGAAGCCGGACGAGAGAATGACTGCGGCCTTGATGCCGGCGCGGCCGCAGCGCTCGAGCTCAGCCGGCACGTATTGCGCAGGCACGATGATCACCGCGAGATCGACCTTTTCGGGCAATGCGTCGACGGAAGCGTAGGCCTTCAGCCCCTGCACCTCGCCGGCGCTGCAACTCACCGGATAGACCTTGCCGGCGAAGGGGTGGCTCAGGATGACTTCGAGGATGCGGCCGCGCAGTCCATGCAGGTCGTTCGAGGCGCCGACCACGGCCACCGTTTGCGGGCACAGCAGCTTTGCAATGTCGGGCACGGACCTGCCTCGTTTCAACTAATTCCCGAACGTTGCCGCGTGCACGGCATGCTCCCTCCCCCGCAAGCGGGGGAGGGGACCATGTAGCGCCGCCGTGCGCCCCGACCGATGATCCTTAGAGGCTTGCTTGTTGGCATCACTTAAGCGCCTCAGGGTGACGGATCGACGTCGTGATCGCTGCATTGTCGTCATCGCAGCCCGAGGCCGCGCGCAATGATGCCGCGCAGAATTTCGGTGGTGCCGCCCTGGATGGTGAGCTTGGGGGCGACCGTCATGGCGAAGGCGAGCTGCTCTTCCAGCGTGGCCCGGTTGCTGACTTCGGGCTCGAGGAACGCCGCCAGCTCGCGCACGCGATTGGGCAGCTTCTGCTCCCAGATGGTGCCGAGGTCTTTGACCAGCGAGCCTTCCACCACCGGCTCCTTGCCGGCTTGCAGCATGCCGGCGACCGAGATCGACATGCGGCGCAGGGCATGCAGTTGCGCCACCAGCCGGCCTAAGCCTTCTGCGCTGCGGATATCCGGCTCCTTTCCGACGGCGCGGATGAGCTCGACCAGCACGTAGAAAGTTTCCAGGAAACGCTCCGGCCCGCTGCGCTCGTAGGCAAGCTCGCTGGTCGCCTGCTTCCAGGCCCCGTCGATCTCGCCCATCACGTAATCGTCGGGGGCGAAGGCGTCGTCGAAAACCACCTCGTTGAAGTCGTGCTGCCCGGTCATCTGGATGATCGGGTTGACCGTAATGCCCGGGCTGTTCATGTCGACCAGGAATTGCGTGAGCCCGTGCCGGCGGTTGTCCTTGGTCGGCGGAGAGGTGCGGAACAGGCCGAGCATGTAGTCGGCGATGTGCGCGTTGCTGGTCCAGATCTTGGAGCCGTTGATGCGCCAGCCGCCGTCGACCTTGGTCGCCTTGGTCTTGGCCGCGAACAGGTCGGAGCCCGAGCCCGGCTCGCTCATGCCGATGACGAAGCACAGCTCGCCGCGGCAGATGCGCGGCAGGATGTCCGCCTTCACGTGCTCCGGCGCGTATTTGAGCAGCACCGGCCCGCTCTGCCGGTCGGCGACGAAGTGCGAGCGCACCGGCGCGTTGGCAACGCGGAACTCTTCCGTCACCACGTAGCGCTCGAGGAACGAGCGTTCATGACCGCCATATTGCTTCGGCCAAGTCATGCCGATCCAGCCCTTGGCGCCGATGCGCTGGCTAAATCCGCGGTTGTGCGAATCGCCGTGTCCGGGCCGGTGCGGATCGAAAGTGCCGGCGGCGATCTCCTCGGCGAGGAAGCCGCGCACTTGCGCGCGCAGTTCCTCGCATGCGGACGGCAGGCGGACCTGATCGAACTGCAGACTTGTGCTCATCGTGACGCCACCAGGGGCCAGAATTCGTCGGCGCCGCGGCGGGCGACGTGGCGGCCGAGCTCGGCCGCCCAATAGCTTTCATTGCCGAAGTCGTCGCGCCACGACAGCATGCGCAGCGTGAAGCGATGCAGAATGTGCTCTTGCGTGAAGCCGATGGCGCCGAACACCTGATGCGCGATGGCCGCGCCTTCGCTCGCTGCTTCCGCGCAGCGGATCTTCGCCGAGGCGGCTTCCAGAAAGACGGCCTCGTCGAAGTGTTCGATCTGCGCGAGCGTGTCGGCCGCCGAGCCGGACACGGCAAGCGCCGCGGCCACTTCGCCGGCGAGCCGCGCCAGGTTCTGCTGTACCGCCTGGAATTTGCCGATCCTGCGCTCGAAGGCGACGCGCTCATTGGCGTAAGCGACGCTGAGCGAAAGGATCGCTTCCAGAGCGCCCGCGGTCTCGACCGCGCGTACCGTGGCACCCATTAGCATCAGCGCGGTTCGGTCGAGCCCGGCCGGCGCCCGCGCGCTGGCGAGCGGCTTGACGCGCTCGAAGCTCACGCTGTTGGCCGCATCGCCGGCCAGATTGGCTCCGTCGCCGAGGCGGCAGTCTTTCGCGGCGACCAGCGCGACCGCCGCGCCGCTCTCGTCCTCCGCCAGCACGGCGATATGCTCCGCCGGCGCCGCGAAGGGCACAGCCGTAGCGCGCCCGCTCAGCGATCCGTCACCGTTCAGGACGATACGATCGGCAGGCCGGGCGGGAGCGACCGTCATGGCACCGGCCGGCGCGGCGAGGCCCGCGCGCGCGAGCAGCCAGCCGGCCAGCAGCGTTTCGGCAAGCGGCACGGCAATGGCAAAGCGCCCGGCGACGCCGAGAATGGCAAAGCCGTCGGAAAGACTGGCGCCGGCGCCGCCCATCTCCTCGGGGACCCAGGCGAGCGGCAGGCCGGCATCCGTGAGCGCTTGCCAAAGCGGTGCCCGCCACGCGCCGTTATGCGTCTGATTGACGGTTTGCGGGTCGGCGAGGTCCGCAAAAATCCGCTCCGCCGCCGCGGCGACGATATGGTCGCTCTCACCCGCCACGATTGCTGTTTTGTCCGGTACCCGCACCGCTCGGCTTGAATTTCGCGGCCATCGTGGGGCCAAGCGCGACCCTTGGCAAGCAGCCGATTTATGCTGCCTTGCCGCCCGTGCCATGCGCTAGATTGGCGCTACGAAAGAGGTTCGCATGCGCCGCGACATCGCCAAGATCAATCCCAATCCGTTCACGACGCGGCCCGAGATCGAGGGCACGTTCGGGGTGGTGGCCTCGACGCACTGGATCGCCACCGCGGTCGGCATGAGCGTGCTGGAGAAGGGCGGCAACGCCTTCGACGCCGCCGTCGCCACGGCTTTCACGCTACAGGTGGTTGAGCCGCACTTGAACGGGCCGGGCGGCGACGTGCCGGTCATCTTCTACGACGTGACGCGCGACAAGCCCGAGGTGATTTGCGGGCAAGGGCCGGCCCCAGCCGCCGCCACCATCGCGCATTACCGATCGCTCGGGCTCGACATGGTGCCGGGCACCGGGCTGCTGGCGGCCTGCGTGCCGGGCATGTTCGACGCCTGGATGCTGTTGCTGCGCGACCACGGCACGATGCGCGTCGCGGACGTGCTGGCGCCGGCGATCTCCTACGCGCGCGACGGCCATCCGCTGGTCGAGCGCGCCAGCGCCACCATCGCCATGGTCGAAGATCTGTTCCGCCGGCACTGGCCGACGTCGGCGCAGGTCTATCTGCCCGACGGCGAAGTGCCGGCGCCCGGTACGCTGTTCACCAATGCCACGCTGGCCGACACTTATAGTCGCGTCGTGCGCGAAGCGGAAAGCGCCGGCGGCGACCGCGTGGCGCAGATCGAGCGCGCGCGGCAATGCTGGTCGCGGGGCTTCGTCGCCGAGGCGATCGACATATTCTGCCGCACGCAGGAGGTGATGGACGTGACCGGCGAGCGCCACGGCGCCGTGCTGAGCGGCGCCGACATGGCGAAGTGGCAGGCGACGGTGGAAGCGCCGCTCGCTTACGATTACGGCCGTTACACCGTATGCAAGGCCGGAGTCTGGAGCCAAGGGCCGGTCCTGCTGCAACAGCTCGCGCTGCTCCAAGGCTTCGACCTCGACGGTCTCGATCCGACGGGGGCGGACTTCATCCACTATCAGGTCGAATGCGCCAAGCTTGCCTTCGCCGACCGCGAGAGCTTCTACGGCGATCCGGAGTTCGTGCGCGTGCCGATCGAGACGCTGTTGTCGGACGCCTACAACGGCGCGCGCCGTAAGCTGGTAACGAACGAAGCATCGCTGGAGCTGCGTCCGGGGACGGTCGACGGCTTCGGCGCCGTCATCGACCTGCGCCGCGCGGAAGGCGCGCGTGCCGCGGTGGGCGCCTTCGGCGCCGGCGAACCGACGGTCGGGCGGCTCGGCGAGGTCGCCGGCGACACCGTGCATTTCGACATCGTCGACCGCGCCGGCAACATGGTGTCGTCCACGCCTTCCGGCGGGTGGCTGCAATCCTCGCCGGTGATCCCCGAGCTCGGCTTTGCTCTCGGCACCCGCGCGCAGATGTTCTGGCTCGACGAGAAGCATCCAGCGGCGCTCGCGCCGGGCAAGCGTCCGCGCACGACGCTGTCGCCGACCTTGGCGCTGCGCGACGGCGAGCCTTATTTGGCCTGGGGCTCGCCGGGCGGCGATCAACAGGATCAATGGACGACGCAGTTCTTCCTGCGCCACGTGCATTGCGCGATGAATATGCAGGAAGCGATCGACGCGCCCGCCTGGCATTCTGAACATTTCCCGATTTCGTTCTGGCCGCGCACGGCGCGCCCCGGCGTGCTGGTGGTGGAGGCGCGCGTGCCGGAAAAGACCGTCAAGGAATTGCGCAAGCGCGGCCACGAGATCGAGATCGGCCCGGCTTGGTCGGAAGGCCGGCTGACGGCTGCCTCGCGCGAGGGCAGGCGGCGGCGCGCCGCCGCCAATCCGCGCGGCATGCAAGGCTATGCCGCCGGCCGTTGAGGGTTATTGCACGATGCGTTGAACATGCGCCGAGAACGCTTTTCTCCGCTCGTCCCCGCGAAAGCGGGGACCTAGGGCCGCACTGTTAAAACTTGCATTTGTTCTTCTGGATTCCCGCCGGAGCCTGCACCCGCGCAGGCGGGTACGGGAATGAGCGGAGCCTGCGGTGACTCCATCTGTAGATCACGCCTAGTGCCCAGTGGCGATTGCCGCCAACTTGGCGGGCTCGTCGGGCAGGCGGTTGCCGCGCCAGACCACGTGCAGGTCGGGCCGCAACAGCAAGAGATCGCAGCCATAGACGTCGCGCGGGCGCGCGTCGGCTATGCCGAGCTCTTGAAACGGCGCGCCATAGGCGGCGAACGCAGCCGCGAGCGCCTTTGTTTCCGGCGCACCGCCGAGCCGCAGTAAAGTGTAGCGGTCGCCGATGCGATCGTGCAGCGCCGTGCCGTCGGCCAGCCAGACATGCGGCAGCCGCGCGCCCGGCCAGGTCGTCGGCGCATATTTCATCACGTTGTCTTCCGGCGGCGTGCCGGCTTCCGGCCAGACGACCGGCGAGTTGTGGTAGCGATAGCCGAGCTCCGCGCCGATCATCTCGTTGCTCTTGCGCTGCTCGACATCGGCAATGCGGGCGAGATTGGTGCGCGTCTCGGCGCCCTCCGGCGTGTTGTCGCGGATGTTCGGCCGGTAGGCCGCGCGCCAGGCGCGGCGTCCGCGTGCGGCTTGTTGCGAAGCTGCCACGTTGCGCGCGCCGATCGGCCGGCGCTCGGCCTGGTAAGAGGCGAGCAGGCCAGGCCCGCCCCAACCTTGCAGCGTGGCCGCGAGTTTCCACGATAGGTCGGCGGCGTCGCCGACGCCGCTGTTCATGCCGAGCCCGCCGGTCGGGATCATCAGATGCACCGCGTCGCCGGCGAGGAACACGCGGGCTGCGCTATAGCTGTCGGCGAGGAGCAGGTTTTGCCGCCACGGTGCACAGGACAACATTTCGTATTGCACCGGCATGGCGACGGTCTTTTCGAACATGGTCTGCATGTCGTCGTCGCTGTCGACCACCGAATGCAACGTGAAATGCCTGGTCGAGTCCTGCACGATCAGAAAGGTCGAATGCGCGTCGGCCACGTGATAGTGCCGCCCCTTGCCGATCGGGATGCGCTCGAACAGGTCGTCGCAGCGGTAGAGCGCCTGGCGTAGTTGCAGCAGATTGGCTTCGCCCCTGAGCTTGATGCCGAGCTGCCGGCGCACCGTGCTCGAGCCGCCGTCGCAGCCGACGAGATAGTCGGCCGTTACTTCGGTAACGCCGGTCTTCGTCTTCACCGTGGCGCGCACCGCGCGCTCGTCCTGTTCGAATGACACAAGCTCGCAGCCATAGCGTACCGACACCGTCGGCATCTGCTCCGCCACCGATTGCAGCAGCGGCTCCAGCGTGTATTGCGAGATCAGCTGGTATGGCTCGAGCGGCAACGAACCGTCTGTGCAGGCGGCGATCTCCTCCTGCGCGCGCGCGACCGACGGATAGGGCAGGTGCAATAACGGTGGATCGATGAGAGAGGTGACGATGAACACGTCCATCGGTGCATCGCGCGGGAATCCAGCGTCGCGAATTTTTTGCGCCAGCCCCATGCGCCGATAGATTTCCATGGTGCGCGCATTGCAACGCTCCATTTTCGGCAGGAATTGCGGCGCCTCTTTCTGCTCGAGCAAAATGCAGCGCACGCCGCGCCGGCCGAGATCGACGGCAAGCGTCAGCCCCACAGGTCCGGCGCCGACGATAAGAACTTGGCTGTCCAAGAGGCGTTTCCGGCGGTCAAGAAAACCCGAGCGATATTTGCAGCTTATCGAGAGACGTGTCGGCGCGCGAGAACGTGCACGGTTGCGTCCCCGACACCCAACCCGTGGCGAAAGGTGCTGGACTCCGGTAAACACCTAGTACAGGTTGAATATGTAAAAAGTCTCGGGAGGCAAAAACAAGAATGCGCTGGCCGGTCTTACCTAGCCGGAAATTTCTGCGCGGCCGCACGACGACCGGGCGGCGCGAATTCATCGCGCTCGGCGCAGCCTTGACTGGCGGCGCGATATTCGGCCGCGGCGCGGTGAAGGCCGCCGAAACTTATCCGCCGCACGAGCCGCCTTGGTCGAAAACGCTTGGGCCTGGCGTGGTCGACCGGCCCTACGGTCAGCCATCGCAATTCGTGAAAGATGTGATCCGGCGCAACGTGCCGTGGCTCACCGCGACACCCGAGTCTTCGGTCAGCTTTTCGCCGCTGCAGGACTTAAGCGGCATCATCACGCCGAACGGCCTGTTCTTCGAGCGGCATCATTCGGGCCGCGCCGATATCGACCCGCGCCAGCACCGCTTGATGATCCACGGCCTGGTGGAGCGGCCGCTCATCCTCACCATGCCGGACATCGAGCGCTTCCCCAGCACCTCCCGCATCCATTTCATCGAATGCCCTGCCAATGGCGGCATGGAATGGCGCGGCGCGCAACTCGACTCATTGCAATTCACGCACGGCATGATCGGCTGCGCAGAATGGAGTGGCGTTAAGCTTTCGACGCTGCTCGAAGCGGCCGGCGTGAAGAAGCAGGCGAAATGGCTGTTGGCGGAAGGCGCTGACGGCGCGCACATGACGCGCAGCCTGCCTTTGCACAAGTGTCTCGACGATTGCCTTGTGGTCTATGCGCAGAACGGCGAGGCCTTGCGGCCGGAGCAGGGCTTTCCACTGCGACTCGTGGTGCCGGGCTGGGAAGGCAATGTCTCGGTCAAATGGCTGCGCCGGCTCAAGCTCGGCGACGAGCCGTGGTTCACGCGCGAAGAGACGTCGAAATATACCGACTTGATGCCCGATGGCCGTGCGCGCGGCTTCACCTGGGTGATGGATGCGAAATCGGTCATCACCTTTCCCTGTCCGGAAAAGCCTTTGCGCGGCCGCGGCGTTTACGAGATTCGCGGGCTGGCCTGGAGCGGCCGCGGCAAGATCAAGGCGGTCGACGTGTCGGTTGACGGCGGCGTGAATTGGGCGCGCGCGGAACTGAAGGCGCCGGTGCTCGACAAAGCGCTCACGCGTTTCACATTTGCTTGGCGCTGGGATGGCAGGCCCGTCCTGCTGCAATCGCGTGCGATCGACGAAAGCGGCTACGTGCAGCCGACCATCGCGCAATTGCGCAAGGCGCGCGGCATCAATTCGACCTATCACAACAATTCGATCCAGACCTGGCAGGTCAAAGCCAATGGGAGCGTGCACAATGTGCAGCTTGCCTGAGCGTTTTGCCGTGCTGCCGGCCGTGCTGTTGGCGGCGGCGTTTGCCGGATCGGCGGCTGCGGCGGAGGCCGGGCACTACGGCTACGGCCGGCCGCCGACGCCGCAGGAGCTCGCCGGCTGGGATATCGATGTGCGACCTGATGGCGCAGGCCTGCCGCCGGGCAGTGGATCGGTGCAGCAAGGCGGCGAAGTTTTCGCCGCGCAATGCGCCGGGTGTCACGGCACCTTTGGCGAAGGCTCCGGCCGCTTTCCCAAGCTCGCCGGCGGCGAAGCGACGCTGACCAATGACCGTCCCGACAAGACGGTCGGCAGCTACTGGCCGTTCGTTATCACTTTATTCGATTATATCAATCGAGCTCAGCCATATAGCGCGCCACACTCGCTATCGGCGAACGATGTTTACGCGGTCACGGCTTACGTGCTTAACCTGAACAATATTGTCGGGAATAATTTCGTTGCAGATCCTCACACATTGCCTAAAGTGAATATGCCGAACCACGATGGCTTTGTTTGGAAGGACCCGCGGCCGGACACCTTTGCCACGGAATGCATGAAGAATTGTGCCGATCCGATGAAGATCAGAATTGAATCGAGCGCGGAACGAAAGAAAGTAACGCCGCGGACGACCGGTCCGTTGGATGAGATGAAACCGAAATAGGGCCGGTCATAACGGCTCGTGCGGGGAGGAAAGGATATGGAATTGAGACAGACGCATTGCGTGCTGGCGGCGATCGCCTGCACGGTCCTCGGCGCCGTCGCGCTGAGCCTGGCGCCCGCCGCATCCGCTTCGCCCGCGGAAGGCCAGAAGCTCGCGTTCGAGCGCAGCAAGGGCAATTGCCTGACCTGTCACGCCATCAAGGGCGGCCCCTCGCCCGGCAATATCGGGCCGGAGCTCAACAATATGAAGGCGCGCTTTCCCAACCGCGCGGACTTGGTTGCGATCGTTTCCGACGAGACCAAGCGCAACGAGCTCACGGTAATGCCGCCCTTCAAGCGCAACCTCATTTTGAACGACAAGGAAATCGAAGCAATCGTCGATTTCCTGTACACGCGCTAAGCGCGCCTCGGTGCAACAAGGAGACTAACGTGATGAGCGACCATACCGACGCGCCGGGCTACGCGCGACGCACGATCCTCAAGGGCGCCGTCGCCGGCGGCCTGCTCGGGCTGGGCTTCGGCAGCTTCCCGTTCCCGGTTCACGCCGCCGACGCCAAGGACTGGCCGGCCGACGCCTTTAAGCAGAAAAGCGAGGCCGAGGCGCTCAAGCATCTCTACGGCAAGAGCGCCGAGCCGTCGGACAAGATCAGCCTCGACGCGCCGGAAATCGCCGAAAACGGCGCGGTGGTGCCGATCGCCGTCACCAGCACGCTGCCCAAGGTCACCGCCATCGCCGTCCTCGTGCTGAACAATCCCAACGTGCTGGCGGCCGCCTACAAGATCCCGGAGGGCACCGAAGCCATGGTGGCGAACCGGTTGAAAATGGCCAAGACCAGCAAGGTCGTCGCGGTGGTGGAGTCGAACGGCAAGCTCTACAGCGCGTCGAAAGAGGTCAAAGTCACCGTCGGCGGCTGCGGCGGTTGAGCGGCGTCATCGAACAGAGAGGCGAAATCAATGTCATCGACAATCCGTGTCAAAGCGGTCGCGAACGGCGGCAAGACCTTGGTTCAGTCGCTGATCCGGCATCCGATGGATTCCGGCTTCGTGAAGGACAAGAAAGGCCAGATGATCCCGGCGCACCACATCGAAGTGTTGCAGTTCGAGCACGGCGGCAAGCAGGTGTTCACCGCATTGTGGGGGCCGGCCGTCTCCAAGGACCCGTACGTCAAATTCGAGTTCAAGGGCGGCAAGAAGGGCGACGACCTGAAAGTGAGCTGGGTCGACAACAAGGGTCAGTCGGACACGCTGACCACCAAGATTCAATAAGGCGTCGATAAAGCCCTGAACGAAGGGGCGACAGGGGAGGATTGGTGAATGCTGCGCAAACTTTGCATTGCAGTCGCGCTCGTCGTCGGCACGGCGCAGCCATTGCTGGCTGACAAGAAGGTCGACCCGAAAGCCGATCAACAGGCGTTCCAGAACCACTTCAAGAAGGCCTTCCCGAAGGTGAAGTGGGAGGATTTCGTCAACGGGCCCTATTCGATGGACGAGGGCCTGCGCAAGCAATGGGAAGCGAAGGAAGAATTCCCGCCGTACGAGTTCGCCGTCGAAAAGGGCAAGCAGATGTTCAATACGCCCTTCAAGAACGGCAAGAGCTACGCCGACTGCTTCCCCAACAAGGGCATCGGCATCCGGCAGAACTACCCGATGTTCGATGCCAAGCGCGGTCAGGTGATCACGCTGGAAGTCGCGGTCAACGAGTGCCGCGAGACGAACGGCGAAAAGCCCTACGACTACAAGAAGGACGACATGGCGTCGATCACCGCCTACATGGCCTTCACCTCGCGCGGCAAGGCGATGGACATCAAGATCCCGAACGATCCGCGCGCGCTCGCGGCTTACGAGAACGGCAAGGAGTATTTCTATACGCGGCGCGGCCAGCTCAACTTCTCCTGCGCGAGCTGCCACGTCGAAAGCGCCGGTAAGCACATCCGCACCGAAGTCTTGGCGCCGGCGCTCGGCATCATGAACGCGCTGCCGATCTACCGCTCGGCCTGGGCCGGCATGGGCACCACCAGCCGCCGCATCACCTCCTGCAACAGCCAGGTGCGCGCGACGCCGCTCAAGCCGAACGACCCGCTCTACCGCGATCTCGAATATTTCCTGTCGTATATGGCCAACGGCCTGCCGATCTCGGGGCCGGGCGCGCGCCCGTAACGGACCAAGTGGAGGACTGACATGCGCACTCGTTTCCTGATCCAGTTGGCCGTCCTCCTCAGCGTCGGCGGCTTCGTGACGGCGGCGTTTGCCGCCTCCGCCGACGACTTCAAGGCGGCCTATGCCAAGGCGGAAGCGGCGAGCAAGAAAGCGCTCGCCATGAAGACCGGCTGGCTTACCACCACCAACGAGCTCAAAGCGGCGAAAAAGGCGGCCGATACCGGCAAATTCGACGACGCGGTCAAGCACGCCAACATGGCCGAAGCCCTCGCCAACGCCTCCATTGCTCAGCACGACGAGCAAAAGAAGCTGTGGAAGGACGCCGTCGTCCGCTGAGCGCGGGCTGAGCTGCGAGGAGAGTCAAAATGCGCCGCCGCGATGTGCTGAAGCTGCTCTCGGCGGCGGCGATTTCAGGCACCGTTCCGCGCCTCGCGCGCGCAGCCGCGGCCGACGATCTTTACGACGTCGGCCGTTTCGGAAATGCGCGGGTGCTGCACATGACCGACACGCATGCGCAGCTTGAGCCGGTCTATTTTCGCGAGCCGAGCGTCAATCTCGGTGTCGGCGCCATGGCCGGCAAGCCGCCGCACCTGGTCGGCGAAGCCTTCCTCAAGCATTTCGGCGTCGCGCCCAAGAGCCGGCTGGCGCACGCTTTCACCTATCTCGACTATGAAGAGGCCGCGCACCGCTACGGGAGGCTGGGCGGCTTCGCCCATCTCAAAACCTTGATCGACCGCCTGCGCGCCGACGCCGGTTCCGGAAAATCGCTGCTGCTCGACGGCGGCGACCTGATGCAGGGTTCAGGTCTCGCCAACGCCATGCATGGCGCCGACATGGTAGAGGCGGCCAATCTGCTCGGTATCGACGCCATGACCGGGCACTGGGAATTCACCTACGGCGAAGACGTGTTGCGCGGCAATATCAAGCGCTTCAAGGGCGAATTCCTGGCGCAGAACGTGTTCCTCACCGAGGAAGCCGCCTTCGCCGAGAAGCCGGCCTTCGATAAGGCCTCGGGCCGCGTATTCAAGCCGGCGACCGTCAAGGAAGTCGGCGGCTTCCGCATCGGCGTCGTCGGCCAGGCCTTTCCCTACGTGCCCATCGCGCATCCCAAGCGCTTCACGCCGGACTGGACCTTCGGCATCCGCGACGCCGAAATGCAGAAGGTGGTCGACGATCTACGCCGCAAGGAGAAAGTCGACGCCGTCGTCCTGCTCTCGCATAACGGCATGGATGTCGACCTCAAGCTCGCGGCGCACGTCACCGGCATCGACGTCGTTCTCGGCGGCCACACCCACGACGCGGTGCCGCGCGCGGTGACGGTCGCCAATGCCGGCGGCAAGACGCTGGTGACCAATGCCGGCTCCGCCGGCAAGTTCCTCGCCGTGCTCGACCTCGAACTCGGCAAGGGCGCGGTCAAGGACGCCCGCTATCGTCTGCTGCCGATTTATTCCGGGTTGCTGAAACCGGACGCCGCCATGCAGGCGCTGATCGAGCGGTTGCGCCAGCCGCACGCCGCGGCGTATTCCGAGAAGCTCGCGGTTGCCGGCGATCTGCTCTACCGGCGTGGCAATTTCAACGGCACCATGGACCAGCTCATCTGCGATGCGCTGCGACACGAACTCGATGCCGAGCTGGTATTGTCGCCCGGCTTCCGCTGGGGCAACACCGTGCTGCCTGGCGACGCGATCACCATGGAAGACCTGCTGTCGGAAACCGCCATCACCTATCCGGAAGTTTACGTCACGGAGATGACCGGCGCGCAGCTCAAGGCGATCATGGAGGATATCTGTGACAACCTGTTCAATCCCGATCCCTACCGCCAGCAGGGCGGCGACATGGTGCGCGTCGGCGGCATGGATTACGCTTGCGCGCCGGCCGAAAGCGTGGGCAGGCGCATTTCCGGCATGACGCTCGATAGCGGGAAAAAAATCGAGCCCGGCAAAGGCTACAAGATCGCCGGCTGGGCCTCGGTCAACCCGCAGCATGGCAAGCCGGTGTGGGACGTGGTGGCGCACTATCTGCGCGGCGAGAAAACCGCGAAGCTGAAGAAGGTCAATCAGGTGGCGCTCAAAGGCGTAGCGAACAACCCGGGCGTTGCCGGATAAGGGAGATGTCCATGCCGCTTGCTCAGTGGGCGCGGGTCGCGGCGGTCACGGCGCTGCTGATTGCGCCGGCCGCGGCGCAATCGCCGTTGCCCGAGAAGCCTTTCGCCGATCATCATCTCATTCTCCAATTGTCCGATCGGGCGCCGGACAAGCAGGCGCTCGTGCTCAGCGTCGCGTACAATCTGCTCAAGGCCTACGGGCCCGACCGCATCGCCATCGAGGTCGTGGCGTTCGGCCCGGGCATCGATATGCTGCGCGCGCAAAGCCACAGCCGCCCGCTGGTCGATAGCCTGATCTCGCAAGGCGTGCAGTTCGACATCTGCATGAACACCGTCGACACGCTCGAGCGCGAAGGCAAGCATGTCGACATCAATCCGAAAGCCGTGCGGGTGCAGGTCGGCGTCGAGCGCATCCTGCAACTGACGGAAAAAGGCTACACGCTGGTGCGTCCATAAATCCAACCACACTGGGAGAGAATGCCATGAGAAATGTTGCTCGCTACCTTGCCGTCGCCGCCGCACTTTTCGGCAGCGTGATGCTTGCCACGCCGGGCCACGCGGCCGACAACGGCAAGACCCATCACATCGCGTTCCAAGTCAGTGCGAACAATCCGCAGCTGATGAATCTCGTGCTGAACAATGTCGCGAACGTTCTGTCCTACTATCACGGCAAGGGTGAGCAGGCCGAGGTCGAGGTCGTGGCTTACGGACCCGGTCTCAACATGCTGCGCGAGGACAAGTCGCCGGTGAAGGAGCGGCTCAAGAGCATTCAGAGCGGCAGCTTCCCGTCGAAGGTCACCTATTCGGCCTGCGGCAACACCATGAAGGGCATGGCCAAGAAAGAAGGCCATGAGATCAAGATCGTGCCGGAAGCGCATGTCGTGCCGGCCGGGGTCGTGCGGCTGACCGAGCTGCAGGAACAGGGCTGGACATACATCAAGCCGTGACGGCTTGAAGGAGCATCGCATGAAACGTATTGCGTTGGCCGCGCTGGCGGCGGCGTCGCTCATGGGGGCGACGCCGGCCGGCGCCGCCGAAGGCGTCATCACCTACAAGTCGCTTTCGCCCGACGTCGCCTTCGACTTGGCGCGCGCCGCGCTCAATCAATGCCGCAAGGACGGCTATCAGGTCGCCGTCGTGGTGCTCGACCGGTTCGGCGCGGTGCTGGTGGAACTGCGCGACCGCTATACGCCGGTCGGCGCGATCGACATCGCCAAGGGCAAGGCTTGGACGGCGGTCACATTCACCCGCAACACCGGCGATTTCGTCAAGGCGGTCAAGGACGGAACGATCGGCGCCGGCTTGGCTGGCTTGCCGAAAGTGACGCCGCTTGTCGGCGGCCTCATGATCGACGCCGGCGGCTCGCTCCTCGGCGGCGTCGGTGTCGCGGGCGCGCCGGGCGGCGACAAGGACGAGGCCTGCGCCAAGGCGGGGCTTGCGGCGGTGCAGGACAAGCTGGAGTTTTAAAGATCGGGCGCCTATGGACACTCGTCCCCGCGAAAGCGGGGACCCAGGGTCAAAGCCGACGGCATCGCGAGCTTCGTCCCGGATTCCCGCTTGCGCGGGAATGAGCGGAAAATGGGGGCAAGCCAATCGCATCGAGTTCTGGCGAGAGAGCCCGCCTTGTTGCAATAGCGGCGGGGCCAGCGCAGAACGTCGCGCATGGCGAAGGGCGATCATGACGTGGTGGTCATCGGCGGCGGCGCGGGGGGCGTCGCCGCCGCCCGCCGCTTGCACGATGCCGGCATCGACTGCCTGATCGTCGAGGCGCGCGAGCGCCTCGGCGGCCGCGCCTGGACCGTCCCCGGACCGAACGGCAGCGCGCTCGATCTCGGCTGCGGTTGGCTCCATTCCGCCGACCGCAACCCTTGGGTCGAGATCGCGCGGGCGCAAGGGCTCACCATCGACGAGACGCCGCCGCCTTGGGCGCGCTCGTCGCTGGGTTTCCGGCGCGGCGAGCAGGACGATTACCGCGCGGCCATGGCGGCGTTCTACGCGCGCGTCGGCGAGCTTGCCCATGCCGATGCCGATGTTCCGGTCGCGGCCGCGCTCGAGCCCGGCGGCCGCTGGAATGGCTTGCTCACCGCGGTGGTCACCTTCATCAGCGGCGCGGAACCCGAAAAGGTTTCCGCGCGCGACTTTGCCGACTACGACAACACGGAAGTGAATTGGCGTGTGGTCGAGGGTTACGGCACCACGGTCGCCGGATATGGCGCCGGCGTGCCGGCAGCATTCGACTGTCCGGCGCTTCGCATCGACCACAGCGGCAAGCGGTTGAAGATCGAGACGGCGAACGGCGCGATCGCCGCAGACTGCGCGATCGTTACTTTGCCGACGACGGTATTGGCGCAAAGCGATACGTTTTTTACGCCGGCGCTGCCGGGAAAAGTAGAAGCCGCGCGCGCGCTGCCGCTCGGCCTCGACGACAAGCTGTTCCTCGCGCTCGACAAGCCGGAAGAATTCGAGGCGAACAGCCGGTTGTTCGGCGCCAAGCACAACGGCAGGACCGCCGCCTATCACATTCGCCCGTTCGGGCGCGCGCAGATCGAGTGTTTTTTCGGCGGCGGCAATGCGCATGAGTTGGAGGCGGCCGGCGAAGGCGCCTTCTTCGATTTCGCGGTCGGCGAACTGACCGGCATTCTCGGCAACGGCTTCGCCGCGCGGCTCAAGCCGATCCGCATGCATCGCTGGGGTGCCGATCCCTTCGCGCGCGGCGCCTATTCATACGCGCTGCCGGGCAAAGCGGATTGCCGCGCCGCGCTCGCCGCCCCGGTGGACGATCGATTGTTCTTTGCCGGCGAGGCCTGCTCGAAGCACGATTATTCGACCGCGCACGGCGCCTACCGCACCGGCATCGCGGCGGCGGAGGCGGTGATGAAGGTGAAGAAGCGGGGTATGTAACAGGGTTTCGCGGGATCAGTCATTCCGGGACCGCGCTAGGCGCGGGGCCCGGAATCCATACTCCGCAGCACCGGGGTTATGGATTCCGGGTTCGCGTGCTTCGCACGCGCCCCGGAATGACGAACTGATCGGTCGGATTTCGTATAAGACGGCCCCGGCTGGCCTGGGCATGACAATGGAGAGAACAAGGCTCGGGCGATACGGGGCGTTACTCCCGCTCTTTCGGCTCGTCGGCGTCCCTTGCATCGCCGCCTTACGGAGAGGGCTGAGCCTACCGCGTCACCGCGGCGATCGCCCGAAACTGAATCGATTCCGCGTTCCCCGCGCGCGGCGCGGCACGTAAGTGGTGCGCCGCAGACGCGGGGTCCCGGGTTATTCAGTCAACCGGCGTCCCGGGTCTGCAGCGCACCGTTTCAAGCTGCGCTGCGCCCGGTACACGAGGTGGATCACGCCGCGGCGTCGGTCTCCGTGCGTGCCGACGTCGCCGCCGCAGGCTCCAGCGCCGCGTCCACCGCATCGTCGACGCGCTCGAGCCAGACGAATTCCAGCGCCTTGCGCGCTTCCTCGGGGATATCGTCGAAATCCTTGCGGTTGCGCGCCGGCAGCATCACGCGCTTCAAGCCAGCGCGCGCCGCCGCCACCACTTTCTCCTTGATGCCGCCGACCGGCAGCACTAGGCCGCGCAGGCTGATCTCGCCGGTCATGGCGGTATCGCTGCGCACGGTGCGCTCGGTCATCAGCGAGGTGAGCGCCATGAACATGGCGACGCCCGCGCTCGGCCCGTCCTTCGGGATGGCGCCCGCCGGCACGTGCACATGGATGTCGCTCTTCTCGAAGCGCTCGGGCTCGATGCCGGACAGGCTCGCCCGGTTCTTGACGATGGAGAGCGCGGCCTGCGCGCTCTCTTTCATCACGTCGCCGAGCTGGCCGGTGAGGATGAGCCTGCCGCTGCCCGGCAGGCGCGTCGCCTCGATGAACAGGATGTCGCCGCCGACCGGCGTCCAGGCAAGCCCGGTCGCCACGCCCGGCACGCTCGTGCGCATCGCCAGTTCGTTCTCGAACTGTGGCGCGCCCAGGATAACGGCGATGTCGTCGCGGTCGATCCTGATCGGGCCGCTGGCGCCTTCGGCGATGCGCACCGCGGCATGGCGCAGCGCCTTGCCGATCTCGCGCTCGAGGTTGCGCACGCCCGCTTCGCGCGTGTAGTGCTGGATGATCTCCTGCACGGCCGGCTCGGTGATCTCGACCTGGCCTTCCTTGATGCCGTTTGCCTCCATCTGGCGCTTGACCAGATAGCGCAATGCGATCTGCAGCTTCTCGACGTCGGTATAGCCGGCGAGGCTGATGATCTCCATGCGGTCGCGCAATGGCCCGGGAATGGTGTCGAGCACGTTGGCGGTCGTGATGAACACGACGCGCGACAGGTCATAGGGCACGCCGAGATAGTTGTCGCGGAACGTGTTGTTCTGCTCCGGATCGAGCACCTCGAGCAGCGCCGCCGACGGGTCGCCGTGGATGCCGGCGCCGAGCTTGTCGATCTCGTCCAGCATCATGACGCAGTTGCGCGTGCCCGCCTTGCGGATGGCCTGGATGATGTTGCCGGGCAGCGCGCCGATATAGGTGCGGCGGTGGCCGCGGATTTCCGCCTCGTCATGCACGCCGCCGAGAGAGACACGCACGAATTTGCGGCCCATGGCGCGCGCGATCGACTGGCCGAGCGAGGTCTTGCCGACGCCCGGCGGGCCGACGAAGCAGAGAATCGGCGCCTTGCCTTGCGGCGCCAGCTTGCGCACCGCCAGATATTCGATGATGCGCCGCTTGATCTTCGGTAGGCCGTAATGATCGGCGTCGAGAATGCGGCGCGCCTCCTCGATGTCGATCGGCGCTTCCTCCGGCAGCTTCCAGGGCAGCTCGATCAGCCAATCGAGATAGGTGCGCACCATGCCGTATTCGGCGGCGGCCTCCGGCATGCGCTGCAGGCGGCGCAGCTCCTTGCGGGCGGCGTCGTCCACCTCTTTCGGCATTTCGGCTTCGGTGATCTTCTTGTCGAGCTCGGCGAGCTCGGCAGCCTTGCCTTCCTCGCCTTCGCCCAATTGCTTCTGAATGGCGGCCATCTGCTCGCGCAGCAGCACCTCGCGCTGACGCTCGTCGAGCGCGGCCTTCGTCTGCTGGCCGATCTCCGCCGACAGCCGCAGCACCTCGATGCGGTGGGCGAGCAACCGCGAAACCTTGTCGATGCGGGCGGCGACGTCGACGGTCTCCAGCGCTTCCTGCTTCTCATCCGGCTTCACGTCCATATAGGCCATGGCCAGATCGGCAAGCGCGCCCGGCTGCTCGACGGCTTGAACGGCTGCGGTGAGCTCGCGCGGCGCCTGCGGCATCAGCTCGAGCGCCTCCAGCGCCTGGCCGCGCAGATGCAGCATGCGTGCTTCGATTTCCGGCGTGCGGCTTGCCGGCTCGGGCACGCGCAGCACGCGCGCCACCATGAACGGCCAACCGCGCAGGAACTCGACCACCTGGAATCGCTCATCGCCCTGGCAGACCAGGTGATGGGTGCCGTTCGGATCGGTAATGAAGCGCACGACATTGGCCACCGTTCCCATGCGGTGCATGTCGAGCGCGGAGGGCTCGGAAACCTCCGGGTCGCGCTGCTTGAGGATGCCAACCTGGCGCTGCTCGCGCACAGCCTGCTGGGCGGCCGCAATCGACTTCGGCCGGCCGATGGTGACGGGCATCACCATGCCGGGGAACAGCACGAAATTGCGCACCGGCACGATGATCATCGCATCGTCCGGCAGCGGCGGCAGGTTGTGCTCTTCGCGCGCCTTGTCCGGCTCCTTGCCGGGCGCCTCGGCGCTTTGTTCCAATGTTCGCATCATTTCACTTTCAACCACGGGACACCCCCGCTTTCTCCAGGGTGATCTGCAGGCAGCCATTGATCATCGCGTGGCGTACCGAGGCATAGCGCCCCGCCGGCAGCCGCACGCGGCGCTCGAAGCGGCCTTGCGGCAGTTCCAGCCGGTGGATGACCGCGGTGCGTAGGGCCGCCGGCAGCACCCGGGCACCGGCTACCACCAGGTCGCCGCCGTCGATGGCCGCCTCGACCCGCTCCGGCTCGACCCCGGGCAGCGCCATGAGCACCAGCACGCTGTGTCCGGTCTCCAAGACATCAACAGGCGGCTCCCAGGCCATCCGTGCCCGCGCCGGGCGGAAGAATTCGCGGTGCATGCGCTCGGCCCGTGCGAGCATGTCGCAGGCTTCCGACCACATCCAACTATTGGGAAACTCAGCCATGGATCGCCTTCCGCTCGTTCATGTGATGTTCCAGGCCCCGGATTTCAATATCCGCGAAATTCTGCCCGATGCCGCGCCCGTTGAGTTGACACGGGTCAAGGTCGCCAAACCGCCGGAAGGGCCAGAAAGGCGGCGAGCCGCACCTGTGCGGCTATGATCGAGGGTCGTTTCCCCAGGGAGGCCCTGCAGGATTCCATGCGCCCGCTTCTGCATCCAAGCCTGGTCAACGGCCGCACCGGCGACCCGGCGCTCTACATCGAGACGTTGTTCGAACGACGCGCCATCCTGTTCGACCTGGGCGACATCGCAGCGCTTTCGCCGCGCAAGGTGCAGCGGCTCGAGCACGTCTTCGTCTCGCATACCCATATCGACCATTTCATTGGCTTCGACCGCCTGTTGCGGCTGCTGGTCGGGCGCGAAAAGACGGTCAATCTCTATGGACCCGCCGGCTTCATCGCTCAGGTTGAACACAAGCTGCATGGCTATCGCTGGAATCTGGTCGACCGCTTCCTCTGCGATCTCGTTTTCGTGGTGACGGAAATCGACGCCGCTTTGGCCACGCGCTCGGTGCGTTTCCGGCTGAAGACGGCATTCGCGGCCGAGGAGCTCGGCAGCGGCCGCAGCGCGGAGGGCGTTCTCTTTCGCGAGCCTACTTTCTCCGTCGCCACGGCGGTCCTGGAGCACCGGACGCCATGCCTTGCCTTTGCCGTTGCGGAGGCCGAGCACGTCAATGTCTGGAAGAACCGGCTGGCCGAGCTCGGCCTGCCGGTCGGGCCCTGGCTGCGTGCGCTCAAGCGCGCCGTGATCGAAAAGCAGCCGGACGACACGCCGATCAAGGTTGGCGCGCGCGAGCTGCCGCTCGGCATATTGCGCGGCGCGGTCACCGTCACCCCGGGCCAGAAGATCGCTTACGTGACGGACGTTGCCGACACGGCCGCCAATCGCGCCGCCATCGTCGCGCTCGCGCATGACGCGGATATTCTGTTCATCGAGGCCGCTTTCGCGCAGGCCGATGCCGCGCTGGCGACCGAGCGTGCGCACCTGACGACGCGCGCCGCGGGCGAGATCGCGCGTGCGGCTAACGTGCGCCGGCTCGAGCCGTTTCACTTCTCGCCGCGCTATGCCGGCGAGGAGCAGCGCATCCTGGACGAGGTGGCGGCTGCTTTTGCCGGGCGCCCCGGCTCGCTATAAGTTCGACGATACGCGCACATCGCGCCGAGGGAGCAAACCATGTCCGACGGCAAGCAGGGGCCGCTCTCCGGCATCCGCGTGCTCGATTTCACAACCTTGCTGCCGGGGCCGATGGCGACCCTGATGCTGGCGGAAGCCGGTGCCGAGGTGATCAAGATCGAGCGTCCCGGCGGCGAAGACATACGCCGCTATCGCCCCGCCTGGGGCGGGGAAAGCGTGCTGTTCGCGATGCTCAACCGCGGCAAGAAGAGCGTGGCGGCCGATCTGAAGGACGTTGCCACCCGCGACCGCATCCTTGCCTTGGGCAAAACGGCCGATGTCGTGGTCGAGCAGTTCCGGCCCGGCGTGATGGGTCGCCTCGGCCTCGGCTACGAGCGGTTCCGCGCGGTCAATCCGCGCATCGTCTATTGCGCCATCACCGGCTACGGCCAGAGCGGGCCGCGCCGCGACCGCGCCGGCCACGACCTCAACTATATCGGCGATGCCGGGCTCTTGGCGCTGTCGTCCGGCGGGCCGGGCCATCGCACGCTGCCGCCGGGGCTGATCGCGGACATCGCCGGCGGTTCGTATCCGGCGGTGATGAACATCTTGCTCGCGCTGCGCCAGCGCGATGCGAGCGGCGACGGCTGCTTCATCGATATCAGCATGACCGAAAGCGTGTTTCCCTTCGCCTATTGGGCGATCGGCGCCGGACTCGGTGCCGGCCGCTGGCCGGCCGACGGCGGCGAGCGTCTCACCGGCGGCTCGCCGCGCTATCATCTCTACGAGACGAGCGACGGCAAGCTCGCCGCCGTCGCCCCGCTCGAGCAGAAATTCTGGGAATCGTTCGCCAAGGCCATAGGGCTCGAGCCGCAATTCATCGACGACAGGCGCGACCGGCGGGCGACCATCGCGCGCGTGGCCGAAATCATCGCCGGCAAGACCGCGGCCGAGTGGGAGCCGATCTTCGATGCGGCCGACTGCTGCTGCTCGATCGTGCAGGATGTTCGCGCAGCGGTCGACGATCCGCATTTCAAGGCGCGCGGTGTTTTCGCGCCCAAGCTGACCAACGACAAGGGCGAGAGCCTGCCGGCAACGCCGGTGCCGATAAACAAAAGCCTGCGCCCGGGTGCGACCAGCGATGCGTCGGCACCCGCGCTCGGCGCGCATAATGCGGAATTTGGGTTTTAGAACGCGCGTGCCGTATCGAAGCAAATATCGCACATCGTCGCTGGTTGTGGGCCGAGTTCGTGGCACGTCTACTGTTCGTCGTGAATCGGACCTAGTCTCGAGCACGAGCCACCAGGGCAATCGCGTTCCCCCGCAGATAAAGGGGGAGTATCACTTGTTTCAAGACCGCGAGGCGTGGGATTTAGCCAGGAAGGCATGCGTGCCACGGCTGGCGGTGGGGGAGGTTGCCAAGAAGGCATGCTCGCGAACCCTGGAGAGGGTAGGCGTCCTTGAGGGTTTACGGCATTAGGTGTGCGAGCGACAACACCGCGTGCGCGCACACAAGCGATCACGGCCTGGATCGCTCCGTATGTGTCGTTAGTATCCAACACTCCAAGCCAAGTCTTCGGCTCGGATAGTGATCTGTGACGAAGTTCGAAAATAGAGAAATTTGAATCTGGAAAGCTCTGCACCATTGTAGGCCAAAAGACTTTCAAGCGTTTCGCATCTTTCAGACGGGAGACAATCTCGTCACCCGAGTTTACAGTCAGCAGGATCCGCGAAAATGGTTTCCCGTCCAGTGCTTGGCCATTGCTCAGCACGGCAGCTTGGTACGTGTATCCGTTGCTTGACCAACCCGAAAAAACATTTTCACTGTTAACCAGACCGAGCTTGACGGTTGTTGTTCGCCCCGGCGCCGGTTGTGGATTTTCGAAGCGTGTGGCGAATTCGATGAAAAACCGACTAGTATCTTCCGCGACGATTCGGATCTGATCGTGCGAATCTGATATTGCCGGCGGCGAATCGAGATGGCAGCCCGCGAAATGGTTGGCGCTGAAATCGGCGGAGCCACTCCAGCCATGATACGAAAGGTCTTCTGCGCGGACTCCAATCGAGGCGAACGCCACGACCAAAAAGCAGGTAGCACTGATACTGCGCATCGATCATCCTCTGTACGTCTATTGGTCAATAACAACGGAATTATCTGACGTGCGAAGCGCAGTCTCCTGACCCACCAAAGGAGTCAACGATGGCGGCAAAGGGTAGAGCCCATTGATTGGCCAACCGACTATTGCCTGCGGGGCTAACCGGCAGTGGGGTCGAACTAGGCTGATCTTGCGGACAGAAGCAAAGGACAGTCGTTCCGTGCTCGGTATCCTAATTACAGTGTCCAATGTGCAAATGATGGTCCTCGATGTTGCAAATACGCGAACAACACTGCCTATCCTGGTTACAGAAGCTTCCGCTCGGATAGCAATTGTCAGCTAAAACAATGCCTCGGTCGCCACACGTGAAAAAAAGATTATAAAAGCGTAATGTTGCGCGAACACTTAATGTACTTGGCTTGTCCGCCATGTGCTGAGACGGTCTTTCAGGTCCGCCACAAAATGGCGCCGGCGCGACCGGGCTGGCAGCCAAAAGCTGGCCTGTAGTCGTGCATAGGGCGGTGAAAACGCACAAAACAAACCCAGTGGCGAGGGAGACACCGAGCAGCTGATGAGAAATCTTCATGGCTTATAGCCTTGAACCGAGGGCTAACTAGGTCACGCGTATCCGGAGTTTCCATCCGGACACACTCTTAAGTTGATCAGATTATGAATAAAAGTCAAGGGTTTTGGTTAAACCTCTTTGTTGCAGCGCGAGTTCGCAACCATAGCGAGGACTGCTTCGGGTCATTCTTTACCGATCCAGCGACTATTGTGTGCGGGCCCAAGCCGGACCCACGGCGAAATTTGCTACGATCTGAAAACGGACTTCCGCTTTCGAATAAGCGGAAATGGGACGACGCGCTTTAATGCTGCGGCGCGAGTTGTTTTTCCGGCGCACCTAAAGCCGCCGCCACCGCCGGCGCGATTTCGGCCGGCGTGTCGACAACCACGACGCCGCCCGCTTCCAGCGTCTTGCGCTTGCCTGCGTAGCTGCCGGCTGAGCCGGTGACGATGGCGCCGGCATGGCCCATTTTTTTGCCCGGCGGCGAGGCAGCGCCGGCGATGAAGGCGACCACCGGCTTACGAACGTTGCGGGCGTAGTCGGCGGCCTGTTCTTCCATGCCGCCACCGATCTCGCCAATGATGACGACGGCATCGGTGCCGGCATCTTCGTTCAGCGCCTGTAGCGCGTCGCGCGTGGTGGTGCCGAGCATGGGATCGCCGCCGATGCCGATGAAGGCCGATTGACCGAGCCCCGCGCGCGTCAGGTTGAGGCAGGCGAGCGTGCCGAGACTGCCGCTGCGCGAGATCACGCCGACGCGGCCGGGGGCGAATACGCTGGGCACGAAGGCCGGCATGATGCCGACGAAGCATTCGCCCGGCGTTACCAGACCGGCTGTGTTGGGGCCGACGATGCGGGTGCCGTGCTTGGCCGCCGCCGCGTGCATCGCCATCACGTCCTGCGCCGGGATGTGCTCGGTGAGCACCACCAGCAGCTTGACGCCGGCCTGTGCCGCCGACAGCGCCGCGTCTTTCGCCATGGGCGGGGGGATGAACATGACGGCGACGTCGGCGCCGACGGTGTTGGCGGCGTCGGCGGTGGTGGCGAAGATAGGCACGCCGACATGAGTGTCGCCCGCGCGCTTGGGATTGACGCCGCCGACCACATTGGTGCCGTAGGCGAGCATCTTCTCGGTCCAGAACGTGCCCTGCTTGCCGGTGATGCCGAGCACGACCACGCGGTCTTTTTTGCGCACGATCATGACGCAGCCTTCACCGCCGCCTGGATGGCGTCTTCCATGAAATCGTAGGGCTCGATGCCGAGTTCCTCGCGCACCAGCTTCACCGCCTCGTCCTCGCCGGTGCCGTGGATGGAGAAGAACACCGGCACCTTCGGCTTGAGCTTGGCCCAGGCCTTGACCACGCCGCCGGCCATCACGTCGGTGCGCGCGAAGGCGCCGCAGAAATTGATCACGAGGCTTTTCACCCCGGGATTGGACAGCACGAGATCGAGCGCGATTTCCGACTTGGTATAGGCCTCGCCGCCGATTTCGAGGAAGTTGGCCGGACGTCCGCCGAAATGGCGGATGACGTCCATGGTGGTCATGGTGAGGCCTGCGCCGTTCGCCAGCACGCCGACATTGCCGTCGAGCTGGATCATCTTGAGGCCGGCGGCGGCGCCGCGCTTTTCCAGGTCGGTCATGGCGCCGGGCGAGCCGTGCGGCGCAAGCTGCGGCTGGCGATAGATGGCGGCGTCGTCCAGCACGAATTTGCAGTCGAGCGCCAACACCTGGCCGTCGGTCATGAACGCCAGCGGGTTGATCTCCAACAGGTCGGCGTCGCGGGCGCGATAGGCGGCATAGAGGCGCGCGAGGATATCGGCGACCTCGCCTTGCGCGGCGCCGAGATCGAGGCCGTCCAGCATGCCGGCGAGCTCGGCGGCCGCAGGCGCGCTATCTATATCGACCAGCAGGCGGCGGATGGCCTGCGGCTTTTGCGCGGCGATTTCCTCGATGTCCATGCCGCCTTCGCTGGAGAACAGGATCAGCGGCTTGCGCGCCTCGGTGTCGTGCAGCACCGCGGCGTAGAATTCGCGCGCGATCTTGGCCTGCTCCTCGACCAGGACGCGCTCGACCTTATAGTCGCCGATGCTCATGCCGAGAATCTGCCCGGCCGCTTGCTCGGCTTCTTTTGCCGTGCCGGCAAGCTTGATGCCGCCGGCCTTGCCGCGCTTTCCGGTCGGCACCTGCGCCTTGACCACACAAGGTCCGATATCTGCCGCGGCATTCGCCGCCTCGGCAGCGCTAGCGCATAGCGCGCCGCGCGGCGTAGCGATCCCGGCCGGCGTGAGGATCAGCGACTTGGCGGCGTGCTCTTCGAAGTTCATGTGCCGATCCGTTCTTCCTGCGCAGCGCCCCTCGCTATGCTGTCGTCCCCGCGATGGCGGGGACCCAGTACGCCGAAGCATATCGAGAGGGTACGGAGTACTGGGTCCCGGGTCTCGCTACGCTCGCCCGGGACGACAGCCGAGGTCACCGTCCGTACTTCTTCCAATAGGCGCCGAACAGATCCTCTTCCGTCGGCTTGTCCTCGGGAATGGTAGTGACGAGGTGGGTGATATTGAGGAAGTTCTTGTAGTTGAGGTTTTCGGTGATGGAATTGCCGCCCCAGGTGCCGCAGCCCATGCTGAGCGTGAAATTGAGGCCGTTGTTGAAGCTGCCGCCATTGCCGAAGGTATGCGCCTGGTTGATCAGCACGCGCACCACATCGGCGCGCTCGGCCACCAGCCGCCCCCGCTTCGTGTCCTTGGTATGCAGGCCGACCGAATGGCCGCGGCCCTGAAAGGCCAGGATGCGGTTGGCGATGTCGATCGCGTCGTCGAAATGCTTGGCGCGGTAGACGGTCAACACCAGCGACAGCTTCTCGCCCGAGAAGGGGTAATCGCGCCCGATGCCGCTCTCCTCGACCATGAAGAACTTCTTCGTTGCCGCCGCTGCCGGCAGCCCGCAGCCGCGCGCGAACACGTCGGCGTCGCGCGCGATCAGCGTGCGCGACAGCTTGCCGCCTGGCCACAGCGCCTCCTCGATGCTCGCCTTCTCGCCCGCCGAGCAACGGTAGCCGCCGGCGCGCTCGAGCGCGGCGACGCCCTTGTCGTAGATCGCATCGACCAGGATCACCGCGTTTTCCGACGAGCAGGAGGTCGCGTTGTCGAAAATCTTCGAGGCGCAGATTTTGCGCGCTGCGTCGTCGAGATCGGCCGTTTCGTCCACGATCACCGGCACGTTGCCGGTGCCGACGCCGATCGCCGGCGTGCCGCTCGAATAGGCGCGCCGCACATTGTCCTGCGAGCCGGTGGCGACCACCAGGTCCGCCGCCTGCATCAGCGCCTGCGTCATGTCCTTGGAGGCCGGCGGTGGCAGGATCTGCACCAGATCCTGCGGCGCGCGGATCTTCTTCAGCTCCGCCCGCATATATTCGACCGTGCGCATCGTGGTCTTCAGGCCGGCGGGCGAGGCCGCGATGATGATGGCGTTGCGGCCCTTGATCGCGAACATCGCCTTGTTGACCGGCGTGGCGCCCGGATTGGTCGAGGGCGTGATGGCGGCCACCACCCCGACCGGCTTGGCGTACTTCACGATGCCTTGCGCCGGGTCCTCCTCGATGATGCCGACCGACCTCACCCGCATCAGGTCGCGCAAGGTGCCGAAGGTCTTGCGCTGCTTCTTGATGATCTTGTCAGGTACGTTGCCGAGCTTGGTGTCTTCGACCGCGAGCTGCGCCAGCTCCTTGGCGTGATCGGGATTGTAAAGCGACCAGGCAAGCGCGGTGACGGCCGTGTCGACGCGCGCCTGATCGGCATTGGCGAACTCGGCCATGGCGGCGCGCGCGCGCCGTACGAGATCGTCGACCACCGCCTTGGCGTCGGCTTCCAGCGGATTTTTCACTGCAACGGTCATTTTCATACTCCTTCGCGTATTCTTTTCCGCTCGTCCCCGCGAAAGCGGGGACCCAGGGCAGACGGCACCGCCATGCAGTCGGCCCCTGGATTCCCGCTTACGCGGGAATGAGCGGCGAAAGGCAACGCACTGTTTCAAGCCACCTGTTGCGGGCGCATGTCCTCGCGCCGGATGCCGGCCACCACCGTCGGCTTCTTCATGGCATCGCGGCGGAATGGCTCGCCCAGCTCCTGGTTGAGCAGCACCTCGATGAACGTCGTCACGCGGTTCTTCTGCTCCTCGCAGGACTTTTGCAGGGCCTCGGTCAATTCGGCCTGCGTTTTAACCTGGACCCCCTTGAGCCCACAACCTTCCGCGACCTTGGCGTAGTTGAGATGGGGATCGAGCTCGGTGCCGACGAAATTATTGTCGAACCATAGGATCGAATTGCGCTTTTCGGCGCCCCACTGGTAGTTGCGGAAAATGACCATGGTGATGCCGGGATATTCCTTGCGGCCGATCGAGCTCATTTCATTCATGGAAATGCCGAAGGCGCCGTCGCCGGCAAAGCCGACGCAAGGCGTATCGGGATTGCCGATCTTGGCTCCGATGATCGCCGGGAAGCCGTAGCCGCACGGCCCGAACAGGCCGGGCGCCAGATATTTCCGACCCTGTTCGAAGGTGGGGTAGGCGTTGCCGATGGCGCAGTTGTTGCCGATGTCGCTGGAGATGATGGCGTCCTTCGGCAGCCCGGCTTGGATCGCGCGCCAGGCCTGGCGCGCCGACATCCTGTCGGGCTCGCGCTTGCGCGCATCCTCGTTCCAGGTGGTGCCCGCATCGTCCTCCTCGTGATCCATGCTGGACAGCGTCTGCAGCCAGCGCGACTTGGTCTGATGGATCAGCGCCTTGCGCTCGGCGCGGCCGGCGTCGCCGGCGGTCGGCGCAAGCTTTGCGAGAATGGCCTTGGCCACCTGCTTGGCGTCGCCGCAGATGCCGACGGCGACCGGTTTGGTCAGCCCGATGCGGTCCGGATTGATATCGTTCTGGATGATCTTGGCGTTCTTCGGCCAGTAGTCGATGCCATAGCCGGGCAGGGTAGAGAACGGATTGAGCCGGGTGCCGAGCGCCAGCACCACGTCGGCCTTGGCGATCAATTCCATGCCGGCCTTGGAGCCGTTGTAGCCGAGCGGCCCACAGGCGAGCGGGTGGCTGCCGGGGAAGCTGTCGTTATGCTGGTAGTTGTTGCAGACCGGGGCGTCGAGCCGCTCGGCCAGCGCCATGCATTCTGGGATGGCGTTGCCCAGCACGACGCCGGCGCCCGACAGGATGGCCGGGAATTTCGCTTCCGACAGCAGCTTGGCCGCTTCGGCGATCGCCTGCGCGCCGCCGGTCGGCCGCTCAAACTCGACGATCTGCGGCAGGTTGATGTCGATCACCTGCGTCCAAAAATCGCGCGGAATGTTGATTTGCGCCGGCGCCGACAGATACTTTGCCTTGGAAATGACGCGGTTGAGCACTTCGGCGACGCGCGAGGGGTCGCGCACTTCTTCCTGGTAGCAGACCATGTCGCGGAACAGCGCCATCTGCTCGACTTCCTGGAAGCCGCCCTGGCCTATGGTCCGGTTCGCCGCCTGCGGCGTGATCAGCAGCATCGGCGAGTGATTCCAATAGGCTGTCTTGATGGCGGTGACGAAATTGGTGATGCCCGGCCCGTTCTGCGCCACGCACATCGCGATCTTGCCGGTCGCGCGCGTGTAGCCGTCGGCCATGTAGCCGCCGTTGCACTCGTGCGCGACGTCCCAGAAGGTGATGCCGGCCTTGGGGAAAAGGTCGGAGATCGGCATGAAGGCCGAGCCGATGATGCCGAAGGCGTGCTCGATGCCGTGCATCTGCAGGACCTTCACGAAGGCTTCTTCCGTCGTCATCTTCATAGTGCTTGTCCTTTTCAATTCTCCCGAGCCCCGCAACACAAGGTCGGGTTTCAATTTCTGGACTGGAAAATCTCCGCGAGCTCGCCGGCCGCGCGGCGCAGCGTCGGCAGATGGGTGCGTGCCGTCTGTTCGGTCATCCGCGCTGCCGGCGCCTGGATGGCGAGCGCCGCCAGCATCTCGCCGTTCCTGCCTGTGATCGGCACGGCCATGCATACGACCCCCACGAGATATTCCTGTCGGTCGAATGACACGTGCTCTTTGCGGATTTTGCTCAATTCGGTTTCCAGCTGCGGCTTGTCGGCGATGGTGGCATCGGTGAAGCAGCGGAGCTCGAGGCTTTGCAGCAGCCGTCGCCGGCGCGGGCCGGGTATCAGCGCCAGGTACAGCTTGCCGATCGCGCTGCAATGCAGCGGCACGCGTGAACCGCTGGTGTAGTGCAGGCGCAACGGCCAGTGCTCGGCCTCCACGCGGTCGAGATAGATCACCTCGCCGTTGAGCAGCGTGCCGATATTGCAGGTCTCGTTGAGCTCGTGCACCAGGCGCTGCAGCACGAGGTGCGGCGCATCGTTGCGCATCGACGATGACAAAACGCCGAAGGCGAGGTTGGTGAGCCTGGGGCCCACGATCAGCCGTTTGCGGCCGGGCTCGCGCGACAGATAGCCGTGGCAGACGAACCAATCGACCAGCCGATAAGCGGTCGCCTTCGGCAACTTGAGCGACGCGATGATATCGAGCACATCGACCGGCTTGGGCGAGGCGGCGACGTGGTCGAGGATCGCGAAGGAGCGCGCCGTGGCGCCGAGCTTGTGCTCGCGCGTCCGTTTGGCGCGTGGCGGGGCGGCCTGGAGGGTGTGGACCGATCCGCGCGGCGCCGTTTCGGCCGCCGCAGAGCTTGCATGAACACCCGAACTGCTACGCATGTTTCACCTGGACAGGGTCAAGCCGCAGCGACGCGTTTCTTCGCGCGCCACTGCTGCAGGAACGGAAGCAAAAGCATCACGACCGTGAACACCATGATGGTTCCGGAGATCGGCCGCCTGAAGAAAATCGTCCAATCGTTGGCGTAACTGATCATGGAGTTCATGAACGATTGCTCGGCGAGCGGGCCGAGGATGACGCCGAGAACAAGCGGCGCAATCGGGAATTTCAGCCGTTCGAAGGCATAGCCGATCACGCCGAAGCCGATCATCAGCCAAAGATCGGTGACGTCATTGCGGATCGACAGCGCCCCGATGAAGCAGAGGATTAGCACGTAGGCGGAGACGACGGCTTCCGGGAAATCGAGGATTTTCACCAGCGGGCGGATGGCGAAATAGCCGATCACGCACATCAGGATCAGGCCGAGGTAGAGCGATGCGAATACCGTGTAGACGGTGGCGGCCGAGCTGGCCAGCACCTGCGGCCCGGGTTGCACACCGTGCAGCATGAAGGCGCCGAGGATGATGGCGGTCGCGCCGCTGCCGGGAATGCCAAGCGCCAGAAGCGGCACCAGGGCGCCGCCGACCGAGGCGGTGGCCGCCGCCTGCGGGGCGACGATGCCCTCGGCGATTCCGGTGCCCATTTCATTCTTGCGCTTGCCGAACTGCGCCTCCAGGCCGTAGCTGACGAACGATGCGATGGTCGCGCCGGCGCCGGGGATCAGCCCGACGATATTGCCGAGAACGCTGGAGCGCAGAAACATGCCCTTGAGCGCGCTTAATTCGGCCCAGGTGGGCAATTCGGTTCGCGTCGACGCGATCTTCTCGATCGGCTTGGTGGCGAAGCCGGTTTCCAGCCGTGCCAGAACTTCGCCGACGCCATAGGCGCCCACCATCACCACCAGAAATTCGATGCCGTCGGCGAGGATGCGCGAATCAAAGGTGAAGCGGTAGGCGCCGTAGGTTTCGTCGGTGCCGACGCAGGCGATCAGCAAGCCCCCCGCCAGGCTGATCAACGCATTGCTGAGCGCGCCGCGGCCAAGCGCAACCACGCTCGTCAGGCCGAACAGCAGGATGGCGAAATACTCGGGCGAGGAGAAGCGCAGAGCAAAAGACGCGAGCGGCTGGGTGAGCAACACCATGATGGTCGCCGACAACAGCCCGCCACCGAGCGCCGCGACGAGCGTCCAGCCCAATGCTTTGGCCGGCTTGCCCTTGCGCCCCATGGTGTAGCCGTCCCACAACATGGGCACGTCGATCGGCTCGCCCGGTATTCGAAACAGGATGGCGGTGAAGGCGCCGCCATAGGTGCCCGAGACATACATCGCGGTGAGCAGGACGATGGAAGCGGTGACTTCCATGCGGTAGGTGAAGGGCAAGGCGAGCGCCACGCCCATCACCAGCGTCAGGCCCGGCAAAACGCCGATCAACAGCCCGATCACGATTCCGATGAAAAGCATCAACAGGTTGAGCGGCGTCAGGCAGTCGACGAAGCCGTGAGCAAGCTGCAACAGGATGTGGCTCATCGCTTGTTCGATCCTAGCCGCCCAGCATGATGCGAATGAAGTCGGTGAAGCGGTCGAACGGCGGCACGCCGCGCGGTAACGAGACATAGGCGAAGCGCATGAACAGCAGCGCCGCCAGGATTGTGATGATGGCGCTGATGCCCCACACCGTGGCATGCTTGCGATAGCGGCCGAGATACATGAATGCCGGCAGGAATAGGAAGGTCGCGAGCAGGAAGCCGAGGATGTCGACTAACAGCGCGTAGATCGTCACCAGCACCACGCCGCCGATCAGCAGCCAAGGATAGGTCTTGACCTCCTCGGCTTCATCCTCTTCCAAGGCATCGGCGACGCCGTGCGTTTCGCTCTTGAGCCCGGCGAAAATGCGGACGATTTCGAACAGGCACGCCGCGGCCATCAGTCCGCACGCCATTTTCGGCCAGAAATCGGGCCCGAGCAGGCCGGGACGCGGCGTGTATTCGATTTGCCCGGCGTACCAAAACAACGCGGCAGCGACGGCAAGGCCGACGAAATAGGGCAGCGCGGAGCGAAGTGCGCTTCTTTCCACGAAAATCTCCGCCGGCCTTGCCATTTCAAATTTCCGATGGCGTCAGTTCGTCGCCATCGTCTTCTTCATGTCGTCAAGCTGCTGGTTGATGAAGGCGGGCGCATGCGCCGAATCTTCGAAGCTGCTCGGGTCGCAGAACTGCTCCTCCATGAACTTCTTGTATTCCGGCGAGGCATAAACCTTGGCCAGCGCATCGGACAGCTTCTTGACGATATCCGGCGGGGTACCGGCGCGTACCACGATCGAGCGGAATTGCGGCAGCGCGATCTTGTAGCCGAGCTCGAAGGAAGCCGGGACATCCTTGAAGCGGTCAAGCCGTTTCTCGCCGAACAACAGGATCGGCCGCATCTGCTTGCTGTTGAGGAAGCGCGCGACGTCGCCGGCCTGCTCGTAGAGCGCGTCGGCGTGATCGCCGAGGATGGAGACGTAACGCTCGCTCGGCTTGGCGAAGGGCACTTGCGTAACCTTGATGCCGTTGTGCGCGAGCACGGTGAGCGAGAAGTCGTCGACGCTGCCGAAGCCGAGCGTGGCGACCTTGAGCTTGCCGGGTTCGGCCTTGGCGGCCTTGGCGAAATCGTCCCAGTTCTTGAACTTGCTGTCTTGCTTCACGAAAATGAAAGACGGCACCTTCATCATCACCGCGACCGGCGTGATGTCGCTCATCTTCCAGCGCGGATGCTTGCCGGCGAGCAGCGCGTGACTGTCGGCGATATAGACCGCCATCGAGTAGCCGTCGGCCGGCGCCGCCAAGAGCTTGGCCATGCCGGTGGCGCCGGTGCCGCCGGGCACGTTGACGACCGGTACGCCCTGGCCAAGCATCGGCTCGAGTTCCTTGCTGACAAGGCGCGCCAATTGATCGGCACCGCCGCCCGGTCCCCACGGCACGATCAATTCAATCGGCCGCTCCGGATACCCGGCCGCGCTTGCCACGCCGCCCGACAGCGTGAGGCTTGCCGCAACGGCCCAAAGCAAGGCGCGCCTTCGTGTGGTCGAATGCATGGAATTCTCCTCCCTACGGCGGCCGCTTGCTTGATCTCGCGCCCGCCCGCGGCCGTGCCGGCAAGGACGATCTCCGGCTTATGACTGCCGGGCTTTGAGCCGCGGCCGGTGGGGCCGGTCGCGGCAAAATCTCACTGAATGAGACTAGTTTTCTTACCGATGATGATAAACAAAAGGCCGCCGCTGCCGCAATGGAGGAATGCGACGGTGCGTCTCAGACAGTGAGACTTCGTGATCTCAGCGGCCGCGCTGCGCGATCGGCCGGTAGCTGCGCGCCTCGGGCCCGTTGTAGAGGGTGAGCGGGCGGATCAGGATGTTGTTGTCCTGCTGCTCCATCACCTGCACCACCCAGCCCGGCACGCGCCCGATGGCGAAGATCGGCACGAACAGGTCGCGTTCGATGCCGAGCAGGTGGTAGACGACGCCGGAATAGAAATCGACGTTCACGTTGACGCCGTGCCGCGCATAGGGCGCCATCGCCTCGACCACCGCCTGCAGGATATCGAACCATTTCGGCTCGCCCATTTCCTTCGACAGCCGCTCGACGCCGGCGCGCATGTGGCGCGCGCGCGGATCCTCGGCGCGATAGACGCGGTGGCCGAAGCCGGTGACCGGCTCGCCTGCCTTGCGCTTCTCCTTCACGTAGCCGGTGGCGCGCGCGGGTTCTCCGATCTCTTGCGCCATCTTCATCACGTCCTCGGCGGCACCGCCGTGCGCAGGGCCGGACAGCGCCGCGATTGCCGCAGTGATCGCGGCATGCAGGTTGGCGTCGGTGCCGGTCACCACGCGCGCGGTGAAAGAGGAGGCGTTGGAGCCGTGCTCGGCGTGCAAGACGAGATCGCGATCGATCAGCAGCGAAGCATCGCGCAGGGGCTTTTCGCCGCGCAGCATCCACAAGAGATTGGCGGCATGCGTGAGCGTCTGGTCGGCCGGCACGGGCTCTTGCCCCTCGCGAATGCGCGCGTGCGCCGCCACGATCATCGGCACCTGCGAGGTCAGCCGCACCGCCTTGCGCAACACAGCGTCGCGCGAGTTGTCGTCGGCGTCGGGATCGAAGGCGGCAAGCGCCGACACCGCCGTGCGCAGCACGTCCATCGGATGCGCATCCTTGACGGTGCGCACGATGTCGAGCACCGGCCGCGGCAATTGGCGCGCTGCTTTGAGCTCCGCGTCGAAGCCGGCCAGTTCCTGCGCCGTCGGCAGATCGCCGTAGAGCAGGAGCCAGGCGGTTTCCTCGAAGCTCGAATTCTCCGCCAGGTCGTGGATCGAATAGCCGCGATAGCGCAGGTCGCCGGCCTTTCCGTCGATGAAGGTGCAGGGCGAGCGGTCGAAATAGACGCCTCTGAGGCCGCGGTAAATCTTGATCGCTTCGGCGGTTTCGTTCATTGATGGCCTCTTCTGTAGCGCATGATCTTATCCGAAAACCGGCCGCCATCCTCGATTACGGCGAGGACAAGCTTTTCGAGATTATGCGCGCGCTGCCTTCGCGTTTTCTCACGCGGTGAGAAGCATGGATTTGATGGCTCGGCTGTTTGATATCGCACGTCGGCGCTATCGCAAAATCGTTTTGCCGGAAGGCGAGGACGCGCGCATCGTCGCCGCGGCGCTGCGGCTCAAGCGCGAGAAGCTCGCGCAGCCGATCTTGCTGGGGAAACCCGACGAGATCGCAAGCCTCGCGCAGGGAATGGACGGCTCGCTCGACGGCATCACGCTCATCGATCCGCGCCATGACGCGCGGCTCAACGCCTATGGCGAGGCTTGCGCGGCCGCGCGTCCCTCCATGACGCCGGCCATGGCCACGCGCCTGGTGACGAAGCCGCTCTATTTCGGCGGGATGATGGTGCGCCGGGGCGATGCCGACGCCATGGTGGCGGGCTGCGCCAACCCGACCCGCCGCGTCATCGAGGCGGGCTTGATGACGGTCGGCTTGGCCGACGGCATCGCGCTGCCGTCGAGCTGCTTTCTGATGCTGGTGCCGGATTTCCTGCGCAAAGGTCCGCGCGCCTTCGTGTTCGCCGATTGCGCCGTCAATGCCGATCCGACGGCCGGCGAGCTTGCCGACATCGCGATCGCGTCCGCGCGCAGCGCCGAAAGCCTGCTCGGCGAAGCCCCGCGCGTCGCGCTTCTGTCGTTCTCGACCAAGGGCAGCGCGCAGCATGCGCGCATCGACAAGGTGCGCGAGGCGCTTGCATTGCTGCGCGCGCGTTCGCCTGCGCTCGCGGCCGACGGCGAATTGCAGGCGGACGCCGCGCTGGTGCCCGCGGTCGCCGCCAAGAAGCTCAAGGAAGTGGGCGCGGTCGCCGGCCAGGCCAATGTGCTGATCTTCCCCGACCTCGATGCCGGCAATATCGGCTACAAGCTCACGCAATGGCTGGGCGGCGCGCAAGCGTTCGGGCCGTTCCTGCAGGGCTTCGCCAAGCCGGTCAGCGATCTGTCGCGCGGCGCCAGCGAAGACGACATCGTCACCACCTGCGCGGTGGTGGCGGCAATGGGCGCATAATCAAAGGGACGTTTTCAGCTTGTCATTCCGGGACGCCGCCCAAGCGGCGGGCCCGGAATCCATACGCCGCAGCGCGTAAGGTTATGGATTCCGGGTTCGCGGCCTGGTGGCCGCGCCGCGAACTCGCTTCACCTCTCCCATGGGGAGAGGTCGGCGCACCAACGGGTCCGCGCGAAGCGCGGCCCGATGGTAAACTCCGTGCGCCGGGTGAGGGGAATATGGCCTATCGAGAGTCCTAGGCCCCTCACCCCAGCCCTCTCCCCAACGGGGAGAGGGAGCGCGCTGTCCCGTGCCGCATCGCTTCGATCCAAAACAATCTTGCTCTAGCCAATATTGTTTCCGCTCATCCCCGCGCAGGCGGGGGACGGGAATGACCGGAGTGTGCGGCGCGTCACTCCCCGCGATAGAACGCCGCCGCGTCGTTGCTGAAGGCCACGCGCGAGGCCGGCACCAGATAGACCATGTGTCCGCCGCGATAGAGCTTGAGCGAGACGCGTCCGGGCGGGCTGAAGGCCGGGAGGTGATCGAGCACGTAGCGGGTGTCGGCATAGGGCGTGACCAGGTCGGAAAGCCCGTGCCCGATGAGCAGGCGGAACGACGGGTCGAAGCTGAGCAGCACGCGCAGGTCGGCGTCGACGCCCGCGCCCATACGGCCGCCTTTGCCCCAGCTCCACTGCTGCGTGACGTCGTTTGCCAAGAGCTTGTAGGTCATCTCGGTCTTGAAGCCGAGTTCGTGGCGCGCGTAGTTGGCGAAGGCGCCGCCATAGGCGCGCACGACGGCGTCGAGGATGGGATCCGGCCCGTGCCCGGATAGCTGCTCGGGGAACGGGTCGTCGACCGCGTAGGTCGCATCGTAGTGACTGACGATCTTGTCGGCGTAGAGCTTTTTCACGTAGGCGCTCGACACGAAGCCGCGCGCTTTCCTGATCGTCTCGAGCGGCAGGCCCGTCAGCTTCGCCACGCGCTCGTAGAATGCGTCGGCCGGCTTGCCTTGCTGGGCCGGCGCCGCCAGCGTCGTGAGATAATCGGTCATGGCGAATTTTTCGGCGGCGGCAAGCGCTTTCGCATCGAACGCGTTGTTGCGCTCGAGCTCGGCCGCCGCCAGCGAGGGCAATTCGAGCGCGGCCCCCAGCGCCGATTGGTCGTCGCCGAAGGTGAGCCAGCCTTCCAGGAACGGCGACAGCATCACGATGCCGTCGACGCTGATGCCCTGCTCGCGCTGCAAAGCGCGCGCCGTCTTGGCGGCGCGGAAGCCGCCATAGCTTTCGCCCAGCAGATATTTCGGAGAGGCGGCGCGGTTGTTCTTGTCGACATAGAGCGCGATCGCCTTGGCCATGGCGTCGGCGTCGCTGCCAGGGTTCCAGAATCCGTGCGCGGCGTCCGGCTTCACCGTGCGGCTCCAGCCGGTGCCGATGGGATCGATCAGCACCAGGTCGGTGAAGCGCAGCCAGGTGTCCGGGTTGTCGCGCAGCTTGCCGCGCGCGAAGTCGCGCGCCTGCGGCCCGAGGTCGAGCAGACGCGGGCCGACCAGACCGAGATTGAGAAAGGCGGAAGCAGCGCCCGGCCCGCCATTGAACACGAAGGTCACCGGCCGGTTGGGATCGCCGTTGTTGATGACATAGGCGGTGTAGAACACAGCGGCGGTCTGCTCGCCCGACTCGCCGTAGAAGGCGAGCGTGCCCGCCGTCGCCGTATAGGCAAGCTTGCCATGCGCGGTATCGACCGTGTGCTGGGTAACCGAGTCGGCAGGCAGCAGGCGCAAAATACCTTTGCCGGACGGCTGCTGCTGCGCCTCGCCGTTCTTGACCGGCTCGGCGTGATGCTGCGCCTGGTCGTTTTTGCCTTCCGGGTGATGCTGCGCGCGAACGGGACCGAGCACGCCGGCGCCGGCAAGCGCCAAGGCAAGGGCGAGGGGCAGGAGACGCGTTCTATTCATGGCAGTCCGCTATGGTGCGAGGTTCGGCCGGCGGCGGCCGGGCATGGCTTCGCATGCACGCCGCACTCGTCCGCCATAATGTGGGGTTTGTGGGGCGAAATGGGAGTGCGATGAGCAAGCGCGCCGCCAAAACGCATCTGGCCGAGACCTTCCGCTGGTCGGCCGCGGCGGAAACGGACTGGGTTGCGATCCTCGCGGCGGCGTTCGGCATGGCGGTGCCGATCCTGCTCGGCGCGGCGACGGGCCGATTCGCGCTTGGCTTCGGGGTGGCCGTCGGCAGCCTGCTGGCTGGCGGCATCCCGGCGGGTCGTGATTGGCGCGCACAGATCGCCGATTTGATCGCCGCGCTGGTGCCGGCGAGCTTGGCGGCGGTTTTCGCGCTGGCGCTCGCCGGTTATGCTTGGCTGAGCGATGCCGGCGTGGTCGTTCTCGCCGGCGCCGCCGGCCTGTTGGCCGCGATGGGCCGGCCGGTCTCCGGCATGGCGATCCGTTTCATTCTGCTGCTGATCATCACCATCGCGGTCGCCGAAAATATCCCGGACCGCGCCGCGCTCTTGCTGATGATCGCGGTGGGCGCCCTGTGGACGTCGCTGTTGAGCCTTGCCCTCGGCGCGCTGGCGCGCGCAGTGGGCGCTGCCGCTGCATCGGAGCGGGACGTGGCGCGCGTGTCGCTGCGGCAGCGCCTGACGTGCTGGCGGCGCGCGCTCACGCGGCTCGCCGGCTGGCAATACGCCCTCCGGCTGATCATTTGCCTGAGCATCGCCGGCCTGTTGCGCTGGTACTGGCCCGGCCATCATCTGCACTGGATTGCGCTCACCGTCGCGTTGCTGACCGAATGGCAGATCGACGCCTTTCCCGTGCGCACCACGCAACGGGCGCTTGGCGCCGCGCTTGGCGTGTTGGCGACCGGCGTGCTGCTCTTTGTGACGTTGCCGGCCTGGGCGCTGGTCGCCGTCATGGGCGCGCTGGCCGGGCTGCGGCCGCTGCTGCGGGCGCGCAATTATCTCGCCTACAGCGCGGTCATGACGCCGCTGATCGTTTTGCTGCTCGATGCCGGCACGCCGCCGCAAGCCGGCGTGCTGATCGACCGCCTCGTCGCCACATTGATCGGCGCCGGCCTGGTGATCGCGACCAATCTGTTGTTCAGGCAAATTTCGCAGATGCAGCAAACCGGAAACTAATCCGTCCGCCGCGTGGCGAACGCGCGTGCGGCGGAGCGCTTGCCGCTAGGCACGTATTCGGATTTGTGCAAGTATTTTCCCGATCGTTGCAAACGATCGGGGGAGACATCCATGAAAAGACGCGACTTTCTGAAGGCTTCTGCCGCCTTGGCAGGGGCTGCGGCGGCTGGCGGGTTTTCGTGCATCGAGATCGCCGACGCTGCGCCCATCGAGCCGCCGGTCGTGGACAAGCTGACCGTCCACATCTTGGTCGACTCGACGCACAACCTCTTCCTGAAGCCCATCACGGTCAATCGGGTTTCAGTCAAGCCGGTCCGTCCGGCCAAGAGCTACACCAACGAGCTGCACACGCAGTGGGGCCTGTCGCTTTACCTGGAATTGGAGAAGGCCGGGCAAGCCCACACGTTCATGCTCGACTACGGCTATACGCCCGACGCCCTGCTCAACAATATCGACATCATCGGCGTCGATCCGAAGAAGGTCGACGCGCTCATCGTCAGCCACGGCCACTTCGATCATTACGGCGGCTTGATCGGCTTCCTGGACAAATACCGAAGTTCGCTGCCGGCGGACGTGAAGCTCTACGCCGGGGGCGAGGACAACTTCTGTCATCGCGTATTGCGCACCGGCAAGCCGGGCGAGTTCGGCGATTTCGGGTTCCTCGACCGCAACGCGCTCGCCGCGCGCAAAGTCGGCGTCGTGCTGTGCGAGAATCCGACCGTCATACTCGGCCATGCCTTCACGACGGGGGCGATCAAGCGCGTGACCGACGAAAAGATCCTGCCCAACACGCTCGAGCAGTCCGGCATCAAGAATGGCCTCGGCTGCGACGCCTCCCATTACATGCCGGCCGAACTGCAAGGCAAAGTCATACCGGACGAGCATTACCACGAGCACGCCACCTGCTTTAACGTGAAGGACCGCGGCCTCGTGGTCATCTCGTCCTGCAGCCACCGCGGCATCGTCAACGCGGCGAAACAGGCCCAGCAGGTATCGGGAGTCCAGAAGGTGCACGCGCTGATCGGCGGCTTCCATCTCGGCCCGGCGCCGATGGAGTACACCAAGCACATCGTGTCGGAGGTCAAGGAGCTCAATCCCGATGTGGTCGTGCCGATGCATTGCAGCGGCCAGAACTTCGTCGACGCCATGCAGGCGCTGGCGCCGGATCGCTTGATCGTGGCTTCGGCGGGTGCACAGCTAACCTTCGGCGGGTAATGGCCGAGCGTCGTAACAGCGAGAGAGCGGGACGGCTTGCAGTCCCGCTCTTTTTATTCGTTGCATGCGCGCTGCTGTTCGTGGCGGCGGCATCGCGCCCCGCGCGCGCGCAAGAGCCGGACCAGAACCGGGCCGCGCGGCTCATGGACGACCTGATGTGGGGCCGCGGACATGTCGGCGGGCCTTTCGAGCTCACCGATCATACCGGCAAGAAGCGAACCGACGCCGAATTCCGCGGCAAGCTGTTGCTGGTCTATTTCGGCTACACGTATTGCCCGGATATCTGTCCCGCCGACCTGCTGCAGGTCAGCCTGGCGCTCGACAAGCTGGGCGCGGCCGGCGCCGACGTGCAGCCGCTATTCATCTCGCTCGATCCGGAGCGGGATACGCGCGACGTCCTTGCCCAGTATGTCTCGGCGTTCCATCCGCGGCTGATCGCGCTCACCGGCACGCCCGAGCAGATCCGCAAGGTCGCCGATGCCTACAAAGTCTATTACGCCAAATACAAGCCGCCCGACGGCGGCGTGTATTTGATCGATCATTCCGGTTTCACCTATGTGGTGGGCCGCGACGGAAAATATCGCGGCTTCTTTCCGCCGGGCACGCCTGCCGAGCGCATCGTGCAGATCGTCGAGCCGCTGCTCGCCAAGCGTTGAATGTTACGGGCGGCCGGCTTGGGCGCTTGAGTGCCTAAAGCGTGATGCGTTCAGGCGGAACGGCTCGGCGAGCCCGAATTTTCTCCGCTCCTCCCCGCGCAAGCGGGGACCCAGGGCAAAATATACAGATTTGAAGACCATATCGCTGGATTCCCGCTTGCGCGGGAATGAGCGGAAACTCGATTGGCAGATGGCTCCGGCCAGGTCGTCTAGCGGCGTCCGCGGAAGGTCGGCCGGCGCTGCTGCGGCGAAGTGGTCGGCGCCTCGCCCTTGTGGCGAAAGCTGATGCGTCCGCGCTTCAAGTCATAGGGCGACATCTCCACGATCACCCGGTCGCCGACGCCGGTACGGATGCGGAATTTGCGCATCTTGCCGGCCGTGTAGGCCAGCACTTCATGACCGTTGTCGAGCGTGACGCGGAAATTGCCGTCCGGCAGGACCTCGGTCACCGTACCGTCGAACTCCAGCAGTTCTTCCTTCGCCATGCAGTGGTCTCCAGTTGAGCAACTTTACGCGCGCTCGGCCGCGTTCCGGCGCGGGCCGCGTGGGCGCTGCATGAATGTAACATTTCCGAGGCCGTTTGGCTCCCCATGCGCGGGCTCGGCGCGCGGGCTTTGCGGCCGCCCGGCTTTGTGGCCATGGCCGGCGGCGTGGCGCCCGGCCTGATGCTTGTTGCGGTGCGGCCGGCCATTCGAACGATTGCCGGCATGATGCCCGGCGGGAGCCTGCTCCTGCCGGGAGCTGCGGCGATCGGTGGCCGGGATTGCCATGCGGATCAGCCGCTCGATATCGCGCAGATAGCTGCGCTCTTCGTGGCTGCAGAACGAGATCGCCACGCCGTCGCGGCCGGCGCGCGCGGTGCGGCCGATGCGATGCACGTAGCTCTCGGGGATGTTGGGCAGGTCGTAGTTGACCACGTGGCTGATGCCGTCGACGTCGATGCCGCGGGCGGCGATATCGGTGGCGATCAGCGTGCGCAAGGAGCCGTCGCGGAAGGCCGCCAGCACGCGCTCGCGCTGGTTCTGCGACTTGTTGCCGTGGATCGCTTCCGCCGCGTGCCCGGCCTTGGCCAGCCCGCGCACGACCTTGTCGGCGCCGTGCTTGGTGCGGGTAAACACCAGCACGCGGTCGATCGGCTCGGCCTTGAGCACTTCCGCGAGCAGCGCCAGCTTGGACGTGTTTTCGGTGTGGATCACGCGCTGCTCGATCCGCTCGGCGGTGGTCGCCTGCGGCGTCACCGAGACGCGCGCCGGGTCGCGCAGCATGGCGTCGGCCAGGCGCACGATCTGTTGCGGCATGGTGGCCGAGAAAAACAGCGTCTGCCGTTGCTTCGGCAGCAATGCGACGATCCTCTTGATGTCGTGGATGAAGCCCATGTCCAGCATGCGGTCGGCTTCATCGAGCACCAGCACCTCGATTTTGTCGAGGCGCAGCGCGCGCTGGCCGACCAGATCGAGCAGACGGCCGGGCGTCGCCACCAGCACCTCGAGGCCGCGCGCGACCGCGCGGATCTGCCGGTTGATCGGCACGCCGCCGATCGCCAGCTCGACGCTGAGCGGGCGGATGTGCCGGCCGTAGGCGCGGAAACTGTCGGCGATTTGGCCGGACAATTCGCGCGTCGGCGACAGCACCAGCACGCGCGCCGATTGCCGCTCGGGGCGGGAGCGCTTGCTATGCAGATGATTGAGGATCGGTAGCGCGAACGCCGCGGTCTTGCCCGTGCCGGTCTGCGCAATGCCGATGACGTCGCGGCCTTGGCAAGCGAGGGGGATGGTCTGGGCCTGAATGGGAGTGGGGATGAGGTATTTTTCGTCCGCGAGGGCGCGGCTGATCGGCTCTGCGAGGCCGAACTCGTTGAATGAAGTCAAAAGGTCTCTTTCTTATGCGGCGAAGCGGCCGGCGCATGGTTGCGGCGGCGGAATCGCGGGTCTCTTAAAGACATCCCGCGTGGCCAGGGTTGTCGATTCGTTGGGAGAAACGGAAGAAGCGGGGCGAAAATCTCAATCTGAGCTTCGTGCACGCGGCCCGCAAACCCGAGATCGGGTCTCATCCGCTGGGCTGCATATGACAGGTAGCGATGGTCTTTTCAAGTAGGGAAACCCATTTGCCGGCAAGATGGTGAAGGAAATGCATGGATTGGCCGCGTTTGCCGCCGATGGACAAGCCGGCTGGGATCGGGGATTGTCGGCCGTTTCAAGCCGTTCGGAGCGTCGAATATGCCGGTTCCAAAGGCGTCGCAGGCCCTTTCCCGCTTCACCGTCCTCGACCTGACGCGCGTGCGCTCGGGCCCGACATGCGTGCGTCAATTGGCCGATTGGGGCGCCAATGTGATCAAGATCGAGACGCCGCCGCATCTGGAGAAGGGCGAGGGCCCGGGCGGCCCGCGCGACAATGCCGACTTTCAGAACCTGCACCGCAATAAGCGCTCGATCACCCTCGATCTTAAATCGCCGCAGGGCCTCGCCGCCTTCAAGCGCATGGTCGAGAAGGCCGACGTGGTGGTCGAGAATTATCGCCCCGACGTCAAAACCCGCCTCGGCATTGACTACGAGGAGCTGAAGAAGATCAACAAGCGCATCGTCATGGGCAGCATTTCCGGCTTCGGCCAGGACGGGCCCTACGGCGCGCGCCCCGGCTTCGACCAGATCGCACAAGGCATGGGCGGGCTGATGTCGATCACCGGCGCGCCTGGCCAGGGGCCGATGCGCGTCGGCATCCCGATCGCCGATCTTTCCGCCGGGCTGCTTTGCGCCACCGGCATCCTGGTGGCGCTGCTCGAGCGCGAAGCGTCGGGGGAGGGGCAGTGGGTCTGCACCTCGCTGTTGCAGGCGCAGATTTTCATGCTCGACTTCCAGGCCGCACGCTGGCTGCAGATGCACGAGGTCGCCAAGCAGGCCGGCAACAACCACCCCACCACCATTCCCACCGGTGTGTTCAAGACCAAGGACGGCCACATTAATATCGCCGGCGGCGGACAAGTGATGTGGGAACGCATCTGCCAGTCCATCGAGGCGCCGGAGCTGGTCGACCGGCCCGATTTCAACAGCGGCGCGTTACGTTCCAAAAACCGCGACGCGGTCAATGCCGAGATCGAGAAGCGCACGGTGAACAAGACGAGCGCGGAATGGATCGCGATCTTCAACAAGGTCGGCGTGCCCTGCGGCCCGATCTATTCGATCGATCAGGTCTTCGCCGACCCGCAGGTCATCCATCTCGGCATCGCGCAGAGCGCCAAACGACCTGACGGCAGCGACGAGACCTTCGTCGGGCAAGGCGTCACGCTGTCGCGCACGCCGAGCCGGATCGTGGCCACCCCGCCGGGGCAGGGCGAGCAGACCGATGAGGTGCTCAAGGAATTCGGCTTCGCCGAGGACGAGATTGCCGACTTGCACAAGGCCAAGGCGGTGTAACGGCTTTCATTTGGAGACATGCGATGAACGTAGCCATCAAGACCGACAAAATGCTGTCCCGCAAGGAGGGCGGCGTCGGCTATCTGATCTTCAACAACCCCGAGCGCCACAACGCCGTCTCCCTGGAAATGTGGGAAGCGGCGAGCGGCATCCTCGAAGACTTCGCCGCCGACAACGACGTGCGTGTGGTGGTGGCAACCGGCGCCGGCGGCAAGGCCTTCGTATCGGGCGCCGACATCTCCAAGTTCGAGAAGGAGCGTTCCAGCAAGGAGGCGATCGACCGCTATAACGTGATCGTCGACAAGGCCAACACCGCGATCTACGAATTCCCCAAGCCGACCATCGCCATGATCCGCGGCTACTGCATCGGCGGCGGCATGGGGCTGGCGCTGTGCTGCGACCTGCGCATCTGCTCGGACAATTCGAAATTCGGCGTGCCGGCCGCCAAGCTCGGCCTCGGCTACGGCTTCAAGGGCATCAAGAAGCTGGTCGACGTGGTCGGCCCCTCCTTCGCCAAGGAGATTTTCTATACAGCGCGCCAGTTCACCGCTGCCGAGGCCTTGCAGATGGGCCTCGTCAACCGCGTGCTGCCGGAAGGCGAGCTCGAAAAATACGTGCAGGACTACGCCGCCACCATAAGCGCCAACGCGCCGCTGACGGTGAAGTCGGTCAAATATATCGTCGGCGAAACGGTGAAGCCGGAGAGCGAGCGCGACCTGAAAAAGTGCGACGACCTGGTGGCGGAGTGCTTTGCCTCCAACGACTATGTCGAAGGCCGCAAGGCGTTCATGGAGAAGCGCAAGCCCGCGTTTACCGGGACGTAAGCCGGCTTTCGCCAGGCAACTCCGTTACGCCGGGAAAAACGCGCGCCCGTAGAGGATGGTTGCGCCTAGCCGCCGAGGAACAGCCGGCTCACGTCGGGATTGGCGAGCAGATCGTCGGCCTTGCCGGCGAGCGCGAGGCGGCCCGCCACCAGCACGTAGCCGATATCGGCGAATTCCAGGCCCTTTTTGGCGTTCTGCTCGACGATAACGATTGTCTTGCCTTCCTTGTTCTGCAGGTCGCCGAGGATCTCGAACACCATGTCAATGAAGCGTGGCTCCAGGCCGATCGAGGGCTCGTCGACCAGAAGCACCTGCGGCTCCATGACCAGCGCGCGGCTGATCTCGAGCAGGCGGCGCTCGCCGCCGGATAAAACCTTGGCCGCGTGCTTGCGGCGGGCAGCTAGCCGCGGATATTTGTCGAACACCTTCTCGGCCGCACGCTTCGCTTCAGTCCGGTCCATCAGGTACGCGCCCATCCACAAATTCTCTTCCACGGTCATGCCGGGAAAAACAGACTTGTCCTGCAGGATGTAGGCAATGCCGGCGGTATGCAGCTTCTCGCTCGGCGAAAGCCGCGTCACCTCGAACGGCTTGCCGTTCAGCTTGGTGACGATCGCCCCGGAATAGATGTCGGTAAAGCCGAAAATCGAGTGCAGCACGGTCGATTTGCCGGCGCCGTTCGGGCCGATCAGGCACAACGATTGGCGAGCGCCGACGCGCAGACTAAAGCCGTGCAAGATTTCCATCTGCCCGTAGCCGGCATGTAGATCGTCGATGCGCAGGTGCGGGTCGTTGCCGGCGAGCGCGTCGAGTTCGTCGATCGAAATCTCGCGCGCGATTTCGGCCGCTTGGCGCGCGACCTCCTCGACCGAAATGGCCGGCGCGATGCCGCCGTGGAAACCCTCCGCGGCCGGTTCGTAGCTCGTCATCAATTCTCTCCGAGATAGGCGTCGATGACGCGCTGGTCGCGCTGGATCTCGGCCGGCTCGCCCTCGGCCAGCATCTCGCCGTGCGCCATGCAGTAGATCTTGCTGGCGATGTTCATGATCACGCGCATGTTGTGCTCGATAATGAACAGCGTAATGCCCATTTCGCTGTTCGCCCGTTTAAGGCGGTCGAGCAGGCCGTTGATCAAGGTCGGGTTGATGCCGGCGGTGGGCTCGTCGAGCAGCAGCACGGTCGGCTCGTTCATCAGCGCCATGGCGAATTCGAGCAGCTTCTGCTGGCCGAATGACAGGGAGCCGGCGCGCAGAAAGCGCTTCTCGTAGAGCCCGACGAAGGCAAGGAGATGCTCGGCGCGCTCGCCGACTTCCGGAGAGGCGTGCGAGAACATGTCGGAAAACCGCTCCTTGCGGTGCGGAATCGAGATCAACATGTTCTGCATGCAGTCCATCTTGCCGTAGATGCGCGTGGTCTGGAACGTGCGCAGCAGGCCGAGTCGCGCGATGTCTTGCACGCGCAGCTGCGAGATTTCCTGTTCTTCGAAGCGGATGGAGCCGGAATCGATCGGGTGATAGCCGACGATGGAGTTGAACAAAGTGGTTTTGCCGGAGCCGTTCGGGCCGATCAGCCCGGTGATGCGGCCGCGCGGCACCGTCAGCGACACGGCGTCGTTGGCGATCACGCCACCGTAGGATTTCGTCACCTTGTCGAGCGAGATGATGGCGTCGTTCATTCGGCGCCCTCGGGATGCGGCGTGAGTCGGCCGCGCAGCGGACGTTCCTGTTCGCCCGCGACGGCACGCCGCGATCTAAAGCGCTCGGGGAATTTCTCCATGATCCATCCGGCAACGCCCTGCTGGAAATAGACGATGGTGATGACGATGAGTGCACCCAGCGCGATGAACTGCCAGCCGAGGAAGTACGTCCAAGTGATCTCCTTGACGGTGTGAAAAATCACCGCGCCGATCACCGGCCCCCATAACGTGCCCTTGCCGCCCAAGAGAACCATCACCACCATGAACAGGTTGAAGGTGGCGATCGGAAAAGCGATGTCGCGCGGCTCGATGAAGCCGGTCATGTTGCCGAAGATGGCGCCGGAAATGCCGAGGAAAAACGCCGAAATCGCCCAGGCCAGCCGCTTGTAACGGCGGGTATGTATGCCCATCGCCTCGGCTTTTTCCTCGTCGTCACGGATGGCGTTGAGCGCCAGGCCGAAATTGGTCGAATAGAGCCAGCGCAAGAAGATCAACAGTACGAAGGCGAGGCCGAACAGGAGGAAATAAAAAAAGATTTTCTGGGTATCCGGAGGGCCGGGAAACACCGGCATCGAAATGCCGCTGGCAGCTCCGACCCAGGTCCAGGAGGCGATCAGTTCCCCTGCCGCAACGGCAAGACCGAGCGTGCCGATGGCGAAATACGGGCCGCGCAGGCCGAACACGATCCAGCCGGCGACAATGGCGATCGCCGCGGAGCCGATCGCGGCCGCTACCGTACCGACGGCGAAACCGGTGAAATATTGCGCATGGGTAAAAACGATGTGGGTGGTGCGCGCACCCGACGTGTACATGCCCACGTCGTAGTAGAGACCGATCTGCACCACGGCGCAGATATACATGCCGGCGCCGAAGAAGACGATGTTGCCGAGTGAGTTGTAGCCCATCTGTCCGCCCAGGATGTCCCAGGTCGAGGCAAACAGGATCATCAGCCACAGCACGGCGACTTCGCTGCTGTAGTCGGGGAACAGGAACGGAGCGGCGACCCCGGCCACGAAGACGAGCAGGAACGGCAGATTATCGCGGGAAGCGATGTTCATTGAACGGCCTGCCGTACGCGCAGGTATTGCAGCTGCCGGTACGCCAGCACGGCCAGCAGCAGCAGCACGATCAGCGCCTGCTGGAATTCGGCGCCGAGCAGGAAGCCGCCGAACTGCTCGACCACGCCCATGCCGAAACCGGCGGCGATTACCCCCGGCAGGTTGCCGAAGCCGGCCGCCGTGACGATGACGAACAGGCGGATCGAATAGGTGGTGCCGTAGAACGGCTGCACGTTCCATACCAGCGCAACCAGCGCGCCGGCTGCCCCGCAGATCGCGGCGTTCAGGCAGAAGGTGAACGAGTAGACCTTCTCGGTGTCGATGCCGAGCACGCGGGCGGCGCGCGGGTCCTGCGCGGTAGCGCGGATCGCCTGTCCCATGCGGCTGTTCTTCATGAACGCGATGACCCCGAGCGCCAGGATGATGGCAAGCCCGAAGCCGAGCACGCGGGTGGAAGAGATCGAGATCAATCCGCCGGCCCACTGCCAAGTCGGCAAGCCGGATTGCGCCGATTGCGTGTCGGGGCCGAACGCCAGGTTCAGGCTTTGCTGAATGACAATGGCGACGCCAAAAGTCGCCAGCAGCGAGGTGAACAGGTCGCGGGTAATGACTTTGCTGATCACCAGGCGGTAGACGACCCAGCCAAACCCCCACAGCAATACGAAGGCGACCGGAACTCCGACCAGCGGATTGAAGCCGTGGCGGCCGAGGCTCCAGGTGATATAGCCACCAAGCATGATGAAATCGCCCTGCGCCAGGTTCTTCACGTTCATCACGCCCCAAACCAGCGCGAGGCCATAGGCGGCGAGCGCGAAGATCGACCCGATCAATATGCCGTCTATCAACAGGCCGAAATTGAGCACGGGCGCCGCCGTGAGAATGGTGATGTTGTTTAGAATCGTTTCCATGGTGGACGACCTCGGCCGGACCAATCACCGAATAGGGCTGTCCGGCCGCGTTGCGGGCGGACCTTACCCGGCTATGGGAAAGGAACGGGCGGCAAAGCCGCCCGTTCCCGCATCCCCTGCTCAGTACTCAGCGCTGCGCGGATAGACGACCTTGGCCGCGGCAACCTCGGCAGGCCAGACGACCTTGTATTTGCCGCCCTGAATCTGCCGCAGGATGATCTCCTTGCCCGGATTGCTGCCGTCCGGCGCAAACTTGATCCCGCCGTAGAAGGTTTTCATGTTGGTCTGCTTCAGAGCATCGCGCAGCTTCTCTTTGTCGAGCGAGTTGGCCCGCTGGAAAGCGTCTTTCCAGACATAGACGGCCGCGGAAGCCTGCGCCGTCTGGTAGGGCACGACCTTGTACTTGTAGGCCGCCTTCATTTGCTCGTTGTAGTGGGCCGCGGTCCCGAACATGGGATCGCTCGCCTTCATGGTCTCGTCCCACTGTGTCGGGCAGACGAAGCCTTCGGCGACCTTGGCGAAGTCCTGCGTGACTTTCGCGGACTCGCAATGTGTCATGCCGACCAGCGGCACCTGGATCTTCAGCACGCCCATCTGGCGGGCGGCTGTGGCTGCGCCCTTTTCGTGCCCCGACACCATCAGCACGTCGGGTTTTAGCGCCTTCACCTTGGTCAAGAAGCCGGTGATATCGTTCAGGTCCGGCGGCATGCGGTCGTCGACCACCGTTTTCATCTTGTATTTCTTGATCGCTTCGACGACTCCCGCGCGCACGTCGAGCGAGAAGGCGTCGTCCTGGTAGATCATGGCAACCTTGACGCTCGACGGATCCTTGCCATGTTTTTTCGCAAGCGCGGCGGCCATGTCGACGACCGGCGTGAGGTATTTCTCCGAAGTCGCGATGATGCCGAACATGTATTTGTAGCCTTGCGTGAACAGCGAACGCGAAGCCGCTTCGCTCTGCACCATCGGAATCTTGTATTTCTCGACGACCGGCAGGACGGCCTTGGTGATCGGAGAGCCGTAGGGGCCGAGGACGTATTGGATCTTGTCCTGGTCGATTAGCCGCTCGACCAGTTGTGCCGAGCGTGCCGGCGTCGATTTATCGTCGTAATACTTGATTTGGAAATGATAGCACTTGCCGCCGACTTTCACGCCGCCGGCGTCGTTGATCTTTTTGACCGCGAATTCGTAACCGTTCTGGGTGTTATGGCCGTTCGAGGCATATTTGCCGGTCAATGAAACGGCGGCGCCGAGTTGGATAGTACCGCAATCCGCGGCCTGCGCGCCCATCGGTGCGTAGGCCAATGCCGCCGCAGCGACGGCCGAAGCAAAACCTATCCGGTAGAGCATATTGGTGTCCTCCCTGTTTTCACTCTCTCGGTTGCGGCGTCTCGTTGCGGAACTGTGAGATTCCGCCGGTTTGAAACGGTAACCGCCGGCCCACACCCCCACGGCCGGCGGCTGGCACGCCGCTTAAGCGCAGAATAACACTGGAAATTCCGCACTTGCCACCGCAAATTGCGGATTGTGCCGCAATGCGGGGTGCCTTTGATTTTGCAGGCTAAATCTGCGTCGGCGCCCCGAGTGGCCGCGCGGCTGCGAAAGTGCTAAGCCCGCGCGGCGATCAATTCCGCTCAGGTGAGGTTTTCCATGTACAGCGAGCTCGGTCTCTATATCGACGGCAAATGGCTCAACGGCGACGGCCGCAAGGGCGAGGACGTGATCAATCCGGCGACCGGCAAGGCGCTCGGTCATTTGCCGCACGCGAGCAAAGCCGACCTCGACGCGGCGCTGGCCGCCGCGGAAAAGGGCTTCGCGCAGTGGCGGGCGACGTCGGCCTATGACCGTTCCAAGATCATGCGCAAGGCTGCCGATCTGGTGCGCGAGCGCTACGACCACATTTCTAAGGTGCAAACCCAGGAACAAGGCAAGCCGTACGTAGAATCGCGCGCGGAGGTGCTGACCTCGGCCGACATCATCGACTGGTACGCCGAGGAAGGCCGCCGCACCTACGGCCGCATCATTCCGGGTCGCCAGAAGGGCGTGCGCCAGATGGTGGTGCAGGAGCCTGTCGGCATCGTGGCCGCGTTCACGCCGTGGAACTTCCCGACGCTGACCCCGGTGCGCAAGATCGCCGGCGCGCTCGCCGCGGGCTGCTCGATCATCATCAAGGCCTCGGAAGAGACGCCGGGCGGCTGCGTCGAGCTGGTGCGCTGCTTCGCCGACGCCGGCGTGCCGGAAGGCGTGCTCAACCTCGTGTTCGGCGTGCCGTCCGAAGTGTCGGAGCATCTGATTCCGCAAAAGTCGGTGAAGAAGATTTCGTTCACCGGCTCGGTGCCGGTCGGCAAGCATCTCGCCGGTCTCGCCGCCAAGGGCATGAAGAAGGCGACCATGGAGCTTGGCGGCCATTCGCCGGTGGTCGTGTTCGAGGACGCCGACCCCGAGAAGACCGCCGACACCATCGCGGCGTTCAAGTACCGCAACGCCGGCCAGGTGTGCATCTCGCCGACGCGCTTCTACGTGCACGAGAAGAACTACTCGAAGTTCGTCGCCCGCTTCACCGAATATGCCAAGGGCATCAAGATGGGCGACGGGATGGAGAAGGGCACCACCATGGGGCCGCTCGCCAATGCGCGCCGGCTCGACGCCATGGAGAGCTTCGTCAACGACGCCAAGGACCGCGGCGGCAAGGTGGTCACCGGCGGGCAGCGCCACGGCAACCAGGGCTTCTTCTATCAGCCCACCATCGTGACCGACGTGCCGGACGATTCCAAGATCATGACCGAGGAGCCGTTCGGGCCGGTGGCGCCGATCGTCGCCTTCAAGACCTTCGACGAGGTGGTCGAGCGCGCCAACTCGCTGCAGTTCGGACTTGCCGCTTACGCCTTCACCTCATCGGAGAAGAACGCCGCCGCCATCGGCGACGCGCTGCAATCCGGCATGGTCGGCGTCAACTCCATCGCCATCTCGACGCCCGAGACGCCGTTCGGCGGCATCAAGGAATCGGGTTACGGCTCGGAAGGCGGCATGGAGGGCCTGCAGGCCTATATGAACATCAAGTTCATCTCGCAGGCTTGAGGCGCCGAACCCGCACTGCTGTCATCGCCCGCGAAAGCGGGCGATCCAGTAGTCACTGACCTGCTTGCGTATACTGGATCCCCCGCTTTCGCGGGGGACGACACTCGAAACCTCTTACTTCCCCATTGCCTTGCGGCACGCTTCCCACACCTTTGGCGGGGTCGCCGGCATGTCCATGGTGTTGCCGGCGCCGTTGGGGATGGCGTCGGCGACGGCGTTCATGACGGCGGCGATGGCGGCGGTGGTGCCGGCCTCGCCGGTGCCCTTGACGCCGAGCGGATTGCTCCTGGCCGGCACCGGATGCAGCGCCTCGCGCAATTCGACCGGCATGGTGTGGGCGTGCGGCATGGCGTAGTCCATGAACGAGCCGGTCACGATCTGCCCGCTCGCCGCGTCGTAAACCGCGTCCTCCACCAGCGCCTGACCCAGGCCTTGCGCCAGGCTGCCGTGCACCTGGCCCTCGACGATCATCAAATCGAGCGGGTTGCCGCAGTCGTCCACCGCCGTATAGGTGACGAGGTCGACGAGCCCGGTGTCGGGATCGACCTCCACCTCCGCAATATGGCAACCATTAGGGAAGGTGAGCGGCGACTCCGCCTTGTCCTTGGTGTCGAGATTTTCGCCGATCTCCTTGGCGCGCCGCGCCACATCGAACAGCGAGATCTTGCGGTCGGTGCCGACCACCTCGAACTGCCCTTCGCGGTACTGGATGTCCTGTTCGGAGGCTTCCAACAATGCCGAGGCGATCTTTCTGCCCTTGTCCAGCATCACCGCGGCGGTGTGCACGACGGCGTTGCCCGCGCACATGGCCGAGCGCGAGCCGACCGAGGCATTGCCCGTGACGCCGAGCGCGGTGTCGCCGTGATGGTGTTCGATCTTCGCCGGGTCGATGCCGAGCCGGTCGGCAAGCAGCCGGCCGAACACGGTGGCGTGACCCTGGCCGGTCGATTGCACATTCAGGGCGAGAACGAGCTTGTCGCCGCCGGGAACCCTGATCGCCGCCGTTTCCATCGGCGTCGCGCCGGCATGCTCGAGCATGCAGGACACGCCGATGCCGCGCAATTTCTTGCGGCGCGCGGCCTCGCGCTTGCGTTTCTTGAAATTGTCGTAGTCGGCAAGCTTGAGCGCCTTGTCCACGATGCCGGGGAAGTCGCCGCTGTCGTAGGTATTGATCGGCGTCTTGAACGGCATGGCCGAGGGCGGGATGAGGTTCTTCTTGCGCAGCCGCACCGAATCCATGCCGGCGAGGCGCGCGGCTTCCTCCACCGCGCGCTCGAGCGCGTAGTTCGCCTCCGGGCGGCCGGCGCCGCGATAGGGCGCGATCGGCACCTTGTTGGAGAAATAGCAGGCGACCCCCACGTCGATCTTCGGAATGCGGTACATGCCGGGAAGGCAGCGCGCAAAATTGTTGGTATTGATGTTGACGGAGGCGTTTCCGATATAGCCGCCCTGATTGCATAGATGGCGCACGCGCAAGGCGATGAACTTGCCCTTGTCGTCGAGCGCCAGCTCGACATGGGTGACCGCGTCGCGCGCCTGGCAATCGGAGACGAAGGCCTCCGAGCGCGTCGATTGCCAATGCACCGGCCGGCCGAGCTTCTTCGCGCCCACCAGCAGCGCGACGTATTCCGGATAAACCGTGGTCTTCATGCCGAAGGCGCCGCCGACGTCCTCGGTGATCACCCGCACTTTCTCCGCCGGCACGGCCATGATGGAGGCCACCTGGTTGCGCAAGCCGTCGGCGCTCTGCGAGCAGGCGCGCAGCGTGTAGCTGTCGGTCTCCTTGTCGTAGACGCCGGTGGCGCCGCGCGTTTCCATCGAGGCCACCACCAGGCGCTGGTGGACGACGCTCACCCGCGCGACATGCGGCGCCTTGGCGATGATGTCGGCGACCTCGCGCTCGTTCTCGACGTTCTCAGCCCAGCCCGGCCAATCGACGCACAGATTGCCCGGCGCTTCCGCATGAAGCTGCGGATCGCCCTTCTTCGCCGTTTCCAGATCGACCACCGCGGGCAATTCCTCGTATTCGACCTGCACGAGGTCGGTGGCATCGAGCGCGGCGGCAGCGCTTTCCGCCACCACCATGGCCACCGGGTCGCCGACATGCAGCACCTTCTCGCCGGCGAGCGCGGGGCGGAACGGCATCACCATCTTGGCGCCGCCGCGGCCGGTAACGGGCGGATGGCGCGATATGCTGCCGATGCCGGCCGCCTTGATGTCCGCGGCGGTGAGCACCGCCAGCACGCCCGATGCTTTGCGCGCATGCTCGGCGTTCACCGAGACGATGCGCGCATGGGCGTGCGGCGAGCGCACGAAGGCGGCATAGGCCTGGTTCGGCAGGCGCGGGTCATCCATGAAACGGCCCAAGCCGCGGACGAGAGCGTCGTCCTCGACGCGGACATGCTTGCTGCGGGCGGGAGCGTTCATTGGGGGGATCCGGCGGTCGACAATGGAATGGGCGTTATAGCCGAAAGCCGCGGCGGTGACAGGGCTTGCGTCCCTTACGCGGCTGCGGCACTCAAACGCTTCCGGCGCGCAACGCGCGAAACAAAAGCCCCGCATTCCGCGCGGCGCATTTCAGGTGGCGAAATGACAAGGCCGCGCACGATCGATACCCATACTCACATCCTGACCGAGGAAACCGCCGCGCTGCTCAGCAAGGAAGCGCCGAGGGTGCCGGTGACCATCAAGCCCATCGATGCCGAAGCCGCGGTGCTGGACGTGGGCGGCGCCGCCTATAAGCCGTTTCCGCGCGGCGGCTTCGACATCGCGCGCCGCCTGCGCGACATGGACGAAGCAGGCGTCGACGTGCACGTGCTGTCGGCTTCGCCGCAGACCTATCTGTACGACCAGGATGCCGCGCTTACCGCCGCCACCGCTGCAATTCAGAACGAGCAGATCGCCAAGCACATCGCCGCCCATCCCGACCGGTTCATGGGAATCGCCACGCTGCCGATGCAGGATGCCAAACGCGCCGCCGACGAGCTCAAGCGCGCCATGGGCAAGCTGGGCTTAAGCGGCGCCATGATCGGCTCCAACGTCATGGGCAAGAATCTCGACGATGCCGGCTTCGCGCCGCTATGGGAGGCGGCGGAAGAGCTGGGCGCCTTCCTCTTCGTGCATCCGGTCCACGTCGCCGGCGCCGACCGCCTCGGCGCTTATTATCTGCGCAACCTGATCGGCAATCCGCTCGACACCACGATCGCCGCCGCCTGCCTCTATTTCGGCGGCGTGCTCGACCGCCATCCCAAGCTGAAGGTGATCCTCGCCCATGGCGGCGGCTTCACGCCCTACCAGGCGGCACGCTGGCAGCACGGCTGGCAGGTGCGGCCGGAGCCGAAAAAGAACGTCAAGACGGAGCCGCACGATATCGCCAAGCGCTTCTACTACGACACCATCCTGCATTCGGCGCCCGTTTTGGAATTCATGATCTCCCATGTCGGGCCCGAGCGCGTGCTGCTCGGCAGCGATTACCCTTACGACATGGCGATGCTCGACTGCGTGCGGCATGTGCGGGGCCTGAAAATTCCCGACGCCGACAAGGCGGCGATCCTCAACGGCAACGCCGAGCGCCTGCTGCCGGAGAAGGTGTCGTGACCGCGCACGTGAAGAGCGGACGCATCGCCGTAGCGGCCGTGCGCGCGCTCATCGCCGAGGCCATGGTCAAGTCCGGCCTGCCGGAGGCCGACGCCGCCAAGGTGGCGGAATTGATGCTGGAAGCCGATCTCACCGGCGCCGACGCGCATGGCGTTTTCCGGCTGCCGCAATACGTGCACCGGCTCAAGATCGGCGGACTCAACCCGCGCCCGAACATCAAGGTCGAGCGCACGGCGCCGGCCACCGCGCTGGTCGACGGCGACAACGGCATGGGCCACCTGGTGGTGGCGCGCGCGGCGGAGACCGCCATCACGCTCGCGCGCGACAGCGGCGTCGGCTGGGTCGGCGTGCGCATGTCGAATCACGCGGGCGCTGCGGGCGTCTATGCCGCGCTGCCGCTCGAAGCCGACATGATCGGGCTCTATGCGGCGGTCGCCAACGCCAACCATATGCCGCTCGCCGGCGGCGCCGAAAATCTGCTCGGCACCAATCCGCTGGCGATCGCGGTGCCGGCCGGCGAGGAGCCGCCGCTGGTGCTCGACATCGCGACGTCGATCGTGTCCTACGGCACCATCAAGAACCACCGCCTGAAGAACGTGCCGCTGCAGCCGAACTGGATGGTCGATCCTGCGACCGGCGACGCCGTTACCGATCCGCACCAAACCGCCGACGCGCTGCTGCTGCCGATGGGTGGCTACAAGGGCGCGGGCCTCGCGCTCATGCTCGGCCTTTTGGCCGGCACGCTCAACGGCGCGCTGTTCGGCCGCGACTGCGTCGATTTCAACGCCACGCCGGAGGAGGTCTGCAACACCGGGCAATTCGTGGTGGCGCTCGATCCGGCGCGTTTCCAAAATCTCGAGACCTTCAAGGCGGAGGTCGACCGTCACATTCGCGAGCTGCGCGCCTCCAAGACATTGCCGGGGCAAAACGTGCGGCTGCCCGGCGTCGAGCGCGCCAAGCGCCGCGCCGATCGCCTCGCCAACGGCTTGGCGCTGGCGCCGGAGCTGCTGGCGCAGTTGGACAAGCTTGCCGGTGAGTTGGGGATCAAGCCGTTGGCTGGGCGCTAGCGATTCTTCCGCTCGTCCCCGCGAAAGCGGGGACCGAGGCCGAATACTGAGAGCGTTGTGATCTTCACTCTGGATTCCCGCTTGCGCGGGAATGAGCGGAAGCTGCATCAGACGCCTAAGGCGCCGCGCCCGCCATGTGCTTCTTCTTCATCTCCGCCACCTGCGACACCGCCTGGTTCGACAGCGGCAGGTCGACCGGCTCGCCCAGCTCGGCCGACAGATCGGCGGCGGTATAAGTCTCCATGACCATGCGCGCCGATTCCGGCGTGACCATCGGCGGCTTGTCGAGGATGCAGGCTTCCAGGAAGTGGAGCGTCTCCGGTCCCATCTGGCCGGCGAACACATGGTCCACCTGCTCGCCCGGCATGGTCGACATGGGAAACTGCTGGCCGTCCTTGACCGTGTTGAGCCAATTGTCGCGGTGGGTGTCGTCGAGAATGAGCGAGCCCTCCGTGCCCAGCACCTCCACCCAGGTGGCGCAGTAGTTCGGATAGCTCGGCGGCAGGTTCCAGCCGCCGCAGATATTGGCAACCAGCCCATTGTCGAAGGTGACGACGGTGAACATCACGTCGTAGGAGCCGTTCACCGGCTTCATGTAGCCGTAGGAGCCTTGGCTGTAGACGCGCACCGGCTTGGCGGGCTCCATGAGCCAGAAGACGAAATCGAGATCGTGCGTCGATTCCATCACCACCGGCGACAGCCGCACGCGGCTGGCGATCTTCTTGCCCAGGCTGCGCGAGAGATGCCGGCTCACCATCACCGACACGACCTTGCCCAGCGTGCCGTCGGTGATCTTCTTCTTGGCGTAGGCGAACTTGGTGTTGAAGCGCTGCGAATAACCGATGGTGAACTTCACGCGGTTGCGTTTGGAAATCTCGATCAGCTCGTCGGCTTCCCACAATTCGAGCGCGATCGGCTTTTCCAGCAGCACATGCTTGCCGGCGCGCAGGCAGTCACGCGCGATCGGATAGTGGTTCGATTCCGGCGTGGTGGAGATGTAAACCACCCCGATATTGTCGTTCTTGACGATGTCCTGGTAGTCGAGCGTCGCGGTCGCAGGCTTGGTCGCCGCCGCCACCTCCTTGAGCCGGTCCGGCTTGATCTCGCAGATATGCAGTTTGTCGACCAGCGCCGAGCGCGACAGCGTCTCCGCGCGAATGCCGCCGCACCAGCCGGTGCCGATCACCGCCGCTTCCACCGTTTTCACCGGATGTTTCCCCGTTTTCGTTTTGCGGCGGGGAGACTAGCCTAGGAGCGGCAAGTCAGGAAGTGCGTGGCCCGGGCGCAGTGCAGCGCGTCAGCGGGGCGCTGCAGACCCGGGACCCCGCTTCCTCAAGCTGGGACCCGGATCAGCGGCCCATCACTCCGCTGCGCTACGTGCTGTGCCGCATCCGGGGCACGCAGGGGCGTTTCACCGCGCGACGGCCGCCTCGCCCAGCCCCCACACCTTGGCCGCGAACTGCGGGTAGAACTCGGCCACCTGCGGCGCCACGCTTGGCCGCTCAGGGGCGCGCCGTGCGGGTGGGTGCTCGCTTGCTCTTGCCCGCCGGCGCGGTCGGCCGCACAGACGGATAAATTTCTTGGACATAATCGGCCGCCATCTCGCAAAAAGCGATTGCATAGCGGGTGCGTTGACGTCGCTTGTCCCAAAAGATGGCCAGCGGCTCGCGCAGGGGGGTGCCCCGGTATGTAACGGCAACAATTTGTAGCTTGAGATTTCGAACTCGAAGACGCGATGGGATAAGAGCTACGCCGTGTCCGGCTTCGGCCATTGCGACCAGGGCATGCGGGGCGCCGCTTTCGAGCAGGATGTCGGGCCTCAAACCAGCCATGCGGCAGGCAGCATCGAATGATCTGCGCTGTACGAAATCGGAATTCAGCAAAAGCAACGGAAAAGACGCGAGACTCTCGACATCGATCGTGCGGGTTTCGGCACGAAGCAGGCGCGGGTGCACAGCGGCGAGCACATCGAGAAATCCGAGAGGCTGATTCGCAAAGCGCCGGTCGTCGGCCTGAACCGCGTTAACGGCACCCTGGGCAAGGTGGATCTCGCCCCGCTCCAGCAGCGCCAGCAATCTTGGGCCGACAGCGTCAACCACTCTCACCTGAACGTTGGGAAAGCGCTTCGCGTATCGGTGCAGAAAATCCGGCATCACGCTTTCGAGGAACGGCGGAGAAACCGCCACTTTCAACACGCCGGTGTCGCCCTGCCGGAGCGCCTGCGCGTGCTCGCCGATGGCATTGGCGGAATTCAGGAGACCGCGGCAGTGGTCCAGAAGTTGTTCGCCGTCGCTGGTCAACAAGAGACGGCGGCCGACGCGATCGAAAAGCCTGAGGCCCAGCTCCTGCTCAAGATCGCCGATCTGCCGGGACAGGGCAGGCTGGGCGATGCGCAGCTGCTGCGCGGCCGCGGAGACGGTGCCGAGGTCGGCGACGGTGACGAAGGTGCGCGCGCGCCGGAGATCCATGCCACCCTTTTATGCCGTTTCGGCATGATTATCCAGAGAGATTATGCATTGGACGAATATGGGTCGCGCGCGCTTACTCGGCGGCGTCTTGTAGATGAACCATGGGGGTTGTCATGAGACGTCATAGCCGCAGAGTTCTGTTTGCTGCCGCGGCGCTCGGCACGCTTGCTTGTGCTGCGGTCTCGCAGGCGCGGGATTACGGACAATACAGCCGGGTCCCGCAGAAGATCAGACAGTGGGTTGAAAACCTGGCCGACGGCAAAGGCGTTCCCTGTTGCGCCACCGCCGACGGCACCGTGCCCGATGCATTCACCTGGGACATCGGCGCCAACCATTACCGCGTGAAAGTCTACGGCCAATGGGTTGTCGTCCCCGACGCGGCGGTGATCAAAGGCCCTAACCGGCTCGGACATGCGGTCGTTTGGATCGCGTACGACGATCCCGTTTTCGAAGTCGAGCCTATACTTTCAGTTCGTTGCTTCCTGCCGGGGCCGGCGAGCTGATGCAGCGTCAATCGTGAGCGGCGTGCGGCGCTCTATCAATCCGTCAGTGCCGCGCGCCCGATTTTCACCGCGCGACGGCCGCCTCGCCCAGCCCCCACACCTTGGCCGCGAACTGCGGGTAGAACTCGGCCACCTGCGGCGCCACCACCTCGCGCATCAGCTTCAGCGTCTCCGGGCTCGGCGTCGGCGTCTCCGGCACCTCGGCCGGCCGCGCAAACTCGAAGCCGGTGTTCTCGATGACCTCCTCGAGCGTATGGCCGGGATGCACGCTTTGAAGCGTGAAATGCCCGTCGGCGAAGGAGAACAGGCAGCGGTTGGTGATGAGGGCGATCGGCCCGCCGGTGCGATAGACGTTCGGTTCGCTCGTGCCCGGCGCGCTGATGAAATCCACCTGCGGCACCAGCGTGCGGCGCGAATGTTCGGTGCGGAACAGGATCACCTTGGGCACCACGTAATAGAGATAGGCCGAACCGAATGAGCCGGGAAAGCGCACGTCCGGATGCGCGTAGTCGCCGGTCGACACCAGGTTGATATTGCCGTGGCCGTCGATCTGCCCGCCCGAGAGGAAGAACACGTCGATGCGGCCTTGCCCGGCACAGTCGAACAATTCGCGCGCGCCGTCGGTGAAGAAGGTGTGCTTGCGGCTTTGCAGGAGCGACACGTAGGGCCGCCCGCGCCCGCGCTCGCGCGCCAGGATCGCCGCCGTCGCCGGGATCGGCGAGGCGTTGCCGACCGCGACGTGGCGCACGTCGCCGATCAGCCGCGTGATCACGTCGGCGAGCAGTTCCTCGGGGCGGAAGTCCACCACTTATCCCTCCCCTGAAAGGGGAGGGTGGCTGCGAGCGCAAGCGAGCAGCCGGGTGGGGTCATGTCGACGAAGCGCTGCGAGCCCCCACCCGGCTCGCTTGGCGCGCCACCCTCCCCCGCAAGCGGGGGAGGCGAAGGCTGCGTCACGCCGCCTGCTTCTCATATACGAACCTGTCGAGATACTCCGCGAAACCTTCCGGCGTCGCCGCCAGTTTCGCATACAACGCGATATGTGCGTCGTCGGCGCCGTAGTGGTCGGGCAGCGGCAGCGGCCAGGCGCCGCGCTCGGCGAGCGCGATCGCGTCGACGTAGAATCCCGGCAGCGTGCCCGCCGCCAGCGCCGGATCGTCGAGCAGATTGCCGTCGTGGATCTTTTCCACCGTGACCACCGTCTTCTGCGCCGCATGCGCCATCGTGGCCAGCTCGCGGTGCCGCCCGATCCAGACGTTGCCGAAGCGGTCCGCCATGCCGGCGTGCAGCAGCGCGACGTCCGGCCTGAGCGCGGGCAACAGCACGATCGGGTCGCCGTTGCCGAAAGGCGAGTCGATCACTTTCCAGTCGTCGCGGTACTTCAGCACGTCGGAGCCGATCAGCCCGCGCAGCGGCATGAAGGGCACGCCTTTCTCCGCCGCCTGCATTTGCGCGAGCAAAGCGGGGCAGGTGGCGTCTTTCATCACGATGCTGCCTGCGGTGACGGCCGCGCAGAAGCGCGGCGCCGGCCCGAACTCGCCCAGGCTTATCGCGCTCGATTCCACCGTCTCGACGCACCCGGCGCCGACCAGCAGATCGGTCTGCAAAGTCGAGGTCGGCAGCGTCACCAGATGCAGCTGCTTGACGCCGCGCCTGATCAGCGCCCGTGTCGCCGCCATCGGCACGCCGGTCACCTCGCGCGGCACCACCAGCATGCATCCGTCGGTGACGCATTCAAGCGCTTCGTCGAGTGATTTCGCCGATTGAAACATAGCCGCCTCGCTGCGTCATACCGGGCACGCCTGGCCTATCGCGCGTGCCCTTGAATGACAGTAATTTGATCCCTTGCGCTTGCAAGGTCCACCGTATTTTGCCACGTGGTCCCGGTGGAAACGACGCTCGAGCAAAAGCTGCGCGCCGGCCGCTTCGTCATCACCGCCGAGGTGACGCCGCCGGTTTCGACCGACCGCGCCGAATTGCTCGCCAAGGCCGCCCCGCTCAAGGGCCTGGCCGACGCGGTCAATATCACCGACGCCGCCGGCGCGCGGGCGCACCTCGGCGCCGTCACCGCCGCGGCCATGCTGGTCGAAGAAGGCATCGAGCCGGTGCTGCAGCTTACCTGCCGCGACCGCAACCGCATCGCCTTGCAGGGCGACCTGATCAGCGCCGCGGCCTGCGGCGTGCGCAACCTGCTCATCCTGCGCGGCGACGATCCGGAGGCGGGCGATCAGCCCGAGGCCAAGCCGGTGTTCGATCTCGATCCGCGCCGGCTGCTGGGGACGGCGCGCCTTTTGCGCGACAAGGGCGAATTGCCGTCCGGCCGCAAGGTCTCAGGTCCCGCCGATTTCTTTCTCGGCGCCGCCGACAATCCGATCGATCCGCCGCCCGGCTGGGCGCCCGAAAGCCTCGCCGCCAAGCTCGGAGCCGGCGCGCAGTTTACGCAGACGCAGTTCTGCATGGATGCCGGCGTGGTGCGCCGCTACATGGCACGGCTGTCCGAGCACGGCCTGGCGGAAAAGCTCTCCGTCATCGTCGGCATCGTGCCGCTGCGCTCGGCCAAATCGGCGCGCTGGATCAGGGACAAGCTCTACGGCGCCATCATCCCCGACGCGATCATTGCGCGCATGGTCGCGGCGCGCGATCCGGCGGCGGAGGGCCGCCGCATCTGCCTCGACATGATCGCCGAGCTTGCCGCCGTCCCCCACGTCGCCGGCTGCCACATCATGGCGCCGGGCAACGACGCCGCGGTGCCCGACATCATCGCGGCGGCGCGCGAGGGCGTCTCGCGTCTGGCGCCCGCTTAGGTCAGCGCGCACACCGCAGCGAACAAGTCCCGCACCTGACGCTCAGCAATCCCGCGCGTGATGAACACCACGCGGCTTGCGCGGCTGTCGTCCGGCCACTCGGCAAGCTCGACCGGTGGGTGCGCGAGGTGTTGCACGAACTGCACCAGCACCGGTCCCGTACAGCCCTCGACGTTGAGGAAGCCCTTGACGCGCAACAAGTCCTGGCCGCGCAACGTCATCAGCGTTTCCATGGCGCGCGAAAATGCCGGCCACGGCATCGGCTTGTCGTCGGTGATGACGAAGCTGACGATGCCGTCGCTGTGCGCGGCCTCGGCCACGTAAATATTGCGCGGGCCGGACACGGGCTCGGTGAAGCGGCTGGGATCGAGCGCCCCGTTTACGGCTTGCAATATTTCTGCGTCCGGGTTGAGCGCGCGCAATTGCGCCGCGAGCCCTTCACCCGCGCCTTCGCCGGCGATATCGGTCTTGGTCACGACCAGCCGGTCGGCCAGGATCGCCTGCTTGCGCGCTTCCGCGGACCAGGAAAGCGTCTCGCCGCCGGTCACCGCGTCCACCACCGTGACCAGCGCGTCGACCGCAAACGTATCTCCCAGCGCCCGGTCGGTGGCGAAGGTCTGCAGGATCGGCGAAAGATCGGCGAGCCCGCTCGTTTCGATCACCACGCGCTTGAAGTCGGGCATCTCGCCGCGCGCGCGCTCGACCACCATGCGGCGCATGGCCTGCTGCAGATCGCTGCGCGCGATGCAACACAGGCAGCCGTTGTCGAGCAGCACCGTCTCCTCCGCGCTCGCGCGCACCAGCGCGTCGTCGATGCCGGCGGCACCGAATTCGTTCACCACCACCGCCGTGCCTTGCCCTTCCGGCGCCGCCAGAAACCGTCGCAGCAGCGTGGTTTTGCCGGCGCCGAGGAAGCCGGTGAGCACGGTCACCGGGATGCGCGCGCCGCGCGCGCGTTTGAGCCTGCGCCCGAACAGGCCGGCGGCGGGGGAGGGGAAAAGGGAGTTCATGGCCAATATTCTATCGAAGCACTCGGCTAAGCTGGAAGCGTGCCGAATACTTCGGGGCCGATGGCGCGGTTTCGCTTGCAATGAATACCCAATTTGGGTACAAATATCCCTAAAATGGGTACTGGACGCCCCAGCATGGGTACCAAACGATCGACAGGATTGGCCGATTCACTCTTTCCGCTGGTTCGCCTTCGTGTTCTCGGCCTCCTCTTCGGTCAACCTTCCCGTAGCTACCAGCTAGCGCAACTGATCAAACTTGTCGGTTCAGGACGTGGCGCGGTGCAGCGGGAGCTGGAGAGGTTGACGCGCGCACGCATTGTGAACATGTCCGCTACAGAAGGCGGCAAACGGTACCAGGCAAATCGGCAGTCGCCGATCTTCGGCGAGCTATATGGCCTGGTTCTCAAGACCGTCGGGCTCGTTGAGCCCCTGCGCAAATCACTCAAATCGCTTGCCCCGAAAATAAATGCGGCGTTCGTCTATGGTTCAATTGCAAAAGGCACCGATACGGCGAAGAGCGATATCGATCTCATGATTATTGGAAACGAGATCGGATATAGTGATGTCTATGCGGCGCTTCAAAGCGCGGAAAAAAGCCTCGCAAGATCTGTAAACCCAAATGTTATGAGCCGGATTGAATGGCGAAAAAAGCTGTCCGATAAGAATTCATTCGTCACAAAGGTAATACAACAGCCAAAGCTGTTCGTATTGGGAACGGACGATGAGCTCCGCGGAATTGAACAATCTAGTTAAGAGCGGGCTTCTAAAACTGGAGCCCGGTGATCAAAACGAGTTCGCCGGCCTTCTCGATTCAGGAAGGAAACGCTTGGCTGATGCTAAGAACGAAAATTTGACTAGCGAAAGCCGATTTGATCTTGCATACGGTGCCGCGCACGCTTTTTCTCTCGCCGCCATGCGTTGGCATGCTATAGGCCGGCGAACAGGCGGTACATCGTCTTCCAGGCATTGAGTCACACGCTTGGAATCAAACCAGAAATTTGGCGCATCCTCGACAAGTGCCATGGCATTCGCAACTCATTCGAATACGGCGGGAGCTTTGACGTAGACACCCAACTCCTAGTCGACCTGGTTGCTGCAACAGAGATCATTGGCAAAGCTGTTGAAGCCTTGGGGCCGGTTGCCCAATCCAAAAATAAAGTGAAATAGCGCTTTACTTCATTGCCGCGGTCAAAAATCCATCTCCAGCACGTACAGCCCGCCGGTGTGCCGGTCGACCGTGTAGACGATCTCGCGCTCGTCGACGAACACGTCGTTGAGCTGCGCCGCGCCGGCCGGCGTGCCCCTGGGCGGCGGCGGCACGAAGGCCGCGACTTCCGCCGGCTGATAGGGGTTGGCGATATCGTAGGCGCGCAGGCCGCCGTTGAAGAACGTTCCGAGCACGATCTGGTCCGACTGCCACGCCGTCGGCACCGGCGGATTCTCGTGGATATTGTGCGCGCCGAAGCGGCCGCCGCGGCCCTTATAGGCGTCGACCGGCGGCAGCGGGCAGGTGGCGATCGAAACGAGATGCGTCTCGTCGCGCGCGTCGAGGATCCATACCAGCTTCGGCCAGTCCTTGCCGGCGTTCTCCGTCGACTCGTCGGTGACGATCATGAGCTTGCGCTCGAACAGCGGCATCGCCGTGTGCATGAAGCCGGTATAGGGCGGCGAATTGCTCCAGTGCGAGACCGGCCTGGGATGCGCCTTGTCGGCGATGTCTATGACGAACATGCCGCCGTCGATGTAACAGACATAAAGCCGGTCCGGCCGCTGCTTGTAGACATTGGTGTTGTGCGCGCGGTAACCCTTGTCGAGGGCGTGGCGCGGCGGCGGCGGCTCGTTGTCGCCGGCGCGCGTGCCCGGCATCCACCAGCGCCCGACCTCCACCGGCTTCGACGGGTTGCGCACGTCGATGCAGCGGTAGAACTGGTCGTCACTAGGGTGGCTGGGCGTGAAGTCGGGCGCGCCCGCCGCCATGTGCACGTACTCGCCGTCGCAGAACCACAATTGATGCACGCCGCGCGAGGTGGCGCCCGAACAGTCGAAAAAGGCGATCGAGCGCGGCTTTTCCGGCACCGACACGTCGAACAGTTCGAGGCCGGCCGGCTGTTGGCCGGCCTTCTGCGTCTGATAGGCGACCGCCATGATGTCGCCCGACAGTTCCAGCGAATTCGAGCGCATATAGGCCTGCGGCAGGTCGGTCTGCACCACCACCTTGGGCTGCCGCGGATCGGACACGTCGACGCCGGTAAAATTCTTCGGCGCGCTCTCGTGCGCGAGCCAGATGATGCGCCGCCCGTCCTTGGCGATCTGCACCGACATGCCTTCGCCCATGCCGCCGAAGCCGCCGAGGTCGCTCTGTGCGAGCAGCTTGAAATTCCAGGTGACTGGCTCCCCGCTCTTGGCGAGGGGATTGTCTGCGGCGGGCATTCGCGGCTCCGAGGTTCAGTGGCTATTGGCAAAATGGTTCTTGACGGCGGCCATATCGAAGCTCGCCATGTCGGCGATGGCGCGCTGCCGGATCTTGCGCAACTCGCCGGCATCGACGTTGCCGAGCGTGAAGCGGAAGGCGAACTGGGCGGCCACCAGGCCGTGGCCGCTGCCCGCGCGCGCGAATTTGAACACGTCGAATTCCACCGTGTCCGAGTCCTTTGCCGAGGTGAGGAAGTCGATGATGACTTCTCCGCTCGCCTCGTTCTCGATGATGCGAAACGGCGCCTTCTTGTCGTGCGTCTTCAGCATTTTGGCGAGATTGGCGGCGGCGCGCTTGGGATCGTCGCCGGCGCCCGGCTGCGCGTGAAACACGAACAGCTTGGTCCACTTGTCGATCGGCTCGGGCGCCAGGCCGAATTCGACGAAAATATCGGGCGTCTTCTTCGCGCCTTCGAACTTCTTGACATAGGTATTGCCGCCGAAGTCGACCGTGCCTGTTTGCGCGGCAGCCGGCGCGACCAGCAACAGCGTCGCGATTAACAACAGCAAATTGCGCATGCTCAATCCTTCCGCGCCGGCGCCCAGCGCGGCGGGCGCTTCTCGCGGAAGGCGCGCAATCCTTCGGCCGCTTCCGCGCTCTGCCGCCGGGCCGCATGGCTTTCGATCAGCGCGGTGAACGCCTTGGCGTCGAGGTCGCTCCAGGCAAAGCGCAGCGCGTTTAGCTTGGTCTGCGTCACGGCTTCCGGGGCGCTCGCCAGCAGCGCGGCGACGATGCGCTCGCCCGCGGCTTCCAGCTCGGCCAGCGGCACGACCTCGTGCGCGAGACCGATGCGGCGCGCTTCCTGCGCGTCGAAGCGCTCGCCGGTCAGCGCGTAGCGGCGCACCTGGCGCACGCTCATGGCGTCGTTGAGCTGCGGCAGGATGATGGCGCCGGTCACGCCGACGCGCACCTCGGCGATCGAGAAGCTGGCATTGTCGGCGGCGATGACGATATCGCAGGCGGCGACGATGCCGGTGCCCCCGCCGTAACAGGCGCCCTGCACCAGCGCCACGGTCGGCGCCGGCAGCAGGTTCAGCCGCTGCACGGCTTCGGCGGTATTGCGCGAGACGCGCACGTTCTCCTCAGGCGAGGAGGTGCGCACGGTGTCGAGCCATTTGAGGTCGGCACCGGCCTGGAAATTCTTGCCCGCGCCGGTGAGCACCACGGCGCGCAACGGCTTATCCGCCAGATCTTCATACGCCCGCAGCAGGCCCTCGATCATGTCGCCGTTATAGGCGTTAGACACCTCCGGCCGGTTGAGCGTGACGCGCGCGACGCCGCGCTCGTCAACCCGCCAGAGCACCGGACCGCTTGCACCCGCGCCGTTCATGGATGAAATCCATCTTGTTCGGCCTGCGCGGACAGGATAATGCCGCGGACACGTTTGCCACAAGCAGGCGACGGTTTGGTTGCGAGCTTTTGGCGCTGGCGCAGGGCGCGCAGACCGGTTAAAGCCGCGCAAGATTGCGCGCTCGGCGGCGCTCGTTCATGGGAGTTTCGTTATGTCGAAGAATACGCTGAAGGTCGGCTGGATCGGCACCGGCCGCATGGGCCTGCCGATGGCGGAGCGCCTGCTCAAGGCCGGCTACGAGGTCGCGGTGTGGAACAGGACCCGCGCCAAGGCCGAGCCGCTCGCCAAATCCGGCGGCAAGGTGGTCGACAAGATTTCCGACCTTGCATCCTGCGACGTGGTGTTCTCCATCGTTTCCACCGGCAAGGACCTGGCCGAAGTCTCGCTCGGGCCCGGTGGGCTCGGCGCCGGCGGCGGCAAGCTGCCCGCCATTCTGGTCGACTGCTCCACCATTTCGGTCGAGGAATCCGCCGACATTCGCAAGCGGCTGAAGGAGCGCGGCACCGACTACGTCGCGGCGCCGGTGTCCGGCAACGCCAAGGTGATCAAGGCCGGCAAGCTGTCGGCCATCGTCTCCGGGCCGGAGGCGGCCTGCAAGACGGTGATGCCGCTGATGGAGGCGATCGCGCCGCGCGGCGTCGCCTATGCCGGCGAGGGCGAGCTCGCGCGTGTCTGCAAGATCGCGCACAACGTCATGCTCGGTGTGGTGATCGAGAACCTGATCGAGATCACGCTGCTCACCAACAAGATGGGCGTGCCGCGCCACGCCTTCCTCGCCTTCCTCAACAATTCGGTGATGGGCTCGATGTTCACCGCCTACAAATCGCCGGCGCTGGTCAATCTCGACTGGACCACGACCTTCACGCCGGAACTGCTGCGCAAGGATCTCGACCTGGGGCTCGAGCTCGCTCGCGACATGGACGTGCCGATGCCGGTGACGGCGGCCGCGCGCGAGGTGCTGCAGAGCCATTTCGGCCATGCCATGCTGCAGAAGAATCCGGAAGAATACATTCAGAAGGATTTCGCCGCGCTCGCCGAAACCATGGCGCTCGCCGCCGGCATGAAGCTCGAGCCGGAAAACAAGAACGTGCCGACGGGGCTGGAGAGCTGAGTTGCGCCGAGACGCTTGCGCTCTTTCCCTCTCCCCGCTGGGGAGAGGGTGCCCGCGCGAAGGCGAAGCCGAGCGCGGGCGGGTGAGGGGGTCGGTCACTCTCTATAGGTCCTTGCCCCCTCACCCGGCTCGCGCTCGCTAGCGCTCCGCGCTCGCCACCCTCTCCCCCGAGGGAGAGGGAAGCGAGGCTGCCGCACTGTCGTGCTAGATAAGTTCGCGCCCTACGGCTTCGCCACGTGCCAGGCGCCGTTGAGGAAGCCGTCGCCGGTGGTGTCGCCCGGCTTCTTGTCCTTCACCCAGGTATAGAGCGGCTTGCCCTTGTAGGCCCATTGCATCTTGCCGTCGCTGCGCTTGATCTTGCTGTAGCCTTTGCCGCCCTTCTCGCCGGACGCCGCCATGAGCGGCGGCCAGTTGGCCGCGCACTTGCCGTTGCAGGCCGACTTGCCGCCGGAATCCTTGGCGAAGGTGTAGAGCGTCATGCCCTTGGAGTCGGTCAGCACCTTGCCCTTGTCGGTGCTGCCGACCATGGCCGGCGCGGCGAAGACGGCGGTGGCGAATGCCGCGGCGGCAACGGCCGCGAGCGGAACGAGAAATTTCTTCATTGGATTGTCCTCCTCCTGAATGTTGGGGTCTTGCCCGAAGGGATGAATCCCGCAACCGCGTTCCTATTCCGGTGCGGCCCGTGGAAATTTTTATGCAGCGCCAGGAATATACAATGGCGCGGCGCCGAAGCGGCAAAAAAAAGGGAGCCGCCTCGGCGGCTCCCGACGTGCATGAGGTGGAGGATTGAGCCGCCGCCCGAGCCTAAAGGGAGGGGGGACGACGACCATGCACGCCGACCACTCAACGCGGCGGGGCAGGCGGCGACAAGTAAAATGGCCATAAAATTGCCGGTGGATTTGTCGCGCCGAAATGGCGCATCATCGCGCCGAAAAACACCTGAAAAGACGAAACGCGCGAGGAAAACGCCGATGGCCTACAAGCTCTACAACGCGCCGCAATCGACCTGCAGCCAGCGTGTGCGCTTCGTGTTCAACAGCAAGGCGGTGCCTTTCGAGCAAGTGAACCTCAACCTGCTGGCGGGCGAGCAGCTCAAGCCCGACTACCTCAAGCTCAATCCCAACGGGGTGGTGCCCACGCTCGATCACGACGGGCGGATCGTGATCGATTCCAGCGCCATCATTGAATATCTCGACGAGGTCGAGCCGCAGGTGAGCTTCACCCCCGAGGACGCGGCGGAACGCGCCCACATGCGCGCGCTCATGCATTACATCGACGAGATGCCGGCGGCGGCGGTGCGCGTGCCGACCTTCAATCTCGCCTTCCTGCCGGGCTTCCAGAAGATGAGCGCGGACGACTTCTCCGCCATGGCCGAGTTGAAGCCGCTGCGCCGCGAATTCATGCTGAGCATGGGACAGTCCGGCTTTCCCAAGCAGGAGATGGACGCCGCGCTGCAGCGCCTGCGCCGCGCCTATGAGCGCATGGACGCCGAGCTCGAGAAGAGCGGCGGTCCCTGGCTGCTCGGCAAGAAACTCACGCTCGCCGACATCGCGGTGATGCCGGCCCTGGTGCGCATGGACGATCTGGGCCTCGCCGACTGGCAGGACCTGCCGCGCGTGGTCGCCTGGTTCGACGCCATCCGGGCGCATCCGTCCTTTGCGCCGACCTACTATCACGGCTCCTTGTTGAGCGAGCGCTTCCCGCATTTGCGGGAGAAGCAGAGCAGAAGCGCGTAGCGCGCCCGATCGCGAGTTTTTGCGCAATGCTCACCGCCGCCAGGAACGACATGCTCACCCGCGTCGGGCCCGGCACGCCCATGGGCAATCTCTTGCGGCGCTATTGGATGCCGGTCGCGGGCGCCAGTGAATTCACCGCGGAAAAGCCGATCAAGCCCATACGGCTCCTAGGCGAGGACCTGACGCTCTACAAGGATCTTGGCGGCCGCTACGGGCTCATCGCGCGCCACTGTTCGCATCGCGGCGCCGATCTTTCCTGCGGCACGGTGGAGGAAAACGGCCTGCGCTGCTTCTACCACGGCTGGAAGTTCGATGCGCGCGGGCAATGCATCGAGCAGCCCTACGAGGACATCGCCAACCCCAATCCGAAATCGCGCGAGGGCTGCGCCATCGCCGGCTATCCGGTGCGCGAATTGGCGGGCCTGCTGTGGGCCTATATGGGCCCTCAGCCGGCGCCCGAATTGCCGGTGTGGGAGCCGTTCACCTATGCCAACGGCTTCCGCGAGATCGTCACGGCCGACGTGCCCTGCAACTGGTTTCAATGCCAGGAGAACTCCATCGACCCGGTGCATTTCGAATGGATGCACGAGAACTGGGGCGCGCATCTGCGCGGGCAAGAGGCACGCGCCGCGCGCCATCTCAAGATCGCTTATGACGAGTTCGAGCACGGCTTCATCTATCGCCGCATCCGCGAAGGCCAGGCCGAGGGCGATCCCAACTGGTCGGTCGGCCGCGTGGCGCTGTGGCCGAACGGGTTCTATCTCGGCATGCATTTCGAATGGCGCGTGCCGGTCGACGACGAGAACACGCTCAGCGTCGCCTGGTTCTTCATGCGCGTGCCCAAGGGACGCGAGCCCTATGTGCAGGAAAGCGTGCCGGCCTGGGTTTCGCCGGTGCGCGACGGAGACGGCGAATTCATCGTCAGCCACGTCATCAACCAGGACATCGTCGGCTGGGTGGGGCAGGGCCGCATCGCCGACCGCTCACGCGAGAACCTGCGCTCCAGCGATCTCGGCATCGTCGAAATGCGCAAGCGCTTCTTCGCCGATATCGAGAAGGTGGCGAAGGGCGAGGACCCGTCCGGCATCATCCGCGATGCCGCCGCCGCGCGATGCGTCGGGCTGCCCGACGTCATGCGCCGATACAATGTCGACGGCGTGCCGCTCGCCGATTACGCCAAGCAGCCGCTGCTCAAGGAACGCCTCGCCGGCTTCCGCCACCATTACGGCCAGCCGCCGGAAGTGCGCCGTGCATTCGAACAGGCGATGGGCATTTCCGGCTGACCGCCCGCTGGCCGGGGTGGTGGCGGCGCGCTAGCCTCGCGCGGTATCGCGGCCGAGGGTTGAACCGCCACCCGCCCGGCCGCGACCAAGGGGCAGGCGGCGCAAGCCGCCGGCCGCAATTGACCTTCTAGGGATGCACCATGCGCTCCATCGTTCCCCTGCTGGCCGCAGCCAGCCTGATTGCCATTTTCGCCGGGCCGCCGGCGCGCGCCCAATCGGACGCCAATAGCGAAATCTGCGCCAAGGAGGATTACCGCGCCCATACACCGGCGCAGCGTATCGCCGCCTGTACCGCCCTGATCGAGGCCGGCAAGGACTTGCCGGCGGCGCAGCTCGCGGCGCTGCTCAGCCACCGCGGCACCGCCCGCGCCTATGCCGGGCAAACGAAGGCGGCAATCGCCGACTTCGATCGCGCCATCGCCCTCGAGCCGACAAACGAGGTCGCATTGCGCGAGCGCGCCCGCGAATACCGGTACATCGGCCGCTATGACCGGGCGCTGGTCGACATCAACGAGGCGCTCCGCCTCAAGCCGAACGACTATATCGCCTTGGACGTGCGCGCCAACATCTTCAACAACAACCGCCAATACGACCGTGCCATCGAGGACTACAACGAAGCGCTCAGGCTCAATCCGAAGTTCGCGCAATCCTACCGCAACCGCGGCGCGGCCTATTATTTCAAGGGCGACTACCAGCGCGCCATCGCGGACTATGACCAATCGATCAAGCTCGATCCCAACAGCCCGCAGACCTTCACCAATCGCGGCGGCGCCTACAAGAAGCTCGGCCGCTACGATCGGGATCGCGACAACCGAGGCGATCCGCCTTGATCCCTCGGTGCCGGAATTCTTCGACAATCGCGGCTTGAACTACCAGGCCAACGGCGATTACGACCGCGCCATCGCCGACTACAACGAAGCGATCCGCATTCAGCCGAAGGCCAATTTCCTCACCAACCGCGGCGACGCCTACAATCTCAAGGGCGACTACGACCGCGCCATCGAGAACTACGACCGCGCGCTCTCGCTCAATCCGGCCTTCACGCTCGCCTATTATAACCGCGGCGTCGCCTACCACTCGAAAGGCGACATCGAGAGCGCCATTGCCGATTTCGAGCAGGCGCTGCGCATCAACCCGCATATGGATATGGCGGCCGAGATGCTGGCCAAGGCGCGCGAGGAGCGCGACCGCCGCCGGCTCGCCGGCCCGCCGGTGAAGCCGACCTTCGACTGCGCCACCGCCAAGCGCGCGGTCGAAAAGGCGATCTGCGCCGATCCGCAGCTCGCCAAGCTCGACCGCCAGGTCGACGAAGCCTACAAGGCCGCGCTCGGCAAGCTCGGCCGCAGGGGTGTCGCGCGTCTGCGCCGCGAGCAGCGCGCCTTCATCGACCGCCGCGACAGAAAATTCGGCGACGCCGACTATCACTTCAAGCGCGAGCTCGAGCGCCGCCTCGCGAAATTGCGCGACCTGGACGACTGAGGGGCGCTCAGCGCATGATGCGTTTAGGTTGACACTTGGCGAGCGTGGTTTTCTCCGCTCGTCCCCGCGAAAGCGGGGACGACCGGTTCTCTTGTCAATACCGCGCCGCGATCGGCAACTCCTCCGCCGGGAACAGCGAGATCACCGTGTGGCCCTTGTTGGTGACCACGATCTCCTCCTCGATGCGCGCGGCCGAATAGCCGTCGCTCGCCGGGCAGTAGGTTTCGAGCGCAAACACCATGCCTTCCTTGATCACGGTCGGATGGTCCATCGACACCACGCGCGACACGATCGGCCGCTCGTGCAGGTTCAGTCCGAGCCCGTGGCCGAACTGCAGGCCGAAGGCCGCCATCTCGTCGGGGAAACCGAATTCCGTTGCCTTCGGCCACACGCTGCACACCTCGGCGGTGGTGACGCCGGGCTTGATCAGGTCGATCGCCAGATCGAGCCACTCGCGGCACTTCTTGTAGGCGTCGTGCTGCGAAGGCGTCGCGCGGCCGACATTGAACGTGCGGTAGTAGCAGGTGCGATAGCCCATGAAGCTCTGCAGGATATCGAAGAACACCTGGTCGCCCGGGCGGATCATGCGGTCGGTGAAGTTGTGTGGATGCGGGTTGCAGCGCTCGCCGGAAATGGCGTTGATCGCCTCCACGTCGTCGGAGCCGTGCCGGTAGAGGAAATCGTTGACCATGCCGACGATGTCGTTCTCGCGCACGCCGGGACGCAGCTTCTGATCGATCAGATCGTAGGCGCCGTCGACCATGGCGGCGGCGCGGTTCAAGAGCGCGATCTCGTCGGCCGACTTGATCTCACGCGCCTCCAGCATGATCTGCTGGCCGTCCTTGACCTTGAGCCCTGCCTTTTCCAGTTCGAACATCATCGGTGGCTCGATGATGTCGACTCCGATCGGCATCTTGGCGACGCCGTGCTCCTTGAGGATCGCGGCCATCTCCTCGGCGTGCCGCTTCATCAGGCCGAAGGCCGGATCGACGGTGCCGCGCAAGCCCACAAGACCCGCCTTGCAGTTATCCGGCTTGAGCCACGGCGAATAGAGCTTGTGGTGCACCGCGGCCGAGCCGAAATCCCACAGGATCGGATCGCCGCCGCGCGGCAGCAGCGCCCAGCGCGATAGCTTGTCGCGCGCCCATTCGCCGATCTTGGTGGAGGTGACGTAGCGGACGTTGTTATCGTCGAACAGCAAGAGCGCGCCGAGATCGGACGCTTCCAGCGCGGCTTGCGCGCGCGCAAGCCGGTAACGGTGCAGGCGGCGATAGTCGACGCGCTCCTCGAAGTCGACGCCCATGGTGCCGAGCACGGGCAGGTGGCGGCCCCAATTGTAGCGCGGGTTGATGTCCTCGGCGGTGATCTTCACCGGTACGCGCGTTCTCTCGTCCATGGCATGTCCTCCCTTGCTCGCGGGCTGTCGGCTCGCCGCTTATCCCTGGCTGATCGGGGATTATAGGGCGGCCCGGCGCTCTCGTCGTCGGGAAACGGCGGCCTCTTTCCGGCCCGCCGGGCGACGTTTTTGGTCTTGACATTAATCCTATGAAGGCTTAAGTTCCTAAATGCCGGATCGGCCCGGCGGCGCCTGTCATGAAGGCGCCGCAAGGCCGCCCGGAGCGGCGCGCCGACAATGCGCGCCGCCGCTGTCGAGCCTTGCGCGGACAGCGCAACGCTTGACGGATGGAGCGCCAGGGGGGCGCAGCCGGCCTCGCAAGCCGGCGCGCGCCCTCGCAAGGCGCGCGGGCAGCCCGATCGCAAGGGTTGCCCAAAAGGGCCTCGCAAGCCCCTGGCGCCCTCCCGGCGCTCCATTCCCTCACTTTCGTTAGGGAGACTCCCCCAGGCTCCCTGGGGGAAATGGAAAAGGGAAGCCGGCCTACCCCGGGCCGACCAAAAAACAGGGGCGGCGGAGCATTGATCTCTCGATCCCCCTGCGAGTGGTATTTGGCGCAACCCTAGGTTTAGTGGTAAGTTTTTGATTGAAGGTCCTGTAATGGGTTCGAATTGAGAAGCAGCTAAAGGCGTTTGTCCCAATCCGAATAAATCGTCCGCCCGTTGCATCCCTCGACGCGCGTACCGATTAGGTAGGAGAAGAGGATGCGGGAACAAATCTTGGCATTCCTGGCGATCCTCTTGGAATTGCTTTTTGGAACTCTCCTTTTCTTCATAATTATTTACGCCGCTCATCTTTTGGAATGGGGCATAAGTTTGTTACACGAACCAAAGGATTCTTTTATAGGAATAACGGCTCATGTGGGGGAAATCGTTCTGTTAATTGCAGATTGCATTATAGGAATTATCTTTGTGACGAGAGGAATACGCAACGCTTGGAATGCTACTTGGGGTTCATGAAGGGAGAGGAGCGGTACAAAATGAGCGAGACGAAAGAGAGCGAAATTGGGGTTGGAGTAACCGCAGCTTTTTCCGTAGCGGTTGCAAACACAGTCCACACTCTGACTCATCCTATTCATGCCGCGCGAGTTATTCTTGGCCTTGAGAAAGAAAAAGGTATTTCGGAAATGGTGCATGACGAAGAAATTCGTATTGTCACCAGGAGCAGGGAAAAGTGAGCGCGTCAGGCGCATGGATAGGCGCGGTGCGCATTCCAACTTTCAAAATTTGGGCATCACGTAAGCGTTTGCTTTCAGCGTGAAGACAGCGCGCACCAGTGACGCGCTCACGCCGCGCTCTTTCTTCCCCATAATCGCGCCGAAGCGATATTGGCGCCCTCGCGCAGCGCCTTGAGCTTCAGCCACACGGCGGGCTCGATCACCCATTCGCGATTGGTGAATGTGCCGAAGCCGCAATCGGTGCCGGCGATCACGCGCTCGCGCTCGCCGACCGCGCCGATGGCTTCCTCGATGCGGCGCGCCACCACTTCCGGATGCTCGACGAAATTGCTGGTGGTTTCGACCACGCCCGGAATGAGCAGCATGTCCTTGGGCAGCGGGTGCGCCTTGAACGCGGCGTATTCGTGCGCATGCCGCGGATTGGCGAACTCGATCGACAGCGCGCCGACCTGGGCCTGATAGAGCGCCGGCAGGATTTTCGCGAGCGCGATGTCGTAGATGTGCGGGCCCTCCCAATTGCCGTAGCAGACGTGCAGACGTACGCGCTCGCGCGGGATGCCCTCGATCATCTCGTTGATCGCCTGCACATGCCGCTCGACCGCCTTGACGAAGCCGGCGTCGTCGAGATCGCGGTACATCATGGTGCGGTCCATGGCGAGATCGGGCGCGTCGACCTGCAGCAGCAAACCGGCCTTGTGGATCGCCTGGCATTCGTTCTTCATCTCGCGCGACAGCGCGGTCAGGTATTTGTCCTGCGAGCCGTAGAAAGCGTCGAGCATGGTCGATGAAACAATGCCGGGCGAGGGGACCGTCATGAAGCTCTCGGCGAATTTCTCCTCGGCGATGCGTTTGAAGCGCGCGATCTCGCTCTGCAGCGGCTTGATGTCGCGATAGTGCAGCTCGCTCTGGCACTCGGGCGCGTTCTGCTGCTTGCTGACGTGGGGAAAGCGCCGCATCAGGCTCGCCACCAGCTCGGGAAATTCCTCGAATTCGCGTCCGCGCCGCCGCTTCGACACCCCGCCAAAGCCGCTTAGGCGCTGCGGCACATAGGTCTGGAAGCCGACGCGCTGCTGCTCGCCGTCATTGCCGATGTCGATGCCGGCTTGCACCTGCTTGTCGACCACGTGGCGCACGGCCTTGTCCATCTCGGCGGCCATCTCGGCGGCATCGAACGGCTCGCCGGCTTCCTGGCGCAAGAGCAGGTCGGACAGTTTGTCGTTGCGCGGCAGGCTGCCGACATGGGTGGTCAAGATGCGCTCCCGGCTGAAAATCATGAAGATCTCCCTGTATGTTCGTCCTGCTCATTCAGCCGTCACGCGCGGCCATGACGATTTGGAAATATGGTGCGCTTCTCAGCGCGCGCTTTGGCGGGCATAATACGCACCGTTCTGGGAGGAAACACAATGACGGTTGCCGAACCGACGGCGGAAATCGGCGCGTCCGCCACGTTGGGCCAAGTCCCACGCAACTACAACTTCGCGGCCGACGTGCTGGGAAGCAATCTCGCCGCCGGCCGCGCCAAGAAACCGGCCTATATCGACGCGCGCGGCACCTGGACCTACGGCCAGCTCGCCGACCGCGTGGCGCGGTTCGGCGCCGCGATGCGCGGGCTCGGCGTCCGGCGCGAAGAGCGCGTCATGATGGTCATGCTCGATACCATCGATTGGCCGACGGCTTTTCTCGGCTGCCTCAAGGCGGGCATCGTCGCCATACCGGTGAACACGCTGCTCACCGAGGACGATTACCGTTTCATGCTGGCCGACAGCCGCGCCAAATGTCTGGTCGTGTCGGAGGCGCTGTTCCCGAAGTTCGAGAAGCTCATCAAGCAAAGTCCCGACCTCGAGCACGTCATCGTCTCCGGCGGCAATCCGCACGGCTACCGGCTGTTCGAGGACCTCATCGGCGCCGACGAGCCGGAGGATTACACCGCGCCGACGGTCGCCGATGACATGGCGTTCTGGCTCTACACTTCCGGCTCGACGGGCAAGCCGAAAGGCGCGGTGCACGTCCACGCCAATCTGAAGCTCACCGCCGATCTTTACGGCACGCCGGTCGCCGGCTTGCGCGAAAGCGACGTGGTCTATTCGGTGGCGAAATTGTTCTTCGCCTATGGCCTCGGCAATTCGCTTACTTTCGCGCTCAGCGCCGGCGCCACCGTCGTGCTCAATGCCGAGCGGCCGACGCCGGACGGCGTGGCAGCCCTGCTCAAGCAGCATCCGGTCACCGCGTTTTTCGGCGTGCCGACCTTCTATGCGGCGTTCCTGGCGAGTCCGAGCGCGCCCGCGCGCTCCGAGGTGAAGATCGAGCGCTGCATCTCGGCCGGCGAGGCGCTGCCGGAAGAGATTTCGCGCAAGTGGAAGCAGCGCTACGGCGTCGATATCCTCGACGGGCTCGGCAGCACCGAGATGCTGCACATCTATTGCAGCAACGCGGAAGGCGCGACCAAATACGGCACCAGCGGCAAGCCGGTGCCCGGCTACGACATCAAGCTGATCGGCGACGACGGCCGCGAGGTCAAGCAAGGCGAACTGGGCGAGCTCTACGTGCGCGGGCCGACCGGCGCCATCATGTACTGGAACAACCGCGAGCGGTCGCGCTCCACCTTCCAGGGCGAGTGGACGCGCTCCGGCGACAAATATTTCCAAGACGAGGAAGGTTATTACGTCTGCGCCGGCCGCCAGGACGACATGCTGAAAGTCTCCGGCATGTATGTCTCGCCCTTCGAGGTGGAAGCCGCGCTGTCCTCGCATCCGGAAGTGCTGGAGGCGGCAGTGGTCGGCTGGTTCGACGACCAGAAACTGATCAAGCCGAAGGCCTTCGTCGTGCTGAAATTGCCCGACAAGGCGAGCGAGGAACTGGCGCAGGTGCTGCGCGACCACGTCAAGCAGAAGCTCGCTCCCTTCAAATACCCGCGCTGGATCGAGTTTCGCGCCGAGTTGCCGAAGACCGCGACCGGCAAGATCCAGCGCTTCAAGCTGCGGGCGGAGGGGCAGTTGTAATCTTTGTCATTCCGGAAGCCGCGCGGAGCGCGGCTATCCGGAATCCATACTCCCGGCATGTATGTTGGCCGCTGCCTCTGTGGTTATGGTTCCGGGTCCGCCGCTTCGCGGCGTCCCGGAATGACAGCGAATGGGCGCTCATGATTCTCGACGACTCCGGCTTCCTCGACATTGGCTCCCAGCACCTCGAATACCGCATGATCGGCCCGCGGCCGGACGCCGCGCCGACCATCGTGCTGCTGCACCAAGGTCTCGGCTGCGTCGGATTGTGGGGCGATTTCCCGGAAAAGCTGCAACAGGCGACCGGCTGCGGGATTTTCGTCTATTCGCGCTCCGGCTATGGGCAGTCAAGCCCGGTCAAGCTGCCGCGCCCGCTGAGCTTTATGCATGACGAGGCGCGCGAGACCCTGCCGCGCCTGCTCGAGGCCATCGGCTTTGAGCGCGGATTGCTGCTCGGCGACAGCGACGGCGGCTCGATCGCCGCGATCTATGCCGGCTCGCACCAGGATCACCGTGTCGGCGGGCTCGTGCTGATCGCGCCGCATTTCTTCACCGAGGACCACGGCATCGAGTTGATCCTGCAGGCGCGCACGGCCTATGAAACAGGCGACCTGCGGCAGCGCCTGGCGCGCTGGCACACGAATGTCGACAACGCCTTCAAGGGCTGGAGCGGCGCCTGGCTCGATCCGAATTTTCGCAAATGGGACATCACCGAGTTCCTTGCCTATATCCGCGTGCCCATGCTGATCGTGCAGGGCGAGGACGACCAGTACGGCACGGTCAAGCAAATCGAGACGGCGGAGCGCGAATGCTACTGTCCGGTCGAAGTGGCGCTTCTGGCAGGCACGCGCCATTCGCCGCAGCACGAGGCGCCGGAGGCGACGCTGCAAGCGATTACGGGATTTGTCGCGCGGGTGCTCGAAGCCAACGCGTGGCGACAAGCCGCCTAGCCACAGCCGCTCAATCCCGCGCAAGCGGGAATCCAGCGCTGGGTCCCTGCTTTCGCGGGGACGAGCGGTTTGTAACTACTCCGCCGCCTGCTTGGCCGCGCTCGAATGCGCGGAGACGAGGTAATCCATCGCCGCCTGCGCGCCGCCCTTCTTGATCGGCACGCCGGCGAGCTGCAGCGCCATTTCGGTTGCCGCCAGCGCGCCCATCATCATGGTGTCGTTGACGTCGCCGAGATGCCCGATGCGGAAATACTTGCCGGCATATTGGCCGAAGCTCGCGCCATAGGAAATGTTGAACTGGTCGAGCGCCAGCGCCCGGAAAGCATCGGCGTCGTGGCCGTCCGGCAGCATGACCGCGGTGACGGTCGGCGAATACTGCGCGGCGTTCTTGTTGAGGTTTTCCAATCCCCAAACGTGAATCGCGCGGCGGGTCGCTTCGGCGAGGCGATCGTGCCGCGCGAACACATTGTCGAGCCCTTCCTCGTGCAGCATCTCGATGCCGGTGACCAGGCCATGCAGCATCTGCGTCGCCGGCGTGTAGGGGAAGAAGCCGACCTTGTTCATGTTCAGCATGTCGTCCCAGGCGAAGAACGACTTCGGCATTTTGGCGGTCTTGTTGGCCGCCAGCGCCTTGTCGCTGATCGCGTTGAACGACATGCCGGGCGGCAGCATCAGCCCTTTCTGCGCGCCGCCGACCGAAACGTCGACGCCCCATTCGTCGTGCCGGTAGTCGGTGGAGGCGAGCGAAGAGATGGTGTCGACCATGAACAGCGCCGGATGGCCGGCGGCATCGATCGCCTTGCGGATCTCGGCGACCGGCGTCAGCGCGCCGGTCGAGGTCTCGTTGTGCAGCACGCAGACCGCCTTGATCTCCTTGTTCTTGTCCTCGCGCAGCTTGGCCTCGATCGCCTTCGGGTCGGCGCCGTGGCGCCAGTCGCTGGCGATGAATTCGGGCTTGAGGCCGATGCGCTCGGCCATCTTCTTCCACAGCGTCGCGAACTGGCCGGTTTCCACCATCAGCACGCGGTCGCCGGGGGACAGCGTGTTGGTCAGCGCCGATTCCCAGGCGCCCGTGCCGGTGGCCGTGTAGATGATCACCGGGTTCGTGGTCTTGAAGATGGTCTTGATGCCGTCCAGGCACTTCTTCGCGAGCTTGGCGAATTCCGGGCCGCGGTGGTCGATGATAGGGGTGTCCATCGCCCGCAAAACGCGGTCGGGCAGCGGGGTTGGGCCAGGGATATGCAGAAAATGGCGTCCAACCGGACGCGACGAATTCTTAGCCATTGGCGAAACGCTCCTCAGCGGGGCTTTTTCAAGGGGTTGTGCGTGGGGTTCCACGGCCCGTCCCCGGCCAGGGAGCGGTGCTTGCTGCGTTGAACTATGAATGCAACATTGCGGTCAAGCAAATTTCCGCAGGTCAAACCAGCCGTTATGCATAGGCGGGCCGCAGGCGAAGAACAAAAAGGAAGGGCGCCGTGGCGGTAGTCAGGCCCGGCTTGGAAAGGCGGCTGAAGGCCGAATTGAGCGGAGACGTGTATTTCGACCGCTTCACGCGCGGCCGCTATGCCACCGACGCGTCCCATTACCAGATCATGCCGGTCGGGGTGGTCGCCCCGCGCTCGGTCGAGGAGGCCGAGCGGGCGATCGCCTTTGCCCGCGCCGACGGCGTCAGCGTGCTCGCCCGCGGCGGCGGCACCTCGCAGGCCGGCCAGACGGTCGGCGACTCCCTGGTCGTCGACTGCGCCAAATACCTGACCCGCATTCTCGATCTCGACGTCAAGCGCGCGCGCTGCACGGTCGAGCCCGGCATCATCCTCGACGACTTGAACCGCCAGCTCAAGCCGCACGGGCTTTGGTTTCCGGTCGACATTTCGACCGCCTCGCGCGCCACCATCGGCGGCATGGTCGGCAACAATTCCTGCGGCGGCCGCTCCATGCGCTACGGCACCACGCGCGACAACGTCGTCTCCATCGACGCCGTGCTGGCCGACGGCTCGCTTGCGCATTTCGGCCGTATCGGCGGCAATCTCGCCGACGTGCCGGCGCCGTTCCGCCCGCTGGCCAAGGATCTGCTCGCCATCGGCGCGCGCGAAGCAAGCGAGATCGAGGCGCGCTTCCCGAAGGTGCAGCGCCGCGTCGGCGGCTACAATCTCGACGCGCTGATCCCCGGCCGCAACAACATCAATCTCGCGCATATCCTGGTCGGCTCGGAAGGCACGCTCGCCTTCTCCACCCGCATCGAGCTCGCGCTGGCGCCGCTTTTGCCCCGCCGCGCCGTCGGCGCCGTGCATTTCGGCAGCTTCTACGAGGCGATGAACGCGACCCAGCACATCGTCCGCCTCAACCCGATCGCGGTGGAGCTGTTGGACAGCACCATGATCGCGCTCGGGCGCGAGATCGCGATTTTCAAGCCGACGCTGGACAAATTCGTGCGCGGAGCGCCGGAGGCAATCCTGCTGGTGGAGTTCGGCGACGACGACCAGGAAGACAACCTGCTCAACCTGGCACAGCTCAAGGAGCTGATCGGCGACCTCGGTTTCGGCTGGGACAACCAGGGCGCCAAATGGGGCGGCGTGGTCGAGGTGCTCAGCCCCGAATTGCAGGCGGCGATCGCCGATGTGCGCACCGCCGGCCTCAACATCATGATGTCGATGAAGGACGAGGGTAAGCCGGTCTCTTTCGTCGAGGACTGCGCGGTGCCGCTCGAGCATCTCGCCGAATACACCCGCGAGCTCACCGCGATCTTCGCCAAGCACGGCACCCGCGGCACCTGGTACGCCCATGCCGGCGCCGGCTGCCTGCACGTGCGGCCGATCCTCAACCTGCGGCAGGAAAAGGACGTCCACGCCATGCGCGCGATCGCCGAGGAGGCCTTCGCCATGGTGCGTTCCTACAGGGGCTCGCATTCCGGCGAGCATGGCGACGGGCTGGTGCGCTCGGAATTCAACGAGTTCATGTTCGGGCCGCGGCTGGCGCGCGCGTTCGAACATGTGAAGGACCGCTTCGACCCGAAGGGCCTGTACAATCCGGGTAAGGTGGTGCGCCCGCCCAAATTCGACGACCGCACGCTGTTCCGCTACGCGCCCGGCTATCGCGGCGAGGATGTGGAAACCCAACTCGACTGGTCGGCCTTTCCAGGCAGCGGCAAGGGTTTTCAGGGCGCCGTCGAGATGTGCAACAACAACGGCGCTTGCCGCAAGCTCGCGGGCGGCGTCATGTGCCCGAGCTACCGCGTCACCCGCGACGAGCGCGACGTCACGCGCGGGCGCGCCAATACGCTGCGGCTCGCGCTCACCGGCCAGCTCGGTCCCGACGCGCTCGCCTCCGACGCGATGGCCGAGACGCTGGCGCTGTGCGTCTCCTGCAAGGCCTGCCGGCGCGAATGCCCGACCGGCGTCGACATGGCGCGCATGAAGATCGAGGCGCAGGCCGCGCGCGCCAGGAAGCACGGCCGCTCGCTGCACGACCGGCTGGTCGGCTGGCTGCCGCGCTACGCGCCGGAAGCGGCGCGCCGGCCCTGGCTGTTCAACAAGCGCGACGGCAACGCCTTGCTGCGCCGCGCTTCGGAGAGCTTCGCCGGCTTTTCGGCCCGCCGCAGCTTGCCGAAATGGCGCGCCGACATCTATCGCGACCGCTCCGACTGGGCCTACCCCGCTTCGGCCGCCGATACCGGCCGCGACCTGGTGCTGTTTGCCGACACCTTCAACCGCTATTTCGAGCGCGAAAATCTCGAGGCCGCCGTGCGCGTGCTGGTGGCCGGCGGCTATCGCGTGCACGCGCTGCTTCCCGCCGCCGGCGAGGAGCGCCCGCTCTGTTGCGGCCGCACCTTTCTCGCGGTCGGGCAGGTCGATGAAGCCAAGCGCGAAATGGAGCGCACGATCGCGGCGCTCGGCCCTTACATCGCGCGCGGCATGCCGGTGATCGGGCTGGAGCCGAGCTGCCTGTTCACTTTTCGCGACGAATTGCCGTCGCTGATCAAGGGCGCCGCGGTCGAATTCTTGGCGGCCAACACGCTGCTGCTGGAGGAATTCCTCGCGCGCGAGCAGGCGGCCGGCCGTCTGCAATTGCCGCTCGCGGCATTGCCCAGGCGCGCGCTGCTGCACGGCCACTGCCATCAGAAGGCCTTCGATGCCATGGGCGCGGTGGAAAGCGTGCTGCGCCTGATCCCGCAATTGAGCGTGGAGCCGGTCGAATCGAGCTGCTGTGGCATGGCCGGCTCGTTCGGCTACGACGCCGAGACCATCGATGTCTCCTTCAAGATGGGCGAGCTGTCGCTCTTGCCGGCGGTGCGCCGGGCGCCGCCCGACGCGCTGATTATCGCCGACGGCACGTCCTGCCGGCACCAGATCCACGACGGCGCCGCCCGCGAGGCGCTGCATGTGGCAAGGGTGCTGGAGATGAGCTTGCAGGCGGCGCCCGTTTCTCCGTCAACCTGACGGGCGGAGAGCTGCACAATGGAATTCGGCCTTTACACCTTCGGCGACATCACGCCCGATCCTGAGACCGGCCGTGCAATCAGCGCTGCCGAGCGTTATGCCGAGGTGCTGGCGGCCGCGCGGCTCGCTGACGAGGCCGGGCTCGACGTGTTCGGCATTGGCGAGCATCACCGGCTGGACCTGCCGATCTCGTCGCCGGCGCCGGTCATGGCGGCGATCGCGGCATCGACGAAGCGCATCCGGCTGACCAGCGCGGTCACCATCCTCTCGACCCTCGATCCGGTGCGCGTATTCCAGGATTTCGCCACCGTGGACCTGTTGTCGGGGGGCCGCGCCGAGATCATCGCCGGTCGCGGCGCCTATATCGAATCCTTCGCGCTGTTCGGTGAGGACATGGCGAATTACGACGCACTGTTTGCCGAAAAGCTCGACCTCCTCGTCAAGCTGAACGAAAGCGAGCGCGTCACCTGGCAGGGCCGCTTCCGGACCCCGCTCGACAATGCGCAAATCTCGCCGCGACCGCTCGCCGAGCTGCCGATTTGGCTGGGCGCCGGCGGCAATCCGCAAACCATGCTGCATGCCGCCGAGCTCGGTCTGCCGGTGATCCTGGCCAATATCTCGAAGCCGCCGGCGAGCTTTGTCGAACAGATCGCGGCCTATCGACAGCGCCATGCCGACAAAGGCTACGATGCCAAGACGCGCAAGGTCGCCATCGCCACCCATGCCCATGTGGCGCCGGACTCGCAAGGAGCACTCGACGAGTTCTATCCCCACTACAGCGCCTATTTTCGCGCGCACGTCCCTCGCGCGAATTTCACCGGCGAAGTTTCGCGCGAGCTCTACGAGCAGCGCGCAGGTCCCAAAGGGCCTATCTTTGTCGGCAGCCCGCAGCAGATCGTCGACAAGATCATGTACGAGCGCGAGCTGTTCGGGCACGACCGCTTGCTCGCGCAAATCGACATTGGCGGCCTGCCTTATGCGAAGGTAGCGCGCTCGATTGAATTGTTGGCGACAAAGGTGCTGCCGCAGGTCCGCCAAGCGGCGCCCGCGGGCGCCAGTCAGGCCGGTTGACTTTGGTGAGGTGGCGGCCGGTGGATTCCGTACAGTTTTCGATAGATATGAACTCACCGCCGGAGGCGCATATGCCATTGCCGTTGCTGCCCACCTCGCTTGTCGGCTCTTATGCGCAGCCGGACTGGCTGATCGACCGCAAAAAGCTCGCCGGCCGCTTTCCGCCGCGCGTGCGCGCCAGAGAGCTTTGGCGGGTGCCGCCGGAATTCCTCGATGAGGCGCAGGACGATGCAACCTTGCTGGCGATCCGCGACCAGGAGCGCGCAGGACTCGACATCATCACCGACGGCGAGCAGCGCCGCGAGAGCTATTCCAACCGCTTTGCCACCGCGCTGGAGGGCGTCGACATCGACAATCCCGGCACCGCGCTCGATCGCTCCGGCCATCCCAATCCCGTGCCGCGCATCACCGGCAAGATTCGGCGCAAACGGCCGGTGGAAGCGCGCGATGTCGAATTCCTACGCGCCAACACCGAGCGCACCATCAAAATGACCGTGCCGGGTCCATTCACCATGTCGCAGCAAGCGCAGAACGATTTCTATGCGGACGAGCAGGAATTGGTGCTGGACTACGCGGCCGCGGTGAACGCCGAGATCAAGGACCTGTTCGCGGCGGGCGCCGACATCGTGCAGATCGACGAGCCCTACATGCAGGCGCGGCCGGAGAAGGCGCGCAAGTTCGCTCTGCGTGGGCTGGAGGCCGCGCTCGACGGCGTCAGCGGCACGACGGCAATCCATATTTGTTTTGGTTATGCGGCCATCATCCACGTGCGGCCAGAAGGCTATTCGTTCCTGCCCGAGCTCGCCGGGTCGTCGGTCCGGCAAATCTCGATCGAGACCGCACAATCGAAGCTCGACCTTTCGGGGCTCGACAGGCTGCCGGGCAAGACCATCATTCTCGGCGTGCTCGACCTCTCCGACATGAACGTCGAGACGCCGGAGGCGGTCGCCGGCCGCATCCGTCGCGCGCTGCCGCACGTGCCGGCGGAACGTGTCGTGGTTGCGCCGGATTGCGGGCTGAAATACCTGCCGCGCGAAGCGGCCTATGGCAAGATGTGCGCGATGGTCGAGGGCGCCCGGATCGTACGTGCCGAGCTGGCGGCGCAAGCGCGCTAGTTTGCTCAGCTGCCGTAGAAGAGATGCACCAGCGCCAGTGAAATGAACGGCACATAGGTGCACAGCAGCAGCACCAGCAACAGCGCCGCGATGAACGGCAGGTTGACCTTGGTGGTCTGCCAGATATCCGATTTGGCGATGGCGCAGCTCGCGATCAACACGCTCGCCACCGGCGGCGTCTGCTGGCCGATGGCGAGGTTGAGCGTCAGCACGAGGCCGAAATGCACCGGATCGATGTGCACGGCATTGATCATCGGCATCACGATCGGCACGGTGAGGATGATCGCCGCCGCCGAATGCAGGAACATGCCGAGGATCAGGAAGAACACATTGAGCAGCAGCAGAATGAGATAGGGATCGGTCGTCAGGCTGGTGATGCTGTGCGCCAGCGCTTGCGGCAGTTTTGCCTCGGTGAGGAAGGTGCCGATCAACGCCGACGCCGCCACCAGCAGCATGACCACCGCGGTCTGCACCGCGCCGTCGATGCAGGCCTTGCGCAGCGCCGTCAAATCGAGCTCGCGATAAATCACGATGCTGATGAACAGGGCGGCCGCGACCGCCAGTCCGGCGCCCTCGGTGGCGGTGACGAAGCCGCCGAAAATGCCGCCGAGAATGATCACCGGCAGCAAGAAGGCCCAGGAGGCTTCCTTCAGCGTCGTCCACACGCGGGCGAGCTGGAATTTCTCCTCGACCGGGAAACCGTAGCGCACCGCCTGGACATAGGCCGCGACGGCAAGCCCCACCGCGCCGACGATTCCCGGCAGGATGCCGGCGACGAACATCTTCACCACCGAGGTCTGCGCCATGACCGCGTAGAGGATCATCGGGATCGACGGCGGGATGATGATGGCGAGGCTCGCCGAGGACGAAGAGATGGCGGCGGCGAACTCCTTCGAATAGCCGCGCGCGCGCATGGCCGGAATGAGGATGGTGCCGAGCGCGGCGACGCCGGCGACCGCCGAACCGGAAATCTCGGCAAAGAACATCGAGGCGCCGATCGTCACCATCGACAGTCCGCCGCGCACGAAGCCGAAGCAGGCGGAGGTGAAGGCGATCAGCCGGCGCGAAATGCTCGACGCATTCATGATCGCCCCGGCCAGGATGAACAGGGGGATGGCGAGCAGCGGAAAGCTGGAAGCCCCCTCGAACATGACGAGCGCCATGTTCGGCAACATGTCGGGGCCCTGGATGAGCGCGATCGCCACGGTCGCGACGACGGCAAGCGAAATGGCGATCGGCACGTTGAGCAGCGCCAGCGCGAACATGCCGATCAGCATGAACGTGATGGTCATTGCAGGCCACCCGCCGGCCGGCTTTGGCCTTCATGCTCGCCGAGCTCGAGCGCTTCCTTGACCTCCAGGTCGACGAAGCCGGTGGGGCTGCGGGCGGCGCGCAAAACGTCGGGCAGCCGCAGCAGCTCGGCGATCACGAACAGCACCGCGCCGGCGGGGATCGCCGACTGGGTGAGCTGCGTCGGCACCGACGGCAGGCTGATCATGTGCTCACCCTGCAGGATCAGCAGCACTTTGATGCCGTAGATCGCCAGCATCACGAAAAAGAGGATCACCACCGCCTCGGAAAACACGGTCACCGCCACGCGCAGCTTGGGCGGCATGGCATTGACCAGTCCGGGCACGCCGATATGGGCGCCGCGCAGGGCGGCGAGCGCTGCGCCGTAATAGGTGAGCCAGACGAGGCCGATCGAGGCGAGCTCGTCGTACCAGGACAGCGCGTGGCCGATATAGCGGAACAGGGCGCCGGCGATGACCAGCGCCGTCAACGCGAGCATCAAGACCAGGACGATGAGCTCGAGCAGCTTCTCGAAGCCGGCGCGCACGGTTTGCAAACGCAAAGGAAAATCCCCGGACTTGGCGGAGAAAAGCGGGCCGGCAACGAAGCCGGCCCGCCCAGTGCACGACGCTTAAGAGCCCTTGTGGCCGAGCGCGAGCGCCTTCTCGATCAGTTCCTTGCCGCCTTTCACTTCCTTGCCGAACTCTTCATAGATCGGCTTGCTGGCCTTGATGAAGGCGTCCTTGTCCACCTCGTTGACCTTGATGTTCGGGTTCTTCTTGATCTGGGCCAGCAGCTTGGCGTCGAGATCGGCCGCCATCTTGAGCGCGACCGGCTGCATTTCCTTGGCGGTATCGGACAAGGTCTTCTGCACGTCGGCCGGCAGCCGTTTCCAGCTCGTTCCGGCGACGACATAGGACGGCGTATAGACGTGGCCGCTCATCGACAGATATTTCTGCACTTCTTGGAAATGGCCGGAGACGATCTGAGCCAACGGATTTTCCTGCCCGTCCATGGCGCCCGTCTGCAATGCGACGAACACTTCCGAGAAGCCGAGCGGGGTTGGGTTGGCGCCATAGGCCTTGAACATTTTCACGCGCCAAACGCCCTTGGGGACGCGCAGCTTGATGCCCTGCAGATCCTCCGGTTTGACGATCGGGTGCTTGTTGTTGGTGATCTGGCGGAAGCCGTTCTCCCACACGCCGATGACGTGATAGCCGACTTTGTCGGCCTGCGGCACCATCGTGGGGAAGACGATCTGGTCGCGGATGCGCGCCATCTGGTCGCGATCCTTGACCAGATAGGGCATCTCGAACAGGCCGAAGCTCGGCACATAAGACGACATCACCGTCGAGGGCTGCACCAGGTCGATCGTGCCGAGCTTGAGTTTCTTCATCATTTCCGAATCGCCGCCGAGCTGGCTCGATCCGTAGACGACGACTTTGGCTTTGTCGCCCAGTTTGGCATTCGCCCGTTTGGCAAATTCCTGGCTGACCATTTCAAGCAGCGAGCCCGGCTTGCCTACGTGACCGAATTTGATTTCGGTTTGCGCGGCGGCGCTTCCCGCCGACAGCATGGCGGCGAACGCAATTGCGAGCAGGCCTTTTGCAAGCGAGCTTTTGGCTAGCGGCATGGCTTTCCTCCCGGAAGGCTGGTGGGTGTGATTGGCGGCCCGTTACGCTGCGGGCCGCGGCTTGTCGTTTCGATTTTTCAATGCAAAGCAAATCGCCGCGGGCAAGGCAAGCGGCCGTAATTCTCTGCAACCGGTTCGTAACGCCGAGTTCCGAAAGAGGCGGCCCGCCCGGACAGGGGACATACCGGGCGGGCCGGGCGGACCGGCGCTGGGTGGGCGGGGGCAGAACGCCGATCTTACGGCGGCCGTCCCTCATGGGCGGCTCGCATTGTTTAGGTCGCAGCGGCGCCGGCAAAGGTTCAAAGCCGGGGATGGCATTTGCGCTCCGCCGATGACACAGTGGCCGCATGACGAGAATCGCAGCGGTTTTATTGGCTTTGGCCGCAACGCTGGGCGCCGCCCAGGCGCAGTCGCTCGACAAGGTGCGCTTTGGCACCAATTGGGTGGCGGAGGCCGAGCATGGCGGCTTCTACCAGGCGCTCGCCGACGGCACCTACAAGAAATACGGGCTGGACGTGACCATCGTGCCGGGCGGGCCGAACGTGAACAACCGCATCCTGCTGCCGGTCGGCAAGCTCGATTTCTTCATGAGCGCCAATTCGCTGCAGACGACGCCGTGGCGCACGACGTTCCCACCATCGCGGTGGCGGCGAGCTTCCAGAAGGACCCGCAGGTGCTGATCGCATGGCCGGACGTGAAGACATTCGAGGACCTCAAACGGCTCACGCTGTTCGTTTCCAAGGAAGGCATCGTCACCTACTTCCAGTGGCTGAAGCACACCTACGGCTTCGACGAGAAGAAGGTGAAGCCCTATACCTTCAACGCGCAGCCGTTCCTGGCGGATAAGAACTCCGCCATGGAAGGCTATGTCACCTCCGAGCCCTACGCGATCGAGAAACAGGCGAAGTTCAAGCCGCGGGTATTCCTGCTCGCCGACCATGGGTTCAACAGCTATTCGACGCTGATCGAAACGCGCCGCGACCTGGTGGAGAAGAAGCCGGACCTGGTGCAGCGCTTCGTCGATGCCTCGGCGATCGGCTGGTATCATTATCTCTATGGCGATCCCTCGCCGGGCAATGCGCTGATCAAGAAGCAAAACCCGGAAATGACCGACGACCAGCTCGCCTATTCGATCGCCAAGATGAAAGAGGACGGCATCGTCAACTCCGGCGACACGCTAAAGCTCGGCATCGGCGCCATGACCGACGCGCGCTGGCAGAGCTTCTACGACAAGATGGTTCAGTCCGGCGTGGTGAAGGCCGGCCTCGACTACAAGCGCGGCTACACGCTGGGCTTCGTGAATAAGGGTGTGGGGGCCGATCTCAGGCCGAAGAACTGACTAGGCCGGGCGTATCCTCTATGCTGTCATTCCGGGGCGCGCACGAAGTGCGCGAACCCGGAATCCATAGTCCGCAGCGAAGCGTTTCGATGAAAGCTTTGCCACCAACCGAGCGACTGCGCTGTATGGATTCCGGGTCCGCGAGCTGCGCTCGCGTTCCGGAATGACAGCAAAGATAATTGCCGCGTGAAATCTTCATCTGACCAATCCACCATCGTCACGCTCCGCAACGTTTCGAAGACCTTCGACAACGGCACGGTGGCGCTGCGCGGGCTCGATCTCGCGGTGCGCGGCGGCGAGTTCGTGGCGCTGCTCGGACCGTCGGGCTGCGGCAAGTCGACGGCGCTGCGCATCATCGCCGGCCTGAGCGCGGCCACCGCGGGCGAGGTGCATTGGCCGGGCGGCGGGCAGGGCGCTCGCATCGGCTTCGTCTTTCAGGAGCCGACGCTGATGCCCTGGGCCGACGTTGCCGGCAATGTGCGGCTACCGCTCAAGCTCGCGCGTACACCGGGGCTCGACGCGAGCAAGGCCGTGGCGCAGGCCCTCTCGCGCGTCGGCCTTGCCGAATTTGGGTCGAGCTATCCGCGCGAGCTGTCCGGCGGCATGAAGATGCGCGTCTCGATCGCGCGGGCCCTCGTCACCGAGCCGCATTTGCTGCTCATGGACGAGCCCTTCGCCGCGCTCGACGAGATCACCCGCTTCAAGCTCAACAACGACCTGCTCGGCTTGTGGCAGGAGCTGCGCCGCACCGTGATCTTCGTCACCCATTCGGTGTTCGAGTCGGTCTATCTCTCGCAGCGCATCGTGGTAATGACGCCGCGGCCGGGGCGCGTGTTCGCCGAGATCGCGATCCCCGCGCCTTATCCGCGCGACGAGCATTTCCGCACGTCGGCGGAATACGCCGGCTATTGCCGGCTTGTCTCGCAGGCGCTGGGCGAGGCGATGGCGGAGGAGCCGGCATGAACGAGCGCGCGCTCCGCGTCGTCTTGCCCGTCCTGGTGCTCGCCGTCGTCCTGGCGCTGTGGCAGGCGGTCGTCGACAGCTTCGCCATCCCGCCCTATCTGCTGCCGGGGCCGGGCTTGGTCTTCGCCACGCTTACTTCCGACGGCGCCCTGCTGATGAATTCGCTATGGGTGACGCTCAGCATCACCATCGAGGCTTTCGTGCTCGCCGCGGTCGGCGGCGTCGTGCTGGCGGTCGCCTTCAATCAATGGTGGGCCTTCGAATACTCGTTCTATCCTTACGCCGTCATCTTGCAGGTCACGCCGGTGGTCGCCATCGCGCCGCTGCTCCTGATCTATCTGCCGCAGCCGCTGGCCGTGCTTGCCTGCGCCTGGATCGTCGCCTTCTTTCCGGTGCTCGCCAACACCACGCTGGGCCTCAATTCGGTCGACCATAATCTGTTGGCGCTGTTCGACCTCTACAAAGCCACGCGCTGGCAGGTGCTGTGGAACCTGAAATTGCCTTCGGCGCTGCCGCAAACGCTGGCCGGCTTGCGCATCGCCGGCGGCCTGTCGCTGATCGGCGCGGTGGTGGCCGAGATCGCCGCCGGCTCCGCCGGCGCCGGCTCGGGCCTCGCCTACCGCATCGCCGAGTCGGGCTACCGGCTGAACATCCCGCGCATGTTCGCGGCGCTGCTGCTGTTGTCGCTCGCCGGCGTCGCCATCTTCTTCGCGCTGTCGGCGCTGTCGCATCTCATCTTGCGCCGCTGGCACGAAAGCGAAACGCGGCGCGAGCGCTAGCTACCATCTGCGCACTCGCCAGCGACCGCAACCTTCGCTACCGTCAATAAGAGAGAGGCGCCATGACCAACAGGATCGATCTTGCCGGACGCAAAGCCGTGGTTACCGGCGGCGCGCAGGGTATCGGCCGCGCCATTGCCGAGCGGTTCCTCAATTCCGGAGCCGCCGTCGCGCTGTGGGATCGCGACCTTGCATTGGCTGAAAAGACCGCGGCGGCGTTGAAAGGCCGTGGGGAGGTTACCGCGGTCGCCGTCGACGTCACCGACTACGCCGCCGTCGAGCGCGCCCGCGACGCAACGGGGAAAGCGCTTCAGCGCATCGACATCCTGGTGAACAATGCCGGCATAGCCGGCCCCAACATCAAGACCATGGAGTATCCACTGGAAGCCTGGCGCACGGTCATGGCGATCAATCTCGACGGGCCGTTCCATTGCTGCCGCGCCGTCGCGCCCTTGATGGTGGCGCAGAACTACGGCCGCATCGTCAACATCGCCTCGATCGCCGGCAAGGAGGGCAATCCGAACGCGCCGGCCTATTCAGCCTCCAAGGCGGCAGTGATCGCGCTGACCAAGACGCTCGGCAAGGAGCTCGCCTCCTACGATATTTCGGTCAACGCCATCACGCCGGCGGCCGCGCGCACCGCCATCTTCGACCAGATGACGCAGGAGCACATCGATTTCATGCTGTCGAAGATCCCGCGCGGGCGCTTCGTCGCCGTGGAGGAGATCGCCGGACTCGCCGCCTATTGCGCATCGGCCGAATGCTCCGCTACCACCGGCGCCGTGTTCGACATTTCAGGCGGGCGGGCGACCTATTGACCGAATCGAGTTCCCAGCGCCGGCAGAGGCTGACCGGCATCGCGCTGATGTGTGCGGCGGTGGCCTCGTTCTCCTGCCTCGACGCCACCGGCAAATACCTCAATCACCACATGGCGACGACGCAGGTCGTTTGGGCGCGTTATTTCTTCGCCTTCGCGCTCACGCTTATCTTCGTCAACCCGTACAATCGGCCCGGCCTGACGCGCACCGCGCGGCCATGGCTGCAGATCGGCCGCTCGGCGCTGCTCTTGCTCTCGACCGGCCTCAATCTGTTCGCGCTGCGCTGGCTGCAGCTCGATGAAGCGCTGTCGATCATCTTCTCGACGCCATTCCTGGTGGCGGTGCTCTGCGTGCCCCTGCTCGGCGAGCACGTCGGCTTGCGGCGCTGGAGCGCGATCATCGTCGGGTTCATCGGCGTCCTGGTGGTGGCAAGGCCTGGCATCGGCGGTCTGCACCCGGCGGCCCTTTTGTCGTTCGGGGGCGCGATGTGTTACGCCTTCTACGTGATCTCGACGCGGCTGTTGTCGCGCAGCGACAGCAACGACACCACGCAGTTCTATACCAACCTGGTCGGCGCGCTGACGATGACGGTTGTCGCGCCCTTTGTGTGGACGCCGCCGGACGGCGTGCTGACCGTCGCGCTGATGGTGCTGATCGGCGCGCTCGGCGGCGGTGGGCACTACCTGCTCATCCGCGCCCACCGACTGGCGCCGGCTTCCACGCTCGCCCCTTTCATTTACACGCAGATGGTGTGGACGACGACGCTCGGATTCGTCGTCTTTGACGATCTCCCGCACCGCTGGACCATTATCGGCGGCTCGATCGTCATCGGCTCCGGCCTTTATCTGCTGCACCGTGAGACCGTCAGGGGCAAGCCGGAGCCTTCCGCGCCCGTTGCGTAAGGCTCGGGCGGGGAGCTAAGGTCGCCACTCTTTCGTGTAGGAAACCCCATGGCCAAAATCGATCAGCGCTCGCCCGCTCCCGGCGCCGCCTTGAACGACGACATCGGCGAGGAAAAGCGCTTGGCGATGTACCGCACCCAGGTGGTGATCCGCGAGGCCGAGCAGCGCGCCTTCGACCTGTTCCTGCAAAATCTGGTCAAGGGAACCAGCCATCTCTCGCTCGGCCAGGAGGCGGTGGCGGCAGGCTTTGCCGGCGCCATGCAGCCCGGCGATCTCTCCTTCTGTACCTATCGCGGCCACGCCCACACGCTGGCCCGCGGCGTCTCCGTGGAGAAGGTGCTGGGCGAGCTCATGCAGCGCGACAACGGGCTGATGCGCGGCAAGGGCGGCTCGATGCACCTGACCTCTGTCGATCACGGCGTCATGGGCTCCTACGCCATCATCGGCGCGCATCTGCCGATCGCCTGCGGGGCCGCCTGGCGCGCGCAATACAAAGGCGACAAGGACGTCTCGGTCTGTTTCTTCGGCGACGGCACCACCAATATCGGCGCCTTTCACGAGGCGCTCAATTTCGCGGCGGTGTGGAAGCTGCCGGTGATCTTCGTATGCGAGAACAATCTCTACATGGAATACACGCCGATTGCCGACGTCACCGCGGTGCCCAACCCGGCCGCCGATCGCGCCGCGTCCTACGGGCTCGAGCGCATCGTCGTCGACGGCAACGACGCCGACGTGGTCTATCGCACCGCGCAAGCCGCCTACAAGAAGGCGCGGGCGGGCGAAGGGCCGTCGCTGATCGAGTGCCTCACCTATCGTCACAGCGGCCATTCGCGCGCCGATCCCGCCAAGTACCGGCCGGAGGGCGAGCTCGACCGCTGGAAGCAGCGCGACCCGATCAAGATCTACAAGGAGCGCCTGCTGCAGTTCGGCGTCGGCGAAAAGACGATCGCCGACATCGACGCCTCCGTGCGCAAGGAAGTCGACGACGCCACCGAAGCTTGCAAGGCCGCGCCGGTGCCGCCGCAGGACATTCTGGTCACCGACGTCTATGCCGACGGCGGCTGGGCCTGGAGAAACTGACATGCCGGAGATGACCTACCGCGACGCCGTCATCCGCGGCATTGCGCAGGAGATGGAGCGCGATCCCGACGTGGTGTTTCTCGGCGAGGACGTGGCCAAGGCCGGCGGCGTGTTCAAGGCGACGGTCGGCCTGTTCGAAATGTTCGGACCGCTGCGCGTGCGCGACACGCCGATCTCCGAGCAGGCGATCCTCGGCGCCGCCATGGGCGCGGCGATGACCGGCCTGAAGCCGATCGCCGAGATCATGTTCTCCGACTTCTTCGCCGTCTGCTTCGACTATATCGCCAACGAGTTCCCCAAGAGCCGCTACATGTCGAACGGCCAGGTCAAGTGCCCGCTGGTGGTGCGCACCGGCAACGGCGCCGGCTCGCGCTTCGGCGCGCAGCATTCGCAGAGCGTCGAGAACTGGTGCATGATGATCCCGGGGCTGAAGGTGGTGGCGCCGTCGACGCCCACTGACGTCATCGGCCTGCTGGCGGCCTCGGTGCGCGATCCCGACCCGGTGATCTTCTTCGAGCACAAGTCGCTCTACGCCACCAAGGGCGAGGTGCCGGACGGCGAGATCGTCGACACGCTCGGCACCGCCAAGATCGTGCGGCCCGGCAAGGACGCCACCATTCTGGCGCTCGCGCTGATGGTGCCGCGTGCGCTGGAGGCCGCCGAGAAACTGAAGGCGGAACACGGCCTCGATTGCGAAGTTGTCGACGTGCGTTCGCTGGTGCCGCTCGACACGCAGACAATCTTAAGCTCGGTGGCCAAGACCCACCGGCTGTTCACGGTGGAGGAGAACCCGCGGCTGTGCGGCTGGGGCGCCGAGATCGTCTCGATCGCCGCCGACGAGGCCTTCTACGATCTCGACGGCCCGCCGGTGCGCATCACCACGCCGCACATTCCGCTGCCGGCCGCCGACAATCTGGAAGACATCGTGCTGCCGACGCCGCAGCGCATTGCGGAGACGGTGAGGCGGAGCTTGGGGAGTTAGGTGTTTCCGTCATTCCGGGGCGCGCTGAAGGCGCGAACCCGGAATCCAGAAACACATACCGTGCTTGCATCTGGATTCCGGGTTCGGCACTGCGCGCCGCCCCGGAATGACGAGTGAAGGATCATCATCATGTACGAAAATCTTCTCGCCAACGTTCCGACCGACCTGTGGATCGGCGGCAAGTGGCGCAAAGCTTCCGACAACGGCCGCTTCGACGTGATCGATCCGGCGACCGAACGCTCGATCGCTTCTGTCGCCAGCGCCACCGTCGACGATGCCATGGCCGCGCTCGACGCCGCGCAGGAAGCCTTCGAAGGCTGGGCCAAGCGCAAGCCGCGCGAGCGCGCCGAGATCCTGCGCAAATGCCACGAGCTGATCATGCGCGACGCCGAGCGCTTCGCCAAACTGATCACGCTGGAGAACGGCAAGGCGCTGCCCGACTCGCGCGGCGAAGTGGCTTACGCCGCCGAATTCTTCCGCTGGTATGCCGAGGAAGCCGTGCGCAACAAGGGCGACCTGTCGATGGCGCCGGCTTCCGGCGCGCGCATTTTCGTGCAGCACAGGCCGGCCGGCATCGCCGTGTTGGTGACGCCGTGGAATTTCCCCGCCGCCATGGCGACGCGCAAGATCGGCCCGGCGCTCGCCGCCGGCTGCCCGGTGGTGCTCAAGCCCGCCTCCGATACGCCGCTCACCATGCTGGCGCTGATGCCGGCGCTGGAAGAAGCCGGCGTGCCGCCCGGCGTGGTCAACGTCATCCCCTCGCGCTCGTCGGGCAAGGTGGTTTCCGCCATGCTGCACGACCGCCGTGTGCGCGTCGTCTCCTTCACCGGCTCCACCGATGTCGGACGCAAGCTCCTGCACGAGGCCGCCGACAACATCGTCAAGCCGGCGATGGAATTGGGCGGCAACGCGCCCTTCATCGTGTTCGAGGACGCCGATATCGACGCCGCGATCGACGGCGCCATGGTCGCCAAGATGCGCAACATGGGCGAGGCCTGCACGGCCGCCAACCGCTTCTACGTGCACGAGAAGGTGCACGACGAATTTGCCAAGAAGCTCACCGCCAAGATGGCCGGCCTCAAGATGGGCAACGGCCTCGACGAGGGCGTCAACCTCGGGCCTCTGGTCAACAAGGACGGCCGCGACAAGGTGATCGAACTGGTGGACGACGCGGTGAAGAAGGGCGCCAAGGTGCTGACCGGCGGCAAGCTGCCGGAGGGGCCCGGTTTCTTCTATCCGGCCACCGTGCTTGCCAATGTCTCCGACAATTCCAAGTTGCTGAACGAGGAAATCTTCGGGCCGGTCGCCTCGCTGCAGACCTTCAAGACCGAGGACGAGGTGGTCAAGCGCGCCAACGACACCGAATACGGGCTGGTCGCCTATCTCTACACCAAGGATCTGACGCGCGGCCTGCGCGTCTCCGAGAAGCTCGATTTCGGCATGGTGGGCCTCAACCGCGGCCTGGTGTCCGATCCGGCGGCGCCGTTCGGCGGCATGAAGCAGTCCGGCATCGGCCGCGAAGGCGCGCAGGAAGGCATGAAGGAATTTCTCGAGACGCAATACGTGTCGGTGAGTTGGTGAGGGCATTTGTGTCCCGGGCGCAGCGCGGCACGTAGTGATGCGCTGCAGACTCGGGCCCCAGCTTGATTTGCAGAAACCGGGGTCCCGGATCAGCGGTGCACCGCTTCGCGCTGCACCGCGTCCGGGACACGAGGCGGAGTGAAACGCGCGTGGACGTCCTGATGCCGCAACTCGGCGAGACCGTCGCCGAGGGCAAGATCGTGAAATGGTTCAAGTCGGCCGGCGACGAGGTCAAGCCGGGCGACAACCTGTTCGAGATCGAAACCGACAAGACCTCGATGGAAGTGCCGGCGACGGTCGGCGGCACGCTCTCCGAAATTCGTTTCCAGGTCGGCGATACGGCCAAGGTCGGCGCCGTGGTGGCGGTGATTGCGGGTGCCGGCGCGCCGGCGACGGGCATGCTCAGACGTACCGTCTGCTGCTGCGAGAGCGTTGCGCGCGTCCCAATCTCCGATCTCAACCCCCGCACCCGGATCCGCGCCAAGCGCGGCCCGGGTGCAGGCTCCAGCGGGGGCCGAGCGCCAAGCTGCACTGGATTCCCGCTTGCGCGGGAATGAGCGGATAGAGACCGCGTCATTCGCCTATCCGCACATGGATCCCTTCCGCGAGGTGCGGACGCCGGAAAAGAACTACGGTCCGGCCCGCATTGGCGGCATCAGCGTCACGCCGCTGGCACGCAGGCTGGCCGGCGAGCGCGGCATCGACCTCACGCGCGTTTCCGGCTCCGGCCCGCGCGGCCGCATCGTGGCGCGCGACGTGGAAAAAGCGGCGCCGGCCGCAACGGCGCCGGCTCTGGTGCGCGGCGCCGGCGCAGCGCAGGTGAAGGCGCTCTACCAGGGGGTCGCCTACGAGGAAGTTCCGCTCGACTCCATGCGCCGCACCATCGCCATCAGGCTGGTCGAGGCAAAGCAAACCATCCCGCATTTCTATCTGACCGCCGACGTGGAGATCGGCCGGCTCGTCGCCATGCGCGAGGAGGCAAACGCCGCCGCGCCTGAAAAGGACGGCGAGCCCGCCTTCAAGCTCTCGCTCAACGACTTCATCATCAAGGCCTGGGCCGCCGCGCTCATGCGCGTGCCCGCCGCCAACGCGGTGTTTGCCGAAGACCGGTTCTTGCGTTTTGCCCACGCCGATATCGGCGTGGCGGTGGCGCTCGACGGCGGTCTCATCACGCCGGTCGTGCGCAACGCCGACTTGAAATCGCTTACCGCCATCTCGGCCGAAATGCGCGATCTCGCCGAACGCGCCCGCGCCAAAAAACTCAAGCCGACGGAATACCAGGGCGGCGCTTCCGCCATCTCCAATCTCGGCATGTACGGCGTGCGCGAATTCGCCGCCATCATCAATCCGCCGCAGGCCACGCTTCTCGCCGTCGGCGCCGCGCGCCGCGCTCCGGTCGAAGCGGAAGACGGCTCGGTCAAGTTCGTCAGCCAGATGACGGTCACGCTCTCCTGCGATCATCGCGTGGTCGACGGCGCGCTCGGCGCGCAACTGCTGGCGGCGTTCAAGGCATTGATCGAGAAGCCGGTAACGGCACTCATCTAATCCCGAGCGGGGTCGAGCCGTGGGCAAGAAATGCATCATTTCCGCCGTCGTCATGTTCATCATGGCGTGGGGACTGAGCTTCGTGGTGCACGGCGTGCTGCTGGGCGCCGACTACTCCGTCACCCAAGGCATGCGGCCGCCGGCCGAGGCGCAAAAGCTGATCCCTTACCTCATCCTGGCGCAGGCCTTGTTCGGCATCGCTTTCGCCTGGGTCTACGTGCAGGGCAAGGAGGACAAGCCGTGGCTGATGCAAGGCGTCCGCTTCGGCATCGCCATCGCATTCTTGACGGTGATCCCGACCTATCTCATCTACCACGTGGTCACGCCGGTGCCGCTCGCGCTGGCGCTCAAGCAGATCGTCTATGATACAGTCCGCGTCGTTCTGATGGGCGTGGTGCTGGCGTGGATCAATCGGTGAATTGGGAGTGAAGGAAAATGGCTGGCGAAAAGCCGCATGTCTTGCTGGTAGGCAAAGAGAAATCGGTCATTATGGAGGGACTGGCCTCCAAGATTAGCCTGCACAAGCTGATCGAGGCGAAGGACAAGGACGCTTTCATCAAGTCTGTCGCCGATAAGATCGGAGCGATCGCGGTCACCTATACGAACGAGCCGATCAATGCCGCATTCATGCAGCGTTTCCCGAAGCTCGAGCAGATTTCGAGCTTCGGCGTCGGCTACGACCACATCGACGCCAAATGGGCGGGCGAGCACGGCATCGTCGTCACCCACACGCCGGAAGTGCTGAACGAAGAAGTGGCCGACACCGCGCTCGGGCTGCTGCTTTGCACCGTGCGGGAATTTCCGCAGGCGGATCGCTATCTGCGCGCCGGCAAATGGAAACAGGCGCAATACCCGCTCACCAACGCCACGTTGCGCAACCGCACCGTCGGCATGGTCGGCATGGGCCGCATCGGCAAGGCGATCGCGCGACGGCTCGAGGCCTTCGGCGTGCCGGTGGTCTACCATTCGCGCAATCCGCAGGCCGGCGTGAAATACAAATATTATCCCAAGCTCGTCAACATGGCGCGCGACGTCGACACGCTGATGGTGATCGTGCCCGGCGGCGCGGCGACGCAGAACCTGATCAATGCCGAAGTGCTCAAGGCGCTCGGTCCCAACGGCATCCTCATCAACATGGCGCGCGGCTCGGTGGTGGATGAGCCGGCCCTGATCGCGGCCTTGAAAGACCGCACCATCTATTCCGCCGGCCTCGACGTCTTCGCCAAGGAGCCGCATGTGCCGCAGGAATTGCTCGACATGGACCATGTCTGCCTGTTCCCGCATCTCGGCTCCTCGACCGAGGTGACCCGCGCCGCCATGGACCAGCTGGTGGTCGACAACATTCTTGCCTGGGCTAACGGCAAGCCGCCGCTCACCCCGGTACCGGAGACGCCCTATCCGCCCAAGCGCTAGGCGTCCAATGAGCCTTGCGCGGTGATATCATCGCTGTCATTCCGGGCCTGCTCGCTTCGCTCGCGTCCCGGAATGACAGTGACAGGTTTTCGCAATGATCCGTTTGCTAGCCGCTATCCTTGCCGCCTGTCTCGCCGCGCCCGCGCTCGCGCAATCGCCCGAGCTCGGCGAGGCGGCCAAAGGCATGATCGGCACCTGGGACCTCTCCAATGCCGCGCGCGACAAGAAGTGCAGCGTCACCTTCAAGGGTGAGCGCGCCGGCGCAGGGCTTGCGCTCGCCGTCGACCCCGCCTGCACGGCGCTGTTCCCCCTGGTGCGCGACGTCGTGGCCTGGAAATTCCCGCCCGACGATTTGCTCTATATGCTCGACGCCAGGGGCAAGGCGCTGATCGAGTTCAGCGAGGCCGAGGACGGCGTGTACGAGGCGCCGACGCCCGGCCTGGGCGTCTTGTTTCTGCAGCAGCCGGGCGCCGCGACCGGGCCGGCGCCGATCAAGCCGGAACAGCTTGCCGGCGCCTGGGCGCTCAAGCGCGGCGAGGGCAAGCCGTTGTGCCTGTTCGCGCTCACGGCTGCAGTCTCGCAGGAGGGCTTTACGCTGACCGCGCAGCCGGGCTGTGACGCTGGCATCGCCAAGCTTGGTTTGACGCAATGGCGCATCGACAACGGCCAGCTGGTGCTGATCCCGGGAACCGGGGAGCCCTGGCGCTTCGAGGAAATCGACGACGTCACCTGGCGCCGCTTGCCGGACCGGCCGGATCAATTGACGCTGGTGAAGCAGTAAGGCACTTGCCCCGGATGCGGCGCAGCACGCAGCTATATGCGCGTCTTCGACGCGCTATGGCTAAGTGATGCGCCGCCGATCCGGGGCCGTTTCGAATTTCGGATGCGTAAAGGTCCCGGGTCTGCAGCGCACCACTTCGTGCTGCGCTGCGCCCGGGACACGTAGGTTCAAATCAACCTTAGCCCCTTGAAGCTCGCGTGCCCTTCCTTGCCGACGATGATGTGGTCGTGCACGGCGATGCCTAGGGGCTTCGCCACCTCGATGATCGCCTGTGTCTTCTGGATATCGGCGCGCGAGGGCGTGGGATCGCCGCTCGGGTGGTTGTGCACCAGGATCAGCGCCGTCGCCGACAGTTCGAGCGCGCGCTTGACCACCTCGCGCGGATAGACCGGCGTGTGGTCGACCGTGCCGGTCTGCTGCAATTCGTCCGCGATGAGCTGGTTGCGCTTGTCGAGGAACAGCACGCGGAACTGCTCCTTGTCGGCGAAGGCCATGGCCGTGCGGCAATAGTCGAGCACGCTTCCCCATGACGACAGCACCGTCTGCTTGCGCACCTGACCGCGCGCCAGACGGCTCGCCGCCGCGTGCACGATCTTCAATTCGGTGATCGCCGCCTCGCCCAGTCCCTTGACCTCGCGCAGGCGCGCCGGCGCCGCCGCCACCACCTCGGCGAAGGAGCCGAATTTGGCGATCAGGTCTTTCGCCAGGGGCTTGACGTCGCGTTGCGGGATGGCGCGGAACAGCACCAGTTCGAGCAATTCGTAGTCGCTCACCGCCTCGTTGCCGGCCTCGCGGAAGCGCGCGCGCAGCCGCTCGCGGTGGCCGTGATAGTGCGGCGGCGCCTCGGAGAGGCCGGTTTTGCCCGCATTCTTGCCCCTTGCCGCCATGGCGAACGCCCTACCCGGGGCGATTGTAGTTCAGCCGGAGGCAATCGACGAGGGTATCACGGCAGGCTCCCGCTCATTCACGCGCAAGCGGGAATCCAGCCAGACCAGACTGGGTCCCCGCTTTCGCGGAGACGAGCGGATGGGATTAGCGAGGCTCAGCGCCTATACGGCGGCTTGTCGAGCCCGGCGGGCGAGAAGGTGAACACCTCCACGCCGGTCTCGGTGACGCCGACCGTGTGCTCGAACTGCGCCGACAGCGAGCGGTCGCGCGTCACCGCGGTCCAGCCGTCGGACAAGACCTTCACGTGCGGGCGGCCGATATTGATCATCGGCTCGACCGTGAAGAACATGCCGGGCTTGAGCACGATGCCTTCGCCGGGGCGGCCGACATGCACGATATTGGGCTCGTCGTGGAACAGGCGGCCGAGCCCGTGGCCGCAGAAATCGCGCACCACGCTCATGTGCTGCGCCTCGACGAAACTCTGGATGGCGTGGCCGACGTCGCCGGTGGTGGCGCCGGGGCGGATCACGCTGATGCCGCGCATCATGGCCTCGTGCGTCACCTCGATCAGGCGCTCGGCGCGGCGCGGGATCTCGCCGATCGGGAACATGCGGCTACTGTCGCCGTGCCAGCCGTTCAGGATCAGCGTCACGTCGATATTGACGATGTCGCCGTCCTTCAGCGGCTTGTCGCCCGGGATGCCGTGGCAGACCACGTGATTGAGCGAGGTGCAGGTCGATTTCTTGTAGCCGCGATACATCAGCGTCGCCGGCAGGGCGCCGTGATCCATCGCGTATTCGAACACCAGGCGGTCGATCTTGTCGGTGGCCACGCCGGGCCCGACCTCCCGGGTCAGCATGTCCAGGCAGTTCGCCACCAGCTGGCCGGCCTTGCGCATGCCGGCAAAGGCCTCGGGGCCATGCAGCTTGATCTGACCGGTTTTGCGTAAAGGTGCGAGAGCGGCGTCGACGTAGGTCATGGCCGGCAATGTAAGGCCTGGGGCGGGCGGCGCAAGTTGCTCGTCATTCCGGGGCGCGAGCGCAGCGAGCGAGCCCGGAATCCATAGCCACGACGCTCTCGAACAATCGCGAGCACCGGGGTTATGGGTTCCGGGCTCCGGCCTTCGGCCGGCCCCGGAACGACAAAAGATTAGTTGGCAATTCGCCCGCCCAGCTCGTCCTCGATATGGGCGCGGATGATATCGTCGAAAGTCTTCTCCACCGTGAAGCCGAGCTTGAGCGCCCGCTTCGGCTCGAACCGGCGCGGCCATCCGGCAACGATGCGCGCCACCAATTCGTCCGGCGCGCGGCGGATGCGCGCGGCGACCTTTTCGCCGGCGACGCGCTTGAGCGCCGCGATCTGCTCGCCCACGGTGCAGCACACGCCCGGCATGGTCAGGTTCACGCGCTCGCCGAGCTCGTCGCGCGTCAGGCCGGCGGCGTGGATGAGAAAGCCGACCGCCGAACGAGGGGACGCGTGCCAATGCAGCACGCTGTCCGGCACCGGCAGCAGCGCCTCATGCCCGGCGAGCGGCTCGCGGATGATGCCGGAGAAGAAACCGGAAGCCGCCTTGTTGGGCTTGCCCGGCCGCACCACGATCGACGGCAGCCGCAAGCCCACGCCGTCGAGAAAACCGCGGCGCGTATAGTCGGCCAGCAGCAATTCGCACATCGCCTTCTGCGTGCCGTAGGAGGTGAGAGGGGTGAGGTGGAAGTCGTCCGGGATCGCCTCTGGGAAAGGCGCGCCGAACACCGCGATCGAGGAGGTGAAGACGAATTTGGGACGATAGCCGCCGCCGGCGAGCCGCACCGCCTCCAACAGCGCGCGGGTGCCGTCGAGATTGACCCGGTAGCCCTTGTCGAAATCGGTTTCCGCCTCGCCCGACACCACGCCGGCGAGATGGAAGATCACATCCGGCCGCGCCGCTACCGCCTTGGCGGCTTCGCCCGCCGCCGGCAGGTCGCTGGTCACCGCGTCCACCTTGCCGGCGAAGCCCGCCGGCGCCTGCGGCGCCACCACGTCGATCAGCGTCAGCCGGTCGATTGTCCGGCCGTTGAGCTTGCCGTCTTTGACCAGCCGCTCGGTCAGCTTGCGGCCGATCATGCCCGCCGCGCCGGTGATCAGAATGTGCATCACGTTTCCTCTTTCGGTTGATCCGCCGGCTCGTAACGGTCGACGCGGCGCAGATCGGGGAATAATAGCATCCAGATCGCCGCCACCATCAGCGAGCCGACGCCGCCGATCACCACCGAGGCCACGGCGCCCAGCCAGGCCGCTACGGTGCCGGCCTCGAAGTCGCCCAGCGTGTTGGAGGAGCCGACGAACAGGTAGTTGATCGCGCTCACCCGCCCGCGCATGGCGTCGGGCGTCTCGATCTGCACCAGCGAGAAGCGGATCACGATGCTGACCGCGTCAGAGGCGCCAAGCACGGCCAGCGCGGCAAGCGAGAGCGGAAACCAGCGCGACAGCCCGAAAACGATGGTGGCAATGCCGTAGATCGCCACCACGGCGAACATCTTGGCGCCGAGATGGCGCTCGACCGGGCGGCGCGACAGCAGGATGGCGGTGGCGAGCGCGCCCACCGCCGGCGCCGAGCGCAGGAGGCCGAGGCCGACCGGCCCGACGGCCAGGATGTCGCGCGCATAGACGGGCAACAGCGCGATCGTTCCGCCGAGCAGCACCACGAACAGGTCGAGCGTGATGACGCCCAACAGCCGGCGCCGCGTGCGGATGTAGTGCAGACCCGCCAGCACCGAGGAAAGCGTGGGCGGCTCGCGCGCGGGCGCCGCGCCCTTGAGGCGGATCAGCGTGACGAAAGTGACGGCCGCGGAAAAGAATACGACGCAGACCGCCGCGACGATCACCGGGCTTACCACATAGAGCAATCCGCCAAGCGCCGGCCCGCAGATCACCGCCGTCTGGTTGGCCGACGTCCAGGCCGCCACCGCGCGCGAGATCAGCGGCGCCGGCACCAGCAGCGGCACCAGCGCGCTGCCGGTCGGCACTTCGAAGGCGCGGGCGCAGCCGATCAGGAATACGGCGCCGAACAACAGATAGCGGTCGAGGTTATGCGTAATGAGGGCCGCGGCGATCATCAGCGCGGTCAACGCGTTGAGGCTCTGCGCCGCGCGGATGATGGCGCGGCGGTCGTAGCGGTCGGCGGCGTGGCCGATGAACAGCGTGAGCACCACTTGCGGCACGAATTGGATCAGCCCGACCAGGCCGAGGTCGAAGGCGCTGTTGGTGATCTCGTAGATTTTCCAGCCGATGAGCAGCGCCATCATCTGGTAGGCCATGCTCGAGGCCATGCGGGCGAGCCAGAACAGCACGAACGGCCGTTGCCGCGTCAGCCGGGACGAGGAGGGGAGCGCGTCGGTCATGCAGTCTTCTAAGCCGTCATTCCGGGGCGCGCACGAAGTGGGCGAACCCGGAATCCATAATCCCATTGCTGCGGCGTATCGATACCGGCTCGCGGGATGACCAGTCGAAAAGGCGTCATTGCGTCGATTTGTTGAGCACGCTCAGGCTTTCGATCTGCCGTGCGTCCGCCGTGAAGTTCTCCGGCGCCAGCCAGCGCTCGAAGGCCGCCTTGCGCGCCGGCCAATCGCCGTCGAGCATGGCGAACCAGGCGGTGTCGCGGTTGCGGTCCTTGACGATCATGTGCTGGCGGAAAATTCCCTCATAGACGAAACCGAAACGCAAGGCGGCGCGCCGCGACGGCGCATTGAGCGCGTCGCATTTCCACTCGTAGCGCCGGTAGCCCAGCGTCTCGAAGGCGTAGCGCGCGATCAGGTACTGCGCTTCGGTGGCGAGCGGCGTCCGCTGCAGCGCCGGGGAATAGACGATATAGCCGATCTCGATCACCCGCATGGCCGGGCGGATTTCCATCAGCGACATCACGCCCACCGCGCGGCGCTCGCGGTCGAGGACCGCGTAGCAGTAGCGGTTCGCGTCTTGCTCGCGTGCCTGCAGCCAGCCGGCAAAGCCCGCCTCGTCGGCATAGGGTCCATCGGGCAGATAAGTCCACAGCGCCTCGTGTCCGGCCATGGCGCGCCACAGGTCCGCGCCATGCCGCGCGGCGTTGACCCGCTCGACCGTGCCGAAGCGGCCTGCGAGCGTCACCGGCTGCGGCGGGCCCGCCGGCGTTGCATCGACCGGCGGCCCCACCGGCCGCGTGCCCGGATTCGTCATGACCGGTTCTTGCGATCCCCGTGGAAGAACTTGTTGAGCTCCGGATTGCCGATGACGCCGCCGAAGCTCTCGAACGAGCCCTGCTCGGCGATCGCGCGCGCCGATTTGAGGAAGGCGTCCATGGCAATGCGCGCGAGCGTGCCGCCGACGCTGATGCGTCGCACGCCCATGGCCGCGATGTCGGCCACGCTGAAGCTGAGCGGCCACGCCATCAGCAGATTGACCGCTTTGGGCGCCACCGCCTTCACCACCGTTTCGATTTCTTCGCGCGTCTTGATGCCGGGCGCATAAAGGCATTCCGCGCCGGCCTCGGCATAGGCTTGCAGCCGCCGCACCGTTTCCTTCAGGTCGGGCCGGCCGTGGATGAAGCCCTCGCTGCGCCCGGTAAGCAGCACGCCGCTGTCGCCGATCGCCTCCCGCGCGGCGCGTACGCGCGCAACGGCGAGCTCGAACGGATAGAGAGGGTCGCCGTCGTTGCCGGTGTAATCCTCGATCGACAGGCCGGCCACGCCCGTCGCCACGCAAAGCTTCACGTTGGCCGCCATGGCATCCGGTTCTTCGGCATAGCCGTTTTCGAAATCGGCGTTGACCGGCACGTCGGCGGCTTGCGCGATCTCGAGATAATGCGCCAGCACTTGGTCGCGTGTCATGGCGCCGTCCGCATAGCCTTGCGAATGCGCAAAGCCCGAGCTCGTGGTGGCCAGCGCTTTGAATCCAAGAGCTTGGAGATAGCGGGCGGTGCCGACGTTCCACGGATTGGGGATGACGAAGCAGCCGCTGTCGTGCAGGTCACGGAAGACGCGGCGCTTGGCGGCGGGTGAAGGGCCGGGCATAGGGACGGTCTCGGCTGAAAAAGGTGCGCGAACCTGCCATGACTGGCCGCGCCGGGACAATGGCAATCGCCGGATGGCAACCATCAGCGCCGTTCATGGGTTGCGAAACCGCCTTGCCATTTGATTTTCACCGTTCGATCTGGTGAAACTGCCCGCGAAATCGAGCAAAAACGCGGGGCCGCCGGAGCAAGCCATGCTGAAGACCATCGCCGCCTTCGACCGTATCGGAGAGGAAAACGCCTTCGCCGTGCTCGCCCGCGCCAATGCGCTGGCCGCGCAGGGGCGCGACATCATCAATCTCGGCATCGGCCAGCCCGATTTCCGCACGCCCGATTTCATCGTCGAGGCCGCGGTCAAGGCCCTGCGCGAGGGTGCGCATGGCTATACGCCGGCGATCGGCATCCCGCCGTTGCGCGAAGCGGTCGCCGCCGACCTGCACAAGCGCTTCAAGGTCGAGGTTTCGCCCGACGAGGTCATGATCATGCCGGGCGGCAAGCCCACCATGTACATGGCGATCCTGATGTTCGGCGAGCCGGGTGCGGAGATCCTCTATCCCGATCCGGGTTTCCCGATCTACCGCTCGATGATCGAATATACCGGCGCCAAGCCGGTGCCCGTGCCGATCCGCGAAGAGAACGGCTTCGCCTTCTCGGCCGAGGAGACGCTGAAGCTGATCACGCCGAAGACGCGGCTCTTGATCCTCAACTCGCCCGCCAATCCGACCGGCGGCGTCACGCCAAAGGGTGAAGTCGACAAGCTGGTCGCCGGCCTTGCCGACTGGCCGGACGTCGCGATCATGTCGGACGAGATCTATGACCACATGCTCTATGACGGCGAAACGCACGTCTGCCTGTTGAGCTATGCGGAAATCCGCGACCGGCTGATCCTGCTCAACGGCTGGTCGAAAACCTATGCCATGACCGGCTGGCGGCTCGGCTACGCCATCTGGCCGGGCAAGCTCTACGACTACGCGCGCAAACTGGCGGTGAACCTTTACTCGTGCGTCAACGCCGCCACGCAATATGCGGGACTGGCGGCGCTGCAAGGCCCGCAGGACGAGGTCGCCAAGATGGTGGCCGAGTTCGACAAACGCCGCAGAGTGGTGGTCGAAGGCTTGAATAAATTGTCCGGCGTATCGTGCGCCACGCCCAAGGGCGCCTTCTACGCCTTCCCCAACGTCAAGCGCACCGGCTGGAAGGCGAAGGCCTTGGCCTCCGCGCTGCTGGAAGACGCCGGCGTCGCCATTATCGGCGGACCGGACTTCGGCATCCTCGGCGAAGGCTATGTGCGCCTCTCCTACGCCAATTCGACCGAGAATATCTTGAAGGCGCTGCAGCGCATGGGTGAGTTTTTGGCGAGCCGCAAAGCGGCGTAGTTTCTTGCCACGGCGGTGCTGCGAGTTACCCTCTCCGCGCCGGGGGCTAGGCTGTGAACTCATAAACTCGAAATAACCCGTGTTTGGTGGAAGCGGACGGTGTGGTCTGGGAGCGCGGTCGTTGAGGGTGCCGGTCAGCTAATAGGAACGTGTCCGCAGCCGCCCTTCATAATCGCGCTTACCAATCGGAACGCCCCGCATCCGCAGAATGTCGTAGGCCGTGACAACGTGGAAATAGAAGTTGGGCATCGAGAACGACAGAATGAGCGTCTCAGACGTAAAGGCGAGTTTGCGAGGACCGATCTGAAGGTCCAAATGCCTGCCCGCCCAGCCATTTACCTCGTCGGGCTCAAACGCCTCTAGCGCCCTTTTCGCCTTCTCCATCATCCCTTGCAAATCGCCGAATGGAACCGGTCCCACAAGTGCGGGCGGAGTGAATGCGCGCGTTCGCGCAGCCTCAAGCCCCCACACGGCATGATGCCATGCTGCCTCGATCTGGAAATGAAATGGGGCCATGTCATCAATCAGGCGAACTTCCACAAAGTCGTCAGGGTCGTGGCCCGTTTTCGCGCAATGCTCCTCTGTGCGATCGAGGACACCGGCGAGAGCATTCACGGTCTGCAAGAAGGTCGGCACGCTGAGGTCGTAAAGTGAAATTGACATTAATGACGCTCTCTTCGGTGATTTTACGAATTTGCGCCTAGTCAGAGAGCCACTGCTTGCTTCGATCTATAAGCCCGACGAATCGCCGCCGCGGTTCATCACCACCTTCACCGGCGTGCGCATATGGAGGTCGCGCTGCGGGAATGGAATCTCGATGCCCTCGCGCTTGAACACGTCCCACAGAGCCAGCATGACGGTGCCCCGCACATTGGTCAGCCCGTCGATCGGATCGCGAATCCAGAAGCGCAGGATGAAATCGAGTGAGGAATTGCCGAACGCCTTGAGATAGCAGACAGGCGGCGGCTTATCCAGCAATCGCGGGATCGATTTCACCGCCTCCAACGCCAGTGCGATCACTTTGTGCGGATCGGAGGCGTAGGCGACGCCGAATTCGACATCCAATCTCACCTCGTCGTTCGAATAAGACCAGTTGATCACGCGCTGGGTGACAAAGTCCTCGTTGGGAATCAGGTATTCGCGGCCGTCGCGGGTAACGACCGAGGTGTAGCGCGCGCCCATGGAGCCGACCCAGCCGAAGGATTCGCCGACCGTAATCACGTCGCCCGGCTTGATCGATTTGTCGGCGAGAAGGATGATGCCGCTCACCAGATTTGAGACGATTTTCTGCAGTCCGAAGCCCAGCCCCACGCCGATCGCGCCTGAGAAGAAGGCGAGCGCCGAAAAGTCGATGCCTACCGTCGACAGCGCGATCAGGATGGCAAAGGTGATCAGCAGCAGGCGGATCAGCTTGCCCATCAGCACTTGAATCGACGGCGTCAGGTCGGCGACGCTGCGCATGCGCCGCTCGAGGAAGTCGCTCGCCGCGTTCGCCAGCCACAGCGTCAGCAGCAGAAGTACCGTGGTCTTGATGACCAGCAGCGGCGTGATGCGCAGGCCGCCGATCAGCACCCCGACCGAGTCGAGCGCTTTGCGCACCGGCTCGATGAGACCGAGGATGTTGAGCGCCGCGACCGTCCAGGCGAACACCGCGACCAGCCGGTAGACGAACTGATTGCGGATCAAGCCTGCGACCAGCGCGATCGCCACCCAGGCGGTGGCGAGGCTTCCGACCACGCCGATCAGATAGGAGCGGCTCGGCCACGTCACCTGGCTCATCGCCTCGCGCGCGATCAGCAGCAGGAGCACGAAAATCACCGTGCCGAGATTGTCGACGAACAGGCGGATGAACAGCCTGAGGTAAGGCGGCCAGCCCATGGTCTGGGTGGTGAGATCGATGCGCCGCCGCAGCAGTGTCGCTGCAAGCGTCGCGAGTGCCGCCATCAGCGCGATCACGCCGAGCTGGATCAACACCCAGAGCGAGGCGACGTCCCGGCCGGCCGTCAGCAGGCCGTTCTCGATGGTGCCGATCACTTCATGAAAGCGGTTCATGCTGCCCCGGCTGAGCTCCCCGGTGAAATCGGCCCGCAATGCGGATCAATATCAAATCATGGGCCGCGGCGGCACGCGCGCGGCCGCTAGGCACGGGGTTATGCACATGTACGGTCGGGGTTATTCGATAACGGCGCTGTTCCCGCAGACGGCGGGGAAGGGTGCGGGCCGCAAGGCATGTCTGCCGCGCATTACTTCGTGCTGCGCGCGGCGCTCGGATCCTATCACCGCACCACGAACCTGAAGCCCACCACCACGAGCGCAAAGCCGATCAGTTGCGGCACGCTCGGCACCACGCCGAGCGCGAGAAAGCCGATGAGCAGCCCGAAGCCCGGCACCAGCGCGGGAAAAGTGGCGGCGCGGCCGGCGCCGAGCAGGATCACCGCGCGCGCGAACAGATAGATCGGCAGCACGCCGGCGAAGATGCCCTGTATCAGGATCTGCGCCAGGTTCTCGGCGAGGCTGATCTGGAACATGTTGTGGAAGCCGATGAGGATCACATAGAACGGCGCGTAGACCGCCACTGACAAGAAGCCGACCACGGCGATCGCGCGCGTGCCCGACATGCGGTAGCTGCGCAGCAGCGTGCCGAACAGCGCCCAGAAGAAGCCGGCGGTGACGAACAGCGCGTCGCCGCCGACGCCTTCATGACCGATGGTCACGAGTGATTCCCAGCCGAACACCATCAACCCCCCGACGATGACCGCGCCGCCCACGATGCGCGGCAGCGTTGCCTTCTCGTGCAGCATGACGGTGGCGAGGATCAGACCGAACAGCGCGGCGCAGGCGGGCTGGATGGTGGTGCCGTGGCCGAGCGGCACCAGCACGAAGCCCGAATAGGCAAGCAAGGCCTGCGGCGGGCCGGCCAGCACGCTCATGAAGAGGCCGCGGCCCCAGCCGATGCCGGCCAGGTCTGCGATGCCTTGGCGGAAAGCGACCGGCATCAGCAGCAGGCCCGACCAGAAGAACCGGTCGAAGGCGAGGTCGGCCGGCGTGAAGCCGACGGTGACGCCGTGCTTGGCGGCGACAAAGCCGGCGGCCCAGGCGAGCGCCGCGCCGGTGCCGCAGAGCACCCCGAACAGAACATCGCGGCTGTGCATTTACCGTTTGGCCTTGCGCCTGTAGTCGCCGTGCAGAAAGCCGCGATAGCCGCAAAAATCGACGATGTCGGCGCTGCGCGTTTCGGCCACCGTCAGGATGTTCCGTTTGAGCGTCAGTGTTAGCTTGACGGTGGCGGTGCCCCGGTCGGCCTCGGGGGTATAAATAACCACCAAGGCGCCTTTGCCGTCGAGCTTGCCGCGGCCCGCAAAATCGCAGGCCCACACGCCGCGGGTCGGCTCCACAGTGGATATTTCAACGTCAAAGCCCGACCCGGCCTTTTTGATCGTGACGGTCCCGACATCGTTGACATAGGTGCCGGGCAGGGCGCTGGAACGGCTTGCTGCCGGCGCCGCCTGGCTCCACAGGACAAAGGCAAGCCCGGCAAGGATGACTGGAAGGGATCGGCGCGTGCGCATGCTTAGGCCCGCCACAGGGTGACTTCCGCCCGCCTGATACTCTAGGATCGCCGCGCAAGTCCAATCGCTAAATCAAAACCCTGCCTTCACCGGGAAGGAACGCTCATGGCGAAGCCGCGCAAAGTCATCATCACCTGTGCCGTTACCGGCTCCATCCACACGCCTTCGATGTCGCCGCATCTGCCGGTGACCGCCCAGGAGATCGCCGACGCCGCCATCGGCGCCGCGGAAGCCGGCGCCGCGGTGGTTCACCTGCACGCGCGCAACCCGCAGGACGGCAAGCCCGACCAGACGCCGGAAGCCTTCGCCCCGTTCCTGCGCGTGATCAAGCAGCGCTCCAACGTGGTGGTCAACATCACCACCGGCGGCGCCCCCAACATGACCGTCGAGCAGCGGGTCAAGCCCGCCGCCACCTTCAAGCCGGAAGTCGCCTCCCTCAACATGGGCACGATGAATTTCGGTCTCTATCCGATGATCCCGCGCTACAAAGGCAAGTTCAAATACGACTGGGAGGAGCCGTATCTCGAAGCCTCGAAGGCCGGCATGTTCAAGAACACCTTTGCCGACATCGAATACATCCTCACCACCTGCTCCGAAAACAACACTCGCTTCGAGATCGAGTGCTACGACATCGGCCACCTCTACACGCTGCGCCATTTTCTCGACCGCGGCGTGGTCAAGCCGCCGCTGTTCGTGCAGTCGGTGTTCGGCATCCTGGGCGGCATCGGCGCGCACCCGGAGGATATCCTGCACATGCGGCGCACCGCCGACCGCCTGCTTGGCGACAATTACCACTGGTCGGTGCTGGGCGCCGGCGCCAACCAGATGCGCGTCGCCGCCACCGCGGCGGCGATGGGCGGCAATGTGCGCGTCGGCATGGAGGATTCGCTGTGGATCGGCGCCGGCCAGCTCGCCGAGTCGAATGCGCAGCAGGTCACCAAGGTGCGCCAGATCCTCGAAGGCCTCGGCCTGGAAATCGCTTCGCCCGACGACGCGCGCGAGATCCTTTCGCTCAAGGGCGGCGACAAGGTGAATTTCTGATCCGTCATTCCGGGGCGCGGCCGTAAGGCCGCGAGCCCGGAATCCAGGCGCCAACACGCCATGGCCTACGACGTCTCCATGCTGGCCAGCCGCCGCAATGGAACATTGTACGTCGGCGTAACCGTTGCCCGCGAAAAACAGATTAAGAAATGGCGGCGGGCATGGAAATTGCGTTTAATCGAGCAGTCGAATCCGCAGTGGATCGACTTGTACGCGCAAATCAGTCAGTAGCTTAGCAACCCTGGATTCCGGGCCCGCTCGCGGAGCCTGTCATCGGGCCGCGTTTCGCGCGGGCCCGTGGGCGAGCGTCCCGGAATGACGAGGAAACATGGCTGCGCTCGACACCATCAGCATCGCCATCCTGCTCGGCAGTTTGCTGGTGCTGGCCGGCATCCTGTCGAGCCTGATCGCGCTGCGGTTCGGAGCGCCCCTGCTGCTGGTCTTCCTCATCCTCGGCATGCTGGCGGGTGAAGGCGGCCCGGGCGGCATTCCCTTCAACAACGTCGCCGCCACCTACACCGTCGGCTCGATCGCGCTGGCGCTCATCCTGTTCGACGGCGGTCTGCGCACGCGCTTGGCCAGCTTCCGCAGCGTGCTGGCGCCGGCGGTGACCTTGGCGACGGCCGGCGTGCTGGTCACCGCGCTTCTGACCGCGCCCATCGCCAGGCTGGTGCTCGATCTCAACTGGACGCAGAGCCTGCTGGTCGGCGCGGTGGTGGCCTCGACCGACGCGGCGGCCGTATTCTTCCTGATCAACGCGCGCGGCTTGCGCCTGCGCCCGCGCGTGCGCGCGACCCTCGAGGTCGAATCCGGCACCAACGATCCCTTCGCCGTGTTCCTCACGCTGCTGCTGGTGCAGGTCTTGAGCAACGGCCATCAGAGCTTCGGCGACGCGCTGCTCACCCTTCTGCGCGACGCCGTCATCGGTTGTGTCATCGGCTATCTCGGCGGACGCGCCATCACATGGGTGCTCAACCGGCTTGCGCTGCCGCAAGGCCTGCACGCTCCCTTCGCGGCGGTCGCTGCACTCGTCGTATTCGCCTTCGCCAATGCGGTGCACGCTTCCGGTTTCCTCGCCGTCTATCTCGCCGGCTTGGTGCTCGGCAACCGGCAGACGCGCGCGCACAATTCGGTGGTGGTGTTTCTCGATGCCGCCACCTGGCTCGCGCAGATCGCCATGTTCGTCCTGCTCGGGCTTTTGGTGTGGCCGCAGCGCCTGACCGAAAGCGTCATCGAAGCCGTCGTGGTGGCGCTGGTGCTGATCCTGATCGCGCGCCCGGCCGCCGTTTTCCTCTGCCTTTGGCCGTTCAACTTTCCCTGGCGCGAGAAGCTGTTCATCTCCTGGGTGGGCCTGCGCGGTGCGGTGGCGATTTTTCTCGCCTCCATTCCGCTCTTGGTCGGGCTGCCGGCTGCCTATCTTTATTTCGACGTCGCCTTCGTGGTGGTGCTGTCCTCGCTGTTGATCCAGGGTTGGAGCGTTGCTTACGCCGCGCGCAAGCTCGACATGTCGTTCGCGCGCGCCGACCCGCTGCCGCGCCGGGTCGAGCTCGACCTGCCCGGCCAGCTCGCGCGTGAGATCGTCGGCTATCCGGTGACATCGAATAGCCCGTTCATGCGGCGCGGCCTCATCCCCAATTGGGCGCGGCCGACCATGGTGGTGCGCGACGAGGAGATCCTCACGCCGCACGAGGCGCAGCCATTGCGCGAGGGCGACTACATCTACCTGCTGGCACCGCCGGAAAGGGCGCAGGCGCTCGATCGATTCTTCGTCGATATGCCGCCGCCGCGCGCGCCCGATGCGGCGCTGCTCGGCGATTTTTTCGTGCCGGGCACCGCCAAGCTCGGTGCGCTGGCTGAAATCTACGGGCTGCAGGTCGCCGCCGAGCACAACGAGGTCGCGCTGGCCGACTATTTTGCGCAGGTGCTGGGCCGCACGCCGAAGACCGGCGATGTGGTCGCGCTCGGGCCGATTGGGCTTTTGGCGCACAAAGTCGAATTCGGCCGCGTCGTCACGGTCGGTTTGCGCCTCGCCGAGCCGGAACTGGCGGAAGGCCTGGTGGGTCAGGCGAAGGGGCTGTGGGCGCGGGTGAGGAAATATTTCGATTGACGCGTTTCGGGCGCAGCGCAGCAGATTTCGTCATTCCGGGGCGCGGCCGAAGGCCGCGAGCCCGGAATCCAGGGTCCCGGTATGCACTCTCATGGTTTCTCTGGATTCCGGGCTCGCTCGCTGCGCTCACGTCCCGGAATGACGGAAAAGAATAACTACAGCAGCGGCCGCTTTGCCAATGCGGGCCCGTGCTGTACCAGCCAGGCGCCGCCGAACAGCACGCCGGTCCACACGAGATCGCCCAGCAGGTGCTTTTCCAAGAACGGCAACGCCAGCACGTAGCACTCGGTGAGTCCCTGGGCGGTCAGCGCATACATGCCGCTGAAAAGCCAGACCGCGAAATTGGTCGACACGAAGAAAAACAGCGAGCACGACAGCATGGTCGCCACGATGGCGAATGCGCCGCGCCAGCGCCGCGAATAGATGCCGGCGAGCGCCGGCACCGCGATGGCGCCGTAAACCACCAAGCTCACCCGCCAATCGTCGGCCGCGAAGCCGAACCCGCTGATCGCCATGGCGGCGAGCGGCACGATCACGGCCAGGGCCGGAATTCGCAGCATGCGCGCGGCGAACAGTCCGCTGGCGGCCACCGGCAGGAAGCCGGGCGCGTGCGGCAGAATGCGCGCGGTCACGCCGAGGGCGATGAGGAAGGCCACCAGGCCCAGGTCCATCAGGAGGTCGGCGCGGTTCTTGGTCGGCTGCATTGCTGTCATCCTTTATGTTGGCGGTTTCTTAGCACGGCCGAGGTCTGTCCTGAAAGCCGCCTCGACTGTCATTCCGCGGCGCGCCCCCGCGACGACTTTACCGGTGCTGCGCCGCCCATTCGCCGACTATTGCCGTCAGCGCATCGAGGCCATCGGTCAGCGCCGCCGGGCCCGGCTGCAAGATCAGCGCGGATTTGACCTCGCGCAGCCAGCCGGTGGCGACGGCGGGAACCTGGTCGAAACCGGCTCGCGCTGCCACTTTGGCGGGGACGAAGCGCTTGCCGCACCAGGAGCCGACGATGATGTCGGGCCGTGCCGCGATCACCGCCTCGGGCGACACAATGCGGTCCTTGGCGCTTTTGTTCGTGGCCAAGTGCGGGAACACTTCGATGCCGCCGGCCGTCTCGATCAGTTCCGACACCCAGCCGAGGCCGGAGATCATCGGCTCGTCCCATTCTTCGAAGTAGACACGCGGGCGACGCGGCAGCTTGAGCGCGCGCTCGTGCACGGCGTTGACGCGGGCGGCGAGCGAGTTGGCCAGCGCCTCTGCCTTCTCGCCGGCGCCGACCAGCGCGCCGATGGTGCGGATCATGTCGAGTATGCCGGCCACATCCCGCTGATTAAATGCGTGCACCGCCACGTTGGCGCGGATCAGCGCGGCGCAGATGTCCGCTTGCAGGTCGGAAAAGGCGAGCACCAGGTCGGGCTCGAGCGCGAGGATTTTCGGCAGGTCGGCGGAGATGAAGGCTGAGACGCGCGGCTTCTCGCGCCGCACCTGCGGCGGGCGCACGGCGTAGCCTGATACGCCGACAATGCGCCGGTCCTCGCCGAGGAGATAGAGCGTCTCCACGGTTTCCTCGGTCAGGCAGACGATGCGCTCGGGCGGGAACATGGGTGCATCATATACGGATTTCGTGTCCCGGGCGCAGCGCAGCACGAAGTGCTGCGCTGCAGACCCGGGACCTGCTTGTTCAATCTTGAAAGCTGGGCCCCGGATCTGCGGTGCAACACTTCGCTTCGCTGCGTGCTGCACCGCGTCCGGGGCACGAGTTAAGCCAGCAACTCCACCCCGCCTGTTGCCGTCACCCGCCCGCCGTCGAGCATCACCACGTGCGTCGCCAGGCGCTTAACTTCGGAGGCCGCATGGCTGACATAGATGATCGGCACTTTCGCCTCGTCGCGCAGCCGCTCGAGATAAGGCAGGATTTCGCCCTTGCGCGCGGCGTCGAGCGAGGCAAGCGGCTCGTCGAGCAGTAATAGCCGCGGGCGCATGAGCAGCGCGCGACCGATCGCCACGCGCTGGCGCTCGCCGCCCGACAGCTTGCCCGGCCGGCGGTCGAGCAGATGGCCGATGTCGAGCAGGCCGGTCACATGGGCGAATTCTTGCGCGTCGGCGGCGTGCCCGCACATCCAGCGTCCATAGGTTAGATTGTGCCGCACCGACAGATGCGGGAATAGGCGGCCTTCCTGGAACACGATGCCGATGCGCCGCCGCCACGCCGGCACGTCGATGCGCGCGGCGGAATCGAACAGCGTCTCGCCGTCGAGCCTAATGCGTCCGCGTTCGGGCTGCGTCAGGCCCGCGATCATGTTGATGATGCTGGTCTTGCCGGCGCCCGACGGGCCGAACAGCGCGGTCGCGCCGCCCGCGGCCTCGAACTTGGCGCTGAGCGCGAAATCGCCGAGCTGCTTTTCGACGTCGACGCTCAGCATGGCGCGCTCCACTCCACCCGCTGATTCCCGCTTAAGCGGGTCCGGAAGCACACGGTAAATTCGATTTTGTCGTCCTGGGTCCCCGCTTGCGCGGAGACGAGCGGATGGGTTTTCGATTGCCACCGCATTCGATCAAGCCCCATGCAGCCGCGCGGTGGCGCGGCGGGCGAGAAATTCCGAGGCGACCAGCGCGGCGACCGAGATGATGACGGCGACGACCACAAGCTCGAGCGCGGCGGCATCGCCGCCCGGGATCTGCGTCAGCGTGTAGATCGCCGCGGAAATGGTCTGTGTCTCTCCAGGAATGTTGGAGACGAAAGTGATAGTGGCGCCGAATTCGCCGAGCGCGCGCGCAAAGGCGAGCATGGCGCCCGCGATAATGCCGGGCAGGGTCAGCGGCAGCGTGACGGTAAAGAAGACCAGCAGCGGCCGGCCGCCGAGCGTCGACGCGGCGTCCTCGAGCCGCGTATCGATCGCCTCGATCGACAGGCGGATCGCGCGCACCATGAGCGGAAACGCCATCACGCCGCAGGAGATCACCGCCCCGGTCCAGCGGAAGGCGAAGACGATGCCGAAATGATCGGCGAGGAAGGCGCCGACCGGGGCGCGCCGCCCGAGCGTGATCAGCAGCAGATAGCCGGTCACCACCGGCGGCAGCACCAGCGGCAGGTGAACGGCCGCGTCGAGGGGCGCCTTGCCCCAGAACTCCTTGCGCGCCAGCAGCCAGGCGACGGCGATGCCGAAGGGCAGCGCCACCGCCGTCGCCACGCTCGCAATGCGCAGCGACAACAGGATCGCGGTCCAGTCCTGGGCGGTGAGGTTAAGCACGGGACGACGTGCTCACGACGCCTTCGGCGGCACCAGGAAGCTGAAGCCGTATTTCTCAAAAATTGCCTTGGCTGGCGACGTTTGCAGGAAATGGAGGTAGGCGTCGAGGTGCGTGCTCTTGCTCGCGGCGGTGGCCGCCACCGGGTAGGTGATCGGCGGATGCGAACCGACCGGAAACACACCGACAATCTTCACCTTCCGCTCGATCTTGGCGTCGGTGGCATAGACGATGCCGAGGGGCGTTTCGCCGCGTGCCACATAGGCGAGAGTCGCGCGCACGTTCTCGGCCTGCGCCAGCTTCGGCTCCGCCGCTTGCCAGACGCCGAGCGAGGTGAGCGCCGCCTTGGCGTAAAGCCCGGCCGGCACCGCCGCGGTATCGGCGACCGCGATGCGGCCTTTGCCGGCGAGCTTGGCGATGTCGAAGCCGTTCTCGATCTTTACATGATCGAGCGCGCTGTCCTTCGGCGCGATCAGCACCAGACTGTTGCCGAGCAGGTTGATGCGCGTGCCGGATTTGACCAGCTTCTTCTGCGCGAGGAAGTCCATCCACTTGACGTTGGCGGAGACAAAGACGTCGGCCGGCGCGCCTTGCGCGATCTGCTTGGCGAGCGCGGAGCTTGCAGCGTAGCTGGCGGTGATCTTGACGCCCGTTGCCTTGGTGTAGGCCATGTCGACGTCGTCGAGTGCGTTGCGCATCGAAGCGGCGGCAAAGACGGTCAGCGTGTCTTCCGCGGCGGCCCGTGGCGGCGCGCCGGCGAGCGCGGCGAACAGCGCGAGAACGGCGAAGGCCCTTATCAGCATGGCGGTTCTCCTCGGCGCGCGTAAAGGCGCCTGTGTAGCGTCTTACCGATTTGGAAAATCGACCGGGGTCGGAACCGCCGTTCCGCCATCGCGGGCGCGCGCACGGCGCGCCGCAGGTCTAAGTCAAATTAGCAAGTCTCTTTGATGCTGTCACCTGCCTCAATCGGCCTCATGCTGAGGAGCGCTGCGTAGCAGCGCGTCTCGAAGCATGAGCCGCCCCATCCTTCGAGACGCGGTCCTTCGGACCGCTCCTCAGGATGAGGCGGCTTTCCGGGCCGGTTGCCTGACGTTTAATCACACCGCAAAATGCACAAAACGGAAACGTGCGATGGCAGGCGGCGCATCGATGGAAGGCGAATTCGACTACATCATCGTGGGCGCGGGCTCGGCCGGCTGCGTGCTGGCCAACCGGCTGTCGGCGGATGCCTCAAAGCGCGTGCTGGTGCTGGAAGCCGGCGGCCGCGACAACTGGATCTGGTTTCATATTCCGGTCGGCTACCTGTTCGCCATCGGCAATCCGCGCGCCGACTGGATGATGAAGACCGAACCGGAGGAAGGCCTCAACGGGCGCAGCCTCAACTACCCGCGCGGCAAGGTGATCGGCGGCTCCTCGGCCATCAACGGCATGATCTACATGCTCGGCCAGGCGACCGACTATGACCAGTGGCGCCAGCTCGGCCTGCCCGGCTGGTCGTGGGAAGACGTGCGGCCGATCTTCCGCAAGCATGTCGATCATTTTCTCGCGACCGACGGCCATGCCGCCGGCGGCGAATGGCGCGTCGAGTATCCGCGCGTGACCTGGGAAATCCTCGAAGCGTTCCGCCGCGCCGCCAATCAATACGGCATCCCAAACATTGCCGATCCCAACACCGGCGACAACGAAGGCATCTGCTATTTCCACGTCAACCAGAGGCGCGGACGGCGCTGGTCGGCGGCGCGCGGTTTCTTGAAACCAGTGTTACACCGGACGAATCTGCGGGTCGAATCCGGCTGTCTGGTGGAGGCGCTTGAGTTCTCGGGCAAGCGCGCAACCGGCGTGCGCTGGCGGCAGAAGGGCGAAGCGCGTTCGGCGCGCTGCCGCGGCGAAGTCATCCTGTCGGCGGGGGCGATCAATTCGCCGCACTTGTTGATGTTGTCTGGTGTCGGCCCGGCCGCGCAATTGGCACAGCACGGCATTCCGGTCGTATTGGACAAGCCCGGTGTCGGGCAAAACCTGCACGATCATTTGCAGCTGCGCATGATTTTCAAGGTTTCGGGCGTCAAGACGCTGAACGAGACCTATGCCTCGCTATTGGGGCGCTGCGGCATCGGCCTCGATTACCTTCTGCGCCGGCGCGGCCCGATGACCATGGCGCCCTCGCAGCTCGGCCTGTTCACCCGCTCCGACCCGACGCAGGACCGGGCCAATATCCAGTATCACGTGCAGCCGCTGTCGCTCGACAAGTTCGGCGAGCCGTTGCACCCGTTTCCGGCCTTCACCGCCAGCGTCGCCAATATCCGCCCGACCAGCCGGGGCACGCTCACGCTGAAGACGCCCGATCCCGCGGTGCCGCCGGCGATCAGGCCCAACTACCTGTCGACGCCGGAAGACCGCCGCGTCGCCGCCGATTCGATCCGTGTCACCCGCAAGATCGTTTCGCAGCCGGCCTTGCAGAAATACTCGCCGGTCGAATTTCTGCCCGGCGCACAGGCGCGCGACGACGACGAGGCCGCCCTCGAACATGCCGCCGGCGACATCGGCACCACCATCTTCCACCCCGTCGGCACCGCAAAGATGGGGCGTGATGACGATCCGCGCGCCGTTGTCGATGCCCGCCTGCGCGTGATCGGGCTTGAGGGCTTGCGCGTCATCGATGCCTCGGTGATGCCGTCGATCACCTCCGGCAACACCAACTCGCCCACCATCATGATTGCCGAGAAAGGCGCGGCGATGATTTTGGAGGATGGCCAACGCTGATTCGTGTCCCGGGCGCAGCGCAGCATGAGCATAGCGAATGGTGCGCTGCAGACCCGGGACCCCGATTAAAAGAGCTGGGCCCCGGATCTGCGGTGCATCACTTCGCGACGCTCGCGCTGCGCCGCGTCCGGGGCACGAGCCTCAAGGCAACGCCTTCAAATGCCGGATCGGCCGTCCCGGCGCGATGGCTTCGGCGGCGGCGACGATCGCATTGGCGTCGATGCCGTAGTGCCGATAGAGATCGGCGAGGGCGCCGGTCTGGCCGAAATGCTCGACGCCTAGTGCGCGCGTGCGATGGCCGGCGACGGCGCCGAGCCAGGCGAGCGTCGCCGGATGGCCGTCCAACACGGTGACGATGCCGCAATGGGCGGGCACCGCCGCGAGCAGCCGCTCGATATGCGAGCGCGCATGCACCAGCCCGCGTTCGCGCGCGCGCTGCGCCGCGGTCCAGCCGGCATTGAGCCGGTCGGCGGAGGTGACGGCGAGCAGGCCGACGTCGCGGCGGTCCTCCGCCATCAGGCCGACGGCCTGGATCGCTTCCGGCGCCACCGCGCCGGTATAGGCCACCACCACCTGCGCGTTCGGGCCCGGCTTGCGCTGCCAATAGGCGCCGTCGACGATTGCCTGCCGCAGCTCGTCGGTCATCGCGCGCTGGATCTGCTCGACCGGCCGCGTCGACAGCCGCAGATAGACCGAGCCGCCGGTCTCGTCGCGCAGCCAGTTGCGTTCCGAGGTTTCGCCGCCGCTCTTCTGCATATAGGCGAAGGCCCAGCGCATGATGACCGAAAGCTCGTCGACATAGGCCGGCTCGAAGGCCGCGAGCCCATCCTGCGCCAAGCCGATCAGCGGCTCGGAAATCGACTGGTGCGCGCCGCCTTCCCCCGCGAGCGTGATGCCGGACGGCGTCGCCACCACCATGAAGCGCGCATCCTGGTAGCAGGCGTAATTGAGCTGATCGAGGCCGCGCGCGATGAACGGATCGTACAGCGTGCCGACCGGCAGCAGCCGCACGCCGTTGATCGAATGCGACAGGCCGAGCGCCGACAGCAGGATGAACAGGTTGGCCTCGGCGATGCCGAGCTCGATATGCTGGCCTTTGGGCGAGAACTCCCAGGTGAAAGTGGACGGGATGCGCTCGCGCTTGAAGACATCCGCCATGGCCTCGTGCGCGAACAAGCCGCGGCGGTTGACCCACGGGCCGAGATTGGTGGACACGGTCACGTCCGGCGAGCAGGTGACGATGCGGTCGGCGAATCCGCTCGCGCCGCGGCCAAGCTCGTTAAGGACCTGCCCGAAGCCCGTCTGCGTCGCCATCACGGCCTGTTTCGGCGCCGGGAATTCCTCGGGCAGATCGATCTCCGGAGCTTTCAGCCGGCGCTCGCCGCCTTGCGCGAACGGCACCTTGTCGAGAAATTGCTGCAGGCGTTGCGCCGGCAGCGCGAGGCCTTCGAACTTGTCCCACTCGTGGCCGGGCCGCACGTTGTTGGCCTGCCGGAAGGTCTCCATTTGCGCCGGCGTCATCAGGCCTGCGTGATTGTCCTTGTGGCCGGCGAAGGGCAGGTTGTAGCCCTTGATGGTGTAGCAAAGGAAACAGACCGGCCGGTCGTGGTCGACGGCGTGAAAGGCGGCGCGCAGCGTCGGCAGGTCGTGGCCGGCAAGATTGGTCATCAGCCGCGCCAGCTCATCGTCGTTGCGCTTGCCGATGAGATCGCGTACCGCGTTGTCGCCGGCGAAGTCCTCGTTCAGACGCTTGCGCCATGCGCCGCCGCCGCCGAACACCAAGGCCGAGTAGAACTGGTTCGGGCAATTGTCGATCCATGCGCGTAGTTTATCGCCGCCGGGCTCCTTGAAGGCGCTTTCCAGCAGCGTGCCGTATTTGAGGATGACCACGTCCCAGCCGAAATCGCGGAACAGCGTCTCGAAGCGCTGCCACAGGCCTTCGCGCACCACCGCATCGAGGCTCTGCCGGTTGTAATCGACGATCCACCAGCAATTGCGCAGGCCGTGCTTCCAGCCTTCCAGAATCGCTTCGAAGATATTGCCTTCGTCGAGCTCGGCGTCGCCGACCAGCGCGATCATGCGGCCTTCCGGCCGGTCGGTTCCCCAGCCGTGTGCGCGCACGTAGTCCTGCGTGAGCGAGGAGAACAGGGTCTGCGCCACGCCAAGGCCAACCGAGCCGGTGGAGAAATCGACGTCGTCGGCGTCTTTGGTGCGCGAAGGATAGCTTTGCGCGCCCTTATAGCCGCGGAACGTCTCCAGCCGCTCGCGCGTCTGATGGCCGAGCAAATATTGGATGGCGTGAAAGATCGGCGAGGCATGCGGTTTCACTGCCACGCGGTCGGCCGGCCGCAGCGCGTCGAAATAGAGTGCGGTCATGATGCTGGCGAGCGAAGCGCTTGACGCCTGATGGCCGCCGACCTTCAGCCCATCGGTATCGGCGCGCAGATGGTTGGCGTTGTGGATAGTCCAGCTCGCCAGCCACAGCACCTTTTTTTCGAGCTCGCGCAGAATTTCGATGGTGTCGGCCATTATGCCAGTCTAGCGCGGCGGCGCGGCGGCGGAAACATCGAGACGGATCGTTTCGCGCGATAAGTCGATCACCGAAAGCAATGTTTCGAGTGGTGCCGTCCAGCCGGTCACTTGGCGTCGGCCGCAAGGTTGGTATTTTTGGCCGGTGCGTTGAGCACCTGCTGACAGGCGGCCGGCAGGCCCGCCATCGTGAGCGGCTTTTCCAGTTTTTGGCGCGGCGTTTCCGGCTTCACGTTCAGCGTCTTCTTGAAGAACCAGAAGGCCAGGTCTTTCTTGGCGCAGCCGTCGCCCACCGGCACCGGCGGCTGATGGCGGCAGTGCGGTGAATCGGCCGGACATTTCAGCCGCACATGGAAGTGGCTCCTGTGAAAGTACCAGGGGCGCAACTTCGCCATCCAGGCGTGGTGATGCTTGCCTTCGAGCTCGCACATTTTCTTTTTGACCGCCGCATTGACCAGTACGCGCTCGACCTCGGGCTGCTCGGCGACGGTGCGCAGAAAGATGGCGTCAGCCGGCGACCAGTTCTGGTTCACCGCGAGGTCGTTCTCCGCGATCACGCGGGTTGCCGTGATGCTTTCGCGCTCCTCTTTGGTCAGGATGCGATCCGGCATCGGCATGTACCAGATATCGACGTCGAGGCCGACCTGGTGGCTCGTGTGGCCGAACGCGAGCGGGCCGCCGCGCGGCTGTGCCATGTCGCCGATCAGGATGCCCGGCCGGCCGGTCGCCTTGGCGGCGGCGGCCGAGAAGCGCTTTATGAAGTCAATAAGCTTGGGATGGCCCCAATTGCGGTTGCGCGACAACCGCATGACCTCCCAGTGCGGTCCGTTGATCGGCAGCTCGACGCCGCCCTGCAGACAGCCGTGCGAGTAATAGCCGATCACTTGCGGCCTGCCGACGCTCGGCAGCTTCTTGGCACCGAACAGCAAACTGGCGGCGATGCCTTTTTCTTTTTCCTTTTGGGCGTTGAGTGCCGGTTTCGGGCGCGGCAGCGGAGTCGCGGCGGCCAATGCCGGCTTGGCTCGAGGCAGCGGCGCGTTCACGAGTGCCAGAGCTTGCGCCGGCGCGGCGGCGGGCCGATCGGACGCGGGCTTTGCGGGCGAGGAGGGCTGATTGGCGGCAGCGTCCGCGGACTGCGCATGCGCCATGGCCATCTGCCCGGCGCCCGCGAAGCCGCCAGCGATCAAAAAAAGCCACCCGACAAAGGCCGCTATGCGAATGACCATTTCACCCATCTAACGCTTCCGTTTTGTCCTGTCAGGTTAATTTCGCCAAATGGTTTAGCGGCAAACCGCCCGCCGGCCCAAGGGCCGGCGCAAAAACGAAGGCTCGGCAAGGGCTTTTATGGTTAACGAAGGCTTTACAAGCCGGCTCCGGCGCGCGATCCTCGACGGTCTCGGGCGGGTTCAATCGCGAGATTGACCACGATCGGTGCTGCCGCCCGCGGGTGCTTCGCCACAGGCCCCCGCCCCGGCACGCCGCTCCGCGGTGTCGTTTTAGTGGCGGCCGCGGCCGTCCGAGAGACTCGCCGGCAAGCCGGTATCATCTGCCGGTCACCCGGCGCTGATTTTTGCTGTAGGATGGAATGAGCTTTGTGGCGGCAACTTAGTCACGCGTACCCGGGAGTAGCCCCGATGTTGCCTCGTCTTGCCACCATTGCCGCCGCGCTTGCCGTCCTCGCCGCCAGCGCGCTCGCCGCACAAGCCGGCGTTCTCGTCACCGTCAACAAGACCACCCAGCGCCTCACCGTCTCGGTCGACGGCGACGAGCGCTACGTCTGGCCCGTTTCGACCGCGCGCTGGGGCTATCACACGCCCAACGGCACCTATCGGCCGCAACGGCTCGAGCGACAGTGGTATTCGCGCAAATACGACAATTCGCCGATGCCGTACTCGATCTTCTTTGCCGGCGGCTACGCCATCCACGGCTCTTACGAGATATCGCACATCGGCCGGCCGGCCTCGCACGGATGCATCCGATTGCACCCACGCAATGCCGCGGTGCTGTTCAGACTGGTGAGGGCGAACGAGGGCGACACCCGCATCGTGGTGACCGGCGAACGGCAGACGCGCTCAGCCTATTCGACCCACTCGACGCGGACCAAGCGGGCTGAGCGGACCGAGCGGATCAAGCGGGCCGAGCGAGCCGAGCGGATCAAGCGGGCCGAACGAGCCGAGCGGCCCTCACGCCGCTATCGCGCGCACTATCGCCCGCCCGGCGACGAAGACTTCGAGGGCGTTTTCAACGAAGGTCCGCCGCCCGGCGTCGTCATCTACGGCGACGACGGGCCGGAGCAGGATTACGCCGTCCGCCACTGGTGGCGGCGCTAGCCGCCCCGCGCTGGGAAGCCTTCTTTGCGAACCTAGTGTCCGCGCCGCTTGCGCGTGCGCGCGGCCTTGCGCGCCGAGCGTGAGCGCGCCGCCGCCGAACGCCGCGCCGAGGCGCGTCCGCCCAGCTTCCCGCCTTTGCGCGACGAAGCGTGGCTGCGCTTCTTGCCGCGGCCGGATCCGCTTTTCTTGCCGCCGCCCGATTCCTTGTTGACCGTGGCCCAAGCCCGCCGTGCCGCCTCGCCGCTCGACACGCCGCGCCGCTTGTAGCCGCGCTCGATATCGTGCGCCTTGCGTTTCTGTTTCTTCGTGTACTTCGCCTTGCTGCCGCGCGCCATGGACGTCTCCTCGCGTTGTGTTGCACTCCACGTTGCAACGCGGAAATATAAGTTGCAGTTCCGCGACGGGTTCCATGGCTCGCGCTCGTCATCGTCCGCGACGGCAAAAGCGGACAGTCACCGCTACCGTGTCGGAGCTTGCTGGCTCGTCCGCGTTCGCGGGGACGACGGCTGCATTTATTGTGCGCGTTGATCGACCTCGCCGATAGGCCGACAGGCATGCGTCATCGCCCGTGTTGTTGACGGCCCCGGGGAGGCCGGTGTCCCTTTTTTCCTTCCCCCAAAAAGGGGAATGGAGCGCCGGGAGGCGCCAGGGGCTTGGCGAGAGCCCCTTTGGGCCGCCCTTGCGATCGGGCAGCCCGCGCGCCGTGCGAAGGCGCGCGCCCCGGGTTGAGTCCGGGGCTGCGCCTCCCGGCGCTCCATCCGCGGCGCGCATTGTCGGCGCGCCGGCCTTGATCGTCAGCGCGCACCGCTCGAGACGGCGTGCGCTTACGCTCCAAGGCACGCACATGATAAGGCCACCCGCAGGCACCGGGGATAAGTTTTTTTCGCGAGCTATTCCACCCGCAAGCTCATTGACTTAGCAGCGACTCGCTGATCGCGGGCGGCGCTGGCGGGCAGGCCGCGACTCTGTTTTGCTCGGGCGCCACGGGCCCGAGCCACTTATCGGCGCACGCTGTCGAGGAGCCGTCGATGATCGCCATCCGCGCCGCCAAGATCGCTACGGTCGCGGCCATCGCCTTGTTTGCGAGCCTGGTCGCGTTCGGCAACGTGACCGATTACGGCACCAATTTCGTGTTCGTGCAGCACGTGCTGTCGATGAACACGATATTCCCGAGCTCTCATATCGGCTATCGCGCCGTTACCAGCCCGGCGCTGCACCACCTCGCCTACGCGCTCATCATCGCCGCGGAAGCGTTGACCGCAGTCTTGTGCTGGATCGGCGTCTTCGCGCTGCTCGGCGCCTTGCGTGCCGAGGCCATTGCGTTTCAGCGCGCCAAGACTTTCGCCGTGCTCGGCCTCACGCTCGGCTTTCTGCTGTGGCAGGTCGGCTTCATGAGCGTCGGCGGCGAATGGTTCGGCATGTGGCAATCGGCGCAGTGGAACGGCGTGCCGGGCGCGTTCCGTTTCGTGATGGTGATCCTGGCGGTGTTGATTTTCGTGGTGCTGCGCGACGAGGACATCGCGGCGAAGCCGTGATTGCCGGAAAATTGACGAACCGCTAAGAAAAGCGATGGCGCTTTTCACCCTCGATGAGCTCGCGGCCGCAACCGCGGTCGTGCGCAGTCTGGTGCCGCCGACGCCTGCCTATGCCTGGCCGCTGCTGGCGCGCCGCGCCGGTTTTGAAGTCGTGGTGAAACACGAGAACCACACGCCGACCGGCTCGTTCAAGGCGCGCGGCGGGCTGGTCTATGTCGATTCTTTGCGCCGCGCCGGCAGCCTGCCGAAAGGCCTGGTCACGGCGACGCGCGGCAACCACGGGCAGTCGGTCGCGCTTGCCGCGGCGCGGCTCGGCCTGCCGGCCGTGATCGTCGTGCCGGAGGGCAATTCGGCCGAGAAGAACGCCGCGATGCAGGCCTTCGGCGGCGAGCTGGTCACCGCCGGCCGCGACTTCGACGAGAGCCGCGTGTCGCCGAGCGCATTCAGCACGAGCGCGGCTATCACTTCGTGCCGTCGTTTCACCGCGAACTGGTGAAGGGCGTCGCCACCTACGCGCACGAGCTGTTCGCCGCGCATCGCGACCTCGCCGCGGTCTATGTGCCGATCGGCATGGGCTCGGGGATCTGCGGCCTGATCACGGTGCGCGATCTGCTCGGCCTCAAGACGGAGATCGTCGGCGTCGTCGCCGCCAAGGCCCCGGCCTTCGCGCTTTCCTTCGAGGCGGGACGACTCGTTACGACCCAAACCGCGCGCACCTTCGCCGACGGCATGGCCTGCCGCGAGCCGCAAGCGGAGCCGTTCGAGATCGTCCGCAAGGGCGCCGCCCGCGTGGTCAGCGTGAGCGAGGACGAGATCGCCGAGGCGGTGCGCATCCTGTTTGCCGCCACGCACAACACGGCGGAAGGCGCCGGCGCCGCGCCGCTCGCCGCGCTGCTGAAGGAGAAGGAGAGGCATCGGGGCAAACGCGCCGGCATCGTCTTGTCCGGCGGCAATATCGACATGCCGGTGTTTGCGAAAATTCTCGGCGGCGAGACGCCGGCGATCTAGCGATCCGGTCCCTTCGATTTGCCGGCCGGGCGCTGTCGCGCGCCGGCCCTCAGCCAGGAGGTGTCACCATGCGATGCCAAGATTGTGCGACAGCGGCCGCGGCGATGCTACCGACGCGGCGCGCCGTCATTGCCGGATTGGCCTGCGTCGCGCTGGCGCCAGGCGCCGCGGCCGCGCAAGCCGGCGGCGCCGTTGCGGCGGAGGATGAGCGCTTTACTTGTATCGCGCTCGCCGAGGCGCGGCGCGCCGATTTCCCGTTCGGCGCGGTGATCGTGCGCGACGGGCGCGAGATCGCGCGCGGGCGCAATCTCGGGCGCACGCGCCACGACCCGACGGCGCACGGCGAAATGGTCGCGATCCGCAATTGCGTCGCCCGGCACGGCGGTGCGGCCTTGCGCGGCAGCACGCTCTACACCACCGGCGAGCCTTGCGCGATGTGCATGGGCGCGATCCTATGGAGCCATGTGGGCCGGCTGGTGTTCGCGGCCTCGCTCGCCCAGCTCGCAACCAAGATCGACCAGATCATGCTCACCAGCGCCGATATCGCCGACAAGGCCAAATTCGCCCCCATCTCGATTACCGGCGGCGTGCTGGCCGACGAGGCGATGAAGCTTTTTCGCTGACTGCGCGGGGTGTTGGCGCGGCTCAAATAGATGCAAACGGCGTCGGCTTCAGGATCGTAGGTCATGTCGATCATGATCGCGCCTCGCGGCGCGCGTGTTGGCCGTCTTGAATAGCACGCGTCATTCACGCACGCCGCGAAGCTCGCGGCCTTTCGGCCGCGCCCCGGAATGACAGGGTGTCACACATCCACCTTCAGCGCCGCAATAAACGCTTCCTGCGGAATGTCGACCTTGCCGTATTGCCGCATGCGCTTCTTGCCTTCCTTCTGCTTCTCTAAGAGCTTGCGTTTGCGCGTGGCGTCGCCGCCGTAACACTTGGCGGTGACGTCCTTGCGGAAGGCGCGCACGGTCTCGCGCGCGATGATCTTGCCGCCGATCGCGGCCTGGATCGGCACCTGGAACATGTGCGGCGGGATCAGCTCCTTCAGCTTCTCCGCCATGGCGCGGCCGCGCGTCTCCGCACGCGTCCGGTGCACCAGCATGGCGAGCGCGTCGACCGGCTCGCCGTTGACCAGCATCTGCAATTTGACCAGGTCGGCCGGCTTGTAGTCGCTGAGGTGATAGTCGAACGAAGCGTAACCGCGCGACACCGATTTGAGCCGGTCGTAGAAGTCGAACACCACCTCGTTGAGCGGCAGATCGTATTTCACCAGCGCGCGGCTGCCGACGTAAGTGAGCTCCTTCTGCTCGCCGCGGCGGTCCTGGCAGAGCTTGAGCACGGAGCCGAGATATTCGTCGGGGGTGAGGATGGTGGCCTCGATCCACGGCTCCTGCATTTCCTCGATGTAGTGCGGCTCCGGCATGTCGACCGGATTGTGGATTTCGCGCTGCTCGCCGGTCTTCAGCTTGATCTTGTAGATGACCGACGGCGCGGTGGCGATCAGGTCGAGATTGAACTCGCGCGCCAGCCGCTCCTGGATGATCTCGAGGTGCAGCAGCCCGAGAAAGCCGCAGCGAAAGCCGAAGCCGAGCGCGGCGGAGGTCTCCATCTCGTAGGTGAAGCTGGCATCGTTCAGGCGCAGCTTGCCCATGGCGGCGCGCAGGTCCTCGAAATTGGCGGCGTCCACCGGAAACAGGCCGCAGAACACCACCGGCACCGCCGGGCGGAAGCCGGCGAGCGGCGCGGCGCACGGCTTGCGCTCGTCGGTGATGGTGTCGCCGACGCGCGTGTCGGCCACTTCCTTGATCGAGGCGGTGAGCATGCCGATCTCGCCGGGGCCGAGCACCTCGACCGGCGTCAGCTTGGGTGTGAACACGCCGACGCGGTCGACGTCGTAGGAGGCGCCGGTGCCGATCATGTGGATGCGCTGGTCTTTCGTGAGCGTGCCGTCGACGATGCGCACCAGCACGACGACGCCGAGATAGACGTCGTACCAAGAATCGACCAGCAGCGCCTTCAGCGGCGCCTCGCGGTCGCCCTTGGGCGGCGGCAAGCGCGTGACGATCGCCTCCAGCACTTCCTCGATGTTCTGTCCGGTCTTGGCGGAAATCTCGATGGCGTTGCTGGCATCGAGTCCGATCACGTCCTCGATCTGCTGTTTGACCTTGGCGGGCGCGGCGGCAGGCAAATCCACTTTATTGAGCACCGGCACGATCTCGTGATTGTTGTCGATCGCCTGGTAGACGTTGGCGAGCGTCTGCGCCTCGACGCCCTGGCTGGCGTCGACCACAAGCAGCGAGCCCTCGCAGGCGGCAAGCGAGCGGTTCACCTCATAGGCGAAGTCGACATGGCCGGGCGTGTCGATGAGGTTGAGCACGTAATCCTTGCCGTCGCGCGCGCGGTAGTTCAGGCGCACGGTCTGCGCCTTGATGGTGATGCCGCGCTCGCGCTCGATGTCCATCGAATCGAGCACCTGCTCCTTCATCTCGCGCAGTTCCAGCCCGCCGCAGAGCTGGATCAGCCGGTCGGCGAGCGTCGACTTTCCGTGGTCGATATGGGCGACGATGGAGAAGTTGCGGATATTGTTGATGGGAACCGCCGTCATGGCGCCGCAGATAACACTCGCATTGCGTCGCGGCAAGGAGCGGGAATTGAGCCAAGGCTGTCATGCCGCGACAGCGGGCATCCGCTGATCGCCGGCCTATTTCGGCCTCATCGTGAGGAGCGCTGCGAACGAGCGCGTCTCCAGGGGGCCGCCGCATCCTTCGAGACGCGGCCTGCGGCCGCTCCTCAGGATGAGGCGGAGGTCAATAAATCCGCAGTGTGGTCAGCAGGAAAACCAGGGCCAGCAGCCACAGCGCCATGGTCCAGATTTCGGACGCTTCGTAAGCCGGTGCGGCGGGCCGCGCGAGCGCGCGGGCGGTGACCTTTTTCATGACGACCTCCGGGCATTCGATGAGGCGGCCATGATCGCGCGGGCAGCCGCTGCGGATTTGACCTCGGTCAATCGGGCAGATCAGGGGAAGTACGTAGCTTTGTCATTCCGGGACGGCGCGCAGCGCCGGGCCCGGAATCCATACTCCGCAGCGCTGCGGTTTATGGATTCCGGGTTCGCGGCCTTATGGCCGCGCCCCGGAATGACAGGAAAATCAATACCGGTAATGATCCGCCTTGAACGGGCCTTCCTGCGGCACGCCGATGTAAGTCGACTGCTTGTCGGAAAGCTGGGTCAGCTTCACGCCGATCTTGTCGAGATGCAGCCGCGCGACCTTTTCGTCCAATTGCTTGGGCAGCGTGTAGACCTTGTTCTCGTACTTGCCGGGATTGGTCCACAGTTCGATCTGCGCCAGCGTCTGGTTGGTGAAGGACGAACTCATCACGAACGACGGATGCCCCATGGCGTTGCCGAGGTTCACCAGGCGGCCTTCCGACAACAGGATGATGCGGTGGCCGTCCGGGAAGGTGATCTCGTCGACCTGCGGCTTGATGTTGTTCCATTTGAGATTGCGCAGGCTCGCCACCTGGATCTCGCTGTCGAAGTGGCCGATGTTGCAGACCACGGCGCGGTCCTTCATCTTGCGCATGTGCTCGATGGTGATGACGTCGACATTGCCGGTGGCGGTGACGAAGATGTCGGCGCGCGGCGCGGCGTCTTCCATGGTGGTGACTTCGTAGCCCTCCATCGCCGCCTGCAGCGCGCAGATCGGATCGACCTCGGAGACCAGCACGCGGCAGCCGGCCTGGCGCAGCGAGGCGGCCGATCCCTTGCCGACGTCGCCGAAGCCGGCGACCATCGCCACCTTGCCTGACATCATCACGTCGGTGCCGCGGCGGATGCCATCGACCAGCGACTCGCGGCAGCCGTAGAGATTGTCGAATTTCGACTTGGTCACGCTGTCGTTGACGTTGATGGCCGGAAACATCAGGCGGCCTTCCTTGGCCATCTGGTAAAGCCGGTGCACGCCGGTGGTGGTCTCCTCGGTGACACCCTTCACCGCCTTGGCGACCTTGGTGTACCAGCCGGGCTGTTCCTTCATCCGCTTCTTGATGGCGGCGAACAGCACTTCCTCTTCCTCGTTGCCCGGGTGCTTGAGTACGTCGGGATTGCTCTCGGCCTGCATGCCGAGATGCAGCAAGAGCGTCGCGTCGCCGCCGTCGTCGAGGATCATGTTGGGCGTGCCGCCGTCGGACCATTCGAAGATCTTGTGGGTGTAATCCCAGTACTCGTTGAGGCTTTCGCCCTTGACCGCGAAGACCGGCACGCCGGCGGCGGCGACCGCCGCGGCGGCGTGGTCCTGGGTCGAATAGATGTTGCAGGAGGCCCAGCGCACGTCGGCGCCGAGCGCGGTGAGCGTTTCGATCAGCACCGCGGTCTGGATGGTCATGTGCAGCGAGCCGGCGATGCGGGCGCCGCGCAGCGGCTGCTGCGGCCCGTATTCCTCGCGCGTGGCCATCAGGCCGGGCATTTCCGTCTCGGCCAGGCTGATCTCGTTGCGGCCCCAGGGCGCGAGCGAGATGTCCTTGACGACGTAATCGGCGGCGGCGGCGGTTTTGGGCTGGGCGGCAGCGGTCATGACGATCCTTATGCGACTGACAAAACGACAATGGGGCTCGGCCGTGCCTATAACAGGCCACGGCCGAGCCCGCAATGCATATATAAAGATTTCTTTATGTGACTTTCGGGGCCCGCCGAAGGCCTTTATTGGCGGGTTTCGCTGGTGGCGCCGGCCGGCGGATTCTGCCGCAGCACGCCCGCCTGGGTGAGCGCGGCGGCGATCTGCTGCATGCGGTTGATCAGTTCCACCGCCGCCGCCGGCGGCAACACCACGCGGCAGGCCGGCATGCGGCGCCCGGTCAGCGGCGCGCCCTGCTTGACGTCGTCCATGCGCGTGACCGCGAATTCGATGCGCAGCGCCTGACCGTCGAACGAGAGATGCGCGATGCTGTCGGCGAAAGTCTCCATGCAGTCCACCCGGTCGACGTAGCGCAAGGTGACCTGGCGCTGCGCCGCACCGGTGGCGGGCGCGGACGGGTTGGTATCGGACATAACATGACCCCCGGTACTGAACGGGCGCCGGACGGCGGCGCCTTCGCCGCCGACGCTAGCACAGGAAGCCGCCGTTTTGCTCCCGCCGCCGATATTTATGCGGCCTTGCGGCCCCACAGCCGGGCGGAGGCGATGTCGGCGCCCTCGCGCAAGCTGCGCAGCTTGGCCCAGACCACATCCTCGGTGACCCATTCCCAGCCGACAAAGGTGCCGAAGCCGCAGTCGACGCCGGCGATCACCCGCTCGCGGTCGCCGACCGCGCCGACCACCGCCTCGATGCGCTGCGCCACCACCTCCGGGTGCTCGACGAAATTGCTCTTGGAATCGATCACGCCGGGGATCAGGACCATGTGATCCGGCAGCTTGTGCTTCTTGATCGCCGCGGTTTCGTGCTGCCGGCGCGGGTTGGCGAATTCCAGGCTGAGCGCGCCGACCTTGGCCTGGTAGAGCGCCGGCAGGATGACGCTCATGGCGACGTCGTAATTGTGCGGGCCTTCCCAATTGCCCCAGCACACGTGCAGGCGCACGCGCTCGGGCGGCAGGCCTTCGAGCCCCTTGTTCAGGGCGGCGACGTGCTGCTCCACGGTCTTGGCAAACTGCGCGTCCGACATGTCCTGGAACAGCAGCACGCGCTCCATGGCCATGTCCGGCGCGTCGATCTGCAGGATGAAGCCGGCGTCCACCACCGCCTTGTATTCGCCGTGCATCTCGCGCGCGACAGCGTCGAGATAATCCTCGTGCGACTTGTAATAGGCGTTCAGCATCGTCGTCGCGATGATGCCGGGCGACGGCGCGTTCATGAAGAACCCGGCGAAGCGGTCCTTGACCGGCGCGGAAATACGCTTGAGCCGCTCGATCTCGGCGTCGATTGCGCTGCTGTCGTGGTATTTCACTTCCGCCACCGCCTCCGGCGCGTCGAAGACCTTGCTGTGGTTGGGGATGCGCGCCAGCATGCGCTGGGTGAAATCGGGAAACTGGATGAACTCCTTGCCGTAGGGGCGCTTGGAGGCGCCGCCGAAGCCGCTCATGCGTTCCACGATATAAGTCTGAAAACCGACCCGGCCTTGCTCGCCGTCATTGGCGACGTCGATGCCGGCCTCGTTCTGCTTGTGAACGACATGCGCAACGCGCGCGTCGATCGCTTCGCGCAGCTTGCCGGCGTCCACCGGCTTGCCTTGCTCTTTGTCGAGCAACATGGAGCCGAGCGGCTCGGCGCGCGGCAGGCTGCCGGTATGAGTGGTCAAAATGCGATCGGTGCTGCGTTGCATGGTGCGCTCCTTCCCTGCATGGCTCGCGGTCGGCAAATTTTTTTGAGTGCGAGGAGCCTAGAAGAGGCGCGCCGTGAGGGCAACAAGGGTGCGCGGTTCCGCGGTCGTCCATGCGGCCCACCGAACGTGCGCGCAACGCGTTTTAAGAAAGTTGGGCGGAAGCCTGGCGGCGGCACTGAACCGCGACGGTATTGCCAGAAGCGGAATTCGAGCCGGTTGCCCCGTCATTGCGAGCGAAGCGAAGCAATCCAGAGGCGCATGTGCTCGATGGTGGATTGCTTCGTCGCCCCTTCGGGGCTCCTCGCAATGACGGTAGGGCAAGGTTGTTTTGGATCGAAGCGATGCGACGCGGGACAGCGCGCTCCCTCTCCCCGTCGGGGAGAGGGTTGGGGTGAGGGGGCCTAGGACTTTCGAAAAGTTGTATCCCCTCACCCGGCGCACTTCGTGCGCCGACCTCTCCCCATGGGAGAGGTGAAGCGAGTTCGCGGCCCGGCCTGATTCAAAATGAAACGATCTCGCCCTAGTCGTCCTCGCCGAAACGGCTCGACACGAGCGCGCACAGGGCATCGACCGCGGCTTGCGCCTCGGTGCCGGTGGCGGAAATCGTGATGGTGGAGCCCGGTCCCGCGGACAGCATCATCAGCCCCATGATCGAGGTCCCGCCGACGCTTTCGTGGCCGCGGCTGACCGTAATTGCCGCGTCGAACTCCTCGGCGGTCTGCACGAACTTTGCAGAGGCGCGCGCGTGCAGGCCTTTCTTATTGACGATTTCGACCTCGCGCACGACCGGGGCCGCGCCGCCTTGCGGTTCCGTTTGTTCGTTCATTTACCGCTGAGCACGCGGCTGGCGATGGTGCAGTATTTGCGGCCGGCTTCCTGGGCGGCGGCGACCGCATCCTGCAGCGAAGCGGTTTCGCGCACCTTGGCGAGCTTGATCAGCATGGGGAGGTTGATGCCGGCCAGGACCTCGACCTTGGGCTGGCTCATCACCGAAATTGCCAGATTGGAAGGCGTGCCGCCGAACATGTCGGTGAGGATGACGACGCCTTGGCCGCTATCCACCCGTTTCACCGCCTCGAGGATATTTTTGCGGCATTGCTCGACGTCGTCGTCGGGGCCGATGGTGACGGCTTCGACCTGACGCTGCGGTCCGACCACGTGCTCCAGTGCCGACCGGAACTCAACCGCCAGCCGCCCATGCGTCACAAGTACGAGGCCGATCATCCCGGACTCCACGCGGGTGCTGCGCCGCACCACACGAACGGGGGCGCATTCACGCCCATTTGGTGCTTCATTGCAAGGGGTTCTTGGGGCCTCTTGCGGAAGCCTGCGCTCGGTATATAGGCGTTCTGCTGCAGTGCGAAAAGGTGGTGCCACGGGCGCTGGCTCGACGGTCCGTTTTCGGCGGCGGCGATTCTAGGCCGGTTATGGTTAATTTTTTTCACCAAGGCGGGGCGCCGAGGTAGCGCGGCGCCGGTGCGGCGTCAAACCCCCGCCGGGGACAATTTCAGGAAAGCAAGCACGATCGGCAGAGCGAGCTGCCCGGGTGCGACCGCGAGCCGCGGCAGCACGATGCCTGCGACGGCCGTTTCGGCCGCCTCGCGGGCCGGCATGCGGTCGGCGTCGGCCGCCGCCAGGTCGACGATCAGGCCGACCACGGCCACCGGCTCATAGGCGAGCCGCCGGATGCCGAGGCCGCGCACTTCGATCAGCCCCGCAATCTCGCGCGCCGGGCGCACCAGCACCCGGCCCGCGCGTGCTTCGACGTGGGCGCGGTCGTCGGCGATGAGCCGGGCGAAGGGCAGGGCGCCTTGCGCCGCCGCTTCGATCAGCGCCAGCGCGAGCTGCGACTTGCCGCTGCCGGCAGGCCCGCGGATCAGCACGGCCTTGGCGCCGATGAGGACGGCGGAGGCGTGGATGGTGTCGTTCATCTGTCATTCCGGGACGCGCCGAAGGCGCGGGCCCGGAATCCATAATCTTTGTAGTTCGAATTGGCACCTGCGCCAGAAAAAGCAACGGAGGGAGTATGGATTCCGGGCTCGCCGGCTTCGCCGGCGCCCCGGAATGACGCTCACTTCGCCGGCAGGCGCACCACGAAGCGCGCGCCGAGCACCTTCGGCGGCATGCCGGGCGCCGCCGGCGCCGCGCGGTTCTCCGCCCAGATGCGTCCGCCATGCGCTTCGATGATCTGCTTGCTGATCGACAGGCCGAGACCGGAATTCTGCCCGAAGCCCTGGTCGGGACGGTCGGTATAGAAGCGCTCGAAAATCTTGGCGATGGCATCACTGGGAATTCCCGGCCCGTCGTCGTCCACCAGGATTTCCACTTCGTCCTTCAGCTTGCGGCAGGTGATGCGCACGGTGCCGCGGGCCGGCGAAAACGAGCGCGCGTTGTCGAGCAGGTTGCTGATCACCTGCCCGAGGCGCGAGTCGTGGCCCGGCACCTTGATATCGGCCGGCTTAACGTCCTCGAAGGCGAGCGTCACGGTGACACCTTCGCTGCGGATTTCGTTGGCGGTCTTGACCAGCGCATCGAGCAGCTGCGCGAGATCGACCGGGCTCGCCTCCTGGCGCTGCAGTTCGGCGTCGAGCCGGCTTGCGTCGGAAATGTCGGAGATCAGCCGATCGAGCCGTTTTACGTCGTGCTCGATCACTTCGAGCAGGCGCTTGCGGCTTTCCTCGGTCTTGGCGAGCGGCAGCGTTTCGACCGCGGAGCGCAGCGAGGTCAGCGGATTGCGCAGCTCGTGCGCGACGTCGGCGGCGAAGCTCTCGATCGCTTCGATGCGGGTATAGAGCGCGTTGGTCATGTCGCGCAGCGCGCCGGACAAATGGCCGATCTCGTCGCGCCGGCGGGTGAAATCGGGAATTTCGATCCTGCTGCGGATGCGCCGGCGCACGCGCTCGGCGCCGTCGGCAAGGCGCCGCACCGGTCCGGCGATGGTGCCGGCGAGCAGCATCGACAGCACCACCATGACGCCGGCGGCGACCAGAAACACCTTGACGATGGCAAGCCGCTCGGCCTCGACCATGTCGTCGATGTCGGCGCCTTGCGTCGACAGCATCAGCGCCCCGCGCACGGCGCGGAAGCGCTGGATCGGCACCGCCACCGAGACGATGACCTCGCCACGGCTGTTGACCCGCACCATGCTGGCATGCAGGCCGTCGAGCGCCTGGGTGACTTCCGGATAGCCCTTGCCGTTCTCCGGCCCGAGCTCGCGGTAGAGCGGAAGATCGCCGCGGCCGAACCAGCGGCGCAACGCGATGAAGGCGCGCTCCACCAAACCGGGCTTCTCGGCATCGGGCGGCGGCAGGTCGAAGCGCAGCACGTCGCCGCGGCCGTAAAGGTTGCGGCTATCGAGGATGAGAACGCCGTCGCGGTCGTAGATGCGCGCGCGCGTCTTGGTCGGCGAGACCAGACGGCGCAGCACCGGCGCGACGCGCTCGGGGTTGATGGGGAATTCGACGTTCGACTGTGCGTCCTCGGGCGGGCCGTAGCTCTGGCCTGCCTGCAACTCCAACAGCCGGTCGGGGTCGATGGTAATGGCGTCGGTGTCGACGGTGGCGGACGCCGCGATCGCTCCGGCGATGATCTCGCTTTGCACCAGGAGGCTCTGCACGCGCGCGTCGATCAGGCCGGCGCGGAATTGCGACAGGTAGAGCACGCCGGTGACCAGCGCGAGCAGCCCGGCGAGATTGAGGATGACGATGCGGCGGGTGAGGCTGGAGAAACTCTGCGAAATGAAAAACGACCACGCCGCGCGCAACGGCCGGCGCACGGCGGCGAAGCGCGGCTGCTTCTCGGCGCGCGGCGGCTCCGCGCCCTGGCCTTCGGCCTCGGCGCTCGGCGTCTGGATTTCAATGGTTCGATCGAGCATTCGATCCAGCCGGGTGATCGTTAGATGCGCCCCGAGAGTGTACCGCAAAATTGCGGGCGCCGCTCATTCCCGCCCCCGCCTGCACGGGGGCAGGCTCCAGCGGGAATCCAGACTACAAATGCGAACTCAGCGTATCACCCTGGGGTCCCGCGTTCACGGGAATGAGCGGAGCGGCCCTATCCGCCTTGCCGTCTTGCACCATCATTCCTTGAAGCGGTAGCCGACGCCGTAGAGCGTCTCGATCATCTCGAAATCGTCGTCGACCGCCTTGAACTTCTTGCGCAGCCGCTTGATGTGGCTGTCGATGGTGCGGTCGTCGACGTAGACCTGGTCGTCATAGGCGGCGTCCATCAGCGCGTTGCGGCTCTTCACCACGCCGGGACGCGTCGCCAGCGCCTGTAGAATAAGAAATTCGGTGACGGTGAGGGTGACCGGCTCGTTCTTCCAGGTGCAGGTGTGCCGTTCCGGATCCATGCGCAACAGGCCGCGCTCCAGCACCTTGGCGGAGTCGACTTCCTTGGGCGCGCTGCCGTCCTTCGGAGTCGCGCGGCGCAGCACCGCCTTCACGCGCTCGACCAGGAGCCGCTGCGAGAACGGTTTGCGGATGAAGTCGTCCGCCCCCATCTTGAGGCCGAACAGTTCGTCGATCTCCTCGTCCTTGGAGGTGAGGAAGATGACCGGTATGTCGGTCTTCTGCCGCATCCGCCGCAAGGTCTCCATGCCGTCCATGCGCGGCATCTTGATGTCGAGGATGGCGAGATCGGGCGGCGAGGTCTTGAAACCGTCGAGCGCCGAAGCGCCGTCGGTATAGGTCATGATCCGGTAGCCCTCCGCTTCGAGCGCCATGGAAACGGAGGTGAGAATGTTGCGGTCGTCGTCAACGAGAGCGATTGTCGGCATGAGCCCCTCTTGAACAGCCTCTCTTGGCCAGACGTCCCGCCTGCTTTGAAGCCCAAAAACAGGGGCTGAAATGTGACCTCTTTGCAACAACTATGTGATTCGATAGCGATTTCAAGGGCGGCGGCGCAATCGCCGCTGCCGCCTATCGTTAACGGGACGCGGGCGCCATGAAACCGGATGCCCCTTTCGATGCCGGTCTGGCCGCCAAAAAGCTGCTGCGCGAAGCCCGCTCCGGCGCGCTCGCCACCTTGATGACCGGTTCGGGCGATCCCTACTGCTCGCTGGTCAATGTCGCGACCGCGCCGGATGGCGCACCGCTATTGCTGCTGTCCAAGCTCGCAGTCCATACCAAGAACGTCCTGGCGGACGCCCGCGCCTCGCTGATGCTGGACGAGCGCAAGGCCGGCGACCCCCTGGAGGGCGCCCGGGTCATGCTGATGGGCAGGCTAGCCGTCACCGAGGACGCGGCCGCGCGCGCGGCCTATCTGCGCCGCCAGCCGGAAGCCGAAATGTTCGCGGGCTTTGCCGATTTCGCCTTCTACCGCATGGCGATCGGCCACGCGCATCTGGTGGCCGGCTTCGGCCGCATCGTCGATCTTCCCGCGCGCGAGGTGTTGACCGATACCGCCGATGCGGCGGCGCTGCTCGAGGCCGAAGCAGGCGCCATCGCGCATATGAATACCGATCATGCCGACGCCTGCCGGCTCTATGCCACCAAGCTGCTCGGCGGGCCGGACGGCGATTGGCGCTGCGTCGGCATCGATCCGGACGGCATCGAACTGCAGCAGGGCCGCATGGCGTTGCGGCTTGATTTTCCGCAGCGCGTCACCGCGCCGGGCCCCTTGCGCGCGGTGCTTAAGGAGCTGGCCGAACAGGCGCGGTCCCGCTGAAGCGGCCCGTTAACCGGAGATCCCACCCTCCCTGGCCATGCACCCGGCCCCATTATTATTATTGCACCGCGCGCTATTGATGCAGCGCAACGAAGCCTGCAAACCACGCATGGCGTTTGTCCTTGGCATTCATTTGCTTGATGACTATGGTCGCGCCTCTTGGAACGCGGGGCTATACTTTCGTTTTAATAGCGGCAATGGGTCGTGACGGCCGCCGAGGGGTTCACTTTCCAATGGCCCTGCTTGGGAGGAATTCAGCGTGCAGGAATCAGGCGTGCGTAACGGTGCCCATGGCGCCGACAAGTTCGGGTTCAAAGGACTCGCCGCGGTCCACTGGAATCTGATCGAGCCGGCGCTCTACGAGCACGCCGTCAAGAACGGCGAGGCGACCATCGTGGCGGGCGGCGCGCTTTGCGCGGAGACCGGTCACCACACCGGCCGCAGCCCCAAGGACAAGCACACCGTCTGCGACGATCTCACCGAGAATTCGATGTGGTGGGATAACAACCGCAAGATGACGCCGGCGAATTTCGACGCGCTGCTCGCCGATTTCCGCAAGCACTGCGAAGGCAAGACGCTCTACGCGCAGGATCTCGTCGGCGGGGCCGATCCGAAATACCGCATCCGCACGCGCGTGTTCACCGAATACGCCTGGCACTCGCTGTTCATCCGGCAATTGCTGATCCGCCCCGAGCGCGAAGATCTCGCCAAGTTCGTGCCCGAGCTGACCATCGTCGACCTGCCCTCGTTCCGGCCCGACCATACGCGGCACGGCGGGCGCGAAGGCTCCGACACCATGGTGGCGATCGACTTTTCCCGAAAGATCGTGCTGATCTGCGGCTCCTCCTACGCCGGCGAGATGAAGAAGTCGGTGTTCACCACGCTCAATTTCTATCTGCCGGCGGAGAACGTGGTGCCGATGCACTGCTCGGCCAATGTCGGGCCGGACGGCGACTCGGCGTTGTTCTTCGGCCTGTCCGGCACCGGCAAGACCACGCTTTCCGCCGACCCGCACCGCACGCTTATCGGCGATGACGAGCACGGCTGGGGCCCGGACGGCATCTTCAATTTCGAGGGCGGCTGCTACGCCAAGTGCATCAAGCTGTCGAAGGAGCACGAGCCGCAGATTTGGGCCGCCACCAATCGTTTCGGCACGGTGCTGGAGAACGTGGTGTTCGATCCCGACACGCGCGTGCCGAACTACGATGACGGCTCCAAGACGGAAAACACGCGCTCGGCCTATCCGCTCGATTTCATCCCCAACGCCTCGCGCACTGGCCGCGCCGGGCACCCGAAGAACATCATCTTCCTCACCGCCGACGCCTTCGGCGTGATGCCGCCCATCGCCAAGCTCGACGCCAACCAGGCGATGTACCATTTCCTCTCCGGCTACACCGCCAAGGTGGCCGGCACCGAGAAGGGCCTGGTCGGCGTGCAGCCGGAATTCTCCACCTGCTTCGGCGCGCCGTTCCTGCCGCGGCATCCGTCGGTCTATGCCGACCTGCTGCGCGAATACATCCACAAGCACAAGGTCGACTGCTGGCTGGTCAATTCCGGCTGGACCGGCGGCAAATACGGCGAGGGCCGCCGCATGCCGATCAAGGCGACGCGCACGCTATTGACCGCCGCGCTCAACGGCTCGCTCAAGGACGCCGACTTCCGCACCGATCCCTATTTCGGCTTCTCGGTGCCGACCTCGGTCAGGGGCGTCGAGCCGCATCTGTTGAACCCGTTCAAGACCTGGCGGGACAAGGCCGAGTTCGACAAGACGGCGCGCGCGCTGGTCGCCATGTTCCAGAAGAACTTCACCAAGTTCGAAAAGCACGTCACGCCCGACATCAAGGCGGCGGCGCCGGAAGTGCGCATCGCGGCGGAGTAACGTTGCGGGGAGCGTCATGAAGAGCGTCATCGGCCTCGGCATTGTGCTCGCGCTCAGCGCGGGGATCGCCGGCGCCTGCGCCGCAGCCGACTGCGGCAAGCTTTATGCGCTCGCCCAGCAGCACGCCTACGACATGGCGCGCCGCAACAGCCTCGATCATGCGGGCTTCTTTAAGCACCGCGGGCCGGCCGGCGCCGTCGCCGAGAACGTGGCGGTCGGCTGTCGCGACGAAGCCTGCGCGCGGCGCGCCTGGATGAAATCCGCCGCATCACCGCGCCAACATGGCGCGCGGCGGCTGCCAAGCCATCGCCTCGGCGGTGTCCAAGAACGGACGCCGCTACTGGGCCATGGAGATCGGCGGCGGCGGCGGCATCAATGGCGCGCGCGATCTCTCGATCGAAAGTGGCAACGTCCCATAGAGGCGCAGGGGCTAACCGGCCCCCTTCTTCGGCGACCAACCATAGGCCTTGGCGCAGGCGCCGCCCATGAGCATCGCGCGGTCGCTGTCGCTCAGGCGGTCGGTCTCGAGGAAGGGCTTGACGGCCTGCTCGTAGTTGACGACGGCGAAGGCGCGCGTCCAGTCCGTGCCCCAGAGGCAGCGCTCGATACCCCAGGCATCGAACACGCGGGCGAGCGGATCCCAGATGTCGGGAAACGGATACGGTTCGCGCGACAGCGTGCAGGCGCCACTCACCTTGATCACCGCGTTCTTGCGCTTGGCAAGGTCCAGCACCTTCGGCAGGTCGGCCCACGGCTGCGGCGGGGCAGGCGGCTCGCGCGGCTGCAGAATGGCCAAATGGTCGACGATGAAGCGTGTATCGGGGTGGCGGTCGATCAAGGTCATGCCCGCTTCAATATTGTCCCAGAACAGCACGTTGACCGGAATGTCGTGCTTGACCGCGGCGCGCGCGATGCGGTCGATGCCTGGATCGTCCGGCGCGCGTTTGGCTTCTTTCCACAGCATGATGCGGATGCCGACCGCGCCGGGCGTCTTTTTCCAGTCGACGACCACGTCGTCCACCGCCGGGTCGTCAGGATCGACCGGCTTGACGATCGCGAACCGGCCGGGGTGCGCCCGCTGCACTTCCACTGCGTAGCTCGCGTCGTAGCGGTACATGGAAAAGGCGGAGATGAAGATGGCGCCGTCGACGCCCACCTTGTCCATCGCCGCGACCATCTCGTCACCGGTCACGTGATCGGGCCAGTTCGGCACGCTGTGCCACGGTCGCTTCGGCGTATTCGCCTCATAGGCGTGGACCTGGGAGTCGATGATCATCATTGGAGAGCCTCCTCAATTGCCAGCGGCGTTCCGTTATCGCAACAGGTCGCGCCAGCCATGTCCAGGGCCCCGCTGGATTGTGATGGCGGATGCTTTTGGATAGCGTCCCGCGGCAAAAGCGAGATCGTCACATGCGCACAGTCAAACTCGGATCGAGCGACCGGACGGTTTCCGCCGCTGGACTCGGCTGCATGGCGATGTCGGGCGGTTACGGCAAGCCCGACCGCGCCGAGAGCATCGCCACCATCCACGCCGCGCTCGATGCCGGGATCACGCTGATCGATACCGGCGATTTCTATGGCATGGGCCACAACGAAATGCTGATCGGCGAGGCGCTGAAAGGCGGCCGCCGTCAGCGCGCCTTTCTGTCGGTGAAATTCGGGGCCTTGCGCGGGCCGGACGGCGGCTGGAGCGGCTATGATCTGCGGCCCGCCGCGGTGAAGAACTTCCTCGCCTATAGCCTGCGCCGGCTGCAGACCGACTACATCGATCTTTACCAGCCGGCGCGCTACGACCACATGGTGCCGCTCGAGGACACGCTCGGCGCCATGGCCGACTTGGTGAAGGCGGGCTATGTGCGACACATCGGGCAGTCGGAAGTCTCCGCGCGCACGCTGCGGCGTGCGGCCGGCATGCATCCGATCGCGGCCTTGCAGACCGAATATTCGCTGATGAGCCGCGGCATGGAGCGCGACATCCTCCCGGCGGCGCGCGAGCTCGGCATCCCCGTCGTCGCCTACGGCGTCCTCTCGCGCGGCCTGATCAGTGAGGCGACTCTCGAGCGCGGCGCGGGCGGAGGTGAGATCCGCAGCCGCATGCCGCGCTTTCTCGGGGACAATTTCCCGCACAATCGCGCGCTGGTCGATGCGCTCGCGGCAATTGCCAAGGCGCGCGGCGCAAGCGTCGCGCAGCTCGCCTTTGCCTGGCTGCGCTCGCGCGGCGACGACATCGTTCCCTTGATCGGCGCGCGCACGCGGGCGCAGCTCGCCGACGCCCTCGCGGGTCTGTCGTTGACGTTGAGCGCGGACGAGCTCGCCGCGATCGAGCAGGCGGTGCCGAAAGATGCCGTCGCCGGCGAGCGTTACGGGCCGGCGCAGATGGAGCAGCTCGACAGCGAGCTGCCGGGGTGAGGGTGTGAAAGTGCTGACTCGTCATGCCTGCGACAGGCGCGGGCACGACGACGCTTAAATCATCCCCCGCGCAGCTTGGCGATGCAGCTCGGCGCTCGGATAGGAATCGGCGGGGAGGCCGGTCTTGAGCTGCGCCTTCTTCACCGCCTCGCGCGTGGCGTTGCCGAGCTTGCCGTCGACTTCGCCGACATTGTAGCCGTGCTTGTTGAGCAGGCGCTGCAATTCCATCATCTCTGCTGTCGTCAGCGGGCGCACCGTCTTCGCCGCGCTGTGGTCGACCACCGGGGCGCCGGCAAGGCGCGTGGCGAAATAGGCGACGGTGGTGGAATAGACGAAGGCGGAATTCCAACCGAGAAATGCCTTGAAATTGGGATAGGCGAGGAAGGCGGGGCCGTGCCGGCCCATCGGCAAAAGCAGCGAGGCGGGCAGTGTGCCGGCTGGAAGCTTGCCGTGCGCCGGCCGCACGCCCCACGCTTCCCACTGCGAGACGGGATGCTGGATGTCGAGATCCGCCTCCTGCCACGGCAATTCCTTCGTCACCCGCACCTCCTGCAGCCAGGGCTGGCCGCGCTGCCAGCCGAGATGCACCAGGAAATTGGCGGCGGAGGCGAGCGTGTCGGGAATGCTCTTGATCAGGTCCTTGCGGCCGTCGCCGTCGAAATCGACCGCGTTCTTGAGATAATCGCCGGCGGTGAATTGCATGCCGCCGAACTCGCCGGCCCAGTCGCCGATCATGTCGGAGACGCGCTGGTCGCCGTTCTGCACGATGCGCAGCGCCGCCAGCAGCTGCTCGCGAAAGAAGTCGGGGCGCCGGCAGTCATAGGCAAGCGTGGTCAGTGCGGTGAGGATCTTGTAGTTGCCGAACACCTTGCCGAAATCGCTCTCCAGGCCCCAGAAGGCGGTGAGCACCGGCCCCGGCACGCCGTAGGCCTGCTCGACCTTGGCGAACAAGTGCGCATGCTTTTTCAACGCGGCGCGGCCGTTGGCAATGCGATAGCCGGCGAGCAGCTTGTCGGAGAATTGCAGGAAAGTGAGATTGAAAATGCCCTGGCCCTGATCGCGACGGATGATGGCCGGATCGAATCGCAGGTCGGGGCCGGCCTCTGCCAAGATGCGCGCCGATATGCCCTTGGCCAGCGCCTCCTGCTTGAACGCCGCCAGCCATTGCTCGAAATTGCCGGTGTTGCGGCAGCGTGCCATGGCAGGCGCCGCCATCGCGAGCGCGAGCAAAACCGCCGCTGCCGTCAATGCCATCTTGCGCATCGTTCGCTCCGCCCTTCTCGAAGGTTCGACCGCCAATCTGCCCAAGCCCTGCGGCGCGTCAAGGTGGCATGCGCCGCAGCGTTTGCGGCAAATGGCGTTCGGCTAGTGGGACGGAACGCGAAGTTCCGGGCTGATGTTTCGTGGGCTCAGCGCTGGAAGCTGTGCAAATAGCCGAGGCCCAAGCGCAGCGCCGGCGGCTGCTGCGGAAGCGGGGTTGCGGCGGCTGGGCTCACAGGCGTCACGCGCAGCGCCGATAACTGCGCGCGGATGCTCTGGGGGAAGCGGGAATAGGATTGGACGGGAGTGAAATTGACCGAGTTGTCCTTGCCGCCGGTGAAGGCGACGAGGCCATGGGGCGTGGCGATCACGTCGCCCGGCCGCAGCGTCGGATCGCTGGCGGCGTCGATCGGCGCCAGGCCGAAGGCGTCACGGCCGTTGCAGGTGCAGCCGGCGACCAGTTGCCGGCGGTAGACATAGGCGTTGGCAAGATCGCGATAGCGGCTGCCATCGCGCGCGACCGCGTAGAGCGCTGCACGCTTGCGCCACGCTCATTCCGGCATGGGCCCGCACCGGAAAATAATGGCCGTCGCAGGTGCGCACGCAAAAGGCCTTGGCGGGGCTCCACTCGCCGCGCGTCGCAGACGGTGCGGGGCGGTCGAGATGGCGGCCGAGATCGCCGAGCGGCTCGGCGAAAGCATGGGAGGGAGCGGCTGCCGGCGCGGGCAGGCGCTCTGCCGGACGCTCGGGGCCGCGAATGGCGCGGTCGAGTTCGCCGAAGAAGCTTTCGATCAGGCTTTGCGCCGACGCGTGCGTGATCGGCACGAGCGCCAGCAAGGCGGCAGCCAGCGCGCCGAGCGCGATCTGGATGATCAACTTCCGTACGGAAGTCATTGGACTAACGCCCCGTTACGCGTCCTTCGCCGTTGCTCCGCAAAGCCGACGCTGAGGCGCGGTTCACGGTCGCAGCGCCGGTTGGTCGGCGCCGCGCGCACAAAGGTTCGTGGGCAGCAAAGCGGGCCGCGGTAAATTCCCGGTTAGTGAGCGGAATACCGCCGCGGCCATGGCTAACAAGTCGTTAGCCGAGCGTCAGAAATAGCGCCACCAGACATAGACGTTACAGATCGCCACCGAGACGATCATCATCGGCGCGGCATAAAGCGTGTAGGTGATGAAGCGGAAGGGCACGCCGTTGCGCTCGGAAATGCCGGCCACCGTCAAGTTGGCGGACGCACCGATCAGCGTGCCGTTGCCGCCGAGGCAGGCGCCGAGCGACAGGCACCACCACAGCGGCTGGATATGCTCGGGCCCGCCGAAGGCCGGCGCCATGTTCTTGATGAGCGGGATCATGGTGGCGACGAAGGGAATGTTGTCGACGATCGCCGACAGGAAGGCGCTCGCCCACAGGATGGCGTAGCCGGCATGCGCCATGTTGCCGCCGGTGGCGGCCACCAGCTTATTGGCCAGCAAACGCAAGAGACCACCGACGTCGACGCCGTGCACCACGACGAACAGGCCGATGAAGAAAAAGATGGTGATCCATTCCACGTCGCCGAAAGTGGAGTGGATGTTGTGCGCGGCTTTCTCGGCGTGGTGCGCCCAGTTGTCGAGCAGCATCAGCACGGCGGCGCCCGACAGCGCGATGGTGGCCGGCTCGAGGTGTAGCGGCCGCGCCATGGCGAAACCGATCATGACCGCAACGAGCACGACGAGCGACTGCTTGAGCAGTTTCCAGTCCTCGATCAACTCGGCCGGCTTCATGCTCATCACCTGCGCCTCGGCCTCGTGTGAGGCGCGCAGGTCCTTGCCCCAGAGCAGGTGGATGATGACCGCCTGCACCGCCATCACGATGAGAATTACCGGCGTGAGGTGGTAGACGAAGTCGTTGAAGGAGAGCCCGACCTGCGAGCCGATCAGGATGTTGGGCGGATCGCCGATCAGCGTGGCGGTGCCGCCGATGTTTGAGGCGAAGATCTCGGCGAACAAATAAGGATAGGCCGCGACCTTCAACGTATTGCAAATGGCGAGCGTCACCGGAACGATCAGCAGGACGGTGGTCACGTTGTCGAGGAAGGCCGACAGCACCGCCGTGGTGATCTGCAGGATGAACAGGATGCCGGCGGGATGCGCCTTTGCCGCTTGCGCCGACCACACCGCCAGGTACTGGAACATGCCGGAACGGCGCGAGATCGACACCAGGATCATCATGCCGGTGAGCAGGCCGATGGTGTTCCAGTCGATGCCGTGGATCGCCTCTTCCTGGTCGAGCACGCCGACCAGGATCATCATGCCGGCGCCGATCAGCGCGATGATCGCGCGGTTGACCTGCTCCGACATGATGGTGGCGTAGGTCACCGCCAGGAGGGCGGTCGACACCCACATCGGGTTCATGCCGAAAAATAAGTGAGATACCGCGGGCGCGGTCATTGCCGAGCTCTCCCCAACTGCGCGGGCGCCCGGCCGTTACGCGGCCTTCCGCACCCCTGCCCCCGTTCTTATGGCGGCGGAAGGTCCGGCAAGGGCGGCGGGGAGTCAAGATGCTCGGTGCCGTGTCCCGGGCGCAGCGCAGCGCGAACGCAGTGAACGCTGCTCCGCAGACCCGGGACCTCATACAAAGACCGCGCTTGGAACGGCCCCGGAACTGCGGCACATCACGTCGTGCTGCGCCGCGTCCGGGGCACGTGTTTCAAAAATACCGCCACCAGACGTAGACGTTGCAGATGGCGATCGAAACGATGGTCAAAGGCGCGGCATAGAGCGTGTAGGTGAGGAAGCGGAAGGGCACGCCGTTGCGCTCGGAAATGCCGGCCACCGTCAAATTGGCGCTGGCGCCGACCAGGGTTCCGTTGCCGCCGAGGCAGGCGCCGAGCGACAGGCACCACCATAGCGGTTCGATGTGCTCGGGCCCGCCGAAGGCCGGCGCGACATTCTTGATGAGGGGGATCATGGTGGCGACGAAGGGGATATTGTCGACGATCGCCGACAGAAACCGCCGACACCCACAGCACGGCGTAGCCGGTGGCGGCGAGATTGCCGCCGGTCGTCTCCACCAGCTTGCGCGCCAGCAGGTTCAACAGCCCGCCGACGTCGACGCCGTGCACGACCACGAACAGGCCGAGGAAGAAGAAGATGGTGATCCATTCCACGTCGCCGAAGGTGGAGTGGATATTGTGCGAGGCTTTTTCGGCGTGGTGCTGCCAGTTGTCGAGCAGCATCAGCACGGCGGCGCCGGTGAGCGCGATCGTCGCCGGCTCCAGATGCAGTTCGCGCGCCAGCACGAAGCCCACCATCACGGCGGTCAGCACGGCAAGAGATTGCTTCAGCAGCGTCGCGTCCTGGATCGCCTCGATGGGCTTCATGGCCATGACAGCGGCCTCCGCCTCCTCGGTCGCGCGCAGCTCCTTGCCCCACATCACGTGGATCATGAGCAGCTGCACCACCAGGATGATGAGGATCACCGGCGTGAGATGATAGATGAAGTCGTTGAAGCTGAGGCCGACTTGCGAGCCGATGATGATATTGGGGGGATCGCCAATCAGCGTGGCGGTGCCGCCGATATTGGACGCCATGATCTCGGCGAAAAGGTAAGGATAGGCCGGTACCTTGAGCGTCTTGGTGATGGCGATGGTCACCGGCACCATCAGCAGCACCGTGGTGACGTTGTCGAGCAGCGCCGACAGCACCGCCGTCGCCACCTGCAGCAAGATCAGGATGGCGCCGGGATGCGCCTTGGCTGCGCGCGCCGACCACACCGCCACGTATTCGAACATGCCGGAGCGGCGCGACACCGAGACCAGGATCATCATGCCGGTGAGCAGGCCGAGCGTGTTCCAGTCGATGCCCTTGATCGCCTCTTCCTGGCTGAGCACGCCGACGATGATCATGATGCCGGCGCCGGCCAGCGCGACCACGGCGCGGTTGACCTTCTCCGACATGATGACGGCGTAGGTGACGGCGAGGATGCAGGTCGACACCCACATCGGGCTCAAGCCGAAATAGACGTGCGAGGCCGCGTGTGCGGTCATGGATCGACTGCCCCCAAAAGACCGCGCACGCTTATGGAATGCGCCGGTTCTGTCAACGAAGCCCCCCGCGACCTAGTTTCGCAGGGCTCTTGTCCGCGCGATCGCGTGGCGCGGCCCTGGATCTGCGGTGCACCACTTCTCTCATACTCTTGCTGCACCGCGTCCGAGACCCGCAGCAGCAAGCGAGCGGCGACGCTGGCGATTGCGCTGTCCCCGCGATATGAAGGGCAAGCGGCGCGCGGGCGCCGCTTTCGGGAAATCACGCGATGGCCGGCAAATCCCCCGCGAAAGACGATACGGTCGCGAGCGCTTCGCGCGATGCCTTCGGCGATTTCTTCAGCCACGAGGCGACCGGCGGCGTAGTGCTCGGCCTTGCGACGTTGGTTGCGCTCGCGTTCAGCAATTCGCCCTGGCGCGACCTCTACACCGAGTTCACGCGCATTCCGGGCACGGTCGATGTCGGCGGCGTGCTGGTGCTGCACAAGCCGCTGCTGCTCTGGGTCAACGACCTATGGATGGCGGTGTTCTTCTTCCTTGTCGGGCTGGAGATCAAACGCGAGTTCGTCGAGGGCGAATTGGCGTCGCCCGGCCAAGCGGTCCTGCCGATCGCTGCGGCGCTCGGCGGGATGGTGGTGCCCGCCGGCATCTATGCTCTGATCAATGCCGGCGATGCCGTCGCGCTGAGGGGCTGGGCCATTCCGGCGGCGACCGATATCGCCTTCGCCCTCGGCATCGTCATGCTGCTCGGCTCTCGCGTGCCGCCATCGTTGAAGGTCTTTCTGACCGCCGTTGCGATCATCGACGATCTCGGCGCCATTGTGGTGATCGCGGTGTTTTACACGGCCGATCTGTCGCTCATTGCCTTGAGCTTGGCCGCGGCGGGTATCGTCTGTCTTTTCCTACTGAATCGCGCCGGCGTGCGCCGCGCCGACATCTATGTCGTCGTCGGGTTGGCGATCTGGGTCTGCGTTCTGAAATCCGGCGTCCATGCCACGCTTGCCGGGGTGGTGACGGCGCTGGCGATTCCGATGAAGGATCGCGACGGCGCCCCGCTTGCCGGCGCGCTCGAACATGGGTTGCAGCCATGGGTCGCGTTCGCGGTTCTGCCGATGTTCGCCTTCGCCAATGCCGGCGTAACATTGATCGGACTTTCGCCGGCAAGCCTGCTCAATTCGATACCGCTCGGCATCGCCGCGGGGCTCGTCGCCGGCAAGGCGGTCGGTGTGTTCGGGACGTCCTGGATCATGATCCGGACCGGCTTGGCGACTGCGCCGGCCGAGGCGTCGTCCCGTCAACTGTTCGGGGTGTGCGTGCTCTGCGGCATCGGCTTTACCATGAGCCTGTTCATCGGCTCGCTCGCCTTTGAAGGATTGGACCCGGATTACGAGACGCAGCTCAAGCTTGGCGTCCTCGCCGGCTCGCTGATTTCCGGTATTGCCGGGACGCTGATCTTGCGGCGCGGGTCCTCCAAACTGCGACGCTAGATCGATATCGTTTTGGATCGAAGTGATGCGGCCGGCACGGCGTGCTCCCTCTCCCCGTTGGGAGAGGTTTGGGGTGAGGGGGAATTGATTCTAATTAGGCCGAAACCCCCTCACCCGGATCGCGGAGTTTGCCATCGGGCTGCGCTTCGCTCGGACCCGTTTGCGATCCGACCTCTCTCTATGGGCGAGGTGAAGCGAGTTCGCGGCGTGACCTGATTCAAAACGAGACGATTTCGCGCTAGCCAGACGATTCCGTCACCGCGGTCGGCTCCGGGCGGCGGCGCACCCAGCCGACCATCACGTTGAAGGCGCGGCCGAACGGCGAGAGGAATTCGCCGGTGATGGTGTGCGCGTCGGGATAGGCCGGCTCGACGCCGAAGGTGAGCTTCTCGCGCGTCTTGGCCGGCACGTGCAGGGCGCCGAACAGCCAGTCCCAAATCGCCAGGCAGCTGCCCAGGTTCTTGTTGAAGTGGATCGGATTGGTCGAGTGATGGATCTGGTGATGGGCCGGGCTGACGAAGATGCGCCCCAGCGCGCCGCGGAAGGCGATCCAGATATGCGTGTGCTGCAGATGCACATAGATGTGGATGAAGGCCACCAGGATGATGTTGGTGCCGGACAGCGCGTATTGATAGGTGGTGTCGCCGAAGGCGTAGGCGGCGACGCCGTTGCCGACCGCCGCCGTCACCGCCAGGATGTGGCCGAACACGAACGTGTCGAGCGGGTGCATGCGGAAGGTGGTAAGCGGCGTGAGCACCTCGGCGGTGTGATGCGCCTTGTGCAGCTCCCACAACACCGGCACGCGATGCTTGAGATAGTGGTCGATCCAGTAGCCGAGCTCGTAGGCGAGAAAGAGGACGAGCGTCACGCCCGAGCGCTGCACGATCACCGGCAGCGTTGACGGCGTCACCGGCCCGAACACGTCGACCAGTCCATGCAAAATACCGTTGGTCAGGAACTGATAGGACAGACCGGCCATGCCGAAAATTCCACCATAGACGAAGCAATTGAACAGCATGTAACCGAAGTCAGCGGTGGTGGAGCTGTGCCGCAAAATGCGGCGCGGAAACAGCGCGTGCAAAAGCAGGCGCGGGCTGAAACGGCCGCGTCGTTTCCAATGGCGGAAAGAGAGAAAACCGGCGGCGATGGCGAGCGCGCAGGCAAGCGAGTTCAGCGAGAACGACGAGCCGGCGGTGAAAAGAATGTCATAGGCGTGATGGACGATCCGCTCGAGACCGGCGACGATCCGTTCCATGGCTCAAATCCCGTACGCTTCGCACGCAAACATGCGGCCGTCGCCGCACCGGCCCACGGTAGGGCGGTACGCTTAAGCTTCCATTAAGCGGCTGGCGAAAATCGCGACGGTGTCCTTCACCTCGTCGTCGGTAGCTCCGGCTTCCGGAATGCACCTCGTTAGCAGCGAGGAAAAAACTCAATGCGCGGCGCGCGAAAGACGGTCCCCTTGCACCGCTTTGCCGCGATGCGATGATGCGCACGTCGCCATTTCAATCGCGAGGGGTCACCGATGCCGCAACACGTGCGCTTTTCCAATCCCAAGACGCTGGCGCCGCCGCCCGGCTATAGCTACGTCGTCGAGAGCACCGGGCCCGGCCGCACGATCTATTTTGCCGGCCAGCTCGGTATCGACACGCAGAACAAGTTCGTCGGCGCGCCGGGCGATTTCCGCGCCCAATGCGTGCGGGCGTTCGAGAACATGACGCTGGCGCTCAAGGCCGCGGGGGCGCGCTGGAGCGACGTGGTCAAGATCAACAATTACCTGGTCGGTATCGAAGGAAACATCCCTACGTTCCGCGAGGTGCGCGACCGTTATCTCAACACGGCTGCGCCGCCGGCCTCCACCACCATCGGCGTGCCGGCGCTGGCTCGCCCCGGCGGCCTGTTCGAGATCGAGGCGATTGCGGTTCTGCCGGCCAAGGCAGACGCGAAGGCAGCGGCGCGCGGCGCGAAGAATGCTGGCGGCGCGAAGAAGAAGGTTAGACGGAAGAAGCGGCGGTAGACGCAGCGTTCCCCGGATGCGGCGCCGCTGATCTGGGGGTCATTCCCAAAGCTGAGTTCGCAACGGTCCCGGGTCTGCAGCGCACCGCTATGGCGCTGCGCTGCGCCCGGGACACGATGTCGCTAATGCGCCTCGTCCCAATTGGCGGCGGCGCGGGCGTCGACCCTTAAAGGCACGTTGAGCGCCACCGCCGGATGCGGGGCGCCTTCCATCACTTCTTTGACGATGGCGATGGTGTCGTTCACTTCTTGCTCGGGCACCTCGAAGATCAGTTCGTCGTGCACCTGCAGCAGCATCTGCGCCTTGAGCTTGGCGGCTTCCAGCTCCGGCTCGATGCGGATCATGGCGCGGCGGATGATGTCGGCCGCGCTTCCTTGCAGCCGCGCATTGATCGCGGCGCGTTCGTTGAAGGCGCGGATCGTCGGGTTCGGGTTCTTGATATCGGGATAGTGGCACTTGCGCCCGAATAGCGTGAGCACGTAGCCGTGCTGGCGGCAATACGCCTTGGTCTCGTCCATGTAGTCGCGGATGCCGGGGAAGCGCTCGAAATATTTGCGGATGTAGGCGCCGGCCTCGTTCTTGTCGATGCCGAGCTGCGCGCCGAGGCCGAAGGCCGAGATGCCGTAGATGATGCCGAAATTGATCGCCTTGGCGCGGCGGCGTACGTCGGGGGCCATGTCCTTGACCGGCACGCCGAACATTTCGCTAGCCGTCATGGCGTGGATGTCGACGCCGTCCTGGAACGCCTTGCGCAAGCTGGGCACGTCGGCGACTTCCGCCAGCAACCGCAGCTCGATCTGCGAATAGTCCGCCGAAACGAGCTTCATGCCGGGCGCGGCGACGAAGGCGCGCCGGATCTTGCGGCCGTCCTCGGTGCGGATGGGGATGTTCTGCAGGTTCGGCTCCGAGGAGGAGAGGCGGCCGGTGCTGGTGGAGGCGAGCGCGTAGGACGTGTGCACCCGGTGCGTCACCGGGTTCACGTAAGTCGGCAGCGCTTCGGTGTAGGTCGAGCGCAGTTTCGATACCTGCCGCCAGTCGAGAATCTTGCGCGGCAGTTCGTGCTGTTCGGCGAGCTCCTCCAGGGTGCGCGCGTCGGTCGCCCATTGTCCGGTGCGGGTCTTGCTGCCGCCGGGCAGACCCAGCTTGCCGAAAAGGATGTCGCCGATCTGCTTCGGCGAGCCGGGATTGACCTGCGTGCCGGCGAGCGTGCTGATCTCTTTCTCGAGCGCGGCCTGCTCGTTGCCGAACTCGTGCGACAGACGCGCCAGCACCACCGGATCGATGGAGATGCCGCGCCCTTCCATGCGCGCGAGCACCGCCGGCATCGGCCGCTCCAAGGTCTCGTAGACGGTGGCGACCTTCTCCGCCGCCAGGCGCACCTTGAGCGCCAGCCACAGGCGCAGCACGATATCGGCATCTTCCGCGGCGAAGGCGGCGACGCGGGGGATCGGGCTTGCTTCCGGCGTAAACAGCGCCTTCTCTTTGTTCTTCACGTCGTTGAAGCGCGACGGCATGCGGTCGAGATAGCGGCTGCCGAGCGTGGAGGTGTCGTGCGGGCCCTTGCCGGCCTCCAGCACGTAGGACATCAGCATCACGTCATCGACGGCGCCGAGCCGGATGCCGCGGCAGGCGAGCACGAGCCAATCACGCTTGATGTCGTGCCCTATCTTGAGAACCGCGCGGTCCTCGAGAATGCCCTTGAGCGCATCGAGCGCCTGCCGCTCCGGCATCTGTCCGCCGCAGAGCTTGGCCGCAAACAAGCCGGAGGCTTCGCCTTCATTCGCGTCGCGATGGCCGAGCGGTATGTAGGCGGCTTCGTTGGGCGAAACGGCCAGTGCAATGCCGCAAAGCGCCGCTTGCATCGCGTCGGGCGCGCTGGTCTCGGTTTTGATCGCCAACATCCCGGTTTCGTACGCGCGCGCGATCCACTTCGCCAAGGCGGCCGGCGTCTCGATCGTCTGGTATTTCTCCGTGTCGAAGACGCTCTCGCGCATGCTCTCAAGGCGGCGCTCCACCAGCGCAAGCGGCGTGAGCACGGGAGCAGGCGCGGCGCCGGTGGCCCCGCGCGGCGGGGGCGCTTCAAGCGGCAGCAATCCTTGCCCGCCCATGCGTCCGGACGGCGCCGGCGGGACGGTGGCGGATGCCGCCGCGGCGAGCTTTTCGTCCGATTCCACCGCGCTCGCATCGATGCCGCTCTTTTCGGCGACGCGCCGCGTGATGGAGGTGAACTCCATCGCCTTGAGGAAGGCGATCAGGTGCTTGTAGTCCGGCTCGTGCACGGCGAGCTCGTCGACCGGCACGTCCAGCGGCACGTTCTGGTCGAGCGTCACCAGCCGCTTGGAGACGCGCGCCAGTTCGGCGTTGTCGATCAGGCTCTGCCGGCGCTTCTCCTGCTTGATCTCGCTCGCGCGCTTGAGCAGCGTTTCGAGATCGCCGTATTCGCCGATCAGCTGCGCCGCGGTCTTGACGCCGATGCCCGGCACGCCCGGCACGTTGTCGGTCGAATCGCCGATCAGCGCCTGCACCTCGATCACCTTCTCGGGCGGCACGCCGAATTTCTCGATCACCTGCTCGCGGCCGATGCGGCGGTCTTTCATCGTGTCGTACATGATCACGCCGTTGCCGACGAGCTGCATCAGGTCCTTGTCGGACGAGACGATGGTGGTGGTGGCCTTGGCCTCGCAGGCAAGCCGCGCGTAGGTGGCGATCAGGTCGTCGGCCTCGTAGCCCTGCTGCTCCAGACAGGGAATCTGGAAGGCGTGTACCGCCTCGCGAATGAGCGGAAACTGCGGGACGAGATCTTGCGGAGCATCCGGCCGATGCGCCTTGTAGTCGGGATAAAAATCGGTGCGAAAGGTCTTCTCGGACTTGTCGAACACCACCGCGAGATGGGTCGGCCTGTTGTCCGCCGGCATTTCGCACAAGAGCTTCCACAGCATGTTGCAGAAGCCGAGCACGGCGTTGACCTGCAGCCCGTCCGACTTGCGCGTGAGCGGCGGCAGCGCGTGATAGGCGCGGAAAATGTAGGAGGAACCGTCGACCAGGAACAAATGGTCGCCCTTTTTCAGCGCACGCGCGGCCGCGCTCGCCGGCGCAGCGGCGGATGCGGCTTTTGCCTTGGGCGCAGGTTTCGCCGCGGCTTGCTTTTCAGCTTTAGCGGCGGGCTTGGCTTTGGTCTTGGCGGGTGCTGGCATGGCGCGAATGTGGGCTGCCGCTGAGGGTTAATCAATCTCTGATGTCATCGCCCGCGAAAGCCGACGATCCGGTATCCACAGGCTGGCGGCTACTGGATGCCCGCTTACCGGCGGCATGACAGGGCGCGATTGCGGCTCTCGCCATTCCGGGGCGGGCTCTGCTATGTGAGGCCCGGCCGTTTCGGCGGCCGGCTTGACGTTTTTATGACGGAGTTTGCATGCGCGTTGCGATGATCGGCACCGGATATGTCGGGCTTGTGTCCGGCGCCTGTTTTGCCGATTTCGGCCATGAGGTGACCTGCGTCGACAAGGACAAGGGCAAGATCGAGGCGCTGACGCGCGGCGAAATGCCGATCTACGAGCCCGGCCTGAGCGACCTGGTCGCGGTCAATGCGCGCGCCGGCCGGCTCAAATTCACCACCGATCTGCCGCCCGCGGTCAAGGACGCCGACGCCGTGTTCATCGCGGTCGGCACGCCGTCGCGGCGCGGCGACGGCCATGCCGACCTTTCCTTCGTCTACGCCGCCGCCCGCGAGATCGCGGGCGCGCTCGAAGGCTTCACAGTGGTAATCACCAAATCGACGGTTCCTGTCGGCACCGGCGACGAGGTCGAGCGCATCATCCGCGAGGAACGGCCCGATGCCGAATGCTCGGTGGTGTCGAACCCCGAGTTCCTGCGCGAGGGCGCCGCCATCCGCGACTTCAAGCATCCCGACCGCATCGTCGTCGGCACGACGGAGCCGCGCGCGCGCGAAGTGATGAGCGAGCTCTATCGGCCGCTTTATCTTAACCGCGCGCCGCTGATGTTCACCGATCGCCGCACGGCGGAGCTGATCAAATACGCCGCCAACGCCTTCCTCGCCACCAAGGTGACCTTCATCAACGAGATCGCCGACCTCGCCGAGAAGGTTGGCGCCGACGTTCAGGAAATCGCGCGCGGCATCGGCCTCGACAACCGCATCGGCGCCAAGTTCCTGCATGCCGGGCCGGGCTTCGGCGGCTCGTGCTTTCCCAAGGACACGCTGGCGCTGCTCAAGACCGGGCAGGATTACGCCGCGCCTTTGCGTATCGTCGAGGCGGTGGTGGCGGTCAACGACGCGCGCAAACGTGCCATGGCGCGCAAGGTGGCGCACGCGCTGGGCGGCGAACTGCGCGGCAAGACCGTCGCCGTGCTCGGCCTCACCTTCAAGCCCAACACCGACGACATGCGTGACGCACCGTCGATCCCGCTCATCACGGCGCTGCAGGACATGGGCGCCACGGTGCGCGCCTACGATCCGGCCGGCATGGAGCAGGCCAAGGCGGTGGTCGGCCATGTGGCCTTTTGCAAGGACGCCTATGACTGCGCCCAGGGCGCCTCCGCGCTGGTCATCGTGACCGAATGGGAGCAGTTCCGTGCGCTCGATTTCGAGCGGCTCAAGCAGGTGATGGAGCGTCCGGTGCTGGTCGACCTGCGCAATGTCTACCGGCCGGAGGAGGCCGCCCGCGCCGGTTTCGCCTATGAGAGCGTGGGGCGGGCTTCGCAATGATCGTTCTGAGAAGTTGTCTTGCCCCGCGCAAGCGGGGCATCCAGTAACCACCGATTTCGAGAACAGAATTGACGCTTGAGTTTACTGGTTCACCCGCTTTCGCGGGTGATGACAGGTTGTGATTGTGGCTCCCGCTTTCTCCACACCGCTGCCCATCGACGAGGCGCTCGCGCCGCTCACCGCAGCGCTTGCCGCGCACAACGCCGCCGTGCTGGTGGCGCCGCCCGGTGCCGGCAAGACCACGCGGGTGCCGCTGGTGCTGCTCGATGAGCCCTGGGCGAAGGACAAGAAGATCCTGGTGCTGGAGCCGCGCCGGCTGGCCGCCCGCGCCGCCGCCGCGCGCATGGCATTCACCTTGCGTGAGCAGGTCGGCGATACGATCGGGTTGCGCGTGCGCTTCGGCTCGAAAGTGTCGGGGCGCACGCGCATCGAGGTGGTGACCGAGGGCATATTCACCCGGCTGGTGCTCGACGATCCTTCGCTCGCCGGCGTCGCTGCCGTGTTGTTCGACGAATTTCATGAGCGCTCCTTGGATGCGGATCTCGGGCTGGCGCTGGCGCGCGACGCGCAAGCCGGCTTGCGCGATGACCTCAGGCTCCTGGTGATGTCGGCGACGCTCGACGGCGCACGGGTGGCGGCGCTCTTGAGCGATGCGCCGGTGATCGAAAGCAAGGGCCGCAGTTTTCCGGTCGAGACACGCTATCTGGGGCGCGACGCCCGCGCCCGCATCGAGGAACAGGTCGCCAACGCCGTCGAGCGTGCGTTGCGGGCCGAAAGCGGCTCGCTGCTGGTGTTTCTGCCGGGCGCCGGCGAAATTCGCCGCACCGAAACGCTGCTGAAAGAGCGCCTGCGCGATCCTGCGGTCGAAATCGTCGCGCTCTATGGCGCGCTCGAAGCGCGCGAGCAGGAGCGCGCCATCGCGCCGTCGCCGCCGGGCCGGCGCAAGGTGGTGCTGGCGACATCGATCGCGGAGACCTCGCTCACCATCGAGGGCGTGCGCGTGGTGATCGACTGCGGCCTGTCGCGCGTGCCGCGCTACGAGCCGGATGTCGGCGTGACGCGCCTGGAAACCGTGCGCGTCTCGCGCGCGGCCGCCGACCAGCGGCGCGGGCGCGCCGGCCGCACCGAGCCTGGCATCTGCTACCGGCTGTGGGACGAGCCGCAGACCGGTTCGCTCGAGGCCTATACGCGGCCGGAAATTCTCTCCGCCGATCTGTCGTCCTTCGTGCTTGATCTTGCGCAATGGGGCACCGACTATCCGGGCACGCTTGCCTTTCTCGATTCGCCGCCGGCGCCCGCGCTCGATGAGGCGCGCGCCTTGCTGCGCGACCTGGGCGCGATCGACGAAGCGGGGCGCATCACGCAAGAGGGTCGCAAATTGCGCGCACTGCCGCTGCCGCCGCGGCTTGCGCGCATGGTGGTGGACGCGGGCGGGGAGGGTGCCGGGCAACTCGCCGCCGACATCGCCGCGATTCTCACTGAGCGCGGATTGGCTGGCGATGATCCCGACCTGCGCCACCGGCTCGATCAATTCCACCGTGATCGCTCTGCCCGTGCACAAGAGGCGCGGGCGATGGCGCGGCGCTGGGCATCTTCTGTCATTCCGGGGCGCGCCGAAGGCGCGAACCCGGAATCCAGCGACACAGCGCAAGCATCTGGATTCCGGGTCCGGTCCTTCGGACCGTCCCGGAATGACGCAGAGTTATCGGTCGGCGCGATCCTCGCCCTCGCTTACCCCGACCGCGTGGCCAAAAACCGCGGCGGCGGCACCGGCGGCTTCCTGCTCGCCAATGGGCGCGGCGGCACGGTCGATCAGGCCTCGCCGCTCGCACGCGCCCCGTTCCTAAGCGTCGCTGAGTTGGCCGGCAGCGCGGCGGCGAGCCGCATCGTGCTGGCGGCGCCGCTTACGCTTGCCGAGATCGAAACGCGCTTTGCCCACCAAATCGAGGACCGAGACGCAGTGACGTTCGATGCCGGCTCCGCTTCGCTGCGGGCGCGCCGCACGCGCCGGCTGGGCACGCTGCTGCTGGCCGAACAGGTCAAGCAAGTCACGCCCGATGCCGACACTGCGCATGTCTTGGCGGAAGGCATTGTCGCTCTCGGCCTCGACCGGCTGCCCTGGAGCAAGGCCGCGCTACAATTCCGTGAGCGCGTTCAGTTCCTGCGGCGCGCGGAAGGCGAGGAGTGGCCCGACCTTTCCGATGAGGGCCTCGTGCGCGGCGCCGCCGAGTGGCTAATTCCGCTTTTGCTCGACAAGATAGCGCGCAGCCAAATCGCGGCCGAGGAGCTATCGAACGCGGTCATGAACATGCTGCCTTGGCCGCTGCGCCGCCGGCTCGACGCCGAGGCGCCGACCCATTTCACCGCGCCGACCGGTTCGAGCGTGCCGATCGACTACCAAGCCGAGCAGGGACCGACCGTATCGATCCGCGTGCAGGAGCTGTTCGGGCTCGCCGCGCATCCGGCGATTGCCCGTGGCCGCGTACCGCTTGTGATCGAGCTGTTGTCTCCCGCTCATCGGCCGGTGCAGGTGACGCGCGATTTGCCGGGCTTTTGGCGCGGCAGCTATGCCGATGTGAAGACCGAAATGCGCGGGCGTTATCCCAAGCACCCCTGGCCGGACGATCCGCTATCGGCCCGCCACGCGCCGCGCCAAGCCGCGCGCGAAATAAGCGCGCGAGGCAGTCGCTCACACCTTTGTCATTCCGGCACGGCGCCAACGGGTCCGCGCGAAGCGCGGCCCGATGATAAGCTCCGCGGCTCCGGCCTTCGGCGCCGGAATGACTGGAGATTTTGAGCCGGCGGATTTCAAAAGCTAAACTTGTGACGAACCACTTTACCGCCTGCTCACCATGCGCATAGCCGCGTACCTGCTGTTAAGGCGGTATTGGCAGCGGTCATGGCAGGTTGCGGCCAGATCACCGAGCCTGACCGCCCATGCGCAACCTGCTGATCTTTGCCGCCGCCGTGCTCATCATCGGCAGTTTCGGCGCGCGCTACGCCGACCGCTTCGCGAGCGAGCAGCACCCGAATGCCGACGCCGTGCGGCCGGTGGCGGAGGCGCCGAGCGAGCCCGCGAGCTATAGCGGCCGCAGCATGACGCTTGCCGCCGACCGGCAGGGCCATTTCAAGGCCGAGGCCCGCATCGACGGCCGCAGCCTCGACTTCATGGTGGACACGGGCGCGTCCATGGTCGTGCTGCGCGAAAGCGCGGCGTCCGAAATCGGTATTCACCCGATGCCGGCCGAGTACACCGCCCGGGTTTCCACCGCCAACGGCACCATCAAGGCCGCGCCGACCCGGCTCGACCGCGTCGAGCTCGGAGATATCACGGTGTTCGACGTGCCGGCGCTGGTGCTGCCCGACGAGGCGCTGTCCCAGAACCTGCTCGGCGTTTCTTTCCTCTCCAAGCTGCGCCGCTACGAATACGCCAACGGCCGCATGTTGCTGGAGCAATAGGCCTCGATCATCGTCGTTCTGGGACGGCGCGCACGGCGGGAATCCGTAATCACCGCTGCGACGTATCGATTCCGGGCTCACCGCGCCTTGGAGCTTCGGCGCGCCCCGGAATGAGCTGCATTTGTCGGACCGCTTTGCGGGGCTTGCGCGTTAGGGTATTTGAACCCCACCATCCGCCGTTCCTTCTTTCCGAGAATCCCGATGTTTCCCAAGCCGAAGCCCTCGCTTACGCCCAATACCTACGCCTACGAATCATCGCCGATGGTCAAGCCGACCGGCTTTCGCGAATACGACGCGCGCTGGCTATTGGAAAAGGAAATCAACCTGATGGGCGTGCAGGCGCTCGGGCTGGGGCTCGGCAAGCTCGTCCAGGAGCTTGGCGTGAAGCCGGAGATCGTCACCGGCCACGACTTCCGCAGCTATTCCGCGTCGGTGAAAATGGCGCTGATCTCCGGGCTGATGGCGGCCGGCTGCAAGGTGCACGATATCGGGTTGGCGCTCACGCCCATGGCTTATTTCGCGCAATTCGCGCTCGACGTGCCTTGCGTCGCCATGGTCACGGCCTCGCACAACGACAACGGCTGGACCGGCGTGAAGATGGGCGCCAACCGGCCGCTTACCTTCGGCCCGATCGAGATGAAGCGGCTGAAGGACATCGTAATGGGCGGGGATTTCGATCTTAAGGGCGGCGGGTCCTATGTGTTCGTGGAGAATTTTCCCGATCGCTACATCGCCGACGTGACCAACCGGCCGAAGCTCAAGCGCAAATTGAAGGTGGTGGCGGCCTGCGGCAACGGCACCGCCGGCGCCTTCGCCCCGCGCGTGCTGGAGGCGGTCGGCTGCGAGGTGGTGCCGCTCGACTGCGAGCTCGACCACACTTTTCCGCGCTACAATCCCAACACCGAAGACATGAAAATGCTGCATGCCATGCGCGACGCCGTGCTTCTCAACAAGGCCGACGTCGCGCTCGGCTTCGACGGCGACGGCGACCGCTGCGGCGTGGTGGACAACGAAGGCGAGGAGATTTTCGCCGATAAGGTGGGCGTCATGCTGGCGCGCCACATTTCCTCGGAACACAAGAACACGACCTTCGTGGTGGACGTGAAATCGACCGGCCTGTTCATGACCGACCCGGTGCTCAAGGCCAACGGGGTCAAGACCGATTACTGGAAGACCGGCCATTCCTACATCAAGCGCCGCGTCAACGAGCTGGGGGCGGTGGCGGGCTTCGAGAAGTCCGGACACTTCTTCTTCAACAAGCCCTACGGCCGCGGCTACGACGACGGCATGATCTTCGCGCTCGCGGTCTGCGACATGCTCGACCGCAATCCGGGAAAGAGCATGGCCGACCTGCGCAAGGAGTTGCCCAAGACCTGGGGCTCCCCCACGATGTCGCCGCATTGCGACGACGAGAAGAAATACGTTGTTGTTGACTCGGTGGTGCGGCATTTCGAGCAGGCCAAGGCGAAAGGCGAGAAATTCGCCGGCGAGCCGATCCGCGACGTCAATACCGTCAACGGCGCGCGCGTGACGGTCGCGGACGGCACCTGGGGCCTGGTGCGCGCCTCCTCCAACAAGCCGGAGCTGGTGGTCGTGGTGGAAAGCCCGGTATCGGAGCAGCGCATGCGCGAGATGTTCAAGGCGGTCGACGGCGTGCTGCGCACGCACCCGGAAGTGGGCGCGTATAATCAGACGATTTGAGTGCTGGCCGTTTCTTGGTACCCGGCCCGCGGCCGGTCATGACCGCTGAGGAGCATTGCGATAGAACGCGCCATGCGCATCGCCATCCTGGGCGCGGGGCCCGCCGGGCTCTATCTCGGCTTCCTGATCAAGCGCCGCGACCGGACGGCGGACGTGACGGTGATCGAACAGAATCCGGCCGACGCGACCTTCGGCTTCGGCGTGGTATTTTCCGACCGCGCCCTGGAATTCCTGCGCGAGGACGACGAGGACACTTACGCGGCGATCGTGCCGCGCTGCGAGTCCTGGGGCGATATGGTGATCGATCTGTGCGGGCAGCGGGTCGTCATCGACGGCATCGGCTTTTCCGCCATCGGCCGGCTGCGGCTGTTGCAGGCGCGCGCCGCGAGCGTCGGCGTCGCGCCCCTCTACCGGCGCAGCGTGCGGCATCTAAGCGAGTTCGACGGTTTCGATCTCGTGGTCGGCGCCGACGGCGTCAACTCGCTGGTACGGCGCAGCCTGGCGAAAGAATTCGGCACGAGCGTGCGGCTCATGACCAACCGCTTTGCCTGGTTCGGCACCGAGACGCGCTTCGAGACCTTGACGCATACCTTCGTCGAAACCGAGCTTGGCGCTTTCAACGCGCACCATTATCGCTACGCGCCGGAGGCCAGCACCTTCATCGTGGAGGTCGATGCCCCCACCTTCTAGCTGGCGGGCTTCGGCCGCCTGCGCGACTGGGAAGCGCGCATCATTTGCGAACACGTGTTTGCGCAGGCGCTCGACGGGCACAGCTTGATCTCCAACAATTCGATCTGGCGGCAGTTTCCCATCGTGCACAATGCGCGGTGGTCGCATGACAAATACGTGTTGCTGGGCGACGCACTGCACACCGCGCATTTCTCCATCGGTTCCGGCACGCGGCTCGCCATGGAGGACGCCATCGCGCTCGACAAGGCGCTCGCCGCGCATCGCGATGTGCCGGAAGCGCTCGCCGCCTACGAGGCCGCGCGCCGCCCGATCCTGGAGAAACTCGTCGCCGGCGCCAACGGCAGCGCCGCCTGGTACGAGCATTTCGCCGAGCACCTGCGGCTTAAGCCGGTCGATTTCGCCATGAGCTACCTCACCCGCTCCGGCCGCGTCGATCTCGAGCGCCTGCGCAGGCTGTCGCCGAAATTCGTCGAGCGGTATGAGAAAGAGCACTGAATTGTCATGCGCGGGCTTGACCCGCGCATCCATCTATCCGTGAAGATGGCTCACCTGGTCTCGGCGCTTCGCGCCGGCCCGGGGATGACGGATCAGCTATTCCGCATCTGCTTGCGCAGCGTCGGCAGGCCGATGCCGGTCGAATCGAAGCCGCCGTCGACCGCCAGAATCTGCCCGGTGATGTAGCTCGCGCGATCGCTGCACAGGAAATGGATAGCCTCCGCCAATTCCTCTTCCAGCCCGTAGCGATTGAGCGGCATGTGGTCGTGATAGTCCTGGCGGATCTCCGGCGTGTGCACGGCTTTCGCCATAGCGGTGTCGACCGGGCCGGGCGCCACCGCATTGACCCTTATGCCGAGCGAGGCGAACTCGGCCGCCTGCTGCTTGGTGAGGTGGGCAAGGCCCGCTTTGCTGGTGCCGTATGCCACGCGCAGCGTGGACGCGCGCAAGCCCGAGATTGAGGTGATGTTGACGATGGCGCCGCCGCCTGAGTCTCGCATCAACGGCACGGCGGCCTGCGTCACCAGGAACGGGCCGGTGAGATTGACCGCCAGCACGCGCGCCCAGTCCTCCGGCGTCACTTCGAGGATTGGCTTGAAGATGGCGATGCCGGCATTGTTGACCAGCGCATGCAGCCCGCCGAAGCGCTCGGCAACGTGTGCGACGGCTTTCGCAACGCCCGCGGCGTCCGACACGTCGCAGGTGATGGATATGGTGGCGTCTGGCCGGTCAAGCGCGGCATAAGTGCGCGCGAGATTCTGTTCATCGATGTCGAGCAGCGCCACCCGCCAGCCGTCGGCGAGAAAGCGCTTGGCGGTGGCCAAGCCGATGCCGCGCGCGGCTCCGGTGACCAGGACGGATTTTTCGCTATGCTCGGCCATGCGTTTCCCCACCTTGAGACGTCTCGCTTTCCCGCATCCACTTTCGCACCCGCATGGATAGCTCGGCAAGCAAAGCGGCCGCCAGCGCGCCGCCTGCGCCGCAGGCCGCGGTCGGAAGATCGGGCACGCGATCCGGCGTCAAGCCTTGCATGATCTCGAGCAGCGGCGCTGCGAGCATGAATGCGCCGCCTACGACGATAGGCCGGGGCCAAGCGGCGCAGGCGATCGACGTGATCGCGAACAGCGCCATGGTGTGCTCGATCAAGGGGCCGAGGCCGAAGCGCAACTGCCATTTGGCGGGTCCGAGCGCCGCATAGACGAGCAGGACCATGGCGGCGACGCCGAAAAATCTCGCCGCCTGCGTGGCGTCGCGCCTGCCCGTTGCGATCTTCGGGGCCCAGCCGGCGGCGGATTCGGCCAGACTGAGGGAGGCCGGCGGATCGGCGGTGGCGGATTGCGTCAGCTGAGGGAAATCTGCCGGCGGCATCGTCAACAGGTTGCTATTGCATCCAATTTATACGCCGGCGCGCCGCCATTCACGTGTTTTTAACAGGCATGTCTGATGCTTGCGCGCGGCGGCAGTGTATCGAGTAACGGCCATGGATCGGCGCGACAAGGCGTTGCTGGACAAGCAATTGTGGGGCGTCGATCCGCATCCGCCGAGCCGGATGGGCTTGGCGTTGGTCGCGGTCTTTCTCGGCGGCATCGCCATCGGCTCCGTTCTGTTTGCGCGCGATTACAAGCAGGCGCATGCCGATTTAAACGACGTGACCGGATCGATTTCGCCGCAAAAGCCGCACGTCCACACTTCAAAAACCCGAGCGCCGGGCGACCCGGCCACCCCGCTTCCGCAGCGGTGACAGTGGGCGTTCGTTCGTGGTGTGGGCCGTAATCGACCTCTGTCGATAGGTATTTTTTTCTACGCGGCCTTTCGGGGCGGCATCGCCGATTTACCGGCCGTTAACCATGTTTCGTTTATGCGCGGATTCAACTTCCCAGCGCATAGAAATTTAAGAGTAAGCGAGGGAGTGGAAAACCTCTTGCGGTGAACGGAAGCCGAGGGATTTTCGAGGTCTCTCGTTGAGCAAACGTTCGACCTTGGCAACCTCGGCACTTGAGATCGTAGAGAAGTCTGTTCCCTTTGGGAAGAAGTCACGAATAAGACCGTTGGTGTTTTCATTTAAACCGCGCTCCCATGCGTGATACGGCGTGGCGAAGAAAATTTTGGTTTTCAGCGCATCGGCAATGTCCTGATGCGCGGCGAATTCCTTGCCGTTGTCGAAGGTGATCGTATGCACGAAGTCACCGATAGGCTTGAGGCGACGCACGGCTGCCTTCTGGGTTGCGTGGGCAGTCGCACGCGGCAACTTGGTGATTTTGGCGAGTTGGGTTTTGCGCTCGACCAGCGTGAGCAAGCCGCCTTTGTGTCCGGCGCTGACGACGGTGTCGCCCTCCCAGTCGCCCAGACGGGTTTTGCGCGCGACAATGGCCGGACGCTCGGAAATGTCGATTCTACCGGGGATCAGGCCGCGTCCAGCGTTCTTGCCGGCACGTTTGTTATAACGTTTCCCGCGCCGCCGCAGACTGCGCCACAAGTTGCCACCGTCGCGTTTGTCATCCCAGATCACCTGGTAGATGCGTTCGTGGCTCAGCTTGATGCCCTGTTCGCTGAGCCAGCCGCTGATCTGCTCCGGCGACCAGCGCATCTGGCGCAACTTCGACTCAATCTTGCTGCGCATCAGCGCCGTGAGCTTGCGCGGCTTACTTCGTATCGCCTGTCGTGCTCGAGCCTTCGCTTCCGCCTGCTTGAACCGATAGCCGCGCTGACCGCGATTGCGCTGCATCTCCCGGCTCACCGCGCTTTGACTGACGCCCAAAATCTCGGCGATGCTTGCTTGGCTGGCCCCACGCCTGCTCAGAGCATAAATCTGGCAGCGATCCTCATATTGTATTCGCCGGTACTTGCTCATCGGCAACCTCTTGCAATCTCAAGAGGTTACCCCATCGTCGCCTCACTCAATTATGCGCTGGCTACTTGAACCCGCGCTGGATTTTCGCGACGGATATTTGGAGAAACCAAAAATGCGCAAGCTTCTGACTCTTGCCCTTGTCGTTCTCGCCGCCCTGAGCGTCGCTGCTTGCGCCGGCAAAGGCAAAGCGCCGATTGGCAAGGGCAAGGCGCCGGTCGTCACCAGAGGCTAGGCAAATATCCGCCGGGACCCGCATCGCATTCGCGGGCGGGCCTGCAAGGCGGTGGCACAAGCCGCTCAAGGTCAAGCCCCGCCGCGCGTGCGGGGCGCGACTATTGGCAGGCGCCCAAATATTCGCCTTCGAGCGCTACCCGCGAATCCATGAGCTGCTGATCGGCAATCCAGCTCTTGGTCGCGATCGTCGCGGTATAGCGCAGCGGGCTGAAAAAAGTGAATGCTGCGGTCGAATCCATATTCAACTGGCCTCGGCATTCCAATCGCCAGCTCAATTGGCGCTCGGATTGATGAAAACCATCGAAGCGGCCGCCATGCGGATGAGTGGATACATCGTCGGGGTCTCCGGGGCGCCTGCCGCGGCGTATTTCGCTTCAGCCTAAAACAATGCATTAAGCAGTCCGGTAGCCTACATACGATCCCCATGTCCCGCTACTACAACGGCCCGGTCTCAGACCATTTCGACGGCGAGCGGTTCTTCACGCCGAACGGGCCGGCGCCGAAGAGCCGGCGCCAGCTTCTGCGCTGGCTCGTCGATCGCCGCCGCCGAAAGCCCAAGACGCAATGGCCGTCCTGGGCGCCGTCGCCTTACGCCGACCGCCCGCCGCCGCGCGTCGAAGGCACGGCATTGCGCATCTGCTATGTCGGCCATGCCAGCCTGCTGATCCAGACCGCGGGGGTCAACATGCTGCTCGACCCGGTGTGGTCCGAGCGCGCCTCGCCCTTCCGCTTTGCCGGCCCCAAGCGGGTCAACGATCCGGGCATCGGCTTCGCCGACTTGCCGCCGGTCGACGTCGTGCTGGTGTCGCACGGCCACTACGATCACCTCGATCTGCGCACGCTGTCGCGCCTGGTCGCTGCGCATCGCGCGCGCGTGATTACGCCGCTCGGCAACGACGCCATCATGCGCAAATACGATGCGAACATCGTGGCGGAAGCCTACGACTGGGGCGGCCGCGCCGAGATTGGCGAAGGGCTCGCCGTCACGCTCGAGCCGACGCAGCACTGGTCGGCGCGCAGTCTTTCCGACCGCAACATGATGCTGTGGGCGTCGTTCGTGATCGAGACGCCCGGCGGGCGCATCTATTTCGTCGCCGATTCCGGCTACGGCGAGGGGCGCTTTTTCCGCGAGGCGCGCAAGCGGCACGGGCCCTTCAAGCTCGCCATCCTGCCGATCGGCGCCTACGAGCCGCGCTGGTTCATGCGCGACCAGCACATGAACCCGGCCGAGGCGGTCAAGGCGCTTACCGATTGCGGCGCCGACTATGCCCTCGCCCATCACCACGGCACGTTTCAGCTGACCGACGAAGCGATCGATGCCCCGCGCCTGGCGCTGGCCGACGCGCTGGCAGAGGCCGGCATTGCGCCGGAGCGCTTCCGCGTGCTGCAGCCGGGGCAAGTTTGGGAGTTGTAAGGCGTAACGATCACCTCATTCATCAGGTTCCTGCGATGACCCAGAACGCGCCGCCAGATACCTTGAAACAATTGTCTTTCAGGCAGGGGTTTCTCCCGCTGGTCCGCGCCCTGGGCGCTTTGTTGACCACGCTCTGGTCGACCGAAGGGCGGCGCATCCTCACTTTGCTGAGCGTCGCGATCGTTGGTGTGATCTGCGCCACGGTCCTCGCGCAGGTGGCTCTCAATGCCTGGAATCGTCCCTTCTACAACGCCATCCAGGCGCGGGATCTCCCCGCGTTCTTGTATCAGTGCCTTGTCTTTGTGGTGATCGCGGGGGCGCTTCTGGTTTTGAACGTCGCGCAGGCTTGGCTGCGCGAGATGATCAAGCTCAAATCGCGGGAATGGCTCACGCGAGACCTTTTCGCGCAATGGCTGGTGCCGGGACGGGCCGTGCGGCTCTCCTATGCCGGCGAGATCGGCGTCAATCCCGACCAGCGCATCCAGCAGGACACAAGCCAGCTCACCGAACTCGCGGCCGAACTCGGCATCGGGCTGTTTCAGTCATTTCTGCTGCTTTTCGCCTTTCTCGGCGTCCTGTGGCAATTGTCCGGCGCGCTCACCGTGCCGATCGGCGGGGTGGAGGTGACTATCCCCGGCTACATGGTGTGGGCCGCGCTCATCTTTGCGGCGGCGGGCTCATGGCTCGCCTGGCGCGTGGGCGGTCCGCTCGTCGGTTTGAACGCGACCCGGTTTCAGCGCGAGTCGGCGCTGCGCTTTTCGCTCGTCCAGGTCAACCAGCAAGCCGACAACATCGCCCAACACCATCGCGAGCAGAGTGAGCAGCAGCGCCTCGGACTCGAGCTCGACAGCGTCCTCGTCGTGATGCGCCAGATCGTCGGCGCGATCGCCAGGGTCACCTGGGTGACGGCAGGCTATGGCTGGATCTCCATCATCGCGCCGTTGGTCATTGCCGCGCCCTCCTATTTCGGCGGACAATTGTCGTTCGGTGAATTGATGATGGTGGTGGGCGGTTTCTTTCAGGTCAATTCGTCGCTGCGGTGGTTTGTCGACAATTTCTCCCGCATTGCCGAGTGGGGCGCGACGCTTCTGCGCGTGATGAACTTCCGCGAAGCGCTGCTGACCTTTGAAGGCCGGCTCGATCGCGAAGAGCGCATCGCTCAGGCGAAGGATTCGGCCGACGGCATGAAACTGCAAGGCGTCGGGGTCGCGCAGGCGCATGAGAAGGCGGCGCTCGATCAACACGAGGTCGACGTCGCGCCGGGCGACCGCGTTCATGTGATCGACAAGACTCGCTCGGGACACATCCCGCTTTTGCCTGCGCTGGCTGGGCTTTGGCCGTGGGGGACGGGAAAAGTGCGGACCCCCGCCGAGATGAAGACGATGTTCTTCAAGCGCCAGCCGTATTTTCCGCCCGGCACGCTGCGCGCCGCGCTTTCCTTCCCGGCCGAGTCCGCGGCGCTTGCCGACAGCGAGATCAAGACGGCGCTCGAGCGCGTCGAATTGGGGCGGCTGTTCGAATCGCTCGATCGGCAGGCGCAATGGGACGTCGAGTTGACCGCCGACGAGCAGATCAGGCTCGGCATCGCGCGTCTCTTGCTGCACAGACCGCCGTGGATTTTTGCCGATCACGTCTTGAGCGCGCTCAGCGACGAGGACCGCGATCTCATCAGGTCGATCTTCGAGCTCGAGCTGGCTAAATCCGCCGTCATCAGCATCGACCGCCGCGCGCCGCCCGATCATTTGCGGCTGAGGGTTATTCGCCTCGTCAGTGTCGCGCCGGCGTGAGACGCTCTGCCGATCGGCGCCCATGAGTTGAGCTTAGTCTCGCGACTGTGCGCGTTGTCGTCGACCGCCGTGCGGCCGGCGAATGGGCGGGCAACCGTCTTTCGATTTCGAAAGCGTCCCGCGCCTTAGTCCTTCTCCTCCCGAAACGTATCGCGGAACGGATGCGCCGGATAAACGCCGAGCACCGTTAGCTCCTTGGAGAAAAAGGCAAGCTCCTCCAGCGCGAACACCAGCGCGCGGTCGTCCGGGTGGCCTTCGACGTCGGCGTAGAATTGGGTGGCGAAGAAATTGCCGCCGACCATGTAGCTCTCGAGCTTGGTCATGTTGACGCCGTTGGTGGCAAAGCCCCCGAGCGCCTTGTAGAGCGCCGCCGGCACGTTGCGCACCCGGAACACGAAGGTGGTGATCACCTTGCCGTTGCCGGGCTCGGCCCATTTCTTCTCCTTCGACAGCACGACGAAGCGCGTGGTGGAATGGCTCTCGTCCTCGACGTTCTCCTTGAGGATGTCGAGCCCGTAGATTTCCGCCGCCAACCGCGAGGCGATTGCTCCGCGCGTCAGGTCCTTTGCCTCGGCGACTTCGCGCGCGGAGCCGGCGGTGTCGGCGGCGACCACCGGCTTCAGTTTCATTTCGCGGATGATGCCGCGACACTGGCCGAGCGCCATGACGTGGCTCTGCACGGTCTTGATCGTCTTGAGGCTGGCGCCGCGCGGCGCCATCAGCTGGTTGCGAATCGGCAGAAACCATTCGGCGACGATGTGCAGCTTCGCGGTCGGCATCAGGTGATGGATGTCGGCGACGCGGCCGGCGACCGAATTCTCGATCGGGATCATGCCGAGCTGCGCCTCGCCGGCAGACAGCGCAGAAAAGCAATCCTCGAAAGTCGGGCAGGGCACCGGCTCGTGGTCCGGATAGGCCTCGCGGCAGGCGAGATGCGAATTCGCCCCCGGCTCGCCCTGGAAAACGATTTTTTTGCTGGCCATCGGTCAACCCTACGCCGTCATTCCGGGACGGCCCGACGCGGTTCGTCCCAGACCTCCTCGGCCGAGTCAACCGGCGAGCAGCCGCCGCGCCTTCTCCAAATCCTCCGGCGTGTCGACGCCGAGCGGAACGCTTTTCACCAGCGCGACGTCGATGCGCATGCCGGCATCGAGCGCGCGCAGCTGCTCCAGCTTCTCGCGCTGCTCGTTGGGCGACGGCTTGAGCTTGACGAAGCGTTCGAGCGCCGCGCGTTTGTAGGCGTAGAGCCCGATGTGGTGGTAGTGCGGGCCGGGCCCCGTGGCCCCGGCGCGCGTGAATGAGACGGCGCGCAGCCGGTCGGCGCCGAGCGGCGTGCCCTTGACCTTCACCACGTTTGCATCGCTGCGCTCGGCCGGGTCGGTGATTTCGGCGGCGAGGGTGGTGATGTCGACCTCCGGATCGGCAAGCGCTGCAAGCGCCGCGCGGATGTCGGCGGGCTCGATGCTCGGCAGATCGCCCTGCAGGTTGACCGCCACTTCGATGCGATGCTCGGGGTCGACCGTCTCCAGCGCCTCGTAAATGCGGTCGGAGCCGGAAACGTGGTCGGCGCGCGTCATCACCGCGCGGCCGCCGGCCTTTTCCACCGCCGCCGCCACCGCCTCGGAATCGGTCGCCACGACCACCTCGCCGACGCGGGCATCCTGCGCCCGTTGCATCACGCGCACAATCATGGGGGCGCCGGCAATGTCGGCCAGCGGCTTGCCGGGCAGGCGGGTGGAGGCCATGCGGGCCGGGATGAGGACCATCGCGTGCGGCATCGTGCGGCGTTATACGTGTTGCCAGAAGCCAGGCAAACCGGTATCTGTCCGCCGCCGCCGGGGCCCCGGCCGGTGATCCGACCCCGCAGCGCAGCGCGTTCCTTTCGAGAGCCTGGTTTCCATGAATTCCTTCGAGCTCAACAAGATCCTCGGCGCCATCCTAGGCACTTGCCTTGCCGTCCTCGCGCTCAATATCGCGGCGGGCGCCATCTTCTACAACGAAAAGCCGGCCAAGCCGGGCTACGCCATCGCGGTCAAGGAAGGCGGCGGCGAGAAGAAGGAGGCCGCGCCGAAAGAAGCACCGCTACCGGAACGGCTTGCCAAGGCGTCCGTCGACAAGGGCAAGTCGACCGCCAAGCAGTGCGAGGCCTGCCACACGCTGACCAAGGGCGGCCCCAACCGCGTTGGGCCCAATCTGTGGGACGTGGTCGGCAATGAGCGCGGCAAGGGCCGCAACGGCTTCAACTTCTCCTCGGCAATGAAGGCCAAGGGCGGCGAGTGGACTTATGACGAGCTCGACAAGTTTCTCACCGCGCCGCGCGAATATATTCCCGGCACGGCCATGACTTTCGCCGGCATCAAGAATCCTCAGCAGCGCGCCGACGTGATCGACTATCTGCACACCTTGTCGGACAGTCCGAAACCCTTACCCAAGGCGGAAGCGGCAGCGAAGCCTGCCGAAAAGCCCGCAGCGAATAACGCGTCCGCTGCCAAGCCGGGCGAGAAGCCGCCTGCGGCGCCCAAAGCGCAGGCGGCACCGGCCGCCCCGGCGAAGCAGTAGCAGCAGCGCTCCCACCTCCAGAGGCGGCCGGGCCGGCGCCCGGCCGTTTTCGCATGTCCAACGGTTGCGGCGATTGGCCACGGAAATCCGGCCAAGGCGCACGGGTTACCCCTCGGCGGCGCTGGCCGCGGACCGAAAAACCGACATAATCGCGCCGGCAATTGCTCTGAGACCCGTCCGCGCGAGCCGGAGCCCATCGCATGAAATTGAGCCGCCGATCCGTCCTCCGCGCCAGCGTCGCCACGCTCGTCGCGCCGGCCATGGGCCCTCTATCTGCCGGCGCCAGCGGCGAGGCCGCCGCGCAAACCGCCAGCCCTCCTGCTGCGCCGGCGCGGCAATGGAGGCACGGGCTGTCGCTGTTCGGCGAGCCGCACTATCCGGCCGGTTTCAAGCATTTCGAATACGTCAATCCGGCGCCGCCGCAGGGCGGCGTCGTGCGCCAGATCGCCTTCGGCACGTTCGACAACTTCAACCTCGTGATCTCCGGCGTGAAGGGCAACCTCGCCAGCGGCCTCGAACTGCTCAACGAGAGCCTGACCACGGCAGCGCTCGACGAGGCCTCCACCGATTATTGCCTGCTGGCGGAAGCGGTAAGTTATCCGCCCGATCGCGCCTCGGTCACCTACCGGCTGCGCGCCAACGCGCGCTGGCATGACGGCAAGCCGGTCACGCCGGAGGACGTCATCTATTCGCTCGATACTTTCAAGACCAACAGCCCGCAGCTGCGTGCCTATTACCGGCACGTCACCAAGGCGGAAAAGACCGGCGAGCGCGAAGTGACCTTCATGTTCGACGGGCCGGGCAACCGCGAGCTGCCGCAGATCGTCGGGCAGTTGACGGTGCTGCCGAAGCATTGGTGGGAGGGCACCGACGCCAAAGGGAGGAAGCGCGACGTCGCGCAGACGACGCTGGAGCCGCCGCTCGGCTCGGGCCCCTACCGTTTGAAAGATTTCGCGCCCGGGCGCTCGCTTGTCTACGAAAAGGCGCCCGACTATTGGGGCAAGGATCTCAACGTCAATGTCGGCATCAATAATTTTAAGGAGATCCGCTACGAATACTACCGCGACACGACGGTGGCGCTGGAAGCGTTCAAGGGCGATCAGGTCGATTGGCGCACCGAGAGCAGCGCCAAGAATTGGGCCACGGCCTATCACTTCCCGGCGGTGCAGGAAAAAAAGGTGGTGCTGGAGGAATTCCCGATCAGCAATTTCGGCCTCATGCAGGCCTTTGCCTTCAACGCCCGGCGCGACAAGTTCAAGGATCCGCGGGTGCGCCGCGCCTTCAACTTCGCCTTCGATTTCGAGGAAATGAACCGCCAGATTTTCTATGGCCAGTATAAGCGCATCGCCAGCTATTTCTCCGGCACGGAGCTCGCGTCCTCCGGCGTGCCGCAGGGGAAAGAGCTCGAAATCTTGCAGTCCATGAAGGACGAGGTGCCGCCCGAATTGTTCACCAAGCCCTATACCAATCCGGTCGGCGGCAATCCGCAAAACGTGCGCGATAACTTGCGCGAGGCGCTCAAGTTGTTTCGCGCTGCCGGCTACGTGATCAAGAACACCAAATTGGTCAATGCCAAGACCGGCGAGCCGTTTAGCGTGGAATTTCTGGTCGACGACCCCTCGCTCGCTCGTTTCGTGCTGTTCTACAAACCCTCGCTGCAACGCATCGGTATGGGCGTGAGCGTGCGCATAGTCGACACCGCGCAATACGAAAATCGATTGCGGCAATGGGATTTCGACGTCATCACGGCGACCTGGGGCGAGTCGCTGTCGCCGGGCAACGAGCAGCGCGGCTATTGGGGCTCGGCTGCCGCCGACCAGCCCGGCTCGCGCAACCTGGTCGGGATCAAGAACCCGGCGATCGATAAGCTGATCGATCGCGTGATCTTTGCCAAGGACCGCGACGAATTGGTCGCCGCCACGCACGCGCTCGATAGGGTGCTGTTGTGGAATTTTTACGTCGTGCCGCAATGGACCTACGGCAAGCAGCGCACCGCGCGCTGGGATCGCTTCGGGCGTCCGCAGACCATGCCGAAATACGGGCTCGCCGCCTTCCCGACCATCTGGTGGCGGGACAAGGATAAAGCGGCCAAGGCGCCGCAGCGGTCCTAGTCCATGCGATTGTCCCGCCGCCGCGCGCTGAGCCTCGCGATTGCAGCGGCGGTCGCGCGCGCCGGCGCACGCCTGACGGCTCCTGCCGCGGCGCAAACCCTCGAACGGCACGGCATGTCCGCCTTCGGCGACCTCACGCTGTCGCCGGATTTCAAGCATTTTCCTTACGTCAATCCGGAGGCGCCGAAGGGCGGACGCTATTCGGAGATCGTCAGCAGCCGCGGCTTCAACGGCTCCTTCCTCACCTTCAACTCGCTCAACGGCTACATCCTGAAGGGCAATGGCGCCTTCGGTATGGACATGACTTTCGCCACGCTGATGGTGCGCTCGGGCGACGAGCCCGACGCCATGTATGGGCTGGCGGCGCGCGCTGTGCGCATTTCGGATGACGGACTGACCTATACCTTCCTCCTGCGGCCCGAGGCCAAATTCCATGACGGCAGCCCGCTTTCCGCGCATGACGTTGCCTGGTCGCTAACGACGCTCAACGACAAGGGCCATCCGCTCATCAGCCAGCGTCTGCGCGACGTGAAGGGTGTGGAGGCACCCGACGAGCGCACGGCGGTCGTGCGTTTCGCGCCGAAGCGCGGGCGCGACGTGCCGCTGTTCGTTGCCGGGCTGCTGATCCTTTCACGCGCCTATTATGAAAAGCATCCCTTCGATGAATCGAGCCTCGACATCCCGCTTGGCAGCGGCGGCTACAAGGTCGGCAACTTCAGCGTCGGCCGGTTCATCGAGTTCGAACGCGTCAAGGACTGGTGGGGCGCCGATCTGCCGGTTTCCCGCGGCCAAGGCAATTTCGACATCGTGCGCTACGAATATTATCGGGACCGCGACGTCGGTTTTGAGGGCTTCACCGCCGGCAGTTATCTTTTCCGCGAGGAGTTCACCTCGCGCACTTGGGCGACGCGCTACAATTTTCCCGCTTTCAGGGACGGCCGCGTCAAGCGCGCGGTGATTCCGGACGATACGCCGTCCGGCGCGCAGGGCTGGTTCATCAATACCCGGCGCGGCAAATTCAAGGATCGGCGTTTGCGCGAGGCTCTGATCGATTGCTTCGACTTTGAATGGACCAACAAGAATCTGATGTACAGTTCCTACGACCGCACGCAGTCGGTATTCGAGAATTCGCCGATGAAGGCGGTCGGCAAACCGAGCGCGGACGAACTGAAGCTCTTGGAGCCGTTCCGCGGCCAAGTGCCGGACGAAGTGTTCGGCGAGCCCTATCTGCCGCCCGCCACCGACGGCTCCGGTCATGACCGCCGCTGGCTCTTGCACGGCGCGCGGCTGCTCAATGCGGCGGGCTTCCCCCTCAAAAGCGGCAAGCGGGTGATGCCGGACGGCTCGCCGTTCTCGATCGAATTTCTCATCGAGGAGGCTACCTTCAAGCCGCACCATCTCGCCTACATGCGGAATCTTGCCACCATCGGCCTGCAATCGACCTTGCGCATCGTCGATCCGGTGCAATACCGCGCGCGAGTTGACGAATTCGACTTCGACATCGTGGTGGACCGCTTCGGCTTTTCCTCGACGCCGGGGCAATCTCTGCGCAACTATTTTTCCTCGCAGTCGGCCCGGATCAAAGGCACGCAGAACCTGTCGGGCATTGCGGAGCCGGCCATGGATGCGCTGGTCGACGCCGCCATCGCGGCCAATACGCGTGCGGAACTCACCGCCGCCTGCCGGGCAATCGATCGCGTCTTCCGCGCGGGGCGTTATTGGATCCCGCATTGGTACAAAGCGTCGCATTGGATCGCATATTGGGACGTGTTCGGCTTTCCTGTCGCCAAACCGCGCTATTTCCGGGGGATTCCAGAGACTTGGTGGTACGATGCCGCGAAGGCGGCGAAAGTAAACCCGAAGAGCTAGTCCGCCCAAAAGCGTGCTTGGTTCCTGCCGCTGACGTCTTTATGTTGCCGATTTGTCGTAAGACGTGCTCTACACCGCGGGCTATATGGGGTAGTGGGCGTGCCGCGGGCGCCGCATAAATCAGCATCCACACAGTCGCATGAGCGCCTATATCATCCGCCGTATCCTGTTCATGATCCCCACGATGCTCGGGATCATGTTGGTGGCCTTTGTTGTTGTGCAATTCGCGCCCGGCGGCCCGGTCGAGCAGGTCATCGCCAAGCTGACCGGGGCGGAAACCGGCGCGACATCCCGTATCTCCGGCGGGGCCAGCGACTTCGGCAACCGGGGCCTGGCGCAGGGCGGCGGCCAGGTCGATTCGGCGACGACGAAATACCGCGGTGCGCAGGGGCTGGATCCGGAATTCATCAAGAAGCTCGAGAAGCAGTTCGGCTTCGACAAGCCGGCCTATGAGCGCTTCGGCCTCATGCTGTGGAATTATCTCCGCTTCGATTTCGGCAAGAGCTATTTCCGCGACGTCAGCGTCATCGAACTGGTCAGGGAAAAGCTGCCCGTGTCGATGTCGCTCGGCATCTGGATGACCTTGCTGACCTATCTGATCTCGATCCCGCTCGGCATCCGCAAGGCGGTCGATGACGGCTCACATTTCGATATGTGGACCTCGACCGTGATCGTGATCGGCTACGCGATCCCCGGATTTCTGTTCGCCATCCTGCTGATCGTGCTGTTCGCCGGCGGCTCGTTCTTCGACTGGTTCCCGTTGCGCGGACTGGTGTCGGAAAATTTCTGGTCGCTGCCGTGGTACGCCAAGATCGCCGATTATTTCTGGCACCTCACGCTGCCGATTATTTCGATGGCGATCTCGGCCTTCGCCACTATGACGCTGCTGACCAAGAACTCGTTCCTGGACGAGATTCGCAAGCAGTACGTGCTCACCGCCCGGGCCAAGGGCTGCACCCGCAACCAGGTGCTCTACGGCCACGTGTTCCGCAATGCCATGCTGATCGTGGTCGCCGGCTTTCCCGGCGCGTTCGTGTCCGCCTTCTTTACCGGCGCGCTGCTGATCGAGACGATCTTCTCGCTCGACGGCCTCGGCTTGCTCAGCTTCGAGAGCGTGCTCAACCGCGATTATCCGGTGGTGTTCGCCACGCTTTATATCTTCTCGCTGATCGGCGTGATCGTGAACCTGATCTCCGATCTCACTTACACGTGGATCGATCCCCGCATCGACTTTGAAACGCGGGAGGTCTGATCCGTGGACGCCCGCGCCGGCATCAAGTCGCCTGACACCACCGCCATCGGCACGATCGAGCTGGCGGTGCCGCCCGAGCGGCGCTGGATTGCTATTTCGCCGCTCAACAAGCGGCGCTGGCAGAACTTCAAAGCCAACCGGCGCGGCTATTGGTCATTGTGGATATTTCTCGTCCTGTTCATCATCTCGCTGTTCGCGGAATTCATCGCCAACGACAAACCCATCTTTGTCGACGTCAACGGCCATTGGTATTTCCCGGCGATCGTCACCTATCCCGACACCGCCTTCGGCAAGCCCGACGACCCGAACTTGTTCGGCACCGCCGCCGACTATCGCGATCCCTATCTGATGGGCCTGATCAACAAGGAAGGCGGCGCGGTCATCTGGCCGCCCATCCACTTCTCCTACAACACGCAGGTCAGCAAGCCGCCGTCGCCCTTCCCGTCGAAGCCGACTTGGTTGCTGAGCAAGGCCGATTGCCAATTCGCCGCCACGCACAATTTCACCAAATGCGGTGATCTCGAACACAACTGGCTCGGCACCGACGACGGCGGGCGCGACGTGCTTGCACGGCTGATCTACGGCTTCCGAATATCGGTGCTGTTCGGCCTGTGCCTGACCATTGTATCCTCGATCATCGGCGTCGCCGCCGGCGCGGTACAGGGCTATTTCGGCGGCTGGACCGATCTGCTGTTCCAGCGCTTCATCGAGATCTGGACCTCGATCCCATCGCTTTATTTGCTGCTGATCATCTCTTCGGTGCTGGTGCCGGGCTTCTTCGTGCTGCTGGGAATACTGCTACTGTTTTCCTGGGTGTCGCTGGTCGGGCTGGTGCGTGCCGAATTCCTGCGCGGGCGCAATTTCGAGTACATCCAGGCCGCCCGCGCGCTCGGCGTGTCGAACCCGGTCATCATCTTCCGCCACCTGTTGCCGAACGCCATGGTGGCGACCATGACCTTCCTGCCGTTCATCCTGTCGTCATCGGTGATGACGTTGACGGCGCTCGACTTCCTCGGCTTCGGCCTGCCGCCGGGTTCGCCCTCGCTCGGCGAGCTGTTGAGCCAGGGCAAGGCGAACGTGCAGGCGCCTTGGCTCGGCCTGACCGGCTTCTTCTCGATCGCCATCATGCTTTCGCTTCTGATCTTCATCGGCGAAGCGGTGCGCGACGCCTTCGATCCAAGGAAGACGTTTAGATAGGGACGTGTATACTCGCGCTTTTGAGGGATAACTGCGCATGAACAAGGTTATTCGCAAGCATTACCCGGCCTCGAAGCTGCCGGATGATTTGCGTGAGGGATTCGACCCTGACGCAACCGTTATCGTGACCGTCGAAGAGGAACTGAAGCGTCCAGAACACGTGATGACGCTGGATGAAATATTCGCTTTGAGACGTCCACCATTCCGGTCTGCTGAAGAGATCGATGCAGACATTCGAAAGCAAAGAGACGAGTGGGACGACTAGGATGTCGGACCACATCGTTTATCTAGACGCGAATCCTGTTGCCTACGCGCTTGAGGCCGAGGAAAATTTGGTATCGGCCCTGAAGGATTTGTTTGATGTTTTTCGACAAAGGCCTGGGTCGGCCATTACCAGCGAATTGACCTTGGCTGAGGTCTTGCCAAAGAGAAAAGTTCCCGACCGGCAATTTCTCGAATTACTGGTCTGGGGTAGAATTTTTGATCTGCATCCAGTTAGTAGAGACATTCTTATTGACACGGCCGACTATCGAAGGGTTGCCAGCGTGCAGCTTCCAAACGGCCGCATCGCCATGCCCAAGCTTCCCGATGCAATTCATGTAGTGACGGCGATACGCGCCGATTGCCAAATCTTCCTGTCATCCGACATTCGAATAAAGCTTCCTGACACGATGAAATTTGTCAAAGCCGACGTGGGTGGGGTATCTGGCCTGAGGCGAGAGCTGACATGACCGCGCCGGCCAACCCCCTTCTTTCCGTCCGCGATCTGTCGATCGCCTTCGGCTCGGGCCTGCGCGAGGTGCTGGCGGTCGATAAGGTGTCGTTCGACATCGCCGCCGGCGAGACGCTGGCGCTGGTGGGTGAATCGGGCTCCGGCAAGTCGGTGACCGCGCTGTCCGTGATGAAGCTTTTGCCTTATCCCGCCGCGCATCACCCTTCCGGCTCGATCAAGTTCAAGGGCCACGAGCTCCTGACCATGAAGGAGAACCAGATCCGCAAGGTGCGCGGCAACGACATCACCATCATCTTCCAGGAGCCGATGACGTCGCTGAACCCGCTGCACACGATCCAGAAGCAGATCGGGGAAATCCTGCTGATCCATCAGGGGCTCACCGGCGACAAGGCGCGCAACCGCATCATCGACTTGCTCGACCAGGTCGGCATCGTCGACCCGGCGGCTCGGCTCGGCTCCTATCCGCACCAGCTTTCCGGCGGCCAGCGCCAACGCGTGATGATCGCCATGGCGCTCGCCAACGAGCCGGATCTGCTGATCGCGGACGAGCCGACCACCGCGCTCGACGTGACGGTGCAGGCGCAGATCTTGCAGTTGCTGCGGGATACTCAGCAGCGACTCGGCATGTCGATGTTATTCATCACCCACGACCTCGGCATCGTACGCAAGATCGCCGACCGCGTCTGCGTGATGAACCACGGCAAGATCGTCGAGCATGGCAATGTCGAGCGCGTGTTCACCAAGCCCGAGCATCCCTATACGCGCGACCTGCTGGCGGCCGAGCCGAAGCCCGATCCGGCGCCGCCGCGGCCCACGGCGCCGATCGTCATCCAGACCGACGATCTGAAGGTCTGGTTTCCGATCAAGCGCGGCATCGTGCGCAAGGTGGTCGGCCACATCAAGGCGGTTGACGGCGTCAGCGTCGAACTGCGCAAGGGCGAGACGCTCGGCGTGGTGGGCGAATCTGGCTCGGGCAAGACCACCCTCGGCCTCGCCATTTTGCGCTTGATCTCGTCGGACGGGCCGATCGTGTTCATGGGTGAGCCCATCCAGAGCCTCAAGTTCAAGCAGATGCGGCCGTTCCGCCGTAATATGCAGATCGTATTTCAGGATCCTTACGGCTCGCTTTCGCCGCGCATGTCGGTTTCCGACGTTATCGAGGAAGGGCTGCGCGTGCATCATCCGCACCTGTCGCGGCACGAATGCGAGCAGCGCGTGATCGCGGCGCTCAAGGACGGCGGGCTCGACCCGGAGACGCGCCACCGTTATCCGCACGAGTTTTCCGGCGGTCAGCGCCAGCGCATCGCGCTCGCTCGCGCGCTGGTATTGGAACCGACCTTCATCGTGCTCGACGAACCGACCAGCGCGCTCGACATGCTGATCCAGGCGCAGATGGTCGACCTCTTGCGCGACCTGCAGAAGAAGCGCGACCTCACCTACATGTTCATTTCGCACGATCTGCGCGTGGTGGCGGCGCTGGCCAGTAGGCTTCTAGTGCTGCGTCACGGCAAGATGGTGGAAGAGGGCGCCGCCAAGGACATTTTCAAGAATCCGAAAAGCGACTACACGCGCGCGCTGTTTGCCGCCGCCTTCAATCTCGAAACGGCGCCCGAGGGCGTCGTCTCGCAGTAGCCGCCTATGGCAATGCAGGGGGAGCTTGCCGACCGCGCAGCCGACGTCACGCTGTCGGCGCCCGAACGGCTCGCGCACGGCTTTTTCCGGTATGAGCGCTACCGGTTGACGCTGCAGGACGGGGAACAGACGCGCGAGGTGGTGCGCGCCGGCAAGGTCGCCGCGGTGCTGCCGGTCGATGTCGAGCGCGGCGAAGTCGTGCTCATCCGCCAGTTCCGGTTGCCCGCACATCTCGCCAATGGGCGCGGCGACCTGATCGAGATCGTGGCCGGGCGGGTGGAAGCTGGCGAGAACCCAGACGACACCGCGCGGCGCGAATGCGCCGAGGGGATCGGGGTGACGCCGAAGATGCTCGTCGAGCTGTTCAGCTATCTCACCACGCCGGGGCTGACCGACGAGGAAGTCACCGTCTTTCTTGCCGCCGTCGATGCATCGCGCCTGCCGGAACGCACGCACGCCACCGAAGGTGAGCGCATCAGCGTGATGCGCGTGCCGATTGCGAGGGCGCTTGCCGCGCTCGGGCGCGATGACATGCACAACGGCCCGCTGGTGATCGCGCTGCAATGGCTGGCGCTCAACCGCGAACGCCTTGCTGAAATGCTGCAAAGGAAAGCACGCTGATGTCGCCTCTCGCGCGCCTTGTGTTCGCCGTCCTTGTTCTTGCCGCGCCGCTTTGCGCGCGCGCCGACGAGGGCTTCTATCCGATCAAGGCCGACGACGGCGAGATCATCGCCAATCATCGCGTACCAAATACGCTCGAAAGCCAAATCGAGAAGCTGCCGGGCGTTGTCATTGCCGGCAATCCGCAGGGCGCCATCACGCTCAACGAGTTCTACGACTTGAACTGTCCCTATTGCCGGCAGGCGTCAGCCGACATCGACGCGCTGCTGCGGGCAAATAGCGATTTGCGATTGGTGCTGGTGCCGTTTCCGGTGCTCAGTATTGCCTCGGTCCAGGGCACACGCGTCGAGTTGGCGGTGGCGCGCCTCAGTACGCCGCAAACCTTCTACAAATTCCATCGTTTGTTGGACGAAACCCGCGGCACCGTCGACGGCAGCCGCGCGCTGGCGGCGGCCAAGGCGGTCGGGCTCGATCCGGCCAAGCTGGTGGAAATCGCCAATGAAGATTCACTCGCCGATGTGATGACCGCGCACCTGCGCCTCGGCGACGCGCTGGCGATCGCCGCCACGCCCGGCTTCGTCATCAAGGGCGTGGCCTTCGCCGGCTATCCCGGGCCGAAAGCGCTCGCCGGCATCATCGATGCCGTCAAGCGCTGCGACGCCGTCATTTGCGATAAGCGGCCTTAAGCGAGCCGCTTCACGCTGCTGACATTGGCGCCACCCGCCTTGATGCGCAGCACCGCCTCGGCGAAGGGCTCGATCGCCACCATCATGTGATGGGCGTTGGCGTGCAGCAGCGTCTCGCGGTCGCGCGCGATCGCCACGTGGCCCTTCCAGAATACGAGGTCGCCGCGCTTGAGGTCGGCGGGCGAGGCCGCCTTGCCGAGTGCAAGCTCCTGCATATCGCTGTCGCGCGGGCAGGCAATGCCCGCCGCCTGCAGCGCCACCTGCACCAGGCCGGAGCAGTCGATGCCGAGTGATGTCTTGCCGCCCCATAGATAGGGCGCGCCCAGGAAACTTTCCGCCACGGCGACATAGTCCGGCGCCTGCGCCTTGACCGGCGCAAGATGCGCTGCCGGGATGTGCCAGCCGGCTGCCGTGATGGCAAAACGCTCATCCTGCCGTACGACCGCGAGCCGCGCGCCCAGCGGCAGCGCCGCCAGCGGCGGCCGCTTGATATCGGGCGCCGGAAAGCACAGCGTGCGCGGCACGACGACCTTGTGCGTCGGCGCCGCAGCCGGCGCGCTCAGCGCATTGGCCGACAGCCAGCCGACATAGCCGTCGGTCTCGAGCTGGCCCCAGGCCCAGCCCTCCTCGATCTCGTAGACGGTCACGCGCTCGCCAAAAAGCGCTTCGCTGACCAGCCGCGCCTCGTGCGAGTGCGCGTGGCGCAGATAGGCCGCCGGCTCCACAAGCTCGTAACGCCTGCCCTCAACGAAGCGCGCCGCCTCCACCTGACCCTTGAGATGGGACGCTGCGATCTCAGGGCGGAATGGGTGAAAGCGGGGGTCGAGCGCGACCATCCGGTCACCCGCTCGTCCCCGCGTAAGCGGGGACCCAGGTTCGCAGGTGACGGGGTATCGAAAATAGCTTGGATTCCCGCTTGCGCGGGAACGACCGGAGCTTGGGGTGGCGCGGGCGATGCATCTCTGAACTAGGAATAGCGCATCTTCAGCAACGCATAGAGCGCGCGCGCCGATTGCAGCTCGGCGCCTTCCGGCCGGCCGGGCCGCGCCGCGGGCGTCCAGGCGAATATGTCGAGATGCAGCCACGCGCGCGCGTTGACGAAGCGGCGCAGGAACAGCGCGGCGGTGATGGCGCCGCCATGGCCGCCGGAGGAGACGTTGTTGATGTCGGCGACCTTGGAATCGAGCATGCTGTCATAGGGCCGCCAGAGCGGCAGGCGCCAGACGGGATCGAATTCGCTTGCCGCCGCGTCCACCAAGTCGGCGGCGAGCGCGTCGTCGTCGGTGAAAAAGGGCGGCACGTCGGGGCCGAGGGCGACGCGCGCGGCGCCGGTGAGGGTGGCGAAATCCACGATCAGCGCCGGATCGTCCTCGCTGGCGAGCGTCAGCGCATCTGCCAGGATCAACCGCCCCTCCGCGTCGGTATTGCCGATCTCCACGGTGATGCCCTTGCGCGAACGATAGACGTCGCGCGGCCGGAAGCTGGTGCCAGAGATCGAATTCTCCACCGCCGGCACGATGACGCGCAGCCTCACCTTCAGCTTGCGCGCCATCACCATGTGGCCGAGCGCCAGCGCCGTCGCCGCTCCGCCCATGTCCTTTTTCATGTTGAGCATGCCGCTCGACGGCTTGATGTCGAGCCCGCCGGTGTCGAAGGCCACGCCCTTGCCGACCAACGTGATCTTGGGATCGCGGTCGCTGCCCCAGCTCAGGTCGATCAGCCGCGGCGCGCGCGCCGAGCCGGCGCCGACGGCCGCCACCAGCGGGAAGTTCTTGGCGAGCTCATCGCCGCTCGTCACCTTCACCGTCGCGCCGTGCCGCTCGGCGAGCGCGCGCGCAGCCTGCTCCAGCTCGGCCGGACCCATGTCGTTGGACGGCGTGTTGATGAGATCGCGGCACAGCGTCACCGCTTCGACCATGCCGGACAGATCCTCGCCGTCGACGCCTTCCGGAACGACCAGCCGCAGGTTGCGCTCCTGCGACGCGCGATAGCGCGTGAATTGGTAGCAGCCCAAGGCGAAGGCCAGCGCGCCCAGCCGCGCATCATGCGGTGCGTTGGCGAAGCGGTAGGTGCCGGGCGGCAACAGGCCGGCGAGCGCACCGGGGCGGAACGGATCTTTGGCCGGGTCGTCGGCGCTTTCCAGGCCGAACAGCACGCAGGCCAAGCCGCCCTCGGCATCAGGCACCATCAGGTGCCTGCCCGACTTCGGCTCGAAGCCCGCCGCGCGCACGAAGGCGCGTTCGCGCGCATCGAGCCTCTGCGTGGTCTCGCTGAAATTGGCGGCGGTCGCGAACAGGATCGGAACCGCCTGCTCGCCGGCGTTGGCGAAGAGCGGGTGCATCGGCTACTCCGCCGCGTCGCGCAACGAGCGTTTCGGCAGGTAGCCGTCGCGCGTCTGCGGCAGCTTCCAGCCCAACATCTTGGACGCGACGAGGGTACGCAGCACCTGCGCGGTGCCGCCGCCGATGGTGAACATGCGCACGTCGCGCGCCATGCGCTCCAGCGGCAATTCGCGCGAATAGCCGCGCGCGCCGAACAATTGCAGCGCGTCGTTGACGATGCGGATGGCGGTCTCCGACGCGAAAATCTTCGCCTGTGCCGCCAGCATGGGATCGGGGAAGGCGCTGCCGGCGGCCCCGCGCGATCTTGCCGCCTGGTAGAGCATCAGGCGCGAGGCGGTCAGTTGCGTCTGCATATCGGCCAGCATCCATTGCAGGCCTTGGAATTCGGCGACCGGACGGCCGAATTGCTCGCGCGTCTTCGTCCATTCCAAGGCGAGGTCGAGCGCGCCGGCGGCGATGCCCATCGCCACCGTGCCGGCGCCGACGCGCTGGCTGTTGTAAGCGTTCATCAGGTCGGCGAAGCCGCGGCGCAAGCCGGACGGCGGCATGAGCACCATCTCGGCCGGAATATGCAGATCCTCGAAGGTCAGTTCGCCTTCCGGCATGCCGCGCAGGCCCATGGTCTGCTCGCGCTTGCTGACCTTGAGTCCCTTGGCCTCGTCGCGCACGGCGAGGAAGCCGCCGACGCCGAGCTCCTCGCCCCGCTCGTCATAAACGCGTGCAAAGATCAAATGCAGGCGCGACACGCCGGCGCCGGTGATCCAATGCTTTTTGCCGTTGATCACGTAGCCATTGCCGCGCTTGTCCGCGCGCGTGGTCATGGCCATGGCGTCGGAGCTGGCCTGCGGCTCGGTGATGCAGATGGCGGGCTTGTCGCCCGCCAGCACCAGCCGCGCCGCCAGCTTCTTCTGCGCCTCGCTGCCATAGGCCATCACCGCGGAGATCGCGCCCATATTCGTCTCGACGACGATGCGGGAGGTGACGGTGCAGGACTTTGCCATCTCCTCGACCGCCAGCACGGCCTCGAGGAAGGAGCGTCCTTGGCCGCCCAATTGCTTGGGGATGGTCATGCCGCAAAAGCCGGCTTCGGCCAGCGCCTTCACGGTGTCCCAGGGATACTGCTCTTCGCGGTCGATGGCGGCGGCGCGCGGCCGCGCCACCGTGAGCGAGAAGTCGCGGGCGCGCTTCTGCAGCGCGATTTCGTCCGGGGAGAGGCCGAGGTCCATATGTTTCTTGTCTCAGTCTGATGCGATTTAAACCGTCATGCCCGCGCTTGTCGCGGGCATCCACGCCTTAAGGCTGGCCCGTGGCAAAGACGTGGATGGCCGGGCCAAGCCCGGCCATGACGAAGAAAGGGCATTTTACTAGTTAACCAGTCATTAGGGTTAACGTTTTATTGCTCGGGGATACCGCTGGAACGCCAGCCATCGGGATCCCATGCGTCCGACCAAAGTCCGCGTCGCCCGCCTTTGCGCCTCGGCCACCGTCGTGGCCCTGATCGCCCTGTCGGCGGCCGGTTGTCAGACGACGGGCGAAGACATCACCGGTTCGATTAAGGCGAGCGCGCCGACCAGGGCGCCCCATACCGATGCTGACTGGCGGCGCGAGCTGGCGGTTTGGGGTCCGCGCTATAAGGCCAATACAGGCGACCCCGAGGCTGCCAAGGCCTACGCGCGCGCCTTGCGCGCCACCGGGCAGCGGGCGCAGGCGGTGGCCGTGCTGCAGCAGGCCTCGATCCGCCATCCGCACAATATGTCGCTGCTCGGCGCCTACGGTCGCGCGCTGGCCGACGCCGGCCGCTTCCCGGAGGCGCTGGACGCGCTCGGCCGCGCCCACACGCCCGACAACCCCGACTGGCGCATTCTCAACGCGCAAGGCGCCGTCCTCGACGAGATGGGCCGGCATCGCGAGGCGCAGCGCCATTACTCGGCCGCGCTCAAGATCGTGCCGAACGAGCCCTCGGTGATGTCCAATCTCGGCTTGTCCTACGCGCTGGAAAGGAATCTGCAGCGCGCCGAGACAACGTTGCGCCAGGCGGCGGCGCAGCCGACCGCCAGCCCGAAGGTGCGGCAGAACCTCGCCTTGGTGGTCGGGCTGGAAGGCCGCTTTGCCGAGGCCGAGCGCATCGCCAGCGCCGACCTGCCGCCCGACGAGGCGGCCGACAACGTCGCGTATCTGCGCCGCATGCTGTCGCAGCAGAACGCCTGGACCAAGAAGGCCCGCCACCCCTATATGCCGGACCCCGACGCGGGGACTTGATACGCCCGTCATCGCGCGGCGCGGCGGGAAAGATCACGAACATTCACGCCGGTGGCCGCTTCGGCAAAGTGCGAAGCGCGCGCGCGGAAATCGTGCGCCGGGGAAAAACGCCCTAAATGTGCCGGCCGTCACAGCCGTAAAAGCCCCAGGCGCTAATAGTGAACGGGCTCGATGAGCAAGGGAGCTAGCCATGACCAGGACCGCAGCCCAGATGCCGAACTCGTTCAAGGTTTTCCGCGCGGTATTCGGCGCATTCCACGAAGCGAAGCGGATGGCCGCAAAGGCGCACAAAGATTGGCCAGCATTGCGGGAGTGAATGGCTTCGGGTTCGATTACTGGGCGGCGCTTAAGCGCAGCAATGGCTGGCCCAGAGGTCAGCGCCAGGACACAAAAAGGCCGTCAAACGCGGACGGCCTTTTCGATTGCAGGTCCTCACCTCGTTCTTAAAATGTGTTCGCGTTCCTCGAATTCACTTCGTCCGGTGGTACCTTTGCCCGGCGCATCTCCCGATGCGCCTTCTTCTTCTTTTTGCTGCCGTGTTCTTTCGTGTCGTGCCCAGGAGCATAGCCCGAGGTGGCGGGTCCATGGTCGGATCCGCGCTGCTGCATCTGCTGTCCTGGAGGCGGGCCTTCGTTTTCTTCCGCCAGAGTGAAACCGCAGGGCTCCTCGCAATGACGGACCCGATTCCACCCTAACGGATCATGATCTTGGCCGCCGAAGGCGGTCCGAACCACGTAGTCAGCGCCTCAGCGAGGCCTCGGTCGGTTTTGTCTCCCACCCACGCCGCGTATCCATCAGGCCGGATCAAGACCGCGGCGGGAGCTGCGACAGTGCCGATCACGGGAAGCTCCCACACGCCAAAATATTCGGCATCGACGAGCCGGACTCGGTCGGCCCACGGTGCGATATCGAGATGGCCGGGCTCAGCGAAGTTGAGCAGCACCGGCCGCGCATCGTGAAGCAGCGTGAATGCCCGCAGCGGGCGTCCGGCGCTGACCAGGTCGAGATCGGGCACGCGGCGTCCCAGCAGCGGGTGGCCTTCGCCGAGATCGTAATGAATGCCCAGACCCGACAACTCCGCAGCCAATCGTCGGCGCGGCTCGTCCATGCCGAGGAACTCGGAAACGTAGGCGCCCAGGGCTTTGCTGCGGTCGTCCGGACGGCGAAGCGCACTTCCTGCCATCGTGCTGTGCAACACGCGAGCGGCGGCCGGATGACGCTCGGCGTGGTAAGTATCGAGAAGACTTTCCGGCGATGTCCGTTTGACGACCTGAGCGAGCTTCCATCCCAGGTTCACCGCATCCTGCACACCGATATTGAGGCCCTGCCCACCCATCGGGGCATGCACGTGTGCGGCGTCGCCGGCCAGCAGGACGCGTCGGTCACGGTAGGCCGCGGCCTGCCGAGCCATGTCGGTAAACCTGGAGATCCAGGTCGGATTATGGATCCCGAAGTCTGTCCCGTAGACGGCGATCAACGCCTCACTGACATCGCGCAGGGTTGGTTCGCGCACGGCCCCTACCTGCGGTTCGATCAGCACGATCCGCGCCCGCCGCCCATCCTCCAGCTTGCCGATCGTATGGGTGCCAAGGGCGTCGTGACGGAAGCCCCATTCCGCCTCCTCGGACGTCTCGACCTCGGCAATCAACCAGCTCATCGTCGGATCCCAGCCGGGAAAGTCGATGCCTGCTGCCTTGCGCACCAGACTGCGCCCTCCGTCGCAGCCGACGAGATACTGCGCCCGGATGCACTGGCCGTCGGACAGCTTGACGTCGGTGCCGGTCTCGTCCTGCGCGAAACCTGCCACTTCACGTCCGCGGTGAATGGGTACCGCCAGCTCGCCGACCCACTTGGCCAAGATGCGCTCGATATGGTTCTGCGACAGCCCGAGCACGCAGTTGTGCCGGGTCGGAAAATCGCTGATGTCAAGCGGGATGTAGAAATGGACGGCGGGGAACATCTGTCCCCGCGAGAGGAACCGGTCGGCGATTCCGCGCTGATCGAGGACTTCGATGGTGCGTGAGTGCAGGCCGCCGGCGCGCGAGCCGGCGAGCTCTTGACTGGCGCGCCGCTCGATGATGACGACGTCGACGCCCGCCAACGCCAATTCGCCTGCCAGCATCAGTCCCGTCGGACCTCCTCCGACGATCACCACGGCATGCTCGGTCATCGCCACACTCCGGTTGTTCGCACTGGGTTGACCACCTCGGCGGCGGCAACCCGCAGATCGATAACGGCAGAGGCAACTTGTTACCGCGGAGCTCCGCCTTCAGCCGGCGGTTCTACGGGATGACCGGGGTCTTGAAGCAAGCCCCTTGCACGCCCCATATAAAGTTGAGGGACTGGTGACCGCCTTCCTCTATATCCACGACAGAGCAATTATTGCGCCGATGACTCGGCGGCCTAGCGTCACGGCGAGCGAGCCCGCTCACCGGGCAGTCTTCCGCGCGCGATGAGGGAAGAGCGGACGTCAGCCGCTTCTGCTCGAGCGGACGAAAACTCGGGCGCGCTCACGCAGCCCGCATGGCCGTCAGTGCGTGGCGTGCATGACCTTGATGGCGGCCGGGCCGAGGATGACGATAAACAGCACCGGCAGGAAGAACAGGATCATCGGCACCGTCAGCTTGGGCGGCAGGGCGGCCGCCTTCTTCTCGGCTTCCGCCATGCGCATGTCGCGATTTTCCTGAGCCATCGTGCGCAGCATCGTGGCGAGCGGCGTGCCGTAGCGTTCCGCCTGTTGCAACGCCATGCAGACCGAGCGCACGCCTTCCAAGTCGGTCCGCTTGGCGAGATTTTCATAAGCTTGGCGCCGGTCGGGCAGATAGGAAAGCTCGGCCATTGTGAGCGTGAGTTCCTCGGCGAGCGGCACCGACTGCGAGCCGATCTCGTCGCTGACCCGGCGCAGCGCCGCTTCGATCGACATGCCGGATTCCACGCAAATAAGCAGCAGATCGAGCGTGTCCGGGAAAGCCCGCTTGATTGAGGTCTGGCGGTGTTGGATGCGATTCTTCAAAAACATCATCGGCAGATGCATGCCGAGATAGGCGGCGGCGATGCAGACGCCGACCTTGACGCTGAGCGGCTTGTTCCAATGGATCACGACGAAGATGTACAATGCCGTTAATGCGAGGCTGACGACCGGCATCACCATGCGGAAGAACAGGAAGGTCACGTAGGGGGCCTGGCCGCGATAGCCGGCCTGCACCAACTTGGCGCGCGCCTCTTCCTGGCCGAACCATTTGCTCAGATTCAGATGGTCGACGATGGTCTGCACGTATTGCTTGGGCGACTGGCGCAGGCTCACCTTCTGGCGTTCCTGGACCATGCGCTCGCGCTCGCGTTGCCTTATCTTTTCGCGCTCCAGCGCGACCGCTTTCATGCGCTTGCCGAGCGGATCGCTGAAAACCAGCGGCATCGCCAAGGTCAAGACGGTGGCCGCCGCGGCGACCGCGGCGAACAGCATGCTCAGCGTCTTGACGTTGAGCGAATCGATGAGAAAGTCGAGCATCGCAAGCGCCTTCAGAAGTCGAAGTTGATCATCTTTTTCATCACCATCACGCCGGTGAACATCCACAATGCGGAAGCGGCAAGCATCACGCGGCCTAGCGGTTCGGTCCACAGCAGCGAGATGTAGTTTGGACTTGTGATGTAGACCATGGTCATGACGGCGATCGGCAACGCGCCGATGATGGCGGCGGAAGATTTCGCCTCCTGCGACATCGCCTTGATCTTCGCCTTCATTTTTTTGCGGTCGCGCAGGACGCGCGACAGGTTGCCGAGCGCCTCGGAAAGATTGCCGCCCGATCTTTGCTGGATCGCCACCACGATGGCGAAGAAATTGGCCTCCGGCAGGTGCATGTCTTCGTAGAGCTTGGCGCAGGCCTCGCCCAGCGGCATGCCGATCGCCTGGGTCTCGATGATGGTGCGGAATTCCGACTTCACCGGCTCCGGCGAATCGGTCGAGATCACCTTCAGGCAGTCGAGCAACGGCAGGCCTGCCTTGACGCCGCGCACGATGACGTCGACGGCGTCGGGAAAGGCTTGGAGAAAACGCGACTCGCGCCGCTTTTTCAGGAATGACAGCAGCCAGCGCGGCAAGCCGAAGGCGCCGGCAAACGCCAGCGCGGCGGCGGCAGGCAGGCCGCCGGGCAGAATCACGACCCCGATAAGGAACATCACCACCCCGACGCCGCCCGAAATCAGCAGGAATTGCCGTTTCGTCCACTTCAGGCCCGCTTGCTTGATGCGGACGGAGATCGGCACGCTCTTGCTCTTCTTGTGGCGCTCTTCGAATTCCTTCAGCGTCTGCTCGACGATGTCGCGCCGCGACCGCTGCGGGCCGCGGCTGCGCACCACCGGCTCCGTCCTGGCGACGCTTGCCATGCGCTTCTCGGCCTGGCGCTCGCCCGACAGGATCGGATAGACGAAGACCCAAGCCAGGCCGCCTACCGCGAAGGCCGCCAGCAGAAATACAGCGAGCGAATGCACGGCTTCTCCTTATCCGGCGCGCGCCAGCTCTTCGCCGGCGGCTTCCGCGGCGTCGAGGGTGACGGCGAGCCGCTGCTCCTCGCCGTAGTAGCGGGCGCGGTCCCAGAAGCGCGGCCGTCCGATTCCGGTCGAGCGGTGGCGGCCGATGATCTTGCCGTTGGGGTCCTCGCCGATCATGTCGAAAACGAACAGGTCCTGCGTGATGATGACGTCGCCTTCCATGCCCATCACCTCGGTGATGTGCGTGATCTTGCGCGAGCCGTCGCGCAGGCGCGCCGCCTGGATCACGACGTCGATGGACGCCACGATCATCTCGCGGATGGTGCGCGAGGGCAGCGAGAAGCCGCCCATGGTGATCATCGATTCGATGCGCGAGAGCGCCTCGCGCGGGTTGTTGGCGTGCAGGGTGCCCATCGAGCCGTCATGACCGGTGTTCATGGCTTGCAGCAGGTCGAAGGCCTCCGGCCCGCGCACCTCGCCGACGATGATGCGTTCAGGGCGCATGCGCAGGCAGTTCCTCACCAGGTCGCGCATGGTGACCTGGCCCTCGCCTTCGAGGTTGGGCGGACGCGTCTCCAGGCGCACCACGTGCGGCTGCTGCAGCTGCAATTCGGCGGCGTCTTCGCAGGTGATGATGCGTTCGTCGTGATCGATGAACTGGGTCAAGCAGTTGAGCAGCGTCGTCTTGCCGGAACCGGTGCCGCCGGAGACCAGCGTATTGACGCGGCAGCGCCCGATGATGCGCAGGATCTCGGCACCCTGCGGCGTGATGGTGCCGAATTTGACCAGCTGATCGAGCGTCAGCTTGTCCTTCTTGAACTTGCGGATGGTGAGCGCCGGCCCGTCGATGGCGAGCGGCGGCACGATACAGTTGACGCGCGAGCCGTCCGGGAGGCGCGCGTCGCAGATGGGCGAGGATTCGTCGACCCGGCGGCCGATCTGGCTGACGATTCGTTGGCAGATGTTCAGCAGTTGCTGGTTGTCGCGGAAGCGGATGCCGGTCTTCTGGATTTTGCCGAGCACTTCGATATAGACGGTGCCGGAGCCGTTCACCATGATGTCGGCGATGTCATCGCGCGACAACAGGGGCTCAAGCGGACCGAAGCCGAGCACGTCGTTGCAGATGTCGTCGAGCAGCTCTTCCTGCTCGGAGATCGACATCACAATGTTCTTGATCGCAATGATTTCGTTGACGATATCGCGGATTTCTTCACGCGCGGAGTCGGCGTCGAGCCGTGCCAGCTGCGCGAGATCGATGGCTTCGATCAGGGCGCCGAAGATGACGCCTTTGGTCTCGTAATAGGCCTCCGAGCGCTTTGAATCGACCGCCGGCATGTTGACCGCGGCAGGCTGGCGCGTCGGCGCCGGGGCCGAGACGAGCGGCGCGCCCAGCCCTTCCGAGGGAAACGGCGCGCGGCCCACTTCCGTCGTCTTGTCGGCGACAGCTGGCTGGCCCGGCTGAATAGACGGCGCCGGCTCGGCCGCCGGCTGCGGTGCCGGCGCCGGTGCGAGAGCTGGAGAGGTTGCGCTACGCTTACCGAACACGAGTTATACTCCGAGCAACTATCAGCCTCTGTTGATCAGCTTGGACAGCAAGGGCATCAGGCCGCCGCTGGCGCGCTTGGCCTCGGCGCGGCCGGTCAGCACCTGCGCCATCTGCCGGAACATGTCCGCAGTCTTATGTCCGGCCGCCACTTCCGCGACCATCTGACCGTTGTTGGCCGCGGTGCCGAACAGGTGAGGCTCAAACGGGATCACCGCCAACGGCGCGTCTTCCAACGCCTTGGCGAAATCGGCCGGCGCGATCTCCGGCCGCTTCGGTACCCCGACTTGATTGAGACAGTAGAACGGTCGATGGTCGTTCGGCCGCGCGGCGCGCAGCAGGTCGATCATATTCTTGGCGTTGCGCAAGTTCGCGAGGTCGGGCCCTGCGACCACCAGGATGTCGTCGGCGCTCAGCAGCAGCCGCTTGGTCCAGCCGGCCCACTGATGCGGGAGGTCGAGCACCACGCAGGGGATTGAGCCGCGCAACGCGTCGAGAATGGCGTCGAAGGCGTCGGCGCCGAAGTCATAGACGCGGTCGAGCGTGGCAGGCGCCGCCAGCAGGCTTAAGTGATCGGTGCATTTCGACAGCAGCCGATCGATGAATGCGGTGTCGATACGGTCGGGTGAGAACACCGCGTCCGCGATGCCTTGCGGTGGGTCCTGGTTGTAGTCGAGCCCGGCCGTGCCGAAGGCGAGGTCGAGGTCGGTGACAACCGAGTCCAGCGCGAGGTCGCGGGCGATGGCGAAGCCGATATTATGCGAGATGGTGGAAGCGCCGACGCCGCCTTTGGCGCCGACGACGGCAATGATGCGGCCGACCGGCTTGGCGTCCGGGTGCGAGAAAAGCCCGCAGATGGCGCGCACGATATCGACGGTACCGACCGGCGCGATCAGATAGTCGCTCACCCCGCGCCGCGTAAGCTCGCGGTATAGCGTCACGTCGTTGATGCGGCCGATTACGATCACGCGTGTGCCGGCGTCGCAGACTTCGGCCAGGCGGTCGAGCCCGGCGATGATGTCGTGGGCGCGGTTTTCCAATTCGAGGATGATAACGTTGGGCGTGGGCGAGCCGCGGTAAGCCTCGAAGGCGGCGGTGGCGCCGCCCATCTGGATCTTGATGTGCGCCTTGGCGAGGCGACGGTCTTCGCTCGCCGCCTGCACGGCGGAAGCTGTTTCCACGGTCTCGCAGAACGCCTGTACGGACACCCGCGGCGCCGGTGCGATGTGCTCGTCGGCGGCGACCGGCTCGACCGGTACCGTGGGTGGGGTTTCAGCTTCGGCGAGTGCGGCTTGTTGTGCGTGCTTTATCATTTTCCGAGATCGCTGATCTTGGCCTTGTCGTAGCCGGTGTAGGTGCCCGATGGATTTTGACCTTGCCGCCACTTGTCGATCGCGACCGAGCGGCGCTCCTCATAGACGGGCGTTTCGCCGCGCGGCTGCACGAGATCGGCTGGATTGGCGACCATGGCGGCGAGATTGCGCTGGGTGGCGCAACCGAGATTCCAGTAGGGCCGATTTTCGTTGTAGGTCTTGTCGAAAGCCGGCCCGAGGTCGTGCGGCCATAGCCCGCAAGGTCCGGCATGCGCCACCAGCTTCGAATAATGGATCTTGATGGTGGCCAAGGACGACCGCCGCGGCTGGTAAGTGTGCACATAGACCGCGCGTGCCGGAACGCCCGAAGCATTGAGAATGGAATGGATCTCGCGCAGCGACTCTTTCGCGGAGCGGTCGGCTGGGCCACCGTGCGGGACGTCGATGAGGATGCCGCTGGTCGCTTCGTGGCGCCATTCTTGCGCGAAGGCAAGAACATCGGCGCGCTGGCTTGGGGTCAGTCCGCCGCGATTGCGGCCGACGAAGACCTCGACGTTGTGTTCGCCTTCCTTCAGCGTGATGGGATGGCGTACGCGGTAGTCGTTCGGATAGGGGGCCTCCTGCTGTGCTACCGGCGTCTGGTAGCAACCCGCCAACAGGGCGGCGAGACCGGCGGCGACCAGCAGCCGCCGCGCGATTCGGACGCGTCCGCGCGCCGCCTTGTGAAGTGCTGTCATTGCCCTAACCCCCGTCAATCCAGAATGAAGCCGTATTTGCCGCGATAGCCGTGCTTCAGCTCGTCCTTGCTGGCCGCCTTGCCGTAAATACGGTTGAGCCGGCTGAGGAAGACGGTTTGCGGATCGCTTGGGTCGGCAAATCCGTCGTCCGGACGCGCGAGTTCTTTTTGCGCCACCGCGCGCACCATGTAGGGCGTGACCAGCACCATCAGTTCGGACTGGTGGTTGACGAAGTCGCGGCTTCTGAACAGCGCGCCAAGGATCGGAAGCTGCATCAGGCCGGGCAGGCCGGTGATCGCCTGCTTGGTCTCCTCCTGAATCATGCCGGCCAGGGCCAGCGAGCCGCCGGAGGGAATTTCCACCGTGGTCTCGGCGCGGCGGGTCTGGATCGAAGGCACCGTGGTGCTGAAATTCGACTGCGCAAGGGTGATCGAGTTCTGGGTTGAGATGTTGGACACCTCGGTCATGACCTTGAGGCTGATACGCCCGCCTGACATGACGATGGGAGTGAAGGTTAGGCCGACGCCGAATTTCTTGAACGTGATATTGGGTTGGCAGACCGCCGGCGTCTGGGAGGTGTCGCAGGACAAGCCGGTGGGGATCGGAAATTCGCCGCCCGCGACGAAGTTAGCCGTTTCGCCGGAAACCGTTGTCAGGTTCGGTTCTGCCAGCGTGCGGATCACGCCGGCTTGCTCCATGGCATTGAGCGTCGCTTTGATGGTCGGATTAGCGCCGAACTGCCCGGCCAGGCTGGAGCTCGGCGAGACGCCGGAGGCGCTGAAGCCGTTCGTGCTATTCAGGTTGACCACGGAGGTGCCGTAGTTGAGGCTTCCGGAAAGGTCGACGCCGAGCTGCTTGAGCACGTCACGCTGTACTTCGGCGACCGTGACCTTGAGCATGACTTGGTCACGTCCACGCACCACGATGCCGTTCACCACCTTGGTGGAGCCGCCGACCAGGCGAGAGGCGATGTCGTAGGCCTGCTGCGAATCCGCCGGAGTTGCGGCCGTACCGGTGAGCATGACGCCGTCGCCCACTCCTTCGATGCGGATGTCGGAATCGGGCATCGACTGCCGCAGCGCGGCGCGCACGCCGTTCAAATCGCGGGTCACCGCGATGTCGAAGCCGGCGATCTGCCTGCCATTGGCGTCGAAAAAGTAGATGTCGGTCTGGCCGACCTTGACGCCGATCATGTAGACGCGGTGCGACGAGCGGATCACCGCATTGGCGATCGCGGGATCGGCCACCAGCACGTCCTTGATGGCGGCGGGCAGGTCGATGGCGACCGATTTGCCGATGCCCAGCCTGACGGGGCGTGAGGTCGCCTCGCTCGCCGCGACCTTGATCACCGGCACCCGCACGTCGGCGCCGGCCGCCGGAGGTACGGGCGCCAGGCCTGCGCCGAGGATCAATGCCGCCAGCGCGGCGTTGCGGATCAGTGCCTTTCTCGCCATGTCCCCTACGTCCCCTCGATCTGTTATCGTGGTGTCGCCGTGGTGGTCACGCCGAAGCGGACGACGTTAATCGCGCTGCTGCGGTCGTCATCGGATTTCGATTCGTCGCCCTGAGCGTCGGTGATGCTGCGCAGCGCCAGCGAAAGCGTCCCAATATGCTGGGCGAGCGCAAGCGTTTCGGACTGCCGCGGCGTCAGCTCGAGCGTCGCCGTCTTGCCGATGACGACCTTCTGCCCGTCCTTTTCCTGGACGTTCTGGTCGATCGCCAGCACCCGCACATTGCGCAGGATCGTCTCGGTGCCTTGCTGCTCGCCCCCCGGCACGGCCTTGACGTCGCGACGGGTGAGAATGACGTCGACATGATCGTTCGGCAGGATGAAACCGCCGGCGCCGGTTTCAGCCGAAATCTGCGTCGAAATGGCCCGCATGCCACTCGGCAGGATGGCGGCCATGAAACCGGACCCCTTGGCATTGATCAATTTGGCTTCGCGAATAGGCTCTCCCGCCACGAACGGTGCGCGAGCAATCATTCCGCTCATCTTCGCGATGGCGTCGGGGCGATTTTCTTTGCGAATGAAATTTCCGCTCTGCGCGCTGGCGGGCCACGCCTGCCACTGCATGTCGTTCGGCGACAGCCCTTTGCCGATGGGAATGTCGGATTTGGCCACCAGCACGTCGACTGAGGCGACTTGCGGCATGGCCTGATGCTTGACCGGCGCCGGTTTTTCCGAGCGCCCCGCCAAGAGCGCGGCAATGCCGCCCGCTCCGACGGCGATGGTCAGCACGACAATACGCGCGGCTTTCATACGCTCACTCTCTAACTTACGGAACGGCCGGACTGGCCGCCCAAACCACATGGCGGCCGGTGCGGCCGCTTGCACCGGATTTCACCAGCTAAAGGTCAAGGTATGGTTAAGGAGCGGTATCTAAATCGAGTTAATATTGTGTTGCGCGATTTCCAGCCGTAAGCGCGTCGCGCGATAGCGTCGAGCCAGATAACGCGGAATCAAATGACGCTCGCCGGCATCCAGGCGGTATTGGGATAGACGATGAGCGCCGCCACCGCGAGCGCGATGCCGTAAGGTATGCCGCCATCTTTTTCGTGCAGGCGCAGGACCCAATGTTGCTGGGCGAGCATACGCGGCAGCGGCAGTTGCCTGAATTGCAGTAGAAGCAGGGTCAGGCCGCCACCCAGCAGCGATGCGTAGATGAGGTAATTGAGCAAGTGGCCGAAGCCGAACCACAAAGCGGTCGCCGCCGCCAGCTTGGCATCGCCGCCGCCGACCCAGCCGCGCAGAAAGAACAGGAAAGCCACCGAAAGCACCAGCGCTGCGGCGCCCACATGCATGCCGATCTCCGTCAGGCTCATGCCGGTCGCCAGGGTGAGCGCAAAGAAGACGCCGGTCAGGATCAGCGAGATGCGGTTCGAAATGGTCATGGTCAAGAGATCGCTCGAGGCGGCGAACGCCATCACGGCGGGGAACAGCAGAAGCCTGATTGCGTCGATCAGCATGACATTGTCCCAAGAGCGCAAGGAAAAGCGCGGCGCGGCCCACATGCCGGGGCGAGTCATATGGTATGCCCAGCCAGGTTGCGCTTCGGTTAGCGCGCCGAAGCTTTACCAGTCGTAAACCGCTCGCGGCCGCGCGGCAAAAAAAGCAAAAGGCTCCGGCGTTGGGCCGGAGCCTTTGCGTTACTTGCGTTCAGTCTTACTGGCCGAGCTTGTCCGAGATCGACGTGAAGCTGGTGTTCAGCTTGGTGCCGATCGTGTTCACGACCGCGATGATGGCGACCGAAATGCCGGCAGCGATAAGGCCGTATTCGATGGCCGTGGCGCCGGAGTCGTCCTTCATGAAACGCACGAAGATGTTTTTCATTTGTAGCTCCTAGAGATCCACACGTGGCTTGTCTGAGGTGGCTATGCGAAACCGGACGACGACGCCGGCTTCCCGATCCACGCGGGCAAACTAGCAATCAGGTCTTGCACGCGAGTTAATATAATCAGCGAAACAAGAGGTAATATGATGTATACCGGCCGCAGTTAATAAGTTGTATGGGCAAGAATATCATGGTTAACAGAATATTGAACTTACTTATACACGATATTCCTTAGTAATACGGGAAATATACCCAAGATGCTTGAGCCAATACTACGGTAAAGGGGTGCCACGACTTCGGCCGAAGCTACGGATGCCGTCCGGCACTATACTACAAGCCCACAATGGCTTTGCGCGGTATTCTTGCCGACGCCGGCTCGCCGCCCTTCCCCCCGTTACCACCGCCAGCGCGCGCCGTTGTTTTCGCGCCACCGTTTTTGCAGTTCGTTCACCAATTTGCAGTCAACTCCAATGGCACCCGGGCCACCTGCGGCGGGTTAGTTGCGTAGCGTGCTGGAGAGTTTTCGATGTCGGCCGTGTTTAGGCGTCACTGGCGGCTGTTCGGTATTTCGCTCTCGGCGCTGTTCATGGCTGCTGCGCTGTGCGGTTTTTCGGCGCGAGCCGACACCCTGACGGTTCATGTCGACAGCGCGCGCCTGCTGAAACTGCCGGCGAACGTCGCCACCATCGTCATCGGCAATCCACTGATTGCCGACGCTACGCTGCAAAACGGCGGTCTTCTGGTCATCACCGGCAAGGGCTACGGCTCGACCAATCTCCTGGCGCTCGACCACAAGGGCGGCGTTATCATGCGTGACACGGTGCAGGTGCTCGGGCCGGCGGCGGACCACTTGGTGGTGGTCTACCGCGGCATCAAGCGCGAGACCTGGAGTTGCGTGCGCGAGTGTGAGCCGCGCAACACGCTCGGCGACGACCAGGCCTTTTTCGGGGCCTCGCTCGGCCAGACCACCGCGCGCAACGGGGCGGCCTCCAGCGGCGCCGCCGCCGCGGCTGCGGCGCCCGCGCCGCGCTGAAGGCGGCTGGTTCGCAAACAGGGTTAGCGCGCGCCTAACGGGACCGCGGCGGTTTCCGGCGGCCCCGGAAAGAATTCGCAAAGGTGACTTTGCTATCAAACGGTGTCGCGCCACCGTTCGGCAGTCGAGATCGCTCGCATGCTTCGTAACAATACAAGGAAGCTGATGACTTCCGCGCGCCGGCTTGTGCGAGGGCGCGGCGCGCGCCGTTTCGCGCAAGCACAGGACGCTGCCGTGGCCGTAGAATTCGCCTTGGTGGCCGCGCCTTTCCTGGCACTCATGTTCGCCATCATCGAAACCGCGCTGGTGTTCTTTGCCGGGCAGACGTTGGAAGCCGCCGCTTCCGAGGCGGGACGCATGGTGATGACCGGTCAGGTACAAGCGGCCGGTTACAACACGCTCGAAAATTTCAAGTCCAATGTCGTTTGCCCCGGCGCCGACAAGGCCTTGGGAAACAACAGTCTGTTCGACTGCAGCAAGCTGCAGATCGACGTGAGGACCTACACCAGCTTCGGTTCGATCACCCAGAACAACCAGGCACCGATCAAAGATGGTGCGCTCGATACCTCGAAAATGTGCTTCTCACCCGGCAGCTCCGGCGACATTGTCGTCGTGCGGTTCTATTACGAGTGGCCGATCTACCTGTCGCTGCTAAATGACAGCCTGTCCAATCTCGCCAACGGCAAGCGACTCTTGGTCGCAACCTCGGTTTTCCGCAACGAGCCGTTCGGCAGCACGAGCGGCTCTACCCCCTGCCCATAGCCATGCAAGCACGCACATCACGCCTGATGCGACTCCTCGGCCGGTTCGGCGGCGACCGCCGCGCCGTCTCGGCCGTCGAATTCGCGCTTTTGGCGCCGGTGATGATCACGCTCTATTTCGGCTGCGTCGAAATTTCCGACGGCGTTTCCGCCGACCGCAAGGTCAGCCTGACGGCGGCCGCGCTTGCCAACCTGGCAGCGCAGACGACGAGCATCACAAGCGCCGACATGACCAATATTCTCGACGCGGCGTCCGCGATCATGGCGCCCTATGACTCGAGCAAGCTCAAAATTACCGTATCATGTTTGTATATTGGGAGTGACAAGGTCGCGAAGGTGAAATGGAGCGCGACCAGGAATGGCACCGCGCGCACGATCGGTTCGACCTACAGCTTCGATGCAGGCACCGGGGCGCTCGACGTGGCCAGCTCGCAGCTCGTCCTCGCCGAAGCGAGCTACGAATACACGCCGATCGTCGGCATGGTCATCACCGGCAATATCACGCTGTCGGACCGCATGTTCATGAGCCCGCGCATCACCGCGCCGGACTACGACGACGGCACCGATCACAAATGCGATTCGTAAGCGGCGGCTGATCCCGCAGTCCATACCGTTGCGCGTTAGGACGGCGCACTCTGCGCGATCGGACGCTCACCGGGAGTGGGAATCGGCAGCGCGGTCGTCTGCTTAATGCGCTCCATGGCGAAGCGCGAAGTGACGTTCTTCAGCGGCACCGTTCCGATCAGCTTCTTATAGAAGGCGTCGTAGCCCGCGATGTCGGCGGCCACCACGCGCAGCATGTAATCGACGTCGCCGGCCATCCGGTAGAAATCCATGACCTCGGGCATGGCGCCCACCACCTCGGCGAAGTGTCGCAGCCATTCCTCCGAATGATCGTCGGTTTCGACCGAGACGAACACGGTGACGCCGAGCCCGATCTTGTCGGGATCGACCAGCGCGACGCGCGCCGTGATGACGCCGTCGGCTTCCAGGCGCTGCAAGCGTTTCCAGCACGGCGTCGATGAAAGTCCCACCCGCTGGCCGATTTCCGCGACCGGCAGCGAAGCGTCCTCCTGGACCACGGTGAGGATTTTGCGGTCGATGGCATCCATTTCTGTCTTCCTCAAAGTCGTTGGAATAGCCACCTATGAAACAATATCTCCCTATAAGAATTTTCTTATTTTCGCGCAGCTATGGTCTTTATATAGAAATTTATTCTAGTTTCAAGCCGTGGCTTTTTGCAGCTCACCGGCGGCCGGCGCCGGCTCTGCGCCGCCTCGCGCTGGCGCTGGCCATAGCGTCCCCCGTTCTGGCCGCCGTTGCGCGGCCGCTGGTGGGACTTGATCGATTGCTCTGCGGCGCCGGCTGAACGGCCGGAGCGGCCCAGGTTTTCGTCGCAGCCATAGCGGCTTAGACTGGCCGCCGGTCCACACCTGCCCACCGGTCATGTCAAACGATATTTCCCAATTAAACGCCAACGATCTCAACCGGTTGTACAGGCGGCGCGCGATATCGCCTGTTGAAGTCGTGACCGATGCGCTGGCGCGCATCGACAAGTTCGAGCCGCAGATCAACGCCTTCGTCCTCGTCGACAAGGAGGGCGCGCTGGCCGCCGCGCGCGCCGCGCAAGCGCGCTGGCAGAAAGGCGAGCCGCTCGGCCTCGCCGACGGCCTGCCGGTCACCATCAAGGACATTATCGACGTCAAGGGCCAGCCGACGCGCCGGGGCTCCGCCACCACGCCGACGACGCCGGCGACCGCCGACGCCCCGGCGGTGGCGCGCCTGCGCGAGCAGGGCGCCGTCATCCTCGGCAAGACCACCACGCCGGAATACGGCTGGATCGGCGTCTGCCATTCGCCGCTCACCGGCATCACGCGCAATCCCTGGAACCTCGAGCGCACCACCGGCGGCTCCTCCGGCGGCGCGGCGGCGACGGCGCTGCTCAATCTCGGCGTCCTGCATCTCGGCACCGACGGCGCCGGCTCGATCCGCATTCCGTCGGCCTTCACCGGCGTGTTCGGCATCAAGCCGAGCTACGGCCGCGTGCCCGCCTATCCGCTCTCGGCCTTCACCGTGCTGGCGCACCAGGGCCCGCTCACGCGCACGGTCGGCGACGCCGCGCTGATGCTCAGCGTCATCGGCGGGCCGGACGCGCGCGACAACACCGCCTGGAATACGCCGGCGCCCGATTTCCGCATCGGCTTGAACGAGGGCGTGCAGGGCTTGCGCGTGGCCTGGAGCCCGCGGCTCGGCTACGTCAAGAAAATCGATCCCGACGTGGAAGCGGCGACGGCCAAGGCGGCGCAGGTGTTTGCCGATCTCGGCGCCAGGGTCGATCAGGTCGATCCGGGTTTTGCCTCGCCGCTCGATATCATCATGACCATCTGGTACGGCGTGGCCGCGGCGATCGTCGGCGGCATGCCGCCGGCCGACCAGGAGAAGGTGGACCCCGGCCTGCGCCGCATTGCCGAGGAGGGGCGAAAGATCACGCTCGCCGCGTATCTTGCCGCGCATACGGCGCGCGCGCAGCTCGCCGAGCACATGCGGCAATTCCACGAGCGCTACGACCTGCTGCTGACGCCGCAGATGCCGCTGACCGCGTTCGAAGTCGGCCGCGTGATGCCGGGCGACGGCCGCTTCGGCGACGGCTGGATCGACTGGTCGCCTTTCACCTATCCGTTCAATCTCACGCAGCAGCCGGCGGCCTCGGTGCCCGTCGGCTTTGGCGCCGACGGCATGCCGGTGGCGCTGCAGATCGTCGGCCCGCCGCGCAACGATGCGCTGGTGCTGCGCGCCGCGCACGCCTTCGAGAGCGCGCAGCCTTGGGCGACGCTGAAGGCGCCGCGCTAGGGGACGATCGTTTCATTTTAAATCGGGCCGCGCCGCGAGATCGCTTCACCTCTCCCAAGGGGAGAGGTCGGCGCACCAACGGGTCCGCGCGAAGCGCGGCCCGATGGTAAACTCGTGCGCCGGGTTGAGGGGATACGACTTTTCGTGAGTCTTAGGGCCCCTCTCCCCAACCCTCCCCAACGGGGAGAGGGAGCGCGCCGTCCCGCGTCGCATCGCTTCAATCCAAAACAATCTCGCACTAGCGCATCCTCTCCGCTCGTCCCCGCGAAACCTGTCCCCGCGCAAGCGGGGACGGGTATGAGCGGAGGATGGCACGAGAGTTCAGCACATAGTCTGCTTGTCAAAAAACGCCTCCAGCTCCGCGCGTTTCGGCGCACCCTCGCCGCCGCCGAAACGCGTGCATTTGACCGCGGCGGCGGCGCAGGCAAAACGTAGCGCGCCGACAAGCCCGCGGCCTTCGGCAATCGCCAGCGCGAATGCGCCGTGGAATACGTCGCCCGCCGCGAGCGTGTCGACCGCTTTGACGCCGAACGCCGGCATGTGCCGCAAGCTGGCGCCGTCCAGCCAATAGACGCCGTTCGCTCCGTCGGTGACGGCGAGGAAGCCGCCAACGTGCGCGGCGAGACGTGTGAGCCCGGCGGCGGCCTCAGCGCAGCCGGTGGTGCCGCGCAAGGCTTCAGAGGACGCAATCACATGCGTGCCCAGTGCGAGCAGGGGATCGTCCGGCTTGGTGGCGAGATCGAAATCGATCACCACGGGAATGCCGCGCTTGCGCGCCGCACGGCCAACCGCCGCGACGAATTCGGAAAAGCGATTGTCGATCAGCACGACATCGGAATCCGCCACCAGGGCATCGGCATCGCGCGGCAGCAAACGTTCGAGGCCGGCGCCGCGCCGCGTGGCGATGGTTTTCTCGCCGCTCGCGTCCAGCAGGATGAGCGACACCGAGGCGCTGCCGCCGTCGAGCCGCACCACGCCGCTGCAATCGATGCCTTCCGCCTGTAGGCCGGCGAGAATGCGGTTGCTCGTAGCGTCCGCCTCGCCGCCGAGCGGCCCGGCGTAAGCGGCGCGCGCGTCGAGCCGCGCCGCCGCCACCGCCGCAATGGCGGCGCAGCCGCCGCGGGTGATGATGAAATCGGTTGCCGCAACCTTGCTGCCGGGCGCCGGGAAGCTCTCGACCCGCATCACGATGTCTTCGACCGCGACGCCGGCGCACACAATCTTCGGCGCGCGCTCAGGCAAAGCCGATCTCGCCCTCCACCCAGGCGCGGACGATGTGGTAGGCGATCGCCATGGAGGGCGGCGTGGTCAGCCCCTGCGGATGGCGGCGCTCGAGCATGGCGATCACCTCGTCCCTGGCGAACCAGCGCGCGTCCTCAAGCTCGGAGCGGTCGACCACCACCTCGCGCGTGACCGCCTCGGCAACGCAGCCGATCATCAGCGAACTCGGAAACGGCCAGGGCTGCGAGGCGAAATAGCGCACGCGCCCGCAGACGATGCCGGCTTCCTCCAGCGTCTCGCGCCGCACCGCGTCCTCGAAGGATTCGCCCGGCTCCATGAAGCCGGCAAGGCAGGACCACATGTTCGGCATGAAGCGCGGGCTGCGCCCGAGCAGGCAGCGCTCGCCGTCGACCGCCAGCATGATCACCACCGGGTCGGTGCGCGGGAAGTGCTGCGCCTGGCATTGCGGGCAATCGCGCCGCCAGCCGCCGCAGCTCACCCGCGTGGCGGCGCCGCAATTCGAGCAGAAGCGGTGACGCTGGTGCCAGTGCAGCACGGCTTTGGCTTCGGCGAGCGGACCCAGATGTTCCGGCGCCACCAGGCCCTGCACCGCGATCGAGCGCAGGTCGCGGATGTCGAGGCCGTCGCGGCTCTTGAGCGCCTCGGCCGCCTCCGGCGCGATGCCGAAGGCGAAGCGCGGGGCGCCGTCGGCGAGGCCGAGGAATATGGTTTCGGTCGCGTGATCCAAGGCGCGCGCCTGGCCGAGCGCGAACAGCGGATCGTTCAGATCCGCGCCTTTGTGCATGACGATCCGCTCGCCGCCGATGACATAGGCGCGGGCGTCAGGATCGGCGGTCAGGGCGGCCATGGCCGCCGCGTCGTTGCGCCGCTCGGCGGCGCGCTCGATGCGGCTGCCGGTGTAGCCGAGCAGCGGTTTGGGGCCGAGATCGGTGCGGGGCGACATGCGGGGCGGAAATTCGCATGGCCGGAGAGTCGGCGCAATGCATTGCGCCGCACCTCTCCCCGCTTGCGGGGAGAGATCGACTTCCGAGCGAAAGCGGGGAAGTCGGGTGAGGGGGCGTCTCCGCAATTCTGAGCATTTCGGAAACGCCGCTCACCCGGCTCGCGTTGGCGCGCTCGCCACCCTGTCCTCGCAAGCGGGGGGAGAGGGAAGGAGCGGCCTAGGCCGCCGCTTCGCTCCGCAAGCAACCGAAATGCGGGACCGCCGCTGAATTGGCGCGATGGGCCAGCGTGCGGCGTCGAACGTGGTCTAGGCCGTCCGCTTTGCGAATGCGCCCCAAACGACAAGGACGATAATCGCGCCGACTACCGCTCCGATGAAGCCTGCGCTTTGATCGGGTCCATACCAGCCAATTGCCTGTCCGATGAAAGTCGCGACAAAGGCGCCAGCTATGCCAAGGAGGGTCGTGAGTATGAATCCTGACGGCTCATTTGGGCCGGGATGAATGAGCTTTGCTATGATACCCGCGACAAATCCGATGATAACAACCCAAACGTAATGCATCGCATGCCTCAGGCTCGGCTCGAGGGCCTGCTCCAATTACCGCTTCTCATGACAGTGTACGACTAATTGTTGGCCCCTTCAACAGATTACGTCTGGCGCGGCCCCGTAAGCGACGTCACTCGATCACCTCGTCCGCGACGGCAAGTATTGTAGGTGGCACCATCAAACCGAGCGACTTCGCGGTCTTCAGGTTGAGCACCAATTGGAACTTGGTTGGGTCTTGCACCGGCAGGTCCGCTGGTTTCTCGCCCTTGAGAATGCGATTGATGTAGCTGGCCGAGTGGCGGGTAACGTCGAGAATATCGGCGCCATAGAACATCAATCCACCGGCGGTGGCGAAGCGGCGGAATGGGTACACCGCAGGCACTCGATGCCGCGCCGCCGCCGCAATGATTTCGCTTTGGTGGACGACCACATAGGCGGACGGCATCACGATCATTCCTCCATCGGTCCTTTGACCGAAGGCGGCGAGTGAACGTTCGAGCTCCGCTGGAATCGCCGAAACGGGCTTGATATTCAAAGCGGTAGCGGCGGCTTCGAAAATACGCGTGTACTTGGCATTTGCCGAATCGTCCGGATTGTCGACTAGAACCACACGGTGGGTGCTCGGCGAAATCTGTTTAAGCAGTTCAAGCTGCTTGCCGATGAGCGACGGATGATAATTGGTAAAGCCGGTGACGTTTCCGCCGGGCCGCGCCATGCTCTGCACGAATCCGTGGTGGACCGGATCGCTGAGGCCGGCAAATACAATTGGAATTTTGCGTGTTTCATGAAGCAGGGCGGCTACGCCTCGGATGCCGTTGACCATGATCACGTCAGGCTTGAGGCCGACCAATTCGGCGGCCGCAGCGCGGATACCCGCTGTGCCGGCGCTGCCCCAGCGAAGCACGAATGCAAGGTTCCGACCCTCTATCCATCCGAGCTTTAGTAACCCGTCCCGCAGCGCCGCTACCCGTTGGCGGCCATCCGCATCTTGGGCACCGGCCATCAATATGCCCAGCCGCGGCAGCCTGCTCGCGTGCTGCGCGCGCAACGTCCGCGGCCAGGCCACGGCGCTGCCGGCCAACGCAATGAATTCCCGCCGCCTCATGCTGGTCACCGTTTAATGAGACACTGTACCATGGGCCGGCAATCGATAACTCAATGATGTTGAGAGCGCCTGATTGGCGGGCGGGCGTCCATGTCGCCGATGGATCGTTCGCTCCATAGCCGCTCGCCGGTGGAGTTTTATCGGAAGTCCGCTCGGCCCCGAAAGCGACCTTCAAGCGCGCGGCTAACCAGCTTGCATTCGTCCATCTTGCGTCGATCAGGTCGCGGGCTCGACGCGATTTGCGGCCGTCATTGCGAGCGAAGCGAAGCAATCCAGAATGGGCCCGATGCTGGATTGCTTCGTCGCCCTTTCAGGGCTCCTCGCAATGACGATCTGATTCCAACCCATCGGATTATGCTTTTAGATGGAAAAGGCGTGGATGGCCGGGACGAGCCCGGCCATGACGACGTCTTTCTATTCCGCCGCTTGCGCCAGCGGCGCCTGATAGATCGCGCCGCGCAGTTCCGGCCGCTGCCATTGCGGGCCGAGCACGCCCTGTTTGGCGCCGAATTGGGCGGACGCGCCGACGCTGTCGTTGCTCGCGCGCATTTGCCGCGCGCGCTCGAGACTCACGTCCACCACGAACAGGCCGGCGGCCGTGCTCTCGAACAGGATCTCCTCCGGCGCCGCCACCATGGCGAGGCCGCGCTCGGCGTGGCTGAACAGGTTCTGCGTCGTCACCACGACGGCCAGGTTCTCGATGGCGCGCGACCAGATCAGGTTGCGCCAGGTCGCCCATAGTTTGCCCTTGTCGGTGCCGGCCGGCATGAAGATCAATTCGGCGCCGCGCAGCGCCAGCGCGCGCGTCACTTCCGGCATGTAGACCTCGCTGCACATGGCGAGCCCGACCTTGCCCTGCTCGGTGTCGAACACCGGAAATTCATTGCCGGCGACGTATTGAAACTCCCACCACTTGCCGCCGGTGTAGATCCACGGTCCGTTCGGATGCGTGCGGCGATAGGACACCGGCGCGCGGCCGTCGCCATAGGCCATGCAGATCAAGTTGTGCGCGGTGCCTTCGTTGTGGCTGAGCGGCTCGAGCGTGCCGTAGACTGCGTTGATGCCGTGCCTGCTGGCTGCCTCCGCCAGCCGCTCGGTCGGATCGAAGCTTGCCGGCATGCGCCAGGGCCCGGGATAGGTCTCCGGGAAGCAGACGAAGTCGGCGCCTTCCGCCGCCGCGCGCGCGATGAATTGCTCGGCGTCGGCGACGTTCTTTTCGTCCTCGCCGATCGCGTGGGCGATCGGCTGCACGACAGCGATGCGGAAGCCCATTGTTCGTTCCTCCAGTCGCAGTCGAGCTTAGAGCAAGATTGCAGTCGGTTGAAGCGGTACCGAACGGCACGGCGCGCTCCCTCTCGCCCATAGCCCGTCGAAGACGGGCGTGAACGCCCTGATGGGGGAGAGGGTCGGGGTGAGGGGGATCGTGACTCTCGATTGGCCAAAACCCCTCACCCGGCGCGCTATCGCGCGCCGTTATCCGACTTCGACTGGGAGAGGTGAAGAGCGCCCGCTGCGCGTTTGAGCGACTACGGAGTACTCATTTTCAATCGCGAATGTGACCGATCCTCAGGGCGCGGCGCAGCGCGGCGACGAAGCCGTCGCGCACGGCGTCAATATAGGCGGTCGGCGGGCTAGCGCCCCACACCGGCTTCGGCCAGGCGGCGTCGGTATGCCGGCGCCCGATCACGTGCACGTGCAGCTGCGGCACCTGGTTGCCGAGCGCTGCGATATTGAGCTTTTCGCACTCGGTGATGGCCTTGAGCGCGCGCGCGGCCGCGTCGATCTCGGCTATGAGCTGAATTTGCTCGTTCTCCTCCAGGTCGATCAATTCGACCAGGGCGGGCCGGCGCGGCACCAAAATCAGCCAGGGATAGGTGGCGTCGTTTGCCAGCAAGACGCGCGTCAGCGCGAGATCGCCGACCGGCACGGTGTCGGCGGCCAATTGCGGGTGCAGGAGGAAGTCTGCGATCATGCGTTCTCTTCGAAGGGTGCGGCGGCCGCCCGCGAGCAGGCGGGCAACCGCTGCGATTAAGATCTGCCATGCTCTTGCGTCAACCGCCCTGCCTGCGCATCAGCCGCCGCCGCATGCTCGCGTCGGCGCTCGCGGTTTTGCTGCCGGCCATGCCCGTGCACGCCGAAGACGGCGTGGCCTTCGTGCGCGACCTTTACGCGCGCCAGGTCGCGCTGCACAACGCGCGCGGACGCATGACGCAAGCCGATTTCCTGCCGCTGTTCGCGCGCGATTTGCGCGCGCTGATGCAGGCGCCGCGGCCGGGGCTCGCGCGCGCACCGGCCGGGCCGATCCTGAATGCGTTTTTCGGTTGGGGAATTTTGCCCGGCCAGCCGGTCGCGCTGCAACGGGTGCGAGCCGCCGGCGGCGGCATCGCGGTGGACATCGTGGCGCGCGGCGAGCCGCGCCGCATCACGGTCAGCCTCCTGCGCGAGCAGGGCCTGTGGAAAATTGCCGATATTTCCTACGGCCATGGCGAGAGCCTGCGGGCCTACTACCGGCGGATCACCAAGGGGTGAGCTTGCATTCGCGTTCCGTTCCGCCGATATAAGAGCCCGGGAGGTTGGCGGTGGACGAGCCACTCGCCAACCGGGTCAGGTCCGGAAGGAAGCAGCCCTAACGAGCGCGGTTCGGGTCGCTCGTCAGCCTCCCACCCATTCCCAGACCGTGAGTGCGAGGCGCGCAAGCGGCGCTTCCAGCGGAAGGCGTTGATGGCCGAGCCTGACAAAACCGCCGATCAAGCAGCCGACGCCGCCGGCTACCGCGTGCTGGCACGCAAGTACCGCCCGGCCTCCTTTGCCGACCTGATCGGCCAGGACGCCATGGTGCGCACCATCACCAACGCCTTCGAGAGCGGGCGCATTCCGCAGGCCTGGATCCTCACCGGGGTGCGCGGCGTCGGCAAGACCACGACCGCGCGCATCCTCGCGCGCGCGCTGAATTACGAATTGCCGGACGGGTCGGTGAGCGAGCCGACCGTCGATATGCCCCGCATGGGCGTGCACTGCCAGGCGATCATCGAAAGCCGCCACATCGACGTGCTCGAAATGGACGCCGCCTCGCACAACAGCGTCGAGGACGTGCGCCAGATCAACGACGCCATCCGCTACGCGCCGGTCTCCGCGCGCTACAAGGTCTATATCCTCGACGAAGTGCATATGCTCTCCGGCGCCGCCTTCAACGCGCTGCTCAAGACGCTGGAAGAACCGCCGCCGCACGCCAAATTCATCTTCGCCACCACCGAAATCCGCAAAGTGCCGGTGACCGTGCTGTCGCGCTGCCAGCGCTTCGACCTGCGCCGTGTCGACGCCGCGCTGCTGGTGCAGCACCTGCAAGGCATCGCCGCCAAGGAGAACATCGAGGTCGAGCCGGCGGCGCTCGCGCTGATCGCGCGCGCGGCGGAAGGCTCGGTGCGCGATTCGCTTTCGCTGCTCGATCAGGCGATCGCGCACGCGGCAGGCCCCGTACGCGCCGAAGACGTGCGGCAGATGCTCGGGCTTGCCGACCGCGTGCGCGTCGTCGACCTGTTCGAGGCGCTGATGAAGGGCGACGCCGCGGCGGCCCTGAAGGAACTGCGCGAGCAATACGACATCGGCGCCGATCCCGCCGTGGTGCTGGGCGATCTTGCCGAATTCACTCACTTCGTCACCCGGGTGAAGATCGTGCCGGCGGTCGCCGATGACGTCTCGCTGTCGGAGGCCGAGCGCGTGCGCGGCCGCGCCTTCGCCGCGCAGCTGTCCATGCGGGTTCTGTCGCGCGCCTGGCAGATGCTGCTGAAGGGCGTGAGCGAAGTGCAGGCGTCCGGCCGGCCCGTTGCCGCCGCAGAAATGGTGCTGGTGCGCATTGCCTATGCGGCCGACTTGCCGACGCCAGACGAGGTGGTGCGGTCCTTGACGGAGGAGGGCGCCGCGCGTCCGCAAGGCAATGGCGGCGGCGCGCAAGCCGTCGCGCAGAATTACCCGCCGCGCTACGACGCGCCGCGCGGCGGCCCGCGCACCTCCGCCGCGCTGTCGCCGCGCCCGGCCGACGATCCGGTGGCGCAGGCCGACAGCGCCGATGCGCCGCCCACGCTTGCCATCGGCTCGTTCGAGCAATTGATCGCGCTCGCCGCGGAAAAACGCGATATCCCCGTGAAGATGGCGCTGGAACGCGACGTCCGGCTGGTGCGTTGCGAGGACAGCCAGCTGGAGATCGCGCTCGAGCCCAGCGCGCCGAAGACCTTGGTGCACGACCTGCAACGCAAGCTCGCGGCTTGGAGCGGCAGGCGCTGGATCGTGGTGGTGTCGAAGGAGCAGGGCGCGCCGACGCTGCGCGAGCAGATGGATGCCCGCCAGGCCGAGATCGAGCGCGGCGTACAGTCCGATCCGCTGGTGCAGGCGGTGCTCCAACGCTTTCCCGGCGCCAAGATCGTGGGCGTGACGCAGAACGCGCCCGAGGCGAACGGCGACGTGCCCGACGTATCGGAAGAGGAATAGCCAATGGCCGATTTCATGGGCCTGATGAAGCAGGCCGCGCAGCTGCAATCGAAGATGCAGGCGCTGCAGGCGGAGCTCGATCAGATCGAGGTCGAGGGCAGTGCCGGCGGCGGCATGGTGTCGGTGACGACATCCGCCAAGGGCGAGCTCAAGGGCGTCAAGATCGACGACTCGCTGCTCAAGCCGTCGGAAAAGGAAATCCTCGAGGACCTCTTGGTGGCCGCGCATGCCGACGCGCGGCGCAAGGCCGAAGCCGTGCTGCAGGAAAAAATGAAGGCCGTCACCGGCGGCCTGCCGCTGCCGCCGGGCTTGGGCTTGGGGTGAGCTTGCAAAGCCTTTCAATTGTCATTCCGGGACGCGCCGAAGGCGCGGACCCGGAATTCATAACCCCGGTCTGTGACGATGGATTCCGGGTTCGCCGCTTCGCGGTGCCCCGCAATGACGGCGGATAATCTATGCCCACCGCCGTCGCCGGACCCGAAATTGAGCGCCTGATCCAGCTGCTGGCGCGGCTGCCGGGCCTCGGCCCGCGCTCGGCGCGGCGCGCCGCACTCTTCCTCATCAAGAAACGCGAGGCGCTGATGGCACCGCTCGCCGCCGCCTTGCAGACGGCGATGGAGAAGATCGAGATCTGCAAGGTTTGCGGCAATATCGACACGCAGAATCCATGCACGGTCTGCACCGACGTGCGGCGCGACGCCTCCATCATCGTGGTGGTGGCGGATGTCGCCGACCTTTGGGCCTTGGAACGGGCGCACGCGGTCAACGGCCGCTACCACGTGCTGGGCGGCACGCTGTCGCCGCTCGACGGCGTCGGTCCGCAGGACCTCACCATCAACGCGCTGATCACGCGCGCGCACGAGCCGGAGGTGAAAGAGGTGATCCTCGCCCTCAACGCCACGGTCGACGGCCAGACCACCGCGCACTACATCACCGAGCTGTTGCAGGACGCCGATGTGAAGGTAACGCGGCTTGCCCACGGCGTGCCGGTCGGCGGCGAGCTCGACTATCTCGATGAGGGCACGCTGGCCGCGGCGATCAAGCAGCGGACGTTGTTTTGACCGGCGTTCGTGTCCCGGGCGCAGCGCAGCGTGAAACGGTGCGCTGCAGACCCGGGACCCCGGTTATTGCGGGCTATAGCAAGCCGGGCCCCGGATCTGCGGTGCAGCACGACGTGCTGCGCCGCGTCCGGGGCACGCCGCATCATGTTTTCCTTGGCGCCAGCTGCTTGAAATGCCCCAGGCTTTGCAGCCAAGCGAGCAACATAAATCCCGGAATGGCCGACAGCGCGCAAATTGCGAAGAACCACACCCACCCCGTCGCTTCCGCCAGATAGCCCGCGCCCGAAGAAAGATAGGTGCGCCCGATGGCAGCGAGCGCGGTCAGCAGTGCGTATTGCGTTGCCGTGTGCAACGGGTTGCGGCACAGCGCGGAGAGATACGCGACGAAGATGACGGTGCCGATCGCGCTGGTGAAGTTCTCGACCGTGATCGCGAAACTGAGCCAAGCGATATCGTGCCCGACCACGGCCTGCCAGGAGAATGCCAGATTGGCGGCGGCCTGCAGCAGCCCGCCGATCCACAGACTGGTCGCCAGCGGCAGCGAGCGCGCGACATAACCGCCGGCAAATCCACCCACGAGCGTGGCGACGAAACCGAGGCCCTTGATGATGGCGGCGTATTCGTTGCGCGTAAAGCCCAGCTTCACGGCGAACGGTCCCGTCATCACGCCAGCGAGCGCGTCGGTCAGCTTGAAAAGCACGACAAAGACGAGAACGATAAGAGCGACGTGCAATCCCTCGCGCAGAAAAAAGTCGGTGAAGGCGCCGACGATCGTGTGGCTGAGCCGCTTGAGCGCGGGTTCCCGGTGTTGGACTTCATCGGCGTGGGCGGACTTTTCGGGTTCGGTGGCGAACAAAGTGGTCAGCACGCCGACGATGACCAGCGCGGCCATCACCGTGTAGCTGGCCGTCCAGCCGGCCTGACGGCTGAAGCCGAAGCTTTGGAAGGCCGTGACCAGGAACAGCGCGCCCGCGCTCGAAACCAGCATGGCGACACGGTAGGCGGCGACGTAGGAGGCGGCACCGGCGGCCTGCTCGTTCTCGGGCAGGCTCTCGACGCGGAAAGCGTCGATCACGATGTCCTGCGTCGCCGATGCGGCGGCGACGATCAATGCGCCCAATGCGACCATCGCAGGCGCCGCAATTGGATCGTTGGCGCCGAGCAGCACGATTGCGCCGATCAGCATCAATTGCGTCAGCATCAGCCAGCTGCGGCGCCTGCCGAGCCAGCGCCCAAGCAGGGGTACGTCAAAGGCATCGACAATGGGGGCCCAGAGGAACTTGATGGTGTATGGCGTGCCGACCATGGCGAATAGGCCGATGGTCTTGAGGTCGACGCCGACCTCCGCCATCCAGAACAGCAGAGTCGAGCCGGACAGGGCCAGCGGCAGGCCAGAGGAGAAGCCGAGGAAGAAGACGACCAAGACGCGCGGTTTCAAATACACCGCGGCCGCTTCCAGGAACGTGGGCTTCGCTTGTGCTTGCGCCGGCGCGGTGTGGGGGGAGGCGGTCATAAGACCTTTCCGTCATTCCGGGGCGTGAGCCGATGCGAGCGAGCCCGGAATCCATAACCTCAGACCGGAAGTATGGATTCCGGGCTCGCAGCCTTCGGCTTCGCCGCGGAACGACAGTGCGTGGATCACTCGCCGGCCTCGATCTTGCGCGCGCCCGGGCCGGGCAGGATGTCGGCGCTGCGCTCTCCGTCGCCGTCGAATTCGAGGCCTTCGATCTTGCTCGCGCGTTTCTCGATGCGGCCGGTCGACGTCAGGATGTCGTCGATATCCTTGTTGGCCTGTCCGAAATGCGTTTGCAGCTTGCGCACGCGCTCGCTCAGCAAGCCGACATCCTTCATCATGTGGCCGACCTCGGTGCGGATCTGGTCGGCGGCCTCGCGCATCTCGGAGTCCTTGCGCACCTGCTTGATGACCTGGATGGCCATGACCATCAAGGTCGGCGAGACGATCATCACGCGCGCGCGCTGGGCGCGCTGCACCACGTCGTCGAAGCGCTCGTGCAGGTCGGCATAGACCGACTCGGAGGGAATGAACATTAGCGCAATGTCCTGCGTCTCGCCGGGAACCAGATATTTGTCGGAGATATCTGCAATGTGTTTGACGATATCTTGCCTGACACGCGCTGCCGCGTGCTTGCGCTCGTCCTCGTTCGCCGCGGCGCGCCAAGCGGTCATTGCTTCCAGCGGAAACTTGGCGTCGATGATCAGCGGTCCGGATTCCGGCATAAAGATCGCGCAATCCGGCCGCGACTTGTTCTTGAGCGTGAACTGGAACTCATAGGCTCCCTTCGGCAGCACGTCGGCGACGATCGCCTCCAATTGCCCCTGGCCGAAGGCGCCGCGCGACTGCTTGTTGGAAAGCACGCCCTGCAGCGAGCTCACCTGCGTCGCCAGCTCGGAAATGTTCTTCTGCGCGCTGTCGATAACGGCCAGCCGCGCATGCAGTTGTTGCAGGTGTTCGGTGGTGTGCTTGGTCGAAGTTTTCATCGACTCGCCGAGGTTCTGCGTCACCGCGTCGAGCCGTTGGTTCACGTGCTGCTGCAGTTGGGCCTGCGCGCTCGCCAGCATCTGGCCCATCGTCTGCACTGTGGCCGTGAGCTCGGCGATGCGTGCCTCCGCGGCGGCGTCCACCACCGGCGGCTTCGGCCGCAGCAGCAGCACGATGATGGCAACGATACCGGCTGCGATGGCGAGTGCGAGGACAAGAAGGATCTGCGACATGCGGCTGTTTCTAGCGTGATTCGGCGGTTCGGGAACGAATTGCGAACGGTAGGGCGATCCCGTCCCCGCCTCAAGGGCGGCCGTGCACCGCAATTGCGACTGGGGGAAGGCCGGCCGCGGTTCCATTGACCGGCGCGCTTGCACCGCTTAAATCGCGCCAATGGCCAAACGCGACATTCTCATCCTGCCGGACAAGCGGCTGCGGCTGAAATCCGCGCCGGTCGGCGCCGTCGACAAGACGATCCGCGCCCTGATCGACGACATGTTCGAGACCATGTACGACGCCCCCGGCATCGGCCTCGCCGCCATCCAGATCGGCGTGCCCAAGCGGGTCGTCACCATGGACCTGGCCAAGAAGGACGAGCCGAAGGCGCCACAGGTCTTCATCAACCCGGAAGTGACCTGGGCCTCCGACGAAAAGGCGGCCTATGAGGAGGGCTGCCTGTCGATCCCGGAATATTACGAGGAGGTGGAGCGGCCGAGCGCCGTGAAGGTGAGATTTCTCGACCTCGACGGCAAGCCGCAGGAGATCGAGGCGAACGGCTTGCTCGCCACCTGCCTGCAGCACGAAATCGACCACATCAACGGCGTGCTGTTCATCGACCATATTTCCAAACTGAAGCGCGACATGGTGCTCAAGCGCTTCAAGAAGGCCGCCAAGCGCGGCGAGCCGGTGCGGCCGCTTGCCGAGGACAAGGAGCCTTCGCATCATATCGGCTGAGGGCGCCACCCTCGACAGCCTGGCGGCGGCCTGATATCATTGATATCAAATGAAGCGCGAAGGCACCGATCTCTTGATCCGCAAGGTCGATCCCAGGCTCAAGAACGAGCTGAAGAAGCGCGCGCGCGCGCATGGCCGCAGCCTTTCCGACGAGGCGAAAGCGGTGCTTGATGAGGCCTTGGGCCCGCGCAAGCCCGAGAAAAAAATGGGGACTTGGATGCGAAGCCTCTTACCGCCCGAGTTTCGCGGCGACGATCTCGTGTTCGAGATCGAGGACGAAGTGCGCAAACCGCCGGATTTCAAATGATTCTGCTCGACACGAATGTCGTGTCCGAGCTTTATAGACCGACACCCCGTGCCACGGTCGTGACTTGGTTCGACGCACAGACAAATAGTTTACTCTATCTTTGTGCGCCTGTCCTCGCGGAGCTACGGTTTGGCATGGAGCGACTTGAAACCGGTCGCCGCAAGGACGCATTACGGAAGGCCATCGAGCGATTGGAGAATGAACTCTACCGTGATCGTATTCTGCCCTTTGATGTGACTTGCGCTGCCACTTATGGGCAGCTTCTCGCCGGTCGGCAAAGATCCGGTCGGACCATGCACCAAATGGATGCCTTCATCGCAGCCATAGCGGCCGCCAATGGCGCCGCTCTGGCGACAAGAAATGTCGGACATTTCGAAGGTCTTGGTCTGACTCTCATCAATCCGTTCGACGCATCAGTCGAGCGATAAAGAGCGGCTCTTGCATGACCCTCCGTCTCATCTTCATGGGCACGCCCGAATTCGCGGTGCCGACGCTGGTTGAGCTCGCCGCGCGCGGGCACGACATCGCCGCGGTCTATACCCGCGCGCCAAAGCCCGCCGGGCGGGGCATGGAGCTGCAGCCGAGCCCGGTGGAGCGCGAGGCGCGGCGCCTCGGGCTGCCGGTGTCGTCGCCGAAGACACTGCACGACCTGGATGCGCAGGCAGGGTTTGCCGCGTACAAAGTGGACGCCGCGGTGGTCGTCGCTTACGGCCTGATCCTGCCGAAGCAGGTGCTTGAGGCGCCGCGCTTCGGCTGCTTCAACGTGCACGCCTCGCTGCTGCCGCGCTGGCGCGGCGCCGCGCCCATCAACCGCGCCATCATGGCGGGCGACGCCGAGACCGGCATCACCATCATGAAGATGGACGAAGGCCTCGATACCGGCGCGATTGCCATGGCCGAACGCACCTTGATTGCTCCCAACATGACTGCCGGCGGGTTGCATGACGTGCTTGCGCGGCTCGGCGCCGATCTGATCACGCGGGCGCTCACGGCGCTCGAGCGCGGCACGCTCACGTCGACGCCGCAGCCGGCTGAGGGAGTCACCTACGCCGACAAGATCAGCAAGGACGAGACGCGCATCGATTGGGGCAAGCCGTGGAAGCAGGTACATAACCACATCCGCGGCCTCTCGCCCTTTCCCGGCGCCTGGTTCGAGATCGACGACACGCGCGTGAAGGCGCTGCGCTCGACCAAGGGCGAGGGGACGGGTGCGCCCGGCACGGTGCTCGACGACAAGTTCACCATTGCCTGCGGCGAGGGCGCCGTGCGGCTGACGCAGGTGCAGCGCGCCGGCAAGCAGCCGATGATGGCGGAAGAATTCTTGCGCGGCACGCCGCTGCAAGCCGGCACGCGGCTTTCCTAGAGCAAGATCATTTCATTTTGAACAAGGCGGTGCCGCGAACGCGCTTCACCTCTCCCATGGGGAGAGGTCGGCACGCGAAGCGTGCCGGGTGAGGGGATACGACTTTTCAGGAGTTCTGGCGCCCTCGCCCCAACCCTTTCCCCAACGGGGAGAGGGAGCGCGCTGTCCCGCGCGCATCGCTTCGATCCAAACAATCTTGCGTTAGGTTACAGGAGCTGCCGCCGACCCGGCGCGCCGCAACATGTGCTGGAAGGCGCCGAACACTTTGCGCATCTGCGGCGGCTTATAGGGAAACAGATCGGGCGGATCCATGGAGTGCACGATCATGTTGGTTCCGGCCTCGAACACGAGGAGACGGCCGTCCGGCGTTTCACCGCAGTCGAACGGGATGTAATCGAGCCCGAAACGCGCGTCGATCTCGGTGAGCGCGCGCGCGTGGCGAGCAGCAAACCTGTCGAACTCGGCAAAAAAGCCTGCTTCCTCCGCCCGGCGTTCGGGGCGCTCGCGCATCTTGGCGTTGAGATAGTGGATCATCCAGTGCTCGGAGACCGCCATGTGGCAGGCATACGCCTCGCCGCCGATCAGCGCGATGCGATACTTGCGGTAAAGCCCGTCCGCCGAACGATAGTCGACGAAGGGGGCGATGGAGAAACAATGCTCCGGGCGGGCCGCCAGATAGGCCGCGAGCGCTGCGCCATCGTCGAGCTTTTCCAGCCCATTGCCGGCATGCGAATCTTCCGGCCGCGCGATGATCGGAAAGCGCGCGCCGCGCAGCACTTCCGCGACGTGGAGCGTGCCGTGCGCGATGCGCGTCAGGTCATCGCGGCCAATGTCGGCATTCATCGGCATCGCCACGCCCGGGGCGGCGTTGAGAAGCTCCCAGGTGCCTCCGCGCGTCAGCCGGGCGATGTGCGCCGGCGCGTTCAGCAGCGGCTTCGGCCAGGACGGCGCCAGCGCCGCCAGCCGGCGCAGCAGGGCCTGGTTCTTGCTCGATTCCGCCACCGCCACCAGCGCCACGTCATGCGCAGGCAGCGCCGGCAAGGCCGCGTCCGCGTCCACATAAAGCATGTCGAGCGCGATGCCGGCGCCGTCGAGCATGAATTCGATCGGGATGTTGGCCATGAAATCGCCGGGCGCCATCAGCGCCAGCAGGCGCAGGGGCCGCGCCACGGCCACGGCCGGCGGCTGATGGAACACGCGGGTGATCGCAAGCGCCATGGCCTGCAGGGCGAGGCGGTCCTCGGGCCGCCCTTGCAGCTGCGCAATGGTCGACAGATCCATCAGCGCTGCGGCGTCGGTTGCCTCGTTGCGCGCGCGCAGCACCAGCTCGTTCCACGCCGGCGCCAGATCGCAGCCGTCGAAAGCGAGCTTGGCGAGCCGCGGCAAGCCGATCAACGACGGAGCATTGTCGGCCTCGATGAGCGCATGCACATTCATGAAGATACTTCCTGCCTCTAGGCCACGGCGGCGTAAGCGGCTTCGGCGTTGCCGCGCGCCACCACGAGGTCGACCAAGGCTTCGACGTCACGCCGCGCGGTGCGGTGGTTGACGATCGCCGCCCGGATGGCGAGGCCCTTCTCGAGCATGGTGGTGGAGGGCGCGACGACGCCGCCTTCGTGCAAGTCGACCACGATCTTGGCATTGACCCGATCGGCGTCGGCGCAGCGATAGCGGAAGCAAACGATATTGAGCTGCACCGGCGCCATCAGCTCGAGCTCGGGCCTCGCCTCGATGCAGGCTTGCAAATGCCGCGCGATGGCGCAGGTCTCGGAGATCATAGCGCCGATACGCTGGGTGCCATGGACCTTCAGCGTGAACCAGGTCTTCAGGGCGCGGAAGCCGCGCGACAGATCGGGTCCGAAGTCGCAGGGCCAGGGCGAGCCCGCGGCCAGCCCGCGCGTCTCGCGCCGGAGATAGGCGGCCGGCGCGGCGAAGGTTTCGCGGTGCTTGGCGCGGTCGTACACCAGGAGGAAGCCGGCGTCGTAAGGCACCTGGCCCCATTTGTGGAAATCGAGTGCGATCGAATCGGCTTGCTCGATGCCGGCAAGCCGCGGCGCCAGATCCGGCGCCAGCACGGCGAGTGCGCCGAAGGCGCCGTCGACGTGGAACCACATCCCCTCGCAACGCGCGATGTCGGCGAGGCACACCAGATCGTCGATGGCGCCGATATCGACGGTGCCGGCATTGCCGACCAGCAGGAACGGCGTGCGCCCCTCATGCCGGTCGATGGAGATCGCCAGCGTGAGCGCGGTCGGGTCGATCTGGTGGCGCTCGTCGGTCGGGATCATCCGCAACGCCGCGCCGCCGAGGCCGGAAATCTCCATCGCCTGCCGGATGCAGCCATGCGCAGCCGCCGACGTGTAGGCCACCAGGCGCTGCTCGCCTTCCGCTACACCCGCGCTGCGTGACGCCGGGCCAAGCGCGTGCGTGCGCGCGATGAGCACGCCGAGCAGATTGGCCATCGAAGTGCCGGTGACGAACAGCCCGCTCGCCGTCTCGGGAAAGCCGAACAGTTCCGCCATCCAGCGCGCAACCTGACGCTCGAGCTCGATTGGCATGTGATCGCGTCCGCCCAGATTGGCGTTGAGGCCCGCGGCAAGCATCTCCGCCAGCATGCCGGCCGGATTGCCGCCGCCATGCACCCAGCCCATGAAGCCCGGATGGGTATTGCCTGTGGCGTAGGGCAGGATGCTGTGCTTGAAGGTTTCGTAGACCGCGGAAAGGTCGGCGGGCGTCGCTGGCAGCGGCTCGCGCAGGCTTAAGCGGATTTCATCAGGGATAGGCTGCCAGACCGGACGCGCGCGGATGTGCTCGATATAGTCGAGCATGTCGTCGAGCATACGGTGGCCTTGGGCGCGCAAAGCCGCCCAGTCGGCAGGATCGAGGTTTTCGCTCATCGCGTGATCGCGGTCTGGGGACAGGCTGCGATGAAATCGTTAACTATAAGATTTAAGGTTCCGTTAACCGCTCATGCCTCGCTACAAGCTCATCATCGAATATGACGGCGCGCCCTTTTCCGGCTGGCAAATCCAGGCGGCCGAGACCACGGTGCAGGGTGTGCTCACGCTGGCGGTGGCGGCTTTTGCCGGCGAGAGCGCGCTGGTGCAGGGCGCCGGCCGCACCGATGCGGGCGTGCATGCGCGCGGCCAGGTGGCGCATGTCGATCTCGCCAGGGATTGGGACACCGACACGGTGCGCGACGCGCTCAATGCTCACTTGCGGCCGCATCCGGTGGCGGTGCTGGCGGCGGAAAAGGTGGCGGGCGACTTCAATGCCCGCACCTCTGCCGTCAAACGCCATTACCTCTATCGCATCGTCAACCGCCGCGCCGACCTCACTCTCGACCTCGGCCGCGCCTGGCGGTTGCCGCGCCCGCTGGACACCGACGCCATGCAGGCCGCCGCCCGCCATCTCACCGGCAAGCACGACTTCACCACGTTCCGCTCCAGCGAATGCCAGGCCAAGTCGCCGGTGAAGACGCTCGACCAGCTCGACGTCATGCGCGACGGCGAAGAGGTGACGGTGCTCACCTCGGCGCGCTCGTTTCTGCACAACCAGGTGCGCTCCATGGTCGGTTCGCTGGCCATGGTGGGCGAGGGCAAGTGGAAGCCCGACGATATCAAGCGCGCGCTCGCGGCGCGCGACCGCACTGCCTGCGGCCAAGTGGCGCCGCCGGATGGGCTTTATCTGATGCGGGTGGATTATTGAGTTGTCGGCGGGCGGCATCGCGCGAGGGGCGAAGGACAATTCAGGCCTTGCATAAACGCGCATGACCAATAGTCTTGATTGGAATTCATTTTTTCGCGGACGACTTAATCTACATGCCTTCGAGATTTCGATTCTTCCTCAAGAATATCTACATCAGCCTTTTTTGGATTCCCGTGGCAGCGGGTCTCGGCCGCGTTACCGTTACAGGTCTCGTTTTTTTCATTGCGGGCTTGTTTGGCGCTGCTGAATTTTGGGTCGGCGGAAATGACCTTGCTACCGCGGTTCTCCCGATGGCATTGGGAGCGGTGGGACTCGCTATACTGATTGTCGATTGGTTCATTCGGCGCATCGTTCCAGAGCCCGCTATGGAAGGGTTGGCATCGGCGGCAAGTGCAAACCCTTCACTTGCCAGGCGGGCGAAGATCTGCGGCTTTGCTGCCCTGTTTGCGTTCTGGGGATTCGCTGGTCTGATGGGCTATCTACTGTTTGGTGCGCTGGCATATTTCTTCGCCGTCCCGCAAACGTGCAACTGCATTGCAGGTACAATTCCGAGTACTCTATCCGATGCGCTTATCCTGAAAAACGCAATTCGCGATGCAAGCCTGATCAACACCGAAGTCAGAGACGGCGATGTTCGCATCATCAGAGCCTGCTATCAGCAAAAGCCCGTCAATGGGGACAGCGTCACGCAAAAAACGCCGGGCCCTTTCGAAAAACAGTGTCGATATGAAAATCGGTTCTCTCTTCACATGTTGGGATCTGCCAAAACGTACGACGAGGCCCTCATCGCTATTAGCGTTCGCGATGATTCACTGCTGCCAAAGAATGGAAACAAGTCAGCTGTAAAACCTTTTCAAGGGCAAGAAACGACGGGTCAGTTCTATATGAATAGAAAAAACATGTCGTGCTCGTTGCGGTTAGCAGATTGGGTTGACGTGCTCCCCGGTCGATTGCGCTGCGGTCACCCGAAATTCCATTTCAATCCGTGGGATTGGAGTCAGATCAGTGAATTGTTTTACACGCGCGTTTTCTTCACGATGCACCCGCAAAGACGATGAGAGCCCTCTCATGGGTTCGAAGCCGATCTGCCGGCCACTGGGTTCGTTTCCGGACGTTGCGTGGCTGCCACCCGGGTCAGTCGATTTCGCGGTTCCGTCCGGCGGCCCGCTAATTCATGCGGTTGGATTATTGATTTCCCGCATATCCGCTCTGCCGCTAATTCATGTCACCGGAGCGCTTGCGAATGCGCGGGCGCTTGAGTCGCGTGGAGTGGACCGGTACGCTCTAGGTACCGGCAGAACGCGCGCCTTTCACGCACACAGAACGCGTTCCTAACGGGAGGAACAAGAAATGGCCACCAACGGTGCGCTACCGGGCTATCTTGCCGGCGTCCGTGTTCTCGACCTGACGCAATTCGAGGCCGGCCCGTCCTGCACCGAGGCGCTCGCCTGGCTCGGCGCCGAGGTCGTCAAGATCGAAAATCCGCAAGGCGGCGAGGCCGGCCGCATGCTGCTGCATGGCAAGGCGAACAACGCGCACGACTCTTGGTACTTCCTGCTGTTCAACGCCAACAAGAAATCCGTCACCGTCAACCTAAAATCCGAGCGCGGCCTCGCGCTCGTCAAAGACATGGCGAAGCGCGCCGATATCATGGTGGAGAACTTCGCGCCGGGCGCCATCGAGCGGCTGGGGCTTGGCTACGAGCAAGTGCGCAGCGTCAATCCCGGCATCATCTATGCGCAGCTCAAAGGGTTTGGCACCGGCGGTCCCTACGAGAAAAATCTCGCCTTCGACATGATCGCGCAGGCGACCGGCGGAGTCATGAGCATTACCGGCGAGCCCGACGGTCCGCCGCTCAAGCCCGGCGTGACGCTCGGCGATACCGGCACCGGCATGCTGTTGGCGATCAGCATCCTCGGGGCGCTTTATCGGCGGCGCGAGAGCGGCCAGGGCGAGCACATCGAGATCGCCATGCAGGACGCCATGCTGCAATATATCCGCGTGGCGCTGTCCAGCCAGGCGACGCAAGGAGCGGCAGCCAGACGCAACGGCGCCAAGATCCTGTCCGGGTTTGCGGTGCCGAGCGGCACCTATCCGTGCAAGCCCGGCGGACCGAACGATTACGTCTACGTCTATACCAGCCGGACCAATCCGGCGCATTGGCGGCGACTGCTCGAAGTCATCGGCCGCGCGGAGCTGATCGGCGATCCGCGTTTCGACACCGCGGCCGCGCGGTTGGAGCACGAGCCTGAGGTCGACGAGATGATCTCCGCCTGGACGCGCCAACACGACAAGCGCGAGGCGATGCGCATGCTCGGCGACGCCGGCGTGCCGGCGGGAGCCGTCTTCGATACGATGGAGCTGACCGAGGACGCCGATTTCGAGCGGCGCGGCATCATGCAGACGATGCAGCATCCCGTCGCCGGCGCGTTCAAGATGCCGGGCTGGCCGGTGCGCTTCGGTGGAAGGACGCCGAAGATCGAGCCGGCCCCGCTGCTCGGACAAGACACCACAGAGGTTTTGGGCGACTGGCTTGGCCTGGATGAGGCGCAAATCGAGCAGCTCGGCAAAGACAACATCATCTAAGGGAGACGCGACGTGGCGGAACTCACCGGCTCGGAGATCCTGGCCAAAGCGCTGAAGAACGAAGGCACCGACATCCTGTTCTTTCTCATGGGCGGGCCGATGCTGCTCGCCGAATCCTCCTGTATCAATGAAGGGATTCGCCCGCTCGACGTACGCCACGAGCAATCTGCCGCGTTCATGGCGCAGGCCTACAGCCGGCTATTGCAAAAACCCAGCGTTTGCATGGCGGCGAGCGGCCCCGGCACGATCAACCTCACCACCGGCGTCGCCAACGCGCTCATCGATTGCTGCCCGGTGGTGGCGATCGGCGGCTCCAGTCCGATCGGTCAGAACGGTCGCCAAGTCTTCCAGGAGATCGATCAGCTCGCCATCATGAAGCCTTGCACCAAGTGGGCCGATCGCGTCTACAACCTCAAGCGCATCCCGGAGCAGGTGAATGTCGCTTTCCAGAAGGCGATGAGCGGCAAGCCGGGTCCGGTCTATCTCGATTTTCCCGGCGACATTCTTTACGCCAAGATTCCCGAGGAGCAGGTCGACTGGAGCCTTTCCGGCCGGCCGCCGCTAAACCCGCGGCCGCTCGGCGATCCCAACAAAGTCGACGCCTTGGTCGACGCGATCACCAAGGCGCGCCAGCCGATCATCCTGTCCGGCAGCGGCGTGATCTGGTCGCAGGCCTGGCCGGAACTGCAGGAGTTCGTCGAAGCGGCCGGCATTCCCTTCTACACCACGCCGCAGGGCCGCGGCGTCGTGCCGGACGATCACGAATATTCTTATATGACGATGCGCTCCACGGCGTTCCGCGACGCCGATCTGATCATCGTCGTCGGCACCCGCATGAACTATATTATCGGCCACGCGGCGCCGCCCCGGTTCAACGCCGCCGCAAGAATCGCCCGCATCGACATCGACGCAGACGAAATCGCCAGCGCGCCGCGGCGCATCGATATCGGCATCGTCGGCGACTGCAAGGCTGTGCTTCGTCAGCTCATCGATGCGAGCGCCGGGCGGATCAATGCGGATCGGTTCTCCGCCTGGCGGCGAACGCTCGCCGACGGCGAGACGGCCAAGCGCCAGGCGCCCGGCGCCAACAAGCCGATGGACGATCTGCCGATCCATCCGCTGCGGCTGTGCGACGAGATCAAGAATTTCATGCAGCGCGACGCGATCCTGGTGGTCGACGGGCAGGAAATCCTCAACTACGGCCGCCAGTCGATGCCGACTTTTGCCCCGGGTCATCGCCTCAACTCCGGGCCGTTCGGCACCATGGGTGTCGGGCTTCCGTTCGGCATTGGCGCCAAGATCGCCAAGCCAGACAAGCAGGTGATCGTCGTGCACGGCGACGGATCCTTCGGTCTCAATGCGCTCGAGCTCGACACCGCCGTGCGTCACAACGTGCCGATCCTGGTCGTGGTCAGCCTCAACGGAGGCTGGACTGCCGATCCGGACGGCAACAAGCCTGGCCGTAATCTCGGCTATACGCGTTTCGACAAGATGGCCGAGGCTTTCGGCTGTTACGGCGAGTACATCGAAAAACCGGGCGATATCCGCCCAGCCTTGGATCGCGCCCAGCGGGAAGTCGACCGCGGCTCGGTCGCGCTCGTCAACGTCAAGACCGATCATCGCGCCCGCGCCGGCACGGCGGCCTTCGCGCAATATTCCACGTGACCGTATCGAGTCATTCCGGGACGCAAGCGTAAGCGAACGGACCCGGAATCCGCGCGCCGCTCATTCCCGTCCCCGCCTGCGCGGGGACAGGCTCCGGCGGGAAATGCAGAGCTAAAAAATGAAAGTTCTAACAGTGTGGCCCTCGGCCCCGCTTGCACGGGGACGAGCGGAGAAAACAACGCGCGCCAAGTGCTTCGACCGAAGTGCTTCTTCCGCTAGCCAAAATACCGGTCGATGATCTTGCGATAGATGACCGTCAGCGCGCGCAGATCGGCGATCGGCACGCGTTCGTCGACCGCGTGCATGGTCTGTCCGACCAGGCCGAATTCCACCACCGGGCAATAATGCGTGATGAAGCGAGCGTCCGAGGTGCCGCCGCTCGTCGACAGATGCGGCGTGCGGCCGGTGGTTTCCTTGATCGCCTCCGTAACCATCTCGGTGAAGCCGCTCGGCGTCGTCACGAACACGCCGGCGTTCGACGGCTCCCATTCGAAGCGAAACGCGATCTTGCCGCTGGATGCCTTGTCGGCGCGCTGCGTCAGCAAGGCCTTTAACGAATCGAGCGTGTGATTGTCGTTGAAGCGGATGTTGAAGCGCGCGCGCGCCTCGGCCGGTATGAGGTTGACCGTCTTGTTGCCGACGTCGACGGTGGTGAACTCGAGATGCGAGGGCGGAAAATGCGCACTGCCCCGATCGAGCGGCTCGCCTTGCAGCGCTTCGATCAGGCGCACCAGTCCGCGGATCGGGTTGACGGCGCGCTCGGGATAGGCGACGTGACCTTGCTTGCCGGTGACGATGAGGTGGCCGTTGAGCGAGCCGCGCCGGCCGATCTTGATGGTGTCGCCGAGCGCCTGCACGTTGCTCGGCTCGCCCAAGATGCAATGGTCGAACTTTTCCCCGTGCTCGGCCGCCCATTTCAACAGCTTCGGCGTGCCGTTGACCGCGACGCCTTCCTCGTCGCCGGAGATCAGGAAGGTGATCGAGCCCTTGGCCGGCTTGCCGCCATTGGCGGCGAGATGGTCGAGCACGGCAGCGAGCGCGCAGGCAAGCCCGCCCTTCATGTCGACGGCGCCACGTCCATAGAGCTCGGTGCCGTCCGCTTCGCCGGCGAAAGGCGGGTGCGTCCAGGCCTTCTCGTCGCCGGGCGGCACCACGTCGGTGTGGCCGGCGAATACCAGGTTGGGCGGCTTGTTGCCGATGCGCGCGTAGAGATTCTCCACCATGTCCTCGCCCGGTTCGCTGAAGGCGAGATGATGCAGGTCGAAGCCGGTCTCCTTAAGAACGCGCTCGAGATATTTGAGCGCACCGCCTTCCGCCGGCGTCACCGAGCGGCAGCGCAAGAGGTCGCGGGCGATGGCTAAAGGGTCGGCGCTCATCGATCAATCCCTGGCAGTAAAGGCCGCTCGTCCTCGCGTACGGATGGCCGCCTGGATTCCCGCTTACGCGGGAATAAGCGCGCTGAGGGGCAACGCGAGCAAAACACCGCCTAATCCCTCAGCAGCTCATTGATGCTCGTCTTTGAGCGCGTACGCTCGTCCACGCGCTTGACGATTACCGCGCAGTAAAGGCTCGGGCCGCCGTCCTTGCCCGGCAGCGAGCCCGGCACGAGCACCGAATAGGGCGGCACCTCGCCTTGGCTGATCGTGCCGCTGGCGCGGTCGACGATGCGGGTGGAAGCGCCGAGATAGACGCCCATCGACAGCACCGAGCCTTCGCGCACGATCACGCCTTCGGCCACTTCCGAGCGGGCGCCGATGAAGCAATTGTCCTCGATGATCACGGGTCCCGCCTGCAGCGGCTCGAGCACGCCGCCGATGCCGGCGCCGCCGGAAATGTGGCAGTTCTTGCCGATCTGCGCGCAGGAGCCGACTGTCGCCCAGGTGTCAACCATGGTGCCGGAATCCACATAGGCGCCGAGATTGACGAAGCTCGGCATAAGCACGACGCCCGGTGCGATATAGGCCGAGCGCCGCACCACGCAGCCGGGCACGGCGCGGAAGCCCGCCTTGCGGAAGCGCGCCGCCGTCCAGCCTTTCATTTTGGCGTCGACCTTGTCCCACCACACCGCGCGGCCCGGTCCGCCCGCGATCACGCTCATGTCGTTGAGCCGGAAGGAAAGCAGCACGGCCTTCTTCAGCCATTGATGGACCTGCCACTGGCCGTCCGCCTGCCGCTCGGCCACGCGCGCCTTGCCGGCGTCGAGCAGGTCGAGCGCGTCGTTGACCGCCTTGCGCACCGCGCCCTTGGTCTTGGGGCCGATCTTGTCGCGCCCCTCGAAGGCCTCGTCGATGGTCTTGGCGAGCTTTTCGCTTGTCATTCCTTCCCCCGCGCTTCGGCTGCGGGTTGTCGGGGGAACCTCGTGCGCTGTCAAGCCGTTGGCGGCGATTCCGCCGCCGGCATCATGGGGTGCGCCGCCGCAAGCGATGCGCTAGGTGAACGGGGGAGACCTGATTACGAAGAGGAGCGAGAGATGGATACGGCAACGGCACAGGTGAGCGGAGAAATCGGCACGTTTGTTTCGGCGCTGGCGGCCTGGGCGGCCATAGCGGTGCCGCGCATCGTCGGCGCCTTGCTGCTCTTAGTGCTGGGCTGGTGGCTCGCCGGCCGCGCCGAGCGTGCAGCCATGGGCCTCCTCACACGGCAATCCCGCATCGACGCGATGCTGAGCAGCGTGATCGCCTCGATCGTGCGCTACAGCATCCTGACCGTGGTGCTGGTGGCCGTGCTCGGCCAGATCGGCATCCAGACAACCAGCATTCTCGCCGCGCTCGGCGCCGCCGGCCTCGCCATCGGCCTCGCCATGCAGGGCACATTGTCGAATATCGCCGCCGGCATGATGCTGTTGTGGCTGCGTCCCTTCGGCGTCGGCGACTACATCGACGCCGGCGCCGTCGGCGGCACCGTCAAGGAGCTCGGCCTGTTCGCCACCGAGCTGCATTCCTGGGACGGCGTCTACCAGTTCGTGCCCAATGCGGAATTGTGGAACAAGCGCATCATCAACTATTCACGGCTATCGACGCGGCTGGTCGATCTCGCCTTCGGCGTCGCCTATGAGGACGATCTAGAAAAGGGCCAGCAAGTGCTGCTCAAGCTGGCTGGAGACGACAGCCGCGTCATGGCCGAGCCGGCGCCGCAGGCCTTCGTCGACGAACTCGGCGATTCGGCAGTGGTGCTGCGCTTGCGCGTGTGGGCGGCGAACGCGGACTACTGGCCGCTGCGCCGCGCGCTCACCGAGCGCGGCAAGACCGCGCTGGAGGCTGCCGGCCTGACGATTCCCTTCCCGCAGCGCGATCTGCATCTCAAAGACGCGCCCGAACGGCTTATGGCCGCCGCGGCGTAGCGCGCTCGCCATTTTCGTGGGCCGCGTGATCGCGCCGGGTTAAGGCTCGGATGCCGTTGCGCGGCCCGCGCGCATTGCCGCGATCGCCTCCAGAAACCCCGTGAGATTGTCGGTCACGTGATCGACATGCGCGGCGTCGCGTCCGGCCAGCTCCCAGTCCTGGCGGAAGACCTCGCGCTGGCCTTCCGGCACCACCAGCACGGTGGTCATGCCGAGCGCGTGCGGGGCTTCCAGATTGCGCGCCAAGTCCTCGAACATGGCGGCCTTGTGCGGATCGACGTCGTGGCGCGCCAGAAACCGCTCATAGGTCTTCGGCGAAGGTTTGGGCTCGAGCTCGGCGGCGATGATGTCGAACACGTCTTCGAAGTGCTCGTGCACGGTAAGCCGCTTCATCACCGCGTCGGCGTGCTTGCGCGTGCCGTTGGTCAAGATGAGCTTGCGGCCCGGCAGATTTTCGAGCGCGGAGCCGAGCGCCGGATTGGGCGTCAGCGGCGAGTGATCGATCTGGTGCACGAATTCGAGGTAGTCGTCGGGCTTTAGCCCGTGCTCGGTCATCAGCCCGCGCATCGTCGTTCCGTAGCGCTTGTAATAGTCCTTCTGGATGCGGAACGCCTCGTCCTTCGGCACCTGGAGGAAATTTTCGATATAGGCGCGAATGCGGTCATCGACCTGCTGCCACAGGATGTGATGTGGATAGAGCGTGTTGTCGAGATCGAACACCCAGGTCTCGACGCGGTCGAAACCGGGCATGGCCTGCTGCGGCGCCGTCATGAGCGAAGGTGCGCCCTCGCCAAGTTGGGGCGCGCCACGCCGTGCCCGGCAAGCGCCGGCACCGCGGCGTCCCGTTCGGCCGCGTCGATCTCGGCAATGCGGCGCTGGACCTCGCCGATGGCCACGCGCGAGAACGGGCCGAGGTGGGCGTAGACCGCCAACAGCCAGGCAAGGTCATGCGCCGCCTCGGGGTTCGTGCGCATGCAGTTGACAAAGACCTTGCCGAACACGTCGGCCCCGCCGGGGAGCGCGTCGATCACGCGGCGCGCCGTTTCAAGCGTCATCAGCCGCCGGCGCCGGTCGTCGGCCGCGAGCGCGGTCGTCGGCCGGCCGCTGCGGTCGAGCATGCCGATCAAGCGCTCGAGACGGCGGGCATAGACCGTAGGCTCGTACACCCGCTCGAGAATGCGTTTGTAGTCGCCGAGGATGTTGCGCAACGGCCGCGCGGGCTCGTAATTGATGCCGATCATGCACTGGTCGCCGGCGCGATCCTCGCGCATGACGTCGTGGCCTTCGTGCAGGCGGCCCTCGCGCGCCAGCCGGCGGGTCAATTGCGTGTTCGGCAGTGCGTAAAGCAGTCCGACCATGCAGACGGGGATGGCGCATTCCTCGATGAGGGCGACCATCTGGTCGGCGATCGAGTCCTTTTCGCTGTCGAAGCCGACGATGAATCCGGCCGTCACGAACATCCCGTGGCGATAGATCTTGTGCACGCTCTCCGCGATGCTGCGCCGGGTGTTCTGCTTCTTGCGCATGTGTACCAGCGTCGCCGTATCGGGACTTTCGATGCCGACGAAGATCGCGAAGAAATTCGCCTGCTTCATCAGGTCGAGCAGCTCGTCGTCGTCGGCAAGATTAAGCGATGCCTCGGTCGAAAACACGAACGGAAAGCCGTGCGACTTCTGCCAGGCGATAAGCTCGGGCAAGAAGTTTTTGAGCGCTTTCTTGTTGCCGATCAGATTGTCGTCGACGAAATCGACGTGGCCGCGGTAGCCCAAATCGAACAGCCGCTGCAGCTCCGCCAGCATCTGCGCATTGGCCTTGGTACGCGGCTTGCGGCCGTAAAGCTCGATGATGTCGCAGAATTCGCAGGTGAAGGGGCATCCGCGTGAATATTGTACGCAGATGTAAAGGTAGTGCTGCGTCTTGAGCAGGTCGAAGCGGGGCATCGGCGTCTTGGTGACGTCGACCTGGAATTTCTCGGCGCTGAACACGCCGGAGCGCTCGCCGCGCCGCCAGGCGGCGACGAAATCGTTGATGACGTCCTCGGCCTCGCCCAACACGCGGAAATCGGCCGCCTCATAGATGTGCGGACTGGAGGTGGCATCCGGGCCGCCGACCACCACCGGCTTGCCTTGCGCATGGGCGAGCGCGATCACCCGCATGCAGTCGGGCTGCTGGTTCAGCATTCCGCCGGTCATCACCACGTCGGCCCAGGCGAGGTCCTCGGCGCTCAGCTTTTCGGTGTTGCGGTTGACCAGCCGGAATTGCCAGTGCTGCGGCAGCAGCGCCGCGACCGTGATCAGCCCGAGCGGCGCGGCTGGATAGCGCGCGTCCAGCAGCTCGCAGGTATGCGTATAATTCCAAAACGTGTTCGGAACGAATTTCGGATAGACCAGCAGGACCCTGCACGGATCATCGGTCATTCGGTGATCTCCCCGCCGGAACTATCGCATGAACCTGTAAATCGCCTCAAGTCGCCGCTAAGGCTCCTTGAAGCGCAGAATAGCGCCCGGGTTGGCGCCGGCATCCACAAGCGCAAAGCCAGCGGAATTCAGGCCCCGGCTAGCGCAATCTTTGTGGTTGCTCAATTCAAACCTTCCCTCTCGTGTGCATAGCACGATCTTGCCGCCCCATGAACGCGGCGCGTCGCCGCGCGTGATGGTGCGGCCGTTGCCGTCCACCGCCTCGGCGTAGCTATAGAGACGGTGCGGATCGCCGGGCAGATCGGGCCGCAGGCATTTGCCGGCATCTATGCGATACCAGCCGCGGCTGACGATGGCGCCCATCTCGACCACGCCAAGCGCGGCCATAACCGTGTATTTGGTCTCATTGCACCAGGAAAAGCCCTTGCCTCGCGGGTTTCGCGCCGCTTCCAGCAGCGTGTCGAAGATGGCGGGCTTGGCCGCGGCGTCGGCCGGCAGCTTGCGCTCGCTGAGGAACTTCGCCATGGCGTTTTGCGTCTTGGCGCCGTCCACACCGTCGATCGGGTAGGTGTCGTAGCCGGCGATCGCCAGCAGGCGTTGGATGCCGGCAAGGCGAGCCTGCGCGTCGTCATAGCCCGCAGGTTCGGCGAGATAAATGACCGACCCGTTCGGACCATCGGAAGGCCGCGCCGCCGAGAAGCGCAGTTGCTGGTTGAGCGGGCAATTGCGCCCGTCGGCGATCTGGAAATTGCCGTCGCGCACACACAGTTCCGCTTGTCCGCTCTCAGGCGTGGGCGGCGTGCCATAGATCGGCGGCGTGCGCGAATGCACATAGGCCATATCGGCATCGAGCGCGCCGTCGACGATCAGCTTGCATTCGCCCGGATCGAGCTGGAACCAGCCGCGCGTCGAGACGGTGGGCTGCTTTTCCAACCCGAGCGCGGTCTCGACCCGGTAGCTGGTGCGGTTACAGAGCGTCAGGCCGGCCTGCGCCTGCGACGCCGCAAGCAGTAGAGCGGAGCCGCATAGGGCGGCGAAACCTGTGCGAATCATGCGGCCATGCTAGCGAATGCTCGGCGGGGCCGACACTCAGGCGGTCTGCCGGCGCATGCGCACCGCCAGCACTTCGCGCGTGAGCAGCGCGGCGCCGAGCGCAAGCCCGACAATATCGGTCCATTCGCCGTATTTCACGGCGTCGGCCGGAATGAACAGCAAGAGTCCGGCCAAGCCGAATGCCACCCGCATCGGCATGCTCAGCGGCCTGGTTGCGTAGCCGGCAAAGGCCGCGCAGACCAGCCAGACGCCGGCCAGCGCGGTGATGAAGGACGTCACCACCGAGATCACCGAACCTTCCATGAGCAACGAGGGCGCGCGCACGAACAGGAAGGGGATAATGTAGGCGATCCAGCCGAAGCGCACCGCGGTCCAGCCGGTCTTCATCGCATCGGTCTGCGCAAGCGAAGCCGCGGCGAAGGCGGCGAGCGCCACCGGCGGCGTGATCATCGACATCATGCCGAAATAGAGCACGAACATGTGCGAGGCCATGGGCGACAGCCCGATCTTGACCATCGAGGGGGCCACCAGCGCCGCCAGCAGCACGTAGACGCCGACCGTCGGCATGCCCATGCCGAGCACGATAGAGACCATCGCCGCCAGCGCCAAAAGCAGCCACAGACTGTTCTTACCGATCTCCACCAGCAGCAGCGTGAGCGCGAAGCTCAAGCCGGTGATGTTGAGCACGCCGATAATGAATCCGGCGGCCGCCGTGATCATCAGAAGATCGAGCGAGACCAGACCGGTCGTGTGCAGGGCATTCAACAGGTCGCCGAGCTTGAGCCGTTTGCCGCCATAGCCGAGCGTCGAGCCGGTGACGATCAACACGGCGGAGGCGGCGAGTGCCGACAGCTCCGGCGACCAATTCAGCCAGAACAGGCCGTAGATCAGCACGGCGAAGGGCAGGATGAAGTGCCAGCCCTGCTTGAGCACTTGTGCAAGCGGCGGCACGCCGGTCATGTCGATCGCCGCAAGGCCGGCGCGGGCGGCCAACAGGTCGGCCTGAATGAACAGCGCATAGTAATAGAGCAGCGACGGCAGCGCCGCGGCGATCGCCACGTCGCGGTAGGGGATTTGCAGGAACTCCGCCATCAGGAACGCGGCGGCGCCCATCACCGGCGGCATCAGCTGGCCGCCTGTGGAGGCGACGGCCTCGATCGCGGCCGCGACGTACGCCGGATAGCCGCCGCGCCGCATTAGCGGGATGGTCAGCACGCCGACGGAAGCGACATTGCTCACCGCGCTGCCGGAAATCATGCCGAACAGACAGGAGGCCGTGACCGCGATCTTGGCCGAGCCGCCGCGGTAGCGGCCCATCAGCGTGAGCGCGATGTCGGTGAAGAAATTGGAGCCGCCGGAGGCGAACAGCAGATTGCCGAAGAACACGAAGGCGATGACGATGGTCGCCGCCACCAAAACCGGCAGGCCGAGCATGCTGCCCGGATCCCAGACCAGATAGAAGGAGAGCTGCGCCACGCTGACCGGCAGGCCCTGCAGCGCGCCCGGCACGTATTGGCCGAGCGGCGCATAGAGAAGGAACACCAGCACCACGATGGTGAGCGCCCAGCCGACCGTGCGGCGCAGCGCCTCGATCAGCAGCGGAATGGCGATGAAGCTGACGATCAGCCCATCGATCGGCCGCAAGGTCATGTCCTCGGACAGGACCGGAAAGCGCAGCGCGATATAGATGCCGAGCGCCGCGCCGACAGCCGTCAGCAGCCAGTCGTACCAGGGGATGGTCGTGCGCGGCGCGCTGCGGCGGGCCGGTTGGGTGAGAAAGACGAGCGCCATGCCGAGCCCGACCATCCCGGCGAGGAACTGCTCATTATACAGGAGCAGTCCCAGTACATTACGATAGAACTGCAGCGCAAAGCCGATCGAACCGAGCGTGAGCAGGCTCGCGCCGGCGAAAATCAACCGGCGGGCCACGACCGATTGCGGGCCCGCCGGCACTTGCGCATGTTCGTCAGACACGAGCGCTCGATCCGTTCAGATCAGGGGTGTCGACCTCGTGCGATCAGCTGCCGCTTTTCGGCGGCCATTCGCCGATTTCCTTGTAGTACTTGATGGCGCCGGGATGGAATTTCACCGGGCCCATATCCTTGTTCATGCGCTTGGGATCGAAGCCGGAGAGCGCGCCGAAATTGGCCGCCAGCTCCTTCTGGTGATCGTGCAGCAGCTTGGTCAGCTTGTAGACCGCATCGTCCGCCACCTTGTCATTCACCAGCACGAGATAGTCGTAGGCATAGACCCAGGTCGGCTCGTCGACGCCGGCGCGGCCCTTGCCGGGCTTGAGAATGGTGGCATAGGCGACCGGGATGTACTTTCGCATCCGCTCCATCGCCGCCTTGGAATGGTCGATCGGCAGCACGCGCACCGGTTTCTTGGCGTTGACCTCGGCGACCTTGCCGGCGCCGACCGCGAACATGAAGGCGTCGGTATTGCCCTGCAGGAATTCATTGGCGCCGCCGACCACGTTCGGCACGGGTACGCCCTGCACGTCCTTCATGCTGAGACCGCCGTTCGCCAGCGTCCCCGTGGTGAGGACCTGCAGCACGCGCTGGCTGGCATAGCCGCTCGGCAGGCGCTTGCCCTTGAGATCGGGAATGCTCTTGATCGGCAAATCCTTGGCCACGAGGAATTCCGAATAGAGCGGGGTGAGCACCGCCACGACGCGCAGGTGCGGCTGCTCCTTGCCTTTGTAGATCACGGTGCCGGTGACCGCGTAGTGCGTCTCCAGCTCGTTGGCGAGGCCGAACTGCTGCTCGCCGGCATTGACGCCCGGCACATAGGCGCTGGTGCCGCCGAAAGGCTTGACGCGCAGGTTCAGGCCGCCGTCGGCCGCCACCTTGGCGATGGCCGCGCCGGCCGAATAGGTGAAGAAGCCCTGCTTGCCGGTGCCCAGGCTGTAGATCTGCGCGCTGGCCGGCGTCGCAACCGCGAGCGCGGCGGCCACGGCGCCTGCGGCGAGAATCCCGGCATGTGTCCTGGTCATTTGTGTCCTCCCTGGCTCTTTTTGGAATTGGTTGGAGCCCAGACTACACGGTCCGCCGGTTCCGGCATAGACGCGCGCGGCGGCAAGGGCCGCCCCGGAAAGTCGCGCCGGCAGCGAAGGTAACGGCCTGTCCCGCTCAGCGGTGCATCAGCGTGCCGACGCCGTGGTCGGTCAACAGCTCGAGCAGAACGGCGTGCGGCACCTTGCCGTCCACGATCACCACGCCCTCGACGCCCTGGTCGAGCGCATAGATGCAGGTTTCGACTTTGGGGATCATGCCGCCGGAGATGGTGCCGTCGGCGATCAGCCGGCGCGCGTCGGCGACCGAGAGCTCCTCGATCAGCTTCTTCGAGCGGTCGAGCACGCCGGGCACGTCGGTGAGCAGCAACAGCCGCTTGGCCTTGAGCGCGCCGGCGACCGCGCCGGCGAAAGTGTCGGCGTTGACGTTGAAAGTGCCGCCGGTTGCCGAAGTCGCCAGCGGCGCCAGCACCGGGATCAGCTCCTTGCCGATCACGTGGTTGAGAACGGTAAGGTCGACCTTCTCCGGCTCGCCGACGAAGCCGAGGTCGATCACTTTCTCGATATTAGAATCGGGGTCGACCACGGTGCGCGTGACCTTGCGCGCCTGCACCATGTTGCCGTCCTTGCCGCACAGGCCGACCGCCTTGCCGCCGGCGGCGTTGATGTAGCCGACGATCTGCTTGTTGATCGAGCCGGCCAGCACCATCTCGACGATTTCGACGGTCTTCTCGTCGGTGACGCGCAGGCCCGCGGCGAACTCGGACTTGATGCCGAGCTTGTTGAGCATGGCCTCGATCTGCGGCCCGCCGCCGTGCACGACCACCGGATTGATCGCGGTCTGCTCGAGCAGCACCACGTCGCGGGCGAAGTCGCGCGCCATCTGCTCCTGGCCCATGGCGTGGCCGCCGTATTTCACCACCACGATCTCCTCGTCGTAGCGCTGCATGTGCGGCAGCGCCTCGGAGAGGATTTGCGCCTTGTCTTGCGGCGAAATGGCGTGCGACTTGGTCATGGCCGGTTCCTTTTGCGGGGGATATTTACCGGCCGCGGCGTTCCGGCGAAAGAGGGTTTCCGGGGGCGCACGCCCAGCGAGAAGAGAAATGAATGCGCGGCGGTCCGGTTTGCCGGCCGCGGTTTCGGTCAGCGCGCAGCGAGCCTGGCGAGTGCCGCCGCGACGAGCGCGAGCCAGGCGAGAATGAGGATGGAGCCGCCGGCGGGCGCCGCGAAGGGAAACAGCCGGTGGCCGAGATAGGCGCGCGCGGCGACGTCGGCGGCGAACAGGCCGGCGCCGGCGACGAAGCCCCACAGCGCCGCCAGCCCGAGCGGGCGCAGCATCAGGCCCTGGCCGAGCGCGGCGCTCATTGCCACCACCGCGACGGCGTGGATCAGCAGCAGATAGCCGGCGCTGTCGAGGCCGGCGCCCGGCCTGCCGTGCGCGCCGGCGGCGGCGAGCATGATGCCGGCGGCGCCCATGAGGCCGGCGAGCGCGATGAGGATCTGGTTCATGCGGGCGATCTTACAACAGGATCGTTTGGCGTCGAACCATCCTCCGCTCATTCCCGCGCAAGCGGGAATCCAGGGCGATATTCCGGAAGCCGCATTTGCCGCTCCTGGGTCCCCGCTTTCGCGGGGACGAGCGGAAGTTGGGCCTACGCGCGGCGTTCCGCCAACAGCCTTGCCACCGCCGCGCGCAATTCGGCGATGCCGGTGCCCTCGCGCGCCGAGGTCGCCAGCACCGCCGGGAAGGCGGCGGGGCGCTTTTGCAGCGCCGCTTCGACTTCGGCGAGGCGCCCCGCAAGCGCCGCCGCCGGCACTGCGTCGGCCTTGGTGAGCACGATCTGGTGGCTCACCGCCGCCTGTCCGAGCGCGTCGAGCATCGGCGCGTCGGTGTCCTTCAGCCCGTGGCGCGCGTCGATCAGCACGTAGACGCGGGCGAGGTTGGCGCGCCCGCGCAGAAAATCGTGGATCAGCGCGGTCCACGCCGCGACTTTGGATTTGGCGGCGGCGGCATAGCCGTAGCCGGGCATGTCGACCAGCGTGAGGCCGCCGCCGGCGGCAAAGAAGATCAGCTCCTGCGTGCGCCCGGGCGTGCGCGAGATGCGCGCCAGGTTCCTGCGCCCGGTGAGCGCGTTGATCAGGCTCGACTTGCCGACATTGGAGCGGCCGGCGAGCGCGATCTCGACGCCGCGCATCGGCGGCAGCGAGGCGGGCGAGCCCGCGGCCGCGGTGAATTGCCAGTCGCCGGCGAACAGGCGCCGGCCGGCCTCGATCTCGTCGCGGGTGAAGTCGGTCATTCCCTAATGCTTTCCCCTCATCCTGAGGAGCGCTCCGGAACGGGTCCGCGCGAAGCGCGGCCCGATGGTGAACTCCGGAGCGCATCTCGAAGCGCCCGCCCCCGACTTGATCGGGGGATGAGGCCTCATGGTTCGAGACGCCCGCCTTCGCTAAAGCTTCGGCGGGCTCCTCACCATGAGGAGCATAGGTCGGCGCAGCATGGCAATCACCGGCGCCTTCGCTGCCGGCTCGACAAGGCGCTGAGCTCGCGCAAGGTGCGCGTCAGCGTTTGCAGCGCCCGCGCGGTCTTGGCCGCGTCGTCGGGATGCGAACGCCCCTCGGCAAGGTGGCTTAGCGTCTGCTGGATGGCCGGCAGCACGGTGGTGACCGCTTTTTGCAAAGCGGGCGAAAGCCGCGCCGCTTCGCCTGCGGCAGGCGGCAAGGATGCCTTGAGCGGCACGGGCGGCGACGGTTTCGCCACGATCACCGCTTGGCCGGACGGCGCCGCCGCCTGCTCCACGATAAGAAACGCCGGCGGTCCCTCGCGCGGGACCGGGCTGCGCCGCCGCCTCCAGTGCCAGCGGCGCATGCGGTCGCGCAGCGTGCCGGAGGAGATGCGGTGTTCGGCGCAGATGTCCTCGACCGGCCGGTCGGTGTGCTCGTAGTCGTAGCGGATCTGCGCCCAGGCGTCGGGGGTGAGGCTTGGTGCCATGGCCGTTCCTTTGCAGTTGGCGGGCCTGTCAGCGGGTTGCGGAGTTGCAATTCGTGCCCTCTCCCTTGGTGGGAGCGACTTTTCTCCGCCCTCATCCTGAGGAGCCGCCGAAGGCGGCGTCTCGAAGGATGGGGCGGCCTCATGGTTCGAGACGCGCTCCGGAGTTCACCATCGGGCCGCGCTTCGCGTGGACCCGTTGGGAGCGCTCCTCACCATGAGGAGCCTCGCCAGGCGGGCGGCGGCTTCGCCGCAGGCTCAATTGTGGGGAATGCGCCTTTTGTAGCGGAGGAGCGATGCGCTGTCAAGGAATATATTCTGGCCGCTGGCGACGGGAGTTGTCCTGCCCGATCCTCCGATGGGCAGCCGATGAGGCGCGGGGGGCCTCACTCAACCCGCATGACGCTGCGCGGAGGGCTGGCCTGGACGAAAGCGCCGGCCGCCGTCCTGTCTCCCAACACGGCCGTGTCGAGGAGCAGGCATCGAGCAGCGGCTGCTCGTGCACGCCGGCCGCCACGCAGCTTGCCCGCGCGCGATTGTATTGCGCCGGCGTCAGGTCCTTGGCGTAAAACGGGCTTCGCGGATTGCCGGATTCGATATTGCCGCCGCCGCAGAGCTCGGCCGGCAGCGAGTCGGACGCGGAGACTCTCCAGCTGTCGCCGTAGCGGTGGTACAGGTCTTGGAAAGTAACCGGCCGGGGCAGCACGGCGCCGCCGCGCGCCGCAAGATCGTCGGCGCCGGTATTGCCGTTGGCATTGCCCAGCAGTCCGCGCACCTTCGCCACCGGCGTATTGCCGCCGAGGTGAACCGAGACGTTGATCCAGCCGTTGTTGCGCGTCGCGACGGCACTCGCGCCGTCCGGGTGCTTGAAAACGTACACATTCTCCTTGCGGGTGATGACGAGGCCGGGCAGCGAAAGCGAGCCGCCGCTGTCCAGGACGCGCCGCCTGCCGTCGACGACGAGCGCATCCGGTTCGAGACACAGCGCGGCGCGGGTCTTGCCCCCCTTTACGGCGACGGCGGTGTTGATCGTGGCGTTGGGCCACCGCGGCGCGCCGGACTTCTGCCGCGTTTGCACGACGAAATCCGCACCGGTCTCCGCCAGCAGGAAGTCACCCGCCGCCTGGAAGTCGAAGAGCAGCCCGTTAAAGTTCGTCAGATGCGTGTCGCCGATGCTGGTGCCATTGGCGCATTGCGACGTCGCGCCGGAATTGCTGCTTTGCCGGAACACGATCGCCGGCGATTCGCCGCCGAACGGGCAGCAGGGGCGCACCAAGGTCAAGCTGTTCGTCTCGGCCGTGAATCCCGCCGGCAGGCAGAGGGGGGCGTTCGTGGTGCCGTCGTCTATGCTCGTTCTGACGGCCATCGACGCGCCGGTATTGAAGGTGACCTCGGAACTGCAGCAGTCGCCGAAGATATTGAATTCGGCGGCGGTCCAGTGCTGCGACAGTTCGAGGCTGGCGTCCGCCACCGTTGCGGAAAAGAATTGATCGCCAGTCGACAAGGTGATCGTGTCCAGCCCGCCCGCAGCGGCCTCGCCGCTCAGGCTGAGCTGGCCGAGATTGGCGAGCGGCTGCACGGGCACCGTCACGCTGTCGCTGTTCATGCTGCAATCGGTCGGGCGATTCGGGAAATGGAAAAATCCCGTGGGGCAATCGGCTCCGAAGCCGAGCAGCCAAAGCTGCATGAACAGCGTGCCTGTGTTGCTGTAGATGAACTGCTGGAAGCCGAGGCATCCCGCGGCGTTCGGGCTGCTGTCGCAAGCCGATGTGTGAAACTGGATCGTGTTAAGCTGGAGGGAGTACTTGTTGAGCGTGCCGTCCGATGTCACGCTTGTTACGCTGGCGAGCGAGTCAAACGACCCAACCGCCTTGGTTATCAGGCCCGTCGTGCGGGCCGAGAAGTCGACGCCGCGCCCCACGGTGTGCGGACCGGGTCCGCCGGCCGGCTGATACGGACGCCGCGGCGCGGTGGTGCAGGGGACCTCCTTCCACTGCGTATCCGGATAGGCGGCGGTGAAGCATCCTTTCTTCGGGCGCGGCGTGCGCGCCATCAGCGCGCGCCAGGCCTCGCGGCCCAGCGTCCCCGCGTCCGGAGACTTCGCCGGCGGCGCCGGCGCCGGCCGGTCGGCCGCCGGCACCGTTTTTTTCTCGTTGGCGATCGCACCGGGCTCGGCCGACAGCGCCGAAGAATCCGCAAGCCCCGCGAGAATGACGGCTGCGGCGATGATGCCGAGCATTCTGGTTGCGCGTGCGCGTAGGGAGCCGGGCATGACATGATCTCCGTCAATTCGGAAAAATCTCTGCCATTTCGATCTTAAGACGGTTTCACACCGCAAACCGCGTGTCCAGCAACGACCGGTCGACGCCGCGCCTGTCGGCGGCGTCGACGCGGCGGCGGCGACAACCGCCGCTTCGTTCGATTGTGACGTTCATTCCGCGGCATAGTCGGGGCGGCGGGTTGTGTAAAATTGAAGCGGAAATGTTCGGGGGTTGATGGCACTGAGAGCAACTAAGCGGAAAATCCGGCGGATGAAGCGCCCGCGCCACGGCTGCGCGGGTATCGTCTCGCCATCACCGGGGCAGCGGGCGGATCCGAATGCGCCCAGGTTCGATCACGACAAGATTGCCCACGAGTTTATCGGCTTGCGCGGAAACCAATTCGATGACTGTGTGGGCCTCCGTCGCGCTCGAAAGGCGATCCAATTCCAGCAAGATGACGCCGCGCACGCCGAGACGTTGGCGGATGACCAACTCGCCGAAATCACGATCCTCTGTAATCAGAATCCGGTCGTCGGCATCTGCCGCGTCAAGAATGTCCTTGTCCGGCGCACCTGCTCTCGTCTCGGCAATCGAAACCACGTCATGGCCTCTGTTTCGAAGCCGCTCGATGACAAGGCGTGAGACGTTCTCGTCCGCGAGAAAGCGCATCACTCGGCGGCGAGAACCGTCTCATGCTGCATGTAGTCGGCCGCAAACGCCAACGCCGCCCGCACGTCGTCCTCGGTCAAATGCGGGTAGGCTTCGAGCACATCGGCAAAAGAGCGACCCGCACCCAGCTTGCGCAGGATGAGCTCCACGGTGATGCGTGTGCCTTTGATGCATGGTTTACCCATCATCACGGCGGGATCGATGGAGATGCGGGCGTGTGCCATGAGCTTTCCGCTTTCAAGGAGAACGCGCAAAGCAACAATAGCCGAAAATGCGGCTGCGATAAACTGCCTCTAGATGGTGAGCGGGGGCGGTGATCCAGAAATCGACGGCAGCGCTGGGGTTATGGATTCCGGGTTCGCGGCCTAACGGCCGCGTCCCGGAATGACAGGGAGAAGGCTACGCCTTCTTCCTTACAAACACCGACTTGATATTGTCGAACAGCTCGATCTTCGCGCCGTGCTTGCGCATGATAATGCTCTGCTGCGCCACGCTCAGCGTGTTGTTCCAGGCCCAGTAGATCACCAAGCCCGCCGGGAAGCTGCCCAGCATGAAGGTGAAGATCACCGGCATCCAGTTGAAGATCATCTGCTGCGTGGGATCGGGCGGCGCCGGGTTGAGCTTCATCTGCGCCCACATGGTCACGCCCATGATCAGCGGCCACAGGCCGAGATGCAGGAACGAGCCGATCATCGGCAGCACCGTCGGGTCGAAGTGCAACAGCCCGAACAGCGTGAAGATGTTGGTCGGGTCGGGCGCCGAGAGGTCGTGGATCCAGCCGTAGAACGGCGCGTGCCGCATCTCGATGGTCACGAACAGCACCTTGTAGAGCGAGAAGAACACCGGGATTTGGATGGCGATGGGCAGGCAGCCGGCCAGCGGATTGATCTTCTCCTTCTTGTACAGCGCCATCAATTCCTGCTGCTGCTTGACCTTGTCGTCGGGATAGCGCTCGCGCAGCGCGGCCATCTGCGGCTGCACCGCCTTCATCTTGGCCATCGAGGCGTAGGACTTGTTGGCGAGCGGGAAGAAGGCGATCTTGATCAGCACCGTGACGATCAAGATGGCGAGGCCGAAATTGCCCACCAGGTGGTAGAAATAGTCGATCACGTTGAACAGCGGCTTGGTGATGAAATAGAACCAGCCCCAGTCGATCAGCAGATCGAAGTGGTTGAGCTTGAGCTGGCTCTCGTAGGCGTTGATGACCTTGGTTTCCTTGGCGCCGGCGAACAGGCGCGTCGTCGTCACGGCGGTGGCGCCGGGCGCCACGGTCTTGGCCTCGAGCAGGTAGTCGGTCTGGTAGGTCGGCGTCTTGCCGATGAGGCCGGTGGAGAAGTGCGCGTTGAGCTTGGCGTCGGTCGGCGGCAGCAGCGTCGCCGCCCAGTATTTGTCGGTGATGCCGAGCCAGCCGTCGGTGACGCTGAAGTCGACCGACTTGCCGCCGCTCGCGTTCGGCTTCAGGTCCTCCATCTTCTTGTAGGTGTATTCCTGCAGGCCGTCGCCGCCGAGATAGCCGACCAGGCCTTCGTGCAGGATGTAGTAGCCGGCGGTCGGCGGCGTGCCGTGGCGCGAGATGAGGCCGTAAGGATAAAGCGAGACGGCGTTGCCGCTCTTGTTCGCCACCTCGTCCTTGACGGTGAACAGGTACTTGTCGTCGACCGAGATGGTGCGGCGAAATGTAAGGCCCTCGCCGTTGTCGTAAACGAGCGTCACCGGGTGGCCGACGGTGAGCGGGCCTGAGCCTTCCTGCTTCCACAGCGTGTCGCCGCCCGGCACTTTCGCTTTGCTGCCGGCGGCCGCGGTCCAGCCGAAGGCGGCGTAGAACGGGTCGGCGCTGCCGGAGGGCGACAGAAGCACGATCGGCGGCGATTGCGGGTCGACCGTTTCGTGGAACCGGGTGAGCGACACGTCGTCGATGCGCGCGCCCTTGAGCGCGATCGAGCCTTCGATGCTGTCGGTCTTGATCGGCACGCGCGGGGAGGCTTTCAGCGCCTCGGCGCGGTTGGCGGTGGCGGCGGGCGCGACCTGGCCGGGCTGGCCCGGCGCCGGCGGGGCGGCTTGCTGGCCGGGCGCCGGCGGGGCTGCCTGGCCCGGCGCGGCGGCTTGCCCCGGTGCGGCGGCTTGGCCCGGCGCGGGGGCTTGGCCCGGCGCGGTCGGCGCCGTGGCGGCGGGTCCCGGCGCCACGCCCTCGTTCTTCTGCAGCTGCTGCATCTGCTGCTGCTGCTGCGCCTTCTGCTGCTGCGGCAGGCCGACGAAATACTGCCAGGCAATCAGCACGACCGCCGACAGCACAATGGCGAGGATGGTGTTCTTGTCGGTCATCGGGATTCCGTTTTGCCGCGCCCCTCATGTAGGCGCCGCAACGCGCCATCAAAGTCTTGCACCATGCGGTCGAACGGCAATTTCAGCGCCGCCCGACGGCCAACTAGCACGTAATCGTGACCGCCCCGCGTCCGGTGCCGGGCCGAGAGCCGCACCAATTCACGCAGTCGGCGCCGCACGCGGTTACGCTCGACCGCGTTGCCGACTTTCTTCGACACCGTGAACCCGAAACGCGCCGGCCCGTCGTCCGCCCGCTGGCGCGCCTGCAGCAGGAAAGCGGAAGCGGAGACCTTGCGCCCGGCCGCCGCCGCCAGAAAGTCCGCCCGTTGCCGCAATCGTTCCATGCAAGAAGCGCCGCGGCCCTCGTGGCTGATGGCTGAGCGTCAGGCGGAGAGCCGTTTGCGTCCGCGCCCGCGGCGCGCCGACACAACCTTGCGTCCGCCCTTGGTGGCCATGCGCGCGCGGAAACCGTGGCGGCGCTTGCGTACGAGCTTGCTCGGTTGATAGGTCCGCTTCACGATTTAGGTTCTCCGCTGGTCGCGCCGTGCGGCGCTGGGATTGGGAGCCGCCCCCGCCAGACGCCTTGAAAATCCGCTTGGAATACGGACCGGCACGCGATTTTGCGCGGCTTATAAGGGAGGCCCCACGGCGCGTCAATGCAAGCGCCTACGGGCGCAAAGGCCGGCCTTTCCGGTCAAATAGGCTCACAAGCGGGTGATTTCTGCGCCCGCCGCCGCAGCCCCCGTGTATATAGCGCGCATGCCCGATCTGCCCTCCGCCGCCGCGCGCCCGAGCGGGATGAGCCGCCGGCTCGTTCCCCTTGTTGTTGTCATCATGCTCGGCGTGGCCGCCTACCTGGCGTTCGGCCGCGGCATGATCTCGCTCGAGGCGCTGGTTCAGCACCGCGCCGCGATCGATGACTTCGTCATGGCGCACCGGGCGCTCGCCGTGCTCGCCTATATCGGGCTCTATATCGTGACGGTCGCCCTCTCGCTGCCGGGCGCGACCTTTCTGACCGTGGCGGGCGGCTTCTTGTTCGGTATCGGTATCGGCGCCGCCGCCGCCGCCGTCGGCGCCACCCTCGGCGCCACCGTCATCTTCCTCATCGCGCGCACCGCGCTCGGCGAGCCGCTGCTCAGGCGGGCCGGCCCGCGCGCCAAGCAGCTCGCCGACGGTTTTCGCGCCGACGCCTTCAGCTACCTGTTGTTCTTGCGGCTGGTGCCGGCTTTTCCATTCTTCCTGGTCAACCTGGTGCCGGCTTTCGCCGGCGTGCGGCTTTCAACTTTCTTCCTCGCGACGGCGCTCGGCATCATCCCGGGCGCGCTGGTCTATGCCTTCGCAGGCACCAGCCTCGACAGCGTCATCGCCGCACAACAGCACAGCTATGACGCCTGCATGGCCGCCGGCCGCAGCGACTGTCATCTGACCTTTAACGCCGGCGGCGTGCTCACCCCGGAGCTGATCGGCGCGCTGATCGCGCTTGGCGTGCTGGCGCTGGTGCCGGCGCTGGTGAAGCACCTGCGCGCCCGCTCGCGCGCGACCATGTGACGTTATGCTAGGCTCGCGCGGGGAAAGGTAAGGGCATGGCCGAGACGTTGACCCCCGACATATGCGTGATCGGCGCGGGCTCCGGCGGTTTGTCGGTCGCCGCCGCGGCCGCCGCTTTCGGCGTCTCCTGCGTGCTGATCGAGCGCCATAAGATGGGCGGCGATTGCCTCAACACCGGCTGCGTGCCTTCGAAGGCTCTGCTGGCGGCGGCCAAGCGCATGGCGTTCGCACGCGATGCCGCCGCCTTTGGCGTTGACGCAAAGACCGATGCGGATTTCGCCAAGGTGCACGATCATGTGCAGCGCGTGATCGCATCGATCGCACCCACCGATTCCGCCGAGCGCTTCACCGGGCTCGGGGTGCGGGTGATCAAGGGCCACGCCCAGTTCAAGGACCGCCGCACTGTGGCAGTGGGCGATCAATATACAATCCGCGCCCGCCGCTTCGTCATCGCCACCGGTTCGACGCCGGCCGTTCCGCCGATCCCCGGGCTCGACGGCGGGCCCTTCCTCACCAACGAGACCATCTTCGGTCTCACCCAGCTTCCGCGCCATCTCGTGATCATCGGCGCCGGCCCGATCGGCCTCGAAATGGCGCAGGCTTTCCGCCGTCTGGGCAGCGAGGTGACCGTGCTCGAAGCGGCAATCCCGCTACCCAATGACGATGCCGAATGCGCTGCGATCGTGGTGGCGCAGCTGGAGCGCGAGGGCGTCGTCATCCGCTCCGGCGTGCAGGTGACCGGCGTCGCCTACGCCAGCGGCAGCGCGACGGTGACGTTCGCCGACGCTTCCGGCGAACAAACGATCGAGGGCAGCCACCTGCTGGTCGCCGCGGGGCGCAGGCCTTCCGTCGACGGGCTCGATCTGGCGTCCGCGCGCGTGCGCTACGACCGCACCGGCATTTTTGTGAACCGCAAGCTCAAGACGCGCAACCGGCGCATTTACGCCATCGGCGACGCCGCTTCGGGCCAGCCGAAGTTCACGCACGCGGCCAATTATCACGCAGGTCTGGTGATCCGGAACGCGCTTTTCCGCTTGCGCGTGAACGTTCGCAACGGCGTCATCCCTTGGGCGACCTTCACCGAGCCGGAACTGGCGCAGGTCGGCATGACGGAAGCGCAGGCGCGGGCCCGCCGCATCAAGGTGCGCATCGCGCGCTGGCCCTATCACGACAATGACCGCGCCCAGGCCGAGCGCGAGACGCACGGCCACATCAAGATCGTCACCACGCGCAAGGGCCGCATCCTCGGGGCGTCGATCGTCGGCGCCCAGGCCGGCGAGCTTATCGCCGTTTGGGTGCTGGCGATCGCGCAGGAGCTCAATATCCGCGACATGACGGGGATCGTATTGCCCTATCCGACGCTGTCGGAAATCGGCAAACGCGCATCCATCGACTATTTTACGCCAAGTTTGAGGCGTCCAATCGTGCGGCGAATCATCTGCTTCCTGCGAGTCTTCGGCTGAGGCGCTATTGTCAGAGAGCCACGAGCCAGCACTTGAAACCATCACGCCCGGGCCGGCGGCGCAGACGCGCGGGCCGCGCGTCGGCTTGTCCGGCAAGCTGTTGTTTCTCACGATCCTGTTCGTGATGCTGGCGGAAATTCTGATCTACGTGCCGTCGGTTGCCAACTTTCGGCTCAACTGGCTGAACGACCGGCTCGCCGCCGCGCACACCGCCGCATTGGTGCTCGACGCCGCCCCGAGCGGCATGGTGCCGGAAAGCCTCGCCAAGCAGATCCTCAAGAGCATCGGCGCGCGCGCTGTCGCCATCAAGATGGGCAGCGAGCGGCGCATGCTCGCCGCCTCTCAAGTCCCCGAGCGGATTGCGCAGGACATCGACATGCGCAGCGTCACCTGGTGGCGCGCCATCATGAACGCTTTCGATACGCTGTTCTTCTGCCGACCCGACGATGTGATGCGCGTGGTGGGACCGGCGCCGATGGCGCATGGCGAGTTTCTCGAGATCGTGCTGGACGAAACCCCGCTGTGCAACGCGATGTGGACCTTCTCGGTCAACATTTTGCTGCTTTCGCTGGTGATCTCCGGCATCACCGCCACGCTGGTTTTCCTCGCGCTCAACTATCTTCTGGTGCGGCCGATGCGGCGCATCACCGACAACATGATCGCGTTCCGCGCCGATCCGGAAAACCCTGCGCGCATCATCTCCGAATCGGGGCGGGGAGACGAGGTGGGCACCGCCGAGGAAGAGCTCGCCGCCATGCAGCGCGAGCTTGCCTCGATGTTGCATCAGCAGAGCAGGCTTGCCTCGCTCGGCCTGGCGGTCTCCAAGATCAATCACGACCTGCGCAATCTTCTCGCCTCGGCGCAATTGTTCTCCGATCAGCTCGCCCACGTTCCCGACCCGAAGGTGCAGCGCTTCGCGCCCAAGCTGATGCGCACGCTCGAGCGCGCCATCGCCTTTTGCCAGTCGACGCTGTCCTACGGCGCGGCGCAGGAGCCGCCGCCGGAGCGCAAGACCGTCGAGGTCGAGCCGCTGATCGAGGAAGTGCACGAGGCGCTTGGCCTTTCCTTCGACGTGCCGATCCGCTGGATCGTCTCGGTCGAGCGCGGCCTCACCGTGGAGGCCGATCACGATCAATTGTTCAGGGTGCTGGTCAACATCGCGCGCAACGCGGTGCAGGCCCTGGAGGCGCGCGGAGCCCGCGATCCGGCGCGCGACCAGATCCGCATTACCGGGCGGCGCGAAGGTAGCGTCGTGGTGCTGGAGGTCTCCGACACCGGGCCCGGGGTGCCGGAAAAGGCGCGCGCCCACATGTTCCAGGCCTTCCAGGGCTCGACGCGGGCGGGCGGTGCCGGCCTCGGGCTTGCGATCGCCGCCGAGCTGGTGCGCGCCCATGGCGGTGAGATCTCTCTTGTGCCTGGCACCATCGGCGCGACTTTCCGCATCACGATCCCCGATCGCGCCGTCGATCTCAGTTCACGGCGAGGTGAACGCGCCCGCGCCTAGTCGGCCGGAAGAGGCGGTCGCCGCGCGGTGTTCGTCACCGCATGAACGAACCATCCGACGACGCCGGCGCGGCGGCAAGGCCGGTGAGCCTGCTCGGCCTTGCCACGGCTGTGCCGCCGTACGTGCTCGAACAGGTTGCGGTCGCGGAGGCCGCGCGAGCTATCTACGGCCGCACGTTTGCGCGCTATCCCAAGCTCACCGATGTTTTCCTCAATGCCGGCATCGCGCGGCGCTATTCGGTGCGCCCGCTCGATTGGTTCATGACGCCGCGCGGCTGGCCCGAGCGCACGCAAGCCTATCTCGACGGCGCCGGTGCGCTGTTCGTGCAGGCCGGAAGTGCCGCGCTGCGCAAGGCGGGAGTCCGTGCGCGCGATGTCGACGTCGTCGTCACGGTCTCGTCCACCGGCATCGCCACGCCGAGTTTGGAAGCGCGCGTCGCCGCAGAAATGGGATTCAAGCCGAGCGCGCTGCGCGTGCCGGTGTTCGGGCGCGGCTGCGGCGGCGGCGTGGCGGGTCTCGCGATCGGCGCGCGGCTTGCGCGCGCGGAACCCGGCGAGGTCGTGCTGGTCGTCGTCGTCGAGTTGTGCACGCTCGCCTTTCGCGGCGATCGCGGCGGCAAGGCCGACGTGATCTCCTCGGCGCTGTTCGGCGACGGTGCCGCGGCTTGCGTGTTGCGCGTCGAGCGCGCAAGCAACGCGCCGCAGATCGGCGCGAGCGGCGAACACACCTGGCCCCGCACGCTCGACATCATGGGTTGGACGGTCGATCCGGCCGGCTTCGGCGTGGTGCTGTCGCGTTCGCTGCCGCGCTTCATCGAACAACGCTTCGCCGCGCCGGCGCGCCGCTTCGCCAAGGCCAGCCGGCTCCGCGCACCTCGGTTCGTCTGCCACCCCGGCGGCGCCAAGGTGCTGGACGCGGTGGAGGGCGCGCTTGGCCTGCAAAAAAGCACGCTGCGCGACGAGCGCGAGGTGTTGCGCGGCCACGGCAACATGTCGGCGCCGAGCGTGCTGTTCGTGCTCGATCGCGTCATGAAAAGGGGCTTGCGCGGCCAGGCGATGCTGGCGGCGCTCGGCCCCGGCTTCACCGCCAGCTTCTTGGAGCTGGAAGCCGCATGACGCCCAATCGCGGCGTGCGCACGGAAAACGCGCATGGGTGAGGGCGCCTGGCTGGTGCTGTTCATTGCCGCGCAGCGGCTCGCCGAGCTTGCCCTCGCGCAATGGAACACGCTGCGCCTGCGCGCCGGAGGCGGCGTCGAATTCGGCGCCGCGCATTACCCGCTCATGGTGGCGCTGCATGCACTCTGGCTGCTCGGCCTGTGGCTCCTCGGTCATGCCAACGCGGTCGATCCGCTCTGGCTCGCCGTGTTCATCCTGTTGCAGGCCGGCCGCGTCTGGGTGCTCGCCAGCCTCGGCCGGCGCTGGACCACCCGCGTGATCGTGCTGCCGGGCGCGGCGCCGCTCGCGCGCGGACCCTATCGCTGGCTGCGCCACCCGAACTATGTGATCGTCGCGCTGGAAGTGGCGGTGGTGCCGCTTGCGCTCGGTCTGCCGATATTCGCGCTGGTCTTCACGCTCGCCAATCTGGCGCTCATCGCTCACCGCGTGGCGGTGGAGAACCGGGCGCTGGCTTGGGCGGCGCAAGCCGCGCCGGCGCGGCCGGCAACCCTTGCCAATGCGGGGGTGAGAGGCTAGCTATGCCCGGTTCCGCAGCCCATATGGCGGTTTGCGGCAGCAAGCGCCCGTAGCTCAGCTGGATAGAGCACCAGACTACGAATTT
>CAWDAB010000004.1:0-103876 GCA_963800155.1 uncultured Alphaproteobacteria bacterium
ATTCACTGACGTGACGGCGCATCTCCTGAATGTCCGCTAATCCCTCGCCAGCAGACTTTAGGGATAGCGGTCGGTGAGCCCTCCAAGGGCCGATGGCGGGCGTTCGTTCGCGCGGTTAAGCTTGGCTTCCTCCGGGGAGACCTCTCGATGAGTGGCAGCAGCAACGCCCCTATTGGCACATGGAAGCTTGTGTCATGCGTATTGGAGCACGTCGAAACCAAGGTGCAAAACCGGTCTGGGGAGCGAACCCCAACGGCTATATGTCATGACTCCCGAAGGCCGCAGGATCGTCATTCAGACCGCGGCGGATAAGTGATGCGCGGCATTCTCGTCTGGAAAAAGGAATCGAAGGTCCGCTAAATTCCAGACGGATCATCCGAGGCGCCGTCCTCGCTGCAGATTTGCAATATCTGATTGCGGAGCCACTGAAGCGCGGGGTCCGTCGCTCGTGCAGCGCTCGTAAGAACGTCGATGGTAAAGCCGGGCACCGGAATCGGAGGCTTGAACATCGTGAGATCGAGCTTCTTGGCAAAATGGCGTGCGACCCGCCTGGTGGCGAGCATGACGAGATCGCTGTTCGCCACAATTATAGGCGCGGCAAGAAAATGTGGGACCACAGCGACGACCCGCCGCTTGAGGCCGAGCTTGGCCAAGTGCTCATCCGCTTCCCCGGAATTTTCCCCTCTTGGCGAGACCAGCAGATGCGGTAGCGCCGCCCAATTCGCGGCGGTCATTCGCTTGTGTCTGAATGCAGGATGTCCGCGGCGCGCGATCCCGACGAAACTCTCTTCGATTGCGGGCTCACTGGCGATGCGAACCGGCGCTTCCGAAAACGGAATGAGCGCGCAGTCGATCTCCTGACGATCGAAGGCGGCGACAGCCCGAGTGCCGTCCAGTGACCGGACCCGCAAATCGACGTTTGGCGCCGTCTCGCGCAGCCGCTTGATCAATGGGACCAGGACAGTGAAGACGCCGAGATCGGTGCCGCCGATCGTGAAGGTACTGGGCTTCCTGGGATCGAACCCAAACGACGGTGCAAGCATAGAGTTCGCACGGTCAAGGATGTCGGCAACGACGGGTGCCAGGGCAAGCGCACGAGGGGTAGGTTCGATGCCCTTCGGATGGCGCACGAATAATGGATCGCCGAACATTGTCCGGAGTCGGCCAAGCGCGTGGCTTGCGGCCGACTGCGTCAGGCCAAGCCGTTTGGCCGCTCGTCCAACATGGCGCTCGACGAGCAGCTTTTGAAACACGACTAGTAAATTTAGGTCAGCGCGCCGATGATCGATATTTTTCATCAAGATAAAGAATACTACGAATTGGACTAATCGGGCTACCACAATTATGTTTATCCGGCAGGTCGAAAAGTCCGTGGCGGGCGTTCACATATCGCTGGAGGAAAGCGATGCCAAAAATCTGTGGGGGCTGCCTTTGCGGTGCGGTTCGCTACGAATGCAATGCCGAACCTTTGGCAACGGCAATTTGCCACTGCACCCACTGCCAAAAAGCATCTGGCTCGGCCTTCTCGGTAAACGTCGTCGTTCCAGCGCCGAGTTTGACGTGGCAGGGACAAAGTCTCGCGTCCTATGCGGACAAAGGCGAAAGCGGGAAACCGCTTTCGCGAAAGTTCTGCAGAAATTGTGGGTCGTCACTTGCGACCGAAACGGAGGCGCTGCCGGGAGCAATAATTATCAAGGCTGGCAGTCTCGACGACAAATCATGGCTAAAGCCCAAATATCATATCTGGACCAGCTCCGCGCAGCCGTGGGTACGAATTGAGCCAGGCGCGACGACATTCCCAAAAGGCAGGACCTGAAGACTCTGCGATCCGCAAAATGTCCGCTTTAACCCCAAGAGCGCCAAATCACTGTGTTCCCGCGAAATGACGCGAGGGGTCAAAGGACTAAACCGCTCGCGCGGTAGGGCGCTGCGGCGAGCGGCGTGGGCTGGGCAGTAACGGGAAGGCGCGTCCTGTCTGAAGATGAGGGGTTGCGTTCAACCTCACTTCAAAACAGGAGCACCCCATGACCGACGAGGCCATCAGCCCGTTGCGCCGGCGCATGATCGAAGACATGACGATCCGCAAGTTAGCCCCGAAGACGCAGGAAGGCTACATCCGCACGATCAAGAATCTCGCCGCGTTTCTCGGCCGCTCGCCGGATACGGCGAGTGCGGAAGATATTCGGCGCTTTCAACTGCATCTTGCCGGCAATGGCACGCGCCCGCCCATTCTCAATCACACCGTCTCAGCGCTGCGGTTCTTCTTCCGAGTTACGCTCAAGCGCCACGACATCATCGAGCACACGACGTTCATTCGCGAGCCGCGCAAGCTGCCTGTGGTGTTGAGCCCCGGGGAGATAGCACGGCTGCTCAATGCTGCGCCTGGGCTCAAGTACAAGGCGGCGTTGAGCGTGGCCTATGGCGCCGGCTTGCGCGCCGCCGAAGTGGTCGCGCTCAAGGTGTCCGATATCGATAGCAAGCGCATGTTGATCCTGGTGGAGAACGGCAAGGGCAGCAAGGACCGCAACGTGATGCTGTCGCCGCATCTGCTGCAAGTGCTGCGCACATGGTGGATGGTGGAACGCCCACAAGGCTGGCTATTTCCGGGACGCAATCCGGTGCAGCCGATGACTACCCGCCAGCTCAATCGCGCTTGTCATATCGCAGCCGAGGCCGCCGGCATCAACAAGCGCGTATCGCCGCACACCTTACGGCACAGCTTCGCCACCCATCTGCTGGAGCAGAACACCGACATCCGGGTGATTCAGGTGTTGCTCGGCCACGCCAAGCTTGAGAATACGGCGCTCTACGCGCGGGTGGCCACCAAGACCATCAATGCGGTGATGAGCCCGCTGGAGCATATCGCGGTCAAGCTTAAGGAGATCCGGCCGCCCAGCTGACGCGCGGCGCGCGTGCCGCGCCCGGCGTTGGAGGTTGCGGATATCTTCCGCGGCCATGGCCCGGCATGGCGCAAAGCCTATGCCGGCCATGTCAACCTCGATCAGCTCAAGGTGATGTCGGCCATTGAGCGCTGCCGCACCGCAGCGCTCGGCGGCCACGTCGCGCGCTGCGAGGACTGCGCCTACACGGTCATTGCCTACAACTCCTGTCGCAACCGACACTGCCCGAAGTGCCAGGGCGCGGCGGCGCAGGCTTGGCTGGCCCAACGCCAAGCCGAGCTCCTGCCGGTGCCGTACTTCCATGTGGTGTTCACGCTGCCAGCGCCGATCGCCGAGATCGCCTACCAGAACAAGACGGCGGTCTACGACCTGTTGTTCAAGATCTCGACCAAGACCATGCTGACGATTGCGGCCGACCCCAAACACCTCGGCGCCCGCATTGGCATCACCGCTGTGCTGCACACCTGGGGCTCGGCACTCACCCATCATCCCCATGTGCACATGATCGTGCCGGGTGGTGGCATCTCCCCCGACGGTGCACGCTGGGTCTCATGCCGGCGCGGGTTCTTCCTCCCTGTTCGCGTGCTCTCGCGTCTGTTCCGCCGCCTGTTCCTCGAAGCCCTCGCTGCCGCCCACGAAGCCGGCCGCCTCAGCTTCTTCGGCGACCATGCGCATCTCGCTGACGCCCAATCCTTCGCCGCGTTCCTGGCTCCACTGCGCAAGGCCGAATGGGTCGTCTATTCAAAGCGCCCGTTCGGCGGCCCCGAAGCCGTGCTGGCCTATCTGTCGCGCTACACCCACCGCGTCGCCATCGCCAACAGCCGCCTGATCGCCTTCGACGAGGCGGGCGTCACCTTCAAGTGGAAGGACTATCGGATCGAGGGCCGCGATCGATACAAGCGCATCACACTCGCAACAGACGAGTTCATCCGCCGCTTCCTCATCCACGTGCTGCCCAAGGGTTTCCACCGCATCCGCCACTACGGCCTGTTCGCCAAAAGCTGCTGCGCCGACAATAGCGCACGCGTCCGCGAACTGCTCGCCATGCCAGCCAGCGACAAGCCAGAGCCAGCCGACGACACAGCGACCGCTCACAATGAGCCAGCTTGCCCATGCTGCGGCGGTCGCATGCTGATCATCGAGAGGTTCGAGCGTGGCGCAACGCCACGCCATCAACCGACAGGCCTGAGGACCGATACCTCATGACTGCACTCGCACGGCAAGTCTCCAGATTCGGTCGGCTTCTTCGCCGGTCCTCGACAGGCAACGGCGGAGCGCGCTCAAATATCAAACGACCAGCTCAAATCGGGCAAGCATCGTCGCTGCTCAACGAAGCTACACGCTCATTCAGCAGCTGCCTCGCCATAGGTCAACGCGCCGCGGCCTCTCGCCATCAAGCACCCGCATCATCCGCGGCACTCAAATCCCCATAGTCAACGACGCACCGCCAACGTATCCCTTGCCGCGGTTTCCTCCCTTGGAGGTTTTCGGACGCCGGCCTCCAAACGCCCCGCACCGCCTGCAATATGGCCGGCATCCGAAAACCTTCACACAAGCGGACATCCGGCGATATCAGGACCAGGTCCGTCTTACTGCCAGTAGAGACGCTGCTCAGCGAAGAGCCAAGTCCCCGCCGCCGGTCCACAAGTCCGGCCGCTCCTCAATCCCTCCTAAACACCACGCTGGCGAGCCAGCCGATGCCGACCGCGAACAGCGCGGTGCCGAGGCCGTAGAGCAGGCCGTAGTCGCTTGCCGCTTCGGCGGCGTATTGCTCCAGGCCGGCCTTGATCACCTGCATCGCGGTATTGGTGCGCGCCGCAAGGTCACCGCCGGTGAACACCTTGACGTCGACGGCGAAATTGCCGGTCGGCACATCGGCCGGCAGCGGAATGGAGGCGCGAAACACGGTCGGCGAGAGGAAGGTCACCGCCGTCGGCGATTCGATGTAGAGATGCCGCTCGGTTTTGAGCCGCACGAAGGCCTCGCGGAACGGGTCGTTCGACACGGTATCCGCGATGTCCAGGCCGATGCGCTGCGGCAACAGGAAATTGTCGAGCCCGATCTGCAGGCGGCGCAGGCTCTCCTTGTTGGCGATCTGCTCCACGGCACGGTTGCTCAGGATGGCGAGATAGGACGGCACGTGCACGAATTCGCGCCAATCGGTGTTGATCCAGATTCCGGCCACGCGCTGCTTGCGCATGGTGCGGAAGTTCTCGCGCGGGCCGGTGACGGTGACCACCAGATCGTAGGGCCGCCGCAGCGTGCCGCCCTCCTTGTCGGGCTCGATGGTGCCGAACAGCACCAGATCCTCGCCGATGAAGCTCGACGTCACCGGCACGCGGTGGTTCGACAGCGAGACCACCAGCCGCTCGGCGGCGGCCGGCCCGGCGGCGCAGGCGATCAGCGTCAGCGCGACGATGCAGAGCGAGCCGCCGCATCAGCTGCTCCCGATATAGCGGATCGAGAAGATGTCGGCGGGCGCCGCCACCAGCTGCCAGGCAAAGCGCATGCCGACCGCCAGCACCAGGAGGCCGAGCAGCAGCCGCAGCCGCTCGCCGCGCATCTTCTGTCCGGCATGGGCGCCGAACTGCGCGCCGATCACGCCGCCGATCATCAGCAGGCCCGCCAGCATGATGTCGACCAGATGATTGGCGACGGCGTGCAGCACCGTGGCCGAGAGCATGGTCACCAGCGTCAGCATCATCGAGGTGCCGATCACGGTGACCGTCGGCACGCGCAACAGGTAGATCATCATCGGCACCAGAATGAAGCCGCCGCCGATGCCGAGAATGGCGCCGACGAAGCCGATGATGATGCCGATCACCCAGACCGGGATGAGCGAGACATAGATGCCCGAGCGGCGGAAGCGCCGCTTGAGCGGCAGCCCGTGGAACCAGGTATGGCTGCCCGCCTTGCGCAGGTCGGCGCGCTTGCCTTGGCGGGCGCGGTTGATCGCCTGCAGGCTTTCCGTGATCAGCAGCGAGCCGACGATGGTGAGCAGCGTCAGGTAGGCGAGCGAGATCAAGAGATCGAGCTGGCCGAGCTCGCGCAGCGCCGTAAACAGCCAGACTCCGAGTCCGGTGCCTATGGCGCCGCCTATCAGCAGCATCGCCCCGAGCGACATGTCGATCGACTTGCGCCGCCAATAGACCAGGAAGCCGGTCGCCGAAGAGGCGGCGATCTGCGGCGCCACGCTCGCCACCACGACCGCGGGCGAGATGCCGATGAAGATCAACAGCGGCGTCAACAGGAAGCCGCCGCCGATGCCGAACATGCCGGAGATGAAACCGACCGCCAGCCCCATGCCCAAGATGAGGAAGACGTCCACCGGTTGATTGGCGATGGGAAGATAGACTTGCACGGAATGCGTCGCCCGCGTTTCGGGCCGGTGCGCCGACTTCCCCGCGGCGCGCGGCAGTTCACCTTGCGGTCAACACTGCGGGACCCCGGAAGCGGCGGCGCGGCCGGCCGCTTAATTCAGTCGGTTGCATTGTACCCGCTTATTCTTGCGCGAACACGTCAAAGGGCAAAAGGTCGCGACTTTTTACCGCTTTCCGACGGTGAACGAGCCGAGCGAGAGCGGCCCTTCCGGTTCGGTGCGACGCGGCGGCTGGGACCGGCTTTGCGCCTTGGCCTTGGCCCTTGCCTTGGGCGGATGGGCCGCCGGCGGCGGTGTCCCAGCCGCCATGCGGCTTCGGCACGGTCGTGGCGACGGCGGGCTGCGGCTCGGGCCTGAAGTTTGTCACCGCCAGCTCGGCCGCCGCCAGCTGCTCAGGCGGAAGCCGGCTCGCCACCTCGTCGCGCTTTTTGGCGCTTTCCGCGTCGCCCTTGGCGCCCGCGAGCGCGAACCATTTGTAGGATTCCACGTAGTCCTTCTCGGTGCCGAGGCCGCGCGCGCAGAGGACGCCCAGATTGTACTGGCTGTCCCTGACGCCGTGCTGCGCCGCCTTGCGGAACCATTTCACCGCGCTGTCATAGTCCGGCTTGCCGTCGATGCCCTCGGCATAGAGCACGGCGAGGTTATGCATCGCCTTGGCGTTGCCGCGGCCGGCGGCGGCGAGATAGAGCCGGCGCGCGGCGGCCAGGTCCTTCTTCACGCCCAGGCCCTTCTCCAGCATGCTGGCATAGCGGAATTGCGCCGGCGCCAGCCCGGCACTGGCCGCGCGCTCGAACCAGTGCGCCGCGTCCTTCATGTTGGCCGGCACGCCGCGGCCTTCGGCAAAGCGCGTGCCCACCTCGTATGCGGCGGCGCCGTTGCCGGCAAGCGCCGCCTCGCGCAGCTTGGCGCCGCCGATGGCGATGGGCAGCGCCGTCGCTTGCGGCCCGGGGACGGCGGGCGGCAGGACGCTGTGGCCGATCGAGCCGGTGATGTCGTTTTTGCCGGCGGGCCCGGCGGGCTGCTGCGGGCTTAGCGGCGCCGCTGTCGCCGGCGTGCCCGCCGGCGCGGTCGGCGGCGCCAGCGGCGCGGCGAGCGGCGGCACCATGCCGGTGGTGAGCCGGTCGGGGCTGAGCGGCGCCGGTGCGACCTCGCGCGCGCGCTTGGCCGCGTCGTCGGGGTCGAGCCTGCCGGTCTTGGCGGTCTTGTTGCTGCCGCTGCCGCTGTTGCTGCCGCTGTTGGTGCTGCTGCTGTCGCTGCTGTCGCTGCCGTTGCTGCTGCTGTCGCTGCTGTTGCTGCTGTTGCTGTTGTGGCCGAGATAGAAATTGTGGCCGAGGATCTGCGCCCCTCCCCCCACCAACCCGATGATGCCGGCGGCGACGAACAGCGATTTCATCCGCTTCATCAGCTTGCCGGAAAGCGAGCGGCGCTCGGGCTCTTCGAACTCCTCCGCTTCGTCGTGCGGCGGAGGCGCGCTCGGCGCCTGCTGCAGCGCGGCCTGGGCGGCGCGGCGGGCGGCGGCGATGAAGCTCGATTTGCCGCCGGCGGTGCCTGCCGGCGCGGGAGCGGCGGCGCCGAGGGCCGCTTCCGAAGCGGCGATGCGGGCGCTGAACTGGGGGCGGCCCGAGCCGGGTTCGAGCGGTTGGTCGGGCGGCAGATCGGGCTCGAGGGGGAGGGAGGCGCGGCGGCGTGGCGGTGGTGACGGTGGCGGCGGTGGCGGCGCCGCCGCCGCCGGCCGCGCGATCTGCGATTCGTGCAGCTCCAAAGGCTCGTGCGGCGCCACCGGCGCGGCGGCGCGTCCCTGCGCGGGCTGCGCCGGCGCCGCCGGCACTTGCGGCATCGGCAGGCTCGCCGCCTTGGGCAGCCGGGCCGGCTCGGGCGCAGGCGCAGGCGCAGTCTGCGGCGCGGGCTGCGGCGCGATCGGCGGCGCCGACGGTGCCTCGGACGGCGCATCGCTTACCGCGCGCACGGCGAGCTTGCCCATGCGCGGCGGCGCCGCGGCCGCCGTCTCTTCCGCCACCGTGCGGCTGGCGCGCAGGTCGGCCTCGATCTTGGCCAGCCGGTCGACCACCAGGGCGAGCGTGCCGTGCACGCTGTCGACGGCGTCCTGGGTGCGCGCGATCTCGTGCTTGAGCTCGTCCACCGCCGGCGAATTCTCCGCGCGCAGGCCGGACGGCTCCCTGTTGGCGCGCAATTCCTCGACATGCACCAAGAGATCGCCGAGGCCGCGCTCGATCGCCTCGAGCTGGCCGAGCCGCGACTCGGAGGCATCGAGCTTCTCGACCAGCTTGACGATGCGGTCTTCGAGATGGCCGACCGCCACGTCGTCGCCGCGCGAGGCCTGCAGCTGCTCGATCTTGTCGGCGAGCGACTGCACCAGCGTTTCCAGCCGCGGCGGCACTGCGCCGCCGTTCTGCGCGCGCTGGGCGAGCGCGTCGGCGATCGCCGACACCCGCTGCTCGAGATTGTCGAGCGCCGGGCTCGCCGTGGTGGCATGCGCGATGTAGTCGACCTTTTGCCCGAGCAGCTGCACCTCGGCGGCCAGGCTGCTCACCGCCTCGCCGGAGGCGACATGCGCCGCCATGTCGCGCAACGTGGCGATGGCGCTTTCCAGCTGCGCCATGGTCTCGGGGTCTTTTTGCGCGACGATGAGATCGATCTTGCGGGCAAGCCCGTCGACGGCGTCGTGGAAGCCGACCAGCTGCTCGGCCGGCGTCAGCCCGCGCAGCGCATCGCGCACTTCGACGAGCCCCTGCTCGATGCCGGAAAGCTGGTCGTGGTCGACGCCGTTCTGCCGGCCTTCCGCGATGCGCTGGCTCAAGCCGGCGATCTGCTTCTCGATGGCCTCGATTTCGCGCCGCGGCATCGCCTCGTTGAGCGCGTTGCCGATGTCGATGAGCTCGCCGCGCAGCGCGTTGATCGCCTCCTCGACGCCCGGCTTGCGCAGCGTCTCGATCTGGTCGGTGATGCGGCGCAGCTGCTCTTCCAGCCCGGAAATATTCTGCACCGGCAGCGGCACCGGCGCGGGGGCCGGGATCGGCGCGGGCGCAGCTTCGGCGAGGGCTGCGGGAGCGGGCGCCGGCGGCGGCGCCGGTCTGGGCGCGGGCTGCGCCACCGGCGCCTTTGCCTGCGGCTTCGGTTGCGCTGCCGCCGGCGCCGGCTCGCCGTTGAGCGCGCGCTGGCGCGCGGCGATCTCGACCAGCGCGCGGTCGAGGCTGGGCGGCAGCTGCATGTTGGGCGTGGGCGCAAGCGGCGGCGCCGTCCGCGCGCCATCGGCGAAGCGGTCGAGGCGGCGGTCGAAGCGGTCGACGAGGTCGCCGGGCGTGCCGGCATCGCCGCGCGCGCGGCGCGGCGGCGGCGCATAGGCGGCAGGCCCCGAGCGCGTCATCCGCTCGATGCGCTGCGCGAGATCGTCCAGCCGCTGGTGCACGCTGGCGAGGTCTTCGCGATGCGGGGTGTCGTCGCTTGCTGCGGCGGTAGGGGCGGCTTGTTGTTTGAGGATCACGGCCTTGAGCCAATCTCCCAACGGCAGGCCCGCGCGGCGCGCCGCATGCATTGCTGTTTCGCGGGGCTCCGGCCGGGCCCCTTGCGCACGCCACGGGACGCCAAATTTCATCGCGCACCGCCTTCCAGGGTGAGGCCAAGCGAGCCTGGTCAGCCGCCGTGGAGCCGGGACGCCTTAACAGGAGGTGGACACGGGCGCGGTCCGCCGTCCTCGGACGCCAACTTTTTGCCGCCCGCGGTAAACAAGTCGTTAAGGATTGGCCGCAGGCGCAGGATTTAACGGGCGGTTGCCGTTACTTGGGCACCGCGCGGCGCGCGCGGCGATGCGCCGACCCTTTTGGCGGAATCATCCGCTCAGTCCCCGCGCCAGTGGGGACCCAGGGCGGCGACCGGGGGGCTTGCGATTTCGTTCCTAGAGTCGCGTTGGCGGCGTGTTCACGCGCAGGCAGGGACGGGGACCAGCGGGTAGCCGAGCGTCTCGAACACAGCGAAGCGGACGCGGGCGCACATATTACGAGGCCTTGCTCCTGAGCTTACGAGGCCTTGCTCCTGAGCGCGCGGCGCACCGCCTTCGGCTCGCGCTTGATCACCTCGATCAGCGTGCGCGCGGCGCCTGACGGCCGGCGCGTGCCCAGTTCCCACTTGCGCACGGTGCCGACGCCGGTGCCGATGACGGCGGCGAACTCGCGTTGCGACAGGCCAAGCTTGTGGCGCGCCTCGCGCGCGTCTGTGTCGCTCGGCGTGACGCGATGCACGATTACGTCGGCCTTCTCGCCACGCGCGTATTTCAGCGCTTCGTTGAGGCTGAGAAAAATGTCGTCGGCCAGTCGGCTCCTTTTCGCCTTCTTCACTTTCTTCGCCATTGCGCGGTGATCTCCTTCACCAGTGCTGCGAATTTCTTTTTGTCCTGCGCGCTGAGGTCGGCTTTATTCGTTCTTGGCGTAGAGCCTGCTCGGCCTCCGAGAGGAGCCCGTCCGCCCGCTTCCGGTAGCCGGGAAGCTCGGTGACCGAGACTGGGCGGCGAGCGATGCGGTGGAGTACCCCAATGGGGCTCAGGCGTCAATCGACGCGCGCGGGCGGCACGTGCAGGGCTTTTCCGGCATTTAGGGCGGTGTGGATGGTAAGCTTGACGGCGGTGCCGCTCAACTTCCCGCGCACCGATCACGATATCGCCCGATAGAAAACGACGCGTCCGTTGGGCACGATCTGCTGAAAGACGTCGAAGTCCGTGATGTTTGCCGTGAGCGCGACCGCGCCGGTCTCGCGCGCTTGAAGAAAGATCAGCGCATCGTTCAAAGCATCCTGGGATCGCGCTTGAAAGCCGCCGGTCCGCGCGCGGATGCCGGCGAGAATGCCGGCCTCTGCCCAAATCTGCGCGGTTGGTGAAACGATCCGGTGCGCAGGAATATCCTTTATCGTTTCGATGAGCGCTCGATGCGCTTTTTCCTCTTTCGCGTTTGCCGGAATGCGCGAACCCAAACGGTGGACGAGTTCGCCGATCACCGTTGCGGAGTGATAAATCGTTCGCGCCCGCAGCAATTCGTCTGCCCGCGTGGGCGTTTGTCCTTTCAGCACGTGCACATAGACGCTCGTATCGAGCAACAAGGGCGGCCCGGCGAGCGGCTCGCTGTCGACGAAGGGGAGTTGGGTTTCGGCGCGCGGCGCGAGTTGGATATGCTTGTCAGGCTTCAGCCTGCGCAGGATACGTTCGAGGCCGATCGCGCCCGGCAATCTCTACAGTTCCACGTCGTCGGGAACGGAGCCTTTGCGCGCCAGAAGCTTCTTGCCGAAGTCGTCTTCCAGCGCGACCTTCGAGAGCGCGTACTCGAGCAATTCGGTTTGCAAATCGATGCCGGACTTGGCCTTGGCGGCGGAAATAAGCCGGCGCGACACCCGCCCGCCCACGCGCTCGGATTTTGCGCCGCCGAGAAATCCGGCGGCCTTTGCCGCGCCAAGGGTGGCGCGGCTTTGCCAGCTGCCTTGCCGCAAAGCCTCTTCCGTACCGCGATGTGCCGGGGTGCTCTTTTTCTTCGGCGTCGATTGGGGGCGAGTGTCGGTCATGTCGGACAAAATAACTATTTTGTCGGACAGGATCAACGCCGCCGCGCCCCTCACCCGGCTCGCCCGCCTTCGCGCTGCGCGCTCCGGCGCGCTTGCTACCTTCTCCCCGCAAGCGGGGAGAGGGAAAGACGCCCGCATTAACCGGCCCTTTGCCGTGCCCGCGGGGGGTCGCGCCCTTAATGGCCCCGAAAGCCGACATGCGCCATTGTGGATCGCCGCGCCACGCGGCATTGGGGCAAGGCCGCGGCCGTCTTACATTGGTCGCAACCGCTCAATAGTTAACGATGCGTTAAGCGCGGGCAGGACGCCGCGCCGGAGGGACCGATGCCGACCTACAAGGCGCCCGTGGACGATGCGCTGTTCCTGTTGAACGATGTCTTCCACCTCGACCGCTACGGCAATCTGCCGGGCTTTTCCGATGCCTCGCCCGATATCGTCGAGGCGGTCCTGCGCGAGGCCGGCAAGTTCGCGGAAGAGACGCTGCAGCCCGCTCAACCGCGTCGGCGACACCGAAGGCTGCACGCGCCACGACGACGGCAGCGTCAGCACGCCGAAGGGATTCAAGGAAGCCTTCGGGCAGCTTACCGAGGGCGGCTGGATCGGCATGTCGGCGCCGGCGGAGTTCGGCGGCCAGGGGCTGCCCTCAACGCTGACCGTTGCGGTCAACGAATTCCTCTGCTCGGCCAACATGGCCTTCGCCATGTATTCGGGCCTGACGCAAGGGGCGATCGCCGCGCTGCTCACGCACGCCTCGCCGGAGATCAAGGCCAAGTATCTGCCGAAGATGGTCGAGGGCGTCTGGACCGGCACCATGAACCTGACCGAGCCGCATTGCGGCACCGATCTCGGCCTCCTGCGCAGCAAGGCGGTGAAGCAGCCGGACGGCTCCTACAAGATCAGCGGCACCAAGATCTTCATCTCCGCCGGCGAGCACGATCTGGCCGAGAACATCATCCACCTGGTGCTGGCGCGCATCGAAGGGGCGCCTGCCGGCACCAAGGGCATCTCGCTGTTCGTGGTGCCGAAAGTGATGGTCGGCGACGACGGCGCGCTGGGCAAGCGCAACGCGGTCGCCTGCGGCTCGATCGAAGAGAAGATGGGCATCCACGGCAACTCCACCTGCGTCATGAACTATGACGGCGCCGTGGGCTGGCTGGTCGGCGAGGAGAATCGCGGGCTCAACGCCATGTTCACCATGATGAACGAGGCGCGGCTCGGCGTCGGCGTGCAGGGGCTGGCGCAGTCGGAGGTCGCCTATCAGAACGCGGTCGTCTACGCCAAGGAGCGCCTGCAGGGCCGCTCGATTTCCGGCGTCAAATATCCCGACAAGCCGGCCGATCCGATCATCGTGCACCCCGACGTGCGGCGCGCGCTGATGACCATGCGCGCCTTCAACGAGGCCGCGCGCGCGCTGGTGATGTGGACGGCGCTGCAAAGCGACGTGGCGCATCGCGCCGGCGACGCCAAGCAGCGCCAGAGCGCCGACGATCACATGGGCCTGCTCACGCCGGTGATCAAAGGCGTGCTCACCGACCAGGGCTTCGCCAACACGGTGATGGCGCAGCAGGTGTTCGGCGGCCACGGCTACATCGCCGAGCACGGCATGGAGCAGTTCGTGCGCGACGCGCGCATCGCGCAGATCTACGAAGGCGCCAACGGCATCCAGGCGCTCGACCTCGTCGGCCGCAAGCTCGGCAAGGACGGCGGCCGCGCGCTCATGGCCTTCATCGGCGAGGTGCAGGGCTACATCAAGGACAAGGGCGCCGATGAGGCGATGAAGCCTTATCTCGCGCCGCTCGCAACCGCGCTCAGCCACCTGCAGCAGGCGGCCATGTGGTTCATGCAGAACGCGCTTGCCAAGCCGGACAATGCCGGCGCCGGCTCCTACGATTTCATGCATTTGTTCGGGCTGGTGGCGCTCGGCTACATGTGGGCGCGCATCGCGGAAGCGGCAGCCGCCAAGGCGCCGCAGGCGAACGGCGCCGCCTCGACGATGGGCGCCAAGCTTGTCACCGCGCGCTTCTTCATGGAGCGCATGCTGCCGGAGACGGCCTCCCACTTGGCGCGCATCCAGGCGGGCGCAGCGAGCCTGATGGAAGTGCCGGACGCGGTGTTTTAGGGCGGAAACCGCTCGGGTCGCTGTGTCATTCCAGCGACGCGAAGCAATCCAGACGCTCATGGATTCGATGCTGGATTGCTTCGTCGCCCATTTTTGGCTGCGGATTCCCGCTCGCGGGAATGAGCGGAGTGCGCCGCGACCCGACCTGACCCCCACCGCGCCCCGGTAGCCCCGGCTTATCGCACGCCGAGCAGACGCTGGAATAAAGTGCCGCCCAGAAAGCGCGTGAAGATAACGAAATAAAGAATCACGAGCGCAAACAGAATGAGGGCGGGGCCGCCGTGCAACTCAAAGCCTCCTTGCGTGAGGCCGCCGGTCATGGAGCCGATGGCGTAGCCAAAGATCGCGAAGACGAAGATAAAATCGAGAATCGCGGCAAGCACTTTGCGCCACGTCGCTACCGGTTTACGCGCTGCGGGCTGATCGCTGGCCATGCTGCACCGTGCGGGGTCGGATGGTGCCTGCTTACTTGCTCTCGGGAGACTTCACTTTGACGTCGATCTGAGCGAGCTTCCATTCCCCTTCGGAGGGTAAGAAGTAAAGCTCGTAGGTGACCCGGCTCGGCTTGGTATTGAAGTAACCGCGCAGCACGAGTGCGCCGTGTTCGTCGATACTGGGCTCGCCGGTCTCGACCGGCGGCATGGCAGCAATGAGCGCGATGTCGATTTTTTTGCTGCTGAAGCCCTTGAAAGCCACTTTCAAGCGGTCCGGAGTGATCTTGTCGCGAAACAGTTTGGCGAGCTTGGCGTGCATGACCGAGTAGTTGCCGGTCAGGTTTGCGTCATTGAAGGTCAGAAGGCTCGTCTTGATCAGAATCTCCTGAAGCGTCGGGCTGGGAACGCTATTGGCCGCACGCGCCGGCGCGATCGCCAACAGTGCGGCAACGAGAGTTCCAACAAGGTGCAATCGCATGGTCATCTTCCGTGCCAAGTTCGAGTTGTCGGCCGGCAGCAAATATGAGTTGCGTCGATCCGCGTTGAGCTAGATCAAATACGTCCTTTCGTGGAGCGGGGCCGGCAGGCCGGTTGCCGAGCGGGGGCGAGGCCGTCATAGTCGCTCCGCTGACTATTGTGGGGTGTCCATGGATCTGAAACTTGCCGGCAAAACCGCGCTGATCACCGGCGGCTCCAAGGGGATCGGGCGCGCGGCCGCGGAAATTCTGGCGGGCGAAGGCTGCAACGTCGTCATCGTGGCGCGCAACAGCGATACGCTTGCGGCCGCCAAATCGGCGCTCGCGCAGAAAGCCAATGTGCGCGTCGACACCGTCGCTGCCGATCTTTCCGACAGCGCCAATGTCGACCGGCTGGCGCGCGACTATCCCGACATCGACATCCTGGTGAACAATGCCGGCGCCATTCCCGGAGGCGCTCTGTTGAGCGTTGACGAGGCCACGTGGCGCAAGGCCTGGGACCTCAAAGTGTTCGGCTACGTCAATATGTGCCGCGCCTTTTATCGGCTGATGCAGCAGCGCAAGCGCGGCGTCATCGTCAACGTGGTGGGAAGCGCAGCCCAAACGCACGACCCCGAATACATCTGCGGCGTGGCAGGCAATGCGTCGCTGGTCGCCTTCACCCAGTCGCTCGGCAGCGTCAGCGCGAAAGACGGCATCCGCGTCGTCGCGATCAATCCCGGCCCGGTGGCGACCGACCGCCTGGTCACGCTCATGAAGAAGAAGGCGCGCGACCGCACCGGCAGCGAGGACAACTGGAAGGATTTGGTGAAGCCGCTGCCGTTCGGCCGCGCCGCGACGCCGGAAGAAATCGGCGCGGCCATCGCCTTTCTCGCCTCCGAGCAGTCGGGCTACACCAGCGGCTGCATCGTCACCATCGATGCGGGAGCGTCCGCCCGCGCCCAGGCTTTTTGAGCGGCGTGATCGAAAGCTCACAGGTTTCACGACAAGAGGAGCAACCCCATGAGCGATATCCCCAGCGAACATGCCGAGGAGGCGCTTGCGAGCCCCGAGATCTCCGACGAGGCGCTGGAGGCTGCGGCTTGCGCGGGAAATGCCGGCGTCTATACGCAGATGGGCCTGTGCACGTTCTCGAGCTGTCCGGGCTGACACGCGCCGAGGCTCATGCGCAACCTAACGCCGGCTGTGCGGCGGCACGAAGCGTCGCTGCGGGCCGTACGCGGGGTTCGGATTGCAAAAGCCGCGATTGCCGGCGACGACGTTCGGCCGGCACGCTTCAATCGAATCGTACTCGCATTCCCACTGGGCGTCGCCCCAACCCAGATTGTAGACGGCACACCACGGATGGTTGCCGTAAGCATGCGCCCGGTGACCGCTCCAAGCGATTAACGTTATGACGGTGGCCGCGGCCGTTAGCATCCTTTTCATGTCTCGCCTCGCATAATTTCAGCATACTAACAGCGCCGAAACCGGATCGTTGCATCGCCGGCGCCTGCATCCGGCGCGCGGCCTGGTGACTGTCGCAAGCCCCGTACTGCCATCCACGGGAAACGCGAAATTGCCGGGTGCGCCGATAGGCCGCTTAAATTCGCCAAGGCTTGCGCTTATGATCGGCTATCGGGGGCGAAACGCATTGTGGGAGGTTGCCGTGCGGAAATCGATTGTTCCCCTCGTCCTGGCTGGCTTTTTTGCTCTCGGCGGCTCGGCTCTGGCGCGCGATATTCATCTGCCCAAGCACACCGCCGAGCAGCTCAAAAGTATTTGCGAGAAGGTCGGCGGCCATTTTTCGCAAGACTCCAGCGGCTACGATTGCGGCACCGACTGCAAGGGCAAGCCGGGCACCGCCTGCCTCGTCTACTGTCAGCCCGACAAGAAATGCGTCGCGCAGGTGACGGGCGCCAGGCGTCCGCGCAGCGTGGAGGCGGCGCTCGCCGGGCGGAAGCGGCACTGAGCGAAACGGTTCAGCATGAAATCCGGGCGCGGCGCGGGTGCGCCGGCCCGGAAGGATCGGCGTTCGGATCGACTATCCGAACAGCCAGGAATCGGGGTCGGCGATCGGCTCGCCGGCGTTCAAGGCGAGCAGGCCCTTGACGCAGCGGACCACCGTCCAGATCGCCCACCACACCAGGATCAGCGCGCCGATGCCGACGTGCAGGGTGACCGCGGCGATAACGACATAGAGCAATCCGATCAGAAACGTTCTGACCTGAAAACGAAAATGCGTCTGCAGGATTTCGTCGGCGCGCTCGCTTTGCATGTAGGCGATGATCGCCCCGATCACCGCCGTCAGCCCGGTGAAAAAGCCGGCGAGATAAAGGACGTAGACGGCGAGAGCAAGGCCGCCATCCGAAACGAGGGGCTTCGGCACGTCCTCTTTGCGCGACCGCCGCGCTGGGCTCGATTTGGTGTTGTCGGCCATTTCCGTTCCCCCCTTGATGTAGTCCGGCGACAGGCGCCAGCGTCACGCGCCGCGCATTATCGCCGTCCCGCCGCACAATACAATGCCGGGCCGGCGGCGCTGGGGATCGCGCATGCGCAAGGCTTGCGCGACGCATCGCGAAGCGGACTCCGATCAGGTCGATCCGGCATTGCGAGCGAAGCGAATCAATCCGGAGGTTGGGCGCTCGGCCTCATTCTACCCCATCGGATGATGCCCTAGGCGCGCGCACGCGCCCAGAACATCCAGGCACACCGGGTGCCTTGATATTGGTCAAGGCGCGCGCTTTCCTCAGCCTGCCAAAGTAACGACGAAGGATATGGCGGGGGCGCCATGGCGACCACCATCTCCGGCAGGACCGATCCGGTCATCCGCCGCATCACGGCGAACGACGTCATCGAGGCGCTCGGCCTCGGTCTGCGCGATTTCCAGGCGCTGCCGCTTTGGGGACTGGGCGTCGGCGCCTTTTATGCCGCCGGCGGCATCTTCATCGTGCTTTGCATTACGGCCCTGCACATGACCTATCTCGCCTATCCGTTCGCCGCCGGCTTCGCGCTGCTCGGCCCGTTCGCCGCCGTCTCGCTCTATGTGATCAGCCGCTGCCGCGAGCAGGGCGAGAAGCCTTCGCTGCGCAACATCGCGGCCGCCATCCGCGCCCGCAGCGAGGTCGGCTGGATGGCTCTCGTCTCCGTCTTCATGTTCATCATGTGGATGTATCAGGCGCGGATGCTGATGGCGCTGTTCTTCGGCCTGCACGCCTCATTCACCACCATCCGGCAATTCATCGCCGTCGTGCTCAGCACCAACGAAGGGCTCGCCTTTCTTCTCGTCGGCAATACCGAAGGCGCGGTGATCTCGCTCATCCTGTTTTCGCTCACAGTGGTGTCGTTTCCGCTGCTCATCGACCGCGAGGTCGATTTCGTCACCGCCATGATCACCAGCGTGCGGGCGGTGGTGACGAACCCGATGCCGATGATCGGCTGGGCGGTGGTGGTGGTCGTGCTGCTGATCGTGTCGGCGCTGCCGTTTTTCCTCGGCCTTCTGGTGACGCTGCCGGTGCTCGGCCACACCACTTGGCATCTCTATCGCCGCGTGGTCGAGCCGGTCTAACGCGTTGCGCGTACTGCGCCAGCTTGCGACGCCACGTAGCGGCCGCGCTTCGAGGCGCCGCCGCTTGAGGGAACTAAGCGCGGAGCACTGGCGTTTTAGCTGTGGGGCGCGGCAGCATTTCACCCGGTTGGTCGATTGAACACCGGAGGTTTGCCATGCAACGCATCAACACGCTCGTCGGACTGATATCCGTATTGACGCTCGCGGCGTCGCAAGGGGCGGCTGCGCCGGTGCAGCAGAAATCCGCCGGCCTGCAAGATCGCGCCTTCGTTGCCGACGCCATCCAAGGCGATCTGTCGATGATCGAGCTCGGCAAGCTGGCCGAGCAGAACGCGGGCTCGGACGCCACGCGCTCCTTCGCACGGACGCTCGTGCAGGACCATAGCCAGGCGCTGCAGCAGGCCAAGAATGTGGCCAAGCAGATAGCGGCGCGCGTGCCGAAAAAGCCGCTCGCCGGCGCCGCCAAGGAGGCGCGCAAGCTGACCTATGTGAAGGGCAGGGCCTTCGATGCGGCCTTTGCCGGCTTCATGGTCAAGGAGCACAAGAAGGACATCAAGAGCTTCGAGAAAGAGGCCAAACGCAGCGGTCCCGCCGCGGTCATGGCGCAGCACGAGCTGCCGACGCTGAAGAAGCACTTGCGCCTCGCGCAATCGCTGCCGGTGCAGAAGAAAAAATCGACGCACGACTGACCGGATGTGATTTTCCGGACGATCACTCTCTTTTCATTACGGGACGCGGCGGACTGACAAACCGATCGGCTGAATTTCGTATCACGCCGTACCATACGTCAGCCGGAACCCTCTCCCATGTTGGCCGTTGACCGCATGCAGAGGGAATTATGAATTTCTCAAAATTATTGCGCAACGTTTCCGGTATTTCGCAAGCGCACTCCTCGAAACTATGCTGGCCGGCAATCGGCGTTGGCGTGGCCAGCGCCCTCGCGCTCTATCTCGGCTTCGAGCTCTACGAAAGCGGCCTGATGCAAGGCGCACATGCGGAGCAAGCACTGCATGCGCCGCTGGCGGGCGGCCACCGCTTCGCGCTCATGCTGGTCGCCAACATCGCCGCGGTGTTGGGCGCGGGCGCATCCTGCCTGATCGCGAAACGGTGCACCGCCGGCAAGCGGCTCGCCTGGCACGGTTACGCTGTGTGGATCGTCGCCACGGTGCTTTTCTTGGCGCAGATCGCGCTCACCACCGGTCCGCTGCCGGCCGCGCGGGCCGAGGCGCGCGCTGCGCCGTCACCATCGTTCGCCTTGCTGGACGACAGCCGCTGATCGGCCGGCGTTCAGCCTTTTTTTCGAGACTCTTTCGCCGCATGCGCCTTTTCGGCCATGGGGTGTTGCTGAACGTGAACGGCATCGGTTGCGGTTTGCTGCGTCACCGTGAAGCCGAGGAAGTTGTAAGCAAGCGCTGCGCCCAGCGCGATCACCGCGGCGCAGGCGAGACCCGTGAAGAACGTCGGCATGGGACATAACCTCCTGACTATTCCGCGGGCTGCTGCGCTCGCTCGTCGCGGTCGGCGCGCCGCCCGGTAATGCGCTCGTACCAGAGACTGTGATGCTCCTTCGCCCAGTTGCGGTCGACGTCGCCCGACCACATGGCATCGAAGGCGCCCTCCATGCCGATGGAGCCTATGTAGATGTGGCCGATGATCAGTGCGATCAGCAGCAGCGCCACGCACACGTGCAACAGCTGCACCGCCTGCATGCCGCTGTAGCCGAACCAGTAGAACGGGAACATCAGGGTGAGACCGCTCCACAACAGCACCAGCCCGCTCGAGATTTGCAGCCAGTACAGGATTTTCTGTCCGGCATTGAAGCGGTAGGCGGGGGGATGTTTGCCGGGGATGATCATGCCGCCACCCTGCTTGAGCCATTCCCAGTCGACCCAGGTCGGCAGATTCTGCGCGATCCACATGCCGATCATCATCACGATGCCGAGCACGAAGGGGCCGGCGAAGGCCATGTGCAGCCAGGCGCTCCAATAGGCGACCGGGCCGAGCGCACCTTCGCCGATCAGCGGGATAAGCAGCGGTTTGCCGTAGAGGATGATCAGGCCGGTAAAGCCCATCACCACGAAGGAGCTCGCCGTCATCCAATGCGTGGTGCGCTCGATCACGTTGAAGCGCCGGATCGGCACGCCGCTGAAACCTTCCTCGACGCGCACGCGCCCGCGCACGAACAAAAAGACCGCCAGGGCAAACACGATGCCGAAGATCAGCCAGCCGCCGCCGTAACGCACCGGATCGTTATGCACGCTGCGCCAGAAGCGGCCCTGCGGCTGCTGAAAATTGGCGGCGTTCTTGTAGGGCAGGGAGGAGATGCCCGCGATGAAGCCGCGGTCGCGCATCACGTCGCCGCCCGGCTTGTCGGCCAGCCATTTGCGCGCCTGCTGCGGATCGGCGGCCGCCTGAGGCTGATCGGTATTGATGTGGAAATTGCCGGCGGCGAGCTGCGGAAAGGCACCCTCGCCGGTCTTGGTGCGGAAGCGCATGAGTTGCGTGCGGGCGGCGAGCACTTGCTCGGCTGATGGTTTTCCCGCAGGCGCCGGCGCCGCCGTCTCGTGCGCTCTGCCGGAGCCCTGGCCGTTCACCGGCACGGTCTTGCTGGTCACCTCCGCCGGTCCCTGCGCCTGGCCGGCGGTCGACGGCTGGTGATTCTGCGCGGTGCTCACCTTCACCGTCGGCGCCACGATTTCTTCCGGGCCGAAGGTGAGGAAGATGACCCAGGCCAGCAATCCCGCGGCGATGATGGCGACGATGGCTCCCGTAATTCGCGCTGGGGACATGTCACGCCTCCTTAGCTTGCGCGTCCTCGGTAATAGGCGGTGTGCCAGCCCCAGGCGCCGGAGCCGTAGCCGCGCTTGCTCACGCGCTCCTTGTAGATCTGGGCGATGATGTCGCCGTCGCCGGCAAGCAACGCGCGGGTCGAGCACATCTCGGCGCACAGCGGCAGCTTGCCTTCGGCGATGCGGTTACGGCCGTACTTCTCGAACTCGGCCTGCGAGCCGTTCTCCTCCGGCCCGCCGGCGCAATAGGTGCATTTGTCCATCTTGCCGCGCGTGCCGAAATTGGAGGCTTGCGGATATTGCGGCGCCCCGAACGGGCAGGCGTAGAAGCAATAGCCGCAGCCGATGCAGGTGTCCTTGTTGTGCAACACCACGCCGATGTCGGTCTGGTAGATGCAGCTCACCGGGCAGACGGCGACGCAGGGCGCGTCGGTGCAATGCATGCAAGAGATCGCGATCGACTTCTCCTTGCCGACCACGCCGTCGTTCAATGTGACCACGCGCCGGCGTACCATGCCCCAGGGCACGTGGTTCTCGTTCTTGCAGGCGGTCGAGCAGGCGTTGCACTCGATGCACCGGTCGGAGTCGCAGAGGAATTTCATGCGAGCCATATCGTTTCTCCTGCAATCAGGCCGCCTGGACCCGACATAGCGTGACTTTGGTCTCCTGCATGAAAGTCACCACGTCGTAGCCGTAGGTCATCGCGGTGTTGGCGGCTTCGCCGGTGACGTAGGGCACGGTGCCCTGCGGGTAACGGCTGGAAATGTCTTCGCCCATCCAGAAGCCGCCGAAATGGAAGGGCATGAACACCACGCCTTTGCCGACGCGCGGGGTCACCAGCGCCGCGACCTTCACCTGTGCTCCGTCGGGCGTATGCAGCCAGATGAACTTGCCGTTGTTCACGCCGAGGCGTTTGGCGTCTTCCTGATTGATCTCGGCGAACATCTGTTGCTGGAATTCGGCCAGCCATTTGTTGGCGCGAGTCTCGTCGCCGCCGCCCTCGAACTCGACCAGCCGCCCCGTCGTCAGGATCAGCGGGTATTTGCTGGAGACGTCCTTCTCCTGGATCGAGCGGTAGAGGACGGGCAGGCGGAAATCGCGGCGGTCCTTGTAAGTTTCGTATTTCGGCAGGAGATCGCGGCGCGCCGTGTAAAGCGGCTCGCGGTGCACCGGGATCGGATCGGGGAAATTCCACACCAGCGCGCGCGCCTTGCCGTTGCCGAACGGTGCGATGTTGTTGGCGATGGCGACGCGCTGGATGCCGCCGGAGAGGTCGGTTTTCCAGTTTATCTTCAGCATCTTCTCGCGCAGGCCGGCCGCTTTGTGCATCGGCTGCTGATCCGGCTTGACGTTGTCGCCGCCGCTGAATTCCTGCTCGCCCAGCTCGCCGTTCTTTTTGCCTTGCTTGACGTCGTGGGCCGCCGAGCCCTTCTTCTTGGCGAGGCTTTTCGGCGCGTTGGCGAGATAGGCGACGATGGCGTCGTGCGCCTTGCCGGTGAAGTTCGGGAACCTGCCGGCCTCCGCCTCGGCGGCTGCCTGCTTCTGTTGCGCCGCCTGCCCGGGCTTGGCCGGTGGAACGGCAGGCGCCTGCGCCGCCTGGCCGGGCTGCGGCGAGGGCGTCGCCTGCGCCGGCTGTGGTGCGTTAGCGGGGGCGGGCTGTGATGCGTTGCCGCCTTCGATCTGCCGCAACAGTGCGGTGGCGTCCCGGTCGCCGATGTCGTTCAACGCCGGCTTGTAAACGCCGGCCGCGACGGCGGCGATGATGACTTTTTCCTTGGGCGTGAGCTGATTGACGTAGCCGAGCTTTTCGAGCACGGCCAAAGTCATTTCAGGATAGCCGTCCTTGATGGGCGAGCCCTTCGGATAGGAGCCTTCGGCCAACAGCGTCTTGCCCTTGTGAGCGACGCCCCAGCGCGCGCGGAACGGCAGCCCGCCCTCGGCGATGGTCTTCGACTGATCGTAAAGCAGCGGCGTGCCGGGATGCTTCATTTCGGCGGTGCCCCAGCACGGCCAGGGCAGCCCGTAGTATTCGCCCTTCACCGGGCCGCTCGTGCCGATCAGCGACGTGGTGTCGAACTTGTCCTGGTGCTGCATGTGCAGCTTGAGCCGCTCGGGCGACTGGCCAGTGTAGCCGATGGTCCACGTGCCGCGGTTGATCTCGCGCAGGAGGTCGTCGGCGGAGGGCTCGTTGTTTTTCACGCCGATATGCTTGAACAACTCGTCGGCAAAGCCGAGCTTCTTCGCCAGCAGATAGGCGATCTCGTAGTCGCCTTTGGCTTCGAACATCGGCTCGATGACTTTCTCGCGCCACTGCAGCGAGCGGTTTGAATTAGTCACCGAGCCGGCGGTCTCCATGGTGGAGCCGGCCGGCAGCAGGTAGGTGCCGTCTTTGCGGTCGGCGATGACGGCGCTCATCGTCGGCACCGGGTCGATCACCACCAGCAGGTCGAGCTTCTCCATCGCCTTTTTCAGGTCCGGGCCGCGCGTTTGCGAGTTCGGCGCGTGGCCCCAGTAGATCATCGCGTGGATGCTGTTGGGCTGATCGAGGTCCTTTTTGTCCTCGAGCACGCCGTCGAACCAGCGCGACACCGGAATGCCTTTCTGCTCCATCAATTTCTTGGAGGCGAAGCGGCCCTTCAGCCAGTCGTAATCGACGTCCCAGACGCGCGCCCAATGTTTCCAGGCGCCTTCACTCAGGCCGTAGTAACCTGGCAGGTTGTCGCACAGCAGGCACATGTCGGTTGCGCCCTGCACGTTGTCGTGGCCGCGGAATATGTTGGCGCCGCCGCCGGCCTTGCCGATATTGCCGAGCGCGAGCTGATAAATCGATGCTGCGCGCGTCTTGTTGTTGCCGATGGTCGATTGGGTCAGCCCCATGCACCAGATCAGCGTGCCGGGACGGTTCTTGGCGGTCAGCTCGGCCACTTTCTCGATTTGCGCTTCGGGAACGCCGGTAATGTTGGCCACCACTTTCGGCGGGTACTTCTCGACTTCCTTGCGCACGTCGTCGAAAGCGAAGACGCGCTGCTTGATGTATTCCTTGTCCTCCCAGCCGTTCTTGAGCACGACGTGCAGCACGCCCCAGATGAAGGCCACGTCGGTGCCCGGGCGCAAGCGCACGAATTCATCGGCGTGCGCAGCCGTGCGGGTATAGCGCGGGTCGACCACGATCAGCTTGCAGCCGCTTTCCTTGGCGCGCAGCAGGTGCTGCATCGACACCGGGTGGGCCTCGGCCGGATTGCCGCCGAGCAGGAAAATCGATTTGGAGTTGTGGATGTCGTTGAAGGAATTGGTCATGGCGCCGTAGCCATAGGAGTTGGCGACGCCGGCGACGGTGGTGGAATGGCAGATGCGGGCCTGGTGATCGCCGTTGTTGGAGCCCCAGAACGCGTAGAACTTGCGGTGCAGATAGGCCATCTCGTTGGAGAACTTGGCCGAGCCTAGCCAGTAGACCGAATCCGGCCCGCTTTTTTTGCGAATATCGAGCAGCTTGTTGCCGATCTCGTCGACCGCCTGTTCCCAGGAGATCCGCTTCCAGGCGCCGTTTTCCTTCTTCAGCGGATATTTCAGGCGGCGCTCGCCGATCGCCAATTCGCGTGCGGCGGCACCCTTGCAGCAATGGGTGCCGAGATTGATCGGGCTTTCGAACACCGGCTCTTGGCCGATCCAGGCGCCGTTTTGCACCTCGGCCCAAATCGAACAGCCGACTGCGCAGAATGGACAGACCGTTTTGGTGCGCGTGACGCCCTGCGGCTCATGCGGGCGCGGCTCGGCGGCCTTGACCGACTGCGGCTTGAGGCCGCTGAAGGCGGCAAGACCGGCGCCGGTCACGCCCGAGGCGACCAAAAAACCGCGGCGCGAGAAATTATCACCGCGGGCGGGAGAGACGGCGTGCCGGATAGGGTTGTGTCGGGGGGCTTCGGTTCGCTTTATCAACATCTTCGGCGTCTCCCGCCTTGAGAAAGCAAGTGCGCGAATGCTTGCGGACGCGCGGCGCTCGCGCTCACTTGCGCGCGAGCTGGTAGAAGGTGCGGACGTGCGCGGTTTCCCGATAATGCAGCGCGCGCGGATCGGCAGCCTGCGCGGGTGCAGCCGCCGCGGGCAGCGCGCTGAGCGCGTTCGCCGAGCCAGCGGCAAGCCCGGACAGCGACAGGCCTTTCAACAGGTCGCGGCGATTGGCCGGTGCGGATGCGAAAGATTTTTTGATCGAGGAATGATCGCGGCTTGAAATGCTGCTTGGATCTCTCTTTAGGGCCATGTCTCCACCCGTCTTTTCGCTTGCGGGAAACACAGGCGCCACGCCCCGCCGCGCGCAACGTTCCCAATAGGGAACGGGTGGAACGATCAATTGTTTCACGGATGGTACGCGAGCGTACCATAATTTCAGGCTATGACTTGTCTGCGTCGCGGGCGCCGTCGGGCCCCCGCGCGGCCTGCGCGGTTTCGCCGCGCTTGTCCGTTTCATCTCCATCACAAGCAATGTCGGCTTGCGCACCATCACGCTCGTCCGCACCGGCGTCCTGCGCGGGGGGCGCCTCGTCGGCTGCCTCGTCGTCGATGAAGCCGCGGCCGATGCGATAACCCGAGCGCGCTAGCGCAGCCGGCACGGCCTTGGCTTCGTCGCGGAAATCTTCGCGGAACTCATCGAGCTCATCCGGCTCTGCAATGATGTCGGTCGAAACCCACAGCTTCTGCAGCGCCTTGTTGCGCACTTGGTCGGGCACGCCGACCGCCATGAAGCGCGTGTAGTCGGACAAAAAGTTCAGCGAATCGAAATCGAAGCCGAGAAACTCGTTTTCCGTCTCGGCGGCGGCGGCGGGTTCCGCCGGCGCATCCTCACGCCGCCTCGCCTGTCGGGCGAGCTTGCGCCGCGACCAGCGCGCCACGAGGCCGGCGTCCTTGCCGTCCGTCACGACCGTGTCCTCGCGTCCGCGGAGCATTTGGGGTTCATCGCTATTCCTGTCCTTACGGCTGTCGCTGTCAGACAGAAGTGCTGGCGCTGACGCGTGGTTCCCGGCGCCGGGGACTCGGTAAAAACCCCTTTTAAGTCTGTGGCTTAGGGACCTCGTTCCCGCGCGTGCGTATGGTGTTACCAAAAAAATTACCGCCGACGGAACCGCGGTATCGGGCGGGCGTTGAGGGCTAGACGCGTTTTGTATTCAAGCGGCCAAAAGACCGCCAGGGGGCAATCCCAATGTCTGATCCATGAGTGTTTGCGGGCGACAACGCCGCGATGACGGACTTGCGTGAGCGCCGGCGCTTTCTCCCATTGCTCGACACCGCACCCGCCACCGCGGGGGGCATCTTTTAAATGGCACTAAAGACGATTTCTGGAGGGGAACTGATGCAGCCGCACAAGGCCAACGCTGCCACGAAGGGAAAGAACGCAGCGACGCCGCCAGAACCGCACGATACATTCGGCCCCAACGGCTCCGAGCCGAGCTCAAGCGCTGAATTGCAGGAGCTCTTGCACGCCTTGCAAACGATGCGGGCAGGCGACTTTTCCGTGCGGATTAGCGCGGAGCGTACCGGCCTGATTGTCAAGATTGCCGAAACCTTCAACGAAATCGTTACCGCGAACGAACGCATGGCGCAGCAACTCGAGCGCGCCGGGCAAGTGGTCGGGCGCGAGGGGCACACCCGCCATCGCGTCAAGTTCGCCCTGCCCAACGGCGCGTGGAGCGAGATGGAGGATTCGGTCAACACGCTGATCGAGGACCTGCTTTGGCCGACCACCGAAGTCACGCGTGTCATTGCCGCCGTCGCACAGGGCGATCTGCTGCAGACCGTGCGCCTCGACGTGGACGGCCGGCCCTTGAAAGGCGAATTTCTCCGCTCGGCCAATATCGTCAATCGCATGATCAAGCAGTTGGGCATCTTCACGTCGGAAGTGACGCGCGTGGCGCGCGAGGTCGGCAGTGAAGGCAAGCTCGGCGGCCAGGCCAAGGTCCGCGAAGTGACGGGCGTGTGGAAAGACCTGACCGACAGCGTCAACTCCATGGCCAACAACCTTACGGCGCAGGTCCGCAATATTTCGGACGTGACCATTGCCGTCGCAAACGGCGACCTTTCGAAGAAGATCACCGTCGACGTCCGCGGCGAAATTCTGCAGCTCAAGGAAGCCATCAATACCATGGTGGACCAGCTGCGCGCATTCGCCTCGGAAGTGACGCGCGTGGCGCGCGAGGTCGGAACGGAAGGCAAGCTCGGCGGCCAGGCGATCGTCCCCGGCGTGGCCGGCACCTGGAAAGACCTGACGGACAACGTCAACTCCATGGCGAGCAACCTGACCGATCAGGTGCGCAGCATCGCCGAGGTCACGACCGCCGTCGCGCGCGGCGACCTATCGCGCAAGATCACCGTCGACGTGCGCGGCGAAATCCTCGAGCTCAAGGACACCATCAACACGATGGTGGACCAGCTCAACGCCTTTGCCTGGGAAGTGACGCGTGTCGCGCGCGAGGTCGGAACCGAAGGCAAGCTCGGCGGCCAGGCGCAGGTGCCAGGCGTCGCCGGCACGTGGAAGGATTTGACCGACAACGTCAACCTGATGGCGGGAAATCTGACCGCGCAGGTGCGCAACATCGCCGAAGTGGCGACCGCTATCGCCAACGGCGACTTGTCGAAAAAGATCACCGTCGACGTTCGCGGCGAGCTTCTCCTTCTCAAAGACACGCTCAATACCATGGTGGAGCAGCTTCGCTCGTTCGCCGCGGAAGTGACGCGCGTGGCGCGCGAAGTCGGCACCGAAGGCAAGCTCGGGGCGCAAGCGCACGTGCCCGGCGTCGCCGGCACCTGGAAGGATCTGACCGATACGGTGAACGTGCTCGCGGCAAATCTCACCACGCAAGTGCGCAACATCGCCGAGGTGACGACGGCGGTGGCGCGCGGCGACCTCTCGCGCAAGATCACCGTCGACGTGCGCGGCGAAATCCTCGAGCTCAAGGACACCATCAACACGATGGTCGATCAGCTCAACGCCTTCGCCTCCGAAGTGACCCGCGTCGCCCGCGAAGTGGGCACCGAGGGCAAGCTCGGCGGCCAGGCGGGGGTGCCCGGTGCCGCCGGCACATGGAAGGACTTGACCGACACCGTGAACGTTATGGCCGCGAACCTCACCGAGCAGGTGCGCGGCATCGTCAAGGTCGTGACCGCCGTCGCCAACGGCGATCTCAAGCAGCAGCTCACGGTCCAATCGAAGGGCGAGGTGGCGGCGCTGGCCGAAACCATCAACAACATGATCGAAACGCTGGCGACCTTCGCCGATCAGGTGACGACGGTCGCCCGCGAAGTCGGTGTCGAAGGCCGCCTTGGCGGCCAGGCGAACGTGCCCGGCGCCTCGGGTACGTGGAAGGATCTGACCGGCAACGTGAACCTGCTGGCGGCGAATTTGACCACGCAGGTGCGCGCCATTGCCGAGGTCGCCACGGCGGTGACGAAGGGCGACCTCACCCGCTCGATTCAGGTCGACGCGCGCGGTGAAGTGGCCGAACTCAAAGACAACATCAACACGATGATCGGCAACCTGCGCCTTACCACCGAGCGCAACATGGAGCAGGATTGGCTGAAGACGAATTTGGCGAAATTCACCACGATGCTGCAAGGCCAGCGCGATTTCGCCACCGTCGGCAGGATGCTGCTCACCGAGTTGACGCCACTGGTCAATGCGCATCTCGGCGTCATCTACCGCGTCGACAACTCGGTCGAAGAGCCCTCGCTGCGGCTCGTTTCCGCCTACGCCGACGACGGCCAAGAGGGACACCGCGAAATTCTCCACATAGGAGACGGCCTGATCGGGCAATGCGCCGCCGACAAGCGGCGCATGCTGATAAGCGAGCCGGCGCTGAATGCGGTGCCGATCAGTTCGGCGTCGTTCAAGGCGATGCCGACAAATGTCATTTTCTTGCCCGTTCTTTTCGAGAACCAGCTCAAGGGCGTTATCGAGCTCGCCTCGCTCCGCACCTTCAACGCGCTGCAGATCGCGTTCCTGGAGCAATTGACGGACAGTTTCGGCACCGTCCTCAGCAGCATCGAAGCCACGATGCAGACCGAAGGCCTGCTGAAACAGTCGCAGCAGCTCGCGGCCGAACTGCAAACCCAGCAAGCCGAACTGCAACAGACCAACGATCAGCTTGAGCAGAAGGCGCAACAGCTCGCCGAGAGTAACGTCGAGATCGAGCAAGCGCGCCGCGCGCTCGAGGAAAAAGCGAGCGAGCTCGCTTTGACCTCGAAGTACAAGTCCGAGTTCCTGGCCAACATGTCGCACGAGCTGAGGACGCCGCTCAACAGCATCCTCGTGCTCAGCCAGCAGCTTGCCGAAAACGGCGACGGCAATTTGGTGCCCAAACAAGTTGAATTTTCACGCACTATTCACGGAGCGGGAACCGACCTTCTTCACCTGATCACGGACATCCTCGACCTTTCGAAGATCGAGTCCGGTACTGTTACCGTCGAAGCCGAGGAAATTCAGCTCGCGAGCCTCGTCGATGCCGTGTCACGCCAGTTCCGCCATGAGGCCGAGCGCCGGCAGCTCGCTTTCGACGTCCGCGTTGACGCGAACCTCGGGCGCAGCATCGTCACGGATTCGAAGCGCCTGCAGCAGGTGCTCAAGAACCTGATGTCGAATGCCTTGAAGTTCACGGAAAAGGGCAGCGTGCACCTCAGCGTGCATGCTGCCGTCGGCGGCTGGAGCGCACAACATACCGTATTGAACCAGTCGCCATTGGTGGTTGCCTTTGAAGTGGTCGATACTGGCATCGGCATTCCGGCCGACAAACAGAAGATAATCTTCGAGGCATTCCAGCAGGCCGACGCCAGCACCAGCCGCAAATATGGCGGCACGGGCTTGGGCTTGGCGATCTGCCGCGAGCTTGCCAACCTGCTGGGCGGCGAACTGACCCTGCACAGCGTTCCAGGCACCGGCAGCACCTTTACGCTCTATCTGCCCATCAAGTTCTCCGGGCCGGCGATCGTCCCGCGTATTCCCTCGCCCGGGACGGCGCCGAGCGTGCAGTTTCTCGAAGACCAGCGTGTGTCGGATCGGGTCACCGAGAACATACCCGACGACCGGGCTCAAATTCGTCCGGGCGATGCCGACGCTGCTGATCGTCGAAGACGATCCGCATTATGCTCGGTTGCTTGCCGATGTCGCGCATAGCCTGGACTTCAAGGTTTTGATAACCGCACGCGGCGGCGAAGCGCTCGACCTCGTCACACGCTACGACGTCTGCGCGATCTCTCTCGACATATTCCTGCCCGACACGATCGGCTGGAACGTGCTAAGCAATCTGAAGCACAATCCGGCGACCCGCCATATCCCGGTGCAAATCGTGACGTCGGACGACGACCGGCAGCACGGTCTCGCGCGCGGCGCCTTCTCGTTCCTTACCAAGACCGCCAACGGCGACGATCTCAAATCGGCATTTTCACGCATTCGCGCCTACACCACGCGGCCGACGAGGCGCCTGCTCGTCGCGGAAGACAATGCGGCAGAGCAGCTCAGCATCAGGACGCTGCTCGCCCACGATGACCTCGAAATCGTCACGGCGTCCACGGGCGCGCAATGCAGAGAGCTGCTGCGTTCGGAGCCGTTCGATTGCGCCGTTTTCGACCTCAGGCTGCCGGACATATCGGGCTTCGAGCTCCTGAAAGAGGTCGGCGCCGATCCTGCGCTCGCCGATTTGCCGGTTGTCGTATTCACCGGGCGTGAGCTTTCTGCGGATGAAGACGCCCAGCTGCACACGATGGCGCGCAGCATCGTCGTCAAGGGAGTCGAGTCGCCGGAGCGCCTGCTCGATGAAACCGCCCTTTTCCTGCATCGCGCGCTGGCGAAGCTGCCGGCCGACAAACAACGCATGCTGGAGCGGCTGCGGGACTCGGACGAAAAGTTGGTGGGCCGCACGGTTCTCTTGGTCGACGACGATGCGCGTAACGTCTTTGCGCTCAGCAGCGTTTTAGAGCGGCGCGGAATGAAGGTCCTCACCGCGACCACGGGCAACGAAGCGATCCAGCTCATCGAGTTCGAACCCGCACCTGTCGATCGTCTTGATGGATATCATGATGCCGGGCATGGACGGCTATCAGGCCATCGGCGCAATTCGCGCAAACCGTGCCTGGCGCCGCCTACCGATTATCGCGCTGACCGCAAAGGCGATGAAAGGCGACCGCGAAAAATGCCTGGAAGCCGGCGCTTCCGATTACCTCGCCAAACCCGTCAATACCGAGCAACTGCTGTCCACGCTGCGCAACTGGCTGCACCGGTAAGCCGAGCATGAGCGATGACCAAGGTCAATATTCTGCTTGTCGACGACCAGCCGTCGAAGCTTCTGACCTATGAGGCGATTTTGCGCCAACTCGGCGAAAGGCTCCTCACCGCCAATAGCGCACGCGAGGCTCTGGAGATCCTGCTGAAGAATGAGGTCGCGGTCATCCTCATCGACGTATACATGCCGGAAACCGATGGGTTCGAGCTCGCGAAGATGATTGGCGAGCACCCGCGGTTTCAGCAGACCGCCATCATTTTCATATCCGCCATCGTGCTCAACGATGTCGACCGCTTGCGCGGTTACGAAATGGGCGCCGTCGATTATGTCCCCGTGCCGGTGATCCCGGAAGTCCTGCGGGCGAAGGTCAGGGTATTCGTCGAGCTTTATCGCAAGACGCGTCAGCTGGAACAGCTAAATCAGGAACTCGAGAGCCGCGTGGTAGAGCGCACCGCTGCGCTCGCCGATTCGACGACGCAGCTGCAGCACAGCGAACAGTTGCGCGGCCTCGCGCTCATGGCCGGCCAAATGGGTTGCTGGGAATGGGACGCGCTCCGCAAGATCGGCAGCTGGGATCAGGGCCAGCATACGATATTCGGCGTGGAAGCGACGACGTTTCGGCCGACGGTCGAAAATATCTGGCCTTTGATTCATCGCACCGATTTGAAGCCGATCCTCCAGTCGCTGCGCGAGTTGAACAGTTTTTCTTCGACCTTCCAATGCGAATTCCGCGTGCGGCGGCCAAACGGCGAGCTCCGTTGGTGCCTGGGAGCCGCCGCCGCCAGTTTCGACGACGCAAACCGGTTGACTCGCCTTGCCGGCATCACGGTCGATATTACCGACCGTAAAATGGCCGAGGAGAGGCAAATGCTTCTCGCCGAAGAGGTCGATCATCGCGCAAGAAACGTCGTGGCGGTCCTGCAATCGATCTTACGGCTCACGCGCGCCGACAACATCAAAGAGTACATTGCCGCCGTCGACGGGCGGATCAGCGCCCTTTCGAACGCCCACCGGCTCCTGGCCAATTCGCGATGGGAAGGCGCGGACTTGCGCAAATTGGTCGAGGAAGAGCTTGCCGCCTATCGCAGCGAGGACGACCCGAGAATTTCGATAGACGGCCGGGCGGTCCTGCTCGCGCCGGCCATTGCGCAGACAATCGCGCTCGCGCTGCATGAGCTGGTCACGAACGCCGCCAAATACGGCGCGCTTTCGACGGATGCCGGGCGCGTCGCTTTGACTTGGCACGTCCAGTCAGACCGGATCGATTTCGAATGGGTCGAGTTCGAACGGGCCCGCGGTAAAACCGCCGACGCGGCGCGGCTACGGCACACGGGTCTTTTCCGGCGGGATCGAGTACCAGCTCGGCGGCGAGGTGACCTTCGATTGGCGTCCGGCCGGCCTGCGCTGCAAGCTGTCGATACCGAGGAACAAATCCACGCTGAAGGAACGCCAACCGTCGCGCGCCGTCAACGGCGCGCGGTCGCTGGAACAGGATTCGCTTGGCAAGCTCGTGTTATTGGTCGAGGACGAGCCTACGATTTCGCTGATGTTGTCCGATATGCTTCTCCAGTTTGGCCATTCGGTCGACGGGCCCTACAACCGCTTCGCCGACGCGATGAACGCCGCGCGCACGAACAACGTGCAAGCCGGCGTGCTCGACATCAACGTCGGCGGCCAGAAAATCTATCCGCTGGCCGAGGTGCTCACCGAGCGCAAGATTCCTTTCGTCTTTGTCACCGGCTATAGCGCCGACCGGATCGATTCCCGCTTCAGCCACGTGCCGATCCTGCAAAAGCCGATTGACGCCGAAGCGCTGCGTGCCGCGATATCGCGGGCGCCGCCATGAACAAGGACTTCTTGTTGCTTTCTGCGCGCGTCGGCGAGGCTTAGCGGGCGAGCGCGGCGACGGCGCGGCGGTCCGCTTTGCCGGTTGCGCCGCTCGGCAAGGCGTCGCGGATATGGAACACCTCCGGCACCTTGTAGCGCTCGGTGCGTTCGAGCAGCCAGCCGCGCAATTGCGCGACGTCCAGCGTGCGGCCCTGGCGCGGCACGACGACGGCGTGCAGCACCTCGCCCAGCCGCTCGTCCGCAACGCCCGCGCACAGCGCCGCCGCGACGTCCGGATGTTCGGCGATGAGGTTGTCGACCTCCAATGGCGCGATCTTGATGCCGCCGCGTGACACCATGTCCTTGGCGCGGCCGACCAGCGCGACAAAGCCGCCGGCCGTTTCCCTGGCGAGATCGCCGGTCCGGAAGTAGCCGTCCTCGAAAGCGGCCTGCGTCAATTGCGGCTCGTCGAGATAGCCGAGCATGCCGAAGGGCGTGCGGATCTGCAGTTCGCCCGTTGGCGCGATGCGAAAGGCGACGCCTTCGGTCGGCCGCCCGATGCTGCCGAAACCCTGCGGCTGGTCGGCGGGCGCGAGGCAGAAGTCGCAGGAGCCGGTTTCCGTCAGCCCGTACAGATCGTAAATGGCGGCCGGCGTGGCGCGGCGCAAATTGTCGGCGAGCTTCGGCGCCAGCACCTCGCCGCCGGTGAGGATCAGGCGCAGCTTCGGCACAGGCGGCATGGAATCGAACGGCAGTGCCCGCAGCATCGAGGGCACGGCGGCGAGCACGCTCGAGCCGGCCAGCGCCTGCACAAGCGTTGCACGCTCCGCCTTCGGCATCAGCACGAGACGCGCGCCGTGGCGCAGCGCGAGCAGCATGACCCAAAGCCCGAAGATGAAGGTCATTTGCAGCGGCAGCAACACGACGTCGTCGGCGCGCAGGCCGAGCAGCCGCTCGAGCACGGCAAGCTTGTCGGCAAAGCGCCGCTGGCCGATGACGGCGCCTTTCGGCAGCCCCGTGCTGCCCGAAGTGAAGATCACCAGCGCTGCGTCGCGCAGCAATTCCCGCCGCGGCGGTTCGGCGCCGCCGATAATGGAGAGCGTGTCGCCGTCGACAAGAAAACGCGCGGCGGCCAGGCTCCGCACGCGCTCAATCGTTGCCGCGGCGGCCGAAACATGGACGGGAACCGCGACGCCGCCCGTCCGCCAGATACCCAGCAGCGCGCCGATATCGGCGGGCCGATTGCCGATCCGCACATGCACCGGCTCGCCGGCGGTACTGCCGTTTGCGCGCAGCTCCCGTTCGACGCGCAGGGCGATTGCGAGCAAGGCTTCCGGCTCGCGCGCCTCGCCATTGGTGTCCGTCACCGGATGCCTGAGAGCGGCGAGCGCGTCGCCAAGATACGCGGCAAGCTCGGCGGTCATTTTGCCCGGCCCGGGAAACGGGAATCACGCCAGGTTAGCGCCGCCTTCAAGCCCTCGCGCCGCGCGATCTCCATGAATTGCACCTTGTCGGGCGAGCCCGCTCCTTCGATGGCGAGGTCGATCGCCAACGCCTCTTCCAGCGCCGCCAGCATGTTCTGCGCTTCCAAGGCGCGGTTGATCGCCCGCTTGGTCTGCTTGACGAGATCGGGATCGATCGCCGCGATGTGCCGCGCCATCGACAGCGCGGCGGCGTCAAGTTCGGCCGGCTTCACCACGCGATTGACCATGCCGATTTCGCGCGCCCGCGCCGCCGGGATGCGGTCCTCGCCGGTCAGGATGATCTCCTTGGCGACCTTCGGCCTGACGATCCAAGGCAGCAGCATCGCCACGATGCCGGCGCCGAACTTCAGTTCCGGCTCGCCGAAGAAGGCGTCCTCGGCGGCGATGGTGATGTCGCAGGCGAGCGCGAGCTCGCAGGCGCCGGCAAGGCAGGGACCGCGCACCGCCGCGATAGTCGGCAGCGGGCAGTGCCAGAAACGCATGACCGTATCGAAATCCTTGCGCAGAATGCCGCGCCATTGCTCGACGCCGGTCGGGCGGCGCTCCATCTGCTCTTTCAGGTCGAAGCCGGATGAGAAGGCATTGCCCGCGCCGGTGACGATGAGCGCCCGCGCCTCCGCGTCGCGCTCGATCTCGTCGAGCGCGGCGCCGATCTCCGTCAGCATGACGCTGTTGAGCGCGTTGGCGCGCTCGGGGCGCGATAGCACGAGACGCGCGACGGGCCCGTCGCGCTCGACCGCAATCGTGGTAAAAACCGCCATCGTCCAACCTTTGCTTTACGGCTTTGCGCCGCGCATCATAGCCTGGATTTTGTGCGGCGGGCGCGCTTGCTGGGCTGGGACGAAAATGCAAAGAAGGCGGCGTTGCGGCGCGCGCCGGTAGCTCAGCTGGATAGAGCACCAGACTTCGAATCTGGGGGTCAGGGGTTCGAATCCCTTCCGGCGCGCCAGCTTCTGGCATTTCCCGTGCGAATCGCACGGCAATCGCACGACAAAAGTACCCATTTGACGATTGGGCTGGAACGTGGCGAATGGGTCGGTCAGCGGAGCGGCTGACTACGAATCTGGGGGTCAGGAGTTCGAATCTCTTCGGGCGCGCCAGCACTTAGCACCCGACTTCCGTGCAAAAAATTACCGCTTTTTACGGTTTTTGCAAGGAAGCCCCCGCATCATCGCGCGGGATTTCGGCGAACCGTACGCTGATTTCGAATCCCTCTCCCTCCGCCAGTCCTTTCGCGACCAAAATTCTCCGCTAGATTTTGCCGCGCTGAAATCGCCAATAACCACGGGCTTCGCGTGAAAACCTCCGCACTGCGACGCGCCGGCCGAGCCCCGAAATTCGTTCTCTCCGGCCGTTTGTCTCCAAACCTCCCGACTGCGCGGCTTTAGTACGGAACTCGTAAGCGTCTGATTTTGAATCGCTTTTGGTGACGGCAACCTCCGCACTTTGCAGAAATATCGCGGGGTAGCGTTGGAATCCAACGCGGGCATTGATCGCACGACGGTTTTCAAATCTCTCGGTACAGAATCTTGGCGTCAATCGCCTCTGGCCTCACTCCTCGAAGCCGGTCGATTCCGGTTTGAACTTGAGTTGCTGCGCATTGTCGCGAACTACGCTGACCTCGCTGTCGTCAAAGCCGCCGGTTGCCTCAGCCTCTATCTCCAGCGTGAGCTTGACCTTGGCCCCTTGAGTCCGCTGTAGCTCCATCACGACTGCAGTCAGAATGGCATCGAACGACTTCACCGGACGGACCATGTCGATTTCGACCGACCCATAGAAGCGTCGAGGCTTGCCGGGCGGCGTCGGCTCAGTAACAGGCCCGGGAGTTCCTGGCTGCGGTTCAGGTGCAGGGGGCGATCCCGGCCCGAGCGCTGGCCCAGGCGCTCCTTCTTCGGATAGCTGCCTCCTCGCCTCAGCTTCGCGAACGAGCAGCGCCGTTGGCGAGACTAGCTCCGGTGGGTTCTTGGCCCAGATCAGTTTCCGGTATTTTTCGGTGACGTCATCGAAACCGTCCGCGTAGCCGAATTGTGCGTCAAACTTGGCCACTGCGTCACGTATTGAGCTTTCCAACACGACGCGGTCGCGCAACTTTGGCAGATAGACGTAGGCCGCGAACCAATCAGCGATCTCCGATAAGAATACGGCGCGCGCCGAACGCGTCGCCGCGCGAAGCTGGGAGATGCGCCGCGAGGGATTTGCTTCCATGCGCGAAGGCAGCGAGCCGTCGCCGTCCACTTCGCTGTCTACGACTGCGCTGAATGCCGGGTCGAGTGGATAGAGGGCGCTCGCGCGGATGCGCTCATGCGCGATCGGAACGCGCCCCGGCGTGATCAGCGGATCGCGCGTCTGCGCATGCCAAAGCACGCCGATGACATTCGCCATGAAGCGCAGCACGCCGCGGGTGCGCTGAAACCGCTCCAGGCTGGCCCAGGCTTTGGAAAGCCGTTCGAACAGCTCAGGGTGAATCGGGTAGGACAGGCGCAGCAACTCGAGATAGCGGGCATCCTTGGCCTCGGGTGGAAACTCGGCCGGATTCTTCTTGTAGAGATCATGGAAGGCCTTGACCGTTTCGTCGCGCGCTTTCTCGCCGTCGGCATCGAGCGGTTGAAACAGACGGCGGCGGATAATCTCGTACGTTTCGTCACCAGATGCCGGAAGCCAGGGCGACTGCACGCGGCCGAATAGCCTTCGCTCGCGTGTCCGGCATCGACCGCGAACAGATCGGCAGCAAACTCCGCTTCCTTGAAACGGTTGGCAATGACGTCCGGGTGCGGTAGCGCGACCTCGATCCACGGCTTCAAGGCTTTTGCCGGGCCGTCTGAAAGGTCGAGCTTCGGCGGCTGCGCGGGCACTGCGGCAGGAGCGCGGGTGGCACCCGAATTGCGCTGTGCGTCATAGAGCTTCTTGAGTTCCGTGACTTCCTTCTCCGGCGCCTTGGACAGCTTCAAAAGCTGATGCATGGCGTCGATATAACGCAGCGCCTCATCGTCCTGCAGCCCGATGGCGAGATGCGAAATCGCATTGCGCGCTTCCAGCACCATCGAGGTGAAATTGCGGGCCTTGTGCCGGTCGTTGCGGGCGAACGCGTCGTCGAACACTTCGCGCCAGCGGTTGATCATCGTCTTGACGAGGCCATAGGCGTCCAGCGGCGCGTTGGGCGCGGAGCCCTGCGCACGGCTGGCATAGTGCAGCCAGTTCGCGCCATGGACGGTCTTCATTCGCGCTTTTCGTTCAATGGGCGAGCCCGTAACTACGCAGACGAATGCTTCGCCCTTCGCGGATTTTGTACCGAGTTCAAATTTCTGTTCGTCGCCTTTGGCGAGCTCTCCCTCCTGAACTTCAAAGTAATAACCATTCGGTGCTGCCGGATCGATCACCGGCTTAACCCAAGCTTTCTTGCCCTCTTTGGTCGAGAGCATGAAGGAGGAAACCAGCGGCACCATCGCGCCTTTGGCCGCCGGATCGGGCGAGCGCACGGTGCGCGCCCACAGCCAGGCGATGACGGTGGCGTCCGAGCCGTCCGGCAATTTCGCTTTGGGATAGAGATGGCCGATACGCTTTTCCGCCTCTTCGCGCATCCATTGACCGTAATAGCGCACATCCTCGGCAAGGCCCTGCGTGCCCTTGCCGTTCCAACGTCCGCCACGTTTGAGTTCGGCCTGCGATTTCGGATTGACCGGCGGTCGGCCGGCGAATTTCGGCGGTATCTCCACCAGTGCCTTGCCGATCAGCACGGCCACCGGGTTGAGGTCCGAGCCATAGGCGCGAAGCCCGAGCCGCTGTGCCTCCAGCGGAATTGAGCCGCCGCCCGAGAAGGGATCGTAAACCGGCGGTGACTTGGTCTGGAGATAATCGAGGATCGCCTTGCTGTTGGTTTTCGGCGGTGGCTCTTCGCCCAACCCCCAAGCCACAGAGCGCGCGATTTCCCAGCGCGCCTCGTTCAGGATGGCCTCGTCGTTCGAGGCCTCCCACGGCACCAGCCGTTCGATGATCTTGTGCAGGCGCTTGCGCTCAGCATCCTGTGCCTCTTCGGTGGGAAACCGGTCCGGCCAGGACGAGGGATCATCTACCAGCTGCGCGAACAGCACCGCGCGGCACGCGGCCAACGGCCGCCGCGCCCACCACAGATGCAGTGTGGAGGGGTGGCCATGGCGGATCGATTTCTCGCGCGCCGAGGCGGCGTTGATGGCCTCCAGCGGGATGGATACCTCGATAAGCTTTTTTCGAACGGATGGAGCGGTAATGTCAGGCATTCGCGTCCTTCGTGATCTCGTATCTATACGGCGCCGTGCTCACGATCGCGACGGTGTCCCCCTCCCGAACCCCGGCGCGAGCGAAGAAGTCGGCAATGGCGCCGCGTGCGCGAAGAATACGCTTGGTCCGGTCGATATCCGTCTCGACCGCCGTGCCCGGAATGAACGTCACCGAGATTGTACGCGCAGCAGACTGCGATTTATTGCCGCCGCCGATCGCATCCTGTGGAAAGAAGTCAAGCGGCAGATAGAGATGATTGTTGCGGATGTTTCCGCCGGTGACCGTCACTGTTCGAACCGTGCCCGGCGAGGCCTGGGATTTTTCCGCTCGCGACGCATGGGCTCGCTGCTCCTGCAGCACGGCGTCGAGCCTGCAGCGCTGGCCGCGAGCATGGGGCGACTCGGTGACGGCAAATCGCCCGCTTCGATTATCGGCGCGCTCGCTGACCTGATCGCAAAGGAGCCCCAGGCATGAACGCGCCGTTTCCGCCGCGCTGCGCGCTCGGCCGCCTCGTGCCCATCCCGGCGACCAGCGACGGCGAGCTCTACGCGATGCGCCGGCGCGCCTGGCGCGAGCAGGGGATCGTCACGCTGTCCATCGATGCGATCGACGATCCGTGGCTGCGGCAGGCGATCATCAATGAAGCCAAGCGCCTTTATGGCGAGACCTCCGTGAGAGTCCAATGACCAATAACAAAGCCGCGCGCCGCAAGAAAGCTGCGCCCTCTGGTCGTAAGCAGGCGCAGCCAGCCATCCGCCAGGTCACCGAATTCGATCCGAACGGGATCGAGATCACGCACCATCGCACAGTCGATACGCTGCGCCTGATGCTGGAGGCCGGCAACATCACGGGCGCCATGCACAATGCCGCCCGAGACTTCCAGGCGGCGTTCACCATCGCCTGTTTCAATTCGATGCCGCGCGTGAATTTAACGCTGATGGCGCGCTCGCCATCGGCTGCGCATCACGTAAGCGATCTCAACGACGCCCAGCTTGCCGCACGCGAGCGCGTGGCGCGCGCTCTCGATGCGCTCGGGGGTCACGGCTCGCCCGCCGGTTCGTGCGTGTGGCATGTCGTTGGCATGCAGAGCTCGATTCGCGAGTGGGCGCTACGGCGGGGCTGGGGTGGCCGGCCGGTGCGCCAGGAGAGCGCGCAAGGGATCCTCGTTGCCGCGCTTGGTGTGCTCGCAAAGCATTACGGCATCCGCGACACTGGCGAGCGGCGCTATGCGTGAAACGATTTCCGAGTCGCATCAATGGCTTGCAGACAAAATGCACGAGCGATGCGTTTTTCGATTGACGAGTGACCGATGCAAACTTAGCGTTCGATCCACGGTGCAGAGATGCGCCAGAGACAAAAACAACAGCGACGCATCGACATTCGCGGGTCCTCCCTGGGGCTGCAACGTATGCGGGGGGAAAAGGCCCGGAATTTCGCTACAGCCAGCCGCAAATTCTGAGTTACCAGTTACCAGCTTCACTTACGGTCGTGCGGTAATAAGCCCGTCGAAACGCGAAGCAATTTGCGTTTTCCGCATTGGTAACCTGGCGCGTGGTAACCGCGCGGTGGTTACCACGCGACTCGCCGCTACTTATCTTTGAGATACGCCTCGACCTTCTTGGCACTCTTTCCGACGGCGCGGACCGCGCCCGCCAATGCTTGGCCGGACACTCGAAACTTCTTCTTCCAATATTCCTTCTCGTAATCCTCGTTCATGTTGATGGTGCTGCGGTCGGGCTCGCCGCGCTTTTTCCGATTGTCGGCCATGATGGTCTCTCCTCAATGGGGTGGCGGATTATAGCCAACTCAGCAAGAACATCCATCGCCTCGGGCAGAAATGCAGCGTCCCTACATCCGCTAAATCAATGAACTCGGTTGCCCCGATCTCGGTTGAGCATTGGCCGCTCGATCGATTGATCCCGCACGCCCGCAACGCGCGCATGCATTCCGAGGATCAGATCGCGCAGATCGCAGGATCGATCGCCGAGTTTGGGTTCGTGAACCCAGTGCTTGTCGGCGATGATGGCGTGATAGTCGCGGGTCACGGGCGCGTGCTTGCGGCGCGCAAGCTTGGCCTCGCGGAAGCACCGGTGATCGTGTTGTCGCACCTGACGCCGACGCAGCGCCGGGCTCTGATGATTGCCGACAATCGCATCGCCGAGAACGCTGGATGGGACGACGAAATGCTGGCGGCAGAGCTGACAGCACTTCGCAATGAAGATATCGATCTTCAGTTGCTCGGATTTGATGAAGCCGAGCTCGATCGCCTGCTCGATGGTGAAGGCGAGAACGCTGAGCAGGCGGATGCGGTACCTGAGCCGCCGGCTGATCCGGCCTCACGATATGGCAATCTGTGGATCTGCGGGCAGCACCGAGTGCTTTGTGGCGATGCCACCGTGCTGTCGGACGTCGAAGCCGTGCTCGGCGGCGAACTTGCGGACCTGTGCTTTACTGATCCACCCTACAATGTGAATTATGCCAATGGGTCGCATACGAAACGGCCCAGTAAGAGACGCCCGATCCTCAATGATGCTCTTGGTGCCGATTTTGCCCAGCTGCTCTACGATGCGTGCCTTAACATCCTGACGGTCACCAAGGGCGCCGTGTATGTCTGCATGTCCTCCTCAGAGCTGGACACGCTGCAGCAGGCGTTTCGGGCGGCCGGCGGGCACTGGTCTACGTTTGTTATCTGGGCCAAGAATACATTCACGCTCGGGCGAGCGGACTATCAGCGCCAGTACGAACCCATCCTGTATGGCTGGAAGGACGGAGTGGATCATTACTGGTGCGGCGCTCGCGATCAGGGCGATGTCTGGTTCGTAGACAAACCGGCGAAGAATGATCTTCACCCAACGATGAAGCCTATTGAGCTCGTTGAACGTGCCATCCGCAACTCAAGCAAGAGCCGCGATATCGTGCTCGATCCCTTCGGCGGGTCGGGCAGCACGCTCATCGCCGCCGAGCGAACAGGCCGGCGCGCGCGGCTCATTGAACTCGATCCCAAGTATGTCGACGTGATCGTGCAACGATGGCAGAAGATAACCGGCGGCAGCGCTACCGACGCCACCACCGGTCAACCTTTTTCGGAAAGTCCGTCTGAAGATCAGCCGGCGATGTGATAGACCCGCCCGCGGCCCTCGATCTTCTCCGACTGCACATCGAGCCCAAGCTTCTTTTTGAGCGCACTAGCAATCGCTCCACGGACCGTGTGCGGCTGCCACTCGAACTTCTTGACGATCTCATCGATCGTTGCGCCGTCCGGACGCTTGAGCATTTCGATCAGCTTGGCCTGCTTACTGTCGGCGCGTGTTCCGGGCCCTTTAGCCTTCGGGCGAGCTTTCCGCTTTCGGGCGGACTTGGTGGCTGATTTGATAGACTTGGCCATGTGAGGCTCCTTCAGGTAGAGGCCGCGACGATCGCGACCCTTCTACGACCCCGAGCCCCGCATCAGAGCGGGGTGGGCCTTGAGGCATGGGAGCCAATCAGTTTCGGCCTGACAGCACGCGGTCCATGGACTCCTGGAAGGTTTCGTTGGGCAGTGCTGTCTCGGCTGCGTGTCGGATCATGCCAAACACCAGAAGCTGCACGCGTCTGACCGCCTGTTCGAGCGTCTCTCCCGGCAGGACGTCGGCGTCGCAATTCGCGAGGAGTTTCCGCAGCGCGGGCTCGCGCTCGGCGGCAACGCGGGCACGAATCTCAGCAGGCGAAAGTCCGCTCCAGTCCTCCATGCGAGATGCTCCTTCAGGGTTGCGCGTTCGCTTCGGCCATGATCTCGCAATCGGTGACGAAGCCGAGGAGGTAGGCCAGTCCACGTGGAATGCCGGTCTCGTGTGACGTGCGGCGATCGATCGTCCAGTTCATCCAGCGATCCACCGCGGCACCGATCGCGTCCTGGAGGGCAAGCCCTTTGAACAAGCCGCTCGCCACGTCGTCGGCAAAGTGCCGCCCCTGGCGGCTGTCGAGGAAATCGCGCACACCGCTCTCTGAGCGGCAAGTCGCCTTGGCGATGGCATCCATCGCGATCGGCCAAGCCTCAGCGGAATCGGCGTGGTGGCGAATGGTGCCGTAAAAACCCCAGGCTTCGTTTCGGCTGGGCAGGACCTTGTTCATGGGCGTCTCCGTGCCGTGATGGCGCCATTCACGCTCTGTTTTGGCTCGGAGCCAAGCGAATAAACGATCAATTGATTGCTTTGTTAGCGCCGGCAGCATCATGGGATTATCAATCCGCGCTTATGCCAAAGCGCGTGGCGTCAGCCATGTGGCCGTGCTCAAGGCCGCGAAGGCCGGGCGCGTCCCGCTCGAGTCTGATGGTACGATCGACCCCGCGAAAGCCGACGCGGCCTGGCAACGCTCCACAGACCCAGGCCGCACGAAAGCAAGGCTAAAATCTTCCGCGGAGAAGCTTTTTCCCGTCGGCAGCGCCGCGCTTGGTTCGGTCCGCGAGACGCTGAAGGAGCAGGGGCTTCCTGCCGGCGGCAACGTCACCTTCGTCCAGGCGCGCACCGCGCACGAAATCGCCAAGGCGCATCTCGCGCGACTGCGCCTGCAGCGTATGAAGGGAGAGCTGGTCGACCGCGCCCGCTCGACGGCATTGGTGTTTCGGCTTGCGCGCGAAGAGAGGGATTCCTGGCTCAACTGGCCAGCCCGGGTGGCAGCCTTGATTGCGGCCGACCTCGACGTGGAGGCGCACGCGGTCCAAAAACTGATAGAGACGCATGTCCGCGGTCACCTCGCCGAGCTCGCCGAGATTCGAGCCGAGTTCAGGTGACCTGTTCGTCTTCGACGGCGCGGAAGAGCTCGGCCAAGCCTGGCGCGACGGGCTTCTGCCCGACCCGGCGCTGACGGTTTCAGAATGGGCGGATCGGCACCGGGTACTGAGCCCGCGCGCCTCCGCCGAGCCAGGTCGCTATCGCACCGATCGAACGCCCTACATGCGGGCGATTATCGACGCGCTGTCGCCCATGCATCCCGCCCGTCGCATCGTCGTGATGAAATCGGCCCAGGTCGGCTTCACGGAAGGCGGCAACAACTGGATCGGCTACGTCATCCATCACGCGCCCGGACCGATGCTCGCGGTACAGCCGACCGTCGAGCTTGCCAAGCGCTTTTCGCGCCAGCGCATCGAGCCGCTGATTGCCGAGAGCCCTGCGTTGCGCGAACGGGTCAAGCCCGCGCGCTCGCGCGATGCCGGCAACACGGTGCTGTCAAAGGAATTTCCGGCAGGGCTTCTGGTCATCACCGGCGCTAACAGCGCGGTCGGCCTACGTTCGATGCCGGCGCGCTATCTGTTCCTCGACGAGGTCGATGCTTATCCGCCCTCGGCCGACGAGGAAGGCGATCCGGTCGCTCTCGCTGAGGCACGGACGCGCACCTTCTCGTGGCGCTCCAAGATCCTGCTCGGCTCGACGCCAACCATTCATGGACTGTCGCGGATCGAGCGCGAGTACGAAGCGTCTGATCAGCGGCGAAACTTCGTCCCTTGCCCGCACTGCGGGGAGATGCAGTGGCTCAAATTCGAGCGGCTGCGCTGGGACAAGGGGAAGCCCGAGACTGCACATTATGAATGCGCTTCCTGCGACGGCCGGATCGAGGAGCACCACAAGACCGCCATGCTCGAGGCCGGCGAATGGCGCTCCACCGCCGAGCCGCAGGACCCCGGCACCATCGGCTTTCACATCTCGGCGCTCTATTCACCGGTCGGATGGCTGTCCTGGGAGAACATCGCCCGGCTCTGGGAGACCGCGACGACAGACGAGGCCAAGCGCAGCTTCAAGAACAGCGTGCTGGGTGAGACCTGGGTCGAGACCGGCGAGGCGCCCGACTGGCAGCGCCTCTATGAGCGCCGTGAGTCCTGGCAGTTCGGCACGGTGCCGAGCGGCGGCCTGTTTCTGACAGCGGGCGCCGACGTCCAGAAGGACCGCATCGAGGTCGATATTTGGGCCTGGGGCAGGGGGCTCGAAAGCTGGCTCGTCGATCACATCGTGATCGAGGGTGGGCCCGAGAAGGCCGCAACCTGGGACGATCTCGCAGGTCTGCTCGATCGCACCTGGCCGCACGCACACGGCAGTCGTATCGGCATTGCCAAGCTTGCGATCGATACCGGCTACGAGGCGCCCGCAGTGTACGCCTGGGCGCGCCGGGTCGGCCACGCCCAGGTCGCGCCGATCAAGGGCGTCGAAGGCTTCAATCGCGCGGCACCGGTGATCGGACCGACGCACGTCGACGTCACCGAAGGCGGCAAGAAGCTCCGCCGCGGCGCGCGGCTGTGGACGATCGCAGTCGCGACCTTCAAGAGCGAAACCTATCGTTTCCTGCGTCTCGCGACGCCGACGGACGAGGAGTTCGCAGCGGGCGCCAGATTCCCGGCAGGTTACATCCACCTGCAGCGCGGTGCCGAAGCCGAGTGGGTGAAGCAGCTCGTCGCCGAGCAGCTCGTCACGGTGAAGACCAAGCGCGGTTTCACCCGGCTCGAATGGCAGAAGCTTCGCGAGCGCAACGAAGCGCTCGACTGCCGTGTCTACGCGAGAGCAGCCGCGTGGATCGCCGGTGCCGATCGCTGGACAGAGGCGATGTGGCGCGATCTGGAAGACCAGATAGGTCCGGCAGGAGAGGTCGACAGCGAACGATCGGCTGATCCGCAATTGGCGAGCGACGCCCTAGCCGGCGTCATTCGACGCCGGCCCGCCCGTCGCGGCCGCCGTGTGTTCCGGTCGACCTACCTGAGCTGAACCATGACGCTCGAAGAGATGACGGCTCAGCGCGACGCGCTGCTCGCCGCCCGTTTCCGTGGCGTGCGCACGGTCGAGATCGATGGCCGACGCGTCACCTACGCTTCGGACACGGCGGCTGCCATCACAGATCTGGAGCGCCGGATCGCCGCGGCCGAAGCGGGGGGCCGGAAGCGTCGAATCCTCACGTCCGCTTCGAAGGGGCTCTGAGTGCTTGCCTCGCTGACAGCATTCCGGCGCCGCGTCGGCGCGTTCATCGGCGGATTCGAGGCAGGGCTCGCGAACCGGCGCCTGAAGGGATTCCAGCCAAGCCGGGCACATCTCAACACGCTGATCGCCGCGGCAGGCCCCGACATCACGGCGCGCGCCCGCTGGCTCATTCGCAACAACGGCTATGCTGCCAATGCCATCGAGAGCTGGGCCGGCAACGTCGTTGGCGCCGGGATCAAGCCGTCCTCGCTGATCAAGGACGCTGGCCTGAAGGTGCAAGTTCAGAAGCTCTGGCTCGACTGGACCGACGAGGCCGACGCCGAGGGATTCACCGATCTCTATGGGCTGCAGCGGCGCGCCGCGCGCGAGGTGTTCATAGCAGGCGAAGTGTTCTTTCGGTTTCGGCCGCGACGGCCGCAAGACGGGCTGACGGTGCCGCTGCAACTGCAGATGCTGCCGTCCGAAATGCTGCCGCTCAATCGCAACGAGGTTGTGCCGGGTGGCAACGTGATCCGCCAAGGCATCGAGTTCGATGCGATCGGGCACCGCGTGGCCTATTACTTCCTGCGCCGACATCCGGGCGACATGACCGATCTGGGTCTTGCCGGTGACATCGTGCGCGTGCCGGCTTCCGAAATCGTGCACGTCATCGACCCGGTCGACGCGGGACAGTTGCGCGGCGTCTCGCGGTTCGCCGCAGGCATCGTCAAGCTCTTCCTGCTCGACCAGTACGACGACGCCGAGCTCGACCGGAAGAAGGTCGCAGCGATGCACGCGCTCTTCATCACGACGCCGGCACCGGCCGAGCCGCTCGATGCCGCCGAGGGGCGCGACGAGAACGACGAACGCACCATCGACTTGCAGCCCGGCCAGATCACCATGCTGGAGCCCGGTGAGGAGGTGCAGACCTCGTCGCCGGCAGATTCGGGCCAAACCTACGAGCCATTCCAGTATCGCACGCTGCTGCAAGTGTCGGCCGCCCTCGGCGTGCCCTATGCGTACCTCTCGAACGACATGCTCAAGGCGAACTATTCGAACTCGCGCCTGGCGCTGCTCGAATTCCGTCGCCGCATCGAGGCTTACCAGCACGCCGTGATCGTCTGGCAGCTCTGTCGTCAGGTGTGGGTGCGCTGGATGGACACCGCGGTGCTCGCGGGTGCGCTCGACCTGGCGGGCTACGACAACCGCCGGCGCGAGTATCTCGCCTGCGGCTGGTTGCCGCCGAAGTGGGATTGGGTCGATCCGCTCAAAGACGCGCGCGCCGAGATCGAGCAGATCGATGCCGGCCTCAAGAGCCGCACGCAAGCGCTCGCCGAGCGCGGCTATGACGCCGAGCAGGTCGATGCCGAGATCGCAGCCGACAAGGCGCGCGAGCAGTCGCTCGGGCTGAATTTCCAATCGGCGGCAGCATCGGCACCGCTGCCGGCCGATACGTCATTTGCTGGGGAAGCGAACAACGCCAATGCTTGACCTTCCGCATGTGGCCTCCCGCGTGTTCGGGACGCCGCTGATGATCGCGCGCGCCAAGCTCGAAGTCATTCTCGGTGTCCTCGGGCCGCGGCTCGCCGGCGGCGCCCTCGAGGTGGTCGATCCGGAAAGCGATCCGCCGCCGCTCACGTCGATCACCGTCGAGAAGATCGCGGTGGTGTCGGTGATTGGGACGCTCGTTACACGCTCGGGTTACCTCGATTCCGCCAGCGGCCTTCAGGCCTACGGAGACATCGCGGATGCAATCGCCGCTGCGATGGATGACTCCAGCGTGCGCGGCGTCATTCTCGATGTGGATTCCCCCGGCGGCGAGGTCGGCGGTCTATTCGACCTAGTAGAACGGATCGAGGCCATCAGGAGCGCGGGCGCTAAGCCGCTCTGGGCGGTCGCCAACGAGAGTGCCTTATCTGCCGCCTACGCCATCGCCAGCGCGGCCGACCGTCTCTACGTCACGCGCACCGGCGAGGTCGGCTCGATCGGCGTCGTCGCAGTTCATGTCGACGAAAGCGGAGCCGATGCGAAAGCCGGGCTGGCTTGGACCTTTGTGTTCGCTGGTGACCAAAAGGTCGATGCCAATGCGCACGAGCCGCTCTCGCAACGCGCCCGCGCAACAATCCAGGCCGATGTCGACCGTCTCTACGCCGAACTCTGCGCACTGGTAGCGGCCAATCGGGGCATCAGCATCGAGACGGCGCGTAACACGAATGCCGCAATCTACCGCGGCGCACTTGCAATCCGCGCCGGCCTCGCCGATCGGCTCGGCACGCTCGACATCGCCGTTGCCGAGATGGCCATCGAGCTCGATCGGCTCGCGTCGGCGCGTATGCCCATCAACCTGATAGCCAAGAGGAGACTCTCCATGGCGACGAACGATACCGAACAGATTGAAAATCAGCCGAGGGAGCCGGAGCAGCCGGTCGAACCGCAACAGCGGGTCGAGTCTGAACCGGCACCGGCGGATGCGTCGCCCGATCCTGCGCCGGCCGCCGCCGAACCAGCGCCCGCGGCAGGAACGGCCGAGAGGCTACGCGCTGAATTCGCCGAGGTCGCCGCCATTGCGACTCAAGCGGCGCGTCTCGGCGTCACTCTCGATGCCGCCGACGCGCTGAAGAAGGGCATCGCGCCCGATGCGCTGCGCCGCAGCGTGCTCGATACGCTTGCGGCCCGCGCCGAGGCGACAAGTGTCATTGCAGCCGCCCCGTCCACGCCGACCGCCGGCGACAGCCCAATCGTGCGGCGCGCCAAGGAACGCGCCGCGGCATCGCGCACCTGATCAACCATAAGGAGCACCCGACATGCCCACGCTGACCATAGCGCCGACGCTCGGCGACCTGCTCAAATATGAACTCAACGGCAATTACACCCGCGAAACCGTGACGCTCAAAGCCGGCACGAACTATGCGCTCGGCTGCGTGCTCGGCAAGATCACCGCGACGGTGAAGTACCGGCTCTCGCCGGCCGCCCAGGTAGTCGGCGACGAAGGCGCGGAAACAGCCGTTGCCGTGCTGTTGGAAGCGGTCGATGCCACGGTCGCCGATAAGACCGGCCTCATTGTCGCGCGCGGCCCCGCCATCGTGTCCAAGGTGCCGCTCGTGTTCGACGCCTCAGTCGACGACGACACGAAGAAAGCGGCCAAGCACGCGGAGCTCTCCACGGCCGGCATCGTCCCGCGCGACACCGCCTGATCTGACAACGCTCTAATCCCACCCGACACAACGGGCCTCGACGGAAATCCCCGTCGGGGCTCGAAGCTTTTTCAAGGAGACCTCAATGGCGCCGATGATCAATCCCTTCGACGCGGGCGGCTACACGCTCGCCGAGATGACCCAAGCCATCAACATCCTGCCTAATGTCTACACGCGTCTCGGCGAGCTCGGCCTGTTCCGCTTCGAGGGCATCACCCAGCGCAGCGTCATCATCGAGCAGGCCGAGGGCGTGCTGAACCTGCTGCCCACCGTGCCGCTCGGCGGGCCGGCGACCGTCGCCAACCGCGACACCCGCTCAATGCGGTCCTTCACGGTGCCGTGGATTCCCCATGACGACGTGATCACGCCGCAGGATATCCAGGGCGTTCGTGGCTTTGGCGTCGCGGATGCGGCCGATCCGCTCGCCACCGTGATGGAGCGCAAGCTCACCCGCATGCGGGGCAAGCACGCCCAGACTCGAGAATACATGGAGGTCAACGCCCTGCGCGGCGTCGTCAAGGACGGTGCCGGTACCGAGCTCTACGACTATTTCGACGAGTTCGGGCTTGCCCAGCAGTCGGTCGACTTGGTGCTCGGCACCGCCGGCACCAACGTGCAGGCCAAGTGTCGCGAGGTGCTGCGCGACATTGAGACCGAGCTCAAAGGCGAAACCATGAATGGAGTGCTGGCATTGGTCAGCCCGGGCTTCTTCGACAAGCTGATCGGGCACTCCAAGGTCGAAGAGGCCTATAAGTATTTCTCCTCAACCGGCGCCCAGCCCTTGCGCGAGGACACGCGCCGGCGCTTCCCCTTCGCCGGTATCGTGTTCGAGGAATACAACGCCACCGTCACGCTCTCGACCGGCGCCACCGAGACCCTGATCCCGGCCGGCGAAGGCATCGCCTTCCCACTCGGCACCATGGACACCTTTGTCACCTATGGCGCCCCGGCCAACCTGATCGAGACCGTCAACACCGTGGGCCTGCCGATCTATGCCCGGCAGATCGCGCGCCAGGACGGCAGCGCGATCGACGTCAAGACGGAAGCCTCGCCGCTGCCGGTGAATAAGCGCCCGCGGCTGGCGGTGAAGATTCTCACCAGCAACTGAGCCTGACCGTCTTCGATGATCGACTTCGACGCCCTGGTGCTTGGGCCCGTCTACGACGCGTTCGGCGAGCCTGCCGTGCTCACGCTTGCGTCGGCGAGCCACGACGTAACCGTCATCGATCACACCCAGGGCGTCGAGGTCGAGGATGGCGGGATCGGGCTCCAGACGATTCGCTCCGCGGTGGACCTGCGGCGCAGCGCGCTTCAAACGCTCGGCATTACCGTCGCCGATCTCGTCGGCGGCGAGCTCGTGCTCGGCGGAGCAACTTGGCGTGTCAAGAGCGTGATCGAGAACGGCCTCGAGCTACGGCTCATCGTCATGCAGGACCAATGACCGACAAGCGCGAAGACATCCTGCAGCGGCTCACTGAGATCGCCGCTGGTCTTCCCGGCGTCGTCACGGCAGTGCGCAACCAGGACGAAATCTCCGAGCACGCGCGCCCGGCTATCGCCGTCTTCGATGCCGACGAGACTGCCGACGAACGGGCCGTGCAACGAGGTCACGCGGGGCTCGCGGCCAACATCGTCGAGATGACGCCCGAGGTCATGATCCTGCTCGGCGCCCTGCCGGAGCGGGTCGGCAGCGCGCTCAACGAGCTGCGCGCCCGACTGGTCAAGGCGGTGCTCATCGACCCGCAACTGACTGCGCTCACCGGTTCAAACGGTCGCATTCGCTATGCGGGCTGCAGCACGCATCTGCGTCACGGTCGGAGCATAGAGGGCCTGATGGCCGTGCAATTCGCCTTCACCTACGTGCTGCGCCCAGCCGAACTTTGAAGGAGAGCCCATGCCTGTATCTCTGATCGCGCCCGACGCCGATAACTACCAGGTCGGCAAGGGCATCGTGTCGTTCAAGCCGGACGGCGCCGCCGATTACATCGATCTCGGCAATGTTGCCGAGCTGGAATACACCCCGAACATCGAAAAGCTCGACCACTATTCGAGCCGCGCCGGCACGCGCACCAAGGACAAATCAGTCGTGCAGACCCGCAGCGGCACGCTGCGCATCCTCATGGAGGAATTGACGGCGCAGAACCTGTCGATGCTGCTGATGGGCACGGTCGATGATGCCGCCGTCGGCGGGCCTACCATCGACATCATGGCCACGGACTCGATCCGCGGCGAGGTGAAATTCGTCGCCACCAACGACGTTGGCCCGCGCTGGGATCTGCAGTTCTACAATGTAGAGTTCAGCCCGTCTGGCTCATTCAACCCAATCTCGGATGAATGGAACCAGATCGAGGTGACCGGCGAGGTGCTGTTGGCAGCCAGCGGCGCAAACATCGGCAAGATCGGGCTTGCGCAATTGACCAATCTGCCGGCCGCGCCGTGATCTGAAACCAGGAGGTTTGCACCATGGTCAGCCTGCTCGACATTGCCGATCAGCAAAAGACTGTCACGATCCGGCACAAGGACGTGGCGGTCTTCGGCATTTCTGCCCAAGACATCGTTTATTTGTTCGGCAAGTTCCCCGAATTGCGCCTGCTGATGTCCGGCAAGCAGGCTGATCTGACCCCGGAAACGCTGCTCAAGCTGGCGCCCGGCGCCGTCGCCGCCGCGATCGCCGCTGGTACCGGCTCGGCCGGTGACGAAAACGCCGAGGCGGTCGCGGCGCGATTAGGCCTTGGCGAGCAGCTTGATCTGCTCGCGGCGATCTTCGAGCTGACCTTCCCGCAGGGCGTTGGCCCTTTCGTCGCAAAGCTGGACGCGCTCGGTCTGCTCAGAAACGCCGAAGCCGCGTCTGGATGGGCTCGGGATACGACATCGCCCGCGCCGTCGAAGAGCTGATCCACGGCGGCCACGCGCGCGCCGATGTCTGGAAGATGACGCCCCGGCAGATGGCCGCCTGGATGCAATTGGCCATGCGCCGGAAATTCGGCGAGCGGGCCCAATTGCTGACGCTGATGCGCGCCGCGCGCGGCGATGACAGACATTTCCAGGCGTTCTTGCGCAAATTGCAGGACGAATCGCAATGACCTCGATCAGCTTGCGGCCGAAGCCCGGCCAGGGCCCGAAAGATGCCGCCAAGGCGCAGAGCGCTCGCCTGCGTAAGGCAATCACCAGCACGGCCTACAAGATCGCCTCGGAAGTCCAGCAGCGCGGGCGTGTCGACATCGCGCAAGCCGGCCGCTTCGGGCCCAACTGGATTTTCGGACTGCGGGCCTTCAAGCAGCGCAAGGAGCCAGGCACCAGTCGCACGGTCGTCACGGTCAAGCACAACATCCCATTCGCGGAGATCTTCGAGGAAGGCGGCGTCGTCACAGGCAAGCCGCTGTTGTGGATTCCGATCAGCACGGAAAAAGATGCGGTCGGCATCCGTGCGCGCAAATTCAATCTCCCGCTGTTCCGGATCACGAGCAAGCGCGGCACGCCGCTGCTGATCACGCCGAAAGGCAAGCCGAAGTATTTCGGCGTCCGCTCCGTCACCGAGCCGAAGCTGTTCCACATCCGCCAGATCGCCAACGACGTGGCCAAGCGCGCGGGCGATTATTTCCACTCCTACTTGGACGGATAATCCAGACCATCGCACTCACTAAAGCGGCAGCCATAGCCGTACGTCGATCTAAGGCACAGCCAGCACGTCGCGACCCGCCCTCGAAAGTCTGCTTGGGGCAAAGCGCAGATGGGCTAAAAACCGGCTAGACTCGGTAGCGCAGCCTTCTTTATTCTTGAAGCTATCGTACCTCGACAGTTTCGATGCGGTCGCACTTGGTGCATTTGTATCTTCTTAGCTCGCGAAGTGGTCCCGCCTTCAAATAACTCGTGACGAGCTGCATTGCTTGCCCGCTACAGGTGCAGCGAGGTGCGTCTGATAGATGATTATCCGATGCTTCGCCAGGCACGTATGGTGAAGTACAAAATAATTTGCATCGTAGCAATGCATACCATACTACCGACCGCACCGCGCCATTTCAATCAGGCCAGAGGTTAGGACAGAACTGCTGCTGCTTGTCTGATCGGCCACGTGGTGCGGCCGCGATTGGCATCCCTGGCGCGAGTAGCTGTCGGCTGGGATGTGCGGCTCACTTTGCAATTCTCAAGCGCAATATTTATCGCCTGAATTGACCTGGCTCAACGCGGAACTTCGCGAACGCGATAGTTGGGCTGTCATGATCGAATTTGACCGCCTATCGAAGCTTGCGGAAAGCTTTTACCGGCAAGCCAGAAGTACAAGTGATGGACTGAAGCGGCGAGCGCTCATGCAGCGGGGGGATCGACTCCTCAAAAAGGCGCAGGACTTGCGTCGCGAGAGTATCGACACCACGCAGGCCGTCTATCCCGAGTCCGATTTAAACATTTAGCGCGGTTGAAAGAGAAGGATGTCGCCCTTGGCCCGATCGGCGGATACGCGTCATAATGGATTTTAATGGCGACGAGATCGCGCTGCCGCCGCGATACGGTTTCGGCGAACAGGAGTGGTGCTGCCGGACACAATTAAACATGTCGGCTCTCTCCTTACCAAGGATTACTACTGTGTTTCGATCGTCACGATCGCTTGACGGTCAATTCGCCTTTTTCAATTGCGGTTGATGCACAAAGGCCATCGTCACTCGCAGTCCCTTGCCTCGACAAGTTTCGAAACTGAAATCGGTTTTCACGTTCTCGCGTAGCGACTGAAGGATTAGCGCACCAAGCTTGCCCGGAACCGGCCAACTCGTATCCTCGGGCAGGCCGCTGCCGTCGTCCGCGACGACGATCCGGTAGACGTCGCCATCCTCGTGCAGGCAGCGCACTGTGATAGTGCCGCCCTTACGGCCCGTAAACGCGTATTTAAATGCGTTGGTCATCAGCTCGTTGACTAAGAGGCCGACCGGCATGGCAATGTTAATTGATGCGGGCGCATGGTCGACTTTCAAGTCGAGCCGGATACCATCGACCGCGTAAGTGTGCATGACGGCCGAAGCGATCTCGCTGACATAGTGACCAAGATCGACGGCTTGGCCGAGGCCTTCCGTGGATAAGTCCTTGTACAACAGTTGCAGCGCTTCGATGCGACCCGCCAAGCGGTCAAGATTGACCTTGTCACCGTTGCGCTGGCTGCGCGCGTCAAGCCGGATCAGTGCGGTGATGAGCTGCAGATTGTTTTTGACGCGGTGCTGCAGCTCCTTGAGCAGCATGTCTTTGTCGCGCAGCCGCTGCGCGAATTCCTCACGCTGCGTCCGCTCCCGCTCGGTCACGTCGATGAGGGCGACGATGCGGTAGGTTTTGCCTGCATCCTCGTTCTCGATTATGCCCGTATAGGCCTCGACCAGCATAAGCTTCGGCTGCTCGCGCCGGAAAGTACCAATGAAGTCGTCGCTCTTGGAGAGCGCTACGCCGAATGAGAGCTGCGGCTCATCTTCGAGGCAGAAAGAATCGAGAATGGACCAGCCACGGCCGATGATGTCCTGGTGGGCTTGGCCAGTCAGCGCCTCATAGGCTTTGTTGGCGTAAACGATACGCTGGTCGCCGCGCACAACCTTGGAGATAACGATGGCGATTGGAATGTGATCGAGAAAAACTCTGAATTCTCCGGTCTCGATCGCTTGTGTCTTTTCCAACGAATCGAACAGGTCGTTAACCGCCTGTTCGGTCGGTTGGGCTGAGTGCCCGTCAGGAGTGGTCATGTAAGTCCTCGGCCGATTGCCGGCGCCGCGAGATGACCCACCGAATGACCCCGGCATCCCAATGGGGAGAGATTCAGGCGCAGATAAGGCGGACATTGGCTGCGCCGCGCTACAAAAGCCAATTTATGAGTGCACCGCGCGAATAAGCTATGTCCGACAAGATCATCACCGAGATCGTCATCGAGGGCGAGAAGGAAGCCATTGCCGGCATCCAGCGCGTCGGCAAAGCGGCCGATGCCGCTTTTGCCGATCTTAAGGATGTCCAGCTCAGTTTCGACTTCATCGAACTCGAGAAGGGGCCGAAATCGCTGACCGACGCTGGACAAAGGTTCGCCGCGTCGATGAAGAACACCGGCACCGTCGTGACCAGCGTGTTTGCCGGCATTAGTAGCGCCTTCCGCAACGCCGGCGCATCACCAGCAACAAGGGTACGCCGCTGCTGATTACGTCTAAGGGCAAGCCGAAATATTTCGGCGTCCGCTCAGTCAGAGAGCCGAAGCTGTTTCACATCCGTCAGATCGCCGACGACGAGGCTAGGCGCGCCGGCGATTATTTCCATTCTTATCTGGATGAATGATCGAGTGGAGGCCGAACCTAGGCAGGACGTATTCAAGCGAACTTATCTGGATGGAGTCCTATGATTGGCTCATTGCCGTCGCTTGGCACCTGAGCCAATAACGAATTCAAGCTCCGTCTCGAAGCGGCCGTCGCTCTCAAATTGAGCGATACATTCGCGTACTTCGGCCCAAGCGGTTGATCGCTTTGTTTCGTCCAGATCCGCGATAACCGCGCGATAGGCGCCAAACGCTTGCTGCATCATTTCGAGCGTGATGTCAGCGCTCGGCAACCGTATTGGCGCGCGTGCGATCACCATTCTCACATCCACCAAACCACAAGTTTCGAGCAAGCTCTTCAACACCCCGTCGCCCCCCAAGGCAAAGATTCCAGGTTGCCCCGCGGCGGGAGGCTGTTTGCCGCCATGTCGCAACAGGATTCGCATGGGTTGAGCCATGAATGGATTATTGGCCGGTGTGGAGAAAACCAGCGCAGCGAAGCGCCGTCCTGGCTTGAGTATGCGCTGAATTGCCATCACCGCGTCGGCTGGTGACGGAAAGAGCATCAAGCCCATTCGGCACATTGCTGCGTCGAACGGCACCAGCTTTGCGCTCAAATCCTCCGCCGCGCATTCCAGCGTCTCTATATTGCCGATGCCCTCCCGTTCCGCGTGCTGGCGGACATGTTGCAACATGGTGCTTGAAATATCGCTAGCCACGATGACGCCATTCGAACCGACGCGCTTGGCGGCCTGGATTGTCTGAGCTCCGGCGCCGCAGGCAAGATCAAGGACGCGATATCCGAGTTCGATTCCGGCCATGCTGATCAGAGTATCAGTGACGTCTGCGAGTCCGTCTGAAAACGCAGTTTCCCACTTTGCCCAGCCAGGTGCCGCAAACTCCCAAGTAGCTCGAAGCTCTGAGTTCGATGTCTGGCTGATCATTAGCCTCAAATCCCTATTACGGATGCACCAGCAAGCAATGCCGGCGTGGAGATGGTGATCGTTTGGACTAAGAGTATGCCAGCCGTGACGCTTTAAATGCCCATCGGCACAGCGCCCACAGAAATAAAGCGAACAGAAAATGTGGCACCGCCGAGGCGACAATCAGTTTGGGCGTGACGGCCAGCCCGAGAAAGCCCCAGCCGACGATAGGAAAGAAGAACACGAGGACAAGAATCCATAGCGCGGCGCCAAGCCCCAGCGCGCGAAGGAATGTCAGCGCGTCGCGGAACAGGCCGACATAAATTACCGAGAAGGCCGTGACCCAGATGGTGTGGAAAAGCAGGCCCACAGGAAGCGGGAGGGGACAGCTCAACACCGATTCAGCGAATGCAAGCCCCAGCGGCTTTGGGAAAGGCGAAACACCCGATTTCAAGGCTGCCACCATAACCGCCGCAGTCAAAATGGAAACGCCGATCCCCACGCCTACCGCGCGCGTCCAATCTTGCGAACTTAGCGAATGCCATTTCATGATCAGCCTCCATTCGGTTCGCAGCCGCAACCTGTGCTGCAGCGACTTTGTGCCTGCACCGGCGGACACGGGACCGAGCCGTAGGAGCAGAACACGCAGCAATCGCCGGGCCTGGGCTTGAGGCGCGCGCCGCAACCGCTGCAGTCATAGAAGAACTGGCAGGCGTCGGTCGGCATCAACTCCAGCTTGGCAGTGCCGCAATGCGGGCAAGTGATCAGCGATTGCTCAGCCACGGTCTGTTTCCGATCTAGCTTTTCGGGGCCGACGGATAACCGGCATTGGTCGTCGCCGCCGTAAGCGCTCTCACGTTCGTCTTGGCGTCGTCATAGGTGACCGTCGCGGTCTTCTGCTGAAGCGAAACCGCGACCCGCTCGACGCCGGGCAGGGCTTGCAAGCTCGCCCTGACGGTGTGCGGACAGGCCGCGCAGTACATGTTCTGGACCGCGAGCGTCACTGTTCTCTCAGCGGCGAATGCGTTTGAGGCGGCGGATAAACCCATTCCGACGATAAGTGCGATGAGCGGTATCCTCATGACTTCTCCAATCGTTCACGAGAGCAGGTAGGGCGCCACGAAGTCGAACCCGAAGGCGGCGATGACGATGACCGTCGCCGCCACCAGGACGGCCATCACCAGCCGGTTGGGTAGCGGGCGAGCACAAGCCTGGTTGCCGGTGCAGGCCTGGCGCGACGCGCGGTAGACGAGCCAATAGCCGCTGCTCAGAAAGGCAACCGCCGCCGCGACGAAGAGTGGTTGATAGGGGGCGAGCTGGGTGAAGTTGGCGATCCAGGCGCCGCTGACACCCAGGCTGAACAGCACCACGGGCAGGATGCAGCAGGATGACGCGGCAAGCGCCCCTAGCAGGCCGCCGAGGGCCAAAGCCTGGACGCCGCGACCGCCGACTTGAACCGATCGTGATTTGATGCCCATGACCCGGACGCTACAATCTGTAGCGGCTACAGAATCAAGGCGGACCGCTCATGCATGCGATCACAGATTCGCGAGGTCTCGGCATCGGGGCGCTGGCCAGCCTGACCGGCGTCAATATCGAGACCATCCGCTACTACGAGAAAATCGATCTTATGCGGCCGCCGCCCCGTACAAGCGGCGGACACCGCAGCTATGCCGCCGAGCACGTGGAACGGCTTCGCTTCATCCGCCGGGCGCGGGCTTTGGGCTTCGGGATCGAGGGAATCCGCGCCTTGCTGACGCTGTCCTCCGGCGCGACCGAATCCTGCGCACAGGCGCGAGAGATAGCCGCCGCCCATCTCGCCGAGGTGCGCGCCAAGCGGGATGATCTCGCCAAGCTGGAAGCGATACTGTCGGGGACGATCGCGCAATGTGATGCGCGATGTTGCGACGGCGCCGCGCCCGTCTGTCCGGTGCTCGAAATTCTGGAGTCCTGAATGGCGATCTCGAATTTCGAGCGATATCAACGCATCGCATGGGCCTACGATCTGCTGGACCTGCCTTTCGAATATGGGCGCTATCGCAAAATCAGACCGCAACTTTTCAACGGCCTCTCCGGCCGCATCTTGGAAGCTGGGGTCGGCACCGGACGCAATTTCCCCTTCTATCCGTCCGGTTCCAACGTCGTTGGCATCGATTTTAGCCCGGCGATGCTCGCCCGAGCGCGACGCCGGCTCCCCACGGCCTCGGCCACAGTGGAGCTACATCAGATGGACGTGACGCGATTGGAATTTCCTGATCGCTCGTTCGACGCGGCGGTAGCCACGTTCCTTTTCTGCGTGCTTCCCGACGAGTTGCAGGTTGCGGGGATGCGAGAGCTGCGTCGTGTCGTAAAGCCCGGCGGCATTATACGCTGCCTCGAATATACCCGTCCAAGCGGCGGGCTTCGCCGTGCGATGACGCGGATTTGGGAGCCCTGGGTCAATTGGGCCTACGGCGCTACTTTTGACCGTCAGACAGAACAAAGAGCCCCGGAGGCAGGCTTAGAACTTTTCGAGTCGCGGTTTGTGCATGATGTGCTGATCAAGCTCCTTGCGGCGCGGGCCTGACATTCGTACCAGAAGTTAAGTTGGGGAGCCGGCATGCCGCCATTGCTCGACAACAAAGACCCCGACGCAAAATCGATTTTTGTCGCTTCCGCACTCTTGCGTGAAGCACGGCGTCAAAAAGGGCTTGCGACCGTCAATGTCCCGTCAATCTGCGTGCTTGATCCGGACGGCGATATTGTACGGCATCTGAAAGCAAGGAATCTTGCCCACATATCACGCGACTGGCCATGCTATCACAGCGAGCTCTATACATTCGAGCTCGCTGGACAGGTCGCTGGCATCATCGGTTGCGCGGTGGGTGCTCCGTTTGCCGTCCTGATCGCGGAGGAGCTATTTGCAAGCGGCTGCGGATTTCTGATCAGCATCACATCTGCAGGTCAGATCACGCCGGTTGGTAAACCTCCATACTTCGTCATCATAGATCGTGCCTTACGTGACGAAGGAACAAGCTATCACTACGCCGCGCCTTCAGAATACAGCGAAGCAGATGCGCGGTTGATTGGCACTGCTGCGCGCGCGTTGAAGACCAATGGCGTAGATTCCCTTATCGGTTCAAGTTGGACTACCGACGCACCGTTTCGCGAAACCGAGGAGGCAATGGCTGCCGCTCGGGCCAAAGGCATTCTGGCCGTCGAAATGGAAGCTGCGGCGCTTTATGCCTATGCTCAAGCCGCAAGTAAAAATGTCCTTTGCCTTGCCCACGTCACGAACACCATGGCCATCTCTGAAAGAGATTTCGAAAAAGGGGAAGCCAATGGCACAGTCGATGCCCTGCGTGTGCTGGAAGCCATCATAGCCGGCCTTAGGCCATAAGAGTTCTGATCGACATCATCTCAATTCGACTTTGCCATGCTCACGCAACCGAACTTATGAGCGTTCGGCCTAACCAGCCATGTCCGACAAGATCATCACCGAGATCGTCCTCGAGGGCGAGAAGGAAGCGATTGCCAGCATCCAGCGCGTCGGCAAGGCGGCCGACGCGACCTTCGCCGATCTCCAGAACGTCCAGCTCAATTTCGACTTCGTCGAACCCGAGAAGGGGCTCAAATCGCTGACCGACGCGGGCCAGCGGTTCGCCTCGTCGATGAAGAACACCGGCAATATCGTGACCAACGTGTTCGCCGGCATCACTAGCGCTTTCCGCAACGCCGGCACCGTGGGTGGCGGCGTCTTCTCGGAATTGACGCGCTCGCTGCAAGCCACGAGCCTGGTGGCGAAGGCGGCCGGCGTGCAGATCCCCTCGCTCGGGCGTACCGTTTCGGCGCTCGGCCGCACCGTCGATTCCTTCAGCGGCGGCGCGCGGACGGCGGCGCTGAATACGACCGACTTCGGGCAGGCGGTCGCGGCCGACCGGCCCGCAACTTAGCGGCTCGGTCGCAAGCCGCCTTCAATCTGGGGCGCAATATCGGCGACGTGGGCGTGAGCCGCGGTTCGGGTCGCGACCCAGATCGTCAAGCTGGTGACAGTCGTTTCGCTGCTCGGCACCGCCGTCATCGCGGCATTCGGCGCGCTGGCGAAATCGGCGTCGACCGCCATCAATGCGGTCGGCGAGGCCGCGCGCAATGCCAGCATATCGGTCGACGCCTACGACAAGCTCATCATCGCGCTGCAAGGCTTAGGGATCAGCAGCGAGGACGCGCAAGCGGCGATCACGGCGATGTCGGCGCAATTGGCGCGCTTCGGCATCCGCTACGGCCCCGATTCGGCCGGCGTCGCCGATATGCTGGCGAACAATTTCGCGCGGCTGGCCGACCAGGTCGCGTTCAATATCGACCCGGTCAAGCAGTTGCAGATCGCGCAAGCGGCCCTCGGCGCCGAGCTTGGCAAGAAGCTGTTGCCGCAGCTGCGCATGGGCGGCGATTATTTCCGGCAGATGGCCGACGATACGCGGATCGCCGGCATCGCGTTCAATAAGCTCGACGATTCGAATGCAACCAAGTTCATTGTCGCGTGGTCGCGTCTTTCCACGATCATCGGCCAATTGAAGAACAAGATCGGCGCGCAATTTGCCGAGCCGTTCGCGCGCGCCATCAATATCGTCACCGAGCTATTGCTGCAAAACGCGCAGGTTATCCTGCAATGGGCAGTCCGATCTCGCGTCGGCGACCGGCCCGATGCTGGTCGATCTCGCGCGCGCCTTTGCCGGCCTCGATAAGGACGTCCAGAACAAGAATATCCTGGCGTTCCGCGACGCGATCTTCGGCATCGGCAAGGCTATCGGCTTTGCGGTCGCAAGCGGTGGTCGGCGGCTTCAAGCTGATGGTGGCCGCCATCAAGCCGGTGACCGATGCAGTCAACAATCTGTTCGGCACCCAGATCACGGCCGGCGAGGTCGTCGCCTATGCGGCGATCCTGCAATTGATCGGCGCCTTCCGCCTGCTGTTCTCGGTCGCGACCGGCATCGGCGCGTTGGCGTCGCCCTGGACGCTGGTGGTCGTCGCCATCGGCGCGGTCCTCGTGGCGCTGGGATACCTCGCCTACAAGTATTGGCCCGAAATCAAGCAGGCGGTCGCCGACGCCACGCAGTGGATGAAGGACAAGTTCGGCGAGGCCTGGACGGTGGTGGCGGGTGCCGCCGCGACTGCCGCCGTCGCCGGCATCATCTATCTGATCGGGCTTATCCCCGGCGCGCTGGCGGGCGCCGTTGCCGGCATTGCGGCGTTCGGCAGCGCGGTTGCCGCCGCAATCGTCGCGGCGCCGTGGGTCGCGCTCGGCATCGCTATTGCCGGCGTCGTCGCCGCGCTCGGCGTGCTGGCCTACGAATATTGGCCGCAGATCAAGGCCGCGGCGCAAGCGACCTGGGCCGCGATCAAGAGCGGCGCCGCTACTCTCTGGACCGATATCCAGGCGGCCTGGAATGCCGGCGTCAGCGCGCTCAACAGCCTGTGGCAATTGCTCGTCTCCGGCGCGCAATCGGCCTGGTCGCTGATCACGCAAGGCGCCTCGACCCTGTGGGCCGGCCTGCAGAGCGTCTGGTCGTCCGGCGTCGCCGCCGTCTCGGCGCTGTGGTCCGGGCTTACGACCGGCTGCGCAAACCGCCTGGGATACGCTGGTGGCCGGCGCCAAGGGCGCGGCGTCCGCGATCAATACGCTGTTCGCCAACATCATCGGCTACCTGTTCGGCAACCAGCTGGCGGGCGATCTGCAAGCCGCCTTGCCGCTGTGGGACCAGATGGCGGGCGCGGCCGAATCCGCGATGTCGCGGATCAATGCCGCCGTCGCGAGCGCCACCGCCGCCGTGAACCAATTGAGCGCCGCGCTCCAGCAAGCGGCGGCGACCGCGCGGGCGGCGCAATCGGCGATGCAGGAGGTTGCCGCCGGCGGCGGCGCGGCAGGCTATGCGCGCGGCGGGCCCATTCGCGGGCCGCGGCACATCGACATCGGATTCGGTTCTGCTGTGGGGTTCGCGCGGCGAATTCATGCAGCCGGCGCGCGCGGTCGCCCATTACGGCCTCGCCTTCATGGAGGCGGTGCGCACCTTGCGCCTGCCCATCCCGCGCTTTGCGACCGGCGGCCTCATCGACGGGCTGTCGAATGCCTTGATGAGCCCGCTCGCGCCGTCGCTGGCGATGCCGCAACCGGCGCCGGTCGCCGCTGTCGCCGTCGCGCATTCTCAACCTGACCATCGGCAACGAGACGTTCGGCGGCTTGGCGGCCGATGAGGACACCATGGAGCGGCTGACGCGCTTTGCCGTGCGCCAGCAATTGCGCTCGTCGGGGCGCAAGCCGGGCTGGAATCGCTGAAAGGAAGCGCAAATGGCGGACGAAACCGTGCTCTCGCTTCTGGGGCTCGGCGTGCCGCCCTATTCCGCGCGCGGCCTGACGCAAACCCTGGAGCCGCTCGACCAGGCGACCAGCCTGGCCGCGCACGATCAATGGCGAGCTGATCGATCTGTCGCGCGCAGAATTCCGCAAATACAAGTCGACCATCAGCGGCACCGATCAGCGCCCGCCGTCCTGTGACGGGCTTTGGCCCGGGCGCCAGATCGTCGTCGATTGCATCGAGGAACTTGCCTATCCGGACGGCGGGACGCCGCAGCGGCCGGTGGTCGAAGGCTCGTCGTTTTCCGGAAGCCGGCTTCACCTATTACCGGCCGCGGCTGACCATGGTGGTGACGGATTTCCAGCTGTCGCGCGACGAATATGGCGCGCAGGTCGGCTGGTCGATGAGCCTTGAAGAAAAATGAACGCCGATTTCACCGATCAAGCGAGCTTGCGCGCGCGGCTTCGCATCGGCAGCATCGGGCCGTTCTATTTCGCCTGGGCGGACAAGAACGAGGCGTTCGATCCGGCGGTGCACGCGCGCATCGACGAGGACATTTTCAAGTTCGATGTCGATCACAGCGAGGGCGATTTCGCGACGCTGACCGCGATCGTCCGCAACCCGCGCATCGGCCTCTTGGCGCCGTCGCGCCGGGTCTGGGCCTGGCTCTCCTGGCAGAACGGCGCCGATCTCGTGCCCCTGTTCTACGGCCGGCTGGTCGGCGTGCCGACCGACATCAATCAGGAACTGGTGACGCTGGTCTTCACCGCGCGCCCGGCCGATTTCGTCGCGCTGAAAGCGGCCAAGGCCGAAACGTTGAAGGTGCGGCCCTATTACGATCCGATCTGGATCAATCCCGACGCGCTCGATGATCCCGACACCGTGCTCGAGGCGCGTTCGGCGCTCTGGTCGATCGATCGCGTCACCCACGAGGTCGATATCTCCGATGTGCTGGTCGGCGAGGATGGCATCGAGGATTTTGGGCCCGACGAGGTGCCCTACGACTCGGTCAAGATCAATCTCGGCGAGACGCCGCTGCGCAGCGTCTCGGTCGACGCCACCATCAATTGGACGCAAAGCGCATCGGGCACGCTTGCACTTCGGCCTCAACGTTGCGACCTACACCGGGCAATCGCTGATTTCGGATTGGCCGAAGCCCGGCGCGACGCTCGGCGGCGGCTGGACGGTTGTCGCCGCCTCGGCGCGCGATCTCAACGATGTCGAGAACGTCGATACGGTCAATTGCACCGTCAATTGGCAGAACCAGGAGAAAAAGCACGCAACCGGCGACACCATGTCGGTCAGCATTTCAAGCTCGGTGCCGATCATGCGCGGCCCGTACCTTTACACCGACCTGATGCGCAAGTTTCAGACCGGCGTCATCGACGAAGGCGGGCCGGACAGCGATCCGATCAATATCCCGGCAACGCAGGAAAGCACCGGGCTTTACGTGCCGCTCTGGCAGGTCCAGGCGAGCATGACGCTGAAATACGACGCCAACCGGCCGCGCAAGGAGCATGCGCGCTTTACGCTGACGACCGATGTGCAGGACATCGTCACGCTGGCCGAGGACGCCGATGTTCTGGCGATCACGCTGGACTCGCAGGATGTCGGCGCCGCCGTCGCCGGCGGCCCGCCGCCCATCGGCTATCTCGGCCGGCGCTCCTATCTGCCCACCGATCGCGGGCTGTGGAGCCTCGAATATCTGATTGCGCTTGCGCGCGCGCATCTGCTGATCCGCTCGCGCTGCGTCGAGATCACCTTCGCCTGCACCTTCGAGCGCGCCGTCGCGCTGTCCTGCCGCAAGAACGCGCCGGCTATTCGACGACCGCCTGCCGGGCGGGCAGGCGCTCGGCAAGATCATCGACTACAAATTCGGCGTCGATGGCTGCAATGGCCTCGCCATCGGGTCGGTGACCATCGGCTGCGCCATCGGCTATGGCGGCGCGGTGCAGGAGCAGCCCGGCGAGCCGACCTATGCGGCGCCCGGCTACATGGCGCGCCGGCTATCAGGCCTATGCAATCGTCGAGGTCGCGCTGCCGGCGAGCGATGTGAGCTATGCGCCGCCCATCGACGCGCCAAATGATGACGGGCTCGCGTTTCCGCTGTCGAAAAGGCAGGCGGTGGTGCGCGAGCAGGTGCACGGCTCGGCCGACGCGCAGGGCGGCGCCATCGAGGCGTCGTTCCCCATCGATATCGAGGTCAACAACGCGCAGCCGCAGAACGTGAACGAGCAGAACCGCATCGCGGCGCTGCAATCGCAGACCACGACCGAAATCCTCAAAGGCAATGCCGTCTGGTACGACCTCGAATTGAAGCCCGTCGCCGGCATGTCCTTCGAGACGGCCTATGACATCGCCGTCTCGGAATTGAAGGTGCCGAAGATGATCGATCTTGAGGCCGCATCGTCATGACCAGCCTTGAGCGCATCGTGCGGCCGTTCCAGTCACGGGACGTGACGCCGCCGCAGCGGATTTTGAATCCGAGCGAGCCGCCGGTCGACAATGTGCTGATCCAGTGCGGGCAGACCGGATCGACCAAGACGTTCAATTCGAGCTACTCGAGCACGATCACGTCCTACGTCGAAAGCAAGCACCGCGAATTCAGCCGCGAAACCAGCATCAAGCGCATCACCAATCCGGACGACGAAACGCAATACGTCGATGTCGAGTTGATCGACAAGCTCAAGACCTCCGGCGTCAACGGCCAGGAGACGACCTTCACCTACAAGAACAAGAGCAATGGCGCTTGATCCCCCATGGCGGCTCGACCCTCACCAAAGCATTGTCGAGGTCGGCTGGGGCGCCGCGAAGATCGCCGCACTGGTCTTGAGCATCGATTATGTCGGCGGTGATGCTTTCAGCGATACGCCGGCTTTGAGCGGCCTGCCGTTCGGCACCACGTTCAATCTGCTGGCGCAGATCGGCGCGCCGGGTGACACGCCGATCGTCAATCCGTTTTCGTCCGCCATGCTGGCGCACGAATACATGTGGAGCCGGCCGCCCTGGTCCGACCAGCATTCGGAAAGCCACACCTATGAGGCGACCGTCGTCGACGAGGCGATCTGGAACGGCTGGGCCTATGGCGGCGGCTCGCCGCTCGGCGGCGTGCGCGTCCCCTACCACGACGGCGTGCCCGATCAGGATGTGCTGCAACAGGCAATCGACGGCTGGGTCGAGGGCTACGGCATCCCCGCCGACCAGATCTATTGGATCATCTGGGAGGTCACCGCCTCGCACACCGAACTCCAGACGATCAATCAGTTCTTTTATTCAGCGCGCATGCGATCGTCTTTTTCAATCTCGGCCGGATCAAAGGGCTGATCAGCCCGTCCCGCTCGCTGACCTTCGAGATCGCGACGGCCGGCGCATCGAGCAGCACCTATTACCGATGGGCGCTTGGCGTCGGCACCTATAAGGGCACGCGCGATTTCCCCTCGGACGCTCAATGCAATCCGACCTGGACCGGCGTGCCGGTTGCTGCTGCCGGCACCGCAAGCCCGAACGTGCCTGAGACCGCGATGCCGGCCTGCACCAGCTCTTTCGCGATTGATCTCGACACGCTCGAGGTCACCGCCGAACGCCTGCCGTAGAGAACGTGAATGGTCGCCCTGAAATACCGCACCGACGACAATGCCCAATGGGGCGCCGGCCTTGGCCGCGATCTCCAGCCCGCAGGAGATCGACCAGAATTTCTATGACGTTGAACAGCGGCTGGAGGCGGTCGAGCAGAACCCGGTGCTGCCCAACGAGATCGAATCGATCTCGCGTTGACGGCAACCGGATGACGATCACCATGGCCGATCATACGGTGTTCGGCCCCTACATCCTGCCGCAAGCCGCCTTCCGCTTTACCGGCGCCTTTCAGCCCAACCACGATTACCGGCTTTACGATTTCCTGGTCGCCAATGACGGCCTCTATCTGGTGCTGCACGATTTTACCTCGGGCGACGCCTTCGTGTTCGGCGCCGACGCGCAAGGCCCGTTCTATCAGTTCATCCTGCCGTTCCCGAGCAACTACGACATCGCCTTCTTTTTCCCGGGTCCGCCCGGGCTTGGCATTGTCGACGGCGCGGCGATGTTCGCTTTCCGCGCTTCGGCCCGCACGCCGTTCTATCTGCCGGCCGGCTTGCCCGACTCCTCCGCCGGGCTTGCCGATCGCGCCGACCGCCGCCCTGTCCTGCGCGATCTATCAGGACGCAACGCAGATCGGCACGCTTGATTTCGCGGCCGGCAGCACGGCCGGCACCTTCACTTTCGACCAGGCCATCCAGTTCAACGCCGGCAATACGCTGCGCGTCATGCGCCCCGCGGCGCTCGATGATACCGCGCTCGATCTGAGCATCCTGTTCGCCGCGGTGAAGGGAACGCTGTGACATGGCGACCCCGCTCGTAGCGGTCGCCTGGGGCGGCGCTGACAATCCGCGCGGCGCCTGGTCGGCCGACGACGCGGCAAGCTGGACGACCGTAAACCTCCCGACCTTCGCCAACGGCAGCGGCTCGAAGCTGGTCGGGCCTGGCCTATTCGCCCAAGCTCGGCATGTTCGTCGCCATCGCCAGCGGCGGCGACAATAACAACAACAACGTCGCGCGGTCGACCGACAACGGCCATAGCTGGACCGGCACCGCCGTCCCGAATACGAATTCGTGGACGATGAACGGCATCTGCTGGGCCGGCGTCCTCGGGCTGTTCGTCATCGTCACCTCGGCCGGGCCGACCACCAGCACGCGCGTCCTCACCTCGCCCGACGGCATCAATTGGACGGCGCGCTCGCTGCCCGACGACCGGCGTCGCGCTCAACTCGGTCTGCTGGTCGTCCGATCGCGGCCTTTTGGTCGCGGTCGGCGACAACAACGCGGTCTTTACGTCGCCCGACGCGATCAATTGGACCAAGGCGAACGCGCCGGCCACGAGCAAGAACTGGCGCTTCATCGTCTGGGCCGGCGGCGCCATCCAGAAGTTCTGCATGATCGCTGGCAACGCCAGCGGCAATAACGACTACGCCTATTGCAGCGATCCGACCTCGGCGGCGTGGTCGCAAAAATCGCTGACCGGCTCGGCCTACGATTGGCAATCGATCGCCTATTCGCCCGGCCTCGACATGCTGATGGTGGTCGGCGGCAATACCGGCGTCATTGCCCGCTCCACCGATGGCGTCAATTACACGCAACTTGCCAGCGGCCTTGGCGGCACGCGCTTCGATCATGCCTGCTGGTCCGATGCCGGCAAGTGGCTCGTCATCGGCGCCAATACCCTCTACACCTCGGCGAACGGCGTCGCCTGGACGGCCGGCACGCCGCCATCGACGCTCAGCTGGCATCGCCTGGTGGCGGCGAATGCGCTGCCGCTTGCCGGCAATCTGCGGGCCGATTTTTCCGATGGCGCGGCGCTCGCGGTCAATTCGCGCGTGCCCATCCCGCCCGGCGCGCATTTCTGTTGGCGCGTCTATGTCGAGGCCAACAACGCCGATTCCTATACGTCGATCGGCGAGGTCTACATGCGCGCCTCGCCCGGCGGCGCCGATCTGTGCGTGGGCGGCACCGCGCTCGAAAGCGGCCATAGCGGCTCCGATGTCGCGGCGAACGCCTTCAATCGCAGCGAGGGAAATCGCTGGGCGACGGTCGGCTCGTCCGGCGTCTGGGTCGGCTATCGCTTCCCGCTCCGCCAGGCGCATCGTCGAATTCGCGCTCAAGGCCGATACCTCGTACCTGACGCAGGTCCCCAAGCGCTTCTGGCTCGAATGGTCGGACGATGGCGTCAACTGGCGCACCGCCATCGGCGCCATCAACGAGACCGGCTGGACGCAACCTCCAGACGCGCACCTTCACCAAGCCGGCGCTGGTCGACGGCGCGGCCGAAACCTGGGCGGTGCGCTGCCTCGACAAGATGTCGAGCGGCGCCTTCGGCAGCGCCGACTACGTCGAAATCCAGGAGCTCGAATTCCGCGATAGTAACGGCGTCGATCTGACCGATGCCGGCGGCGGCACGGCGATCGAGTCCTCGCACAATTCGAGCTACGTGGCGGCCAACGCCTTCGACAATAATGCCGGCACGCGCTGGCAGGCCGGGGCGAACGGCAAGCAATATGTCGGCTATACGTTCCCGTCAGCGGTTGCGCCCGCCGTCCTTACCATGCGGGCGCAGAACACGTCCGAATACAATCTGGCGCCGCTGAATTTCGACGTTCTGATTTCGCACGATGGCGAGGTGTTCGGCGCGGTCCTGGCCGTGCCGACGCTGCCGGCCTGGACGCAAAATCTCCAGCGCGCTTTCGATCTCGCCGGCGACGGCACGCCGCTCGGCCCCTCGATCGACGGCCAGGCCAACGCGAATTTCTCCGGTAGCGCGACCGGCAACGTCTCGCTGACGACCACGCAGCCGGACGATATCATCGTCGCGATCGTCCATACCGAGACGACCGGCAGCAACGGCTATCGCCCGGTCGGCAGCGTCACCGATACCGCCGGCTTGTCGTGGCAGCGCCGGGCGCAATACCAGTGGGCCGGCGGTCGCAATAGCAACTCGAACACGCTGGAAATCTGGTGGGCGCATGCGCCCGCTGCGCTCACCGCCGATACGATCACCGCGCATATCTCCGGCGGCAATGTCGACGACGCGACCATTCTGGCGTTCGGCGTTGCCGGCGCCGATATCGACGAGCCGTTCGACACGAACGCGGGCCTGCCGGCGACCGCGACCGGCGGCGCATCGACCGCCAGCACGCCGAGCCTTGCCGGCGTTTCGACCGATGCCGCCCGCGCGCTGATCCTCGCCGTCGCCGGCTCCCCGCGCACCGGCGGGACGAGCTCGTCGCCCGCCGATTTCACGACGCTTGCGAATTTCACCAATAGCGGCGGCAGCGATTGGTCATCGCAGCAGAGCGAATACAAGCTCGCGACCGGCCCGCTCATCGATGCGACCGTCGCTTTCGGCACGTCCTTCACGATCCTGAATTGGGGCTTGATCGTCGATGCGATCAAGGCCCCGGCCGCGGGCATCCCGCCGCTCGAATTGACGGCGGCGCTCGCCGAGGACGCGGCTTTCGGCGCGGCGATCACCATCATCCCGCCGCCGCTGGAATTGGCCGCCGCGTTCGCCGACGAGGCGACGCTGGCGCCGACGATCGGCATCTGGCCGCCGCTTCATCTCGCCGCCGCTTTCGGCGAGGACGCGGCATTCGCGGCGGCGATCACGGTTCTGCCGGCGCCGCTCCATCTGGCCGCCGATCTCGCCGACGGCGCGGCGCTTGCCGCCTATCTGACCGTCGGCGCCGCGGCCTTGCGGCTCGCGGCCGATTTCGCCGACGACGCGGTGCTGACCGCGCGCGCGACGCTGTTCGCCGCGATCGCGCTCGCGGCCGCATTCACCGACGACGCCGAGCTTGCGGCGCCGGTGACCATCGGATTTCAGCCCCACGCGCCTCCGATCCAGGTCGTCGTGGTGCTGAGTTGGTAACCAAAGGAGAAAACCATGGCATCTGACATGAGCGTCTATCTCGGCAACAAGGTCTGCCGCTGGCTTGCCGGCAATGCGATGCCGGCGGCGCCCGCCGCCTGCTATGTCGGCCTGTTCAACGGCAACCCGAAAACCTCGGGCGCCGAGGTCACCGACACCATCAATGCCGCCGGCCGCGTCGCGATCACCTTCGACGCCATCGCCGACGATGGCGTCGACAACGAGATCACGAATTCGGCCGATGTCGATTTCGGCGAGGCGGCCGGCGATGTCGCCAACCTCGACTATGTCGGCATCTTCGACGCGGCCTCGGGCGGCAACCTGCTGTTCAGCAAGGCCCTGCCGGGCGGGCCCTTTGCGGTCGCTACCGGCACGCCCATCAAGTTCCTGACCGGCGACCTGACCTTCACCATCGGCGCCGCGAGCTAAAGCGAGCGCGGATCAACCCGCGCCCTTCCCTTAAATCCCAAAACTGACGGCTTGGCTGTCGGCGCGCGCGGCGCGCCGCACATGCACATGCGCGTCTTCAAGGCGAGCCGACCTCGGAATGACGGCGCGCAGGTCGGCGCGCCGCCGCCCAATTCGGCATCGGCCGACATCCCCCACCACAGCGAGGACTTGATGCACTGGACCTATGAGCCAGCGATGGAGCAAGGCGTGTTTCCGCACGAAGGCGGATACACCAACGACCCGCGCGATCCTGGCGGCCCGACCAATTGGGGCATCACCATCTTCGACGCGCGCAAGTACTGGAAATCGAACGCGACCGCCGCCGATGTGAAGGCGATGCCCAAGTCGGTCGCCGAGGCGATCTACTGGCCGCACTACGCGGTTCCGCTTTGCTACGACGATCTCCCCGCCGGCCCCGATTACGCGGCGCTCGATTACGGCATCAATTCCGGCGTCAGCCGCGCCGCCAAGGTCATGCAGCGCCTGGTCGGCATGAACAATGTCGACGGCGTCATTGGCCCGGCAACGCTTGCCGCCATCGGCCGGCGCGACCCGGAGGCGCTCGTCAACGCGATCTGCGACGAGCGCATGGCGTTCCTGCGCTCGCTCAAGACGTTCTCGGCGTTCGGCAAGGGCTGGACGCGGCGCGTGACCGAGGTCCGCGCGCTGGCGCTGCATTTTGCCGATCAGGCAAAGCACATGGCGCCGCAGGTCACGCCGACGCAAACCGACGAGACGATGGCGAAGGGCGTCATCCCGCCGCCCACGGCGGCAAAGAAGGTCATCCAGGTCGGCGGTGGCGGCGCGGCGGTCGGCACGGCCGGCGGCTTCCACGAATGGGTCGTCGCGCATCCGGTCGAAACCGGCGCGCTGGCGCTCGGCATCGTCGTCATGATCGGCGGCACCATCTACGCGATCAATCGAAACTACCAGGCGCGGCAGGATGCGCCGACGCCGGGCATCGCGGTGGTGCCCGAAAAAGCTGCCGCCTGAAACTCTTTCACGCAAAAACGGAGCTAACTCATGAACCTCCTTCTGTGGTGCGCGCTGGTCGTGTTCCTGGCGTGGGCCTACATCTTCTTTGGCCGCCCGCTGCTGATGAATCGCTTCCCGACGCTGTGGGGCTACATCGATCCGGTCGAGGATTGGCTGGTCGACCGCTCGCGCACCCTCATCGTCGCGCGGCTGTATTGGATCGGCGGCATCGTCATCGCCATTCACGACACGCTGGCGTCCTACGGCATGGATTGGACGCCGCTCGTCAACGAGGTCACCAACCTGATCCCCGGCAACTATCGGCCGCTGGCGCTGGCCGGCTTCCTCGCGGCTTACCGGCGTTGCATTCGAATGGCTGCGGCGCGTCACCACGCGAAAGCTTGGCCGACAAGAAGGGCTGACCGATGTTTGAATGGCTCGCGTCGGCCGCGGCATCGACGGTGTTCAAGCTGTTCGGCGACACCGTCGTCCAGCCGTTCCTGAACGCCTATCTCAAGTCGAAGGACGTTGACCTGGAAAAGTTCAAGAGCGCCAATGTCTCGACCGAGCACCTCGCGGTCGCGGTGCTGGACGCCAATGTCCGGTTCGCGCAGGTCAAGTCGCAATATGCGCTTGCCGTGCTGCAATGGTGGCCGTTCCGGCTGATCCTGTTCGGGTCATCTGGCGTTCTGCGCAACGCGGTTCTGCCTGATCGTGTTCGACTCGACGTGGTGGTGGCTGTTTGGCTGCACCATCGGCGGCCGGCATGTGGTCGGCGATGCCTGTTCCTGGTCGATCCCGCCGATCCGGGGCGCCTATGGCGATGCCGAGATGCAATTCCTGTTGTTCTTTGTGATCGCCAAGCCGGTCGATACCGCGATCTCCGGTGCGCTCGGCTTGGTGAGCCGCTACCTGGAAAAGGGCGGCCGATGACGCGGGAATCGGTCGTGTCATGGTGGCGAGCGAACAGCGCGCTCGCCGCCTTCCTCGCCGCCCAATTGGTAGGCGCGATCGTGTGGGGCGCGACCTTGCAGAGCCGCGTCGGCGTGATCGAAGCCCGCGGCTCGCCGCAGCTCGAGGCCTTGAACATTCGCATCAATACGCTGGAACAGCAGAACCTTGCACAAGAGCGCCAGCTCGCGCGGCTCGCTGCGATCGATCTTTTTCTCGCCCAGATGGACACCCGGCTGGCCCGGTTCGAGGAACGACAGAACAACGTGCTCAAGACGCTGGACGACAACGCCAAGCGGCTGGACGCCATCAACGAAGCGCTGCAACGCCATATGCAGCAATGGGTGAGCAAACCGAAGGACAAATGAGGTTCGCCGCGCGGGCCGCGGCATTTTGGCGGCGGCTCTGAGTGCCCGGGCCCAGGTCATAAAGAAACGCGCCAAGCGGTGCGATCCCAGCAGCCATGTAAAACACGGTGGGAGTTATGTGATCAGGCTCGCTTGAAGGATCATAACTGGAGTTGCTTGCGCCATATAGGCTTGAGGATCTCAAGGAGAACAAGCAATGCCGCGCCTGCGCTCAACGTGACCGCCAGGTCATCGGTGTGTAGCTGCCCGAAGCGAAACAGGACCGCGGCAGTCGGCCAAAGCACCGTTAAGCCAAGGATGGCGGCGATCGCCAGCAATATCCAGGCAAGAGCCGGATTTGGCCGACGGAGGGCAGTCACGAGGGAGGTGCTGAATGATCGATTGACGAGGATCAGGCTGACAATCGAGAGCACAAGCGAAAAGAAGGCAAGCGCCCGAGCCTCGTCCGGCGGCATGCCGCGATCGAGCGCCGCAATGAATATGGCTGCCACCAGTGTGAAGGCCAAGGTTCCCTGTAAGACGCTCCAGCCGATCAGTGACCACGAAAACAGCGGCACGGTTGTGCCGCGGGGCGGGCGCCGCATCAGATCATCTTCATCGGTCTCGGCCTCAAATGCGAGTGAACAAACTGGATCGATGACCATTTCGAGGAAGGCAATATGAATTGGGCCGAAAATGATCGGCAATCCGAAAATCAACGGCAACAGAGCAAGCCCGGCAATCGGGACATGCACCGCAAAAATGAACCCCATGGCCTTTCGAATGTTGTCATAGATGCGTCGACCGAGCCGGATTGCAATTACGATTGAGCCGAAGTCGTCGTCCAGCAGCACGATCGAGGAAGCCTCGCGTGCGACGTCCGTTCCGCGTCCGCCCATCGCGATGCCGATGTGAGCCGCCTTCAGCGACGGCGCGTCGTTGACGCCATCGCCCGTCATCGCAACGATCTCGCCATCACTTTTGAACGCCTGTACGATACGCAGCTTCTGCTCCGGCATAATGCGCGCGAAGACGCTCGCGCTTTTCGCCCGTTGCGCCAACTCACCATCATCGAGTTTCTCAAGCTCATCCCCGGTCAGTACATCGGAGGCGTCGATTCCGGCTTGTCGAGCGATAGCGCGTGCGGTTGCTGGATAGTCACCCGTTATCATTACAACGCGGATACCTGCTGAGCGACACTCCCGCACTGCTGAGGGAACGCGGCCTCGCAGCGGATCGGCCAGCCCAACAAGACCAAGAAACTGAAACTCGAAAGCGCGAGGAGAGTCTGGGAAAATCTCACTCCGTCCGATGCATCGGCTTTGGCGATGCCCAGAACCCGCAATCCTTCATGGGCCATGGTATCGACTGATCCTCGAACAGCACTCAACTGCGCCGCGTTCAGGTGGGAAAGCACAGCGATAGCCTCCGGGGCGCCTTTGGCAGCCACGATGAATTCATTTGTGTTTGGATCCGTCTGCCAAACTTGGGTGACCGCCAGCAATTCTGGTCGGAGGCCGTAGGCACGAGCGATCTTCCAGCCCTGCCCGGGCAGATCATTTCCGGACGCGAGTGTGAGACGTGCAAGTTCATGAAAGGCCTTCTCCATCGGGTCAAAGGGCTCGGGCGCACTGGCGAGTACCCGTACAGAGCCAAGTCCCTGAAAGTGGGTAGGGATGCCCGTGTTCTCCAAGCATCGAACCGAAGCAGATCTTCGTCCAAACGCCGTAGCTGGACAACGGACATTCGATTTTCGGTTAGTGTGCCTGTCTTGTCGGTGCACAGAACAGTCGCAGACCCGAGGGTTTCAATTGAGGCCGCACGGCGCGTGAGCACACGTGCACGCGCGATACGCCACGCCCCCATCGCCATGAAGACGGTGAGCACGACCGGAAATTCCTCCGGCAACATGGACATGCCGATCGCAATGCCTGCAAGCACCGCATCGAGCCAGCCGCCGCGCAGCGTGCCGTAGAGGATGACCGCTACAATACTGACAATCGCGCCACCGAGGGCAGCAAATCTCACCAAGCGCGCTGTTTGGAGCTGAAGGCGCGGCGGTTCGCTTTCCAGTTCGTGCAAGGACTGCCCAATCTTACCGATTTCGCTTCGCGGGCCTGTGGCAACGACGCGAGCAATGCCAGTGCCACGCACGATCAATGATCCGGCATAAAGAAACGGCAAATCGTCACCGCCGGGACGAGGACGTTCGGGCGGAATTGTAGTGACAGGGTGCTTTCGGACCGGCACAGATTCGCCGGTCAGGAGCGATTCGTCGGCCAGCACATCATGGCCTTCGATAGAGGACGGCGTCGGCAGGAACGCGGTCACCCTCGGCAACGACCACATGATCGTCGCGGACAACCTCCCGACCGGCAATCCGCGTGCGCTGCCCATCACGGATGACCAATGCGCGCGGGCTCGTCAGGTCACGCAAAGCTTCCAGCACGCGCTCTGTGCGGGTCTCCTGGATAACGGTAATTACCGTAGACATGGCCGCAAAGACGAGAAGGATCAGTGCCTCCGTTACGTCTCCGAGCAGGAGATAGACGAAGCCGCCGCCCAGCAAGAGCGCAAGCATCGGCTCGCGCAGAACGTCCAGGACAATCCGAAAAGCCGTTCGTCGCTCCGGGCGGGGTAATTCGTTGTAGCCCTCGACTTCAGCCGTTGTTGCGCTTCGAACTCAGTGAGACCGCGCCCGGGCGGAACTGGACTGTCATCGCTATGCGTCACGGCTTCCTCCATTGCGTCCGGGTGCCGGGGAAGGATATATAGGGGGGTATCCTATATGGGGCAAACTCCCGAGCACACCATGAGCCACACAATTCGCGAAAAGAACAAGCTGCTGCAACGCGTTCGCCGCATCCGGGGCCAAGTCGAGGCGATCGAGCGAGCGCTCGACCAGGAAATTGGTTGTGCCGATGTGCTGCAGCTCATTGCATCGGTCCGGGGCGCAATCAACGGACTAATGGGCGAGATGATGGAGGACCATATCCGGGAGCACATCCTTGCCGCCGCGAACGACACCCAGCGCCGGCACGGTTCCGAGGAACTGATCGATGTGGTGCGTTCCTACTTGAAGTAAAAAGGATAAGTTCCAATGGCTTTGCAGGACAGCAGGCATCCGTCCCTCGACAAGCAGACGGAGGACCGCACTACGCACCAGGCGTCTTCGTGCGGACCGGCTCAAGGGGAGCGTCATGCGCGTGACCACAAGCACGACCACGCTCATCATCACGAACATGAGCATGATCACGATCATGATGCAAGAGCATGGGCACGACCATCCATTCGAATGGCCCGAAGCTGTCCGAATTGGAATTGTCGCCATTGCGGCTGCAGCCGTGTGGTTCCGTATATGGGAGCCTTATCCGAGCATCAGCGTGATCGGAGTCCTGGGGTTGGCGATCGGCGGCTGGCCGATCCTCAAGGAGGCCTTCGAGAATATCGTCGAACGCCGTATGACAATGGAGCTGTCGATGACGATCGCGATCGTCGCGGCAGCCGCAATCGGCGAGTTCTTCACGGCGCTGGTTATCACTTTATTTGTGCTGGTGGCCGAAGTCCTGGAGGGCATGACGGTCGGTCGCGGCCGCAAGGCTATCCGCGATCTTTTGGAATTCCTGCCGCGCGAGGTTTCGGTGCGCCGCGCGGGATCGATCCAATCGGTCGCGGCCGAAACATTGACAATTGGCGATGCCGTCCTGGTCGCGCCGGGTGGTCGAATCCCGGTGGACGGCACCGTGCTTACCGGTCATTCCTTTGTCGATGAGTCCCGCATTACTGGCGAATCCATGCCGACCGAGAAGGCGGCCGGTGCCCATGTGTTCGCCGGCTCGATCAACCAATCAGGCGCGCTCGAAATCGGCGCCGAGCGCATCGGCCGCGACACGAGCTACGGCAAGATCATCGAGGCTGTGGAGCGGGCCGAAAAATCGCGTGCGCCAGTGCAGCGGCTTGCTGATCGCATGGCGGGATATCTCGTCTATTTCGCGCTTGGCGCGGCGGCGCTTACTTTCCTGATCACGCGCGACATGCGATCGACAATCTCGGTTGTCATTGTCGCCGGCGCGTGCGGCATCGCGGCCGGCACGCCGCTGGCAATTCTTGGCGCGATCGGCCGCGCGGCTCGGCTCGGGCGCGATCGTCAAAGGCGGCGTCCACCTGGAAACACTGGGGCGCGTCGATACCGTGGTGCTCGACAAGACCGGAACGCTCACCCTCGGCAGACCCGATGTGCAGAAAATCTTGCCGGCCGCAGGCGTATCAGAGGAAACCGTGCTGGCTATTGCAGCGGCAGCTGAAATTCGCTCCGAACACCCGCTGGGCAAGGCGATCGTTGCGTATGCGCGCCGGCAAAGGTGCGACGTCGCTGAGCCGAGCAACTTTGCCTACACGCCGGGGCGCGGAATCCGCGCAAATATCGGCGGACACGAAGTTCTCGTCGGAAACCAACTTTGGCTGGACGACAATGGCAATTGAGGTACGCAGGCCGATGAACGAGCAGGAGAGCCGAAGCAGGGGCAGAGGTATTCGTGGCACAGGATGGAAACCTCCTCGGCTCGATCATCGTGGCGGATACCATTCGCCCCGAAGCTCAACGCGCCATCGCGGCGCTGCACGGCATGGGTATCAGAACGGTGCTGCTCACCGGGGATACCCGTCGGGTGGCGGCTGCGGTCGGCGGCAAGCTCGGAATCGAAGAGATCGAGGCCGAGCTGCTCCCCGAGCAAAAGCTGCAAAGAGTGCGCGACCTTGTGGCGACAGAAGCGCGTTGTCGCAATGGTCGGCGACGGCATCAATGATGCGCCGGCACTTGCCGAAGCCGATGTCGGCATTGCGATGGGTTCTGGAACCGATGTGGCGCAGGAAAGTGCGAATGTCGTCCTGCTCGGCAACGATCTGGCCCGCTTCGCCGAGACGCTCGCTGTCGCCAAGCGCACGCGCGGCATCATCTGGCAGAATTTTGCCGGCACGTTGATCGTCGACACGATAGGCATGGGCCTGGCGGCCGTCGGCGTGGTGGGCCCACTGCTCGCCGCGTTCATTCACGTGAGTTCGGAGCTTGTTTTCATTCTGAACTCGGCGCGCCTGCTGCCAGACAGGAACTGGAAACAGCGTGGCAGGACAGTAGCAGATCGTTGAATTTACTGGTGGACTAGATTTGCGACCTTTCGCAATTGCGCCCACTAGGCAGGCAGATCGGGGGGCGCCCATGCCGGTTTCGGGGGCACCACCCGCATTATCACAAGTTGGTGAACGCAATCTGACGACCCACGATGGTTGAGGTCTAACGTGAAACGGGGGGAAACTGGAGCTGTATCTCCAACCCGGGTCGAGCGTCGCTTAGAGTGATCGCGGCGTTGTGAAGCCGGGCAATAGCCGCGACGAGGCTCAGTCCCAATCCATTGCCCGGGGTGGATCGACTTTGCTCCAATCTGTAGAAGCGGCAGAACACATTCTGATGTTCATCTACTGGAATGCCAGGCCCGTCGTCGCGAACTGAAAGCATTATGCGGCCGCCGCTCTTGGTCACCGTAATCATCACGTGTCCAGCGTCTCGCCCGTGCTTGAGTGCGTTATCGACCAAGTTAGCCAATGCATCGAACAGAAGGTCTCGATCCGCGGTGACCGGTGCCGGCCCCACGGCCGCGCACTCCAGACGCTGGCCATTGTCTTCCGCCGCGGCGTCGTAGAGTTCGGCGACGGACCTGGCAATCTCGCCAAGGTCAACCGTCTCGAACGCCGCCGTTCGTTTGCTAGTCTCGATTTGGGATATCCGTGTCAGAGCCGTGAACATGCGCAGCAGATCGTCGAGGTCGGCGAGCGTGTCGGCGATCAATCGCTGATCCCGATCGGGATTCCTCGCCTGCCCGGCCGCCGTCTCCAACCGTCCCCTGATCCGGGTGAGCGGTGTTCGCAGGTCGTGCGCGACATTATCGCTGACCTGCTTTACCTCGTCCATCAGCACTTCGATGCGATCGAGCATCGCGTTGAGGTTACCGGCGAGCTGATCCCATTCATCCTTGGTCCCGCGCATGGGTACGCGCTCGCTCAATCCGCTTTCCATGATGGCCCGGCTGGTCGCGTTGATGGATTCGATTCGTCCCACCGTGCGCTTTGTTGCCAGCACGCTCGCAACCGCGGCTAGCGCGAAGACGAGCAACAGCACCAAACCGAGGGCGAGATGTATCGTCGTCATGAACTCGTTAAGGTCGCCGATGTCGCGGCCGACCAGCAGATGATATCCGTTGGGCAACGTCTCGAAGCGCAGGCGCTTCTCCGGACGGTCCAGTACGCCCGAATGTTCGCGTGACGAAGGGAGACTGACCCGGCCGGCTGCTCCTTCTATCTGGGCGGGCCATGCGGAGAGATTGCCCCGCACCGGCCGAAAGGAGGAGTCCGCCAGCAGATAGATGGCATCCGCCCGTGCTGCTTCCGACCGCAGCCGGTCAATCGCACCGACCAGGCCTGACTCTCCGCCTTTTTGATAAGACGCCATCAGGTCGGCGCGGTCCGCGTCGATTGCCCTGTCCGTTCGGGTGAGAACGTAAGCGTCCGTCGCCACATAGACATAGCTGAATAGCGCCAGCACCAACGCGCCAAAGACGGCGATGCAGAGCAGCGCCACCTTGAAGGTGGACGAGCGTAAGCTCTTAGCCAGGAGCGCGGACACAGAAGCCAACCCCACGTACGGTATGAATCAGAGGGTAGTCATGCTGCCCGTCGACCTTGCGGCGGACACGGCCAACATAAACATCGATGATGTTGGTCGTCGTTGTCGCGACATGAAGCTTCCAGACATGCTGCATGAGCATGGCTCGCGAGACGACCTGGCCCTCGTTGCGCACGAGAAATTCGAGGAGCTGAAATTCGCGCGGCAAAAGCTCAATCGGCCGTCCGGCTCGATTCGCGGTTCGCGAAACGATATCCAATTCAAGGTCGCCGACGTAAAGCATTGTGTCCCTTGCCGCCACGGCGCTCCGCCGCACCAGCGCCTCAACGCGCGCAAGCATCTCCGTGAACGCGAAGGGCTTTACGAGATAGTCGTCGCCGCCGGCGCGCAGGCCCCGCACGCGCTCGTCAATCTCCCCCAGCGCGCTGATAATAAGGGCCGGTGTCGTAATGTCGGTCTCCCGCAACTGGCGAATAACGTCGATTCCGTCGATGCCGGGAAGCATACGATCGATTGTCATCACGCTGTATTCGTTCGTGCACGCCTGCCGCAGGCCGTCAACGCCGTTGATCGCCAGATCGACCTGGTAGTCGCGCGCCGATAGGAAATCGACGATCTGGCGCGCGGTCTCAGCGTCATCTTCGATGACAAGGATGTGCCGGAGTGCTCTCATTCCATCATCCATTCTCGCCCGCGCCGGTCATGCGCGACACTAGCACAAGACGAGCACGCGAAAACTGACATGGATGACAGAAACTGACCGATTCGTAATTTGAGGATTGCAAGTCCCCCCCTTAGGTTGATTAGTAGATCGTCCCTGTCGACTTCATTTTGCACTGGCTTTATGTGCCGCTCGTATGTGCCCCCGGTGCGCGAAGATGACGGAGTGAATCATGGCGTACCCGGATTGTTATCGGAGCTGAACTGTGACCCACGTCTATCTGAACCGCTTGGCTGTCGCGGTCCCCGAATATGAAGTGCACGGGACGTTTGTACAATTCGCCGAGCGCGCTCTGCGCGACCGGCAGGCGAGGTTGCTTTTTCAGCGCATGGTGTCGCGCTCCCAGATATCCCGGCGATGGTCCTGTCTTTCCCCCGCCGCGCCGGGTGCCAACGCGTACCTCGACGGCGACGGCTTCTACGCCACCGGCCGGTTTCCTTCGACCGACGCGCGAATGCGGCGCTACGAGAAAGATGCGCCGACGCTGGCGGCGAACACCGTCGCGCGTCTCGATCTCGGCGAGAAAGCCCGGCATGTTACGCACCTTATCATCACATCGTGCACGGGATTGTCGGCGCCCGGTGTCGATTTTGAGTTGGTGCGACGCTGCAATCTAACGCCCAGCATTGAACGGAATGTCCTCGGCTTCATGGGTTGTAACGCCGCCATCAATGCCCTCAAGCTCGCCCGCCACATTGTTCGCTCTGCGCCGGACGCCACGGTCCTGGTGGTGTCCGTCGAGCTCTGTACCCTTCATTTGCAGGAAGCGGACGACGTTGAGAGACTCCTTACCTACCTGTTGTTCGCCGACGGATGCGCCGCGGCGCTGATCAGCGCCGAGCCGATCGGCTTTGCGCTCGAAGAATTCCACGCCGAGATCGCGCCTGACACCGCCGAACATATTACCTGGAACGTCGGCAATAACGGCTTCGACATGATGCTCTCGGGTGAGGTTCCCGCAACGATCGGGGCGGTGTTGCGCTCCAGATCCGAGGAAGTCCTGTCAGGCGCCTCCGCGAGTGAGGTCGATCTTTGGGCCGTTCATCCGGGCGGCCGCACTGTGCTCGATGCCGTCGAGGGCGCTTTCGAACTCGGATCATCGGCGCTGAAGTGCTCGCGAGCGGTCCTGCGCGATTACGGAAACATGTCATCGCCGACAGTGCTGTTTGTGCTTGAAGCTCTGATGCGAAACCACCCGGCGCCGGGTGCTCGCGGCTGCGCCATCGCCTTTGGACCCGGGCTTACGGCCGAGACCATGCTCTTCAGCGCGGCGGGTTAGCATGGCGAAGCGACGGGGAGGTCAAAGCCCGGTCTCGCCGACTTGCCCCCACCAAACGCGGCGCCGCTCAGGTCAAGTTGTCGACGTGCTCATTGTCGGCGGCGGGGTCGCGGGAGGCGCGCTTGCGGCGCACCTGGCGCGCGCTGGCCGTGAAGTCATCGTGATCGAGCGCGAGCGCGGTCCGCATGACAAAGTCTGCGGCGAGTTCATCAGCGACGAAGCCGTGCGCTATCTTCAGCATCTTGATGTCGACCTCGCCGCGCTGGGCGCTGTTCCTATCGCGGATGTGAACGTCTATTCTTCCGGTTGCGCCATTCGCTGTCCTCTTCCGTTTCCGGCGGTAAGTTTGTCGCGCCGCACGCTCGACCAAGCCATTCTCGATCGGGCGCTGGCGAATGGCGCGGCCGTGCGGCGCGGTTTTACAGTCCAGGCTTTAAACCATCGTGGTGACCGTTGGATTGCGGCACTCGGTGGCGGCGGGATTATCGAGGCAAAGAACGCCTTTCTCGCGACTGGAAAGCACAATCTGCGTGGATGGAGGCGGCCAGCTGGACGACAAAATGACTTTATCGCCTTCAAATTGCACTGGCGCATCGCCCACGAACGCATTATCGCGCTTGGTCGCACGGTTGAATTATATCTCTTCGACGGCGGTTACGCGGGAGTCGAGCTTGTAGAGGACGGTATCCTCAATCTCTGCCTTGTCATCCGAGATCGGCAATTTTCCCAGCTCGGCAGGACCTGGGACGCGCTTCTCTTGAGCTTGCGCGAAGAATTCCCTTCGCTTGATCGGCTCCTAGCCGACGCCGAGGCGTGCGGCGACCGTCCTCTTGCGGTCGCCGGGATTCCATACGGATTTGTACAAACCCACGCCGACGGCCCATCCCGGCTTGGCGATCAAGCCGCCGTCATCCCATCGTTTTGCGGGGATGGAATTGCGATTGCGCTACATTCCGCGCGCATGGCGGCCGGATATCTTCTGTCCGGAAAATCCCCTCACGAATTCCAGGTCGATCTGAGCCGCGATGTGGCGGCCCAGATAAAATGGGCGACGCTGCTTTCCCGGCTGCTGGTCTGGCCAAGGAGCCAAGCCGTCATCACGGGATTGGCCAGAATATCGCCAGGCCTGATCGGGTTTATCGGGCGTCGCAGCCGTATTCCGAACCGTCACCTGCTGAACCGGCATCCTGACCTGGAGAGTGATCATCGGTGACGGTTCTCGTGCCCCCTCGGTTTCAGTTGCCTGAGCGGTGCCTGTGGCGGCCGGTTGCAGAATGGCTCCGGGAAGCAACATTCCGCACTTCACCCGAGGAAGGTCTCGTGCCCGGGACCCGGCGTCCTTTTTGCCCAGGGAAGAGCAAATAACCCGGCAACGGCGATCACACCGAGACACCACCAGCCATCATTTACCGCCTGCACAAACGCCGCCTTGTGCACCAGTGGCGCCAAGGTCGCCTGCGCGGATGGATCGAGCAGCGCCGCTCTCAACGTTTCGCGCGTCATGCCAAGCACGCGTGCTACGCTTAAATCGCTCCCGCTCAGCCGATCGATCAGGTGCTGGGCGTGTTCAGGGGCGCGACTGTAAATAATGGTGTCCATGACGGCGATGCCGATGGCGCCTCCGAGGTTGCGCATCATATTGAAGAGCCCGCTCCCATCGGCAACCGCATCGGCCGCCAGGCTGCCAAGGGCGAGCTGCGTCGGCGGCAAAATGCAGAACATGATCGCGGCACCGCGCATGACCTGCGGCCAAAACATCCCATTGAAATCTGTCGTATTCGTTTCACCGGCGCTTAACGCAAGGCCGCCAGCGAAAAGCACGAAGCCAAAGGCGGACAATATGCGATCGTCGCAGCGCCGGACGAGAATCGTTGCGATCGGAGCGGCGATAAGTTGCGCCACGCCCGTCACCAGCATGATCTCGCCGATTTCGAGCGCATCGTGCCCCCGTACATAGGCGAGAAACACCGGCATGAGATAAACAGAGCCAAAAAGCCCCATCCCCAGCACGAAGCTGAGCCAACACCCGATCGAAAAGTTGCGGTTCCCAAATGTCTGCAGATTGACAATCGGCGTCGGCGACCGGACCGTGCGCCAGACGAAGACCGCGGCGGTAATGACGCTCAAGGCAAGAAGTCCTGCGACCAGCGCGGAGCCCCATCCGCGATCGGGCGCTTCCTTGACGCCGATTTCCACCGCCGCAAGCGCAATCGCGCCGATCCCCAACGCCGGCCAATCCATATCGCCAAGCTCACCAAGCAACATGCCCTCATTCGGCAAGGCAAACCAGGCGATCCACGCAGCGACACATCCGGGAGCGACATTAATCAAGAACAGCCATGGCCATGAATAGGTGGATGTGATCCATCCACCGACGACCGGGCCCAGAGTCGGCGCAAGAACGGCCAATACCCCGGCCATGACCGTCGCAACGCTCTGCAGCCGGGACGGAAAAAGCAGGAATACCGCGGCGAACACCGTGGGAATGAGCGTACCGCCAAAAAAACCCTGCACGACACGAGCGACAATCAATGCCGAAAAGGTATCGCTTGCAGCACATGCAATCGACGCGATGGTAAATAACGGGACGGCGATCACGAACAGCCGGCGCATCGTCAAGGTGCGCATCAACAGACCGGTCAGCGGAATAGCGATGATCTCCGCGATCAAATAGGCCGTTTGCACCCAACTCATTTGGTCCTGGGCTATACCTAATGCCTGTTGAATGGTCGGCAGGGATGTCGCGACAACCTGCACATCGAGGACTGCCATGAACATGCCGATGCACATCGCCGCGAAGCCAATCCAGATTCGTGCACCGATACGGCCAGACATTATGGATTCGGTCTGAGGCGTCATGTTCTGCGGCTGCCGGCGGATATCACGGTCAGCTGAAGCCGCGTTTGCGCGGAAGGCGCGAACAGGGACGCGCGGCCGTGGCGAGCGGGAAGGGCACGCGTGACCGGGCGCGGGTCATCGCAACCGTCCGATCAGGAATCGAAAGAAGAACCAACCGATGGATACCTCGGTTTGCGGTATTCCCGCTTCGGCAATGCGTTGCGTCCAGTCGGCGCGTGTGAGCGAGCGCGCGACGGAAATCTGGCCGTCCTGAACCACCATCGGATGAAGCCGGCCAAGTCGGCCGCTGAGGCCGATGAAATGATAGAGAAAGCGGCTCCTTTGGAGATCGCATATCGCCCAGCCGCGCCGCGCCGCGCGCTCGATCAATCGAAGAAATTCGGTAATTTCTCGATCCGAGAGGTGATGCGTCACGAGACTGCTGATCATGAAATCGACTGGAGCAGCGGAAGCCAGATCGAATGCATTGCCGACCTGAAAATCGATTTGATCGGCGGGATCGGTCGCGGACCGCGCGATGCGGATCGTTTCTCGATTCAGATCGACACCGAGCAGCGCAATATCCAGCCCGCGCCGGCGCGACCAGCGGCGGATCGCGCGTAAGAGGTCGCCGTATCCGCAACCGACGTCAACCAGTGTCGGCGCCGTGCCCGAGTGGCCGGAAACCGCCTTTTCGAGCCAACGGAGGAGCGGGTAATGACCAAGAAACGTCTGATTAAATCGCGCGAGATCGCTCAGCACATGCTCTAACTCGGCCGGGTCGAGATCCGCTCGTCCAGCCACTCGGATTCCTGGCTGCGCTGTTTGAGATCGATGGACATGGCCGATACAAGCTAGGTCGTCAGGGTGCAAATCACGGCTTTTGGGCGATCAACGCTCCATAGAGAAGCGCTTTCGATTTGTATCCTCGTCGCATCGCGGCGAAGCCTTCCAGGAACGCCACGAAGTCGCCTCCACGTGTGGTCGCAAATCGCCACAGCGCCGGGTTTCGGATCAAATCGGTGGCCACATCCCAGGTTTTTGCCACCTGCCTGCTAAAATCTTCGAACGAAGTTACGGTCAGCCCGGCCTCCCTCATGTAGGCGCAGTACGCCGCGGGCTCTTCGAGCTTTGGTACCAACATGGATTGCTCGATCGGCTCCAATACGTCGCGATTTTGCGCGGCGGTCGTCACGGGTGATTTGAGCCAGTCGGCAATTATCACCTTCCCGCCGCATTCAAGGAGCCGGGCGATCGACTGAAAACAGCGCCGTCTGTCGCTCAAATGCGAGATCGCTTCCACCGACCAAACCACGTCGAACGTTCCGTCGATCTCCAGGGTTTCGGCATCCATATGCACAAGCCGCACGTCAGCGCCGGTTCGTCGTGCCAGATCGGTTCCGATCGCAACCTGCTCCCGCGAAATCGTCACGCCCGTTACGTGAGCGCCGAAGGCCTTGCTAAGGTAGATCGCCGAACCGCCAACGCCGCAGCCAATGTCAAGTACCCGGCGGCATCTCTCTATCCCAGAGCGCTCAATCAACTCGCGAATTAACTGCTCTTGAGCAGCCTCTTTTGTGACGACGCCCGATTTCCAATAGCCATGGTGGAGGTGGATTCCCCAAATATCATTATACAAGGCAGTCAGCTCGTCATAATGCTGGGCAATCCGAGCTTTTAGCGGCATGTGCGTCCTACTCACGACGAAGAGTAATTCTACGTTATAAGGCCTCTCCCAATGGGAATGAGTGATTGTCCGCCCTGGCACTCCCATTGCAACTTACGAATTCGTCAGTCTCTGACATTATTGTCAGTATTCCGCCTTCACCCGCGACGCCGTTGGCGGGGCGCCATTGCTCAACATGGCTACGAGATGACGATTAGGATTTAACGGACGGTTTCCAATCGGCCACCCATCCGCGCGCGCCCCACCGCTTCAATGACATCGACATAATACTCTTTTCGGGAAGAGCCTCGCGGATACCTGCGCCGGGTTTGGGCAGAGGAGGGGCTGCGTTACAGTCGGAAAGTCTTCAACTTCCCGCGAGCGTTGCCAACGCGCCTAGCGCTAAAGCAAGACCGGTCGCCTTGCGGATCGTGAATTGCTCGCGAAGGACGAAAAATCCCAGCAAGGCGGCGACAATGAACCCCATCTGAGCGATCGGTACCAGCACACTCGCTTGGCCGGCTGCCACAGCACGCAGTAATAATATGGTGGCGCTGAGCAGCAGCAGCGCGGCGGCCGCGCCATACTTGAATGTGACTGGGCTCGGTCGCAAATTGCGGTCAGCGACGTAGACGACGGCAGTGGCGAGCGGCATGAACACGACCGCTTGCGCGACGACGAGCGTTTCCGGAATGGCGCCATGCCGCAGGCCGACGGTGTGGAAGAAATTCGACGAGCCGAAGGTGAGCGTCGCAACAGCAACTTGGATCAGCGAGCGGCGCTGTGCGGCATTGGGCGGACGGCCTGCCGCACTTCCGGCGCCTACCAGAAGCCAAGTCGCAAGCAGAGGCAAGCGTCAGCCCGGCAAGCTTCAAGGGCGTTAAAGGCTCTCCGAGAAAGATGATCACCAGGAAGACGGTGATGATAAAATTCATCCGGAAGATCGAGGCGTTGATGCTTACCGCGCCTGCGGCTGAGGCTGCGGCTGAAATTGTAAAAGCCGATGAAACTAACGACGCCCGCGAGCAAACCCCATAGCGCGGCTGGATCGAAAACCAGCCGCTGGGTCGCCAGCGCGTAGACGATGACGAGTGGGGCAAAACAGCCACGCCTGCGCCATGATGAAATGGTCGGAGCGGATGGCGGCGCCGGCGGCCCGCTTGTAGATGAAGTCGGAGATGCCGTAGCAGCCCATCGCTACAAGTGCAAAAACGATTGGCTGGTTCATGCAGGCACTCATTGGCCGGAAGCAACGCGCTGTCCATATTAAAGCAGGGTCGAGCCGTGCCAGCGCGGTCGGGGTTGGCTAAACGACTTGCGTCGTGCTCGCTCCGATTTCTGATTTCGCCCAATATTCCGGCGACGATTTTGTTTCCTTAAGCTTCTGCAGGTCTTCGTAGCCCGGCGCCATGGAAGCCGAGGTTCCGGCCAGCACTTCGTGGTGTTCGATGTTGAGCAGTCGCAGCCAGCTCTGTTGGCCCAGTGTGAGGCCGATCATGCAGCCGAGCTCGACGAGTTCAGGCTCCGTGAAATTGCGATGCATGCGTTCCCAGAACGCGTCGTCCGTGTTCAGATGCCAAGTGATCGCCTCGGCATAGGCTAGCGCCGCCTTTTGGCGCTCGTTGTATTTGGTCGATTTCTCGAAATTCAGCAGATCCATGACGTGATCTTCGATCAGCGCGCCGCTGGTGGTCGCTTTAACCGAGCGCTGATTGCCGCAGTACTCGCATTGGACTGAACGGGAAACATAGAGCCGGCAAAGCTCCTTGACAGAATGGTCGAGCACACCATTGCGGTAGATGTCGCGCCAGGAATTGGCGAAGAACCAGAAGCAGGCCGGCACGTGTGCCCGCACCGCGGAACTTTCCGGCCGCGGCGTGCCTTCGCGCTGGCAGCGCTCCATTTCGGCTCGCATCTCCGGCGTCATTTTGTCGAGGTTCACGTAGCTGATGCGTTGTTTCGCCATGTCGTTGTTCCTCATTCCTGGCGCTGTCCGGGTAGCGAGATCGGCCAAAAGATAGCATCTTTACTATTTTATGACCAGCGGGCATATTTGAGCGCGATATTTAGGGGCTCAGACATGGCGCGGGCACTCAGGCAGCCGGTCCGCATCAGCGGGGACCTCACCGCCCGCATCATGTTCGGCGGCCGCTCATCGTCGCTGTCGGTCAACATCGTCGCCGACGTGCGTGATGCACTTTTTGGCAAACGGCTGAAGCCGGGCGATTTCCTCGGCACCGAGAAGGACCTCGCCTCCCAGTTCGGCGTCAGCCGTATCGTCGCGCGCGACGCGCTGCGCACGTTGGAAGCATTGGGAATCGTCGAAATCCGCATGGGCAAGGGCGGCGGGCGCGCATCGCGCAAGGCAACCCGCGTCTGTTCGCCGAAGCGCTCGCGGTACAGCTCGATCTCACCGGGGTCTCCGTGGCCGAGATCATGGACGCCCAGCGCGCGATCGAGACGCTCGGCGCCGAGCTCGCCGCCGAAAATGCGACGGCGGCGGACGTCGCCAACCTGCGCCGGCTGCTGCGAGAGGCGGAAGCGGCAATCGAGGACCTCGACCGCTTCACGCAGTTGTCGCGTGATTTCCATCTGGCCGTGGCGGAGGCCTCGCACAACCGTGTCCTGGTGGTGCAGCTCGTTTCGCTTGAACACGTGTCCTGGCCACGCCGCAACGTCACCGCCACAACAAAGCTCGCCCGTCACATCCTCGAAATCCATACGAGGCTTGCCGACCTGATCGAGCTGCGCGACGCAGCCGCGGCGCGCGCGCTGATGGACGACCACGTCAAGATGATCCGCGCCCGGCGCGTCGCCGAGCGCGGACAACCCCCCGAAGAGGGACAAGCGTGCTGCTGATCCGCAGCTAACACCCAGGGAGAAGTAGACCATGCCGAAATTCCTGATCGAGCCGCACTTCCGCCTGCAAGAATGGGTCGCCGAAGAGAAGGACTATTTCCGCCAGGAAGGTCTAGACTACGAGTTCCGCGAGCTGGTGCGATCAACTAGCGGCAAGATCCACGACAAGGGCGATAAGATAGGCGCCTTCCAATCGTTCGAGCAGGGGCGCCAAGCGAGCGTGAGCTGCGCCTGCCATTGGACCGTCAACGTCGCGGCCTCCAACGGCCACGGCAAGATGTACACGGACGTCTATTCCGTGGCGCCGGCGGGCATCTTCGTGCCGGTCAACTCACCCGTGAAGACGCCGGCTGATCTCGCCGGAGTGCCGATTTCGGTCGGCTTCCAGTCCGGCAGTCACTACGCCACCGTGCAGGCGCTCGAACAATATCTCAAACCGGAGGACATCAACCTTGTCTACTCCGACGGCATGCTTTTCGCGCGCATGGAGCGGCTAATCGAGGGCAGAGCGCCGGCGGTAAACCTGTTCAGCGGGCCTTATTACTTTGCAGAGCAGCTCGGCTTCCGCAAAGTGATCGACACCACATTCATGATCGGCACCATGATCCACGACGATCCTGATCGAGATGACCTGCGCAAGTTCTTCCGCGCGCTGCGCCGCGCCCAACGCGACATTGATCTCAGGCCGGAGCTCTACACGCATTATTACAAGAATGAATTTCCCGACCGTTTCCATCAGATGATGGACACGCGGCGCTGGGGTCCTGGAGAGCGGCTGGTGTTCGAGCCCTACACCCAGGAAGTCTACCAGGAGTCCTTCGACTGGATCGCCGCCCACCGCATATTCCCAGAAGGTGCGATGGGTGCCCGACGCTACGAGCAGGCCACCCTGTCGTTGACCAACTGATGCGGTGCTAATGAAATAGGGCGTGGCGGTGACGCCGTTCAGCCGTCGAACGCGGCGGCACGCTCAGCTAATTCATTTGCGAGTGCCGGACAGAATGGTTGGCTTGCTCCTTTCCTGTCGAAACCAGATGGGGAGCCCCGGTCATGTGTGGGGGCTCCTGTCAGGCCTCATGCGCCGCCTCGCTTGGAGAAGCATATGACGCTGCGGACGCGATTGACGGACATGCTTGCCATCGAGCATCCGATCATTTCAGCCCCGATGGCCTTTGCCGGGGGCGGCAAGCTTGCCGTCGCGCCGACCGCGGCCCTTTCCTGCGCGATTTACCAGGATGCAACTCAAATCGGCACGCTGGATTTTGCTGCTGGCAGCACGGCCGGCACGTTTACGTTCGACCAGGCCATCCAGTTCAACGCCGGCAATACGCTGCGCGTCATGCGCCCGGCGGCGCTCGATGAAACCGCGCTCGATCTGAGTATTCTGTTCGCCGCGGTGAAGGGCACGCTGTAACATGGCGACTTCGCTTGTTGCGGTCGCCAATAGCGGGACCGCCAACCCGCGCGGAGCCTGGTCGGGAGACGACGGTATAAGCTGGTCGACCGTCAATCTACCGACCTTTGCGAATGGTTCGGGGTCAAGCTGGTCGGGGCTCGCCTATTCCCCCGCCCTCGATATGTTCGTCGCCATCGCCAGCGGCGGCGACAACAATAATAACAACGTTGCCCGCTCAACCGACGCTGGGCAAAGCTGGACCGGCACCGCCGTCCCAAATCAAAATACCTGGACGATGAACGGCATCTGCTGGGCAGGCCACCTCGGCTTGTTCGTCATCGTCACTTCGGCCGGGCCGACCAGCGCAACTCGCGTTCTGACCTCAGCGGATGGGATCAATTGGACCGCGCGCACGCTGCCGGTGACGGCGGTTTCCCTGCTTTCAGTTTGCTGGTCGAGTGACCTCGGGCTGCTGGTTGCGGCCGGCAGCAGCAACGCGGTCTTTACCTCGTCGGACGGCATCACTTGGATCCAGCGCGCCGGCCCGACCACAGCCAAGAATTGGCGCAGCATCGTCTGGGCCGGCGGTGCGATCCAAGAGTTCTGCATGATCGCCGGCAATGCCGGCGGGTCGAATGACTATGCCCACAGCAGCGATCCGACATCGGCAGCGTGGTCGCAGAAAGCACTGACCGGCTCGGCCTACGATTGGCAGGGCATCGCCTTTTCGGTCGACCTCGGCATGCTGCTGGTGGTCGGCGGCAATACCGGGGTTGTCGCGCGCTCGACCGACGGCATCAATTTTACACAGGTCGCCAGCGGGCTCGGTACGACCCCATTTCGCCAAAGCTGCTGGGCCGACAGTGGTTTCTGGGCCGTCGTCGGCAGCAGCGCCATCCGCACGTCGCCGGACGGCGTAAACTGGACGGCGCAAACGGCGCCGACCGGTGGCTGGCATCGCGTCGCGGCGGGCAATGGCGCCGGCATCGCACCTTTGGAATTGGCGGCGGCGTTGGCCGATGACGCTGGTTTAGACGCGACAATCACGATCCTGATTCCGCCGGTGGAACTGGCCGCCGCTTTTGCCGACGACGCGGCGCTGGCGGCGACCATGGGCCTCTGGCCGCCGATCCATCTCGTCGTTGCTTTTGGCGAGGACGCGGCCTTCGCGGCGGCAATCACGGTTCTTCCGGCACCGCTCCATCTGGCTGCGGACGTGGCCGACGAGGCGACGTTTTCCGTCTATCTGACCGTCGGCACCGCGGCCCTGCGGCTCGTGGCCGATTTTGGCGACGAGGCGGCGCTGACCGCGCGCGCAACGCTCTTCGCCGCGCTGGCACTCTCGGTTTCATTCAACGACGACGCCGAGCTTGCGGCGCCCGTGACAATCGGATTTGGACCTCCTGGGGGCACTGGAGGCGGCTCGAGCCGGGGGAGCGGGACCGCCTGGTGCACCTCGCGCGGAAATCGAGGGGGCGTCCAGGAACCTAACGGAGTCGGAGCGCCTCGAGGCCGAGGAACTCCTCGACAAGCTGGGACACATCGAGCTCGCGGGGAGCATCGCCCGAACCCTCCTGCCGTTCAGGCCGCTGAGCAGCAGCGGTACCTGGGCGCCGGCACCGGCACGACGCCGGCGCGGCGCTCGAGGCGCGGTCGGACAAGCGCTCCTGCGGCCGGCTTCGTTCCTCAGGTGGAGGCGACGGGCCGGATCTCGGGATGCTCGCGGTACCAGCCGAGGGTCCGGCCGAGGCCCTCGCGGAGGCCCACCTGAGGCTCCCAGCCGATCTCCTCGCGGATCTTCGCCGAGTCGAGGTACTGGCGGTCGATCTCCCCGCTCGGGTTCCCGGCGCCGCGATAGTCGGCCTCGATCGCCCCGGTCCGAGCTCGCAGATCAGATCGACCACTTCGCGAACCGGATGCGGCCTGCCCCAGCCCGCGTTGAACGCCTCGCCGCCGACATGGCCGCCGGCCAGCGCCTCGGCGATCGCGAGATATGCCGAGGCAGCATCCTCGACATAGAGGAAGTCGCGCTCGGGCAGCCATCGGAGCGAATCACCGGTCGGCGCCCGTCGAGCACGGCGGTGACCGTCTCCGGGATCAGGCGGGAGAAATTGCGATCGCCGCCGCCGTAGAGGTTGGCCAGCCGGGTCACAGCGACCGGGAGGCGGTACGTATGCCAGTAGCTGCGTGCGATCAGGTCGGTCGCGGCCTTCGAGACGTCATAGGGGTAGATGGGCTGCAGCGCCGAGTCCTCGTTGTAGGGCAGCTCGTCGTGGGGCCCGTACGCCTTGTCCGAGGAGGCGACGACGATGACCTCGACGCCCGCCTCGCTGCAGTCCTCCAGGAGCACCCAGGTGCCTTCGATGTTCGTCTCGAAGGTCGGGACGGGGGAGGCGTTCGCGTTCCCGATGATCGCCTGTGCGGCGAGGTGGAAGACGGAGTCGATCCGAGTTCTCCGTGAAGCGCCGACAGATGTCGTGGTCGCGCAGGTCGCCGGCGACGTCATTGACCTCGGTCGCCGATCCCCAGGAGCTCCAGTCCGCTCGGCCGAACCGCCGCGATCGAAGGAAGTCACCTCGGCGCCTGATTCGAGCAGCGCCTTGGCGAGCCAGGAGCCGGCGAAGCCGCGGCCGCCAGTGACCAAGCGCCCTCATCTACGCCGCCTCCTCGCTCCAGACCCTCCACGGCGGCTCGCCGGATTCCCACAGGTCGTTCAGCAGGACGGCGTCCTTGTAGGTGTCCATGCAGTCCCAGAAGCCCTCATGCCGGAAGGCGCGCAGCTGCCCGTCGGCAGCGAGCCGCTCGAGCGGCTCACGCTCGAGGACGCTGTCCTCGGCCAGGTAGTCGAAGACGCCCGGCTCGAAGCAGAAGAAGCCGCCGTTGATCCAGCTCTCGACCTGCGGCTTCTCGTCGAAGCCGCGCACCAGTCCGTGGTCGTCCAGATCGGCGACGCCGAATTGCAGCTCCGGGCGGACCACCGTCATCGTCGCCAGGCGCCCGGCCTCGCGGTGGACGCCAGCGAGGGCCGCCAGGTCGATGTCCGCGACCCCGTCCGCATAGGTGGTGGAGAAGGCCCGCTCCCCGATGTGCTCCTCGGCGGCCTTGAGGCGGCCGCCGGTCGGGGTGTCGAGGCCGGTGTCGACGCAGCTCACCTCGACCCGTCGGGCCACGGGATCGCCTCGACCCAGCTCTCGATCTGCTCGCCCTTGTATCCGGTGAGCAGCAGGAACCGCGAGAAGCCCTGCGCGCTGTAGATCGAGATCACGTGCCAGAGGATCGGGCGGCCGCCGATCTCGACGAGCGCCTTGGGGATCGACTCGGTCCTTTCGCTCAGGCGGGTACCCCGCCCGCCGCAGAGGATCACGACTGGGTCAAGCATCGCCAAGACCGCCGGAGCGTAGCGACGCCCCGGATCTCCTGGCGCTGATCCATTTAGGGATCCATTGCGATAATCCACGCTGGCCGTGGATCCCTCCCGGAAGCGCAAGATCCGCCTAGTCGTGGCCCTGTCGGCGGCCGTGCTGCTGGCCGCGGGGCTCGTCTACACGTCCTTCAATGCCTCGAGCGAGGCGAAGGAGCCCTCGCAGCTGGTCAATGCGAGTCCGAACCAGACCTATGAGCTGACCGGCGACGTCGTGCCCGGCTCGATTCATCACGCCGGCGACCAGCTCGATTTCCAGATCTCGGACCGTGACGGCAGCCATCCGATCCCGGTCACCTACACGGGGACGGTGCCCGACCCGTTCCGGGACGGCCGCGAGGTGATCGTCACCGGCAAGCTCGAGGATGGGACCTTCGTCGGTGAGCGGGACAGCCTGATCACGAAGTGCCCGTCGAAGTTCACGACCACCACGCCGGGGCAGTCCAGCTGACGATCTTCGGCTCCGCATTGCTGGCCGCGGCCCTGCTGGGCGCGCTCTACGCGGCGGGGGCCGCGGTCCACGGCGCGCGGACCGGCGACCGCCGCTGGGTCGACTCCTCGCGCCGGGCCGTTTACGCGGTGGCGGGACTGCTCACCACCGCGGTGGTGCTGCTCGAGATCGCCTTCCTCCGCAACGACTTCCACTTCGCGCTGGTCGCGGACCACTCCTCGACGACCACGCCGACCTTCTACAAGCTGACCGCGATGTGGTCGAGCCAGGAGGGCTCGCTGCTGCTCTGGGCCTGGGTGCTCTCGCTGGCCTCGAGCGGCGTCCTCTACATAACGCGTCGCCGCCACCGCGAGATCGTGCCCTGGGCGACCGCGATCCTCGCCGCGCTGGGCTCGTTCTTCATCGGACTGATGATCTTCAAGGCGCAGCCCTTCGCCCATCTCGACCCGGCGCCGGCGGAGGGTGCAGGCCTGACGCCGCTGCTGCGGAACCCGTACATGGCGGTGCACCCGCCGATGCTCTACTCGGGCTACGTGCTCTGGTCGATCCCCTTCGCGTTCTGCATGGGGGCCCTGATCAGCCGCAAGCTCGACGCGAGCTGGATTCGGACGACCCGCAACTTCGCGCTGGTCGCCTGGACGTTCCTCGGGATCGGGCTGCTGCTCGGCTCGCGCTGGTCGTACGAGGAGCTCGGCTGGGGCGGCTACTGGGGCTGGGATCCGGTTGAGAACGCCGCGCTGATGCCCTGGCTGGTCGGGACCGGCTTCCTGCACTCGGTGATGGTGCAGGAGAAGCGGGGCATGCTGAAGGTCTGGAACGTCAGCCTGATCTCGGCGACCTTCTGTCTCTGCCTGCTGGGCACGTTCCTGGTGCGGTCGGGCGTCCTGCAGTCGATCCACGCGTTCGGCGCCTCGACGGTCGGCGGCCCCCTACTCGTCCTGATCGCCTTGACGGCGATCGGCGCGACGGTGCTGATCGTCACCCGGCTCGATGACCTGAAGCCCGAGCGGCGGATCGACTCGCTGCTCTCGCGAGAATCGATCTTCCTAGTCAACAACGTGCTGCTGGTCGGTCTGGCGCTGGTGATCTTCTGGGGCACCTTCTTCCCGCTGATCTCGGAGTTCTTCACCGGGGATCGCCACTCGCTGGCCGCCCCGTGGTTCGACCGTTACGTCACCCCGATCGGGGTTCTCCTGGTCCTGTTCACGGGGATCGGGCCGCTCTTCGCCTGGGGGCGGTTGAGCGGCGGCGCCGCGCGGCGTCTGCTGCTCTGGCCGGGGATCGCGACGGGCGCGACGATCGTCGTGCTGCTCGCGGTGAGCGACGCGGGACACCACCTCTGGGCGCTGTTCGTCTTCGCCTTCGCCGCCTTCACGCTGGTCGCCCTGGCCGGCGAGTTTTGGCGCGCTGGGTCGACTCGCCACGCTCTCACCGGCGAGCCCTACCCGCGCGCCCTCGCCACCGCATTGGGGCGCAACCGTCGCCGCTACGGCGGCTACGTCGTCCACGCTGGGATCGCGCTGACGCTGATCGGGATCGCCGCCTCCTCGAGCTTCCAGACCAAGAGCGATCTGCGGCTCCAGGTCGGGCAGTCCGGCAAGGTCGGCGACTACACGGTCCACTATCAGCGGCTGACGACCGATCCCAGCAACGAGCGGATCGCGTTCGCCGCCCGGCTGGACGTCACCCGCGACGGCAAGCACTTCGCCACGCTCGACCCGGCGCGGAACTACTACCCGACCCAGGACCCGACCGCCGGGGCGATCGGCCGCTACTTCATGGGCGACTCGACCAGCGAGGTCGGCCTGAAGACCGGGGCCGGGGGGGACCTCTGGACCGCATTCCAGCCGGACCTCTCCTCGCTCAACCCGGCAATCGTCCGCGGCAACACGGAGCTCGCGGGCTTGCCGCCGAACGCGCAGGGGATCGCGATCCTGGCGCTCGCCAATCACTATGTCCAGGATCCGCCGCCGGCCACCTTCCGGGTGATCGTCAACCCGCTGGTGGGCTGGATCTGGATCGGGGCCCTGATAGCCGTCGCAGGGGCCGTGATGGCGGGGTGGCCGGCGCTCGAGTCGCGTCGACGTCTGGAGGCCGCCTATCGGGCCCGGCTGGGCCAGGAGCTGGGGACGGCCACACCGCCCAACTAGGGCGCCACGCCTAGCCTCACCCCATGCTGGAGTTCCTGCTCGCCGTCGCAATCGTCGTGCTGGTCGCCTGGTTCGTGACAGCGCCGCTCCGCAATCGCCCCGCTTCGCGAGGAGGGCGGAGGAGGACCCGGCGGTGGCCGAGCTCGCGGACCTCGAGGCCCGCAAGGAGGCGAAGTACCGTCAGATCCGCGACGCCGAGGCCGACCGGGCGGCAGGCAAGCTCACCGAGGAGGACTTCAGGCGGCTCGACCGTGAGCTGCGCGGCGAGGCGGTCGACATCCTGAAGAGGATCGACCGCCTGCGGCCGCCGCAGGCGAGCTGATCTCTACACTCCGCGCATGGCAACCGTGCTCAGCGTGGTCGAGGTGATCATGTCGGTGATCCTGATCTTCCTGGTGCTCCTGCACTCCGGCAAGGACGCCGGCCTCTCCGGTGCGTTCGGCATCGGCGGGGGCGGCAGCGCCTTCGGAGGCGGCTCGCTGGTGGAGCGGAACCTGACCCGATGGACCATCTTCTTCGGGATCCTCTGGGCGCTGAACGCGATCGTCATCCTGAAGCTGTAGGCGACTGATCTTGCGGCTGCGCGCCGCCACCCTCGCCGTGCTCCCGCTGCTGGGCCTCGCCGGCTGCGGAGGCGGAGGCGGTGCGACACAGGCTCGCAACGACGGGTTGCCGCCGGCCGGTGGAGGGGGGAACCTCGGGTACGCACTGCCCTCGCTGCCCGCGACCCTCGATCCGCTGGCAGCGCAGACCCGCGTCGCCCAGACCGTGACCCGCCAGGTCTATGAGCCCCTGATCGAGAGGCTCGCCGGCCCCTACGTGCAGGAAGGGGCGCAGCCGGGCCCGGCGCTGAGCGCCCGGCCGTCGCCGGCCCGGACCACCTGGACCATCACCCTGCGCACGGACGTCCGCTTTCAGGACGGCATGCCGTTCAACGCGGCGGCGGTCGTGGCCAACTCGCGGCGCTGGCAGAGCAGCGCCGCGGGACGCAAGTTGCTGCCCCACCTGTTCGCGGTCGACGCGCCGCGACCCGACGAGGTCCGCTTCCTGCTCGACCAGCCGGTCCCGGACCTGGTCAGCCGACTGTCGTCTCCCCGGCTCGGGATCGTCTCTCCGCTGGCGCTCGACCCGCAGAGCGGGCGGGGCGCCCGGTTCCTCCCGGACGCGACCGGCTCCGGGAGTGGCGCCTTCCAGCTCGGCCCGCGGGGCCCCGGACGGCTCAGCCTCACTCGCTTCGCCGGCTGGTGGGGAAGTCCGCTCGGGCTGGGGCCGTCGCTGGACGGCGTCTCCTTCGTGCTAGCGCCCCAGCCGGATCAGCGGCTGCGGCTTCTCAAGGATGGAGCGGTCCAGGTCGCCGATCCGCTCGGAGCGGTCGGGCTGCGCGCCGCGGACGCCGATCCCCTGCTCGACAGCGTCGGCGGACCGCTCACCGGTATCGGCCTCGAGGGCTCAGTCCGCGGGATCGACTCCGCGACCACCATCCCCGTCCTCTCCGGCGTCTGGCTCACCCGGCTCACCGGATAAGCCGGACGTCGGCGCTAGGAGGCCTTCACGGCCGAGACGATCCCCGGGATGTGCGCCGACTACCGCGCTTCCTTCCACATCGATAGCCCACGGCCTCGCTGCGCGGTTTCCTGGCTTGAACGCGAGCGACGCCGCTCTCATAGGATCAGTCGCAACCGACGGGAGGTTCTAGGTGCTGCTGGTCATCGGCCGGGTCAGTTGCGAGCCGGAGAGGCGTGAAGAGCTGATCGGCCTGCTCCGCCGGATGCAGGAGGACTCGCGCCGGGAGGAGGGCTGTCTGCGCTACGGCTTCTTCGCTGCGGTCGAGGACGAGAACAGCTACATCGCCGTCGAGGAGTGGACGGACCGCGAGGCCCTCGACCGCCATTTCGCCGAGCCGCACCTCCACGAGTTCTCGGCCAGCCTGCTGGAGCTCGTCTCCCAGCGCCCCGAGGTGGCCATCCACGAGGTCGCGGGCACCAGTTCCTTTCCCGACCGGCCGGCCTGAGGGACGGCTCACCGTCCCTCAGCGGCAGGGCCGAAGCCGCCAGGCTGCGGGACTGGGCGCACCCTGGACTACCGATCCCTTCAGTCATGGGGGCTGCGCCAGCTACGGAACTAGTGGAAGACAACAGCGATCAAGCCGACCACAGCGATGGCGGTAGCGACCAAGGCGACCGCCAGCGAGAGGGTCGCGAATCCGAGGCCCTCCCGGTGCGGGGCATAGGCTGCTACCCAGCTCTGCACCTTCCTGGCCACCTGGCTAGCCGGTGGCTTCTTGTCCCCCGCCGTCTCGACCTCGTCCTCCCCATAAGGGTCGAACGGTCGAGTGGGCGCCCGGGCTCGCGCTGGTTCGGCTGCTCTCGTCCCATTGCCTGATACGGGCCCGAACTCACTCCCGCTGGCCGAGGCGATTCGCTCCGGCAACTGGTCGATCGCGGCCACGATCCGAAGCAGCATCTCGTCCACGCGCTCCAGCTCTTCCAGCAGCATCTCATCCACGCGCTCCAGTTCTCGCAGCAGAATCTCTTCCACGGGCTGGTCAGTGGGCTCAACGACGGCCATAACGACAACCTACGATGCTCGCGGTCGTTCACCTGCATGGCGACCGCGCTGGGGCTCACCACCCAATGGGTGGAAGGCTTCGAGAGTCAATCGGGCCGGGTCCTCGAGCCCCGGGCTGCGGGAGTCGGCCGCTGCACCCGACTTCGGGGCACCCTGCTCGGCGGTGTCGCCCTGACAGACGAAACCCCCGCGTGAGCAGGGGTTTCAAGGTGCGGCTGAGAGGAGTCGAACCTCCACGGCCCGTTAGGGCCACAAGGCCCTCAACCTTGCGCGTCTACCAATTCCGCCACAGCCGCGAGGTCGCGGATGATAATGGCCGCGGCCGGGAGGTCGCGCGCCCCGGGGCGATGGTTCGTCTCAGAACGCTGCTTGCAACCGTCCGCAGGTAGCGCTACTCTCCGAACATGTGTTCGCCCACCCCAAAGCAGCGCCGCCCGTCCAGCGCAACTGAATGAGGAGGAATAAGTGGACCTCGTCAAGGACCTGACGAAGCGCCAGAAGGAGATCTTCGACTTCATCGGCACCTACCTCAGCAAGCATGGCTACCCGCCGACGGTCCGCGAGATCGGCAAGGCGGTCGGGCTGCATTCCTCTTCGACGGTGCACGCGCACCTCTCCAAGCTCGAGAGCCTCGGCGTGCTCAAGCGGGATCCCTCCAAGCCGCGCGCGCTCGAGGTCATGGTCCAGCGGGCCAAGAAGGCCGTCCGCCCGACTGGATTGCCGCTGGTCGGCCAGGTCGCCGCCGGCTCGCCGATCCTCGCCGAGGAGAACATCGAGGACTACCTCGAGGTGCCTGACGTGGTCGGCGGGGAAGACGGGGACTACATCCTCCGCGTGCGCGGCGAGAGCATGCAGGACGCCGGCATACTGGAGGGGGATTTCGTCGTGGTGCGCCCCACGGAGCGTGCCAGCGACAGCGAGATCGTAGTCGCCCTCGTCGGAGACGAGGAGGCGACCGTCAAGCGCTTCTTCCGTGAGAAGGATCAGGTCCGGCTCCAGCCGGAGAACAAGAGCATGAAGCCGATTCGTAGTCGCGACGTGCGCGTGCTCGGGCGCGTCGTGGGAGTTTTCCGGAGGGTTTCGTGACCACCCTCGCGGTTGAGGAAGAGACGCGTCTGTTTGAGCCGTCCGAGGTGACGCTTGAAGATCAGATCCTCGGCGCCTGGGAGGCCCTGACGGCTCGCGGCCGGGTCCAGTGCCCGGTGTGTCATGGAGAGCTGGAGACCTCAGGTTGCAAAACCTGCGGGTCCCAGCTCGCCTGACGCTGGGCCGCTGCCCCAAATTGGTCGAATCGGCTCTTCGGAGCCGCGATGCAGGGGTACCCTGGTGATGCGAGCTAGGCAGTCGCGGAGACAACCGAAAGGAGTCTTCGAGGAAAGTCCGGACACCACAGGGCAAGGGCGGTGGGTAACGCCCACCCGGGGAAACCCGCGGGAAAGTGCCGCAGAGAACAGACCGCCGATGGCGCGGCCACACGTGAGTCGCGCACAGGCAAGGGTGAAACGGTGCGGTAAGAGCGCACCGGCGCCGCGGTGACGTAGGCGCGCATGGCAAACCCCGCCCGGTGCAAGGCCAAGCAGGACCGTCGACCCAGCCCGGCGAGGTCCAGGTGGGCCGCACAGATGGATGGCTGCCCAAGACAGAATCCGGCTTACCGGCTCGCTGAGGAGGAGGCCCCGCAAGGGGCCTCCTCTATTCTCGGGGTCCCGACTGCTGCCGCCAGGACCGACTTGGGCAGGACGGTCAGTGAGGGCGGTGGAAGATGCCGGTCTCGCAGGCCTCGGGCCAGCCGTCCTTGACGCCCACGAACTTCCGGAAGTGCCAGCCGTCCAGCAGTCTGAAGGCCTCCGCGTACCCGGGGCGATCAGAGTCGTCAAGCAGCAGATACGCGCCGGCCTTCACCTTCTTCATCGCCGGTTTCAAGACGTCGATCCGCGTCATCGATGGCGCCTCCAGAAAGTCCATGACGACGAGGTCGAAGGATTCCGGCATCGCGTCGACCTCCACCGCGAACGCCTCAACCGCCAGCTGGCGCAGCTCGACGTTTTCGAGCCCCAGCGCCCGCAGCCGCTCCCGTGTTTGGCCGGCCCAGAACTCATTGTCCTCGAAGCTGATCACCCGTCCCGCCCGCCGCGCGAACCACGCCGTCGAGCGCCCCGCCCCGAGCTCGAGGATCGACCAATCCGAACGGATCCTCCGCCGCAGCCAGCCGACCGCGGCCGGCACGATCCAGGGTCGCTCCGGCGTTCGGCCGGATCTCGCACGGAACCACGCCGCCGGGTAGTGCATCCAGCCGGAGAGCCCCATCGGCCCTCGCACCGTGTGGAATCGCCCGGCTCTGGTCCCGGGCTCGGGCGGTCCTCTCAGGGGGACGTCGGAGGCCATTTGCCCGCCTCGACCTTCTTCTTGAAGGCCCGTTGGCGTCGGAGCGCGTCACGCATGAGGAGCGGCGTGAGCCGAAGGGAGAGCCGCGGGTGCCGGTCGAAGAACCGCGCGAATCGCCCGCGCCATCGCGGGATCGTGAGGACCGGCTTCGGCCTGTCGAGCAGACGCTCGACGTACTCGGCGACCTGCTCGGGCATCAGCATCACGCCTGAGAAGGAGAGGGCGTCGTTGGGGTCGTCGAGCCTGTCGGCGATCATCGGCGTCCAGACCCCGTCGGGGCAGACGCATGAGATGTGAATCCCGCCGAGTCCGGCCCGCCGCAGGTCGGCGGCTGTGCCGAGGCTGAAGGCGATTGCCGCGTGCTTGCTCGCCGAGTACCCGACGATCCCGGTGGCGGCGGCCAGCCCGGCGAGCGAGATCAGGTTGATGATCTGACCGCGCCCGGCCGGTCGCATCCGCTCGATCGCCGCCAGGGTCCCGTTCATGGTCCCGACCGCGTTCACCTCGAGCATCCGCCGGTGCACGTCCATGTCCTGCTCGAAGGCGAGGCCGGTGGAGAGGATCCCGGCGTTGTTGACCCAGACATCCAGGGAGCCCGATCGCTCGACCACCCGGGAGGCAGCCGCCCGGCATGCCTCGGTGTCGGTGACATCGAGGGCGAGGGGCCAGGAGCGCTCGCCGAGCTCCTCGGCCGCGGCGGCCGTCGTCGGGTCATCGACGTCGGTGACCGCCACCTCGTAGCCGCGGCCGACGAGGCGGCGGGCGATCTCCAGTCCCATCCCGCGACCTGCTCCGGTGACCAGCGCCGATGGCATCGGCGGGAGGATATGGAGAAGGCCGTCGCCTGGGCCTTGGGAGATTTCGTCCGTCGCAAAGGTTCGGGGCTGGACGGTCGACTCGTCAGTGGTGGCGGGTATCCACGAGACCTTTGCTAGGCTGCGCCGCGCACTTCCGCTGAGTCTCCATCCACAGGAAAAGTTGGAGAGCGGGGGACCCATCAGTTGGGGCGAGTCGCGGCCACCGAGCCGCGTAGCGCGATCTTTCAGCGCGAGCCCGTCAGCTAACCCCGTAAGCAACGAAGAGGAAGGTTGACGAGCAAGCGAACAATTCGTGCGGTTGCGGGACTCGCATGTTGCGCTGCCCTCTTGGTCGCCGCCCCGGTAGCGAGCGCCCAGACCGGCGGCGTGCCGGGTGGCACCAACACCCCACCGACGGCTCAGCCCAGCTCTGCTCCCGGCAGCTGGACCACCTTCAAGGCGGCCACTTGGTACGGCCCGGGCTTCTGGGGCCGCTCGACGGCCTGCGGGACCACCCTGACGCCGACGACGCTGGGGGTGGCCCACCGGAAGCTCCCCTGTGGCACCCAGGTGACCTTCAGCTACGCAGACCGCAGCGTGACGGCGACCGTCATCGACCGCGGGCCTTTCCACAAGGGCTACGCCTGGGACATGACCAAGAAGGTCGCCAAGCGCCTGGGCTTCCTGGCCGTCGGCGCGGGCCCCGTCGAGGCTATGGTCGCGCCGCCGCCGGCTTCGTAGCCTTCGACGCGCCCCGCTCGAGACCCTGCGCTCCTGAATGAGCGGCCTGGTGGCCGCTTACGACGCGGCTTCCCGGAGAACTGCCGGGTCGCCCTCCTGCGGCAGCGCCGCGACGGAGGCGAACAGGCTCTCGAACTCGGCCAAGGCCGTCTCGGCCACGGCGTCGAGGATCTCCTCGTCGCTCCACCCCGGCCTCCCGGGCCTCCTCCACCAGATGGTGCGGAGGGCGCTGGGTGGGATCGAGCGTCGCGCGGATCAGCGTGAGGAGCGCGGCCTCCTTCTCGTCCGAGGAGGTGAAATTGCGAGCCCTGGCGACCTAGTCGGGACCCACCCCGGCCACGCGCGCCATCCGGGGTGCTCGGTAGTGTGTAGGGGTCGTCTCGCCAGTCCGCCACGGCCGCCCGATCCGCTCGCGCGTCGCCCGCGGCAGCCTGCTCGAGCGAAGCTCGGTGCGCAGGCGCGTGTCGTCGCGGAGGGCGGCGGGGACTCCGCCAGGACGCCGAGAAACTTCGAGACGGCGCCAGGCGGTCTGGATGCTCTTGATCAGGGGAGCACTGCCGTCCGGTGCGGTGAGCTCATCGTGGATATGGAAGCGGCTTACGTCTGTCTTGACTGTCATCTCTCTCAATACCGCCGTTTCACAAGCTCGTTACTTTACTTTTGGCCGGTTACTTACGCCTCGTAAGTGTACAGGCCTCTCGCTGTTTCTGCCTGTTGATACGACGACCGGTGGCCCGCGGATGTGAGACGGCGGTAAGTTTCCGCGTCATGGCCGAGGGCACGACCACGGCGAAGGAGGCGCTGTCGTTCTGCGAGCAGAACGATGTCCGGCTCGTACGGCTCTGGTTCACGGACTTGCTCGGTCAGCTGAAGAGCTTCTCGATCAACGCAGCGAGGAACTCGAGGATGCCTTCGAGGGCGGCATGGGCTTCGACGGCTCGTCGATCAGCGGGTTCAACCCGATCGAGGAGTCGGACATGATCGCCATGCCGGATCCGTCCAGCATTCAGTTGATCCCCTGGCGCGAGGAGGAGACGAACCGGACCGCGCGGATGTTCTGTGACATCCAGGTCCCCGGCGGTGAT
>CAWDAB010000005.1:0-284318 GCA_963800155.1 uncultured Alphaproteobacteria bacterium
GGATCTCCTAATCTTTTCCCGTGTGTTTGTAGCCTGCGATCGAAAGCACCATCTTCTTCTGACCCGGAATGCAGGAGGGCGCAGCGACTTGGGTCGATGCGGCTTGGCAAGCGGCCCGCAAGCCGTCCCTCGCACGGCACCGGCGCGTCAATAGCATATGTTCCTTCTTCCCCAGGGGCGGCGAACTTCGGCGGGGCCAAAGCGCTTTGAACGGGGGGCATACGGAGAGAGCTCTTTGCCGTCGGGCGAAAGGAAATGGTAGCAAATGTGTCGCAAACGGGCTTTCGACCTGTTTTGCGGCCGAGGGAAAAGCCAGATATTTTCGACGCACGGAAGGGTGGCCGAGTGGTTTAAGGCACCGGTCTTGAAAACCGGCAGGGGCGCAAGTCCCTCGTGAGTTCGAATCTCACCCCTTCCGCCAAAACGAAAGCACCGCAAACGCGATGCCGGGGCAAGCCATGCAGCAGATCCGCGTTTCGACCTTCGACGGCCCGGGCACCCAGCCGGTGATCCGCAGCGTGCCCTGGCCGAAGGTCGGCAAGCGCGGCGCCCTCATCAAGATCGGCGCTTGCGGCGTGTGCGGCACCGACCTGCACATATTGAAAGGTCACTGGCCGAAGCAATTGCCCTGGCCGTTTACCCTCGGCCACGAACTCGGCGGCGTGCTCGTCGAGGTCGGCGCCGAATTCAGCGAAGACTTCATGGGCAAGCCGCTCACCGTCGGCTCTAAGGTGATGATCCCGCCGCTGATGCCGTGCGGGCATTGCTACTACTGCATTCACTATCCGCAGAGCGCCAACAAGTGCCTGACGCCGGTCTATTACGGGCGCTATCTCGGTTTCGACAAGGCGCCGCATTTGTGGGGTGGCTGGGCCGAGTATGTCTATGTCGATCTCGACATGCTGCCCGGCACCAAGATCTACAAATTGCCGGACGACATGTCGCTGCGCCTCGGCGCGCTGTCGGAACCACTCACCTCCTGCATCCGCGCCTTCAATCGCGCCGCGCGCGCCGGCGGCTTCACATGGGGCAATACCGTCGTGATCCAGGGCTCCGGGCCGATCGGCATTTTGGCCGTGGCGGCGGCGCAGGAAATGGGCGCTTCGCGCGTCATCTGCGTCGGCGCGCCGGAGAACCCGCGCTTGGCGTTGGCGCGCAAGTTCGGCGCCGAGGCAACCGTCGATATCGAAGAGGCCAAGACGCCGGCCGAGCGCATCCGCCGCGTGCGCGACATCGTCGGCGGCTTCGGCGCCGATCTGGTAATGGATTGCTCCGGCCATCCGAGCGCCGGGCCCGAGGGCATCGAGTTTCTCCGCGACGGCGGCACCTATGTGGAGATGGGGCAGTTCACCGATGCGGGATCGATCGAGACCTCCTGGCATCGCATCTGCACCAAGGACATCAACGTGCTCGGCTCCTGGGGATTTACCGGCAACGATCTGCCGCTCGGCGTCGAGATGCTCTATCGCACGCGCGACAAGTATCCCTGGCTCGAGATGCAGACCGTTTATCCGTTCTCCGAGGCTGGGATCGGCCAGGCGGTCGCCGACGCCATGGCCATGAAAACGGTGAAATCGACCATCGTGCCGTGGCCGGACCTGGTGCAATAAGCGGCGCGAGCTCAGTCGATCGGCAGCAACGGCCCGCCCAGCGGGCGGCAGTCGCGCTGGCAATAGCGGTCGCAGGCGGCGCTGTAGAGGATGCAGATGCCCTGCGTGTTGTAGCGCAGGCAGCCGTTCAGATCCCAGGCGCAATAGGCGCGGCAGTCGTTCCAGCAGGTGCGCGACGCCCAGATCGAGGCCGCGCGCCGGCCGCGCGGGAACGGCAGCGGCCGCGGCTGACGGTTGTAGCGCCAGACGGGCGGATGCGGCCCGACCACGGGCGGTGCGGCGGCATATTGCGATATGCCGAGCTCGGTTGCGGCCGCCGGTCCCGCCGGCAAAAGCAGGCCTGATAGCAGCAGCACGGTCAAGCCGATCACTCGCGACATTGTCGTCATGACGCCTTTACCTGGTTCGGTCCGAGGCTGGACTTAACGATAGCGCGCTGTAGGCTGGCCGGCCACGGGGGGCATTCGATTTTTATCGCAAGGCGCGACTTGCTATGATGCCCTAACTAAAATTGTGAAAAGGCAGCAACGTGAGTAGCGCGGCGCACAAGCAAGCCACCGAATATCAGCCGGTCCAGCGCTCTGCGACGCCCGGTCTCAATTCGATGTCCCGGCCAAGCCGGGTCACCCGCGTCTTCATGGGCATCGTGGCCTGGGCCGAGCGACTAAACCTGAAATACAGCACGGTCGGCAACCCGCCGGTGTATGACAAGGCGACGTTCCCCTGGGTCGCTGAAGTCGAACGCGCTTACCCTGCGATCCGCGCCGAGCTCGAACGCGTACTCACCCGCAAGGAAGAGCTGCCCGGCTTCCACGAATTGTCGAGCGACGTCGCCACCATCAGCGCGGACAGCGGATGGAAGACCTATCTGCTCTGCGGCTACGGCTTCCGCTCGGAGGCCAATATCGCCGCTTGTCCGCAGACCTGGACGGCCTGCCGCAAAATCCCCGGCCTGATCACGGCCATGTTCTCCATTCTCGAACCGGGCAAGCACCTGCCACCGCACCGCGGGCCCTATAACGGCGTGCTGCGGCTGCACCTTGGCCTGATCGTGCCGGAGCCGCGCGATCAACTCGGCATTCGGGTGGAAACCCAACTCTACCGCTGGCGCGAGGGCGAAGCGGTGGTGTTCGACGACGCTTACGAGCACGAGGCCTGGAACCGCACGGCGCATACCCGCGTGGTTCTGTTCGTCGATTTCATCAAGCCCACGCGACAGCCGGCACGCCTGCTCAACTGGCTGCTTCTGAATCTCGCGCCATTCACCCCCTTTATCCGCGAAGGGCTCGACAACCAGAAGGCCTGGGAGAAGAGATTCTATGCCGAGGCGGAGGCGCTGCGGAACCAATGATGCGCCGCCATCGCGGGCCATGATCTGCTCTGCCTTGCTTTTGCGCCGGTTCGCCATTAGCTCAACGCCCGCATGCGCGCACCAGATACCGACACCCCCGCCCCCAAAGTGAGCTTCGCCTCGCTCGGCTGCCCCAAGGCGCTGGTCGATTCAGAGCGCATCGTCACGCGCCTGCGCGCGGAAGGCTACGAGCTCGCACGCGAGCATGCCGGGGCCGATCTTGTCATCGTCAACACCTGCGGCTTTCTCGACAGCGCCAAGGCGGAGTCCCTTGCCGCCATCGGCGGCGCCTTGCAGGAAAACGGCAAGGTTATCGTGACCGGCTGCATGGGCGCCGAGCCGGAAAGCATCTCGCAGGCCTACCCGCAAGTGCTGGCGATCACCGGGCCGCAAGCCTACGAGAGCGTGGTCGACGCCGTGCACAAGGCGCTGCCGCCCAGGCACGATCCGTTCCTCGACCTGGTGCCGCCGGAAGGCGTCAAGCTGACGCCGCGCCACTACGCTTATTTGAAGATTTCCGAAGGCTGCAACAACCGCTGCAGCTTCTGCATCATCCCGCGCCTGCGCGGCGATCTCGTCTCGCGACCGGCCGCCGACGTGCTGCGCGAGGCCGAGAAGCTGGTGAAGGCGGGCGTCAAAGAACTGCTGGTGATCTCGCAGGATACTTCCGCCTACGGGCTCGACCTCAAATACGCCGCCAGCTTCTGGCGCGAGCGCGAGGTGCGCGCCAAGTTCGCCGATCTCGCGCGCGAATTGGGCGAGCTCGGCGTCTGGGTGCGGCTGCACTACGTCTATCCCTATCCGCATGTCGACGAGATCATGCCGCTGATGGCGGAACGCAAAGTGCTTCCCTATCTTGACATCCCGTTTCAGCACGCAGCGCCCGATGTGCTCAAGCGCATGCGGCGGCCGGCAGCGCAGGAAAAAACCTTGCAGCGTATCGCACGCTGGCGTGAGCTGGTCCCCGACCTGACCTTGCGATCGACCTTCATCGTCGGCTTCCCCGGCGAGAGCGAGCAGGAATTCGATTACTTGCTGCAATGGCTCGAGGAAGCCTCACTCGACCGCGTCGGCTGCTTCAAATACGAGCCGGTGCGCGGCGCGGCCGCCAACGATCTCGCCGAAGCCGTGCCGGACGCAGTGAAAGAAGAGCGCTGGCACCGCCTCATGCAGGCGCAGCAGAAGATCTCCACACGCCGGCTCACGCGCAAAGTCGGCACGCGCCAGCCGGTGATCATCGACGCGGTGGGCGCGGATTCTCTCTTGAGCGCACGGCCGGACGCAAAACCGGTGCCCACTTTTGCTGGCCGCGCGCTGGCCAGAGGCCGCTCGATGGCCGACGCGCCGGAAATCGACGGCGCCGTCTACGTGGCGAGCCGCCGCCCGTTGCGCGTCGGCGAGGTCGCCACGGTCAAGATCGAGCGCGCCGAGGCCTACGACTTGTACGGCACGGTCGTGGGGTTCTAGGACCCCGCAACATCACCAAGCGCCGCATCAGGACCGTCAGCTATATTTGCGCGGCGTGAGCGGTGTCACGGCGCCCCGAACAGAGCCTTCGGCAGTTTGTATTTGGGCAGCCAATTGTACCAATAGACGTCGGTCGGCCCGACCACATAGTCCGTCACGCTCCAAGCCCCGGCCTTCTTGTGCAGAAGCGCCAGGACCAGGCCGGAGAACATGTCGGCCTCGTAGGCTTCACGGAACTTGGTTTTGCGCCAGTCGACCTTGTCGCTATTCGGCCGTCGCGGCTCGGTGTCGACATAGGCCCATTCGCCCATCACGTTGAGCGCGTGTACCACGAAGATCACCGGGCCGCCGGTTTCCTTCTCGATGGTCGGGCGCAGCGCGTTGAGCACCTCGGCGCGCAGCGGCGAACCCTTGGCCGGCGAGACCACCGTCTGCGCGGCCGCCGGCAAGCAGCGTCAAAAATGCGAATGCCAATAGTCTCGTCCGCATTCTGGGCTCCATTGTTCTCGCATGGGAAACTAGCCCGCGGGATGCGCCGGCCGTTGACATGCATCAAGCCTGGCCGCCAATAGTCGTCGCGACGAAGAGCAAGAGCCCATGAGCGCCTATTTCGTGACCTCGACCGGAGCCGATGTCGGCAAGACCTTCGTCACCGCCGGTCTCATTCGCCGCCTGCGCGAGGCGGGGGCCGCTGTCGATGCGCTCAAGCCGGTGGTGAGCGGCTACGATTCATCCGTCGCCGCGACCAGCGATCCGGCGTTGCTGCTGGGCGCGCTCGGGCGGCCGGCCACCGCCGAGGAAGTCGCGCGCATCGCGCCCTGGCGCTTCCGCGCCCCGCTGTCGCCCGATCTCGCCGCTGCGCGCGAGGGGCGCGCCATCGTCTTCGATGAACTCGTCGACTTCAGCCGCGCTGCGGTCGAAGGCTCGAACGGCATCCTGCTCATCGAGACCGTCGGCGGCATCATGGTGCCGCTCGACGGCAACCGCACGGTGCTCGACTGGATGGCGGCGCTTGGCATCCCGATCTTGCTGGTGGTCGGCGGCTATCTCGGCACCATCAGTCATACGCTCACCGCACTTGACGTGCTGGTGCAACGCAAACTTGCGGTGGCGGCCGTCGTTGTGAGCGAGAGCGAACGCAATCCAGTCGAGCTCGAGGATACCGTCGCCAGCATCGCGCGCTTTTCCGGCGGCGCGGAGGTGATCGGGCTGCCGCGGCTGCCCGGCGGCATCAATCAGCATCCGGCTTTCGCGCGCATCGCCGCCTTGCTGTGATCAATGATGCAGGGTGATCAAGGTTTCCAGCATGCCTTCGGCATTGATCAGCGCATGCATGAGCATGGTGAGAATGGCCGAGCCGCTCGCCCAACGCAGCCAACCGAGCAGCACGCCGAAGCAGAACACCTGCGCAATCACGAACCAGTCGTATTGCACGTGCACGATCGACCATAGAAAGGCCGTGAGCAGGATCACCGGCCAGGTATCACGCGGCGCGCTCAGCCAGCCGCGGAACAAGAAGCCGCGGAAGAGGGTCTCTTCGCCGATCGGCGTCGCCACGACCACCGCCAGCCACAGCAGCAGCAGCGGCAGCAGGCCCGCCGCAGCGGCGGTACGGTAGATGTCGAGTTGAAACGACGTCACGATGAAGCGGCCGGACAGCCAACTCACCGCATTGCCGAGCACGATCAGCGCCACGGTCGCCGCCACGCCAAACAGCACTTCACTGCGGCTCGGCAGTTTGAGGGCGAGATAGTCGGCGGCGCTGAGGCCGGGCCGCTGCGCCATCAGCCAGAGAAGCCCTACCTGCACAGGCGTCGAGACGAAGATGACGATGGCGACGGCCACGCCATCGCCGCTGAAATCCGGCATATGGGCGATGCTCTGGCCGTACCACCAGGTCAGCGCGACCAGCGCCGCCGCCTGCCCGCCCAGCAGCGCTACCAGCCCGAGGCCGAGCGTTGCCCATCGTCCCCAGGCTTGCTGTTCAGCGGGCATCGCGTGTTTTCACAAGAACTCCGGCCGTACGCCGGCTAGGCGTACGGCCGGAGCGCGCGATTCGCAATTCAGGGAACCAGGATCGAGGCGCCGGTGGTTCCGCGGCCCTCCAGGTCCTTGTGCGCCTTGACGGCATCCTTGAGCTTGTAGGTCTGGTTGACTGGGATTTTTACCGCGCCGGAACCGACCTTATCGAACAGGTCGTTGGCGCAGGCCACGAGGTCTTCGCGCTTGGCGACGTAGTTGTTGAGCGTCGGCCGCGTGGCGAACAGGGAGCCTTTGGTCTGCAGGATGTTGATGTTGAAGGCGTCGATCTGGCCGGACGCCGAGCCGAAGCTGACGAAATAGCCGAGCGGGTGCAGACAATCGAGCGAGGCCGGGAACGTGGACTTGCCGACGCCGTCATAGACCACATCGCAAAGCTTGCCACCGGTGATCTCCTTCACACGCGCGACGAAATCCTCGTCGCGGTAGAGGATGGTGTGGTGGCAGCCGTTCTTCTTGGCGAGCTCCGCCTTGTCCTTGGAGCCGGCGGTGCCGATCACGGTGGCGCCCAGGTGGTTCGCCCACTGGCAAAGGATGAGGCCGACGCCGCCCGCCGCCGCGTGCATGAGCACGGTCGCCCCCTTCCCCACTTTGAAAGTGCGGTTGAGCAGGTACTGCGCCGTCATGCCCTTGAGCATCATGCCGGCCGCCTGCTCGTAGCTGATGTTATTCGGCAGCTTGACGGCGCGGTCGGCCGGCACCAGCCGCTCGGCCGCGTAGCCGCCCAACGCGCCCACATAGGCGACGCGGTCGCCCACTTTCAGATCGCTTACGCCGGGGCCGACCGCAATCACCTCGCCGGCGCTCTCGTTGCCGGCGGTGAACGGCATTCCGACCGGCGACGGATACATGCCCATGCGGAAATAAGTATCGATGAAATTGATGCCGGCGGCGTGGGTCTTCATCTTGATCTGGCCCTGGCCGGGCGCCGGGACGTCGACCTCTTCATAGGTGAGCACTTCCGGACCGCCGGTTTTGTGTACGCGCACTGCCGCGACCATTGTTCACTCCCTCAAATTGGCTTGGATCAGCGAAGCGGTTGGATTTCAGGCCGGGATCATAGGCAGGCGGGCGGCGAGCGCAAGCGCTTTCCCCTGCAATAAATAGGAGGCGCGGAAGGTATCGTACTGGATTAAAGGGCCAGACTCGAAGAGTCTGCTTTCAGACAAGGCGCGGCAAAACTTTTTTGACCTTAGACGAAATTACAGCGGCGATTTAAGTCGCGATAGTTCAGCCCCATTGCAAATCTATCGAAGTAATATCGAGATGGCTCCGGTCCGCGTGTGAGTGCGTGTCCTCCCTACCGCCCGCCGGAGACATTGAGCACCGCGCCGCTCACATAGGACGCAGCGTCAGACAAAAGGAACAGAATCGTCTCGGCAATCTCGTCGGGCTGGCCGGGCCGCGCCATCGGCAACAGCGGCGTGATGCGCTCCAGGCGCCCCGGCTCGTGGATCTCGGTGACGGTCGGCCCCGGGCGGACCGTATTGATGCGCACGCCCTCCTTGGCCACCTCGCGCGCCAGCCCGATGATGAGCGCGTCGATGCCGCCCTTGGCGGCGGCGTAAAACACGTATTCGCCGGCGCCGCCGGTAACGCTGGCGATCGAACCGAGCATGACGATCGATCCGCCCTTGCCGCCCAACGCGGTCGACATCCGCCGCACCGCCGCGCGCGCGCAAAGAATGCCGCCGTAAAGATTGACGTCGATCACGTCGCGAATGGTCGCAGCACTGGCGGCGTCGAGGCGCGAATTCTTGCCCGGAATGCCGGACGAGTGCACGAAATTCGTGAGCGGTCCGAGCGCGCCCGCCGTCTCCTCGAACACACGCTCGATGTCCGCCTCCACGCTCATGTCGCCCTGTAGGGCGATCGCTCGGCGGCCCGCTTTTTTCACGTCGGCGACGACCGAGTCCGCGGCCTTGCCGTTGCTCTTGTAGTTGACCGCGACGTCGTAACCGCGCTGTGCGGCCATGCGAGCGGTCGCGGCACCGATTCCGCGGCTGCCGCCGGCGATGAGAAGCACGGGCATGGGATACTCCTTATTGGATCTCAGCGGCGGGAGTGCTTGCGCTTTGCGCGGCGCGCAAGCACGTTGAGGAATTCGACCGCGGCCGCAAACGCCATGGCCGAATAAATGTAACCGCGCGGGATATGGAAATGGAAGCCGTCGGCCAGGAGCGCGGCGCCGATCATCAGCAGGAACGCAAGCGCCAGCATTTTAGTGGTCGGGTGTTCCTCGATGAAGCCGCCGACGGGCCCCGCCGCCACGAACATCACGATCATCGCGATCACCACCGCCGCCACCATCACCTCAAGCTGATCGGCGAGGCCGATGGCGGTGACGATCGAGTTGATCGAGAAGACCAGATCGATGACGGCAAGTTGCGCGATGACCGCCCATAGCGCGCGGCGGCGCGCGCGGCTGCCGTGTTCCTCCTCGCCCGGCTCCACTTCTCCATGAATTTCGTGCGTTGCCTTGGCGATCAGAAACAGCCCGCCGGCGATGAGGATGATGTCGCGCCAGGAAAATGCCGCCTCATAGAACGTGATCACGGGACGGGTCAGCCCCATGATGAAGCTCAGCGACGCCAGCAGCAGGACACGGAAGACGAAGGCGAGCGAGAGGCCGACCGCGCGCGCCTGGCGCGCGCGCCGCCGGTCGAGCGGCGACGTGAGCACGGCGATGAACACCAGGTTGTCGATGCCGAGGACGATTTCCAGCGCGCTTAGCGTCAGCAGCGCCGCCCAGGCATTCACGTCCGTGAGAAGGTCAAGCATGGATCAGGCTGACCGCGGCAATAGGCCGACGGCGAAGAAATAGAGCGCAATCGCCACCAGCGGCCACGTCACATATGGACCGGGCGCAAGATTGTAGACGACGGCGATCAAGGCCAGCAGCGCCCAGCCGGCGAGCAGCGCGAGGTTGAGCGCGCGCAAGCGCTTGACCCTTAACGGATGCAGGAACTTGATGGGCGCGAAGGTCAGGACCGCGAGCGCCGCGATCAGCCCTGCCGCCAGCCATTCCTGCGGCTCCAGCAGGTAGAGATAGAATGCGGCGAGATTCCACAGCACCGGAAAGCCGCGGAAATAATTGTCGTCCGTCTTCATCTGCCGGTCGGCGAAGTAGACGGCGCCGGTAATCACCACCACCACGCCGGCAACGACCGCCAGCGCCTCGGGCAGCAGGCCGCTCGCCGCGATCGCGTAGGCCGGCACGAACACATAGGTGACGAAATCGACCACGATGTCGAGCGTCTCGCCCGACCAACGCGGCAACATGCCGGCAACGTCGAAGGCGCGCGCCAGCGGCCCGTCGAGGCCGTCGACGATGAGCGCCATGCCGAGGCAGAAGAACATCGCGGCCCAATGACCGCCGGTCGCCAGGATCAGCGCCAGCAATGCAAGCGCTGCGCCCGTGGCGGTGAACACATGGATGGCGAAGGCGCGGGCAATCGCGAAGCCTGTCACGTATCTGGTTTCCTACGGCGCATTTTCGGCTCGTTCTCGTCCCCGCCTGCGCGGGGACAGGCTCCAGCGGGCATCCTCAAGCTATTTTCCGAAATCATCGTTGCTGTGTCCCGTGGCCGCTCTCGCGGACACCAGCGGGAAGTGCTGTTTCCTACTGGTTGCCCCAATCGAGCTTGACGATCTCGGCCGAACGGCCGGCCAGATTCCAGTTGCGGCCAAAGCCGCGGAACCGCGACTTATCGGCACGCGAGACGATCACGTCGGGCCCGATCCAATACTCGCTGTTGCGGATCACCACGCCCTCGTCTTTCTGCCTTCCGGCAATGGGCGTAATGGCACCGCCGCCGTATTTTTCCAGGCTGACGATGCGGGTATTGCCTTGCACCTCGTAGCTGATCGGTACTTGGTGCACGCCGAGGAATTGCCCGACCAGAATCGACAGCAGATGCGTGGTGCCGCCGACGCGCCCGGTGAAGATGCGGGTCAGGCCCTTCACCGCCTGGATCGGCGCCTTGTCGTCGACGAACAGCGCGGCGGTCCAGTTGCCGCGCGCCATGATACCAGGCAGGTCCATCATCAAGCCGACATTGATGCCCGACAACTCGACGCTGTCGATATGGCCTTCGTCGATGCGCACGCCGGCCCAAGTCTGGCAGCGCTCCTCGGTCGGCGGGTGATTGCCGAGCGAGATCACGCAGGGGCAGAACACGGTGCAGCTGCACGACAGCGCCATTTCGCCCTTCAAGGTCCAGGCTTCGGTCAAGGCGTCACTCCCGGTTTTTGTCGACTGTTCCTAGCCCAATTTCAGGGTACCGGCCAATGGGCGGCGAAGGCGATGCCTACGAAGGCAACGCCTGCCGCGACCAGGATCACTCCGAGACCGTAGGTCAGGCGATTGCCGCTCGTGATCTTTTCCAGCGTCATGACGATGCCGAGCGCGGCCATCCACACGACGTTCATCACGCCGACCGCGAGCATCACGGCCATCATCGCCCAGCAGCAGCCCAGGCAATAAAGCCCCTGTTGCAGCCCGAGACGGAACACGCCGCGTGCGCGCGTCTCCCAATGGGCGAAGAAGAACGGAAACGGCTGGCGGCATTGCGTCAGGCAAGCATGCTTGAGCGCGGAGAACTGATAGAGGCCGGCGGCAATGAAGACGGCACCGGAGAACAATCCGCTCGCCGAGGCCATGCCGTCATCAAGGAGCGCCGCGCGGGTAAAGAAGAATTGCGCCAGGGTCGCGGCGGCGGCGAAGCCGAGCCAGACCACGGTGTATCCGGTGGCGATCACCAAGGGTGAAACGATGCGCTCGCCCTTGCGCGCGGCGGTCTCGGCGATCTCGGCATAAGTGAGGATCATCGGGCCGGCGCTCGGCAGCATCATGGCCAGCACCATGGCCGCCCACATCAGCGCCACGACGAAAAATGCGCCCGGTCCCCAGGCGCCGGCCGGCATGGCGAGGCCGAAGGTCGGCCGGCACAAGGCCGTCACCACGCGCGGGATCAGATCGAGCGCGCCCATACCGGGGCCGAGCGCGCTCAGCGTCCCGCCCATGTGTGCGAGCAGCAATGCGAGGTAAAGCCAACCGAGCGCGGCCAGCGCCAGCACGCAGACGACCGCCAGCAGCTTCGGCCGCGCCAAGGCAGCGCCGAGCCAGCCGCTGGCCGCCGGCAGGTGCGTGAAATCGCGCTCGGCGGTTTTGCTCATCGCGTTCTCTCGAATGGCGACGCTAGCCTATAGGGCCGGGCCCCGGTAGCGTCCGAGTTCCCGCCCGGGCCCGCACATGCTAGGCGTTTATAGCCAAAGGGATATGGGCGTTTTGATGCCGGACAAATACCAAAACCAAGGCGCCATCGTCGTCGGCGGCGGGCCGGCCGGGCTCACCGCGGCGATCGCGCTGGCGCAAGGCGGTATCGACACGGTGCTGATCGGCCGGCGGCCTGCGCGCGGCGACAACCGCACCACCGCCCTGCTCGCCGGTTCCGTCACCGCGCTCGCCACGCTCGGCGTGTGGGACCTTTGCGCCGACAAGGCCGCGCCGCTGCAAATCATGCGTATCGTCGACGACACCGGTCGGCTCTGGCGCGCGCCGGAGGTGAAATTCGAAGCGCGGGAAATCGGTTTGGACGCCTTCGGCTACAACATCGAGAACCGCCACCTAACCGAAGCGCTGGAGCGGCGCGCTCGGGCGCTGCCCAACCTGCGGCTGATAGAGGATGACGTGCTCGCGGTCGAACCCGGTTCGCGCGCCGTGCTGCTTGCGCTCAAGGGCGGCGAGAGGCTGCAGGCGCCTCTGGTCGTCGGCGCCGACGGGCGCCGCTCGCTCTGCCGCGCCGCCGCCGGCATCGGCGTCGACAGCCACGAATATCCGCAAGTCGCGCTCACCGTCTGCCTGCGTCACAGCCGGCCGCATCACGACACTTCAACCGAATTCCACACGCCGAGCGGCCCTTTCACTTTGGTTCCGCTGCCGGGAAAAAGATCGAGCCTGGTGTGGGCGGTCGATGCCGTCGATGCCGACGAACTCATTGAACTCGACGACGCAGAACTGTCGGACGCGATCGAGCGCGCCTCCCATTCCATCCTCGGCAAGATTGAGGTCGAGCCGGGGCGCGGACGCTTTCCGCTCGCGCGCGTCACGGCGCGCGGCTTCGCGCGCAGCCGCGTCGCGCTGGTGGGCGAAGCGGCGCATGTGATCCCGCCGATCGGCGCGCAGGGCCTCAATCTGGGCCTGCGCGATGCCGCGACCATCGGCGAGGTCGCGGTCGCCGCGCAGCGAGCCGGCCGCGACATCGGCGGCATCAACGCGCTCGCGCAATACGACCGCCTGCGCCGCGCCGATGTCGGCAGCCGCAGCTTCGCCGTGGATCTGCTCAACCGCACGCTGCTCACCGATTTTCTGCCGGTGCAGGGCGCGCGCGGTCTGGGCCTCTACATGCTCGACCGCATCGGGCCTCTGCGCCGCGCCATGATGCGCGAGGGCGTGGAACCGCGCACCGGCCAGCCGCGCTTGATGCGCGGGGAAGCGCTGTAGCCTGCTTGTTTTATCCCCACTTGGCGCGGCCTTTGCATTGCTCTAAACGGCGATGCTGCAAATGTCTTCGTCATTCCGGGGCGCGGGCGTATGCCCGCGAGCCCGAAGTCCAGGGATGCATCATGTGCTTCTGGATTCCGGGTCCGCCGCTGCCGCGGCGTCCGGCAATGGCGCGGAGTTTGCGATTTTGCAAGGAGCCGTAAGCCAGTGAAGCCCCCGCGTCAGTACTATCAGCCGCTTGCCATCGGCGCGCCCGCTCCTTTGCGCGAGCTGCCGGTGCGGCTCGAACGCATGATCCATTTCGTGCCGCCGCACAACGCCAAGGTGCGCGCCAAGGTGCCCGCGCTCGTGCGCCAGGTCGACGTGGTGCTCGGCAATCTGGAGGACGCAATCCCGATCGATACCAAAGAGGAAGCGCGCGAAGGCTTCATCGACATGGCCAAGGACGTCGACTTCGGCGCGACCGGCCTATGGACGCGCATCAACGCGCTCAATTCGCCCTGGGCGCTCGACGACGTGATCGATATCGTATCGGAGGTCGGCCATAAGCTCGACGTGATCATGCTGCCCAAGGTCGACGGTCCCTGGGACATCCACTATCTCGACCAGCTGCTGGCGCAGCTCGAAGCCTTCCACCGCATCAAGAAGCCGATCTTGATCCACGCCATTTTGGAGACGGCGCTCGGCGTCAACAATGTGGAGGCGATCGCCACCGCCTCCCCGCGCATGCACGGCATGAGCCTCGGCCCCGCCGATCTCGCCGCCTCGCGCGCCATGAAGACCACGCGCGTCGGCGGCGGCCATCCCGACTACAAAGTGCTCGCCGACGCATCGGCTGACGCGCAGCGCCCCGCCTACCAGCAAGACCTCTGGCACTACACCATCGGCAAGATGGTCGACGCTTGCGCTGCCGCCGGCATCAAGCCGTTCTACGGACCGTTCGGCGATTTCGCCGATGCCGCCGCCTGCGAGGCGCAGTTCCGCAATGCCTTCCTCATGGGCTGCCTCGGCGCCTGGTCGCTGCATCCGACGCAGATCGACATCGCCAAGCGCGTGTTCTCGCCCGACCCGGCCGAAGTCGCTTTCGCCAAGAAGATCGTCGACGCCATGCCGACCGGCGCCGGCGCCGTGATGATCGACGGCAAGATGCAGGACGACGCCACCTGGAAGCAGGCCAAGGTGCTCCTCGACCTCGCCAGGCTGGTGGCGGCCAAGGACCCGGAGATGGGCGCGCGCTACGGCCTCTAGGCGGTCTGGCCAAAGTCGCCCAGACGCGCTATCGGGATCAAATCATGAGGAAAACGCGCAAGGCGAAATTCACGCTCGGGCAGGTGGTGAAGCACCGCGCATTTTCTGACTTTGGTGCCAACGTAATACTATAATTAAAACAAACAGTTATTAATAATTAGCTTCCTTGAAAGCCACCTTAAAAGTCAGTTTTGGCAACACCATTGGCAACATCGTGCGGATTTCGTAAGAACGTCGACGCGAAAGACCAGACAGTCACGGCTAAGGGCCTCCGGCGAAAGCCGGCGTTGGTAACTAGACAGAGCTAGACAGAACTAGACAGTAAGCGAATTGTTGCCTATATCTCGGTTGCCAAGTCGCCCCTGTTATCCGAACTGCCGCCGTACGGTGTGCGTGCCCGGTACCGCCGGGAGTAGGATGCGGGGGCGCAAATTTATCTGAAATCCCAAACGTCATTAATCCGGGGAGCGAGCGCCCTGCGCCAGCGGTCGTGACGTTTTCGACCCAACCTGTATGAGCGGGCAATTGCCCCTGCGCACATGTCTGCAAGCTGCACCAGTATATCGCGGTGGGATTCCTTAAACCGAACGTCCTTGATTTTCCCCGCGCCCAGCCGCGCTCGCAACGCGGAATTGAGATTTTGTCGAAACTCCCGGTCGCCTGATCCATCAATGACGACGCGCGCGCCTTTAAGCATATCGTTGTCGTATCTCATCATCGATTTGACGAAATATTCGTAAAATTGATCCTTACTCGCCTTAAGGCGAGGCGATCGGATATCCTCCTTTCGAACAACAATTGCTCTTACCTTGAACGGGCAGTTCCGTATCACATCGAAAAAGAGATCGCGGACCTCATCGCTGCACTTGCTGAATTTGAACTCTGGCTTGTGCCGCTTGCGTGCTTCGCTTTTTTCAATCGCCGCTTGGGTGACGGCGGCGCATTCGTCGTCCTCAAAAATTACCATCGCTGCCACGAATATCGGACTGGCCCCCTGCTTGAAACCGGGGTCGCCTGATTCATCGATGAAAACTAGCATTCTAGAATGATAGCGACTACTCGGAGATCGGCGACAAGAAAATCGGTTCGGCCCCTACTCCCTAGACGCCTACTGCCGCGCGCCCCTGGTTTCGGCCGGGGGATTTTTTGTCAGGCGGCCACAACGTCCACGGCGCGCTGCCGCGACGGGTCGCGTTTGTCCGGCGCCACACGATACCGGACCCGCCCGCCGTCACATGACCAAAGGCCAACAGGCGATGGCGGTGGCGATGATGTATCCGGAGGCGAAACAAGGACACCGAACCGACAAACGAACTTCTTCAAAAATTGAAGAAGTTAAATTGGTTCACCCCGGCACCCTCTCCCAAGCCCGCGCCGTGCTGGTTCTTCAAAAACTGAAGATCGAAAAGGTTTCAAAAATTAAACGTTTCCCCCTTCATCGTGGGTCGCTAACCTGCACCTGCGTCGCCCGCATTTTTGCGGGGTTGCGCGTGTCAGGCGCCGGCAGAAATGAAACCCGATCACCAAATTTGAGCGGCGCGGGCGTTGTGACGTCGGACTTGTGGACGAACAGGTCCGGACCGGGGAAGTCCGACCTGATGAAGCCGAAGCCTTTTTCGGACCAGAAATTGACGCGGCCATGCTCGCGCAGCGAACCAGTCGTATCTTCACTCATTGCCGCTGTCCTTCGTCTTTGCCGCTTCGCCCGCGAGATACTCGTCCCATGTGCGATATCCGAGGTGGTTCAACATTTCCTGCAATGCGCTCCCGATGGGGCGGTCGGCCGGCGCGGCTTTCAGTTCCTCGCTAGCCTTGCGGCCGATATTTTGCGCCAGCGCGACCTGGAATTTCTGCGACTTATTCCGCCGCCCGGTTTCCTTGTGCGCGCCGCGTGCAATGGCGCGGCCTAGCTCTTCGTGGTCGTTGCTCAATTTGTCTCTCCTTCTATCTGTTGCTTGAGCAGCGCCTCAACGGCGCGGTCAAGTTCGTGGAAAAGCCCAATCTCGCGGTCGTCCGCACAGAAGGCACGGAAGCCGCGCGCAGTGCGTAGAAGATGGCCGGCGCAGCGAACCGCGCCGAACACTGGTATGAGCGTGCAGCTGCTTTTCGTGCTCATGAGAATATAAAATCCTCTGGATCGGCAGCGCCCATATCGATTTGCTCGCCCACGTGCTGCCTAAACATTTCATTTAGCGTTCGCGGCCGCAGCAGTTCTTTAATCGGGTCGGCCTCGTCATCATCGGGCGGCACAGGTTCTTTCCACGCCAGCGAGAGATAGCGCCAGGCGTCGGCAGCGTGAGACGCGAAATCATGTTTTGGCGTGCGCTTGTAGGTCCGCAAGTTTTCGTCCCATTCGGCTTGATAGCTTCTGAGGCATTCAATGCCGCGTGCGCAGCGAGCAGCATCAAAGCGGGCTTGCGGGATAGTCAGGCGGCCGGCGTTGATGCCGTCCATGAGGCTATGCTCAGGCACGATGCGCGGCTTGCGGCCAAGCATCCGCAAGGTTTCAAGTCGCGATCGACCGCTGCCCCATTCGCGCACTCTCGCGTCATGCGGCACCCAGTCGATGCCACGATACTTTTGCTGGTTCAGCCATGAAGCGTAATGCTCGGCCCCATGGCCCGATGCTTCGTAGTAATCGACGATATGCAGCTCGGGGCCGTTAATCTGAAACGCCCATATTGCCGTGGAATCATCCATGCCCAAGTCCCATGCGGAATGAACGGGTAGATCAGGGTCGATATCGACCTGGGTCATGCGCTTGTCGCGCTCGGCCTCCGTAAGCTCCCGGCTGTAGTACGCGCCCGGCACGACGCTTGAGAATGAGCAGTAATATTCCTGCTCAATCAGCGCATCGCCGGCCGTCTCCCCGAATAGCGCCTTGTATTCCTTGCGCTGCGCCTCAACGGCCTTGTGTGAAATCGCGCCAGTGTCGGCGACGGTAGAGATTTCAGCGAACCATTCAGGATCGCCGCACGCCATGTCGTACATAGCTTTTGCGGCATTGTTGCCTAGCGGCGTGGTGATGAATAACGCCCAGCCGGAGTTCTCAACCAAGATAGGCGCGAGGTAAGCCCACGATGCGGGAACGGCGCGCGCCCATTCGGAAAAGACAATGCCGGCTGGGGGCGAGCCGACCAGGCTATCGTAGTTATCCGAACCAATCACGGCCCACGTCGAGCCGTTCTTAAAGCGAATGAACATTTCATTTTCAAGCGTCGCCGACCGGATTGCTTGCGGAAACGCCTCGTCAATTCTGCGCTTGCCGGTATGCGGATTGACCGCAGTCCATATCGCCTTTCGCGCCTGAGCGGCTTCTGGCAGCATATGCCATATGGTTGCGGGCCTTTGCATTGCCGACACGGCAGCAAAATGGAGCGCCAAGTCGTCCTTGCCCCACCGTCGATGCGCTATCTCGATTGCGCGCTTGCCGCCGCCTTCCAGGAAATCCCACAGCTTGCGCTGGTACGGACGTGGTGACCACTTGTGCGGTAATACCAGTTCAGCCATCGGCGTTGCCTTCGTGCTCGATGACCTTGACGTTGCCGTCGTCGATCTGCTCGCCGGCAAACTTGATGACCTTGATTATCAGCCCCTCCGCACCTTCCAGGTCGCCGCTCGGAGCTCGGCCCCAGCCGCGGTCAATGAGCGATGACGCGGCGGCAACGCGCGCAGCCGGCGGGGACTTCGGGTTAAGGGCAACGCGCGATAAGACTTCGATCATGGCCGCCGTGTGCTGCTTCGCGAGCGCCCGCACTTCCTTGACGGTCTTTGGTTGCTTCGGCCGCCCGCGAGGATTGCCCGAAACTCCCGGCTGAAAGCCGTGCCGGCGGGGTACTTGCGTTGCGTCGTCGTCTTGCGTTTCGTCCGTCATGACAAATTCTTCAATGATTGCGCGTGATGGATTTCACCTGCCAGGTCCATTCAACGCACCAGTGGGCTTCCTAATGGGTTGCCCCAGGACTGTGGGCCAGCCCTGGGGCTTTCGCCGGCCGGCTGCGGGGCGCGCGCCGGGCCAAGCGAATTTCAATCTTCCCACCATCGCGATCAGAGCCACCTGCATGAGCACCTACCCTCGACCGTCAGGCCTGCGGCGAAATGTGCCGAATGTTTCGGTGTCCTGGCGATGGCGGGCGGCAGCGAGCGTTGCAACACCCGCCGCTTCGGAAGCAGAGCGGCAGTGGTCGACATACCGCCGACTTCCGGTATCCATTAGTCGCCCCAGCCGGCTAATGCGTTGCCGACGATCGCGTCGAGATCGCGTTCGCTGCTGCTGCCGCGTGACTGGTGACCGCTGCTCGTGCGCACGCGTCCGGCGCGCTTGGCTTTGGACAGTGCGCCTAGGCGTTGCGACGCGATTTGGCGTGCCACCTCCAGATTGAGCACGCCAATTTGTGGGTCACCGAACGGCCGCGAGTTGGCAATGCGCGTGGCTTCCGCGAGGTAGTGCGGATCGCGTCCGAGAACCACCTTCTCCACCATCGCGTTCATTTCCGGCGTCATGGCCGCCTGCTGCTGGTCGACGTAGTGTGAAAGCTCTACCTCTTGCTGCTGCAGCCGGTCGGCCACGGCTCGCGCGCGATGTAAGTCGGCAACCGGATCGCCGGACTTCACAAATTCTGGATGGTTCACGACGTTCATTACCCGATCCGCGTCCATGCCTTGCGCGGCGGCGGCATCGACGTGCGCGAGCACATGATTGTGTGCCGCGGCCTCTTGCTGCTGATGCGGCAGCACCGGCATGCCGAAGCTTGCCGCTAGCGTCGCCGCTGTCGTCAGTGGATCGCGGATCGCGTCACGGTCGATCGCCACCACCTTCCGCATTGCTTCGTCGAAGCTGACGCCCGGAAATACCTGCGCCAGTGCTTCGCGTTGCGCGGCAGTGGCGACAAACTGCTGCTTCTCTTCCGAAGCGCTGTCGATCGCGTCCTCGAGGATCTGGTCGAGCTCGCGGCCGGTGTGGCGGAAGCCGCCGCCGTCGACATAGGTTTCGGCCTTCGGCTTTTCGGCGCGGTCGGTCAATGCGTATGGACTCGCTTTTAGGTACGACTCCGCGAACCGTTGCCCTGCGCCCTGCGGATCCTGCTTGAACGCCTGCGCCCATCCGATGAAGGCATTCAACGTGTCGCCCAGGTTGCCTTGGCTGCCGTACCTATCTTGCAGTTCGGTGCGGGCCTCGCGGCTGGCTTTGAAGGATTCCGCGTCGGCCTCGCGATTCTCCGCGGCATCCATGGCGGTGCCGATGATGGTGTCGAGGTCGCGGGAGTCGGGCGCGGGGTCTTCTTCGCGGTAGTGCGCGTCGAGCGCAGCATCCACGACATTGTCGAGGGCGTTGTTGTCGACTGCGCCGGGCTTGGCGTGGTCGGTCGCGCCGTAGGGCACGGTCCCGTCGCGGTCAGGCTCGACGTCGCGGCTTGATAGGAGTTGGACTGACATTTTTTAATCCTTCCTTTTTGCAATAAATGTTAGCGCGGCCTTCCACGCGGTCGGGGCGCTGTCGGGGTTGTCGAGGAAATGCCTAGCCTGGGCGCGTAGGGCGGCCAGCTCGGCTTCGGTCAGCCTCTCGCCGCGGTGCACGCGTTGTAGCGCTTTGCTGAGGTCGGTCATGGCTAGTGTAGCCTCGCGCTTGCGATAGCATCGCCATGTCGGGCTGCGTCATTGGCGCGCGTCAGGTTCACCATGTCGGAAATCCCCCCGGGCAGGAGCACTCGGTACATGCCGGGATGGGTCGAATCCGGGACTACCAGGCGGTGCAGGCGCTGTTTATGGCGCCGTGCAGGGGGCCCGTGGGGCGATGTAACGCCAGCCGCCACCACCCCCTAGCCGGGCGTGCCGTTACAGGCCCTGTACGGCCCTCTAAACGGCGATGGTGGGCCACTCTGCACCGGACCGAGCAGAATAAGCGCGGCCGGCGGCCTAACGGGAACCGCTTCTGGCAGTCGATATGGCGGCATAGTGTCGTCGCCGGGTCCATCAGAACGGCACCTCGCCGCCCGGTGCCACCTGCTCCTTCGGCTGCGCGGCAATCGACATGAATTTGGTGCCGGCCTTGCCGTCCTTGATCCAAGCCGAAAGCCGGTATTCCTGGCCGCCGATCATGATCGAGCCGCGATAGTCCGGCTGTTCCGGCTTTTGCTTGTCGTTCTTAAACAGCGAGCCGCTGAGTTCCTTCGGGACGTAGGCCATGAGCTCAGGCGCCTTTAACGCGCTTGCTGGCCGGCAGGCGGTCGCGAGTAAGCCAGTTCTTCAGGTCGCGTTCATAAGCGCCAGGGAATGACCGCTTCGGATCGGGCTTGGCGCGATGCCGCGCCACCTTCGTCTTGGCGGCGGGGGGTTTCTGGGTTGATGCCATGTTGGGTTCCTTTCGGGGTTAGGCGGGGATATCGACCTTGAGGCCGCGGCGCTGCAGCCGCTCCAGGGCGGCCTGACGCAGCCAGGCGCTCTTCGACAGGGTTTCGCGGCGGGATTCGATTTCAATCGCCTGCAGCAGCCAGCTCGGCCAGCGGCGGGTGTTCGGCTCGCCAATCATCGCGGGTTCGTCGGACATATGTTGCTCCATTTGGGCCGCGGGCGGCCCGGTTCAGCGGTTTCGAAGGCTTGAGGTTCAAGGCTCTGAAATCACTTAAATATCAGCATGCAGGTGTGCCGCGGAAAGCCGCGCAAGTCAAGCACAAACAGGGAACGCGGCGCGCGGCTATCGCGTTCGGTAATTGCGGGAAGGCTAAATAAACAGTGTCACGAGATTTGACGGAAAGTGTCCCGTAGGGGGAAGCAGCAAATCAACACCTATATTAAACTAGCAGAATCAAATGGTTATAGTGGTTTACCGGCGGCAAAAGACACTAAGCCGTTCAAAAGCTTACGCGATTTCGAGCGCAAAAGCCGCGGTTCCGCCGGGGGACCGCGGGAAGGCACCGTGACCTGGGGAATAATTCCCCACAAAGCGGGGAAAAAGTCCCCACCGTTCAATCGCCGCACACGCGGGGTTCACCCATTCACCCCATAGGTGAAACTGGCGCTTTCACCAGCGGGGCGCCGGCTGGGACGCGACGTGGCCCTAGATGGGCCGGAAAGTGGCCCGGAGGGGGCCACCGACGACGCGATGCGGCCAAGGTGTTGGGAGTAAGTGTCAAATGATTTGACGGAAAGTGTCAAAAAAATTGACACCCGCACCCGGTGGGCTTACAGGCCGGGGCTAGGGGAATTGGAAAGGCTAAAAGTGGGGTTCCTGAAAATTACCCCACTACATACGTTCCAGGCAGCCCGCGCCGTGCTGGCGGTTTTGCACCAGTTGGACATTCCAGCTAACCAGTTGTTTTTGCGCGACTTATGCTCGGCTAATTCAGGCCAGCCCCGTTTTTGGCAACGCCTTGGCAACGCCCAGGCACGTTTGGCCCGCGTTCGGCAGCCAATCCCACAGATCGCCCTCGCCGCCGGACGCCAACCAGGCGACAAACCCCGCATATTCGCGACCGCTCATCGCCTGCACCGCGGCTTCCAGCGCGTCGGCCTGCTTCTTTGTCATTCTCATGTTCGGGTTCCAGTTGCGAGTCATTCGCAGGTGAACGTTTGTTCATATTTGCCGGTCCCCCTGCACCATCGCCGCCTAAGCCACTGAAAACACGAAACAATTAATTCCAGGGATTTTTTAGCACCTTGGCAGAACAGGTTTCCAGCAGCGGCTTCCGAGCCCCAGGGTGCAAAAGGTGCAACAGGCTGCCTTATCCAGGTATTAAGGAACATATTTATTCCCCCCCCCTTACTTCTTTTGGACATGCTCCTAATACCCGGATAAGGGAGCTACTTGCACTTTCTGCACCCGGCATCTACTCCGATCCGTAATCGGGCCGAATGCGCAGGCCTTTGAAGCCTCGCACGCCGTTGACGGTGGACAAATACACGCCGTCCCCGCCCTCCAGCTTGCTGTAGAGGTCTTTTGCGCTGCAGGCCGTCTCGCCGGTTCGCTCGGCCCAGGTTGTCCACGAGAAGTACAGCCTTGTTCGAGGCTCCCAAGCGTGTGCGTCCTGCTCGCAGCATTCCTCGATCCACGCGAGGACATTATCCTCGCCCGCGAGATATTCCGCGGTCGCGGCGATCACGGCCTTGGGCGGGGCTAGGCCGCCACGCTGCCAATCGAGGCAGCCTTGAACCATCCATTTTAAGATGCCGGGCCATTCGGCCTTGAGCTTCTCGGCGAGGTCCAAATCGCGCCGCTCGCGCGGGATCGTGACGGTGAAGGGAATCAAGTTAAACCGCCGTTTTATCGCTTCGTCGACCGAGCGCAGCTTGGGCTTATGATTTCCAGCGATCACCAATTTGAATTCGGGCATGTACTCGAAAAAATCCTGCCGCATGAAGCGTGCCGCAATCTTCTCGCCGCCCGTCAGCGCCTTGATTTTTTTTTCGGCCCACCTCCTGCCCTCTTCGGTTTCGATTGACGTCACCAGACGCGCCCCGCGCAGCCCGGCAAGGTCGGTGGGGTGGCCGGTATGAACTGAGTCCATGAACGTCTCGATCGGCGCGGTTCGGTGATAGTCACCAATAATGCCGCCGATGGTAGCGAGGAACACCGACTTGCCATTCGCGCCCGTGCCATACAAAAAAAACAGAGCATGCTCGACCGTCGTGCCGGTCAGGGCGTAGCCGACCACGCGCTGCAAGAACAATTGCAACTCGACGTCACCCCCAGTGATCTCGGCGAGAAAACGATGCCACAGCGGGCATTCGCCCTCGGGGGCCACGGCTGCGACCTTGGTGATGTAGTCGTCCTGCGCGTTTGGTCGAAGTGCGCCCGTCCGAAGGTCGACGGTGCCGCCGGGAGTATTGAACAGCCACGGATTAGCATCCCACTGGTCCGTCGTCGTCGCGTGTCGTCTGTCGCATTCCGCCGACCACTTCACCGCTGCAACCGTCCTGCTGCTCGCCAGCTGCTTTGAGTCGCTTGCGTCATTGCACTCCTTTGCCAGTTCGGTGCAAACCTTGCGCGCCAGATCGAAAATTTCCTTTGTCTCGTCTGCGCGCCAGCGGATATCGTCCCACTTGAACCATTTCCCCCACTTGTGACAGTAGCGCAGATTGTCGGCGTGCCGCTCCGAGAAGGTCAGCGCGACCCACAAATCGCTAAAAGCCGGGACCGCATTAGCTCGGGGGTCCGGCTCAGGCGTTTTTTTCGCCGCTACCAGCAAGGCCGCTTGTGCCATCGCGGCCGATGCCGATGCTTCCTGCAGGCGACGCCGGAAGGCGCGATCCGAGGCAGCGGCTTCGCGCTCGGTCTTTACCTTCAGATAATCGGCCATGTCGGCAAGATTTACGGGTTTGTTTTTGTCGTTCATCGCTTCACCTGCCGCAGCGCGGATTGAATTTTGGCTCGGCCATCGCGTTCGCCCAGCCCGTTGTTTCGTGCCGCGTGCACGATGAGTGCTTCGGCGCTGTGCGCGTCCAGGGCGCCGCGCGCGATAAGCTCGGCCAAGCGACAAGCAGCCCAAAACGTCATGCAATCGCGCTGCCCGACTGGGGCCGATGAAGCGGCATCAACGACTCCATCAATCTGGCGGCAGTACCCGGCGCGCGTGGTCGGCAGCGGATAGATTTTTCTCGGGGGCAGCGGCGGGTTGAGCTTGGCTATGACCCAAGCGGGCATCGCAACAAGCGCTCCGCCATGCAGTACATCGAACCCCAGCGCTGGCCACCAGATGATATAGCCGCCGGCGCCGCGCGTATCGACGTGAGGCCAAATCTTTGACGCGGTGCTGGTTACGCGCTCGTCCGGCTTGAACAATAGATGCCTACCGCCGGAACGGGTGACGTGCTTGCGCGTAAGCGGCAAGTTCGCCCGCGTGTACCAGTCCTGCGCCTCGGGGTGCTGCAGGTCGAGGTCGAGCACCACGAACTTGATACCGGTCGGAACGCCGACCAGTGCGTCCGTATGCTCGCGCCACCACGTCTTGATGGCGCTCGGTTCGGTGGTCGCAGCCTTGAAGCCGTTTATGGTGTACGGCTTTTTGTCGGGCTTGCACGGGAATACGGGCAATCCTTTTGCCGCCAGGCGAAGCGCGTGCTCGATCGGCGGCGCTTGCTTCTCGTCCCCGATTTCATTATCGTCAAGCCGTTCGCCGACTTGCGGATTGAGCAGGCGGTCCAACTCGTCATCGTTACCGGGGGCTTGAGCGGTCGCGCGCTCGGCCCCCAAAGCTTTTCTAGCCATTGTGAGCCTCCAGGGCGCTGGAATTGAATTTCAACACGGCATCCATGTTTCAGCCTCGCAGTCATTTCAGGGCACCACGCCATTGCGCGCAATTGCGTGCTCGACTCTCGCGTTGAGCAGCATCATCGGATCGTCATCATCGTGAGTCATGCGCGCTCTCCTGTTGAGCTCTGGGCTGCCCCAGGGCCGTACATTGTTTGAATGAAGTCGGAATTGGGGAGATTATCGAGCCAGTCGCGCTTGGTGGTCATGGGTCATCCTCTATGCCGGCATCCGGCCGGCGCGGTCATTTTAACCAGCGGCTCGGGGTATCAGCCCCCATTGCTGCTTGCCTCCAGCGCGCGAGGATTGGCTCTCAGGACCGCGTTAATCACGGCCTCGCTGAAAGCGTCGCTGGTCGGGCGGTCCGCAAATTCAAGGATGTTTTGATACTGAGCTTTGCCTTCCTTGGTGACGACGGCACCGTCCTTGATCTGCGGCTTTGCGGGCATCGCTGCCCATCGCGAGCCGTTCTTGACGTGGACCGCAACGTCCTTAATCCGCAATCGCATTTCCGCGATCTTGATGGTCGCGAATCCGCGGAGGGTGTTCTTCAAGAAAGGTTTGAATTCTTCGCATTCGATAGTCAGGGCCATGGAGGCCTCCCGAGGCGTGATGTCATGTCAAATTGGGCAGGCCGCGCTCTATGCGGCCGCGTTGTCACGCGCGGCGATGCGCGAGGCGATCCACGCGTCGATTTCGTGCTCGGCCCAGCCGTGGCGCCCCGGTCCCATCGTCACGCGCCGTGGAAATCTTTCGAGTTTTTCCAGCCGCCAAAGCTGAACTTTACTATAGGGAATGCCCTTGAGCGGCTTCAGGTCGTCGTAGGTTAAAAGTTTCATTGGCCGTCCTCGCTTTGCGCCGAAGCGCGATGAGAACGACTAAATAACCAACTCCCGGGGAAAGGGTACGACCACGAAACGACTTTCGTTTCGCGTTCGTGGTCCAGTAACTCAGCGGCGACAGCTCTTGAGCCTCTGCAGCGTCGAGGGGGATAAATTGGTCCAACTTCCGCGCGGCATACTTGCGCGGAAGAGCGCAACGACCTCTGCGAGACTGCCCTCATTCGCATTTTTATTGTAAGTCAGACTGCCGCCGTTCATCGCAACAATGCGCAGCAGGCCGCTGACGAAATTCTTCGTGCGGTTTTGGCCGCGCTTCGGCAGTCGCAGCTCCGATAGAAATTGAGCAGATTCCATCAGTGTTTTTAATTGATACTTTAATCCAGCAATCTGCGCCACTTCGGATTCCATGGCCTCGGCGATAGCACCGTTAATTGCATGCGTTGTTGCGCGTAGGTTTTTTCCCGTGACCTTCTGGGTATTTAAGACGGCTTCAGTGACCGGCTGAGAGATTTTATCCCGGTGGAAAGCATCCATGCGGTTCATCAAATCCGGCCATTCGTGGAAAAGCCGAGTGCCAAACTGTTTGTTCAACATGAACGACGCATATTGGTGCTTATCGAGATATTCCAAAGCGCGGACGAGCCTTTTGATGGCCGTTACGATTTCATTGATGGCCGCCCTATACCGGTCTCGATCGCGGTCAAGGTGTGATGTAATTCTAAAACACCACACCGAAGCAGCCACCTGGCTGAGAAAAACTTTGGTGTTCGCTTCGGGGATTCGTGCTTTCTTGGCGATTGCTAAAAAGTTATCGCTGTCCGGATGTAAATAACCCGTCCCAAGCGGTAGCCTGTCGGGATCCAACAAATCTTTTAGCGTCATGCCAACCAGCGCGCGCAACAGGTTCTCAGCCTCGTTGCTCACGTCACACCCTCGCCGTCTCAAGCTGCACCACGTTCGCTGGCGGCGGGGTCACAATGTCGCGCAGGCGCTTGGCCCACAAATCGAGCGCCAGGCGCTTTTCATCGAGATAGGCGTGCCGGTCGTAAACCTTGTGCAGGCCGGGCTTGGTGTGCGCTATTACGAGTTCGCGGATCAGATCGGGCACCGGCAGCGTCGACAGGCCGGTCCGCATGGTGCGCCGGATATCGTGAATCACGAACGGCGGAAGCTGCCTCAGCTCGCCTCGCATCTTCGCATCGAGCGCGAGCTTCGCCTTACTGAAACCATTGACGGGCCGCTTGCCGTAATGGGCGGAGAACAAATAATCGCCCTTAGTGAACCGCGGCAGGCCCTCCAAAATCCTCACTGCATCTTCCGATAGCGGCACCGCGTGGGCCGTGTCAGATTTCATTCTTTCTGCGGGAATCGCCCAAAGCTTTTTGCCGAGGTCGAATTCGGACCAATGCGCCTCCGCGACTTCGGACTTGCGTTGACCCGTGAGCGCGAGAAGTTGGAACAGCGGGCCATAAGGATAACCCATGCCCTCGGCCGCCTTCCACAAGGCCCGTATCTCGTCGTCGTTAAGCACTCGCGTCCGCGCCTTCTTGGCGCCGATTATTTCCTTGGGCCTCATGCGATCACAGGGCGAGCTTTCGAGCCCATAGGTCCCACGCGCTATCGCCCAGTTGAAGATACGCCGGGCATAGCCGAGCACATTGTGAGCTTGGTAGGGCTTGCCGGCGTCAACCAGGGCATCAATTACCGCCAAAACGTCGCGGCGTGTAATCTCAGTGATCGGGCGAGCCGCCCAGCGCGAGACAAACTCGCGCCGAATAACCTTCGCGGCCTTTTCTCCTTGGCGGGTCTTTGACAGGTGTCGCTGAAAGAACTCCTCGACCACGGCCAGGAATGTGTTCTCCTGACGGCGTAGGGCGGCCTGCCGCGCGGCCTGGTCCTCAGTCTCAGGGTCCTTGCCCTTCGCGACCAGATCGACCCACAGCCTAGCCTTCGCGCGAGCCTGTTCGAACTCAATGGTCCGTATTGGCCGAGCGCTCGGCGCGTCGGATTTTTGCTGCCGGGGTAGCGCAATGCCAGGACGAATGTTCGCCGGCCCGTATCGGACACGCGCACGCCGAACCCGGGGAACCCCTTGTCCCAAAAATCCGCATGCGTGCCGCGCTTTGTCGGCTTTAGACTCTTGAGCGTGCGATCTGTAAGGTTGCGCTTCATGGCCTGCCCCCTTTGGCAACGGGTTGGCAACAGAAGTGGTGAAATTCAGTGTTGCCAAATGCAAGCCGACGATATCAGAAGAAAGGCTGTTTGCAAGCATTATAGGGGGTTTTTGAAGGGGGATGCAGTGGTACGAAAAGCTAAGTATAACCTGGGACAGATAGTGAAGCACCGGGCATATTCATTCCGCGGCGTGGTGTTCGATATCGATCCGGAATTCGCCAACACGGAAGAATGGTGGCAGTCGATCCCGGCCGAAATTCGCCCGCGCAAGAACCAGCCCTACTATCACCTCTTCGCGGAGAACGAGGACAGCGAATACATCGCCTACGTCTCCGAGCAGAACCTGCTGCCCGACACCTCAGGCGTTCCAGTGCGCCATCCGCAGGTTGCCGAAGTGTTCGAACGCGACGAGAACGGCGGCTACCGCCCGCGCCACAGCCACTTCAACTAAAGCGCCGCGGCCGAAAATAAAAAGCGCGGCCCGCAAGCCGCGCTTTCCATTTGCGCAAGAGCGCCTGACCGCGATTACTTCTTCGTGGGCTGCTGGGCTTCGAGCTTCTTGCGCGCCTCTTCGGCCTTCTTCTGCAGTTCGGATTGCAATTGATGCTGCTGGGCCGCCAGCGCCTTCGGATCGATCGGCGCGCCGTCATAGGCCTTGGCAAAGTCGGTGAGCGGCAGCGGCAGGCTGACGATCTTGTTGAACACGTTGAAGGCCTGCACGACGATCATCTTGCCCTTCTTCAACTTGGTGAGCGTGGCGTCGTCGGCCTTGTAGTCCGCGGTACAGCCGAGCTGCGGAGCGCAAACCCCGAACGGCGCCTTCGCCAGCTCCTGGTCGTCGATCAGGATGCGGGTGCCGTTCTGGACGCGCACCGGGATTGGAACGATGACCCTCAGCTTTCTCTCGGCGCCTTGCGGCTCGATGATCTGCGCGATGACGACAGGTTGTCCGTTTTCGAGGCGGCCGTCCTTGGCGATGACGCAAACCTGCTTGTTGTTGGTCTCGGTGCCCTTCTCGCACACCTTGGTCCAGGGCGAATACATGAGCTGCGGCTTGCCTTGCTCGGCCTGCTGCGGCGGCTGTTCCGCAGGCTTGGCCGCCGGCGCCTGCTTTTGCGCCGGCTTGGCCGCCGGCTTCTTGGCCTGCGCGAAGGCGGACGGCGCCGCGCCAAATGCCAGCGCCGCCAGAGCGACGGCCGCCGCAGTGGCGGTCAGCGCCCGGCCGAGCGGCCGGGCCGATGCGATCCAACGGTCCATGCAAATGATCCTTTTTTGTCCCCTGCCGGCGCCGCCTACGCGTCCTCCCGGGCGGGTCGCCTCATTGGCGGCTCTCTCAGCGTGAAATACGGCGGGAGCGTGACAGCTTACCGCTGCCTGATAGCTGAATTCGCGCCTGCAATAAAGCCACGAATGCGCCAAAAAATAGGAAACCGACGTCCCCCGATGCCTGTGATAAATTCGCGCAATAATCGGAGCGAATCGAATTCGGACCCTGCTGACGCCCCCACTCGACCTGCGCGCCTTGACGCACCTGAAGGCGTCGCGCCGCTTGGTGATGCAAGGCGCGCTCGCTGCAGCTGCGGCCGTTTCATTGCGGGCCGCGCGCGCGGCGGACACGGCACCGCACGCCATCGCCATGCATGGCGCGCCTGCCTGGGGCGCGGACTTCAGCCACCCGACATATGCCGATCCGGCTGCTCCCAAGGGCGGCCGACTGGTGCAAGGCGTGCTCGGAACTTTCGATTGCCTCAACCCCTTCATCGTGAAAGGCCTGCCGGCCGCCAATATTCGTAGCTACGTGGTCGAAAGCCTGATGGCGCGCGGCTACGACGAGCCGTTTACGCTCTACGGGCTGCTCGCCGAAAGCGTCGAGACCGATGCGAAGCGCAGCGTCGTCACCTTCACGATCAATCCCGCCGCGCGTTGGGCCGACGGCAAACCGGTCACGCCTGAGGACGTAATATTCTCCTGGCAGCTTCTGCGCGATCGCGGGCGCCCGAACTTCCGCATCTACTACGCCAAGGTCGTCAAGGCGGATATCGTCGGCGCGCGCGGCGTGCGTTTCGATTTCGGCGGCCCCGACGACCGCGAGCTGCCGCTGATCCTCGGTCTGATGCCGGTTCTGGCAAAGCACGCGACCGATCCCGCGACCTTCGAGGATACGAGCTTCACTTCGCCGCTCGGCAGCGGTCCCTATACCGTGACCGACGTCGATCCAGGCAGCAGCGTCACCTTCACGCGCGACAAGAACTACTGGGGTCGCGCGCTTGCCATCAATCGTGGGCTCTGGAATTTCGATACCGTCCGCTACGACTACTACCGCGACGGCAACACTCATTTCGAGGCCTTCAAGAAGGGGCTCTACGACGTTCGCGCGGAAACCGATCCCGGACGCTGGGAGACCGCTTATAACTTTCCTGCGATCCGCAAAAACCATGTGGTCAAGGAGGAATTCCCCTACGGGCTGCCGAAAGGCATGGTGGGCCTCGTGTTCAACACGCGGCGTCAAATGTTTGCGGACATCCGCGTGCGCGAGGCGCTGCTGCAGCTGTTCGACTTCGAATGGATCAACCGCAACTTCTTCTTCAGTCTCTACCGGCGCACCGCCAGCTATTTCGACGGATGCGATCTTTCTTCGCATGGACGGCCGGCCAATGCGCGCGAGCGCGAATTGCTCAAACCGTTCCCCAACGCGGTGCGCGCCGATTTCATGGAAGGCACGTGGTTGCCGCCCAAGACCGATGGTTCGGGGCAAAACCGCGCCGGGTTGCGCCGCGCCTTCGCGCTGTTCAAGCAGGCAGGTTACGAGCTCAAGGGCACCCGGCTTATTCATCTCGCGAGCGGCCGGCCGTTGGCCTTCGAGATGCTCACCAATTCGCGCGACCAGGAGCGCGTCGCGCTTGCCTACGCGCGCAGCCTGAAGGGAGCGGGGATCACCGTGCAGGTGCGCAATGTCGACCCCACGCAGTTCGAGCACCGCCTGCTCGGCTTCGATTTCGACATGACCCAATATCGCTGGGAGCAGTCGCTCTCGCCCGGTAACGAACAGTTGTTCTATTGGGGTTCGGCGGCCGCGAGCCAGCACGGCAGCCGCAACTACATGGGAGTCCAATCGAAAGCGATCGACGCCATGATCGCCGCGCTGCTCGCCGCCATCACGCGCGAGGATTTCGTCTCCGCCACGCGCGCGCTCGATCGCGTATTGCTGTCCGGCTTCTACGTCATCCCGCTATACTATCCGCCGGTGCAATGGGTGGCGCGCTGGCGGCGCATCAAGCATCCGACACGCACCTCGCTCTACGGATATCTGCCGGAGACCTGGTGGCACGACGACGCACGATCGTGAGGGCCGCATGATCCTCGGCGATTTCGACGATACGGCCGGAGAGGCGACACTCGACCACCTCTTCCGTCGCGCCGGCGTGCGCTCGCCCGATGCCGTCGCGCTGATTGACCCGCCGAATAAGGCTAGTTTCGCCGGTGGCGCGCCGCTTCGGCTCACCTACGCGCAGGCCGACCGGCTGATATCGGCGTTTACCGCCCACCTGCGCGCATTGGGCTTGCATGCCGACGCGGTTGTCGCCTTGCAGCTTCCCAACACGGTCGAAAGCGTGATCGCGCTGCTCGGCGTGCTGCGCGCCGGGATGATCGCGGCACCGCTACCGCTGCTGTGGCGGCAGCAGGAGGTCATTGCCGCGCTGCGCGGCATTGGAGCCAAGGCAATCGTGACCGGCAATGCTGAACTTGCGCGCGGCGCAGCACTGGCGGCGGTCGAGCTGTTTCCCGTCCGCCACGTTTGCGCCTTCGGAGAGGATTTGCCGGACGGCGTGGTGCCGCTCGACGATATTTTCGCGGCCGGTGCGTTCGAAGGTGTGCACGCCGCCGCCCGCGCCGGCGCGGCGGCCGCCCATGTCGCGCTGATCACCTTCGACGTCACTGCCGCGGGCATCGTACCGGTCGCGCGCAATCACATGCAGCTCATGGCCGGCGGTCTCGGCGTTTTCCTCGAATCGGCGCTCGCGCAGGAGGCCAATGTCCTGTCGGCGATCCCGGCCGCCTCTTTCGCCGGCGTCTCGCTGACCCTGTTGCCCTGGCTGCTCGCGGGCGGAACGCTCGCTCTCCATCATGGCGGCGACCCGCAGGTTCTCGGTGCTCAATGCCGAGACCTCGCGGCGCCCACGCTGGTCGTACCGGGCCCGACGCTGACGCCGCTCGCCGAAGCGGATTGCCTTGCCGACAACATCAAAACCATCGCCGCCTTGTGGCGCGCGCCCGAGCGCCTCGCTGTCGCCAACACCTGGCAAGGCGACGCCACGCTGGTGGACGTCGCAAGCTTCGGCGAGATCGGCCTGGTCGGCAGCCGCCGCGGACGCGACGGTATGCCGGTTCCGCTCCCGCTTGGCCGCGTCGAGGCGCCACGCGGCGCTTCCGACGCGGTCGCCGTCGTGGAAACCGCGCGCACGCGCCATGGCACGCTTGCCCTGCGCGGGCCCATGGTGCCGACGCACACCTTCCCGCCTGGCGGCACGAACGAACCGGATAGTTTTCATGACACCGGCTTTGCCTGTCACAGCGCAAGTGGCGGTTTGATCGTGACCGGCGCGCCCGGCGACATCGAAACGATCGGGGGCTACCGCTTCCACCGCCCGACGGTCGAGAACGAACTCGCTGCTATCGACCCCGCCGCCACCATCATGGCGGTGCCTGACGGCATGTTGGGCCAGCGCCTGGCCGGCGGCGCGCGCGATCGCCAGGTGCTCATTGCCGCCTTGCAAGACCGCGGGGCCAATCCGCTGCTGGTGAACGCCTTCCGGGCGCGCCGCCACCCTGCCGCCGCCTAGCCGCCATCGTCGTTGACGCGGCGTTAACAGCCCCGCCGCTATGCTTACGCCCTCCGCAACGGCCGCGTGGCGTATTCCATGTCGCTTCAGGGTCCGATCATCGTGGTCGCCGAAACGCCGGCGACCGAGCTCCTCGAAGCGTTGCACGCGGCCGGCGCGTTTCCCGTTGTCGAAGCCAAATGGGCCGACGCGCCGACCGCCCTCGTCTCGGTCAAACCGGCCGCTGTCGTGATCGCGGAGCCGGGCGCGCCCAAATCCGAATCCTCGGCCCGCATGTTTTGCCTGCAGGTCGCCACCGCGACGGGTCCGATCGTGCCGGTCGTGGCGCTAGTGCAGGGCGAACACGATGCCGCCATTCCGATTGCGCTGCCGGCCGATGCCACGCTGCCGCTGGAACGGCTGATCGCGCGCCTGCAATCGGCCATGCGCGTGCGCGCGCTGCACGCCACTGTGCTTCGCCGCATCGAAACTTTCGCCGCGCAGGGCGGCAAGATGCCGGCCCTGCCGGTGGGCGACGCGCTAGAGGACGCGACGGTACTGATCGCCGGGCGCGGGCCGCTCTATCCCGCGCTCAGCGTGGCGATCGGCGAGCGCGTCAAGATGGTGGGCGGCTTGAGCGTCGAAACCGCCGCCAAGCATCTCGCCTCGCGCGACATCGACGGTATCGTGGTCGGAGACGGCTTCTCGCCGCGCATGGTGGAGGCGTTCCTCACCTTGCTCGCGCAGGATACCCGCTTTCGCGACATCCCGGTGGCGGTGATCGGCGAAACGCCGCCCGATTTTGCCGACAGCCTGACCAATATCGACCACGTCGACGGCGAACCGGCGCGGCTCGTCGCGCGCATGGTGCCGCTGGTGCGCATGCACGCTTTCGAGGCGCGCCTGAAGAGGATGCTCAAGTCGCTCGACACCGAAGGCATGTTCGATCCCGACACCGGCCTGCTTACCCGTGAGGCCTTCTGGCACGAATTGCGCAAGGCCGTCGCGGACGCCGCCGACAAAAGCCTGGCACTGTCGATCGCCCGCCTGTCTTTCGAGGGCGGGCTGGACGAGCGCGCCAGCCTCGACAGCGCACGGCTGCTGACGCGCCTCAGCCGCAGCATCGATTTTGCCACCCGCGACGACGATGGCGGCATCCTGATCGCCTTCACCCAGACCGATCTGCGCGGCGCCCATGTGGTCGCGCGCCGCCTCGCCGGCGCGGTCAAAAACATGCTGGCACCGACCGGCCCGCAGGACAGCGTCACCGCCAATGTGACGCTCGCCACGCTCAAGGCAGGCGACACACTCGACAGCCTGATGCTGCGGGTCATGGGCAGCCAGGTGGTTGCCGCCGAGTAGCCTATCGGCTTAGGCTCCCTTCAATGTCATTCCGGGACGGCCCGTTAGGGCCGGACCCGAACTCCAGATGCAAATCCAAATTTTGCGTCCGGATTCCGAGTTCGCTCGCACCCGAGAATGACGCGTTGAAGAAATTGGAGGCAGCCATGTCCGAGCAACAGCCCGTCCGCATCGACGTCGTCTCCGACGTGGTCTGCCCGTGGTGCTTCATCGGCAAGCGTCGCCTGGAAAAGGCGCTGGCGCTCAAGCCCGACATCGCGGTCGAGGTGCATTGGCACCCTTACTTTCTCAACGACTGGATCCCGCGCGAGGGCATTTCGCGCGAAGACTATCTCACCACCAAGTTCGGCTCACCCGAGCGCTATGCCGGCATCGCCCAGCGCGTGACGCAGGCTGCGGCTTCCGAAGGCCTCGACTACGCCATGGAAAAGATCAGCCGCCAGCCCAACACGCTCGACGCCCACCGGCTGATCCGCTGGGCCGGCGGCATCGGCAAATCGGCCGAGATGAAGCAGAAGCTGATGGATCTTTATTTCACCGAGGGCGCCGACCTCACCAACCGCGCGGTGCTGGTGCAGGCGGCATCCGAGGTCGGCCTCGACCCGGAGGATGTGGCGGAAGCGCTGGCGAGCGACCAGGACGTGGCGCAGGTCGAGCAGGAGGCGCAGTCGGCCAAGGAAGCCGGCATCGACGGCGTGCCCTGCTTCATCTTTGGCGGCCGCTTCGCCGTGTCGGGCGCGCAGGCGCCGGAATATCTGGCCGAGGCGATCGAGCGGCTGGCGCAGGCCGGCGGCGCCGCCGCCCAATAGCGGAATTACCATGAAGATCACCGCCGCCGTGGTGCGCGCGCAGGGTGGCCCCTTCGCGGTCGAACAGCTCGAGTTGTGCGACCCGCGGGAGGACGAATTGCTTGTTGAAGTCGTCGCCAGCGGCATGTGCGCGACCGACCTGCACGGCCGCGACGGCTATTTCCCGACCATGCCGTTCCCCGCCGTGTTCGGCCACGAGGGCGCCGGCGTCGTACGCGCCGCCGGCAAGGCAGTGACCGGGTTCAAGGCCGGCGACCACGTGGTCATGTCCTATCCCTGGTGCGGCGCGTGCCCGAACTGCCGCGCGCACAAGCAGAACTATTGCCTGTCGGTCAGGCAGATGAAGATGAGCGGCAAGCGGCCCGACGGCTCGACGCTGCACGCGCAGAACGGCAAACCGGTCTACAGCGCGTTCTTCCAGCAGTCCTCGTTCGGCAACTACACGATCGCCAACGAGCGCTTCGCGGTGAAGGTGCCGGACAGCGTGCCCATCGAACCGCTCGGGCCGCTCGCCTGCGGCGGGCAAACGGGCGCCGGCGCGGTGCTTAACGTGATGCGGCCTGCACCGGGCGACGGCTTCGGCGTTTTCGGCGTCGGCTCGGTCGGACTTTCCGCGTTGATGGCGGCGAAAATTGCCGGCTGCGATCCCATTATCGCGGTCGACGTGCACGAGCCGCGGCTCAAGCTCGCGCGCGAATTGGGCGCCACCCATACCATCAATCACAGCGGCCGCACGGACATCGTGGCGGAGATCCGCAAGATCACCGGCCACGGCCTGCGTTACTCACTCGACACGTCGGCGCAGCCGGCGGTCCTGCGCGAGGCGATCGAGTCGCTGATGCCGGCCGCCATGTGCGTCCTGCTCGGCAGCGCGCGCGCCGGCACCGACGCCTGTTTCGAGATGCCGTTCCTGCAGCCCGGCCGCATGGTGCGCGGCGTCGTGCAGGGCGACAGCCAGCCGAAAGAATTCATCCCGCAACTGGTCGAGCATATCGCCGCCGGCCGCTTTCCGGTCGAGCGGCTCATTACCTTCTACGATCTTGCCGACATCAACCGCGCGGCGGCGGAGTTGGAAGCCGGCACGACGATCAAGCCGGTGCTCAGGATGCCGCACTGAGCGAGGCGCCCGCGAGACGCTTTTCTCTTTTTATGGCGCTTAAATTCACGGGGCTGACAGCGCGGGGTTTGGCACGGCCACCGGCAAATTACGCCGCCTTGGCCGGCTCGGCGATCGACACAAGCCGGCGCAATATCGCGGCCGTGCCCTTGAGCCGCTCGATCGGGCGCGGCCAGTCCTCGAAGAAGACGAGCTGCTGCGCCTTGGCGTTTTTCGGATCGTTGCGCATGCGCACGCCCGAGCCCTGCTCGCGAATATAGCCGATGAGGCCCTCCGGATTGGGAAAGACGTTTTCGCGGAAGGCGAGCACCACGCCCTTCGGCCCGGCTTCCACCTTCTCGACATTGGCGCGGCGGGAAAGCGCCTTGATTGAAACCACCTGCAGAAGATGGTCGACCTCGACAGGCAGCTTGCCGAAGCGGTCGACCAGTTCGGCGGCAAAGCTGTCGATGTCGCGCTCGTCCTCGATTTCCGCCAGCCGCCGGTAGAGCGCCAAGCGCACCGACAGGTCGGCGACATAGTCTTCCGGAATGAGCACCGGCGTGCCGATCGTGATCTGCGGCGACCAGCGGTCGGCGACCGGCGCGCTGATGCCGGCCTTCAGGCTCATCACCGCCTCCTCCAGCATCTGCTGATAGAGCTCGAAGCCGACCTCCTTGATGTGGCCGGACTGCTCTTCGCCGAGCAGGTTGCCGGCGCCGCGGATGTCGAGATCGTGCGAGGCAAGCTGGAAGCCGGCCCCCAGCGTGTCGAGCGATTGCAGCACTTTCAGCCGCCGCTCCGCCTGCGGGGTGATCGGCTTATTCGCCGGCAGCGTGAGCAGCGCGTAGGCGCGCAGCTTGGCGCGCCCGACCCGCCCGCGCAACTGGTAGAGCTGCGCCAGCCCGAACCGGTCGGCGCGGTGCACGATCAGCGTGTTGGCGGTCGGGATGTCGAGGCCGGATTCGATGATGGTGGTCGACAGCAGCACGTCGTATTTGCCGTCGTAAAAGGCCGACATGATGTCGTCGAGCACGGTCGCCGGCATCTGGCCGTGCGCGACGGCGACGCGCACCTCGGCCACTTGTTTGTCGAGGAAATCCTTGGCGCCGGCGAGGTCCTCGATGCGCGGGCAGACATAGAAGGCCTGGCCGCCGCGGTATTTCTCGCGCAGCAGCGCCTCGCGCACGGTGACCGGATCGAACGGCGACACGAAGGTTCGCACCGCCAGCCGGTCGACCGGCGGCGAGGCGATGATCGATAGATCGCGCACGCCGGTGAGCGCCAATTGCAGCGTGCGCGGGATCGGCGTGGCGGTAAGCGTCAGCACATGCACTTCGGCGCGCAGTGCTTTTAGTTTCTCCTTGTGCGCTACGCCGAAATGCTGCTCTTCGTCGACTACCAGCAATCCTAAGTCCTTGAACTTGATGCCGCGGCCGAGCAGCGCGTGCGTACCGATCACGATGTCGACGCTGCCGTCGGCAAGCCCCGCCTTGGCGCGCGCAACGTCGCCAGGCGGCACCAGCCGCGAGGCCTGTGCCACGTTGACCGGAAAGCCGCGGAACCGATCGGAAAACGTCTTGAAATGCTGGCGCGCCAATAGCGTGGTCGGGACGATCACCGCCACCTGCTTGCCGCCGATCGCCGTGATGAAGGCCGCGCGCAGCGCCACTTCCGTCTTGCCAAAGCCGACATCGCCGCACACGAGGCGATCCATCGGCCTGCCCGAACCGAGATCGTTGATGGTTGCCTCGATTGCGGCAAGCTGGTCGTCGGTCTCCTCGTAAGGGAAGCCGGCGCAGAATTCGTCATAGGCTCCCGGCCCGACACTGAGCCGCGGCGCTTCACGCAACTGCCGCTCGGCAGCAATCTTGATCAGCTCGCCGGCAATCTCCTGGATGCGGCTCTTCATGCGCGCCTTGCGCGCCTGCCAATTTTGGCTGCCTAGCCGGTCGAGCTCTACCCCTGACTCTTCCGAGCCGTAGCGCGACAGCAGCTCGACGTTTTCCACCAGCAGAAAGAGCTTGGTGTCGTCGGCGTAATGGATTTCAAGGCAGTCGTGCGGCGCGCCGGCCGCCTCGATCGCCTGCAACCCGGCGAAGCGGCCGATGCCATGGTCGACATGCACGACGAGGTCGCCCGGCGCTAGGCTGGTCGCTTCGGCGATGAAATTCTCCGCGCGGCGGCTCGCCCGGCGCGGGCGCACCAGCCTGTCGCCGAGAATATCCTGCTCGCTGATGACAGCCGCGCCGTCAGTCTCGAAGCCCTGTTCGATGCCCAGCACCGCCAGCGCCACGGCGTGCTTGGGCAGCGCCAGCGTCTGCTGCCAGGACACGACCGGCGTCAGATTGTGCAGCCGGTGGTCGGCGAGCACGTGGCTCATACGCTCGCGTGCGCCCTCGCTCCATAGCGCGATCGCCACCTGCTTGCTCTTGGCCTGCAGGCCGAGCACGTGGGCGGCAACCGCCTCGAAAACATTGGCGCCGGGCTCGGCGCGCTCGGCGGCAAAATTGCGTCCGGCACGCGCGCCGACATCGATCACGCGGGACGCCTCCGGAACCGCGAAAGGCGTAAGCTTGACGAACCGAGCGGCTTCCAGCCGCCCCTGCCATTCGTCTTCGCTCAGATAAAGCCGGTCGGGCGGCAGCGGCTTATACGGCGGCGACGCGCCTTCGCTCAGCGCCTGGCGCCGTGCCTCGTAATAGTCGGATACCTGCGCGAAGCGCTCGCGCACAGCGTCCTCCGCCAAGGGCTCGAGCGCCAGCGCGGTGCCGGGCAGGTAATCGAACAGCGTCTCCAGCTTGGTGTGGAACAGCGGCAGCCAATGCTCCATACCGACATAGCGCCGGCCTTCACTCACCGCCTCATACAAGAGATCGTCCGGCACCGCCGCGCCAAACTCGGCCACATAGCCGGTGCGGAAGCGACGGATGGTCTCGGTGATGAGTTGAAATTCCGACACCGGCACCAGGTCGAGGCCGCGCATTTCCATTTCGCTGCGCTGGGTTTGCGGATCGAACGTGCGGATGGTTTCCAGGGCGTCGCCGAAGAAGTCGAGGCGCACCGGCATGTCCATGCCGGGCGGGAAGAGATCGAGAATGCCGCCGCGCACCGCATAATCGCCCGGCTCGCGCACGGTGGAAGCACGCACGAAGCCGTTGAGCTCCAGCCAAGTGACGATGCTTTGCATGCCGGTGACGTTGCCTGGCGCCACCGAGAGCGCATGCGTCGCGACGAAATCGCGCGCCGGCACGCGCTGCAGCACGGCGTTGATGGTGGTGAGCAGCACCGACGGCCGGTCGCGGCCTTTCACTCTTGCCAAGCGGGAAAGCGCGGTCATGCGCTGCGCCACCACACTGGCGTTTGGCGACACGCGGTCGTAGGGCAGGCAATCCCAGGCAGGGAATTCCATCGTCAACAAGTCGGGGCCGAAGAAGGCGAGCGCGCGCGCCAATTGCGCCAAACGCTGGCCGTCGCGGCACACGACACAGAGCGAGACCGCCGGCGCGTGTGCCTGCGCGGCGATCGCGCGTGCGAGATCGGCGAGCACCAGCCCTTCCGCACCGTCGGCGACCTGGGCGAGGGTAAGCGGCGCGCCGGCGCGCAGCTGGTCGGCGGGGGATTTCACTGTCCGATTCAATTGGGCATTCCGTGGAAGGTGCGCAGGCGTTTGAACAGCTCGCTGTCGATCTCCGCCGGCGCCGGCTCGGCACCGGTGATCCAGGCGAAAATCTGCTGGTCTGGAATCTCTAGCCAGCGCTCAAGCTCATTGAGCTCGCGCTCGCTCATGCCGGCCAGCGCGCTGTCGGCGAAGGCGCCGAGCACCAGATCCATCTCGCGCATGCCGCGGTGGCGGCAGCGAAACAGGAGGCGCCGCCGCCGACCATCCAGTCGCTCGCTCGACAGTTCTTGCAAACCGCTTCTCCAACGCCAAAAGCCCGGACGGGGCCGGGTGCGGTTTATATAGAGGGGCTCGGCGCCGTTGTCAGCGCCTGCTTTGCACAGGGCTGCATTGCGCGCGCCCGCAGCGCAAGCCAGCATGTCGCCATGCGCCCGCCGGTCCTCAATGCGCTGTTCGCCGCGCTCACCAGCCTGCCCGGCATCGGGCCGCGGCTGGAGAAACTCTATGCCCGCCTGCTCGGCCGCGAGGCGCCGCGCGTCGTCGATCTCTTGTTCCATTTGCCGTCCGGCGTAATCGACCGCCGGGCGCGACCCAAGCTGAGCGAGGTGCAGGACGGCCAGTTGGTGACGGTCGCCGTCACCGTCGAGCGCCACCGGCCGGCGCCGCCCAACCGCCCGCGCGCGCCGTATCAGATCTACACGAGCGACGAGACCGGCACGCTGACGCTGACCTACTTCAACGCGCGGCGCGATTACCTGGAAAAGCTCCTGCCGGTCGGCGAGACCCGCTATGTCTCCGGCACCGCCGAATTCTACGACGGCATGCTGCAGATCGTGCATCCCGACCGCGTGGTGGATGAAAAAGGCTTCGCCGCGCTGCCGCTGGTCGAGCCGACCTACCCGCTCACCGAGGGACTTACGCTCGGCAATTTGCGCCGCGCGATCGACGGCGCGCTTGCCCGGCTGCCCGCGCTGCCGGAATGGCAGGATCAGGCCTGGGTTTCGCGCGAGCGCTTCCCCCTATTCGCCGACGCGTTGCGCCATTTGCACCGGCCGCATGAGCCGCATGACGTGCTGCCCCAGAATCCAACCTGGACGCGGCTCGCCTATGACGAACTGCTCGCCGGCCAACTGGCGCTTGCGCTGGTGCGCGCGCATATGCGCCGGCAGTCCGGCAGGGGAAGCGCCAGCGAAGGCCGCCTGCGCGCGCGCGTCATGAAGGCGCTGCCCTATGCGCTCACCCATTCACAACAAAATGCCGTCGACGACATCATCACCGACCTCGCGCGCCCGCAGCGCATGCTGCGCCTGCTGCAAGGCGATGTGGGTTCCGGCAAAACGGTGGTGGCGCTGATCGCCGCCGCCGCGGTGATCGAGGCCGGACGACAGGCCGCCTTCATGGCGCCGACCGAGATCCTGGCGCGCCAGCATCTGAAAACCATCGCCCCGCTGGCGGACGCCGCCGGCATCCGCGTCGCCATCCTCACGGGCCGCGAGCGCGGGCCGGCGCGCAAGGAAATCCTCGACCGCCTCACCCTCGGCGATATCGATCTCCTCATCGGCACGCACGCGCTGTTCCAGGAAGACGTCGCCTTCCGCGACCTCGCCCTCGCCGTCGTCGACGAGCAGCATCGCTTCGGCGTGCACCAGCGGCTGGCGCTGGCGGAGAAAGGCCAAGCCGTCGACGTGCTGGTGCTCACCGCAACGCCCATCCCACGCACGCTCGTGCTCACCTATTTCGGCGACATGGATGTCTCCGAACTGCGCGAGAAGCCGGCCGGCCGCCAGCCGGTCGACACCCGCACCATTCCGCTCGAGCGTCTCGAAGAGGTCGAGGACGCCATCGGCCGCGCGCTGCAGGACGGCCAGCGCGTCTATTGGGTCTGCCCCTTGGTGGAGGAATCCGAAAAGACCGATCTAGCCGCCGCGCAAGAGCGTTACGAGGAACTGCGCAAGCGCTTTGGCAAGACGGCCGGTCTGGTGCACGGCCGCATGAAGGGGCCCGACAAGGATGCCGCCATGGCGCGCTTCGCCGCCGGCGAGAGCAAGCTCCTGGTCGCCACCACGGTGATCGAGGTCGGGGTCGACGTGCCGGAAGCGACCGTCATGGTGATCGAGCACGCCGAGCGCTTTGGCCTCGCTCAGCTGCATCAATTGCGCGGCCGCATCGGGCGCGGTGCCGGCCACTCCACCTGTCTCCTGCTCTACAAGACGCCACTCGGCGAAACCGCCAAGGCGAGGCTTGCCATCCTGCGCGAGACGGAGGACGGCTTCCGCATCGCCGAGGAGGATTTGCGGCTGCGCGGGGAAGGCGACCTGCTCGGCACCCGCCAGAGCGGCATGCCGGGTTTTCGCGTCGCGCGGCTGGAAGTGCACGGCAAATATCTGGGCGCGGCGCGCGACGATGCCGCTCTCGTTCTGTCGCGCGATCCGTCACTCAAAAGCGAGCGCGGCGAGGCGCTGCGCCACCTGCTCTATCTGTTCGGCAAGGACGAGGCGATCAAGCTGATCCGCGCCGGTTGAGCCTCAGCCGCCGAGCGGGTCGTCGCCGAAACGGTTCGGTCCGGTCGTGCCCTTCACGCAATCCCAATAGAGCAGCACGAAAATCCCGATGACGGTGAAGACGATCAGCAGCCACCAGCCGGTCCGGTCGATGTCGTGCAGCCGGCGCACGGAAACCGCGACGCCCGGCAGCAGCAGGGCAAGAGAGACAAGGTAGGAAATCGGCGTATTCGCGCCCTGGAAGAGAATGAAATCAATAATGTCGGCACCGATGCTCACCAGAAACGCAAACAGCGCCCAGTACCAATATTCCGAACGCGGCGCGCGGCCGGAAAAATTGACGTAATTGCTGAAGCCGGAACGGATTGCTTCGGTGAAGCCCATGGTCTGCCCCCTTTTGAAATCCCCGCCGAAGCTAGCAGGAAGGCCAACGTGCCGGGAGGGGCCCCTCTCTCAATTCCGCCTGCGCGCCGCGCTTCAGATCACATAAACCCGATCCGGCAGCTCGCTACGGCTCGAGCCGCCGCGTGGGAAATGCCGGGCCAGCTCGTCGCCGCACAGGTTGACGGCGCCGACGAAGCCGTCGGCGATGCGGCCCGCGCGCATGTGCGAGACGAGCGCATCGATTGCTCCCTGCCAATGGGCCTGCGGCACCTGCGCAGCGGCGCCCTCGTCGGCGACAATGCGCGCATAGCGCTCGGCGAGCGACACGAAAATCAAAATGCCCGAGCGGTCCGTCTTACGCGCGATACCGCGCAGCATAAATTGCTCCATGGCAGCGTGATGCGCCATGGCGCGGCGGGTGTGCACGGGCAAGAGCGCGGTGCGCACGCGCGGCAGCCGCAACAGCAGCAGCAGCAGAAAGAACAGCAGCGCCTGCAGCAGCAAAATCCCCTCCACGGTCATCGCGGTGAGGAGGACGAGCCCCCAGGGCAGCGCCAATGCGATCACCGCCGCCACCAGAACCGGCAGCACCGTCGCCCGGGACGAGCTTTGCGCCAGCACGCAGACGATCTCGGCCGACGTCTTCTGCTCGGCGGCATGAATGGCATCGGCAATGCGCTGCCGGTCGGCGGCGGAAAGCTCCATCACCAGCTCCCCGAGGCCCCGCCGCCGCCCGACGAGCCGCCGCCGCCGGAAAAGCCGCCGCCGAAACCGCCGCCGCCGCCGGAGCTCCACGAGCCGCCGCCCCAGGATCCGCCGCCGCCCCAGCCGCTGTCGCTTTGTCTTCCCCGGCGGGAGCGGCCCTGCGGCCCGGCTTCAAAAAACCGGTGCACCGGCGGCAGCCAGAGGAACATGAAAATGAAGACGAGCAGGAACACGAAGACGAGCACCATCTTCGAATCGAACCCCTGCTGCTTGTCGAGCCGCAGCGCCGGCCGCGCCTGCCATTCCGAGGAATCCGTGGTCAACACGGTAATGATGTCTTCGACGCCGCGCCTGATGCCGTCGCTGAAATCGCCGGCCTTGAAGCGCGGCGTCATGGCGTTGGTGATGATGACCTTCGACAGCGCATCGGTCAGCGTGCCCTCGAGGCCGTAGCCGACCTCGATGCGCACGCGGTGCTCGTTCGGCGCCACCAGCAGCAAGACGCCGTTGTTCTTTTCTTTTTCGCCCAGTTTCCAGGCGCGGAAGAGGCCATTGGCATAGGGCTCGATCTCCTGCCCTTCCAGCGAGCGCACCGTTGCCACCACCAGCTGGATGCCGGATTTCGCTTCCAGATCGGCGAGCGTGGTTTCGAGAGAACTCCGCACCGCGGGCGAGACGATACCCGCCTGATCGACGACGCGGCCGGTGAGCTCGGGATAGGTGAGCGCCGCGGCGCTCGCGGCGGCAAAAAGCAGCAGCGCCAGCGCGAAAGCGAAACGACCCGCCTTGCCTGCCAGCGGCGACGCGGTGCCCGCGCGTGTCATGTGGAAGCCCCCGTCCGCGGTCAGAACTTAACTTTCGGCGGCGACTGCGCGGTATCGCTGGCGGTGAATTCCGCCATCGGCTTGTTGCTGCGGAAGAAGGTCATCGCCCACAGGATGCCCGGAAAAGTCTTCAGCTCGGTGTTATAGACGCGCACCGCCTCGATATAGTCGCGCCGCGCGACGGCAATGCGGTTTTCGGTGCCTTCGAGCTGCGACTGCAGCGCGAGGAAATTCTGGTTCGACTTGAGCTCCGGGTAGTTCTCGCTCACCGCCAGCAGCCGGCCGAGGGCGCCGGAAAGCTGGTTCTGCGCGTCCTGGAATTGGTTCAGTTTGGCCGGATCGGTGAGCTGCGAGACGTCGATCTTGACCTGCGTCGCCTTGGCGCGCGCTTCCACCACCGCGGTGAGCACCTGCTTTTCCTGATTGGCAAAGCCCTTCACCGTCTCGACGAGATTGGGGATGAGGTCGGCGCGGCGCTGATAGTTGTTTTGCACGTCCGCCCATTTCGCCTTGGCGTGCTCCTCGGCCGTGGGAATGCGGTTGTAACCGCAGGCCGATACGGAAAGACCCAGCAGCACGGCGACCACCGCCCCGCGCCACTTCGAAAACGAGTTGATCATCGCCCCTACTCCACCGTTTCAACCTTGCGCAGCGCCTGCGCTGCACGTGCGTTGGCGGCAAGCTGCCCCAATTTCTTGTGTTCCTCTGCGCCCGGCTGCACCATCCCGGCCGAGATCAACAGCGTCATCGCGTTCTCTACCGTGATGTCGAGCTCGATCAGCTCGCTGCGCTTCACGAAAAAGAAAAATCCCGTGGTCGGATTGGGGGTGCAGGGCAGAAACACCGAGACGTGCTCGCCTTGCGGCAGCCGGGCCGCCACCTCGCTGCTCGGCGACTGCGACAGGAAGACCAACGACCACATGCCGGGCGCCGGAAATTCCACCAGCGCCACTTTGCGGAAGCTCGAGCCGCTCTTGGAGAACAACGTCTCGAAAATCTGCTTCATGGTCTTGTAGATCGGCCGCACGATCGGCATGCGGCTGAGCAAGCCCTCGCCCAATTCCACCAGCGTGCGCCCGACCAGGTTGGCGGTGAGGAAGCCGAGCAGCGTCAGCGCCACAAAGGCGACCACCAGGCCGGTGCCGGGGATCGGCCAGGGCAGATAGGTCTCCGGCCGGTAGGCGGGCGGAATGAAGGGGCGGACGAAATTGTCCGCCCAGTTCACCACCGACCAGATCAGCCAGGCGGTGACCGCCAACGGCCCGGCCACCACCAGCCCGGTGAGGAACCAGTTGCGAATGCGGCCGGCAAGGCCGGTCTGCGAGGCTGCCTGCACGACTTGCACGTCGGCGGCCAGCTCTTCGCCCGGTTGCTTATCGAGGTCGCTCATGGCTCGGTTTCCTGGCCTATGATCCTGTCGAAAAACCGGCCCAGTTCTCCGATCATACGCCATCCATATCTATTCGACCGTGACCGATTTCGCGAGATTGCGCGGCTGGTCGACGTCGGTGCCGAGCGCGACAGCGGTATGATAGGCCAGCATTTGCACCGGCAGCGCATAAACCAGCGGCGTCACGGTCGCTGCCATGTCCGGCAGCGAAAGCGTTTCCACCTGGTCCATGGCGGCCTCCTTGGCGCCTTTCGCGTCGGTGACCAGAATGATACGGCCGCCGCGGGCGGCGACCTCCTCCATATTGGAAAGCGTCTTCTCGAATACGCGGTCGTGCGGGGCGATCACGATCACCGGCATGGTTTCGTCGATCAGCGCGATCGGTCCGTGCTTGAGCTCGCCGGCGGCATAGCCCTCGGCGTGAATATAGGAGATTTCCTTGAGCTTGAGCGCGCCTTCCAGGGCGATCGGGAAGCTGGTGCCGCGGCCGAGATAAAGCACGTCGTGCACCTTGGTGAGATCGAGCGCCAGGCGCTCGATTTGCGGCTCGAGCGCCAGCGCCTGCGTCATCAGCCGCGGCACCTCGATCAGCGCGTGCACCAGTTTCTGCTCGTCGGTGTCCGAGAGTTCGCCGCGCGCGCGTCCGGCCGCGATGGCCAGGCACGCGAGCACCGAGAGCTGGCAGGTGAAGGCCTTGGTCGAAGCTACGCCGATCTCGGGGCCGGCCAGCGTCGGCATCACCACGTCGCTTTCGCGCGCGATCGTCGAAGTCGGCACGTTCACCACGGCCAACACATGCAGCTTGTGCTCCTTGGCATAGCGCAGGCTCGCCAGCGTGTCGGCGGTCTCGCCCGACTGCGAGATGAAGATGGCGAGATCGCCCTCGTCCATGGGCGCCTCGCGGTAGCGGAATTCGGAGGCGATATCGATTTCGACCGGCAGCTTGGCGAAGCGCTCGAACCAGTATTTTGCCACCAGCCCGGCATAGAAGGCGGTGCCGCAGGCCGAGATCGAAAGCCGTTTCAATTTGCTCCAGTCGAACGGCAATTCCGCCGGCAACACAATGCGTTCCGTCGTCATGTCGATGTAGCGCGCGAGCGTGTGCCCGACCACTTCCGGCTGCTCGTGGATTTCCTTGGCCATGAAGTGCTTGAAGTTGCCCTTGTCGACCAGGAGCCCCGAGGCCGCCGACTTGACTGCCGGACGATCCACCTTCTTGTCCTGCGCGTCGAAAATCTCCACGCTCTCGCGCGTGAGCACGGCCCAATCGCCGTCTTCGAGATAGCTGATGGTGTCGGTGAACGGCGCCAGTGCAATCGCATCGGAGCCGAGATACATCTCGCCATCGCCGTAGCCGATCGCCAACGGCGAACCCTTGCGCGCCGCGATCATCAAATCGTCCTCGCCGGCGAACAGGAAGGCGAGCGCGAAGGCGCCGCGCAATTGCTTGAGCGTGGCCGCCACCGCCTCGGCCGGTTTCTTGCCCGCCTTCAATTCTTCGCTGACCAGGTGCGCGACCACCTCGGTGTCGGTTTCGCTGGAAAACTTGCAGCCCTTCTTTTCGAGCTTCTCGCGCAGTTCGCGGAAATTCTCGATGATGCCGTTGTGCACGACGGCGACGCGGTCCGTCGCGTGCGGATGGGCGTTGCTCTCGCTTGGCTTGCCGTGGGTCGCCCAGCGGGTATGACCGATGCCGCTATGGCCTTTAAGCGGCTCGCGATCGAGCCGGGTTTCCAGTGCCTTCAGTTTTCCTTGCGCGCGCCGGCGCGCCAGCTTGCCTTGTTCGAGCGTGGCGACGCCGGCCGAATCGTAGCCGCGGTACTCGAGGCGCTTGAGCGCATCGACCAAATGGGCCGCGACCGGTTCGTGCCCGAGAATTCCGACGATCCCGCACATGGCGGCTGATTGGCCCCCGTCAGCTTTCGATCATGGTTTAGCCGCCGCCGGCAACCTTTTGGAAATCAAAACGCATTTCGCCTTGTGACAACAGCGGCGTGCGCGGCCTGGCGAAAGCTTCAAGCACGCTTTTTCGAGGGCCCCCTGCGCAGGCTTTTGCCCAAGGCCTTCACGTCCCGCAAGCGTTTTGCCCAGCCTTCCTTAATCGTCTGTTGGGCGCGCCCGACCGCCAGCGAGTTGGCCGGCACGTCCTTGGTAACCACCGTGCCGGTGCCGACATAGGCGCCGTCGCCGATCTTGACCGGCGCCACCAGCGCCGAATTGGAGCCGATAAAAGCGCCTTTGCCGATGTCGGTGCGATGCTTGGCGACGCCGTCGTAGTTGCAGGTAATGGTGCCGGCGCCGACATTGGCGCCCTCGCCGACGCGCGCGTCGCCGATATAGGTCAAATGGTTGACCTTGGCGCCGGTCTCGACAGTGGACGCCTTCACCTCGACGAAGTTGCCGATGTGCACGTCCACTCCGAGATCAGCGCCCGGCCGCAGCCGTGCGAAGGGACCGACGCGCGCGCCTTTGCCGACATGGGCGCCTTCCAGATGCGAAAACGATTTGATGGTGGCGCCGTCCTCCACCGTGACGCCGGGCCCGAACACCACATTGGGCTCGACGGTGACGTCGCGGCCGAGCTTGGTGTCGGCGGCAAGAAACACGGTTTCCGGCGCCACCAAAGTGACGCCCGCGTCCATGGCGGCGGCGCGCAGCCGCTGCTGCAGCACCGCCTCGGTTTCGGCCAATTGCGCCTTCGTATTGATGCCGCGCACGTCGTCCTCCGTCGTTTCGATCGCGACCGCCTTTAGGCCCATGTCGCGGGCGATGGCAACCGCGTCGGTGAGATAGTACTCGCCCTTGGCATTGGCACTGCCGATGCGATCGAGCAGGCCGAGCGCATGATCGCCGGCGAGCGCCATCAGCCCGCCGTTGCAAAAGCCGATGTTCTTTTCTTCCGCCGTCGCGTCGTTTTCCTCGCGAATGGCGATCAGCTCGTTGCCGCGAGTCAGCAGACGGCCGTAACCCTTGGGATCCGCCGGGCGGAAACCGAGCACCGCCACGCCCGCGCCGTCTGCGAGCGCCGCGCGCAACTTGGCAAGCGTTTCCGCGCGCACCAGCGGCGTGTCGCTGAACATCACCAGGATATCGTCGGCGCCCTGCGCTATGGCCTCGCGCGCCATCAGCACCGCATGGGCGGTGCCCTTGCGATCGCGCTGGACGAAGCATTGCGCTTGCGGCGCGAGCGCGCGCGCCTCGCGCGCCACCGCCTCGTGGTCGGGCCCGACCACCACGGCGATCTTGCCGCAGCCCGCGGCGCCGGCGGTTGCCAAGACATGCGCGAGCAGCGTGCGGCCGCCGAGCAGGTTCAGCGCCTTCGGCAAAGCCGAGCGCATGCGCGTGCCTTCGCCGGCGGCGAGCACGATGGCGAGGCAGGTTCGTCGGCTCATTCGTTTCTGCTTGCGCTCCGGGCCGTCCGCTACGGCCGTTCTGGGCTGATCTGGGCCGGGTCTTGCAAACCGTTTGGGGCGCGGGTTGGGCGCGCACCCTAACCGAGCAGGCTTTTCGGTAAAGGGCGCCTGCTGCGACTCTCACGCACAGCGGTACCGGCAGCGAGGATTGCCGGATTCTGCTAGTGTTTTCAATGATTCGCCCTTTCGAGAAGGTGGCCCTTGGCGATTAACCCCGCCCTGCGCGAACCGGGCATTCCGCACGGCTTCAACTTGCCGGCCCTGTGGCGACTGACCGGCTGGGGCCTCGCCGCGGCGTTGTCGCTTGCCGTGCTGGCCGTCATCACGCAGACCAATACGGGCAGCAAGCGCCTGCAAACGGCTCTCGCGCCGGTGGAGCTGACCGCCCACCCGGTCGCCGTGGTGAACCTGCCGCCGCCGGCGAGTGCCACAGAACTCGCGCGCGTGCAGGCGGAATTGCGCGCGCTCACCGCCGACCGCGACCGGCTCGCCGAGCGCGTCGCCACCGTGGAGCACAGCCTGGACGACCTGACCGGCTCGATCAAAAAGCTGGCCGAGGCAAAAGCCGCCGAGCCGCCGCCGGCAAAGCCCGCTCCGCCGCCGACGATCGCTGCGGCGCCGACGACTGCCGCGCCGCCCGCGCCGATGCAAGAACAGCCGCCACGTGAGACCGCCGCCGCGCCGGCACAAGCACAACCGCGCAACGAAGCCATCGCCGAGCCCGCCGCGCGGCATGAGACGGACGAGACGGCCGCCATTGCGCATCCGGCCGAACCGGCGGCGCCCGCGCCAGAGGCGGCGCCGAGCCACGTCGAGGTGCCAATGCCGCCGGTGCGCATGGCCGCGCTGCCGCCGAAACCGGAATTCGGCATTGCGCTTGCCGGCGCCACCAGCGTCGCGCTGCTGCACATGCAGTGGGCGGCGCTCGAAGCCAATTTCGCGCCGCTGCTCGGCGCCTTGAAGCCGCATGTGCTGCGCGAGCGGCGCGGCACCCGCGCGCATTACCGGCTTGTCGTCGGTCCGCTGCCGACCTACACCGCCGCCGCCAAACTGTGCGCGCGGCTGATCAGAGCGCGCGCGGTCTGCCATCCGGTCAAGATGGCGGGCGAGCCGCTGTAAGCGCCGGCCTCTGGGCTTGAATCGACCGCTCGTCCCCTGCGTAAGCGGGGACCCAGGGCCAAACACGTCGGCATTGCGACGCAATGCCTGGATTCCCGCTGGAGCCTGGCCCCGCGCAGGCCGGGGACGGGAATGAGCGGAGTGATTCGACCCGAGCGATCGTACGCTGGCGGCAGTTCAGCCGGAGAGCGCCGTTTCCACCAGCTTCACCCAATAGGAGGTGCCGAACGGAATGGCGTCGTCGTTGAAATTGTAGGCCGGATTGTGCAAGCCGGCGCTGTCGCCGTTGCCGATGAAGATGAAAGCGCCGGGGCGTGCGTTCAGCATGAAGGAGAAATCTTCCGCCCCCATCAACGGCGCCATGGCGTCGTCGACCTTGTCTTTACCGGCCACATCGCCGGCCACCTGGGCGGCGAATTCGGTCTGCGCGGCGTGGTTCTTCAGCACCGGATAGCCGCGCCGGTATTTCACCGTCGCCTTGGCGCCGTAGAGCTTGGCCGTGCCTTCCACGATCTCGGGAATGCGCTTTTCCAAAAGGTCGCGCACCTCCGGCGCCAGGCTGCGCGCGGTGCCGCGCAGTTGCGCGGTCTGCGGCAGCACGTTGTCCGTATTGCCGGCGTGGAACATGCAGATCGACACCACCGCCGATTTCAGCGGGTCGACGTTGCGCGAGACGATCGACTGCAGATTATTGATGATCTGCGCGCCGACCAGGACGCTGTCGATGCCGAGATGCGGGCGCGCGGCATGGGCGCCCTTGCCCTCGATGTCGATCTGCACGGAGTCCGCCGCCGCCATTATCGGCCCCGGCCTGATGGAGAACTCGCCGACCGGCAGGCCGGGAAAATTGTGCATGCCGTAGACCTCGCCGATGTTGAAGCGATCCATCAGCCCGTCTTCGACCATGATCTTGCCGCCGCCGCCGCCTTCCTCCGCCGGCTGGAAGATCACCACGGCGTCGCCGGCGAAGTTGCGCGTCTCGGCGAGATAGCGCGCGGCGCCGAGCAGCATGGCGGTGTGCCCGTCGTGGCCGCAGGCGTGCATCTTGCCCGGCACCGTCGATTTGTACGGCAGGTTGCCGGCCTCTTCGATCGGCAGCGCATCCATGTCGGCGCGCAGGCCGATGGCTTTGCCGGAGTTGCCTTTACGGCCGCGGATGACGCCCACCACGCCGGTGCGCCCCAAGCCCGTCACCACCTCGTCGCAGCCGAACTCGCGCAGCTTCTCGGCGACCGTGCTGGCGGTGCGTGTCACGTCGAACAGGAGCTCGGGATGGGCATGCAGATCGCGCCGCCACTCGGCGATTTCGTCGGTCAGGTCGGCGACGCGATTGACGATCGGCATGGGGCTGCTCCTCCCGGGCGGCGGATTTCGTTGCGATCAATCTAGCAACTGAGCCCTGGCGGCGCGAGTTCAAGAATGCAGCGGGCCGGCTATTGACCGAGCCGCCGCCCGCCCCTACACAGCGGCCTTAAAGCGCATGGAGCGCCCCTGTTTTCAGGCCATTGGTGCGCTTTTCGGTGAGAGCGCGTAGCTCAGGCGGTAGAGCAACTGACTTTTAATCAGTAGGTCCTGGGTTCGAGTCCCAGCGCGCTCACCAATAAAATCAGTAACTTAGCTGATTATTGCAGCCGCCTAGACCGGCCGCTTTGGTTGTTTGGCAACACTATTGGCAACAACGTGCAAAATTCGATCTTCCGCTTAGGGCGACGCTACCGCACAACAAGGGAAGACATGCAGGCGTGGGTCGCCCTGTGCCGCGAGCGTCACGGATCATCTACAACGGCACCGCCTCCTGCCCCACAGAGCACCGAGATAGCTCGGGCTGCATTGAAAGCAACTCTGGGCCTGATGAAGGAGACGAAAAGATAAGGCTGCCCCGTATGGCGGCCCTCAAGTGCGCTCCAATGGGGGCGAACATCCATTCAATGCCGCCGCCGGCAGTCCACGCAGTTTTTGTGGCGTCATCGCATGTCTCAGGTTTAAGCCTTCCGACTTCGCCAACCTACTACAGAGGCGTCGATAGCCGCTCCGGTGATGGAATTGCGCCATTTGTCTTCAATCCATTCGCATGCGAATGGCAACGCATACGTGCCGCTGTGATCCTCGCATAGCAATTCCAGCCGCTGCCAAGCGGCGGTTCGTCCTGTCTAAACTCTCCAAGGCGATGTAGTCGCGTGGCCATCAAAATTACTTTCCGTTGGCGCGCAAGTTGGCGAGGGCCATCATGGCCCGAAGGGTACTCAAAAAGCTATCCCGCCGCCGCTATCTGTGCAGATTATGCAGTCTTTGGCAGGGTCTCAGTTTGAAATTTGACCGCTGGTCGGCTCCTATAGTCTTGGGCATACTGCTATCCAGGGACGGAAGGTCGGGTATGTCATTCCACGAAATGGCGTATGCATTCTGGGCGCGTGTGCAAAGCTTGTGGAACTATCCCATCCATTGGGAAGCTCTTTTTTGGTACGCGCTATATGGGGCTGCCGCCTTTATGGCCCTGATGGCGATTGCGGTGACAATGGCTTATCTATCCGATAGGAACGACAGAAAGTACGGAAAGCCAGAGTAATGCCCCGAGCCCCCAAAGGCGAGAAGCGCCCCGCCGACGTGATCGGCAACGCGGTCCACGTCATGCGGATTGCGACAAATGGTGGATGCAGCACAGCCTGAGCCGCCCCCGTTGAAGTGGTCCGACTTGAGGTATGTCTTTTGGCATCAAGGAGGACCGATATGTCGAGGAAGAGGTACAAGCCGGAAGAGATTGTCGCGAAGCTGCGGCAGGTGGATGTGCTGGTCTCGCAAGGGGCGAGCATGGCCGATGCGATCCGGCAGATTGGGGTAAGCGAGGTCACGTTCTATCGCTGGCGGCAGGAGTATGGCGGGCTAAAGACCGATCAGATTAAGCGGCTGAAGGAACTGGAGCTTAAGAACAGCCGGTTGCGGAAAGCCGTCTCTGACTTGACCCTCGACAAGCTGATCCTCACCGAGGCTGCCAAGGGAAACTTCTGAGCCCCGCGCGTCGTCGCGCCTGCATCGAGCACATTCGAGAGCAATTGCACGTGTCCGAGCGTCGCGCTTGTGCGGCCCTCGGCACCGCGGTCGGCTCACCGCTGCATCGGGGCGACCAAATTTACCGCATATCGCTATGCTTCGTTATCGACAACTCCTGGGAAACGGACCGAATAACTTCGGCCATTACACCTAAATACATGCAAGGATTTTTGGTATGAACGATGTCTCCGTGACCGTACTGGTTGGCCTGGCCGCTTGGACGCTGTTTCTGCTTATTCTTATGGAGACACTGCGGACACGGCTCATCTTGACGAAGGCCATCGCTGCAAATGAGTTTAAGCCGGATAATTCCAATTTGTCGCCGTTCATGCAGCGGCTGGCCCGGGCGCACGCTAATTGTGTCGAAAGCCTGCCCGTTTTCGGTATACTCCTGATCGTCGCGCTTTTTACCAACCGTGCTGGCGTCACAAACCCTCTGGCCCCATGGCTCCTTGCCGCTCGTTTGATCCAGTCCTGCGCGCATCTCACATCGCTTAGCGTGCCTGCCGTCTACGTTCGGTTTATTGCCTTTGCCGTCCAAATAGCGATTGCCGTTTATTGGGCATGGGCATTACTCGTGACATAACCGACGCGGGATCACGAAAGCCGTGGCTCTTTGTGTGCTATGATCCCTATGACCATGCGATTTGGGATAGCGAAGACAAAGTGCTTATTTCGTTCGACGCGTCAGCGGTAAAGCCCAGCCGTTACGTCGCTCCACGGACGGAGAGTCGTATCGTTACGGTCGTAGATGAGGCGGAGACTTATCTCTAGTCCATCACAATGATGTTAGGGGATTAAACGCAGCTTTTAGAGGTAGTGCGGAATTAGCAGACATCGACTAGACAGTGCGTTGGGGGCCGCTCGCGATTAAAATGCCATACCGTCACGTCGAGATGGACGGTCCGGGCACAGGACGATCTTGCCCTCAAGGCCGCCTGCCTCGATCCGCCGGTGTGCCTCGGCGACCTCATCAAAGGAAATGCGCTTTGCAACGCGCGGTCGGATCGCAGAAGTAGCCAACAAACCAAACAGTCGCTCCAGATCTTCCCGAAACCAGGCAGGATGTCGCGCCCGCATCACATTGATCGAGTAGAACCGAGCGCGTTTGCCACCAGGCAGCCATCCCCACAGGTACAGGCGCGCAATCGACATCAGGATTGTGAACATGCTGCGCCGCGCCTGCACGTTCGCCGAGTAGCCGATGGCACAAAGCAAGCCACCGCGCTTGAGCGCTGCGAACGAGCGGCGATAGCCGCCCTCCCCGATGCCGTCGAATACGACGTCGAACCCGCCCGGCAGCACGCGCGTAAAATCTTCGCGCTGATAATCGATCGGTGTGGCACCGAGCGTGCGGATGAGCGCCGCGTGCTCTCCGCGCGCCGCGCCCCACACTTCGACCCCGGCCAGTCTGCCAAGTGCGAGCAGCGCCTGACCGACCGCGCCAGCTGCCCCATGAACCAGCACGCGCTGGCCTCGCCGCACACGCGCGGAGCGGTGTAGGAGCTGGTACGCAGTTGTCCAACTCAAAATCAGCGTCGCCGCCTCCGCCGCGTCAACCCCCGCCGGCACGCGGCTCAGGTGATCGGCCTGGAGCGTACAGTAGGCAGTATTAGACCCAACCACCGTCATGTCAGCGACGTGGTCACCAACCTGAAAGTCACGTACGCCATCGCCGAGCTGATCGATTTCCCCTACGACATCATAGCCCAGCACAAATGGCGGCTGGCGGCGCGCGGTTTGGGGGTAGAGGTGACGTCTTATCAACACGTCGGTGTAGTTCAGACTTGAGGCAAGCACGCGGACCCTCACCTCGCCATGCCCAGCCGTCGGCATGGGAACTTCAACCACTTCCAGCCCGTCGGGACCGCCGAAGCGGCTGACTTGGACAGCCCGGTTGCGCCCCTCCTCCATCGACGGACTCCCGGCAGTTTTCTCATGAAAGGATACGCCGGGAGGGCGCCCTATCGTTGAGGAGGATCAATGGGTCAAGGAAACTTCCCTTATGAAACGGGCGCACCTGGAACATGCGATTTCGGATAGCGAGGACAAAGCGCTTATTAAAGGGCTTAATGGCTAAGCTCGATCGCAATCAAAACGTGGCAGAGAAACTCGATAGATAGACGGTCCGAAATTTCGAAGTCCTAGAGGAATTCGTAAATCGGCATCCCTTTCACGCCTGGGGTCAGCGGCTTGGAAATCCCCCAACCCTTGCCATTCGGCCCACGATTGGGGGTCACAAGCGGATGATTGCAGGTCACAAAAAGTCTACATCGCGCATCGAAGGTCCACACCTAAGTATTTCGATACCGTCCGAGGGGCACCTAAAGGTCACTCAGGCGTACCCGTGTGTAGACTTTTTGTGATCTTTTTGTAGACTTTTTGTGACCCTCAATTCCTTTTTTCGCGAGAAGGTCACAATTTTGTAGAGTGGCGCTGCGTACCCACTTTGGCACTGATTGCCTGCGGAAGTATTGAGTTGCTCCGCTGACGGCAGATGATCGAGTCACTAGCAAATACTGCGCGCATCTATCCGCATCTCAGCCCGCCGAAACGGGCTTGTCGTGCAGAAAAGCCCGGTTTTGCTGCACGAATAATCGTTTGTCTGGTGTCCTACAGGTCCTTTGCGAGGCGTCCACAGCGGTCTAAAGCGGTCGCGACTAAATACCCGCAAGCGATCACGAGGTACGAACCGAACAGCCGACAGCAGCACGCCCCGAATAGTGCACTGGAAAACCGGATAGTCTGGAAATGTCAGTTCGAAGCGCGCTTGCGTCAGTGAAGAAAGTCGACCTGCCCTTTCCGTTCGCTAACAGCGCCTATTTTAGCTGACAAGCGCTGCTTGGATTTCAGGTTTACACCGTAAGCGGAGACACCTTCGCGACCCATTTCAAACTGCGAACGTAAAGCCGGATTACTACAGCCCAGGCGATCTTCTAGTGCGCGTACATGACATGCTTAATGTCCGCTTCGCCCCGAAAACGACCGAATTGGTACGCCGCCACGAAATAACGCGGTGGGCCAGGAACCGACGAGAAACGCCCCCACCTTCCGGAGAAGAGCTACGCTGGATCAAGCGGAAAGGGCCACCGGACAACGCCAGCGGCCCTTCTGCAACGTACCTTCCACCGCGCTTGTCATGCGGCGACCGCCCGCACTTGCCTCTTTGGGGAGAGATATAAGAGCACGCCCGCCACCAGCAGTAGTGCCGGCACGTCGCCAATTAGGTGACCCGTCTCGTGTCCATCATAGATGGCTTGTGCTGCCATAATGCCGGCGTGCACGATACTCGACCAGACGGTGAACGAGATCAGACTGCGATGTTCAGAAGGATTACGCGCGGCAGCAATGAGAAAAGCGCCGAGCACCGCGTAAACCCCACAGATCATCTGCAAGTAGTATTGGCCATGGCCACCATGCCACTGCCATCCTGACGGCCAAACGAGGCTGAGTGGATAGACTGTGAAGAAGATTGCGCCGATTGCAATCAAGGCAAACTTGAGGAAATTCTCGCGCGTGACGTTGTCCATGCTGATTTTCCCGTTTGCAAGAGAGCCAGGATCATAAGATTAGACGATTCTGGTTCTGGCCAGCGTGCTGCAACGATGCGCGTAAAGGCCGGAAAAGGCTTTGAGCAGCGCCTGATTTGTTCTTGAGATCACCTTGATTTTAGCTCAAGAATTCCTGCGACGCGACATTGCACGAACTTGCGGAGTGCATATTCGCAGCTCCGTTATCGGCTGTCTTCCGGTACTCTGTCGGCTCGCATCGATACACCAGCCTGACCGTGTGCGAATGTTCGCGGCTCAAACTGACAGCGGCAGGTTTGACACGATCAAAAAAGACCCTTTGCATTCAATACGTGCGAATAGCAAGGTTTGACAATCTAAGCTGCTGATCTTGCTTGCTCATATCGCTCCCAGCGCGCTCACCAATTTCGCTTCAACCCGCCACGACGAGCTTCGTCCGCATAGCTTTGCGCAGGAGCTGCAGTGCATGGGAGCCCCATGCAGCCACAACGCAGTGCGAAATAACGTGGGAAGCCCGCCCGCTCACACGCTGTCACGAAACTTTATCCGTCCGGCCACCGTAGCATCATCAATCCGTCTCGCCCTCGCCATTTTGCCCCGCTATCAAATGCGCGACGGATGGGTAAGGGAAGACCTTTGGAGGCCGCGACCATGCTCCAATGTAATGCGCCTAAGTCTGTCAGCGCTTGTCCCTTCGGCGCGCCAGCGCGCTGCCCCCACTGCGGCGACTGGATGGTCGCACCGCTCGCGTCCGAGTTCGTGGAAGACGCCGAAATCCGCCACCATTGGGCCTGCGAAAACTGCGCCCAACCCTCCACCACCACGATTCCGCTCTGCACCCCCTGATCGCTTGGCGCTTGCGGCAATAGCGGCTGCGCCCGGTGCTAAACCGCCGCGAAATGGTATAGGCGTGCCGGATTATCGACCAGCAGGCGCTTCTGCGTCGCCGCATCCGGAGCATAGTGCGGCACCAGATCGACGAGATCGGCTTCGTCCGCCTCGTGCGTCGCGTTCGGATGCGGAAAATCCGTGCCCCACAGCACGCGGCCCGGCGATGCCTGCACGATGGCGCGCGCAATCGGCACCGCTTCCGCATAGGGCGGAAACGAAATGCGCTCGGCGCCGCATACCTTGATCCAGCAATTGTCGAGCTTGGCCAATTCCAGCAGCGCCTTGAGCGGCGCCTGATCGACGCCATCCTTGCCCGGCACGCGTCCCATATGGTCGATCACGAAAGGCAACGGCAGTTTGCGCATCGTGTCGGAAAGCGGCGCGATGCTGGGCGCGTCGAGATGCAGCACGACGTGCCAGCCGCGCTGCTTGATGTGATCGAGCACGCGGTGAAACACGGCCATGTCCGGCGCGCCGCCGAGATGCTTGACGAAATTGAAGCGCACCCCGCGCACGCCGCCGGCGTCGAGCGCGTCGAAGTCTTTGTCGCCGAAGCTGTCGTCGACGATGGCGACCCCGCGATAGCGCGCCGGGTCAGAGGCGATGCAATCGAGCATGGCGGCATTGTCGGTGCCGTGACAGCTCGCCTGCACGATCACCGCCCGCGAAACGCCGAGATGATCGTGCAGCGCGCGCAGCATCTCCTTGGGCGCGTCGGCCGGTGTGTAGCGCCGGCCGGGCGCATAGGGAAATCGGTCGCCCGGCCCGAACACGTGGCAATGCGCGTCGGTTGCGCCCGGCGGCAGCTTGAAGCGCGGCTTGCGCCGGCGCTGCAGGAACTCGCCTTGCACGTTCATGCCAGCACCGCCTTCACCCGCGCCGGCGTGAACGGCAGGTCGCGCAGGCGTTTTCCGGTCGCATGCGCAAACGCATTGCCGATCGCCGCCGCCGCCGGCCCGAGCGAAGCTTCGCCCGCGCCGAGCGGCGGCAAGTCCGGACGGTCGAGCAACACAGTCTGCAACTTCGGCGCTTCCGGCATGGTGAGGATCGGATAGCCAAGCCAATCGCGCGAAACAATCCCGTTCGCGTCGAATTTCACCTCCTCGTGCAGCGTCCAGCTCGTGGCCTGGACGATGCCGCCCTCTATCTGGTTCTTGATCCCGTCCGGATTGATGATCTGCCCGGCATCGGCGGCCACGTGCATTTGCTGCACGCGCACGTCGCCCGAGGCGCGATCGAGCGCGATCTCGGCGATCACCGCGATATAGCTCGCCGCGTTCTTGTAGCGGGCAAAGCCGATGCCGCGGCCGCGCACCCCATCGCCTTTGACGCCTTTTTGCCAGGCCGCAGCCTTGGCCGCCGCTTCGATCACCGCTCTCGCCCGCCTGTCTTTCAAATGCGCAAGCCGAAACGCCACCGGATCGGCATTGGCGGCGGCGGCAAGCTCGTCCATGAAGGATTCGATGGCAAAAATGTTGGCATAGGCGCCGAGCGCGCGCAGCGAGGAGACACGCAAGGGCGCCGCCGCCACGAAATGATTGGTGACGCGCTCGCCGGGAAACTCATAAAGCGGCGCTGCGTTGCGCGCCGCACCGAATCCGCCGCCCTGCGCCGGCGCCAGCGGCTGCGCCAGATACCAGCTCGCCAGCAGATTATTACCGCCGGACGCACCCGGGCGCATGCCGTGCGTGTTGCTCCACACGTCGTAAGACCAGTCGACGATCGTGCCGCCGGCGAGCGAGGCCTTGGTTTTCATAACCATGGCGGGGCCATAGGGCTCCCAGGCGAATTCGTCGTCGCGCATCCACTGCACGCGCACCGGCCTGCCCGGCACGGCGCGCGCCAAAAGGGCGGCGTCGAGGACCACGTCGTCGGCGCCGTTGTGCCCGTAGCAGCCGGCGCCTTCGACGTGGATGCAGCGGATCGCCGCCGCGTCCATTTTCAGCACACCGGCGAGATCGCGCCGCAGCGCGAATACGCCCTGGCTATGCGTCCAGACCATGAGCTTGTTTTCGGCAAATTGCGCCAGCGCACAGGACGGCGCGAGCGCCGCGTGCGCGGTATAGGGCTTGGTATAGGTCGCCTCGAAGACGCGCGCGATGCCCGATGGCGGTGGCGACTTTCTGTCGCTCACCACCGTATCCTCGCTCTCCGCGTTGACGAGAGCGTCATAGAGCTTGCCACGATCCGGCAGCTCGTCGCCGCCGATCCACTGCGCGCTGCGCGCAAGATGTTCGCGGGCGCGCACCACCTGCTCCTCGCGTGCGGCGACGACGCCGAGAAACGACCCGTCGCGCACCACGGCCATCACGCCGGGCAGCGCCCTGGCCCCCTCGGTATCGGCCTTGGCGAGGATGCCGTGATAGCGCGGTGGCCGCACCACGCGCCCGTGCAGCATGCCCGGCGGGCGCAGGTCCTGCACGTAGCAAGGCTGCCCGGTGACTTTGCTTGGAATGTCGCGGCGCTTGACCGGCTTGCCGACGACGCGGTGGGCGCCGGCCGGCGCCGGCGCCACTTTCCCCGTCGCCGGGCGGTGCAAGTCGACCGAGCCGGCAAGCTCGGCATAGCTCAACGTGCGCATGCCCGGCGCGTAGATCACGCCGTCCTGCACGCTCAGCTCGTCGAACGACCAGCGCAGCCGTTCGCCCGCCATCCTGATGAGAATGTCGCGCGCCTCCGCGCAGGCTTGGCGGATGGCGGCGCCGCTGTCCTCGATCGAGCGGCTCCCGGAAGTGAAGCCCTCATCCGGCGTACGCGCCGTGTCGCCGGATATCATGACGATGCGCTCGGGCTGCATGCTGAGCTCTTCCGCCGCGATCTGCGCGAGCGCGGTGAGGATGCCCTGGCCGAGCTCGACCTTGCCGGTGAATACCGTGGCGGTCCCGTCGGGATTGATGCGCAGCCAGGCATCGAGCATGCGATCTTGCGCCAAGTTTCCCGGCAGGAGCGGGCGCCGTTGCGCGCGCGGGCGCCCATACAGGCTGAACGCGATGACGATACCGCCGGCAGCGGCGGCGCCGAACTGGCGGCGGGTGAGCTTCGTCACGGCGCTTTCTCCATCGCGCGCGCGGCACGTAAGACGGCGCGGATGATGCGCGGATGCGTGCCACAGCGGCAGAGATTGGCGGCGAGCGCGGCCCGCACGTCCTGTTCGCTTGGTTTCGTGTTTCGTTTGAGCAGGTCCAGCGCGCTCATGATCATGCCCGGCACGCAATAGCCGCATTGCGCTGCCTGCTCCTCGATGAAGGCGCTCTGCAACGGATGCGGATTGTCGATCGAGCCCAGCCCTTCCAGCGTGACGATTTCGGCATGCGTCACGCCGCCCACCGGCGTGACGCAAGACAGCGTCGCCTTACCGTCGATCAGAACCGTGCAGGAGCCGCACTGCGCCAGACCACAGCCGAACCTGGCGCCATTGAGCGCAAGATCGTTGCGCAGCACATAGATGAGCGGCGTGTCGGGCTCGGCCTCGACGCGGTGGCTTTTGCCGTTCACTTTCAGGGTCAGCGCCATGGCGGGTTTTTGCGTCCGCGAAAGCCGCATAGTGCGCCCAAGCGTGTGCGCCGTCGAGCCGTACGGCTAGAGCGGCGCGATATCGCCCTGTTCCCAGCGGGCCAGCGTCTCCGCCCGGAACGCGGCGAAATTACCGGCCGCGATGGCCGCGCGCACGGCAGCCATCAGCTCCTGGTAATAGGCGAGGTTGACGGTGGAGAGCAGCACCGCCCCCAGCATCTCGCCCGCCTTGGTGAGGTGGTGGAAATAGGCGCGCGAATAGGTCCGCGCCGCCGGATGTGCGCTCTCTGCATCAAGCGGGCGCGGGTCGGCGGCGTGGCGAGCATTGGCGAGGTTTATCGGCCCGAAGCGGGTGAAGGCCATGCCGTGGCGGCCGTTGCGCGTGGGCAATACGCAGTCGAACATGTCGATACCGCGCGCGACCGCCTCCAGCAGGTCATGCGGGGTCCCGACGCCCATCAGATAGCGCGGGCACTCAGCCGGCAGCAGGGGCGCGGTTTCCTCGACAATCTTAAGCATCATCGCCTGCGGCTCGCCCACCGCCAGTCCGCCGATGGCATAGCCTTGAAACGCCATGCCGATCAGTGCGCGCGCGCTCGCTTCGCGCAAGCTCATGACGTCGCCGCCCTGTACGATGCCGAACAGGGCATAGCCTTCGCGTGCGCGGCTCTCAAAAGCGCGCTTGCACCGCTCGGCCCAACGCAACGACAGTTCCATGGCGCGCTTGATCTCGTCGGGCGAAGCCGGCAGCCGCAGGCATTCGTCGAGCTGCATGGCGATGTCGGCGCCGAGCAGCGCCTGGATCTCGACGGCGCGCTCGGGGCTGAGCGCGACCATGGCCCCGTCGAGATGCGAGCGGAATGTGACCCCGTCCTCGCTGAGCTTGCGCAGCTCCGACAGCGACATCACCTGGAAGCCGCCGGAATCGGTGAGGATCGGCAGCGGCCATTGCATGAATTGGTGCAAGCCGCCGAGCGCGGCGATGCGCTCGGCGCCCGGCCTGAGCATCAAATGATAGGTGTTGCCGAGCACGATCTCGGCGCCGGTTTCCCGCACAATGTCCGGCGTCAGCCCCTTCACCGTGCCTTGCGTGCCGACCGGCATGAAGGCCGGCGTCTGCACGCGTCCGTGCGGGGTGACGATCTCGCCGCGCCGCGCCGCGCCGTCGGTCTTGCTGAGGGTGAAGGAGAAGGGCTCGGGCATAATCTTCTCTGTCATTCCGGGGCGCGAGCGAAGGCGAGCGAACCCGGAATCCGTAACCCGCAGCGCTGCGGCGTATGGATTCCGGGCCCGGCGCTACGCGCCGTCCCGGAATGACGATTGAGGATACAACAAACACGCATCGCCGTAGGAATAGAAGCGATACCCCGCCGCGATCGCATGGGCATAGGCGCGCTTCATCGTGTCGAGCCCGGAGAAAGCCGCAACCAGCATGAACAGCGTGGAGCGCGGCAAGTGGAAATTGGTCAGCATCAGGTCGACCGCCTTGAACCGGTAGCCGGGGGCAATGAAAATCGCGGTGTCGCCGGCGAAGGGCTGCAAAATGCCGTCCTCACCGGCCGCGCTTTCCAACAGCCTGAGCGCGGTCGAGCCGACCGCCACGATGCGGCCGCCTTTGGCGCGGGCGGCGTTCAGGGCGTCCGCCGCCTCGCGCGGGACCACGCCGAACTCACTGTGCATCGTGTGCCCTTCGATCTCCTCGGACTTGACCGGCAGGAAGGTGCCGGCCCCGACATGCAGCGTCACCTTGTGCAATCCGACACCGCGTGCCGCCAGCCGCGCCAGGAGCGCGTCGGTGAATTGCAGGCCCGCGGTCGGCGCCGCCACCGAGCCTTCCTCATGGGCAAACAGGGTCTGGTAGTCGGTCTTGTCCTGCTCGTCGGGCGGGCGGCGCGAGGCAATATAGGGCGGCAGGGGCATGTCGCCGCGCTCGGCTATGGCGTGGTCCAGCACCGGGCCATGAAAGGAAAACGAAAGAGTTACCTCGCCTTCCTCATCTTTATGTGAAACTTGAGCATCGAGCTGGTCGAGGAAGCAGACCCGCCCCTCGCTGCCGAAGCGCAGCGTATCCCCCACCTGCACCTTCTTGGCGCCCAGGACGAAGGCCTTCCAGTGCGAGCCGTCGATCCGCTTGTGCAGCGTCGCCTCGATCTCGGGCTCGGCGCTGCCGCGCCCGATCCGCCTGCCCTTCAGCCGCGCGGCGATCACCTTCGAGTCGTTGACCACCAGGGCGTCACCGGGCTGCAGCAGCTCCGGCAGATCGCGCATAGAGCGGTCTTCAAGAATCTCCCCGCTCGTCCTCGCTTCCGCGGGGGTGAGCGGAGGATGCGGCCGCACCACCAGGAGCCGCGCGGCGTCGCGCGGGCTCACCGGCCGTAGCGCGATGCGCTCGGCCGGGAGATCGAAGTCGAAGAGGTCGGTGCGCATATTTTGACGCCGTCATTCCGGGGCGGCGCGCTAGCGCCGTGGCCTTTCGACCGCGCCCCGGAATGACCAGAATAAAGCTTCACGCCCCCATCGTCGCATGCAGGATCTTGTCGGGGTCCTTGACCGGCTCGCCGCGCTTGATCTTGTCGACGTTTTCCATGCCCTCGATCACCTTGCCCCAGGCCGTGTACTGGCCGTCGAGGAAGCGGGCATCGTCGAAGCAGATGAAGAACTGGCTGTCGCCCGAGTCCGGGTCGTTGGCGCGCGCCATCGACACGGTGCCGCGCACGTGCGGCTCGCGGTTGAACTCGGCCTTCAGCTTCTGCCCCGAGCCGCCGGTGCCGGTGCCGTGCGGGCAGCCGGTCTGCGCCATGAAGCCGTCGATGACCCGGTGGAACACGATGCCGTCATAGAAGCCCTGCTTCACCAGCTCCTTGATGCGGGCGACGTGGTTGGGCGCGAGGTCGGGCCGCATTTCGATCACCACCTTGCCCTTGGTGGTGTCGAGCGTGAGGGTATTTTCGGGACTAGCCATTGAGTGAAGCCTTTCGTTGTTTGCGCGTGTCGCGGAAATGAAAATAGAACGGCCGTCCGGCGATCGCTTCGCCGAGGCTGCGCGAAACCGGCAGCGGCGAACACAGCGTGACGGCGCGGGCAAGCGACCGGTAGTAGAGTGTGCGCTCGTAACGCGAAATATTGGGCGTCTGGTAGGTGATGCGGCCGCCGAAAATCTCGCCGTCGCTTTTGAAACTCAGCAACACGGTCAACTCCATGCCGCCCCGGACCTCGCGCAGCGGCGGCCATTGCCAGCAGCCACGGATCGCACGGCGCACATCGACAAGCGTCCTGAGCGGTCCTTTCGGCGCCACGGCCCGCCGCAGCGGCTGCGCCGAGACCGCCGGCGGCCCGCCCAACCCGGCCACCGCCAACGCAAGTCCCGCCGCGCCGATTGTGGCCGCTGCCCGCCCCATCGTTCGGTCTTTCTATTTGGCGATCGTCGCCTTCTTCACATAGTCCATGCGCGGAAAGCCTTTCATCAGATAGGCGTTGCCTTCCGACTGGATGCGGCCCTGGCTCGGGCCGTGGCCGCGCGGCGCGCCCTCGCCGTATTCGGCATTGAGCCGGTCGACCACGTTCATGCCCGACACCACCTGCCCGAACGGCGCGAAGCCTTGCCCGTCCAGGCTGGAATTGTCGGCGAAATTGATGAACACCTGCGTCGTGCGCGTGTTCGGCCCGGCGGTGGCGAAAGTGACGGTGCCGCGCTTGTTGCTCATGCGCACAGCATCGTCCGGGATATTGGCATCGCGCCAATGCGCCGACACGCGCGGATCGCCGTTGATGCCGAACTGCACCATGAAGCCGGAGATGACGCGGAAGAAGCGGTCGTTGTCGAAGAAGCCGTGCTTGACCAGGTTGTAGAAGCGGTCGGCCCCGTGCGGCGCCCAGGAGCGATGCACCTGGATGACGAAGGGGCCCTTGCTGGTCTCGAAGCGCACCTTGTACGTCGCCGGCGCCTGCTCGGTGAGCGCGGCCGGTTTGGAAAGGCCGGGCGCCTGCGCAAAAACCGGCGCGGCGATTGCGGCCACGACGAGCGCGGGCGCAAGCTTCAGAATCGAACGGCGGGAAGTCATCAGCGCTCCTTGTGTTGGGAGACGAAATCAGCCGCCGCGAGGAAACTTTTTCTTCAGGCGGGCGGCGACCGGGGCCGGCACGAAGGCGGAAACATCGCCGCCCATTCCGGCGATCTGGCGCACCAATGTGGCGGTGATCGGGCGCACCATGGGAGATGCCGGCAGGAATACCGTCAGTATCTCCGGCGCCATGGCCTCGTTCATGCCGGCCATCTGCATCTCGTAGTCGAGATCGGTGCCGTCGCGTAAGCCGCGGATCAGCATGCCGGCGCCCGCCCTGAGCGCCGTCTCCACCACAAGGTCGGCGAAGGTGATGCAGGAAAGCTCGCACTTTGCGTCGCGCGCAAGCGGCGAGCAGGTCTCCTCGAGCATGGCGAGCCGCTCCTCGGCCGAGAACAGCGGGGCCTTGCCCGGATGTACCCCGATGGCGATGACGAGCTTGTCGGCGAGCCTGACGGCATGGCGCACCACGTCGAGATGGCCGTTGGTGACCGGGTCGAAGGAGCCGGCATATAGGGCGATCCGCGGCATGGGGCGGGGTCTACCTTGCCCCCCGATCTCCGGCAATACCGCCGTGAACCTTTATCCCCGCGCGGCAGACTAACCCGCGAAACCAAAAACGGGGGGCGTCCCATGAAATCCACAACGGCCGTCATGGTCGCAGCCGCGATTGCCGCCGGTGTCACCATCTTCACCGCGCCGACAAATGCGGTCAGCGCCGGCTCGCTGCCGCCGGCCGTATCCGCGCCGCTGACCGCCTGCGCCGAACGGCCCTGGCCCTATTTCGGCTGCGTCGGCACGCCGTTCGGCAACCGGAACATTCGGTTGATCGCGGTCGAGCGGCTTAGCGGCTAGTCTTCTTCCTCCTCGCTCAGGTGCTCGACCGCCACCACGCGCTCGTCCTCGGCGGTGTCGAGCACGATCACGCCTTGCGTCGCGCGCCCGGCGATGCGGATGCCGGCGACCGTGGTGCGGATCAGCTTGCCCTGATCGGTGACCAGCATGACCTGGTCGCCCTCCTCCACCGGGAAAGAAGCCACCAGCCGGCCGGTCTTGGGGGTGACGTTCATCGCCACGATGCCTTTGCCGCCGCGCCCGGTGGTGCGGTATTCGAACGATGAGGAGCGCTTGCCGTAGCCGCGCTCCGAGGCGGTGAGCACGAACTGCTCGGCCGCAGACAGTTCCACGTAGCGTTGCTCGCCGAGCTCGATCTGCGCGGTGCTTTCCTCGGCCTCCGCCGGCGCCTCCTCTTCTGCGGTGCCGCGGCGCACGGCGCTGGCGCGCTTGAGATAGGCGACGCGCTCTTCCGAGGTCACACCGACGTGGCGCAGGATCGACATCGAGATCACCCTGTCGTCCTTGCCGAGCGCGATGCCGCGCACGCCGTCCGAGGTGCGGCCGGCGAAAACGCGCACCTCCGGCACCGCGAAGCGGATGCATTGGCCGCCCGCCGTGGTGAGCAGCACGTCGTCGTTCTCGGTGCAGATCTGCACGTCGACGATGGCGTCGCCGTCGCTGAGCTTCATGGCGATGATGCCGGACGGCCGGATCTTTTCGAAATCGGACAGCTTGTTGCGCCGGACGTTGCCGCTCGTGGTGGCGAACATCACGTCGAGCTGGCCCCAGGTCTTCTCGTCCTCGGGCAGCGGCATGATCGAGGTGATCAATTCGCCGGGGTCGAGCGGCAGGATATTGACCAGCGCCTTTCCGCGCGCCTGCGGCGCCGCCAGCGGCAGCCGCCAGACCTTCTCCTTGTAGACCTTGCCGCGCGACGAAAAGAACAGCACCGGCGTGTGCGTCGAAGCCACGAACAGCCGCGAGACGAAGTCCTCCTCGCGCACCTGCATGCCGCCACGGCCCTTGCCGCCGCGCTTCTGTGCGCGGTAGGTCGATAGCGGCACGCGCTTGATGTAGCCGAGATGGGAGACGGTGATGACCATGTCCTCGCGCTGGATCAGGTCCTCTTCCTCGACCTCCGCCTCCTCTTCGGCGATCACGGTGCGGCGCGGCGTGGCGAAATCCTCTCTCACCTTGGCGAGTTCGGTCTTGATGATCGACTGGATGCGCGCGCGCGAGCGCAAAATGTCGAGGTAGTCGGCGATCTCGGCGGCCAGCTTGTCGAGCTCGTCCTTGATCTCGTCACGGCCCAAGGCGGTGAGGCGCTGCAGCCGCAGATCGAGGATGGCGCGGGCCTGCTCGACCGACAATTTCGTGGTGCCGCCCTCCGACACTTTGTGGCGCGGGTCGTCGATCAGCGTCACCATGGCGGCCATGTCCTTGGCCGGCCAGTCGCGCGCCATCAGGGCCTCGCGCGCCGAGTTGGCGTCTCGCGAGCCGCGAATGAGCGCGATCACCTCGTCGATATTGGCGACCGCGATGGCGAGACCCACCAGCACATGGGCGCGGTCGCGCGCCTTGCCGAGCAGGTATTTGGTGCGCCGCGACACCACTTCTTCGCGGAAACCGATGAAGGCCGCGAGCAGCTCCTTCAGGTTCATCACCAGCGGGCGGCCGCCGTCGAGCGCCACCATGTTGGCGCCGAAGGAGGACTGCAGCGGGGTGAAGCGGTAGAGCTGGTTCAAGACAACGTCGCGCTCGGCGTCGCGCTTGAGCTCGACCACGACGCGGTAGCCGTCGCGGTCCGACTCGTCGCGCAGATCGGCGACGCCGTCGATTTTCTTCTCGCGCACCAGTTCGGCGATGCGCTCGACCATCGCCGCCTTGTTCACCTGATAGGGTATCTCGGTGATGACGATCGCCTCGCGCTCCTTGCGAATGGTCTCGAATTCGATTTTGCCGCGCATCACGATCGAGCCGCGCCCAGCCGTATAGGCGCTGCGGATGCCGGCGCGGCCGAGAATGATGCCGCCGGTCGGGAAATCCGGGCCCGGCACGATCTTGATCAGCTCGTCGACATCGAGCGCGGGGTCGTCGATCAGCGCCACGCAGGCGTCGATCACCTCGCCGAGATTGTGCGGCGGGATATTGGTCGCCATGCCGACCGCGATACCGCCGGCGCCGTTGACCAGCAGGTTCGGGAAGCGCGCCGGCAGCACCACCGGCTCTTTCTCGTTGCCGTCATAGTTCGGCTGGAAATCGACCGTGTCCTTGTCGATGTCGTCGAGCAGCGCCATGGCGGGGCGCGCCAAGCGGCACTCGGTGTAGCGCATGGCCGCCGGCGGATCGCCGTCGACCGAGCCGAAATTGCCCTGCCCGTCGATCAGCATCAGGCGCATGGAGAAGTCCTGCGCCATGCGCACAAGCGCGTCGTAGATCGCCTGGTCGCCGTGCGGATGGTATTTGCCCATCACGTCGCCGACCACGCGCGCCGACTTGACGTATTTTTTGTCGGGCGTGTGGCCCTGCTCGTTCATCGAGTACAGGATGCGGCGGTGTACCGGCTTCAAGCCGTCGCGCGCATCGGGTAGCGCGCGCGACACGATCACGCTCATGGCGTAATCGAGATAGCTGCGCTTCATTTCCTCGGTGATCGAGATCGGGCGCACGTCGGAGGGACTGCCGTCCCCCGATTTGGGGTTTTCAGTGTCGGACAAGGATGAGTTCCAGCGCGAGTGGCGTTCGAATTTTGTCTAACCGATTTACCGCTCATTTGCTACCTGAAACGGCATCCGGCAAGAGCTATTTTGTCTTTTACGGTCAAATACTTATAGGACAGTCCAGCACCAGCCTGGGGATCATTTGCGCGCCGCCTCACGAAGCCGCCGCCCGCGCGAATTTGCGCTACCATGCCGCCCGCCATGCCGGTCGAATTCCTCGTCTCCGCGCTGGTCACCCTGGTCGTGGTGGTCGACCCGATCGGACTGGTGCCGGCCTTTCTTGCCGTCACGCATGGGCTGCCCGAGCGGTCGCGCCGCAGCGTCGCTTGGCGCGCGGCGCTGATCGCCGCCGTGGTGCTGGCGGGCGCTGCGATCATCGGCGACTGGCTGTTGCGCACGCTGTCGATCACGCTGCCCGCCTTCCGCATCGCCGGCGGGCTGCTGCTGTTCTCCATCGCTTCCGAGATGGTGTTTGGCGTGCGCAACGAGCGCCAATCGCATCAGGCTGAAGAAGCGCTCGAGGAGCGCGTGCGCAACATTGCCGCCTTCCCCCTCGGCATCCCGCTGATGGCCGGGCCCGGCGCCATCACCGCGAGCGTCCTGCTCTCCGGGCGCGCGGCCGGCGAACCGTGGCATCTCGCTATTCTGCTCGGCGCCATCGCCGCCGTGGTGGCGTTTTGCTATCTCGTGTTCACGCTCGCCGGCCAGATCGCCAAGCTGATGGGCACCACCGGCAATATCGTGGCCTCCCGCCTGCTCGGCGTGCTGCTGGCCGCGCTGGCGGTGCAATATGTGATCGACGGCGTGCGAGTGGCGCTGAGCTGATCCCGTCTGTGAGCACCTTCCATATATTCGTCATGTTCCCTGCTGGAACTTTGGCAGCATCGTCCCGTTGACGCGGCGCAACCGAAAAGCGGGACGCGACATGAAGGCTTTGCAATTCGTCGCGCTGGTCTTGACTGCAATCGCCTTGATGCCGGCCGGCGCGCATTTCTTTTCCTTGCCCAACAAGATCCACTTGGCCAAGGAGGACTACTTCATCGTCCAGAGCATCTACAACGGCTGGGCATTTTTCGGCATCGTGCTGATCGGCAATCTCTTCGCGCTGGCCGCGCTGGCGATCGTCTTGCGCGGGCAGACCGCGCCTTTCGTGCTGGTGCTGCTGAGCCTTGCCTGCCAGTTCGCCACGCTCGCGATCTTCTTCGCCTTCGTGTTTCCCGCCAATCAGGCGACGCATAACTGGACCGAGATTCCCGCCAATTGGCGGGCGCTGCGCCTTTCCTGGGAATACGGGCACGCGGCCAGCGCGCTCGTCGGCTTCGGCGGATTCTGCGCGTTGGCGTTATCGGTATTGACGGGGCGGAGGTGAAGGCGACGGAGTCAATAAGCCTCGGTTGCGACCCGCAACGGCGCGAAATGATAGCGCGCCGTCGTTCCGTTGAAACTCACGGCATGCGCGTAGCGCGGCGCCGCAACGACCGGCAGGTCGGCGTTGAATCCCGCGCCGCCGACAACGAAGGTGTGAAATTCGCCGTTTTCGCCGCAGCGGTCGACCTCGCGCGGCAGCGCGGCGACGAAGGCGCGGTCGAAGCTGCGGCCGCAATAGCCGCCGTCGAGGTAACGGTCGTCGGTCGTCACCACAATGGCCTTCAGCCCGCGCGTAAACATTTCCTCGACCAAGGCGAGCCGATCCTCTCGCCACAGCGGCAGCGTCGCCGCAAGGCCGGCGGCAGCGCAGACTCGCTCTTCGAAGGCGCGATGCGCGGCGATATCGATGTCACCGAAGATCACCCTGTCGACCCCGCGCCGGGATAGATCACGCAAAGCCGCAACGAGCGCCTCCTCATAGCCCTGCCAAGGCGCACGCGCCGCAACCGGCTCCAGTCCCAGCGCGCGTACCTGCATCGCCATCACGTCGGGCGGCACGGCATGCGAGCGCGAGCGCGCGCCGCTTTCGTCGAACATGGTCAGCGCGTAGCGGACGTCGTGGCCGGCCTCGCGCGCCCGCAACAGCGCGAGCCAGCCGTCTTTGCCGCCGCTCCAAGAGATCGCCGCAACCATGCGCGTCTTATACGCCGCACCGGCGGCGGTGCGCGAGCCTCGTGAACGCACGCTGCGCGGTGGACGCTAGCCGCCGAACGCGACCGCGTGCATGATGCGCCCCGGCAGCAGCGTGAACAGGCCGGCGACCACGAGCGCGCCGACAAAGATCATGATCATGGCACGGCGGTGCCGGGCGACGTCATGGCGATGCGCCGCCAGCACGGCAAGCGGCAGCATGATGAGCGTGAAGATCGAGAGCAGATGGATCGGGCTGAACGGCCCGATCATGCGGATCTGATGGATCCAGAACGAGCTTATGGCGATCGTCGCCAGCAGCACCACCCAGAGCCAGCCCATCGCCCGGTGACGCAGCGTGCCTTTCGGCGCCGCAAGCTGCACGGCGCCGAGCGCGAACGCTGCCATGGCCGCAAAGGCGTGCAGCTGGATCACCGGGTCGGCGCGCAGCAGCGGCGCGAGCGTCATGGCTCGCGCGTCAGAACGGTATCTCGTCGTCCATATCGTCGCGCGGACCGGCGCCCGCCATGGCCGGCTTGCGCTCGCGGCTGACCCCCGGCCCGCTCGAGCCGAAGTCGTCGCCACCGCCTGCACCGGCGCCGCCGGCGCGATCGAGCATGGTGAGCTGCGAATTGAAGCCCTGCAGCACGACCTCGGTCGAATAGCGGTCGTTGCCGTCCTTGTCCTGCCATTTGCGCGTCTGCAGAGCGCCTTCCAGGTAAATCTTCGAGCCCTTTTTGAGATATTGCTCGGCGATCCGGCACAGGCCTTCGTTGAAAATCACCACCCGGTGCCATTCGGTCTTTTCCCGCCGCTCGCCGGTGGCCTTGTCGCGCCAAGTATCCGAAGTGGCGACGCGCAGATTGACGATCGGCCGCCCATCCTGGGTGCGGCGAACTTCCGGATCGGCGCCGAGATTGCCGATGAGAATGACTTTGTTGACGCTACCCGCCATGTTGCTCTCCGCGTGGCGACATCTTGCCCAGGCTCTACAAGCCGGTGTCGCCGTTTGCGAGCACGCCTGCCGCCGGCGCGCTCTCTGACTGATGACTTCACCCTAGACCTCGGCCGCAGTGCGGCAAGCGCGTTCGGCCTTAATCCACAGCGGTTCTTGCGCCGGCCTGGCCGGCCTTCCCGCCGCGTGCGCACTGCCATTGCCGCTATCCGGCAGCACAACAGTGTTCTAGTTTTGTTCTAGCCGGTTTCAGCCGCTTATGCAACTGATTCGCTTCGGAAAAACAGATTTCTTGTGACGTAAAGGCCACAGTTCGAAATCATCCACAACATATAGCGTCCCGCCGCATGCGTGAGTTGTTTCGGCCGAAACTCTCTGGAGGTCACGCAATGCAGCGTTTCAATCTGATCTTGGGCGCGGGACTCATGGCCGCGGCGGTGGCTTCGCCATCATTCGCGGCCGACCTGGCCCGCCCCTACTACCAAGGCCCCCCGACGACCTACGTCGCGCCGTTCACCTGGTCGGGCTTCTATGTCGGCATCAACGGCGGCTATGGCTGGGGCGACGCCGACGTCACCAACAGCATCGGCACCTTCACCACCGACAGGCAGGATGGGTGGCTGGCGGGCGTCACCGTCGGCTACAATTTGCAGACCGGCAACTGGGTGTGGGGCCTGGAAGGCGATGCCGATTACGCCTTCATCGAGGGCAACACGACCAACACCGTCGCCTGCGCCGGCGGCAACTGCACGATCAAGGACACGTGGTTTGCCACGGCGCGCGGCCGCATCGGCTACACCTGGGGCCGCTTCATGCCCTTCCTCACCGCCGGCGCCGCCTTCGGCGGCCTGAAGATCGATACGCCGACCGGCACCAGTTCCACCGACAGCGCGGTCGGCTGGACCGCCGGCGGCGGCATCGAGGTGGCCTTCTCCGGCGGCTGGTCGGGCAAGCTCGAATATCTCTACGCCGATCTCGGCTCGAACACCTGCGAGGCCACGATCTGCGGCGTTTCCACCGACGTCGAGCCGAAGGTCAACATCGTGCGGGCCGGCCTCAACTACCGCTTCTGACGCCGGCTCAGACTTGCGGTGCCGTGTCGGCCGATGCGGCAGAAACCGGCGCGGCACCGCCAGCCCTTCTTGCGTCGCGCCACGCGCGCGGGCTCGACATCCGCGCGGCGAAGGCGGCTATGAGCGGCCGCCGTGACCGCCGCGATATTGCGTGGGCGACGCGCCGAAGCGGCGGCGAAAGCGCGGTCGAAATAGCTGACCTCGTTGAAACCGCAGGCGGCGGCAAGGTCGCTCACTCTGAGACGGTCGTGGCGCCGATCGCTCAGCATCGCGCGCGCCTTCTGCAGGCGCAGCTCGAGCACGCGCTCGGTAAAGCTCGTGCCTGTCTCGCCCAGCAAATTCTGCACGGAGCGCGGCGCAAGCCGCAGCTTGCGCGCGACGTCGCGCACGGAAAAACCGGGCTCGCCATAGCCCGCCTTGATCGCGGCGACGATGGCCTGGACGCGCGCCGCGCGCAGCCCGCGCATGCGCGCGAGCTCCGCCTGCTCGCGCCGCGCGCCGAGGCTCAGCGCGACAAGGTCGAGCAGCGTGGTCGCGACGACTTCCCCGGACTCGTCGTCGTCGGGCGGATCGTCCAGCAAGAAATCGAGGTAGCGCCCGAGATGCCGCATCGCCGGATCCGACATATCGAGCGGCGTGCCCATCAGGTCCTCGACGCCGGCGAGGCGCTCGATCAGCGTCGCCCGCGGCAGCGTCAGTCCGACGGTTGCGACGCGGCTTTTCACGTGGCCTCTGCCGGGTTCGGCGCTGCTGTACAAAATGCCGCCGCCGCCCTTGTCGTTCACTTCGCGGTTGCGCTGCGCATAAGCGAGCGCTCCGCCGCGATTGAACCTGACGAAGAAATTGTCGTGCGCATCCGCCGCGACCTGCCGCGTTGTCCGTGCGGTGCTGCGGATCGTCGCGTCGAAGCGCGTCAGTAAAATCACCCCGACGCGAACGAGCTCGGCATGGGCGGTGAACGGCCGGTCGGGCTGCCGCGTCATGTCGACGTCGCCGTGATGCGCGACATAGAGGTCGCGCCAAAGCTTGAAGCGCGCATCGTCGTCGAGATGCGCCGGCAAACGTCCGGACGAAAATACGACCCAATTCATGCGCCGCCCCACGCGCCGCCATTTTTGCGCGCCCGATCGCCGCATCGGCGAGAGGGGGCGAATGCAATGGCCCCGGCCAGCCGAATACTAGGACGCGGCCTCGTGGACGCGCAACTGTCGCGCGATCGACGCGCGCCCGGTCGAAAATGACCCGAACCGGAAACCGAGCGTCCAATCTCGCTGATGAACCACTTGAGCCGCCACCCCGACTAAGAGGCAAATGAGCGCCGGGGGAACCGCGATCGGCTATCCCCGCTGCTCCGACCAAGGTGCGGAGACCCCATGCGATGCAGATGCGCTCGTCAACATACCGGTTGTTCTCATTCCTGGCGGTAGCGGCTCTCGCCGGGTTGCCGATGGTGGCTGCCGCAGACGAGTGGGATTCCTGCGTAAAGCTATCAGATGATCTCGCGGTCGCAGGGTGCTCGCGCGCCATCGACTCGCAGCAATTTACGGGTCGCAGCCTCGCGCGGCTCTATGCGCGTCGCGGCGGGGCTTACCAGGCAAAGGGCGACCTCGACCACGCCATGGCGGATTTCAACAAGTCGACGCAAATCGACCTGGCGTATCCGTCCGCCTACAACAACCGCGGCATCACTTGGTACCGCAGGGGCGACCTCGACCGGGCCATCGCGGACTATGATCGGGCGATCCGGCTCAATCCGAAATATGAGTACGCCTACGCCAATCGCGGCGCCGCCTGGGCCACCAAGGGCGACCTCGGCCGCGCCATCGCGGACTTCGACCAGGCGGTCCGGCTCGATCCGAAAGATGCCGAAGCCTACTACAACCGCGGCCTCGCTTGGGGCGCCAAGGACGACTTCGACCGGGCCATCGCGGACTATTCCGAAGCGATCCGGCTCGATCCGAAAAATGAGCACGCCTACGTCAACCGCGGCAGTGCCTGGGGCGCCAAGGGCGATCTCGACCGGGCCATCGCGGATTTCAACCAGGCGATCCGGCTCGATCCGAAAAGTGCCCAAGCCTACTACAACCGCGGCATGGCCTTCGAGATGAAGGGCAGTCTGCGCGAGGCATTGGCTGACCTCACAATGTATTCTCAACTCGCTCCATCCGACCCGGATGGCCTGAAGGCTGTGGAGCGCGTATCGAAAGAATTGAGCACAAGGTGACGGGGCCCTGAAAGGGCGACCAAGCAATCCAGCACCGAGCACGTGAGCCTCTGGATTGCTTCGCTTCGCTCGCATTGACGGAGCGGCCTGGTCGAATCCGCACTCGCACCATCGCATGGGCAAGTGCGCGCAATCTTGCAGGGCCGCAAGGTCAATCGTCGCGGCGAATAGCGTGGCAGGCCTGCAACATACGCAGCCAAAGCTCGCAAATCGTGCAAATCGTTCAAATCCAAGGGCGCCTGGTTCAAGCGGAAAGGCGCAAGCTCTGCTTCAAATGGCGGGAGAGGGTTCACTGCAGTCGCTCTGAAGGGGGGCATGCATGAGAACGATCCTGGCCGCGGGCGCGGCATGTGTCGCGCTGTTGGCAAATTCCGCAAATGCCGCCGACCTGCCGCTGAAGGCGCCGGCCCATGAGGCGCCGCCGCTGGCCGCGCCTTACGACTGGACCGGCGTCTATATCGGCGGCCACGGCGGCTACGCCTGGACCGCCAAGACCTGGTCCGACACTTTCGGCAATCAGCTCGCCGACTACACTGCCAACGACTGGATCTATGGCGGGCAGGTCGGCTTCAACTGGCAGCGCGGAGCCTGGGTATTCGGCGCCGAGGCGCAGGCGAGCTGGGGCGAAATCCGCAAGGGCGTGCTGTGGACCAACCCGGACACAAGTCCCTGGACCGATCCGGATGTCGATCCCGTCGTCGGCGGCCGCGTGACGACCAAGCGCATCGGCACCACGGGCGATCGCTTCGGCACCATCGCCGGCCGTCTCGGCTATGCCTTCGACCGCGTCCTCGTCTTCGCCAAGGGCGGCGGCGCCTGGGCGCACGACGTCTATCGCGCCTTCGACGCCGACACGACGAGCGAGACGCTAATCGCGAGCGCGAGCGGCACCCGCTGGGGCTGGATGGTGGGCGGCGGTGTCGAATACGCCATCATCGGCAACTGGTCGACCAAGATCGAATTCCACTATCTCGATTTCGGCAGCGAGCGCATCACGCTTCTCAGCATCCCCGGCGTGAGCCCGGCGACGCGCGACTTCGACGTGCGCCAGTCGATCGCGCTGGTGAAGGTGGGCATCAATTATCGCTTCGGCCCGACCGCGGCGCACTAGCGCGGATGGGATCAGATCGAGTTGCTGCACACTCCGCTCATTCCCGCCCCCGCCTGCGCTTTCGCGGGGACGAGCGGAAAAAATAACGCCCGCCATGTGTTTCGACCCAAACGCATCATGCGTTGACGCTCGGCTGAAGAACCGAACGAGACAACGCGCCGCTATTTGCTTTTGAGCTTCTCGCGGCGGGCGTGCACCTCGGCGGCGGCGAGCTCGGCCTTGCGCAGTTTGGCCACCTCGCTCGCTTCGAGTTTCGCGGTGCCGGCGGGCGGGCTGTTGCCCCAGGCGCTGCGCACATAATTGACCACGGCCGCGATCTTGTGGTCGCTTAGAACGTTGAGCGGCGGCATCACGCTGTCGTAGTGCTTTCCAGCGACGGTTATTTTTCCCTGCATGCCGTTCAGCACGACGAGAGCGGGGAACGTGTGGCTCAAGAACAGATCGCGGTTGCCGGCGAGCGGCGGGAATTGGCCGGTCACGCCCTTGCCGTTCGGCTGGTGGCAGGCGCTGCATTGCTCGGCGAACACCTGGGCGCCATCGACGGGAGCTTCACTCTTGGCCGGCTCGGCCGCCGCCGTTTTCGGCGGCGGGTTGGGGCCGAGATACGTGCCAAGGTAGTCGAGGATCTTGGCGCGCTGGTCGGGCGGGATACGCAGGCCGTATTGCTTCATGCTGTCGATCAGGTCGTTCCAGGTCGAGCGCGGCACGCCCGCCGACTCCACGAGGTATTGCAAATCGTGACAGGTGCGGCACTGGCCGTAGACCAGGTCGCGCCCCGGTCCCGGCGGCAGCTCCGGCCCGCCCTCAGCGGCAAACGCGCACGCAGTGAGCAGCACGCTGCCGACGGCCCCTGCGATGAGGGACGCCCTGATCATCCTACTTCTCCTGATCATGAGCGGGGACGCCGCGACACCGGCGTCCCCGCGGTGCTTGGCGATGAGCAAGCTCAGACGTCGAGCTCGACCCGGTCGACGCCGTTCCACTCGTAGCCGCGCGGATTCCAGCGCGTCAGCCCGTCCATCGGCTGCGTGCGGCCGAGCGCGTCGGTGGCGCGGCACATCAGCGTCTGCTTGCCGCTGCCGAGATGCGCCTTGGCCGACCAGTGGTACCAGGCCCACGGGCTCAGCGGCGGCTTGATCGCGGCATTGTGCCAGGTCTTGCCGCCGTCGGCCGACACTTCGACGCTGGTAATCTTCGCCTCGCCGTCGTTGAAGGCGACGCCGGTGATGGTGACGTTGCCGGATTTCGGCTTGTCGTCCGGCAGCGGCGAGAAGATCACGCTCTTGATCACGTGGCCGTAGGTCGGGCGGCTGTTGTACCAGTTGTAGTCGTTAGCGCCGAACTTGCCCGGCTCAACCGGGAAATTGGGCATGCGATAGCCGACCGACTGGAACACGCTCGGCGACTGTTCGGCCATGAACAGCAGATGGGTGAGCATCTTCACGTTCATGTTGCCGTAGTAGCCGGGAATGATCAGGCGCACCGGCCCGCCGTTCTGCGCCGGGATCGCCTCGCCGTTCATCTTCAGCGCCAGGATGGCGTGGTCGAGCGCCTTGTCGGCGAGATGGTAGCTCTTGGCGAAATCGGAGCCGACCGGCGTCGCCGGCTGGTCCCAGCCTTCCGCGGTGAGCCAATGGGCCTGCGGCGCGATCTCCATTTTCAGGCTGTCGAGGAACGCGCGCAGCGGCACGCCTTCCCATTCCACGCAGCCCATGCCGCCATTGTGCCACTGGCCGCCGCCGACTTTCTGCTTGGCCGCGTAATAGGCGCGGCCGTTGCCGGCGCATTGCAGCACGGAGACGCGTTTTTCCTGCGGCTGCTTCTGCAGGTCGGCGATGGTCACCGTGCGGGGTCGCTGCACCAGCCCGTCGAAGCGGATGCTCCAGTTCTTCACCATGTCCGCCGACGGCGCCGACGTGGTGACGTACCAGGAGGCGTCGCCTTCATGCGGATAGTGGAAGCGGTTGAACAGGATTTCCTTCGGCGTGATCGCGTGCTTGCGCAGCTCGGTGAGCGGCGTCTCCATGACGGCGAGCTTGGCATTGTGGATGATCATGCCGCTCTTCTTGCCGTGGATGATGGCCGCCGAATCCGGTTTGGCCTGTGCGAAGGCCTTCAGGCCGCCGCTGCCGAGGGTGACCCCGGCGGCGCCGGCGAGCGCGTTGAATTGCCGGCGCGATAGACGGTTATTCTTTCGGTTGAGCATGTCTCTTCCCTCTGCTGCTCTCTCGACCGGCATTCGGTTTTAGCCCGCGCGGCAGGCCGTCCATCGATGGCGTGGCGCGGGGAGAGAGTTGGTTTTTTTGCGACGTTGAACGAATTTCGGCGATACGCTGCCGCCGCTCATGCTCCGCCGCCGCAGGCGGATTTACAACGCGTTTATATGACGCATCATGAATATGTTCCCGCGAGGGAATAAAAATGCGGCTCATTCGTTCGGGGACCGCGCCCTTGGGCAAAAGCGCGGGGTGGCGGCGCGGGTTGCGTCACTCGAGCATGATGCGTTTAGGTCAAAACACTTGGCGATCGGGCCTTATCTCCGCTCGTCCCCGCGAAAACGGGGACCCAGAGCCCTACTGTTAGAATGTTCATTTTGGCCCTGCATTCCCGCGTGCGCGGGAATGAGCGGAGAGTGCGGTGGCTCGACCGGATCACATCCCGCGACATACCTCCGCCTTAACGCAGATCCGCCCTATCCGATCTTCACCAGCGCGCCGCCGTCGACCGGCAGCGCCACGCCGGTGATGAAATTCGCCTCGTCGGAGGCGAGGAACAGCGCCGCATTGGCGACATCCCAGGCGGTGCCCATCTTCTTGCGCAGCGGCACGCGCGCATCGCGCATCGCCGCGATCTCCGCGCGGCTCTTGCCGGCATGCCGCGCGCGCGTGTCGACGGCCATCGGCGTATCCATCAAGCCCGGCAGGATGACATTGGCGCGGATGCCGTTGCCCGCCTCGTGGATCGCGAGCTGCTGCACATAGGCGATCATCGCCGCCTTGGTCGCCTTGTAGGCCGTGTAGGGATAGGTCTCGAGCGCGGCGACCGATGAGATGCCGAGAATGACGCCCGACTGCTGCGTCCGCATCACCGGCAGCACGTATTTGCAAAGGGTGACCATGCCGCGCAGATTGATGCGCACGATGCGGTCGAAGGCCTCCTCGGTGATGGCGTCGGGGGCTGAGTCGCCGCCGCCAAGCGACACGCCGACATTGTAATGCAGGATGTCGATGCGGCCCCAGTCCGCCTGCGCCCGCGCGATCAGCTCTTTCATCGCCGCTTCGACGGTAACGTCCGCCTCATAGGCCGCGCAGCGGCCGGCGCCGTCCTTGGCCATCGCGCAGGTTTCCTGCGCCGAGGCGAGATCGCGGTCGACCGCAAGCACGCGCGCACCTTCCTGCGCGAAGCGGATGACGGTTGCCCGCCCGTTGCCCATGCCGGTGCCGGGTCCCTGTCCCGCGCCGACGACGATCGCCGTCTTGTCCCTGAGCCGCATCGCTCTCCTCCCCTATTTGGCGCGATCCTACGGCGCAGGCGGAAAGCGCGCCGCCTCTATTCTCGGATGTTATCCCCATGCCCCGGCGGGGGCTGGCGAAACGGTCCCGTTCTCACTACGTTCCAGTCCAGCCCATGACGACCCTGCGCCGCAACCGCCCGGCGCGGCCAAGGATTCCATGACCGACCGTCCGCAAAAGCCCGGCGACGCCCGCGTGATCGCGATCCGGGGCGCGCGCGAGCACAATTTGAAGAATATCGACGTCGCCATTCCGCGCGACAAACTGGTGGTGTTCACCGGCCTGTCCGGCTCGGGCAAGTCGTCGCTCGCCTTCGACACGATCTATGCCGAGGGGCAGCGGCGCTATGTCGAGTCGCTGTCGGCCTATGCCCGCCAGTTCCTCGAAATGATGCAGAAGCCGGACGTCGACCAGATCGACGGGCTGTCGCCGGCGATCTCCATCGAACAGAAGACCACCTCGAAGAACCCGCGCTCGACCGTCGGCACCGTCACCGAGATCTACGACTATATGCGCCTATTGTGGGCGCGCGTCGGCGTGCCCTATTCGCCCGCCACCGGCCTGCCGATCGAAAGCCAGACCGTCAGCCAGATGGTCGACCGCGTCATGGCGCTGCCGGAAGGCACGCGCATCTACGTGCTCGCCCCGCTCGTGCGCGGGCGCAAGGGCGAGTACAAGAAGGAATTGGCCGAGCTGCTGAAGAAGGGCTATCAGCGCGTCAAGGTCGACGGCGTCTTCCAGGAGATCGCCGAGGTCAAGCCGCTCGACAAGAAATTCACGCACGACATCGACGTGGTGGTGGACCGGCTGGTGGTGAAGCCGGACATCGCCACGCGGCTCGCCAATTCATTGGAGCAGTGCCTCAAGCTCGCCGACGGGCTGGCGATGGTCGAATTGGCGGATGCCGTCACGACGCTCTCTTCACCTCCCCCTGGAGGGGGGAGGTCGGCCGCGAAGCGGCCGGGAGGGGGTGAATCGCGGAGCGAGCAAGATCACCCCACCCCGGATCGCCTTCGGCGATCCGACCCTCCCCCTCCAGGGGAGGGTAAGAAAGAAACGAAACTCGCCGCCGCGGCGGCCGCCGCGGAGCGCCGCCTCATCTTCTCCGAAAAATTCGCCTGCCCGGTGTCCGGCTTCACCATCCCGGAGATCGAGCCGCGGCTGTTCTCGTTCAACAACCCGTTCGGCGCCTGTCCTGAATGCGGCGGGCTCGGGCTCGAGCAGCATATCGACGCCGACCTGGTCATCCCCGACCGCGACGCCTCGTTGCGCAAGGGTGCCATCGCGCCCTGGGCGAAATCATCGTCGCCCTATTACCTGCAGACGCTCACCGCGCTCGCCAAGCACTACCGCTTCACGCTCGACGCCAAATGGAAGGACCTGCCGAAGAAGGTGCAGGACGCCATCCTCTACGGCTCGGGCGAGGAGGAGATCAAGTTCACCTATGACGACGGTCTGCGCGGCTACACGACGAAAAAACCGTTCGAGGGCGTGATCACCAATCTCGAGCGCCGCTTCAAGGAAACCGAAAGCGAGTGGGCGCGCGAGGACCTGGCGAAATATTTCACCGACGTGCCCTGCGCCGCCTGCCAGGGCGCGCGGCTCAAGCCCGAGGCGCTGTGCGTGAAGATCGCCCACGCCAATATCGCGCAGGTCGCCGAGCTTTCCGTGCGCAAGGCCGGCGACTGGTTCGCCGCCTTGCCCGAGAAGCTCACGCCGAAGCAGAACGAGATCGCCTCGCGCGTGCTCAAGGAAATCCGCGAGCGCCTCAGGTTCCTGGTCGATGTGGGCCTGGACTATCTCACGCTGTCGCGCGGCTCCGGCACGCTCTCCGGCGGCGAGAGCCAGCGCATTCGCCTCGCCTCGCAGATCGGCTCAGGCTTGACCGGCGTGCTCTACGTGCTGGACGAGCCGTCGATCGGCCTGCACCAGCGCGACAATGCCCGCCTGCTCGAAACATTGAAAAGGCTGCGCGACCTCGGCAACACCGTCATCGTGGTCGAGCACGACGAGGACGCCATCCGCGCCGCCGATCACGTGCTCGACATCGGCCCCGGCGCCGGCATCCACGGCGGCCACATCGTGGCGGAAGGCACCGTGCCCGATCTCATCGCCGCCCCGCGCTCGTGGACCGGCAAATATCTCTCCGGCGAGCGCTCCGTCGCCATCCCCGAGCGCCGCCCGTTCAACAAGCGCCGCACGCTGCGCGTCGTCAACGCGCGCGGCAACAACCTGAAGAACATCACCGCCGAGATCCCGCTCGGCCTGTTCACCTGCGTCACCGGCGTTTCAGGCGGCGGCAAGTCGACGCTGCTGATCGACACGCTGTACAACGCGGTGGCGCGCAAATTGAACGGCGCCTCCCTCGCCCCCGCCCCGCACGACCGCATCGAAGGCCTCGAGCACATCGACAAGATCATCGACATCGACCAGTCGCCGATCGGCCGCACGCCGCGCTCCAATCCGGCCACCTACACCGGCGCCTTTACGCCGATCCGCGAATGGTTCGCCGGCCTGCCCGGAGTCGAAGGCGCGCGGCTACGAGCCCGGCCGCTTCTCCTTCAACGTCAAGGGCGGCCGCTGCGAGGCCTGCCAGGGCGACGGCGTCATCAAGATCGAGATGCACTTCCTGCCCGATGTCTACGTCACCTGCGACGTCTGCAAGGGCAAGCGCTACAACCGCGAGACGCTCGAGGTGACGTTCAAGGGCAAGACCATCGCCGACGTGCTCGACATGACGGTGGAAGAGGCGCTCGAGTTCTTCAAGGCGGTGCCGCGCGTGCGCGACGTGCTGGCGCTGTTGCACCGCGTCGGCCTCGACTACATCCATGTCGGCCAGCAGGCGACCACGCTGTCGCGGCGGCGAGGCGCAGCGCGTCAAGCTCGCCAAGGAGCTGTGGAAGCGCGCGACCGGCCGCACGCTCTATCTGCTCGACGAGCCCACCACCGGCCTGCACTTCCACGACGTCGCCAAGCTCTTGGAGGTGCTGCACGAGCTCACCGACACCGGCAACACGGTGGTGGTGATCGAGCACAATCTGGAAGTGATCAAGACCGCCGACTGGATCATCGACTTGGGCCCGGAAGGCGGCGACGGCGGCGGCGAGATCGTCGCGCGGGCACGCCGGAGGAGATTGTGAAGGTGAAGCGGAGTTATACCGGGGAGTTTTTGAAGCCGGTTCTGCTGCGGCAGGAGCCAAAGGCGAAGAAGCGCATCGAGGCGGCGGAATAGTGCAAGCGTCGCCCTTCCGTTGTGGTGAGCAAGCGTAGCCCGGATGGAGCGCAGCGAAATCCGGGATCGGCAACCCCGCATTCCGCTTTGCTCCATGCGGGCTACAGTTTGTTTCCGATTAATACCTCGCCCCCTACGCCAGCCTCGCTCTCTCTCGGCGCCGCGATCGCGAGTCTGGATGGCGCCGCGTCCGCATGCGCTGCCAATACGGCATAGCAAGCGTAGCCCGGATGGAGCGCAGCGAAATCCGGGATCGGCAACCCCGCATTCCGCTTTGCTCCATGCGGGCTACAGCCCCTACGCGGCTTTCATGCAAGGCGGTCCACCTGCATCCGCCGCACCGACATCGACCATCCAGCGACCGGATGAGCGCAGCGCAATCCGGGACTGGCAACCCCGCATTCCGCTTCGCTCCATGCGGGCTACGCCCCCCTTGAACCCTTTCCCTCCCCGCCGCGACCAAGGCGCATGCGCCCTTACCCTTACGTCTACATCAATGCCGACGGCTCAGCGCGCGAGCTGCACGCCAGCGAAATGCGGTACTTGGAAACCGAATTCGCCGGCGGCGACGGCGCCATGCCTTCCATCAAGGCCGCCTACGCCGCGCGCGACGGCTGGGGCGATCTCAAAGGCTATCTCAAGCGCTCGGCGCTTCCCGCCCGCATAGCGGTCGGCGCGGCGCCGGCGGAGGACCCGCTGCGCGCCTTCAGCCGCGACGAGCGCATCGCCTGGCTGCGCAGCAAGGGCGTGGAGGCGGTCGAGCAGAGCGACGGCTCGCTCACTTTGCTGCCGCGCGTGCGCTAGCCCCCTCGTCCACTCCGATTGAATCAACCGCGGCCGCGCAGGAGCGGGCCGCATCGCTCGGCCGTCAGCCGACCGACATCAGCCACCAGTCGCCTTCGATGCGCCGCTGCAGATACCACGTGCGCCGGCCTTTGCTCGCCGCGTCGAGATCGCCGTCGACGATGTCGACATAGTCGTTCGGCGCCGGTCCGAACACGAAGCTCTTGGCCCGGTGCACGGGGCCGAACCCTGCGTGTAATAGACGAGCTCGATCTGCCCCGCGAAATGCGACGCGATGAGGATGCCGGCCGCGCGCATGAGCGCGCGGTAGCGCGCGGCGCGTGGCGCGTCGATGCCGGCGGCCGCAAGATCGCCCGGCACGGTGAAGTCCGCGCCGATCCGGTCGAGGCGGCTGTCCGCCCGCAGCATCGCCGCCAGCTCGTCCATGATCGGCCGCTGCGCCCGCCAGTGCGCGAGCATCGCCGCGTCGGTCGGATAGACGGACGCGCTGCCGCCGAAGATGGAATCCATCGCACGAAAGAAGACGACGGCCGGAATGCCGATCGCGACCGTCAGCACGAGGGCCGCGATCGCGGCCGCTTTGAGCACCTTGCGCATCGGGCTTTAAGTTGCGGTCGCGCCAGCGCCGGGTTCAAGCCGCGCGCCGGCTATGCCCCGCTTTCGTGGGCGACGACCGGAGAGCACCCAAGCCCGGCCATGACAAACCGATGCTCTAATGCTACCTATCTTTCCATGCTCCGCATTGAAACCGAACGCGAGGAAGACGGCCGCTGGCTCGCCGAAGTGCCGGCGCTGCCGGGCGTGCTGAGCTATGGCGCGACCGACGCGGAAGCGCGCTCCAAGGCGACCGCGCTCGCGCTTCGCGTGATTGCCGAGCGCGTCGAGAACGGCGAAGCGCTGCCGCAAGACCTCGCCGGCATGTTCCAGTTGGCATGAGCCGCTGGCCGGCCGCCAAGGCGAGCCGCGTCCTCGCGGCGCTGTTGCGGATCGGCTGGACCGTCAAAAGGCAAAGCGGCTCGCACCGCACCTTGCACCGCACTGGGCGGCCGGATTTCGTGTTCGCTTTTCACGACGGCGACGAAATCGGCCCGCGCATGCTGGCGCGCATCGGCAAACACACCGGACTGACGCCGGACGATTTATAACGCGTGTCGCCCGGATGGAGCGCAGCAAAATCCGGGATATAGCCGCCCCCGCTTCGCTCCATGCGGGCTACGACTAAAATTTAGCACCGGCGCGCAGCCATAGATGCGGCCGTCGTCCCCGCGCAGGCGGGGACCCAGTAAACACAGACGCCGCCGTGATTACTGGATTGCCCGCCTTCGCGGGCAATGACAGCCAGTTGCGGGCGCCCCAGGGGCCACCGAGCAGCGCGGAAATTCGTTCGGTTCGAATCCCTAATAGGACCATAATCACATTTTCGTGATCTGGATGGGAAAGTTATCCCCGCCTACCGTTCCAGGCTTATATTCCGCATTGCCCGGCCCCGTGAGGGGACGCGAACCGGTTGCGCCGGCTCGCGGGGACCGGGCCGGCGCCCGCGGGCGTGCCTTAGCGGGCACGCTCCCGGGCGGCGCCGGGGCTCCGCCCGGGGGCACTATGACCCCCCGCGAGGAGCTCGCTGGACGGTGGATCGCTCCTTGTTTGGGGCGGTCCGCGGGCAAGGCGCGGCACGGCGCCGCAAAAATCGCCGGACGGCGCGCCGGAAAGGCGAAGCGCGGCGCCCGAAAGGGCACGCGCACCAAAGGACCCGCGCCTTCGCCGGCGCGCCGTCCCCCTCGCTTCTTAAGAAGCGGGGGCCGCTACCGCAAAACTCGGGCGCATTCGCGCCGCGAGAACGAAGGAGGTTGCCTGGATGAATGAAATGCGCGACGCGCCCCTCTCTCGGCCGCATGGTGAGGAGCCCGCCGAAGCGTTCGCGAAGGCGGGCGTCTCGAACCATGAGGCCGCCTCGCCCTTCGAGACGCCGTGTTCGGCGGCTCCTCAGGGTGAGGCGGATCGAAACACCCTCCGCTGGGTCGCCAACATGCTCAACCTCTGGGCGCTGTGCGGAAAACCCGCCTGCCGCCGGGCACGGGCTTGCCGGCGCGACCCGGATGTCTGCCTTGCCCGCTATGCGGCGCTGGTGCCGCAGGCGGCGGGCAACGCGGTCATCATCATGGCCGAAGGCAGGCGGCAGGGTCTCAGTTATGACGCGCTGCGCGCGCAAGCCCCCGACGAGATCGCCGCCTTCGACGATTGGTGCGCCCGCATCGCCCGCGCCATCCGCCGGCCCGCCGCGCCCGCCACGAAAAGCCCCTGACCCGGCGTCCGCCGCATGGCTGTCCGGCTTTGCCTCACACATGCAAATCGGGCTATATATCCGGGCCCGGCCGCCAGCCGGGCGCTAAGAACATGCGCGGGGGAAAACCCCGCCGGTCGGGACGAAACGAAAGGCTTGGCGATGACGATCAAGGCCCGGGCGCAGCTCGCGCTCCTGTTCTACACCACCGTCAACATCATCCTGTTCACCGCCGCGGTCTACGCGGTGACGCTGTTTCCGCCGCTGCAAAAGAATGCCGGCCTCTGGCTGGCGGCTTTCACCGCGGGAAGCCTGATCGTGACGGCGCCGTTTGCCTGGTGCCTGGGCAAATGCGTGCTGCCGGAGGCTTGGCGCAAGAAGGTGCTGGCCGAATCCTCGCCGCTCGCGCGCGAGCCCTCGCGCCCGGTCTGAGGCGGCGGGCTTGCTGTCGTCCCCGCGGAAGCGGGGACCCAGTAATCACGGATGCATCGCTGAGTACTGGATTGCCCGCCTGCGCGGGCAATGACAGCCGCAAAACGCGCGCGCACGTCCCCGATAGACTCCCCGCGCAAATCTGGCGATCATGCGCCCCGCGAATCTCGTGGGGGCCGCCATGCGCCGTCTCTTTATCCTTCTCTCTCTCCTCGCCTTCGCTGCTCCGGCGCAGGCCAAAGAGCTGCGCTTCCCCCACGCCGGGCAGTACGCCTTCCGCCTCGAGCTGCCGCCGGGCTGGACTTCGAATGTGGACAAGCGCGGCGGCCTGCTGCTGGTGCCGCCCGAAGGCCACGCGATGATCTATCTGGCGATCGTCACCGACGACAAATTGCGCGGGCGCGAGGACAGCGCGGTCGTGCGCGCGGTGAGCGCCGTCGCCGGCGTCGTCATGGCGGACAAGCAGGATCCCGAGCGCATCACCACCACGGACGGCACGCGCATCATCCGCGGCACCGCCTTCTACGGCACCATGCCGGGCAAGCACGGGCTCACTCGCCGCGCGCGCATCGTCGTGTTCAACCTTGCCCCCGCCACCTGGGCGCAGATGTGGACGGTCACGCAGGCCGGCATGAATGCGATCGAAACCGCAGCGCTCGCCAAAGTGCTCGACGGGCTCTCGCTGACGTCGCGCTAAGCGCCGGCTCAGGCGTAGCGCCGGCGCCCGATCATCCAGCCGATCGCCAGCAGCACCACGCCGACCACGCCCGCCACAAGCCCATGCTTCATGTGGACGCGGGTCACGCCGGCGGCGTGGCCGGGCAAGAAGCTCGGCAAATGGTCGGCCGGCGTCACGAAATACACGACCGCGATCGCAATCAGCACGATGCCGAGCAGATAGGCGATGAGCTTCATCGGAATGCACCCCCGTTGGCGACGAACGCGCGAAGCATAGCGGGCGGCGCCGCGCCGAAAAACGGGTATTCGGCGCGCCACCCACAGGGTTTCGGCATCGGAACTGCCGCCGCCGTCGCCGCGTTGACTCCAGCGGAAGCCCAATTTGCGAGGCCGTTCCATGCAACGCGACACCAAGACCCGCGCCGGCATTGCCGCCCTGGTCTACACCATGACCAACGCCGTCCTGTTCGGCGCCGGTCTCATTTTCGTGCTCAGCGTGCCGGGCGTCCGCGCCCACGCCGCGCTCGGTATTGTAACGGTGGTGCTGGCGAGCCTGGTGATCGCCGCGCCGGTGGCCTGGTTCCTGGCGCCGCGGTTGCGCGCGCGCTATTGGCGCCGCCGCGCGGCCGACCGCAACGCCGCCGCCATTCCGCGGATTTGATCCGATGCTGCGCGAACCCGACGCCCCCTCCCCGCCGCCCGGCCGCCGCAGAGGGCAATCACCGCCCTACCCGGCGCAGAAAGCGCGCGGCGGCGAAATCATCCTGCGCACGCGCTGGGAACGCGCGGTGTTCGCGCTCGGCCTTGCCTGCTTGTTCGCGGCGATCGCCTTGGCGGTCTGGCTTTGAGGCGCCGTTATTTGCCGCTCAGCTGCTGGTCCTTCGCCGACGCCCGCTGCGCCGCCGGCCGCGCGGCAAAGCGCGCGACGTAATCCTGAAATTCCTTCCGCTCCGGGATCATCTTGAACATCATGCCGTAGCGCAGGCCGGAGCCGATCACCACGTCGGCGGCGGTGAACTGCTCGCCCATCAGGTACGGCCCCGGCGTCACCGCCTTGGCCAGCACGTCGAGCACCGTGTCGAAGTCGCGCCAGCCGAGCGCCGTCGCGCGCGGCGTCTCCTTGCGCGGGAACGCGCGGTCGGTCATCGCCGGCTCCATCACGCTCGGCCCGAAGAACAGCCATTTGAGATAGACGCCGCGCCGCGGCGTGCCGACCGGGATATTCAGCTTCCGCTCGGGAAACTCGTCGGCGAGATAGGTGCAGATCGCCGCCACTTCGGTGATCACCTGGTCGCCGTGCTTGAGCGCCGGCACCTTGCCCAAGGGATTGATGGCGAGATAATCCGGCTTCAGGTTCTCGCCCTCGCTCATCTTCAGCAATTTGATCTCGTAGGGCGCGCCCACTTCTTCGAGCATCCACAACGCGATGGACGAACGCGACGGCGCGATGTGGTAGAGTGTGAGATCGGGCATGGCGGGACTTTCCTGTTGGCGGGCGGCGGACGACATCACGATTTCGCGGCCGCCGCAAATAACAAGAAATTGTCTTCACGTCTGCCGCGCCTCTGGGTCTTGATACGGCGCACGCAGCGCATTAAGGCTTCGCGGCCATGCGCAAGCGCCGCGTCACCGTCAACGACAAGATGCAGAAGGGCTACCGCTACGTTCTCAGCGCGCCCGCCGGCCGCGGCTTCGATCCCGAATTCAAACGCGACCTCACGCCGGCCGACATGCTGCGCCTCGGCGTATTCTGCGGCAAGTACATGACCGACTGCCGGCGCGAATTTCCCAAGAGCTGGTTCGCGCGCGCCAAGCTCGCACCGCAACGGCGCGACTGTTCGCTCAACTTCTTCGGCATCGACGCCAGCCAGCCGCTCTCGGAATGGAAACGCAAGGGCTGGATCCACCCCGACGATCCGCGCGGCTGGTTCCAGTGGTATTGCCGCTATTACATGGGCCGCCGCATGCCGGACGAAGACCGGCGGCAGATCAAGCGCTGGAAGGCGATCCGCCGCCACGTCCGGCAGGTGCAGAAGCACTGCGAACCGGGCGACCTCACCTGCCGGCGCCGGCAGCGCCAGGCGCTGTTGCACTGGGCCTATGACAGCCGCAAAATCTAGCGGCATCTGTGCCGGGAGAGGGGAGCCGCCAATGCGCTTGCGAAAAGAAATCACCGACTTGCGCTCGGCACTCGAGCCGCTGACGCTCTATCAAAAATTCGAGCAGATTTGCGTGCTGATCCTGATCGGCCTGATCGCCGTCATCGTCATTTTCGCGCTGTGGTATCTGGCGCTCGACATCGTCCTCGCCATTTCCGCCAACACGTTCGACCCCACGCAGCAGGTCGTCTTCCAGACCGTGTTCGGCATGATCTTCACGGTCATCATCGCGCTCGAGTTCAAGCGCTCGCTGCTGGTGCTTGCCGAGCGGCACGAGAGCATCGTTCAGGTGCGCGCCGTCATATTGATTGCGCTCTTGGCCGTGGTGCGCAAATTGATCATTCTCGACATATCGCACACCGAAGCGCTCACCTTGTTCGCCTTGGCGGCGGCCATTCTGGCGCTGGGTTGCGTCTATTGGCTGGTGCGCGACCGCAACGAGCGGGCCGCGATCGCTAGCAAAAAAGCCAGGACATGATCCGACGGGTGGGTCATTGCGAGGTGCCCTGAGAGTCTGGCCGGAAATGAGAGCAGCGAATTCCGGGTATTGCCATGGAGTCGTCATGCCCGGCCGCTTCGCTCGCAATACGGATCGTCGGTCGGATTCCTTTGGTCTAGGCCGCGATGCTGGAAAGCAAATCCGCCAGCACCTCGGGACAGGTGATGTGCGGATTATGGCTGGCGTCGATCTCGGAAGTGCCCCAACCTTCGCGCTTGGCTCGCTCGTAGAAACGCCGGAAGCGGTCGTCGGGCGCGATACGCGTGCAATAAATGTAATGGCGCGGCAGCGTCAGCGAACCGTTCTTCAGCGCCAGCTTCTGCGCAAAGGTCTTGGCCGGCTGCGGCAAGCGCCGCGGGGCGCACCAGGCGACGTCTTCCGCCGCCGTGTCGGGCGGCATCGGTCGCGGCGGGATGCGCCAGCCGTCGACGCCCGGCGCGCGCTGGACCTGCAGGTCGGGCGGCACCAGCTGGAGCAGGCTCTCGCCGTCATGCGGCGCGAAGGCATCGAGATAGATGAGCTTGGCGATCCGCTCGCGCGCGCGGTCGGCAACGCCGGTCGCCACCATGCCGCCATAGGAGTGGCCGATCAGGTTGACGCCGCTCAAATCTTCTATCTCCAGCACGCCGAGAATATCGGCAATATGCGTGTCGAGATCGATGTCGGGGTTGGCAAGGTGAGCGCGCTCGCCGAGGCCGGTATAGGTCGGCGTCACCAGCCGGTGGCCGCGCGCGGCCAGCAACGGATGCATCTTCTTCCAAGCCCAGCCGGCCGACCAGGCGCCGTGCGCGACGACGAATGTTGGCATGCCCTTATCCTATTGCGGCTGCCGGCGCGCGGTTGCGCAGGGCCGACTTAATGGTATCGACGCCTTCAATGACCATCATTCAGCGGAATATCTGGACGCCGTTGGAAGTCAAACAATTCCTTTTCAAGGTCCTGCCCCACTCCGAAATCGATCTGCATCAGCATTGCGGCCATTCGCGCGATGCTGTTCTGCAGCGTGCCGCGCACGACGTCGGACTGTCGATGCCAGCCGGTCTTACTGAAGCTCCTCTGCAGATGCGTCTTGGCCGTGGACAGGCTTATTCCGGCCAATTCCGTGTATTCATCGAGCGAGATTCCGCCAACGAGCGCGCTGACGAGCTTGGCTTCTGCGCGCGTGAGGCCGTAGAGCTGCGTCAGATGCTCCGGTCGGAGGGTAAAGTCGCCGCTCGCTTCATTGATGAAAACGAGTGCGGCCGGCATGGCCGGACCGAGCCAACCGCCACCGCCGACCGGAAGCGGGGACACCAGGACGTGCAAATCGTCACCTTCGGTCCGCGGCAGCGCCAGCACGCCGCCGCTTGCCTCGCCAAGCCCGGCGCCGGTATTGGCTGCCTCCCCGATCAGGCGATGCAGTGAGGCTGTGATCGCCGGCGTCCTTGCCTCCAGGCGTCCATGGCGGGCGGTAAGCCCGTCGGCCCGGGCAAGGACCCTCTCGGCCAATCGGTTGGCGAACCGCACCCTGCCGTCACCGGTAACCAGGACGGCTCCCACGCCTAGCCCTTCGAGACTCTGCATCACCGCGTCGCGTTGCTGAGTCACGGCGAAAAGCTGCCGGTGCATTTCCACCGCGCGCTGAAGATGGGGCACCAGCTTGCGGCTCAGCGTCAACTCTTCCGCGCTGAATTCGCCGAATTTGCGCGAACGGCTAATGGTGAGAAACGTCGAAAGCGGCCGCTCTCTGTCCAGCGGTATGCTGAACAAGTGATGGATGCCCTGCGGCTTCAACCAATCGTTATAGTATTCGCAGCACTCGTATTTTGCGTCGCCAACCAGCCAGCGCGGGATGAACACCTGCCCGGGCGTGGCAGTGCCGACCGTACCCGCCCAGGGCCGGACCCGGCTGTAGTACTCTTCGTAGGTTCTGCCGAAGGCAGGATCCAATCCGCTCGAGGCATGGATGCACGCGCCGACCCCGTACGCGCCCTGCGAAGAAATAGCCGCGGTGCCGGCGTAGAGGTTTGCAAGATCGTCGACAAAATCGGCCCAGCTTTGCGGCTGCAACGCCGCCTCATAAATGCGCCCGATGAGCGCCAATAGCCGATCTTCCGCTATGCGCGACACGGTTCGTCTCCTAGCGCGAGCACGGGGCTTCGTTCGTTGAAGCCGGCCGGGGGGCGGACCTAAGCTTTAATGAAAATGCCAATGGTTCATGACAGTCCCATAGTGCCGGAAGCCTAGCTTACACACGCACGAAGGTGAAGCAATTTGCACGCACAGGTTATGCGCCAATCGTGGATTGCGCCATAGCGTGCGGTAGAACGCTCGGCCTTCTTTGGGTCACGTCTTGAGCCCGCGGCCGACGTTCGGCCGTGCGCGACAGCCAATGTCAGCGCCTATTCCGCGGCCACCGCGCGCGGACGCAGACGCCGTTTGCCCCGACGGGCGCCTGCGACGTCGAGGGCGACCACGCAAAGTCCCGCGCCCAGGACTTCCCAGCCAGGGCGAATGCCGGCGCTGAAATCGAAATCGACCGCCAGCACGCGCAAGGGTGACACATGGAAGGCGATGCCGATCCCGACGGCCTCGCCGATGAACACCAAGATCGCTACCACCACGCTCAAGCCGAACAGGCTGAGCGATGACAAGTCGCTCGTTTCCTGCCACCAGGCCAGCACGCGATAGGCGATCAGCCAGAGAAACAACCCGGCGACAAAGACCGGGACCGTGACGTCGGCCTTGGTCTGCTGGAAATAATGGATGAGCGCGAGCAACGCGATGCCGTAGACGGCCTGGTGCAGGCGGCGCCAGCGCAAGCCGCCGAGCCTGCGCACCATGGCATCAGTCGAGGTCGCGGCCAGCACCGCTAGCCCGAGCCAAGCGGTGGCGCCGACGATCAAATACCAGCGGTGGGTGATCTCGTGCAGAACCTTGCCGAGATCGAAGCCTTGATCGGCGATGTAAAGCGATAGGTGCACGGCGATGTAGCAGAAAGTACCCACGCCAAGCATGCGCCGCACCTCGATCAGATTGCCGAAGCGGGCAATGCGCCGCAGCGGCGTCACCGCCAGCGTCATCCCGAGGAAGATCAGCGCCCAGAAACCGGCGCGATGGATCATGTCGTTGAGCGGGCGCGCGCCGTGATAGATCGCATCTGCGTCATAGAGCGCCTTAACGATCGGCAGCAGCAGCAGCGCCAGCGTGGCGAGCCGCAACGGCGAAAGCCTTCCGCGCCGGTCCAGCCAGACCTGCCAAGGAGCCTTGGCCTTCATCGCGCAGGCCTCGCGCCGCAATGGGGCGCGCGATTGCATTGCCTGTTTGAGCGTCCGTCAGCCTCCCAGGACCCTTGCACAACCATGAGCGCTTTGCCCCCGGAGCAATGCATTCCCTTCACACCGCAACGAACAATTCTACCTACCGAATCTGCCGGACCGTGCTAGCATTTTGACGAAGCCTCAATTCGTCACAACTGATCACAAGCTTGCGTGGTCGCTGAAGTTGGGCGCAGACGGGCACACAACGAGGGTTGACCGGCCAGGAACCAATCCGGCGGCAATCCATTCTGGGAGGGGGAGAGGCAAGAAACCATAAGCCGCGCCGGGAGGCTTTGACGGAGGCACCGATGCTGTGCACTTTACTTCGTCCAGTCCTGATCGCGAGTGTTTCTCTGCTCAGTTCAGCCGCCCTCGCTCACGACATCTGGATCAACCGCGGCGCCTATAAAAATCCGGCCGGCGAATGGTGTTGCGGCGCCGAGGATTGCGGCGTCGTTAGTCCCAGTGCCGTGCACGTTCTGCGCGGCGGCTATTCTGTCATCGGCACGGTGACCTATGGCGAAGCCGTCACCGGCAACGTCAATGACGGGCCGACCATCACGCAGCAGGTTGACGAGAAAATTCCCTACAGCCAGGCGCTGCCCTCTCCGGACGGCGCCTATTGGCGATGCAAGCGGCCGGACGGCGCCATGCGCTGCTTTTTCGCGCCGCCTCCGGGAAGCTGACGCGGCGCATTCTGCATGGCGGATTGGCGGCGGGCTGCGCTTGCGGCGCTTTTACAAGTGTCCGCGCTCGCTCGCCGTCAGGATCAGCGCCACCAGCGCGGCGGCACCGGCAAGGATGAACGAGGCGCCGATCGTGTCGCCGATGGTGTGATAGGCGACCCAGGCCAGCACGATCGCGGCAATTCCGAGCGAGATCGCCCACAGGCCCAGCCAATCCACCGTCTCGGGCTGATGGCGTGTGGGCACGCGCTCGTGCGCTCGAATGGCCTTGGCGCGGGGCTCCTCTGGCGATTTGTTCGACATGGGCAACTCTCCTAATCGCCAGTGTCTATGCAATTCCCGGGCCCCTCATTGACCTAACGCAAGGCCGTTTTTACCGTTCCGGAGAGTGCAAACGCGTCACGTGCGGCCAAATGCACCGCTTCGTCCGTGATTACGAGGGGGCAGCGAAGCAATCCTGCGTCGAGCGTCCCGCTCTAAATGCGCGGCAGCGGCCGGCCGCCAGCCTCTTTCGACGGCACCTTCACCCAGGCTTCGCCGTCGAGCACCACCTCGCCTGCCACCGAGCAGGTACAGGCAAGCCGGGCCCGGCATTTTTCCGGCATCAGCTCGGCGACCGCGACCTTCACCTCGACGGTGTCGCCGATCTTGACCGGCGCGCGAAAATTTAAGGTCTGCGAGATATAGACCGCGCCTGGACCCGGCAGCCGCGTGCCGAGAACAGCGGAAATCAGGCTGGCGGTATAAAGGCCGTGGGCGATGCGGGTGCCGAAGGGGGTCTTGGCGGCGAAATGCTCGGACAGATGGATCGGGTTGCGGTCGCCGGTAACTTCGGCAAAGCCGACCACATCGGAAGAATCGACGGTTTTGCTTAGCGTTTCGGTCAACCCGACCGAAAGATCCTCGAAATAGAGCATTTGCAACGGCAAAATCATCGGTCCCGCTCCGGTCTGCACGCCCAATCGGAAAAGCGGCAAAATTTGATGCCGATCACTGAACCTTTCCCCTCACCGGCGTTACTAAATGCACAAGGCTCAAACAGGGCGGTAAGTGTCATGATCTTGATGCGGTTTGCCATCAGCATTTTCGGCTTGGCCATGCTCGGCATGGCCTTTTCCATGAGCGCGGCCCAAAGCCAGCAGGAGCACCATTCGGCTCCGGCCGCCATCACGCTTCAGCGGGGCTGACCGGGCACAGCCACCACAAGATGCCGATCAGCGCCAGGTTGACCAGCGCCAGCACGGTCAAGGCCATGATCGTCACATTCGCGCCGCTCGTTTCGATCAGCAGCGCGCCGGCCGACGGTGCCAAGGCTTGAACGATCAAGCTTGGAAAGGCCAGCCTCCCCATCAGCCGCGGAAATCGCATCGGCCCGAATAGCGCCAACGGCAGGGTGCCGCGCCCGATCCACGATATGCCGTAACCGGCGCCATAGATCAGGATGGTCAGCACCAGGATCGGGAAGCCGCTCCACAGCAGGACCAGCCCCAGCGCCATCAGCGTACAAGACCCGACCATGGTCCAGATCGGGTGATAGCGCGCCCCGAACAGCCGCTCGCCCACGCGAGCGCCGACCTGCGCCGGACCGAACAGCGTGCCGAGGGTGACGGCGAGCGCATAGTCCACGCCCCTCGCCTGCAGGAAGATCATCAGATGCACGATGACGATCGACCCGATGCCGGCGGCAAGCGACAGCACCAGGGCGAGCAGCACCAAGATCAAACGCTCGTTGGCGATGGGCGCCGGCCCGGCGCGCGCAGGTATTTCGCCGGCTGAAGGCGTCGTCCCGGCGGCGGCCGCCGGCCGCACCACCGCCATCTGCAGCGGCAAAGACAGCGCCAGGTGCAGGGCGGCATAGACGAGGCAAGCGCCGCGCCAGCCGACATGCTCGATCATGAACGCGCTCATCGGCCAGCAAATGGTGCTGGCAAAGCCGCCGAACAGCGTGAGATTGGTGATCGGGGCGCGCGCCTCGCTGCCGTAGATGCGGCCGAGCGCGGCAAACACCGCGTCGTAAAGCCCCGTGCCCATGCCGATGCCGACCAGGCCCCAGGCTCCGAGATAGACCCACAGCGCCGGCGCGAGCCCGACACCCGCAAGGCCGGCGGCATAGAACAGGGAGCTCGCCATCAGCACGGGGCGCCCGCCGTGGCGGCCGATCAGGATGCCGACCTGCGGCGAGATCAGGCCTGCCACGAGCAGGCCGAGCGAGGTGCCGCCGACCACCATGCCGAGCGACCAGCCGGTTTCGCGCACGATCGTCTCGGCAAACACCGCCGGAAAGTAGAAGGAGCTGCCCCAGGCCAGGATCTGGCTTACGCCAAGCGCGGTGATGACGACGCGGCGGTCGAGCTGCCGGGATTTTGCTTCCCCGTGCACCGGAGCCGGCTCTACCCGACCCACTCGAGCGCCGTTAAAGGCCTTGCTCGCATCGAATTTCACCTCCCCGGCTGCGGTGCGGCCAATTTACACGAACATTTATGCAGTCTCGGGGATTTGCGCCTTTCTCAGCCCAGTTCATCGAGGAAATGGGGACGGCGGGCACCCGAAGCGCGGCACGGGGTGAGGTTACTCGGGCTACTACCAGCCGCTTTACCGTCGCCGCGACGGTGCGGCAATTTGTACAAATCATTTAAGTCTCAGCGACTTAAGCCATGCAATTTTTGCATTGCTGCGGCGCAACATTATTGCTTTTCAAGCGGCGGAACACCCCTATTTTGTTGGCAGACGAGTCGACCGGCCAGAAAGGCCGGAGAAAGAGGACCTACCATGCTTGCTACCCTTGTCCGTTTCATCCGCGAATGGCGCCGCTACCATCAAAGCCTGACGGAGCTTTCGCGTCTGGGTGACCGCGAACTCGCCGATATCGGCATCAGCCGCTCGGACATCCAGCGGGTGGCCTGGAACGCCAGCCATCCACGCTAATCGCGCCTCTAATCGACGAAACCGCCCGCGCCCGCCGCGGGCGTTTTCGTTTTTGCCGCCCGTTGCCGCCCGCCGAAGGGCCGCATAGGTTGCGGCCATGACTTTAAAACCCGTTCACGTCGTCGGCGGCGGCCTCGCCGGCTCGGAGGCCGCCTGGCAGCTCGCCCAAGCCGGCGTGCCGGTCAGGTTGCACGAGATGCGGCCGTTGCGGGCCACGGCTGCGCACAAGACCGACGGCTATGCCGAACTAGTCTGCTCCAATTCCTTCCGTTCCGACGACGCCGCGCACAACGCGGTCGGCCTGCTGCATGAGGAAATGCGCCGGCTCGGCTCGCTGATCATGCGCGCGGCCGACGCCAACCAGGTCCCCGCGGGCGGCGCGCTGGCGGTCGACCGCGACGGCTTTTCCGCCGCGGTCGGCGCGGCGCTGGAGGCACATCCGCTCATCACGCTCGAGCGCGGCGAAGTGGCCTTGCCGCCGGAAGCTTGGGACAGCGTGATCGTCGCCACCGGCCCCCTCACCTCGCCGGATCTTGCCGCCAATATCCGCGCGCTCACCGGCGAGGACGCGCTCGCCTTCTTCGACGCCATCGCGCCGATCGTGCACCGCAACTCGATCGATCTCGGCCAGGCCTGGTTCCAGTCGCGCTACGACAAGACGGGCCCCGGCGGCTCCGGCGCCGACTACATCAATTGTCCGCTCACCCGCGAGCAATATGACGGCTTCGTCGCCGCGCTTCTCGCCGGCGACAAGACCGCCTTCCATGACTGGGAGGCGGATACACCCTATTTCGACGGCTGCCTGCCGATCGAGGTCATGGCCGAACGCGGCCGCGAGACCCTGCGGCACGGGCCGATGAAGCCGTTCGGCCTGACCAATCCGCATGCGCCCGGCGTCAAGCCCTACGCGGTGGTGCAGCTGCGCCAGGACAACAAACTCGGCACGCTGTTCAACATGGTCGGCTTCCAAACCAAGTTGAAACACGGTGAGCAGGTCCGAATTTTCCGCACCATTCCCGGTTTGCAGAACGCCGAATTCGCCCGGCTCGGTGGCTTGCACCGCAACAGCTTCCTCAATTCGCCCAAGCTGCTCGACGAAACGCTGCGGCTCAAGGCCAATCCGCGCTGGCGCTTCGCCGGCCAGATCACCGGCTGCGAAGGCTACGTCGAATCGGCCGCCATCGGGGGCCTGGCGGCGCGCTTTGCCGCCGCCGAGCGTCGTGGCGAAATGCTCGAGGCTCCGCCGCCGACCACGGCGCATGGCGCGCTTCTCCACCACATCACCGGCGGCTATCTCGAGACCATCGATGCCGGCCCTTCCTCGTTCCAGCCGATGAACGTCAATTTTGGCCTGTTCCCGCCTTTGGCGGAGCCCGCGTCGTACGACCGCGACGACGCGCGCAAATTCGGCCGCGGCTCGGCCAAGAACCTCGCGCGCAAAGCCGCGCTGAGCGCCCGCGCGCTCGCCGACCTCGCGCATTGGATGGACGGCAGCGGCTCAGCGCTGGCTGCCGAATAACGGCGCGTGCGAGCAACCGCCGTGAACGACTTCTCCGAGCGCTGGCGCAGCGAGGTGGTGCTCAAGCGCGACGTGTTCAGCACCATCGAGCGCGGTCGCTTCGAGGCTCCCACCGGCGAGGTGGAGGCCATATTGCGCCGCATCGACGCGGTGCCGTGGTGGGCGCGCCCGCTCGCCAGACATCTCTTCGGGCGCGAGGTGCGTGCGCTGCAGAAGGCGCCGGCCGGCACGGCGCCGCCACTGCTCTATGCCGGCAGCGACCGCTTGGTGCGCGGCTTTCTTCACGGCGTCGCCTTGCATATCGCCAAGCCATTCGGCGATACGGCCTATTTCCGCTCGGCCAAGCACGCCTTGCGGGCGCTGCACCGCGCCGGCATCTGCCACAACGACTTGGCCAAGGAGCAGAACTGGCTGCGCACCGCCGACGGCCGCGCCTGCCTCACCGATTTCCAGCTGGCCATGCTGTTTCGAAGGCGGGGAAAACTGTTTCGCATCGCCGCCTATGAGGACCTGCGCCACCTGCTGAAACACAAGCGGCGCTACGTGCCCGAGGCGCTGACCGCTGCGGAAAAGCGCATGCTCGCGCGCAAGAGCCTGATCGACCGCATATGGATGAACACGGGCAAGCGCGTCTATTACGCGATCACCCGCGGCCTGTTGAATTTTTCCGACCGCGAGGGTGCCGGCAACCGGCTCATCAAGGATGCGCCGCAGATCGCCGCAAGTCTCAAGCAACTGCCGCAGGTACGCGACGTCGCCATTGTGGGCTACCCCGATCGCCGCGCCGGCACCGGCCTCTACGCTTTTATCGAGGCCGATGGTCTCGACGAGCAGAGCTTGCGCGCCGCGCTAGAGACGTTCGGGCTGTCCGCGCCCGAGCGTCTGCAACTTGTCCAGGCGTTGCCGCGTCGCGCCGGCGGCGAGATCCGCACGGAAATCCTGCAGCTCGTCGCCATGAACCAGATCGATCTGATCGACCCCCTGCTTGCGAGCGAGGCCGAGCGGGCGCTCGTCGCTGCTATCGTGGCAGGGCGCCGCAACCTGCGCGACCGCTTCGCCTTTTGAACTGGCGAACTCGGCAGCGCTGGGTCAAATCGAGCCTTGCCGCTCGAGCAGGCGCACCGGCCGGCGTGCCGCCCGCCACATCAGCCACTGCCGGCGCCATGCCGGCAAGGGCGTGAAGCGGAACGGGTCGCCGGTCCGCTCCATACGAGAAAGCGTCGGCGCAACCAGCGCCAGCGGCAACAGCGCCGGCAAAATTTCGCGCGGCACCGGCTGCGCCGCCGCCAGGCTCAGATGCCAACGCGCCCGCGCCCGTAGCGTGGCAAGCGCGGCACTCAAGGCTTCCGTATGCTGCCCCGCGAACACCGTTTCGCGCTCGACGCCATGCTGCGTCAACGAGAGAAGCGGCACGTAGAGCTGCCGACGCGCCGCATGGCGGGCAAAGCTGCTGAGCGCTTGCACTATTCCGTAAGCGGCGCCGGCGTTCATCACGCGGTTGCCAATCGCCTGCGCGTCGGCGCCGAGAATTTCGCAGGCGTAGCCGAAGATCGCCCCTTCCGTCTGGATGCCGTAGCGGGTCAAATCGCCAATCGACGGCATCGGCTCGTCGTACAGGTCGAAGGCGCGCGCGTCGATCGACTGCACGAGCGGCTGCGGCGAGAGCGCGTGGCGCGACAACGTCTCGCTGAGCGCCGCCGCCACGGGATGCGCCTTGGCTTCGCCTGCGCGCTCGCCGCTCAGCGTCTCGCGCCACCATTGCAGCCTTATTTCTCCCGGCATCGGCTCGCGCGCCACCTCGCGCACGCGCGCGATCTCGGCGTTGAAGGCATAGAGCGCATAGAGATCGCCGCGCCGCTCCTCCGGCGCGAACAATGTCGCCAGGTAGCGGTCGCGATCCAGATCGCGCACCAGCGCGGCGCAGTGCTCGAAGGCGGTTGACATGGCGAAGCCTAACGGGTCCGAATACCTTCAATCGTCCTGGCCGGGCTTGTCCCGGCCATTTCGCTTACGGGCACATGGCGCCCCTATCGGGTCACCGGAATACCCCCGGTGACTGAATTTGCCGTTCGCACGACGTGCTTAATCGACCGCAATCAGCGCCGCTCCGACGCGGCGGTCTTCCGCCAGCAAGATGTTGTAGGTGCGCACGGCGGCGCCGGTTGCCATGGTATCGACCGACAAGCCGGCAGCGTGGAAGCGCTCGCGCAAGGCCGGCGGCAGCACCCAGGGGTCTTTCCCCGCTCCGATCAAGAAGAAATCGAGCGAGGCGGCGCGCTGCAACGCCGGGGCCAGCAGGTCCGCGCTCAGCTCGCTTGCGGCGGCGACCGGCCAGGCCCAAATCCCATCTGGAAAGCACAAAAGCGAGCCGCGATGCGACATGCCGGCGAAGCGGAAGCCGCCATTGCCATACGCATCGATCGGCGCAGGCTGCGGCAGGTGCGGGGCATTGGCCGCAAACCTGCCTGTCATCACTAACGGCGCTTCCGCCGCGGCTTGCCCGGCTGCCGCGGCGCAGGCGCCGGCTGCTCCTTCGGCGCCGCCTCCGCTTCGATCTTTTCCTCGGCCGGCTCTTCGCTCCCGCTAGCCGCCGCACCGCCGGTCAGCGCGTCGCGCCCGGTGCCGACGCCGAGATAGATCAGGATCGGGGAAGCGATGAATACCGACGTATAGGTGCCGACCAGGACCACGCCGAACATCATGGTGGCGGTGAAGGAGTGGATCGCTTGTCCGCCAAACAAGAGCAGCGCGAGCAGCGCAAGGCTGACGGTCACGTGCGTGATCACGGAACGCGAAAGCGTCTGGTTGACCGAGGCATTGAGCAAATCCGGCATCGGCATGCGCTTGTAGCGACGCAGCATTTCCCGGATGCGGTCGTAGATCACGACCGTGTCGTTGAGCGAATAGCCGAGAATGGTCAGCAGCGCCGCAATGCTGGTGAGGTCGAAATCGATGCGCGTCAGCGACATGAACCCGATCGTGAGAACCAGATCGTGCACGTTGGCGATCATGGCGCCGAGCGCGAACTGCCACTCGAAGCGGAACCAGAGATAGATCAAGATGCAGAAAATCGCCGTCACCAAGCCGATCGTGCCGTAGGACAGCAATTCGTTGGAAACGCGCGGTCCGACCACCTCGACCCGGCGATATGTCACACCGTCGCCGAGGGCGCCGCGCACCTTGTTCACCGCCGCCTGCTGCGCCGCGTCGCCGCCCGGCTGCTCGGCGATGCGGATGAGCACGTCGTTGGGCGCGCCGAACTGCTGCAGTTGCACCTCGCCCAGGTCGAGCGAGTTGAGCGTCGAGCGCATGCCGGCGAGATCGGCCTGCGCCGCCTTGCTCTGCACTTCCAACAGCAGGCCGCCCTTGAAATCGATACCGAAATTGAGACCGTGGAAGAAATAGAGCGTGATCGCCAGGATCGACATCGCCGCCGAAATAGGAAAACTAATGCGCCGGAAGCGCATGAAGTCGAATTTGGTATTGTCGGGGACGATGCGAAGCAGGCGCAACGGACTATTTCTCCGGGTGCATGATTTTATCCGTAAACCGGTTCCGACCTTTCGCGATCATTATATCGGCACGCGTTGCGGGCGCCGCCAGCGCACCCAGTAGGCCACGATCAAGCGCGTCAGCGTAAACGCCGTGAACACCGTGGTGATGATGCCGATACCGAGGGTCACCGCAAATCCGCGCACCGGCCCGGTGCCGATATAGAACAGCACCGCGGCGGCGATGAAGGTGGTGATATTGGAGTCGAGGATGGTGGCGAGCGCGCGCGAAAACCCTGCGTCGATGGCGTTGATCGGGGAGCGGCCGCCCCTCACCTCCTCGCGGATGCGCTCGTAGATCAGCACGTTCGAATCGACCGCGATGCCGACGGTGAGCACGATGCCGGCGATGCCGGGCAGCGTCAGCGTGGCGTTGAGCATCGACAGCACGCCGAAGATCATGGCGACATTGACCGCGACCGCGATATTGGCGAACAGCCCGAAAAGACCGTAGGTCACCAGCATGAAAAAGATCACCATGGCGGCGCCGACGTAAGATGAGATCTTGCCCTGCGCGATCGAGTCGGCGCCGAGACCGGGGCCGACCGTGCGCTCCTCGATGATGGTCAGCGGCGCCGGCAGCGCGCCTGCGCGCAGTAGAATGGCGAGATCATTGGCGCTCTGCACGGTGAAATGGCCGGAGATCTGGCCCGAGCCGCCGAGGATCGGCTCGCGGATCACCGGCGCTGAGATCACCTGGTTGTCGAGCACGATGGCAAAGGGCTTGTTGACGTTCTGCTCGGTGACTTGCGCGAATTTGCGCGCGCCCGACGTATTGAAGCGAAACGAAACAATCGGCTCCGAGGTGCGCGGATCGAAGCCCGGCTGTGCGTCGGTGAGATCGGCGCCGGACACCAAGACCCGTTTCTCGACCACATAGGGTTCTTTCGGCTGGCTTTGGCTGTAGAGAATTTCGTCTTCCGGCGGCAGGTGCCCCTGCAACGCCTGTTGCGGCGTCACAGCGCTGTCGACCATGCGGAAGTCGAGCTTGGCGGTCTTGCCGAGCAACTGCTTCAGCCGGGTCGGGTCCTGCAGTCCCGGCACCTGCACCAGGATGCGGTCGTTGCCCTCGCGCTGGATCAGCGGCTCGACCGTGCCGAGCTGGTTGATGCGCCGGCTGACGATTTCGATCGACTGGTCGACCGCCTGGCGCACGCGTTCGAGAATGGCGGGGTCGGTTTCGGTCAGCCGGAAGGCGTCGCCCGAGCCTTTCGTGATGTCGATATTGTTGTGGCCGGTGGCGCTCAGGATTCCGCCGAGCGGCTGCACCAGGGTGCGCAGCTTGGCCTCGGCCTCGCTCGAGTTATGGCCCTGGCGGATATGAACCTCGACGCTGTTGCCGCGCACCACGAGGCCGGTATAGCCGATGCGCGCCTCGCGCAGCACGCGGCGTACGTCGTCGCGCAGGTTCTCCAGCATTTCTTTGCGGACGGCCTTGGAATCAACTTCGAGCAGCAGATGCGAGCCGCCTTGCAGGTCGAGGCCGAGCACGATGTGGCGCTGCGCCCATGCCGGCCAGCTGTCCACGGTCGCTTTCGGCAAGAAATTCGGCACGGCAAACAAGACGACGGCCGCTACCGTGCAGAGAATCGCCGCCACCCTCCAGCGCGTGAAATAAAGCATGACGTCCCGACTTGGCGGTGCTTGCGCAGCGCGGCGTTCAGCCGGCCGCGGCTTCGTCCTTCACCGGCTCACCTTTGGCGCGCACGTCGGTGAGCATGGTCCGCAATTGGCGGATGCGCACGTCGTCCGCGATCTCGATCTCGATCTGGTCGTCATCGATCACCTTGGTGACCTTGCCAATGAGTCCCCCATTGGTGATGACGGTGTCGCCCCGCCGCACGTTCTTGACCATCTCCTGGTGCTGCTTCACGCGCTTCTGCTGCGGGCGCAGAATCAGGAAATACATGATGACGAATATCAAAACGAAAGGCAGCAATGACATCAACATGCCGCTTTCGCCGCCGAGCGGCGATGTGCCTTGCGCAAAGGCGGGCGAAATCAGCATCTGGCCTTGTCCTCGCTCCAATATGGTCACGCCGGCGGCAGCTTTGAGGTCCCGCCGCCGGGGCATTTCAGTTCGGCGCGGACTATAGCGGCCGCCCGTCCAATTGCAACGCTGCGATCCTCCTCAAAACAGGCCGTTTTTGGCGGTTTTCTTGCCTTGACGGCTTGCGGGAGCAACGCGGCCCGGCTATGAGCAGCGCAATTTTTGGCGACACCTGTCCGATGGCCAAAGCGAGAGCCAAGCCGAATCCCAAGCTGAAAGCAAAGCCGCCGCGCAACGCGAAAACCGCGCGGCCGGACGGCGCCGACGTGCTCGAACGCATCGCGTCCGCTCTCGAGCGACTGGCGCCGCGGCAGGAGGCGCTGCCCGACTTCTTCCGCGCCGACGCCTATGTCTGGCATCCCGAGGGCCGCCGGCTGGCGCCGGTCGAGCACGTCAACCGCGTCGAGATGTCGCTGCTCAAGGGCATCGACCGCGTGCGCGACGTGCTGATGGAGAACACCGAGCTCTTCGCCAAGGGGCTGCCCGCCAACAACGCGCTGTTGTGGGGCGCGCGCGGCATGGGCAAATCATCGCTGGTCAAGGCGTCGCACGCCGCCGTCAACGCCGCCTTCGCGCGGAACAGCAGGCGCGGACCGCTCAAGCTAATCGAGATCCATCGCGAAGACATCGAGAGCCTGCCGGAACTCATGGCGCTGATCCGCAGCTCGGATTCGCGTTTTATCGTGTTCTGCGACGACCTGTCCTTCGACGCCGACGATACTTCCTACAAATCGCTCAAGGCGCTGCTCGAGGGCGGCATCGAAGGCCGGCCCGACAATGTGATCTTCTACGCTACGTCCAACCGGCGGCATCTGATGTCGCGCGACATGATGGAGAACGAGCGCTCGACCGCCATCAACCCCGGTGAGACGGTCGAGGAAAAAGTCTCTCTGTCCGACCGCTTCGGTCTCTGGCTCGGATTTCATCGTTGCAGCCAGGACGAATACCTCGCCATGGTCGACGGCTACGTCAAGCACTACAAGATCCCGGCGGCCGACCGCCAAGCGATGCACCGCGATGCGCTGGAATGGTCGACGACGCGCGGCTCACGCTCCGGCCGCGTCGCCTGGCAGTTCATCCAGGAGCTTGCGGGACGGCTCGGCGTGCCGCTCAAGGACTAGGCCATTGAAAAGGGCGACCGCCGATCATGCCGAAGCGCTGCGGCAGGCGGTCTTTGCGCTGCGGGGCGGCCGCCCGCAAGAAGCCGAATGGATTGCTGCCGACCTGTTGAAGAGAAGTCCGCGCGAGCCGCGCGCGCTGCAGATTTTCGGCTGCGCGCTGCTGCAGCAAGGCAAGGTCCAGGACGCCATCGGCCCGCTCAAGCAGGCAGCCAGCCGCACGCACGATCCGGAAGTTGCGACGCAATATGCAATGGCCCTGCAGCAGGCCGGTCACGACGAACAGGCAATCGAGGTTCTCCAACGCATTGTGGCCCGCAACCCGCCGTTTCCGCCCGCCTGTGTGATCTATGGCGGCATGCTGACGTCGCTTGACCGGCGCGACGAAGCAATCGAGGTCGTCAAGCGGGGCTTGTCGGTGACGCCGCACGACCCCGAATTGCTGGCGATGCTCGGCAACAATCTCATGCGCCGCGGCGAGCGCCCGGCCGCAATAGCGGCCTACCGGGATGCATTGACGCACGCCCCTGGCCATGCCGACGCTCTGCACGCGCTTGGCCGCGCCTTGCAAATCGACGGCGAACTCGCGCAAGCGGCGGAGATTTTCCGGCGTCTGCGGGCGGTGGAGCCCGGCGGTACGGCCGCGCAAATTGGGCTCGGCATCTGCCTGCTCGACCTGGGCGAAACTGAAGCGGCGTTCGACTTGCTGCGCTCGGCGGCGCGTAGCAGCACCAAAGCCTTTGCCGAAGTCGTAAGCGCCCTGTTGACCGCGCGCCGCGGCCGCTTCTGGCTGCGCCGAAGCGACGCCGAGCGATTCCTGCGCGACGGCGGGTAACTGACGCTTGCTGGCGCGGAACTGCCGGCGATAAACCCCCAGGTCGCGTTCGATTGCGTTTGACAGTTCCAGGATGCGACGGGCCTGCTCCTCGGATTGCGTATCGACGCGATAGCCCCAGTTTTCCCGCTTGACCGGCACGCATTGCGCCACCGGCGTTCCCTTCGGCAGCACGCCGCTGAAATTCACGTCGTGCCAGTGCGCCGGGAAATGAATGTAGTTGTCGCGGTAGAGGTCGGAATCGACGAGCCCCGTCACCGACGTAAACGGCAGATCGGCGCGATTGGCCGGATGGGTGAACAAGAGCGAATAGCCGGGCGGCACTTCGACCGCCCAGAAATTATGGAACTTGATGATGAAGCGGTCTTCTTCGAAGAACGGCGAACCCGTCGCCTGGCTGCCGTCGTGAAAACTGATGGGCGAACGCCAGGGACCCACGCCAGCGGGCAGATCGAAATCCCAGGTAAATTCCCCCTTGTCGACTTTGAGATCGCAAACCAACGGAAACAGGAAACCATAGGTCATCGCATCGATGAACGGCGGACAGCGTTTCAATGTCGGCGTGTCCCTTTGCACGATCATATTGAACGCATTTTGCGGCATGGCCTTGAACCAATCCGGCAGGCCCTGCACCGCGGGAATCGGAGGCGGCAACGTCGCCGCCAATTCCGGCGCGCAGCGAAACACCACATTCAATTTATTTTCATGATCCATTGACGCAAAACCCAGCAGGCACCCGGCGCGGCTTTATCGCAACTTATCGCGCCGCCATGACGCTGGAAAGGCTGCAAATGGCAGGGGCACAGGTTCGCAAACAATTGGCCGAGAGGGTGTCACCCGCTCGGCCAGCAAAACGAAACGCGATCGCTCGCTACAAGCTTACGCGCCGCTGAGATATTTGCGTGGATCGACCGGCGTTGAACCCTTGCGGATCTCGAAATGCAGCTGCGGCGAGGTCACGTTGCCGGTTTGCCCCGCGTGCGCGATCACCTGCCCGCGTTTGACCGCCTCGTCGCGTTTGACCAGCAGCTTGCTGGCATTGGCATAGGCCGAGACGAAGCCGTCGGCGTGCCGGATCAGGACCAGGTTGCCGTAGCCTTTCAGCTCGTTGCCGGCATAGGCGACCACGCCGTCTTCCGCCGCCTTGATCGGTGTGCCTTCCGGCACCGCCAGGTTGATGCCGTCGTTCTCGATTCCGTTCGGCCGCGGGCCGAAGGCGGCGATGATGCGCCCGCGCACCGGCCAGCGGAACGAGGGAGCGGCGCTCACCGCTTGCGTTTCTTTGGTGATGCTCTTGGTTTCGTGCACTTCGGCTTTGGCAATGCGCGCATGCTGCACCGGCGCGCTGGCGACTTTCTCGGCCGGGATACTGCGCGGCTGCGCAACGACCGGCGCCGGGGCGCGACGCGCCGCGAGCCTGTGGCCGTGCGGGATCACGATGCGGTCGCCGATCCTGACCTTGGTGTAAGGCTGCATGTGGTTGGCGCGCGCGAGCGCGGTGAGCGAGACGCCGCTGCGACGGGCAATGCCCATCAGGCTTTCACCCGGCTGCACCATGTGGACATTGTCCGCGCTGCGGCGCGGTGCAGCAACCGGCGCAGGCGCCGGCGCCGAGGCGCGCTCGCGCCGCGGCGCGTCGGAGACGTAGCGCGGGATGACCAGGCGCTGTCCCGGACGCAGCGTTGCGCCGCTGCGCAGGCCGTTTGCCCGCGAAATCGCGAATGCCGGAACGCCGTTCTTGTGGGCGATGCTTTCCAGCGTTTCGCCGTAATGGACGGTCACCGGCCGGCCGCCATCCCAGGTCCAATGACCGGTTGGCTTTGGCGGCGCCGCGCGATGCGCGGCTACCGAGCCGGTCACTTCGGCACTTCGCGTGCCGGGCCGGTAGGCGGCGAAACCGCGGTCGCCATACGCCACGCCGCCGCCATTGCTGGCAACTGTCGTCGGCCGCGTCGGCGCCGGCAGCGGCTGCGATTGCACGCTGTGGTGCGCCGGTTGTTGCGCGACTGAACCCGTGTATTCCGGGCGCGATCCGCTGTCGGCGAAAGGATTGGAGTTGAAGCGCGCTGAATTCTCGCAAGCGGCGACGGCAACACCAACCAGCGCGAGAACTGCAACCCGCGGCCAAGCACGCGGGCGAGACGGCACCTTGAGGCGCGGCATATGGTTACTCACTCATACGCTAGAAAATTCGAGTTCGAACTAAACCAGCGGCGAGTAAACAGAGCTTTAAGAATTAGCGATCGGTTACGGAGGTCGACGAGTCTGGCAAAAATGTCACAAGGCTCGTTACAACTCCTGCGCCTCGCCGAGCATCAGCGGCACGAAGCGAACCGGGATGAGGTCTTCGCGGGCGAGCCCCGTTTGCGACTTGGTAAGCTTGACAATGTGTTGCGGTTGCTGATGCCGCCCGAGCGGCAACACCATGATGCCGCCCTCGGCCAACTGATCGAGCAATGTCTGCGGCAGCGTCTCGGCGGCCGCCGTCACCATGATGCGGTCAAACGGCGCCCGCGCCGCCACGCCGGCCCAACCGTCGCCCGTCACCACCTCGACATTGTCGCAACCAAGATCGGCAAGCCGCCGGCGCGCAGCGTCCGCCAGCGTACGGTAGCGCTCGATGCTCACCACTTCGCGGGCAAGCCGCGACAGCACCGCCGCCTGGTACCCCGAGCCGGTGCCGACTTCGAGCACGCGGTGATGCGGGCGCACGCCAAGCCGCTCGGTCATATAGGCGACCACGTAAGGCTGGCTGATGGTTTGCCCGCAGGCGATCGGCAGCGCCCGATCGGCCTGCGCCTGGCCGGCGAACTCGGCGGCGACGAAATGCGCGCGCGGCACCTCGTCCATGGCCCGCAGCACCGCCTGGTCCATGATGCCGCGGCGGCGCAAATTGAGCAGGAATTCCATACGTCCTACGTCGCGCTGCGGCTCTTCCGGCACGATTCCCCCCTTTCGCCGCATTTTTAGCACGTTTGCCGCCGATTCATGTAAGCTCTGCCGTGCCGTCGGAACCCGGCACGGCGGTCCGAGTTGTCGGGCGGGAGCGGATCATGACAGATGCCTCGAAGGCGCAGCCGCGCGTTCTCGTGGTCGAGGACGAGTACCTTATCCGCATGCTGCTTGAGGACATGCTCGCCGACCTCGGCTACGCGGTAGCCGCGGCAGTCGGCAGCATCGCCGAGGCGCGTGATCTCGCAGCCACCGGCGAGTTCAGCGCCGCCGTGCTCGACGTCAATCTCGACGGTCAGGAAATCTATCCGGTGGCCGACATCCTGGCGCAGCGCAGCCTGCCTTTCGTATTCGTCACCGGTTACGGCGAGCGCAGCCTGCCCGAGCGCTATCGCGACCGCCCGGCGCTGCAGAAGCCGTTCCAGGTCGAGCAGCTGCACGCCGCGCTGTCAGGGCTGTTGCCGGCGGTGTGAATTTCGTGCCCGGATGCAAGCGCAGCACGTAGTGATGCGCTGCCGATCCGGGGCCGTTCCAAACCCTTGAATTCGCAACGGTCCCGTTTCAGCAGCGCACCGTTCGCTTCGCTCACGCTGCGCTGCGCCCGGGACAAGTCAGCCGAAGACCTCCGCCAGCCGCGTCATGAACGGCTCGTCCGTCAAGTCGAGCCGCAGCGGCGTCACCGCGATGCGCTTCTCGTTGAGCGCGGCCAGATCGCTGCCGGCACGCGCGCCGGCAATGCCGCCACGGCCGAAAGCGATCCAGTAGTAGGGATTGCCACGCCCGTCATGGCGCGCATCGATGCGCAACAGCTCCTGGTCGCGCTTGCCTTGCGTCGCGATCGAGACGCCGGCGACTTCCTCCGGCGGGCAATCGGGAAAATTGATGTTGACCAGCACGTCACGCGGCATGCCGGCCTTGAGCACGCGGCGCATCAAGTCGGGCGCATGTTTGATCGCGGTCGCCCAATGCGGCGCGCGCTTGGTGCTGAATTGATAGGCCTGCGACAGCGCGAAGGAGGGAATGCCGAGCACGGTACCCTCCATCGCTCCGGCCACCGTGCCGGAATAGGTGACATCCTCGGCGCAATTGCGCCCGCGGTTGACGCCGGACAACACCAGGTCCGGCACGGCCGGCATGATATGGCGCACGCCCATGATCACGCAGTCGGTCGGCGTGCCCTTGACGGCGAAATGGCGCTCGCCGACTTCGCGCAACCGCAGCGGATCGTTGAGCGACAGCGAATGCGCGACGCCCGACTGATCGGTCTCCGGCGCCACGATCCAGATCTCGTCGGACAGTTCCCGCGCGATCTCCTCGCAGGCGCTCAGTCCGGGCGCGTGGATCCCGTCGTCATTGGTGATGAGGATGCGCATGCGTTCTTCCTCACCTCCCCCGCTTGCGGGGGAGGTCGCCGACCGAAGGTCGGCGGGAGGGGGAATTACGCATGGTCCGAACAACGACATGCCCCCTCCCCAACCCTCCCCCGCAAGCGGGGGAGGGAGAATGAGCGCCGTGCCGCGTCGCAGAGTACTTCATGCCGCCCGCTCGATCCTGCTCATCCCGCCCATATAGGGCTTGAGCGCCTCGGGCACGGCGATCGAGCCGTCCTCCTGCTGGTAATTCTCCATCACGGCAATCAGCGCGCGGCCGACCGCGACACCCGAGCCGTTGAGCGTGTGCACATGGCGAATGCCATCCTTGGCGCGGTAGCGCGCGTTCATGCGGCGTGCCTGGAATTCACCGCAGACCGAGCACGAGGAAATCTCGCGATAGGCGCCCTGCCCCGGCAGCCAGACCTCGATGTCATAGGTCTTCTGCGCGGCGAAACCCATGTCGCCGGTGCACAGCGTCACCACGCGGTAATGCAGGTCGAGCTTCTTGAGCACTTCTTCAGCGCAGGCAAGCATGCGTTCGTGCTCATCGCGCGATTGCTCCGGCGTGGTGATCGAGACGAGCTCGACCTTGGTGAACTGATGCTGGCGGATCATGCCGCGCGTGTCCTTGCCGGCGGCGCCCGCCTCGGCGCGGAAGCAGGGCGTGCAGGCGGTCATCCGCAGCGGCAGTCTGTCTTCCTCGACAATGGACTCGCGCACCATATTGGTGAGCGGGACTTCGGCGGTGGGGATGAGCCACAGTTTCGACGCGTCAAAAAATCTTCGGAACATGTATTGCCGGAGCGCCTCCCCGATTAGGCGAGGCGGCATATCTTCGGCAAGCTCCTGCACCAGAGTCGTGCTGGCGGAAAAAAACTGATCATCAACGAATTTGGGCAGCTGCGCCGTGCCGTACATCGTGGCGTCGCGTACCATCAGCGGCGGATTGACTTCGGTATAGCCGTGCGCGCCGGTATGCAGATCGAGCATGAATTGCCCGAGCGCGCGCTCCAGGCGCGCCAAGCCCTTCTGCAGTACGACGAAGCGCGCACCCGACAGTTTCGCCGCCAGCTCGAAGTCCATCTGGCCCAGCGCTTCGCCCAATTCGAAATGCTGCTTGGGATGGAACGCGTAATTTCGCTTCCCGCCATGGCGCCGGTATTCGACATTATCGTGCTCGTCCGCGCCGGTCGGCACTTCCGGCGCCTCGAGCGGCACGTTGGGCAGTTGCGCGAGCTCCATGTCGAGCGCGGCGACGGCATTTTTCGCCTCCGCTTCCAGCGACGGAAGGGAGGTCTTCAGCTCGGCGACTTCGGCCATCAGCTTTTGCGCCGTAGCCTCGTCTTTATTGGCCTTGGCCTGGCCGATTTCCTTCGAGGCCGCGTTGCGCCGCGCCTGCGCCTGCTCGAAGGCGAGGATCGCCGCGCGCCGTTCCTCGTCGAGCGTGAGGATACGCGCGACCAGTTCCTTGCGCGGCTCGTCCGGCATGCCGCGCCGGGAAAGGCCGCGCTCGAATAGGTCGATATGTTCGCGAATCCACTTGATGTCGTACATGGCCGCTTTTAGCCGGTCACGGCCGGACTTGTCCCGGCCATTTGCGCCTTAGTCGCCGCCAGGGCGGAAGACGCGGATGCCCGGCATAAAGCGGGGCATGAGGGAGTCAATAGCGGGCCGGGAGCTTTACTCGGCAGGATTTTCCGCCGCGCCGTCCTTCGTATCGCTCGCCGCCTCGCGCGCCTTGCGCTTCTCGAGCAGGCGCACCGACCAGATCGAGCCTTCGAACAGCAGGATCAACGGGATGGCGAGCGACATCTGGCTGAGCACGTCGGGAGGGGTCAGAACGGCGGCCAGCACGAAGACGCCGACGATGGCGTATTTGCGCTTCGCCTTGAGCTGGTCGGAGGTGACGATGCCGATACGGCCAAGCAGCGTCAGGATCACCGGCAGTTGAAACGCCACGCCGAAGGCCAGCACCAGCGCCATCATCAGCGACAGATATTCGCCGACCTTCGGCATCAGCTCGATGGTGGCGTCGCCGTTGCCGCCCGACTGCTGCATGTGCAGCGAGAAGCGCACCAACATGGGGAACACGAGGAAATAGACGACCAGCGCGCCCATGACGAAGAAGATCGGTGTCGCGATCAGGTACGGCAGGAACGCCTTTCGCTCGTGGCGATAGAGCCCGGGCGCGACGAACATGTAGATCTGCGCCGCCACCACGGGGAACGACAGGAAGGCGGCGCCGAACATCGCGAGCTTGAGTTGCGTGATGAAATATTCGAGCAGCGCCGTGTAGATGAATTTCGAATGCTCCGGTCCCGCCACCCAGACGAAGGGCCAGACCAGCACGTTGTAGATGTCCTTGGCGAACACGAAGCAGATCGCGAACATCAGGCCGAAGGCGAGCAGCGCCTTGATCAGCCGCGAACGCAGCTCGATCAGGTGCTCCATCAGCGGCGCTTTGCTGGCCTCGATGTCTTCGTGCGTCATGCTTTGCCCCCGGCCTGCTTGGGCGGCGGCGGCTGAACGGGGGCGAAATCCTTCTCTGTGACGGGTGCCGGCGGCTCCGGCGGCGACACGTCGATCGCCGGCAGCGCTTCCGCAGGCTGGGACTCGGCCGTTGGCTCGGCGGACGCAGCCGACGTCTCGGCCTCTGCGACATCGCCGGCGGCGGGCGGCGGCGTGTCGTAGTCGGTCTCCATGCTCTTGTTGAGGTCCTCGATCGGATCGAAGCGGGTGGCGTCGGTCACCGCGCTGGTCAATTCGTCGGCGTGCTTCTTCAGGTCCGCCATCTCGGCTTCGCGCAGGGCTTCCTGGAACTGGCCCTGGAATTCGCTCGCCATGCGCTTGATCTTGCCCATCCACTGGCCAAGCGAGCGCAGCACGGTCGGCAGCTCTTTCGGCCCGATCGCGATCAGCGCGACGATGCCGATGACGACGAGCTCGCCCCACCCGATGTCGAACATGAATTGGTCAACTCCAGGGCGCTGGGGCCCCGATAACCGGCGCGGCGACCATGACTATCGGCGCCGCGGCGGCCGCGCGCTTTACGAGCGCACGCTCTCGGCGGGCCGTTCGGCCTCCGCCTTCGGCGTCGCGCTGCTGGCTGCTTGATGATCGATCGTCTTGACCGGCTCGCTTTTGGCGTCGGGCGCCTTGTCGTCCTCAGCCATACCTTTCTTGAACGCCTTGATGCCGCTGGCGACATCCCCCATCAGATCGGAGATCTTGCCGCGCCCGAACAGCAGCAGCACGACCACGATCACGATCAACCAGTGCCAAATGCTCAAACCACCCATCGGCAAATCCTCCGTAGCGACGGGCTGTGTAAGCGCTCGTCCCGCCTCTTGTTCGAGCTAGAAACTAGGCCCCGGGGACGGCAAAAACAAGGACTTCGGCACGTTAAATCGCGCCCTGATGTCGCGCCAAGGCGCTGAATTTACCCTGATTTTGCTCATTGCGGCGTAGCCGATCGCCGCGCTGCTTGCGACCGCCCGCCTTTACTTTTCCGGCCGCGGCGCGAGCCCCAAATCGAGGTCGCCGGGCTCCAGCGGGTCTTCGTCGTCGCGCAGCGTGCTGTCGTCGGACGGCACCGGAACCGCGAAGCCTGGCGGCAGCGTGCCCTCCAGCAGGCCGGCGCCCTTCAGTTCCTCAAGGCCCGGCAGATCGCCCACTTCCTCCAGCCCGAAATGCGACAGGAACGTCTCCGTCGTTCCGTAGGTGATCGGCCGGCCCGGCGCCTTGCGCCGCCCGCGCGGGCGGATCCAGCCGGTCTTGAGCAGCACGTCGAGCGTGCCCGCGGCAGCCACCACGCCGCGAATTTCCTCGATCTCGGCCCGCGTCACCGGCTGATGATAGGCGATGATGGCCAGCGTCTCGATCGCCGCGCGCGAGAGCTTGCGCGTCTCGACCACCTGCTTGGTCATCAACCAGGAAAGGTCGTCGGCGGTGCGGAAGGTCCATTTGCGGCCGATGCGCACGAGCGTCACGCCGCGGCCGGCGTATTCGTCCTTCAGCCGCGCCAGCGCCTCCTTCACGCTCACACCGTCGGGCAGCGATCGCGCGAGCGTCGCCTCGTCGAGCGGCTCGCGCGAGGCGAAGAGCAGCGCCTCGAGCTGGCGGAGCTCCTCCGGCCGCGCAGACGCCTCGTTTTCAGCTTGCGATGATTCCGGCCGCACCGCCGGCTCATTGTTCTGCACAACAACCAGTTTCTTGGCCGCGCTCGGCATGGGCCCCTTCTCCTTATGCGTTTTCTTGCGCTTCATGCGTCGCGCTTCCGTTCGCACCGACCCGCTTGCGCATGTAGATCGGCGCGAACAATTCTTTCTGGTGGATTTCCGCCACCCCTTCGCGCACCAGTTCGAGCGCTGAAGCGAAGGAAGATGCGAACACGGTCGCTGCCTGCGCCGGTTCCACCACGTAGGCGATCAGGAACTGATCGAGGCGCGCCCAATCGCCGGACTGCCCGATCAGGCGATCGAGTGCCGCGCGCGCCTCCGCCAGCGACCAGACGGTCCGTTTCTTCACCTGCACGCGCGAGAGCGCGCTGCGCGAGCGCTGCACCGCATAGGCGGAGAGCAGGTCGTAAAGCGTAGCCGTCCATTCCGGCTGCTTGATCTCGGCGATCGGCTCCGGTGCGCCGCGCGCGAAGACGTCGCGGTTGAGCTGCGGCCGCTCCATCAGGCGTCCCGCCACTTCGCGAAAAGCTTCCAGCCGGCGCAGACGATGGGCGAGCGCCAGCGCCATCTCTTCCGCGCTCGGGCCCTCGCCGGGTGCGGCCTCCGGCAGCAACAGCCGCGATTTCAGGTAAGCGAGCCAGGCCGCCATCACGAGGTAATCGGCGGCAAGTTCGAGGCGCAGTTTGCGCGCTGCCTCGATGAAAGCGAGATACTGATCGGCAAGAGCCAGTATCGATATCTTGGCCAGATCGACCTTCTGCTGCCGCGCCAGCATCAAGAGAAGATCGAGCGGGCCTTCAAAACCCTCGACGTCGACGATCATCGCCGGCTCGCCGGCGGCGCGGTCGGCTTCTTGCAGCGTAGTTTCGAAATCGTCGGGGCTCATGTGGCACTCATCCGTTGCCCTTGGGGGCGCTCGCCGGCAATCATACGGGCAAAAGTTTCGCGTGCGGCGGTGACATCGAACTCTTCCGGTGCGGAGCGCTGGGCCAGGGCCGCGTCGGCCCGGACCAAGGCATCTCCCGAAAGCTCCGGCACCGCCCCGGCGACTTCGGCCATCTCGGCGAGGTCGCCGTTGCAATGGAGCACGATATCGCAGCCGGCGGCGAGCGCGGCGCGGCTGCGCGCGGCCAGGCTGCCCGACAGGGCGCCCATCGAAATGTCGTCGCTCATCAACAGTCCTTGGAACCCGATAAAGCCGCGAATCACTTCGCGCACCATTGTGACCGAAGTGGTGGCCGGTGCGACGGGGTCTATCGAAGAAAACACAACATGTGCGGTCATGCCGAGCGGCAGCCCAGCGAGCGGCTTGAACGCCGCGAAATCGGTCGCTTCCAGGGTGGTCCGGTCGGTGTCGACCACCGGCAGCCGATGGTGGCTGTCGGCCTTGGCGCGGCCATGCCCCGGCAGGTGCTTGAGCACCGGCAGCACCCCGCCCGCCAGCAGCCCCTGCGCGATTGAGCCGGCAATGGCCGCGACCTTGTCCGGTTCGCTGCCATAGGCGCGGTCGCCAATCACCGCATCACCGCCCTGAACCGGCACATCCGCCAGGGGCAGGCAGTCGACATCGATGCCGAGCAGGCGCAGGTCCGAGGCGATCAAATGACCGGCAAGGCGCGCTGCCGCCAGCCCCGCGGCGTGATCGCGCTCGTAGAGTTCGCCATAGCGGGCGCCGGGCGGGTAAGCCGGCCAATGAGGCGGTGCCAGACGCTGTACGCGGCCGCCCTCTTGGTCCACCAAGACGGGGGCTTCCCAGCCAACGGCATCGCGAAAAGATGACGTAAGTTCCGTCACTTGCTGAGGTGAATTGACGTTTCGCTTAAAGATGATCAGGCCCCACGGCCGCGCCTCCCGCACAAAGCGCCTCTCCATGGCGGACAGGGTCGTTCCCGCCAGGCCGGTGATAAATGCGCGTGCAGGCATGGGCGCCGATTAGCCCCCGTGCGCCAAAGGGGTCAAGCAAGTCCCGGCTAAATCCTCTGCACGAAGCAGCTGCCGCCGGCGGCCTTGAGCTGAGAGCACATATGGCTGGCTTCTTCGGCGCTGCCGAAAGGCCCGACCATGGCGCGGTAGTAGACGCCCTTGGCGCCCAGGTCGACGCGGCGGACCAGCGTCTTGTGGCCGGCGAGCTGTCGCGCAAACTTGGCCTGCAAGCTGTGCAGCGAAGCCTGCGCAGCGGCTTCGTTATGGCGCGAGGCGACCTGCACGGCATACCCGCCGTGCCCCGCCGACGCCGGTGCCGCGCGTGCCTCAGTGCGCCGCGCTTGGGGCGTTGGCGCGGCCGGCGCGGCGCGCGCCGCGTGGCGCTCGGGGACCGCCGGCATCGAGGCGTTCGGACTGAGCGAGAGCGGGCCGTTGCTCGAGGCTTCCGTCTGGTGGCGGGTCGGCAGTTCGGCGCGCGCAACGCTGCGTCGCGGCGGCGGCTTGGCGGGGCCGGCATGGGGGGTCGGCGCCGGATTGACGGCGGCCGCCGGCGGCGCGGGATGATCGGTCGGTTGCGCCGACGACGGCGACGGCGACGGCGGCAACACCGGCGGCGCGTTGGGCGCGGCATCGGCCATGGCGCGGCCATCCGGACGGATGGCGATGGTGTGGACCTTGCGCGGCGCCCCGCCGACGACCCCGCTGCCGAGCGCCGACTGAATTGTCCCGGACGGCATCTGGTCGTGCGGCACGATCACGCCCGCCGATTTGTGCTCGATATCGACCGGCTGCTCCTCGCGCGACACGAGCTTGGCGCCCTGGTCGTGGCCGGCCACGCGGTCGTAGATCAACTTGCCGTTCTTGGCGTCGGCGCTCTTTTTCGCCGGAAGGATTTTGCTCGGCGACGTATCGGCCTTGATCACCGGCGGCGCGCCGCTGCCGCCGGACGTGCCAAAGATGGCGTGATAGCCGAAGGCGCCGGCGGTGCCGATCACCGCAAGCGCGAAGACCGCGGCACCGATAAGGATGCCCATGCGGCGGCGCGGCGGGACATCGTCGTAGAAGTCGTGATGCTCGGTCTCGGACGGCGGCGGGTTCTGGTAGTAGGCCTCGTGGTCGTAGCCTGCCTCGCCGCCCTCGTAGCCGGGGACGCCGGCCTTGTAGGCGGGCGGCGCGATTTCGGCGGGATGCAAGTCGGGCGGCGGCGCGAAGTCCGCATGGTGCGGCGGCGGCGCGGCCGGCGGCGCGATATAGCCGGCATCGGCGGCGACATGGGCAGCCCAATCCGGGTTGACACGCGACGGCTGTTGCGGCGGCGCGGGCGGCGCAGGCTCGCGGCCATATTCGGCGAACGGATCGTTCTGTCCGATCAGCCGCGCCAACTCGGCGAGCGGGTCATTGTTGGAAGCGCCGGTGCCCGGCGCCTCGCGTGATGCCATTGCATTTGAGCGGAAGGATCGCTGCGTATGGTCGTCCGCCATTCGGTCCCCGGTTGACTGGTCTTCTTGGTCGCCCCTGCCCGCCGCGCATGCGCGTGCCGACGGCCGAGGTCTATCGCATCTCGTCAGGCGCCTCGACCCCGAGCAACGAAAGCCCGGCGGCCAGCACCGTCACGACCCCCTGCACCAGCGCGAGCCGCGCCAAGGTTGTTTGTGGATCATTCTGGATAATGAAGCGTAAATGAGGCAAGTCTTTTCCCCGCGTCCAGTGCGCATGGAATTCACTAGCTAGTTCATAGAGATAGAAGGCAATTCGGTGCGGCTCATGGGCACCGGCGGCAGCCTCCACCGTGCGCGGAAAAAGGGCAACCCGGCGCATGATATCGATCTCGCCAGGGTCGTCGAGCCGCTCCAGCGGCGCCTTGGCGAGAAAGGCCGCGCGCGCCCGCGCGTCGTCGGGGAGATCGGGCAGCTCGGCTAAAGCGTTCCTGAACACGGACTGGCCGCGGGCATGGCCGTACTGCACGTAGAACACCGGGTTCTCGCGCGAATGCTCGACCACCTTGGCGAGATCGAAATCGAGCATGGCGTCGTTTTTGCGGTAGAGCATGTCGAAACGCACGGCATCCTTGCCGACTTCGTCGACAACCTCGCGCAGCGTGATGAACTCCCCCGCGCGCTTCGACATTCTGACCGGCTCGCCGGCGCGAAACAGGCGCACGAGTTGCACAAGCTTCACGTCGAGCACGGCTTTTCCGCCGCTGACCGCTTTCACCGCCGCCTGCATGCGCTTGACATAGCCGCCGTGGTCGGCGCCCCACACATCGATCTGATTGAGAAAGCCGCGGTCGACCTTTGACTTGTGGTAGGCGATATCGCTGGCGAAATAGGTGTAGCTGCCATCCGACTTTTTGAGCGGGCGATCGACATCGTCGCCGAAGTCGGTGGAGCGAAAAAGCGTCTGCTCGCGGTCCTCCCAATCCTCGATGGCGCCGCCCTTCGGCGGCGGCAGCCGCCCCTCATAGACCTCACCCGACTGGCGCAAGGCTTCGATGGTGGCGCCGACCTGGTCGCCCTCGCCGCCTTCGATCAGCGAGCGCTCGGAATAGAACTCATCGAAATGCACGTTGAGCGCCGCGAGATCGCCGCGGATGGCGTCCATCATCATGTCGATGGCGCGCTCGCGCACCAGCGGCAGCCATTCGGCCTCGGGCTTGGCAGTAAGCGCGAAGCCGTGATCGGCCGCCAGCGCGCCGCCGACATGGCGCAGATAGTCGCCCGGATAAAGGCCCTCGGGAATCGCGCCGATGTCTTCGCCGAGTGCCTCGCGGTAGCGCAGATAGGCCGAGCGCGCCAAGACGTCGACCTGAGCGCCGGCGTCATTGATGTAATATTCGCGCGTGACGTCGTAGCCCGCGTATGCGAGCAGGCTCGCCAGCGCGTCGCCGAACACTGCGCCGCGCCCGTGTCCCACATGTAACGGCCCGGTTGGATTGGCGGAGACGTATTCGACGTTTACCTTCTCGCCCTTGCCGATGTCGCTGCGGCCGTAGTCCTTGCCCTGCGTGAGAGCGAGACGCAGCTCCTCGGGCCAGACCTGCGGTTTCAGCTTGAGATTGATGAAGCCCGGTCCGGCGACGTCGACTTTTTCGACATTAGGTTCGGCGCGCAGTTTTTCCGCGACGGCTTCCGCCAGTTCGCGCGGCTTTTGGCGCGCGTCCTTCGCCAGCACCATGGCGGCATTGGTGGCCATATCGCCGTGGCTCGGATCGCGCGGCGGCTCGACCAGCACGCGGGAGAGATCGGCGCCCGGCGCCAGCGGCTCGGCCGCGGCACGCACGCGGGCGAGCATCGAGGCGAAGAGATGCAGCGGCTTGGCCGAGGCGGCGGGCATGGTGGGGTGCGGGTAAGGGATTTTCGGCGGGGAGTCAAAATCGGTGCCGACATGATGGACTTTTTTTCCAAACCCGCGCTGCGCTTGCACGTGCTCGGTCCGTCCATGCCCCAATGTCGTTTCTTTAATTGGATCGTTCAGCCGATGCCCAGTGGCGGACTACGCGTCAGATTCTACGAGCTACGCTCGCGCCGCGGAATAAGCGGCAGCGCCGCCATATCACTTGGCAAAGTTTGCCAATACTGCTAGCCTTGCTAAACGCAAGGAGGCCGCGCCCCGATGCCGACCCGCAACATCAGCCTCACGCCCGAGCAGGACGCCTTCGTCGAGAAGATCGTCAACGATGGCGAATATCAGAACGCCAGCGAGGCTATGCGCGATGCGTTGCGCGCCTTACAGCAGCGCCGACGCGAGGACGCGCTCAAGCTCAAAAGGCTGCGGCTGGAAATCAAGGCCGGCGCCGAGGCGCTCGAGCGCGGCGAGTTCAGCGAGATCGCCGATGCCGATCTCGAGCGTCATCTCGAGAGCCTGGCCGAGCGAGCCGGCCGCCGCCGCTGACGGCGTGCTTTCGCCTCTCGCGGCCGGCGGAAGCCGATGTCGCGGAAATCCTTGCCGCCAGCCGACAGCGCTGGAGCGCCGACACCACGCGCCGCTATGCCGCCCTGCTCGCCGCGGCGATGCGCATGGCCGCGGCGACGCCGCAAGCCAAGGCGACGCGCGCGCGACGATCTGCTCACCGGATTACGCAGCCCGCACCTGCGCCACGTGCGCGCGAGCGACGCGACGGCGAAAGTTAGACGACCCGTGCACGTCGTCTATTTTCGCGCCATCGCGCCGGCCACGACCGAGATCGTGCGCGTGCTGCATGAACGCATGGAGCCGAACCGGCATTTCGATATCGCGGAGTGAGAGCGACTAACTCAAAAGATGCAGGGCGTCACCTAATCGTCGCCCCGCTGTCGACGGAAATCACCTGCCCCGTGGTGATCACCGACTCGTCGGAGGCAAGATAAACCGCGATATCGGCCATGTGCGCGGGCTCGCCGAGGCCGAGCAGGTGGGTCGCCGCGAGCTTCTCGATATCCTTGGCGCTCTGCATCAGCTTCTTGACACGCTCGGTGAGCACCACGCCGGGCGCGATCGCGTTCACGCGGATCTTGTGCGGCGCGTATTCGACCGCCATGGAGCGCGTGAGCGCGGCAATCGCGCCTTTCGCCGCCGTGTAGCAGTCGCGGCCCGGCAGCGCGCGCAGCGCCACAATCGAGCTCATGTTGATGATCGAACCGCCGCCCGAAGCGATCATGTAGGGAATGCCGAGCTTCGAACAGAGAAACGTGCCGTAGACGTCGAGCCGCATCGCGCGCCAGAACTCCTCCTCCGGCGCCTCGGTGACGGGGCCATCCTGCGGCGTCGAGCCGCCGGCATTGTTGTGGAGGATGTGCAGTCCGCCAAAGCGTCGCACCGTCTCTTCGAGCGCCTCCTCGACCTGCTTGCGCTCACGGATGTCGGTGTGGATGAAAAGCGCATCGCCGCCGGAATTCCCGGCAAAAGTATGGGCGGAGAGCGCGGCCGTCTCGCCGCTCGCCTTGTCGATTTCGGCGATGACGACTTTGGCGCCCTCTTCCACGAACCGCTCGGCGGTGGCGCGGCCGATGCCGCCTCCGCCGCCGGTAATGAACGCCACTTTGCCGGACAGACGTGACATCGCATTCCCCCTCATATCTTTCGGTTTTCGCGGTTTCGCTCGCGATTTTGCCGGTGCGCGAGAGCTAATCGGGTTTGGCCGAAACATGCGGCCGCGTGAACAGCCGCACGCGCCCGCTGTTGTACACTTCATTGAAGAGCCACAGCGCCATCGAAGCGTAGAAATTCACGTTACCGCTTTGCAGCGGTCGCGCTGTGCCGTCCGGCGCAGTGAAATTGCTGAAGCCGCCCTGTTCGTCCTGCACCGTCAAAATCCAGTCGGCGACCGCGCGTGCTTTGTCGCGGCAGGCGTCCTCGTTCAGGCCGCAATAGGCGATGAGCAGGCACGTGCTCGGCCACAAGGCGGCCAGACGCGTGTCATTGATGACGGCGACCGGATACACGCTGGTCTTTTTGTCCGTCGGGACGGATTCGACCAGGCTGCCGGGAAACGGTCCGCGGCAGCGGCGCTCGGCCCAAGCAATGGCGGCCCGCGTCTGCTCCTTCAGCTGCGGGAATTCACACGTGCCGTCGAGGGTGTCGAGCAACGCCTCGGCGTCCATCAGGCTCATGGCGTATTGCGGATGGCTGTCGGCCACCAGCAACGGCAGGATATGATCGGCGGCGCGCGCGGCGAGCCTGCCGCGCATCGGCAAATGAAACAAAGCGAGCCGCAGCGGCGGGCGCACAAGGCGCGCCAGCCAATCCCGGCGCAGATGCGACGGCGCGAACGGCCGCCAGCACCCTTCCCTTTCGTCGAAGCATTGCTCGATATGCGCGATCATTTGCCGGGCGGCGCTCACGAAGCGCTGCTCGCCGGTGGTCTTCCAGGCGAGCATGGCGAAATGGGCGTATTCGCCGATTTCGATGATATCGGCGAGGCGCAAACTGCCGTCGCGGTTCAGCGTGCCGGTGACCATGCGGTCGGCGGCCTTGACCAGCACCGGCTCATATTGCCGGTCGCCGCTGAGCATCTGATAGGTGTTGAAGCCCTCGAACACGCACTGGGCGCCGTCGAGCGTGAAGGCGGAATGGCCGCTCCAGCCGCCGCGCGCGTCCTGCCGTGCGGCGAGCCAGGCAAGCGAGCGTTGTGCGGATGCGAGATAGTCGGCCGCTCCCGTCAAGGCGTGCGCATAGCAGCGCACCGTCACCGAATGGCCGACCAGCGTGGCGTCGCCGCGAATGCCGTAGAACTCGTCGCCGTCGGCATCGATATAGCCCTCGCGCGACTGCCGGCCGATGAACCAGTCGGCATTGCGCACGATGGCCTTCTCATAAGCATTCAAGGCCATATCCGGCATGCTTCCGACAGCGCGGCCTGGCTTGGGCGCTCAGCAGGCGAGCTTGGCCAATTCCACGTTCACCTTGCAGCCCGCGACCACCGCTTTCACCGCGCGGGCAAAGTCCTTGTCGTGCACGAGCTTCTGATAGCTCATGCCGGCGACGGCGGCGCGCGAGGGCGGCGCGGCGTTGATCGCCAAGGCCACGACATTGAACGCCGTCAGCAGGCCCAGCAAAACAAATGCAACTTTGCGCGACATGACCGATCTCCTCTGCAGTCGAAAACCCCAACGATAAACAAGCCGCTCATCCCGGCATGCGCAAGACCAGGCAGGCGCCGCCGGCGCGGCGGATGCGGACGCACAGCGAGTTCGGCCGCGCGGCGCGTGTCGGCGCCGATGCGCGCCTGGTAAAACGGGGTCGAGCCCCGGTTGCGCACCGTCGCGCGAACGAGGATCGGGTCTTGGCTACCGATCACCGCGGCAAGCCGCTGCATGGCCCGCGCATAGTGTTCGAGCACGCGCTGGCGCGAGAAGCCGGCCGCGAGCTCGACACCCCATGGCTTGCCGATCGCTGCCGCGACACGCCGGTTCAATTCGAAAGCGAAGCGCCCCGGCGGCTGGTCGAGCGATGCGAGCGTGGTTTCGCAATTGGCCGGCTTCTTTACCGGCGTGACCGGCGCCTTTTGCTTTGCCTTTGCGTCTTCCACGTTTTCCTTCGGCGGTATCGCCCAATACTCCACCGTGCGCCCGGTAATCGCCAGCACATAGGCGCGCGTCTCGGAGGGCATATAGCCTGTGCCGGCGAGCCATTCGCGCACGCGGCGCGGGCCGGCATTGTATGCGGCGGCGGCGAGCCCGAGATTGCCGAAGCGCTCGGCCAAGCGGCGCAACAGTTCGGCCGCCTTCGGCAGCGCCTGCACCGGATCGAAGGGATCCGCGAGCCCGCTTTCGGCGGCGCTCTCCGGCATGAACTGGGCAATGCCGAGCGCGCGGCTGCCGTAACGGGTCATGGGGCCGACCGCCCCGACGTTGAAATTGCTCTCGCGCCAGATGAGGCGGGTGAGAAATGCGATCGGCAGGCCGTTGGCTTGCGCCGCCGATTCCAGCATCAGGCAAACCGCGGCCTTGCTGTCGGACAGGTGTCTCACGGCGGCGTTTTGCGGAGGTTTGGGCGGCGGGAGCGGAACAGGCTCGGCAGCGGCGGGCCCGCTGGCGAGCAACGCCAGGCTGGCGATGGCAACGACATGGCGGGCGCACGGGCGCATGGACGATATTCAATCACGGCCTCGGCGCGGAAGACTAGAGCGGCGCCTCGCGCAGCACATGGTCGAGACTTTCCTCGTCGAGCGGCTCTTGTTCCGCGCCGCCTTTGCCGGCTTTGCCGGCAGCGGCGCGCCTGCGCGCTTCGGCGTCATCGGCTTCCGGCGATTCGGCGTCTTTGCGTTTTTCCTTCGCGCTCATGTCTGGCCCTCCGCTTCGGGCGGTCAACGGGCAGACCGGCACGCGCGTTCCGATCCGATGCGGCGCTTTTGGGCCGACGCAAAAAGGGCCGCGCTTGGGCGGCCCTTTCGGCAGGCGCTCGACGCCGGTCAGACCGCGGCGGCAGCCACGTCTTTGCGCAGGCCGCGCTCCGAGGTTCGGAAGCTCTTGACCGGCCGGTCGGTCACGTAGCGATCGGCATCGCGCCTGGCGGCAGCCGCCGCGCGGGCGATTTCGGCAAAATGCGGGCGCATCGCGCGGCCGAGCGCGGTCATTTCCGTCGATTTGCGGCTGCGTTCGAACAGCGACCCGCCCAGGTCCTTTTCCAGTCGCTTGATGGCCCGGGTGAGCGACGGTTGCGCCACCCCGCAATGGCGGGCCGCGCGGGTGAAGTTCTGCTCCTCGCAAAGGGCGAGAAAGTAGCGGATATGCTGCATTTCCATGACGAACCCCTTCAGGCGGTGCGCTTTTTAAGGTGCGGATCATGTCCGCCGACTATGGATAAGCCTAAAGGGGCGCCGGCATGCGGGCTGTGATGCAGGTCACAGGGCGGGCGATTTATTTTGCCGCCGGCGGGCTAGCGAAGCTCCGGCGTCGTCGGGAAATGGCGGGCGTGCTCGACGAGGGCGTAGCGGTCGGTCATGCCGGCGATGTAGTCGGCGACGCGGCGCGCGCGGCCGCCGGCGCCCGCCTTTTCGATGCCCTCGGCCCATTCGGCCGGCAGGTCGGCGGGATGGGCGAGGAAATGGCCAAACAGGTCGCGCACCACCGCTTCGGCGTCTTCCATCACGCGCATGACGCGGGCGTGCCGGTACATGCGCGGATAAAGGAAGCCCTTGATGGCGGCATCGGCGCTCTGCATGGCGGGCGAAAAGGCGATCACCGGCTCGGCCGCATGGCGCACCTCAGCGGATGAGGCGGGCTTGAGCACGGCAAGATGGACGCGGCTTTCGGCGGTCACGTCCTCGATCATGCGCGTGATGATGCGGCGCACCGTCTCGTGCGCGCGGCGAGCGCCGTCGAGGCACGCGTATCTGCCGTCGATGTCGCGCAAGATGTCGCCGACCAGCGGCACGCAGGCGATGTCGTCGAGGGCGAACAGGTCGGCGCGCAAGCCGTCGTCGATGTCGTGGGCGTCATAGGCGACATCGTCGGCGATCGCCGCCACCTGCGCCTCGGCGCTGGCATAGGACCACAATTCGAGGTCCTGGATGCGCGAATAGGCGAGGATCGGCGCCGGCACGCCGGTCTGCGCGTAGCGGGCGGCGGCAATGCCGGCACGGTCGGTGAGCGGGCCGTTGTGCTTGACCAGGCCTTCCAGCGTCTCCCAGGTGAGGTTGAGGCCGTCGAAATCGGCGTAGCGGCGCTCGAGATCGGTAACGAGGCGCAGCGCCTGCGCGTTGTGGTCGAAGCCGCCGAACTCTTTGACGCAAGTCTCGAGCGCGCGCTCGCCGGCGTGGCCGAAGGGCGGATGGCCGAGATCGTGGGCGAGCGCCGCGGCCTCCGCCAAATCCTCGTCGAGGCCGAGCGCACGCGCCAGCGAGCGGGCGATTTGCACCACTTCCAGCGTATGGGTGAGCCGGGTGCGGTAATGATCGCCCTCGTGATAGACGAAGACCTGCGTCTTGTGGGCGAGGCGGCGGAAGGCGGCGGAATGGATGATGCGGTCGCAATCGCGGCGGAAGTCGTTGCGCGAGGGGCTGGGCGGCTCGGAGTAGCGCCGGCCGCGGCTTTTTGCCGGATCGGCGGCGTAAGCGGCGCGCGCGATGGGCGTGGAAATGGCCATATTTGCTTAATGATGGGCGCGTGACCTCACACGGGATCATGCGCGCGGATTGACCTGGCAGCCCGGCGCACTTAACTAATTGCAACAGGTTCTGCCAATAGCCTATGGCAAAAGGCGAAGTATGAGCGAAACGGGCATCACGGTCAGCGAACGGGCGGCACGGCGGATCGGCGAGATCCTGAAAACCGAGCCGGAAGGCACGATGCTGCGCGTGTCGGTGGAAGGCGGTGGCTGTTCCGGGTTCCAGTACAAATTCGACACGGAAACCGCCAAGGCCTCCGACGACCTGGTGATCGCGCGCGAAGGCGCCACCGTGCTGATCGATCCGGTGTCGCAGCAATACATGGCGGGTTCCGAGATCGACTTCGTCGAGGACCTGATCGGCGCGTCCTTCAAGGTGAAGAACCCGAACGCCACCGCCTCCTGCGGCTGCGGCACCAGCTTCGCGCTGTAGACCAAGACAATCCGGAACCTATCCGGGCCTCATGCTGAGGAGCGTCGCGTAAGCGACGCGTCTCGAAGCATGTGGCCGCCATCCTTCGAGACGCCCGCCTTCGGCGGGCTCCTCAGGATGAGCGGATAAAGCTTATTCAGCCGCTTGCGCGGCAGGCGCTTCCGGCACTTCCTCGAGCTGCGGCTCGATGCGACGCTTAATCAGCCGGTCGACGCGATCGAGATAGAGATAGATCACCGGCGTGATGTAGAGCGTCAAAAGCTGCGATAGCAGCAGGCCGCCCACCACCGCGACGCCGAGCGGCTGGCGCAGTTCGGCGCCGGCACCGGTGCCGAGCGCGATCGGCAACGTGCCGAAGATGGCGGCAAAAGTCGTCATCATGATGGGACGGAAGCGCAGCGTGGCCGCCTCGCGGATGGCGGCCTCGGCGGATAGCCCGACCCGGCGGCGCTCGATCGCGAAGTCGATCATCATAATGGCGTTCTTTTTGACGATGCCGACCAGCATGACGATGCCGATCATGGCGATCACCGACAGATCCATCTTGAACAGCATCAGCGTCAATATCGCGCCGATGCCCGCCGACGGCAGGCCGGAGATGATGGTGATCGGGTGAATGAAGCTCTCGTAGAGAATGCCGAGCACCACATAGGCGGCAAACACGGCCGCGAGGATCAAGATGCCCTGCCCGCGCAATGAATCCTGGAACACCTGGGCGGCGCCCTGGAAGCCGGTTGTAATGGAGGCCGGCAAATGCTCCGACCGCTCGAGATTGCTGATCTCATCGACCGCCTGACCGAGCGAGAAGCCAGGCCTCAGGTTGAACGAGATAGTGACGGCAGGCTGCTGTCCCTGGTGATTAACTTGCAACGGGCCGACCGTGCGCACGAAATGCGTCACAGCCGACAGCGGCACCAGCGTTCCGCTCGAAGTCTTCACGAATATCTTGTTGAGGTCGTTGGGACTCTCCTGGAAATTTGGCTGGGCCTCGAGGATGACCTGATAGTTGTTGGCCGGCGTGTAAATCGTCGCGACTTGGCGCGAGCCGAAGGCGTCGTAGAGGGTTTGCCGTACCTGATCGACGGAAACGCCGTAGACCGCCGACTTCTCGCGGTCGACTTCGATGGTGACCTGCGGGTTCTTCACGTAGAGGTCGGTTGTGACGTCGAGCAGGCCCGGCAGATTGGCGATCTTGTCGCGCAGCTCAGGCGCCACGCGATAGAGCACGTCGGTGTCGTTGGACTGCAACGTGTATTGATATTCGCTCTTGTTGAGGCGGCCGCCCAGCTTGATGTTCTGGATCGGCTGGAAGAAAATCTGAATCCCCGGGAAAATGTTGGCTTCGCGCCGCAGCCGGGCGATGATCGATTGCAGCTTGCCGCGCTCGTCGCGGTCCTTAAGGGCCACCAGCATGCGGCCGCTGTTGGGCAACGTGTTGGGACCGCCGGCGCCGACGGTCGAATTAATGTAGGCGACGGCTTTGTCCTTGCGCACGATGTCGGCGACTTTGCGCTGATGCGTCACCATCTCCGGGAAAGCGATATCGGTGTTGCCCTCGGAAATGCCGATCATGTAGCCGGTGTCTTCCGTGGGGAAGAAGCCCTTCGGCACCACGATATACAGCCAAACGGTGCCGGCGATTGTGGCGAGCGTCACCACCAGCATGATCGCGCGGAAGCGGATCACCCAGTCCAGCGACCATTCGTAGGAGCGCTTCATGCCCTCGAACATCGCCTCGAAGCCGCGCATGACGAAATTCTGCTTTTCCTCGCCCTCATGACTCTTCAGCACACGCGCACACAGCATCGGCGTCAGCGTCAATGAAACGAAGCCCGAGGTGACGATCGCCACCGCGATGGTCACTGCGAACTCGCGAAACACGCGGCCGACCATGCCGCCCATCAGCAGCACCGGAATGAACACCGCTATCAGCGAAAAGGTGATCGATACGATGGTGAAGCCGATCTCGCGTGAGCCTTTCAACGCCGCCTCGAACGGCCGCATGCCGCCCTCGATGTGGCGCACGACGTTCTCCAGCATGACGATCGCGTCGTCGACCACAAAACCGACCGACAGGGTCAGCGCCAGCAGAGTCATGTTGTTGATGGAGAAGCCGAACGCGTACATGGCCGCGCAAGTGCCGATCAGCGACACCGGAACGGCCAGCGCCGGGATGATGGTGGCGGAAAGCTTCCGCAAGAAAAGAAATATCACCAGGATGACCAGGCACACCGCGATCGCGAGAGTCTCCTGCACGTTGTAGACGGCTGCCCGAATCGAGATCGAGCGGTCGAACAGCGGCTGTATTTGGATGGCCGCGGGCACCTGCGCGCGCATATGCGGCAGCTTCGAGCGCACGTCGTCCACGACCTGTACGGTGTTGGCGTCGGGCTGCCGTTGGATCGCCAGCACGATAGCGCGGGAATCGTTGAACCAGGTCGCAATCTTGTCGTTCTCGACGCTGTCGATCACGTGCGCGACTTCGTTGAGCTTGACCGGTGCGCCATTGCGATAGGCCACCACCACGTCGCGATAGTCGGCGGCGTGCTTCATCGCGCCGGTCGCGACCAGAGTGACCGCCTGCTTTTGCCCTTGCAGCGTGCCGACCGGGGCCGAGGAGTTGGCTTGCGCCACGACGCTGCGGATGTCCTCGAGCGAGATGTTCCGCGCGGCCGCCGCCACCGGATCGACCTGCACCCGCACGGCGAATTTCTGCGCGCCGTAGACCAGGACCTGCGCGATACCGGGCAACTGCGAGATCTGCGGCGCCAGCACCGTCTCGGCGTAATCGTCGACCGCCGACAGCGGCATGGTGTCGGACCGCATGCTCAGGTAGAGCACCGGGAAATCGCCGGGATTAACCTTGCGGAAGCTCGGCGGCGTGGTCATTTCGACCGGCAGGTTCTTGGCCGCCGTCGACAGTGCGGTTTGTACATCGAGCGCGGCCCCGTCGATGTTGCGATCGAGGTCGAACTGAATCGTGATCTGCGACAGGCCGAGCGCGGACGCCGAGTTCATCGACGAGATGCCGGCGATCGTCGAAAGCTGGCGCTCGATCGGGGCGGCAACCGAGGCCGCCATGGTCTCCGGCGAAGCGCCCGGCAAAGTGGCCGTAATCTGGATGGTCGGGTAATCGACCGAGGGCAGCGCCGCCACCGGCAACAGCCGGTAGGCGAAGGCGCCGAATACGATCATCGACGCCGTCAGCAGCGTCGTCAGCACCGGGCGGCGAATGCAGGTTTCCGAAATCGACATCGATCAGGTCCCGGCTCGGCCCCGAGGGGCGCCCGTCGGTTTCCGCCCGCGCGTTGATACGCGCGCCCCGTTCGACAGCTGCAGCTGCCCGTCGGTAACTACCGTTTCGCCGGCTTTGACGCCCGAGGCGATCACCGTTTCGCCCTGAAACTGACGATCGGGGGTGACGTGGCGCACATGGGCGATGTTGTTAGCGTCGATGACAAAGACGAAATTGCCGGTTTGGCTCACTTGCACCGCGACGGTCGGCACCACCACGCCTTCTTCGCTGCGCAGGGTCAGGTCGGTGTTGACCAAGGTGCCGGGCCACAGGCGCTCGTCCTTGTTGGGCATGGTGGCGCGTATGATGGCCATTCCGGTGGTCGGATCGACCGTGTTTTCGATCATGCTGACGACACCCGCGGCGGGCTTCTGCTCGCCGGGGACGATTGCTTCGATACGGGCGGTGTTGGCGGTCAGCGCGGCACGGATCGCCGGCAGGCTTTTCTGCGCCACCGTGAAAGTGACGTAGACTGGCGCCATCTGGTTGATGGTGGCCATGGGGGTGGTATCGGCTTGGCGCACGAAATTGCCGATCTTGACATTGGCCGCGCTGATGCGGCCGGTAATCGGCGCGGTGATCGTGCAGTAGCTGCGTTGGACTTTCAGGTTCTCCAGCGTTCCTTGGTCGGCCTTGACGGTGGCGCGGTAGACGTCGGCCTGGGTCTGGGCGGCGTCGAGGGTCTGCTGCGGGGTGGCGTTTTTCTTCACCAAGGTGTTGTAGCGATCGACGTCGCGTAGCGCGCCGGCAAGCTGCGCCTCGTCCCGGGCGACCGTGCCCGCGGTCTGCGCAATCTGGGCGTCAACCGCGCGGCAGTCGAGGGTGAACAGAAGCTCGCCCTTGGTGACATGGGCGCCGTCCTTGAAATGCACGGCATCGATGGCGGTGTCGATGCGGGTCTTGATGGCGACGCTGGCGATCGGCGTTACCGTGCCGAGCGCATCGATGCGCACCGGAACCTGCTTGCGGACCGCCGTGGCGACCTCGACCGGGACGGTGCGCGCGTGCTTGCCCTGGACGCGTGCAGCGGAGGCGCGCTCCCCGGTCCAAAAGTCGCGGGCGAGCACAGCAATGCCTATCAGGGCGAGCACAGCCACCCCAAACAGTGCCTTTCGTGTGCTCATGTCAACGATCGATCCGGGCTCGCGGCAATGTCGGCCCGGGCGCTCCCTTTCCGCGGATTGGCTCGTATTGACCCTTAAAGGCGGCCGCGCTGCCGCCTTCTAGCATAGAAACGGCCCGGGGTGCATATCCCTGCGCCCGCTGGTAAACACTGGCAAGCGGGCGTTATTCGGGCCGCATCGGAACCTTTGCGCATGCGCATCGCCACCTGGAACGTCAATTCGATCCGCCAGCGCATGGATTGCCTGCAGGCCTGGCTGAAAGAGCGCGAGCCCGACATCGTCTGCCTGCAGGAGGTCAAATGCACCGACGATGCCTTCCCGCGCGAGCCGATCGAGGCTCTGGGCTACAACGTGGCGGTGCACGGGCAGAAGACCTGGAACGGAGTGGCGCTGCTCTCCAAGCTGCCGTTCGACGAGGTGGCCCCCGGGCTGATGGGCGACGACGGCGACGCCCAGGCGCGCTTCCTGGAGGCGCTGGTGTCGACCAAGGGCGGAGTGCTGCGGGTGGCTTCGCTCTATCTCCCCAACGGCAATGGCGGAGAGGACAAATACGCCTATAAACTCAAATGGATGGAAAGATTGGTGAAGTTTTCGCTTGAGCGCCTTAAACTAGAAGAGCCGCTGGTGCTGGCGGGCGACTACAACGTGATCCCCACCCCGCTCGATGCCAAGCGCCCGCAGGCCTGGGTCAACGACGCTCTGTTTCTGATGCCGACGCGTGAAAAATTCCGTGCGCTTACCAATCTGGGGCTGACCGACGCCATCCGGGCCACCAGCGACGCCGGCGACCTCTACACCTTCTGGGATTATCAGTCCGGCGCATTCGCCAAGAACGATGGCATCCGCATCGACCACCTGCTCCTGTCGGCGCAGGCCGCCGACCGGCTGATCGATGCCGGCATAGACCGCCACGTGCGCGGCTGGGACAAGCCATCCGACCATGTGCCGGTATGGGTCGATCTGGCGATCGAGCGGCCATGAACCTCGCAGCGGGCGCGCCCCACAAAGGGTCAGGCACCGCCGTGGAGCGAGCAGGATGCTGAACCGACGACATCTTTTGCTCGGCGCTTCCTGCGCCGTTCTCGCCACTCCGGCCAAAGCGGTCGACCAGTCGGCGAGCGACTTCGTGACCGCGATCTATGCGGCCTACAAGGGCAAGAAGGCCGAGGGCATTCTGCTCGACAATGATCGTGCCATTCGGCGCTACTTTGCGCCGCAATTGGCTGCCTCGATGATCAAGGATCAGAACGACGCCGCTCGCCGCGGCGAAGTCGGCATGCTCGACGGCGACCCCTTCGTCGACGCGCAGGACTGGACGATCGACGCTTTCGACATCGCGGTCAGCGACCTCGCGCCTGGCAAGGTGCGCGCCACCGTCAAGTTCACCAATCAGGGCACGCCCACGATGGTCGTGCTCGACCTGGTGAAACTCGGCAAGGAATGGCGCGTCAGCGAAATCACCTGGCACCGCGACGGCAAGGTGTTGACGCTCAGCAGCCTTTTTGCGCCGTAGGTGGCGCAGGCGCTATTCGCGGCGCGACTCGAGCCAGTGCTTGAGATAAAGCGCCGCCATCGCCTTCTCGTCCTCGGTCGCCTGGCGGAAGGCGTTGCTGTAGAGCCGGCTGATCCAGGCTTGGTCGCTGGAATCCTTGGAGGCGTCCTTGGCGAGCGTCAGCCACATCAGGCCGCGTGCGGCCTGGCGCGGTACGTGATCGCCGGTAAACAGCATGGCGCCGAGCATGGCCTGCGCCTTGCAAAGGCCCTTGTGGGCCGACAACCCGAACCAGCGCGCTGCGGTACGCGGGTCGTGCGGAGCGCCGACGCCGTCGAGATAGAGTCGGGCAAGATAATACTGAGCTTCCGGGTCGCGGAAATATGAGGCGGCATAGGAGAACATCTCGCGCGCGCGCTCCGGATCGCGCTTGATCTTGGTTTGCGGGATGCCTTGCAGGTAATAGCGGCCGAGCGCCACGAAGGCACTGGCGACAAAGCGCGAACGCGGCATGTCCGGATTGTCGTCGGCATGGGCGTCGGCGATGCGGCGGAAATAATTGAAGGCCTTGAGGTCGTCCTGCGTCACGCCGTCGCCTTCGGCATACATGCGGCCGAGCTTCCACTGCGCGATGGCATGGCCGTTTTCGGCGGCGTATTCGAGCGAAGGCACGGCCTTGGCGGCGTCACCAAGCTTGAGCCAATGCGCGCCGGTGCGGAATGCCTCCGCCGGCGTCGGCGTCGCCTTGGCGTCGGTCTTGCTGCCGTCGAAGGCGAGCGCGGGGCCGGCGGCGAGGCAGGCCGCGATCACGCCGATACGCAAAAGACTCTCAACTGTCCGCATAACAAACCTTCTCGCCGGCGCCGCCGGGATGCGTGACCGCGCCGTTGAGCGCGGTGCCGACCTGCTGGGCGTATTTCCAGAGATAGCCAGAGCCGTATTCGTTTTCGCGCGGCTTCCATTGTGCCTTGCGCTTGGCCAATTCGTCGGCCGACAGCTTGACGTCGAGCGTACCTTTGTCGGCATCGATTTCGATGATGTCACCGTCGCGGATGAGACCGATAGGGCCACCGACCGCCGCTTCCGGTCCGACATGACCGATGCAGAAGCCGCGGGTAGCGCCGGAGAAGCGGCCATCGGTGATGAGCGCGACTTTCTCGCCCATGCCCTGCCCATAGAGCAGCGCCGTGGTGGCGAGCATTTCGCGCATGCCCGGACCGCCCTTCGGGCCTTCATAACGGATCACCAGCACGTCGCCTTCTTTGTACTTCTTGTTCTTGATGGCGTCGAAGCAGGCTTCCTCGCCGTCGAAACAGCGCGCGGGGCCCGAGAAATGCAGCTTGTGCATGCCCGCCACCTTCACGATGGCGCCGTCGGGGGCGAGATTGCCCTTCAGGCCGACCACTCCGCCGGTTGCCAGCAACGGCTTATCGGCGGGACGCACCACGTCCTGGTCGGGATTGAATTTCACGCTTTTGAGGTTTTCGGCGATGGTGCGGCCGGTGACGGTCAGGCAGTCGCCGTGTAGGTAGCCGTGATCGAGCAGCGTTTTCATCAAGTTCGGCACGCCGCCAGCTTCGAACATATCCTTGGCGACATAACGGCCGCCCGGTTTCAAATCTGCGACATATGGTGTCTTTTTGAAGATTTCGGCCACGTCGAACAAAGTAAATTCGATGCCGCACTCGTGGGCGATGGCCGGCAGATGCAGTGCAGCATTGGTCGAGCCGCCAGTAGCAGCAACAACAGCAGCAGCATTTTCCAGCGCCTTGCGGGTGACGATGTCGCGCGGGCGGATGTTCTTGACGATCAGCTCCATGATCATCTCGCCGGCGAGCATGCAGAACTTGTCGCGGATCTCGTAAGGGGCCGGCGCGCCGGCCGAATAAGGCAGCGCCAGGCCGATCGCCTCCGAGACGGTCGCCATGGTGTTGGCGGTGAACTGCGCGCCGCAGGCGCCGGCCGACGGACAGGCGTTCTCCTCCAGGATATGCAGGTCCTCGTCCGACATCTGGCCGACCGAGTGCTTGCCGACCGCCTCGTAGACGTCCTGGATGGTGACCGGCTTGCCCTTGAAGGTGCCGGGCAGGATCGAGCCGCCATAGATGTAGATCGCCGGGACATTGAGCCGGCACATGGCCATCATCATACCGGGCTGCGACTTGTCGCAGCCGGCGACGCCGATCAGCGCGTCATAGGCGTGGCCGCGCACGGTCAATTCGACCGAATCCGCAATGACTTCGCGCGACGGCAGCGAGGCCTTCATGCCGGCATGGCCCATGGCAATGCCGTCGGTGACGGTGATGGTGCAGAACTCGCGCGCGGTGGCGCCGACGGAGGCAACGCCCGCCTTCACCGCCTGCGCCTGACGCATCAGCGCGATATTGCAGGGCGCGGCCTCGTTCCAGCAGGTGGCGACCCCGACGAAGGGCTGGTGGATCTGCCCGGTGGTCAGACCCATGGCGTAATAGAACGCCCGATGCGGCGCCCGGTCGGGCCCTTCGGTGGCGTGGCGGCTCGGCAGCCTGGATTTCAGATTGGTCTTAGCGTCCATTACAACTCGGAGCCCCCGCCCCCGAATATCGCTGGCTTACCCTGCCAGCATTACCCGAGGTTTCTTGCCCGGCGGTAAAACCACAAAGCCACACAACGGCTTGGGCAGTACCTCGGCGGCCCCCGGTGTCGACGCAGGGTATGGCCAAATCGCGGCGTCGGGGGAATTCAGGGGGTCTTGCGGCTGCTTTGTCGTAAGGGTGTTGCTGGCGGGACACAGGCGTTTTGAGCCGCGGTCGCCGGGGCCAAATCGCCGGCATCGCGGCCGACAGCATCACCTGCACACCAGTAGATCGCGCTTCGGAGCCGACGCCATAGGCCAGTCGGAGAAGGTGACCCTCGCGCGCGTCGGAGACGAAAGTCAGCCGCGGGTCAGGCCGGCCTTTTCAATGACTGCCTTGATGTCACCGAAGGCATAAGCCCAGTTGTGACACTTGAAGCTGCGCAGGTCGGTGATCGGCGCCTTACACTTGGCGCAGACTAGGTCGGCAATCGCCCGCGGGGCTTCCACGTTGACGAATTTCTTGTCGCCGAGGATCACCTTCACCAGCAGATCCTTGCCGTGCACCTTGCCCACCGCCGAGGACACGATGTCGAACCAATTGGTCTCGCGGCCGCATTTCGCGCAGTTCTTGCTGTCGCCGCTCACCCAGAGCGGCGCGCCAATGGTGCCGTTCGGAATGCCGAGCAGCTTCTCGATCGCGCGCACGTCGGCGTGCGCGGTGACCCATTTGTGCTTGCCGGGCAGTGAGTGCGGGGAATCGTATACCTGCTTGAAAATGTCGGCGCTCACCCCGACGGTGGAACGCGTGGCTTTCGCATCGCGGGCCTTCTTCATGGCAGGCTCCCACTTCGCGCAGAGATTAGATACCTAAATCGACGCAACCAGTACTAGCAATGACAAAGCCGCCCCAGCAAGCGCGTCCTTTGTGACATGACCCGCAAGCTCTCCCGCAAATTTTTCGACCGTTCGGTCCACACCGTGGCGCCGGAGCTGATCGGGGCGACGCTCTTGGTCAATGGCGTGGGCGGTGTGATCGTGGAGGTGGAGGCCTATCACCACACCGACCCGGCGGCGCATTCCTATAACGGCCCGACCGAGCGGAACGCGGTCATGTTCGGCCCGGCCGGCTACGTCTATGTCTACCGCTCCTACGGCATCCACTGGTGCCTCAATTTCGTGTGCGAGGGACAAGGCTCGGCCAGCGCGGTGCTGATCCGGGCGCTGGAGCCGACGCAAGGATTGAGCGTCATGCGGCGGCGGCGCGGCTTGAGCGAGCCGCGCGCGCTATGCTCGGGGCCGGGCAAGCTGTGCGAGGCGCTCGGCGTGACCATCAAGCACAACGGCCTGCCGCTCGACCGGCCGCCCTTCGAGCTGCGCGCGCGCAACGGCACGCCCGAGCTTGCCATCGGCCTGCGCATCGGCATCACAAAGGCGGTGGAGCAACCCTGGCGCTACGGGATGAAAGGCTCGCCTTATCTGAGCAAGCCTTTCAAGCCCTAGCAGTCATTCCGAGGCGCGGCCGTTAGGCCGCGAGCCCGGAATCCATAGTCCGCAGCGCTGCGGGCTATGGATTCCGGGTTCGCTCGCTGTCGCTCGCGCCCCGGAATGACGACTAAGGGGACATGCGAAAGCCCGCGTCGAAGCCGAAAGCGCGCTTTGCCTTCTCGCTCGACAGGCCGGCATCGTCTTCCGCGACATTGTAGACGCCGGGCGCGGCCTTGCCGAGCGCGAGCAGCGCGGCTTGCGCCGCGGCGTCGATATGCACGGCGGGCGAGCGCGGCGTCTCGAACCACCAGGTGCCGGGCCCGTAGAAAAACCCGTAGCGCAGCACGATCCCTTGCGGCAGCGACAGCACCGCCGCTTCCAGCGCCTTGACCGCGCTCACCGTTTGCACGGCTGCCGGGTCGTCGTTGAAGGGATCGCTCTCGACGCGCGCGCCCGGACCCGGCGCATAGATGAAGGCGATGCTCTGCGCCACCATGCGCTCGACGCCCGCCCCGCGCGCGGCATCGACCAGGTTGCGCGTGCCTTCGATGCGCAGCCGCGCATTGCGCGCGAGCGCTTCCCGGTAGCGCGGCGTCCCGGGCGCGAAGGCGAGATCGGTGAGCTGGTGGATGACCGCCTGCGGCGCCGCCCGCTTCACGGCCTGCGCGAGCGCCGGCGCATCGAACACATCGACCACCACCGGCGCGGCGCCCAGCTTGGCGATCGCGTCGGCCTTGTCGGGCGAACGTGTGGTGCCGGCGACTTCATGGCCGGCCGCGCGCAACAGCGGCGTCAGCCTGCGTCCGATCGCTCCGCCGGCGCCCGCGAGAAAAACGCGCATCACGCGCTCCAGCTAGTACGAGATGATGAACTCCGCCCCGGCCGCCGTCGCGAATTCGCGGCTGACGCGGCCGCTGGCCAATTCGAACTCCAGCACCTTGGCGGCGTCGTGGCAGCACAGATAGCCGTGCTCGCCGTCGGCGGCGAAGCAGAAGCCCGTGGGCGCCTTCGGCGTCGGGAAACCGGCGACCTGCTCGAAGCTGAAGGCGTCGTAGACGGCGGCATAGCTGTCGACATGGGAGGACGCGCAGACATAGCGCCCATCCGGCGACACCCGCACGCGGCGCGACTGGTTCGCCTCGCCGGGCGCACCGTCGATGCGCAGCATGCGGTGCAAAGCATGCGTGCGCGTGTCGAAGGCATACACCACGCCCTTGCGGTGCGCGCAGACGAACAGCGCCCAGCCGTCGGGCGACACCGCGATGCCTTCGGCGCCCTGCGCGACGGTGATGAGGTCGATCACCTTGCGGCTTTCGACGTCGAGCACCGCCACCGCCTCCCTGGTCTTGAACGAGGCGAACAGTTTGCCGGTGGCATGGCTGACGGCGATCCAATGCGGCGCGCCGCCGATGTCGACGCGCTCGGCCTTGCCGCTTCGCGGGTCGATCGCCAGAACCGCGTTGGCGAGCTCGGCCGTCGCCCACAGCGTGCCGCCCTCGTCCATCATCAGCGAATGCGGCGCGAAGGGTCCGCCGACGTCAATGACGCGCTCGAGCTTGCGCGCGGCGAGATCGATCGCCGCAATGCGGCGATCGGGATCCGTGTTCTTGCCGAAAATGCCGCCGCCATAGATCGAGGCATAGAGTGTCGCCCCGTCGAGCGAACGAACCATCTCGTGCGTCGAGCCCGGCATGGCGATCTCGCTCTGCAAGGCGAGCGTGCCGGCGTCGAAGAATTGCACCTTGTCGGCGCATCTGGCGGTGAGAATAAGACTCTCACCGCCCGGCCGGTTGTTGGGATCGACCGTCACGCGCCCGCCGCGTCAAACGGCGAGAGGATCGGGACCATATTGGTTCGGCCCCTCCTGGCCGAGCCGAATGTAGACCAGCACCAATTGTGCAACTCCGATCAGGAAGCTGATGCCGGCGAGAATTTCCGCGAGCAGCCAAGCGACGCCGAGAAAGCTGGTCATCGCAAACCCGAGTATCAAAAATACGCCGGCCGCGAACAGCGGCACGAGGTACACCAGGCTCCACCAGCCTGGATAACCGAGATCGTGAAACCGCTTGAAGCCGAGGCAAATGCTCCCCCACAGCAGGAGCAGCGCTATCAGCTGGCCGACGAAAGGGATCCAGACGAGCAGAATGTTGGCGAGCACGATCGGCAGCATGCCGTGCAGCCAGAATTGCAGGCGCGAGACCCGCCCCGACGGCGAGGTGAACAGCTTGATCCAGTAATTGGCCGGCGGCAGCCCTTTGATCACGTCGGCATAAGCCGGCGGCGCACTGGCGCCGAAGCGCGGCGCGGCGGGGCTGTAGGCTGCCCCCTGCCCCTGCATCGCAACGGCCGTTTGTGGCGCCGCGGCGCGCTGCGGCGGCGGCCCCTTGGGCGCACTCATGGTGTGGATGAAGATATCGACCGGCTGGCCTTCCCACATCTGAAAGTCGACCGCCTGCCCCGCATGCGCCGGGCCGTTGCGAATTTCCGATGTCCAATAGCTATAGCGATGCCCGTCCTCGGCAGCGATCTGCCCGTAGGTTCCGTCGGGCGCTATCGCCGCAATCGTTCCGCGCATGCGGTCACTCCCTTGGCGCTTTGATCGGGCGTGATACTGCGCCGGCCGCGGGCGCTGTCAAGCTATGGGGGCGGCGCGCGGGTACCGCCAATCGTGTTGGCGATGCGCTGCAGCGGTGCACCGCCAATCCGGGACCGCGTGGCGCGACGCCGATAGCGGAGGGTCAGGCGGCGCCTTTCAGCCGCTCCAAGGCTTCCGCGATCTTGGTCTTGCGCGCGAGCGCCTCGGCGCGTTTTTCCTTTTCCTCCTCGACCACCTCTTCCGGCGCGCGCGCGACGAAATTGGCGTTGCCGAGCTTGGCGTCGACGCGCGCGATGTCGGCGTCGGCCTTCTGCATTTCCTTGGCAAGCCGCGCGCGCTCGGCGGCGAGGTCGATGACGCCTTTCAGCGGCAGCGCCGCCACCTCGCCGCGCACGACGAGCTGCACCGAGCCCTGCGGTGCGGCGTCGGCGGAAGAAATGTCCGACACGCGGGCGAGACGCTTGATGAACTCGGCCCAGCGCTCGGCGCGCTGCTTTGTTTCAGCGGCGGCGCCGGCCAGCACCAGCGGGATTTGCGCCGTGACGTTCATCTCGGCGCGCACCGACCGAATGGCGGTGATGAGATCGATCACCCAGCCGATCTCGGCTTCGGCTTTATCATCGGCAAACTTGAAGGCGGGCCATGGAGCGAGCGCGAGCAGGTTTTCTCTCGTCATTCCGGGACGGCCCGAAGGGCCGGACTCGGAATCCAGAGAAGCGGCACGGCCTGTCATGTATCTGGATTCCGGGTTCGCGCCTTCAGCGCGCCCCGGAATGACGGACGGAGAAGTCACCGCCCACAATTCCTCGGTGATGAACGGCATGAAGGGATGCAACAGCTTCAGGATTTCATCGCGCGCCCAGGCGACCATGGCGCGCGTTTCGGTTTTGGCCGCCCCGTCCGCGCCCGTAAGCAGGGGCTTCGCCAATTCCAGATACCAATCGCAATAGATGTTCCAGACGAAGCGGTAGGCGGCGCCGGCCGCGTCGTTGAAGCGGTAGGCCCCGATCGCCTCGGTTATTTCGGCGGCGGCCTTGGCGGTCTCGTGCGCGATCCAGCGGTTGAGCACCTGCTTAGCCTGCGTCGGGTCGAAGCCTTCAACCGCCGCGCATTCGTTCATCTCGGCAAAGCGCGCCGCGTTCCACAGCTTGGTGGCGAAGTTGCGGTAGCCCTCGACGCGCTGGGTGGAGAGCTTGATGTCGCGGCCTTGCGCCGCCATGGCGGCGAGCGTGAAGCGTAAGGCATCGGCGCCGTATTCGTCGATGATCTGCAGCGGATCGATGACGTTGCCCTTCGACTTCGACATTTTGGCGCCGGAGGCGTCGCGCACCAGCGCGTGGATGTAGACGTCGTGGAACGGGATCTCCTTCATGAATTGCAGGCCCATCATCATCATGCGGGCGACCCAGAAGAAGATGATGTCGAAGCCGGTGACCAGCGCCGTGGTCGGATAATAGCGCTTGAGCTCCGGCGTCTGGTCCGGCCAGCCGAGCGTGGAGAATGGCCACAGCGCCGAGGAGAACCAGGTGTCGAGGACGTCTTCGTCGCGCTTAAGCGCGGTCCGCTTGCCGTAATGGTTGTCGGCTTCCTGTTGCGCTTCCGCCTCGCTTAACGCGACGAAAATTTTGCCATCCGGTCCATACCACGCCGGAATTTGATGCCCCCACCAGAGCTGGCGGGAGATGCACCAAGGCTGGATGTTCTCCATCCAATTGAAATAGGTGTTCTCCCAATTCTTCGGGATGAACTGCGTCTTGCCCTCGCGCACCGCGGCGATGGCGGGCTTCGCCAGCTCGTTGGCGTTGACATACCATTGGTCGGTGAGGAACGGCTCGATCACCACATTGGAGCGGTCGCCGTGCGGGACCGCGTGGTTGTTCGGCTCGATTTTGGCGAGCAGGTTCATCGCTTCCAACCGCTCGACGATCTGTTTGCGCGCGACGAAGCGATCGAGCCCGTCGAGCTTCAGCGTCTCGTCGAGCTCGCTCGACGCGGGCACGCCCGCAACAAAGTCGGCATTGTCCTTGAGCGCGAGCTTGGCCTCGACACTGAAGATATTGATCTGCGGCAGATCGTGCCGCTTCCCCACCTCGAAATCGTTGAAATCGTGCGCCGGCGTGATCTTCACCGCGCCCGAGCCCTTCTCGGGATCGGAATAGTCGTCGGCGATGATCGGGATTTTCCGTCCCACCAGCGGCAGGATCACGTGCTTGCCGACAAGCGCCTTGTAGCGCTCGTCGTCGGGATGCACCGCCACCGCGGTGTCGCCCAGCATCGTCTCGGGCCGCGTCGTCGCCACCACGATGAAGGTCGAAGGATCCTCGGGATCGAAAGTCTTGCCCTCGATCGGATAGCGCAGGTGCCACAGATGCCCCTTGGTCTCGACCTGCACCACTTCCAGATCGGAAATCGCGGTGAGCAGCTTGGGGTCCCAATTGACCAGCCGCTTGTCCTTGTAGATGAGCCCCTCGCGATAAAGCTCCACAAAAACTTTAACGACCGCGCGCGACAGCCCCTCGTCCATGGTGAAACGCTCGCGCGACCAGTCGCAGGAGGCGCCCAGGCGCTTGAGCTGGTTGACGATGGTGCCGCCCGATTCCGCCTTCCATTCCCACACCCGCTTGAGGAAGGCCTCGCGGCCCATCGCGCGCCGCCCCGGCTGCTGGCGCTCCATCAACTGCCGCTCGACCACCATCTGCGTGGCGATGCCGGCGTGGTCAGTGCCCGGCTGCCACAGCACGTCGCGCCCGCGCATGCGTTCGAAGCGCACGAGAATGTCCTGCAGCGTGTTGTTGAGCGCGTGGCCCATATGCAGCGAGCCGGTGACGTTGGGCGGCGGGATGACGATGGAGTAAGGCGCGGCCCGGGCGCGCTCCGGCCGGCCGGCGCGGAAGGCGCCCGCCCGTTCCCACGTCTCGTAAATGCGGCCCTCGACCGCGGAGGGCTGGTAGGTCTTTTCGATCATCGGTGCTTGTTTGAGCGCGACGAGCGCTACAAACCCCGCCATCCGGCCGGAGTCAACGTGTCCACCGCAACCGCCGCCTTGGCGGGATGGGACGCGAGAAGATGTATTTGAGGCGGCCGTTCGCGGCCGCGGCAAAGCCCTACGGCTTGCCGCGCGATACCCGCTCGATCTCCGCGCGCACGATGCGCTCGACCAGGCTCGGCAGGTTGTCGTCCAGCCACGACTTGAGCATGGGCCGCAGCATCTCCTTCACCAGGTCCTCGAGCGTGCGCGCATTCTTTCCGAGCACGGTGGCGGCGAGCGAGTTGAAGGCGCTGTCGACGGCGGCGGCGGTCGCGTTCGAGATGAGGCTGCGGTCCGCCACGGGCGGCGCCGGCGGCAGTTCAGGCGCAGGCAGCGGCTCCGGCGCCCGCTCGGTGAATACGATGTCGTCCGCACCGTCGATGGTGCGGAAATTCGATCCCGACGACGGTGCGGCCATGGCCTCGGTCAGGTCGAGCACGTCGGGAGCCGGCGGTGCCGCCGGCGGCTTGACCGGCTCGGGCTTGCTTTCGAAATTGGGCTTCGTCTCCGCTTTCGGCTGTTCCAGCTCGACCAGCGTGGCGTCGACATCGACCTGCTTGAGGGCGGCAACCGGCGGCGCAGGCGGGGGTGGCGGAGGAGGAGGAGGCGCTGCGGCGGCAGGCGGCGGCTTGGGGGCGGCGGGTTCGGGCGATTTCGCGGGCTTGCTGGCATCGTCATCGGCGATGATGCGTCGGATGGACGCCAGAATTTCCTCCATCGAGGGCTCTTGTGCCTTGACCGCCTGGCTCATTCCATCGTCCCAACTGTCCTCATCAGCCGCGCGGCGACTGCTCAGTGACGTCACACGCGAATCATCGCCGCGTACCGTTTATACGCCAGAGCGCAGCCGGTGTGGCAGGTGAAAAACCCGAAAATCTGACGAACTGTGGACACCGCGCGCGGCTTGCGGCTCGTGCTTTAGCGGCCGTCCGGATTGCGAGTTCCCGCCCAGGCGTCGCGCACCTGTTGATAGTGGACCATGGGCCGGTAGACCGGCACATGCAGGCCGAGCACCTCCGGCGACAGCCGGCCGACCGCCGCAAGCAATGTGTAAGACGCCACCACCCGGTCGCGTTGCGCGGTCACCAGCGACACGCGCGCGTTCACCAGTTCCTGCTGCGCGTTGAGCACGTCGAGCGTGGTGCGCTGGCCGACGCGCGCTTCCTGCCGCACGCCGTCGAGCGCGATTTCGGCGGCCTGCACCTGGGCTTGAGTTGCGTCGATATTGGCCTTGGCCGCATCGAGCTGACCCCACGACTGGACGATCGATTGCCGCACCTGGTCGCGCGAGGTGTCGAGGTCGAGCCGCTTCTGCCCGAGCGTCTCCTTGGCCTGGCGGATCAGCGAATATTCCGCGCCGCCTTGATAGATCGGTAGGCTGAAGGTGCCGAGCAGCGTGGCGTCGTAGCTTTCGATGGTGTTGAGGCTGCCGACGACTTCGTAATTCTTGGTGAAATTGCCCGTCACCGACAACGTCGGCAGCAAGGACGCTTCCGCGACTTTGACCGCAAGCTGCGCCACGTCGACGTTGTATTGCGCCGACGCCACGAAGGGATGAATTGCCGTGCCGACCGAAACCGCCCCCGGCAGGTTGTGCGGGGAGAAGCGGTCGACCGGCGTGCCGGCGGAAAGCCTGCCCGGACTACTTCCGATCACCTGGCGATAGGTCGCCACCGAGGCCTTGTAATTGGCTTCCGCGGTGAGCACCTGCGAGCGCCCGGAAGCGAGGCGCGATTCAGCCTGCGCGACGTCGGTGCGCGTTACCTCACCCACATTGAAGCGGTCGCGCGTCTGGCGCAGTTGCTCCTGCAGCACCTCGACGTTGCGCTTCTGCAGGTCGAGGATCGCGCCGTCGCGCAACACGTTCATGTAGGCGGTCGCCGCGTTGAGCAGCGTGGTCTGCACCGTCAGTTGCAAGGTTGCGCGCGCCGCCAGCACCTGGGATTCGGCTTGGCGCGTCTGGTTCGCGGTCTTGAACCCGTTGTACAGCGTTTGCGTAATGCTGGCGCCGAGCGCGACCGGCGTGTTGTAGCCGCTCTGCATCGCGTAGGTCGCCGGACTGTTGGGCGCCACGGTGGCCGGCAGGTTGGGATTGACCACGCGCCTCGTCTCGGACAGCGACTGCTGACCGCCGGTAATTGTCGCGGTGATCTTGGGCCGGTAACCGGACAACGCCTGCGGCACGTTCTCGTCGGTGACGCGCACGGAGGCGCGCTGGGCGTTCAGCGTGGGGTTGTTCAAGTAGGCCTGTACGAGCGCGCTTTCTAGCGTCTCGCCATATGCATGCGGCACGGCGAGCGCGGTACAACCGATCAAGCCGGCCGCAATCCTGCCTGCCAACCCGCTACGAGCGCAAAGCCACATTGCACGACCCAACCCACATGCGAGCCGTGGTATCCCCACGACTCGCACTACTTCCCAGCAGGAACCATAGGCTTCCGGGCGGACGCTTAAAACCCCCCGGACCGGTCCCGCCCACAGAATGCCGGTGAAGTGGGGCTTTCCCACCACGCGCCCCTTTAAAACCCTTGTCAGAATGCGAAAACGGGCGGCTTGGCGAAGCCCGGCAGGACCGGGGCGGCGGCGTCGAAAATAGGCCTGCTCCCCACTTCTTCGCCGCTGCGGCGGTAGAGCATGGCCTTGGCCCCCGGCCCCGATCCCAGCACGCAAACCAGACGCCCGCCGTCCTTGAGCTGGCGAAAAAGGGTATGCGGCGCCACTTCAGTCGCGCCTTCCAGCAAAATCGCGTCGTAAGGGCCGCCTTGGAGGTAACCCTCGGCGAGCGGGCCGCTCGCCAAGGTCAGATTCCGCAGCCCTGCTAGGGCGTCAGTTTTGGTAAGCCCAGCATCCTGCTCAAGGGCGACCACATGGGCGGCAATGCGGGCGAGCACGGCAGCCCCGTAGCCGGTGGCGCAGCCGACGTCGAGCACCCGGTCTGAACCGGCAAGCTCGGCCGCCTGGATCAGCTTGGCCAGCACCATCGGCTTGAGCAGGCGGCGCGTGCCTTGCGCGCCCGGGCCGACGGGCAGGTCGAGATCGAGATAGGCAAGCCCGGCCATGGCCGGAGGGACGAAGGCCTCGCGCGGAATTTCCAGCATGGCCGCAATAATACGCAGATCGGTGACGTCGGCCGTGCGCACCTGCCCCTCCACCATATTGCGGCGCGCCGTGGCGAAATCGGTCATGCGATTCCTCGCGTAAAGCTCGGGGAAAGCGCGGCTTTTTTGCGGCAAGCCCGGCCAAAAGGCAAGCGAAGCGGCGAAGTTGTCGATTAGCTTTTGCTCCTATATAGGGCTTGGGCTCGGGACGGGCGGAACGCATCGACCGCCTTTCCTATCAAACGGCCACGTGGCGGAGTGGTTACGCACCGGTCTGCAAAACCGGGTACGCCGGTTCAATTCCGGCCGTGGCCTCCACTAAACTGTTCGCCGCTGAACGACCCTGTTCGCGGCTGAACGGAAAAGCCAAGCCAATCATAGCACTTAGCTTCCGAGACTGTTCGGAGCCGTCCGCGTCCGCGCGAACAAAGTCGGACTCTCTGTTGGCATAAATGTTGGCATAAAAGCTCCGCCCCAACTCGAAGGTTCGAACAGACATGATCAACAAATTGACGGACAAGGCTTGCCGGCAAAAGCCGGGCGTGAGCGTCATCCGCGTGGCTGACGGCGGAGGAATGTTCCTCGAGATACATCCCAACGGGCGGCGCTACTGGCGCATGGCCTACCGCTTTGCAGGAAAGCAGAAGCAGCTCGCCCTTGGCGTATATCCTGGTGCGAGGCGACAGCCATTATGGCCGGTTGGAAGTGATGGATTGGTGTGAATCCAATGGTGTTGATTACATTTTCGGGTTCGGCGGCAACCCGGTGCTTCATGCCATGGTGAGGCCCGTCGCCGATGAACTATGTGTGCGGCGTGCGATCACCGGGGCCGAGAAGCAACGCAGCTGGAAGGCGCTGCGCTACGGTGCCAAGAGCTGGGGGACACAACGCCGCATGGTCGCCCGCGTCGAGGCGACGAAGCTCGGCCTCGATATCCGTTTCATTGTCACCTCGCTGCCCGGAACGGCCAAATATCTTTACGAGACCGTCTACTGCGGGCGCGGCCAGACAGAGAACTTCATCAAGCTGCATAAGGCCCAGCTCGCCTCCGATCGCACCTCCTGTCGCGATCCACGCGCCAACCAGATGCGCCTGATCTTGCATACCGCCGCCTATTGGCTGTTGCACGCCCTGCGGGCTGCGGCGCCCAAGCGCTCGGCGTGGGCGCGGGCGGAATTCAACACACTGCGTCTGCGTCTGATCAAAATCGCTGGGCGTGTCGTCGAAGGAGCCACTCGCATCCGCGTCTGGCTGCCGACAGCGTGTCCAGACGGCGCTACGTTTAAACTCCTCGCTGGCCGTTTCGCCGCCGCCGGACCGTAAGCGCTGGGGCAGCTGCCCCGCTGAACCCGTCCCGCAACTCCTAACCGATCCAATTTCAAATCGAAATGCGCACCACAGACGGCGCCACGGATCACCACGGACTGCCGTCAAAAAAATCCTTACAATCCGAAAATAGCGCTGCGCTGATGAATAGGACGGGCTAGATATAGGGCGCCAACGCCGCCCGAAACACAAGTGCCCCACGTCTTAGAAGCTGCCCATTGAAAACATGCCTCAGGCGAGGCTCGTAACCCGGCCGCGACACCAGCGCACCGCCCGGATAGACTTTACAACCCCGCGCAACGGGCTGCGCGCGAAGACTATCGCTCGGCCCCCGAAAGCCATTCCAGAGGGGCGGAGTGCCGTGCCTGAGGCTGTTGGCATAAGTGTTGGCATAAACTGTTGGCGCGAGTCAGAAGCCGCCGTTTTTGTTGGGATTACGAAAGGGGTTGCATTCCGGCCGTGGCCTCCAACCTTCGCGCTTTCGGCGCTTCGGCTGGCAAGCGACTTCTCGCGAAGGGCAGGCTTGCCCGGTACAGCCTCGCCGGCGGGCGGCGGCAGCGGTTTCTGCGACGAAGGGCCTTTGCGGGCGTTCACGCTTTGCAAATCAAAATCCCTTTGTTATAGGCGCGATTGTCGAAGCGCCGGCCAAGTTCCCCGGTAGCTCAGCGGTAGAGCAACCGGCTGTTAACCGGTTGGTCGCTGGTTCGAATCCGGCCCGGGGAGCCAAATAAAAACAAATAGTTAGCGAAGAAGCAACCGCCAGTCAGAAGCCCTAAAAATTCGATTTGGCACCGTTCTTGGCAACAATTAACACGTTTCGTTCCACTCAATTATATTATACCCGGACTCCCCGAGAATCCGAAGAACCCCCCCTTGCCAAACGGCGCGAACCGGATTCTACCGTACGGATGATTCGGCCCGGGTTTCTGGACAGAGAATCGCGGCAAGACCTGATCGGGTTGGCTCGGAACGGGTCGGCCGCTCATCGTTTGGCCCGGCGTGCGAACGCGCTGGTGTTGCTCGACGATGGGATGAGCTGCGAAGCGATTGCGAAGGTCCTGTTTCTGGACGACGACACCATCCGCACTTGGTATCGCCTGTATGAAGCGGATGGGATCGAGGGCCTGACGAACTTCAGCTACGAGGGCAGCGTTTGCCAGTTGAGCGGCGAGCAACAGGAAAAGCTGAAAGCCTGGGTTGCCGCTGCCTTACCACATACAACGCGCCAGGTCGGCGCCTGGATCGAGAATGAATTCAGCGTCGTTTACCAAGGCCGGTCAGGACTGATCGCGCTGTTGCACCGCCTGGGGCTCGAATATCACAAACCCAATGTCATTCCGCGCAAGCTTGACGAAGAAAAGCAGAAGGCTTTCATTGAGAGCTACGAAAAGCTGCTGAATTCCTTGGGCGACGACGAGGCCGTACTGTTTGCTGACGCCGTGCATCCGACCCATGCCGCACGGCCCGTCGGCTGCTGGGCGCCGAGCCAGGAGAAGCTGGCGATCGAGCAGACGAGCGGGCGTCAACGCATCAACATTCACGGCGCGATCGACCTGGCGACCGGGCAAACCCGGATGATCGAGGCCCTGACCATCGACGCCGCCTCGACGATCAGGCTGCTGCAATCGATCGAGACGCTCTATCCGATGTTGGCGCTCATCCATGTTTTCCTGGACAACGCGCGTTATCATCACGCCAAGCTCGTGCAGGAATGGTTAGCCCTGCCGGGACGACGCATCAAGCTGCACTTCATCCCAAGCTATTGCCCGCACTTGAACCCGATCGAGCGGTTATGGGGTCTCATGCACAGAAACGTCACGCACAACAAGTGCTACGCAACTTGCGCCCAATTTGCCGACGCAACGCTCAGTTTTCTGCGTGAAAAGGTTCCGGGGAATTGGGCGAACCTCTGTGATTCGGTCACCGACAATTTCCGTATCATCAACCCCAAGGATTTTCGGGTTGTGGCGTGAACGGAGTATATTACGCTTTACGCTTTTATTACGCTTTACGCTTTGTCGCGCCCTGCCCCCACCGCGACATGCCCCGCAATCGCTCAACAACTAGCCCGCCAGGGCGCGCTCTTTACGCGCTGGTCGGCTTTGCCCTACGTCCTCGTAGTCGGCTTCAATGGGATCAGGCTGGGGCAGCTCACGCGGCTGCGGGCGCATGGCGGTCCCCTCGAACTGCTTGAACCAAACAGCGAGGGGATTGTCCTCGTCCACGCCCGCATGCAGGTGGGATATGTCTTTCCATCGTCCGGGCGCGCGATTGCACAGCCACAAGCGCATGGAATTGTAATCAGGTGGCACGTGCTCGCGGATCGGGACGCGGACGATCTCGCCGTCTATGACTTTGATTTCCTCGCTCTCGAAGGTGTAGCCCATGGCGCGCTCGAACAGGGCGCGTTCGACGCGAGGGGCGGCGGCTTCCGCACCCGCCCGACACGCTTCTAAAAACTCTTTCTTCTCGACCTGCCACAGAGAGATTGTCGAGATAGCAACGCCGAAATAACTAGCTAAATCAGCGTTTGTCGCCCCTTGCTCGCATAAGTGGCGAGCGATCTCGGCATATTGGACATGATAGGCGGACGGGCGGCCGCCGCCGCGGTTGGCGACGGCGAATTTATTGCCCTTGGGGGCGCCCTTGCGCTTGGCTTTGCGCTTGCGTGGTTTTGCTGTGTCCGAATCGTCGGTCATGTCGACGATGGATAGCTGCTTTGGTGGGGGTTACGCTACTGATTTTCGTGATCCGTCGGGTCTCCACCCTCGCCGTCTCCGTTTCCCAGGAAACGGGATTTCGGGGCCGGAGACCGCGCGCCAAAAACGCGCTGCTGCGCCCAACCGCCGGCATCTGGGACGAATGGAAGTGCAGCGCCCCACAATGAAGTTCGTGACCACATAGTCTGCCGACCAACTCGATCTGCAGGCGGAACATCATTACTGGGTACTTGCGGCCACGCTCAGCGGTCAGCCCTCTGCTGATCAAGGACTAGGCGACCTCGTTCGATGATGTACAGCAAATCGACCATTCCAACCAAATACTTGGCGTTTGACTCGGCAATAAAAACCATTGCGCCGCTTTCCCGCAGGCGGCTCAGCACGGAGCGAATTCGCTGCTGCACGACCGGCGCCACGCCCTCCGTCGGCTCATCCAACAGCAACACCTGACGGCCAGCGATGAGCGCGCGCGCTAGCGCGACCAGCTTCTGCTGTCCACCCGAGAGCAAGGTCGGGAGCCGGCGGCGCATTTCGGCTGCTTCCGGAACAACCGAGTAAACCCAATCCAACCGTTTCGAATCGTACTTTCCCTGCGCAAGCATTGGAAGGAGAATATTGTCTTCAACGCTGATACTGGGAACCAGTCGGCGGTCTTCTGGCATATAACCAAAACCGAGCGCTATTCGGGAATGCGCCGGCAAATGGGTAATATTGGCGCCCGCGAAATTAATGCTACCGCTCCGCGACTGGATGAGTCCCATCAAGGTGCGGAGCAACGTCGTCTTGCCAGCTCCATTGCGACCAACCAGTCCATAAGTGTGACCGGCTTGCAATCGGCATTCGACCGATCGCAGCACCGGAGTGGCCGCGATGTCGACATCGAGGCGTTCAATCGAAAGCACCGCCGGCTCCGAGCACGTGCTGAATTACTTGGGGATCAGACAGGGCGTCCTTGGGCGGCGCATCGCAGATGATGCGCCCCTGGCTAAACGCCAGGACACGGGATACAAATCGCTCGATTATGTCCATATCGTGTTCGATGATGAACATAGTCACTGACGACTTTGCAACCGCGCCCATAACAACTTCCATGAAATCGAATTTCTCTTCGGTGCTGATACCGCTCGTTGGTTCATCCAACATCAGGACTTTAGGGCCCGAAGCCATCGCCATGGCAATGTCGAGCAGTTTGCGTACGCCCTGCGGCAGCTCGCGTGCCAGTTGGTCACGACGGTCCCGCAGCTGAAAGCGTTCCAACATCCGCTCGACAGCTGCCACGTTCTTAGGGCTCCGGATGTCCCATAGGAGGCGGCGCTCGGAAACCGTGCTAATCGATAGAGCGAGCAGGAGATTCTCAAATACCGTCATGTTCGGAAATAACTGGCTTACCTGGAATGAACGACAAATACCCATTTTCGTGATTTCCCGCGGCTCCAGCCATGTGATGTCCTGTCCCTGGAACAGAACTGAACCAGCGGTCGGTTTGACGTAACCAGTGATTAGGTTGACGAATACGGTCTTGCCAGCGCCGTTGGCGCCCACAATGCCTACAATTTCTCCGGACAAAACGCCGACGTTGATGTCGGAGGCCGCCATTACGGCGCCGAAGTTCTTGCACAATCCGCGTACATCGAGAATCAGTCCGGCAGTCATGCGCGCTTTCCTGGCAGCATACGCTCCAGCAGCGACCAAATGCCGTTCGGCGCAAAAAATATGAGAAGAACAAGCGTGGCACCGATTATGAACTGCCAAGCGATGGGCGCGAGCTCTAGTGAATAGGTCCGCAGCAGCTCAAACAGGAAGGAGCCAATGAAGGGGGCAGCGACGCTTGACGTGCCGCTCAAAACCATCACGAAGAGAAGCTCACCCGACACAATCCAGTTGACCATCGAATCTGGGTCAACTTGACCCAGCGACAGTGCCAGGAAAGCTCCTCCCAGTCCGCCGAGAAAGGCGGAGATCGTATATTTGAAATGGATGGCGCGCTCGACCGAATATCCGAGGTATTCCACTCGGATTTCATTGTCGCGGATTCCGGTCCCGATCCAGCCAAGCGTGGAATTCCAATAAGTATGAACGAAATACATAACAGCGTAGCCGACCAGTACCGAAAAGGAGAACAGTACAATCTTTGTGTTCGAAGGATCTTCAAAAGTAACGCCGAAAAAGGTCGGCACGACGATGCTGAAGCCGTCGGTGCTACCCAATGCACTGTTCTTTACTATCGCACCGTACAAGATCATCGAAAACCCAAGGTTCATCATGGCGAAGAAGATGCCGCGATAGCGCCTTAGGAGGAATCCAAGTATAAGACCGACGATCGCGCTCATTGCCGAGGCCAACGCAACGAGCAGTATCGCATCATTGATACCGCACGCGCGCTGTAGGAGCGCGATTGAATAGGCGCCCAGGCCGACGTAAAGGGCGCCGCCCAAGGATACCAGGCCGGCCCGCCAGAGAACAAGGAGGCCAAGCACGGCGAATCCGCGCGCAAGCCCAAACAGCATCTCGTTGAGCAGCCATCCTGGTACCACAAACCCGGCAGCGACCAAGAGCGTGCTGGCGACGCCCAACCAACCCAAAGTGCGGTGCGGGCCGGCCATCAGATCGTCCTAACCGTTGCGGGAGCAAAAAGCCCTTCTTTGCGGATCGTGAGGACCAGGACCATGACGGCGTACATGACAAACAATTCGTATTCCGGGAACTCATGGACCGCAGCCGCCCGGACAACACCTACGATGATTGCGCCAACAAATGCTCCAGGAATGCTCCCCATTCCTCCAATGACGACCACCACAAACGACATCACGATGACCTCCATGCCGAGGCCAGGCGCAACCGAAGTCGTCGGCGCGATGTACGCGCCGCCCAAGGCCCCGGCGATCGCGCCAACGACAAAAGTCCCGACGTAGAATCTGGAAACGTCTATTCCAAGTGCGCGCGCGATTTCCTTGTCATAGATAACAGCGGACAAAAGCTTGCCGTGGCGTGTACGTGTCAGGGCCAACCAGCCCAGCAGTGCGACCACGCAGGCAAGGACGATCATCGACAAGCCGTACAAGTCGCGCGGGATGCCGCCGATATTGACGTTGCCGAGAAAGGCCATTGGCTGATAAGCGAAGAACGGATTGGTACCGAAAACGACCATAATGGCGTCTTCGAGCATAAGCAGAAGTCCGAAGGTTGCCAGCATCACCAGTGATTCGTCGCGATCTTGCAAAAACTGTAATATTCCCAGTTGCAAGCCGAATCCGAGAACGATTCCGACAACCAGCGCTGAGGCGAAAATGATCGGAAATCCGATCCAATCTGGCCAGCCGGCGGTCGCCGCAACGCCGATCAAGAACGCCGTTGTGTAGGCGCCCCAAGCATAAAGGGCACCATGGGCCAAGTTGAGAATTCCCATGACGCCGAAAATAATGGTGAGGCCGGCGGAGACTATGAACAGGTAGGACGCGAAGACGAGTCCATCTAATATCACCGTGATTGCGGTATCCATGACGGAGCTGGCTATTCGCTTTGCAACCAACGCGTGAGCGCAGCGCATGTGGGTTCAAAACCGGCGCCGCGGTACATGTTGTGGCTGGTTCCCGGCACCAGGATCATGCGGTCGCCTGTTTTGGTCAGCGCCTGCTCCGCCGCGCTGCGCACCGAGACACTTAGGATGGTGGCCGCCGGATCGGCGATAAGCAACAAGACTGGTGCTTTCACCGCTGAAAGGCTCGGCGTCAGGTTCCATTCCCCGCTCTTGGTGAAAAAGCCAGTCACGGCGCTCGGGCGGCATTGCAACAGGGCCTCAGCCTTCCAATAAATATCCTGCTCGTGCCAATCCGGATTCTGGATGCGCAATGCGTCAGCGCTCGCTTCAACGGGCGCTCCAAGACCCCTGCTAAAGACTGCTGCATTCTTGTGTCCGACATCCGCTGACATAGTCAACGCCGGATCCATCAACACCAGGCGTTCCACCAGGCCCGCATCCTGCGAGGCGGCCAGAGCAACCGCAACTGCACCGCCCCATGAGTGACCAAGCACAGTTGCCGGTCCAAGCTGTAGCTCGCGAATTGCGCTAACTACGAACCTGGCAAGACTTCGGAATTCGATGGTCGACGATTTCGTCGCTTTCGCCATGCCCCGGCATATCGAGCGCCACAACGCGAAAGCCAGATGTCGCCAATGCCGGGGCTAGACGCCACCAGGTCCGTGCATTGCTCGTGATGCCCTGCAGCAATACGCAGCAGGTACCAGCGCGACCCCAGTCAAGATACGACAGCCTGTGTCTTACGACTTGCAGGCTACCCCGTATCGGTGCGTTGCCCATTGGACCACGCATCCTAACGTGGTGGAACGCTAGGGACACTTCGCTTCTGGCATGCCTTTCTTGATCCAGTCGTCCGATTTCATGTTCGGGGGGGGGCCCACGCATTCGGGCGGATAGAACTTGATGTCGGTCAAGGTGACCTCGTTTTTGGCCTTGTCAAACTTCGAGATCCCGTAGCCGTCCTCGACTACAGCCTGATGGCCTTTGGCGTCTCTTAAGCTGACAGTGGTTGAGAATGACTCGAATGTCAGCCCCGTGTAAGCGGCGATGACCTGGTCCTGGGTTGGAAAGCCGCCGGCCTTCGCCGCAGCCTTGTCGTAGGCGATCTTGGTCGCAAGGACCGCCTGCGCATACTGATAAGCCGGCCCAGTTGGATAGGTACCATACCGGTCGTGGTACGCATGAATGAACCATTTGTTAAGCGCGGTGTCGCGGTTGCGGACCAGGATGCCATACGGTCCGCGGCCACCGATGATGAGTCCATCTGGTAGTTGCTTGCCGAGCCGATACACGGCGGTGTCGCCGACCGTGAACAAGACCTTTTTTTTGTTGAAAAGACCACGCGCTTCGCCCTGGAAGATGAAGCTTTCGAGATCACCGTCCCAGAGTGAGGAGTAGATCAGATCGGCTTTGCTCAACAGAAGCGCGGATATTTCGGTCTGAAATGCTCCTTGAAACAGTTTGGGAAAGTGGACGTCCAATTTGGCGACCTTGGGCAGCAGCTTGGCGGCGGCATTGTCGAAATCATGCGCCAAATCCTGGCCCCAGGCATAGTTGGGGTGGATGCCGGCATAGGATTTTATTTTCGGGAACTTTTCGCGCAGATAGTGTGCCGCTGCCACTGCGTCCGATGACAGCAGCGAGGTAGTGCGGAAAATGTGAGGACGGTCGGCATCATCGAAAACCCGCGGCGTCGAGCACAGGGCATAGACGGTGAGTTTCTTAAGCTCCTCAACAACGTTGGAGAGGGCGGCGCAGGTGCCGCTTGATATGTAGCCGAGCACCAAATCGACATTTCGCTTCCCAACGAGATTTCGATACTCCCCGACTTGCTTAGCGTTGCCGCCCAACTCATCGACCCAGATGGCTTCGACGCGGGCACCAGCATAGCCTTTACTATTATATGGCGCGGGGAGCTTGCCCGCATTGATCGCCTCGATGACGATTTCGGCGCCATTGCGGGACGGTACCCCAAACGGCGCGGCGGCGGGGCCGGTCAGGAACGCCACAACGCCCATGCGGACGATTTTGTTTTGCGGTGCCTTATCCTGCGCGGCCGCAGACCCCGCCAACATCAACCCGATCACCGCGGCTGCGGACAGACGCAGCATTCCCCCCCGTTTCATTCTTCGCTCCCACCGTGCCGAGTTTGCCATGCCCCAAAAGAGGCGATGAACACGTCGAAATGCAGGCCGGCTCAGGCTGTCGCCGGCTCTTTGATCTTGCCGTTTACCGTTTCGATCGTCTTATATTTGGCCGGCGACGTGATCTCGATCATTTCGATGTCTTCCGACCAGCCGGTCACGCTATGCGGCAGACCAGGCGGAATCATATGACAGGAACCGGCCTTCAGCGTGTGTGAGCCGTGGCCGACATAATCAAAGGTGACCCAACCTTTGATCACGTAGACGAAAAGGAAATCGAGCTCGGTGTGGATGTGTTCGGCAATCGGAGGCTTCCCGCCCGGGACGCCTTTGATAATATGGGCGTTGTATTCGCCTCCCGTGGCTTTGTCGACGTTAAGCTCACGGTAGACGAACTGCTGGCGCAGCCCACCGCTCTCAAACGGCGTGTCTTCCGGATGGGCGATCAGTAGCTCCTGTTTGAACTCGGTTTTTTGCATGGCCGATTCTCCCTATGTGAAAATAAATAGGAATTTTGGAAAGGATGACAAAACAGCTTACATGCCGCGCTACTTGTCGGGCCAAAGCGAACAACTAATCGGGCCATGCCCGGCACAATCCCGTTAACTTGTGGTAGTGAGCTACCGGCCAATCGCCAACCTTGAACCTCTAAACCGCCTATGCAATCCTTCGCATGCACGGCTGCCTGCCGGTTGGCTTCAATAGACTGGCAACGTGCTATTCGGCTTGTGGTTGTCTTTGCTCATGTTTCAAGCTGTCGATCAAAGTCGGCGGAATGCACCTGCCTCCTGTCTCGTTCATCGCCATTACGATGACATCCGATCGACCGCGCCGTCCTCTAGCGTGCTAGCGTCTGACGAGCACCATACCGTGCTAATGGCCGGCGGTATGAGGACATTTCGGGTGCCCTGGCACTCGCACGACTGCTTGATGATATTGTTACCGCTTCGCGGCGCCATCAACTTGCGAGACGAGGCTTATCAACGCGGGACGTGGTTGAGCGAAGAGCGCTTTGCCGTCGTTCCCAAAACGCGGATGCATGCCGGAGAGGCCGATAACACTCCGCACATCGTACTGTATCTGACCGACAGTTTGGTAGCACGCATTGCATCGCAATTCGGATCCCTACATCGTTTGCAGAGCCGGGTCCGCGAGACCTTGACTTTTGCGGTCACTCCGGAAATCCGAATGTTGCAATACTTGTGTTGTGCCGGGGATGCATTCGATCCGGCCATGCGGATCTCGCGCGTGCATGTTGCTTCAGCATTGCTTCTTCACGTGTTGGCGCAGGTCGAGCGCACTGAGCCTTTGCCGTGTGCCAGTGACCGTGCACATGGAGAAGGAATTGTCAGGGAGATTCGTTCGTTCCTCGACGTGCGACTGGCGGACGAAGTCTCCTTGAATTTAATCGCTGATAAGTTTGGGCTGTCGCGGCGGCATACCACACGTCTGTTCCGACGCTGGTCCGGGCTTTCTATCATTGAGTATCTTGAACAACAGCGTATCGAAGCAGCTCGAACCATGCTGACTGATACGACGCTTCCCGTCGGTGAGATCGCGTGGCGGGTCGGCTTCGAGTTCCGGCTCGTCGCTAGCGCGGGCGATGCGTCGAGCAACCGGCAAATCACCAAGCGAAATTCGTGGCGGTCGCCGCCGAAATTGACTCGCTACTGGCTGAGATTAGTGCAAAAGAACCACACAAAACGTATGCTGCGCGCTGTACTTTTGCGAGAAGATGCTTGAACCGTTGACAGCAAAAATTTCAGACAACGTGGCACGTCGGACCCTCAGGCGGCGTGCTTCCAGTCCATTATGGCGGCGATCCAGCAATTTTCGTCGTAGTCGAGACGTAGCCGATATGGCGCCCAGCCCCTCTCGCGCAGTCGCATCGAGACGTCGACGGCGTCGGCCGACGCGGGCACGCTGAAGCCAGCGCTGACACGCCCCTGTGCGGTTTCGAGGAACACACGGCGACGATGCTGCATTGCAAAGTCTCTTCAAGCTCGCGCCGGCAGCCGAGCCCGCCGAGGGCCGATTTAATTTCGTGAGTGGGCGCAGCGGCTCGCCAGCAATGGCGTGGCAGCTATGTAGGTTTGGAGCGGCCAATTTCCAAGTGACTGGCCGGGTCGATGGGATCGGATTAGGCCCCTTCGCTTTAGAGACGCGCGAAGGATGTCCGGGGCTTTTGGGCCACGGTCGCCGCCGCCGGCGGGTCGGAAAAGCCTTTAGCGCGCGCCTCACTATCGTCGCCGTCTGCCGGAGATTGCGCATTTGTCTCGAACGCTTCGGCTAGCCGAGTGAGCTCTTCAGCATGAAAAGGATCGGCGCTCTCGATTGCTGCGCGGCGGCAAAACGCGGCTTGGCTAAGAAGGTATTGTTGAGCAGTCATGGCTTCTTCTTCGTCTTATTTTGACCGCGCCGACAACGCGGATCATTCCGATTCGTTCCCGCACACCTTGCGAACTGAAATCACCGCTATGAATTCAGTGATCTTTTTTGCAATTGCTTGCGCTGACTGTGTCCGGACCATCATCGCGGCTCGGCTGAGCCGGGCGGCCGACGGCTGCCGCCCAATTCCGGGCCAACCCGCCCCGTTTCCCCAGAGACCGCGCCAGAGCACAGCTGGCCGCCCGGGCCATGGTCGCCGCCGCCGGCGGGCCAGAAAACCCTGAGGAGTGATCTGGCGGGCGCTGGGCTGGGTCCGGGCGGAAGACGGCCGGCCGGTCGGCCGGAGCTCGGCCGCTTGCTTCTTACCACCCACAACCGCCGCATCGAGCTGCGTCCGGAGCGCGACGGCTCGACCACGGTTGTGCGCACGACGTTGGCCGACTTCCCGGTCGGCACCCGCGTCATCTTCGGCCCGGCGCTGCCGCGCGCCTACGATTCTATCCTGGAAGCCCGATCGCTTTAGCTTATACTCCGTTTACACGCCATAACCCGAAAATCCTTGGGGTTGATGATACGGAAATCACGCAGAAAACTGAGCGTCGCGTCGGCAAATTGGGCGCAAGTTGCGTAGCACTTGTTGTGCGTGACGTTTCTGTGCATGAGACCCCATAACCGCTCGATCGGGTTCAAGTGCGGGCAATAGCTTGGGATGAAGTGCAGCTTGATGCGTCGTCCCGGCAGGGCTAACCATTCCTGCACGAGCCGCCGCATGTGCGAGCAGGGCGCGACAAACCCGATTCGCGCTACAGATTTTTCGTGAGCCGTCGGCCGTGGCGTAACCATGGTTACGCGGGTGTGGTTACGCGCAGTTCGGCGCGTGGCTAACACACAGGGGACAATTCAGTAGGGCGCGCGCGGCGCCCGGACCGGGCATTACGCCCGGGCATTATGCCCGAGCCCAGACCGGGCATTACGCCCGCATCGGAGCGTGCGGGCGTTACGTCCGCGGACGTTTCGTCCGCTCCAAGGCCGCATCCAGAACTCGTCTGGGTCGCCCGCATGATGATGATGGGCCTTCATTTCATGAAGGACATCCCATTTTACCAGACGCCCGCCGTCCTTGAGCTGGCGAAAAAGGGCCTGCGGTGCCACTTCAGCACTGGTAGCTGCGGATCCTCGACTACTTCCTTCAAGTTTGGTCCCGATCCGCTCGCCGTTTGACGCGGCGGGCTGCGTGAACCGCAGCCACGGAATGCCGGCGTGGGTCGATTTCGCCACCGAGCCCTGCACGTCGAAAAGAAACACCGACTTGGCGCCGCCGGCACGCTCCTCGGTGAGGCGCCGCCAGCGGGCATTACCGTTTCGCGCGGCGCCGTTGCCCATCACGTCTTCGCGCACGAAATCGACATAGGCGTGATCGTCGTCGGTCGGCCAATGGCGTTGAAAATCATCGAGGAAGGCGGGCCAGTCGGGCTTGAGGCCATGCACCTCGAAATAGCGCAGCGGGAAGGAGAAGCCGTGGTCGATGCCGACCAGCGTCGGCACGTCTTCGGCCAGCCGCTCCACCAGCCATTCGGCGATGCCCTTGCGGGTCCAGTATTTGCGCGGGCTCGACGGCGGCGGAACTTCCATGGGCGGCGCATCGCCTTCAGCCAGATAGACGCGCAAGCCCTTGAGGCTGGCGGTCGGTGTTTCCACGCCCGAATAGTCGATGCCGATAGTACGGGCGAAAGCGGGCATCGCGAAGCGCACCTCACCCTCAGATCGGATAGCGCAAGATCGCCGCAAGCGGCGCTTCATCGGGAAGGTCGGATTTGCGCACGCCCAGGACCTTCGCGCCCGTGAGAATGGCGCGCCCGGCAATCTCGTCGATTACGTCATAGCTGCTCGCGCCGGCAGCCGAAACCAGCGAAACCTTGCCTGCAATATCGTCCACCGTGCCGGGAAGCACCTGATCGATATCGACGAGCAGCAATTCCACCGCGCCATTTGTCGCCGCCCGCGCCGCCTCGCCAATGTCGGTGATGGCGCGCCGCTGCCCGACCCGCTCGTGAAACAACGCCGTCGCGGCCGCGATCTCCGCGGCGTAGTGGCCGTCCAGAACGCCCCGCGCCGCGCCGGCCAGTTGGCTTTCGCTCATACGGTCAGGACTTGCCGACACCCCTTCGGGAAGCAGCGCGGGATAGCTGTTGATTGCGCGGAAGATCGGGCCGAGCGGCTCGGTTGCAGCCAGGATCAACGGCGTTTCGCGGCCGGCCAAAACCGGGCGCAAGCAAGCGTCGACTTGCCGCGCATACTGACGCAGCAGGACAGTCTGGCCCTGAGCGTTGGCGATGCGCGTTCCTTGCGTGAGGTTGTTGACCGAAGCACGGCCGACGGCATCGGCAGCGCTCTTGGGAAGGTCGGGAACCTGAACGAGAGCCGCCGGCAGGTCGGCAAACACCTCGACAAGGCGCACCGCGTTCTCCGACAAGGCGAGCACGAAGGCGTGTTGCGGGAAGGCGATTGCGCGCAGCAGCGGCTTCAGATGGAAACGGTCCGACACCTCGACCGTGTCGGCGATCGCCGTGGCCAGACGGAAGGTGCGCGCGCTGTCCGGCGTGGCAAGCACCGCGAGGCTATGCGCCTGCAAGCGCCAGAACGCATCGTCCTCGCCAAGCGCAGCGAGTTCGGTTTCAAGCAGGGCGCGGCGTCGCTTGTCGAAGCCGTTGGCGTCAAGCTGTTTCAGCGCGGTCTTTGTGAGGTTGCCGAAGGCGATCCGGCTGGCCATCACATGCTGGGTTTGCGGAGTGGTGGAGAGATAGATCGAAATACAGGCGTCGGCGCGCAGGCCGATGAGAGACCGGATTTCGGGAAGCGTAGGAATATCGACATAAAGCATGCAATAAAATCCATTTCTCGAATTTGTTTTCCCGGCGTCACATTCTGCCCCACTGCAACTTCGATCACGAGAAGCAGCCCACCGGACGTTTATGGCGGCTTCTGGTCATACCCCCGCGTCATGGCGACCTGGATCAAGCGTAGATTAAATTTACGAACGCTGCGACTCATTGATGAGGGGCATGGCCTCTTCTTCATCATTCCCGCTGGACTTAAACTCCCTCAAGATATCGCCCGAGGTTTGGCCGCAGCATTGCGTCATGCAAAAATAGCGGCGGAAGATCAGGCCATCATGTCCAGATCGAGCAAGAGAGGGTTTCGGAGGTCGGCTATTCCGAGCGAACCGCAACGCAGGCGGGGCCAGGAAGTTGCATGAGGATTGCGGCGGGCAGGCGCCCGCGACTTAGGCAGGCACTCAGAGCCTCACGGGAACTGCCTCGGGAAAGAAGGCCGGCGGAAGGACGACAATGAGCATGGCTGACACTGCGGCAAGTTCTGTGATCGCCAACGAGGCTGACGCTCCCTCGGCACGCATCGTCCGTATCTCGGGCCAGATCGTCGAGTTCCACTTCGAGGGACAGGCGCCGAAGGCACAGGACCTGTTTGTCGGCCTCGACGACCCCGATCTCCGGATCGAGGTTGCGGCGCTACCCGGCGGGGAGCTCGCGCGAGGCCTTGTGTTGTCGTCCGGACGCCCCCTCGCGCTTGGCGCGCGGCTGCGTGCGACCGGTGGCGGCATCGAAATGCCCGTAGGAAAGGCGACGCTAGGCCGGATGCTGAATCTCTTCGGCGAACCGATTGATGGTGGGCCACCGCTCACGGATGCGCCACGCCGCTCGATCCAGCACGCGCCGCCGCCCTTGAGTGAAAGGCGGACGCGATCGGAGATCTTTGAGACCGGCATCAAGGCGATCGACCTGCTCTGTCCCATTGAACGCGGCGGCAAAGCGGGCCTCTTCGGCGGCGCGGGTGTCGGCAAGACCGTGCTGATCGCTGAGATGATCTACAACATGTCGGGCGTCTATAGTGGCGTGAGCCTGTTTTGCGGCATTGGCGAACGTTCGCGCGAGGCCGAAGAATTCCACCGCGACATGAGCGAAGCCGGGGTCCTGGGAAACACCGTCATGGTTTTCGGCCAGATGAACGAACGCCCTGCGGTGCGTTTTCGCGTCGGTCATGCCGCTATGACGGTTGCCGAGCACTTCCGCGACGAGCTCAACACCGACGTGCTCGTGCTGATCGACAACATCTACCGCTTCGTCCAGGCGGGGATGGAGGTCTCGGGCCTGCTGGGTCAGATCCCGTCGCGGGTTGGCTATCAGCCCTCGCTTGGCACCGAGATTGCGGAATTGGAGGAGCGTATTTGCTCCACGCCTTCGGGTGCCATGACCTCGATACAGGCGGTTTACGTGCCGGCCGACGACTTCACCGATCCCGCCGCGACCCATGTCTTCGGCCATCTCTCGGCTTCTATTGTGCTGTCGCGCAAGCGGGCTGCGCAGGGCCTTTACCCCGCCGTCGATCCGCTGGAATCCGCATCGAAGATGCTGACGCCTGGCGTTGCGAGCCCCCGGCACGAACGCGTGGCGCGCGACGTGCGCCGCGCGCTGGCGGAATATGAGAGCCTCAAGGACGTGATCGCGATGCTGGGGCTCGATCAGCTTTCGGTCGAGGATCGCCGGACGGTCGCGGTGGCGCGACGGCTGGAACGCTTTCTGACACAGCCCTTTCACGCCACCGAACAGTTCACCGGCGCGCCTGGCCGGCGGGTGAAGCTGGAGGAGACGATCGAGGGCTGCGCACAGATCTTGTCGGGCGCATTCAACGATCGGCCCGAGCGTCATCTCTATATGATCGGTGCGATCGACGAAGCCGACGGTGTCGCGCAATGAACGCGTCACCCGAGCATATGCGCCTGGAGGTCTTCATTCCGACCGCGCGCCTGGTGGACGTTGCGGCCGTCAAAGTGGTCGCCGAGGGGCCGGAGGGGCTCTTTGCGCTTCTGCCGCGCCATCTCGATGTGGCCGCGGCGCTGACACCGGGCTTGTTCGCGTATGTCACGGTGGCGGGCGAGGAACGCTTTCTGGGCATCGACGAGGGCGTGCTGGTCAAGTGTGGTGCCGGCGTGCATGTTGCTGTTCGCGATGCCTTAGAGAGCGATGATCTCGGATCGCTTCGGGCAGAGGTCGCAAATCGCTTCCGCAGCCTCGACGAACAGGAGCGCAAGGCCCGCACCGCACTTGCCCGGCTCGAAGCCGGAGCAATTCGCCAGGTGCTGGAAATCGAGCGATGAGCGGCCCGGAAGACGACCTGGAAGAGGCCGTTGGCCGCAAGGCCGAGCGGCGGGAGCGTGCGCGGCAGGAGGGCCGCCATACGGTCTGGTTCGGATTCGGCATGTTCGGGCTGGTCGGATGGGCAGTGGCCGTCCCGGCGCTTGCAGGCGTGGCGCTTGGACACTGGCTGGACACGCGCTACGCCGGCGGTCCCTCCTGGACGATTACGGGACTTGTGGCTGGCGTGGGCCTTGGTTGCCTGAACGCATGGTGGTGGGTGCAGCGCGCCGGGGGCCGCGGCGATGGCGAAGGAGACACGCGATGACGGCGGAAATAGCCGGCAATCTCATACTCGGGCTGCTTGCCGGGGTGGCGCTCGGCTCGGTGCATCTTCTGCTGCTTCGGCGTGCGTCGGCGTCGATCGTCGCGCGGTCTGGCGGCACAGGCGCGCTGTTCGGTGGCGCAGCGCTACGGGTGGCTATCGTGCTGGCAGGCTTTGCAGCGGTCGCGTGGGCGGCATCGCAGCCGGGCTTGGCCTTGATCGTGGCACTGGGGGGCTTTGTGCTGGCGCGTACATTCGTGCTGTGGCGCGCACAGCGCATCGAACGGTGACGTCATGCAGATCACACCGGACACCGAAATCCTGTTCACGCTGCCGGGCGGCCCGCTTGGCGCTCTGCCGATCTCGGCAACAATCGTCAACAGTTGGATCGTCATGGCGATCCTGGTCATCGGTGGGCGGATCGCGACGTTGAGGATCGGCCCGGCCACGCCGACCTCGCGTTGGCGGCTAGCGGTAGAACTATTCGTCGAGATGATCCGCAACCAGATTCGTGCGATCGGCGGCGGCGACCCGGCACGCTACCTGCCGTTCATCGGAACGCTGTTCCTGTTCACGCTCTTTTCAAACCTGCTTGGCATCGTCCCCGGCTTCATGTCGCCGACGGGCTCGCTCTCGACTACCGTCGCGCTCGCGCTTTGCGTTTTGGTCGCGGTGCCGGTCTACGGGATCGCCGACGCCGGTGTAATTGCCTATCTGCGCCGTTATATCCGGCCGACGCCGTTGATGGCGCCTTTCAACGTGATCGGCGAGATATCGCGCACCATCGCGCTCGCGGTTCGTCTCTACGGCAATGTGATGAGCGGCACTGTCGTGGCCGCGATCCTGCTATCGATCGTCCCCTTCTTTTTCCCCGTCGTGTTGCAGTTGCTCGGCCTGCTGACCGGGGTGATCCAGGCCTACATCTTCGCGGTTCTCGCCATGGTCTACATCGTCTCCGCAAGCGGGCAGGAACCCGGTGCTGCTGAAAACCGGCCTCCTGCAGGCGGCGACCCGCATGACAACTCCACGGAAAGGAAGCGCTGAATGGACGCTATAACTGTTATTGCCGCCGTTTCGATCGTGACCGCCGGTTTGACGATCGCGATCGGCTCCATCGGGCCGGCGCTCGGAGAGGCCCGCACAGCCGCGCAAGCGCTGCAGGCCATCGCCCAGCAACCAGATGAGTCGAACACCATCACGCGGACGCTGTTCGTCAGCCTCGCGATGATCGAGTCGACCGCGATCTACTGCTTCGTCGTTGCCATGATCCTGCTCTTCGCTAACCCGTTCTGGAACTGGACGATCGCCGCCGCCACGAAAACTGTGGGGGGCTGACCAGTGCAGATCGACTGGGTGACGGTTGCCGCCCAGATCGTGAACTTTGTGGTTCTGGTCTGGCTGCTCCAGCGCGTGCTCTACCGCCCCCTGACCCGCGCATTGAAGGCGCGGGAGGAGGAGGTTCAGCGGAGCCTGCGCGAGGCCGAGGCCGCGCGCGCCGGCGCAGATGCGGAAGCAGCGGCGCATCGCCAGGCCCTGAGCGCGCTGGAAGAGGCGCGGAAGGCCCGCTTGGCGGCAGTGGAGGCAGAGGCGGAGACCCTGCGCGCCGAGATGACCGAGACTGCACGCAGCGAGCTTGCCGCGCGCCGCGCCAATTGGCAGGCGCAATTGGAAGACGAAAAGGTTGCCTTTCTCGACAGACTGCGTCGCCGCGCAGGCGAGGCCTTTGTCACGCTTGCCCGCCATGCGCTGTTGGAGATGGCCGATGAGGATTTGGTGGATCGCATAGCACGGGTGTTCGCCCGCCGCCTCACCGGTCTCGGCACCGATGAGCAGAAACATTTGAAATCCGCCGCCGGCCGCGAAAAGGCGGCGCTCATCCTGTGCTCTTTTCCGCTTTCGCCGGAGGCGCGGGCGCTGGTCGCCGAAACGGTCGGACGGGTGATCCAAAAGGATGTCGAGGTCGATTTCCGCGAGGACGCGGACCTGGAATGCGGCATCGTGCTCGCGATCGGCTCTCGCCACATTGGCTGGACACTCGGCGAATATCTCGATGCGCTGGAGAATGACGTGGCCGGCCTGCTCGACGCCCGCGCAGACCCGGAGCGCGAGGCATGATGTTGCGGCAGATCGCCGACACGCTCTTCGATGCGATCGAGAGGGAGAGCGTGCGCGCGCCGCACCTGTCTTCCGAAGAGAGGGGCACCGTCCGCCGCGTCCTGCGTGGGGTGGTTGATGTCGAAGGCTTCACCGAAGCGACCTCGGACGAGGTCATCGCATTTGAGGGCGGGGCAACCGGCCTGGCGCTGGACCTGACGCTGAACCGCGCCGGGATCGTTTTGCTGCGCGACCCAAGGGGTCTGCGCCCGGGCAATCATGCGCGGCGGACGCGGCGCGTGGCTTCTGTTCCCACGGGAGAGGCATTGCTCGGTCGGGTGATCAATCCGCTTGGCCGGCCGCTCGACGATCTCGGCCCCGTGGCGGCCGACCGGCTGGAGCCGGTGGAGCGGCCAGCCCCTGCGATCATGGAGCGCGCGCCGGTCGCGCGTCCGTTACAGACCGGAATCAAGGTCGTCGACGCGCTTGTTCCCATCGGGCGCGGTCAGCGCGAACTGATCATCGGTGACCGGCAGACAGGCAAGACTGCGATAGCGCTCGACACGATCCTGAACCAGGCGGGAACGGGTGTCATCTCGGTCTATTGCGCGATCGGTCAGCGCGGCGACGCGGTGGCACGCGTGATCTCTCGCCTGCGCGAGAGCGATGTCATGGGGAGCTGCGTCGTGATGGCGGCGGGCGCCGAGGAACCGCCGGGTCTGCAATACATCGCCCCCTATGCTGCGACCACGATCGCCGAACACTTCATGCGGGCCGGGCGCGACGTGCTGATTGTCTATGATGACCTCACCCGCCACGCGCGGGCCTATCGCGAATTGTCCCTCCTGCTTCGCCGTCCACCGGGCCGTGAAGCCTATCCGGGTGATATCTTCTACCTTCACGCCCGGCTTCTGGAACGCGCGACGCAACTGCGCGAAAGCGCGGGCGGCGGGTCGTTGACCGCCCTGCCTATCGTGGAGACGCAGGCGCAGAACCTGGCGGCCTATATCCCCACCAACCTCATTTCTATCACCGATGGACAGATCTATCTGTCGCCGTTGCTCTTCCGGCGCGGACAGCTTCCAGCGGTGGATGTCGGGCGCTCCGTCTCCCGCGTCGGAGGCAAGGCGCAACTTCCTGCCTTCCGCGCAGTCGCCGGACCGCTGAAGCTCGCCTACGCCCAGTTCGAGGAACTCGAATCGTTCGCCCGCTTCGGCGCCAAGCTGGACGAGGATACGCGCGCCCAGCTGGAGCGCGGGCGGCGTGTGCGCGAGGCGCTGAAGCAGGGGGAAGCGGAACCGCTGCGCGTCGCCCATCAGATTGCGCTGTTGCTGGCGGTGGCCGAAGGCCTGTTCGATACTGTTCCCATCGAACAGATAGCCGCCGCAGCCACGGACGTCGTCAGGGCGGTGAGCGCGACGCCGGAATCAAAGGAGATCGCCGAAGGCGCGCCGCTCAGAGGCGAGCGGCGCGAAGCGATCTTGCGCGTTGCCCGCGCAGCGCTCGGCGAGGAGGCGTGATGGCGACACTCGAGGAACTCTCTCGCCACATCGCGGTCGCCGAAGATCTGCAATCGGTGGTCCGCACCATGAAGACAATCTCGGCCGTTGCGATTCGCCGCTACGAACTGGCCGAACAGGCGACGTCGCGCTATCTGGAGACGGTGGAGTTGGGCCTTCAGGTTGTTCTTCGCGCTCTTGATGGTGCCGGGATGGAGACACGCGCAGCCGAGGGCGGCCGCACCGCCGTGATCCTGATCGGCTCCGAAATAGGCCTCTGCGGCGCCTTCAACGAGCGGCTCGTGACCTTCGCGCTGGAAAGCCTCGCCGCATCCGGCACCGGCGCGGACGAACGGCTTATCCTCACGATCGGAGCGCGCGCCGATACAAGCTGGCGCGCCGAGGCTGAGGCGCCGGCCGGCCATGAAGAGACACCTGCGACGGTGGAAGCACTCTCGCGCACTGTCGGCGCCGTGCTGAGCCGTCTCGACCGCTGGCGTCAGGAGGAAGGCGTAGGGCGGCTTGTGTTGTTTCACCATCGCCCGGGCGAGAGGGGCGGCATAGCCCCAGTGCGAGCGCGCCTGTTGCCACTCGATCCTGTCTGGCTCGCCGCGCTGCGCACGCGCCAATGGTCCTCACGCCGCCTGCCGGCGCCCATCGGCGCGCCGGACGCGCTTTTCCATCGGCTGGTTCGGCAACTGGTTTTCGCCCGCGTGTTGACCGCGATCATCCGATCCCAGACTGCCGAACACGCCGAGCGCCTCGCCGCCATGCAGGCGGCCGACAGCAGCATCGCCGAAAAACTCGACGATCTTCGCATGGTGCATCGGCGGGTTCGCCAGGACGTGATCACCACGGAGCTGCTTGACATTGTGTCCGGCTACGAGACCATCATGGAAAGCTTGTCCGATTTGGTGCCCGTGAAGGAAGACGACCATTCGTCGACGACCTAAAGCGTTTTCCGCCGTACCGTTAAACTCCAAATCTGTGGATGAAGGAGACACTGCCGATCATGGCGTGCAATTCCCTTCCGTCATTCCGCCGCCTCCAGTTCGTGCGCGTCGGCCGGCGCCAGCGCCTCGGCGAGCAGCGCGTCGAGCAGGCGGCGGCGGGTGGCGGCGGTGGCGGTGAGGCTCGCGTCCAGACGGTCGCAGAGCGCCATCAGCGCATCGACCTTGGCGACGATACGGTGTTGTTCGGCGAGCGGTGGGAGGGGAATGAGCATATTCTTAAGGGCAGTGCCGTTCACGTTCGCCTGTCCGGTCTGCCTTCTTAATTAGCGGCACAATCTGCGTTTCGCGGAACTCGGGCGTATTCATCGCCACGTTCAAGAACCGGGGATTGCTGGATAGAAGCGAAGGGCGGAGCCGCGAGGAAGCCGTCACGGATGCCCTGCTTGAGCGAGTAGGAGTAAACCGGGTCGCCGAAATAGGCGATGTTGGAAATGTATTTGGTTTCCTTCGGCGTTGCGGTCATGCCGATCTGCGTCGCGCCCGAGAAATATTCGAGGATCTCCCGCCATGCCGAATCCTCGACCGCGCTGCCGCGGTGGCACTCGTCGCTTACGATCAAGTCGAAGAAGCCGGGCGAGAACTCGCGGAACAGCTTTTGCCGCTCCTCCGGGCCGGTGATCGCCTGATAGAGGCCGAGATAGATTTCGTAGGCGATTCGCCGCCGGGTATCGAGCGCGGTGGTGATGTCGATGCTCGTGCCGTCGTCGCGCTCGCTGGTCTTCGATTTGGTCGAGAGCTTGGCCATCGTGCCGCCGAAGGGGCGGAAGTCGTTGACCATCGTCTGGTCGATCAGCACGTTGCGGTCGGCGAGGTAGAGCACGCGCTTGGCGCGGCCCGCCTTCCATAGCCGCCAGATGATCTGGAATGCGGTGTAGGTCTTGCCCGTGCCGGTCGCCATCACTAGCAGCACGCGGTTGCGGCCCTTGGCGATCGCCTCGATCGCGGCGTTGACGGCGTTGACCTGATAATAGCGCGGCGCCTTATCGCCGCCGTCGCCGTAGTAATCCTGAAGCACCGCGCATTTTCTGACTTTGGTGCTAAGCTAATATTGTAATCAAAACAAAAAGTTATTAGTAATTAGCTTCCTTGAAAGCCACCGCGGGTTCAAGTAGCCAGCGCATAATTGAGTGAGGCGACGATGGGGTAACCTCTTGAGATTGCAAGAGGTTGCCGATGAGCAAGTACCGGCGAATACAATATGAGGATCGCTGCCAGATTTATGCTCTGAGCAGGCGTGGGGCCAGCCAAGCAAGCATCGCCGAGATTTTGGGCGTCAGTCAAAGCGCGGTGAGCCGGGAGATGCAGCGCAATCGCGGTCAGCGCGGCTATCGGTTCAAGCAGGCGGAAGCGAAGGCTCGAGCACGACAGGCGATACGAAGTAAGCCGCGCAAGCTCACGGCGCTGATGCGCAGCAAGATTAAGTCGAAGTTGCGCCAGATGCGCTGGTCGCCGGAGCAGATCAGCGGCTGGCTCAGCGAACAGGGCATCAAGCTGAGCCACGAACGCATCTACCAGGTGATCTGGGATGACAAACGCGACGGTGGCAACTTGTGGCGCAGTCTGCGGCGGCGCGGGAAACGTTATAACAAACGTGCCGGCAAGAACGCTGGACGCGGCCTGATCCCCGGTAAAATCGACATTTCCGAGCGTCCGGCCATTGTCGCGCGCAAAACCCGTCTGGGCGACTGGGAGGGCGACACCGTCGTCAGCGCCGGACACAAAGGCGGCTTGCTCACGCTGGTCGAGCGCAAAACCCAACTCGCCAAAATCACCAAGTTGCCGCGTGCGACTGCCCACGCAACCCAGAAGGCAGCCGTGCGTCGCCTCAAGCCTATCGGTGACTTCGTGCATACGATCACCTTCGACAACGGCAAGGAATTCGCCGCGCATCAGGACATTGCCGATGCGCTGAAAACCAAAATTTTCTTCGCCACGCCGTATCACGCATGGGAGCGCGGTTTAAATGAAAACACCAACGGTCTTATTCGTGACTTCTTCCCAAAGGGAACAGACTTCTCTACGATCTCAAGTGCCGAGGTTGCCAAGGTCGAACGTTTGCTCAACGAGAGACCTCGAAAATCCCTCGGCTTCCGTTCACCGCAAGAGGTTTTCCACTCCCTCGCTTACTCTTAAATTTCTATGCGCTGGGAAGTTGAATCCGCGCACCTTAAAAGTCAGTTTTGGCAACATATTTGGCAACAATCGGCAAATTTGGCAGCGGCCTAACACCCCTTACGCCGAGACCCCTGTACGGGCTTCCTAAAGCCCCCACGGCGGCATCGTATCCTCACCAATCTCCCGCAGCATGATCTTCGCCAGCACGTTCGGCGGCAATGCTCCCAGGTGCGCCGTCTTGCTGGCCGCCGGCGTCGTCACGGTCAGCGTGCCGTCGTAGATCGTGTAGGAGCCGCGCGAACCATCGGCCAAGACGACCTCGCGCCAGGAATTACGCGCCATTGCTGAGCTCCACCGCGGTTGCCCGCATCTTCGCCGGATTGCGCTTGTCAGGTGCCGGCAGAAAACTAACGCGATCGCCGAATTTGAGCGGAGCGGGGGTCTTCAGCTCAGACACGTGCACGAAAAGGTCGGGGCCGGGAAAATCGCTGCGAATAAAGCCGAAGCTTTTTGCCGCGTTCCAGTAGTTTACGCGGCCATGCTCTCGTAGCGAGCCAATATCGTCAGTCACCTTTCGCCTCCGTCGCTCTAGCGGCCTCTGCCGCTTGAAATTCATCCCATGTCTTGTGACCCAATATGCCGAGCATCTCTTGCAGCGCGCTGCCTACGGGCGCAGGCGGCGCGGCCTTGAGCTGCTCGCCAGCCATGCGCGCGATGTTCTTGGCGAGTTTAACTTGGAAGGCCTGAGATGTTTTCGTGCGGTTGGTTTCCTTCCGTGCGCCCCTTGCGATCGCGGCGCCTAAAGCTTCGTGGTCGTCAGTCATTTTCTATTTGCCTTTGTAAAAGTGCCTCGATGGCCGTCGAGGCTTCCTGGAATATGCCAATCTCTTTGTCGCTACAGCTAAAGGCGCGATAGCCCTTTGCTGTTCTGATTAAGTGCCCCGTGCAGCAGCGCGCAGCGGAAAACACCGGAATGAGTGTGCATTGGCTTTTCGTGGACGTGCTCATGAAAACGTGAGCTCCTCTGCATCAGCGCCGAGCTCGGCCATTTCCTCCGCGTGCTGCCGGCACCATTCGTCCAAGGTGCGCGGGCGCAGCAGTTCTTTGATGGGGTTTGGTTCATCTTCGGGCGCCATCGGCTCACGCCAGCTCATCGCCAAGTATCTGAAGGCATCCGCAGCGTGCGAGGCAAAATCGTGCTTTGGCGTTTTGCGAAAAGTGCGGAGGTTTTCGTCCCAATCAGCACAGTAGGCCCGGAGGCACTCGATGCCGCGCCCGCATTGTGCAGCGTCAAAGTGCGAAACCGCAAGCGTTTGCCTTGCCGCGTTTATGCCGTCGATGACGGTATGGTTCGGCACCAGCCGAGGTTTGCGTCCGAGCATTCGCAAAGTTTCGACGCGCGTCCGCCCCGAACCAAATTCGCGCACGCGCGCGTCATGCGGCACGAAGTCGACGCCGTGATAGCCGCGATCGTTCAACCATTCGCAATAATGCTGCGCCCCATGGCCCGAGTTTTCGTAATAGTCGACCAGAAAGGCGGCCGGGCTGCATCTGCCAGCACCAAATTGCCGTAGCATCATCAACACCAAGGTCCCACGCCGTGTTGACCGGCATATCTTTCGCGATATCGACTTGGCCGACGCGCCCCTCACGCTCCGCGGTCGTCAGTTCGGCCGTGAAATAAGCGCCCGGGATAACGCTCGCAAAACTGCATTCGTATTCCTGCGCAAACAGCGCTTCGCCGGCCACCTCGCCGTAGAGGGCGCAATATTCGCGGCGACTTTCTTCGAGTGATTCCGGTTCGATGGCGTTCGAGGCTTGGACGGGCAGCACCTCGCAAAACCATTTCGGGTTAGTGCGAGCATCGTCGATCATTCGCCGAAAATGATTATTTCCAAGAGGCGTTGAAAGGAAAACCGCCACTCCTTGGTTCTCCGTTACGATAGGATTTAGATAGCCCCACGCTTCGGGCACTGCTCTAGCCCATTCGCTGAAGACCAGCCCGCAAGGCGGAGTGCCGACAAGACTGTGATAATTATCTGAGCCGAGAAATTGAATATACTCCGTTCACGCCACAACCCGAAAATCCTTGGGGTTGATGATACGGAAATTGTCGGTGACCGAATCACAGAGGTTCGCCCAATTCCCCGGAACCTTTTCACGCAGAAAACTGAGCGTTGCGTCGGCAAATTGGGCGCAAGTTGCGTAGCACTTGTTGTGCGTGACGTTTCTGTGCATGAGACCCTATAACCGCTCGATCGGGTTCAAGTGCGGGCAATAGCTTGGGATGAAGTGCAGCTTGATGCGTCGTCCCGGCAGGGCTAACCATTCCTGCACGAGCTTGGCGTGATGATAACGCGCGTTGTCCAGGAAAACATGGATGAGCGCCAACATCGGATAGAGCGTCTCGATCGATTGCAGCAGCCTGATCGTCGAGGCGGCGTCGATGGTCAGGGCCTCGATCATCCGGGTTTGCCCGGTCGCCAGGTCGATCGCGCCGTGAATGTTGATGCGTTGACGCCCGCTCGTCTGCTCGATCGCCAGCTTCTCCTGGCTCGGCGCCCAGCAGCCGACGGGCCGTGCGGCATGGGTCGGATGCACGGCGTCAGCAAACAGTACGGCCTCGTCGTCGCCCAAGGAATTCAGCAGCTTTTCGTAGCTCTCAATGAAAGCCTTCTGCTTTTCTTCGTCAAGCTTGCGCGGAATGACATTGGGTTTGTGATATTCGAGCCCCAGGCGGTGCAACAGCGCGATCAGTCCTGACCGGCCTTGGTAAACGACGCTGAATTCATTCTCGATCCAGGCGCCGACCTGGCGCGTTGTATGTGGTAAGGCAGCGGCAACCCAGGCTTTCAGCTTTTCCTGTTGCTCGCCGCTCAACTGGCAAACGCTGCCCTCGTAGCTGAAGTTCGTCAGGCCCTCGATCCCATCCGCTTCATACAGGCGATACCAAGTGCGGATGGTGTCGTCGTCCAGAAACAGGACCTTCGCAATCGCTTCGCAGCTCATCCCATCGTCGAGCAACACCAGCGCGTTCGCACGCCGGGCCAAACGATGAGCGGCCGACCCGTTCCGAGCCAACCCGATCAGGTCTTGCCGCGATTCTCTGTCCAGAAACCCGGGCCGAATCATCCGTACGGTAGAATCCGGTTCGCGCCGTTTGGCAAGGGGGGGTTCTTCGGATTCTCGGGGAGTCCGGGTATAATAGAGCCATTACGCAGTTTCAGCTTCATTTCCTGATCGTGCGTGCTCTCGCGAATTTGCTTAGGAAAGGCTTGGTCGATCCTGCGCAGGCCGCTGTGACCGTCCACCGCGTCCCAGATCGATTTTCGAGCCATCGCCAGCTCTGGAAGTAGATACCACCACGTACCGACACGCTGCATTGCCGCGCAGGCCATCCAGTTCAAGCAGACCTGATCCTTGCCGGCTCTGCGGTGCCATGCCGCGATTGCACGCGTGCCGCCCGATTCCAGGTAGTTCCACAACGGCTTCTGATAGTCGCGCAGCGTGAATTTATGGGGCAGCGTAATTTCAGCCATCGACGACGGCCTCATGCTCGATGACCCGGACGTTTCCGCCGTCAATCTGCTCGCCGGCAAACTTGATGACCTTGATAATCAGCCCCTCCGCGCCTTCCAGGTCGCCGCTCGGAGCTCGGCCCCAGCCGCGGTCGATCAGCGACGACGCGGCAGCAACGCGCGCTGCGGGAGGCGATTTCGGATTAGTAGCGACGCGGGCCAACACCTCGATCATGGCCGGTGTGTGCTGGCGCGCGAGGTCGCGAACCTCTTTCACGGTTTTCGGCATCTTCGGCCGGCCGCGAGGATTCGGCGAGGCCATGCCCTTGTGCCACGGCACATGCGCGGTCTCCGCTTCCGTTGCCGCGTCGTTGCTCGCGCGTGCCTCAACAAATTCGCCTGTAGGCCCTGAACCGTTTCCTAATTCATCGTCTTGCATCGTTCCGCTCTATGTTTGAGTGCCCCGGGCGAAGCCAGGAGGAGCCCCGCCCGGGGCTTTCGCCGGCCGGCAGCGGGGCGCGCGCCGGGCCAAGCGAATTTCAATCTTCCCACCATCGCGATCAGAGCCACCTGCATGAGCACCGCCATCGGTTTTCGGCCTGCGGCGAAATGTGCCGAATGTTTCGGTGTCCTGGCGATGGCGGGCGGCAGCGAGCGTTGCAACACCCGCCGCTTCGGAAGCAGAGCGGCAGTGGTCGACGTACCGCCGACTTCCGGTATCCATCAGTCGCCCCAGCCGGCCAGCGCGTCGCCAACGATGCGGTCCAGATCGCGGTCGGCACTGCTGCCGCGTGACTGGTGACCGCTCGAGGTGCGAACGCGTCCGGCGCGCTTGGCCTTGCTGAGTGCGCCGAGGCGTTGCGACGCGATTTGACGTGCGACTTCCAAGTTGAGCACACCAATTTGTGGGTCACCGAACGGGCGGCTGTTATAGATGCGCGTGGCCTCTGCGATGAAATGCGGGTCGCGGCCGAGAACCACCTTCTCCACCATCGCTGCCATCTCCGGCGTCATGGCCGCCTGCTGCTGGTCGACGTAGTGCGAAAGCTCGACCTCCTGCTGCTGCAACCGGTCGGCCACAACTCGCGCGCGGTGTAAGTCGTTTACCGGATCGCCGGACTTCACAAATTCTGGATGGTTCACGACGTCTAAGACGCGATCGACCGGCATACCCTGGTCGGCAGCTTGGTTGACGGCCCCGAGCACGTGATTGTGCACGGCCGCCTCTTGCTGCTGCCTTTCATTCCACGGCATGCCGAACGCGCCGGCAATCTGGGCTGAAACGCCGATAGGATCGCGTCTTAAATCAGTATCTATTTTCAAGATGCGATTAACGGCTTGGTCAAAGGACAAATCCGGAAACAGCTCCTTGAGCGCTTGGCGCTGCTTTTCCGTCGCTGCGAAGGTCTCGCGTTCCGGCCGTGGCGTTGTCGATCGCCAACTCGATAATTTCGTCTAAGACTCTTCCGTCGCTGCGATTGCCCGTGGCCGGGTCTACGTAAACCTCGGCCTTTTGGGCCGGCGGCAATTCCTTGAGCGAATACGGGCTCAACCGCACATAGCTTTCCGCCAGGGCGAGACCTGCACCAGCCGGGTCCTGCGCGGCGTGTTTCGACCATCCGATAAAGCGATCAAGCGTTTGGCCGATATCGCCTTGCGAGGCGTAGCGCGCGCCGAGCTCTTCGCGAGCCTCGCGGGAGGCCTTGAACAATTCAACGTCGGCCTCGCGATTCTCCGCGGCATCCATGGCGGAGGTAATTAGCGCGTCGAGATCGCGCCCGTCCGGCTCGGGATCGTCTTCCCGGTAATGCGCGTCAAGCGCGCCGTCCACGAGCTTGTCGAGCTCGCCGTTATTGATGCTGCCCGGCTTTTCATGCGCGGTCGTGCCGCCGGCGTAGGGGATGATGCCGTCTTGATCCGGCGCGTCGAGGGCTTCTTTCGCGGATAAAAGTTGAACGCTCATCGGTTTAATCCTTTCGCTTTCCAATAAATGTGAGTGCCGCCTTCCACGCGGTCGGCGCACTGTCGGGGTTGTCGAGGAATTGCTTGGCCCGGGCGCGCAGGGCCGCGAGCTCGGCTTCGGTCAACTTGTCGCCGCGGTGCACGCGGCCGAGGGCTGATTTGAGCATGTCGTCGTCGTTCGCCATGTAGAATCCTCAGTGCAATGCGTCCGGTCAGCGGCATGTCGGTCGGCCCAAACATGCTGGCCGGCGGGTTCAGCACCCGCTCGCGCCAAACCGCTACCTCCGGTGCCATGGCGCACCCGGCAAGAGACCTGGCGATGCTGCGAGGATTGTTCGCCGCCCGCACGCGCTTCCGCGTCTCAATGTCAAGCGGTAGCGTCGCCGCCCATAACGGTAACGATAACGATGACGAGGATGATGACGACTGAAGCGCCTAAGAAGCGATACATGGCGACTTTGGCGTAGCTTGCCGATGTAGCACGCCGGAAAATCAATGATTACTCGGGGGTTGATATGAAACTGAGCGACGGCGAGAAATTAATTCTGGTGATGTTGAGTGAGCTTTATAAAAACCAAAAAATCAACGGCGAGGTCGACCCGGACTTGGTGTTGCAATCAGTCTGCGATGGTCATACTTGGGGGCTACGGGACAAATATCACGGCATCTTCGACGCTACAGAGGATGATCCTGCCGTGGTGACCGAGACTAACGACATTCTGTACATGTGGCGCACGCTCGAACGCTCGTACGCCAACTTGTCAGATGCCGAAAAGAAGCGAGTGGAAGATGTCGCCCTTTTAGGTGTTAAGTTTGAGGGGTTCGACGCAAATCATGAACCCCATTACGGTGTGGCTCGCTATTTAATAGACAGGCTCGATAAATATTCGGAATTCAAAGGAAGAAACTTGGCTGCGGTACGAGCACTTGAGCCTGCGCGGCGCATGTTCCGCGTGTTCGAGCCATTGAGATCGCATGACTACTTGAGCGCCGACCAAATGGTCGAGGTGCTAAAAGCCCAGCGCGCAGGCTGAATGGCTGCGGTTTGGCATGGCACCCCAAATTCAATTGGGGATCAACAACCCGCTCAGGGCTAGCACCAGCAGCGCCAGCAGAGCCAGAAAAACAGCGCATCGACCATTGCGGTCCAATTCAATCAGCAGAAATTAAATTATTCGTTATTGGGTTACGTTTGTTGCCGGAAGGTGGGCCCTGCGGGACCCGCTGCAACCGATGGCCGGTCGAAAAATTTTAAAAGGCGTGTGTGTATTGCCCCCCCCGATTTTCCGCGCTTGCAACAGCCCGTGCTCAGCGCTTCACGCGCCGGCGACCGCGCCGACGAAAGGGCCCTGCAATAACCGGCTGATCGTCGCCTGCGATACGCCATAGGTCCGCGCGAGATCGGCCTGTGTCGCGCCTTCGCCAAGCCGCTGCAGCGCTTCTTGCCGTTGATGCGCGGTTAAGGCGTTCGGCCGGCCAAATTTGACGCCGCGGCTCTTGGCGCGCACGCGACCGTCGTTCGTGCGTGCGAGGATCAGCTCGCGCTCGAATTCAGCAAGACCGCCGAGAACCGTCAGCATCAGCCTGCCATGCGGCGTGGTGGTGTCGGCCCAGGTGTCGGCCAGCGATTTGAATCCGGCGCCAGCCTTGCCGATTGTGTCGAGGATATTGAGCAAGTCGCGCGTTGACCGGGCCAGCCGATCCAGGCGCGTGACCAGCACCACGTCGCCGGGCTGCAGCCGGGCTAGCAGCCTATGCAGCGCCGGGCGATCACTACGAGCGCCGCTAATCTGCTCGGAATAGATCTTGGCAGCGCCCGCCTGGCTGAGCTGCGCTTCTTGGCTGGCGAGCGTTTGGTCGCGCGTCGAGACCCGCGCATAGCCGTAACTCGTCATGGAAACCTCCACTTTTGCAAGCGATATTCGGATAATAGTTCTGCAATGAAATCAGTCAAGAATAATTTATGCATAAATGCCAAGTTGTGCATAAAGGCTTTGCGCCAGATTGCAGCCCTCGCCGCGAAAGATCGCAGGGAATGCGGCCCAGAGGTCCTAGGGGCCGCACAGCAGCGCTGGCAAGACTGTTCGCGCTGGCCAGCATCCGAGGTAGAACCTGCCTATTTTCAAGGCATTCCATAAACCGCCCATTTTCGTATCAGGCGCTCAAAACCAATCCCCATTTTTTGCTACCGAGGTTGCGTAAAGCCTCTCTGCAACCGTAACAGCCGACCCCCCTAGGGAAAACGGTGTTACGTTACGCCCTCGGAGGAGACGTGAACGTCTCTCCGAAGAGGGTGGAATCGTAACGTTACGGTTTTTCAAGAAGTGCCCTATTTTATCGCCTTTCTTTGGCCTCCGTAACGGTTTTAATGTCGTCGGCGTAACAGTTACGTTCGTGTTACGTCCTCTGCAAAAAGCGCCCGTTGCCGTAACATCGATTTCGTCGGTTTTTGACGCCAATTTTGGAAGGTTCTGGGCCTCTACTGGCAGCTCATGCCTGGGGGCTTTGCCGACAGCATTTCGGTGATGCCGGGGTCGTCTTTGCAGGCTGCGGCGTCTCGTCGAATCTGCTTGGCGATGTTTTCGCTGAGCTTCCGCAGGGCCGCGGGATTGGCCGCTTCGGGCGACATAGAGATTATGGCCACCAGCGCACTGACCAGCGCGTCGATGGTCTCTCCGGTTCGAATGGCGACGATAGGCGCGTCGACCGCCATGCTGGCATTGCCGATGGCGGTCGCTATCTCGAGCGACAATTGGGCGCAAAATTCCTCGTCGTAGCCCTTGATGGCTCGGGCGATCGTGGTGCGCATCATTCGTCTCCCTGGAGCGCTTTGCTGCCGGTTGCCGTGAGCTTGTAATTGCCGGCGCGGGTTTGCTCGATCAGTTTTTGTCTCTTCAGTTCGGCGAGGCAGCGGCCGGCGCGAACCTTGTTCGGTGAGCCATCATGCAGCCGCCAGCCCATGAGCTCGGCAAATTTTGACTGCGAGGCTTTGGGATGGTCGTCCACAAAGCGGAGCATGCGGTCCTGGTCGGAACAGGCCCCTCTGATATCGCAGCACGATGCTTTCTGCGGCTGGCCCATATTGATTCTTCTTGAACTGCAACTCGCGCAGATTGCCCTCGGGCTGCTCGCCATCCTTCGCCTTGACGCTGGTCAGGTAATGCCGAAAGCGGAATGCGCCATGCCATGCGGTCGAGCCGGAAATGCCGGAGCCCGACGAAATGCCGTTTAGGCTGGGATGGCTTAGGATAGTAACTGATCCCCCGGCTACCAGTGCTAGTGCCTGCATGTGCATGGCGAAGGCGTACACTTGCGTACGGTCGATTTCGTTGCCGGCAAACGCGCGGGACAGCGTGTCAATGCTGATGTTCTTCGGCTTGATGTCACCAGCGGCTTCGCAAAGCCGCCGATAAAGGGCCGTCACCTCGACTTTGCCACTTTTGCCGTTTGCCGCGCACAGCGTCGCGTCTTGCCCGAGCAGGCAAAGGACGTGGAGCCCCCCGTCGATCAATTGCTTGAACGTCACGCCGTAATGGGCGGCAATGTCTGCAAGGCGTCGGTGCAGCTCGGCAGATTCGTCCTCGGCGCCAATGTAGAAAGCGGGCCCGGGTTCTGGCATTGAGCCAAGCCAGTCCTTGCCCATCACGTGAGCGACATTCTTCATCAGCTCGATAATTGATTTTCCCGTCCCGCCCTCTCCGGAGACGAGCCCAGCCTGCTTGAGCGGCACCCGATCCTTGATCGCCCATTCGCGTTCCGGGACGGGCCTGCCATCCCATTCCGACATATCGAGCCATTGAAGCGGCTGGTTCTCGTCAAGGCGCGCCCCTGTCTGTAGGCTAAGGGCGCTCGCATCATTGGGGAGCGGAGATCGGATGACCGCACGCTAACCGATGCGGAATTACGCGCGTTCTGGCGCGCGACCAAGCACATGGAGTATCCGCACGGTCCGCTTTATCGGTTGCTGCTTTTGAGCGGGCTTCGCTTAAACGAAGTCGCAGACGCGGCATGGAGCGAGTTTGATCTGGCGAAGGGAATATGGACGATCCCGGCTTCGAGAATGAAAGGAAAGAACAGCAAGGCGCGTCCGCATAGCGTTCCGATTACCGCCGACATCCGGGAAATTCTCGACAGCCTGCCGCGCTTCAATGGCGGCGAGTTTTTGTTTTCCACCACGAACGGGAAAAGCCCCGTTTGGGTAAGCGACAAGATAAAGCGCCGACTCGATGCGGCGATGCTCGAAACATTGCAGGAGCTTGCCAAGGAACGCGGCGAGTGTCCCGCCAAAACGAAACTGCCGCCGTGGGTCAATCACGATCTGCGCCGCACGTTGCGCTCCCGGTTATCAGAATTGCGCATTAGTGCGGACGTTGCCGAGGCGATACTCGCACACTTCAAGCCGGGCATCCGTGGCGTATATGAGGGCCTTTAAGGTGCGGTCGGTAAGGTTGCGTCTTGCCATCTGCTTTGCCTCTGCGTTTTTTGGCAACGGGCTGGCAACAAATAGGGTGTGTTTCGGTGTCGCCAAATGTTGCCAAAGGATAGTAGATGGAAGCAGCAAAGCAACTTAAACTGGGAAATTGCGTAACTAGATGAGCCGGTATGGTGGCAAGTGTACAACCGTTTAACTCGGCTGTTAACCGGTTGGTCGCTGGTTCGAATCCGGCCCGGGGAGCCAACGCCAATTTCGACCTTTGATCTTGCATCGAAATTTTCCCTTTTTGGCTAACTTTGCGTCCGGTTAGCCACTAGCCTGTTCTGCTTTTCACTTTCTGCATTGCTGACGTCGCCAGGCGCTTTTGATCCGCGCCTTTCGTGTACCGTTGAACCTCACGCAAGCTGGCGTGGCCGGTGATCGCCGCGACCTCGTGCACGGAGCAGCTGTGCTCGGCAAGGCGACGTGCCGCAGCCTTGCGCAAACCGTGCGCAGAGCAATGCGGCAAGCCTGCCTCGTTGCATCGCTCACGAAACCAGTTGCCGAACCCGGCAGGGGTAAATGGCTTGCCGAACTGCGTGATGAGGAATGTCAAATTGTCTTTCGACGCATCGGCGATGATCGCCTGCAACTCGGGCAAGATCGGGATGTCCAACTCGGTGCCAGTCTTTTGCTGGCGCACGTGGAGATAGCCGTCGCGGATATGCTGTCGGCCCATTGTGACAACATCACTTCGGCGCTGGCCGGTGTAGAGCAACAACGCAAAGGCGAGCCTCGGCTTGCTGCTGGCGGGATGCGTTGCCTCGAACCGGGCGATTTCGGCATCCGTCCATGAGTGGAAGCCATCGGACTTAATGGGAATCGTCTTCACGTCGCGCGTTGGATCATCCTTGCGCAACCCGATCTCCATCGCGTGCTGCATCATCGCCCGCAGCACCTTGCGCAAACCATTCGCCGAGTCCGGCTTGTCGGCGCGCACCGCCATCAATTTCACGATGTGCTCGCGCCTCATGCCTGCTGCCGGCATGTCGCCATAGGCGACGCCGGTTGCGCCAGCTTGCTCGCAAAAACGGCTGATGATGTTGCGATAGACGGATTGAGTGCTCGGTTGCATGGAACGGAAGCCGACGCTATTGAAATATGAAACCGCGAGTGCCCGCATGGTGCCGGGCTTCACGCGGTTGTTGCCAATCTCTAGCGGCTGGCCTGCCATCGCCGTCTCGTAAGCGGCCATGAACTCAGGTGACCACGGCAGCCCCGGCAGCGGCATTTTCTTGAAGCCGGCGCGGCGAAAATACCAACGCGGCTTGCCATGCCGATCAATATAACCGTGAACGTATCGCGGCGTTTTCATTTGAGCGCGGCGTCCCATTGGTCGCCCCCCCTGCCCTCAGTCTCAGTTTCAACCTTCGTCGTCACAACCACGATCTTGCCGTCCTTGCCGACTTCGACGCGGGCGACCGCAACGCCAGCGGCGCGGATGGCCTTAAGTGCCGCCTCCACGTCTCTTTTTCTGAATGTGCAACTGCCACGCATGTGAGACATCTCCGAGTGCCAAATCATCTGATTCGACTATACCTCGCCCAAAAGTGCGCATTGGAAGCCTTTCGATCTAATCTGGATAAAAAGCCGTGAATAGCGGCGAAAACAAAACGGGCTAGGACTACCGGCCATAGGACGGCAAACAAGGCTGCCGGCGTGCGCGAAGCAATCGAAGCGCCCGGCTGAGATCGGCTGAGCTTGCGGCCGAGGTGGACCCGCTGGCTCAAGGCGGCCGAGGGCCGCCGATGCCAAGGAGGACAAGCTCTACGGCAATAAGCGCGGCGACGAGATGCCCGCTTGGGCGGCCGACAAGGCGCAACGGCTTGCCGAGCTTCGCGCCGCCAAGGCCGAGCTTGAAGCCGAAGCCAAGGCCGCCGCCACAGAGGAGATGAGGCGCCGGCAACAGGCGCAACAGCAGCGCCGGCAGACGGGAGGAAGAAAAAGGGCCTGGCCGGCTTCGATTGCGGGGAGCTAGGATTGGATTTCCTGCTCGGTGGCGCGGATCACGGGTCCGGCGATGATGGGATCAACGTCAAGGGGCGTCCCCAATAGACGCTGTAACTAGCCGAGTTGGCGAAGGGCTCGATCACGCAACGCGGGCGGCGGGGTGTACCGCTTCGCATCGCGCCACTTGGAACCGTAGAACGGAAAGAAGGGGGCGCGTGGTTACGCATCTTCCGTTGGGCGGAGTGGCGGGGCATCGGCCGGCTGCCCGGTTACGTCATCGTAGTCGGCCTCTATGGGCTTGGGCTGCGGCAGCTCACGCGGCTGCGGGCGCATGGCCGTTCCCTCGAATTGACGAAACCAAGCGGCGAGGGGGTTATCCTCGTCCACGCCGACATTCAGGTGGGATATGTCTTTCCATCGCTGGGGCGCGCGATTGCACAGCCATAAGCGCATGGAGTTGTAGTCGGGCGGGACGTGCTCGCGGATCGGCACACGGACGACTTGCCCGTCTATGACTTTGATTTCTTCGCTATCGAAGGTGTAGCCCATGGCGCGCTCGTACAGAGCGCGCTCGACGCGAGGGGCGGCGGTTTCTGCACCCGCCTGACACGCTTCGAAAAACTCTTTTTTTTCGATGCGCCACAGCGAGATTGTCGAGATAGCAACGCCAAAATAATCAGCTAAATCAGCGTTTGTTGCGCCTTGCGCGCAAAGGTTGCGGGCGATCTCGGCATACCCGACGTGATAAAGGGAAGGCCGGCGCCCGCCGGGGTTTCCCACGGCGAATTTGTTGCCTTTGGGCGCGCCGCCCTTCTTCTTGGGCTTGCGCGGGTTGCGCGCCGGTGTCTTGTCGGATTTGTTGGCCATGGCGCCGACTGGTTACGCGATGCCGAACAATTCGCGCTACAGATTTTTCGTGAGCGGTCGGCCGTGGCGTAACCATGGTTACGCGGGTGTGGTTCGCGCAGTTTCTCCAGAACCGACTTAGCGACCCTAAGAAAAACGGGGATCGCACGGCCCGACTTCTGGAGGTGCAACGGAAGCTTGAGGTCCACATCGCGAAGCACCCGATCGGCCAGCTCGATCTTATTTTCGATGTCCCGCGCAACGCGCTGCGAGATCAAGCCTCTCGCGATTTCGCTGGGAGCGCGGTATGAGCGAGCGCGGCTTTATCGCGCTGTCGTCGAGCCACTCCTTTACCGGCATGGCATCGTCGGGCGATGTGCGTTCGGCGTAGGCCATGGCGCCGTTGATGATCGCGTCGGCCTGCCCGTCCGCCTTGGCGAGTTCGAGGAAGCGGGTGCGGGTGGCGCCTTTGAGGTTGACCTCGCCGGGGTAGGTTTCGGCAAACCGCTTGAACAGGACTGGCGCGATCGCGTCGGCTACCGGCCCGACCGGCTGCCGCTTCTCGGCCGGCGGCCTCGCGCGCGCGCGCGCAACCACACCACCACCATCTTTACCAATACCAATACCAATACCAATACCAGGGGGGAGCCCTCCCGGAGCGCGGGGGGAGCCCTCCCGGAGCCCTCCCGGAGCCCTCCCGGAGCACTATCCGGTTTAGCGGCCTCAAACGCCACGTACTCCCACCATGCTCCCGGAAACGGGTGGCGGAATGACGGGTGTTGTGTCTTTTGATATTTGCAGAAATTACGGATAATCCCGTACTGCTTCCCATCACACTGCCGCGGCAAGGTGCTCGAGGGCGACGTCGCCATACTTGCCGCTTTCGATGTGGAAAACGACCGGCGCATTGCATACACCATCGGTTGGTCGTGAGGTCAAGGGAGCTTCCTTCGACACGAGACACGGACAAACGACGCTGCAATTGCACACAGACGATCTTCACGGCGCTCCGTCTTCTGCCATTCCGTCAAGGTGCAGAAAACCCGACTCTGCTAGTGGTCTCCGCGAGGGCGGTTAGGGACCTTGTAAGCAGGGGGCGACAAGCCGAGGGGTGTGTACAGATAGCTGATGACCAATGACGGAACACCTCTGCTCGCAATCTCAATAAGTTTTCCATCCTCGGGGTTCTCCATCAAATATTCAGTCACATGAGCTATACCTTTGTTTGTGATGTGAAAAACAGCGAGTAATGCGTCCTCCGCTTCTGCGCTGCCACCCGGATAACGACCCAGCGCCTCGGCGGGAGCAACCATCGGCAGATGTCCGCTGGCGTTGACAAAACATTCGATGCCAACATCTTTACTCCGCCGTTTCTTTATATTGCCGATCCTACTGTGGCTGCTCATGTGAAGCCCCAGAAATTCGAGCAGTGCACGGCAATGGACGAGACCCGCCTCGACCGCTGGGTTAGTAAATGCATTTAGATTTCCTTCGATTGACAATTTGCCATTAATCAGAATGCTCATCTGTGGTGGATCAACCCATCTCATTTGTAAACGAATTGCTAGATTGAGCACATCTACGGCCTGCATTCGATATGGCAACAATTCATGGAGGAGACGATCTCGATTCATTTGCGGAACCCGAGGTTGGGATGGGCCGGTTTCAAGGACTAGCAGTGGTGAAACGGAGGCGGATGCGATATAGATAAACTAAGCCGCCATCGCGAGTATTGGAATCATTCGTCTCCGATGAACCTATGTGCGATTTAGCCGAGGATCAGGGGCTTGACCATGTAAGGTCGCTTGGATCGCTTCGCGCAAAGTCCCGTATTCCTTCGCATGCCATTGTGCGACCCGAATGTCGGCCAAAAGCTTGGCTGACATTCCGAATACAACAATGCGATTGCCAACGCTAATCGCTTCTTCGAGCTGATGTGTGATCAGGATCGCCGTTGACCCGCACTCCCGCGCGAGTTCCAAGAAAGTGTCTCTCAATTCCGCCGCCGTAACCTCGTCGAGATGCCCAAAAGCCTCATCGGCCAACAAGATGTCGGGCTGCACTGCAAAAGCGCGGGCAATTGCCACCCGCTGGCGCATACCGCCCGAGAGTTCGTGAGGATAGGCGTTCGTGAACCTGCCAAGTCCCAATCTATTGAGCCAAGTCAGTGCCCGCTCACGCTGCTCCTCGTCGGCCAGGCCAATCAACTCCAGCGGCAGCTTGGCGTTGTCGAGCGCTGAGCGCCATGGCAGAAGCCTGTCCTGCTGAAAAACCGTTGCGATTTTGCCCCGAAAATAATCGAAATCGGCATGCGGGCTCTTGTCGCCAATGCGCAGCGTGCCCTCAGTCGGAGCTTCCAACCCAATCATCAAATCAAAAAACGTGGACTTGCCACAGCCCGTTTGACCGACGATTGCCACCACCTCCCTCGGAGCGATGGAAAGATCGAGTCGGTCAATCGCAACAACCGATTGCCCAGACGTTGCTTGCCAAAAAATCTTTCGTAAACCACGCACTTCGATTGGGGGTGGCCCATCACGTGTAACGCTGCTTACGCGCGCCACCGTAACACCCGCGCTTCGACTCGGGCCACAATTGCTTCGAGTACAAATAAGAGCGCCACCAGGACGACTGTCCAAGCGAATACGTCGGAGACAGAGAATAATTCCTCCGCCACTGAAAGCTGATGGCCGATGCCGGTAACGGCGCCGACCAGCTCTGCGATCGTAACGACGCGGATCGCCAAACTGATATTGACCTTCCAGCTGGTAAATAGCGTCGGCACGATCGCAGGCAATATCAGCTTACGGAAGTATTGCAATGTGGTAGGCCGGAACGATTGCATCATATTTCGCAATTCGCGTGGGACCCCGCGCATAGCATCTAACGAATCGACCAAGAACACTGGGCCACACACGACCACCAACACGAATCCGATACGGAACTCGACGCCAGGAAACCAAAGTACAGCAAATAGGATCCATGACACTACCGGCACCGCCATCAAGATGCGAATCATTGGATGCAGATAATTGTCCAGAGATTGTGAGCGGTACATCGCCATCGCAATTGACACGCCCAGCACAAACGAAACGGCCAGCGCACCGACGACGCGCGCCAGTGTGACTACAATGTCTATTGGCGTGATATGAGCAACGCTCTTCGCGATCGTGATGAAGCTGGGTATGGCAAACGGTGGAATCCCGAGCCACGGCGACACATGCGAGAGCGCCTCCCACAGAAGAGCAAAGACCAGAAGGGAGACGAGGGTCTGCCGGGGGAAGCTGAGAACCGGGACAGACTCGCGATGCTCCTCAAGTGCCATTGCGCTTTACTATGGGTAGAAGATCTTATCGTCCGGCATCTTCTGATAGAAGCCAGCCTTCACCGCCCGCTCCATCATATCCTCGATAGATTTCCGGATGGCAGGGTCAGAAGCCGGTTTGACAACAAACTGTAGTCGGCCGCTCTTGATGGCGGCGGTGAGAATGCCCGGTGGCAGCTTGGTCGTCTCGACCGCAATCTTATCGCCGGCGGCAGTCTCGCTATGCATTACGTTTGCAACGTCCTGTAACGCGGCAATCATCATACTCGGTGCGTGAGGATGCTTCTGGATCAGCTCAGCGCGCATGGCGGGCACGATCTCCCAACCACTTTCGCCAGTAATTTCCTTCCAACCTTGCGCGCCATTGAATATCACGTGCCAGCTCGGACGCTGCTTGTTGATGATACTCGCCAGCGGTTCGATGACCAGTGCGGCATCGACCCGACCTGCTTCAAGTTGGGCGCGCGCCACGGCGAAGTTGGCGTTCACTACGGTGATGTCCTTACCAAGGTCGATGCCTTTCGCAGCGGTGTAAATTTTCACCATCTGGTATTGCGAGCCGCCCATATCGATGGCGAGCTGCTTGCCCTTGAGGTCGGCTAAGGACTTGATATTCGGATCTTTGGCAAAAATCACCAAATCTCCGAGGGTAAAGCCCGACCCTATGATGCGCAGCGGCACACCTTGCTGAAAGAGCTTCTGGTAAACGGTCGGCCCACCGATCAACACATCCGTCTCGCCAGTGGCAAATGCCGCGTAGAAGGCAGAGATTGATGGATATGCGTGGATTTCAAGATTGAAGCCATGCTTCGTGTCAAAATGGCGCGCCTTCATGATATTCCACACCAGGGGATTGAACACTGGCAACGTGAGACTGGAGACCTTGATCGTCGGTTTTTCCTGCGCCGGCGCAGAACGCGGAAGCCCTCCGATAAGTGACCCTACAACAGTTGCTATCAATACGATGAGGCCGCGTCGCTTGAACTTTGGCATCGGTCTCCCCCTATTGCGGCCCTTTTCAGTTTTCTTTCTAATCCCGCCGCGTCGATTTTGCCGGAAGGGCCAAAAACAGCCCTATGGATGGCTAGATTTAGCTTGCCTTCCATTCGTATGCAAATGATCGGCTTCAGCGCTTATGTATGCAGCGTGTGGGTGAAAAATCGCAGGTGCGCCTTCCCTAAACCGAGCCCGAAGACCCCTGTTCTACTCTTTTGCGCCCAGCAAGCGACCGGCTTCCTTTACGTGCCACACTTACCCACCGCCTCTAAGCCGTTGCAATAAACTCAGAGGCCAATGTTATCCGCTCTGGCAACTCCTGTCCCTGCGCCTTTTCGTAGCCGAGCACGCGAAGCACGCCCGCGGCAGGACACATCTCGACCGCGAGTCGAGTTTGCGAATTAAGCACTGGTGGCGCCAGCCACTTGAATGTTCCGTCAAATGACCCGGCCCAGGACGCCACATAGACCGTGATCGGGATGGCCTGTGGTGCAGGCCGTCTACAGGCAACTCGTCAGTCCGGTATTACCGCGGTGACTTCGAGCTCGACCAGAAAATCGCGCATGGCAAGCCGCGTAACCTCGACGAGCGTCTGGGCGGGATAGGGCTTCGAAAAGAATGCTTCGCGAATTGATTGGGTCTTGTGAAAGGCGCGGCAGTCGGTCGTATAAACGTTGACCTTGACCACATCCGCCGGGCCGGCGCCGGCGATCGCAAGCGCCCGCCGCACCGCCTCGAGACTAGTGCGAACCTGCAGCTCCATGTCGCCCTTGCCCACCACGTTGCCCTGATCATCGATGCTGGCCTGACCCGAGAGGAGGATCAGTCGTCCATCATGTATGGAGGCGCCTTGTGAGAACGAGATTTTATCCTCCCAAGGAATGCCGAAATTGAACAGCTTCTTTTCCATCTGCCCAAAATCTCCGCAGATCCGGACTTCTCATCGCACGATTCCTGAGTAGAACCGTGATTTCGATGTATATTGCCAGGCTAAAGAGCCATGCCGAGAATCCATGTCGACGATATGTGCGAGAAAAGTGCGCGTACCGTTTGCGGCGCCGCGCCTCCTCGGAAGCCGAGGGTGCCAAGTCGGCTTAAACGGCGGCAGCTCCTTCCCGCCGCCCTCAAGTCGTATTTGTCGCCGGGATTCCGCTTATTGCGAGCGGCTGCCCTCCGCGCTGATCACGTCTGGTAATAGCTTGCGCGTAAGATCCGGCTGGATTTGCACGATCCTCGCCGCCTTGTTCCCCTCATGAGAATTTGCGGAGAAGGTGGTCGGCATAGTGAGCCCCGTTGAAAAGTTCTTGAGCGACTCAAGCGCGGCAATAAATTTCGGCCGCGTCAGGTCGTGACCTGCGCGCTTCAGACCTTCAATGAATGTCAAGGCGCCGCCGTATCCAAGAACATCACCGAGATCGGGACGCTCCTGTTTGGCCAAATCAGGGAAACGCTCGGCAAATTTCTTGCTGAACGTCACGGCCTTGGGATCGTTCGATTCCGGCAGCACATCAAGCGTTATGACGTTTTCGACGCCAACGGCTGCCTGGCCTACGATCTGGGGATATTTGCGACTCGACGTTGCGTTGGAGCCGAAGATTTTTGCGCTAATGCCGAGCTGCCGCGCCTGTCGGGTAATAATGGCCGATGGCGAGGGGTATCCGTAAACGACGAGTACATCCGGCTGGGCTGAGCGGATCTTGAGGAGCTGCGAGGTAAAGTCGGTATCTCCAGCGCCAAATTCCTCGTAGGCTACCGGCTTAACCTTCTCCTCAGCCAGCTGAGCGACAATACTGTCGGCTCCGCGCTTACCGTATTCGTCAGACTGACGAATGATCGCAATCTTTTGACCGTGCAATTTGCCGACGACGTATTTGGCAATTGCGATGCCTTGCAAGCGATCGTTGAGCGGGCCGGTACGGAAGACGTTTTTGATCGTTGGTTCGGTAACGGCCGGCGTCGAGGGTACCGAGATAAACATCGGCACACCCGAGTTGCGCATGGCTGGAACCATCGCGGCGCTTATGGCGCTGGCGGCGGGCCCGAAAATAGCAAACACTCCATCCTGCTCGGTCAGCTTCTTGAATGCCGCGATGGCCTTCGGCGGAGAGGTCTCGTCGTCTGCCACGACCCATGTAAGTTTTCGGCCATTGATGCCGCCGGCCGCATTGGCCTCTTCAAATGCGAGAATCGCGCCAGCACGGTTACCACTTCCCCAAATCGCGGCCGGTCCAGTCAAGCTGCCGAGAATGCCAATCTTAATCGTGGCGTTGGTGACCCCAGGCGCGTTCTGCGCCGCAGCTGAAATAGTGGCAATGCCGAGTAAGGTCGCGGCAAGAATTGGGGTAAATTTCATCGCGCTACCTCCCGTTCCGGCACACTCTCGGTGGACCGGGCTTGTTCAGGGAATGATTAAGCTTCGCGATTGCGAAGTCAATTGTACCGACATTGTCACGTCGTCACGTCCGCAAATACGCTCGCTGCACGCCAGGGTTGAATTCGAGCTCACGAGCTCGCCCCTGCAGACGGATCTCGCCCATTTCCATAACATATCCAGTATCGGCGATGCCAAGCGCCATGCGCGCATTCTGCTCCACCAGGAGCACGCTGATGCCCATTGCCTTGATCCGACGCACGACGGTGAAGATATCCTCCACCAGTTTTGGAGCGAGCCCAAGCGACGGTTCGTCGAGAAGGAGAAGTTTTGGCTTAGCCATCAGCGCGCGTGCGATGGTCACCATTTGCTGCTCGCCTCCGGAAAGCGTGCGGACGAGCTGCCGGTAACGCTCGCGTAATCGGGGGAAAATTTCCATCACCTGATCGAGCTCGCGGTGCGCATTGCTTTTGCTGCCGCGCGTAAAGGCTCCCAAACGCAGGTTCTGTTCGACCGTCATGTCGCCAAAAAGCTCTTTGCCTTCAGGCACCATGGAAATGCCCAAGCGCACAATCATGTCGGGCCGCAAGCCGACCAACGGGCGTCCCTCGAAGCGAATCTCGCCACCTCTGGCGGCGATAAGGCCGGCAATAAGCCGCAACGTCGTTGTCTTGCCGGCACCGTTGGCCCCCAGCAGTGTGACGACGCTGCCGGCCGGAATATCGAGCGAGACACCGTGTAGCACGGGTATTTTCCCGTAGCCGCCACGAAGCTCACGCACCGCGAGCATGGCCTGTCCCGCTGCCCAGGTAGGCTCGTTGCACTTCGGCATCGGTTCGCACCTCGTCGACGTTACCCTCAGCGATTTTGCGGCCGAAGTTGAGGACAGTTACCCGATCCGAGATATTCATGATCACCTGCATGACGTGATCTACCAATAGGATGGTAAGGTGGCATTGATCGCGTAGCGCCACCAGTCTCCGGTTGAGCACCTCGATTTCGGCGGAGCGAAGTCCGGCGGCGGGCTCGTCTAAAAGTAGCAGCTTCGGCCGACTGGCCAGCGCCCGCGCCAATTCGAGCAACCGCTGTTTGGCGAACGGCAAATTAGCGGCCATAGTTCTACCGTCGTCGGCCATACCTACCATTTCCAGCAATCTTTCCGCGTCGGCGACGATCGTTCGCTCACCAATTTTGAAGCGCCTGGACCGCAGCATCGCGGCAACAGAACCGGATTGCAGCCGACGATGCGCGCCCACAAGCACGTTTTCAATTGCCGTCATCTCTGGGAAAACCTCGATGTTCTGAAAGGTACGGGCAATTCCAGCGCGCGATATCCGGTGCGGCGGCAGGCCGAGGATTTGCTCGCCGCAGTAGCGAATTTGTCCCTGCGAGGCCGGGTAAAGGCCGGTGATGGTATTGATTACGGTTGTTTTGCCGGCGCCGTTCGGCCCGATAAGGCTATGGATCGAGTTCGCTTTCACGGCAAACCGCAGATCGTCCACGGCCAGCAAACCGCCAAAGCGAACGGTGAGTTGATCGATTTCGAGGCAATTCATTTGCTCAAGTTCGCCAGCCAAGATCCGCTTTGCGCCACCGCCAGGAAAAGCAGACGAACCAAACCGCCCGGAAACAAGATTATGGTCAGCAACAACAGAACGGCAAACGCAAAACCCTTGTAGGACTGAAATGCGCCGAGCATCGACGGTATGACCATGAAGACTGCGCTGCCGAGTACGGCGCCGCCTAGATTGCGGAAGCCGCCGATGACGATAATGGCGATCAAGGTCACGGAGTTGAGAATCCCAAATGTTTGCGGGTCGAGATAGGTCGTCTGCAGCGCTTGCAGGCCGCCGCCGACGGCGCCGAAGGCTGCACTCACCGAGAATGCAAGCGACTTGTAGTAGAGCGCGTTTACGCCAGCGCTTTGCGCTGCTATCTCGCTCTGCCGCAGGGCGGCGAGCGCGCGGCCCACATTGGAACGGAGCAGATTGGCGGCGAGCAAGAACATCGCCGCGCTCACCGGGATGACCACATAAAACAGTGCCATACCCGAAGTGAGCGATTTGCCGGCGATCGTTAAGGGGGGCACCGACAAGCCAAGTGCGCCACCGGTAAGTGCTTCCCAGTGAATGATGACAACCTGCACGATGGCGGTGAGTGCCATGGTGGCCAACGCAAGATTATGTCCTTCTACCCGCAACGTCAGCAGCCCGAGGCCAAAGCCGCAGGCTGACACCGCCATGGCTACGATGGGGATACCGATCCATTGCGTAAGACCGAAATGCTGAGCAAGGAGCGTGCTACCGTAGGCGCCAAGGGCTGCGAAAGCCGCCTGGGCAAGCGAGACCTGGCCGGCTACGCCGGTGACGATGACCAGTCCGGCGGTGACGATAGAAGTGCTTGCAATCAATCCAATCTGAAATAAGCGATAGTCGGAGACGTAGAGCGGCAAAGCGAGCAGCACCGCGAATGCAGCGAGCCAGGCGGCCAGCTGCAGTGCGGAGCGGTGACACTCAAACTTTTTTGACAGGTTGGAAGCCAAATAAACCATGAGGCCTCAGGATAATCACTAGCACCAAGAGCAGGAACGTTGTGGCGTCCTTCAATGCAGTCGACACGTAGGTGCCCGCGCTCGTTTCGATGATGCCGAGGAGGAAGCCACCGACCACTGCTCCAGGCAGACTACTGAAACCGCCGACCACGGCGGCGGTAAAGCCTTTGATGCCGATCAAGCCCATGTCCGGCGACAGCGTAACGATCGGGGCGATCAGGATACCAGCGATTGCTGCCAGAACCGAGGCCGCGACCCAGATGAGGCTGATCACGTGTGGAACAGGGATGCCAACGAGATACGCGCCGATCGGATTTTCACAGGCGGCAAGTACGGCCTCGCCGAGCTTAGAATAAGTAAAGAAGGCGAACAGTGCCGCGAGGATGGCCAACGAAACTACGACGACGGCAATGTTCGACCAGGAGAAGAAAATTCCGCCGATCGAAACCGGCGCCGGCGAGAGCAGAAACGGAAATGGCCAGCCCGACGGCCCCATGAAGCCCCGCAGCCCTTCGCGAATACCAAGGCCGATGGCGAGCGTTGCGATAATCTGCACGACGACGGGTTGATTGCGAATGGGCCGCATGATCAGCCATTCGATCAGAGAACCGAACACGCCGGCAGCGATGAGAGCAGCGGCGACGGCTGCGTAGAAGGAGGCGCTGGCGTAGAGCTGTGCGACAATGACAAAGTAGGCCCCGAGCGTGACTTGCTCGCCGAGGCCGAAATGAATGACCCGTGTTCCCTTGTAAATGAGCACGAAACCCAATGCCACGATCGCATAAATGCTCCCCGCGGTAATCCCGCTCAAGAGGATTTGGGTCGGTAGCATCAGGCGGTCGGACCGAAAACGGCGGTCGCCTTAATCTCTATCAGGGCATCTTTACGAATCAGGCCCGCCACCAAAACGCCGGTCGCCGCAGGATAGGGCGGTCCCTTGAAAAACTCCCGGCGCACGTCGGCGGTTCGTTTGTAGTCATCGAGCGTCAGGAAGTATTCAGTGGTCTCGACAATGTTGTCAAAAGAGCCGCCAGCTTGTTGCAGCAGGCGACCGAATTTTTCGAAAATAAACCGCGTCTGGGCGACAATATCGCCTTTCCCGACTACGTTGAGGTTTTCATCAACCGCGGTGGTCCCCGAAATGAATAACAGATTGCCGACGCGGACAGCGGGCGAGAAAGTGATCTTGTCCGGCCAACGACCCGCCTTAATGCTCTCATAGATGGCCATATCACTTCCTTATCCTGCAGCGGCCACACCTGCATCGTAACGGTGGGGGGCACGCAACTTGAATCGCTGAATCTTGCCCGACTCCGTCTTCGGCAAGCTGGCCACTATCTCCACTTCGCGCGGGTAGGCGTGATCGCCGACAATTCGACGCGCCGTTTGTTGGATCTCTTCGACGATCCGCGGACCTGCCGTCTGGCCTGGACGGAGCGTGACATAGGCCTTGAGGATGTGCCCCTTGAGTTGATCGGGCTTGCCGACAACGGCGGCTTCGGCGATCGAGGGGTGGTGAAGTATGGCGCTTTCGACTTCGAATGGTCCAATACGATAACCTGAACTCTTGATGACGTCGTCGGCACGGCCCTCAAACCAGAAATAGCCGTCGTTGTCCCGGCGCGCCAGATCACCGGCCGTTATCCATCCGTGACGAAAAAGCTGTTCCGTGCGCTGGGGGTCTTTCCAATAGCCGAGTGCGTAATAGCCTTGCTGGCTTGGCCGCTGCGTTAGATAGCCCACCTCGCCTGGCGGCAGCTCGCGGCCGTGTTCATCGATGATCGACATTTCGAACCCAGGCATCGGTAAGCCCATGGAGCCTGGCTTCACCTCAGCGTCGAGCGCGTTGAAATTACCGAGTGGCAGTCCATTTTCGCTCGAGCCGAATTGATCCTTCGGCGTGATGCCGAGGGTCTCTTCGAAGAAGCGGATGACCTCCGAATTGAGCGGTTCGCCGCAACTGCTGATGCAGCGAAGGCGCAGATCGTACGCAGCAAGCTTGTCTTTGCCGAGCGCCATGACCGCGCGTAGCAGCGTGGGCACGGTTGCCAAGTTGCTTATGCGCTGCTCCTGGAGAAAGCCGAGATAAGTTTCCGCGGTCGGCGTGGCTTCGTAGCTTACGACCGGCACACCCATCGACATCGCTACGTGATAGCAAACGAAGCCGTAGCCCCAGCCGGGGTCGCCGGTCGGCCAGAACATGTCCGTAGGTTCAAGGTCAACGCCGTAGCGCATATAAGGGTGAATCGCAGCGAGGAAGTTGCTGGCAATCGGCACGCCCTTCGGCTCGCCGGTCGAACCTGAGGTGTAGAGGATCACGGCCGGATCGGTCCGGCGGCATTGTTCACGCTCGAACCCGTCGTGCTCGCTTTCGATGGCCTGCCAAAAGCTGATGTCGCCTTGCCGTGGACCGATGCCGCGGGGGCCGGCAATAGTCACAACAATAGCTTCGTTCAGGGCGGACAGGCGGCTCCGGTAGTCGTAGTGGGTGAAGGCAAGCTTGGCGTCGCAGTTTTCGATGCGAAATCGGATAGCGTCGGGCCCGAAGCCCGTGAAGATCGGCACATATATGCCGCCGACCTTCCAGGTGCCGATCATGATGGCAATAGTTTCCGGGACGCGCGGCAGGATACCGGCAATCCGATCGCCCTTGCGCACGCCGAGCGAGCACAAAAGATTGGCTACCCTGTTGCTGAGCGAACGCAAGTCTCGGTAGGTCAGTGTGTGCTTGGAATGGTCCTTGCCGATCCAATAGAGCGCAACGCCATGTCCCTCGGCGTGGCGATCGATGATCGTGTGGCCAAGATTGATGGACGGTTGATCATGCCAAGCGAGATCGCGAAGCACCGTGCTCCAGTCGAACGCGCGCACGGCTTCAGTATAGCTTGGACGGCGCACGTTACGATCCTCCTCGCGGCTCATGTTCCGCCCTGCGGGCGATGCGGTAGAGATGCCAGCCCTCGAGCACGGTCTCCTCTCGCTGATTGATCAACTTGACCTTCATCTTGAGCTTGCCCCAGGTCTTATCGAGTCGAGCTTCAATGCCGTCGACCTCGAATTCCGAGCGGACCGTGTCGTCCTTGAAGACCGGACTGCGAAAGGCTGCGTGCTGCTCCACCAGCGCGATCATCGAGCGTTTGAGCTGATCGGCGAGCGGAGTGGCGCCGAGTGCGGTGAGCGTCATCAGGTGGAGGCCGTGCACGATTGGCCGGCCAAAGCGGGTGCTTTTGGCGTATTCGTCATCGTAGTGGATCGGATGCCGGTCGCCAGTTAGGGCAGCAAAGGAAAGGACGTCGGCTTCGGTGATCTTGCGCGACACTCCGACAAATTTGGCGCCGGAGCAGAAGTCCTCAAGGAATAGCTGGGGGACCTCCGGCTGCATTGGCTTTCCCTCTCCCATTTCCTGCGGTCTTGCCCGGGGCAGCTGCCCGGCGCCGCATTCGCTTCGCGGGACGGTATGTTTGCACCAAGCACTTTTACCGCGGCTACGGCACGAAGGCAAGAAATCACGCAAATAACAAAAGATCAGAAACATTGGCGACCGCTACATGGTCGCCTCGGGGGTGCCGCGCGCTCGACCCGATCACGCCAGCGCGCTGGTTGATCTCGCGCTCGACATGCAGCTTTCGCATTCGACAAGCTGCTGCTCGCGACCGACGCCGAGCCGGTATTGTCGCGCTTTTATCGCCTTGCTGTACCCGTAACACCCACCCTGCTGGAGAAAGCCGCTCAAAGTCTTGGCCGGCTTCAACGAACAGCCTGCTAACATTTCTTGGCAGCTTTGAGAGATCACGGCCGATCACCGGCGCGCGACGGTCATCGATGGTGACCCTTTGCACATTCGCTAACAAATCGTAAAATACAAATATACATAGTCATGAAGACGGGCGAGAACACGAATGACAAGTTTGGACAAAAGCGTGTCGCTGTCAGCACGCTGAGACGCCGTCTTTCTGTTTTTATTGTAACTGCCCAGGTTGGCTGGATAGCTCACGAAAAACGCAGAGATTTTGCCAAGTTGGTCGGGTCGCGGGTGAGAATGTCGATGATGTTCCAGCCTTGCTTCTTGGCGGTCGAGAAGAAAGAGCGGATGACCGCAAAGTCGGTTGCGCCTTCGAGTGATCGAAAGCCGCCGGAGATTTTCTGGCGGAGCTTCATCATGCGCCCGTCGCGTTCGGCCTGATTATTGGTGAAGGGAACGGTCGGATCGTGAAGGAAGCGCAAGGTGTCTTCTTTGCGTGTTGCGAGGCGCAAGAGGAGATTGTGTCCGGTTCGGCGAGGCGCACGGCCACGTCGGTTGCCGGCTCCCTTCATGGCGGCGCGCGCCAGCGGCGCTTGGGTTGTATGGAAGCCCAGCCCTTCGGCGAGAATGGCGTCGTAACGACGCTCGAAACATTCAATGAGTCGAGGCTTCAAAGGAACGCCCCGTTCTCGCGCGCGATTCGCCGCGAGACAGGCGCGCCGCAACAACCGCTGCATCTTGCGGGCCCAGTCTTCCCTCTCGATTTCGACGAGAGCCTTCAGTTCGCGAAGATGATGAGCGTTACACAGGGCGTGCAGCACGCCTTGCATCGTGTAGTAGGGCTTCCAGTGATCGTGCACGACAATACCGGCGACATTCGCCAACAGGCTGCCGCGCTTGGCGCAGACGCGATAGAAGGTCAGCAAGGTGGTGGACGCCACATGCAACCATTGCGTCTTGCCGCCGATGCGAAAACCGGTCTCGTCCATGTGCTTGACCGGCGCACCCGCCACGAGATCACGCAGCGTTTCGGCAAAGCCCCGCAGACGTTCGGCGCAAGTCCGGCTCATTCTGGCGATCGTCGCGGCGGCGAGCCTCACGCCGAAGAGATCGGCCACCAGTTCGACGAGGCGATCCTCCGGCAGCAATTGATAGTGCAGCAGATAGACCACGAAAGCGGCAATTCTCGCGCCGTATTGCACGGGCGCGTTGACGCCATCTGGAAACGCTGCGCGCGTCTTCGCGCCGCAGACGGCGCATTGGCAATCGTGCGCACGATGCTCAGTAACAACGAGAGGTGCCGGCTCGGGTAGATCGAATACCTGACGGGCGCTATGGCCGACGCTCGTATCCGGATCGAGGCCTGCGCCGCAGCGAGAGCAGGCCGACGGGTAATGATCGACGATTTCTTGGGATCAGTGACCTGTCGCAGGGTCTCGCCTTTGTGACCCTTCTGCCCGCCCGGTCTCTTGCCAGAACGTTCGCGCAGGCTGTTCACCCGCACCGGCTTGTTCAGTCCATCGCTCGACGGAGGTTTGCCACTGTTCGAACTGTTCAATCCGAGCCGGCGCTCAAGTTCGGCGATCCGAGCTTTCAGGGCCGCATTTTCAGCCCTCAGCGCTGCCATCAGCGCAATCAGTTCTTCTCGCGATGGCTCCGCCGGCAACTCAGGATTCATCGAATCCTTAAATCGAACCCTGATTCTGTTGTCCAGACAAATCTACAGGCCTGACTTCGCCAAACCACCTACCCAACCTGGGCAGAAACTTTTTATTTTGTATCCTGTCGATTTGTTCTCCGCAAAGTACGGACGTCGAAAGTCGGTCATTCTCCTTTCTACGCTTGCGGCATTGGCATTTGCGGCGCCGGTACCCGCGCTCGCGTGCTCATCACCATTCTCCGCCATGGCCGACGGCGACTGCCGTGCTTACCTCACCACGACCGGCGCGACCTCCATCTATGGCGCGCAGTTGATCCGCGAAAGACCAAAGCCGCCGCTCGATTTCGGCAATATGGACTGGCATCTCCCCTCCCGCTTGGCCCGCAAGGGGCTGGCGGGGCACGAGGGATCGTTGTCGTCCCGCCGCCAGTCTGTGTCGGTCCGCCGGTCGGAAAGTGCCCGCCGCGCTGCCCAGTTGCTCTCTTCGCAGGTGCTCAAGCGCAACATCTTGCCGCACAACTCGGGCGGGGCTTTCGCCCAGATCAACCCGCTTTGGGTAACCGATGCTTCGTCAAAGCTATCGGCATAGCCAAAAGCCGGTCGAGCTTCGCCACGGCTTCACGGATTGCCGTATCGAGCACGACGCGGTCACGCAGCTTCGGCCGACCGCCATGGTTCTCTGCGGCGAATTTGTTGCCTTTGGGCGCGCCGCCCTTTTTCTTGGGGTTGCGCGGCTTGCGCCCCGGTGTTTTGTCGGATTCGTCGGCCATGGTGCCGACTCGTTACGTGATGCCGAACAATTCGCGCTACGGATTTTTCGCGAACCGTCGGCGTGGCGTAACCATGGTTACGCGGGTGTGATTACGCGCACTTTGGCGGCTGGTTACCACACAGGAGGACAATTCAGTAGGGTGCGCGCGGCGGCCTGACCAGGCATTACGCCCCATCGGGCGTTGCGCCCTAGCCCAGACCGGGCATTATGCCCTAGGAGCTTGTCCAAGTAATGGCTGGTCAAAGCGGCGACGAATTTGATTCTTTGCAGGCCATGAGCAAGGATTTTCGCCCCTGGAAGATCGATGAGGCACAACTTCTGCCGCCGCGCGTGCAGGACTACGTGCCCAAGGACCACTTGTCGCGGCTGATCGTGGCTTTGGTGCGGGAGGAGCTTGATCTTTCCGCGATTGCCGCGAGCTACGGAGCGCGCTGGGGCAGCCGCCGTTCGACCCGCGGCTGATGACGGCGCTGCTGCTACACGGCTATGCGAGCGGCATCTATTCGTCGCGCCGGATCGCCAAGGCGGCCGTGGAGCGGGCCGACTTCATGATGATCGTGGCGGGCGATGCGCCGGACTTCCGCACCGTCTCGGAGTTCCGAAGGCGGCATCTTAAGGCGCTGGCCGCTTTGTTCGTGCAGGTGCTCAGGCTGGCCGAGAAGGCCGGGCTGGTGAAGCTCGGCCATGTCGCGCTGGACGGCACCAAGATTAAGGCCAATGCGTCGAAACACAAAGCGATGAGCTATGAGCGCATGAAGCAGCGCGAAGCCGAGCTTGCGGCGGAGGTGGACCGCTGGCTCAAGGCGGCTGAGGCCGCCGATGCCGAGGAGGACAAGCTCTACGGCAATAAGCGCGGCGACGAGATGCCCGCTTGGGCGGCCGACAAGGCGCAACGGCTTGCCAAGCTTCGCGCCGCCAAGGCCGAGCTTGAAGCCGAAGCCAAGGCCGCCGCCACAGAGGAGATGAGGCGCCGGCAACAGGCGCAACAGCAGCGCCCGGCAGACGGGCGGAAGAAAAAGGGCCGGACGCCAGCACCGCCGAAAGCCGAGCCCGACGGCAAGGTGCAACGCAACTTCACCGACCCGGAAAGCCGCATCCTCAAGACCAAGGACGGCTACATCCAGGGCTACAATGCGCAAGCCGCGGTCGATGCGACGGCGCAGATCATCGTCGCGCACACGCTGTCCAACGACGGCAGCGATCAGGCGCAGTTCGCGCCATTGCTCGACGGCATCAAGACCAACCTCAAGCGCAACCCGGACGAGGTCTCGGCCGATGCCGGCTACTGCTCGGCCGCCAATCTGGCCACGCTCGGCCGGCGGCGGATCAACGGCTACATCGCCACCGGGCGACAGCACCACGGCGCCAAGTCCGCCACCGCCAAGCGACCGCTCAAGCCCGGATCGCTGGTTGCCAGCATGAGCGCCAAGCTCAGACGCGCCGGCCATCGCAGCCGCTACCGATTACGCAAGCAGGTGGTCGAACCGGTATTCGGACAGATCAAACAAGCCAACGGCTTCCGTCAGTTCCTGTTGCGGGGGGTCGAAAAAGTAAAGGCCGAATGGGCGATGATCTGCACCGGTCACAACCTGCGCAAGCTCGCCCGCGCCGCCGCATGATGCAATCATGCTACCGCCGCCCTCCAACAGGGACTAAACGGACACGCTCCTAGCCCAGACCGGGCGGGAACGACGTGCAACCAAGGAGTGAGAACGTCTGGTCGCTTTAGTTGCAGGTTGTCAGGTTACCAGTGCGGATGCACGTGACCGGCACATTCGGGGTGGAACGCTATTTGCGGGGCAATGGCAGGTTCAGCCGTGCTCGCAGCAGACGCGGCAGAGTTCCCGGATCAGAAAGGTGGTCTCGTACAGTGAGCGAAGCTGAGCGTCGAAAGAATGCGAGAATGTCGGTCGTGGCACAGCAAAATGCGGCAGCTGCATAAGTCACAAGAGGCGCGTCTGCCCCGTGTATTATAATGTGGTTGATCAGCAGCGCGCCTGCCTGCACTAGCGCCGTTCTGAGTCAGGGCGTAACGCCCGGTCTGGGCTACGGCGTAACGCCCGGTCTGAGTCAGGGCGTAACGGGATGGCGAGCGATCAGATGTTCCCAGAACGCTTTACAGCGTTCGCCACGCGAATCATTAGCAAGTTTGGAACTGCGCGATGGCACTCTTCAAACCAATTTTTTCACGGCAGCAATCTCCGCGACGGCCTATCTCCCGAAACGATACCTCATATGCGTCATTTTAAGTATAGCGGAGTGCCTGCGCGGCGTATTTTGCTAAGTCTCACCCAATTTCCACGACCGCGCTCGACCTGCCAGAACCACCATCCGTTTGTTGGCCGCTTGATGGCTGCATAGGCAGCAACCGAAAGCGACTTATAAAGCTTCCCTTTGAAGCGAATATCACCACTCCGCCGCACGCTGGCGCGAAATACCTTTCGTTTCAATGTCCCTTTGATACTGCCGCCCTGAGGCAACGGTCAAGTCTGAGAACTGCTGGATATTTTGGCGTGGGCTGCAGCCTTTGAGGGGTTGCGATCGAGGCCAACTTGGGTCTCGTACTCCTGGTCGAGCTCCTTTTTGACGGCCGAGAGCTGACGGCGTTCGAACTCGGTGACCTTGATCGATTTCCATCTGTCGGCTGCACGGATGAGCGCGCCGAACATCAGCTTGAGGACCGCTCGTTCGCCGAACGCATTCGGGATGATCTTCAGACGCCGGCGTTCCTCAACAAACAGACGTTCCAGCAGATTCGTCGTGCGAATGGCCCGCCGATGCGTCACCGGGAATCGCAAGTGCGCGATGCAGGCCTCGAAGTCGTCCATGAAGCAGGCAACCGCGCTGTCGTGTTGACGGCTATAATCGGCGACAACGCCGGCAGCGAGCTCGCGCGCGATCGCCCGGCTCGGCGCCTGATAGGTCGCCTGGACGCGAACCTTAAACTCCGGCCAGACGTCCTCCGGCACCTTGACCGCCAGATTGCGCATGCGATGGGCAAGGCAGCGCTGGCGGGCCGCGCGTGGAAAGCAGATTTCAATCGCCTTGATGATGCCGGGGGCCCCATCGGAGGTCACCAGCAGCGGATCGTTCAAGCCGCGGCGCTTCATGTCCTCGAAGAATGCGGTCACCGTCTCGGTATCCTCCTTCGACCCTGCCATAAGATGCAGCAGCACCCGGCGGCCTACAGCCGTAAAGCCCCAGGCCGCCAGAACCGGTTCTCGTTTGGCGCCAGGCCGCAAGCGTTCCGCGATGCCATCGACAAATAGGTAGCTGATCTCGTATTCGCTCAAATCCCGCTGGGCGAAGGCTTGGTAGTCCTCCCACAGCCGATCCCCCAGCTGCGAGACCGCCGTCTTCGACAGAAGAAGCCGACCGTTCTCGTCCTTGAAGGCGTCCTCTATGTCACGCACCGACAGTCCGCGCGCCAGCATCTCGATCGCCAGATCCTCGAGCCCCTGCGTATGACCTTTGAGATGCCCCCGGATCGCCGAGCGGAAAGGCTCATCGCGTCCGGCAATCTGCGGCGCTGAATAGTCCATTGCGCCTTCCGCCGTCTTCAGCCGCCCTGTCCGATATCCGTTCCGGTAGCCCTGGCCAGGCTGCGCACCGTGCTCGTAATAATCTCGCCCGATCGTGTCGCCGGCCTCTTCCTCAAGCGCCTCCTCCACGATCAGCCGGGTCGCCAGCTTGACCAATTCATCCTTTGCCGAAGCTGTGGAAAGGCGCCCTTCGATCAATGCCGTAAGCTCTTCACGCGTGCGTTGCGAAGCAGGTATTCTCGTCGACATGGGGTGCTCCTTTGAGGGGCTCGCCAAAGCCCGTTTTGAATCAGATGATCCGCAAAGGATGCACCCCGCCAAATTTCCAGCAACTATAAGACTTCACCTGAGGCAACAAGTGACGCAGCGAATTTTCATTTTTAGATCGGCGGCGCGACTTGCCGACAGGTGTGGTCTCTCTACCAAATAACGACGATACCTCACTATATTGCTTTTCACGGATGGCGCGCTTGATTCGGCGGCGCATATCTCGCGAGGCGGCTAGTTTTCCACGCTGCCTAGCTCCCGGTGGATTCGCAATGCGGAGCAAAAGCGCCTCTATTTCGCGAAGATGTTGATCTTTAATGGTGAGATAAATTGAAAACCGATCCCACCGCGTGCCGTGTTTGTTCTTACCATGCGCACGAAGACGACCACGCAAGCCTGTTGCTAGGCCAACGTAATAAAGCTTTCCTTTCCAATAAAGAGCGTAAATCCCGGCATTACGACCTACAAACTGGCGAACAATATCTGGATGCTGATCAAGAAGCTCCCGCGAAACGTTTTCAAGATGCTGAAAAACGAGCGGCTCCCGCCGACGGCGTTTGTGTTTTTTTCTTCGCGTCGCCATTTCGACCCCCGAATAGAGGAGAAACGAGCCAACTAGGCGCTAAGAGAGCCTGCGTCCACCGAACTTGAGCCTACGGAAAGCCGCTTACCTTTCCTCTTGCTGCCTTTCCCGCCCTGCCGCGGATGCAAACGCCCCCGGTCACCTAACCTCCGATAACCCATCATATCGGAAGCAATAATGGACCGGTCCGTACTAGCCTGCAAACTAAGGCCGCAGACGGGACACTAACGCACCCCCAATATCCAGCCTTCGACCTGCGCCACAGCACGCTCGGCCGGCGAGAGGTCGGGCTTGAGGAAGGCCGGGAGCGTCCCGTCGCGGTCGGTGCGCGCGAGCCAGGCAGGCTCGCGGTCGGCGTCTGCGCGCCGGAATAGTCGATGCCGGTGTAACGGCGAAATATGGTCTTCATGCCGCCTTCGCGAGTTCGCCATTCATGGCCTGCTGCCAGACATGGGCATAGACCTTGCCGGCGACGGCCTTTTTCTCTTCGGCGGTGAAAGGTGGCGTTGGCAGCTTATCGAATACTTCGTCGAGGATGAACACCTCCACATCGGCCTTCGTCTGCTCCTTCTCCCAGAAGCGATCAAGTTCGGCCAATCGCGCCTTGATCGACGCGAGCAACTCGCGGCTGGCCTGCTTCACCCGTTCGCGGGATTTTTTGTCTAGGTCCTGCTTCTGAAGCAGGTCGAACAGAGCCAGCTCGTCCTCGCGGAGCCCTTCCCTCGTCGCGCGCTTCTGTTCCTCGTCGAGACTGTTCACCAGTTCGACGAGTCGCCGAAAGGTTTCCTCGATCGTCGTTCGATCCTTTTCTCGGTTGTAGTCGGCGACGATCTCCTCATACTTGCGCTGATAGTCCATGCGCGTCGGATTGCGCGCCAGCATCTCCGCGAGCCTTTTCTCGACGATGTCGCGGATGTCCTGAATCATCGTTGCCTTGCGCGTGACCTTCTTTGCGAACTCCGCCCGAAGCCGTTCCAGGTCGATCTTGCTGAGATCGAACGTCAGCCCTTCGGCTTGGTCGTCTCCCGGCGCCTGCGTCCGAATGGCCTCGTTCACGATCCGGTGCAGCTCCTTGAGCAGTTCGGTCACGTCCGCTGTGTCGCGCCGTTCCGTCAGCTTTTTGTAGATCGCCTCGATGTTGTCGTGCCGTTCCGCGTAGGCGAACGCGGTCGGCTCCATCAATAGCGCCTTGAAGCGGATGAAGACCTGACGGGCCAGTATCTCGAACCGTCGCTTGGCCTCGTCGCTCGAATAGACGGCATCAACCGCGTCGGCGAGGGCCTTGATGCGGGCGAAGCCCTTGGCGTCCACGAGCGATGCGAGACCGAAGCCAAGACCACGCAGATGTACCTCTGTCGCCTCGATGGCTTCGACCAATGCCTGCACCCGCTCCTCGATCGGCGCGATGATCTCCTCGCCGCCCGTATCGTCGTCGCCAAGCGCATATTGCGCCAGTGCTGCGCGCAGGCTCGCCAGCATTCCGTTGTAATCGACGATCAGGCCAAAATCCTTATCCGGATAGACCCGGTTCGCCCGCGCAATGGCCTGCATCAGCGTATGGGCCTTCATAGGCTTGTCGATGTAGAGCGTAGATAGACTTTCCACGTCGAAGCCCGTCAGCCACATGGCGCAGACGATCGCCACGCGGAACGGGTGCGTCGGGTTCTTAAACGCCTCCTCGACTTCCATGCGTTTGCCGTCCGGCGTCTCGAACCCCTTCTTCATCAAGGCGCGATGCGGGATGATGTCGAAACCCCACTTTTTGAAGTCGGCGACCTCGTTCTGCGCCTCACTGATGATGATTTCGATGATTGTTTCGTCGAGCCAGTCGGCCTGAGCGTTCAGTTTCGCGGCCTCTTCCAGCAGCACGGCGCGCGTATCGTCGTCGGCGATGCCCGCCGCTTCCGCCCGCTTTGCCTCGTCGGCGGCCCGAACCTGCGCCGCCTTCGCCTTCCAGCGCGGGATGATGTGCTGGTACATGCGGGCGCAGGTAATCTTGTCGATGCAGACGACCATCGCCTTTCCGGATTCCCACCGTGTCGCGCAGTGCTCGACGAAATCAGCCGCGATCTTGTCAAGCCGCGCGTCAGCGGTGATGACCTCATAATCTTTGCCGAGCAGCTTATCGAGCAGCGCCGCCTGATCGGGGTCGAGTTCGGCCTCCTCGATCTTCTCCGCGATGCGGCTGTTGAGATCGAGACGGGCCACGCCGAGCTTCTCGCCGCGATTTTCATAGACGAGCTTGACGGTGGCGCCGTCCTCTTCCGAACGCTTGAAATCGTAGCGCGAGACATAGTCGCCGAAGATGCGCTTGGTGATCTCGTCCTGCTTGAACAGCGGCGTTCCGGTGAAGCCGATGAAGGCCGCGTTCGGCAAGGCGAGGCGCATGTTGCGGGCGAGCCGCCCCGATTGCGTGCGGTGCGCCTCGTCCGAGATCACGATGATGTCGTCGCGTTCGCTATAGGGGTGCTTCGGATCGACATCTTTGTTGAACTTGTGGATAAGACTGAAGACGTAGGGGTGATTTACCTTTAGCAGCCGTTCGAGATCATCTCCCGTCGCAGCCCGCGGCGTGGCCTTGCCGGTGATGCCGCTGCCAGCGAAGGTTTTATAGATTTGATCGTCGAGGTCATGGCGGTCGGTCATCAACAGGAAGGTGAAATTTCCCGGCACCTTGCGCCGAACCTTCTCGGCGAAGAACGCCATGGAATAGGACTTGCCGCTGCCCTGGGTGTGCCAGAATACGCCGAGCCGCCCGAGATCGGGATGTGCCCGTTCGACAATGTTTACCGGACCTTCGGGGACGAAGGAGGGCAGAACGGCCAACCCTTCCGCTTTCGCCTCCGTGCGTCGTTTCTCGTCGGCGATCGCCCGCCTTTCCAGCGGCAGTTCGATGACGCGGTGCGAAAGCCGCTTCTCCGGCGGGAACTCGCGCTTGAGCGTCTCCTGATGCTCGACCGAGGCCACCGCGCGGTTGACGCCGAGCACCTGATGGTTGCGCGCCACCACCTTGCGCGTCGCGCCCGGCTTGCTCTCGTCGAACAGAACGAAATTTTCGACGATGTCGAGCAGCCGGTCGTGCGCCAGCATACCGTCGAGCAGCATTTCGGCATGGACCTTGCCCTTGTCCGCCTCGTCGAGCCGCTTCCATTCGTTGAAGTGCTCCCATTCGCTGGTGATCGAGCCGTAACGGGCGCGGTCGCCGTTCGAGACGATCAGGAAGGCGTTGTGATGGAAGGCGTGCCCGATGACGTTCTCATCCATGTAGTCGCGCAAGTTTCCGTCAAAGCCGGCGCGGATGTTCTTGTAGACCGCCTTCAGCTCGATGAAGACTAGCGGCAGGCCGTTGACGAAGCAGACGAGGTCGGCGCGGCGGTTGTAGTTCGGAGTGCGCAAGCCAGTGAGCTTCAGCTCGCGCACGGCGAGGAATCGGTTGGAACCCGGATTGTTGTCGAAGTCGATCACACGGGCGCGGGCATTGCGCAGGCGGCCGTCGCCGTCGCGATAGGAGACCGAAACGCCGCCCCGAATCAGACGAGTGAAGTCCTGATTGTGCTGCACCATCGAGCGGCTGAAGTCGTGGACGGTGAGCGCCCGCATGGCGTCGTCGATCGCGGAAGCCGGCAGGTCGGGATTGAGGCGCTCAAGCGCCGCCCGTAAATCGCGAGTCAGCACCGCTTCGGTGGTATCGTTGCGCCCGAGCGTGCCGCCCGGCCCGAAGGTCTCGTCGTTGAAGGCATAGACGCTCTCCCAGCCGAGCTTATCCTTGAGGTGGTCGGCGAAGGTCGCCTGCACCAACCGGTCCTCGCTGTTTATGGGCGTCAGCGCCATTGTCAGCGGGCCTCGGGTGTCATACGGCGATCTCGCCGCTCATGAGCCGTGGGAGCAAGAGATCGCGGGCTTGGGCGAGTTTCTGGTTCTGCTGATCCAGCTTTGAAATCTGCTCGAAGATCGGGCCGACTGCATCGTCGAAAAGAGACGCGAGCACGCTGGGCGGGACTGGAACGAGATATCGATCAAAGCAGCTTGGCTGGACCCGCTGGCGCCCGGATGAACCGATCATGCTTCTAATAGCGTTCTCACGAAATGCGTCTTGCCGGGATGTGAGATAAACAAAGAAATTGCTGACGCGACGGCCGCGAAGAACGATGAACTCGGTTGACCCGCAAGCGACTTCATCGGCCGCGAGGAAATCAACGAATCCCGTCTTCCCGTTTTCCAGACAGGGCGTGATCCTGGCGAAAAGCGTGTCCGCGGCGCGGAAACGAACACTCGTTGCCGCGCTCCTGCGCTCGAACTGCGCTCGATCCACCAGCATTCCGGCTTCGGAGAGAGACGCCATTGGGACATAGGTGATTTCTCCGTCGTCGTTGCGCGGCGTCGTCGGGTTTATCTCGAAGGCTTGCGATGCTGGCAAATGCTCCCATCCCTCGGGGATGCCGTCGATGATCTTGACGTGCTCGTGACCGGGGAAGCGGAATCTGACAAACCATTCGCGGTAGAGCGTCCGCGCCGCTTCCTCCAGCAGCGCGATCCGCCGCCGGTTGTTCTCAATCAGGTCGTCGTAGGCGGAGGCGACCTCGACCACGCGTCGTTGTACTTCGAGGCCGGGCAATACCACTTTAATGTTTTCAATAACGTGAAGCTCAAGCTTCTTAGTGCCATGCGATGCCTCGCCAGCCAGTCCTTTAATCCGGTCACGCTGAGCGAACAGTGAGTAGAAGAGGAAATCCGGCAAGATTAATTCGCCACACTCGACTGCTTTCAAGTCTTGGTTGAAGGTGCAGGCCCGCCTTGTGATCGACACACGAAATTCGGTGGCGAGTGACATTCCACGTACAACAAACATCACCGTGTTTTCCGGCATGAGCCGCGTGCCGTTCTCTGCACCTACTTCAGTGACATTAAGCGGCGCATCGTAGATTCGGGCTTCCGTCAAATCCTTCGACGATAGCCACGGAATGTCTCCATCCCAGTATCGCGGCTCCGCCTTGCTAGGCGTCCCGCCAGATCGAAACTTGACGATATCGCCGAGACGGTGCTCAGCCCAACTCACACCCCTAACTCCTCAAAATTCCGCGCGATCCGCGCAGCCAGTTTCGCTGCCTCTTCGTTCAGCCCCTTGAGATCGATGTGGATCGACCGCAGCGCCTCCTCGAAATCGAAATCCTCGTCCTGCTCCTCCGGCGCAACGCCGACATAGCGGCCGGGCGTCAGGCTCCAGTCATGCGCCATGATCGTCGCCCGATCGACGAGCTTCACCAGCCCCTCGACATCGCGCAGCTTGGCCTCCGGGAACCGCTCCTGAAGCCAGTCGGCCTGCCGGACGAAATAGCGCGCGAGCCGCAGCGCCTCGACCGCATCGGCGCGCGCTGCCTCCAGCGCCTTGCGCGCCTTGTTCACGTCGCCATTGTCCCAGACTTCCGAATTTCCCGCGTCGAGTTCCTTCACGGCGATGTCAATCACCCGGCCCGCGAGCTTGGCCGCAAGGTCGGTCTGCTTGGTCAGATCGCGGCACCGATCCGCCAGCGGATGCAGGCCCATCCGCACCGCATTGAGCCCGGCATTATCACGGGCGGCGCCCTGCCACGCGGTCGTCTGCGTCGCCGCATCGTTGCCGAAAGCTTTGATATCCTCCGTCAAGGTCGCGCGGACGCCGACAAGCTCGGGCCAAGGCTCAGCCAGCGGATCGTTCTCGCGCTTGAGCTTGGCGAAAGGCTCGATCAGGGCGACGAGCTTGCCGAGCGCATCCTCGAAGACGGCGAGCGGCCCGATCGCCGCTTGGCCGTCTTCGATCGCCTGCGCCAGATAGGATTCGACGAGCCTGAGAAAGCGGTCCGACTGGCCGCGATAGAGCCAGACGATGGCGGCGATGTTTTTTTGCTGCTCCGGGCTGAAATCGCAGACCGAGCGCGACACCTTGCGGAAAATGCTGCGCGCATCGAGCATCAGCACATGGTCGCGCCGGGCCTTGTCCTTCTCCTTCGCCCGGTCGAAGAACCAGAGCTGGCACGGCACTGTGCGCGTGTAGAAGAAATTGCCGCGGATATCGATCATCACATCGACCGCGCCGGTCTCGATGAGCTTCTGCCGCACCGTCGCCTCGTCCCGCCCGGCGCTCGACGCCTGCGAGGACATCACGAAGCCGGCGCGGCCGGCCTCGTTCAGATAGCTGTAGAAATACGATATCCAGAGGTAGTTGGCGTTCGAGACCTTCTTTGCCTTGTTGACGCCTGGCAGGCCGAACGGCAGGCGCTTGTCGCCCTTGATCTTGTCGGCGTCCACCTCGTCCACGTTGAAGGGCGGATTGGCCATCACGAAATCGCACTTGCCGACGAGTTCGTGCGGGTCCTTGTAATAGGTGATGGCCTCGTTACCGGCCCGGATCGAGCCTTGCAGGCCGTGCACCGCGAGGTTGATCTGCGCGAGCCTGGCGGTCGTCTCGTTCTTCTCGTGGCCGTAGAAGGTCACGCGCTTCATCGTGTCCTGGCCGGCATCCTCAATGAAGTGGCTCGTCTGCACGAACATGCCGCCCGATCCGCAGGCGGGGTCGAGGATGATACCGTGATCGGGCTCGATAACGTTCACGATGGTTTGGACGACCGACGGCGGCGTGAAGAACTCTCCGTTGTCGTGGGCGCCTTGTTTTGAGAACTCGGCGAGGAAGTATTCGTAGATGCGGCCGAACACGTCGCCCGAGGCGGTGCGCAACCCTTCCGAGTCGAACATGCGCATCATGTCTTCGAGAACGCCGCCCTCGAAGCGCGCGTAGTCCTTCGGCAGTTGACCGGCGAGCGGCGGGAAGGCGGCTTCGATCGCTTCCATGGCGGCATTGAGTGCCGCGCCAAGATTGCCGCCCTTCGGCGTTTTCAGGATCACGTCGAATCGCGCGCTCTCCGGCAGGTTCAGCGCCCGGCGGCGCGTGAAGTCGGCCTCGACCAGCGCGCGGTCGGGCATCTTGCCCGCGGCCTTTTCGGCCTCGATTGCGGCCTCGGCAGCGTAGAAGCGGTTGGTAGCATGGCGGAGGAAGATCAGGCCCATGATGGGCATGAAATATTCGTTCGACGCCAGATTGGAGTTCGCCCGCAGATTGTCGGCGATCTTCCAGAGATCAGCCTCGAATTTCTCAATGCCCTGGAGGTGGTCGGCCGTCATGCCGCGCGGTTCTCGCCTGTTCGTTTCGAGCGCCGGCTTGACTGCCGCGGCTGCCCTCGCATCCATGCTCAAATCCTCAGCTTCGTTACGCTTTGGGCCACTATAGGCGCGAGCCGGGCAGGTGCGCACCCCTGGTGTGCAGGGGGTGCGCACCCGAAAACCGGCCCTGGCAAAATACCGCGCCTTTGCCGCCCGCATATGCCAGTCGCCGGGAAGAACCTATGGGTGCCCCGGTCCTCAGCCGCGCCTTTTTATAGGGGGAAAAACGTGGCGCAAAAATTCTCTGCGCATGAGGCCCCGCGCGGTTCGGGGCACCCCGATGGCCTGAAAATTTAATCCCCTCCCACGACGACCTGGCGAGGGCGTTCATCGCGCGCACGAGCCTAGCGATTTCGCGACGGTTCTCGATCGCCTCGGCAGTGTACCGGCCATGCTTAAAGGCATCCTTGTTACCCTTCGGTGCGCCCGGCGACAGTCCGCCGTGCATCCGGCAGCGACCTTTCGGCATCGTCGGCGACCGGCAAGGGCTCCTGCGCCGGGCCCGCGCCGGACGCGATGCAGGGCGCGGCGGTCCGGCTCGGACGCCTTTCACTGGCAGAACGCCTCAACACGATGTAGGGGCCTACCGTCCGGGGTGTGGGCTTGCCGTTGCGGCCCTTAGGTTTAGGCGGCGAGCTGGAACTGCCGGATGTCCTCCAAAACCCGCCTGAAGACTGGCTCGGGCGCAGTGCACGGGTTCTATAAGTGTTCAGGAACGGCAAGCCCCCATCGACAACGATTTGTTGTCCGGTGATGTAAGCCGCGGCGTCCGATGCCAGGAAAATAGCGATCCCGCCGAGATCGTGCGGTTTGCCCCACCTACGAAGCGGCACTCTGTCGTTTATTCGGGCGACAAATGCCTTATCCGCGACAAGGGGGGCTGTAAGCTCGGTATCGAACCAGCCGGGTGCAATGGCATTGCAAGTGATCCCATATTCACCAAGTTCGGCGGCAAGAGAACGGGTAAGGCCGGCGAGTCCACTTTTGGCTGCTGCGTAGGCATGAACCGTGCGTCTTCCCAAAATACCGACGACCGACGTTGTAAATATAATTCGTCCGTGCCCTTGGCTACGCATCGGCGCTGCTGCCGACTGAGCTAGAAAAAAACACGCCCTTAGATTGGCCCCTAGAACAGCGTCCCAAGCTTCAGGGGTCCAATCGGCGAGCTGTGCGCGATGGGTGATGCCGGCATTGGCGATGAAAATGTCTAGACGCTGGTGACGAGCGATGATGGATTGTATCGCAGCATCTGCGGCGTGACGGTCGGTCACATCAAACACCGAAGTTTCTGCATTAAATCCGCGATCACGGGTTCTATCGGCGGCCACTTTTAGTGTATCTGCATGTCGCCCATTGAGAATGACGGTGGCGCCAGCCGTCTCGATAACGTCCGCAGCGTCAGTCACAATTTTGGTTATGGGGTTGGCGATGAAATGAATATTATTCTAGCTGATTATACAGATGATAATTAAACGGAGTTTCGTGGAGCACCGCTACAATTGCGCTATGAGCGCGTCATTCCGACTGGTGCCGCGAATAGTCAATACCGGAGCAATGTTGGACATTGGCCAGAACTGACGCTGAATGGTTTGTCGCCACCGCGAACGGCGGCCAGGCACTTATAACGCTGGCCGCGTGAACAGCGCCTTAAATAAATCCTCCGCCCGCCGAAGTCCTTCGTCGCTGAGAACCACAGACTTTGCCTTGTTCACCGGGTCCTCGATCAAACCTTTCTGATGCAGACGATTTAGAGCACCCCAGTCGAAACCCTTCCAGGCGCGATTTTCGTCATGCAGCGTTAGCCACAATAGCCCCAGGACGGTGTCGTCGATCTTATCGAGGTCGATCGCCATGCCACCAGTCTATCATACAGAAACGATACTTCCCCTGCCGCATAGCTACGTTCGCTGCACCGCAAAATTTGGTAGCTATCGGAGGCATAGCGGACATTGGCCGGCCCGCAGGCTGAATTGCTAGGGCGCGATTGACCCTGAGCCGACATTGACCGCGAAGAGCCCGACTGATTCCGGCATAACTACTTCAGTTGGTAACGGTCCTTCTCTTCAAAAAAGTCGATGATCTTGGTCCCCGCCGGAATCCTTACGCTATGAACAACACCGGGCGGAATGAAGTAAGCCGTTCCAGGGCGATAAGTTTGCGTCTTTCCGTCCACGGTCAGTTCCATTTGGCCTTCGAGTACTGTGCCCCACTGAGCCTTATGACTATGTGGCGGTAGTGCCACGTCTTGAAGCACGTCGAAGAAAATAAGCTGGCCATTTTCCGACTGTATGACGCTGGTTTTCACAACCGAGGAAGGAAAAGGCAGCGCTGCTTCTGGTAGACGGGTGATGAGTTCTGGAAATTGCATGTCTCTGTTCCTCTCTGTTTCAACATTTAGCCCTTTGTGCTTTCCCGCAAGCGCGGGGCAATCATCGCTGGTATTGAAGGCGTCCCTTGTTTGGCGCGAAGCCTCGATCCAGCGCGCCGAAACAATTGCACGACCGTCGCGAGCAAAGTTAGGCCGAACTTCTTTATCGCCATGTCACGTTCGCGATTGGCGAGACTGCGATAGAAATCAATGTCGATTGAGCCATTATGCAAACGTCGGACATTCGGACCTGCGACGTGTGCGCTTGTCGGTGGTTTTAGCCAGTATTCCTCATACCAATCGGGCTTGACCTGAAACGCAGTCATCGCGTGTTCCAAGTCCCATGGGAGAGCGCTTTTGGGATGCATGGCGTGCTCCTTTGATCGCGATGGAAGCTCTATGTCGGACTTCTTTTGGATGGCAAAGGATGCTTGGGGATCGCCCGAAAAGTCCTAAATCCGGCGCCGAAATGTTCCGAAATCTCCCAAAAGACAGTACTCTGGGAACATGTCCACCGACTTCACCTTCGGACCGTTTGTTCTTGATACGCACTGCGGCAGGCTTCTTCGCGAGGGTCGCTCCGTAGCCGTGAGCAGCAAGGGCCTGCGGCTTCTTGAGGCGCTTCTTGCCACACCAGGTCGAGTGCTCACGAAAGCTGAGTTGATGCAAACGGCATGGGGGGATGCTGCGGTCGAGGAGAGCAATCTTTCGGTTCAGATGGCAGCTCTCAGGAAACAGTTAGGGCCGACTGCGGACGGCGGAGATTGGATCGCAACGATACCGCGCGTCGGATACCGCTTCGTGGGAGTTTCGGCGCAAGGATCAACTGACCGGATAGCAGTTACGAAACCGTCGTCAGTTGAAGACGGGCACCGGCCCTCGATTGCCGTTTTGCCGTTCGTGAATTTGAGTGGCGAAAAGGACCAAGACTATCTTGCCGACGGCATCACCGAGGACATCATCACCGCGCTTACGCGCTTTCGCTGGTTCTTCGTCATCGCGCGCAATTCGAGCTTTGCCTACAAGGGTAAAGCGCTTGACGCAAAGCAGGTCGCGCAGGAACTCGGTGTACAATACTTGCTTGAAGGCAGCGTGCGAAAATCCAGCCAGCACATCCGTATTTCCGCTCAGCTAGTCGATGCTATCTCAGGCAAACATATCTGGGCGGAACGCTACGACCTGGAACTGACGGAGGTTTTTGCCATTCAGGACGAAATTGCCGAACGCGTTGCTGGCGCCATCGAACCAGAATTGCTTAAGAGCGAAGGCGCACAGGCGGCGGCGCTACACACAGGCAATATGACAGCCTGGGATTTGGTTCGACGCGGAACTTGGCATTTCCACCAGGTGACGCGCGAGAACCACATCAAGGCACGAGAGCTGTTTCGCGAGGCTTGTAAGCTCGATCCCGAGCTTCCGGAGGCGCACCTCTGGCTTGGTCGGGTAAGTGCTGGTGTGGTTGCCTATGGGTGGTCCGATCATCCTGCCGCCAATTTGCAAGAGGGCATGGAGGCAGCGCTAAGAGCGATTCATTTTGACGAACGAAACCCATATGCACACTACGCGCTTGCGATTGTCAGCGTGTATGCCGAACGGTTCGAGCAGGCGATTAGTGCCGCGAGAAAAGCCATTGAAATCAGTCCCAGCTTTGCCTTGGGCCATCTGGTCTTAGGAATGGCGCTTTTGTTTAGCGCACGCGCATCGGAAGCCATAGCGCCGCTGGAGTATGGGCTGCGATTGAGCCCCTACGATCCACAGAATTCCGCCTGGTTCAATGTGCTTGCGCTCGCGCGCCTGTTCGCGGGGCGGCCGGAAGCTGCACTCGAAGCAGCAGCGCGCGCCGTTCAAGTTCGGCCAAAATGGTGGACCAGCTTAGAAGTTCTCGTCTGTTGCTATGCCGCGCTAGGAAAATGGGACGAGGCACGAAGCTACGCGCAAGAGATGGCGAGCGCGACAAAACAGCCAGGCGATGTCTTCGCACTTCTCAAGGCTCACAACCCGCGATGGACGGAGCAGATGAACAGCGCCTTGCAAAAGGCCCGCGCTTGAACTCGGATTGCATCGAGATGTCGATGTTCGCTTCTGGCCGACATTTGTTGTGCTGCAACAGGATGTCGGCGGTTGGAGCATAAGCGGACGTAAAGCGAATATCGCTGGAACGACGCGATTGACCCATCAGCGACATTGACCGCTCGCTCAAGGTCGCCTGGGTAAATGCGCTCGGCCGCAAGCATCAAACGCGAGTAGCGCGCCAGCTCGCGATATCGTTGTTGAGGTCGCGCTCAGTTGCGTCACACCAACTGCGACCCTGGTATTGCGACGTTATGGTATCCTCCACACGCGCGCGCGTCGAAAGCGCCGTAGCGATGGTTGTCGTGATGTAGGCCAACGTCGAAGTTATGCGGGGCAGAGCCGAGGCGATGCGGCATGAGGCAAATGCACGGATGCGAACTCCGCGATGGTCCCTAATTGCCTCGCCAAGCTCGACCGTTCCCGTTGGCAATTTACACGCGGGAAAATCGAGCGTCTGTTGCTCAGCGGCCCTTACACGGCCCTGATTATGCTGGTCATCGTTGGTGGGCAGAAAGGTGCGGTTGGCCGTCAGTGCTTCAAAGGTTAGCATTGTGAACCTCCAGGCTTCCCCAGGCGGGCGGCACGCCTGCACGCCTCGCCTTTGGGCTCGGCGTTTCGGCGCGGAGCGCACTACCTCGGGAGTCAATTTTAGCTTCCCAGCCTCCTCGTCGCGGGGCGGGAGGGCCGGCCATCAACGCCCCGAGTTGCCGCTCGGGGCGTTTGCTTTTCCCGGTTCAGTTGTGAGGAAATCCGCCGCTTGCCGCCAGTCGCGGCTCGCCCACGGCGTCGATGACGTTGACCCCATCACCAAGATGCTGGCCGAACTCGGCACCTGCTCACGTACATTCTGCCGCAGCTCGGACATCTCCGGTAACGACGCGCAGCGTGTTTCCAGAATGATCTCAATCAGCCGCTCATTTCCGTAGCTTCATTCTTTTGCGGCCCATTTCCTCGATCAGCCCGGCGGCAGTCATGATGCGATCTAGGCTCACAGATGGTGTCTCGCCATACTTATCGACATAGCTGGCGAGGTATTGAGCCGACGGATTCTCGATTCCAAGTCGTGAACAGACAAGATAGCAAACTGACTCCGCTTCAAACTCCTGAACGGCAATCGATAGTCCGCTCCGGTTTGGCCACCATTTTTCGTCAGGAGAGCCCAGATGACCGCAGTAGAGGCGGGCAAGCTCGTGCACCTGCGTCGCGTACCGTGCCGCGCGAAATTTTTAGCTTGGTTTGTAAAGACACCAAGCGTGACCATTAGGCCAAACTCCTCGGCTGTGCTCGCGGCTCGGCTCGCGGCCGAGAAAATGAACGATGCGAAACGTCCCGTTTTGGAGAATGCATTCCAAAAATCTAGTTATCGCAGCGACTTCGAATGATGCAAAAGCGATTACGGACGCAGATTTGGCACTTCATAAGGCCATCGTGTCGCTATCAGATCACCGGAGGCTAGTAGATCAGTATGCGTTGGTCGAACAGCAAGTTCGCATGTATATCGCATCGACCAACGCGCGATTGCGAAGCCGTCAGCTTGTCGTGGAAGAGCACAAAGGCTTTGTAATGGCTATCTTCAGAGGTGACGCGGACGAAGCTGAGCGTCTCGCGCGTGAGCACAGCCTCCACGCCGGCAACGATCTTGTGGCACATTTGGAGCGCCAGGAGCGAATCCGTGCTGATGATGTGACGGATAGCTGTAACTCAAGCGTTTGACGACCAATGTATTGTAAATTGGTGGCTCGGCAAAAAGCCTGTGCCACAACCAAGGCTTTTAAACGCCAACGTATGAGCTTATTACTTCGGGACGCGCCTGCAACTCGGTATTGGTGCCATGAAAAACTATATGCCCGTTGTTGACGACGTAACTCCGGCTTGACAGCTCGAGTGTGGCTGCAATGTTCTGCTCAACGATGATGATGGTCTGATGCTGCTTCACGAGCATCTGACAGACATCCATGATCCGATCAACGATGCTTGGCGCCAGACCTTCGAAGGGTTCGTCCAGTAGAATTAGGCGCGGCCGTCGCACCAGCGCGCGTGCAACGGCTAACATCTGCTGCTCGCCCCCAGAAAGCGCACGGCCGCGATTCCTGGCCCGTTCCCTTAGGTTGGGGAACAAATCGTATACCTCAGACAGCCTCCATGGATCCTTCGCAGTCAGCCCGGCCAGTACTAAGTTTTCCTCGACGGTCAAATTGCTGAAAATGTTTCGGCCTTCGGGCACCAATTGGATGCCAAGAGCCGCAATGCGCTCGGGCTTTTTCGTCTCAATCGAGATCCCGTCGAAGCAAATCGAACCAGATTCTGCGCTCACCGCGCCCATGATCGTTTTCAGGAGCGTGGTCTTACCTGCCCCGTTGCGGCCAAGCAAAGCAACGCACTCGCCCTCATCTATATCGAGATCGACGTCAAACAGCACATGCGAAGACCCGTAGAAACTGTTCACCCCGCGCAGTTCCAGCATGCTCATAGCGCTGCAACTCCGGGCTGCTTGGCATCAGCGGGCAGCAAGGCGCGCCTCCCAAGGTAGGCGCTACGCACGGCTTCGTTATCGCGCATTTCTTCAGGTGGGCCATCAAACAAGATTTCACCGTAGTGCAAAACAATTATGCGTTCGGCGAGCTCATAGACCGCATCGATATCGTGTTCAACGATGAGAACCTTAGTCGTTTTGGCGATCTCGCCGATCAAAGCTTTGATGTCTGCACGCTCGGCTGGGCTAAGCCCCGCGAGTGGCTCGTCGAGCAGCAGCAGCTCGGGCTCACTGGCCAGAGCAAGACCGATCTCAAGGCGCCGGCGGTGGCCGTATGGCAATTCGTCGATCAATGTATCTTTCACCTCCGTAAGCCCAATTTCCTGAAGTCTCGTCTCGGCCCGCGCTCGCACCTTCGGAGCCGCCGGACGCTCCATCAGCGTGCGTAGCGAAGCAGCTCCGTAATGGCGTGCCAGCACTGGGATGCTGATGTTATCTAGCACGCTCATGTCACGAAAAAGCTGCGTAATCTGGTAGCTCTTGCTTATGCCGAGCTGACACGCCGCGGTCGCGCCTATTCCGCTGATGATGTGATGTTTAAATCGCACTTGGCCGCTCGTTGGACGCATGGCGCCAGCTAACATGGAGAATAGAGTCGTCTTGCCCGCACCGTTCGGACCAATCAGCGCCATAATGCCACCGGCTCTCACTTCGAAAGAAACGTCGTTAACAGCCACGAGGCCCCCAAAGCGTTTTGTGATGCCATTTACTCGCAAAATCGGCTCACCACTACTGGACGCTACGGGCGCTCCGGCTGGAAGTATGCGACGAGGACCCAACGTGCGCGACCGAGCGCTCACGGTAGCACTGACAGTGCCTTCTGGTATTCGTTTGCGCTTGAAGCGGTCTCTAATCGCCCCTGCAATACCTTGCGGAACAAAAAGAATGCAAAGCACAAACACCAGAGCAAGGAGGACCAGCCATAGGGCTCCGATTCCGGGGATGGTTTGCAGCATCGTGCGAAGGTAGATCCATACAAAAGCACCAACCAGGGGCCCAACCAGAAGGCCAACCCCGCCGATCGTGGTCTGTACCACCAGCTGCACTGACGTTTGTGCGTTAAACGCGTCGGGAGGCATGTACGTCTGGAAGATGCCGAGCAGCCCTCCGGCAAATCCGGCGTAGACGCTAGCGATGCAGAACACGCCAACTCGGTATAGCCACACATTATGCCCAACCGCCTCCGTGCGGTTGTTATTGCGTTTGATCGCACGCAAAATGAGGCCGAACGACGAATTCTTCACAAACCTGGCGGTGCCGTATGCGAATACATATAGTGCCGCGAGACTCGCATACATCGTCAGCGGATTGGCGAAAAAGTATGGTTGAGGCACCCCGGCGATGCCGTCTTCGCCTCGGGTCCATTGGCGCAGCGGAGAGAATTCCAGAAAATAGAAGAATTCGGCGAAAGCCAAAGTGACCATGGCGAAGTAAATGCCGGAGCGCCTCACCGACAGTGCGCCGACCAGAAAACCGGCGACAAGCGCCGAGATAGTGCCGATGAAGAGCGCGAGGTAGAGATTAGCGATGACACCATTCACAAGGAGGTAAGCTGTCAAAAAGCCGCCGACGCCGTAAAAGATTGTCTGGCCAAACGATAATAGACCAGCCACCCCGAAGAGAAGCTGAAAGCCGAGCCCGAAGATGCCCCAAACAACAATGCGGCTGAGCATCGAAGGGCTGGCGCCGATGAGACCCAAGACGAATGGCGCAACCGCCAAAGCGAGCGCCAGATAGCCTTCCTCGGGGATGCGGGTCAGCACCCCCATCAAAGGCGGCGGCGTTTTGGACTCGCCGCTCAACCCAAGCCTTCCTTGCCAAAAAGGCCGCGGGGCCGCGCGACCAGCACGAAACCCATGACGGCAAACAACGCCACCTTGGAATACGCCGGCGCGATCATCGCAACCATGCTAATGACCTCACCGCATAGCAATCCGCCGACGATCGCGCCCGCGAACGAGCCAAGCCCGCCCAGCACGACCACCACAAAGGCCTGTACAAGCGTGTTCTGCCCCATGTCGGGGCTCACCGAACTGATTGGCGCGTAAAGCAGTCCAGCAAATCCCGCCGCCGCGGCGCCGATGCCAAAAACCAACGTAAACGCACGCGGCACATCAACGCCGAGCATGCGGGCCATCAGGGGGTCTTCGATGCCGGCGCGAATCACCAACCCGATGCGCGTGCGGTATAGCAGTAAATAAAGAAGCAGCAGCGCCGCAACGGCAATTGCGAACACCACCAGCCTATATTTTGGGTAGAATACAAAATTGAGATCGAGCGCGCCAGACCCCCAAGATGGCGCTGCCATTCGCAGGCTGATGCCACCGAACCAAGCACGCAGCAATTCAACAATGATGATCGAGATGCCGAGAGTGATGAGGATGTGCTCCTCATGACCCAACTGGTAGAAGCGCTTGAGCAGCCCTCGCTCGAGCGCCACACCGAAAACCGCTAGCAGCAACGTCGCCGCCAAGAGTGCCAGCCCGAACGAGTTGGTCGCCTCATAGGTCACGTAGCCAGCATAGGCACCGAGCGTAAAAAAGGCGCCATGTGCGAAGTTCACCAGCCCCAGCATGCCGAGGATGATGGTCAGGCCGGACGCGACCAGAGCCAGAATCGCACCCAGGACGAGGCCGTTCAGCGCTTGGGATATCAGCAGCGATAGCGACATCGTCACTTTATTGGCACAGGAATTGGTGGGGCCCGCGGCGTTCGAAGCGTGGGCCCGTCTGGCTCAGGTGTACGGACCCAATTTGCAGCCCGTTTCGCTGATCGGCATAAGCGTCTCTTCTCCTTTCACGAGGCCCACGATCTCATAGTAGTCGTCTGGATTTTTCATCTGATCCTTCGACTTGGCGACCACCACAGGTACGGGCCGCACAAGCTGGTGGTCTTCCGGTCGATAATAAACGGACCCGAGCGTCGTCGTGACAGGTTCTTTTGACTCCAGCGCCTTGATCACTTTTGGCGGATAAAAGCTTTTAGCGCGTTCCACGGCAACGGCCCACAAGACGACCTGCAAAAAACCCTGGTGCGCCGACCAGTCCGGTTTATATTTGTTGTGCTTTTCGAATTCGGCGACGAAGTAGCGTGCCTGGGGAAAGCGATCTTCCAGGGTCCACCAGAAGTCGAAAGCGCCGTAAACGCCGGCCATTAGCTCAGGGCCCAGCTCCTTCGCCATGAAAGGCCCGACGTTCGGCACCACATGCTTCATCTTTTTGAATATGCCAAAATCCTTCGCCTGCTGAGTTGAGCGCACGAGATCGCCGCCGGCGCCGAGATTAACGAGCACATTGGCGCCACTGTTGGCGATGTTCAGCAGATGCGAGCTGAAATCGGACTCGCCAATTGGGAACAGTTCCTTAGCGACAGTCTTCCAGCCTTCGGCACGGGTGAACTTGTCCATCGAGTCGAAGAAAGTGTGACCGAAGGTATAGTCCGCCACTAGATAGGCCGCCTTCCGATCCTTGCCGAGAGCCTTGGCCAGTACTGGCGCCAGCGCCTTCGAAGCCATGTAGGCCGACTGTTGAGCGCGGAAACCGTAGCGGCGGCAGTCCTTACCTGTGGTATCGTTCGATCCACTCGGCCCGGTCATGTAGATGACCTTCTCCTGCTGCGCCAGTTGCTCGAGCGCGACCGCTGTTGCGCTGCTAAAGCAGCCTGTGATCATGGCAGCGTGTTTATCCTTGATGAAACGCGTTTGCGCCTGCACGGCCGGATTTGGTTTCGTTTCTGTGTCAGCGGTTTCGTAGACCAGTTTCTTTCCAAGCACCCCCGCTCCGGAAAGCTCCGGCATCTGCTTGGCAAGCTCGCCACTGTTAATGAGATCGATTGCGAGCTTGTTACCAAGCAGCGTGTCCTTGCCGGCGGCACTATAAGGACCCGACAACGGCTGCGTAACGCCAATGAACACTTCATCCTCGCTGCAGCACTGGGGATAAGTTCCGAGTGCAGGATCGTCCGCCGCAAAAATGAGGCTGGGTTTGGCAAAGGCCGATAAACTAGCAACACCGGCGGCCCCTTTGAGAAGCTTGCGACGCGACAAACCTAAAGTCGCGATTGGAATTCTCTTGCGCGGCATGAGCTGTTTCTCCCCTACTTAAACTGCGCTTGTTTGCGCGGGATTTATATTTCTGCGGCCAGTGTTGCAATCCGCTTGTTGAATACAAGAGATATTTTTCGATCAATTCGCTTTCGTTTTTCTGAAGTGAGACGAGGTTACACTGCTGCGACGCTCCCTTCAATCGCAGCCCTAAGTTGAGGATCAATCTTGTGTATTTGGCACTCGTGCAAGGCACCCCCGGAGAGGCAGGTTAGTTGCATTCGTGTTTTTTAATGAGTCCGGTTCATTATTTATCGCTTGTTCCGATGTCGCGGGTCGGCCATATGCCTCTACGAGCGGTTTCTTACATATGCGATGATTGAATGTCGGATTACCGGGTCGAAAAAACATGGCTGAAGCTGCGGGTCGTCGAAATAACCCGCGAGGCAGACGACATTCTGCGGTTCGAGTTCATGGATCCTTCGGGTGCTGCGTTGCCGCGCTTCACTGCCGGCGCTCATGTCGAGGTGCGCATCGACGACAATACCATCCGCAGCTACTCCCTCAGCAATAATCCGGCCGAGACGCATCGCTATGTCATAGCGGTTTTGCGCGAGGACCGTGGCCGCGGTGGGTCCGTGGTAATGCACGACCGGGTGAAGGTCGGCGACGTGATGGAAGTCTCAACGCCGCTGAATCATTTTCCCCTCGCCGGTTCGGAGGCGCGATTCCATCTTCTGCTCGCCGGCGGTATTGGTGTCACGCCGATGATAGCGATGATTCACGAATTGGAAGCGCGCAGGGTTCCCTGGCACATGCATTATTGCACGCGTTCACCGCGGCGGACCGCTTTCATGACGGTACTTGCGCCCTATGCTGCGGCTGGAAAAGTGACATTCCATCACGACGACGGCGATCCCGCGCGCGGAATCGATCTGGCCACCACCCTCAGCAAGTTCGAAATCGGGACCCATGTCTATTATTGTGGGCCGTCCAGCTTCATGAGTGCAGCCAAGGCCGCTGTCGTCTTGTGGCCTGCGCACACCGTTCATTGCGAATATTTTTCTGGCTCCGATGACAAGCCGAGATTCGAGAACAAGCCGTTCGAGATCAGAATCCGCAGTACCGGCGACTTGTTCGAGGTGCCAGCGGACAAGACAATCATCGACGTGCTTCGTGAAAATGGTCATGTAATAGACAGCGACTGCGAGGACGGCTATTGCGGCACCTGCATCACCCGCTACCTGTGCGGTGATCCGGAACATCGCGACACTGTGCTATCTGAGGGCGAACGAAAAACATATATGATGATCTGTTGTTCACGCGCAAAAGGCACCCTTGAGCTTGACCTTTAAGCGTCATTTGGGCTCGATAGCCTAGGGGAAACGGCCAATGACCGACCTGACGGGAACGAAGGTGAACAACGGACCATTGTCGGGTCTTCGAGTTTTAGAATTCGGCCAGATCGCCGCCGGTCCCTTTGCGGGCTCGCTGCTTGCCGATCTTGGTGCCGACGTCGTAAAGGTCGAAAACCCCGCAGGGGGCGATGGAATGCGGGGCTGGCCGCCCCTGTCGCGCGGAGAAGACGGCACGTTCTTCAGCGAAAATTTTGCTTCGGTCAACCGCAATAAGCGTTCGATCGCGGTCGATCTCAAAGAGGCGCAAGGCCGCGAGCGCCTGAAGAAACTCATCCCCGCCGCGGACGTGCTGATCGAAAACTTTCGTACCGGCACCCTTGAGCGCGTAGGCTTGGGCTATGATGATCTGAAACCGCTCAATCCCAAACTCGTCTATTGCTCAATCACTGGGTACGGCCACTGCGGCCCGCATGCCCGCCGCGGCGCTTTCGATGTCGGTCCAGGCCATGAGCGGCCTGATGAGCGTTACCGGCGAAGAAGGCCGACCACCAGTCAAATGCGGTGTGCCAGTCGGCGACTTCTGCTCCGGCCTCTATGCTGCCTACTCGATCTTGGCGGCGGTAATGCGTGCGCGCGAAGCCGGAGAAGGCGCCTTCATCGATTGCTCCATGCTCGGCGCCCTCATTGGCGTGGCGGCTTTGCAGACCAGCGAATATTTTGGTACCGGCATTAACGGCCGCCGTCTGGGTTCGGCCCACCCCCGCAATGCGCCGTATCAGGCCTTCCGTGCAAGCGACAATTATTTCGTCGTCGCAGCCGGTAACGACACGTTGTGGCGCGAGGTTGCCGATGCGGTCGGTCGGCTGGATCTTATCGACGATGCCCGCTTTCGTAGCCAGCCGGACCGCGCGCGTAATCAGGAGGAGTTGGCGACTATTCTCGAGCGGTCATTCGTGCAACGTCCTGCTGCCGAGTGGATAACCGAGTTGGACAAGCGCGGCGTGCCCTGTGCGCCGATCAACGGCTACGCCGAGGCACTGACTGATCCGCCGGTAACGGCCATGGGGCTGGTCTTGCCACTCGACTTGCCGAACGGCAAAACGACCCGGACCACCGCTTTCCCGGTCAAGATTAGCGGATATGAATTCGCAGTCCGTCATGGACCACCGCCGCTCGGCGCACATGACGATGATATTCATGCCGAATGGCTTGATGGCGCGATCTCGCAAACAGGGACCGTCAAGCGCGCCACACAGTAAGCAAGCCCATGAACGCGCCTCTGATCGTCGATCGTGTCGAAAGTATCGCCGTATTCCGGCTCAACCGGCCCGCCAAGCTTAACGCACTCAGCTCCGACCTCGTGGAATCGCTCATCGACGCTCTCGATACGGCCCACAAAGACGGCACTCGTCTCGTTGTTTTTCGCGGCGAAGGAAGAGCATTCTCGGCCGGATTTGACCTCAGTGACCTCAGTGCCGCCAGCGACGGGGATCTTGTGGTTCGATTTTTACGGATAGAGATGCTGCTACAGCGCGTGCATTATGCGCCGATTGCCACGCTCGCACTCGTGCACGGTTCCTGCTTCGGAGCGGCCGCCGACTTGATTGCGGCCTGCCGCTGGCGCGTGGCTGCGCCGGGTACCAAGTTCCGCATGCCCGGTCTGCGCTTCGGCGTGGTGCTTGGTGTGCGCCGTTTGGCGAATCTCATCGGTAGCGATAGCGCGCGAGCTTTGCTTGAAAGCTCGAAAGTTTTCGATCACGAAGAGGCACTTGCGGCCGGAATTCTCACGGACATCGCACTGCAAGGCGACTGGCCCAAACTCATTGAGGCGTCTGCTCGCACGGCCACAACATTAGCCCCGGAGGCTCAAGCAGCTCTTCTGCAGACCACCGTGCCCGATACCCGCGATGCCGACCTTGCGGCGCTTGCACGTTCCGTGGTTCAGCCAGGACTAAAGGACCGGATTGCGGCCTACCTTGCAGCTCTGCAAAGCAAGCGTAACGGATCGACGTGAGCTCCTCGACCTCGGAAGCCGACGGTGCGCTAACGCCGCGGACCTGCCCCTTGCCGCCGCGCACTAATCTTCTTGTCGAAGTCGCTGATCTCGGCTGCTAACAACGCGACCTTTCGCGCGACGTGCTGCATGCTTTCCGCCGAGCATGTGGCTGTGAACTCAACCGGCGGGAAGTGGGGGTCGGTCTGCACGATGCGCAATTTCTTCGTTCTTATCTGCTGCGAATAGCTGCGCGGCGGTAGCAGCGCGAGTCCGAGGCCGGCTGACGCCAGCGAGGCCGCCACGCCTAGGCTCTTGCAGGTGTCAATGCGATGCCCGACCGCTCTGCCGTGCTGGAACCAGTCTTCAATCGACTTGTGATGATAAGATTCCCGCGACAAAGCGATGATCGGATAGGCTTGCAGATCGCGGGGCTCGAGTACCCCTTTGGGCAATTTCAACGAATGACTAGCCATCCATGCGAATTCGACCGTGCCAAGCGACACGGGCGTGAAGCTATATCCCGGCACGGTACCGGGAGCCATAATAAGATCGAGCGAGCCCTGCATTAGACGGTCAATCAGGTCCTGCGTCAAAGCCTCGTCCAGCGCAAGGACGATGCGCGGGTATTTCTCGTGAATCGCTTTCACCAGCCGCGGGAGCCACGTGATCGAGATCATTTCGGCGACGCCTACTCGCAAGACGCCGGATACCGCGTGATCTTCCGACATGCGTTCGCGCATTTGAGCTGCGACGCGCAGGAGTTCCTCAGCATACCGCACTAGTTCCCGCCCCTTCGGAGTCAACCGCGCGGTTCGCTGCGAGCGGTCGAATAGTGCGACACCGAGATCGCGCTCGATGTCCTGGATACGTACCGAAACGGTGGACTGCGTCGCATTCAGGCGTTCGGAGGCCGCCGAAAAGCTGCCGAGCTTAGCCGCCCAATAGAATGTCTCGACCTGCCGCAAGTTCATCGCCGCGACTTTCAAGGGTACCGTCGACACCATTGTATCGATTTCTTCGAAGCATACGATAAAAAAATTATCGTTTGTTCGAATGGGAATTTGTCGGGAAAATGAGCGAAATCGCTCGGCTGCAAACAGTGGCTTGCGCGCGGCAGCCGAATGCCAAATTGACGCCATGGGAAAGGATAATGTCATGCCGACTATGATGACCGTCCGGAACGCCTGGTACGCTGCCGGCTTATCCGCCGACTTCCCAAAAGAAAAACTCACTGGTCACGTAATCGCAGGACGGCCTATTGTTATGTGGCGCACTCGGCATGAAGAAGTCGTCGCCTACGATGACCGTTGCGCCCACAAGCGGTTTCCCCTGTCGAAGGGCCGACTTATGGAGGATGGCACACTGGAGTGCGCCTACCACGGGCTGCGCTACGATACGACAGGAAAATGCGTAATGATCCCCTCCCATCCCACGGGACCAATCTCTCCCAAGACGGTCGTGAGCGCGTTCCCAGTGATCGAGCAGGATGGTATCGTTTGGATTTGGCCGGGCGATCCAGCCGTGGCCGAGCGTCGAAAACCGCCCCGCCTGCCGGAGGTCGGTAGTGAGGAATGGGATACCGTTGTGGTCGGACCGATGCAGGTGCCCGCCAATTACCTCTTGCTGATCGAAAACCTACTCGACATCACGCATTTCTATCCCCTGCATGACGGCAATATTGGCGACATCGCCAGCAGCCGCATTCCGATTGAACTCGAGGAAGGTGAATGCGACGGCAATCAATACGTGATGACCATCCGCGAAACCTCGAATTACGAGCAGCCCCCTTATCTCGTCGATTGGTTTCACTATGATGTGGTCGATAGGCACCACACCCATTGCATGATGAACCCCGGTATCACGCGTGTGGTCATGCGTAATGCCAAGCCGGGCGAACTCAAGAAGCGAGAGGGCGAACGCGAATATCCAGGAACTCTCGACGCTCAAGGCAATGAACGCGGCTACGTCCTGGTGCATACCCATACGCCGATAGACGACCGCAACCATATCTGGCGTGTCATCGTGAATGCGCCCAAGCACCACATGTCCGCTGGTGACCCGAATAAATCGACCGCCAAGCGCATCGCCGAGATGTTCCCGAAGGTCGCCGCAGAAGATGAATGGGCCCTTGAGCAGCAACAAAAGATGTTCGATTATCCCGATGAAGGATATTCGGAAGTCTTCCTGAAGCCCGACCTTGCGCTACGCCGGGCGCGTAAAATTTTCGGCGACCTTGTGCGCGAGCAGACTCAGGGCCCGACGGTGCAAGCCGCAGAGTGAGGCATCCAGCTTATCCGGTCGGCTCTTTGCTGCCGACCGGATGATCTCTCGAAGAAATCGAATACCGGCAACTTATGCGGCGCGATTTTGGGTGCACGCTCTACGCGATTGTTTCCGAGACTTGGCGAAATGTACCAGCCGAGCGAGCGACGAGGTCGACGACGTCGGAAAGGTTTAAGCCAGAAATAGTGGAACTGTGTTATTCGCGATAAGGAATCTTGCTGCACTAGGGCGTGTTAACATTTGCAATCGATTTTCCAATCGATGCCCAACAACCAAAAGATCACACTCTATTGCATTCGCTGTAGTCAGAACTTCCTGTCCAGTATTCCTCCCTAAACTTCGGACGTTCAGCCGCGCTGCATCGACATCATTGCATCTCAAGCATTCAATCAACGCCTCGCCTGTCGCTGACAAACCTGTCTGATCAGAAAGCACCGTCACTCGACGTGCCTCTCTAATTAGGGGCATCGCCAAAGCAACCGCCCGAGCGTCTTCCTTGCAGCCTTTCCAATAGATTAGAATCTTTGCTCCGACATCCCGCGGCGGCGACGGCGCAGCTAAAATCAGAGGACGACCACTTTCGCTCAACATACTGTCAATTGCTCTTTCATAGACCCCGCTCGCCTTTCCATCGATCCGATTCATTATCGTCAGGTCGAAAACACGCGCGTAGCTGCCGGCGCAACCCTCACTTTTCGCTATCCCCTCTGACCAGCCAAAGGACAAATTCCGACTCATCCTACTTGAGCGCGGGACGTTCATTTCCATCATGAACGAGGAAAAAAGTGACCGCGCCTGCTCCACGTCTTCATAGACTTCAACATCACCTCCGTTCGAGATGCTAGAACCAGCGGCTATCGCTACCGCGTCTACCAATGATTGGAGCGCGAATCCTTCGATGTAACTATTAAATTTCCGCGCCAATAAGACTGAAGCCTCAAGGGCAGATCGCATGCCAGCATGGTTCACCATAGGCACCAAAATAGCCTTCATAGTCATCTGTTCCGGTCCCTACCGTCATGAATTTTCGATTATATCGATTTTTTCGAACTACGCGGGTTCAAGTAGCCAGCGCATAATTGAGTGAGGCGACGATGGGGTAACCTCTTGAGATTGCAAGAGGTTGCCGATGAGCAAGTACCGGGACGTGGCAGCGCGTCCCTTTTGACACGATGGCCCCTTTTGGCCACTAGCCTAGCCTGAAAGTAGTCTCCTAAAATACAATACCCGAGCCTTTAGGAGGACAATATGGACACGACAACACTTCTGATCATCATCGTCATAGTGTTGCTTGTCGGCGGCGGCGGTTGGTATGGCCGAGGACGCTGGTTCTAGGCTCTGCATCCACGCGAACCGCTGTTATGCTGAGCGATGAGGACTCCGCAGGTAAATGCGGGGGCCGGGGCCGCGCTATGACGACGACCATTCCACAATGATCAATTTGTAAAAGGAGAGGGCCGCAAGGATCGCCTGGTTGGCGCGCCGCCTTCGACCCGACAGGTTTGCTGACCTCGCTGAAAGACCTGCTGCACGTCTCGGTCATCGGCTTCAAGACAGAGCTGGTGTTTTGTCCGCCAGCCCAGGCGATCGGGTCGAAGACGTTCAACCGCAGGGGCGAGAAGGTCGGCCTGAATAAGAGTGGGTTTAGCTGCGCGACCGACGCCACGCGCGACTGGCGGTCGCTGATCAATGACCCGAACGCGGTGAAGATCAGCAAGTAGCGCTGGACAACCACCTTACCTGTTTGCGCTGTCCTTCCTGCAAAAAACCGCGCAAACAACTCTTTCTCGCATACGCCGACCCGCTCGCTAAGGTCTTGGGGTTTGGTATGCTGCTTGAAGCGCATCGTGTTCCTCGCGTTGGCGCCCATGGCGCTGGGGGACGGGGGTTAGCGCAACGTCGGCTATTTAGCCCAGCCGGCCATAGGCCACTGTAGTTTCGCCGTGGCAGCCCTGTCAGGCCAGACCAAGTCGTACTTCCTGCCGTGCAGCTGGATCAGGTAGGTCGCAGCAAGGATATTCTGCCCTGTCTTGTCGAACTTGACGCCCTGGTATCCCATCATGAGCTGGTCGGGTTTCAGGTCGGTTTGGGTCAAGGCCACGCGAATCTTTTCCGGATCGGTGGAACCGGCGCGGTTGAGTGCGTCAGCGAGAGCGAAGAAGCTCTGCATGTTGCGCGCGCTGGTGTCATCGAGATCACGGCCGGTCTTTGCTTTGTACATTTCATTGATCTTGTAGGTCACCGAGCCCGGCTTGCCGATCGCCCAGGCGCTGCGATTCATCGCGCCTTTCCCGATGTCGGCGACGGCCGGTATGAAGGAAGGATCGGAGAATCCGGTGTCATCGCCGATCACCATGGGCGGCTTGTAGTCCAGGTTCTTCATCGTCTTCATGTACAGAATCGCGTCCGACGTATAGCTGATGAAGATCACCACATCTGGGTTTTTCTGCTTCAGCTGCAGCACCTGCGGGGAAACGTCCGTAGTGCTGGCGCTGTAAGGAATCTGAATGGCAACTGGGATATGCGCCTTCTCCGCCTCGCTCGCGATAGCTTTTGCGACCGAAGTCCCATAGTCGGTGTTCTCGTTGACGATCGCGATGGAGTTGATCGTCTTGCCTTCTTTCTTCATGTCGGCAAAGAAGCGCATATAGGTGCGCGCGTAGTCCGAAGCGATCGGCGTGCCGCGAAACACCCATTTGAAGCCGCGGCCAGTGATATTGAGTGCGGCCGATTCGCCGACCATGAACGGAACCCCGTAGCGCTCGGCCACCGCCGTCGCGGTGAAGCTGCAGGACGACTGGTAGGCACCCATCAGCACGTTCACTTTGTCCTGGGTGATCAGCCGTGTCGCCAATTGCTGAGCTAGCGAAGGATTACCTTGATGGTCCGTGAACGTAAGTTCGAGTTTGGCGCCAGCTAGACTTGGCAGCCCCGCGGTCTTGGCGAGCGGCAGATCGCCCAGCTCAGGATGGGCATCATTCACGATCTCGGCCGCCAGTTCAGCGGCGGCCTTGGAGGCCTGGCCGGCTGCCGCTGCATTGCCGGTAAGCGGCCAGATGATGCCGATCTTGACCACTCCGGCCGCATTCGAAGGTGCGGCAGCGAAAAACGCGAACGCGCCGGCGATCGCGATGGAGAACGGCAACCACGGTCTCTTCATGACTTCCTCCCACTTCCGCTGATCATTTCTCGGTTCTCAGCTGATCGTTTCTCGATACGTTGATCGTACCGCCTTGCCCAAGCAGGCATTGCCACACTATCGCTTCACAAATAACGTTGTCTGAGACTCGGCAACAGTAGATTTGGCTTAGAATAGTGTCAATTGCGTGCGAGATGATGCGGAGCGATGGGAGGCAAACGTGCAAAGCCAATATGACATAACGATCATCACTCTACGTCCGGCCACACAGGCAAGCGCCTTGTCCGCGCTGGAGAGCGCTCTCGCGAACGATCCGGACCTGCTTGCTTGCTGGTACTCGGACATTGGCGCGCTCAACCAAATCATGATCATTCGGAGCATCGCCGATCCCTCGGCAACAATCGATCGCCGAATGGCTTCGCTCAATGCGCAAAACCCGTTCGGCGTCGGTGAATTTATGACCACCATGACCATGGACACCTTCGTCGCTTTCGATTTTCTCCTTCCGATGCGACCGGCCAAGCTGGGTCCCTGCTATGAAGTACGCAGTTATGTCCTGAAAAGCGGTGGCCTGGCGCCGACCATCGCACTTTGGCGTAAGGCCGTGCCGGCCCGGAGCAAGGTTTCGCCTCTGCTGGTAGCGATGACGTCGGCAACAGGCGCCGTGACCCGCTTCATGCACATCTGGCCTTACCAATCGGTAGAAGAGCGCGGCCGCCTGCGCGCTAAGGCGGTGGCCGACGGGGTCTGGCCACCGCCGGGCGGCCCCGCGTATATCACTGCACAACAAGCCGATATCTATTTTCCGGCACCGTTTTCGCCGCTCTACTGAGAGTTAACGCGACGGGCGCTGCTTTTACATCGTAAAGCCGCGCGCTGATCAGAACGTCACGTCCTGCAGTACGGCATCGAGTTTTCGAAGGCGACAGTCTCGCGATGGGCGGTCGGCTAGAAACGGGGCGCGCACAACGCCGCGGACCTCGTCGATCTTGCCGGCGGGATCGAGAACCTGGATTTGTCAGACGTTCCTGATTGGGCGAAGAAAGCATTGCCGAAACGCTTGCTGAATATCGCCAGCGGTAAGGGAGTTGATCGGGTCGAAATCGCAGTCTGCTTGTTGGCGAATGCGTTGGGGGATGCGGACGGTGCGGACGCAAGACTGCCCCCTATTTCTCTGGGAGGTGCTTGGCCGTCACAGACCAGCTTCAATGTCCGGAGGTGTAAGCAGGCCGGCTGCTTTTCGGGTGAGCAAGTGTGTAAGCGGACGTCCCACTCGCGGCCAAGAGCGGCGCTTCATCTTAGAGACCCTCATCCGGCTGGGGTCCATGTCCGTGACCCCACGCGCACCCGAGTGGCCGGGTCAACGACTGTCTTATGCCGAGGCACGACTGGTGCAGTACTTGGTGAGCGATGTGCGGACGGGGCAACGCTTACTTACGGAACTGCCGCGCGTTGGGATCAGTGGTAGAAGAATGCGCGCCGAGTTCAATCGTGAAGAAAAAATTGCTAACGGTCAGCTGCGGCGCGTGTTAATGCGGCAAGCCCAGCCTGGGAAAAGAGGTCGGGCATCGCGGGCCTTGTCGGTTCAATCAGTCCGACATCGCAGTCCCGTGACTGCCAGAGGCGGCCCGGCCTGATGTGCGTGATCCCACGCGCACTTCGCAAGACCGCATAGGACGAGGAAAGGGCGACCGAGGCGGTCGGTGCAGCGTGATTCCGATAAGGGCAACCTTACCGAAAAGATTGCCGTGGCACAGCTGTCGCGGACGTTGTGAGCAAGTGATCTCACCCGGCAACAAACGTCGGAACCAGACGCCAATCATAGGTACGATAGGATCAGATAGGCAGCGAGCATGATGGTCATCCAGAACGCCATCGCGCCGGTTGGCCAAGTGCGGGCCAGAATGCCGTCGGGTCCATGATAGTGGCGCACGCCGTTCACGAGCGCGCAGGCGAAGCGCGTCGCGTCCTGCACGAGGCCGTTCCATGTTACGGCGGCGGCGCGGCCAACGGCTTCGGCCGACACGGCGGTAGAACCAATCGAAGTCGAGATTTACCGAGCGCAGTTCGGGCGGATAGATGCCGGTTCGCATCAGCAACGTGAAGGCGAGCGCCGAGAGGAACAGCAATTGAACCTGACCGACCACGTGGTGGAGGCTGTAGGGGACGAAATCGACCTTGAACGGCAGCAGCGGATAGAACCAGGCTGGGAACGAGCCGATGCCGATGCAAAGCGCGGCGGCGATCGCCATGGCGCTCAGCATGTTCCACGGCGCCTCCTTGCAGCGCTTGCCGGAATCGTGGGCGAAGAAGGCGAAGTAAGGAATCTTGATGCCGGCATGGTGGAACACGCCGGCACTGGCGAACAGCAGCACGACCCAGGTCCAGAAGTAGCCCTTGTCGTTGCCGCGGCGATCACCATGGACTTGGTGACGAAGCCGCTAAACAGCGGGAAGGCCGAGATCGACGCTGCTCCGACCATGCAGAAGCTGGCGGTCCACGGCATCGACTTGTATAGGCCGCCGAGTTCCGAGCCCTTGGCGGTGCCGGTGCGGAACACCCGGTTCAGTGCCTTATGGTCAAATGTGCGAAAATCCTGATCTACATGGCTGGGCGATCCGAAAGCTACGGCAAAGACGCCGAGGCTGCCATGGCTCTGAGTTTAGGAAAGCCGGTGATCTTCTTGTGTGATCCAGATTTGCGCACTTCTTTCTACCGCGATGTGCATCCGTTGAGCCGACTGATCGACTTTCGGACAGGAGTGGCGGTAGGAGCGATCGTGACCGACAAACTTGAAGAGGTAGTATCGTTGATCGACAGAACCTTCGCAAACACTATGCACTATCGGTTAGAGCAGAAACGCGAGAATTATTTTGTGCTCAAAGAGCAACTGACCAACTCCGTCGTGAGAATTCAGACCGATGACCGCCTTCTGACTGAGACCTTCTGGAACTACTACCACTCAAATCCCGCGCGTTCGCAGTAGCGCCTCACGTAAGTCATCGTCACGGGCCTTGTGCGTAGCAAATAGTGAACTCGGCGGTTGCCGCCGTTGCCGACCTCGCAGGCGATCGAACAGTCGAAGAAGCCGTGCCTCAATCCATCGACGACAATCCCCTTCCAGGCGGTCGAGCGCCTCGCGGACCTGCCCGCGGATAATACGCGGCGACGACGATGCAATCGGTGTCTCAACCATTGTGCAGAAGCCCTTTCATATCCTTGATGGTGGCGGCGAATAGGAGGCCCAGCAGAGCTCAAAGCTGAGGAAGAGCGCGCGGCGTGTCGATACTACGTAACGCTTCGTACAGCGCCTTTGCACGATTTAGCCGCCCGGCGCCGGCCTTTTCCGGTTTTCGTCGGGCCGTTTCGCTCCATGCGTCATGCACACCATTACCAGCAAGGAAAAGGGCCGTCGCTGCAAGTTCTAGTTCTACCGCTTCAGCAGCTGCCGTCACCTCGCAAATGCGAAGACGAGCTTGGGGCGATTGCGCATTAACTGCGGTCCGCAACGTATAGATCGAATATGATCCACCCCATGATGCAGGTTGTTCCGTCTCTTCGATTAACTGAAGCGCCTGCGCTGTGCTTGTAGCGCTCGAAAGCTCCTCAGAGTAAGGGCCATAATGTTTGTATCTAAACGGGAATCCTGCTCCGAGCCCAGCAAACTCAAGAATGAACTCAATCTTTTGAAGACGAGTTCGTCCGACGATCCGGCCTCCGGCGTCTTGCACAAGGGCGGCGACCTTGTACGCCTCATCTATTGTGGCCATTTTTCTATCCTTGCTTGAATGACATCGTTGATCGTCTTTCCGGCTTCATCATCGTCTTCGTCATGGTAAGCGCGGAAGAGTTTGTAAGTTTGCAATTCAGCAACGACCTTAGACCGCTCTGCTAGATCGACTAAGCGGCCGCTATCGGCTCGAATGTTTATTTGATCGAGAGGGCCATCGGTCTCTGTAATCAGCTTGTAAGGAGATCGCTCTGCCTTGTCGATCAGGATGCGTGGGATAGGCGGCTTCTTTTCCGCGGACCACTTTTCCAATTCAACTCCGACGTCGGCGCAAACGCGATCAGCTTCTTCGCTTGATGCCGCCTCATCCCCTTTCTCACGAGCAATGCAAGTCCTTACGTCCACAGACTTGTACAGCTTCCGATCTCGCAAGCGCTCCGCGAGGTCACTAACGCAATCATCTTCTGCATCTGCCATCATTGACAGCGCGCCCCAAACTACTGAGTCATCAAGCGCTAAAGCGCACTCAATATTTTCTGGGGATTTCGCAAACTTGATCAGCGGATGAAATTCGGGAAGCCCGGTCCTTTTCTCTGATCCATCACGAACCAAAGTGACCACGCGCGCCAGCAGCTCAGTGTAAATCTTTTCGGCGCCGCGAGTTGCTTTGTGCAAATAGATGGTTGGATATAATTGGAATAGGCCAAGGACGTAACCTTCGGCTGCGAAAATCGCTTTGGGCCCCAATACGAAGGTTTCTACATCCGCCAAGGCCGTTTCCACTACTCCGTGTTTAACCTTCCCAACTTCTAGGTTGTGCAGAAGCCATTCAAAATCAATAGCCGCGTGCTGCGTACCCGTCATCAGCCGATCCCGTTGCATATAGTCCAGACGATCAGCGTCAAACTGACTTGAAACAACCGCCGAGTAGATTGAGCTCTCGCCGCTACCGCTGACCATGTCCGCCACATCATTGGGAAAGCCACGGCCGCGGGCCTTTAGCTCGTGGGCAATCTCGCTGTCGCGGATCAATGTATCGCTTACAAGTTCGTGATTCGCCATTTTCAAACCAAGCCGCTCGCCGACGTCCTCGAATGCGTGACTAAAAGGGCCATGCCCGACATCATGAACAAGCGCCGCCGCGAGAGCCTGGAAGGCCAGCGCGTCATCAAACGGGTGAACATTTTTTTTGATGACTTCCATCAGCCTTCTCGCTGTGTGGAAGACGCCTAGGCTATGCAACAACCTCGAATGGGTCGCGCCTGGATAGACGAAATCCGAAAAGCCGAGCTGCTTGATCCGTCTCAAGCGCTGAAACGGACGCGTCTGGACGACCCGCCACAACACCTCTTCTAGTTTGGAATCCTCGACATTGAACTCGATGAGGTCATGCAGGGAATCCCGCACACGCTGCTGCTTCGGCATGTACCCAACTCAACTCGCAACTAACCGAAGCTATTTCTACCATAGAACAAAAAGTGAACACGTCAATATCCTCAATAGAAGTAGAGCCGTTTGTGGTTAATGCTTCGTTTTCCATTCGATCGCGAAGCAACCCTAACTCCTCGACAGGGCGACTACCGCGGCGCGAAGGTCGGCTCGAAGGCAATACGCGTCGCATAGGAGGTCGCGAAGAGCGAACAGCAGCCCAGCGTGCAGTAGTCTCAAGCCTGAGACCAACTGCCGGTTGCAAGTCCTGAACGCGGAGACACCAAGCGGAAAGCGGCCCGAGACCCTTACGCATCACATAGAAAATGCCGTTGACGATCTCGCGCTCCGCCAGAGCCTTCCTCTATGCCGCTTCCGTCATGCTGCTCTCACGCCGCCTCGCGAGGGCCACATGAGTTTCGAAACCGACACTTAGGCAGAGCAGTACAGTCGTGCCAGGTGACGCGTCTGAACGTTAGGCGGCCAGCTGGGCCTCCCGGATTTCTTCAAGAACGCGCCGGAAACCCGGTTCCGGGGCGAGACACATGGTTCTATAAGTGTTCAGGAACGGCAGCTGTTAACTCGTCGTAGCCGCCCTGTCTTCCACGCCCGGCGTCTTCGCCCCCGATCCAGACGATCAGCCTGAGTGAGCGGCTATTAGATATCAGGGCTTGCGGCCCACGCGGCGGCGCCTCCTAAAGGGCTCTTGATCCGCTGCACCGTGCTTGGATTAATCCCGAACTTGTCGGCAACAGTGCGGATGCTGCCACCGGCCTTCAGAGCCGCGAGGATTCGCGCTTCCAGGTCGCGGGCTACCCGTGGCCGTCCAAGCCGCTTGCCCTCATCCTTGGCCCTCGCAAGCCCAGCACGGACTCGTTCGGCAATCATCGAGCGTTCAAATTCGGCAAACACCCCCATGAGCTGGAATAACGCCTTGCCGCCCGGCGTGGTGGTATCGAGCCCCTGTTGATGCAGAAACAGGTCAATATGCAGGGCGTGCAACTCGGATAGAAAACCCACCAAGTCCTGCAAGCTGCGGCCGAGCCGGTCCACCGACCAAGCCATCACCACGTCAAATTGTCGCGCCGCCGCATCCCGGATCAGGGCGTTGAAGGCCGGCCGCTTGTCCCGGCCTTTGGCACCGGAGATGCCATGATCCTTGTAAATGCGGACGATTTGATATCCAGCCCGATCGGCGACTTGCCGAAGCTCACGTTCTTGGTTGGCCGTGGTTTGCTCGATCGTGGATACTCGCAAATAAAGGACGGCGCGTTTCATGGGAAACCTCCCCCGTGTCACCGCAAATACCCCTATCATTTTGCTGAGCGCAAAAAACTCAAGTTTTCCCGATAGCGGCTGAGCCAATTTTTGGAGGGTTTTTCCGTACAGCCGCGCTCACCCCGCCCGCCGTGCCGAGCGCCCGTGCTGCGTACATCCCCGTACAGCATACGTACAGCCTGCGTGTTGCTCCGTGGCGGCCACCCCCCATACCCCCCAGGCGGGCGGCACGCCTGCACGCCTCGCCTTTGGGCTCGGCGTTTCGGCGGCGAGCGCACTACCTCAGGAGTCAATTTTTGCTTCCCAGCCTCAGCCTCGTCGCCGGGCGGGAGGGCCGGCCATAGCTCTCGACGTGGATTTTGCCCTTCTCGAACAGGCGCCGCATTGCGCCCTCCAGATCGCCCTTGCGCAGTCCCGCCGCAGCATGTTCCTTGCAGAAACTCGCTGGCGCGTAATTGGTCGAAGTGGGCTTCTCGTTGACGTTGCGCCCCTGGCTGTCATACGTCCTCAGGAGACCGAGGAAGGCATCCTCGGCGTTCTGTTCCCGCTGTGCTCGATCAAGGCTCGACGTTGCGCCCTCCGGCAGAAACAGCCCCCTCTGATATCGCAGCAGGATGCTTTCTGCGGCTGGCCCATATTGATTCTTCTTGAATTGCAACTCGCGCAGATCGCCCTCGGGCTGCTCGCCCTCCTTCGGCTTGACGCTGGTCAGGTAATGCCGAAAGCGGAATGCGCCATGCCATGCGGTCGAGCCGGAAATGCCGGAGCCCGACGAAATGCCGTTTAGGCTGGGATGGCTTAGGATAGTAACTGATCCCCCGGCTACCAGTGCTAGTGCCTGCATGTGCATGGCGAAGGCGTACACTTGCGTACGGTCGATTTCGTTGCCGGCAAACGCGCGGGACAGCGTGTCAATGCTGATGTTCTTCGGCTTGATGTCACCAGCGGCTTCGCAAAGCCGCCGATAAAGGGCCGTCACCTCGACTTTGCCACTTTTGCCGTTTGCCGCGCACAGCGTCGCGTCTTGCCCGAGCAGGGAAAGGACATGGAGCCCCGCGTCGGTCAATTGCTTGAACGTTACGCCGTGATGGCCGGCAATGTCTGCAAGGCGTCGGTGCAGCTCGGCAAACTCGTCCTCGGCGCCAAGGTAGAAAGCGGGGCCGGGTTCTGGCATTGAGCCAAGCCAGTCCTTGCCCATCACGTGAGCGACATTCTTCATCAGCTCGATAATTGATTTTCCCGTCCCGCCCTCTCCGGAGACGAGCCCAGCCTGCTTGAGCGGCACCCGATCCTTGATCGCCCATTCGCGTTCCGGGACGGGCCTGCCATCCCATTCCGACATATCGAGCCATTGAAGCGGCTGGTTCTCGTCAAGGCGCGCCCCTGTCTGTAGGCTAAATACCTCCGCCCTTGCGGTCTTCCCTTTGGCTTCGCGCCGCTCAGCATCCAGCTCAAGCCGCCGCAATTTTTCGTCAAAGGCCCGATCGCCGATCATGGACTCGCGGACAACCTCAGCCGCGTGCTCGTCGTAGTCCGAAAAATCTTTGATCATGCCGTCGCCCTTTCGATCTCAGCGGCGGCAGCCTCGTCATGCCAGCTGATCAGCCCGGATTGCGTCGCGAAGCCGATGGCGAATACTGGCGTGATGGTGCCCGTGGCCAACGCGCGGCCGATGGCAGCGAGTTCGACAATGTCGGCCTGGACTTGGCCGCGTTTGGCGACAGCGCCGGCATAGGCCGCGCGCAAGATGGTGAGCGCCCTATCGTGGGTGAGCGCCCGGGCCCCCCGGGCGGCTGGCTTGCGCGCCGCCGCCGGTCCTGTTATTGATTTCATGCTTGATGCTTCCTTTGGTTTCAACGCCCCGAGTTGCCGCTCGGGGCGTTTGCTTTTCTCGATTCAGTTGTGAGGAAATCCGCCGCTTCCCGTCGGTTGCGGCTGTTTCGTATTTTTGCGGAACGGCGCCCTGGGTCATGCCGCTGCCCTTTTCCGAACGTGCGGGGCTGTACGCACCGCTAGGGGTATGAAATTCGTGCCTTTCCCGTTGACCTCAAGTTGCGCGGCCTCGCCGATCGAGCGGATGCGAAGGCAAAGAACGTCACCGCGATAGGCTTCAAACGGCGTTGCCGGATCATGCCCGGCTTCAATGAGCCGGCGGCAGAGTTCCAGGACGGGCGAGCTACCGCGCACGGTAATGCCGTCCGCCGAGCAGATGTCGGAGCCGATGAGCGTGGCGGTGATCATCAGCGCCCCCGACCACGCCAGGCGCGAAGCTCCGGCGCGTCCGCTGCCTTTGCCAACGTGTTGCGGTAGCAATGGCTCGGACTCGGTTGGCAGGTTAGTCAGCGGCGCAAAAAGGCTTTTGCCTTCAATGAGTGCGCTTGCATCGGTTAGCCCGCCTAACGTATTGATCCGGCAAGCCCGGGGGAGTCCGGCCCGGGGAGCCAATTTTCCGCCAGCGGAGCACGCGGCCCCTTCAGTTCGTGCGATTGCAAGGCCGCCATGATCCTCCTCACCAGCCCGCTCACCACCGACCTCTACGAGCTCAACATGGTCCAGGCCTATCTGGACCGGTCCGAGGACAAGGAGGCGGTGTTCGAGTTCTTCGTGCGGCGATTGCCGGACCGGCGCGGCTTCCTCATGGCGGCGGGCCTTGAGGACGCGCTCGACTACCTCGAAAACTTGCGCTTCTCGGCAGCCGAAATCGACTGGCTGAAATCGACCGGCCGTTTTCGCGACAACCTGCTCGACTATCTCGGCACCTTCCGTTTCACCGGCGACGTGCACGCGCTCCCCGAAGGCACCGTCTGTTTTCCCAATGAGCCGCTCATCCGCGTGACCGCGCCGCTGATGCAGGCGCAGCTCGTGGAATCGCGGCTGATCAACATTCTGCATTTTCAGACGCTGATCGCCTCGAAGGCCGCGCGCATGGTGCTGGCGGCCCCCGACAAGGTCTTGTCCGATTTCGGCCTGCGCACCGCGCACGGCGCCGAGGCCGGGCTCTATTCGGCGCGCGCGAGCTACGTCGCCGGCTTTGCCGGCGCGGCCAACGTGCTGGCGGGCGCGCGCTACGGCATTCCGATCGTCGGCACCATGGCGCATTCGTTCGTGCAGGTGCACGGCGATGAAGCGCAAGCATTTGAAGATTTCGCGCGCGCGCGGCCCGACGGTTTGATCCTCTTGATCGACACCTACGATACCGCTGCCGGCGCGCGAAAAGTCGTCGAGCTTTATCCGAAGCTGAAGAAAGACGGCATTGCCATCCGTGGCGTGCGCATCGATTCGGGCGACCTGATCGAGAGCGCCAAGACGGTGCGGCGAATTCTCGACGACGGCGGCTGCCGCGACGTGATGATTGTCGCGAGCGGCGGCATCAACGAGGACGTGCTCGTCAGCATGCGCGCACAGAATGCGCCGATCGACGGTTTTGGCATCGGCGTCAATCTCGACGCCTCGATCGACGCGCCGTCGCTCGACTGCGCCTATAAGCTCCAAGAATACGGCGGGGTGCCGCGGCGCAAACTGTCGGAAGGCAAAGTCACTTGGCCGGGGCGCAAGCAGGTGTGGCGCACATATGATGCGCAGGGCCGCATGGCCGGCGACGTACTCACCATCGAAGGCGATAGGCAAACGGGCGAGGCGCTGATCGCGCCGGTCATGCGCGGCGGCAAACGCGTAACGCCGGCGCCGACGCTTGCACAGGTCCGCGAGCGCGCGGCGGCCGAGTTGAAGCGCCTGCCCACGGCATTGGCACGGCTTCAGCCCGGTGCGCCCTATGCGGTAACAATTTCCGATGCGCTCAAGGCGCTGGCGGCGGAGGCGGACCGGGCGGCGGGGAAGCGCCAATAGTCCGCTCATTCCCGCGCAAGCGGGAATCCAGAGCAACAAGCGCGGTGCCGACGCATTATCCTGGGTTCCCGCTTTCGCGGGAACGAGCGGCTAAATGTCAAGCGCCCTGCCCCGCCCTGTTCCACCCGCGCGCGCCCTCGCCGTAGATCTCGTGGCCGCCGGGCGTCACCACCACGGTGTCCTCGAGCTTGATGAACCCGCGGCTTGGATGCTTGAGCGTGGTCTCCACCGATACCACCATGCCGGCTTCCAGCGGCTTGCCGGCGTCGTCGGCCGGATAAGGCACCGGTCCCCTGTCGGTCAGCCGCGGCGCCTCGTGGCTGACCAGCCCCATGCCGTGCGCGAGGAATTCCAGATTGTTGTGGTGCTTCGACTTCTGCACCAGCGGCTCGGCCGCCGCGTAGACGTCGCCGCCCATGGCGCCGGGTTTCATAACCTTGAAGGCGGCGCTCTGAATGCCTTCGATCTCGGCCAGCAGGTCATTCAGTTCCGCGTCCGGCTCGCCCTGGATCGCCATGCGGCACACGTCGCCGATATAGCCGTGGTAGTTGCCGCCGGAGTTGATCGACATGATGTCGCCCTTCTCCCATTTCTGCTCCGAGGGCGCGCGGTTGAAGCTCTTGCCGGCGGTGATCAGGCAATATTCGAAAGTGAGCCCGCGCAGCGTCTCTTCCTTGCGCAGCGTTTCGACGACTTCTTCTTTGCTGGTGCCCGGTTTGCTCTTGGCAACGGTTGCAAGCATCGCCTCAATCACCGCTTCGGAGGCGTATTTGAGCTTTCTCAATTCTTCCGGCGACTTCACCAGGCGCTGGCGCTCCATCACATAAAGCCCGTCCACCCAGTCGGCGTCGGGGAACGCGGCGCGCAGCACTTTCGAAGCGTCGTAAGGCAAAAAGCCGAATTCGGTGGCAATCCGCTTGGGATTCAGCCCCACTTTCTTCATGTAATCGACCGCCTTCTTCATGGCGTCGACCGAACCGTTCGAGGACGTATCGGTCGTCGGCGTCCACAGCGGTTTCGCCTGATGCTGGAAGCTTTCGAGCCGATGGCCGACATAGGCCGCCTGTTCCGGACGGCCCTTCGGATAGACGAATACCGGCAGATAACGTGTGACGCCGGTCGCATCCATGTAGTCGAAGAAATTGGCGCGATGGCCGCCGGTGAGGTACTGCACATTGTGCTTGGAAGTCGCGAGCAGCACGTCGATGCCGGCCTCGTCTATCAGCCGGTCGAGACGGGCTTGATCGAATGGTATGGCGAGGGCTTTGGCAGGCGGGGCGTTGACATTCATGGGTGCTGGCTCCGGCTTGCACTTTAAAGCGAAAGCCTAGGCCCGCGGTTCCTTGCCCGCAAGCGTCCCGGCGCAAATGCGGGGCTTGTCCGCGGCGCCGCGCAGGTTAGGCCTTCATCACGCCGATCAACTGCTCGAGCCTCGCCGGGTCGTTGCGCAGCGCCTTGCTTTCGCCGTCGAACACGACCCGGCCGCGGTCCATCACCACCGCGCGCGGCGCGATGTCGAGCGCCAGCCGCGAATTCTGCTCCACCAGGATCAGTGCCAGAGCGCTTTCGCGCGAAACCCGTTTCATCGCGCGCGTCAGTTCCTCCACGATCACCGGCGCCAGGCCCTCGGACGGCTCGTCCATCAATAGAACGGAAGGGTTGCCGATCATCGCGCGGCCGATCGCCAGCATCTGCTGCTCGCCGCCGGACAATTGATTACCCATATTGCCGGCGCGCTCGCCGAGCCGAGGAAACAACTCGAAAACTGTGTTCACCGTCCATGCGCCAGGGCGCGCGGCAACTTCGAGATTTTCCCGCAGCGTAAGCGAAGGGAAGATCTCGCGCTCCTGCGGCACGTAGCCGAGACCCGCCGCCACCCTGCGGTACGTCGCCATCGTCGAAATGTCGTCGCCGTGCAACAAGACACGCCCGCCGTGCAAGGTGGCGTGCCCCATGATGGTGGCAAGTAGCGTCGATTTGCCGACGCCGTTGCGACCGATAATTGACAAGCTCTCACCGGGCGCCAGCGTGAGCTGGATGTTTTCCAGCACCACGGTCTCGCCGTAGCCGGCCGAGACTCGATCGAGCGCGAGCGCCAAATCAACCATGACGCCGCCCCCCATCCTCGCCGAGATAGACTGCGCGCACGTCCGGATTGTTCATGATCTCGTCGGGGGTGCCTTCGGTGAATACCGCGCCCTGCACCAGCACCGTGATCTGCTTGGCAAAGCGGAACACGACGTCCATGTCGTGCTCGATGATCAGGATGGCGATGTCGGGATCGAGACCTGCCACCACGTCGAGGATGAGGTGGCTTTCCGAGGACGGCACGCCGGCCGCCGGCTCGTCGAGCAGCAGCACGCGCGGCTTCTGCGCGAGCGCAATCGCGATCTCCACCAGACGCTGGCGGCCATAGGGCAATTCGCGCACCAGCCTCAGCGCGTCGTCGGTGAGCTTCAGAGCATCCAGGTGATCGAGCGCCTCGTCAATCACGGCGCGTTTGGCGCCGGCCGCGCGCCACATATTGTTACAATTGCCATCGCGTTCGCCGATGGTCATCGCAAGGTTTTCCAATACGGTCAGGCCGCGGAACAGCTGATTGATCTGAAAGGTGCGCGCCAAGCCCCGCCGCGCCCGCTCGGCCTGGCTCAATGCGGTGATGTCCTCGTCGCCAAGCAGCACGCTGCCAGCGGACGGCCTGAGCACGCCGGTGATCAGGTTGACCAGCGTTGTCTTGCCGGCTCCGTTCGGGCCGATCAGCGCTCGCCGCGCGCCCCGCTCCAAAGTGAGGTTGACGTCGCGCGCGACGCGCAGCGCCCCGAAGCTGCGGTTGAGTTGTTGCACTTCGAGCGCGGCGGTCACGGCTTCTTCCTCTTGCCCCAGGGGGCATCCTCCAACAGGCCGAGCAGGCCGCGCCGCGCGAACAGCACCGCCAATACCAGCAGCAGGCCGATGCCGAATTGCCAGAAGGTGGGCGAGAGCTTGGAGAGATTGTCCTCCATGATGAGGTAGACCACCGCCCCGATGAAGGCGCCGTAGAGTCGGCCGGTGCCGCCGAGGATCAGCATCACCATGACCTTGGCGGAATAGTCGAAGTCGAAGACGGTCAGCGTCACGTAGGCGTTGGTCTGGGTGAACAGCGCGCCGGCGACGCCCGCGATCGCCGCCGAGACGGCGTAAACCGTCACCAGCCGCAGGTGCACGGGCGAGCCGATCGCGTGCATGCGGCGCACGTTTTCGCGTATGCCGGTCAACGCCTGCCCGAAGGGCGAATAGACGATGCGGCGCACGAAATAGAACACGATGGCCAGCACCACGAGCGCGTAAAGATAACTGGTGTGGCCGTAGAGATCGTAGTCGAAGTAACCGAGCAAGGGATCGAATGTCAGGCCCGGCAGGCCGTCATAACCTCCGGTGATATCGGAGCGCAGATTGCCAGATTCCTGCAGCGTCGCGGCGAACGCGATGGTCAGCATCAGCAGCGTCAATCCGCGGTAGCGCAGGATAAACCAGCCGACGACGGCGCCGACGAGACCCGCCACGATGCCGGCCACGACGATAGCGCTGATCGGTTCGCTCCAGCCGAGCCGCAAGGCGCCGAGCGCGACGACGTAAGCGCCGATTCCGAAAAAAGCGGCATGACCGAGCGTGACGATGCCCGCGTAGCCGAGAATCAGATCGAGCGAGAGCGCGAACATGATCATCACCAGCACCTGGCTGCCGAAGGTCATGCGGTCGGGAAAGACGAAATAGCAGGCGATCGCGATCAGCCAGGGCAGCGCCTCCGGCCAGCCGTAGCGGTGGCGGCTAATGAGGAATTCCGCGGCGCGCTCGCGCGTCTGCTCGCGGACGGAGCCGCCGGCCACGGTTTCACTCACGGCCATAAAACCCCGCCGGCCTGATCAGGAGCACGACCACGGTGATGGCGTAGATGAAGAGATTGCCCGCGACAGGAAAAGCATATTTGCCACCGGTGTCGATGATGCCGATGACGAGCGCGGCGAGCAGCGTGCCTTTCAAGCTGCCGAGACCGCCGACCGCCACCACGATCAGGAACAGCACGAGATAGAGCACGGCGAAGCTCGGCGTCAGCCCGAACAATTGGATGGCCAGCGCGCCGCCAAGCGCGGCCAGCCCCGAGCCGAGCGCAAAGGTCAGGGTGAACAGGAGGTCGACGTTGATGCCGACCAATTCCGCCATGCGCCGGTTGTCGACCGCGGCGCGGATCTTGGCGCCGATATTGGTCTTCTCGAACGCGTACCAAAGAACGGAGATCAGCGCGGCGCCGAGCACGATCAGGAAGGCGCGGTAGCTGGGAAAAGCGCGGAAGCCGAGATTGACGTCGCCTTCCAGCCAATCCGGCAGCGGCACCGATTTGGGGATGGGCCCGTAGAAATAAGTGAAGACGGCGATCGACATGAACGCCAGACCGATGGTGAGCAGCACCTGTTCGAGATCGGTCGACTTATAGAGGCGCCGGTACAGGTAGCGTTCGAAGGGAATGCTGATGAGGCCGACCGCCGTCGAGCCCACGACAAGCGAGGGCACGAAGCCGACGCCCAGCGAACGCGTCAGCGAAACGACGAAATAGCCGCCGGCCATCGCGAATGCGCCATGGGCGAGGTTCACGAATCCCATCAACCCCATCGTTACCGACAGGCCGACGGAAGTGATGAACAGGAACATGGCGTAGGCCAAGCCGTCGAAGAGCACGCTGACGGCAATGGTGGCGATATGCGACACGGGCCCCACCCCTTCGCAAAGAAAAAAACGCCGCCGCGAATTAATGCGCGGCGGCGCCTATTTCGTCAAATGATCAGGCCCTCACTTGCAGCGGCCGACCTTGAGGATCTTGCATTCGTCGTGCACCGCCTTAGTGGTGTCCAGGATCCTCTCGCCAAGCTTGCCGTCCGGCTTACGGTAGACCTCCATGGCGTGCTCGTCCTCGACGATGTCGCGGGTCTTCGGATCGATCATCACGTGACCGCGCGGACCGTTGGTCGACCAGCCTTCCATCGCCTTCACCACCTTGGCGCCGTTCGACAGGTCGCCGTTGAGCTTTTTGATCGTGTCGAAGATGGCGTGCATGGTGTCCCAGCCGGCCGCCGACATGAAATCGGGGTAGGAGTTCGGGCCATATTCCTTGTGCCAGGCCGCCTGGAAGGCCTTGTTTTGCGAATTGTCGAGATCGGCCGCGTAGTGGCCCATGACGATGGTGCCGATGGCGGCATCGCCCATATCCTGCAGCTTGTTGTCGGGGATGAGATCCATCGGGCCGATCAGCTTGATGCCGGCCTTGCGCAAGCCGACTTCGCCGTAGGCCTTCATCAGGCCGGTGGCGTGCGCGCCCGAGGGGATGAAGCCGTAAAGACAGTCGGGGTGTGCATCCTTCACGCGCTGCATGAAAGGCGTGAAGTCCGGCACCTGCGTCGGCGGCCCCATCGGGATCGACAGGACGACCTTGCCGCCGGCCTTCTCGAAACCAGTCTTGAAGGCTTCCACCGAATCCTTGCCGGGCGGGAAGTCCGTATAGGCGACCGCCGCCGTCTTGCAGCCGATCTTGTTGTGCGCGTAGGCGCCCATCGGATAGGCCGGATGCCACATGGAGAACGACAGGCGTACGATGTAGGGCGACAGGTTGGTGATCCAGGCCGTGCCGGCATTGGCGATGATCATCGGCACCTTGGCCTTGCTGATGACCGGCGCCAGCGCGATGGCCGACGGCGAGAACACGAAACCGGTGACCAGCGGCACCTTGTCGTTGGTGATCAGCTCGGTCGTGACGGTCTTGGCAATCGCGCCGGTCGGCGGCCCCTCGTCGCGCTTGATGATCTGGACCTTATGCGGCGCGATGTCCTTGGCGTGCAGCTTCACGTAGAGATTGAAGGCCTTGTCGATCTGATGACCGAGGTCGGCATTGGGGCCGCTGAACGGCAACACCACGCCGATTTTGACCGTTGCCGCCTGCGCGGTGCCGCCCACCGTCAGGGCCAGGGTGGCCAACCCCAGCCAGCGCAAAAACTTCATGCGATCCTCCCTTAAGCTCTGAATTAGTTGGGAATCCCACCATTCCATGGGCCGACCCGGCCCACTTTTGCTAAAGTGGCCTAAGCCCCGCTTGCGGTCAATGAGGATGCGCGTCGCACCCGCGTCGCGGGACGGCCGCGGCGGCACCTGTCGCCGAGATTGGGAAAAACCCGCCGCGTTTATGTCAGGCGGCGGCGCTGTCGCTTGTAATGGCGGCGACGGAGTCCGCAGATGCGGGCTTGGTGCCCGGCTTGCAGGCCAAGATCATCTCGAGCGAGGCTATCTCAACGCGGTTGCGACCGTTCTCTTTGGCGAAATAAAGGGCCTGGTCGGATTGCGCGAGCATTTCGGATACGTCGAGCCCGACCTCCTCGCTATAGGCAAGCCCTATGCTCAGCGTGGCGCCGACCGAACGGCCGCCGACCTCTTTGGCGGCTTGCGCAAAAGCCGCGCGAATGCGCTCGGCCACCGCCGCCGCCTTCTCGCGGCTGGTGTCGCTGAGGACGGCTGCGAACTCTTCGCCACCAAGACGGCCGAACAAGTCGCTCGAACGCAGCGATTGCCGCGCGGCCTGCGTGAAAATTTCCAGCACGCGATCGCCGACGGCGTGTCCGAAGCGGTCGTTGATCGACTTGAAATGATCGAGATCGATCAAAAGCACGGCGGTCGGGTGCGGGTCGGCGCGATGCCGCTTGGCCAATTGCGCAGCGTCTTGCAGGAACGAACGGCGATTGGCGATGCCGGTGAGCGGGTCGAGCATGGCCGCGTTGCGATGGCGCAGTTCGGTGCGCTCCTTCGCCATCGCCAACAGGATGAAGGCGACCGAGATGGTGAACAGCAGCGCCTCGAAGGAGAGCACCGTCAGCCACACGCTGCCGAGCATGGTGTTTGTTGATGACCATGGCAGCAACGTCACCAGCGGCGTGCGCAGGAGGAACAGCGCGCCGTGCGCGAACAGCATAAAGATCGCCGGCCAGCGCGAGACCAGCTTCTCTTCGCGCCCGCGCCAGAATTCGTAGGCCGTGAGCCAAGTATAGGTAGTGATGATGCCGGAGGCGATCAGCGCCCGAACATTCACGGCGTCGGCGAGCACCGGCAGACGGCAGACGAGCAGCCATAGCACTGCGCCGGTCACCATGTAGACGGGCTCGACCGGCCGCCCGTCGAATACGCGGGCGCCCGTCCAGGTAATCGCAAAGGCGGTGAACAGCAGCGTGTTGGCGAGATCGATCGAAATTAAGTCGGGAACCGTGCCGTACATCCCGAATACGACGATCGAGCAGGCGCGGATCAGATGGGCGAAGCCCCACCAACAAACGGCATAGACTTGGGTGTTCTGCGCCCACACGAAGAGCAGCAAAAGGCCGAGGATCACCTCGACATAGATCGTCACTATGAACAAGGTGTTGACGTCGAGCCGCATCGATCTGCTACGCCTAAGTTACGCCGACTACTGATTTTCTTGCTTTTGTCCCTGGATCGACGATTAGCGATTGGAACGTAAGAACTGGTGAACGTGCGGGGGTACCGTTCGGCAATAAAGTGCTATGGTTTCGAGGTGCTTTCGCCCGCCACTCCGAATTAATATTGCCGTCCCATAATCGGACAGCAGGCCTGTTTGGGGGCCGGTCTTGTGGCACCGTCCGCGCTCCACTAGGGTCGACCTCACCCCTGACACGCCTCAACCGGAGCCGGATATGCAGATCCGCGACGGCATTGTTGAAGCGATCGGCAACACGCCCCTGATCAAGCTGGAGCGGGCCTCCGCCGCCACCGGCTGCACGATTCTCGGCAAGGCCGAGTTCATGAACCCGGGCGGGTCGGTCAAAGACCGCGCCGGGCGGCAGATGATCCTGGAGGCGGAGCGGCGCGGCGAGCTCGAGTCCGGCGGCCTGGTTGTGGAATTCGACCGCCGGCAATACCGGCATCGGGCTTGCGGTGGTCGCAAATGCGCGAGGCTATCGCACAATCATCGTCATCCCGCTCACGCAAAGCCAAGAGAAGAAGGACATGCTGCGGCTGTGCGGCGCCGAACTAGTCGAGGTGCCGGCCCTGCCCTATAGCAATCCCAACAACTACCAGCATATCGGCCGCCGGCTGGCAGAGTCCCTGAAGAAGACCGAGAACAAGGGCGTCATCTTCGCCGACCAATGGAACAATCTCGATAACCGCAAGGCACACTACCTCTCCACCGGACCGGAAATCTGGCAGCAGACGCAAGGCAAGGTCGACGGCTTCATCTGCGCCATCGGCACCGGCGGCACGCTTGCCGGGGTCGCGAGCTATCTGCGCGAGCGCAAGCCCGACGTCGTCATCGGCGTCGCCGATCCGCGCGGCGCCGCCATGTATCACCTGTTCAAGGACGGCCAGCCGAAACCAAGCGAAGGCGGCTCGATTACCGAAGGCATCGGGCTCGGCCGCGTCACCCCGATCATCGAAGATTTGAAAGTCGACAAGCCTTATCTTATTCCCGACGAGGAGGCGCTGCCGGTGATCTTCGATTTGCTCGAGTACGAAGGGCTTTGCCTCGGCGGCTCCTCCGGCATCAACATCGCAGGCGCCATCCGCCTCGCCAAGGACCTCGGGCCCGGCCACACCATCGTGACCGTGCTCGCCGATGGCGGCGCGCGTTATCAATCCAAGCTGTTCAATCCCGAGTTCCTGCGCTCGAAAAACCTGCCGGTGCCGGAGTGGCTGGAGCGCAGAAGCGAGATTACGCCGCCAATCGTGCCGACGTGAGGGTCATGGCAACCGAGTGCCTGTTCCGCGACGATTCCTATCTGAGAGATTGCGAGGCGCGCGTCGTTGCCGTGACTGAGCAAGGTGGCGCGGTGCTGGACCGCACCGTCTTCTATGCCGCCTCCGGCGGACAGCCCGGCGACAGCGGCATCCTCACCCTGGCCGACGGCAGGCAAGTGCCGATCGCCACCGCCGTCTATACCGACGCAGCCAAGACCGAGATCGCGCATGTGCCTGCGCCGGGCGCTGCCGCTTTCAAGGCCGGCGACCGCGTCACCGCGACAATCGACTGGGACAAACGTCATGCCCGCATGCGCATGCACACCGCGCTGCATCTGTTGTCCGCGGCGTTGCCCTATGCGGTGACCGGCGGCTCGGTGGGCGAAAGCGAAAGCCGGCTCGATTTCGACATTCCCGAGGCCGGGCTCGACAAGGATGCCATCACCGCGCAGGTGAATGAGATGATCGCAAGCAACGCCCCGGTCACCAGCCGCTGGATCAGCGACGCCGAGCTCGAAGCTAATCCCGGCCTGGTCAAGACCATGTCGGTGAAGCCGCCCAAGGGCACCGGCCAAGTGCGCCTGATCGAGATCGAAGGCCTCGACCTGCAGCCTTGCGGCGGCACGCATGTGCGCTCGACCGCCGAGATCGGCAAGGTTCTGGTCACGCAGATCGAGAAGAAGGGCAAGCAGAACCGCCGGGTGCGGCTGGCGCTGGCCTAGTCTTTCGTCATGATTGGGCTTGTCATAGCCTCGAGCGCCTCTAAATCTGCATCCTGGGGGCGTGGATCGCCGGCGCAAGCGCGGTTGCGCCGATGGAACGATTGCGTGACAGTCCGCATTGACCCGTTTCAAAAAAAGGCCGGACCCATTGAGATGAGCAACACCGCACCCTCCAGCCACTGGCTGAAATCGACGCAATGGCTCGCCGACAATCTCGGCAAGCCCGGCGTCGTCGTGGTCGACGCCTCTTATTACCTGCCCAACCAGAAGCGCGACGCCCATGCCGAATATCTCAAGAGCCACATTCCCGGCGCGGTATACTTCGACATGGAGGCGGTTGCCGACCATTCCACCGAGTTGCCGCATATGCTGCCGGGGCCGGATCAGTTCGGTGAGCAGATGGGCGCGCTCGGCATCAGCGAGAAGGACACCATCGTGGTCTATGACGCCGTCGGGCTTTATTCCGCGCCGCGCGTCTGGTGGAGCTTCCTGATCTTCGGCGCGAAAAACGCGTTCATTTTGGATGGCGGCTTTCCCGCCTGGAAAGCGGAAGGCCGTCCCGTCGAAGCCGGCGACGTCAAGCGCGAGCCGCGCACTTTCAACGCCGAGATGGATACCGGCGCGGTTGCCATGCATTCCGACGTGCAGATGGCGCTGAACGACGCCAGCGCGCAGGTGGTCGATGCGCGTTCGGCCGGCCGCTTCGCCGGCAAGGAGCCCGAGCCGCGCCCCGGCCTACGCGCCGGCCACATGCCGGGATCGCTCAATGTGCCGTTCGCCGACATCGTCGAGAACGGCAGGCTGGTCTCGCCCGAGCGCATCAAAAAGGCTTTCGAGAAGGGCAAGGTCGATCTCGACAAATCGATCATCACCTCGTGCGGTTCCGGCGTCACCGCGGTGGTCCTGGCGCTCGGCCTCGATGCGCTCGGCAAGCCGCTGCCGCGCATCTATGACGGATCGTGGTCGGAATGGGGCTCGCGTCCCGATCTGCCGGTGGAGAAGGGCTGAGGCGTGCCGCTTCGGCGCCGGCCGCCTAGCCGCGATAGGCTTCCGCAAAGCGCGCCGTATCGGTGAAGTCGCGGAACGCGCTCACCTTTCCGTCCGTGATAGCGAATACATGCAGCCAATCGCTTTCCGCCCGCTTGCCGGTCTTGCGTAGCGTCCAGGCATAGTGTCCCGACACGAAAACCATCGCGTCGGCGGCATGGAAGTCGCGCGGTTCAAATTGCACGATGTCCTGCTGTTCGCCCAACACCCGGAAAAAAGCGCGCACTCCGTCATGGCCCTTGCGCACACCCAGCAAAGGAAAGTCCGTGGGGCGGCCGGCTGCTTCCCAGTGCACGTCGGCCGAGGTTGCCGCAACGATCGTGTCGATGTCGCCGCGCCGGAAGGCGGCATAGAGACTTTGCACGAATGCGATATTGGCTGCGCTCATGGCGTCCTCCTCAATGGAAACGCCGAAGCTACGGTGCAGCCGCGCTTTCGGATGCAGCCCCGGCAGGCACAAAAAGGGCGGCTCTCGCCCTTGAGCGCCCGGGCGGCGCGGGCGCGCAGGTCTGCATCGGCACCTGCGGTGGCGCGGGCGCCTGCGTGCAGCGCCGAGAGCCGCTCGCTGCGAAGAATCGATGCGGCTAAAGCGAGATGATGGAATCGCGCACGGCGATCGCGACGGCATGCGTGCGATTGACGGCGCCGAGCTTACGCACGGCGGTCTGCACGTGTTCGTCGACCGTGCGCTTGGCGATATGAAGTATCTCGCCGACCTCCCAGGCCGACTTGCCGCGCGCGACCCACGTCAAGACTTCCGCCTCGCGCGCCGTGAGCGTATGCTTGACGCGCGAGTTGCGGCGGCCGCTCAACGCCATAATGGCCAGCCCGCACCTCGTGCTTTTTGCGCCAATAGTCTTCGGCTATGCGATACGTTGCTCAATGGGATCCCCTGCCCTACAATCAAAGCGTGTTATACTCGCATAAAATATTGTCATCGTTGCCGGTATTGTCACATTTGACGGTGCGAAATCGTAAATTGCGCGGCGCTACAACCGCGCAACCGCTCTGTCGCAGCCCCGTGGAAGGGCCTGATCCCAGCCGACACGCGCATTTCGCGGGTTTTGCCTGGATTTGTCCCCAGGCCGCGCGCGGCAGGTTGTAGAGAAGCCCGCGCCTGAAGACCTCAACGCAAGATCTGGCTCAAGAACAACTTGGTGCGTTCGTGCTGTGGATGAGCGAAGAACTCGCGCGGCGCGTTCGCCTCGACGATCTGGCCATCGTCCATGAACACGATTCGATTCGCGACTTCGCGGGCAAAGCCCATCTCGTGGGTCACTACCAGCATGGTCATGCCGTCCTCGGCCAGCGCCACCATGGTATCGAGCACTTCCTTGACCATCTCGGGATCGAGCGCCGAGGTCGGCTCATCGAACAGCATGATTTTCGGGCTCATGCAGAGCGCGCGCGCGATCGCCACCCGCTGCTGCTGGCCGCCGGAAAGCTGACCGGGATATTTGGCCGCCTGCTCCGGGATCTTCACCCGCGCCAAATATGCGAGCGCGATTTCTTCCGCCTGTCTCTTCGGCATTTTCCGCACCCAGATCGGCGCCAGCGTGCAGTTCTGCAGCACCGTCAAATGCGGAAACAGATTGAAATGCTGGAACACCATGCCGACCTCGCGCCGCACTTCGTCGATCCGCTTGAGATCGTTGCTGAGTTCAACCCCGTCGACCACGATGCGTCCGCTCTGGTGCTCCTCCAGCCGGTTGATGCAGCGGATCATGGTGGACTTGCCCGAGCCGGACGGGCCGCAGATCACGATGCGTTCGCCGCCCATGACCTTCAAATCGACGTCGCGCAACACATGAAAATCGCCGAACCACTTGTTGACCTTGACCATCTCGACCGCGACCGGCGTCTCGAGCTTGGTCGACTTCAGATGTGGCGACGAAGGCATCTCGGCCATGTCACTGCCCATCGCCGCGGGCAAGCCGCGCTTCCATCGCGTGCGCATAGCGCGACATGCCGTAACAGAATGCGAGATAGAACATGGCGGCCACGGCATAGCCGGTGGTCGATGTCACCGGCGTTGCCCATTTCGGGTCGATACGCGCGACCTCGACGGTCCGCAGAAAATCGAAAATGCCGACGATGAAGACCAGCGTGGTGTCCTTGAACAGGCCGATATAAGTATTGACGATATTCGGGATGGTGATCTTGAGCGCCTGCGGCAGAATGACGAGACGCATGCGCTGGCGGTAGCCGAGGCCGAGCGCCATTGCGCCTTCGAACTGGCCCTTGGGGATCGCCTGCAGGCCGGCGCGGACCACTTCCGCCATGTAGGCGGAGGCGAATAGCGCGATGCCGATCAGCGCCCGCAAAAGCTTGTCCGGCTCGTATTCCTGCGGCACGAACAGCGGCAGCATCACGCTCGCCATGAACAGCACCGTAATCAAAGGCACGCCGCGCACGAATTCGATGAACAGGGTCGACATGAGGTTGACCGTCGGCATCGACGAGCGACGGCCGAGCGCCAGCAGGATGCCGAGCGGCAGCGAGAGCACGATGCCGACCGAGGCCACCACAATGGTCACCAGCACGCCGCCCCATAAGACCGTGTCGACCACCGGCAGGCCGATCAGCGGAAAACCGTGCAGCAGGAAGAAGGAGGCAAGCGGCAGCACGATGAAGAAATAGAAGGCACCGAGGCCGCGGCGCGGCGCCCCCAGCCACAGCATCCACGCAACGCCGACGGCAAGCATGACGAAGAACACGTCCACGCGCCAACGCTCAGGGATTGGATAGGAGCCGTAGACGAAATAGGGCAGCCGCTCCCACACGAACGGCCAGCAGGCGCCGATTTCGCGGTGCTGCACGATCTCGCGGCAGGCGTCGCGGTCGGTGCCGCTCCAGACCGCGTCCACCAGCAGAAACTTGATCAGCTCCGGAATGGCCCAAGCCAGCAGCAGCACGATGACGACGGTCAAGCCGATATTGAACTGCGTCGACAGAAGGTTCGCGCGCACCCAGCCGAGAGCCCCCGTCATCGCCGCCGGCGGTGGCTTGGGCGGGATCGGACGGTCGCGCACGAAGTGCAGTTCGGTGACGGCAAGATCGCCTTCGGCCATGGTCATGGCTTAAGCCCTCACCGCTCCACCAGCGCCACGCGCCGGTTGTAGATGTTCATCGTCAGCGAGGTGGCGAGGCTGATGGTGAGATACACAACCATTGTGACGGCCACCACGCTGACCGCCTGGCCGGTCTGGTTGAGCACCGTCCCGGTGAAGATTTGCACCAAGTCGGGATAGCCGATCGCCACCGCCAGCGTCGAATTCTTGGTCAGGTTCAGATACTGACTGGTGAGCGGCGGGATGATCACGCGCATGGCCTGCGGCACCACGATCAGCCGCAGGGTCGGGCGGGGCCGCATGCCGAGCGAATACGCAGCCTCGATCTGCCCGCGCGACACCGCCAGGATACCGGCGCGCACGACTTCGGCGATGAAGGCGGCGGTATAAATCGACAGGCCGAACAGCAATGCTGCAAATTCCGGCAGCACCTCGATGCCGCCGCTGACGTTGAAGCGCCCGGCCTGCGGGAAATCGAACGCGAGCGGCGAGCCGTTCAACACAAACGCGGCGAGCGGCAGGCCGATCAGCAAGGCAAGCCCGATCCAGACGACCGGGGCCTGCTCGCCGGTGCGCTCCTGTCGCCGCCGTGCCCACAGACCGAACAGGACCGTGATCGTGAGAGCGCTGGCGAGCGCGATCAGCACCGCGGCAAAGCCGGTCTCGAATATCGGCTTGGGCAGGAACAGGCCGCGGTTGTTGAGATAGGCGCCGCGCGCGATGACGATACTATCGCGCGCGACCGGCAGCGACTTGAGCACGGCGTTGTACCAGAACAGCAACTGCAGCAGCAGCGGGATGTTGCGGATCGTCTCGACGTAACCGCCGGCCGCTCTCGCCACCAGCCAGTTCTGCGACAGCCGCGCGATGCCAATGACGAAACCGAGAACGGTCGCGAAGACGATGCCGAGCGCGGCCACCAACAAGGTGTTCAGCAGGCCGACCCAGAAGGCGCGGCCATAGGTGGAGACCTGTGAGTCGTAGTGGATCAGCGTCTGGCTAATGTCGAAACCGGCCGTGGTATTCCAAAAGCCGAAACCTGATGTGATATGCGCGCGCTTGAGATTGTCGATGGCGTTGCTCGCCGCGCCGTAGACGAGAAAGGCCACGATCGCGAACAGCACGGCCTGATAGACGATGCTGCGAACCTTGGGGTTGTTGTAGAAGGCGACGGGTGGCGGCCCGCTTGGAATTTCAATCGACATTGCCCCTCTCGCCGGCCTGGCGTGCCGAAGCAGTCGTTTCCGCAAGCCCGCGGCGGCGAGCGCCCGGGGTCAGCGGATCGGCGGTGCGTATTGGATGCCGCCCTGGTTCCACAGCTTGTTCAGGCCGCGGTCGATCTTGAGCGGCGAGCCCTTGCCCACATTGCGCTCGAAAACTTCGCCGTAATTGCCCACCAGCTTGATGATGCGCACCGCCCAATCCTTGGTCAGGCCGAGCTGCTCGCCGTAATTGCCTTCGGTGCCGACGAAGCGCTTGATCGCCGGATTTGTCGATTTCACCATGTCGTCGACGTTCTTCTGCATGATGCCGAGCTCCTCGGCGTTGATCATCGCGAACAGCACCCACTTCACGACATCGAACCATTGGTCGTCGCCCTGGCGCACGACCGGACCGAGCGGCTCCTTGGAGATGATCTCGGGCAGGATGATGTGATCGTCGGGATTGGCGAGCCTGAGACGCTCGGCATAGAGGCCCGAGGCGTCGGTGGTATAGGCGTCGCAACGGCCCGCATCGTAGGCCTTGATCGCCTCATTGGCGGTCGCGAAGGTCACCGACTTGAGCTGCATCTTATGGGCGCGGAAGAAGTCGGCAAGATTGAGCTCGGTCGTGGTGCCCTGCTGAACGCAGACCGAGGCGCCGTTGAGCTCGAGCGCCGAATTCACTTTCAGCGACTTGCGCACCATGAAGCCCTGGCCGTCGTAATAGTCGACGCCGGTGAAATTGAGCCCGAGCGAAGTATCGCGCGAGGAAGTCCAGGTCGTGTTGCGCACCAGCACGTCGACTTCGCTCGATTGCAGGGCGGTGAAGCGGTCCTTGGCCGTCAGCGGCACGAACTTCACCTTGTTGGGATCATCGAAGATGGCGGCGGCGATCGCCCGGCAGAGGTCGACGTCGAGGCCGGTCCAGTGTCCTTGCGCATCGGGCAGACCGAATCCGGCCAGCGTGCCGTTGGCGCCGCAGATGAGTATGCCGCGATCTTTGACGGCTTTCAGCGTCTGCGCCGACGCGCTCTGCACAGCAAAGGCTGCGAGGAGGACGAGCACGAAGACGCCGGCGATTTTTTTCATTGCTCTGCCTCTATACGCAGCGGAATGCTGCGCTCCTGTTCGCCCGGCTACGCAACGAGCGCCGCTACTGGGGATATCCCCAGCGGCGCTATTCGACGACGGCCTGGCCATTGGCCCCCAGTTCATCCGCATCTCAAAACGATCCCGTTGTCAGGTCAAGGGGTTGACGGCAAACGCTGATCCGGACGTATATGGCTGCGACTTTTACTTCGCGCGCCCTTCCTGACCGCTTTTTATGACGCCATGGCGAAGACGCCCAAAACCCCCCTCAGGCCGCAGAGCAGGCTGGTCACCGCCGGCCGCGATACCCAAGGCCAATACGGTTTCGTCAACCCGGCGGTTTATCACGCCTCGACTGTGCTTTACCCCACCGCCGAAGATCAGGTCGCGCACCGCGGCCGCTATCAGTACGGCCGCCGCGGCACGCCCACCACCGAGGCGCTGGAAAGTGCCCTGCGTGCACTCGAGGGCGACACCTGCGCGGGCGTCGCGCTCATGCCGTCGGGGCTGACGGCGATCTGCACCGCGCTCATGGCGGTCGCCGGGGCCGGCGACCACATCCTCGTCAGCGACAGCGTCTACCGGCCCACCCGCGTGTTCTGCGATGGCGTATTCAAGCGTATGGGCGTGGAGACCACGTATTACGACCCGCTCATCGGCGACGGCATCGCCAAACTCATCAAGCCGAACACCAAGGCGGTGTTCGTCGAGGCCCCCGGCTCGCAGAGCTTCGAGATGCAGGACATCCCGGCGATTGCCGGCGCGGCGCATGCCAAAGGCGCTCTGGTTTTGATGGACAACACCTGGGCGACGCCGCTCTATTTCGACGCCTTCGCGCATGGCGTCGACCTGTCGATCCAGGCCGGCACTAAATATATCGGCGGGCATTCCGACATCATGTTCGGCTGCGTATCGGCCAATGCGGCGGCCTTTCCCGCCCTGAAAAGCACCGTGCACGCGCTCGGCCTCTGCGTCGGTCCCGATGACGTGTTCCTCGCGTTACGCGGGCTGCGCACGCTCGCCGTGCGGCTTGCGCGGCACTACGAGTCCGGTCTCACCATCGCGCGCTGGTTCGAACAACGGCCGGAGGTGCAGCGCGTGCTGCACCCGGCGCTCGAGCGCGATCCGGGTCATTCCATCTGGCGTCGCGATTTCACCGGCGCCAGCGGCCTTTTCAGCATCGTGCTCAAGCCCATGCCCGAGAAAGCGGTGTACGCCTTCATGAACGAGCTCACGCTGTTCGGCATGGGCTATTCCTGGGGCGGCTTCGAGAGCCTGGCGATCCTGTTCGACTGCGCCGGATACCGCACGGCCACACGCTGGGCGCCGGGCGGCCCGACGCTGCGCATCCATATCGGGCTGGAAGATCCGAACGATTTGATCGCAGACCTGGAGCGCGGCTTTGCGGCGATGGCGGCCGCGCAGGCCTAACCGACCACGATGCAAATCCGGCGTGCCACAGCCGAGGACGCAGACGCGGCCTGCCGGATTCTCAGGCGCTCGATCACCGAGCTTTGCGGCGCCGACCATCATGGCGATGCCGAAACCCTCGCGCAGTGGCTCGCCAACAAGACCCCCGACAATATGCGCCGCTGGATCGCGCAAACTCATGTCTTTGTCGCCGCCGAGGGTGAAAGGCTGCCCGGCGTCGGCGCCATCAACGATGCGGGCGAGATCATGCTGAACTATGTCGCGCCGGAGGCGCGCTTTCGCGGCGTCAGCAAGGCAATGCTGGCACGGCTGGAAAGCTGCGCGCGCTTTCGCTCGCCACCGTCAGATTACAGAGCACGGCCACGGCGCACCGCTTCTATCTCGCCGCCGGCTACCGGAACGACGGGGCGCCGCAGAAAGGCTTCGGAATAACCTTGGCGCTGCCGATGGCGAAAGAACTGGCAAGTTAGGCCGCAAGGCCCTGGCCGCTGCGCCGGTCGCGCATGACGAAATAGAGATTGCGCAGATAAACGAACACCCCGAAAGCCTGGCCGAGGATGAAGACCGGATCGCGCCGGTAGAGGGCGTAGGCGAGCAAAAGCACGCCGCCGCCGAGCGACAACCACCAGAAGGCCAGCGGGATGATGCTCTTGCCGGCGCGCTCGGAGGCGATCCACTGCACCGCGAAGCGCGCCGTGAAAAAGGCCTGCGCCACGAAACCGAGCAGCACCCACCAGTCCAGCCGCGCCACGAACACGTCCTGCAGATAGCCGCCGACGGAGCGCGCGATTTCGATCAGCATTTACTCCTCCGCGATTTCCGGTACGCGCTTGCGGCGCCGGATCAGCCACCACACGCCGGCAAGATCGAGGATGCCGACCCAAAGCCGGTCCCACATGCCGTAGTTCGAAGTGCCGGTCCCGCGCGGGCGGTCGATAACGTCGACATAGCCGATCTCGTAGCCCTCGCGCCGCACCAGCGCCGGCAGGAAACGATGCAAGCCATCGAAATATGGCAGGCTGAGGAAGACGTCGCGGCGAAACGCCTTCAGCCCGCAGCCGGTATCGCGGGTGCCGTCGCGCAGCACGGCGCTGCGCACCGCATTGGCGATGCGCGACTGCAGCCTTTTGAAGGCGCTCGCCTTGCGCTTGACGCGCTGGCCGGCGATCAGGGCAAGACGCGGGCCGCCCTGCTCCAGCGCGCGCAGCAGCGCCGGGATGAAGGCGGGATCGTTCTGGCCGTCGCCGTCGAGGGTGACCACCAGCGGCGCGCGCGCGGCCTTGACGCCGGTGCGCACCGCCGCCGATTGACCGCAGGAAAGCGCGTGGCACACGCGGCGCAGCCAGGAATGCTGCGCCATCAGCCGCGTCAGCTCCGCCGCGGTGCCGTCGCTTGAGCCGTCGTCGACATAAATCACCTCGAACGTAGAATGGCCGGCGAGCGCCGCGGCGATCTCGGCCACCAGCGAGGCGATATTGCCGGCCTCGTTGCGTACCGGCACGACGACGGAGACCGCCGGCTCAATGCTGCTCATGGGCTTTCAAAGTTCCGTCGGGCGACAAGATCGCGCTTCTTATGGGGCTAACAGCTCGCGGGCAACCGCTTTCATGCGCTTGCGCGAGGGACCCGGATATTGATGCAGCGTGCCGTCGGGCCCGACCGAAAAGCCGAGGCGGCGCAGCGCGAAATAATAACGCACCAAAAGCGCGCCGACCGTGCCGACCACCGCGCCCGCAATGACGTCGGACGGGAAATGACCGAGCACCACGATCCGGCTCAACGCCACGGCCACGGCGTAGAGCAGCGCGATCGTGCGCGCGCGCGGCCACAGACTGCCGAACGCAACCAGGACCGCGAATGCGGTCGTCGCGTGCCCGGACGGGAAACTCGCATAATCCGCCCGCCAGATAAACGGCGCGAACACGAAAGGATCGACATGGCCGGGCACCAGCGGCCGCGCCCGCCCGATCATTCGCTTGATGATCGTGTCGAACAGGCCGGGCAGCGCGATCGCCGTAAAGAGGAAGCCGACGCGCACCATCGCCGCAGCCAGCACAGCCTGCGAGATGCGGCTGGGCGGAGCCGGTAAAGCCGCCAACGCCAGAAATATCAGGCCGAGCGGCCACAGGAACCAGCCGGACTTGCCGAATTCGCTGATCTGATCGAAGGGCCACACAGCCCAGCGCGGCAGCCGCATAACGGCGCGGGTGACGGGCGCATCGACGATGAACATGCACAACAGCACGACCGCAAGAACGATTGCCGAGGCGATGGCGATCTGCCGCGCCGTCGCCCAGGGCGGGCTGGGATGAACTTTCGCCGGACGAGCGAGGATGGTGAGCGCATGCGCAAGGTTGTCCACGCAGCGCCGCCACGGCGGCGGAGCAAAGTCATGCCCGGGATGCAGCCCGTTGGCGGCGGTCATGGCGTGCCCATCGAACGGAACACGGCGAGCGTCACCGGCCGCCCGATGCTGATGTTGTAGCCGGAGATCCGCCTGGCGAGCGCATAGCGCAGGCCGATCGCATTGGCGCGCAGAACGAAGCTGCGCTCGCTGCGCGCATCGATCAGCGCGAAATGGCACGGCCCCTTTGCGAGGAACTCGGCGGCGCCGGCGCCGCTGGTGAAAAGCGTGTCGGTGCCGAGAAGAAATACCAGGCTCGGCTCCTGGTAATAGCCCGTCGCCGCCACTCGCGGCTGCTCGCAGCCGGTCGCACGCAAATCGTCGGCGATAACCGCGCTCGGGAACAAGGCGGGCAAGGCCGGAAAGGCCACCGCATAGACAGTCATGCCGACGAACACGGAGGTCAGCGTGGCGCGCAGCAGCGAGCGTTCGGGTCCGTCCACCTCGTAGAGCCGCCAAGCGAACAGTCCGACGACGATCGCCGCCGCCGCCGTCGGCCAGGCGATCAGGCCGAGGTTGCGGTCGATGTAGAGAAAGCCGGCAACGACGATCACAGCGAGCAGGCTGGGGAACAGAAACCAGCCGACCGTGCCGCGCACAAGCCAGCGCGCCTTGGACAAGGCGCCCGCTTCGACAATTCCCGCGATCAAAATGGAGACCGCCGGATAGAGCGGCAGCACGTAATGCGGCAGCTTGGTCACCACCGCTTCGAATACGATCCAGGATGGAACGAGCCAGGCGAGCAGAAACTGCGCCCCGGGTTCGCGGCGCGCCCGCCAAACAGCGGGCACGGCGGGCGCCGCCAGCACGGCCCCCGGCCAGAAAGTCAGGAAGAACAGCAGCACGTAATAGCCGGGCGGCGCGCCATGCGTCTCCTGGCCGCTCGCCACTTTGGCCAGCATGTCGTGGCCGATCGCGTCACTGAAGAACGCCGTGCCCGATTTGGCGATGATCGCCGCAAACCAGGGGGCGACAAGGAGCATCATCCAGAGAAAACCGGGGATCGGGCGCAGCGCCCATATCCAGCGAGCGGAACGGTCGAGGATCGACAGTGTCAGCGCGGCGAGAAACACGAACATCAAGATCAAGGGACCCTTGACCAGCACGCCGGCGGCTATCGCCGTCCATAGCATCGCCGGCAGCCCCCAGCCGATCTTGGCCTCCGGATCGCGCCGCTGGCCGAGATAGATGCGCCCCATCGCGCCGAGAGCCGCCACGCAGGTGAACAGCAAAGTTGCATCGGTCTTGGCAAGGCGCGCCTCGACCCCGAGCATGATCGAGCTTGCCATCATCAGGGCCGCCAGCAGCGCCGCCCGGCGGCCGACGAAGGCGAGCGCCGCCCAATAGGTCAGCAGCACCGCGCCGCTTGCACCGAAAAGCGAGGGCAGCCGGTAGAGCCAGATGGTGGTGAGCGCGTGCGGCACGCCGGCAGCCGCGCCGGCTTTCACCGCGGCGGCCTGCAGCCAATAGATGCCGACCGGTTTCTTGTAACGCACTTCTTTCTGAAACCGGATGTCCACGTATTGTCCGGTCTCGATCATCTGCTTGGTGGCTTGCGCAAAGCGCGCCTCGTCGCGATCGATCGGCGGGACGCGGAAGAAGCCCGGCAGGAAAGAGATCAGGCAGAAGACGACAAGCAGCGCCGCCGCGCGGGCGTGCGAGCCGGTTGCGACGTCGAGCAAGGTGCCAAGGCCGAAGCCCAGCTCGCGGGGACCCGCCTCTACCGAATGACTTTCCATTTTTTATAGAAGATGAAGTTCGCACTCTTGAAGAGGATGTGCACAAGCTTGACAAACGGACGCAACAAGATCGGCGAAAGGGACGGCCGCATAATGTCGACAAAAAGGCAATAGCGCACCTTGTCGGTCTCGTTGAACGACTGGTGCATCAAGGTGTCGTCGAAGATGAAAAGCTTGTTGTCCTTCCAGTAGCTGGTCTTGTTGCCGACCACGATATAGGCGGAGCGGTCGTCGATGTCGTTGAGGTTATAGAGCACGCGCAGCGTCGGCCGGATCGGCCCGAAATGCTTCGAGGTCGATACCTTCTTATTGAAGACCGACACGCCGATGGTCTGAACGTATTTCCATTTCTCGTGGAAGGCGGGCGTGTCGAGGAAGGTGTCGACATTCTCGCCGTACCATTTGAAAAAGATCATGGTGCGGTCGATTTGCTTGATGCGCTCGGCAAGCTGGCCAACCAGGTTCTGGCTCTTGCTGACCGCGATCAGGCGCTCGACTTCGGCGCGATAGGGCGCCGGCAGATCGGAAAGCTGATACACGCCCTTGTTGATGTAGGGCAGCGTCAGAATGTCCATTAGGATGTTGAAGGGCGACAACAGCCAGGTCGGCACGCCGTTACCGACGAAGTATTGCCGCAGCACGAACCACGTGACCGGCCGGTGACGGCTGACGTCGTATATGCCGCAGATCGCGTAGAACAAAGTCAGCTTGGGAAAGATGTAGGCAAAGCCGATCGCGCCCAGGCCAAGGCCGATGAACTTGAGCTTCTTTTTCAGCGCGAGTTTCTGCGGCCGTGGCGCCGAAGTGGTGACTGTCATGAGCGGCCTTGCTGCTGCTGGTGGCCCCGGAGGACCATAGAGAAAGACCCGCCTCCGCGAAAGCCGGACGCGTAAATTGCGGGCAAAAAACGCCCGCTAGTGCTGAATCCGCACCATCACGCTGTCGCTCAAGCCACGGGCGTCCATCACCGTCACCCGGGCAAAGCCGGGCCCGTCCGGCTTAAAAAACAGCGTATGCCGGCCGGTCCGGGCATCGATCGGCACGCCATTCACCATCACCGTGAGGGGGGCGCGGCCCCCGGCAATCTTCACCGCCAGTGGATCGGGCTGGCGCCCGCCGGTCAGTTCCAAGCGCGCGCCATTGGGCGGGAACATGATGCGCGGCGGCTCGGCCAGAGCACTCTGCAGTCCGGCCGGACCGAAGCGTTGCAGCGTTGGCGGCAATTTTTCGGTGCTCGCCACGATTACGCCCTTGGGCGCGCGCGGCAGCGGCTCGATCGGACGACCGCTGCGCGCGAAGGCGTCGAACAGGATTGGCGCGGCAGCGCTGCGGCCGACCAGGCCCGGCACCGGCGTGCCGTCGGGCCGCCCCACCCAGACGCCGATCGTCATGCGGCCGTCAAAGCCGACCGCCCAGGCATCGCGATAACCGTAGGAGGTGCCGGTCTTGAAGGCGATGCGGCCGGGCGCTGCGTTTTCCGGCGGCGGCGCGCCGATCAGGATATTGCCGACGTACCAGGCGGCCACCGGATCGACGAGCCGGCGCGGCTGCTGCGACGGCTCGCCTGCCCGCTCGATCAGCGGCGCCACGGTGCCGAGCCGCGCGAGGCCGGTGTAAAGCATGACCAGATCGTGCAGCGTGATGCCGACGCCGCCGAGCCCGATAGCAAGACCCGGCGCCTGCGCGGGCGGCAACACCAGCGCCGCCCCCACCTGGCTCAGTCGCGCGGTGAGCCGATCGACGCCCACCTTGTCGAGCATCGCAATGGCCGGAACGTTTAGCGACCATTGCAGCGCGCGCCGCACCGTAACGGTACCCTCGAAGCGGTTGTCGAAGTCGTGCGGCGTGTAGCTGCCGTAGCGCACCGGCTTGTCGTCGATCAGCGTTTCAGGGTGGATGAGGCCATCTTCGAAGCCGAGCCCGTAGATGAACGGCTTGAGCGCCGAGCCGGGCGAGCGCAGCGCAGCCGTCATGTCGACCTGGCCCGCGCGCCGCGCGTCGAAGAAAGCCGCGGAGCCGACGCTCGCGCGCACCTTGCCGGTCGCGTTGTCGACCGCAAGGATGGCGACCGAAATGCGCGGACCGATGGCGCGTGCGCGTTCGAGCGCAAGCTCTTGCAGGGTTTTCTGCAACGCCGCGTCGATCGTCAGACGATGCACGCGGATGTTCGGTTCCTGCGAAACGATGTGGTCGGCGGCATGCGGGGCCAGCATGGGCAACAATTTGCGCGCATGCGGCACCGGCTGCGCCTTGGCGCGGGCGACTTCGTCGGGCGGCAGCACGCCTGCCGCCGCGACGCGGTCGAGCACGCGGTTGCGCGCTTCAAGCGCGCGCTTGGCGTAGCGGTCGGGGCGCCTTTCTTCCGGCGATTGCGGCAGCGCGACCAGCAGCGCCGCTTGCGCCACCGAAAGATTGCGCGGCTCCTTGCCGAAATAGGCAAGCGAGGCTGCGCGGATGCCCTCCAGGTTTCCACCATAGGGCGCAAGTGTCAGATATAAAGAGAGAATTTCGCGTTTGCTCAGTACGCGCTCAAGCTCAAGCGCGCGCACGATCTGACGCAGCTTGGCGCCGAAACTGCGGTGCGCGCGCGGCTCCAGTAGGCGGGCAAGCTGCATTGTGATTGTCGAGCCGCCCGAAACGATGTGGCCGCTGGTGACGAGCTGCCAGGCCGCCCGCGCCATCGCTTCCGGATCGACACCGTCATGCTCGTAGAATCGCTTATCTTCGTAGGCGAGCAGCATCTTCAAATAGCGCGGATCGACATCCTTCACCGTCGCCGGCAGCCGCCATCGTCCTTGCTCGGTGGCGTAAGCCCGCAGCAGCTTGCCCTCGCGGCCGAGCACCAGATGCGAATATTCCAAATGCCGACCGAGCGGCGTCGGTCCCAGCGCATGGACCCAGGCGGCCCCGGCGATCGCGGCCGTCAAGGCTGCGCCGCCGATGGCCGCCAGGATGTAGCGCCAGAGCTTCATTTTGCGCCGATCTCGATCTTACCGGTCGCGGTACGGCCGAAGCGGTCGGGCCGGTACATGTCCTCCACAAAGGCCTGCGGCAGCACATAGCTTCCCGGCGACACCGCCCGCACGACATAGGCGACGGTAAAGACCGGCTTCGAATTCTGCGCCCGATCGAACGCCGCGGTGAAGCGGTCGTCGCGGAATTCGGTATGCACCGGCTCGGCGGCATCGGTAATCCACGACAGCGTGCCGGTATCGCCGGACGACACCAAATGCGGATTGTCGATCTCGAAGCCTGCCGGCAGATAGTCGGCGACGATGACGCGGCCGAACTGCGGCTGCGGCTCGGTCACCTTCAGCACCACGGCAAAGCGCTGGTTCTGCTTGGCGTGCGAGGGATCGGCCGGCGTGCCGTCGAGCGTGTAGTAATTGCGCTCGATCTTGAAGCCGCGCTCGGCTGCCGGCTCTGGAATGAGCGGCGCCCCGGACACCGACACCACCGCCTGCACGTTGTCCTTGCCGCTGTTCGTCACCTTCAGCGCCTTTTCCAGCTGATCCGACCGCAAGGTGCGATAGAGCGCCCCCTGCCTCGTGTCGCCGTTGACCGCAAGCGAGATGGCGTTGAGCTTCTTGGCGAGGGCGCGCGCTGCCAGCACCAGCCAGGCGTCCTCCTGCGTCGACGTATAGGGCGATAGCGCACGCGCCGCATCGACACGCAGCACCGCGTCGTCGACAATGCGTGGCGCCGTCCCGCTTTCGGAGGCGAGCGTTACCAGCGCCGCCGAATCCCGCAGCATCGAGCCGAAATCGGTGCGCCCGAAGACGAGCTGCGGCTTGGCCGGAATGGCGTCGAGCGCGGCGTGGAACGCCGTCCCCGCGCGGTTCTTATCGCCCAGCATGGCGAGCGCCGCCCCGATCTGGGCCTTGGCGATCGGGGTTTCGATGGCACCGAGCTTGGTATCGGCGATATAACGCAAGTCGCCGATCGGCGCCGCCTTGTTGCGCGCCAGCACATAGAGCGCATAGGCGAGGTCGCGGCCGCCGTTCCTGCCCGGATCGGGATTGTTGGCCGCGTAATTGCGCAAGCGGTCGAGTGCCAGGGTGAAGGCACCGGCCGGCACCTTGAAGCCGCGCTCGCGCGCGCGCGTCAGGAAGTCGGTGACATAGGCGTTGAGCCAGATGTCCTGCCCCCCCACCGACCACAGGCCGAACGAGCCGTTGGAGTCCTGGCGTGAGAGCAGCCGGCTGACGGCGTCCTGCAGCCGTTGATCGATGTCCCCGGCGATCGAGAAGTGCGCCTCACCCGCCAGGTCCTTCATATAGAGCATGGCCATGGCGATGCTGGCGACCTGCTCGGAACAGCCGAACGGATAGGTGTCCAGCTTATTGAGCAGCGTCGCGGCGTCGAGCGATGTCGAGATCGCGACCGAAAGCGCCACCCGCCCCGTGCCGGGCACGAAATCGGCGAACATGTCGCGATCGAGAGTCAAGGTCTCGCCGGGCCCCAGCGCGCGAACGCTGCGGCGCACGAGCGTCTGCGTCGCCGGCCGCACGTTAAGCGCATAGGCGCGATCGAGCGCAAAGCCGTTCGGTCCGCTCACACTGACGTCGATCGTACTCGCGCCGGCGCCCGATGCCGTTACCGGCACCGAGACGTGAGCACGCTGCTTGGCGGCGAGCTTGAGCGTCTGCTTATCGCCCGCGACCTTGGCGGCGCCTTGCGCACTCACGACGATATTGTAGTCACCGGCGGCACCCTCGACATTGTCGAGCTCGAGGTGCACCGCACCCCGATCGCCGGTGCGCAGGAAGCGCGGCAGCGTAGCCGTCAGCACCACCGGATCGCGCACGATCACGTCGCCGCTGGCCTTGCCGACCTTGTCCTTGCTCCAGGCCACCGCCATCACGCGCACGGTGCCGGAGAAGGCCGGGATGTCGAAGGAGACTTGCGCCGTGCCGTCGGCGGCCACCTTGACGACGCCGGAATAGAGCGCGAGCGGGGCCTGCGTCGGCGGCGAGCCGGTGAGCTTGGCGCCCTCGTCGCCGCCCGACCTGATCTGGCCGGCCACGCCCTGCATGCCGTCGATCAGTTGCCCATAGAGATCGCGGATCTCGGCCGTCAATTGGCGCTGGCCGAGATAATAATTGTCGGGCGCCGGCGGCTTGTAGTTGGTGAGGTTGAGAATGCCGACGTCGACCGCGGCGACCACCACCCGCGCCTCCTCGCCCGCTTTGAGCCCGGCCAAGTGCAGCGGCACGGCGAGTTTCGCATTGGGCCGCAGCGTCGCCGGCAGCTGCATGGTCAAGCCGATGGTGCGAGCCGCGCGGTCGATGCCGAACCACTTCACGCCGATGGCGCGGCCGGGCATGCGCCGCGCCGGCGCGTCCAGCGGGCGGCGCAAGGTGGCGACCAGATAGGCGCCGGTGCCCCATTCATGACCAACGGTCATGACCGCCTGCGCGGTCCCGGCCTTGACGTCGTAGGATTTGCTGGCGACCAGGCGGTCGGTGAATACGTTGAGCGTCAGCCGGCCGGCCGTGCGCGCGGTGACCGACACCGCCATGGTGTCGCCGGCGTTGTACTCGCGCTTGTCGAGCGCGACTTCGAGCAGGTCGGGCGTGTCGGCGCTCGCCTCGGCGTAGAAGCCCGCGTCGAACGTCAGCGACGTGGCGAGGCCGTTGGGCTTGCCGTCCGACACTTCCAGACGATAGCGGCCCCATTTCACCGGCAGCGTGAGATGCCCCGGCTTGTCAACGGCAATGTCGAGCGTGCCGTTGGCAACGCGCTCGGTGCGCCGCACCGGCTCGAACTGCCACTGGCCGTCCTGTTTGTACCATTGGTAACTGGTCTCAACCCGCTGCAATTCGTAATGCAGGCCCTTTTGCGCCAGCTTGCTGCCGTCTGGCGCCACCATGACCACGTCGAAATCGGCATTGGCGTCATCGGCGAGCGAACTGCCCTTGAAATTGGGCTTGACGCCGATCTGCGGGCCCTCGGGCGCGACCGGCAGCGTGAGCTTGCGCTCGACGGCGCGGCCGCCGGACTCGGCCATGCTGACGTTGATACGCGCCTCGAGCGGGCGTGAACTCGCCGGCAGCTTGTCAAGCGTGATCGGGAAGCTGGCCTTGCCGCTCGCATCCGTGTTCGGCAGGTCCTTGAGCTCCTGACGAACCGAGGTCACCTGTTCGTCGGCCAATCCGAAGGAATAGCCGTCATAGCCCGGCCGCCCGTCGGCGGCGGCGATGGTCACCGAACCTGCGAGCTCCAGATCGGAGGCGGGCGCGCCATAGAGGAAGTGACCGTCGACGCTTATCTGCGCCGGCGCACTGCGCGGAACAGAGGTCGCTGTCGAACTCAGACTGAACTCGATGCGGTCGGGCACATAGTCCTCGACCATGAATGTCGTTTCGCCGATCGCCGGCCGCTTGGGATCGGTGTAGGCGGTGACCCGCCAGGTTCCCGACATGGCGGTGGACACGATCGGCACATTCCAGCTGCGGCCTCCAATGCCTTCGTCGCCGACCAGGGAGCGCCGGTATTCGACGCCATCCGGCCGCTCCATCACCAGTGTCAGCGGCGCGCCCTCAACCGCAAGGCCGCGCGCGTCGCGCAACAGTGCGGTCACGTGCACGGTCTCGCCGCGGCGGTAGACGCCGCGCTCGGCGTAGACGAAAGCATCGAGTCCCGCCGGCACTGGCCGCCCGCCGACGCCGCGGTCGGTGAGATCGAAGGCCGGCGACTTCAAGTTGAGAAAGGCATAGTCGCCTTTGGCGCTGGCGACGATGGCGGCCGGCTCCTGCCCGCCCTCGCCACGCGAAAGGCCGGCGGCGAAATGCAGGAAGCCGTTGGCGTCGGTCTGACCGGTAGCGAGCACCTCGTTGTCGCGCGCGACAAGGCGCACCTCGACTCCACCATTCGGCTCCGCGCTCGCCAGCGAATGAATGAATACGTCGATGCCGTCATGGCCGGTATAGGCGGTCAAGCCGAGATCGGAAACGATGAACCATTGGGTGGCTAGCGCACCGTAATCGTTGGCGACCAGGTCCTTGGGCGAGGCCGTCATCACATAGACGCCGGCGCCAAGCGTGCCGAGCGCCTTGTCGATGGGAATGGCAGTCGTGACTTCCGTGTTCAGCTTCTGCTCGACCGCCAGTTCGCCGCTCCACACCTTGCTGCCGCGCGATTTGCCGATCCGCTCGGCCTGGTAGCTGTCGAGGTTGCGCTGAAAATCGTAGCCGAGCACCGTGTCGATCAGGTTGCGGTCGCCAATGCGATAGACGGTAAGCTTGACCGCGCTTGTATTGACGCTGAGCACCGGAATGCCGCGCTGGCCGGTACGCGGCAGAACGTAGGCCTTGCCAGAAAATCGCACGAACGGCTTGCGGTCACGCACGAAGACCGTGAACTCGGCCGATTTCGTCAGCGTCTCGAATACGGTCGACGGGAGCCCCGCGCGCAGCGTGATCTGATAGCGCTGCCCATGCTTGAGGCCCGCAACGCAGAGCTGCTTGTCGTTTACCGAAATCGCCGGCCTGTCGATTCCCTGCACCGCCACGAAGGGCGAGAAATCAGTGCGTCGGCCGGGCAGCGTCTCCGAGAATTGGAAGCAGGCGCGCGGCGAGACGGCGTCGGAATCGACCGAATAATCGAGCATTCGGAATCCGTGCTGCGCCCGCAGGCGCTCGTATTGTCCGCGCAGTTCGGCTGTCTCGCGCAGACCAAGCGACAGCCGCATGGCATCGAGCGCGGGCCGCCATAGCTGACGATCGGCCAATGTCTGCCCGAGCAGCGCCAGGCTGTCGGACTCTACGGTGCGGTCGTTGGCGCGCTGATAGGCGATATAGGCGGCGGTCGAAGCGCGATCGAGCAGCAGTGTCTTCTCGCGGTCGTCGCGCGGAACGATCTGCCGCACGGTGCGCGCCAGCCGCAGCCAGCTCGCCGCATCCTGCGGCGCGGCGACGACCATCCGGCTCAGCACCAACATGCCGGTGCGGAAGTCGCGTTTCTTGAAGGCGGCGTCGGCCTCCTTGCTTAGGGCGGCCGGCGACTTTTCGACCGGCCCGACATCCTGCTTGATTTGCGCCTCGAGCTTGATGGCGGCGTCGCTGAGATCGCTGCGCTTGAATGCCTTGTCGGCGGCCGATGCCGGAACGAGCGACAGTCCGACAATCGCGGCGGCGAGACCCGCGCGCACAAGCGAGAACATTAGAACCTCCCCGAATAGCGGATGTCGTTACCCTGAGTGCGGCCGGCACCGCTTTTAGTTCAAGGCATAAAGGTGTCGAGGGCGTGGCTGAAGCGGTGACCGCACGGGCTTGGCGGCATCTTTCTCACGGTCATTAAAGCCGCATCGCTGCGCTCAATCCCAGGCGGGCATCCTCACAAACAGGTTGAGATGTCTCAAGAAAATGCTGTAAGCCACTCATGAATCTGTAATATTCTCTTTTCGCCAAGCGCGGGACGTCGGTGCGGCGGGCTGGCAGCCAGGCCGGACGCCTTTTATTACCCCCGTGCTCCAGGTAAACCGGACACCGACGACCCCGTAGCTCAGCCGGATAGAGCATCAGCCTTCTAAGCTGAGGGTCGCTGGTTCGAATCCAGCCGGGGTCGCCAAATTCATTGAAATTGCTGCGGTTTTTTGGATGCGCGAAATGCGGCGGGAAACTCATATTTAACAAGTTTGGCACACCAATATCGAAACTCTGCCAATTTGGCGCCAAGCATCCATTCCATGGCCGAAATATCTGCCCCGCCCGAAAGCTCTCCCGCCGCAACGGCCGTTGCCGATGCACCGCCGCTGGCGCCCGGGCCGACGCCGCTTTGCTATGTCGTGGATGAAGAAGCCTCGATCCGCCATTTCCTGTCGCTGGTGCTGCACGGCTCCGGCATCGACACCGTGGAATTTTCCGACGGCGCGGCTTTCCGCGCGGCAATCCAGAAAAGCGCACCGGTTCTGATTTTCCTCAACATCTCCCTGGATTCCGCCGACGCCATCGAGTCGGTGCTCGCCCTCGGCAAGTGCGGTTATCGCGGCGCGGTGCAGTTGATGAGCAACCGCGGGGCCGCAGTGCTCGAGCACGTCAAGAACATCGGCGTCCAGCACAAGCTCAATATGCTCGCCGTGCTCAAGAAGCCGTTCGAGACCGAGGCGATCGTCAAGATCATGCGCGAGCTCAATCTCGGCATGCCGCCAGCCGTCGCTTCGCGCATCGAGCTCGACGAAGCCATCCGCAACAACTGGATCGAGTTCTGGTACCAGCCCAAAATCGACCTGCGCAAAAAGCGGCTCGCCGGCGCCGAGGCCTTCGCGCGTGCGCGCCATCCCCAGCACGGCGTCGTGCTGCCGCAGGCCTTCATGGCTGGCGCAGCGGAATCGGCCGTCACCACGCTGGCGGAAATGGCGCTGACCAACGCGCTCAAAGCCGGGCAGACGTTTTTCCAAACTCGGCATCAACTTGCGCATTACCGTGAACATTCCGGCGGCGGTGCTAGCCAAGCTTCCGGTGCCGGACCTCGTCAAAACGCACCGGCCGAATCGGGAAAAGTGGGCAGGACTGATTGTCGATGTGGCCGAGGACGAGATCATCACCGACATCGCGCTGGCAACCGCGCTCAACAAAAAATTTGAGCCCAGCAACGTGCGACTTGCACTCGACGAATTCGGACGCGGCTATTCGGCATTGGCGCGGCTCGACGCCCTGCCCTTCGCGGAAATCAAGCTAGGCCGTAGCTATGTCGCCGAATGCGGATCCGATCGGTCAAACGCGCCGATGTGCAGGCAAGCGATAGATCTTGCGCATAATTTCGGATCCGCCGCGGTCGGCATGGGCATCGAACGGGCCGCCGATGCGGTCGCGCTCGTCAGCATGGGCTGCGATTTCGGCCAGGGCTTTTTGCTCGGCCAGCCGATGCCGGAGGAGCGCTTCGTATCGCTGCTGCGCCAGCGGGCCGCCACGCATGGAAGCAAGCTCGCGGAAGCGCGCTGATTCGCGGTGCGAGGGCGGTCGCCGCTTGAAAGCGGCCGGCGCCGCCGCCGAGACTACCGGCCCCTAATGCGTCCAGGCGTCGCGCCGGCTGAAAGCGAAATTGTCCGAATAGGAAATTGCCCGGCGCGATGCCGCTTTCGCCTCGAACACTTGGTAGGCGATGCCGTGACGCTCGCAATAGGCGATCGCCTCCTCCTTGGTGGCAAAGCGCAGCCGCACCTGCTGGCGCATATCCCCGGAAGAGGTCCACCCCATCAACGGCTCGACCTGGCGAGGCTCTTCGGGCGCAAAATCGAGCACCCAGGACTTGGTATTGGCCTGCCCCGATTGCATGGCGGTTTTCGCCGGCTTGTAGATGCGTGCGGTCATGGTTGTGCAAACCGTGTTGTCTGGGCGCCATCCTATAGGGCCGAACTTCCGCTGTAGCTAGACGACCGGAGAACCACGTCAGACTTTTTTCAACGTTGGCATCATTGAAGAATTTGGGTTCGTTTTGCCAATTTGTCCGAATTCGAGAAGGCCCGTCCAACCGCTCCGTATGGTTGCAGACCTCATTGAATAGACAATGTCGTAAAAGCGTGGCGCTCGACGTAGGCCGCGGGCTCTCGGATGTTTGGGCGACATTTGATGACGCTTAAGAATTTGCGTTCGTTTTGCCAGTTTGCTCCTTATAGTAGACATTGAAACAAATAATCGCTTTAAGCGAGCCCTTGTGACCTAAGGAGCGCGCTGCTCGACTAAGTTTTCCGCTCCTCCCGCAGCCTTACCCCTGGCCCACCGCTATCGTCGGCATCGATGAGCTGGACGCCGGCCGCCTCCAGGGCACGCCGGATGACGTCAAGCGTCGAGCGACGCGGCTGCGTGCTGCCAGCCTCAAGCTGATGAACGGTCACCACCCCAACCTTGGCCTCCTGCGCCAGCTTGAGCTGGCTCCAGCCCAGGAGACCGCGGGCGGCCCTGCTTTGTTCTGGCGTGAGCATTTTGGAAGGTGAGGATGCCTGCAATGAGTGATTCTTACAATTGCATAAAATTGCTGTTGACAGGGGCAGCGTGTAATGTAGAATAAATTCGTAAGTGTAGTATATTTATGGACAGTAGAAGCCAGGGAGGACACACCATGAATTTGGGTTTCGCCGCCGCCACCTACCGCGCCATCCGCGACCGCATCCGCGCCCAGGACCCTGAGATCGATGAGCTCACCCTCGCCGACACCGTGGAGGGCCTCAAGCGGGCGATATCCGACGACCACGGCGGCGTTTTCCGTCGCTCCCAAGGCCACGGCCAGCACGTGTTTGTCGCCGGCTCCATCGATGCCGACTGCCGCTACTAGGACAGGCTGAGCTGACCGAACGGATCAAGGAGATTGCCGCGACGCGCGTTCGCTACGGTTATCGGCGCATTCACGTGCTGCTGCGCCGCGAGGGGTGGTCGGTGAATGCCAAACGGGTTTATCGGTACCGTGAAAATGGGCTGCAATTACGCAACAAAACACCCAAGCGCCGGGTCAAGGCGAAACTGCGCAGCGATCGGCAGACCGCGACACGATCGAACGAGACCTGGGCGATGGACTTCGTGCACGACCAATTGGCGACCGGCAGGAAACTGCGCGTGCTGACGATCGTTGACACGTTCTCGCGCTTCTCGCCGGCGGTGGATCCGCGCTTCACCTTTCGCGGCGCCGACGTCGTTGAAGTGCAGGAAAGGGTCGGCCGGGAAGTAGGGTTCCCGACAGCGATCCGGGTCGACCAGGGCACCGAGTTCGTGTCACGCGATCTGGATTTATGGGCGTACCAACGCGGCGTCACGCTCGATTTTTCACGGGCTGGAAAGCCGACGGATAATGCCCTCATCGAATCGTTCAATGGCAGGTTCCGATCGGAATGTTTGAACGCCCATTGGTTCATGAGCCTCGACGACGCACGTCGAAAATTAGAGGCTTGGCGTCGAGACCACAACGAGGATAGACCTCACAGCGCGATCGGCAACAAACGCCCGATCGAGCTCATCCATCGGTCAGCGGCACACGGCCCGCCCTGACCAAGCAGCTGGAAAAAAGGCCGGCAGACTGGTCCAAGGTTGGGGTGCAGTTCACTGAACTGCCAAACTCCACGTGCGGCTGGATGAAACTTGGGGGCAAGGTCGCACGATGGAAGTAGCGGGTTATTCGCGCCCCGGACGCACACCTTCAACGCGGTAGCGATCTGCGAGCCCGAACTCGTTCTTCAAAGCCGCCAACATACTCAATAATTTTCTTTCATCTTCTTTCGCGTGCGATTGGTTTGCAAATTTGGCGTCAACGGCACCTTGGAATCCAGCAATCGCCAACGAGTGAAATTCCGTACTCTGTAGGAAATGATGATTTGCTATTACTCGTGTCCGCCGGCCAAGTTGATCAGCAGATATGTCACCCTCAAAGTACCGCTTGAGAAGTTCCATAATCAGCAGTCGTTGGGTTCGACGCCGGCGACGGGCGAGGTAAACCAATGCGATAATACCGAAAACAATCGCTCCCCAAATGATTTTGCTGAATGTATCACTGTCCATATGCTTTTCTTTCAGTTTGTTAAAAGTAACATCTGAGCGCCTTCGCTTTTTGATCAAGGTCAACGCCAGTTTCATGCAATTGATCTGAGTCAAAGAAAGATTGGCACTAAGCTTGATAATTTTCAAACTTTTCAAGCTAATAAAGGACGCTCGCAATGCGTGGTCGCTTGCTCACTGGTGCCCTGCGCGTAATCGTGTTCACGGTAGCCACGATCCTATTGGCGCCTTCGTCCATGCATTCCCCGCTCCAAGGTTGGTCGTCTCTCAGCGCGGAGGCGCAATCGAGAATGCCGAATCTCCGCGAGCGCTTGCGGGGTAAAAAGATGCCAGAAGGCATCGTTAAGACCAATGGCCGCATCGAAGCCACTCAAGTCGACGTGGCGGCGAAATACGCCGGCCGGGTGGCCGACATAACGGTAGAAGAAGGGAGCGAAGTCAAGAAGGGAGAGGTCCTCGGCCGCATATCGTCACCGGAAACTGAAGCCCAGCTCAGGGCGGCGGAAGCCAACGCCGAGCGGTCTAAGCAGGCGTTGGCGGAGGCAAAATCGCTTATTGCCGAGCGCAATGCCGTGCTGGCCTCGGCCAGATCCGATTTTGAACGGGGAAAAGAACTCATCGATCAACACATTATCACGCAGCAAACCTTCGATCAGCGCCGCCGCAATTACGAAGGCGCTCTGGCAGGCGTCGACGGAGCGATCGCAAAGCGCGATCAAGCCAACGCTACCATAAATAGCGCGCAGGCAGAGGTCGAGCGTCTTGAATCGATGTTGCACGATATGGTTCTTGTATCGCCCAGAACAGGACGTGTGCAGTATCAGCTGGCTCGCAACGGGTGCGCTGACCGATTTGATCAGCAGGTATGTCGCCTTCAAAGTATCGTTTGAGCAGTTCCATTATCAGCAGTCGCTTGGTGCGGCGCCGATGGCGGAGGTGGGCTAAGTAAAGCCATATGAGGATCCCTAAAAGAACCGCTCCCCAAACGATGCCACTGAATGTGTCGCTGTTCATAAGTCTCGCTTTCAGCTTGCCGGCTGGTGGCAATTCGCGGCGTGGTAGCTTGAGATGTTGATGAAATTCCTCTGCTTCGCGACATTCGAATCGTCATCAGCCGCTTTTATTCTTCACGCGCCGGCAATCTTTTGATTAAGGTCAAAGATAACTTTGTGTTTTTTGTTTATCTGCACTCCAGGATTATCTCTGGGAAGGACATTTACGATGCATGCTCGGCTCTTCGCTGGTGCCTTGCTCGTGTTCGTGTTCACGGCCGGCACGATACCGTTGGCGCCGTCCTCTATTCATTCTCCGCTCGGAGGCTGGCTGTCTTCCAGTGCTGAGGCGAGATTGCGCCTGCTTGATCGTGTGCGGCGCGAGAGGATGCCGGAAGGCATCATCAAGACCAATGGCCGCATCGAAGCAACGCAAGTCGACGTCGCGGCCAAATATCCGGGCAGGCTGGTCGACATCAGCGTTGAGGAGGGTAGCGAAGTCAAGGTGGGGCAAGTCGTCGGCCGCGTTTCGTCACCGGAATACGAGGCGCAGCTCCGGGCTGCGCAGTCCAATATGGAGCGCGCTAAAAAGGCGCAGGACGAGGCGGAGTCGTTGATCACCCAGCGCAATGCGGGTTTGGCAGCGGCCAAATCTGACTTCGAGCGCGGAAAGGAGCTTATCGACAAGAAAATTATAACGCAGCAGACATTCGACCAGCGCCGCCGCAATTATGAAGGCGCCGAGGCAAATGTTCAGGGGGCGATCGCACAGCGCGACCAAGCCGCCGCGGCCATCAAGAGCGCGCAGGCCGAGGTCGAGCGCATCGAGTCCGTTTTGCACGATCTGATTTTGGTCTCGCCGAGGACTGGCCGGGTGCAATACCTGCTAGCGCGGAATGGCGAAGTGGTCGCTGCCGGCGGCAAGGTGATGACAATTCTTGACCTGCAAGATGTGTACATGACCATTTTTCTGCCGGCCGCGGTCGCCGGCAAACTCGAAATGGGCAGCGAGGCGCGCGTCATTTTGGATCCGGCTCCCCAGTACATAGTTCCCGCCAAGGTCAGTTTTGTTGCCGCCGACGCCCAGTTCACGCCGAAAACCGTCGAAACCACGGACGAACGTGAAAAGCTGATGTTTCGCGTGAAGCTCCAGCTAGAAGTGCAAGTCCTCAAAAAATATAGTCGGCGCGTGAAAACGGGCGTGCGAGGGATTGGAATCGTACGAACGAATACAGCGACGGCTTGGCCGGACGATCTGCACATCAAGCTGCCGCAATGACGGAAGCTATCGTCGCGCAGATCGACAGGGTCTCGCACCATTATGGCGCAAGAGTCGCGCTCGACAATGTCACAATCGAAATTCCGGCGCGCAAGATGGTGGGCGTGATCGGGCCCGACGGCGTTGGCAAGTCCACTTTGTTGGCCCTCATTTCTGGCGTGCGTACAATTCAGAGTGGAAATGTTGTTGTCTTCGACGGCAATCTTAAGGAGAGGCTGCATCTCAAGAGTTTACGTTCCCGCATTGCATATATGCCGCAAGGGCTTGGCCGCAATCTCTATCCGACGCTAAGCGTATTCGAGAATATCGATTTCTTCGGAAGGCTTTTCGGGCAGTCAGGATCTGAGCGGCGCGCTCGCATCACTGAGCTGCTGACTGCCACAGGGCTTGATCCGTTCGAAGCTCGCCCAGCCGGGAAGCTGTCCGGCGGCATGAAGCAAAAGCTCAGTCTTTGTTGTGCGCTAATCAACGATCCGGATCTGCTCATTCTCGATGAGCCGACAACCGGCGTCGATCCTTTGTCGCGCGGCCAGTTCTGGGATCTCATCAACACCATCCGGGCCCGGCGTCCGCAAATGAGCGTGGTGGTCGCGACCGCCTACATGGATGAGGCGCAGCGCTTCGACTGGCTCATGGCAATGGACGATGGCAAAATCATCGCCAAAGGCACGCTGCAGGAGCTACTGGACGAGACCGGAGAAGCCACCCTCGACGATGCGTTCATTGCTCTGCTGCCGGAGCAAAAGCGTGCTCTTCATCAAAAAGTTGTGGTGCGGCCGCGCATCGCTTCACCAGACGAGGTGCCGGCCATCGAGGCTGAGGGACTAACGCGGCGGTTCGGAGACTTTGTCGCTGTGGACCACGTCAACTTTCGCATCGCGCCGGGCGAAATCTTTGGCTTCCTCGGCTCCAATGGTTGCGGCAAATCGACCACCATGAAGATGTTGACCGGATTCCTGCCGGCAACCGAGGGTTGGGCGAAGCTGTTTGGGAGCCCGATGGGATCAAATGACATGGAGATGCGGCGCAACGTCGGTTACATGACGCAAGCGTTCTCGCTCTATGGTGAGCTGACGGTCCAACAGAACCTTGAGCTCCACGCACAGCTTTATCATTTGCCGCCGGATAAAATCGAAGATCGCCTCAAGGCGCTTCTCCAACGTTACGATCTGCAAAGCGTCGCCGACGCTAAGCCGGAAAGTCTGCCCCTCGGCATCAAGCAGAGACTGCAACTCGCCGTTGCAGTGTTGCACGAGCCTGCTATTCTCATTCTCGACGAGCCGACCTCGGGCGTCGATCCGATCGCTCGCGATGCGTTCTGGCGAACACTTATCGATCTGTCTCGCGACGACGGCGTTACGATCTTTCTTTCCACGCACTTCATGAACGAAGCGGAACGATGCGATCGTATCTCACTCATGCACGCGGGCAAGGTACTGGCGGTCGGCGCGCCGCTCGATCTGGTCAAAGAGCGCGGCAGCAATTCGCTAGAGGATACCTTCGTCGGCTATCTCGCGGACGCGGCCGGAATTGACCGCTCGAAGAAGGTCGAGGCGCCGTTTGTTGCTGAGGCGCCAGTCGCGGCGGGGCCCGCACGTTCGCCAAAGCGGTTCGATTTGTCGCGCCTTTGGGCCTATGCCCGCCGAGAGACTGTCGAGCTTTTGCGCGACCCTATCCGGCTTGCCTTTGCCGTGTTCGGTCCCATTCTCTTGATGTTGGCCTTCGGCTACGGGATTTCCTTTGATATCGAAAACCTGCAAATGGCGGCTTTCGATCAGGACCAAACGCCGGAAAGTCGGCAGTTGCTCGATGGCTTTAGCGGCTCTCGATACTTTTCGGTGCAGCCCCCAATCCGCACGGCTGCAGAAGCCGACCGGCGGCTGCGTAGCGGCAATTCCCAGATCGTCGTTGAGATTCCCAGCGGCTTTGGCCGCGATCTGCTCAGCGGCGCGCGTCCGGAAGTCGACGCGTCCATCGACGGCGCAATGACGTTTCGCGGCGAGACGGCGCGAAATTATGTGACCGGCGTGGTTCGAAGGGAGGGAGACGAGCTTGCGCGGAAGCTGCGGCGAGCGGGAAGCCCGAACGCGTGGAGCGACGGCGACATTCAGACACGCTTCCGCTATAACCAGGCCTTCCTCAGCGTGAACGCCATGGTGCCGAGCGTGTTCATGCTCATGCTGTGCCTGATCCCCGCCATCATGTCGGCGATCGCCGTCGTGCGCGAGAAGGAAACGGGCTCGATCGCGAATTTCCGCTCGACCCCGATTACCAGGCTCGAATTTCTTCTCGGCAAGCAGCTGCCGTATGTCGGCGTTGCCATGGTGAATTTCGTCTTCTTGTTCCTGATGGCGATTTTCATCTTTGCCGTTCCGCTCAAGGGGCCATTTTTGACGCTGCTGATCGGCACGATCGTATACGTCATTGCGACCACCGGCTTTGGCGAATTGATCTCGTCGTTCACACGCACCCAAGTGGCAGCGGTATTTGCAACTGCCATTCTTTCCATCGTTCCGGCGGTGAATTTTTCCGGCCTGTTCGCGCCGGTCTCCTCGCTGTCCGGCGGGGCAAAGATTCTCGGCCTGACATTCCCGTCGGCCTGGTATCAGCCGATTACCGTCGGCGTGTTTGCCAAGGCACTCGGCATGCCCGATCTGTGGCGTAATGTCGTCGCGATTCTTGTGATCGCGCTCGCCTACCTCATCCTGTCGCTCGTATTCCTACGCAAGCAGGAGGCGTGATATGGCTTCGCCCCGCACGCAGCCGGTCCCGAAACTGGCCGAGGCCAAAAGGCCGACGCTGCTCGATCACGTTTTCAATATATTTCGCCTTGTCATCAAAGAGCTGAGAAGCATTCGGTCGGACCCGACCATGCTTGTGCTTGTCATTTACGCCTTCACCATTTCCGTCAATACAGTGGCGACCGGAGCGGTGACCGAAGCTACCAATCTCTCAGTCGGCATCGTGGATGAGGACGGCTCGGAACTGTCGCGCCAGCTCGCCGAGGGCCTTGTCCGCCCAACATTCCAGCCGCCCGTCCACATCACTGCTTCGCAAATAGATGAGAAAATGGACAAGGGCGAAATGCTATTTGTCGTCGAGATTCCTCCGAACTTCCAGGCCAATATTCTCGCCAAACGCAAGACCGAGCTGCAAATCGAGGTCGACGCAACAGCCGTGGCGCAGGCCGGTAACGGCGCCAACTATCTCAAGACCGCTCTATCCAACGAAGTGCAGAACTTCCTCGCCGGCAGCCAAGGCTCCGGGTCGCGAAGCACGCCGATCAACCTCGTCATCCGCGCCAAATTCAATCCCAACCTGAAAACAGCCTGGTTCTCGGCTATGACGCAAGTGATCAATCAGATCACCCTTCTAACCGTGATCCTGACCGGGGCGGCGCTTATTCGCGAGCGTGAGCAGGGCACCGTTGAGCATCTCCTTGTCATGCCGGTCGTGCCAGCGGAAATCATGCTAGCTAAGATGCTCGCAAACGGCCTCGTAATCCTGGTGGCGGCGATGTTTTCGCTACAATTCGTCGTGCATCTGTGGATCGGCGCGCCCATCGCCGGCTCAATCGTGCTGTTCCTCTTCGGTGCGGCCCTCTATGCGCTGGTGGTGGCGGCGCTCGGCATCCTGCTTGGCACGCTTTCGACGACGATGGGCCAATTCGGACTGCTGGCGATGCCGGTCCTCATGATTACGCAATTGCTGTCCGGCAGCAGCACCCCCATGGAGAGCATGCCGGTCTGGCTGCAATATGTAATGAAGACGATCAGTCCGACTCCGCATTTCGTTGCCTTCGCACAGGCGGTTTTGTTTCGCGGCGCCGATTTGACGCTCGTCTGGCGACCGCTTTTGGCCATGCTTATCATCGGCTCGGTCTATTTCTTCGTCGCCATGAGCCGCTTCAGGCGCGTTATTTTTGGGAGCTAACCACGTGGCACGGGTCGAAACAGTCGGCAATGGCAAGATGAAGCGAAAGCTCTATGAAAAAGAGCTACGCAAGCTCCAGGTCGACCTTTGCCATCTCCAGGAATGGGTGAAGACGACGGGAGGGCGGATCATCATCGTGTTTGAAGGCCGTGACACCGCCGGAAAGGGCGGAACGATCAAAGCGATAACCGAAAGAGTAAGCCCACGCGTCTTCAGGCTCGTGGCGTTGCCTGCGCCTTCCGATCGCGAAAAAACACAGATGTACGTTCAGCGCTACCTCGAGCATTTTCCTGCCGCGGGTGAAATCGTCATCTTTGACCGGAGCTGGTACAATCGAGCCGGTGTTGAGAGGGTCATGGGATTTGCCAGTGCTAAGGAGGTGGAGAGATTCCTTGGCCTCTGCCCGCAAATCGAAAAATACATCGTCGACGCCGGCATCATGCTAATAAAATTCTGGCTGGAAGTGGGAATGGAAGAACAAGAAAGGCGCTTTTTGGCACGCATCAACGATCCACTGAGACAGTGGAAGTTGAGCCCAATGGATTTGGAGTCGTACGGGCGCTGGTACGATTATTCGTGCGCACGGGACGCTATGCTAAGAGCCACAGACGTCGCGTACGCACCTTGGCATATTGTGAGGTCGGACAATAAGCAGCGAGCGCGCCTCAATTGTATCTCCAAGATCCTCGAGCTTGTTCCCTATAAGAAGATATCTCGGCCCAATGTCAAACTGCCGAAACGCTCCAAGAAAAACGCCTACGATGACCAGGCATCGTTGCGCGGGCGAAATTTCGTTTCTGAGGTCTTTTAATCCCGGTGTGCTTGATCGCAACGCAACCCTCAGGTTCTTGCGCTCGATTGGCGGCGCTACTCCACCCGGGCCACTTCTGGCATCTTGTAGCTGCCATCAATCAAAGGCCCGTAGGGACCGTAAAAGCGTGCAGCGAATTGGAAACCTTGCATTGGCGCCGGTAGCCAGTTTGTGCGCTGGGCGGCGTCCTTCGGTTCCGCGTTCTGGATGTAAATCACAAGTTTGCCGTTTGCTGTGTGCAGCTTGCCGCGCTCGAGCATGTAGCTGTTGAGCGAATAGCGATTGATCGGATTGTCATAAAAATAGCCTTCTCGGTCGTACAGTGGGATTTCCCAGAACTCAGTAACCGGCGGCATGTCGTCCAGATCAAAGGTGAGGGTGTAGCGATACTCGCCCGAGAGCGGACGGCCCTTCGAAGTCCTTGTTGAGGAATGCGCCGGTGTGTGAGCAGGACGGGACTGGGGTAAAAATCGCCATGTAGCCGTAGCGTGCGCGGTCCACCCAATCAGTGTCGTTGTAGCCAAGGTCGGTGGTCAGCGACCATCCGTTCATATCGATCCCGGTAATCTGGTTGATCCGCGCGATCACGGCATTGCGACCATCCTCGATACCTTGCGCGGCCGCAGCCTTGATGGCAGGCGACAGCTTTTCCGGGTCGAGGGTCTCTCCGGCCTTAAGGCCAAGCCGCTCGAACCTGGCAAATGCCTCAATCTCCTTGTGGCCGTCGGTCTGCTTGGTGAAGCTCGGGTCATTCAGAATGAGGCTCACCCAACGCAGAAAATCCACGCCCTTGAGTTGGCCGGGCTCGCGGACCCTTTCCATTCCCGGATAGGCCGGATAGCTGCCCTTCGTGAGCGGCACATCCTCGGCTTTGATGTCTTTTCTGCCAGCAGCGATCCACTGGCTAAGCGACATGACCGTTATGTGGTCCTGAACGGCATTCGCGGCCCGGAGTTCGTCCGCTGTACCGTCGGTGAGGGCAACCCGCGCGGCGACGCACGCGGTGTTTGACGGCGACTGCGCGATCTCGGCGCCTGCGAAGTCGGGCGGAAATTTTGCATTCCAGTTGGGTCCGATCAGTAACCGCCGTACCTGGCCTGGCGCGTTGAACTGGTTACCTACCAGAAGCCACCAGCGAGAGTAATTGTCGACAACTTGAACGCTCCAATATCGGTCCTTGATGTCACCAGCCGTGACGACCACGGGCTCCCTTGACAGGTCATAGAAACCGATGCCGTACAAAGCGGTCGCATTCGGCGTCGTTGCGAATCGGTCAGCCGTTTTAGCCGCGCGTTCCCACCTCAGGCGGCCGAGGCCCGCATAGTACGGGCTCTTCTCGTTTTGGACGTAATTGTAGCGCATATGATAGATTGCGATCGGGTGCATGCCCCACAGGAAGACCTCTTTTGCGATCGCGCGTGCCTCATCGGGAGAAATTTGCGAGCTTGCGTGGGCCGCGGTGGACGTCAGCCCAATTGCTAGGCTAGGCGCAGTGGCCGCGGCCGCTAGCGCCGTAATCGTTTGCCTTCGATTCGGCTTCATTTCTACTCCTGTGAGGGTCGCACTGAGCGACCGGCATCGGTAGATCCAGCCTGTTGCAACGGCGTATAAGGTGCCAGTCGGCTACAGCATTGATGTGGATCAAACTTCGGACCGGCTTCGAGCGTCGAACTAGTCCGAATAATGGGTCTTCGTGGAAGTGAGTGGGTAGGTTTGTTGAGAGCGGCAATACAAAACCTGTTAATTGTCGGAATTTTTTTGCATACGAGGGCGTGCTGATTTGGCAAGCCTGAAGCATGAGGGGAACAGCGAAGCGAAGGCGGCGCCTGTGGGACGCATATTGCTTCCCGGGCTTTCGACTGGAGCCGACAGTGCGCGGCATTTTCGGTGATCAGAAAGCGCGCGTGATTAGGCTCAATCGGCGGTCAAAAAAACGATGTGCGGCTGTTGCGGTCGCATGCAGACGGGCTGGTATGACCGCAAGATCTGCCGGGTGCGCGATTTGTCGTGCGGCGACACGCGGATTTTCCTGGAATTGGAGGTGCGCCGGCTCGACTGCCGCGGCTGTGGCAAGGTGAAACGCGAGCGGCTCGACTTTCTGGCGGACAATGCACACTACACCAAGCGCTTTGCCTATTACGTCGGCCGGCGCTGTCGATCTGCAACGATCAAGGACGTAGCGGCGGAATTGAAGCTTGACTGGCACACGGTCAAGACGCTGGAGCAGCAATATATGCAAGCGCAGCTTGCGCGAGCGGGCACGCCGGGTCCGCTGGTGATCGGCGTTGATGAGATTGCAATCCGCAAAGGTCACACTTACCGGATCGTGGTGAGCGATCTCTTGCGCGGCCGGCCGATCTGGTTTGGCGGCAAGGACCGCTCGCAGGCGAGCATGAGCGAGTTCTATGTCTGGCTCGGCGCCAAGAAGAGCGGGCGCATTCGCCTTGCGGTGATGGATATGTGGCGGCCGTTCCGTCTGGCGACGGCGGCGCATGCGCCGAACGCCGCGATTTTGTTCGACAAGTTCCATGTCATGCGCCATCTGGGCGAGGCCTTGCTCAAGGAGTGTGAGCTGGGCGCGCCGCTTCTTTGATAACTGGCGAGAGAGCCTGAAATGGCAACGGCTCAAGCCCTACGAGAAATTTGCTGAGATGATCGATCGTCATTGGGATAGCATTGCCGCCTACTGCCGGCATGAGAAAGGGTGCGTCCTGGCGACCGTGCGCCACTTCAACGTGCAGCTTTCGGCCAAAGGCTACGCATGGTTCTGGCCGAAGATTACTGCCGCGCTCACCGCCAAGCACCCTTGGCTGGCTTGTCGTTGTGTGTGATGCCTGCGGCACGGTGATCGACATGGACTGCGCGTGAAGCCCCGTGACCCCGAGGTATCCGTGCGGTTGCCCTGCGAGACATTAGCTTTCCGCGTTGCAATGGGCATGGTCGTCCGCGCGTTATCGCGCTCGCCGCGCACCCTTCGATTTGACCTGGGTAGAAATGCCGACCGGAGTGCATTACCCTCTGGGCGTGGTTGATGACAAGGTGGACAAACTGACCTGACGGAGATGGTGAAAACGACGTAAGTATAGATCCGTAAGCGGTCGCATTCGCCAGGAGGCCTGTGATGAAGATCGACGGAAGGTGCCACTGCGGCTATATCACGTATGAAGCAGAGGCCGATCCTGCAAAAGCTATGATCTGCCACTGTACTGATTGTCAGGCCTTGTCGGGTTCGGCGTTCCGTACGGTTCTTCCAACTCGGGAGGGCTCTTTTAAACTTCGATCTGGCGAATTGAAAATATATGTAAAGACCGGCCGGCGAGAGTGGCACCGCCCGGCCACAATCATTCTGCCCGAATTGCGGAACACCAATCTATTCCACGACGGTTGGAGAAGACCCAAAAGTTTACGTCCTTCGTCTGGGCACCGTCCGTCAACGCGACCAATTTACCCCAAAATTGCAACTATGGTCTCGTTCAGCTCAGCATTGGGTCAACGATATCAGCTCGATACCGCGCATCGAAAAGCAGCCCGCGTTCACACCAAGCGGTGCTGTTGGCGACAAACATTGAAGGCCCTCTTATGTGCCCTTATTGTCGAATTTGCCCAGTGACGCGGACGCCCGCTCTTGAGGGCTAGGAGCTTGTCCAAGTAATGGCTGGTCAAAGCGGCGACGAATTTGATTCTTTGCAGGCCATGAGCAAGGATTTTCGCCGCTGTTGCGGCCCCAGCTGCGCCCTCCAGCACGTCGTCGGAGGTTTCAAAGGTCAAAGTCTTTTCGTCAGTCACATCGAAAGCGATCAGCTCGTTACTATTGATCATGGCATTGACACTTCTGGGCAACGAAAGTAGGTCGCGTTCATCTGCGTCATCCCCGGGAAAATTCGCGTCATTTCGTCAGGACCGTCAACTCGGAAGGTCAACTGATTTTCTGCTATCTCCGACGGACACTCAACCAACAGCCGAATGAGATGTCCATCATCTTTACGAGCTTTGATTTTACATTTCGCCGATGCCCCAATTATCTCGTTGTCTTTAACGATGAACAAATCCCGCTCATAAACCACAATCTCGTTATTTTCTTTTGCCAAAGCCCTTGAACAAATTGCTTCCCTTTTGGCCCAGTCTCGTACGTTCTTGATCCAAATCCCCTTCACCTCTGCCCCATAAGCGGGAACAGCCAACAACAAGCCGATTGAAACAAGAAGTGTCCGGTCCAGGCATAGGCCTCTCATGACGCGCCTCCGTGGCAGACCATCCGCATTTCCAAAAAAGTTCACGTTTCATTAGCGCCTTCTCAATGTGGCCCATAGAGACGAAACCACGCAAACCACGCTTTGCCGGGCACAGTCTCCCTGACTGCCCAGGCCCGCTCCAGCGGGGTTCTTCTTGGGCGCCGCTAGTTTCAGGCGTCGCTCTTCTTGGAACATACTGTCAACTCCCGAACAGCCACGCCGCCGCCGAAAACCGCAAAACTCGAACATGGCCTCAGAGGACTTTCTGGCATCATTGAAGATGCACTGACCGCCATGCCCTATCTGCCGCTGGCCAATGTGGTTGATGCAAATTCTGCCCAAACAACCTCCGCCTCGTAGCGCCAACCACTGTAAATCACCTTTTATGACCAGCCCGTGAAGGGAAATCGGCAAGGTCGCGCAAAATAGAACTATCAACAGGGCCGCTTGTAAGTCGAACCCGACTCAGGCCAGTTTGTCGTTGCGTTCCTCCCACGGACTTTCCCGGCTTACCAATCCCGGCGAGCCGGGCCTTTTTTGGCCAACCGGGAGTGCCCGCCGAGATCGAGAACGGCGCGACATTCCCGTAGTATCTCAACGGCCCGTGGGGGTCAGTGGCAACGTGATTGCTCGGGCGTAAGCAGCAGCGCGAAAGCTGGGGCACACGCACGGGTCCCTTTCTGCACCCGCGCCGGCCCAAATCGGCGCCACGTCGGGCTCTTAGGGT
>CAWDAB010000006.1:0-253641 GCA_963800155.1 uncultured Alphaproteobacteria bacterium
TGGGGAGAGGGTTGGGGTGAGGGGCCTAGGATTTTCGAAAGGTCGTATCCCCTCTCCCGGCGCACTTCGTGCGCCGACCTCTCCCCATGGGAGAGGTGAAGCGAGTTCGCGGCACGGCCTGATTCAAAATGAAACAATCTTGCTCTAAGCGGGACGACATCAGGTCGAATCGCACGCCACTTCGCTCATCCCGCGCAAGCGGGAATCCAGAGCCGATGAGATCTTTACAGTTTGGTTCCCGGGTCCCCGCTTGCGCGGGGATGAGCGGAAAAATTTTGCCGAGCCGAGTGGTTTCTCCTCAACGCATCGCGCTTTAAGCTCCCCGGGCCGCGGCTCACCCGCGCGGCAGTTCAGGGGACCGTCTTGCCTTCCGTTCTTCTCGCCATCGACCAGGGGACCACCTCCACCCGCGCCATCGTGTTTGACGCTGGCCTCAACCCGCTCGCCATCGCGCAACGCGAACTGCACCAGATCTATCCGGCGCCCGGACTGGTCGAGCACGATCCGGAGGCGATCTGGCAGGATACCGTTGCCACGGTGCGCGACGCGCTGGCGCAGGCCGACGTGGCCGCCCGCGACGTCGCCGGCATCGGCATCACCAACCAGCGCGAGACCACCGTTATTTGGGATCGCGCCACCGGCAAGCCGATCCACAATGCCATCGTCTGGCAGGACCGGCGCACCGCCGGGCTGTGCGGCCTGCTGCGCGAAGGCAGGCGCGAGGCGGAGATCGCCGCCAAGACCGGGCTTTTGCTCGATCCCTATTTCTCGGGCAGCAAGATCGCCTGGCTGCTCGAGCACGTGTCCGGCGCGCGCGCGGCCGCCGCAGCCGGCAAGCTTGCCTTCGGCACGATCGACAGCTTCCTGCTGTGGCGGCTAACCGGGGGCAAGGTGCACGCGACCGATGCCAGCAATGCGGCGCGCACATTGCTGTTCGACATCGGCAAGGGCGAATGGGACAAGGACCTGTGCGACCTGTTCGGCGTGCCGATGGCATTGCTGCCGGAGGTGCGCGACAACGCCGTCGAATTCGGCGTCACCGACGAGGCGCTGTTCGGTGCGACAATCGGCGTGCTCGGCATGGCCGGCGACCAGCAGGCAGCGACCGTGGGACAGGGCTGCTTCAAGCCTGGCATGATGAAATCGACCTACGGCACCGGCTGCTTCATGGTGCTCAATACCGGCCCTGAGCGCGTCGTCTCGAACAACCGCCTGCTCACCACCATTGCCTATCAAATCGACGGCAAGCGCACTTACGCGCTGGAAGGCGCGATCTTCATCGCCGGCGCCGCGGTGCAGTGGCTGCGTGACGCGCTGAAAATCATCGACCAAGCCGCCGAGGCGAACGATCTCGCCAAGCTCGCCGATCCGGCCGCCGAGGTTTATCTGGTGCCGGCCTTTGTCGGGTTGGGCGCGCCCTATTGGGACGCCGAGGCGCGCGGCGCCATCTTCGGCTTGACCCGCCAGGCGGGGGACGCCGAGATCGCGCGCGCCGCACTCGAATCGGTCGCCTACCAGACCCGCGATCTGCTCACCGCCATGCGCGCCGATTGGCCCGCGCCGGCCGGCGAGTCGGTGTTGCGGGTCGACGGCGGGATGACCGCGAGCGAGCCGACCATGCAGTTCCTCGCCGACATGCTGGCGAGCCCGGTCGACCGTCCGGCCGTGATGGAAACTACAGCCTTGGGTGCGGCCTATCTCGCCGGCCGCACCGCCGGCCTCTGTCCCGATCTCGACGGTTTTGCCGCGCAATGGCGGCTCGACCGCCGTTTCGAGCCGCGCATGGCCGAGCAGGACCGCGCGCGCAAATATGCCGGCTGGCAGGAGGCGGTGCGGCGTACGTTAACGCCGCGGTGACCATTGCCGGACAAGAATCGCCGCGCGGATTCGTCCACCCATGAACGCCAAGCAAGCCGAATTCCTGATCCAGCAACTCACTGTGGTGGTGGTGGACGACAACCCGTTCATGCGCAACCTGGTGCGAAACCTTCTGCTCAATATCGGCGTGAAGACGGTCTACGAAGCGGGCGACGGCTTCGCCGGTATCGAGACGATCCGCTCCGTCAATCCCGACATCGCGGTGGTGGACTGGGAGATGCCGTTGCTCAGCGGCGCCGACCTCGTGCGTATCGTACGCTCGCCCGGCACCTTTCCGACACCCGACCTTCCGATCATCATGCTCACCGCGCACGGCGAGCGCTGGCGCATCGTCGAAGCGGCCAAGCTCGGCATCAACGAATTCCTGTGCAAGCCGGTATCGGCCAAGTCGCTGCACGACCGACTACTGTCGATTGTTCTCAGGCCGCGCGCGAGCGTGAAGCTCGGCCAATATTACGGCCCGGCGCCGCGCCGCCCGGCGCAGCCGACCCCACCGGACCGCCCGCTCCCCGGCGCCGCCTGACACCGCCCCTCGTTCCACGAATGCCCGGTTGAGCGCGCGGCGGCGTCCCGCTAGCGTTCACGTCCGGTGAGGTGCGGGATGGCGGCAAGCGATGCAATGCGCGGCGGGGAGGAGGAGAGGGCTAAGCCCGCGCTGGTGCGCTTCGAGCGGGTGAGCAAGCGCTTCGGCACGACCACCGCGGTCGACCGGCTCTCGCTCGATATCGCGCAAGGCGAATTCTTCGCGCTGCTTGGGCCTTCCGGCTGCGGCAAGACCACGCTGCTGCGACTGCTCGCCGGCTTCGAAACCGCGGACGAAGGCCGCATCATGCTCGACGGCGAGGATATCAGCGCCGTGCCGCCGCACCGCCGGCCGGTCAACATGATGTTCCAGAGCTACGCGCTGTTTCCCCACCTCACGGTCGAAGGCAATATCGGCTTCGGGCTGCGCCAGGAAAAGGTGGGCCGCCGCGAGCGCGCCGAGCGCGTCGCCGAGATGCTGGCGCTGGTGAAGCTGCAGGGCTTCGGCAAGCGTCGGGTCGGGCAATTGTCCGGCGGCCAGCGCCAGCGCGTGGCGCTTGCGCGCTCGCTCATCAAGCGCCCGCGCGTGCTGCTGCTCGACGAGCCGCTCGCCGCCTTGGACAAGAAATTGCGCGGCGAGACCCAGTTCGAGCTGATGGAATTGCAGCGCCGGCTGGGTACGTCCTTCGTCATCGTCACCCACGACCAGGAGGAAGCGATGATCGTCTCCGACCGCGTCGCGGTGATGCGGGAAGGCCGGGTGGCGCAGGCCGGTCAGCCCGCCGAAATCTACGAGCAGCCGAACTCGCGGTGGGTTGCCGATTTCATCGGCGAGGTGACCTTGATCGCCGGCCGGGTGAGCGAAAGGGGCCTCTTGCAGACCACGCTCGGGCCGCTGCGCATCGACGCCGGCGGCTACGTCGGCGCCGAGCGCTGGCTGGCGTTGCGGCCGGAAAAGCTGCGCATGAGCGCGGAAAAGCCTGCCGCCGATGGCCGCAATACGCTGTCCGGCACCGTTGCCGAGATCGGCTACCGCGGCGACGTCTCGCTCTACAAGGTGCGGCTCGCCGACCGCTCGCTGATGAAGATCGCGGTTGCCAACAGCGCGGGCCGCCCGCCCATCGCGGTTAACGATCTGGTCTGGGTGTCCTGGCCGCCGGAGGCCGGGGTGCTGCTGAGCGAATAGCCATGGCCGCCGCGCGAAACAAATCCGCCCCTCTGGTGCTGCTGCTGCCGTATCTGTGGCTGCTGCTGTTCTTTTTTGCGCCCTTCCTGATCGTGCTCAAAATCAGCTTCTCCCAGACCGCCATCGCGCTCCCGCCCTATGTGCCGGTGCTCGATCCGGCCGCCGGCTGGTCGGGACTGATGAACTTCTTCCAGCATCTCACGACCGAAGGCTACCGGCTGCTCGGTACGGACCCGCTCTATCTCTTGTCCTACCTGAAAAGCCTCAAGATCGCGGCCATCTCGACGGTCATCCTGTTGCTCATCGGCTATCCGATCGCCTACGGCATCGCGCGCAGCCCGCGTGGCATTCAGCCGCTCCTGGTGATGCTGGTGGTGCTGCCGTTTTGGACGTCGTTCCTCATCCGCGTTTATGCCTGGATCAACATCCTGCAGCGCGACGGCCTGCTCAACGACGTGCTCGCGGCGCTCGGTATCGTGCAGGTACGGCCCGAATGGCTGGCCTCCGACAGCGCGATCTATGTCGGCGTTGTGTACTCGTATTTGCCGTTCATGGTGCTGCCGCTCTACGCCACTCTCGAGAAGATGGACGAGAGCGTGCTGGAAGCCGCGGCCGATCTCGGCTGTCCGCGCTGGAAGTCCTTCTGGCTGGTGACGCTGCCGCTGTCGCTGCCGGGCGTCGCCGCGGGCAGTCTGCTTTGCTTCATCCCGATCGTCGGCGAATTCGTCATTCCCGATCTGCTCGGCGGCTCGCACAGCCTGATGATCGGGCAGACCCTGTGGCTCGAATTCTTCTCCAACCGCGACTGGCCGGTGGCCTCGGCCATAGCGGTCGCCTTGCTCGCGCTGTTGGTGTTGCCGATCGCGCTTTACGAGCGCCTGCAACGGCGGCAATTGGAGGGGTTGCGATGATGCGCCAATTTTGCCGCTCGTCCCCGCGAAAGCGGAGATCCGGAGCCGGACGCTCCCAGCTTGCGGTTCTGAAGTTCCGCTTGGTCGGGAATAAGCGGGGCGGGGCAATGCACCGCGTCCGTGCGCGCGGTTCGTGGGGGCGCTGATGCGGCGGACCTCCGCATTCAATGTCGTCACCGTGGCGCTCGGCCTTGCCTTTCTCTATCTGCCGATCGTCATCCTGATCGTTTATTCCTTCAACGCTTCGCGTCTGGTCACCGTCTGGGGCGGCTGGTCGCTTGCCTGGTACCGCGCGCTGCTGCACGACGAGGCGATGCTGCAGGCGGCTTCCATCAGTCTGCGCGTAGCTTCGCTATCGGCAACCGCCGCCACGGTGCTCGGCACCTGCGCCGCGGTAGCGCTCACGAGGCTGGGGCGCTTCCGCACCCGGCTGCTGTTCTCCGGCATGGTCTATGCGCCGCTGGTGATGCCGGAAGTGATCACCGGGCTGTCGCTGCTTCTGCTTTTCGTCGCCGTCAACGCCGACCGCGGCTTCTGGACCATCGTTATCGCCCACACAACGCTGACCCTGTGCTTTGTCACCGTGATCGTGCAGGCGCGGTTGATCGGATTCGACCGCAGTCTCGAGGAGGCGGCGATGGATCTCGGCTGTCCGCCGCTCAAGACCTTCCTCACCGTCACCCTGCCGCTGATCTTGCCCGCCGTCGCGGCCGGCTGGATGCTGGCCTTCTCGCTCTCGCTCGACGACCTGGTGATTGCGAGCTTCACCACCGGCCCCGGCGCCACCACGCTGCCGATCCGTATCTACTCGGAAGTTCGCTTGGGAGTGAAGCCGGAGATCAACGCCATCTGCACCATCATCGTGGCCGTGGTGGCGCTGGTCACCGTCGTCGCCTCGCTGATGATGAAGCGCGGCGCGTTGCGGCGCGAGCGCGTAGCCTTGGCGGCTCAGGTGTAGAATCTGCCGAGTCCGGAGCTAAGAACATGCTGCAACTCTATGGCCACCCGAGGTCGCGCGCGATGCGCTGCCTATGGATGCTGGAAGAGATCGGTCAGCCCTATGAACTGATCGAGAAAAGCACGCGCGCCGACGACCTGCAAAGCGCCCAATATCTTCGGCTCAACCCGAACGCGCGGATTCCCACGCTGGTAGACGACGACGTGGTGCTGTGGGAATCGATGGCGATCAATCTCTATCTCGCGCAAAAGTTCGAAGGTCCCCTGCATTGCAGCGGGCCGGAAGTGCTCGGGCTGGCGGCGCAATGGAGCTTCTGGGCCATGTTGGAGACGGAAGCGCTGCTGCTTGAAGCGCTGCAGCATCGCGCTCTGCTGCCGGAATTCGCACGCGATCCTTCCTACGTGGCACGCGACGAGCTGCTGTTACGCAAGCCGCTCGGTGTCCTCAACGTCGCCCTCACGGGGCGCGAGCAGCTGGCGGGCGACAACTTCACCGTCGCCGACCTCAACGTGGCGGGCGTCCTGGTCTGGGCCAAGATGGCCCGGCTCGACCTTTCGACTTATCCGGAAGTGACGCGTTGGCTGGATGGTTGCATGGCGCGGCCCGCCTATCGGCGGGTGCGCGAGCTTGCCAGCCGCAAGTAGTCAGGGCTTGGCCGCCGGTGGTGCCGGGGTCTTTTCGGTCGCTGGCGTCGCGCTGGTCGTGGTGCCGCCGGTCAGGCGGTCGATCACCGAGCGGGCGGCATCGCGCGCGCGCCGGTCGCGCACGGCATTGAGCAGAGGCGCGGCGGCACCCGAGCGACGAATCAGCGCCTCCGCGTCAGGCAGCAGGATCGGGTCGTCCCAGGAGCCTTGCACGATGAAGGGCAGAGAGAACGAATTGATCCCGGGCGGCGGCGTTTCGGTCAGCGCGGCGGTGCCGGTAAGATCGAGTTCGCGCGAGGGGATCGAGGCCGAGCCCGCCATTGCCAGATGCACGGCCGGGCCGACGATCTTGAGATCTTCGACGCTGACCTTGCCCTGCGCGATCTTCAGCGAAACCGCGAGCTCGTCATAGGGCGTGCGTCCGGTGCGGAAATCGCCGCCGCCGGAGAGCGGACGGCGTTCCAGCCGGCGCAGCAATTCCGCAACGTCGAAACCGTCTATCGCGCCTTTTTGTCCGGTCAAGGTTGCGTTGCCGTTGAGGGTGCGGGTGACGGCGAGCACGCTGTCGCCTGCGCCCTCGACCGACAGCGTGATGTTGCCCTTGCCTTCCAGCCGCCGCAGTCCGAACAGCTGGCCGAGACAGGTTTGTAGATCAACGTCGCTGAATTGCAGCTGCGATTTGACGTCAGCGCCCTGGTCGAAAGTGGCCAGCGACATCGAGCCCTTGATCACGCCGCCATAGGCCTGCGCCTCGCCGATAGTGACGACCAGGCGGCCGCCGCGCAGGTTCGCGCCGATCGCCGTGCGTCCTAGCTTGGCATCGGAGAGGACGACGTTGGCGGCCGACAGCCGCAGATCGAAATCGGTGCCGGCCAGACCGTCGAGCGTGATCGGCACGCTGTTCCACTCGCGCCGGTTAGCGGCAAGCAGTTTGGCGGTCGAGACATAGGGCGTCAGATCGAGCGTGTCGGCGGCGAGCGTGCCTTGCAGCGTCTGCCGTCCGTCGGTGGCGAATGTGAGCACGCCCTCGGCGCTGTTGCCGTCGAGTTCGACGTTGACGTTGGAGAGGCCGATAGTGCCGCCGGTGATGTCGGCCTTCGCCTTGATGGCAAAACGGCCGAAGCCGCCGCCGGGCAACGGTTTTAGTCCGGCCCAGGCCATGGTGTCACGCAAGGATAAAGCATCCCCCGCGAAAACACCTTCGATCTTCAACGTTGGCTCCACGCTGATCGAACCCTCGAAAGCGGCTTTCATCGGCTCGCCCGCGATGCGCAGCTTCAAGCCTGAGCGTTTGCCGACCAGCGCGGCGGGGAAATCGGCGAGCGTCACGTTCATGTCGAGCGGCTCGTCGTGCCAGACGAAACGGCCGGTGGCGCCAAAGCTCTGCGAGATCGACGGCCAGGCGAGCGAGAACACGACGTCGCCGAAGGTCTCGGTCAGCTTGCGCGCCTCGTCGTGAACAATCACGGTGCCGTTGTGAATTCGAATTTCGGAAAAGGCGGGGCCCGGCTGCGCATTCGGCTTTTGACTGCGGGCCAAAGCGGTGGTCAGGCCCGACCAGTTCGTGCGTCCATCGGGTGCGAGGTCAATCGCGATGGTCGGGTTGACCAGCGCCACGTCGGCGATCTCCACCCGGCCTACAAGCAGCCGGAAGAAGCGTAAGCGCGCGGTAAGCCGCTCGGCGGTGAGCGCCGGCTTTTTGGGGTCGCCGAGCGCCACGTCCTCGAAGCTCACGAATCCGGTCGGAAAGACCCTGACGGTGGTCGGCCCGCGCAGCACCGGGGTCAGGCCGGTGACGGCGCGAATCTCGCTCAGCGCCTGGGCGCGCACCGAGTCAGGCGAAATAAAGTAGTTCGCCGCGACCAGGAGGCCGCCGCCGAGGACGATCACGGCGAGCAAGGCTATTCCCAGGCGTCTGAAGCCGGTGGCGGCAGTCAAGGTGGATTTCCGGTTGGTTTTGGTGCCGTTTGTCCGGCGAACTATAGCATCGGACCCTCTACGACCAACCTTGGGTGGCCTCTGTGTCGCTTTCATGGCTGGCGCTCAGCCGGGGGCGGGGCGCGCGGGGCGCGGATTGGCGGCGATTTCGGCGATCATTTTCTTGATGATCGCGTCCCCGAAGGAATTGAAATCCTTTGCCTGCATGACAAAGGCGCCCGGCCCGCCCACCACATTGGCGCGATAGTAGGCGGCAAGACCGCCCGGCGGATTGGTATGGGCCGGGTTCCAGGGCAACGGGTGCTCGCTGAGAATGACCAGCCCATTGATGGTAATCCCGAGCGCGACCGCGGCGTCGCGCGCCGCGGTGATAGGGAGCCCGGAGTTATTGGTACCGTCGCCAGATACGTCGATGGTCTGACGCTCGGCGAAATAAGGCAGCTTGGCGAGCTGATTGACCGCGAAATCGATGCCGGCGCTGATCGAGGTGCGGTCGGCGAAAGAACGCGGCGATTCCAGGAGCTTCTCGGCGAAGGTCTGAGCCGCCCGGGCCCCGTCGATCACAGTCCAGTCGATCACCACCTGCTGGCTGAACAGGCCGGACCACTCGATATACATGAGCGCGATGCGGCGCCGGGTGCCGCTTCGGATCGCGTCGAGCACGCGGCGGTCGGTGATGGCGGCGGCATAGCCCTTGCGCTGCAGCTCGAACTTATCGGCATCGACGCTGCGCGAGACGTCGGCCGCCAGCACTAACGCGAGATCGACCCGCTCAGCCGCGCGCGCGGCGCCCAGCGCGCAGATGGCAATGAGCAGCAGCCCGCCGAGCAGGCGTTTCATCGCAGTCGCCCTAAATCGCGCGACGAGCTTAGCCGATTTTCGGCCTATTGGGCGAGTACGCGCGTGGCCGGGAACGCAACCTCCACCAGGGTTCCCTCCTTCACCTGGCTGGTGATGCGGAAGCGGGCGTGGTTGGCCTCCGCCAGCGCCTTGGTGATGGGCAGCGCCAGACCGGTGCCGCTCGCGCCCCAGCGCGGCGCCGTGGCGAGCTGGCGGAACGGTTCGAGCGCGTTCTGCAGCTCCTTCTCGCTCATGCCGTGACCGGTGTCGCGCACGCGCAAGACCACCTCATAATCGTCGGTCAGGGCAGTGGAGACGATCACCTGGCCGCCGGCGCCGGTGAACTTGACCGAGTTCGACAGCACGTTGAGCACGATCTGCCGTACCGAGCGTGCGTCGGCCACGATCTGCGGCAGGTTCGGCGGCAGGGAGGTGCGCAGGATCACACGCTCCCTGTTGGCCTGATCCTGCATATAGGCCACGCATTGCTGCACAAGATCGTTGAGATGGATGCTGACGAAGACGAGGTCGAGCTTGCCGGATTCGATCTTCGACAGGTCAAGCAGGTCGTTGAGCAGCGCGATCACGTGATCGCCGGAAGCGTGGATGTCGTTGAGATATTCGCGATAGCGCTCGTTGCCGATGGCGCCGAAGCGCTCGTCCATCATCACTTCGGAAAAGCCGATGATGGCGTTGAGCGGGGAGCGGATCTCGTGGCTGATCTTGGCGAGGAATTCCGACTTGGCGATGGAGGACTTCTCGGCCTCGCGCTTGGCCTTGATCAGCTCCTCCTCGTTGCGCTTCCAAGCCGTGATGTCGCGCAGCACGGCGCAGAACTTTTCGCCGCCGTTGATGCGCCCCATGGCGATGTGCAGCGGCAGCAGCCCGCCCTTGCGCTCGAGCCCGATCGCCTCGCGCCCGGCGTCGAAACTTTCCGGGCCGCCGTTGCGCGCCAGCCGGTCGAGATGGTCGAGCAGGGGGCGCCGGCTTTCCGGCGCAAACAGGTCGCCGAGCGAAAGCTCGGCGATGTCGCTCGCCTCGTAGCCGAACAGCGCCTGCGCGCTGCGGTTGGCGGAGAGCACGCGGCCGGCGCGGTCGAGGATGATCACGCCGTCGGTGGCGGTGTCGAGAATGGCCGCCAGCTCGCGGTTTTCCGTCTCCAGCCGGCGCAGCGAGGCTTCCGCCGCCTTGCCCGGCTCGCCTTCCGCCGCCGCCGGGGCCGGCTGCGTGTTGATCATCAGCACCAGTGCGTTCTCGTCGTTCCAGGCCACGCTGAACAGCCGCCCTTCGACCGGGCGCTGGGTGCCATCGACGGCCGAGATGGTGAGCGTCTTGCCGCCGCCGGCTTTGGCAAACTCATCGTCTTTGCTCTCGATGAACAGGCAGTCCAGGCCGCCTGCTTGGGAGAGTTCGTCAAGGCTGCCGTAGCCCGCCCAGTCGAGGAAGGCGCGGTTGGCGTAGATCAACTTGTTGAGCCGGTAGACCAGGACGCCGGTCGGCAGGCGATCGAGGATCGGCCGGCCGTCGCTGGCGTCGCGTGTGCCATCGCCGGTGCGTGCAACGCGCGGCGGCTCCGGCGGCGGCGGCGGCGCGGGAGCGGCCGCAATGAATGGCTGCTCGGCGCCGAAATCGTCCGAACGGGGTCCCTCCGACGGCTTGCGCAGCCGCTCGCCCAATTCACGCGCCAATTCCTGAAAGGCCGAATGCTCGCCGGGACTGAGCGACGGCGCGGTGGGAAACTGCAGGACTTTGGCCGGCTCCACAGGCGGCGGTTCGGCCGGCCCCGGCTTGTCCGCGGCGGGTGCGGGTGCGGGCGGCGCGGCACGCCGACGCTCCAGTTCGGCAAGCCGCCCCACGTCGCGGCAGATGGCGAAGCCGCGGAAGCCGGCGAATTGGCGGTCGCGGTCGAACACCGGCAGACCCGACATTTCGATGGGCAGGCGGAGGTCGTCGTCGTCCACCGGCCAGTCCACGACGATGCCGCTCCAGGTGTCGCGCGCGGCGAGCACTGCCGCCACCGCGCCTTGCGGATCGAGCGAGAGCGCCGACGCGATCTCCGCCCAAGGACGGTCGAGCACGGCGGCGGTGTTGGCACCGAGCAGCCGCGCGAAATCCTGCGTGCCGAGGATGAAGCGGTCTGCCGCATCCATCTGCCAGACGAAGCGCATGGGCATGCGGCGCGGCCGCGCTTCGGCCGCCGCCGAATTGGGCGCTATCGGCGGCGAGGATTGCGCCGCCGGTGCTTCGGCGTGCGGCGCCGACGCCGGCGCGAACAGCAAGAGCAGCGCCGCGGTTTTGTCGGCCCCGAGTTTCACCAGGTTGACGGCGCCTGCCGCGATCGCTCCTGACGCTTCGCCCTTAAGCAAGGCCTCGCGCGCGAGCTCGCCGGCGCCGAGAGTCGTCAGGTCGCGGGCGCTGGCGAAGCGAGCGCGCGCTTCGTCCGCGCTCTCGATCAATTCGCCGTCGGCGGTGAAGACCGCCGCCGGGCGATCGAGACTGGCGATCAGCCGTCGCGCGCGCTCGGGCAGCGCAAGCTCCTTGCCGGCGCGTTCGGCCGCCACCACGAGGATCGCCAGCGCGCCATCGGCGCGCGGGATGCGTGAGCACATGCACAGCAGCGTGCCGCCCAAATGTGCGCCGAAACCGCGCAGCCGCTCGAGCCGCGGCATGCCATGCTGCGGGAGCGTCGCTGCGAGCCGGGCGATCTGGGCGGCGGCGGCATGCCCCGGTTCAAACTGCACGTCCATGACGGCAGCCGGGGTCCCGCAATCGAAGATCGCGGCGGCGACCGCATTGGCCCAGAGCATGCGCTTTCCGTCGGCGCCCCACAGCCATGCCGGCATCGGGCTCAAGGCGTGTGCCGTAAGCCGCTGATCGTTCAACCACGCGAACCGGTGTTCGATCCCATTCATAGTTTTGTCGCACGCGGGGATTACGGCTAATAAATCCTTAATACGGCGGCTTGGCCGCTGCGTCCACGAACCGGCGCGCTATGCGCCCGGTCACCCGCCGATAACCTTAATGTTTCGAGTTTTATCGGTAGCAGGAACGCGGCGCCGCCCTAGATAACCAGGAGACATCCGGGCCGGGGGTGCGGAGCGGCAGGAGGTCCCATCGATGCAGCAAGGAACCGCGAAATTCGAAATGCCCGCCGAAATGCGGGCATTGGCTGAAAAGAGCATGGAACAGGCAAAGCAGGCCTTCGACAGCTTCTGTTCCGCCACGCAAAAGGCGGTCAGCGCTGCGGACCGGCAGGCCGCCGGCGCCAAAGACGTAGGCGAACTCGCCGTGCGCTTCGCCGAGCGCAACATCGCTTCCTCGTTTGAATTCGCGCAGCGGCTGGTGCGCGCCAATGACGCACGCGAGGTGCTGGCGTTGCACGCCGACTATGTGAAGGCCCAGGTCGCCGCCTACAGCGACCAGGCCAAAGAACTGACCAAACAGGCGGCCAAGATGGCGGCGGAGAGCGCCCCGAGCTGAGCCGCGGCGGAGACGCCCGCAATTCGCCCATCGCACCGGCTCCTGGCCGGGGCGCCCACGATTATTGTGTTTTTGTGCAGCGCAATATTTTTTATTGCAATGCACCTAGCTATGTTTTCGCGATCCGCCGGCTGGCTAAGGGCCTCGGAAAAGCCCGTTTGGGCGTCGCAGGCGGTGGATCCCCAGAACAGGCGCGGGCCGGTCAGGGCGGCGGTCCGCTGCCAGATTTCGCCGCCCTCTTCAGAGCTTAGGGGAATCACAGTCATGGCCGAGACCACCGAAACACCGGCTGCTACGCCGAAATCGAAGGCCAGAATCGCTTCTGCGCCGTCGAACGTGTTCGAAATGCCGAAATTCGACATGCCGAAGTTCGAAATGCCGACCGCCTTCCGCGAGATGGCCGAGAAGGGGATCGCGATCGCCAAGGAAAACTACGACCGCATGAAGAACACCGCCGAAGAGGCTACCGACGTGCTAGAGGAGACCTACAGCACCGCCTCCAAGGGCTGCTCGGGCTACGGCCTCAAGGTGATCGAGGCCGGCCGCGCCAACGCCAATGCCAGCTTCGACCTGATGACCGAATTGCTCACCGCAAAGTCCTATGCCGAGGCGGTCGAGCTCTCCACCGCCTTTATGCGCAAGCAGTTCGACGCCTTCGCGGCCCAGGCCAAGGAGCTCGCCGAAGAGGCGCAGAAGGTCTGCGCCGACACCGCCGAGCCGATCAAGGAAAGCTTCACCAGCGCCTTCAACAAGGCGGCCTGACGCGTCGAAATTTGCCGCTTGCGGCGTGAGCAAGCCCGGGCACGCGCCCGGGCTTTGCTTTTATTGCACGGAATTTCCAGTCGGCGCTCCCCGAAAGCCCGAGGCAAGAGCGCTTGCCAAAAAGGCCTCCCGAACCTAGGTTCGCCCCGCAACGGTGAACCGTTTGCTTCGTGCAGGTGTAGCTCAGTTGGTTAGAGCGCTGGTCTGTGGAACCAGAGGTCGGTGGTTCGAAGTCCACCCACCTGTACCATCCGTTTCGCGCCCCTTAAGACGTCTCGTTTTCCATCTCGCTGAGGACCCGCACCAGCATGCGCTCGCGCTCGGCGACCGAACGCCGGCTGCCGGACGCGCGCCTCATGCGATGCAGCAGCCCGGTGTCGAAAGCCGCGACCACCGCGTCGTGCACGTAGCTTCTGCGGCACACGGCCGCCGTGTTGGCAAGCTGCGCGGCCACTCCGCGCACGGCCGCGAGCACCTGTCGGCGCCTCCCGCGGGCCGAAGGCTTCGGCGGCATCTCCGCGAGTTGTTCCAGCGCCTGGCTCGAAGCGATTATGGTGCGGAAGTCCTTCAGCGCAACCGTCTTGCCGGCGATGGCGCGCAGCGCCGCATTGGCGTCGCGCCGGCGCAGGCGGCAGATGCGGCCGTCGGCAGCGCGATATTGGAACAGGCGCCGGCCCGGCAGCTTGCTCAGTTGCCGCAAGGCGCGCGCCAATCGGCGCGAGCGTATTTGCTTTTCGACTGTGTGGCCGCCCTTGCCGCGAAAATTCAAAGCGACGTGTTCGCCGCGGATCGAGACATTGGATTTGAGCAGCGTCGTGGCGCCACGCGTGCCGTGCTGCTGCAGATAGGTCTCGCTCCCCGCACGCAGCGCCGTACAGGCAACCAATTCGATCAGCGCGGCGAGCGCGAAGTCCCGTGTCGGCTCGCTATCGCGCAAATGCCGGCCGACCCAGGAGCGGATCTTCGGCAGCAAACGTGCGAGCCGCGCCAGCCGGCGCGCCTTGCGCAACTCACGCACCTTTTCCCAATCGGGATGGTAGCGGTATTGCGCGCGGCCGGCGCTGTCACGGCCGACCGCCTGCAAATGCGCGCGCGGATCGGCGGCAAAGACGACGTCTTCATAGGCCGGCGGCACCGCCAGACGACGCAGCCGCGCAAGGGTGCCGCGGTCGCGCAGCCGACGGCCGCTTGGCAGCAGGTAGACGAAGCCGCTCCCGTTGCGGCGGCGGCGGATCGTCAGCTCAGCCGCCTCGGTCAGGCGCAAGCCGAATCTGTCGAGGGGAAGGTTAAGCTGCTTTCCATTGCGTTTGGCCATTGCCCTTCAGCAAGTCTGCCGCCGCTGCCTTGGTTCCCGACCCAGCAAGCCTCGGCCGGGGTTGGAGCACTGCGCAACGAAACGGGCCCATCGGCCGGTAGCAATGTCGGAGCCGCCTTGGGCGGCTTGGCGAAAAGGACAAATGATATGCCAGCGAAGTCAAAGGCCCAGCAGCAGGCCACCGGCGCCGCCCTCTCGGCCAAGCGCGGCGAGCGCAAGATCAGCAGCCTGAAGGGCGCTTCCAAGTCTATGTACAAATCGATGAGCCAGAGCGAGCTGCACAAGACGGCCTCGGCCAAGCGCAAGGGAAAACCCAAGCACACATCGTCCTGAGGTCGTGCCGGTCCTAGCAGGCCGACGCAAAAACGCCGGCGGAAATTTTCCGCCGGCGTTTTTCTTGACGATTGCAGCTGCTCAGCGCCGCGAATACCAGCCGTTGTCGCCGGCATGCGGTCCGGGCGGCCGGTAATAACGATGCCGCGCCGGCGGCGAAGAACGCGGGCCGCCGCCGAACAGGAAATCGAAGAAGTTCGGGCCGCCGCGATAGTAGCCGTCGCTGCTGCCATAGGCACCGTAGGTGCCGACCGGCATGCGCACCGGCCCGTCGGACGGGTTCGCCGCGCGCTCGATCGGTATATAGGCCACGCGGCGCTCGGACTTGTTCCTGAGAATCTCGATCATCTTCGCGTCGCGCCCGTAGAGGTCGTCGCGGAATTCCAGCTTGCCGTCGCGATCGACAAAGGCGGTCTGATAGGTCAGGTGCACCGGGATCGGCACCGGGAAGTTGATGTTGATTTCGTTGCTGCCGTACATGCCCTCCAGCCGGGCCGGCGTGTAGTGCTCCTTCGGCAGCTCGATCGCCAGCAGCTTGCTGGCGTATTCGAGAGGATTTTGCACCCGCATGCAGCCGTGGCTGTAGGCGCGCTTGGCGCGCTTGAACAGGTACTTCTCCGGCGTGTCGTGCTGGTAGACCAGAAACTTGTTGGGGAAGTTGAAGCGGATGCGGCCGAGCGCATTGCCGGCGCCGGGCGGCTGGTAGATGTGCACGGTGCCGTCGCGGTCCTGATAGATGCGAAGGCCGTAGCGGTCGAGCACGGTTGGATCGGCCTGCAAGGCCGGCAGATACTCGTTCTCGATGATCGACGGCGGCACGTTCCAGGTCGGGTTGACGGTGATGTATTTCATCTCCGCCGAGGTCATCGGCGTCGCCTTGCCCGGCTTGCCGACCACAATCTTGGTCTTCCAGTCGAGCTTGCCGTTGTGCATGAGCTTCAGCGTGTAGTCCGGCACGTTCACCATCACATAGGTGTTCTCGTCGTTGCCGAGCTTGCGCGGCAGCCAGCGCCAGCGCTCCATGTTGACGATGACGGTCTCGATCGGATCGTTCGGCTTGCGGTGCACCTCGCCGATGGCGCCGTTGAGCGCGGCCACGGTATTGCGGCCGAGCAAGCCGTCGGCGTTGAGGTCGGCGCCGGTCTGGAACGCCTTCACCGCCTCGACCACGTCCTCGTCGTAGAGCGGGTTATTCTTGTCACCGGTGACGTTGAGCCGCTTGCGCAGCGAAACGACGCGCAAATCCTTCATGCCCGGACGCAGGAGCCTGCCTTCCGGCACGCGCACGAGCGAAGGCTTGTCCTCGGCCGGCGCCGCGATCTTGCCGCCGTCGCCGCGCAACGCGGCGAGCTTGGCTTTGAGCGCCTTGAAGCCGTCCTGCGGCGGATTGTAGCTGTCGAGCGTCTTGGCGACGTCGTCGGCAGCGGAAAGCTTGGTCAGCACCTCGGCCGGCTCGGGCGGCAGCCGCTTGAAGGCAATGTCGGGGCCGACGCGGGTCGGATGCACGCGGCCGATCTGCGCGTCACGTGCGTATTTGAGGACGGTGGCGGTCATGTGCAGTTCGGCGGCCGCCAGATCGTCGGGCGTTACCGCGGTCGCGAAATCCGGCGCCGGATAGTCGCTTGGAACGAGGCCGTCGGCCTCGACCTGGCCCAAGAAAGTGATCGTCGCCTTGGTGCGGGCGGCGGCTTTGCCGTCGCTGGTCCAGATCGGCTTGTAATCGTGCGCGCGATAGAACTGCTCAACGCCGGCGCGGTCGTCCTTGAAGCTGACGTAGCGGTCCAATTTCCGGCCGGAGATCAGATTGCGCAAGGCGTCGGCGACCTGCGTGTCCATGCTGGGCGGTGCGGGCGGCGTAGCCGCAGCCTTGGGCTCGGCGTTCGCAGGCGCAGCGGCGTCCTGCTTGGGCGCGCCTGCGTCCTTGGCGGAATCGGTGGGGGCCGGCGTCGTCTCGGCCTTCGCGGCCGGCGCGGCATTGCCGTTGTCCTGCCCGGCGGCTGCCGGCTTGGCCGAGTCGATGTCCTTCACTGTCGGCGGCGGCACCGGCGAAAGGTCCGGCAGCGGGACCACCATCTCGATCTTTTGTTCGCTTTGCTGCGCGAGGCCTGCGTGGCTGGACAGCGCGAGGGCGAGGCCGAAAGCGGTGGAAGCCAGCAGACGCTCGAAACGGAGGGATTTCACCGGGGTCTCCAACGGACGGGGCGGCTTAAAGGACCGCCTGTTAAGCGGGGCATACTAATGAGATGCACATGGTTTGGTTACGGTTTTCACAACATGCCGGCCATCAACTCGGCGACTGTTGCTATTTTGCACAGACCGATTAGCCGGCATTTGCGACCAAATTAGCGCCATCGCGCGCTCCCCACAGCCTATCGCATCTAACGCCCGGCTGGCTGCTTCCCGGCGGCTTTGAGCCAGTTTTACCCGTCTATTTTGTCGGTGGCCGGCGGGTACGCCTCGTTAGTCGGCCGGGCCCGGTCCAGGTTCACCGGCGACTGGGGATGCGGCGCAAGGAAAGGTTGCCGCCGGCGGCCCTCTTGATGGAGACTGCCCGCGGTTGCGCCGCAACAGGCCGGTCTCGCTCCCACCGCGCGGGGGGCGCGCGTCATTCGGGAGGCTCTTTGATGACGGCGCCACGAACTGCCTGCATTTTGCTCGCCGGAACGCTGGCCTGCCTCGCGCCGGCGCTGTTTTGCGCGCGGGCGCAGGATGGGGCGCCACCCGGCAACGATGCCGCCGCCAAGCTCAAGCCGCTCGTTGCGCCGGCGCAGCCGACCCCGGCCGACCGGCTGCCGCTCGGCAAGCTCAATCTGCCGGACGGTTTCCACATCGAGGTCTATGCCAGCGGCATTGCCCAGGCGCGCTCGCTGCAAATCGGCAAGCGCGGCACCGTTTTCGTCGGCAGCACCGCCGACAAAGTCACGGCCATCGCCGACAATGACGGGAAGCGGATGCTCAAGGTGGTCGCCTCAGGCCTTGCGCGGCCTAACGGGGTCGCATTCCACGACGGCACGCTGTTCATTGCCGAGCCTTCGCGCATCTCCAAGATCGACGATATCGAGGAAGTCTTGGACAATCCGCCGCCGCCGACCGTGATCAACGCCGATCTGCTGAAGAACGAGCCCAACGGCGCGCGTTACATCGCGGTCGGGCCGGACGACAAGCTGTATGTCTCGATCGCCCAGCCGTGCAACAGCTGCGTGCCGCCGCCGGGCGAAGGCGAGATCCGCCGCCTCGAATTGAGCGGCGAAAACGTCGAAGCGGTCGCGCGCGGCGTGCGCAATTCGCTCGGCTTCGACTGGTCGCCGCGCAACAAGACGCTCTATTTCACCGATAACGGCCGCGACTGGCTGGCGGAGGACGCGCCCAGCGACGAGCTCAACCGCGTCAGCAAGCCGGGCGAAGATTTCGGCGCGCCCTATTGCTGGGCGGGCAACCTGACCGACCCGCAACTGGGCTGGGGCCATTCCTGCGACGAGTTCGCCGCGCCGATCGCGCTGCTCGGGCCGCACGTGGCGCCGCTCGGCATGCGCTTCTACACCGGGCGCATGTTTCCGCGGCGCTACCGCGACGCCATCTTCGTCGCCCGCCACGGCTCGTGGAATCGCACCAAGAAGCTCGGCGGCGACGTGGTCGTGCTGCACCTCAACAAGGAAGGCACGGTGCAGGCGATGGAACCGTTCCTCACCGGCTTCTTGGACAACAACAACTTTCTCGGCCGCCCCGTCGACCTCGCGGTGATGCGCGACGGCTCGCTGTTGGTTTCCGACGACTGGAACGGAGCGGTCTATCGCATCACCTACGGCAACGGTCGCGAAGAGCGCGAGGAGCGACGCCACCATCGCCGCCGCCGCCGCCGTTTCTATTTCGACTGACAGCACGAAAAAAACCGGGCCCCGCGCGGGGCCCGGTTCAGGATTTGCCGGTGTGGGGTGCCGGCAACATTCCAGAGGGGAACATGCTGCTCAACCGGTTACTCTGGGAGGATACTTCCGGCAAAACAGCGTGCTCGAACTATGAGCAAGCCTTGGGCGGCGGGCAACGGCATGCCTCGCATGACTGCCATGCCGAATCGCGAAGCCGCTGCAGCACTTCGCCGCTGCGTCAAAAATGCCAGCGCTGTGCGTTGGCGACCAGGAAGTCGCGGAAAACCTGGATGCGGGCCACGGTCTTGAGCTCTTCCGGGTAGACGAAAAAGGCGTCGAGCGCGAGCGTCTCCTCGTCGCCGAACAGTTGCACCAGCCCGCCGTTTTCCTCCACCAAATAGTCGGGCAGCATCGCGATCCCCAAGCCGCGCTGGCAGGCGCGCAGCAGGCCCAACACATTGTTGATGGTGAGGATGGGCTGACGTGGGCCCTTGCCCTCGCGGCTCACTTCCGACAGCCAGCGTCGGTTGGCGAAATGCGCAGGTACCGTGCCGCTCAACAGCACGATGCGGTGCTTGTCGAGCTCTTCGTGTGTGCGCGGCGTACCGAAGCGCTTGAGATAATCGGGCGAGGCGTAGGCGTGGAAATGCACCGAGAAAAGTTTGCGCTGAATCAGGTCCGGTTGAGTGGGCTGGCGCAGACGGATGGCGACATCCGCTTCGCGCATCGCCAGATCGAGTTCCTCGTCGGTCGTGATCATGGTGATTTGGATGTCGGGGTAGAGATCGAGAAATTCGCCGAGCCGCGGCAACAGCCAATGAATGCCGATGCCGGGCGTGGTCGACACTTTCAGTTCGCCGTTCGGCCGCTCGCGGCTGTCGGTGAGCTTGGTGCGTGCGGCCTCCAGCTTCATGAAGACTTCGTGCGCGGTGCGATAGAGCAGCTCGCCCTGCTCGGTGAGGATCAGTCCGCGCGCGTGCCGGTGAAAGAGCGAGACGCCCAGTTCCTGCTCGAGCGCCGAGACTTGGCGCGACACCGCCGACTGCGACAAGCCGAGCCGCTCGCCGGCATGCGTGAACGAGCCCGCTTCCGCGGCGGCGTGAAACACCTTGAGCTTGTCCCAGTCCATCGAGGAACTGGGTGTGGTGGTGACGGTCATGATTACTCCGCCGCGGCCCGATCGTGCTCGTGCGCGGCGAGGAATTTCTCCGCTTCGAGGGCGGCCATGCAGCCTTGTCCGGCGGCGGTGACCGCCTGGCGATAGATGTCGTCGGTGACGTCGCCGGCGGCGAACACGCCGGGCACCGAGGTAGCGGTAGAATGTCCGGCGGTGACGATGTAGCCGGACGGCTTCATCTGCACTTGCCCGACGAACAGTTCGGAGGCGGGCGAATGGCCGATGGCGATGAACACGCCGTCGATGGCGCGTTCGCTCACGGCGCCGGTCTTCACATTCTTCAATTTCACGCGGTTGACCTTGAGCGGCTCTGCGCTGCCCAACACGTCTTCCAGCACCGTATCCCACAACACCTCGATCTTGGGATTCTTGAACAGCCGGTCCTGCAAAATCTTTTCCGCGCGAAAAGCGTCGCGCCGGTGCGCCACCGTGACCTTGGAGGCGAAATTGGTGAGGAAGAGCGCTTCCTCGACCGCGGTGTTGCCGCCGCCGATCACGATCACTTCCTTGTTGCGGTAGAAGAAGCCGTCGCAGGTGGCACAGGCCGACACGCCGTAGCCCTTGAATTTCTGCTCGGAGGGCAGATCGAGCCAGCGCGCCTGCGCGCCGGTGGCGATGATCAGGCTGTCGGCCAAAAAGACATCGCCGGAGTCGCAGGTGAGCCGGAAGGGCCGGCTCGCCAGCTCCACCCTGTTGACGTGATCCATCACGATGCGGGTGCCGACATGCTCGGCCTGCGCCTGCATCTGCTCCATCAGCCAGGGGCCCTGAATGACCTCGGCGAAGCCGGGATAGTTCTCGACGTCGGTGGTGATGGTGAGCTGGCCGCCGGGCTGGATGCCCTGGATCAGCACCGGTTCCAGCATGGCGCGCGCGGCATAGATTGCCGCCGTGTAGCCGGCAGGACCGGAGCCGATGATCACGACCTTGGCGTGGGTGGTCTTTGGCATCGCGTGACGCCCCCTGGCGTCTTCGGGGCGAAGGGATCAGGCCCGTGCCGGCGAGGCCGCCGGCTGTTTTGCCATGCACCATCTAGGCTTTCCGGCCGAGCCATGCAAGATACGCAACCCCCTTAGCCACAGGCTTCGGTCAGCGCGGGGCTGTCAGGCCGAATCGCGCAATATTCTTTCGCGAAAGATCGTTTCGCGGTATGCATCTCGCCGGGCGCGGCGGCGCCCAGCCAGGGGAGCTTCGTGCCTTGCCGGCCCGTCTCGACGCCATCGACCGCAAAATCCTCAAGGAGCTGCAGGACGACGGCCGCATCACCAATGTGGAGCTGGCGAGCCGCGTCGGCATTTCGGCGCCTCCCTGTTTGCGCCGCGTGCGCGCGCTGGAGGAGGCCGGCTACATCAAGGGTTACCGCGCGCTGCTCGACGAGAAGAAGCTCGGCTACGAGGTGACCGTGTTCGCCATGGTGCACCTGGCGAGCCAGGCGGAGGCCGACTTGGTGGCGTTCGAGAATTTCGTGCGCGCCGAGCCCTTGGTGCGCGAATGCTGGATGCTGTCGGGCGAGATCGACTTTCTGCTTAAATGCGTGGCGCCGGACCTGAAGACCTTCCAGGCCTTCGTCGAGCGCCTTACCGCCGCGCCGCATGTGCGCAATGTGAAGACCTCGCTGACGCTGCGCAATTCCAAGGACGCGGCCATGGTGCCTATGGAGTGAAGGCTGGCATATAGCCCCTCGTGCCGCCGAGCGCGGCACGCGGTGTGATCACGTCCGTTCAGAGTTACGCATCGCCGGGTTTGAACGCCGCGTCACGATCGCGTTGCAAGTCGAAACGAGACCCGCGACGATCCACCCTTGCAGCGGACGTGGCACGCTACGCGTATTCCAGCCGCGACCTCGCAAAATGCCGATGGCCGGGACGAGCCCGGCCATGACGTCGCGGTAATTCCTAGAAACGTTTGGGGGCAGCTAGCGCCACTCCACCTTCTTCACCTCGTAGGCCTTGGCGCCGCCCGGCGTGTTGACCTCGACCGAGGCGCCCTTGGCCTTGCCGATCAGCGCCTTGGCGAGCGGAGAGGTGACCGAGATGCGGCCTTTCTTAGCGTCGGCCTCCGGCTCACCGACGATCTGCCATACCTTCTTCTCGTCGGTGTCCTCGTCGATCAGCGTCACGGTCGCGCCGAACGTGATGGTGTCGCCGGACAGCTTGGAGACGTCGATAACGTCGGCGCGCGCGAGCTTGTCCTCAAGCTCGGCGATACGACCCTCGTTGAGCGATTGTGCCTCCTTGGCGGCGTGATATTCGGCGTTCTCCGACAGGTCGCCGTGCGTGCGCGCGTCGGTGATCTGCTGGATGATGCGGGGCCGCTCAACCTGCTGGCAGTGTTTCAGCTCATTCTCGAGCGCGGTGTAGCCCGCGGCCGTCATCGGTATCTTTTCCATCGTCCTAGTCTCCTCCTGGCGGGCGCCAACTCGACTTTGCCTTTGCGCGCCGCCAAGCCCTTCCCATCCTCCGAAACTGTCGTTCCTTCGACTCGTAAATACGACTCCGGCCGCGGACTTGGTCCCGCGACACCGGAGCCTTCACGAACAAAGCCGGTCAAAAAAACCCTGACCGCGGGTGGTCTCACCAGCGCCGCGACCTCGGGCTTCCCGGCCTAACTCGTACCGCCGCCTTCGGTTCGGACCGGGGACCTGCCCTTAAGTCCGGCTACCGTAGTAGCTTTGCAGCGCGCGTACCTCGAGGTCGCCCCCGAGATAGGCCTTAATGCCCTGCGCCGCGGCGACGGCTCCTGAAAGAGTGGTGTAGTACGGCACTTTATGCAAGAGGGCAGCGTGACGGAGCGAGCGGCTATCCGCCAGGGCGGTGGCTCCCTCGGTGGTGTTGAAGACCAGCTGAACCCCGCCGTTTTTGATGGCATCCACGATGTGGGGCCGCCCTTCCAGCACTTTATTGATCTTGCTCGCCTCGACCCCTTGTTCGGCCAGGTAACGTTGGGTGCCGGACGTTGCGATGCATTTGAAGCCGAGCGAGGCCAGAAGCTTGATCGCAGGCAAAATGCGCGGCTTGTCCTCGTCCCTGACTGAGACGAATACGGTGCCGGAACGCGGCAGGCTGGTGCCGCCGCCGATCTGGCTCTTGGCGAAGGCGATCTCGAAGGAGCCGTCGATGCCCATGACTTCGCCGGTCGACTTCATCTCTGGCCCCAGCACGGTGTCGACGCCGGGGAAGCGAGCGAAGGGAAATACGGCCTCTTTCACCGCCCGGTGCCTCGGATGGGCGGGTTTGAGGCCGAAGGACTTTAGACTCTCGCCGGCCATGATGCGGGCCGCGATCTTGGCGACCGGGAGGCCGATCACCTTGGCCACGAACGGAACCGTGCGCGAGGCACGCGGATTGACTTCGAGCACGTGTATTTCGCCGTCCTTGATGGCGTATTGGACGTTCATCAGCCCGCCGACATTGAGCGCCAGCGCCAGCGCCCGGGTCTGCCGCTCCAGCTCGGCAATGGTGCCGTCGGAGAGCGAATGCGGCGGCAGCGCGCAGGCTGAATCGCCGGAATGGATGCCGGCCTCCTCGATGTGTTCCATGATGCCGGCGATGAACGTATCCTTGCCGTCGGCCAGGCAGTCGACGTCCACTTCGGTGGCGTCGGACAGATAGCGGTCGATCAGCAGGGGGCTTTTCTTCGACACCACGAGTTCGCTCGGCCGGTCGAGATCGCCTGCGAGGCGCGCCACGTATCTGTCGAGCTGCGCTGCATCGCGCACGATCTCCATCGCGCGACCACCCAGGACGTAGGACGGCCGGATCATCACCGGATAGCCGATCTTGTCGGCGATGGCGCGGGCGGCCGCCGGCGAGGTGGCGATGCCGCTCTCGGCTTGGCGCAGCTTGAGTTTGTCGAGCAGCTTCTTGAAACGGTCGCGGTCTTCGGCGAGGTCGATGGCGTCGGGCGAGGTGCCGAGGATCGGCACCTTGGCCTTCTCGAGGGGCTCGGCCAGCTTGAGCGGGGTCTGCCCGCCGAACTGCACGATGACGCCGTGCAGCGTGCCGTTGGAGCGCTCGGTGTCGATGATCTCGAGTACGTCTTCCGGCGTCAGCGGCTCGAAATAGAGCCTGTCGGAGGTGTCGTAATCTGTCGACACGGTTTCCGGATTGCAGTTGACCATGATGGTCTCGTAGCCCGCTTCCTTGAGCGCGAAGGCGGCATGGCAGCAGCAGTAGTCGAACTCGATGCCTTGCCCGATGCGGTTCGGCCCGCCGCCGAGGATGACGACCTTTCGCCTGTCGGACGGCGCCGCCTCATTGACCGCCTTGCCGGCGAACGGCGTCTCGTAGGTCGAATACATGTAGGCCGTGGGCGAGGCGAATTCGGCCGCGCACGTGTCGATGCGCTTGAACACCGGGCGCACGTCGAGGGCACGGCGCTTCTGCGTTACCTCTTCGGCCGGCGTGCCGGTGAGCTTGGCCAAGCGGGTGTCGGAGAAGCCCATCGACTTGAGCCGGCGAAACGGCCCGGCCGCCGTGGGCAGGCCCTTCCTCTTGATCTCGGCTTCCGCCTCGACCAGCCCGCGAATTTCGGCGAGGAACCAGGGATCGATGCGGCAGGCGTTGTGGATCAAGTCGTCGCTGGCGCCGAGCCGCATAGCCTGCGCCACTTTCAACAGCCGCTCCGGCGTCGGCGTGCCGAGCGCGGCGCGGATATTGTTCTTGTTGTCGGCGTCGTCGATGCCCTTGGCGGCGTCGAAGCCTTCGATTGTCAGCTCGTCGAGCCCGGTAAGGCCGGTCTCCAGCGAGCGCAGCGCTTTCTGCAGGCTCTCCTGAAAAGTGCGGCCGATCGCCATGGCCTCGCCCACCGATTTCATCGAGGTGGTGAGCACAGGCGCGGCGCCGGGGAATTTCTCGAAGGCGAAGCGGGGGATCTTGGTGACCACGTAGTCGATGGTCGGCTCGAAGGAGGCGGGCGTCGCGCCGCCCGTGATGTCGTTGGCGATCTCGTCGAGCGTGTAGCCGACTGCAAGCTTCGCCGCGACCTTGGCGATGGGGAAGCCGGTCGCCTTCGACGCGAGCGCGGATGAGCGCGACACGCGCGGGTTCATCTCGATGATCACCAATCGCCCGTCCGCCGGGTTGACCGCGAACTGCACGTTGGAGCCGCCGGTCTCCACGCCGATCTCGCGCAGCACACGGATCGAGGCGTCGCGCATGATCTGGTATTCCTTGTCGGTGAGCGTCAGCGCCGGCGCGATGGTGATCGAATCGCCGGTGTGCACGCCCATCGGGTCGACGTTCTCGATCGAGCAGATGATGATGCAGTTGTCGTTTTTGTCGCGCACCACCTCCATCTCGTATTCTTTCCAGCCCAGCACCAATTCCTCGATCAGCACTTCGCTGGTGGGGGAGGCGTCGATGCCGCGCTCGACGATCTCGATGAACTCCGCCTTGTTGTAGGCGATGCCGCCGCCGGTGCCGCCGAGCGTGAACGACGGGCGGATGATGGCCGGCAGGCCGATGTCGTCGAGCGCCTTGAGCGCGTCGATCAGCGTCTTGACGTGGTGCGAGCGCGGCGTTTCCAGACCGATCTTGTTCATCGCCTCGCGGAACAGCTCGCGGTCCTCCGCCTTGTCGATGGCGTCGGCGGTGGCGCCGATCATCTTCACGCCGAATTTCTCCAGCACGCCCATCTTGCGCAGCGACAGGGCGCAGTTGAGCGCGGTCTGCCCGCCCATGGTGGGCAAGAGCGCGTCGGGCCGTTCCTTCTCGATGATCTTGGCGACGATCTCCGGCGTGATCGGCTCGACGTAAGTGGCATCGGCGAGATCCGGATCGGTCATGATCGTCGCCGGGTTGGAATTGACCAGGACGATCCGGTAGCCCTCGGCCTTGAGCGCCTTGCAGGCCTGCGTGCCGGAATAGTCGAATTCGCAAGCCTGGCCGATGACGATGGGGCCGGCGCCGATGATCAGGATCGATTTGATGTCGCTTCGTTTCGGCATGCGCTCCGCATTCTTCCTTCGTCATTCCGGCAAGCGAGCGCAGCTCGCCGACCCGAAATCCAGAAGCTTGCACCGTGCTTGTGTCTGGATTCCGGATCCGCACCCTTGGTGCGCCCCGGAATGACAAGGTTTCCAGGCACAAAAAAAGGGCGCGCCAGCTGCGCGTCCTTTGCCCCCGGCGGGGATCAGCCCCGCGCGGGGGGTCTTTAGACCAGATTCGACGGGCAGGGAAGGGGAGCGGGGGAAACCTCAGGCTACCTGCGCCGTTATCTCGCCATGACCCTGACGAGCCGCGCGGCAACCGCCATCAAGCACAGCAACAAGTCCGCGTGGCTGGCCGGATTGGCCCTGTTCGCCACTTTCGTGCTGGCGCGCGCGCTCGATCGCGGCGAGCCGCAGGCCGCACCGTCGAGGCCCGCCTGGCGCCGGGGCGGCCTCGCGCAGTGGAAGCACATCCTCTACCGCACCTATGAGGAGTTCAACGAGGACCGGCTGCTGGCGCTCGCCGCGGGGGTCGTATTCTACGGCCTGCTCGCGCTGTTTCCGGCGATCACCGCGCTCGTTTCGTGCTACGCGCTGTTTGCCGATCCGGCCACCATCACCGGCCATCTGGCGACGCTGCAGAACATCCTCCCGCAGGGAGCCTACGGCATCGTCGATCAGCAGATCACCCACATTGCGTCCACCACCACCGGCGACCTGAGCCTCGCGTTCTTCGTCAGCCTGGCGATCGCCCTGTGGAGCGCCAATTCCGGCCTGAAGGCGATCATCGACGCCCTCAACATCGTCTACGGCGTCAAGGAATGGCGCAGCTTCGTCCGCCTCAACGTCGTGTCGCTGGTCATGACGCTCGGCACCATCGTCGGCCTTTTGCTGGCGATTGCCGCCGTGGTCGCCGTGCCGATCGTGCTGTCCTATCTGCCGCTCGGCAGCTGGGGCGCCATGATCGTCGCTTGGCTGCGCTGGCCGGTGCTGCTGCTGCTGGTCATGGCCGGGCTTGCGCTGCTTTACCGCTTCGGCCCCAACCGTCCCGATCCGCGCTGGGAGCTGTTGAGCCCGGGCGCGGTGTTCGCCGCGATCGCCTGGCTCGCCGGCTCCGCGCTGCTCTCTTGGTACTTGAGCAACTTCGCCAATTACGGCGCTACCTATGGCTCGCTTGGCGCCGCCATCGGCCTGATGATGTGGCTGTGGATGAGCGCGATCGTGGTGCTGCTCGGCGCCGAATTGAATTCCGAGATCGACGCCGCGCGCGACGTGATCGAGCGCAAGCCGGAGGACAAGATCGGCGGCGCGTGAGCGGCCTGCGTCGAGGGGTCTAAGCGGCGCGCCACAGCGCCGGCAGTTGGCCGCTGCGGCCGGCGACCGGATCGCTTTGCGGCAGCGGCACGTGCGGGATGGTCTTCAGCGCGTTGTCGCGGTCGGCCGGGTTGTCGGCGCGGCAGAGATTGTAGATCCCTTCCGGCGGATAGGCGCCGATCACCACGAGGCCGGCGCCGCCCGACAGGCGCTGATGCCCGGTACCGGCCGGCAGCACGGCGACGTCGCCCGCCGCAAGCTCCACCACCTCGCCCTCGTCGCCGCCGAGCCGCACTTGCGCTGCGCCGCGCGCGATGCCGAGTGTCTCATGAATCATGGAATGGTAATGCGTGAACGGATAGATGCCGTCGCGCCACTGGCCGTGGCCCCAGCCGTTGCGCGCGAACAATTGCGCCAACTCGCTTTCCGGATCGGCGCCGAGCGCGACCGCGGCTTTATAGAGGAGCGCCGGCAGCGCCGCGTTGTTCGGCACCGCGCCGTCGTCGGCGAAGCGGAAGGTGAGGGGGCCGTTAGCCATCGGCGCTCAGGCAACCCGCCGGCGCCGCTCCGGCTTGCGCAGCCGTTGTACCGCGGTTTTCTTCAGCCGCCGCTCCGCGCGCCGCAGGTCGTAAGCGGCCTGCAGCCGCAGCCACATGTCGGCCGGCGGATTGGTGAAGGCGCGCTCCAGACGCACAGCGATGTCCGGCGTGATCGGTGATTTGCCGTTGACGATCTCCGACAGCGTCTTGCGGCTGATGCCGAGCGCCTTGGCGGTTTCCGTTACCGTCAGACCGAGCGGCGCCAGCACGTCTTCCTTCAGGCCTTCGCCGGGATGCACTGGTTCGAGCGCTGGCATGAGTTCACCTCAGTGATAATCGATGAGATCGACGTCGACGACATGCTTGTCTTCGAAGCGGAATATGATGCGCCAGTTGCCCGACACTGAAACACTCCAAAATCCGCTCAGGTTGCCGGTCAGCGGGTGCAGCCGCAGTCCTGGAAAATCCATGTCGCGCGGCAGGCGCGCCATGTCCAGATAACCGAGAATACGGGCAATCCTGGTGCGATGTGCTGCATGGACGCGAGATGCATCGCCGCGTTCATGCAACAGCCTCAGTCCCCGATGCCGGAAACTGCGGATCATGCCGCAAGTTACGCTGTAACCCGATGGGTGTCAACGCGCTACGCGATCTTCCGCTTCGCCTGCCGCATCATCTCGACGAAGCGCGTGAACAGGTAGTGCGAATCGCGCGGGCCGGGCGAGCCCTCCGGATGGTACTGCACCGAGAACACCGGCTTGTCCTTGAGCGCGATGCCGCAATTGGAGCCGTCGAACAGCGACACGTGCGTTTCCACCGCGTTCGCCGGCAGCGTCTTGCCGTCGAGCGCGAAGCCGTGGTTCATCGAGGTGATTTCCACCTTGCCGGTGGTCAAATCCTTCACCGGATGATTGGCGCCGTGGTGGCCCTGATGCATCTTCTGCGTCTTGCCGCCGACCGCGATGCCGAGCATCTGGTGGCCGAGGCAGATGCCGAAAGTCGGCGTGCCCGAATCGATGAGCTTCCTGATCACCGGCACGGCGTATTCGCCGGTCGCCGCCGGATCGCCCGGGCCGTTGGACAGGAACACGCCGTCCGGCTTGAGCGCCATGATGTCTTCCGCCGAAGTCTGCGCCGGTACCACCGTCACCTTGCAGCCGGTACCGGCGAGCAGGCGCAGGATGTTGCGCTTGATGCCGTAATCGATGGCGACTACGTGGAATTCCGACTTGTCCTGCCGGCCGAAGCCCTCGCCCCAGACCCACGTCGTCTCGTCCCAGGTGAAGCGCTGGCCGGACGTCACCATGGGCACCAGGTCCATGCCGACGAGGCCGGGCCAGTCGCGCGCTTCTTTCTTCAGCGCCTCGAGATCGAACTTGCCGGACGGCTCGTGCGCGATCACCGCGTTGGGCATGCCCTTCTCGCGGATCAGCGCGGTGAGTGCGCGCGTGTCGATGCCGGCGAGCCCGACGATGCCGCGCGCGCGCAGCCAGTCGTCCAGGTTGCGGGTGGCGCGGTAGTTAGATGCCGCGGTGATGGCGGAATGCAGGATGACCCCGCGCGCGCCCGGCGTCGCCGCCATGTTGACGGTTTCGATGTCTTCTTCGTTGGTGCCGACATTGCCGATATGCGGGAAGGTGAAGGTGATGATCTGCCCGGCATAGGAAGGATCGGTGAGGATCTCCTCATAGCCCGTCATGGCGGTATTGAAGCAGACCTCGCCCACCGCGTGTCCGGTGGCGCCCAACCCGAAACCTTGCAAAACGGTTCCGTCGGCCAGCACTAAAAGAGCCGTGGGCTTGGGTTCTTCCCAAGCGGCCCCGGCGGCATCGGCTTGCGACTGGGTCATGGCCACTTAGTTGCGTATTATGTTGGGCGAGGCAAGGGGCGGTGCGAAGCCGCCCCCACCATCGAGGAAAGGGCCGGAACCGTGCTGCGCGACGACATCGATAAAGCCTTGAAAGAAGCGATGAAGGCAAAGAACGAGCGCGCGGTTTCCACCCTGCGCATGGTCAATTCCACGCTGAAGAACGCCGACATCGAGGCGCGTGGGACCGGCAAGCCGGCGCTCGGCGACGCCGAGGTGATTTCCGTGCTGCAGAAGATGATCAAGCAGCGCCACGAATCGGTCGAGCTCTACAAGAAGGGCGGGCGCGACGATCTGGTGAAGCAGGAGCAGGAGGAGATCGCCATCATTTCCGGTTATCTGCCCCGGCAGATGTCGGACGCCGAGCTGGCCGCCGCGGTCGAGGCCGCCATCAAGGACACCGGCGCAGCGGGCATGAAGGATATGGGCAAGGTGATCGGCGCGCTGCGCGGGAAATACGCAGGGCAGATGGACATGGGCAAAGCAAGCGCGCTGGTAAAGGCAAAGCTGGCGGGCTGACTGCTGTCATCGTCCGCGGAGCCTGTCCCCGCGCAGGCGGGGAGCGGACGACCCCGTCATCACGACAAGCGCGGTGATTACTGGACGCCCCGCCCACGCGGGGCATCACGCTCGCCAAAAAACTCCGCGAAAACGGGTGGCGCAATCGGGTGTCGTCGCGTCAAAAAAGACGGCACAGTGACTTCGTCACAACGTCCGGAAGGCCGCGTCATGAACACCCGAGCGAAAATTCGCCTTGTCGGCGAAGAGAAATCCAAGGCTCCCGTGCAGGCCGATTGGGATCACGTCGCCTCGAGCTTGAACGAGCAGGGTAGCGCGGTCCTGGAGAAATTGCTCACGGCGAAAGACTGCGAGCGGCTTGCCGCGCGGTATGCGAATGATGACGGCTTTCGCAGCCGCATCGTCATGAGCCGGCATGGCTTCGGCAGGGGCGAATACAAGTATTTTTCCTACCCGCTGCCCGAGCCGATCGCAGGCTTGCGCGGCGCGCTCTATCCGCCGCTCGCGGTCATCGCCAACGACTGGAACGCGCGCATGGGATTGGACACGCGCTACCCGCCGAGTCATGCGGATTTTCTTGCGCGCTGCCACAAGGCCGGGCAGCAGCGGCCGACGCCGCTGCTGCTGCAATACGGGCCGGGCGACTACAATTGTTTGCACCAGGACCTTTATGGCGATCTCGCCTTTCCATTGCAGGTGACGATCCTGCTGTCGGAGCCCGGGCGCGATTTCACCGGCGGCGAATTCGTCATCACCGAGCAGCGACCGCGCATGCAGTCGCGCGCCGAGGTCGTGCCGCTCCGGCAGGGCGACGCGGTGATTTTCGCCGTGCATCACCGGCCGGTCAAAGGTGCGCGGGGCGATTATCGGGTCAACCTGCGGCATGGCGTCAGCCGCATCCGGTCGGGACGCCGCCACACGGCCGGCATTATCTTCCACGATGCGCGGTGACGGCAGCGCGCAAGACGCGTCATTGCGCGCGAAGCGAAGCCAGAGGCTCATGTGATCCATGCTGGATGGCGTCGTCGCCTTCAGGGCTCCTCGCAATGACGGGCCTGATTCAACGCCGGGCTCTAAGCTGCGTACTTCACGCGCTCCTTGAACAGCAATTCGAAATACTGCCGGAATTGGCGCAGCTGGCGCACCACCAGCGCCGGGTCGTTGAAGCTGCGCGATAGAATAAGCGCGCCTTCGAAGATGGCGATCACCTGCTCGGCGAGATCGCGCGCGGAGACCGCAAACGCCGGCCGGTAACGCGCGAGCACCGCCTCGAACTTCTTCTCGTAAACCGCCGACCAGCGCCGGAAGCATTGGCCGATATAGGCCTGCAGTTCCGGCTCAAACTGCATGATCTCGTGGGTATAGGCGGCGAGCACGCAGCCGCCAAGCGGCGTCGGCCGGCTTTCGATCATGGCCTCCATCGCCTGCAAGAAGGCGAGCGCCTGGTCGAGCGGATCCTCGCTCGCGGCCTCGGCCTCAAGAGCGCAACGCTCGAAGCGGCCGGTGTCGTTGCAGGCGCAGCGCTCGATCAGCGCGCGCGCGAAGGCCGATTTGTCCTTGAAGTGATGGAAGAAGGCGCCCTTGGTCAGCCCCGAGGCGCCGAGAATGTCGTCGAGCGAGGTGCCGGCATAGCCCTGCCGCAGCACCAGCGGCTCGGCCGCTGCCAGGATGCGTTCGCGGGTCTGTGCGCCTCGGTCGATCATCTTAGGCCTCAGCATACTGTCCGGTCTGTAAAATAGCCATGCTGGCTCTTATATTCAAGGATGTTTAGATAAGTATCTGTGATAATTGGATTATTATATCGTTTCCAAAACGCCATTTCCCTATTGCAATGAGACCATTCGGTATGTATATCAGACTAAACGGTATGTTTGGGCTGGCGCGGTGGCGCGAACCCAAAAGGCCCCGATGGAGACGATCGTGGTTTTGCAACTTTTGAATCCGATGGAGATGATCATGGTGACGCAGTTTTTCACTTGGCTGCTTGCGGGCTTCGCGCGCCGGCGCGTGCACAAATGCGCCAGCACAATGCTGAAGCTCGATGACTACATGTTGCGCGATATCGGCCTGACGCAGAACGACGTGCTCAACTGCATGTCCTCGCCGACACATATGGCCGACCATTGCCTGCCCGCGCGGCGGAGCCAGAACCTGGAGAGTGCGCCGGTTGCGGCAAACCGCGAGGCCGCGCCGCCTGCAGATGGGCTGGCGGCGTGATCGGACACGCGCCGCCCAATGGGCCGGGCCGATGGTAAAGTCCGGCGCGAGCCCGGAATCCATAGACCCAATCTTTCCGAACCCGAAACGCTGCGGAGTATGGATTCCGGGTCCGCCGCTGCGCGGCGTCCCGGAATGACGAAACGCTACGCCCGCCTCTTGCTCTTCTTTTGCTGCATGTACGAGCGCAGCACCGCGTTCATGCGCCGCTGATAGCCGGCGCCTTCGTTCTTAAAGTAGTCGAGCACATCCTCGTCGACGCGGATCGAGATGGCCTGCTTCTTCGGCGGGACGACAAGGACGGCTTCGTCCCAGTTGAAATCGAGCGGAACCGCGTCTGGATCTTTGCGAACTGATTCCTCGATTTGCTCGTCAGTAAGCGCGTCGACCGCTGCCCAATCAGTCTTACCCTTCCGGGGGCTGTCCCTCGAGACGATCGTAAAATTTTCTCCGCTCGTCCCGCCGCGCGCGCCGCGCCGAGATGAGCCAGCAGAGGGTGTCGCGGAGCGCGCATGCGACCGCGACTTCTTGCCCGTGGACATAGCCGAAGACTTGGTACCTGATTTCGCCATGACGATCCGATCGACGGACAAACGTGTAGCCGTCAAAGATTCCTTTCACGTCCTCGAAGTCGATCCGGTGAATTCGCAGATTGCTTTCGCGTTTTTTCGGATTCCATCCGAATTCGCGAACGCCCGCGAACTTCCGTTGCACGTCTTCCGCCACAGCAATCCGCCTCCAGATGGAGGTTGCGATAATGAATTTATCGCCGAGGATTCGCTATGACAGGGTCGAAGCTCTCTGCTGCACCCGCTGACGCAGACTGACTTCGTCCGTACCTCGATCCAGCTTGTATATACAAATGTATCTCATCCGCGTCAAGTCCGACGCTTGGCATCCCGGCCTGTGGAAATCTGGGAAAAATCTTCAAAACCGCCGCCGCGCGAACGCTTCCCACGCATACCCCGGAAAACCTCAATTCTGCGGTCTAGTATAGGGGTGCCGATTCGCAACAACGAGCTAGCCACATCCGGCGCTTCGGGCGCCAAGGATTTATGCGCTTCACGCCCCAGTTCCTTGACGAGCTGAAAGCCCGGCTTCCGGTTTCGGAGGTCGTCGGGCGGCGCGTCAAGCTCGTGCGCGCGGGCCGCGAGTTCAAGGGCCTGTCGCCGTTCAACAAGGAGAAGACGCCGTCCTTCTTCGTGAATGACCACAAGCAGGCCTGGTTCGATTTTTCCTCCGGCAAGAACGGCAGCATTTTCGATTTCGTCATGGAATCGGAAGGCGTCAGCTTCCCGGAAGCGGTGGAGCGGCTGGCACAGATGGCCGGCGTGCCGCTGCCGAAGATTTCGCGGGAAGACGAGGCGCGCGAGGCGCGGCGCAAATCGCTGCACGAGGTGATGGAGCTGGCGGCGAAGTTCTTCGCCGATACGCTCGCCGCGAAAGCCGGCGCCAAAGCGCGCGGCTATCTCGCCGACCGCGGGCTCGACGCATCCACGCAACTGGCATTCCGTCTCGGCTACGCGCCGTCCGACCGCTACGCGCTGAAGGAGCATCTCGGCGGCCATGGCGTGCCGGTCGAGGACATGGTGGAAGCGGGCCTGCTGGTCGCCGGCGACGATATCCCGCTGCCGTTCGACCGCTTCCGCGACCGCGTCATGTTCCCGATCACCGACTTGCGCGGCCGCGTCATCGCCTTCGGCGGCCGCGCGCTGGAGAAGGACGCGCCGGCGAAGTATCTCAACTCGCCGGAGACGCCGCTCTTCCACAAGGGCGCGACGCTCTACAACATCGCCGCCGCGCGCCAGGCCGCGCACGAAGGCGCAGCCCTGGTCGCGGTCGAAGGCTATGTCGACGTCATCGCCATGGTGCGCGCGGGTTTTGCGGCGAGCGTGGCGCCGCTCGGCACCGCCTTGACCGAGGACCAGCTCGGCCTGCTGTGGAAAATGGCGGACGAGCCCACGCTTTGCTTCGACGGCGATGCCGCCGGCCTGCGCGCCGCCTACCGCGCGGTCGATCTGGCGATGCCGCGGCTCCAGCCCGGCAAGAGCCTGAAGTTCGCAACGCTGCCGCAGGGCCAGGATCCCGACGATCTGTTCCGCAGCGGCGGGCGCGACGCCATCGCCGAGGTGATCGCAGCCGCGCGCCCATTGGCGGTCATGTTGTGGGAGCGGGAAACGCAGGGGAAATCCTTCGATACGCCGGAGCGGCGCGCGGCGCTGGAAGCGCGCATCAACGAAGTGACCGCGGCGGTCGGCGACGAGGCCGTGCGCAAATATTATCGGCAGGATTTCCATGCGCGGCTCGGCGCATTCTTCGCCCCGGCGCAAGCCCAGCGCCTGCGCGAGCCGAATTGGCGCCAGGGCGGACAGACGCCATGGCGCGGACAGCGCCGCGATTGGCCGCGCAACGGCGCGCGCGCCCCCGCCGGCAAGAGCGGCCCCTACGTCGTGGTCAGCCAGCAGCTGGCGGCAAGCCCAGTGCATCGCGGCCACCGCACCGCGGTGCCGCGCCGCGAGGCGCTCATCCTCGAGGCCGCTCTCAACCACCCCTGGCTGCTGCACGATCACCTGGAGGAGCTGAGCCAGCTCGAGTTCCGCCACGCCGAGGCCGAGCGGCTCAAAAGCGCCCTCATCGACATCGCCGCCCATGCCGCGGTGCTCGATGCCGAGGCCTTGCGGACCGAGCTTGCCGCCCGCGGGCTCGCCGAGGTCGCCGCGCGGCTTGCCGCGGCCATCACCACGGCCTCGGTGTGGGGAGCGCGGCCAGAAGCCGCGCCGGACGACGTTTTGGTGACCTGGCAGCAGCTGGTCGCCTTGCATCGTCAGTGGCATTCCCTACTTAAAGAGCTCAAGGACGCCGAGCAGGCGCTCGGTCAGGAGGCGAGCGAAGCCAATTATCTGCGGTTGCGCGACGTCAAGGCTCGCCTTGCCCGGATGGACGGGACCGAGGCTTTGATCGAGGGCTTCGGCGCCTCTTCCGGTCGCGGCGTCCGTAGTCTATGAGCACTGGCGAATTCCCGGCGCAGGGGTCCCGGAGAGAACCGTTTTCGGTGAGGACGCTGCCCGCAATTGGGGAAGTGCAAGGGCCAAGCCGGCGTGGAATAATGGGTCGATTCCCGCGGCAAATCTCAGGTTAATCGGAGCTTAGCGGGTTCCGGGAACACTGAAGCGACCTGATTCGGGGGCCTCGCCTTTTGAAAAGGCGCGCGGCCCTTTTTGGTCATCTTTGCTCCCCTTAAACCTTCGAGGGGTGCGCGGCGACAAAAGGCCAGAAAGGCCAGGAGAGACGGATGGCGAGCAAGGTCAAGGTGCAGGTGGCCAAGGAAGAAGCCCCGGAGAAGGAAACCGAAGGCGCGCCCGACACCCCGCTGCCGCTGCTCGACCTGACCGACGCCGGCGTCAAGAAGATGATCAAGGCCGCCAAGAAGCGCGGCTACGTCACCCACGAACAGATCAACGCCGTGCTGCCGTCGGAGGAGGTCACCTCCGACCAGATCGAAGACGTCTTCGCCATGATCAGCGAGATGGGCATCACGGTCGTCGAAAGCGACGACAGCGACGACGCCGAGGAGAAGGCGGAAGAGGGCGGCGACGACGACGAGAGCGACGGCGAGCTGGTCGAGGTTGCCGCCAAGCCGCTTGCCACCACCGAGAAGAAAGAGCCGTCCGAGCGCACCGACGATCCCGTGCGCATGTATCTGCGCGAGATGGGCTCGGTCGAGCTGTTGTCGCGCGAGGGCGAGATCGCCATTGCGAAACGCATTGAGGCCGGCCGCGAGGCGATGATCGCCGGCCTGTGCGAGAGCCCGCTCACCTTCCAGGCCATCATCATCTGGCGCGACGAGCTCAACGAAGGAAAGGTGTTCCTGCGCGACATCATCGACCTGGAAGCGACCTATGCCGGCCCCGACGCCAAGCAGATCGCGCCGCCGCAGATCGGCCCCGACGGCAAGCCGATTGCCGCCGCCGTCGGCACGCCGGTGCCCGGCGCGCCGCATCTGCAGGTCGTGCAGCAGCCGGTGGCGCCGCCGGCCGCGCCGCCTGCCGCCACCCCGTTCCAGGCCAAGCCGGCCGGCGTGGAGGGCGACGAGGAGGAGAAGGATCCGGGCGAGGTCGCCGCCGAGCAGGATTACGACGAAGACGACATGGAGTCTTCGCTCTCGCTCGCCGCGATCGAGGCCGAGCTCAAGCCCAAGGTGGTGGAGACCTTCGACACCATCGCTGACACCTTCAAGCGCCTGCGCCGCCTGCAGGAGCAGGACATCGAATTCCGCCTGAAGAACACCTCGCTGTCGCCGGCGCAGGAGCGCAAATACAAGAAGCTGAAGGAAGAAATCATCACCGAGGTGAAGTCGCTGCGGCTCAACCAGGCGCGCATCGATAGCCTGGTCGAGCAGCTCTACGACATCAACAAGCGGCTCGTCTCCAACGAGGGCCGCCTGATGCGGCTTGCCGAGAGCTACGGCGTCGCGCGCGAGGACTTCCTCCGCCAGTACATGGGCGGCGAGCTCGACCCGCGCTGGCTCAACCGCGTCTCCAAACTCAGCGCCAAGGGCTGGAAGAACTTCGTCGCGCGCGAGAAGGACCGCATCAAGGAGATCCGCGCGCTGGTGCACGATCTCGCCGCGCAAACCGGCGTCGGCATCGACGAGTTCCGCAAGATCGTGCACATGGTGCAGAAGGGCGAGCGCGAGGCGCGCCAGGCGAAGAAGGAAATGGTGGAGGCTAACCTGCGCCTCGTCATCTCCATCGCCAAGAAATACACCAACCGCGGCCTGCAGTTCCTCGACCTGATCCAGGAAGGGAACATTGGATTGATGAAGGCGGTCGACAAGTTCGAGTACCGCCGCGGCTACAAGTTCTCGACCTACGCCACCTGGTGGATCCGCCAGGCCATCACCCGCTCGATCGCCGACCAGGCGCGCACCATTCGCATCCCGGTGCACATGATCGAGACCATCAACAAGATCGTGCGCACTTCTAGACAGATGCTGAACGAAATTGGGCGCGAGCCGACGCCGGAGGAGCTCGCCGAAAAACTCGGCATGCCGCTGGAGAAGGTGCGCAAGGTCCTGAAGATCGCCAAGGAGCCCTTGTCGCTGGAGACGCCCATCGGCGACGAGGAGGATTCGCACCTCGGCGATTTCATCGAGGACAAGAACGCCATCCTGCCGATCGACGCGGCGATCCAGTCGAACCTGCGCGAGACCACGACGCGCGTGCTCGCCTCGCTCACCCCGCGCGAGGAGCGCGTGCTGCGCATGCGCTTCGGCATCGGCATGAACACCGACCACACGCTGGAGGAAGTCGGCCAGCAGTTCTCGGTCACGCGCGAGCGCATCCGGCAGATCGAGGCCAAGGCGCTGCGCAAGCTGAAGCATCCGAGTAGGTCTAGAAAGCTGCGGTCGTTTTTGGATAACTGACCGAGATGAACAACGAGAGCGGCACGCAACGCGATTTCACCATCGTCGTCGAACGCGACGAGGACGGGAATTACGTTGCGTCGGTTCCCGCGCTGGCCGGCTGCCATACGCAAGCGCGCTCCCTTGACGAATTGATCGAACGCGTTCAGGAGGCGATTGCCGTGTGCCTCGAAGAAGACGATGCTGCCGCGCGTCCGACCCTTGAGTTCATCGGTGTACAGCGCGTGACCGTCCCGGCATGAGCCGGCTGCCGCGGCTGACCGGCGCCGAAGTCATTGCGGCGCTTGCGCGAGCCGGTTTCGTCGATTCTCGCGTCAAAGGCAGCCATCATCGGCTGCGCCACGCCGACGGCCGGGTGACGACCGTACCGGTCCACGGCGCCGAGATTATCGGCCCGGGGCTGCTGGCGAAAATTCTGCGCGACTGCGATCTGTCCCGCGAAGACCTTGACGCGTTGCTTTGAGCCGGCACCCGAGCCGGTCAAGGAAGCTGCGGGGCTTCCTCGACAACTGATCTTCCTCCGCCTCATCCTGAGGAGGGGCCGCAGGCCGCGTCTCGAAGGATGGGGCGGCCTCATGCTTCGAGATGCGCTACGCGCTCCTCAGCTTGAGGCCGGGGGGCACTCGTTTCGTCCTGATGCAACCTATGCTAGTTCTGCTCCATGTCGACGATTGCATGGTTCTACGGCATCGCGATCCGCATGTACTTCAAGGACCATCCGCCGCCGCCGCTCGAACGGATCGCAGGCCTCGATGCTGACTAAGATCGCAAAAATGGAAAAGCTCGGCGGCTTCCGCCTGCGCCTTCGCTTCAGCGACGGCAGCGAGGGCGTGCATGACTTTGCGCGCATGGTCGAAGAACCCGGCCCCATGATGGAGCCGCTGCGCGACGAAGCCTCTTTCAACCGGGTCTTTCTCGAATTCGGTGCGCCCACCTGGCCGAACGGCTTCGACATCGCGCCCGAATGGCTACGGCGTGAAATGGAAAAGGCCGGTGAGCTCACCAAGGTCGCGGCGGAATAGTGCCGGTCACCCGCCTTAAGCCTTCAGCCCTCGGGCTCGACCCGAGGGGGGTCCGGCAGATCGAGGCCAAGGCGCCGCGGAATCGGAAACACCCGAGCCGGTCGCGTAAACTCACGTGCTTCCTGGACGACTGAGCGGAAGCCTCTAGCCCCGGGGGGGCGAAACAAAAACGCCGGCGCATGTCGCGCCGGCGTCCTCGTCATCGCTGAAAAGCGAAATCAGGCGGCTTGCAGATTGGCGGCGGCGGATTTGCCGCTGCGCGGATCGGGCTGCACATCGAACGAGAGCTTCTGGCCCTCGTTGAGATTGCTCATGCCGGCGCGCTCGACCGCCGAGATGTGAACGAACACATCCGGGCCGCCGTCGTCCTGCACGATGAAGCCGAAGCCTTTTTGCGCATTGAAGAACTTAACGGTACCTGTGGCCAAAGTGGCCTCCTTTGGAAAACGCAAGATTTGCGTCTATGCCCCATGCGAACCATTCGCATGGGCCTCATATCCGGATTTTTGCGAGTTCTTGGGATAAGGGCCCGTCAGGACCGAAACAACAAGGTCAGGCTCAATCGCGAACGTGCCTTATATGGGCCTTCGCCGCCGCATTTGCAATCACGCGCGCTCCTTCACCCGCATCATCTTCTCAGGCTTGGCGCCGACGCGGCGGACGCTCACGATCTTCAGCGGCGCGCGGCCGGATTTCTCCGCGATCTCGCGGTCCTGCTCGATCAGGAAACCGCGCGCCGGCTCGTCCTTGGCGAGGCCGCCGAGCAGCTCGGCCGGCACGCGCCGGTTGGAGCGCTGCGAGCCGTCCTCATAGACCACGTCGAAGAAGACGAATTCGCCCTTGGGGTTGGTTCCCGGTTTTTTCGCCATGTGTATCGGCCTTCCAAAAATAAACCCCGCGGGTCGGGGGCGGGGCGTTTTCGCCGTGCCGTATATAGGGCGATGCTGCGGATTGCAAATGCCGGGAGCCTCCGCGCGATGCCCGCGAGAGCCGGGCAAAAAAAGCGGAACCGGTCCCTTGACTTCCTTCCTACAAGTATATATACCTAGGACTATCCACCCCGCGCGAGGGGCGTTCTGCAGGACACTGTCGAACGTGGGGTGGTGGCGGCGCCCGCGGGCGGGGCTTGTAACCCCCTCCCGGGAGGCCCCGGGACCTGATCGGGGGGCACTAGGACCCCTCCGCGAGGAGCTTCGCTGGACTGGGATCGCCCCCATGGTTTCGCAAACTCCAAGGCGCGACAAGGCGATGAGCCGAACTGGCGCCAAGGACGGCCCGAAGCCGGGACGAAAACCAGGAAACGCAGACCCGGGGACAGAAAAGCCGCACGTGGAGCGCCGCGGGGCGAGCGCGTCTGAAAGGACGCGCCTCGCGCCTCGCCAGCGCGAGATGGTGGCGCCGCGCGGCGCTCCACCCCTCGCACTTTTCTAAAAAAGTGCGGGGCGTGTCCGCCGAGGCCCGGCAACGGGCGAAGGCGGGCGGCAAAGTCCGGCGCGGTTCTCGCGCGCGGAAACGAGGCCGCGCGCCCCGATATCGTCACCGGGAGCCAGCATGAAATCCGCGCGTCCGACGTCGAACGCAAAGCCGATCGAACAAGCTCGCGCGGCAGAACGCGTGGCGCGTCGGCGCACGCGCAACGAGGCGAGCGCGGCCCAAGCTGCAGGCGCCGCCCGCGCCGGAGGACGTCGATCAGTTCCGCGACGTGCCGGCGCGCCGCATCGCCAGGTTCATCGGCAACCGCACCGACGCATGGCGCGATTGCCGCGAACCCGTGCTGCGGGCGCGACCGCGCCCGGAATGCGGCGTCAGCAATGGCGGTGGATCAGTGCGCCTATCGCCGGCAGTGCGGCACGCCCCGATGATCGACCCAAACGCCGAAACGGCAGTGCAGCCGATAGCGCGGGGCGTCGTCGTCCACATCGTCGACGTCGTCGTCGTCATCATCGTCGTAAACCCGATCGCGTTCCGCGGAGTTGGCGATCGCGGCGGCGCCGAGCACGCCAAGGACCGCGCCGGCGGCGATCGCGGCATTGCGGCCGGTTTTCACCTCGACGACGAGGCCGTTATTGTCGACGGCGCCCGGCAATTGCACCTGGGCGAGCGGTGCCGCCGCCGCCGTCCGCGACAGTCCGCCGATGCCGAAGCAAAGCAGCCCGATCAACGCAAGCGCTTGAAAAAATTTCATGATTATTCCCCTCCCCGAAGAGTTTTCCATCCACCGGGGCGCAGCCTAACACGTATTTTGCCGTTTTGTCGCGAGAGGCCGGGCTTAACCGCGCTGGCGCTCACTGCGTGGCCCACCGGAGCCCGTCATCGAGCCGCGCTCTGCGCCGACTTGCTGGCGGAGGATGACAGCCGCAGTCTTTCCATTCATCGCCGCACACGCGGGAATGAACGGGGGCGGCGCGCGGACGATAACAGCCCGCGCGCCGAACACGACGTCAACAATAGCGATGGATCAGTGCGCCTATCGCCGGCAGTGCGGCACGCCGCGATGATCGACCCAAACGCCGAAGCGGCAGTGGAGGCGATAGCGCGGGGCGTCGTCGTCGACATCGTCGACGTCATCATCGTCGTCGTCGGCGTCTTCGACGCGCTGCTGGTTGGCGATGATGCCGCTGACGATGCCGATGCCGGCGGCAATGCCAGCCGCTGTGGCGGCATTGCCGCGATGGTGGCCGCCGGATCGGTGGGCCGATGGGTTACCGCCACCGCCGCCGCCCTTCTGACCCTTCTTCTTCTTATTGTTCTGCACCACCTGAATGACGAGGCTGCCGTCAGTCCCGGCCGCGTGCAGCGCCGGCGCGCCGGAAAGCGGTCCCGCTGTCGCTGCCGTCGTAATCCCGAAGGCGCCGGCGAAAATCAGCGCCGCCGCCGCAACTATCTGTATGAGCTTCATATGCTCCCCCTGGCTGCAATCTGGCTCGCCCGCGGCGAGTTTCAGCCGCAGGCTATCACGCTTCTTTACGCCGTTGTTATTGGAAATCTTCGCGCGACCTTGAGTCACGGGGGAAAAACGCCGCCAAACCGGCATTTGCGCCCTCTCGTGCGCCCGAAATCGCCTTTTGCCGGCCATCTGCGCGTGTCATGCTTGGCCTCGGCACAACAAGGATAGGTTCGACATGATGGCGCGACTGCTCGGGGGTTTCCTCATCGCCTGTACGCTCGCGGCGCCGGCCGGCGCCGCGCAATGCGGCGGCAGCTTCAACGGCTTCCTCGATCAGATGGCGCGCGACGCGCAAGCGCAAGGCATCTCGCCGCGCGTCGTGCAGGCGGCCTTTTCCGGGCTGACGCCCGACCCGAAGGTGATGGCCTTCGACCGCCGCCAGGCGCACGCCTTCCGCCGCGAGGGCAGCTTCGAGAAATTCGCCAGCACGCGCGTCACCACGGCGCGCATCAAGCGTGCGGCGCAGCTGATGCACCGCCACGCCGCCTTGCTCGCGCGCATCGAGCGCCGCTTCGGGGTGCCGAAGGAATTGCTGATGTCGATCTGGACCATGGAAAGCGACAACGGCGTCGGCGACATGGGCCATCTGCCGGTGATCCGCACGCTCGCCACGCTGGCGCACGATTGCCGGCGCAGCGAGCTGTTTCAGCGCGAGCTGATCGCGGCGCTGCGCATCCGCCAGCGCGGCGACCTGCCGCCGAGCCAGATGATCGGCGCCTATGCCGGCGAGATCGGGCAGACGCAGTTCCTGCCCTCGTCCTACATCAAATACGGCGTCGACTTCGACGGCGACGGCCGCGTCGACCTGCGCCGCTCGGTGGCGGACGTGCTCGCCTCCACCGCCAATCTGCTGAAAGTGCACGGTTGGGTCGCCGGCGCGCCCTACCAGCAGGGCACGCAGAATTTCGAGGTGCTGCGCGAGTGGAATCGCTCGGAGATCTACCGCCGCGCGCTGGTGCTGTTCGCCGAGCGGCTGCGCGGGAGGTGATGAGTGTCCTCTCTCCGCTTCATCCTGAGGAGCGGCCGCAGGCCGCGTCTCGAAGGACGGGGCGGCCGCGTGGTTCGAGACGGCGCTTTCGCGCCCTCTCACCATGAGGCAGAGAGAGCCTACCGCGCCGGCGCCCGCACGCGCGCCGCGATCGTTTCACCTTTGCCGCCGCCGCCGCTGCGCCGGCGCCGCTCGCGGCCGAGCATCATCACCGCCGAGCTCATGGCGACGCTGCCGAAGGTCACGATCAGGCCGAACAGCAAAAGGGCGAATGCCGCATAGCCCATGCGGTCGGCGAAGATCAGCCCGCGCAGGTTGCCGGGGTTGGTGAGCAGCAGCCCGCCCAGCATCAGCAGCGCCGCGGCAAAGCCGGCCGCGAGATTGGCCGCCAAGAGCCGGATGAGCGGCTGCCGCAGCAGGGCGTTGCTCATTCGAGCGGCGAGCGCAGCGAGCGCCTTCTGGTAGCCGGGGGAATCATGCGCGGCGAGCGCCTTCTCGACGCTGGGAAATTCGGTGATCACCACGCGCTCCTTCTGCCCGGCCTCGTATGCCACCTGCGGCATGCCGCGACACAGATACTTGCCGCCGAACGGCATCACCGCCGGCGGGGCAAGTTCCGCATAGGCCTTGAGCTTGGCGGGGTCCTTGATCTCGCGATAGGCGGTGATCCAGTAGGCCTTGGGCATGGGGGGCTCCGGTTCCGGTCGCTATTTGGCGCGCAAATGTATCCCGCTTGCGGCGCGCGTCAAACGGCCCCGGCGCAACCGGTTCCCTTTCTCGCCGCGCATTCAAGTCGACGGGAAACGTTAAGGCCTCGTTTGCTGCAACCTTGCACTTTTCACCGCCGTTCGGCCGCGCGCCCATGGCTTGGCGTTTTGTCTACGAGACGACGTAGTCAAAAGGAGTGTGAGGTTATGCGGAAAACCAGATTGATAGCGCTGACGGCCGCGCTGCTGTGCGGCACGGCGTCGATCGGCGCGGCCAATCCCGCGCCCGTTTCAGCAAATGGCGACCACGGCACAGGTCCCGTTGTCGTTGCCGGCATTCAGGTGGCGCAAGCGCATCATACGCGGCATCAGAATTATCTTCGTGGCGCGCCGGTCGGCGGCCTCGGCGCCGACGCCGTGAGCGGCAATGAAGCGGCCACTACGGGTGTCGGCGGCATCGGGGGCGGTGGCGTTGGCGGCGGCGGCGCTGGTGGTGCCGGTGGCGGCGCCGGCGGCGGCGGATCTGCCGGCGGCGCGAGTGGCGGCGCCGGCGGTGCTTCAGCCGGGGTCGGCGGCGGTGCGTCGGCAGGCGGCGCAAGCGCAGGCGCGGGCGGCGGCGCCAGTGGCGGCGCCGGCGGTGCTTCGGCCGGGGTCGGCGGCGGTGCGTCGGCGGGTGGCGCAAGCGCAGGCGCCGGTGGTGGCGCGGGTGCCGGCGCGGGCGGCGCGTCGGCCGGGGTCGGCGGCGGTGCGTCGGCGGGCGGCGCAGCGGCGGGCGTCGGTGGCGGCGCGAGTGCCGGCGCCGGTGGCGCTTCGGCCGGAGCCGGCGCAGGTGCGTCGGCGGCCGGTGCATCGGCGGGTGCCGGGGCAGGAGGCGGGCTGTGATGCCTCAGTGAGCAAACAAAGACAGGGCCGCCTGCGGGCGGCCCTTTCGTTTTGGCGAGGCTCGTTCTGCAAGCGCATGCCGCGCGCCGGAGCTTTGGCTTCGCCGCCTTGCGTTCAATTCCCGGAACGGAAGCTCTAAGCCCGCCATTGGTTGCACGCGTCCAAATCGAATCGGCAGGCCGCCTTCGGGCGGCCTGACCGTTTTGCGAAGCGCCCCCTGCCGCTTCGCGGTGAAACCGACTAGGCTTGCGCGACACGTTGCAATGATCAGTGGGGGACGCGCCTATGAAACTGCCCAGCCGCATCGTCGATATTTCGGTTTCTCTCGACAATGAAACCGTGCTCGATCCGCCCTTCATGCGGCCGAAGATCGAATACCAAAGCGGAAAGCAGACCGGCCCCATGGTCGCGGCCCTGTTTCCCGGCTTGCGCGTCGAGGATCTTCCGGACGGCGAGGGCTGGGCGTTCGAGAACGTGGCGCTCGCCACGCATAACGGCACGCATATGGACGCGCCCTACCACTTCCAGTCGAAAGACATTCACGGCAACCGCATGATCACCATCGACGAGGTGCCGCTCGACTGGTTTTTCCGTCCCGGCGTCAAGCTCGATTTCCGCAAACTGCCAGACGGTCATGTGGTCAGCGCGGCGGAGGTGGAAGCCGAGCTCAAGCGCATCGGCCACGAGCTCAAGCCCTTCGACATCGTGCTGGTCAACACGCGGGCCGGCTCCTGCATCGGCAAGGACGACTACATGTCGGCGGGCATCGGCATGGGGCGCGAGGCGACGCTTTATCTCACCTCGCGCGGCGTGCGTGTCTGCGGCATCGACGCCTGGGGCTGGGATGCGCCCTTCGTGCACACCGCGAAACGCTGGGCCGAGACGCACGATCCTTCCATCATCTGGGAAGGTCACAAGGCCGGCCGCGAGATCCCGTATTGCCACATGGAGAAGCTCGCCAATCTCGAGCAGCTTCCCGCCCACGGCTTCACCGTCGCCTGCTTCCCGTCCAAGATCAAGGCGGCTTCCGGCGGCTGGACGCGCGCAGTGGCGATGTTCGATTGACCGACGGCCCGCCGATCATATCGGCTGTCATGCCCCGCGAAGGCGGGGCATCCAGTCGTCACAACGAATCCGATGATTACTGGATCGTCCGCGTTCGCGGACGATGACAGCGGAGCTTGCGGTGCCGATGTTTGATTGACATCGTCATTCCGGGACGGCGCGTTGGCGCCGGACCCGGAATCCATACTCGGTAGCGCTGCGGGTTATGGATTCCGGGCTCGCGTGCTGCGCACGCGCCCCGGAATGACAGTGGAGAGTGCTACCGATCCTCCTTACCCGCCTCCAGCTTCACGTTCTCGAACCGCACCTCCGCGCCTTGGGCGAAGCGGTTGCCGTTCTTCTTGTCGTGGCGGTGGAATTGCGGCGCCGGAAAGCGCACGCGCAGCGTATAGATGCCGCTGCCGGGAATGCGCCAGTTGCGGCCGTAGTGGTAGAGGTAGGGATGCCACAGCAGCGGCGTGCGATGCGTGCCGACCTCCTCGCCATTGGCGTCGATCACCGTCACGTCGATGTCGAGCCCTGGGATCATTCGGCCATCGGCTTTGTCTTGCACCGCGATCTCGATGTGGATATTGGCCTCGCCGGGCGGCTCCCATTCCAACTTGCCGCCTTTCGGCGCATACATGCCTTCGGCCTCTTCCACGGCATAAGAAATCAGATAGTCGCCGTGCTCGACCTGGCCGCCGCCTTCGGCGACATCATCCAGCATGTGTTTCAGGATCTTGCTGTAGGCTTCGCCCTCGGCGCGCCCGAGCTTGAGGCCTTGCTCATCTCCCTCGTCGCTCGGTTTAAGGGCTGCTGTCGTCGATGCCATGGTCATCCTCTTGTGCGTTGATCGCGATGGAACAACGCGCAAAGCAGCGAAAATTTCCCTCGCCAGTGACACTGCGTGGTCGCGCCGCATTCAGGCGTGGGAAAAGGAGATGCGCCACGGCGCCTCGTCTGGGAAGGCAAGGTCGCGATCGTCACCGGCGGCGGGACTGGCATCGGCGAGGCAATCGCCGACAAGTGCGCGCGGCGAAGGCGCAGGGCGAGGCGACTGAGAACCGAATACACTAGAGGCATGGCCTGAACCGTCGGCGGATCGGCCCGATTCCTTACCTCTTTATGACCAATCGCATGAGTTCAACGCATGGAACTCATGCCTGCATCCGTCTACCCGGGTATTTGAATCCGGTTATATTGCGGTGCAATAACATCAAGAAAAGACAGTGGAAACGCCTGGGACCCGCAATAAGGAGCAGGTTCTATGGCTATTGCCTCGTCCACCGCTATCCCGCTTGAGGCCGAAATCAAGGACAACGCCGCGCGCGGCAGGCGCAGTCCGCTGCGCCGCCTGCTCGACGCCGTCGAGCAGGCCAATATGCGCAAGGCCGAGCGCGAGATCGCTCGCTATCTCGGCGGACCCGGCGCCAAATTCACCGATGAAGCTGAGCGCCAGATCGAGCGCCGCTATCTGGACAATCCCGTGACGTGAGGAGAAGAGGACGATGTCGACTTTGGAAATGCGCGCCCCTGCGCCGAAGTCCTGGCCGGTTTTTGGCGGCTTTACGCGCCTCGCCGCGACGCTTTCGACCGTGATCGACGCCTTCAACGAAGCGCAGAAAATGGCGCACGAAGCCGAGCGGCGTTATCCGTTCACCGCCTGGTGAACTAAAGCGATGCGGGGCGCATAGTCGCTCAGGCCGCGCCTTCCACCACGCGCATGTCGCGCGTGACGTTGCCGGCGCCAAGCGCCTTGAGCGCTTCCTGGTAGCCGGGCGAGTCATAGGCGCCGAGCGCCTTATCCAGATTGTCGAATTCGATCACCACCGTGCGCTGGCTTATGCCGGCTTCCATGGTCTTGATCGGCGTTCCGCGCACGACGAAGCGTCCGCCGGCCGCTTGAATTGCCGGTCCCGCCAGCTTGGCGTAGGCCTGCAGGGCGTCGGGGTTCTTGACGGATTGATAGCTCACCACCCAATAGGCCTTCGGCATGTGTCGTCCTCCTTCATTGCTTGGCAAATGCATATTACCCGCTTGCGGCGGCATCGTCGCCTGGTGGCGTGTAGTGTTCGGGCACCACGACGGAAGGGTCGAGCGGATTGAGCTGCTCGCCGGTCATCACGGCGCCAACCGGCGCGGTAGCGGCGAGATCGAATCCGGTCTTGTCCGGCTCCGGGACGGCCTCCTGCACGGTGGTGCGATAGAATATGTATGCGGCCAATGACGCTTACGCCGCAGCCGTGAACAGAAACAGCGCGCGCGGTCCGAGCAGATCCATCACCAGCGAGGCAGGCAGCGGCCCGATGGCCGCGCCCACCGCGTTGGCCAGGAGGATAGTGGCCGCTGTCGGCACCATGTCGCTGCTCGGGGTCTTGTCATAGGCGTGCGCGGCGGCGAGCGAATAGCAAGGCAGCGCCAGCGCCCCGAACAGCAGGCCGAAGACGAGCAGCAGCCAGCCGTTGCGCGCAAACACCCACAGCAACACGCCGGTCACCGCCGCGCCGATGAGCAGCGCCGAAAGCACCAGGCGGCGGTCGACACGGTCGGAGAGGCGGCCGATCGGCCATTGCACTATAGCGCCGGCGAGCGTCGCCCCGCTCATGAACACCGCCACTTTGCCCACGTCCAATCCGTTGCCGGCCGCCGAAATCGGGCCGAGCCCCCAGAAGGCGCCATTGGCCACGCCCACCATCATGCTCGCGACTAGCCCGACGGGGGCTGCTTGGTAGAGCCGTTGCGGCCGGAAGGTGACAATGGTGATGGGCGCTGGCTGCGCCGAACGCGTCAGCGCCACCGGCAAGATGGCGAACGATGCAAGCATGGCGGCAAGGATAAAATCGCCTGCTTCCTGGATCGCATAGAACGTCACCATGAGCTGGCCGACTGTGAAGGCGAGGAAATTCACGAACACATAGGCCGACATCACATAGCCGCGGTTGCGATTGGTGGCGTGGTCGTTGAGCCAGCTTTCGATCACCAGATAGATTCCGGCGAGACAGAATCCGTTGACGATGCGGAACGCCGTCCACAGCGCCACGTCGGTATTGAGCGGATAGGCAAGCGCGACCACCACCGCGAGCGCCGCCATGGCGGCGAAGGCGCGGATGTGGCCGGCGCGGACGATGAGATAGGGCGCCAGCAGGCAGCCGCTAACGAAGCCGACGTAATAGGCCGAGCCGATCACGCCCAAAGCAAACGAGCTGAATCCCTCGGCATGGCCGCGCAGCGGCACCAGCGTGAATTGCAGGCCGTTGCCGGCGAGAAGGAAGGCAACGGAAAGCAGTAGCGAGGCAATTGGGCGCAGGTTCGGCTGCATGCGGCTCCCGCATCGGGACTCGTTGTTCGCGGCCGGACATAACGGGAAACGGCAGACGCGCCAAGGGCCGCCGCCTCATGCGCATCGGCGCGAATGTGAGCCGCCTCGGCGTTGCCGTTTAGCGATGGTACCGATGGTTGCGGCTGTGGAAGTCGGCCCAGGCGAGCGCGCCCGCATATATCCCAAACAGGCAGACGATGACGGCAATGGCTAAAGCGAGTTCGATCGGCATGGCGCGGCCCTCCTTCGCTAAAGCGACGGTTGCCCCAAGCGAATATTCACTCTCCGCTGCCGCACGCTTTAAACCGCGTCCAACGCGGCAATTGCCTTTAGTCCGCCGTCGCGGCCCCGCGGGCTCGTTAACATCGTAAATCATTTCGTGATGGAACCACATTCGTTTGTCGCCGTTGCGCCACAAACCTGCCCGGGTTCCCGGTGAAAAACCGAGATCCCAAAAAGCGACGATGATTTCTTTGCAACGGAGTTGATATGATTCGCCTTCTGCTTTCCGCTGCCGTCCTCTTCGCGCTCGCCACGTCGGCGTCTGCCGCTTCCTCGCGACATCGTCACGCCTTAGCGCTCGACGCAAATGGCAATCTCGATGCGCTGATCGCGAGCCACGCTGCCGCCAACAATGTGCCGGTGGCGCTCGTGCGCCGCGTGATCCGCCGGGAAAGCGGCGGCAATGCGCGCGTTGTGCATGCCGGCAATTACGGCCTGATGCAGATCAAACTCGGCACCGCGCGTGCCATGGGTTACCGCGGCAGCGCGGCTGGCCTGCTCGACCCCAATACCAACATGACCTATGCGGTGATATATCTGGCGGGTGCATATCGCACCGCCGGCGGCAACATGGACCGCGCCGTTCATTACTACGCCTCGGGCTACTACTACGCCGCCAAACGCAGAGGGCTGGCCAGCCGGCCAAGCCGGAATACGTTCGGGGCCTTTGCTTCAACCGCGGCTGGCGGCCGCACGATCGCGCGCCGCGCACAGCCGAAATACAAGGCTAAGATCCGCGAGGCGAGGGCTTCCGGCATGAACGTGTCGTCGGCATCCAGCCTGTATACCGGGCGTCTCGACGTCTATTGAGCGAGACGGTCTTGCGCTAGCGCTGCGACGTCGGCGCCACGTAACCGCCCGGCCGGCCGGTTTGGATTCCGAACAGCGCTTGAAATAGGTCGGGTGGCGCCGCGACGCGATTTCCTTTGACGCGGTGCGTCCGACGCGCCAAATGCCGCCGCTTGTGCTTTGCGCGTCTGACATGGCGGACTTCCCGCTTCCGCTCGACGCCCGCCGGCTCGCGGCTCGCCTGTTTTGCATTCCCCCGCCTGGGTGCGGTCTTGGTTTCCTGGCTTGGCTGGGCAGCAGCGTCCCGGCTTGCCAGTTTTGCGTCCGCCTTCCGGGGCGTGGCGCCTTCGGACTTCGACTCCGCCGATTGCGGCGTGACTTCACCGCTTGCTTGCCGCGGCTTCGCCGGTTCGGAGGCCGGGTTTTCCTGCCGAGCAGCTTCCGCCGCGGCGACATGGCTGGCCTGTTTCGTTGCTTCCGGCGCGTCGACTTTTTCTTCTCGCTTCGGTTCAAGCTGTTGCGGCGCGGCTTCACGGCTTGCTTGCTTTGATGTCGCCCTTTCGACGATGTCTTTTCTCTGCTGATTAGGCTCCGCTGCAGCACGCTGCTCGGTCTGATTTGCATCCGCCGCGGCAGCCGCGGCGGATTTCTTTTCCGGCTGGTGTGGCGCCGGTGCGGGCGTGGCTTCCGAACTCGCGTGTCGGGGCTGCTCGGCGTCTGCCGCGCCGGCTTTACGTTCGTGGTTCGGCGGGGTCGGTTCGGGCGCGGCTTCCTTTTTCGCTTGCTCTGCCTGCGGCGCTTCCGGTGTGTCCGTGCGTGCTTGCTTGACCGGCGCCGGCTGCGGCGCTGTGTTTTGGCTGGCCTGCGCTGGGCGACCTGTCTCGGGGGCGGCTTCGCTGCGCGGCTTGGTCCGCACGGGCTGCGGCGTTGCGTCGTCGGCTGGCGGCATCTCGCGTGCCGGCATCATGGTCACCGGCGGCCGCTCCTGGTGCGGGATGACCGGCAATTCGGCCGATGAACTCTCGCCGATATCGACCGGCAGGCTGCCGTCATGCGACGGGACCGATCCCGTGACGTCTTCCGGATCGGATGTCTTGGCCGGCAGGCCGGCCAGCGTCCCGGCGTTTTGGGGTTTTTCTGGCTTCGCCGGCTGCGCGACCTCGGCGGGCACCGGCGGTGCGATGCGCATCGGGGTGTCGGGCAGTTCGCGCAGCGCAAGCACCGCCTCGGCGCGCCGCCACGCCGCCAGGACAAGCAGCTGCGGCCACTCCGGATGCTCCTCGCGCAGCATCAAAGCGCCGCGCGCGGGCACCATGGCCGATGTGAATGGGCCATGCGGGCCCACAGGCGGCTTGAGCGCCAGGATCAGGATTGTAATGGCGAGAAGTACGCCGCCTACCGGAATTATTCGTAGAATCGGCAGCATGGCCTGTGCATAACTGAGTCGGTATTTTTTCCAAAGCAAACTCGAAGAGAACTTTCCTGCCGCCGGGCGCGGCCGCCACACGCATGACGAGTCCGGGCGCGGTTCGGCGCCGGTGACAGCGGGCAGGGCGGTTGCTAGGGAACGGGGCGTGTCAGGGTCGGAGCCGCGTAATGCTGAAAAAGCCGAACTGCCCGGTGATCGCGATCGAAGAACACTACTGGGACCCCGAACTGACCAGGCACTACAGCGGCCCCGAGGCCGGCCGCGGTAACGAGACCGACCAGCGGCTCTACGATCTCGGCGAGCTGCGGCTGAAGGAAATGGACGCAGCCGGCATCGACGTGCAGGTGATCTCGCACGGCGCGCCGTCGACCCAGAAGCTCGGGCTCGATGTCGCGGTCGAGCTGACCGCCAAAGTGAACGACCGCTTGGCCAAGCTGTGCGCCGCCAAGCCGGACCGCTTTGCAGCCTTCGCCGCCTTGCCGACCGTCGACCCGCAGGCCGCCGCCGACGAGCTCGAGCGCACCGTGAGCGAGCACGGCTTCAAGGGCGCCATGATCCACGGGCTTGCCAATGGCGAGTTCGTCGACGGCAAGAAATTCTGGCCGATCTTCGCGCGCGCGGAGAAGCTCGACGTGCCGATCTACCTGCACCCGTCGCTGCCGAACGCCAAGGTGACGGAGATCTATTACCAGGACTACGCCAAGGATTTCCCGTTGGTGGTGCGGCCGGCCTGGGGTTACACGGTGGAGACCGCGACGCAGGCGATCCGCCTGGTGTTGTCCGGCATTTTCGATCAACATCCGAACCTGAAGATCATTCTCGGCCACCTCGGCGAGACACTGCCGTTTCTGCTCTGGCGCATCGACGCTGCGCTCAGGCGCCCCGGCCAGAAGCCGATGAGCTTCCGCGATATCTTCTGCAGAAAACTTCTACATCACCACTAGCGGCTTCTTCTCCGATCCGGCGCTGTTGTGCTGCGTGATGGAGATGGGCGTCGACCGCATCCTGTTCGCGGTCGATTGGCCGTTCGTCATGAACGATCCCGCCACGCAGTGGATCGCCAACGTGCCACTTTCGGACGCCGACAAGTCGAAGATCATGAGCGGCAATGCCAAGCGGTTGTTGAAGATGTGATGGTGCCGGTCAACCGACCGGGTGGCGCCGGTAGTAGGCCGCATCCTCCGCCGTCTGCCGCCAATCGGCATTGCCGCGCCAGGCGCAATGATGCGCCCGCATGTCGGTGCCATAACGCACCCGGAACAGCAGGCTGCGCGCGGGCCCGTTCTCGTATTCGTGCACTTCACCGGGCGGATGCACCACGAAGGCGCCGGGCCCGACCGCGATCGCGTCCTTGGGCGTGCGCATGGTGCCGCCGCCGCTGAAGCAGAAATAGATTTCGGTTGCTTGCGGGTGGCAGTGATTGGGGCTGATCTGACCGGGTTCCCAGCAGGCGAGCGCGAAATCGCCGTCCGCCACCCGCCCGAGGATCTTCTCGACATGGCGGCGCGGATCGAAGACCTGCTCGCGACCGACATCGAAAACCTGCATATCTCGGCTCTCCCGGTTGAATTTTGCCACCAGCCTACTGCAAATGCGGCGGGTCCGGGCGAGATTGCGTTGCGCCCGCCGGCGTTGATAGAAAGGGGCGTTTTCCGGGCCCGTAGCTCAATGGTTAGAGCCGACCGCTCATAACGGTCTGGTTGGAGGTTCGAGTCCTCCCGGGCCCACCATTTCGATTAGTGGAACGACCCGATCGAATTGCCGGGCGAAGGCCTAAGATTAAGGCACAACCTGCGGCAATGGCGGGCCGCTGACGATCCGGATTGATAAAGCGGCCTGGCAGTCAGACTTCTGAGCGGTTTTGTTTTTTATTTGCTGTTTGCACGCTAAGCATTATGTTAACGCTCCGTGATCCGAGCGGATCATACAGTTAACGAGGTACTTATAGTGAATCGCAGGCGATCCAGCGAGGCCGACAAGATCGTGGGCCGCAACGTTCGCGTCTACCGTCTCGCAAAGGGGTTGTCCCAGACTCAATTGGGAGAACAACTCGGCGTCACGTTTCAGCAGGTCCAAAAATACGAAAACGGCACCAATCGGATCGGCAGCGGAAGACTAATGCAAATCTCAAAGGCTCTGGAGGTGCCGATCACGGCATTCTTTGAAGGAGCCGACAAGCCGCAGCAGGGCAAGCACGCATCGGTGTTTGACAGGCTCGCTGAACCGCAGTCGTTCCGGCTGATCGAGGCATTCTCCGAGATCGCCGATCCCAACGTCCGGCGTTCGTTGGTTGAGCTCGTGGTTCAGATGGCGAGCCAGCATGCCCGTCGCTAGGCGGCCGGCCGCATATTTGCCCGCCCGCAAGCGACCTTAATTGCCGCTTTGAGCCGGTGCAGTCCGTCTTCGAGAACGGCTGGCTCGATGGTGAGCGGCGGTAAGAGTTTGACGACTTCTGAATTGGGCCCCGACGTTTCGACCAGAAGCCCTTTGCGAAAGGCTTCCTGCGCGGCTCGTTGAGCGATGGCATGGTCGGTGAAGGCAATTCCCGACATCATCCCACGGCCCCTTGGCTGGGCCATCGATGGCCCCAGTTCGACTACCAATTCCGAGATCCATGACCGTATCCTTGACGACAAGAGATCGATCTCGCGGATGAAATCGGGGTTGCGCCAAAAATCGAGCGCTGCCCGTGCGGCGACAAACGCGAGGTTATTGCCGCGGAATGTCCCGTTGTGTTCGCCAGGCTCCCACCGGTCGTGTTCGGGCTTTATCAGCAACAGCGCCATCGGCAGGCCGATCCCTCCGATGGATTTTGCGAGGCATACCAAATCGGGCTTGATGCCGGCATGCTCGAAACTGAAAAAATCTCCTGTCCGGCCGCAGCCCGCCTGCACGTCGTCGACGATGAGCAATGATCCAAGCCGTCTGGCGAGCGCAGCGAGATGCTGCAGCCATTGCGGCCTTGCGCAGGTGAGGCCGCCTTCGCCTTGGACCACCTCCACAATGAAGGCGGCCGGCGGATCGATTCCTCCCGATGGATCGTTGACCATCGCTTCATAGCGATCGAGTTCATCCGTGCCGGCGCCGTGATAGCCGTAGTACGGCAGCCGGGTTACGTCCGACCGATTGACGTCGGCGTAATGCTCGGTACGCCGCCCACTCACCGACCGGGATCCCAACGTCATTCCGTGAAATGCGTTCGTGAACGCCACGACCGATCGCCTGCCGGTTACCTTGCGCGCCAGTCTGAGCGCCGCCTCGACGGCATTCGTGCCGGTGGGCCCGGTAAACTGCACGCGGAACGCCAGCCCGCGAGGCTCGAGAATAATTTCACGGAACGCGGCGAGGAAGTCGCGCTTTGCGACCGTATGCAAATCCAATCCGTTCACGATCCCGTCGCCCGCCAAATAGTCGATCAGGCGCGCTTTCATAAGCGGGTTGTTATGGCCATAGTTGAGCGAACCGCAGCCGGATAGAAAATCGATGTATTCAACTTGGTCTTGATCCCATACGCGGGCGTTGACCGCTCGTGCGAAAACCGCAGGCATATTGCGGCAATAGATTCGCGCCGACAATTCGCTTGTGACGAAAATGTCTTGCGACTGGTCAATTGAATTTCTGTTTTTCATAGTGGCCGCTATCCTGGTCGTGTTGAGCGCTCTTGTCGGCGTGTTCTTGTTGGCTGCTGACCCGCAAAAGGCTGCTGCGTATATCGGTGAGCTGCTCCGCAATGGCGACAAGCCCAGCTTTCGATGCCACGGTGGTCAGATAATCCACCGCATCAGCCATGTTGCGGCTGATGGTGGCGGGTTGTATCGAGGTGCGTCTTTTCATTGTTGCATTTACGCGGCAATTCTCTGGGTCAAGGATTCCAGAGAGAGGACCGAGCTCGGGATGCGCAGTTTCGCGCAGTGCGCCTCGGGCCGCAGGTGCCCGGCGGGAATAAAGAAAGCGGCTTCTTCCTCGCCTTCGATTTCAGCCGGTTTGCCCAGCCATTCGACTCCGGACGGTATGTAATTCGAAACCAAATGCCGGCGCGTTACGCCGATCACGGCGTGGATGCCGCTTGCCAGGCAGAATTCATGGAGTGCGCAAAGCAGCTCCGGAACGATGACCTTGCGCTCCCGGGCGCGGAAGGTCCGGTCGACGCAGACCCGGCCTAGTTCCCACACGTCTTCTTTTTTCGGGAGCCGGCGCGATTGGCACAGGAACGGCCAGTATTGTTCCAGCATGTATGGTTCGGTCGTCGGAATAAGCCGAAACATCCCGCGCACCTCGGTGGTTCGATCCCGCCAAACGAGATAGTGTGCCGCCGGCGTATCGAATTCGTCGTATTCCATGCCGCCGTGGTGCCGGTGCGGAAGGCGGCGATGTTGAACGAACACCCGGTATCGCAGCCGCGCCTGCGAGGCGAGCGCGTCGCCGAATAGGTGTGCCGTTTTGAGCGAAAAGGCCTCGATCATGCGTTCCTCCGGAGACCGAGATCCGGAAGTCACCACATGATTAAGAGTTGCTGTACTAGGCCCCTGCCTAGTCTGGCCGCGCCGATCGCGTCGCCTAGAGTTCGATCAGTCCGCGCTGAATTGCGATCACGACAGCAGTAATCTGGTTACTGGCGCGCAGCTTAGTCATAATATTCGAAAGGTGATACTCGACGGTTTTTGATGAGATGGAAAGAATTTCGCCGATCTCGCCGCGTGTTTTTCCGGCCTTGCACCAACGCAAGATTTCAAGCTCTCGCGCCGTCAACGGCGCGCCCTCGTGGTCGAGGAAAGGTTGCTCTTCCGAGAGCTCCAGGAAACGGTTCCAGGTCTGGGCGCTTATGGCATGAAGGAGGCCGAAGCTCTCGGGGTTAGGCTCTTCGCCCGTGCGCCGGCTGATGCTCAAAATATCCAGGTGGTGACCCGGCCCATGAAAGGGAAACACCACGCCCGATTGAACTTGGAAGTTGCGGCATTCCTCCATAAATCGGATTTGCGGCTCGGTCAGCTTGGTCCGCTCGATCACGTCGCTCCATCGGAAGGGACGGATGGCGCGCAATGAGCATGCCACGACGGGATCGATCTGGTCCCACCGGCCGTGCATGTAGGCATCGTAGTAGCCGTTAGGGATCTTGGCCCAGGTAACGCGTCCAATCTTGCGGCCCCGCAAAGAGGTCAGGACGCTGTTTTCATACCCTTGCGCCTCCACGACGCTTGAGTACAGCGCGCCCAGTTCCGCGACCGTCTCGACGCGGCGGCTTTGCTCAATGAAGTCCTCGAATCTCAAGTCCGCCTGCTCCCGCAAGGACCGCCAAGCCCCGCAGGAATATGACGCGAATAAGCCTGCATTTGCAACGTGAAATTGGCGACCGATTGCTGCCGTCGAGGGGATCGCAGGAAGCTCATCAGAATCCGATTGAAAATTGCCGGCCTTTGCCATTGCGGCGCATGGCCAGCGCTCTTAACAACGAAAATTCGCCCGCCCCAAAGCGACCGGTATTGCAGCGACCGCAGGTAGTCGAGCCGCACGAACGGCTCGCGCTCCCCATGGACGACACACAAGGGCTTGTCGCTGGATTCGACGGTTTCCTTTTGATCGACGCCAAGACCGCGAAGCGCGCTATCGAACAGCATGCGCCTCGCTTTGCTGTCGGTTCGCTTGACCGCCCGCAACAGTTCCGGCGTCAATTGCGCGGGCCCGCCCATCATCGCGGCAGCGTAGGTCACGGTCTCGCTGCTGGTGAATTCATCTTTGCCTGTGAGGCCCAGGGCACCGGACGGCCAGAATGCCGCCTGCAGCAATTCCGCGCAAAGCGGCACGGGCGGCGTCCCTACGATCAGCAGAGAATTGATCCGCCGCTCCGTGGCCAGAAGCTGCAAGCCGATATGGCCGCCGAGCGACCAACCCACCAAGTCCACCGACCTCCATCCCAATTGGTCGAATATTCCGCTGACGACTGCGGCGTATCCTGGAAAACTGTATGTCCGCTCGGGCGCCGGCGAATTTTGCGATGCCCCGTGTCTTGGCAGGTCAAGAGCGAGGACGGGATATCCTTCGCGGCTCAAAACCGGAAGCTGCTTTGCCCAGATCGTCTTCGTCGAAGAGTTGCCGTGCAGAAATACGACGGGTCGCTCCGTTCCCGCACCGACGATTGCCGAAATGGTCTCGCCGGCAGCGCAAAATCGTTCGACTTTGTATGTCGCCGAATTGGGGCGCGGGCGTCTTTTTCGAAACCCGCCGCCTGCTATCGCTTGTGTGTTCGCGCTTGCAGCCGCGCTCGGCCCGTTAATGTGTGGCGAACGCTTCGCTGGCATAAAGACGTTCCGGCGAGAGTTTAAAGTTGGTCATGAGATGTGCGATGCATTTCCCAAGACGGTTGCCGGACACGGGATCGCGAAACCTTTCGGTGACTTCAACCTTCAGATAGTCGAGTATGCGCAGCAGCGCCTCGAAGCTTGATGCTTGGCAAACTATGCAGTTATGCAGATCAGCCGTCGAAAGAACGTGACTGGTCTGCAGTTTGACAATGCACTCGTCCAGAATCTGTTCACAAACCTCATCATTGCAATATTTCTTGATGTTCTCTCTCGCCGAGAGAAGCAGCAACAAAACGCCAAGAGCGTCAGCCCGCGCCGCATTGAATGCGGACGTATGAATGCCGCGATTAGTTTCTTTTCCCACGTTGGCCCCGCTTTCCTTTTAGGAATAGACTTCTTCTGTTTCACGGGTGAGTAGAAGACATCTGCCCCCAAACACGCATTTGCCGACAATAATTGGTGACCAGGGCGGCGAAGACCGACAACTAGGCTATTGCCTAGGGGGATCGGTATTCGTGGGGTTTTTACGACCATCGGATGTCGAGAAATTCTGAGGAAGCCGTACCCGACGCCTTCCGCGCGTCATTCCCTATGCTGAATGTCAGGGTGGACCGTCACCGGCCCGTCTCGAAGCGCGACCGGGGCGGTTGCCGCGCAGGCGGGCGCCGGGCGCGACGAGAAGCCACTAATTGTGCTGGTTTATGGTTCAACTAAAAATTGTATACGTTGACGTATTGAAGCTATTGCGCCGTTCCTCAGCCGCAGGGGGCAAGCTTTTCGGTCAGTCGTTAATCGGGGCTCGCGGCGTCTCGGCTTACTGCCGCGGTCCCACTTTGGCGGAACTCGTCTGGTCGAACCACCACAGCGTTGGGAACGCCGCCATGCCGTATTTCGGCATGTCCGCGGGACGGCCGAAGCGGTTCCACCGGGCCGTGCGCACCTTGCCGTAGGTCCATTGCGGTACGACGTATTCGTTCCACAGCAGCACCCGGTCGAGGGCGTGGCAGGCCGCGACCAGATCGGCCCGGCTTTTGGCGGCGACGACCTTGTCGATCATGGCGTCAACCGCCGGGTTCTTGATGCCCGGGATGTTGAGCGAGCCTTTCTGGTCGGCCGCCTGCGAGCCGAAATAGCCGCGTAGCTCGCTGCCCGGCGTGAGCGATTGACCCCAGGCGAAGGTGATGGCGTCGAAGTCCCAGCCGCGCACGCGATTTTCGTATTGCGCCTCGTCAACGGTGCGCACCGACACCGTGATGCCGAGCCGCTCGAGCGACGGCTTGTAGAACAGATAGACGCGCTCGAAGATCGGGGCATTGGCGAGGAACTCGATGGTGAAGGGCTCGCCCGTCTTCTTGTCGATGAGCTGCTGGTTCTTCACGTGGTAGCCGGCCTCGCGCATCAGGCGCACCGCGTGGCGCAGGTTCTCCCGCACTTTCGCCGGCGAGCCGCTGCTCGGATTGCGGTAGGGCTTCTTGAACAGTTCGGCCGGCACCTTGTCGTGCACGGTCTTGAGCAGTTCAAGTTCCTTGCCGGTCGGCACCCCGCTGCAGGCGAGCTCGGTGCCCTGGAAATAGCTCGACGTGCGATGGTACTGGCCGAAGAAGATCTGCTTGTTCATCTCCTCGAAGTCGAAGGCGTAGTTGAGCGCGAGCCGCACGCGCTCGTCCTTGAACTTGTCGCGCCGGATGTTGAACACGAAGGCCTGCATCAGGCCGACATTGCTGATGGGGAACTCCTCGAGGATGACGCGCTTCTCGGTCACCGCGGGGAAGTCGTAGGCCGTGGCCCAGTTCTTGGCGCTGTTCTCCTCGCGCCAGTCGACGTGGCCGGCCTTGAAGGATTCGATCGCGACGGTGGCGTCGCGGAAATATTCGTAGTGGAGCTCGTCGAAATTGTCGCGGCCGATATTCACGTTGAGGTCCTTGCCCCAGTAGTCCTTCACCCGCTCGTAGACAATGTTGCGGCCGGCGGCGAACTCCTTGATGCGATAGGGGCCGCTGCCGAGCGGCGGCTCCAGCGTCGTCTCGGCGATGCTGCGCTTCTTGCCGTCCTTGCTGCTGCCTTGCCACCAATGTTGCGGCATGATCGTGAGCTGGCCGAGGGTCTGCGGGAGATCATGATTGCCGGGACCGGCGAAGGTGAACGTGACTTCGCGCTCGCCGGTTTTTTCAGCCTTGGTGACGTGGCGAAAATTGGCGCCGGATTGCGGATTGAGTTTCTTGAAGGACTCGAAGGAAAAAATCACGTCTTCCGGCGTGATCGGCTTGCCGTCGTGCCATTTGGCCTGCGCGCGCAGGCGGAAGGCGGCCTTGGAGTAGTCATCGGGATAGCTCACCGATTCCGCAATCAGGCCGTAGCTGCTGGTCGGCTCGTCGAGCGAGCCGACGAACAGCGTGTCGTATATCTGATCGATGCCCTGCGCCGGCGTCCCTTTGATGCCGGCGACTACGACGTTGAAACTGTCGTAGGTGCCGAGGGCGATCTGCCAGGCGGCGCCGCCTTTCGGCGCCTGCGCGTTGACGTAGTCGAACTTTTTGAAACCGGTCGGATATTTCAGGTCGCCGAAGGTCGACATGCCGTGCCGCCATTGCCCCGCTTTGTCGTCGGCGAGGGCGGGCGTGACCCAGGCGGGCAACGGAAGTTTCCGCGCGGCCAACACGAGCAGGGCGGACGTAAGCAAAGACCGGCGATTCATCTGATGCTCCAATGACGCTCGCAACAGCGCGGGGGCGGTATCATTGCCAAAGCGTAAAGCGTTTGCAATTGCGCCAGCCCGTTTCGGCCGAAATAGCTAAGCCGTCGCCGTGGATGCAACCGGCGGCACGGCGGCGCGCTTCGTCGCACGTGGCGTTATAATCGCGTCGTGTTATGAAGATGCGACAGCGGGCCGGACCGATCGCGGCGCCGCCCGCTGCATGGAGGGGTCATATAAAAAGAAGGACGAAGCGCCGTTTTCTCCGGCGCTTCGTCGGAGATTGCGTCGCTCCGGCTTCAGTAATGATTTTTTAGAAGCCAGGACCAGGATGCGCTGGTCAGGCCGGGCAGGCCGACAGGCCGGTGCAGAAACCGAGCGTGTAAGCGCCCGCCTTCGCCGTCGCCGCGGTCTCCAGCGACTCGTCGGAGACTTCGTAGCTCAGGATTTCTTCTTCGATCTGCTCGAGACCGATGGTCTTGTCGCTCATGGCATAGGTCCTTTTGTTCGCCAGCAATTACGAGGAGAGTGTAGGATGATCCCCCCGGACATATTAGAGCATCGGGTGGGTACGATGTAAAGTCTGTCCAAATACGTCATAAAACTATCGGAATACGTCCCGCTCCGTATAGTTAATGCCGCAGGCTCCTGGTTTATGCTGATAAAGGCGCTGCCACTCGTGGTCAATTCAAGCCGCAGGACCGTTTCGGGTACACCCGCGATGCGGGATGATCGTCCTTGCACCCCGGCGCACGCGATGCTTCCCGGCTATCAAGTCACCGCGGCGCGGGGCTCAGACTAAAGGTCCGGTCGGAGAAGCCTATGGATGCCTTTTACGAGCAGTTGCTCGTACGCGCCGCGACCATCGACGAACTCCTGTCCGATCATTTCGAACCATTGCCAGGCCAGAAGGGCGACACCGATCTTGCCGCGCGTCGTCTCGCCGCATGGTGCCGCGCCAGCGCCAGCGGGGATTGGCCGCTGTTCGGCCGGCGGCTGCGACACGACGGCTGGACGATGGTGGAAGTCTTGTCGCGCTTGTCCCACGTGCGCCGCAAAGCCGAGGCGCCGCCGCCCGCCTGGCTCGCCGATGCCGTCTGGATCGAGGCGGCCTTGCAGGGCCCGCGCGCCGCGCCGCCCGAGGCCGCGCCGGCCGAGGCCGCGCCCGAGGCGACCCCGCCCGAGCCCTGCGCCTTCGAGCATCTGTTCACGGCGCTCGCCGATGCCGCCGAGGCGAAGCTTCAATCGGGCGTCGCTGCGCCGGCGCTCGGCAATCTGAACGAACGCGCGCGCGCGCTTTTGCGCCGGTCCCTGCTCATACAGTTCTCCGACCTGGCGACGCCCGCCGTCTACGAGGCCTTCGCCGCGGCGCGCAAAGCCGTGCCTGTAACGCCTGACCCGGCAAAGCCGGGCACAGCGCTCTACGACAAATTCGTCGCCGACATGAAGGCCGGCGGCTGGCGCTCGCTATTCACGGAAAAGCCGGTTCTGTTGCGGCTGCTCGCCGTGCTCACGCGGCAGTGGATCGATAGCACGCGCGAATTCGTGCTGCGCCTGGACGCCGACCTCGAGACCGTCCGTCGCGCCTTTTTCGCCGCGGGCGCCGGCAGCCGCGTGGCCGCGGTCGAAGGCGATTTCTCCGATCCGCACAATGAGGGCCGTTCGGTCAAGATCGTCACTTTCGAGGACGGTACGCGCGTCGTTTACAAGCCGAAGGATCTACGGCTCGACGCGGCTTGGCATGCGTTGGTCGAACTTCTGAACGGCGCCGCGCCGCCGCTCGATTTGAAGGCGGCGCGCGCGATCGCATGCGACGGCTACGGCTGGAGCGAATTCGTCGCTCACGATGCTTGCACGGACGAAGATGGCTTCGCGCGATTTTTTCGCCGCGCCGGCGCTTGGCTCGCGCTGCTGCACTGCTTTGCGGCAAACGACATGCATCAGGAGAACATGATCGCCTGCGGCGAGCAGCCGGTGCCGATCGACCTGGAGACGATTCTGCAGGCGAGCGCGCAAGCGCACACGACTCCCGACGCAGCCGACGAAGCTTACGCCGCCGCGACCGACATCGTGGCCAATTCGGTCATGACTGTCGGCTTGTTGCCCGCTTACGGCCGCGGCATCGACGACAATGTCTTTGCCGTCGGCGGCATGACCGCGGACTGGAATAGCAAGATTAAGCTCACCTGGAGCCACATCAATTCCGACGGCATGCGGCCGGCCAAAACCAAGGAAACCGGCGGCGGCACGCCGAACCTGCCGCATGTCGGCGGCCGTTATGCGAAATTCGCCGATCACGTCGACGACTTCGTCGCCGGTTTTGCAGCTTACGCGAATTTCTTGTCGCGCCGGAGCAGAAGCGAAGCACAGGGCGGTCTGTTCGACGGGTTCGCCGGCCTGCCGGTGCGCAAGGTCATTCGCCCGACCCGCTTTTATTACATGCTGCTGCAGCGCCTCAAAAATCATCGCGCAATGGACGACGGCGCCGCCTGGTCCGCACAAGCCGATTTCATCGCGCGGCTTGCCGATTGGGAGACCGAGAGCGATCCGCTCTGGCCGCTGCAGCGGGCCGAGCGGGCCGCGCTTCTTGCGCTCAACGTGCCGCATTTCCTGACGCCCGACGACGGAAATGAAGTGCGCGATCAATTCGGCATTTCGATCCGTACCGACGCCGCTCCCGGCTTGCAGCGCGCGCGCGCCCGCGTCGCGGCTTTCGATGCGGAGGAAATCGATTGGCAGCTAACGGTCATCCGGCAGAACCTGAGCGCGATCGCGCGCCCGGCCACGGCGCCGGCGGGTGGCGCGGGGTTCAAGCAGGCGCTGCTGGCGGAGCGGGCGGCCGCGCCGAGCCGCGCGTTGTTCTGCGCGGCAGCCGATCGCGTTGCCGACGAACTCGCCGCGCACGCCATTCGTCGCGGATCGAGCGCGGCCTGGATCGGCCTCGATTGGCTGGGCGACGCGGACGTGTTCCAGCTCTCCTGCCTCGGTCCCGAACTCTACAACGGCGCATCCGGCATCGCGCTGTTTCTTGCCGCGCATCGAGCGGTGACCGGCGCGGCATCGTCCGGCGAACTTGCGCTGGCGAGCCTCGCGCATCTGCGCAAGGAGCTGCGAAGCCGCAACGCCGCGCGCATGGCCCGCTCGCTGGGCATCGGCGGCGCCGCCGGCCTCGGCTCCATCGTCTATGCCCTGACCGTGATGGCCAAGTTCCTGCGCGACGACACGCTGCTGGCGGACGCGCACCGGGCGACGGCGCTGTTTTCCGACGAACTCATCGCCGCCGATAGGCAATTTGACGTCATGGGCGGCAGCGCCGGCGCCATCCTCGCGCTGCTGCGCCTTTATCGCGACAGCCAATCGAAAGATGCGCTCGCGCGCGCGGTCAAATGCGGCGAGCACTTGCTGAGCCAGCCCCGCATCGGCGCGGACGGGCGCCGCTGTTGGAGCGGCCGCGGCGCCGGCCCGCACGGGCTCAACGGCATGTCGCACGGCGCCGCCGGCTTTGCCTATGCCCTGGCGGCGCTCGCGGCGGCGACGGGACGGGACGCCTTCGCGCAGGCGGGATCGGAATGCATCGCGTTTGAAAACGAAAGCTACGACGCCGAGCGGCACAACTGGCCCGATCTGCGCGGGCAGGGCGCGCCGTCCTGGCCATGCCAATGGTGTCACGGCGCGCCGGGCATCGGCTTGGCGCGCATCGCCGCGTCGAAGGGCGGCGGGCTCGATGCCGAGCTCGTCACGGCGGACATCCGCAACGCGCTAGCCGGCGCCGAGCGCGGCTGGCCCGGCCAGGTCGACACGCTGTGCTGCGGCACGTTGGGGAGCATCGAATTCTTCTGCGAAGCTGCCGATGCGCTCGGCCGCGACGACCTGGCCGAGCAGGCGGCGCGCCGGCTCGCGCAGCTCTTGGAAGCCGCGCGCGCGGCCGGCGACTATCGCTGGAATAGCGGCGGCCGCCGCTTCAATCTGGGCCTGTTTCGCGGATTGGCCGGCGTCGGATACACGGCCTTGCGGCGCGTCGAGGCGTCACTTCCCAACGTGCTGATTTGGGAATAGCCGCGGCTATTTCGGCTGCGCCTTTGCGCAGTTGGCGTAGATGGTCGCTTCGAACATGTCGAAGGACTGCACTTTCACCTGGCAGTTGGTCGCGGGATCCGGCGTGATTGCGAACATGTCGCCGGTAGACGCCTGATGCTGCTTGCCGTTGATGTTGAGCGTGATCCCGTTGTTGCGGGGAGCCCCGATCAGGCCGATGAGAATATGCCCGCCGGCCACGGAGATCGACTGGTTGGCGAGCACGGTATAGGTGTTCTCTTTGGGCAGGATCGAGTGCAATATGGCCTCGGTTCTTTTCAGCTTCGTTTCCAGCCCAATGATCGTGTTGGTTTGCTCGTCGATCTTGGCTTTGAACTTCTGCGCTTCCGGTTGCAGCTGTTGCACCAGTTGCAGGGCGCTTTCGAGCGGACGGCGCGCCAGATCGCGGCCGAGCAGATAGCCGACAATCGTGCTGCCCACCAGCAGCAGGACGCTGGCGAGGATTACCAGCAGCGGGCCCCTGCGCGCCGGCCGCGAGCTGGTTCGGCCTGGTTCAATCCCGTCGGTCACCTTGCAATTCCTCCCGCCGCGCCGGCGCCGCCGCGCAAGCCGCCGCATGTTCGCCGATTTCCGCAAGCCAAGACAATCATGATCAGCCGGCTACTTTTTCGGTTGTTCGCCTGACCCCGCGGCCTTCGGCGGCGTGCTCCTGCGCAGGCCCAGCCCCTCCGACATCCGCGAAAGGATGGCTTTGATTTCCGAAAGATCGAGCGCGATAGAGGACGACAACTCGCTCTCGGCCTGCGTTCTGTCCGCCGGCTTCGAAATAACAGGCGGAGAAGATTTCTTCTCGCCCTCCGCCGCCGCGCCCTTGCCGGGCGTCGCCGGGGGCGTGGCCGCCGGCGCATTCCCTCCGGGCGTGGGGCCCGCGGACGGCGGCGCAGTTTCCGGCGTCGGCGCGGGCGCTCCGCCGGCGGGGCCCGGCCCCGCGCCGGCCGGTGCGTTGGTGTTGTTGTCCATATTGCCGAGGATGATCGGCAGGCCTTCCTTGCCGCTGCCGATGATCACGATCTTGGAATTCCTCGACTGCGCCAGCGCCAGGGTCGCTTCGATGCCGCGCCAGCGCAGATAGGAATCCGAAATGCCACTGCTCACCGTGCGCTGGAAGGCGGCGATGCCGTTGGCTTCCACCTGCTTGCGCTTGGCCTCCTCGACCTCGCGCTCGACGCGGTATTTGTACTCCTGGATCTGGTAGAACTGCTCGGTCTGCCGGTTGATGGCGGCGACGATCGCAGGCGGCAGCTCGATGCTGAGCACGAGCGTATCGAGAATCTGAATCGAATTCTGCAGGAAGTCATTGTAGTGCTTCGGGTCCGGCTGCTCCATGGCTTCCGGCTGCACCAGGCTGTTGAGATGGGCGCCCAGGCTCGCCTGCGACTTGTTGCGCACGGCCTTTTGGATCGCCTCACGCGAACGGTAGACCTCTTCGGCGGTGTATTGCGAAATGACCTCGCGCGCCTGGCTGCCGATCTCGGGCGCGAGCACCGAGGCCAGATATTGCGGGCCGATGAACTTGTGCAGCACGCCGATGGAATTGTGCAGCAGCTGATACCGGATGTTGATCTGCACGACCACGCTCACGCCGTCCTTGGTGATGGCGTTGTAGGTCTGCGTCGTCGATTGCAGGCGCAGGTCGTAGATGAACAGCCTGTCCCAGGGCCAGACCAGGTGCAGGCCTTCGTCGCGCAGCTCCTTGGGATCGAGGATGGTGCCGCGGCCGACGAAGCACCAGCAGTAGAGGTCGTAGCCGTTGAAGCGCTTCCACAAGACGCCGACGCTGCCGCTCGGCACCGTGATCACGACATAAGGAAAGAGCAGGGTGGCGACCAGCATCGACGCCATCAGCAGGACGGACAGGCTCGGCAGATGGCGCCCCACAAAGCGCCACCATCCCGCCTGCACCGCGGCCGGCTTACGTTCGAAGGCTTGATACGTCGACATCACTCCTGCTCCATCGAACGCTGCCCCTCGCTTTGCGCCTCCAGCCGGTCGACGAAGCGGCCCTCATCCATGCGCAGCCTGCGCGCGGGCAGATCCAGCTCGTCAAGATAGCGGTCATCGTGCGTGATCACCACAATGGTCACGCCGGCTTGCAGCATTTCCGGCAGCAGTTCGTGATAGAATTTGCGCCGGAATTCCGGGTCCTGTTCCGCGGTCCATTCGTCCAGCATCAGAATTGGGCGTTTCTCCAGCATGCTGACGATGAGCGCCAGCCTGCGGCGCTGGCCGCCGGAAAGGTCGAGCGTGCGGAATTCGCCCTGCACCAGGCCGGTCTTGTCCTGCAGCCGGAATTTCTCCAGCAGGCGCTGGACCTCCCCCGGCGCCGGCTCCGGGATGCCGTAGAGCTTGCGGAACAGATGGTTGTCGAAAAATATGCCGGAGATCAGCCCGCGGTAGGCGTCGCGCGTCTCGTCGGTGATGCGCATTCCGTCGAGCGTGATCTCGCCGGAATCGGGCGGGTAAAGCCCCGCCAGCACCTTCAGGAATGTCGATTTGCCCGAGCCGTTGCCGCCGGTGATGAAGACGAGATCGCCGGAATGCAAGGTGAAGTTCAACGGCCCGATCTGGAACGTCGTGTCCGAGAACTTGTCGACGTATCGGAAAACGATGTTCTGCATCTCGATCTTGTCGAAGCGCTTCGGAATCCTGATCTCGCGGTCGCGCGGAACCTTGGCGAGATGGGCACGCAGCGTCGCTTCGAGTTGCACGATGCGGTCGGCCGCCGCGTTGGCGGTCAGCAGGACCGGGATCGACTGCACCAGGCCGAAGCAGGCGCCGACCACGAACATCAGCGCGGTGGTGGTCTTGGCGAGCGCGGCGCCGCCCAGCTTGGATGACAGCTGCGGCGCCACGAACACGACCGCGCCGAGCAGGATGTACATCGAAAATTGCGAGCTCACGATCAGCTTGAAGGTTTCGGCCTGACTCTTGATCTTGATGTTGGCCGCGGTGCGCGAAACCTCCATCGCGTCGTTGTAAAGGTCGTCGCTGCGCTGCGTGTTGAGCCTGATCTCCTTGAAGCCGTCGAGAAAATCGGAGAGCCGGTCGAACAGCCGCCGCTCCCATTCCGCCGCTTGCTGTTTCTCCGCCGCCAGCCGCTTGTTCCTGTAGTGGAATATGAGCCCGGCCGTGGTGACGACCACGATGGTGATGAGGATCGCCACGGGCGATAGGAATGCCACGTAGATCGCCACGAAGAAAATGAGCACGGCGCCCTGGATGGTGAAAGCGAGCAGGTTGCTCGCCTGCGTGAGCACCGCGGTGTCGCTGGTGATGGCGGCGACAATGCGCGCGCGCCCGATGTTCTCCATCTCCAACAGCTCCGAGCGCCGCACCATGTCCATCAGGCGCAGCCGCAGCTTGTGGATGATGGCCTCGATCTCCGCCGTGGTGGTGATCGTGACGTAGTATTGCGTCTTGATGAACAGAAAGAGCGATATGAGGAAGAGCACCGACGCCCACAGGCCGGAAGCTCCCTGCATGCCGGCATTGATGGAGGCAAGAATTGCGGCCGTCGAAATGCCGCCGAGCCCCGACATGATCAGGAGCTTCGGCAGCGAGCCGGCCATTTCGCGGCGAACGAGCTGAAGGAAGGACATAACGCAATGTCTACCGTTTACACTTCCCCAAGCCTTCGCCGCCCGCGCGAGGCGCGCGTGTGCCGGCCCCGATCAGTCGATTGCGCTAGGTGCGGCGGCGCCATTCGACGCGCCGGTTCGGCCCGGTTAGCAGCAGCAAGGGCAGCACCACGAGCGGCGTGGTGACCAGCGCCAGAATAAACGTCCCGAAAAATCCCATTCGGCGATCGATGCCGCAGAGTCCGGTGAGAAGGCAGAAGACGACATAGATGATGGATTCGAGCATTGGGCTCGCTCTCGCCGGTCCAAAGCTGTAGCGCTTCGGTAATTACCCCCCGATTGGCTGGCATACGCCCGCGCGTCAAGAACTGGTTGCCGCGGCCCCCGTTTCCGATGAGCCGGCTTGCGGTGACTGTTCGGCGCCGCCGCGGCCCCTGCGCGCTTCCCACTTGTCCTTTTGCGTCTTGATGAATTCGCGATAGTCCGGCGGCTCGAAATCGAGCAGCGTGCCGCCCGTCTTGAAGTGCTGGATGAAGGCCTTGCCGATGCCGTAAGTGGCACCCGCCGACAGCACCGGCATGACCACGGCCGACGCCAGCATGCCCAATATCGGCACGAATTTGACCGCGCTCGCCGCGCCGATGCCGCTGGTCGCCGGGATCATGGCGCCGGCGAGGGCCGCGACCAGCGCCTTGCCGCGGTTGTCCGAGAACGGCACGTCATAGATGCGCGAAATGCGGCGCAGCATCTGAATCTGAACGCCGCCGACCGTCGCCACGTCGACGATGGGGATCGGGATCAGGCCTGCCACGCCCGACCAGAGGGCAAAGCGCTCGACCAGCTTCGACGCCATTTCTTCTTTTTGCTCCGCCGTCAGTTCCGGCGCAGCGCCCTGCTCGGGGCTGGCGGATGCAACTGTTTCGTCTGCCATAGCGGATCCTTTCACGTCTCCCGAGGCCGATCCCGCGGCGCGAGCGAGCCATTTCTCATTTATTCATCGGCTCAATCCCGCCAAAAAAGGCTAACATGCCGGGTCACCGCTGCCAAGCACGGTCCGGCTGCGCGGAATTTCGCCTAGCGGGCAAAGCGTTGCGCGCGTGCTGCGCGATCGTGCTGGCCGATGCGCCGGCACAAGATCGTGGCCTTGCCAGATTGGACCCCGGTTCTTTAAAGTCCAGACGACCGTGATCGCTCCGGAGACGGATGATGCAACCGACGAAATCCTTAGAGACCGGTCATGGAGCGCGACGCGCCTGGCAACCGCCTACCGTCACCAAACTGGCCATCGTCACGCAAACGAAAACCACGCGCGGCGGTGCGGAGCCGCCGCCGCCGCAGCCGCCGGCAGCGCCCGCGACCAAGCTTGGATTTTCGTTCGAAATGTCGTTGCCGCTGTCGTCCCGCACGGGCGGGGGCTGAGCCCTTCCTCCCGTCGCGCCGCGGAGGCTGACGGCCTTGAGCGTGACCGTCGACATCATCCGGGATAGCCGGCCATGAAGTCGAAGACGCTGCGCCGCGTCTATCTGCGCGAGGCGACCATCATGCTGGTCGTGGCGCGGCTGGCGTTGCGCTTTGTTTCGCCGGCGCGCATTTTCGCCTGGGCCGACCGGCCGCCGCGCCGCATCGATCGCTTCGCCGCCGATGAGGCGCGGTGGGTATGCTGGGCGATCGAGCATGTCGGCGCGCGCACCGGCGCGCTGTGCCTGCCGCGCGCGCTCGCCGCGCATGCGATGCTGCGCCGGCGCGGCATCGTGAGCCAACTCTGCCTCGGCGTGGCGCGCGAGGGGACGGCGCTCGCCGCCCACGCCTGGATCGAGATCGGCAAGCAGAAGCTGGTCGGCGCAAGCGCAGCCGACGGCTTCACCCGCCTCGCCGCCTATGGCCGCGCAAGATGAGCGCCATCGCCGGATTGCTGCGCTTCGACGGCGCGCCAGTGCCGCGGCGCGCACTCGAGCGCGCGGCCAATGCGCTGGCGCAATTCGGTCCCGATCGTTCCGGGATCTTTGCCGGCGGCAACGTCGGCCTCGTGCACGTGTTGATGCGCATGACGCCGCAAGACCGCTTCGACCGCCAGCCGGAACGGGGCGCAAGCGGAGCGCTGGTCGCCGCCGATCTCAGGCTCGACAATCGCGACGAGTTGCTCGGGCGCATCGGCGTCACGCCGCAGGGTGCGGCGGCCTGGTCGGATGCACGATTGCTGCTTGCCGCCTGGGAAAAGCTCGGCGACGACATCTGGCCGTTACTGCGCGGTCCGTTCGCCGCCGCCATCTGGGACCCGCGCAGCCGCGCCTTGACGCTGGCGCGCGACCAGCTCGGGCTCAACGTGGTGATGTGGCACAAGACGGAAGCTTTCTTCGCCTTCGCCACCATGCCGAACGGTCTGTTTGCGCTCGCCGACGTGCCGCGCGAACTGAGCGAAGAGAAGCTCGCCGATTTCCTCGTGCTCAATCACGCGGACCCCGCGACCACCTTTTACCGCAACGTCTTCCGGGTGCTGCCGGCGCATGTCATGCGCGTCGGCGCCGACGGGACGATCAGCGCGCGGCGCTACTGGTCGCCGGACGATATCGCGCCGGTCAGGCTCGCCTCCGATGCCGACTACGCCGACGCTTTGCGCGCCGAGCTAGACCGCGCGGTGCGCCGGCAAATGCGCAGCGCGCATCCGGTCGGCTGCCTGCTCAGCGGCGGGCTCGATTCCTCTTCGGTTGCGGTCTTGGCCGCGCGCGCGCGCGCGGAAACCAACGGGCGGCTCGCCGCTTTCACCGGCGTGCCGGCGCGCGGCTTTCGCGGCGAGATGGCGCCCGGCACTTACGCCGACGAAACGCCATACGTGGAGGCGATCGCCGAGACCGCCGGCAATATCGACGTCAACTATGTGTGCAATGACTCCTGCGACGACTTCGCCGAACTCGACCGCTTTTTTGCCGCGTTGGAAGGTCCCGTGCGCAATCCCACCAATCTCGGCTGGGTGCTGGCGGCATTGCGCAGCGCACGCGCGCAGGGGCACAGGGTGCTGCTCGGCGGGCTTTACGGCAACCACACCATTAGCTGGGCGGGCTGGTCGCAGGCGCTCGCGCATTTGCGGCGCGGTCGTCTCGGCACCGCCTATCGCCAATGGCGCCTTTATTATCGCCGATCGCCCTATTCGCGCTGGGTGAGTTTCCGCAAGCTGTTCGTCGAGCCGCTGGTCCCCGAACGCTTGAGCGATTGGGCCGACCGCCGCCGCCATCCCGAGCGGATCGCCGCTTGGCAGGATCATGCCGCCATCCGCGCCGACTTCGCGGCCGCCATGGGAGTCGACGCGCGCGCGCGCAAAGCCGGGCACGATTTCCTCTATCGGCAGCGGGGCGACGACCGCCTGCGCGGGCTCGGCCAGATCGACTATGCCGGCGACTGGCAGGCGGCGGAAAAGGCAGTCACCGGTGTCGAGGTGCGCGACCCCACGGCCGACCTCGATGTCGTTGCCTTTTGTTTCGGCGTGCCGCCCGAGCAGTACTTGGCCGAAGGCATCGACCGTTCGCTCATCCGCCGCGCCATGTGGGGCCTGCTACCCGACTTGGTGCTGACCAACCGCCTGAGCGGACAACAGGCGGCCGACTGGTACGAGAAGCTCGGCAGCAAGCGCCACGAATTGGTGCGGCAAGTCGCCGAGCTGTCGGTCTCGCCGCTGGCGAGCCGGGTGATCGATCTCGCCCGGCTCGAGCGCGCGCTGTGCAACTGGCCGGCCAGCGGTTGGCACCGGCCCGAGGTATTCCAGGAATACAACCTTGCGCTGGGGCGGGGGCTCGCCGGCGGCAGGTTCCTGCGCTGGTTTGAGCAAGCCAACGTGTCCGCGTGACCGGCCGATAGCTCGCTTCACCTTCACATCCGCGGAAAGAACTGCAATAAAAACTAGCTGTAGCGCGCGAGTCTTTGCGCGCCTCCAACCGTTGTAAACGGCGATAGCAACGGCTCGCGCCGCACCGCCTGTGCTCGGTGCCGGGAGAAAGCGCAGATTGATTGCCTCGCCCGATGCACGGATCCTCGCAAGGAGGGGAGTATGCTGAGCGCCTATCCAGACATCACTGGATTCTTGGATCGCGTCGTTGAGCGCGCAGCTCAAAATCTTACGATCGAGAAGCTGCTGATCCAGCTGAACCTCGATCCCAGCAACATCACCTTCGACGCGATCTGGCACCGCCTGGCCGAAGTCATCTTGGCCAATATCACTATCGCCAATACCTGCGCGCTGATCGGCGCCACGTTTTATGGCGCCACTTTCCTGATGCCGACAATGGTGCGCCTGCGCGTCTATGGCATCCTTAGCGCATTATTTTTCATGGCTTACGGCGTGCTCGCGGGCGTGATCTCCACCTTCCTGATGTATTTCCTGCTGCTGCCCATCAACAGCTTCAGGCTTATGCAAATCGTCAAGCTGCTCAAAAAGGCGCGTGTAGCGGTGCAGGGCGATTTGTCGATCGACTGGCTCAAGCCGTTTATGGATGCACGCAACTACAAGAAAGGCGATTTGCTGTTTCGCAAGGGCGACGCGGCCAACGAGATGTATCTGACCGTCTCCGGCAAGTTCCTGGTGAGGGAGATCGGCGTCGAACTGCCGCCCGGTCGCCTGCTGGGCGAACTCGGCTTCGTTTCGCCGAACAACATGCGCACGCAGAGCGTCGAGTGCATCGATGACGGCACGGTGATGACCATCAGCTACGACCGGCTGCTCGAGGTCTATTTCGAATATCCCGACTTCGGCTACTACTTCCTGCGCCTGTCGAGCGAGCGGCTGCTGCAGAACATTGCGCGGCTGGAGGCGACCATCGAGCAGTACAAGACCCAGCTCACCCAGCTGCAGGCGACTGTCGCGGCAAATCCTGCCAACGCGCAGTAAAGGCGGCGGGTCAGGCCCCGCCCGGGGCCGAAAAATCGTGAAAATTCGGACCGATCCGGGTCCCGGCCGGGCGGAATCCGGCGCCGAAATCCGTTAGCATCGCCCCATGTGATTCGCCGTAGAGCGCAATGAAACCGAAGGGCAGGTGGGTCATGAGGCAGATCATCACGGTGGCGACCATGAAAGGCGGCAGCGGCAAGAGCACGCTTGCCAGCTGCCTAGCTGTGCATTGGCATTTGAGCGGACGTCCCTCCACCATCGTCGATGCCGATCCGCAGCGGTCGATCGCGCGCTTGGCTGCGCGCGAGCGGGCGCTTGGCGGCGTCAAAGTGGTCGAGGACGCGACCGAGAACGCCTGGAAGACCGCGCGCGAGCTCGCCGCGGCCGGACCGATCATCATCGACACCCCCGGCTTCCGCTCGTTGGCGACGCTCGCCTGCATCGCCGCCGCGGATTTCCTGTTGGTCCCGGTCAAGGCTTCGCCGCTCGATATCGACCGCATGCTCGATACCCTCAATTCCCTGATCGAGGGCCCCGAGGGCGAAAGGCGTTTCTTCCGCTGCGTCCTCACGCAGACCACGCGCGATTCGGTTATCGCCAAGCAGATCCGCGCCGAATTGATCGAGGCCGGCTTCCCGGTGCTCACCAATGAGCTGACCAACCGCGTAATCTACGCGGAGGCGGGCTTGTGGGGTGCGACCCCGAGCATGATCGAAAAGAACGGGCCCGCGGCGCGCGAAATCGCCGCCATCGCTGCAGAGGTCGATTCGATCGTCGGCATGAAGCAGGCGGCGTGATCATGAACAAGAAGAAGATGCCGAGGGCGATCCGCCCCGACGCCGACGCGGGCGGCGCACCGCCCGTCGCGGACGAAGAGGCGGCCGTGCAGGCGGCGCAATCGGCCGGCACGAAGGAACGTCCGCGCGCCACGCGCTCCGGAAAGAGAGCAAAGGCCGCATCCCGGGAAACACCGGCGCCAGAGCCTGCTTCGGCGGAAGAGCGGCGCGCCGCGGCCGACAAGATCGTCGATCGCTTTTCTTGGTATTCCGGCGCTGCCGGGCTGATTCCGGTGCCGGGCCTCGATCTCGCCACCGTCGGCGGCGTGCAGATCCAGATGCTGCGCCGCCTGTCGCGGATCTACGGCGTGCCGTTCTCCGTCAATCGCGGCAAGGCTCTGATCGCCGCCCTTGCCGGCGCACTGCTTCCGGCCACCAGCGGCATGGGTGCGGCCAGTCTGGTCAAGGGTGTGCCGATTGCCGGGTCGCTCGTCGCCGTGGTGGCCATGCCGACCCTATCGGCCGGCGCCACTTATGCCATCGGCAAAGCGTTTATCGAACATTTCGCCTCCGGCGGCACGCTGCTCGATTTCAGCCCGCCGCACTATCGCGCCTTCATAAGGGCGCAAAGGGAGAAGAAGGAAGAGCACTAGTCGCCGATGGCGCCGGAAGCGCCGAAGCAGCCGCGCCGGCGGCGCGTTCGGGAGCGTGCGATGGGCGTATTTCTTTACATCGTCTTCATCGGCTTCGTCGCCGGCATTATCGCGCGGTTCTTGATGCCGGGGCCGAGCACGCCCAAGGGCTTCGCCGTGACCACGCTCATCGGCATTGCCGGCGCGTTGTTGGCGACCTTCGCCGGTCACGCCATCGGGATTTATCGCTATCACCAGGGCGCCGGTTTTGTGGGCGCGACCGCGGGCGCGCTGATCATTCTATTCGTCTGGCACCGCCTTGTGGCGGCGAACAAAATCCCCGATCACGGCCTTTGACCGCGCGGCGAAACTTTTAGCGGTGGCCGCGAGCGCGCCGTTTCAGCGCACGATCACTTTCGTGCCGACCTTGGCGCGATTGTACAGGTCGATGGCGTCGTTGTTGGACATCCGGATGCAGCCGGACGAAACCGCAGCGCCGATTTTCCACGGCTCGTTGGTGCCGTGGATGCGATAGAGCGTGCTGCCCAGGTAGAGCGCGCGTGCGCCCAGCGGGTTGTCGGGCCCGCCCGCCATGTGCCGCGGCAGTTCGGGGAAACGCTTGAGCTCGCCCGGCGTCGGTGTCCAATCCGGCCATTCGCGCTTCTGAGATACGGCGGTGACGCCGGACCAGCCATAGCCTTCCGCGCCGACGGCGATGCTGTAGCGGATCGCCTGGTTGCGATCGAGCACGTAATAGAGGTAGCGGTGCGGCGTATCGACGATGATCGTGCCGGGGCTCTGATTGCTGGGGTAGCTGACGTGCGTACGCGGCACCGAGCTGTAGAGGAGGCCGAACGGCGTCTGCAGCGTCCAGGGATCGCGCGTGGTCGTCTTGGTCTCGGCCTTAGGCTTCGTAAAGGCCGATGCGTAGGCCTTCGTGCCTGCGGATGGGGTGGACGAGCAACCACCCAATGCCACGGCCGCAAAGAATAGGGATGTCAAAACGATCGACGATTTCACGACGCCACGAGCCCCGCGTAAGCCGATACAACGCGCAAGGGGTTACGGCTCCGCCTGCCCTTGCTTGATTTGCGTAGTATCTACCGCACTGCCATAAGCCGCCTCTAGTGCCGAAAAGCCACACCGGCACAGCATCGTTTCGCCCGCGCCGGCGCCCGTTTCGGGTGCAGTGCAAAAACCCATGCTGGCATCGTGGCTTGCCGGCGCCGGCTGCCGGTCGGGCTGTCCGCCCCGCTTCGCTCGCGCGATGTTTGCGCCAACCAGCCGGGTCAGGCTCTGGCAAGCGCGCGGATTTCCTCCAGCATCGGGCCGACCAGGATTTCCTCCAGGCGGACGAGCGCCCGCGCGACGGTGGCGCCGTTCATGACGCGGTGATCGTAGATGATCCTGACGTCCAGATCGCCGTCCGGCGTCATGACGCCGTAGTTGAGCAAGGTGGTGATGGGCGACAACGGGTGCAGCGATTCGGCCCCTAGCGCCGAATAGACCGAGACGGCGAAAGTCCCGATATAATTCGCCCGCTGCCGGCCGAAATTCAGGCCGACCCACCAAAAGGCGTGGCGCAAGAGGCGCGGCAGCCGCGCGAAGCTCAAGGCGCGGCGAAAATCCTTGATCGTATCGACGGGCGCGGTCGAGGCTTGATGCAGTTGGCGTCCGATCTCGGCGAGCGTCAGGCGTTCCGGACCCTTGATGGCGATGGAGAACAGCGCGGGCTCGCCGTGGTAGTCGCGCTCGATGATGATGTTCGCATTGCTGTTCGGGTACTCGTAGATATGCGTCCAAGGGATACGGCAATAGGCGCGCCTGAACTCGGGGAACTCGGCGGCCATCAACGCATAGGCCTTGGTGAAGATGGCGGTCCAGCGCGGCCGTTCCGAGCAGGCGTCGCGCGCCTCGATCAAGGCCTTCAGCGCCATGCGCTTCTGCACCGGCACGGTCGGAATGCCCTTGGCGAAATGCAGCATATCGTTGACGATGCGCCGCGGCGCCGACAACGGGATCATTCGCCCGCGCATGCTTGTCTCCGTGCGGCCGCGCGCATGGTCAGATGATCCAGGGCACGATGCGCTTGGTATGAGCCATGTAGGCGCGATATTCTTCGCCAAAGCTTTCCAGCATCATTCGCTCTTCGCGGGCGACGCGAAATGCGAAAAGTACGCCCGCGCCGGCGACACCGGCAAGCCCGACGAGCCAATTCGGTATCAGCAAAAACTGCGCGATGCCCAGCAGGAAAAACGACGTGTACATCGGGTGGCGGATGCGCCGATAGACCCCGTGCTTTACCAGCGCATGCCGCTCGCGCAGTTCCAGGGAGATCGACCAGTTGCGCCCGAGGTCGGCGTGGCTGCGCCGGAATAGCCAGAGCGCGCCGATTTCCGGCACGATGCCGAGCCAGGCGATCCACACAACGAAGGGTCGGTCCAGCGCCGCCGGAAAGCCGGTCAAGATATAGATTGCCGGGATCACGAACAGGCCGACCAAGGCGAGCGCGAGCAGGCTCGATTCGCGGCGGTCGAACAGCGACGTGCTCACGCCGACTTTTTTCGCCTTGCGCTCGAAGGGATAGCGGATGATGTACCAGCCGACGAGCCCGGCAAACCAGACGATTGCAGCCACTGTTTTGGTCATTGCGGTCATCTTAGTGCGGCGCCGACGCGTGGGCCACGCCCCGATTTCGGCCGATTTGTCCGCTTTGCACGGCGCGACCGGCCCGGCTGCCGCCGAATCTTGACGACGCCCGCGGTGCAATGGAATTATTTTCCGTATCGGATTCAATCTGCAATCGAGGCGGCCGCAACATGCGAAGAATTTTCCTCGGCGTAATGGCGCTTGCCGGCGCTGCGCTGCTCTGGTCGACGCCGTCCGGCGCCCGCGAAATCGTCAGCTTCCAGGGCTATTCGGCCGGCACCATCGTGGTGAAAACGCACGAGCGGCGCCTTTATTACGTGCTCGGCGACGGCAAGGCGATCCGCTATCCGGTGGGGGTCGGCCGCGCCGGCATGCAATGGGCGGGCACGGCGTTCATCGACGGCAAATACCTCAGCCCCGCCTGGGAGGCGCCGGAATCGATCCGTAAGGACTATCGCCGCTATCCGCGCGTGATTCCCGGCGGCAGCCGCTCCAACCCGATGGGTGTGGCGGCCATGACGCTGAGCGGCGGCGGCCAATATGCGATCCACGGCACCAATTCACCCGGATCGGTCGGCCATTTCGTCTCCCACGGCTGCATCCGCATGTACAACCGCGACATCATGGATCTCTATCACCGCTCCAGCTACGGCACGCCGGTCGTCGTGCTGCGGTGATTGCGGATTGACTGCCTAACAAAAAGAAGGAGCAGCCATGACACTGCGAACGATGGGCTTTGCATTCCTCACCGCCGCGAGCCTTGCTGCTTCGGCAACGCCCGTGCTGGCCTGGTGGCAATTCGTCGCCCTCGGACCGCATGGCGAGCGCAAGGTCTATACGCGCTTTGCGACGGAAGCCCAGTGCAACGCCGCGCTCAAGGTTGTCCAGAAGAAGCTTGAGAAAAAATACCCTGACAAGGGCCGCTTCCCGCTGGTCGGCAGCTGCGAGGAATACCACTAGCGGCAACCGGAGGCGCCCATTCGGCCGCTTTCCTCCCCCGCACGATGTCCCCGGTGTTTTGCCCGTCCAATCGCGCCTTTCGCCGGCATCTACCGCAGCGCACCAGCCGCCTGCTGCGCATGCGAAATCCACCAGCTTGAAAACTTGTGGCCATGGCGATTGCAAAGGGCTTGACCACAGCTCCGCCGCTTGCTGTTAACTGGTTGAAAAGCCTGGATAAAACAGCTTACGCGCGGTTGCGGCGCGGTGTTCCCGATGGTGAGATAGTTGTGGGGTGTTGCATTTACGCACTAGCTGGCCGTTCTGCGGCGCTGTTAGATAGCTGCGTGTTTAACAAGATAACTGGGTGGCGCGTTATGAAAAAGTTCCTCGTCATCGTCTGTTCGCTGGCTTTGGCTTTGGGCGTGGCTAGCTGCGCTGGCAAAGGCAAAGCACCGATCGGCAAGGGCAAGGCCCCTGTCGTAACCAAGGGTTAACCCCTTGGTTGGAGCGATGGCAAGCAGCTCGCCTGTTTGTTTCGTTTCAGCACGAACAGCGACAAGATCCGATCCCGGGGGGTCTTCCCCCGGGGATCGGATGCTGCGTCCTCGAAGGGGGCGCAGTGCATAGGCTAGTGTGACTAACCTTGATCCAGGTTAGGGAGCGAGTCATGGGGAATACGCTCGGGTCAGGCAGCACCGCCGGTCTGCTGATAGGCATCGGCGTGGCGGTCGTGCTTGGGCTCGGTATTCCGTCTGCTCGCGCGGACGATGCCATCAAGACGGCTAGTCCGGCTTCGGTTGCCGCATCCAAGTCGGTTTTGCATCCCCACAAGAAGACTGCGGCTAGAGCGACAAGCACCCGCGGGAGCATCCCGCACCATTACTTCGTGGAGTTCCGCGCGCGCAACGCCGCGACCTATGGCCATATGTACGTGATGTACGGCCGAGTAAACGCGCGCGACGAGATCGTCGATAGCCATATCGCCGGCTTCTTCCCGGCGGGTGACAAACGCGACTGCGTCAACTGCAGCGTCGTGAACTGGACGGTCGGCCATCTCATCTTTGTGCCGGGTGAAATGGGCGTCAGCGACGGCGACCTCGAAGAAAAATACGTGCTGGCCCGTTACCGCGTATGGGTCAGTCGGGCCGAATACCAAAAGGTCAAAGCCTTCATCAAAGAACGCGAAGACCACGTGCCGCAGTGGAACGCGCTGTGGAAGAACTGCGTGGACTTCGGTCGCGACGTTGCCGAATTCATGAACCTGAAGGTTCCTATCTTCATTTGGATGGAGCCGAAGGATTTCATCCACGCCCTGGCATTTGCCAATGGGGTCAAGCACGAGCAACTTCCCCTAAAGGACGCTGCCAATTCGCTGAGCACCTCGGTGCATGCGGCTTCGCAGAAATCGTCACTGCCGCCGCGTCGTCCGAAGACGGAGCGCACGTCAGGTATGCACCCGTCGCCTGCCACCAAGCCGGCGCAAGCGAAGAAGCGACCGGTCGCCGGTCATGCCCATGAAAAGCCCGAGGCAGTCGCCTCTCGCGCCGCGGCGCGCTGATTTCGGTAACTTCTCGGTGACCGCTTCGAATGCCGGGCCTTGGCCCGGCATTCGCCGTTTAGTTTGCCGTTTTTCCGTTTCATGACCGAAGGACGTCAATGAGCGCGATGCAACGATGGCTGGCGGCCCTGGCGCTGGTCGCCGCGGCGACGATCGTCAGCTATGCGTGGCTCGACCGGCCGCTGGCGCTTTTTGCGCACGGGCTCGCGCCCACGCACAAGCATGCCCTGTTCGAGCCGCTCACCCATATCCCGGATCCACTCATTCCGGCGGCGGCCATCGTCTTTATCGTCATCGGATTATACGCGCTGAGCGGCCGGGCGCTGTCGCGCTTTCCGCGCGTGTTCGTACTTTGCAGCCTCAGCCTGACCATGGGCGAAGCGGTGAAGAGCCAGCTAAAATTCCTATTCGGCCGCACCTGGCCGGAAACATGGGTCGGCAACAATCCGTCGTTCATTCATGACGGCGCCTATGGCTTCAACTGGTTCCACGGCGGCTCCGGCTTTGCATCGTTTCCTTCCGGCCACATGACGGCGACCTGCGCGCTGATTTCGGTGCTGTGGATTTGGTATCCGCGGCTCAAGCCTGTTTACGTCCTGGCCGTGCTGGCGGTGGCGATCGGCTTGATCGGCGCCAATTTCCATTTCCTCAGCGACGTGATCGCCGGCTCGTTCCTCGGCGTTTCGATAGGCTGGATGACGGTCGTGCTGTGCGCCCGTTTGACCCGCGAAGTGAAGGGCTAGCGCGGGCGCTTGGCCTCGAGCCTGCGGCCGAGGCGGGCCAGATCGACCACCATGCGCGCATGGGTGCCTTCGCCGATTTCTTCCGTTTCGTCGCGCGCACTCACCCTGAATTCGATGCGGCGGCCGTCGCGCCCTTCCGATCGAGCCGTGGCGCAATCACAGGCGCGCGCGAAGCGCCGGAGCTTTCCGTCAACGCGGATCAGTTCGCAACGGAAGGCCGCATCCTCAACCGACAAGCCCTGCGAAAGCGCTGCCGGCCAGGGCGCCGGCGATCAGCGCGCCGAAGTGGCAAATTCCGCGTTTAACCCGCGACTTATCCCACCTTGAGTTGCATAATTACCCTCGCTAGAGTAGCCGCGGCGCTACAACCGTCAGGCAGGACGCGGTGCTTTGAGGGAGGTCTTTAGTGACCGACTGGTACGTCGCCCGGACCCACGCGGCATCGGAATTGAAAGCGGCGGAGAATTTATCCGCCAAGGCTATGAGGTCTACCTGCCGAGTTGTCGCCGATGGCGCAGACATGCGCGGCGTCGCGAGATTGTGCAGCGGCCTCTGTTTCCGTCCTATTTGTTCGTCAGCTTCGACGTCGAATACGCACGTTGGCGGTCGATCTTTTCGACCGTCGGGGTCGCCAGCCTTATCTGCAATGGCAGCCTGCCGACGCGCGTCCCCAAGGGAGTTGTCGAAGCGATCAGGGATGCGGAAAAGGCTGGGTATTTCGACTATACGACCATCGTGTGCCGGCTCAAGGCGGGCGATCAAGTACGCGTAGCCCGCGGTCCGTTCGCCGATCTGGTGGGGCGCCTCCAGTCTGCGGTCTCGGGGGACCGCGTGCGCGTCCTGCTTGAAATTCTCGGGCGCCAGGCTCCGATTGAGCTCGCCCTCTCCGAAGTCGAGGCCGTTTGACAGGCCGATCGCTAAATCATCGTGACACGCCTTACGACCAGGGCGACGCGCCCCGCGAGCGTGATGGCGAGCCTGCCGTCATTTTTTTTGGCAATAAAGCGCCGGCGCGCAAGCCGCTCGACGCGGTCCTTTTCTGGAATGGAAGATCCGTTCAGAATAGCCGAAAGCGCCGTTAAATCGCCGGCGCGCAGATTCCGGGTCGCCCATTTTCTAATGAACATTCATATGTGCTCACGTATTAGACCCTCATAGGTTGTATATACAAATCGTCGGCATAACCAAGCGGCCTCTTGTCAAGATTGCAGGCCTGCGCCGCTCCTTTTGCGTCTTTAGTAAATAGCGGGGGAGCCGGTGCCGGGCGGCGGTTCGACCGTTTCCCGTGTGTGTGGCAAATTAGCAACATGCGCAACCAAAGATAGGTGGAAACGCCACGCTGTGCGCGGTTTGACCCGGCCCGTCGTGTTGTCACTTGGGAAAAATCAGTATATGGTGCTGGCTCTTGGCAACCAGAGGCTGTTCCCGATGCGAAGTTTGCTGGCAATCATGGTGGCGGGACTGTGGGTCGTCGCGGGCCCGGCGCTGGCGCAATCGGCCAACTCCTGGACGATGGCGCAGGATGATCACGCCGTGTCGAGCGCGGCGAACGGGGCCGGCCACGATTTAACGAACGACGGCAGCGAGGACGGCTTGTCGGCATACGACCAAACAAGCAATTTTCCTTGCGTTAACAGCGTCGGCGAGACCGCGCTGTGCGCCCTGGTCGCCGGCACGATCGTGGTGATCGCCGTATTGGCCAATAACGCGCACGACAACAACAACACGACGACCACCACGCCGGTCAGCGTCCCTTAAGCCGCGCGCCGCTCGCAGAAAATTTTGCGGATATGCTCCGCCGTTAAGCGGCTGATCATTCGCGCTGGCATGTCGGCCTGATGGCCAACCGTGCGACTAGCCGCGGGCTGCGCTGCGTGACGTCGACGCCGCTATTTTGGTAGTTGGACCAGCGTGCACGCCCACGAGGAATGTGCGGAGGAGAGAGTTGCCTGCGCTTTACGGGCTCGCCCCTGCAAACGTCTCGATGCACCAAACGATCGCCACCGTCCAAAAGCCGAAAAACGCCAACATGAGGCCGAGCAACATCAACGAATCGCGGGATCGAACCAGGAAATCGATCACCGGGCCTCTGCCCCTTGGTCGGTCTCTACCGGAACCGGACGCTATTGAACTCAAAGCTGGTCCCCCAAACGCCATACCACCTTACGGTAGCAAAAATCCCACTAAAACTCAAGGTAGCAAAGTACCCGTCGCGCAAGGGTGCCGCCATTCAATGACGCTGGGCGCGGCGCCACAGCCAGAACGGCAGCCGCAGGATCGGATAAAGGAACAGCAGCGGCGAAGGTAAAGGCAATCTGACCGAATCGATAACGCTCACCGCTGCCACCTTGCACTGCCGAATAAAAAACGCCGGCCCTTGTCCCAGCCGGAATTGCGAAAACACATTGCGCGTGATGTCGACGATGCCATCGCCGCGCTGCTCATCCGTCATCGCGTGAATGGCGGCGTCCGCCATCGATGCCGATCGCCCAGCCAGCTCGTCCTTGAGCGCAACCGGAAGACTCAAGCCCAACAGGCGCCGACAAAGAAGCAATGCCTGCCCTGCACAAAGCGCGGCGCCCCTATCGGCCGCATGGTGATAGATGCGGACGAGTTCAGATTCGCTTTTCCTGGAGAGCAAGGCATTGAGATCGGCCAGCCACTTCAGCCGCGACCAGCGATGATAGCCGCCATGCACGAACAGATAGGCATACAGGTCCTCGCTCGCCAAGGTCCGCAGGTCGCCGTCCGGCAAGTGCACATGCTGCGCCGGCGAACGAGCATCAATTCCCTTGAGCAGGAAAGGGTTATTGGCGAGCTGCCATTGCAGTTCGACGCGCACGCGGCCGCCGCGATGCACAAGCTCCACCTCTCGTCCGTATCGCAGCACGGCTTGCCGCTGCGTGAGGCTCAGTTGTTTCGCCGGTGAGCGGAGCGCGTAGTCCGCGCGCTCGAGCAGCGCCAGCGCCGGCAAGGCGTCGTCCGGGGCGACCAGCAGATCGATGTCCCGGCTATGCTTGAGCGCCAACGAGCCATAGGCAAGTTGGGCGAGCGCGATGCCCTTGATGACGACGACGCGGATGCCCGCGGCGCCGAAGATGCCCTGCAAGCGCCGGGATTCGGCCGCGAGCACCAGATTTTGCCGCGCGATCTGCTGGGCGGCTTTCGCCAGCGTCTCCGCGTGCGGGAGGGGAACCGCGACGCCGGCCGATTGCAGCGCATTGTGCACGAGCCCCGCGACGCGGTGACGCCGCACGAGGCGAAGGAACCGAGGCCATTCGATTGCCCCCGCCGCGCTTTGCCGGATCGCCGCGATTGCCGCACCGTCGAGCGGCCAGCGGCAGCAGGCGGCGGCGAGCAAGAATTCGCCCGATAAAGACATGCCGCTTCCCTCAATCGGCCGCCCGAAGCGGCACGACGCGCGTGCCGTGGCCGCTCACGTCGACGCAACGGCCATCCTCGATGCGCATCGTGCGGTCGCACCAGGCCTGGCTCTCGGCGCGGTGGGCGATGACGACGATCGCCGGTCGCGGCTCAAGCGCGCGCAGTCTTCCGATGATCTGCACGCTCGCTCGCGACATCGATGGCGCTGGTCGCCTCGTCCATGACGAGCAGCCATGGCTTGCGCAGCAGCGCTCGCGCCAGCGCGAGCCGCTGCCGCTCGCCGCCGGAAACCAGCGTGCCGCGTTCGCCGACCACCGTCTCCAGTCCGTGCTCCATGCGGCGCACGAGGCCGGCGGCGCCGGCGAGCGCTAGCGCATCCCACATGTCGGCCTCACTCGCCTTTGGGTTCGCCCAAGCCAAGTTGCGCCGCACGGTGTCGTGAAAGAGAAACGGATCCTGAGAAACATAGGCGACGCGTTCGCGCCAAGCCGGCAAGGCGGCGCCTTGCAGCGCCACGCCGCCGACCGTGATTCTTCCGCGCTGCGGAGGCAGCAGGCCGACCAGCAGATCGGCGAAAGTCGTTTTGCCCGCGCCCGACGGGCCGCTGATGGCGAGGCATTCGTGCGGCGCGATGGTCAAACTGACGCCGCGAATGCCGCGCGGCTCGGCAGGTTCCGCGCTATTTGCGTGCAAGAAGGTGACGTCATCGAAGACGATTGGCGCCTCGCGCTGCAATGCGTCTCCGCCGGCAGCGGCCGCCGCGCGCGGCATTGCCGCCAGCTCCCGCTCGAGATCTTTCATCATCTTGTAGGCGGGCAGCGCGTGGGCAAGCTGCTGCGCGCCCTGCTGAAACCGGCCAATGGGGCCGCTCATGCGAGCGACCACCAACAGCAGTACGATAAGCGCCGCCGGCGCAAGGTGAAACAAGCCGAAGCCGATCAACACGAGCAAGACCGCCGGCCAAGGCCGCCAAGCTCGTGAGCACCAGCTGGGTGTGGGTCTGCTGCATATGAACTGCACTTGCCGCCGCCGCAGCTCGCCAAGCATCTGGCGGAATTCGGCGAGGAAGCTTTCCTGCAGGTTCTGGCTGACCGCTAGCTTGAGCGCATCAAGGAACTGCGCGGTGGAATGCAACAGCGACAGGTTGGCCCCTGTCACCGTGGCGCCGAGCCCGTGGGCGCGGCGGATCACCGGCACGACGATAAGTGCGCCGGCGATCAAGCACGCCGAGCGCGAGCAACGCCAGGATGGGCGCCAGCAGCAAGATCAGGACGCCCTGCGCGAGGAGCATGGCCGCCGCGACCATGTTTTGCAGCAGAAGATGCGCGGCCATGCCGGCGCGCTGGATGTCGCCGCTCATGACGTGGGTGACCCGGGCATGGCGCAGCCGCGCCAGCCGCTCCCAGGGCGCCGACGCGAGCAGCGCTGCGATGCGCAGGCGCAAAGATTCGACGAAGCCGGCCTGCAGGTCGGCGACGGTGAGCATCGCGCATGTAGATCACCAGCGCGCGCAGGACGATGACCACGCCGAAAAAGCCAAGCAGCAGCGTCAGCTTGCCGAGCGGGCTCGCGATGCCGAACAGGCGGAAAACCGGCGGCCGCCACGCTGATCGAGACGGCCGAAGGCGGCGGCCGATCCGGTGACGGTGCCGAGCAGCGGCACCAGCAGCGCCAGGCTCACGCCTTCCAGCAGCGCGCCGAGCGCGACGAAGGCGGCAGCGAAGATGCCGCGGCGACCGGCATAGGCGGCGACCTCGCCCGCCAGCGCGCCCAGGTCGGCCGCGAGATTTTCGCGACGCGCCCCTTCGTATCCCATCATCGGTGCCTCTGGTCCGTGCCCGCTCAGGCGGGTATCTCGGATCATCGCACAATTTTAGCGTGTTGAGCCCCCGCGTCTCGGAAATTGCCTGGAGAAGCAGGGCGCCCGCGCAAATCAGCCGGCACTCACACCGGCAAAAACCGCGGGCTTCCCTCGCCCAGCGCCACGCAAGTAAGCCGGTCCGAAAAGTAGGCGCCGGTGTCGATGCCGAGTCGGTTTTTTCGCAGTTCCGGTTCCGGCGTCGGCGTGTGGCCGTGCACGACGACCTTGCCGAAAGCCTCCTCGCTCGACAAAAACGGCTCGCGGATCCAGAGCAGGTCCTCGGCGTGCTGGCGCTCGAGCGCGACGCCCGGCCGCACGCCGGCATGGCAGAAGAAATAGCCCTCGCGGGTGAACGACAGCTTCAGCTTGCGCAGGAATTCGCGATGCGAAGGCGGCAGCGCCGCGCGCAGCGCTTCGCGCGCCCGCAGAAAATCCGTCGTCCAGGCGCCGCGCACGCGCACGCCGTAGGAGCGCAGCGTCTCCAGCCCGCCATTGGTGGCCCAATGCGGGCCGGCAGATGCGTCGGCGAGAAAGGTTTCGAGCATCTCCTCGTGGTTTCCCTTGAGGCCGACGAAAGGCGTCGGAAACGGGTTGTCGATCAGGCGATCGAGCACGCCGCGCGAAGCAGGGCCGCGATCGATATAGTCGCCGACCGACACGGTGAGCGCGGCGGGCCCGCGCTGCGCGACATCGCGCCGGATCGCCTCGATCGCGCGCTCGAGGAGGTCGAGCCGGCCGTGAATGTCGCCGATGGCGTAGATGCGCCGCGGTTCGGGTGCTGCCGGCGTCATGCCGCGGCCACGCGGAGTTTCCGCCGTGCCGCATGATGGGCAAAGCGTTCACGCCGACCGCGCGCGGATTTCGCGCGACGCATTTCGCAGCTTCGCTGCAATGCCCAGCAACCCATCATGATACCCGGGTTGTATTAGTTGTAACGGCCGAGGGGCGCAATCACGCTTGATCGCGGCGAGCTTCTCGTTCATGATTCCGCATAGCGACCTTTCCGGATGGCCTGGGACGCGATGACGACTCGGCGCGAGCTCGACCGGCGTGACCTGCAGACGCTTGCGGGCATCGTGCGCGGGCCGGGAAACTACGCCACGCCTTCGCCCCAGCGCATCGCCCGGCTGGTCGATCAGGGAATGATCAAACACAAGCGCAAGGGGCTTACCCCGACGCTGCAGGGCCGCGTGTTCGCTTGGCTGTGGAAGCGCGGATTGACCCGCCCCGAATCCTAAGCGCGGGATCATAGCGACGGCGTGTCGCGAGACGCATGGCGTAGCCCGTCGTCGACCCTGGAACCGGACGCAGCCGCGCCGCGCTCCCGAACATTTCCTCGCCGCAAGGAATTTGCTACCGAAAACGCCCCGCCTGCGGCATCCGCCTCCTGCGCAACTGCGACGAGACCATGAGCGATAAAGACGGCAGCCCTACACGCGCGCGCATGGTGACAGCCCTCGCGCTGCTTTGGCTTGCGGGTTGCGCGCTGCGGCTGACCATCCTGGCGGTGCCGCCCGTCATCCCGCGCATCCACGACGATCTCTCGCTGAACGCGACGCAAGTCGGCATTCTCACCGGCCTGCCGTCCATGTTGTTCGCCTTCGCCGCGGTGCCCGGCTCGCTGTTGATCGCGCGCCTGGGCGTGACGACGGCCATGGTGGTGGGGCTGACACTCAATGCCGTGGGCGGCGCGCTGCGCGGTCTGGTGCCGGACGTGCTGTGGCTTTACGCCATGACCATCGCGATGGGTGCCGGCGTTGCCGTCATGCAGGTGACCATGCCGCCGGCCGTGCGCGCCTGGGCGCCGCAGCGCATCGGCTTTGCGACCGCGATCTACACCAACGGGCTGATCATCGGCGAAATCCTGCCCGTGGCGCTGATGCTGCCGGCGGTGCTGCCGTTGGTCGAGACCTGGCAATGGGGCTTCGCCTTCTGGAGCGTGCCGGTGGCGGCGATCGCGATCTTGGTGCTGGCGCTGGCGCCGCGACAGGCGGGCGGCGCGCAGACGGTCCGGCGGCGCTGGTGGCCCGACTGGGGATCGTCGCTGATCTGGCGGCTTGGCATCATGCTCGGCACGGTCAACGCCATGTATTTCACCGCCAACGCCTTCCTGCCCGACTATCTCACCAGTCACGGACAAGGCGGCTGGATCAGCGCCGCCCTCACCGGGCTCAATCTCGGGCAGCTACCGGCCTCGGCGCTGCTGTTGATGTTCGCGAGCCGCCTGGAATTGCGGGCCTGGCCCTATGTGGCATGCGGTGTTTTGTGCACGCTTGCCACCGGCGGCATCGTGTTCGGCTCGGGACCGGTGGTGGTGGCCGCCGCCACCGTGGTCGGCTTCGCCGCCGCCGCCATTCTGGTGCTGGTGCTGGCGCTGCCGCCGCTGCTGGCGCCGCCCGACGACGTGCACCGCGTCACCGCCGCCATGTTCACCATCAGCTATAGCTGCGCGGTGATCGTGCCGGTGATCAGCGGCGCCGCATGGGACGCAAGCGGCGTGGGCGGCTTCGCCTTCCTGCCGGTCGCGCTTTGCGGCGTGGTGCTGGCGGTGCTGGCGCCGGCGATCAATCGCGTGCGGCGGCCGGGCGACGAGGAGCCGGCATCTCCGAGCGCCCTGTAAAACTTCACATCGCGCGCAAGCGCCGCAAAACGAAAAGCGCCCCGGGGCATCCGGGGCGCTCTCGCGCTTGAAGGCTGGTGTGTTCGCGTTAGGCCGCCTTGGTGTCGATCACCTGCGCCTTGACCTGACCGTTGCCGATCGGGATCTGGCGCGGCTTCTTGGCCTCCGGGATCTCGCGCACGAGATCGACATGCAGGAGACCGTTCTCGAGCTTCGCGGCCTTGACCTGGACGTGGTCGGCGAGCTGGAACACGCGCTCGAAGGCGCGCGCGGCGATGCCCTGGTAGAGCACCTCGCCCTTGTCCTCCTGCTTCGCTTCCTTGGCGCCTTTGATGGTCAGGGTGTTCTCTTTGGCTTCGATGCTGAGCTCGTTCTCGCCGAAGCCGGCTACCGCCACGGTGATGCGATAGTCGTTCTCGCCGGTGCGCTCGATATTGTAGGGCGGATAGCCCGGCGCGGCGTCGAAGCCGCTATCGAGCATCGAGAACAGCCGGTCGAAGCCGACGGTGGAACGGTAAAGGGGAGCAAGATCGAAAGTACGCATGGCATATCCTCCATTTGAGCGACATGCGGGCGGTCCGCCATCTGGCCGGACCAAGTGCCCGTCGCGCAGCCGTCATTGGCCTGCGCCGGATTGATATGGGAACGTGATTTTGGCGCCGCAAGAGGGAGCGGGGAGCCTCGTTAACTTGTTGATTCTAATTATACATCGAGCTTCGGAACGGGCCATGATTGAGCGCGCTCTCGAGCCTGCTATAAGGCCCGCCAGCCTCCCCGCAGCGGCTCCCCGCGGTCCATGAAACTCATCTCGATTCCCGCCAATCCGGTGCCCGACAACGGGGTGGCCGGCACCATCAAGACCACGGACGGCGTCGCTTTGCGTTTTGCGCGCTGGGCGCCGCCGCCCGGCCGCAAAGGCACGGTGGTGCTGCTGCAAGGGCGCGCCGAATTCATCGAGAAATATTTCGAGACGGTGCGCGATCTGCGCGCGCGGGGCTTCGCCGTGGCGACCTTCGACTGGCGCGGGCAGGGGCTGTCGGACCACGCGCTCAAGGATCCGCACAAAGGCCACATCCGCAGCTTCGCGCAATACGAAACCGATCTCGATGCCATCATGGGGCAGGTCGTGCTGCCCGACTGCCCGCCGCCGTTCTTCTGCCTCGCGCATTCCATGGGCGGGGCGGTCGCCATCCGCGCCTGCCAAGCCGGCAGCCGCTGGTTCGATCGCGTCGTGCTGTCGGCGCCGCTGATCGCGTTGCCGCGCCACCGCTTTCGCTTCATGCGGCTGGTGGCGCTCTTTGCGCGCGGCATGCGCATGCTCGGGCGCGGCACCGCCTATGTGCCGGGTGGCGGGCCGGGGGTCATCGGCACCGAGGAGTTTCTCGGCAATGTGCTCACATCCGACCCGGTGCGCTTTGCGCGCAACCAGGCGGTGCTGGAGGAGGAGCCGCGGCTCGGCCTCGGCTCGCCGACCATCGCCTGGGCGGACGCGGCTTTCCAGCAGATGCAGCAGTTCAGAGAGCCCGGCTATGCCAGCCATATCCGCCAGCCCATGCTGCTGGTGGCGGCGGGCCGCGACGAGATCGTGTCGACGCCGGCGATCGAGGAATTCGGCATCAATCTTCTGGCTGGCCATCACGTCATTCTCGCCGGCAGCCAGCACGAGATTTTGCAGGAGCAGGATCAATACCGTGCCCAGTTCTGGGCGGCCTTCGACGCTTTCGTGCCCGGCACGCCAAGGTACTAGCCCGCCTTGCGCCGCAGGCTCTCGAAAGCCTGCTTGATGCGCATCGGCGCCTTGGGCCGCGCATACATGCGCTCCACATAGGCATCGAGCGCTGGAAAGCCGTCGAGCAGCTTGACGAGCTTGGCCCAATCGAGCGTGTAGGCGAGCACGAAATCGGCGACGGTGAGGTGACCGCCGGCGAGGAATTCGCGGCCGCGCAGGTGGTCCTCGACAACCTGCGCCATCGGCAGAAAATCGCCGCGCGCGAGCTCGATCTCGGCCGGCAGGCGCTTGTCCACCGGATAGATGTTCGAGTGGCGCGCGATGCGCCACAGCGGCTGTTCGAGCTCGGTGGTCGTGAACAGAAGCCAGCGATAGAGCTGCGCGCGCTCACGCAGGTCGGTCGGCATCAGCTTCTTGGCCGGATATTTCTCCGCGAGGTAGAGCACGATGGCGATCAACTCGGTCAGCACGAAGTCGCCATCGACCAGCGCCGGCAGCTTGCCGGCGGGATTGATCTTGAGAAATTCGGCGCTGTGGTGCTCGTTGGCGGCCAGGTTGACGGTGACCGCTTCGAAAGGCACGTCCATTTCCTGCAGTGTCCAGCGCACACGGATCGAGCGGGTGGGCGCAAATTCGTAGAGCTTCATCATCGCCTCCTCTTCGTGGGTGCAAAGCCAACGCTCCGCCGCCCGTATTCTTTGGCCGGCCCCGGGTAGGCCGCATTCCCATTCCGGCCGCTCGCTCTCGATTGAGTACCGAGGGCGCGCGGGACGCATCGGGTCCAAACGGACCCGCGGGCCTCGACGCCTCGCGACATCGAGGCTTGTCGAAGTCCGGTACCCGCCGGCGTTTCCGCCGGCGAGCAAGCCGCAAGTCCGCCAGTCCCAAGGCGTCCCGCGCGCGGTGTTTCTTAGGCTTGCTCCGCAAGGCCCCCGGTGGACTTCCCATTTCAGGCAACCGTCCTCTCCTTTCGGATTGTAGGCCGCCTGTCCACCGCTATGGGCCCAGACCATCTCCGGCCTGCCTGTGACCGGCTGCCGGCAACGGCCATCACGGGGGCCCGGCGGCGCACGGCTGGCGCGCCGGGACCTTGCGGCTTGGACCGCCGGGCCGCTTGCGCCGCATCTCCAGCGAAGCGTCATTCCCCGGCCACCGCTCCCCGCCCCGCGTCTGAAGATGCTGATCAGACACCCCTCGGTGACGAGGCGGGATACGTCGGCATATAATCCTAGAATATGGCGGGATTATGGTCCTATAATAGCAAGGACAAAGGCGTGGTGGCCGCTTGATCCAGGACAAGGCATACCAGTCTTGCGCAAGCTATAGAGCTACGACGAAGGTAGATTGTATTGGCGGCGAATCGTCCCCATCTGTCTGCCTTCGCCCAGGCCAGGAGACCCAGCATGCAATTGCAATTGGAAGCCAATGAGAGAGCCGCCGATCGGATCATCCGGTCCGTGGTGGGCGCCGCCATGCTGGGAATTGCCATCATTTCGTTCAGCGGTCCCTTCGCCGTCGTCGAAGGCGTCATCGCGCTGGCGCTCGGTATCATCGGAGTGATTTCGCTGGGCACCGGATTGCTCGGCTGGTGCCCGTTCTACGCGATGCTCGGCTTCACCACCTGCGAGAGGCGCATGCGCCGTATGGCGCGGCGCTGAATATCCGCGGGCCGATTTCTTGAGTTCTCCTTCCATCCAGTCGTCGCGGCCGGCTTGTCCCACCTGCGTTTAGGTCGAAACACGTGGCGAGCGTGGTTTTCTCCGCGCGTCCCCCGCGAAGAAAATTGCTTTAGCGCTCAATCCTTCGCGTCCGAGCGCCTGTAGCGGAAGTCGCAATGGCCGGCGCCCTGCATGATGGTTTGCGTGCGCGCGAGCTTGACGTCGGAGCCGAACCCTTCCGCCATCGGGAAATCCAATTCGCAGACCAGAAGGAAACCGAGTTCGGGCTCGCCCAGCTCCTTGTAGAACTCGGCGTAGCGGCAGCGCGTGACGTCGATCGCGAAGGCGTCTTGCGAATTTTCGATCACCCGGTAATCGAGCGCGTCGTCGCGGGCGAAGGTCGCGAACGCGGATGTCATGGCCTTGCCGAGATTGTTTTCGTTCTTCCTGCGCCAGAATTCTTCGCCGTGGCGGCGATAGATATCGCCCAGCGCCTTGCGCACGAGCGCATTCGCCCGCTGCTTGCCCAGTTCCGCCTGCAAGGCCTTCACCAGCGGAACCAGCACCTGCGCCTGGATCTTGGCTTGTTCGATGACGGACATGCCCACTGAAAGCCTCCCAAAGACGCCGCTGCTTCAGCCTCGTGTTATTTCCCGGACGCGCGATAAGTCCCGGCGGCTTGCGACCAGCGGAAAGTCCGCCGCCAGGGGCCTTTGCGGTTTTTCACCGTCACGTCGAAATGGCCGCGGGTTGCGTGGCTGGAGATCAGCAGCACGTTGCCGGCGTCGGTGATGTCGTGATCGCGCGTGCCGTCCTTGTGCCAATCGCCGGCGACGTCGGCATAGGCCGACATCGGCACCGCCAGCACTTGCTTGAGCTCGGCGCCTTCGGCGGCAAACAAACGTAGGCCGGTGTAGCTTGCGCCGCCGCCGGAATAGCTTTCGCTCCACGAGCCGCGCAGTCCGAAGGCGGTTTGGCCAGGGGCGATCGTGTAGGGCGCGAGATCGAAGCGGTCGATGCTGTCGGGCGCGATCGCCGCAGCCTTCGCGTCATCCGCCGCCATCGGCTGCCGCGGCAGGCCTGAATCGTTCCAATTCATGGCGCAGTCGACCGGCCCGCTCTTGGCGACGAGCTTCGGCATTCCACCCTTGGTGTCGATCAGCCCCACATAGACATGTAGCGGCGGCTCTTTGCTGCCGGGATCGGCGCGGCCGCATTGCGGCGCCTGCGGATCGAGCGGTGGCGCGCCGCCGGTGCAGACGATCGCCGCAAAGAGCTCGGACCGCCATGGTTTGGCGCCGACGACGGTTGCCGCCGCCTGGTCGCCTTCCGGCACCAGCAGGCGTTTGATCGCTTCGGCCGGCAGGGCGGCCGGCAGATGCGTGCCGAGCCGGTCCGGCGCCGGTTTGCCGGCGATCTGCTCGCGGAAAGTCTCGCGCGCCTCCGGCGTCTTGAGATGTCCGGGAACCTGATCGAGCGAATGCACCGTTTCAGCGCTTGCGGTGCCGACCAACAGCAACATGGCGAGCGCCGGCTTCCACATGACCGCCTCAGCTTTTCAGCAGCGCTAGCGCCGCCTGGTGCACGCGCGCGTCGCCCGCCACCACGATGCGGCCGCCCGCCTGCGCCGCGCCGTTCTCCCAGGTGGTGACGATGCCGCCGGCGCCGGCGATGATCGGGATCAGCGGCACGATGTCGTGCGGCTTGATTTCGGTCTCGATCACGAGATCGATCTGCCCCGCCGCCAGCATGCAATAGGCGTAGCAATCGCCGCCGTAGCGCGACAGCTTCACCTTGCCCTCGACGCGGCCGAAGATGCCGCGGTCGGCCTCGCTCATCAGCAGCGGGCTGGTGGTGAACATGACCGCGTCGGCAAGCGAGGCGCATTCGCGCACGTTGAGATCGCGGTCGCCGGCCGGCCCGCGATAGCTTGCGGCGCCGCCGTCGCCGGAGAAGCGTTCGCCGATGAAGGGCTGATGCATCATGCCGAACACCGGTTCGCCGAAGCGCATCAGCCCGATCAGCGTGCCCCACGCCGGCATGCCGGCGATGAAGGACTTGGTGCCGTCGATCGGATCGAGCACCCAGACATATTCCGCGTCGGTGCGCTCGCCGCCGTATTCCTCGCCGAGGATGCCGTGGTCGGGAAAGCTCTTGCGGATGAGCGCGCGCATGGCATTTTCCGCCGCGCGGTCGGCGGCGGTGACCGGATCGAAGCTGCCGGGCCTCTTGTTCTCGATTGCCAGCGCGGTGCGGAAGAACGGCAGGATGGTCTCGCCCGCCACGCTGGCGAGCTGATCGACGAAGCTTGCGAAATCGACCGCCGTCATGGGTTCGCCTGCCAATGCCGCCCGTGGCCGCATGGGCCTAACGGACACCGCTCACCTCGGCAACCCGAACCGGCGCGGTGGAACCGGGCTTGTCCCTGTGCGCTGCACAGTCGCCCGGTGGGACGCGACGCTTGCGCCACGCGCCAGCCCAAACCTCCGTTATTCCTCAGCAAATCCGTCTTCCAGCCATGCAAAATTGCATGTGAATCGAGGCCGCTGGCCTTGATTTTTGTGCGCCGCGGTGTAATTTATTGCAATGCGGTAGCGATACCGCTGCCCTCCTTGGGCGTTTCCTCCCTAGACTTGGGCCGCTTGCATCCGCGAGCGGCCCTTTTTTCTTGCTGCAGCCGATCCCTCATGGTGAGCCGCGCGCAGCGCGGCGTCTCGAACCCTGATGGGCCTCATCCTTCGAGACGACCGCTTCGCGGCCTCCTCAGGATGAGGAAAGAGGCTTCACTCCGCCGCCGCCCGATACGGCCTGAGTTCCTCGAGCGGAATCTCGCCCAGCCGCTCGGCCAGCGTTTCCAGGTCGGCGGCCAGACGAGCGAAGTTCGCCGAGCGCTGGTAGCGCTTCTCGTCCATATAGAGCGCCCGGTTGATCTCGAGCTGGATGGCGTGCAGGCCGGCGGCCGGGTTGCCGTAATGCTCGGTGATGAAGCCGCCGGCATAGGGCTTGTTGCGCGACACGCCGTAGCCGAGCGCGCGCAGCGTATGTTCCACCGTCTCCGAAACGGCGCCGACGCAGCTGGTGCCGTAGCGGTCGCCGAGCACGAATTCCGGCCGCGGCCGCTCGTCCCGGTGGCCGGCGCTGGACGGCATGGAATGGCAATCGACCAGCACGGCCGCGCCGAAATCGCGGTGCAGCCTGCTGAACAGCCGCCGCAGCGCCCGGTGATAGGGCTTGTACAGGCTCTCGATGCGGGAGAGCGCGTCGTCGACCGGGATGCGCCGGTCGTAGATTTCCTGGGCGTCGCCCACCACCCGCGCCACGGTTCCCAAGCCGCCCGCCACCCGCATGGAGCGGGTATTGGCGAAGGAGGGCAGCCGCCCCTCGAACATGCGCGGGTCGAGCTCGTAGGGCTCGCGGTTTACGTCGACGAAGCAGCGCGGGAAATGCGCGCGCATCAGCGGATAGCCGCGCTTGACCACCCCGGCGATGAGCTCGTCGACGAAACTGTCCTCGGAGCGGCGCAGCGTCGCGATATCGAGCCGCGAGGCGCCGAGGAAGCCGCGCGGATAGGTGCAGCCGGAATGCGGCGAGTTGAACAGAACCGGGCCGGCATAGTCGGCCGGTTCGAGGATCTCAAAGGGCGGGTCAAGCTCGTCGCGGATTTCGCTCATGGGATGACGGCCGGAGGCCGCTCTGGTTAGATTGCGGGTGGGCGGATTTAAGACCTAGTTTACGGCTTCATTGTCCATGCCCAGACGGATAAAGCCAAGCCATGCTTTGGGTTCACGCGTTATTTACCCGGTACAAGTCTTATGGGGCGGTTGGCACCGGCCCCGCGGGGATATCCGTAGCGGGGGCGGCCGGGGACGGGGCTGGTTGAGTATGTCGAAAATCCTCCTGGCGGAAGACGACACCGATATGCGGCGCTTTTTGGTCAAGGCGCTGCAGAATGCAGGCTTCGACGTGACCTCCTACGATAACGGCCTGTCGGCCTACCAGCGGCTGCGCGAGGAACCCTTCGAGCTGCTGCTCACCGACATCGTCATGCCGGAGATGGACGGTATCGAGCTCGCGCGCCGGGCGGCCGAGCTCGACCCCGACATCAAGATCATGTTCATCACCGGTTTCGCCGCGGTCGCGCTCAACGCCGATTCGAATGCGCCCAAGCAGGCCAAGGTGCTGTCGAAGCCGGTGCACCTGCGCGAGCTGGTGAGCGAAGTGCAGAAGATGCTTGCCGCGGCATGAGGGGTGGCCTTGCCTCCCCCGGGCCGAGCCGATAGATGATCCCGACAACGGGCGCGTAGCTCAGCGGAAGAGCACTACCTTGACATGGTAGGGGTCACAGGTTCGATCCCTGTCGCGCCCACCATTTTTCCGACGATAATTCAAGTACTTAGATTGACTCCCCTCCCGTTGCTACCCTCCAACGCTTCCTTCGGAAGCATATCGGAAGCAGGCGGTGCGATTTGGCCGGCGTGGCTTCAACCGAGTTGGCGCGCAGTTGATCCGCGAAAGACCAAAGCCGCCGCTCGATTTCAGCAATATGGACTGGCATCTCCCCTCGCGCTTGGCCCGCCATCAGCCCTTCACGCAAAAAGCCGTTCTCGTAACCAATCCGCACAATGGCCGCTCGATTAGCGTGGGCATCAACGACCGCGGGCCTCTCGGCAAAGCTTGGCGCGCGGGCGCGCGGCTCGATCTCGCACGCGGCGCCGCTCGCCACTTCGACATGCACGGCACGCAATATGTGTGCGTGCAGTCAGCCGGGAATGTCCCTGACGGTGTTGAAATAGGGAGGCAGGCGTCGATCGCCTCAGACCGCTAGGCTTGAGGTTCCGAATCGCAAACCGAGAGCGAGGAGATCGACGCCATGACGAAGCATATCGAATTGAAGAGGTTCGACCAAGGTACGGCACTGAGAACGGGTACGACGCTGACGACAGGTACGCTGGCATTGTCGCCTTTGGTGATCGAAGGACTTGAGGAGTTCAAGGGCAGCTTTGACCGTCTGTGCCTGCATGCCGGGACTGCAGCCATCGAGGCAATGCTTGCGGCTGATGCGGAACAGCTTTGTGGCAAACGCTACCAGCGTCACGCTGACCGGCAGGGCCATCGCTGGGGCATGATCGATAGTGAGGTCGGCTGGCACGGTGGCAAGGCTGCCATCCGGCGGCCCCGGGTGCGTCAGCGCGGGGGCGCCGAGCTGGAGCTCCGAGCTGGACGCCAAGCGGAGCCCAAGCCAGAATGCAGCTCTGGCAGCTCGAGCGCCAGCCCCCCGCTCGAGATAGGCGTGATGGGCACGCTCCAGAACACGAATGTAATCCTCGTCCCGGCCGAGAAGGTAGGCCGCCGTTGCCAGCCGTTTGAGGTCCTCGACACCAAGCGAAGTCGCTGCGTCGGCAAGCGACAGGTGTTGATAAGACTCATGCCAAGCCTTCCGATCGTAAGCCTCGCGACCAAGGGCGAGCTGATCCAACTCCTCCAAGAGGCTTCTATTGCGCTGTCTTTGATCTGAGCCAACCACCCGATTTACTCCGATTAAATGACACCATCAGTTTGAGGGACGACCACCGTTGCGCGAGCAAGTCGCGAGCGAGCGCGCCATCACAGCGCCGAAGCGAGCAAGCGGCTTGCGCGCCGTAGCCGGCCCGTTACCCCATCTAGGGTCGGTACAACTGGCCTAGAGCGAAGTAGGCGAGACCAGCTTCATTCTCGATGTAGGCGTTGCTTCGATCCTCAAGCCTTGGCACCGGCTTGCCCTCGTACCAATCGGCAATCTTGCCACCAAGCTTACGCTTTTTCTTTTCAAATATGTCTCTATATCTACGCGGTGATATGCCCATGAAGGGTTGGAACAGCACCTTAGATTCGTTTTTTGGGTCGTACGTAATCGAGTCGTCGTGTAGCTTCTTTGCATAACTTTTTGGGTATGGCTCGAGAAAGACTACGCGATCAATTCCCGCGGCTACGATATGTTTCGCGCACATGTGGCAAGGAAAGGTAGTAGTATAGAGCGTAGCGGCTTTAGTTGTGCGACCGAGCCTCGCGGCATCCGAAATAGCCGACATCTCCGCATGGATCATTCTTCCAAACTCAATAATATCCATCAGCTGAGCGTCTGCGATCTTCTTTTTCTTAAGGAGGCGTTCGACAAAGGACTGGATCTCTCTCGCGCTCTTTAGGCTTTCAGAAAGAAGGGCTTCCGCAGATAGCCTGCCCACCAAGTCGTGTAATATCTCGTCTCGTCGCTCCTGATTTGCATCCCGGCGGCAGTCATAATCACGGTAGGTCGCCGATTTGTCATCTGACCAATATGTTCCCCCGCCGGCCTTCGGAACTTCGTTGCAGCCCTGCGAGATGATTTCTGACTCTTTAGAAAAAATCGCCGCGCCTACCTGCCTGGAGAGATCGATCGAGCGGTACGAAGCAGCGGCGGCCGCATACATTCCATACTCATCCTTAGTAGGCGAAGAACCATTGCTCCCGAAGAACGCGTCTACGAAGCGTCGAATCGTCTTGTCAGCCTCCACTGGCTCAATGCCATCTACAAATACATCTCCTAGATGAAAGACCTCCGAAACTCTTTGTCCGTCGGCGTCATCAATCTGATTGCTATCCGTATCAATGAGGGAGATAGCTTGCTTCTCGCAATCGGCGTCGCTTTTCGGAGAGGCATCGTGCGATCTTATTTTTCCAATTAGGGTTTGCCGTCGATCTGCTTCGCTTCCAAAAACTGAGATCTGGATAAATTTTCGTCCGTATGCCCGCCGCATAAGTTCGATTTCTTCCGGTCTTTTGAATTGCCGCACGATAAAGGCGGTGCCAGGGCTCGGTACCGATTGATCCTTCGTCCTTTGTTGCCGCAATTGTCGGATATCCAGAATTGCAACACCGGCTAACGCAGCGGGATTCTTTGCCTGTCGGCGGTATTCATTCGCCTTCTTGATCAGCGACATGTAGCGCGCATAGTAGCTCGAATGGTCGATCTTAGCCTTGACCCGGGGATGCTCCAACCTCTCGGTTAGATGGATCGTAATAGGATCGTAATTGACCGCCTTGAGCGCGCTTTGAAGCGCAGAGATGACAATGTCGAGATTCACACCGATGGGGCCTACTATCCCGAAGATTAGTTCCGGGTCGTTGTTCTCAACAGGCGGCGGATTTTTGTGTGAGACCGTCGTCTTTCTTTCGACTTTTTTTACCATCTCGGCTAATCTTGTTGTGGCGCGCGGCGGTACGAGCGCATAAACTGTGATTCGTTCAGCTTCCGGGGAGGAAGACGAATATGCCCACGCAAAAGCGGAAAACCGTTTCTGCGTCTCAGACGGATACTATGATCGACATGGCAGACCAATTCCGTGTGCTTTGTCAGGACTTACTAGACCGGCACCCCTTACGTAGAGGGCCGTATGTTATAGCTGACAGCCACCTGCGAGAGACACTTCGGTGCTTGACGCAGGCACCCCGTCGAGCGGCCGCTGCTGATTAGGCAACTCTGCCCTGTTTTCCTAATTTTGATCAACTGCTCCGATCGACGTCTTCTCTCCGCGCGTGGTTCGCATATGAAATCGAGCTGTGGATTGGTGCCGGCTTGATGAGCGCATCGAGATTAAAACTGCCGGTCTGGCGTCTCACCCGAAAAAGCCGGCTAGGAGCGTGTCCGTGGCGGCCCCTCACAAGGGCAAGATACTTACGCGCGGCGACCGTGCAACCCCTTGGACCCAGCCACCCGATGCCTGTGCCCTTGCCCGGATAGGACACCGCCGCACCGCCATCGCGCAGCGATTTGTCCTTGACGGTCACGAGCACGGCGGCAGGCTGCCTTGGTCGGCGACCGCCCATGCGGACCAAACGATGACAATTCCGAGGGGAGCTCGCCACGAAGTGCGGAAATCGCGCCACAACCTGTATTCGGCCGATCCGTTAAGATCGGAACCCTGATGCAGTCATACGGCGTTGGTTTGGAAGTCGAAAAGCATTTGATTGGCGTCACAGCCGATTGGCCCTCAGTGCGATAATAAAACCTACAATTTAATGGAGGCACCCAGATCACCATCAATAGCCGGGTTGCCATCCAGGCACGTATTGCCGAATGGCAGCGCCAGCACCGAACGACTGACTACGGACATCCGATTTGCTTTTCGTCGCCCCCAAATCGCGAGCCGACCTAGTGAAATGGTTCCGAGCCGCGTGATCGCCGCTGTTTAAAGAGGCTGGGGACCGCTTCGGTTTGGTGGTCCCTTTTTGCCATTCCCGCGTTCGCTTGGTAATAAGACCAAAACCTTGGTCCGCCTTCACGCTCGATCTGTGCAGGGCGAGCATTGCATAGAAGAGGAGCCACCCGGCTTGGGCGCAGCGTCCACGGACGATCCGTCTACGGACGACGCGGCGAGAGCCAATAAAATGGCCGGAGACTGGACGCCTGCAACACCGCCGCCGCGGAGGGGAAAAAGCAGATGGCGCGGCAGGTCGCTCTCAATCTTGAATTCAAGTGAGGGCGAGGACTGGCGCGGCCGGCCGCTCATTGAGCGTGTGCGGCCGCGCGTATGGCGATTGATTCCGAGTTGTCCAATCGGTTGACTTGCGGGCTCCGAAGCCTTGCGTCGGGCCACCATCTCACTGCTCCGTTGGACGTCGGGCGGAGCGCGACGGTCGCAACTTCAGTCTGCGACGTCGCCCGGTCGAAGACCGACTTGCCCGGGTGGGGCATCACTGCGGATGGTCCATGATCGAGTGGCGCTGTCGCGACGCATTCTCTCTGGCGCGATGCGAAGCGGTACACCCCGCCGCGCGCGCCTGCGTGATCGAGCCTCCCGCCGGCTCGGCTAGTTACAGCGTCTATGGCGATATCGTCGAGGCGCAGCTTGACGATGGACAGGACGCATCCGTCCTCACCGCATTTCGCGAGGCGCTTGCGCTCAGCAGCCCCGGCTTTCGCTCTTTACCTTTCAGGCAGCGCGAAAGATGGGGCGCTTTGCGCTCGCCGATACACCAGCTCCTCGAGGCGGAGGCCGCGCGCCTGCGCGGCGCGCAGACCAGAGGTTATTAAGCACCGCTTGGGGAGGCCGACCGCGTCGCGTCTCCAAAAACTAAAAAAGATGGTTAACACGGACTCGGTTGCGTGGTGTTCCCGGCAGCCTGAAGCGAGCACAGCCTGCGTTGCCACCGCCTTTAAATCCGCCGTATTTGCACCATGACGGCGCCATTAACTGTTTTTTAACGATGGTCTGGCGCGGCCCACCGCAGTACGGCAACCTAATGCACCGCTCGTCTTTCCAGCCTCGCCGAGCGAGTCCGGGCTCAATAAACGTTACCGAGATGATCTTCAAAATCGGGATCGCGAAATCAGGAATGGTTTTTAGTGCCGCCCTGGCAGTTAGCGCCATCAACGCGCCCCGAGCGGTCTCCGAACCCAGACAGCCTACCCATTTAATGGTCTCGGAGGTCACGCGCCCGCCGCCTGGATGGGTCGAGTTTTGTGCGCAGCAACCGGGGGAGTGCGCCGGAACCACTACGGCGACGCAAAAAAACTTCACTCTCTCACCGGGGGGTTGGAGGGACTTGGTTCACGTCAACGCGTCGGTCAACGAGACGATTAAGCCACTCACCGATCTTGACCACTGGGGCGTAGCCGAACGTTGGTCATATCCGGATGACGGATATGGTGACTGTGAGGACTATGCACTGCTTAAGCGCCGCATACTAATCCAGTCTGGCTGGCCGCGCGGGGATCTGCTCCTCACCGTGGTGCGCGGAGATGAGGACGAAGCTCATACCGTGCTGACGGTGACGACCGGCAAGGGAGACTATATCCTCGACAATATGAACGCGGATATCCTCCTCTGGTCGAAGACCGGCTACCATTTCATCAAGCGCCAATCGCAATCCGATCCTAACATCTGGGTCTCGCTGGGCGATACGCAGCCAAGGGTCGTCACTGCCACTTCACGCCGAACACATGGGCGTATTACGACCCGCGCACTCTCAACTGAGGTTTCTCGGCAAAGCCGCAGGTGAGATACCTATGCCGGGAACGGAGGTGGGTTATGCGGTTTCTTCTGCGAACAATATTCTGGTTAGCATTACAGTTGCACTTTTCTTCTGAGGTGTGCGGCGCGTGCCTCGGCTTGATGAGCACGGCGCCACAGTGACCACGCGATGACGTGGGCGGGCTGGATGCGCCGTTGCGCGAGCTTCATGGCGATGCGGCGGATTTCCTGGATCGACCAGCGGATCAGAAGCGCTTGGTCGTCGGGCGGCGTGACAACGTTTTTTTGGGCGGAGAAGCAGCGTTGGCGTGATGGCGGATCACAGCCATCATTGTGAAGACCAGCATAACGAGCGAGACATGTCGATGCCAGCCGTGCCAGGAGCGTGTCTCGTTGTGGTCGAGGCCGAGTTCGTTCTTCGCGCTCTCGAAGCTGTCCTCGATAGCCCAGCGATGACCTTCCACCGAGACCAGCTTCTTCATGGGCGTGCCCTTGGGGCACCAGGTGGAGAAGAAGGCTAGATCGCCGCTGACGATGTTTCGGCGGATCAACAACCCCCGCGTCCATTCGCCGGTGAGGCTGCTGTTGTATTCGCCGGCGTCGAGGTCGGCCAATTCGACATAGGCCCACTCGTGCAGGCGGGGTCCCTTAGTCCCTTCACCTGAGGACAAGCGCCGCCAGGCCTTCTTGGGAAGACGGTGCGCGATCTTGGAAGCGGTGCCGCCGACAAGGTGCTTCTTGCCCCAGGAGCGGAACACGTGATTGGAGGCAACGCCCAGAACATAGCCCTTGCCGGCCTTGCGCAAGAGAGTTTCGATGTCGCCTGTGCCATACACGCTGTCCGCGGCGACAAAAGAGAAGGGTACTTTTGTGGCAACCGCCCGTGCGATCATCGCCCGCGCGATCTGGGGTTTCGTCGCAAAGCCAACGTCTTGCGGCACATGCGCCGCCTTCAGGCGGGCGGGATGGTCGGTCCATTCCTTTGGCAGATAAAGCCTCCGGTCGATAAAGGCATGGCCGTGACGCGACACATAGGACGCGAACACGCCGATCTGGCAATTGGTGATCTTGCCCGCCGAGCCCGTATACTGGCGCGCAACCCCGCACGAGGCCTTGCCCTGCTTCAAAAAGCCCGTCTCGTCGATGACAAGAACCGCATTGTCGTCGGCGAGCGTCTCCAGCACGTAATCGCGCACCATGTCACGCAGGGCATCGGCATCCCACTGGCTGCGGCCAAGGATCGCCTGCTGGCGCCATGGCCCGGGATCGCCAGCCGCTTCCGCACGCATCCAGCCCGTCTTGCGCGGTTCGTTCCCCAAGAGGCCGTCCAGAAACTCTGCCGCCGATGCCGCAACTCGCTTCTGGTGAAACAGAGGCCGCATGCGCGCCCTTACGTCCCGCAACGACCATGCCCACAGATCCAGCGTCGTTTCAACCGATGCTCCCGCCATCCATGACCCTCCGAATCATGGTGGCTCATGGATTCAGACGCCAAGCAAAATTGCAACTGTAATGTTAGGCGTCGTTCTGGTTTTGCTGCCAAGTAATGGCTCGCAGCCCGCGCCGAAATCGCAAATCAGTGCGAGCGAAGCTTTCTCGGCGGCCGAGGGCGTCCTATCAGATATCCAGCATTTCTGCGAGCGGCAGCAGGAAGCGTGCGTCGTCGGATCGCGGACCGCCGTCACAATTGAGCAGCGCGCGAAGGCAGGTGCCAAAACGCTCTACGAGCTGGTCAGTGCGCGGTTCGTTGCAAAAGAGCCCAAATCCGTTTCTAATGCAGCCTCGGTTCCACTTCCCCGCGATAGCCCGTCGCTGCCCTGATCCTAAATTCCGCCGCCCGAAATCGGCATAATCGATTGTTTCGAGGCTAATACAATTCCCGCGCACATGAAAGACGATCCGCACGTCGCCATCGCCGCTAAAGCGCTCTTGATTGCGGCTGACAATTTTGGGTCCATATTTCCTCACTGTCTTTTCGCGCCGCAGTAACACGTCGCGCAGATCGGCGTCCGGCGGAGTAAGCGGGTCGGGACGGTCATCCATTATTGCCCCTTGTTTTCTGGGCAGCTTGCGCGATCTCGACGGCCAGCCGCAGCGGCAGCATAGGAGACGAAAATCGGCCTTGTCTATCAGTAACGCTCAAGCTACCGCCCTTCGGTGATCGGGCATCCCTAGACATGCGTGAAGCTTAGTAAGTTGAACGTCGTCCCAATGCTGGGCACGAGGTCTTTAATTACCATGGACCGTGCGTGCGTGTGAGGTCCGGATGCACAATTATGATACGACCTTGTGAGTCCTGCACCGCGATATCGCCCTGCTCGCCCCGCGTCATTTTGCGCACGATCCGTGTGATTTCGTCGATCTCATGTCTGTCACGTGCCGAGCGCGCTATTTCGGGATGTTCAGCGGCGCCGGCTATGCGTGGTCGCCGCGGCCGCGCCGCGACGCCCGTGATCGCCTCGCCCGAACGCGTGCAAAGCCGGCGAGGACCTTCACCTGGCCGGTAGCTGCAATCGGTAGCGCGGAACGATCGGTAAGCTGCCGTGCAGGCCTGTACGTCACAATTAGCACGATCGTGCGCGGCATCCGATTGCTTGATTGCGGCCATCGTCGTGGGGGGCGGTGCATCGTTGCCGGACGGCGGAGACGCCGCCGTTTGCTCTTCGTGCAGCTTGTCGGGCCGTACCGTAGCCGCTGTTTGCTCTGGCGACCGCGTAATTGCGGTCTGTTCATTCTGCCGTCCTGCTGGCGGCTCCCCGGCCTGCGACGAGATGTTATCGGGTCCGCCAGCTGCGCTGGTTGGATGAGGCGAGCTGGGCCCGTTGATGTCAGCGGAGCGTTTCACCTTCTTGTTGAGCGAGTGCTGCACTTTAGCAGGCGAAACCGTGCGCCCAATCGGCGCGTTAGGCATCGGCGGCAGTGGCGATGTTACAAGGTCAAGCCCGAACATCACGCTCGCCGCAGTTAAAAGAACAATGATGATATAAAATAAAATCGCCATCGGCTCGATCACTGATTTGCCACGCAATTAGCACGTGATAGATTTCGTTTTATTGACTTAAATCAATCGCTCATTCGGCCGGTTCCAGGTATCGCATGGGTCAAATACACTCGGACAATTAGGTCGTCGCCACGCGATAAATCGTATTCAGAATGGCTGCCCCCACGCGGATTTCTCACACTACTGACGGACTGTGCGGTTTCAGGAGAGAGAAAATCGAGCGGTCGGGTTCTTCCGATATTCGCGCTCCATTGCGGCGAGTTCTTTTCGCTCCCAATCCGCGAGGCCGTCGCCCTCTGCCGGCAGGGGTCACTAGAGATGGCGCAATTTGCAGGACGCCCTCTTTTGATCGGTATATGCTTGGCTTTTGTAATTGCATTACTAATGCGCGAAACGTATCCGCGCAAGGCGCTGGCATCCGCAGTGGGTGAGGTTAGGTCTGCGCTCTAGTTCAGTTCCGGCGCGCCTACTGTAACCTTTCAGAGGATGTCTCGCCACGTGTTCTCGCTGCCCATCATGTCGCATATCGATCACCCGTCCGCGCGAATCGGCGGCTGGAATGTAAGTCCGGTATCCCACGGGAAATAGATCCAGGTATCCTGCGAGACCTCGGTAATGAAGGTATCAACGAGCGGGCGGGGCGAGACGATCGGCGCACTGAACGTCGTACGGCGCCGTGCGGGCCCTTTCTCAGGAAAACAGCGCGAACTGCTGCGGACATTCGCCGGCCAAGCTGTCATCGCCATCGAAAACACGCGGCTGTTTGAAGCCGAGCAGCAGCGCAGCGCCGAGCTTGCCGAGTCGCTTGAGCAGCAGACGGCGACCGCCAACGTCCTGCGGGTCATTTCAAGTTCGCCCGGCGATCTTGCGCCAGTGTTTAACGCGATGTTGGAGAACGCAACGCGTTTGTGCGGCGCCCATTCGCGATATGCTTTCCGCTACAGATTATCAACTTACGGAAGCCGAGAATGGTTAGGAAGCCCTAGCTGCGGTAGCGAAACAGCGGCCCGATCTCATCTTGATGGATATTCAAATGCCGATCCTGGATGGCTATGAGGCGACGCGGCGGATCAAAGCCGATCCAGCATTACGGGCGATCCCGATCATTGGGATCACCTCCTATGCCCTGAGCGGAGACGAACAGAAGGTGCGGGAGGCTGGCTGCGATGATTATGTGCCCAAGCCCTACAGCCCGCGTCAGCTTCTGGCGAAAATTCGGCAGTACCTACCGGATGCCGCATGAGCCCCGATCAGGCGCGTGCGAAGGCTACATTGACCGCGGCCTTTGGCTGCCCATGTAGCAAGGACCCCGTGCGGACGTTGTTCACAGGTTGCCAGTTGCCTCGATAACGCTCAAGGTAGGCAAGGGCACCACCGCGCCCGCCGATGTCGTCATCGATGGGGTCGAACACCGCGATCTCATCCTGAGACGGCACCGCAGCCGGGTATATGTCGCCGGCGGGTGGAGCCAATCACGGAGGGTGCTGAAAAGGATGCGCTGCAAGAGCAAGATTGTATCGCCTTGTTGCAGTCACACTGATGCTCTCATTATGATTAAGCCACCAGTAAAACGGGGCTGCCGCTCTAGCATTTGGAGCTGTGTCGCATGCCAGGCTCTGACTACGCCGAAACGGGCAGTCGAATATTTCGCGCCCTTGCTCGCTTTATCCTTGCAGTGCTTATCGGTGTCGGCCTTACCTTGGCCTGGCAGTCTTACGGCAATGAAGGACTTGAGATGGCCAAGTCCTACGCTCCGTCTTTGGCCCGGCTGTTACCTGTCCCGAAGACGAAGTCGTCCCCCGGCAATCAGGTGTCCACTGGCTCAATGGCAATAGAAGTAAAGCAGCAGCTTAAGCCTATAGCGCGCGAGTTCGGCGACGTGCGGCGCAGAATGGAGGAGTTGTCTACTAAGATAGATCAGCTCGCCGAAAGCCAAAAACAGGTGGCCCAAAACATCGCGACACTTCAGGCGGTTGACCATGATATTAGCCAGAACGCGTCAACCCCGCCTCCGGGCGCAAACACCCCCGTCGATGCGGGCCAGCAAGGCAGCGACCAGAAGCCGTCATCCCCACCTGCGGACGCGAGCACGACCGCTCAGAAGGTTAGCGACAAGTGCGATATTGAAGCCTGCAAGCAGGCCTATTTCACGTTCAATCCGGCGGACTGCACCTACCAGCCGAACAATGGTCCGCGCGAACTCTGCACCAAGGGCACACCGCCGAGCGCAAGGACTGCGCAAATACCCGGACAGGCTACCGGAGCCGCCACCCCCGCTGCGCCGCAGGTCAGCGACAAATGCGACATCGAAGCCTGCAAGCGCGCTTACCGCACCTTCAATCCGGCGGACTGCACCTTCAAGGCGACGCTCTACGGCCCTCGCCAGCTCTGCACCAAGGGCACGCGCCCCCAGTGACGATAGTTATCCGACTTTTCAATGCGGGCACCTATTCGGTGGGTCATTGCGCGGGCGGCCAGCAACAGTCGCGGCATCCCATTTAAATTATTCTCTGCATACCACTGTATGAAATCGGCGCCGCTCATACAAATTCGTTTGCAGCACATCTCTCCCCTCAGGGCGCGCAGCACCGCCTGCAAAGCCACGGCATCAGTCTCGGGCGCAGCCCGAACCGCGTCCGCGCCGCTCACGGGGGAATCCGACCGCACGGCAAGCCGCGTTCAACTCGTCCGCGCAGGCGGGCGCCGCTACCACGATGACTCTCGCCGCGTCGTCCGTAGACGGATCGCCCGTGGACGCTGCGCCCAAGCCGGGTGGCGCCCTGCACGAATCGAGCGTGAAGGCGGACCAAGGTTCCGCTCCGGGCCGCTGGCGATTTCGTTATCGCGACAATGGGCACGGGCGTCCGCGCATTGTAGCGCTCGCCGCTGGGGATGTCTCAGGGTCACAAAGGTGTTTTTTCGCCATCTCGCTTCAGGTCTGTTTATCGTTCAATACCTGAGAAGGCTGCGCGGAGAGCCCAATAATGCGCGGCCTCCCGTGCCCATTGCAGCGCGGACACCTAACGTCTCGCAAGGCGACCCGCACGGACGCCTCGGGGTCACGGGGCTTCACGCGTGTCGAGGGCGACGCTGATGTCGGCTCAAAGTCAGCCCTGCTTACTTGTGCAGACGACGGGCGCGCCGTTTGCTAAAATTTGCTTTGTCGGGACTTAGATTGGATGCCGATGCGAATCACAAAGTGGTTGCTGCTAGTTTCTCTGGCCTTTGCGTGGGTTTTTTGCAGCGCAGAGCAGTCCAAGAGCGAAGTGCTGATCAAAAATGACCGAGGCGGTGATGTCCTTCAATACTTCGCCAAATATCAGTATCTGCAAGCGCGCGGTGTGCGAGTCGTAATCGACGGGGACTGCCTCTCTGCCTGCACGATGGTGCTTGGTCTCATTGCGAAGAACCAGCGATGCTTTACCAGGAAAGCACGATTCGGCTTTCATGCGGCGTGGGATGAATCTGGAAAGACCCAGGTAGAGAACCCTATTGGGACCGCTATCTTCTTGTCGGTCTATCCTCCTGAAATTCTACAATGGATAAGCAAGCATGGCGGCCTCACTTCAAAAGTGATCTATCTCGCGGGCAAAGGCCTTGCCGCCATGTATGCGCCGTGCAGACGCCGATCAGGTCGATAAATCACAGCGGGCTTCAGACAGTCATCTTCATTTCGCAGGGCAGCGTTACCGGTTGGGGCAGTTCTTGGCTTTTGGTCTGTTCATATCCGATCGCCCGTGGCACTCCGCGTGCTGGACACATCTCGAGACGGGCTTCGGGGTTGCGGTCGGTCAGTTGGGCAGCAACTTGACCTCATGCTCCTCGAAGAATGGCAGCATCCGGTCGTTGAGCGCAGGAGACAATTCAAAAAGCCGCCTAGACGATGGCGGGTCTCGATGCTGGGGTACTCCCCGTCGGCGAGGGCGCAGTGGGGCAGGTGCTCATTCCGCTCTACTTCTTTGTTTGCTGATCGGGCGCGGCGGAGCATCGTCTTGCTGCTGGGTGGTTCACCTGAGTGCGCCATAAAGGGCACTGTGAACCGCAACGGAGAGCGGATTTCCTGTGCAAGTGGAGGCTCAAGTGCAAAGCGGTGGCCAGTCCGTTCGTCCTTGCGTCTCATTCAGTTGGAGTAATTTGATGACGCTGTTCAATTGTCAGGCCGTATAAATCAGCTACCAGATTTTCAACTTCGGTTTCAAGGGCGGCAATTCGCTGCTTTGCGGCCGTCTCGTCAATTTCTATCTTAGCTTTCGAAAGTCGGAGATTTACAGTCTCTAGCTCTGTAGCTAACTCGACAACGCGCATCAAATACCGATATTCAACGGTACCAGATAAATGACCGCAACGAATATCTACTCTATCTCGAAAATGAGAATACTTTCGACGGATTGCCGAGCGGATTGAAAGCGTATTTGAACAGGCACAAAAAGGCACTTGCAAGTCGCGCTGCCTGTGTCCGCGGAAACTGTCTCTGGTGGAAGTACACTTGGCCACTTCACAAGGAATTGTATTCGAAGCCGCGCATCCTTTGCCCCTATCTCGCCGATGAGAATCGCTTCGCGTTAGCGATGACGGACGAATTTATCGGTCTCACTGATACGACCGTACTATTCGACACCGACCAAGCCGAGGATATTCGCTCTTGCGAACCGCATCCAGCGCCTCGCCCAGATGGCGCATGACATGGAACTTGTCGAACAAAATCGCGGCGTTCGGCGCATGCGCCGCCGTCGCCAGACGGAACGGCCGCCACATATCCATCACCGCAAGGCGAATGCGCCCGCTCTTCTTGGCGCCGAGCCAGACATAGAACTCGCTCATGCTCGCCTGCGAGCGGTCCTTGCCGCCAAACCAGATCGGCCGGCCGCGCAAGAGATCGCTCACCACGATCCGGTAAGTGTGACCTTTGCGGATTGCAATCTCATCAACGCCGATCACCTGCGGACCAGGCCTGCCCACTCGCGCAAGCTGGGCTTGCATGTACTGCTGGTCGAGGGTCTTGACCGTGTGCCAGTCCAGCTTCAAATCCGCCGCCACGTCCTTGATCGTCGCAGCTCGGCAGCGCCGACCAACGTAATAGGCAAAGCGCTTGGTGTAGTGCGGATTGTCCGCCAGAAAGTCGAGCCGCTCGCGCTTCACCTTGCCGCAGCTGCGACAGTCGAGCCGGCGCACCTCCAATTCCAGCAAAATCCGCGTGTCGCCGCACGACAGATCGCGCACCCGGCAAACCTTGCGATCGTACCAGCCCATCTGCACGCGACCGCAACAGCCGCATGCCGTTTTTTTGACCGCCGATTGAGCCTGATCACGCGCGCTTTCGGATCACCGAAAACGCCGCGCACTGTCGGCTCCGGTCGAAAACCCGGGAAGCAATACGCGTCCCACAGGCGCCGCCTTCGCATCGCTGTTCCTGTCATGCATCAGGCTTGCCAAATCAGAACGCCGTCGTAATGCAAAAACTCCAGGAAATTAACAGGTTTTGCACTCCCGCCCCGCCCAAATCCACCCACTCGTTTCAACGAAGACCCATTTTTGCTATGTAGTCGAGGCCGTCTGCGATAACAGCAATTCTTGTCAGGTCACTTCGAGTGACCCTCAAGCGGGCCGGAATTTGATCAAACGGGAGTTCACGTACGAGGAAATATGCGTTCGCGCGCGTGACTATGCCGCCTCGGATACGCCCTAGGCTATCTAGCGGAACAAGGCGCTCTAAGTTTGCAAGCCTTACTTGCTCTCCCGTGAGCCCGGAATTTGCACGAATAACCTGCCCCCACCGTACCCGTGTTCTATATCCTCCCGGGTATTCACCAGGTGCAATTAGGCGATCTAGGTTTTTGGTGAGGTTCATTCATCCTCCTCATCTAGAAGCCCCTCCTCATCATCACCCTTTTCGAGCAACAGGCCACCATCCGCGCCTTGTTTTGTGAGATTTACTTGCATACGTGGATCATCATCTGTTGCGCGTACATTCATGAAGATATCAAGCAGCTCTTCAATTTTGCTCCGGCGGTCGGCGCTGCTTGGATCAGGAATAAGCAACGCTAACGGCCGCCGCAGCCGAATAAACCGAATGTCATTCGAGGCTCGTGCCCGCGCGTCAGATTCACGCTCAAGCATCAGTAAGATCGTATTGGTGTCTGCGTCTGGGAACCATCTTTCAACCATGGAATCAACTACTGCGCGGATACGATAATGGTGCCCAATAAAGCGGATAAGAGGGATTCCGTAATCAGCGAAAAGAATAGCCGAAGAAATCACAAAGCTTAACCGACCACCATTTTTCAAAAACTGGGTTGCGTGCACTATGAACCAAAGGTATGCATCGCTCTTGCCAGAAAACTTGGGAAGCGCGATCTGGTCATCACAGGTCGCAAGAGCATTCAAAATCTTGAGTTGATTCGTTAGCCGCCGATAAGAAATATATGGTGGATTTCCAATTACAGCGTCAAAGGACGCTGGAATTTTAAGCCGTCCGAGCTCACCAGGGATTTCCAAATCTGTCTCTAGTCCAGGACGTAATTCAAAAAAATCCCGCAAGAGCACGCGTGGGTAGGCTGCTGGTCCCTGCGGCTCCGAAGTTGCTAACGTGACTGTACTCAGCTCGGCAGCAAACGCCGTAATTTCACATCCCCAGATTGTTGCGAGCACTGATTGATGCCCTTCATCGAGAGCTCTTTTGCGATGATATGCGGAGCGCAAAAAGCTTCCTCCCCCAGTTGCGGGGTCTAGCACTAGTTCACCAGGTTCCCTGATTGCAAAAGCAGTCAGCACGTCAACCACATCCTGCGGCGTATAGAATTGCCCGAGATGATGTCTAAAACGCTCCTCGACAATCACCTCATAGAGCAGGCCAACGATGTTTTGCGAAATACTAAGCCACGATACATTTTTTATCGTTGCAAGCAGTTGGTGCCATGTTTCGCCAACTTGGCAGTCTCTGGTCTCTTCTGAACCCTCTGGGTCAGAAAACACCAAATCAACTAATGGCTGCGGCGAGAATGCAGTTTCGTAGTCCTTTGAACGCCGAATGGCGAGTGCAAAAGCTTGATCCAGTACGGACCTCACTGCCCGAGGATCAGTGGACTCGCGGGTCACCGAAAGCGGGTCGAGATGAAATGGTTCATTTCGTCGCGGACCAGCGTCTTCGAGCACACGATAGAGTATAAGCTTTTGCGTGACGACGAACGTGCCAAACCGGAGCATCTGTATGAGTTCTTCGTTGAACTCATCGGGAAATCGTTCTTCCAGTGCCGCGGGAAAATTAAAGGACTTTGCTGCTTCTTCTCGAAGTTCTTCAACCAACTCTGGGTCGGCGCGGACGCGACGCGCTGCGCGGACCAAGACTTCATTTGCAACCGCGTAGATGGCATCACGGATAGCAATCACGTCTTGGGTAGTGGCGGTGGGACGCGTGCGTCCGACCGCAATCAACTTGCCTTCTAATGCATCGAGAAACTTCGTCCAACCTTCGCCAATTTGCGCCCGGTACGCGGCAGCCTGACCTGATCGAGCGATAGGAGCCAGCTCGAATGCATCTACCTCGACATCTACCTCTTCCGGAGTATTTGCAACCGCATAGAGAACCACACTTGCAAAGTTGCAGGTGAAATAATACGGCAAACCTCTGGCAATTGCCTTGCGGCGCGCATCGAATCGAAGTTTTTCGTTGCGGGGATCTCGGCCGTCAGCGACTTCAGGGCGCTTTAGCTCGCCGCTCGCAAGCTTTCGGCCTGCCGCACTATTGAACCGCAGGTCGCAACGACGCACACGTCCGGTAGCGTCCACCTGTCGCTCCTCGATTGCACCCGAAGCGATTAGGACTGGCTCGCCAGCGTCATGCCGGCGTTGGGCCCGAACGGCGGTAAATTCAGCTAACCACCCGGCTAGAGTAAGCTCATTAATCGGGTCTGCCGGCATCGTCAGAAAGGTGTTCCTATTGGCGAAGGACTTAGAGGTTTGGGCAGGAAAATCCCAATTTGAATACCAATTTTTTGACACGATTTGAAGATTAGATGCCATCCTTTTTTAACAGCCGAGATGAATATTCTGCGAAGAGGCAGCTGTTTACGAGTTTCTGCGTTTTGAGCTATCGCTGCTGAGCGGCGAGGAGCTCGCTGTAGCCGTTCTGTAATGCGCGGCATGTGGCTGACGCCTTGGATAAATCCTCCCAAGTCGCGTGCCACGCCTTACAGCGCCGGAAAGGATTAACGAATCCTTGCCAGCCCGTCCAATGAAAAGCTCTTCGAGTAATGAGCATTAAAAAAGGCATTGCCGGATTTAGGAAAAAGCAACGTCGATCGTATGTTCATGCTCCACTGCTGGCGATAGCCATATTCGTAGTCCGATGGATTGCCGCCAAACCCGTCGAGAAGTTCGCCATCTTCTTCTTTTTTGAGATCAAATACGACGCCTGCTCTGACGCGCCTGTTGTTGGGCACGTCCTCTTTCGACATGGCCACTTGGATAGCACGTTAGAAAAGTTCCATTTTGAGAAAGCTCAATTCGGGCAGACAAAAAGAGGCCGCGCGCATGAAGGGGCCAGTTGCCTGTTATGTGTCTGGAAGCCGTCGCAACCGCGAAGGTTGCCCCGCTACTACAATATCGTTGCTGGCGCGAGCGCCGCCTGACGTCCGGCGACCAAATGACGGGCACACGACAGGAACGTCGCGGTTCTTCAGACGCCGGCGCTCCTCGACAAACAAACGCTCAAGAAGGCTGGTGGTGCGGATTGCGTGCCGATCCGGCCGATCCGGCCACTGAGTTCAATTGTGGATGAATAAACCACTGAGCGCCAGCATCAGCAGCGCCAGCAGAGCCAGATAAAACAGCAAATCAAACATGGCGGAGAATTTAAATCAGCGGAAGATTGATTATTCGTTATGGCAGCCCGCTGCGGCGGAAATTCTCATCAGCGGCAATATCGGGCCACGCGGCGACGGTTACGACCCCGGCAAGCTGATGACGCCGAATGAGGCCGCCGACTATCACGGGTGGCAGATCGGCATCTTCCGCGCAGAAAACGTCGACTGCGTGTCGGCTTTCACGCTTACCAATGTCAACGAGGCTCTCGGCGTCGCATGGGCGGCAAAGCAAGCGGATGTACCTTGCGTGATTTCCTTCACGTTGGAAACGGACGGTCGCTTGCCGACCGGCGAGCCATTGGGCGAAACTATTGAAATCGTTGACCGGGAAGCCGGCGCCAGCCCGATCTATTACATGATCAATTGCGCGCACCCGACCCATTTCGCCCACGCCCTCGATGGCAAGTCCGACTGGATCAAGCGCCTGCGCGCGATACGCGCCAATTCTTCGTGCAAGAGCCACGCCGAGCTCGACAATTCACCTGAACTCGACACCGGAAATCCGCAGGAGCTGGGCGCTCACTATGCCGATCTTCTGCGCCGCTTTCCGCATATCAACGTGCTCGGCGGCTGCTGCGGTACCGACCATCGCCATCTCGCCTCCATTGGCGATGCGTGCGGCGGCGAACGACGGCGCGCCCTGGCCGCGGCATCATAGCGGGTGGATTCGCTTAAGCCATTCCTGGGTAAGCGGATACAGTGGCAAGTGCCGCGAGTACGATTGCGCTATGCAGCGTTTTTGGCGATCGCACTATCGGATCGTTGCGATTTTACCTTCGTGAGGGGGCTGAGATTGAGCCACGTGCGAAGGCGCGACCGCAGGGTGCGTGGCCCAACGGCCTCCAGCTTCCCCTCATTTAAGGCGCGGGTAAGCGATAGGTCGCCGCGCACGACATAAATCATGTCGCGCACCGTCGTCGTCAGATAGAGGTCAACCTCATAGCCGGGATTCTCTAGGCACAGTTCGCACATTCCGTCTCGGTTGACGAACCACCATCTCGATTTAGCCGTCCCTTGATCGGTGAATTTGATCTGCACGACGGTACCGGCGTTGCCGAAAGCTGTGGCATCAACGCTCCGCTCCAAGGCCCAGACGAGCAAACTCACATCAGCCTCGCCATCTGCAAGCTGCCGCCGGCTCCATCGCTGGCCCCATACACCGAGAGCCATGATCAATGGCACGAACTCGGCGCCTGCAGGCGTCAGGTGATAGGTCCAGCTTTTCGCAATCGGAGCGCGCTTGCGCTCCACTACCCCCTCGGCCTCCAATTGCTTGAGACGGTGCGATAGCAGGGTTGGCGACATTAGCGGGACGCCGCGCTTTAGCTCGGAAAAACGTGTCGCCCCGGCGGCCAAGTCGCGCACGATTAGCGGCGTCCATCGCTCGCAAAATAGCTCGGCGGCCTTAGCAACTGGACAGAACTGACCGTAGCTCTTCATCGCAGGGTCTCCTCTCCTGCTGAAACTCTACTTCACCAGCAATCAAATAATACTACACTTTCTGGACTATTGCCTGCCATCGCCGCGTGGCTGGCTGGAGCCTCACCCGACCTGTGAGGACATGGAGGCGATCATGACAGCAATCACCGGCACCATACTCGATCACCATCAGGGTGCCGCCAAGATGTGGGGCGCCGGCGGCAGAGGATATGACAATGTCAGCTTCGCGATCTCCGACGCGCTAGCACATGCGGCCCAGCGGTTGAATGCAAAGCCCGGCCAATCAATCTTGGATGTTGCCACGGGCACGGGCTGGTCGGCGCGCAATGTGGCGCGCACTGGGGCGCGTGTCACCGCAATCGACATTGCTCCCGAACTCCTCGCCGCGGCCAGAGAGCTCTCGGCACACCTGCCGATCGAATTTCGGCTGGCCGATGCCGAGCGCCTGCCCTTCCCGGATGGGAACTTCCACGGGATCATTTCCACTTTCGGTGTCATGTTTTCGACTGATCAGGCACAGGCGGCGAGCGAGCTTGCACGCGTCTGCCGACGGGGCGGACGGCTTGTGCTCGCGACCTGGGCAGTAAACGGCGCCGTGGCGGAGTTTTTTGGCGTGCTTGCAAAGTATAATGACGCGCCGCCGCCCAAATCTTCACCGATGGCCTGGGGAGACCCAGAGCATGTGACGAGGCTGCTTGGTAGGGACTTCACGTTAAAATTCGAGACTGGCATAAGCCACGCCTACCACGACGACGAGGACGACATTTGGAACTGGTATTCGAATGGTTTCGGGCCGGTCCGCATGCTGGTTGACGGCCTCAGCCCCGACAGGCGCAAGGCGCTGAAACGTGACGTCGATCGCTATCATAGCCACTACAAGTCTGCGGCCGGGCTGAACATCGCACGTGAGTATCTACTAATCGTGGGCGCGCGACGCTAGTTGGATCTCCAGGTCTGATCATGCCCGTTACGACCGAAAATATCTGGGTTCGGAAAGGTCGCAGTGTGGACGTCTGAGGGGGTCATGCGCATGACATTCATTGGGAGCTGATTATCGGCGCCACTTGGACAAGTCCGCCCTGGCGCGCTGCCGTTGCCCCATTCCCTACCGGCGTTGGCTTTTGCGCTGTGACTCCCTACCTCAGCGCGATCGCCGTGGTCATGCCCACTTCTAGCGTCATGCTACGATTAGCGACGAACGGCTGCCACAGTGAGATCACGTCCCGTTCGAATGCCGTGCGCTTGGCTTTGTCCGTCTTGGCAATAGCCGCGACGAGGGGCGTGCTGTGGATGTATTGCCACAGGAAATCTCTGGGTTCCGATACCTGCAGGCTCTTGGTGGCCGTCCGCGCCTCGATGTCCTGGAATCCCGCGCTCTTCAGGAGGCCAGCCAGTTCATCCCCATCGTGAAGCGAGAATACGACCTGCGCGAATGACGCTGCCTCCGGGCCTATATGGCGCGCCAGGCCATCTGCCATGATGGCAAACAGAGGCGGGGTCGGGCCCGGAACGCTGATTAGGACGCGGCCGCCGGGTGCCAATACTCGTCGCATCTCGCGGAGAGCGCCGAGCTTGTTCGCGACGAACTGCAGGCCCATCTGGCAAAGGACTACATCAAACGTTCCGTCCTGCAGAGGCATCAACTCGGCATTTGCCTCGCTCCATTCAATCGATATGTCGCGCGGCGCTTTTTCCTGCGCCACCGCGAGCATCCCCGGGTTGCTATCGAGTCCTGTGACTTTTCCGGAAGGCGCCACTGCCTCTGCTGCAAGTCGGGCAACAACTCCCGTCCCGCAGGCGACATCGAGGACGCTTTGGCCGGGTTGCAGGTCCGCCATGGCGATCAGGTCCTCGGCCACCGGTTGTCCGATGGCGGGCACGAAGAAGCACTCATAATTCTCCGGCGCGGTTCCGGCATTCGCTTCGCCGAATGTCTGATGGGTCATCGCTTCCCTCCTGAGTTTGCTTACCGTGCGACAACTCGTATGGGGAGGACAAAGCCCGCGCATCGCCAGAGTGAGCCATCGCCTGGCGCGAAGCAGCATGGTCAATTCTGACCACGCAGGCTCAGACGAGGTTGTGGGTGTGGGCAAAAACGCTGGCGGCGGTCCGCGAGGCGACCCCCAGCTTGTCGAAGATGTTGCTGAGATGCCGGGCAACGGTGTGCTCACTGATGCCCAGCCGACGTGCGATCTGCCGGTTGGTCTTGCCGCCTGCGACAAGCGTCAGAACCTCACGTTCGCGACCTGTCAATCCGTGGCCGGGATGGTTGTCGGAGGGGCGCAGCCACCTCAACTGGGCGAGCTCCGGGGCGGCGCCCAATTGCTCGAATGCGGCGCTGGCCGCCGCGGAGTGCAATCGTCCTGACTCCCTATCCCCCATCTCATCGCAGCTAAGGGCGATCAAGGCTCGCGCCCGGGCCGCTTCATAGGGGGCTTCTAGTTGTTGCCAAAGTGACCAGCCCTGACGAAGAAGAGGCAAGGCGGCTTCGGCGTCGCCCCGCGCCAAGAGAACGGTGCCTGTCGCCTGGGCAGACAGGGCTTCGAGGTATGGTACCCTGATTGCGTCGGCGATTGTGGCAAGCTCATCCGCGGAAGTGCTCGCGGCCTCGATATCGCTCACAGCCAACTGGATTTCGACGCAGGCCGCTAACAGCTTGGCGCGGGACGGTCCGCCACCCGGACCTTGCCGGCCGACAGTGAGAGTGACCACACCACGGATTGCCGCCGCTGCGGCTTCAGGATTGCCCTCTGCCAGCCTCAACAGGGATGCGCCCGGCTGAGGTTCGCACCCGTTGCGGCTCGCCTCATCGTACATGGCGCGGGCGTCGTCGAATGCGCCGCGCAGGCGGTGGAGTTCGCCGCGCTGATAGTATGCGCGGCCAACGATCGCCTCCTTGCGGTCGCTCAGGTATCGGCAAGCCTTCTCGGCCTCCTCCAGGGCACCCCTCCAGTCGCCCTGCAACTGGAGAATTTCGGATCGATGGACCAGGCATTGACCACGAAACGGGACGAGCTCGGGCTGCGTCCCGCACCAGTCGCTGAGTTCCAGCGTCCATTCACGCGCCCGCCGCAGGTCGAATATCCGCTGACAGGTTACGATCACCGCGCAATAGAGAATGCCTGCAAGAATTGGAGTGACGTCGCCGGCCGATACGCCGACCATCGCCTCGTCCAGGAGTTCCACGCCGACTGCGGGCTCTTGCCTCTGCACGAATGTCTGTCCGTGTCCCACCAGACCGAGGGCGAGCAGATCGCGGTCCCTGAACTGCCTGGCCGCGCCGATGGCTTGTTTAAAGGCGGCGTCGGCCGCATCGTTATCGCCGCGGCTCATGGCGACCAGACCCTCCAGCACCGCCAAATAGCCGCGTTCCGCGCAGTCCTGCCGATGCTCGTTTAGCATACGCCGGGTTCGAGCGAGCCAGCCTGTACTGCGGGCCATCTCGCCGTCGAGGAGGAAGGTGAGGCTCAGCCAGAAGCCGAAGCGGGCCGCAAGATCTGGACGCCCCTGATCGACAAACCCGTGGTGGGCACGTGTCCACTGGACGACGGCGTCGCGATCCCGTCCGAGGAGATACGCGGCGGTTGCCGAACGAGCGAGGTCTTCTGCCTCGAGTGGGGACTCGCGATCCGCGGCGGCGAACTCTGCGTACGCCTTGACCCATTGGCCTGCCGCATATGCTTCGCGGCCCCGACTTGCCTTGTCGGGTGTCGCCATGGGCGTTCTTTAACACATGAAGTGACGAGCATTGAACCCATGCGGCGCCATCGCATCTAGGTAGCAGCGTCGCACTAGGAGCTTGTCCAAGTAATGGCTGGTCAAAGCGGCGACGAATCTGATTCTTTGCGGGCCATGAGCAAGGATTTTCGCCCCTGGAAGATCGATGAGGCACAACTTCTGCCGCCGCGCGTGCAGGACTACGTGCCCAAGGACCACTTGTCGCGGCTGATCGTGGCTTTGGTGCGGGAGGAGCTTGATCTTTCCGCGATTGCCGCGAGCTACCGGAGCGCGCTGGGGCAGCCGCCGTTCGACCCGCGGCTGATGACGGCGCTGCTGCTACACGGCTATGCGAGCGGCATCTATTCGTCGCGCCGGATCGCCAAGGCGGCCGTGGAGCGGGCCGACTTCATGATGATCGTGGCGGGCGATGCGCCGGACTTCCGCACCGTCTCGGAGTTCCGAAGGCGGCATCTTAAGGCGCTGGCCGCTTTGTTCGTGCAGGTGCTCAGGCTGGCCGAGAAGGCCGGGCTGGTGAAGCTCGGCCATGTCGCGCTGGACGGCAGCAAGATTAAGGCCAATGCGTCGAAACACAAAGCGATGAGCTATGAGCGCATGAAGCAGCGCGAAGCCGAGCTTGCGGCGGAGGTGGACCGCTGGCTCAAGGCGGCTGAGGCCGCCGATGCCGAGGAGGACAAGCTCTACGGCAATAAGCGCGGCGACGAGATGCCCGCTTGGGCGGCCGACAAGGCGCAACGGCTTGCCAAGCTTCGCGCCGCCAAGGCCGAGCTTGAAGCCGAAGCCAAGGCCGCCGCCACAGAGGAGATGAGGCGCCGGCAACAGGCGCAACAGCAGCGCCCGGCAGACGGGCGGAAGAAAAAGGGCCGGACGCCAGCACCGCCGAAAGCCGAGCCCGACGGCAAGGTGCAACGCAACTTCACCGACCCGGAAAGCCGCATCCTCAAGACCAAGGACGGCTACATCCAGGGCTACAATGCGCAAGCCGCGGTCGATGCGACGGCGCAGATCATCGTCGCGCACACGCTGTCCAACGACGGCAGCGATCAGGCGCAGTTCGCGCCATTGCTCGACGGCATCAAGACCAACCTCAAGCGCAACCCGGACGAGGTCTCGGCCGATGCCGGCTACTGCTCGGCCGCCAATCTGGCCACGCTCGGCCGGCGGCGGATCAACGGCTACATCGCCACCGGGCGACAGCACCACGGCGCCAAGTCCGCCACCGCCAAGCGACCGCTCAAGCCCGGATCGCTGGTTGCCAGCATGAGCGCCAAGCTCAGACGCGCCGGCCATCGCAGCCGCTACCGATTACGCAAGCAGGTGGTCGAACCGGTATTCGGACAGATCAAACAAGCCAACGGCTTCCGTCAGTTCCTGTTGCGGGGGGTCGAAAAAGTAAAGGCCGAATGGGCGATGATCTGCACCGGTCACAACCTGCGCAAGCTCGCCCGCGCCGCCGCATGATGCAATCATGCTACCGCCGCCCTCCAACAGGGACTAAACGGACACGCTCCTAGCGGGATAAAAGGGAGGTCTGCGACGATCCGCCCGATGCTACTGCGTCCTCCTAATCGCTGGCATCGACAGTCAAAGCCATTGAGGCCTCGTCTGGTCGCCGTCCGGCGATTAAGGCTCCGCTTCCGCACCCGAGCGAAGAGCAGACCTCGTGGCTCACCGCGTACTGAGCGGCATGAAGCTGGGCCCAAGATTTCAGCTCGGACCGAGACTGCTCTTCATGGCGCTGCTTCCGGCGATCGCCGCGTCCGAGCACTCGGAGTGCTCGGCGATGCGTTTTTCCGTCGACTTGATCGACCGGGGGTTCGTCGCGCACTGGCATTCTGAACCGCAAATCGCGATGCTTTCTCCCCGAGCCGCGCTGGAGCGTCAGCGCATGCCTGCAAGCACGTCTAGCCAGCCAGCACGCCAACGCCCGCCCTTCGGGCGGGGGCCTCGCCCTTCGGGCTCGGCCTGCTCGGCATGGATGATCGCGTAAGACGACGTAGGTCTGTTTCCAATCATCATCATCGCCAGCACGCTTCCACCCTGATGGGTTTGTTCGGAGCATAGGACGCCCACGAGGGGCGCGTCCTACGCTCCGAGGACCACCTGATTGGGATGTCCCGTCGCATAACTGGATCGCACGCTCTCTCGAGCACGGGAGGTTGGGCTGTCTCCGTTCGCTGTGCGGGTACGCTCAGCATCGCTGCTGACCCAGCGGTCGCCTGTGCTCCCAGCCATCCAATCGACCGGGCAGGCTAGGTGGTCGTTCGTCCACCATCTCGCCGAGTAGTTTTTGCGGACGTGTCGGCTCCGGTCCGTCGCATTATCATCGATAGAGGCACACGCGTCGCCACGCGATGCTTACGGGGATTGCCGGCCATCCCTGGGCCCGATCCTCGCGGTCGAATTGTTCATGATCATGGGCCGGCGAATTTGCCGCCGCGCTTTACTTATCTGGCGCGCGCTCACTGCGACGACGAGCGCGAGGCGCTCGTCGAGCCGCCGCCAGCGCGCTCACGCTCGACGTCCGCGAGCTCAAACGAAGTAATGCGGTCAGCATTTTCACGCGCTCAGATCGTGGCTGATACCTTGTGTTCAGACTGGAATAATCTATACGCAAAAGACGCTAAAGCTATGTTGAGCGAAGTCAGATCGATAGATTCTGAGATATCGGAACTCTTCTGCGGCACACACGCCATACGCGAACCGGTTGCCGCTGGAGCCACACAATTTCGCGATTACATAGAAGGGCAGGGACCTGAGGAAGTAAAGGTGGGTCGCCTTATGCTCGTGATTGATGCGGGCGCGGGAACGACAGACTTTGCACTATTTCAATCATTTTATGACCCATCCAACGATGAAGCGTCATTTGCTTTAATATCAAAAGCGGTTGGAATGTCCCGAGTGGCTGGGAATCGCTTCGATATGGTACTTCGTCCGCTAATCCTTCGCGCGTGCCGCATACATCCTGAGAACGGCTCGCCTTGGAGTGAGGAAGATTTTTCAATCATCAAGGCTGACCTAAGCGCTCAAATTAGATCGCTGAAGCAGCAACTCTTCAATACTGGCAACATTTCGATCTCTTTACGGCCCGGCGCGTCTGGGTTGATGAGTTTGAGCGATTTGGAAAGTGAAGTAAGCTACCAAGAACTAGGGCGAAATCTTGTAGAGCAGAGAAGCACCATTCTGCGAAAAGCATTCACCGAGGAGCAGCTTGGAGCTTTTAAGACGATGAATGATCACCTCGGACGACCAATCCCGATCTTTGTGCTTCTCACCGGCGGATCATCTCGTCTCCCACCCATTCGAGCGCTAGCGGAAGGCAGGCTTAACCGCCAGTTTCGACGATTCAAACCGGCTGATTCGTCTTGTCGGCATCACGGTCGACATTACCGACCGTAAAATGGCCGAGGAGCGGCAAATGCTTCTCGCCGAAGAGGTCGATCACCGTGCACGAAACGTCGTCGCGGTCGTTCAATCGATCTTGCGGCTCACCCGCGCCGACACCATCAAAGAGTACATTGCCGCGGTCGACGGGCGGATCAGCGCCCTTTCGAACGCCCACAGGCTTCTGGCCAATTCGCGATGGGAAGGCGCGGACTTGCGTAAATTGGTCGAGGAGGAGCTTGCCGCTTATCGCAGCGAAAACGACCCAAGAATTTCGATCGACGGCCGTGCCGTATTGCTCGCGCCGGCCATCGCGCAAACAATCGCCCTCGCGCTGCATGAACTGGTAACGAACGCCGCAAAATACGGCGCTCTTTCGACGGATGCGGGGCGGGTCGCCTTGACTTGGCACGTGCAGCCAGAGCGGATCGATTTCGAATGGATCGAGTTGAACGGGCCCGAGGTGAAGCCGCCCACGCGACGCGGCTACGGCACGCGGGTGTTCTCTGGCGGGATCGAGTACCAGCTCGGTGGCGAGGTGACGTTCGATTGGTGTCCGGATGGGTTGCGCTGCAAGCTATCAATACCAAGGAACAAATCTGCGCTGAAAGAACGCCGACCGGCGCAGTCCATCAATGGTGCGACGTTGCCGGAACAAAATTCGCTTCGTAAACTCGTGTTGTTGGTTGAGGACGAGCCTACGATTTCCCTGATGTTGTCCGATATGCTTCTTCAGTTTGGCCATTCGGTCGATGGACCCTACAACCGCTTCAACGACGCGATGAACGCCGCGCGGACGAACGACGTTCAGGCTGGCGTGCTCGACATCAATGTGGGCGGCCAGAAGATCTACCCGCTGGCGGAGGTGCTCACCGCGCGCAAAATCCCGTTTGTATTCGTCACCGGCTATAGCGCCGACAGGATCGATTCCCGCTTCAGCCACGTGCCAATACTGCAAAAGCCGATTGACGCCGAAGCGCTTCGTGCCGCGATATTGCGAGCGCCGCCATGAACAAAACTATTTCGGTGCGGGCATTCTGCTAGCCAAAAGTTATGGCCATCCATTGGGCCCGATAGCCCTGCGCGTCTCCGGGCTTGCAACTCGAATAACGCCAAAACGGGCGCGACGGCGCGGTTGACTTAGGTCAAGGCTTTGGCACGCAAAGCAAGATATTCGTTTCTAACATCTTTTAAGAATCGGCGATTTCATGTGCAAACTTTTCTGCCAAACGAAGTGGTCGACCGCCGCGTTTGCTAGCTTGGCAGAATAAGGCCGGCGATCTGCCGCGGTCGCGCGGAACGCGGCTGCGGCCAGGAAGGATTTCAGCGATGGAAGAAAACAACCGCAAGCGCCAGATCATGATCTGGTACGTGGTCGCCGCGGTGTTCGGCGTGCTTCTCATTCAATCGTTCTGGACGAGCTACAATCAGATCGCCACCATCCCCTATACGCAATTCGAGAAGCTGCTCGCGGCCGATCAGATCGCCAAGGTCAGCGTCAGCCAGAACTATATCCAAGGCACGCTGAAGAAGCCGCTGCCCGACGGCAAGAAGGAATTCTACACCAACCGCGTGGATCCGGAGCTCGCCGGTAAGCTGGCGGCGCACGACGTCGTCGTCACCGGCACGCAGTCGAGCGGGCTCATCCGCGACATTCTCTCCTGGGTCATCCCGCTCGGCATCTTCTATCTGATGTGGATGTTCTTTTTCCGGCGCATCGCCGAGCGTCAGGGCATGGGCGGCTTGATGGCGATCGGCAAGTCGCGCGCCAAGGTCTATGTCGAAACCGACACCAAGGTGACCTTCAAGGACGTCGCCGGCGTGGAAGAGGCGAAAGACGAACTGGCCGAAGTTGTCGCTTTCCTGAAGGATCCGAAGTCCTACGGCCGGCTGGGCGCGCGCTCGCCCAAGGGGATTCTGCTGGTCGGGCCGCCGGGCACCGGCAAGACACTGCTGGCGCGCGCAGTCGCCGGCGAGGCGGGCGTGCCGTTCTTCTCCATCTCGGGCTCTGAATTCGTCGAAATGTTCGTGGGCGTGGGCGCCGCGCGGGTGCGCGACCTGTTCGTGCAGGCGCGTAAGTCGGCGCCCTGCATCATCTTCATCGACGAGCTCGATGCGCTTGGCCGCAGCCGCGCGCCCGGCGCCTTCGGCGGGCTCGACGAGAAGGAGCAGACGCTCAATCAGCTGTTGGCGGAGCTCGACGGCTTCGATCCGCGCTCGGGCGTCCTCCTGCTGGCGGCGACCAACCGGCCGGAAATTCTCGATCCGGCGCTGCTGCGTGCCGGCTGTCAACCTCGACGATTTCACCGCGGCGATCGAGCGCATCGTGGCCGGTCTCGAAAAGAAGAGCCGCGTGCTCAGCGACAAGGAGCGCCGCCGCGTCGCCTATCACGAGATGGGACACGCGCTGGTCGCCTCGAGCCTGCCCGGCGTCGATCCGGTGCAGAAAGTCTCGATCATCCCGCGCGGCGTCGGCGCCCTCGGCTATACCATGCAGCGGCCGACTGAGGACCGCTTCTTGCTCAACGAGAGCGATCTGAGGAACCGCATCGCGGTGCTGATGGGAGGGCGCGCCGCCGAGGAGCTTGTCTTCGAGGGGGAAGTGTCGACCGGCGCCGCCGACGATCTGCAGCGCGCGACCGAGATCGCGTTCGAAATGGTGACGCATTACGGCATGGACAAAAAGGTCGGCCAGCGCACCTATGCGCAGACGCGCCAGCAATTCCTCGGCATTCCGCGAACCGAACGTGTCGACGCCGCGGAGGAGACCGCCCGCGAGATCGACGTTGCCATCCGCGACATCGTCGCGCAGGGCCTGGAGCGGGCGAGCGAGGTGCTCAAGTCGCGCAAGGGCGACTTGGAAGAAGGCGCCAAGCTGCTGTTGAAGAAGGAAATGCTGACGGTGCAGGAATTTCCCCCGATCGGACCGAGGCGAGGCGAGGGCGAAGAAAAGCTGCGCAAGACCGCGTAGACCCGGCGGACGGATCTCTATACGCGCGCGTCGAACCGGCCCGCGGCAAGAGCGGCGACGGCGCGGCGGTCGGCTTTGCCGGTTGCGCCGCTCGGCAGCGCCTCGCGGATATAGAACACCTCCGGCACCTTGTAGCGCTCGGTGCGTTCGAGCAGCCAGCCGCGCAATTGCGCGACGTCCAACGTGGGGCCTTGACGCGGCACGACGACGGCGTGCAGCACCTCGCCGAGCCGCTCATCCGCAACGCCCGCGCACAGCGCCGCCGCGACGTCCGGATGTTCGGCAATGAGGGTGTCGACCTCCAACGGCGCGATCTTGATGCCGCCGCGCGACACCATGTCCTTGGCGCGCCCGACTAGCGCGACAAAGCCGCCGGCCGTTACCCTGGCGAGGTCGCCGGTCCTGAAGTAGCCGTGCTCGAACGCGGCCTGCGTCAATTGCGGCTCGTCGAGATAGCCGAGCATGCCGAAGGGCGTGCGGATTTGCAGCTCGCCCGTTTGCGCGATGCGGAAGGCGACACCTTCGGTCGGCCGGCCGATGCTGCCGAAACCCCGCGGCTGGTCGGCGGGCGCGAGGCAGAAGTCGCAGGAGCCGGTTTCCGTCAGCCCGTACAGATCGTAAATGGCGGCCGGCGTGGACCGGCGCAAATTTTCGGCGAGCTTCGGCGCCAGCGCCTCGCCGCCGGTGAGGATCATCCGTCTCTATGAGCCACATTGAGAAGGCGCAATGAAACTCTAATGGTGAACTTATTTGCAAATGCGGATGGCCTGCCGCGGAGGCGCGTCATGAGAGACCTAGGCCTGAGTTCGAACACTTCTTGTTCTCGGCTTGCTGTTCGCTGTTCCCGCCTGTGGGGCAGAGGTGAAGGGGATTTGGATCAAGAACGTACGAGACTGGGCCAAAAGGGAAGCAATTTGGTTCAAGGGCTTTGGCAAAAGAAAATAACGAGATTGTGGTTTATGAGCGGGATTTGTTCATCGTTAAGACAACGAGATAATTGGGGCATCGGCGAAATGTAAAATCAAAGCTCGTAAAGATGATGGACATCTCATTCGGCTGTTGGTTGAGTGTCCGTCGGAGATAGCAGAAAATTAGTTGACCTTCCGAGTTGACGGTCCTGACGAAATGACGCGAATTTTCCCGGGGATGACGCAAATGAACGCGACCTACTTTCGTTGCCCAGAAGTGTCAATGCCATGAGCAACAGTAACGAGCTGATCGCTTTCGATCTGATTGAAGAAAAGACTTTGACCTTCGAAACCTCCGACGACGTGCTGGAGGGCGCAGCTGGGGCCGCAACAGCACGAGCAGAGGTCGCCTCGTTTAGCTTCTGCACCAGCGTTTATGTGTGCCCATGGTCGTAATCCCCAATGTTGATTTCAGCCCATTAAACGGCCGCAAGCTCAATTCGCTCCTGAGCCGAGCGTTTCGATTTTCTGCATTATTTCATCTAGGTTGTAGCTTGCTGGCTTTTGCCGCGGCGGGAATTCCTTGAAGCTTTGTAGCCACTGGATGACCAGGGCTTGCGCCGGCACAATGATGAAGAGCCTATCTATGTGATAAAAGCAGCGCGTCCGGCCGTGCAACTCTGCTGACCATACCAATCCGCGAACAATGCACCTTCCTTGGCAATGCGATCGATGTTCTGCGTGCGGTACTTCATAATGCCCATATTGTAGGCGCTCAAGTTGAACCAGCCGATATCATCGGCCATGATCATCAGAATGTTCGGCTTGCGGCCAGCAGGTGCCGGCTGCGCTTGCGCTGGCCCCACCGCGAGCGGTGCGCTTAGCGCAGATGCGGCGGCAATTGTAGTGCCGCCGAGTAGGATGCCGCGCCGATCGAGTGCCTGTTCTTTCGCAATCGTCTTGGTCTGGTAGTAATCCTTCACGATCGTGATGCCGCCAGTGAAGGCGTGCTCGTCCCGCAACCGCTCGAATATCCGCTTCGACGTGTGGACATCACCTCAATGGCTCAAGCTGAAGCGCGAGCATGACAAGGTTGCGCGCCAATGCGCCGCCGAGGAAGCCGACTTCCCCGCGCTGGCCGAGTTAGAGCTGATTGACCGCGAACGGCGTATGGTCGAGCGCCGCAACGGCCAAGTTCCCAGCCGAACTCGCGGTGACCATGCCGCGCGAGCGACCGCCATGAACGAATATGAGCCGGTGTCGCGATGGTCCGTTGCATGAACGCAACAGCATCTCGAAATCGATTCGAAGTAGGCTGGACGCTGCAATTTGACCGATCATAATTGGCCACAAGTTCTTATCAACTAGAGCAACACCTTCGCGGAGATCACCATGCGTCTAGCGGCTCTTTTGGGCGCAATGTGCAGCGTGGTATCCGTTCAGCTTGCTTGTGCAGCGGATTTGGCCACAAAGCCATCCCCGTATCCGCCGTCCCTTCTTTATCATTGGACGGGTTTCTATGTTGGCGGCAACATTGGTTACGGCTGGGACAATATTGACGACACTACAAGCAGCCTTAACGGCAGTTTTCCCACGTCAACGATCTCCAGCGAAGCCAATGGTGTGTTCGGCGGAGGGCAGGTCGGTTACAATTATATGCTCAATCCGAATTTCCTAATCGGCATTGAGGCCGATCTGGATGCCGCGGATCTCTCTGTAAGTCATGGTGAGTGCATCGAACCTTCCCGATGTGCGCAGACCGACAGCAAGGTCGATTGGCTCGCCACGGTGCGCGGTCGGATGGGCTATGTGCAGAACGATTGGCTTTTGTTTGCGACAGGGGGCGTTGCTTGGGTCGATGCGAGAACTACCCGTACACTTACAGCGGCTGTGAACCCTGCCGCCCTCGGACAAGCAGATACGGTGTCGGGTACCAACGTTGGATGGACGGTCGGCGGCGGCGTCGAGTATGGATTCGCACCCAACTGGTCTGTAAATCTTGAATACCGCTACATCCAAGTCGACACAGGTCGTGATTTTATCTACAACGTACCGGCGGCTAACGTGCATGTAGACTCCACGGATCACATCAACACAGTACGGATCGGCCTTAACTATCATTTCAATTGAACAACAGGTCGATTTATCGGTAAGTTGTGTTCAGGCCTCACCGCTGCGCCGGCTTGATTTTTTGCCGGAGTTGGTCACGTCGCGAGTTTGTTGGCCGAGCGCTCGGCCGCCCAAGCCCAGGGCAGCAGCTTAGGACCTTTACCCCGAAATTTTTGAAACCACCCTACGGGTCGGGAATTTCTGGCGAGGTCGCGACGAAGGGGATCCATTCGCTGTCTCGCCCGCCGTCAGCCCGCAAGCAGCCAAGCCGCGGACGTTGGATACCACGAGTTACTACAGGGCGTCAGGACGGACGTTCAGTTCGGCAGCGATGGCGCAAACAGCGGTGATCACTTCGGATCAGATGTCGTCCACGATTGTCCTCAGATTAGAGGCGTGGTGGTGAGTTTTCGCCTTCACAGCGGCCACCGCTTCCTTTTCGCCGACCTGCTTGCCCTGCGGCTAGCTGGATGTATTTCGGCCCAATGTTGCTGTGATGTCACAGCGATCCGGCGTGTCCCTGGTTATTAAAGTCACCTCGTTGCTCAAATCCCTTGCGTGGGGCTACCATGACGGTGACCAGTTATAGGCGTCCGCAAGAACGCGGGCCGGAGGCGTTCGCTCCGAAGCGGAGCATCCCCATGAACCTTGTAGATGACCTACGGGCGATCGAAAACGAGGTCTCCCGTAAAATGGCCGAGGCTGTCCCGGATCGGCAGCGCAATGAGACGCAGTCAACAAGCGATCAGTCCGCCGACAATCTGAACGCGTTGATCGGGCGTGTTTCGGGCTCCTCTGCGGAGGAAATTGACCGCGTTATTTCTGCACTGCATGACATAAGAGAAATGCTGCGCCGAGAAGGCGAGCGCATCTCCCACGAAATCGGCCTCTATGCAAGTTTGAACCATGCGGTCATGAGCGGCATGAAGGTCATCAGCGACAACCTGGCGCAGTGGAAACATCGCTGAGGTCGTTCGGCAAGGAGCGCCTAGCGGCTTCGGCGTTTACTCCGAGCTTTTGAAAAAGCCCCGCTGGGGTCGGACCTCTGACCGAACGCGCGACGATAGGGGCCTCCATTGCATGACGGGGCGAGTGTACTAACTAGCCGCGCAACTGATGGTCCTCATCCGGCATATCTCGCACGGTACTATCAAATGGCCGCACCAGCACGACTTTCAAATGGGGGTACCAATGCCAACCTTTAAAGAGTTCTTGAATGACCATAAAGGCAGAGCAGCGAGAGTGTACGTGCCAACCTGGACTACAAAGCAGGGAGACGCGCAAGTTTACTATGAAGGCAAACTCGACGCTGTAGGAGACGACTACGTTCTTTTAGATAAAACGGTCGCCTTTCCCTTCACAAGTGTAAGCTATGTCAAGGTCACTTAGTAACGAGAGAATCGATGGAATACGCAACATTCCAAAAGTGGCTGGCCAAACATGGATGCCGCTTCGATACACAACACAAAAAGCGCGGAGAAGGTCTTGGGACTGTGACGATCCACCGTGAAGGGCGGACTGCGGAACTGCCTTTGCCGCCAAGCACCCGAGGTGGGAGCCGTATGCGGGAATCCCGCACGTACGGATCGGGGCGGGGGACGCTCGGTAACGAGCGTTCCTACCGCGATCAGACGGTGTCCTGGTCCCCACGGCGAATCACGAGCCGAGGCGGGGCGCGGAGCTGGTTGGGGTTGCGCAGCGCCCCGCCTCGGCGATTGGAGGACACCATGACTACCGAACAAAAGATCATCCGTGCCAAAGTCGGACTGCTGGAGCTCGCCAAGCAGCTCGGCAACGTCAGTCAAGCCTGCAAGATGATGGGTTATAGCCGCGACAGCTTCTATCGTTTCAAAGAGCTATATGACAAAGGCGGCGAGCTGGCACTGCAGGAGATCAGCCGCAAGAAACCGGTGTTGAAGAACCGGGTGCCGCAGGACATCGAAGATGCCATTGTCGCCCTTGCTATTGAGCAGCCGGCGTTCGGCCAGGTCCGCGTCGCCAACGAGCTGAGGAAACGCGGGCTTACCGTCTCACCCGCCGGCGTGCGCTGCGTGTGGCTGCGTCACGATCTGGAGACCATGACCAAGCGGCTCAAGGCACTGGAAACCAAGAGCGCTCAGGAGGGCTTGGTGCTGACCGAGGCGCAAGTCGTCGCGCTGGAAAAGGCCAAGACCGAGAAGGAGGCCCATGGCGAGTTCGAGAGCGAACATCCGGGCTATTGCGGCGCCCAGGACACATTCTACGTCGGCAATCTGAAGGGCGTGGGCCGCATCTACCAGCAGACCTTCATCGACACCTATAGCAAGGTCGCTTGCGCTAAGCTGTACGATCGCAAGACGCCGATCACGGCGGCCGATCTGCTCAACGACCGGGTGCTGCCATTCTTCGATGAGCATGAGTCAAGTTGCTACGTATGCTGACCGACCGCGGGACGGAATATTGCGGCAATCCCGAGCATCACGAGTACGAGCTCTATCTCGCAGTCGAGGACATCGATCACACTCGCACCAAGACCAAGAGCCCACAGACCAATGGCATCTGTGAGCGCTTCCACAAAACTGTTCTCAACGAATTCTACCGTGTCGCCTTCCGCAAGAAGGTGTATCGTTCGATCGACGAGCTGCAGACCGATCTCGATTTGTGGGTCCGCGACTACAATGAACAACGGCCGCACCAGGGACGCTGGTGCTTCGGTAAAACGCCAATGCAGACCTTCTTGGATGCCATGCCTATCGCGAAGGAGAAAACGATCGCAGCCTGATCACGTCGGACAACAATACCTAACCGCTCAACCAGGTGACGACTGTCAGATCGAGTCTCAGCTAATACACGTAACCCGAGCGGTCGCAGGGTCTACTGGGAGTTTTGCGAAATGCCCCCGGGTCGGAATTTCTGGCCAAATGCGGGACCAAAGGGGACCCATTCGCGCTGCCGCGTGTCACGAGCCAAGCCGCGCCAGCAACCGAGCCCCAGACGTTGGATGCCATGAGCCGCCACGGGCGTGAGGATGCCGCGGGCGATTTGGGGTCCTGCTCGCGCTGCAGTCGACGCGGTTCAAGAACTTCTGGCGTGAATAGGCGCCAGCGAACGCCCGTAATTGCGTGCCTGAGCATGCGGACTTTGGCGCTGTCCTATTTTGGACATTCGCCGTGGGAAATTAGGACATCCCTACTATCCTTTCCGCTTTTTAATTTGTCCTTTCGGGCCCAGCATGCCAGAGAACCTTCATCCCGACCCATGCCAGATAACGCCACCAATAAAAACGGACGATGGGAGGAGCGCCCCAGCCGCCATGTGTGCAACAGTGCTACCCGGCGACTGGGGTGGGCGTTATTATTCAACCCCAGCATAGATCTCTCGTAGCGCAGACTTCTTATGCGCCCTTGCTTTGTCCGCTGTGCATCCATTGGCGACCAAACTTTTGCGCCGCAGCGAATGAACGCGGAGTGCCACAAGGAAGTGCTTATGGTCCAGACGGTATTGTGGCTCCTTCCGAAGGTTCCGCTCATTATCCTGACCGCCGTCGCTACGCATTTGGTCATGTCATTTGCGCAGACGCTGATGCATTACAAGCTCGGCCATCATCCAATGGGTGGCAAATTTTTCCGTAATCATATCAATTTTCATCACACCTACTATTCCAAAGACCGTCTCGTCTCACCGAAATACCTCGGTGAAGAAGGCAACAACACACCTTTCTTCTTTATCCCCACATTATTAGCAGGAGGCTGCGCTTATTTCTTGTTGCCGCTAAATCTCCTTGTGGTGATGGTCATCGCAGGTGCGGCGTCGTTTTACGCGCACGTATTTTTTGACAAGGAATATCACGTAGAGGGTTCGCGGCTTCAAAGGTTTGCGTGGTTTAGACGCCATCAGGAACTGCACTTTGTTCATCATCGGCACGCGAATAGCAATTTTGGGGTCATTCACTTCTTTTGGGATAAGATTCTCGGTACGTACCGGGCGCCGGATGTCGGTGTGTAAGATCAGACGAACTTAAAGCAGCCGCAGGGTTTACTCGACTTTTTGCGAAATGGGGGCCGGTCGGAAATCCTGGCCAAATCGCGGGCGGAAGGGGACCCATTTCCGTCACGCAGATCGCAGCCACAACAAGTCCACAAGAGCCGTCAGGTCGCACGCCGCGCGGGGAGCTTAGCGGCAGACGTCGGGTGACATGAACTGCGCGCAGAGAGAGGATGCCTCGGCTGTTCAGTTTGGCGGCGATGGCGTGTACTATAAGCAGCGTTGCGAGAAAAGCTAAACTTTAAGGTCATTCTTTCCAAATGCCTTTGTCATCTCACCGATCTATCTCAAAGCGAGGCTCACTCATTTGCCAACTGGCCCAATTCCTCAGTTCCTACGTTTGGTGCCGGCGTTTATACGATCTGGCATCGTAGCGGCGACCAGTTCTGTGTTTACGTGGCCGACCGTCTTGTACTGCCGACATTATCGCGTGAGGAGATTGCCGCCATTGCATCCGGTCATCACCAAATGGATGCTTTCATTCGGCGCTATATCCATGAGAACCTCTCCTACCGCTTCGTGATGCTGCCCCATGAAGCAGAAGCCTACGCGGTTGAATCGGCCATCAAAAGCGGCGGCTGGCCTATGATCGCCCACTGCTTAATCCCGGAAGATAATCGATGGCACCCTCATTCAGACAGTTGCGCGATTTCATCCTGAAACAAATGCGAATGTCGCACATTTATCAGCCAGTCATGATCAAGGAGATGCTTAAATGCGGGGGAAAGGCCAGTATTCGCGAAATAGCAGCGGCGTTCCTTGCGCATGACGCGAGCCAGCTTGAGTACTACGAACAGATCACCAAAAACATGCCGGGGAAGGTTCTCGTCAAACACGGTATCGTGCAGCGCGATGGAGATGACTACAAGCTCACGCTTGATCAATCTAAACTGTCACGGCAGGAACGCACTGAATTGATTAAGCTGTGCGATACCGCAATCAGTGGCTACCTGCAAAAACGAGGCGCGACTGTCTACGACCATCGCAGGGCCGCACTAGGCCAACTCTCGGGTAGTCTCCGTTACGAGGTACTTAAGCGTGCCGGATTTCGTTGCGAGCTTTGTGGCATTTCGGCAGATGAGAGAGCCATCGAAGTGGATCACATCGTTCCGCGAAAACACGGAGGCAAGGATGACCTGACTAACCTTCAGGCACTATGCTTCAAATGCAACGCGAACAAGGGTGCGCGTGACGATGAGGATTTCCGAGTGATCCGCGAGGGGATCAATGCGCGCCAATCTGGTTGCATCTTCTGCAATGTTTCAGCCGAGCGTGTTGTTTCTTCTAATCCTCTCGCTTTTGCGGTACGCGATAGCTACCCAGTCACGGAACTGCACACCCTCGTAATTCCCATACGGCACACCGCCACATTCTTCGAGCTGTTCGAGCCAGAGAGGCGAGGGATCAATCAATTATTGGACAAACTACGGGCTGAAATAACAACGAAGGATGCATCGGTGACCGGCTTTAATATCGGTACGAACAACGGCGAGGCGGCCGGACAGACTATTGGCCACACCCATGTCCATTTGATCCCTCGTCGCCAAGGCGACGTCCAAGACCCGAGGGGAGGCGTGAGGGGTGTCATTCCTGGCAAGGCTGCGTACTGAGAGGCATCTCTGTTAGTCGGATCGTTGCTTCGCATCCTGAGCAGCTTCGGAGCTTTACTCCGAGTTTTTGAAGCTACCTACGGCTCGGAATTTCTGGCGAAATGCGTGGTGATAGGGGACCCATTCGCTCCCGTCGCACACCATCAGATCGCAAGCCGCGCCAGCAGCCGTGCGGCAGACGTTGCATGCCAAGAGCCGCCACGGGGTGTGAGGGATGCCTCGGGCATTCAGTTCGACATCGATGGCGCGAACACTCGTGATCCATTGGGGCGGGATGTCGTCCACTACAGCAGACGCATTGCAGCGAAGGCGTTAATTTGCGTCCGCTATCTCATCCAGCGCATCGCCGGGCCCAACTAGCCCCTCTAGCAAAGAGCGCATTTCTGCAGGCGCGAATGGTTTGTGTAGGAGCGGCACAGTCGCGTGACGCTGCTCAGTCTGTTGCCCGTCATTCACGAAGACGAATGGCTTTCCCATTTCAAGTAGCGCGTCCGCCAATTCGGGGCAGCGCCGACCATCAAGCACGATGTTGAGAAGAGCGACGTCGAAATCCTTCTTGCGGAGTTCTTGGCGCGCGGATCGGATGTCCGATGCCCATGCCGAAATTGCATAGCCAAGGTCGCGGAGCATGTCGTCGATCATCATAGCCTCAAGAAACTCGTCGTCGACAATGAGTATCCGAGGAGGGCTAGTCGGCAAAGACGAGGCTCGATGGGCTGCCATCTACATCCCCTACATTGCTTCACTCCATCTCCATAGGACAGACTACCACTCTGGCTCCTGAGCGATAGCCTTTAAAAGGACATCGATGCTGTCGTAACCAGAGCAGCTGCATGGTTTAGTGGGACATTTGTGAAGCGGCACCCGGCCCGAAATCCTGGCGAATTTGCAGTGCAAAAAGGACCCATTTCGCCCGCGTAATGGTCAGCTCGCCAGCCGCACCAGCAACCGAGCCGCCGAGGTGGGAAGCCACGAGCCACCACGGGGCGTGAGGATGCCACGGGTGTTCAGTTCGGCAGCAATGGCTCGAACACTGGTGATCCCTTGGGACCGCATGTCATCCACGATGGTCCGTAGGTCAGCGGCTCGGCGGTGAGCCTTCGCCTTCACGGTTGCCACGGACCTTATTGCCAACCTGCTTCCCCCTTGAGCGCCCGTGCTCCATTGGGATTGCCGAGCTTGACGCCACGGGCCTTGGCAGCGGCCTAAGGGCGGCAACGTGTTTGGCTTGGCTGCGGCGGTCAAAATATAGCGAAGAGGAACCACCGCGACCCAAAGACCCGCGATGGTCCCCTTTACTTCCGCAGTTGCGTCTTTGCGTTATTTCGGGGTGCTGGCTACCTCAGTATCCTCAGCAGCGCTTTTCCGCACCCTTGCAATTACCGCCGCCACATCCGCGCGAGGATCGGTGGCATCCGAAGGAGCAATGCGCCGTTTAAACGCGGTAAGGGGCTTCCAAGGGACGAAGCGCACCGAATGTGGGCCAGCGTCACGCTCCTCGACTGTTAGTTAGCGGCGACGCCGACTTTCGCTCTAAGGGCATCGGTGTCAGAACCGGCGTGACGCATAATTATGATGTCGTGCGGCATTGCTCGACCGGACTTGAGCAGTTTGCGGGCTGCATCCAAGAACACGGTATTCGAGGAGCATAGAAGCTCATCTTCGCCGCTGAGACGAGCATCGTAGACGCTATGGGCGGCGCGGGTGTCTCTGATGCGTTTTGGGGAAACAATGATGGTGAAGTCCATTCGTTAGTCTTCATTTCGTGGTTGCTAGGGTGAGCGGGGACGACCACATGGCCGCTTGCCGCTACAGGTGGGTGAGCGGGGTCAGCACTTACCGGCCGCGCCAACTGGCGGCGGTACTTGCAGGGATGCGTTCAAACGGGGTGCGATGGTCCGGACAGCGTCGAGGAATGCGGACGCTGCGGTACAGCTGTTCGGACACCACACAGGTGTCAGGTGAGGTCCGCGGACACCACACAGGTGTCAGGTGAGGTCCGCTATGCCGCCAGTGGACTAAACCGCTCGCGCGGTAGGGGGAGCGGGACGAGCGGGGACTGTGAGGATGCCTCGGGCATTCAGTTCGGCAGCGATGGCGCGAACGCTGGTGACCACTTGGGACCGCATGTCCTCCACGATGGTCCTTGGTTGCCCTCGCGGTGACTGGCGTTGGTCTTCATGGCTCCCCCATTCCCAACCTTTCGGCCATAGGGCTTGGTGATCTCCTAGATCGATACTGCTGTCACCCGAGCAGCCGCTGGGCTTTACTGGAGCTTTTTGAAATAGCGGCCGGTCGGAAATCCTGGCCAAATCGCGGGCGATAGGGGACCCATGCGCCGCCGAAGATCTGCATCTTGAGCACTAACTTGGCATGGCGTGCATCGATGCAGATTACCGGAAGGCCGAGCCGGTTGAGCTCAGTCCATAACCAGGTTGCTGTCGGTCCAATCTCAAGGCCTATCCGAACGACGGGTCGGTGTTTTCGATGTGATGAACTGAGCAATCACCCCCTGGAACGGACTCGACCACTCCTTCACGTCTGGATCCCGCTCGCCCGCGGCTGCCGCCTTTAGGATACGCTCGGCCTATAGGGTATTGCTCGTCGCCGCTTGCTGAGCGGGCGGCAGGGGGCCCCAGGCGGACCGACGCCCGGGCAACCAAAGTTTGGTGAACCAGCTCACAGTTGAAATACGAATGCTGTGCTAATTTTAGATGCAACGATTGCTGTTCGCACTCAAGAACAAAGGGATCGTCGCCATGAATGACATCACCATCGGACTCGACCAGAACGGAGAAGAACTTTTCATCTGCGAGTTTGCAGACGAAGCTCTAGAGACCGCAGCTAGGAGCACAACGGAGAGTTACTTTACGCTAGCGCAATGCACTGCTCTGACTGTTTGCCCTGGGCCGCAGCCCTCTGACAATCCGCTGTCGTGACGAACAAAGACTGAGCGGCCCGAAACTCCGGGATCAGAATTTGCACGAGAAGCGAACAGCTTCGGTCCGCATTGCTCAGAATGGCAGTCAGCAATCGCCAGGGCTGTGCCCGGATAGTGTCGCGAAGCCTAATCGTAGATTTGCCGCGAGTCTGCCGGCGCTTGGTTGCGCTCGTAAAGGCCGTAATCGCGCTCGACCTGGGCCACACGCAGGCGATAGTTGGCAAATATGCCGCTGCGCCCCTTGGCCTGCGTTTCCCTGTGACGCACATGATTTCGCCAAGTTGTCACTGCGGCTTCGTCGCGCCAGAAGGACAGCGAAAGCATCTTTCCGGGCTCATAGATACTCTCGAACCGCTCAACGGAGATGAACCCCTCCACTGAGTAAAGCTCGTCGCGGAGTTCCCACGCCAGATCGAGATAAGCCTGCTTGCAGCCTTCCGCGGGCCATACCTCAAAGATCACCGCGATCATCAGTTTCTCCTCCGATTGCGAATGCGATAGACGTATCGATTAGGAACCACGAGGCTATCCCAGCGGTGTAGCGATGACGACAACTTGGAAGAGTGCCGCGTGGGCAGGAATAATCGACGTGCGCCAATTGAGCCAGATCAACATTGCGCCTGTGAATTTAGGAAAATATCGATCTCGCAAAAAGGGAGGAAATCAATGTAACCAACGCAAAGGGAGAACGAAAATGAAGTGGATTTTGCTCGGTGCGACTGTTGTCATCGCTGGCATGGCCTTCACTCAGAAGCCGTCATTGGCGGACACCGATGCATATTACCCTTGGTGCAAAAGTCCCAGTGGGAATTGCACCTACAAAACGCTTGAGGATTGCCTGCGAGACAAGAGTCGGGGGAAGTACCAAGGTATATATGAACTCAAGTTCTCCGACACGTCGCCAATTGCTGCATAAGTAGGGATCTTGCCGGCTGCACAGCGCCGCATCGACCAGACGCTCTGGGTCATGCTCGCCAACCTGCCCACGAGCCATAGCATCTAGGCGACGCGATCGACGGTCGAAAAGCGAGAGCGTCTGGCTTATGCGAGGCTAACTTCGAAAGCCTGTTTTATGAGCGGCACGGCCTTCATCATCATCCTTGCGATATTCATTGTCCTTGCGGGATCAGTCGCGGTTGTTTTCTTTTCGTATAAGAACGAGATTCGTGATGCCTACGATGCAGTTCGTCATGGCAGTCAAGTCGTCAACACTGACGCCGGACCGATTGAATACGCCGACAAAGGTGCTGGCACTCCGCTCCTATCCATTCATGGTGCGGGAGGCGGCTTCGATCAGGTCTCACTCTGGCCTCCCAATTTGTCGGCAACGGCTTCCGCATCATCGCACCGTCCCGTTGCGGGTACTTGCGGACGCCTATCGGAAACGACGCCTCCCCAGCCGCGCAAGCCACTGCGCATGCCGCGTTGCTGGCCAAACTGAATGTTTCCAAAGCCGTCGTGCTCGGAGTTTCGGCCGGTGCACGATCTGCAATCGAATTTGCGCTCCGTTACCCCGACGTGGTCGCCTGCCTAATTCTGATTGTACCGGGTACTTATTGGCCCTCCAGGCCAGTCGAATTTGAAGGAAATAGGGGCAGCAGGTTCGTATTCTGGACTGTTAATGCCGGCGGGAATTTCTTTTGGTGGGCCACCGAGAAGATCGCGCCCTCGATATTAATCCGTTTCCTTGGTGTGCGGCCGGACCTCGTAGCTGCTGCGCCGCCGGCCGAACGAGATCGCGTGATGACCATTGTTAGGAGCGTAGAACCCTTGTCATTGCGGTTCCCCGGCATCAATCTCGACAGCACCCGCAGAACTGCGTGAATTGCCATTGGAAAATATCACCACCCAAACTCTGATCATCTCCACACGGGATGACGGGTTCAACACGTGGCCCGCCGCTGAGTTTGCTGCGAAAAAAATCCCCAAGGCCAAGCTGGTCGTTTACGACATCGGCGGCCACCTTCTTGTTGGACATCAGAACTCCGTGCGCACAACGATTCGCAACTTCATCGCCGGCGCTGGGTACCCGCCAATGCCCTGAACCGTTCGCGCGGGGTGGTGACGGGTGGGAGAATTCATCTGCCGGAATTGGGAGCTCGGGATTGACCCAAGTCGCCCCGCTGCCGCTCAGCGTGCTTGCCCGTATCAATTTGGGTGGTATGGAACTTCAGGCTGATTGAGGCGTTTTGCTGTGCGCACGTCCGAACGTGGCAAAACTCGCTTTCCCTAAAGTCCAGCACCACCGGTATTCTCTTTCTTCTCCCTTCGCTTGAAGAAAAGGAGCGAGCAATGAGAATGTCAATTGCGCCTGCTTTTACGATATTTCTTGTCACATCAGCACTAGCTCAGCCGCGGCCTCAAGACCATCAAACGATCAAAGTGGGGCCGTGGACGATTGCAGTCACGTTCAGGGCCGACAAATTCGACAGCTGCACCATGGACCGGTCAGTAAGCGATCTTGGAATTAACTTTGTCCGGAAGCCAGATGGACTATTGCTTCTTCTCAACTCGCCAAAATGGAAGCTTGAGCGGGGCAAAGCCTATACGGTCGGCCTTGTTGCTGGTTCGCGATCGGTGGAGGCCAAGGCTCTAGCTGAATCGAAGGACGTGACAGTCGCACTCGTAGATCGTTCGCTCAACGAGAAACTACGGACTGCTAACGTTCTTGAGGTAAGAGGAAAGGGCGCGACCCTTCGGGTACCACTGGACAAAAGCGCCGCGGCTTTTCGACGTCTCGATGAATGCTTCGACAAGAATAGTCGCCAGGGAGTTGAGGCAAATCCCTTTGTGGCTCCCCCTCGCAAGCCTTAGTGGGCGGCACACTTCGCAAAACTGAGCGGATTGCGTTTCCGCGATCAACCCCGTACGCAGCAGATATGAAAGACCTCCAGGTCCTGAGGCAACATTGGAAGCCAAGGATCAACCTATAGATCAACCTTAGGTCTCAATATCCTTAGGAACCATTGGATCGGGGAAGGTGATATTATTGGTGTTGATCATGATTGTGGACGCACGAGGGTCCCAATCCATAACTGGTAACGTTTTAGATGGAAGGCTCGGCAGACCCCGAAATGAAGCGCTACTCGGTAACGATTTGCCCCTCTGGTAAAAACGCTCAGGATAGCGCTCGCCCCCTGCCGCGGCATCGGGATGCGCTCGGCCAACACGGTTCACCGGTCGTTGCTGAGGCAGAAGGGAAGCCCAGGCGTCTTCGAGCGACCCGAGGAGACAGGCCATCATGGGCCGTATTGACTCTCAGGAGTCCGCTGGTGAGTCCGTTGGGTTAGGGCGCTACCCTGGTAGCCGAGAGACTGCAAAATCGCTGAGTGAGTCTCTGAGAGTCATTGCGGGGCATTTCGTTCCCATCGGAAAAGCAGCGGGTTCGGGTGCCTATGCCGCCACCCCATGCGATGCATCAACAAAGCGCTATCGAGCACGCGAAAACAAATGGCCATCCTTATAACGGGGTTAACGCGGGACGTCGCAATCGGAGCGGAGCAGACCTGGAAGGGCGCGGGGCCCGGCCTGATCCCGGCGCGTTTGACCCGTTTCTGAGGTCGTCGCCTCAATAGACACCCCTGGTGACGGGCAATACAATACGCTTGCACCCGGTATGTACTGGGTTGGGGCGGGTATGGCCAAGCAGCGAGTGGAGAGGCGCTTAGCCGCCATTCTTTCCGGTGATGTCGCGGGCTACAGCCGCCTAATGGGAGTCGATGAGGAAGGCACCCTTTCGCGGTTCAACGCCCATCGAAAAGAGTTCTTAGAGCCTAAAATTGCGGACCATCACGGCCGCATCGTTAAGTGGACTGGCGACGGCATCCTCATCGAGTTCGCAAGCGTCGTTGATGCTGCCCGCTGTGCGGTCGAAATTCAATGCGGCATGGTCAAACGCAATGCGTCCATACCGCATGACAAGCGCATCGAGTTCCGCATCGGCATCCACGTTGGCGACGTGATCATCGAAGATGACGACATATTTGGGGACGGCGTGAATATTGCCGCACGACTCGAAGGGATCTCACAGCCCGGCGGTGTTTGCATTTCCGACGATACGTATCGGTACATCCGTGGCAAACTTGACGTTGTTTTTCGCGACGCTGGCGAACGCAAGCTAAAAAATATCGCGCTGCCGATGCGGGTCTATGAGCTGCATACCGGTGGCAATCCCGAAGCGACTCCCGCGCTCGCGCTGCCTGATAATCCGTCCATCGCTGTGCTGCCGTTCCAGAACATGAGCGGTGATCCCGAACAGGAATACTTCGTAGATGGGACGGTCGATGACATCATCACTGGACTTTCTCGCGTCAAGTGGCTGTTCGTCATAGCACGCAATTCGAGCTTCACCTACAAGGGCCGGGCAGTGGACGTGAAGCAGGTTGGCCGCGAGCTCGGGGTGCGCTATGTGCTCGAAGGCAGCGTACGCAAGGTAGGGGACCGCGTGCGCATCACTGGGCAGCTCATCAATGCTGAAAGCGGGGTGCATGTCTGGGCGGAACGCTATGATCGTAAGTTGCACGATATTTTCGCCCTACAGGATGAGATTACGCTGTCGATCGTCGGCGCAATTGAGCCGAGCCTGCGCCAGGCCGAAGTCGAGCGTGTTAACCGCAAGCGCCCGGAAAATCTCGACGCCTATGACCTAGCCTTGCGGGCGCTTCCCGATGTGTATTCTGTGATGCCGGCAACAGTAAGCAAAGCACTCATATTGCTCGATCAGGCGCTTGCTATTGAACCCCGTTATGCAACCGCGCATGGCTACGCCGCTATGTGCCATCATTGCCTCTTCCTGCGAGGGGGACTGCATGAGGAGAACCGAGCGGCATCGATTGGACACGCTCAAGCGGCGATCGCTCATGGCCGCGATGATTCAACCGCATTGACTCTGGCCGGATTTTCCATGGCTATGGATGCCCATGATCGTGGGGCCGCTGTCGCCGCCTTTGAGGCTGCGCTTGCCGTCAGTCCGTCGTCAGCTCCCGCCTATATCCTCGGCGGAGGGTCTCTTGCGTGGGCTGGAGAGGCCGAGCGGACGATTGAATGGGCCGAGAAGGGCTTGCGTCTCAGTCCGTTCGATCCCTGGAAATTCATCGCCTATAGGGGGCTCGCAATAGCCCACTTCCTTCGCGGCCGCTACGACGAGGCAGCGGATGCCGCTCGCAAGGCGGTCCAATTCAATCCTGGATTTGGCAGCTCGTACATGCTGCTCGCCGCCTCGTTTGCGAAGCTAGGGCGGCACGAGGAAGCGAAGAACTGCGTGGCGAGCCTCTTGGAGCGAGAACCCGCATTTCGTTTGAGCAGGCAATTTGCGGGCGTAGATTGTGCCCCGGCTCTCGCCGCTGCTCTGAACGAGGCGCTTCGCGATACAGGGGTGCCAGAATAAGGCTACACTTTAGATCTCGTACAACAGCCACCGAATGTCTCTATCGGGCCCCGTCGCGATCCTCATTAACGAGTTCGTTTCGAGGAGCAGCCTTATGAGCGACGCCAAAACAGAGACCATCTATTTTTATGATCGGACATCCAATTTCATCCGACATCATTCTCGCGAAGCTACGCGCAAATCGCGGTCATCTTGATAGTCTTCGGCCAGATGAACTGTTTCCGTACGACCAAGACCATTATGGCGGTTTAGCCGCAACCGATGAATTGGCGCAAGCGTTTCAGATTGGAAAAGGGTCGCAAGTGGCGGATTTTTGCGCGGGGCTGGGGGCACCGTGCGTTATCTCGCATATAAATATGGAGCGAATGTCACCGGCATCGAATTGACTCCGTCGCGCGTTGCGGGTGCGCATTATTTGACCAATCTGGTTGGACTTCAAGAAAAAGCGCGAGTTGTCGAAGGCAACGTAATGAGCGTCCCGCCGGCGACGCGGCTATGGATGCCGTCGTCAGCCAGGAAGCATTTTGCCATGTGCCCGATCCAGAGACGACGCTCTCTGAGGCCTATCGAATCCTTAGACAGGATGGCAGGCTGGCTTTTACAGACTGGATCGCCAATGAACAATTGACCACAGAGGATGTGCAACTGATGTGGGATGGAATGGCCATTCAGCCGCTTCGATCTATTCCCAATTATTGTCGTCTAGTTGAGAGTGCTGGCTTCAAGGTACATTCAGCGATCGATCTAACTGCCGAATGGGGACCCATTCTCAAGGAGCGTCTGGCGATGTACCAGCGGCTGCGTGAAGAAGCCCAACAGGCCGGAACTCCGATGGGACACGATGCTTTCCACAAATCCTACGTTCGTTTTGTCGAGCTCATTCAACAGCGCAAGCTCGGTGGAGTCCGAATTATCGCCTCGAAGTAATTTGTGCGCCGGGCTTTTGCAGACCGTATAGGTCCGCTTTTGGTCGTGACGTGTTGCGGCGTAGGTCCACTGTCCGCCGCTATGGAAACGGGAATAGCAAAGTCGGTGCATTGAAATCCGTTTTGCTCTGCCCGATTCAACGATTGCCATTGCTGTTGAAGATGTCGGCCGCCGCCTTCCATTGTCCGCCGGTGTTCTTCCAGACCACGACGTACTTGCCCTCGTCCTGGACCGCTCCTTTCTCGCCCCGGAAACTCAACGTGTAGGCGCCGATCTCGTAGGCCATATCCCCCGATGAGGCGACATCAATCTTGGTAGGCCTAAAATCGAGATGGAAATCTTTCATACCGACAAAGCCTTTCCAGGCCTTTGCAATGGCATCTCGTCCTTCGGCTATCGGGGCCCCTGGTGCCAATATGGCACCATTCTCGGTATAGAACTGCGCGATCGCATTCGGGTTCTTCTGCGCAACAGCCGCGACCCATTCCTGATCAGTCTTCCGAATTTGCTGTTCGGCGCTTTGATCAACGGCTTGAGCCTGGGACATGGCAGCAATGGTTACCATGAGTACGGTCATGATTCTGCGCATGGTTGCTCTCCTTTTCGGGAACGAAGATGCTGACAGCCTGCTATGCCGATTCAAGTCAACAATGCTGCCGTATCGAGCGTGGGCCTGAGCGGTCGCTACACGGCCCCTTTAGGCCGCCTCGGCCATCAGGGCTGCATCAAGCAGACGCTCCGGGTCACGCTCGCCGCCTGCTGCCGCCTTTAGGATACGTTCGGCGAGTAGGGTTTTGCTGGTGGCCGCTCGTCTCTTCGGTGCGACGCGTTCGTGGGATCCACGCCTACAGATCTGCACAAAAAAATGGTGAGTGGCTTACCATGACCGAAGCCGCGGCTACGTTAGGCATTACAAACCACGCGATACGGCGCCTCATCAAAGCCGGCGTCCTTGCCGCCGTGCAGGTTGTTCCCGGAGCGCCGTATCAGATCCGTGCCGATGACCTGATGTCGGAAACGGTCAAAGCCGCGGCGGCGCGAAAGGGGCGCCCGTGTCGCGTTGCCGACGACAACACGATTCCAATGTTTACAGATGTTTGACAAGGGGATGTACAATGACTCACGGATCGCAATAGGACGGATGGCGCGCTCGACGGCGTTGGAGTCGATTTCGATGCGGCCATCATTGAGGAACCGCGAGAGCCCATCCCAGCGCGTGAGTGCATATCGGATTGCGTCCGCCGTCGTCGATTTTCTAGAGACAGCCGCGAGCTGGGCTTCGAGCCACGACTTCAACGCGTCGAGGAGCGGCTTACTGCGCGACAACCGCACACGGTGACGTTCCTCAGCCGATGTTAGTTCTTATAATCCTGTCCGGCAGTTATAGAATCCATCAAATCTTCCGCAAAACGCGCAGACGCGCACTGTAGTTTTTGATGGCACACGAGCCGCGAACTCCGGGCCGAACGTGACGTATTCGTGCACATCTCCGCCGTCGAGCGCGCCGGTAGCACGTCACCCCCCTCACCGCCCACTGGCGCATATGGAATCTGTCAAATAATAGCCGCACTAAAGACCCCGGCGCGGAGTTCACGAATCCGAGCGCCCGGCTTCGGTGGCCGGGCCGCCTTCGAGCGGGTTTGTCACCTTGGCCGCGCCATTTTGGTTTAACCGCCGCGCCCAGACTCATCTTTCTTGAAACCGCGAAACGCCCAACCCGCGGCCAAACCAAAGAGCAAAAGGGCAATCGGCGGACCAAAGAACAGGACTGGTATCGAGAGGAAATCGCCGGCTGTTCGAAACCCACCCTGCACGCCATACAACGTCAAATATACGATCCACCCCATGATCCACGCAGCTGACAGCACTAGCCAAACGCGGAATAACCCACGCCGCCAATTCAGCTCGGGCTCATTTCGCTGGTCGTTGGATGCGCGACGAGGAATTCCAAAGTTAGTCACAGCGAATTCCTATGCGTTATGAATGGCTGAGCGGAGAACCCGACGCGATAACAGATACACGACCACGGGAACACCGACTGCCATGAGAAACAAAAAGAAATATGGTAGCCGCAAAGTGTTAGAGCGAGAATAATAGTGTGTAATTTCCAAAACCCAATAGCCTTCCCAGAGGAAGAGCATGACAAATCCAAATGCTGCGAGGCCGCGGGGACGACCACTACTCGCTGTATCAGGCTCTATCACGGCTTCCCGATCAGTCTTTCGGACCCTTTGGCGCAAATCTTCCTTTACTTCCTTGTTTCGGCGACGCCCACAGGGCCGATTCTTTATCGCCTCCGTGGCCAAATAAATCAGGCAGCCGAGAGCAATTACCCAGCCCAAAATGGTCAGTAGTTGCAACACGGATCTTAAGCTCCTCGAGCGATTTTCATCGGGGTATTGGCAACGAATGTTGATACCGAGGTCGTTGCAAATCCATGCGACAAAATCGCCGAGCCGTGGCGGACTTATGGCAAGAATATGAACGCGGTTTGTCCCTAGCCAGCCCACTGGCGCTTGCAGGTGGCTGGTTTCAGACCGGAAAGTCAAATCAGTTTCGGGTTCTCGTGGGATGACTTGTGGACGGTGATTTGACATTACGTTCTGCAGAAACTATGGGGTCGTCGGTTAAGAATGAAAATCGTGTAACCAGAAAAAATTCCAAAATGGGCGATCATGATTGAATCCTCACAATCAATCCGTCCCGCTACTTCGCAGGACGTTGGGGCTCTTGCGGAGCTTGTAAATTTTGCGGGTGAAGGGTTGCCGTTCTATCTATGGACAAAGATTGCCAAAGTCGGAGAAGATCCTTGGTCGGTTGGAAGAGCCAGAGCAGGCCGGGCAGAGGGTAGCTTCAGTTATCGAAATGCCGTAATCCTTGAGATGGATCATGAAGTCGCCGCGTGTCTTATTGGCTATCCGCTACCCGATGAACCGGAAACCACCGACGAGACGACAATGCCGGCGATGTTCGTTCCTTTGCAGCAACTGGAAAACCTCGCTCCCGGAACTTGGTATGTGAACGTCCTCGCCTGCTACCCGAGATGGCGAAATAAGGGAATCGGAACAGCGTTGCTCAAACATGCTGAAAAGCTCGCGGCCGCGGCGGGAGTGAAAAATGGGTTGAGCGTTATCGTCGCTGACAGCAACATCGGCGCGCGGCGTCTATATGAGCGGATGGGGTATCGACAGGCCGCGGATCGTCCGATGGTCAAAGAAAGCTGGGTCAGCCCCGGATCGGCTTGGATTCTCCTGATCAAAGAATCTGTAGGTCACGCCGAATAACGCCACATAGTCGAATGGGAGCGAATCCATAGGCACAGTGGGTTTTCAGGAATTTCCATTAGGTAATTATCTCGTGTGATACGCACTGAAGAGGACCCCCACTCCCCTGGTGCCCCGTGGACCGTTTCGATCCCGCCCTTCGATTAAATGAAACTCCGGCTGCGCACCCGTACCTCATCCCAGGCACCCTTGTTGCGTTCGCCCAGGTCAGCTCCGCCGCTCTATTATCGCCGTCTCAAAGGTCTGATGGACAACCTCTGAACCGATATGCATGTAGTGACCCCTCGGTAAGGACGATATTTCGCTACGGCTATAGTTTCGACTAGTGGCCGGGAGATTTCAGGGTGCAGGTCCGAGCTGGAATCTCAGCTCGGCAAGGGCTCGACCTTTTCCATTACGCTGCCGATATACGTTGAGCAGCAGGTTCAAATACCATGACCAAGCGCATTCTGGTGGTGGAGGACCAAGAGGATAATCGGCAAATTATTCGCGATATGCTTTCCGCTACGGATTATCAAATTATGGAAGCCGAGAATGGCGAGGAGGCCCTGGCGGCGGTAGCGAAGGAGCGGCCCGACCTCATCCTGATGGATATTCAAATGCCGATCCTGGATGGCTACGAAGCGACACGGCGGATCAAAGGCGATCCGGCGCTACGCTCGATACCGATCATCGCGATCACTTCCTATGCCCTGAGCGGAGATGAACAGAAGGCGCGGGAAGCCGGCTGCGATGATTATGTGCCGAAGCCCTACAGCCCGCGTCAGCTTCTCGCGAAAATTCGCCAGTACTTATCTTAGGTGTGACATTGCCTTTGGGCCCAAGCTCGGTTTCGGCCGCACCCTTTTATTTCCGGTGTTGGGGAGCTAAGCAGACAGACCGCTCCCGCTCACGCCAGGAGTGGCCTCGGCGGCGGCCATCTTGGCACGAGGCGCTCCCACTAGGACCGACCATCTGCTCGAATAGGGGTTTATAGTAAATCAAAGAGGCCGCGAACTCGGGGCGGCTTCCGAATTTTTGCGATGCGGCGACAATTAGGCCGGACGGAACCACCTAACCCGATCTCGGACGTTGACCGGTAGGCAAACCCGGCGGTCGCGGTCGAGAGTGTTGAGCCGATCCGGACATGCGTGAACGCTGGGCCGGACAATAGGCTGGCACTTTCGAGCCACGGTGTGCTTTCATACATTCGGATAGGATTACTATAGTACGATATGGCCGAATGGACGACATGAAAAAACGTGAGTTCATTTCGGGGCTGTTTTGCGTAGCGGCCGCTTGGCCACTTGCCGCGCAGACACATCCGCCGGATACACCGGTCATCGGATTTCTCAGCAGTGTGTCGCCGGAGCCGTTCGCGCCAATGGTCAGGGCGTTCCGCGACGGTTTAAAACAAATGGGATACGTAGAAGGTAAGAACGTCACGATCGAGTACCGGTGGGCGAAAGGCAATTATGATCGTCTGCCGGCGTTAGCAGCAGAGTTAGTGAACCGAGGGGTGGCAGTAATTGCGGCAACCGGCGGCCCATCTTCTGGGCGCGCGGCTGAGGCTGCGACTTCTTCTATTCCTATCGTTTTCATGAGCGGCTCCGATCCCGTCCATGCTGGCCTTGTCAGCAATCTTGCCCGACCGCGAGGAAACGCAACCGCCGATGCGATGACCGCAAAAAGACTTGGCCTTATGCGAGAACTCGTCCCCAATGCTACTATCATTGCCATACTAGTAAATCCGAAAGGCTCGGATACTCCGCACGAGTTGCGTGAGGTGCAAGCGGCCGCGCGCAGCGTGAGCCAAAAGCTCATCATCCTCAACGCGAGCACGCCGAACCAGATCGACAAAGCGTTTACCACCCTTTCTCAGCAAGCGGTCGATGCGCTGGTTGTCGGCAGCGACCCGATGTTCACGAGCGAGCAGAAGAAGATTTTTGCCTTGGCAGCCTCCCACCGCATTCCCACAATTTATGGCAGCCCTGAAACCACTCCTCGCGGTGCGCTCGCCTCATACGGGCCGAGCCTGCTGGAAGCCTATCAGTTGGCAGGCAATTACACCGGCAAGCTCCTTAAGGGTGCCAAGCCGGCAGATCTTCCCGTCCTGCGGCCAACACATCTTAGGCTAATGATCAATCTTAAGGTCGCGAAATCACTGGGCCTCGAAGTGCCGCCCTCGATTTTACTGCGCGCTGACCAGGTAATTGAATAGGACTGGGCCGCGGTTAGGCGTGTTCGGTTGCGGGTCTCGCGCCGACTTCTCGCGGTGCATGTGGTCTTCTGGACGGAATCCATCGCAACGACGCTCACGGGGCCAATGGCGTCGTCGGGGGAAGCGATGCCGCCTCTAGCTTCACCACTCGCGAAGGTTGCGCTGGTCTATCCGATAGTTTTCATCGTTCGCAGTGGTGCTGTTCCTCGGCTGGATCTTGATCATCAGCGGGCGTGGCACAAGGGATAAGTCTGATCGGCGCGCAAAACGTGCCGCATTTCTGGCTTCAGTTGGTCTCGGTTGCTCTGTCGGATTTAATTGGCGTGCTCTTCCTTCGGCACCCGGGTGAAAGTCTTCTTACTCTGACGCTCCTACTGATCGTATTCTTTATGGTCGAAGGCATCTCGAAAGTAATTTTTTCGCTGACGATACGGCCATTTCCAAACTGGGGCTGGGTCCTGGCAAGTGGCATCATTGGTGTATTGCTGTCTTTCTATCTATGGGCCAGCCTTCCAATAACGGCGATCTGGCTGCTTGGAGTGGTTCTCGGGATCCAGCTCATCTGTGAAGGCGTCGCTCTCGGTTATCTGGCCAGTCGCCTCGCCCGGCCGCTCGGCGCTCAGCCCTCCCGATACCAAACAAGTTTATAGCTTCAATCCGTCGCCCCATCCGCTTTCAGTTCAGAAGCAAAGTCATCGACCGAGTGGCCGGCTTCGATAGCGGGGAGCGCCAGGATTTTCTGCTCGGTGGCTCGGATCACAGGTAGCCACGCCGGCGATGATGGGATCAACGTCAAACAGACGCGCGATGGACGTCCCCAATAGACGCTGTAACTAGCCGAGTCGGCGAAGGGCTCGATCACGCAGACGCGCGCGGCGGGGTGCACCTCTTCGCATCGCGCCACTTGGAGCCGTAGAACGGAAAGAAGGGGCGCATGGTTACGCATCTTCCGTTGGATGCGGTGGCGGGGCGACTACCTCGTAATCGGCTTCAATGGGGTCAGGCTGGGGCAGCTCACGCGGCTGCGGGCGCATGGCCGTTCCCTCAAACTGCTTGAACCAAGCAGCGAGGGGATTGTCCTCGTCCACGCCCGCATGCAGGTGGGATATGTCTTTCCATCGTCCGGGCGCGCGATTGCACAGCCAGAGGCGCATGGAGTTGTAGTCAGGCGGGACATGCTCGCGGATCGGCACGCGAACAACTTGACCGTCTATGACTTTGATTTCCTCGCGGTCGTAGGTGTAGCCCATGGCGCGCTCGAACAGGGCGCGCTCGACGCGAGGGGCGGCGGCTTCTGCACCCGCCTGACACGCTAAGAAAAACTCTTTCTTTTCGACCTGCCACAACGCGATTGTGGGGAGCGAAACGCCGAAGCGATCAGCTAAATCAGCGTTTGTCGCGCCCTGCTCGCACATGCGACGGGCGATATCGGCGTATTTAGGCTTGTAGAGGGTTGGGCGCCCTCCACCCCGATTGCCCCTAGCGTATTTATTGCCTTTGGGTGCTGCCATATCAGTACCGTTCAGATTGGCGTTGAAAAATTCCGCCCGGACACGGTGATCGCGTTGTCCGGCCCGAGCGCCCGCACCGGTTCGCCGAGGCAAAACCATGCGAGCCCGCCGAGATCGAAGATGTCAACTGGCCGCCATCCGAAGTCGAGTGCGATATCTGCCCATTCATCGAGGAAACGGCCGGCATCATCCACCGCCTGTAACCATTCGGGCGCGGTCGAATATCCAGGGTCTCGTATTTGAAACTCTGCCCATGAAGCAGCATAAGCTGGGGGCAGACGGCCGAGCTCGATTGCTATTGCGGCCCGCTCGGCAACATCGAGGTCCTCAGGCAGTTGACATGTGCCATCTGATGTTCCGTCTTCAACTAGCGTTTTTTTCCTTTGCCGGTTTAGGATACGGAACACAGGGAACGCATGGAACGACGCGCGTTTCTGCCCCGGAACAGGGTTCGATGTTCCAAGTGTTCCGGCCGTTCCAACTGATTTTGGAACGACTTCACCGCGCGCGATTAGCTGTAAACGCGCCAGCGTGTCAGCTCTCATTGTCGCGCTCTCCCATCAGGATTGCTGCCGTCACCACGTAGGCGCGTAAAGTGGCATTGCCGATGCGAACTTTGCACGTCAGCCCCTCGGCCTGTCTGCGGAGCATCCCGCGCTCGGCCAATACCCGGGCAACAAGCCGGGCATCATGCCCAGCGCAAACCTCGTCGCGCCAGACTTGCGGGAGAAACCACCACTCCTGCTCGGCGCCGCTACCTTTGCGAAAACCGGCCCTATTGGCCACCGACCGGCCGTCAGGGTCTTCAGCGGCCGCGAACCGCGCATCACCGTGCGCCTCAATAAACAGCCGAACCGACTCGATCGCCTGGCGCGCCTCGGCCGGCCCGGTGCCCCCGCGAAGTTCAATCAACCGTTCGAGCGCCCAAGCAACCGCCTTGCGGGCAGCGCCCTCCTGCCAGGGCACAATCCCAAAACTTGTCGCCAGTTCACCTGCAATGGCAATGAGACCGAAACGCTGGGCCGCGCGCTCAATCTGGCCATCGGCATCGCCTGGAATTATGGCGGCAACAAATTCAGAGATCAGCCTGCGCAAGGCTTCCCCGTCTACTGCTGCCAACTTGATATCCCTCGCGAGCGCGCCCGCGTCACCGTCCGGGCCGCCATGATCAAACACGCCAAATCCCTTGCCCCGATCGGCCGGTACGTCGAGCGCGCGCACGAGCTGCCCGGCGCGGGCCTTCCGGCCAGGTGTCTCAGACAGCTTCGCGTCAATCGGCAGCTCTCCGGACGAAAGGAAAAGCACGCGCCAGGACTTGGGGTCACGGGGCGAACCATCGCGGCGCGCCCGTTGTTTGCCTTGGCCATTGGCCAGCCCATAGAGCGCCTGCGCCGCGTCGCGGCCGTCCACCATGCTCAATTCATCCAGCACCATTACGGTATCCGTAGATTGAGCCGCCGCGGCCTCCAGCCCGTTCGCCGTCGCACGCCATGCTCGAACATAGCCAGGTGTCGTGCCCCGTCCCCATACGCTCGCAGCAGCCTGCAACGACGTGGTCTTGCCTCGGCTCGATTGCCCGAACAGATTAAGCCCGCCGCCTTCGAGGCCAGCCAGGTGCAGCAGCGGGCCCGCGAATGCGGCGGATATTGCGAGCGTCGGCACCGTGTGGCCACCCGCCGGCGCTGCGACACCATCCTGCCATTCGGCCAGGGTGCCTTTACTCTCATAGGGTCCATGCGCCGCCCCGTCGAGCAACACGCGGCCGATGCCCTGCCGCCCAATGGTCTCACCGGGCAGAACGAATACATTTTCGCCCTCTATTTCATGCCAGCCAGTGCGAGGTACGACGGTCACACGGCCATCTGGTTTGGTAGCTAACAGGTAATTTAGGAACTCACGCTGTTGCGCGCGGACAATTTCCAGGCCGTCAGAGGCCAGCAGCCCGCATACGGACGAAACCTCGCCGTGCAACGACTCATCCGAGACAAATCGTTCATGCTCGCGCCCGTCCGGATCCCGCCAGCGCAAGAAGCGGCCCCAGGAACGCCCATGCGGATCGCGTCCACGTCCGAGTATTTCAAACGGACCGGATACCCTCACCATTTCTGTCTCTGAATTTTTGCCGCGGCCACACTTGCGTTCAGCGTAAAGTCCCTTAGCAGTCATGCTGAATTTGCCAAACGACAAGTAGGCAGGCGCCCCTTTGGTCGAACCGAATGCCTTGGTACAAGTGGACACGGCCTGCCGCAGCGCCGCGGTGTCATGCCATTCAGATAAGGCGTCGGCAGCGTCCCACCTCTTTTTTGACGGTTCACGCTGGCAACCGCCCGCTGCAATACGCGCCAGCGCGCAGGCGTCGATGATTGAAACATCGCAATCAAGCGCCATGAGCATGTCGCCGACCTTCACCGCATAGGAATGTCCCGCGGCATCATCGTCGGGCCAAATCACAACTTTGCGCCGGCGCAGCACGGTCCAATCCGCCTTGTCGGCTGCATTGGCGCCACTGGGCGCGGTCACAGCCACCGATCCCGGGAAGATCTCGCTCGCCGCATCGGCCGATTTCTCGCCCTCGCATACAACGACTGGTGCGTCTGGCCGCATGGCCAAGTCATCCAAATTGTAGAGAGGGCGCGGCGCAGGAACGGATTTCCAATGCCAGCAAAGTCCATGGGCGCTCCGCCAGAGCGTCAATGGGCGAAATTCCTTGCTGCCGTCAGCCCTATCGAAGCGCAGCACCTTAAAAATCATCGCGCCGGTTGCGTCGCGATAGGTCCACGATGCCGATGGCTGGCCAAGATCAAAATGAGTCTCTGGGCTCGGCGGCGCGTCGGCTGGGATGGGCAAGACGAGCCCGCCATCGGAATCGCCCGGTCCGAATGGTACGATTTCATCCTGCTTCAGCGGCGCGAATGGAGCGTCGATTTCAACAATATCATGCATGACGCTTCATCCCCGAAATACCGAGCGCAGCGGCGAGGCGTCGAGCCGCCTCAGATTGGCGAAGGCCGAACAAATAGGCGGCGAGCGAAACGACGTCGCCGCCCTTATCGTCCGTGGCGAAGTCCGCCCACCGCCCGGTTTGCAAGTTGACTTTGAATGAACCGGCGCGCCGATCCGCCCGCGTCGGGTTCAGCGCGACGTATTCGCGCCCAATGCGGTTGCCGTTCGGCAGCCACCGCGCGCAGAGCACCGGCAGCGCCGGTAGCGCAGCCGCATTGATTGCTGGGAAATCTAGCTTGCGTCCTCGATCCATTTCCACCTTCGGGCTATACATCGTCTGCCTCCTCAGAGTTCGATACAGCCACCTTGGCGGCGAGTTCGGCGGTCGAGTGAACTGGGTTACTGATCCGCGCTTTCGCCCACTCGTCGAGATCGTTGGGCGTGTACAGCGGGAAGCGTCCCGCTTTGCGGAAGATCGGTCCCCCGCCGACGACGGCGAGCTTCGCGAGCCATTTAGGCGAGCAGGGCAGGCCCCACTTGTCGCGGACATATTGCGCGGCTATTGCGCGACGTAAGTAGATCGCCGTTTCGTGCATTGACAGTCCCTCGGAGGCGACCGGATTATCCGGTATCTTCCCGATGATGGTTGTTGCACTAAACGGATGCGGCTTAAATTAGCGGAGTATTAGCGGAGTATTAGCGGAGTATTATTTTTGCCGGCCTTTGAGCCGATTTACAAAGTTGTTGAGTCGTGAGAATCACTGTGATTCCTTGTCTGGCACCCGAATTGCTGCCGAGAGGCGGAAACCTGAACATCGCCCTGCCGCCAAACGTCGCGGCTTGCGTTACGACGCCGAATGGCACTGATCGAACCGATGATGCGCTATGTGCGATCCGCGCCGCTTTCATTCGCCTTGCAATGATCCGCATCATGCTCCGGCGCCTCACTCGGCCAGCCCATTGCTTCTAATCTTAACTTCTTGGATCGGCGCTTTTGAGCTCGTTATACCGAGAACGAATGATGTCTTGAATTGATCTAGACTTGGGCTGAGGAGCCTTTGGATGAATGCGCTTTAGCCACGCGGCTAGACCACGAGCTTCCTTGCCGAGGCTAGGCTCCAGCTCTTGTCTGCCTGCGCGCGCATCTAACTCGTTCAGGATCAACTGATTTGACGACGGCTGTCCCGGTTTGCCCGGCCTGTACCGTTCTTCACTCTCGAATTCCCAAGCTTCAAGCACGTCGGACCGAAGGAGGGTCAGTTTGGTCCAATGAATGTAACCATCTCGGTCAACAATTTCATCGCTGAGGCCGAGCTTCTGCCACTCAATCTCATCTTCATAGGGAAATGATCTTAGCAGGAAGTCGGAGTGCCCCATTTCGGTGTCGAAATCTCGCTGTTCGTAGGGACTTTCAACTGTCGCGCAGTCAGCAAACTTCCATGCGTCAATTTTTATCCGGGTGCCACCAGTAAAATCGTTGGTCGATCTGACTCCAGCCGGCACCCCGAGTCCGAAGACCGAGACCTTTCCTTCGACTACGTCTTTGAGAAGCTCATCGAAGGCAGACTTCCATGTGCTCCGATCATCTGGCGCAACAATCTTCGCGCCTCCTCGTGTAGCGATCCATTGGACAACGCAGAAAAGCGGGACATGGCCATGCCCGAAGGGGATAAACGGCAATAGCTCGTCTACATTCGACATTGATTGCTTATTGCTTGCGGGTTGATCCATTGCGACTGGGTCTCGGTAGTTTGCCTGCTGCGTGGATGTGCACTGCCTATGCCGTTTTCAGTTCGATCACCTTGGAGAGGCCGTCTGAAGCGCCGGCCAGTGCACGTGCAATGCGGGAAGAAACGCAATCAGCAGCCGTGACCAATGCTGCATCTGGACGACGAATATAGTGCCGAGCCGTTACGCCGCGCCGCGAATGGCCTAAGAGATCGGCGATGGTCGAGTCACTGTAGCCTTCGTCCGCGGCGATGCTGGCGAATGTGCGACGAAGGTCGTGAGACCGTGCGTCCTGGAGGCCAGCGGCGTCGAAGATCGTTCCTATTGCTTTCTTGAAGTCGGCACTTGCATGGTTGCTGTTATTCGGAAAAACCCACTCGTCCGACGCCTTTGGAATCGCCTTCAATAGCTTCAGAGCCGCGGACCCAAGCGGGCGAACCGAGCGGCCTGTTTTCGTGCGCTCAAGCCGGAGGCAGGAGCCGGCCCAGTCAATTTCCGCCCATCGTAACCCGCAGGCTTCTTCGCGGCGCAAGCCTGTCAATGCGATCAATCGGAGAGCAGCCACTGGACCCGGCAGAGCACTAGCGCGAGAGGCAAGCGCCGCGCCAAGCGCCAAAAGTTCCTCTGGGCTGAGGGTCCGCTCCTTAGCTACGCCACGAGCCGTCTCAATGCCGTGGGCGGGGTTCGGACCGGGAATAAGGCTTCGCCTTTCGGCCCAAGAGTAAATCCCTCCGAGCAGGCCAACCGCACGAGTTGCCGCCACCGAGCCGCCCCTGACGACGGCCTTGCCGCGGGGTCTGCCGCTAAATACGCCGGCAGTGCGCCCCTCGGTGATTGCATCCGCCATGCGCTGGACATCAATCTTCGTGACATCGCGGGCCCGGAGATGCCCTAGCATTACAGTTGCACTTTTCTTCTGAGGTGTGCGGCGCGTGCCTCGGCTTGATGAGCACGGCGCCACAGTGACCACGCGATGACGTGGGCGGGCTGGATGCGCCGTTGCGCGAGCTTCATGGCGATGCGGCGGATTTCCTGGATCGACCAGCGGATCAGAAGCGCTTGGTCGTCGGGCGGCGTGACAACGTTTTTTTGGGCGGAGAAGCAGCGTTGGCGTGATGGCGGATCACAGCCATCATTGTGAAGACCAGCATAACGAGCGAGACATGTCGATGCCAGCCGTGCCAGGAGCGTGTCTCGTTGTGGTCGAGGCCGAGTTCGTTCTTCGCGCTCTCGAAGCTGTCCTCGATAGCCCAGCGATGACCTTCCACCGAGACCAGCTTCTTCATGGGCGTGCCCTTGGGGCACCAGGTGGAGAAGAAGGCTAGATCGCCGCTGACGATGTTTCGGCGGATCAACAACCCCCGCGTCCATTCGCCGGTGAGGCTGCTGTTGTATTCGCCGGCGTCGAGGTCGGCCAATTCGACATAGGCCCACTCGTGCAGGCGGGGTCCCTTAGTCCCTTCACCTGAGGACAAGCGCCGCCAGGCCTTCTTGGGAAGACGGTGCGCGATCTTGGAAGCGGTGCCGCCGACAAGGTGCTTCTTGCCCCAGGAGCGGAACACGTGATTGGAGGCAACGCCCAGAACATAGCCCTTGCCGGCCTTGCGCAAGAGAGTTTCGATGTCGCCTGTGCCATACACGCTGTCCGCGGCGACAAAAGAGAAGGGTACTTTTGTGGCAACCGCCCGTGCGATCATCGCCCGCGCGATCTGGGGTTTCGTCGCAAAGCCAACGTCTTGCGGCACATGCGCCGCCTTCAGGCGGGCGGGATGGTCGGTCCATTCCTTTGGCAGATAAAGCCTCCGGTCGATAAAGGCATGGCCGTGACGCGACACATAGGACGCGAACACGCCGATCTGGCAATTGGTGATCTTGCCCGCCGAGCCCGTATACTGGCGCGCAACCCCGCACGAGGCCTTGCCCTGCTTCAAAAAGCCCGTCTCGTCGATGACAAGAACCGCATTGTCGTCGGCGAGCGTCTCCAGCACGTAATCGCGCACCATGTCACGCAGGGCATCGGCATCCCACTGGCTGCGGCCAAGGATCGCCTGCTGGCGCCATGGCCCGGGATCGCCAGCCGCTTCCGCACGCATCCAGCCCGTCTTGCGCGGTTCGTTCCCCAAGAGGCCGTCCAGAAACTCTGCCGCCGATGCCGCAACTCGCTTCTGGTGAAACAGAGGCCGCATGCGCGCCCTTACGTCCCGCAACGACCATGCCCACAGATCCAGCGTCGTTTCAACCGATGCTCCCGCCATCCATGACCCTCCGAATCATGGTGGCTCATGGATTTCAGACGCCAAGCAAAATTGCAACTGTAATGCTAGGAGAGGCTTAACGTGACGCGCGATTCGGCCCTCGTCGATCTTTAGCGTGGCGATCGCTTTCGGGCGCCGAAAACGTGTCATCACGAGATTCGACTTAGCCGCATCAAGGTACATGTCGCACATTTCGGCGACCGTGATGGCGTCCCGCAGGTCCATCTTCTCCCGTTGGGGGTCACGGCCCTCTGCGGCGATGCGAATGATCTCCTGTGCGCGTTGTCTCGCCTGATCGACCGTATAGGCACCGTAGGCACCAATCTTAACGCGACGCGTAGCCCGACCGACGCGCACCTGGCAGATGAAGATTTGCTTGCCCGACGGGTAGACGCGAATGCCAAAGCCAGTGGTGTTACCGCACCAGATGAAATACTCCCCGGCCACTGGCTTAGCGGCATCGACAAGGCGTTTGGTCAAGGCAGGCATCGGGGGTTCCGGAAGCATATCGGAAGCAGGCGAGGGAGCGCACGCGGTTTCCGGTCTCGCTGTTGAGCTGGTGAAACCTGATCTTCTCGCGCTCGGAACTGGCGGGGAAGAGGGCTATCGGACAGGAAACAAGGGAGAGCCTGAGGTAACCCTTCCAATATGCACGCGGCGCCATACGCAACTCCACTACAAAGCTGGGACCAATTACCCGACAGGTAACTTGCTCGGCAGCCTGCTCGTTCCCTCCTGTACCTTTCGCCCCCGTCTTCCCGTTCCACCTCTGTTCTGATTCAACTCCTTCCTCCACGCGGTTGTGCCAAGGCGGATCGCCGACCGGCGTTGCGTCTGGAACGCCGCGTCCTACCATTGCCGTCGGACCAGAACATGCGCCAGCAGCCAACCCCGATGACGCTCGGCAACATGCGCGCCAACGGCGTGCGAACGATCGGGGCCTGGTGCTCGGCGCGACGTCGAGCGGCTCGGCGACGACGTGCCGGTGCCTGCTCTAGGGAAAAGGATGCGGTGTAGCCGATGCGGCCACCCTGGGCGCAGACGCGCGGCCGAACTGGCAGGAGCGGCGCACCGTGGGCGCGTTCGATGGTCGACGCTGAAGACAAAGACATGCCACCAGGCGCGAGACCGAATGGAGTGCCGTCTTTACATGGCAATCGAGCGCGGCTCGACTGCGAAAGCGGAAGGCGATGATCGAAACAATGGCAAGGAGAATCGTGACCATGACTCGTAACGGTATGGCGCCTCATGAAAATTACCAGCCTCTCTCAGCTGCCCTGTGGAATTTTGAGCAACAACAGGGTCGAGATGATCGACTGGTCAGGCGACGATCGTCACGGTCCAGAATGGGACGTCAACGCGGAGCGCGCCGTTGTCGGCGTCGACCCGGAGGTTGCCCGAGTTGATATTCCATCCGGTGACGAGTGAGGTTTCGAACATCAGGAATCTTCCCCCTGGGACGGTGAAGCTGATCGACCCGTCCAGCGACGCCGAGTTGAAGATGGTCGTGTCATCGTCTCCGCCTAGGAAGCCTCCTCGAGCGGCGACGCTGCCCACCGATTCTTCCGCGACCACGAGTTGAGTATTCTCCTGCCAGAGCGGGCTCACGGTGAACCGGGCCCGCAGCGTCGCATCGACCGAGGCACCAGCCACTATCCACCCCATGAAATAGCGGGCATCTGCGTGTGCGGCCACGTGCGCGTTGACATTGATCCGGGTCGATGTGCGCACGCTCACGGGAACATCGCGTTGATTTTGCCAAAGCGCGTAGAAGCTCAGCCTCGCCTCGTCGGGCGTGTCAAGGATGTCTCCATCCACTTCCAACCGGTACTTCCCCCAGTTGTCGCCCGGGCCGGTGCTGAAGTCCCGGAGCGCTCCGGTGTTCGGCCATGCGCGCATGAACAACGCCGTGTCGACGATGAACTGGTCTACTCCGTCGGCCGGCGCCAGCACGTTCGCGGGAACGGATTGCATCGCGAGCCACTTCGCGCGGCCCGATGAGGCCGCTATCGCCCGACGGTGCGCCGCTTTCGCGCGCTCGAGATCGAACTTCTCCCGTTCGCGCGCGACACGCTCGAGCGCGGCCACATCCATCGATTTGGCCAGGGACGCGCGAAGTCGCTTCTCGTCCGCAGCCAGGCGCCGCGTCTCAGCGGCCCTCTCCTGAGCGCTCAGGCCTGCTGGGCGGGGCCTCGCCCGTTCGGCTCGGGTGGCGATTGCCTTTATATCGGGGAGCTTGAGCCCTTTGGGTTTGGACTTCGGCATCTGCATCTCCTCCCAATCTGGGTCAGTAGCGGAATGTTCCGTGTTTTCCCATATCCGGACCTTGGCGGCCAGGATGGGGGGCGGCCTAACCCAGGAGGATGCTGCTGCAGTTGGTGGAAACGGCCGCCCTCGCCTGCGTCATGCTGCCAGCATCCGCCACCGCGATCGCAATTTGGAGGTCGCGAAGGTTGACGCGGCGACCGATCCGAATCGGTCCACTTCATTCGGCACCTAGTCTTACTGCGTCATGAAGATTGCTTGATATTTGCGACGGGGATTGGAGCTGCGCAGCAGGGACATCCGCGAACAAACGGCTCGCACAAATCCCATGCATCATGACCAACCTCAAAAACTCTTGGCATAATTGGTTTATTCCAAGTTAAGGTTATGAGGACGAATTCGAGATAGCCCCGAACTGAGCGGACACGGTCTCCCACTTGGCAAGTGTGAGGCACACAACCGTGTCTATGACCAACCCTCCCGATCGCGTTGAGACCGGCTGCGCTGGACGGCCGCTGAGAAGGTTCGCATGGTTTTCGCATGGTTGAAGAGACCTTGGAGCCGGGCATGACTATAAGCCTGGTGGCTCGTCGACATGGTGTCGCCCCCAACCAGCTCTTCACATGGTGCCGCTTGGTCGCGCAAGGCAGCCTCACCGCGGCGGGCAGCGGCGAGGAGCTCGTGCCGGCCTCGGATGCCGGTTCGCTCGTGACCTCGGCTTTGAGCCACGGACGACGGCGGTCGAAAGCCCGCAAAGCAACGGTATGGCGGAAGCCTTCGTTCGCACCATCAAGCGAGACTATGTCCGTGTCAGTAGCTGCGCGGATGCTGAGACCGTCATGCGGCCACTGTCACGATACGCGAAGCCCTCCTCAACCCCGTTAAAACTTTTTTTAGAAATTGAACATTTAAAACTTTGGAGGTTATGATCTAATTTTCTCCAAAAGGCAGCAGCGCGCACATGAGTTGCGCTTGCGCATTCCAAGGGTGAGCTTGTGGCGGGAAAGCGTCTACTGATCAAGGTGTCGCACAGGCCCGAAGCTCGTGTCGCCGCTCCAGCCAGTCTTGGTATTTCAGGTCCGCAATTCTCGTTCACGCCGCTCTTTGAGGTGCCAGCCGCAGCGCGCACCGGGCTTGGTCTTGCCGACGAGGCGGAGCGGGAACACCGCTGGTACTTAGCGGAAACGAGCGGTTCGCTCGCACTCGATCAACTTGGCGGCCTGAACGACTGGGACGTCGCGCATCGCTTCGTCTCCGACGCAGTCGGCCTCGACCGCGATACGAGGCTGCTGGCCGTCGAACCGGATATAGAGCAGGCGTGGCCGCTCGCGCCACCGCCGGGCACGCTGGGACCCCCGATGGCCGCGCTGGGGCCGTGCGAGCCCGAGCCGCAAAAAGGTGATCCGCTGGCACCCGGCCCCAGCTTCGCGTGGCATTTGGGAAAGCGTTTCTCTACGCTGCAAGACGCGCGTAAGGCCGTGATGGCGGCGGGCGGCGATGTCACGATCGCCCATCTGGATACGGGCTTTGATCCGAAGCATAAAACCGTTCCACAGAATATTCAGAAGTCGCTGCAGCGGAATTTCGTTGAAACGGACCGGCCGAAGGACGCTACTGACCTAACGCCGAGTAGCGGTTTGCTAACCAATCACGGCCACGGCACGGGAACGCTTGGCATCCTGGCCGGCAACAAGCTCAATGGAATGTTGCCGCCGGAGGCCAGCACTAATGACTATCTTGGCGGCGCACCGCTAGCGAAAGTCGTACCGGTGCGCATCGCCAATTCCGTGGTGCATTTCTGGACCAGTACGGTCGCGCAGGGCTTCAACTACGCCCGCCAAATTAATGCCGACGTTGTGTCGATGAGCATGGGCGGGCTGCCTTCAGCGGCATGGGCCGACGCGGTCAACGCCGCCTATGAAGCCGGCATTGTCCTTGTCTGCGCAGCGGGCAACAATTTCGGCGGCTGGCCAACCGACGTGATCATTTGGCCAGCGCGGTTCAATCGGGTCCTAGCGGCTTGCGGAATTATGGCGGACGGCCGTCCATATTTCAATTTGCCGAGCTGGGTCATGCAGGGCAATGTTGGACCGCCCAGCAAAATGACGACTGCGATGGCGGCGTTCACCCCCAACATCAGCTGGGCAAAGATTGGCTGCTCGAATGTCATTGACCTCGACGGTGCCGGCACGTCGAGCGCGACGCCGCAGATTGCCGCCGCCGCCGCGCTATGGCTGCGCAAATACAAAGGCTCCCTCAAATACGCCGAGCCGTGGAAGCGGGTCGAGACCGTCCGCAAGGCGCTATTCGATAGCGCGGACCGCGGCGGCCGCCCGGCTACCGATCCAGACGAGTTTTTCGGCGAGGGCATCATGCATGCGAATGCCGCGCTGGCAGTACAGCCCGCGCCGGATCGTGCACTGCGGAAGACTCCGGCCGACGAGTTCGAGCTATGCGTTTCTGAAGGCGGCTACAGGCTTCGGCATCGAGGCTGACCCGCGTCGCATGGAACTCTTTTCTCTCGAACTCACTCAACTCGCGGTGAGCTCAAGAGCGGCGCGACAGGCCGTGCCCGATCCCGGCGTCGATGCATATCAAGTGTCGGAGCGACAGCGACGGCTTTTTATGCAGGCCATTCTTGAGGAGGGCAAATGCTCGCAGGCGCTACGACGCCACTTGGAAATGCAGCTTGGTCACCCAGCGAGCGTGCGTTCCCCGGTCATGCCGTCGCCGCAAGCGACGGGAAAGCCCGTGCCAGCCGGGGCGGCCAAGGGGCCGTTAACCGGTACTAAATTGCCGCGTCTGGCGCGCCCACAGCCGCCGGGCCGACGCCGGCTGCAGATATTCGCGGTTGATCCGGGCCTAAGCAATAAACTCGATACTTCCTTCATCAATCGCGCGGTCGTCGACGTGTGGTGGGAACACACGCCCACCAATAACAATTTGTTGCAAGCCGGGCCGATCGGCGAATACGTCGAGGTGGTCGACGTCGATCCGGCGAGCGGCGCGGCCTATGAACCGGTCGATCTAAATGATCCTTTCCTGCTCGCGCAGGATGGACTTGCGCCCTCTGAAGGCAATCCAAAATTCCATCAACAGATGGTCTATGCGGTGGTCATGCGCACCATCGAGACTTTCGAGAAAGCGCTGGGACGGCGGGCATTATGGGCAGCCAAGCGGATCGAGACGAAGGCCACGGACCCCGCGAGCGGCAAGCCGAGCACACGATACCAGGAAATCTATGTGCCGCGCCTCCGGATCTATCCGCATGCTCTGCGACAGGCGAACGCCTATTATAGCCCCGATAAACTCGCGCTGTTGCTTGGCTACTTTCCTGAGCAAATTCCTGGCGGTGACCCAAGCACCGTGGGCGGGATGGTGTTCACCTGTCTATCGCACGACATCGTCGCCCATGAAACGACCCATGCCCTGCTCGATGGGCTGCATCATCGCTATCAGGAGGCCACTAATAGCGACGTGCTGGCGTTTCACGAAGCCTTCGCCGATATCGTGGCTATTTTCCAGCATTTCCAATTCCCCGAATTGCTGCGCTTTGAGCTAGCCCGTACGCAAGGCGATCTGCGCATCGGTGCGTTGATGGCGGGATTGGCACAGCAGTTTGGCGAAGCCACCGGTCGCTCGCATGCGCTTCGCAGCGCCATCGGCGTCGATCCCTCGACCATCAATTATGCCAGCACTGTGGAGCCGCATACCCGAGGCTCGATCCTCGTGGCTGCGGTGTTCGAGGCCTTTCTCAGCATCTACCAACGCCGCGTCGACGATCTGCTGCGGATCGCGACGGAGGGCACCGGCATTCTGCGGCCCGGCGCGATCCCTCCCGATTTGGTCAATCGACTCGCTGACGAGGCGGCCAAGACCGCCGGCCACGTGTTGCAAATTTGCATTCGTGCGCTTGATTATTGCCCTCCCGTCGATATCACATTTGCCGATTACCTTCGCGCCCTGATCACTGCCGACGCCGATTTGGTCGATACCGACCGTTACGGCTACCGCGTCGCCTTCCTACAGGCCTTCCGGGCGCGTGGCATATATCCCGACAATACTCGCACTCTATCCGTAGAGAGCCTGCGTTGGCGTTCGCCGACTGAGCAGCCGGCTAGGCTCGGCGAGGCCATTGCCAAAATGGACCTCAGCTGGGATCGCTCAGTCGATCGTCGGCAGGCCTATAATGCTTCCAAACACAATGCTGCTTTCTTGCACGGATGGTTGGCAGATCCTGGCAATGTCGGGGAACAGTTCGGTCCGCAGTTCGGCTTGAACCTATCGAGCACGCCGCCTAATGGAAGCTTCGACGGATTCATTCGCGATGCCAACAACCGCCCACTATTCGAGGTGCATTCGGTGCGGCCGGCGCACCGAGTTTCGCCCGGAGGCGACATCCGCACCGAGGTTATCATCGTTATCACCCAGCGTCGCATGGTCCCACGCGATCCAAATGATCCGTCGGGCCGGACGTTTATGTTTCGCGGCGGCTGTACCTTGGTGGTGGACCCGTCGAACACCGCCGCACCGATTCGCTATAGCGTGGTGAAGAGCATCTGGAGCGAAGGCCGGATGGAGTGGCAGCGGCGTTTCCAGGCCGAACAAGGCCTAGGCCTCCGCTCATTGTATTTCGGCGACGAATTCGGGGCAAAAGAGCCGTTCGCTTTGCTGCATAGCGGATATTGAGAGGCGAGGTCCGATGGCCAAGCGCACAGCCAAACGCGCAAACCGTAAGACGGCGGCTGCTAGGACAAAGAAGAAAACTACGCCCAGTGCCAGCAAAGCGGCGGCATCATCCAAGCTTGGCTCATTGCGGATACGCATGTATCGCCAGGGACTCGGCGACTGTTTTCTCGTGACTTTGCCGAAGCAGGATGGTTCGCCATTCTTTCTGATGATCGATTGTGGCGTCATTCTCGGCACGGCAAATGCCGCCGACCAGATGAAGGCCGTGGTCAAGGATATCATCGCCACAACTGGCGGCCATGTCGACCTGTTGGCGGTAACGCACGAACATTGGGACCACGTGTCCGGATTCAATCAGGCGAGCGAACTGTTCGCGCCTCCCGGAACCGCTCCCACAAACGGCCGCCTGACCGTCGGCGAAGTCTGGCTAGCATGGACCGAGGATCCAAGCGACACCTTGGCAAAGCAACTACGGCAACGCCGAGAAGAGCATGTGGCCAAGCTTGCCGCCTTTGTTGCAGCAATGGCGAACAACCCTCTTGCGTTAGAAAATGCCGATGTCAGCAACACCGTGAACGGCGTCAACGAAGTGTTGAGCTTCTTCGGTGTGGACGCCAAAGGCGGTAATACTGCCAACAACACTGGCGCCGCGCTTGATTTTGCGCGCCGGCTGTCGAGCAAGGTGCGTTATTGCCGCCCAACCGATCCGCCGGCTGCGCTCATGAGTGTCCCCGGCGTGCGCATCTATGTGCTCGGCCCTCCCCATGACGAACAAGCGCTACGCAAGACCGATTCCTCGACTGAGGTCTATCGGCAACTGGCCGACGTCGGTGCGGCCGCTTCTTTCTTCGCGGCAGCCGCGTACAGCATGCCCGCAGCCGGCAGCAATCCCGAAGCACTTAGGGACGACTTCGATCGGAACAATCCGTTTGACAGGATTTATCAACATAACCTGGATCAAATGAAGGCGACGGCCGACACTACTATGGCCACAGACCTGATAACCGATTTTTTCAGCCGCTATTATTTCGGGCGCTATCCTGATCCACTCGCACCTGACCAGTCTTGGCGACGCATCAATGCGGATTGGCTAAGTGCCGCCGCCCAATTCGCTTTGCAACTCGACAGCGCAACCAACAACACGAGTTTGGTCCTGGCAATCGAGCTCACCGACAGCGGCAAAGTGATGCTCTTTGCTGCCGATGCGCAAGTCGGCAACTGGCTATCATGGCAAAACCTGTCGTGGAAAATATCCGACAACACGACCGTCACCGGTCCCGATCTGTTGAAGCGAACGGTATTCTACAAAGTCGGACATCACGGCAGCCATAACGCGACTCTTCGGGCAAAAGGTCTCGAGCTCATGCGCACCGACGAGTTCGTCGCATTTATCCCGGTCAACCACGAGATGGCGGCAAAGAAGCATTGGGGGAACATGCCACTGCCGGGGCTGGTCGAAGCGCTCAATAAGAGAAGTAGCGGCAGGGTCGTGCGGATTGACGAAGACTACGCTGTTCCCAAAGGGGGCGATGGAACGGCAGCGAATTTTGTCAAAAATCTTAGGACCGAACCATTATTCTATGAATGGACCATGCCGATCTCATGACATAGTACGAAAGCTAAGTGCTTTGCATACAATGCATTCGTCTGATCCTTAGGTGAGGCGACGAAGGCCGTGTTTGGCGATATCTCCCTGACCACGAATGCGCTGACAGAGGTCGCCGAAATCGAGGCGGCCCTTGGCAGGTCAGGCAAAGTGCCGGCCGCGCAGTGCTTATGAAATAATGACACCATCGCACCGATGGTTACCGCGGGGTAAGGCATGTGGTGATGTTATGGTTTAATCGTCCGCTCGGAAACGAGGGAGGATACTCCGGGGGCGGATCTAATCGTTTGAATAAGTTGTAGCGGCATAGCGGGGCCACCGACATCTACCTCGCGCTGGTTTCCAAATTCATCGTATATACAAATTCTATGTAGGTAATTTTGCCGCATTTGTGATTCATTATTAGGATAATTTAAAAACAACCATAGCGCGCTTCGCCGGGTCCGGGCTTGGGCGCCGCAAAGGTGCTATTAAGGACTTGTTATCGGGACGCTGGATAGCGCCGGCGGACAGGGGGCCAAAACCGGGGAACCGAATGGCGGACAATCCTACGCACCCAGCTTTCCGTTCGAACCCAACGCCAAGCCCTGGAGCGCCAGCCGGTGCCCGCGGCGCCTCTTCCTCCGACGATCGGCTCGCCGAATTGGCGCGGCTTATCGGGCAAAACGATCGCTTCGACGATGACGGCAGCCAGCAGAGTGCGCAACATCTGGAACTGGCGCAGCAGCCACAGCGCCAGACATCGCCCGAATGGGCCGCACATGTGGCGGCCGATGCTGGTTACGTCCCGCACGCATCCACGTCGCAGCAGGCCGGCAACTTTCCACCGCCACCCGAACTACCCTCTGAGGAACATGCGCCGAGCGCGGCCGAATACGTGCCAGCCGCGCACGAGCACGGCATCGCGGGCTATAGCGCCGAAGAAGGCGGTTGCGAACCTGAAGCCTACTATCCGAGTGTTCCGGAGCTGGAGGGAGAGCATCACGATTTCTGCGACGGTATCCCGCCGCGTCGCCGTATGGGGTTCCTGGCGGTGGCCGCTGTATTCGCGCTTGCCGTGGTCGGAACGGCCGGCGCCTTCGGCTATCGTGCTCTTTTTCCCTCGTCGGGGGTGAGCGGCCCGCCCCCGGTGATCAAGGCAGATACTTCGCCGGCCAAAATCGTGTCGCCCAAGAAGCTTGTCTCGCGCAAAGAGCAACCAATAGACATTGATCGCAAAATGGCTGACGTGCTGCCGTCGCACCCGAGTGGCATGCCGTCCAGCTCGATCGAGCCCGATCTGGACAGAGGCATGGTCGGGAGCACGCCGAGAAAGATCCACACCATCGCGATCCGTCCCGATGGCACCACGCTTGCCGATGCAACGCCGGGCGCGTCACCGGCAATCGCAGCTCCTGCCGTGAGACCAGCTGCGCCGCCGGCGCCAGTGGCTAAGCCGATCGCGCCTTCCCAGCGCGCAGCTGCCGTCGAGCTGGAGCCCGCGCCGGCGCCGCTTCATGCGGGCGCGCCGTCCGAGCCGCCGCCACAGGATCATGCGCCACCCCCGCCGCTCTCGCTCAATCAAAATGCTGTTCCGGCGTCGACCACGGCTCATCGTGCCGAGCGGCCGGTGCGGACGGCGAACGCGGGGGCCACCCAGGCTATGCCGACTCACACCTCGCGGGGCGCGCCCACTACCAGCCGTTATGCCGTGCAGATTTCTGCTAGCCACAACAAAGCCGACGCGCAGACCTCGCTACGCGGTCTGGAGGCCAAGTACCGGCACCAGCTTGGCGGCCAGCACACCATGGTCCGTCGCGTCGATCTGGGGACGAAGGGTGTCTATTACCGCGCCATGGTCGGACCGTTCGCCAGTTCCGAAGCAGCCAGCCACATGTGCTCGAAGCTAAGGGCTGCCGGCGCCAGCTGCTTGGTCCAGAGAATTCAAGCTGGTGAAACGTAACCCTGGCGCCGGGCGCGGACGAATCGGTCGCGCATAATGCATTTATCACCGGCCTCTCGGGATTGATGGCCGACGAAATCCGGGAAGATGCATCACACCATCGCTCCGGGGGTTATCCTGGAGGTAACGCTGTGTAATGGTGTTATGGTTTGATGGTCGGCTAGGAAAACGAAGGGCAGATACCTCAATCAGCGTCTGACGCGCGGCGCATATTTCCTGTCGCGCCAGCGCGAATCCAGTTGCGTGGGCTCGTGTTCAACAACTCAGTCCGTGTCACCGTAAGCACAATCTGCCGGATCGGCTTCACGTGCGCCCAGGCTCTGGTCGAAACGGAATAGGGTCGAGCAATATGGGCAAACGATCTCACTGGCATCGCCCATATTAAGGTAGACGTGTGGGTGATCTTGCGGCGGGTTATCCCCAATGCACTTGAACTCACGGCAGCCAATGCGCACGACCGGCACGCCGACTTCATTGTGAAACTTGGGATAACTTTCCATCTGCAGCACGCGGCTTAGGTTGTCGAGCGAGGGCTCGAACTCGGGGTATCCATCGCAGCGACGCGGTTCTTCACCGCCTTCTGCACCTTCTCGAACGAACTCACGTCGATCTGGCGCACGCGCTCGCGCGAGACGCCGAATTCGGCGGCCAAGTCCACAAGCGTGATCGGGTCCTCGGCGAGCCGACGGGCTTCGAAGATGCGCCGCTCGCGATCGTTTAGCACGCCGAGCGCCGAGGCGAGCGTCTTGCGGCGGTAGTCGTATTCGTCACGTGCGGCCAGCTTGGTTTCCTGGCTGGCACTTTCATCAACCAGCCAGGCCTGCCATTCGCCGGAATCGCTGTCCTGGTGGATCGGCGCGTTGAGCGAAGCGTCGCCGCAAAACCACCGATTCATGTCGATCACGTCCTGTTTCGCGACACCGAGCCGCTTGGCAATGGTCTCGATCTGGTCATCACGCATATCGTCGTCCATAACCGACAACTTGTTCTTGGCCTTGCGCAGATTGAAAAACAGCTTCTTCCGTTTCGCCGTAGTGGCCATGCGCACCAGCGACCACGAATTCAGGATGTATTCCTGAATGGCTGCCCTAATCCACCACATGGCGTAGGTCGCGAACCGGAAGCCCTTTTCGGGCTTGAACCGTTCGACCGCCTGCATCAGGCCGATATTGCCCTCCGAGATGACATCAGAGATTGGCAGGCCGTAGCCGCGGTAGCTCCTGGCGTTCTTCACGACGAGGCGCAGATGGCTGGTGACGAGTTTGTGCGCCGCCTCGTGGTCGCCGTGTTCACGCCAGTGCTTGGCCAGCAGGTACTCTTCGTGTGCCCCCAGCATCGGGAACCGCCGGATTTGCCAAAGGTAATTGGCGAGGCCGGATCCGGCCGTCACGTTCCAGTCAGCGGTCGCCAGCCGAGCCATGATTTCCGCCCACTAATCTAGTTTCGAAACACAATTATCTGCGAAAGCAGCCGCATTGTCAATTTGATTTCGAAACGCTATCATTTCCCGTGAGAGGTTGACTATGCCAGCACGCAAAACGGCAGAGCTTCTGCTGCAGGTGGGACGACTCGTGCAAGCCGAGGGCTATGACGGCGAACTCAGTCCTGCCCAATGGATGGCGCTTCGCTATTTCGCCCGGGCTAATCCGTTCTCCCGGAACCCATCGGCTTTCGCCGAGTTTCAAGCCACCACCCGCGGCACCGCGTCGCAAGCCATCAAGACACTTGAGGCAGGTGGGTACTTGGTCCGACAGCGTTCCAAGGCGGACGGGCGAAGCGTCAGCTTGCGACTGACGAGTAAGGGCAAAAAAGCTCTTATGCGGGATCCGTTCGAAATTCTGGTGAACGCCGTCGACGCGCTTGACGCGCAAGAGAAAACCGCAATGCACGACGCTGTGCACCAAGTGCTGACCACGGTTGCTGCAAGTGGGGCGCATCGGTGCTTCGGTGTGTGCGAGGACTGTACGTACCTTAGTGAGGATATTTTGTGCAGCCTAGCAACCGCGAGCGCGTCAGCACGTGAATGCGCATTGCTCCGCGTTCCGATCCGGCCAGAGGACGCGGGCCTCCTCTGTGTTCATTTTCAGCCAAAGAGCAAGCACCGCGATGGCGGACATCGTGAATGATGTGGGAGGGCAAGCCAGATAAACTCCAATTGTTCTCGCCGAATCCCGGTGTGGGTGATTGAAGCGTCTTGCCAGCCTCGACTCTTGGAACTAACCCGCGAGACCCTTGGAAGGGATCGGTTGAAAATGCAGTCCCAGCGCCCTGTTAAGAAAGCTGACACCCCCGAGCCATCCCCTGATGCAATAGAGGTCAACTCGCAAGACAGCTTTCCCGCGAGCGATGCGCCAAGTTGGACGCCATTCAGGCGGATCGGATGTCCAAGATTGTCGACGACAGATCCTGACGGACTGCTCTCGTCACGTTATTGATGATCTTCGCCACCGCTATGGCAACGTGCGGGCGCGCTGCTCAGCGCAGATTGCGTGTCGAGAGTGCTTGACGTGTTTCCGCACTCAAATAGGCAAGTGAGTCGCAGGAGCGTGCATTTCGGGATGTGCCGGCGAATGGTGACGGTTTTCAAAAAGTTGATCTGCGTCAATACTGGACAAAAACCAATACTTAGCTTGGCACGGGCCGTTTTTCGGTAGTAGCAGTGGAACTGTCACATGTTGACCAAGCGCGAATTGCTTCAGTCCGGCGCACTTGCTGCAGTCGCGGCTGCCGGAACCGCGCCGGGGCCTGCACTGGCTCAAATGCTCATGGGTGCGCCCGCTGAGCCAAATTTGAAGTATTCCACGCCAATGCCGCCGGGTGTTGTATCGCCTAACACTCTAGAGACCCGGTTCGGAAAGTTGAATTTCTTTGGAGGGTTTCCTGATAACGAGAGTGTCGACAAGCTTTACGATAACCTCGACTTCCAACGGGCTGTACAGGCGTATTTGTTGGGTTTGCCCGTGGTGAACCAAGTCGGCAATCGCGATGCCATCCTCTCGCTCGGTCCGGCCAATACCACGGTGCCGATTTGGGAGAAAATGGTTGATTGTCGCACGGTCGAACTGACAGCCAACGACAACACGCCCTACACATGGTTTTGGGTTGATTTGCATGGCGGGCCGCTGGTGATCGAAGCCCCACCCAAGGTTCTCGGGCTGGTCGATGACATGTGGTACAAATGGAACGGTGACATTGGTTTCACCGGTCCAGACAAGGGCAGAGGTGGAAAATATCTGCTCCTACCCCCTGGCTATAAGGGCAAAGTACCACGAGGTTACTTCGCCATACGACCGGGGTCATATTACGCCTGGCCTGCTTGGCGCAGCTTCCTCGTCAACGGCGATCCCAAACCCGGCGTTGATCTCGTCAAGAAGCACCTGAAGATTTATCGGCTCGCTGACGTGGCCAATAAGCCGAAGCTTAATTTCATCGACATGTCGGGCAAGCCATTCAACATGGTGGCACCCGCCGACTATCGCTTCTGGGAGTTGCTGAATAAAGTCGTGCAGAACGAGCCGACCGATGAGGTCGACGCGACGACGCTAGGCTTCTGGGCCTCGGTTGGCATTATGAAGGGTAAACCGTTCGCGCCTAACCAGCGTATGAAAAAGATTTTGACCGAAGCCGCGAATGTCGGCGACGCGACCGCCCGCGCCATTACGTACAAGTGGCGCGGGTCTGACGGTTATTGGTATCCGGACACTAAGAGCAATTGGCGACTTGGATTTATCGGCGGCTACAAATTCGAGGAGAAGGGAGCGCGACAATTGAATGCGTATTCCGGGTTCTTCTTCTACGCCACTGGAGTCACCCCGGCCATGGATACCAAGATTGTCGGCGAGGGATCACAATATATGGTTGGGTTCGTTGACGCGGCCGGCAATGCTCTCGACGGAGGCAAGAGCTACAAACTTCATTTGCCACCGCATATCCCAGTCAAGAATTTCTGGTCGGTGATCGTCTATGACAACCAAACGCGGTCTATGCTCCAAACTGACGAGCGACGTCCAAGCGTCAGCAGCCAGACCAAAGGGCTAAAAGTGAACGCTGATGGGTCGGTTGACGTGTATTTTGGTCCCAGAGCGCCAGCCGGCGAGGAAAAGAACTGGATACAAACTGTTTCCGGTAAGAGTTGGAATACCTTGCTTCGCCTTTATGGACCGCTCAAACCCTTCTTCGACAAGACTTGGAGGCCGGGTGAGATTGAATTGCAGCCATGGAAGGAATAGTCGGTCATGTTCACGAGTGCCCGCAGTCCACGTAGCACGGTGACATACATCGAACAGCGCGCGAGCGCTGCGACCGGTTTCACCGTCATACCGGCGCAGTAAAAAAATAGGCCGCCTCGGTGGCGGCCTACACAGATAATCGGCTCAATTTTCACTCTACATAGGCGATACGTTTCTGCTCCTCTGCCTCGGCCACGGTCGTTGGCTGCGCAGGAAGTTGAAGCACAGTTGCTTGCTGCCACTCCCGCAGCTCTGTCAGCAGAACGATGTGCCCATCCGGAAATTCGAGCGCATCATGGTGCTTATAGGGATCGTCCCTGTTTACTTGTCGAAAGATTGCCGTCGAGTGGGATATTGTTTGCGCCCTCCAACCCCGGAGGAGGCCGAAACCAGAAACTTCCACTGGGCCGGAAAATGCAAGCTCGGTTCCCGGAAGAACGCAAACCGCCACCGCAGCATCTTCCGCCGCGGCAAAGCCACGTGTACCGGTACCGAAATCACGTGTGGTCAGATTGTCGCCCACCTTAGCAGGCCGCGATCTGACGTTTTTTAGGCTGTAGTCGCACATCGCTGGACCTCCCGTGCTGGAAGCCCCTCAGCCTGGAAAAGGTTAGCATACTGGCGATCCTGCCGCAGCACAAAATCGAGATAACGAGTTGTGCAGCGCACTAGCCTGATTGTTTTTCGGTCCGCTTAAGACATACAGCCTTTTCAAGCGTTTCCTGATCAGTCGTCAATCAAACAAATCGCAGTGCAGAATTGGTGGGCAGTTCAACTTTGTCTATATACCGTCTGCATTTAACACGGGGGCGATTATGGCAAAAGCCACGAGGAAGGCCGCCAAATAGCTGCCAATTGGTTTCAGGTGAGATAAGTCCCAAAGGCTGGTGCCAGTACTTCGCGGCAAAAGAAAATGCGGATTAGCGCATGAAGAGGTAATCTTTTCATCGTAACTCCTGCTGAACAGGGGCAAAGCCAATGAGCCGACCACCGCTTCCTCCCTTCACCGCTGAGACCGCTGCACAGGAGGTGCGGATGGCCGAGGATGCCTGGAATACGCGTGATCCCGCCCGCGTTGCCCTTGCATATAGCGCGGATAGCCGTTGGCGAAATCGCGCAGAATTCCTGCAAGGCCGTGAGGCAATCGAAGCCTTTCTGACTCGGAAATGGAATCGCGAACTCGATTATCGGCTTATCAAGGAGCTCTGGGCCTTTCGTGATAACCGAATTGCCGTGCGCTTTGCGTACGAGTGGCATGACGACAGCGGCAACTGGTTCCGCTCCTATGGCAATGAGAATTGGGAGTTTGATGAGCACGGCTTAATGCGACTGCGCATTGCCAGTATCAATGACCTGCCGATTACCCAGAGCGATCGGAAGTACCACTGGCCACTTGGCCGCCGTCCAGATGATCATCTTTCCCTAAGCGAACTTGGAATCTGACGAGGATCGCCTGAAACGACGATCGCGGACTCGTGAATTGCCATCGCCATGGCCGCGGGGCAATTTAATCTACGCGTGCATTGCCATCCGGTTTCGACCGTAGGCAACGGCGGCAGCTAGACAGCAAGCGAAAAGCCGCTTGATTCTAATTCGGAGCCACGTGCCGACGTCCAGTAAAACCCTTTCGCGGCCGGAATATTACTCGATGTGCGTTTGTTTATGTTTGACGCCCATCTTGTGTAGACGCCGTGTCGTAGCAATTGCCGTGAGGCTAAATTGGTCCGGAATCGACATGTCTTCTATGTCGAAGGCTACGACCCTCAGGGTGCGAAGGGTTATTATCGGTTATTCCGGCGCGAACTGGCCCGTTTTCGAAAGCTTTGGCCTCTAGAGGTTGGCCTCGGCAGTCTTAAGCTCGACTCCAAGGACATCGCACATTGGACTATCAAAACCAATGGTCCCAATTGGCAGGTATCCACCTACTATGAATTCTTGCGGCTCGAAGAGTTTATTGGCGGCAACATGGCACAGCCGCTCGGAAGACAGCTCTTCCGTGCTGCCCGATGGATGGCGGGTGACCTCCTAAGCGGCACCCTTGCCCGTACCTTCCGGGCATCTTGGTGGTTCGCCGTCCATCTCATCTATCCGCAAATCATGATTATTCTCTGGGCAGCGTTCGTCGTCTCGGCCGGCGTCCTTTCCGGTGCCGTGCTGAGCAGTCTCGCCGTTATGCCGCCAATCGCCGGGGCCGTGATCGGCGTAGCGGTTGCAGTAGCACTCTTTATAGCGTTACGTCCGATAGCCGAGCGGAGCTTCGTCCTCCAGATTGCCAACTGCTGGCCTTACGTTCGAGAGTTCGCGCGCGGCAAACCGAGCGGCTATAGCCGATCAATCGCGCTCTTGGCTGAGCGAATAGTCGCCGCCGCGCGCGCCAATGAAGCAGACGAAATTCTCATTATCGGCCACAGCGCGGGCGGCGGGATCGCTCCAGTGATCGTCGCGCGTGCATACGAAATCGATCCTGAGCTTGGACGGCACGGTCCTAACATAATCCTACTCACCCTCGGCTCTCTGTTGCCGGCGTTCGCGCTTGATCGTGAGGCTCAATGGCTGCGCGGCATCATCCGCCAGCTCGTGCTCGAACCATCCTTTTTGTGGGTTGATTGCCAATCTCGTAAAGACTGGATGAATTTTTGGCATCTTGATCTCTTTGGTGAGATCGGAGTTGATCGGGATAAAGTCCGCTGCGAATTGCGCTATTGGCAGGTCCGGTATCGCGATATGCTATCGGAAGATTCCTATGCCCGATTGCAATGGAATCTTTTTCGGATGCACTACCAGTTCATCATGGCGAACGACAAACGTGCTCCTTACGACTATTTCATGCTGGTCTGCGGTCCGGCGCGGATCGCGGATTGGGCATCAGACAGCGGTAGGACTCTCGCGGCATTTGGTGAAGCGGCTGCCTATTATAGTCAATTAGCCGAAAAATCCGAGCAGCACCTATCGGAACGAAGCCTGTGCGCTACAAGCATCGGTTTGGCAGATACATGGGCAACAGGTGTCGCGTCTTATAGAGAGGATAAGAGACTGTAAAAATGCTGCGTGCCATCGAGCCAGAATTGCTAGACCAATTGCCGGCGGGCGATAGTCGCGCTATTCGGCATCGACGCGACCTCAAAGTAATAAATGCCGTTATTTTGCAAAGCGGCATTATGGCGAACGCGCTAACCGAACGATGGACGCACAATACACCACGTACACTCCTAGATCTCGGCTCTGGCGATGGGACGTTCATGCTTAGCGTCGCACGGCGGCTCGCCGGTCGCTGGCCCAACGTCACCGTTACGTTGCTCGATCAGCGAAACATTGTAAGTAACGAGACTCGCGACGCGTTCGCCGCCCTGAATTGGAAAGCGCAACCGATCGCCGCGGACGTGTTCGATTATCTGCATACACCAGAAAAATCCAGTATCGATATAATCACCGCAAATCTGTTCTTGCATCATTTCGAAGGAAAGCCGCTTTCGGATCTTTTAGCTGGCGTGGCGCGGTTGAGCCAAGTCTTCGTCGCATGCGAACCACGGCGCACGAAGTTCGCGTTGCGCAGCAGTCGGCTTTTATGGCTGATCGGCTGCGGCAAAATGGCAGTGCACGATGCCGTAGTCAGTGTCCGCGCCGGATTTAAGGGTAACGATCTTTCCGAGCTGTGGCCTGAGAAAAACTCGTGGGAATTCCATGAATTTGCGGCCCGATTGTTTACACACTGTTTCGCTGCGCGGCGGCGCTGAGCACAGATCGATGAGTGGATACCCGTCACCAACGCCCGTCTATCTGAATCGTACGGCCGTCGCACAGCTGCTGTGGAGAGCATTGCATGACCCGATTGACGCAACCCGTCGCCTTCACAGCGAGTTTGGGCCCTTCGTTGTGATCCGCAATGCTCTCCCGTTCGTTAGAAATGCAAAACTCATCATCCTGACAGCTGGCCCCGATTTCAATGCCGAAGTGTTGAGCAATCCGGCGGTCTGGCGTCCAATTGGCATCTTTCCCGGCGGCCCAAAGAATTCCTCTGCAAAACGGTTGAGCGCCGGACTTTCGCGCATGTCCGGCCAACGGCATGCTTATTATCGAGGTCTTTTGATCGAACCTCTGCGAAAGGATAATGTCAGTGCCCTCGGCGACAAATTGGCTGATCTCGTGGCGAACGAGATTGCCACTTGGCCGGTAGGAGAAACTTTTGATCTGTGGGAGCGTGTACGCTACCTGATGCACACATTGGCAATCGGCCTTCTTTTTGGAGGAGATTGGAGCAAAGGCTATCCAATCGCGGATATGATCACCCACGTGCTGTCACTAAAATGGTCGCCCAGCATCTGGACCTGCCCTGTCAATTTGCCTTTCACGCCTTGTGGGAAATTGCTGCGCGAGAGTGAAACCCTCGAGCGATGCATTCTTGATTGGTCGAACACGAAGCGCGGACGTCTTGATCCCAAAGATTTCCTATCGATTATCGTCAACAATCCAGAGCAGGACGGCACCCCTGCGCGAAACGCAACGATTGTTGGGCAGATCCCGCAATTATTCGGCGCCGCATTCGAAACCTGTCAGAATGTGCTTATCTGGACCTTGATTCTTCTTTCGCAGCATCCGCGCATCGCCGTTGATCTGCTGAAATCATTGAAGGAACACCTCGAGGGGGCATCGCCGACCCTGAAAAACGTTGCGGACGTGCCTTTGCTCGATGCGGTAATAAAGGAAAGTCTGCGCGTCTTACCACCGGTGCCATTCCAAATGCGCGTTGCGCAGCAGGACACCTATATAGCGGCATATCCGGTTCCAAAGGGAGCCCGCGTCGTCCTGAATGCGTACCTCACCAACAGAAAACCGGGGCGCTATCCCGAACCCGACAGCTTCATGCCCGAACGCTGGTATTTGATCCAGCCAACCGCTTTTGAATACCTGGTCTTTAGTGGTGGATCGCGAAACTGCCCGGGTTATTGGCTCGGTACAGCAATGATGAAAGTAGCTTTGTCCACAATCTTGCTACACTACCGAGTAGAATTAGCACCACGGTCTCAGGTCGACTACCGAGCCTGGCCGGCACTGACGCCTGGGGCTGCGATATCAGCCATCCTACATCGCCAGGATGGCAAGTTTGCCGCTTCATCGATATCGGGCAATGTGTTGGATCTTGTTAAGTCCATGCAGCATCATTGACATCTCTGAATAACGTCGACGAGAAATGGACTATTGACGCTCATCGAGGCGCTCGATGAGTTTCAGTTTTTATGCCGCTCGCGAAAGGACTCCTCGTGCACACCAAGTTTTCCGTCTGACAACTCAATGCAGGAAATTCCCGGCAGCTCGCAGACTGCCTGCATCTCTGTCTTCGAGCGTGGCGGGTTTTTTGCCCCATAGATGCGCATTACGATGATCGCGACCACCTATCGCGGCTCTTCATCGTTCTGCACAGAAATCGTGATTCGGTGGGCAGAATCTTGCGGATGCCACAGGGCCGTCGCGGCGCGCAGCAATGCCGCGAGCACTAGGTGTGGCGTCCAATAAACGAGAGTTTGGCGAGGCATTGGAGCCGGACCCAGAGGCGGCGTCGCCTCATTGACCGTCGGCAGCGACTCAACGTGATGTTCCTTTCCACCCTTTTGGTAGCTACTCATCTGACCGACGCCTCCCGGGGAGCAACGGAAGTCCCGGCCGGGGTGTTCGCCCCTAAGAATACTCCCCGGCCGTGTGCGCTAGTTTCCGGCGCCGCTAAGGCAATACTAGGGCGAGTCCGCCGGGCATTCGATCAAGAACCGATGGATGGCGGGTGGTTACCTCGAAGGTAACCGGGCGATCTACCAGCGGGTACAGGTATAGTGGTGTTATGGTTTTATGAAAGCCTGCTACATCACAGTCTGCCGAGTAGTGTTTCTGGCATATCCGCGCACTTGATCCCTGAAGCCTCCCGGCGTCAGCCCGCGCGCCTTGATCGGGTGCCAGCCAAGCTCACGCATCAGCTTTGATAGGCGGCGGCAGGCGCCAGCCGTGCGGGAGCGGTGCGGCACCTCCAGGATGTCGAACACGGTCTGCGTGCTGATGCGCTCGATGCCGTTGTCCAATTTTTTGCCGGGTAGGTCTTGAAGATGCGACGGCGGGCACCGGGTCGTGCCCACCATCGAATAGCCTGGCGATAATACCGTTCAGATGCGCAGACAGCCGCACCTCATTTCTGCGGGTTACCTCGAGGTAACCTGTGCGAGGGTTTATTGGTCTGATGGTGTGATGGTGTGATGGTGTGATGGTGTCATAGAGTAGGTTCATCTTCGGCCTTGAGATCATTTGGCAAGGCGTGCATAGCCTCTAACTTGCTCGCGGTAACCGCGCCGGCTGATTGTACGAAATCGAACAGCGGTCCAGCCCTGCTCAATCATTAGGCTGTTGAGTGTGTGACACGCAGCGGGCGTCCGGTCGATCTGGCGGACCTCGAGCGCATCAAAGGCCTGTTGAGTCGAAATCCGCTCTACCTGGTCTGACCCGGTGGTGCCTCGCAGTTCGCGCAAATGCTCGGTCCAGGGGTGGGTGCGCCTGCATCGTGCTTCCCGCGTCGCTCGGCGAAGCTGCTCAATAAACGGCAAGCGGTCTTTCGCACGCAGAGACAGCAGAGACAGGGGAGACAGCGGTTGCCTATATATTCCGGTCTTCTGCATTTCTTACCCTTCTCCAATCTTACTGTCTCACTGTCTCCGTTAGGTAACTCATTGATAATGAAGCGAATTGTAGAGACAGTCAGAGACGGCGGCACTGTCTCTGATTAGCGCCGCGCCGCCTGCCTGCCGGCCTTTGCAATTGGACGAGTTACTTCGCATAGCCGCGAACCTGCTGCGCGCCGCTCCCCATTTTTGCTGCCGACCAGCCCAGTGCCTTCATCCAGCCAGCTAGCCCATTGTTCCTCACAGTCATGTTAAGCGTTGTGCGGAGATTCATTAACAGTCCGCTCGAAGGGATAAATTTCTTTCCGTTGGGAAGTGTTTTGGCCGAGCTCTCCATCGATTGGACCACTTCCGGTAATACGTCTTCTACCGGATCAGTAACTCTTCGTGCATCCGTCAAGGCCGCCGCGGCCGCCCAGTGCTTGTGATCAAGCCCAAGGCGCATTGCAACTGCATGGGGCAGCGGATGTCCTCGTTTTACGCCTTGTTGCGATGCTGTGGCTGCGTTGACCATGTTCACTCCTTCCGCAAACAGTTGATCCCGATCGCGAAGGAAGGCGTCGAGGTCGATCGCCTTGCATGGGACGGGGAGAAAGCGCCGGTTGCCACTTGCGTCTGTTAGGTAAGCGGCGGCGTTGGTGGTTGCGAGAAAAACACAAGTGCGGTGCCGGTCGACAGCAACAGTCGCGTAAGCCGGTCTGTATTGATCAGATGATTGCGACAAGAACGCCTTCACCCCTTCCGTCTCGCTCCTCGCCATTCCGGACAATTCAGCTAGCTCGACGAGCCACTTGCCTGCCAAGATCTCACCACGGGTCTTGTTGTCCATCGCAATTAGACCCGGGGCGTCGCTGAAATATGCTTCTCCAGGTCCCGACGGGAGCGCGCGGGCGAAGCTGGACTTTCCGCATCCTTGGTCGCCCTCGAGGACCAGGCACAAGTCGACCTTCGAACCGGGGAACCGTGGCCGCATAACCATCGACAATATCAGCGCCTCGCCAGCTGCCTCGAACGGTGGAGTCGCCGGAGCGCCCGTGACTTTGGGCAACCAAGTTGATAAACGACGAACACCATCCCAGTGGAGAGAATCGAGCCAATCATTTACCGGGTCGAAGCGGGCATCTTCTGCGATCGCCTTAATACCATCCAGAAGGTGATCCTTACCGGCGTCGAACCCGAATAGCTCCTGGATACGCGAGCGTATCAAGCTAAGCGCGTTGTCGATCAATAGCCCCTCGTGTTCGGAAGGCAATATTGAACTTCCGGCGGCGTTGCCTAGGACAATTTTGTCGCTGAATGTGTTGCGCCGTGCACTAACCCCAAGCTCAGTGACCGCGGTCATCGCGTTGCTGAAGCACTTTCTGATTGCGCCGCTGCCCGTGCGGTCGAATTTGATGGTGCCGCTGCTAACACGGCTACCTCGTTCTAATGCGCTGGAAACGGTTTTGTTGATTTCATCACAAGAGAGTCCGGCATGGTGGCCAGCATCCGACAGGCGGGTTGATGCCTCCTCCAACGTGAAGGTCCCGGCCGCGGCGCGCATGCCAGCAATAAAGGCTTCCCTGGTCAGCGTATCATTGCGAGTGCCTTCCGGAGCAGCGGCTATGCGCGCGCAAGCTTCATCTAGAGTCCATGGCGAATTCGAACGTCCGCTTCGGTCGGGATCTGCGCTATTATGAAGAATCAGTTCCTCGCCACGCAGCGACACGACGTTATTAGGGCGCCCGGCGCTTAGGCGCACCCGAAGAGACGCCGGAAACAGCGCGAGATCCTGGGCCGCAACCTTTTGGATAAACGCATCAATGGTTGGAGAGTTATAAGGCAGGTATCGCGCGCCATCAGCACGAATTGCACCCGCTGCCACGACGAAGCCGCCGTGCCCTCGCACGTCGACACCGCTGGCAAGGACGCTTGCGCTATTCGAAATTGGGAAAGACGGGTCGGCCTTGAAGTAGAAGTGGACTCCGCCCGACGGCGTCTTGACCTGAGGAACATCGTCCAGAGTCACGCCCACCTCGCGGCAAAGACCGCGGAACGCTTTCTCGCCGTCTTTGCCTGGACGGCGATCGCAATCGACGACGATGATGCCGGCGCTCTCACAGTCGAGACCCGGCATCGCGTGTGTATGGCCACGCCAGCTTTCATGGAGCGTCTCGCCATAGGACGGCTGGCGCCAGCTCTTAACCAAAGGTTTTTTCGTGTTAGGGCAACACGGAAAGACATAAAGGCCTGCCCTTATCCATAGTGCAGCGGCATCAGAGAGCGCGGACGCGGCGTGAAGATCGCTCATCGTCGAGCTCGGGCGCGGAAGTATGACGCCGCCCTAGAAGCGGCCAGAAACAACTCGTCACTAGCTACTTTCTGCGCGAGCTCTTCGACGATCTCCGCGGCCTGTAACCGCAAATCGGGGCACCTCGTCTGCTGATCAAGTAATTGCTGCAGTTCCTCGCGTTCCGATTCGGTGACGACGTAAAGCCACGCGCCGTCGGGAATGTACTTTATCTCTTCGTCGTAAAGGCGAAGGGATTCGGACGCAATCTCGCATGCCAACGCGAGTTCTTGAGGCTTATCGGCGCATTGGCGAACAATTGTGTCTTCAGCGTCCATCGTTCGCAACACCGCTTTGAGCGGCGGGTACCTGCGGTAGCGATGAGGCAAGTGGGACGAGTTAAGGCGAGGGTTTCTTGCGGTCATCGCGCGCCTCCCCGCACCTGATCGGGAGAGAACTCCGAAGACGAGTGGCGTGAAGGACTCAGCCGGGCTTCAGCCCAAGCAAGAGCTTCGGACCACCTATAGAGAACGGTGCGACCAAACTTATGGTAGGGCGGGCCGCCTCCGCGACTTGCCATAGTTGAAAGCGTCTTAGGGCGGATCGGATAGCCCGCTTCGGTCAGCGCTTCGGCACATAGCTGCCGGCGCAGTAGCGACGAAGGAGAGATATCTGTTACGGCGATCATCGGTATGCTCTCTGGTTCAACACCAAGAGCGACCATGCCTAAGATGATCAATTCTTCAAAAATAAATCAGCGACCAATAATCACCCAGAGTTTTTGGGTGGTTTTCCTCTAGCGCGACGTAGTGCCTTAGGCAGCGTTTGGTGGGCGGCTTCGGCCAGGCGCTTCGTGCAGCCGGTGTCCTTCATGCAACGGCGCACCATGTCATCACGCTTCCCGATCTGACCTTTAGCGTGAAGCCGTCGGGCCTCCTTTAGCATCCAATCTTGTGCCTTTTTCGAAGGCAGCATGGGCCATTCTCTTTTGATCTCGACTTGGTCAAATTCGATATCCCTCCAGCGCGCGTCGTCGTCGCCCGGGTAACGCTTGTGCGGAGGCAACACCGCGATATCACCGTGAACACCGACAACGACAGCGACGTTCGTACGATCTATCTTCTTAAGCTTGAATGGGTCTGCTGGAATCTGTTCCAACAAGGCTGGTTTTTTTATATTTCGTCCCCATGCGCGTACCCCGCCGTTGGCAATTGCCGTGGCGAGTTCCCTTTGTGCGAGTTCGATCTGACGCCCTCTGTATGATGGCCAGGACGGCAGCTTTATAGGTTTTCGGTCGATAACCCAGGAAAGTGTCTCGGCCGCCGACCATCTCATTCCACCATCTCCAACCGCTCGGGGCCTGCCAGGCTCTTGATTTTGGCGCCGTGCTTGCGGGCTGTTTTACGGCCGCCCATCAGCCTGATGGTTTTGTCGGCGACTGCGTCCGCAGCTGCCAAAAGCACGGTGTCGGCCGCGTGTACATATCTTGACGTCATTGATCGTCCAGTGTGTCCGACCAACGCCGCGATTGTAGGCTCCGAATACCCCAAGTCGGCGGCGAGACTCGCAAAACTATGCCGCAGTACATGCGGGGTTACATCTGATGGCAGATCACCAAGCTTTGCGATTCGAAGCCAAAATTTTCGAAAACCATCCATGATCCCATTGCCGCGAGTTGCGGGGAATACCAGGCATCCGGCGTCCGATTTGAATTTTGCCATACTCCGCAGCAGGTCGCAGGCATTACGGGATAGCGGCCGCAGGGACCGCCCGGATTTCGTGTCAGCCAGGATAACCGAGCGGCGGGGGAGGTCGATCGCCGACCAGCGCAGGCCAAGAGCTTCACTTCGACGCCAACCCGTTAGTGCCAGGAACTGAACCGCCGCAAGGGCGGGGGGCCAAATGTTGGTGGTAGAACCTTGCCGCAGCGCGAGGCCGAGCCCGGCGTACTCCTTATCCGAAAGCCGTCGCTCGCGCCTTGCATCTGCGAACCGCTGTAAACCATGCACAGGGTTGTCGGTCCGCAAGCCTTGCCGCACGGCATAGGTGAAGATCGCTCCCAGTAATCCGGCACTCCGATTAGCGGCGGTCTTGCCACCCTTCACCCGGGCAAGCCCACGTGCTTTGGTCTTAATACGGGCTTTAGTCTTTCCCTCTGCAACATCGTGCAAAAAGAGTTCTACGTCACGCGGCGTAACGGCGGAAACGGCGTGACTGCCAAGCAGCGGCTTAATGTGGCGCTCAATGCGACCCTTATCGATGGTAAGCGTGCTCGTCCGTTTGGCGACCCCGCTACGCTTGAGGACGCGGCCCGCGAGCGCATCAGTAAGGTACATGTCACACAGCTCGGCAACGGAGACTGCCTTGCGCCGAACTTGCTTGTCTGCTGCTGGATCGTGGCCTTTTGCTACCTCGCCGAGCAGCTCTTGTGCCTTCGCACGGGCGAGATCAGGGGTCCAGGGGGCGCCGTGTCGTCCAATGGTGTACCAGCGCTGTCGGCCTGCATTGGTCCGGTATTTCAGGACGTATGCGACCGCTGAGCCTTCCTGCCGACGCGCCGCGAATCCGGGCACCGCCGCATCCCATACGGTTTCCCCCGGTTGCAGCGCACGCACCTCGCGCAGCCCAATACGGCCTTGCCTAGACATCATTCTCTACGATTAGGTTGGAGTCCCAAGCTACCACATAGCTACCAGTTCTGCGCAAACAAGGGCAAACCAGAGAAAAAATCCGCAAGCGAAAAGGACCACTAACAGGGGTTTTGTGCCCACAGCGCAAACTGCGCGGATTACCTGCAAACAAACGTACCTACCTTGACATGGTAGGGGTCACAGGTTCGATCCCTGTCGCGCCCACCATCATTTCGCTTCGCCAGGCACTCTTCTCACGCCCCATCGCCGTCATCGCACGCTTGACCTGCATCAAACCGGCGCCGCCGCCGCCCCTTTATTCTTTAATTTCGTCGGGGGCGATGATTGGTCGGCTGTGGCGATGGATACGATCCGCAAACGCCCCGAGGACCGCGCCGGCGCCAACCTCAAGAACTACGACGCGTGCGCCAAATCGTTCTCCTGGGCGCAGGCGCGCACGCTGCTGGACGGCCTTCCCGGCGGCGGCCTCAACATCGCGCACGAGGCGGTCGACCGCCACGTGAAAGCGGGGCAGGGCGGCAAGCTCGCGCTGCGTTGGATCGGGCGCGACGACACCATCCGCGACTTCAGCTATGCGAAACTCGGCGCGGCGGTAAACCGCTTCGCCAACGTGCTCACCGCGCGCGGCCTCGGCAAGGGCGACCGCGTCTATTCGCTGCTCGGCCGCGTGCCTGAGCTTTACATCGCCGCGCTCGGCACGCTGAAAAGCGGAGCCGTGTTCTCGCCGCTGTTTTCCGCCTTCGGACCGGAGCCGATCAAGTCGCGCATGACGATCGGCGAGGCGGACGCGCTGTTGACGACGGAAGCCTATTACAAGCGCAAGGTCGAGCCCTGGCGCAAGGAGCTTGCAAGCCTCAAGCACGTGTTCCTCATCGAATGCTCGGCCAATCCGCCGCCCGATACGATCGATCTCACCGCGGTGCTGGCGCAGGCCTCGGAGAACTTCGAGGTCGTCGCCACCCAGCCAGAGGACATGGCGCTCTTGCATTTCACCAGCGGCACGACCGGCAAACCGAAAGGCGCGGTGCACGTGCATGAGGCCGTGGTCGCGCACCACGTCACCGGCCAGCTCGCGCTCGATCTGCATGCCGACGACATCTTCTGGTGCACCGCCGACCCGGGCTGGGTGACCGGCACCTCCTACGGCATCATTTCGCCGCTCACCAACGGCGCCACCATGATCGTCGACCAGGCCGAATTCGACGCCGAGCGCTGGTACCGCATTCTGCAGGATCAGAAGGTCACGGTCTGGTACACCGCGCCGACCGCCGTGCGCATGCTGATGAAGGCAGGCGCCGAATTCGCCAAGAAATTCGACCTGTCGAAGCTGCGCCTGATGGCGAGCGTCGGCGAGCCGCTCAATCCGGAGGCCGTGGTGTGGGGCGTCGAAGCCTTCGGCAAGCCGTTCCACGACAACTGGTGGCAGACCGAGACCGGCGGCATCATGATCTCGAATTACCTTGCGATGGACGTGAAGCCGGGCTCGATGGGCCGCCCGCTGCCCGGTATCGAGGCCGGCATCGTCGAGCATCTGGAGGGCGGGAAGGTGCGCGAAGTCAGCAAGCCGATGGCCATGGGCGAGCTGGCGCTCAGGCCGGGCTGGCCGTCGATGATGCGCGCCTATCTGCACGAAGAGGCGCGCTACAAGAAGTGCTTCGTGGACGGCTGGTATCTCAGCGGCGACCTCGCGATGCGCGACGCGGAAGGCTATTATTGGTTCGTCGGCCGCGCCGACGACGTCATCAAGAGCGCCGGCCACCGCATCGGCCCATTCGAAGTGGAGAGCGCGCTGATGGAGCATCCAGCCGTCGCCGAGGCGGGCGTGATCGGCATTCCAGATCCGGCGGCCGGCGAGGTGGTCAAAGCTTACGTTGCGCTCAAGCCGGGCTACGAAGGCAACGAGGCTTTGCGCAAGGAACTGCTCGGCCACGCGCGCAAGCGGCTCGGGCCCGCCGGTGGCGCCGAAGGAGATCGCGTTCCGGCAGAACCTGCCGAAAACGCGCAGCGGCAAGATCATGCGCCGGCTGCTGAAAGCGCGCGAGCTCGGCTTGCCGGAGGGCGACATCTCGACGCTGGAAAGCGAGGAGCGATGACCGCACCCGACGACAAGCCGCATCTGTCGCGCGCGCACATGCTGGATCTCTTGAAGCAGATGATCCGCATCCGCCGCTTCGAAGACAAATGCGCCGAGCTCTATACGCAAGAGAAGATCCGCGGTTTTTTGCATTTGTACGACGGCGAGGAGGCGGTGGCGGTCGGCGTCATCCCGGTGCTGGAGGAGCGTGACCGCGTGGTCGCCACCTATCGCGAGCACGGCCACGCGTTGGTGCGCGGGGTGCCGATGAAGGCCGTCATGGCCGAGATGTACGGCAAGCAGGAAGGCTGCAGCCGCGGCCGCGGCGGCTCCATGCATCTGTTCGACGCCGCGCATAATTTCCACGGCGGCAACGCCATCGTCGGCGGCGGCCTGCCGCTCGCCGTCGGGCTCGCCCTTGCCGACCATATGCAGAATGGCGACAGCGTCATTGCCTGCTTCTTCGGCGAAGGGGCGGTGGCCGAAGGCGAATTCCATGAGAGCATGAATCTCGCGGCGCTTGTGGCAGCTGCCGGTGCTGTTCGTGTGCGAGAACAATCTCTACGCCATGGGCACCGCGCTGGCGCTGTCGGAATCGGAAACCGACATCCACCAAAAGGCGGCCTGCTACAAGCTCACCGCCGAGGTGGTCGACGGCATGGACGTGGTGGCGGTCGAGGCGGCCGCGCGCCGCGCCGCGCACGCCGTGCGCGAAAGCCGCAAGCCTTATTTCCTCGAATGCCGCACCTATCGCCTGCGTGCGCATTCCATGTTCGACGCCCAGCTCTATCGCGAGAAGTCGGAGGTCGAGGCCTGGCGGCATCGCGAGCCGATCCTGCGTTTCGAGAGCTGGCTGCGAGGCCAACAATATCGTGCACGCCGACGAGGTGTCGTCGCATCGAAGCCGAGGTCGATGCCGAGATCGCGGAAGCCGTCGCCTTCGCCGAAGCGGGGACCTGGGAGCCGATCGATGAGCTTGCCCGCTTCACCTATTCGGAAAGCGCCGCACCCGCCGGACGGTGAATCGCATGCAGCAAGAGACCGCGCGCGCCGCAACGATCGAGATCACCTACCGCGAAGCGGTGAAGCAGGCCATTCGCGACGCGATCAAGCGCGACGATCGCGTGTTCCTGATGGGCGAGGATGTCGGCCGCTACGGCGGCTGCTACGCCGTCAGCAAGGGCTTGGTCGCCGAGTTCGGGCCCGAGCGGATTCGCGATACGCCGCTGTCGGAATCGGGCTTCACCGGCGCCGGCATCGGCGCGGCCATGGCGCGGGATGCGCCCGATCGTCGAAGTGATGACGGTGAATTTCAGCCTGCTGGCGCTCGACCAGATCATGAACACAGCGGCCACGGTGCGCCACATGTCGGGCAATCAGTTCGGCGTGCCGCTGGTGATCCGCATGGCGACCGGCGCCGGCAAGCAGCTCGCCGCCCAGCATTCGCACAGCCTGGAAGGCTGGTACGCGCATATTCCCGGCATCAAGGTGCTGGCGCCGGCAACGCTCGAAGACGCGCGCGGCATGCTGTGGACCGCGCTTGAAGATCCCGACCCGGTGCTGATCTTCGAGAACGTCATGCTCTACAACATGAGCGGCAAGCTCGCCGCCGATGCCGGACCGGTCGACATCGAGCAAGGCGGCGGTGCGGCGCGAAGGCCGCGACATTTCGCTCATCACTTACGGCGGCTCGCTGTGGAAGACGCTTGCAGCGGCGGAAACGCTTGCCGGCGAGGGCATCGAGGCGGAGGTGATCGATCTGCGTACATTGAGGCCGCTCGACGACGCCACCATCATGGCCTCGGTCGGCGAAGACCCGCCGCGCGGTCATCGTCGATGAAGGCTGGCGCAGCGGCAGCCTGGCGGCGGAAATCGGCATGCGCATCGTCGAGCAGGCGTTCTGGTCGCTTGACGCGCCGCTCGGCCGCGTGTGCAGCGCCGAGGTGCCGATCCCCTATCCGGCGCATCTGGAAAGCGCGGCGATCCCGCAGGCGGATAAGATCGTCGCCGCCGCCAAGGCGGCTCTCGGCAAGGCGTGAGGATTTTCGCGTGGCCGAATTCCGCATGCCCTCGCTCGGCGCCGACATGGAGGCCGGCACGCTGGTGCAATGGCTGGTCAAGCCCGGCGACAAGGTCAAGCACGGCGACATCATTGCGGTGGTCGAGACGCAGAAGGGCGCCATCGAGATCGAGACCTTTCAGACCGGCCAGATCGAAAAATTCCTGGTCGATGTCGGCACCAAGGTGCCGGTCGGCACGCCGCTCGCGCTGATCCGCGCCGAGGGCGAAGCAAAGCCCACGGCGCCGGCTGCGCCGCCACCGACACCGGCGGCTCCTGCGGCCCCGCCGAAAGCAGCCGCGGCGCCGGCGCAGCGGCCCGTGCCGACGCCTGCCCCGGCAGCACCAGCCGCTGCCGGCGCGCGCGCCTCGCCGGCCGCGCGCAAGCTCGCTGAAGAGCGCGGCATCGATCTATCCGCCGTCAGCGGCAGCGGCCGGGCAGGAGCGATCACCTATGCCGACGTCGAGGCTCGTGTCGGCGCGGCTGGCGCGCCCGCCGCCGCGCCGGAAAAGAAGCGCGCGCCGGCGCTCAATCTCGATGCCATGCGCACGGCGATCGCCGCCGCCATGGCGCGCTCGAAACGGGAAATTCCGCACTACTATCTGGAGCACCAGGTCGACGTCACGGCGTGCGAGCAGTGGCTGACGCAGAGGAATGCGGCGTTGCCGCCGGACAGCCGCTTGCTGATCGGCGCGCTCGCGCTCAAGGCGGTGGCGCTCGCCTGCCGCCGTTTCCCCGCCTTCAACGGATTTTATCGCGACAACAAATTCGAACCTTCGGCGGCCGTGCATACCGGCGTCGCCATCAGCCATCCGCGGCGGCGGGCTTACCGCGCCGGCGCTGCACGACGCCGACAAGCTCGCGCTCGACGATCTGATGGCGCGCATGCGCGACCTCATCCAGCGCACGCGTGCCGGCCGCATCCGCGGCTCGGAATTGTCCGACCCGACCATCACGGTGTCGAGCCTCGGCGAGCGCGGCGTCGAAGCGCTCTACGGCGTCATCTATCCGCCGCAGGTGGCGATCGTCGGCTTCGGCAAGGTGGTGACGCGGCCGTGGGTCATCGACGGCGCCATCGGGCCGCGCTCGGTGGTGACGATCACGCTTGCCGCCGACCACCGGGTGAGCGACGGCCACGCGGGCGCCTTGTTCCTGGCCGAAATCGGCAAATTGTTGCAGGAGCCAGACAAGCTATGAGCGACATCGACATTCGCAAAGTGGTCGCGGAAGAGCTCAACAACATCGCGCCAGAGGTCGACATGGCAGGCGTCGACCCGGCGGCCGATCTGCGCGAGGCGATCGACATCGATTCGATGGACTTCTTGAACTTCATCACGGCAATCCATCGCCGGCTCGGCATCGACATCCCCGAGATCGACTATCCAAAGCTGGTCACGCTCGACGGTGCCGTCGCCTATCTGAGCGCGCACTTGAAGTCGGCGTAGAGGAAAAACCCGCAGCCGATGTCTTGCCGGTGACCCGCGTCTACTGCGGATTGGCGGAAGCCACCGCCGCGGGTGCCGTCTGCCGGCGGTTGCGGCGTCCGCGCCGCAAGCCTTCGATGAAGATGAAGGCGACGACGATCACCAGCACGTGGCCGATATATTCCCGGGCGAAATAGCCGAAGCCGTTATTGTCGAACAAGAGCAGCGCGCGGCGCAGGTTCTCGTCGGCCAAGGGCGCCAGGATGATGCCGAGCACGAGCGGCGCCGAGGGAAACTTGAACACGTAAAAGGCGTAGCCGAGGAAGCCGCCCGCCACCATGATCCAGACGTCGAACATGTTGGTGCGCACCGAATAAGCGCCGATGATGCAGATCGGGATGATCAGCGTCATCAACAGGCTGTGCGGCAGCGAAAACAGTTTCACGCACGGCTTGATGAGCGCGAGCGCCGCGCCGAACATCATGACATTGGCGATGATCAGCAGCGCATAGATCAATTGGATCAGCCCCGGCTGATCGACGGCGATGGTGGGACCGAGCTGGACGTTCTTGAGTTGCAAGGCCGCCATCATGGCGGCGGCCGGCGCGCTGCCGGGAATGCCGAGCGTCAGCGTCGGCAGCATGGCGCCGCCGATATTGGCGTTGTCGGCGCATTGCGCGCAGACGATGGCCTCGAAGCTGCCCTTGCCCCATTTCGCCTTTTCCTCCGGTCTGGCGCGGCGGCGGCCGATGTCATAGGCGAGGAAGCCGGCAATGTTGGCGCCGGCGCCGGGAATGGCGCCGACGATGGTGCCGATGAGGCCCGAGCGCAGCGCCGCCGGCATCGACTTCAAGAGCAGGTCGAAAGAGGGGATGGCGCGGCCGACGTTTTCCGGGATCGGCGTGTGCTCGCGCTGCGGCAGCACCTTCATGATCTCGGTGAGGCCGAACAGGCCGATCAGGATGGCGACGTAGCTGATGCCGTCGTAGAGCGCGGGGATGTCGAAGGTGAAGCGCGGCACGCCGTGAATGGCGTCATAGCCGACAAAGGCGAGCAGCATGCCGAGCCAGCCGGTGATCCAGCCCTTCAGCGGCATGGTCCCCGCGGTCATGGTGCCGCAGATCGAGATGCCGATCACCGCCAAAAGGAACATCTCCCAGGAACGAAACTGCAGCGCGACCGCGAGAATGAGCGGCATGCAGGCGACCAGCAGCAGGATGCCGACCCAGTTGCCCATGAAAGAGGCCGTCACCGACAGGCCGAGCGCCTGCCCGCCTTTGCCCTGCTTGGCGAGCGGGTGGCCTTCGATCATGGTGCAGACCGAGTCGGGCGTGCCGGGGATGTTGATCAGCACCGCGGAGATCGCACCGCCGAAGGTCGAGGCGGTGTAGACGCCGAGCATGAAGGCGAGCGCGACTTCCTGCGTCATGCCGACCGACAGGCCGATCAGCAGCATCATCGCCATGGTGGTGGAAAGCCCCGGCATGGCGCCCCAGAAGATGCCGAGGCAAACGCCGGCGAGCGTGACCAGCAGGAGGTAAGGGTGCAGCGCCTGCAAGAATGCGTGGAGCACGGGCGAAACCTCAGGGCAGGGGGATCTGGAAGAGCATGCGGAATACGATCGACAGGAAAGCGATCCACAGCACGATGATGCAAAGACACTTCCACAGCGGCGCCCCCCAATAGGTCCGCAAAAGCGCGGTGAGGAACACCACCGACACCGGTTCGAAGGCGCCGAGGACGAAATGCAGCGGGCCGACATTGAAGCTTGTTTCGAACGGCACGAATTGCAGCGCCAGCACGTAGAGCGCGACGATGCCGCCGAGCGTGAGCGAGCGCAGGGCGTCCGCCGGAATTTCGAAGCGGTCCAGCGCCGGCGGCAAGAGCCGGCGGCGTTGCAGCGCCGAAAGCCCGAGCAGCGCGGCCATGACCAGAAGGCTCGCCGAGGTGAGGAAAGGCAGCAGGCCGGGCGCCGTGAAAATGACGCCGCCCGGCTCCGGCAGCCGCAGCAATTCGACCGCCAGGAAGATGGCAATCAACGCGATGACCACGGCTGCGGCTAGGTCCATGACCGGGGTGCCGAACCCGGCATTGGCCTCTTCCGATAGCACGCGCTTTTCGTCGTCAGCCAATTCGTCGCCCGCCATGGCGCAGCCTTGGGTCGCGTCTGTTTCGGGGAGGCGCGGCGGCCGGCCGCCGGCCGCCGACTAGCTTACGCACCGACCGGCTTGTAGCCCTTCGGCGGCCACCATTTGTCGAAGTCCTGCGGTTCGGGCAGGCCGAGCTCTTTTGCCGTCTTCACCTTGCCGCCGATCTGGTCGCGATACTTGTTGAACAGGAACGCGGTGTTGACCTCGAGCTGGGCGGCGCGCTTGTCGGCCGCCTCGCCGGTGAGGATCTGGCGCTCGAAGAACTTCTTTTCGCACACGGCGGTGAAGGCGGACGACTTGACGGCCTTGACGAAGGCGTCGGTGATCTCTTTCTGGATTTCCACCGGCACCGAGCGCCGCATCATCAGGTTGTAGTTGCCGCCGAGCGGCAGCAACGGCTTGGTCGCCGGCTTCAGCGTGCCGATCGAGGACAGCACCTTGCCGTCCTGCAGGTGAATGTCGGAGGTGCCGCAGTGGAACAAATTGCGCAGCTTGCCGGCGCGGATCAATTCGATGTGCTCGTGCACGCCGCCGCCGGCGATCATGGTTTCGCCTTGCAGGCCGGCGAGCGTCGCCGGCTTGCCGCCCTTGTAAGGCACGAAGTGCACGGTGATGCCGAGCTGGCGGGCGATCTGCATGGCGACCTCGTGCCAGATGCCGCCGGTGCCGGAGGTGGAGATCGTGAGTTTTCCGGGGTTGGCCTCGCCGAACTTGATGACGTCGTCGACATTCTTGAGCGGCGAAGCTTCCCGCACCGACCATGAGGCGAGCGAAGAGGCCGCCTGCATGATGGTCCAATCCTCCCAGACCTTGCTCGTGGTGTGACCCATCACGCGCACGAACTTGTTGAAATTCGCGGCGCCGAGCAGCGTGTAGCCGTCGGCCGGCTGCTGCAGCACGTAATTGGTGGCGATGCCGCCGACCGCGCCGGGCTTGTTCACCGGTTCGATCGACCAGCCCTTGGCGGCGGCCATTTCCTTGCCGATGAGGCGCATGACCACGTCAGTGCCGCCGCCCGCCGCGTACATGATGACGAGCGTGACCGGCTTGTCCGGCCAATTGGCGGCGTCGGCCTTGCCCGGCCGGACGATGAGAACGGTGGCGGCGCCGAGCACGCCGGCGAGCACATCGCGGCGCCGAATAAGGTTCCGGCTGCCACTCTCTTTCGAGTCGCTCATTTGTATCCTCCCCTGTGCTGTGCGCGTTTTTTCTTGGCATGATAGTCGAGCGAGTGTGTCCGCGCCAGAGCACCTCGCCGTTGGCAATCGAACGAACGTCAAGCCGCCGCCTTCACCTCGTCGGGATCGAGCGGCAGCCTGACCGGCGTCTTGCGCTTGGCCGACAGGTCGAGCGCCTTGGTCAGCATCAAGTTGCGGTGCGCCTCTTCGACGGTGGCGGCCGCGGTCGGCAGGCCGAGCGCGACGCGGTTGAGCCAGCTATCGGTCTCTTCCGCCATGGGCCCGCGCAACTCACCGAAGGCCATGTCGCCGGGCGGATAGCTGCCCATGAAATCCACGAGCCGCGTGGCGTCGGGGTTGTAGCCTTCCGATTGCGGCTTCGACACCGCCAGCACGATGTCGCGGTGGGTGTCGTCGATGGTCAGCACGCCGGTGGTGCCGACGATACCGACCTCGAGCGAGTAGACCGCGGCAGGCCAGGTCACCGGACAGGCCCAGGTCATGGCAAGGTGATAGACGGTGCCGTCGGCGAAACTGATCATGCCGCAGGTGCCGTCGATGCCCTTGTACATGGGGCCCAGGACCTTATCGACCGACCGCGCGTAGCATTCCACCGCGGTCTTTTCCTCCAGGCACCACATGCAGATATCGAGCGCATGCGTGCCGGAGATCACCATCGGCGAGATGGTCGAGGGATCGTCGGTTCGTTTGTAATTGTCGATCGCCACCAGCCGGTTCATGAAGGCGCGCGAGGTGACCATGGTCACGTCGCCGAGCGCCCCGGTGCGGCATTTTTCCTTGGCCGCCAGCCAGCGGCGGCGGAAGCGCTGGGTGTAGCCGACTACGGCATCGACCTTGGCGTCCTTGATCGCCTTGAGCACCCGCGCGGACTCGTCGAGACGCGTCGCCAGCGGCTTTTCGATCAAGAGCGGAAGACCGCGCTCGAGCGCCGTCATGATCGGATCGACGTGCAGGTGCTCGTCGGTGGCGATAATGGCGGCGGTCACTTCCGGCCGCTTCAGCAGCTCGACATGGCTTTGCGTCACGAAGTCGGCGCTGATCTTCGGTGCGACCTCGCCGGCGCGATTCGGATTCTTCTCGGCGAGGCCGATCCATTCCACCGCGGGATGACGCGCGGCCACCTCGCCGCGAAACAGGCCGACGCGGCCCCCGCCGATGATCGCGAGGCCGATGCCTTTGGCGTTGTGCTTCATCACTTCGCTCCTACCGTGCCGTTCAAGCCCAGCCCCGGACTTAACGTCCGGGGCCGGCCGACGTCTTTGCTGATCGGAACCGCTCGCTACTTCGAGGTCAGCTCCTTCACCAGGTCGGCGTAGCTCTTGTCCTGCCGCATGCGCATCTTCTCGTATTGCTGGCCGTCCATGAACTCGTCGTTCTCGCCGAGCTTGTTGAGCAGCGTCATGTAGGTCTTGTCCTTCGACATCTTGGCGAAGGCCTCGCGCAGCTTGGCGAGACGGTCGGCCGGGATGTCGGCAGGCGCCAGCACGACGCGCTGCATCGTGGCGATCGAAGCGACGTCGGGGAAGCCGAGCTCGCCGGAGGTCGGCACGTCCTTGAACACGCGCTTGTCGGCGAGCGTGACCAGCGTGCGCACCTTGTCGCCCTGGCTGGTGATGACCGAGGGAAAGGCCACGGTGAAGTCGACGTCGCCGGCGAGCACGCCGCGCATGGCGGGGCCGCCGCCCTTGTAGGGCACCAGCGTCATCTTCACGTGCGCCGCCTGCAGCAGCGCCGCGCCCGGCACCATGGCGGCGCCCCAGTTGCCGCTGTGGCCGAACTTGACCGCGCCGGGATGCGCCTTGGCGTAATCGAGCATGTCTTTCAGCGTCTTGAACTTGCTGTCGGCGCGCACGCACAGCGAGGGCGGGGCGTAATTGGTGCGCGCCACCACGACGAAGTCCTTGTTCGGCTGATAGGGCAGCTTGGTGACGTGCTGCTGCAGCTCGTCGAAGAAATTGTGGGTGAACAGCAGCGTGTAGCCGTCCGGCTTCGCCTTGGCGGCGGCGGCGGTGCCGATGCGGCCGCTGCCGCCGGGCATCAACTGCACCACCACCGGCTCGCCGAGATATTGCGGCAGCACCGAGGTCATCACGCGCGCGTTGAGATCGTGCGAGCCGCCGGCGCCGAGCGGAATGATCATGGTGATCGGCTTGTCGGGATATTTGTCGGCGGCCAACGCCGCGCCGCTTACCGCCACGGCGGCGGCAAGCGCCGCCGCGGTGAAAGCCCGTCTTGAAAGCTCAGCCATTTCGCGTCCCTCCCTTTCACGCGTTTTGCGCAAACTTAACATTGCCGGAAATATTTATTCGACCGGGAGCGGTTCCGGGCCGCCGACCGGTTCGGGATTTCTCAGCTTACGCGTCCGGTACCACATCAGCCAGGTCAGCAACGGCGTCACCAGGATGATGCCGAGCGCGAGCGGGCGCTCGATGACCACGTAATGGAAAAGGTTGCCCTGCGACAGCAGGATCGACTGGCCGAGAGAATATTCGAGCACCGGGGTAAGGATAAAGGCCATCACCAGCGGCGTGACGTCGAAGCTCAGCTTGCGCGCGGCGTAGCCGATGAGGCCGAAAAATATCAGGAAGTAGAGGTCGAACACGTTGGAGCGGAACACGTAGGTGCCGACGAAGGCGAACACCAAGGTGAGCGGCACCAGATAGGCCTTGCGGATCATCACCACCTTGGAGAACAGCGGGATGAGCAGGTAACCGAGCACGTAGAGCAGCACGCAGGCGATCAGCATGCTGAACAGGATGGCGTAGATCAGCGTCGCCTGCTGGGCGAACAGCTGCGGCCCCGGGCGCAGGCCCTGCACGACGAAGGCGCCGAGCAGGATGGCGGTGATGTTGTCGCCGGGGATGCCGAGCGTGAGCAGCGGCACCATGGTGGGGCCGTTGACGGCATTGTTGGCCGATTCCGGTGCGGCGACGCCTTCGAGGTAGCCGGTGCCGAATTTCTCCGGCGTGGGCGAGGCGGTTTTGGCGGCGGCATAGGCCATCAGCGCCGCCACCACCTGGCCGACGCCGGGGATCATGCCGATGATGCCGCCCAGCACGGTCGAGCGCGCGATGGTGCGCTTGCATTCGCCGACCTCGCGCCAGGTCAGCCGGTCGCCCTCGGGCCGCACCGATTTCTCCACGAAGGGTTTCGTCTTCTCCTCGATCGCCAGCAGCACTTCGGGAATGGCGAACAGGCCGATCAGCATGGGCAGCAGGTCGATGCCGGATTCGAGCGGGAAAAAGCCGAAGGTGAAGCGGCTGAGTGCGCCGATCGGATCCTGGCCGACCATGGCGAAGAACATGCCGAGCAGCAGCATGACCAGGCTCTTGACCACCATGCTGGTGCCGGAGAACGCGATCACCAGCATGCTCAGCACCATCACGGCGGCAAGCTCCGGCGGCCCGAACTTCATGGCGACCAGCGCGATCGGACCGATCAGCACGATGGTGGCGAAGCTGCCGGCGAGGTCGCCGATCACGGACGCGACCAGCGCCATGTCGAGCGCCTTGCGCGACTGCCCCTTCTTGGTCAGCGGCAGCCCGTCATAGGTGGTGGCGACCGAGGCGCCGGTGCCGGGAATCCCGACCAGCACGGCGGGAATGCTGCCGCCGTAGATGCCGCCCTTGTAGACGCCGATCAGGAAGGGGATGCCGACCACCGGATGCAGGAAGAACGAGATCGGCAGCAGCACCGCCATCGCCATGGTGGTGGTGAAGCCGGGCAGCGCGCCGATGAAAATGCCGAGCACGAGGCCGAGGCTAATCATCAGCAGCGTGTCGAGGCGCATCAGCAGCTCGATGCTGGCGAGGACGGTGTGGAACACGTCAGAAATCCGGAAATTCGGGCAGCGAAACCGCCAGCACGCGGCGGAACACGACGTAGACGATGGCGGGGACGGCGAGGGCGGCGATGACGACGCTGATCCATTGGCGCGCGCCGTAGAATACGCTGAGCACGCCGACGGTCAGCGCGCTGGCGGCGACGAAGCCGAGCGGCTGCAGCGTCGCCGCGTAGACCAGCATCATGACGACGGTGAAGCCGATGCTGACATAGTTGTCGCGTTTGAGGCCGCGGAAGCCGTTTTCGTCGTTGAGGCTGAAGCTCGCGTACAGATAGCCGAGCCCGATCAGCAGAAAGCAGGCCGCCACCAGTTGCGGGAAGAAGGCGGGATCGAGCCCGTTCGACTGCTGGCCGAACAGCACCGGCGGGTGCTCGACCTCGCTCGGGATGACGGCGAACAAGAAGAGGGCGAACAGCACGCAGCCGGCGGCAAGCACGGTATTAAAATTGAACCGGCCGCCGCGTTGCGGCGGACGCTCTGCCCCGGCGCTCACGTGTGACGTCCTCCCAGGATGGCCGGTTTGACCGGCTCTGCCGCCCCTTGTCGGTCGCGTTGTCGCCGCCGCCTTCATATCAGTTTTTGCCCGGGCGCGCCCAGCCGGGATGCGGCGCCGCGCGATGATGGCCCGCGATGCGGATCACCCGCGGCGGCGCACGGCGGCCCAAGCAGCGGCGACGGCCGCGGCCACCAGCACGGCGGTTGCCGCATAGGCCACGGTTCCGGTCCACTCGCGGCCGTGCGACACCGCGAAGTCGATGAGGAATGGGATCGGAAAAAGAAAGAAGACGACGGTGCGAAGGATGAGACCGAGATTGTCCATGGGAGACGGCCCCTCTGCCGCCGCGTGGCCTCTGCATTGTGCCGGGCCACGGAACCCGCGCATGGTGCCCTTAGCGGGCAAGGCCCGGCAAGCCGCCCGGATCACCACATTTGCGCTTCCTTTGTCGGTGAGAACGATCTACGCGCTCGCCTTACGGAGGGGTAAATGTTCGCCGGGGTAACCGCCGCCTTGCTCTCGCTTGACCAGCTCAGCAGGCAGATCACGGACGCGCTTCACGCTTTCGAGCCGCAGATCTACGCGGCGATCCTGCTCATCGTGCTGGCCTGGTTTGTCGTCTTTCCGCCGAAAAACGATCCCGATCAGATCTAGGCAGGCGTGAACGCCGGTGCAACGCGGGTAAACCGCCGACGTGAACCGAGCGCGGGCATTCCCCTGCGCTTCTACGCGCACTGCGGCGCGGCCTCGCGCGCGATCCGTTACAACAACGCCTTTCCGGCCATCAATCCCATCACGAGGAAAATGACAAAGACCGCCATGGCGATGAAGAAAAGCCACTTGGCGATTGTGGCGGCGCCCGCCGCTATACCGGTAAAGCCGAAAATCGCGGCGACGATTGCAATGATCAAAAAGATCAACGCCCACCTGAGCATGGCAGTCTCCTCCTGTGCAACGCCAACGCGTTTTGACAGATCCCGGTTCCTGCCCTTGCCGCGAGGAACCGGCGGCCCGACCGGGAGTTGTTGCGTTGCCTTGGACAAGAGGAGGAGCAGATGGATTGGGATCGGATCGAAGGAAATTGGAAGCAGGTCAAAGGGCGCGTGAAGGAGCAATGGGGCAAGTTGACGGACGACGATCTCGATACGATCGCCGGCCGCCGCGACCAGCTCGAAGGCGTGATCCAGGAACGCTACGGCTACGCCAAGGATCGGGTGCGGTCTGATATCGATACCTGGCTCAATTCGCAGCGCATGTGAAGCATGTTCGGCCTATCGGGTGGCATGCTCGCAAAATGACAAACCATTCACGGACCATTGACAAGACCGCGCGGGTCGCCATCACGCTTCCCGCGACGGTCCATATGATTGGCTCGGCCTACCGTCCGAGCATCCAGACAATTCAAGAGGCATTGCGGTTTATCGATCGAGAATTGCCGATCGAACTGCGACGAAGGTCACGCTGGACCTTCGCGCGCGAGCTTTTGCTCGTGGCGGACAGAACCGGAAGGAAGAAAGACATTGCCTACGCCTTCCGGCAGCTCAAACAGGCCCTCAGCAACGATCGCTTATTGGCCTGAGCGTGCGCGATTGAAATAATTGTCGCGCCGACGAGATGACCTTGCATTTCTGATCGATGCTTAGCGCACGGTTTTGCGCGCCAGGATCAAATTGTCGAATACGAGATTGTTGGACCAGATCCAGCGCGCCCCGGCGAACGCCCGGGGATAGCGCGTGTAGGCGGGAATGTGATCCACGCCCACTTCCTGGTCGGTGAATTCGAAAGCTTGCGGCCAGGACGAATCGTCGAATTCCGGCGCGGCCCAGTTTGCGGGCAGGGGGTAATGGAGGGCAAAGCAGCGATCCTGACAGTCCGGAGCTTTCGCAGCCGCGTATACGCGCCCCATGCCCGGCGTGGCGTGGATTGGCCCGCTTTCGACGACATCGTCGGGCCTGGCGAGCGGCGCGATATAAAATGATTGCGCCTTCCACGTTTTGTCGGTCACCGTGCCGTCGCTGAAGCGGGCAATCAAGCCTCCATCGCCGGCGTGCCAGCGGTTGCCGCGATTGGTTTCCATGCCGAGACCGAGTCTTTCCTCCCAGTCCACCGCCTTGATCGCGCAGGTGTAGGGCCGTTTCACCTTGAAGCGGACGATGGCGGAATTGAACGGCGTAAACGGCACCGCGTCGACGCCGAGCAGTTTGCCGTTCACGTAGAGCTCGAAGTAATTGTCGGCGACGATGTAGCCGGTGACGATTTCCCCGTCGCGGTCGATCTCGAAGACCGGCACATTCTCGGCTTTCACCTCGGAAAAATTGGCCGGCGTAACCCCACTGCATTCGTTGTACAGATCGGCGAGTTTCCTGCCGGTCATATACGCCGTCCGCGCCGGCACCATTATCAAGGTGCCGTTGCGCGCATTGATGGCGCCGACCGCGCTGCGCCGGAAATTCTTACGCGGTGCCGGGCATTGGAACAGGTTTTCGGTCACCGTCCGCGCCAGGCCTTGCGTGACCATTCGCCCGGCTGCAGCCGGATTGATCTCGGGGGTCGGACTTGCGGATTGCGCCAGCGCCGCGGGGCCAATCAGTGCCAGCAGCAGGGAGGCCAGGTTCGGCAATACCGCGAATATCCTGCGCAACGCGAGCTCGAGCTTTCTCGACCGGGATTCCAAGGTGGCGGCGCTATCCGAGATGCTTCCGAAAGAACGCGATCGTGCGTCGCCATGACAATTCGGCTTGTTCCTTGTCGTAGCGCGGCGTCGTGTCGTTGTGGAAGCCATGATTGGCCTTCGGATAAAAATACACTTCGTAGCTCTTGTTGTCTTGTTTGAGCGCCTTTTCGTATGCGGGCCATCCGGCGTTGATGCGCTCGTCGAGCGCCCCATAGTGGAGGAGGAGAGGCGCTTTTATTTTCGCCACGTCTTCCGCCTTGGGCTGACGGCCGTAATAGGCCACCGCGGCGGCCAGTCCCGGCAAGCGAACCGCCATCGCGTTGGCGACACCGCCGCCGAAGCAGAAGCCGACCACGCCGACCTTGCCATTCACGTCCTTCATCGCCCGCAGGGTTTCGTAGGCGGCAATGAAGTCCTCCAGCAGCTTTGCCGGCTGCAGCTTCTCTTGCATGGCGCGGCCCTCGTCGTCGTTGCCGGGATAGCCGCCAAGCGAACTCAGGCCGTCCGGCGCGAGCGCGATAAAACCCGCCTTGCCGAGCCGGCGGGCGACATCCTTGACGTAAGGGTTCAGCCCGCGGTTTTCGTGCACGACGACGACCGCGCCATAGCTGCCGGGCTTCGCCGGCTTGACCAGATAGCCCTTGGTGTCGCCGTTGCCTTTCGGCGATTTGAACGTGATCGTCTCGGTTTTGATCGAGGGATCGTTTTCAGCGACCTGTGCGGCCAGCGCATAATCGGGCAACAGCATCTCAACCAGCGCGGCCGCCGATAGTCCGCCGACGGCGAATTTGGCGGCACCGTCCATAAAGGCGCGCCGATCGATGAAGCCGTGACAGTATTTGTCGTACAGATCGAGCAGTTCCTGATCGAAATCGGCTGCCTTCAGGCGCGCAGCGCCGCGCTTCGTCGCATCCATTTTTCATCTCCCGGAACAGTCGTGCACAGCGTCGGGCGGGTCGACACGAGCGCCGAAACTGGCGCGGATCGTAATGATTTTCCGCGTGAGCCGGTAGTCCTGCGCAAGCTAGGCGGGAAATGCGGGGAACGCTGCCGAAGGCCGCTTGCGGCTAGTTCCAGAAATCTCTGCTGGCGATCCTTGCGCCATCCGCCATCGCCTTGAGCTTGGCGAATACGACATCGGGATCGACCGCCGCCTGCCCCACCCAGGTGCCGAAGCCGCAGTCGGAGCCGGCGATGACGTTCTCTCGCCCGACCAGCTTGGCATAGTGTGAGATGCGCTGCGCGATCAGCTCGGGATGCTCGATGAAGTTCGACTTCGATTCGATCACGCCGGGAATGAGCACCTTGCCGTCCGGCAGCTTGACCTTCTCGAACAGCGTCCACTCGTGCGCGTGGCGCGGATTGGCGGCCTCGAACGAGACGGCACACGGCTTGGCCGAGAACACGATGTCGATGATGTCGGCGAGCGCGACGTCGTGATGGTGCGGACCCTCGTAATTGCCCCAGCACACATGCATGCGCAATTGCTCGGCCGGAATATTGGCGACGGCGTGGTTGAGCGCTTCGACATGCAGCGCGGCGCGCTTGCGGAATTCGGGCAGGCTCAAATTCCCGTACTGGATGTGGCGGCCCATGGCGAGGTCGGGGCAGTCGATCTGCAAGACGAAGCCCGCCTTGGCCACGGTCTCGTATTCGTGCCGCATGGCCTCGGCGATGGCCGCGAGATAGGCCTCCTGGCTCGGGTAGTGGTCGTTGCGGAAGAACAGCCCGATCACGCCGGGCGAGGCCGCGCTCATGAAACCGCCGGCCGCCTGCACTTTGCCCAGCGCGGATTTGAGATTATCGGCGTCGGTCTGCGGCGCAGCTTTGTCGCGCACGCTGATGGCGGCGTTGCAGGCCGGCGTCTTGCGGCGCGAGCGGCCGGGATCGCCGAACACCCGCTTTTCCAGGCGCGGGAAGTCGGCGAGGTCCTGGTAGACGAAGGTGTTGCCTGAGCCGCCGAAGCCGTTGAGCCGGTCCTTGATGTAAGTGGCATAGCTCGGCTTCGACATTTCGCCGTCATTGATGAGGTCGACGCCGGCTGCGGCCTGCTTCTCGACCACCTCGATGACCGCCGCGCGGATTCTGGCGGCGAGCGCGGCGGCGTCCACCGGCACGCCTTCCTCCTTGGCGTACATGGTGCGGATCAGGTCGTCCGGCCGCGGCAGGCTGCCGGTATGGGTGGTCAGGAAGCGCTCGGTGCTGCGTTGCATTGAATTTCCTCCCCGAGGCCGAACCTTAGGCCAGGGAAGGTCTGGTAACCACCGGCCGGCTGCTTACGTTGACAGTGCGAGGTGCGGCCACTAGAACGCCCGCCAAACAGGCATCCAGAGACCGTCATGAAAGTCCGTAACTCATTGAAAACGTTGCGTACCCGGCACCGCAACAACCGGCTGGTGCGGCGCAAGGGCCGCCTCTACGTCATCAACAAGACCAACCGCCGCTTCAAGGCCCGCCAGGGCTGACGCCCTTTCCGTCGCCGCATATTGGCCTTATCTGACGGAGACATTAGTCTCCGATCATGCGCGCACAATTCCTTACGCTCGCTCTTGCCGCGCTCGCCGCCGCCGCGCTCGCCATGCCGGCTGCCGCCGCCGAGCCTGAAATTGCGCCCAAGATCGGCCCCAAGGGCAAATGGGTCGAGCCGCCCAAGAAGCTGCCGCGCATGAACATGCGCGACGGCGTCAACAACCTCGATTTCCTGTTCGGCGCGCTCAAAGCCGCGCCCGATGAGGAGACCGCCAAGGCGGTCGAGCAGCGCATCTGGGTGCTATGGATGCACTCCAAGAGCGACACGACCGACCTATTGATGAGCCGGGTGCAGAAGGCGATCGAGCAGAAGGATGTCGACCTTGCGCTCAAGCTGCTCGACGCCATCGTCAAGATCAAGCCGGATTACGCGGAAGCCTGGAACCGGCGCGCCACCATCTACTATATGAAGAAGGATTACGGGCGCTCGCTCGCGGACATCCGCCAGGTGCTGCGGCTGGAGCCACGTCATTTCGGCGCCCTCACCGGGCTCGGCCTGATCCTGCAGGACGTCGGCGACGACAAGCAGGCGCTGGAAGTCTACCGGCGCGCGCTCGAGCTTTACCCGCGACTCGAGCGCGTCCCCGACATCATCAAGAAGCTGGAAGAAAAAATCGAAGGCCGCGACATTTAGCGCGCCATCACTCGGCGATCGCCTGCTCGACGTCTGCGAGAGCGCGTTGGCAGGCGCTTTCGTCTCCGGCCGCATCCGCCTTGCGTGCGCGCGCCATTGCGTCACCAACCCTCTCCATCGTGCTTGACGACACTTCACCGAGCCCGTGCTCGGCCCCCGCGATCGAACGCGGCGTCGGCTGACGGTGCAATTGCGCGCCGACGCTCTGCTTCGCGGTCGGCCCGGCGGCAGCCAGCGCGTTCAGCCGGGCGTCGATTTTCATTTGCACGCGCTCGATGTCCTTCGAGCAGGGTCCGGCGTGGGCCGGCAGGGACACGACAAACAAAGCTGCGCCGGCGAGAAGCAATTGCCGCACGGTCATGGGACACTCCTTGGCGCTTGTGCGATTGAGCGACCGCGCGATTGAGCCCCGGAACTCCTGAGAATCGTTGATGCAGGTCAAACGTTTTGGCGAGCGCGGCCGGCCGCAGCCGCCTTGACGTGAGTCAAGGTTAACGCCGGGCCAATGCGCGAACTTGAATTGTAACTCCTCAACATTCGCGTGGCGCGAATGCCGGCCGCAATTTCCCACCATGCCCGACTGCCGGACGCTGGCGGCATAGGCTCGCCGGCGCAGGGACCGGCGCGGCCCATGTGATCCGGATCATATGGCGCAGCCGGCGCCGGGCGCTAAACAATCGTCGGACAATCGCAGGAGGTGTGCGAATGAAACGATGGATCGCGTCGGTGCTGCTGGCCGGTTTCGCGGCGGTGCCGCTCATGGCCTTCGGCCAGGGCGCGACGATGCAGCACAGCCCGCAAATGCACCCGCCGGCGCCCGCAATGGCGCCGCCGGGCGGCGACGACCCGCGCCAGCTCGTGCACCTGCCGCCGATGATGCAGGAGCACATGCTCGGCAACATGCGCGACCACCTCGTCACCCTGAACGAGGTCATCGGCAACGTGGCGGACGGCAAGTTCGACGAGGCGGCCAAGCTCGCCGAGGCGCGGCTCGGCATGAGCTCGCTCGGCCTGCACGGCGCCGCCCACATGGCGCCCTACATGCCGAAGCCGATGCAGGATGCCGGCACCGGCATGCATCGCGCGGCGAGCCGGCTGGCCATCGTGCTGCAGGATGCCGGCGTCACGCCGAACGCTGAGGCGCTGCGCAAGGTCAGCGGCGCCCTGCATGAGGTGACCAGCGCCTGCACAGGCTGCCACGCGAGCTATCGGATAAGGTGAAGCCTTCTTCGCTCTCCGCCGCTTGCGCGGAGATGGAACGCGCCTGAGCTCGCGGCGCGCTTGCCTGCGCTAATCGCCGCCCGGGTCGCTGCCGACAAAGGCGATGCGCAGCATATTGGTCGCGCCCGGCGTGCCGAAGGGAACGCCGGCGACGGTGATGATGCGCTGGCCCGCCTTGGCGAAGCCTTCGCGGAAGGCGATGCGGCAGGCGCGGTCGACCATGTCGTCCTGGTCGCGCGCGTCCTCGGTGACCACGCAATGCACGCCCCAGACCACGGCCAGCCGCCGGCCGGTGGCGATGTTGGGCGTCACCGCGACGATCGGTGGGCGCGGGCGCTCGCGCGCAACGCGCAGCGCTGTCGAGCCCGACGAAGTCCAGCACACCACGGCGGCGAGATCGAGCGTGTCGGCGATGTGGCGGGCGGCGTCGGCGATGGCGTCGGCGCCGGTCGGCTCGGGCTCGGCGCGCTGGGCATTGATGATACCGCGATAGACGCCTTCGCTTTCGACTTCCTCGGCGATGCGGCTCATGGTCGCCACCGCTTCCAGCGGATATTTGCCGGCCGCCAATTCCGCCGACAGCATCACCGCATCGGCGCCCTCGAAAATCGCGGTGGCGACGTCGGAGACCTCCGCGCGCGTGGGCACCGGCGCGTTGATCATCAATTCCAGCATTTGCGTCGCCACCACCACCGGCTTGCCGGTGATGCGGCCGAGCCGCGTCATCTGTTTCTGCACGCCGGGCACTTTTTCCAGCGGCATTTCCACGCCGAGATCGCCGCGCGCCACCATCAGCGCGTCGGCATGATCCATGATCTCGTCGAGGCGGCTGACGGCCTGCGGCTTCTCGATCTTGGCCATGACGGCGGCGCGCCCGCGCGTCAGCTTCTTGGCCTCCGCGATATCTTCGGGCCGCTGGATAAAAGAGAGCGCCACCCAGTCGATGCCGGCATGCAGCGCCGCTTCGAGGTCGGAAATGTCTTTCTCGGTGAGCGCCGACGTCGGAATGGTGGTGTGCGGCAGGCTCACGCCCTTGCGGTCGGACAGCCTGCCGCCGACGTCGACGCGGGTCACCAGGCGATTGGGTTCGCTTTCGGTGACGGTGAGCCGGATCTTGCCGTCGTCGATCAACAGGTCGTGGCCTGGCTCGACCGCCATGAAGATTTCCGGATGCGGCAGATAAACCCGCTTCGCATCGCCGGGAGCAGGATCGGAATCGAGCACGAAGCTGTCGCCCTTGGCCACCATGGCCTGGCCGCCGATGAAGGTGCCGAGCCTGAGCTTCGGGCCCTGCAGGTCGACCAGCACGCCGATCGGACGGCCGGTGTCCTTCTCGATGGCGCGGATCATCGCGATCAATTCGCGCATGCGATCCTGGCTGGTGTGGCTCATATTGATGCGGAAGACGTCGACACCGGTCTGGAACAGCCGCGCGATCATGTCGGCGGTGGAGGAGGCCGGCCCCAGCGTGGCGACGATCTTGGCGCGGCGCAGGCGTCTCATTGCTTGCTGCCTTTGCCGGTGGATGGAGGAGTGGTGGTCGCCGGGCGCTGCGGGGCGGGCGCGCCGCGCGAGACCGAGGGCGGCTGCTGCTCGGCACGATCGGTCAGCTGCACCGTCCACGAGCGCTGCTCGCCGGTGTCGACCTCGAAGAAGCCGGTGCGGTCGTAGCCGCGCGCGAGGCAATTGCGGATGCCGCGAATGGTGAACTCCTTCTCGCGCGAGCACATGAAGGCGTGGCCCGACCATTCGCCGCCGCGGTCGTAGTCGACGGCGTAGATGTAGTAGAAGCGGGCCACCAGCGTGCCGCGCAGCAGCGTCTCGCAGGTGCGCGGGTTGACGTTCCACCAGCCTTCGGTGGTCCAGCCCTCGGCGTCCTTGTAGCCGAGCGCGATGCCCACGCGGCTGCCGGTGTTGTTGCACAGCCGGAAGTCGGCCATGGCCGGCGACACCGCCGACAACACCGCCGCCGCCACGGCGATTACGGATAGGCAGCGCCTAACGGCGATCGGAGGCAATAGGGTCACGTTGCTTCAGTATATGTCGCTGACGTTGTCGGTGGTCGCTTACGGCCTGTCAACGACGATGGCCCGGAAGTCGTTCACATTGGTGAAGGTCGGCCCGGGCTGCAATAGGTCGCCGAGACCGGCGAAAAAGCCTGTGGAATCGTTGTCGGCGAGAAAGGCGGCAGGATCGAGGCCGCGCGCCATGGCGCGCGCCACGGTTTCGCCGTCGATGGTGGCGCCGGCGGGGTCGGTGGCGGCGCCGGTGCCGCCGTCGGTGCCGTCGGTGTCGCCGGCGAGCGCGGCCAGGGCCGGCATGCCGGCCAGCGCCAGGGCCAGCGCCAGGGCGTATTCCTGGTTGGGGCCGCCGCGGCCGTGCCCGCGCAGGGTAACCGTCAACTCGCCGCCCGAGACGATCACGGCGCGGCGGCCTTCGGCGCGCAGCTTGCGCGCCAGCGCCGCGTGCTGCTCCGCCACCACGCGCGCCTCGCCCTCGACGCGGTCGCCGAGCGAGATGCATTCATAGCCCGCGCCGCGCACCGCCGCTTCCGCCGCGCGCAGCGCGTCCGCCGGCCGCGCCGCCAGCATGAAGCGGCTGCCGGCGAATACGGCCTCACCCGGCTTCGGCAACTCATTGGCGTGGTCGGCCAGTGCGCGCTGGATGCTCGCGGCAGGATCAAGCTTGTATTTGGCAACGATCGCCCGCGCGTCGGCGAGCGTCGTCGCATCGGGCACGGTGGGGCCGGAGCCGATCACGGCGGGGTCGTCGCCCGGCACGTCGGAGATGGCGATGGTCACGAGCTGCGCGGGATAGGCGTGCCGCGCCAGCCTGCCGCCCTTGATGCGCGAGAGATGTTTGCGCACGCAATTGATCTCGTTGATGGTGGCGCCGCAGCGCAACAGCGCGCGCGTGACGGATTGTTTGTCCTCAAACGATATTCCGGGCGCCGGCGCGATCCAGTTGGCGGAGGCGCCGCCCGACATCAGCACCAGCACCAGATCGTTGGGACCCCCACTATCGGCCAGTGCGAGCGCCCGCTCGGCCGCTTTCAGCCCGGCGGCGTCGGGAATGGGATGGCCGGCCTCGATCATCTCGACCGCGCGGGTCGGCCGGCCATAGCCGTGGCGCGCGACGGCGACGCCGGTAAGCCGTTCACGCGCAAGGCCGAATTTATCGAAATATATTTCTTCCGCCGTCGCCGCCATCGCACCGGCGGCTTTGCCGGCGGCGAGCAGGATCACGCGGCCCGCCGGCGGCGGCGGCAACAGCGGCGGCAGGCAGTTCGCCGGATGCGCGGCAGCTACCGCAATGCGATACAAATCGACGAGAAAATCGCGCAGGTGAGTCGTCATCGCCAATCGGTTCTGTCCAGTTCTGCGAAAATCTGCTTATAATTATTCTTAGTTCAATTTTCCTGTCCCGTCCGGCGCGAAACCGTTCGGGACGGGAAACGCCGCTAACCGCAGGCGTGCGGTGAGCGGCCAAGAAGCGCGCGGATCAACCGCGTCCCAATAACAACCTCGCTCTCGTGGGAGAGAAACACATGGCGATCAGCTTCACGATCAATGGAAAGGCAGCGCACGTCGAGGCCGAGCAAGACACACCGCTGCTTTGGGTGGTGCGCGAGAGCTTAATGCTCACCGGCACCAAGTTCGGCTGCGGCGCCGGTCTGTGCGGCGCGTGCACGGTGCATGTCGACGGCAAGGCGGTGCGTTCGTGCCAGACCGCCGTCTCCAAAGTCGCCGGCAAAAAAGTCACGACCATCGAAGGCCTCAACGGCAAGCACGCTTTGCAAAAAGCTTGGGTCAAGGAGCAGGTCCCGCAATGCGGCTACTGTCAGTCCGGGCAGATCATGCAGGCCGCCGCGCTGCTGGCCAAGAACAAGAAGCCGACACACGACGAGATCGTTGAGCATATGAACGGCAATATCTGTCGTTGCGGCACTTATCCGCGCATCGTGCGCGCCATTCAACGCGCCGCTCGGGAGGGCTAAGCCATGACGATGCATGTCAAGAACGGCTCGGTCGCAACCAGCATCAGCCGCCGCGGCTTCGTGGCCGGCTCGGCGGGTCTTACCTTTGCGTTCACGCTCGGCGGCCTCGGCCGTGGCGCTGCGATCGGCGAAACCAAGCCGACCGAATTCAACGCCTGGGTGAGCATTTCGCCCGACGACCTCGTCCACATCATTTGTCCGTCCGCCGAGATGGGGCAGGGCGTGTATACCTCGCTGCCGCTGATCCTGGCGGAAGAACTCGACGCCGACTGGTCGAAGGTGCGGGTCGAGTTCGCGCCCGCCAATCCGAAGCTCTACGGCAATCCGCATTATCTGTTCAACGGCGCGCAGGTCACCGCGGCAAGCGTATCGGTGCCCGGCTATTTCATGCCGCTGCGCATGGCCGGCGCGCAGGCCCGCCGCGTGCTGCTGGAAACGGCAGCAGCCAAGTGGAAAGTGCCGGTGAGCGAGCTTTCGACCGCCAACAACACGGTCATGCACAAGAAGTCGGGCCGCAAGATCAGCTACGGCAAGCTTGCGTCTTCGGCCAACGTGCCGGCCACGCCGCCCAAGCTCAGCGAGCTGGAGCTGAAGAAGCCGCCCGAATTCAAGCTGATCGGGCGCAAGGACCTCGGCCGGCTCGACGTGCCGGCGAAGGTGACCGGTAAGGCGCAATACGGCATCGACGTGCACGTGCCGGGGATGATCTATGCCTCGGTGCTGCAGTCGCCGCTGGAAGGCGCCAAGCCCAAGGACGTCAATGTTCCCGAGGTGATGAAGATCAAGGGCGTCACCAAGGTCATTCCGCTGCCGTTCGGCGTCGCGGTGCTGTCCGCCAATTTCGACGGCGCGCGCCGCGGGCTCAACGCGCTTAAGGTGACTTGGGACACCAGCAAAGCCGAGGCCGCGGGCTTCGATTCCGAGAAGGCCAAAGCCGACTACGCCAAGAAGGGCCAAGAGCCCGGCATTCCCACCCATGTCGAGTACCAGGTGGGAGACGCCATGGGCGCCCTAAAGGGCGCGAAGAAGACGGTGGAGGCCGGCTACTGGTCGGAATACACCTATCACGCCCAGATGGAGCCGATGAACGCGGTCGCGCACGTGGCAGCGGATGGCAAGTCTTGCGACATCTGGTCGGGCACGCAGTTCGGCGCGCTCGCCAGCCTGATCGTCTCTGGCATCCTGAAGACCACGCCGGACAAGGTCAGGATCCACAATCAGTTCCTGGGCGGCGGCTACGGACGGCGCATCTGGCCGGACGCGCTGATCCAGGCGGCGATCTTGTCGAACATCACCAAGAAGCCGGTGAAGCTTTTGCTCACGCGCGAAGAGGACGTGGCGGCGGCGCGGCCGCGGCCGATGACCCATCACGCGATGAGGGCCGGCCTCGACGACAAAGGCAACATTGTCGGCTGGCACCATCGCTTGGTGTCGGAGAACGTCGACGCGGTGGCGGCGCCCCCGCGCTTCAAGGCCACCGGCGGCAAGGACTATATCGGCGCCCGCGGCCTCGACGAGGCGTTCTACGCCATGCCCAATGTGCTCGCGGAATATACCCGCGAGATCCGCGGCATGCGCGTGCATGCCTGGCGCGCCATCGGCTCCGGCTACAACAAGTTTGCGGCCGAGGCCTTCCTTGACGAGGTGGCGGCGGCGGCCGGCAAGGACCCGCTCGCGTTCCGGCTCGAGCTCACCAAGCACAAGCCGCGCGCCAACGCGGTGATCAAGGCGGTGGCCGAAATGTCCGACTTCCACAAGAAGCGGCCCGGCCACGGCATGGGCATCGCGTTCACCGACTATCACGGCAGTTTCGCGGCGGGCGTGGCGGAAGTCTCGCTCAACGAGAAGTCCGGCGCGATCAAAGTCCATAACTTCTGGATCGCGGTCGACCCGGGGCTGGTGGTGCAGCCCGATCACGTGCACGGCGAGGCAGAAGGCGCCGTCGTCTTCGGCTTGAGCGCGGCGCTGATCGAGCAGTTCTCGGTGAAGAATGGCGAAGTGCAGGCCACCAACTTCGACAGCTATCCGGTGATCCGCATGAGCGACATTCCGCCGATCCACAGCCGGATCGTCGAAAGCGGCGCGGCACCCACCGGCATGGGCGAGATCGGCGTGATCCCGGTTGCGCCGGCGATCGCCAATGCGGTGGCGCAACTCACCGGCGGCAAGCGGTTGCGGCACCTGCCGATGACGCCCGAGCGGGTCAAGAGTGTGCTGAAGACGTAGAACCGCCGGCTTACAATGCGGCCCGCCGCGTCCATTCCGGTCGCGGCGGGCCTTTTCATGGGCTATGGAATTCGCGCCGGCGCGCGCTTATCTTCGGCGCAAAGCAGCAAAGGAATTGGCGTCATGGATTCCAAGACCCGTACCGAGCTGGAAGCCGCCGTCTACCGGCGCCTGGTCGAGCACCTGCGCGGCCGCACCGACGTGCAGAACATCGACATGATGAATCTGGCCGGCTTCTGCCGCAACTGCCTGTCGAACTGGATGAAGGACGCGGCCGACGCGCAGGGCATTACGATGTCGAAGGACGAAAGCCGCGAGCTCGTCTACGGCATGCCCTATGACGAATGGCGCAAGAAATACCAAAAGGACGCCTCGTCCGAGCAGAAGGCGGCGTTCGAAAAGGCGCGGCCGCAGCATTAGCCGCCCCTCCGCTCTTTCCCGTACCCGCGCAGGCCAGGGCCAAAGCGTCAGAACTTCATGTTTAACCCTGGATTCCCGCTTGTGCTGGAATGAGCGGGATTTGCGGCAGATCGCGGGAACGAACGGCAGCATTGCTCGCCAATCCTCTCAAGCAGCAAGCGTTTTTTGCCCGCGCTGTGAACAGCGTGGATGACCGCGTCCTTTGCTTGACCTGAGGGCGGCGGTCTTCGAATGCTCTCCCTGGGCGCATGATCCCGATTGAGGCCTTCTCCGCTTCAGGCGGCGAGTGGCAATCTTCGGACGCGATCATGCGCCACCAAGTTCCGGCAAGGAGACCTCGATGCCCGCCAGTGCTGCAGCCGAAAAAGAACAACCGGCGACCCGTTTCGCCAAAGATCAGCTGAAAGCCTTCGTCGAGCGCATCGAGCGGCTCGAGGAGGAGAAGAAGGCGACCTCCGACGACATCCGCGACGTCTACGCCGAGGCCAAGGGCAACGGCTTCGACATCAAGGCGCTGCGCTCGATCGTGCGCCTGCGCAAGCTGGATACCGACGAGCGCCGCGAGCAGCAGGAAGTGCTCGAGACCTACATGCACGCGCTCGGGATGGTGCAGTAGGGCTTTACGTGTCCCGTGCGCAGCGCAGCACGAAGTGATGCTGCAGACCCGGGACCGCGGTTCATAATAATGACAAGCAAGATGGGTCCCAGCGGTGCACCGCATCCGGGACACACCCATCTGGGACTTACCGCATCGACACCGTGGTCGGCGGCGTGAAAGTGGCGGTCGCCAGGAACACCACCGCGTGGCCGGTGAAGCGGTCAGTCACCATGCCGAGATGCGGATCGGCCGAGAAGCTCATCAGCACCGCCTGCTCGGGCTTGCGCAACAGGCTCACCTGCCATTTCGGATCGACGTGGCCGACCCGGTTGGTGGTCAGGTAGTTGGTCACGTTCGGCGCCAGAATGGCGGCGCGCAGCCACGGGCTGTCGGGGCGCTGGCCGCCGAGCGCCAACGGCGGCTTCACCGCCACGGTGGTATTGCCGTCGGTCGGGATCACGGTCGCCTCGCGCGGCAGGCGCGGCAGGCGCTTGCCCATCGGGCGCACGCGTGCAACCGGCATCGGATCGCTTTCCGGCGCATAGGCGAGCGCGGCGCGCTCGGCGCTGCCGGTGGTTTCCGGTACCTCGGCCGTGGCGACATCAAAGGGCGAGCGCTCGGCCGATGCTGTCGCGCCGGCGGTGGTCAAGCCGCCCCAGGCGTCGCGGATTTCGGCGGGCTCGGTCAGCGAGGCGGTTTGCATCAGCTGCGACGCGGGCTTGCGTTTGGCGGCGGCGGTCACGACGGCGCCCGGCCGCGCGGTCGGCAGCGGCACGTGCCGGCGGCTGTGCGCGACCAGTTTGGCGACGGCCGGCGCGGCCTCGACCGGCGCCGGCGTGGCGGCGCTCGCCACTTGCATCGCTTCGTCTGCCTGTTGGCTGGCGATGGGCGCCATCATCGCACTGGCGCCATCATAGGAATAACGTGCCGCAGATTGCGCACCGCCAGACAGGCTGGCGAGCAGGGTACGCGGCGCCCGGCCACGCGCGGCGACCAGCTCGGCTTCGCGGACCTGGCCGTCCGAAATGACGCCGGCCGCCTGTGCGGCATCGAGCGAGCGCTGGTTCGGCGCATTGCCGCGCCGCTCCACGTCGGCAAGCGCGGCCGCGTAGTTGCGCAGCGGCTTGCCGTCGGAGGGGATGTGCACGGTGCGGCCGTTGGGGAAGATCTTGACCAGCAACTGGCGCGGGATCGTAGGCCAGTGCCGCACCAGCCCCACATCCATGTGCACGAAGGGCGAGCCGGAAGTCGGATAGAAGCCGACGCCGCCGCGCTCGAGCTGCAGGCCGATGGCGCGCAGCTTGGCGAGCGGAACGTCGGGGATGAAGAAATCCATCGCCTTGCCGAGAACGTGCTGGCTGTGATTGGCGACCCCGCTCGAGCGCCGGCGCAGCATGGCGTTGGTGCCGGGCGAACGATAACCGCAGATGATCTCGATCGGCTTGCTGGCGCCGCTTTCGCGATAAACCTGCCACAAAAGGTCGAACAGGCGCGGGTCCATGTTCGTCTCTTTTGCCTTGCGCCAGTCGCGCATGAACCAGTCAAGCTTCTTCAGCGCGGCGGGCACGTAATGGCCGTCGCGCTTGAAGGTGATCGTGAGGTCTTCGCCGGTGTGGACGTGGTGGAAACTCAGGGTGCGGGTATCGCCTTCGGCGACGGCGTTCTGCAGCGAATTGCCGGCCGCCAGTACCAGCAGTCCCGCGACGCCTAGCCGGGAGCCAGTCCGCGCCAGGCTCATAGCGAGTGGAAGCTCGCGCGCGCGATGCAGCAGCACTGCCGTCTTCCGTGAAAATCGCCGTCCCACGTCGCCGCTACGCCCCAACCAGCCGCCCGACGACGGCCCGTAGTGTTTATCGGGATCGGTTAACGAGCTGTTAGCAGCCGTCCCGTCCTGCCCGCGATGCTCTCAGCCTATCGGGCGAACATGGCCGAAAATGAGGCCGCGCGCGAGGGTTCGGGCGCTTCCGGCAGGGAAAACCTCAAGAAATGGCGGTAAGGAGGTCGGATAGCGCCCTTAGCGAAATAATTTCTCGAAGAAATGCAAGGGATTGAGCGCCTCGCGCCGCTCCACCCGGCGCAGGATTTCCTGGCTGCTCTGCACGCTGCCGAGATCGCGTTTGGGATCCGGCGGCGGGGAAAGGTCGGCGATTCGGCGTTCGCGGCTGTGCATGATGGCGTGGATGCGGGCATCGAAGCCGTAGAGGTCGCCGCGCAGGTCGAGTTTGCCCGCCTCGTCGACGAAGGCGGTCTGGTAGGTGAGGTGCACCATGGGGCGCCTGGCGAGGCGGAAGATTTTTTCGCCCCGGCCGAACAGGGAATCGAGCTGGCGCTCGCTCGGCGCCGGTCCGTTCATGGCCAGGTGCAGCATGATCTCGCCGAACCGCGTCGGGTTTTGCACGCGCATGCAGCCGTGGCTGAAGGCGCGCCGGTCGTATTTGAACAGCCGCTTCTGCGGCGTGTCGTGCAGATAGACCTGGAACTTGTTGGGAAAGTTGAACTTGATGCGGCCGAGCGCGTTGGCGGCGCCGGGCGGCTGCACCACGTTGATGTGGCCGTCCGCGCCTTTCTGCACTTCCAGGCCGAGCCGGTCGAAAATATTCGGGTCGCTGCGATACTGCGGCAGCAGCTCGTTCTCGATGATCGACTGCGGCACGTACCAGGACGGGTTGACGATCACATTGTCCATCGCCGCGGTGAGCAGCGGGGTCGGCGTCTGCGGCTTGCCGGCGACGATCTTGGTGCGCCAGACCGTGCGTTCCTCGTGCACGACCTTGAGCGAGAAGTCGGGGATGTTGACCATCACGTAGGTGTCGCCGAGGTCGCGCGGCAGCCAGCGCCAGCGCTCCATGTTCGCCTCGACCGTGGCGATCACCTGGTCCGGCGTGCGCCCGTTGAGCAGAGCGATCGTCTTTGCGTCGATGACGCCGTTCGGATGCAGGCCATGCCGGTATTGCAGCGCGCGCACGGCGCGGTAGAGCGCGCGGTCATAGGTGGTGCTGTCCTGATCGCCGCGCACGCGCAGCCGCGCGCGCAGTGCCGGGATGCGCGGATCCTTGGCGCCGGGCCTGATCCGCTTGCCGCCGGGGATGCGGTCGGGCGGCTCGCTGGCGGCGGCGTTGGCGCGCAGTTCGGCCAGTTTGGCTTTCAGCGCGCGGAAGCCGGCATGCGGCGGATCGAAGCCGTCCAGCGCGGCGTCGATGGTTCTTGCCTGCGCGAGCGTCTTGAGGATTTGCGCCGGATCCGGATCGTGCTCGGGATATTGCACCTGCGCGAAGACCCGGCGCGGCGCGATGCGGCCGCTTTGCAGGTGGCGCGCGAAGGTGACGAGCGAATGGGTGAGCTCGAGGTCGGCCTTGGCCAGCGCATCGGCGCTGCCGGCGCGGGCCGCGTCCGGCACCGGATAGTCGGCGGCGACCAGCCCCTCGGAAGCGGCGTCTTGCAACCGCGCGATCGCCCGTTTGGCGCGGGCGGTGAGCCGTCCGTCATAGATCCAGATCGGCGCGAAATTATGCGCGGCATAGTAGTCCCGTATCGCCTTGCGCTCGAGCACGCGTTCGACCTGCCGGTCGAATTGCGGGCTCGTGACGATGGCGCGCAGCCGCGCGCCGATCGCGGCGTCGCCGGCGGCTGCCGGCCTGTCGAATGCGCGTTCAAACGAGCCGCCTTCCGTCTTCTTCGGCGCAGCGGAGGACGGAGCCGGCACCGGCGCCGTTGTCTGTTGAGGACTATCGTGCCGGCTGTTGAGTGCGGGTGGCGGCGGCACCGCCAACTCGACGCGCGGGCGCGCCTTGGTCAATGTCGGGACGGCGGCAACCAGCGAAAACAGCGCAGCGGCAGCGAGACGGTCGAATCGAATACTCATTCCCCAAAACCCCAATCACGCGACTGGAACGATTTGCGTGGCGGCTGCAGCGAGCCCCGCCGTTTGCGGCGCTCGCGGCGTCGCATCGCATTATGCGCCGGGGGGCGCCTCCAGACGAACGAAATCGGCCCGCGCGCGCCGTTTACCTTCGATCAGGGCTAACGCGCGGGGGAAACTTTAAAATTTTAATCGATTTGGATTTAATCCGCCGGCGCGCTTTCGTTAACAGCGGGCGCGCCGTCGTCGAGGCCGAGGCCTTCCAGCTTGCGATAGAGAGTCGAACGGCCGATGCCCAAGCGACGCGCCACCTCCGACATCTGCCCGCGGTAATGGCTAATCGCGAAACGGATGGTTTCACGCTCCAATTCGTCGAGCGGACGCACCTCGCCGCGCGTGTCGATCAGCGCCAGCGACGGCAAGGTTAACAGGGGGACCGGCCGCGGCGGCTCGCGCGGCTCCGGCAGCGCCGCCGCCATCGCAGGCGAGGGCTCGATCATCACTTCCCCCATATCGGCGCCGGCGAGCGCGGCGATCTGCGGAAATTCGTTGACGCCGATCTCCTCGCCTTCGGCCAGCACCACGGCCCGGAAGATCGCGTTCTCCAGTTGGCGCACATTGCCCGGCCAGCGATAGGCGGCAAGCAGCGTCAGCGCCTGCGCGCTCACAGCGCCTACGCGCTTGCCCTCTTCGGCGGCAATGCGCGCGAGAAAATGGCGCGCGAGCTCGGCGATATCCTCCGGCCGCTCACGCAGCGGCGGCACGTGAATCGGAAAAACGTGCAGTCGATAGAACAGATCCTCGCGAAAGCGGCCGGCCTTCACGTCGGCGACCAGGTCGCGGTTGGTGGCGGATATGATGCGCACGTCGACCTTCGCCGATTTGCGCGAGCCGACCGGCTCGACCTCGCCTTCCTGCAGCGCGCGCAGGAGCTTTACCTGCGCGGGCGCGGGCAGTTCGCCGACCTCGTCGAGGAACAGCGTGCCGCCGTCGGCCTCGACGAATTTGCCGGTGTGCTTTTCGGTCGCGCCGGTGAAGGCGCCCTTCTCGTGGCCGAAGAGGATCGACTCGACGAGATTCTCCGGCAGCGCGCCGCAGTTGACCGCGACGAAGGGCTTGGCGCGGCGCGCGCCCGAGCCGTGAATGGCGCGCGCGATCAGCTCCTTGCCGGTGCCCGACTCGCCTTCGACCAGCACGGCGATATTCGAGGCGGCCGCCTTCTCGGCGGCGCGCAGCACCGGCCGCATGGCGCCCGCGCGGGTGATGACATCGGAAAGGCTGAGCGTGCCGTCATGCTTGCGCTTGAGGCGTTGCAATTCGCCGGCGAGGCGGCGGGCGGCGAGCGCATTGCGCAGCGAGACTTGCAGACGTTCGGGATTGGCCGGCTTGACCACGAAATCGGCGGCGCCCGCACGCATGGCCGAGACGACATTGTCGATCCCGCCATGCGCGGTCTGTACGACGACGGGGATGTCGCACCCCGCCTCGCGCATGCGCGCCAGCACGCCGAGCCCGTCGAGGTCGGGCATCACCAGATCGAGCACGACGCAGTCGATGCGCGGGCTGTTGGGGCCGGTGAGCAGGGCGGCGGCGGCGTCGCCGCCTTCGGCCAGCAGGGTCCGATAGCCGAAGCGCTGCACCATGGCTTCCAGCAGGCGGCGCTGCACCGGATCGTCGTCGACGATGAGCACGCTTTCGGACATGAAACCCCTCACGCTGTACCGATTTGGTGCAATGTCGCCGGTCTCGCTTAACGGCCCATTAAATGGGCCGGCCAACCCGGGGCCGCTCCGGTCCTGTTGAAAAATTGCGGCTGGGCCATCGCATCGCCACACGCGCCGGCATAAATGATCTCTTAACCGTCCCGATTTCCCCCTCAGAGAATTGCTCAAAGACATGGCCAAAAGCTCTTCCGCGCGCAAACCCAAGGCATCCGGCAAGCTCGGCGCACTGCCCGAGTGGAATCTCGACGATCTTTATCCGGGCCTCGGCAGCCCCGAGGTCACGCGCGATCTCGACGCGGCCGATGCCGAATGCGCCGCTTTCGAGCGGGACTTCAAGGGCAAGCTCGCCGAGATGGCGGCGGCCGCGAACGCAGGCCAGCGGCTCGCCGAAGCGGTCAAACGCTACGAGGCGCTCGACGACAAGCTCGGCAAGCTGCTCTCGTATTCCTCGCTCAGCTATGCCGGCAACACGAGCGATCCCAACATCGCCAAGTTCTACGGCGACGTGCACGAGCGGCTGACAGCCGCCTCGATCCATCTCCTGTTCTTCACGCTCGAGCTCAACCGGCTCGACGATGCCGCGCTGGAAGCGGCCATGGCCGATCCGGGGCTCGGCCACTACCGGCCGTGGATCGAGGACGTGCGCAAGGAGAAGCCCTACCAACTCGAGGATCGGATCGAGCAGCTTTTCCACGAGAAATCGATTACCTGCTATTCGGCTTGGAACAGGCAGTTCGACGAGCTGATCGCTTCGCTGCGTTTCAAGATCGGCGGCAAGTCCATGGCGATCGAGCCGGCGCTCAATCTCCTGGTGGACGCCGACGGCAAGAAGCGGCGAGCGGCGGCGGAAGCGCTGGCGAAAACCTTCAAGGAAAACCTGCGCCCGTTCACCCTGATCACCAACACGCTCACCAAGGACAAGGAGATTTCCGACCGCTGGCGCGGCTTCAAGGACGTGGCCGACGCGCGGCATCTGTCGAATCGGGTCGAGCGCGAAGTAGTCGACGCGCTGGTGGAGGCGGTGCGTGCGGCCTATCCGAAGCTGTCGCACCGCTATTATGCGCTGAAGGCGAAATGGTTCGGCAAGAAGACGCTGCCGCACTGGGACCGCAACGCGCCGCTGCCCAAGGTGGCGCAACGCACCATCTCCTGGATCGACGCGCGCAACACCGTGCTCACCGCCTACGGCGCCTTCTCGCCCCGCATGGCGGAAGTGGCCGACCAGTTTTTCGCCAAGCGCTGGATCGACGCCGGCGTGCGCGACGGCAAGCAGCCGGGCGCCTTCTCGCACCCGACCGTGCCCTCGGCGCACCCTTACGTGCTGCTCAACTATATGGGCAAACCGCGCGACGTGATGACGCTTGCGCACGAACTCGGACACGGCGTGCACCAGGTGCTGGCCGCGTCCAACGGTCCGCTGATGGCGCCGACCCCGCTGACGCTGGCCGAGACCGCGAGCGTGTTCGGCGAGATGCTCACCTTCCGCAAGCTCTTGGCGCAGACCGTCGACAAGAAGCAGCGCAAGGCCATGCTCGCCGCCAAGGTCGAGGACATGATCAACACGGTGGTGCGGCAGGTCGCCTTCTACAGCTTCGAGCGCAAAGTGCATCTGGAGCGCCGCAACGGCGAACTGACCAGCGACAAGATTTGCGAGTTATGGATGTCGGTGCAGGCGGAAAGCTTGGGGCCGGCGATCGAGTTGAAGCCGGGCTACGAGACCTTCTGGGTCTACATCCCGCATTTCATCCATTCGCCGTTCTACGTCTACGCCTATGCCTTCGGCGATTGCCTGGTGAACTCGCTCTATGCGGTCTACGAGCGGTCGGCCTCGGGCTTTGCCGAGCGTTATCTCGATATGCTCTCGGCCGGCGGCACCAAGCACCATTCCGAACTGCTCGCGCCATTCGGCCTCGACGCGCGCGATCCCAATTTCTGGGACGGCGGGCTGCAGGTGATCGCCAATTTGATCGGGGAGCTGGAGGCGCTACAGTAAATAAAACAACGTCATTTCAATTACTTGCGGATGTTGAACGTCGGTATAACATCTGTTATACAGATGTATAACGGTATCGGAGCTGTGTTATGACGATGAAGATCGAGATCAAGAAAATAGGCAATTCGGACGGCGTTATTCTGCCGCGCGAGTTGATGCAGCGCCTCGATCTGAAGCGTGGGCAGCAGCTACACATTACCGAACTTGCCGGAGGTGGCTTTCAGGCCCTGCCCTTCGATCCTGATTTCGAAAAGACGATGGAGATCGCCGACGAGATCATGGACGAATATCGCGATACATTGGCGGCGCTCGCAAAGTGATGTGTTATGGCCGAGCCGGCCGCACCGAAATGGATCACTTACGAGCAAGTTATCGCGATCCACAGTCGTGAACTGCGTCGCTTCGGCGGCGCACCAGGGCTGCGCGATGATGGCATGCTGCGCTCCGCGCTCGAGCGGCCAGTAAACAAGTGGCAATATGAGCAGGCTGAATTAGCCACGCTCGCGGCCGCCTATGCATTCGGCTTGGCCAAGAATCACGCCTTTGTCGACGGCAACAAGCGTATTGCGTTCATGACCATGATCACGTTCCTGCGCAAAAACGGCGTGCGTTTTGCACCCGAGCAGGCCATCGCCACAAAAATGTTTTTTGCTCTCGCGGCCGGCGAAGTGAGCGAAGATAGCCTCGCGCGCTGGATCAAGGACAATTGGCCGAAATCGTGAGAGGTTGAAGGAATGGCCAAGGTCTGGATCGAAGCGGCGCTCAACGGCGCCTGGGCGCGCGAGCGCCAGCCCGCGATCCCGATCTCGGTCGCCGAGATCGTCGCCGACGGCGTGGCGGCTGTGGAGGCGGGCGCGGCAATCGTCCATCTGCATGCCTATGACGTTGCGACCGGGCGGCAGCGCGACGCTTACGAAATCTACGCGCCGATCATCGAAGGCATCCGCGCCAAAGTCGACGCCATCGTCTATCCGACCTTGCCGATCACCGGCTCGGGCTACGCCGGCGAACTGCGCACGGCGCAAGAGCGCTATGCGCATGTCGAGAAGCTCGCCGGGAACGGCTTGCTGGAATGGGCCGTCGTCGATCCGGGCTCGGCGGTGTTCACGCGCTTCGACGAGATTGCGCGCGGGCAGGCGGGCTACACCTATTTCAACCCCGACGAGCATTTCCGCGAAGGCATGCGCATCGCCGCGCAATATGCCGTGCGGCCGAGCTATGCGATCTACGAAGCAGGCTGCACGCGGCTCGGTGCCGCCACCGCGGCCGCCATGCCGCACGTGCCGACGCCCGTCTACCGCTTCATGTTCGCGGAGGAGTTCTGTTTCGGATTTCCGCCCAGGCCTGCCTATCTCGACGCGCATTTGGCCTTGCTTGCCGAAGTCGCGGCCGGCGCGCCCTGGATGGTCGCCGGCCTCGGCGTCGACATCAGGCCGCTGATCGAACCGGCGATCGCGCGCGGCGGACATATTCGCGTCGGGCTTGAAGATCGCCCCTGGGGTGAGCGCAAGACGAATCGCGCCTTGGTGGAGGAAGCGGTCAAACTGGTGCGGACGGCGGGCTCCGACCCGGCCAGCGCCGCGGAAGTGCGGTCGCAATGTGCCGCAGTGGATATGGCGCTCAGCCGCGGGCGTGCATAGATTCCGCGGCATCCATGAAAGATCAGGAAGCCAATCGTTTCTCCGCCCGCGCCCGCCGCTACGCCAGGGTCGGCACCAGCGTGGGAGGCGTGGCCGCGCGCATGGCGGGCGACCGCTTTCTCCGCCGTCCGCCCGACCGCGCCGGTAACGCCATCGCGCTGACCGCTGCGCTCGGCGGGCTGAAAGGCCCGCTGATGAAGGTGGCGCAACTGCTCGCCACCATTCCCGATGCGCTGCCGCCCGAATACGCCAACGAGCTGATCAAGTTGCAAAGCCAGGCGCCGCCCATGGGTTGGGCTTTCGTGAAGCGCCGCATGAGCGCGGAACTCGGACCCGACTGGCAAAAGAAGTTCTTCGAGTTCGAGCATCATCCGTCGGCGGCGGCGTCGCTCGGCCAGGTGCACAAGGCGCGCGCGCTCGACGGCTCGACGCTTGCCTGCAAGCTGCAATACCCCGACATGCAGTCGGCCGTCGAAGCCGACCTCAGCCAATTGCAGTTGCTGTTTGCCATCCGCAAGCGCTTCGATCCGGCGATCGACACTTCCGAGATCGCGGTCGAAATCGCGGCGCGGCTGCGCGAAGAGCTCGACTACATCCGCGAAGCCAAGCACGTGAAGCTGTACAGCCTAATGCTCGATGGCCAACACTGCATCCGCGTGCCGAGGGTGTGGCCCGAATTGTCGACCGGGCGGCTGCTCACGCTCGATTGGCTGGAAGGCAGCAAGATGCTCGCGCACAAGGGCGATGCGCTCGATGTGCGCAATCGCCTGGCCACCGCCATGTTCACCGCCTGGTGGCTGCCGTTCTCGCGCTTCGGCGTCATCCACGGCGACCCACATCTCGGCAACTACAGCGTATTCGAGGAGATGGGCGCGCCTGCCGGCATCAACCTGCTTGACTATGGCTGCATCCGCATCTTCCCGCCCAGCTTCGTCGGCGGCGTGGTCGATCTCTACCGCGGCCTGCTCGGCGGCGACGACGACCTGGTGGTGCACGCCTACGAGACCTGGGGTTTTCGGCGCCTCAAGCGCGCGATGATCGACGCGCTCAATATTTGGGCCCGCTTCATCTATGGCCCGCTGCTCGACGACCGGGTGCGCACCATCGCCGACGGGGTCAAGCCCTCCGAATACGGGCGCAAGGAAGCCTTCCGGGTGCACCGGGCGCTCAAGGAGCTGGGCCCGGTGACGGTACCGCGCGAATTCGTGTTCATGGACCGCGCCGCGGTCGGCCTCGGCGCCGTTTTCCTGCACCTGGCGGCGGAGCTTAATTTCTACAAGCTGTTCAACGAGGCGATCGAGAACTTCGACATTGCCAAGGTCGCGGCGCGGCAAAGTGCCGCGTTGGCGCAAGCCGGGCTGGAGCCGGCCGCGGTGGACTGAACCGGTCCGGCGTTGCCCTGATGCGGCAATTGCGCTAACCCCTTGCGCGGCCCGCTTCCTGAGGCCCCGAAATTGCTGTCCCCGGAGACCCAGCCCCCATGGCCGAACACGGCACCGTCGAATACGCCAGCGCCGCTGGCAACGATTATCCGGCGCACGAGCAGAGCTACGAGCGCTTCGTCCAATTCACCTTTGTTGGCATCATCCACATCGTCAACATCCTGTTCGGCCTGACGGTCGGCGGGGTCATGGGACACTGGTTCGCGGCGGTGGCGATCTTCATCATCGCGGTGGCCGGCGCCATTCCCGGGGTGCTCGGCGGCTCCAAGACCTCGAGCTACGTGGCCTTCGTGCTGAGCTTCCTCATCTTCGTCTATATCGGCGTCTCGCACTAAGGGACCGGCCGGGAGGCGCGAATGCGAGTAGCCGTAGCGCGTGAATTGGACGCCAACGAGCCTCGCGTCGCCGCCACTGCGGAAACCGTCAAGAAGCTGAAGTCCTTCGGCGCCGAGGTCGCGGTCGCGCGCGGCGCCGGCATCGCGTCGGGCATCCCCGACGCCGACTTCGAGGCGGCCGGAGCCGAGATCGGCGAAAACGTCGAAAAGAACGCCGATGTGGTGCTGAAGGTGCGCCGGCCGGAACCCAACGAGCTTTCCGGCTACAAAAAGGGCGCGCTGGTCATCGCCATCATGGATCCTTACGGCCACGAGGCCGAGCTCAAGAAGCTCGCCGATGCCGGCTTGATCGCCTTCGCCATGGAGTTGATGCCGCGCATCACGCGCGCGCAGTCGATGGACGTGCTGTCGAGCCAGGCCAACCTCGCCGGCTATCGCGCGGTGATCGAGGGTGCCGAGCAATACGGCCGCGCGCTGCCGATGATGATGACCGCGGCCGGCACGGTGCCGGCGGCCAAGGTGTTCGTCATGGGTGCGGGCGTCGCCGGCCTGCAGGCGATCGCCACCGCGCGCCGCTTGGGCGCCGTGGTCACCGGCACCGACGTGCGTCCGGCGGCGAAGGAACAGGTGGAAAGTTTGGGCGCCAAGTTCATCGCCGTCGAGGACGAGGAGTTCAAGCAGGCCGAGACCGCCGCCGGCTACGCCAAGGAAATGTCGAAGGAGTATCAGGCGAAACAGGCCGCGCTCGTCGCCGAGCACGTCAAGAAGCAGGACATCGTGATCACCACCGCGCTGATCCCGGGGCGGCCGGCGCCGCGGCTGATCAACAAGGACATGGTGGCCTCGATGCGGCCGGGCTCGGTGATCGTGGATCTCGCGGTCGAGCGCGGCGGCAATGTCGAAGGCGCGCGGGCAGGCGAGGTAGCGCAGGTCGGCCCGGTAAAGATCGTCGGCTATCAGAATGTGCCGGGACGGCTGGCGGCGTCGGCCTCGGCGCTCTACGCGAAGAACCTTCTGAACTTCCTCGAGACCATGATCGACAAGAAAGAGAAGAAGCTCGCGGTCAATTGGGACGACGAACTGGTCAAGGCCACCATGCTCACGCGCGACGGCGCGGTGGTGCACCCGAATTTCCAGCCCAAGACGGCGGCGTAGTGACGATGCCTGTCGATCCTATTATTCAACCGTCATTCCGGGGCGTTCGCGCCTTCGGCGCGCCCCGGAATGACAGCATGAGGAACAGCGCATGGAACAAGTAGCAAGCGCGGTCGATCCTTTCGTGTTCCGGCTGTCGATCTTCGTGCTGGCGGTGTTCGTCGGCTACTACGTCGTGTGGTCGGTGACGCCGGCGCTGCACACGCCGCTGATGTCGGAGACCAACGCGATCTCCTCGGTGATCGTGGTGGGCGCGCTGCTGGCGGTCGGCGTCGCGCTGGTCGCCGACGACTCCGGCCCGCTCTGGGCGCGCGCGCTCGGCTTCTTTGCGTTGGTCTTCGCCTCGGTCAATATTTTCGGCGGCTTCCTGGTCACCCAGCGCATGCTCGGCATGTATCAGAAGAAAAAGAAGTGATGATGATCGGGCGACATATTCCGCGGTCATGCCCCGCGCCGGCGGGGCATCCAGGAGGCCGTACGCCTTCGCTCAATCCGCGGCGCTTGCGATTACTGGATCACCCGCTTTCGCGGGTGATGACGGCCGGTGGGTGCCGCCCATGAGCGCCAACCTCGTCGCGCTGCTTTATCTGATCGCCGGCGTCCTCTTCATCCTGGCGCTGCGCGGGCTGTCGAGCCCGGAATCGAGCCGGCGCGGCAACCTGTTCGGCATGATCGGCATGGGCGTCGCGGTCGCCACCACGCTCGGCTCGCATCCGCCGGCCTCAGCGGTCGCCTGGGGCCTGGTGGTGGGCGGCATCGCCGTCGGCGGCGGCGTCGGCGCGGTGATCGCACGGCGCGTGCCGATGACCGCCATGCCGGAACTGGTCGCCGCCTTCCACTCGCTGGTCGGCACCGCGGCGGTGCTGGTGGCGGCGGGCGCCTTCTACGCGCCGGCGGCCTTCGGCATCGGCAGCGAGGGCCACATCCACCAGGCCAGCACCATCGAAATGTCGCTCGGCGCAGCCATCGGCGCCATCACCTTCACCGGCTCGGTGATCGCCTTCCTGAAGCTGTCCGGCCGCATGAGCGGCAAGCCGATCATGCTGCCGGCGCGCCACGCCATCAACATCATCCTGGCGCTGGCGCTCGTCTTCTTCATCTACGGCTTCTTCTCCTCGCAGACGGCGCTCGATTTCTGGCTGATCGTGGCGACCTCCCTGCTGCTCGGCGTCCTGATCATCATCCCGATCGGCGGCGCCGACATGCCGGTGGTGATCTCGATGCTCAACTCCTATTCGGGGTGGGCGGCCGCCGGCATCGGCTTCACGCTGGGCAACAGCGCGCTGATCATCACCGGCGCGCTGGTCGGCTCCTCCGGCGCGATCCTGTCCTACATCATGTGCAAGGGCATGAACCGCTCGTTCATCTCGGTCATCCTCGGCGGCTTCGGCGGCGAGGTGGCGGGCCCGGCGGGTACCGCCGAACAGAAGCCGGTCAAGCTCGGCTCCGCAGAGGACGCCGCCTACATCCTGAAGAATTCCTCGAAAGTCATCATCGTGCCGGGCTACGGCATGGCGGTGGCGCAGGCCCAGCACGCGCTGCGCGAGATGGCCGACTCGCTAAAGAAAGAAGGTGTCGAGGTCAAATACGCCATTCACCCGGTGGCCGGCCGCATGCCCGGCCACATGAACGTGCTGCTCGCCGAAGCCAACGTCCCCTATGACGAGGTGTTCGAGCTCGAAGACATCAATTCCGAATTCCCGCAGGCGGACGTCGCCTTCGTCATCGGCGCCAACGACGTGACCAATCCGGCGGCCGAGGACGACCCGTCCTCGCCGATCTACGGCATGCCGGTGCTGCAGGTGTGGAAGGCGGGCACGGTGATGTTCATCAAGCGCTCGCTGGCCTCGGGCTATGCCGGCATCGACAACCCGTTGTTCTACCGCGACAACACGATGATGCTGCTCGGCGACGCCAAGAAGATGACCGAGAGCATCGTCAAGGCGATGTGAGATTGATCTGTCATCGCCCGCGAAAGCGGGCGATCCACTACTCTCTTGCGTCTAAGAATCTACAACGAACCTAGCGGTTACTGGATGCCCCGCATTCGCGGGGCATGACACCGAAGTCTGCTGCTCGCTCCGGGCTCAATCCGCCACCGCGCCCTTCCCCGGCAGCGGCAACGCGCATTGCACGCGCACGCCTTCCTTGAGGTAGTCGATGCGGCTGCGCGCCTGAATCTGCCCGGGCAACACGAAGTCCAACAACCGCGAGCCGAAGCCCTGCCGCGTCGGCGGCGCCACCTCCGGCCCGCCGCTCTCCACCCACTCGAATTCCAGGTTATGGCGCGTGGCATCGATGACCACCTGCCACGTGACGTCGACCTTGCCGCCATAGACCGACAGCGCGCCGTAACGGGCGGCATTGATGGTGAGTTCGTGGATCGCCATGCCGAGCGACACCGCCAGGCGCGAGCTGATTTCAACCTCGGGCCCCTTCAGGCGGATGCGATCCTCGCTGCCGTCATCGAAGGCGTCGAGCTCATTGTGCAGAATGTCGGCGAAGGAAACTGTGGCGCCTTCCTCGCTCAGCAGCAGATGCGTGCGCGCGAGCGAGCCGATGCGCCCGATCATGGCATCCTTGAGCTCTTCGATGGTCTGCGCCGAGCGCGCGGTCGAGCCCATGATCGCCTGCACGGTAGCGAGCGTATTCTTGACGCGGTGATGCAGCTCGCGCACCAGCATCTGTTGGTGATCTTCGGCGCGCTTGCGCTCGCTGATATCGACCAACATGTTGACCGCGCCGGTTAACCGGCCGGCCTCGTCGTGTAGCGGGGTCGGATAGGGCACGAAGGGGACCCGTGTGCCGTCGGGCCGCTCGGCGATCGCCTCCATGTCTCGCACCGCGCGGTCCTCCTTGAGCGCGATCGCCATCGGGCATTCGGCGTGTGCCATGGGGGTGCCGTCCGGCCAGAACAGCTTCCAGGAGCCGCACCATTCGCTCGAGCCGAGCCGGGGCCGTTGCCCCCAAAATTCGTCGGCGGCCGCCTCGTTGTAGTAGGTGATGCGGCCCGCGGCGTCCGTGGTGTAGACCGCGGCGGGCAGTGCGTCGAGCAACGCACGGAACCGGCGTTCGCGCTCTCGCAGATATTCGTGCTGGCGGAGCGCGCCGGCAATCGGCACCACGTTTTCGGTTTCGCTCGGTTCGCTGCGCGCCGTGAGCGCCCGTTCAAGCTCGTTCTCGAGAAGTCCGATTGGCAGTTCCATTTCCGGCCGCACCTTACGCAGAACTTAAGAGTGCCAAATCGCGGTGCGTAGAATCCCCCACCGTATGAGCGCAACGCGGAGCGTCCGGATTGGTTGCAGCGCACCGACAAATTTTTCATCCCGGCGTCATATTTTACCTTAACGATTTCAATAGTTTCGGTTCGGACCCCCGGGCCCGTGCCGCTTTGCCGCCGCCAGTCCGCCGCGGCTGGGGCGGGAAACTGTGGCAGCCATGCTATCGTTTTCCGGTGTCCAGGCTGAAATCCATCATCGCCGCCGCCATCTTTGCGCTTGGCGCCGTTGCACAGGCGCAGGAAAGCGCCTGCCAGGCGCCGGCGAAGCCGATGCTGTACGCGGAAATCTATTTCGGCCGCAATATCCGCGGCCATATCGGCATCAGCGAGCGGACCTGGAAGCGTTTTGTCGCACGCGAGCTTACGCCGCGGTTCCCCTCCGGCTTGACCGTCATCAACGGCCAAGGCCAATGGCGCGGAGCGTCCGGGGCCATCGTGCACGAGCCGACCAAGATCGTGGTGGTCGTGGTGCCGGATGCGGCGCCCGACCGGGAACGTATCGCCGCCGCAGCCGCCGCCTACAAGCATCGTTTCAAGCAGGAATCGGTCGCGGTCGTCACGCGCTCGGTGTGCGTGACGTTCTAAATCCGTGTCCGCTCGGGTTGAACCGGCCGCTCGTCCCCGCGCAAACGGCAACCCAGGGCGAAATATCGGCGCCGCAATGAAACTCCTGGATTCCCGCTGGCGCGGGCGACGGAGTCGATTTGAACCGAGCGGCTCTACCTGACTATTCCGCCGCTTCCGCCGCCTGGCCAAGCCTGGGATTGAGCGTGCAGGCATCCTCCCAGGAGAGGACGTTGAGCGACTTGACCAGTTTGCCGACACCGTCGGTCTGCGCGCACAGCATGCCGAGCTCGATGATCTCCTCGTCGGTGAAGTGCCGTTGCAGCTCGGCGTAGACTTCGTCCCTGTCGATGGCGTGCTCACCCCGCTTGAACAGCTCGGCGTAGTGCAGCGCCGCCTTCTCGCGCGGCGTGAACTTGTCGCTCGCGGCGTAGTCGGCGAGCGCATCGATCATGTCTTCGCTCAGGCCCTCGGCCTTCGCGACGTTCGAGCGCACCGTCGAGCAATAGCCGCATTGATGCGCGACCGAAATCTTGATGCGGCACATCTCTTTCAACTTGTGCGGCAGCACGCCGCCGTAGAGCACTTTGTTCCAGCACTCGACCCAGGCGCTGCCGACCGCGCTGCGCGTCATGATGGAAACCACGCGCGGATCGGGTGCCCCGGTCCGTTTGGCGCTTTCGATCATGGCGGCAGTCTGCGGCGTCTTCTCGCTCTCCTCGATGTAGCGCAGGCGCGGCATGACCATTCCTCCCCTATGGATGGGTGGAACGCTATTGGCTGGGGACGCCCCCAGCAAGTCCGCGTCCGCTCACGCTTGTGTTATGAGAAACGCCATGACCCTTGTGAAATGGCTGCTGATCGCTCTGCTCGGCTACGGCGTGCTGTTGACGCTGATGGCCGTATTCCAGCGCAAATTGATGTATTTCCCCGATCCCCGGCGCCATGCGCCGGCGGCGGCAGGGCTGCCGCAGGCCGAAGAAGTTCATCTTGCCGCCGCGGACGGCGCGAAACTGATCGCCTGGCACGTGCCCGCGCGCGCACAGAAACCGGTGGTCTTGTATTTCCAAGGCAATGCGGGCGCGCTCGACCTGCGCGTCGGGCGCTTTGCCTGGCTGATCGCCGACGGCACCGGTCTCGTGGCGCTCAACTATCGCGGCTATGGCGGCTCGAGCGGCAGCCCGAGCGAAGCAGGGCTGATCCGCGACGCCATCGCGGCCTACGAATTCGCCGCGGCGCGCTGCGCGCCCGGACGTATCGTGCTGTGGGGCGAGTCGCTCGGCACCGCGGTCGCGGTGGCGCTTGCCGCGACGCACGAGGTGGGCGGGCTCATTCTCGACGCGCCTTTCACCTCCGCCGCCGATGTCGGAGCCGCCGCCTATCCCTTCGTGCCGGTGCGCTGGCTGATCAAGGACGCCTGGCGCTCGGACTTGCGCATCGGCAAGGCCAAAGCACCGATCCTGATTTTGCACGGCGAGCGCGACGGCGTGGTGCCGATCCGCTTTGGCGAGCGCCTGTTCGCGCTGGCGCCCGAGCCCAAGCGCATGGCGCGCTTTCCGCTCGGCACCCATGTCGATCTCGACGACCACGGCGCGGTGGACGAAGTGCGCAAGTTTCTGGCGCAAACGGAAAAGCGGCTGCGCGCGCCAAATTGACCAGGGGAAGCCCCGCTTCCGCACGGCCGGCCGGCGACTATAATTGCCGCCGGGGGACCAATCCGATGTTCCAGCGTCTGGCCGTCATCGCCGGCCTCGTCTTGTCGATGGCGGCGGCGCGCGCCGCCGAGCCGGTGCGTCAGGTGCCCATCTATGTGCAGCCCTATTACCAGTCGGCAACGAGGCCGGGCAGCGCACCGCAGGTGCGGGTAAACCGGCAATTCGACGCGCTGCTCGCCTCCAGCCGGCGCGCGGACGTTATTGCCGCCCGCGACGCGATCCAGGCCTCGCCCAAGCTGGTCACCCCCATGACGCTGATGGTCCTCGCCATTCGCTTATACGATGTCGGCCTGCGCGACGACGCGGTGTTCTGGTTCTACGTCGCCAAGGAGCGCGCCATCGTGTTGTCGGAGGTGCTCGACATGGGCACGCGCGGTCTCGCCCAGGCCGACGAGGCGACGCGCAGTTTCGCGACCCTCGCCGGGCCCGTCATCAACGGCTATGCCTTCTGCGATCCTGCCAAGCAGCGCGCGCAGCATGCCAAGGCGGTCGCCTGGGTCGAGCAGCACCCATACGAGGTCATGTTCATGGCGCGCCTGCCGGCGTTGCCCGGCGACCGCGCCGCCAACCACCGCAAGGCGATCGGCAATGCGAAGGCGCGCGCCGCCAAGGAGCGGGCCTATTTCGACGATGCCAAGAACGCAGCCGACTTCGCCGCCGCCCGCAAGCGCAACGAGACGGACGCGAAATTCTGCTGGAAATAACGCCGCAAGGAGCCCCGCCCATGCTGTTCGGTCCCTGTGCTGTCGATCCCGCCGCCGATTTCCTCCCGGCGGCGCTCACCGGAGGCGGCGTCGGCTTCGTCAGCGCCATGATGGCGGCATTGGCCGCCGGCGGCCGCGCGCAACCGGCCAAGACCTTGCGCGGCGAGGTGCCGGTGGTGGACGAACTCGCCGTGCGCATCGTCACGGACAACGTCGTCGTCCAGTTCGTGCCGAACGAAAAACGCGACGGCCTCGTCATCGAGCGAAAAAGCGGCAACACGCATCCCGACAAGCCGCCGCGCACCGTGCTCAACGGCGAATGGGGCTTCGCCATGCACGCTCGATCCAAGCGCGGCGGCGAAACCCGCCACGTGCTGATCGACTTCGGCTACACGCCCGAAGTGCTGCTCAACAACCTGGAAATATTGCAGGTCGATGCTTCGCTGTTCGACGCCATGGTGTTGAGCCACGGCCATTACGATCATTTCGGCGGCATGGTCGGATTCTTGCAAGCCAACAAAGGGACGCTCAAGAAGAACATGCCGTTCTACGTCGGCGGCGAGGACTGCTTCTGCATCCGCCGCAATCCCGGCGGCCAGTTCGGCGCACTCGACCGCAAGGCCATCATGCAGGCGGAGCTATCGCTGATGATGGCCGAGGAGCCGGCGCTGGTCGCCGATCACGCCTTCACCACCGGCCGCATTGGCCAACACTCTTTCGAAAAGCCGCTGCGCGCGACCAGCGAGATCGTCGGCATTTTCGACGGCTTCGGCTGCTATCCGGAAAAGATGCCGGCGGCGAAGAAGACCGGCGACTATATCGCCGACGATTTCGACCACGAGCTCGCCACCAGCTACATGGTCAAGGACAAGGGTTTGGTCGTGCTCACCTCGTGCAGCCACCGCGGCGTGATCAATACGGTGCGGCAGGCGATAGCCGCCTCCGGCATCGACAAGGTGCACGCCGTGCTGGGCGGCTTCCACATCGTGCCGCCGCTCGACGACGCCTATATCCGAACCACCATCGATGAATTCAAAAAGATCGATCCGGAATTTCTGATCGTCGCGCATTGCACCGGCGACCGCTTCTACGACCTCGCGCGCGATGCGCTCGGCGACAAGGTCATCCATTCCGCGGTGGGAACGCGCTTCGTGTTCGGCGCGAGCTAGCAGAAAGCGCGGCGCCGGAACGAAAGCTTCCGCCGGTTGTCCGCGCATGGACAGCGAAAAGGCGCTGTGTTTTACTTTCGAAAACGAAAAATAAAACATTGGGAGGCGCGCATGAAGAAAATTCTATTGGCCTGCCTCACGGCGATTCTCACCGCGGCCGCCGGTTGCGCGCAGGCGCAGACCGTCAGCATCGGCACCAGCCCGGTCGGCTCATCGAACTATGCGCTGGGCAACGCGCTCGGCAAGATCATGACCGAAACGACCGGCTTGCGCGTGCGCGTCGTGCCGTTCGGCGGCGGCCAGCAGATCCTGCCGCTCATCGACAGCAAGCAGTTGGAGATGGCGCTGTCGTCCGCTTCCGACGTTTTTTTCGCCTATAACGGCGCGGGCGGGCCGTTCAAAGAGCCCAACAAGAACCTGCGCGTGATCGCGACCGCGTTTCCCTATTATCTGAGCTGGTACGTGAAGAAGGATTCCCCCTACAAGAGCCTGGCCGATCTCAAGGGCAAGAAGATCGCGACGGGCTTCACCGCCAATTCCGCGCAGCACACGAGCTATCTGGCCGGGCTCGCCGCCTTCGGCGTGAAAGAATCGGAATTCGAGGGCGTGCCGGTGCCGCATGTCGTGCGTGGCGCCGACGACTTCATGCAGGGCAAGGTCGAGGCATCCACCTTCGCCATCGGCGCCGGCAAGATGGCGGAGGTTGACGTCAAGGTCGGCGGCATCCGCTGGCTGAGCATGCCGAGCGATCCCGCCGCGGAAAAGCGCGTGCGCACCATCATGCCGGCTGCCTATATCGAAAAGCTCGAGCCGGCCAAGGCGTTGGTCGGCATCGCCGGCCCCACCAACGTGATCTTCCACGACTATCTCATCGTGGGCGGCGCTCAGATGTCCGACGACACCGCCTACAAGATCGCCAAGCTGCTCTACGAGCAGCAGGCCAAGCTGGTCGCCGTGTCGAAAATATTCGGCCGTTACAAGAAGGAGAATCTGGCGCGCGACCACGGCGTTCCCTTCCACCCGGGCGCCATCAAGTTCTACAAGGAAGTCGGAATCTGGAAGCGCTAGGGTGTGATGATTTCGGGTGGTATCGCTGCGAGGCCCGCTCATTCCAATCCCCGCCTGCGTGGGGACAGGCTCCAGCGGAAATCCAGGTTGAGTGCGAAAGTTCTAACATTGCGGCTCCGGGTCCCCGCTTGCGCAGGGGCGAGCGGAGAAGAAGACGCTCGCCTGCCGCTTCGACTTGAACGCATCTTGCATTAGGCGCCCATTCATGAGCGATACCGCCGGCGATAGGGGTGCGCAGCCGGCGCATTGGACCAGCACGGTGGCGAATATCGTCGCCGCCGTGCTGACGCTTTCCGCGCTCGCTTGGGCTGGCGATCTCTATCGCAGCGCGGGCCTGCTGCTGATCAACGAGCAATTCAACGCCTTCGTGCTGGCGCTGGCGCTCGCTCTGGTTTTCCTGACCTATCGCGCGCGCCGGGGCGCGGCGGGCCCGCCGCCTTGGTTCGACATCGCGGCCGCCGGTATCGGATTGATCACGGCGCTTTATGTCGCCTACGACTATCGCGCGCTGTCGGACGCCATCGCCTATCGTCCGCTCAACGGCGTCGTCGCCGGCACCATCCTCTTGGTGCTTGTTTTCGAAGGACTGCGGCGGGCGAGCGGCAATGTGCTGGCCGTCATCCTCATCGCATTCATCGCCTACGGATTTTTCGGCTCTCTGCTGCCCGGCGATCTGCAAGGCCGATACGTCACGCCGGACGGGCTGCTGGTCTATCTCGCGCTCGACGTCAACGGCGTGTTCGGCTCGGTGTTCGGCGTCGCCTCAACCGTCGTGGTCTCGTTCCTGTTTTTCGGCTCGCTGCTTTCGCGCTCGGGCGGGGCGAGCTTCTTCACCGATCTGGCGATCGCGGCCTTCGGACGCTACCGCGGCGGGGCGGCGAAAATCGCCATCATCGCCTCCTCGCTGTTCGGCACGATTTCCGGCAACGCCGTGTCCAACGTGGTGTCGACCGGCATCATCACCATCCCGATGATGAAGAGCTCCGGCTACAAGCCGCATCACGCCGCCGCCATCGAGGCGGTGGCCTCGACCGGCGGTCAGCTGATGCCGCCGATCATGGGCGCCGCCGCCTTCATCATGGCCGAGCTGCTCGGGCGGCCTTACACCGACATCGTGGTCGCCGCGGTGGTGCCGGCTTTGCTCTACTACGCGGCTCTGTTCATCCAGGCGGACCTGGAGGCGGCCAAGAGCAATATCGCTGCGGTCGCGCCGGCCGACGCGCGCCCCGTACGGCAGGTGCTGGCCGAGGGCTGGTACTTTCCCATTCCGTTCGCGATCGTCGTCGGCGGGTTGTTCTGGTTCAATCTCAGCCCCGATACCGCCGCGCTTTACGCGGCGGGCTCGCTGATCGTGTGCGGGCTCTTCGGCAGCTATCGCGGCAAGCGCATGCGCGCGGCCGAAGTCGCCGAGGCGCTGGTCGAAACCGGCCGCAGCGCGCTCGACATTCTCATGATCGCCGCGGCCGCCGGCTTCATCATCGGCGTGCTCAACGTCTCCGGTTTGAATTTCGCGCTCACCGTCGTGCTGATCCATCTCGGCGCCGGCAACACCGTCTTGTTGCTGGTGCTGGCCGCCGGCATCGCCATCATTCTCGGCATGGGCATGCCGACGGTCGGCGTCTACGTCCTGCTCGCCTCGCTGGTCGCGCCGGCGCTCATCCAGGTCGGCATTTCCGAGCTCGCCGCCCATTTGTTCGTGCTCTATTTCGGCATGATGTCGATGACGACGCCGCCGGTGGCGATCGCCGCCTTCACCGCCGCCAGCATCGCCCAGGCCGACCCGATAAAAACCGGCTTTGCCGGGGTCCGTTTCGGCTGGTCCGCCTATATCGTGCCGTTTCTGTTCGTGTCCTCGCCGACGCTGTTGCTGCAAGGCCCGGTCCCCGACGTGGTGCTGGCGGTCGTCACCGCGGTCATGGGCGTCTATCTCGTGTCGGTCGCCGTCGCCGGTTTCATGACACGGCCGGCCGGCCCGCTGCTGCGCATCGCCTTTGCGCTGGCCGGCCTGGCGATGATGGTGCCGGCGCGCGCCTTTCCCGGCGCGATCTGGACCGACATAATCGGGGCTGCCGCCGGCGCGCTGCTGATCGCCTCGCAGCTTGAGGCGGTGCGCAACCTCCACCCGATTCTGCGAAAAAAGGCCTGACGATGCAGGCCCGGGCGGCTCGCGGGCCCTGCAAAAAAAATACGAAAATTCAATGCCTTAAAGCAAGCGGGCCGGTCCGATTGCGCCCCTCTTGAAATCGGTCTTGGCCTTCCTAATTTTTTTCGCCGTCGGGCGCCAAGTTGGGCTCGATGCTTTGGGCGCCGGCCGGTGTCCGGCGACCCTTGTACCCATGTTGCTCGATCGAGGATGTGGCTATGAGGCACCAGAACCCTGACGACCTACCGAACGCGACTAAGAACCCGGGCGATAGTTTCGATCTCGACGCGTTACTGCACCCGGCACGCGCCTTCGCGCAGCCGATGGACTTTGTGCGCGATGACGATCTCACCCTCAACGAAAAGCGCGCGATCCTCGCTTCCTGGGCGTCGGACGCCTGCGCGGTGGAAGCGGCTCCCGAGTTGCGCCTCGGCGCCGGCGGCGCCGTCGTGCGCTGGGACGAGATCATGGACGCGCTACGCCTGCTCGATCGGCGGGATGCGGCGCCGGCGCCGAGCCGTTCGCACGCCCGCTGGCAATGGCGCCGCTGGCGCGGACGGCCGCGCGGTGAGGGCGGCGAAGCCGATCATGGCCCCCAACTCATTTGAGGTGGTGCCATGCGCAATGCATGTGATCGGTTTCTGCCCGATGACCCGTTTTGCGGCTCGTTGCCGCGAGTCCTGACCGCGGCGAACGACGACGATCCTCCGGATCCGCCGCCGGCGGCGGCGCTCCGGCTGCCCCGGCGAGAGCGCGCGCTGGATGTTTGCGCGTGCCTCCTGTGCCGGCCGCCGCCTTTGTCGTCCTGCGCGGCGTGAGCGCGACTGGTCCATTGGCTGCGGAGCGCTTGGGAGGTGCCTATGGGAACGCTGGCAACCGTGTGGACCTACGGGCGCGGCGTGTGCTGCGGCCGGTGCGGTGCGTTTCTTCGCGAGCCGCAATGGTCGGACTATTTCAGGGAGGAAGGCGTCATGCTTGATCTGTGGGCGTGCACGCAGTGCGGCCATCGCTTCGAGTCCGAAGCGCGCGTCGGGAGCGGAGGTCGGCCGAATAGTGCCGACAGCTTGCCGAAGGAAATCTCGCCGCCGCTTTGGCCGGCGCAAGCCGCGCCCGCCGATCGATCGGCGCCCGATTACCAGCGCGCGTCGTAGCTAGAACGTCTGGTATGCGGTGCCGTATTGGCCGCCGACGCGGGCAAAGCCCGCGCGCGCGGGCTGATAGCTCTCGTCGATATTGATGGCGCGCGCGTAGGAGCCGGCCGCCTTCTGCTTGTCGCCGAGGCGTTCATAGGCGAGCCCGCGGGCCACCCATGCCTGCAGATTCTGCGGGTCGATGCCGACCGCCTGGTCGAGATCGCCCGCCGCGTCCTTGTAGTTCGTCACCGCGATATAGCTCAAGGCGCGCGCGATATAGGGCTCGGCCCGGTTGGTCGACAGGCCGATCGCGGTGGTGAAGTCTTCGATGGCGAAATTGTGCTGCTTCTGCGCCTGATAGAGCAGGCCGCGATTGTAGTAAGCCTGCGCGCTGTCGGGGCGGATGGCGATCGCCTTGTTGAAATCGGCCAAGGCGAGACGCGCCTTGTTCTCCGCCCGATAGACCATGCCGCGCCCGAGATAGGCATTCGAGTAAGTGGAATCGATGCCGATCGCCTTGTCGTAGTCGGCGAGCGCGAGGTCGAGCTTGCCGACTTCGCGGTAGACCAGCCCGCGGTTGGCGTAGGCCTGCGCGTAATTCGGATCGATTCTGATCGCCTTGTCGAAATCGGCGAGGGCTTCCTCGTAGCGGTGGCCCTGCCCGAATACCGTGCCGCGCATATTGTAGGCCTGCGGATCCTTCGGATTGCGCGTCACCACTTCGGTGAGCGAGGCGATATTGGCGGGCGAGGCGGCGTAGGCGGCATCGCCGCTTTCCGGCGCGCCGGCGAAGATCGCATTGCTGCCCAGACTGGAACAGCCGGCGAGCAGCGCCACGAGCGGCAGTGCGGCGAGGGCGGCGCGGCGGTTGTGTCTCGGCTCGCGGCTCATCTCATGCCTCGCGCTGCGGTCATCGAGCGTCCCATCGGCCTCGTGAATGCGGCGAAGGTTCGGCGAAGCCCGTCCGTAGTGCATGATCTTGTCCGAAAACCGGCTGCCATCCCGGATCGGGCCGGGACCGGCGTTTTCCGGGGCATGCGCTCGAAAGACGGCCCGCAAAAACAATAGCGCGGGCGACAAGGGGCCCGCGCCACGATCGGATTCGGTGCGGTCGCGACGGAACCGCAGGATCAGCCCATGCGGCGGGCGCCGCCGCGGCCGGCAGGACCCGTGCCGGGAGCCGGGCGCGGCTTTGCCGGAAGCAGGCCCTCGCGCTGCATCTTCTTGCGCGCGAGCTTGCGGGCCCGGCGGATCGCTTCCGCCTTCTCCCGCGCCTTCTTTTCCGACGGTTTTTCGTAATGGCCGCGAAGCTTCATCTCGCGGAAAATGCCCTCGCGCTGCATCTTCTTTTTCAGCGCCTTCAGGGCCTGGTCGACATTGTTGTCGCGAACGAGAACTTGCACGCTTGCTCCTTGTTGTGGCTCGGAACGGGTGTCACCCAAAGCCCCGCAATGGCGCGGGCGATTGAGTTGGGCGGCCATAGCAGAAAAGCCGCCGGGAGTCCATTGGATCAGGTCCGAAAGGGCCCAGTTTTGGCTATTTCCCATGTGGTGACGGCGCTTTGCCGGCGCCAGCCGGGCCAGCTGCGTCAGGCCGCCGCCTGCAATGCCGTTCGAACAGGTCGACGAGCCAGGCATTGACCGCGGCGTCGATCACCAGATGGACGCGGTCGCGCGTCCCCCGGTTGGCCACGCTATGCGGATCGGACAGGCGCAGATACCAGCTCGACCCCGCCGGCATGACGCAGCGCTGGCCGTTGAAGCGGAAGTCCACGCCGGCATTGGTGACCACCGGGATATGGATGCGTACCTTGCCCTCCTCGAAGGCGAGATCGTGGTCGCGGTGCTCCTTGATCGACGAGCCGGAAGCGAGCCGCATCAGCCGCACCGACTTGAGCGGGCAGGCGAAAGCCTCCAGCGCCGCGCGCATATGGGGCGCCTCGTTCAGCGCCGGCGTGTCCACGAAATCGGTGCAGCCGGGGTCGGAATAGATCATGCGCACGGGGTGCGTTTCGCCCCGCGGCGCACGCAGGGCGATCGCGCTCCAGTCGCCGGCGTAGTTCTGCTTGACGAAATGCTCGGTCCAGCCCGCGGCCTCGACCGCCGCCAGATCGGCGGCGAGCTGCGCCGCGTCGAACTCGAGCGGCAGGCGCAGGCGGTCGGGGAAGCGGGCGGGCATGAACGCAACCATAGCCGGCGGCGCCCCGAAGCGCATGCGGATTCCGGTTGCGGCATCTCGAAATCGGATGGCAAGTTCGCCAGACCGCGCTGCGTCTCGGCAAGTTCTTGAAGACGACGCCTGCTTTCTGGATGAACATGCAGGCACAATATGATCTTGAAATTGCCGAGGACAAAGTCGCGCCCGAGCTCAAGAAGATTTCGGCCTTCAAGGCGGCGTGAGAAGCCTTCACTTCGCCCACACCCGCGTCACATGCCCCATCTTGCGGCGCGGCCGCGCCTCGCCCTTGTGATAGACGTGCACGGAAGCGCCCGGCACGGAAAGCCAGCGCTCGGCCTCGTCGATTTCCAGCCCGATCAGATTGACCATCTCGACCTTGCGGCCGAGTCTTACCGGCTTGGCCAGCGGCAGGCCGGCAATGGCGCGGATGTGCTGCTCGAACTGCGACACCGTGCAGCCGTCGATAGTCCAGTGCCCGGAATTGTGCACGCGCGGGGCGATCTCGTTGACCAGGACGTGCTGCTTGCGCCCCTGTTTCACCACGAACATTTCCACCGCCAGCACGCCGACATAGTCGAAGGCCTTGGCGATGCGGCCGGCGATGCGGCGCGCTTCGGCGGCGAGCGCGGGCGTGACCCGCGCCGGCACCCGCGAGATATGCAGGATGTGGTCGCGGTGTTCGTTCTCGGTCACCTCGAAGCATTCCACCTTGCCGTCGGCCGAGCGCGCCGCCACCACCGAGATTTCGCGCTCGAACTTGATGAAGCCTTCCATGATCGCGGGCTGCGTCTGCACCGTGCGCCAGGCCGCCATGGGATCGGCGCCTTTGGCGATGCGCGCCTGTCCCTTGCCGTCATAGCCGAGCTTGCGCGTCTTCAAGACGGCCGGCAGGCCGATCATCTGCACCGCGTCGGCAAGCTGCACGGCGCTGTGCACCGCGGCATAAGGCGCGGTCGCGATCTTCTGGCCGCTGATGAATTCCTTCTCGATCAGCCGGTCCTGCGTGATCTCCAGCACCTGCGGGTCGGGAAGCACCGTCTTGCGTTTGGCGAGAAAGGCCGCGGTCTCGGCCGGCACGTTCTCGAATTCGTAGGTGATGACGTCGACGGAGCCGGCGAAGCGGCCGAGCGCCGTTTCGTCCTCATAGGTCGCGCAAGTCCTGCTGTGCACGACGTCGAAGGCGCAGGAGCCTTCGTCGGGCGAATAGACGTGGCAGCGGTAACCGAGCCGCGCCGCCGCCAGCGCCAGCATGCGGGCAAGCTGCCCGCCGCCGAGAATGCCGATGGTCGCGCCGGTTTTAAGCACGTGATCGCTCATGCGTTCGTCCCCGCGCAAGCGGGGACCCGGGACTGCCTTGCGCTGCGAATAGTGCGCCGGATTCCCGCTTGCGCGGGAACGAGCGGAGGAGGGGCATGTGTCAGTCCTTCGGCTTCATGGCGACGGATTTGGTCTGGCGCGCGCGCCAGGCATCGAGCCGCTTGGCGATCTTGGCATCGGACAGCGCCAGCACGGCGGCCGCCAGCAGCGCGGCATTGACGGCGCCCGCCTTGCCGATGGCGAGCGTGCCGACCGGCACGCCGCCCGGCATCTGCATGATCGACAGCAGCGAATCCTTGCCCTCGAGCGCGTGCGTGTTCATCGGCACGCCAAATACCGGCAGCGGCGTCATTGCCGCCGTCATGCCGGGCAGGTGGGCGGCGCCGCCGGCGCCGGCAATGATCACCTTGAAGCCGCGCTCGCGCGCGCCGGCGGCGAATTCATAGAGCCGCTTGGGCGTGCGGTGGGCGGACACGATCTTCGCCACATAGGGGATCTTGAGGGCGGCGAGCGTGTCGGCGGCGTGCTTCATGGTGGACCAGTCGGACTGGCTGCCCATGATGATCGCGACTGGTTTCGCCGCCATATTCGCTCCCGCTCCGCCTTCCCGCCGAAAGGAAGCGGCGGATTATAGGTTGAGGCTCCCCCGAGGCAAGGCGGACGCGTTATCATTGCCCCGGCAGCGATTCGCGAATGGGGTTTCGATAGATGACCGCCGAGCGAGCCGAAGCGCGCATAGTCGGCGGCCCGGCGCTGGACTCGCGCGCCGAGGTCGGACGGCTCAAGGCCGAGCTCGCCGAGGCGCGGGCGCGCATAGCCGAGCTCGAACAGCGCGCCGACGTCGATCCGCTGCTCGACATCCTCAACCGGCGCGGCTTCGAGCGCGAGCTCAAGCGCTCGCTTGCCTATATGAAGCGCTACGGCGCTGCCGCCGCGCTGGTCTACATCGATCTCGACCGCTTCAAGGCGATCAACGACCAGCACGGCCACGCCGCCGGCGACCGGCTGCTCAAGGCGGTGGCGCGCGAATTGACCGGTCGCGTGCGCGCCTCCGACGTGGTCGGCCGGCTGGGCGGCGATGAATTCGGCGTGCTGATGTGGAACGTGAGCGGGCCCCAGGCCGCCATGCGCGCGCGCGAGCTGGAGAACCGCATCGAGTGGCTGAGCCTGGAACAGGGCCCGGCGCAACCCGGCGTCGGCGCCAGCGCCGGGGTGGTCATGCTCGCGCCCGAGCTCGACGCCGCCGGCGCGATCGACGCCGCCGACCAGGCGATGTACGCGCGCAAGCGCGAGCGGCGGTAATGCCGTGCTTTCTTTACCTCTCCCCGCTTCGCGGGGAGAGGTCGACCCGCCTGAGCACTAGCGAAGGCGGGTCGGGTGAGGGGCCGTGCAATGCCCCTCACCCGGCTCGCGCCTATCCGGCGCTCGCCACCCTCTCCCCGCAATGCGGGGAAAGGGAACTACGCAATAATATCCGGCGTAAGCTGGTCCTCGATGGCGCGGATGCGGTCGCGCAGGAAGAGCTTGCGCTTCTTCAGCCGCTGTACCTGGATAAGGTCGGAGCCGGGAGACATGGCAAGCGCCGCGATCGCCGCGTCGAGATCGCGATGTTCCTGTTGCAGTCGCGCCAGCTGCTCCCGCAACTCGCGCTCTTCCTCTTTCGTCATCGCCACCGCAGGTTCGCTTTCCCAAGCGGCCCAGAGCCGCCACGGGCAAGAAAAAAGCGTCACAAATTATTGCGTTTTCCACAAGTCCGTTCAAGGCTGCCGAAAAAACCGCCGTCGATCAAAGGCTTTGGGTTCCAATTGCTCAGCGTCCGCGGCGGATGTAACGTCGCCCTTGTCAGCCATCTGCGCTAGACTTAACTGCCTTTAAGAGCCACTGATTGAGGAGACATTCTGCATGTCGATGCAATCTCATCTCGCGGAGCTCGAAAAGAAGCATCAGGCGCTCGAGCAGGAAATCACCGAATGCCTGGCTCATCCCGCGATCGATGATCTGAGAATTGTGGAGCTGAAGCGTAAGAAATTGCTCGTGAAGGACGAGATCGAGCGGCTCAAACACAACGGCCACGCCAGCGTGCACTGACCCGCCTTCTCGCCGCGGTTCATCCCAGGACTTGAAACCGCCGGCTCGCGAAGCCGCGAGGCGGCGGTTTTGCATGAGGGCCGGGCGCCTTAAAACCGATGTAAATCCGGGCCGTCACCCGCCGCCTTGCGGCCATATTGCTCTGGCCCAATCGCGGCGAAACGATTAAAATCGAGCTCGCCATGACACATCACCCGCATCGTTTCGCCATGCTGCTCGCTGCCGCGCTCGCAGCCGCGGCCTTCGCCGCACCCGCCGCGCATGCCTTCACCTTCGAGCGCAATGCCTCCGGCGACAGCGGCGCCAGTTTGAACTATTCCGATCCGATCACCAATCTGGCTCCGAAGCAGGATGACGGCACGCGCTCCGACGGCAACGCCAACCTCTATCAGAATGGCGGCTTCTCGGTGCAGATGCGCCAGTTCAACGGCAGCGGCTCGTTCGATCAGCGCTACAACGGCAGCAACCTGCTCGATCCCTTCTCCCGCGAAGGCCGCTGAGCCTGCGTGGCCGCGGAGCGCGGCAAGGATGAACTGACGCTATGCCGCGAAGCCCATGAGCCGGTAAGGCTGGGCCCTCGGGCCGAATGACAGGCGCGCTCACTTCTTCCGCTCAAGGAACGCCTTGAAGGCGGCCTTCGCCTCCGGCGAGGTGAGCCGCTCGCCGAAGATCGCAACCTCCTCGTCGATGCGCTTGATGGTTTCGTCGAGCGGTCCGCGCATCAGCCGCCGCGCGATTTTGACGCTTTCCGGCGGCAGCGCCGCTATCGCGCGCGCGGCGGCAAGCGCCGCGGCCTCCAGCTCTTGCGGCGCCACCACGCGGTTGACGAGGCCGGCGGCCTTGGCTTCCTCGGCCGAGAAGGGGCGCCCCATCACGAACAGTTCGAAGGCGCGCGCGTAGCCCATCAGCCGCGGTCCGATCAGCGTCGAGGCCGCCTCCGGCAGCAGACCGAGCGCGACGAAGGGCGTCGACAGCCGCGCATCGCTCGCCGCCACCACGTGATCGCAATGCAGGAGCATGGTGGTGCCGACGCCGACCGCGACGCCGTTGACCGCCGCCACCAGCGGCGTCTCGCAGCGCGCCAAAACGTGCAGGAAGCGCACGGTCGGCCGCTCCAGCGCGCTGCCCTGCTCGCCGGCGGCGAGGAAGTCGGCGATGTCGTTGCCGGCGGTGAAGCCGCTCTCGTTGCCGAGGATGACGATGCAGCGCAGGCCGTCGCGTTTTTCGGTCAGCGCCGCGCCGATCGCTTCGTACATCGGCCGCGTGAGCGCGTTTTTCTTCTCCGGCCGGTTCAGGCGCACGGTGCGGATGGGGCCGTCGTCGGTGACCAGGATCAGGGACATGGGACGCGGCGTTTCCTTGGGTCTGCTCGCCGGTTATGGTCCGGCATGAGCGCGATCAAAGCGTATTTCTTCGATCTCGACGGCACTCTAACCGATGCGCGCGAGGGACTCTATTATTGTTTTCGCGCTGCGCTGAAGGCGCTGGCGCTTGGCGACCTGCCGGACGAGCGGCTCGCCCGCTTTCTTGGGCCGCCGCTGCCCGAAATGTTTCGCGTCCTCAAGCCGGAGATTTCGGAGGAAGAGATCGCCGCCGGCATGGCCGCCTTCCGCGCCGCCTACGACGCCGGCGGCATTAGGCGCAACGCGCTCTATCCGGAGGTGCCCGCGATGCTGCAAGCGATCGCCGACAAAGGCGCGCTCGCCTGGATCGTCACCTCCAAGCCGCAGCACTACGCGACGCAGGTCGCGAACGCGCTCGGCATCGCCGGCTATTTCAAGGGCATCACCGGCGCCGGCCTCGACGAGCGCGACACCAAGGCGGAGATGCTCGCTTTCGCCTTGCAGCGCGTGCATGTCAGCGCGGCCGAGGCGGTGATGGTCGGCGACCGCTTCTATGACGTGGCCGGCGCGCTGGAAAACGACGTCACGCCCATCGGCGCGCTCTGGGGCTATGGCTCGCACGAGGAACTGCACGGCGCCGGCTGTCGGCTGTTCGCGGACACGCCCGCCGAGTTCCGCCAACGCTTTGTCGAGGGGCAAGACCTCGCGCCGGCCTGAGCAACGGCAGAAATCGGGTGGCCGTGCGCATTGCCGGTTGGCAAGGTACGCCAGCCGACAGCGAGGAAGTCACATGGCCAAGGCCTATTACAGCACCGTGTTCGATCACAGCGCCGATGCCGTCTGGCGCGCCATTCGTGACTTCAACAATTATCCGCTGTGGGTCGACGGCGCCGGCGAAAGCGAAATCGAGGACGGCAAAGCGGGCGACGCGGTCGGCGCCGTGCGCAACGTGCTCTATGACGGAAGGCGCATCCGCGAGCGTCTTCTGGCGCTGTCCGATGTCGAGCGCGCACAGAGCTACGGGTTTGCCGAGGAGGCGGAGGCGCCGGTCGCCAACTATTGCGCCACGCTGCGGGTGACGCCGGTCGTCGATGGCGACCGCGCCTTCGTCGAGTGGTGGGCGACGTTCGATTGCGAGCCTTCGTCGGCGCCCGCGCGCTGCGACTTTTTCCGCAATGCGTTTGCCGGGTGGCTGGGGTCGTTGCGGCGAAGCCTTCAGCGGCGCGCGGCGGCGTGAAGGCTCTGTTTCACGCTGCGCTGCAGCCGGGACGCGAGGTGCCGTGCGTTCACACCCCCTTCGCCATCTCCCGCAGCTTGAATTTCTGGATCTTCCCCGTGCTCGTCTTCGGCAGTTCGGCGAACACCACGTGGCGCGGGCATTTGTAGTGGGCGAGGTGGCTCTTGCACCATTGCATCAATTCGTCGGACGTGGCCTTGGCCTCCGGCTTCAGTTCAATGAAGGCGCAAGGGGTCTCGCCCCATTTGTCGTCGGCTTTGGCGACCACCGCGGCGGCGGCCACCGCCGGATGTTTGTACAGCGCATCCTCCACCTCGATCGAGGAAATGTTCTCGCCGCCGGAGATGATGATGTCCTTGGAGCGGTCCTTGAGCTGGATGTAGCCGTCGGGGTGCATCACGCCGAGATCGCCGGAGTGGAACCAGCCGCCGGCAAAGGCCGCGTCGGTCGATTTCTTGTTCTTCAGATAGCCCTTCATCACCACGTTGCCGCGGAACATGACCTCGCCGATGGTCTGGCCGTCGCGCGGCACCGGCTGCATGGTTTCCGGATCGATCACCTCGAGCGCTTCCAGCGCGCCGTAGCGCACGCCCTGGCGCGCTTTCTTCGCCGCCTGCGCGGGGCCGGCAAGCGCGCTCCATGCCTCGTGCCAGTCGTTCACCACCGCGGGCCCGTAGGTTTCGGTCAGCCCATAAAGATGCGTGACGTTGAAGCCCGCCTCCTTCATGGCGGCGAGCACAGCCTCGGGCGGCGGCGCCGCCGCCGTGAAGAACTCCACCACATGCGGCAGCGGCTTCTTCTCGCTCGCCGCCGCGTTGAGCAGCGTCGCCATCACGATCGGCGCGCCGCACAGATGCGTCACCTTGTGCGTGGCGATCGCGTCATACATGGCGGCCGCGCGTACGGCGCGCAGACAGACATGCGTGCCGGCCGCCACCGAGATCGACCAGGGAAAGCACCAGCCGTTGCAGTGGAACATGGGCAGCGTCCACAGATAGACCGGATGCTTGCGCATGGAGCAGGTCACCACGTTGCCGACCGCGAGCAGATGCGCTCCGCGGTGGTGATAGACCACGCCCTTGGGGTCGCCGGTGGTGCCGCTCGTGTAGTTGAGCGAGATGGCGTCCCATTCGTCCTGCGGCATCAGCCAGTCGAAGTTCGGATCGCCCTGCGCGATGAAATCCTCGTATTCGATCGAGCCCAGCCGCTCGCCGGGCCCTGCGTATTCGGGATCGTCGTAGTCGATCACCAGCGGCTTGACCTTGGCGAGCGAAAGCGCCTCCTTCATCATCTTGGAAAATTCGCGGTCGACGATCACCACCTTGGCGCCGGCGTGATCGAGCGAGAAGGCGATGATCGGTGCGTCCAGCCGCGTGTTGAGCGTGTTGAGCACGCCTTGTGTCATCGGCACGCCGTAGTGGCATTCCAGCATCGCCGGCGTATTGGCCAGCAGCACCGAGACGGTGTCGCCGCGCCGGATCCCGTGCTTGGCAAGCGCGGAGGCCAGTTGGCGCGCCCGTGCGTAGAACTCGGCGTAAGAGCGCCGCAGCCCGCCGTGGATGATCGCGGTGTGCGCAGGAAATACGCTCGCCGCCCGCTCGAGAAAGCCGAGCGGCGTCAGCGGCTGGAAATTGGCCGGGTTGCGCTCAAGATCGATATCGTAGGGCGTCTGCGCCATGGATGGGTTCCCCTTGCTGAGCGCCACGTTAGCCGCGGGGACGGGCGGCGATCAATTGCGCTTTCGCCTCTCCCTGCGTGTGAGGGGAGGAGGGGCCTGCAGCTCACTTGAGGATGTCGAGCATGCTCTTGCCCTTGGGCGCGATCTCCCATTCGGTCGAGATATCGACGCCGAGGTCCTTGAGCGCAAAACGGGCGGACATGTTCTTGGGATCGAGCCGCACGATCGTTTGGTAATCGGCGATCGCCCGCGCCTTGTCGCCGCCTTTTTGGTAGGCTTCCGCGCGGTTGCGGTAGGCCACGATCCACCCCGGCCTGAGCGCGATCGCCTCGGTGTAGTCGGCGATCGCGCGCTTCAGGTTGCCCTGCGCCGCATAGGCATCGCCGCGCAGCGCCAGCGCGCCGGCGTATTTGGGCTCGATGCGCAGCGCCTCGGTACAGTCGTCGATAGCCTCGCTCGGCCTGCCGTTGTCGAGCAGCAACGCGGCACGGCTGAGGTAGCCGCGCGTCGAATTCGGCTCGTGGTCGATCAGCAGGCTGTAGTCGGCGATCGCGGCTTTCTCGTCGTCGCAGGGCAATGTGCGCCCGGGCGCGGTCCCAATAGGTGTCGGCGTATTTTGGATTGATGCCGACCGCCATGTCGTAGTCGGCGAGCGCCTGCTCGAAGCGGCTGGGCGGTGTAGTGGAGCTCGCCGCGCCACTGATAGGCCAGCAGGAATTTGGGATCGCGCTTGATCGCCTCGTCGAGCTCGGCCAGCGCGCGCGCGTCGTCGCCGAGCTGCTGATAGATGTGGCCGCGGTTGGCGAAGGCGGCGCCCACCGGCGCCAGCCGGATGACGGCGTCGAAATCGGCCAGGGCTTTCTGGTAGTCCTTCTGGTATTCGTAGGCGACGCCGCGGCGGAAATGGGCGGTCAAGCGCGCGCCGGTGGGAACCGATCGATCCTCGATCACGGCCGTGCAGCCCTTGATGATGCGCGGCTCGTCGTCCGACTTGCAGTCGAGGACGGCGTGCGTGTCGGCGCCGCCGCCCGCTTTGGCGAGGCCGGCCAGCAACACGGCCGTCAGCAGTACGATGTGCATTGCGTGATTCCTACGCGGCGCAAAAGCCTATCATTGGTCGCGGCCGCCGTCAGCGCGGTTCACGCAGCCAGCACCTGCCTCGCCCCGGTGACGATCAGCTCGATCCCGATCAGGAAGATCAGCAGATAGACGATTTTGTAGAAGAACTCGGTCGGCGTACGCCGCACCAGCCAGACGCCCGCGACGTTGGTGGCCACGGCGAGCGGCAAGAGCAGCACGGCTGTCCCCATGTTCAGCGGGTTGAGTTGGCCGAGCAGGAAATAGGGCACCACCTTGAGCGCGTTGCCCACCGCGAAGAACAGCGAATAGGTGCCGACGAAGGTCTCCTTCTCGAGCTTCTGCGGCAGCACGTAGATCTGGAACGGCGGCCCGCCGGTATTGGCGATGAAGCTGGTGAAGCCGGCCACCGTGCCCCACAGCCTGCCGGCGACGACGGAGGGATGCTCGCTGGCGAAGCGGCCGGCGAGCCCGAACCATTGGCTGAGCGCGAACGCGGTGGCGATCAGTCCCACCACCAGCCTGATCGCCGCGTCCGGCACGTAGGCCGCGATCGCCCAGGCAAGGCCTGCGCCGGCGATCTGGCCGGGCACCATGATCCAGAGGATGCGGCTGTCCCAGCGCCGCCAGTAGGACCACACCGTCACCACGTCCTGCGTGATGAGGATGGGCGTGAGGATGCCGATCGCCTGCACCGGCGACACCACCAGCGCCATCAGCGGTGCGGCGATAGTGCCGAGGCCGGAAAAGCCGCCCTTCGACAGGCCGAGCGCAGTCACCGCCGGAATGGCGACCAGGTAGAACAGGGGGTCGGTGATGATCGGCACGGGTTTTTCTAATCCCTCTCCCCGCACTTCTTGCTTCGTCATTCCGGGGCGCGACCGAAGGTCGCGAACCCGGAATCCATAGTCCAGTGCTCTGCGGAGTATGGATTCCGGGTTCGCCGCTTCGCGGCGCCCCGGAATGACCGGAAGAGATCGGGATCGGATAAAAGCCGACCAAATGCATCGGCGCCAGCCTTGTTTGCGCGGGGCAGGCGTTCCACAATCGGGGCAAACATTCATCCCCATCCTTCGAGACGGCGCTGACGCGCCTCCTCAGGATGAGGCGAACAGCAAGGATTGGAGGAACCCGCCCATGGACGCTCGCGCGAGCAGCTATCCCGACGTGTATGCGCGCTGGCAGCGCGACCCGGAAGGCTTCTGGGCCGAGGCGGCGCGCGAGATCGACTGGTACGAGCCGGCCAAGAAGGTGTTCGACAAGGACGCCGGCATCTACGGCCACTGGTTCGCCGGCGCATCTTGCAACACCTGCTACAACGCGCTCGACCGCCATGTGCTCGCCGGCCGCAACGACCAGGCCGCGCTGATCTACAATTCTCCCGTCACCAATACGAAGCAGACGTTCACCTACGGCCGCATGCTCTCCGAGGTGCAGCTCTTGGGCGCCATGCTGCGCGACTTCGGCGTCGAAAAAGGCGACCGCGTCATCATCTACATGCCCATGGTGCCGGAAGCGGCCTTCGCCATGCTCGCCTGCGCGCGCATCGGCGCCATCCACTCGGTGGTGTTCGGCGGCTTCGCGGCGAAAGAACTCGCCACCCGCATCGACGACGCCAAGCCGAAGGTCATCCTCTCGGCGAGCTGCGGCATCGAGGGCGCCCGCGTCATCCCCTATAAGCCGCTGCTCGACGGCGCCATCGACCTCGCCACGCACAAGCCCGCCGCCTGCCTCATCCTGCAGCGTCCGCAATGCACGGCGGAGCTGAAGGAAGGCCGCGACCACGACTGGCGCAAAGTGTGGGAGCACGCGGTCGAATACGCCAAGACCAGCGAATGCGTCCCCGTCGCCGCCACCGATCCGCTCTACGTTCTCTACACGTCCGGCACCACCGGCATCCCCAAGGGAGTCGTGCGCGACAATGGCGGCCACATGGTCGCGCTCAAATGGTCGATGCAATATCTCTACGGCGTCGATCCCGGCGAAGTGTGGTGGGCGGCCTCCGACATCGGCTGGGTGGTCGGTCATTCCTACATCGTCTACGGCCCGCTCATTCACGGCTGCACCGCCATCCTGTTCGAGGGCAAGCCGGTCGGCACGCCCGACGCGGGCGTGTTCTGGCGCATCATTTCCGAACACAAGGTGGTGTCGATGTTCACCGCGCCCACCGCCTTCCGCGCCATCAAGAAGGAGGACCCGCAAGGCAAGCTGCTCGGCCAATACGACCTGCGCCGCTTCCGCACGCTGTTCCTTGCCGGCGAGCGCGCCGATCCGCCCACCATCCAATGGGCCGAGGACATGCTGAAAATTCCGGTGCTCGATCACTGGTGGCAGACCGAGACCGGCTGGTGCATTGCCGGCAATCCGGTGGGCCTCGGGCAGTTGCCGGTGAAATACGGCTCAACTTGCGTGCCCATGCCGGGCTACCAGGTCGACATCGTCGACGAGGCCTGCAAGGTGCTGCCGGCCGACAAGATCGGCTCCATCGTGGTGAAGATGCCGCTGCCGCCCGGCGCGCTGCCGACGCTGTGGCATCAGGACGAGCGCTTCAAGGAAGCCTACCTCACGGACTTCCCCGGCTACTACAAGACCGCCGACGCCGGCTTCAAGGACGAGGACGGCTATCTCTACGTGATGAGCCGCACCGACGACATCATCAACGTCGCCGGCCATAGGCTTTCCACCGGCGGCATGGAGGAAGTGCTGGCCGCGCATCCCGACGTCGCCGAATGCGCGGTGCTCGGCATCAAGGACGACTTGAAGGGCGAGGTGCCGTGCGGCTTCCTCGTGCTCAAAGCCGGCGTCAACCGCCCGCCGGAGGAGATCGAGAAGGAAATCGTCGCGCTGGTGCGCGAGAAGGTCGGGCCCGTCGCCTCGTTCAAGCTGGCGATCACGGTCGCGCGCCTGCCGAAGACGCGCTCGGGCAAGATCCTGCGCGGCACCATCAAGAAGATCGCCGACGGCGAGCCGTGGACGATGCCGGCGACCATCGACGACCCGGCGATTTTGGATGAAATCGGCGATGCGCTGAAGGGCAAGGGGTTGGGGCAGTAGTCGACGCGAGCCGCCCTCACTCCGCCTCATCCTGAGGAGCCCGCCGAAGCGTTAGCGAAGGCGGGCGTCTCGAAGGATGCAGGCGGCTACTTTGGGCCTCATGGTTCGAGACGCGCCGCTAATGCGGCGCTCCTCACCATGAGGAGAAAGGGATGCGCACATCCCCATTCCCGCCACCCGCCGAAGTGCTATGCTTGCCGCATGCCCGAAGCCCAACAGCCCGCGCCGCCGGCCACCTTGCCCGATGGGCTCGGCCGCCTGGTGCTGATCGGCATGGCCATCGGCGTGGTGGTGATGCCGCTGGTCGTCTATGTCGCGGTCGGCCTGTTCGGCCCGCCCGCGCTGTTGACCTGTGCGCACGGCAATCAGGACAACATCACCTGCTCGGCGCGCCAGCTCGTGCTGACCGGCATGGCGGTACCGCTCGGCGCACTCATCGGTTTTTTCGTGGCCTACCGCGTCGCCTGCCGCCGCTTCAACGCGCGCCGCTGAAGGCCGCGACACAAGCGCGCTTGCCCGCGGCGGCGCGCCCGCTATCTTAAAATGGGGCGAACTCAAACGGCACCATTCGCTCATGCTCGAGAAGCGCTACCTCATTATCGCGATCGTCGTGATCGTGATCGTTCTGCTTCTGGCCTTCGTGCGGTTTTAGCGCGCTTTGCTCACGCCGCTTTGCGCTTGGCCGGCCGGCGCGCACGCGTCCTGGTGGGCGGCGGCAACAGCACATCCGCAGGCACGCGGAATCGCGCGCGCAGCCGCTGCAGCATACGCATGCTCAGGCCTTTCCTGCCCCGCAGCACCTCGCTCACGCGGCTGGCGGTGCCGAGGATCGGCACCATGTCGGCGCGTGAAAGTCCATGCTGGTCCATGAGGTAGCGGATGATCTCGGCGGTCTTCGGCCTCCGCCGCGGCCACTTGCGCTCCTCATAGGCAGCGATCAGACGCGCTTGCGCTTCCAGCCGCGCGGCATCAGCGCGGCTGTCCGATGCCATCAGGCGATCGACCAGCGCCCGCGCGCGCAAGCTCGGCGTCGTTTTCAATGACGACCAAAGTAGCATCCATCACACCGTCTCCGCATCGATCTTGTCATATTCAACATGCGTCCCAAAAAACCGGATGGCCAATATGCCGGCGCGATAGTTGAGGGCGGCAACCAGCCGGAAGTCGTAGCCCTTGATGTTAAACACGACGCGACCGCCTTTGAGGATACTTGCCTTCGGATGGGAGCGTTTCACATCCTCGGGCGTCGCCCACTGTGCCAGGCCCGCGATTGCCAGCCAGACGTCATATTGCGACCGCGCCGCCTTAATCCGCGTGTGCCCGGCACGTTGCGCAAAATATTGCTCCACCAGCGCCGCGCCGATCACGACCGTCGCGTCCGGTTACGACTGATTTCCAAAAATTGGAAGTAGTGTGCCGCCGCCGAATCCAGCGGCGGACACGCGAGCCGGCTTCGTTTCATGCATCGGCATGCAAAACCGAAAGCCCGGCGCGGGGCCGGGCTTTCGCATCTCGCTTGTCGGGGCCTTGCACCGCCATCACTGCGCCAGCAGCGGCTCCAGCTTGTTGCAGGCAAGCGCCGGGCTGGCGGCCGGGGCGCAGGCAACGATGCCGTGCAAGAGAAGCCGCGGGGCCGGGTGGTCAAAGCTCTCGGCGCTGGCCCTGCCGGTGGTCTCGCGCGGCGCCATCTGATGCTGCGCGACTGCCGGCGCGCCGGCCGAACTTTGCTGCGGCGGCGGGCTGCGCGTGCCTGCCGCCATCGCGGCGAAGCCCGCGGCCAGCAGGGCCGCCGAAAGGAATATGGCTCGGTGTCTCATGGTCATTGCTGCCTTGCGTTCGTGGGTTTCTTTCCCCTCTGGATGTTCAGCTAGCCATATTTTTGCGGCGCACAAGCGACGTCGGCCTCACATTAAATTGTCGTGGTATAGCAGAAGGGTATGGGAATATTGCGCTGCAACGATGCGGGCCCGCCAAGGGGCCGATTTGCCGCCCGAAAAAGCCCGGCTGCCGCCGCGCCGCGGCTTTGCGGAAAATATTCCAAATGGCCTTGACAGGCCGGCAGTCCTAGGTATATAATCCACAAACCTGTCCATGAGGGGCGCTTCTAGAGGCGTTCTCGAAGTGGGGCAGGTGCGGCGCCCGCGGGCCGGTTTCGCAAAACGGGTACGCCGGCTCAATTCCGGCCGTGTCCTCCAATCTTTTCAATGGCTTATCAAAACGGCAATAGGAAGGGCTAGGCTCAGGGTAACGACGCGGGTAACAACTTGGGGCGTTCCGCGCGCGGCGTAGCGCTTCTAGCGTCATCGGGCGCGGCGCCTCGAGCTTTGTTCTCGCCTACAAATCAGTCAGGTTCGTACAATCGTGGCTGGAAACTAATGAAAGCGTCGCGAATCCCCGACAGGCTTCCGAGCTGCGCCGCAGCATCGTCTATCGTGTGATACTTGAGTTCGAGCAGGTGACCCAGCTTTTCCTGGTCAAGCTCCTCGACCCCCTGGCTGATATATTAGCCTAGGACGAATTCCAGGAACGCCTGCAAGCTTCCATTGCAGCGAGCGAAGATCGCGCCCTTGTGTAACGCAACGCGCTCGGCGCGCGTGATCGGCGCCATCGCAAATGCGATATAGGCCAAAACATCGTAGACATCGCTCTTCTCGGCGTTGATCATCCGGCTGAGCTTGTCCTCATAAAGCGCCGACAATTCGTGCCGCTGCTCCTGCGAGCGGAAGCTAAGCTGGTCGATCAATTCCAAAGCATCGCGGAGCGAATATCCTGAGCGGAACTTGTTTTCGATTTCCGAGAAGATTTCACCGATCTTGTACTCGACAGTGTTGGCGCCCTCGGCACGGGTGCGGAAGCCTTTCAGATAAGGAAACAGCTTCTCATCAACATATTTGATGAGGTCGTCGCCGGTCAGAGCTCTGTCGTGGTCGAACGTACCGTCCTTCTTCTTCGGCGCAGCCCAGACCGACCAGCGGTGGGCGCGGTCGATGATCGGCTCGTATTTCTTGCCGGCCAACTCGGCCTTCTGCTCGTTGGCCCGCTCAAGATCGTCCAGATATTTTAGGAAAAGGATCCAGGAGGTCTGCTCGGTATAGTCGAGCTCGGTGGCACACCCGGCCTCCTTCCATAGGACGTCGTCGATATTCTTGAAGGTTTGTTCGAACACGGCGCAGATATCCCCCACTCAAACAAGATGTTTATCAGGCGCCCGCGTGATGCTAAAGTTAAACCTTTGGGTGACCCTAACTTTCTGACGAAACTGCTCAAATAGTGCGAAGTCGCTTCCGGCTTGCCGCTCTTGCGTCATACGGCTCAAGTCAGTCTGTACCTCGCCAACGACACGTGTCGAAGTAACCGACTGGTTCATAAATCGAACGATTGCAGCCTTTGCTTTTTCTTCTGCAATAATTTGAGCTTTGTGAATACCTCTACGATCTCCGAACTCTACTGGCGTGCTGAACCTCGACGAAATTCGCTTGACCGAACCGTCAGCATTCCACTCAATCTCAACTCCGTCTACGCCAGCCTGCCAAACGACGTTCCCATCAGGTCGATCCTCAACAGAGCCAGCTGTTGCTAGAACTCCACTGAAGACGAGCAGCAATAATGCTGCGAGTAATTTGAGTGTAGCGGTTTTCATGGTGCTCTCCCCATCCGCGATTGAACCGATGGATTGCTGTTTAGGTACGCGCGAATGCTGTTTATATGGCTAATTTTTTCATTTGGTATCAGAACATTTAGTACAGCATTGATCCTGCTTCCGGCCGGGGGGAACGGGATCGTGATCGCGGTGAGCAACGCTGTCGAGGTCGAGCCATTACGGCGCGTACTGACCGCAGTGGTGGGACGATGATCGCGCCGCCGCCTGGCACGCGAGTTTGGCTTGCCGGCGGTGTCACCGATATGCGCAAGGGCTTCGATGGGTTGGCGATGCTGGTGCAGGAGAAGCTCGAGCGCGATCCGTTTGGCGGACAGATCTTCGTGTTCCGCGGGCGGCGCGGTTATCTGCTCAAGGCGCTATGGTGGGACGGCCAGGGGCTGTGCCTGTTCGCGAAGCGGCTGGAGAAGGGTCGCTTCGTTTGGCCGTCGCCGGCGGATGGCAGTGTGGTGCTCACGCCGGCGCAGCTCGGCATGTTGTTGGAGGGGATCGACTGGCGGATGCCGGTGCGCACATGGCGTCCGGAAGTGGCCGGGTGACCGCGACTTTTTGACTCAGGATTGCGCCGCTACGTGATCGAATCAGACGTCAATGCTACAGTTCTCGCATGGCTTTCGATCGCGCCAATCTTCCCACCGACGTCGACGCGCTGCACCAAATCATTCTGGCACAGGCTGCCCAAGCGGAGGCCCGTGAAGCGGAGCTCGCGGCTGCCAAAGCCGGTCTTGTGGCAAAAGCGCTGGAGATCGAGAAGTACAAACTGCAGATCGCGCGACTGCGGCGCATGCAGTTCGGGCGCTCCTCGGAGAAGATCGCGCGCACGATCGAACAGCTCGAACTCAAGCTGGAGGAACTGGAGGCGGAGACGCCGGCTGCATCGGATGATGCGCCTGCGAATGATAAGCTGCCGGTCGCGGTCGAACAATCGTCACTGCCGGGGCGCAAGAAATCCGAACGCCGGAAGCTTCCGGTGCATCTGCCCTCACGCGACCTCGTGCATGAGCCGAGCTCGCCTGCCCGGGCTGCGGCGGCGAGATGCGCAAGGTGGGCGAGGACGTGACCGAGATTCTCGATTACGTTCCCGGCCACTTCGAGGTGGTCAGGCACGTCCGCCCGGCCTTCTCATGCCGGCGCTGCGAGCGCATGGTGCAAAGGCCGATGCCGTCGCTGCCGATCGAGCGGGGACAGGCCGGTCGGGGCCTGCTGGCGCACATCTTGGTCAACAAATACTGCGACCATCTTCCGCTCTATCGTCAGGCCGGCATCTACGCGCGCGAAGGAGTCGATCTTGACCGCGCCACGATGGCGGCCTGGGTCGGCAAGGTCACAGCGCTGATGTCGCCGCTGGTCGAAGCCATTGCCGATCACGTCATGGCGGCCGAGAAGCTGCACGTGGACGACACGCCCGTACCGGTTTTGGCGCCCGGCACGGGCAAGACCAAGACCGGGCGGCTGTGGGTTTACCTGCGCGACGAACGCCCGTTCGGCAGCCGGGCGCCGCCGGCAGTCGCCTATCGCTATTCTCCCAATCGCAAGGCCGAACATCCACGCGCGCAGTTGGCCCACTTCCATGGCTTTCTGCAGGCCGACGGGTATTCCGGATTCGGGCCGCTTTACGAGACAGTCAACGGTCGCCCTGCGACAATCACCGAGGTTGCTTGCTGGGCTCATGTACGCCGCTATTTTTACGACATTCATGTCGCCACCAAGGCGCCAATTGCGGGCGAGGTGCGGCGGGTCGAACGGAGTTCACGTATTCGGGCGAACTGGTCGGCACTCCGGCCAGCGCTGCTCCGAGCATCCTGAACAAGTCCTACACCATCACTGCCGAAGTCGATATTCCCAGGGGCGGTGCGGAAGGCATGATCGTCACCGAAGGCGGGCGCTTCGGCGGCTATGGCC
>CAWDAB010000007.1:0-374814 GCA_963800155.1 uncultured Alphaproteobacteria bacterium
CTTCTTCCTTATCATTTATTCTCTAATTCACTTTTATCTCATCTATTAAGCTCGCCGCTTATCTCGGAAAAATTGTTTACAAAGTTTAAAGGATTTTTTATTTCGTGGGCAATGCCAGCAGTAAGCTCGCCAAGAGACGCCATTTTTTCTGCATGAACTAATTGTGCCTGTGCGGATTTCAATTCACTCAAAGTTATTTCAATTTTATTTTTAGCATCCTCAAGATTCTTAAAATCTTCATAACGTGCATAAGCAATTGAAAATGCTTCAGCTAAAGTTTTTACTAATTCAAGTTTTTCATCTGTGAGAGGAATGGTATCTCCTACATAAAGCATTCCCTGGGTAAAAGGGACAAAATGCAGGTTTAATGATTCAGGTGGAGTTGAAGAGCCCTGGTATGTTTCCGGGTTTTGAACTTGTCCTAATTCCATCATTGATTTTGTCCAGCTGATAAACTCTTCTTTAGTCCAGTGTTCTTTGTATACTTCTTTCTTTTGCCAATACTCAACTGTGTTTCTTGTTAGTTCATTCGCACCGAAAGATAAATTCAATACTCCAAGTGATTTGCCGTCGGGAGTAGTTAAATAAACCTTTGTTGCCGATTTGTCTTCATCAATAATGAAAACTCCACATCTGATAAAAGGTACTTCAAGTGTTTTTAATTCACGCCAGATAATTGGAGTAATGCGATTGAGATCTTCTGCAGTACGCATGCTTGCAATTTCACCACGAATTCTGTCCAATGATGCCTGTTTGATTGCCTCGCGTGCCTGTGCTTCTGCTTTTTGCAGATCTTTATAACGTTTATAAGTAAGACTAAGTACAGTCGTAAACCTGCGGTAAATGTTTAATTCATCTTCCAACATTTCTTTATCCGTCCATGCGTATACACCCCCTTCAGAAAAGAAGAAGAAGTAACCATACTGAACCACATCATTCGGATAATCAGGAAAAGAAACCTGTGGTCTTAGAAATTGATAATATTCTTTTATTTCATTACCCCGCAAAATGGGATGATATTCTTTTTGTAATAACCAATTGTCATATACAGCTACTAATACCGGATGACCGTGCATTTTTATTTTACCGATAATTTCAATTGAATTTCCACCTTCGATCGTATTTGTAGTGGATACTTCGGTAATATGTGTTTCTTTATCTATCAAACCGACACCACATCTTCTTGGTGTGATACTATAGGATTCCAATTCGTTATAAAATGTGCCGATGGTTGCTGCAAGATCCTCCGAACTGTGCATGGCCATTGCTTTTGCACGAATTCTTTCCAAAGATGCTTCGATCTTTGCTTCTCTTGCCTGTGCTTCTGCTTTTTGAAGATCAAGGAAGCGGATAAAGGACTGCTCAAAAACTTTGGCAAAACGAATCAGGATTTCCTTTTCTTCTTCGGAAGGCAGATCCCCCTGGATGGAGGGAATCATAATGGCAGAGTTTTTAGACCAGGCCCACGCAAGCCCATGACTTTTACTCTCTATTATGATTTTTTTGTATTCGTCGGGCAGTTGTCGGTAATCGGAATGCTCAAAGGCATAGTTGAAGAATGCATTTTTCACATCATACGAAAAGACTTTTGCAAAATAATCGTCCTCCCTGTTTTTAGATGCCCATGCTTCATCGAATAATTCATCCTTGAAATAGGGTAGCAAATAAGAAACAGATGGATGAGCAGGATCTTCGGTTGCAGTCCAGTGTATCACGTCTTTGGAATTCTGAAAATATGTACAGATAACTGCTCCCCACGTATCAAGAATGACACCTGTGTTCTTCAACTCTTCGGCTACTACCCGCACCACCTCTTGCAGTTCATCTGTCTTGTGCATTGCCATTGTTCTGCTCCGCACTCTTTCCAATGCAGCTTCTATCTGTGCTTCTCTTGCCTGCGCTTCGGCTTTTTGGAGATCGAGAAAACGGGTGTAGGTTTGTTCGAATACTTTCGCGAAACGCCCTAGCAGGTGAATGTTTTCATCCGACTGTGGATCCGGTGATACTAAACCGATCAGACCTTTTGAGAAATAGGCAATATTCTGTACTCTTCTGTGCTGGCTATAACCAGTTGTAACAGGCACATGTGATTCTTCGGATATATACCGAATATAATCTGAAAGTTCTTTTCCCTTCAGGTCTATGATTAGGGATTCTTTTTGTTCTTTCCATCCGTCATACATTTTTTTAACTGAATAATTTTTTTTGCTGTCTAGGAAAAACTCAGTGCTGACTGTACTTCCATCTTCTGCGGTTGCCCATGCTTCCATTATCCCGGAATCATCATTAAAGATACCGATGTACAGGCGGTTAGGTTCAATACCCAAACCGCTAAGCTGTTTAAAAAATATTGATGCCGTTTCTGATAGTTCACTACTATGCTGCATCGCCATTGTTCTTGCACGTACTCTTTCAAGTGCCAAGTTGAATTTCTGCTTCTCTAGCCTGTACTTCTGATTTTTGCAAATCGAGAAAGCGGGTGTATGTTTGCTCGAATACTTTGGCAAAACGTTTGAAAATATCATGTGCTTCGGGCACATGTTCATACGTAATAAATACTAAATAGCCTTGTGAAAAATAGGCGCAATGCGTAATCTGGAATTTCGGCATTTCAAAGCCGGAGTTCACCAGGTCCCCGAATATTTCTCTTGAACCAGGAAGGCCAAACATGTAACGATAGGTTTCCGCCAGGGATTCACCTTTTGATTCCCATACTAATAGTTCATCTCTGCTTTGTCTGGCATTATAGATATTGATGAAAAAAGGATCTTCTGTAAGCGGTGTTCTAAATGGTGGAGAGATGCCGCCATCAGCCAGGCTCATATATTGAGCTACAGCTTTCTCATCTTTATCAAAAATATTAAACCCGCAGCCCCATGGAACCATTCCTAAAGATTGTATTTGTTTAAACATCTCCGAAGCAGTATTACCCATATCCTCGCTTTTTTGCATAGCCATTGTTCTTGCACGGACTCTTTCCAATTCGGCTTCGATTTGTGCTTCTCTTGCTTGTGCTTCGGACTTTTGAAGATCGAGAAAACGGGTATAGGTTTGCTCAAAGACTTTGGCGAAACGTAAAAAAATATCGTGTGCATCAGGCACCGGTTCTAAAGTGATAAATAACAGATAACCGTATTTAAAGTAAGTGACGTGATCTATTTGTTGAGTTGGAAAAGAGCCTCCGCTTTCTTTAAATTCTTTCAGCGCCTCGCCCATGACCGGCAGGGTACATAAATAATCGTAGTGAGCTGCACAAGCATCGCCTGTAAACGATTCAATGTATATGGATTTTCCTTTTTTCCCTTCTTCGTAATAACGAAGGAATATATTTTCTCTTGGTGTTTTATACATAGGCATCGTACCCATTTCGGAGCTGAACCATTCAGTGGATTCATTATCGCCATAAATATTAAATGCACATCCTCTGGTTTTAATACCCAATGCTCTTACCTGGCTGTCCAGTAAAAAAGAAGCATCCGCCAGCTCATCACTATGCTGCATACCCATAGTTCTGCTTCTAACTTTTTCCAACGCGGTCTCTATCTGCGCTTCTCTTGCCTGCGCCTCTGCTTTTTGCAGATCGAGGAAACGGATATAGCATTGCTCAAATACCATAGCAAATCGCTTCAGCACAGCAAGGTCCGCAGCTGAAAGTTCCTCACCAGAATAACTGAAAATTTGGATATATGAATTTTTGCTTCCCGCCGTGGAAACTGATATACCAGGAAGGCTCAAAAGAAATTCTTTGCGTCCTTCAGGTGTTTCACTAAACCCGGATTTATCAAACAAATTTTGATAGTATTTATTTTTCTCTTTCTTGGAATACGATTTAGTAAATTCTTTTCCCGATTTCAGGGCAGTAACTATGTCCCTGTTGATTTCGCCACTTAGTGCCGGCTTCCCATTCTCCATGAATGGTACGATAAAACCCTTGGAATACTTGTATTTCTTACTTGCGGTCCAATCTACAGATGTTTTCTTATCCTTTGAAGGAATAACTATTGAAGCCGTGTCCAAAAGAATCCCAACTTCCTCCAATTGTTGCAACAGGATAGTAATAACGAGCTCCAGGTCTTTGCTCGTGTGCATTGCCAATGATCGAGAGCGCACTTTCTCTAATGCTGCTTCTATTTGAGCTTCTCTTGCCTGGGCTTCGGCTTTTTTAAGATCGAGAAAGCGGGTGTAGGTTTGCTGGAAAACTTTTCCAAAGCGCATCAGTACGGCATTCTCTTCATCAGTATAAGGAATACCCGAAAAGTTTTCGATGTATAGGCCGACATTATCTAACAATATAGTGGATCCTGCAAGGCCGGGGCAATTAAAATAGAATTCCAATGTTTCTTCCGGAACACCGGGGATTAACTCAAAAAGGTCCTGATAAAATTTATTTTTTTCTTCGAAGTTTAAATTCGTAGCAAAAAAATCTAATCCTTCTTCTTTCGCTCTATTAAATTGATTCGCCCAAACTGAATCAAAATATGTGTGTGTGATTTTAGATGGTACTTCATGTTTATCAGCAATCCAAAAATGCCAGTCACCTTTTGGTGTATAATCAACTACAAAACCTGTATGGTCAACATTGATTTTTAAATGAACGAATTGTTCATATACTAACGGAATTACTTCTTTGAGCTCCTCGCTTTTTTGCATACCCATTGTTCTTGCACGAACTCTTTCTAAAGCCAATTCAATCTGTGCTTCTCTTGCCTGAGATTCGGCTAATACAATATCTGAATAACGCTGATAAGATAGGCTGAAAACATTTCTAAATTTTTTTAGAAGTGCAAGCTTTTCCTCGTTAATGGGGTTGAAAGTGGAAATGCCGATTGTTCCGTTTCCGATGGAATAGAAATAGTAATAAAGTGCATTTATATTTTTGATTCTAGGATCGTCTTTTTCACCATATTTTCTTCTAAACTCTTTCCATTCTTCCAGATCATTCCCTTTATAAACGGCTTCAGAAAAAGCATCATTTGCTGCTCGTGATTGGTTTATCTGTTTTTCCATCACAGGGTGTGTGTTATAATTTAATGGAGTTATACTTTTACCTATCTCATCAGAATAGTCATAGTTCAGAAAAGATTTTTTTTCATCGTTATGAATATTGATCATCGAGTTCCTGAGTTCAGAGAAGCCCAGTGATATAAATTCCTTGAATAATATTTCGCAGATATTCAGAATGTCATCAGGTTTGTTCATCCCCATTGCCTGAGCTCTTACTCTTTCGAGTGAAGCTTCAATTTCAAGTTCCCGGTTTTGTGCTTCTACAGCTTTTCGTTTTTGTTCGAGTTCTTCAATTGTTTCTTCAAGTAAAATTGCTGTTGTCTTTTTTACTTTCTCGGTTCGTTCAAGTTTAAATGCTGTAATTTCTAATTCTTTGTCTGCATCCCTTACAGTCTTTGTAAGATCGGCTTTTTCCTTTTCGGTCAGATGTTCGGAGTTCTTAATAAAATCGAGAATGTATTGAAGATCTTTATTCATTTTAAATAATTTCCAGAAATTTATTCATATTAATAACCGTGAAATCTTTTATTTTATTGCCACGACCTTTAGGTCGTGGATTGAATTTAAATGAAAATATCGGCTTTAGCCGCATTAGTTGTAAATGGGGCTAAAGCCTGAAAATTTGTCTTATACTAACCCCGATCTAAATGTCGGGGCTATTGACAATGCATTATATGTTAAGTTTACCTTAAAGAATTATTTTTCTTTTAATACGACACAGCATGCAGTTAAATTATGCAGATCATTATTGCCATCAGTCGCCCTGGCTATTTCACCATAACTAAAAAATCCGGCCATCGGAGCATTCCAGACTTTATGTATTTCCTCAATTTCTTTGCCCATCAGAGGTCCTAATGACATTAAACGTCCGGCACAGCTAAATAGAATTACAGCGTCAGCATTCGGCATTTCAGTTTCTTTCAATTCATTAAGGCCTTTAACAACTTTCTCGATAACATCGAGATCCGGCGGCAAGGAAAACCTTACTTTTGAACCTTGAGGAACTTTACCGCCGCAATAGAATGATCCATCATTCCAATCAATCAATAATCCTGGACGCATGACCGGTGCGCCTTCTTCACGCTGTAACTGAAGCGGAAAATTTGTAGCGATCATTTCAGCAGTTGTTTTCTGCTGGTTTTCTTCAGTCAATCCATCTAATCCCCCGTATTTTTTTGTTAGTTCAAGTACTGAAACACCATCAACAGTGAACACGTGGTTGCCTTCACTTTTTGTAACTGTTTTGGTTGTCCCCGCAGCTTTCCAACCGTGAGTGGCTCTTCCCTTAATAATGATTTTGTCTTCATCTAAAACTAATGCTACTAATCCGTGACTGCTGGAATTGCCTTTTGTAAATACAAACTGTTCTGAAAATTTATAATCGTCGCCTGCCAATCCGCCAAATATGTTTACTTCTTTACCAAGAACATTTTCAAATCCTTTAATCATCTCTTCAGCATCAGTTTTAAGATCACTGCTTGCAATTAAAAATGCCGGTTTTGCAAACTTTTCGAGTGATTTTTTTACTAGTGATTCTGCAGCTTCACCAAAATTTCTATCCTGAAATTCTTCAAATAATATTGTGAAATATTCAGGCTTTATTTCTAATAAAATTATTGCGGTGGAATTTTTTTCCATCTCATCATTGATAAATTCACCATTTGAACTCGCGCCAAATATGGCAAGTCCTCTGCTATCAAGCAGCTTGCAAACTCCCTCGCGATCCTGACTGATAGATAAGAATATAATAGCAAGTGTTGGTTTAAATCCATCATTCCGTACTTTCAGTCAAAGCCGATTGAATTTCTTCAGGTGTTTTTCCTTTTATTGATTTCGCTTTCATAGTAAACCTTATGTCTATTAGAATATTTTGAATATTGTCACACCGAGCTTGTCGAAGTGTGACTGATTCTTTATTAGTGTCATCCTTCGATAAACTCAGGATGACACTATTTTTCTTTTAATGCCACCACGCAGCATGCATTATTGTGATATTCATTCTTACCGGTTTTAGCTTTTCCATATTCACCATAGGTAAAGAAACCTGCCATGGGCGCATTCCAGATTTTTTGCACCTGCTCTATCTCCTCCTTTACTACCATCCCAAACGTTAAATGCCTGCTCACACATGAAAACATGATAAGTGCATCGGCTTCTTGTTGTGCGTCATCTTTAAGGGTTTTACAGTCTGCAACCACTTTTTCAATGGAATCAAAATCAGGCGGCATGGAAAATTTAATTTTTGAACCCTGAGGCACTCTTCCGGAACAAATCAGTGAACGGTCTTCCTTGTTGGCGAACATGGCTGTACGTATGACGGGATCTGCATTTTCCCTTTCCAGTTCCAGTGGATAATACCAGGAGCTCAGGAATGTCGTGATGTCCGTCTCCACATCCTCTTTGATATCCACACCCAGGTAATTCATCAATATATCCAGCGCTGGTTTATCGTCAATGGTATATACGGTATTCCCTTCACTTTTTGTAACTGTTTTTGTGGTGCCAATAGCTTTCCAGCCACAGGTAGCTATACCTCTAACATCTATTTTATCTTCATCAATAATGAGTGCTACAATTGCGCAGTCTTTACTTTTTCTGTTGGTAAAAACAAATGTTGATTTGAGTTCCAAATCATCTCCGGCCTTGCCGCCAAATATGGTTACTTCCCTGCCTCCAGGCGTGAAAGATTTTTCAAACTCTTGTATAATGCCTGCAACAAATGGTTCACCATCCATTGAAACTCCACTGTTTGCTATTATAAACGCAGGATTGGTAAAAACCTCTTTTCCAGTAGCAGCGAGCTTTCTGGCGTCGTCGAAGGCAGTCTCCTGGCTTGTTTCTAATAATTCAATCTTGAACCAGGCGGGGTTCATGTCGAGCAACAGCATTGCAATGCTGCCTCCTTCTACCTCGCCATCTATAAATTCACCTGCAGTTGTGGCGCCAAATATTGCAATGTTTTCGTTATCAAGTATTTTACAAACAGCATTGCGATCCTGTTTAATTGATAAGAACACTATTGCTAAAGTAGGTTTAAATCCATCTGACATACTTTCTGATAAAGAGGATTTAATTTCTTCAGGCGATTTACCTTTTATTGATTTTGCTTTCATAATGTGAATCCTATTTTACATTTGTTTCATTATAAAATTCCAATAACTACAAATTTCCTTAAAGCATATCGTAAATAAGCCATTACTTTGTTTTCGGCTGCCAGTTTTTGCCTGATATTCCTGAAAACATTTAACATTTATTACTTTTTAATTAATTCAAATTTATATGTTTTGTCAGTAAGATTTATTGTTACCCGATAGTAACCGGGTTTAACAGATATGTTCTGACCAAACCATTTTGCATCTCCGGAAGGAAATTTTTCTCCTCCCCAATTTGCTAACCAGCTATTTCCATCTCTAAACTTGACAGATCCTTCACTAAGCTTAACCGTAGCTTCCCAAATAGATTGAGGTTCGTTTATTAAAGTCATTGGTTCGTTTTCAAAATAATTTTTATTTTCTGTTGCATCGCCAACAATACCAATGTTTTGATACAGCAACCGAGCTGCGGGATAATATTGTTTAATCATATCTAAACAAGTAAGTGCAGAACTTTTTTCATTTTGAACCATAATTACGGCTAAGTCATTTTGACTTTTTGCAGATTTCAATGCTACTTTAAATGAGTTTGAATTAATAATCTCTAATACTTTTTTCTGTTGTTCTTTTGAAAAAAAAGTTCTGTCCATATTTTCATAATTGTTTAAAGCAGAATAACCAAATAGTAAAGCCGGTTCGGGGAGATGTAGATTATTTATTAATGGTGTTAATTGTGGCGAACTAAATTGACCAATATTTAATTTATTAAAAACATAAGAAGCTATACTTTTATAAAGCTTGCTTTGTAATAAGTTCTTCGGATTAAATTCTAATAAATCAATTTGATATAAAGCCTCTGAAGTAAACACATCTGGAAATTTATCAATATAATAAATAAATGATGGTAAAAGTGCCGGTTCAACTTTGTCTGGATAATGCATTAAACTATCTATAATACTATTTTTTTGTCTTAAAGTGTTTTCAGTGCGGTTCATTTGCTGAACATCTTGATCAACAATTGTATAGATCTGTTCTAGAACAGCATTGAATTTCACCTCACTTTTCCGATTTTCATTCCAGTTGTTTACTTGAAGAGCAATTAAAATACCAATTACCACCAACAAAATTTCGCCCAACGCATATTTTATATAGTTTGTATTTTTAATTACTGAACTATTTTCAGTAATTATTTTTTTACGGATGTTTTTGAAGATTTTTATCATTTTAGTTCGGTCTGAATAAGGTCAATCATGATATTAATATTATCTAATAGTTGATTATAAAAATGAAGTTGATAAACACGATATGCGATAAGCTGACTTATGATATTTCCAAACTCTTCATCATTTTTTAACCGTTCCCATTCAATCTTTGGTTTTTTACTATTAGTGTAAGTATTAAATGTCTCGCTTTTTAGACTATTTTGAAATATTGATATATAATAATCTCTAAAGAGTAAAGGTGGTAGGAACTTATGGACATAACAGGCATATCTCTCTATAACAGTTTTTAAGTTTCCGTTATGTGTTGTCCAATCCCAGTTTGTTACATCATGATAGATGCTCAACATGTTTTTAAGTTGTGTGTTTTCTATCAGTTGTATATCTCCACTACTTAAAAGCGTAGTATAAGCTGACTTGGAAATACTAAAAAAAGCATAAGCTTCAACGTCTAACAAATCATCCGTAATTTTTGTTGTATCTGTTTTGGATAGAGAGGCATTAATGAACTCAGAGATCTCGAAAGTTTGATTATTTAATTCTCTTACATATTCAATAATTTCTTTAAGGTTATTTCTATCATTATTCAATTCATTTAATAATTCTATATAATGGTTATTTAATCGTAGCTGGTCTTTTCTGTCTTCATTCCAATTATTAATCTGCAATGCAATTAAAATCCCTATAACTACAAGTACAATTTCACCAATGGCATAGCGAAGATAAGCCATCACTTTATTTTCGGCTGCCAGTTTTTGTCTCATATTTCTGAAAAACCGTATCATAGTCTAATTACTTTTATTGATTTTGATTTCATAAAATAGTTCTTTTAAAAGTTATTGATCTCTTATAAATACTAAGTAAAAATCTTAAACCATCACTTCACTAATCTGCACTATTGGTTCTATATTAGCAAAAATGGGCAGGTCTCCCATTATTTTATCAGCATTGGGTTCCAAAAGATTTTTCAAAGTCTTCCATCGAATTAAAATACCAATTTCCCATTGCCGCAAAAGGAGCCGGGGAACCAGGTGTGCCTCCTCCTAATCCGGATTCTATGCTGGCTCCTTTAAGAACATCACCCAATAAACTGGTAACAAGCTTTACATGCTTGCTGCAATAATAATCCATATCAATTTTTTTCCCATCAGTATTGGGAAATAATACGCTAACTTTTATCATTCCTTTTTTCATTTCTTTGTTCCTTATTTTGTAAAATACAAGCTTTATTTTATTTTTCTTTTAATGCTACACAACAACAAGTGATGTTTTGAAACTCATGTCTGTTTCCGGGTGACCTGCCAAATTCTCCGTAGGTGAAAAAACCCGCCATGGGTACATCCCAAACTTCCTTCAATTCTTAAATTTCTTCACTTATTAAGGGACACTGGTACTACTTCAAATTTACTAAAAAAGAATGAAGACACATTGGTCTAACTATGACGAACATTTCAATTACTCAAATATCTTGAAGCAGATACAAAATATTAACTTTTTATCTTAATTACTGAAGTTACGCAAAATGAAAATTTTTATGAAAAGAATGAAAAGAATTATTTCAGAATTGCATAAAATTAACTTTTGAGATTCTTCCCGCAAGCGGGACAGGTCTCTACTCCGTTCCGAACAGAATGACAACTTTACGTAACTTCAGTTTATTACTGAAGTTACGCAAAATTAGAATTTTCATAAAAGAATGAAAGAATTATTCTAATATTTGCAGAAAATTAAAACCTTGAGATTCTTTCCCGCAAAAGCGGGACAGGCACTCCACTTCGTTCCGTTTAGAATGACAATATTTGCGTAACTTCAGTTAATTAGATTATCAATAGTGTTTGGATATTTTTCATATGTAAGAAGGGCATAACAAACTAATTATCCGGTCAGAATAGTTACATCATAATTCCACAAAAATAAAATAAACTTAATGATTAAACCGGAATACTTTCGGTCCATAGTTTCATTCTTTCCATCAGCATATCATCTGCAACACCTCTCACAAAACCAGCTCCCTGCAAATGGAAATCCGCACGTATAGTGTGTTTAAGCCAATCATCTGATGCGACAACCGAATCAAGCTTGCTGCCTTCTCCTTTTAATATGAAAAAACCATTCATGTCACCGCCATGCGGGTTAAGAAAAACAGGTTCAAAAGATTGAATTGATCCGTTTTTCTGAAGTTCTCCCAGGTATTGCACAAATTCCTGGAAATGTTCAGCACTTATTTTTTCACGTCCGGGTATTGACCGGTTCCATCCGAAAAATAAGACATTCTCTTTCATATTTTACACCTTTCTATTTTTGAATAATTAAAGGATCAAATTACTTTTTAACATTATTTTTTTTAAAAAAAGCAAGGGATGCAAAATTAGCATCCCCTTCAAATAAAAGTTAATCGTTGCTTGGCTTTGAGGTTCTTCCACCATGGTCACCAATCAATACCCATTTGCCGTTGCTTTTCATAAGAATATCGGTCCAGTTTCCTGAGCTGGGTTCACTTTTTCCAGTTTCTTTATTTTTATCTAATTCAGCATAATAATAATGTACATAGGCAAAATCACCTTTAACCCAGATAGTCAATGGAGTAACAGTAAATACTTCAGTAGTATTTTTTTTAGTATCATTTTCTATCCATTTGCTTGTATTAGCTTTGCTTTGTGGAACCTTAGATTGATAAGACCATCCCTGGTAACTATCATCAAAATAGGACATGAATCCTGCTGCATCTCCGGAGGCTTCTACTGCCCAATATTTTTCTACACCTGCCCAAACATCTTTTTGTTCATCAGACCACTGCTGGGCAAGGCTTTTTCCCGATAAAAGTATTACTATAAACATTATAGTGAATACAGAAAGCGACTTTTTCATATTACGAGCTCCTTTTTTGTTTGTATATTTGTTACTTAAAAATGATTAATTGTCATAGATCGATAAGCATACTATGACATAATCTTTATATTTCAATGATTATATCCTTGTTATTTATTGAAAACGACTTCCCTATAAATTTCATCGGAGTGTTTACCTGTGAAATATTTGTTGTAAGCTTTATTGAACTCATCTCTTGCTTCTTTTGTCGGCCATGCTTTTTCAAAGAGTTCATTTGCTTTCTGTTCAGCTTTCGTAATGTCATCCCATGATTTTACCTCAATAATTCCAATAAAGTCCCTGTTATTATGACCCCACCAGTGGCGTACAGCTTTATGGCTTACTACATATTCATTATCACTTCCATAAAGTTTATCCATATAAAGTGTGGCAAGCGAATCCAACTCTCTTGCAGAACCCTCATCGGGAAAAGCTCTTTCAAAATTTGTCATAACAAAAATATTTCCCTGAGCTTCCTGGGCCATAACTGTATTGTTCATTGAAATAAATACAACGAACATAAAAAGAATTGCAAATAAATTTTTCATATTCTTTCCTTTAATAATTGTGATTGATATATTTAATTAGTTGTAACCGGATCATATCCAAAATTTGCATGGACAAGTTTCCAGTCACCGTTCATTTTTACATAAGTGAAAGTGCCATTTTTTACCTTCTTTTTTTCTTATTGATTAATATTTCAATTTCACTGCTGCATTAAAACAGAAGCGTGATGATGCGCCATTAGCCATTTACCTGATTGCTTGACAAAAATATTGGTGGCTGTAACGGTCATTTTTTCTGTCTTATCTCCACGCTGCCCTTGAAATTCTTCATTATTTAACGTCCATGCGGCATTTCCTTCAACATGGACTTTCGGGTTTCTACTTATAATCATTATTTTATTATAAGTTTTGAAAACATCTTCAAATCCTCTTTTGACTCCATCCCAACCTGTGACAATTTTATTACTATCCGGGTGAATTGTACTAACAAATGAACTATGAGCCCAAAGCTTATCCATTTCACTTATATTCTTGTTTGAAAAAGCTTTGTAGAAAGATTGGTTCGCAGCTTCCACTGCATTTACATCTGAATATTGCTGAGCAAATAGATTCTGGTATCCATTCAATAACAAAAACATTGTTGAAAACAACAATAAATTGAAGAGCTTATTTGAATGTTTCATTTTTATCCTCATTTATTTTATTTAAAAACTCCATTTTTTTATGATTTAGGTCAATATTCTTAAACTTATTGATCGCTTAACCATTGTTCAAAGCTTTTATTCGTTTCACCTTTAGGATATATCCAATCCGGTTTTAACCTAAGTCCGGTATTATTTCTCCAGATAAAATCAATTGAATCGACAATATCTGATTCATTAGCTATATTTAGAAGATACATCTCCTTTTTTTCAAGATAAATTCTCTTTATCTCCGAATAAATATTTTGTGCAAGAAGTGTATTTTGAATAATATCGGCCTGTCTTAAATCGTAAGTTGCCCAGACAATTCCATTTTTACCTAAGAGAAAATCATTCTCATCCAAAGAAATATTTAGCTCTACGATAGTACCAAATGGCAGATCCGGCGGTTTATCTACACTCAATTCTTTCCAATCAATTATCATCATTGTTTCAAGTTCAATCTTCCCGATGTTGGAATAGATACCTTTAATTTTTAAAATTTTCACATCTTAACCGGAATATGAATTATTAAATTCGAAATTGTAGAAGTAAAGTTAGAAGAATAGCCAGCAGATATCTTGTATTTTTTGCGCAATAGTTAGGACTATTGGCGCATCATCTATGTCTTTTTGAAATCGGAAGGAGTATATCCAAACTGTTTCTTAAATGCCCTTGTAAAATAAGCTTGATCATTAAAGCCAACTTTGTAACAAATCTCTGCGATACTTCCGGCATTCTGCTTTAAAAGATCTGCTGCTTTTTGCAGACGAAGTGAGCGGATTACTTGCCCGGCAGGCTGATCAATAAGTGCATTTAATTTCCTGTTAAGCTGTGAAATGCTCATATTCACTTCTTCAGCAAGTTTTTCTACACTGAATTGTTCATCGCCAAAATGTGATTCGATTATTTTTATTGCTTTTTGTAAAAATTGCTGGTCAGCAGTTATAACAGAAACTTCCGAGGGTTTGATTATTGTAGCCTGGCTGAATTTTCTGCGTAATTCTTTTCTCTGAACAATCAAATTCCTTATACGAACTCTTAACTCTTTGGCACTGAAAGGCTTGGTAAGGTAAGCATCTATACCGGTTTCAAGTCCTTCTATTTTATCATCCAGTCCGGCTTTTGCTGTCAACATAATTATTGGGATATGACTTGTCTTCTCATCGATTCTAATTTCTTTACTGAATTTGTAACCATCCATTTTCGGCATCATGACATCGGTTATTATAATGTCCGGAATGGCTTCCTGTGCTTTTAAAATGCCTTCCACACCATTGCATGCTTCGATTACTTTATAATCTTGCTCGGTCAGCTCACGCATATAAGCTCTAACATCGGGATTGTCTTCGACGATTAGGATTATTTCTTTGTTTCCCGCTTCGGGAAGTTGTATACCGGATGCAGGCTGCCGGTTTTCAGAAAACCGACCAGTTTCAAATTGATTATTAATTTTAATAAATGAAAATTTATTTTTATAAACCAACTTTTCTTTATCAAGACTCATATCTCCAAGAGGAAGATTAACTATAAAATCCGTTCCCTTTCCGACTTCGGTACTTACTGAAATGCTTCCTTTATGAAGCTCAATTAATTCTTTTGTAAGTGATAATCCAATTCCTGTCCCTTCATACTCTCGGGTATTTGAACTGTCTCCTTGATAAAAACGATCAAAGATATGAATAAACTGATCTTTGCTAATACCTTTTCCTGTATCCTTCACATGGACTTCGACCATAGAATTATTTAAAATATTTAAACAAACTTTTATTTCACCCCCGGCAGGCGTAAACTTGAATGCATTTGATACGAGATTGTAAAATATTTTTTCCATCTTATCGGGATCAAATACTACGGGTATATTTTCAAATTCGGATTCAAATTTTAAGGTAATTCTTTTTGATTCGGCAATTGATTCAAATGACCAGAATAGGCTTTTCAGAAACGAAACAATATTATGCTGTTCAGCTTTTAATTCCATACTTCCTGATTCAATTTTGGAAAGATCAAGTAATTGATTGATAAGTGTCAGCAGTCTTCTTGCATTCCTATTTGCAACATGAAGCTTCCCTTTTTCTTTAATATCAATTTTGGATAATAGCACACTTTCAATTTGTCCTAAAATTAAAGTAAGCGGAGTACGGAACTCGTGAGATATGTTTGCAAAGAATTGAGATTTCAGCTGGTCTAATTCTTTTAACTTTTCGAATGCAACAAGATCTAATTCAACTGCATGCTTTTTATTTAGTCTTTTTAATTCAAAATGTCTAATAAAGAATAATAAGCCTAAAAAAATTATACTATACAGAGCATAGGCCCAACCCGAAAAATACCACGGAGAAAGAACTGTAAAATCAAAAGAATCTTCTTTACCTATTATCCCATAAATATTTTTTGAGCGGACATGAAATTTGTAATTTCCATTTGAAATATTAGTATATTCTTTTACAGTTTCGGTAGTCCATTGGGACCATACATCATCATTTCCTTCAAGATAATACTGATAAAGATTTGCTCCGGACTTATCGTAATTGACAGTTGAGAATTGAAAAGTAATATCATTATATTCAAAGGGGAAAGTCCTATTCTTTTTAAAGAATTAACTTCAGTTCCGGCAAAAATTAATGAATCCTGATTTATCTTTACACTGCGAATATAAGTTGGGAATTCCTTATTTGAATTTCTTTTTATTTCAGGGTTGTATCTGAATACACCTTCATCTGTGCTGATCCACAAATATTCATTATCAACTGCCGGAGATTGATCAGAATAGATGGTAAACACACTATTTAAATCGAGTCTTCGAAAAACCGGATCAGGCTGCCACAGATATCTGCCATCTTTCTGTTTGACAGCTTTCCCAAGTTCATTCCTTTGATGTGAATTTGCTAAAATCCATAAATCACCATTATAATTCTCTTCACAAAATAGAATAGAATAGGTGGAATCTATAAACGATTTCCCAAGACTTGAATCATAAATAAATTTTTTAGAACCGGGTTCAAAACTAAAAAGACCAACATCCGTGGCAAAATGCACTTTACCACCGAAAGATAAAATATTGCACTGCTTGCCGGGTAATCCGTTATTGTTGTTATAATATTCCATTAAAATTTTACCAGTATCCTTAGATGAAAATCGTTTTCCTTGAGTTATACTAAAGTGAATAATTCCTTCATATTCTGTTTCAATCCACAAGCTGCCGTCACTATCCTCAACTAAGTTATCGATTTCACTTTTTATTCCCGGAATTCTTTTTATTATTTGCCACCTGCCGGCTTTAAATGTTAATACTGCCAGTCCTATCCTATATGTTATATAAATAATGTTTGGGTCTATGTCAGATTTGTATAATGAAGGAGCGTCAAAGTCAAATAGCATATGTGCATTGTTGTCTTTTCCAATCTTGTAAATCCCACTGACTGAAGATGCCAAAAGAGTGCCGTTTTCAGAAACGAAATTTTCTCCACCAGAATTAATTCCAGTTACCGGTTTAAAGGAAGATGATAATTTATCGTAATAAAAAATCCCGAATGAATTAGCAGCATAAATTTTATCTTGAAACCTATAAATTGAAGAAATAAAATCATTACCTATACTTTTTTTATCAAATTCAGTAAATGGGGATAAGATTTCAATCCGGGATATTCCCTCTGTAGTTGCCAGCCATAAACCACCCTGTCTATCCTGGTATACATCATAAACTACATCCGATTGAAGCCCGTTATTCGAATTTATTATTTTCAAAAGACGACCTCTTTTATCAATAATAGCAACTCCCCCGCGCTGTGTTGCAAAAGCAATTCTTCCATCACTAAGTTCGCATGTATTATACAGTCTGTTTTTTACCAGGAATGAATCGGCTTGTGTTTTAAATTTTGAGAAATTATATCCGTCATAAAGGAATAACCCATTTGCATTAGTAGTTACTAGTATTTTATCATTAAAAGGGAGCATATCATAAATGCCGATTGAAGAAAACATTTTGCCACCCGGTACAAGCTTTAACGAATCACCGGAAATTTCAAACAGACCAGCTCCGTTATTCCTTACAAAAAGAGAATTGTTAATTTTATATAACCTATGGGCATATATCGATTCAAAGATTTTTATTTTATTGCCGTTCCATTTGAAAATTTTATCTTGTGTTTTATAATAAACTCCATTTGAAGTGACAGCAACATCCCAGACATCGCCAAATTTTCTATATTTATTTCCCAGATATTTTAAAAGCGAAACAAAACGCAGTTGTCCGATAGAATCTGGGGTAAGATAGCCGAAATCAGAAGATGCCGCAGCATATATTCTTCCTGTTGAATCCATACATAACGATCTGACAACTGAATTATTCGGCGACTTAATCAATCGCCAAGTATTACCATCAAATTCAAGTATACCGTTATTACTGCCAAAATACATTATCCCTCTTTTATCCTGAATTACACACCAGTTTTGATAAGATGCATGATAATCTTTCGGGCTGAAATATTTTATAAATGGTTTCTCTATTTCCGGATAAAGCGGGTTTATCTGTCTGGCAGAATGAAACCATACCAAGAAAATAGGAAATAGATAATAAATTTATTATCAAATATTTTTTTGATAACATTTTAATGGTTTGAATTAAATTATAAATATGAAAAAAGATGACGCAATTCTTTCTTCAATATATTTCTCATCCGAAGCTATTAGCCTATAGCTTAAACAGTATTTAGAGGGGGACTAAAAAAATGTTATTCTTAACATGAAAATCTTTATGCGGAAGCAAAATTATATGGGTCTTGAAACTTTGACTTAAGTTATCTCTTTATTTAGTTTTGTTCAAGAAAAATCAATAATTAATGATTGATATGTTCTTTGTGTCACGAATTTAGAGATATTGCAAGACTATAAGACAAAATAACTTAGTGAACGGCATTATTTATGGAGAGATGCTAGAGTGGTTGAATAGGCTGGTCTCGAAAACCAGTGTGGTACTTGTATCACCCAGGGTTCGAATCCCTGTCTCTCCGCTAACCTACGCTAAAGTTTCAGGTGGCGTGCTCATTCTTCTGCAAAAATAATCTTTGTTTTTCTTCTATTGAATTATATATATTAACTGCATGATAACGCGAATTTTCAATGAATAGCCTCCCCGTATCCATTCCACCGCACACCACTCCCGCTAAAAAAATTCCTTCTTTATTTGTCTCAAAAGTATCCGGATTAAAGCATGGTATATGTCCATTAGGCGATATTTCTATCCCTATCCTTTCAAGAAAATCAAAGTCGGAATGGTAACCAGTCATAGTGAATACAAAATCATTTGGAATTGTAATTAACCCATCCGGGGTTTGTATATCAACTTCATTATTTTTTATATTAACCAGATTGGAGTTAAAGTAAGCTTTTATCGAACCTTCCTTAATCCGGTTAATAATATCCGGTCTAACCCAATACTTCACACTCTCTTTGATCCCTGGTTCCCTGATTACCATGGTTACTTCCGAACCTCTTCTGTATGTTTCCAGTGCAACATCAACAGCAGAATTAGCAGCGCCGACAACAACAATTTTTAAGTATGCATATGGATGAGCTTCATTAAAGTAATGCTTCACTTTAGGTAAATCTTCGCCGGGAATGTTCAGAAGGTTCGGGAAATCATAGAAACCTGTGGCAATTATAATATATTTACAATAATATTTATTCTTATCTGTTGCGATAACATAATCTCGCGGCTCCCCATCAATATTAATTACTTTCTCATAGGTATTAATATTAAGCTTCCATGAACTTTTAACTCTTCTATAATATTCAAGAGCTTCGCGCCTTGTAGGTTTATCTCCATGCGAAACAAAAGGGACATCACCAATCTCCAATCTTTCTGAAGTTGAAAAAAAAGTCATGTTGGTTGGATAGTGAAAAATAGAATTTACCAGACATCCTTTTTCAATGATTAAATGAGAAAGATTCCTTTTAACTGCCTCAATTCCTGAAGCCAATCCGATCGGTCCTGCACCGATTATAATAATGTCATACTTATCATTCATAATTTATTCTGCATTTTTAATTAAACAGTTGTACATAAATTTAGATATTTATATAATAAAAAGAGATTTCGAAATGTGTTTTAGAACCCTCATCCTAAAGGTTAACACCGGACTTTTAGTCCGGTGCAAGCTATAATCTTCAGCCAATCCATATCCTCTCAAAATTTATCTACTGAGGGACAAAGATTTTTGAGTTTTCACAAGACCTCGTTTATCCAACTGCTTAATAAAAAGACATTCCAGCAATGATTTAGCCACTACATCTTAATATTTTTAACTCCGTTTCCTCTGCGTCTTCTCTGTTATCTCCGTGGTTTTTTTTCTCCAACCTCTCTTTGTGTGTCAGAAATATATTCCTTACCTTAAACCTGGATTTTTCAAATCACACATTAAAATATGACAAAAAATAAAATTAAACATATATCATTTGATCTTGATGGAACTTTAATCGATTCATGCACTACCATTTATAAAACAACATTGAAAGCCTTAAAAGTTTTAAATATAAAAACAATTATTAAAGAGAAAGAATTCAATAGAATGATTGGATATCATTTTATAAATATTTTTGAGAACCTGAAAATTGTTGTCAAGGATTTGAATCAATTTATCGATATTTATAAGGGATACTATTTTGATTTTATCGATGATTCGGAATTTTATCCTGGTGTAGTTGATGTCCTACAATATCTGAGGAATAAAAATATCTCCATCTCCCTATTAACAACAAAAAATCAGGATCAAGCCGAGAAAATAATTAAACATTTTAATCTTCAAGAATATTTTAACCTTATTATGGGGCGCCGCGATGGAATTGGATATAAACCTTCACCGGAACCATTGCTGTTTATATGTAATGCATTAAACATTAAACCTCGAGAAACTCTCCTGGTAGGTGATACCGAATTGGACATTTTGTGTGGAAAAAACGCACATGCTTTGACGTGTGCTGCAACTTATGGATATGGAACTAAAGAGAACTTAGAAAAACAAAAACCGGATTTTATAATCTCTAATCTATTGGAATTAAAAGATATTACTTAATGTCAACATCCGATTCAATCCACTGCAGAGCATCTTCAACATTGCTAAAATATTTAAAATTGCACCATTTAGCATTGTGTTCAATTCTCTCGGAAAATAGCCGGTCTTCCTTTATACTTGATATGACAACTCCAATTATATCAGAGCTCTTAAATCCAAATTTTTCCAATGCTGCACCATCGGTATGCAGTTTATAAATCCCGGCTTTCTCCAGTCTAGTTTCTTCATGGTTGATTAAAAACTTATGACAATTATTTCTATGAGCTAGTTTTATTGCTTCAATCGAATATTGTTCAGCCATCTTAAAATTTAATTTCCCTTTTACTGTTATAAAGACAAAATTTTTGTCATCTTTATAGGTAATTACATATCCCATTATAAATCCTCTTTAACTCCCTCTGTTTTTACATGCAGATTTTTAGATTAAACTTTAATAAACTTATCTGCGGGAGCATTACATATTGAACATTTTTTATCCGGGCTTTCCGATAAAATATTACCGCAAAATGGACAAAGATATAATTCGTTGTTGATTAAATCCTTGCCGTCGTTAATGGCAACTAAGGCTGATAAATATAGCTGTGAATGAGCCTCTTTACTTTTGATGTTTTTTTCAATTGTTAATTTTGCTTTGTGATTATCGGATACAGCCTGCTCCAGCATTGAAGTATACATCGTTTTGTTTTCATTTCTTTCACGTGTAATAGCAGTATTTAAATTTTCTCTTGTAGACCCTACTCCATTTAAAGCACTTAGATTCCGCTGTGCGTGAATTCTTTCAACTTCGGAAGTCAGCTTAAATAAACGGGCTATATTGGGATAACCATCCTTCAACGCTTTTTTAGCAAATGCCCGGTATTTTTGATTTGCCACACTTTCATTAGCAAATGCAACTTTAAGATTTTCTTCTGTTTTAGACATACGTTCCTTTCTTGATTTATTTAAATACTATTATATTCTTTGAATATTTCTCATGCATATATTCTTAAGCCGGTAGAATTCTTATGTAAGAACTATACAGCATTATATGTAACTTAAGGTACTAAGATTTGAAAAGTAATCCTATCATTCAAAAGGATGAAAAGAGGATTAATACTTTGAATAACATTTATTGAACATTGGAGTCAAAAATAAACACCATACCAAAAGAATTAATCTGTTTTATAGCTTAAATAGTAAATTAAGACCTAAAGAACCGCAGTAATATTATTGCGAAAGAAATTTTTATCAATTAATTTACAATTTAAGATTTGTATCAAATAATAACTGCATGAATGAATGAGTAGCGCAATTCATGGAGCTCAAACCAACAAAATTAAAAAGATCTCAATATTAGTTATTGAAGATAACCGCCTTTTACGTGAAGGTTTATCAGCAATGATCGGAGAACAAAATGATCTAAAGCTAAAGGCTGCTTTTGGAGATTGTACAAAAGCTCTCCAATTTATTCGTAAATCTCAGCCGGATATTGTGCTTTTGGATTTAGGTTTACGAAATCAAAATAGCATCCACCTGATAAAGGAATTAAAAAAATATTTTCAAAAAATAAAAGTTATAGTAATGGATCTTGTACCGCTGCAGGAAGATGTATTGGTATTTGTTCAGGCAGGTGTTTCAGGATTTATTCTTAAGGATGCCACAGTTGATGATTTCCTTAGAACAATTAGAGAAGTCGCCGGGGGGACTAAAGTATTACCTACAAGATTAACAGAATCATTGTTTTCACAAATAGTCGATAAAGCGGTAAACGAATCAATTCCTTCAAAAATAATCGGATCAGTAAGAATGACAAAAAGGGAACGTCAGATAATAGATCTGGTAGCCGATGGTTTCACTAATAAGGAAATTGCTCAGAAGCTCCATCTCTCTTCATATACTGTGAAAAGTCACATTCACAACATTTTAGAAAAACTTGCCCTTCATACCAGAGTTCAGATTGCAATATATGCTCATACTTCTGATAGTTATAACGCTGCCCTATGTTCCAAATCATTAAACGAAAATAAAAGAGATTAATACAAAGTCTCTCCTTTCATAATGGTGGTCTTATTAATGAGTATCTCCTTCTTAGAAATTCTTTCATTTCATTTTTATCAGTCAAAGGGATTAATCCCTTTTTCATTCATAAGAGTCATTTTTAATTGAGCATATTTTCCATACATTAAAACTTATTTATTATGGAGTGATATTTTAGCAATTTCTTGTAATGGCCGAACGTACTCCCCTATAGAAGGTTTTTAACAACTTAAAATGAGATAAAATGAATATTCTTTTAGTATATCCCGAATATCCCGATACATTCTGGAGCTTTAAGCATGCACTTAAATTTGTTTCAAAGAAAGCAAGTTTTCCTCCTTTAGGATTATTAACAATTGCAGCTCTACTTCCTTCCAGTTATAATAAGAAGCTTGTTGATATGAATACCTGCGTATTGAAAGATGAAGATATATTATGGTCTGATTTTGTTTTCATAAGTGCCATGTCTGTTCAAAGTCAATCGGCAGAAGAAGTAATTAGAAGATGCAAAAAATTAAATATAAAAGTTGTAGCAGGAGGTCCTCATTTTACCAGCTGCTATGAGAATTATAACGATGTTGACCATCTTGTGCTAAAAGAAGCAGAAATAACTCTTCCCCTCTTCATTAATGATTTGAATAGAGGAGAACCCAAACATATATACACTACTGATCAATGGGCTGATATTTCTGCTACCCCCCTACCTTTATGGGAACTTATTTCGATAAATAATTATTCTTCAATGAATCTTCAGTATTCAAGGGGATGTCCGTATGACTGTGAATTCTGTGATATAACAGTCCTTTATGGAAGAAAACCCCGTACCAAAACCAAAGATCAGGTAATTGCTGAGTTGGAGCAGTTATACTTTACAGGCTGGAAAGGTCCTGTATTTTTCGTCGATGATAATTTTATAGGTAATAAATCAAAGCTAAAAAAAGAAATTCTCCCTGCAATAATTGAATGGATGGAAAAAAGGAAGAACCCCTTTTACCTGAATACTGAGGCTTCAATTAATCTTGCAGATGATGAAGAGCTTATGCAGTTGATGGTTAAAGCCGGTTTTGAGGCTGTATTCGTTGGTATCGAATCTCCGAATGAAGAAAGCCTGATTGAATGCAATAAAACCCAAAATAGACATCGTGATCTAATTACCAGTATTAACAAGATCCAAAAATCAAGTCTGGAAGTTCAAGGCGGATTCATCGTTGGATTTGATAATGATCCTCCTTCGATATTTGACAGGCTTACCGATTTTATCCAGGAAAGCGGGATCGTTACCGCTATGGTAGGCCTTCTAAATGCACCTAAAGGCACACGCCTCCATAAACGTATGGAGGAAGAAAAAAGGCTGGTTTCTAATTTTTCCGGCAGTAATACTGATTTTTCAATTAATTTTATTCCAAAAATGAATACCGAATTGCTTCTGGATGGATATAAAAAAATTCTGAATACAATCTATTCCCCCAAATATTATTATGAACGCGTTACACATTTTCTAAAAGATTTCGACCCTAAAAAGAAAAAAGTATTTCATATTAATATTCATTATATACAAGCATTATTTAAATCGATTTTCAAATTAGGTATAATCGGAAAAGAAAGGTTTTATTATTGGAAACTTTTTTTCTGGTCTCTATGCGTAAAGCCGAAGCTTTTTTCACTCGCTATTATGTTTTCTATATATGGATTTCATTTCAGAAAAATATCAAGTGACGTATAATTAAAATATTAAGAGAGGAAAGTATAACTATGACCGACATGGAATGAAAATAAATATTAAGAGGACTTAAAGTTAATCCCTTTTTCATCCCTTTGCTCTATTGATTCCGCTTTTATCAATTACTATAATTTTATCATGAAAAAAATTAGGTTGTTAATCATAGAAGATAACCGGTTGCTGCGCGATGGAATTACTGCAATGCTTAAAAATCAGAAGGATTTCAACATTATTGCAGCTTCGGGAAATAATGGAAATACTGTCATAAAAATTCAGCAGCTAAAGCCAAATATAATCCTTTTAGACTTAGGATTGCGGAATCAGAATAGCTTGAGTATTGTTGAGGTTGTTAAAAAAGATTTTCCGGCAGCAAAGATAATTGTAATGGATCTTGCTCCTGTACCCGGAGATATAAGTTTATTTATCAATGCCGGCGCTTCGGGTTTTATTCTAAAAGATGCTTCACTTGAAGATTTTCTTTCAACAATCCGTACGGTTTCCGAAGGTGTTAATGTAATGCCCCCTGATCAAAACGGCTCACTTTTTTCCAAAATTGTGGAACATGCTCTTAAAGGTGGAAAAATCAAATTGAATGAAGCCGTTCGTATGACAAAACGGGAAAAGGAAGTTATAGGACTAATTGCCGATGGTTTTAGTAATAAAGAAATAGGGCAAAAACTGCATGTTTCAACTTTTACTATAAAAAGTCATATTCATAATATAATGGAAAAACTGGCACTGCATACCCGCCTGGAGGTTGCAAACTATTCATATTCTACCAGGACTTTGAAAAAAATGATTAAAGATATCTCAATAACTAATTAAAAATTTTTTAATAAAATTAATAAGGTAAAGAATATGAGTAAAGCTCGCGACACCAAGAAAAGTTCTAAAAAGGAGGCCGCCAAAACGATGAAAGAAAAAAAAGCGGCGAAAAGAGAAAAGAAAAGTCAGAAAAAGCATGGATTTCTTGAACAGTAATTTTATATTTCTGCACTGTTAAGATCTCTATCCCAGATAAATATATAACTTGTTGACTTTCCTGGAGTTTCTTAATTTTTTCAAAGCTTTTTCTTTGATTTGTCTTATTCGTTCTCTTGTGAGATTAAAATTCTTCCCTATTTCCTCAAGAGTTGATTTATTTTCTTCACCAATCCCAAAGATCATCATTAGCACTTTCGCTTCTCTATCTGTGAGAAGAGAAAGCATATATTCAATGTCTTGTGAAAGAGATTCCTTAGTTAAATTTTCATCAGGTGAAGGCTGATTATTATCCGGTAATATATCAAGTGTATTTTTTTTGTAACCATCATCATTTCTGAGCGGGGCATCTATCGAAAAATTAGCTCCGGAAACCTTCATTGCATTATTAACGGCGTCAACAGATAAGCCAAGAATACTTGAAAGCTCCTGGTTATTAGGTTTTCTGTCATATTCATCCTCGAAATCTTTTGATGCCCTATTTATTTTCGTAATATTCCCTACAATATTTAAAGGTAAATGAACTATTCTAGATTGATTTATTATGGCCTGAGTAACGCTTTGCCTTATCCACCATACCGCATATGAAATGAATTTAAATCCGCGTGTAACATCAAAACTTTGCGTGGCTCTTATTAAACCCATATTCCCCTCGTTTATTAAATCCAAAAGCGAAAGGCCCTGGTTCTGGTATTGTTTTGCAACCGAAACAACAAATCGTAAATTAGCTTTTATTAACTTATCTCTTGCATCCTCATCACCATTTTTTATTTTTATGGCAAGCTCCATTTCCGCTTCCGGCGTTAATAAATCAACTTTACTAATTTCGCTAAAATATTGCTCAAGCGACTTTCCGTCTCGAGTTGTGAACTGTTTTGTTATTTTCAAATAATTTCCCGCTTAATTATTCACTATAATGTTTATTAAATAGATAATGATATGTAATATACGTGAAATAAATGAGTGTACGAAATTTATAATATTATGTTATTAATAATTATCGATATAATTATAATTATCTATTAACATATTGTATTTATCAATAAATCTTTCTAAAATTTAATTAAATATCGATTATTCTATTATTCCACTATTCCATCCCCACAACAATATATTTCAACACCATAGACATCCAAACACTTCGCGGTATACCATTGGTTTTTGCAGGAGTGAACTTGAGATTATTTATATAATCTGTCGCAGCAGAATCAAGGATCTCAGAACCGGATGATTCCTGGATAATGATCCTGTATATAACCCCTTCTTTGTTAATAAGAAACTTCAATTTTACTTTCCCCTCAATATTATTTTTTGCCGCTTCTACAGGGTAAATAGGAGTGCTCTTTGAAATTAGTTTTGGATTTTCAAAAGAAATTACTGTATCTGCATCTGCTGTTTTTTGATTAACTATTATTGCTTTATAGCTCGTTTTAAAGGGCTTTTTTTCACTAAAAAGTACAAATGTACTTCTGTTTTGAAAACTCTCCCAAAATCTTTTATATGAAATATTCAGACCTTCCAGTATTTTTTTTAGGGCATTCTCTACCGGAATACCTTTAATTATGCAAGTAATTTTTATATTATTAACCAGGTCGTCCTGATATATAAAATTCAGCCCCGTTTGAATTCTAATATCATCAATTACAGAACGCAGAGACTGCTCCTGGCAGTTTAGAAATACTTTCCTTTCTTCCGGAGCAGTCTTCGACAGGTTATAAGGAGACAATAGATATATTATACCGACCAATAAAACCCATTTCATGGTAACCTAATTAAGTCTTACAGCACTGATAATGTATCGTTCTTTATTTCCAGCCCGATATCGTTAATCATCTCAGGATATTTATTTTCAACCAGTTTTTTAATCTTTGAAAGCAAAATCTCTTTTTCTATCTGGGAAACTCTGCTTTTAACAGGTGTAATTTTTATATACTGTATATCATTGAGTAATGAATTTCGTAGTTCTTTCTTTACTGCCTCAATATTTTTATAGTCAGGGAACCGCTGAATAAAATCATGATAAAGCATAAAAGATAAAGGCCATGAATCCCAATCATTTTTCCATTCCGAATAAATGGCTGGTAGAATAACCATTCCGATATAATCGTTATAATTGACTATATCCTTCATTTTACCTGTAAATTCATTATGCTTGTTAAAGATTTCCCCTTCTATATCCTCTTTTTCTTCACCATCTGCCTTTGCAAGCTGGTCATATAAATCATTCACATCACGAACATAATTACCGGCATCCCAGTTCTGGTTTGAAAATTGAAACTTTAAATCAAGAGCCATTCTTGCATTAATCGGTTTTCCATTTATTTCGGCAGGATTAAAAATAAAGTTCCTACAATATTCAACAGCTGCACTATCTAAAACACCTATTCCAGATGATTTTATGATAGATGCCTTATCAACTTTTCCTTCTTTGGTTATATAAAGGATTACTCTTGGTGTACCTGAAAAGGAATTTTCCAAAGCGGCTTTTGGATAAAATAATCTAGGTTCACTTTTTAAAGTAGGCGGTGTAAAGCTCCCGTTATCTTCCAGGTAGTGTGTACAACCAAAAAAGAAAAGAATTAGAAAAAAAACACTAGAACATATTATCTTTTTCATGACTTAAACCTCCCCGGTTAACAAGGTTAACCGATAATTAGACCTCTTAAGCCTGTAAATTAAATGTTTTAATAGGTTATTTTTTTGTTTTTATAATATAACTGCCATTTTGTTTTTGAAAATCTAAACCCAAAGCCAGACATACCATTGATAATGAACTATCTGCGCTGCTATTCTTAAATGAACCGGTTAAAGTTAATTTATCTAAGCTGTCATCAGTAACTGTAACCTTAATATTATAAAATTTTTCAAATTCCTGTTTAATTTCATTGAGCGGTGTTCGATAAAATACAAGGTTCCCCTTCATCCACCCAAGAAAATATCCCGGATCAACATTCTCAGGTTGAGAAGGTTCGGAATTTTTAACAACAGTGCTCAATTGATTTTTAGAGAGATAAACACTTTTAACAACCTTTTTTTGTTCTACTTTTACATTACCTTCTTTGACTACAACTCTGGTTATTTTATCCCTTGATAAAACATCAAATTTAGTCCCTAAGACAGTTATAACTGCATTTTCAGTCGCAATAATGAATGGGTGACTGTTCTTAGTTACTGAAAAATAAGCTTCACCTCTAAGTCTTACTTTACGTTCTTCATTTTTAAATATTTTATTAGAACCGTTACTTTGTGAAAGGAATTCGATACTGCTGCTGTTATTCAAATACACAATTGAACTGTCAGGCAGTTGTATGTTTTTTTGTTCTTTGTTTGCTGTTGTAATAAGATTTAATTGGGATTCAGGTACATTCCTATTGAATAAATAAATTCCTATTACTGCTAATAACAAAATAGAAACGGTTATAAGTATTGGTTTTAATTTGGGGATAACCGGGAATATTTTCTTTAAAAATGCTTCTTTAACACTATCGTTGCTTTCAAATATTCTTATCTTTTCCCTCAACTTTATCCATTCCGCAGCTGCATCAATCGAAACAGAAAAATCTTTCCTTTCCGAAGCATTCCATATTTCTTTATACTTTTTATACTCTCTTTCATTTTCATTTGAAGATGCTAGCCAACTCTCAAACACCTGCTTCTCTTCTTTAGAAATATTTCCTGTAATTTCCTTTATACAAATTTCTCTATATTGATCGATATTCATATTATTTCCTTCTTAAATAATAATACAGTTGAATAAAGAAAAACCCTACCTAATTTTGTAATTTTGTAATTCCTGTCCCGCTTTCGGATTGTAATTTTGTAATCTTATTTTGTAATTTCCTTACTCAAAAACCTTTCTTAATATTTTAAAAGCTTTGCTCATTCTTTTTTCTACCGCCTTTATCGATATTTCACATATTTCAGCAATTTCTGAGTATTTATACCCTTCTACCCTGCTTAACGTATAAACAGTTTTAAGTTTTTCCGGTAATTTCTGAACTACCGTATGAATATCAATATTAAAATCCGTAGAACTTTCATCCCTTAGATTTTTCCCTCTTAAATCATCAAGTGATCTTGTTTTGGAAAAACTTAATCTCGAATGATTAATTATCAAATTGTTTAATGAAGTATAAAGATAAGATTTAATAGACTTAGAAGGGTCAAGCTTTTGTCTGTTTATCCAGACCCGGAAAAACATTTCTTGAACAAGATCTCGAGCTGTATCTTTAGAATGCAGGTGATAACAGGCAAAACGGATCAGCAATGGGAAATATTTATAATATAAATTTTTAAAAGCCTCGTGATCACTATTACTAATTGCTTTTATTAATTGTTCATCTGATGCATCAGTGAATTTCTGTTGTACCATTGAAAACAGACTTTAAAAAATTTAACTTCATCCCCAAAATTTATCTGGGTATTTCTACTCTATTTATTAAATAGGTTGTCAGCAGCTAATGCCAGCAGCATAAAATCGGTTGCTCCACCGCCCATTACATATTCTGTTTGCTGCCAGAAATAAGGCCATCGCTTCAATTCAGGTAAATCCGGACGTATCAATGCAGTTCCGCTTGCAACACCTCCCGGTATATAAGTCCAATCTGCCCTGTTAAATCCGTAAGCTACAGTTAAAGAATTAGTTCCTATACCGGAAGCAAAAGATTCGGTATTATCTCCGGGATGGCATCCCAAAACAAAATTCAATGCGTTAAAAGCAAATTCGGCTGGAAATATTTCCGGAAAATCCATATGAAGTAATAATTGCGTTACGCCGAAAGATTGTATTTGCCATCCTGCCCCCCATATGTAGGGTTTGTAAGGAACTCCGTATGGATTATCCTTTTGCAGTTCCTCTACTTTTTTATAAGCTGATATAACGGCATTTTGAATCCTTTTTGTGAAACTTTCATCATTTATTTTTTTCACAACTCTGCCAATAACAAGACCGTAATGCAGCACATCATCTGCTATTAAATCCTGGTTTTCCAGAAGAAACTTATCATATTCCTTATCCGATGTTGTTAAATATAATTCTGCAGCAGCATTGATTTTATCTTTAGGATCCGCCTGAAAATTATTTTTATAAAGCTCTTCAGAAATTCTTAAACATTTCTCCGATAATTCAGGATTAAAATTTTTCATTACGCGGTAGGCAGCTGCCAATACCTGTGAAGTATAGAGCTCTCTAAGAGGATTTATTTCTGTAAAAACCATTCTGTCATCCTCAGGCAGAGGCTTATTTAGGATCGGATCATTTTCCCCCTTTTTATAAACAAAATTATCAGTAGCATTTGAAGCTTCACCTAATAACACATACTGGTGTAGCGTCGCTTCCTGGATACCTCTATATAAACGTCCAAGCGATTCATATCCTCCGATTATGGATAATAACCCATGTTCTATTTGTTGAAGGATATCCGGTTTCCCATCAGGCTGATGTATCTCAACAAATCTTGTTTCCTGGTTAATCGATGTCCCGTCATAATCATCTTTAAATAGTTCGTAAGCTAATGAAAGCTTATAAACCGTTCCCGCTTGAGATTCAACTCTTAAATCGTAATCACCTGCGTCATGCCATCCGCCAATATTTAATCCGGTTATGTGCTCACCTGATTTATATTTTGATAATGTGGAAGAACCCTGTGCATAACCATCAAAATGATCCTGATTTATAGGAGCCATTACCGCATCATCCATATGACACAGTCCATGCCATACTCTATATTTTTCTTCTACTCTCATGTGGCACATCTGAACGGGTAGAAAATATTCTAAAGTCGGCTGCCAGACATGTCTAGAATAAATATCATCTTTTATTTCAAACTTATTTGATTCTAAATCCCCATATTTTATTTCGTATAAGCCTTCATCAGTTATGTCGCTGAAATCAAAACGCAAATATGTATAACGTAAAAAATTACCCCATTTCTTCGGTTCTTTGACTGACTTAACAACTATCAACGAATCAGGATCAATTTTTATTAGTTGAATTGATTTAAAATTCTCTGTTAACTTATCCAATTCAATAACTGCAAACTTAGTCTGTTTCGGATGATAACCTATCTGTGAAACCTGGATAACAGGTTTATATCTCCATGTTGTATCAATTACCGCACTTATAACCCATTCTATTGCATTTTTTTGAACACCTGCCGGAATTGTTGAACGCAAAACAAACCAGCCGTTATTGTGCAAACCTCTTCCGTCAATTAATTGCAGATCACTTTTTTTACTTACAAATTTTATTTCTTTTCTATTATTTCCAGGTGCGGTAATAAACTCTTTCCCTGAAGCTAAAGGTATAATCTGAAGATTATGATCATGATCTAAAACCATAGGTCCGTTTGCCTGACGAGGAAATATGCCTGATTTGCCATCCATCATGTAATGTTCGCCGAAATATTGGCCGGGAAACAATTCCAGATTAAATCCTACCTGATTTGCCCATTTATCGGGCAAAGCTTTATCAAGATCTACAATTACTTTAATGCTTTTACCATCAGCTTCTGTTTTTATGGTATAATTGAATGTTAAAGGAGGATAAACTATCGGATTGAAACCTTTTTCATCTTTACTGGAATCGGGATATGATAAATTAACTGTTATTACTTCTTTATCTTTATCAATCTTTCTATCTCCAACTTTAGGAACCGGAGACCATTGCCCGGGTGTTGGTTCAAGTCTAATGTCCCCATTAGCAGCAACCCTGTTTCCAAATTGAACAATAGTTAAACCTCCCTGATGACCCTCAGGATAAAAATCGTTAAAAACCATAATATTAAGTCCGGGAACTTCATAATATCCTTCATCATTAATTTTCAAACTTACTCCTGATTCTTTTGATTGACCGAGACTATAATAATGGCTAAAAATTATAGAAGATAAAACTAACAACAGAAGATTGATTTTACGGAGCATAGAATACCTTTGAAATGATCTCACCCAAATATAGCTATTATGACAATCAAATAACTTCTTCCTATATGGTAAAGATATACACTGTTATACTCCTGAAGAGAGAACAGAAAAGATCGGTTTTATTCCTTGTAAATTCCGGTGAAGTTATAAGAGCAGGTTCTCTTGACGATGCAGTCAGTATGCTGATGAAAGGTAAAAGAGCAAGCTAAAAATTCCATTGCCCTCGGCTTCAGCCGAGGGAGTAGTGAATAAAAAATAAAGATGGCTTTAGCCACATAAGGATACAACATACTTCCTAATTACCAATATTTCCTGATAGAATCAACCGCAAATCCTAATTTAGTCACAGCATGACAAAATTCACCAATTCCACCATCTCCCATTTACAAAAGCCTTAAAATATTTTACTATTTTTGAACCATTCGACTGTCATTTTTGACACACATTTTCCCTACTCTTTTTCACTCCTAATACACCTCCGTCACAACTCCGGTACAACTCCAAGATAAATCCAAGGTAACTCCAAGCTAACACAACCGCAAAAACTCACCAAATCCACCTGTTTTCATCCAATAACTCCTTAAGAGTTTGACAAAAATGTCACACAATAAATCCTCTGGTTAAAAGAACAACTATTCCCAATAAAAGAATAAATTCGTCACAGAAAGTCCGCTCATTCAACTCCTCAATTCATAAAAGTATATCATTCCACGTTTGGATAATTGATATTTTGAATATTGTTATTTATTTGTCTTTTGCCATTTATAATTTGGAATTTAAACATTCCTCAACATTCAACCATTCCTTTCCACAAATGACTATTAATGACCATGAATGACCACCGAATAATTTACCTCATCTAATCCTCCAATACTCCATTATTCCATCCCTCCATCTCTCCATTACTCCATCATTCTTCCATCACAGATTTCTGGAAGAATCATCCGCTGAAGGTCCATAAATTGACGGAACCTTCCCCCCGGCTAATCGAATGTAAACCGACATTTGTCCTCTATGATGTATTTGATCGAAAAGCATCATAAGCATGAATTCATCTGCAGCAAATTTAACCCCCGCAAATTCAACCTGCTTACTCATTTCCGAATCCGATAAATTGCTTAATCTATAAATAATGTTAGATGATTGTTTTTCAAAATCTTCAATGAGAGTTTGCAGATTGTCCGGTTTATAGCTCTGGAATACGGATTTATCAAGATTATCTCCAAATACATATAATTCTATCAGGAACATCTCAAATACAAATGTGGACATAATACGATTTGCTGTTGACGAACGTTCGTGTGGAGTAAAATCTAATTTATCCTCCGGGTATGCACGCATAACTTTAAGAGTAGTCACAAATTCTTTTCTAAATAATTTAGTTAAATTTTCTTTTGTTATCATAGAGCCTCCTTTTTTATTTCCCCAAAATTTAGAATTATTTCACTAACATCAAATGCTTCACATTTAATCAACCATGTAAGTAGTGTAGGTAATAATTGTCCTTTACTGTTTGAAATTTTTTGTCATTTCAAAACTCAATATTCAAAATACAATTCCAACTACAATCCCAGATTTAAGTAGTTATTTCATATTGGTAACTTATTATTTATTTGCTATTTGAAATTCCTGACATCTGACTTCTCGCTTATGATCTCTGATTTCTGAATTTATCTGGTGTCCTGCATACTCAATACTAAAGCCTAAGAATTATTCTTTTGGGTAAGTATAGCTAACCATCCATTGAATCCCGAACCTATCTTTTATCATTCCGAAATAAGCTCCCCAGAAAGTATCAGCAAGCGGCATTGTAACCTGACCACCCGCAGAAAGCCCGTTAAAAACCTTATCTGCTTCTTCCTTACTCTCTGTTTCGGCTGCGAGAGAAAAGTTATTTCCAAAGGTCAACTTCCATCCTTGGGATTTCAGCGCATCTGTTCCCATAAGAATATTTCCTTTCCCTATAGGTAAAGAAACATGCATTAATTTTTCCTTCTCTTCATCAGATATTTTTCCTGCTTCCGGTGTATCTTTGAAACGCTGAATCATAGAAAAACTACCTCCAAAGACCGATTTATAAAAGTTAAAAGCCTCTTCGGTATTTCCGGAAAAGTTTAGATATGGATTAATAGACTTCATTTCTTTCTCCTTATATTATTAAATATTAGAACTGTTAATAAAACACACTGCTCAAAATTTTTATTTAATTACTGGAACATACAGATGTAAAGATGACATCTTTAAAAAGAAAAATTATTTTAATTTTTTATTAAAATGTAATATCAGATAAAATTCTATTTTTTCAAATAAAGATGTCATCTTTCAAATAACTGATCTTGAGTAACTTCTATCAATAATTAATTTCTTCAATGTTTAACTTATTCCATGGAATCAAAAAGTAAAAGGTTCAAGTACGGCAATTTAGAGGGTTAATTGCGACATACAAATAATATTTATTCATTTACATTTAAAACAAATACTAAAAACCTACAATTTCATGAGGTATATAAGAAGCTTCAAGTTTCTGAATTTCTTCATCCGATAGCTTAATTGAAACAGCAGCAATCGCATCTTTAGACGCTCTATCGAAAATGAACACCGATAGGTTTGATATATTATTAGCAAATTAAATGAAAATATGAATTCGTATAGGGGTGATATATGAATCCACATTAGCACTCGAAAAAATAAAAAACCTTCCCTTTATCAGAATTAAATTAGCGAATTATTCTAAAACCACTCAAAAAGGGCTAAAAACTATCGATTATTACTTTATGAAGCAGCGTGAGGCACAAATTTCTAAAGATTTTAAAAAGACGACTCTTAAAGCAGTCATTTCAATTGGATTTTTTATCTTTATACACCTGTTACTAATAACATTTGCTCTCTGCTTAACAATATTCGCCGGCTGGGCAGGAATAACACTAATATCATTAAATCCAAATATATATTCGTTGGGGATAGGCGCTGGTTTAGTTAGTATGGGAGTCCTGGTTTTTATTTTCTTAATAAAATTCATGTTCAAAAAACATTCTATTAACCGCTCTAATCTAATTGAAATCAAAGAAACAGATGAACCCCAATTATTCGCTTTTATCAGACAAATTGTAAATAAGGTAAAAACCGATTTCCCGAAAAAGGTTTATATTTCACCCGAAGTAAACGCATACGTATTTTATGAATCAAATTTCCGCAGCATGTTCTTCCCGGTTAAAAAAAATATTCAAATAGGAATCGGCCTCATAAATTCACTTACAGTTAACGAATTTGAAGCAATCTTGGCTCATGAATTCGGACACTTTTCCCAAAAAACAATGAAAATCGGTAGTTATGTTTACAATGTGAACCGGGTAATCTATAATTTACTTTATGATAATGAGTCCTTTGAATCTCTATTAAAAGGATGGGCTAAAGTCCATGTATTCATTACCCTTTTTATCATTCTAGCCGGGAAAATTGTAGAAGGAATTAAATGGATACTCAAAAAAGTTTATACTATTGTTAACATAACTTACATGGGATTGTCACGCGAAATGGAATTTCATGCAGATGAAATTGCTGCAAATGTAGCTGGTTCCGACTCTTTAATTAGTTCTTTGCTGAGACTTGAATTATCTGATTATTCCTATAATTCAGTTTTAGATTATTATAATCAAAGAATCGCTGATTCTGTTAAAACCAAAAACATTTTCCCACAGCATGAATTTGTAATGAAATTGCTTGCCAAAGAGAGCAAATTGACAATTGAAAATAATCTGCCGCAAGTAACCATTGACCATTTATCTAAATACAACAAATCTAAATTAACCATTAAAGACCAGTGGGCATCCCATCCAGGCACTCCTGAGAGAATTGCTAATTTATATAAACTTGCAAGAGAAGTAAAAGCTAAAGACTGCAATCCCGCATCCACCCTTTTTTCAAATATAGACAAATTGGGATGTGAGATTACAGAAAAGCTCTTTTCAGAAATAACTTACAATGGTCAGGAAACCTGCATTGAATCCGAAGAATTTATTAAAAACTATACTATCGAATATAAAAAGAATTCTTTCAACAAAATTTATAATGGTTATTACAATAGCAAAAATCCCTGCCGGATAGATATAGAAAAAATTCCTGAAAGTATGTCTATACCGGGTGATTCAGATATATCATCCTCCTTTAACGACAATATGATCGATACGGTTTATACATCTAATGCCCTCGAAAATGACCTTAATATACTTAAGCAAATATCCGACGGGGAGTATAAAATAAAAACTTTCGATTATGACGGTAAAAAATATTCTTTTAGAGAATGTAAAAACTTATTAAAGATACTTGAAAAAGAATCAAATAAAATTAAAGATAAACTTAAAGAAAACGATATAAGGATTTATAATTATTTCTATTCTTTAGCGAAAGAGAAAGGAAAGGAAGAAGAATTAAAGCAGGTCTATCAATCTTTTTTCTCGCTTGATAATGGATACGATAAAAAAATACAGTGTTATATTAACATGCTGAACAATACAAGTTTTATACGATTTAAAACATCATTTAGTATCATTGAAGAAAATCTTAAAAAGCTGAATGACATGGAACATGAATTCAAAAAGCAAATAGAGGAGATATTATCGGAAGAAATTTATCAATGCGAGATAAAACCGGAAATAAGAGAAGATTTTAATAAATATCTGGCCGATAAAAGAGAATATTTCAACCGTCCTAAATATAATAATGATGCATTAGCTTTAATGTTCAAAAACATCCAGAATTTCCAGACAGTAATTTCACAAACATACCGGAATCTCAAAAGGAACCTGCTTGAATATCAAGCTGAATTAGAAAAGAACAAAAACACTCTCAATTAAGCCTCTTAGAAAAACATTCCATATATTATTACTCCAATGACCATTGTATGACAACCGAATGACCATTGTATGACTATTGAATGACCATTGTATAACTGATCTATCTATCCATTTCATCATTGCACGATTAATTCCGAAGAAGTAGAAGTTTCCTTCCCGTTATTATTATCTTTTATATTCAATACCATTTCATAAACTCCGTTCTCTAACTCACTTATATCAAAAGCGAGATAATTTGCAGCATCTTTATTTACATCTTTATAATTATTACTGATAGAAATATTATAGTCTTTGTTATTTCTAAATAAACCTGAGAAAAAATCCCAGATACTTTTTGATTGATCTTTAAGATGAATATCAAAGTTTACAGAATAACTTGTACTGCCGTTCTTATCCGGTGACAAATTATAAACTTCATAATATGTAAAAACATTTTCCTTTTTACTAAACTTCAATGTAGGATTAGGAAGAATATTTACATTTCTTCGACTTTCCTTATTTTCATCATTAGCATTTATCCTAAATGCTTGTTCTAAGCTGCTGCATGATAAACTCTCACTAAAGTTGGAAAGATTAAAATTAAAATACGCTCCGAATAACCTATTATCTCCCGGTTCACTGATATCCATCGAAATTATATATTTCTGTCTTTTAAGTAAAAAACTATTACCATCAATATACATGCTCTTATAAATGTGCTTATCTGATTTATTTATTTTAAGATTTTCCACTTTTCTCGTAATTGGGTTCATAGAAGTATCAAAGATTGAAACCTCAACTTTCAAAGAAACAGGTTCATTACCAATCTCTCCCTCAGTTAATTCGTTTAATGGTATTGCATAATCCAGATAAAACAAATTTGAAATATCATCAGCCCGGAATTGATTGATTGTAAATTCTGCATTCAGTGGTTTAATTTCTTTAGGCCATGTAAAAGAATCGGTAGTTAATCCCCTTTCAGCGGTTTTAACCCCTTCATTTTCAAACTTGTAATATGTATCCTGGTGCTGAGGATCAACACTATGAAACCTTGCGTCCCAAATTTCCAGCTCACTTAAAGATACAGGGTCAAGCAGCATAGGGACCAGAGTCCAGTAGCCTGGAGGCGCATCTCTTTCTATCATGAAGTAAAAAATCATTCTGGGGTGCCTGTTGTTTGCTTCATAAAGCCATGATGTCTTAGATACAAGGCTTTCACCTGGAATAATTATCTTATCATCAGGTTCTCCAAAACGTATATAAATAATTCCGCAATCATTAAATTTATCATTTAAATAGTACCACGGTGGATGGTTTATAGATTCCAGTTTATTGGCATCATAAATATTAAGCCTTACTCCATCATACCTGAAATTTTTTTCAGCATAAATGAGCCTTTTATAATGCTCAATTAAGCGCATATTGTATGGTAGAGATGGGAGCGGATTCCTTTCAGTCCAGAATATCCTCATTACCTCTTTAAATTTATCAAGCTTTAAAGGTGCATACAATATCTTATATTCTCTTGCATTTAAAATATATTCAAAATCATATAAGATCATTTCTAATTCTGCATGAGAAGAAACTGATTCAACTGCTTTCCAATAAGCAGCATCCGCTTCTTCATACTTGTTTTCCTGAACATACAATCTTACAAGGGACAGATAAACCGGGATTAGAGGAATTTGTACATGTTCCTTGATAATTGCATTGAAAACATATTCAGCTTTCCCAAGTGAATCGACCCTGCGGTAAAATTCACCTAAAGAATACTTATCATAATCCGAATTATTGGATTTAAGATAGATTTGTATTTTATCATTACCTTCATGTTCAAGCATAATATCATATAAATTGAAAATACCGGTCAAAGCACTTTTAAGGGTATCATTTATTTCCAGTTGATGTTTAGCTAAATCCACTGCATCAAAATAATTGTGGCGGTAAAACTCTAAAACACCAAGCTGGTAATATGTATCCTTAAAAGTTGAATCAATACTAATAATCTTCTTTAAATGTCTTTCACAGCTGTTATATCTTAATATGCGTTCAATGGGATTCCTGCTCCTGCCTGTTTCCCGCTCCCCGATAGCATAATAATAATTAGCGATTAGATTATCAGGTTCGTAATACATCAAATCATCAAAAGTATCAATCGCATCTCCCCATTCCTTATCTAATATTTCCTGCTTTCCCTTTGAAATTATAGAATCAACTTGCTTTTCAGATAACTTCTCCTGGCAGAAAGATGCAGATAATTGAAATGATATAATAAAAAAGATTACAACTAAAAAAATTTTACTTAAAACCTGCATACCGTGTTGCTATATTAGAATAAATAAAACATAGTTAAGTATCAGTTTAAGTTCAAGGTTTAAGTTCAAATTTTCGATTGAATATCATTAACCATTGCCATTGGATTTATCCAACGGATATTATCTGATACAAAGGTTAACACCGGACTTCAGTCCGGTGCATGTCATAACCATCAGCCAAACTACGGCCCCTTTAATATTTTGAACACCGAAGGTGTGATATTATTATAGAAAATATATAATAGCAGCATTATTCTAACCCCGAAGGGGTGAAATAAATTTTCACACAGCCTCTTTATCTAACGGACAGAAAGGATGAGATGGATTAGGCTTTAGCCACAATAACAGAAGAAAAAGATTAAGAGGTGTCAATAAAAAGCCCTATGCATTTGAGATTATATCTTTAATTTTCTAATTTATTAAAAGGAATTAGAGAAATTTTTTATAAAACAATGGCTAAAAAAGAACATACATTAAAAGAATTACAGACAATTCCCGGAGTGGGTAAATCAATTGCCGGTGACCTCTGGAATATTGGAATTAGGAATATATCTGATCTTAAAAGTCAAAGTCCTAAAAAACTTTATGCTCAGCTAAACGCTTTCAAAGGGGTTGAAAATGATGTTTGTGTTTTATATACCTTCCGCTGCGCAGTCTATTTTGCCACAGAAAAATATTATGAAAAAGAAAAACTAAAATGGTGGTACTGGAAAGACAAAGAATATATAGATTAATATACTTCTAAATGGCCATCTAATAGCCATCAAACAGCCGTCAAATCCGCTCTAACTCTACTATTAAACTACTCCAATATCATCTTCCCTCAAGATAGTCCCCGGTTAAGAGCAAGTTTTGGAAATATAACATAATAAATAATGACTAATATCAATTCTTAATTTCTGCTAAAAATTAAATATTGTATTCTAAAAACTATTTGAGATTTTGTTTTTTATTATCTAAGTTAAGCTTTGAAAAAAAATTTAACTGAAGTTAAACGCATATTGTTATAACCAACTATTCACGGTGAACAACGCTATTACCTTGTAATTTTTATTTTCTGTAGCTATCCACGTATAACTTCAGTATTTCCGAATTGTACCTTTCTAGCAAAACTTTCTGATGATGTTCTTTTTGAACTCTTGTTTCAGAAGATAATTGAATTGAAAAATCTGACTGCTTCATATATTAATTCGATTAAATAAAATAAATAATTGTTCCCAAACAAATTATTTCAAGAGGAGGAAACATGGCAATAAGAAAAAGCGACTTTGATGGCGACGGTGTTTCGGAAATTCTTGTTACTAGTCCTTGGGGCATAGGAATATTAAAGCTCTCTCGGAGCACCCTTACCGCTAAATTTATGGCTCCAAACGGTACACGTTTTAACGGATGGTTATTAAATACTTCCGATAACCGGTTTGATCTTACTGCAGATTTTGACGGGGATGGAAAAACCGAAATATTTATTACAAGCCCGTGGGGTATCGGAATATTGAAACTCTCGGGAAATAAGCTTACAGCCCAAATGATGGCACCCAATGGTACCAGATTCGGCGGATGGCTCCTTAATACCGGAGATAACCGCTACGGCCCCGTTGGCGATTTCGATGGTGATGGAAAAACAGAAATATTGGTAACAAGTCCTTGGGGTATCGGTATTTTCAAGCTCTCCGGGAATACATTCACTGTACCTATGATGGCTGAAAACGGAACCCGTTTTGGCGGATGGCTGCTTAATACTGCTGATAATCGCTTCGGGCTTGTAGGGGATGTTGACGGAGACGGGAAAGATGAAATAATTATCAGCAGTCCTTGGGGTATTGGAATTCTTAAGCTTTCGGGGAATACATTTACTGTTCCTATGATGACCCCCAATGGTACCAGATTCGGTGGGTGGCTTCTGAATACTGCTGATAACCACCTGGTTACATTAGCAGATTTAAATGGTGACGGTAAAGCCGAAATCGTAATATCAAGTCCATGGGGTATAGGAGTGCTTCAGCTTTCAGGCAATACACTGATTGCATTGATGATGTCACCCAATGGTACTCGATTTGGTGAATGGCTTTTGAATTCTCTTGATAATCGTATTGGACCGGCAGCTGATTTTGATGGAGATGGTATTGCAGAACTTTTTATTGCCAGCCCTTGGGGTATCGGGATTCTTAAATTAGCCGGGAATACCTTCAATGTTCCGATGATGTCACCTAACGGTACTCGGTTTGGCGGATGGCTACTTAATACAGCCGATAATCATTTTGATAGTATTGCTGATTTTACCGGTGATGGAAGAGATGATATTCTTGTCAGCAGTCCATGGGGTATCGGAGTTTTACATTTTACTGGAACTACCTTTAATGTTCCAATGATGAAGCCGAACGGTACCCGCTTTGGCGGATGGTTATTGAATATTGCCGATAACCATTTCGAAGTTGGCGAACAAACTTACCGGGTTCATGTCAAGATTTTGACAAATCCGAATATCTCTATAGAAAGAATGTTTGTTGCTATGCAGGAAGTTTATGAATCAGTTGGAATCCGTGTACATAGAGTAAGTACAGAAACATTGAATCTCCCTGCACTTAATGATGTGAGTGTAGGCTCATGTAATATGGGCTCCGTTACATCGGAACAAACACAATTATTTGCAAACCGGAATAATGCTTGGGGTTCGGATGCAGTTGTATATTTTGTCCGGTCTACTGTTCCGGTATTTAACGGCTGCGCTGCTTTCCCTACAGGACAGCCGGGCGCCGTGGTTGCTCAAATAGCTAGTGTATGGACTCTTGGACATGAACTTGGACATGTGCTCGGTTTATTTCATGTAAATGATAATAATCGATTAATGACCGGAAACGGGACTGCAAATATTACTAATCCCCCGCCTGATTTAATCTCTACTGAAGTTAATACAATGCGCGATAGTTTACTAACATATAAAACATCATAAGGAGGGAGTCATGACGATTACTATGAAAGATGTACGTAATCTCCTGGATCCGGATGAGGTAGATTACTCAAAAGCTAAACAATTAGGTTCTAAAGCTCTCCCCTTCTTATCGGAACTTGCACAGGGGGGTGACTTGGGACTTGCATCTAAAGCCGTTTATTTAGCAAGCCTTATTTCCGGAGTAAAGGCAAAGGCAATTCTCGAAAAAGCGGCTGTTAGTAATGAACCTGTTATACGGGCTGCTGCTGCTGCCGGTATCCGTAACCTTTCGGAAACTAATGCAAAGAAGATCACCGGGCAGCTGGGTAATGATCCTGATGTGGGAATAAGAAAGGTTGTGCTGAAATCAATTTCAAATTTTAAATCACCTGCTTTATTAAACTGGGCACGGGAAATGGCAGAGAAAGATTCCGAACCGTTCATCCGTGAACTCGCAGGAAGTACCGTCGAAAAAATAAAATTAAATAGAAAGAAATAGAAACGTTAATAGTCAATCTTTAATTGTTAATAGTCATTCAAAAAAATAGTTAATCCCAAAAAATCAACGATTAACAAAAGCAAAACTATTTGAGATTAAACTTTTATTTTCTAATTTAATTTTAATAAAATTTTTTCTTCCGGTTTTTATTTGCTTCATCTGACCATATTCAAAGGGAAATAATTATGAAAAAAATATCTCTTTTATTAAGTCTGCTGCTCCTTTCAGGACAACTGGATGCACAATTCCGAACAGCAGTCCCTCCAATTGCCGATAAAAAGGAGCATTGGCGGATTATAAATGGAGATACTGTACTTGATAACTACTATTGGATATATGACTATTTTGGGAAAGGACCAGATAGTACAAAAGTTGTTGATTATCTGAAAGCAGAGAATTCATATTTAGATACAGTAATGAGCAGTACAAAACAATTTCAGTCAGATTTATTTGAAGAAATGAAAGGAAGAATTAAAGAGAAAGACGAAAGCGTGCCTGTTTTTAGAAACGGCTATTATTATTATACCCGTACCGATGACGGCAAGCAGTATTATAAGAATTGCCGTAAAAAAGAAAATCTCGATGCGAAGGAAGAAATATTGCTGGATGTTGATAAGATGGCAGAAGGACATCCATACTATGCTGTTAGAGGTTTTTCAGTTTCACCCGATAATAAATTGATGGCATACGCTGTTGATGAGGTAAGTAGAAGACAGTATACAATTTATATTAAAAACCTTGAAACCAATGAAATATTGAATGATGAAATAGAAAATACTGAGGGAAATCCGTGTTGGTCTAATGATAGTAAGACACTATTTTACACAGCTAAAAATCATGTAACTCTCTTATCGGAAAAGATAAAAAGGCACACTTTAGGAACAGATGCCGCTAAAGATATGCTAGTTTATGAAGAGAAAGATAAGAGCAACTATATCGGTGTTTATAAAAGTAAAAATAAAAAATTTATATTTATCTACTCTCAAGCCACCAATTCTTCGGAATTTAGGTTCATTGATGCAGACAAACCGGATGAAGCGTTTAAATTATTTCAGCCTCGAATGAAAAACGTATTATATGATATCATACCTCTGGACAATAAATTTTTAATATATACCAATAAGGATAATGCTAAAAACTTTAAACTTATGGAATGTCCGCTTAATAAAACAACCGAAACAAATTGGAAAGAAGTTATTGCAGTCCGGAGCGATGTGCTGCTTCAAGGTGTAGAAGAGTTTAAAGATTTTATTGTTCTTAGCGAACGAAAAGACGGATTGGTGAAAATGCGTATTATAAATTTAAAAGATAATTCGGAACATTATATTAATTTTGGTGAAGCTGCCTACACGGCAAGTTTCGGAGATAACCCTGAATTTAATAGCGCCTCTTTACGTTTTAATTATACATCTCTTACCACTCCAAATTCTACCTTCGATTATAATATGAACACCAGAGAAAAGATGCTGAAGAAACAGCAGGAAGTCTTAGGCGGTTATGACGCTGCTGATTATGTAACCGAACGCTTATATGCTATTGAAAAAGACGGGACCAAAATTCCGATATCACTTGTATATAAGAAAGGATTTGTAAAGGATGGAAAGGCTCCATTGCTTCTTTACGGATACGGAAGTTATGGATACAGTATGGATGCAAGTTTTAACAGCAGCCGTTTAAGTTTATTAAACAGAGGTTTTGTATTTGCAATCGCACATATACGCGGAGGACAGGAAATGGGGCGTAAATGGTATGAGGATGGTAGAATGATGAATAAGAAAAATACTTTTACCGATTTTATTGCTTGCGGTGAATATTTAGTTAAGGAAAAATTTACAAGTAAAGAACATTTGTATGCTGAAGGAGGAAGCGCCGGTGGTCTCCTTATGGGTGCAGTTACTAACATGGCTCCCGATTTATGGCATGGTGTTATTGCAGAAGTACCGTTCGTTGATGTAGTTAATACTATGTTGGATGAAAATATCCCGCTGACCACTAACGAATTTGAAGAATGGGGAAATCCCAATGATAAAGATGCCTATTTCTATATAAAGAGTTACAGCCCTTATGAAAATGTTGAGAAGAAAAACTATCCTAATCTTTTAGTTACTACAGGTTTACATGACAGCCAGGTACAATATTTTGAACCCGCAAAATGGGTCGCAAAATTAAGGAGTATGAAAACAGATAATAATATCCTGCTTCTTCATACAAACATGGAATATGGCCATGGCGGTGCAAGCGGACGCTTTGATTATTTGAAGGATATAGCTTTAAATTACACTTTCTTATTCACATTAGAAGGTATAAACAAATAATGTTAATATCATTAACCAATGGATTTATCCATTGGTCTAAAGAGAAAATTAACTCCACCACCATATGCTTTAATTTATCTACAGAATTTTGAACACCGAAGGTGTGATATTATTATAGAAAATATGAATAGCAATAATGTTCAAGGGGTACAATAAAAGGAGCAAAACCTTTAATCGATAAAGATTTAAAAAGCTTTAAAGTATTCCTTGAGAATTATGGCGATAAAATAGTTGAGAAGTGGATTAATTATTTTGTATCATAAAGAAATAGAATTTGAAAAAATAACAAAAAGAATAAAATGAAAATTATAGTAGATTATAATCAAGATGAATTGCAAACGGTCTCAATTAAGAATGCAAAATACCTTGGCGATTTTGTTATTAGAATTAAATTTAATGATGGAGTCGAAAGACTTGTCGATTTTAAAACTTTTCTAAAAGGGGCGCGTCATCCATCTATTAAAAAATACTGCAATGAAAAATTATTTTCTAATTATCTGATAGTTGACGGTAATTTAAATTGGAATGATTATGATATGATTTTTCCTATTGGCGATTTATATAAAGGAAAAATTGAAATGTAACCTTCAAAATATTACTCATAATTAGTAAGATGATCAATCTCCCAAAGAACCCCGATAGGATCTAATAACCTTCCCGGTCTTCCATCCATGTTCTTCTCCGACTGGATATACCTTTTTCAAAAGAAGGAAGGATTTTACTTCTAAATCATAGTTGAGAAATTTTACACTAAAAAACCTAAGAAAATATTCATTTTGAGGGGAATTTTTGAAAAAAAAGCGTCACTAATCCTTATTTTTCGTAATAGAATTTCACACATGTTAAGATTATTCTGGCATTCCAAATGCTAGTATGATATAGTGTCAGTACTATTTTTGTTAATTTCCTATATTTATATTAAGTTTTTTACAGATTATAGAGTCTAAATGAAAGAATTTATTCCTGCAGGGAAAGAAGTCATTGGTGCATGTCTTGGCGCCTCCTCAATTTCATTTGTTAGAATTAAAGAAGATAATAATGTAGTAAAGATAAAAGATGTACTCACATTACTTCACAACGGTGATCCAAGAAATATATTTAAAGAAAAATTAATTCAATTCGCTCATTCATCCATTCAGCCATTCAATCAATCAATCGTTCATATTCCGGTAGTTGTAACCGGACGTAAATTCCGCAAACTCGTTAAGTTTACAAATATTTCGGAACCGGAAGCAACTGAACTTGCATTTACACATCTTAACAAAAATAATGAAGCTTATTCGGCTGTTGCCTCTCTTGGCGGCGAGACTTTCATGGTTTATACTATTGATGATGAAGGAAAAATATCAAATGTAATTACAAGAAACCAATGCGCATCAGGAACGGGAGAGTTTTTTCTGCAGCAGATTAAAAGAATGGATATTGGTCTCGAAGAAGTAGTCGGAATTGCTAAGGATGCGGAACCATTTAAAGTAACCGGCAGATGTTCTGTATTCTGTAAATCGGATTGTACTCATGCTTTAAATAAAGGGATAAGAAAGTCTGAAGTTGCTGCAGGATTATCATTAATGATGGCAGAAAAAGTTGAAGACTTGCTTAAAAAAATTAAACCGGGCAAGGTAATGGTTGTTGGCGGAGTAACAAAAAATTCAGTAGTATTAGATTTCTTGAAGAAGAAAATACCGGGAATAGAGATTCCTTCCGAAGCATCTTACTTTGAGGCATTGGGTGCTGCACTTTATGGACTTAAACATGAAGTAAACATTATAGAAGATTTTTCCGATATATTTATTCCAAGGAAAAGCTCTTTTGTTTTTCACCCGCCCCTTAAGAATTTTAAGGATAATGTGCAGTTTAAAACAATGGAGAGGAGTAAAGCTAAAGAGAGAGATGTTTGTATACTCGGTCTAGATGTCGGCTCTACAACTACCAAAGCTGTCATAATAAGGAAAGATGATAATAAAATACTCGGTTCGATATATCTGTATACTCACGGAAATCCGGTTGAAGCATCTAAAAAATGCTATACTGAATTATTGAGACAGATACCTCAAAATATAAAAATTATAGGTATAGGAACCACAGGTTCCGGAAGACAGATTGCGGGGCTGCATGCACTAACCGAAGGGATTGTAAATGAAATTGTAGCACATGCAACTGCCGCTGTCTACTTTGACCCTGAAGTAGATACAATCTTTGAAATAGGCGGACAGGATGCCAAGTATACATATATTGTAAATAAAGTCCCGGCAGACTATGCTATGAATGAGGCCTGTTCCGCATCACCTTCGGCAGGGAATCGATATTCGATTGAGCCTGCGGGTAATCTTCGGGGCTACTGCTGAATATAGCAGCTTTGAAGACCGCCTAAACGAAGCCGAAGCGTTGGCAATATCAATCAAAGATCAGCCGCGTTTGGCTGCAATCTACATCGCAAAGACATTTGCCTTCAACTTGCGAGGGGATATTTACACAAGCATCCAATCCGGCCTTCGAGCGCGTTCCATCGCGAAAGAGCTTAAGGATAGCAGCCTAACTCTCGCCGCAAGTTATTACCTCGGGCAGGCCTACATGTGGCGTGGTGAGGAGGACACGTCGACGCCTAAGGCTAACCAGACGAGAGTGGCCGAGGAGCGCTTTCATTTGCGTGTCGACGGACAAAGTAAGCGGTCTTTTGCTTCGCTCGACGACGCCATAACGGCGGGCGGCAAAATAAAAAAGAGCCACCCGGTCGTGGTCGTGAGTGTCCTGGATACTGAGGACGGCGGCACGCACGCCGTCGAGCACTCAGCGCTGGGACTAGCGAAAGCGAGCAGAAGTCTCATCGGCGTGGCTTCCGACGATACAGCGTCTCGAATCCAAGCCGGGAAGATTGATGGCCCACCCATTTACAGTGGCGGCACTAATGGAGCGTTTCGAGTTCAGCGACCAGAACGGCGGCGGTCCGGGCGTGCGCCTTGGCAAAAGTCACGGGGTCAGCTGGTCAAACAATGAGAAGGCGAGCTAATTGCAACGCTGTTCACGCGCGGCGTTGCCGCAAAGGAGTCCGGATCCGGTGATCCACGCCCTTGCACGCACCTCTAGCAGTGGGCGACTCGAAACAGGCGTTATCTTTGGCCGTTAAACGCAATCATTTTTTTGACATTCGTGATGGTGATTTCCAGCGGGCCATCAACAGGGCGGTCGCGAACCACTGGATCACGATCGATCAGCGCAACCGGTACTGCTATCGACTTACGGCCACGGGGCACGCCGCAGGTCAGAGGATCGGCGCGCCACTTGACCCAATAATCAACATCGCAGGGCGGTAGAGGTCAGCTCTCGTCATGGACAGTCAACGCCAAGAAGTTTAAGGGCCGACGCCTTGGGGAAGGTGGGCGAGCAAGGCACGCGCTGGGCACAATGCGTCGCGATATGTCCGGGAATCTACATGCCCGGAACTTGGATGACGATTTGATCGCCCGGCTGAAGCGCCGAGGCCGGCGCCACGGCCGCTCGACCGAAGCCGAGCACCGGGAGATTCTCCGGCAAGTTCTGGCCAAGGAAGATGAAACGTCATTCGATAATTTGGCGGCCGACCTGCGGAAGCTGACGAAGAAACGGAAGCAGACCCGCTCCGAGGACCTGCTCCGCGAAGGACGTGAGGAGCGGTGAATACGCTCGTCATTGAGCGCTGATCTCAAATTCCTCGAAGGAACATTGCATGAGATCGAACTGTCGCGGGTATCGATGCCCCCGGACCATCTCTGGTTGGCCATCATTGCGCTGGTCACTCGCGAGCGCCCGCCCAGATGGATCAGTCGACGAACATGAAGATTGTACCGATCCGCGAAGATCCGCCTAGAAACGTACGGACGTCGTTTTTAGCGCATGCGATCACCTCCGCGGCAAAGCAGTGGCAGCTCGTTAATTGTTCGTAAATACTCGCAATGCAACAAAGGAGCCGGGCGTTTCCACTATTTGCTTTCTAAGTCGGTCGCGTTATTATTATTCGGAGGCGCTCACCACTATCTGCGCACGTTGTGCCAATCTGTGAGTGCTCTTTATGGAGCTTGCCATGAGAAAAACCACGTTTGCTATCGCGGTGGCCCTCACCGTTGGTAGCGGCACGCTGAGCGCTCCGACCCCAGCAGAAGCTCGTTGCTTTGGATGTGCGGTGGGCGCCGGCGTTGCTGCCGGTATCCTAGGGGGCGCCATCATTGGCAGTGCGATCGCGCGCCGCGGGCCTCCTCCGCCAGGCTATTACGATTATTATGACGATCCCCCGCCGAGGCGCGCACGCGCGGTCGAATACTGCATGGAGAGATTCAAATCTTACGATCCTCGTTCCGGAACGTATCTGGGTTATGACGGACATCGGCACCCGTGCCCGTAAGTAGTCGGCCTCCGCTGGCTCTCTGACCAATCGAATCCTCAGAGCGACCACTAAGCTGCGGGGATCAGTTAGCGGCTCCGGGCCGCCGTGGCCGAAACAAGCGAGCACCCCAAAATAAATCAGGCCGCGCAGCTATGCGCGGCCTGATTAAATTTAGAAGCCCACGGATCGGAGGTCGCGAGGCGGCCTGCCGGTCTAAGGCTTCACCATCGCCAGTGCCGATGGCGCCAACGCCAGTGCCGATGGTGCGGGTACCAACCCGGATGACGCCACCACCAGTGCCGATGGTGCCAATGCCTTCGATAGGGATACCAGTATACATAGGCGGCCGCCTGGATCGGGCTGCTTTTTTGCGTTGCCGCATTAAAGCCAGCCGGCGCAGAGGTGGTCATGGCGTCCGCATCGGGAGCAGCCAAGAGGCCGCACAGCAAAAGGGCTGCAGCCGCAAGCCAACTCAATTTCAGTCGTCTCATAGGCGTTCTCCTTTGATGCTGTTGATCGGTATATATCGTCTTCTCTGAATATCGCCTGAATACGCTATTGGTTCCATGGCATAGCACGGCGGGCACCATGGCGTAGCGCGGAGTCGCGGCCTTAAAGGCAGTAGCTAAAACCGGACGTGCCGAACGGTCGCCGTCATTACGGCTCGAGACAAGCCTGCTGACCACCTCGGCGCGCCTATTCTCGCTAATCACGGACTAATTACGGAGCCCATATTGCGGAGGCGCAAATCACCATTTAAAAATTATTTCCCCCGGCTGGTGAGAGAGTACGGTTACTGTCAGGAGCGCTCGCAGCGAATGCACAGACATCAACGGGGGCGGCTATCATCCCACCCCTCGCTAAGACCTTCACACCTATTGAAAAGGCTGCTTGCGGGCCGCGAGCCGGTCGATGGTGTGGGCCTTGGCATCGCAGGGTTTGCCGCCGTGGGCGCTGTTGGTGCATCCCATGCAATTAACGGCGCGACTGATGATTGTGAGGCCGCCCACAGGTGGCGGCCTCACTTCCCCTTTGTGAGCGGCACATACTGATGAACTCGGCAACTACATCGGACTGTAGTGGAGTACTCGCCTAATTCGAGAACTCGGTTTTGGCTTTACGTGCTTTTTACTGGACATTGGCGGCCGGTCTGAACAAAAAAAAGCCGAAGAGTAGCTTTGGAGAAACGTCATGAGGAAAGTCGCGCTTTTTTTATTATTCCTTTTTGGGACGGTCACGTTGGGTGCTTGCGTGGAGCGACCGCCTGTTTGCCCGCCGCCCGGCTGGCATGGCCCCTACCCAGAAAGGTGTGTGCCGCACCGTCGGCACTGGCGCCGCTGGTGGTAGTGACCTCTCGTCACCACTGTCAAACGCCATTAAAAACCGAAGAAGCGGTTGCGCTCCCTCCAGCGCCACTTGCCTATCGGCTTAAGATCGTACTCCAGACGAGGCTCATGAGTGATTCCCTGTCTGGACACCAGCATGCTTATCTAGTCTAGCCATATCGACAGCCTCAGCTTGCGCATTCCGATGATCGCGTCCACTTGTTCCGATGCATCGCGACCACCCATTACGATCGATCGCGACCAGTGTGACGGCGCCGTCAGGTGCATTTGCTGATCTCAGTGTTCTGGCTCGGCGTCAAGCACGATTGAGGCCGTCCCCGTAGTCAACAGGAAGGACCCGCGCGCGGCGCGGAGTGCCCCCCGGCTGACGCAGCGGCGCGCGCGGGAGGTCCCTGTTGACCCACGGGGACGTGCCGGGACGCTGGGTCTGGGTTTCATTTCTTTGCTCCCTTGGACGGCTTGCCATCGGCTGCGCTCGCGGTCACGGGCGCCGCCGGCGCGGCGGGCGCCTCGCTGGCTGTGAGCTTGCGCATCGATGGGCCATCGAGTTCGAGCCGGTAGGCGTTGTGAACAATACGATCCAGGATCGCATCGCCGAGAGTCGGTTCGCCAATAACCTCGTGCCAAGTGGCCACGGGGAGTTGGCTGGTGATCAGTATGGAGCCGCGGCCATGGCGATCTTCGACGATCTCCATGAGATCGCGCCGCTGGCCGGCCGAGAGGCGATCAGGTCCCCAGTCATCGAGCACGAGGAGGTCGACCTTGACCAGCATCCGGAACAACCGAGCGAAGCGGCCGTCGCCGTGGGCGAGATCGATATCGGCGAACAGGCGCGGCACGCGGGCGTAGTGGACGGTGTGGCCGTCGCGGCAGGCCTTCTGCGCCAGCGCACAGGATAACCACGACTTGCCCACGCCGCACGGCCCGGTGACTAGGAGGCTGCGGTGCTCGGCGATCCAGCGGCAGGTGGTCAGTTGCTGGAACAGCGCCTTATCGAGCCGGCGCGGCGTGCGGTAGTCGACGTCCTCGATTGCGGCTTGGCTATGACGCAGCCGCGCAGCGCGCAGTCGGGTTTGGAAGCGCTTTGTGCCGCGGTTGGCAGTTTCGCGGTCGAGCAGCAGTGCCAGCCACTCGGCGTGCGCCAGATCACGAGCGGCGTCCTGCGCCGCAAGATCGACGAAGGCCTGCGCCATGCCGTCGAGCTTGAGCGCTCTAAGCTGATCGAGGGTGGGATGTGTGAGCATTGGTCGTCATCTCCTCAATGGAAGTAGGTGGGGCCGCGGATGTTGTCGTGCGCTATCGCCGGCCCGTCCGCGGGCATTGCAGGCCGTCGGCGATCGAGGTTGTTCTTCAGGATCGAGTTGACCGAGCTGTAGGAGCGAGCCCCGATCTCAAGCGCGCGGGCGCAAGCGGCTTCGAGCCGTTCGTGGCCATACGTCTTGGTGAGCCGCACGATGCCGACACAGGCGCGGAAGCCTTGCTCGGGGTGCGCCCGCTCCCGCAGGATGATCTCGACGAGCGCCGAGGTATTGCGCCCGACCTCGCCGGCCTGGCGTCTAAGCCGCTCCGGCGTCCAATCGGCATAGCGCCGGTGGCTCGACGGCATGTGCTCGCGCACCGTTGTGTGCTTGCGGTTGGCGGACGAGCGCACATGGGCGGCAACGCGCTTGCCGCGATGGAAGACCTCGATCGTGCGCGCGGTGATGCGCGCCCACACCTTCTCGCGCAGCAGCTGGTGCGGTACCGAGTAGTAGTGCTTCTTGATCTCGACGTGGTAGTCGAGGCCGACCCTGCATTCCTTCCATTCGGCAAAGACGTAGGGCTCGGCCGGCAGCGGCTTGAGCGCCGACCGCTCCAGTTCATCGAACAAGGCTCGGCGGCTCGCCCCGAGATGCCGCGACATGCGGTTATTGATCTGCGTGACCAGCTCGGCGACGGCGGCGTTCAACTCGGAGAGCGAGAAGAAGCATCGATTGCGCAGCTTGGCGATGATGAAGCGCGTCGCAATTTGCACCGCCACCTCGACCTTCGCCTTGTCGCGCGGCTTGTATGGCCGCGCCGGCACGATGGCGGTGTCGTAATGCGCCGCCATCTCGGCGTAGGTGCGGTTGACCGCAGGCTCGTAGAAGCAGGCCTTGGTGATGCCCGATCTCAGATTGTCGGATACCACCATCGCTGGAACCCCACCGATGAAGGCAAGGGTGCGCGTGTGCGAGCCGATCCAATCGGCCAGGCCCTGCGTCCACGTCGCTTCCGCATAGGTGTAGTTCGATGCCCCGAGCACGGCGACGAACAGCTGCGCCGTCATTACCTCGCCGGTCGAGGCGTCGATCACCGCGAGCGTCGTGCCGGCGTAATCGACGAACAGGCGCTCGCCGGCAATATGGGTCTGCCGCATGGTCGGCGACACCCGCGCCTCCCAGGCGCGGTAGAGCTCGCAGAACCGGCTATAGCCGTAACCGTCGGGGTAAGCGGCGCGATGCTCCTCCCACAACAGCTGCAGTGTCACCCCCGGCCGGCGACGCTCGCGGTGGACTGCCGCCCACTCCGGCTGCGGCCGCCGTCCCTTGGCCGCTATCGCCGGCGGCGGGTACAACCGGCACTCCAGCGTCTCGTCCGCCAGGCCTTCCGGCAGCGGCCAGCCGAGGCCGGCACGCCGCGCCCGCCGGATGCACTCCCCGGCAGCCGTCGCGCTCACCCCAAGGCTGGCGGCGATCTGGCGTTTCGACATGCCGGCCGCCGATAGCCTCAGCACGTCGCGGATCTTGCGCATGGGTAATCTCGGTCCAGGCATTGCCCCGCTCCCTGTGGAAAAGGAGCGAAGCCATGCCGATTCGCGCATCACCCAACGGCGCCCGTCACCCCCGTCCACAGCTTGGTCGCGATCCCCGGAACAGGTGGTCGCGATCAATCGGAACGGCTGGTCGCAATCAATCGGAATAGCTGGTCGCAATCACCCGGTGCGTCGCAGAAATGCGGGGGCATGAGGATACGATCGAAGCCGCGAGTGCAAAAGCTGCCCCGACACATTCTCGGTATTCCGAGCGATCTGCGAGTCCGAGTGATCTATTTGGTGGTGCGCGGGGCGGTAGACAGGCAGCTGCACCTCAGTTTTGATTGCAGATTCGATCGACCTGCTGGGGAGGGGGAAGATTTACCCTCCCATGACATCGCCGAATAAATGGGTTATGGATCGTCAGGTTTTTCTAACATTTGACGTGCGGTGAGGAGACCCAATGAATAAGCTCGTAGAAGAGCGACGCCGGCTGGAAACCATGAGTGTAGACGAATTGGCTGATTGGGCCGCGTCTACAGGATCCAACTCGGAAAACGACCAATTAGCGCGAGCTGAATTTCTCCGGCGGCAAACGACAGCCCTTGAAGACACCGCAGAGTATACGAGAAGGGGCGCGTTAGCGATGATTGTTTCGGCGGTGGTATTGACTCTATCTGCGATGATCGGCGGATTTTTTGCATACCGTCGCCTGCGGAGAAGACCAAATCGTTCACGCCTGCAGGATGGACAAAATCGTTCAAGACTGCAGAGTCCAGGACAGTAATCTGTGTTCGCAGTTTGCAAACTCGAAGCGCGAGCCGGCATGATCGCGCGCTGGACGCTTTGTTTCTTTTTGAAAACCGCTTCTTAACTGCGACCAATTTCCTTTTGCTTTGAGCTTGTCCATAAGAGCAGCGAGCTTGGATACGTCTCCAGAAAAACTGATTGCGACCTGACAGTCCGAAAGCTTTCGTCCGCTGAAAATCCCGGCGGGGGGTCAATTGCTAAACCTGCAATCTGTTCACGGTGAATGCGGATATCTCTTATAGGAATCCGCGCCTAACCAGAATTCTATGGAACAGGGGTCGGAGGGGAGTGTCGCACATTGCCGCGATACGCTCGAAATCCGCCGATTTCAGCTACACCACCCCATTTATCGGCCCACTTTGATATTTTGTTGTGTATGTTCAATGGCTTTGCCTTTGCGCGGCCACTTTGTCGGGCGAAAAGGGTAAACCCTGTAGGGGGTTGGACTAGATTGGCTGCGCTTGGCGCTCGATTGGGGAATCGAGCGCGACAGCGCATGTTTGCCGAATGGGGACGGCGCCGCGCATGGGGTCGATCAGCCGATATATTTTTCGCACCACGTTCGGTGCGTTCCTGCTCGTGCTGGTCAGCCTGACCGCGGTCATTTGGGTCACCCAGGCGCTTCACGATTTCGACCTAGTGACGAGCCAAGGCCAGACCATCCTGACCTTCATGGCGATCACGGCGCTGATCATCCCGCTTTTGGTGCTCGTAATTGCGCCGATTGCACTGTTGATCGCGGTCGCCCACGTCCTGAACAAACTGTCCACAAACTCCGAAATTATCGTGATGAACGCTGCCGGCATGTCGCCGTGGGTATTGTTCCGCGCGTTCATGATGGTGGCTATCGTCGTGTCGCTGATGGTGTCAGCAATCGGCGCCTATTTCGCGCCAAAAGGGTTGCGGATGTTGCGAGATTGGATCACTGAAGTTCGCGCTAACTTCGTAACCAACGTTGTTCAGCCCGGTCGCTTCACGTCCTTGGAGGGCAACGTCACCATGCACATTCGCCAGCGGCTGCCAAATGGCCAGCTGGCCGGCATCTTCGTCGACGACAGGCGCAATCCGAAGGAACGTCTTACCGTGCTCGCGGAGACCGGCGAGCTTCTCGACAACGACAAAGGTACATTCTTGATCTTGCAGCACGGTACGTTGCAGCGTCACCTTTACGACCACCCCGATCCGAATATCGTGCAATTCAGCCGCTATGCCTTCGACCTTTCGCAATTCTCAGGCGGCTCTATGGCGGTGAAATACTCGATTAGAGAGCGTTACCTCTGGCAATTGCTCTGGCCCGATCCGAAGGATCCTTTCTACATAAAGGAACCGGGCCAGTTTCGTGCCGAAATGCATGACAGGCTAATGGCGCCGCTCTATCCGATTGCTTTCGTGATCATTGCCTTCGCCTATCTCGGCGCACCACGAACCACCCGTCAGAGCCGCACAATGTCGATGCTCGGCACTATTGGTGGGGTCGCCGCGCTGCGCCTGATCGGCTTCGCCTCTAGCGTATTCGGTGCCACCGTCCCATGGATGTTATCGTTGCAATACGTTGCAATGATCTCTGCTGCGGCCTTTGGCCTTTGGGTAGTCCGCAATGGCCTTGTGCTTGAACCACCGGCTTTCATGGCTCAATGGGTAACGGCGCTCGCCGAGCGCATGCAGCGCTTCGCAACACCGTGAGCCGAACATGCGGTTGGTTGGTGGAAAAATATTGTTGCGCTATTTCGGCCTGCGCTTTCTGAGTGCGGTAATCTTGGTCTTTACCGGCATTTTCCTTCTTGTGGGGCTGCTCGACTATATCGAGTTGATGCGTCGATCGAGTGACATTCCAAACGTGTCGGCGATTCTGGTGGCAAAAACATCCTTGTTCAGAGTTCCTCAGGTGACTGAACGTGTATTGCCGTTTTGTGTGCTGATTGGCGCCATGTCTTGCTACCTCAATTTGTCGCGGCGGCTCGAACTGGTCATCGCGCGCGCGGCCGGAATGTCGGCTTGGCAATTCATCGCGCCGGCTGTTGTTGTCGCCTTCCTGCTCGGAGCATTCGCTACTGCGGTATACAACCCCCTAGCGGCGGTGCTGGACGAGAAGTCCAAGCGCTATGAGGCCGAGCTGTTCGGCCACAGCCGGATCGACATGCTCAGCAGCGGCGGGCCCTATTGGGCGAGCCAAAAGACCCCCGAGGGCACAGCTATCATCAACGCCAAATCGAGCCGCGACCAGGGCGTGATACTTTCCGGGGTCACTGTCTTTACGTTTGACCCCGCTTACCATTTCAAGCAACGCATCGAGGCGCGGGCGGCCGTTCTAGACCCGGGGGTATGGCGGCTGCTGGAAGCCCGAATCTACGGACTCGGCGCATTGCCGGTCGAACAGCCCGTGTACAAGCTTAAGACTAGCCTGTCGCCTGAGCAGGTTCGGGAAAGTTTTGCGACCCCAGAAACCGTGCCTTTTTGGGAACTTCCATTGTATATCAACATTGCGGACCACGCAGGACTTGTGGCTGCAGGCTATAGATTACAGTTCCAAAAGCTTTTAGCCCTCCCATTTTTGCTGAGTGCTATGGTATTTCTTGCCGCCGCCGTCAGTTTACGGTTCTTTCGGTTCGGCGGTATCCAAAAAATGGTTTTAAGTGGCGTTGCCGCCGGGTTTCTGCTTTATGTCTTATCGAAAGTGACCGATGATATGAGCAAGGCCGAGCTGCTGCACCCGGCGGCTGCGGCGTGGTTGCCCGTGCTCGCTGGCGGGCTGACGGGATTTATTGCGTTGTTGTACCAGGAGGACGGGTGATGGCGAGGCTTCGGCGCGCTCGTCCATCGTACACCGGCGCCCGTCACCGCGGCGCGGGATGGATTCTTGCTGTCCTAGTCGTCCTCGCTCTCGGGACCGTGCTATGCGCGCCTGTTAGCGCCCAACAATACGTACCCAGATTTCCGGCGGTCCCGGCGAAGCCGGCTCCATCGCGCATGGCCAGCCAGCCGCAAATGCTCGTGAAGGCAAATCAGATCAACTACGACAATGCCAATCATCTCGTCGCCGCCATTGGCAATGTGCAAATCTATTACCGCGGTTCAACTCTGGAAGCCGACAAAGTCATCTACGATCAGACAACAAAGCGCCTGCATGCGGAAGGTAATGTCCGGCTTACCGAGGCCGACGGTACCGTCAGTAGTGGTCAGATCATCGACCTATCGGACAATTATCGCGACGGCTTCATCGACGCTCTGCATGCGGATACAGCCGAACGCACCTTCATAGCGGCGGCGCGTGCGGAGCGCAGCGCGGGCCGTTTCAACGTATTTCACAATGGCGTCTATACCGCTTGCCTACCGTGTAAAGACGATCCGAAAAAGCCGCCCGAATGGCAGGTGCGGTCGAAGCGAATCGTCCACGACCAACAAGACAAGATGATGTATTTCGAGGACGCGCAGTTCGAATTCTGGGGCCTTCCGGTTGCTTACTTTCCTTATTTCTCGGCGCCAGATCCGACTGTAAAGCGCAAGACCGGTTTTCTCATGCCGACTCTTTCGTCTTCGCCAAGCATCTACGGATTTGGCGTCGAAATCCCGTACTACTTTGCCCTGGCTCCAAACTACGACGCAACGATCGCGCCGAAAATCACCACGTTGCAAGGTCCCTTGATGCAGGCTGAATTTCGTCAGCGTCTATTGAACGGCTCGTATGAGATTCGAGCGGCGGGTATCCACCAGCTCGACCCGGAGAAGTTTACCAATCCATACGGCGATCGAGAAAACCGTGGGAGCATAGAAAGCGACGGCAAGTTTGCTTTGAACGAGCGATGGACTTGGGGTTGGGACGCGATATTGCTTTCCGACAGATATTTCCTATCCGATTACAATCCAACTCTTTCTAAATATTATCACGATCCGAATAACCTTTCGCTGACAAGCGAGGGCATTTCTCAACTCTTTCTTACCGGCAAGGGTGACCGCAGCTATTTCGACGCGCGCTCGATCTATTACCTTGGCTTTTCGGGCGCCGACGTGCAAAGCCAAATTCCGATAATTTACCCCGTCATCGACTATACCTACACGGTCGACCATCCGGTGCTGGGGGGTGAGTTCAGCTACAATACAAACTTTACAAATCTCACGCGCGACCAAGCCAATTTCGATGCCGTTACAAAGACGGCACTTACCGATGGCACCTGCACGCAGACCGCCGACCCAGCTATTATCAACCAAGGGAATTGCGCACTGCGCGGTTTTCCAGGCACCTACAGCCGATTTTCGGCAGAAACCAATTGGCGGCGCAGCATCACCGATTCGATCGGGCAAATCTTTACGCCGTTCGTAAAGTTGCGGGCCGATGTAGCCTCCCTGAATGTGGAGAGCGAGCCAGGAGTATCGAACTATCTCAGCCCCGGCAGCAGCGAGTTAGCCCGCGGCATGCCGACCGTCGGTGTCGAGTACCGCTATCCCTTCATCAGTGTGGAATCCTGGGGTACGCAGACGATCCAGCCGATTGCGCAGGTGATCGCGCGTCCGGACGAACCGCAGATTGGGAAATGGCCGAACGAAGACGCGCAGACTTTGATCTTCGACGACAGCAATCTCTTTCGGCTGGACAAGTTTTCAGGCTGGGATCGCGTTGAAGGCGGCGGCCGCACGAATTATGGCGTACAGTATACGATGCAGTTCAACCAGGGTGGCTTTGTCGATGCGCTGTTCGGCCAATCTTATCAGTTGTTCGGCCAGAACTCGTTCGCAGTGGGCGGTGTCGCCGATACCGGGCTCGGCAGTGGGCTCGATACAACGCTTTCCGATTATGTCGCGCGGATCTCGTACAGACCCGATAACATCTACACCTTCAGCTCGCGCTTCCGCTTCGACAAGGACGACTTCTCCTTGCGAAGGATGGAGCTTCAGTCGACTGCTAATTTCGATCGCTGGCAGCTATCTGTGCTTTACGGGGACTACGCGGCACAGCCAGAAATCGGCTTCTTCGATAGGCGTCAGGGTGTTCTGACAAGTGGGTCCGTCAAGCTGACCGCTAACTGGGTGCTCAACGGAGGCGTGCTTTACGACATCAACGCTAAAGAAGTCAGCCAATCCACCGTTGGACTTGGGTATGTCGATGACTGCCTTGCTTTGGGCCTGAATTACATAACCAGCTATAGCTACAACAGCGGAAGCGCAGTTTCTAACCAGACCGTATTGCTCACGTTGGCCCTGCGCACCATAGCTTCCAATTCGGTTGGTCAGAACGTCAATGCCCTCAATACGGCGGGGTATGGAAGTCGTCGAGCAAATAATCCCTTGTGGAAATAGAGCACAAAACAGGCCGATGAGACGTTTATCGATCAATCCCCGGCTCCTGTTGGTGATTTTGCACGATATGGTGGCCACAGCTGCGGCCATCCTGGCGAGCTTTTATATTCGTTTCGAAGATGTCGGGCTTGCTGAACGTTTCCATCCGCTGTTGATTATTATCCCTCCGTTCGTTGTTTATGCATCTATTGTTTATCGGTTATTTCATCTCTATAAATCAAAGTGGCGCTTCGCTTCTCTTCCAGATTTGTGGAACATCTTTCGTGCTGCGACTGTGCTCGCAGTATCTCTACTCGTGCTCGACTACGTACTTGTAGCATCTTATTTTTATGGCACGTTCTTTTTCGGCAAAATCACAATAGTCCTTTACTGGTTTCTGCAGATATTCTTCCTCGGGGGACCGCGGCTGGCCTACCGGCTTTTCAAGGACACGCGTCAGCGAAAGCGCGTTCGAGGCCCGGAATCGATCCCAACGCTCGTGGTCGGCCGAGCAGCAGATGCAGAAGTCCTGCTACGCGCGATCGAAAGTGGCGCCGTGCGAAAGGTGTGGCCGGTCGGGATTCTCTCGCCGTCGAAAGCCGATCAGGGTCAAGGGCTGCGCGGCGTGCTCGTGCGCGGTTACCCCTACGACTTGCCTGCGGTCCTCAGCAATTTAGAATCACAGGGCATGCGAGTATCTCGTCTGGTGCTGAGCCCCAGTGCCCTGGATCCAGAGCTCCACCCCGAAACCCTTTTGATGCAGGCGCGCCGGCTTGGATTAACTACGCACCGTCTGCCGTCTCTCGAGGGGTCCGAAGAGGCGTTGCGGCTGGCGCCGGTTGAAATAGAGGATCTGTTACTCCGACCGAGCGTGAAAATTGACTACGGAAAGCTCGACGCATTTGTGAGAGGTAAGTCAATTGTCGTCACCGGAGGCGGTGGATCTATTGGAGGCGAGATTTGCGAGAGGATTGTAGCGTTCGGTGCCGCAAGGCTTCTCGTCCTCGAGAATTCCGAGCCTGCTATGCATGCAATCCTCGAGAGACTTGTGACCAAAACAGTATCAACAGAAGTTGAAGGTCGTCTTTCGGACGTTCGCGACCGTGACCGCATCTTACGCTTGATTATGGATTTTACACCCGACGTCGTTTTTCATGCAGCGGCGTTGAAGCATGTTCCTCTTTTGGAGCGCGATTGGCCTGAAGCCATAAAGACAAACATTTTTGGGTCCGTGAACGTGGCAGATGCTGCTGTTGCTGCCGGCGCCACTATGGTGATGATATCGACGGATAAGGCTATCGAACCAGTTTCAATGCTTGGTGCGACTAAGCGTTTTGCAGAGATGTATTGCCAAGCCATTGATACCGAACTTGCGCGCGAACACATTGGGCGACGCGTGACGAAGCGTTTGATTTCCGTCCGGTTTGGCAACGTGCTTGCTTCCAATGGTTCCGTAGTGCCGAAGTTCAAAGCTCAGATCGAAGCGGGTGGACCGGTTACGGTAACCCATCCAGAAATGGTGCGCTATTTCATGACCATTCGCGAGGCCTCCGACTTAGTAATCACAGCGGCCACGCATGCTCTTGGCCCGGATGCTTCCGATACCGCGGTCTACGTCCTCAACATGGGTCAGCCCGTGAAAATCGTTGATTTGGCGGAACGCATGATCCGGTTGAGCGGTCTCGAGCCTGGGCGCGATGTCGAGATCGTGTTTTCTGGAATCCGCCCAGGCGAACGTCTAAACGAGATACTGTTCGCGCGTGAAGAGCCAACGAGTGAAATCGGCATCCCCGGGATCGTTGCGGCCGTCCCGGCTGCTCCATCAGTTTTTGCAATGAAGAATTGGTTGCGTGCACTCGAACATGGGCTCGCCGACGAGGATTACAGCGCGGCGGACGCTATTCTGAAACAAGCCGTCGGTGACATGCGCCGAAAAATCGAATCCCCCAGCGGGTCCCGGCCGGTCGACATCGCGATCGGCAATCAGGACGTCGTGCGCAATTCAGCGTAGCCGCAAGGCGCCCTCTGACTGTCGACGATGGCATGGGTGGACGAGGCCGCACTGCAGTTCCAATGATCCGCGATCTGAAGCCCGGTTAGTCAGACGATTTTTGCGCAATGTGAAATCTGGCGGTTCAGCCAGCATGGCAGCTAGAGTTGGGACGGGCAAAAAATTAACCGGCGCGCCGCGCATACACGCGCGGGGCCGGCTGCGATTCCGATGGCCTAAGCTCCACTAGTGGTGAAGTTCCATCGCATTTACCAAAAAAATGAGCGATGTCAGAAAAAAGGCCTTAAGTGAGTGAACCGCTTCACACAGACACACGCTATGATGCTATACTCCGTTCACGCCACAACCCGAAAATCCTTGGGGTTGATGATACGGAAATTGTCGGTGACCGAATCACAGAGGTTCGCCCAATTCCCCGGAACCTTTTCACGCAGAAAACTGAGCGTTGCGTCGGCAAATTGGGCGCAAGTTGCGTAGCACTTGTTGTGCGTGACGTTTCTGTGCATGAGACCCCATAACCGCTCGATCGGGTTCAAGTGCGGGCAATAGCTTGGGATGAAGTGCAGCTTGATGCGTCGTCCCGGCAGGGCTAACCATTCCTGCACGAGCTTGGCGTGATGATAACGCGCGTTGTCCAGGAAAACATGGATGAGCGCCAACATCGGATAGAGCGTCTCGATCGATTGCAGCAGCCTGATCGTCGAGGCGGCGTCGATGGTCAGGGCCTCGATCATCCGGGTTTGCCCGGTCGCCAGGTCGATCGCGCCGTGAATGTTGATGCGTTGACGCCCGCTTGTCTGCTCGATCGCCAGCTTCTCCTGGCTCGGCGCCCAGCAGCCGACGGGCCGTGCGGCATGGGTCGGATGCACGGCGTCAGCAAACAGTACGGCCTCGTCGTCGCCCAAGGAATTCAGCAGCTTTTCGTAGCTCTCAATGAAAGCCTTCTGCTTTTCTTCGTCAAGCTTGCGCGGAATGACATTGGGTTTGTGATATTCGAGCCCCAGGCGGTGCAACAGCGCGATCAGTCCTGACCGGCCTTGGTAAACGACGCTGAATTCATTCTCGATCCAGGCGCCGACCTGGCGCGTTGTATGTGGTAAGGCAGCGGCAACCCAGGCTTTCAGCTTTTCCTGTTGCTCGCCGCTCAACTGGCAAACGCTGCCCTCGTAGCTGAAGTTCGTCAGGCCCTCGATCCCATCCGCTTCATACAGGCGATACCAAGTGCGGATGGTGTCGTCGTCCAGAAACAGGACCTTCGCAATCGCTTCGCAGCTCATCCCATCGTCGAGCAACACCAGCGCGTTCGCACGCCGGGCCAAACGATGAGCGGCCGACCCGTTCCGAGCCAACCCGATCAGGTCTTGCCGCGATTCTCTGTCCAGAAACCCGGGCCGAATCATCCGTACGGTAGAATCCGGTTCGCGCCGTTTGGCAAGGGGGGGTTCTTCGGATTCTCGGGGAGTCCGGGTATATTAATGTCCAATTAATGGTTGTTGGGGGTGCGACTTCCGGATGCCGCAGCCAAACAGGCGGATGAGTTTCGCAGAACGATAGCGCTTGCTGCTGCATTTCGAGTCCAAAAAGCGGGGATTTTTGGTGCTGGAATTGAAAGGCGAGCCCCACGGGTCGACCGGGCTCGAATCACAGGGCGACCACCAGGCCACGGCCCACGGTTCGACTGATGTCACTGTAATTCCAGATGCGGGGCTACTTTTCGGTGGCCAGTACCAGCGCGTCGGCACCGATCTCATTTTGTCGGACCACGGAAACAAGTTCACCGTTCACGACTATTTCCGCGGCTTAGACCGGCCGCTACTGCTCTCACCAGATGGCGGTAGAATATCTGCCGACGTAGTTGATTCTCTCACCGGACACGGCCCTTACGCCCAGGCCGGTGCAGCAGCGCAAGCGTCGACTGCGGTCGGCCGCGTGGTCAAATTCAGCGGCAACGCTACGATTGTTCGCAACGGCGTCGCCATCACGGTGCAAAGTGGCGAGGCCATCCTCAAGGGCGACGTGCTGCAGACCGGCACAGGCAGCATGGTGGTCACCTTCAATGACGGCAGCACGCTGCAACTGACGGCAAATTCGCGGTTGGCGGTCAGTGAATTCGTCTATGATACAAATGGCGCCAATCACAATTCCGAGCTGCTCAATCTCGTGCAAGGCTCGCTCACCGCTATTTCGGGAGCAGTCGCGCACAGCGGTGGCCGGATGGACGTTAGCACGCCCGTCGCTACCCTAGGTATTCGCGGAACAAGTTTTACAATAACGATTGGGTCGGACGGACACATTCATATCACAGTCATTAATAGCTCGCGACCCAACGACGTCGTTTTACAAGATGAGAACGGAAACGTCATCAGCCAGATGCAAGCTGACGGCACTACGCACGACCTTTTTAAGGTGGCGGGACAGCTCATCCAACAGGCAACGCAACTGACGGACGCGCAGAAACAGCAGCTGTTGTATGTCTTCCAAACAATTAGTGCCGATCAGCAGCTTGGCCAACAGCTTATTAGTCAAGGTCAACAAGCACAGTCAGATACGCATGCTGGGTCAACGAGCGGAAGCTCAACCTCCCAAACCCTGCTCGAGCTCGATATCCATCTTGATAACACCACGAGCACAGCGGGTCTTGACAATAATGGCGCAATCCTTACCGCCCTGCTTGTAGTCCAGACGACCACTACCGACCAAAGCACTGGCGCAACCCAGACGGTCAGCGAGACGTACAACATCACGTCTCCGGCGAACAACTCGTCATCATCACAGTCGGGGCCGACTTCGCAGACGGTTGCGGGGTCGAGCTCCACCGATACTTCGGCGACCGAAATGCAGTCGGGGCTGACTCTGCACACGGTTGCCGGACCGAGTTACACCGATACTTCGGCGACGGATACGTTCAACGCCGAGATCGGCGTGCTTTCGGGCTCCGACACCAATACGGACACGACGCTGACCTACGGGATCGTCGGCGGACACTCTGACAATTCGCTCAATGGCTATGACACCTCGCGGACCAGCAGCTATGGCACGCTTTATGTCAACAGCTCTACGGGCGCCTACACCTATGTTCCGAACGCCGTTGCGATCAACGCGCTGAGTGCGGACACGACTGATAACTTCGCGCTCACCGTATCGGACGGCGCGAACACGGTAGAACAGCCTTATACGGTAACGCTGCACGGCGTGAATGACGCGCCGGTGGTAAACAGGCCGGTAACGGGCACGGCGACGGAAGACGGGGCGGCGGCTGCTTTAAACGCGTTCGCCAACGCGTCGGACGTCGATAGCGGTACGACCTTTTCAGTTGTCAACCTGCCGAATTCGTTGCCAGCAGGCGTGACCTTCGATGGGGCCCACACGTTCACGCTCGACCCCAGCGATCCGGCATATCAGTACCTCGCGGCCGGTGAGACGATAATCGTGACGGTCGACTACGGCGTGAGTGATGGATCGATCAGCAGCCCGGCCTCGATGTCTTGGGTCGTTACGGGCGTCAACGACAAGCCATTACTTGAAAATTTCACGCTCAACGTGGTTCAGGGTGCTGCCACAGTGCTGACGATGGGCGACTTCGGCATCGTCGATCCCGACAGCTCCAGCTTCACTTTCACGGTGAGCGGCGTAACCGGCGGCCATTTTGAGGTTTTCGATGGCGGAAGTTGGGGGCCAGCCGTTAGCAGCTTCACGACCGCCCAGATTGCCACCGGGGACGTGCGTTTCGTGCAGGATGGCAGCACGGCGCAACCTGCCTTCAGCGTTCAGGCCAGCGACGGCACCGATGTGAGCGCCGTCATCAACGCGACAGTAAATCTCGATGCCGCGGTCGAGTTGACCGTGCCGAACGGCGCTCCGGTGCAGGAGGGCCAGCAGCTCAGAGCGTTTGCGACGTTCTCGGGCCTCGACGCCGGCATTACCGACGTCACCTATGAGTGGCAGTCGTCGACCAACGGCGGCGCGAGCTGGAGCGACATCGGATCAGGTACGACAGTCGACAATCCCGGCGGTGTGCCCAGGTCGTTCCTCCAGCTTACCGAAAGCGACGAGGGTAAAGAGTTCCGGGTACTCGCCACGTACACTGACCATAATGGAAACGTGGTTACGGCGACGAGCACTGCGACGACCCCGGCCATCGACATTACGCCGGTGATCACCGTGCCGTTCAGCTACGCGCTCGACGAGCTCCGCATCGTGAAGAACGGCACGCAGATCTACGACAATCCGTTCACGACCGACGCCCCGCCGTCCTCCACCGAAGTCGGCCAGACTGGTGACACGCATGCGACCGCTTTCTATACGAGTGGCAGCACCTGGACGATCGATAATAATGGCAAGGCTATCCTGTCGGCCGAGGGCGCGACGCCCACTACGCCCCCAACTCGCCGGTTTTCGCGGTTTCCGGCGACGACGTGTTGACCGGCTCGAGCGATGCCGACCTGTTCGTGTTCGCGCAGCCGATCGGCAATGACACTGTGCACAATTTCGACGCTGCACAGGACACTGTGGACCTCATCGGCTACGCGGGATTTGCCAGTTTCGCCGACGTGCAGGCGCATCTGGCTGACGATGCCGCAGGCAATGCGGTGCTCACGCTCGGCGACGGCCAGACCATAACCCTGAAAGGCGTTGTGGCGGCCTCCCTCACGGCAGGCAATTTCGTGTTCGATCAGACGCCGGTCAGCCACAATGCCGGCAGCATGGCGGTGAGCGATGGCGCCGTGCTTCCGCTCTCCGGCACTATCGACAATTCCGGTACCATCGCGCTCGAGGCGAGCGGCCACGGGGCCTTGCTGGAGCTCACCGGCAGCGGCGTCACGCTGCAGGGCGGCGGTGAGGTAACGCTGACCGACGGCTCCATCATCGCCGGCACCACGTCGCATAGCGTGCTGAACAACATCGACAACACCATCTCCGGCGCCGGCCAGATCGGCTCCGGCGACGGCAATCTGACATTGGTCAACGGTGCGCTCGGCGCGATCGCCGCCACCGTCGCCGGCAGCGAGCTCGTGCTCAACACCGGCAACACCATCGTCAATGACGGCGTGCTGAAGGCGATGAACGGCGGCACGCTGAAGATCGAGGACCGCCTCAGCGGTAGCGGCACACTTGCCATCGGTGTCGGGACCATGGAGCTGGCGGCGTTGGTCGCGGCAGACGTGCTGTTCTCGACCGTGGCCGACGCTTACGGCGCCTTGGTGGTCGATCATGCGGCGGATTTCACCGGCGCGATTTACAATTTTGCCGGCACCGGTCCGCAGTCGTCCGATGCGATCGACTTGAAAGACATCACATTCCAGGGGGCCACCGTCAGCTATAACGACGATAGCGGTACGGATACCGGCGGCATCCTCACCATCTATGATGCGAACCAAACGGTAATCGACACCGTTCACTTTGCCACCGGCGAGTTCCAGACGATGAGTTTCAATCTTGCCGACGACGGGCAGGGCGGGCTGCTGATCACCGACCCGTCCACCGCGACCACGCCGAGCGCCGAGACCACCACGCAGAACACGTCTTCGCCCGCCACGATATCGACGACCTCGTCGCCCGACGCCACGACGCTCACCGGCGGCAGCGACGTCCTGACGCTCGACAATGCCGCGCACGAGGTCTCAGCTACCGACCAGACGCTGAACAACGGCGACAAGATCGCCGGTGGCAGCGGCGCGGACACGCTGAAGCTTGACGTCGGTAATGGGGACCACAGCTTTACCTTCGGCGACGGCAATTATTCCGACATCGGGCTCACCAATTTCGAGGAAATCAAGCTTTCCGATGCCAATGCGACCACCGACCATGCCGTTACGATCACATTCGACGCCAACTTCCACAATAACGGTTCGATTGCGGTCGACGGCTCCGCACTCACGCACGTGAACGACAATGGCCTGACCGTCGATGCTCATCTCGCCACGCAGGACTCCTTCACATTTATCGGCAGTTCGCATGCCGACATCCTGATCGGCAGTGCCAAGGCCGACGCCATCACTGGCGGCAGCGGCGGCGACACCATGACCGGCGACGGCGGCAACGATACGTTCGTGTTCAAGGCTACTGGTCCTCCCCCTGAAAAGTGGTCCGACCTGAACTATGTCTTTTGACATGAAGGAGGACCGAGATGCCGAAGAAGAAGCACAAGCCTGAAGAGATCGTCGCGAAGCTGCGACAAGCGGATGTACTGATATCGCAGGGGCAGGACATTGCTGATGTCATCCGCCAGATCGGCGTGAGCGAAGTCACCTATTATCGGTGGCGCCAGGAGTACGGCGGGCTGAAGACCGAACAGGTCAAGCGCCTGAAGGAGCTCGAGACCGAGAACAGCCGCCTGCGCAAGGCGGTTTCGGACCTGACGCTGGACAAGCTCATTCTGCAGGAGGCCGCCCGGGGAAACTTCTAAGCCCCGCGCGCCGACGCGCCTGTATCGAGCAGGTCATAGAAGTCATGCATGTCTCCGAGCGCCGCGCTTGTGCGGCGCTCGGGCAGCACCGCTCGACGCAGCGCAAGGTACCGCGGGGCCGTGATGACGAAGAGCGGCTCACCGCCGACACCATTGCGCTGGCCCGCCAATACGGCCGCTACGGCTATCGCAAGATCGCCGGGTTGCTGGAGCAGGCGGGCTGGATCGTCAACGACAAGCGGGTCGAGCGGATCTGGCGGCGCGAGGGGCTAAAGGTCCCCCATAAACAACCCAAGCGCGGCCGGCTCTGGCTGGCGGACGGATCGTGCATGCGGCTGCGGCCCGAGCACCGCAATCACGTCTGGTCCTACGATTTTGTCGAGGATCGCACCCACGATGAACGGAAGTATCGAATGCTCAATGTCATCGACGAGTTTACCCACGAATGCCTGGCGATCCGGGTCGCCCGCAAGCTCAAGGCCATCGATGTGATCGACGTGCTGTCCGATCTCTTCATCCTGCGTGGCGTGCCCGGCCACATCCGGTCCGACAATGGGCCGGAGTTTGTGGCCAAGGCTGTGCAGGAGTGGATCACAGCGGTCGGCGCAAAGACCGCCTACATCACACCAGGCAGCCCCTGGGAGAATGGTTACGTCGAAAGCTTCAACGCACGCCTGCGTGATGAACTGCTCGATGGTGAAATCTTCTACACGCTGCGGGAGGCCCAAATCGTCATCGAAAGTTGGCGGCGCCACTTCAACGCAATCAGGCCGCATGAATCGCTGGGCTACAAGCCACCAGCACCGGAAGTATTCGTGCCCGCCTTCGCCGCGTGGCCGGCTGCGCTACGTCGACCGGCTCCGCCGGCCACGCTAGCGCAAGGGCCGACTCTCAACTAACATTCCACCTGGACCACTCGATGGGGACCGATCACCATTACCGATTTTGCGGCGAATGCGGATCATCTCGACTTTGCGGCCATCAGCGGGCTCAACGACACCAATCAGACGGTCACGATTTCATCCTGCATCATTAAATTCGTACGGGTTTGGCCTTGTTTGCTCGAACGTTGGTCCTCGGACTGCTTTGAGCAGCTTGGCGCGGGCGAAAATGACAGCGAGCGCTACCGGGCCTTAAGCGTAGGATAAGCCGGTCATACGGTGAAAGCCATTTGAGGTATTGTGGTTTGTTTGACCAATGTGGGGATAGTGTTAGGAATAGCGGATACCGCGCGGCAGCCAATTTGGATTATAGTGAGTAATGTGGAAACTCGCATACCATTGATTTTTCTGTTGAACTTCTGGCGTAGGAGTGGACACGTACTCAGACGCAATTTTCAATTGATCGTTGGTCGGGTAGATTGGCAGCGGAATGTGGGCCGATCAACATATGAAAGATGCAACGAAAGTCCCTAGAGAGCTTGCTGAATTAGTTGTCTCCCCCAAGGCATATGCCAGCCAAAATAAATTGTTCGCTGGATTTCGCTGGCTACGTTCGAACAATCCTATAGGTTTAGTCGAAGCCGAAGGATTTGATCCGTTTTGGGTTATCACCAAGCACGCGGATATTCTAGAGGTCAGTCGGGAGCGTGCTCTTTTCCACAACGGTGATCGTGCAACTGCGCTCATCCCGCGCGCTTCAGACCAAACAGTTCGTGCATTGACCGGCGGCAGTCCGCATCTAATACGTACAATCGTGCATATGGATGCTCCGGACCATTCGAAATATCGACGGGTCACTCAAGCCTGGTTCACACAACAGAAAGTCAAGACCATCGAAGAGCGGATTCGCATAACCGCGCACTATTCCATTGAACAAATGGCCGCACGCGGTGCTTCCTGTGATTTTGTTCGCGATATTGCGCTTCATTATCCTTTACGCGTGATAATGGAAATCCTTGGTGTGCCCGAAGAGGATGAATTTCTCATGCTCAGATTCACCCAAGACCTTTTTGGTACGGAAAATGAGTTATTGGGGCGCCACTCGTTAGCGACCATTGATCGGGATAGACATGCCAAACAGCTATTCAAGGTGTTGGCGAATTTCCAAGCCTATTTCACTCAATTGGCGAAATTGCGTCAAAAGAGTCCACGCGACGACTTAGTAAGTGTAATCGCGAACGCCACAATCGATGGGAAGCCAATTCAAACTTTCGAGGCAACAAGCTATTTTTTGATTCTGGCGACCGCCGGTCACGACACAGTGGCGTCGTCTCTATCAGGAGCAATGTGGGCGTTGTGCAAGAACCCAAGCGAATTTCATAAGGTAAAGTTCGCTCCTCACTTCATCCCGAACATGGTGGAGGAAGCGGTGCGTTGGACCACACCTGTACAGCATTTCATGCGCACCGCCATTGCGACTACAGAACTACGTGGCCGCCAAATTACCAAGGGCGATTGGCTCATGCTCTGCTACTTGTCTGGAAATCGCGATGAGGAGGAATTTGAGTATCCCGACAGGTTCTTTGTTGACCGCAACTTCCCGCCCAACCTGGCTTTCGGCCATGGCGCACACGCCTGCCTCGGTCAACATCTTGCGCGACTAGAAATGAGCGTTTTCTTTCAAGAGCTATTTGATCGGTTAGCCCAAGTCGAGCTAGCTGGCGAACCGCGACGTTCTGCCTCGATCTTTGTTGGGGGGCCTACCACGTTGCCAATCAGATTTAAATTCTCTTGAAACGGAATTGAATCCTCATTCGAGATTATGGTTTGACCTATTGATCTAAGGCTCCGCTTTTTAAAATGTCCGCATCTGGGACTATCATTTCCATTCCGCGATAAAGTGATAATGCGCTTTGGCTACAGCGCTCTGCTTCCTGCAGCCGATTCAATTCGACGTAGGTTTTCGCCAAGCCAAGCTGGCAGTGCGCTAATTCTGGCCGCAGGCCAAGCTCGTTCGAAATTGCGCAGGCTTCAAGATAGTAGCGTTCGGCGTCCAATTGATTGCTTACGCTGCCACGCTGACAGATGTCTCCCATAAGTCGCAGGCCGGCAATTTCAACGGCCCGATATTCGTATTTACGAGCTAGCTCGAGAGCGTGTTCGGCGTCCCCAATAAGTCCATCAGTTCGCCCCTCGAGTAACTTAGCGAAGCCTAAATATGTGATCGCCCACGCCTCAGCGTAGTAAAAATGCGCAGCCCGCGCGGATGCCGCCGCGTTGGTCAACAGATCAATTGCCTCTGAAGCACGCCCTTTCAGAGAATAGGCGTGACCGAGGCTCGTGCTAATTGCAGGGAACAAAAAATTGATTTGACGGGAGCGACAGATTTCGAAGCTATGTGTCAGCGATTTAAGTGCAGTCGGTATGTCACCTTTATACATAAGGCCAAGATTGTACTGAGCTCCGTCATGACCAAGCTCGGCAGCCCGACGATACCATTTCATTGCCTTGGCATAGTCGAGTGGCACGCCTTTGCCGTTTGCGTAGGCAATTCCGAGATTGAATTCGGCACTAGGGTTGTCTTGGTCTGCGGCAGCACGAAACCATTTCACGGCCGCAGCATAGTTTTGTGGGGCGCCACGACCCTGTAGGTAATGAAGACCGAGATTGAACTGGGCTTCAGCGTTTCCTTGATCCGCAGCGAACCGCAATGATCGCCGTGCGTTTTTGGGGTGCGATGACTATGGCTGCTTGTATTGCAATCGCTCCGCTGAATAGCGCATCAGCTATCAGTGCCTCTTTGGCGAAGAAGTGTAGGGCGCTAACTGCTAAGCAATATCCGCGCCAAATTGGCAATCCCGCAGCAGGGAGCGCAAAAGGAACGGGAAAAGAGCAATTGGACTATTATCAAAAGTGCCTGGCCAACGGTGGGAAAACGGAGGAGTCGTCTGAAAACGGGGACAAGACGAAAAAGAATTTAGAGAATTCCTCTCAGAATGGAAACAAAGTCGAAAAGAAGTGATGCGCGAATGCTCGTCGCTGTGGAGGATCATGGCAGTGCGTCAATGCTTGAGTTGGTAAAGCCATTTGTCGAAAAAAGAAACCAACTTTCCGATGGAAGCCGCCGTTGGACTACAGGCCACCTCAAATTAAATCATCAAGATCCGCAATTTTTATCGTGAACCAAAGGGATGCTCGGGCGGATTCGTCTGCACTGGACCCTGCATATTTTGCGGACGTTGGATGTTCTGAGGATTCCTATTGTTCTGTGGGTTGGTCGTGCTAACGGCTGGGGGGACTGGATATGATAAAGGACCGCGACCGGTCTTAACGGAGCTTTTGTTTGTTTGGCAGTTAGTCTGATTGCTGTTGCAGGCCGCCATAGCAGGAACGCCTGCAACGCTTGCAGCGACTACTACCGCCGCCAGAATTCGAAATGTATTTGCACGAACCATAAAATTTCTCCACTCTTGAGCAGTTGCGCCTAAAGCCGAACTCATGTGCTGGAGCGACTGCTCTTTGTTGATTTTATCGCCCTTGGGCACGCAATCTCAATAATGCCACGCCTATGTTGGCCTCGGGCTTGGCGACCCTTGCGGTCGCCGAGGCTGACGACGATCGTCTGTTGCAGCTTATGACCGGTCGCGTGATCAGCCAGGTGTTTCCCCAAATAGAATATCGGCCAGGGCCGCCTCTTTTTGGAAATACTCAACCTCACCACGGAAAACGCCTCGGTCAAGGATTTTTCGCTTGTGCTCCGAGCCGGCGAAATAGTCGGTGTTGCCGGCCTCGTAGGCTGTGGGAAGTCGGAAGTAGGACGGGTCTGCTTCGGCCTGGAGCAAATCGCGTCCGGGCGCATCGTTTTTGACGGAAGGGATGTTGCCGGACGAAGCGCACGCGAAATGCTGGATGCCGGCGCGTTCTATCTTCCGCCCGATCGGCGGGAGGAAGGGCTGGTGATGATGCGTAGCGTGCGCGAAAACATATCTCTGCCCTGGCTCGGCGCGGCCACATTCTCGCGCTTCGGCTTGCTCGATCGTGCGAGAGAACGATCGAAGGTTCGCGAACTGGCGCGAAAGCTTAATCTGCAGCCGCCCAACATCGAGATCGATCTAGAGAGGTTCTCGGGCGGCAATCAGCAAAAAGTTCTTCTTGCGAAGGGGCTGGTATCGCCGGTCAAGTTGTTTATCCTCGATGAGCCGACCGTCGGAGTTGATGTCGGGACGCGGGTCGCGATCTATGAATTCATTCGAGACCTATGCGAGCAGGGCGCGGGTATCTTGTTGATCTCATCCGATTTGCCGGAGATATTGCATCTCACAAACCGAACTTACGTGATGTACCGGGGCGAACTGCGTGCCGAGCTCGAGGGCTCGGAGATTACACAGGATCGCGTGCTGGCAAACTTCTTCGAGCGAACGCAAGCTGCATGATGGAAAAATCGGCGCCTATCCGCTTCCACGGCGAGGCGGTGGACTTGGAAGGTGTTCACCAAGCCCGCGCGCTTGGCATAAGTGCTGTCTTTCAGGAATTTTCTCTGGTTCCCACTCTCTCGGTCGAAGAAAATTTGTTTCTTGGCTCGGAGCTAACCCATTACGGATTTCTCGACAAAGCAGAGCTCCATCGACGCGCCGCCGACATCCTCAAGCAGCTCGGTTTCCCTCTTAGGCCCGGGCAGGGGGTTCGTGGCCTCACCCGCGCGCAACAGCAGATGGTCGAGATCGCCAAAGCGTTCAGCACGGATTTGTCGGTGTTGATCCTGGATGAGCCGACGGCTTCACTTACCGATCGGGAGGCGGAGCACCTGTTTGCAATGGTGGAGCAGGCCAAAAGCAGGGGTGTCGGCATCATTTATATCACTCACCGAATGAGCGAAATTCGTCGCATCGGCGATCGCATTACGGTTTTGCGCGACGGCAAGCGGGTGGTCGTCATCATCTCCGGGCATTTGGCCCTAGTTCAACTCTTGTGGCGGACGTTGGTTCTATCTACGATAGATATAGCACCTCCTATAGCGAAGAACGCTATGAGATTTTACACGAAGTGCGCTTGGTGCAGCTCTGCTTCGACTTCTACATGATCGAAGCCAAGCCGGACAATTTGATCGGCGATCGCGCCTATGACAGCGATCCACTGGATGACGAATTACGTAACGACGGCATCGAGATGATCGCACCGCACCGATCCAATCGCCGCAAGTCCGCTACGCAAGATGGACGCCGACTTCGCCGATATGCGAGACGCTGGTTGGTCGAACGGTTCTTTGCCTGGATTCAATGGCAGCGCCGCCTTCTCGTGCGCTGGGAGTTCTATCCGAAGAACTTCCTTGGCTTCGTGCAACTCGCCTGCCTCATAATCCTCTTCAGACGATTTTGAGATAGGTTCTAATCTAGCGGTCGGCATATGTGCCTCATTGCTCGTAATCCTGTTTGGGATCAGAGGCGTTTACGAAGTGGCTCGAAAAACCCGAGTGTATCTGCGCGGCCAGCGATTGAGGAGATGACTAGCGAGCCTGCGCGCAGCCAGCGGAGTAATCCGCGTTTCTTGTCCGCAGGCTCCGCATGTGAATTTCTCGCGCTCGACGAGTTGGATGATCGGCTCATTATGCCTGCGGCGGCACTTCAGGTTGCCACAGGTGACGACGATCGCGCCCGTCCTCGTCAATGGTAATGGCATGTCAAAGTCAGCATTCGAACACCGTCGCGCTACTTCGTTCCGAAGTACTGCCGCCGTGCCTTTCGATCGCTTTTCCAGACCAACCAATTAAGAACGAAGTAGGTGATTATGCCGACGAGCGGCGGGACGATTATCAATAGCAGAAGCTGGCTCATGGCCTATCCCCCGGAGCAAGCATAGACCCGCATTGACAGTCGCGGCTATCCCTCAGGCGTGCACTGCAACAAAATCGGCTCAGTTGGGCGAGGTGCCGAGTATTCGCGGACCTCGCCAAAAAGAGCTATGGCGCGCTGTATCACATAAATCCTGGGTTTCGGGGCAGATAGCATCGCCAGTTGCCAAACTCGCGATTGGAAACGAGCAGCATCGGGAGGGTTATACGCATCCCGCGCTCGGCAGCGATTGCGAGCGCGGCATCGCAGCTCCCCGGCAGGAATGCCGAAATTTGACGCGAGGCGCTATCGCTCGCAACAGTTAGGGCTGTACTGAACACTGGTTCCATCGCGTCAGGCCGTGCGACTGCCAACGGGCCCACGTGACCTGTCGATGCGACATAGGCGTATCCGATCGGGCCATTCCCTTCGGATATGAGAAAGCCGCACATTGAGGGATCGCTCAGGAGGTGCCTGTGGTGCTTCGCGCGCGATATTCCCAATGCGCTGAGGTCTATCGCGTCCAAGGCTTCGGTATCGGCGGCGGAAGCTTCCACCCGCCTTATCTTTAGCCCGGCGTCCGATCCGCGGCACGCCTTAACTTCTGCACTAAACATGTAGATCGGCAGACGCGGAAAAAGGCCATTACGAATGTAAAGTCCTTGTGAGACCGTATTGAAGCTAAATGTGATCAGCGCGCGCGTGTTCGCTGCAGCCTGATCGGCATGGCGTAGCGTTCGCCGCAACAATTCTCGTCCAATGCCGCTTCTTTGCTTCCCGGGGGCGATGAACAGTTCAGCTAAGAACCAAAGATCGTCACAAACCCAACTGAAAGCAGAGCCGACGATTTCGTCGGCCTCCTCGGCAATCCACAGGCCCCGCGGGTCATCATCGAAAGAGAAGAGCTGGAAGACGGCTGGCCGAACCGACGCCATCGAGCCAAAGCCGTGCCGGTCCGTCAGATCGTGCTCCGGACAATCAATTCCTGAATTTGCTGCAACTCGCCGCGACGCGCGAGCCTATACGTGGCTGACATGAGCATCCCCGGGGCTAGTGTGTCACGCTAGCTTGCTGGGCGCCCAATGCGCAACGCATTTCCGATCGAGTCGAGGTAAGCCCGTTGCGACTAGTTCGGAAGGACGTCCAAGATCGAATAATTTAGGTTAGCTTCGTGGACCTACTCACAGAGCAAATTGCCGACCTATTTGCGCGCGCGAGACGGTACTACGCCGAAGCTCGAGCGTGTGAAAATGCCGAGTGCCGGCGCCGGTTTTTTCTGGTGGCGGAAGACTACTTCCGGCAAGCCAAAGAATTGCAGCGTAAGCAGGTTCGACGACCTGGAATTTCAACCGACGCGCCTAAATAATTGACAACCAAGCGACCTACGGCTCGTCTATGAGCGGCTCAACAGCGCTTATTACTTGCCGGACCGTCGCTTCCTCAGCCAGCCCGAACAACGGAGCCGACTGCACAAGTTTTATAACGGCGGAAACGCGGGCCCGAAAGTAGTTCGGCTGCAGCTACCGTCAGCTCGCGCAAACTGCTGATCGCTTCGATTTTGGGGTAGTGCAAAACCGCACGCAATGATTGAAATCACCGTGCGAATCGCTGCTACTACCAAGAGTCTAAGCCTTCTCGCACGAGACTTGGCCCGGCTCCAATCGAGCCGGGTTTTTTCGGCGGCGCGTCTCGCTCTTTAGAGGAGCACCGGGCCGCCGAACTCTTGACAGTCATATCTTTGGCTGGTCAGTCAAGGAATGTGGCGGAAGAGCCGGCAATGCTGATCCTTTGGGAAGAAGGCCGCGGCCTCTTGTCTTATTGTACTGAGCTGTGCAAGTTTTTTCCTCGGTTTCCCTGCTGGGCTCTTTCAACGCCCTTGAAGACGGCTCGCAGAGGCGACCATGGCTAAAGCCCGGGAGGCCGCGTCCGCAAACAACGCGGCCTCTTGCTTTTTACGGCTTAACTCCGAGACGTACCTTTTCTAGCTCGGCTGCCTCGAGGAATCTGCGATTAGGCCAAGAACGACGACTGTTAGGCACGCGATCAGCAACACGGAGTCCACAACCCCGAATTCAGGCAACATACGCGGTACTCCAATAAACCCTCGGTAGATCGTGGGTATCGCCCCTAAGAAACGATTAACCATAGGCACGCGGCGCTCAATGCACTCGTTGGCAACGCGAGTCGCCGACAGCAAGCTTCGACATTGCAAGCGCGTTCAAGGCAAAGGCAAGACTGCTTTCGGCAATGTCTTCGTGCCGGGAGGTAGCGCTACAAGAAGACCGTGAATCGATTTTGTATCGCCGATCACGACCTTTTTTATTTCCGGCGTGGCGTCACTCTTGCTCGGCATGACTGCCTTCGTAAAGAGGGTCGCCATTAACAGGACGGCGAAAGTTACAAGGGCTAATGGTCGGCGCATGGAAGCCTCCCACATAGGACTGCCTTTCAGCTTCCAACCTTGCATCGCGTCTCGACAGAGTCTGTGAGCTTGCTCACCAAAGGCTGTTTTCTCGCCGCCAATGCAAAACTACCGTCATTCTCCAGGGTGGAGGCGCCGTTTTTTTAGGGGCCACCAGCTCCCGTTCCAGTACGGGCAGCGCCGGTGGGAGCCTTACCTGAATTGCGCAGATCTTCGATAAGAGCCCAAATCGGCGAAAGTCACGTAATCGGACTTTGCGTCCGAGGTGAATTGGTTTCCCAGCATTAATGTCTTAATCAGGCAGCAAGTCACTCAACTTTAAAATTTAAAGAATATGTCAATAGCCATGAGACTTGGTCGTTCGATAAATGGCTGGTCAAAATCGTCGGGAGACGTCGAGCTGTGCCGGGAAACGGCTCGGATTCTCACTACTCTCGCAACAAAATCATGCAGCGACGGAGTACGCCAAAGCTTCGAAGCCTTGAGTGCGGAGCTCATGGAATACGCCCGAGTGACTGAGGACGAGTTAAAAATTCCAGCAGCGCAGCTGGAATCGGAAGATTTCGGGCAGAGGCACCCGCTGGTGGAAGTTTCTGGCTAATTGAAAGATACGTTGATCGAAGCCGCCTAAGCCGGATTTTCAGAAAAAGAAGCGAGGTTTTCGGTCACAGCGAGCGCAGCGCCAGTTTCGACCTGCGTAGCCAAATGCATGTAGCCGCGGGCGAGTCCCTCCCATCCCGCTTTGAGGTGCTCGCTTCTTTCACGCTCCGCAATCGCGGCGAAGTTGACCGCCAGTTTTCGATATTGCTCCGCGACGGACATTGTCACCCTGACGTGGCTTTTGTGTCTCTGTACATTAGCCGAAATCCGTTAATTAGTTCCGCCCATCAGCTGTATATGCTGCGCGTACGCCCCGACGCGCATATGCTTGTGTGCGAATGATCGTCCTTACCGGCATGCGGGTCTAGGATGGCCCCTGCCATTGCCATGCGACTAAAGAACAGGGTCAAAATCCGTTGGCTTTGATGAGAGGTCGGGGCAGGTCGACTACCTTTAGACGAAGATGTGGAACGCCGGGTGGCCGGATGCCGACAATGTATGACAATGTATAATGTATATGACTAGCGCCGCCGATGGTGCCGCCGGACGATAAGGCCGCGGCCCTGCCGCAGGGAAGCGAACAAGCCCACCGAGCAGTTGCCCAGGTTTGGTTGGGACATTTCCCAATAGGAGAAAAAGAAGCTTAGACAACTTTCAAGTGTATTTTGCTGAAACGAAGCCGCGGGGGATGGCGTCTCCCGCTAAAGCGCAGCTTGGAATTTCGTGGACGTGGAACAGACGGCAGCGGTCGCCTGAGCGCTCAGCCGCGCTTGTAGATGTCGTCGAGGCGCACGATGTCGTCCTCGCCAAGATAGCTGCCGGTCTGCACCTCGATCAGCTCGAGCGGGATCTTGCCCTGGTTGGCGAGGCGGTGGACGGTGCCGATCGGGATGAAGATCGAACTCGTTCTCGTGCACCGCCTTGATTTCTTCGCCTATGGTCACCTCGGCGGTGCCGCGCACCACCACCCAATGCTCGGCGCGGTGGCGGTGCTTCTGCAATGACAGCATGCCGCCGGGGATGACGACGATGCGCTTGACCTGGAAGCGCTCGCCCATGTCGATCTGCTCGTAATAGCCCCAGGGCCGATGCACCCGCCTGTGCACGGTCGCCTCCGGCCGGTTGCCGGCCTTGAGCTTGTCGACCAGCTCGCGCACCTCCTGCGCCCGCGCCCGCGGTGCCACCATCACGGCATCCGAGGTCGCCACCACCACCAGGTCCTCGACCCCGAGCAGGGCGGTCAGCCGCGCGTCGGAATGCACGATGCTGTTCCTCGCGTCCATGGTCACCACAGAACCCTGCAGCACGTTGCCTTCCTTATCGCGCGCGGCGATCTCGAAAAGGGCATCCCAGCTGCCGATGTCCGACCAGCGGAAATCACCCGCCACCACGGCGGCGCGGTCGGTCTTCTCCATCACCGCATAGTCGATCGACTTCTGCGGGGCGCGTGCAAAGGCCTGCGGTTCCAGGCGCAGAAATCCGAGATCGGTGGTCGCGCCGGCGATAGAAGCTTCGACCGCTTCCGCCATGTCCGGCTCGAGCCGCTTGACCTCGGCGAGCAGCACGTCGGCGCGGAACAGGAAATTGCCGGAATTCCACAGGTAGCCTTCGGCGACGTAGCGCGCGGCGGTGGCGGCGTCCGGCTTCTCCACGAAGCGGGCGACCTTGTGCGCGCAAGTCCCGCCGATCGCCTCGCCCGGCAGGATGTAGCCGTAGCTGGTCTTCGGCTCGGTCGGCTTGATGCCGAAGGTGACGATGTGGCCGGCCTCGGCCGCCGCCCGGCTTGCCTCACAGGCGGCGCGGAATTTCTCGACGTCGAGGATGATGTGGTCGGCCGCGAGCGCCAGCACGACTGCCTGCGCATCGCGCCCGCGGGCGACCGCCGTTGCCGCGGCGATCGCAGGTCCTGAATCGCGCCGCATCGGCTCGATCACGACGGTCGCTTCGACGCCGACTTCCTCCGCCTGCCGGCGTGCGAAGAAATGGAAATTCGGCCCGGTAATCACGATGGGCGCGGCAAACATCGGGTCTTTAACCCGCAGCAGCGTCTCTTGGTAAGTCGAGCGGTCGCCCACCAGCGGCAGAAACTGCTTGGGCAGAGCGTCGCGCGAAACCGGCCAAAGGCGTGTGCCAGCGCCGCCGGCCAACAAAACGGGAATGATAGGAGAGGGCATGGGCGGGGCTAGGCTCTTGAGGGGTCTAGGATCGCGTCGCTCGCTCTTAGGCCAGTTCGGCTTGGCTGACTATCGCGATGGTCAAAACCGGTTTCCAACCTCTCCAGCGCCGCTTGATGATGATACCGCATGCCCAACACTAGATCCCGAATTCGCCGAGGGCGATATACCCGCGCAGGCCCGCAAGCAGAAGGGCGCCGATGTGCAGTTGCAGCACGAATTCGCCCGAGCGGATCAGCGATCCCAGTTCGGCCGGGTTTACCAGCCGGACCTCGATGCCGGGTTCGATCGGCTGACTCTGCTGCTCCCGCTCCCGCGTCTCCACAAAGAAGGAGTGCATCCAGTTGGACAGGCGTGAGGTGCAGGGCGCGTAGCTCCCCAGCGCATGAACGCTGCGCGCCGCCAAACCGGTCTCCTCCTTGAGCTCGCGGACGCTAGCCGCCTCCGGGCTCTCGCCGGTGTCGAGCAGCCCGGCCGGCAATTCCCAGGTGAAGCGTTCGAGCGCGGGCCGGTACTGCCGCACGATCGGGATCAGGCCGTCAGGCGTGCGCGCCACGATGGCAAGGTAGTCGGCCTGGCCGACGGCGTGATAGAGCGCGGGTTCGCTGCCGACTGAGAATGCCACCTCGCGCTCGATGATCTCCATCCACGGCGACACGCGGGTGGTGCGGTGACTAAGGATCTTCGGCCACTCCGTCATCGGATGACGTTTGAGCCTTCAAGTTCGCCCCACACATCGAACACCGGCTTTCCTTTGAAATCGACTTGCGCGTAGGCGCCGTGGGGCGCGCAGAGGATCAGCAGGTCGCTCTTTTCGATCACTTCATCGAGCGGCAGGAGCTCCGGGTCCGTGGTGACGAAGGGATCGGTGGTCAGCACCGCACGCGCCTGCCCGGCCAGCACGTTCTTGAATTTGTAACTGAGGGACGCGCGCACGTCGTCGCTTTCGGCCTTGAACGCCATGCCGAGCAGGCCAACGGTTGTCTCGGCAAGATTCCAGCGGCGCTTGATGTCGCCAATCACGTGCAGCACAAGCCCTTCGTTGATCATCAAGGCGGCGTGGCCGAGCCCGAAGCGATTGCTGGCGAAGGCCGAGAGTTGCATCGTGTCCTTCACCAGGCAGGGCCCGGCGGCGAAGCCCGGCCGCGGCATGCTTTTTAGGCGCGGGTAATTATGCTTCATCGCTTCCAGCACGCGCTGGTAATCGACGCCAGCAGATCTGGCGATCAAATAGAATTCATTGGTGGCCGCAAACTCGATATAGCGATAGGCATTGGCGAAAAGCTTTGCGAGCTCCGCTTCGATCGGCTTCAGCACGACGACCTCGGGCGCGACGCGCTCGAACAGCGCGGCCGCCTCTTGCTCGGCCTCCGGTGTGCAACCGGAAACGATCTGCGGCATCGCGCGCAGTTCTTGCAGGCCAAAGCCCTGCACCACGCGCTCGGGGCAGAATGCCACTTTCAGCTTGCGCCCCTTGGCCTCAAGGTAGGACGCCAGCCAATCGGTGGTGCCGGGAAACACCGTGGAGCGCAGCACGATCAATTGCCCGTCCACGAGGCGCGGCAGCAAGGCGTCGATGCATTCCTGCACCACGTGGCGCACCGGATTGAGGAATTCGTCGATCGGAGTGCCGATGGTGATGATGACCGGGCCGCCGATCGAAATGCGGTCCGGGGCATCGGTGAATACCAGGCGTTTGCCCGCGAGCGCCTCGGCCAGTACGCCTTCGGCTCCACGCTCTAGGAACGGCAGCTTGCCGCTTTTCAGCGTGTCGAGCGTGGCGCCGTTGATGTCATTGACATTGACGCGCAAACCCGCCTCGGCCAGAGCCAGCACCAGCGGAATACCGACATGTCCGGCGCCGCCGACCACGCTGATATCGGCGTTTTCAACCGTCGTCGGCGCTTCGGCCTGGGCGATATTGGGGCGAACCGTCATGGAACGGGACTATAACAATAGCGGAATTGAGTTGCGATAGCGGTCACAGCGCCCGCGGCGAGGGCAGCGGCGTGATCAACTGCCCGCGGAAGCCCTTGGCCCTGATTTTGGGGGCCAATTCATCGGCGATATGCCAGGAAAATATCAACGCGCAGTCGGGTTGGTCTTCGAACAGGCGCGCCTCGTCGACCACCGGAATCGCCGTCCCCGGCATGCATTTGCCGATCTTCAGCGACCCCGCGATTTCGCAGACATAGTCGATGATGCCTTCGTCCAGGCCGACGTAGTTGACCAGCGTACTCGCGCGCGACGGCGCCGAAATGCCGGCGATGCGGGCGCCCTTTTCCTTCAACTCCCGCAGCATCGACAGCAGACGGAGTTTGGACAACACCACCTCGCGGCGGAAGTTCGCGAGCCGCTTGCTCATGGCATCGCCACGGGGCTCGGCCGCGAGCATGCGTCGCACGCTGTCCTGCACGGCATGGGTGCCGTGGCGCGCCGCGTAGACGCGGATCGAGCCGCCGTGGCTCGGAATCGGCCGCGCATGGAAGACTTCCAGCTCGTGCATATCGAGCAGGTGCTTGAGGCTGGCCAGCGAATAATAGCGCAGGTGCTCGTGATAGACGGTGTCGTATTGCAGGGTGTCGAGCAGCGGAATGAGATAATGCGACTCGGAGATGAAAACGCCGTCGTTTTTAAGCATCTCCACGATGCCGTCGACGATCGAATGCACGTCCTCCATATGCGCGAAGCAATTGGCTGCCGTCACCACGCTCGCTTTGCCGTGTGTTTTGACGACCTCGCGCGCCGCCTCTACCCCGAAATAGCGCTTGAGGGTGGGGATGTCTTTCTTGGCGGCGATGTCGCCGACGTCGGTCGGCTCGATGCCGAGCACGCGATTGCCGGCCGCCTTGAAATTGGACAACAGCGTGCCGTCATTCGAGCCGATGTCGACCACGAGGTCGTCGGCTCCCAGGCCCAGCATGGCCGCGCTCTCGCGCTGTAGCTCGGCGAAATTGTCGCGCAACAGTTTGGTGGTGCCGCTGGTGTAGGGATATTCGGGCGGGAAGATGATGACCGGGTCGACCGCCAGCCCGAGCTGTACCAGCTCGCAATTGCGGCAATGCAGGAGATTGGTGGGAAACCACGGCTGCTGACGCGGCACCTGGCCGATCGGCACCATCTGGTTGACCGGCGGCATGTAGCCGAGCGACAGCACGGCATCCAGCGGCGCGTGGCCGCAGACCTGGCAGCATTCGACCGGGACGCTGGCCCCCGTGCCGGCGGCGCGCGCGACTTTGCTTGGACGCAAACTGTCCTCCCTCGGGATCAAGTCAAGGTTTTCGGCGCCAGCTCCGTATTGCGCCAGTACCAGTCGAGGGTCGTTTTGAGACCGGCATCGAGCGACACCGCGGGCTTATAGCCGAGCTTGGCGAGTTTCGAAATATCCGGGCACCGGCGGCGCGTGCCGCCCGCGGCGGGTGGCCCCGCCACCACTTCGATTTCGCGCCCCACAAGCCTTGCCATGCGCCGCGCCAGGTCCGCGATCGTGATCTCATCCATGGTGCCGACATGATAGATGCCGAGATGTTCGCCGTGCTCGCGCATGATCATGACGCCGGCCACCAGGTCGTCGATATGGCAGAAGCTACGCGTCTCTTGACCGGTGCCCTGGATTTCGAAGCGCAAGGCCCCTGAAGCTTCTGCGGCGGCGAGCTTCTTCAGCCGCAATGCGAATTGCGGGATGACGTGCTCGAAGCCCATGTCCGCCCCGTAAATATTATGCGGGCGGAAGATCAGCACGCGCTCGAAATATTTGCGGCCGTAATTGACCGCCATCACCTCGCTGATCAGCTTGCCGGCGCCGTAGGAATAGCGCGGATTGCGCACATCCGGCACGACAAGGGGGGCGTCTTCGGCAGTCGGAACGTGCGGCGGCGTTTGATAGACCTCCGACGAGGACGCCAACACCAGCGTGCCGACATCGGCTTTGCGGCAGGCGTCGATCACATTGGCCATGCCGCGCACGCCGACATCGAGCACCTTTTCCGGCATCGTGTAGAAGAATTCGGTGCCGTTGATGAAGGCAAGATGATGCACTTCGTCCATGCCCTGCGCCGCTTTCGTCACCAGCTCCGCATCGCGGATGTCGGCGGCGATGAACTCGATCTCGTCGGCGATTTCTGCGAGCCGCCGTGGCGCCCCGCGCGAGTTGTCATCCAGCACCCGGACGCTGTGTCCCGCGGCGACCAAGGCCTTCACCAGCCCCGAGCCGATGAAGCCTGAGCCGCCGGTGACCAGGATGCGGCTCACGCTTCGGCCTCCATGAGCCTGGGTGAAACCTCGATTTGTCTGCCTTCGCGATCGGAGCGCTGCGCCGCCTTGATCAATTGCTGCACGCGAAAGCCCGCCGCGAAGTCCGGCTCGGCCGCGCCGCCGCCTTCGATTGCGTCGATGAAGAGCTTGGCGAGGCGCGAAACCGGCGCGATGCGCCCGTCGGGATAGCGCGCATCCTCGGGATCCTCGACGGCCACGCGCTGGAGTGCGGCCGCCGGCCGCCGCGCCTGCCAAAGCTCGAAGCCGCGCATATAGTCGCCGGTCGCGTTACTGAGCATCAGCGTGCCGTCTTCGCCGTAGAGTTCGACGCGGTGGCCGCCGCCAAGATAGGACGCGCAGCTCATCGACAGGCTTGCGAAATGCCCGCCCTCGAAGTCGAGCGCCATGGCAGCCGTGGTTTGCAGGTCGCGGTCGCCCGGCAAGCCGGCAAGCCGCGCGGTGAGACGCGCCACCGGTCCGCCGAACCATTCGAGATAGTGGAAGCAATGCGAGACGAAATTGCCGAGCACGCCGCCGCCGCTGGTGCTCAAGGTCTTCCAGTTGCGCGCGCGCATCCGCGTCGAATGATTCTCCACGTGCCAATGCACGGCGATGTGTCTGAGCGTCCCGATGGCGCCGTCGTCGAGCAGGCGCTTGGCGCGCTGCCAGCATGCGATTTGATGGAAGTCGAGGTCGATCATCGCAGGCAGCCGGCTCTTGTCGGCCGCGCGCAGCATGGCGCGGGCATCGGCAAGCGTGCTCGCCATCGGCTTCTCGGCAAATACCGGCTTGCCCCGTTCGAGCGCAGCGATGGCGATCTCGGCCTGCGCCGCCGGCGGCGTGGCGATCGCCACCGCGTTGACATCCTTGTCGTCGACCAGCGCGCGCCAGTCGCCATAGGCTTTCGGCACGCCGGTTTCGCGCGCGCGCTCCGCCGTGCGGGTTGCATCTGTCCCGGCCAGCGCCGTCACCGTGCAGCGGCTATCGGCGCGGAATGCCGGCAGCAGCACGCTGCATCCGTAATTGCAGCCGACAATTCCCAAGCGAAGCGCGGCCATGGCTAGCGCTTTCCTTCGGGCTGCGACTGAGCGATGGAGGTCGATTTTGCCAAAGCCACGTCACGCGGCGGGCGCCGCAGATAGGTCGTGGCGAAAGCATAGAAGTACCAGCGCAGATAGCTCGGCAGCCATTTGATGACATGGAAGCGGCTGCTGCCGCGCGTGCGCTCGAACCAATGCGCCGGCACCTCGCCGATGCGCCAGCCGAGCCGGTGCGCTTTGACCAGCAGTTCGATGCTGTAGCAGAAGCCTTGCGTCGAACTCGACCTGGATCTCGTCGATCACCCGGCGCGAGAACAGCCGCAGGCCGTTGCTGGCGTCGCGGGTCGGCAGGCGCGCGAGATGATAAAGCGTGAAATTGCCCACCCGCACCAAGACCGCCTTCAACCAGGGGCAGCCGACCATGCTGCCGCCGGACATGAAGCGGCTGGCGCAGACGATGTCGCAGCCGGTCGCCGCCATCTGCACCATGGAATCGACGATGGCCGCGTTATAGTCGTCGTCGGCCGGCAGCACGATGGCGAAGGGCGCCTGGCCCGCTTTGAAGCCCGTCATCACCGCGCCGTGGGCGCCCTTGCCGCGATTGCGCACGAAGTCGACGGCAAGGCCGCCGAGCGCGCCGCGGTTGTCGCGGATCGCCGACAGCGTGTCGTCGTCTTCGCGGTCGTAACAGATCAGCACGCGCAGCGGCGTCTTTACCGCGCTCCTGAGCGACTGCAGCGTCTGCAGGATATTGGCGCCTTCATTGTACACCGGGATGATGATATCGAGGCGCGGCCGTTCTGCCGGTTTCATCGCGGGATGTCAGCCCCGTTGCGGCCGCTTATGGCGGATGCCGCAAGTTCTACCCCGACAATCACTGAACACCCCCATGGCGAGACACAGCGGCGGCGTTTGCGAAGGCCGCCTCGTTTCGGATCGATCAGCAGAATAGCACGGGGCCGTCAACGGGGTCATCCCAGCCCTGGCCGGGAGCGGAACCTCCAATTTCGGCGGCACCCGTGATATAGCCGCCATGGTCCACTGCAAACTCTCAAGACGAAACCTGGATGAGGCCGGATTCCGGCGCGGCATGGTCGCATCGCATAGAACGTCCGAATCCGCCGCCTGCTTGACGTCGAGCGCCTGGTTTCGCCTCGCCGCGCTCGTGCTCGTCGTCGCTGCTGTCGGCCTGCCGGTCAACGACCTGTTCCGCTATGCCTTGCTGGCGATCGCGACGGTAATGATCTTCAGCGGCCAGGTTTCGACGCGCCCGTACCGTTGGCTGGCGGCGGCCGTTGCGGTCCTCATCGCGGCCTTGCTGCCGCTCCTCATCGCGCCGCCGCCTATCCAGCAGGGCGAGAACGTGTTTCTGCCGGGCAAGCCTGGCAACGTGCTGGAAAAAGGCCTGCCGCCCGACGTCTACCGATTCATGCTGTCCGCATTCGACACGCAATATCCGCCGGCGCAGCGCTGCAAGCCGGGTTCTGCCGGCTGCTGGCTCGATCAGGGTTTTCCGACGCAGCTTTATGCCTTTTCTGCCGACGGCGCCCTCGGCAGCCCGCGCTATTCGCGCGCGGTGAGGGGGATCGATTTCTCCGATGCGGTCCGGTTGCGCCTCGGCTTCATCAACGACGGGCAATACAATTGGATGACCGAAGCGCCCGACGTGCATCGCGGCGACCGCGACCGCCGCTTCTGGATGGGCTGGCACCGCTGGCGCGTCGCCGTGCCCTGGTTCGTGATGTACCAATTTCCGGCGGCTTATCAGGGCGCGCGGCTGTGCTGGCGCGGCACCGTATTGTGGCCGGACGCCGCCGGGCATTACGCGCCGATCCGTCACGCAACGCCGGCCTGCCGCACGCTTGCAGCCGGCGACATCGGCGCCGCGATTTTCGGCGTGGCGATCAAACCCGGTTCGCTCGCCATGAAGCTGCACCTGGCGGCAGCAATGCGGGCGCGCTTGATCGCGATAAGCGTTGCCGAAGTTCTGGCGGCGGTCGCGCTGCTGGTCCTATTGCTGCGCGTGCGCGTGCAAGACGTGGCGCGCCCGTTCACCTTGCTTGCGCTGTCGCTGATCGTGATCGCCATCGTCGATGCGAGCTTCATCGGCGGCTGGCGTCCCATGGATGGCGGCGACGACGGCCTGTTCTACACCGGCACCGGGCGCCTGATCCTGCAACATCTCATGCGCGGCGACGTGATGGCCGCGTTGCGCGGCGGTGAAAGCGTGTACTACTACGGCGGTCCCGGCCTGCGCTACTTCCGCGCGCTCGAGATGCTGTTGTTCGGCGACACCAATCTCGGCTATCTCTCCCTCGTGCTGCTGCTGCCGATCGTGCTGCTCGGTCTTTTGAAGCGCTTCTTGTCGGATACGTTCGCATGGCGGCTGGCACTGATCTTTGTCGCCGTGCCGGTCGGCGAGATCTTCGGCACCAGTTTTCTCGATTATGCCAAGTGGGCGGGCCGCGGCTTTGCCGATCCGGCGGCGCACATTCTGCTGATCTGGGGCGTCCGGGTGATGGTCTCGCCGGGCAGCGGTCCGCGGGACCGCGCAGACGTCGCCGCCGGCGGCGCATTGCTTCTGGCGCTCGCCGTCTTCACCAAGCCGCTGGTTGCGCCGATCGCCGGCATCGTGCTCGCCGGCGCCGGATTGGCGGCGCTTGCCGGGCGTCAATGGCGCCGCGCGGCTGGCATGTGCATCGGCTTCCTGCCGGTGCTCGCAATGCCGCTGCACAATTGGTATTTCGGCCACCAGCTCGTTCTGTTGAGCAGCAACGCGCAGCTTCCCAGCCTGCTGGTCATGCCGCCCGGCGCCTGGCTCGCCGCCTTGGCCGAGCTGGCGCGGTTCGAGTTGGCGGGTCCGCATGTTGCCCGCGCAGCTGCTCAGCTCGGCGCGTGGCTGAGCGGGCCCGGCGAGAAGCTTGCCTTCGTTCCGTTCAATGCCGCCGCCGCCGTCGTGGTGGTCTATGTCACGCTGCGCGGCCGCACCTTCGACCCCTGGCTGCGCTTGATCGGCGCCGCGGTTCTCGTCGAATTCGCTGTCGACCTCATCTATGCCGCAACGCCGCGCTATTACTTCGGCATGTGGCTGCTGAGCGCGCTGATCGTCGGCGCCTTCGTCGAGCAGTGGCTGCCGGGTTGGATGGAGAAGCGCGGCTGGCAGGCCGCCAGGCATCGGCTTGAGCGGTTGGTTGGCGCTCAGCCGGCGGGCCTGCCGCCGGCCAAAACCCGCGTCTCGGCGCCGGCTGACGGGACGGGAACGATGGGGCAGGGCATGGGCGGCGGCTGAGCGCGGGACGGCTCTAGGTTCGCGTCAAGAATCGTCTTAAGCCGGTCCGGTTGGCTGACTATTGTTATCGTCAATACAGGTTTCGAGCCTCCAGCGTGTTTCTTGATGGTACCAAAAGCCGATGATTGAGCGCATTCTGACGGTCGGTGGCTTCACGCTGTTGTCGCGGATCACCGGCTTTGCCCGCGACATCGTGCTGGCCGCCGTGCTCGGGGCCGGGCCGGCCGCCGACGCTTTTTTCGTCGCGCTGCGTCTGCCCAATCATTTCCGCGCCATCTTCGCCGAAGGTGCCTTCAACGCCGCCTTCGTGCCGGCCTATGCGCGCATCCGCGAGCAAGGCGGAGCCGAACGCGCCGGTATCTTCGCCGACCGCATCTTCACGCTGCTGCTGGCGAGTCAAATCGTGCTGCTTGGCCTGGCGCTGGCCTTCACGCCGCAAGTGATCGACGTGCTGGCGCCCGGCTTCCACGAAGACCCGCAGCGCTTTACGCTTGCGGTCTCGCTTACGCGCATCACTTTCCCCTATTTGCTGTTGATCACGCTGGTCACGCTCTACGGCGGCATCCTCAACGCGCTGCAGCGCTTCGCCGCCGCCGCGGCCGCGCCCATCTTGCTCAATCTATCGATCATCACCGCGCTCCTGCTTGCCGCTTTTTTCCCCACTGCCGGGCACGCGGCGGCCTGGGGCGTGTTGATCTCCGGCGTTCTGCAAGCGCTGCTGGTGGGCGGCGACGCTCTCCGCAACGGCGCGCTCGCCGCCTTGCGCTGGCCGGAGCTCGATGCCGACGTGCGCAAATTTTTCCGCGCGCTCGGCCCGGCCACGCTCGGCTCCGCCGGCGTGCAGCTCGCGCTTTTTGCCGATACCATCATCGCCAGCTTCCTGCCCGCCGGCGCCATCTCGGCGCTCTATTATGCCGACCGTCTCGACCAGCTGCCGATCGGCGTCATCGGCATCGCCGCCGGTACCGTCGTGCTGCCGGAAATGGCGCGGCGCATCGCCGCCGGCGACGAGGCGGGAGCTGCCGCCGCGCAGAACCGCGCAATCGAATTCGCGCTGCTGCTGGCGATCCCCGCGCTCGCTGCCTTCTTCACCATTCCCGAATTGATGATGCGCGCGCTGTTCATGCGCGGCGCCTTCACGGCGGCCGACGCGGTGGCCGCCGGCCGCACTCTCGCCGCTTACGCCGTCGGATTGCTGCCCTTCGTGCTGATCCGCAGCGCGGTCGCGACCTTCTTCGCGCGCGGCGACACGGCGACGCCGGTGAAGGCGGCGCTGATCGCGGCGGCGGTCAATATCGGCTTCAAAATCCTGCTCATGGGACCGCTGGCGCAGGTCGGCTTGGCGCTCGCCACGTCGATCGGCGCCTGGATCAATCTCGGCCTGGTGCTCTGGTTCGCGCATCGCGCCGGTCATCTCTACATCGACGATCGGCTGCGCCAATCGGCTTTCAAGCTGTTTGCGGCGGGGTTGGCGATGGCGGCGATATTGTGGCTTGGCCGCGCTCCGGTCGAGCGCCTGTTTGCCGACTGGCGCGAATGGCGCGCTTTGGCGAGTCTCGCCGTGTTAGGGGCGCTTTCCGGCGGCGTTTATGCGGCAATCGTTTTGGTGTTTTTCGGGCGGGCCTGGCTTACAAGGTTTCGCGCCATGGCGCGGCGCTGAAACGAAGTTTCTTATTGCTATTGCACAACCGCCCCGGTGGACTTAGCTGCCGTCGGGCGCTATGGGGTCTGGCCGGGCGCTTACCCGCCCGCGCCGCGCCGCAGGGTCTATATGAACGCCACACGGGCTGTCCCATCATTTTCCTTGATGCGAAGCGCGCGCCTTGCCGCCGCAAGTCTTGCGCTTGCGACTTTGGTCGCAAGTTGCGGTGAGGGACAGCAGCAGAAAAAGGCGGGTGCGCCGCCACTGCCCACGGTGACGGTAGCCAAGCCCACGCAAAGGACGGTGTTCGATTTCGACGAATATGTCGGGCGATTCGCCGCGGTGAATTCGGTCGAGGTGCGCGCGCGCGTGTCGGGCTATCTCGACAGCCTGCATTTCAAGGACGGGCAGATGGTCAAGCAGGGCGACCTGCTGTTCACCATCGACAAGCGGCCGTTCCAATATACGCTCGATCAGGCGCGCGCCAATCTGGCGACGGCGAAATCGAACCTCGCTTATGCCGAATCCGATCTCAAGCGCGGCCAGTCGCTCGTGCGCGAGCACACCATCACCGAGCAGATTTTCGAGCAGCGCTCGCAGATCTTCCGCAACGCGCAGTCCTCCGTCACCGGCGCACAGGCAGCCGTGCATCAGGCCGAGCTCGATCTTCAGTTTACCGAGCTGCATGCGCCGATCGACGGCCGCATCGGCGCACGCCAAGTCTCGCCCGGCAATTTGGTGACCGGCGGCAACGTTCCCAGCCCGACGCTGCTGGCGACCATCGTGTCGACCGACCCGATCTATTTCGAATTCACCTTCGACGAGGCCTCCTATTTGCGCTACGAGCGCCTCGCCAAAAATGGTGGCGACGTCGCCAGCCGCGGCGGCGGCGTGTCGGTGGCGCTCAAGCTCATCGACGAGAAGGATTTCCCGCACGAAGGCCGCATGGACTTCGTCAACAACGTGATCAACACCTCGACCGGCACCATCATAGCGCGCGCCGTGTTCGATAATCCGCACGGGGTGTTCACACCCGGTATGTTCGGGCGCGTGCGTGTGCCGGCCTCGCCGCCTTACCAGGCCCTCCTGGTGCCTGACGCAGCGATCGGCAGCGAGCAGGCGAGCAAATATGTCCTGCTGGTCGGCTCCGACGACAAGGTGAAACAGCAGGTCGTCACGCTCGGCCAGCTCACGCCCGATGGCCTGCGCGTCATCAAGGAGGGGCTCAAGCCCGACGACCGCGTCGTCGTCGGCGGTTTGATGAACGCGCGCCCCGGACAGAAGGTCAAGGTGCAGGAGAAGAAGCCGAAGCCCGCAAACCCCAAGGTGGGCCAGGCCTCCCCGGCACCGAAGTAGCAAGCGGCGTCAGCGCATGCGCATTTCGCGTTTCTTCATCGATCGACCGATCTTCGCCTCGGTGCTCTCGATCATCATCCTGATCCTGGGCGGCGTCGGCTTCGTGCGCCTGCCGGTCGCGCAATATCCCGAGATCGCGCCGCCGACCATCACGGTGACCGGGTCATATCCCGGCGCCAGCGCCGACACCGTCGCCTCCACCGTGGTGACGCCGATCGAGGAGAACATCAACGGCGTCGAGAACATGCTCTACATGACGTCGAACTCGACCAGCGACGGCGGCTTCACGATCTCGGTCACGTTCGACATCGGTACCAATCTCGATACGGCTCAGGTGCAGGTGCAGAACCGGGTTTCGGTGGCCGAGCCGCGCCTGCCGGCGGACGTCCGCGCCATCGGCGTGACGGTGAACAAGAGGTCGCCCGACATCATGATGGTCGTGCACCTCTATTCACCCGATAAGTCGCGCGACACGCTGTTCATGTCGAATTATGCGACGCTGGAGATCACCGACGCGCTCGCGCGCATTGACGGCGTCGGTTCGATCGTTGTGTTCGGCGCCCGCGACTACGCCATGCGCATCTGGCTCAATCCCGACCGGCTGCAGTCGCTCGGGTTGACCGCGCGCGACGTGGTCTCCGCCTTGCAAGGGCAGAACGTGCAGGTTGCCTCCGGCGTGCTCAGTCAGCCGCCGGTCGCCCAGCCGCGCGCCTTCCAGATTTCCGTGCAGACGCTGGGCCGGCTCAAGGACCCGAAGGAATTCGGCAATATCGTCGTCAAACAGAGCGCCGATGCGGTGGTGCGTCTGCGCGACGTGGCCACCGTCGAGCTCGCCGCGCAGGATTACATGACCAATTCCTATCTCGACAAGGATCCCGCGGTCGCGATGGGCATCTTCCAGCGTCCGGGCTCGAACGCGCTGTCGACCGCGGCCGCCATCCAGAAGACGATGAAGGATCTGTCGGCGCGCTTCCCGGCCGGCATGAAATACGCCATCGTCTACAACCCGACCCAGTTCATCCAGCAGTCGGTCACCGCGGTCGAAGAGACGATGGGCGAGGCGATCGTGCTGGTCGTGCTGGTGGTCATCCTCTTTCTGCAGACCTGGCGCGCCGCCATCATTCCGATCGTCGCCATCCCGGTATCGCTGATCGGCACCTTCTTTGTGATGTCGGTGTCCGGCTTCTCGCTCAACAACCTCTCTTTGTTCGGACTGGTGCTCGCCATCGGTATCGTGGTCGACGACGCCATCGTGGTGGTGGAAAATGTCGAGCGCAACATCGAGACGGGGCTTTCTCCGCGCGAGGCGTCGATCAAGAGCATGGACGAGGTCGGCACGGCGCTGATCGCGATCGCGCTGGTTTTGTCCTCGGTCTTCATCCCGTCGGCCTTCATCACCGGCATATCGGGCGAGTTCTACCGGCAATTCGCGCTCACCATCGCAGGCGCCACCGTTTTCTCGCTGATCGTATCGCTGACGCTGTCGCCGGCGCTCTGCGCGCTGCTGCTCAAGCCGCACAGTGCGCGGCAGCGGCAGCATTGGATAGGCGCGCCCCTACGCGGCTTCTTCCGGATGTTCAATTGGGGCTTCGGCGCGTTCACGCGCGGCTACGGATGGCTGGCGGGCAGACTGGTGCGCATCTCGGCGCTGATGCTGGTCGTCTACGCCGTGGTCATTGGCTTCGGCCTCAACGAGTTCCGCCAGACGCCGGTCGGCTTTATTCCGCAGCTCGACCGCGGCTACCTCATCATCGTCAGCCAGCTGCCGCCGGCGGCCTCGCTCGCGCGCACCGACGCGGTCAACCGCCGCGTGGTGGATATCGCGCTGAAGACGCCGGGCATCGCCCACGCCGTCAATATCGTCGGCTTTTCCGGCGCCACCTTCACGCGCGCGCCGAATTCCGGCGCCATCTTCGTCGTGCTCGATCCGTTCGAGCAACGCGCCAAGCATCCCGGCCAATCGGCCGCCGCCATCCAGGGCCAGCTGTTCCAGAAGCTGGCGGCGATCCAGGACGGACGCATCTTCGTGGTGGCGCCGCCGCCGGTATCGGGCATCGGCAATGCCGGCGGCTTCCGCATGATGATCGAGGACCGCGCCGGACACGGCTCGCTGGCCTTGCAGCACGCCGTCTATGCCATGATGGGGGCCGCCGCCCGCACACCCGGCCTCGTCCAGGTGTTCTCGCTGTTCGAGACCAACACGCCCGAGATTTATCTCGATATCGACCGCACCAAGGCGCAGCTGCTCGGCATCAACATTCCCGACGTTTTCGCGGCACTGCAGATCTATCTCGGCTCCTCCTACGTGAACGACTTCAACCTGCTCGGCCGCACCTACCGCGTGGTGGCGCAGGCGGAGAGCGCCTTCCGCAACGACAACAAGGACGTTCTGAACATCCGCGTGCGCAACAATTCGGGCGGCACGGTGCCGCTCGGCGCCTTCACCACCATCCGTAACATCGCCGGCCCTTATCGCGTGCCGCGCTACAATCTCTATCCCGCCGCCGAGCTCGACGGCGCCGCGGCCCCCGGCTACAGCCAGGGCCAGGCGATCAGGATCATGGAGCAGCTGGCGCAGAAGGTGCTGCCGGCCGGCTTCTCCTACGAATGGACGACGCTCGCCTATCAGCAACTCCGCGCCGGCAACACCGCGATCTTCGCCTTCGTGCTGGCGGTGGTGTTCGTGTTCCTGGTGCTGGCCGCGCAGTTCGAAAGCCTGACGCTGCCGCTCGCGGTGATCCTGATCGTGCCCATGTGCGTGATCGCCTCGATTATCGGCGTGGTGCTGCGCGGCATGGACAACAATCTGCTCACGCAAGTGGGCTTTATCGTGCTGATCGGCCTCGCCGCCAAGAACGCCATCCTGATCGTGGAGTTCGCCAAGCAGCTCGAGGACCGCGGCAGCAACCGCCACGAGGCGGCGGTGGAGGCTGCCCATCTGCGCTTCCGGCCCATCCTGATGACTTCGCTCTCCTTCATCCTCGGCGTCACGCCGCTGGTCTGGGCGGTGGGCGCCGGCGCCGAGCTCAGGCAGACGCTCGGCACCGCGGTGTTTTCCGGCATGATCGGCGTCACCACCTTCGGCCTGATCTTCACCCCGGTGTTCTACGTGGTCACGCGCTGGCTGGCCTTGCGCTTCAGCGGGCGGCGGCGGCGCCGGCATGCGCACCATCCGGCGGAATAATCGGGAATAGGGGCAGGCGAGGCGGCATGAAATTCGGATTTGGCCAGGCGGTCACCCGCAAGGAAGACGACGCGCTGCTGCGCGGGCAGGGGCATTACGTGGCCGATGTCACGCCGCAGGACACGCTGCACGCGGTGGTGCTGCGCTCGCCGCACGCGCATGCGCGCTTCCGCTTTCTCGACCTCGACCGCGTGCGGGCGATGCCCGGCGTGCGCCTTGTGCTCACCGGCGAGGACACCGCCGGTCTCGGACCGCTGCCGACGCCCGGCCTGCTCGAGGGTGTCGACATCCCGGTGCCGTTCTACCCGATCCTGGCGCGCGATGAGGTGCGCCATGTCGGCGACAGCATCGCCTTCGTGGTCGCCGACACGCTGGCGCAGGCCAAGGACGCCGCCGAAGCGATAGGCGTCGATTGGCAGCCGCTGCCGCAGGTGGTCGGTGCGCTGGCCGCGCTGGAGAAGGGCGCGCCCTTGGTCTGGCCGGACCGGCCCGGCAACGTCGCCTTCGAGACCGCGCTCGGCGACGAACGGGCGACCAAAGAAGCCTTCGCCAAGGCCGCGCGCACCGTTTCCACGACCATCGTCAACCAGCGGCTGGTGACCAACTACATGGATACCCGCGCCGTCGTCGCCGAGCACGACGGCAACCGTTACACGCTCACGCTCGGCAGCCAGGGCAGCCACATCATCCGCGACATCATCGGCGGCGAGGTGCTCAAGATCCCGCCGGAAAAGATGCGGGTGATCACGCCGGACGTCGGCGGCGGCTTCGGCACCAAGCTGTTTCCCTACCGTGAATACGCGCTCGCCGCGGTCGCCGCCGAGCGCGTCGCTAAGCCGGTGAAATGGGTGTGCGAGCGTTCCGAGCACTTCCTTGCCGACAGCCACGGCCGCGACAATATCTCGACCGCCAGGCTTGCGCTCGACGACAAGGGCCGCTTCCTCGCGCTCGACGTCGATATCGTCGCCGACATGGGCGCGTATCTTTCGTGCTATGCGCCTTACATCCCCTGGCTCGGCGTCGGTATGGCGACCGGCGTCTATGACATCCCGGTCGCGTATGTGCGGCTGCGCGGCGTCTACAGCAACACGGTGCCGGTCGACGCTTATCGCGGCGCCGGGCGGCCGGAAGCCTCCTATCTCATCGAGCGCGCCGTCGACGCTGCCGCGCGCGAGCTCGGCATTGCGCCCGATGTCTTGCGCCGCCGCAACTTCATCAAGCCGAAAGCCATGCCCTATACGACGCCGACCGGAAAAATATACGACTCCGGCGACTTCGCCGGCACCATGGCGCGCGCGCAGGAGATCGCCGGTTGGGACGGCTTCAACAAGCGCGCGGCCGAATCGAAACGCGCCGGCAAGCTGCGCGGCATCGGGCTCGCCACCTATGTCGAAGCCTGCGGCGCCAACGGACCGGAGACCGCGACCATTTCGCTCGAACGTGACGGCGGCGTCACGGTGCTGATCGGTTCGCAATCGACCGGGCAGGGCCACGCCACCGCTTACGCGCAGCTCGTTGCCGACAAGCTCGGCCTTCCTCCCGATAAAGTGCGTGTCGTGCAGGGCGACACCGACGCAATCGCAAGCGGCGCCGGCACCGGCGGCTCGAGCTCCATTCCCGTCGGCGGCGTGTCGGTCGAGCGCGCCGGCAAGAAGCTGGCGGACCAGCTCAAGGATATCGCGGCGGAAGCGCTCGAAGCATCGGCGGGCGATCTCGAGATCGCCGACGGCGCCGTGCGCATCGCCGGCACCGACCGCGTCATTTCCTTCGCCGACATCGCCGCGCATCCCAAGGCGACGCCGGAGCGGCTGCGGGCGGCGAGCGAATTCGGCGCTGAAGCGGCGACCTATCCCAATGGCACCCATGTCGCCGAGGTCGAAGTCGACCCCGACACCGGCTCCACCGCGATCTTGCAATACGTGGTGGTCGACGATTTCGGCGCGACGCTCAATCCGCTGCTGCTCGCCGGCCAGGTGCATGGCGGGGCGGTGCAGGGCATAGGCCAAGCGCTGCTGGAGCACACGGTATACGACCCGGCCTCCGGCCAATTGCTCGCGGCCAGCTTGATGGATTACGCGCTGCCGCGCGCGGCCGACGCCCCCGATTTCGTGTTCGAGACCCGCAACGTGCCGTGCAAGACCAACCCCCTCGGGGTGAAGGGCGCGGGCGAGGCCGGCGCCATCGGCTCGTGCCCCGCGGTGATGAACGCGCTGCTCGATGCGCTCTGGCGCGGCTATCGCATCCGCGCGCTCGACATGCCGGCCACCCCGCAGCGGGTCTGGCAGGCCATCGAAAATGCGCGAAATGCCTCGAATCCCTGATTTTTTCGCGATCACGATTTCGTGATCTGCCTCGCCCAAAGGCTTTCACGCCGCCGCCGGAATATACGATTTGGTTTTGGTGTTGGCCGAACACCGAAGAAACGTCACGGGGTATTTCCATGAAGACTTCCACGATCTTTGCGGTTGCAACGACGGCGGTCATCGCCTTTGGCGCGACGGCGGTTCTCGCGCAATCGGATGCGATCAAGGAACGCGAGCACCTGATGAAGGAGAACGGCAAGCACGCCAAGGCGCTCGTGCAGATGGTGAAGGGCGAAAAGCCGTATGACGCGAAAGCGGTGCAGGCAGCCTTCACGCAGTTCCACGAGACCGCAGAAAAGCTGCCGGGCCTGTTCCCGCCGAATTCCAAGACCGGCGAAGACACGCGCGCCGCACCGAAGATCTGGGAAAACAAGAAGGACTTCGACGAGAAGGCCGCGGCATTCAAAAAGGCGGTGGCCGACAACCGCGCCAAGGCCGAGGGCTCGCTCGATGGATTGAAGGTCTCGCTCAACGCGGTCGGCAAGGCCTGCTCCAACTGTCACGACGACTACCGGCTGAAAAAGCAGTAACCTTCGAGGCGAAGAAGTTACCGAGCGCCGCCGCGACGCCTGTCGCGGCGGCGTTTTACTTGCGCTATCGTCCGCCCCGGTCGGGGGAGGGTCGGTCGGATGCTTCGGATACTGATCGTGCTGGGCGCGGTCGCAGCCCTGCTCGCCGCCGGCGTGTTCTGGCTGATCACCATTCCGCAGACCGTGTCGGCGCGCTCGCTGGCACCGCACAAGCCCAATCTCGGCAACGGCCGCACGCTGTTCTATATCGGCGGCTGCGCCTCGTGCCACGCGACACCCGGCCAGAAGGATGCAACACAGCTCGGCGGCGGGCTGGCGCTGAAATCTCCCTTCGGCACCTTCTATCCGCCCAATATTTCCTCCGACCCGAACGACGGCATCGGCGGCTGGAGCGAGGCGCAGTTCATTACCGCCATGTCGAAGGGGACCTCGCCCAACGGCGAACATCTTTTTCCGGCCTTCCCCTATACCTCCTATCAACACATCACCGACAACGACCTGCGCGACCTGTTCGCCTATCTGAAAACGCTGCCGGCGGTGAAGGGTCGCGCGCCCGCGCACGAGCTTGCCTTTCCGTTCAATATTCGCCGTCTGGTCGGGGTGTGGAAGCTGCTATTTCTGGACGGCCTGCCGTTCCAGCCGGACTCGGCGCAATCCGACGTCTGGAATCGGGGCGCCTATCTGGTGAACGGTCCCGGTCATTGCGCCGAGTGTCACAGCCCGCGCAACTTCCTCGGCGGCATCATCGGCAGCGAACGCTTCGCCGGCGCCCCAACTCCGGACGGCAAGGACTGGGCGCCTAACATCACGCAGAAGGGCCTCGCCAAGTGGACGGTGAAGGACATCGCCTATCTCTTGGAGAGCGGGTTCACGCCGGACGGCGACTCGGTCGGCTCCTCGATGGCGGACGTCGTGAAGAATACCGGGCAGCTTGCAGATGACGATCGCGTGGCGATCGCCACCTACATCAAATCGCTGCCGCCGGTCGAAGGTCCGGCGCCGCCGAAGAAGAAATAGCCGCTATCGGCTGCCCGAGGTCGCTCGATCGAGATTCTTTTTCGATTCTTGGCTCATGGGTTGATGCCCGCCGGAAATGCCCGGCTTGGTCGGCGATTCATTGCCTAAGTGGGCGCCGCTACTCATACCGCCATTGGGCGCCGGCGGCTGGCTGCCGACGTCGGGCTTGGTCCAGGCTTCGTTGCTATTGGCCGTCGTCGCTTTGTCCTGCGACTGCGACGTGCCTTGCGACGAGCCCGATTGCGCCAAGGCCAGCGTCGCTGTCGCCGCCAATACGGTGGCCGCAACCATCGCGGTGTACGACTGTCTGCGAAGCATCTTGAATCTCCCGCGCTTGTTTCGTCAAAGAGCTGCGGGCATATCCGAGCCGCCCGACATCGCTATCAACGCCGGGAGTGCGAGCGATGTTCCGTGGGGGTCAGCTGGTAAACGCCTTGAAGGTGATGATCGTATAGGTGTCCTTGATGCCGGGCAGGGTCTGTACCTTCTCGTTGACGAAGTGCCCGATATCGGTGCCCGGCTCGACATAAAATTTCACCAAGAGATCGTAGTCGCCCGCGGTCGAATAGATTTCGGAGGCGATCTCGGCTTCCGCCAGCTCGTTCGCCACTTGGTAGGCCTTGCCGAGCTCGCATTTGATCTGGACGAAAAAGGGGATCATCGCTCAGCCTCCGAAACCGCGGTGATGACTGCAATCCAGCAAAAAGGTGTGTCGCTGGCAAGCGTCCGTCACAACAGGAGCGGCATTCCGGGACGCGAGAGAAGCGAGCGGGCCCGTCCACCGCAGAATCGGGATTGTGGATTTCCGGGCTCACCGGCTTTCGCCCTTCGGGCTTCGGCGGATGTCCCGGATTGACCACAACAAGGGCGGGCTTGCCACGGCCACCAGCGCGGACTAGGTAATAGCCAGCAATCTCGTGGGGTGTCCGGCGGCGAGCGCCGGGCTGAGAGGCCTTAAGGCCAACCCAACGAACCTGATCCGGGTCATGCCGGCGGAGGGATGAGAGACGCACCACCCCGCAGCAGCGCTCAACGACGTGGCGTCGGCCGCCGGCCGCGCGCTCGAGCGCCTGCGCGCGGGTGCGCCCAGGGTGCATTGCATCACCAACAATGTCGCGCAGAACTTCACCGCCAATGTGCTGCTCGCCGTGGGCTGCGTGCCCTCGATGACGCTTTCGCCCGAGGAGATCGGCGGCTTCGTCGCCAAGGCGGACGCCCTTCTGGTCAACCTCGGCACGCTCGATGCCGAGCGGCGCGCGGCTACCGAGATCGCGGTCAGGGCGGCGGCCGACCACGGCCGGCCCTGGGTGCTCGATCCGGTGTTCATCGACCGCAGCGCCCCGCGCGCCGCTTTTGCGCGCGGCCTGCTCGGTTCGCAGCCGGCGGCGGTGCGGCTTAACCGGGCGGAATTTGCGGCACTCGCCGACGATCCGGCCGCGCAGACGCCGGCTGACTTCGCGCGCACCCACGCCACCGTGGTCGCGGTCTCCGGCGAGACCGACATCGTGGCCGACGGCAGTCGCGCCGTGACGATCGCCAACGGCCATCCCCTGATGGCGCGGGTGACCGCCATGGGCTGCGCCGGCTCGGCGCTGGTCGCTGCCTGCCGCGCGGTCGAGCCGGATGGCCTGCTCGCTGCCGCCGCGGCGCTCACCATGCTTGGCGTCGCCGGCGAATGCGCGGCGGAAAAGGCGCAAGGGCCCGGCAGCTTCGCCGCCGCCATCCTGGACGCGCTTTACAATCTCGACGCCGTAACGCTTCGCGCCCGCGCAAAGGTGAGCTGATGGCGGTCGATCTTACGCTCTACGCCATTCTCGATCCCGCCGTCGCCGGGGGAAGGACACTGCCGCAGCTGGCGCAGCTCGTTGCCGGCAGCGCCACCCTGGTGCAATTGCGCGACAAGCATTCGCACACCCGCGTCCTGGTGGAAGAAGCGCGCGCGCTGCGCCAGGTGCTCGCGCCGGCCGGCGTGCCGCTGCTCATCAACGACCGCGTCGACGTCGCATTGGCCGCGGCGGCCGACGGTGTGCATATCGGCCAGGACGACATGGCGCCGCAGGACGCCCGCGCGCTGCTCGGTCGCGGCGCGATTATCGGGCTTAGCATCCAGAACGTCGAACAGGCCGAGGCCGCGCCGCTCGAACTCCTCGACTATGTCGGGGTGGGTGGCATCTACGCCACCACCTCCAAGGACAATACCAGGCCGCCTATCGGCCCCGGCGGGCTCGCCCGCATCGCCGCGGTGATCAGGGCGCGCCGGCCCGGCTTTCCGATTTGCGGCATCGCCGGCATCACCGCCGGCAACGCCGCCGACGTCATCGCCCCCGGCGCCGACGGCGTGGCGGTCATTTCCGCCCTGTCCCTTGCTCCCGATCCGGCGCAGGCGGCGCGCGAGTTGCGCGTAATGGTCGATGCCGCAATTGCCAAGCGAGACGATCAATGACTGCTACTGCTAGTGCTGCAGCCACTCTTTACCTCTCCCATAGGGAGAGGTCGGATCGCGAAGCGATCCGGGTGAGGGGTTACAGCCGATCGAGAGTCATGCTCCCGCTCACCCCGACCCTCTCCCCAAAGGGGAGAGGGAGCGCGCCGAGCCTGCTGCCCCGCTTACGATTGCGAGTTAGACCCTCAGTTCGATGCGCACACGTCCGGAGGGCTGAGCGGGGGGCCGTCACATGACGTCGATTGCGCTGACCATCGCGGGCTCCGATCCGAGCGGCGGCGCCGGCATCCAGGCGGATCTCAAGACCTTTGCCGCGCTCGGCGTCTATGGCGCGTCCGTCATTACCGCGCTCACCGCGCAGAACACGCAACGCGTCACAGCCATCCACGACGTGCCGGCCGATTTCGTCACCGCGCAGATCAATGCGGTCTTTGCCGATCTCGATATCGCCGCGGTCAAGATCGGCATGCTGTCGCGCGCAACGAGCATCGCGGCGGTGGCGGAGGCGCTCGATCGTCACGCGGCGCGCAATATCGTGCTCGATCCGGTGATGGTGGCGACCTCCGGCGCCTACCTGCTGGCGCCGGAGGCGGTCGGCGCGCTGCGAGAGCTGCTGTTTCCACCTGCGCTGATCGTGACGCCCAACCTGCACGAAGCCGCCGCGCTCGTCGGCGCGAGCCTCGCGCGCAACGAGCGCGAAATGGAGCAGCAGGCGCGCGAACTGCTCAAGCTCGGCGCGCGCAATGTGCTGATTAAGGGCGGCCACGGCGCCGGCGAAGACAGCGTCGATCTGCTGGTCGGGCAGGGCGAAGCGGTGCGCTTTGCCGCCAAGCGCATCGCCAGCAAGAACACCCACGGCACCGGCTGCACGCTGTCGTCTGCCGTCGCCGCCGGTCTCGCCAAGGGTCTCGACCTCGCGGAGGCGGTGCGCCAGGCGAAAGACTACGTCACCGCCGCCATCGCCGGCGCCGACGCGCTTGCCGTCGGCCATGGCCATGGCCCGCTCGATCATTTCCATGCGCTATGGAGGACATCATGACCACGCGACGCAAATTCGTCACCGGCGCCGGGCTGACGCTTGCCGGAACGCTCGCCGCTCCACGCATCGCGCGTGCCGCCGCCATGAAATGGAAAATGGTCACCTCCTGGCCGAAGCGGCTGCCGGGCCCCGGCATGTCGGCCGAGCGCATCGCCACCCGCATCCGGGCGCTCTCCGGCGGGCGCATCGACATCACGGTCTACGCGGCGGGCGAAGTGGTGCCGGCCTTCGGCGTGCTCGATGCCGTCGGCAACGGCGTCGCCGATATCGGCCATACGGCGGCCTTCTACTGGCAGGGCAAGATGCCGGCGGCCGCCTTCTACACCACCGTGCCCTTCGGCCTCACGCCGCAGGAGCACGTGGCCTGGATCGAGGCCGGCGGCGGGCAAGCGCTGTGGGACGAGCTCTACAAGCCGTTCGGCGTCAAGCCCTTCATGGGCGGCAATACCGGCATCTGCATGGGCGGCTGGTTCCGCCACAAGCTCAACGGCCTCGCCGACCTCAAGGGGCTCAAGCTGCGCTCGCTCGGCCTCGGCGGCGAGGTCTATCGAAGGCTCGGCGCCACGCCGCAGACCACGCCGCCGGCCGAGATCCTCACCTCGCTGCAATCGGGGGTGCTCGACGCCGCCGAATTCGTCGGCCCCGGCACCGACATCGCGCTCGGGCTCTATCGCGTGGCGCCGTTCTACTACTATCCCGGCTTCAACAAGCCGAACGGCACCGGCGAATGCATCGTGGCGCTCAAAGCCTGGGAGTCGCTCGATGCCGAATTGAAGGCGGTGGTGCAGCACGCTTGCGCGGCGGAAGCCAACTACGCGCTCGCCGAGATGGAGCGTCTCAACGCGCAGGCGCTGAAGGCGCTGACCAGCGAGCACAAGGTCAAGCTTACTGCATTCCCCGGCGACCTCGTCGCCGCCGCGCGCAAACAGGCCGACGACGTGCTCGGCGAGCTCGCCAGCCGCAGCGCCATCACCGGCAAGATCCACGACTCTTACACTGCGTTCCGCGCCCGCACGGCGCCCTGGTCGCGCGTGTCGATCGAAGCGGTGCTGGCGGCGCGCGAGGTGTGAGCCTGCTTCGCGAGCGCTGAGGCTCTATCGCTGGCGATTAAATCCGGCGCAGCGCGTTAGGCGGTGCTCGATTCTCGTCGCGCGCGAATCGCCTGCCGCTGTTCGGCCGCGCGCCGTTGCAAAAGCCCCGCAATTGGCGGGCATTTTTACGCTTTACCCAGCATTAACCATATTCGGGCTCTCATGCCGGCAACCGACTACCGCGTGCGCCTTCGCCGTGCATGCGCCTTCCCGCGTAGTAACCGCCGCGTCGCCAAACCGGGTGAGTGATCGCCCGCTTGCAACAGACTCTGACAGCCAAGGGGCCGATAGATATGAAGAGCAAATTGATCCTCACCGGCATCGCCGCCGCATTGCTGACGGCATCGCTCGGCGCGCAAGCGGCCGATCTCGTGACACCCGCCTACAAGGCTCCGGCCTATGTCGCGCCTCTCGCCGCCAATTGGACCGGCTTCTATGTCGGCATCAACGGCGGCTACGGCTTCGGCACCTCCGATTGGGATGCGCCGGCCGTCAGTATCGACCCGTCGGGAATGATGGCCGGCGTCACCGTCGGCTACAACTTGCAGACCGGCCAATGGGTCTGGGGCTTCGAAGGCGACTTCGACTGGTCCGACATCAAGGGCGACGCGTCCTGCGGCCCCGGCACTTGCCAGACGAAGAACGACTGGTTCGGCACCGCGCGCATGCGCATCGGCTATGCCGGCTGGGACAACTGGAGCCTATTTCACCGGCGGCGCCGCCATCGCCAACGTCAAGGCCAACTTCTTGGGCACCGAAGGAAGCTCCATGCAGATCGGCTGGACCGCCGGCGCCGGTCTCGAATACGCCTTCCTCTCCAATTGGAGCTTCAAGATCGAATATCTCTACGCCGACCTCGGCACGTTCGACTGCGGTTGCGGCCCGCCGGGCAACGAGGTCAGCTTCCAGGCCAACCTGGTGCGCGCCGGCCTCAACTATCGCTTCTGAAGCCGCCAGACGCCGCGCGAAACGACGAACCCCGGGCCGGCCGCCCGGGGTTTTCTTTTGCGCTGGCGGCGGCACGCCGGGCCGCCGCCACAAGTCGCGCCAAATCCGCCACAATCGCTCACGCGTGCGCCGCCGCTCGGTATGTGGCTCGCGCACAAGGGCAAGCCGTGCGCGGCGCGCGTGCGCCCGCGCCCGCGCTTTGTGTCTTGCCGTAATAACGCCACCCTGTTTTTACGCGCGCGCTATTGCGCGCCGCGCCGATTTAACAGCCACGCTACGGGCCGCGCCAAAATTCAGGCGCGCCGCCCGGCAAATCTGCCGCACATCCGGACGCTTGATCCGGTCATCATGGAGAGTGAAATGAAACGTCTGATCTACGCCGTCGTTGCGATTTCCGCACTCGGCCTCGGCGCGGGCAACCTTGCCATCGCGGCCGACAACGAGGAGCAGGGCACGTCGGTGCAGGCGCCGTCGGACGAGGGCGCGCCGCAGGGCTCGACCGTGAAGGACGACGAGCAGCAGCAGGGCAGCGACAGCCAGTCCGACGAGAAGAAGTAATCCGCGTTCGCTCGTTTCAGGGCGACATGGACCCCCGGGGACCGGCGACGGCCCCGGGGTTTTTCATTTTGCGCGCCGTGTTCGGTCGCGTTACGCGCGACGTGTGGCGGGTGCCGCACGCGAACCCCGCCTTCGGCCTGCCTCCGATCGACAAGAGGTCGCGCAGCCGCGGCCCCAAGCGTGCTGCATTGCAAGCGGCGTTGCGGGGCCGATCCGAAGTGGATGTTGGCAGCAGGCAAATAGGTCAGTGTTATTGACCTGTCTGGTCCCACGCCCACGCGGAACCACTGCGCCGAAAGTTCAACGGCTCGCCGCGCGTCCTTGCCGCTCTGCGCCAGCAAAATGCTGGCGCCGCCAAGTTAACGCGGGCTATGATGACAAAAAACAAAAGCCAGTGGACGCGGCCACGCTCGCCCCGGCCGCCTCTCCAACCGAAAGCAAACCGAGGGAGGAATGCAAGATGAGTTCGAACAAACGTCTCACCAGGCGCCGGTTCTTGCAGGACACGGGCCTCACCCTTGCCGCCGCCGGCGCAGCGCCGATGCTGTCGGCGCCGTTCGTGTCGCGCGCGCTGGCCGCCGACAAGTCGCTGTCGATCGTGCAGTGGGCCCACTTCGTACCGGAGTACGACACCTGGTTCGACAAGTTCGCCAAGGACTGGGGCGACGAAGAACAAGGTTTCCGTCACCGTCGACCACGTTCCGGTGCAGAACATTCCCGCGCGTGCGGCCGCCGAGGCATCGGCCGGGTCGGGACATGATCTTTTCGGATTCAACGGCTCCGGCGGCGCGCATCTCTATCGTAAGTTCTTTATCGACGTCGCCGATCTCGTGAAGGAAACCGAGAAGAAGTACGGCAAGGTCACGACGATCGGCAAGCAGCTCGGCTACAACGCCGACGACGGCACCTGGTCGGCCTTCCCCGATTTCTACATCAACTTCCCCGGCATGTACCGCAAGAGCCTGTGGGAAGAGGCGGGCGTCAAGCCCGACACCTGGGACAACGTGCGCAAGGGCGGCGCCAAAACCAAGGCGAAAGGCCACCCGGTCGGCATCCCGCTCGGCCACAGCAACGACCCGAGCACGACGTGGCGCGGCCTGTTGTGGAGCTTCGGCGCCTCCATCCAGGACGAACACGGCAAGAGGATCGTGCTCAACAGCAAGGAGGCGATCGAAGCGACCAAGTTCGCCGCCGCGCTCTACAAGGAGGCGATGACGGCGGACGTGTTGTCGTGGAACGACTCCAGCAACAACCAGTACATCAACTCCGGCGTGGGTTCCTACATCATCAACCCGATCTCCGCCTACCGCACGGCGCAGAAGCTCAACAAAAAGGTGGCCGACGACATCTTCGTCATCGAGCCGCCGAAAGGCCCGGCGAAGCAGATCATGGGCGCGGCTTCCGAATTCTACGGCATCTGGAAATTCGCCAAGAACAAGGAAGCGGCGAAAGAGTTCCTCCGGTACTATTCGGCGAACTGGCGGGAGGCCTTCAAGGCGAGCGAAGGCTACAACAATCCGTGCTTCGCCGGCCTCGTGCCGAAGCCGATGCCGATCCTGTCGAACGATCCGACCTCGACCCCGCACGACAAGCTGGCGATCCTGCAGGACTCGGACAAATGGTCCGCCATCCCGGGCTATCCGGGGCCGGCAACGCCCGCGACGGACGAGATCTACTACGCCTTCATCATCAACGACATGATGGCAAAGGCCGCGACCGGCGCGATGAGCGCCGAAGACGCCGTCAAGTGGGCGACGAGCCAATGCGAGGCCATCATGAAGAAATGGGCCGGCAAGATCTGATTGGCCGGCGCTTCGGACCGCGCGCTTTCGGCGCGCGGTCCGGCTTTGGTGACGATATCGAGCATAGCGGAGCAGGCTGAAAAGGCGCGCCGCCACGGGGAACGGCGGTGCGGCTGGCCTAGTTGAATTGTGGGAGGTTCAATGGCTGCGGTGTCGACGAGGGACATCATCAAGAAATTCGGCGAAGTCCCCGCCGTCAACGGTATTAGCCTGACGGTACCCGACGGCGAATTCATGGTCCTGCTCGGGCCGTCGGGCTGCGGCAAGACCACGTTTCTGCGCATCATCTGCGGGCTCGAAAAGCAGACGAGCGGGGATCTGTTGATCGGCGGCCACGTCGTCAACGACATTCCGCCGCGCGCCCGCGGCGTGGCGATGATGTTTCAAACCTATGGGCTCTATCCGCATTTCACGGTGCGCAACAACATCGCCTTCCCGCTGAAGACGCAGCGCGTCCCCAGCGCCGAGATCGAACAGAAGGTCGCCTGGGCCTCGCAAATGCTCGGCATCTCCCATCTGCTCGACCGGCGGCCGCGCCAGCTCTCCGGCGGCGAACGGCAGCGCGTGGCGCTGGCGCGCGCGCTGGTGCGCGAACCGACCGCGCTCCTGCTTGACGAACCGCTGTCGAACCTCGATGCCAAATTGCGCGCGTCGGCCCGCCAGGAGATCAAGCAGTTCCAGCAGCGAGTGGGCGTCACGACCATTTACGTGACCCACGACCAGGTCGAGGCGATGGGCATGGGCGATCGCATCGCCGTCATCGACCACGGAGAGGTGCGCCAGGTGGGAACGCCGTCGGAGATCTACGACGATCCCGCCGACCGCTTCGTCGCAACCTTCGTCGGCTCGCCGCCGATGAACATCGTCGCCAAAAACGGCGGCTATCTCGGCTTCCGTCCAGAGAATTTCCTGCCCAAGGACATGGTCGACGACGGCGCCATGACCGAGTTTTCGTTCCGCGTCGACCGCTCCGAATATCTCGGCTCCGAGCGCATCGTCTACGGCGTGCTCGCGGGCTTCGACCCGAACCAGGTGGTCACCGCCAAGCTGCCGCCGGCGCATGTCGCCGAGGAAAGCGTCCGCGCCGGCGAGTGGCATCCTTTCGCCGTGCGCGACAGCGCGATGCGCTTCTTCGACAAGGATGGCAAGCGGGCCAGCCGCCACTGACACGGGATTTCGCCGATGGCCGTAATCGCTGAACCCATTGCCAAACCGGCTTCGCGTTTCCGGTTTATGCTCGACCGGCGCGACGTGCTCGGTTCGTTGCTCGTCGCGCCGGCGATTCTGTACGTGCTTTTGCTGGTCGGCGTGCCGTTTCTCATGGCCGTGTATTATTCGTTGAGCGCCTTCACGATCTACAATCCGTCCTGGAAATTCGTCGGCCTTTCGAATTTCATCGACATCGTGCAGAATCCGGCGTTTCTGCAAACGCTCTCCAACACCTTCATCTTTACCTTCGGGTCGCAGATTCTCGGCCTCATCCTCGGCAAATTCGGCGCCTTGGTGCTGCTAAAGCCGTTTCCCGGCCGCAAGTTCGTCAGGGCGATGGTTATCTTGCCTTGGGCGGTGCCGATTGCGCTTGCCACGGTCGCCTGGCAGTGGATGTTCGATTCGCTCTACAGCGTCATTAACTGGACGCTGATCGCGCTCGGCATCATCACGCGTTCGCAAGCGCCGAACTGGCTCGGCACGCCGGATCTGGCGATGCTGTCGGTGATCGTCGTCAACGCCTGGCGCTTCTTCCCGTTTGCCATCGTCATCTTCCTCGCCGGCATCACCGCCATACCGCAGGACGTACTCGACGCCGCGACGGTCGACGGCGCCGGATTCTGGCGGCGCAATTACCAGATCATCGTGCCGATGATCCTGCCGATCGTGGCTATCGGCCTGATCTTCGGCATCGTGTTCACGTTTACCGACCTCTCCGTCGTCTTTCTGATGACCATGGGCGGTCCCGTGGGCGCGACGTCGGTGCTTGGCTTTGCCGGCTTCCAAACCGGCATCGTTTCCGGCGACGTGTCGCACGGCGCGGCCATCTCTCTGTTCATGCTGCCGGTGCTGTTCGTCGTGGTGATCGCGATGTTGCGCTTCATCAGGCGGCGGGAGATCTGACATGCCGCGCGCCACTGTTGCTACGGCTCTTCGGGAAACCTCCTTCTACGGCGCCGTGGCGTTTTTCTTCGTGCTTGCGGCGTTTCCCTTCTATTGGATGTTGATCACTTCGTTCAAGACGAACAGCGATTTGTACAGCGTCACCAATATTCCGTTCTGGTTCAACGATCCGCCGACCCTCGAGCACTTCCGCTATTTGTTCGAGAAAACCTTGTTCGCGACCTGGCTGTTGAACTCGTTTATCATCGGCCTTTGCGTAACGGGCATCACGCTCGTCACTTCGCTCCCGGCCGCCTATAGCCTCGCGCGGATGACCGGCCGCAACGGCGAGGCGCTCGGCATCGGCATTTTCTTGACCTATTTAGTCCCGCCGACGTTGCTTTTCCTGCCGCTGTCGCGGGTGGTGGCGATGCTCGGCTTGCAGAATTCGATGTGGTCGCTGGTGGTCGTCTATCCGACCTTCACCATCCCGTTCTGCACCTGGCTGTTGATGGGCTTCTTCAAGGCGCTGCCGGTGGAGATCGAGGAGGCGGCGATCGTCGACGGTTGCAGCCTGTTCGGCGCCTTCATCAAGATGGCGATCCCGCTGTCGCTGCCGGGGATTCTCACGGTGGTGATCTTTACCTTTACTTTGACCTTGCAGGAATTCGTTTACGCGCTGACTTTCATATCCGCATCGGCGCAAAAGCCGATCACGCTGGGGGTGGCCACCGATCTCATTCGCGGCGACATATTCTACTGGGGCGAGATCATGGCCGGCGCCTTGATCGCCAGCATCCCGGTGGCGATCGCCTATAACCTGTTCCTCGACCGCTTCATTTCCGGCATCACCGGCGGCGCCGTCAAATAGCCGCCGCGCGTCCGCCGGACCCCGCAGCAATGAGCCAACGCCGCGTGCTCGTCGGCCTGATCGGGGCCAATATCATGCAATCGCTGGCGCCCGCGCTGCATGCGGACGCCTTCGCCGCCGCCGGCATCGACGGCTACTACCATCTCATGGACGTCGACCGGTTGCCGGGCCGGCGGCTGCCGCAGCTGCTCGACGCGGCGAAAGCGGCGGGCTTCGCCGGCGTCAACGTGACCTTCCCGTTCAAGCAAGACGTGCTGGCGCTGCTCGATGCCGTCGACGACGAAGCGGCGCAGACCGGGGCCGTCAACACGGTGACCTTCGCCGGCGACGGCGCCGCGACTGGCTACAACACCGACCGCATCGGCTTCCGCCGCAGCTTCGAGGAGAAATTCGGCCGCGCCGGCGCGCAAGGCGCGACCGTCGCGCTCGTCGGCGCCGGCGGGGCAGGGCGCGCGGTCGCCTTCGCCCTCATGGACCTCGGCGTTGCGGCTTTGCGGGTTCACGACACGGTTGCTGCCCGCGCGCAAGCGCTGGCGGCCGACCTAGCCAAGTACTATGGCTCCGGGCGTTGCCGCCCCGTTGCCGACCTCGGGCACGATCTTGCGACGGCCGACGGCATCGTCAACGCAACGCCGCTCGGCATGCATGGCTTTCCCGGCAATCCGGTCCCGGTCGGCGTCTTGCATGCCGGCCAGTGGGCGGCCGACATCATCTACACGCCCATCGAGACGGCCTTCCTCAAGACGGCGGCGGGCAAGGGGCTGCGCGTGCTCGACGGCGGCGGCATGTGCGTGCATCAGGCGGTCGCGGCATTCCGCCTGTTCACCGGGATCGCCGCGGACGCTGAACGCATGCAAAGCGTCTTTGCGGCGGCGCTGCGCGCGCGCGATGCGGCGTCGGCGCGGCCGAGCTGAGCGCGGCTGCGTCTTTACGTCAACGAGCCGGGCGCGAAGCAGTAGTCCCTGTGATAATCGCCGATCTCCGCGTACCACCACACGGCGTGGCCGGTCGGGTTCGGCCCCTCGAGCACCATGTAGGACGGAATCGTCCGCGTCTTGTCCTTGCTGACATGCAGCGTGACCGAGCCGTCTTGGTTCAGGCTGTAGGTGCCGAAGAAAGCGTGCCCGTCGCTCTTGTCGCAGCACCATTGGCCGCGCTTGTTGTGCTGGGCCTGGAACCAGTGCTGCACTTCCGGCGGCTGGTTGGCGTATTGCGGCTTCCAGTGGGCGAGGGCGGGGAGGGCGCTGAGCGCGGCGGCAACCGCGGCGGCGAGCGCAAGCGAGCGGTTTGAAATCATCGTCGTCGTCCGTCACATAGAAAACATTCGCGCGCCTCCCACGCGCATTCCGTTTTTAAGCAGCACAACAACGTGGCGCCGCCCCACTCGTTCCGTGCGGGCGGAGGTGTCGCCTCAGGCGCGGTAGAGCGTTACGGGCGCCGCGCCGCGTCGCGCAGGCGCGCGGCGGTATTGGCGACCTTGCCGAGCGCATCGGCGGCGAACGGGCGGCCGGGACGCGGCGGCGCCTCCTCCTCGGGCGGCGGCGCGCGCCGCGCCGTTTCCGGCACGATGCTGGGCGCCGGCTCCTGCTGCGCGCGCAGCCGGTTCGCCAGGTCCTGCAGCGCGTGCGCCAGCCTTTCGGTGTGGTCGGCGGGCGCGAGCGGCGGCGCCACCGCCGCCTGCGTGCGCGCAACCGGGCCCCACAGGCGCACGCGCGGGGCCGGCGCGTTCAAGGCCACCACGCGCGCCCAGGCCGGCGGCCCGAAATCGGCCGCCTCGCGCCTGCGCCGCCAGACGCTAAAGAGCAGCAGGCCGCCGCCGGCGACGAGGCCGGCCAGCAGCAGCATGAGCAGCGCAAAGCCGTAGCCGACGCCGCCTTCGGACGCCGGCGCCGGGCGCGGCTGTTCGGTCCGCGCGCGCGCCGTTTGCTGCGCGCCGGCCGCACCCGTTGCCGCGTGCGTGTCGGGCGCAGGCGGCTGGCGCACGTCCTGCGCGACGGCGGCGGGCGGCGGCGGATCGTTGCCGGCGCTCGCCGATTGCGCGGCGGCAGGCGCCCGCGTGGCGGGCCAGGCGGCGTCCGCGCTTTTCGCCGATCCGGTCACCTCGGGCCAGGGCGAGGAGCCCTTGCCGGCGGATGTATCGTCGGACGCCGGCGCTGCTTGTGCCGCGGCATGCGCGTCGGCCGGCGGGCCGCCCGTCGTGGCGGCGCTGGCCGCTGCGGCGCTCGCGGCCGCCGCCGGCTGCGGCGGTGCGGTTTGCTCGGCGGCCGAAGTGGCGGCCGCCTTGGCGGGCTGCGGCTGCGCCTGCGCCTTGGACGCGGGCTTCGCCTTGGCCGGCGCACCGTGCTTGTTCACCGGCAGTCCGGCCTGGCGCAGGTACCAGCACACATGTTTGTTGACGTGGTGATAGTACCAGTGCTGGCCGCGCGGCGCCGGCCGGTTCGGCTTGGCGAGACAGTCGGCGGCGGCGCGCGCGCCGGCGATCGACGCGGCGGTGAGGCCGGCGATGAGAAGCAGAACGGCAGGCAGCGATTTGCATGTCGGCATACGTCACCCCTCGCCATTGCACGCGCCCGATGCGACGCGACCGGCGAATTGAAAAGCGCAAATGGGGCTGTAATGCGTTGCAAATTCGGCAGAAGCCGCCGCGCGCACAACGGGCCGCGCTGCGCGCGGGGCGGTAGCGTGGTGCGCGGCGGCGGCGGCGAGCGCTCGCGGGCGGGCCGCGTCGGCCCCGGCGCAGGGCGCGCAACGGCAAGGAACAAAATCCTTGACAGCGCACCGCTCCTCGGCTAGGGTCTAGGCACGCTCGCGCGGTGCGCCCACCGCACGGGCGTTTTTCATTCCCGACAATCGAAAAGGATGATCGCCCATGGCGAAACGAACCTGTGCGCGCGCCGAGGGGCGTGCGCGCGAACGCGCGCCTGCGCGCCGGAGCAAGAAGCCCGCGCCCGCGCCGCAAAGCCCGCCCGCGAGCACGCCGCCGTCGCCGCGCCGCTACGTCTACACGGACGCGCTGCTCGCCAACGGCCGCTACCGCTACGAGCACACCGAGGAGTCGATCCCCGACATCGCGCTCGACTTCGGCATCCACAAGACCACCCTGCAGCGGCTGGCCAACGCGCAGGGCTGGGTGCGCTACCAACCGCCGCCGCCCGATCTGCCGGCGGCGGTGAAGCTCGCGGCGCAAGCGGAGGCGCTGGCGCAAACGGGGTGGGGCGGTGCGGCAAACGCAGGCGCGTTCCCTCCGTCTGAAAGCGCCTCTTGCATACCTCCCCGTGCAAGGGGGAGGTCGCCCGCCGAAGGCGGGCGGGTGGGGGTCGCTCCGAGTGATGCGGAAGTATCGCTGACCCCCACCCCCATCCCCTCCCCACAAGGGGGAGGGGAGGAATCTGCGGCGCGCGAGGCGCAAGAACAACAAGCTCCCGCGCAAGAAGCGCTCCCGTCCCCCGCCGACACCGCCGAACGCCTGCACCGCGCCGTGCTCAACGAGCTCGCCGCGGTCGAGCGCATGCGCGCGATGCTCGACGCCGAGCCGCAAAGCCCGTTCGACGCCGAGCGCACCTCGCGCACGCTTTCCTCGCTCACCGCCACCTTGCAGCGCATTCAGCGCATGCAGGCGGGCTTGCCCGCAACCGGAGCCGACTATGATGACGACATCCCCGCCGATCTCGATGCCATTCGTCTTGACCTTGCGCGCCGAATTGCGGCGTTCATGGAAAGCCGGCCGGACGACGAAGATGCTGGCGAGCCTGCCGGCGCGGCCGCTGATCCAGCTGCATCGTGACTTCGTCGCGCTCGCGCACGCGCACCAGGAGCCGCGCGCGCGGGCGCAGAACGGCGGCGCCTGGACCACCTGGCTGATGCTGGGCGGGCGCGGCGCCGGCAAGACCCGGCTCGGCGCCGAGTGGGTGCGCGCGCTCGCCGCCGGGCATCCGCCTTACGCCGCGCAGCGGCACCTGCACATCGCGCTGGTGGGCGAGACCGAGCACGACACGCGCGAGGTGATGATCGAGGGGCCGAGCGGCCTGCTCGCCGTCTCGCCGCGCGGCGAGCGCCCGCACTGGACGGCGACGCGCCGGCGGCTGGAATGGCCGAACGGCGCGGTGGCCTACGCCTTCTCGGCGGAAGATCCGGACGGCCTGCGCGGCCCGCAGTTCGACGCCGCCTGGTGCGACGAGCTCGCCAAGTGGCGCAACCCCGACGCCACCTTCGACATGCTGCAATTCGGCCTGCGCCTCGGCGCGCATCCGCGCCAGCTCGTCACCACCACGCCGCGGCCGATCAAGCTGATCCAGAGATTGCTGAACGACCCGCGCACCGCGGTGACGCGCGCCGCGACGCAGGTCAATGCGCGGCATCTGTCGCCCGCCTTTCTCGACGCCGTCATCGGCCGCTATGCCGGCACGCGGCTGGGGCGGCAGGAGATCGACGGCGAGGTGATCGAGGAGCGCGCCGACGCGCTGTGGACGCGCGAGCAGATCGAAGCCGCGCGCGTCGACCAGGCGCCGCCGCTCATGCGCGTCGTCGTCGGGCTCGACCCGCCCGCCTCGGCGCGCAGCGCCGCCGCCGCCTGCGGCATCGTCGCCGCCGGCATCAGCGAGGCCGGCACCGTTTATGTGCTGGAGGACGCGAGCGTCGAGGGGCTTTCGCCCGAGCGCTGGGCGGCGCGGGCGATCGCGCTTTATCGCCGGCACCAGGCCGACTGCCTGGTGGCCGAGGTCAACATGGGCGGCGACATGGTGCGCGCCGTGCTCAACCAGATCGACCGCAATCTGCCGCTGCGGCAGGTGCGCGCGACGCGCGGCAAATACCTGCGCGCCGAGCCGGTGGCGCTGCTCTATGCGCAAGGCAAGGTGAAGCACGTGGGCGCCGGGCTTTGCGCGCTGGAGGGCGAATTGTGCGACTTCGGCCCGGAGGGGCTTTCCGACGAGAGATCGCCCGACCGGCTCGACGCGCTGGTGTGGGCGGTGACGGCGCTGACCATGCGGGGCTGGGACGGGCCGCGCATCAGGGGCTTGGATTTCGGCCCGCGCATATCGCCCTCGATTCTGGGGCCGCAGTATGGGTGAGGCTGCTTGCCCCGCCGTAGCGCGCAGCGCGAAGGCGGGCCATCACCCGCGAAGGCGGGTGATTCAGTATGCCCTGTGGCGCGAAACTTGGAGAGGCGCGGCAGCAAACCGCCGGTCATTCCGGGGCGCCCGCCACAGGCGGGCGAACCCGGAATCCAGAGGCAGAGCGAGCCGCCTCCGCTCGTCCCTGCGCAAGGGGGACCCAGGGGCCACACACTCGGCCGTCATCACCCGCGAAGGCGGGTGATCCAGTAGCCCCTGCGGTGCGAAACGCAGAGGCGCGGCAGCAAACCGCCGGTCATTCCGGGGCGCCCGCCGCAGGCGGGCGAACCCGGAATCCAGAGGCGAACTCAGCCCTCGGTTCGTCCCCGCGCAAGCGAGGATCCAGGGGCCACACACTCGGCCGTCATCACCCGCGAAAGCGGGTGATCCAGTAGCCCCGGCCGAGCGTTGGCCACCGTGTTGGCGGCGTACACGCTTTTCCCACTCCGAAGGTGCGCGACGCCCGCGGGCGGAGGGCGGATGAGGGGGCGAGCGCCTCTCGTGAGGTCGTGCCGCTCCGTTCTCCTGCGCCAAAGCGGAGACTCAAAGGGGTTACTTGCTCCAGCGGCGGGTCCAAATCCATCGACCCAACCTAGTTGCTACGGTATGGTTTTACATGGCTGGGTTGAGAAACTTGCTTTTCGTGCTTGCTGGGCAGACGCGAGCGTTCTGGCAGGCTCGCGCGAAACTTCGTAATTTGAATTTTCGGGTCGGACGGAGTCTTTTTAGCGCCCGAATGCGCGTGCGTGAAAATACAACCCAGACGGAAGCATTCTTAAAACTTAGCTCATCTACCCTTAAAGCGGTACTTATCTCTGTTTTTTTCGCGGCGGTCACTCAGTATGCGGACGGTTACCTTGAAAATTATTACAGGCTCACAGGCCTTACGATTGCAGGCGATCCATACGCCACGCTGCTAGCTACTATTGCGGGCACCGGCGGCGTTCTGATCGGCTTATACTATGCGGCGACAACGGCAATTGCAGGGGCGATTTACTCTCGCGTCCCCAACAACGTCAGAGACCTGCTGGCTCGAGAACGCGTAGGCACAGTCTACATGCGGTTCTTGGCCTTGCTGACAACTTCTTGTGTTTTGCTGTTAGCAATGAGAGCTGGCGGCTTCGCTCCTAACAAGCTAGCACTTTTGCTGTTGTCTGTGGCGGCAGGCATTTCAATAATAGCGTTCGTCAGACTTGGAGCGCGCGCATTTTATCTTTTCGATCCAACCGTTCTTATCGGTGAGCTTGTCGAGCAAATTAGGCAGGCCTACCTCCGAGCCTGTCCAGGGCATTTACGTTGGCAAGATCCATCGTTTCAAAATCACGCCTATAGTACCGCCAGATCGGTCGTTGATACGGTCAAGACATTGGCTGAAATCACGGGAAAAGAAAACCAGTTGAGCGGACAACCCTTCGTAACACTCACCCAAAACCTTTTTGCGCTTCTCATAGACTACACCAGCACTAAGAAGAAAATTCCTACTGATAGCCGTTGGTATCCTAAGCAATACTCTCACCCGGACTGGTACCAAACGGAAGATAGCACTACTTCGATCACTTATGAAGCGACTGGTCGACTCGATCCGAAGGAAGTTAGCGATGGGCAGTGGCTTGAGTCATCATTTTTGCCGATCGCGCATTCATGTTTCCTTAAGAATGCTGAGGCCCACCGTTATGATCTGATGTTGAATACCATCTCGTCTTTAAATGCCTACGCCAGTTCGCCCGCGTGCGAGCACGAGGTCGCCACAGCATTTAAATTAATCGATGACCTTACGAGCAAATGCTCTAGTTGTATCTTCGTCACGAAAGATCCGGGCGAAGAGAGGGAAAAGCTCGAGCAGATTGCTATTGTTGATGCAATTGCCGCGATACCTATCACCATATTCCTCGCTTACGCGAAAGTTATCCCCGCCTATGATCGTGAGGGGATTGCTTCCGCGATTAGGTCCATAAAATGGAAATCTAAAGGTGAACTTTATCACGTCGGGCTACCGCTACACACACTTTCGCAACTAGAATGGATGTATCCTCGCATTGAGTTCGAGATTCGGTCGGAAAATACGAGGATTAGTCCAGATTGGTATTTATCCGAACTCATTCGACAGCCCGCTGCAGAAAGTGCCAAAGCCTGCTTGGACGCACTCATATTTGATGCTCAGAAGCTTTTTGATAAATGGCTGGCAGAAGCGAAGAGCAAAAATCTTGGCTGGGTGATGGCGACTGTCATCACACGTGAGTGTGAGTACTGGAGCAAGGTAGATTATCAATTTTGGCGGCTGCGTCAGCATTGGGAAAAGCTAGACGCTGACAAACGTATTGAAGGATTGCCATGGGCAAAAGTTGACTTCAAGGGGATCGAAGATAGTAGAAAGGCCAGAAATAAACAGGTTATCAACTTCATGGCTGAAGCGGCCAGTCTATTATTGTTGGCGATCCTAATGATGTTGAACGTGCTACTGCGCTGCTCCAATCATTGGAGCGATATGATCGCAGGGAAATAAAAGAACTAATCGCCGGCGCGGTAAACCAAATAGTTTTGAGCCTATCTTGGTATGGCTGTGCTCCATACGAAATTTTGCAAAATGATGCGGATCAGTCACATTTTGTGTTGAGTGGCTTTACTCCTCTGCGGTTATTTAGTTTGCCAGGATTGTTCCTTCAGATTGTGCCTTCGCTAGATAGGCAAATCTGGCACAAGTCGTATTTCTTAGTCCGAAAACGCGATGTGTGGATCATAGAGATCCCGCAAATTCTCGGAGGCTCTAGGGGCTATCGCAGAATTCTGTCCGCCCTTGATCGATTTGGCCGCATGATTCCTCCATTTTGGCAAAGGGATTTGCAACTCCATCAAACGAAAACGTATTTTGAGCTTGCATCGTATCGGCGGGGGACTGAGATTTACGAATCATGGGTCACTCGCCGATGGGGTTGGAATCGGCGCGATACAAGTGGCCGAAACTGGACGGAATTTGCGCTTTTTTATCGGGTTCTGACGTTCCGGTGGGCGCAAGCTCTTCTTAGAGAGCACATCCTGTCTGAATTGAACGCTCTTTTCACGCGCCTAGATATTAAAGCACAGATTCGGATATCTGGATTGGCCACAGCCGAAGAAATTGCTGGTCTCAGGGAAGAGATGATATACGGAAACATCTCTTATTCGAAGGCTTTTGATGTTACAGCTGTCTGAGTAGGCGACGTCCGTGCGTTATTGCTGCTCGTTCGCCGCCGCGAATCCTCCTCACTTCTTAAACCTCACCACCTTCTTCTGCTCGCCGAGCTTCTCGATGCCCAGCGTCACCACGCCGAGGCCATAAGAATCAGCGTCGGCTTCGTGCCGAGCGCCACATCGCCCCCTCACCTGCCTTTGCTCGGCTTCGTCTCCTGCCTTCGTGCTAACGGGCTTCCGCCTTCGCGCTAACGCGCTACGGCGGTCACGCGGCGGAAGGTTGTCGCACAAAAAAGAACTGGGTCCCCGCTTGCGCGGGGACGAACGGGCGAGGTGCGCTTGCCCTCACCCGGCGCGCGCTGTGCGCGCGCCACCCTCTCCCACGGAGGGGAGAGGGGAAGAGTTCGCGCCGCGCGTCCGCGCAATACATTGAGCGTCAGTGATTACGGGATGCCCCGCCTGCGCGGGGCATGACAGGGGAGAGGCTGTGCGCGAGAAATACCTGGGTCCCCGCCTGCGCGGGGACGAGCGGGAAGGGCGTGCCACAGGCTCGCTCCCATGGGGAGAGGTCGCACGCCGAAGGCGGGCGGGCGAGGGGTTAGGGCCTATCGAGAGTCACTTTCCCCCTCACCCCGACCCTCTCCCCCCAGGGGAGAGGGAGCGCGCCGCCCGCGCGGCGCGTATGCGCGATTCATTGAGCGTCAGCCATTACTGGATGCCCCGCCTGCGCGGGGCATGACATCCGCAATTCTGGCGCGGCTTATATCCGCCCTCATCCTTCGAGACGCGCCCTTCGGGCGCTCCTCAGGATGAGGATTGAGCGCCGCGGCTACTTCTTAAACCCCATCACCTTCTGCTTCTGCTCGCCCAGCTTCTCGATGCCGAGCGTCACCACGTCGCCGGGCTGCAAAAACTTCGGCGGCTTCATGCCGAGCGCGACCCCCGGCGGCGTGCCGGTGATGATGATGTCGCCCGGCTCCATGACGAAGAACTGCGAGCAGTACCACACCAGGTGCTCGCAGCCGAAGATCATGGTCTTGGTGTTGCCGGTCTGCCGCCGCTCGCCGTTGACGTCGAGCCACATGTCGAGGTTCTGCGGATCGCGCACCGCGTCCTTGGTGACGAACCACGGGCCGATCGGCCCGAAGGTCTCGCAGCCCTTGCCCTTGGCCCACTGGCCGCCCGAGCGCTCGATCTGGAACACGCGCTCGGAGACGTCGTTGGAGACGAAATAGCCGGCGATGAAGTCGCGCGCCTTGTCGCGCGCGATGTAGCGGGCGCGGCGGCCGATGACGATGCCGAGCTCGACCTCGTAGTCGAGCTTGCTGGAATCCTTGGGCTGGATGGTGTCGTCGTTCGGCCCGCAGATGCACGAGGTCACCTTGTTGAAGATGATCGGCTCCTTGGGGATCGGCATGCCGGCCTCGGCGGCGTGGTCGGAATAGTTGAGCCCGATGGCGATGAAGTTCTTCACGTTGCCGAGGCAGGGGCCGAGGCGCGGGCGGCCGGCGACCGGCTTCATGCGCTTCAAATTGGCCTTGCGGATCTTGGCGAGGCCGCCGGAGGCGAGCATGTCGCCGTCGATGTCTTTGACGATGCGCGAAAGGTCGCGGATCTTGCCGTCCTCGCCGATGATTCCCGGTTTTTCGCGTCCCGGCGCGCCATAGCGCACGAGTTTCATGGGTCGATCTCCCTTTAGGCGTTTTGTTTCTTTGAAATGAAAAGGGCGGGTCGGCGCCATATTGCGACAGGGCAGGGCGAGGGGCAAGGCGGGTTGCTTGCGCGCCGCATACTGTCATCGCCCGCGAAAGCGGGCGATCCAGTAGGCCGCAGCAATGCGGTGGTTACTGGGTCCCCCGCTTGCGCGGGGGACGACAGCCGAGATAGGGGCGGTGTCGGAGGCTTCGTGCTGCGCGCGACCGGCTAGACCGCGCGGTGGGCGAGCGCCAGCCAGACGAGGTAGAGCGCAAACAGCGCGGCGGTGAGCAGCATCCAGTTTTGCGCGTGCAGGCCGAGGACGTCGCAGGGGCCGATCAGCCAGGAGAGCATCGCCTTATCCTTCCGGGCGCCAATTTAGCGCGCGGCGGGCGCGGGCGATCAGTAAATTGGCCGTAAATTGCCGGCGCTTTGCCGGATCGGCGGCGTAGCACGGTGCGGTGCTGGTTACCGAATGCTAACGCAATTCCCCATCTTTCTACGCTCACTTGCACGGCCGGCTAAAGAATCGGGTGTATGCTGAGCGGCGTTGTCGCATTGCGGGCAGAGGAGGTGCCCCATGGAAGAACGACGCAAGATCACCCGTCACCGCACGCTGAAGGCGGGCACCATCGGCTTCAACCGCGCCGCCGGCATCGACTGCCGCGTGCGCAACCTCTCCCCCGCCGGCGCCTGCCTCGAAGTCGCAAGCCAGGTCGGCATCCCGGACGACTTCGTGCTGGTGATCGAAAGCGATCATCTGCACCAGCAGTGCCACGTGATCTGGCGCACGGCGACGCGGCTGGGCGTGGAGTTTCGCGCGGCCTGATCAAAACGCGCCGGCGAAGGCGCCTCCGTCGATCAGCAGGTTCTGCCCGGTGATGTAGCCGGCGTGCGCGGAGCACAAGAAGGCGCAAGCCTGTCCGAACTCGTCCGGCGTGCCGAAGCGCCGCGCCGGAATGGTGGCGGCGCGCGCCTCGGCTGCGGCCTGTTCGCTGGTGCCCATGCGCTGCGCCGTCGCCTTGAAGTTCGAACGCAGCCGGTCGGTGTCGAACGAGCCCGGCAGGATATTGTTGATGGTCACGTTCTTGGCGGCGACAGTGCGCGCGACGCCGGCGAGAAAAGCGGTGAGCCCCGCACGCGCCCCGGAGGAAAGATCGAGCCCCGGGATCGGCGCCTTCACCGACGACGAGGTGATGTTGACGATGCGGCCGAAGCCGCGCGCGGCCATCGGGTCGAGCACCTTCTGGATGAGCTCCACCGCGACGACCATGTTGGCGATGACACCATCGAGCATGGCCTGCCGCGTCAGTTCGCGGAAATCGCGGAACGGCGGCCCGGCATTGTTGTTGACCAAAATGTCCGGCTGCGGACAGGCGGCGAACAGCTTGGCCTGACCGTCGGCGGTGGCGACGTCGGCGGCGACCGCGATCACCTTGGCCTTGGTCGCCTTGGCGATCTCCTCGGCGGTGGCTTTGACCGTCGCCTCGTTGCGCCCGTTGACCACCACCTCGCAGCCGGCTTGCGCCAGCGCCATGGCGCAGCCTTTGCCCAAACCCTTGCTCGAGGCGCAGACGATGGCCTTGCGGCCGGCAATTCCGAGATCCATGGGGCTTCCTCCGCATGACGTTTTTTATGGCGCGCGGAGTGTCGGGGGCCGGGCCGGGTGCGTCAAGTATCGCCAAACTGTCACACAGCATTGCTAGGCGGATCGTGGGCGGTGCAGTTTTTGATTCGCGAGAAGCTCGATGTTGCGCGATCCGGACCGGCAGGTGATGGAGAAAGCCTATGCCCGCTGGGCCCCGGTCTACGACACGCTGTGCGGGCCGTTCTTCCTCAACGGCAGGCGCGCCGCGGCCTTGGCCGCGCGCGAGGTGGGCGGGCGCATTCTGGAGATCGGCGTCGGCACCGGCCTGTCGTTCGACGACTATGATGCTTCGACCGAGGTCACCGGCATCGACATGTCGGAGCCGATGATCGCGTGGGCGCGCGAGCGCCTCGCCAGCGGTCGCTATCCCTTCGTCAAGCAGCTCCTGCTGATGGACGCCGAGGCGCTAAGCTTTGCCGACGGCAGCTTCGACTGCGTGGTCGGGCAGTTCGTCATCACGCTGGTTGCCGACCCGGAGCGTGTCTTGAGCGAATGCGCCCGCGTGCTGCGGCCGGGCGGACAGATCATCCTGGTCAACCACCTCTATTCGGAAAAGGGCTTGGCCGCCGCGCTCGAGCGCCTGCTGGCGCAGAAGGCGCACAAGGTGGGCTTGCGCCCGGAATTCCCGTTCCAGCGGCTGGTCGCTTGGGCCGAGAGCCACGGCGGCGCCGAGCTGATCGAGCGGCAGAAGGTCAGGCCGTTCTTCACGCTGGTGCGCTTTCGCCGTGTCGGGCGGACCGGCCTGGCCGCCTAAGAATAGGTAAATAGTGCTGTCATAAAACGGCAATGAAGCCCTGCTAATGATGCTGCACATGAGCAAGAGCCTGGAGAAAGTCGCCGCGTGACGGAGCCCGCCACGAAGCGATTTCGCGCGCTTTTCATCTCCGACGTGCATCTGGGAACGCGCGGCTGCCAGGCCGACAGGCTGCTCGACTTCCTCCGCCATCACGAGGCCGAAACCATCTATCTGGTCGGCGACATCGTCGACGGCTGGGCGCTGCGCTCGTCCTGGTATTGGCCGCAGCCGCACAACGACGTGGTGCAGAAGCTCTTGCGTGCGGCGCGCAAAGGCGCGCGCATGGTCTACGTGCCGGGCAATCACGACGAATTCCTGCGCGGCTATTACGGCACGCATTTCGGCGGCATCGAGGTGGTGGAGAATATCATCCACGAGGGCGCCGACGGGCGGCGCTATCTCGTGGTGCACGGCGACGTGTTCGATCTCGTGGTCACGCAGGCGCGCTGGCTGGCGCTGCTCGGCGACAAGGCCTACGAGCTTGCCCTCACGGCCAACCGTATCTTCAACGGATTCCGCCGCGTGTTTGGGGCGCCCTATTGGTCGCTGTCGAAATGGGCGAAACACAAGGTCAAGAACGCCGTGAACTATATCGGCGCCTTTGAGAAAGCGCTGGCAACCGAAGCCAAGCACCACCACGCCGACGGCGTAATCTGCGGCCACATCCACACCCCGGCCATCCACGACGACTACGGCCTGCGCTACATCAATTGCGGTGACTGGGTTGAGAGCTGCACGGCGGTGGCCGAGAGCCACGACGGTAAATTCGAGATCATCGAATTGACATGGGCTTGGCTGCGCCGCTTCCACGCACCGGGCGCGGCGGTGCTGGCGGCGACGCCGACGCTCGTCAACGAGCTCGAGAGCCGCGGTTTCAAGAACGTCAAGCTGTGGCCGCGCGGCGTCGATGCCCAGCTGTTTCACCCGCGCGATGACGTTCCGATCGAGCTGCCGCGGCCGCTCTTCCTGACGGTCGGCCGGTTGGCGGTGGAGAAAAACGTCGAGGCTTTCCTGTCGCTCGATCTGCCCGGCAGCAAACTGGTGGTGGGCGATGGGCCGGCGCGCGCGCAGCTCGAACGTGATCACCCGACGCCGTGTTCGTCGGCGCCAAGCAGGGCGAGGCGCTGGCCGAATACTATGCGGCCGCCGACGTGTTCGTGTTTCCGAGCCGTACCGATACGTTCGGGCTGGTGCTGCTGGAGGCGCTGGCGAGCGGTGTGCCGGTCGCGGCCTATCCGGCCGCCGCCCCGCGCGACGTGATCGGCAGCGCGCCGGTCGGTGTGCTCGACGAGGACCTGCGGCGCGCGTGTCTTGAGGCGCTCAAGTGCTCGCGCAAAGAATGCCGCGCCTACGCGCTCAAGATGACCTGGCAGGCGAGCGCATGCATCTTTCTCGACCACGTGGCGCAGGGCAACAGAGTGATGCGCAGGCGGCGGCCTTGGTTGAAGCGGCTCCGGTCGGCCGCCCCGGCTGACGAGCGCGGTTTGGCGGAGAAAGCCCGCGCTAGACGCCGCTGAGCGGCCAAAGCCCTCCGGCTCGCGGTGGCGCTTATCGTCATTTCGAAGTCAGCCACGTGACCTGAATCCCTCGTTCCGCTAGCCTCGTATTCCCGCAACGCACTGCTTGACATCTACTGGTAAACAGTACATCAAATGGTCGAGCCGAAATTCGAATGGGACCCTGTAAAGGCGGCACAAAACGAGGCCGATCACGGCATCACTTTCGAAATGGCGAAGGACGTATTTAAGGATCCCTTCGGTCTCGAATGGTTGGACGATCGTGAGAATTACGACGAGGATCGATACGTTGCCATCGGAATGGTAGAAAATCATCTTCTCTACGTCGCCTACACCTTGAGAGGTGAGTCTGTTCGCATCATTTCGACCCGAGGAGCCGAACCGTATGAACGCCGAAAATACCACGAAGAAAACGACTAAACGATCGAAGCACGATTGGCGGCGGTTCGATGCGATGAGCGGTGGCGCTCGTGCTGCTGCAGCTGCTGCGCACGATCCCGATTCGAAGCCGCTGACGCCTAAAGACTTCAAACGCATGAAGCGCACGCCTCAAGTCAAGATCATCCGCCGCGCGCTCGGTCTTACTCAGGAGGAATTTGCCAAAGGCTTCCACATTCCGCTCGGCACACTGCGCGATTGGGAGCAGGGCGCCGCGACTCCCGATCAATCCGCCCGCGCTTATCTCACCGTGATCGCGCGCGATCCGGGGGCTGTCCGCCGCGCGCTGTCGGCCGCGAATGCTTGAAGGCGTCCGCAACAAGCCCACTCTCCGGACCGCCGCCGACATCGCGGCCGCGCAGAAAGTCTTGCGCGGCGTCGCCGTGCGCACACCGCTCGTCAACGCGCCGGTGCTCGACGAGCGGGTCGGCGCGCGCGTCTACCTGAAATTAGAGACGCTGCAGCGCACCGGTTCGTTCAAATTCCGCGGCGCTTACAACAAGATCGCCTCGATTCCGTCCGACAAGCGCGCCGCCGGTGTGGTGGCCTATTCGAGCGGCAATCACGCGCAGGGTGTGGCGGCGGCCGCCCGCCTGCTCGGCATGCGCGCGACCATCGTGATGCCTTCCGACGCCCCGCGCGCCAAGCGCGAGCGTACCGCGGCGCTCGGCGCCGAAATCGTCCCCTATGACCGCGACAAGGAAGACCGAGCGGCGATCGGCGAAGCGATCGCCAAAGAGCGCGGCGCCACGCTGGTGCCGCCCTATGACGACCCGCTGATCATTGCCGGGCAAGGCACCATCGGCGCCGAAATCGTCGAAGATCTGGCCGCGCTCGGATTGGCCCCGGAAATCGTGCTGGTGGGCATTTCCGGCGGCGGGCTTGCCGCCGGCACCGCGCTCGGCATCAAGGCCGGCGCGCCGGCCGCGCAAATCTACGCGGTCGAGCCGGAAGGTTTCGACGACACGCTGCGCTCGTTCAAGAGCGGGCGGCGCGAGACGAACGCGCGCCTTTCCGGAACGATCTGCGACGCGTTGATGAGCGCGACGCCGGGCGAGTTGACCTTTCCGATCACGCGCGCGCTGATCGGGCAGGGCGTTACCGTGAGCGATGCCGAGGTGGCGGCCGCGGTACGCTACGCCTTCGCGGAATTGAAGCTGGTGGTGGAGCCCGGCGGGGCGGTCAGTCTTGCGGCGCTGCTGGCGGGCAAGCTCGAGCTGAAGGGAAAGGTTGTGGCAGCGATCCTGTCGGGTGCCAATGTGGACGCGGAATTGTTTGCGACGCTGATCGGCAAGTGACAACGAGTGTTTGGCGTTACGTAAACAGCGCGATTCTCTCTTCCTCGCTCAGGGCAAGCAGCGCCGCCAGCGGATCGGGCGGCGCCGCGGTCTCAGTGGGGCGCGCCCGAGCGTCGACGACCGGCAGCGCCTCCATCTTCGGTCCTTCCGGCTCAGTCGCGGCGGCCGCTTCCAGTTCGGGGAAGGCATGGAAGCCCGCCGATCCGCCGTGCGCCGCCTCGAATTGCGGCGGGATGACCAGGATCGTCTCCGCCGTGGCAGCGCTGACGATCTCGGCGGCTACCGGCTCGGCTGGCGCGTTATCGTACCATCTCACCTCCGGAATGGCGGCGGCGCTGCCGGCCGGTTTGGCCCCGGCGGCAATGGCGCCAACGCGCGTTCGTGCGCCAGCGCGAGCGCCGGCCTCGGCGTTGCGGTTGGGGTAGGTATCGGCAATTCCGGCTCCTCGGGCGGCGGCACGACGGCGAGCCCGGCGGCTTGTTCGGCTTCCGGCGAATCGTCCGCCCCCGGTTCGACCATGCTCCGCAAGCGGCGTTCCAGGATGTCGAGCAGCATGGTGAGCTTGACCGCGCGTGCCGGCAGCGTGGCCTGCGCGAGCTCCGGCCGCGCCGCCCGGATGGTGCCGATTAGCCCGCGCAGCTCGCTGCGCAGCTCCCCTGACCCGCGCGCCTGCGCGCGCACGAGACCCTCCAGCCGCGCCAACGCCGCCAGCAGCGTCTCGGTGTCGGCGCCGCGGTGACGGCGCGCATATTCGGCAAGAAAAGCGCGCCCGCGCGCACTGGCGGTGAGCGCGGCGCAGAAGGTCTGATACTCGTCTTCGCTCGGTGCGCCGGTCGGCGCAGCAGGCAAAGCTGCGTCGGTCGCCATATCAAATCCCCGAACTTCAGCTTATCAATCAGCCGGCCCGATTCGGCCAGCCGGGACTTTGAGCGATGCGCTCCATTGTCAGAGCCGAGATCGGCTTTGTGCCGCGCCTGGCGGCGCTTTACGGCGCCTATTGCGGCATGATCGGCGTGCAAATGCCGTTCTTCCCGCTCTGGCTCAAGGCCAAGGGGCTGGACGCCGAGCTGATCGGCCTGGTGCTTTCGGCGCCCCTGGTTGCCCGGCTGATCGCCATCCCGCTCGTCACCCGGCAGGCGGACCGGCGCGAGGCGCTGCGCGCCGCGATCTTGCTGGCCAGCGCAGCCAGCGTCTTCGGCTATGGGCTGGTCGGGCTGGCGGAGGGGCCGGCGGCAATCCTGGCCGCCTTTGCGCTCGCCTCGTTCGCCGTCGCGCCGATCTTGCCGCTGGCGGAAACCTATGCGCTCAGGGGCCTGGCCGCGCGCGGGCGCGCCTATGGGCCGGTGCGGGTATGGGGCTCGGCCACATTCATTGTCGGCAGCATGGCTGCCGGCTTCGTCACCGACATCATCCCGGCGCGCGATCTGATCTGGCTGATCGTGATGGCAAGCCTGCTGACCGCGCTGGCCGCTTTGTGGCTGGGGCCGCTCGGCGCCGCGCCGCCAGCGAGCGCCGCGGCGGCGCCGCGGCGCGGCCTGTTGCGCGATCCGCCCTTCCTCGCGGTGCTGGTGGCGGCGAGCCTGATCCAGGCGAGCCACGCCGTGTATTATGGCTTCTCGACGCTGCAATGGCGCGCCGCCGGGTTTGACGGTACGACGATTGCCGGTCTGTGGACGCTGGGTGTGTTGGCGGAGATCGTGCTGTTTGCGCTGCAGGGCCGGCTGCCGTCGGCGTTGACGCCGGGGATTTTCCTGCTCGTGGGCGGGCTCGGCGGCACGCTGCGCTGGAGCGTCATGGCGCTCAATCCGCCTGTCGTCTTGCTGCCAATCGTGCAGCTGCTGCACGGCTTGTCGTTTGGCGCCACGCATCTTGGCGCGCTCGGCTTCGTGTCACGCCACGCGCCGCCTGGACAGGGCGCCACCGCGCAAGGTTATCTTGCACTCGCCATCGGCACGACCACCGCCGCGATGATGGCGTTGTCCGGCGTGCTTTACGGCGCCTACGGCGGGCGCGCCTACGCCGCGATGGCGCTAACGGCGATAGCTGGCTGCGTTGCCGGCTATATAGCGATACGTGCGACGCGCGCGGTGACGGTTGTGTGAGCGCGCCTGGTATTGGCGCCGCGATGCCGAGCAACTGCGTACGATGCCGCCGAGATCGCGGCCCTGCATATAGATCATGTGGCGCGATAGGCCGCCGTGGCGCACGATCCAGCGTCGCACCGACGCGGGATAAATATTCCATAGCGCGCGCGTCCCCATCGTGCTGGTCACCGGCTCGCCGTCGCGGTTCGGCATCCAGGCGGCGTGGAAACCGAACACGGCACGGTCGGTCGCGCACAATTGGCTGCGCGGGATCATGCCAAGCACGAGCGTGCAGGCCGACAAGCAACTGCCATCGATGACCACGCGTTCGCCGGTCGAGCGCAGCATGGCGAAGGCTTGCAGGTAATGGCCAATTTGGCCGCCGCGGTCATCGGCAATGCGCATGGTCGCCGACGCAGATGTCACGCTGGCGCTCAAGAGAACAGCGCATAGTACAAACCCACGAATTCGCATGGCCCCCCGTCCCTGTTTGTTTTTTGGCCGCGCCACGATCGGTGCGGCGATTTTGGCGCTAAGTCTATGCCAAGGGGAGGGGTCGCGTTAAGCCTTGGTTAAGCAAAAAGACGCTAGACAATTCGTGAATAAACTCAGGAACTTGGATGATATCCGGGGCGCGCTCAATGCGCGATGTGAGGCTGCGCCTGGCGTTCGGGCATCATCTCCGCGGCGGCCCGGCTGCACTCGCGCGCCATGCGCCTGAGTTCCTCCGCCGACTGTTCGCTCCAGCAATCCTGCGCGATCTGTTCGCATAGACGCGCATGCGCCAGCAGGCGGTCGGCAACGGCCGAGGAAGTCAGTGGAGAGGCCTTGCTGCGGTTCGATGACATGCTGCATCAATGCGCGCAACCGGATGTGGTTGCATTGATGAAAGTCAATCGCTTGGAGGTACCGGGTTAGGTTCCATTAGCCCCACAGGGCCGGCGTCGGCGGGAAAACCAGGCTGTCTTGGTAAACAAGCCCTTGCGGGCGGTCCTGGGCCAGCAGCAGCGGTCCGTCGAGATCGACGAAACGCGCCTTCTGCGCCATCAGCATGGCTGGGGCTACCGCCAGCGATGTGGCCACCATGCTGCCGGCCATCAATGTGAAGCCGCGCCGCGCAGCCTCGTCCGCCATGGCCAGCGCCTCGGTCAAGCCGCCCGCCTTGTCGAGCTTGACGTTGACCGCGTCATATTTGCCCGCAAGGGCCGACAGTGAAGCGCGGTCGTGCGCGCTCTCGTCGGCGCAGACCGGGATGGGGCGATCGATGTCGGCGAGCATGCCGTCGCGCCCTTCCGGCAGCGGCTGCTCGATCAGCTGAACGCCGGCCTCGCCGCAAGCGGCGAGGTTGGCGGCGAGGTTGCTTTCGTTCCAGCCTTCGTTGGCGTCGACGATCAGCGTTGCCTGCGGCGCGGCGGCGCGCACCGCGGCGATGCGGGCGGGATCGCCATCGGCTCCCAGCTTCACCTTGAGCAAGGCGCGGCTCGCCGCCTTGGCGGCGGCTTGCGCCATCTCGTCGGGCGCGCCGAGCGAGATCGTGTAGGCGGTGGTGAGCGGGCGCGGCGGCGGCAGCCCGGCCAGCTCATGCGCCGGCCGTCCGCCGCGCTTGGCCTCCAGATCCCAGAGCGCGCAATCGAGCGCGTTGCGCGCGGCGCCCGCCGGCATCGCGGTTTGCAGGACGGCGCGGGTGAGGCCGCCGGCGAGCCGCGGGCGCATCACCGCGAGGGCCGCGCAGACGCCGTCGGGGCTTTCCCCATAGCGCGCGTAAGGCACGCATTCGCCGCGTCCACGGCTATTGCCGTCGGAAAGCGTGGCGACCACCACTACGGCTTCGGTCTTGGCGCCGCGGCTGATGGTGAAGGCGCCGGCGATCGGCCAGCGTTCGACGGCGAGTTCGAGGGTCAGCGGGGTGGTCATGGGTATGTGCGGCACCCTCGACAGGTTCGCGGGCAATGGTCAAGTATGGCGCGCGCCGAATCCTGCGCACATCGCCAAGCGGCGGAACGGGTGCAATGCCGGTTCCGCCCGGACCCGGAGGCTTCTCGTGACCGATATTTTGCTCGAAAGCAGCGCGGCGAACGGGCGGCTGAAACTTGCCGGCGCCGGTGCCTGGGTCGCCAAGAACGCGCGCCGCCTCGAAGCCAGCATCAGCGCCGAGACCAAACGGACCGGCGCCATCAGTTCGGTCGACGTCGACATGGCGCGCGTCGAGCGGCTCGATACGTTCGGCGCTTGGTTGTTGGAGCGGCTGGTGCGCTCCTTCTCGGCGCGCGGCTGCGCCACCAAGGTCGAGGGACTAAAGGAGGATTACCGCGCGCTGGTCGACGAGGTGCACGGCGTCAAGCCGGAACGGCGGAGCGCGCGCCGCGCCAACCGTTTCGCTACCGTGCTTGTTTCAATCGGCCGCGCCACGGCCGCCGGCGGCGAGGTGTTCGGCAACTTCCTCAACATGCTGGGCGCGATCTTCCTCGCGCTCGTGGCCGCGCGACCGCGCCGCTTCCGCTTCACCTCGATGGTGCATCAACTCGACAATGTCGGCTGGCGCGGCGTGCCGATCATCCTGCTCATCACTTTTCTGGTCGGCTGCATCATCGCGCAGCAGGGCATCTTCCATTTCAGCAAGTTCGGCGCCGACATTTACGTGGTCGACATGGTCGGCATCCTGGTGCTGCGCGAGCTCGGCGTGTTGATCGTCTGCATCATGGTGGCGGGCCGTTCGGGCAGCGCCTATACCGCCGAGCTCGGCTCCATGAAGATGCGCGAGGAGATCGACGCGCTGCGCACCATGGGATTCGATCCCATCGAGGTGCTGATCCTGCCGCGAATTTTCGCGCTGGTGATCGGCGTGCCGATCCTTACTTTCTTCGGCTCGCTGGCCGCGCTCTATGGCGGCGGCTTGGTGTGCTGGCTCTATGGAGGCATCGACCCCGACATTTTCCTGCAGCGGCTCAGGGAGGCGATCTCGATCGAACATTTCGAGGTCGGCATCATCAAGGCGCCGTTCATGGCCCTGGTGATCGGCGTGGTGGCCTCTATGGAAGGGCTTAACGTGAAAGGCAGCGCCGAATCGCTTGGGCTGCAGACCACGGCCTCGGTGGTCGAGTCGATCTTTCTGGTGATCGTGCTCGACGGGCTGTTCGCCATCTTTTTCGCCTCGATCGGGATGTGACCGATGGCTGCGGGCAATGGCAGGGAAGTCGTCATTTCGGTGCGCGACCTGGTGGTGGGCTTCGGTGAGCAGGTCGTGCTCGACCATGTCGACTTCGATCTCTACCGCGGCGAGATCCTGGGCTTCGTCGGCGGCTCGGGCGCCGGCAAGTCGGTGCTCATGCGTACCATCATCGGTCTGCTGCCGCGGCGCTCGGGCACGATCACGGTGCTCGGCGTCGATCTCACCACCGCATCGGACGCTGAGCGCGAGGCGATCGAACAGCGCTGGGGCGTGCTTTTCCAGCAAGGCGCGCTGTTTTCCTCGCTTAGCGTGCGGGAAAATCTGCAATTCCCGATCCGCGAATATCTCGAACTGCCGGAGGACCTGCTCGATGAGCTGGCGGTCGCTAAGCTCGATATGGTGGGGCTCGAACTCAAGCGTGCTCGATAAGTTCCCGGCGGAATTGTCGGGCGGCATGACCAAGCGCGTGGCGCTCGCTCGCGCGCTCGCGCTCGATCCGGAGATCGTCTTTCTGGACGAGCCGACCTCGGGCCTTGACCCGATCGGCGCCGGCGAATTCGACGAACTGATCGCCACGCTCCAGCAGACTTTGGGGCTGACCGTCTTTATGGTCACCCACGACCTCGACAGCCTGCACACGGTCTGCGATCGCATCGCGGTGCTTGCCGACCACAGGGTGATCGCAGCCGGCACCATGGAAACGATGCTCGCCTCCGAGCATCCCTGGCTGAAAGCTTACTTTCGCGGCAAGCGCTCGCGCGCGGCTAAAGCGGCGGAAGCGGCAGGGCCGCGCTAGTCGACAGTGCGCGTGGCGCAAGTCTGGAACTCGCTGGGAGACTTTGCCGCCCCGGGATCTGGCGCCGATCACTCCATGCGTGGGCCGGTGGCAACGCCGACCGATACAAAAGCGGGTTCCTCCATGACCACCACCTCAGGCGCGCCTTGTTGTTGAACCTTGCGCCGGAACACCAGCCAGTAGCCGATGGCCCCGAGGATGAGGAAGGAGATGACGGTGGAGGCCACGTCGTTGAACGAGAACAGGATGTAAAGCGCCATGGCCGCCAACACGATACGCACGGCACGGTCGAGCCACTTGCTCTCGATAAAGGTGGCTTGCAGGCTGAACGTGATGCCGACGGTGGAGACCAACACCAGATAGGCGGCGCCCATCTGGTCGAGGCCGGGCGCCACCACCAGTTCGGGGTGCACGAACACCCCGACCATCAGCGTGAACAGTGACACGCAGATCTGCACCGAGCGCCAAAGGGTGACGTAGAACGAGGCATTGGCAATTTTCGAGGTGATCGCCGCGGTGATCGAGGTCGGCGGCGTCAATTCGCCGAACACCGCAATGAAGAACGCGAAGAAGTGCACGACCCAAGGGTTGACGCCGACCTTCATAAAGGGCGGCGCGATCACGATGGCGACCAGGATATAGACCGGCGCGGGCGGCAGGCCCATGCCGAGGATGGCGCCGAAGATGAAGGCCATCACGAACATGGCGGCAAGGTTGACGCCGGCCGCTTCCACCAGCAGGAAGCCGAGCTTGGTCGGCACACCGGTGATCACCAGCGCGCCGGTCATGATCGACAGCGTCGCCAGCAGCAGCGAGATGTCGGAAATCATGTCGATGAAGGAATTGAGAAAGTTGCGCAGCGGCTCGATCATTCGATTGAGATTCCAGCCCTGCGATACCATCACCGTGGCGAAGTGGATCACTATCAACGCCGCGCCGGCGGCGCAGAACATGTAGAGCGCGGCAAACATCGGCGCGAGGAAGATGGTCGCCATCAGCGCGACCAGGCCGCCGACCACGAAGACGAAGGCGCCGATATTGATCATGTCGCGCCAGTCGAGCTTTTCGGCCTTCGGATTGATGACCATGCGGGTGTGGTAGTGCACCGCCAGCAGGTAAACCGAAACGGCGACGGTGATGTAATAGATCAGTGCCGGCACCCAGCCACGCGCCACCACGTCGAAATAATCGACGCCGAGAAACTCGGCCATCAGGAACGCCGCGATGCCCATGACCGGCGGCATCAACTGTCCGCCCATGGAGGAGGCGTTCTCGATCGCCGCCGCGGTCGCCGGCGGCAGTCCGGCCGCGATCATGGCCGGAATCGTGGCCGAACCGACGGTGATGGAATTGGCGGCGCCGGAGCCGCTCACCGTGCCGATCGCCATCGAACCGATGACGGCCGATTGCGGGATGGCGTGCGGAGAACGGATGGCGATGCGCTTGGTCGCGCGCAAAAGCGAATCGACGCAGCCGAAACCGCGCAACAGGCTGAGCACCAACAAGAACGATCCGATGATGGTGAGCGCGATTTCCGGTAGGCGCGAGAAGATGCCGGTCGCCATTTCCACGCTGCTGGCCGAGATCACGCGCTCCCAGGATAAACCGGCGTGATAGAATATCCCCGGGACGTAATAGCCGTACACCGCGTACAGGACCAGGACGATGGTGAGGATGAACAGCGGCAAATGCCGCTTGCGTGCGTATTCGATGATCAGGAGCACCATTACCCCGCCCGTGATCAGGTCGGCGGTGTTGGGAGTGCCGGCGCGCTCCTCCCCGAGCGAGATATAGTTGGTGTTCATGTAGTAGGCGCAATAGAACGAGAACAGGCAATAGGCCGCCGCGATGACGTAGTTCGCCCACATCGGTAGCCGGGGGTAGAACTCATTCGTGCGCAGTGATTGCAGCGTGAATAGCACGAAAGTGTAGGGGATCATGCTCATGGCGAGCAGCGTCGGCCCGCCCAGGCCGGTCCAGTAATAGTAGAACATGTAGCCCAAGAAATAGAGCGACGCCGCGTAATAGATCACGTTGACGGCCAGCGGCGGCCGGTAGGTCGTCGATGCAGCTACTGACATGACGGGCCCATTGGTGTGGCTCAACTCAATCGAGGCGGGCGCTCTTCACGCGCCCGCCCCGTCGTCGCATCGTCACAAGGGCCAAGCCTCTACATCTTCGCCTTGGCGACGTTGGCGTCCCACTTGCTGTCCCACATGTTCTTCGCTTTCAGATACTTCGCAAGGCCGGGATGGATGGGGACAAGCTTCCAGGTAGACATCAGCGCGTCGTGCTCGAACTTCGCCATTTTGCCGCCGCCGATCTGGCGGAAGCTCGGGTCGAGCTTGGCGAGTTCGTCGGCGTGCTTTTCGATAATGGTCAGCATCTTGTACATCTCGTCGGTCGAGATGTTCATGCCGAGATCAAATCCCCAATAGAAGGGGAGCAGCGTCACTTTCTTTACGTAGATTTCTTTCTTGTGGAAATTGGAAGCGTCGACTTCCTCGACCCCATAATCCTTCGCCTTCAGCTTGGCGACTTCGTCGGCGCTCGGGTTGAGCGCTGCCCAGTCGACGGCGAGCGAGGCTTCCGCGATCCACGGCGGCGGGGTCTGCCCGCCGGCGGCGTAGATGATCATGGCGTCGATCGAGCCGGCATTAAGCTGCGAGCCGGCGGTCGACAGGTCGACCTGCTTGTAGATGTGCTTCACGCCCACGTCATGCATCGCGTTCTCGAGATGCTTGCGGGTGTCGAAGGGCAACGGGCCGGTGTAGACCTGCTTGCCGGTCAAGTCTTCCCACTTCTTGATCTTATCGCGGTTGGAGGCCTTGATGGCGAGGCCGACGTCGAGGGTGTAGCACCACAACGACTGCACCGGCTGCACCTTGACCTTGGACTTGAAGCCCTTGAAGCGTCCGCTGTCGGTGTGCAGCTCCTTCAACGCCACGTCGGAGCCGTAGTAGCCGTCGATCTCGCCCAAGGCGGCGGCCTTCACAGTGCCGACGGCGCCCGGATAAGGCAGCACAGAGATGCGAAACTCGGGCATCTCCTTGTTGAGAATATTGGCGAGCACCACAAGCGCCTTGCCGCCGGAGGACCCGACCGGGCCGGTGCCCCATCTGATGTCCTTCGGCGCCGACCAGGCTGTCGACGCCGACAGGCCGGCGGCGGCAACAATCCCGGCGGCAAAAAGTCCCGCCGTCAGACCGCGTGCAACGACTGCACGTGCAGAAAATTCGCGCATGGCTTTCCTCCCAAATTAGCCTTGGTTTGTCATCGGCGCCGTGCGGCGCCAAGCTAACACCTCCGCGCCGCCGGTTATTCTTTTTGCCGGCGCCTATCGAATAGCGCATGTGAAACAGACGCTGCATCGCCCCACACGGGCAGCGCCGATCGGCCCGTACTATCCGATAGTTGGAGGGCCCTGGCAAATCGAATTTCCGCCGCGCAAGGAACGAAATCGCGGCTTAGGCGGCCCGCATGGCGGGCCGCGCGTAGAATTAATCCGGTCGAGAAAGGCCGCAAGCGCTCAATCGAACCGGCCGGCCGCGTGCGCGAGCATGGTGTAGACCTTGCCGGTTTCCGAAGTGAGATAGGTGCGCGCCACCACCTGGCCGCGGTCATCGCGCGAGACCTCATCGAGCAGCCGCTCGAACTCGCTGATGTAACGATCGACCGTCTGGCGAAACTCGCGGTCGGCACGGTACTTGCGGCGGATCTCGTCGAACGCCTTCTGGCCCTGCAACGTATAGAGCCGGCGGGTGAACACGTTGCGCTCGCCGCGCTTGTAGCGGTCCCACAGGTCGGCTGCGGCGTCGTGGTCTATCATGCGCGCGATGTCGACCGACAATGAATCGAGCGATTCGATCGTGTGGCGCGGCGTGCGCTCCTCGGCACCGCGCGCCGGCTCGCGCATTGGCTCACGTAGCGGCTCGCGCGGCAGTTCGCGCGCGCTCTCGCGCAAGGTTTCGCGCGCCGGCGGCGCCTCTTCCTCTTGCGAGGCACGGCTCAAGAGGTCGCTGAGCCAGCTGCGGCTGCTGCCGGGAGTCGCAGGCGCGGGCATAGGCGGCGGACTTGCCGGCGGCGGTTCCGGTCGACGCGGCGCGAAGCCGGCGACTTCGCTGCGCGGCGGCGGCGGGGCCGGGCGGGGAATGTCGCGCGGGGGGTCGCTGCGGCCGCCGACCACGGCGAGCGTCGGCTCGTCGCGCGTGCCGGTGCGCCGCACCGGCTCGACGGCGTCGAGGCTGCGCCCGTGGCGGGCGACGATGCGGTTGAGCTCGGCGAGCGCCTCGATCTGGTCGACGATGACGCGGCGCATTTGGGCCGTGCCCTCGGCGGTCTCACGCGGCAGTTCGAATACGCCGCGGTGCAATTCGGCGCGCGTGGCTTCCAGCTCATGCTGCATTTCGGCGGCCATCTGCTTGATGTTCTGCAGCACGCCGGTGAAACGCTCGCTCGCCTCATGCAGCATCGCGTGGGTGTCGCCGGTCGCCTGCTGATAAATTTCGTGCAGGGACTCGGCCGTGCGACGGCGCTCCTCCTCGGCCTGTTCGCGCACATGCTCGTACTGCTCGGCGATCGCGCGGCTGCTCTCGGCGCTCGATTCCGAAACGATGCGGGCGACGTCGCGGGCGCGCGCGGAGGCCGCCTCCAGCGATTCGTTGAGCAGGCCGGCAAAGCGCGTGAGCCGTTGGTCGATGTCCTCGGTGCGGATATCGAGGGTGGACACGAGCGAGTTCGAGCGCCGCGCGGCGATCGCCGATCGACTTTTCGGTACGCTGGTTGCTCTGGTCGATGATCTCGACCGCCTTGGCGAGGTCGCGGCCGTAGCCGTCGAGCTGCACGGCCAGCTGGCCGAGATCGGCCACGACACGGGTGGTGACGTCGCTGAAATTGCTGACGGTCCTTTCCACGCGCGCGGTGGCTTCGCCGGTCGAGCTGGTGACTTCGTTCATCGAGTTGACGAAGTCCGACACGCGCAGCATCAGCGTGTTCTCCAGCGCGCCCATGTTCTCGTGTGCGCCGGAAAGTACTTCCTGCAGCATGATGTTGGCCTCGCGCAGCCGCTCGAACAGCGCCGTGGTGTCGGCGCGCAGCATATTATGCGTCTCCATCATGTCGTTGACGGTGGAGGCGGCGGTCTGCCTGGAGTCCTCGATTGCCTTCTGCGCGGCTTCGTTTAGGTCGCTAAAGGTGCGGTTGACGTGGTTGGAAGCGGCCTCGCCGGCGCTGTTGATTGCGCGCGCGAGCTCATTGCCATGGTCGACCATGGAGCGGGTGAAAGCGAAGCCTCGCTCGTCGATCGAGCGGAGCGCTTGCTCTGTGGCGGCGCCGATGTCCTGGGTGAACTGCTGACCCTTGACGTTGAGGGCATCGAGCACGCCGCCGCTGCCGTCGGACAGCACCCTGGTGATCTCGCGGGCGCGCTCGCCGACCTCGTTGGAGATCTCCTCGGCCTTGCCGATGAAGCTCGAGGCGATCTCGTCGCTCGTGCCCTTGAGGGTGCGCTCGGCCTCGGCGGCGGACACGCGGATGGCATCGCTGGTGGCGATGGCGAGCTGGCCGAGCGAGCGCTCGGCCTCGCCGGTGTTCGATTTGATCGCTTCGGAAAGCTTCTCCATGCGCTCGTTGAGCGCATCAGCCGCGGCCCGGGTTCGGGTCTCGATCTCGCTCGTGACGGTCTCGGCGCGGCCGACCAGCAATTCCTCGAAGCGGTCGAGACGGCTGTCGAGGTTATTGGCGGCCTCGAGGGCACGCGTGCCGAGCGTCTGATCGATCTCGCCGATCTTGGCGTCGAGCGTACCGGCGACCTCGCTGCCACGGGCGGTGATGGTATCGGATATGGCGCGGATGCGGTCGTCGAGCGTGTTGGCGACCTGCTCGCCGCTCGCCGTGACGTTGCGGGTGAGGCCGCTGACGCGGGATTCGAGCTCCTGCTCGAACTGGGAGAGGCGTTGATCGAGGGCGCCGGACACGGTTGCGGATTTGTCGGTCACGCGCTGGTCGAACGTGTCCAAGTAGTTGCGCATGGCCTCGGAGACGTCCTGCGTCCGCTGGCCAAGGCGCTCGACCAGCTCGCCGCCATAGGTTTTCACCGTGCGGTCGAACTCGGCGAGGTGGCTGGTGATCAGATTGCCCAGCGCATTGGAGTCGCGCGAGATTTTTTCGGTGAGCTCGGTGCCGCCTTGATTGAACATGTCCTCGAACGACTGCAGCCGCGCGGCCAGCATCTCCTTGACCTGGTCGCTGCGGCTGGCGAGCGACTGTGCCAGCGTTTCGGCATTGTTGCGGAACGTGTCGGCCACCGCGTTGCTGCGGCTCACCATGGTGTCGGTGATCTGCTGGCCGGTCTGCTCCAGCTTGGAGACGACATCGCCGCCGCGCAGCGAAAGATCGAGCACCAGAGACTCGCCGGTCGAGCGCAGCGTCGTGTTCACCTCGTCGGCGCGCGCCGAAATAGTCTCGGCCATGCGCGTGCCGGTTTCGTTGAGCGCCTCGGTGAAAGCCTGCGAGCGGCTGCCCATGTTTTCGATGGTTTGCGTCGCGTGCTGCGCAAATTCCTGCGACACCTGGTCGAGCCGCGCTCTCATCATCTGCTGCAGGCGGGCGGAAAGCTCGGCGAAGTCGTCGTGGATGTGCTCGGTCTTGAAATTGAGGCTGTCGGTGAGCCGTTCGCTGGCCGAGGAAATGGCGGTGGTGGCGCGCTCATTGGTGGTTTCCAGACGCTCGAGCAGGGTCGAGCCGCGCTCGGTGAGGGCATCGATCATGGAATCGCCGGCATGCCCGAGCGCGAGCGTGATGTGCTCGCCTTTCTCCGTGAGCGAACGCGTCACGCGCTGCGCCACCTCGTTGACCTTCTCGGCCACCAGGTCGCCGACGGAGGTGATGTCGTGGGAAAGGTCGAGATGGACCGAAGCGATAGCGTTGCGCACCTGCTCGGCCTGGTTCACCAGGGTTTCGCGCTGGCTCGACAATTCGCTGAGCAAATCGCGGATGCGCACCTCGTTGTCGTTATAGGCGCGCTCGAGCGCCGATACCTCGTTGTGCACCAGGGCTTCAAGTTCGGCGGCGCGCGCCAGCGCCCGCTCGACGCCGTCGCCCATGGCGGCGACCTCGCGACGGATGGCCTGACCGACGGTGACGATCAATTCGCCCGCTGCCGTCTCCGGCTGCGCCAGGCGGATCGCCACTTCGGCCATCGAACTCGGCGACCAACCGCAAATCGTGCGCGCGGCGGAACATGTGGGCAAGCACGTAGAAGGCAGCGATCGGCGCGCCGACGGCGCCGACGAGTGCGACAACGGCGGCAAGGCTGGTGCGCGGAGCGGCCAGCACGGCCTGCAATTCCGCCCAATAGAGAGCGACGGTGATAAGCGCGCCAACGGCCCAGATGACGGCGGCAGCGGTCGCCAAGATGTAAGGCAGGCGAGTGGGCTTGCCGTGCAGCGTCTGCAGGATCTGCCCGATGCTGGCACGGTCGTCATTGGCGGCGCGGCGCGGCGCACTCTCGTCGGCGGTCCAGCCGGGTTCCTGCTGCTCCTCGTTGAACAAGTCAGCGGGATGCTCGGCACGCGCGAGCGGCGTGGGACTGGGACTGCGCGAATCCGGCGGGCGCGTGTTGAGCGCTTCCTGAATGGCGGAGAGCGCCTCCTCCGTCGCGTCCTTGGACTTCTGCGGATTGTTGGCCATTTTCGGTCGTCGCCTCGTTGTTACGCCGGGACCATCGTCGCGGCCCGAATTTGGATGCCAGCGGGCCGCGGCACGAGCGCGGAATCGTGAGCGGTCGTGGGGCCGGGCGGCGCTGCTCGCCGGCGCGCGCCACGGCCCCTTTAGTCATCCTATCGCCTTGGCAATGCGAAAGAAACCGCGCCGTTTAGGACTTTTTCATCATCGTTAACGATTGAGTAACCATGGTTTTTTCCACTTTCCAGGCCTGCCTGGCGCCCAATCATGCAGGCCCGAATGCGGCCGCCCTGCGGCCCGGCGGGCGGTCTTTGCCGGCAGGGTTAGACGGCAATTAACCACCCAAACCGAACCCGCGCCGTAAGGGCCGCGGATTTACCCGCTTTTGGTCCCTGGCAGGTCAAACTTGCCGGCAACAAGAAGCCAAAGGCAGGAGGGGAGAGGTGGCGCAACTTGCGACTTTGATGGCCGATGCGGAGGCTGCCGGCGCGCCGGCGATCGACCGTGGCCATCTCAAGCAGATGACCTTCGGCGACCGGAGCCTCGAGCGCGAATTACTCGAGCTGTTCGACCGCCAGGCCGTTATCCTGATCGCGCGCATGCGCGAAAGCGACGCCGATGCCGTCGCCACGCTGGCGCATACGCTGAAGGGCTCAGCCCGCGGCATCGGGGCCGCCGCAGTCGCGCGCGCTGCGGAAGCGGCCGAGCGCGCTGCCGACAAGGCGGAATGCCTCGCCGCCATCGACCGGCTGGCTGCGGCAATCGCGGATACGCGGGCGCTGATAGCGGATATGCTGCGCGCACAGTGATCTCTCCTTTGGCGCACTGGCGCGGCCTGCGGAATGACTATATAGGAGGGCCGCCGCGCCAATTCTGGCCTGGCCATTCCAATTAATTTCCGCCATGCCGAAGATCACCTATATCGATTCCGACGGGACCGAGCGCACGGTCGAGGGCGAGGTCGGCTCCACTGTGATGGAGACGGCGATCCGTAACAATATCCCCGGCATCGAGGCCGAATGTGGCGGAGCCTGCGCCTGTGCCACCTGTCACGTTTACGTGGACGAGGCATGGCGCGAAAAGACGGGCGAGCCGTCGCCGATGGAAGAAGACATGCTCGATTTCGGCTACGACGTGCGGCCGAATTCGCGGCTGTCCTGCCAGATCAAGGTCACCGAGGAACTCGACGGGCTCGTGGTGCGGGTGCCGGAAAAGCAGGCATAGACGAGCTTTCCGGGCCCGTGCGTTTCGGCGCCGGGAACCGCATGGGCTGCGCGGCAATTGACCGGAGAACGGGAGATGCCGATGGCGATATCATCCCTCAAAACCACGTGCTGCATCGTCGGCGGCGGGCCGGCCGGCATGATGCTCGGTTTCCTGTTGGCGCGCGCCGGCGTGCCGGTGGCGGTGCTGGAAAAGCATGCGGATTTCCTGCGCGATTTCCGCGGCGACACCATTCATCCCTCGACCATGGAGCTGATGCACGAGCTCGGTCTGCTCGACCAATTTCTCAAGCTGCCGCATTCGGAAGTACGTCATCTGACCGGCGAGGTGGACGACGCTTCCGTGACGGTTGCCGACTTCTCCCACTTGCCGGTGCATTGCCGTTTCGTTGCATTCATGCCGCAGTGGGATTTTCTGAATTTCCTCGCCGACCACGCCCGGAAATTTCCCGCCTTCGGTCTGTACATGAAGACGGAAGCGACGGAGCTAATCGAAGAGGGCGGCCGCGTCGCCGGCGTGCGGGCGAAAGCGCCGAACGGCGAGATCGAGATCCGCGCCGATCTCGTCGTCGGCACCGACGGGCGCCATTCCACCATGCGCGAGCGCGCCGGCTTCCATGTAGACAATCTCGGCGCACCCATGGACGTCCTGTGGATGCGATTTTCGAAGAAGCCGGGGGATGGCTTTGAGACGCTCGGCCATGTCGGTGCCAGCCATGTTTTCGTCATGCTCGACCGCGGCGACTATTGGCAATGCGCGCTGGTGATCGCCAAGGGAGGCTATGACAAGGTGCGCGCTGAAGGGCTGGCAGCGCTGCATGCGCGCATTTTGCAGATGGCGCCGGTGCTGAAGGACCGCATCGACGAAATCAAGAGCTTCGACGACGTGAAGCTCTTGACCGTTGCTGTCGACCGGCTGCCGCGCTGGTACCGGCCTGGGCTCATCTGCATCGGCGATGCGGCGCACGCCATGTCGCCGATCGGCGGCGTCGGCATCAACTTGGCTGTGCAGGACGCGGTGGCGGCGGCCAATATCCTGGCGGAGCCTCTGCGGCGGAAGGCGGTGACCGTCGACGACTTGAAGGCTGTTCAGGAGCGGCGCTGGCTGCCCACGCGCGTCACGCAAGCCATTCAGGTTTTTCTGCAGGACAAGGTGATCGCGCCGACGCTCGCCGGCACGCGGCCGCCCAAGCCGCCGTTCGCGCTCAAGCTGCTCGACCGCTTCCCGCTGCTGCGGCGTTTGCCGGCGCGGCTGATCGGCATGGGTGTGCGGCCTGAGCATGTGCACACCGCGCAAGCGGCATCGCTGGCTGCGGAGTAGCGCGCCGATCGGTCCGATAGCCTATTGTTTAATGCGCCCTACGCGCCTAGGGCTTCATCCCCGCCGGTGCGACGACGGACGATTTCAGCCCCATCTCGTCGAAGGCCTTGCGCACCAGCCCCGAGTCCTTAGCCTCCTCGATGAACTCGCTGACATAGGCCAATGCCGCCGGCTTGCCTTTGGGCACGCACACCGCGGTCGAGGAATTCAAAAACGCGTCGTCGAGAATGCGTGCGCCCGGAATTTTGCCGACCAGTCCGCTGAGCAACTCGCGCGACAGCGCGATCGCCACGATGCGCTGCTCCTTCATGGCGGCAGTGGCGGCGTCGACACCGGCGAATTCGATATGAGTCGCCTCGGGCGTCGCCTTGATGGCGGCACGGAAGGTGGCGGTGTTGGCGACGCCGCCGATGCCCGTGCCCTTGGCGTTGGCGTCCTTGACCGAATTGATCTTGGCGCCGGGCGCCACCAGGAAGGTGCTCTGCAGCAGGTGATAGGCGTTGCCGAAGTCGACGAACTTCTTGCGCTCCTCGTCCACCGGAAGGAAGGCGACGTCCCATTTATTGTCGGCGGCCGAGTTCTGGATTTCGCCCGAGACCTTATGCGGCACGATCTCGAGCGGCACGCCGAGTTTCTTGGCAAGCGCCGTGCCGAAGGTGACGGCCACGCCGCGGTATTGCTCGCCGTCCTTGATCGCGAACTGCGCCGACGGCGAGGGGGCCACCGCAATGGCGAGGCGCAACTTTCCGGTAGGCGCAAGTTGCTCAAGAACGGCGGCGTCGGCCATTTTCCCCTCCGAAAGAAAGGCAAAAGGCGGCGCCACGCCGCCCGTTTCACAGCCGTAAGTGTGGCGTGGCCGTCCCGAGCCGGCAAGCGGGGTGTCTCGCGGGACGCTTGACGGGGGCCGGTCGAAAGCGCGAATTGTCGCCCATGTTCGTCACCTTCTTCCACGAGCTCAAAAGCGCCGGCGTCCCCGTGACGCTGCGCGAGTATCTGACCCTGATGCAGGCGATGGAGGCCGATCTCGCTTCGCGCCGGGTGGAGGACTTCTACTATCTCTCTCGCGCGGCGCTGGTGAAGGACGAGCGCAATCTGGACAAGTTCGATCGCGTGTTTGGCCATGTGTTCAAGGGGCTGGAACTGGTCGCCGACGGCATCGAGGCCGAGATCCCCGCCGAGTGGCTGAAGAAGCTGGCCGAGAAATATCTCACCGAAGAAGAAAAGAAACAGATCGAGGCCATGGGCGGGCTCGACAAGCTGTTGGAGACGCTGCGCCAGCGCCTGGCCGAGCAGAAGAAGCGCCATCAGGGCGGCTCGAAGTGGATCGGTACCGCCGGCACCTCGCCCTTCGGCGCCTATGGCTACAATCCGGAGGGCGTGCGCATCGGCCAGGACGAGAGCCGCCACCGCCGCGCGGTCAAGGTATGGGACAAGCGCGAGTTCAAGGACCTCGACGATGAGGTCGAGCTCGGCACCCGCAACATCAAGATCGCGCTCAGGCGCCTGCGCAAATTCGCGCGCACCGGCGCGCCGGAGGAGCTCGATCTCGACGGCACCATCAAGGGGACGGCGCACAAAGGCTATCTCGACATCCTGATGCGGCCGGAGCGGCACAACGCGGTGAAGGTGCTGCTGTTCTTCGACATCGGCGGCTCTATGGATTGGCATATCAAGGCGACCGAAGAATTGTTCTCGGCGGCGCGCTCCGAGTTCAAGCACATGGAGCATTTCTATTTCCACAACTGCCTGTACGAGCGCGTGTGGAAGGAAAACCGGCGCAGATTTCAAGAGACCACGCCGACCTGGGACGTGCTGCACACCTATCCCCACGACTATAAGGTGGTCTTCGTCGGCGACGCCTCGATGAGCCCGTACGAGATCAGCGCGCCGGGCGGCTCGGTCGAGCATTTCAACGAGGAGCCGGGGGCTTTGTGGCTCGAGCGCGTGGCGCGCACTTACCCGGCGGCGGTGTGGCTCAACCCGGTGCCGGAGAAGGAATGGGACTTCACCTATTCGATCCAGATGGTGCGGCAGCTGATGGGCGGGCGGATGTATCCGCTGACGCTGGAGGGGTTGGACCGAGCGATGCGGGAACTCGTGCGTTGAAGCAAAGGCTTCCGAATCGCGCCCTGTCCCCTATATTGTCCCCATCGTACGCAACAACAGAAAGGAGGTGATCCAGTGTCTCATTGTCTATCGCCGCGGTCGCCGGCATTCGTGAACTGGATCCTCGCCTCTGCCGAGGTCCTCAACTAGCTGACCTAATTCGTCAGCTTGGGGTTCACGCGCGCACGGCCTGCAAAGGCCGGCGCAACCGGGCCACGGCCTGACAATGGAAGGGTCGCCTCACCAGGGCGGCCCTTCTTATTTAGGCTTGACCCGCATTCGCCCGGCCGCCTCACATCACGTCGGCGATCGGCACCTCGTCCACCTTGCGGCCATGCGCGTCGAGGATGGCGACGAACCAGCCGTCCCAATCCCACCCCCGCATTTTCTCGCCGTTCTTCAGGTCGCGGGCCAGGTCCCTGGCATCCTCGACCGCGGCGGCGTTGCCGGGCAAGTCCATGCCCGTGTGATTGCTGAGGACGGTCTTGCCGTCGGTGAGGTGAAAAAAGTAGCGCGGCATGGCGTTTCTCGTAGGGGCTTAGGGGGTCGAGCCTCAGCCTTCCTACCACCCCCAACCGAAGCCGTCACGACGCCGCCGGTGCGCTATCAATGCGCCCGGAGAGGGGCTGGTGAACCGTTCATACGGCCACAGAGTGGCGCTTCTCGGCGGAGCCGAGATAGGCATCGAACACCGAAGCGGCGATGCGCACGAAGGGGCGCGCCTGCGGCGTGACAACGATGCGGCTGCCGTCGAGCCGGACGATGCCTTCCTCCGCCAGCGAGTGGATGTCGCCAGTTCGCCGGCGAAGTAATGCGCGCCGCCTTCCAGCCGGTCGAGATCGACCTCCAGATCGCACATCAGCCTTTCGATCGCGGCCGCGCGCCGGCGGTCGTCGTCGGAAAGCGCAAGGCCCTTCATGGTGGCGAAGCAGCCGGCACCGACCGCGCGCGCGTAACCGGCGAGGTCGGGGGCGTTCTGCGCGAAGCCTTGCGGCAGCTTGCCGATGGCGGAAGCGCCCAACCCGATCAACGCGTCGGCCGCATCCGTGGTGTAGCCTTGGAAATTGCGGCGCAGCCGCATTTCGCGCGCGGCCACGGCGAGCGCGTCATCCGGCAGCGCGAAATGATCGAGGCCGACTGCCTGATAGCCGAGGCCCTGCAGCGTTTCGGCGGCGACCTGCGCCTGCTCGAGTCGCGCGTTCAATCCCGGCAGGGCTTGCTCGTCGATCAGGCGCTGATGCGTCTTGAACCACGGCACATGTGCGTAGCCGAACAACGCCAGGCGCTGCGGCGATAGCGACGCGGCGAGCTCGGCGCTGCGGGAAACGTCGCGCGCGGTCTGTTCCAGCAGGCCGTACATGAGGTCGATATTGAGGTCCTCGATGCCGGCCTCGCGCAGCCAGCCGGCGGCGCGCTCCACCTGATCGAACGGCTGCACACGGCCGATCGCGCGCTGCACGTGCGGGGAGGCGTCTTGCATGCCGATGCTGGCGCGGTTGACGCCGATCAGGCCGAGCGTGCGCACCAGCGGCCGGTCGAGCCGGCGCGGATCGAGCTCGATCGCGTGTTCCTTCAGCGCCGAGAGATCGAACAGCGAGGCTAGCCGCGCGGCGATGGTCTCCAGCCACTGCGGGCCGAGGATCGAGGGCGTGCCGCCGCCCCAATGCAGATGCGTGAGCTTGCGACCCTTGAGAAAGGCAAGGAGCGCGATCTCGTCGAGCAAGTGCGCGGCATAGGCATCGACTGGCGCGCGCTTGCGCACCGCGCGGGTATTGCAGCCGCAGTAGAAGCACAACTCGCTGCAGAAAGGTACATGGATATAGAGCGACAGGCTCGCCTCGCGCGGCAACTGCTCCAGCCACGAGGCGTAAGTCCCCGGCCCGACCTCCGCATTAAAGTGCGGCGCGGTTGGATAGGAGGTGTAGCGCGGCACGTTGCGCTCGGCGAGCGCGAGCGAGCGCGTCCGGTCCGGCGGCTGTGCGTCCGAAATCTTCGCTGGCGCGCCATCAGGCATCGCGCGGAACCCACATGCCGTTGCCTTTGACGTAGCTGCGTTTTACCGCGGCCCAGGCGATCATATGCGCGCGCTGCTCGCGGTCGGCCTCGCCGGCATGGGCGCCATAGGCGTGGTTGAACGCCTCGCGGTAGATATCCTGCGCGTGTTCGGGCAGATGGCTACGCACGGACGGCGGCAGATCGGTATTTTCTCGGTATGGCATCCGCAAGGCTCTCGGCGCCCCCCCGCCGGGGTGAGGCATGCTGTCGAGCTAACCGGGCGAGCCCCACCCCACCTTGCGTTAAATCAATAGGTACGTGCTGCGTTCCGCCCACGCGCGCGAATGGGCGTAGTGGGGAAGGCGCCCTCCTCGAGAGCGGTGGCGAGGCGCGCGCGCTCGGTGCTGAGTTCGGCGAAATTGGCCTCGACCTGGCGCAGCCGACCCTGCGCGGCGTTGAGGCTCGCTTCGGTTTCGGCGAGCTTGCGCGACAGGCGCGCCTGCTCGGCGCCGGCCCTGTCGAGTGACGCCTCTTGCGCGCGCTTCTCATCTTCCGCCATCAAGAGGCGTTGGCGCGCGCCGTTGAGGTCCGACTCGAGTGTGATGATGCGTTTGTCGGCGGCGTTAAGCCGGTCGTCGAGGCGCTTGTTCTCCTCGCGCAGCGCCGCGGCTTCGCCGCTTTCGAGGGCGAGCCGAGCTTCCAGCTCGGCGATCTGGGCGCGGCGTGCGGCGACCTCGATGCCGATCTCGGCGCGCGTCGATTCCGCCATGCGTAACAGATTCTGCGTATTGGCTAGCGCGGATTTCTCACGCTACTGACGGACTGTGCGGTCGGTAAGGCGATTTTGCTAGCAGCTGGATTGGGGGCAAGCAAAGCCGTGGCGCCGAGTGGCGCGGTTTGTGGTTGATGTTTTTCTGGGTCTCCGTGTGGGCCTGTGGGTTGTGCCGCGCGGGGGGGGGCGCCGCGGCGGCGCGTGTCATGCGGGGGCGGCGCGGGCGATTGCGAGCCGGAGTGCGGCGCGGCCCCAGTCTTGGGCGGCCGGACAGGCCGATGCCATGGCGATCTTGATGCGACGGACGCTGACGCGCACGAGCGCCCCGATCTTGAGCAGCTTGAGACGGATGGTGCCGCAGGTGGCCTGGGCGAAGTCGGTGCCGTGGAGCCCGATGCGGCGCAGGGCGCAGAGCAGAACATAGGCCATCGAGTAGAACCACAGACGCAACTGGTTGGCGCGCATCGTGGCGGCCGAGGTGCGATCCGCATAGAGGTCGAGCTGGCACTCCTTGATCCGGTTCTCCATCTCGCCGCGAGCGCAGTAGATCTTCTCGTAGAGATACTTGGCCTTGCACTCGTCGCGCCGGAGCGAGGTGACCACAAAACGAGGATTGGCTTCCCCCTTCGTCCACTCGGCCTTGGCGACGACCCGGCGCCGGCGGCTCCAGGTTCTGCGCGTCGTCCACATGAAGGTCTTGAAGCGGCGCTCCGGTCGGCCGGTGCGCCGGCTCTTGGCGGCGACAAGATCAAGCTCGGTCTTGATCTCGGCGGCGAGCCGCTCGTTCCTCGCTAGCCCGAACAGGAAGTCGACGCCGTTGGCCTCGCACCAGGCCATCAGGTCTTCCCGCGCGAAGCCCGAGTCGGCGCGCAACACAATGCGCGTGCGCGGCCAACGGGCACGGATACGCGCGACGACGCGCGCTACCTCCTCGACCGCGCCGGCCGCCGCGTCCATGTCGGCGCGCCGCAGCTTGGCGACCAGCAGATGGCGGCCGCAGAACACGTAGAGCGGCAGATAGCAGTAGCAATCGTAATAGCCGTGGAAGAACCGCCCCTCCTGCTCGCCGTGCAGCGGATCATCGGTCGCATCGAGGTCAAGAATGATCCGCCTGGGAGGCCGCTCGTGCGCCTCCAGGAACAGGTCGACCAGCAGCGCCTTGATCGCCACCGGATTGTGGCTGATCTTGTGGTAGCGCGTCGGCGCAAGCTTGCTCAGCTCCAACCGGTTGAGCGTCGATTTACCGGCCACCGGCGCGCATTCCGCGCGCCGCGCCGCGAGCTTGCCCGCCAGCACCGCCATCAGCGGATCGTGCCGCAGCTCATCATGGTCGTTGAGGTCCTCATAGCCGAGCGCGATCCCAAAAACCCGCTGGCCAACCAACGTCGCGACCTCATGCTCGATCAGGTCCGCTCGCCGCTCGTCGTGGAAGCACGCCGCAAACCGATCCATCATTCGGATCGCTCGATCCGTCGTTCCCAGAAGCAACGCGCCCGCATCCGACGTCACCAGTCCGGCATCAAACGCCGCTTCCACTGCGCGACCATCAACCATTCCAAAATCAAAGCGTTCTGCGCTACACTCTGTCGGCATCGGGGCTCTCCTTAAAATCGCGCGAAGTTGTTGCAGCACAACTACTTTCGCTGATTCGGAGCCCCGATGCGCCTAATTAGCGTGAGAAATGCGGGTTAGTTCCTGGCGCATATCCTCGCATTCGGTACGCGACAGGGCGAGCTTCTTCTCCAGGTCGGTGACCTCGTTGCGCAGCTTGCCGTAGGCGGCGCGTGTATTGTTGAGCACCGTCTGCAAGGCAAGCTTTTCCGAACGTTCTGCTTCCATCGCCTGCAGTGCCCGGGCGACGGGATCGACCAACTTGCCGACCGCGGCCTTGATGCCGTCGAGCTCGCCGATTTTGGCGTTGGCGTCGATCAGCAGATTGCGCAAGGCTTCATTCTCGCCGCCGAGCTGCGCCCCGATCGCCGAGAATAATTCTTCGTCGAGCTCGAGCGGATTGTCGCTTGCGGACGGCGCTTCGGCGTGAGCACGCGCCTGCTCGAACGCGATGTCGGGAACCGCGGCCTTGCGTGCGAGGAACGCCCCGAATTTTTTCATTGTGATCCCCTGTGCGCCGATCCGCCCGGCTCGAAGCGACGCCGAATCACGGAAAACCGAAGTCCTAACGGAATGTGAACGCCGGTGGTAAATGGGTGGTTAACGCCCGGGTGGGCCGGAAATCGTCGTTCTATCAATAGCTTGAAATGCTGCGGGCGGTCCGGCCAAGCCGCATCTCGCTAGAAAGGCCTGTCGGCACGGCTCGCGCGCAGCGCGGTCAATCGCATCGTCTTTATCATGGAGGTGCTGGCCAATTCATGTCGGTATCGAAGGAACTCGACCGCAATCCGTTGCATTGACCAGCGTGACCAGCAGCGGAGTGTCCGGAATGTACCGAAAACTTGCCGTCCTTGCCGCCGTACTCGCAGCCATCGGTTTCACCCTGCAAGCGGCGGACGCCAGGATGCGCAAGCCGGTCAACCCGACGCTCAACGCGGTCTCCACCGGCGTGGGCGCAGGCTGGACAGCGGGCTATTTCGCCATCAACCACTGGCGCTGGAAATGGAATGCGGCGGCCGCCGGCATATCAAATGCCGGCGCTATCGTCGGCACCACGTTCGGCTGCATGGCAACCTCGCCGATGGTGGCCACGGTGGTGCTGCATCGCCCGCTGAAATATCGCGAAGCCCATATTCTGATCGCCGACTGCCTGATCCCCTTCGTCGGCGGTTGGCTGGTCAACGAGGCCTACAACAATGGCTACCTGTGGGCCCCGGACGAAAAACCGGTACGACGGATACGCTACGGTCATCGCCGTCACGATCGCCGCCACAGCCGATAAGCGCGCGTTTCAAGTCTTGCTGGCGATGAACAGGCCTTCGCACAGGCGAAAGGTGAGCGTGTCGGCTTCGCCCGCCGGCTCCATCACCTGCTTCACCTCCGGGGTCATTTCCTTGAGCATGGCGCGCAAGAAGCTCTGCATGTTGGCGTCGTGGCGCGCCGCCCAACTCTTGAATTCCATCTTCTTGTAGATTTGCTCTTCGTGCGTGATCTTGAGGCCCGCCTTCCGCAAGGCGTCGCGCCACTCCTCCATGGTCCAGGCGCGCAGGTGGCTGGGATCGCGGAAGCGCTCGAAAGCGTTCACATAATCTCCGATGCTGCCGCTCGGCACCACATTATCGACTAGCGCGAAGATGCCGCCCGGTTTGAGCACCCGGTTTACCTCGCCGAGGAAGTCGGGGATTGAATCGAAGTGATGCGGTGCGATGCGGCACGTTACCAGATCGAAGCTTGCATCTTCGAACGGCAACGCCTCAGCCTTGGCATAGGCCGTGCGGACATTGGCGAGGCCGCGCTTCTGCGCCTCGGCGCGCACCATATCCAGCATTTCCTGAGTGATGTCGGTCGCCCAGACGCGGGCCACATGCGGCGCGAACGTGTAAGCGACGTGGCCCCCGCCGGTGGCGACGTCGAGTGCCTGCCAGCCCTTCTCGGGAGAGGTCAGCGCAACCAGCCGCTCAAGACTCGCCCCTTTGGCGTGCGGCGTGGAAGTCAGATAGCTGGCGGCGGTCTTGCCGAACTGTTCCTGCACTAGGGTTTTGTTCATGGCCGGGTTGTCCGAAAAAAGTAATGGGCGGAAGGCGCGCGCATTGATAGCGCCTCCGGCGCCCGCGCGATACCGGGGGATCGCGTCAGACAGTATTTCCAAAACCGCTAGGAATGACCGCCGTCGCCACCGCTCAAGTCGTCATAGCCGTGACGATGGGAATAAAAGATCAGCGCCATCAGGCCGCCGCCAACAAGGAGCGAAAAGAACACCCCGCCGGCAATGGCGGCCCATCCGTAAAGCGGAATGTCGCCGGTCAAATGCACCCAACTGTCGCCGACAAACCACAGCGAGACCGCGAGCAGGGCAAACAGGGGGGTGAACAGGATGATTTTACGCATGGCGGACATATAGGGGACGCGCCCGCAAAGTCACGGTGCGGCAACCGCACAGCGAGGCCGCCTGCGGGCCCAGCGCTCGAATGGGTGCTTGCGTACCTAAAAGACGTTGGCGCGGCGTCAGCCTTTGACGACCGGCGTAGGCTGCCCGCTTTCGGAGAGCGCCTTTCTCGGTTTGAGCTCCATGTCGGCCGGCTGCTCGGGCGCGACCGGCGCCGCTTCCAGCGGCAGCCCACGCCTGAGCGTCGAGCGTAACGCCGCCACCTCGCCCTGCAGCCGCGAATTGTCCTTGCGCGCGGCTTCCAGCGCGCCTTCGACCACCGCGCGCTCCATGCGCTCGCGTTGCAATGCGACGTTGAGCTCTTCCACCCGCTTCTCGATATTGGTGCGGGAAACCTGCACATCCGCTTCCAGATGCGCGTTGCGCTCGGTCAGGGAGGCGATCTTCTCCTCCGCACGCGTCAGCGCCGTCTCGCGCGTCTTCAGCGTCTTAGCCATCGCGGTGGTGCGCTCCGATATGGTTGCACGCGTCTGTTCGAGATCCTTGATCTGGCGGTCGCGTGCCTCGTACGCGGATTCGAGTTGCGCCAGCCGCTTCTCCGAATTGTTGCGGGCGATGGTCGCCTCCACCGCCTTGCGGTCGAAGGCGCGGACCTCCTCTGTGCGCGCGACCAGGTTCTGCCGCGCCTCGGCCAAGAGGCGCTCTGCGGTCGCGGCACGCGACTGCAGCGCGTCGATTCGCATATTGAGGCTGTTATGCTCGGTCTGATGCTGCTCCCTGGCTTCGTCGAGGGCGGCGGCGAGGCGGCCGCGATCGCTGTAGGCTTCCGCAAAGCTGGCTTCGACCTTGCCGAGCTGCGCCCGCGTGGCGGTCAAGGTGTTCTCGCTCTCGGTCAGCCGGCGCGTGAGACGGGCGACCTCGTTGATCCCCTGGTCGACCGCCATCTGCAGCGAGCGTTTTTCATCGTCGAGCAATGCGAGCTTCTCGCGCGCGGCGGCAAGCTCGCCCTCCAGCTCGACGATGCGCTTCTCGGCGCTGTCGATCTGTTCCTGCAAGGTACGGCGGTTTTCGCTCAGCGTGCGGCGCTGGCTGGTCTCGTGCTCCAACTGACGCTCGAGCTCGGCGATCTGCGTCGAATGCGCGGAAACCTCGTTGGACAATTCGAGGCGCGTGCTTTCCAGAGCGCGGCCTTGCTCGCGCGAAAGCTCGAGGTCTTCGCGCAGCCGTTCGGCCTCGGCCTCCACCGCCGTCGCTTTTTTCTCCACCTGATAGAATTCGTCGCGCAACCTCGCATAGGCGGCGCGCGCCTCCTCCAGCATGCCGGTGAGGCTGAGCGTCTGCGATTTCTCCTGTTCGAGCGCGCGCAGCGTCGAGTTGAACGGCGCGACCAGCTTGTCGAATGCCTGCTTGAGTTCGTCGAGTTCGCCGATCTTGCGACCGGTGTCGCTGAGCAGGGCGCGCAGCACTTCGTTTTCCTCGCCGATACGCGAACCGACGTCGGAGAAGCTCTCAATGGTGATGTGGCGGCCGCCGCCATTGCCGTTGCCGGGACGAGTCGCAAACTGTCATCGGCGCCCGGCTCGCCGGGCTTACGGCCGAATAGATCAGACAGTTTCGCCATTTTGAACGCCTCCAACCCTCTTCGCCACCGAAATGCCACCGGCTGTCGTTAAGGTATTATATACTTTTGCGGATTGGAACGGTGCACGTCGTTGCCGTTAGCCTAAATGTCGCCGTCAACGTGGTTAACGGCCGAAATAGCGCATGAAACCGGCTTATGCGCGCGACCGTCACAGAAAGTCCGTGCATGAGCGCCGAGCAAGCCGTTTCGTCTCCGCAACGATCCTTCGGCTATTCCTATCGGCCCTCCCTGCTAGGGGCGCCGGTCGAGTTCCGCCTGCGGGGCGATGTCCTCGATTGGACCTCCGGCCGTCGGTCGGGTCACATTCCCTTGCGCGACGTTCGCTTCGTTCGCATGTCGTTCAAGCCCGGCAGCATGCAGCCCTATCGCTTCGTCACTGAGCTGTGGGCGGAAGGCGCGCCGCGGCTCGAGATCGTCTCCTCGTCCTGGAAGAGCATGGTGGAGCAGGAACGGCTGGACGCCCCTTACGTCGAATTCGTCACCGAGCTGCACCGGCGTATCGCGCTCGCCGGCGCGCCGGCCAGCTTTCTGCAGGGCAAGCCGGCGCTGCTCTATTGGCCGGGCGTCGCGCTGTTCGTCGTGGTCGGGCTGTTGCTTGCCGCGTTGGTGCCGCGCGCGCTGCAGGCGCACACGATCGGCGGCGCCGTTTTCATTCTCGCCTTCCTCGCGCTGTTTCTGTGGCAGGGCGGCAACTTCTTTCGCCGCAACCGGCCGGGAAAGTACCGTCCCGACGCGCTGCCGCCCGAGCTGCTGCCGAAAGTGCGCTGATACGGCGCGGCGATCTTGCCCGCTCAGTTGCGCACGACCAGCACCGAGCATTTGGCGTAGCGCACCACGTGGCCGGCATTGGAGCCGAGAAAATAGGTGCGCATGGCGGGCCGGTGCGAACTCATCACGATGAGGTCGGCGTCGATCGCGTGCGCCTCCTCCAGCAGCTCGTGATAGATGCCTCCCTGGCGCACGACGAAGGAGACGCGCCCGGCTTCCAGCCCGCATTCGCGCGCGACGATGGCGAGCGCTTCCTCCGACGATTTGCGCTGTTGCGCTTCGAAGTCGGGCGGCACGTATTCGGCGAGCATCACCGGCGTCATCGGCAGCACGTTGACCAGGCGCACCGTGCCGCCGGAGGCCTGCGCCAGCTCGACCGCGGTGGCGACGGCGGGCTTCACCAGGTCGGGATCGCTGAGGTCGACCGGCACGAGGATATGCTTGTACATGGCGGCGCCCCCCGCTTCATTGACGAGGCGGCGATCATGCCATGTTTTTACGGATGCGTTGAGCGGGTGTTGGGCTGGCTCAGCTCGCCGCCGCCTCCAGCGATTTCGGGCTGACGAAGCGCTCGAGCCGGCCCGAATGCGGATGCAGCCGCGCCCAGTCGTCGAAGGCGAATTCGACGATCACCAGCCCCGAGGTCGGCAGCTTCTCGTTGAGCCGTTCGCGCGCATCCACGTCGCCTGAGGCGATCAGCATCTGCGCCAATTCGTGCAGGCCCGGATTGTGGCCGCATACGAGGAGCGTATGCGCGGCCACCGGCGCGTCTTTGATCACCGCCAGGATGGCGTGCGGCGTCGCATCGTAGAGCTTTTCCGCCGACATGGCGGCCGGCGCCGGCTTCATTTCCTTGGCGGCATATTTCCACGTCTCTTGGCAGCGTACCGCCGGCGACAGCAGCACGCGGTCGGGCACCAGGTGGTGCGTCGCCATATAGGCGCCGATCCTGGCCGCGTCCTTGCGGCCGCGCTCGATCAGCGTGCGGTCGCGGTCGGGCGCGCCGGCGACGCCGCGCTCGGCCTTGGCGTGACGGAACAAGAGGAGACGGCGCATGACTTGATTTGGCCCCTCGAATATGTGGGTGTGACGATTCGAAGCCGTCGATTTCGAATCTGCGGCAGTTTAGCATGCGCGCCGCTGCGGCAGGGGTCTGCTGCATCGACGCGGCGGATCGAGCCGATGAGCGAGCCCGAAACCACGGCAGATAGCTGGTATGAGGCGACCCGGGTTGCAAGCCGGGAGCGCGGGGCGCTCAATTACGAGCTCGACGCCGACGTGTGCGTGATCGGGGCAGGGCTCGCCGGCCTCACGGTTGCGCGCGAAGTCGCCAAGCGCGGCTGGCAGGTGGTGGTGCTGGAGGGCGCGCGCGTCGCTTGGGCGGCGTCGGGGCGCAATACCGGTTTCGTGCTGCCGGGCTTCCACGAAGATGTCGACACCATGGTCGAGCGCATCGGCCTCGACCATACCAAACAGCTCTACGCGCTGTCGAAACAGGGCGTCGACTATGTGCGGCGCACGATCGAAGAAACCGGCATGCCCGGCGTCGATCCCGTTCCCGGCTGGCTGCACGTCTCCAAGACGGACGGCGACGACAAGGTGCGCGCCAACGCCGAGCGGCTGCGCTGGATCGGCGCCGAATGCGAAGCTTGGCCGACCGAACGCGTGCGCGAGCTGTTGCCCAATCCGGGCTATTTCGGCGCCATCCACTATCCCAACGCTTTCCACATCCATCCGCTCAATTACGCGCTCGGCCTCGCAACGGACGCCGAAAGCGCCGGCGCGCGCATCTTCGAGAACACGCCGGCGCTGTCGATCGATGCAACCGGCGTGCGCAAGCGCATATCGACGCCCGACGCGCGCGTGCGCGCCAACCACGTCGTGCTCGCCTGCAACGTCCTTCTCGGCGACCTGATGCCGGAGCTCGCCGCCACGCTGCTGCCGATCACGACCTATGTGATGGTGACCGAGCCGATCCCGCACTTGAGCGACGTCATCCGCTATCGCGGCGCCGTCAGCGACACCGACCGCGCCGACAATCATTACCGCATCGTCGGTGGCGACAATCCGGCCGAGCAGCGGCTGCAATGGTCCGGGCGTGTGCGTCTGTGGGAGGCCGAGCCGCGCACGGTGGCGCGCGGGCTGGTCGGCGACGTCAGGCGCGCCTTCCCCGCGCTCGGCAAGGTCGAGATCGCCTATCTGTGGGGCGGCACGCTCGGCCGCGCCATCCACCGCATGCCGCAGATCGGCGCCATCGAGCCGGGCCTATGGGTGGCCAGCGGCTTCGGCGGCCAAGGCCTCAACACCACCGCCATGGCCGGCGAATTGATCGCGCGCGGCATCGTCGAGAACGATGAGACCTGGCGGCTGTTTGCCCCCTATGAGCTGGTATGGGCGGGCGGCAAGCTCGGCCGCGTACTGGCGCAGGGGCTTTATTGGGGCAGCCGGCCCGTGGCGCGGGTGGAGGAGGGGCTGGCGCGCTATCGCGAGCAGGCGCGGGCTCGCCGTGCGGCGCGTATTGCCGCGCGGCTGAAGGCGGAAGCGCACCAGGCGATTGCGGCACGCACGCAGGCGCGACACGCGCCGGCAGCGGCCCAACATGCGGCGGTGGAGCAGGGCGCTGCGCAGCACGGAGAAGCAGCGTCCGCCGAATTTGCCCATGCGCAAGAGCCTGCGGTCGAATTCGGCCACCGCCAGCATCCGCCGGGAGTCCCACATGAGGCGGCACCGGAAGCGCCGGACTTGTCGCCCGAGCCCGAAGAGCCGGATCACCCTGCGGTCGTCCCCCGCGAAGGCGGCGGACCCGCTACACACTGATAAGACCGTGGCTTCCGGATCAACCGCTTCCCGTCTGCGCGGGGACAGGCTTTAAGGACGATGACGAGGAGGGGAGGCGGGCCTCAGCGCGCCTCGCGCCGCGCCATGAACGCCAGCCGCTCGAACAGGTGCACGTCCTGCTCGTTCTTGATCAGCGCCCCATGTAGCGGCGGGATCAGCTTCTTAGGGTCGCGCTCGCGCAACAGCTCGGGCCCGATGTCTTCCACCATCAGCAGCTTGAGCCAGTCGAGCAGCTCCGAGGTCGACGGCTTCTTCTTCATCCCCGGCACGTCGCGGATCTCGTAAAACAGTTTCAGCGCCTCGCTCACCAGCCGCTTCTTGATGCCGGGGTAATGCACCTCGATGATCGCCGTCATGGTGTCGGCGTCGGGAAAGCGGATGTAGTGGAAGAAGCAGCGGCGCAGGAACGCGTCGGGCAATTCTTTCTCGTTGTTGGAGGTGATGATCACGATCGGGCGCCGCCTCGCCTTCACCGTCTCGCTCGTCTCGTAGACGAAGAACTCCATGCGATCGAGCTCCTGCAACAGGTCGTTGGGAAACTCGATGTCGGCCTTGTCGATCTCGTCGATCAGCAGCACCGGCCGCTCGTCGGCGACGAAGGCGTCCCATAGTTTGCCGCGCTTGATGTAGTTGCGGATGTCCTTGACGCGCTCGTCGCCGAGCTGGCTGTCGCGCAGGCGGGAGACCGCGTCGTATTCATAGAGCCCCTGCAGCGCCTTGGTGGTCGACTTGATGTGCCATTCGATCAGCGGGGCGCCGAGCGCCTGGGCGATCTCCAAGGCCAGCACGGTCTTGCCGGTCCCCGGCTCGCCCTTGACCAGCAGGGGCCGCTCCAAGGTGATGGCGGCGTTGACCGCGACTTTCAGGTCGTCGGTCGCCACGTAGGATCTGGTGCCTTCGAAACGCATGGAATTCCTCGTATTTTTCGCGGGCGACACTAGGCGGAAGCAGGGCCGGCGGGCAAGGCGGTTTGGCGGGGCGGCGGCGAGGGGCATTTATCCCTCGCACAAGCGTGATGGGAGGGTGATGGACAAGTGAATAGCGCGCGCGCGCAAAGGTTATATGTGAAAGGCCAAGAAAATCCCGAGGGAGGTCTTCATGCCCCGTCTGCTGTTGAGCCTGATATTGGCGGCCGCGTTTGCGGCGTCCAGTGTGGCTGCCGAAATGGCGCCGCTGCCGAAGCCGTCGGCCGGACAGGCGGTGGCGACGTTCGCCGGCGGCTGCTTCTGGTGCGTCGAGAGCGATTTCGACAAGGTGCCGGGGGTGATTTCGACCACCTCGGGCTATGCCGGCGGCCACGTCGACAATCCCACTTACTATCAGGTTTCCGCCGGCGGCACCGGTTACGCGGAGTCGGTGCAGGTCATCTACGACCCGAAGAAGGTGTCCTACCAGCAACTGCTCACTTACTTTTGGCGCCACATCGACCCGACGGTGAAGGACCGCCAATTCTGCGACATCGGCCACCAGTACCGCACCGCGATCTTCGTGCACAACCAAGAGCAGCGCAAATTGGCGGAAGCCTCCAAGAAAAAGGTCGAGGCGGAGTTGAAGGTGCCGATCTATACCGAAATCGACAACGCCGGCCGGTTCTACCCGGCGGAGGTCTATCACCAGGATTACTACAAGAAGAATTCGGTGCGATACGAATTCTACCGTTGGAACTGCGGCCGCGACCAACGCGTCAAGCAAATCTGGGGCGAACATAAGGGAGACAGCTGATATGATGACCCGACGCACTCTCTTGATGGCGGGCGCAGCGTTCGGCGCGCTCGCGGCCAGCAGCAAATTCGGCGAGGCAGGAACCATGAACACGGCGACCACGACGCAAGATATCGACTGGAAGAAGCTATCCGACGCCGAATGGCGCAAGCGTCTGACGCCCGCGCAATACAACGTGCTGCGCAACCACGGCACCGAGCGACCGGGCTCGAGCGCGCTGCTGCGCGAGCACCGCAAGGGCAATTTCGTCTGCGCCGGCTGCGCGCTGCCGCTGTTTTCCTCCGCCACCAAGTTCGAAAGCGGCACCGGCTGGCCGAGCTTCTATGAACCGCTGGCGGACGCCGTCGAGACCAAGACCGACCGCTCGTTTTTCATGACCCGCACCGAGGTGCATTGCCGGCGCTGCGAAGGTCATCTCGGTCACGTGTTCGACGACGGCCCGCCTCCCACCGGCCTGCGCTATTGCATGAACGGCGTGGCGCTGAAGTTCGAGGCGGCGGAAAGCGGAAACTCGTAAGCACCATCGGCGCGCGGTCTGCTCCCCTGCACGAAGCCGCGCGCCGCCCCTTCGCTCGCGGAATTTTCATCGGCTGCCCCTAAGCGCGGGCGGTTTGCTTTAGGCATCTCCCCTGTCTCATGCAGGCAAAATCTGCCGGCCGGCGGCAGAAAGCACCGTATTCCCATTCCGGCTCTTCGCACAAGCCATTGAAATTATTCAATTATCGTCTGGCACGGCGATTGCCAATGACGATCCGAGAATATGTCTGCGCCAGCCCCCGCGGGCGGCGCGAGTACGATCGTGGAGAAAAGTCATGGGGCTGTTCGACGCGCTTACCTCTGCCGTCAGCGGTTTGCAGAGCCAATCCTTTGCGATGCAAAACATATCCGGCAACATCGCGAATTCGCAGACCATCTCTTACAAGGGGATCAACACGAGTTTTTCCGACCTGATCCCCGGAGATTCGAGTGCGACGAAGCAGGTGGCCGGCGGCGTGATCGCCACGTCCACGGCGACCAACAACGTGCAAGGCGCACTGCAGACCACCTCGTCCGGCACCGACATGGCGATCAACGGCGACGGCTATTTCCTCGTGCAGTCGCCGACCAGCTATAGCGGCAACTCACCGGTGTTCGGCGGCGTCGATTACTACACCCGGCGCGGCGACTTCCAACTCGACGCCAACGGCTATCTGGTCAACGGCGCCGGCTACTATCTCGAAGGCTTGCTGGTCGACCCGACGACCGGCAATGCGACCGGGACCGTGGCCTCGCCGCTGCAATTTCAAAACAACTTCCTTCCGGCCAGCGCGACCACGCAGATCCAGTACGGCATCAATCTCCCGACCGTCCCCAACACGAATGCCTACGACCCTTTGACTGCCGGCTCCGACCTCATCGTTCCCGGCGATTTTGCGGGCGGCGACCCGACTGCCGCCGGCACCGGCGTCGTCGAGGGCCAGGACGTCAGCGTCTTCGTCGATGAAACCATCGATGGCGGCTCGGTGACGACCTACGACGCGACCGGCACGCAGGCAAATCTGCAGCTCCGATGGGCAAAGACCGCTACCAACACATGGGAGCTCTTCTACCAGACCAATTCCACCGTCACGAGCGGCACCTCGACGGCATGGGTCAACACCGGTCAAGTGTTTGCCTTCAATACATCGGGCCAATTGAGCCCCGCCGTGTCGAGCGTGGCGCTGACCGGCGTCACCATCAACGGCGTATCGCTCGGCAATATCAATATCAGCATGCCGAGCGGATCGGTCACGCAATATGCAAGCGCGAGCGGTACTGCCACCGTGAACAATCTGCAGCAAAACGGCTACGGCGCCGGCCAGTTGCAGTCGATCTCGGTCTCCGACACCGGCACCATCAGTGGGACCTTCTCGAACGGGCAAAACGTGGCGCTGGCCAGCGTGCCTCTCGTCCATTTCAACAGCCCGGACAACCTCAAGAGCCTGAACGGCGGGGCTTACGCTTCCACCGATGCCTCCGGCCCGGCAATAGCGGGCGCCTCCGGCAAGATCGTCGGACAGTCGCTGGAGAATTCGAACACCGACATCGCGACAGAATTCACCAAGCTGATCGTGACCCAGCAAGCCTACTCGGCCAACACCAAGGTAATCACCACGGCGAACCAGATGGCGCAAGATTTGCTGGACGTCATTCGCTAGCCGCATGATTGACGGCTGAAGCGAGTGATCCGGGTAACCCCATGGGCCTGACACAAGCGCTCGCAACCTCGTTGTCGGGATTGACGGTGAGCCAGACCGGCTTGTCGGTGGTCGCCGGCAATGTCGCCAACGCCCAGACGCCCGGTTACATCGCGCAATCCGTCAAACAGGAATCGACGATTGCCGGCTTCGCGGGCGACGGTGTGCGAGTCACATCGATCAACCGCGTGCTCGATCAGTTCCTGCAGCAGCAGTTGCGCATCGAAAGCGCCGGCGGCGCCTATGCCGATATGAAGGCGAGCTTTTACCAGCAGCTTCAGCAGGTTTACGGCCAGCCGGGCACCGGTACGTCGCTGGACGCGGTCTTCAACGCTTTCACTTCCGCGGCGCAGGCGCTTTCCGCCAATCCGAGCTCGTTCACCACGCAGTACCAGGCGATCAGCTCGGCGCAGGCTTTGGCGCAGCAGCTCAACAGCGCGACGCAGAGCATCCAAGGGCTGCGCAGCGAGGCCGATCAGGGCATCGCTAACGACGTCGAGCAGGTCAACAACGCGCTGCAGCAAATCGCCAACATCAATCAGCAACTGGCGAACAAGCCGTCGAACGACAGCGCCGCGGCCTTGCTGGAGAACCAGCGCGATCAATATATCGACCAGCTCTCCAAACTGATGAACGTCCGCGTCGTCAGCGGCGATCAGGGGCAAATCTCGGTGTTCACCAGCACCGGCACGCAACTGGTCGGCGCGCAGGCGGCTCAGCTCAATTTCACCCCGACCGGCACGCTCACGGCGACGCAGCTGTGGAATTCCGATCCGGCCAAGAGCGGGCTTGGAACGATCACGCTGACGACGGCGGGCGGCAACGCGATAGATCTTCTGGCGAGCGGCGCGCTCAGGTCTGGCGAGATCGGCGCCTATGTCGAAATGCGCGACAACGTGCTGGTGCAGGCGCAAAAACAGCTCGACGAATTCGCCGCGCAAATGTCGAAGGCGTTGTCCGACACCACGACCGCGGGCTCCGCTGTCGCCGGGCCGCCGGCCGGCTTCAGCGTCGACATCGGCAACATGTCGGACGGCAACACGATCCAGGTGAGCTATACCGACGGCTCCAGCGTCCAGCACAGCGTGACGATCATGCGGGTCGATGACCCGGCCGCCTTGCCGCTGTCGAATGCCGTGACCGCCGATCCCAACGATACGGTCGTCGGTGTGTCGTTCGCCGGGGGCGCCGCGGCGGTCGCGGCGGCGCTCAATACCGCGCTGTCGGCCACTGGCCTGCAATTCGCCAATCCGTCGGGCAGCCAGCTGAATATCGTCAATTCCGGGGCGCCGGCCATCACGGTCGATGCCGCCTCCACCACCACCAGCGCGACGAGGCTTACCGGCGGCTCTGCGCAATTGCCGCTGTTCGTCGACATCAACGCCCCGTTCACCGGCGCCATGAGCAGCAACGGGCCGGAAAGCCTGGGCTATGCCGGGCGGATCGCCGTCAACGGGGCGCTGGTCAGCGACCCTTCAGGCCTCGTCGCCTACCAGAGTTCGCCGGCGACGCCGGCCGGCGACGCCACCCGGCCGAATTTCATCTACGACCAGCTGACCGCCGCCTCACTCGAATATTCGCCCGCGACCGGCATCGGCGGCGCCAGTTCGCCCTACCGGGGGACGCTGATGTCGTACATGAGCCAGGTGGTGAGCACGCAAAGCATCGCGGCCAACGCCGCCAGCAATCTGCAGGCCGGCCAGGACGTGGTCGTCAATGCCCTGCAAACCCGCTTCAACGCCAAGTCGGGGGTCAATATCGACACGGAAATGGCCAATCTGCTCACGCTGCAAAACGCCTACAGCGCCAATGCCCGCGTGATGTCGACCATCAAGGCCATGCTCGACACGCTGCTGCAGATGTAAGGATTGCCATGACGATTTCGAGCGTATCATCGAATATCGCCCCCCTCGTCCAGTCCGTCTTGGACATCAACAACCGGCTGAACGACCTCCAGCGCCAACTCGGCACCGGGCAAAAAGCCGATACGTATGCAGGGCTCGGTCCGCAGAGCGGCATCGCTGTGGCGCTGAACGCGCAATTGTCCGCCATCGGCAGCTTCGACGATACGATTACGAGCGTCGGCACCAATATCAGCCTGCAGCAGTCGGTGCTGCAGCAGGTCTCCAGTCTCGGCGGCCAGATCAAGGCTTCGTTGGTCGGGCAACCGGCTTTCGCCATCGACGGCAGCGGGCAGACGACGACGCAGAAGACGGCTGTCGATCAGCTCGGCCAGATCCTCGACCTGCTCAACACGCAAGGCACCAACGGCTATCTGTTTTCAGGGACCGCGGTGGATCGCCCGGCGGTCGACACGCTCGATCACATCCTCAATGGCAACGGCGCGGCGGCCGGCCTCAAGCAGGTCATAGCCGAGCGCAACCAGGCCGATCTCGGCACGACCAGCTTCGGCCGCCTGTCGATATCCGCAGCCGGCGCCGTGGCCTCGGTCAGCGAGGACGGCTCGCCCTTCGGCATCAAGCTGGCTTCCGTCAATTCGCAGCTTGCCAACGCCGCGGTCAGCGGACCCTCAGGCCCGCTCAATACTATTTCGGCCGATTTTACCGGCGGCCAGCCGAATGATGGCGACACCATTACCTTTACCTTCACCCTCCCCGACGGATCGAACCAGACGCTGACGCTGCAGGCCGCCACCAGCCCGTCCGGTCCTAACCAATTTGCCATCGGCGGTACCCCGACGGCGACTGCGGCCAATCTGCAGGCCGCGCTCATGGCAGGCGTGAGCCAAATCGCCAGTACCGCGCTACCTGCCGCCTCCACCATGGCGGCCGCCAATGATTTCTTTGGCAATCCGCCGACGCGCGTCGCAGGCCCGCCATTCGATACGGCGATGACGCAGGTTGCCGGCACTGCCGCCGACACGGTCATCTGGTACACCGGCAACGATGGGCCCGGCTCGGTACGGTCGTCGGCGACCGCGCGCGTCGATCCGACCACGGTCGTTTCTTATGGGACGCAGGCCAACGAGGAAGGCATTCGCTGGATCGTGCAAAATATCGCCGCGCTAGCGGCGTCGACCTACTCCACAAGCGATTCCAACGCGGCTGCGAAATATGCCGCACTCAGCCAGAGCGTCTATGCCGGCCTCGCAGTGCGATCGAGGGGATCGATCAAAATGAAGTCGGCGCGCAAATCCTGTCGCTGCAGACGACCCTGTCGGCCTCCCTGTCCACCACCGCGCGGCTGTCGCAGCTGAGCTTGGTGAATTATCTCTCGCCGGTGAGCGGCTAGCGGCGTCTGCCTCGCGCCGGGCCGCCCAAAACCAAAAAAAGACCGCGGGTAAGCCCCGCGGTCTTTTTTGCTTGATCCGTTTGGCGCGCAGGCGCGGCGTCAGGCGGCGCGGCCGAGCAATCCGGCCGCCAGTTCGCGATTGATGTTGATGAGCGAGCCGAGGCTTTCCGGTCGCGGATCGGCGAGGATCTGCAGGGTGTGCTTGCAGACGAACAGGCCGAGATTGGCGACATTTTGGCGGACGTCGGCCGCTAGCGGATTCTCGGCGTTGGCCACCGACGAGAGGAAGAATGCCCAGAGCCGGCGATTGTAGTGCAGCGCGATGTCGAGATTGTCGTTGCGTCCGGCCCAGGTATCCTTGACTGCCTGCAGGCGCGATGCCGCGTCCAACAAAAGGTTGGCTTCGAGTTCACGCGGACTTGAGATCTGTCTTGCTACGTTTCCGTAAACCTGCGCGGCCTTCTTCATTTGCAAGCAACTCCTGCTCGTAAGTGATCAGTTTTTTGGCTTCCTTCAAAGCCTTATACATGTTCCCCGTTAAGATATGATTATTGATAATTTCGATTTGCGGCCACGCGCTCGGAACTGCGTGGACGAGATCGCGCACCAGCGTGAAGTAGGTTGCGTGGTGAGCGCGCGCGTCCTGCGAGGTGTACATCAGGAGCACGGCCAGGTAGATGCGTTTGGTCGGGGTGTCGGCCTGCTTCGCGGTGAGAATATCCTTTTCGCGCAGGATCGGAGTCTTTCCTTCGACCAGGAAGCGCGTCCGCTGCTTGCCGTTCGTGATCACGCACTCGCCGACGAGAATGCGTTCTCCGGGCTTGAGCTCGACCTTCAGCGCCATGCGTGGGCTCCCCGCCGCAATCTCGGCTTGCGCGATTAAGGGCCGGTTAATTTCTCCACGAGCCTCTCCCAAAAGCAAAACGGCGGGGCAGAGCCCCGCCGTTTCGTCGATTTGCTTGGCGTCGCGATTAGCCGAACAGACGGAGCACCGCCTGGTTGGCCTGCGCGGAGAGCGACAGCGCGGTGATCGAAAGCTGCTGGCGGGTCTGCAGGGCCAGCAGGTTCGCGCTTTCCTCGTTGGTGTCGGCGAGCACCAGGTTGTCCGAGCCGGTCTGCAGGGTGTTGATCATGTTCTTGGTGAAGTCCTGACGGGTCTGCACCACCGACAACTGCGAACCGAGCGAAGAAGCCTGGGTGCGCAGCGTGGTGAGCGCCGTGCTCAGGGTCGTGGACAGACCGTCGAACGTGCTGTTGCTCGCGAAGTTTGACGTCGTCTGGGTGCTCAAGCCCAAATCGGCGCTGTTCACGGCAAAAGCATTACCGGCGCTGTCGGTCGCCTGCACGTCGATCGAGCTCGTGCCATTCTCGTTGAACTTGATGGTGAGCTTATCGCCGTTCAGCAGGTTGATGCCGTTGTAACCGGCGTCGCTGGCGGTCTTGTCGATCTGCGAGAGCAGGTTGTTGAACTGGTTCAACAAGCTCTGACGGACGCTGCTCAGCGCGGCGCCGGTGCCGCCAGCGAGCGTGGTGGTGTTGGCTGTGCTGCCGGTGACGGCCGTCCCGGAAGCGCCCGTCAACGTGAAGTCGGTATTGGTGAGGTTCTCGAGCTTCAATTGACCGCCGACGTTCGACGCGCTCACCTGACCGGAAAGCACTGAGCTGCTGTTGATCTCGGTGACGAGCTCGTCGATCGTCTTGACTTGATTCACCGCGACGGAACCGTCTGTCGACGCCGTATTGCCGGCGCCGAAGCCGAGGGTCGCTGCGTCGGTGCCGCCGTTCTCGCTGACGGTGATCGTGGCGCCCGAGCTGTTCACCAGCTCGACATTGCCACTACCGTCGTCCTGGGCTCGGACGGTGTTTCCTGCGGTAGCGAGCGTGCTGTTGATCTTCGCAATCTTCAGCGCTTCGGTATTGTCGCCGGCTGCAAACGTGACCGTCGTGTTGGTCGTCCCGTCGTTGATCTTCAAGCCGTTCGTCGAGAGGTCGGCCGCGTTGTTGCCGCCGCTTGCAGTCAGCGTGCTGACGGTCGCGTTGACGTGCGTGTAGGTGTCGACCGAAACATTGACCCCGCTGCCGAGATCGAAGGTGAGCTTGTTGTTGGCCTGCGTCGACGTATTGCCACCGGTGGTCGTGTACGTTCCGGGCGTAATGGCTGCGGCCGTCGAATCGCCGCGGGCCTGCGAAACGGTGGCCTGCAGCTGCTGGACCAGCGAGGTCATCGCGGTCAGGCCGTTATTGGCCGCCTGAATGGTCTGGATGCCGTTCGCCATCGAGTTGAGCAGGTTGTTCAGATCGCTGGCGCGGGCGCTCAGCGAGGACGAGGTGAAGAAGTTCAGCGGATTGTCGAGGGCGGAGTTGACCTTCTTGCCCGTCGCAAGGCGGTTTTGCGTTTGCGACATGAGGTCCGCCGTCTGCTGCAACGACAGCAGGTTCTGCCGAACGCCGGCGGTCAAGATGATATTAGAAGACATTGCCGTAACCTTTCTGGTTTGAAGTCATGACTCACGATCCCGGCCGTTCTGGCGAAACAGCGCAAGGGTCGGGGCAAAACCTTGCATAGGGACGGAAAAGATCGGTAAAAGGGTATGGTTAATAGGTTAATACTCGGCATCGCGCGGGCATTGATTTTCCGCGCTTTCGGAAAGCATTCCGACGCAATCGCGTAACCCGCCGTTAACCACGACGACGACGCAAATGGCCGTCCACGGCCCTCACAGCTTGCGGCTGAGCGCCAGTGGCTGGCTCGCCTTCGGCCCCGGCGCATTGGCGCGCCCAGACGCGCCGTAGGAGGCGGGCGTCTGTCTGCGGGCGAGTTCGCCCGAGACGCCGCGGATGATGCCCTCCGAGACCGCGTGTGCGGTCGCCAGCACCTTCAGGTTGGTTTGTAGCAGCGACTGAAACGCCGCGTGGCGGGTACGCAGGCTTTTCAACGCGTCCGGCAGCGACTGGCTGATGAGAGCGCTCGCCGCCTTCACCCGCTCGCTCTGCGCTCCGTAGAGGCGCGCAAGCTCGGATTTCGCCTCTTCCAGCGCCCGGGCGGCGCCAAGCCGGCCGGCACGCACCTGCGCCGTCTCGTCGGCGATGGTCGCCTCCAGCCGATCCATGAGTTTGTTGAGATCGGCAATTGCACGTTCTGCGTCGGCGGTGCTGGCGATCGAGGCTTCCGCGCGGGCGTTCATCAATGAGCCTCCTGCTGGGCCAGTAAGGTTTTGTAAACCTGATTGGCGATGCCGATGCCGCCGGCCTTGGCGAAGGTCCTGGCATATTGGTCGGTGAGCAAGGAGCGCCAGACGCCGGTTGCGCCCTGTCCGCCGAACGGTCCTTCGCCGCCGATATCGGTGAACATTTGCTCGAACATGGAATTGAGGAACACGGCTTCGAAATTCTGCGCCGCCGCTTTGGCTTTGGCCTTGTTAGCCGCCTCGGGCGTCTTGATAGCACCGCTCATGAGGAGGTCGATCGGCTTCAGGCCGGGTGCGGGAAGGGTGAAGGCGTCAGCCATCACATCACCTCGATGTCGGCCTGGATCGCGCCGGCGGCCTTGATCGCCTGCAAGATGGCGATCATGTCGCGCGGGCCGATGCCGAGCGCATTGAGCCCGTCGACCAGCTGCTGCAAGGAAACGCCGTTGCGCACCACCGCAAGCTTCTTGCCGTCCTCCTGCACGCCGATGCGCGTGCGGGGCACCACCGTGGTCGTGCCGCGCGAGAACGCTTCCGGCTGGCTGACCTGCGGGGTCTCGCTGATGGTGACGGTGAGATTGCCTTGCGCCACCGCAACAGTAGAGACGCGCACGTCGTTGCCCATGACGATAATGCCGGACCGCTCGTCGATGACGATCTTGGCGGCCTGGTCGGGCTCGACCTGCAGCTGCTCGATGTCGGTCAGCAGCGACACCACGTTGCCGCGGTACTGCTGCGGAACGGTGATGCCGATGGTGGCTGGATCCAGCGGTTCGGCGGTCGGTACGCCGATGAAGTCGTTGATGGCAGCGGCGATGCGCTTGGCGGTGGTGAAATCGGGGTTACGCAAGGCCATACGTAGCTGACTCTGGCGATTGAGATTGAAGTCGATCTCGCGCTCGATCAGCGCGCCGTTGGCGATGCGGCCGACGGTGGGGACACCGCGGGTGATCTTGGCGGCCTCGCCCTCGGCCTGGAAGCCGCCGATGGCGACCGAGCCCTGGCCGACGGCGTAGACGTTGCCGTCGGCGCCGAGCAGCGGCGTCACCAGGAGCGTGCCCCCCTGCAGGCTCTTGGAGTCGCCGAGCGCCGATACGGTGACGTCGATACGGGTGCCTTGGGTGGCGAAGGCCGGCAGATTGGCCGTGACCATCACGGCGGCGACGTTGCCCGTGCGCATGGTCTGCCCGCGCACATTGACGCCGAGCCGCTCCAGCATCGCCTGCAGCGACTGCTTGGTGAAGGGGATGTTGTTGAGCGTGTCGCCGGTGCCGTTGAGGCCGACGACCAGGCCGTAACCGATAAGCTGGTTCTGGCGCACGCCCTCGATATTGGCGAGATCCTTGATGCGCGAGGTCGCCCCGGCTCCCACCGGGACGCACAAGCCCATCAAAACCGCCAGCAACGCGGCCCGCAACGTCTTCGTCATCACTGCTCCCCAATGTGACGTTCGACTGCCCAGTGCTATGCGAGGTCCGTGCCAAAGCGGGTCGAAGTGGCAAGGCCCTGAGGTTGCTCGATCTTTTGAATTGGTCGCGCGCCGTCGAGCGCGCCGCAGGCAGGCATGATCGGCCGCGGCGGTAATTTTTGCCGGCCTGTTTACGGTGGGTTAACCATACGGGCCCAGGCTCCGGGGGTACTGGGAAACCGATCAAGCATCGGCTGGGATGCTCGTCATGCGCATTTATGGATCGAATGGCACCGCGGCCGCCGCCGCGCCGAAGACGGCAAAACGCGCAGCGACGGGGACGTTCACAGTCAGCGAGGCGGAAACGCCGCGCAACGCGGCCGCCGCCGGCGCGCTGCGCGCGATCTCAACGGTCGACGCACTGCTCGCGCTGCAGGGCGTGGAGGATGCGGCCGAGCGCAAGAAGCGGGCGGTGAGCAAGGGCAAGCGCGCGCTCGACATGCTCGACGAGCTCAAACTCAGCCTGCTTGACGGCTCGGTCGACCGGTCGACGCTTGCCCGCCTGAAGGTGGCGGCGGAGGGGCTGGACAACGCGTCCGGCGACCCAGGCCTCGACGCCGTCCTGGGCGAGATCGACCTGCGGGTAGCGGTGGAACTGGCCAAAGCGGGCATCCGCTGACCTTGCGGCATGCTTAATGCCGCGCCGCCGACCCGACGCAAGTCACTGACCTGTCACACAAATCTGGTGAATCCCGGCCCGGTACGCAAATGTTGTCCGGACCGCGGCGCGCGTATATAAGCCTGCCGCACCGGGAGGGTGGCTTCGCTACCAAAGAATAAGAAGACAGGGAGTCAGCGGGAATGTTGGCCAAGACCAAGAGCTATCGGCCGAGCGACAAGGAGCCGTTCATGAACGAGCGGCAGCGGGAATACTTCCGCGCCAAGCTGCTGGCGTGGCGGGAGGACATACTCAAGGAGGCCAAGGAGACCCTGCAGCACTTGCAGGAGGAGAACCAGAATCACCCCGACCTCGCCGACCGGGCGTCGTCGGAGACGGACCGCGCCATCGAATTGCGCGCGCGGGACCGCCAGCGCAAATTGATCGCCAAGATCGACGAGGCGCTCGGGCGCATCGAGGACGGCACCTACGGTTATTGCGAGGAGACGGGTGAGCCGATCTCGCTGCGCCGCCTGGAGGCGAGGCCCATCGCCACGCTGTCGGTGGAGGCGCAAGAGCGGCACGAGCGGCGCGAACGGGTCTATCGCGACGATTGATTTTCCGGTCATTCCGGGGCGCAAGCGCAGCGAGCGAACCCGAAATCCATATTCCGCAGTGCCGGGGTTATGGATTTTGGGTTCGTCCGCCTTTGCGCTTTGGGCTTTGGCGGGCGCCCCGGAATGACGCGTAGGTTTCCCCAATTGCTGTCCCTTTGCGGCGGGATGTCGGGCGCGCGGCGGCCGCAGAGGCGCTTATCGTGCACGGGCACTGGAGGATGCGGTAAAAAAACACCGCGGCCCCCGGCAGGGGAGCTACCGGAGGCCGCGTCGTTGTCGCCGTTCCCGCTCGCGAGACGAAAACGGCGCGGGAGCTCAATGAGTCGGCTTAAAAACGCGAACGCCACGAAACCTCTGCGAAAACCAGGCAACGGTGCGGGGCTCGCCTCCAAGGGCGATGAGCCCACCCGGCCCGGTTAGAACGGCAACAGCACATCGAGCGCCTGCTGGCCGTAGCGCGGCTGCTGCATGTCGGTGAGCTGGCCGCGTCCGCCATAGGCGATGCGCGCCTGCGCGATCTTGGTCGAGTCGATGGTGTTGTCGCTCTCGATGTCCTCCGGCCGCACGATGCCGGCGACGATCAATTCGCGCATCTCGAAATTGACCCTGATCTCCTGCTTGCCCTCGATCACCAGATTGCCGTTGGGTAGCACCTGTGTCACCACCGCGGCGACGTTGGTCTGCAAGGCCTCCGAGCGGTTGACCGAGCCCTTGCCGTCGGTCGAGGTGGTGGAGTCGGCGGTGAAGATGCGCGTCGGCGTCGCCGTGTTCATGATCGGCACCTTGGATTTGCCAAAGAAGTTGTCGATGCCGGAATCTTCCTTGGTGTCGCGGCTGCGCTTGGTCTCGTTGTCGATAATCGCCTTGTCGGTGATGTTGACCTTCACCGTCAGAATGTCGCCCACCTGATGCGCGCGCTGATCCTTGAAGAAGGCGCGCGAACCGTTGCGCCACAGCGAATTGGGATTGTAGGATGCGGGCTGCGCCGCCGGCATTGGCATCTGCACCGGCTTGTAGCCTGGCCGCGTGGTCGGATTGTTGACCGGCGTCAGCGGCGGCGGCTCGCCGATGGTGGCCAGCCGGTTAAAGGCGGCGCAGCCGCTGAGGAGAGAAGCCGCGAGCGCGGCCAGCACCGCGTGACGCGTCAGTTTGATCACATTCATCGAATCTACTTTCACTCAATGGCGCAAAGCTTGCGCGGGTAGGGTGCTCGGCGTTAGCGGTTGGTCATATGCGGCGCCCTTGCGGCCTGTTCGCTGTTCTCGGCCAGCCGCCGTCCCTGCATGCTGACCACGACATGACCGGGGCCAGCCACGCGGCCGAGGATGATGCGCTTGGACTGCTCGTTGAGCACGCTGATCACGTCGCCGACGGCGCCGCCTTGCGTCGCCTTGCCGAGCACGGTGAGCGTGATGCCGGGCGTGTGGTAGACCAGCGTCACTTGCTCGTTGCGCAGGACCACCAGCGGCTTCATCAGCTGACCGGCATGCAGCGGCCGGCCCGGCTCGAGACCGCCGCGCGCCGCCATGCCGACCGCCTTTTCGCGGTCGGTGATCACGTCGCGGCCGAGTTCGCCGCGTGGGCGGCGCTCCATCAAAACGTCGGCGTCTTTCAGCGTGGCGCCACGCGCGACCGGCGCCGCCACCGTCGCCACTTCCAGCGTTGCGACGGCGCGGCCGGTAAGGCGCAAGCGCAGGTGCGTGGCAGGCCCGCTCGGGATCGCCAGCTCAGCATAGAAGCGGCCGCTGCGGGCGTCGTAGCTTAAGCGCTCGATGCGCGGTTTGCCCCCGGCGCTCGGCTCCACGTGCAACGGTCGCAGGGCGTCGTCGAATTGAAGCACGATGTCCTTGGCGGCGCCGAGCGCGAATTTGGCGGCGAGCGCCTGCGTGAGGCGATTTTCGATGTCGGCGGGCTTGAAGGTGCGGGTGGCGCGCGTCACCGACACCTCGCTCAGGCCCGCGGTGTCGAGTCGCGTCAATGCGTGGGCGCGCACCGCTTCCCTCACCGCGTCGGCCGAAACCGTCCCGGTGGTGCCGAGATCGGGCGAGCGGAAAATCGGCACGTCGGCGACCACGCCGGCGTTCTCGACCAAGTCGCCGATGCGCACGAGATTGCCGGTGACCGTGACGGTGGGCTTGAGCGTGGGATGGACCGGCGAGAGGGCGGCGGTCACTTGCGCGGTGGCGGCGGCGCCGAAGAGCAGCAAGGCAGCGCAGGCGGCGGCGAGGGTGCGGATCATGGGGCTACCTCAGCGCATCAGGTTGGAGGTCGTCTGCAGCATCTGGTCGGCCGCGCTGATGACTTTCGAGTTCATCTCGTAGGCGCGCTGGGCCGCGATGAGATTGGTGATCTCGGATACCGAATCGACGTTGGATTGCTCTAGGCTGCCCTGCAGCAGGTCGCCGGCGCCGTCCGTGTTGGCATAGCCGTCCTGCGGCGTGCCGGAAGCGGGCGTCTCGGTGTAGAGATTGTCGCCGATCGGCAGCAGGCCGGCCTGGTTGATGAAACGGGTGATGGTCATCTGGCCCAGCACCGTCGCGCTCGTCGAGCCTTGCGGGATCACCGAGACCTGGCCCTGCGAGTTGATGGTCAGCCCACTGGAGTTCTGCGGAATGGTGACGCCGGGCATCACCAGATTGCCCTGCGCCGTCACGATGCGCCCCTGCGCGTCCATTTGGAACGAGTGCCGTCGCGGGTATAGGCGTAGGTGCCGTCCGGCATCTGGATCTTGAAGAAGCCGTCGCCGCGAATCGCGACGTCGAGCGTGCCGCTGGTTTGCGTCAGCGTCCCCTGCGTCATCAGCCGTGGCGTGCCGACCGCCTTGACGCCGGAGCCGAGATCGATACCGACGGGCAGGATGTTGCCCTGCGAGGACGTCTGCGTGCCGATGCGGCTGACGTGATCGTAGAGCAGGTCCTGGAATTCGGCCCGCTGGCGCTTGTAGCCGGTGGTGGTCATGTTGGCGAGATTGTTGGAGATGACCTGGACGTTGAGCTCCATGGCCATCATGCCGGTCGCCGCGGTGTTGAGCGCGCGCATGGCGTTAATTCCCCTTCATCAATTCGGAACTTCGGCGAGCTTGTCGATCGCCGACTGGCCGAGCTCGCTCTGCTGCTGCAGTATGTTTGAGATGTTGGTATAGGTGCGGGTTATCTCGATCATGCGCGACATCTCGACCACGCCGCGCACATTGGATTTTTCGATCGCGCCCTGGATCAGCCCGGCCTCGGCCGGCACCGCGATCGGCTGCACCCCTTGCGGCGATTTGAAGCTACTGCCGCCGTCCTTTTGCAGCAGCTGCAGATTGGCGAAGGTGACGAGCCGCAGCTTGCCGCGCTGCGAATCGACGTTGGACGTGCCTTCGCGCACGCTGATGGTGCCGTCGCGGCTGATGGAAACCTGGCGGTCGTTCGGCTGAAACGTGATCGGCCCGGAATCGCCGATGACGGGATCGCCTTCGCCGGTGACGAGCTGCCCGGCCGCGTTGATCTGCAAGGCGCCGTTGCGCGTATAGCGTTCGCCGCGCGGCGTCTGCACCACGAGGAATGCATTGCCGTCGATGGCGAGATCGAGTGGATTGCCGGTCTTGGCGACCGGCCCCTGGCCCATGTCGTGCCAGATGCCGCGGTCGACCACGAAGCTGACGCGGGCGCCGGTGCCGCCCGCGCGCGCGCCGGAATTGAGATATTCCTCGAACAGCGACCCGTCGGCCTTGTAGCCGGTGGTGTCCATGTTCGCGATGTTGTTGGCGACGACGTCAAGCTCGCGGCCGAGCGCGACTTGGCGCGACAGTCCGACGAGAATTGCATTCTGCATCGGTCTTCTCCCCTGCAGGTCCCGCCGCTGAGGCCCTCCCGAGGCCGCATGGCGGGTATCGACTGCCGCAGGCTCTCCCAAGCCGGCGGCCGTCGCATGCATTGCAGCGACCGTGCCAATCGGTAAAAGTTTTTGCGATCAGTGGGTTAGATAAAAAGCGCCCGCCGCCGCCTGGGGCAAAAACCGCCGCGACCCGGCAAAACATGCCGGAGCAGGGGGCGCGGGCAATGATCTGTTAACCATACCGACCTACCCTTTTCCGCAGGGGGAGCGCGGCACCGCGCATCGCCGGCCTTTCTCTTCGAAAGCGCCGCGCGCGGGGCCACCAGCACGATTGCACATCGGGGTCGTCATGGCAGCCAATGCGAAGCAGGCGGATGCGGAAGTCGAAGAAAAGCCGCAAGAAGAAGCCGACCAGTCGGCAAAGCCGAAAAAGAAGCTGCCGCTCAAATTGATCATCATCGCCGCGGCGGGGCTTTTGGTGATCGGGGGCGGCGGCACTGCCGGATTCATGTACTTCCGTCATGAAGGCAAGAGCGCGCCGGCGAAAGCCGAGGCCAAGCCCGCGCTGTTCGTCGACATGCCTGACGTGCTGGTCAATCTGTCGAACGCCGGCGGCGACCGCACGCAATATCTCAAGGTCAAGGTGGTGCTCGAAGTGCCCGATCCGCACGTCGTCGAGCAGATCAAGCCGCTGATGCCGCGGGTGATGGACGCTTTCCAGACCTATCTGCGCGAATTGCGGCCGACCGATCTCGACGGCTCCGCCGGCCTCTATCGGCTGAAGGAAGAACTGACCCGCCGGGTGAACGCCGCCGTTTCGCCCAACCACATCACCGCCGTTCTGTTCAAGGAGATCGTCGTCCAGTGACGGCGTAAACGACGATGGCGCTCAAGGAACAGATCGATCAGGACGCGCTGGCCGCCGAATGGGGCTTGGCGCTGGAAGAAGACGCGGCCACGCCGAAGGAGGTGCCGGCCAACCAGCAGGGCGTCGATGAAGCCGCCGCGCAATGGGCGGCGATGGTCGACGACGGCGATGGCTTCCACGGCAAGGGCGGCGCCGAACGCATCCTCAACCAGGAGGAAATCGACAGCCTGCTCGGCTTCAGCCTGGCCGACGTGACGCTCAACGACAATTCCGGCATCCGCGCCATCATCGATTCGGCGATGGTGTCGTACGAACGCCTGCCGATGCTGGAAATCGTCTTCGACCGCCTGGTGCGGCTGATGACGACCAGCCTGCGCAATTTCACCTCCGACAACGTCGAAGTCTCACTCGACCGCATCACCTCGGTGCGCTTCGGCGACTACCTCAACTCGATCCCGCTGCCGGCGATCCTCGCGGTGTTCAAGGCGGAGGAGTGGGACAATTTCGGCCTCGCCACCGTCAATTCGAGCTTGATCTATTCGATCATCGACGTGCTGCTCGGCGGCCGGCGCGGCCAGAGCACCATGCGGGTCGAGGGGCGGCCCTACACCACGATCGAAACCAACCTGGTCAAGCGCATGATCGAGGTGGTGCTGGCGGACGCGGAGCTTGCCTTCAAGCCGCTGTCGCCGGTCAAGTTCAACATCGACCGGTTGGAGACCAATCCGCGCTTTGCCGCGATCTCGCGGCCCGCTAACGCGGCGATCCTGGTGCGGCTGCGCATCGACATGGAAGACCGCGGCGGCAATATCGAGTTGCTGCTGCCTTACGCCACGATCGAGCCGATCCGCGCGGTCCTGCTGCAGATGTTCATGGGCGAGAAGTTCGGCCGCGACCCGATCTGGGAAGGCCATCTCGCCACCGAAATCGGCCAGGCGCAGATCGCAGTCGATGCCGTCCTCTACGAGGCGCGGCTGCCGCTGCGGCAGATGATGAAGTTGCAAGTGGGCGACACGCTCACCCTCGAACTCAAGCCGGACGCGCTGGTCAGCGTGCGCTGCGGCGACGTTCCGCTCACCGAAGGACGCATGGGCCGCGTCGGCGACCGCGTCGCCGTGCGCGTCGCCAAGGCTCTGCGCAAGCCGCGGACAACCTTTGCCATGTTCGAGAAAGCGGACGAGTCCACCAATCGCCTGGAGGCCCCGTGAGCTTCAATTATGCATACCTGATCGAGTCCATGGTCTCGATCCTGCTGCTGCTGACGATTCTCTATTGCGTGCGGCTGAATAACCAGCTCCGCCTGCTCAAGGCGGACGAGCAGACCTTGCGCGCGACCATTTCCGAGCTGATCACCGCCACCGAGATCGCCGAGCGTGCGATTGCGGGTCTCAAATCGACCATGCATGACGGCGAGCAGAGCTTGGGCGATCGGTTGGAACGCGTGGAGCAGATTTCCGCCGAGCTCGATGAGAAACTCGCCGCCGGCGAGGAACTGCTCGCGCGCATCGGTCGCATCGCCGGCGCCGCGCGCGGTGGGCCGGTTCCCCAGCCCGCCGTTCCGGACGCCAAGGCCGTGGCGGCTGCGGCGCAGGCCTTTGCCGCGCGCACAAAGGCGCGGTTGGGCGGCCGCGCGGCATGATCCGTTTCGCGCGCGATTTCCGCCTCGTCCCGATCGTGCTCATCGCCACGATCTGCCTGTTCGCGCTCAAGGTATCCGGCCTGGTGTTCGACGGCGGTTATACGCTGGCCGAGCGCCTGGAAAACCGCAACAAGCCGGGCTTCAAGGTGGAGCCGGCCGAAAGCGTGCCCGAATATCCCAAGATCATCGTCGCAGGCGACCCCAATATTCCGGGTGCGCCCGCCGCGAAGGGATCCTGGGCGCAGGAGATGTTCAACTACAACGATGGCCGCGATGTCACCGGTTCGGTGGACAAGCACGCGAAGCCTACCGAAGGCAAGCCTTCCGAAGGCAAGCCGTCCGAGGGGAAGGCCGACGAGACCAAGCTCAAGGTCAGCAATACCCGGCCGCCGCCGCCAAAGCTGGATGCCGGCGGCACCGTCATTCCGATCGTGCCCGGCCACATCAACTCACCGGGCGAGCGCGCCATCCTGGAAAGCCTGCAGAAACGTCGCGAGCAGCTCGACGCCCGCGCGCGCGACCTCGACATGCGCGAAAGCCTGCTCAAGGCCGCCGAGCGGCGCGTGGAGGACAAGGTCGCCCAACTCAAAGACGTCGAGGCGAAGGTCAAGTCCGCGCAGGGCGATCGCGACAAGGCCGAAGCCAAGCACTTCCACGACATCATCACGATGTACGAGAACATGAAGCCAAAGGATGCCGCCCGCATCTTCGACCGGCTCGACATGAATATCCTGGTCGAGGTCTCGACCAAAATGAAGCCCCGCGCCATGTCGGCGATTCTCGCCCAGATGGCGCCGGCAGCCGCCGAACGGCTCACCGTCGAGCTCGCCAATCGCGCGAGCGGCCAGCCTGCCGCCAAGCCGGACCGGAAAGAACTGCCGAAGATCGAAGGTAAGCCAACAGGGGGCTAGGAACTCATGACGGCGCCGTCGTTCAGCCTGGCCCAGATGCGCAAGCGGCACGCGCCGCCGCGCCGGCGCTTGACGCGGCGTGTGCTGACGATCTTCGCGGTGCTGGAGGCGTTGCTGCTATTGACGCTCACCTTTGCGTTCAGCGGCGCAGCGCACGCGGACGGGCGCGTCAAAGGCGAGCTTCAGGTGTTCACCGACGGCGGTTATGCGCGGCTCGTATTCCACTTCGAGCAAGAAGTGCCGGCCAGCATCACCGAACGTTTTCCGATCCTGATCCTGAGGTTCAAGAAGCCGGTCGACATCGCGGTCGACAGGCTCAACGCCGCCGCTCCCGGCTATGTAAGCGCCGCGCGGATCGATCCGGACGGCAGCGCCATCCGCATCGCGCTCGCGCACAAGCTGAAAGTCCATTCCATACCGGCGGCGGAAAAGCTGTTCGTCGACCTGCTGCCCGAGACCTGGGGCTCGGTGCTGCCGGGCCTGCCGCAGGAGGTGATCGCCGATCTTGCCCGCCGCGCGCAGGAGGCCGAACGGCTGCTGCAGCGGCATAGAACCGCCGCCAAGGAAAGCAAGCCGCGCAACATAAGGGTGCGCGTGGCAAGTCAGCCGACATTCACGCGCTACGTGTTCGATGTGCCGGACGGCGTGAACGTGGTGCCCGAGCAAAAAGACGGCGGCCTTTCGCTCGATTTCGATCAAAAGATCAAATGGGATTTAGCCGACGCCATCGCGACGCTGCCGCCGACGCTGAAATCGATCACCAGCACCATGGACGCGTATTCGACGGCGGTCCATTTTGCATTCAACGGCGCGCCCAAGGTGCGCACGTTCCGCGAGGATTCCAGCATCGCCGTCGACGTGGCGACCGGTGCCGCCGCGCCGCAGCGGGAAGGCGCGGTCATGCCAGCCGTCGCGCCGCCGCAGACGGTGGCCGCGAAAAACGAGCCGGCGCCCGCCCCCCAAAAGGAGCGCGTTGATCTGCCGAAAATTGCCGGCGCTCCGGCGCCGGCCGCCGCGGCGGTCAAGCCCGCACCGGCAAAACCGCCTGTCGTCAAGCCCGCTGCCGCAAACCACGCCGCGGCCGAAACGGCGGCGCCGAAGCCAGCCGAAGCAGAGCCTGCCGCCAAAATGGCGGCGGCCGAGGCGAAGGGTAAGGCGGCCGAGCCGACCACACCGCCCAAGCCCGTTGCCGTCGCCAAAACCACCGAACCGCCTGCGGCAAAGGCCGAGCCGACCAAGCCGGCGGTGCAGCCGCAGCCGGCTGCGCAAGTCAAAGCGGCCGTGCCAAAGGCGCCGGCAGCTTCGAAGCCCGCGGCTGTCCATCCTAAGGGGCCGCCGCCCGACGGGCGAGCGACGGTCGCGGCCGAACTGCATAGTGGCGGCGATAATCTGCGCATTGAATTTCCCTTCGCAGTGCCGACTCCGGCCGCGGTCTTCCGCCGCGGTCACACGCTGTGGCTGGTGTTCGACAGCAAGGCCAAAATCGATCTCGCCGGGCTGCACGCGAATGTCGATGCGCCCATCCGCAAGACGCGCTTTGAGCGCAGCCAGGACGGCGCTGCTGTCGTGCGGCTGCGGCTATCGCGCCCGCGCCTGGTCAGCGTCACCAACGACGGGCCGGCCTGGATCGTCGATCTCGGCGACAGCGTCACTGTGCCGACGCAGCAAGTCACCATCGCGCGCAGCGTGCTCGGCAATAATCGCGCCGGCATCGCGATTCCTTTCGATCGTCCGCAGCACGTCCACCGCATCAACGATCCGGCGGTGGGCGACCGTCTCGTGGTGGTGACGGCGCTGGCGCCGACGCGCGGCTTTCTCAAAGCGCAGCAATTTGTCGAACTGCGCGCCTTGCCCTCGGCGCAAGGGGTGGTGCTGCAGCCGCTCGCCGACGACCTGACCGTGGCCTTGGACGCCGGCAAGATTTTGATCGGCCGCCCGCAGGGCCTCGCCCTTTCGCCGACCGCCATCGGCCAGCAGCAGCTCGCCAGCCCGTTCCGCGCGGTGACCTTCGACACGCAGCTCTGGGGCTTCAACCGCGAGGCCAAGTTCTACCCGCGCCAATCCGAGCTGATCTACAAGGCGGCCGTGGCGCCGCCCGGCAAGCGGCGGCAGGCGCGCCTCGACCTCGCCCGCTTCTACATCGCGCAGAACATGGTGGCTGAAGCCAAGGGCGTGCTCGACTTCACGCTCGCGCAGGAGCGCGGCGCCGACGATATCACCGGCAGCGTGCTCAAGGCGGTGACCAACGTCATGCTCGACCGGCCGGACGCGGCGCTCAAGGACCTCTCCAATCCGCAGATCGGCAATCAGCTCGAGGCGCCGATCTGGCGCGCCATGGCCTATGCCCGGCAGGGCGAGTGGGTCGAGGCGCACAAGCGCTTCGGGGAGGTCGACAATGCGCTCGGCGGCTTGCCGATCGAGCTGCGGCAGCTGGCGTTGCGCGCGGCCTTGCGCGCCGCCATCGAGGTGAGCGATTTCGCCGACGCCAGCCGCGTGCTCAGCGAGCTGCAGACCGCCGGCATACCGCCCGCGATGGCGCCCTCCGTCGCCGTGCTGGCCGGCCGCATCGACCAAGGGCTCGGCCGCAACGAGGACGCGCTCACCAACTATCGCGCCGCCGCGGGCTCGCGCGAGCGTCCCGCCGCCGCGCAAGGCCAGCTGCACGAGATCGCGCTGCGCTTCAAGCTCGGCGACTTGCCGCGCAAGGACGTGGTGAACCAGCTCGAAACGCTGACCACCGTCTGGCGCGGCGACGAGACCGAGACGGAAGGCTTGCGAACTCTTGGCGCACCTCTACACCGAAGAAGGGCGCTACCGCGAGGCCTTCCATGTCATGCGCTCGGCCATGTTGGCGCATCCCAATTCCGACCTCACGCGCAAGATCGAGGACGAGGCGGCGGCAAGCTTCGAAAGCCTGTTTCTCGGCGGCAAGGCCAATGCGCTGCCGCCGGTCGAGGCGCTCGCCCTGTTCTACGACTACCGCGAGCTCACGCCGATCGGACGGCGCGGCGATGAGATGATCCGCAAGCTCGCCGACCGGCTGGTTTCCGTCGACCTGCTCGACCAGGCGGCCAAGCTGCTGCAGCACCAGGTCGACCACCGCCTGAACGGCGCCGCCGCGCGCAGTACGGCTGGCGACGATCTACCTGATGGACCGCAAGGCGGACAGCGCGCTCGCGGCCTTGCGTTCGACCCGCACCGACGGCTTGTCGAACGAACTGCGCGACCAGCGCCTGCTCCTGGAAGCGCGCGCGCTGTCGGAGCTCGGTCGCCACGACCTGGCGCTGGAAATGATCGAAAACATCCAGGGCAAGCAGGCGCTGCGCCTGCGCGCCGACATTCTGTGGGCGGCCAAGCGCTGGCGGCAGTCGGCCGAGCAGATCGAACTGCTCTACGGCGATCGCTGGCGACAGTTCAGCCCGCTCTCCGCCGGCGAGCGCGTCGACGTTCTGCGCGCGGCGATCGGTTACGCGCTCGCCGACGAGTTCGATCAGCCTCGCGCGCCTGCGCGACAGGTACATGACTAAAATGGCGGACAGCCCGGACGCGCACGCTTTCCAGGTGGTGACCGCACCGACCGGCACCAGCGGGGCCGAGTTCAAGAACGTGGCGCAGGTGGTGGCAGGCGTCGATACGCTCGACGCCTTCTTGAAGGAGATGCGCAAGCGCTATCCGGACGCGGTTGCCGCGCCGCCGGAAGGTCTCGCCGAAAAGGCGGCCGCGCCCAAGCCGGCGCCGGCGCCTTCGACGCCCGCCCGGGCGGACAAGCCGGAGGCGAAGAAAGCCGTACTGGAAAAGGCTGCCGCCAACGCGCCGGCGAAACCGCATGCCGCCACCGCGCCGCTGCCGCCAAAGTCGCCCGCCGGCGCAGCCGATCCGGCGCCGACCGGCTCGATCCTGCCGGCATCACGCTGAAGCGTCCTGCGCCCGCGCAAGCGGACGCGGCGAGAGAGCGGCACCGGCATTTAATATGGGGGCTTAAGTCCCGTAGCTCTGGATCAGGCTTCCCGCCACCAGGCTCCAGCCGTCCACCAGCACGAAGAAGATCAGCTTGAACGGCAGCGACACCACCACCGGCGGCAGCATCATCATGCCCATCGACATCAGCACCGAGGCCACCACCAGGTCGATGATCAGGAAGGGCAGGAACAAGAGAAAGCCGATCTCGAAGGCGCGCTTGAGCTCGGAGATCATGAAGGCCGGCACCAGCACGCGCAGCGACAGATCCTGCGGATTGGCGGGCGCCGCCTCCTTCGACATGGTGAGGAACAGCTTGAGGTCCTGCTCGCGCACGTTCTTTTCCATGAAGGCGCGCAAGGGCTGCGTGCCGCGCTCGAAGGCCTGCTCGGCGGTGATCTGGTTGGCGACCAGCGGCTTGACCCCGGTGTCGTAGGCGCTCTGCAAGGCCGGTCCCATCACGAAGGCGGTGAGGAAGAGCGCAAGCGACACGATCACCGCATTGGGCGGCGCGGTGGCGGTGCCGAGCGCGGTGCGCAGCAAGGACAGCACCACCACGATGCGGGTAAACGACGTCATCATCACGAGGATGGAAGGGGCAAGCGACAGCACGGTGAGCAGCGCGATCATCTGGATCACGCGCTCGGTCAGGCCTGCGCCTTGCGGGAAATTGATGCTGACGTCCTGCGCGCCGGCGGGAGTGACCGCCAGCGCCATCAGCGTTGCTACTCCGACCGCCACCGTCACCAGACGGACACGGCGGCCGGAAAGCGCTGTCACGATTTGTCGGAAGGACGGCCGAGCAAGCTCGCCATCTCCTCTTCAAGATTGTCGTAGAGCGTCTTCTCGGGCGCCATCGGCGCTTCCGGCTTCGGCTCCGCCCGCGTCTCGGGCCTGGGCGCGGGCTGCCCTTCGAACTTGGGCGGTTCGTGCTTCGGCGCTTCGAACTTGGGCGGTTCGAATTTCGGTTCGGGTTTCGCCAGCTCGAACCTGGGGGGCTCGAATTTCGGCTCTTGTTTCGGCGGCTCGAATTTCGGGGCCTCGAACTTCGGTTCGGCTTTCGGCAGCTCGAATTTGGGCGCCTCGAACTTCGGCTCGGGCTTCGGCGGCTCGAATTTCGGCTGCTCGGGCTTGGGCGGTTCGAACTTGGGCGCTTCGAACTTGGGTGCCTCGAACTTCGGCGCTTCGAATTTCGGTTCGAGCCGCGGCTTGCTCTCGCGCGCGATCGGGCGCGCCGCCGCCGGGGGCGGCGGCGGCACCGCCAGCGCGTCGGTGACGGGCGGGCGGCCTTCCGGCGCGGGCGCGCGGCGCAGAGCGGCTTCCAGCTGCTGCGCCATTTCCGCGAGGTTATGATCCTGTGGCGGCGCGGCGGGCGGCTCCGGCGCCATCGGCGGTGCGGCGGTGGTGCGCGGCACGTCATCGCGTTCGCGCGGGGCAGGCTGAGGCGCAACGTCGGTCGGCTTGGCGAGCTTGGACGACAATTCGGCGGCAAGGCCGGTGAGGCTGTCGCTTTGGCGCACGCGGACGGCCGGCTCCGGCGCATGCCAGGCCTCTTCCGTCGCGGGCGCGCGCGGCGCGCGCGGCGGCGGCGGCGCCGGCTCGCTCACCGGCGGCGGAGGCCAGGCGCTTTCGATCGGCGGCGGCGTCACCCGCATGACGGGCTCCGGCGTCGTCGCAAGGCGCGGCGGCTCGCGCGTGGCTGCGGCGGCCGCGCGCACGATATTGGGCTCGATCACCACGTCGGTGGGGCCGCCGATCATCAGGAGATGTTCGATATTGTCGCGGCGGATCAGCACCAGGCGGCGGCGCCCATCGACGCTGGCCGCGTCGATCACGGCCAGACGCGGCTGGCGGCCGCGCGCGGCACTGCCCAGGCGGTTGGCGCCGAAACGACGCACCAGCCAGGCGGTCAGCCCGATCAGCGCCAGCACCACCAGAAAGGCGATGAAGAAGCGCACCGCAAGGGGCATAGCCGAGCCGAACAAGGCATCCATCAATCGAACTCCCAACCTGCGTGCCCGCGCGAGAATCCCAAATGGTTAATTCTCTAGGCACTATTTGCCGTCTCGAATACTAACAGACTATACTCCGTTCACGCCACAACCCGAAAATCCTTGGGGTTGATGATACGGAAATTGTCGGTGACCGAATCACAGAGGTTCGCCCAATTCCCCGGAACCTTTTCACGCAGAAAACTGAGCGTCGCGTCGGCAAATTGGGCGCAAGTTGCGTAGCACTTGTTGTGCGTGACGTTTCTGTGCATGAGACCCCATAACCGCTCGATCGGGTTCAAGTGCGGGCAATAGCTTGGGATGAAGTGCAGCTTGATGCGTCGTCCCGGCAGGGCTAACCATTCCTGCACGAGCTTGGCGTGATGATAACGCGCGTTGTCCAGGAAAACATGGATGAGCGCCAACATCGGATAGAGCGTCTCGATCGATTGCAGCAGCCTGATCGTCGAGGCGGCGTCGATGGTCAGGGCCTCGATCATCCGGGTTTGCCCGGTCGCCAGGTCGATCGCGCCGTGAATGTTGATGCGTTGACGCCCGCTCGTCTGCTCGATCGCCAGCTTCTCCTGGCTCGGCGCCCAGCAGCCGACGGGCCGTGCGGCATGGGTCGGATGCACGGCGTCAGCAAACAGTACGGCCTCGTCGTCGCCCAAGGAATTCAGCAGCTTTTCGTAGCTCTCAATGAAAGCCTTCTGCTTTTCTTCGTCAAGCTTGCGCGGAATGACATTGGGTTTGTGATATTCGAGCCCCAGGCGGTGCAACAGCGCGATCAGTCCTGACCGGCCTTGGTAAACGACGCTGAATTCATTCTCGATCCAGGCGCCGACCTGGCGCGTTGTATGTGGTAAGGCAGCGGCAACCCAGGCTTTCAGCTTTTCCTGTTGCTCGCCGCTCAACTGGCAAACGCTGCCCTCGTAGCTGAAGTTCGTCAGGCCCTCGATCCCATCCGCTTCATACAGGCGATACCAAGTGCGGATGGTGTCGTCGTCCAGAAACAGGACCTTCGCAATCGCTTCGCAGCTCATCCCATCGTCGAGCAACACCAGCGCGTTCGCACGCCGGGCCAAACGATGAGCGGCCGACCCGTTCCGAGCCAACCCGATCAGGTCTTGCCGCGATTCTCTGTCCAGAAACCCGGGCCGAATCATCCGTACGGTAGAATCCGGTTCGCGCCGTTTGGCAAGGGGGGGTTCTTCGGATTCTCGGGGAGTCCGGGTATATTAACAAATAAAGCCCCTTTTCGCGCAAAAGCCTGGTTTCGCGGGCGGAACAGGCTATTCGGCACCGCCGGGTTTCAAGCTCGCGGCCTTATCTTTTTACCCGCCATTAACCATACGCCCGGCAAAGTCTGCCTAGTCGCGGCCGGACCGCGCGGGGGCGGCTTTGGGGGAGAGGCGATGGCCATCAGCGATATTCCGATCCTGTCCATGCTGCGCACGCGGCTGGAATGGACGCAGTCGCGCCAAAAGGTGCTGGCCGAGAATGTGGCCAATGCCGATACGCCGGGCTTCCAGGCGCGCGATCTGACGCCGCTGAAATTCGCGCCGGCGGGCGAGGCCGCGGCTAGCGGCGTTACGCCGGTGGCCCTGGCGACGACGGAAAGCGGCCACATCGCCGGCTTCGGCCCGGCCGCATCGCAGTTCCGCAGCCGCCGCGATAGCCAATACGAAGTGCGGCCGACCGGCAACGCGGTCAATCTCGAGGACGAGATGATGAAGGTCGCCGCCAACCAGATGGATTTCCAGGCCGCGACCGCGCTCTACACCCACAGTCTCAACCTCATCAAGCTCGCACTCGGCAAGAAATAGGAGATCGGCGGTGGACTTCATCAAGACACTGGCGATCGCCGCCTCGGGCCTGCGCGCGCAGGCGGGGCGCATGCGCATCATCTCCGAAAACATCGCCAACGCGGATTCGACGCCGTCGGCGCCCGGCGGGGATCCCTATCAGCGCAAGGTGCCGGTGTTTCAAAGCGAGTTCGATCGCGCGCTCGGCGTGCAAGTGGTCGAGCTCGGCAAGACGCAGGCCGACACCTCGCCCTTCCGCATCAAATACGAGCCAGGCCACCCGGCGGCCGATGCCAACGGCAACGTCAAGTATCCCAACGTCAATCCGCTGATCGAAATGAGCGACATGCGCGAGGCGCAGCGCTCCTACGAAGCCAACATCAATGTGGTAACCGCCACGCGCCGCATGATCCAGCGCACCATCGATATTCTCAAGGCTTGAAGGAATAAGGCATGGCCTCACCGCTTTCCGCCGCCGGCGCCTACGCCGCCGTCTCGCGTCTCACTTCCGCCGCTTCGCCGCTCGGGCAGCTCAACGGCGCCGAGCCCAAGAGCCCTTCGAGCTTCTCCTCGGTGCTCAAGGAGGCGCTCGGCGCGGTGGAGCAGATGGGCCACAAGTCCGACAAGCAGGCGCAGGCCGCCGCCAATGGCAAAGCCAACATCGTCGATGTCGTCACCGCGGTCTCGGAAACGGAGGTCGCCATCGACGCGGTGGTAGCGGTGCGCGACAAGATCATCGCGGCCTATGAAGACATCATGAAGATGCCGATCTGACCATGACCGGTCCGGAAGTTCTCGATATCTCGCGTGAGGCGATCTACACGCTGATCCTGGTCGCGGCGCCGGTCATGCTGGTGGGCCTGGCGGTCGGCGTCGCCATATCGCTGCTGCAGGCGCTCACGCAGATCCAGGAAATGACCATCGCCTTCGTGCCGAAAATCCTGGCGATCTTCGTCGCGCTGCTGGTCGCGCTGCCTTTCATGGCCGAGCAGCTGCACGCCGAGATGTTGCGGATCGCGGCGCGCATCGTGTCCGGCTGAGCGCGCGGAAGCGGCGGCGGGAAAAGAAAATGCAGGCTTTACGTTTTTCCTTCTAAGCGATCGGCACATAGGCCAGATGAAGATCGACGTCTCCTTCTTGCCGGCGCTCGCCGCCGCCTTTCTGCTGACCTTTGCGCGCATCGGGACGTTGGTGATGCTGATGCCTGCCATCGGCGAGCAGGGCCTGCCCTCGCGCGTGCGGCTCGCCGTCGCTTTAGTGCTCACCGCCGTCCTGGTGCCGGCGCACGAGAAAGCCTACACGGTCGATCTCACCGCTATCGGGCCGGTCCTGGTGGTGGCGGTGCAGGAAATCATCATCGGTGCGGTACTCGGCCTGACCGCGCGGTTGGCGATCTCGGCGCTGCAGGTCGCGGGCACCGTGGTGGCGCAGCAATTGGGCCTCGGCTTCGTCACTGCGGTCGACCCAATGAACCACAACGAGCAGGGTGCGCTGGTCGGCAACTTTCTCACCGTGCTCGGCATCACGCTGGTGTTCGCCACCAACATGCACTACCTGGCGATCGCCGCGCTCAACGACAGCTACACCATCTTCCACCCCGGCGAGATGCCGCTGACCGGCGACGTGGCGCAGCACTTCACGCAGGTGATCGCCGGCGCCTTCCGCATCGGCGTGCAACTGTCCGCGCCGTTCTTGGTGTTCGGCCTCTTGTTCAATCTCGGGCTCGGCGTGCTATCCCGCCTGATGCCGCAGATGCAGGTGTTCTTCATCGGCCTGCCTTTGTCGATCCTGCTCGGCCTCCTGCTGCTGCTCCTGGTGATCGGGGCGATGATGGGGACTTTCGTCGAATACCTGCAAGGCGTACTCGCCAATTTGGCGCCGCATGGCTGATCGCGCACGCAATCCGGAAAAGCCAGAAGCGATTTTCGGATAAGAGCGTGCGCAAGCAATAAGAGACGGCATGGCCGAAGAACAAGACGATACCGAGAAAACAGAAGACCCGACGCAAAAGCGCCTGGAAGAGGCGCTCAAGCGCGGCGACGTCGCCAAGAGCCAGGAGGTCAATACTTGGTTCGTGATCGCCGGCGCGACGCTCGTGCTGACGACCATGTCCGGCGGCGCCGGCCACGACGTCGCGGTCCTGCTGCGCGGGCTGATCGCCAATTCTTTCGAGCTGCGGGTGGACGGCCGGGCCTTGGTCGCTCTGTTCGAGAAGATCGGGGGCGAGCTTTTGCTCGCGCTCGCGGTGCCGTTCCTGCTGCTGATGTTGGCGGCGATTGGCGGCAATATGATCCAGCACCGCCTGGTTTGGTCTTTCGAGACGCTGAAGCCGAAGCTTTCGAAGATCTCGCCGGCCGCCGGCCTCAAGCGGCTGTTCTCAAAACAGGCGCTCGCCAATTTCGCCAAGGGGATCGTCAAGCTGGTGCTGGTCGGTGCGGTGCTCACCGCGTTGATGTGGCCGGAACGCGGGCGTCTGATGGCGCTCAGCCGCACCGACGTCGACGCGGCACTGCCGCTCGCCATGAAGCTTGCGATCAAGCTGATGGGCGCAGTGGTCGCCATGCTCGCCGTTGTGGCGGCAGCGGACTACCTGTTCCAGTACCGCCAATGGTTCAACAAGCAGAAAATGTCGCTGCGCGAAATGAAGGACGAATTCAAACAAACCGAGGGCGATCCGACCATCAAGGGCAAGATGCGCCAGTTGCGCCAGTCGCGGATGCGCAAGCGCATGATAGCGGCGGTACCAAAGGCGGCGGTCGTGATCGCCAATCCGACGCACTATTCGGTGGCGCTGCAATACGAGCGCGGCATGGAAGCGCCGGTGTGTGTCGCCAAGGGTGTCGACGCACTCGCCCTGAAGATCAGGGAGGTTGCCGCCGCGCACGATATCCCGGTCGTCGAAAACCCGCCGCTGGCGCGGACCCTGCATGCCGCGGTCGATATCGACCAGGCCATCCCGCCCGAGCATTACAAGGCGGTGGCGGAGGTGATCGGCTACGTGCTGAAATTGCGGCGGCGCGCGGTTCCGCGCGCTTTCAGCAGGCTGTGAGCGATTTGGGAAAACCGCTTCGCGCTGTGCCCGATCATGTTCTAATGAGGGGTGCCCGGTGCTTGCGTCGGGCCGTTCGCCAGGCAGTCGCGCCTGAAGCGATGCGAAACGCCGCGGCGACTTGAGGGCCAATAACGTCATGGCAGGCGAGGATCGGGCGACACGGCAGGCGGCCGGCGAGGCAGGGCAACTGCGGTCGGCCTTCGACCGCAGCCAAAGTGCCCCGCGCGCCGGCTCGATCGGTCTGGTGCTGCTGGTCGCGCTCGCCTTGGCGGCGGCGGCGGCCGGCCTCGTCTTTGTCGGCCGCGAGCATTCGGCAAGCTATATTCTGGCGCTGCTCGCCGGGCTCGGCAGCATCGGCGTCTTCGCGCTGTTCGCGCTCGCTGCCGGAATCATGCGGTTCGGCCAACGCGAGCAGGCCAACCCGGTGCTCAAATCGGTGGTGGACAATTCTTTCGAAGGCATCGTGGTCACCGATGCCGCGGGCCGCGTGTTTTACGCCAATGCCAGCTATCTCGACCTGATCGGCGCCAGCGGCGATCACGATGTGCGGCCGATCGAGCGGGTATTCATCGGCGATCCGGAGGTGTCGGAATCGATCTACCGCCTGCTCAAGGCCGCGCGCGAGGGAAAACGGGCGCAGGAGGAAGTGCGCATCGCCGGCGGCGAGACCGCGCGCTGGCTGCGCCTGCGCGTGCGCCCGCTTGGGCCTGGCAAGCGCGATGCCCGCCTGTCGGTGTGGTCGGTCGCGGACGTGACCCGCGAGCGCGAGCGCCAGGAGAACGTTTTCCAGGAATTGCAGCACGCCATCGATTATCTCGACCATGCGCCGGCCGGCTTCTTCTCGGTCGATGGCGATGGCCATATCGTCTATCTCAACGCCACGCTCGCCAATTGGCTCGACCACGACCTCGCCCAAGTTGCCACGGGCTCGCTCAGGCTTACCGACATCGTCGCCGGCGAGGGCGCCGCCTTGCTCACCGCCTTCAGCGCCGCGCCGGGCGACGTGAAGACCGAGGTGCTCGACCTCGATCTGAAGACGCGCGGCGGCAAGCCGGTGCCGGTGCGCCTGTTCCACAAGGTGGCCTTCGGCGCCGACGGCAAGCCGGGCGCCTCGCGCACTTTGGTGCTCAACCGCGCGCGCGACGACGGCAGCGACCCGCAGCGCGCGGCGGAAGTGCGCTTCATGCGTTTCTTTCAGAATACGCCCATGGCCATCGCGACCGTGGACCGGCAGGGCCGCATCGCGCGCAGCAATGCCCGCTTTGCCTCCGCCTTCGAAGAGCTGCTCAAGGGCGAGGATCGCACGATCTACGCGGTGGTGGCCGAGCGCGACCGCGCGGCGCTGGAGGCCTCGATTGCCAAGGCGGCCGCCGGCCAGGGCGACATCGCGCCGGTTGAGGCCGCCCTGCAAGGCGCGGGCGAGCGCTTTGCCAATTTCTTCGTCTCGGCGGTCGAAGAGGAGGAGCGCGACGGCGAGGCGGCCATCGTCTACGCGCTCGAGACCACGGCGCAGCGCACGCTGGAAACGCGCGTGCAGCAGCAACAGAAGATGGAATTGGTCGGGCAGCTTGCCGGCGGCATCGCGCACGACTTCAACAACGTCCTTTCCGCCATCATGATGGCCACCGATTTTTTGCTCAACGCGCACAAGCCGACCGATCCCTCGTTCAAGGACATCATGCAGATCAAGCAGAACGCCAATCGCGCGGCGGCGCTGGTGCGCCAGCTGCTGGCGTTCTCGCGCAAGCAGACGCTGCGCCCGCAGGTGCTCGACCTGCGCGAGACGCTCAACGATCTCGGCATGCTGCTGAAGCGGCTGATCGGCGAGAAAGTGTCGCTGCAGGTGGTGGACGGGCGCGATCTGTGGCCGGTGAAGGTGGACCTTTCACAGTTCGAGCAGGTGATCGTCAATCTGGCGGTCAACGCGCGCGACGCGATGACCGAGGGCGGCAAGCTCACCGTGCGAACCGTCAATGTGACCTCTGCCGAATGCGCCAAGTTCGGCACCAAGGGCATGCCGGCGGCCGACTACGTGCTGGTCGAAGTCAGCGACACCGGCAGCGGCATTCCGCCCGATATCATCGACAAGATTTTTGAGCCGTTCTTTTCCACCAAGGAGGTCGGCAAGGGTACGGGGCTTGGCCTGTCGACCGTCTACGGCATCGTCAAACAGACCGGCGGCTTCATCTACGCCGAATTGCAGCCGGGCCAGACGGTGTTCCGCATTTTCCTGCCGCGCCACGTGCCGGGCGTCGAGGAGCAAGCGGCCGCAGCGGAACCGCCCGAAATCGCCGGTGTCATGTCGGCGGCCGAGCAGGCCGCGCGCGCCGCGCAAACCGACCTGACCGGGCAGGGGACGATTTTGCTGGTCGAGGACGAGGAAGGCTTGCGGGCGCTCAACGCGCGCGGCCTGTCTTCGCGCGGCTACACGGTGCTTGAGGCGGGAAACGGCATCGAGGCAATCGACGTTTTCGATTCGCGCGGGCCTGTCGACCTCGTCGTCTCGGACGTGGTGATGCCGGAGATGGACGGGCCGACGCTGCTCAAGGAACTGCGCAAGCGCAATCCGGAGGTGAAGATCATCTTCGTCTCCGGCTATGCCGAGGAAGCCTTCGCCAAGAACCTGCCCAGCGACGAGCACGGCAAGGAGCAATACGCTTTCCTTGCCAAGCCGTTCACGCTCAAGCAGCTGGTGGCCGAGGTGAAGAAGACAATGGCGGCGTGAGTTCTGAGCAGGTAGCGCAATCCGCAATATCTTCACGATTTGTTAGCGATGCGCGTCACGAACCGATTTTACAATTCAGGTCCGTTATTAGACGCCAAAACGCGCTCGGCCGCGCCGCTTCAGGCCGGCTTACCCGTTGACCTTGCGCCGAAATCGGTCTAATGGCGCGCCCGCAATCTGGTTTTCGGCTTCATCTTGCTGCCACGCACCCGGGTTTGGGCCAGCGCGTCAAGTGATCTCCCAAAACTTGGATTGTTGCCGCCCATGGCGATGAACGCGTGGGCGACCGACGAAAGCGTGAAAGGATAACTGATGCCTGTCGGAACTGTGAAGTTCTTCAATACGCAGAAAGGTTACGGCTTCATTCAGCCGGAAGACGGCTCGAAGGATGTGTTCGTTCACATCACCGCGGTCGAGCGCGCTGGTATGCGCTCGCTCATGGAAGGCCAGAAGGTGACCTATGAAGTCGTTACCGAGCGCGGTAAGCCTGCTGCCGGCAATCTGCAGCCGGCCTGACGTGCTTCGCGAGGAATAAGCAAGAAGAACTTCGCGCAAGATGAAGCCCGGCGGTGACGCCGGGCTTTTTTGTTCCTTGCGGTCGGCGGGAAGGGTAGGGTTCCCGCCATCGCAGAAAAGGGAGGCAAACAATGGACATCATCGCTTGCGGATCGCGGCCCTCGCGCAAAATGGGCGCGCCCAGTTTCACCGGAACCGTGTGGCAGGATCCGATCATCCAGGCGCCCGACCCCGCGCTCTTGCGCTCGGCTTGGGTACGCTTCGAACCGGGCGCCCGCACGGCCTGGCATACCCATCCGCTCGGCCAGACGCTGCATATCACTTCCGGCATCGGCCGGGTGCAGACCTGGGGCGGGCCGATCCGCGAGGTGCGCGCGGGCGATACGGTCTGGATCCCGCCCGGAGAGAAGCATTGGCACGGCGCGACGCCCGAGCACGCCATGGAGCACATCGCCATGCAGGAACATCAAGGCGGCGAGCACGTGAAATGGCTGGAGCCGGTGAGCGACGAGCAATACGGCGGCAAGGTCGGCTGAGGCCGCCTTGGAATAGCCATCGGATGTCGGTGTTGTTTCCTCCCGACAGCGGGGCGACGGGCTTCCGCTGAATTTGGGAGATATCCGATGACAATCCGAAAGGGCATGCCGCTTGCGGCATGTCTCGCCCTGTTCTGCGGCGCACCGGTTGCGGCGCAGCAGAGCAACATGAGCTTCTTTATTACCAGCCACGGGCCGGGTAAGGGCGCCGATTTGGGCGGATTGGCCGGCGCCGACGCGCATTGCCAGGCGCTGGCCGCTACGGCGGGCGCCGGCGGCAAGACGTGGCACGCCTATCTGTCGACGCAAGGGACGGGCGCGGTGAACGCGCGCGACCGCATCGGCAAGGGTCCGTGGAGCAACGCCAAGGGCCTCGTCGTCGCCATGAACGTCGAGGACCTGCACAGCGCCAACAACAAGCTCAACAAGCAGAACAGCCTGTCGGAGAAAGGCGAGGTCATCAACGGCCGCGGCGACAAGCCAAATCGCCACGACATCCTGACCGGGTCGCAGCCGGACGGCACGGCGTTCAAGGACGACAAGGATCACACCTGCAAGAATTGGACGAGCGGCACGCAAGGCTCGGCGCAGCTCGGGCACCATGACCGCATGGGACTGCGCGACGACGCGCCGTCGCATTCCTGGAATTCCGCGCATCCTTCGCGCGAGCCGCGCGACGGCTCGGCTCCCGGTCAGGGCTGCACCCAGAAGGCGTTGCAAGGCACCGGCGGCGACGGGCTTTTGTACTGCTTCGCGGTGAATTGACGTTCGCCTGCGCCATCGCTGGCCGCAATCGGGCCGTCTGGCATTCGCGGCGCAGTCGGTATGTACTGGTCCCCCGCCTCGCGCGGGGGATCATCGTTTTGGGAAGAGGTACTCCCATGCGCTATCAGCTTTATTACTGGCCGGAGATTCAGGGGCGCGGCGAATTCGTGCGGCTGGCGCTTGAGGACGCCGGCGCCTCCTATGAGGACGTCGCACGCAAATCGGGCGGAACAGGCAAGATGATGGCGATGATGAATGGACGGGAGAAACGTCCGCCCTTCGCGCCGCCCTTCCTGAAAGCCGGCAAGCTGGTGATCGCGCAGGTCGCCGAAATCTTATTCTACCTCGGCCCGCGGGTGAAATTGGCTCCGCGCGCGGAAGCGGACCGGCTCTGGCTGCACCAGCTACAGCTGACGGTCACCGATTTCGTCGCCGAGATCCATGACACCCATCACCCGCTCGGCTCGAGCCTGTATTACGAGGACGCCAAGCCGGAAGCCAAGCGCTACACCGAGAATTTCCTCGCCGAGCGGGCGCCGAAATATCTCGGCTATTTCGAGACCGTGCTGGCCAAGAGCAAGGGGCCTTATCTCGTCGGCCGCAGGGTGAGCTATGTCGATCTGTCCGTGTTTCAGCTGATCGAAGGCTTGCGCTACGCCTTTCCGAAGGCGATGCGCCGCATCGAGCGCGACGTGCCTGGCTTGGTCGCGGTGCGCGACGCCGTGGCCGCACGTCCGGGCGTCAAGAAATATCTCGCTTCGCCCCGGCGCATCCCGTTCAACGAAAGCGGCATTTTCCGGCGTTACCCGGAGCTGGACCGTTAGGCAAAGCACGGCGCCTGTGCTTGTGCAGGACGAGCGGTGTAAACACACCATCGATCTCCGCCGAAGCGTCAATCGGCCGCGCATGTTTTTGAATTTTCATTAAAAAATAGAACGAAAAACTTGCCGCGATTTCGACCGAATCAGTTCAATTTGGCCGTCCACGAAACTGAGCCTGCCGAACAAGGGGAGCGCATTAATGCAAGTAAACTCTGCGCCGAGTGTTCGCGTCATCGTCGTTGCCAACGAAAAGGGCGGGTCGGGCAAGTCCACCGTCGCTATCCATGTCGCCACCGCGCTGCTGAGATCGGGCCAAACCGTGGCCACGATCGATCTCGATTGCCGGCAGCGCAGCCTTACCCATTATGTCGACAACCGGCTCGCCTGGTCGCGCCAGCGCGGCCAGGTCCTGGCGGCGCCTACCCATGTCTGTTTCGACGAGGACGAATCGGGGGCGCAGGACGAGGCTGCCGGGCGCGCCGCCTTCCTCAAGACGATCGCCGAATTGGGCGAGAGCCATGGCGTCATCGTCATCGATACGCCCTGCCAGAATCATTATCTCATGCGGCTAGCGCACGAGCTTGCCGATACCTTGATTACGCCCTTGAACGACAGCTTCGTCGATCTCGACGTGCTTGCCAATGTCGACGCGGAGAACTTCCGCATCGCCGGCCTAAGCCACTATGCCGAGGTCGTCGGCGAGGCGCGGCGTGAGCGTGCGCGCGCAGGCAAGCCGGATACCGACTGGGTCGTGCTGCGTAACCGGCTCATGCATATTCCCTCGCGCAATAAACGCGCCGTCGGCGAGGCGCTCGTGGAATTGTCGCAGCAGCTCGGTTTCCGCTGCGTCGAGGGGCTCGCCGAACGCGTCGTTTTCCGCGAGTTCTATCCGCGCGGGTTGACTGCCGTCGACGACCTCAACGCGGCCATATTGGGCAGCCGGCCGACCATGTCGCACGCCACGGCGCAGCTTGAAGTGCAGGGGCTTATTGCCGCGCTTTTCGCCGCGCCGGAAGAAACCGGCGGGGTCGCGGAGGCGGACGCAGCCTAGAAACGGCCCCTGCCGCGGCAATCACGCAATGCCCCCGGACGGCTTGATGAGCCCCATGCGCACGGCGAGCGCAACCGCATGCACCCGGTTGCGCGCGCCAAGCTTCCTTGCCGCCACGCGCAGATAATGTTGAACCATGCTTTTGCTTACGCCGAGCGCGACGGCCATTTCATCGGTCGATCTTCCGTTCGCGAACAGCTTGAGCGCCTCGAGTTCGTTGGCGTCGAGTGGTCTCATTGATTTTTGTACGCGCGCCGCGCGACTTGTTTTTCCGAGACATCAGCTAGTCATTGCCAAGGCAATCCACGAGATGTGACGAAAATTTTATCGGTTGCGCGGGATTTTGTCTCAACCTTGCGCGTGCAGCGTCATGCCGCCCGCCGCGACCGGTTTTGCCGAGATCAGTGCGAAGGCGATGACGCACGGCGCGGTACTCTTGTTCACCCAATTGTGGATGGTGCCGCGCTGCACCAGTACGTCGCCGGCTTTCAGGTGCACACTGCCGATATCCAGCTCCATGTCGATTTCCCCGGAGATCACCACGGCGTAGTCGATGCTGTCGGTGCGGTGGTTGCGCGGGGCGACGCCCGGCCCGAATGAAACCACGCGGAACACCGAGCCGCCGGGAATGAAGGTGCCGATCTGCTTGCGCGAAGGATCGTTGTCGCCGTCATTGTCGACCGGCAACGTATCGCTGGACCAGATCACCGCGGAATTGGCACCGGGGCGCGTCGAGATCACGTTGCTCACCTGCTCGTCGACAAGCACCTTGGCGCGGCCCTGCGCGTCATGTCCGGTGACTACGCGGCGGATGGAAAGGCTCATCGGTCAGTCCTCCTTTTCTGGTCTTCTAGTCGGGCTCGGGCGGCGCGGTCTTGCCGCGCTCGCGCCAGAGCAGGAACAGGCCCGAGCCGACCACGATGGCCGAGCCCAGCAGCAAGAGGGGCGTCGGCACGTCGCCCCAGAATAGGAAGCCGAGGATCATCGCCCATACCAGCGAGAAATAATAATACGGTCCGACCACCGCCGGGGGGGCAAGCGCGAGCGAGCGCGTCCACAAATATTGCCCGACGCCGTTGATCGCGCCGTTTACCAGGAGCACCGCGGCATCCTGGCCCGTCGGCATGACGAAGCCGAAGATCGCCGTGGCAGCGCCGAAAAAGAGAGGGAGAAATATCATCTGGTGCAGGGTGAGCGTTTCGGCCGATTCGGTCGCGCTCATTCCGCGCACCGCGGCGGTCACGCTGCCATACATCACGGCATTGATGAGGGCGAAAAGCGCGCCGATGCTAAAACTGTCGGCACCGGGAGAGGCTATCAGCAGCACGCCGGCAAAGCCGGCAAGCAGCGCCGTGCCGCGTGCGGCGCCGATGCGCTCGTGCAGAAAGAGTGCGGCGACGAACGCGGCAAAGATCGGCGCCGAAAAATTGATTGCCACCGCGCCGGCGAGCGGCATCAGGCCGAGCGCCAGCACGAACAGGCACTGGGCGGTGCCCTGCGTGGCATTGCGCCCGACATGGGCGGCGAGCCGGCGCGTGCGGAAGACGATGAGCCCGTGGCGCGGCAGGATCAGCGCCGCGCAGATGACGAGCGAGCCGAAGGCGCGGAAAAACAGCACCTCGGCGAAGGAATAGCTGGCTAACTGCCACTTCGAGATCGCGAATGAGATGGCGAACAGCAGCGTGGCGCCGAGCATGTAGATAATGCCGAGCGGCACGTGGTCGGCGCGGCCGATGGGCTCGTGGTGGGAGGGCAAGGCCGGGCGAACTCCGCGGGGAGCGGCGACCTAGCACGGCAGCCGCGCGGTGTCATTGCCGAGAGTAAAGACCCATGATCTGCGCATTCCCGACCTGGGTTCCCGCCGGAGCCTGTGCTCCGACCGGCCGAAGGCTGGGCACGGAGACGGCGGCTGATTTAACCCGAGTGGACGATGGTCTAATGCAAGGTGCGTTTATGTCGAAGCAGCAGGCGAGCGGGGTTCTCTCCGCTCGTCCCCGCGAAAGCGGGGACCCAGAGCCACGCTGTTAGAGCTTTCACATTCAATCCTGGATTTCCGCTTGCGCGAGAATGAGCGGGATTCGCAGCGATTCCACCTGACACCATCGCGCCCTAGCGCGTCGCTTTGCGTAGCGCCCGCCGCTGCCGCGCCAGCCTTGCCTGCCGCCGCTGCCTGAGCGCCCGCAGCTCGCGCGCCCGTTTCGCCCGGCGCCGGCGGCAGCGCGAGCACTTGCACTTGGAGCGGCCGATCACGTTCTTGAGATAATCGGTGCCGTAGTCGTAGGTGATCTCCTCGCCCGGCTTGATGGCGCGCAGTGCCTTGATGAAGACGCGGCCGCGCCATATCACCGATTCCGCGTTCGGGTTGCATGAATGGTTGGCGTAGCGCGCGACGTTGCCGCGCGGGGTGCCGTCGATGGTGCGATGCGTGGAAACTTCGTAGAGATACCGGTTGCCGCGCCGCTCGGCGCGCTCGGCTTGCTTCTGGTCGAGGATCGGACCCCTGTACTCGGCGATGCGGGCTTTCTTCTTGATCGGCCGGGTGGCGAACAGGCCAAAGCCCGTGAGCGAGCGGCCGATGCGGAAGGGTCTGCGCGGCATTCTTTTTATTGGCTTGCCAAGGAATCCACCGGGCCGCGGTAATGCCGGATGCCACGAGAGCCGTCAATGGACGCTGTGCATTTGAACCGCCACGCGCCGCCGCGCGACAAAGAAGCCGGCTTGAGCTTCGACCAACGAGGAAACCAACATGATCCCTTCCGTCCGCTGCCTTGCGGTGGCCGCCGTCGCGCTGTTCGCCGCCGGCCCTGCCTTAGCCGATAGTGCCGCGCCCAAGCCTGCCGCCGCGCCCGAGAAGAACTGCATTGCAGACGCCGGAGGCTTCAAGACGGAAGGGCGCCGCCACTTCTACGAAGTGGCGCTGGAGAACAAATGCGAGCAGCGCGTGAAATGCATCGTCTACATCAGCGTCAGCACCGCGCGCGGCGACGCGCGCGGCCACCGCACGCTGCTGCTGGCGGGCAAAGCGGCCGGCGAGCGGGCGAAGAAATCCTACCGCCTGTCGGTCAAGGAGGCCGGCGGCATGGCGCAGGTATCGCGCGAGTGCAAGATGGTCGGCAAGGAACGGTGAGCGGGCGCGAGCAAGCGGCCGCTCACTCGCTGGTCGGCTTGTCGGCGTCTTCGCTTTTCGGCGACGCGCGGCCGACATATTCGACCTTCACCTTGGCGAGGCCGCGGTCGTAGAAGCCGAGCAGCTTGGCGGTCCTGGCCGAGACGTCGATGAGGCGGCGGCCGACATAGGGACCGCGGTCGTTGACGCGCACCACCAGCGAACGGCGGTTGGCGAGATTGGTCACCCGCACCTCGCACGGCAGCGGCAGGGACGGGTGCGCGGCGGTGAGCGAGTCCTTGTCGAAGGTTTCGCCGTCGGCGGTGCGGCGGCCGTGAAAGCCGGCGCCGTACCAGGAGGCGAGCCCGACGGCGCTGTAGCCGAGCCCCTTGTGCAGACGGGGGCGCGGCCGCGCGACGCGCCGATGTGCAGCCTTGGGGGCCGGCGCGGCGTGGGAAGCGAGCTTCGTGTGCTGCGCCGGCGGGCTGGAGGGAACGCCGCCGGGAGCGGCGCGGCTTGTCAGTTCGTTATGCGCCATGTTGCCGTTGGCGCAGGCGGCGAGCATGAGGCAGGCGGCACCCAGGGCCATGCGATGCGCGATGCGGCCGCTCCGGCCGGCACATCGGTTCACATCCATCACGGCGCTGACCCCCCGGTTGCCCCCCGGGTGCCCACGTGAACGCTAGCCGAGCGCGCCGGAGGGCGAGCGGTAAGTCAGGGTGGTGTGGAGGAACCGGGGCCGATTTGCGCGCCGGTGTGGCCATCGCGCTACAGATGCCGGGCCGGGTGCGCCGCACGGGCCGCTCAAGTGCGCGCGGCGAGCGCCTTCGAGACGATCTGCAGCAGCGAGCCGAGACCGGCGACCGCCAGCACGAGGCCGGCGAAGCGGCCCCAGACGCCGACGAAATAGACGGTGACGACGATGAGGCCCGACCACATGCCCGTGCACCAGATGCATTGCATGAATTCGCAGACGAGGCGGCGCCAGCCACGCTCGGCGGTTTTGAGGCGGGCGCCCTCGCGGTCCATGAAGGCGGCGCGCACGCTCTCGAAGATCTTGTCGTAGGTGAGCAGGTGGATCAGGCGGAAGGTGGCAAGCCCGAGCACGGTGAGATCGAAGAAGCCGAGCGCCGCAAAGTCGAAATCGCCGTAGCGCGCGACCAGCATGACGCAGAGCACGCACAACGCCAAAAAAACGGCGAGCGCGATCGTATTCCACAAGCTCTGCTCGTCGCGGATGGCTTCGTCGGACATGGGGTGCGGCTCCGCGGGATAACGCACGGGAGCCCCGGTTTGTGCCTTTGCCCGCCGAGGCGCCATAGCGCCGGGACGCTCTTGAACCCCGGCCGCGCGGCATGCGACCAATGGCGGTCGCGTTACGCATCGACTTTTGGGGGCCCCGATGACCAATCTGACCAAGCTTGCCGCGGGCTTGACGCTTGCGTTCAGCCTTGCCGCGCCGGCGGCAGCGGAAACGCTGTTCAAGATCGTGACCGTGAAGGACGACATCGTGGTCGGCCTCAACGACGCCGAGCTCAAGGAGCTGGGCGGCGACGCCGGCGGCATCGCCAAGGCGATCGCGGCCAAGCGCGCGCTGACGCTCTGGCAATACGGCGTGACGCGCAAGGACGGCGCCATGGTGGTGGCGCCGCGCGCCAAGATCGGCGTGATGGCGGCCTCCTCGCTGCGCGTCGAGCCCTACAAGCAAAGCTACAAGATCATCGCGCACGAATAGGGCTGCAAACGCGCATTTGCCGTCCGGCGGCGCGGCCGATGGGGAGACGGGCGATGAGCCAGAAGGACGAATTCCACAATCTCGAGCGGCCCGACGACGGCCTGCTGCGCGAGCTGGCGGCGGGCGTGACGACGCGCATCTTCGCCGGCGAAGAGGCCATGCTGTCGGTGGTGACCATGGCGCCGAACGCGCAAGGCACGCTGCATCATCACCCGGAGGAGCAATGGGGCGTGCTGCTTGCGGGCTCCGGCGTGCGCGTGCAGGGCGGCGAGGAGATCCCGGTGCGCCAAGGCGACTTCTGGCGCACGCCCGGCAACGTGCCGCACACTTTGCGCGCCGGAGCGGACGGCTGCCGCGTGCTCGACATCTTCGCGCCGCCGCGGGCGGAGTACCGCAAGGCGGGCAAGGGTTTCGGGACTGAGTGAAGCGCGCCGGCGGCGATGCGTGAAGCATTGCTGCCTCCTTCTCGTATTTGTGTGGTTGATTGTCGGACGGCGTGGCGGGCTTGCTCTTAGGCAAAGCTCCGCCGCCCCTGTTCTTTGCGGCGCGGGGGACGCCGTAGCCTGGTCTTCGTCCCCCGAAAGCGGGCCGGGGGGATCGGCCCCCGGAAGAATGCCGGGGGACGGAGCGCCGCAAGGCGCCCAAAATCCGCGCTTGGCGAAGCGCGGGCGCGTCTTGGCGAAGACGCGCTGCGCCCAGCGGCGCTCCGTTGCGGCGATTTCGGATCCCGGGTCCGCGCTTCCTGGGACGAGGCATCTTTCGCCAGTCCCAGTCCAGCCGAGCTCCCGGCGGAGGGGTCATAGTGCCCCCCGGTCGGTTCCCGAGGCCTCCCGGGTGCGGGGTTACGAGCCCCGCGCGCGGGCGCCGCGCCAGCCTTCCCCTTTCGGGGCCGGCCCGGGAGGGGGCTTAAGTGTGGCGCATCTCCGCCACGGCCCTTCATCCCGCTTGCTCCGTCTGCGAAGCGTCCCGCGAAGACGCCCCCGGCACGAGCAAGGCGAGGCGGAATATGATCCTAGATTGCGGCGAAATTATGGAGGATATTCCTAGTCGGGGGTGGGGTCCGGGGAAGGCGGCAAGGAGGAATTTGGACTGAGAGCTGACAGCCATACATTTATATGGTAGAGTGACCATACGATGGCCGGAGCGCCGAGTTTCGAATGGGACCCCGTCAAGGATCGGGCCAACCGCCTAAAGCACGGCGTCCCGTTCGCGCTGGCGCAGCGTGCCTTCTTCGATCAGAAGCGCGTGTCGCCGAGGATCTGAGCCACAGCAGCGAGCGCGAGCGGCGTTACTTTTGCTTCGGCGCGGTGGAGGGCGGCGTGATGACGGTGCGCTTCACTTGGCGGGGCCGGCGCATCCGCATTTTTGGCGCCGGGTACTGGCGGAAAGGAAAGACGATCTATGAGCAGCAGAACCGTTAAATACACGGCGGGCGAGATCGGACGCGTGCGCGTGGTGAAGGATTTCCTCCCCGCGCCCGAGTCGCTGGTGCCGCGCGAGGAAAACGTGAAGGTGACGCTGTTGCTGTCGCGCCGCTCGGTCGACTACTTCAAGCGCGCGGCCAAGGCGCGGCGCGTGCCCTACCAGCGCATGATCCGCGCGCTGGTGGATGCCTATGCGGAGAAGCAGGCGGGGAAGGGGTGATGCGCGGCCCGCCGCGGCGTTGACGGCTATCGCTTTTTTGCTATATAAGGCTCGATGCGCTGGACGGTGCTAGCCTGCAATGCCGCCGTGGCCGCCGAGCTCGACGCGCTGCCGGCGGATGTGCAGGCGCGATTCAGGCGCTTGACCACGATCATCGAGCAATCAGGCCTCGGAGCTTTGCCGCATGAGAGCGTCAAACACCTCGAAGGCAAGCTTTGGGAGCTGCGGATGATGGGCCGGGACGGCATCGCCCGGGCTATCTACGTGACGGCGAGCGGCCAGCGCTTGGTGGTCGTGCGCGCATTCATGAAAAAGACGCAGAAGACGCCGTTACGCGAACTCGAAATTGCCCGGCAACGGGCTAAGGACGTGTCATGATCAAGATCAGCGACTTGCATAAGAAGTGGATGAAAAACCCGAAATACCGCAAAGAATATGCGGCGCTGGAGGAAGAGTTCGCGCTCATCGCCGAGGTCGCCAAGGCGCGGGCGCGCGCGGGCTTGAGCCAGGCGCAGCTCGCCCAGCGCATGAAGACGACGCAGAGCACGATCGCGCGGCTGGAAAGCGGGCGCGGGCGGCCCTCGACGCGCACGCTCGAGCGCTTCGCCAAGGCGACCGGGCACCGGCTGAAGATCAGCTTCGAGCCGGTGAAGGCGAAGCGCGGGAACGGCGCGCGCAAGCGCCGATCCGCCTCGTCCGGGGCATGATGAGATGAGCAAGAATGCGTTCGATAAGATCGCCGAAGGCTTGACCGAGGTGCTGGCGATCGTGCGCGGTGAGAAGAAGCCCGCCAAGCTTTATCCGCCTCATCCTGAGGAGCCCGCCGAAGCGCAGCGCAGGCGGGCGTCTCGAAGGATGGGGCGGCCCCCTGCTTCGAGACGCGCTTCTTCGAAGCGCTCCTCAGCATGAGGCCGGGATAGACCGGGCATGATCGCGGAGAGGTTATGGGCATGCAAAAAACAAAGCGAAATATTTTCGCCGATCTCGGCCTGCCCAACCCGGAGCAGGAATTGCTGAAGGCGCAGCTCTCGCTGCAAATCTACCGCATCGTCAAGCGGCGCGGGCTGACGCAGGCGCAGGCGGCGGCCGTGCTCGGCATCAAGCAGCCGCACGTCTCGGCGCTGATGCGCAACCGCGCCGGCAATTTTTCGGTCGGCCGGCTGATGGAATTCCTCACCGCGCTCGGGCAGGACGTGCGCATTACGGTGAAGCCGACAAGGAAGCGGGTGGGGGAGATGGAGGTGGTGGGTTCGTAGGGCGCGTCAGCAAAGCGTAACGCGCCGGCTTGCCGAGAATGGCGGAATACGCGGAGTTTACCCTCGGGCCGCGCGCCGCGCGGACCCGAGGGCTATTCCGCCCTACGGGCTGCTTCAATAGGAGTGGGGCTGATGGGGCACCATGAAAACGAGCCCACTTATTTGGCCATCGGGCGGTTCGTATTCGAATTCTCGCAGCTTGAATATACATTGAAGCACCACATTGCAGAGGCGGCGGATCTGAACGAGAGATTCATCGATCCGATAATGACGCATGACTTCGCCTTACTTTGCACGGCGGCCAAGCAAATTTTGGGTGAAGCAATGGACGATGAAAGAAAGGAGCGACTCAACAAGATTATAGGTGAGTGCTACAGCTTGAACCAAGAGAGGGTCCGAGTTGCGCATGGCTTGTGGGTTCCATTCAGAGAAGGTGGGGTCGTGAATCACGTGGCAAGGTCGAATCTAAAATCAAACCGAAGTATCGGCCAAGCCGAACATCTTGAAAGTCAAGCTGACCGCGCTCGCGATTTGCGCGCGTCGCTCGAACGCTTGCTCTAGGAATTGTAGCATGTAGCCCGCATTGAACAGAGCGAAATGCGGGACGGGCGGGAATCCCGGATTTCGCTTCGCTCCATCCGGGCTACGCTTGCTACGCTTGCTTGACCCGGCCATCTCGTTGAGGGACGCACGGTGTCATCCTAAGCGGGATCACCGGGACAAGCCCGGTGATGACAAGGCAGGTAGGGCGCATGAGCGAAGCGTAACGCGCCGGCTAGGAGCTTGTCCAAGTAATGGCTGGTCAAAGCGGCGACGAATTTGATTCTTTGCGGGCCATGAGCAAGGATTTTCGCCCCTGGAAGATCGATGAGGCACAACTTCTGCCGCCGCGCGTGCAGGACTACGTGCCCAAGGACCACTTGTCGCGGCTGATCGTGGCTTTGGTGCGGGAGGAGCTTGATCTTTCCGCGATTGCCGCGAGCTACCGGAGCGCGCTGGGGCAGCCGCCGTTCGACCCGCGGCTGATGACGGCGCTGCTGCTACACGGCTATGCGAGCGGCATCTATTCGTCGCGCCGGATCGCCAAGGCGGCCGTGGAGCGGGCCGACTTCATGATGATCGTGGCGGGCGATGCGCCGGACTTCCGCACCGTCTCGGAGTTCCGAAGGCGGCATCTTAAGGCGCTGGCCGCTTTGTTCGTGCAGGTGCTCAGGCTGGCCGAGAAGGCCGGGCTGGTGAAGCTCGGCCATGTCGCGCTGGACGGCACCAAGATTAAGGCCAATGCGTCGAAACACAAAGCGATGAGCTATGAGCGCATGAAGCAGCGCGAAGCCGAGCTTGCGGCGGAGGTGGACCGCTGGCTCAAGGCGGCTGAGGCCGCCGATGCCGAGGAGGACAAGCTCTACGGCAATAAGCGCGGCGACGAGATGCCCGCTTGGGCGGCCGACAAGGCGCAACGGCTTGCCAAGCTTCGCGCCGCCAAGGCCGAGCTTGAAGCCGAAGCCAAGGCCGCCGCCACAGAGGAGATGAGGCGCCGGCAACAGGCGCAACAGCAGCGCCCGGCAGACGGGCGGAAGAAAAAGGGCCGGACGCCAGCACCGCCGAAAGCCGAGCCCGACGGCAAGGTGCAACGCAACTTCACCGACCCGGAAAGCCGCATCCTCAAGACCAAGGACGGCTACATCCAGGGCTACAATGCGCAAGCCGCGGTCGATGCGACGGCGCAGATCATCGTCGCGCACACGCTGTCCAACGACGGCAGCGATCAGGCGCAGTTCGCGCCATTGCTCGACGGCATCAAGACCAACCTCAAGCGCAACCCGGACGAGGTCTCGGCCGATGCCGGCTACTGCTCGGCCGCCAATCTGGCCACGCTCGGCCGGCGGCGGATCAACGGCTACATCGCCACCGGGCGACAGCACCACGGCGCCAAGTCCGCCACCGCCAAGCGACCGCTCAAGCCCGGATCGCTGGTTGCCAGCATGAGCGCCAAGCTCAGACGCGCCGGCCATCGCAGCCGCTACCGATTACGCAAGCAGGTGGTCGAACCGGTATTCGGACAGATCAAACAAGCCAACGGCTTCCGTCAGTTCCTGTTGCGAGGGGTCGAAAAAGTAAAGGCCGAATGGGCGATGATCTGCACCGGTCACAACCTGCGCAAGCTCGCCCGCGCCGCCGCATGATGCAATCATGCTACCGCCGCCCTCCAACAGGGACTAAACGGACACGCTCCTAGCGGAGAATGGCGGATTACGCTTCGCTATTCCGCTCTACGGGCTGGGCTCATCCGGGCTACGATTGCTGAGAGACGATTACGGCTCGATGATCCGGCCGCGGATCGCCAGCGCTACAGTCTGAGCGCGGTTCACGGCGCCGAGCTTGCGCATCGCGGTTTGCGCGTGCGCATCGACCGTGCGCTTGGCGATGCCGAGGATTTCGCCGATCTCCCATGCCGATTTGCCGGCGGCGGTCCAGCTCAACACTTCCTTCTCGCGCGGCGTGATCGGGGGCGGCTTCGTGCACGACCGCCCGCACAGCGCGCGCACGCGCTCGAATGCGTAAAGCGACAGCATGTGCACCAGCGGCCGCTCGTGCGGTTCGACCGCGAAGTTGTTGCCATCGATCCAGACCGAGCCTTGCACGCCCGACGGACTGGCGACCGGAACGACGAGGCCGCCGATGTGGAATTCGCAGGCGGTGCGCGCCACCTTGGCCCTGGCCGGCTCAGTCTCGGGATCGTAAGGAGCGCTGCGAAGCTCGAACGGATGCACGGTGTGCCGGCAGTGGCGCATGACCGGATCGGCCGCGGCGAAATTCTCATCGAGGTAAAGCTTCAGCCAGCCCGGCGGCGCGCGCTGAGCGAGCATCACCTCCTCGAATTTCTGCCCGGGCTGTGGCAGCATATAAAGACAGAAGAACTCGCTGCCGAACGGCTTCAGCAAGTTCGTCATGGTGCCGAGCACTGCGTCGGCTGTCTGCGCGTGCTCCAGTTGCGCGACGCCGTCGAGGGCATCGCGAAGCACATCGCCAAGCTCAGTCAATTCGGCGGTTCCCACCTTCTCGGGGCAGACCACGCGTCCGCTGCGAGCACCTACCACCTGTGATAATTTCACTATTTCGGCGTGATAGCAAATCCGGGACGGTATGGTTGTTCTGGCGGAGGGTAAAAGACCCTTGAGAGAGCGAGGAAGCTGGCGAAGCTGCACAGCATCCGCATAATGGCCGCGTAACGACGATCAGCATCGACGACGCATTCTGGAAGGGACTGCTCGACATTGCGCGGCGGCAGGACCGCGACGTCAATGCAGTGATCGAAGACGTTGCCCGCAACCGCGAGACGTCCAATCTCACAGCGGCGGTGCGGGCCTATGTGTTCCAACACCTCAGGAAATAGCGGGCGGGATTTGTCGCGGCGCGGGCGGTATGTTAGTCGGCCGCGACCAATCTTTTAGCTTAGAGGCCCCCATGAACGCCCCCGTCACACCCCCGACGCCGCCCCCCTACCACCATACGCCTCTCTTCCCGCTCGGGCCCGACGAGACGCCCTATCGCAAGCTCACCTCAGCCGGCGTGCGCGTGGAAAAAATCATGGGCCGCGACGTGCTGGTGATCGAGCGCGAGGCGCTGCGCGCGCTGGCCGAGGCCGCCTTCACCGACATCAATCATCTTTTGCGCCCGGCGCACCTGAAGCAGCTCAGAAAAATCCTCGACGACCCGGAAGCGTCCGACAACGACAAGTTCGTCGCCTACGATTTCTTGAAGAACGCCAATATCGCCGCCGGCGGCGTGCTGCCCATGTGCCAGGACACCGGCACCGCCATCATCATGGGCAAGCGCGGGCGGCTCGTCTTCACCGAGGGCGACGACGAGGCGGCGCTCGCCGAGGGCGCGCGCGACGCTTACTTGAAAAAGAACCTGCGCTATTCGCAGCTGGCGCCGCTTTCCATGTTCGAGGAGAAGAACACGCGCTCCAACATGCCGGCGCAGGTCGAGATCTATTCCGAGGGCGAGGACGCCTACAAGTTCCTGTTCATCGCCAAGGGCGGCGGCTCGGCCAACAAGTCGTTCCTGTTCCAGGCGACGCCGTCGATCCTCACGCACGACCGCATGCTCGCCTTCCTCAAGGAGAAGGTGCTGACCCTCGGCACCGCCGCCTGTCCGCCTTACCACCTGGCCATCGTCATCGGCGGCACTTCCGCCGAGCTCACCATGAAGACGGTGAAGCTCGCCTCCACCAAATATTACGACACGCTGCCGACCGAGGGCTCAGAGGACGGCCACGCCTTCCGCGATCTCAACATGGAGGCGGAGGTGCTGAAGATGACGCAGTCGACCGGCGTCGGCGCGCAGTTCGGCGGCAAATATTTCTGCCACGACGTGCGGGTGATCCGCCTGCCGCGGCACGGCGCCTCGCTGCCGATCGGGCTCGGCGTCTCCTGCGCCGCCGACCGGCAGGCGACGGCCAAGATCACGCGCGACGGCGTGTTCCTGGAAGAGCTCGAGCATCACCCGGCGCAATATCTCCCCGAGATCGACCAGGAGAAGCTGGGCGGCGCGGTGATCAAGGTCGACCTCAACCGGCCGATGAAGGAGATATTGGCGCAGCTTTCGCAGTATCCGGTGAAGACGCGGCTGTCGCTCACCGGGCCGATGATCGTGGCGCGCGATCTCGCGCACGCCAAATTGCGCGAGCGGCTGGAGGAGGGGCTGCCGCTGCCCGATTATTTCAAGAACCATCCGATCTATTACGCCGGCCCCGCCAAGACGCCGGAAGGCTATGCCTCCGGCTCGTTCGGCCCGACCACCGCGGGGCGCATGGATTCATATATCGACCAGTTCCAGGCGGCCGGCGGCTCGATGATCTCGCTCGCCAAGGGCAACCGCTCGGCGCAGGTGCGCGAGGCCTGCAAGACACACGGTGGCTTCTATCTCGCCTCGATCGGCGGCTCGGCGGCGAAATTGGCCGAGCACTGCATCAAGAAGGTGGAATGCCAGGAATATCCCGAGCTCGGCATGGAGGCGATCTGGCGCATCGAGGTCGAGGACTTCCCCGCCTTCATCGTCATCGACGACAAGGGCAACGATTTTTTCAAGGCGTTGAATCTGGGGTGACCGTCATTCCGGGGCGCGAGCGTTAGCGAGCGAACCCGGAATCCATAATCCCAATACTGCGGCGTATGGATTCCGGGCCCGGCCCTTCGGGCCGTCCCGGAATGACGACGGAAGGTCGTCATCGACGACAAGGGCAACGATTTCTTCAAGGCGTTGAATCTGGGGTAGGGCAGGGCCTCATCCTTCGAGACGGCGCTTCGCGCCTCCTCAGGATGAGGCCAAACGCTCGCGCCTCAGGATGAGGGTTGACGCGGCGACTGGCCTCTCTCCATCCTCATCCTGAGGAGCGCCGTCAGGCGCGTCTCGAAGGATGGGGATGGCCCGTGAGTGGCGCCAGCGTCTACATGCTGCGTTGTGCGGACGGAAGCTATGACGTGGGAACAACGCGCACTGATCTTGAACGGCGTGTTGCCGAACATAACGAAGGGACGTTCGCCGGCTATACGGCGAGGCGCCGACCGGTTCATCTCGTGTTTGCGCAGCATTTCGATCAGATAACAGACGCGATTGCCGCCGAGCGGCAGCTCAAGGGCTGGTCGCGCGCCAAGAAAGAATCATTGATCGCAGGGGATTGGTCACGCGTTGCATTGCTCGCGCGCCGGCGGCATCCTCATCCTTCGAGACGCCCGCCTCCGGCGGGCTCCTCAGGATGAGGATGTGAGAGGGAGACCCAGCCCATGATCACCGCCGTCGTGCAATTTTCGCTGCCGAAGCCGATGACGCTCGAGGAGGCCGCGCGCACCTTCGAATCGAGCGCGCCCAAGTACAAGAACCTGCCCGGCCTGGTGCGCAAATATTACCTGCGCAGCGAGGACGGCGCCCGCGCCGGCGGCGTCTACCTGTGGGAGAGCCGCGCTGCGGCGGAAGCCGTCTATAACGGCGAATGGAAGGCGCGGGTGAAACAGCTCTACGGTTCCGAGCCGCAGATCGCCTGGTTCGACACGCCGGTCATCGTCGACAACCAGGCCGGCGGCGAGATCACCAAGGCGGCGTGAGGCTCGCCTCCCCGGCAATTCGGCGGGCGCGTATTATTGTGCAGCGCAGCGCGATTTTTCTGTTCGCCGGCGGACAGTTGGCGCGCGCGGCCGGCCCTGCGTCAATATTACCAGTGCTTTGTTCGCGCTGCCCGCCGTGTCGGCCGCGCGTGCGCCGCAGCCTTTTTCAGTCGGCGCGCTGCGCCCCCGACCAAGGTTGCAGGGTCTCATCAACGAAAGTGGGATTGACGGAAAAGCGCCCACAGTTGGCAATGCTGGCGCGAAACGAGCTTTACGGCGGCGCGTTGCGCCGTGCCGCCGGGGGAGGGTTTTGAAGCGTATCCGCGAAACTTCGAGCGCACGGCTCCCGCCACGATGCAAGGCACGAATAGCCTTGCCGCGCGCGTTGGCGGGGGTCGATCCGGTGAATAACCCCTAGGGAGGATTTCATGTCACATCAAAACAAGACTTCGCTTATTTCCGGCGTGTCGCGGCGCAGCCTGTTGCAGGCGAGCGCCGGTCTCGCCGGCGCCTTCGCGCTGCCGGGCGGGTTCGTCATGCCCGCATGGGCGGCCGACAAGCCGGCGATCGGCACCTGGCCGGCCGGCTCGCAGGGCGACAGCGTCACCATCGGCGCCACCGTGCCGCGCACCGGCGCCTATGCGGTGCAGGGCGAGGACGAGCTCAAGGGCATGCAGCTTGCCGTCGAGCACATCAACGAAGGCCACGCGCTCATCAAGAAGATCGCGCCCAAGGTCTCCAAGGGCGTGCTCGGCAAGCAGGTGAAGCTGGTGGTCGCCGATTCCGGCGCCAAGCCGAACAATGCGGTGCAGGAGCAGCAGCGCTTCATCAACGAGAACAAGATCATCGCCATGACCGGCTCGACCTCGTCGGCGGTGGCGGTCGCGCTCAACAAGTTCGCCGAGCGCGAGAAGATCCTCTATCTCGTGGCGATCTCCGGCTCCAACGACACCACCGGCAAGGACTGCGTGCGCTACTCGTTCCGCCAGTGCTTCTACGGCGAGACGGCGGCCAACGCGATCGGCCCGGTGCTGGTCAAGACCTACGGCAAAGACAAGAAGGCGGCGTTCATGACGCCGGACTACACCTACGGCCACACCGTCACCAAGTCGGTGAACGAGTATCTCGGCAAGAACGGCGGCTGGAAGATGGTGACCAACCAGGTATCGCCGCTGGGCACCCAGGACTTCAGCCAGTATCTGACCAACATCGCCAACTCGGGCGCCGGGTACATCATCAACGTCAACTGGGGCCGTGACGCGGTGCTGTCGATCCAGCAGGCGAGACAGTTCGGCCTCACCCCGAAAATGACGATGGTGATTCCGTATCAGATCCCGTTCCTTGCCAAAGAAACGGGTCCGGAGCTCACCGAAGGCGTGCTGGCGGCCACCGATTTCTGGTGGACGCTCGAAGACAAGTACCCGCTGGCCAAGATGTTCGTCGAGGCCTTCGACAAGAAGTTCGGCTACAAGCCCGAATGGGGCGCCAACAACGCCTACATGCAATTCGCCATCTGGGCGCGCATGGTTTCGGAGGCCGGCAGCTTCTACCCGCCGGACGTCATCAAGCAGTATGAGAAGGGCGAGACGTTCCCCTCGACAGTGGGCGACGTGCACTTCCGCCCGCAAGACCACCAGCTGGTCCGCCCCGTCGTCATCGTGCGCGGCAAGAAGCCGTCCGCGATGAAGAACAAGGAGGACTACTGGGAGGTCCTCGAGGTCGTGCCCGGCGCGCCGTTGATGCAGAAGCCCGACGCGTTCGGCTGCAACCTCGGCTCCTACACCTGAGCCCAACGAAAGACGCCTTCTCCGCGCCGCACGCGCGGGGAAGGCCCTTGATCGGTTCTGGCCGGGCCCCGGGCGCCAACGGGTCCGCGCGAAGCGCGGCCCGTCTCTGCCGCTCGAAGCCCGGCCATTTTGCCTGTTGCAATACCTTGCGCATGCCCGGCATAAAGCCGGCACGGCGATACCGGGGCTGACGAGAATTAATCGCGAAAAATTGCGGGCGACGGCGTGATCAACTGGTCAAATTTCATCTCGCAATGCTTCAATGGGCTGGTGCTCGGCGCGCTTCTCGCGCTGATCTCGTCCGGCCTGACCATCATCTACGGCACGCTCGGCGTGCTCAATCTCGCCCACGGGGCCATGTTCATGCTCGGCGGCTACGCCGGTTGGATGGCCTACACCTACACGCATTCCTTCATCGTCGCCGTCTTCGCCGGCGCGCTGTTCGTCATGCTGGTCGGCGTGGTGATGGAACGGGGGATCATCCGCCATTTCTATTCCCGGCCGCACGAGGATCAGCTGCTGGTCACTTTCGGCCTCGGCATCGTGTTCGTGGAGGTCGTTCGGTTCTTCTTCGGCAGCCTGTCGAAAACGGTGCCGCCGCCGTCGGCCTTCGTCGGCATCATGAATCTCGGCTTCATGTTCTATCCGACCTATCGGATCGCGGTGCTCGGCATCGTGGCGGCGGCGCTCGTCGCGCTTTACATCGTGCTCTACCGCACCCGCATCGGCATGATCGTGCGCGCCGGCATCGAGGATTCCGTCATGGTCGATGCGCTGGGCATCGACGTCTACAAGGTGTTCATGCTGGTGTTCGGCATCGGCGCCATGGCGGCGGGATTTGCCGGCATCGTCAACGCGCCGGTGGTGTCGATCGCGCCGGACGTCGGCGAGGCGATCCTGGTGCAGACCTTCGTCGTCGTGGTCATCGGCGGCGTCGGCTCGTTCCCCGGCGCCGTGCTGGGCGGCCTCGTCGCCGGCGAGATCATCTCCATCACCTCCATGTTCAACCCCGGCTATTCCTACGTCATGCTTTTCGTGGCGATGACGCTCGTGCTGGTGCTGCGCCCCTACGGGCTGCTCGGCACCGCCGGTCGCGAGTGAGCGCGGGTTTCATGGTCAGGAAACATCCCGTTCTCATCGAATCGATCACCGCCGCCGGCCTCATCGCCGCGCCGTTCGTGCTGCCCTATCTCGGGTTTTCGCCCACCACGATCAACCGCATTCTGGTGTGGGGCCTGTTCGGCCTCGGCTTCGACATCCTGTTCGGCTTCACCGGGCTTTTGTCGTTCGGCCAATCGGCGTTTTTCGGCACCGGCGGCATGGTGGCCGCCTATCTGCTGACGCAGCTCGATTTTCCCTACGTGACCGTCGCCGTATTCATCGGGACGATCGCGGCGGCGCTCATCGGCTATCTGGTCGGGCTGATCGCGCTTAGGCGGACCGGCATTTATTTCGCCATGATCACGGTGGCGATCGCCGAGGTTTTCTATTTCGTCGAGTTCAACCCGCTGTCTCAGTTTACCGGCGGCGAGAATGGGCTCCCCGGCGTGCCGACGCCGACGCTCTATCTCGGTTTCACGACCCTCCAGTTCAACACCGACTGGTCGATGTATAGCTTCTTGGCGTTCTGGTATTTCGTCGGCATCGTGCTGGCGCTGCGCATCGTGCGCTCGCCGGTCGGCGCGGTGCTGAGCGCCATCCGCGACAACCCGTTACGCGCCGCCGCGGTCGGCCACAACATCCACAGCTACAAGCTCACCGCTTTCGTCGTGGCCGCCGCCTATGCCGGCTTTGCCGGCGGCCTGCTCGGCCTGATGCAGGGCTTCATGCCGCCGGAGGCCTTCACCTTCGACACTTCCGGCCAGCTCGTGATGCAGACCGCAATCGGCGGCGCCGGCACGCTGTTCGGACCGCTGGTCGGCGCCACCGTCTGGTTCTACCTCAGCGACTTCTTCCAGATGACGCTGCACCTCGGCGCCAGCTGGAAGCTGATGCTGGGCCTCGTCTTCGTGCTGCTGGTGATCTTCCTGCGGCGCGGCATCGTCGGCGGCCTCATCGACCTGTGGCAGTTCACCAGCGGAACCGGCAAGCATCGAGAGGCGGCCGAATCCGATCCGCACGCGGTGGCGAGAGCCGCCGTCGCGGCGGCTGAAAACGGCGGGCCGGTGGTGCAGTTCACCCCGTCGCCGCGGCGGCCGCAACCGATGGACAACGGTGGCCCGATTCTGCGCGCCGAAGGCATCACCAAGCGCTACGGCGGCCTGGTGGCCAACGACAGCATCGACTTCTCGGTGCGGCGCGGGGAATTGCGCGGCATCATCGGCCCCAACGGGGCGGGCAAGACCACCTTTTTCAAGATGCTCACCTGCGAGGTGCCGCCGACCGAGGGCCGCATCAGCTTCGAGGGCCGCGACATCACCGGCTTCAGCGTCACCGACGTGTGCCAGCTCGGCTTGACCAAGAGCTACCAGGTCAACCAGCTGTTCAATCGGCTGACTGTGCGTGAGAACGTCACCGTCGCGGCGCTGGCCGAGAAGCGGGGGCCCTTCCGTTTCGACTTGCTACGCGACGTGCGCAGCGTCGGCGGGCTCACCGAGCGGGTCGACGGCACGCTCAGGCTGGTGCATCTGACCGAGCGCGCCGATCTGCCGGTGTCGGAGCTGGCCTATGGCGAGAAGCGTCGGCTCGAAATCGGGCTGGCGCTGGCGACCGCGCCCACTTTGCTGCTGCTCGACGAGCCGCTCGCCGGCATGAGCCCGCGCGAGCGGCTGGAGACCGTGCAGCTTCTGAAATCGATTGCGCGCGGCCGCACCATGATCGTGATCGACCACGACATGGACGCGATCTTCGAATTGGCCGAGCGCATCACGGTGCTGCACGAGGGCAGGGTGCTGACCGAGGGCACGCCGGAAGAGATCAAGCGCAACGCCACGGTGCAGGAAGCCTATCTGGGCGGGGTGGCGGCGGCATGAGTCTGCTCGAGGTCAACGGGCTCAACAGTTATTACGGCGACTCGCACATCTTGTTCGACGTCAGCCTGCGGGTGGAGGCGCACGAGGTGGTGGCGCTGCTTGGCCGCAACGGCGCCGGCAAGAGCACGACCCTGAAGACCCTGATGGGCGTGGTGACGCCGCGCTCGGGCGTCGTGATGTTCGACGGCAAGGACGTGGCGGGACAGAAGGCGCACGCCATCGCCACGGCCGGCATGCAATTGGTACCGGAAGACCGGCGTATCTTCGGCAGCCTCAACGTCGAGGAGAACTTGGTGCTGGCGGGCCTGACGGCGTCGAACCGCTGGCCGCTCGATCGCATTTACGAGATGTTTCCGCGCCTGAAGGAGCGGCGCGGCAGCCGCGGCACCGACCTTTCCGGCGGCGAGCAGCAGATGCTGGCGATCGCGCGCGCGCTGGTGCGCGATCCCAAGATCGTCCTGCTCGACGAGCCTTTCGAAGGCTTGGCGCCGGTAATTGTGCGCGACCTGATGCAGGCCTGTCGCAATCTCGCGGCGGCGGGGCAGACCATCGTGTTGGTGGAGCAAAATCTGGCGGCGACGCTGGCACTGGCGCAGCGGGCTTACATCATCAACAACGGCCACATCGTGCACGAGGCGCCCGCCGCCGAGATCAAGGCCAATCCGGAAGTCTTGCAGCGTCACCTCGGCGTTTAGCGACGCCTTTTTGCATTCGCGATGCCCGGGCGGAACAGCGCTATCATTGGCGCGGCTCCGCGCGGCACGCTCGATACGGGCCGACGGAAATCCGAGCGCAGCGCCAAGCCTCGGCGCGCCGTCGCGACCGACGCACCGATGCGTGCGCGCGAGCTTATCGAGAGCGGAGGCCGCGGGCCGGACCGGCCGGCGGCCGCCTCAGGCGCTCGGGCGCCAGATCGCGTCTCCGTTGCTGGCCGGCGGCTGAGCGTGCAGGCTCGCTGCCTGCGACCGCACGTTCTCGAGTACGAACACCCGAATGGCCGACGACAGATTGGCGTTCCGCCGATCGAGATCGATCTGCCGCAGCAGGCTCGATACAGTCACTTGCTGGTTGCCGGCAATCTCGCGCACGGCATTCCAGAACGGCTCTTCCAAGCTCACGCTGGTCTTATGCCCGCCGATGACGACGGAACGCTTCGTGATCGCTGATTTCATTGAAACCCCCGATTTGGGCTGCAACCATCTGGGATTGCTCCCGGATGCGTCACAAACGCCTTTTGCTCAAAAGGGTTCCTGGAACTTTGGGCCGAATACAAAAAATTTTATACCGTGCCCCTCGAGGCTCGCGCCTTGGCCATCCGGCCAATTTTGACGATCAATCTGCGCGTTGCGGCCCGGCTTCCCGCATTGGCGGCCGTCCCGGGCTGCAATTCAGTCGATCTTGGCGTCTTGGCGCGATGGCGTCTGCGGCAGGGTGATCGTGGTGTGGCAGGTCAGGCACTGGAAGGTGTCGAATTCGGCCACTTCGCGCGATCTGCTCGCCTGCATGGCGACGCCGCAAAGTGGGCAATGGCGGATTGGGGGAGGGCGGCGGGACATCGCAATTCATCACGTATTTATCAAAGCCGTTAAGGCTTGGTGCCGCCGGCCTGCGGTCGCGGGTTTCTGATCTAGGTCAATGCTGGGGCTTTTTTCGCACGCAAAATGAAGAAATGTGGGAGCTAATCTCGACCGCACCTTTTGACCGCGATCTTGAGCTCGCCGTGATCGATTCCGACGGCCCGCATGCGCTGGTTTTCGCCTGCCGGCGCATCCTCGACGGGTGGATGAACGCGGCGACCCGGGAGCGGCTGGACGTGCATCCGACCCATTGGCGCGAATGGCAGGGCGGGCCGATGGACGGCTAGCGGGTCTTGCGAGGCTTCTGCGTGGGACCCGGATCGGCGATCTTGGCTTCTTCCTCGGCCAACAGGCGCATAATCGTCTTGCGGCGCGCTTCGTCGGTTTCTTGCGCCAGAAGCCGCCGGTAATGCTCGATATTTAGACGGGCAACGGTCCGGTCCATGGCGCGCTCCGTCAGCATCCAAACATATGATTTTTTATAGCTGACTAGTTCGACGATTTGAAGTTGCAAAAATAACCGGCAGCGGGCGCCGGTTCCGGGTTCCCGGTTAGCAAGGTCTTTCTTAATGGCGGTATTTGCGATTATTTGGCCGCGGCTGCCGGCGTCGGCAGCATATAGGTGCGAGTCTGGTTGCAGGCATAGCATACGAAGGTATTGCGCTGCATGCCGGGCACCACCGGGTGAGGGGTGACCGCGACATGGATCATCAGCGTGCGGCATTTCGGGCAGGGCGCGGCTTCGGATGCGGTCATGGCAGGCTGCGGACCGTTAATGCGTCGGCGCCAGTTTGGCGCGCGATCTTGAACAATCGGTTTCCGCAATTCACGGAAATATCAAGGAATTGGAGGCCCGGCCTGGACTTGAACCAGGATCTGAGACGGTGCCCCGTCCCCGCGTCATAGCCATTCCGCCACCGGGCCGAGACCGACCCTAGGCGGGGCGGCACGCTTGGCAATCTGCGGATAGCAACAGGGTAAACGCCCGCGCTTTCGCGGGCTCGAGCTCAAAACCGGCGGCTCATCTGGACGCTGCGCTTGATTCGGCGCATTTCGCTTTCCAAGTCCTTCATTTCCCGCAGCATTTCGCTGATGGCGCGGATCAGGCTTAGGTTAATGTCCGACTGCGACAACTGCTGCTTGGCGTTGCGCAGGAACGTCTCGGTGGAAGCAAGCGACATGGGGCAACCTTCGCACAGGCCAGTAAGGTGGTTCGCGCCGAGTATGCGGAGCAGAAGTGAATTTTTCTGAATAAAACTTGCTTCAATGCGTCGGATTGCCCGGCTGCCGCGCCTGGGCCTTGCCGGTGCGCAAGCGGCAGCCGACCCCGGCCGCCTAAAGCCTCACGACGATGATTTCCTCGGTCTCGCAGCGCGTGCACTTCATGGTGTGCCGCTCGTGGCCTTCCTCATGCGGCTCGATGGTCGAAATCCACATCGTCCAGCCGCAGGCGGCGCAAAGCGGCCGATCCATCGGTCTGGGTGGCTCGAAATTGTCCGGTTCCGGCATGTGGTACCCCCGCGGGGATGGCCCCCATAGGGCGGGACTATAGCGCCGCGCCCCATCGCTGTCTCCGGCTTTGCCGATTTAGCAACAGGGCCGCGGCACACGGGGGGATCGCTGCCGGCATGCGATCTCCCGGCGCCAGGCGCGCCCGTGTCAGCGGCACAATGGATAGAGCGCCTGCAACGGCGCCCCGGTGAGATAAATCAGGCCGCCCGAAAGGCCGCCTTGCGTGGCGATCCAGCGGCGGATCTTTTGCGGGTAGCGCTTCCACAAGGCGCGGGTGCCGGCCTGGTTCGCGACCGGAATGCCGAGGAAGCCCGGCTTCCAGGCGAGGTGGAAGCCGAAGCGCGCCCGCCGCGTCACGCAGAGATGGCCGTCTGGGATGATGCCCAGCACCAGCGTGCAGGCCGACAGGCAATCGCCGTCGACGATGACCTGTTCGCCGGCGCTGCGCAGGCGCTCGAAGCGATGGATGTACTTGCCGATCTGGCCGCCGTGATCGTGCCGGATGCGCACGGCGGCCGCGCTCCTGGCGGTGCCGGCGGCGAAGAGGGCGAGGGCCACAATGAGGGTGAGCCTAGGCATGTGCGCGCCACCGATGCATTAAAGGCGGCCGGCCCGAGCATTCGCCGGCCTCGACCAATCCTAATGGCAGATTTTGCCTCCTGGCTTCATCTTTTTATGGCAGGCGAATTTTTTACCAAATGCGGGCCATAGCAAAAGCGGCCATATTGATCCCGGCGGCGGGCGATCCCGGCACCCGTCGTTCGGAACGAGACGCGCGAACGGAGGCCCGCCTTGATTTCGCGTCTTTCATGCTGAACCATTGAGTGCTAGCAGCGGTGGGGTAATGCGTTTCCGACGGCTCTCGGCAAAGCGCGCGGTCACAACTGTCCGAGTTGCCTGCGCCTCGCGCGCCGGCGCGAGAGCGCTTGCCGTTGCGATCCTGGCGATTTCGCTCGTTGGCTGCGGCGCGCTTGATTTCGTCTCCACCCACGCCGGCGACTACAAGCAATTCGATGTTCACGATGCCCGTAACGTGAACAGCTTTCTCGTTTCGGACGAGATCGAGGCCCAGAAAATCAGGGTCAGGATGAACACCGGCGCGCGGGCGAGCGCCCTGATGAACGATATTTTCACCTTCGGGATCTCGTACACGGACGCGACAGAAGCGACGATGCGGAGCGCCGCCGCCGACTATCTGAAAAGCACCAAGCGGAACTGCACGATCGCGAGCGGAAAAGAGATCGGCAGAATGAGCTGGGAGTTTCAATATCACTGCGAAGCGGCGGCTGAGCAGAACGGAAAGAAGAGCTGAGCCGGCAGGCCGGCCGCCCAAGTTCGGTGCGGTAGGTGTTGCAGTGTTGCTGTGCCGGGTCGCTATGAAGCAGGCTGATCCTGCCTCGCCTCGGTCTTGCACAGATCGCAAACGAGCTGAATCCGCTCGCGGCCATCGGCCACTTCGACGGTCACAATGCGCATCGGTTGCCAGCAATGCGGGCACGTCAGCACGGAGCGATGCAGCCGCTGATCTGAGGCTCTCGGCGTCGGCGGTCTTCCTCTCGGTTGCCAGGCGGGAGCTCGCTTGGTCTCTACTCTGCCGCGGGCGCCCTGCGATCGCGAATTGTCGGCTGTCCCGCCACGTGGGGCAAGACTCGTGCCCGACATTGGCGGCAGCTAATATTGCGCAGCCGAAACGGCGGCGACACTCGCGACGGCGAAATGAACGAGGCCGGCGACCGACGGCGTGCCGTCATGAATTGCCTGGCAACGGCAGATCGCGCTCCTTAGCGCGCTGCACGGCAAGCTGACGATACGCCTCGGCCTGGTTTTCGAGATCGGCCCTGAGTTTCGGGTCTTTCTCGACAGCCGCCAAATTCCTCAATCGGAGAGCACTCTCCAAATACCGCAGAACCAAATCCATAAAAGAGGCCGTGTTAGGAACTCCCCTCTTGTCAACGCCGAGGACGTGGGAAGGTCGCTCACATGTACGCGAGGCAAAAAGCGGCCGAACTCGGCGCAAAAAGGCCTGCCAACGACTGTGCAAGGGCGAAAAAGGTCCGGATTCGCCAGTCACGGATCGGTATCCAGATGCTTTCGATGAAAGCGGCCGGGAGCGCGCGCAAGCCTAAACCGCACCCCCAAGATGGACCGCCTGCCGGGACAGTTTCGTCGGCGGCGGACCGTTATTCTCATCGGCCCGCAGCGTCGAGCGTGTCTCGGTGATCCGCGCGCAATTCGGGCACTGAAAAAAATGCGCGATCGTCGTGGGTAGCTCCGCAAGTCTGATCGAGCGGTACCACTTCATCCCGGTGTGGCAATAGCTGCACACGGGCGACTGCAGATCCTCAACCGATCGTTTCAGGTCCTCGGCCATGCGACAAAGGCTGCGCCGAAATATAGTTCTTGTCTATAAACAGCGGACCGTGGAGACGAAAAAAGCACGGGGATACTCTTTAGTTCGCGTGCCGATCCGAGGGCCAAAAAAGAAGGCCGCGGATACCGCGCGAGCAGGCGGCAGGAGCCCGAGGACGGGCCCGGCAATGGGCGCGGGCGCTGGAGCCTACCGAAAGTCCGCGCCGCTATTCCTCTACGACCTGGACATGCGCGCAAATTTCACAGCGCAAATAGCGCGTCCGACCGTTCCCTTCCCGGCTGGCTGCTGGGTGACGCGGCATGTCGGCAAAGACGACCAGGCGCCCCCCACAGGCGCCGCATGTAACCGGCCGCGGCGGCCGTTCTTCCTGCACCATGGCGCGTAAAACATTTACGGGGCCGCTATGTTCTATGTCGGGCGCGCGACACTGTTATTCGCAAAAAGGGGACAGCTTCGGCTTTGCCGCGAAAGAGGCCCGGCGCGAGGCGGCCTATGGCTCCTTCGGCGGCGCCAAGAAGCCGTCCAGCAGGCTATTGGGATCTTTCTCCGCCTGATCGGCCAGACGAGAAAAACTCTCGGCCAGGGCGTTGAGCTGCGCTTTTATCTGAGAATCGGACGTTTGCTCCGCATGTGCCCGGATTTCGGCTGCTTTGCTGCGATACACGTCGCCCGTGGCCATTAGCCACCTGTGTAAAATGACATGGTGCCCCAATCGGCTAATTCGGCGACACAAGAATTGTTCCGAGGGCGCCGCAAGTCGATTTAGCCAGCCCTCATGCGGCCGGAGGGGTCTCGACGGTGCGCAGGGTCTTACGGCCGCATTTTTCGCAGGTATAGGTCCAAAGCTCTTTCGTGCCCGGACCCGAGATTTCGACAATGGTAATGCGCGCGATCGATCCGCAGTTTTCGCAGCGGATCGGCGCAATTTCTAACAGGTCCCGATTACGAGGTACGCCACCCATGTCTTACCTCCTTGGTAAGACCGGCGGACTATCGCGCTACCGTTTCGCCGAGTCAAAACAAGCTTCGGCTAATGCGTCCTTCGAGCTCCCGTTCCGCGAGGTCAGGTCAAAAACGGCCACTCACTGTTTCAAAAGCGCCGGCGACGTGATCGGATCGAACCTCGCTGCGACCCTGCGTGAGTCACGCAACGAAAGGGGCCGCCCACCGAGGGCGGCCCCTCACGGCACCATCATCCGAATTTAGTGGAACTCGACCCAGTGACGGCGGTGCCAATAGCCGCGCCCTTCGTGTTCGCGGATGACGACCTTCGGCCCGCGGTGCCACGTGTCGGGATGAATAATCACGTGGGCTTTGGGCGGATAGTGATAGCGCTCGTGGACATGCCAACAGACGTCCCCGCTGCAGGCAAAATCTGCCAATGCGGCGGGTGAACTGAGAGCGAGGACGCCAGTCCCGACAATCGCTGCGGCCAGCACCTTGGTGACAGGTTTCATTGTTTTCGATCCTCTGATTGGCCTCCCGACATTCCCAACCGCAAAAAGTCGAAAGGGACCGCTCTCGTTCCAAAATCGAGGGGCTAATCACCCGAACGGACGATAAATGGAGCCGCTAAGCCTTTGGCAGATTGGGGAGGGGCCGGTACCCACCCCAGGTGCCGTCCTAGGTTGGCCGCGAAAGAGGCCGCCAACTGGGGCGGCCTCCGAGCTTAGCTCACGTGATGGCGCTTCTTGTTCGGAACCGTAGCCGGCGGCGGCTGACAACGCTGTACGGCCAATTCGGTTAGGTATTTCTGCCGCGCTTCGAGCGCCGCTGCGTCCTTGGACGCTGCGCCCTTGGCGTCCATGCCAAACCATATTGGAAAAAACACCAAACCGCCGACGCCAGCCGCAACATTCTGGACGGTCTTCCAGCCCTGCTCGTTGGCTAGCTCTTTGACCTTGACGTTGTTCGCCTCGATTTCAGCGCGGATCATCGCGCAGTCGGCATATCGATCTTGAGGCTGCACAGTGGCCACGGGTGCAGGATCGCGTCCGGCACACGCCGACAATGCGATGCCAGCAATTACTACCAAAACTACGAACGCATAAAACAACCCCCAGCCCCAGACCGATAATCAACCGCCAGGTGATCGCAACCCAAAAGGGGCCAATCGTTCTCTCGATAGGGACCACTCGTTGATTCGGGGTCGAAATAGACGAGCACACCCCCGTACTGTCCTCGGACACCACCCAACCCCCAAAAGAACATATTGCGAACGAGGAACAAATAGGGTACATTGCCTGCCTAGCGTCGATTCCGGCAGGCGGGGCACGGGCCTCGCGTTGTGGGGGAATCCCGGTCATATAGGAGCGCAACCATGAGTCAGCCCGCCCTGCGCGTCGTCGAAGGATCGTCCATGGATAAATCGAAGGCCCTGTCCGCCGCGCTCAGCCAGATCGAGCGTCAGTTCGGCAAGGGCTCGATCATGAAGCTCGGCAAGAACGACAAGGCCATGGATGTCGAGGCCATCTCCTCCGGCTCGTTGGGGCTCGACATCGCCCTCGGCATCGGCGGCCTGCCGCGCGGGCGCGTGGTGGAAATCTACGGGCCGGAGTCCTCCGGCAAGACCACGCTCGCCCTGCACACCATCGCGGAAGCCCAGAAGAAGGGCGGCATCTGCGCCTTCGTCGACGCCGAGCACGCGCTCGACGTGGTCTATGCCCGCAAGCTGGGCGTCGACACCGACAATTTGCTGATCTCGCAGCCGGACGCCGGCGAGCAGGCGCTGGAGATCGCCGACACGCTGGTGCGTTCCGGCGCGATCGACGTGCTGGTGGTGGATTCGGTGGCAGCGCTGGTGCCGCGCTCCGAGCTCGAAGGCGAGATGGGCGACGTGCAGCCGGGCTCGCAAGCGCGGCTGATGAGCCAGGCGCTGCGCAAGCTCACCGCCTCGATCAACAAGTCGCGCACCATGGTGGTCTTCATCAACCAGATCCGCATGAAGATCGGCGTGATGTACGGCTCGCCGGAGACGACGAGCGGCGGCAATGCCTTGAAGTTCTACGCGTCGGTCAGGCTCGATATCCGCCGCATCGGCGCCATCAAGGAGCGCGACGAGGTGGTCGGCAACCAGACCCGCGTGAAGGTGGTGAAGAACAAGCTGGCGCCGCCGTTCAAGCAGGTCGAATTCGACATCATGTATGGCGAAGGCGTCTCCAAGGTCGGCGAATTGATCGATCTCGGCGTCAAGGCCGGCGTGGTGGAAAAATCGGGCGCTTGGTTCTCCTATGACTCGCAGCGCATCGGACAGGGCCGCGAGAACGCCAAGCAGTTCCTCAGGGACAATCCGGACGTCGCCAACCGGATCGAGGCGCAGGTGCGCCAGAACGCCGGGCTGATCGCGGAGGCGATCATGCAAGGCGAGGAGGAAAAGGACGACGACGGCGAGGGGGCCGCCGAAGCTTGAAAGGATTGCGGGCCGCCGGGCGGCGTTGTCACGACGCTGCCGCCCGGCGCCGGCTTTGCCGAAGCAGCAACGAGCTTCGCGCATGCCGAGCCGGCCACGCCGCGGTTAGCGCCGCAGCCTGACGCGCCCGAGCCTGCCGATAAGATTGTCCACAAGCCTGCCGAAGGGACGACCGACGATAAGACCGCTTCCTCCAAGCCTGCCGCTGCCACACGCACACGCGAAACGAGCAAGCAGGCGAGGGGGAAGCGGGAAGCGAAAAAGCCGAAACCGGCGAGGACCAAACAAACCAAGCGGGAGAAGCCCAAGCGAAGCTGATGCGGCCCGAAGGCCGTGCCTGAAAGCGAGTTCAAGTCGCGCGTATCGCCCCCGTCGGCACCCGGCTGCGTAAAGCGGCCGCCACCGAGGACGGGGGCGAAGGCGTTCTGGGGGAGGGGAGAAGGAGGCCGAGCCGCCCTTCCTGGACTTAGGCGACCCCCATCGCTAAATAGCCTCCCGAAACATCAAGCCGGACGGGGCTTTATGCCGCGCCGGCGGCTTTCCCGGGGACGGCGCAGCACGTCAGTGCTGCGCCGCGGACCCGGGATCGTTACAGGTTCGGCAAGGTCCCGGTTCGGCGATTTGACGCTTCGCGGCTCGCAATCGCGGCCGGGACACGAGGTTCGGAATGAGCGGCGTCAACGACATCCGCAAGAGCTTCATCGATTTTTTCGCGCGCAACGACCACCAGGTCGTGGCGTCCTCGCCGCTGGTGCCGCGCAACGACCCGACGCTGATGTTCACCAACGCCGGCATGGTGCAGTTCAAGAACGTATTCACCGGCCTGGAGACGCGCCCGTACAGCCGCGCCGTCACCGCGCAGAAATGCGTGCGCGCCGGCGGCAAGCACAACGACCTCGACAATGTCGGCTACACCGCGCGCCACCACACCTTTTTCGAGATGCTCGGCAACTTCTCCTTCGGCGATTATTTCAAGGAGCGCGCCATCGCGCTCGCCTGGGAATTGGTGACGAAAGAATACGCGCTGCCGAAAGACCGGCTGCTGTTCACGGTTTATATCGACGACGACGACGCCTTCAATCTCGCCAGGAAGATCACCGGGCTGCCGGAATCGAAAATTCTGCGCATCCCGGGCGGCGACAATTTCTGGTCGATGGGCGACACCGGCCCCTGCGGCCCGTGCGCGGAAATTTTCTACGACCATGGCCCGCACATTCCCGGCGGCCCGCCCGGCTCGGCCGATGCCGAGGGCGATCGCTTCATCGAGATCTGGAACCTGGTGTTCATGCAGTTCGACCAGCGTCCCGACGGCAACCGTTACGAATTGCCGCGCCCCTCGATCGACACCGGCATGGGGCTGGAACGCATCGCCGCCGTGCTGCAGGGCACGCACGACAATTACGCCATCGACCTGTTCGCCACGCTCATCCGCGTCATCGGCGAATTGACCGGCGTCGATCCGGACAGCCCGCAGAAGCATTCCCACCGCGTCATCGCCGATCATCTGCGCGCGAGCGCTTTCCTGATCGCCGACGGCGTGCTGCCCTCGAACGAGGGCCGCGGCTATGTGCTGCGCCGCATCATGCGGCGCGCCATGCGCCACGCCGAATTGCTCGGCGCCAAGGAGCCGCTGATGTTCAAGCTGGTGCCGTCGCTCACGCGCGAAATGGGCCAGGCTTATCCGGAACTCGTGCGCGCCCAGGCGCTGATCGAGGAGACGCTGAAGCTCGAGGAGACGCGCTTCCGCAAGACGCTCGACCGCGGCCTCGCCATCCTCGACGAGAAGAGCGCCGGCTTGAAGAAAGGCGACATGTTCGACGGCGAGACCGCCTTCACGCTTTACGACACCTACGGCTTCCCGCTCGATCTGACGCAGGACGCGCTGCGCGCGCGCGGCATCGGCGTCGATCTTGCCAGTTTCGAGGACGCCATGGAGCGCCAGCGCGAGAAGGCGCGCGCCTCCTGGGCGGGCTCGGGCGAAGCCGCGCAGGAGACGGTGTGGTTTCCGTTGCGCGAGAGGCTCGGGCCGACCGAGTTTCTCGGCTATGATACCGAGAGCGCCGAGGGCGTGGTGTCGGCGCTGGTGAAGGACGGCAAGGAAGTCGCCGAGCTGAAAAAAGGCGACAGCGGCGCGGTGCTGGTCAACCAGACGCCGTTCTACGGCGAGTCGGGCGGCCAGGTCGGCGATAGCGGCGAGATGCGGCGCGACGGCGTGCGTGTACGCGTCACCGACACGCAGAAGAAGGCCGGCGACCTGTTCGCGCATTTCGTCACGGTGGAGGAGGGGGCGCTGAAGGCGGGCGATCCGCTGCTCATGGAAGTCGACCACGCGCGCCGCTCGGCCATCCGGCAGAACCATTCCGCCACGCATCTCCTGCACGAGGCGCTGCGCCAGGTGCTCGGCGATCACGTGGCGCAGAAGGGCTCGCTGGTGGCGCCCGACCGGCTGCGCTTCGATTTTTCGCATCCCAAGCCGCTTGCCCAGGGCGAGCTCGAGCGGGTGGAGGACATCGCCAACGACATCGTGCTGCAGAACGCGCCCGTCACCACGCGGCTGATGGCGGTCGACGACGCCATCGCCTCCGGCGCGCGCGCTTTGTTCGGCGAGAAATACGGCGACGAGGTGCGCGTGGTGGCGATGGGCGATGGGTCGGGCAACACCATGGGTTGGTCGGTGGAGCTGTGCGGCGGCACCCACGTCAAGCGCACCGGCGACATCGGCCTGATCTCGGTCGTCGGCGAAAGCGGTACCGCGGCGGGTGTGCGCCGCATCGAGGCGCTCACCGGCATGCTCGCGCGCAAGGCGGCCGACAAGCAGGTGGCGACGGCCAAGGCGGCGGCGGCCGAGCTGAAAGTGCCGCTGGAAGACATGCCCGCGCGCGTCGCAGCTCTCCTTGAGGAGCGCAAGAAACTGGAGCGCGAGCTGTCGGAGGCGCGCAAGAAGCTGGCCATGGGCGGCGGCGGCAAGGCGCAAGCCGCCGAGGAGGTACGCCAGGTCAACGGCGTCAAGCTGATCGCGCGCGCGGTCTCCGGCATCGAGTTGAAAGACCTGCGCAGCCTCGCCGACGAGGGCAAAAAGCAGGTGGGCTCCGGCGTGGTGGCCATCGTGGGCTTAAGCGAAGATGGCAAGGCCGGCATCGTGGTCGGCGTCACCAAGGACCTCACCGACCGCTTCAACGCGGTGGAGCTCGTGCGCAAGGGTGCCGAGGCGCTGGGCGGCAAGGGCGGCGGCGGCCGTCCCGACATGGCGCAGGCCGGCGGTCCGGACGGCTCCAAGGCGGAAGCCGCGTTGAAGGCCGTGGAGCAGGCACTCGGCGGGTAAGTCGATACTGGCACGAGCGGGAGGCAACTGGACCTCCCTCTCCCCCTGTGGGAGAGGGTGCCCGAGCCGAGGCGAAGCCGAGCGAGGGCGGGTGAGGGGTAGCCGCTTGGCTATGCTCAACCCCTCACCCGGCTCGCGCTTCGCTATCGCTTGCGCTCGCCACCCTCTCCCACAAGGGGAGAGGGTAACAGCGGCTGCGCGGCGCGCCGCGGCCTTGACCGACCGCAAATGCCGGCCGCCGGAATCGGCTATAAAGCCGGCGCTTTCGACCAAGCGACTGACGAGCCCATGGCACACGCCAAGACCAGGGAATTGCGCCGCCGCGTCTACCAGGTGCTCGAACAGGGCCCGGTGGGCGACCGGCTGGGCGTCGTGGTCGACCGTGCCCTGATCGCGCTCATTCTGGTCAATCTGGTGGTGGTGGCGCTGCAAACGGTGCCGAGCTATGCCGCGCAGTACGGGGCCTGGTTCGACACAATCGAAATCGTCTCGCTCGTCGTGTTCACGCTCGAATACGGCCTGCGGCTCTGGGTCGCGGCCGAGCACGGGCCCAACCGCCATCTTCCGGCGATGCGCGCGCGCTTGAAATACGCGCTGAGCTCGGCGGGCCTCGTCGATCTCGTTGCGGTGCTGCCGTTCTGGTTCGCGCTTGTCGTGCCGGCGGACCTGCGCGTGGTGCTGGTGTTCCGCATCGTGCGCTTCTTCAAGATCACGCGCTATTCGCCGGCCATGCGCTCGCTGCTCGACGTGCTCTATCGCGAGCGCCGCGCGCTGTTCGGCTGCCTGGTGGTTGCGCTCGGCATAGCGCTCGTTTCCGCCGCGCTCATGCACCTTGCCGAAGGCACCGTACAGCCCGACAAGCTCGGCACCATCCCGCAGGCGCTGTGGTGGGCGATCGTGACTCTCGGCACCGTCGGCTACGGCGACGTGGTGCCCATCACCGCGCTCGGCAAGCTGATCGCCACCGGCACCATCGCGCTCGGCCTGGTGGTGATCGCGTTGCCCGTCGGCATCATCGCCACCGCTTTCGCCGAGCAGATCCACCGGCGCGACTTCATCGTCACCTGGGGCATGATCGCGCGCGTGCCGCTGTTCGCCGAACTCGACGCCGCCGCCATCTCCGACATCATGGAGCTGCTGCGCGCGCAGGTGGCGGAAGCCGGCCAGATAATCGTGCGCGCCGGCGAGCCGGCGCATTCGATGTATTTCATCGCCGCCGGCGAGGTGGAGGTGGCGCTCAGGAAGGAGCGGATGCGGCTCGGCGTCGGGCAATTCTTCGGCGAGGTGGCCGTGCTGAAGCGCGTGCGCCGCTCGGCCACCGCGCTCGCGCTCACCCGCACGAACCTCCTGGTGCTCGACGCGCAGGACCTGCAGGCGCTCATGGAACGCGATCCGCGCATCGCCCAGCGCATCAACGACGTGGTGGAGACCCGCCTCGGCCGCGAAGTGGTCAGCCGCAGAGGCGACATCGTGGCGGAGGAGATCGAGCCGGCGGAGGGGAAGTAGGAGTCTTCTCGCTGCGCCCGAACACGCAATGCTTACCCCATCGCCTTCTTCAAGTTCTCGTCCACCTTGTCGAGGAAGCCGGTGGTGGTGAGCCATTTCTGCTCGGGGCCGATTAGCAGCGCCAGATCCTTGGTCATGTAGCCTGCTTCCACGGTATCGACACAGACCTTCTCCAGCGTGGAGGCGAACTTCGCCAGCGCCGCGTTGTCGTCGAGCTTGGCGCGATGCGCCAGCCCGCGCGTCCAGGCGAAGATGGATGCGATCGAATTGGTCGATGTCTGCTCGCCCTTCTGGTGCTGGCGGTAGTGCCGCGTCACGGTGCCGTGGGCGGCTTCCGATTCCACGACCTTGCCATCCGGCGTCATCAGCACCGAGGTCATCAGGCCGAGCGAGCCGAAGCCCTGCGCCACGATGTCGGACTGCACGTCGCCGTCATAGTTCTTGCAGGCCCAGACATAGCCGCCCGACCATTTCAGCGCCGCCGCCACCATGTCGTCGATCAGCCGGTGCTCGTAGGTGAGCTTCTTGGCCGCGAACTTGTCCTTGAACTGGGCGTCGAACACTTCCTGGAAGATGTCCTTGAAGCGGCCGTCGTAGACCTTCAGGATGGTGTTCTTGGTCGAGAGATAAACCGGGAAGCCGCGCGACAGGCCGTAATTGAACGAGGCCATGGCGAAGTCGCGGATCGAATCGTCGAGATTGTACATCGACAGCGCGACGCCGGAGCCGGGGAACTCGAACACCTCGTGTTCGACCTTCTTGCCGTCGGGCGTGACATAGGAAAGGGTGAGCTTGGCTTTCGCCGGCACTTTGATGTCGGTGGCGCGGTACTGATCGCCATAGGCGTGGCGACCGATCACGATGGGCTGCGTCCAGCCCGGCACCAGCCGCGGCACATTCTTGCAGATGATCGGTTCGCGGAAAATCACGCCGCCGATGATGTTGCGGATGGTGCCGTTGGGCGAGCGCCACATTTTTTTCAGGTTGAATTCCTTCACCCGCGCCTCGTCCGGGGTGATGGTGGCGCATTTCACGCCGACGCCGACCTTCTTGATCATTTCGGCGGCGTCGATCGTGATCTGGTCGTTGGTCTCGTCGCGCTTCTGGATGCCGAGGTCGTAATAGAGCAAATCGACGTCGAGATAGGGGTGGATCAGCTTGTCCTTGATGAGCTGCCAAATGATGCGGGTCATCTCATCGCCGTCCATCTCGACGACGGGGTTTGCCACCTTGATCTTCGCCATTGCGGATTGAGCCTTTTTTCGAAAAGTTGCGCGGACGGGGAGGGGTTGAGCCGGCGGGCGTCGCTATAGCACCGCGAAGCCGGCGGCGAAAGCCGCTCGTGCCGGTGCCTTAAGCGCCTACGGTCACGAGGGTTTCGGCTGTCCACGCAAAGGGCGAGTTGCCCGCGACCTCCTATGGCTGTGAACCGGATCGGTGCCGCGCGACACTGAGTGCTTTGACGCTAATTTGGGGGGAGACAGTATGACCAGCCAGCCTGTGCAACGGGCGGCGCCGGAAGGCGCCATCCGCCTGCATCGGAAATTCGACGACTATATCGGCGCCATCTACCGTATCGCACTGGGGCGGCCCGGCGACCACGACGTCTTCCGCGACGCCATCGTGCGCGGGAGCGATTTCATCGCGCCGGTGCTGATCCTGCTGGCGCTGCATATCGGCCATAGCTTGGCAGCCGCCCCGGCGGCGCGCCGCGCCATGGAAATAAGCACGCGCAACGCCGCGATCATCCTGTCCGTCCTGGCTGCGGGCGTCCTGCTGCGGCTTGCGGTGACGGTCGCCGTCACATGGGGTCTCGGCAAGATGCTGGCGACGCCAAAACGCGTATTGCCGGGCCTCATTGGTTATGTGTGGACGCAGGCCGCAATGATCGCGCCTGGTATCCTGCTGATACGTCTCGGCCTGAGCCCGCATGCGCCGTGGTGGTCGATCGCGCTGGATATCGGAGCGACCTTTGCCATCGCGGTCTGGTTTCCAGCCAAGGTCATGCGCGTGGCCTTCGGCCTGCCCGGCATGGGCAGCGCCATTCTGATCACGCTTACGGGCAGCGTGGTGTCTAACCTGGTGGATCGTCTGTTCGCGGCGTGTTGATGTGAGGCCGCGCGCATGGCTTGACGCGCGCGGCAGGCTTGGGCACGAGCGCTCCCGGAAGGAGACACCGCAATGCCCGGCGCCGGCACCGACAAGACCAAGCGTTGGCTCGAGACGCCGGCGCCCGTCGTGGTGCTGGTCGAGCCGCAGCTCGGTGAAAACATCGGCGCCGCCGCGCGCGCCATGGCGAACTTCGGCCTCTCCAAGCTGCGGCTGGTCAAGCCGCTGCAGGGCTGGCCGAACGAGAAGGCACGCGTGATGGCCTCTGGCGCCGACCGTGTGCTGGAGGCGGCGAAGCTCTACGATAGCCTCGGCGATGCGATCGCCGACTGCAGTTTCGTGCTCGCCACCACCGCGCGCGCGCACGACCAGGCCAAGCCCGTTCTCGGCGCCGATCAGGCCGCCGCCGAGATGGGCCCACGCGTCGCGGCCGGCGAGACGGTGGCGCTGCTGTTCGGGCGCGAGCGCATCGGGCTGGAAAACCACGAGGTCGCGCTGGCCGACCGCATCGTCACCTTGCCGGTCAATCCGGCTTTCGCCTCGCTCAATCTCGCGCAGGCGGTGGCGGTCGTCGCCTACGAATGGCTCAAACACGTGGGAACCGGCTTGCCCTTCACCATGCCGGAGAAGTCGCCGCCGGCGCCCAAGCAGCAGTTCGAAGCCTTCATGCACGATCTCGAGCGCGAGCTCGACAAGGTCGAGTTTTTCCGTCCTGAGGAAAAGCGCGGCACCATGCGCGTCAACCTGCGCAACATCTTCACCCGTATGGCGCTGTCGCAGCAGGACATCCGCACCCTGCACGGCGTCTTCATGGCCATCGCGCAAGGACGCAAGGGGCCTGCGCGCGGCGGGGTGCTCGATCCGGAAGAAGCGCAGCGGCTGCGCGACCTGATCGCCGAGCACGGTGCAGGCAAGGTGCCCGGCGAGCGCGGGCCGGTGCGCGGCCTCGCGCGGCTGCTGCGACGCAATCCGACCGAGGCCGAGCGCATGCTCTGGCACGCGCTGGTCAACGACCGCCGATTCGCCGGCCGCGGCTTCAAGCGGCAAGTGCCGGTCGGCCCGCACGTCACCGATTTCGTCTCGTTTCCCTTGCGCTGCGTGATCGACCTCGTGGCGCCGCAGGAAAGCGCCGAGGCCGCGCGCAACCGAGCGGACAAGCGGACCTATTTGGAGGCACGCGACTATCGTGTGGTCGAGGTGAAGGTGGAAGAAGTGGAGACTGGCTTGACGTCGGTGTTGGAACGACTTGCGCGCGCAATCCAATGACTGTCATGCCCCACGTAGGCGAAGCATCCAGTATTCTGCAGCATCGACGTCCCGCAAAAGGCCTCAACGTCGTGAAAATGGATCGCCGCCTTCGCGGGCGACGGCGCTTTTATAGTCACGCAGCACGCAACAGCTGCGCCCCGTCGGCGTTGTGGTGGAACCGGACGCCGGCGGCATTCTGCAGAATCGGCCTCAACTGCTCCCAGGACGGCGGCTTCACCAGATAACCGGCGGCGCCGAGCGCGCGGGCGCGGTTACGGTCGTCGTCATAGGTCGAGCCTGTGCACATCACCACCGCCGGATCGGGGGTCGCGCCCTCGTGCAAGCGCTCCATGAATTCGAAGCCGTCCATGCGCGGCATGTTGATGTCGAGCAGAATGAGATCGATGCGCTCGCCGTCCGCCGCCGTCTGACGGATGAGGTCGAGCGCCTCCTGGCCGTCACGCGCCGTCATCAGATTACACTTGAGCCCGATCGAATCGAACAAGACGAGGCGGGTGAGCTCCAGGTGATCTTCCAGGTCGTCTACCAGCAAAACGGTGGCGAGAGCCGGCGCGCCGTTACTGCCGGGCACGAGCGGCGGTGCGCCGGCGAAAAGCTGCGGCTGTTCTGTCGGACCGGCTACGGCTTTCGGAACGGTAAAATTGAAGCTGGCCCCCCGGTCTGCTTGGGGCTCGCACCAGATGCGGCCGCCATGCATGGCAACAATCTTGCGACAGGTCGGCAGACCGAGGCCGGCGTAGTCGGGATTGGAATTCAGACGCTTGAACGGCAGGAAAACGGTTTCGGCGTGCTCGGCTGGTATGCCTTGGCCGTTGTCGCGTACGAAAAACTTCCACTCTTGGCCCGCATCGTCCGCACCCACATTGATGGTGACAGGACTGTCGTTGTGAAGGATGGCGTTGGCGATGAGATTCTGCAGGACGCGGACCATCTGGGCCGGATTGGCCTTCACCTCGGGAAGCGCCACGCCGGTCACCGTCGCACAATGCTCGCAGATCAAAAGGTCGAGATTTTCTTTTGCCGCTTCCAGCGACTGCATCATGGAGCAGGGCCCCTTGGAAGCCCGCTCGGGGTCGTCGAGCTGCGTATAATGGAAGACCATTTCGATCAGCATAGCCATGCGATCGGCGGCGCGCTGGATGTAGCCGAAATACTGTTCCGCCTTGTCGCGCGCTAGATCAGGACGGCGGACGATCTCGCTGAACGAGCGGATACTGCGCACCGGCTCCTTGAGGTCGTGCGCCAGCGCCCGCGTGAAAACCTCCAGCGCGTCGCGCTGCTCGTGAATGCGAGTTGCCTGCGTCTCCAACCTGCGCACTTGCTGCTTCAGTTCGCCATAGAGCTCGGCGTTTTCCAACGCCACCGAGGTGGTGTCGGCAAGCGCCTGCAGGACGGAGAGCTCCTCGGCGGTGGGCATGCGTTGCGTCGCCCAGTAGTTGCCGATGGCGCCGATCGGGGCGCTACGGCGGATCGGCACCATGGCCAGGCTCTTCACGAACGTGGGGCGGTAGGCGTCGGCTGGAATGCGTGCGTCGCTGTAGATATCCTCGATGAGCACCGGCCGCGCCCTGAGCATGACCCAGCCGCTGATGCAGGCGCTCACGGGAAACCGCTTGCCCTTCCACAACGGTGCGATGGCGTTTTCGTCGGCGTAGTAGCATTGCTCGCCGTCGCGCAAGACGAAGGTGGCGCCGTCGGCGCCGGTCAAGCTGCGTGCCGCCTCGCGCACGATCGCGGCGATGCCGTCCACGTCGCGCGCTTGCGACAATTGCTGGACGACTTCGATCAAGCCTTCCATCGCGCCCAGATACCAGGATGCGCCAAAGCGCGCGTCGGTGGTCGGTTTTGAAAGCGTCGGAATGTGCATGGGTGGGTCACGCGTTGCATGCATTGCTGACGCAAACGAGCCTAGGCGCCGGCCGTTCGTCCCGGCTTAATCGCCGGTGAAAAGTTTTAGTGGAAACCGGAACCCGGTAGTGCAAACCGGCAAAATGGTAGTGGGTCGACTTCCGCCCGGCTCCGGCGTGCCGCGATAGCGGCGCATTATTTGGTCAGCGTCGCAACGCTATCAACCGGCGAAACGGCTTCAGGGTCAGTGAGCGTCCAATGCCTTCAGGACCGCCGCCGCACCCTCGCGCACGATATTGAGATCGCTTGCGACGCCGATAAAACGGAAGCCGGCCTTGGCCAGCGCCAGCGCGCGTGCGGGATCGCGGCAATAGATGCCGGGAATCTTTCCAGCCCTGACGGTCGCCTCGCGGATGGCGTTGATTGCGAGCACAACTTCCGGCGCGTCGATGTCTTGTGCCTTGCCGGCGCTAATCGATGTGGCGAGATCGTAGGGGCCGATGAAGAGCGAATCGATCCCGGGCGTGGCCGCGATCGCCTCGACGTTTTTCAGCGCGGTCGGCGTCTCGATCATCGCCATGGTCAGCGTACCGTCGTTGGCGGCGCGCAAATAGTCCGTCGGCGCGCTCTGGCCCTGCAGCATCATCGCACGCACCGGCCCCCAGCTTCGTTCGCCGAGCGGGGGATATTTCGCGGCGGCCGCAAAGCGCTTCGCGTCGGACACGGTATTGATCATCGGCGCAATGATCGCCTCGGCGCCGAGGTCGAGCGCGCGCGAGACAAGCGCGAAATCCTCAAGCGGCACCCGGACGACCGCAGCAGCGCCTGCGGCGTGCGCCGCTGCAATGCCCGCGATCAGCGACGGGGCATCCCACATGCCGTGCTGGCCGTCGAGATTGACCGCGGCAAAACCCTCGCGCGCCATCGCTTCGACGACCAGAGGGGAAGCAAGGGTCGTCCAGGCGGAAAAAACGGTTTCGCCGGCGCGCAAGCGGCGGGCGAGGGAAAAAGCGGTCACGTCAGCCGCTCTTGGATATCTGCTCGACCGCTTGCGCGAGGAATTCCGCCATCTTGGCGCGAATCTGCTGTTCGCTGACGCTTTTGCCGGCGAGATCCTTCATCACCCGGCGGAAAACGTCTTCCTCGCCCGGTTCCTCGAAGTCGACCATGACGATTTCCTTGGCGTAGCTGTCGGCATCTTCGCCTGTCTTGCCCAGGAGGCCGGCGGCCCAGAGCCCCAAGAGCTTGTTGCGGCGTGCCATCGCCTTGAAACGCAGCTCCTCATCGTGCGCGAACTTCTTCTCGAAGCCTTCCTCGCGCTTATCGAATGTCGTGGCCATGCCGCCCTCGTTATCGTGCGGCCGATGCGCCGCATACACGTGTCACCGCTTGCGCCTTGCATATCGCCGCGCCAGCGTCAAGGCAACATGTCTTCGCCCTATTGCCGCCAAATTGCGAAAGTGGAAAACGCCTGTACACCTCGATTGTGCTGCCCGGATTGATCGGCTAGGTTGACCCTCGTGCCCGGACCGTTTGCGTACTGCGTTCCGGTGCCGCCGCGGATCTCGCACTTCTTTCACAGGAGCCACGGCAAACCCGATGGACTTTCAAAAACCACGGTACACCCCGATGAGCCGCCGTCGCCGTATTTACGAAGGCAAGGCGAAGGTCCTCTATGAAGGCCCGGAGCCGGGAACGCTGATCCAGCATTTCAAGGACGACGCGACCGCCTTCAATGCCAAGAAGCACGAGGTGATCGAGGGCAAAGGCGTCCTCAACAACCGGATCTCCGAATACATCTTCCAGCACCTCAACGACATCGGGGTTCCCACGCACTTCATCCGCCGCCTCAACATGCGCGAGCAGCTGATTCGCGAGGTGGAGATCATTCCGCTCGAAGTGGTGGTGCGCAACGTCGCGGCGGGCTCGCTGTCGCAGCGCCTCGGTATCGAGGAGGGCACACAGCTGCCGCGCTCGATCATCGAGTTCTACTACAAGAACGACGCCCTCAACGACCCGATGGTCTCGGAAGAGCACATCACCGCTTTCGGCTGGGCGAGCCCGCAGGAGATCGACGACATCATGGCGCTGGCCATCCGCGTCAATGACTTCCTGTCCGGCCTGTTCCTCGGCGTCGGCATCCGCCTGGTCGATTTCAAGATGGAGACCGGCCGGCTGTGGGAAAATGACGTGATGCGCATCGTGGTGGCCGACGAGATCAGCCCCGATTCGTGCCGGCTGTGGGACATCAAGTCGAACGAGAAGCTCGACAAGGACCGCTTTCGCCGCGACCTCGGTGGGCTGGTGGAGGCCTATACCGAAGTCGCCAAGCGTCTCGGCATCATGAGCGAAGGCGAGCGCCCGCAAGGCTCCGGCCCGGTGCTCGTGAAGGGATAGGCCCTTCGCGCCGCCAAGCCTTGTGAATGGCGTCATGCCCAGCCAACCGGGTCCGGCGTTCGGCCGGCAAGACCGTAAACTTGTGCCCGGCATCCCCGCCTTTAGGTTAGATTCCGCCGGAAAAGACGTGGATGGCCGGGACAAGCCCGGCCATGACGAATCCGTGCTAATAGGCAATTCATGAAAGCCCGCGTCACCGTCACGCTGAAGACCGGCATCCTCGACCCGCAAGGCAAGGCGATCGAGGGCGCGCTGCGCTCGCTCGGGATCGAGGGCGTCACCGCCGTCCGCCAGGGCAAGGTGTTCGACATCGAACTGGAAGGCGCCGACCCCGCCAAGGCCGAGGCCGCGCTCAAGCAGGCCGGCGACAAGCTGCTGGCGAACACCGTGATCGAGAACTATCGCGTGGAAGTCCTGCGATGAACTCCGCCGTCCTGGTTTTTCCGGGCATCAACCGCGAACGTGATATGGCACGGACGTTGCGTTTGGTGTCGGGTATTGAACCGGCCATGGTCTGGCACGCCGAGCAGGAACTGCCCGCCGGCACCGACCTGGTGGTGATCCCGGGCGGCTTCTCCTACGGCGACTATCTGCGCTGCGGCGCGATCGCGGCGCGCAGCCCCGTCATGGAGGCGGTGCGCCGATTCGCCGACCGCGGCGGGCTGGTGCTCGGCGTCTGCAACGGCTTCCAGATCCTGTGCGAGGCGGGCCTCCTGCCCGGCGTGCTGATGCGCAACGAGAACCTGCGCTTCATCTGCCACGACGTCTACCTGCGGGTCGAGCGCTACGACCTTCCCTTCACCCGCGGCTACAATGCGGGGCAGGTGATTCGCGTGCCGGTGGCGCATGGCGAGGGCAACTACATCGCCGACGGCGAGACCATCGCGCGCCTGGAAGGCGAGGGCCGGGTGATCTTCCGCTACTGCTCGCCCGACGGCATGATCGATCCGAACTGGAACCACAACGGCGCCCTCAACGCCATCGCCGGCATCGTCAACGACCGGGGCAACGTGCTCGGCATGATGCCGCATCCGGAAAATCACGTCGAAGCAGCGCTCGGCTCGACCGACGGGCGCGGCCTGTTCGCGGGCTTGAGCGAGCATCTGGAAAAAGCCGCCTAAGCCGCGCTCGCGGAGCCGCGTCCGCGGGCAGCCGCGGCGAAGGCCCTGCCGACGCCGCCCGCTCGACCCAGACGTGCGGCGGCTAGGTATCCCCTGCGAAGATCACCCATGCCCCCTGCGCGGGCGCCTAGCTTGTGGAGTTGGCGCTAAGACGCATTGCGGGATGGCGGGCAATAATGACAGGTTCGGCGGCCGGCGCCCTTGCGCTACAAAGAGGCCGATGACCGCGAGTTCCATCCCCATCACGTCCGCGCTGGTCGCCGAACACGGCCTCAAGCCGGACGAATACAAGCGCATCCTCGAGCTGATCGGCCGCGAGCCGACGCTGACCGAGCTCGGCATCTTCTCGGCCATGTGGAACGAGCACTGCTCATACAAGTCCTCCAAGGTGCATCTGCGCACCTTGCCCACCTCGGGACGGCAGGTGATCCAGGGACCGGGCGAGAACGCCGGCGTCGTCGACATCGGCGACGGCCTGGCCTGCGTGTTCAAGATGGAGAGCCACAACCACCCGAGCTATATCGAGCCTTATCAGGGCGCGGCCACCGGCGTCGGCGGCATATTGCGCGACGTCTTCACCATGGGCGCGCGGCCCATCGCCTGCCTCAACGCGCTTTTCTTCGGCGCGCCCGGCCATCCGAAGACGCGGCATCTGGTCGCCGGCGTGGTCGCCGGCATCGGCGGCTACGGCAACTCATTCGGCGTTCCCACCGTCGGCGGCTCGGTGCGCTTTCATGCGCGCTACGACGGCAACTGCCTGGTCAATGCCATGGCGGTCGGCATCGCGCACAAGGACCAGATCTTCTATTCCGCCGCTTCCGGCGTCGGCATGCCGATCGTCTATCTCGGCTCAAAGACCGGGCGCGACGGCATCCACGGCGCCAGCATGGCGTCCGCCGAGTTCGCCGAGGACTCGGAAGAGAAGCGTCCGACGGTGCAGGTCGGCGATCCCTTCTCTGAGAAGCTGCTGCTGGAAGCCTGCCTTGAGATCATGGGCCGCGGCTGCGTCATCGCCATCCAGGACATGGGGGCCGCCGGCTTGACCTCTTCGTCGACGGAGATGGGCGCCAAGGGCGATCTCGGCGTCACGCTCAACCTGGACAAAGTGCCGTGCCGCGAAGAGGGCATGAGCGCCTACGAAATGATGTTGTCGGAAAGCCAAGAGCGCATGCTCATGGTGCTCAAGCCGGAGAAGGAAAAAGAGGCCGAAGCGGTGTTCCGCAAATGGGGGCTCGACTTCGCCGTGGTGGGCGAGACGACGGCCGACCGGCGCTTTATCGTGCGGCACCGCGACGAGACCATGGCCGACCTGCCGATCAAGGAGCTCGGCAGCGAGGCGCCGGTCTATCACCGCCCCTTCGTCACCATGCCCAAGCGGCCGGCGGTCGAGGCTGCATCCGTGCCGCCGCCGGAGAGCCTCGCCGACGCACTGGAGACGCTGATCGGCACGCCCGATCTGTGCTCTAAGCGCTGGGTGTGGGAGCAATACGACCACATCATCGGCGGCAACACCGTGCAGCGGCCGGGCGGCGACGCCGCTGTCATGCGCGTGGGCGAGGGGCCGAAGGGCTTGGCGCTGACGACCGACGTGACGCCGCGCTACTGCGAGGCCGATCCGTTCGAGGGAGGCAAGCAGGCGGTGGCCGAGTGCTGGCGCAACCTCACGGCTGTCGGCGCAACGCCGCTCGCTATCACCGACAACCTCAATTTCGGCAATCCCGAGCGGCCCGAAATCATGGGGCAGTTCGTCGGCTGCGTGCGCGGCATCGCCGAGGCCTGCAAGGCGCTCGAATTCCCGGTCGTCTCCGGCAACGTCTCGCTCTACAACGAAACGAAAATCGCGGGCGAGGAGTTCGGCCGCGCGATTTTGCCGACGCCGACCATCGGCGGAGTAGGCCTGATCGACGACTTCCGCAAAGCGGCGACACTTGCCTTCAAGCGCGAGGGTGAGGCGATCGTGCTGATCGGGGAGACCTTGGGCTGGCTCGGCCAGTCGATCTATCTGCGCGAAATCTGCGAGCGCGAGGAAGGCGCGCCGCCGCCGGTCGACCTCACCGAGGAGCGCGAGAATGGCGACTTCGTGCGCGCGCTGATCCTCGACGGCACCGCCAGCGCCGCGCACGACCTCTCCGACGGCGGCCTCGCGATCGCGGTGGCGGAGATGGCGCTGGCGTCGGGCATTGGCGCTGTGTTGACCGACGCGCCGGCCGACATCCCGGCTCACGCGCATTGGTTCGGCGAGGACCAGGCACGCTATCTGATTACCGTGCCGGCGGATAAAGCCGACGCCGTGCTCGCGCGCGCCCAGGATGCTGCCGTGCCGGCCCTGCGCATCGGCGTGACCGGCGGCGACGCGCTGCTGCTGCCGGGTGAGCGCGCGCTGCCGCTGAAGGCGCTCGGCGACCGCTTCGAGCAATTGCTGCCGCGCTACATGGCGGGCGGCGTCTGAACCGACGCCCGAATTTACCGTCCGCATTAGCTGTTCAATAACTATTCGGCGCGCACCCTGCCGCCTTTCGTCGACCGGCGGAGAAACGCCCATGCCAAGCGCGGCCCAGCTCGCCGATCGCGCGCCGCCAAAAGAAACGATCATCGACGTCGCGCAGCCGGAAAGCGCGCATCGGATCGACTCGACTTTGCTGAAAATCGTCGCCGCCGGCGGCTCGAGCCCGCTCAAGACGATGCGCGATTTTGTCCACTTGGCATTTGGGCCGGGCCGCATTGCCTTCAGCGACTACGACGAGCTGCGGCTCTTTGACGCCGCGTTCTGGGCGAAAGAGGACCGCCGGCTGGTGATCGGCCACCGGCGCAACGTCGTGATCAATCAGATCGTCAATTTCCGCTTCGATTGGTGGGGCATGCTCGACAACAAGATCGCCGGCTCCGGCTATCTTGCCGCCTACGGCCTGCCGATCATCCCCGTCGTGGCGCTTTACTGCGAAGGCCTGAGCACCGGCGCCGCCAAGGTGGCGGGCGATGCGCGGCAGTTGCGTGAAATCCTCAGCTGCGAGGCCAACTACCCGATGTTCGGCAAGCCGGCCGAGGGGCTGCAAAGCCTCGGCTCCGTCGGCTTGCAGCGCTTCCTGCCGCGCCAACAGATGATCGAAACGCGCGAGGGCCGCCTGATCGCGCTCGATGTGCTGGTCGAGCAGTTGCGCACGCATTACCGCAGCGGCTATGTGTTGCAGAAATTCGTATCGCCTCACGCCGACATCCGCGGCGTGTGCGGAGAACGGCTGGCGACCGTGCGCATGGTGACGCTGGTCACCGACGCCGGCCCGAAGCTGTTTCGCGCCTGCTGGAAGATACCTGCCGGCGCCAACATGGCGGACAACTATTGGCGCAAGGGCAATCTGCTCGCCAAGATCGACATGGCGCAGGGAAGGGTCGAGCGCGTGCTGTCGGGAAAAGGCCTCGAGCTTGTGCGGCATGAGCATCACCCCGACAGCGGCGCCGCGCTCGTCGGCTTTCGACTCCCGCATTGGCAGCGCATGGTCGACACGGTCATCGAGGCCGCCCGGTTGATGCGGCACGTTCCGATGATCGGCTGGGATGTGGCGGCGCTCGACGAGGGGCCGGTCATCGTCGAGATGAACGAGCGGCCGGATTTCTTCCTGCCGCAGCTTGCCGACGGACGCGGCATCTTGCAGCCGGAAATGATGGAGTTCATCGCCGTCCAGAAGCGCAGGCGCGCCGCCCACCGAAAGGGCAAGCTGACGGACGAAGACGGCATCTAGACCGCCGCGCGCCTGCATCGATCGGCCGCTCGTCCCTTCGCAAGCGGGAAGCCAGAGTCAAATATGTCGGCGCTGCGATGAAAACTTGGATTCCCGCTTACGCGGGAATGAGCGGTTTATGGTTTGGCCGAACGGACAACCAATTGAAAGCTCAACGTCCAGCGTTCCCGCGCGGCCGCTGTCACAGATGTCCCGTCATTTTCAGCACGGTCCGGCAGCGCGGGCCGACGAAATGGCCGCCATTCACATAGTCGACCAGGCAGGCGACCTTGCGCTGCATGTCGAGGCCCATGCCGCGACAGTGTCTCAGGATATAGCGCAAGCAGGCTTTCTCGATGAGCAGGGCGCCGCGCACGTGGCCGCTTTGCCGCGGCGCGGACGCCGGCGGCGTAGCCGCCGCCGGGGCGTTGGCGGTCTTGGTCTTCGCCGCGGCGGGCGCGTGATGCATGGTGACGCTCACCGCTTTGCGGCAGGCTGGCGAAAGCTGAGCGGCGTTTTTTTGCAAGCACGCAAGCGCATCTCTGCCGCCCGGCGTAACGCCCGAACAATGCGACATGAAATCGTTGCGGCAATTCGCGCGTATGGCGTTTTGCTGCGCGGTGGTTTGCGCGGCGGCGCTGCCGGCAAGAGCGGCAAAGCCCAACAGCATGGCGCCTATCGGCAATAGCCGGCGCCGGCGGGTTGGGAAGCTGGTCATGACGATCCCTCAGTGCGGCCGAGCGGAACTTCGCCGTCTGACAGCGACGATGCTAGCAGCGGCCGCGCGCTTGTCACGCGCGGCACGGAAAATCGCGTGGCGCTCGTCAAAAACTGTGCGTTGCCTCACTGCATCGCGCGTGCCACCGCGCGCCGGCAAAACGCCGACAGCGCATCGGCATGCATCGCCAAGCAAGCGATGAGGCGGCCGCGGCCGCGGCGCACCGCCGGACAGACAGCAGCCTGATCCTGGTTGCAGGCGCGGAACACAGCCAAGCGCTCGCGCAAGGGCAGCTGCGCAGCCCTGGCTGCCAGAATGGCGGGGTCGGGTTCCGCTGCGGCGGGCGGCTCGATGGCGACGGGCGCCGAAGGCATGGCGTGCGCGCGTCTGTGCGCCGGGGCGGCCGGTTGAGAAGGCATGGTGGCGGCGACCGCGCGTCGGCACGCGCCGGATAGGCCGCCCACGTGGCTTTGCAGGCAATGCAGCGCCTGCGTGCCGCCCGGCGGCACGCCCATGCAATGCGCCATATAGTCGGAGCGGCAGTGCTGCTTGATGGCTTCCTTGATTGCCGCCTTGGAAGGCGGCGGCACCGCGGCGGCCTTGGGCGGCGGCGGAGCGGCGGCAGCCTTAGGCGGCGGAACGGCTGCCGCTTTCGGATGCGGCGGGGGCGGTGCTGCTTTCACGGCCTTTGTTTTCGGCGGCGCGGGCGGCGCCGCTGCGGCCGGCGGCGGTGCCGCTTGCGGCATGGTGGCGGCGACCGCGCTCTTGCAGGTACCGGTCAGGCTGGCGAGATGGCTCTGCAGGCATTGCAGCGCTTCCTTGCCGCCGGGACGCACGCTCATGCAGTGCGCCATATAGTCGGAGCGGCAGTTCGCTTTGACGGCGCCTATCTGCGCTTGGGTCACCTGGGCGTGCGCCGCGCCGAGCGCCAGCGCTGTTAGCAAGCCCGACAGCGCAAGCGTGCGCCTTGCCGTACGACGATAGAAACCGGAGATCGCGATCATGTGCTTCCGCCCCTTTCTTCGAGACGGCGAAAGCTTACGGCATAGCGGTGCAGCGCTCCAGGGGCGCAGGGCGCCTGGAGCGGCGAGGCAGCGTTACTCGACCGCCCACAGCGCGATCTGACAGGGCAGGGACAACGAGCGCTTGTGCGCGGCAAGGCAAGCCATCGCGCGGCCCTCGCGGGCATAACGGCAGTGGCTCTTGAACTCGGAACTGCAGGCGCGCTCCAGCGTGGCCATGCGAGAGGTCGGCCGGTACGCGTGGTGGTGCCGCGAGCGGCTCTCGCGCCAGTCGATGCTGTCACGCGAATGCCTCGGGCGCGACCTGGACGCGGCCTTGCGCAACGCGTGGCGGCAACTCGGGACCAGGTCGCTGGCGTGGCGCTGCAGGCAGGCCAGCGCCCCGCGGCTGCCGGGACGCAGGCTCGGGCAATGGTCCGCGAAGTCGCGTCTGCAAGCGCGCAACGAGCGGGTGTGGCGGGGCGCCAGCACCTCTCGCTCGGCGCGGCGGGTCGCATGTCGCACGGTCGGCGTCGGCGCATCGTCAAGCTCGGCCGGCGGCGCCGCGTCGGGCTCGGCACGCGAGGCCTGCTCGTCGCGTTCGGCACGCGGCGGCGTTGCATCAATCTCGGCGCGCGGCGGCTGCGCGTCCGCTTCCGCGCCGGCGGGCGGCGCCGGCTCCGCTTCGGCGTGCGCCGGGGCTGCATCGCGTTCGGCGCGCGGGGTCGGGGCATCGGCTGCCGCGCTCGGTGCCGGCGCGTCTGTCTGGGCGCTCTGTGGCTGGGCGTCGGCTTGGGCGCTCGATGTGGAAGCTTCCCGCTCCGCCGGCGGCGGGGCGGCATCGCTTGGCTCTGGCGGCTCGGCGGCGGCGGCCACTTTCTCGTCGGCACCCTGGACGGGAGCCGCTTGCTGAGGCGGGGCCGAGACGATCGCTATCTGCTCGCGCGTCATCGTGGCGCTGACTGCGCGCTGACAGGCGCGCGCCAGACGCGGAAGATTGCCTTGTAAGCAGGCGAGGGCGTCGGGGCTGCTCGCCGACATGCCGACACAATCCTTGCGGAAGTCGGCGGCGCAATGCTTGCGCAGCACCCGTTTCTGAGCCGCGGTGGGCGGCGGCGCGAGCCTTTCGACCGCACGCTTGGCCGCGCTGTCCTCCGGCGCGGGCGGGTTGGCGGCGCTTTCGCTCTTCGAGGCCGCGCCGCGCGGGTCGGGCACCGCGACGCTGCGTCCGGGCGGCATGAGACCGAAGACCGCGTCCTGACACGGCTGCGACAGGTGCTCGATGTGCTCTTCCAGGCAGGCCAAGGCTTTGCTGCCGCCCGGCCGCACGCCGCGGCATTGTTCTCTGAAATCGGCGTTGCAATGTTTGCGCAGCGCGCTCTGCACGGACTGGCTCATTTGGGCCTGCGCGCTTTGCGACAGCGCGCCGAGCGCGAGCGCGGCGGCGCAAGCCAAGGCTGCGCGCTGCAAATATGTCCTGCTCATCTACCCCTCCTGCATCCCGGCACGGCTCGCCTGATGCACGCGACGCCGGTCGTTCGGGGCGCTATATTGTCATCTGCGGAAATTTGCGCGCAAAGTACCTGCTGTTAGTCTTAACGGGGATTCGCGGCTGTCAGGCGAAATCCGCATCGCACAAGGAGTTCGGCTATGGCGATGGACGCCGGCGAGATCGAGCGGCTGATCAAGGCCCGCATCCCGGACGCGCATGTGACGATCCGCGACCTCGCCGGCGACGGCGACCATTACGCCGCCACGGTGATTTCCGCTTCGTTCAAGGGCAAATCCCGCGTGCAGCAGCACCAGATCGTCTACGAGGCGCTGAAAGGCCAGATGGGCGGCGTCCTGCACGCGCTCGCCTTGCAGACGGGAACGCCGGACAGCTGATGGCGCGCGTCAAGACGCTGACGCCTGCCGGCGCCATCGGGCCGACCGGCACGTGGAGCTTGGGCGCGCGCGCCGGCGAATTCGTCTTCGTGGCCGGCATGCGCGGGATCGATCCGGCCACCAATTGGATGGTGGAGGGCGACGAGGCGCGCGTGCGCCGCGGCTTCCTCAATATGAAACTGGTCGCCGAATCGGAGGGCGCGGGCTTGGCCGACTGCGTGCGCATCGTCGTCTATGTCACCGACATGGCGCGCTTGCGGCCGCTCGTGAACAAGGTGCAGGAGGAGCTCTGGGGTGGCGGGCCGTATCCGCCGCGCACCATCGTCGAGGTCTCCCGGCTCAATCAGGACGACGTTTTCGAGGTCGAGGGCACCTTCTACGCCCCGAAAACCGCCTGATTTTACGTCGATAGGTCTTGGGCTGGCGGCACGACCTGCGCTACATATATCGCAATGGCGAGACGGTTTTGGCCGTCAAAAGGACAGAAATCCAATGGGCATCGAGCAATTCATCGACAATGAAGTGAAAGGAAACGACGTGGTGCTGTTTATGAAGGGCACCCCGCAATTTCCCATGTGCGGATTCTCCGGCCAGGTCGTGCAGATCCTCGACCATCTCGGCGTCGCCTACAAAGGCGTCAACGTGCTGGAGTTGGACGACATCCGCAACGGCATCAAGGCCTATTCGAACTGGCCGACCATCCCGCAGCTCTACGTGAAGGGCGAGTTCATCGGCGGCTGCGACATCGTGCGCGAGATGTTCCAGGCGGGCGAGCTGCAGCAGACCCTGAAAGAGAAGGGCGTCGCCGTTCGCCAGACCGCCTGAGCGCGCGTTACAGGTCCGGCGCCGTGACTCTGGTCCTCTTGATCGTCGCGGCGCTGGCCGATCTTGCGCTGGCGGCGCTGCTGATCGGGGTTTCCGGCTTCCTGTTCGGCGGCGGCCCGCAAAGCATGCATGGCGGAGCGCTGCTGATGGCGGCCTATACGGCCGCCATTGTCGCATGTATCGCCGCGCCGGTTGCCGGTTTTGTATTCAACACACGCGGCAGGTCAGCGCTTGCGCTCGGCTTGGCGTGGATCCCGCCGGCCGGAGCGCTCGTGGCGCTCGCGGTGCCTGCGCCTTACTAGGCGCGGCGTCAGCCAAAGAAAATCCCCGCCTTTCGGGCGGGGATTCGCGAGGAATCACTCGGTAAAGCGCGTCAGCGCGAATAATATTCGACCACCAGGTGCGGCTCCATCTGCACCGGGTAGGGCACGTCGGTGAGCACCGGGATGCGCGAAAGCTTGGCGGTCATTTTGGCGCCGTCGACCTCGATGTAGTCCGGCACGTCGCGCTCGGCCAAGCCTTGCGCTTCCAGCACGATGGCGAGCTGCTTGGACTTCTCCTTCACCTCCACCACGTCACCCACCTTCAGCCGATAGCTCGGAATGGTGACGCGTCTGCCGTTCACCTTGACGTGGCCGTGGTTGATGAACTGACGGGCGGCGAAGACCGTCGGCACGAATTTGGCGCGGTAGACGAGCGCATCGAGCCGGCGCTCGAGCAGACCGATCATGTGGGCGCCTGAGTCGCCCTTCATGCGGATGGCGGTATCGTAGATGCCGCGGAACTGCTTCTCGGAGATGTTGCCGTAGTAGCCGCGCAGCTTCTGCTTGGCCTTGAGCTGCACGCCGTAGTCGGAGAGCTTGCCCTTGCGGCGCTGGCCGTGCTGGCCGGGGCCGTATTCGCGCCGGTTGACCGGGCTCTTGGGCCGACCCCAGATGTTCTCGCCCATCCGGCGGTCGATCTTGTACTTGGATTCCATGCGCTTGGTCATCGCGTCCTCGTTGCAATGGTTGTTGAGGATCGCGCCCTCCTCTGTCCCGGGAAGGCCCGGGACCGACAGGAAAAGCCTCGAAAGCGCAAGGCCTTACCGCGGGTCGCGAAACTTGACCGGCGGGCCTGAAAACCCGCCGGTGCCGGGTATTTAGGGGCCGACGGGGCGGCTGTCAAACGAGCCGTCGGCGGCTTGCGTCGTCCAGGCGAAGCCGTAGCCGGCGAGCGCCTCGATCAGGTTGGGCGAAACCGCGCGCCCGGAGGTGAACACGATCGCCGGCGCCGGCGGCGGGTTCGCCGCCGAGGCGCGGGTGTGCAGCAGATCGACGACCCGCCGCGCGATCGCACGCGCGGGATCGAGCCATTGCACCGGCCACGGCGCCAGCTTGCGGAAGCGGGCGAGCAGCAGCGGATAGTGGGTACAGGCCAGCACCACCGTATCGGTGCGCTTGTCTTGGCGGTCGACGAAGCAGGGCGCGATTTCGGCGGCAATATCGGCGTCCGCGGCGGGCTCGCCGGCAAGCTCGGCCTCGGCGAAGGCGGCCAGACGCGGCGAACCGACCAGCACCACCTCGCAGCCATCGGCGAATTCGCGGATCAGCGCGCGGGTGTATTCGCGCGTCACGGTCGCCTGCGTGCCGAGCACGGCGACCCGCTTCGATGCCGACTGCGCGCAGGCCGGCTTGATCGCCGGCACCGTGCCGACGAAAGGCACGTTAAACCGCGCGCGCAGCTCCTTGAGCGTCAACGTCGAGGCGGTGTTGCAGGCGATAACCGCCAGATCGGGCTTATGTCGCGCGATCGCCTCGCCGATCACGTTGGTGACGCGCGCGACCAGCACGTCCTCCGGCATGACCCCGTAAGGAAACGCCTCGTCGTCGGCGAGGTAAATGAAGCGCGCATCGGGACGCGCGGCAAAGACCTCGCGGAACACGGTGAGCCCACCCAACCCGGAGTCGAACACGAGGATGGTGGGGCGGGCGCGGCTTTCTGGCGTCGGATCCGGCATCGGCACAGGAGCTAAGACATGGCTTGAATGCGCTGACAATGGGGCAAACGGAACCGCGGGTGAAAGCAATGCCGCCTTCGAAACAATCGAAGAGTTTAACCGTTTTCGCCTGGAGGGGCTTCAGCACGAGCGCGCGAAACCTCAGGGGGCGCGAACTCGAACAACGGGAGATGACCATGCGAATGAAACATCTAGCATTGGCGGGCGCGGCGTTATTACTTTCGGCCGGCGCCACTTCGGCGGCGGTCGTCACGCACGGGCTCAATCTGCGCAGCGGCCCCGGCACGCACTATGGCGTGATCGACACCATGCCGGCGGGCGCGCATGTGCGCGTCCTCAACTGCACCGGCGCCTGGTGCCGCGTCGCGTTTCGCGGCGAACGCGGTTACGCCAGCGCCAACTATCTGGCGAGCGGCGGGCGCTATGCGGGCCGCTCCTATCGTGGCCGAGCCACTCCGCACCGTTACTACGAGGGGCGCACCTATTACGGCGGTCCAACCGTGGTTTATGGCGGCGGCAACCCGTATTACGGCACGCACTGGGGCTGGAACAGCTACGCCTACGAGCCGGGCTTTAGCTTCGGCATCGGGTTCGGCGGGCCGTCTTGGTATCACCACGGCTACCGCCACTGGTAACGCTAAAACCGATCCTCGGAAAGCAGAATTGGGTAGCGCGGGCGGCGGGCAAAGCCTCGCCGCCCGCCTGCTTTTCTGCATGCCGTCTATTGATGGTTGATAAAGCCGAAGGCACACTTGCAGGCTAAAGGACGCTCGGCCCGGGGGCGTGTCATGCGGAAAAACATTGTTCTCTTGTCAGACGGCACCGGCAACAGCTCGGCAAGTCCATTCAAGACCAATGTGTGGCGGCTCTATCAGGCGATCGACATTTCGCCTTCGAGCGACCCGAATAAACCGCCGCAGCTCGTCTACTACGACAACGGTGTAGGGACCGAGAACTTCAAGCCGCTCCGTGCTCTCGGCGGAGCGCTTGGTATCGGCGTCTGGAGCAACGTCAGAGACATCTACAAGTTTGTGTGCCGAAACTACGAGGTCGGCGATCAGATTTATGGTTTTGGATTCAGCCGCGGCGCTTTCACGATCCGCCTGTTGATGGGCCTGAGGTACGTCGCGAGTTGTGTTGGAATTGGGTGACGCGATCTCCGGCATTTCGAGAGTACCTGTTCAAGCGCGAGGTCAATCGGCTGATCGGCGGGCTTTGCTGCGAGCGTCGTCCATCATCAACCTTGCGCATGTTGATCTGACCGAGGCGAGCAGCGCAGAACAGCATCGCGGCCGTTTCTGCCGATGGCAGCACGGTCTGCGTCTTGATCGCCGCTTGAACTCCTCATGCAGACGCTCGATCGCGTTCGTTGTTCTCGCGCTTGCCACTGACTTGGTGGCAGACATGTGAAGGTGAACAGGCGGTCGCCGGCTTCCTCCAGGCTGTCGGCAACGGCGCGGTGCTTGAGCCGCCACTTGCGAATGAAGGTCTTGCGGCGTTGCTCGATTTCCTCGGGCGTGGCCGCATAGATCATGTCGGTGTAGTCGGTAGACACCTCGTCACGCAGCCGCTCGGGCGCATGCGCGAGCAGGTTCCTGAGCTTATGCACGGTACATCGTTGCACCGGTACGCCGTCCCAGACGGCGGCAAGCGCCATCTCCAGCCCCGCTGCGCATCGACGATCAGGAACTGCGGCCGGCGCAGGCCGCGCTTGATGAGATCGTCGAGGACCGCGCGCCAGGCTTCGGTGCTTTCCCCGCCCATGCTCTTGATCGCAAGCAATACCTTCTGGCCGTCTGCGCGCACGCCGATCACGACAAGCAGCGAGATTGCCGTGGCTTTTCGATCGAGCCGGACACGAACGACGGTGCCGTCGAGGATCAACGCACGATCGGCTCTTCGGTAAGTGAGCGGGCATTCCAGGCTTCCCAGTCGCTTTTCACCTTGCGCCAGACCCGGCTGACGACATCCTTGCCGACCCCATCAGCGAACAGCGCCTTGAGCGCGCGGCGGACACGGCGGGTATTGGTGCCGGCCAGGTAGGCCGAGGCGATCAAGGCGTCCGCCGCCCGCGTGCGGCGCTGATAGGCCCGCAAAACCTTGCTCTTCCACTCAATGGTCTCCCCGTCCGGGCCGACAGGCGGGCGCGCGGCATCTCGAGCGTGATCCGCCCGAAGGTCCCTGTCAGCGACCGTGATCGATGGCCGTGCCGATGCCCGACGACAGCAGCCCTGTCATCATCGGCGCCACTCAACGGCTTCGGCCGGCGCCCGTACCGCGGCCGCTGCAGCTGCTCGTCCAGCTCGCACTCGATCATGGCCTGGATAAAGCCGCGCACCCGATCGCGAACCGCGGCTTCAATCGGATCGAACCAATCATCGAAAAGATACACAGCCGTATCAGCCACAGGCTGCGAGGAATAGACTTCGTGGTAATGCTCTTCATGGCGTGGTCTCCTGGCTGGCGCTCTAACGCCAGCTGATTGAGGTTGATCACCCCGGAGACTACGCCACCTTCAATTCCTACCAAGGAGGGCGGGCCTGATCGGCAAATGCGGAATTCTCAAAGGGGACAGCGAAGCAAAACTCATCGACGGCGTGCAAATGGCCTATGAGGCCTACCGGCGAGACTTCTTGATCCGCGCTTCCAGGCGCAGGCACATGATCTATCATCACGTGCTTCGGTCGCCGCGGTACATCTTGGACGAAGAGGGGAGGGAAACGAAAGCAATCGATTTGTCGCCAACAGGATGCGAGCAAGCGTTCCCGGATATTTGGTTCGTCGGCGTTTGGGATACGGTAGATGCTTACGGCATGCCGGTCGACGAACTCAAACTTGCCATCGATGAATGGGTCTGGCCGATGAGTTTCGCCGATCGCGATCCGTCCGACCGGTTGCGGATACTTCGTCACGCCCTCTCGCTCGATGACGAGCGTCCGACATTTCGCCCTGTCCTGTGGAACGAAGTCATCGAGAAGAAACGGCAGGCTGAGGCGAAAGTCCTGGATTCCCATCGCATCCAGCAAGTCTGGTTCGCGGGCGTGCACGCCAATGTCGGCGGTGGCTACCCGGACGATGGCCTGGCGATCACCGCGCTGAAATGGATGATGGACGAGGCGGCCGCGCAGGGTCTGCGCTTTGAACGTCTGATCCACGACGAGATCGTCGCGCATGTGAATCCTGACGGCGAGGAGTACGATTCCCGCTCGGGGATTGCCGGCTACTATCGCTATGGACCCCGCCGCGTAAGCGCTCTTTGCCGGGATGAAGATCACGGTGTGCAGGTTCCGACGGTGCGCGTGCACCCGGCTGCCTATGGGCGGATTGCCGAGCGCCGCCGCGACTATGAGCCGGTCAGCCTGGACGCGCCTTTCACGGTCGGCACCGTAGCGACGCCGGCCGCTGACGCGGCTGCAATGGAGAATGCGTGGGACCTCGTGTGGTGGCGGCGTGCGGCCTATTTTACCACGGTGGCGCTGACCATATTCATCGGTTTATTCCCGCTGCTTCTCGTCACCAAATTGCCGGCGGTCATCTTGGGCGCGACGGAAAGTGCGCTCGACGAACTATGGCTATCACTCAGCGCAATCGTTGGCGCGATTTTGGGGGCGATCTTACCGGGATCGATCGTTGCCCGATGGGATGCGCTGATCGCCTATATTGCATCCGCGTTACCGGGCTGGATTGGCGAGGTCTGGAGCGGATTGGTCGGCATTGTCGGATTTTCTTGGGCCAGTCCCGTGGGCACGTCATTCGCCGGGTATCCGCTGACAGCGATCGTGTCATTTGCCCTTCTGGCTTGGGTGTTCTTCAGTTGGTCGAGTAAATTGGAACGTCGCATCGAAGTGCTTGCCGAATGGGCCTGGGCGCAACACAAGGGATTGGTCGCCGCTGCACAGCCGCAAACCGACTGGCGCAATCCCGTCGCGCGCGCGCTGCGGCCGCTTACGGGCTTCTTCTATAGTTGGATATGGCGGGGAATTTTCGTGCCGGCGCTCGGAATCGTGCTCGGTATCACCGGCCTGATCCTGCTGTCGCCGTACTGGATTCCGCGCATGCTGCGCCGGCGGCCGTGGATGGCGGGTGTCAAGGCCGGCTAGTCCGCCCCGAACACCCGCTGGAAGATCGTGTCGACGTGCTTGAGATGATGATCGAGGTCGAAATTGACCTCGAGTTCTTTCTCCGAGAGCTTCGCCCGCACGTCCTTGTCGGCTTTCAGCAGGGCCAGAAAGTTATTATCGTCGCCGCTCCACACCTTCATGGCGTTGCGCTGCACCAGGCGATAGGCGTCTTCGCGCGGCACGCCCTTTTGCGTCAGCGCGATCAGCACGCGCTGCGAGTGGATGAGCCCGCCGAGCTTGTCGAGATTCTTTTGCATATTGCCCGGATAGACGATGAGCTTGTCGACGATGCCGGTCAGCCGCGCCAGGGCGAAGTCGAGCGTCACCGTGGCGTCGGGCCCGATCATGCGCTCGACCGAAGAATGCGAGATGTCGCGTTCGTGCCAGAGCGCCACGTTCTCCATCGCCGGCAAAGCAAAGGCGCGCACCATGCGGGCGAGACCGGTGAGATTCTCCGACAGCACCGGATTGCGCTTGTGCGGCATGGCGGAGGAGCCCTTCTGCTTCTCGGAGAAGAACTCTTCCGCCTCCAGCACCTCCGTGCGCTGAAGGTGGCGGATTTCGGTGGCCAGCCGCTCAACCGAGGAGGCCACCACGGCGAGCGTGGCAAAATACATGGCGTGGCGGTCGCGCGGGATAATCTGCGTCGAGATCGGTTCCTCGCGCAGGCCCATGGCCTTGGCGACATGCGCCTCCACGCGCGGGTTGACCTGTGCGAAGGTGCCGACGGCGCCGGAAATGGCGCAGGTGGCGACCTCCTCGCGCGCGGCATGCAGGCGGCGGCGCGCGCGGGCGAATTCGGCAAAGGCGTAGGCGAGCTTGAGGCCGAACGTGGTCGGCTCGGCATGAATGCCGTGCGAACGGCCGACCGTCGGCGTCAATTTGTGCTCGTAGGCCCGGCGCTTGAGGGTGGCGAGCAGCGCGTCCACGTCCGCAATCAGAATGTCGGCGGCGCGTACCAGCTGCACATTGAAGCAGGTATCGAGCACGTCGGAGGATGTCATGCCGGCATGCACAAAGCGCGCTTCCGGTCCGACGATCTCGGTGAGGTGTGTGAGAAAGGCGATGACGTCGTGTTTGACCTCCGCCTCGATCTCGTCGATGCGCGCCACGTCGAAATTCGCGGTCCTGCCTTTTTCCCAGATTATCTTCGCCGCCTCTTTCGGGATGACGCCCAGCTCGGCCATGGCGTCGGCGGCATGCGCCTCGATCTCGAACCAGATACGGAACTTGGTTTCCGGCGACCAGATCGCGGTCATCGCCGGGCGGGAGTAGCGGGGGATCATCGAATTCTCTCTCTGTCATTCCGGGGCGCCGCGAAGCGGCGAGCCCGGAATCCATACTCCGCAGCAGGGGTTATGGATTCCGGGTCCGCGCCTTCGGCGCGTCCCGGAATGACGATTATGGTCACGCCGCTTCTCCGCGCGCCAGCGCCGCCGCGCTGCGGATCGCTTCGATATTGGTCCGGTAGTGGCCGCCCTTGAAGACGGCGGAGCCGGCCACCAGCACATTGGCGCCGGCGGTGACGACGTCGGCCGCGTTGGCGGGCGTCACGCCGCCGTCGATCTCGATATCGATCGGACGCGCGCCGACCAGCGCGCGCACCGCGGCGATCTTATCGAGCTGCGACTTGATGAAAGACTGCCCGCCGAAACCGGGATTGACCGACATGACCAGGACGAGGTCGACCAGATCGATCACGTTCTCCAAGGTGGACACCGGCGTGCCGGGATTGAGCGTGACGCCGGCCTTCTTGCCGAGCGAACGGATTGCCTGCAGCGTGCGATGGATGTGAGGGCCGGCCTCCACATGCACGGTGATGATGTCGGAACCGGCCTTGGCGAAGGCCTCCAGATAGGGATCGCAGGGCGCGATCATCAGATGCACGTCGAAGGTCTTCTTGCTGACCGGGCGGATCGCCTGCACCACCACAGGCCCGATCGAGATGTTCGGCACGAAATGGCCGTCCATCACGTCGACATGGATCCAGTCGGCCCCGGCAGCGTCAATGGCGCGGACCTCGTCGCCCAATTTGGCGAAATCGGCCGATAGAATCGACGGCGCGATGATCAACGGGCGCATTTTTCGTCTCCGAAAGCCGTTCGCTAACACGGGGCCGCAGCGCAAGCAACGCGGCGCCGCGCGGCTCGCTTAAGCCCGCCATTATTTTCCCTTAACCCGGCAAGAATTGCCGGCTGCCACGGCCGAGGGTGCCGCGCAGCGCCGCACGCGCTGTGGAAAACCCCAAGCGTCACGCGTGTTTCCGGGCAGCAGGCAGGCTGGCGCGGATCTTGCGAAAGGGTGTGCGGGGCACAGTGCCGGCGCGGCCGGCGCAAGTATGGAGCCGTGTCATGATTATTCCCGTCGGTCTGGCGCTCGGCGCGTTGTCGACCGTATCGTCGATGGTCCAGCAGGCCGCTTCCAGCATAAGTGGCGCGGGCAGTAACGACCCGCTTACGGCGCTCACCCAGTCGTCCACCGGCGACCAGTCGCAAAGCGATCAGACGAGCCAGTCGTCCGGCAGCAAATTCGACCAAGGTACGCTCGCCGCCATGATCGCGCTGCAAGGGCTGGGACAGGACGCCAGCGGCAGCCGATTCGGCAAGCTCGATACCGACGGGGACGGCTCGATCAGCAAGACGGAGTTCGAAACCGCGTTGAGCGGGTCCGGTGTCGACACCGCGAGCGCAGATTCGCTGTTCAGCACACTCGACGCCAATGGCGACGGCAGCGTCGGTAAGAACGAGCTTGCTGCACCGCGATCCTACCAATCGCACGATAACAACGGTGTCCTCGGCGGGCAAAGCGACTTCACCTCGCTCATGGATTCTTCCGGAAGCAATAATGCGACGTCGCAGACCGTCACCAATTCCGACGGCTCGACCACGACCACCATCACCTACGCCGACGGCAGCACGGTCAGCACGACCTCGGCCGCGCCGCAAAGTGCGGATGCGAGCACGTCCACGTCCTCTTCCTCGTCCACGCAAGGCAGCCCGCTCGAACAGCTGATTAAATTGCAGGCGTCGCTGATCGGCTCGGTGTCCAGCACCACGTCGACGGTCGCCTAATCGTTTGGGCGTTGCAGACGCTTGGCCAGCGGCTTGAGCAGGTGCGGCAAGAGATAGATCGGAAACTGCGCCAGCCCGAAATAGAGCCAGGCGATGTCGGGCACCGCAAAGCCGGTGGCCGCCAGCATCAGCCCGATGTTGCGGTTGCCGGCGATCAGCCCGATGGCGAGGGCGCGGCCGCGGCCGGCGCGCGCGAAGACCAGCGCGGTGAGCGCGATCTGGCCGAGTGCCAAGGCGAACGAGAGCGCCAATAGGCCGGCCACGAGAAGCGGCTGGGCAAGGGCGTGGGCGGTGACGCCGTCCATGGCGGCGACCGCGAACAGAAACATGGCGCACACGCTCAACCCGTCGATCGCCAGGCGCTGGCGCTCGACGGCGGCGCGGCCGACGAGGCGGCGAATGACCGCGGCGGCGAGCGCGGAGCCGGCGATGTAGAGGAATAGCCGCAGGCCGAAGGCAAAGGGCGAAGCCAGCGACTGGCCGAGAAAGGCGAGGCTGTAAAGGCTGGCGGTAAGCGGCGTGACCGCCGTGCAGAAAATCAGGCTCGCCAGCGTCAGCGCCACGTCGAGCCCCATCAACGCGGCGAGTGCCGGCGACGACATCAGGCCGGGCGCCGAGATCTGCAGCACCAGCATGAAGAACAGGCCCGGCAACCGCGCGTCGAGATTGAGCGCGATGAACAGGCTGCCGATCAGCGCCGGCGCCACCAGCATGACCCAGACCATGGAGGCGGCAATCAGCGTGGGCCGCTTCCAGTAAAGGCGCAGTTCCGCCGGGTCGACGCGCAGGAAGGCGAGCGTCAGCAGCACGACGATCGCCGCGCCGAGGAACGGCTTGCAGGCGGCGGCAAGCGCCGGTACCGCGAGGCCGACAAAAATCGAAGCCGCCACCAGCAGCGTGCCGTGGCGGCCGACAAAGCGAAGCGCGGCCGCAGGCAGCGCGAGCGGATTTATGGGGAGGATCCCGGCGGCAAAAGCGCACCCTTGATAGCGATTTCGCGGCAAGCGATCCATATAAGGGTGTCATTTCGGGGCGCCGGCGATAGCCCGCGAACCCGGAATCCAGAAGCGGTTTCGGCGATTGCCTCCGGATTCCGGATTCCGGGTCCGGTGCTTTCGCGCCGTCCCGGAATGTCGACGTAAAGGGCTCAATTTCCGAATGGCACGCACCGATGCGATCGTTCTAGGCGCCGGCGTGGTCGGCACTTGCGTCGCGCTGCATCTCGCCAAGCGCGGGATGAGCGTCGCGCTGGTCGATCGCGCCGGCCTCGGCGAGCAGACCTCGTTCGGCAATGCCGGGATCATCGAAGGCAATACCGTGTTCCCGCCGGCCTTTCCGTCGGGCCTCGGCGCGCTCGCGCGCATCGCGCTCAAGCGCGCGGACGAAGCCAATTATCATTTCTCGTTTTTGCCGAAGATCGCGCCCTGGCTCATGGCCTTCCGCGCCGCCTCGCAACCCAAGCGCCTCATCGAAACCGCGCATATGATCCGGCCGCTGTTCGGCAGCGCCGTCGCCGAGCACGAAGCGCTGATGCAGGAATCGGGCGCCACGCATTATTTGCGCAAGACAGGCTGGCTGAAGCTCTATCGCAGCGCGCGCTCGTTCGCGGCCTTGCAGCGCGAGATCGACTTGGCGGGAGAGTTCGGCCTGCCGCTGCAGCCGCTCGACGCCGACGGCGCGCGGGGGCTGGAGCCCAATCTCGCGCCTGTATTCGCCCGTGCCGTGTTCTGGCCGCAAGCTGCGAGCGTGAGCAATCCACTCGGCGTGACGCGCGCCTACGCGGAGCGCTTTCGCGCGCTCGGCGGCGTAACGGTCAGCGGTGACGCGCGCACGCTGCACAAGCACGGGCAGAGCTGGCGGGTGGAGACCGACCAGGGCGGCATCGACGCGCCGCAGGTAGTGGTGGCGCTCGGGCCCTGGGCGGGCGATTTCTTGGCGCAGCTCGGCCTGCGGCTGCCTTTTGCGGTCAAGCGCGGCTATCACCGCCATTTCAAGCCGCAAGGCAATGCCGCATTGGCGCGGCCGGTGCTCGATGCCGATGTCGGCTATCTGATCACGCCGATGGAGATGGGCATCCGCATGACCACCGGCGTGGAATTTGCGCCGCGCGATGCACCGCCGACGCCGGTGCAGTTCGACCGCGTGATGGGCAGGGCGCGCCAGCTCTTCCCGCTCGACGGCCGTGCCGACGACAAGACCTGGATGGGCAGCCGGCCGTGCTTTCCCGATTCAAGGCCGGTGATCGGCCGCGCGCCGGGCTTGACCGGTTTATGGCTGGCCATCGGCCACGCACATTGGGGGTTGACGCTCGGGCCGGCGACGGGACGGCTGATGGGGGAAATGATGGCGGGCGAGAAACCGTTCGTCGATCCGGCGCCGTACCGGGCGGAGCGGTTTTTGTAGAAGCCTCGTGTCCCGGGCGCAGCGCCGGGGCACGCACCTCAACGTCCGAACTTGTCCTTCCAGCTCGGCAGCGCGCCCGGGAAGGGCAGCGCCTTCGCCTCATAGACGCCGCGGGCAATGGCGCGCGCCAGTACATTGGCCGCCAGCGTGCCGAGCGCGCTCAAACTGTAGACCGGATCGGGCAGTGCTTTTGCGCCCATCGCCGCCGCGAACACCGCGTCGCCGTCGAGCGGTGTGTGCACCGGGTAGATCGCGCGTGACAGGCCGGTCTGCGCCATCACGGCGAGGCGCTTGCACTGCGCCTTGGAAAGCTTGGCGTCGGTCGCAACGACCGCAAGCGTGGTGTTCGAGCCGGGTGCGCCCTTGCTGCGGAAGGCGAGCGCTTGCGGCAATAGCTCTTGCGGCCAGCCGCACCCGCCGAATTCTTGCTTTACTTCGAACGGCGACGCCCAAAAATGCGGACCATCGCCGATGGTGACGCCGCCGGCGGCATTGGCCGCGCACAGCGCGCCGACCGTCAGGCCGTCGGCCGTCGTGGCGGAGGCCGAACCGATGCCGCCCTTCAGATTGACGGTGGTGGCGCCCAATCCGGCGCCAACGCTGCCGAGGGCGAACGAGGCCGCGGCGCTCTTTGCCGCCTCGTAGCCGAACTCGCGATAGGGCGGGTAGCGGCCCCAGTCCTTGTTGCCGCCCGACAGTAGGTCGAACAAGATGGCGCCCGGGACGATCGGGACGCGCGCTTCGCGCACTTGGAAGCCGCGCCCCTGTTCGCGCAGATAAGCCTGCACGCCGGAGGCGGCATCGAGTCCGAAGGCCGAGCCGCCCGACAGCACGATGGCATCGATCCCCTCCACGGTCTGCGCCGGGTCGAGCAGGGCGGTCTCGCGCGTGCCGGGTCCGCCGCCGCGCACGTCCACGCTCGCCACGACGGCACTGTCGAAAATGACCGCGGTCGAGCCTGAGCCGAGGCCGGCGTCGCCGGCATGACCGACGCGGATGCCGGCGATATCGGTGATCAGGTTGCGCGCTGGCATGGCGATGGTTCCAGTGGTCATTCCGGGACGGCGCGCCGGACCGGGAATCCAGAAGCAAGCACCGTGCTCGCATCTGGATTCTGGGTTCGCTCGCTGATGCGAGCGCCCCGGAATGACGGGGGCTCCATCAACCGCTTATCACAACCGCGCCAACGCGGTCAGCGCCATCTTGCCATTGCCACATTGAGCCGTGCATATCGGCGCCATGCATGACGTGACTTTCCTCGCCGCGCTGATCGCCGGGCTGGTCAGCTTCCTTTCCCCTTGCGTGCTGCCGCTGGTGCCGCCCTATCTCGTGTTCCTCGCCGGCACCTCGCTCGAGCGCCTGGCCGACCAGGAACCGGAGCCGCGGGTCAAGCGCGAGACGGTGCTGGCGGCGGTGCTGTTCGTGCTCGGCTTCGGCACGGTGTTCGTGGCGCTCGGCGCCAGCGCGAGCGCCGTCGGCGCACTGATCCGGACCTATTCCGGGCCGCTCGCCATCATCGCCGGCGTAGTCATCATCATCATGGGATTGCACTTCTTGGGGCTCACCCCCATCGCCTTCCTGCACCGGCAGAAGCGGCTGGAAGTGGTCAAGCCCGTCGGGCTGTGGGGCGCCTATGTGATCGGGCTTGCTTTCGCCTTCGGCTGGACACCCTGCATTGGCCCGATCCTGGCGGCGATCCTCGCCGTCGCGGCCTCCGAGAAGACGGTCGCGAAGGGCGCAGGCCTGCTCGCAGTCTATTCGCTCGGCCTCGGCATTCCCTTCATCATCGCCGCCTTGGCGATCGAGCCCTTCGCGGCATTCCTCGCGCGCTTCAAGAATTATTTGCACCGCGTCGAGCAGGCGATGGGGGCGCTCTTGGTGCTTACCGGCGTCGCGTTTCTCACTGGCAGCCTTAACCAGATGAGCGTGTGGCTGCTCGAGGCGTTTCCATCTCTCGGTAAGATCGGGTGATTTTCGGATGTCCACGCCCGCAAAGGCGGGCGATCCAGCAAATCCAAGCAGTCCCGCCGAGGCGATAGCCAAAAAGAAAAGCCCGCCATTTCGGCGGGCTTCTCGTTTCGAGTGCCGCGGGCTTTGCTTACTGCGCCATCTCTTCGTAAGTACCGCCCTTCTTCCAGACATAGAACACGTAATCGAGGCGGGTGATGTCGCCCTTTTTGTCGTAGCCGATCGGGCCCAGCACGGTATCCCATTTGCCGCCATGGATGGCGGCGGCGACCTTCTTCGGATCGGTGCTCTTGGCTTTGTTGGCCGCCTCCGTCCAGATCTGGATCGCGGCGTAGGTGTAGAGCGTGTAGCCTTCCGGATTGATGCCCTTCTCTTTGAAGCGCTTGACCACGGCGGAGGCCGCCGCGCGCTTGGTCGGATCGGGGCCGAAGGTGAACATCATGCCGGCGCCGGCGTCGCCGGTGATCGACCAGAACTCCTGGGTGGCGAGCGCGTCGCCGGAGATCATCTGCGCCTGGAGCCCTTGCGCGCGCATCTGACGCAGCATCAGGCCGGCGGATGTGTGATAGCCGCCGACATAGACGACGTCGATCTTGTTGGCCTTCATGCGCGAAACCAGCGCGTTGAAGTCCTTGTCGTCCTTGCCGAAGGATTCGTACATCTTCTCTTTCATGCCGCCTTTGTTCATCGTCTTTTTCACTTCATCCGCAAGACCTTGGCTGTAGGTCTGCTTGTCGTGGACGATGGCGACATTCTTGCCTTTGTAGTGCTTGAGGATGTAGTCGCCGGCGACCTGGCCTTGCTGGTCGTCGCGGCCGCAGACGCGGAATAGGTTCCACATGCCGCGTTCGGTGAACTTCGGATTGGTCGACGCGGGCGTGATCTCGAGCACGCCGGCATCGGTATAGACATCGGAAGCGGGAATCGACGAGCCGGAGCAGAAGTGGCCGATCACCACCGGCACGCCGGCGCCCACCAGCTTTTCGGCCACCGCGCGCGCCTGCTTGGGATCGCAGGCATCGTCCTGGACGTTCATTTGCAGTTTCTTGCCGAGCACGCCGCCGGCGGCGTTGATGTCGGCAACGGCGAGCGTCGCCCCGTTCTTGAACTGCTGTCCGAAGGTTGCGTATTGCCCGGTCATCGGCCCGGCGACGCCTATGGTGATGTTTTGCGCCGAGGCGGTGCCGGTTACGAGGCAAAGGGCGGCCGCCAGGCCGGTAAGTCGCAACTTGTTCATGATCTGCTCCTCTTTGCGCAGGTCACGGCGGCGACGAAGGCGATCCGCCGCGACGGGAACCGTGAATTCCTTTTCTGAAGGATCGCATGGAAGCCGCTGCTCGCCAATCGGATTTTCAAGGCTGTGGGCCGCGCTCGCGCCAGGAGAAAGGCCCGGTTTGCTCGTAGAGCCACGGATATTGCCGCGCCATTTGGCGGGTGCGGGTCGCGCGGTAGGCGATTGAGGCGATCGCGACGACGTAGAGCGTGTCCGCAAGCCACGACGCGGGGGCAAGCAGGTGAGCCTGGAACAATGCGAAATGTAAAAAGCGCACGCCGGCGCCCAGCAGCACCATGTAGGTGGGCACATACCAATAGGGGCGCCAGGTCGAGGCGAGCGCGCGTCCGGCCAGCGCCGCGGCGCCGCCGCCGATGACGCCCGTCACCATGGCGACCTGCAGCCAGGATTCGGTGCTGTACAGCCCCTCCGTCACTTGCGTCCGCCTTCGAGATAGGCGGCGCGTACTTCCGGCCGCTTGAGCAAATCGCGGCCCGGCCCAGACATGGTGATTAACCCGTTGACCATGACGTAGCCGCGATGCGCGAGCCGCAACGCATGATAGGCGTTCTGCTCGACCAGAAACACGGTCAGCTTCCCGCTTTCATTGAGTTCGCGAATGGCGCCGAATATTTGCTTGGCCAGCAGCGGCGCCAGGCCGAGCGAAGGCTCGTCGAGCAGCAAAAGCCGCGGCCGGCCCATCAGCGCGCGCCCGATCGCCAGCATCTGCTGCTCACCGCCCGATAGCGTGCCGCCGCGCTGGTTGGCGCGTTCTTTCAGGCGCGGGAAGAGGCCGAACACGCGCGCCACGTCCTCGTCGAAATGTGAGGGATCGGTGACGGTGGCGCCCATCTGGAGATTTTCCAACACCGTCATGCGGGCGAAGATGCGGCGGCCTTCCGGCGCCTGCGCGATGCGCATCCGTGCGATCTCGTGCGCGGGAAGTCCGGTAATGTCGCGGCCCTCGAAAAGGACTTGCCCCTCGCGCGGGCGCGGATCGCCGAAGATGGTCATCATCAGCGTCGATTTGCCGGCGCCGTTGGCGCCGATCATGGCGACGATCTCGCCGGCATTGACTTCGAGATCGATGCCTTTGAGCGCGATGATGTTGCCGTAGTAGGCCTTCACGCCGCGCACCTCGAGCATGGGCGTCGCCGCAGACGCCGCCGCAGCCGGCGAGGCGGAGGCCGTGCTCATAGGCCGGCCTCCGCGCTCCCTCCCCCTGAAAGGGGGAGGGTTGGGGAGGGGGTCGCGGCTTGCGCCGATAACTTGAGTGCAACACGGCGGATCTCGCTCACCACGCCACTGATATTTCCGAGCACGTCGTTATTCCAAAAGCGAATGACCACAATCCCCTTTGAGGCTAACCAATCGCTGCGATGCCGATCTTTGCGTTGAGCGGGGTCCTCGCCGTGCTGTCCTCCATCGACCTCAATGGCAAGTCGAAGAGGCGGGCAATAGAAATCGAGCGTGTACGGTCCAACGGGGTGCTGGCGTCTGAAATTCAAGCCGCCAATTTGGTTGCGTCGCAAGGCACGCCATAGCTTCTGTTCTGCATCGGTCATGTCGACGCGCAAGCGGCGCGCGCGTCTTGTCATCTCGGCAGTCCGCGAGAAGCGATGGGGCTTTGACCCCCTCCCGGCCGCTTCGCGGCCGACCTCCCCCTTGCAGGGGGAGGTGGAACCCCGCCGCATTCTCATAGGCCGGCCTCCGCGTGGGCGTCCTCGAGCTCTTCGTCGTGCACCCCGAGATAGGCGGCGATCACCTTGGGATCGTCGCGCACGGCGGCAGGGCTGCCGTCGGCGATCTTGAGGCCGTAATCGAGCACGACGATGTGATCGGAGATTTCCATCACCACCGACATGTCGTGCTCGATCAGCAGGATCGAGGTTTCGTGTTCGGCGCGGATGAACAGCAGGAAGTCGTTGAGCTCGCTGCTCTCGTGCGCGTTGAGTCCGGCGGCCGGCTCGTCGAGGCAGAGCAGCACCGGATCGGCGCACATGGCGCGCGCGATTTCGAGGCGCCGCTGCGCGCCATAAGGAAGCGACCCTGCGGGATCGTCGGCGCGCTCGAGGAGACCGATGCGGTCGAGCCAATAGCGCGCCTTGTCGGTAGCCGCGCGCTCGGCGGCGCCGAAGGCGCCGATGCCCAGCATGCCGAGCACGGTCATGCCGGAGGCGAGCATCAGCGGATTGTGCTGCGCCACCATCAGGTTCTCCAGAGCCGTCATGCCGGCGAACAGGCGGATGTTCTGGAAGGTGCGGGCGACGCGGGCGAGCTTGGCGATGCGGAAATCGAACAGGCGCTCGAGCAAATAAGTCGTGCCATCGCCATGGGTGAGGCGGATCATGCCGACGGTCGGCTTGTAGAAGCCTGTGATGCAGTTGAACACCGTTGTCTTGCCGGCACCGTTCGGGCCGATCAGCGCAGTGATCTCGCCGCGGCGGGCGTCGAACGAGAGGTCGGCGACCGCGACCAGGCCGCCGAAACGCATCGACAGATGCTCGACCGCGAGAACGGGGCTAGCCTGGGCGTCAGGCATTGTGTTGCTGCCTCGTTGACCAGGTCTTGGTCCGCGCCCGCTTGACCGTCTCGGCGTCGACCGCGCGGGGCTCGCCCATGAAAATCGTGGGCGTGCGCGTGGCCACCAGCCCGCGCGGCCGCCAGATCATGATCACCACCATGGCGAGCCCGAACACCAGCATGCGGTACTGCGCGAACTCGCGGAAGAATTCGAAGCCGCCGAGCATGGCCGCGGCGGCGACGGCGACGCCGATCTGCGAGCCCATGCCGCCGAGCACCACGATCGCCAGCACCATGGCCGACTCGGTGAAGGTGAAGCTTTCCGGGCTGATGAAGCCCTGGCGCGTGGCGAAGAACGAGCCGGCGAAGCCGGCAAACATCGCGCCCATGGCGAAAGCGGTGAGCTTGGTGTTGGTGGTGTTGATGCCGAGCGAGCGGCAGGCGATCTCGTCCTCGCGCAAGGCTTCCCAGGCGCGACCGATCGGCAGGCGCCGCAGGCGAATGGTCACGAAGTTGGTGATCAGCGCCAGCGCCAGGATCAGGTAGTAGAGAAATACAATCCGATGCGCGTATGAGTAATGCAGGCCGAAAGTGTGCGCGAAACCGTGCTCGCTGTTGGTGAAAGGAATGCCGAAGAAGCTCGGGCGCGGCACGCCGCTGATGCCGTCGGGCCCGTGCGTCAGGCTCTGCCAGTTGAGCAGCACCAGCCGGATGATCTCGCCGAAGGCGAGCGTCACGATGGCGAGATAGTCGCCGCGCAGGCGCAGCACCGGAAAGCCGAGCAGGATGCCCCAGAACGAGGCGAGGATGCCGGCGAGCGGCAGGCATAGCCAGAACGAGAAGCCGAAATGCTCCGCCAGCAGCGCGTAGGAGTAGGCGCCGACCGCGTAGAAGGCGACGTAGCCGAGGTCGAGCAGGCCGGCGAGGCCGACCACGATGTTCAGGCCCCAGCCGAGCATCACGTAAGTGAGGATCATGATGCCGAGATCGAGCAGATAGCGGTTGTGGAAGAAGATGACCGGAAAGATGAGGGCAAAGCCCAGAAGCGCGGGCGCCGCCAGGCGGGGCAGGATTTGCGCGCGCGTCATGAGCGCGGCGGGCAGGAATTGGCTGAGCTCGAAGTGTCGCTCGCCGAGGATCAATTCGCGCACGAACGCGCCGGCAAAAACGATCAGCACGATGACCGCGAGCTCGTTCGGGCGGCCATGCAGCACCAGCGCGCCAGCGGGGCCGGTGTCGGTCTTGATGCCGATGAGGATCGCGAACAGGCCGAAGGCGATCGCCGCCGCCACCAGCGCGCGCTTGATCGCCAGGACGACATCGACGCGGGGTGCGGGGCGCGAAGCGGGCGTGGACGACACGTTTTTCTCAGACCTTTTCCACTTCCGGCCGGCCGAGAATGCCGGTGGGGAGGAAGATCAGCACGATGACCAGGATCGAGAAGGCGGCGACGTCCTTGTATTCGATGGAAAAATAGGCCGACCAGAAGGTCTCGATCAGGCCGATCAGCAGGCCGCCCAGCATGGCGCCGGGCAGCGAGCCGATGCCGCCGAGAACCGCGGCGGTGAACGCCTTCACGCCGGCGACGAAGCCGATGAAGAAGTCGATCACGCCGTAATAGAGGAGATGCATGATGCCGGCGACGGCGGCAAGCGCCGCGCCGATGACGAAGGTATAGGAAATGGTGCGGTCGACGTCGACGCCGAGCAGCGAGGCCATCTTGAGATCCTGCTCGCAGGCGCGCATGTCGCGGCCGAGGCGCGTGCGCGCGACCACCCAGGAGAACACGGCCATCAGCACGACCGTGGTGACCACCAGCAGAATCTGCACATTGGAAAGCTGCACGGCGAAACCGCCGGACTGCGTCAGCGTGTAGCCGCCCTGGATCACCGGCGGCAGCGTCTTCACGCGCGCCCCTTGCGCGATCTGCACGTAGTTCTCCAGTACGATCGACATGCCGATCGCCGAGATCAGCGGCGCCAGGCGGAACGAGCGGCGCAACGGCCGGTAGGCGAAGCGCTCCACCGTCCAGCCGTAGAGCGCGGTCAGCGCCATGGCGACCAGCAGCACGACGAACAGCGCGAGCGGCACCGCGGTAAGCCCGATGGCGATGAGGCCGAGAAAGACGATCAGCGCGATGAAGGCGCCGACCATGAAGACGTCGCCGTGCGCGAAGTTGATCATCCCGATGATGCCGTAGACCATCGTATAGCCGATGGCGATGAGGCCGTAGATGGCGCCCAGCGTGACGCCGTTGATCAGCTGCTGGAGAAAATAGTCCATGCGACCCCTCTATCCGCATGGCTGCCCGGCCGACAACCGTGATTTCGCCGTGAAAAGGCTTAACAGGGCGGGGCTGGAGCGGCAATGATTGCCGCTGCGGCATGTTATTAACTCGTCGTCGCAAGGAGCGCGGTTCCTTTGTCGCCGGAGATGGTCATTGCCGTCCGCGTCGGGGCCTACGCGGCCGTTTTCGCCGTCATGGCCCTCTGGGAGTGGTGGGCGCCGCGCCGCAGGCTTAGCGCCGGCCGCCGCCCGCGCTGGAGCGGCAATCTCGGCATCCTGGCGATCGACGTCGCGGCGGTGAGGCTATTGATTCCCACCACCGCGGTCGGGGTGGCGCTCGTGGCGGCCGAGCACCGCTGGGGCGTATTTTACCTGCTGGGCCTGCCGTACTGGGCGGCGGTGGCGGCCGGCGTGGTCGCGCTCGATCTTGTTATCTATGTCCAGCACGTCATCTTTCATCACGTGCCGTGGCTTTGGCGGGTGCATCGCATGCACCACGCCGACGTCGACATCGACGTGACCACCGGCGTGCGCTTTCATCCGATTGAGATTTTGTTGTCGCTCGCAATCAAGATCGCGGCGGTGCTGGCGCTTGGCGTGCCGGCTTTGGCGGTCCTGGTGTTCGAGGTTCTGCTCAATGCCACCTCGATGTTCAATCACAGCAACGTGGCTTTGCCGCCCTGGCTCGACCGCGCAGCGCGCTGGATCGTGGTCACGCCGCAGATGCATCAGGTGCATCATTCGGTCGAGCGTGCCGAGACGGACAGCAATTTCGGCTTCAATTTGCCGTGGTGGGACCGCCTGTTCGGCACCTACCGTGCCGTGCCGAAGGCCGGCGAGCAGGGGGTGACGATCGGGCTGCCGTATTTCCGCGACGCCAAGGAGCGCGGCATCGTGCGGCTGCTGACGCAGCCGTTCCGCAATGATCGGCGCGCTGCGTCAGTGCAGACCGCCCAGAAGCCAAACCAGCAAAAGAATCGGCAGGGGAATCCCCAATAGCCAAAGCAGAAAATAACGTCCCATGACTTCCTCCGTCGCCTGAGGCGGGGAAATGCGCAAGGCTGCTTTTTGGTTCCTCGCGGGCGTGGCCTTGCCAGCCGCGCTCGCCTAGACTGGCGGCATGGCCACCACCGCGCTGCCGCTGTTTCATCTTTACGGCGATCCGCCGGACGATGGCGCATTCGATTTCATCCATATCGAGACCATCGCCTCGCGCTCCTCGCTGCATGAGTGGACGATCCGGGCGCACCGCCACCGCAATCTTTTCCAGGTCCTGCTCATCGAAAAAGGCGGCGGCGAGATGAGCTTCGAGACGGCGACGGTGCCGTTCACCGCGCCGGCCGCGATCCTCGTGCCCGCCACCACCGCGCACGGCTTCCGCTTCAATCCCAACGTCACCGACGGCTGGGTGGTGAGCTTCACCGAAGACGTGGCGGATGCGCTGGGCGACCAATCGGGAGAAGCGCTCGGCCGCCTCAAGGCCGTGGCGGTCGATCCGCTGGTGCCGCTTGCGAGCGCCGCAGAAGCAAAGCGCCTGTCGGCGCTATGTGCGGACCTCGACGAAGAAGCGTCGCTCGCCCGCGAGGGCTATCGGCTCGCAATGCGCGGGCTTTTGGCGCTCATCGCGATCGAAGTCGTGCGCCTGAGCGTCAGCAGGTCGCGTAGCGGCGCGGTGACGCTCGCGCCAGCCGATGCGCGCGTCGACGAACTGCGCCGCCTGATCGACGAGCATTTCCGCAAAGAACGTCTCATCAGCTTCTACGCGGAAAAATTGGCGATGACCGCCGACCGGCTCAACGACCATGTCAAGCGGGCGACCGGCGTGACCGCCGGCCACCTGATCCGCCAGCGCGTGCTCACCGAGGCCAAGCGTCAGCTCGTGTTCACCACCCAGGCAATCCACGAGATCGCCTACGACCTCGCATTCTCCGACCCCTCGCACTTCACGCGCTTCTTCCGCAAGCAGACGGGCACGACGCCGCAGGCCTTCCGCGAGGGCAGGGGCGGCTAAGACACAATGCGGTTGGGTCGAAGCACCAGGCGAGCGTGATTTTCTCCGCTCGTCCCCGCGAAAGCGGAGACGCTGGGGCCGAAGTGCTAGAAAAATTGCTGCGACCCAATTGATATCCTCAAGTCCTAGCTTTGCGCACGCAGTGAATCGCCGCGAATAAAGGCGAATGCGATCAGCGCGCCCAGCAATTCGGCGGTGCCGCTGCCGCAGAGCGCCGCGCGCAAGCCCAGCAGGAAGCCTGCGCCGCCGCCCGCCTGCTGGCCGGCATAGGCGGCAAAGACCGAGCCGAGGATGGCGACGCCGAGGGTCGCGCCGACCATGCGCGCCGTGTTGAGCACGCCGGAGGCAGTGCCCGAGCGCGCGGGCGGAAGGGCAGCCACGGCGACGCCGTTGACCGGTGCCGTATTCAGCCCCAGCCCGACGCCGACGACCGTGAGTGCCAGCTCGATCCAGCCAAGGCCGGTACCTGCAGCAATCGTTGCCAGGCCAAGGGCGCCAAGGCCCATGCAGAGCATGCCCGCGGTCATGACGATGCGCGCGCCGAAGCGATTGCTCAGATGCCCGACCAGCTGCGAAACGATCACGAATGATACCGACATCGGCAGCAGTTCGAGGCCGGCGACGAAGGGGCTGCCGCCGCGCACGGTCTGGAAATAAAGGGGCATGATAAACAGCAGCGCGTACATGCCGAAGGTCATGAGGCCGGCGACGGCGAGCGCGGCCGAGAACACCGGCAGGCGCAGGAAGCCGAGCGGCAGCAGCGGGCCGGGCGTGCGCATTTCCACCCACACGAAAAGAGCCAGCGCGACGAATGCCGCGGCAACGACCGCGAGGAGCGGCAGTGAGGTCCAACCCCAGTGCGAGCCCTCGATCGCGGCGAATGCAAAGGCGGCAAGGCCGGCAATCGCGAGCGCCTGCCCGGGCAGATCGAGCCTGCGCCCTTGCGGCTCCGCGCTTTCGCCGACCGCGCGGTAGGTGATCAGCAGGGCGGCGGCGCATACCGGCAGCGTTACGTAGAAGATGCTGCGCCAGCCGATCGCATCGACCAGCCAGCCGCCGACGGTCGGTCCGATCACGAAGGCCACGCCATTGCAGCTTGCCCATACGCCGAGCGCATGCGCGCGCTGCTCCGGGCGCGGATAGGCGATGGTGAGCAGCACCAGCGACATGGGCAGCGCAAAGGCGGCGCCGAGGCCGCTGACGATGCGTCCGCCGATCAGGATCGCCGGTGTGGGCGCCAGCGCGCATATCAGCGTGCCGAGCGTAAACAGCGCGATGCCGAGCACGAAAATGCGGCGGCGGCCATAGAGATCGCCGAGTGTCCCGCCGGTCAGCAGCAGGCTGGCATAGACGAGATTGTAGGCGTCGATCACCCATTGCAGCGCGCTGACGCCGGCATGCAAATCGGCGCCGATGCTTTTCAGCGCCAGATTGACCACGGATGTGTCGATCTGCGCGAGCAGCACGCCGAGCGATGTTGCGAGCAGCACCAGGCGCGGGCGGGTGCTTGCCGTCGGGTCGCAGGTCGAAGCCAGGGTCATCGTGGGTCGGTTCCTGAATTTACGAACGACGCCGGAACTAGTTCTTGCTCCAAGCGGAACCCACCCGAATTCCGCACCCGATAAGCAAGGCGCGGACGGCCGCGTATGGCACGGCGCAAAGCGCCGATAAAACGAATCGTTCCGATGAGTTCCGCCACAAAAAATGATGCGGGATGCAAAGCTGCTTGGTTAATCGCCTAACAAGTAAGGTAAAGAAATGGTTTACTTTGAATTCGGCATTCGACGCGCCTACGCATGAGATGCTGTCTGAGGAGGGATTTATGCGTAAGCTTTCGGCCGCCGCCGTTGCCATGATCTTAGCGATCGCGCTCTATTTTACGCTGTTCTGGGGCTTCGAGGCGCTGCGTATGCTCACCTCGCCGACCTATGGTCTCGAAGACGTCTGGCATTCCCAGTTCGTCTTCGAGGTCGGCCGCCTGTTTGCGCCTTCGCCAACCGGGCTGATCAAACTCGCCGCGTTCTTCGCCACCCTCAAGCTTGCTGTCGCTGCCATCTGCGCCGTGCATATCGCCGACCGCTTCCGGGCGCTCGGCGGCGGCAAGGCCGCACCGGAGGTTTTGGAGGCCGGTCTTATGCTGGTGGTGGTGATGAGCATCGCTTCGGTGGCGCCGGCAATCTGGCTGCAAAACGGCGATCTCGTGCGCGAACAGGTCATTCAACTGATGCTCGCCGCCATTGCCGCCGCGCTCTGCGTGCTCGAGCGCAGCTATGAGCGCGCCGATGAGGCCGCATCGCCGCTCGCCGCGCGCACCGCCACGCAGCAAGAAGGCAACGCGTTCTCCCCGCTGCGGCGCTCTCACTAGGACATGATCCGACGGGGTTGCGACCCCGTCATTGCAAGGAGCCCGGAAAGGGCGACGACGCAATCCAGCAGCGAGCGCATGAGCCCGTGGACTGCCTTGCTTCGCTCGCAATGACGGATCAGACAGATCGGATCAGCAGTTGGGAATGGGCCCTCACTTCGGCTGTGCCTCGTGCAATCCGCGGTCGGGCGGCTGCAGCTTGCCACTGCGGCGATCCTTCACCGCCTGCGTGAGCGCGCGCGCGGCGTTGCGCACGTCCTCCTGAAAGCCCTCGTCCTTGTCGAGATCGTCGTGGCTGGTGGCGTAGGGCTCCAAATAGCCGACATAGCGGTCGATCAGGCTCAAATGGCCGGACGGGATCATGCCGATGTCGGCTAGCCAGTCGGTCAGGATGCGGCGCAGGTTCTCGGTGCCGGCGGCGTCGCCGTGCACGATGACCGAATAGACGCGGCCGGCGAGGTGACGCGGATAGGGCCAGCCTTTCAATTCGAGCGCCTTCGCCTTCACCGGGTCCTTGCCGCTGGTCGAGGTGATGTCCGGATTGCCGCCGTCGGCGCAAACCAGCCGGTCGATCATCAGCTTGAGCGAGGAGGGCGCCTGGTACCAGTTGACCGGGCAGACGATCATCACGCCGTGCGCGGCCACCCATTTCGGATAAATCTCCGCCATCCAGTCGCCGGCTTGGCCGAGCGCATGGTTGGGATAGCAGCTGCACGGCCAGTGGCATAAGGGCTGCGCGGTAGAGACGCAGGCCTTGCAGGGGTAGATGACGCGGCCGTACTCGGAAGCGAGGCGCGACAGATCGAGCACCTCGACCTCGAAGCCGCGCACCTTCTCGATTATTTCGCGGGCGATGGTGACCAAGCGGTAGGTCTTGGACATTTCGCCCGGGCAGGTGTGCTCGGAACGCGTGGAGCCGTTGACGATCAGGACGCGCGAAGGCGAGCTCGGATTTTTCTGCCGGCGCTCCGCGGCTTGGATATTGGCGCGGGTTTCCAGCCATTCGACCGCCGGCTCGTAATTGGGATCGGCGAAGCCTTTGCCAGCTTTCCGCGTGCGCGGCGTTTTGTGGTATTCGTCGTAAGCGATCCACGCCGCGTCGGCGAGCTTGTCGATCTCGCTTTGCAGCGGCTCGAAAAGCGGATCGTAGAACCGCGCCTGAAAGCGCTTCTTGAATTCGCGCTTGTCGAGCTGAACGTTCGGCATCCCCTTGCGCACTGCGATCTTGGCCATGCTGCTCCCCCACAATAGATTGGCGGAGCCACACTCAAGCCTATTCGACGCGAAATGACGAGAGGTGGGCCGGCGCGCTAGGTCGCCTTACCGACTTCGGCAATAATATCGGCGGCTTCCTTGAAGGCGTGGTTGGCGGCCGGCACGCCGCAATAGATCGCCTGCTGCAGGATCACTTCTTTGACGTCGTCGGGGGAAAAGCCGCCTTCGCGCAGAGCGGCGCCGACATGCAGGCGGAATTCATCCCATTGTCCGAGCGCGATCATGGTGCCGATCACCAGCGCGGCGGGTGCGCTCGTCGAAATGCGGCCGCGTCCAGATTTCGCCCCAGGCGGCGCGGGTGATGAAGTCCTGAAATTCTTCCGTGAACGCCGTCTTGCGCGCATTGGCGCGGTCGACCCATGCGTTGCCCAGCACTTGGCGCCGGCGGGCCATGCCTTTTTCGTAGCGTTCTCTTTCATCCATGGCGGCTCTTCTCCCGCTCAGGCGCCGAGAAAGTTCAAGACGGCGTCGGTGAAGCCCTTTGGCTGCTCGACATTGGAGATATGCGCAGCGTCGAGGGCAACGAGCTTGGCGCCCGGGATCTGCTGCGCGATCGTCTCGCCCCATTCCTGCGGTGTGGCGGGATCCTGCTTGCCGACGATGACCATGGTCGGCGCGGTGATGCGCGAATTGGAGGTACGGAAGTCGATATTGCTCACCGCCGCGACGCAGGCCGCATAGCCTTCGCGGTCGCTGGCAAGGAACATCGTCTTCATGCGCTCGATTGTCTGCGGGGCGCGCGCGATGAACGCCTTGGTGAACCAGCGCTCCATATTGGCGTCGACAAAGGAAGCAAGACCTTTTTCGCGCACGGTCCTGATGCGGTCGGCCCACGGCGATCTGTCGGGGTAGTAGAAATTCGTATTGGCGAGCACGAGCTTCTCGACACGGTCCGGCGCGTTGGCCCCCAGCCATTGGCCGTCCATGCCGCCCATCGACAGCCCGCACCAGCTGGCCTTTTCAATCTTGAGCGCGTCGAGAATGGCGAGGATGTCGCGGCCGAAGCGGTCGAAACTGTAGGGACCCGCCGGCGCGCCGGATCGTCCGTGGCCGCGCCGGTCGTAGCGGATAAGGCGGAACTGTTTGGCGAATTCGCCGGCCTGGTCGTCCCACATGGTGAGATCGGTGCCGAGCGAGTTCGATAGCATCAACACGGGCCCGTTTTCGCGGCCCGAGATCTCCACATTGATCGGACAGCCATCGTCGGCATTGATAATCGGCATGGACCCTCCCCGCTGTGCCCGGTGTCGCTGTTGCGCGGCACAGTTAAAGGGCTTCGGCGTTGCTGCAAAGCTCTTTTCAGCGGCCTTGCAAAGGCTTATGGCCATGGGCGGGCCCGGTTTTGGCGAAGGAGAGCGGCGATGGCGATGACGATGACCGGCGAGGTCCAGCTTCCGGCCACCCGCGAGGTGGTATGGGCCAAGCTCAACGACGCGGAGGTGCTGAAAGCGTGCATCCCCGGCTGCGAGGAGCTCACCAAGAATTCCGACACCGAATTCCAGGCGGTTGCCGTCACCAAGATCGGGCCGGTGAAGGCGCGCTTCAAAGGCAAGGTCCAGCTGACCGACCTCAACCCGCCGAACGGCTACAGGATTTCCGGCGAGGGCGACGGCGGCGTGGCCGGCTTCGCCAAGGGCGGGGCGACGGTGGCGCTTACCGAGAAGGACGGCGGTACGCTTCTGACCTACAATGTGGAGGCGCAGATCGGCGGCAAGCTCGCCCAGCTCGGCCAGCGCCTGGTCAACGGCGCCGCCAAGAAGATTGCCGACGATTTTTTCAAGAACTTCGCCGGCCAGGTCGCCGCCGCCGGAGCCGCCTAGTCACCCGACCGTGAGCGGCTTTCGCCGGGGGAGTCCCTTGACCGAGCCCGCTGCCGGGGTTCAAAGTTGGATCTGTTCCAAGGCGCATCCGGACCGAAATCGGATCGATTTCGTAGCCGAGCCGCCGCCGCCCGCAACGGGTGTGGCGAAAAGAGGGCTTTTAGCCCCAACATGGGAGGAAGGTCATGCCTGCCGTATCCATGACGGTGAACGGCAAAGCCGTCACCGGCGACGTCGAAGCGCGCACCTTGCTGGTGCAGTTTTTGCGTGAGAATCTGAGGCTTACCGGCACCCATGTCGGCTGCGACACCTCGCAGTGCGGCGCCTGCGTCGTCCACATCGACGGCATCGCCGCCAAGGCCTGCACCACGCTCGCCCTGCAATGTGAAGGCGCCAAGATCACGACCATCGAGGGGCTGGCGCAGCCGGGCGGGCCGTTGCATCCGATGCAGGAGGCGTTTCGCGAGCACCACGGGCTGCAATGCGGCTATTGCACGCCCGGTATGATCATGGCCGCGCTCGATATCGTCCGCCGCAAGGGCAACGACCTCGACGAGCACACCATCCGCGAGCAGCTCGACGGCAACATCTGCCGCTGCACGGGCTACCACAACATCGTCAAGGCGATCGCGGCAGGCGCAAAAGCCATGGGCAAAGGAGGCCCGACACGCCAAGCGGCCGAGTGAACATTAAATAACAGATCACAGGGAGGAGACCGCCATGAGCGCGACCGGAATCGGCGCGGCGGTGCGCCGCAAGGAAGACATCCGCTTCATTACCGGAAAAGGCCAATATACCGACGATCTGAGCCGGCCGGGGCAGACCCGCGCCGTGTTCGTGCGCTCGCCGCACGCGCGCGCCAAGATCAAGAAGATCGATGTCGCCGAGGCCAAGTCCATGCCGGGCGTGGTCGACGTGCTGACCGGCGCGCAGCTTGCCGCCGACAAGGTCGGCGGCCTGATCTGCGGCTGGATGATCCATTCGAAGGATGGCTCGCCGATGAAAGCGGCGCCGCATCCGGCGCTGGCGGCGGAGACCGTCAACCACGTCGGCGACGCCGTCGCGGTGGTCGTTGCCGAGACGCTTGCACAGGCGCGCGACGCCGCCGAGAAGGTGAAGGTCGACTACGAGGTCCTGCCGGCGGTGACCGATCCGGCCAAGGCCAAGTCGGGCGCGCAGATTCACGAGTTGGTGCCCAAGAACACGATCTACGAATGGGCGATCGGCGACCAGAAGGCGGTCGATGCCGCTTTCGCTTCCGCCAAACACGTCACCAAGCTGGACATCATCAATAACCGGCTCATACCGAATGCGATCGAGCCGCGCGTGGCGCTCGCCGAATACGATTCCGGCAGCGATCACCTCACATTGTGGAACACCTCGCAAAATCCGCATGTGGCGCGGCTGGTGATTTCCGCCTTCGTCGGCATCGCCCCCGAACACAAGCTGCGGGTGATCGCACCCGATGTGGGCGGCGGCTTCGGCTCGAAGATCTTCATCTATCCGGAAGAGGTCGTCTGCCTATGGGCGGCGCGCAAGGTGAATCGGCCGGTGAAGTGGACCGCGGAGCGATCGGAATCTTTCTTGACCGATGCGCACGGCCGCGACCACGTCACCCATGCCGAGCTTGCGCTCGACGAGCATGGCAAGATATTGGCGCTGCGCGCGCACACCGTCGCCAATCTCGGCGCCTATATGTCGACCTTCTCGTCGTCGGTGCCGACCTATCTCTATGCCACGCTGCTGTCGGGCCAATACGACATCCCGCAAATCTATTGCGAGGTGGACGCGGTCTACACCAACACCGTGCCGGTCGACGCCTATCGCGGCGCGGGTCGGCCGGAAGCCTGCTTCGTCATTGAGCGGCTGGTGGAAGTGGCGGCGCGGCAGATGGGCACGGATCCCGCCGATCTGCGCAAGCGCAACTTCGTCAAGAACTTCCCGCACCAGACGCCGGTGATCATGGCCTACGACGTTGGCGACTATAACGCGTCGATGAAGAAGGCGATGGAACTGGCCGACGTGAAGGGCTTCAACAAGCGCAAGCGCGAGTCGGCCCGCCACGGCAAACTCAGAGGCCTCGGCTACTCGACCTATATCGAGGCCTGCGGCCTGGCGCCGAGCCAGGCGGTCGGCTCGCTCGGCGGCGGCGTCGGCTTGTGGGAATCCGCCGAGGTGCGGGTCAATCCGACCGGCGACGTCGAGGTCCTCACCGGCAGCCACGCGCACGGGCAGGGCCACGAGACCACGTTTGCCCAGGTCGTGTCGGAACGCCTCGGCATTCCGATCGAGAATGTCTCCATCGTGCACGGCGATACCGACAAGGTGCAATTCGGCATGGGCACCTACGGCTCGCGCTCCGGCGCGGTCGGTATTTCGGCGATCGTCAAGGCGCTCGACAAGGTCGAGGCCAAGGCCAAGAAGGTCGCCGCCTACATGCTGGAGGCGGCGGAAGGCGACATCGAGTTCAAGGACGGCAAGTTCACAGTCGCCGGCACCGACAAGTCGGCGGCCTTCGGCGAAGTCGCCCTCAACGCCTATATCGCGCACAAGTTCTCCGGCCAGGAGCTGGAGCCGGGGTTGAAGGAGACCTGCTTCTACGACCCCACCAACTTCACCTTCCCGGCCGGCTGCCACATCTGCGAGGTCGAGGTCGACGCCGAAACCGGCAAGACCGCGATCGTCAATTGGACCGCCGTCGACGACTTCGGCACCGTGATCAATCCCCTCATCGTGGAAGGCCAGGTGCACGGCGGCATCGTGCAAGGGGTGGGGCAGGCGCTGCTGGAAGGCTGCGTCTACGACAAGGACGGCCAGCTCGTGACCGGCTCGTTCATGGACTACACCATGCCGCGCGCCCACGACGTGCCGTCGTTCATCGTCGGCCTGACGGAGACCAAGGCGCCGTCCAACCCGCTCGGCATCAAGGGCTGCGGCGAGGCCGGCGCGATCGCCGCGCCCGCCGCGGTCATCAACGCCATCACCGACGCGATCGGAACCGAAGAGGTGAGCATGCCCGCTACCGGCAACACCGTGTGGCAGGCGATGCAGCGCGCGCAGCCCGCGCGCCAGGCCGCAGCCGAATAACGGGAGAGCACGATGTATAATTTCACCTTCCATCGTCCGACCACGATCCGGCAGGCGGCCGGGCTGCTGGCGAAGAATCCGGACGGCAAGCTCTTGGCCGGCGGCCATTCGCTCCTGCCGGTGATGAAGCAGCGCCTGGCGCAGCCGTCGGCGCTGATCGATCTCGCGCTCGTCGAGGGCATGACCGGCGTCGAGCAGAAGGGCCGCTCGGTGGTGATCGGCGCCATGACGCGGCACGCCGACGCCGCCAATTCGCCGGTGCTGCAGCAGGCGCTGCCCGGTCTTGCCATGGTGCCCGATTCCATCGGCGACCCGCAGGTGCGCAACCGCGGCACCATCGGCGGATCGCTAGCCAACAACGATCCGAACGCCGACTATCCGGCGGCGGCGCTCGGCCTTGGCGCCACCATCATCACCAACAAGCGGCGGATCGCGGCCAACGACTTCTTCACCGGCATGTTCTCGACGGCGCTGGAAGACGGCGAGATCATCACCAAGGTGAGCTTCCCCATAGCCAAGAAGGCGGCCTACGAGAAGTTCAAGCATCCGGCGTCCGGCTTCGCGCTGGTCGGCGTGTTCGTGTCGAAACGCGGCTCCGACGTCCGCGTGGCGGTGACCGGCGCCGGCGCCAACGGCGTGTTCCGAGTGAAATCGTTCGAAGAGGCATTGAAGAAGCGCTTCGCGCCGAAGTCGCTCGAGGGCATGAGCATCCCGGCGAACGGCATGAACAGCGACATCCACGCGTCGCCGGAATACCGGGCGCATCTGGTCGGCGTGCTGGCGCGCCGGGCGGTGGCGAAGGCGACCGCGTAGCGAAAAGAGAACCGGAGAAGCCGCCCGCGTTCGTTCGCGGGCGGTTTCTTGTTGGCGCGGTGAATTTTTAGTCCCGCATCCGCTGCCCGATGCAGCGGCGCTAGACGCGGATGTCATTCGCCTTCTGCAAGAATCGCAAGACGGTGGCGAGTTCCCGGTCGTCGAACTGCGCAAGCAGGGCATTCGACGCCGCGGTCATGCCGGCATAGGCGCCTTCCGCCGAGCGCAGGAATTTCGGCAGCACGGAAACCAGCGAGCTGCGCCGGTCGTCCGGGTTGGGTTCGCGGCGGACGATGCCGGCCTTTTCCAGGCGGTCGAGGACGACGGTCACGCCGCCGGTGGTGAGCATTGTGAGCTCCGCCAGACGCCCCGGCGTCAGCGGCCCATCGACGTCCAGCAAATTGATGAATTGCAGGTCGGTGGGATTGATCTTCAGCGCGTCCGCGGTGCGCTGATTGAACAGCACCGAATTGGCGACCATGCGCCGCAGCTCGCGGATCATCGACTGCTGAAGTTCCGCACGGCGTTTTCCGGTTGACATGGCGGGAGTACCTTATTTAATAAGTAACTTGTCTAATAAGGTAATAGGTGGGTGCATGGATGACAAGGTGCGGGTTCTCATCATCGGCGGCGGCATCGCGGGGCAGGCGCTGGCGCTGTTCCTCAACAAGGCAGGCCTTACCGGGGCGATATTCGAGGCGCGCGGACCGAGCCACGGCGTCGGCGGCGGATTGGGCCTGGCGCCGAACGGCATGAACGTCGTTGCCGCCCTCGGCCTTGCCGAAAAGTTGAAGGCGCGCGCCAGCATCGCGCCGGTGAGTTACTTCCGCGACGAGCGCGGCCGGCTGCTGGCACGCCTTTCGAACGGCGGCGCAAAATATGGCGAGCCGCAGATTTCGCTGATGCGCTCGGATCTTCATGCCCTGCTGTCCGAGGAAATCCGCGCGCAGGGGATAGCGCTGCACTACGGCAAGCGCCTCATGCGCGTCGATCAGCGCGCGGACGGCGTGACCGCGCATTTCTCCGACGGTAGCCACACCCGCGGCGATATCCTCGTCGGCGCCGACGGCGTCCATTCGCAGGTGCGCCGCGAGGTCATGCCGGACGCGCCGGAGCCGGAATTCGTCGGCATCACGGGCATCGGCGGCAAGATCGCGCTGGCGGAAATGCCCGAGCTGTCGCCGGAAGACTCGCGCAGCTTTACCTTCACCTTCGGGCCGGATGGGTTCTTTGGCTTCTGCGGCGGCAGCAAGGGCGAGCAGATGTGGTGGGCCAACCTGCCGCGCGAGCGGCCCTACCGCGAAGCCGAATTGAAAACTCTGTCGTCGGACACGCTGCGCCGCCAGTTGCTCGCGCGCTTTGAAAGCTACTATCCGCCGATCCCGAGCCTCATTTCGCGCACGCGCGACATCATCGCCCTCAACATGTTCGATATCCGGTCGTTGCCGCGCTGGCACGATGCCCGCGTGCTCTTGATCGGCGATGCGGCGCATGCCGTGAGCCCGAATTCCGGTCAGGGCGCCTCGCTCGCGCTCGAGGATGCGATGTACCTGGCCAAGCTGCTGCGCGATGCTCCCGACTACCCGGCTGCGTTCGAGCGTTTCGAGCGCGACCGCAGGCCGCGCGTCGAGCGCATCGTCGCCGCCGGCCGCCGCGCCGCTTCCGACAAGGAGATCGTGAGCCCGCTGAAGTCCAAAATCCGCAACGTCATGATCGGCATGATGCTGCGGTTGGTCGGCATCCCGGGTCAAAATTGGGCCTACCGTTACCGCATCGATTGGGATGCGGGCGGCGAGAGCCGCAAAGCGGCTTGAGCTACGCCGTTTCCTTGTCCAGCTCGCTCAGCAAATCGTGCAAGTCGAGCGGGCGGGTATACATCCGCAGCGAGCCGTCCGGATTTTTCGGCCATTCCTCTTTCGGCCGGTCGCGGTAAAGCTCGACGCCGTTATCGTCCGGGTCGCGCAGGTAGAGCGCCTCGGAAACGCCGTGATCGCTGGCGCCTTCGAGCGGGATTTTCGCGACGATCAGCCGGCGCAGCGCCTCGGCGAGCAGCGGCCGGGTCGGATAGAGGATGGCGGTATGATAGAGGCCGGTGGTGCCGGGAGGCGGCGGCGAGCCGCCCAGGCTCTCCCAGGTGTTGAGGCCGATATGATGGTGGTAGCCGCCGGCGGAAATGAAGGCCGCGCCGGGCCGGCTGGTTGTGAGCTCAAAGCCGAGGACGCCGCAGTAGAAATCGAGCGCCCGCTGCAGGTCGGCTACTTTCAGGTGTACATGGCCGATCCGCACCCGGCCATCGATGGCGGGGAAGCGGAGGGCCGTTTTTTCGAGCTCGGCGGGGTCTGACATCGCGCTATCCTCGGCTGGCCGGGAGCGGCCCGGATACCCACATGTAAGACGCCTCGGTCTTGCGATAAAGTGCTCTTTTCAAGGACGAAGTGATGACCCTGACGGCTATTCCGACCTCCATCGATGCCACTCTCGAGCTGCTCGCCAAGGCCGATTATATCGCGGACCGCTCTCTGGCGACCGTGCTCTATCTCGCCTTGCGCATGGGCCGGCCGCTGTTCCTGGAGGGCGAAGCGGGCACCGGCAAGACCGAGATCGCCCGCGTCCTCGCCGGCACGCTGCGGCGCAAGCTGATCCGGCTGCAGTGCTACGAGGGCCTGGACGTGTCGGCGGCGGTCTACGAGTGGAACTACGGCGCCCAGATGATCGCCATTCGGCTGGCGGAAGCGGAAGGCGAGGGCGACCGCGAGCGCATCGAGCACGACGTGTTCTCCGAGAAATTCCTGATCAAGCGCCCGCTGTTGCAGGCGTTGGAGCCCGACCCCGACGGGCCGCCGGTGCTGCTGATCGACGAGATCGATCGCACCGACGAGGCCTTCGAGGCGTTCCTCTTGGAAGTGCTGGCCGACTTCCAGGTAACGGTGCCGGAGCTCGGCACCATCAAGGCGCCGCATCCGCCGATCGTGGTGATCACGTCCAACCGCACGCGCGAGGTGCACGACGCGCTCAAGCGGCGCTGCCTCTATCACTGGGTCGGCTACCCCAATGCCGAGCGCGAATTGAAAATTCTGCGCGCCAAGGTACCGGGCATTTCCAAGAAACTATCCGAGCAGGTGGTCGCCTTCGTGCAGGCCTTGCGCAAGGAGGATCTGTTCAAGGTGCCGGGCGTCGCCGAGACATTGGACTGGGCGGGCGCGCTTTCCGAGCTTGACGTGGTGGCGCTCGATCCGGCGATGGTGTCGGACACGCTCGGCGCGCTGTTGAAATATCAGGACGACATCGCCCGTCTCGACGGCAGCAAGGTGAAGACGCTGCTCGACGAGGTGAAGTCGGAGCTCAGGGCGGCGGAGTAGGATATGAGCCAAGGTCGTCATTCCGGGGCGCCGCGAAGCGGCGAACCCGGAATCCATAATCCCGGCGCTGGCAGTATGGATTCCGGCTCGCGCGCGAACGCGCGCGGCCGGAATGACAAAGAAGGCCGCCTCGCCGAGAACATCCTCTACTTCGCACGCGCGCTGCGGGCGGCGGGGCTGCCGGTCGGGCCGGGCGCGGTGGTCGACGCGCTCGAAGCGGTCAATGTCGCGGCGATCGGCAGCCGCGAGGATTTCTACTGGACGCTGCACGCCGTGTTCGTGAAGCGGCACGAGCACTCGATCCTGTTCGACCAGGCCTTCCATCTGTTCTTCCGCAAGCGCGGCTATGTCGAGCAATTGATCGCCACCATGCTACCGGAGGCGGCGCGGCTGCCGCCCAAGCCGCCTGAGGCCGGTACCCAGCGGGTGCAGGAGGCGTTTTACGGCGGTCTCGACCGGCGCGAACAAGTGCAGCAGCAGGTCGAATTCGATATGCGCCTCACGGTTTCCGACCGCGAGGTGCTGCAGAAAAAGGATTTCGCGCAGATGAGCGCGGCCGAGATCGCCGCCGCCAAGGAGGCGATCGCGCGTCTCGCCTTGCCGCTCGATCTGGTGCGCACGCGCCGGCTGGCCGCGGCGCGGCGCGGCCACATGATCGACGTCCGCCGCACCCTGCGCGCCAGCATGAAGGCGGGCGGCGCGGTGATCGACTTGAAATATCTCGGCCCGCGCGAGAAGGAGCCGCCGATCGTGGCGCTTTTGGATATCTCCGGGTCGATGAGCCAGTACACGCGGCTGTTTTTGCACTTCCTGCACGCGATCACCGATGCCAAGAAGCGCGTGACCGCCTTCCTGTTCGGCACGCACCTGACCAATGTCACGCGCGCCATCCGCGAGCGCGATCCCGACGAGGCGCTGGCCGCCTGCTCGGCGCACGTGACCGACTGGTCGGGCGGCACGCGCATCGCCTCGTCTTTGCACGACTTCAACAAGCGCTGGGGCCGCCGCGTCCTCGGCCAGGGCGCGGTGGTGTTGCTCATCACCGACGGGCTCGAGCGCGACGCGGACGACACGCTCGGCTTCGAGATGGACCGCCTGCACCGCTCCTGCCGGCGGCTGATCTGGCTCAACCCGCTGCTGCGGTTCGAGGGGTTCGAGGCGCGCGCCAAAGGCGTGCGCACCATGCTGCCGCATGTGGACGAATTGCGGCCTATCCATAATCTGGAATCCATGACCGGATTGGTGCGCGCGCTTTCCGGCGCGTCGCCTAAGGGATACGATCCGAAACAGATGCTGAAGCAGGTGGCGTGAGTTACATTTGCACCGTCCTCCCGGGGCGCTCGCGAAGCAAGCGAACCCGGAATCCAGAAGCGGACGCTGAATTTTCATCTGGATTACGGGTCCGGCGCTTAGCGCCGTCCCGGAATGACGGATTGGCGGGAAAGGAGTTGCCCAATGCTCGCACGCGATGAAGACATTTTGAAAGCCGCCGAGGACTGGCGCAAAGAAGGGCGCGACGTGGCGCTTGCCACGGTGGTCGAGACTTGGGGCTCGGCGCCGCGCCCGGTCGGCTCCAATCTGGTGATCGACCAGGAAGGCAATTTCCTCGGCAGCGTGTCTGGCGGCTGCGTCGAAGGCGCGGTGGTGACCGAAGCCATAGACGTGATCGAAAGCGGCAAGCCGAAAATGCTGGAATTCGGCGTTGCCGAAGAGACCGCCTGGAACGTCGGCTTGTCTTGCGGCGGCACCATCCGCGTCTATGTGGAGAAGGTCTCATAGTTCGTCATTATCGGGGCGCGGCCGGCAGGCCGCGAACCCGGAATCCATATTCAAACACAGCGGTTATGGATTCCGGATAACCTCGCTTCGCTCGGCTTCCGGAATGACAGGGAAAAGTAATGAAACTCGACATCCTGCACACCCTCAATGCCGAACGCGAGGCGCGCCGCGCCGCGGTGCTGGTCACCGAGGTGGACAGCGGCGCGCAGCGGCTGATCAAGTCCGCCGACGTAGCCAAGGACCCCTTGCGCGCCGTGCTGGAAAAGCGCCTGCGCATGGCCAAGAGCGGCATGGAGGAGACCTCGCAAGGTCGCGTCTTCCTCACCGTCTACGTGCCGTCACCCAAGCTCGTCATCACCGGCGCCGTCCATATCAGCCAGACGCTGGCCCCGCTCGGAGCCATGCTCGGCTATGACGTGACCATCGTCGATCCGCGCACGGCTTTTGCGTCGGTCGAGCGTTTCCCGGACGTGAAGCTGATCGCGGAATGGCCGGACGTGGCACTGCCGCCGCTCAATGTCGACCATTACACCGCCTTCGTCGCGCTCACGCACGACCCGAAGATCGACGATCCGGCCTTGCAGCACGCGCTTAAGCGCGAATGCTTCTATATCGGCGCCCTCGGGTCCAAGAAGACCCACGCCAAGCGGGTGGCGCGGCTGAAAGAAGCAGGACTTTCCGACGCCGCCATCGCCCGCATCCATGCGCCCATCGGACTGCCGATCGGTGCGGTGTCGCCGGCGGAGATCGCGCTCGCCATCATGGCGGAGATTACCCGGACGCTGCGCCTGAAGGCCGAGAAGGAAGCGGAGGCCGCATGAAATTCGGCGCCGTTCCGGCCAAGGAAGCGCTCGGCGCGACGGCGGTGCACTCGATCCGCCAGGGCGATCTGGTGCTCAAGAAAGGCACGCTGATCGGACCCAAGGAGGTCGAAGCGCTCGTCCGCGCCGGCGTCAAGGAGATCATGGTGGCGCGGGTCGAGGCGGGCGATGTCTCGGAAGACCAGGCCGCCGCCGAAATTGCCGCTGCCGTCGCGGGATCGGGTGTACGTCCTGATCGCGCTTTTACCGGCCGCTGCAACTTGTTCGCCGAGAGCGCCGGCGTCCTGGTGGTCGACAAGGACGCCATCGATCGCCTTAACCGCATCGACGAGGCGGTGACGCTGGCGACACTTGCCGCCTACAAGCCGGTGGTCGAAGGCGAGATGATCGCGACGGTGAAGATCATTCCATTTGCGGTGCCGGCGCAAGCACGCGATGCCGCGGTGGCGCAGGCGCGGAAGGCCAAGCCGGTGATCCGCGTCGCGCCCTACAAAGTGCGCAAGATAGGCGTGGTATCGACGCTGCTGCCGGGGCTGTCGCCCAAGGTCATCGAAAAGACGCTGAAGATCACCGCGGCGCGCATCGCGCCCGCTGGCGCGGCGATCGTTGCGGAAAAACGCGTGCCGCACGAGCATGCCGCGCTCGCCAAGGCCATCGGCGAGGTGCTCGATGCCGGCACCGAGCTGGTGATCGTGTTCGGCGCCTCGGCCATCGCCGACCGGCGCGACGTCATTCCGGCGGCGGTAGAAGCCGTCGGCGGCAGCATCGAGCATTTCGGCATGCCGGTCGATCCCGGCAATCTGATGCTGATCGGCCGCCTGCGCGGACAGGCGGTGTTGGGCGCGCCGGGCTGCGCGCGCTCGCCGAAGGAGAACGGCTTCGACTGGGTGCTGATGCGCCTGCTCGCGGGTCTTCCCGTGTCGCGCAGCGACATCACCGGCATGGGCGTCGGTGGTCTGCTGATGGAGATCGTGACGCGCCCGCAGCCGCGCGAGGAGCGCGCGCCGGAAAAAGGCCGCCATATCGCCGCGGTGGTTCTGGCCGCCGGACGTTCGACCCGCATGGGCGCCATCAACAAGCTGATCGCCGAGATCGGTGGCAAGCCGCTGGTGCGCATCGCGGCCGAGCAAGCGCTTGCCTCGCATGCGAGCCCGGTCATCGTCGTCACCGGCCACCAGCGCGAAAAGGTGGAAGCCGCGCTCGATGGGCTGCCGGTGCGCCTGGTGCACAATCCGGACTATGCCGAAGGTCTCGGCACTTCGCTGAAAGCGGGCATCGCCGCAGTGCCGGCGGAGGCCGACGGCGCCGTCGTCTGCCTCGGCGACATGCCGCAGGTCAGCAGCCAATTGATCGACAAGCTGCTCGCCGCCTTCGATCCGGAGCGGGGCGCGCTGGTCGTGGTGCCGAGCATCAAGGGCCGGCGTGGCAACCCGGTGGTGTGGTCGCGCCGCTTCTTCCACGACTTGATGGCAATCGGCGGCGACATCGGCGCCCGCCATCTGATCGGCGCCTATGCCGAGGCGGTCGTCGAAGTACCGGTCGAAGGCGAGGCGGCGCTGATCGATGTGGACACGCCCGAGTCGCTTTCGGCCGTCAAGGCGGAAATCGAACGCGCCTGAGATTCGAATCGTTGATCGCTTCCCCCGACTCACCGCTATCTGATGGCGACGCTTCGGGTAGGGAAGGGGATGACGCACTTCTGCACGCCGGTTCTGCGCGCGCTGGTGGCCGCTACGTTGCTGCTGGCCACGCTCGCCATGGTGGTTGTCACCATCAACACGTCGCGCGCGGCAGGCGCCTTGGCGATCGGCGCCTGCGGCGCGTTCGGCCAGGCATTCGATTTCCATTCGCCGACGCAGGCGCGCAAGAGCGCGCTGGAAAAATGTTCGGGGCAGGCCTGCCGCGTGGTCGCCGTCGTGCGGCGCGGCTGCGCCGCGCTCGCTGTCGATTTCGTCGATGGCTGCGGGGCGCATGGCTGGGGCAAGGCCAACAGGCTGGGAGCCGCGCAGAACGTGGCGCTCAAGTCGTGTTACCGCGACGGCAGCAAGCAATGCGTCATCCGCACCTTTTTTTGCGATGGCAAGGATTGACTGCCGCTCAAGCTCTTCATAACTCTACAAAATCTGCGGCCTTGCAAGACAGGCCGCCTTGCGCTAGATAATGACTGACCAGTCAGTCATTTCGTCTCGAGACTGAGCTGCCCGATCCCGAAAGACCGTCTCTATCGGCGTTTGACTGGCCGGTCAGTCAGGATCGCCGATGCCAAGAAGCCCGCGCCAAGCCAAGTCGATCGCCCGTCGCATGCAGGCGCTGCGCGGCGGCGCCTCGGGGGTTAAGCAGGCGGCTCCGCGCGAGGCACGCAGCGCCGCTCGCCGCGAGGCGATCCTTTCCGCCGCTCTCGATGAGTTTTCCTTGCGTGGCTTCGAGGCAACCCGCCTCGACGACGTGGCGCGCCGTGCCGGCATCGCCAAGGGTACAATCTATCTCTACTTCCAGGGCAAGGAGAGCCTGTTTCAGGAGCTCATCCGCGAGATGCTCACTCCGGTCGTCGGCGCCTTCGAGGCGATGGGCGAAGCGGACGTTCCCTTCCGCGCCCTTGCCGAACGCCTCGCCGAGTTCTTCGTGCGGGAGGTTTACGAGACCCGCCGCCGCGACGTTATCCGGCTGATGATCGCCGAGGGCCCGCGCTTTCCGGCGCTTGCCGAGTTCTACTACCGCGAGGTGCTTTCGCGCATCATCGCCGCCATGCGCGCCCTGCTCGCGCGCGCCGCCGCCCGCGGCGAGGCGCCGCCCAGTTTGGTTGACTATCCGCAAATCATCGCCGCACCCGGTCTGATAGCGATCGTCTGGTCGGGCCTGTTCGAGCGCTTCGAGCCGCTCGACCTGCGCGCCATGATGAAAACCCACCTCGACCTGCTGTTTCCGCCCGGAGGCGCGCCATGAGGATCAGGCTTGCTGGCTTGGCGGCGCTCCTGCTAGCCGCGCTCGCGCTTGCCGGCTGCAACGACGGCAATGACCATGCGCTGCAGGGCTGGGTGGAGGCCAATCTGGTATTCGTGAGCCCGGACGAGCAGGGGCGGGTGGAAAAGCTCGACGTGCGCGAAGGCGATCGCGTCACCAAGGGGCAGCTTCTGTTTACGCTCGACGACGACCTGCAGCGCGCCGACGTGGCGGTGAAAGAGGCGGCGGTCACCAATGCCGAGCAGGCCTTCGCGCGCGCCAAGGAGCTGCTGCACACCGCTTCGGGCACCCGCAAGACCTACGACGATGCGGAGGCGGCGTTACGCCAGGCCAAGGCCAATCTGGAGTGGTCGAAAACGCGGCTGGCGCGCCGCTGGGGACTTAGCCCCGCCACCGGCACCATTCAGGAGGTCTATTACCGGCAGGGAGAAACGGTGCCGCCCGGCCGCGCGGTGGTCTCGCTGCTGCCGCCGGGCAATCTCAAGCTGCGCTTCTTTGCGCCCGAGGCGCTGCTGCCCGAGGTCAAATACGGCGAAACCGTCGCCGTTTCCTGCGATGGCTGCGAGCAGGGGCTGACGGCGAAAGTCACTTTCATCGCCAAGAGCGCCGAATACACCCCGCCGGTGATCTACAGCCGCGAGGAACGCGCCAAACTGGTGTTTCTCATCGAAGCGCATCCCGAGCATCCGGAAAAATTCCGCGTCGGGCAGCCGATCACGGTGATGCTGCCGAAAGAGCAAGCGCAGTGAACGACGTTGTCATCGACGTGCATGGGCTGACCAAGCGTTTCGACGGGCGCGCGGTGGTCCGCAACCTGTCCATGCAGGTCAGCCGCGGCACGATTTACGGCTTCCTCGGCCCGAACGGCTCCGGCAAGACCACGACCATCCGCATGCTGTGCGGCTTGCTCACGCCCGATGAAGGCAGCGGCACCTGCCTCGGCTTTGACATCCGCACCCAAGCCGACCGGATCAAGCGCGAAGTCGGGTATATGACCCAGCGGTTCAGCCTCTACGAAGATCTCTCGGTGCGCGAGAATTTGGAATTCGTCGGCCGCATCTACGGCATCGCGCGTCCGTCCGCGGCCGCGCGCGACGCGATCGAGCGGCTCGGCCTGCACGGGCGCGAGGATCAGCTTGCGGGCGAACTCTCCGGTGGCTGGAAGCAGCGCTTGGCGCTCGGCGCCTGCACGCTGCCGAGTCCGAAGCTCCTGCTTCTCGACGAGCCCACGGCGGGCGTGGACCCCAAGGCTCGGCGCGACTTCTGGAACGAGATTCACGCGCTCGCCGCCGACGGCCTCACCGTGCTGGTGTCCACCCACTACATGGACGAGGCCGAGCGCTGCCACGAGATCGCTTACATCGCCTACGGCGAATTGCTGGTGCACGGCTCGGTCGAGGCGGTGATCGCCTCGTCGCACCTGACCACTTTCGTCGTGAGCGGCCCGCAAGGCGAGGGCCTTGTCGAGCTCGCGAACGAGCTCACCGCCGAGCCTGGGATCGACATGGTGGCGCCGTTCGGCAACAGCCTGCACGTCTCGGGCCGCGATGCGGGCAAGCTCGCCGCCGCAATCGAGCCCTATCGCGCGCGCAAGGACCTCGACTGGAAAACCTCCGAGCCCTCGCTCGAGGACGTCTTCATCGACCTGATGGGTCGGGCGCGGGACAATTTCCAATGACCCAGACCGTCGCCATGCAGCCCCGGCGCCGCCTTCCGGGCAGCGGCTTCTGGCGCAAGACCTCGGCGGTCCTGGTCAAGGAGTTCATCCAGCTCAAGCGGGACCGTTTGTCCTTCGCCATGATCATCATGATCCCGCTGTTGCAGCTATTCTTGTTCGGCTATGCCATCAACACCAATCCGCGCCACCTGCCGACCGCTGTGCTGGTGCAGGAGCATAGCGACATTCAGCGTGCGATCCTCGCCGCGCTCAAGAATACGGATTATTTCCGCGTCGTCGCGCAGCCGCGCAGCGAAGCCGAGATGAACGAAATGATGGCGGCCGGCAAGATCCTCTTCGGCATCGAAATCCCGGCCAACTTCGAGCGCAGCGTGCGGCGTGGCGAAAGGCCGGCCATGCTGGTGATCGCCGACGCCACCGATCCGGTCGCCTCCGGCTCGGCTCTCAGCTCGCTCGGCCAAGTGGTGCAGACCGCGCTCGTGCACGAGCGCGGCATCCCGATCAGCACCGAATTGCCGTTCGATATCCGTGTGCACGCGCGCTACAATCCGGCGGGGCAAAATCAGCTCAACATCGTGCCGGGGCTGGTCGGCACCATCCTCACCATGACCATGCTGATCTTCACCGCGCTCTCGGTCACGCGCGAGATCGAGCGCGGCACCATGGAAAATCTGCTGGCCATGCCGATCACGCCGGTCGAGATCATGCTCGGCAAGATCGTGCCCTACATTTTCGTCGGCTTCGCCCAGGCTTTTCTTATCATCAGCATCGGCGTGTTCTTTTTCGGCGTGCCGATCCTCGGCAATCTCGCGGCGCTTGCAGGCCTCAGCACGCTGTTCATCGCCGCCAACCTGTCGATCGGCTACACCTTCTCGACCGTGGCGCAGAACCAGCTGCAGGCCATGCAGATGTCGATCATGTTCTTCCTGCCGAACATTCTGTTGTCCGGCTTCGTGTTTCCCTTCGCCGGCATGCCGGTCTGGGCGCAATGGATCGGCGAATGCCTGCCACTCACGCACTATCTGCGCATCGTGCGTTCGATCATGCTGAAGGGCTCTTCAGTCAGCGACCTGCACACCGATGCGGCCGCGCTGTTCGCATTGATGCTGGTCGCCATGACGATCGCGGTGCTGCGCTTCCGGCGGACGCTGGATTAGGCGCCCGCTAGAACGCCAGTGAGCACGAGCGGGTGCCCTTTGGCTTCTGCGAGGTCAAGCTGCCCCTCAGGATAGTGATGCCGTTCGGCTTCTTGCGGCCGGAGAATTCATAGGACCAGGTCGAACCATCGTCCTGCTTGCCTTCGCCGACGATCAGCATCGTGTTGGACGGCGAGAGAATGCCGAGAAACTTTTCTTCACCGGGTTTCGGACTTGTCTTGTGTTCGCTGATCCAGAGAGCGCCGGATACCTTGAACTGAAGCTCGAGCTCGAAGGGCCGAAGCTCCTTGGGATTGGCTGAGTGCGAGCCGCAGACCAGCTTGGCCTTGACCTGCGCGCCGGCCGGCTGCTGCGCCGCCGCCGGGAGCCCGCAGGCGCCAAAAGCCAGCGCGCAGGCGGTCAAATATTGCAGATGCCGGTACCCGCGTGGCATGAGTGAGCGAAGCATGGGCATCTCCAATTGGGCGGATGCGAATGATGGCCGGCATGATAGCCGACCTTCGTGGCCGACGCGAACGCCGATTGTGGCCGGGGCGTGCATCGGTCTTGCCAGCGCAAGACGAGGCTGCAAAGTTTGCCTGACTTCGGTTTTCAGCACGTAGCGCGGGACGGGGCCTGCCATGCGATTGCGAAACTTGGCGTGGATTGTGTTGGCCGCCGGCTTACTTTTTCTATGCAATCCCGCAGCGCGAAGCGCCGACGACGTCCGCTACGGTCCCGAATATCAGGCCTGTAAAAAGGGCAACACCCACGAGATCGAAGTGTGTGTGGGCCGGCTGACCGAGGCTTGGGAGAGCCGGCTTAATACCGCCTATCAAAAGCTTCTGCATGGTCGCGACGCGCAATCGGTGGCGCGGTTGCGCGAGGCGGAGCGTCTTTGGCGCGAATTCCGTAACGCAAATTGCCTCTACTACGGCACCGGAGGGGGGACGATAACGCGCCTCCAGGCGGCCGAATGCCTGCGCAGCATGACCGCGCATCGGGCATTGGAATTGGAGGAATTGCTTTCGAATTGAGCCGCCGAAGAATGCCCCTTGCTTTGCGTCGAGCACGTGCTCGGCCGGCCGCGCGAGCGCTTCATCGCCGCTGCATGAATCCAAGGCGCAGATAAGGGCTGGAGCGATTGTCGCTGTCTAGAGCCCAGCCGCCGGCCGCCGACCACTCGGTATTGCCGGTCTTCAGGCTGGTGACATGCAGGCCGACACGCCATTGCGCGTAGCCATCGCCGCCGTAGACCTGCATTTCCGGCCCGGCATAAAACTGATCGTCGACGACAAGCCGCCCGAACGCGATGCGCGCGGAATAGTTGCCGCCGACCGTCGACAGCGAGGCGTCGCCCGCCAGCATGGTCGTTGCGGTCGGCTCGTCCCACAGATCGATCGCCACGCGAAGACCGAACTCCGGCCCGCGCAGGCCGTTGCCAGGATCGTCCGGCCAGAGCCGGTGATAATCGTATTCCGGCCCGAAGAAGATTTTTGCCTCGAAATGATTGCGTGCGACGCGAAAGCCCGGCAGCGCCTGCGCTACCAGTTCGGCGCCGTCGACCTGCGCGCCGTCCAGGTCGCCGGCGTCATAGCGATAGAGCCCGCCGGAGATCAGCAGTTTGAACAGCAGGCCGTCCTGTTCGAATCCGTGCGGCGCATAGATCAGGCCGCCATGGGCGAAGACGCCGTTGCGCCAGAGGTCGCGGCCGGAGAACAAAATGAAGCGCGCGATCTCATCGTCGTCGCCCGCCCAGGCAGGTCCGGTCGGCGCACGAACGCAACAAACCATGAACGCCACGGCGACGGACGCCGCCGCGTGCACGCGCCTTCGTTTACGCATCGAGGCCCCCGAGCCCCTGCAACTACCGCTAAGCGAATGCTACGTGCACAACTAAAGCGTGCCTTAAAGTTGCTGTCTACAACGGATTATGCTCGTGTTAGTTGTATGACGGTTGTAGTCCCGGCGGTTGCTTTGCCAGGCGGCGCGGCGGGCCGCCAAGCGTGCGGCGGATCATGGCGGTGAAGGCGCTCGGGCTGGCGTAGCCGACCGACGCCGCGGTTTCCGCAACCGAGGCCCCGTCAGCCAGTCGCGCCAGCCCGTCGATAGCGCGTAGCCGCGCCCGCCATTCGGAAAAACTCAAGCCCGTTTCGCTACGGAATAGGCGGGCGAGGGTGCGTCGGCTGGCGCCGGCCCGGTCCGCCCATCGGTCGAGGTCGTGCTCGATGCTCGAATTGTCGAGCAGAGCACGCGCCACGCGCAGCGCGCGCGGATCGCGCGGCATGGGCACGGCAAGCGGACGCTCCGGCAGGCGCGCGAGCTCGGTCAGCATCAGCTTCGCAACGATGCCGCCGCGGCCGGCCTCCTCGTAGTCGGATGGTTCCTCCAACAGCGCCAGGATCAATTCCCGCAAAAGGCCGGAAATCTCCACCAAAACCGGCTCGACCGGCAGCCCGGCGCAGGCCGCTGGCGCGATATAAACCGTGCGCATGTCGACGTGGCTGCGCATCGTCACGCTATGCGGCCATTGCGGGGGCAGCCAGAGGGCGCGGGCCGGCGGCAGGATCCACGCGGCCTGCGCCGTCTCGACCCGCATGATGCCGTTGACGGCATGCAGCAACTGGCCGCGGCGGTGCATATGCAAGGGGATGTGGTGATTGATGGGGAGGCCGCGCGCGAGCACGGCCACCTGCCGCGGCGCGTCGTCCAGATTGCGGCGGTAGATTGGGGCGGGCGCGGTCATGAGGATCCCTTTTTGGCCGGACCGCGACGAAATTCGACCGAACATCGCCAAAAGGCAAGCCTATATAAGAGCTGGGATTCCCGAGCCTCAAGGCCACGAAAGCCGGCAATGACCAGTTATCTTCCCGATGCGGCCGCCCGCCGCTCCATTAGCTTCCTCAATGTGGCGCACGGCCTCACGCATTTCGTGCTGCTGATCTACCCCACCGTGGTGATCGGGCTCGACGCGATCTACCACCGGCCGTATTCGGAGATGATCGCGCTATCGACCGCAGCTTTCGTCTCATTCGGGGTGTTCTCGCTGCCGGCCGGCTGGTTGGCCGATCGTTGGAGCCGGCGCAACATGATGGCGCTGTTTTTCGGCGGCTGCGGCGTCTCGCTTGTCGGCTGCGCCTTCGCGCCCAACCTGCCGGCCTTGGCGGTCGCGCTGTTCGCGCTCGGCATGTTCGCCTCGATCTATCACCCGGTCGGCATGGCCATGCTGATCGAAGCAAGTCAGGCGCGCGGCCGCACGCTCGCCTTCAACGGCGTGTGCGGCAATCTCGGCGTCTCACTCGCCGCCGGCGTGAGCGCTGGCCTTGCCACCTGGCTCGGCTGGCGCGCCGCCTTTTTGGCGCCGGCCGCCGTCTCGCTGACGTTCGCCGTCTACTATATGTGGGTGACGCCCGACGATGGGCATCACGCCAAGAGCCGCGTGAGCAAGCCGGCGGTATCGCTGACGCCGCGGCTTGCCGTGGTCATGTTCGGCTTGTTCATCGTGATCGCGCTCGCCTCGGGCACGACCTTCAACCTGCTCACCATCGCGCTGCCCAAGATCGTGGACGAGCGGCTTGCCGCCAACGTGCCGTTGCTGCTGGCGGGCAGCGTCGCAACGCTGGTGCTGATCTGCGGCGGACTGGCACAGCTCTGCGTCGGGCGGCTGGTGGAGCGCTTCACCCCGCACGGCATGTTCGCAGCGATCACCGTGCTCGGCTTTCTCGGAAACTTGTGGGCCGCCTACGCCGACGGCATTGCGCTGATGGTCGCGCTGGCTGTTGCGATCGCGGCGATCTACGGCCAGGTCACGGTCAACGATATGGTGCTGGCGCGCTATACCGCAGACGCGTGGCGCGGCCGCGTCTATGCGGTGCGGTATTTCCTGCTGTTCATCAGCGCCGCAGTGGCGATCGGCATGATCTCGATCCTGCACGAGCGCGGCGGCTTCGGCCTGGTGCTGACCGTCAATGCGGCGATCGCCTTCACCATCTGCGCGGCGACGGCGGCGCTCGCGGTCATGATCAACAGCATTGAGGGCAAGCTCGTAGCGCCGCAGCCGGCCGAATAATCAAAACAGCGGTGGAATGAGGTCTTCGACTTTCACGCGCATCCGCTTCTTCACGTTCGCCACGATACGGCTGCGGTGGCAGGTCTTTGGATCGCGGCAATAGCACAGCAGGGCGATGCGTTTGCCCGACTTGATGAGCTTGACGAGCTCGTCGAGCTCCTGCTGCGGCTCGGCTCTCTTGATGTGCTTGTCGTAGATGCGCCAGAGCGCGTCGGTGTCGCCGGAGCGCGCGGCGGCGCGCCCTTCCGCCGGCGTGCCGAGCTTCTGCAGATGGACATAGCCGATGCCTTGCGCGTCGAGACTGGCCGCGAGCTGGCGCTTGGAGAAACCCGGCCGGCGCGAGGCCGCCACCGCGCGGGTATCGACCAGAAGGCCGACCTTAGCGCGCTTGAGCTCGTTCAGCACTGCTTCGGGCTTTGCCTGCTCGTAGCCGATCGTAAACAAAGGGTGCATGGCGCCGTCACAGGATTGACACGAAGCCCGAGTATATACGCCGCAAGTGACGAAGCGGAAGCAATGACACTCGCTTCGTCCGGCGGCCACTACGAGACGGGCGACGGCGGATGTAACCGCGCCTTTTCGTCGGTGGTCGTTTTCATTTTTTGCGCCTGCTCGCCGACACGCGCTCGATTAAAGCCATGGCGGCCGCCGGCGCGCGCACCTTGGCTTCGTGGATGAAATAAACGAAGACGTCGCGCGGCTTTTTCGTTGCGCGCTGTTTGCCGATGCGAGGCAGGTCGGCAGGCGTGCCGCCCTTTGCCCATGTCTGTGCGCGCTTGGCCCAAGCATCAAGAGCTTTGGGAGGATAGCCGTTTTTGAGCTTCTCATTGCCTTTCTGCAGCCGTGCGTAAACGAAAGCGCCGGTGATGTCGGCAATAGCGGGGTAGGTCGCGTGCTCGGCGAACACCACCGGCATCTCGAATTGGCGCAGCAAGGCGATGAACGCGGGCGTTTTGAAACTGGCGTGACGGACCTCGACGACGTGCCGTAACGGGCGGCTATCGAACGTGTTCGGCAGCAGCTCGAGGAACTTTGCAAAGTCGGTCTCGTCGAATTTTTTGGCCGGCGCGAATTGCCAGAGCAGGGGGCCGAGGTGATGGCCCAGTTCGGTAATGCCGGAATCGAGGAAGCGCTTGATGGCGTCGCCGGCTTCCGCCAGCACGCGGCGATTGACCGCGTAGCGCGGGCCTTTCAGCGAGAACACGAATCGGTCGGGCACCTCGGACGACCATTTGCGGAAGGTGGCGGGCGTCTGCGTGCGGTAGAAAGTGCCGTTGACTTCGATCGACGTGAGGTGCTGCGCGGCGTATGCAAGTTCGCGCGCATGCGGCAAGCCCTTGGGGTAGAACACGCCGCGCCACGGCTCGTAGGTCCAACCGCCCATGCCGCAGTAGATATTTCCCGATTTCATATCCGGTGCCCGATCGCCGATCGCTTCCTCATGCGACCCGGAATCTGACACAGCTTTTCCCGCCGGGATAACTTATTTTTGTTCTTTTTCCGGGGCGCGCACGAAGTGCGCTAATCCGGAGTGACGAAAGCAAAAGGCCCGGGATCGCTCCCGGGCCTTCGCGTTTTCGTTTTGGCGCAGCCGAATTAGAAATCCATGCCGCCGCCGGGCATCGCCGGGGCCGCTTCCTTCTTCCTCGGCAGTTCGGCGACCATGGCCTCGGTGGTGATCAAGAGGCCCGCAACCGACGAGGCGTTCTGCAACGCCACCCGCACGACCTTGGTCGGATCGATGATGCCCTTGCTGACCATGTTGCCGTACTCGCCGGTCTGCGCGTCGTAGCCGAACGAATACTGATCCTTGTCCATGATCTTGCCGACCACGACCGAGCCGTCAGCGCCGGCATTGATCGCGATCTGGCGGGCCGGGGTCTGGATCGCCTTACGCACGATGTCGACGCCGTGCTTCTGGTCCTCGTTCTCGGTGCGTACGCGCTTGAGCGCCTCGACCGAACGCAGCAGGGCAACGCCGCCGCCCGGCAGGATGCCTTCCTCGACCGCGGCGCGGGTCGCATGCATCGCGTCGTCGACGCGATCCTTGCGCTCCTTCACCTCGATCTCGGTGGCGCCGCCGACGCGGATCACCGCAACGCCGCCGGCGAGCTTGGCCAGCCGCTCCTGCAGCTTCTCCTTGTCGTAGTCGGAGGTGGTCTCTTCGATCTGCGCCTTGATCTGCGCCACGCGCGCCTCGATGTCGGCCTTCTTGCCGGCGCCGTTGACGATCGTGGTGTTCTCCTTGTCGATCATCACCTTCTTGGCGCGGCCCAGCATGTTGATGGTGACGTTCTCGAGCTTGATGCCGAGATCTTCACTGATCGCCTGGCCGCCGGTCAGGATGGCGATGTCCTGCAGCATGGCCTTGCGGCGATCGCCGAAGCCCGGCGCCTTCACCGCCGCCACTTTCAGACCGCCGCGCAGCTTGTTGACGACGAGGGTGGCGAGCGCTTCGCCTTCCACGTCCTCGGCTACGATCAGCAGCGGTTTGCCGGTCTGCACCACCGCCTCGAGCAGCGGCAGCAGCTCCTGCAGGCCGCTGAGCTTCTTCTCGTAGATCAGGAGGTAGGGGTCTTCCATCTCAACGCGCATCTTGTCGGCGTTGGTGATGAAGTAGGGCGAGATGTAGCCGCGGTCGAACTGCATGCCTTCGACCACGTCGAGCTCGGTCTCCAGGCTCTTCGCCTCTTCGACCGTGATGACGCCCTCGTTGCCGACCTTCTGCATGGCCTTGGCGAGGAAGTCGCCGATCTCCTTGTCGCCGTTGGCCGAGATGGTGCCAACCTGGGCGATTTCTTCGTTCGAGGTGACCTTCTTGGAGTTCTTCTCCAGGTCGGCGACGATGGCCTCGACGGCGAGATCGACGCCGCGCTTCAAGTCCATCGGGTTCATGCCGGCGGCGACCGCCTTGGAGCCTTCCTTGACGATGGCCGCGGCCAGCACGGTCGCGGTGGTGGTGCCGTCGCCGGCGAAGTCGGACGACTTCGAGGCAACCTCGCGCACCATCTGGGCGCCCATGTTCTCGAACTTGTCTTCGAGCTCGATCTCCTTGGCGACGGTGACGCCGTCCTTGGTGATGCGGGGGGCGCCGAACGACTTGTCGAGCACGACGTTGCGGCCCTTCGGGCCGAGCGTGACTTTCACCGCATTGGCGAGGATGTCGACGCCGCGCAGCATGCGGTCGCGCGCGTCAACCGAGAATTTTACTTCCTTGGCAGACATTTCAATTTGCTCCGATGTTGATCCTCATCCCGAGGAGCGGCGAAGCCGCGTCTCGAAGGCTGAGGCCAATGAATTTCCATTCGGGACCTCATCCTTCGCGCCGCGCACCTGACGGCGCGCTCCTCAGGATGAGGTTGCGGTTTCGGGCGCGTCCTACGCGGCCTTCTTCTTGCTGACGGCGCCGCCTTCGATGACGCCCATGACGTCGCTCTCCTTCATGATCAGGAGATCTTCGCCGTCGATCTTGACCTCGGTGCCGGACCATTTGCCGAACAGCACGACGTCGCCGACCTTGAGGTCGATCGGCACGAGCTTGCCGCTCTCGTCGCGGCCGCCGGGGCCGACGGCGACGATTTCGCCCTGGCTCGGCTTCTCTTTGGCGGTGTCCGGAATGATGATGCCGCCGGCGGTCTTCTCCTCGGCATCGATGCGCTTGACGACGACGCGGTCGTGAAGCGGACGGAACTTCATGGCAGTCCTCCTAAATTGTTGGACGATCTTGCGTTTCTCGGTTGCTGGCTGGGTCCCCCGTGCCAACACCTGGCGCCGAAATGGGAGGCGGCTACAGGGCTTGCAAGAGGGCTCGGGAGATTATTTAGCACTCGCCTTTGCGGAGTGCCAACATTTTTTAGCACTCCAAACTGATGAGTGCCAAGAGGCCAGAAATGTGAACCGCTTCAATGGTTAACGGCCATGCGGACGGAACCGGAACCGGGGGCTGCGGCTTGGTCCTGGCGCGGTCCACTGAGGGGCGCGCCAGGGTTGTTAGCAGGCTCGGACCATTGCTGCTAACGCCTTGATTTTAAACAACTTGTTTACCTTTTCGGCTTGCAATGGGAGGTGCCGGAAATGGAAACTTGAAGTCCGACAGACGGAGGACTGGGGCATGGTTTCGACGGTTTCGCAGGATTTCTTCAAACAGGTCAATGGTTACGGCCTAACCACCGCGCATATTCTGTATCGGCGTCCCGATCACCGCTGGTTGCTGCAGTCCTATGTCTGGCAGAACTACGACATGTTTCCGGAATTTCCTGAATTGCAGCGCTTCCTCGCCTTCTGGCAGGAAAAGCTGGAAGGGCCGTTGCATTCGGTGCAGGTGGCGCATTGCAAGCTGATCAAGCCGGCGGAGCTGAAGCCGATCAACGGCGAGTTCCGCCTGCATTAGAGCTGCCGATCTAGCGACCAAACCCGGCCGTCATTGTCCACTCGCCGAGACGATGACAGCGGCGAACTTGCCGCGCGTCTGATGTTTCTGATCACTGACTTCTGACCCCTGATCCCTGGCTAGCCAACGCTCCGCCGCCCCTGTTCTTTGATCGGCGCGGGGTACGCCGATATCCCTTTTCCTTTTCCCCAACGGGAAATGGAGCGCCGGGAGGGCGCCAGGGGCTTGCGAGGCCCCTTTGGGCAACCCTTGCGATCGGGCCGCCCGCGCGCCTTGCGAGGGCGCGCGCCGGCTTGCGAGGCCGGCTGCGCCCCCCTGGCGCTCCATCCGTCAAGCGTTGCGCCAAACCGCGCAAGCTTGACAGCAGCGGTGCGCATTGTCGGCGCGCCGCGCCTTGCCCTTTCGCGCGGCGCCCTCGAGACGGCGTCGCGCGTCAGCACAAAGCGCGCGCATGATAAGGCCGGTCCGCAGACCGGGGATAACTTTTTTTCCTATGTTGAATTTGCAGGATTATTTCGGGCGGAGCGGGCAATGTCACGCTTCCGAGCACCCGCACAGGCGGAGATATCAAAATCGCTCATGCAAGCCATCGATAAGTTTCGCCGGTCAGACCGCCACGCGTCGTAGCGCCGGCCGCAGGCGCGCATTAATTAGACCGCACCCGATCAAGCCGCCCCGTCATTGCGAGCGTAGCGAAGCAATCCACGAGCCTGGGAGCTTGATGCTGGATTGCTTCGTCGCCTTTTCAGGGCTCCTCGCAACGACGAATGTGAGTCCACCCCATCGGATCGTGCCCACCAGACCCGATCGGTCTTTTTTGGCCGCGTTCCGTCGAACCGAGACGTTTTGATGAAGTCCTTCCTGCGCCGCGCGGCCCTGATGCTCGGCAACGTCGTCATCGGCCTGTCGGTGCTGGCGCCGACCGGCATGCTGGCGCAATTGGCGGACGGCCTGCACGTCGGCATCCGCGACGCCGGGTTGCTCGTCACCTACGGCGCGATCGTGCTGTGCATCGGCTCGCCCCTGGTGGCGTGGCTGACCGCGCATGTCGACCGCCGCCTGCTGCTTGCCGGCTCGCTCGCGCTGGTGGCGGTCGGGCAGGCCGCTTCGGCGCTGGCGCCGAACTATGCCGCCATCCTCATCGTGCGGCTTGCGATGCTGGCGGCCGCCGCCGTCTATACGCCGCAGGCCGCGGCGACCGCCGCGCTGATCGTGCCGGAGCGCGAGCGCGCAAGCGCGATCGCCTTCGTCTTCCTCGGCTGGACGCTCGCCGTCGCCGGCGGCCTGCCGCTGGTGACGCTGCTCGCCACGCATTTCGGCTGGCGCACGGCCTTCGGCACGCTCGGGCTGTTTTCTTTCGGCGCAGCGCTGATGCTGTTCGTAGCGCTGCCATCGGGCGTCAAAGGGCGGGCGATGCCGCTGACCAGCTTTGCCCAGATCGTCCGCAGCCGGCGTATCCTGCTCATCCTCCTGCTGACGCTCTTGCAGACTTCCGGGCAGTTCACCGTGTTCGTTTACCTGGCGCCGCTTCTGACGCGGCTCGCCGGCGCCGGCCCCGGCGTCATCGGCGCCTTCTTTGCCTGCTACGGCGTGGCGGGCCTGCTCGGCAATGTGACCGCCAGCGCGGCGGTGACGGCGCTCGGCGTTCAGCGCACGCTGGCGCTGTTTCTCGGCGCGGTCTTTCTCGGCCTGGTGCTGTGGTCGACGGGCGCCGGGCTTCTGCTGGTCATGGGCGCCGGCATGATGTTCTGGGGCTTCGGGTTCGCCGCCACCAATTCGATGCAGCAGGCACGGCTGGCGGCGGCGGCGCCGGCGCCGGAATTCGCCGGCGTCGCCATCTCGTTCAACACGTCGCTGCTCTATGTCGGGCAGGCTGTCGGCTCCGGGCTCGGCGGCCTGCTGTTCGCCGCCGGTCAGCTGCACGGCATGGGCTATGTCGGCCTGGCGTTCGTATCTGCGGCCGGCGTTCTGTTGGCGGCGACCTGGGTGCGCGAGGCGCCGTTCGCGCGGGTCAGCGGCGCGCCGTGACGCGCTCGATCAGCGTCTCGAGCTGCGGCAGCATGCGCGCGATGACGATGGCATAGCCTTGCGCGTTGAAATGCGCGTGGTCGCGCGCGCGGTATTTGCCGCGCGGCAGTTTCCATTGCGCGTAGGGGACGCCTTCGGCGCGCGCGACGCTTCCCAGATCGAGGCTGCCGAGTCCGACCAGCAGCACTTCGATGCCGCGCTTGCGCAAGCTGCGCACGATTTCGGCGAGATTGGCCCGCATACGCTTTGCCGGGACGTGCGCGCGCAAATCGTTCGTGCCGAATTCCACGATGGCGATGTCGGTATCCGGGTCGATGGCTGCGTCGAAACGATGCAAGGCGCCGCGCGTGGTGTCGCCGGGCACGCCTTCGTTTTTCACCACGACGTCGTAGCCCTTCTTACGCAGCACGGCCTGCAATTGCGCGGGATAGGCATCCTTGCGGGGGATGAGCCAGCCGGAGGTGGCGCTGTCGCCGAAGGCGACGATGTGTATGGGGCGGGCGTGCGCTGTGCCGAGGACGGGAAACAATAACGCGAGGGCGACAAACAGGGATTTCAATGGGCCAATCCCTTCCATGTGCCGTCATTGCCCGCGCAAGCGGGCAATCCAGCAATCAGCGCACTGTCTGCTGATACTGGGTCCCCGTTTTCGCGGGGACGGCAGAAAGCAAGGCGTCAAGTCAGCACCCCCACGATCGCGCCCATGAAGCAGGTGGTGAGCGTGCCGGAGACGATCGATTTGCCGCCGAGCGAGATGATGTCGGCGCGCCGCTCCGGCGCCATCACGGTCAAGCCGGCGATCATGATGCCGAGCGAGCCGAAATTGGCAAAGCCGCACATGGCGTAGAGCATGATCAGCCGCGCGCGCGGATCGAGCGCGTCGGCGGGCAGCTTGGCGAGCTCGATATAGGCGATCAATTCGTTGAGCACGGTCTTGATGCCCATGAGCGAGCCGGCGGTCACCGCCTCATGCCACGGCACGCCCATCAGCCAGCACACCGGCGCCATCAGAAGTCCGAGCAGGCGCTGCAGGGTAATGGGTGCGCTCGCCACATCCGGCAGCAGGCTCAGGATGGCGTTGGCGAGGTGCACCAGCGCCACCAGCACGATCAGCATGGCGACGATGTTGAGCAGCAGCTCGAGCCCCGCCACGGTGCCGCGCACGATGGCGTCCATGGTCGAATCGGCGACTTGGCCGATCTCGACCTCGCCCATCTTGCTGGCCTTGCCGGGCGGCACCGGCACCATCAGGCCGCTGATCAGAAGCGCGGCCGGCGCGCTCACGATCGAGGCGACCAGGATATGGCCGGCGACGTCGGGAATGACGCTGTGCAGGATGGTGGCGTAGAGCACGAACACGGTGCCGGCGATGCCGGCCATGCCCCCGGTCATCACCATGAACAGTTCGCCGCGCGTCAAGCGGGCGAGATAGGGCCGGATGAACAGCGGCGATTCGACCATGCCGAGAAAGATATTGGCGGCGGTGGAAAGCCCGACCGCGCCGCCGACGCCGAGCGTGCGTTCCAGCACCCAGGAAAAGCCGCGCACGATCGGCGGCAGGATGCGCCAATAAAAAAGAAGCGTGGTCAGCACGCTCATCACCAGCACGATGGGCAGCGCCTGAAAGCCGAGCACGAATTCGTTGGCCGGACTGGTGACGGCGTAGGGCGGCGGACCGCCGCCGAGATAGCCGAACACGAAGGAAGTGCCGGCGAGCGTCGCCGCGCTGATGGCCTCGACCGCGCGGTTGACCAGCGCGAAGGCCTGCTTGATCTGCGGCACCTCCAAGAGCAGCACGGCGGTGGCGAGCGTCAACGCGAGACCGGCGCCCGCGCTGCGCCAGTCGATAGCGCGGCGCTCCTCGCTGATGGCCCAGGCGAAGGCGAGCAGGACGAAGGCGCCGAACGCCGATTGCAGATGTTGCATTAAAAAATCCCCAGCCTGTCATGCGCGGGCTTGACCCGCGCATCCATCCTTCGTTCGATGGATTGCACCGCAACTCGGGCTCGCCCGAGTTGCGCACCGATTGACTGTTGCAAGTCGGGTATACCCGACTTGCAATGTCAAGCCCGGCAATGACGGAGGTTCGCATGGCCCGCATCCGCTTCGATTTCGGCTCGCTCACGCTCGATGCCGAGTTGCTCGATACGCCGACCGCGCGCGCCATCGCCGATGCGCTGCCGCTGACATCTTCGGCGCTGACCTGGGGCGAGGAGGTCTATTTTGACGTGCCGGTCACCGTCGCGCGCGAGAAGGACGCGCGCGCCGTGGTGACGCCGGGCGAGATCGCCTATTGGCCGCAGGGACCGGCCATCGCCATCGGCTTCGGCCGCACGCCGATCAGCCAGGGCAGCGAGTGCCGGCTGGCGAGCCCGTGCAACATTTTCGCCAAGGCGCTCGCAAGCGTGAAGGTGCTGGGCAAGATCAAGACCGGCACGCAGGTGACGGTGAGCAGGCTCGACTAAGGACGCAGAGTCGGCCGTCGGGCGGCCGGGGTCAGCCGTGCGGGTGAAAGGCACGGTGGCCAGGATGAGGCCGGCGGGAATGAGGAAGGCGCCGTTGCCGGTCCGCGCCGTGGCCACGGCGCCCAGCACGCAGCCCAGGCCGAAGGCGAGGATGAGGATCGGCAACAGCGAATTGTCCTTCGGCATGTCGTTGATCAGCGAGCGCGAAGCCCGGCCGATCATGCCGCGGGTGCGGTCGATGAAGAACTGCGTGATATTGCCGGTCATCACCGTCGTCGCCGGCCCGACGATCGGATAGAAGCGGTGGATCGCGTTCTGCAGCGCCATGCCGAGCGTCACCGGCGCGGCGACGGCAAGCGCAAGCCAGAAATCGAGCGTCCACCCTTTGAGACTGGCGAGGAGGCCGAGCGCGCCGGTGGCGGCGATCAGCGCTGCCTCGATCGCCAGCATGCCGCGAATATGCCGCGCCGGGTCGTCGTAAAGGGCGACGTAGCGGTCGTGCACCAGGGTGACCGCCATCACGCCCACGAAAAAGATCGGCAGGATGACGATCTTCAAGAGGTCGGTTGCCTGAAAACCGGTGGCGATGTCGGCAGCCAGGATGACGAGGTTGCCGGTGATGTGCGCCGCCATGATGTGGTGCAGGCCGACAAAGGAGCCGGCATCGACCCAGCCCGCGACGAGCGCGAGCACGATCACGAGCGTTCGGGTCATGCGGCGGGCCGGTGGTTACCCCCGCCCCACATAGGGCATCTTGTTTGCCATCACCGTCATGAACAGCACGTTGGTGTCGAGCGGCAGGCTCGCCATGTAGACCACCGCCCGGCCGACGTCGTCGGCGTCCATGCGCGGCTCGATCATCTTGGAGCCGTTCGGCTGCAGAATGCCCTCGCCCTGCACCATGCGCTCGGTGAGCGGGGTGGCGGCGTTGCCGATGTCGACCTGTCCGCAGCAGATGTCGTAAGGCCGGCAGTCGAGCGAGGTGCACTTGGTCAGCCCGGTGACCGCGTGCTTGGTCGCGGTGTAGGCGACGGAGAAGGGGCGCGGCGCGTGCGCGGAGATCGAGCCGTTGTTGATGATGCGGCCGCCGCGCGGATTTTGCGCCTTCATGATCTTGATCGCTTCCTGCGTGCACAGGAACATGCCGGTGAGATTGGTGGCGACCACGTTCTGCCAGGCTTCGAAGGGAAGATCCTCCAGCGGGACGGGCGGGGCGCCGATGCCGGCATTGTTGAACAACACGTCGAGCCGGCCGAAGCTCGATTTCACCTTGTCGAACAGCGCCGAAATCTGCTCGCGCTTGGATATGTCGGTCGGCACGGCGAGCGCCTGGGTGCCGGCGGCGTTGACCGCCGCGGCGGTCTCCTCGAGCGGCGCCGGGCGGCGGCCGGCCAGCACCAGATTGTAGCCGACCTTGGCGAGCTCGATGGCCACCGCCTTGCCCACGCCGGTGCCCGCGCCGGTGACCAGCGCAACTTTCGTCGTCATCGGCTTTTTCCTCCCCGTATGTTTGGATTGCCCAGTGAAATAGCATAAAGCGGCAGCAGGGGCAGCCCGGGCGGGAACGGATGATTCCAGCACGCATTGGCCTTGGGAAAACCTGCGGCCAATTTGCCAAGGAAAGGCGCGCATGACGGCGCTCAAGGGCAAGACCGCACTGGTGACCGGCTCGACCGACGGCGTCGGGCGGCGCGTCGCCGAGCGGCTCGGGCAAGACGGCGCCCGCGTGCTCGTGCACGGCCGCGACCGGGCGCGCGGCGAACAGGTCGCCGCGGCGATCAGATCGGGCGGCGGCGCGGCGGAATTCCTGGCGGCCGACCTTTCGGCGCTTGCCGAAGTGCGGCGGCTCGCCGGCGAGGTCGAACGCGCGAGCGAGCGTCTCGACATCCTGATCAACAATGCCGGCATCGGCTCCGCCGGCGGCCGGCAAACCAGCGCCGACGGACACGAGCTGCGCTTTGCGGTGAATTATCTGGCGGGCTTCCTGCTCACCTACCAGCTCTTGCCGCTGATCAAGGACAGCGCGCCGGCGCGCATCGTCAACGTGTCATCGGCCGGGCAGCAGGCGATCGACTTCGACGACGTCATGCTGACGCGCGGCTACAGCGGCGGCCGCGCCTACTGCCAGAGCAAGCTCGCCCAGATCATGTTCACCATCGATCTCGCCCATGAGCTCGACGGCAGCGGCGTCACCGTCACCGCCCTGCATCCGGCCACCTATATGGATACCGGCATGGTGCGGGCGGCCGGCCACGCGCCGCTCAACAGCGTGGAGGTCGGCGCCGACGCCATCATGAATCTGGCGGTGGGAGAGGAGACGGCCGGCCGCAGCGGCGCCTATTTCAATGGGCTGCGCGAATCCCGCGCGCTGGCGCAAGCCTACGACGCGGATGCGCGCCGCCGTCTCAGAGAAATGAGTTTAGAACTGGCCGGGATTGCAGCGCCGGCACGGCAGCGCTGAAAGCTGAACGCCGGCAAATCACGGCGTCAGCTGGCGAGCGCGGTGTGTTCCGCCGGCCGCGATTCGTCGGGCACGCGCAGGCGCGCGCTGATGGCTGCCGCGCTGACCGCCTTGCCGAAACGGAAGCCCTGCATCGAGTGCACGCCGGCCGCGCGCAGGAACAGCTGCTGGTCGGCGGTCTCCACGCCTTCCGCCGTCACCTTCATGCCGAGGCCGCGGCCGAGGCCGACCACCGCATGCACGATGGCCGCGGCGTCGGCGGCTTTTTCGATCGACCTGACGAAGCTGCGGTCGATCTTGAGCTTGTCGAAGGGAAAGCGGCGCAGATAGTGCAAGCTCGAATAGCCGGTGCCGAAATCGTCGAGCGCCAGCCGCACGCCCAGTTCCTTCAGCCGGATCATGGAGGCCTCGGCAATGTCGGCATTGCCCAGCAGCACGGTTTCGGTCAGTTCGAGCTCGAGCCGGCTGGCGTCGAATTCGGTTTCGATCAGCGTGCGCTCCACCACGTGGCAGAAGTCGGTGCGGCGGAACTGCAGCGGCGACACGTTGACCGCCACCGTCAAGTCGGGCCACGCCTTCCCGTCGAGGCAGGCGCGGCGCAGCACCCAGGCGCCGAGCTCGATGATCAGGCCCGAATGCTCGGCGGCGGCGATGAACTCGTTCGGCTGGATCTCGCCGCGCACCGGATGGGTCCAGCGGCATAGCGCCTCGACGCCGAGCAGCTTTTCGCCGCTCTTGTCGACGATGGGCTGGTAGAGCAGTTGCAAGCCGTTTTCTTCGATCGCTTCGCGCAAATCGGCTTCCAGCAGCTTGCGCTGGGAAAGGTCGGCGTCCATCGCCGCGTCGTAGATACAGGCCCGGTTGCGCCCTTCGTTCTTCGCGCGGTAGAGCGCCATGTCGGCGTAGCGCATGATGTCGGCGGCGCCGGCGCAATTCTTGTCGATCACGGCGATGCCGATGGAGGCGCCGATGACGATGTTGTGCCGGCTGATCGAGTAGGGCGCGCAGATCGCCGCGATCATCCGCTGGGCGAGCGCCATCGTCCTGGAAGTATCCGCGCCCATCGAGGAAACCACCGCGAACTCGTCGCCGCCAAGCCGCGCCACCAGGTCGTCGCCGCGCAGGGCGTGCGATAGGCGCAAGGTGACGTTGCGGATCAGCTCGTCGCCGATGTGATGGCCGAGCGTGTCGTTGACGTCCTTGAAATGGTCGAGGTCGATATAGAACACCGCGGCGGGCGCGCTGCCGGCGCGCACCTCGTCGATTACCGACTCCAGCCGCTCGCTGAAATAGATGCGGTTCGGCAGCCCGCACAGCGGATCGTGCATGGCGAGATGGCGAAGCCGCGTTTCGCCGGCGGCGATGGCCGCCGCGGTACGGCGCATATAGCGCAAGACGAAGGCCGCAAGCAGCGCAAAACCGGCGAGCGCCACGGCGATGAAGGGAATGACGCTGCTCACGATTTCGGCGCCTGGCTGCTTCGGCGTCCAGGCAAAGCGCGCGATGGTCGTGCCGGCCGGATCCTGGAGCGCATAGACGAAATCGCCCGCCGGCGCCGGCGCGTCGCCGAGCTCGCGCAGGTGCGTAAGGCGAAGCTGCTCGGCGATCGCGGCGAGCGCGTCTTGGTCGATATATTTGACCGACATCAGCACCGGCGCCGCCGTATCGCGCAAGGCCGGAATGCCGGCGATGGGACCGATCGTTGCCGCCGCGATGACGGCCGGACGGCCGCGCAGGCGGTGGACCACCGCCGTGCGTGTGTGCGTGCGCTCGCGGAGTCGGCCTTCCCGATCAACGCGGCGGCATTTTTCAGCAAGGGCGCCCGGCCGCGCATATAGTCGAGCACGGCTTGCATGTCGGGCACCAGGACGGCGAGCCAGGCGGGATCGGGCGGCATGCCGACGGCTAGCGAATAGATCGGCCGGTCGGCGCCGTCGAACACGAACACCTCGTCGTGCTCGAAATTGTTGCGCAACCAGAGTCCGACGTTTCGATCGGCCCAGGCCGCATCGAAATTGAGCCGGATGTTGCGTACCGTGCCCTGCGAGGAGGCGACGCTCTCGACCTCGCGCAACACGCCGCCGCCGAAGCTTTCGAGCGCGTGCGCGAGCAAATTCTTCTCGCGCGCCGCCGCAACCTCGTCGGCGCGCTTGGCGGAGGACAGAACGGCGACGACGATGCAGACGATGGCGACGGCGACGATGACGCCGATCGGCACCACGACGCTCAAGCGCGCGCGATCCCAAGTCGTATACTGCTGGCGTTGCTCGGAGGCGCGCAGGCGAGCCGGCACTGAGGTCCCCTAAACTGTCCTACTTGCTCGACTTTTCCGGCGCGGAGCCTAGCCGCGAATGCTTGCCATTTCGCTGTTTTGTGGCGGGCCGGCGCCGGCCCGGGGGGCCGCAATACCGCAATTCACGCGGTGCCGTTAACCGGAGGTAAAAACTATCCGGCAAATGCCCGAGAAAGCATGCAATCGACGCCCGTAAGGTCAGCCGGCAGACCTAATTGGTCCCGCGATAGGGCGGGCGCGGGATCGCTATATGGGCGGCGCGCAGCGCCTCGGACCAGCGCTCGCGCAGGTCCTGGAAGTAGGGCTCGCCCGGCTCGATGCGGTAGTTCACCTCGGGGCCATAGGCGTCCCGCCGCGCCACCAGGATGTCGATCGGCAGCCCCACGCCGAGATTGGAACGCATGGTCGAATCCATCGAGATCAGCCCGATCTTGAGCCCGTCGTAGAGATCGGTGTCGAAGCTGATGGCGCGGTCGAGCACCGGCTTGCCGTATTTGTGTTCGCCGATCTGCAGGTAGGGCGTATCCGTCGTGCATTCGATGAAGTTGCCGGCCGAATAGATCATGAACAGGCGCAGGCGCCCGCCCTTGATCTGGCCGCCGAACAGAAACGCAACCTCGTGTTCGACGGACGCGGCGGCCAGCGCCTTGCCTTCCGCGTTCTGCACGCTGCGCACGACCCGGCCGATGCGTTGGGCCGCCTTGAACATGCTGGGAGCGTTCATCAGCGTCTCGAGTTCGCCGGTCTGCGGGTTTTCGTAACCCTCCGTCAGCGTCGTACGCACCGTCTGGCTGAGCGACAGGTTGCCGGCGGAGGCGAGCGCCATGATGCGTTCGCCCGGCTCGGTGAACACGTGCAGTTTGCGAAAGGTCGAGATGTTGTCGAGGCCGGCATTGGTGCGCGTGTCGGCAATCATGACAAGGCCGTCGCGCACGAGGATTCCACAACAATATGTCATCGGAGTCGCTTAGGTCCCTTGCCGCCCGGCCGCCGCTTTATAGCGGCGCGCGGGCGCAGCGGGCAATGTGCCTGGGCGGCGACCATTCAAGGCCGCGCTAGTTCTGTGTCTGGCGGGCGGCCTGGTCGACATGCACGGCGACTTTAAGCTGTTCGCCGCTGCCGCCCCGGCGGGCGCCGCGCACGGGAGCCGCCCCCAGATAGTCGAGGCCCATGGCGACGCGCACGTGCGCCGCGGTCGCGCAGATGCCGTTGGTCGGATCGAAGCCGACCCAGCCGAGGTTTTCGACATAGGCCTCGGCCCAGGCATGGCCCGCCTCCTGCTCGGTGACGCCGTCGGCGCGATAGAAATGGCCGCCGACATAGCGCGCCGGCATGGCGAGCGCGCGCGCAGCGGCGATGAACACGTGCGTCAAGTCCTGGCACACCCCGCGACGCAGCGCGAAGGCTTCCGCCGCGGTGGTGGCGGCATGGGTCGGATCGGTGTCGAAGGTGATCTCGCCGTTGAGCGCGGCGAGAAGCGCGTGCAGGAGCGTGAGCTGGTCGCGGCCGGCGCCGGCGCGCACGGTCTCGGCGAAATCGGCAATGGCCGCGTCGCCTTGCGTCAGGGGAGTTTCGCGCAAATAGAGCTGCGGCGGAAAGCGCTCGACCGCACCGCGCACGACGCCTTGGGTGTCGGCCGTGTCGACCTCGCCCTCGACCGCAACCGACAGCCGATCGAAGGGGCCTTCGGCGGTGAAGGAATGGGTGATGTTGCCGAAGGCGTCCTCGTGCTGGTGCAGTTGACAGTCCTGCGAGAGATCGAGGCGCCAATGGATCACGTATTGACCCTCGTGATTGCGCGGCGTCTTGCGCAGCACCTGCGTCACGCCGGCGGGCGGCGTGTCGTAGACATAGGTCGTGGCGTGCGAGATGCGGATGCGCATGGCGGTTGAGTCCGGCCGGTCGAGCGGATGTTAGCACAGGCGCATCGAAGCCAGGCGAAGCGCCTTCACAGCAAAAACTGCTCGGTGATGGCGTTGCCGAGCCGGTTGTTCTCGGTGATGAACTCGCCGATGAACTCGTGCAGCCCGCGCTGGAAAATGCCGTCCATGCGGCTGTTCTGCAGCCGCGTGCGGATGCCGCGTGCCTGCCGCTGGGCGGGACCCTGCCGGCCATAGGCGTCGGCGATGGCGTCGAGATTGCGCACGATCGCCTCGTAGCAGGAGGCGAGCGAACGCGGCATCTCCTCCCGCAGGATCAGCAGGTCGGCGACCAGCCAGGGCTTGAGGCTTTCGCGGTAGACCCAATGATAAGAGGTGAGCGCCGATACCGAGCGCAGGATCGCCGCCCATTGGAAATAATCGAGCGGGCCGCCGACGCGGGCGTGTTGGGGCAGCAGCAGGTGGTACTTCACGTCGAGGATGCGCGCGGTGTTGTCGGCGCGCTCGACATAGACGCCGAGACGGGAGAACCAGTAGGCGTCGTTGCGCAGCATGGTGCGGTAGGCCGAGCCGTCGTAGCGCAGCGAGGATTCCTGCACCCAGCGCAGGAAGCGCGACAATTCCTCGCGCGAGGACGGGCCGTTGCCGTAGCGCTTCAGTTCGAGCCAGCTGCCGTTGATGGCGTCCCACATTTCCACGGTCAGTGCGGTGCGCACGGCGCGCGCGTTGCTGCGGGCCTGCTCGAAGCAGGAGCGGATGGAGGAATTGTTGGCGCTGGAGAAGGCGAGAAAGTCGGTGACGTTTTCTTCGTTCGCTTCCTCGTACTGCCTGAAGAAAGCGGCGGCGCAACCCGCGGTCAGGACCGCGGACTCCCACTCGTTGCTGGCGCCGACATAGGCGAGCGGCAGCGCGGAGAGCCGCTGCGTGGCGTCGAGAATGCGCGCGAGATATTCGGCGCGCTCGACGTAGCGCGACAGCCAGTAGAGGTTATCGGCGGTGCGGGAGAGCATGGCTAACCCCGAATTCGGCGCGGCTCCCTCCCCCGCTTGCGGGGGAGGGTCGGGGAGGGGGCATGATCCTGCACGAGCGTACCGAAATTCCCCCTCCCGCCGGCCTTCAGCCGGCGACCTCCCCCGCAAGCGGGGGAGGTGAAGGGGGCGTGGGAAGTGAGGACCTTTCTCATCCGTCCAACACCCAGGTGTCCTTGGTGCCGCCGCCCTGGCTGGAATTGACCACCAGCGAGCCCTCTCTGAGCGCGACGCGGGTCAGCCCGCCCGGCACGATGCGCACGCGGTCGCTGCCGGTCAGCACGAAAGGCCGCAGGTCGACGTGGCGCGGCGCCAGCCCCGCCTCGACGCAAGTCGGCACCGTGGAGAGCGCGAGCGTCGGCTGCGCGATGAAGTTCTTCGGCGCGGTCTTGAGCTTGGCGCGAAACTGTTCGATCGCCACCTTGCTGGCGGCCGGCCCGATCAGCATGCCGTAGCCGCCGGAGCCGTGCACTTCCTTGACCACCAGCTCGGGCAGGTGGTCGAGCACATAGGCGAGATGCTCCTCTTCGCGGCAGCGCCAGGTCGGCACGTTCTTCAGGATCGGTTCTTCGCCGAGATAGAATTTCACGATCGCCGGCATGAAGCTGTAGATCGCCTTGTCGTCGGCGATGCCGGTGCCCACGGCATTGGCGAGCGTGACGTTGCCGGCCTGATAGGCCGACATCAGCCCGGGCACGCCGAGCGCGGAGTCGGGGCGGAAGGTGAGGGGATCGAGAAATTCGTCGTCGACGCGGCGGTAGATCACGTCGACCCGACGCGGCCCTTGCGTGGTGCGCATATAGACCAGCTCGTCCTTGACGAAGAGGTCGCGCCCTTCCACCAGCTCGACGCCGAGCTTGTCGGCGAGGAACGAATGCTCGTAGTAGGCCGAGTTGTAGACGCCGGGGGTGAGCAGCACGACGGTCGGCTCTCGCGCGGTCGATGCGGGCGCCACCGAGCACAGCGTCGCCAGCAGCTCGTCCGGATAGTTCTCCACCGGCGCCACGCGGTGACGCGCGAACAATTCCGGAAACAGCCGCATCATGATTTCGCGGTTCTCCAGCATGTAGGAGACGCCGGAAGGCGTGCGCGCATTGTCCTCGAGCACGTAAAATGTATCGGCGTCGACGCGCACGATGTCGACACCGGCGATATGCACGTAGATGCCGTGCGGCACCGTCTGTCCGCTCATCTCGGGACGGAACGCCGGATTGCAGAACACCATATCGTCGGGCACCACGCCGGCGCGCAGGATGGCGCGCGCGCCGTAGACGTCGGCGATGAAGGCGTTGAGCGCGTTGACCCGCTGGGTGAGGCCGGCTTCCAGCCGGCGCCATTCGGCGGCGGCCATGATGCGCGGGATGACGTCGAAGGGGATCAGCCGTTCCTGCGCCTCGGCCTCGCCGTAGACCGCGAAGGTGATGCCGATGCGGCGGAAGATCAGCTCGGCTTCGCGCCGCCGATAGTCGAGCACGTCGGGCGGCACTTCTTTGAGCCAACGCGCGAGCTCGGCATAGGCCGGACGCACCTTGCCGCTGGCGCTCAATCCCTGCATCTCGTCGAAGGCGGCATCCATTCCGAACGGCTCGCCGGCGATTACGCCGACTGCCCCCTATGACCTCCTGCCGGCGCATGGGGCTCGCGCCCCGCCCGTTGTAGAGTTGCAAGCTTCAGGCCAAGGCAAAAGACCCGGTAAAGCCCCTATGGCGTACCCCCGGGGCGGCGGCGGGCGCGGCCATTGCCTATTTTTTGGGCGGATACGCTAGGGTGCTGGGCGCGGCGTGGGAAGCCTTGACGGCCGGGGGGCCTTCGATCATCGACTAGACGGGAATTGAGCTGAGCGGACGCATGAAAATCTGCATTTACGGGGCGGGCGCCATCGGGGGCTATCTCGGCGTGCTGCTAAAGCTGGGCGGCGCCGACGTGTCGCTGATCGCGCGCGGCGCGCATTTGGCGGCGATCAAACAGAGCGGCCTCAAGCTGCTGATCGGCGGCGAGGAAAAGATCGCGCGCATGCCGGCGACCAGCGATCCGGCCGAACTCGGGCCGCAGGACTATGTGATCGTCGCACTGAAATCGCATCAGGCCTGGGAAGTGGCCGAGCAGATGAAGCCCTTGTTCGGGCCGCAGACGGCCGTGGTGACGGCGCAGAACGGCGTCCCCTGGTGGTACTTCTACGGCTTCGAGGGGCAATACGCGAACCTGCAGCTGCAAAGCGTCGATCCCGACGGCCGGCAATGGAAGGCGATCGGGCCCGAGCGGACGATCGGCTGCACCGTCTATCCGGCGACCGAAATCGTCGAACCCGGCGTCGTCAAGCACATCTATGGCGACCGCTTCGGCCTGGGCGAACCGACGCACACGGAGACCGAGCGCATCCGCCGCCTGGCGAAAGCCTTCGATGCCGCCGGCCTGAAGGCGAAGATCAATCCGGAGATCCGCAACGACATCTGGCTCAAGCTGTGGGGCAATCTCTGCTTCAACCCGATCTCCGCGCTCACCCATGCGACGCTCGACGTGGTGGCGACCGATCCCGGCACGCGCACGGTGGCGCGCAAGATGATGGAAGAAGCCGAGCACCTCGCGCGCCGCATCGGGGTGCATTTCCGCGTCGACATCGAGCGGCGCATCAACGGCGCGGCGAGCGTCGGCGCGCACCGCACCTCCATGCTGCAGGACTTGGAGAAGGGCCGGCCGATCGAGCTCGATGCGCTGCTCACCTCGGTGCAGGAGATCGGCCGTCTCGTCGACGTCGCGACGCCGACGATCGATACGGTGCTCGCGCTCGCCCAGCAGATGGGTCGCGTGTTCAAGGTCTACCCGACGTTCCCGGAAATCACGGCGGAAGACGAGCAGACGCTGTCGTCGATGGAGTCCTAAACGCATGAGCGGCAAGCCCGATCCTCAAACCGTCGTCACCGCGGCGCTGCTGGTGATCGGCGACGAAATCCTCTCCGGCCGCACCAAGGACAAGAACATCGGCTATACCGCCGATTATCTCACCGCCCTCGGCATCGATCTGAAGGAAGTGCGGGTGGTCTCGGACGACGAGGCGGCGATCGTCGAGGCGGTGAACGCGTTGCGCCGCAAATACGACTACCTGTTCACCACCGGCGGAATCGGGCCGACCCACGACGACATCACCGCCGACTGCGTGGCGAAAGCCTTCGGCGTTGCGCTTGAATATCACCCCGAGGCGGTGGCGATCCTGAAGGAGCGCATGGCCAAGATCGGCGGCGAGCTCAACGAGGCGCGCATGCGCATGGCGCGCGTGCCGGTCGGCGGCGCGCTCGTCGCCAACAAGGTTTCGGGCGCACCCGGCTTCCGCATCGGCAATGTGATCGTGATGGCCGGCGTGCCCGCGATCATGCAGGCGATGCTCGACGAGGTGGCGACGACGCTCAAAACCGGCGCCAAGCTGCTATCGGTCACGATCCGCGCCGACGCCAAGGAGGGCGACGTCGGCAGCGAGCTCGGCGCGATCGCCAAGGCGCATCCGGGCGTGCTGATCGGCAGCTATCCGTTCTTCGACGAGAAGATGGGCCCCAATACCAATATCGTGGTGCGCTCGCGCGACCCGGATATGCTCAAGCAGGTGAAGGAATCGGTGGAAGACATGCTGGCGACGGTGCGCAAGCACGTGGCGGCGGCCGCGCGCTAACGGAAAATCGTGTCACGGATGCCGCCATATGCTCCGCTCAATCCCGCGCAATCGGGAAACCGGAGTTGCGCCCGGATGGGTGGAGATTTTCGCTTTGGGTCCCCGCTTGCGCGGGGACGAGCGGGTGCGGGGTGAACCGCCGATGGTCAAATCCGACGTGCCGCCGTCGCCGGAAAAAATCTTCCCCGTATCCTGGGATCAATTCCACCGTGACGCGCGCGCGCTTGCCTGGCGGCTGCATGAGGCCGGGCCCTTCGATGCGGTAGTATGCATCACGCGCGGCGGGCTCGTGCCGGCGGCGATCGTGGCGCGCGAATTGAACGTGCGGCTGATCGAGACGGTCTGTGTCGCCAGCTACCTGAACTACAAAAACGAGGGCGAGCTGACGGTGATCAAGGGGATCGGGGCGGAGGTGCAAGCGCTCGCCGCCAAAGGGCGGGGCGTGCTGATCGTCGACGATCTGGTCGACACCGGGAAGACCGCGCGCATCGTGCGCGACATGCTGCCGAAGGCGCATTTCGCCACCGTCTACGCCAAGCCGATGGGAAGGCCACTGGTCGACACCTTCATCACCGAGGTGTCGCAGGACACCTGGATTTATTTCCCCTGGGACACCGGGCTGGCCTTCCAGCCGCCAATCCGGCCGGGCGGGGATTGAGAGCTTATCCCGGACGCGGCGCAGCACGAGCGCGGCGAAGTGATGCGCCGCTGATCCGGGATCGTTCCAATCGCGGAATTTGCCACGGTCCCGGGTCTGCAGCGCACCGCTGGCGCGCTGCACTGCGCCCGGGACACGCACTTCCGGTTTATCGGGCTTCGTTCTAGGATCGCGCACAGAAAAGGGAGAACCGCCATGACCGGTGCCGTCGCCCGCAAGCCAAAGACCGAAGACCTGCGCTCGCATCACCTGCGCCCGGACCAGATGCAATGGCAGCCGACGCGCTTTGCCGGCTGCTCGGCCAAGCCGCTGATGGTCGACCCCTCGAGCGGGCTGGCAACGCTCTTGATCAAGATGGAGCCGGGCGCCGAACTGCCCGACCATGAGCACGTGTTGATCGAGCAGACCTATGTGCTCGAAGGCTCGCTGGTCGACAAGGAAGGTCCCGATGCCGGGCTCGAAGTGGGCCCCGGCGAATTTGTCTGGCGGCCGGCGGGCAGCCGGCATAGCGCCTGGGCGCCAAAGGGCGGCACGTTCGTCGCCATCTTCCAGATTCCCAACAAGTTCTACGAAAAGGACGGCCGCGTCACCGACTCGAACGGCAAGGACTGGGACGAGATCTGGGGCGGCTTATTAGCGAAGTGATCTGACGCGCCGCCGCGTGGGGTCTGGCCGCGCGCCGGCGCGGCAGGGAAGACCACACGCGCGGACGTGGCGGAATGGTAGACGCAAGGGACTTAAAATCCCTTGGAGGAAACTCCGTCCGGGTTCGAGTCCCGGCGTCCGCACCAACACCATCAGCCGTTGAGGTGGGAGCGGCGAGTTCGCGGATTTTTTTGAGCGCCGCGCAATCAACCTCTCAACTCATAGAGACACGCCGAGGCGCGGGAGGCGCCCCAGCGTCGCTCTCATCGGAACTCGATCGATCCTAGTGCTCGTGAATCGTGACCGAGCTGCCGGTGCTCTCGCTGTCGCTGCAGACCTTCGTTGTCTTGATCCGGTCCTCGGCCTTCTCGCGCGTTTCGAAAGCGAGCGGACCGATTTGCGTCACTTGCGTCTGTGTGGTCGGCTTGGTGGTTGTAATGGTGCAGTGCTTCGCGTGCGGTTCGCGGACGATGTAGTACTCATCCGCCATGGCGGGCGCCGCAAACGCGACGACAGTCGCCGCCACCAACAGAGTCTTGAGATTCATTTTGGCCTCCTTGGAGATTTTGCCGAAGAATTGCAGGTGTGGCCCCGGCACAAAGCAAACGCTTAAGAAGAGGCCGGAGCCCATGCCGCCGCCCTTCGCTTTCTGTAATGTGCAAGACGTAATTTCGTTCCCGCGCCGAATTTTACCGGAACTCTAGAGGAGGTCCGGCGAGCGCTCGCAGCGAGCGGCGATCTCTTGGCGCCGCCGATCGGTCATGATCGGTCAGTAGCCATTCACCTAGTTAAATTCAGCCACGACCACGGCGGGGAATATTGCGGCGGTTTACCCAATCGCCGCCATATTGAAGCTTTTATTACTGAATCTCAGTAAGCTGGCGGCGGGCTGAATTCCCCCGGGCAGTCGCCAAAGAGAAGCTGACGTAGCGATGACGCGATCACACTTTCATTGCCGGGCGCTCTTGCGATTCGCCGCGCTCTTGCTGCCGGCGGGCTTGCTCGCCGGCTGCGCCGCGAGCGGCGAAGACACCGCTGCGAAATTCCTGGTCGCGCCCGGCAAATACGTGCTGTACGACTGTGCGCAGCTCCAGCAGGCGATGGCGGGGATCCGCGTCCAACAAGACAAGTTGGAAAAACTGAAGGCCAAGGCCGGCAGCGACGCGGCCGGCCGAACGATCGGCGCCGCCGTTTACGAGCCGCAGCTCCTGCAACTGCGCGGCAATATGGCCGACCTGCGGCGGACGGCCGGCGAGAAGAATTGCAAGCCGACGCCGAGCGCGGAGCAAAGGCCGGCGCCGCCCGGCGCCAGCCCAAAGCCAAAACAACGGCGGCCTATCAGAGCTTCAGGCGGCGCAGGCGCAACGCATTAGTGACCACGCTCACCGACGACATCGCCATGGCCGCCGCCGCAATGATCGGCGACAGCAAAATGCCGAACGTTGGATAGAGAATGCCGGCCGCGATGGGCACGCCGGCCGAATTGTAGATGAAGGCGAAGAACAGGTTCTGCCGGATGTTGCGCATGACGGCCGCCGACAAAGCGCGCGCCTTGACGATCCCGTTCAAGTCGCCCTTGAGCAGCGTGACGCCCGCGCTTTCGATGGCGACGTCGGTGCCGGTACCCATGGCGATGCCGACTTCGGCAGCGGCGAGCGCCGGTGCATCGTTGACGCCGTCGCCGGCCATCGCGACCACGCGCCCTTCCTGCCGCAGCTTTGCCACCACCGCGCTCTTCTGATCGGGCAGGACCTCGGCTTCGACTTGGGTGATCCCCAGTCGCTTGGCGACGGCCTGCGCGGTGGTGCGGTTATCGCCGGTGAGCATGACGACGCGGATGCCGTCGGCCGCCAGCGCCTTCAGCGCCTGCGGCGTCGTCTCTTTGACGGGGTCGGCGATGGCGATGACGCCGGCCGGCTTGCCGTCGACGCCGAGCAGCACGGCGGTGGCGCCGTCGGCGCGCAGTCGCTCGGCTTCGGACAAAAGCGCGGACGTATCGATATTGAGCTCTCCGAGGAACTGGGCGGTGCCGAGCGCCAGCCGCCGCGTGTCGACCATGCCGATCACGCCCTTGCCTGCGGGTGCATCGAATCCGCGCACCGGCGATAGCTCGAGCTTGCGCTCTTGCGCTGCGGCGACGATCGCCGCCGCCAGAGGGTGCTCACTGCCGCGCTCGACGCTTCCCGCGAGCTTGAGCACCTGCGTCTCGTCGAAGCCGGGCAGGGCGACGACCGCGACCACTTTCGGCTTGCCCTCGGTCAGCGTGCCGGTCTTGTCGACCACCAGCGTGTCGATTTTTTCCATGCGCTCGAGCGCCTCGGCGTTCTTGATCAGGACGCCGGCATGGGCGCCGCGTCCGACGCCCACCATGATCGACATCGGCGTGGCGAGGCCGAGCGCGCAGGGGCAGGCGATGATCAACACGCTCACCGCCGCGACCAATCCAAAGGCGAAGCGCGGCTCGGGGCCAAAGATCGCCCAGGAAGCGAAAGCAAGCAGTGCAACGGCGATCACCGTCGGCACGAACCAACCGGCGACTTGATCGGCCAGCCGCTGGATGGGCGCGCGGCTGCGCTGCGCCTGCGCGACCATCTGCACGATCTGCGCCAGCAGCGTGTCGCGGCCGATCTTGTCGGCGCGCATGACGAAACTGCCGCTCTTGTTGAGGGTGCCGCCGATGACGCGCGAATCTTTCTCCTTGGTGACCGGCATCGATTCGCCGGTGACCATGGATTCGTCGAGCGCCGAACGGCCTTCCAGCACGACGCCGTCGACCGGCACTTTATCGCCGGGGCGCACGCGCAAGCGGTCGCCGACCTGCACCGCGTCGAGCGAAATCTCCTCGTCGCTGCCGTCATCCTTGACGCGGTGCGCCGTCTTGGGCGCGAGACCGAGCAGCGCCTTGATCGCGCCGGACGTCGCCTCGCGCGCACGCAATTCGAGCACTTGGCCGAGCAGCACCAGCACGGTGATGACGGCTGCGGCCTCGAAGTACACGGCCACGCTGCCACCAGTATTGCGAAAGGCCGGCGGGAAAATGCTAGGCGCGAAGGTGGCGAACAGGCTGTAAATGTAAGCCACGCCCACGCCCATGGCGATCAGCGTGAACATGTTGAGGTTGCGCGTGAGGAGCGACTGGTAGCCGCGCACGAAGAAGGGCCAACCGGCCCACAGCGCCACCGGCGTTGAAAGCGCGAATTGAATGTAGTTGGACCACGCCGGCGTCACCCATTGGTCGAGGCCGAGGAAGTGACCGCCCATCTCGAGCACGAACACGGGTAGCGTGAAGACAAGCCCGATCCAGAACCGGCGGCTCATGTCGGCGAGCTCGGGGTTCGGCGCGGTCTCGGCGGTCATCACCTCCGGCTCGAGCGCCATGCCGCAGATCGGGCAGGTGCCCGGGCCCTCCTGCCGGATCTCCGGATGCATCGGGCAGGTGTAGATCGCCCCTTCGATCGCCGGCGCCGGTTCGCGCGGCTTGAGATATTTTTCAGGGTCGGCGGCGAATTTTGTGCGGCAGCCGTTGCAGCAGAAATAATAGGTCCGCCCGTCATGCTCGGCGCTCGCCTTGGCGCTCGCCGGATCGACGGTCATGCCGCAGACGGGATCGACGGCGCCGCCGGCGGCCGCGGTGTGATGATGATGGTGGTGGTGCTCGGCGGTTGCGCTCATGAGGGACCCGGTCTCGGCTTGTACTCTATACCCGTAGGGGGTATATATCGCTCATGAACAAGAACAGCAAGGCATCGACGCTCAAGCGGCTCAAACGCATCGAAGGCCAAGTGCGCGGGCTTGCGCGCATGGTCGAAGACGACCGCTACTGCATCGACATCGTCACGCAAATCGGCGCCGTGCGCGCCGCTCTGCGCCGGGCCGAAGAAGAGATCCTGCGCGACCATGTCGCGCACTGCGTCGCCCATGCCATCACTTCCGGCGACAAAGCCGATCAGCGGCGCAAAGTCGCGGAACTGATGGACGTCATGGGGCGGGCGGGGCGCTAATCCCTTCGGGGGCGGTGCAGCGCGCAAGCGGTGCGCTGCACGACTCCTTTTATTTCGTCGACAGGCCGAGCAGGCTATAGGCCGGACACAGGCCGAACACCGCGGTCAGGATCGGCACCACGCCGATCCAGCCGACCCAATGCCAGCTGGTGCCGGGCGCGATATAACCGAGCGCGAAGGCGATCAGCGCCAAGCCGATGATGACGCGCGCCAGGCGGTCGAACATTCCGACATTCATGCTCATTGACGGGCTCCTTGCCGATATTTGCTGGGCCGCAGGCTAACGCGCCGTGGAACTTCGGCGTTGATTAAGATCAAGGAGTTTCCGCCGTGTCCCGGGCGCAGCGCAGCGTGCAGCAAAGCGTAACGCTGTGCTGCAGACCCGGGACCTTCCGGAGCTCAGAGGCTGGAAAGGCCCCGGATCTGCGGCGCATCAGTTCGCTGCGTTCGTGCTGCACCGCGTCCGGGGCACGTCAGATCAGCCATACCGCTCCCGCGCCAGCGCCGCGCCGGCGCCCAGCGCCTTGAGCTTGGCGTCGGCGATCTCGCGCCGCATCGGCGCCATGCCGCAATTGGTGCAGGCGACAATGCGCTCCTTCGGCACGACCTTCATTGCGGCGCCGATCACGTCGGCCACCTGTGCGGGCGTCTCGATCGCGTCGGTCGCCACATCGATGACGCCGACCAGCACGTCCTTGCCTTCGAGCAGGCCCATCAGCTCGATGGGCACGTGCGAATTGATGCATTCGAGCGAAACCTGGTCGACCTTGCTTTTGGCGATCGCCGGAAAAATCTTCTCGTATTGCCGCCATTCGGCCCCGAGCGTGTTCTTCCAATCGATGTTGGCCTTGATGCCGTAGCCGTAGCAGATGTGCACGGCGGTCCGGCATTGCAGCCCGTCAATGGCGCGCCCGAGGGCTTCGATACCCCAGCCGGTCACCTCGTCCATGAACACGTTGAAGGCCGGCTCGTCGAACTGGATGACGTCGACGCCGTCTTTTTCCAGCGCGCGTGCTTCCTGGTTGAGCAGGCCGGCGATGGCGAAAGCCATTTTGACCTTGTCGCCGTAATGGCGGTCGGCAATGGTGTCGGAAATGGTCATCGGGCCGGGCAGGGTGATCTTCAATTGCTTCCCGGTGTGGGCGCGCGCGTGCCGCGTCTCTTTCTCGTGCACGCGGCCCTTTAGTCGCAATTCGCCGCGCACCTGCGGCACCATGGCTTTGTAGCGATCGGCGCGGATGCCCATCTCGACCTTGTTCGCGAAATCGATTCCGTCGACGAACTCGAGAAAGCCGTGCACGAAATGCTGGCGCGACATCTCGCCGTCGCAGACGATGTCGAGGCCGGCGTCCTCCTGCAATTTGACCGCCAGCAGCGTGGCGTCGAGCTTGCCCTGCGCAAGCTCGTCACCCGACAGCCGCCATTGCGGCCACAGCTTGTTGGGTTCGGCAAGCCAGGACGGCTTCGGCAGGCTGCCGGCGGTGGAGGCGGGAAATAACATGCGCTGACGTTCTCTCTTCTTGCTAAAGCGTTTCGGGTATACGCCAACTATAAAGCCAATCCTGCCGCGCGAGCAGTTTTTCTCCGCCCATCGTGCGCATCCCGATATTGCGCAAGAGCGCTTCTGGCCCACTCATCGCATAGATGCGGCCCTGCTTGCGCGACATGGCTTGAACGCGGTCGGTGCGGCGGCGGCGATGGCCCTCGTAGCCGCGCAGCGCGTCGGCTGGATCGTCGAAATAACGGCCAAGCACGCCGGCGAGCAGGCCGGCATCCTCGATCGCCATGCCGGCTCCTTGCGCGAGAAAGGGCAGGGTGGGATGGGCGGCGTCCCCGATCAGCGTGATCCGTCCGCTGCCGCCGGTGAAGGGATGGCGGCGGTGGTAGAGCGCCCATTTCAGCCAGCGCTCGGGCAGCGCGATAAGCGCGCGCGCCCGCTCGCTCCACGCCCAGCGCCCGAAGTGCCGCAGGATCTCGCGCGGCTCGCCGGCGGCGGACCAGCCGCGCTTGTTGAAGTCGTCGTGCACGATGGCGACGATGTTGATAAGGCGGCCGCCCTTGACCGGGTAATGCACCAGGTGCGCGTCGAGCCCGAGCCACAGGTGCACGACCGGCTCGCGGAACTCCTCCGGCACGGCCGCCGCCGGCACCAGCGTGCGCCAGGCGGTGCGGCGGGCAAAGCGCGGCGGGCGGTAGCCGCGCAGCTGGGCGCCGACGGACGACCAGATGCCGTCGGCGCCGATCAGCGCGATGCCGCGCTCGTCGATCACCCGCGTCGCCCCGCGCGCCAGCACGGTGATGCCATGGCCATGGGCGGCGAAATCCTCCACCCGCATGCCCAGCCTGAGCGTGACGTCGGTTTCGGCTTGCGCCTGCGCGGCAAGCGCGGACTGCAGGTCGCCGCGGTGGATCGTCCAATAGGGCGCGCCATAGCGGCGCTCCACCGCCTGTCCGAGCGGAATGCGCACGATCTGCCGCCCCGAGCCGCCCGCCATGACGCGGATCGCCTGCGGCGCCATCACCAATGGGCGCAGCCGCTCGCCGAGACCGATGTCGATCAGAATGCGCGTGGCATTGGGCGCGAGTTGAATGCCGGCGCCGGTCTCCTCGAGCTTGGCCGCCTGTTCCAGGACAGTGGCGCGCAAGCCGGCGCGTGCCATGGCGACTGCGGCGGTCAATCCCGCGATGCCGGCGCCGGCGACGATGACATGACGTTCGCCCGCCACTGCCGCGCTCCCGCGCCGCTCAGGCGGTTGCAGTCGCAGGCAGGGCGCATTCCGGCGGCTTGGCCGCGTGCGGATCGAGTTCGGGATCGAAGCGGTAAAGCGTCGAGCAATAGGGGCAGACGATCTCGCTTTCGTCGCCCATGTCGAGGAAGACGTGCGGATGATCGTAGGGCGGTGTCGCGCCGACGCACATGAATTCCTTGGCGCCGATCGCGATCATCGGCGCGCCGGGATCGTTGTGAAAGTGGGGAATCACGTGCTCCGCCATGGAAATCCTCGCGCGTTCGCGCCCTTGTCGGCGCCGGGCGCACCATAGCGAGGCGCTGCACCGATGCCTAGCTATCACGCTTCGGTAACCTTTGCCGCGGGCGGTCGGAACGGCTCCCACGGCGAAAAGGTTTCGCTAGCAGGGGAGGGACGCGCAAGGGGTTATCCCCAAGCCGCGGTTCCGCCCGGATTTGATTAGAGGCAAGTGCATGCGTGACGCAGAGGGCCTTGCGCCACCGGAACTGCAGCAAATGAAAGCGCGGCGCCTGCCGGGCATCCTGCCCGTGCTGGCGATCGCAGCGGCGCTTGCGGCGCTTGCGGCTTACGTGGTGCCGCGCGGGATCGCGGCGCAAAGCACGCTTGCCGTCGCCGACGACCCGGCGGAGCTCGCCTCGCGCGCGCTCGACGGGAAATTCAATGCGGAAGTCGCCGCGCACGGAATTGACGGGGCGCTCGCCGCCAAGGATGCCGATTTCGCCCATAGCTTCGTTGCGCTTGCCGACGCGCGCCATGTCGCGCTCGATCCTGCGCTGAGGCAAAAGGTCGACGCTGCGGTGAAGGATGAGGCCTCCTTCGGCCACGCGGCGCAAAGCTTCGCCTACGGCTTCGTGGCGGGCGAGCCGAACGACGCCGCGAGCCTGGCCGGCACCACGCTGGGCGACCTGTTCGTGTTCGGCGACATCCGCGACGCCGTGCGCGAGGGTTCGCGGCTGGCGCTGGGAGAGAAGGCCGACAAGATGATCCTCGGCCTCGCTTGCGTCGGGCTCGCCATCACCGCCGGCACCTATGCGACGCTTGGCGCCGAAGCGCCCGCGCGCGTCGGCCTCACGCTCGCCAAGGCCGCGCGCAAGACCGGGCGGCTGTCGGCCGACTTGGCGGCAAGCGTCGGCCGTATGCTGCGCGGCGTGGTCGATTGGGGACGGCTGAAGAGCGCGATCAAGGGCGTCTCGATCTCCGAGCCGGCGCTGGCGATCCGCGCCGCGCGCGAGGCGGTCAAGGTCAAGCTCGCTCGCTCGCTACTGCATCTTGCGCGCGACGTCGGCACCGTAGAGACGATGGCCGGCACCCGCGCCGCCCTCGACGGACTGCAGATCGCGCAAAGCCCGCGCGAAATGTCGCGCGTGGCCAAGCTCGCCGCCAAGGAAGGCGGCAAGACGCGCGCCATTCTCAAGGTGGCCGGCCGCGCCGCCATCATGCTCACCGCCGGCGCCTTCAACCTGACCGTATGGCTTCTCGGCGCGCTGTTCACGCTTCTCGCCTTCGTGGCGTCGCTGAAGAGCGGGGCGGAGCGGTTGACCTTGCGTTATCTCCATCACCGCAAGGCGAGGCGCCTGCGGCGCGACCTGAAGCGCTACGCCGCGCTCGCCGCGAATGGCTAGTGTTGCGGGCTGTTGCGGAGCGCGGCAATGCGGTCTATTTCAACGCCATGGCCGGGCTTGTCCCGGCCATCCACGTCTTAGAACGCGCGGCAAGCAAGGCGTGGAAGTTCGGCGTGAGCCGGCATGACGTGGAGAGATCGATGCCGACATTCCTCAACAGCGACGTCGAGATCGCCTATTTCGATCAGGGCGAAGGCGATCCGATCGTGCTCGTGCACGGCTTCGCCTCCACAAAGGAAATCAATTGGGTGAATCCGTCATGGGTCGGCGAGTTGACGCGCGCCGGGCGGCGCGCGATCGCGCTCGACAATCGCGGACATGGGGCTTCCAGCAAGCTCTACGATCCCGGCGATTACGAAATGGCGCTGATGGCGGGCGATGCGCGCGCGCTGCTCGATCATCTGAACATCGAGCGCGCCGACGTGATGGGCTATTCCATGGGCGCGCGCATCGCCGCCTTTCTTGCCGTGCATCATCCGGAGCGCGTGCGCTCGCTGGTCATCGGCGGCCTCGGCATAAGGTTGGTCGCGAGCCAAACCGGCAGCCTGGCGCCGAAAATCGTCGCGGCGCTGGAAGCGCCGGCGCTTGCCGACGTCACCGACCCGACCGGTCGCGCCTTCCGCCGTTTTGCCGAGCAGACCAAGTCGGATCTGAAGGCCTTGGCGGCCTGCATGGGCCGGCCGCGCCGCATGCTGAGCCGCGAGGACGTGGCCGGGATCAAAGTGCCGGTTTTGGTTGCAGTCGGAACCAAAGACGATGTGTCGGGATCCGGTCCGGAATTGGCGGCGCTCATCCCGGGCGCGCAAATGCTGAATATTCCCGACCGCGACCACATGCTGGCGGTGGGCGATAAAGCGTTCAAAGCGGGCGTGCTCGACTTCCTGAGCCGTCGCCCCTAGCGCATGATCCCGAAAAGTGGCCACCGCTTTTCGGATAAGATCATGCGCAAACTAGAGAATTTTCGCCGGTCCGCCATGCGCTCACCGGATGGTGCTTCGCGAGTTTCGGCGTTATGTGCTAGATTAACTGTGAGGGATTTGGCGTGAGAGGCGCCGGGAGAGTTGATGCCATGGCTCAATATCAGGCACGGCCTACACGAGGCCTCGACAAAGTCGATCCGGTCTGGACGCGCATCCGCGAAGAGGCGGAGGAGATCACGCGCCGCGAACCGGAGCTGGCGACCTTCATCTACGAGAACATCTTGCATCACGACTCGCTGGAGACGGCGATCGTGCACCGCGTCAGCCAGCGGCTCGAGCACACCGACGTGTCCGGCGACCTGATCCGCCAGGCCTATAACGACGCGCTCGAGGACGAACCGGCGATCGGCAATGCCTTCCGCGCCGATATCGTCGCCACCGTCGACCGCGATCCGGCCACCAACCGCTTCATCGAGCCGGTGCTCTACTACAAAGGCTTCCACGCCATCCAGACGCACCGCCTGGCGCATTGGCTGCATCGCAAGGGCCGCAAGGATTTCGCGCTCTATCTGCAGAGCCGTTCCTCGGCCGCCTTCCAGTGCGACATCAACCCGGCGGCACGCATCGGCCGCGGCATTTTCCTCGATCACGCCACCGGCCTTGTCGTGGGCGAGACCGCGGTGATCGACGACGACGTGTCGATCCTGCACGGCGTGACGCTCGGCGGCACCGGCAAGGAGCACGAGGACCGTCATCCGAAAATCCGCCGCGGCGTGATGATCGGCGCCGGCGCGAAGATTCTCGGCAATATCGAGGTTGGTCATTGCGCACGCATCGCCGCGGGTTCCGTGGTGATCAAGCCGGTGCCTAACAATGTCACGGTCGCCGGCGTGCCGGCGAAGGTGGTTGGCGAGGCCGGCTGCCCCGAACCCTCGCGCGCCATGGACCAGATGCTCTACGGCGTCATGCTCGACGGCTGACGTCGGTTAGGGCGCTGCGTTCCGCGCTCATTGCAAGCAAGATCCGAGCGGCTGTTTCCGCGCAACCGGTCAAGACCGGGTCCGCCGGCGCTTGCGCCGGGCGGGGCAATCGGGCAAGGAGGCGTGCCCAGGACATCGATAGGAGCCACCCGGTGGACGTGCAGGAAGTCAGAAAGCTCGATGCCTATCTGAAGAAGCTGTTCGGCAATCCGAGCATTCGCGTGGTGCCGAAGACGGATGACTCCGCCGAAATCTATGTCGGCGCCGACGACGCCGGCGAGTTGACGGTCGACGACGAGGAGGGCGAACGCTCCTACAATTTCCGCATGGTGATCCAGCTCGGCCAGGATCCCTCGATTCAGCCGGTGCCGGCGCTCAATGCCTATCTGCGCCGCAAGTTCGACAACGAGAACATCCGCGTGGTGACCCGGCCGAAAAAGATGGACTCGCTCGAAGTCTATATGGGCGACGAATTCATCGGCGTGCTGTTCGTGGAGAACGAGAAGGGCCGGCGTTCCTACATTCTGGAATTGCCGATCCTCGACGTCGATCTGGTGGATTGAATTTCAATTCCGTCATTCCGGGACGCCGCGAAAGCGGCGGGCCCGGAATCCATACTCCGCGGCGTTGGGTTATGGATTCCGGGTTCGCGGCCTTAAAGGCCGCGCCCCGGAATGACTACGAATGGGGATGCAACCTTGCCAGCAGCTTGTCGACGCTCGCCTGCACGTTCTTCCAATCTTTGAGCCAGGCACGCGGGAAGCGGAACGTGATGTCGGCCTGGCCGATGCGCCGCTCCAAAAGGCAATTGCCGGAATTGACCACGCCCTTCACCGAGCAGCGCGCGAGGAAATGCGCGGGGTCGGTTTGCTCGAACACCAATTCTTCGCCCTGGTACGGCGTGCCGTCGCGAAAGCCGCGCAGCGTCAATCCCGGCGGGCCGGCGGCGGGCTCCGCCACCAGATAACGCGGATAGATCTCTTTCACGCGCTGCATGATCGGCAAAGTCGTTTCGCCCGACGCAATGGTTACGATCAGCCGCCGGTTGGGATCGGCGGGCCGTCCAAGGCTCGGCTTGCGTTGCGGGTCGGGCGGCGTGAGCGATGGCCACAGATAGGCGAGATCGACGCGCTCCTGCACACCCGGTCGCCGCTGAATGGCGCGGCGGATCGCGGCCGGCTCGATGTTGAAATTGACGCCCGCGACCACGATCGGCAGTGAGGGTGCATTGGGCGCGACCGGCGTGTCGGGCCAGCGCGGCCACAGCACGTAGGCGATGTAGAGCCCGGCAATCACGACCGAGCCGCCGAACAGCAGCAGGGGAGCGGCGAGCGGATTGTGTCCCGTCTTGCCCTTGGGGCGGCGTCGTTGAGCGAGCGTGGCCATGGCGCGTCCCGAATTAATCACGCGGGATTATGCCACGGTATCCGCATCCCTCCAGCCGTTAACCTTTCATTAAGGATTTGCTGGCGCAGACGCCGACGCTTGCTAACTAGTTGGCCTTTGTTGCGCGTTGAGGCCGTCATGAGTGGCGAATCCCTGCAAAACCTGTTTGCGCTTGCGTTCGGTTTCGCGGTCGCGGGGCTTTGCTGCTCAGGCTACCGCGTCGTCACCAGCCGGCTGCCGAGCTTCGGTCTGCTTGCCACCGGCCCGAGCCTCGGCGCCATCGCGGCGGTGCCGCTGTTGGTGTTCGCGGCGCCGTTCCTCATCATGCGCAACACGCTGCTCGCCTACGCGCTGGAAAGCCGCCGCTTCGAATTCGTGTTCCTGGCGACGCTGATCGCCGGATTCTGGAGCCTGATGTCGGGTCTGGTGCTGTTGATGAGCCTGCAGGCCTCCGGCCTGTTGGGCGCTTAAAGCCTTTTCTCGCTCCCGCCATTCGTGCAAGTTCGCCCGCGTCGCAAGGAGACGCGAAGACATGCCGATTTACGAACTCGACGGACAGGCGCCGGAATTTCCCGGCGAAGGCGATTATTGGGTGGCGGACACCGCCGTGCTGATCGGCCGCGTGCGCTTGAAGCGCGAGGCCAGCGTCTGGTACGGCGCGGTGCTGCGCGGCGACAACGAATGGATCGAATTGGGCGAGCGCTCGCAGATCCAGGACAATTGCACGCTGCATACCGATATGGGCTTTCCGCTCACCGTCGGCGCGAACTGCGTGATCGGCCACAACGTCATCCTGCACGGATGTTCGATCGCCGACGCGACGCTGATCGGCATGGGCGCCGTCGTGCTCAACGGCGCCAAGATCGGCACGAACTGCGTGGTCGGCGCCGGCGCGGTGGTGACCGAGGGCAAGCAATTCCCCGATAATTCGCTGGTCGTGGGCGCGCCGGCGCGCGCGATCCGCACGCTCGACGAGAAGGCGGCGGCTATGATCCGCGAAGGCGCCGATACCTATGTGCAGCGCTGGAAGGACTACGTGAAAGGTTTGAAGCGGGTGGGCTGACCGTGTTGGTCATTCGGGGGGCGCTTGGCAAAAGCGAGCCGGCAACGATAATCCGCCGGCAGGTCTACGCGCACCGTGAGAAAAGGTGCGGCCGGCCCTGGGGAAGGCCGGCCGCTCGCGAACCCGGTCTGGGGACGGGGAGGGGTGGGGACGTGACCGGGGGCGCGAATCTCCTAAAGCTTTTTCGGGACTGGGCTCAGCGCGCCGACACCACGGGCGGTGCCACCGCCGGTTTGCCGAGCGCCACCCACACATTGGGATCCTCCTGCGACTGCCGCTTCACGAAGTGGTAGCCGGTCTCGTTCCAGGGCAGGATCTGCTCCGTCTGGTTGTCGAGAATGAACTCGCCGCGGTCGGTCTTGACCGTGAGCACGGCATGGCCGTCGCCCTTCTTGTCGCGGACCACGGTGATCAGCAGCGCTTGGCGCGGCCAGCCCGCGCGCATCAGCATGCGCCGCTTGAGCAGCACATAGTCCTCGCAGTCGCCGCGGCCGTCGTCCGGATAATTCCACCGCTCGACCACGCCCCAGTGCTCGAGGTCGGTGATCGGCTTGATGTTTGCGTTGACCCAGTCGTTGACCTTGACCATGTCCGACCAGACCTTGTCCGTCAGCACGATGTCGCGCGCGTCCTCGCGCCGGGTCTTGCATTCATCCTTGTATTCCACGCAGAACTCGACCCAGCCGATCGGCGCGCGGGTGACCGCGCCGACGGAGACATAGATCGCCCTTTCGTGCGTGGCGACGGCATAGGCGAGCCGTTCTCCCGCCGCCGTGGTGCCCGCGGAGGCGGCCAACGCCGCCGCACAGACACTGACCAGCATCGCGCCGGCCGAAAACTTACTCGTACGCCAGCCCATCTTCGTGACCCCTTCCCCGTCGTGTTGGGGTCACACTAGGCAGAGAGCTTTTGCAGCGCGGCTAAGTCGTACAAGTCATTTTAAGAAGAACCAAAATAAAACCTGCGACGAATACAGTAAAACCTGGAATCGAATTCGCTTAAAATCTTAGCGAAGACGATTTGGCTAAAATTGTCGGCGTTAACGACGGAAGCGCAGGCAAACCGCGTGCGCGCGCGCGCGACAGCGGGCGTCGTTTACCGTGGGCCGTGTTTGCAATGCGCTGCGGGAATACCGGAGAACCGACGCCGCGCGCGCGTCCGCGCGGTTCGCTTTGCGCCGCATTTGAGCGGCCGCGTTTACCCGGCGCTGACGCTATTCGCCGGTGATGTTGTCTTCGATGAAGTCGGGGTGTTGCAGGCGGGTGAATTCGATCGCGAAGCCGTTCTCGATATGACGGACCACGCGGCCTTGCGCCTTGCCGAGGGTGACCATGGCGCCGACCGGCGGCCGCTGCTCGGCGGTCATGGCGACCGCCGCGCCCGATTGCGACAGGTCGATGACCCGCACGGCGACGTTGTTGCCGTTGGGCAGGATCAGCCGCGCCAGCGGATTGCGCGGCACGAAGCGGCCGTGGCGGCGGTCTTCCGGCAGGTTGAGGATGTGGCGGTTGGCGAGCCAGGTGAGCTGGGCGGCGAGCTTGTCGCGTTTGCGCGTGCTCGCCGAAATGGTCATGGCGAAGCCGTTGTCGATCGTGCGCGCGATCATGCCTTCGAGCCGGCCGAGGTGGTCGACATAGGCGATGACCCGCTCGCCCGGCATGCCGATCACCGGCGCGACCAGCGCCATGCCGCCCGGCGACATGTTGATGACCTGGCAGGGAAACTCGCGCCGGTCTTCCAGCATGTAGCGGCCGAGCAGGTTGACCTTCACGCGCTGAAAGCGCCGGCGCTCCTCCGCCAGCGGCAGCATTTTCGCTTTGGTCAGCGGCAAGGCCATGGGTCGGGGCACGTATTGGGCGCATCGGCCCGCAGGCTGCGACCCTAGGGCGCTATCGTTAACGCCTCGTTATCCCGTGCGTGTGCCCGGCGGGGTTTCGCGTCCGCCGCTGTAGACGACGAAGCCGTGCCGCAGGCGCTTTGCAGCCGGCGCGCGGCCGAAGCGCGGGGCGGCAGCGACATTCTGCTCCGGCCCGATATGGCGCAGCGTTACCAGCTCGAGGCCGGTGAGCGCCTGCGCGCCCAGCCAATAAGGCGGCACGCTCGGCGCCAGCACCCCGAGCGCGCGGATGCGCGCGTGTCCGCTATAGGCGAGCGGCAAAATCAGCATTTCGAGCTCGGCCTCGCCGCCCTCTTCGGTGCGGCCGGCAAGACCGGCGACCGCGGCGGCATTCTCCTCCTCAACGAGGGTCATGAGTTCCGCTATCGCCGCGCAGCTTTGCTGGCTCCAGATGCCGGCAAAGGCCTCGCCCTTGATCTCGCGGCAGAACAGCGCGCAAACGCGCGTGCCGGCCAGCCGGAATCGCAGCTCGCCGACGAAATCCGCCGACAACATGAAGGTGTCGCCGAGCGCATAGCGGATGTCGGTCGGATCGATATCGCCGCGTTCGGGCGCCGGACGGCTGCCCCTGCGCCGGTTCCAATATTCGTAAACGGCCCGCGTCGACGGGTGTTTCATGTTCGCCACCTCTTGTGCCGTCGCGGCACGGTGGCGGCGCGAAACTGTGTCTGCTCGGGACAAAGGCGCGCTGCTTGTGCCGCGACATAGGTGGCGGAGCAGGCCGCGTGCCGTTTGCGGCGCTTTCTCGGGCGTTACGCCGGTTAGTGTTAAAACCATGGTCGCATTTGCAGCGCGCGCGCCTTCGTCTATCGTCGCCCGCACGATCCGACTTGGCATTCTGTTTGAGCCACGGGGAGAGAGGGGATGTGACAAGCGCCGGCAAGGCGCGACAACGCCCCGCAAGACGTGGGCTCGAAGGAGGGCGAAAGCCCTCCTTTCTTTTTTGCCGGGTGGCTTGCGGCGGGGCGGGCGAGCGCGTAACTGGCTGTCGTGCTTGACCCTTCCGTGCGGCGTGAGCCCGTCTTCAACGTTCCCGGTGTGATCGTCACGATGCTCGCCTTGATGGCGATCATCCACGCGGTGCGCACGCTGCTGTTCACGCCGGCCGAGAGCAACGAATTGCTCTGGCTATTTGCCTTCGACCCGCTGCGCTACGGCGGCGGCATTCTGCCCGGCGCCGTGCTGCCGGGCGGGTTGGCGGCGCAAGTGTGGACCTTCGTCACTTATTCGCTGCTGCACGCCACCTGGACGCATTTCGGCGTCAACGCCATCTGGTTTCTCGCCTTCGGAACGGCGGTGGCGCGGCGCTTCGGCGGCGCGCGCTTCCTGATTTTCTTTGCGGTGACGGCGGCGGCCGGCGCCATCGCGCACCTGTTCGCCTATGCGGGTCAGAATGCGCCGGTGATCGGCGCCTCGGCCGCCATTTCCGGCACCATGGCGGCCGCAATACGCTTTGCTTTCCAACGCGGCGGGCCCTTGAGCTTCTGGCGCACGGGCGGCCCCGCCGACTATCGCGTGCCGGCGGTACCACTGCTCACCGCCCTGCGCGAACCGGCAGTGCTCGTTTTCCTGGTGGTATGGTTCGGCCTCAATTTCGTGTTCGGTCTCTGGGCCGCGCCCCTCATCGGGCAGAACGAGGTGGTCGCCTGGCAGGCGCATATCGGCGGCTTTATCGCCGGCCTGCTGTTGTTTCCCTGGTTCGACCCGGTCGGTCATGTTCCGCAATTCGACGACGGCGGAGCCACGCCGCACTAAACGACGGTGCTAAAAGGCGGCTCGCCATGGCAGTTGCCCCGGGCGCGGACGCTGGCTTGGGAAGGCACTCAGGCGCATTCGTCGTCATAGCGTCAAACGTCGAGCAATTCCTTAGCCTCTTTCAAATCGATGGTGTCGAAGCCTTCCGTGAACCAATCATAGATTGGCGCAAGAAGATTGCGGGCGGCATCTTGCCTGTCCTGCTCGCGCCATAGTCGTGCCATGCTCATCGCGACCCGAAGTTCCCAGGACCTCGCCTGCTGCTGGCGAGCGATTGCAAGCGCGCGCTCGAAGTGCTCTTGCGCCTGCGCCGCATTCCGTCCAGGCGCGTGAAGCGCGATTTCACCGGCAACGCGATAGATTTCGGCTTCGCACCATCTTTCCTTGGTCGCTTGAACGGTCGTTATCGCTTCGCCAATACAGCGGCGTGCATCATCGAACTGGCCGAGGCCGGCATGGGCTCTGCCCAAATAGGATAAGAACAAGGGAATCAAAAATTTCGAGCCGGTTTCGCGAAGAATAGCGACCCCTGTCGCGATTTTTTTTAGTGCGTCTTCGGCTTGATCGGTTAGGGCTAATACGCACCCTTGCAGCGCCATTCCGTTCGCCTTCCAGGGCAACGCGCCTTTCTCTTCGGCCAATGCGACGACTTCATCGAGGTTTGCAAGTGCGGTCGCGTAGTTTCCGCAGAAGATAAGCGTGGGACTTGTCAATGACAGCACATAAATCGAAGTGACGGCGTGCCCGATCTCGCGCGCATTCTCGATCGCACTTTGTACGTCCTCCCGCGCGGTATCGGCATAGCCGAGCAGCCAAAGGGCCAAAGCGCGCCACGTCAGAATTGCCGCGCCCATGTCTTGGCCAATTCGCGTGATCAGCGGGCGTGCTCGGCGGGATCGTAAAGCGCAATCGCCTGATTGTAGTGCGAACGACCTTCCATGATGTCGCCCGTACACGCTAAGCCAACGCCCCTGACCAGATGTCCCTGTACTAGCCGGTGCGTCTGCTGTTGTTTTCGGGCGAGCGTCAAGAGCTGCAATGAAAGGTCGCGAATGGCGTCGCCATCGAATGCCACGAAGCTCGCGGCCCAGATGCCGTAGAGAACCAGGGACAGCAAGAGTGAGTCTTCGAAAGGCTCTCCGAGCGCGTCGGCTTGTTCGATCAGCAGGCGGGCCCGCTCGAGAGCCTCTTTGGTTTCGGGCGCGGCAAACCCTTTCACATGATGGAGCGCGGATATCAGAAAGACTTGCAGCTTTATTTGCTCGCGGCGCAAGGCGGGCGTTGTGGGCAATGCCGCGATCTGTTCGAGCGCGTGGCGCAGCTGTTCTGTAGCTTCGACCAGCGCCGAGCGCGCCAATGACCGCTGTCCCGCTTTGCTCCAAAGGAGCGCAGCCTTCTCCACCAGGTTTGCCTCGGTGTAGTGACGCGCCAGCAATTCCGGCTGGCTCTCGGCGATCTCGGGGAACTGATTTTCAAGCGTTTCGGCGATCCGGGCGTGCAGCGCTCGCCGGGGTTCACGCCGGCGGGTGCCGTAAGCCGCGTCGCGCACGAGGGCATGCTTGAAGAGGTACGTCGAATACGGCGATGCACCTTGCCCAAACACCAAACCCGCTGCGATGAGATGATGGAGCGCCCACTCCAATTCCGCTTCCGGCTTGCGCATCACCGCGGCCAGCAGGGCATGCGAAAACTCGCGCCCGATTGCCGCCCCGATCTGCGCCACTTCCTTGGCGGGGCCGAGCCTGTCGAGCCGCGCCATCAGCGACGCGTGCAAACTGGCCGGCACAGCGTGGGCGGATGACGGAACGATCGCAGCCGTGCGCCGCGTCTCGCCTTCGCTGGCGGCTTCCAGCACGGCCTTCGTCATCTCCTCGACGAATAGGGGAATGCCATCGGTCCGCTCTACGATTTCCCCCAACACATCCGTCGGCAGTTCACGATTTCCCGCAAGGCGCGCAATGATAATCGCGGCCTCATGATCTCCAAGCCGGGTGAGCGGCACGGTTGTCAGGTGCGGCTGACCGAACCACGGCGCCCCGAAGTCGGGGCGGAAAGTTACAATGAGCAGAATCGGCAGTGTCTTTATCCGGTCCACGGTCCGGCTAAGGGCTTCCAAGCTTGTGGGATCGATCCAGTGCACGTCCTCGAAGATCGTCAACACGGGGCGCAAGCGTGCCAGCGCCTCCATTTGCGAAACGAGCGCTTCCAAGGTCTTCTGCCGCCGCTGCTGCGGCTCGAATTCGAGGGCCGCGTAGCGGCCGTCGTTCGGCAGCGACAACATGTCCGCGAAGAGTGCCGCGTCCTGCGCCGACGTAGAGCTCTGCGCGAGCAGCGCATCGAGCTTGTCGAGCTTCGTTTGCGCCGGATCGTCGTGCGCCAATCCGGCGGCGCGTTCCATCTGATTGATGATTGGATAGAGTGCGCTGTCGGTGTGCTGTGGCGAGCAGAAATAGCGTAAGCGCGTATGGGGCTCGCCGGCCACACTGTCCATGAGGGCGGCCGTCAGGCGCGATTTGCCAATCCCGGCCTCGCCCGAAAGCAAGATCACTTGGCCTTTGCCGGTCTTTGCCGTGGTCCAGCGCCCTCGCAGCAGTTCGAGTTCTTTCTCCCGGCCGACGAATTCGGTGAGGTCGCTTGCGTGCATCGCCTCGAACCGGCTTGCTACCGCGCTCGCCCGCAACGCGGCGTACGCCCGCACGCTGCCGGGAATGCCCTTGAGCTCTCTGGTTCCGAGGTCTTCCAGCTCGAAAAGATTACCGAGAAGCTTGCGTGTGCCCTCGGCTATGACGACCATGTTCGGCTCGGCTACGCTCTGGAGGCGTGCCGCCAGGTTCGGCGTCTCGCCGACGATGCCGCGCTCCTGCGCTTCGCCGGCGCCGATAAGGTCGCCGACGACAACAAGTCCGGTTGCCACACCGACCCGGGTTTGCAAGGTGGTCGAGAATTTGAGCGCGGCGACCGCCGCAACCAGCTCCAGCCCCGCGCGCACCGCGCGCTCTGCGTCGTCTTCACGCGCGTGCGGATAGCCGAAATAAACCAAAACGCCGTCGCCCATATACTTTGCCAAAAAGCCGCCATATCGGCGCACCGTGTCCGTCACGCATTTCCTGTAGGCGGAAAGGACCTCGCGCAGATCCTCCGGGTCCATACGCGCGGAAAGCGCGGTCGAACCGACCAAGTCCGAAAACATCACCGTAACCTGCCGCCGTTCAGCGATGTCTTCTGCCTTCCACCTCGTTCGGGCGGCTGACTTACGTGCCGGGTGAGCGCCGGCAAGCTCGCCGATGGCGGCGAGCATTTTTCGCCGATGTCCTAACAGGACGCCAATGTCTTTGAGGTCTTGATCGGTAAGATGGCGGAGTACCGAGACATCAATTCCGTTGTCGGCAAAGCGTTGGGCGTACTCGGACATGCCGAGTTCTTTGAGCCAGTCCGCGATCGGCTGCACGCGCCTTCGCCTCCACCCGTTTTGTTAAGTTCGACCTAGTTTTGCAGCCACATCACAACGGGTTTGTGCGGGAAAATTTCCATCATGGCATGCGGACGGAGCAAGTTCGGATTGTGCATGTGATGCCTTGCGTGGCGTGAATGTTTGCGCTTTTCCGACTTTTTCCGCAATCACGGGGCGCCGGCGAGCATCTCATCCCAGCCAAACGCCGCATTCGTGACGCGCGCGAAGCGCGGCATCGATACGTACCGCCGCCAAAGAACGGCGCAAGAAGTTCAAGAGTAGGCCGATGCCGGTCACTTACTGGCTCAACTCAAAATACGAAACAAATAGCGTAAGTCTATGAAATTTAACTGTAAAATCGCACAGTCCTTGGCAGTTTCTCGATGACGCAAATGGGGGAATGCGGTTTGGTCGCGTATTGACGGAACCGTCCCGTGGCGGGATCGTTCTCCATCGCCCGGAATCGTAGGGCCCTGCCATGAACGTCAAGGCGATCCTGGCCGCCAAGCAACGCAACTTGGGCGGCGACGTCATTTCCATCGAACCAACGGCCGACCTCTCGGCGGCCGTCAAGTGCCTATCCTCGCACCGCATCGGCGCGGTGCTCGTCCGCGGCGCGGGAGGGCGCCTCGCCGGCATATTGTCGGAGCGCGACATCGTGCGCGCGCTTGCCAAACAGGGAAGTTCGGCTCTCGACCTGCCGGTCGGTCAGGTGATGACTCGCGAGGTGGAGACGTGCGGCGAAGAGGACACGGTCGCCGCCATCATGGAGCGCATGACCGTCGGAAAATTCCGCCATCTGCCGGTGCTGAGAAACGGCGAGTTGGTCGGCATCATCTCGATCGGCGACGTGGTCAAGGAGCGCGTCGGCGAGATTGAGGCCGAGAAGGAAGCGATGCGCGAATATATCCTCAGCGCATGAAGCCTACTTCGCGGCGGCGTCGGCGCCGAAGGGTTGCGAGAGCGCGGTGACCGCTTCGGTCATGGCATCAATGGCTTTTTCCGTCGCTTCCGCGCCGATCGCAATCGCTTCGGCGGCGCGATGGAAGTCGAACCAGCCGACTTGGCCGAGGCGCGGCGAGACCAGCACATCGGGTGGATCGCCGGCGAGCCGCGCACGCGTAATGCGGTCCTGCATCACGTTGAAAGCTTCGATCATCACGGTTGGTATGCCGGGGCGGCCACGCCGGCCCATGATCTGGCGGCGCAGCGTGCGCTCGCGGCCGAAAATGCCGAGCAGGCCGCCGTTGGACTTGCCGTCGGCGGCATGAACCGCCTCGTCGGAATCGTCGGAGCCGTGACTGGCGATGATGGTGCCGCGCCCGAACAGGTCGGAATTCAAATTGACCGCGATCACCACGCGGGCGCCAAGCGCGCGCGCAGCCGACACCGGCACCGGATTGACCAGCGCTCCGTCGACCAGCCAGCGGCCGCCGATCAGCACGGGAGGGAAAATCCCCGGCAGCGCGTAGGAAGCGCGCAATGCGTCGGTGAGACGGCCGCGGGTCAGCCAGATTTCGTGCCCGGTATTGAATTCGGTGGCGATGGCCGCAAAGCGCAGCGGCAGGTCGTCGATACGCGTGTCCCCGAGCGCCGTTTCGAGCTGGCGGGCGAGATGGCCGCCGCGGATGAGGCCGGAGCCGGACAAGCTGATGTCGAGATGGCCGAGTACGCTGCGCACGGTCAGCCCGCGCGCCCAGGCTTCCAGCGTGTCGAGCTGCCGGGTGGCATAGCAGCCGCCGACCACCGCGCCGATCGACGTGCCGACGATGACGTCCGGCACGATGCCGTGCGCCATCAGCGTGCGCATCACTCCGATATGGGCAAAGCCGCGCGCGGCGCCGCCGCCAAGCGCAAGCCCGATGCTGGGGCGGGTGACGGCCGGCTTGATTTCGACCGTCGTGCTGGCGTCGGCCGAACGGTCGCCATTGCCGTTGCGCGCGCGCGCAAATAATCCTTCAAACACCAAACTATCTCTCCCCTGGCCCGATGATTAGACCGGGCCAGCCACCCGACAAGCCTTTCACCGCGATATGGTGAAAACCGCTGGCGGAGTCTTGTGACCGAAACGTGACAGGGAGCGTGCGCCTCGGTGATTACATTATGGTTAAACGCCGTAAAGCAAGCAAGGTTCAGGCATTTTGCGCGGCGCATGATCTGTTTGCGAAAATCGGGGCCGTTTTGCCGGTCATGTCGGAGACGGCTCACATGAGGTCACGCGCTCGGGCGGATCATGGAAAACACCGATTCCACCACGGCATATTGATCGTAGCCGCAGCGGGCGATCGGCTTTAATGCGGCGGTGTCGAGCAGCCCGTCCTTGATGAAGCGGTCGTCGATATGCACGCCGATCACCTGGCCGATCACCACGTGGCAGTCGAGCGGCTGTCCGTCCACGGCCTCGATCGGCACTATCTTGACCATCCGGCACTCGAGCGCGCAAGGCGAAGCGGCCACCCGCGGCGGCTTGACCAGGCGCGACGGCGCCGGCGCGAGGCCCGCCCGCTCCATCTCGTTGGCTCCGCGCGGCAACGGCGCCGACGTCGCGTTCATTGCGTCGCGCAAGTCCCAAGTCGCGAGATTGCACACGAACTCGCCGGTCTCGGCGATGAAGCTCACCGAGTTTTTGCGGCCTTCGCTGGCGAACATCACCAGATTGGGCCGGCTGCTGACGCCGTTAAAAAAGGAGTAGGGGGCGAGATTGATCTCGCCCTTGGCGCTCATGCTGGTCACCCAGCCGATCGGGCGCGGCGCCACGATCGCCTTGAACGGGTCGTGGGGTAAAAGGCGCGTATCGCGCTTGTCCGGCTCGTAGAACATTGTTCAAGCCTTTCTGCGCCCGCGCATGATCTTGTCCGAAAACCCGGTGCCGACTTTGCGGGATCAAGCGCCGAAGCGCGAGACGATGTCGGCGAGCTTGGGGCGATCGCGTTCCTCGGGAGGCTTCGCCGGGCGTCCGATATGAACGAACCCGGCGATGCGCTCGTTCGGCGCCAGTCCGAGCGCGGCGAGCACGCGCCGGTCATAGGCGTACCATTCTGTGATCCAGCTCGCCGCGTAGCCGAGCGCATAGGCGGCGTTGACCAGGTTCATGGCCGCGGCCCCGGCCGACAATTGCTGCTCCCATTCCGGGATCTTCACGTGCGGCGCGGCCCGGCTGATGACCGCGATCACCAGCGGCGCGCGGGCGAGCCGCCTGCGCTCGAATTCGATCTGCTCCGCCGTGGCGTCGGCGTGATCGGCACGGAAGATTTGCGCGATGGTCTCGCCGGCTCGCTCGCGCGCCGCGCCCTCAAACACCAGGAAACGCCAGGGCGCCAGTTTGCCGTGGTCGGGCACGCGCGCGGCGATTGTGAGCAGGCTTTCGAGCTCGCCGGCGGAAGGACCCGGACCGCCCAATTCCATCGGTTTAACGGAGCGGCGAGTTTTGAGCAATGCGAGCGCGTCGGGCATGGCAATCTCGGAAATTATGGCAATTGCGCCTAGCATGGCCTCTCGGGTCTGACAAACCTGCGTGTTTGGCTTGAAATCGCCTCGATTTGGCCTGAAAATTGCAAGTGTCATGGGGAGCGCATCAGCAAACGCCGCAGTCCGCGGCCGGCCCTGGCCGGCGCTGGCGCTCATTCTCGCGCTCGTCGCCGCGTCACCGGCCGGTGCACAGACCGCCACCCCGGATTCCTTATTCTCGACCGCGCCTACGACGGGGCTGATCTCGCCCGCGCCGGTCACACCTGGAGAAGTGTTCGGTCCGGGCAGTACACTGTCATCGCCGTCGCAATGGCCGTCACTGTCCGTGCCACCCGGCGCCCACGCCAAAATGCCGGTACCGATGGTGCCGGCCGGCAAGGTGGCGCTGGCGCTCAGCGCACGTTTCGGCAAAGGCGAGCCGGTGATCGGCGGCGGCCTCACGTGGCGTGTCTATGACTCCAAGCCCGACGCCCAGGGCAAATTCCGTCTGGTGAGGGAAGACAGGCAGCCGGCACCGACGATCGTGCTGCCGGCGGGCCGTTATATCGTGCATGTCGGCTTCGGGCTTGCCACCGCGGTCAAGCCGGTATTCCTGCGCGGGCCGACCGTGCGCGAGCAGTTCGATTTGCCGGCCGGCGGATTGCGTCTGGAAGGCCGCGTCGGCAACGTGAAAATCCCCAGCGCGCAGATTTCGTTCAATGTGTTCAAAGGCAGCCAGTTCGAACCCGGCGATCACAGACCGATCGCCGAGCACGTGCTGACCGGCAATGTGGTGATCGTGCCGGAGGGCACGTATTACATCGTCTCGCATTATGGCGACGCCAACGCCGTGGTGCGCTCCGACATCCGCGTGCAGGCCGCCAAGCTGACCGACGTTACCGTCACCCACCGCGCCGCGGCCATCACGCTTAAGCTGGTCGCCGAGAAGGGCGGCGAGGCGCTCGCCAACACCGCCTGGTCGGTGCTCACCCCTGGCGGCGACGTGATCAAGGAATCGATCGGCGCCTTTCCGCGCGTGATCCTGGCCGAAGGCGAATATCGCGCCATCGCGCGCAACGAAGGCAGGGTCTACGAGCGCGAATTCAAGGTGGTGACCGGCGTGGACGGCGACATCGAGGTGCTGGCGCGGTGATGAGCGGGCCGCTCGCCAGTCACGCGGCCCTCGATGATTTCGCCGCGCTCGATCTGAAGCAAATCTGTCTGCTGCTCGATTTCGACGGCACGCTGGTCGATATCGCGCCGACGCCGGACGCCGTACATGTGCCTAAAGCCTTGTGCGACGCGCTCGCGCGCCTGCTGCCGGCGCTCGGCGGCGCGCTGGCGCTGGTCAGCGGGCGGCCGATCGCCGATCTCGACCGCCGGTTTTCACCGCTCAAGCTGCCGATCGTCGGCGGTCACGGCGCCGAAATGCGGGTGCATGAGGGCAATATCGTCAGTAGCGTCGCGCCGCTGCGGGAAAGCCTGCGCCGGCAACTGGCCGAGGCGAAAAACCTCGATCCGGGAATTGTCGTCGAGGACAAGGGCTATTCGCTGGCGCTGCATTACCGCAAGGCGCCGCAGTGCGAGGAGGCGCTACGCCGGCACATCGACCGCGTCCTTGCCGCTTTTCCCGACGAGACGGTCGAGGTGCTGCCGGGCAAGGCGCTGTTGGAGGTCAAACGTCCTGGTGCGAGCAAGGGCGAATCGGTGCGCATGCTGATGGGCTATGCGCCGTTCGAGGGCCGCAGGCCGGTCTTCATCGGCGATGATGTGACTGATGAATCGGTTTTCGCAGCCCTTCCGGCCTTGGGCGGCAAGGGCTATTCGGTCGGCCGCCATTTCTCTGGCGTGACGGGCGTATTCCACAGGCCTGACGATGTGCGCGCCGCCCTGCGGCGGCTGGCGGACAAAGCCCGGCAACGCGGCGCCTAGCCGGCGCATTCCACTGGGAAATTTGAACTTCGACGCCGGTTACACGTTATATCCTTGCGGTGCTTTGCGTTTTGATTTGCCGCGACCGGTCTTTTTAATTTGCCGATTGAGGTTGATCGATGCATTGTTGGTATCCGGGCGCAGCTTTGGGGCCAAGCCACGTTTATCCATGCGCTTCGCTTGCGACGTTGCTGGGATTGAGCTTCACCGCAATCGTTTCGCGGAGCTCGGGAGATCGGTTTTGGATCGGCTCGTCGTAGTATCGAACAGAGTGGGAGTGCCGGACGGATCGGCACGCGCCGGCGGGCTTGAAGTGGCGATCCGGGCGGCGCTGCGCCGGCGGGGCGGCCTCTGGTTCGGCTGGAGCGGGCGCGTCGCCGACGAGGATCCCGGTCCGCCCAAGATGGTCGAGCAGGACAACACGTCCTACATCACGATCGACCTGCGCAAGGACGACTACGACGAATTCTATAACGGCTTCGCCAACCGCGTACTGTGGCCAATCCTACATTACCGTCTCGACCTCGCCGAATTCACGCGGCGCGATCTCGGGGGGTACTTCCGCGTCAACGAATTTTTCGCCAGCCATCTCGAGAAGCTGCTCAAGCCTGACGACGTGATCTGGGTGCACGACTATCACCTGATCCCGTTCGCAAAGGCCCTGCGCGAGCGCGGCCACAAGAACCGCATCGGCTTCTTCATCCACATCCCCTGTCCGCCGCCGGAAATTCTGACGGCGTTGCCAAACCACGAGCAGCTCATTCCGGCGCTCGGCCATTACGACCTGGTCGGATTCCAGACCGAGACCGACGTCACCAATTTCTCGCGCTATCTCGTCAATGAGTGCGGGCTCAAGCGCGTCAACGGCGATCGCTTTGCTTTCGGCGACCGCGTGGTGCAGGTCGGACAATTCCCGGTCGGCGTCGAGACCGAGGCCCTGCAGCGGCTCTCGCGCCGCGCCATCGAATCCGGCTTCGTGCGCGAGGTGCTGGAGAGCCTGTCCGGACGCGGCATGATCATCGGCGTCGACCGGCTCGATTATACCAAGGGCATCCCCGAGCGCATGGACGCCTATGAGCGCTTCCTCACCAATTTCCCAGACTGGCGCGGCAAGGTCACCTATCTGCAAATCACTCCGCGGAGCCGCACCGGCATTCCCGAATACGCCGACATCAGCCGCAAGGTGGGCGAGGCGGTCGGCCGCATCAATGGCGCCTTCGGCGAGGCCTCATGGACCCCGCTGCGCTACATCAACAAGGCTCACAGCCGCACCGCGCTCGCCGGGCTCTACCGGGCCGCGCGCGCTGCGCTGGTCACTCCGTTGCGCGACGGCATGAACCTCGTAGCGAAGGAATACGTCGCGACGCAGAACCCGGAGGATCCGGGCGTCCTGATCCTATCGCGGTTTGCCGGGGCCGCTAGCGAATGTTCGGCGGCGCTCTTGGTGAACCCCTACGATCCCGAGGGCGTCGCCATCGCGGTCAACCGCGCGCTGTCGATGCCGCTGTCGGAACGGCGCCAACGCCAGGAGCACAATTACCGGGTGCTGGTGGACAACGACATCACCCACTGGGCCGAGCGTTTCCTGCGCCTGCTGGAGCCTGCCCAGCGCGTCGGGCGGCCGCTGGTCGCCGCCACCGGCCGGTGAACGTTCGCAAATTCCCCTGAGACGACGGCGCCGCCGCGCGGTAAGATGCCGCTTGTCCCACCTTTCCTGTGAGAACCTCCCAATGAAAAGAACAATGGCCGCGTTGCTTTCCCTGACGTTCTTGACTGCGCTGGCGACCGCGGCGCGGGCTGCCGATCCTTTTGAGGGCGAGACGATCGCCAAGCGCTGGTGCGCGTCCTGCCATGTCGTCTCCTCCGACCAGAAACACGGCAATACGCAGGCGCCGCCCTTCTCGGAAATCGGCAAAAAACCGGGCTTCGATGCCGCCAAGCTCGCACTGTTTTTGCTGGAGCCGCATCCGAAAATGCCGAACATGAACCTCACGCGCAACGAGGCTTCCGATCTCGCGGCCTATATCAAGAAGCAGGGAGAGTAGGGCGGGCGTCGCCCAAACCGGCCCGTCTGATCGGACGCGGAGAGGGGCTCCATTGGCCGGACGTCGATGACGATATCTCGGTCGCGAGCCTGCTGCGGCGGCTTAAGAAGGCGCCCGGCTCAAGCGGTGCTGCCCGGCTTAGGTATTGATGCGCCGCACATCCGGCGCCACCGCTTCGTCGGCGAGCATCTTGAGCGCCTCATCCAGCGGCATCACCTGTTGCTTGTCCTGCCCAAGCCTGCGCACCGATACGGTGTGCTCGGCGGCTTCCTTCTTGCCGACCACCAACAGCGCCGGCACTTTCGCCAGCGAGTGCTCGCGCACCTTGTAATTGATCTTCTCGTTGCGCAGGTCGCTGGCAACGCGCAGGCCCATTTTGCGCGCGGCCTCGACCGCCTCGCGCGCATAGTCGTCGGCGTCGGAAGTGATGGTGGCGATCAGCGCCTGCACCGGCGAAAGCCACAGCGGCAGATGGCCGGCATAATGCTCGATCATGATGCCGGCAAAGCGCTCGAGCGAGCCGAACATGGCGCGGTGGAGCATCACCGGCGTCACCTTGTTGGAATGCTCGTCGATATAAAAGGCGCCCAGCCTTCCCGGCATGTTGAGGTCGACCTGCACGGTGCCGCATTGCCAGTCGCGGCCAATGGCGTCGCGTAAGACATATTCAAGCTTGGGGCCGTAGAAGGCGCCTTCGCCCTTGTTGAGCGTCCAGGGCCGGCCCGACGCCTTGAGTGCCGCCATCAAGGCGGCCTCCGCCTTGTCCCACATGGCGTCATCGCCGATGCGTTTTGCCGGCCGGTCGGAAAATTTGATGTGCACGTCGTCGAAGCCGAAATCCTTGTAGATCGACAGGATCTGGTCGTTCACCTTCAGCGACTCTTCCTCGATCTGGTCTTCGGTGACGAAGATGTGCGCGTCGTCCTGTGTGAACGCGCGCACCCGCATGAGCCCGTGCAGGGCGCCCGAAGGCTCGTAGCGGTGCACCTTGCCGAACTCGGCGAGCTTGAACGGCAGGTCGCGATATGACTTCAGCCCGTTCTTGAAGATCTGGATGTGGCCGGGGCAGTTCATCGGCTTGATGACGAAGACGCGCTCGTCGTCCTCGCGCGGCTGCGTCAAGAACATATTCTCGCGGAACGTCGCCATATGGCCGGAGGCGACCCAGAGCGATAAATCCATGAGCTGCGGCGCGTTGACCTCGGCAAAACCGAATTCCTGCTGGCGGCGCCGGATGTAGTTTTCCAGCTGCTGGAACAGGGTCCAGCCCTTGGCGTGCCAGAACACCGAGCCGGGCGCTTCTTCCTGGAAGTGGAACAGATCCATCTCGCGTCCGAGCCTTCGGTGATCGCGCTTCTCGGCTTCTTCGAGCTGTTTCAGATAGGCGTCGAGCTCCTCCTGCTTGGCGAAGGCGGTGCCGTAGATGCGGGTGAGCATCGGATTGTTGGAATCGCCGCGCCAATAGGCGCCTGCCACCTTCATCAGCCTGAAGGCGGTGCCGATCTTGCCGGTCGAGGTCATGTGTGGGCCGCGGCAGAGATCGAACCAGTCGCCTTGTTTGTAGATCTTGATCTGCTGGTCTGGCGGAATGGCGTCGATCAGCTCGACCTTGAAGGTCTCGCCCATGTCGCGGAAGGTCTGCTTGGCCTTGTCGCGCGACCACACTTCCTTGGTGAAGTGTTTGTCGCGCGCGATGATCTCTTTCATCTTCTTTTCGATGACGGGCAGGTCTTCCGGCGTGAACGGCTGGTTTCGGAAGAAGTCGTAATAAAAGCCGTTCTCGATCACCGGGCCGATGGTCACCTGCGTGCCCGGCCACAGCGACTGCACCGCTTCCGCCAGCACGTGCGCGGCGTCGTGCCTGATCAATTCGAGCGCGCGCGGATCCTCACGCGAGACGAATTCGATTTTGGCGTCGCGGGTAATGGCGTCGTCGAGGTCGGCGAGCTGCCCGTCGAGCGCCATCGCCACCGTGCGCTTGGCAAGCGACGGCGAAATGCCCTTGGCGATCTCCAGGCCGCTCGTGCCGGCGGGATATTGCCGTTGGGCACCGTCAGGGAAGGTCAGGGTGATCTGGGGGGCGGATTTCGACGGGGCTTGCGCGCTCGCCATGCCGGCTTCGGCCATTCTCATCTCCTTGCTCACTCGCTGCCTACGAATGCAGGTAAGCGTGACGGGCAGGGATATAGCAGGCGAATCGCGGCGCGCAACACTGACTGTCGACCCCCGGACGACCGCTAGGCTCCCGGCGGCATCTCGTTGGTCCCGCGCCAGCGCCCGTAGCGCCAGGGCGTCCACCAATGTGCGCCCTTAGGCAAGTGCGCCGGCACGAAATCGAGTCCCGAGGTGCCCCATGGATGGCAGCGCAAAATGCGCGCCGCCGCCATCCACGCGCCCGCCCAAAGGCCGAAGCGCAGGATCGCCTCCTCGGCATATTCCGAACAGCTCGGCAGATGCCGGCAGCGCGGGCCGATCAGCGCCAGCACCGTGTAGCGGTAGAAAATGATGATGGCGCGCCCGGCGAGGCGCGGCAGCTGCGCAAAGCCATTCTCACGCGTGTGCGTCATAGAGTTCCAGCTCAAGGCACCAAGCAGTTCCAGAAAGATGTCCGGCAAAGTTCCATAGTCTTTTTGCAATCCAATAGAATTGCTGCCTTATTCAGCAAAAAGTCGTGTGACAGCCACGATTTTACTCTAGACCCAAATCCGCCTGTTCCTTAAGCTTTGACGAACGTCAATGCCGGGGGTCCTGCCGCCGTCCAATCAGAGAATGTGGATCCAACCACACGGAACAACAAGAAACGACAGGCGGCGAAAACACGGGGGTTCTTGAATATGGGTCGCTTCCCTGCGGCTGCACTCGCGTTCGCTTTGGCGGCGCCGGTGATGCTGTTGCCAGTTACCTCGCGCGGCTCCGATCGCGCCCTGCCGATGCATTTCGACTTGCGCCAGGAGGGCACGGCCAAGGCTTGCGCCGATAAGTGCCGGCTGATCGTGTTCGCGAGCGGCGCCATCACCGCCGACACGCCGCGCGATTTTGCAAGGTTCGCGCAAGACCACGATCTTTCCGGCGCAACCGTCGTCCTCGATTCGGACGGCGGCTCGGTCCACGGTGCCATCGCCTTCGGCCGCGAAATCCGCAAGCGCCGGCTGGACACCACGGTCGGGCGCATGATCGATCGCGCCGATCCGGTCCAGGGGCTGCGGCGTGCCGGCATTGCGCCGGATGCCAATTGCGAATCCATGTGCGCCTTCGTGCTGATCGCCGGCGTCCATCGCACGGTGCCGCCGCAGGCGCGCGTGATGGTGCATCAGATCTGGCTCGGCGACCGCCGCGAGGATCCGACCGCCGCCACTTATTCGGCAGAGGACCTTGTGCTGGTGCAGCGCGATATCGGGCGGCTGGTGCGCTATACCGCCGACATGGGCGCCTCGATGGAGCTGGTCGATATCGCATTGCGCATCCCGCCCTGGGAGCCGATGCACGTCATGACGCGCAACGAAATTCGCACCGCGGGGGTTGAATCGCACCTGCCCGGCGGCGTGGTGACCGCGTCGGCTGGCGCTTCGCCGCCTGCATTGTCGCGGGCGCAACTTCTGCCGCAGATGACCAACGGCGCGCCTGCGATGACGATCAGCGAGAAAAGCTGGGCGGTGGTCGATCGTGCCGGCAAGGTCGCGCTGGCGCGGCGCCATCCGCTTACCGTCAGTGGCGAATTGATCGGCAGCTTCGACCTCGTGGTGGCCTGCGGCGGCAGCGACGCGTACGATGTGAGCTATGTCGAGCGCCGCCGCGACGGCAGCCATACGGCGCTGCCCAAGAGGGTGGGCGACGTCACCGTTAGCTTCAGCGCCGGCATGGCCAAGCTTAAAGTGGTTTCGTCGGAGCGGCGCAGCGATCCGGACGAGCTCTTCACTTACGCTTCGGCGACGGTGCCGGCCAGGTTGATCGGTGCCTTTGCCGCGTCTGGCGATCATTCGATGATGATCACCACGGACAGCGCGCGGGTGACGACGGCCATCCGTCTCGGCAATACCGGCGCCGAGCAGAACCTGCCCAAGCTCACTGCCGCCTGCGGCAAGATACCGGGCAATCGCGCCGGGATCGAACAGCACCGCGCGGGCAAGCTCGCATCCGCGAAGTAGCGGCGGATGCTTTCCGGTTGAGTGAGCGGCCGGCTAGAGCAGGCGCACCAATCCGGTGTCGTGCGCAAATATTCGCACGTTCGCATCGGGCGAGAAGCTCTCAGTGGGCGGCCGAGACGCGTCCCTCCGCAATATCGTCCGCAGCGGCAATCGCTTCCTTGCCGATTTCGTTCAGCAATCCGGTCACCCGATTGCGAAAGCCGACGAAATAAAGCCCGGCATTCCGCGCTTGCTCGCCCGGCCGGTCGGCTTCACGAATCCGTAGAAAATTTGCGTAGTTGGAACGGTATCCGGTTGCGAGAATGACTGCATCGAAATGCCTTCTGGTGCCGTCACAAAAAACTGCGCCGTCCTCGACGAATTCACTCACGGCCGGAGCGATCTTGATCGTTCCTTCAAGGATCTTGTCGACAGTCCCTACATCGATGACCGGGATTTTTGCCGAACTGCGGATCTGCTCCAGAATTCCTTGCGCGGGCCGCTTGACGCCAAACTTGGCAAGGTTGCCGAGAACCAGATCCAGGATGGGCGGGAACAGGACATCGTTCACCTTGAGAGGAAGCGACCCGCCGGCGAACATTGCCACGACCTGAATGGGAATGCCGAATAACTCGCGTGGCACGATGTGGACGCCGTCCCGCAGTGAGATAGTCGGCCGAGCGCGATTTTCGGCCAAATCGAGCGCAATCTCCGCACCGGTATTTCCCATGCCGATTATCAGAACGGACTTGTCTATGAAAGGAGCCGCAGTGCGGTAGTCGGCACTGTGACTGACGCTGCCTTTGAATACTTGCAACGCCGGCATCGGCGGGATGACCGGCTCGGCGTTGTATCCCGATGCGACCACAACGAACGGAGCTCGCACCGTCGTTGAAGCACTCTCGACCACCCACTCGGCACCGTCACGCCGGATATTCTGCACGGCTTCATTAAATCGGGGCATGAGGCCAAAATGCTGAGCGTATTTTTCAAGATACGCGATCATCAGCGCACGCGGCACGTAGCGTGGGTAATCATCGGGGAAGGGCAAGAACGGCAGGGACGAATACCGTTTGATGGTGTGCAAATGTAACCGATCGTAATGGCGGCGCCAGGACGAGCCGACAGCGTCCTCTTTTTCAAAGATGATGAAATTTATCCCGGCCCGGCGCAGGCATGCGCCCGTCGCCAAGCCCGCAGGGCCGGCGCCGATCACCACCACGTCGGTGCTTTCATACCTCGACTGTAGGCTGGGTGCGTCCATGAGGACCGCCCCTTTCTCTCATTCCTCTTTAGTATTCTTTGCCGCTGGCAACGCGCCGCCCTGGCGCGGTTGTTTCGACGGACATCGATCGCGACGCCAAGCGGCATCGGCCCCGCTTGCAGGCGGTATGGTAGCTTGCCCAATCCAATCGGACATCACCAGAGCTTCGATCGACGGAAAGCGTGCGCCGAATGCTTTACTCCGCCGCCTGCTTGGCCTTGCCTTCAATTTGGTCGAGCGCGGAGGTGACCGCGTCGAAGGTGAGCATGGTGGAGGCGTGGCGCGCCTTATAGTCGCGTACCGGCTCGAGCACGGCGAAATCGGCCCATTTCCCCGCCGGCGGTGGCCCGCGCTCTTTCAGCATTTTGCGCATGGCTTCGCGCAATTCGCGCAACTCCTGCGGCTTGGCGCCGATCACATGGCGTGCCATCAGCGACGAGGAGGCCTGGCCCAGCGCGCAGGCCTTCACGTCATGGGCGAAGTCCGACACCTGCCCGTGGTCGAGCTTGAGGTCGACGGTGACGGTCGAGCCGCACAGCTTCGAATGGGCGGTGGCGGAGGCGTCGGGCGCGGCAAGCCTGCCCAGGCGGGGAATGTTGCCCGCCAGGTCCAGGATTTTGGCGTTGTAAACGTCGTTCAGCATTAATCTTTTTGCCGTTGCCCGGCCGGCGCATTGCCTCTGGCGCGCAAACGAATATATAGGGGCGTATATGATGGCGCGAGAAGGGGTTCTCGCGCCGCCCGCATGGTGAAAAGCCATGCAAAATGGGAATGCAGCGTCCAGGCGCCAAGGTGGACGAATTTCGCCCGCCACGTGTTAATTGACGCGGCCACCCCGGTGACACTCCCGGCACTGCGCGCCGGTCGAACGGAGAGACCGTTATGGACGCGAAGAACAGCAATACCAATGTGACTGCCTGGCCGAAGCAGGGCCTGTCCGAGCACGTGCGGGCGGCGCCAACTCCGGTCGCCCCGCGCCCCTCGCGGGAGGAGGCGGAAGCGGCGGTGCGCACCTTGATCGCCTTTACCGGCGACGATCCGGTGCGCGAAGGCCTGCTCGATACGCCCAAGCGCGTAATCGACGCCTATGAGGAAGTCTACCAGGGCTACAACGAATGCCCGGTGCAGGTGCTCGACCGCACCTTCAGTGAGACCAGCGGCTACGACGACTTTGTGCTGGTCAAGGACATTCCCTTCAACTCGCACTGCGAGCACCACATGATGCCCTTCTTCGGCAAGGCGCATGTCGCCTATATGCCGGTGGAGCGCGTGGTGGGCCTGTCGAAGCTCGCGCGGCTGGTCGACGTTTATGCCAAGCGGTTGCAGACGCAGGAAAACCTGACTGCTCAGGTGGCGACGGCAATCGACGAGATCCTGAAGCCGCGCGGCGTCGCCGTGCTGATCGAAGCCGAGCATATGTGCATGTCGCTGCGCGGGGTGGAGAAGCCCGGGGCGCTCACCGTCACCACGCATTTCACCGGCGCCTTCCGCGACGAGGCCGGCGAGCAGGTCCGCTTCATGACCATGCTGCGCGGCGCGCAGCGTTGAGTTAGCTGTCATTCCGGGCGCGCCGAAGGCGCGAACCCGGAATCGAGAAACTGTGATGAGGCATGCCGTAGCTCTGGATTCCGGGTTCGCCCGCTGACGCGTGCGCCCCGGAATGACGTGACGGGAGTCTTCCTTGTCTTCATCCACGCGCGACATCGAAGAAGGTCTCGCCTTCACACCCAAATTCGACGCCGACGGGCTGCTCATCGCGGTCGTCACCGATGCGCGCAGCGGCGAGGTGCTGATGGTCGCGCATATGAACACGGAGGCCGTTGCAAAGACGATCGAGAGCGGGGAAGCCTGGTACTACAGCCGTTCGCGCAAGAGGCTATGGAAGAAGGGCGAGAGCTCCGGCCACGTGCAGCGTGTCATCGAGGTGCGCGTCGACTGCGATCAGGACGCGCTCTGGCTCAAGGTCGAGCAGCATGGCCCCGGCGCCTGCCACACCGGGCGGCGCTCGTGCTTCTACCGCGCCGCCCCGCTCGGCCAGAAGGGCGCGGTACGTCTGGAATTCCGCGAGGCCGAAAAAACCTTCGATCCCAGCACGGTTTACAAGACTTCATAAGCGCGTGAGCGGGGTCGACTTGCCGGCCGGAATCGCCTACATGTCCGCGCGAGCGGGAGAGACCGGCTCGCGTGCCATGCGCTCGTGCGGTTAACAGGCGCGTGCGCGAGGGTCGGCGCCGAAGGAGCAACCGCCCCGGAATCTCTCAGGCAAACGGACCGCTCACGACGACCGCACTCTGGAAAGCGGAGCTTCAGTTGAAGTTCCCGCCGACGGTGTAAGTCGCCGACCGCAACGAAGCGGCGCGACGAAACTCTCAGGCCAATGACAGAGGGGGCGTGCATTCGAAGACACGAATGCGCGCTGCAACCTCGAAAGGCCTGAGCATGCGCGAACTCATCAAACGAATTCGACGTGATCATTCTTGGCGCCGGCGTCATCGGCGTGAACGCCGCCTATTGGAACCTGCGCCACGGCAAGTCGGTCTGTGTCGTCGACCGGCAGCCGGCTGCGGGGCTGGAGACCAGCTTCGCCAATGGCGGTCAGGTCTCGGTCAGCCACGCCGAGCCGTGGGCCAATCCTTCCGCGCCGCTGAAGGTGCTGAAGTGGTTGTTCAAGAGCGATGCGCCGCTCTTGTTCCGCCCGCGCCTCGACGTGTGGCAGTGGCTGTGGCTCGCGCGCTTCCTGGTCGACTGCCTGCCGCGCCGCGCCGACCGGCACACTACCGAAATCGTCAAGCTGGCGACGCAGAGCCGCGACCTGATCCGCGCCGTGCGCTCCGAGGAGGGCTTCCACTATGACGAGCGCAGCAAGGGTATTCTGCATTTCTACCGCGACCGCCGCGATTTTGAGACGGCGATCCCGGTGGCGGCGCTGATGCGCAAGTATGGCTGCAATCGCACGGTGATCGACGCCGATCAGGTGGTCGAGATCGAGCCAGCTTTCGCCGATGTGCGCGGCGAGATTGCGGGCGCCACTTACACGCCAGAAGACGAAAGCGGCGATGCTTTCAAGTTCACCCAGGCGCTCGCCCACGTCTGCGAGCGGAGGGGCGGCATCTTCCTCTACAATCATCAGGTGACCGCGCTGGAGGCCGACCGCGCGTCCCGGCAGGTGCGTTCGGTGGAGATCTGCGGGCCCGACGGCTACCGCACGCTGCGCGGGCGCGACGTGATCGTCAGCATGGGATCATGGTCGGCGCCGTTTTTGCGGCGCTATGGGGTCAACCTCGCGATATATCCGGCCAAGGGCTATTCGGTCACCATCCCGACCGGCGGCTCCAATGGGGCGCCGGTCGTCAGCCTCACCGACGACGAGCACAAGCTGGTCTATTCCAACCTGGGCGACCGGCTGCGCGTTGCCGGCACCGCCGAACTGTCGGGCTATTCGCGCGATCTCAATTACGGGCGCTGCCAGGCCATTCTGCGCAACGTCAAAGCGCTGTTTCCGCGCGCCGGTAATTTCGAGCACGCTAGTTTCTGGTCGGGCTTGCGTCCGGCGACGCCGTCCAACGTCCCCTATGTCGGACGCACGCGCTACCGCAATCTATGGCTCAATACCGGGCACGGGACGCTTGGCTGGACGCTGGGAGCCGGTTCCGGCTTCCGGATTGCTGATATGATCGCGGCAAACGAGGGACCTTTAGCGGTATAGAGGGAGGGTGTTCGGGTGGGTGCGAGCGTCGCAGGGACTGGTCATGAGTGGTGAGCCTCACGTCGATTTGCGGCTTGACGCGCGAGATCGCGGCGCCGTCGCCTATCTCACCGTCGACAATACGGCGAAGCTGAACACGCTCGGCCGTGCGCTGATGACCGAGTTCATCGCCAGGGTCGAAGGGCTTGCTTCGCGCGACGACCTGCGCGCGCTGGTGCTCAAGGGCGCCGGCAACCAGGCCTTCATCGGCGGCGCCAATATTCCGGAGATGGCGGCGCTGACGCGCGAGAGCGCGCGCGACTTCATTACCCTTGTGCACAAGACTTGCGATTGCTTGCGCCGGCTCCCGGTGCCGGTGATTGCGGCGATTGACGGCTACGCGCTCGGCGCCGGACTTGAAGTGGCGGTGTCGTGCGACCTGCGCGTCGCCACCACGCGGGCGCAATTCGGCATGCCGGAGGTCAAGGTCGGCATTCCATCGGTGGTGGAGGCGGCGCTCTTTCCGCAATTGATCGGCTTCGGCCGCGCGCGCGAATTATTGATGCTGGGCGAAATCATCGATGCCGAGGCGGCGCTGCGCTGGGGTCTGATCGAGCGCGTGGTTGCACCGGACGCGCTCGACGGCGAGGTCGAAAAGATTGTTTCTTCGCTGCTCACCGCCGGCGCCCGCGCCGTGCGCCAGCAAAAAGCGCTCATGCAGCAATGGGAGAAGCTGCCGCCCGCGGCCGCCATCGAAGCCGGCATCGAGGCTTATGTGCGCGCCTACGATACGGACGAGCCGCAGCGCATGCTGTCGGCTTTCATGAACCGGAAGCGGCGCCCATAACGTCAAATCCGCCTGATTATTTCGTTGTCATCACCGGGCCGGCGCGAAGCGCCGTGACCCGGTGATCCATCTTTCCGAGAAATAGATGGATGGCCGGGTCAAGCCCGGCCATGACGAAAAAATTGATCAATCGGGCGGGGAGGATCGGTGGTTAGGCCTTCACCCGCGCCAGCAAGCCCTGCGCGCGCACGAGATGCGGGCGGTCGTACATGCGGCCGTCGACGCCGACCGCCCCGGCGCCCGGGTTGGCGGCAAACGCCGCGACCACTGCCTTGGCCTTGTCGATCTGCGCCTGCGTCGGCGTGAACACCTCGTTGATCACCGGCACCTGCGCCGGATGGATGGCGATACGGCCGGCAAAGCCGTCGCGGCGCGCGATTTCGGTGTCCTTGCGCAGCACTTCCGGGTTGCGGAAATCGACGTGGATGGTTTCGAAGGCCGGGACGCGCGCTGCCGCGGCACCGAACAGGCAAAGATTGCGCGCGAGACGGTAGGGCTCGGTGAGCTCCCCGTCGGCATCGCGGTTGGCCTCGGCGCCGAGCTCGGCCGACAAGTCTTCCGGCCCCCAGGTCAGCCCGATCAGGCGCGCGCTGCAATCGCGATAGGTGCCCGCGGTAAAAACCCCTGCCGCGGTCTCGACCGACTGCGCCAGCACCTTGACCGAGCCTTCGGCGATGCCGGCGATCGCCTCCTGCGCGGTCAGCTTGGCGTCGAGATGCGCGACGGTCGCGCCGCCTTCCGCCTTGGGAAACAGCACGCCGTCGGGCGCACCGGGCACGATCGCTGCAAGATCGGCGTCGATCATGCCGGTGTCGAGGCCGTTGATACGGACAAAGAGGCGCGGGCGGTCTTTGCCGCCTGCCTTGCCCTTGAAGAAATCGAGCGCGGCCTTGCGCGCTTCGTCCTTGCGCTCGGGCGCAATCGAATCCTCGAGATCGAGGATGACGCCGTCGGCGCCGCTATTGAAGGCCTTGTCGAGCCTGGCGCCGCCGGTGGCGGGGACGAAAAGGAGGGAGCGCATCTACTTCGGCCGCATCAGCATGAAGGCGGTGCGGTGGCATTCGGCCACCAGCGTACCGTCCTGCTTGAAGGCCTTGTGGTGGAATTCCACGATGCCGGCGCCGGGGCGTGATTTCGATTCGCGCTTCGACACGACCTGCGTCGTGCAATGCACGGTGTCGCCCTCGAACAGCGGGGCGGGGAAGCGCACGTCCGTCATGCCGAGATTGGCGATCGTGGTGCCGACCGTCATGTCGGAGACCTGGATGCCGATCATCAGGCCGAGCGTGAACAGCGAGTTCATCAGCGGCTGGCCCCATTCCGTCTCCTGCTCGCAGAAATGCCGGTCAATGTGCAGCGGCTGCGGGTTGAGCGTCATGTTGGAGTACAGCATGTTATCCATTTGCGTCACCGTGCGGGTGTAACGGTGCTCGTAGGTCTTGCCCACCTCGAAATCCTCGAAATAGAGCCCGCCGCGTTTGTGCCGCTGGATCGTCTCGACCATGATGTCCTCCGCAAGTGCGCCGGTCCGGCCGCCGTTAACCGTTCGTTTACCATACTTAACCAGGATCGGCAGGGTTCAGCGCAAGGCTTTAGCGCAACCGGCCGAAATAGCGAAAGCCCTGGCCCCGCCCTCATGGCAGTCAATTCCATCCATGGTGCCGCGTCTCGCATCGCCGGCGCCATTCAGGAAGCCGCGCGCTCAACCGGCGCGAGTTTCGAGTATCTGCTGACCACCGCGCAGATCGAGTTCGAACCTCAACCCGGCGGCGCAGGCGGCCACCTCGTCGGCCAAAGGGCTCTACCAGTTCATCGACCAGACCTGGCTCGCCACCATGAAGCAGGCGGGACCTGCGCTCGGCCTTGCCCAATATGCCGCGGCGATCGTGCAGACGCCGGACGGGAGCTACGCGGTGCCCGACCCGGCAGCGCGCGCCGCCATCATGAAGCTGCGCAGCGACCCCGCCGTCAGCGCCAAGATGGCCGGCGTCTTCACCCGCAGCAATGAGGCCAAGCTCGCCGCCAGCATCGGCCGGCCGCCGTCGGAGGGCGAACTCTATATCGCGCATTTCCTCGGATCGGAGGGAGCCTCGAAGCTGATTGCGGCGGCGGCCAACCAGCCGCAGGCCAATGCCGCGACCATGTTTCCGGCGGCGGCCGCCGCCAACCGCGCCATCTTTTATGACCGTGCCGGCAATCCGCTCAACGCCGGCACCGTCTACCGCGGGCTCACCGGCCGCTACGAGGTCGCCCGCGCGCTCGCCTTTTCAGCGCAGGAGACACCGCCGCAGCCCGCAGCGGCGGCCGATCCCGCCGCGGTGACGCAGGCCTATGCGCAAGCCCACGCGGCAAGCGTGCCCGCTCCCAAAAGGCCGGTGCAGGAGAACAAGCCGCTGTTTCAGGCCATGTTCACCGATGTGCCGCGGCCGGGCGTGTCGCCGACGGTCAGCAAGCTGTGGTCGCCGGCCTCGGGCGAGCCGGCGCAGCCACCGCCGTCGTCCGGCCTATACGATTTGTTCAAGGATGCCCCGCCGGCCTTGCGCAAAACCACCGGCGGCAAGGTGTGACGCCCGATCGCCGATTATGGTGAACGCTTTGTTAAGCCTCCTCGGCTAGGCTTGCTGTGCCGTCGGTCATGGCGGCACGTTGGTCGCGTCGGTTCAGTCATGATTGTCCGTCAGTTCCTGCAGTGGATCCGTTATGCGCCGCCCGGCCACCGGGCCGAAGCCACCTCCGCGCTGGCACGCGCTTACCTCCATTCCGATCTTTCACCCGACGATCTCGCCGCCGCCGAAGGCGCGATGATCATGCTGCTTGACGATCCCTCGCCGCTGGTGCGGCGGGCGCTTGCCGAGGTGTTCGCTTGCTCGCAGAAAGCGCCGCGCGTGGTGGTGCATGCACTTGCCTCCGATCAGCCGGACGTCGCCATTCCCCTGCTGACCCACTCGCCGCTGCTCTTGCAGGACGATCTCGTGGACCTGATCGCCACCGGACATCCGGAAGCGCAGGTGGCGATCGCGACGCGCGCGCTCTTGTCGCGCGCGCTCGCCGCCGCCATCGCCGAGGTCGGCTGCGCGGAGGCCTGCCTTGCGCTGCTGGAAAATCCCGACGCGGAGATTGCGCTGTTTTCGATCGACCGCATGATCGAGCGCTTCGGCCATCTGGCGCCGATCCGCGAGAATCTGATGGCGCGCGACGACCTGCCGATGGCGACGCGCCAGGCGCTGCTGGCGAAACTGTCGCAGACGTTGGCGGGCTTCGTCGCCGCGCGGCAATGGCTGGGGCCCGAGCACGCCGAATATGCCACGCGCGAGGCTTGTGAGAAGGCGACCGTCGCGCTCGCCGCCGATACGCCCTACGAGGAGATCGGCGAACTGGTGCAGCATCTACGCCAGAGCGGGCAATTGACCGCCGGCATGATCCTGCGCGCGTTGCTCTCCGGCAATGTGGTGCTGTTCGAAGAAGCGCTGGCGGAATTGTCCGGCGTGCCGCTCGAGCGGGCCGCAAGCTACATTCACGACCGCAACATTTCGGCTTCGCGCGCTCTACGCCAAGGCGGGGTTGCCCGACGTCGCCTATCCGGCCTTCCGCGAGGCGCTTGCCGCGATGCGCGAGGGCGTTTTCCTGGGCGAGCAGGGCGGGGCGGCGCGACTCAAGCGGCGCATGGTCGAGCGCGTGCTTTCTGCCTGTGCGCACGAGCAAACCACGCACGGGGCCGACATGGCCTCGTTGCTGGCGCTGCTGCGGCGCTTCGCCGTCGAGGCCGCACGCGAGGAGGCGCGCCTGTTCTGCGAGGATCTCGTGGCCAACGACATCCTGCCGCCGCCCACCATGCTGCCGGATGCCGATACGCGCCTGGTGGCGTAATACGGGATCAATTCTTGATCATGGCCGGGCTTGACCCGCCTGCCATCTCTTCTGAAAAGACGGTCGCCGGGTCACGGCAGGGACAGCCTCGCGTACTGCGTCTCTCATTGCTTCGCTCGCAATGACGGGTCAATTTGATCGGATTCCGCTCTAATAAACCGCTGGATGCCCGCTTGCGCGGGAATGAGCGGAGTTTTTATCGAGTCGTTGCCTCAAAGCTCCTTGAACAGCTTCGCGCCTAACTGGCCGATCTCCTCGTCCTGCTTGTAGGTCCCGCCGCTTTCGCCGAGCGCCCCGAGCATCGCGCCGTCTTTCGACCACAGCACGATGCCGCCCCAGATCGGGGTGAAAAGCGGATCGCAGAACCAGGAGACTTCGCGCCGCTCGTCTCCCAACGACATGTCGAACAGCCGTTCCTTGAGCGTCTTCGTGTCCCGCCGCCATTTTGCCGCGGTATAGGCCTTGTTGTAGCTCATGCGCGCGTTGAGCGCGGACGCGCCATCCATTCGCGACATGTGAATAAGCTCGCCGCCGGCGTCGACCACCGCGGCGGAGAAATTCAAACCTCGCGTTTCCGCTTCCGCCAGCATGGCATCCACGATTGCGCGTGCTTCTTTCAGCCCGAGTCTGTCGGCCATCGTCAAAGCTCCTTCACAATACCGGTGATCGCAACTATCGTTCGTTCGAATGCAAACATTCGTCCGTGCAGCTCGTCAATATGCCGGGGTGCGAGGATCGCGGAAGGGGGCATGGCGAAGCCAACAGTCGACGTGATCGTCATCGGCAGCGGCTTCGGCGGGTCGGTTTGCGCGGCCCGTCTCGCCGAAGCGGGCGCGCGCGTGGTCTTGCTCGAGCGCGGGCCCTGGTGGGATACCGTGCCAACCCGCTCGATGAACATTGCGCGCCGCACTGCCTTCCCGCGCGGTTGGCGGCTTTACACGAATTTCCTGCGCACGCTCAATCATCCCGCATTGCCGGGCGGCCGGATCACGGCGAACCGCAAAGGGCTGTTCGAGCTCTACTATTCCAAAGGCCTCGAGGTCGTTTGCTCCTCGGGCGTCGGCGGCGGCAGCCACGTTTATTCCGCCGTGCACCGCCGCCCGCTGCGCGACGATTATTGGGACGGCCATTTCGAAGACCTGTCGGAAGAGACGATGGCCGGCCACGGCGCCGCCTTCCTGGCGCGCATGGGATCGGCCCAGCCGGGGCCGCATAATCGTCCGCCGCACAGCGCGATGGAGCGCTACCACAACGACCCCGACTTCGCGCCCGCCGTCGCGAAGGCGGAAATCAGGGCGGGCTTTCTTTTACCCGACGACCCCGAAAATCCGAAAAAGATCGTCACTGAGGCGGGCGTCGAGCGCTGGCAGGCGGATTATCGCAGCGGCGACCTCGGCTTCCTCGGCTCGCCATCGGGCGCGAAGTCTACCCTTGACGTGTGCTACCTCGCGCCGGCGATGCGTAAGGGTTTAGTGGTGCGCGACCTGTGCGAGGCGCGCGCGATTTTGCGCTCTTCCGAGCTGGGTGGTCGCTACCGCGTCGATTTCGTCGACCATGGTCGGGGCGTCAGCGAAGCCTTGGGCGCCGGCAACGTGATCGTCGCCGCCGGCACGATGAACACCCTGCGGCTCTTGCTTTACAGCCGCGACGTTGCCGGCGGGCTTGCGGGCATGCCGAACCTCGGCAAGCGGTTTAGCGCCAACGGTGACATGCGCGGCTTTTGGGATTTGAACGAAGCCGGCGCCGATTTCACCGCCGGGCTGCCGAGCAAGGGCGGCATCGTTCTCAGGAACGCGCCGGAGCCGCGTTCGCCGATCGGGCGCAACAACCTGCCGAGCATCGACTCTTACCCTTTCCCTCATGCGGTTCGCGAGCGCCTCAAGCGCGGCATCGTCGTCAGCAGCATGGGCATCGACGCCATGGACGGCGTCGTCAGCCTCAAGGGCGGCAGGCTCGACATCGATTTCCATCCGGAGAACAGTCCGGTTTTCGCGCGCATCTACGACACGATGAAGGAAATGGAGCGCCGGTCGGGCCGCAAGGTCTATGTCGGCCGCAGGCCATCGACCGTGCATCCCATGGGCGGCGCCTGCGCCGGCGCGCTCGATGCGGGCGGCGTGGTCGATGCAGGCGGCGAAGTCTACGGCAATGCAGGCTTGTTCGTTGCCGATTCCGCCGCACTGCCGGCCGCTACCGGCGCGCCGCCGACGCAAACGATCGGCACCTGGGCCGAGAACGTGGCCAAGCGGCTTGCTGGCAAGACCTGAATTGGTTCGGCGCGTCACTCCGGCGCGATGGAGGGGCTTCCCTTGATCTGCTCCAGCACGTCCGGGCGGTCGCGATTCTCATTGATGAGAAATTCGTCGGTCACTTCGCGCAGTGCCCGCGTCAGGCGGCCCGCCATCTGCTCGGCGTCGGAGCGGACATAGTCGCGATAGATCGCCCGCACCGCGTCGACATGCTGTTCGACGAGCGGCAGCGGGATTCGCTTGACATCCGGCGAATGCTCGATCAGCCGGCACAGGCTATCGGCCGGACCGGCCACGGCCGGGTAGCCGAAAGTGGCGGCCTCGCCTTTGATGTCGTGCGCGGCGTGGAACAGGGCGTCCTTGTTGGCGGTGGTGAAGCCACCCTGAAGGAGCGCGCGGCGGGCCTGGTCGAGCCGCTCGCATTCGGAATGCATCCAAGTGCCGAATTCCGTCGACAACTCGATCAGCGCCTTTTCGGCGCGTGCAACCGGGTGTTCTTCGCCGGGCGCCAGCGGCTCGTTGGAAACGAGGTGGCGCAGCCTGTTCTCCGGCGTGACGACCTCGTGATCGCCGTAGGTGGCAACGGCTGCGGATGGCTTACGAGGGGTCATGAATGCCTTTTCCTTTATCAGGTCGGCGTGCGGACCTTATCGAGCAGCGGCGCTTGACGGATGACATCGGCCTTGCCGCCCTTGCGGCGCTCGGGGCCGACATAGTTCGGATTGACGTTGCGGCGGCGGTCCGGCCCGAAGTAGGTCTTGGTCTTGATGAACGGGCGCGGGTTGGCCACCACGTTGACGATACGCTGATAGAGCCCTTTGGCCGAGATCGGCTTGGCGAGGAATTCGGTGACGCCAGCGTCGCGTGCGTTGGTCACGCGCTTCTTCTCGGAATGACCGGTCAGCATGATGATCGCGACATAAGGATTGGAATTGGCCCCCGGCTGGCGGATCATCTGGGTAAGCTCGAGCCCGTCGAAAATCGGCATCGCCCAATCGGTGATCACGATGTCGGGCACGTAATGGGTGAAGGCTTCCAGGCCTGCGGCTCCGTCCTCGGCCTCATAGACTTCGCGCGCGCCGAAGCCGTGCAGCAGGGTGCGCACGATTCGCCGCATATGGGCATTATCGTCGATGACGAGGAAACGCAGGCGGTTGAAGTCGATGCGGACCATGGCGCCTCGGGCTTCGGGCACAGCCCGATACCTTCAGGTTCCAAATTAAGGAGCCGGCCGTTAAGGAATGGTTTAGGATATGAAATAAGACGCAGCGGCCTGCATTTTTCCGCACTGAATTGGCTTCGTCGTTTGCCGGGTCCAGTCATGAAAACCATTCTCATCCCGACCGAAGACCACGACCGCATGCCGGCGGTGATGGAGGCCGCGCTGCACGTCGCGCGCGCCTTCGCCAGCTATATGGAAGGGGTGGCCGTGCGGCCCGCCGCGGCCGCCTATGTCACGGTCGAGCCGGTGAGCGGTCTCGCCATCCCCGGGACCGATCAGGGCGAGGCGGCACAGCGTGCCCGGGAAGATTTCGAATCCTTCATGCGGGCGCATGACGTGCCGCAAGGCGTACAGGAGCCTGCCGTCTTGTCATATGGCTGGCCGCGCGCCGAGGTGGTCGACGACAGCTTCATCGGCAGCTACGGCCGCGTTTTCGACCTGATCGCGCTCGGCCGGCCCGGTCCCTCGCCGCAAAATCCGCGCATGGCGCCGCTGGAGGCCGCGCTGTTCGAGAGCGGCCGTCCCGTGCTGATCGTGCCGGAGCGGGTGCCGACGACCCTTGCGCGCAACGTCCTGATCGCGTGGAACGGCAGCACCGAGCAAGCGCACACCAACGCCTTCGCCATGCCCTTGCTGCGCCTGGCCGAGTCGGTGACGGTGCTGACCGTCGAGGGCGGCACGACGCCTGGCCCGTCTGGCGAAGACGCGGCGCGCCAATTGCGTCGGAACGGCGTCAAAGCCGCTGCGTTGACGGTAAAGCCGGACACGCGCACGACCGGCGAAGCCATTCTCGAGCGGGCGACGACGCTCGGTTGCGATCTTCTGGTCAAGAGCGCCTATACCCACAGCCGCCTACGGCAGATGATTTTCGGCGGCGCGACGCGTCATATCCTGGCCAATGCGACCGTGCCGGTCTTCATGGCGCATTGAAATCGAGTAACGCGCGGCGCACCGGAAAGTATCACGTTGCAGGAAGGGCCAGACCAGAGCAGCAGCCTGCCGGACGAGGCTGCCGCGCAATATCCGGGTTTCCTCACCGTCTTTCCGTCGATCATGCTGCCGATGTTTCTGGCGGTGGTCGACCAGACCATTGTGGCGACCGCGCTGCCGGCGATCGCGGCGGCGACAGGGGAGGTGACGCGCGTCTCCTGGATCGTCGTCGGCTATCTAATCGCCTCGACCATTGCCGCGCCCATCTACGGCAGGCTCGGCGACGTGTTCGGTCGGCGCCGGCTGATGTTTGTGGCGCTGGGCGTCTTCATTGTTGCTTCGCTGTTGTGCGCACTATCGCCGACCGTGGAGCTTTTGACGGCGGCCCGCGTGCTGCAAGGGCTGGGCGGCGGCGGCTTGATGACACTGTCGCAGGCGCTGGTCGGCGAATCGATACCGCCGCGCGGGCGCGCGCGCTATCAGGGCTATCTCGCCGCGGTAGCGGTCTCCGCCAATACTTTCGGACCGGTGGCCGGCGGCTATCTCACGCAGCACTTCGGCTGGGAATCGATCTTCCTGATCAATCTGCCCATCGGGCTGCTGGCCATCGGGCTTACGCTCAGGCTACCGCGGCGCACGGCGCATCGCGCGCACAAGTGGCGGGCCGACCCTTACGGGCTGGTGCTGTTCACGGTGACCGTCGCCGCTCTGCTGCTCGGGCTCGAGCGCGCCCAACATGTCGATGTGAATTCGTTGCCGCTTGCCGGCGGCTTGTTCGTCGTCGGCCTAATCGCGCTCACGCTGCTGATCCGCCACGAGGACCGCACCGCCTCTCCGCTCATTCCGCTCGGTCTGCTGCGCATGCCGGCGATCTGGCGCAGCGATGCCATGGCCGCTTGCCACGGCGCCGCGCTGGTGTCGTTTATCACCTTCCTGCCGGTCTACCTCCAAGTGGTGCGCGGCACTTCACCAGCGCAGACCGGTTTGCTGCTGGTGCCGCTCACCATCGGCATCGGCGCCGGCTCGCTGATCACCGGACGGCTGGTCAGCCGCACCGGGCTCACAGCGGTGTTTCCCTCGTTTGGCTTCGCAATGGTCACCTGCAGCCTGATCGCCATCGCGCTGTGGGCGCCCTTGCTGGGCAGCTTTGCCCTCACCGCACTGCTGTTGTGGACCGGGCTATTCATGGGCACCGTGATGGCGGTGGTGCAGGTGACCGTGCAGTCGGCCTCCGGCTTGCACCGCCTCGGAGAAGCGGCGGCCTCGGTGCAATTCTCGCGCTCGATAGGCGCCGCTTTCGGCACCGCGCTGGTGGCGTTCCTGCTGTTCGCCGTGCTCTCGTGGAAGAGCGCCGAGGCCGCGGCAGCCTTCGCGCACATGGTGGAGGCGGCGGGCGGCGCCGGGTCGGCGCTTGCCGGTCCGCATGCCGCCGCCATTCAGGCCGACATTACGGACGCTTTCCGCGCCGGTTTTCTGCTGATGGCGGGCTTTACCGCTGCCGGCTGCCTGATCGCTCTGTTCCACCCGCTGCGGCGCATCTAGCCGCGGCGCGCGCTAGCGGTAGCTCGAGCTGTAATGATAGCGGTAGCCGCCGCGCGGGAAATAGCAGGTGAAGCTGATGTACTGGCCGTATTTGGCGTAGATCGGCTCCATATGGGCGATCTTGCCGTAATTGGCGCAGTGCCAGACCGCAGCGTCGTGGGCCGTGGCCTGGTTTTCCGGGCTCCAGGGGATGATGCCGCCCGAATCGTTGCCGGTCAGGCCGGGCCCGACGCCGCAGCCGGCAAGGCTCGCGGCCACGACCAGCGCCAAGCCGATCAGCGATTTGCGCGTCATCGGGTGAGCCCTCCAGCGCCCGTTGATGACACTAGCATCGGTTTTTGCGGCGTGCCAAGCCAGCCGGCGGTCGAGCGCGGAAAACGCCCCCATTGCGGCCTGCGGCCTGTGGAATTCGCGCACGCCAGATTAGAACCCGAACTGCTCGCGCAATATCCGTTCGTCGAGATTGTGCCCCGGATCGAACAGCATGTTGATCGACACTGCGTGATCCATGCAGACGTCGACGGCGCGCACCGAGCGCACTTCTTCGTGGTCGGCGACGGCCGCCACCGGTCGTTTCTCGGCTTCGAGGGTTTCGACCGTTACCTTGGCGCGGTCCGGCAAGAGCGCGCCGCGCCAGCGCCGCGGGCGGAACGGGCTGATCGGCGTGAGCGCGAGCAACGGCGCGTTGATCGGGATGATCGGGCCCTGCACCGACAAGTTATAGGCGGTGGAGCCGGCCGGCGTTGCCACCAACACGCCGTCGGCGATCAGTTCCGCCAGCCGCTCCTTGCCGTCGATCATGATGCGCAGGTGCGCCGCCTGTGCGCTCTGGCGGAACAACGAGACCTCGTTGATGGCGCGGTGCTCGTGCGTGCGGCCGGCCGAATCGCGCGCACGCATCACCAAGGGGTGGATCACGGTCGTGTGCGCGGCGGCGATACGCTCGGGCAGGCCTTCCTCGGAATATTCGTTCATGAGAAATCCGACGGTGCCGCGATGCATGCCATAGATCGGCTTGCCGGAATTCATGAACTTGTGCAGGGTTTGCAGCATCAACCCGTCGCCGCCGAGCGCCACGATGACATCGGCGGTATGGGGGTCGACATTCCCGTAGCGCTGCTCCAGCCGCTCATAGGCCTCGCGCGCCTCGGGCGTGGAGGCGGCAACGAAGCCGATATGTGTCGACGCCTGGGCCGGGCTTCGCATGGAAAGGGACTTGCCAATGGAACGTGCCGTGCTCGTCTATACGACTTGGCCCTCGATTGTCGAGGCGGAGCGGGCCGGTCGCGACATCGTCGAGCAACGGCTAGCGGCTTGCGTCAACATCTTGCCCGGCATGATCTCGCATTATTGGTGGGAGGGTAAGGTCGAGCGCGCCGAGGAAGTGGTGATGATCGTCAAAACGCGCGCGGCGCTCGCCGAGGGTGTGCGCGAGGCCGTCAAGGGACTGCACAGCTACGAGACGCCGGCGATCATGGTGCTGCCGGTGGAAAGCGCCGACGCGGACTATTACCGCTGGATCGTGCAGGAGACGGAGGAGCCTTGAGCGCGCATGCCCCGGACGCGGCGCAGCGCGTTAGCGGTGCACCGCAGATCCGGGACCGTTCCAAATCCGAATTCGTTAAAATCCCGGGTCTGCAGCGCACCACTTCATGCTGCGCTGCGCCCGGGACACGGCGCCTCAATACGTCGCCTTACCCTCGATCACCGCTTTGAGCTCTTTGTACGCCTCGCAGCTTGTATCGCCGCAGATCAATTTGACCTTCTGCAGGTCGTCGAGCGCCTTCAGTCTGTTGCCCTGCTCCATCTGCCACATGCCGTAATAGGACCAGGTGCGCACGTGATTAGGATCGGCGGCCAGCGCCTTCTCGTACCACACTTGCGAATCCTTATAGTCGCCGAGCTTGCGGTAGGCGTAGCCGATATAGTTGGCGACCTCGGGATGCTCGTCCTGGCCGATCGCATGCATAGCGGCGATGCCGGCGCGGTAGTCGTGTCCGATAATCAGCGCGCGCGCGGCGCGATATTTGCGCAGGAATTCCTCTTCCGACTGTTTCTTTTTCTTTTTGCGGTGAGTGCTTCTTTTGTGGCTGGGCTTCTTTTTCTTTTCCACCTTCGGGGCCGGCGGCTCCGGATTGTCCGTACCCATGGCATGGAGCGGTGCCGTGCCGACGGCCGCCGCGATCAGGGCTGCGGCAGCGATAAGGCCGAGGCGGGAGAGCGTGCGGGCTTGCGTCATGGTGGAAACCTTTCCTGGAGGCGTGACATCACTATACGACGGAACGCTGCTCGAGGCGAAAAACAACCGGGCATCCGGGCATAGTCCGCCGCTCCACGAAATAATTTGCCCAAGCATTGTGGCGCCTTGCGCGGCCGGCTTGACTTGCGCCGCTCGGCGGCGGAACATTTGCGCGTGCTGGTTCTCCGGACGCGATCCGGAGACGAAAGAGGGAACACGGAAGCCGCGCATCTGCGGTGTTCCGTGGCTGCCCCCGCAACTGTGAGCGGCGAGCCTGATCCGATAACGGCCACTGGGAAACCGGGAAGGCCGGATCAGGCAGCGACCCGCGAGCCAGGAGACCTGCCAGCACGGTCACCCAACCGGTGGACGGGGAGTCCATACGGAGCGGTCTTTCGCAGCGGTGACGTCAATGCCGGTGCGAAGACCGTGAAAGGCCGCTTTTCCTTTCACGATATTCGAGACGCAGAACACGATTTCGCGTTTGTTTGCGTGTGCTCGAAACCTTCGCCCCGGATTTGGATTCACCGGGTGCGCCCGCCTATGCGCGAGCGCGAACGAAGGAACGTTGTGTCATGGGATCTGGACGGGGCTATTGGAGCGCCGCACTGGCGCTCGCTGCCTTGCCGTTGCAGCCGGCAGGTGCGCAAGAGGGAACGCTAAGCGGTGCGGTGACTTTGCCGGCGATCGTGGTGAGCGCAACCACGGTGCCGACGCTGGCAAGCCAGCTCGCCAGCTCGGTGACGGTGATCACCGGCCAAGAGCTCCAGCGCGAGCAGATCAGAACGGTTCCCGACGCGCTTCGAACCGTTCCCGGGCTCAACGTGGTGCAGAGCGGCGGACCGGGCGGACAGACCGCCGTGTTCATGCGCGGCACAAATTCGAACCACGTCAAAGTCTTCGTCGACGGCATCGACATCGGCGATCCGAGCACGCCGAACGGGGCGTTCGATTTCGCGCATTTGCTGACCGGCGACATCGAGCGCATCGAGGTGCTGCGCGGCCCGCAAAGCGGGCTTTACGGCTCGGACGCGATCGGTGGGGTGATTTCGATCGTCACCAAGAAGGGCGAAGGGCCGCCCAAAGTGACGGCGCGCGTGGAGGGAGGCTCGTTCGGCACCTTCAACCAGGCCGCCGGCGTGAGCGGCTCGCAAGGCAAGTTCGATTATTCATTCAACGCCCTGCATTTCCGCTCGTCCGACATTCCGGTGACGCCGCTCAATCTGCTGGCGCCAGGAGAAAAGCGCAACAACAACAGCTACGACAACTGGACCTATTCAACGAAGCTCGGCGCCGAGCTTTCCGATAATCTCGCGCTTCATGCCGTCGCCCGTTATACCGACGCCAAACTCCTATTCACCGGCGACGATTTCGTGAACTTTCCGACGGCGGCGCCCGAAGCGATGCAGGACACGCAGGTGAACCACAAGCTGTTCACGCGCGGCGAGGCGGTCTGGTCGCTGTTCGACGGCAAATTCAAGAATTATTTCGGCGTTGACTACACCAACCAATGGAGTTGGAATTTCGACCCCAATCCGGACAGTTTCACGCCGTTCGGCTCGGTGGCGCCGCCGGCGACCAGCGTCGGCGAGAAAACGCAATACGATTGGCGCGGGGTGGCAAACTTCATGCCCGGCCAAACCCTGGTTCTCGGCGTGCAGGACGAGACGCAAAGGCTGCGTACCGATTCGACCGGCTCGGTGATCGACGGGACTTTCGTACCGGTCACGACCAAAGCGGAGAACTCAAACCGGGCCGGTTACGCCGAGCTGCAATCGAGCTTTGCCGAGCGCTTCTTCCTGGTGTCCAACATCCGCTATGACGACAACGAGAGCTTCGGTCCGCACACCACCTGGCGCGTGGCGCCGGCCGTCATCGTTCCCGGCAGCGACACCAAGCTCAAAGGCAGCTACGGCACCGGCTTCAAGGCGCCGACCTTGACCGAGCTTTACGTCAACAACCCATCGATCGGGCAGGTGGCCAACCCCGATTTGCGCCCGGAATTAAGCAAGGGCTACGACTACGGCTTCGAGCAGCCTCTGTTCAACGGCCGCCTGCGCTTCGGCGCCACCTATTTCCACAACGACATCACCGACCTGATCGTTTCGCAATTCGATCCGACGACCTTCACATTCACTTACGACAACGTCGGCAGCGCCGAGACGCACGGCATCGAGGCCTTCGCCGCCGCGACGCTTACCGATGAGCTGAAGGTCCGCGCCGATTACACCTGGACGGCGACGCGCGACAAGACGACCGATCTCGGGCTGCTGCGGCGTCCCGCGCACAAGGTCAGCGTCTCGACGATCTGGACGCCGCTCGAAGGGCTGAGCTTATCATCAACCGTGCTCTACGTGAGTTCCTGGGTCGACGTCAGCCGCGACACGACTGTATTCATCCCGCGTCTGGACGCGCCGGCCTATACGGTCGTCAATCTCGCGGCGAACTACCGGGCGAACGAGCACGTGACCGTGTTCGCCCGAATCAACAATCTGCTCGACTGCCATTATGAGAATCCGATCGGCTTCGAGCAGCCGCGCTTCGGAATATTCGGCGGCGTCACGCTAACGAATTGACAGCGGCGACCACATCACCGGTTCGAACTCGAAGCCCGCGCCGTTGCGCAAAATGTGGCCGCAGGCCGGGAAGGGGAAGTGATAGGCCTCGACCAGCATGCGATCGGCAGCCGCCCGATCGAGCATGGCGCGGCGCGCCTTGACCGACAGCGGCCCGTCCATGTCGAAGATCGGCTGCCAGTCGGGATGGCGCACGAACAGATAGGGATTGCGCACGGTATCGCTCATCACCAAGAGCGATTGATGACCGGAGTGGACCGCGAAGGCGGTGTGGCCGGGTGTATGGCCGTAAGCCGGGACGGAGACTATGCCCGGCGCGACTTCGGCGCCGGGCTTGAAGCGGCGCACTTGGCCCCCGACGTCGGAAAAGATGCGCCGCGCATTGAGGAAATAGCGGTGCACGGCGCCGGAATAGAGGCTCATATTGCCGTCGTCCATCCAGAACGACCATTCCGGCTCCGGCACCAGGATCTCGGCATGCGGGAAGACCTTGGCGCCGTCCTTGGTCTTGATCCCGTCGATATGATCGGGATGGAAATGCGAGATGACGATCGTGTCGATGTCGGCCGGGGCGACGCCGGCTGCCTTGAGATTGTCGAGCAGCACGCCGGCGGTGTCGGCAATCTGGCCGGCGGTGCCGGTGTCGATCAAAACGAGGTTTTTGCCCGTGTTGACCATGAGCGCGGTGAAGCTGACCGGCAGCACGCGCGGGGCGAGGAAGGCGGCGGCGAGCGCGCGATCGACCTCGGCGGCGCTCGCAGTGCGCATGAAATTCTTGTCGATCGGCAAATACCAGATACCGTCGTAGAGCGCGGTGAGCTGGTAGTCGCCGAGCCTGTAACGATAGGCGCCGGGGCCCTGCGCCTCGGCCATGGGTACCGCGGCCGCGGCCGGCAGCGGCCAGGCGGCGGCGCCTAAGGTACTGGCGCCCAAGGCACCGGCGCTCAAGCCGACAAACGCGCGGCGCGTGAGGTCTGACATGCTGGTTCTCCGTCCGCCGATCATTCGATTGCGGCCCGGCTTATGCAACACCGCCGGATGCAGCACTATTCGCCGGCCCGGAGCATTTGCGCGCAAACTGCGCCGCCGCTATGACGCTGGATCGCGCGGGCAGCAGGGGATGCGGAGAAGGCGGGATGCGGTGGCTGGCGTTGCTTGCATTGCCGGCTTTGCTGGCGGCCGGGGGCTGCAATACCGACGTGGGCCCGAGCCAGGCGGAATTGCGGGCGCAATGGGACGCGCAGAACAGCCTGCCGCAGAACTACAAGCAGGACATGCTGGCGTTCCTGCGCACCTATCTCAACGATCCGAGCGGTATCCGTGACGGCGCCGTCTCGCCACCCGTGCTGAAGGCGGTGGGGCAGGGCCAGCGTTACGTCGCCTGCGTGCGCTACAATGCGCGCGATAGCCGCCGCCAAAATACGGGCGTGAAGACCGGCGCCGCGGTCTATGTCGCGGGCAAGCTCGACCGCTTCCTCGAAGGCAAAGAGGCGCAGCCCTATTGCAAGGACGCCGCCTTCGCTCCGTTCCCCGAACTCGCCCGGCTCACACGTTAGGCGCGCGGCGAAGCGCGCCGCCGGGCGATTTCGCTCGGCGGCCGTGCAGCCAGTCTAAGAGGCCTTAAGTAAGCGCGGGCGCCGCGGTCACTTGACCTTGAGGTTCTCCGCGGATGTCTTCCCGCGATTTTCGACGAGCTCGTACTGAACGACTTGACCTTCGTTTAGAGTGCTGAGGCCGGCACGTTCAACCGCCGAAATGTGCACGAAAACATCCTTGCCGCCTTCCTGCGGTTGGATGAAGCCATAGCCCTTGGTCGGGTTGAACCACTTTACGGTGCCCTGCGGCATGCTAGATCTCCGGGGTAGTGCAAACGCCATAGTGTTGCATGCAGCCGACCGCCTCACAAGGTCCCGCGCCCCCGCCGAGGCCGGCTTGTGCAGTCATTTTTGTACAGATTCGGGGGCGGCAAAAATCCGGTGCCGGGTGAGGGATTTGAACCCCCGACCAACGGTTTACAAAACCGCTGCTCTACCCCTGAGCTAACCCGGCTCCGAAGCGAAATTCCTTATGGCGCATGGGCCTTTCGGTCAACTTCCTTCAGGGCTGACATGCAGAACGTACCGAGAAAGTACGGTCACCGGTGGCACAGAAAGCGGCACGGGGTGGCACACACTGTATACAGACGTTCTCGATTGCTATTATTCAAAGATGCAGCATCTGCTTTCGTGGGGCGTAGTCATCTTCACTGCAGCCGCCGCTGTGTTTTGGTTCATGGCCGCGGTTGTGTGGGTAAACGCCGATACTACCAACAAGCCCGACAAAGATGGATGGTATTCCGCGCAGATTGCCTCGGGAGGTAAGGACGTAATCGCGTCCGCGGCACGGCAATCGTTTTGGAACAGGTTGGCTGCCGCGTCCGCTTGTTTAGCCGCCGTCTGCCAATTCATTCTTGCTTACCGTTATTTGAATCTATGATCCGCCCCATACTTCGCCACCTGCTGCTCTTCGCCCGTGACATACTTGAGGTACCCTTCGGTTACCTGAATACTGCTGTGTCCCAGTCGTTGCTGTAGCGCGTAGATCGACCGGCCCGACCGCAGCCACTCCACCGCGTGAAGGTGCCGTAGGTCATGGAATCTGAAGCGACGGAAGGTCGGGTCCTTCTTCGCGACCCCTCTGACAAGACGCCCGAAGGCACTGGCGATGGTGGTGTAGGGCTTACCGTCACCATGCCAGAACAACGGGGCGTCCCCGATGGCTGCTGGCAGGTTAGAGAACACCGCCAAGCCTCCGAACGGCTCCAAGTCCACGACGCGCGTCTTGCCTCCTTTGCCGATGACCGCGAGGCGCTTGGCCTTGAGGTCTAACTGTGACCTTCTGGCCTTCGCCAACTCATCCTGCCGACAGCCGGTGGCCAAGGCAGCCTCGATGAGCTTGGCGAATAGTCCCGGTGCTCTTGCAATGATCTTCTGCACGTCCTCCATCCTAGGGAGCACAATGGGATCACGGCGTTCCTTGATGAGACGCAGCTTCGGCAAAACTGGATTGCTCTCAAGCCAATCCTGTCCAACCGCATAGTTCATGATCGATGAAAGTGCGGTGAGGTCCCTTTTGATTGTTGCGTTGCTCACGTCATCGACAGACTGGCGAGCACGGATGATTTCAGCCACAAGTTTACCGTCAACCTCATCCAGATATTTTCCATCGAGGAACAGCGCCAGGACACCTAGAGACGTGGCGTAACGGTGCGCAGTGCGCGGTCCGACCTGCTTTTCAATCCAAGGCGACCACGATGCCATTACCTCAGCGACGGTGAAGCGTGCATCCCCGTGGTGAGCGATAGCGGCGAGCCTATCCTTACCTGCTTTGCGGCGTTCGCGCGCAACCTTCGGATCGTCTGTGTGTAGAGACCATCGGCGCTCGACACCCTTAACCTTCGCACGGCCCCAAAGGACGCCGTTGCGCCAGTAGCAGCCGGGAGGAGCATTTCGTTTCTTCGACAAGCATCTATCTCCTTTGTTCGGACGAACTGACGCAGTCTCGCGGCGTCGAATGTCCATCCTCGTCCGATCTTGGCGGCTCCGGGCAGTTCTCCTTTGGTGGCCATTGTGACCACCGTGCGCGGGCGAACACCTAGAATAGCCGAAGCGCCATATTTATCGACCCGCTCTTGTGGATGATTTTGCTTACTCACCACAAGGATTTGACGTGATTGACAATCGTTCAGCGTTTTGCATTTGCGTTTCTGTCTTTACGTACTCATGGTCGGTGTGGGGCGTTAGCAACCCACATGGTTGATTTGAGAATGTGAACGGTGAACCTTAGGACACATGAAGCGCTTTGGCCCTCACGGGTGTTACGCCGCACCGGGCATGCTCTCAAGGCGTCAGCGACGGGCTAGGAGATATACTGTGGATCATGCAAACCGGCCTATTTCGTTCGGCGACCTACCTTGTGGGAAGGTCTTGGGGCGCTCATTTTCGCTCTCAATTGGCCTAGGCAGATTACAGGTGCACCAGACAAGAGCCTCGCCGCTCAATGCCGACCCGGCTTCGCTGGAGTGGCGAAAATTCTATCGGATTACGTTGCGCTGATCTCGGTTGCCCAGCTAGTCCAGCGTTTCCTTGGTTAGAATCATATTAGGCGGCCTCGGCGAGTTTGTAGGACCAAGTATGGATGACGGGATGGCGATTGACATCGTCGATACCGGCCATGATGCGGCTTCTTCTCCAAATTCGCTCGATCGGCCTGCCGGCTTCATGGAATCGGTCGTCTAGTAGGCAAAAATCGGGGTCGCCCCGCGATCCATATGATGACATAATGCTTGGGGGCGCACTGTTATCAGTGTGCCAGGGGCTTCAATGGCGGTTTCGGTAACTGATCCCATTATTCGAATACATGTTGCGCGCGGTACTCGCGCGGTCGGTCTGCATGAGGTGCTGTCTCGTGCAAACGATGGGACCTTGATCGACCTGCCCGGAGTGCGTGCTGATCAGCGTGCGCCTGTCGTAACAGCGCTTGCGATTATTTCACATCTGCTGCGGCGCTATTCAAAATCGCCGTTGAGAAATCCTAATGAGTGGCTTGAAGCGTTGCGCTCCCAGTTTGGTCATCAAGCGCTCGTTCTTGCGGGTGGCGCTGATAAAGAGCCGCAATTTCTCCAGCCGGTACTTGTTGGTCTAGGACACATCAAGCCGTAATATCACCGAGACCGATCATTTGATGGCAGCAAATCGGCACGTGCTGAAAGTAACGGACGAAGCCACTCCCGAGATGGCGCTTTTCGCCCTCATGACTTCAACTTGGCGTCACCATGGAGGCGTAGGAAATCCTGCTGGTGCTCGATCACGCTTGTTGACTGTACTGGTCGGAGACGGCGTGACGATTGCGTCCGAGATTTCCTCACTCGCTGCCGCCTACGGGAGCATGAGCCCTAAGGTCGTAGGCATACAGGCGCCCAAACCTAAACGCATTCTCCAACACATGCTTTGGGCGCAACCTTGGAAAACAAAACAACCCGTGGCCAGCGTTGCATTCCCTTTCATCGACTGCCGTCGCGTCCGCTTAGTTCCGACCAACAATTCAAATCTTTTAGGCGCGATTATTGTTGCAGAGAATGGCACCCGAGTAGATCCAGGCGCTTCGCCGATGTTGACCGCAAATATCTCGACCGCAAAGTACTTGGATTGATAGGACTGGCGGGGAAACACTCGGGCATTGTAATTGTCGGCACGCAGACGCTAGAGCAGTCGCTTGATATTGATGCCGATCTGCTGATTTCAGATGCCGTTCCCGCCGACGTCCTTCTCCAACGCCTTGGTCGATTGCATCGTCATCGAACTGGCACGACGCCTACAGCCATCGTGTTGGAACCCGGAGACTGGCAAAGACGCGTGACACCACGGGGTAAACCGATTGGCGCCCGCGGCCAGGGCTGGGCATGGATATATAATCCGTTGTCAGTACGTGAGACCATTGAATGGTTGCGCGTTCGAAAAGCCATATCGGTGCCAAAAGACGTTCGCGAAATCGTCGAATTAGCGACCCACGTGGATCATTTGGAAAATCGCGCCCAAGCGCTTGGCGAGCGTTGGATACAACTATGGCAGCGCCTGTACGGTGAAAATATGGCCGCAGGCATGCAAGCGCTCGCGGGATTGGTTGATCGATCTCTTGGCTACGATCAAGCGTTGATCACCGAACGCGTTCTGACACGAATAGCCGATGGCTCCGTAGATGTCGAAGTTGAGGGCACTCTTGTATCGCCATTCACCCGTGAAAAGATTGAGGCTCTGTCGATCCGAGCAAATTGGCTTAGAAATGCCGAGCCGGGATCGACAGCTGCAGTGGTTGGAGTTGATGCCGCCGGTCGCACAGTCATCGACGTTGATGGAGTGCATCTCACCTATGGGGTCGAGGGGCTACACCGCGGATAAAGCTTATGCCGCCTCATAAATGATAAATTCATCGCGCTAGTTCACTGAGATATGGTTTGGTATTACTGCGCAGTTTGATGAACTCAACGAAGTTTGCTTCACTTGCTTTGAAATTTGCTTCAGTCAATCGCCCTCGGAACAATTCATATCGCAGCCATAGGCGATAAGTGTTGACAACGTCGGCCTCGCAATAGTCGGAAATCTCGCGTATTCGCCCCTCGCGATAATATTTCTCTACGTTGCTGCCAATCATATCGATGGGTTTTCCCGGCAATCCCATTACGCGACATATCTCATGGAGTGTTGCCTTCGCGTGTGAGCTGAATGAAGCGAGCGCGTCGCAGAGGTCAACGGCATCCTCCAAATACCGGTGAAAATAGGGACGCATGGCTAGTCCCGGTGCGCTCACACTATTGACCATTGCGCGGTAGCGAAGAACCGGAAGATCGAAGGAAGAGCCATTAAAGGTGACGAGCTGCGGCCTCAGCTCAGCAATACGATCAACGAATGATGCAATCAATTCTTTTTCGGACCGCTCGCCGATGTTCGGTGCACCAAGCGCATCAATCAACCAACCGCCGTTGTCATGGTGGGCAACCAATGCGCCGATACAGACAATTGAGTGATAGATGTGCTTCGGGAATTTATCGCCCATGGCGCCGCGGATTTCATCATCACTCGTGCCTTCCATGCCGTTGGCGGCGGCGAACCCCTTGAGGTCAGGAACGGTCTCGATATCCCATGCGATAACGCTTGAAATCATTGTGATTTACTTTGGCGATATATATGGCCTCAGTGCCGCGCGAGCCGAACATTGCATCGATAATATTATCTCGGATTTTTGGCCAGCTCTCCTCTGACAGTGCGAGCCGTGTAGCGGCCGATGTGGAAGCTGCTATCACAGCGGTTGGGCGACGGAGTTGATCCTAGTCAAATGCATTGTGAGTGACATTTGGTCCTGAGGGATCGGTCGCGGCCCCACCGTCCAATGCTTCTCGAACGAACGCTGCTGTAGTGACCCGAGCAGCCGCAGGGTTTACTCGACTTTTTGCGAAAGTGATGCCCGGTCGGAAATCCTAGACAATTCGCGGGGCGATAGGGGACCCATGCGCCGCCGAGGACCGGCTTGTTTAGGCCCGAGCGAGCACGTTGCGCACCGTCATTGCGTGCCACTGAGCGGCATCAAGGAACACAGTGTTAGACGAGCAGAGAATTTCTGTTTCGCCAGAGAGACGAGCATCGTAAACATTGGCAGCTGCACGTTTATCTCTGCTGCGCTTTGCCGATTCAAGCGCGACGCCGAGCCCAAGCGTGGGTGAACGGTCACATCGCCTATCGGCCTGCCGGAGAGGCGCACCGCGCTCGCTTGCGGCCGGCCACCGCTCGGATTTTTCAAGCCGCGGGCGACAGGATCGCCCGGCCGGCTTTGCTGCCTTGTAGCGGCCGCACGAGGCTGATAGCTGTCCGGTCAGCAAGCCGGGTTAGCTCAGGGGTAGAGCAGCGGTTTTGTAAACATTCCGCCTAAGAACAACGCAGCATCTGAAAACACCTGCAATTACGGGCGTTTTCAAATGAGGCGCGTTCCATTAGATACGACCTGTGCCCCTTTTTGTGCCACTAGAAAGCATCGGTGCGCACGGAAATGCACTTGTGCTTCCAGCCGGAAAAAGTTGAAATTTTTGAACAGCGGCTTGTCTTCGTTAATCGGCAACCAGGGTTAGCGCCCTGCTCCAGCGGACTCACCACCGGCTTCCTGAGAAGTCCCGGTTTTCCGTCATTTTTCTGTCATGCGCCCCGGCGTAAAAACCTAATCGGGCGGAGGTGGAAAAATGCTTTTCGCCTGCCGCCGTCGCCCGATACTGACGGCGCTTTCGCTGGACTTCGCCCGCTGTCTTCCCTCGTAAACTACAAGATCTAGTGTTTGATTCAGATTTGATGACTATCTCTTGTTGACGCGCAGGATGAGTCCGCTTAGCTTTTATTTGTATTCGGGTCCCCCGCCGCGGACCCGGCAACATCACATCACTACGTGATCGGCACACACAAGGAAACAACGTGAGAACTGAGACTGACAAGTTGGCCGCGCTGATGGCCGACCTCATTCACCTGACTGTTGAAGAATTAATCGAGAAAGAACGGCAACGACAAGAGGTCGAAGACCTGATTGACCACACTTGGCCTGAGGAGCCGAGAGACGAGTTAGCTTTCTAACTTCCCCCCACTTGCTGACACGATGGGTCATCGTCTTCCCACGGGAAGATGGTGGCCCACGGGCAGCCACGACGCGACGGCTTATCGCTCGGCTCCCGCACGGCATCATAGTCGATGCCAATCCAATCCAAACAACTCGAATCACAACGCGGCGAATCGCGCCCAACCATCAACCTCCCAGCAGGCTTTTGCTGGAACTGGAGATGGTGTGTTCGCCCCTCCTCGTCCCACTGCGGCGGACGACCATTGTGGTCGCTCCCCGCTTCTTAGCAACTACAAAAGGAAAACCTAACGAATGAACTTCACGATAATCGTTTCGCCAAACCGCTGCCCGATTAACTTTAACGCGGCGGGTAATTCGCAACCTGCCTGCGCGAGCTACTCCTCCGATAAGAACGCATGCGTGGCGATTAATGTTACCGGGCGATTGGCCGCGGCGGCACGAAGCGGTCGTGTAAAATGCACGCGAACAGTGGCGGAGTTTTTATCGAATGCGCGTTCTGATCGCCATGGTGCTTCTGCTTTTCGGCGCTGCCGCGGCAAGCGCCGCAGACATCGACGGCGCGCGTGCCGGTCACGTCGTCGTGCGATACGAACCGGTCGGCCATCCCGCCGGACAAGTGCTTACATACGATTGGGAGTCGGGCGTGGTCGTGCGCCCCTATTGGCTGTCGCCCTGGCGCGATCGGCACTATTTCCCCTTCGGCCGCGACCGCTTCGATGTCCACCGAAAGCGCGCGCATTGGGTGCCGCCGCGGCCGGCGCGGAGCTACTACCGCTCTTGGTCGATCTCGTCCGGTCTTGCCAAACCGCCGCGCCATTCGCAGTCGCCGAGGACGCATCCACCCATCCAGAAATGAGAGCCGTTGTCCGATGAAACGCCTCGCGCAAAATTCGCTCGCTATCGCCGTCGCCGTCATCGCTTGCGCGCCGTTGGCCGCGCGCGCGCAATGGCAAAGCTCCAATGCGCCACAGCCTTATGCGGTCGAAGTCGCGCCCGGCACTTATGTGATTCAGCGGCCCGCTGCCGCGGCCGCAACGCCGGCCCAAGCATTTGCACGCGCTCACCGCGAGCCCGAGGCGGACGAGGAGTCGCGTAGCGACAGGCATGCCCGCCACAAGGTCGACCGCGTCGTCGAGCGCAGGGTCCGTTACGTGCGTGAGAAGCCGGTGGTCGTGGTGCACAAGCGCGTGGTCGACGATCCTCCCCGCGTGATCCTGCGCCAGCACGTGGTGACGGATATGCCGCGCGGCCGCGGCCTGTTCCAGCCGCCGCCGCAGCCGGCCTATGTCGAGGACTTGCCTCCGGTGACGCTGCAGCAGCAGGTGCCGCTGCCGTCGTCGTGGCAGCGGGTGTCCTCGCGCACGACCTGGCACGGAGCCCGTTACGCCGGCCACAGGATCGCGCGGCGGCTCGAACGCAAACACAGGCGCCACGCCGCAAGCCGCGACGTTGTCGTGCGCAGCGAGATTGGCGGCGGCCGCGTCGTTTACGCGCAGGCGGAAGTCACCATCCTCGGTCCCGACCGCATGACGATCCGGCTATACCGCAAGGGTGGTGGTAAGGCCGACGCATTCGCCGATTGACCGGACCTTGAGTTCGCGAGTGGGGACGGCGGGCGCGAGCCCGCCGTTTCGTTTGCTACGGTAAGATCGTTTCACTTTGAATCAGGCCGCGCCGCGAATCTTGCCCTAGGAGCGTGTCCGTTTAGTCCCTGTTGGAGGGCGGCGGTAGCATGATTGCATCATGCGGCGGCGCGGGCGAGCTTGCGCAGGTTGTGACCGGTGCAGATCATCGCCCATTCGGCCTTTACTTTTTCGACCCCCCGCAACAGGAACTGACGGAAGCCGTTGGCTTGTTTGATCTGTCCGAATACCGGTTCGACCACCTGCTTGCGTAATCGGTAGCGGCTGCGATGGCCGGCGCGTCTGAGCTTGGCGCTCATGCTGGCAACCAGCGATCCGGGCTTGAGCGGTCGCTTGGCGGTGGCGGACTTGGCGCCGTGGTGCTGTCGCCCGGTGGCGATGTAGCCGTTGATCCGCCGCCGGCCGAGCGTGGCCAGATTGGCGGCCGAGCAGTAGCCGGCATCGGCCGAGACCTCGTCCGGGTTGCGCTTGAGGTTGGTCTTGATGCCGTCGAGCAATGGCGCGAACTGCGCCTGATCGCTGCCGTCGTTGGACAGCGTGTGCGCGACGATGATCTGCGCCGTCGCATCGACCGCGGCTTGCGCATTGTAGCCCTGGATGTAGCCGTCCTTGGTCTTGAGGATGCGGCTTTCCGGGTCGGTGAAGTTGCGTTGCACCTTGCCGTCGGGCTCGGCTTTCGGCGGTGCTGGCGTCCGGCCCTTTTTCTTCCGCCCGTCTGCCGGGCGCTGCTGTTGCGCCTGTTGCCGGCGCCTCATCTCCTCTGTGGCGGCGGCCTTGGCTTCGGCTTCAAGCTCGGCCTTGGCGGCGCGAAGCTTGGCAAGCCGTTGCGCCTTGTCGGCCGCCCAAGCGGGCATCTCGTCGCCGCGCTTATTGCCGTAGAGCTTGTCCTCCTCGGCATCGGCGGCCTCAGCCGCCTTGAGCCAGCGGTCCACCTCCGCCGCAAGCTCGGCTTCGCGCTGCTTCATGCGCTCATAGCTCATCGCTTTGTGTTTCGACGCATTGGCCTTAATCTTGGTGCCGTCCAGCGCGACATGGCCGAGCTTCACCAGCCCGGCCTTCTCGGCCAGCCTGAGCACCTGCACGAACAAAGCGGCCAGCGCCTTAAGATGCCGCCTTCGGAACTCCGAGACGGTGCGGAAGTCCGGCGCATCGCCCGCCACGATCATCATGAAGTCGGCCCGCTCCACGGCCGCCTTGGCGATCCGGCGCGACGAATAGATGCCGCTCGCATAGCCGTGTAGCAGCAGCGCCGTCATCAGCCGCGGGTCGAACGGCGGCTGCCCCAGCGCGCTCCGGTAGCTCGCGGCAATCGCGGAAAGATCAAGCTCCTCCCGCACCAAAGCCACGATCAGCCGCGACAAGTGGTCCTTGGGCACGTAGTCCTGCACGCGCGGCGGCAGAAGTTGTGCCTCATCGATCTTCCAGGGGCGAAAATCCTTGCTCATGGCCCGCAAAGAATCAGATTCGTCGCCGCTTTGACCAGCCATTACTTGGACAAGCTCCTAGCGCTGCAAAATGGCGCGGCTCGCGACGTAAAGCGACAACGCCGCCGCGTTCGACACGTTCAAGCTCTTGATCTCGCCCGGAACGTCGATGCGGGCTAGCTGATCGCAGGTCGCTCGGGTGAGCTGGCGCAGACCTTTGCCTTCCGCGCCTAGAACGAGAGCGAGCGGCGCCCGCAAAGGAAGCGCGGCAAGGTCGCGCTCGCCGCTGCTATCCAATCCGACCAGGAGGAAGCCGCGCTCGCGCAACTCTTCCAATCCGCGGGCGAGATTTTGCACCGTCACCAGCGGTACCAATTCGAGCGCGCCGGAAGCCGCCTTTGCCAGTACGCCGGTCGCCTCGGGACTGTGGCGGGCGGTGGTGACGATCGCTTTTGCCGCAAATGCGGCCGCCGAGCGCATGATCGCGCCGACATTGTGCGGGTCGGTGATCTGGTCGAGCACCAGCACGATGCCTTCCGGCGCGAGCTCGGCAATTGCCGGCGCATGCAGCGGGTCGGCTTCCGCCAGAAGTCCCTGATGCACGGCATCGGGGCCGAGCCGGGCGTCGATCAGGTCCGGCCGCACCGGCTCCGGTTCGAGCGACAGCGGCACGTTCTCGTCTCTCAGACGGCGCAGCGCATTCTCGGTCGCCATCAACTTGCGAACGCGGCGCGCTGGATTTTCCAGAGCCGCCTTGACCGTGTGCCAGCCGTAGAGAATGGCCGGACCGTCGGCCGGCAGCGGAGCGGGGCGGAACCCGGCACGTGGCGGCGGCCGCTTGCGCGGCGGGCGGCGTTGCGGGCTGCGCTGCCAGGGTTTGCGGGCCATGCGGGTTCATCTCATGCGTCGGGAGCATTGGCAAACCGGCCGAAGATACGGTGTTTTTGCCGCGCTCCATTGACTTCGCCGGGTCGCCTGCCCATAAAACGGCCAAATCCCGACACGCTTTGCCGTTTGTCGCTGCGATATTGGCTTTTCGAGATCGCAAACGGCTTAGTTTCGGACGGGAGAGTGTCCCGAGCGGCAAAGGGGGCGGACTGTAAATCCGCTGGCTTACGCCTTCGTAGGTTCGAGTCCTACCTCTCCCACCAGCCTTCGCTCGTTTCGCGAGCTACGGCTTGGCAAGCCAGCCGAAGCCTACAATGGCGGAGCGATTCGAGGTTCCGGCCGTGCGTGCGCGAAGCGGGGCCTGATAGGCGACTGCGAGTTCCGCGGGTGTAGCTCAATGGTAGAGCAACAGCCTTCCAAGCTGATGACGAGGGTTCGATTC
>CAWDAB010000008.1:0-341343 GCA_963800155.1 uncultured Alphaproteobacteria bacterium
CATCTTTGCCAGGCGAACCAGCCAACGCACGGTACTAATAACCAGGAGTCATTGGCGGCCTCTACGTACGTCTTTTGGCATATCAGAGACTAAATTAAACAAGCGGTAAGGCGCTCCGACCGCGTGAATTTTTTATACCTCCTGACGTGTGAGCTCCGCGAAGGCTGGGTTATTCGCTACATCAAGGAGCGAAGCCCTCTGACGTTGACGGCGTTCGATTCCCCTTGCTGGCGTTTGCTGACAAGGACCTTTGGCATATGAATTGGCCCGCCGATTCCGGTCGACGGCCGAGGCCTTTGTACGACCGATATGCGGTACAGGAGGCCGGACTTAAACGTCGGTCAACAATCTCTCATTCGCGGGTCGAGCCGCATGACCTTGCTTCGTTTGGGGCTGCCTCTGTCTAGATGGCGTGCATCAAAGGCTCATAGTGGAGACGAGGGCTCCCCGGCATTGTCCCACCCCCAGCGCCGCATACCGCGCCGAGGTGCTGATCTGGTGTTTGCTATCTCCTCTTCTGGTTGCCCGTTAGGTAATAGTCATGCCGTCTTTGGCGCGGATTGAATCGTGCATGCGATCGACCAGATGAAGCCGACCATCTCGCGGGCGATGGCAACATTGACGACGTTGGCGGTCTTGCCGCGCGCGCGTAGCCGGCGATATCGAGTGCAGAGCCTGACTTGAGCCTTCCATCCGACGTCGCGAATGATTTTTGGCAGCGCCTCGATGCGGTCGACCTTGTGAGGCCGATGCGCGCCTTCATTCGGTTCCATGAGATGGCGTGGGCTTGAAAAGCGTGTGAAGTTACGACAGGGCGGAGGTTCCATTCAGGCAGGAGGCCGGATATCTGCTCCTCGACCCGCTTAAGCCGCCGCTCCGCATCCATGACGGCATCGACATAGTCTTGAAATGCGAGAGCGTCCGCTCCCCGCCACTGAGATCGATTGTTCCATTAGCCCCGTCTCCTATGCATGAGGCTCTGTGCCGGTCAGCCGGCTTAGCCCTCGTACCGTTGCATATCGGATGACGGGCCACCTTCAGGCCAGGCAATCATAGGGACTAGATGGGGTCCGCCGTAACCCCATCTTTAGTTTTTGGCGGTATGCCGCCAGCGTCCACCAGTCGATACCTGCGGCACAGTCCCATGTGACGCGCGTGTCGGCGACGGGGGCAATCCAGCCCGTAAGAATGGAGAAATCCCAAGTGAAGCGCGCCCATAGATTTGAAGTAGTTCTGCCCGGAAGAGAGCTGCCGGAGCTATTGTCGCTGCTGAAAAAAGATTACACCAGCAGCGAGCTCGACAGATTTTCGCCGACGCAAGAACAAGAACATGGCGATGAGATCGAACGCGTCGTGTTTGAGATCCACGGCGAACCGCAGGAAACGATGGAGTTCGCCAGAGCGCTCACGAGCCGTTTCCCCACCCGCAAAGTTACTTTCAATGAATCAGCCGACGAAGTAAAAGATGGAAGCGCAGCCAGCTCCATCTGAGATGATCTCCATCACTGCAACAGGGGGGCCTCTGCTTCCTCGTCCGCAGGCGCCTGCCACATGTCTTGTAGCTGAGATTCTGTTGAAGACGTCCCCCACCTTCAAGTTCGGATCGGGCGGCATCGCCGCGCCGACGTGAGCGGCGATCCGGGAAAGTGTATCGTCTGTAAGGCCTGCCTCTGCCAATCCCCGCGTGAAGAATGGTGTAAGGGGTCGATTGTGAGTCCGTTTTCGCGAGGCGCCGGCCTTTGGGTTTGCCGATTTTCGAGGGTTTAAGTGGTAGAAGCTTGCAATTTCATTTTTTTATTTGCGCTCTGGCCGAAGCATGATTCCTTCGTCGCATCGGATGGCACGATGCGACCAAAGCAGCAGCCGACGACGCAATCAGGCGATCTATTCCTGGCGCGGCTGGAGCAGGCGGCCTGCGCAGACCCGGACAGTGGTCGATGCGATTCCCGGTGAGGGTCGCGGTGCGCTCGCGATAGTCAGCCGGCTCGGCGGCGGGTGGCGGCTTGGCGAACTCAGAGCGCTGCGAATGGGTGCCAGCTTGCTGACGCGGCAAGGGTTTGCCAGAAAGCCGAACTGACGGATGCGACGGAAGCCCTTGGGTAGGGTGTGGAGTAGAAAGCGACGAATGAACTGGTCGGCAACAACCGTCATCACCTTGGACTTGTTGTTGGCGCGATAATCCCTATAACGAAAGCGGACGCTACTGTTATCGCAGGCGAGTAGACAATGGGTTGCCGATCGCGACGCGATGGGTGTAGCGGCCGAGATAGTCGAGGACTTGCCTGGGGCGTGCGAACTGACGTTTGGCATACACGATCCATTCGACATTGCGGAGCTTCGCCAGATGGCAGGCGAAAGTCGCTGGTTCGCGCAGGCCGGCTAAGAGCGCCGGAACAGGCGCCGGTATAGCCGCGAGAGAACGCGGACGGGCCTTAACCGCTCGTCGCGCCCGAGCCATAGCCGTATCGCCAATGCATACTTGCGATCTTTAGCGCCAACGAAGCTACTTATTCGTCAGCCAATATTCGATAGATGGAGTACTGGTTTTTTCACCTGCTTCCGTGAGCACCAAGCCCTCTTGCGCGCTCTTGGGATGGGTCATTATGATTGAGTGTTGGCGGGATGATGAGCGCGGGCCAATGTCGAAATGGTTTCTATCATTGTTGCTCTTCTGCTCGATTGTTACAATTTCAGTACCCGCGCGCCCGATAGTGAAAGGAACCTGGGTCATAAGTCCTGATGGCCGAACCGCGTCAGTAACAGGACGACTGCGTCAGCCGATCTGGAAAAAATTGAATCCAGTCTGGTGGTTGTTGAATGATGACGAGCCTGACCCACCCGATTGGCAACTGCCGGGGAAGCCATTTATCGTTAGACAGCTCTCGTGGTATCTCCGCAATCCGTTGCATAACTTAGGTGAATACGTCATCGGGGTCGGGGACCGAAACTACACGGTCGTGGGTACGGCACCGGTCCACGCGACGGTCTGGTCAGACGTTGATCCGATGAAGACGGGCTGGAAAGTCTCGACGATTTATATCGATGGGCTGCGTCTTCCTTTTGTTTCTTACCAGAACGACTGCCTGACCTGGTACGCTGGCTGGCAATGGTCAGGTTTTTTCGGCTTCAAGTTCAACATCAAGACGTCTTTAATTCAATTTTGGTGAGCTTGGCGTCACGCGGATGCGCTGGACGATAGGAGTCAGCATAGGCCTTGCGGTCCTTTGGCTGGGTTATGCCGTATGGCCTTTATTTGCAGTATATCGCCTTGCCAGTGCCGTTCAGACCCGCGATGTTGCAGTCGTAAACGAACTCGTCGATTACCCTGCCCTTCGCAAATCGCTAACCGCGCAGATAATGAGGGCATATCTGCGGATCACGGGGAAGGCTGGCCCTCCTGGATCGATGCTTGAGCAATTTGCCATCGGCATTGGCGCCTCGGTCGCGGATCCGATTGTGGCTAAGCTTGTTTCTCCAGAGGCCTTGATCGGCCTTCTGCAGAATGGCCGACTATCGGGTGTCGTCTCGGGTAACGTTCGGCCGATCGCGGGCTTCAGCTCAGAGGCGCTTGGAAACGTTTGGCGGGTTTACATAAACTCGGAACTCGGCATAGCGAGATTTTTTGTAGCCGTGCCGGTCGACAGGCCCCCTGCGGAGAGCTTCCGGCTGGGATTCTGCTTGACCGAATGGAAATGGAAACTTTGCAGTGCGGAGCTTCCGCAGCAACTCGAGATTCGCTTGGCACAGGAAATTTTGAAGCGTGAACAACGGTAGCTAGCTGCGCATAGGCTCGGCGGGTTCAAATGTGCGACCACGCCGGCAGCCGCAACCGCGACGCCGCCGGATCGGCGGGCACCTTTCATTTGGGTTCGTATGTGCGTCCAGCGAAGGCTGGTGTGTTCAGCAGGAGGAAAGCCTGCCGGGGCAAAAGTCAGAAGCCCCGTAGCTTGGATGGCAGGGTGGAGGGAAACCGAGACTCTGAAGCCCATCGACAAGGTCTCCCTTGGGGAGATCACGAGTCACCGGGCCGTAACGAAGGTGAACGCGAAAGTGGCCTCGAAACCAATTATCCCCGAGGGCCGAGCCTGCAAACGAAGGGCGAAGGCAGCATAGGGTGTCGAAATCTGACCGATGCGGCATCTTGATCTCGGCGGGGTGAAAGCGACAGCACGGTGACAAGGACATGCCAAGCAACTGGAGAAACCCTCCTCATCCCGGCGAGAAATCACCGGAGCAAGGTAGATCGTATAACCGGCAACAACCGGGAAATCGATCGACGGTGACAGGGTGGCGGATGGGTCCGCAGTAGCGATGAAGCGGAGCAATATCCGCGGAGCGAAGGGGCCCTGCTGTTTGTAACTTCTCCGGCAATCAGGGAGGCAAGGACGAGATGACAAAGGCGTCCAACGATTTGCAAGACCTGAGACGGAGAATATACGTCAAGGCGAAGGCTGAAACGACCTGGCGGTTCTGGGGTTTGTACGTCCATGTCTGCAAGAGGGAAACGCTACGCGCTGCATATGCGCTGGCCAAAAAGAACGATGGGGCTCCGGGAGTAGATGGGGTGACCTTCGCGGCTATCGAATTGCAAGGCGTAGATAAGTCCCTCGAAAGAGACCACGCGTTACGGCAAGTACACTCGCATCGAATATGCACGATTTGCCGATGGTCTGGTGATCTTGATTGACGCCCACCCGCATCATGACGGCTGAGGGCGGCGGTGGAGAAGCGACTCGGGGAAGAGTTAGCCAAACTGCAAGTCGAAATCAATGAAGCGAAGAGTTGAGCCATAGATCTCAGCCAAGGCGAAAGCTTCGGCTTTCTAGGTTTTGATTTCCGCCGTGTGCGCAGGCGCAGGGGTGTCTGGCGTCCCAACTACACGCCAAAGCTCAAGAAGCGAACCGCGTTGCTGCGGAAGCTCAAGGGCATGTTCCGCCGCTACCGATCGCAACCAGTGAGCCGGGTGGTGCAATTGATCAACCCGGTGCTGCGCGGTTGGGTGAATTACTTTGTGGTCGGGCATTCCAGCGAGTGCTTCAACTTCATCAAAGACTGGGTAGAAAAGAAGGTCCGGCGTCACATGGGGCGAGCTCAGAAACGCAAGGGCTTCGGCTGGAAGCGGTGGAGTAGGCAGTGGATGTACGAATCCTTGCGGCTGTTCAACGGCTACCGGGTTCGGCGACCAATGCTGAAAGTCGCCCCGGCCAGATAGGTCCCATAAGCCTTGAGGAGAAACAAACAGGAGAGCGCAGTGCGAGGAAATCCGCACGCTGCGTTCGACGTGGCGGGGGCTGGAAAGGTGGCATGGTTGAAATGGTGTGACACTCGCAAACGAAAGGGCGAGTAAACAGGGAACACAAACCTCAACCTAAACCGGCTCGCTAGTCCTCGACCCTACCGCCAAAAAATTTTTAGGAGTATGCTCCTAGATAGGCCCGCGCCGCATCGAAGGCGCGTATCGCAAATTTGCGTCGCGAGAGCGCGCTGCAGGCGAAAAGAAAAACATGATCCCCTCGTCATCGCGCACCCGGCCGACAGGCCCCTCCCATGAACCGCCGGACGATCGCCAAACCTTCCCGCCAGCCTTGACCAGAGGACCGTTTCCAAGCACAAATACAATCGTCAGTCGTGTTCGCCGCCGCGCGAACGCTCAGCATCTGCTGAGCGTGATCACGATCGCTGGATTATGTGATCACCATCGCCTGGAACGGCTGATCACATCCCTGGAATGCGCAAACTAGTCTGGCCATCTCTTGAATCGCGCACAGGCCGGGCAATAAGCTTGCGATTTAAGGCACCGCCATATGTCTGCAGAGCGCGGGGGGCATTATGCGACTGCTTTCGGGCGATCCTGACCCTGCGCGGCGCGCGCTTCGCCACGTCCCGAGCCGATAACGAAGTCACGATCAGCGGTACCGTTGTCCCCGTGCTGGCAACGAGCGTAACCGAACTCAAATTGCTCGCGATGAAGGAGGTCGATACCAGGGGCGGTAAAGGTTAAGGTAGGTATGCGCACCGCGACTGTGGATCAATGAGACGGCTGACGTTTGGCCAGCCGTTGCGTACGAGACTTCAACTTTCTAATTCAGATTGGGATGCAAATGCAACGTTTAGCGATAAACGCGTCTATTCTGTTATGTTCGGCTAGTCTATTGACGGGCTGCGCCTCGACGGAAACTCAGCATGCTCCTAGCAAATTGGTTGGCCTTAGCAAAGAGCGGCTTCTTGCTTGCATGGGACAACCGGCAAGTCGAGCGATTGATAGCGGCGGTGAAATTTGGTCGTACAAATCCGACGTGCACGCCGCCACGACTGTATCATTGCACCATTTTTGTAAACTCAACTTCGTGACAATAATTGGCTCTTTCTGTACCGATTGGTCTTCAACACCCTCCCGCCCCTTGGTGGGGACATGCACCGTCAACATAGTCATGAAAGATTCGAGAGTTACGCGGGTAAACTATGTTGGTTCGACTGAGCAGTGCCGCTCTGCAGTCGATAATTGCGTCCACTAAGCGGTGCACTTAGAGCCGATCCATAAAGTTGTTGATTCGTGGGAATCACTTGTGATTTGTCTGGCACCCGAATCGCTGCCAAGGGAGTGCCGAATGTGGAAGCCCGAACATCGCCGTGCCGCCAAACGTCGCGGCTTGCGATTGCGAAACGCGATCTCCTATGTGCTTTTTACGGGCTGCCAATGGGCGGCGCTGCCGAAGGCACCGCGCATTTCTATTTCATGGTGTGGGATTGGGATGGCACGCTGGAGCGCTATCGATGTTCGCGGCCGTCAGACTGGCCTCGCGTCCCTCGTGCTCGCGCGTCGCGACATAGAGTTCATGATGAATGCAGCCAGAGTGCCAAGGCGGCTCAAAAAGGGGCTCCGCACTTGACCCGCAAAGCTTCGACGCGAGTAAGAAGGTCACGGGCCGCAAGCCGCACATCCTTGTCGATACACTCGGCCTGCTTTTGAACGTTATCGTCCATTCCACCGACGTGCAAGATCGCGATGGTGTGCGTTGGGTGCTCGATCGGCGCAGCCGCCGTTTGTTCCCCTTCATCGAGTGTATCTTCGGCAATGCCGGCTATCAGGGATCGAAGGCAGCAACTGCCATCGCCAAGTGCGGCACCTGGAAGCTGCAAACGCAGCGAGTTGCACCGCTTCGTCGTTCTCCCCAAGCGCTGGATTGTTGAGCGTACGCTCGCCTGGATCAGCCATAACCGCCGCTTGGCCCGCGATTTTGAGCGCTACGCGCGATCCGCCGCCATGCTCCGGCGCCTCACTCGGCCAGCCCATTGCTTCTAATCGGCTCTTAGGTCGATGCCCTAACAAGCACGGCTAATTACTGTAAAGCCCGGAGGAAGAAGACGCTAGAGCGCACGTAAGCGCTTTAACGCATCCTTTCGTTTGCGATCGCGTGCGATTTCAATTGCCGGTCGCCAGCAATCGTAATTTCGATCTCATCGCCAGCTTTCAGGTTGAGCGCCTCGACCACTGCCTTCGGCAGACGGATGGCAGGGCTGTTACCCCCACTTCGCGACCTGGATAGAAGCTTCTGAGATAGACGTATGCGATGATTGATCAAGCTCAGTCGCTGGTGGCTACCTGGGCATTCTGGGCTTTCTCGCCGGCGGAGTCGCACGCCCGGCCCGCCGCCATTCTCGTCGATGAATTAGACACCGCGGATTCCAGGGCGCGCCGAAAGCGAGCGGCTTGACGGCGATGGCGCGGACCGTCAATCAATTCTGCGCCGCCATAGTATGTTTTCCGCAAGATGCGGCGTCATCGGATAATATCCGAAAGACCGGATACTAATTTTTATTTTAGAGCCTGATCGCGTTTGAACATCAACCCCGACCGCTCGACAGGCGCCGGCTATCAGATCAACTATCGGCTAATACATTCAAATCAATAACAAACGCGCACGCGTCTCTTTATAGAATGGCCATGTTGCGTATAGCCCACAACTCGAAGCCGCCGGAAGCAGCCTTCGAAGCCTCCGCCGTAATAGCCATAGTATGGGTAGCCATAGAACCCGCCGTAGTAGAAGTAGCCGTACCCCCCGCCAGAATATGGATGGGCTCCGAAATAATTTGGCGGTGGACCGCCACCCCAGCCAGATCCCCCGTGCCACTGGCGTGCATGAGCGGCGCCGCTCAGCGCTCCGGATATTACAATTGCGAGGCAGCAAACTAAGAGATTTTTCATTGAAATCATCCTGAAGTCCCTACTGCTCTTTGAGAAGTCCGCCTGCGAGACACTCCACATCCTAATACGGATAATATTCAAGGACAAGGGATGTTGGTCATCAAGCCAGGGCGGCGCGGTCAGGTTAACGATTTTCGATTTGACTGGGGCTGGCGTCTTCCGGCGGCGCGATCGCACTGATTCTCTTGGCCCTTCTGATTCGGGAGGGGCCAATGGAGACTTGGTCGGCCAAGCCGCGGTTGCGTGCACTGCTCGATCACCTGGGTAGGGTCAAGGATAGCCGGCAATGCTGGAAGGTCGCTTACCCGCTGCGCGAAGTGCTTTTCCTGGTCGTGTGCGGAACGATCGCAAGCGGCTATGACGACATTGTCGATTGGGGTGAAGCACATCTGCCATTTCTGCGGCGTTTCTTAGAATTCTACCATGGCATTCCCTGCGCCGACTGGCTGCGGACGGTCATGAACCGGATTGATCCGGGCCTGTTTGCGGCCTGCTTTTCGTCGTGGGTTGCCGAATGCTGTCGGCTGCTCCGCCGAGAACACCTGCGCCACCGCGCCCGTTGACCACTCAATGCGTCGCCGCGTTGGCATTCATATGGGCCGTTCCCGGCGCCGCCGGAGGAGCCTATCACTCGAGCATCGTGCTCGGTCTCGGCGACCGACGCGGTTCGCATCGAACAAACGAGGCATTCGAGCGGGCGCCTTCCACCATCACCTCGCGCGTCGCGCTCGGTCTCAGCGACCAGCGCGATGGACGCGTTCGCATCAGACAGCAGGCGTGCCCATTCGGCGCCGGCGCGCGTCTTGCCAAAATCATCTCCGCAAAAGTGCGGTGGATATCGCGCATATCCATGCCGCCCTCTGACTGAGTCCGCATCGGTCGGCCATCAGCTCGAACTCTTGCGGGCTCGGGCTCGAAGCGGGCGTTTTTGTGCGCCACGGTCTGACGATATCACGGTCTGTTGCACAACCGGTTGGGCATTGTGACTGCGGGCAGGCCGAATGCGCTACGCAGATCAAGAATAGATTTTCTCACGTCTGTGCCAAGAACAATAAGCAAATCACCGGGGCCGGCAATTTTTGCAGCAATCTCCAACGCACGCTCCTGTGTAGGCGCTGAAGCAATTTGATCTTCGCGAATTCCAGCCGTCATTAAGCCATGTTTAAGACGCCAAGCAATTTCGTTCTCTGCTCGACCGCGGCGCCAATCACTCCTCTCGAAGCAGATGAAATAATCAAAATGGCCTGCCACTGTTGTTCCACACTGTTCGATTTGACGATCCGGACGGTTGCCAGGACTGGTAAGGGCACAAATTCGACGGCCAGCGAATGTGAGACGATCAATTGACGCGACCGTCGCCGCTAAGGCTGGTGGATTGCTAGCACGATCAAACAAAACGCGTAGCGGGAAACCATCGACCCAATTGAACCGACCAGGAGAATCTTCGAGTGAATTGTTAAATCTGGAAAGACCCACCGCAATTGTTTCAATGGGCACTCTCATGCCATAAGCGAGCGCAACCGAGGCAAGGGCGTTTGACACATTATGCCGGATGATTCCTCCACAAGTTGCTGGTATCATGTCGACGCGCAAGACAGAGATTTCAACTCCTGGGCCACGAATCACAATGCCTTCTTGGCCATCTAGGTAAACGAGCGTAACGACGATGCCTCCTTTAGCGATATGGTTTTGAACAACGGGTTTGGATGCATCCAGGGAAAAAAGGATAGTCCGCTCGACAGAAAACTGACGCGAAATCTGCAGGCAGTATGCATCCTCTGCATTCAAGACGACAGCGCCACGTGCGGTGTCCAAGACCTTTCGCTTCAATTGCGCCATATCTTCAAGCAATTCAATGCCGTCCATCTCAATCTGTTCCCGATCAACGTTGAGCAAGGCAGCAACATCACATCGATCAACATAAATTCCCCATTTGATTATGCCGCCGCGGGCGAACTCTAGCACAGCGGCAGACACTGTCGGGTCGCGCAGTACAATTGACGCTCCACCCACGCCCGCCAAGTCTCCATCCACAATCGCTTCACCATTAATTGTGACCCCATCGGTGGTTGCGCTTCCAACAATATGTCCTTGAGCTCTGAGAATATGATCGAGCATACGTGTGGTAGTTGTCTTGCCATTCGTACCTGTCACGAGGGCAATGGGAATCCGGCCATCTTGGCCAGCGGGAAAGATCGTATCGAGAATCGGTCCAACCACATCGCGCGACGGATTGGCAATCCAATGCGGTCTGAGACCGACATTAACATTGATCTCGCATATAGCTCCGCCAACCTGACGCCACGAGCGCGTTATATCCGGGGTGATGAAGTCGATCCCTGCAACGGTTAATCCAATGGTCAATGCCGCTCGCTCGGCAAGCCGCGCATTATCGGGATGAATTGTGTCGGTTACATCAATCGCTGTCCCCCCGGTCGAAATATTTGCGGTCAGACGTAGACGCACAACGGCGCCTACAGAGGGAACACTAGAAATCACGTATCCTTGTGTCGCGAGAACGCGGTGCGTTTCATCGTCAATTTCCATGTAATTCATCAGCCGAGTGTGACCATGGCCACGCTGAGGATCAGCGTTGGCGGCGGCGATCAGCTTTTCGATTGATCGTTTGCCGTCGCCAATAACAGCCGCTGGTTCGCGGCGCGCTGCTGCGATGACCTTGCCGGATACGACCAGAATGCGGTGGTCCTCACCCGGAATGAAGCTTTGGACAAGTAATTGTTGCGCACCCGGCAAAAGCTTTTCAGCGGCCTCTTGAATAGCTTGCGGATTGTTGAGGCCAACTACTACGCCGCGACCTTCAGCACCGAAGTTTGGTTTGAGTACTACGGGAAATCCTATAGCCCGGGCCGCCAATGCAGCTTCATCAGGGCTCCTCACGGCGGCAAAATTTCCGACGGGCAACCCAACCGTCGATAACAGGGCACAGGTCAGCGCTTTATCGCGTGCGTACGAAGCCGCCAGCGCAGACTCGTTGCTACGCATTGTCTTGTGCATGCGTCGTTGATTGCGGCCCTGACCAAGCTGAATGTCGCTCGTGCTACCGATTCGGAACCACGGGATACTCCGAACATTCGCATAGGCCACTATAGCCTTGGTCGACAAGTTAAGAGCTGCCGGCTCACAATCATCGACGAATCCGCGTATGGCGTCTATGAGCTGAGCCGTTGTTATTTGCCGGCGGTTCGCGAACCAGTTCAGGAGAGCGACAGCATGGTTTGTGACAGCATCAGCATAGAATTGATCAACAGCAGAGAACCAAAACTGCGCTTCACCAGCACCAGCGACGGCCGGAAGGTCAAATTTTTCCTGCTGCATCGATAAACACAATGTAGCGAGCAGAGCCTCGGCAGTGGGCGCTGCCAACCCAACTCGGAATGCCGGGAAGCGATCACCGAGGATCGCGAGCGCGCCATCGGGTAGATGGAAAGGTTGCCAAGGTGTGTTGCCAGGATCGATGACGACAAACGTAACGGGATAATCAGAGAAGCGGTTGCGCCAAAAGAGATGTTCAGTGCCCTTAAGTGTGATCATGTTTCTGCTGCTTCGAAAAGAAGCAGTCGTTGCGTGGATTGAAGAACTTTTCGCGGATCCATTATTGTCAATCAAACCGGTGTTGTCGTCTGGGACGTACACAACTTCGGTCGCATACGCTTCGGATTTTGATTTGACCACATCAATGATCGCGACCCCAGTATATTCCAGGCGCAGTCGCGATACCGCGCCATCCGCGACCGCCTCCGAGCCGAAGACCCCACAATAGATGAACAAACCCTCGCCGACACGACAGAGGGCCTGACGGATCTGCACGAAATCCTCGCCGCCGTAATCCGGGGCCGCCCTAACTGACGAAGCTCTGGCCACAGGCCTCAAAGCGCGCATTGCCGAGATTGAGGACCGGCTTGGGCGCCTCCGGAACCGGGCTGTTAAACGATCGTACGCGCGCCTCGGATCGCCCATGGATTCGAACTGTATTACCTCGAAGTTCAAGCGGCCCGTTGTGCCTTTATGCGTTTGACATCGCCGGGCTTCAGGTCAATGCGCGCCATTTTGAGATCGTAATGGGACTGGAGGTTCATCCAGAACTCTGGGCTATTACCAAAGTAGAGGCTGAGCCTGAGCGCAGTGTCTGCCGTAATGCGTCGACGATTGTTGACGATCTCGGTAATGCGATTTGGCGAGATGCCAATCGCTTTTGCTAATTGGTTCTGCGACAACCCATATTCTGCTAAGAATTCTTCTTTCAGCATTTCGCCAGGCGTCACAGGAGCAAACTCTTTCTTCGTCATTGTTTTCTCCCGTCAATGATAATCAACCCCTCGAACCTCATAGGCATCACCATCAATCCATTTAAAAATCACCCGCCACTGATCGTTGATCCGAATTGAGAAAAATCCCTTCAGGTTTCCCTTTAGCTTCTCCAACCGATTTGAGCGCGGTACAAAAAGGTCGTCGAGCCGATGAGCGGCGTTAATTGCTTCGAGCCGGCGCTTGGCTGGCCGGGCAATACCTCGAAGGTCTCGTACAAACTCATCTCGAAACAATGCTTGGGTCCGGGCATCTCCAAACGATCGGATCATAAATCACTATATACCGAATACCGGTATACATCAATCAATAGAATTTTGCATGGACGGCATCAACTTCGACCCTTGGCCCGCTGACGCTTGCGAAGACGAACTCCCGGGCCTCCGCCATTTTCGTCGATGAATTCGACGCCGCCGAACAGCCAGGTTATTCGCGAGCGTCATCGCCTCTCGGCCCGGGCCTGGAGCGACAGCATCCAATTCATCGACGCGAATGCCGGCGGCTTTCTGGACCGTCATTTCCTGCCGGTTATCTATCTATTTTCGGATGACAGGCGACACTCTTCTTGGTTTCCTCAGGCGTACCCCCTCGCCGCCGCCATTCTCTTCGAAAAACTGAATGCCAGCCGCTTCGATAGCATTTCTAATTTTTTTTCCCGTTTCTTGGCGACCACCTAAATCACCATCGACCGCTTCCAAACGGGCGATCGTCGGCTCCGAAACACCCGATTTTTTGGCCAAATCAGCTTGGGACCACCCGAGCAAAGCGCGAGCCGCCTTAATTTGCCTAGTGCTCACCAATTGCCCCGCCTCTTTTCTGATAGAAATTCTATTGACTAGGAATGCCAAACGAATTAATAGTATTTCTATCAATCGTGTCAGCGTCCACGTGCAGTTTAAACAGATTTGGAGTCTTGCGATGAGCCTCGAATTCGCCGCCATCCACTACCGCGCCATCCGCGACCGCCTCCGGGCGGAAGATCCCCAAATCGACGAGCAGACCCTCGCCGACACCACTGAGGGCCTCACCGACCTGCATGAAATTCTCGCCGCCGTCATCCGGGCGGCGCTGGCCGACGAAGCCCTGGCCACAGGGCTGAAGGGTCGCATCGCCGAAATGGAGGATCGACTGGGCCGCCTCCGGGACCGGGCTGCCAAACGCCGCCAGATCGCCAAAGATACAATGGTCGAGCTCGACCTGAAAAAGCTGGCGGCGCCGGACTTTACCGCGTCGATACGGCCCGGAATGCCGGCCCTGATGGTGATCGATGAGGCGGCGGTGCCGAGCATCTATTGGGAGCCGCGCGATCCCCGCCTTAACCGGCAAGGCCTGTTGGCCGACCTGAAGTCGGGCGCAGAAATCACCGGGGTCACGCTCGCCAATCCCGAGCCACTATTGAGCGTGAGGACGAAGTGATGGGCTTCTCAGCAAAACAGATGCAGGCGCTGCGGCGACAGCCGCGCAGAAACAACATCTGCACTCGCGAGGCCCACGGCCGCGAACTCGCCTATCTGGAGGGCTGGTACGCCATATCGGAGGCCAACCGGATCTTTGGCTTCGATGGCTGGTCGCGGGAGACAGTCGAACTCCCGCTGCGTGCTGGCGCGAGAGAACCGCGGCACATTCCTGGCGGTCTATGTCGCCCGGGTGCGCCTTACGGTACAGGCGGACGGCACGAGCATCATCCGGGAGGGCCACGGCAGCGGCGAAGGCCGCGGGACTTCTCCGGGCGAGGTGCACGATATCGCGCTCAAGGCCGCCGAGACCGACGCAACCAAGCGGGCGCTCGCCACCTTCGGCAAGCCCTTTGGGCTTGAACTCTACCGCGGCGGCACCGGCAGGGCGAGCGGGCCGCAGAAGCCCCTACCCTCCCCGTCTGTCCAGCCGATTCCAGTACCGGCGGACGCGCGCGTCGGCTTCCACCCCGACGACACCACCCCTATCCCGCGCCCGTCGCGCTACTATGGCCGGCGGCAAAACGAGCTGGCCGAACACTCCCGCCGCGAGCGACGCCAGGCGGAGCGCGATACGGCATCGGCACAGCCGGCCGCTGCGCCGCCGCTGTCACCTGAGGCGGCTGATCTTTTCCCCTCGCCGATCGACAAGAGCCGGCTCGCCCTGCCCGAGCCCAAGCGGTTGCGCGACAAGGCGCACCTGCAATTTGTCGCCTCGCAATCCTGTCTGATCTGCGGGCGGCAGCCGTCGGATCCCCATCATTTGCGCTTTGCCCAGCCGAGAGGGCTCGGCATGAAGGTCAGCGATGAGTTCACCGTGCCCCTCTGCCGCGGCCATCACCGGCAGCTGCATCAAGCGGGCAATGAGCTTGCCTGGTGGCAGGGTCTCAAAATCGAGCCGCTCGTAATCGCCAAAAGCTTATGGGAGGAGACCCACCCGAAATCGGCGGCGACAGTCGAGACCCAGCAATCCAATCCTACAGAAACTGCGACCGATGTGCAGCCGTCTGATGACGCTGCCACCGAGCGCTGATGGCGCCAACGAATGCCGTCCGCCATGGACTGACAGCCGAGACCGTCATTGCCGCGCTACCAAGCCTTCGAAGCCGCCGTCATAGCCGACTATGACGCCGAAACCGCAGTCGAGCGCGAGTTGGTGTTGCGTTTGGCGAGCGTGCTCTGGCGGCTACGCCGGGCGACCAGCGTTGAGACAGCACTTTTTGAAAAAGTGAGCGGTGGATTCAACGGATGAACGCAAGATGATGGACATCATGTTCACTCCGGGGGATTCACAATGGCACAAATCGGGCGGCCTGGCTTGTCACCACAGCAGAAGCAGGAGCTGTGGGCACGGTGGAAAGCAGGAGAGTCGCTAAGCGATATCGGCCGCAGCCTGGGCAAGCATGCCGGATCGATTTTTGGCGTGCTGTCCGCCAGAGGCGGCATAGCGCCGCCGGCGAGAAGGCGGTCGCGACGCTCCCTTTCTGTGCATGAGCGCGAGGAGATATCCCGCGGATTGGTCGCTGGCCTATCATTGCGGCAGATCGCCTTGGTCGCCTCAGCAAATCTCCGGTTGGCTGAAGGTCGAATACGTTGATGACCCGCCGATGAGGATATCGCACGAGACAATCTACAAAAGCCTGTTTGTCCAGGCTCGTGGGGTCTTGAGGAAGGAGCTGATCTCACATCTACGGACCCGGCGGTCGATGCGCAGAGGCAAGACCTCTACCACCCGCGGGCAGCCACGTGGACAAATCGTCGACGCGGTATCGATCAGAGAGCGGCCTGCCGAGGTCGAGGACCGAGCGATCCCTGGGCATTGGGAGGGCGACCTCCTCGCTGGAGGAAAAAATAGCCACATCGCAACCTTGGTCGAGCGCCAGTCTAGATTCGTCATGCTCGTCAAAGTGCCAGGCAAGGATACCGACAGTGTCGTGGGCGCGCTGGTCAGGCAAGTAAGGCATCTGCCGGCCGGATTGATGTCTTCTTTGACTTGGGATCGCGGAACCGAACTCGCCGACCACAAGCGCTTCAGCGTCGCCACTAACGTATCCGTCTATTTCTGTGATCCTCAAAGTCCATGGCAGCGTGGCAGTAATGAAAACACCAACGGCCTGCTGCGCCAGTACTTCCCAAAGGGCACGGACCTGTCCGGCTATACCCAGAAAGATTTAGATGCTGTCGCGCGCCAACTGAACACGCGCCCAAGAAAAACTCTTGGCTTCACAACTCCGGCGGCTAAGCTTGCAAAGATTGTTGCTCCGACCGCTTGAACCCACTGCGCCGAAATTGGCGATCAGGAAGACGGCAAATCAAAGCCGGCGCTAGTCGATCGAACGAATGGTTCGGCGGAAACTCGGCTCCTAACCGGTTCTGCCTTCGTATCGGGTACCGAGCAGGAAGAACGATCTCCATCGGACAAATGCGATCGGAGATGCATTCTTACGCTTGGCCGCTCTGCCAACCCTTCCTCTGGATCGTCTCACCCGTTACGAATTATTGCTCTGGCGGCAAGCGCGCCAGCTCGTTTTTACGCTTGAAGCGCTGCGACGGCGAAAACCACGGACGCGTCGCGACTTTTCCGTTTACATTTCGGCGCCTGGCAGCGGCGCCGGACTTTACCGCGTCTATAAGGCCCGGAATGCCCGCCCTGATGGTGATAGATGAGGCCGCCGTCCCCAGCATCTACTGGGAGCCGCGCGATCCCCGCCTCAACCGCCAGGGCCTGTTGGCCCACCTCAAGCAGGGCGCCGAGATCACCGGCGTTACGCTCGCCAATCCCGAACCGGTCTTGAGCGTGAGGACCAAGTGATGGGCTTCTCGGCAAAACAAGTGCAGGCGCTGCGGCGCGCTCCCCACACTCGTTTCATCCGCACCCGCGAGGCCCATGGCCGCGAACTGTCCTATCTCGAGGGCTGGTACGCCATCTCGGAGGCCAACCGGATTTTCGGCTTTGACGGGTAGAGCCGGGAAACCATCGAATCTCGCCGCGTGCTGGCGCGTGAGAACCGCGGGACTTTCCTTGCCGTCTATGTCGCCCGGGTGCGGCTCACCGTACAAGCGGACGGCACGACCGTTATCTCGAGGGTCATGGCACGGGCGAAGGGCGCGGGACTTCGCCCGACGGACGCTGGCGACCTTCGGCAAACCGTTTGGGCTTGAGCTTTATCGTCGCGCCAAGGCGAATGGGACGCAGAAGCCCTTGCCCTCACCGTCACCTCCTCTCGCGGCAACGGCAGAAGTCCGGGTCGGATTCCATCCGGATGATACGACCCCTATCCCGCGGCCGTCACGCTATTACGGCCGCCGGGAGAACCCGATCGCCGAGCATTTCCGTGGCGAACGACGCCGCGCCGAGCGGAGCATGGCGCCACCGCTTGCTCCGCCATCAGATCTCATTCCAGGCCAGATTGATAAAAGCCAGCTCACCATCCAGAACCAAAAAGGCTGCGTGACAAAGAACATCTGAAATTCGTTGCCTCACAGCCGTGCGTGATTTGCGGCCGGCAACCTTGCGACCCGCATCATTTGCGCTTCGCTCAGCCAAGAGCGATCGGAGTGAAAGTCAGTGACGAGCTCACCGTGCCGCTCTGCCGGGGAATCCCCCCGAAAGCTGATTATGCGCTTTGTCAAAACGAAGGCAATTTTTCGTAAGGTCCCATGAGCTCGCTTAGCATTACAGTTGCAATTTTGCTTGGCGTCTGAATCCATGAGCCACCATGATTTGGAGGGTCATGGATGGCGGGAGCATCGGTTGAAACGACGCTGGATCTGTGGGCATGGTCGTTGCGGGACGTAAGGGCGCGCATGCGGCCTCTGTTTCACCAGAAGCGAGTTGCGGCATCGGCGGCAGAGTTTCTGGACGGCCTCTTGGGGAACGAACCGCGCAAGACGGGCTGGATGCGTGCGGAAGCGGCTGGCGATCCCGGGCCATGGCGCCAGCAGGCGATCCTTGGCCGCAGCCAGTGGGATGCCGATGCCCTGCGTGACATGGTGCGCGATTACGTGCTGGAGACGCTCGCCGACGACAATGCGGTTCTTGTCATCGACGAGACGGGCTTTTTGAAGCAGGGCAAGGCCTCGTGCGGGGTTGCGCGCCAGTATACGGGCTCGGCGGGCAAGATCACCAATTGCCAGATCGGCGTGTTCGCGTCCTATGTGTCGCGTCACGGCCATGCCTTTATCGACCGGAGGCTTTATCTGCCAAAGGAATGGACCGACCATCCCGCCCGCCTGAAGGCGGCGCATGTGCCGCAAGACGTTGGCTTTGCGACGAAACCCCAGATCGCGCGGGCGATGATCGCACGGGCGGTTGCCACAAAAGTACCCTTCTCTTTTGTCGCCGCGGACAGCGTGTATGGCACAGGCGACATCGAAACTCTCTTGCGCAAGGCCGGCAAGGGCTATGTTCTGGGCGTTGCCTCCAATCACGTGTTCCGCTCCTGGGGCAAGAAGCACCTTGTCGGCGGCACCGCTTCCAAGATCGCGCACCGTCTTCCCAAGAAGGCCTGGCGGCGCTTGTCCTCAGGTGAAGGGACTAAGGGACCCCGCCTGCACGAGTGGGCCTATGTCGAATTGGCCGACCTCGACGCTGGCGAATACAACAGCAGCCTCACCGGCGAATGGACGCGGGGGTTGTTGATCCGCCGAAACATCGTCAGCGGCGATCTAGCCTTCTTCTCCACCTGGTGCCCCAAGGGCACGCCCATGAAGAAGCTGGTCTCGGTGGAAGGTCATCGCTGGGCTATCGAGGACAGCTTCGAGAGCGCGAAGAACGAACTCGGCCTCGACCACAACGAGACACGCTCCTGGCACGGCTGGCATCGACATGTCTCGCTCGTTATGCTGGTCTTCACAATGATGGCTGTGATCCGCCATCACGCCAACGCTGCTTCTCCGCCCAAAAAAACGTTGTCACGCCGCCCGACGACCAAGCGCTTCTGATCCGCTGGTCGATCCAGGAAATCCGCCGCATCGCCATGAAGCTCGCGCAACGGCGCATCCAGCCCGCCCACGTCATCGCGTGGTCACTGTGGCGCCGTGCTCATCAAGCCGAGGCACGCGCCGCACACCTCAGAAGAAAAGTGCAACTGTAATGTTAGAGGCTGTTTCGAAAGGGGTTGAGTGACTGAAGTCCATGTGATTCCGAGCGGTTGCTGACACCGATTCGGAGTTGCCATGTGGACCCCAGCCACCCGGAAGAACTATAGCCGCAACGGTTTGCGCTACCAGAGCGATATGACCGACGAGGAATGGCGCGTGATCGAGCCGTATCTGCCGCCAGCCAAGGAGACCGGACGACCGCGTGCCTGGCCGCTGCGCGAGATCGTCAACGGCATTTTCTATGTGATGCGGTCGGGATGTCCGTGGCGGCAGTTGCCGAAGGATTTTCCGCCCTGGAGCACGGTCTACCGCTGGTTTGCAGCTTGGCGCGATGCCTGCGTGTTCGAGAAGATCAACCACGCGCTGGTGATGGCCGATCGCGAACGGGTCGGGCGCGAAGCCAGTCCCTCGGCGGCAATCATCGACAGCCAGAGCGTCAAGACGACGGAAGCCGGCGGCCCGCGCGGTTACGATGCCGGCAAGAAGATCAAGGGGCGCAAGCGGCATGCCCTGGTCGACACGGATGGGCGTGGCCTGGTGCTTGAACCGCATCCGGCCAGCATTCAAGATCGCGATGGCGGCGGGCCGCTGCTGCAAATCTCCCGCCGCTTGTTTCCCTTCATCGAGCGTGTCTTTGCGGATGGCGGCTATGCCGGCGAGCGTGTCGCCACCGCGACCCGCATAATCGTCGAGATCGTCGCCAAAAGCCCCGATCAGATCGGCTTTGCCGTCTTGCCGCGCCGATGGGTGGTCGAGCGCTTCTTCGCCTGGATCGGTCGCAACCGCAGGCTCGCCAAGGATTTCGAGGCTACTGTCGACTCCGCCAGAGCCTTCCTCTATGCCGCTTCCGTCATGCTGCTCTCACGCCGCCTCGCGAGGGCCACATGAGTTTCGAAACCGACTCTTAGACAAATTGAGGCCAACCGGCCAAACGCGCTCAAAAACACGACTTGCAAGCGCACTTTACGCCTTGCCATGATCTAAGCCGCCATACTGACGTCGCCATCCGTCAGGACCGCACCGCCATCGCCGTAGCAGCCGAGAGATCCCGCGTCGTACATATGAACACATGTTGTATACTTTGTAGGCCTCCGGTATGTTATTTTTGATTGGTTAGCTCTCGCCAATTTGGGAAAATAATCGGAGACATCAGAGAGCAAACCTCTTCCAGACTTGCGGCTGATCTTCGGCCAATCGAATTGCGACTCGTGCGTCCAAATAACTATGGTGCTTGGTCATGAAATTTGAGAGTAGTCAACTAGTTTCGCACTCAAGATTTGGGGAGAGTTTCGTCGCAGAACGAGTGCAAGAAAAACTACCCGAGCTTTCGGTTGTCGTGCCATGCTTCAACGAGATCGAAACCGTTGGTGAGTTGGTTCGACGCGTCACGAGCGTAGCGCGTAGCACGTTTGATGAATATGAGCTTATTATCGTGGATGACGGGTCATGCGATGGGACCTGGGAAAAGATCGCCACGCTTGCCGAGACCCACCCCAACATCGTTGGGGTCAAGCTTTCCCGAAATCATGGCCACCAGCTTGCACTTACAGCCGGTCTCAGCATGGTTCGGGGCCGCTGCGTACTTGTTATCGACTCCGATCTGCAGGACGCTCCAGAACATCTTCCAGCCATGTACGCTCTAATGCAACGGGAGAAAGCGGACGTTGTCTACGGGAAGCGCCGCAGCAGACCGGGCGAAAACGCGTTTAAAAAAGGCACGGCCTCCTTGTTTTATCGGCTGCTCGCTAATACCACTGATATCGACCTTCCCATGGATGCTGGCGATTTTCGGCTGCTGTCGCGTCGTGTCGTTGATCTGCTAGTGCAGATGCCAGAACGCGATCGATTTCTCAGAGGAATGATCGCTTGGCTCGGCTTTAAGCAGGTAGCATTTGAGTACGATCGCGAAGCCCGCTTTGCGGGGCAGACAAAATATCCGCTCAAGAAGATGATTCGTTTCGCAATAGATGCCTTTCTTGGGCACTCGATGCTCTTATTAAGAATAGCGGCAGTTATAAGCATTGTTCTTTTTATTTCGCTTATCGCGGTGTTCTTCTACGCAGTTTATTGTTGGGCAACGGACAATGTGGTTCCGGGCTGGACAAGCGAAACGATGCTAATCATATTAACCTCGGCTACACAGCTCATGGTGTTAAGCATACTGGGCGAGTATCTCGGCCGAATCTATCTGGAAATTAAACGTCGGCCTCTATTTATCGTAGACCAAATAGTCCGATATAGAAGTGATGGACATTGAGCGGCCCACATTGGGGTGGTCCAGGTACAATGTTAGTTCAGTTGGCGGTTGCGCCAGGCTGGCCGGCGGAGCCGGTCGACCTAGCGAAGCCGGCCACGCGGAGAATGCGGGCACGAAGACCTCCGGTGCGGGTGATTTGTAGCCGCTTGCCGCCATCTCGCCATGATGCCACTCCTCGTTCAGCCAATCGCAAACGAGGAATCCGCCAACCACTCACCAGTTCCAATTCCATGGACGCCGGTTTCATGGAATTGGTCGTCTAGCTTAGCTCGGTGTTCAGAATGCGCTCGGAGAGCGCCTTCTTCAACTCGTCGACCAGTCCATCCTTGTTGAATACGTCCTTCGGATCGCGGCCGGCCAGAAGTTGGTCCAGCAGGTCTTTCTCGATTGCCATATGATGTGCTGGACGAGGTGACGGAATGGCAAAACCGTCCGCTCGATATCTGCTACCCGCTGGTGTTCTTCGATGCCATCCGGGTCAAGGTCCGCGATGAAGGCTTCGTGCGCAACAAGGCGATCTACATCGCGCTCGGCGTCCTGCCGGACGGCACCAAGGAGATTCTCGGCATCTGGATCGAACAGACCGAAGGTGCCAAATTCTGGCTCCGTGTCGTCAACGAGCTGAAGACCCGCGGCGTCCAGGATATTCTCATCGCGGTGGTCGACGGCCTGAAGGGCTTTCCCGAGGCCATTACCGCGGTTTTCCCGCAGACGATCGTACAAACATGCATCGTCCACCTGATCCGCCATTCGATGGATTTTGCCTCCTGGAAAGATCGCAAGAGTGTCGCGCAGGCGTTGCGGACGGTCTATCGCGCGGTCGACGCCGCCGCCGGCCAGGCTGCCCTCGACGCCTTCGCGTCCATGCGACCTTCGCGCGGGATCATGAGTACAAACGCCATGGCACGCTCAGCCTGTTGGCTGGAATTGATCTGCTCACCGGCAAGGTTCACGCTCTCGTCAGAGATCGCCACCGCAGCCGTGAGTTCATCGAATTCCTCAAGCTTCTCGATGCCGCCTATCCGGCCAGCACCGCGATCAAGCTGATCCTCGACAATCATTCCGCTCACATCTCAAGAGAAACCAAAGCCTGGCTCGACACCCGACCGGCAGGCCGCTTCGACTTTACGTTCACGCCCAAGCACGGCTCCTGGCTCAACCTCATCGAGGGCTTCTTCTCCAAGTTCGCCCGCTCTGTCCTGCGTCACATCCGAGTGACGTCAAAGCACGAACTCAAGGAACGCATTATGGCCGGCATCGACGACATCAATTGCCATCCAGTCATCCACACCTGGTCCTACAAGCTTGTCGAGACTGCCTAATATGATTCGAACCATGGAAACGCTGACCTAGCCGAGAAGCAGGCACGGCCACTAGACAGACCGGTGCGAGCAGTTTATTTGCTTGGTTGTGATGGGGGATTGCCTGCAAAAGGGGCAAACTTGGGTTATGGGCATGGGCTTTTTTGACCTGTATTGCTCACCGGTTCCTCTTAGAGGCACTCTTCTGGCGCACACCTGGAATTTGAGGGGGTGGTCTCGGTGGTCAGCCAATCCGCAAGTCTATCGAGCCTGTTGAGCCTACCGGGCGCTTTGCCCGGCAGAGCGCTGCACATTTTCGGCAGGCGCTTCGCAACCTATCGCGTATACGCCAAGCGGTCGGGTCAACGCTCAGGGCAGTCTTGAGAGCAACGTTATGGTGCAGGCTTTCCTGGGAGTTTTTTTGTCCCCACGTCACGGACGAGGGCTGTCTTGGCGGCCGCGCCACTCGTCACCCATAAGTGCACGTCGATGCATGTGACCCTTCTGACAGCAGTGCGCACAATGGTCCGAGCGGATTCTGATCCGGTCCGGCAGTCGCTGTTCGGCGCCCTGAGGCAGACGAGCGCGATGGTGCGCGCCATCTGTTGGCTCCACAGGCGGTTAGGACAGACGAAGGCGTCCTCGATTTTGGTGGCCGCTTACGGGCTCAAATCGTGGTTGGCGATATTCGAAGGGCGCAACCGTAGCCCGCGGCTTGTTACCATTGCCGTTCATGCGAATGCGAAGCGCCGGGTGACCCAAGTGGCGGCCGCCTATGGTGAAGACCACGTCAATTACTTGCGAACCGGGATGTCAGCACTGCTGCGCCTCTCAAACATCCTGCTTCTGCTAAATTTGCTGCAGTCGCCCCGCTCGTTGAGCAGATGTTTCGGGCTGATACACAGAATCAACCGCCGACACGATTTCCTCGTGTCCTGCCGGATCGCCGGTTTGCTCGGCTGCTACGCCCGGTCGAAACACCTGCTCAGCGGACTACGTCCCGTCGGCGTCCTCGTCTCTAGTGATTCCAATCCCGAGGAGGTCGGATTGGTCGCCGCCGCTAAGTCGCTGTCGATCGCGACGATTTTTGCCTCTCATGCTTACACCACGTCAGTCTCCCCTCGATTGAGCTTCAACTTATCGATCCTTGAGGGTGAAGCAGCCGTTGAAGGCTATCGTCGCAAGGGAGGGGTTTCCGGTACCATTTTCTTGGGCGGCGTCGAGGGTGCATCGAAGCCCATGCAGCCACGTCGGTTGGAACGAGCGGCGCCCCTGATCGGCATCTTCCCACCAAAAGTCGTCAACTGGCCGGTGTTTGCAGACATGATTGACGACTGCAGATTACGATTTGGTGCGCGCCAAATCATTATCCGATGGCATCCCAGTATGATCGGCTATACGAGACTCGCAGACGTCCTGCCAAATTTTTCGGGCATTGTCGAGACGCTCAAGACGGCGGGACTCTACGAGGTTGCGAGCCAGTGCGATTGGGCTATTGCCGATGCGGGAAGCAACGTTCATCTTCAAGTGCTGAAGCTAGGCATTCCCACCATTGCCGTTGCTCGGATAGGCATCCTGCCGCAGAGTGAAGCCGATATCTACGGCTTCGTCGCCAATCGAATTGTTTTTCCGCCAGTTTCTTCCTTGCGAAACTTGCCAGTTGACGAGGCAGTCTCATTTTACTCCGGAGAATGGGCCGATCGGTTCCGGGTTTATGATGAGGGCTATCTAAAGCCGGAAACGGTCATGACTGCCACACTGAGGGAAACGCTCCGAACCCTGCTCGGCGAGCCGAATTCGGCCTTCAGGCTGGTCGCCGGTGAGTAACATGACCGTGCAGGGCCGCAACCTGTCCCAGCCACCGGTCCCAAGTCGCGCCAACTGGCGGACGGGCCTAATCGGAATCGCCATAAGCTGCGCGTTGATTGCCGGCCTTTACAGCCAAGTCGATATCCGGATGGTTTGGTCGGCTATCCAATCCGCTAATCCGTGGTGGTTAGCAATCTCTATCGGGGCGATCGTTCCGATCACGCTCATTGTAGCGCTGAGATTTTACTGGGCGGCGCCGTCATCCAGCCTGCCCGGCTACGGTGAGGCGATCCGTCTGGTTCTCGTGGCGACGGCTTTCAACATATTCCTGCCGTCAAAGTCCGGCGATCTTATCAAAAGCTATTCAGTGGCACGGCGCGGAAAGGCTCCGACCGGAGTCGCTTTATCAATCGTCGTGTATGAACGCCTCTGCGATCTAATTGGACTCGTCACGTGGTGTATGGTGGGATGGATCATCACCCCTTCCGGATTCAGCGTCGTCCCTATGTCCGGGTGGGTTTTCGCGGCTGCGGTCTTGGCACTCTGCCTCGTGCTGGTCAGTTCGGAGCGATCGGCCGTCTGGCTCGTGGCGACGGCACACTGGCTGCTTCCGTCCCGGCGTCTAAAGCGGCTTCACGATCTTGCAGCAGGCTGGCCTGCGCTTCATCGAGAACTCCGCGGCCGTCGCCGATGGATCGTGTTGCTGTCTATTTTTCTTTGGTTCTGCCACATGATCCAGATGTGGTTGTTCACTTTGGCAATCTCCCAGGTCGTGCCTTTCGCAACCGGGCTGGGCATTTTCGCCCTTGCGCTGCTCGCCGGACAGCTTCCGCTGACCTTCGCCGGCCTCGGAGCCCGCGACGTGACGCTCGTGGTGCTGCTCTCGGGCTACATGACGCCCGATGCCGCCGCAGCGATCGGCCTCTTGAGCGCGACACGTGGAATCCTGCCCGCATTGGCGGCCGCGCCGATAGCACGGCCATATCTAGCCATGGTCTTGGGCGAAGCTGCACGTTGGCGCAAGAAAAGCCGCACGCTGGCGCAAGAAATAATTTGAACGAGGCGCAGCGATCGTGTCTCCTGTACGGTTCATCCCTGGTCCCGTCTTGGTGGCAGGCTTCGGCTCTGCGGGTCGCCGTCATTTCAGGAATCTAAAGCTGCTCGGGTGTCGCGATTTCATTTTCTTGCGGAGCGGGCTCGGCCTTCTGGACGACCGAGAGATCAGAAGAGTTTCCCTCTACCAACAGCCTGGAAGAAGCCCTTAGCTACCGACCCGCGGCGGCCGTGGTCGCGACACCCAGCGCCCGGCATCTTGAAATCGCCCTGCCGGCGGCCGAGGCGGGCTGCGACCTCTACATAGAGAAACCACTTGGACATAATTTGAGGGGTGTCGATCGCTTGCTCGCGGTCGCTCGCGAGCGGCGACTGGTCGTAATGCTCGGGTGTCAGTTCCGTTTTCACCCACTGTTCCTGGAGCTTCATTCCATGATCAGCCATGGCTGGCTGGGGCGAGTCGTTGGCGCTACGGCCGAGTATGGTGATCACCTACCCTCGTGGCACCCTTGGGAGGACCACCGGCAGAGTTATAGCGCCCGCCACGACCTGGGCGGCGGTGCTATCCTGACCCTAATTCATCCGCTTGACTATTTGTACCAGCTTTTTGGAGAGTGGCGACGAATCCAGGCCATGGTAGCCCGCGTGCCGTCGCTCGAGACGCCCGCAGGTGATGACTGGAGCAACATTGACATTGAGTTCTCGAGCGGCGTGCTCGCGCATGTTCATGTAGATTACCTCCAGCGCCCGGCGGTACACCGCCTAAGCGTGGTAGGGGAGTCTGGAGGCGCCGTCTGCGATTTCAATTCAGGGGAATTGAGTCTGCAGCCAGCCGAGGGGGAGGCGACCATCCGCCGAGTTCCCGCGGGGTTCGAACGCAACACGATGTTTCTGGACGCGATAGGTCATTTTTTGGATTGTGTTAGAGACCGCACCGAACCTTGGGTACCGCTTGCCGACGGCGCGGCTGTTCTGAGGATGGCGCTGGAGGCGCGGCGCGCTGCCTCGTCGCAGACAATCGATGCGTAACTTGGTGCCCGCACTCTTCGACTTGTCGGGACGTGTTGCCGTGCTGACGGGCGGTGCCGGGCTCCTCGGCAGGCAATACACCCGCACGTTGCTGCTTGCGGGGGCCCGTGTCGTGGTTGCCGATGTCGATGGAGATGCCGCCATGCGCCAAGCCGCCGCAGCGGTCGCCGAGTTCGGGGGCGACGCGATCGGGCGGACGGTTGACGTGTGTCGGCCCGACGATGTGTCGGCGGTGATCGACACAACGCTCTGTCGCTGGGGGCGGCTTGATATACTGATCAACAACGCCGCGATTGATCCAAAAACAGGTGGGCAGATGGAGGAAGCGCTCTTCAACACCTTTGAGGACTTCCCGCTTGCCCAGTGGCAACACTCGCTTGACGTCAACTTGACGGGCGCCTTCCTCTGTGCGCAAGCCGCCGGCCGCGTCATGCTGCGTGCGGGAAGCGGCGTCATCGTCAACGTTTCATCCACGTATGGACTCGTTGCACCTGATCAGCGTCTCTACCAGCGTGACGGCGAGGAACAGCGCCATTTCAAGCCTGCGAGCTACGCCGTCACGAAAGCGGCAATCGCGCACTTAACGCGTTACTTAGCAGCCTATTGGGGGCCGTCCGGTATCCGCGTGAACACACTCACCCCTCACGGCATATTTAATGGCCACGACGAGCAGTTTGTCAGGCGCTACAACAGCCGCACGCCGCTTGGCCGAATGGCTCGGAGCGACGAGATGAATGGACCGCTTCTCTTTCTAGTTTCGGACGCCTCCTCTTATATGACCGGCGCGAATCTCGTGGTTGATGGAGGCTGGACGGCGTGGTGAAACAGCGGGAAGTGCTAGCGGTTGTCCAGGCGCGTGGCGGTTCCAAGGGACTGCCAAACAAGAACCTTCTGCTCCTTCATGGCCATCCACTAGTCGCTTACAGCGTCGCCAGCGCGCTCAGTGCCGCCCGCGTGACGCGCACTATCGTATCGACCGACAGCGAAGCTATCGTTAGGATGGCGTGTGCCTATGGCGCAGAAGCTCCCTTTCGTCGCCCCGCCTCAATTGCCGCCGATGACACGCCGGACCTTCCCCTTTTCGAGCACGCGCTCGACTGGCTCTGGGAACACGAGCGGTATCGGCCAGAGATAGTAGTGCAGTTGCGACCGAGCAGCCCGCTACGGCCAAGGGGACTGATCGACCGTGCAGTCGCGCTCTTGGAGTCCGATCGGCAGGCTGATTGCGTGCGCTCCGTCACCGCGCCCAAGCAGACCCCCTACAAGATGTGGCGACCGCAAGCCGATGGCTATATGACCCAACTGCTTGAGACCGACTTGCCAGAACCCTTCAACCTTCCGCGGCAAAAACTCCCGGTCGTGCTTTGGCAAACGGGGCACGTGGACGTTATCTGGCGGCGAACCATTCTCGAGCACCACTCACTGACGGGTCGGCGGCTGCGCCCGATCATGGTGGAGGCGCCCTACTGCATCGACATAGACACGGCGGAGGACCTCGAAGCGGCGGGCCGGGCGATTGCCGCCGGGACGCTCGATATCGACATGCCCGTGGGCCACGGTGCTCGTGCACAAGGACATAGGCTACCGGCCCTCATCGAACTCGTGGTCTTCGATTTCGATGGTGTATTCACCGACAATCGCGTGCTCGTCTCTTCGGATGGCATAGAGTCAGTGATGTGCGACCGCGGAGACGGCTACGGCATCTCCTGCCTGCGGAAACTTGGCATACCCCTTGTTGTGCTGTCGACAGAGACAGACCCCGTAGTCGCATCGCGCTGCCGCAAGCTCGGGGTGGAATGCCTCCAAGGCGTGGACGACAAGCTGGCCGCGCTTCGCCGCCTGGTCCGGGACCGAAGTGCCGCCCTGTCCAACACGATCTATGTGGGGAACGACGTCAACGACCTCTCCTGTCTGAAGGCTGTGGGATACGCCGTAGTGCCGGCCGATGCTCACGACACCGTGCGTCCTCACGCACATTTGGTGCTCGCACGCGCGGGCGGCCGTGGCGCCGTCCGGGAGCTATGCGATGCCATTCTAAGAAAGCTCTCGAAGGAGGAGTAAGATGCAACGAACGCGTAAGATTGCACACCGTACGGTGGGGGATGGATATCCTACATACGTGATTGCCGAGATTGGGATCAACCACAATGGTAGCCTGGACATAGCGAAGCGGCTGATCGCCGTGGCCAAGGCGGTCGGGTGCGACGCGGTGAAGTTCCAGAAGCGAAACCCCGAGAAGTGTGTTCCGTCCGATCAACGAGATCGAATGCGAGACACACCCTGGGGCTACATCAGCTATATGGAGTACCGCCAGAAGGTCGAGCTAGGCGAGGACGACTTTCGACAGATCGATCAATACTGCAAGGAACACGACATCGCCTGGTTCGCGTCCTGCTGGGATATAAACTCGGTTGATTTCATCAAGTCCTTCCACACGCCATGCATCAAGATTCCGTCCGCCTGTCTCACGGATCGTGAGCTTCTCGAGCATTGCCGTAAAACCGGAAGTCTGCTGATCCTGTCGACTGGCATGTCCACGCTGGATCAGATCGACACGGCCGTCTCCATTCTTGGCACTGACCGGCTACTGCTCGCCCATTGCACGAGTACATACCCATGCTTGAACGAGGAACTCAACCTGCGAGTGATCCCCGCGTTTCGTGAGCGATACCCGTGTCCGATCGGCTTTTCAGGTCATGAGGTGGGTCTGGCTACCTCTTTGGCGGCGGTTGTGCTCGGCGCTTGTTTTGTCGAGCGCCACATTACGCTCGACCGTGCCATGTGGGGCAGCGACCAAGCGGCATCGGTGGAGCCGGTCGGCATGGGTCGGCTGGTCAAGGACATCCGGGTGATCGAGGCCGCCCTTGGTGATGGTATCAAGAGAGTTTACGAAAGCGAACGAACAGCCATTAGTCGCCTTCGCGTCCGAAACACCCTATCACCAGGCAGCGTTTTGGTTTGAGTTGAGAAGATAGCAAGCAATATAGCCCCTACAAAAGATTGCTCCGGTCCAGCTCGACAGCTCGACGGAGATTGTAGATAGAAACTCGAACATTCGCCGATACTAGAAGCTAAACGGTCTGAGCCACCTAATCGGATAAGGCAGATAGAATGCATGCGCTATGAACTTGCGTAAACACTCAAGCGGAACGGCACATCAGAGGCGACCACTTGGTGTATTCCTGCTGAAAGTGCTGCCGGGTCGCGGGCCAGAACGGGTACTGCGCAATTTGGCGTCTGTTGTGAACGCAGTATGATCATGGCAGTCTGGTCACCAGCTGGTCGAATTTTTTTGAGATGGTCGTCTTCACGCCTATCTCGGTCTTTGGCCATTGGGTGCTTGTTCTCCGCAGCCATCGTTCTGATCCTTGTCGCAATGTTTGGAGTCCCCGTAAGGGGCACCATTTCCAGCGCTGAAATCCATCTGATCGCCGGGAAGGCTTTCTCGTACACCCTTCCTGCCAATCCTCTCAGCTCGATGTTCAAGCTGGATGGTGATAATCTTCAGGCGCCCGATAGATCGACGCTGCGGGTTCTCGAGGACGGTCGGCAGCTTGGTCCGGCACACACGTTGCACGCCGACATCCAAGCACTCGGCGGAGGTCGATTCTCACATTGGGGCGATCAGCTAGTTTTTTCCACATCCGACGGTTCCTCGCCAAAAACCAATGCCCGCGTGTACACCTATGCGGGGCGTGCCTACCTATCGTCAGATTATTTGAAGATTGCGCTACTCGCAGCGGCGGCCGCATTCCTTTCTTCGATTTGGTTGGGCCGAAACTCTTTCAGATCACTAATGAATGTGATCACGCGCTCATATCTGATTTCACACTGGAAAACGACTTTCATAATTCTTCTCGTCTGCCTGAATTTCATGCTGATTGCGCTGTACGTCTTCGCGCCTGATGCGCACTGGAGCGTCCGTCCAGAATCGATTAAGGCGGGAGAAGGGCATGCGTATATCTCGACGACGGCTCCCACATTTGCCTGGCCATACGAGAGGGCCAGAGACTCTCTTAACGGTCTTAGTCATCTTTTTGTCCGCTCGAATGCGAGGCTTTACGAGGACGGACGACCCTTAGGCCCGTCGCATAGCCTTCATAGTATGGTCAGGGATGTCGGCCGAGGAATGCACTCTTTTTGGTCGAACATGCTGGTTTTTTCTACATCAGACAACTCTGATCCGAGGACAAATGGGCGACGATATACCGTCATTGAGCGCGCAGTTGTGAACGAACAATTAAGTGACGCTGTTATTTTGGTTGACCTTATACTGCTGCTGTCACTCGTTTGGTCTGAGCTGAAAGGATGGCAAGCAATATGGCCCTTACAAAAGATTGCTCCGGTCCAATATAAACCAGCTCGACAGCTCGGCGCTGCCGATTTCTTTCTCGCGGCGACTATAGGCATTGTAGGAGTCATTTTGGCTGGTTATTGCACGAGCCAGCTTCCTCGCGGGCTTTTCGGGCCAGGTGGGAACGACCTATGGTATGACGCAGATGTGTGGCGTGTTTTCGGTGCTATCTCCGACAGTCACGACGCAGTCAGTTTTCGGACGACCGTTCATCCGATATTTGCGCTTTTGACCAATCCACCCTTCCGTTTCCTAGCTAGGCTCGGAGTGCCGTCCCTACAGGCAGCGCTAACTCTGGTGTTGCTCTCGTGTTTTCTCACGACCGTCTTCATCTCACTAGCACTGAGAAGCATCGGGTTGCCTCGACTCGTGACTTTCCTATTTACTTGTGTGCTTCTGGCGAGTTCGGCATTCATGAATTGGTTTTCTGTAATCGAGACGTTTCCCATAGGGGCTTGTTCAGTCGCTTTCGCCATTTTCGTCTTGGCGGCGGCTAGATCAAGCAATTGGGTCCTGTGGACGGTGGCTTCCGGAGTTGCTTTAGCAGTAACAATGACAAATTGGGTGCTGGCAATTGCGGCGGCTTTCTTCCGCTTGCCCCACAAACGCGCGTTCATGATCACTCTTATCGCATTTTGTGTCGTGGCCGTTCTGTCACTGTTGCAACGGGAAATGTATCCCGGTGCGGGGCTGTTCTTTATGCCAAGCTCTACTATTAATGAAGTAGAATCGGTGAAGCTCACTCAGGGGCGCGCGAATAGCATTGCTTCCAGTGTTCGCTCAGCACTGATTACGACAGCTGTATCCCCCTTTCCGAAGACGGTCGATAAGAGCGAAATATGGGTGGCTGCATGGTTGCTTCGCGCCCATCGCCCAATGCTAGACAATCAAACTGTATGGACATACGACTTGAGAGGCTGGATTGCTGTGAGTTTATGGCTTGTCTTGTTGATCGGTGGCATACACGGCGGGTGGTCGAATTTAGAACGACGCGCAGTTTTTAGCCCCGTGGCGCTGTTCGTCCTCTCTGAGGTGGCATTGCACACCGTTTATGGTCAAATAACTTTTCTCTATTCTGCGCACATCGTGCCCGCACTAGTCTTTTGTGCCTCGTTTGGCTGGTTTTCAAAATTTCGGCCGATTGTAATTACTGCCGGGCTCGCGTTTGTAGTTCTTGCGGGCATGCACAACCTTCATCAATTCCAATACGCTGCTAATATGGCTGCCGATTTGCTGAAGCTTGAGTAAACGGTCTCTATTGTGGCGATGGAGCCAGTGGAGCAGCTGTAAGCGCCAAGCTGATCACACGTGGCGGCAGCTGCGATGAGGGCGTAGAGTGCCCGACTAGCGTCGGAGTCAGTTTCTATGTCTGCGACTATGCCTGATGATAGAAGTTTCCATGTGATCGAGGTGGCTCCGGACCGGCTGGAAGGTACGCGCAGAGGATTCGGCGACAATGGTCGGAGGCGTTCAAGGCGCAACTGGTTGCCGAGACGCTGGTGGCCGGGGTGAATGTCTCGGCGATTGCGCGGCGGGAAGGGATTGCGCCCTCGCAACTATTCGATTGGCGGCGGCAGGCGATCCGCAACGGCACGGTGACAGCGCTCGATGCCGAGGGCGGTCTACGTTTCGTCGAGGTCGAGACGGCGGCGGCATCGACGATCGAGATTGTTCTTATCGGTGTTGTGGTGCGTGCCGGCATGGAGGTTACGGAAGACCATCTGCGGCGGGTGATCCGTGTGGTGCGCACGGCATGATCCCGAGCGGCGCGGAGGTGTTGCTGGCCAGCCATCCGGTCAACTTCCGCAAAGGGCCGGACGGCCTGGTGGCGCTGGTCCGCAATGCCGGCGCTGATCCGTTCAGCGGCGCTCTTTACGTGTTCCGCGCCAAACGCGCCGACAGGATCAAGATCGTGTGGTGGGACGGCAGCGGGCTTTGCCTTTATGCCAAGCGGCTGGAGAAAGCACAGTTCTGTTGGCCGAGGATCGGCCACAGCCGGGTGCAACGCAACTCAATCACGCGCAGCTGCTGGCGCTGGTCGACGGATTGGACTGGAAGAAGGTCCGTCCCGTTCTGGTGAAGCGCCCGCAGTCGGCTCAGGCAATCAGCGACGAACTATGCTTTGGTCGGTCATGACCACGGCGGCCGCCGACCTGCCCGACGACGTCGATGCACTCAAGGTGATGAAGGCTGCTGCTGCCGATGCCGAGGTCGCCGGACTGAAGACGCTCAATGCCCGCGGCAAAGCCCTTGCGTGGACGCCACGGCTCGGACTCTCTGCCTTGGTCTTCGGCTTGCCGAGTTCGGCTTTGATCGCATCGAGTGAGCCGCTCGATGCGCTCGTCGGCTGCTCGAGCGGGCCCGCTACGGCAAACGCTCCGAGAAGCTCAAGCTCGATCCTATAGACGCGGAGCAGCAGGCCTTCATGTCAGCGAGCGCCTCGATGTCATTCCTACCAAGTTCCGGGTGGATTATGACGCGGCGGCCCAAATACGCCTATCGCGGGCGTGACGGCGTAATCCAGGTTCCGGCGCCGGCTCATCTGATCGAGGCCGGCCTCCCGACCGAAGCGCTCCTCACCCAGGTCGCATCTCGCGGGCTATCGCGGCATCGTGCAGGTCGACGGCTATGCCGCCTACAATCGACTATCCAAGGCCGAGAGAGCCAATGATGGCGTCCTGCTCGCGGGCTGCTGGAGCCACATGCGCCGCAAGCTCTTCGAGCTTCATGCCAATGAAAGCTCCCGCTTCGCCACTCAGACAGTCGAGGCCATGGCGCCGCTCTGGCACATCGAAGAAGAAATCGGTGGCCAGGATCCTGAGCGGTGTCGCATAACGCGCGAGAAACGTTCGACCCCTGTCGTGAACGACCTCTTTGCCGCCTGGGAACGCGAACTGCCGCGTCTGTCGGTTAAATCGAAACTGGCCGAGGCCATCCGCTATGCCATCGCCTGTCAATCGACGTTGAAACGATTCCTCGGCGACGGCCGCATCGAGATCGATTCGAACATTGTCGAGCGGACCATCAGGCCGCACGCCATCACGCGCAAGAATGCGCTCTTCGCCGGCTCCGATGGCGGCGGCAGGACCTGGGCGACTATTGCCACCGTGCTGACGACCGCCAAGCTCAATTGCGTCGATCCCTATGCCTGGCTGAAGCTCACGCTCGAGCGCGTCGCCGCAGGTTGGCCCAACCGCAATCTCGACGCCCTCATGCCTTGGAATTATCCCGCCATAGCCTGAACGGCCCCGCCTTTGCGCTTAAAGAGCATCGAAGAACTTTCAAGCACATCGCGACGGTTGCCCGTTGGTAACCCGTATAGGCCCTACGTGGCCCGGCAAATGCTCCAGGATCTCAGTATTCTGGTTTACCGATCGTCCGCCTTCCCTGATCGAGGGCTTGCCGCAAGACAAAGAGCATCGGCGAGCACTAGATTACCGTCTTCCGCTCGAACGCACTGATCAAGTCGAGCGCGAAAGAACGGTGGCCGACCATTCTCGACGGCTCGAGCCGTGTCGAGAATAGCAGGGAAGTTAGCCGCCCAATCGAATAGATTCGCCAGTTCCTCGATTGGCGAACGTTCCACCAGTACGTAGTCGATATCGTAGCGTGCCACGAGTTCAGTAAAGGCAGACCGATCCGGTGCGTAGAGCGCTATCGCGAGCGCCGTCATGCGCGTAGCCATTTCACGATAGTAGGTCTTCTTGTACGGCGACAGGAGCTTCAACGATCCCAATACGCGGCGGGCGCCGAACGCTGGTACGCTGTCAATCTCTTTGACTACGCCGGCGACCAACGTATCTTTGGGTGTCGTGCGAAGATAGGACTCGATGTTTGGGGCAGCTGTCCAAATGAGCGCTATGTTGGATTCCTGGAACCGAATGGAGATCCAAAGCAAACCGCAAGCCGACATCGCCAGCAGTCCGAACGAGAGTACTCGTCCTCTCTTCTTCAGCGAAGCGAGGGCAAGCATGAATCCCAGAAAGAGAATGGCAGTCGCGAGGGCAGTGATCATACCGAAAGTAAGGCCGATCGTGTATCGCGAGAAGCGGTTCGGCGAGTGAAGCTGGAACGCCACCATGTGGGCGATGGCAAACAGAACGGTGCCCGCTGCGATCCAAGCAATCCATACCCGGGCTAGCTGCGGCTCAATTGGTGGAAGCCCTGCCGCCGACATCCACCGGCCAATACGGCCGGAACCTACGAGCCAAAGTGAAATGCTGATCACGCCCACCACCAACATACCCCACATGAGCATTTGAGCATCCGATGTTCCCTTAAGGATTCTAAGACCATCGTTACCACAGAGCGGCACGAAGCCCGCGTTATCATTACATACGTAAGTGCTCACGAAGGTGCGCCCCCAGAAGGGGAGATACCCGTCGAACGTTGCTCAGATATGGCATGGAGCGGGCTTCGCTGGCGGTAAATGTTGGACCAGTGGTTGCGGCGAAGGAGATCGCCACGTAGGCACCAGCAAGGAAAGCTATGACCGCCGCGAAGAGCGCCGCCCAATCTTTTGGGTTTCGTGAAACGTAGGGTGCGCGGCGCGACAACATCAAAAAGCTCATCGTCAGGCCGCTAATAAGGCCAGTGACAGGAAGCAGGCCCGTGGCGCCGACCATAGCCGCTGCACTGGCGAGAACCCGGCGCGAAACAAACGCCAGAGTGACGAGGAGGACAAAAGTGTACCCAAAGTCGTGCGGTAGGCCATTTGGCCAGCCGAGGATGTTGATGAGAACCAAACTCGCGACTGCGGCCCCTAAACCGCTCGGCCAGAAGTGATAAATAAAAACGTAGCTGGCGCAGGCGAACAGAAGCCCCGTAAACGGCATCACCAAGTAGAGATGAGCCTGTATAGGATCGACGCCCAGGGACGCGAGCGGCCAGTAGAGCACTCGATAAAGCCATGGCGTGACGGCGCCGAAAAAGTCGGCGGTGATATCCCGGGGATACAGTTCGGGGTCCATCATGCGGCGGAGGTAAACGACAAAATGCCGTGCATCATCCAGAACCACGAGAGCGGCATGTGGCGCGATAGACCACAACACACACAAATACGGGACGAGTGTAAGCACCAGAATGGCGCACAACCAAATGCCAAAACCTCCTATTCCGCGGATGCAGAACCAAACGAGCGACAGCATCAGTATAAGGTCAACCAAAATAACAGCGTCGATTAATTGTTCGTTCACAACTGCGTGCTCAATGACAGTATATCTCCGCCCATTTGTCCTCGGATCAGAGTTGTCTGATGTAGAAAAAACCAGCATGTTCGACCAAAAAGAGTGCATTCCTCGGCCGACATCCCTGACCATACTATGAAGGCTATGCGACGGGCCTAAGGGTCGTCCGTCCTCGTAAAGCCTCGCATTCGATCGGACCAAACCAGTGTTAGAGTCTCTGCCGCTCTCGTATGGCCAGGCAAATGTGGGGGCCGTCATCGAAATATACGCATGCCCTTCTCCCGCCTTAATCGATTCTGGACGGACGCTCCAGTGCGCATCAGGCGCGAAGACGTACAGCGCAATCAGCATGAAATTCAGGCAGACGAGAAGAATTATGAAAGTCGTTTTCCAGTGTGAAATCAGATATGAGCGCGTGATCACATTCATTAGTGATCTGAAAGAGTTTCGGCCCAACCAAATCGAAGAAAGGAATGCGGCCGCCGCTGCGAGTAGCGCAATCTTCAAATAATCTGACGATAGGTAGGCACGCCCCGCATAGGTGTACACGCGGGCATTGGTTTTTGGCGAGGAACCGTCGGATGTGGAAAAAACTAGCTGATCGCCCCAATGTGAGAATCGACCTCCGCCGAGTGCTTGGATGTCGGCGTGCAACGTGTGTGCCGGACCAAGCTGCCGACCGTCCTCGAGAACCCGCAGCGTCGATCTATCGGGCGCCTGAAGATTATCACCATCCAGCTTGAACATCGAGCTGAGAGGATTGGCAGGAAGGGTGTACGAGAAAGCCTTCCCGGCGATCAGATGGATTTCAGCGCTGGAAATGGTGCCCCTTACGGGGACTCCAAACATTGCGACAAGGATCAGAACGATGGCTGCGGAGAACAAGCACCCAATGGCCAAAGACCGAGATAGGCGTGAAGACGACCATCTCAAAAAAATTCGACTAGCTGGTGACCAGACTGCCATGATCATACTGCGTTCACAACAGACGCCAAATTGCGCAGTACCCGTTCTGGCCCGCGACCCGGCAGCACTTTCAGCAGGAATACACCAAGTGGTCGCCTCTGATGTGCCGTTCCGCTTGATTGTTCACGCAAGTCCATGGCGCATCACAGCAATCCAGCCTCTCAAGTCGTATGTGCATACAGTTTGATTGTCTAGGTGGTCGTTGCCCTTCGGAAGGGGGGCTACAGCTGTCGTAATCAGGGCTGGGAACTGGAAGCAACGCTATTTCGCGCGCCCATGAGTGAATGGCATCGATTTTATTTCATTAATAATACTCCGTTCACGCCACGACCCGAAAATCCTTGGGGTTGATGATACGGAAATTGTCGGGGACCGAATCACGAAGGTTCGCCCAATTGCCCGGAACCTTTTCACGCAGAAAACTGAGCGTCGCGTCGGCAAATTGGGCGCAAGTTGCGTAGCACTTGTTGTGCGTGACGTTTCTGTGCATGAGACCCCATAACCGCTCGATCGGGTTCAAGTGCGGGCAATAGCTTGGGATGAAGTGCAGCTTGATGCGTCGTCCCGGCAGGGCTAACCATTCCTGCACGAGCTTGGCGTGATGATAACGCGCGTTGTCCAGGAAAACATGGATGAGCGCCAACATCGGATAGAGCGTCTCGATCGATTGCAGCAGCCTGATCGTCGAGGCGGCGTCGATGGTCAGGGCCTCGATCATCCGGGTTTGCCCGGTCGCCAGGTCGATCGCGCCGTGAATGTTGATGCGTTGACGCCCGCTCGTCTGCTCGATCGCCAGCTTCTCCTGGCTCGGCGCCCAGCAGCCGACGGGCCGTGCGGCATGGGTCGGATGCACGGCGTCAGCAAACAGTACGGCCTCGTCGTCGCCCAAGGAATTCAGCAGCTTTTCGTAGCTCTCAATGAAAGCCTTCTGCTTTTCTTCGTCAAGCTTGCGCGGAATGACATTGGGTTTGTGATATTCGAGCCCCAGGCGGTGCAACAGCGCGATCAGTCCTGACCGGCCTTGGTAAACGACGCTGAATTCATCAGAACGATGACTGCGGAGAACAAGCCTGCCCAATGGCAAAGATCGTAGATGAAGTTCGTGAGGACCTCGATCCCATCCGCTTCATACAGGCGATACCAAGTGCGGATGGTGTCGTCGTCCAGAAACAGGACCTTCGCAATCGCTTCGCAGCTCATCCCTTCGTCGAGCAACACCAGCGCGTTCGCACGCCGGGCCAAACGATGAGCGGCCGACCCGTTCCGAGCCAACGCGATCAGGTCTTGGCGCATTCTCTGTCCAGAATCCCGGGCCGTATCGTCCGTACGGTAGAATCCGGTTCGCGCCGTTTGGCAAGGGGGGTTCTTCGGATTATCAGGGAGTCCGGGTATAGTAGAACTTGGCAAAAGCAGCGAGATCGCAGTCGCTTTGCGGTCAAGCCGCACCTGAACCACCGTGCCGTCGAGGATGAGCCGCACGATCGGCTCCTCGGCCAGCGAGCGGGTATTCAAGGCGTCCCAGTCGGCCATTGCCTTGCGCCACACCCGGCTGCCACGGCGCCGTCGAACAGCGCCTTCAAGGCGCGCCGTACCCGGCGCGTGTTGGTGCCCGCCAGGTACGTGCTGGCAATCAACGCATCGGCCGCCACGGTGCGGCGCTGATGGGCTCGCAATACCTGACTGTTCCACTCCGTGGTCTTGCTGTCCGGTCCATTCAGCCGCGCGCGCGGCACCTCGATCTCGATGCGACCGAAAGTGCCGATCAGCGATCGCGACCGATGGCCGTGGCGATGCCCGACAGCGGCCGGTGCATCAGCGCCGGCGTTCTTGGGCAGCCGCCCATAGCGGGGGGCGGAGCAGCGCCGCATCCAGCTCGCCTTCGATCATCGCTCCGATGAACTCGCGCGCCCGCTCGCGCACGCAAGCCTCTATCGGATCAAACCAGTCGTCGAAAAGATGCACAGCCGTAATCCGCAACGATTGAACGGTTGCGGCCAGAACCGCGCGGGTGCCAGACCAGCAACCTGCGGCGGATCATGCCCAAGACTCCGACCAGGCACTAGCCGACCAGGGCAATCTCCACGATGCCGGCGAACACGCCGGGCGATTTGGCGAAGCGCGATGCCGTCATCATGGCGGCACCCAGGCAGTAGCCACCCATCAGCATCCAGGCACGACGGCCACGATAAGGAAGAGCGGCAGCGCCACCTGCAGGCCAGTTGATCTGCGGAAACGCCGCCGGCAGCACGATCTGGGTCAGCAGTCCGCGGTTACTGGCGCCCATGTTGCGGGCGGACCGGATGAGCTCTTTTTCGACGGCGACGCCGAGAACCGCGCAGATGGCGAAGGCGGTGAGCGCGCGATAGAGGGCCTGACCCAGAGATCGCCGGAAGCCGCGTCGCTCCAGATGCGCTCGACGACCGTGCTGACGATGTGAAACTTGCACTGGCCGGCATGTGCGCTCGGCCTCGTCGTTTCGTCCTGGGGCAGAATCGCGATTTCGTGTAGAGGATATTTTGCCGATGACGGCGCATTGAGCATTACCTAATGCAGCTTCGGCGTCGGTGAGGATCAACAGCTCTTGCTTGTCGATCTCGTTAAAAATACCAATAGTATTTGCCTCCACGAGTAATAGTGAGACGTCCAGCCGCCTCTATCGGTGGGGATTGCCCCCGATTAATGTAGGGTAGCTCAATGCCGCTCGGTGACCCAAACGAAAACATTGTTAATTTCCAACTAACGCGCTCGGGCGATGCTTCAATGAGAAATAGCGTTCAATATCAACATAGCCACAAATATAGCTGTCAGCGACACGCCAAAAATCTCGGTTGTCATTCGCTTGTTCATGTTCTGTCGATCCATATCGCACGCGCGTAAGCCCAGTCCTTTGAATGTCCCACACACTTTAATTTTGCGTGAAACAAATATTTTCGGCGCATTTGATCAGGCTAGGTGCCAACTTCGTTTATTTCAAGTGTCGCCCCGGCTAAATCCGCCACCGCGCGACTGATGCTGCCGATGATACCCGCTCGCGGCATCGAAGTGTCGCGGTCGCGAACTGAATGTTTACCAAATTCGATTGATGGTACCTTGCGATCGAAGTTGGAAACGTAAAGGTGTCCGATGGACTGCACGCAGGGTCCTCCCCCACCGACCGACCAACATCAGGAAAGCAACAGTGTTCCACTCGTGCCGGAAGATTCGCTGTCAAATAAAAGAGTTCAATCTGGCGAGCTAGGACATGCTTCGAATGCCGAACTCAATTCATTCGATCAGAGCATCGGAATGGATCAGGAGGGATCTAAGGTTATTGCTCGCTTACCCGCGGAGGAGCCGCTCGGCGCTGTGCCGAAGGCATTGCCTTCAACCGAAGAAACTCGGTCTGGCGAGCCGGGGGCTGATCCGAATGCCCAACGCGTTCCATCCGATGAGAGCATCGGAATGGATCAGGAGGGATCTACGGTTATTGCTCGCTTACCGGCGGAGGAGCCGCTCGGCGCTGTGCCGAAGGCATTGACTTCAAACGAAGAAACTCGGTCTGGCGAGCCTGGGGCTGATTCGAATGCCCAACGCGTTCCATCCGATGAGAGCATCGGAATGGATCAGGACGGATCTAAGGTTATTACTGGCTTGCCGGCGGAGGAGCCGCGCGTCGCTGTGCCGAAGGCGTTGCCTTCAACCGAAGAAACTCGGTCTGCCGAACCGGGGTCTGATCCGAATACCCAACGCGCTTCACCCAATCAGGGCATCGAGACAAATCGGGAAGCATCTAACTTTGTTGCTCGCTTACCGGCGGTAGAGCCGTTCGTCGTCTTGCCGAAGGGGTTGCCCACAGCCAAAGAAATTCGGTCCGGCGAGCCCGGGTGTGACCCGAATGCTGAACGCGATGCCCAACGCGGTTCACCCAATCAGGGCATTGGGATAGATCGGGAAGGATCTTACTTTATTGCTCACTTACCGGCGGTAGAGCCGTTCGTCATTGTGCCGAAGGCGTTGCCTTCAACCGAAGAACCTCGATCTAGCGAGCCCGGGTGTGACCCGAATGCCGAACGCGATGCCCAACGCGGTTCAACCAATCAGGGCATTGGGATAGATCGGCAAGGATCTTACTTTATTGCTCGCTTACCGGCGGTAGAGCCGTTCGTCATTCTGCCGAAGGCGTTGCCTTCAACCAAAGAAACTCGATCTGGCGAGCCCGGGTGTGACCCCAATGCCGAACGCGATGGCCAACGCGGTTCACCCAATCAGGGCATCGGGATAGATCGGGAAGGATCTATTATTGCTCGCTCATCGGCGGAAGTGCCGTTCGTTGTTGTGCCGAAGGTGTTGCCCACAGCCGAAGAAATTCAGCCTGGTGAGCCCGGGTGTGACCCGAATGCCGTACACGATTCATCCAGTCAGCGCATTGGTATTGCTCGGGAAGGATGCGTGCGTTCTCCGGGGTTACGAGCGCCCGAGCTCTCAATCTGCATCTCATCTCCCCTGTCCGGCTCGACTCATCGATCCGAACGCGACCAGCCGTCGATTGGCAGGCGAAGATTCCGCAGGGTCGCTCGCTTTTTCGTTGCGGCTCTGATCTCGATGCTCATCGGGGTGGCAGCCAGTTCCGCTTGGGAATCGCATGCTGATAAAATAGCAGAGACGGTCAGGACCTGGGCCCCAGCACTGGGCTCGTTCTCATACAAATGGCAGCCCCGCGCTGCTGAAGCAAAGAGAATAGTCAGCCGCTGGGCGGCGAAGTTGAGTCCATTGTTTCCCGTCTCGACGAAAGCGGCACTCGGCGTCAACATTGCGGCCAAGCAAACGGGCTCTAGTCCCACCGGCCAGGTGTCCCAAGACGCCGTACTTCAGCAATCTGCACCTCTCACTCCGAAGCCGGTGTCAGCCGAAGTTCCAATTTCTCGTGAGCTGGCGCAACAGCTCGAAGCCATGGGGCGCAATCTCACCGTCATGCAGCACAAGGTAGAACAGCTCGCCGCGGCGCAAGAGCAGATGGGGCACGACGTCGCGTCGCTGGAAGCCGCCGACCGGGACGCCAGAAAGAAAATCAGACAGAGGATGGCAACACCACCTTTGTCCTCGGCGGCGTCGCTCCCACCGCGCAAAAATGCTACAAGGGTTGAGCGGCCCTTGCAGCCGCTTCCGCAAATGCAAATTGCGCTACAGGCTATCGAGCAACGGGCCCCGCCAGATGACGATCAGAAGGAGAATGCGCAGTTGCCGCCGCGGCTGCGGCGTCAGGTGGTCGACTACCGGAGCCGCGAAGCGCCGGGCACCATCATCGTCGATACGCCGCACACCTTGCTCTACTACATACTCGGACAGGGCAAAGCGATCCGCTACGGCATCGGCGTCGGCCGCGAGGGCTATACGTGGTCGGGCGTGAAGCATGTTGCGCGCAAGACCGAGTGGCCGGATTGGTATCCGCCGCCAGAGATGATCACACGCCAGCCCTACCTGCCGCGCATGGTAGCGGGCGGCCGCGGCAATCCCCTCGGCGCTCGCGCGCTTTATATCGGCGGCACCGAATATCGTATCCACGGTACGAATAATCCATCGTCGATCGGCAAGTTTATGTCGAGCGGCTGCATTAGGCTCACCAACGACAATATCATCGACCTCTACAGCCGCGTGCAGATCGGCACCAAGGTGATCGTATTGCCGACGCCGATGACGATTTCCAATCATCAGTAAAGTAGTCGGTGCGAGCGCGGGTTTCAGGACCTGTATAAGCCGATACTTGATCTGACAGTCGGCGCCTGTTGAACGATCGGATGTCTGCGTAACAAAGCGAACCTGAAATTCATTGCCTATCAGCCCTGCCTCCTTAATAACGTGAAATTTTTTGGATCGGCCCTACGGAGAAACGATAGCACGCGCGCATGGCTACTTCCCAGCCGCGTTTTCGACACGCGGTCGAATTTTGAGGGTCCGTCGCAATTGGCATTTCCATTCCTTGCCGTGCATGAGTCCGGAAGTTGCACTTGGGAGATCCCTAACCTAACTGGCGGAATTGCATGGCCTACGCGGCCGGCACCCGCATCTGGAATGACCCTGACCAGCCGCCAAATCGCGGAAAGTGGGAAACATCAATGATGCCGCTTGTAAGTCGAAACCGACTCAGGCGAGTTTTTCGTTTGCGTTCCTCCCGGACTTCCCGGCTTACCAGTCCCGGCGAGCCGGGTCTTTTTTGGCCAACCGTGAGTGCTTGCCTAGATCGAGAGCGGCGGGATATAGCCGCGCCCGCCGTGATCGGGGTCTGGCGACATACGTTGTCGCTAGCGAATTATCGAGGGCCGCCACAACATAGATCGTTTATTCAAGCTTCAGCGAATTGGCAGCCAAATTAGCAGCGTAGTGGAATTGATTAAGGTTGTGCATGCTCGCAAGAACTACAAATGCGAGCCCGGCAGTAATTACAATCGGTCGAAATTTTGAAAACCAGCCAAACGAGGCACAAAAGACTAGTGCGGGCACGATGTGCGCAGAATAGAGAAAAGTTATTGGGCCATAAACGGTGTGCAATGCCACTTCAGAGAGGACGAACAGCGCCACGGGGCTAAACACCGCGCGTCGTTCTAAATTCGACCACCCGCCGTGTATGCCACCGATCAACAAGACAAGCCATAAACTCACAGCGATCCAGCCTGTCAAGTCGTATGTCCATACAGTTTGATTGTCTAGCATTGGGCGTTGGGTGTTGCCCACCCATATTTCGTTCTCATGGACCGTCTTCGGAAGGGGGGCTACAGCTGTCGTAATCAGGGCTGAGCGAACAGTGGAAGCAACGCTGTTCGCGCGCCCATGAGGCGCCCATGCTGCTTCATTAATGGTAGAACTTGGCAAAAAGAACAGTCCCGCACCGGGATACATTTCCCGTTGCAACAGTGACAGAACGGCCACGACACAAAATGCGATAAGACTGATCATGAACGCGCGTTTGTGGGGCAAGCGGAAGAAAGCCGCCGCAATTGCCAGCACCCAATTTGTCATTGTTACTGCTAAAGCAGCTCCGGAAGCCACCGTCCACAGGACCCAGTTGCTTGATCTAGCCGCCGCTAAGACGAAAATGGCGAAGGCGACTGAGCAAGCCCCTATGGGAAACGTCTCGATTACAGAATACCAATTCAGGAATGCCGAACTCGCCAGAAGCACACAAGTAAATAGGAGAGTCACGAGTCGAGGCAACCCGATACTTCTCAGTGCTAGTGAGATGAAGACGGTCGTGAGAAAACACGAGAGCAACACCAAAGTTAGCGCTGCGTCTAGGGACGGCACTCCGAGCCCGGCTAGGAGACGGAAGGGTGGATTGGTCAGAAGCGCAAATATTGGATGAACGGTCGTCCGAAAAATAACTGGGTCTTGGCTGTCGGAGATAGCAGCGAAGACACGCCAAACATCTGCGTCATACCATAGGTCCATCCCACGTTGCTCGAAAAGCCCGCGAGGAAGCTGGCTCGTGCAATAACCAGCCAAAATGACTCCTACAATGCCTATAGTCGCCGCGAGAAAGAAATCGGCAGTGCCGATCTGTCGAGCTGGTTTATATTGGACCGGAGCAATCTTTTGTAAGGGCCATATTGCTTGCCATCTTCTCAGCTCAGACCAAACGAGTGACAGCATCAGTATAAAGTCAACCAAAATAACAGCGTCACTTAATTGTTCGTTCACAACTGCGCGCTCAATGACAGTATATCTTCGCCCATTTGTCCTCGGATCAGAGTTGTCTGGTGTAGAAAAAATCAGCATGTTCCACCAAAAAGAGTGCATTCCTTGGCCGACTTCCCTGATCATACTATGAAGGCTATGCGACGGGCCTAAGGGTCGTCCGTCCTCGTAAAGCCTCGCATTCGAACGAGCCAAACCATTAAGAGAGTCTCTGCCCCTCTCGTATGGCCAGGCAAATGTGGGAGCCGTCATCGAGATATACGTATGCCCTTCTCCGGCCTTAATCGATTCTGGACGGACGCTCCAGTGCGCATCAGGCGCGAAGACGTACAGCGCAATCAGCATGAAATTCAGGCAGACGAGAAGAATTATGAAAGTCGTTTTCCAATGTGAAATCAGATATGAGCGCGTGATCACATTCATTAGTGATCTGAAAGAGTTTCGGCCCAACCAAATCGAAGAAAAGAATGCGGCCGCCGCTGCGAGTAGCGCAATCTTCAAATAACCTGACGATAGGTAGGCACGCCCCGCATAGGTGTACACGCGGGCATTGGTTTTTGGCGAGGAACCGTCGGATGTGGAAAAAACAAGCTGATCGCCCCAATGTGAGAATCGACCTCCACCGAGTGCTTTGATGTCGGCGTGCAACGTGTGTGCCGGACCAAGCTGCCGACCGTCCTCGAGAACCCGCAGCGTCGATCTATCGGGCGTCTGAAGATTATCACCAGCCAGCTTGAACACCGAGCTGAGAGGATTGGCAGGAAGGGTGTACGAGAAAGCCTTCCCGGCGATCAGATGGATTTCAGCGCTGGAAATCGTGCCCCTTACGGGGACACCAAAGGTTGCGACAAGGATCAGAACGATGGCTGCGGAGAACAAGCCCCCAATGGCCAAAGACCGAGATGGGCGTGACGAACGCCATCTCAAAAAAACTCGACTAGCTGGTGACCAGACTGCCATGATCATAATGAGTCCACAACAGACGCCAAATTGCGCAGTACCCGTTCTGGCCCGCGACCTGGCAGCACTTTCAGCAGGAATACACGAAGTGATCGCCCCTGGTGTGCCATTCCGCTCGAGTGTTTACGCAAGTTCATGGGCTCAACCATTCTATCTGCCTCGCTGCTTGCAAAAGACTTCATACAGTTGTTCGCAGGTCATCCGCAGGCACGGCGGCTTCGCTATCCCATTCTGCATTGTTCGCGCTGCCGCAGCCATTGTGCGCGTCCAGAGAGACCAAATGGCACATCACTCGCTCTGCCACGCCTGTAGCAGGATGGGTCAGCTCCCATAATAGTTCACGGTAACGGCAGATACTGCTGAACATGTCTGTCAACGCTGCCTCATAGAAGTAACTCAGGCTCTCAATTCCAAACTCCATTCGGCGGGTCAGAATGACAGCGTCTCCGATATTGACGGAGTCGAACCTCAGCGGTGGCACGCCGCCAATGGCGTCCGGCAGCGACGCGGGCAAGCCATCCGCGTGCCAAATCATCTTGATCAGTGCAGTGCGCATATGATCGGCGTCCGCCGCCGTATGGACGTGCTCTATCATTGCCGGGTCGAAGCCCGACAGAGGGGCAGCCGTCTGCTGGGCAATGGCGGCTGTACCGCATTGCAATGCTCCAACACACAGCAGCGCAGAGCATAACGCCGCAGACGTGCTAGCATCGGTCTCAAGGCGGAAAGCCTTTGATACGGTTTTGATCGCATTGGAAAATATATTGATCCGGGATCCGACCATAAAATCCAGCCTTGTATGAATGTTCGCGCTTTCCCGGCTTTCCGCAATAGCGTGGCGTGGTGCCGACCGTCGGCACCATTGCAGGCGCCCTGACGGCAGTGAGAACAGGAAGCGCTGATTTTTTCGGGACCTTGGCGCAATTCCCCGTCGATGCCATCGGCCTTATGGTAACTGGAAAACGAAACCAATTATTCGCGTTCTAACCGACAACATTTCTTGAGGCTACATATTTCTTTAGGCTTCACAGCAGGCGCCACGCCCCCGCCGCATCGGCGTATGATGCAGGCGTCTCGGGTTGCTATTTCCGCAGTCGCACTGTACTAAATCAAACTGTCGTATGAATTATGTCCTTTTTGGGCCCGCCCCCTGCGCTTGTCTGTCCAAAGGCAGCCTTATGCTGAACGCCGCAATAAAGATCTCGCATCTTTCGAAGTCTTACCGAGTATGGCGAAGTCCGCGGGACATGGCGATTGAGGTCCTTACCGGGGGCCAGAGACATCAATTGTTTCAGGCCCTTTCCGACATCAGTTTCGAAGTTCCTCGTGGCTCAGTAGTTGGCATTTTGGGGCGCAATGGCGCCGGTAAGAGCACGCTCCTGCGCATCGTCGCCGGAACGCTCGATCACACAGGCGGTAGCGTCGAGGTAAATGGGCGCATTTCGGCAATTCTTGAACTTGGGACCGGATTTCATGCGGAATATACGGGCCGTGAAAACGTCTTTCTCGGAGGCATCTGCCTCGGGATGTCTCGTGCCGAGATGAAGAAACGCTTCGATGAAATCGTCGATTTCGCCGAGCTTTGGGATTTTATCGATCAGCCGTTTCGGACGTACTCCAGCGGCATGCAAGCGCGCCTCACTTTCGCTGTGGCAACCAGCGTCGATCCTGACGTTCTAATCGTCGATGAGGCCCTCTCGGTCGGAGACGCGCGCTTCGCTCTAAAATCGTTTGAGCGGATTCGGGATTTCAAGCGGCGGGGCAAATCGATTTTGCTCGTCAGCCATAGCATCGGCCAGATTGTTGCAATTTGCGACCGCGCGATCCTGATCGAGAAGGGGACGGTCATCGCGGACGGGGATCCAAACCGCGTCGGTAATCTCTATCACGAGGTGCTGTTCGGACCGCCGGGTGACTTCGAGACAAAGGCCGCTGAATTTATGGCCACTCGTGCGGCAAAGCCCGACCCGGTGCGGGTTGCAATAGATGTCGAAGATCTCGAGTTGAAGCTAGAAGTGCCAATCACCGAAGCCGGATGCGTGAGTTGCACCGATCCACTCCGGATATTCGCAGCGCGCGAATTGGCCGATCCTCCGACAAGCTTCAGTGCCACCCCCGACTCGAGCGGGGCAGATGTGATCGAAGGTTCTAAGTCGCAAGGTACTACTATAGTCGGCGAAGGTGCTGTCCTAGAAATAGAACGCCTCGCAATGGATACTGAGCCCGGAGGGGAAGAGGCGGGGCCGATGAGGGTGATCGCCTCCGGTTCAGGCGTGCTCTCCGATGGCAACGCCCCGTCCCCTGAAACGGATGAGCACGGCGGTTCGGTGCAGGCGGCGAGCAATGGTCGCGAGATGCGCTATGGGCTGTGCCGGATGGAGGTCGTCGGTTTCCATATCGAGGACGAGAACGGGCGTCGTGTTCGGAACCTGGCCTCGCTTGGGCGCTATCGGCTTGTCACGTCCGTGAGCAGCCAACATGTGGTGGACAACATCCATTTTGGCTTCCTCGTCCAGGACCCGCGGGGCTTCGAGGTGTTCGGCTGGGGAACCTGGACCGCCGGGATGCCCCCTTTGTCCTCCTTCGAGGCCGGCGAGAAGCGCGACATAACCGTGGCCTTCGATGCCAATTTCGGACCCGGCATCCATTTCCTGACCGTTGCCGTTGGGCACCCGGACGAGATTAAGAACAATATCCGACTTGCGGATCCTTTCGAATTCAGCGTCGATGCGCCCAACCTGCACACGAGTTCGCTCACGAACCTGAATCTCGAGCTGGAGCATCCCGGCCGTGCGGCGCAGTCCCCTGCAGCGGATGAGCACGGTGCGGCGCGCGTGGCGACCACTGGCCGGGAGATGCGCTATGGGCTGCGCCGGATGGAGATCGTCGGTTTCCATATCGAGGACGAGAACGGGCGTCGTGTTCAGAAGCTAACATCGCTCGGGCGCTATCGGCTCGTCGCGTCCCTCAGCACCCAGCAGGCGATGGACGACATCCATTTTGGCTTCCTCGTCCGGGACCCACGGGGCTTCGAGCTGTTCGGCTGGGACACCGGGACCGCCGGGATGCCCCCTTTATCCCCTTTCGAGGCCGGGGAGAAGCGCGACATAAGCGTGGCTTTCGACGCTAACTTCGGCACGGGCCTCTTCTTCTTGACGCTCGCTATTGCGCATCAGGACCAGACGAAGGAGGACATGCGGTTCGATGTCTTGGAGATAAGCGTCGACGCGCCCGAATCGCATGCGAATTCCATCACGAATTTGAACGTCAAACTGGAATCCTAATGATCGGAGTTCCTGCTTCCTAATTAACTATTCAAGCGCGATTTGGGACCTGACTCCACCTGCCGCTGCCCGACAGGAGAGCAATTCTCGGGCGGTCACGCTGTTTACATGAAATCAAAACCGCGCGTACTCAGCGGCTTTGGGCAGGCTGGCCACGGCACGGAACTGTATCGGGTTTTTGCTTTCATGCTAAGTGCAATGCGCTACAGCCTGCGCTTTTGCTCTTGGATTCATCGCGCGCGAAGAGCCGAACGCGATCCGCGGTCACTACAAAAACGGCACCGTGAGGAGGCTGGCACCTTTTAAATCAAAATGATATAGCCCCTCACAAGGCCCTGCTCCAGCCTCGGGCGAAGAGAATGTCGCATGGTTATAGCAAAGATTTTCGATGTTCGGGCGAATAGGGCTGCTATAGCCGATGCGGTTCGATTTGGGCGCAAGTACAAGAGCCTGATTGGGGAGATGACTCGCCGTGATCTTCTCGACCGGCATGCTGGAAGTCTTCTCGGCGCGACATGGTCCGTGGGCCTGCCACTGATTCAGCTCGCCATCTATGTACTCGTGTTCACTTTCATTTTTCGTGGACGACTCGGGCCTCATGACACAACTGGCCACGGGTACGTCGTTTATCTTCTTGCGGGACTTGTCCCCTGGTTGGCTCTGCAGGAAGCGGCTGGGCGGGCGTCCGAGGCGGTAACGTCGAACGCCGGGCTCGTGAAGCAGATCGTGTTTCCTACCGAAGTTTTGCCTTTGAAGGTTGCGCTTTCCAGCTTAATGCCCCTGTTGATCGGGATTGCCATCACTATCGCAATTGGTGCACTCAATGGACGAACGACACTGATCGGGCTCGCGGCCCTCCTGCCAGTCGCGGTGTTTTCGTATCTTCTCTTCTGTGCCGGGATGGTATATTTCATTGGAGCTTTGGGCGTGTTTGTGAAGGATCTCCGGGAGGTCATCACCGTGACCTTGTCGATCGCTTTGTTCGTCCATCCGATCTTGTATACACCAGGTCAAGCCCCATCCTGGCTTAGGCCAATGTTCGCCTTCAGCCCCGTGAGCCACATGATATGGTGCTTCCGCGACGCGCTCGTGTACGGCGCCCCGACGCATCCGTGGTCGTGGCTTATAGGACCAGCATTTTCGATTGCACTATTTGCATTAGGATGGCGCCTATTCCGGACACTGAAAGTGACGTTTGGAAACGTCCTTTGAGTCACCGTGCCGGGCTCCAAAAAGGTCTGAATGATTGCGGCAATTAAGTTCGCCTGTCGCGAGGTTCGCAATCAAAATTGGTTAGATGGGTAACTGGTAAATTATGACACGACAGTGGCGGTGGTGGCTGGGAAGCGATCGAATCAACACGATCGGAACGACGGCGGAAAGCGAATTCGGAACGCAGGCGGTTGCACGTCGGCCGCCTCCAATCAGCACGAATTTCCTGTCGGGCCGTCTACTTGCGAGCTCAGTCCGCAGTTGGATCAGAAGCGCGCAGCCTCGTCTGGCATGCGAGCGCGGACGCGTCCTGATGATCTCCGGCCACCTTGGGCCTGGCGGAGCTGAGCGGCAGATCGTGCATACGCTCAAGGGGCTAAAGCACGCATGTGGGGCGACCGGCGGAATAACCGCGGTCCGACATTTGTGTAACTATCTGACACCAGGCCGACCGGAGCGGTTCGATTTCTACCTTCCGGCGTTGCGGGATGCTGGGGTCGAGGTGCGGGAGATTGGCCAGCATAGAACTGTGTATCACATGGCACTTCTTCCGATAGAGTTCCGCGAGGCGGTCCAGTTCTGGCCGTACAGTCTATTGCCAGAAGTGGTCGATTTGTACTGGGAAATGCAGGAATTTCGGCCGGAGGTCGTCCACTCGTGGTTGGATTACTCCAACGCGCGCGCCGGCTTGGCCGCGGCTCTTGCCGGAGTGCCAAAAATTGTGATTTCAGGACGTAATCTCAACCCCAGCCACTTTAAACTTTACCAGCCATACATGGATCCGATTTATGAGGCTCTCCTTGAGCTGCCGAACGTCACCTTTGTCAATAATAGTTACGCGGGTGCGGAAGACTACGCGCGGTGGCTGTCAGTTCCCAAAGAACGCATCACGGTAATTCATAACGCCGCCAGTTTTCCGCGCCAGGATGAAGATCCCCTTGCTGCCCGTGATGCTCTGCGCAAGAAATTTATGTGGGAGCCGGAGACATTTGTCGTCGGTGGAATTCTGCGCTTGGCGGATGAGAAGCGGCCTCTACTCTGGTTGGACGTTGCCGCAGAAGTCGCCCGCCATGACCCGAGCATAAAGTTCGTAATATGGGGTGAAGGCTATCTTCGCGACCAAATGTCGACCAGGATCGCGGAGCTGGGTTTGACGGAATCGGTTGTGCTCGCAGGCGTAACCAGCAAGCCGCTGGCAGCTATGTCCGCCATAGATGTTTTGCTACTCACCTCAAGAGGAGAAGGCCTTCCAAATGTTCTGCTCGAATCTCAATTGGCCGGAACGCCTGTCGTAACGACCTTGGCAGGTGGTACAGCCGAAGCGGTTGAAAACGGTATCACCGGATGGGTTGTCGAAAGGCCTGCGGCTGAGGAATTGGCTGCCCGAATTCTGTGGTGGCGGCAGCATGACGATGAGAGGCAGGGTGTTAAAAAGCGAGGCCCAGAATTCATCAAACAGAACTTTGGACTCGACCGAATGATAAAGCAAACCTTGCAGTGCTATGGTTTCTTGCCTGATGATGATGTCACGGCCACTGCAAATGAACTCTCGTCGCGCGTCGAACCAAAGAAGCATTCAAAAGATGCTGACTTAAATCTTCAATCGCTTGGCTCCGAAGTCCTCGCGCATGTCCTGGCAGCGTACGATGCATGCGGCTTCGATGTGGCGGCCATTCGCCAATGGTGTATTTCAGAACTCGATGCCGAAATGCTGTTCGAGGCCGCACGCACAAAACAACCGAGATGTGTTCTTGAGGTAGGGACCTATGTTGGGGTCTCCACGCTTATCATCGCACTTGCGGCGCCGGATACCCGCATCGTGACGATCGATCCAAACCTGACGCTCGGAAACGAAATGGGCAGCATGCAGTCCAACCTGGGACGGCTGGCCAGCGGTACGCGGACTCAAGATGTGGCAAGGCTCGTGGCGCGCCACCTCGGCGTCGATGAGCGCATTGAGTTCGTTTCAGGCGGCTTCGCGGTCGGCGATACATTCGCGTCGCAGCGTAGCGATCCGGCATCGCGGGTTTCCGTAGTTGGACCTGCTGTTTGTGAAAAATTTGGTCCGTTCGATTTCGTGTTTATCGACGGACTGCATTACGCGTCGGCGGTTGAGGCTGACCTGCGGCTTGCGGCCAGCTCTTTGGCACGCACGGGGATGATTCTAATGCATGATTGCATTGGAATGTGGGGCACGAATGTCCGCACCGGGATTTCTAGATTCCTTGTCGATTATCCGGAGTTTCGTCTCTTACATCTACGTTTTTCAGAACTCTATCGTTCAATTGGCAGCGTCTTCCGAATTGAGGAACACCCGGACCGCATCAGTGCGTTCAGTTCCCGCGACCCGGATTTGGCTTTCGTTCGATCGGCAATCGAGTCAATTGCCACTTCACTCATCCGAAGAATTGACCCGAGCCTCGTTATCGAACTCGTCAGCCATCGTTCCGCACTTGAAAAGGTGCTGGAGTCAACTGGTATCCCGGCCACTATTGTTAATGTTTTCGAAAATGGAGAGAGCAGCTTTGGCATTGCATTAAACCAGATCAAATCAAGCCGAAGCGCGGGGCACGACCCGTTCATCTTATCTTTTGGTGTCCTTGACCATTTATCCGACGAAGCGCTCAGCGCGCTCTTTGCCCGCATCAATGATTGTCATGCACTTGCGGCAGTGGGTTTCACGCCGCCAGGGGAAGCCGGCGTTGCCGGTCCGTGCAGCCGACCTTTTGCGCGTATTGTACGCATGGCGGAGCAGGCCAACCTAGCCGTCGGAGCTTTTTCGCGCCTGGACGCCGACCCGGTGCAATTCGGCTTTGCGAGCGCCGGCAGCGAAACAATGACAACGTCTTATTGCGCCAATCTAGCCCTGCTCGGACGCTCCGAGCGAATCGAGACTGCGGCGCAACGATGCGCCGTGCCTGTCTACAGAGTGAATGAGCGGCAGGCGGAGACAATCGAACAGGACATCCTGTTACGAATTCATTACTCGTGTGGGTTTAGATGGACTTTTGACAAGCTCGGCAAAGACCAGATTATGGCCAACGATCTTCACCGCCAGGTGGCGGAACAAGTGGCCCGCGCAGACCAATTGGCGAACAAACTCCATGAATACGAGGCCACTGCCAACGACCTTCGCCGCCAAGTGGCGGAGCAAGTGACCCGCGGAGAGCAATTGGCGGACAAGCTCCATGAATACGAGATCACGACCAACGAGCTTCGCCATCAACTGGTGGAACGAGTGAAATTGCCGATTGCGCTCGGAAATCTCGTGAGGAAAATGCGTAGTTGACCACGTTCGAGCCGAGAAAAGACCAGGGTTCATGAGCCTGGCGTCGGTTGAATTTTGAAGCCGGCAAGGAACGCTGAAGGCACGCAAGCGTTTTGAAATGCGTGTTCCCGTTTGCGACTGCGGCCGACCTCATTTAAACTCCTCGCTGACCGCTTCGCCGCCGCCGTACCGTAAGCGTTGGGGCACAGCCGCTCCGCTGAACCTAACGGATCCAAATCAAATCGAATTGCGCACCGCAGACGGCGCCACGGATCACCACGGGCTGCGTCCGAAAGATCCTTACAATCCGAAAATCGCGCCGCCCTGATGTATAGGACGGGCTAGCGGTTGATTGCGTTCGGCCGAGGCTCGCAGTAAGCTTTGAACGGCTACTTGGTTCCTCCGAAATTCCACGTATTCTTATTTCTAAAATAGAAAAAAGTATTCTTCAGGCCAAGTTCCTCAGTCCACTTGATCAATTCATTCTGAAAGAAATACCGGGCCAACGGAGCGTTCAGGTGGTCGAAGATTTGCGCCACCCAAGTTTTGAACCCGAGCTTTCTCAGGAACATGGCGATGAAGTCATAGTAGAACAAATGCTTCGAGGCCCAGGCGCTGCCGCGCGCTGTGAGGAGGAAGGGACCATAGCCCAGAGCAAATGCGGGATAGCTTAGAGCACCGAGGACCGAGGCAATCAACCAGTTGGCGCGAGTGGGCAAATGCCGAAACACCTTCTCACGAATAGGTGTCAGCAAGTGACTCAAGAACCAGTTATTTTCCGCTGCGTAGACGGAATGGCAGAACAGTCCTCCCGGCCGAAGCAACCCAAAAAGCCTCTTGAATCCCTGTTCAGGAGTGGAAACGTGCTGTAACACACCAAAGGTGAAGACGACATCGAACTTTTTGCGAAAAGGCGGATTGAGGATGTCTCCGATCACAGCATCGATGCCCTTGCGCTTAGTAATGAATGCGGCCGGGCTGATATCCATGCCTATTGCCACTTTCGCCCCGTATTTCTGAGCAGCTAGAAGATTCCTCCCATACCCGCAACCGGCCTCTAAGACCGTCTTGCCTTGTAACCGGGCGCTTTCGGTCGGGTACAGATATTCGACGAACTGATTCTCTTCAAATTCTCTTCCTAATCCTCCGAGTTGATCAAAGAACTGCCATTGCTGCCCGAAATTGCGAGCGGTGAACAGTTCGGCAGCAGCCGGATCGGAGAGCAGAATCGGCACGCCGTGAAGCACGTTGAAGCTACGCGCGCACTTGGTACAAATCAACTGGTCCGGTGCTCCGGGACCGGAATTTGCATCTCGCAGATCGCCTCCGCAAGCTGGACAACAGATATAATCGAGCAATTGAGGGCTCAGCTTGACCTTCTCGGCGACTGTACCTACGGCCATTGGTTACCTAGTTTTCTTGCCCATGCGGCTGACACCCTGCGTTCTATCTGGCGCGTGCTCGATTTACAAGGAGGAGCCAAAGCCTTGTTGTCTCCTCGGCCGTTATTTGCGAGGCCATGAATACGCATCACAGCGCAACGGCGTCGGTTCAACTTGAATTGCCGAACTGGAAAAACCGGCCCTGCAAATTTCGTGATCGGCCCGCCAGGCCAGCGCTCAGACTGAGATGACATTTTCCCTCACCCATGCTGAAAGAACAACGATGTTCCACAGTTTGAATGTGTTGTCCTGCTGCCCGGTCCGGTGCAGCTGGACAAGCCGCGCGACTTCCGCGGTGTTGAATAGACCGAGCGGCGCGAGCGCACTGGGAGAAAGATAGGAGTCCGTCAGCTCTCGAAGCTCGGTGTTGATCCACTGTGACAAAGGCAGATGAGTTCCCGCGTTTGCGGCGGAATACAACCTCGTGCGGCAAGCGCTTCGCGAGGAAATTCTTCATCAACCGCTTGAGCTTCCACCCCTTGAAAAGATAGCGATCGGGCAAGCCGTAGACATAGGCGACGAGCCGGTGATCGAGGAGCGGCAGACGCAGTTCCACGCTGTGAGCCATCGAGATGTTGTCAGTCCACGGCAGCATGGCCTGAAGCCACGCCGCCATGTCCCCCTTGAGCAGGTCCGTCACGCTTGGTTCGTTGCCAACTCCCAAGGATACGAAAGCGGCGTCGTAGAGTGCCGTGTGACTTCCCAGATCGGCAATAGCTTCCCGGCGGAGCAGCAGGCGGAGTTCGGCGGGAGAAAACATGGTGCGCCAGTAGCCGTGCGCCTGGGCTGGCGAGCTGTCACCGAGCTCGGTGAATTTCTTCAGCTTGTAATCGAGCGACACTCGCCCGAAGCTCGTCGGCATCCTTTTCGCGAGCGCATGGGCGCTGCCGCGTATCCGGCCCGGCAGGTGGCGCCAGTGGCGATAGATGTTGGTCGCCTGATAGGTCGGATAGCCGGCGAACAGCTCGTCCCCGCCGTTGCCGTTAAGCGCGACCTTGTAGCCGGCCGCGTGGATCATGCGGCACACGTAATAATAGACGATCTGCGCGGTGTTGCTGTGAAGCGCCGACATGTGGCGGATCATATCGGGGAAGTCGTCCGCGACCCGCCGAGCGGATATCGTGTCCTGATGCCAGCTGAGGTCGAGCTGTTTCGCGAACTGTCCGGCGTCGCGCAACTCGTCGAATGCGTCTTCCGGGTAGCCGACGGTGAAGGTGTGCAGCGCGGCCCCGAGCTCGCGCGCCAGCACATAGGCGAGCGTGCTCGAATCGAGACCGGATGACAGCATTACCGAGATCGGCACGTCGGCCACCAGCCTGTGCCGGACCGCGTCAACGATCATCTGGTAACAGATTTCGGCCGCCTCGTCCTCGCTGCGGGGCGCTGGACTGCACGAGGTTTCGAGCAGGCTCCAGTAGCTTTGCTCGGTCATCTTTCCGTGCGGGTCGATCCGCGCCCAGTGCCCGGGGGGAAGGAGCCGCACCCCTCTCACCGGCATTTCCGTCCCGCCGATGTAGCCATGACGCAAGAAGCCCGGGATGACAGAGAGGTTCAGGCGGCGGTACTCGAAGGAGAAGCGCATCGGCACCGCCATCTCCGATCCAAACACGAGATGATTCGGCGTCAGAGCGTAGTAGATCTGCTTTTTGCCGAGACGATCCCGAGCGAGAAACAGTTCGCGTTCGACGGTATCGAAGATCGCCAGCCCCCACATGCCGATCATGTGGTCGAGCACGGCCGGGCCCCACTGGCGATAGCCGAGCAAGATGGCTTCGGTATCGCTGTTCGTTTGGAAGACGTGCCCGAGCGCCTCGAGCTTTCCGCGAATTTCGCGGTAATTGTAGACCTCGCCGTTGTAGATGATCACATGCCGCCGGTCGGGGCTGAACATCGGCTGATGACCGCCCTCCAGATCAATGATCGACAGGCGGCGCATCGCGAGTCCGATCTCGCCGTCGACGAACATCCCGTTGTCATCAGGACCGCGATGAAACATTCCATCGTTGAGCTCGCGCAGTCGCGCTTCGTCCACGCAACGGCCATCGAAATGGAAGATCCCCACAATTCCGCACATGTCGAACGCTACCCTTAGGTGACCTGCTTCGCCTCAGGTCTTTGCTTCAGCCGGGCCGGAACACCGAAGACAGTTGTCCCCGCGGGTACAGGTTCAAGGACCAACGCCCCAGCACCGACCACAGCGTCGGCTCCGATCGCGATATCCGGTACGATTCGTGCACCGGTAAACACCGTTGCACCGCGGCCTATGCGCACCCGACCTGCGGTGATCACTCCCGGCGCTAGGTTGACGAAATCGCCCAGGACGTTGTCATGCTCTACTACGCAGCCGGCGTGGAGAATAACGTGGTCTCCGATCGTGGCGCCAGTTTCAATGACTACACCGGCATTCACGATGCAGCCCAGACCAAGTTGCACATTCCGTGCAATTATTGCGCGCGGATGAACAATCGACGCAAAGGAAAAGCCGCGCTCGGCGAGGCTGCGGGCTAGTGCCTGCTTCTTAAAGTTGTCAGCTACCGCAAGCACCAACTTGAGATCGGATTCTGGAAATACGCGCGCGAGGTAATTGCCGCCCCCAAGCACTGGAACTCCATCGACTTCTGTTCCCCAACATTCGGCGTTTTCAAACGTGTCGATAGCTCCGATGGGCGGCCGTTCTCCAGCTATAGCGATCGCCTCGATCACGTACCGCGCCTGTGCGCCCGCGCCAATGATCAACAAACGGTGCGACATGAGCCGAGCTTGCTCCTAGGTGCATCACTGCCAATTGCAGGAGGGCTGCATGCTTGTTAAACGTCGGTGGACGAGTGTTTCCGATCGAGCTTGCCAGCTTCGCCTATTTCCGGCCGCGAAATCTCCTCTTGAATATCACGGAAGTAAGGCGGAGCCGGATTCTGGAAGGCAATCTGACGTGAAATCCGCGAAAATTGATCGGAGAGGAGCGACAAAGTGAACAGCAGAAGCGTCGCGAGCGCGAGCAGAACCGGAACCGCGCCGAGTGAAGAAACCACATACAAGTTGCGAGCGGCCGAAACCAGGGTCAGCGCGCCGAGCACGAGCACCCAAGGCATCATTACTTTCAGGGGATCGAAGTAAAGGACAGTTCGGATAATCGTCACCATGTAGTTGTAAGTATCGCGAATTGGCCGGAAAGATGATTTGCCCTTGCGCACGTGGTAATCGATCTCGACGAAATCCACCTTTAGACCGTCGGCGATGAACGCGAGCGTCATCGTGCTCATGATCGAGTGGCCACGCGGATAGAGATACGCATAGCGCAGCGCAGTGTCGCGATGATAGATGCGCATGCCTGAATTCAAATCGGGTATGTCGTGGTCTGCGAGCCGGCTCGCGGCCGACTTCAGCAACCACTTCATCCCAATGCGCAGCCAACGCCAGTCGGTGGCGCTCTCGCGCCGCCTTGCTCCAATCACCATGTCGGCGCCCCGCCCCATCAGGTCAAGCATCGCCGGTATCGCGTCAACCGGATAGGTGCCGTCGGCATCGGTCTGGACGATCCATCGCCCCCGCGCGTGGCGGATGCCGGTCAGGCGCGCGATGCCGCCCCCGAGATTGCGCCGGTGACGAAGGATCCGGACCGGGAGATCGCGAATGCGCTCGATCGAGCGATCACGCGAGCCGTCGTCGATGACGAGGACTTCGAAGCTGTACGGCAAACCCCGCATCATGTTGGTCAGCTGGGTGACACATTCTCGTATCGCCTGCTCTTCATTGAATACGGGAATGCATACGCTGACGTCGAGTTCAGGCGGGGAACTCTTCATCCCAAATAGTACTCTCTGATCTGTGCCACCACCCTCAAGGCCTCGGCCGGTTCAAGCTCGGGAAAGATCGGCAACGAGAGCACCTCGTTCGCCGCTCGGGTCGCCTCTGGCGAACCGCCCGCGCCGAGGATACCCTTCAATAGCGGGGTATCGCTGATAGCGCGCGGATAGTGGATTATCGTCTGAATGCCGGCCCGGCTCAGCGCAGCGGCGAGCCGCTCGCGATCGGCGACGCGAATGACGAACTTGTGCCAGTTGTGGCTGCTCCCCGGGATGCGATACGGCAAGCGGACTTTTGGCTGCAGATCGGCGAGACCCTCCAAATAGATTTCGGCGATGTGCGCCCGCTCCGCTTCCCATTCTTCCAGCTTAGAAAGCTTGAACGTCAGCATCGCCGCCATTTCCGTCGAGAGCTGGCTGTTGTAGCCCAGCATCTCGTACTCGCGCGTCGCAGGATCCCGCCCGTGATAACGCTGCATGACGATTTTCTGCGCGATTGCCGGATCGTCGGTGACTACCGCGCCGGCACTTGAAAAGGAGCCGATCACTTTGGTCGGATCGAAACTGAGACAACCGATTTGGCCCATGCTGCCAACACGTCGACCCTCATAATGCGCGCCAATTCCTTGCGCGCCATCTTCGATGAGCAGGAGACCGTGGCGCCCGGCGATCTCCTCGATCCGCGGGATCGGTAGCGCCTGTCCGAACAGGTGAACGGCGATGATCGCCCTCGTCGCCTTGGTGATGGATTGCTCGATCTGATCGACGTCCATCATGAACGTCTTCGGGTCGATGTCGACGAAGCGCGGCACTGCACCGCGTCTCAGAATGGGCGAAACGGAGGCCACGAAAGAAAACGGAGTGACCAGCACCTCGTCGCCCGGCCCGATTCCGCCAGCAGTCAGAGCGAAGGCCAAGGCATCCGTGCACGAGCCGACAGCGACCGCATGCCGCCGCCCGGTGACGTTACAGAGTGCCGCCTCGAATTCGCCGACCGCAGGTCCCTGGAGGACCTGTCCGGTCGAAAGAATCTTGTCGGTGATGGCTAGGAACGTGTCCCGGTAACGCCGGTACTGGCGATCGAGCCCGAAGAATGGGACTTGGCGAATAGGCACGGACGGCGCGATCGGAATCGCCGCGGTTGCTTGGTTATCCCTCACCAAACCCCCCTTGCTCGCTGTTCGACCAAATAGGTGTGGTAACGACCCAAGCCGTCTTCCAGATCAACGCAGGGGCGGAACCCGATTTCTTGCTCGGCGCGCGAGACGTCGAGTTGTCCCCGCGTCGGCATGCGCGCGTCCGCCTCCTCGATCTTGATCGTGGTACCGGGTACGAGACGTGCAACGATATCGGCGGCTTCTTGAATCGAGCGGCCCTGGCCGCGCGTAATGTTATAGGTGCGTCCTTTGGCTTTGACGTGCAAAGTGGCGGCGATGATCCCCCGGGCGGCATCGTCGACGAAGGTGAAGTCGAGCGCTTGATTGGCTCCGCGAACGACAAGCGGTTCTTTTCTGAGCGCGCGCTCCAAAAAAATCCCTAGCACTCGCCGGTTGTTATCCGTCGGGCCGTACACCGCCGAAGGCCGGACAATGCTGTAGCCGATCTGATACAAACGCCCAAACGAGCGCATCAACAGCTCCCCCGAGAGTTTGAGCGAGCCGTATACTTCCTTCGGATCCTTGGGATCATCCTCCTGTGCGGGCACCCGAACGAAGTCCCCGTAAACCATGCTGGAAGAGACATAGACCATCCGCTCGAGCTTAGGCAGGTCGCGTGCGATGTTAAGGGCGTTGATCGTTCCTTGCAGGATGGCATCGACCGCCTCTTCGGGGTGTTCCACCGCCAAGTTGGCCAGGGGCATAGCCGCGAGATGGACGATGTAATCCGGGCTGAACGAAACGAAGGCGCGACGCAGACAATCCTGGTCGCGCGTGCTGCCGCGGTAGATTTTCACTTTGTCTTTGATCGCCGCCATGCGCTGCGTGAGATTATCGACGTGCACGCGGTCCAAAGGATAAACGTAATTCACGAACTGATCGAAAATCGCGACTTCATGGCCCAATTCGAGCAAAAAAGTGCACACACGGGATCCGACAAAACCAGCGCCCCCCGTCACGATCACCCGCCCCGGTTTGCTCATCGAGATGCCACCTCCCTACTGCCAGCGATTTGATCGGGGAGGTACCACACCTCTCGCACCACTCTCATTCGGAGCCTGAATACCGTGTCGTGGGTGAACAAGCAAGTTACATCGACCGAGCTGCATGGGCAGGAAAGCGCCGGAAAATCAGCTTATCCGCGGAAGCATGGCTGTCGCGACCGACTGTGTTCCCGAACACGGTGCTGCCTCGGCACCTCTCGTTCGTGTTTGGTTCCGGGGGGATTGTTGAGCGCTTGGAGTGGGGCCCGGTAGCCGAGGCACTTGAGGCGGTTCGATTGTAATCGTGCACAAATCGATTGAGGAAGGCGTTTCAATCGGCGTGAGAGGCGAAGAGGCGATGGGCGCTGCCGCGTTTGGGCTGGCGGCCGATGGCATCGACGACGCGGCGCTTGAGGCGCTCGACCAGACCGTTGGTTTGCGCCGGCCGATGGGGGGTCTGGTGAGGCGTATCCCATCCGCTTCATGAGCGTTTTCACGTGCCGGCGGCCGATCTTGCACCCTCCAGCGGCCACCGCAAGCGCGCGACAATCGGCGTTGCGGGCCCCTGCGAGGAAAGATCGCAGTCCTGTTCTACAACGACGTGCGTCATGGAATGGAGTATGTCGACCCCGGTGTCACGAGACACGCTATCGCACACGGGTGTGAACAATCTGCAACGGCGCGCCAAGGCATTCGCATTTGTTCTCCAGCCTATGGAGCCGGCACCTGGCATCGTTGTTTCTTAGGAATCGTTTTACAGCGTCAGCTCACCGAGGTTGGCGTGCAGTTACTATAAGTCAATCGGCGGTTGCGTCGTTGCCGAGCCGTTCTTGAAGGCAGCGGCGTGGTTCCGGCGCGGTCGTTTGCTCATGGTCTCTCCTCATTGATGGGCACAACCAGCCCGTCATCAGGCAGAAACAGCGCGAACACCCTGCGCCGCACAAGGCGAAAGCCAGCCGCTATTTGGCAACGAGCTGGGTCAGGGGCGACAATCGCAATTCAGCGCTCCGAGGGTGGGCCTGATACGACGCGAGGGCCTCTTTGTTCGGTACGAGCAGCGCTTTCAGCCGCGAAATCGACGCCAGGATCGCAGCGAACACAACGAGCAGCTCCGTGGCGTATACATATCTCCCGAGCGGCTCATCGAACATGCACACGACCATAATGTGACCCAAATGCCCCGCCAGCATAAAAAGCGCTACCTCCCCGATCTGCTGATTACGTAGCCTGCCGAACAGGGTAAAAATCAGCAATCCACCGATCGCGATCCAACCCCAGACCGAGCCGACCAGCCGCGTTGTACTGCCTTGCGGGTGCAGGCCTGTCGCGAGCAACAAGGAGTCGCCGACCACTGCAGCGTAATCGGCAAGGTGCCGGCGCAGGAGGGGCAGCGCGGTACGCGAGAACAGCACATTCAGTTCGTCCCAGTTTTTGCCTGGCTCGGTGTCCAAGGCCACCTTGTATAGCATGAGCCCGAGACGTCCCGCTTTTGCAATCTCGTTCCGCTCTACGTTTGCCAGTTCTTGCTTCTTCTCCATTGCCGCCCTGAAAAAACGTTTGCTTTTCGCATCCGGCAAGGCGTCCTCGTCCTCGGGATGCGCGAGCATCAACGCAAAGGCAATCGGTCCCCAATAAACCATGGAAGCTGTGCCGATATCGGTGCGGCTTGTTGTCCGCATGTAAAGCGCGACCGAGTTTAGCAACAGCACGACCAGCACGAGCGAGGCAACGGCAGGCAGAATGAACTGACGCCAGTTCCGGTATAATGCGAGCGCGACGACGCCAATGTACAGGACTAGAACAAAGACCGCCGCCGGCCGCGTCAGGAACGATAACGCTGCGAACAACCCGCACCAAACAATCCCCCAGCCCGACCGTTTACTGACCACCCAGATCATGCTGGCAAAAAAGAAAGCCAGCCAAGCCATCGCCAACGGTTCGCTGTGAATGAAATTTTGCTGCTCGCTCATAAACGAGATGGCGGAGGTGGGCGAAAGCACCAAAACTAAAGTCGCCGCCAAACTGAGTATGCTGCCAAATAAGCTCACCGGAGCATGCCGCAGGTATCGCAGGTGGGCACCAAGAACTGATACAAAATCCCGATACTCTGGAATAGTGGAATTCAGACCGAATTTAGACGAGCGCGAGCGCTGCTCGCTGTCCAATCGTAACCGCAAACGAAGATGTTCGATGACAGATCCAATCAGAATGGCCGCGACGGCAAAGTCGACTATTCGGGCCGTATTGCCCAGACAAACAGCCAAAACGGTCAAGCAGGCGAGAACAGGGTGCACGAGGTACCCCAGTGCAAACGCCAAAGCAACGAAGCTCGCGAGCATCAACAAACGTTGTGCATGGATGGCCGGAATGATGGGATCGCCGGCAACAGCGGTAACGGGCCAGTTACTCTGTCCAGCTGCAACAATCTGCCTTTCGCGAGAGCTCATCTCGTGCAGGTTCGAGAACAAGCTGTACCATACTGGAACCACCGGAGGTCGAATGCTTCTTTCGGTAAACGGATTGCGCAGATAGCTGGCCAAATTGGGCGTGATCAAATACTCAGACCAATTTTGGGACATTTGAACGCCGATGCCCCCCGCGACCACCAGTGCCAGCGCGATCCTGCCGCCCCGAGTCTTGAATGCCCCCAAGACGGAGATGGTTCGATTGAAGAAATTCGGCAATGCGAGCGCAAGGATGGCGGTCGCCGGGATGGCGAGCAGTAGGAGCATCGCGCGCCAGAAGTGGGGCAGATGAACCGGCGCGTGCAGGACGTACACGCTCGTATCGGCGCGCGGATCACTATTATCCGGCGAAGAAAAGTAGAGCCAGTCATGCAAAAGAAAGAATGCGCCACGGCCCTGCTGTATGACCGCATCATTCGTGCTGTGAGTAGGCCCGAGCGCAACGCCGTTCCGCTGCAGCTCGATCGGCGCGGGCGCCAAAGGTTCGTCGTCACCGGTGAGCCGGTATGGAAATGGTGCGGCATCAGACAAATTTACTATGTAGGCATGACCAGCTTCATGCCTAATTGTTTGCTTGTCGATTCTGATCTCTAAACTCGGTCGCCAAGCGAGCAGGACTGTGATAACAATCGCGAGCAACACGGCCAGGAACTGAACGGCCGTATTGACGGTCCTTAGGATGACTGCGCGGCCAAACGCGCCCCTCACCGCTGGCGCGCGAGTACGAAATGAATATTTGACCGCCCGAACCAAGCTTTCGAGTAGCGGATCCTCTTCGACACGCCAAGCTCGTAGAACGACAACTCCTATTGCGGATAGCAAGGCCAAGAGTGCAGGGATCCAGGACCGGGGATACAGTCGGTAATCCAGACGATAGCTGCGGCCGTTTGTCTGTGGGTCCGAATTATCGCTCGCGGAAAAATAAAGCTTATCCTGCCAATGCGAATAACGGCCTCTCCCTAGCGTCGCGATGTCCTCATGTTGGCTATGGGGCGGACCCAGGTCGGTACGCCCTTCATAAAGCCTGGCTTTCGAGTCGGCCGGATCAGAATTGCTATCATTGGCCATTTCGACAAATAGATCATCAGTTTTCAGCGGCACGACGAACAAATGGCCGCGCACGGGGTGAATTGCGCGCCCATTGAAAACGGTTTCCGTGCGTTGCCCGAAAAGCCAAAAGCCAACGGCGACAACCGTCGCAATGATCAGAAGACGCAAGATCCAGAGAGCTCTGGCTTTGTGCCGCAGCCCTACCCAAAGGTGCACTCTTTCGAGGCCATTTTGAATAAGCGAGGCTACCGCTTTGGCAAAGGCGCGCGTTTTGTGTCCTGCCACGGATAGGTGTGCCATCAGAATCTCTCGGATTGTTGGAAGCTTTCGCGTATCGTGGAATACTCCCGTTGTAACCGACGAGTGCTCGCCTCTCGGCTCGCCAACTTATTTCGTACTCGCAATTCCCACGCCCTCATAGGCAAAACCGGCGCGGGCGGCCTCCTCCGGCCGGTAGACATTGCGCAGGTCGACCAGCACCGGGCGCTCCATCACCTGCTTGAGCCGCTCGAAATCGAGCGCGCGGAACTGCTCCCATTCCGTCACGATGACCAGCGCGGAGGCGCCCTGGGCGCAGTCATAGGCGTCCCGGCAAAAGGCCACATGGCCGATCGCCGCCTTGGCCTGCTCCATGCCCGCGGGATCATAGGCGCGCACCGTGGCGCCCATATCCTGCAGCGCGGTGATGAGCGGGATCGACGGCGCGTCACGCATGTCGTCGGTGTTGGGCTTGAAGGTGAGGCCGAGCACGGCGACGGTCTTGCCGCGCAGTTCGCCGCCGAGCGCGTGCGCGACCTTGCGCGCCATGGCGCGCTTGCGCGCGTCGTTGACCGCCACCACCGCCTCGACGATACGCAAGGGCGCGGCGTAATCCTGCCCGGTCTTGAGCAGCGCCAGCGTGTCCTTGGGAAAGCACGAGCCGCCGAAGCCCGGCCCCGCATGCAGGAACTTGGCACCGATGCGGTTATCGAGGCCGATGCCGCGCGCGATTTCCTGCACGTCGGCGCCCACTTTTTCCGCCAGGTCGGCGATCTCGTTGATGAAGGTGACCTTGGTGGCGAGGAAGGCGTTGGCGGCGTATTTGATCAGCTCCGCCGTGCGCCGGTCGGTGAACATGAGCGGCGCTCGGTTGAGATAAAGCGGCCGGTAAATCTCGCTCATCACCTCGCGTGCGCGCGGCTCCGTCGTACCGACGACGATACGGTCGGGATGCTTGAAGTCGCGGATGGCGGCGCCCTCGCGCAGGAACTCGGGGTTCGACACCACCGCGCACTCGGCATCGGGCCGTTCCTCGCGAATGATGCGTTCGACCTCGTCGCCGGTACCGACGGGAACCGTCGATTTGGTGATCACCACGGTGAAGCCTTCGAGCGCGCCCGCGATCTCGCGGGCGGCGGCGTAGATGAAGGAAAGATCGGCATGGCCGTCGCCGCGCCGCGACGGCGTGCCGACCGCGATGAACACGGCGTCGGCCGCCTTGACCGCGGGCGGCAAATCGGTGGTGAATTTGAGCCGACCGGCGCGCGCATTGACCGCGACCAGGTCGGTCAGGCCGGGCTCGTAGATCGGCATTTCGCCGCGCGTGAGCGCCTCGATCTTGCCCTTATCCTTGTCGAGGCAGGTCACCTCATGGCCGAAATCGGCGAAACAGGCTCCGGAGACAAGTCCTACATATCCGGTGCCGATCATCGCAACGCGCATTCAATGATCCTTCTTATTGTGCGGGCAAACCGTCAGATGCGCCGACTTTGCGCAGAACGCGGTTTCAAATAACACGATATGCAACTCTCATCTGGCGCGCCAGCTCCCCCTGAGAAAATCGGCATAGGCTGCGGCCAATCCCTCTCGGAGGCTTATCTTCGGTGACCAGCCAAGGCTCTTGGTTTTGGAGACATCGAGTAACTTCTGCCGCGGACCGTCCGGGCGCGACGTGTCAAAGACAATCTTCCCCTTGTATCCGACAATCTCACCTACTAGTCGCGCGAATTCAGCTATCGTAATGTCGGTGCCGGTGCCAATATTCAAGAAGCCGGCCCCGGAATAATACTTCATTACAAAGACGCATGCATCGGCCAGGTCTTCGGAGCTCAGAAATTCACGTCGCGGCGTGCCTGTGCCCCAGACGGTCACAGTCGGAGCTTCGGCCAACTTCGCCTGATGGAAGCGGCGAATAAGCGCCGCTGGTACATGACTGTTCTCGGGATGATAGTTGTCCCCCGGACCATAGAGATTTGCGGGCATCACCGACACGAAATCCGCGCCATGCTGCTTTCGGTATGCCTCGCAGAGTTTAATCGCGGCGATCTTGGCAATAGCGTACCATTCATTAGTAGGCTCAAGAGGGCCGGTGAGCAGAGCCTCCTCGGCCATCGGCTGCCGAGCCAATTTGGGATAGATACACGATGACCCGAGCGCTAGAAGCTTCTTCACACCAACTTTAAAAGAGGCGCGGATAACGTTTAGTCCGATGGCTAGATTGTCGACGATGAAATCCGCGGGATATGTATCATTCGCATAAATGCCGCCGACGCGGGCGGCTGCGAGAAACACTGCGTCCGGTCTTTGCTGCGCAAGCCATTCTTCCGTTTCGCCCTGCTGCGTTAAATCAAGGCTCTTTCGTTCCGCCGTAATGATCTCGCAGCCCTCGCCGGCTAGCCTACGCATTATCGCTGACCCCGCCATGCCGCGATGACCGGCTACATAGACACGTTTGCCTTCTAATTCGAACTGGACCGGAGCGCGCATCGGTTTTCAGTACTCATTGATGCTTATTGCTGGTCCCGGCGTAAAGTCCTCGAGACCTTTAGCATCGCCACTGAACGGCAACGATTTATCTGACGATTAATGGCGATGTCAAAGTTCGACACCCTGCTCTATTCCGCAGCATGTGAAGCTGCAATGGATAGTCGAAGACCCGCGGCAATTGCGTCTTCGCGGAAGGATTTCACGGCCGCTAGCGAAAGCTCGGCATCCGTCATTGTGCCCAGCGCAGGTAATTTCTTGAGCACATCGGCAGGAGCGGTGATGATATGACAGCCCATACTTTCGGCTTCAACCACATTGAACACCTCGCGCGTAGACGCCCAGATAATCTCGACATTGTGAGTTTTCCGCGCGTGGGCAATCGCACTGCTCATAAGTGGCCGATAGTCGATGCCGACGTCGGCAAGGCGGCCAGCGAATACTGAAACGCACGCTGGAGCGCCGCCGTCCAGCGCCGCGACCGCGGCGGCGACTTGCTCGCCAGTAAAAATCGCTGTCATGTTGACTTTGATGCTATCTTGCGAAAGCCCATGAACTGCGTCGAAGAGTGCTTCGCCGCGCGTATTGGTGACCGGTAATTTGACGTAAACATTGGCGCCCCAGGTGGTGATTACACGCGCCTGCGCCACCATTTCGGCGATGTCGTCGGAAAACACTTCAAAGGAGATATGGCGGTCAGGCACGGCGGCGACGAGATTGCGGGCATAGCCTTCATAATCGCTGACGCCAGCCTTTTTGAGCAGCGAAGGATTAGTTGTGAAACCTGCTATCCAGGGCTGCTTTGCCATTTCGACAAACTGCGCCCTATCACCGCCATCGGTGAATAGCTTGACCCTCAACTTTGCGAGTGTCGGAACAGCCATTCGTCACGACCCCTTCCTAGGTGACACCACGGCAATCGACTTCCAAAAAGCCGCATTGCGCGCAATTTTATAACACTGGGAGCAACGCAATCACACATCTTGTAATTTGTTGTAACTTAATGTCTACCTCCTTGACTTCGCTCCTACAAAACGGCAAGCGACTGCTGCTGTTCGCACAACATCAACCGGGTTCGCGGAATCATCCCACTGGGGCAATGCGATGCGGGGTGCTCTCTCCCTCATGACCCGAATTGCGGTCTCCGGTCTGCTGGTCTATTTTGCATTGAATTTCGTCAACATGGGGACAGTCGCAAGCCGGCTGAGCCGAATCGACCCAGTCTGGATTGCGCTCGAACTTCCGGCACTACTTGCGCAAATTATCGTGGTGACCATGCGCTGGCAACTGATTATGGGCCGGTGCGGTGCCGACGTGCCCCTCCGACAGCTCTTCCGAATCACTATGATTTCCATGTTTTTTAACCAAACCCTGCCGTCTAGTATCGGTGGTGATGCTATGCGGATTTGGCTGGTAGCTAAGAAGTCCAGCTGGCGGATTGCCACGTATTCGGTGCTGCTCGATCGGGTTGTTGGAGTGGTCGCCCTGGCAATCCTTGTGGTCATTTGTTTGCCGTGGACCCTGGACTTGGTCCGCAATCCGATCGGTCGCGGTGCGCTCTTAGTGATTGGCTTCGGCAGTGTAGCGGCTGCGCTCGGATTTATTAGCCTCGCATGGGAGCGATTGCACCTCCTGCAGCGGTGGTCCGTGACGAGACACCTCGTGGACGCGGCCGCGGTCGCGGTGTCGATATTACGCTCGCCTAGTGTGCTGGCGCCCGTCTCCATTTTGTCACTTCTGAGCCATCTGCTTACGGTGATCATCGCGTGGTTAGCTGCGCGTTCGGTCAATGCCGACCTATCTCTGCTCAATGCGCTTTTTTTGGTGCTGCCAGTAGTCCTGGTGGCGATCGTGCCGATCTCTATTGCCGGTTGGGGTGTCCGTGAAGGCGCCATGGTCGCGGCATTTGCCTATGCTGGGCTTTCACAGGGTGATGGGTTGTTAGTCTCGCTACTCTTCGGGGCTGCCTCCTTGGCGCTCGGTGCGGTCGGCGGCTTGATTTGGGTCACGACTACGACTCGCACTGACCGGCGTGCGCTGCCCGATAAGCTCGCCGGCGCATAGGATCAAAGATTCCCAGCGCGCGCCGCCTTCAAATCCTGCGTCACCAATTCGGCAACCAAATCATCGAAACTTACCCGGTGCTTCCAGCCAAGCTTAGCGTGCGCTTTCGATGGATCTCCTAGCAGTTCGTCGACCTCAGTCGGGCGGAAATAGCGGGGGTCAACTTTCACAAGTTCGCGGCCGTCGGCTTCATCCAAACCGACCTCATCGATCCCGTGTCCTCGCCATCGGATTCTGCGACCAACAATGCCGAATGCGCGCTCGATAAACTCACGGACAGTGTGGCTTTCACCTGTCGCGAGAACGTAATCGTCGGGCTTCGCCTGTTGTACGATCGTCCACATACCCTCAACGTATTCGCGAGCATGGCCCCAATCGCGCCGTGCATTGAGATTGCCGATGAAAAAGTGCGATTCTCGCCCTGTTTCGATTGCTGCCACTGCCCGGGAAATTTTCCGAGTTACGAAGGTCTCACCGCGGATCGGACTTTCATGATTAAAAAGAATTCCGTTTGAGGCATGCATTCCATAGGCTTCTCGATAATTCACGGTGACCCAATAGGCGTACAGTTTGGCAGCAGCGTACGGACTGCGCGGCGCGAATGCCGTGGTTTCATTCTGTGGAGCAGGACTGTTGCCGTAAAGCTCCGATGTCGAGGCTTGGTAAAATCTGACCTTGTCTTCCATCCTGAGGATGCGAATAGCCTCGAGCAACCGGAGCGTCCCCAGCGCGTCGGCATTTGCCGTATACTCAGGCGTTTCGAAACTGACTTGCACGTGGCTTTGAGCCGCGAGATTGTAAATCTCAGTCGGCTTTGCATCCTGAACCAACCGAATAAGATTGGTAGCGTCTGTCATGTCCCCATAATGCATGAAGAAATTTGCACCGGCGACGTGAGGATCGACATAGAGGTGATCAACGCGCTGGGTATTTAAAGAGGACGAGCGTCGCTTGACGCCATGGACGGTGTAGCCCTGCTTGAGAAGAAATTCGGCTAAATAAGCGCCATCCTGGCCAGTAACCCCAGTAATCAACGCGACTTTATCGGTCATTGGACCGCCTTCCCAGCCATTGTTTGTGCACTCGTGGCACGCTTCCGCAGAACAATCAACATTCTGAATCCAAGCAATTGGCCGAGAGATGGCTCGAGCCACTTCTCCAGGGACAATAGCTGGGCGCCCATTCGCTCCGAAAGCAGCGCCCAAGGTTTGAAGCCGCCCGATAACGGATAGACGACAAAAGAAAACCATTGCGTCTCTTCCACTGTCAGCAAGGGCACCATTCGCTCTAAGCGTTCGCGGTCTCGGCCAACTAGCAACGTTGGAATCGCTTGATTCGAATCGTAGGGATCGCGCCCGACATTCGGAGCGCCCTCAAGCAGCGGATCCGCACTCATGCGGACTGGCTCCTGGTGAATAAACCGATAGAAAAAAGTACTGCCCCAAGTAATCGCTGGCTCGACGAAAATACAGCGGCCTCCTGGGCGCAAGACGCGACTTGCTTCGCGAAGGAAAAGAATTGGATATTCAATGTGATGTAATACGTCGACCATGACAATGTTAGAAATCGATGCATCAGCGAATGGCAGCTGTTGCGCATCAACTACGATATCAAGCCAAGGTGCCGTTTGAATATCGGTCGCGATGACCTCAGGAAAACGGGTTTTGAATTGGCCGATACCGCCGCCGATCTCGACCGACCGGCCTTCGACGCAGAAATTTGCGATACGATCGTAGATGTCATTGTAGACCTGTCTCAGCAGAGGCTTCTTGGCCCACGCATCGCGATAGACTCCGAGTGGATCAGACACCGGCAACCTCAAAGAGCTTTAATCCGAAAGAACGCGAAGACCACCATCTTAATAAGTAGAATTCCGTGCCGAAAACGTGATATCTGCGTTTCTCCATAAGTGCGCGCCGAATACCGGATCGGTACTTCGACGCAACGAAGATTGAGCTTCGTAGCGCCGAAAATTAAGTCAAAGTCACCAAAAGGATCAAATTCGCCAAAATAGGACCGGCCTTGTTTCAGCCTTTCATAGTCAGTTCGCCGAAGCACCTTCGTACCGCACAGAGTGTCAGTAAACCGCTGGTCCAAAAGCCAGGAAAAAATAATCGAGAACGACTTGTTTGCGATCAAGTTCAAGAACTGCATCGCTCGGTCTTCCATGCCATAGACAAGGCGCGACCCATTAATGAATTCACCCTTCCCACCTTCAATCGCACGCCAGAACTTAGGGAGTTGCTCGGGCGGCATGGTCAAATCGGCGTCAAGGATCATCAGAACGTCGCCACGAGCTGCATCAAACCCGCTAAAAACCGCATCGGCCTTTCCCTTTCCGGGCTGCGACATGACTTTGATGTCCCAATCAGAATATGCCGCAGCAACTCGTTTGATCTCCTCAAGCGTACCGTCGCGGCTATGCCCTTCGACGAACATAACTTCAATATCATCACAAAACCTCGGCATTCGCGTGATCGCCGCTTCGATATTCCCTCGTTCATTGCGCGCTGGGATTACGACTGTCGCAGAGCGAACGCGGTCTACGGCCTGCCGCAACGATCGGTAAACTGAATAATGTCTCAGGCTTAAATTCCGGAAAAGCGGCATTACCGAAATAAAGCGATTTATAAAGCGCCCAAGCCCTAACAAACGCAACGGCGACAACAAGCGTGATTCTGATTTAATAAGCTCTAAATCTTCCAGTTCGGCGAGTCCGCGAATATCGATCGGGGACAACGCATTTTGCAAAGGCTGCTTACTGCGCCACCCGATCAATTCAGCAATTGAAATTAACGGCTCCCAAAGATGCGAGTAGTACACCACGACAACACGTGTCTCACGCGTGCAATGCCGGTGAAGTGATTCAAATACTTTTTGGCAATCGTCGAATGAACCAATCGTGTCAGCAATCAAAATCACGTCAAATGGACCCGGCAGCGAAGCAACAAATTCTTCGTCCTCGGCGTCGCCGACCAAAAACTGAATTTCGGAATGCAGGCGCCTGGCCTCGGTGATCATCGCGGGACTAATGTCCACGCCGACGCCTAAGGTTGGCTTTAGGGCAGCGAGCAAACTGCCGGTTCCACAGCCGATGTCAAGGATACGTAATCCGGGAGAGATCAAGAACCGCAGGTACCGCAGGTCCTCCTCGTGGAAGAATGTCGCGCGGCGCCGATACTCCTCTCGGCGCGAAGCTAGTATTTCCGAATTGTGCAGGATAGCCAGCTTCCGCGGCGAATACGCATGTTTATTCAACGACCGGTCTCCAACGAAACCTAGCACATCAGCTGCTCAAGATGCCCGCCAAGATGATACCTCGCCGGTAACACGCTTAGATATCCCGACGTTCGGTAAGGCCGCCATAAACAGGAAGATGAGCATTAGCAAAAGCTGAGGATAAACAGCCATCAAAAACCGCGGTGTCGCCACATTGATAAAAGAAATTATGATCGTGTGCACTTGACACATGGCAGCAAAACATCCCGCAATCATCAGGTAATAGAGACGCGTCCCGCCTACGGGCCTGGGCATCCATAGCATAACCGCAATCAAAAGACTCAAGACAAGACTTAACACACCCATCATCAGAAAGGCCGGATAAATGAGGTAACTCGTTTTGTAAGAATGCGGATGTAAAGTGATAGAACTAAGATTGCGCTCGAACGGCACTTCTGAATACTTGTCAACATAATCGTTGAAAGCACGAGCCGCTGGCGGGAATGTCAGTGCCGTGACGGACCACTGACCAAAATAATTCAATAGCGAAAGCTGCATATAACCGCCAAAATTCTTTTCTATGGCTTGTATGCCTAGCTGGTCGCGCAACCACGCTTGCGAAAGTCCTGTGCGATCCGATGCCTTCGCCAGCGCATTATTTAGTACAGAAAATTGCGCTACTCCTTCATACGTCGACGAAACAGCGGGCCACGCAACAATTGATGGAATGTTCGAAAGAAACTTGTGCACGGGAGCGTAGGCTTTGTAAAGCTCTGCCTGAAGCTTGTTCAACGTATCGGCGTGAGGTCCAGAAAACGTCATATCATTTTGAACGAGCATCGCTGCTTTGCCCATCAAAATGTAGGGTACAATGGTTACCCGACCACTCGGATGCTCCACACGGAAGGCAAAACTTTCAATCGCGGGGCCGATTGCAACTGTTATCACAAGCGTGGCGACCAACGTGAACGCGCTGCAATCCCGGTCACGCCATTTGAGCCAAACTGCCAAAATGAGCATCGGCAAAACCGTAAGGCCGGCAGGGCGAATTCCATAAAGGATGCCAGCCATTGTACCCGCCCCCGCAATGAATGCGAGCCGGCCCGTCCGCAGATAATCGAGCAACAGGGCCACCATAACTACGCTAAAGGATGAAAACATCGACTCGGTTAAGATGGTCCAATGGATCGATGAAAAGCCGACGTTCGCCGCTAATGCGATTACGAAAACTACTACTAAAGCTCGTCTGCATCCTGCTCGTAACATCGCGAGCAAAAGAAATACTAGGGCAACATGAAAAATAACAGCTTGAGCATAGATCACTTGATCGAGACTCAAGCCGGCGCTCAGGAGCCCGCGCAAAAATAGGGGATATAACGCCGTACGAGAACTATCAAACCACATATAGCCGCCGCTATCGGGCTGAAGCAAAGGATAGTAAGCCGGCAGCGCCAAAGTAATCGCCATGCAAAGCAGTGAACCGCCGATCGCAACGGCAATATCTCCCTTGAAAAATTTGGTGACGGAGCTATTGGCTGCACTGCGCATTGCGCTCACAATCGTGGTCGATCACGAAGCCAGGAAATCACAATAATTGTAACCTACACCGTGTCCGATACGCACAATGATCACAGAAGTTCATATAAAGCCGAAACCTTATCGGAGCAATGATCCCCTAGAACGCGGTGTTGAAGGCGCGGAGATGCTGGCATTCTTACAGCAAAACGCGTTCCTGGAGCGGTGTATTTTGGCGCTTTGATGAGATTTGCAAACCGCAGTCGAACCCAGATATTCAGATGGATGGTCGAGTTCTGGGGTTCCCCCTGATCCAATCGGCACGGGGCACAATGCATACTCGAAAAAATTTTCGCGGACGCTATGCCCAGGTCACCCCATTGCAGACAATATGGTGACGTCGCATCTCTGGCGCCGCGTCAAATTTGTAATGAGGCGAATTCGAGCTAATTTTGCCGCACCGGATTTGCCGATTCGGACTTGCGCGCTAGTGATGCGCTTGATTAGTGTGCTCTTGGGCGCGAGCCGGCCGTGAAAACCCGCATCGCCGACAGAGCGCGAGCAATCGTCGCGACCAATATTGTGGCGTCCGCGCAAAGGCAAAGGGGTAGGACTGTGCGAATCCTAACGACAACGACTTTAGTTTGCATAGCTTTTCTTTTGGCTGGTTGTTTTGAGGGACCGCAAGGTCCGCCAGGGCAGGCCGGCCCCCCGGGGCCGAAGGGTCAACAAGGTGTCGCAGGTCCGCAGGGGCCGAAAGGCGACATAGGACCTGCAGGTCCCGCAGGCCCTGTTGGTCAGCAGGGTCCCAAAGGCGATGCAGGCCCTCCTGGACCTCTAGGCATCCGCGTCGTTCAGCGGGGCGCCGCGGATTGCGCCGCCAACGGCTGTACCACAACCTGTGAGGCCGGCGAGGTGATTGCCTCGGCTGTTTGCATGGCCGAGAACCCAGCGGCGCCATCAGTACAGGCTGGCTCGGCCAAATGCCCGGTCAGCAAAGGCATGACAGTCATCTGCGCTAAGAGCCAATGAACGACGTGAAACTCAATGGCAGGGGTGCGCCCGGCTGCCAATGTTAACCGGCCGGCCTACCGGCGACGTTGCGCTGCCTGCGAAGCGCACATCGGTCAACTCGCAGGCAAATATCTCGCTTAGTTCATGTCTTTGCAATTTATGGGGATGTAATAGTCGAGGGCCACTTGCGTTGAGCTCGAAATGAGCCGAGCGTTAGGGTTGTGGTTTGCAAGAGTCCCTATCCTTCGAGCCACAACCTCCAAACAGTCGGCCCCGATCTTGTCATCCAAGACCGGGGCCGATGCGTCAAGGCCGCGAGCGTGGCGTGCCTTTCGGTCTGGCCCCAACTCATCGAAGCCGGTGCATGGGAGCGGTCCGGGGGTGATGCTACGGCAGACTAAAGCGCTAGCCAACAATCGATTTCAGGGGAGACACGTTTGAGGCGTTCGCGCTCCCTCTCGCGCGAGGAGCACATTTTGAGGGGCGCATCAAAGATTCTGATCCGTTCTCGCGCAAAACTCGCCTAACTTATCCTGTCTGGTCGAAACCCTCTCCCTCAACAACCGCATGTTTTATGGCTGGTTTGCGTCGCATCAGGATCGTCAATTGCTCCGACCACTGCAAATGAGCGTTTGGACGCGGACGCAACCACTCAGCCGAGGCGGTCGGTACTGGCTGCGCCGCATCGCCTTCTTCGTCGTCGCGTTCGGGCTGGGATTCATCTATGCGATGGCCGCCTCACCACGGATCAGCGGCTTCATTAAGACGCTGCAGCAATCGTTTGAGCAGCTTACGACCCGGAGCGCGTCGGGCAACTGGTATCCGGCACGTTTCGTACATTCCGGCGTACTGCGGTACGATCGAGCGCGCGCGCAACCCGGATACACCCTTTACACACTGGCACCCGATCTATCGGCACATCTCATCGATATGGACGGCCGCGATCTGCACCAATGGAAACTGTCGCGCAGGTCGGATCATGCCGACCAGAACGGTCGATACGCTGTTCGGCATGCTGGATTCGCAGATCGAAGCCGGCCACCTGTTTCCGAACGGTGACCTTCTGCTGATTTATGAACAGAGGACGGTCGGCGCCGCGGATACCCGTCTGGTGAAGCTCGACAAGAAATCCAATATACTTTGGACATCGCGTGTCAACGCGCATCATGCTGTCGAGGTTATGGGAGGAAAAATTTATGCGCTGACGGGCAAAATCGGGGCGCCCTCGTCAAATCCTATCATCAACGCGCTCTTCCGCATGCCTTATATCGATGAAAGCGTGAGCATTCTCGATTCGCGTGGCAACGCATTGAGTAGCCACTCCATCTTGCAGGCGATGGCGAACAGCAAGCATATGCGACCTGCCGACGCGATCCTGTTTAGCGATCGGATCGATAGGCTGCACTCAAACTCGTTGGACGTGCTGACGGAGCAGACCGCACGCTTCATTCCTGGGGCCAAGGCAGGGAACGTGCTGTTGTCGCTCAAAAACTTGAATATGCTTGTGGTAATGGACCTGGAGGCCGAGAAAATCGTTTGGACGCTGCGCGGCAGCTGGCGCAAGCAGCATGATGCCAGGATGCTGCCGAATGGGCACATCTTGCTGTTTGACAATCGCGGCGATCTCATGACAAAGCAGGGCCGCTCACGTGTCCTGGAAATTGATCCCAGTACCGGAGGCATCGTATGGTCTTACGGGGGCACCGCGAGCGACCCACTCGACAGCTATATTCGCGGAGGCGCGCAGCGGCTGGCTGACGGCAATACATTGATTAGCGAGTCGACGACTGGACGTATCCTCGAGGTCGCACGCGATGGACCGATCGTTTGGGAGTACGTGAGCCCATTGCGGGCCAAAGAAAATGGCCATAAGCTTGTTGCATCGCTTGGCCTAAACGTAACCCGTTTCGATGGTTCCGCACTTTGGTTCGTCGATAACCGCATCCGACGTGGGCCGGGGGAAGTACATAGGGCTTTGGGGGTAGCACGTAGGATTTTTCAATGAAAGTTTGGAAACTGCTGCGGCGTTTCGTGCCAACTTATCGGTCGTTTGCGTATTTCACGTTTGCCATGGGGCTCGGCATCATATTCGGCGCTGTCGCCGGACCGCGGACGTTCCACTTTTTTAAAGCGTTGCCGACTGCGTTCAGTACGGCGGGCAACTGGTTTCCGGATCGCTTCGAGCATTCGGGACTCCTGAAAAACGATCCGGCGCGCGCACAACCCGGCTATACCCTCTACACAGTGGCGCCTGACCTCTCGGCACACCTCATCGACATGAATGGTCGCGAGGTTCACAAGTGGTACGTTCCATTCAATGTAGCGGTGCCGGGGTCGAGCCGCAGTTTAACCTCGTTCTTCGGCTTGGCGGTGCGGCAGATTGAGGGCGGATATCTTTACCCAAACGGCGACATCCTCCTGGTTTACGAGGTCAGGGGGGTGGGCTCTCCGGTCACGCCGCTGGTCAAGCTCGACAAGGATTCCCATGTCGTCTGGAGGTCGAAGGTCGGGGCGCATCATTCGATTGAGGTCGTCGGCGACAAGATTTACGCACTCACGGGGGCGAAGCAGCGACCGCAGCAGCGGGAGAGGCGCCGTCAAAAGCGTGGCAGGCGTATGCCACCATCGCACGAATACGTGAGCATTCTCGACTCCAATGGCAACCTATTGACTACACATTCGATTATGGAGGCGATGGCGAATGCCGATGACATGCGATTGATTCGGGCAGTCCGTGCATCAGTTCGCCAGGGAGGTGAACGAGGGCTCCATTCGAATTCGATCGATGTCCTGACTGATCAAACGGCGCGCTTTATTCCCGGTGCCAAGCCGGGCAACGTACTCGTGTCGATCAGAAACCTCGATATGCTGGTGGTGATTGACCTAGAGGCCAATAAAGTCATTTGGGCACTGCGCGGCAGCTGGCGCAAGCAGCACGATGCCAAGATGCTCCCGAACGGCCACATCTTGTTGTTTGACAACCGCGGCGATCTCATGGACTACGGCCGCTCTCGCGTTCTGGAGATCGATCCCCGTAGCGGGGGCATTGTCTGGTCCTACGACGGTACCAAAAGCGACCCACTCGATAGCGCCGGTAACCGCGGTGGGGCGGAGCGTTTGTCCAATGGCAATACGCTGATTAACGAAGCCAACGCTGGACGCATTCTCGAAGTTACTCCGGAGCGCAAGGTAGTGTGGGAATTCGTCACCGACCGCCAAACAGTTATTCGCGGTAGCAAGTATATTGCGTCGCTCGGATTGAACGTAAGTCGCTATGATGCCTCCTACCTGAAATTCCTCAACATAGATAAGAACCATGTGGCCACGCAGTAGGCTGCTTTTTCTGCTGCTCAGTGCGAGCTTTCCGCTGGCCCTGGTGTTGCTGATGTCGAGCCCTGCCGAAGCCTATATGGGCCCGGGGGGCGGGTTCACGCTGTTGACCATGGGCCTCGGCATGCTGGCCGTGTTTTCGGCCTCGGTGCTGTATTTTCTGAGCTGGCCGGTGCGTGCCACCAAGCGTTGGCTCAAACGTCGTCGCGAGTCGAAGGCACCAGACGAAGCCAAGCCCGACGAGCAGCATCCAGAAGAAAAGCGGTAGCGCTCGTGTTATCCGCCCTTGTTCTGCGTCATCAAGCGGCATGGCGCGTTCTGAGCCAATGGGAAACCAATCTTCTCGCCAATCAGCTGTCCGACATCACGATCGATCGCCCTGTATTTATCGCTGGCCTGGCGCGCGCCGGAACGACGATTCTGCTGCGAAAGATTTGCGAACTGAGCGAATTTGCGGCGCACCGATACTCCGATTTTCCGTTCCTGTTTACCCCTTATGCCTGGACTCTGCTGCGGCGCTTGACACCGGCGCCGCGGCAAGCCCCGCGCGAGCGGATGCACAAGGACGGCATCATGGTGACCGCGGAAAGTCCGGAGGCCATGGAAGAAGTGCTGTGGATCGCTTTCTTTCCGCAGCTGCACGATCCAACGGCGAGCAGCGTCCTCGATGAACATGTCCAGCGACCGGATTTCGAATCCTTTTTCGCCGATCATATTCGCAAACTGATCTTGGCGCGGAACGGCCGACGCTATGTCAGCAAGAACAATTACAATGTCACCCGACTGGGCTACTTGGCTCGCATTTTTCCCGATGCTCGCTTTCTCCTGCCGATCCGCGCGCCGCTGGCGCACGTGGCATCGCTGGTGAAACAGCAAGCTTTGTTCTGCAAGGTGCAACACGAGAGCGTAGCGGCGCGCCGGCATTTGCAACGCGTCGGCCATTTCGAATTTGGTCTGGACCGCCGCCCGATCAACCCTGCCGACAATGCCGCCGTCGCCTCGGTCGAGGAATGTTGGCGGCGCGGCGAGGAGGCGCGGGGGTGGGCCCGCTATTGGGCAATGATCTACCGCCACATCGCCGATCAACTCGACGCCGATACCGCGCTGGCTCGGCGCTGTCTCGTCGTGCGATACGAAGACCTGTGCGACCGCGCTGCAGAAACGATGGCGGTGGTATGCGCGCACATCGGCGTGCCTGCCGAACGGACCGAGCTTGCCGCCGGGCTGCACCAACCGGACTACTATAGCATTCAGTTTACGGCCGAAGAGCGCGCCGTCATCGCCGAAGAAACCTCGGTAGTTGCCCGCCGCTTCGGATTTGAAGCCTCGCCCTGAAACACGCCGCGTCAGATCGTGCTCCATTCTATTCGACTAAGCAGCGCCCATTTGGTCAACCTGTGCCAAATTCGGCATCAACGTCGCCGCGTCGACGCCCAAACATCTTTTTAAGTATTTGAAGAATATAAAATCGAACGCGCTGCGAATGGACATCTCCGGCTAGCATCGCTGAAAGCAATTGAAGGGATGAAGGAAGCTTTCTTGTTTTCGCTCTCAGGACTTCCATCCGTGCAAGGTATGAGCGCCAATGCGCGCGCGACAAATTGCGTTTCAGAACAAACTCTGGGGAATTGAAGAATCCTTTAGAGGCCAAGCAGATAGCATAGCTATTTTCATTAAATATGTTGGGTTTCCGCAGGTCGTCGGAGCGCGGGAGCCGATGTTTCCAGATTTCGAGATTTTGCTCGAGTGAGCTGGTTAGAACCGATTGATCGCGCGCGGCCTCCCAAAAGGGGCCGCTCCGATTCGACAGAAAATAATGCATGATGATGAAATCACGAATGTCGTCGTACAGCGCTTTGATTCGGTTGTTAAACCGATCTCGTAAAGCACCTTTTATTTTGTTGTTTGGTAGATGCTGGCTGATTTGATTGGCCAATATCACGATGGTTTGAATGGCCGTTGCCTCGAGCGGCTCGATGAAGGCGCCCGACAGGCCGGCCGCGATGCAGTTGCCGACCCACGACCTGCGAAGTCGCCCCACCCGCATCTGAATGACGCGAGCTTCAGATTTGTTGGGGTCTGCGCCGACGTGTTGGCACAGCTCTTGGAGCGCCTCGTCGTCGGTGCGAAAGGCACTCGAATAAACATAGCCAGTGCCAACGCGGGTATACAGCGGAATGCGCCAGCTCCAGCCTGCACTCAAGGCGGTTGCGGTCGTGCAACTCTCGACAGCTTGCTGGCTTTGATAGGGCAATTGAATGGGGATAGCCCGATCGCACAGGAGATGATTGCCGTACGTCTCGAACGGCTCCTTCAGAAATTTCGACATGATAAGACTGCGAAAACCAGTGCAATCGATGACGAGTTCAACCGGCATTGCTCCATTGCGCCGCAGGTGCAAATGAGAGACGAAATCGCCCTCACCGACTGTTGCATCTTCAACGTCGTCCAATACGTGTTGGATGCGGCGCCGCAGCGCTTCTTCTCGCAGATGCCCCGCCAATTGCGTCGCATCGAAATGGTACGCGTAGCGGAAAACACCTGACCAAGGCTCGCCGGCGATCGCCCTTGGTGCGCGATTCAACCGTAGGGCTTCGGAGATCGGATCAAGGCTATCGATGCTGTCATTGGCATCTCGATCTGGATCCGCTCCGCATGCCAAAAAATACTGTAGTGGGTTCGAGCCTGCTATCTTCTCTGCCCTGTACGTGAAGGGATGAACAAAACTGTAGGGCTGGCCGGCCGTATCTACGTTCCAATCCGCAAAGCGGACACCGAGTTTGAACGATGCATCACAGCGCCGCACGATTTCTGCTTCTTCCAAACCGAGATTCTTAAATTCTCTGACCAGGCCCGGTAGGGTTCCCTCGCCGACGCCGATGATCGGAACGGTGGGCGATTCAATCACCGTGATCGGGATGCGTGCCAGATTCGGATGTCGGTTCAATCGCTTATGCAAAATGAGCGCAGTCAGCCATCCGGCCGTCCCACCGCCTACAACAGTGACGCTCTGCACTGGCCTTTCCACGCCATATATCCTTGTTCGTCTCGAGGCCTTGAATCTGACCCTAAGGACTTGCTGCCTCAGTTTCTATTGAGTAGTGATCGACCCCGCATATTTCATCCAAGTGCTTGTATCACATTCAAAGGAAATGGCTTGTGTCACGATACGAGTTAAATAAAGCATCTAAAGGCACTTCCCGCTCTGGATGGGTCAACTTGGCAGGCCGCGTCGGAGCTTCTTTTCGTCGCCCAAATTGACATAGTTTGCCTGCCCTGCAACGTGGTTCCATTGCAAAGTCAGAAAACCAATTGCAATTTTGTTGTTTACTTGGTCTAGACGTAATCCGTTTTCGGTCATTCGTGACATGGTTGCGGCGCGGCGCACAGGTGTTTCAATCTCATGATTCGATCTTCGGGGCAGTGCCGGACAATGTTGTGCAGGAAGTAGGGTTGGGACCTTTCGATGAAAGTCTGGAAACTACTGTGGAGTTTCGTGCCAACCTATCGCTCGTTTGCGCAGTTCACGCTTGCGATGGGGCTCGGCATTATTTTCGCCGCGGTTGTAGGACCGAAGCTGGGTCACTTTTTTGCAGGCTTGCCGGCTGCATTCGATAGCCGGCAAGGCAACTGGTTTCCGGATCGTTTCGAGCGTTCCGGTCTGTTAAAAAACGATGCGGCGCGCGTACAACCCGGTTATACGTTATACACTGTGGCACCTGACCTGTCGGCACACCTCATCGACACGAACGGTCGCGAGGTCCACAAATGGTTCGTTCCCTTTGATGTGGCGGCGCCTGAGTCGAGCCACAGCATAACCTCGCTCTTCGGCCTGGCAGTGCGGCAGATCGAGGGCGGATACCTCTACCCGAATGGTGACATCCTCCTGGTCTACGAGGTCAGGACTGTGGGACGTCCTGGGACGCCGTTGGTCAAGCTCGACAAGGACTCCCACGTCGTATGGAGGTCGAAGGTCGGGGCGCATCACGCGATCGAGGTTGTCGGCGACAAGATTTACGCCCTGACCGGGGAGACGCAACGCCCGCAACAGCGGGATGGGCGTCGACAGAAGCGTGGGAGGCGTGTTCCATTCTCAGGCGAGCACGTGAGCATTCTCGATTCTAACGGCAACACGTTGAGCACCCATTCGATCATGGAGGCAATTGCGAACACAGATAACATACGTCTGGTCGAGGCGGTCCGGTCATCCGCTCGCCAAGGGGGTGAGCAAGACCTCCATTCGAATTCGATCGACGTGCTAACGGATCAGACCGCGCCCTTCATTCCCGGCGCCAAACCCGGTAATGTGCTGTTATCGCTTAGAAGCTTGGATATGCTTGTGGTGATGGACCTGGAGGCCGAAAAAATCGTTTGGGCGCTACGCGGCAGCTGGCGCAAGCAGCATGACGCCAAGCTGCTCCCCAATGGGCACATTTTGTTGTTTGACAATAGTGGCGATCTCATCACCGAGCATGGCCGCTCTCGTGTCCTGGAAATCGATCCGCGCACTGGCGGGATCGTCTGGTCCTACGATGGCACCAACAGCGATCCGCTCGACAGCGCTGAAAATCGCGGTGGAGCGCAGCGCTTAGCCAATGGCAACACCCTGATCAACGAAGCCAATGCTGGACGAATCCTCGAGGTAACTCCGGACGACAAGGTGGTGTGGGAATTCGTCAATCCGATTCAAACCACTATTCGCGGAAGTAAATACATTGCGTCGCTCGGACTGAACGTCACTCGCTATGATCCCTCGTATCTCAAGTTTCTCAGCAACAAAAATAATCCTGTGGCAACGCACTAGGCCGGTAATGGCCGGGCCAGGACCCACGAGGTATTTTGGCGATAGCCTTCCACTCCCAATCCCTCTTTCGTAAGGCGGTTTCTAGCGCGCCTGCTGCGATTCGTTCGGTCGATCGGGCAGGCCGAGCAATTTGTCGTAAAGGCTGACCATCTCTCGCCCAATTCGTGCGCTAGCGAATTCAGTTTCCGCCAAGTGCCGCCCCGCGAGACCGAACCGGCGTCGTAGATCGGGATCGCGCGCCAGTCGTCCAATCGCGTCGGCAAGCGCTTGCGGGTTGTCCGTCGGGACGAGCAAAGCATTGATATTGTGACGTGCAATTTCCCGACATCCCGGTACATCCGAGGCCACAATAGGACGGCCACACGCCGCCGCTTCGAGCAAACTTTTGGGCAACCCTTCGCGACGTGACGGAAGTACGGCGATATGGGAACGAGCCCAAAGCTCATCGATATCAGCGAAATGGCCGAGGACAGTGACGCCGGGTCGATGCCGCCAGCTTTCGATCTCCTGCTGAGGGATCGACGCGGGATTCGCCGGATCGCGGTCCCCGGCGATAAGAAGCTGCAAGTTTTCGCCACGTTGCTGGAGAATGTCGTATGCAGCTATCAATGTCCGGATGCCTTTATCGACGAGCAGGCGACCCACGAATGTTATGGTGACAAGTCCAGGCGGCTCAGGGCGAGGACGCAGTGAATTGATGTCGACGCCAGAGCCCGGGATCAAGAAGAGATGATCCGCGGCGACGCCAAGCTTGGCAACTTCAGCCCGATCATCTGGATTTTGCACCAATACAATTGCATCCGAATTCTTGGACATCAGGCGCAACAGCATGGTGATAAACCGGCGTAGCAACCGAGCCTTAAGATTAGTCGAACTAAAGACATAGCCCAAGCCCGCAATCGCGTTCACCCGTCTAATCGGTAATCCAATAGCGGCAACCGAGCCCACAATCGAAGGACTTAATGCGACATGATGCACGATATCAGGCGAATTTGTACGATAGATTGAGCGGACGGCACGCACGGTCTTTGCTAATCGAAATGGATTTATGCTCCCGCGTCGCCACGAAAGCGGATGCAATGAGAAGCCAAGTCTCTCGATATCCGGGCCATGCTGGGTGACGTTTGTGATAACGTGGACCGTGTAACCAGCATTGCTGGCTGTTAAGGCCATAGGCAAACGATGCGACAGGAAATACCAGTCCTCTGTCACGAGGTACATGACAACGGGACGTGACTTCTCATCGTTCATGTCGGTCCAAAGAGAGTTGCTCCACAACCAACTTCCAGAAAGTGTGGAATCTCGTGGCGTTCATCCCGTACCAATAAACATTAAAGACCGCGCACGGCACTCTGGAAGTGCCCCCAGCCCTGCACCTTTGATCCAAAAAACAAGAACCGCGATTAGAAATTTGACCTGTCCGCAGCAGCAAAAATCATAACCCCTCGAGTGAGCAACGTTAGCCAGCCGGAGCGTACAGAACTGCTAATCGCGCGCCAAGCAAACGCCCCTCGTTAAAAAGATAGCCCACCAAGGCGCTCGCGGCCCAACGTCCCGCTAATGGACTTGGGAGCTTACCAGTATGCAGATTTCCCCCGCGCAGCAATCGGTTCCCGGCGGATTTGTCGCATTTCAGCCACAGTGATATGGGGTACCGTTTTGTCCTTGCGCAGTCGGCGCAACTGCGGGTTTTGGGGGGCCGAGGGACGTGTGCGGTATTGCCGGAATCGTGACCAAGGGCCGCCGGCTGTCCCCTGAGTCCCTCGAGCACTTGGCCAAGGCAATGGCCGACAAAATGCCGTACCGGGGCCCGGACGATTCCGGTGTATGGCTCGACCCTCATGGGCGATGTGCGCTCTCCCACCGCCGGCTCTCCATCATCGACACATCATCGGCAGGGCACCAGCCAATGCCGGCCGCCAACGGCAAGGCGGCGTTGACCTACAACGGCGAGCTCTACAACTTCATTGAGCTTAAGGAACAGTTGCAGCAGCGCGGGCTCACGTTTCGGACCCGCAGCGACACTGAAGTCCTCATACAAGCCTTGACAGTTTGGGGCGCCGGCGCCCTGCCCCAGCTCGATGCCATGTTCGCATTCGGCTATTACGACAGCGAGAAGCAGGAATTGCTTTTGGCGCGCGATATCTTTGGGGAGAAGCCGCTCTATTACGTCGACACGCCCACTTATTTTGCTTTCGCGTCCGAGCTACATGCGTTGCTCGTGCTGCCTGATTTCGATACCGCGATCGATCTTGAGGCCATCGCGTCCTACTTCAGCTTCCAATATGTCCCTGCGCCGCAATCCATCTATCGTCAGGCGCGCAAGCTGTCCCCAAGTGCCTATTTGCGCCTCACCGGCGATGACAGGCCAGAGATCAGCCCGTATTTCACCTTCGAGACCAGCGGACGGAAGACTTCCGGGCGCTCGCTTGACGAACTGGCAGAAGAACTCGAGGGCATATTGAGCGAGACCGTTAAGCGGCGCTTGATAAGTGACGTGCCGCTTGGCGCTTTTCTTTCCGGAGGCGTGGATTCCTCCACGATTGCAGCCTTGGTGACGCAAAAGCTCGGCCTGCCGCTCAAGACTTTTTCAATCGGCTTCGCCGGCCAAGCTGATTCCGAGCATTTTGACGCTGCAAAGATTTCGCGTCACCTGAACGCGGAGCATTATGAGCAGGTCTTGGATGGCTATCCGCCTGATCTCGCCGAACATATCGGCACCGTGCTCGATGAGCCCAATGGCGATAGCTCCTGTGTGCCCACGTATCTCGTGAGCCGTCACGCTCGCGAATGGGTGACAGTTGCACTTTCTGGCGACGGCGGCGATGAGCTTTTCGGCGGCTACGGCCGGTATTTCGTGACGGTTGACGAGCACGCACGCAAGCTATCAGCCGACCGCGGCCTCGATTGGTGGCAGCCCGGCGACGCTTATTATGCGAGCCGCGTTCTCATTTACCCAGACGCCGACGTCTCACGCCTACTCGGCAAAATTCCGCCCGCGCTTGGCCAACACTTGTCGGGCCTGCGCGCCAGCCTCAACTCGGATTCCCGTCCGCTTCTTAATGTGCTGCGTGAGCATGACGCGCGTGCCTATCTGCCAGGCGCCGTTCTCGCCAAGGTCGATCGCATGAGCATGCAACATTCACTTGAGGTGCGTGCGCCATTGCTCGGGATCGACGTCGCCAAGTTCGCGATGACCCTGGCCGCGGACGACCTTTATGCACCCGGGCGCGGAAAGCTGGTGCTGAAACGATTGGCGTCCCGTTATCTTCCGAATGAGTGGCTCGAAAAGCCGAAAAGGGGCTTTGGGCTGCCGGTGGAGCTGTGGAGCGCCGAGCGGCTCCTACCCACGCTCCGCGATCTTCTGCTGGCGGACGACTGCCGGCTGGCGCTGTGGATCGATCGCCGGCTGCTAAACGCCTATTTCGCGTCCCTGGAACAAGCCTTCCACCCGTATCAAGCTTGGGCGTTGTTTATCCTGGAGACATGGTTACGGACGCACCCCGCCAGCAATGCCGCTGGGGAGGCAGACCTTAGGGATGCTTTGAAAATCGGCGGGCTTCAATTGCCGCGCATGAAAATTTGGCAGCAGGGCAAGCGATGGCTCAACCGCATTGGCGCCAACTGAGCACTGGGGCCGGACCACAAATGGCCAATAGAATGGTCTCCTGCCAATGCCCGCTTGACTTCAAAGCATTGCCGGCCTTATTCGGCGGGTCGCTTGCCGGGCAGCTCGTCACAAGGTGGCGCCGGAGGCAGCGGTGCCCACGCACCGGATCAGGGGTTCGGTGAGCGCGCCAACGCCTGATGTCGCGTTTTTGCTCGTTGCCGCAATCTCAAGCCCACCTTAAGGCGTGAGGCATTGCGCGTCGGTTGGGCTTGCTGGCTCGATGGCGGCGTGGGCATTGTGATTGTGTGTTCATGACGGCTGTGAGTTCCCTGATTTTCGGGTTAGCCGCGTAAGAGGAAGTTTCGCGATGACGGTTCAGGCTGAGGAACAGAGATTTGGCTTCGGCCGCAATTGGGCCGATTACGTCGATCGTTATTTTTCGCCGGAAGTGGTTGACCAATCGCAGAGGGCGTTGCTCAAATTCATACGTCGCCCCGACCTCAAGGGAAGCACTTTTCTCGACATCGGGTGCGGCTCCGGCCTGCATTCGCTAGCGGCCTATCGATCGGAAGCCGAACGGCTTCACTCTTTCGATTATGACGAGAATTCGGTGGCGACGACCCGCAAGCTGCGGGATTTCGAAGGCAATCCGAAAAACTGGACTGTTGAGCGCGGCTCGGTGCTTGATCGTGCCTACATGGAAAAGCTCGACAAGTACGACATTGTATACTCGTGGGGTGTTCTTCACCACACGGGCGATACATGGACAGCGGTAAAGAACGCTCTGGTGCCCCTCAAGCCTGGTGGCATATTTTACATCGCGCTTTATGCATCAGAGATGTATATCGACCCGCCTGCAAGCTACTGGCTCGATATCAAGCGCCGCTACAACGCGGCGAGCGACTTGGGCAAGCGTCGCATGGAATGGTCCTATGCGCTCACGCGCACGATCATTCCCGAGCTCCGCGGGCTTCGTAATCCATTCAAACAGATCCTCGGCTATGAAACGCGCGGCATGCGCTATTGGACCGACGTGCGTGACTGGCTCGGCGGCTGGCCTATCGATTTCGTGAGCCTGAAGGACACGGCCGCCCTGGTGAAGCAGACCGCTGGCCTCGACCTCGTCAATGCCCTTACGGGAGAGGGCTGTACGGAATATCTCTTTTGCGACCTGAGCCAGAATGAGCAGTGGAAGGCCATCGTGTCCGCTCGCCAGTTGTCGCCAATCGCGGGGCCCTTCCAACACCTTGGCGGGAACTGCTACCAGCTATCTCTTCCAGAATTGGCCTCTAGGGCGAGCAGCAACAGCGCTCCCCGGGGCTCAGAACTCATGCTGTATGAAGACGATGAACCGCTTTACTTCCGCAACTCGCTGCACAGCGACATCCGTGTCGCCGGGCAGGGCCGTTTCTCCCATTGGGGCGATTCTCTGTTTTTTTCTGCGTCCGACAACAGCGATCCGAATACAAACGGACGCCATTATGCCTACTGCTTGAACTACTGATCGGCCTAGCTGCCGGCCAACGCCAACGCGACGCGCTGAGTACTACCGCGCAGGCGAGGCCTCACCATTTCACGCCGAGGCTGATTTTGTCCGGGCGGATACGGTTCTTGTTCCGCATGATATCGCTGAGCATATCGACCAGTACGTCTTCAGTCAGGTAATGCGGTTTGAGACCCAATGACGGCAAGCCGGTGTGTGCTGGATTGTAGTAGTGCTCCTCGGCCTCCTTGCGCGGGTTTGCAATCTGCTCGGCCCGTGCCTTCAGACCTATGGCCCCGGCCGCCGCAATTACGCGATCGGCTAAATCGCGCACCGAGAAAGTCTCGGTAAATTGGTTTAGAATGCGCAATTCTCCAGACGCCGCGGGCTGCTCCACCACCAGTCTGATACACTGAACGGTGTCCATTATGTTAAGGTAGCCGCGCGTCTGGCCTCCCCTGCCATAGATGGTGAGCGGAACGCCTGCCACGGCCTGAACGCAGAAGCGGTTGAGCACGGTTCCAAAGACCTCGTCGTATGAGAAATGCGGCGCGAGCGCCTCCTGGTCGCGCGCCGATTCCTCGGTCTTCACGCCATAAACGGGTCCCTGCATGAGATCGGTGACCTTGAGCCCCCAGGTGCGTACGTAGAACCAGAGCAGATCGGTATCCATGATCTTCGTGGTGTGGTACAGACTGCCGGCTTGGCGTGGATAGAGAAACTTCTGCTTGCGCCCTTTGTGCTCGACCTCGAGCCAGCCTTCCTCGATGTCGATATCCGGCGTTCCATACTCGCCCATGGTTCCGAGCTTGATGGTGTGGGCGTTGGGCGCGCGCTCCTTCACGGCATAGATGAGATTGAGCGTCACTATCAGGTTGTTCTGCAGAGTCTCGCTGGCCGCTTCGCGATTCAGCATTGAATAGGGTGCCGAAGGTTGCTCGGCGTAGTGGACCACGGCCTCGGGCTCGAACTCGGCGAATACGGATTCGACGAACGGCCACTGCCGCAGATCGCCGATTCGCACCTCGACGGTCTTACCGCTCACGCCGTGCCAAGCTTTTGCCCGCTCGTGCAAATTCGGTAGCTCCCGGAGCGGCATAAGGTCCAGGTCGCGCGCCGCATTGCGGCGGAAATAGTTGTCGACTGCCCAGACCTCGTGCCCGTTGGCCGACAAATGCATCGCCGTCGGCCAGCCGAGATACCCGTCGCCGCCAAGAACAAGCACGCGCATCATCAAATCCCCTAAACCCGCAGGCCCGGCACCGTCCCAGTGGGGAGTGGCTTAATCCCGAGCAAAAGCTGGATGTCCTGTGCCAGCGCACCGGGCGACCTCAGCAGATCGCGTATCATCGCGTCGTCCATCATGGGCTCTCTTGCCGAGCTAATGGGTTGGGTCGCCCTGCCCGTCGCGTACGCACTCCAGCCTGCTTTCCCGTACACATCGCCGGAGGCCGTGGGCGGCAGGACGGCATAGTACTCAGGCAATTGTTCGGTGCGATGCACCTCCTCCTCCGACAAAAGCTCCTCGTATAATTTCTCACCGGCTCGGGCTCCAACGGTCTTGATCGCTATGGTGTCCGGGTCATGGGCGAAAGCCGGAGCAACCATGCCCCTCAACACATAGGCCAGCCTTTCGACCATCAGCGCTTTCATTTTGGTGATGAAAACCTCGCCCCCCTGCGCATGCTCGATAGCGAAGATGAGCATGTCGATGGCGCGGTCTATCGACATGAAGAAGCGCGACATTGCGGGGTCCGTCAGCGTCAGATTCTCGCCGCGTGCGATCTGTCCGCAGAAAATCGGGATGACGGACCCGCGCGAGCCTGCCACGTTCCCGAAGCGCACCGAACAGAACACAGTGCCCCCACCAACCTCATTGCGCTGTCCGCCGGCGATCGAGAACAGTCGCTCTCCCAAGAGCTTCGAGACGCCCATGACGCTCGTCGGATTGACGGCCTTGTCGGAGCTCGTGAACAGCACCCGTTGGACGCCGCAACGTTGAGCAGCGCGAATAACCGACTCCACGCCGAGCACATTGGTGCGAATGGCCGCGGAAGGACTGCGCTCGCTGAGCTCGACATGCTTCAACGCGGCGGCGTGGAAGACGAAATCCACGCCTCTGAAGAGGGCGGTCAGATGGTCACAGTCCGCAATGTCCGCTACAAAAAACTGGACGCCATCCAACCCGGTGAACTCCAATTTGAGCTCGAACAGACCGCTTTCATTGCTGTCGATGGCGATCACCTCGCGCGGTCCCATGCCGAGGAGTTGTCTTACCAGCGCCGAGCCTATCGTTCCCGCCGCTCCCGTCACGACGACCACGCGGTCCGCAAATGAAAATGCCATCACTCTCCTCTTGCCGGCGCCAATAGCCTTCTGATGTGGTTGAGCAACGCGCTCCTCAAGCCACTCCTGTGCATCTCAAATCTTACCCCGGCGAAGCCCTCCGCAGCGAGAAGATGGGCGCCCTTTTTGGGGACCTGCCCGCCTGAAGCGGCTCCGCGCTTCTTAAAAGCCGCCCGATAGCCAAAAAAGCAAGCTTAATCCAGGACTGGCACCGAAGCACTAGTCAAATCATCACGAGTTCCGGCTGACGGCTTAGTTGCGTGCGCATCAACTGGTTGCTTGCCGAGGGACCCCGGCTAACAAATCGGTTTGTGGCAATGGATCTTCATCGTCGAGTAATCGGCGAGCGATTTCTTACGGAACGGCGTTTCCGGCACGGTCGGCGGTGGGCGTTGATTATTCGTCGGAAAGCCTGTCTCGCACGCGGCACTCGTGTCTATCGCGCAGATTTCCTTGATGAACAATTCGATTTGATTTTACATTGCCGAAATGCTCCAATGGCTATCGTGGGAAACTTGCGTGAGCCTTTCACCGTGTGGGCGCATTGTGCTCAGCAGTTTAATCGTACGTTGCAAATTCCGCGGACCATGCGTCTCGTAGCTTTATTGCTCAACCTCTGAACATTATCTCCGTATGCGATCTGCGACGAAACTCTTTATCGAACTTAACAAATCCGCCAGTACCGTCCGACTGTGATCCATTCATATGCTCACTCGTGTCCGCAGCAACATTCAGCTTCGGGATCTTTGGCAGGCGGCATATTCTCGAAGCGCCGATCCATTAGCGGAATTGGAACGTGTTTATGCCGAGCGCTTCGGTTTTCCGGATGCGTTGCTATTTTCCTACGGACGCACCGCACTGCACATCCTTTTGACGGCGCTCGGGTGGCTCGGGCGAGACGTATTGTGCCCAGCCTACATTTGTGCCGAGGTTCCCTACGCTGTGACGTTGAGCAATAATCGGGTACGTCTGGTCGACAGTGCACACGATCATTTTCTTCCGGACGCCGCCGTCTGGGAAACAGCGCTGACGCCAAATGCGGCGATGGCAATCATGACGCCACTATTCGGTTATCCGCTGGACAAAAACTGTGAGAAGATGATCCGAGCCCGGGCACCCGGGATCTTCATCTTGTACGATGAGTCACAATCTTTTGGCGTTTGCGACGATATGGGATTTCAGATGCGCGACGCCGATGGCGCTTTGTTGAGCCTCGGACTCGGCAAAACTTCTACGGCATTATCCGGCGGCGTCTTGTTGTTGCGCGACCCCGAGATTGCTCGGGCGGTCCGCCATTGGCGTGATACCAGGTCTGCAAAGCCGCAAATCACTCAGTCTCTGAAGCTCGTGACCAAGGGCTTGGCCGCATGGCTCGCCTTTCGCGAACCCGGTGTAAGCGTGTTGGAGCTCGCGCGGCATTTTCAACTTTTGCCGCCAGGCGCGGATAACGGGCTTCCTCCAGCTCAACCAAAATTGCCGCCCGATCCCGGCACGGCATTTTCCGCCTATCAAGCACGGATTGGTCTGCGTCAATTTGCACGGCTCGACACTATTTTGGCCGGGCGGCAGAAAATTGGGCAATACTACGATCGGCGCTTGGCAGAGGAAGGGTTTGGGATTTTCAGACATGCATTTACTCCGACTTGGCCACGGTATCCTTGGGCCGTGGCCAACCGTGAGGCTTCGATCACAGCCTTACGGCGCCAAAACATTCAAGTTAGTTCGTTTCTTCCCTACTCGTGCGCTAAACTTTTCGTCTACCGCGACCAGAGCGATACATGTCCCAATGCATCGGTCTGGGGACGCAGCATGATTAACTTACCAAATTGGACCGGACTTGAAGAGGCTCAGGCAGAAAGAGTCGTGCGCGCTCTTGGGCGAATCCAGCGGCAAGTTCCAAGTGTCGTCGATTGGCCTGTGTAATGTTATGTCCCTGCCGCGCTCGAGCAGGAAGGCGCGGATCTAATGATTTACCCCCTATACGAACCTGAGCAGCCAACAACGTGTAGCTTCCGTCGGGTCGACGCGTAGGCTATTACGGTATCACGCAAGCGGGGATGCTTATGGCACGGACTGAAGTTTCTTGGGCGGAGGATAGTTCGCTCCAGCAACATCTGCAGACGAATCGTGCAAAAAAACACTTCTGGCATCATCTGTTGCTGCTGCTTGTCAGAGTCGGATTCTGCCTGTCTATTCTGGTTGTCGTGGCGGAAGTCGGCCTTTTATTTTTGAATCAACCGATCACGGTCTCCATTTCGCCAAGCGCTGCGTTCGATTCCGGTAATGGAGACATCGAGTTCCGGGTGCCCATCGCCCTTTATCTTATAGGGGCCACGCCTGACAACGGTTTTGCGCCAATGCGATCGCAGCTGAAGCTGACGGTGAATGGCGAGTCTCTCCTTCCTCATGCCTTACATTCGGAGCTTTTTGCGGGACAGCCCGGCTTCTCTCATGGGGGGGGCATTCCCGGCTGGGTGCGCTTCTCATTGGGGCCAAATAAGACAGCCGCTGACGTCAAGAGAATCGAGGTCGAGCACCCGCTGTTGCTCCCGCGACTACTGGTTCTGCTGGCAGTGCTTGGAATCGCGGTAGCAATACCCGCAGCCTATGGTCTGAGCGACCCCATGTTTCCTGGCATTCTTTCCGTTATCATCCGCGCAGCGGCCAGTAGATTAGCCAGCGCAGTCATTGTTTGCGGCTTCGCCGCCTATGTGTTCACGACGGTCGTCACCGAATTTCCCAAACCGGTCTTCGCCGGCGACAGTCTGACCTTTCTTTTCGACATCCTGTCCAGCCTCGGTTATCCTTATTTTCTAAAGGCCGTCCTATGGGCGAGCCATGACATGGCGATGGTATCCGTTGCGCAGCTCGCGATCTACGTTCTGTCGACACTCATTCTCTACCTGCAACTTCAGCGTCTGTTTGCCTTTCCTCCTGCCGCCGTGCTCGCAACCGTAGGGCTCCTTAGCCTCAGCGAAGTCATCCTATTCAATCTTATGGTGATGTCGGATGCGCTGGCGATCTCCTTGTTTGTTCTCAATGTTGCAGCTGTCGCCGCGGCAATAAGCACGCGCAGCACCCTTTCCTTTATCATGATCGGCCTTACGGCGGGACTTGCCGGTATCTTGCGCCCTGCGGCTCATTTTCTCATTGGCGGCATCGTCCTGCTTGGTCTTGTTTGGCGTGGGAGCCGACCAAGGGTGTTCGGGCTCGCCATGGGCGCGCTCCTCGTGGTGCACGCGGCGGTCTTCCTTGTTGAAAAGACGCTTGGGAGAACAAACAGCGAGGCGCTGTGGGCCTGGTCGACGATGCCGCACGTGGCCATGCTCTTTGATCCCCATAAGTCGACCTTGCGGACCGAAGAGGCGGCCGCTCTCGAGCGCGCGATCGCCCCATTCCGAGAAAAATGGGGTACCAAGCACACGCTGCAGGAAATGTTTGATTTTCAGCTCCAGAATACCACGCCCGTCCAGTGGAAAATGCGCGAGGAACTCGAAAAGACATGGCAAGGAACGCCCAAAATGGCGAACGAAATGCACTCAGTTTCGGCTGTTTTCAATCACGCCGCCTTGGAAACCATCCGGCAGAGCCCGCTTGGTTATGCAAAGATCGTCTTCGTCGCCTTGACGGGCGCCTACCGTAACTATGCGTTGAAGGAATACGGTCTGTCGAGTGTAATCTCCAATCTTTACGATGGGTACGACCGCCGCGCAACGAAGATTGCGGAGAGATTTCCCAACTTGAACATACCCACCAAAGTAGATCCGGCGGTTGCGGCCAAGCTCCAGTCCGATCCGCCGCCCATCGATTTTGTCGAGAGGCTTATCGGCGAATTGGGCATCAATGCCGCGGTCGACGCTATACTGCTGATAGTCGCGCTGTTGTTATTCATCCCGACTTTGACCGGCAGCGGACGAACGCCGGCGGCAATGCTCGGCAGCTACTGCCTTGCCCTGCATTTCGGGGGCTCCCTCTTAGTCTCACTCTCGGCCGCCTTCAGTTACCGATATGGATACGCGCTGGACGTTTTCTTGATCATTGCGTGCGGATGCGCAGTCGACCTCTGTCTAGGCTGGATCGTAGAGGCGTCCAGACACTGGCACCGACGCACCACTAAATTGACTGGGAGTGCGAGCTGGCAGACTTGAAAGTAGAGGAAATTGAAAGTACAGGAAATTGCTGAATTGCTGAGGGATCAGATTTAGCCAATCGCGTGAGGCTTCGATTGCGGCTTTGCCGGCATCAAGGCATTCAGGTCAGTTCGTTCCTTCCCTACTCGTGCGCCAAACCTTTCGTCTACCGCGAAAGAGCGACACATGTCCCAGCGAATCCAGCGGCAAGTTCCAAGTGTCGTCGATTGGCCTGTGTAATGATATGTCCCTGCCGTGCTCGAGCAGGAAGGCGCGGATCTAATGATTTACCCCCTATACGAACCTGAGCAGCCAACAACGTGTAGCTTCCGTCGGGTCGCCGCGTAGGCTATTACGGTATCACGCAAGCGGGGATGCTTATGGCACGGACTGAAGTTTCTTGGGCGGAGGATAGTTCGCTCCAGCAACATCTGCAGACGAATCGTGCAAAAAAACACTTCTGGCATCATCTGTTGCTGCTGCTTGTCAGAGTCGGATTCTGCCTGTCTATTCTGGTTGTCGTGGCGGAAGTCGGCCTTTTATTTTTAAATCAACCGATCACGGTCTCCATTTCGCCAAGCGCTGCGTTCGATTCCGGTGATGGAGACATCGAGTTCCGGGTGCCCATCGCCCTTTATCTTATAGGGGCCACGCCTGACAACAACTATTCGCCGATGCGATCTCGGCTGAACCTGACGGTAAATGGCCGGTCTCTTCCTCCTCATGCCTTGCATTCGGAGATCTTTGTTGGAAAGCCGGGCTTCTCTCATTGGGGGGGCATTCCAGGCTGGGTGCGCTTCTCGTTGGGGCCAAATAAGACAGCTGCTGACGTCAAGAGCATCGAAGTCGAGCAGCCGCTGTTGCTCCCGCGACTGCTGGTTCTACTGGCGGTGCTTGGAATCGCGGTAACAATACCCGGAGCCTATGCGCTGAGCGACCCGATGTTTCCAGGCATCCCTTCCCTCATCATACGGGGAGCGGCCAGTAGGTTGGCCAGCGCAGTCATCGTTTGCGGGTTCGCCGCCTATGTGTTCACGACAGTCGTCACCGAATTCCCTAAACCGATCTTCAAAGGCGACAGTCTGACCTTTCTCTTGGACATCCTGTCCAGCCTTGGTTATCCTTATTTTTTAAAGGCCGTCCTATGGGCGACCCATGATATAGCGATGGTTTCCGTTGCGCAGCTTGCGATTTACGTTCTGTCGACACTAATTCTCTACCTGCAACTCCAGCGCCTGTTTGCGTTTCCTTCTGCCGCCGTGCTCGCGACCGTAGGGCTTCTTAGCCTTAGCGAAGTCACGCTATTCAACCTTGCGGTGATGTCAGATGCGCTGGCGGTCTCGTTGTTCGTTCTCAATGTTGCAGCTGTCGCCGCGGCAATAAGGACGCGCAGCACTCTTTCCAATCTCATGATCGGCCTTACGGCGGGACTCGCCGGTATCTTGCGCCCTGCGGCTCATTTTCTCATTGGCGGGATCGTCCTGCTTGGCCTTGTTTGGCGTGGGAGCCGGATGCGGGTGTTTGGGCTCGCCATGGGCGCGCTCCTCGCGGTGCACGCGGCAGTGTTCGTTGCTGAAAGGACACTTGTCAGAACAAACAGCGAGGCGCTGTGGGCCTGGTCAACAATGCCGCACGTGGCCATGCTCTTTGATCCAAATACGTCGACCTTACCGGCCGACAAGGCGATGGCTCTCGAACGCGCCATTGCGCCGTTCCGAGAAAAATGGCGCACCATGCACACACTGCAGGAATTGTTTGATTTCCAGCTCGAGAACACCACGTCGGTCCAACTGAAAATGCGCGATGAACTCGACAAGATTTGGCAAGGAACGCCCAAGTTGGCAAACGAGATGCACTCAGTCTCGGTTGTTTTCAATCACGCTGCCCTGGAAACCATCCGGCAGAACCCGCTGGGTTATGCTAAGATCGTTTGGGTCGCCTTGGCGGGTGCCTATCGTAACTATGCGTTGAAGGAATATTCACTGTCGCGTGTGATCTTCAATCTTTACGATGGGAACGACCGCCGCGCGACGAAGATTGCGAAGAGATTTCCCGACTTGAAAATACCCAACAAGTTAGATCCGGCGGTTGTGGCCAAGCTCCAGTCCGATCCACCGGCCATCGATCTGGTCGAGAGTGTTACGATCGAATTGGGCAACGCCGCTGTCGATGCCATACTGGTGATCTTCGCACTGTTTCTGTTGATTCCAACCTTGACTGGTAGGGGACGAACGCCGGCGGCAATGCTCGGCAGCTACTGCCTCGCAGTGCATTTCGGGGGCTCCCTCTTAGTCTCACTCTCGGCGTCCTTCAGTTCTCGATACGGATACGATCTGGACGTTTTCTTGATCATTGCGTGCGGATGCGCGGCTGACCTTTGTCTAGGCTGGGTCGTACAGGCGTCCCGATACTGCCACCGACGCACGAGCCAAATGACCGCGAGTGCTGCCTGACGGTTACTTGAGAGCCCAGTCAACTGCTTGCTTGCCGAGCGCCCCCGGCCAGTAAATCGGCTTGCGGCAAAGTACCTTCATCGCCAGAGCCGAGAGGTCGGCCAGGGCAGTTACGAGCATGGAGCTTATAATGGAACTGATCCTGGCGTTGTTCTTATGTTTGCGCGAGGACTATCCCCAAGAACGGTTTCAAATCGGAACTGATTCAGCAACCGGTTGAACTTCTCCGGCGCAGAGGCAAGAAAACCGTAATGGGAAAGCGATTCCCGCCGCGTCACCGAGTCCGGTCGCGGATGGCTCGGGTCGAACTCCCAAGGGTGGAAGTAGAAGACCACCCCCTGTCCGCGCGCGTTCAGCTTGCGCGTGGCGAGCGCCACCGCCCGATAGGGCAAGGCACGGAAATAGAAGCCACCCGAGAAGGGCAGGTTACTTCCCATCATGGGCACGGTCGTGACCGGCACCTCGGTCACCGCGCCGCGGCGGGTCTCGACTACATAGGGCTGTCGCGGCGCCTCGGGCATGCCGTAGAGCAAGCTACGGATTGGGAAAACGCTCGAATCCACGCTCACGCCGGCTGCCGCCAGTTCCTCCCACACCCAGGGCGTGCGATTGCCGATCGAGAAGCACGGCGCCCGAAAAGAGCGTGGTATTACGCCGCTCGCCTTCTCGATTGCGACGATGTTGGCACGGATGTCGGCCGCGAACTCGGCGCGGCTCATGCTGTCGACACGCCGGTGCATGTCTCCGTGCATTCCGATCGCGTGGCCTTGAGCGGCGATCGCCCGCACGATGTCGGGGTGCTCGCGCGCGACCTCGCCGACGATAAAGAAGGTCGCCCGCACGCGATGCTGTGCAAGTTTGACCAATAGCCACGTCCCCGCATTTTGAATGCGTCGTTCGAAGGCCGCCCAGTCCTGCGGCCGCTGCGAGGTGCTCGTAAGGCCCTGGTACCAATCCTCGAAATCAATTGTGAGCGCGTTCGAGGCCGCGTTCTCGGGAGTTTCATCCCCTTTCACGCCATCGATCTCGAGGGTCGCCCGCTGCGATACCTCCGTGGGTCCGCCAGTGCTCACAGTCGACTTCATGAATTCGGTCCGTCCGTGCGCCGGATCTTGAAGACGAAGCTGTCTTCCAGAACGCGAGCCAATCCCGGCAGTTGATCCGAATAGCGCACGGTTTGAAGCGGATGCATGGTAGCCGCCACCCGCTCGATGCGACAGGGAAGGCCCCGAACAAGCTGCGGCACTGTGTCTGCCGGCAGCAGAGTTGGAAGCGTTGAGAGCGGAATGTCAGATCGGCGATAAATCCGCGCCCGCATCAGTAGGCGGAACGCACGACGCACAAGCGCATCGCCATTCAGGGTCGACAGCAGAACGAGTCCTCCTGGCTTGGTGACGCGAACGAGCTCCCTCACGAGCCTAGCGCGCTCGCTCAGAACCTGCAGGACGCTGGCGCATATGACGACATCGAAGAGCCCGTCTCGAAATGGCAGGCGGGTTGCATCGCCGTGATAAACCTCGAGCCCGAGCTTTTGCGCCATGCGCAGCATGGCGATCGAGAAATCGAGTCCGATGACCTCGGTTTGCCTCGCCCAGGACTCGGAAAAGCCTCCGTGACCGCAGCCGACGTCGAGACAGCGCATGCCCTTTAGGTCCGGCGGCATGAAGGCCTGGAAAATGCCCTGCAGCCGGTCGAACACGGCTTTGGAAAGATAGTTCACGGATCGAAAGGAGAAGTCTTCGGTACCACCCGCCGTGTCGTAGTGCTGCTGCAGGACGTCAATTTGCGGTCTAGTCCAGAACGATCGGATGCCGGAAATCCGGCCGTAGCGACGGTCTTCGGCGCTCACAAGCGTGTCGCCGTCGCTGTCGAGAGCGAGCCGGCTTCCGGTCTCGGGACAGCGCAGATCCGCGATCGGTAGCGGGTCGCTCGCCAGACAGGGCCCGCTGCGTCCGGGGGCATACAATTCGCAGGATTCTATTCCCATTACGACAACCCAACCACGCCTCTGAAGAAATCAAAACCGGCTTGCCTTACTCCTTCCCAGTCCACTTGCCAAACATTCGCCTTCGCTTTATGGCAAGGCCAATGGTGATGAGTTCCGAGCGGTTGCTGCAAACGCCACCCTACCGTGTCGGTCAGCGTTCGCGCACGGGCGCCCTGCTCGACGCGGTTTTCTTGCCGTATCGCGCGCTGTTCGTGGGTATGGAAAAAAGCATCGGTCTGTCCAGCCTTAAGGAGGAACGCATGCGTGCCGTGGCGGCACACTGCCATGGTCGCGTGCTTGATGTCGGCTGCGGCCCCGGCAATGGTTTTATCCGGGACTTTATCGGGTTGGAGAACGGCATCGGCATCGACGTCTTCCCCTATGAGGGCGTCGAGCACGTCATTGAAGACCCTGAGCGGTTGCCCTTTGTCGACGCCAGCTTCGACTGCGTGACGCTGATCGCGGTTGGCGGCCATATCCCGGCGCACAAGCGGGCGGCAGAGTTCCGCGAGTTTGCGCGGGTGCTCAAACCCGGCGGGCGCATTATCATGACCGAAGGCGAGCCGGTCACGCAGTGGCTGGCGCACAAATGGTACGATGTCTACACCCGGCTGATCGGTCGCGATAACGCGGACACGGAGCGCGGCATGGCGCCAGGCGAGCAGTACTGCATGCCGCGCAAGGAACTCTTGAGCTACCTCAATACGCCGCCCCTTGAGCTCGCCGGCCGCTACCGCTTCATGTGGGGCCTCAACAATGTGTATGTCGCCGAGAAGCGCGTGCCCGAGCGGGCATGGGCCGCATAAGCTCAGACGATGAATATTCTGGTGACAGGGGGCTGCGGGTTCATCGGCACCGCTCTGATTCGCGCGCTCGGCCATTCCCGACATCACGGTTTTCGCGTCGTCGATAACCTTTCCGTCGGTACCCGCAGCGCTCTTTGCGACGTGCTTCCCGTCGACGCCATTACCCTTGCGGCCAGCGCGCCTGTTCCGGGCCGGGCACAACTTGCAGAAGTCGACATCCGCGATGCTCCTGCCGCGCTGGAACTGACGCGCGAAATGGATGCCATCATACATCTCGCCGCCAACACCGGCGTGCCGAATTCCATGGCCGATCCGCGCGCGGACTGTGAGGCCAATGTCATCGGCACGTTCAACTATCTCGAGGCGGCGCGGGCAAACGGTGTTCGCCGGTTCGTGTTCGCCTCGAGTAGTGCCCCGCTTGGCGCCTGCGAACCGCCCATCCACGAGCAACTCCCCCCTGCCCCCATGTCGCCCTATGGCGCCAGCAAACTGGCCGGCGAAGGCTACTGCTCCGCCTATTTCCATGCCTTCGGCACCGAGACGGCGGCCCTGCGCTTTGGCAATGTCTATGGACCGGGTTCTGGGAAGAAATCCAGCGTGGTGGCGAAGTTCATCCGCCGCGCCATCGCGGGCCAGCCGCTCGAGGTCTACGGCGACGGCAAGCAAACCCGCGATTTCATTTACATCGACGATATTGTTGCCGGTCTTGCCAGCGCGCTCACCGCCGACGGTGTCGGCGGGCATGTCTTTCAGATCGCCACCGGGCGCGAGGTGACGGTTGATGAGCTCCTCGACCATTTGCTGCCGATCCTGGAACAATCGGGGATTGGCAGCGTCCAGGTGAAGCGGGCGCCCCGGCGGGTCGGCGACATGCCGCGTTCCTTTGCCGACACGCGCAAGGCCAGAAAAATGCTAGGATGGTCCGCGCACATCGACCTCGACGAGGGGCTGCGCCGCACGGTGGATTGGTTCACATCGGGCCGCGCGCAGATGGATCTGGAGTTGGCCGGCGGTCTGCAATGAAAGTGGTCGTCGTTCTCGTCGCTTATTGTGAGGCTCGCAACTGCGGCCCTGTGATCGAGGCCGTGCGCGCGCAAGGATTGGATTGCATATTGGTTGACGACGGGTCGAGCGACGAGACAGCCGCGCTTGCCCGCGAGCATGGTGCGGAGGTTGTGCGTCATTGTCTCAATCTCGGCCAGGGCCGCGCCGTCGTGACCGGATTTAAAGCGGCCCTGACGCGCGACTGCGATGCGGTCATCATCATGGATGCCGACGGTCAGCACGATCCGGCCGACCTGCCCCGCTTCATCGAGATGCTGCGCGTCACGAATGCGGATATCATCAGCGGCTCGCGGGCGCTGGGCGGCGTCAATCCCGACGCCTCGCCTGTGCGGCGCGTCATGTTGCCGGTGCTGACGCGCTTCCTGAACAGGCTGGCGGGTCTGCAACTGACCGACTGCATGTGCGGCTACCGGGCTTATCGCCGGGACACCATCGCCGCGATCATCCCGGTTCTTGATGGCATGCTGGAGCCGCAATACATGACGCCGGAGATGCTCATTCGCTTCGGGCGCGCAGGCCTGCGCGTTGTGGAAGTGCCCGTGCATTTGCGGGCGCGGGCCTTCGGTACCTCCACTAAAGGATTGGCACGCTACGCCTTCGGGGTCACCCGCGCCATCGTACGAACATATCTTGCGCCCACCTAACACTGTGACCTTGTGGACCCGATGAAGCTCACTCTGTTCACGCTCCTACTGCTGGTACTCAGCGTCATTCAGATCGTGCTCATGCTCCGCAACGCGTCGCGCGGAACGATCGGGCTGCGCTCGGCTCTTGTGATCGTCTGTATTTGGGCTGCGGTCGGGGTGGTGGCTGTCTTTCCCGATCTTCTGAACGTGTTGTCCGCGATGGCCGGCTTGGAAAACCGCTTGTTCTTCGCCATTTTGATCGCCATTGTGCTTATCCTTCAGCTCACCTTCCGCATGATGGCGCGGATGGAGCGCATGCAGCGGGCGCTTGACCGTTTGACGCAGGAAGCGGCGGTCATTTCGTTCACTCAGGAACGAGCATTGCGAGGATCTTCCGGGGCGCCAGCGGGTGCAAGCAACAGCGCGCCCAAGTCTGCTGACGCCGCCCGTGGCTAGACGGAGCCTCTGATGGCAGCGGAGACAAGTCGCCTCCATGCCCTTGAAGTGGTGCCAAACGCCGCTGCCGATCGGTCCTGGGATGCCCTGGTAGACACGGCCGCGGAGGCCAAGCCGATGCTACTGTCGGGCTGGCAGGCCGTTCTCCGCGACGGTTTCAATGTCGAGCCCGTTTATCTTCAGGCCAAGCGCGACGGCGACCTAGTTGGCGTGATGGCGCTCTACCATTCGCGGTCATGGCTGGGCGGTAACGTTCTCTACGGGATGGACGGGACACTGGTGGCGATCGACGACCCAGCCGCTCAGACCCTGCTGAACGCCGCGCTGGACTGGGCGCGCCGCCGCCGCGTGCAGCATTGCCAATTCCGTGGCCTTGACTGTTCAGAGCTGCTGCCTTCGGCCAGGGTGGAACTCAAGACGTTCACTGGGTTGCGCCTGCCGGACTCCACAAACCCTGTCTGGGAGGCGCTCTCCAGCAACACGCGCCGCAAGGTCCGCAAAGCCCTGAAGGAAGGGTATCGGATCGAGCTGCAGCCCTCGATCCCGACAGCCTTTCAGCCGATCTATTTTCGGCGCCAGCGCGATCTCGGCACGCCCGCTCCCGGGCCTCAGCTTTTTGCGGCCATGAACGCCCATCTCGCAGACCGGCTGAGTTTTCTGGCGCTCAACCGCGACGGCCGGCTGATTGGTGGCGCGGTGATGCTGCGCGCAGGCAAGAGCTGGCTCAACCTCTACGTGGCGGTCGAGAACGAGGGCCAGCAGCAATACGGTTCCTATCTGCTTTATTGGTCGCAGATCGAGTTGGCGATACGCCGATGTTTCCAAGCTCTGGATTTTGGTCGCTCCCGCGAGGGCAGCGGTACGCATCGGTTCAAGCTACAATGGGCATCGCAGGACTGGCGGCGTCCCACCACCCTTGTTCCGCTTGGCGTCCCGCTACCGGCGGCGTCTCTCGATAAGTCGAGCGGCTGGAAGCACGCGCTCTGGAGGCAACTGCCCTTGCCTATCGCGCGACCGCTCGGCGCGCGGCTGCGACGCGCACTGCCCTTCGCTTGACCAACCCTACGACCTTGGTGAAGAAGGGTGCCGAGATAGACTTTTGCCTGGTAAGGGGCGACGAAATGAAAGCCGGGCATGGCGGCTATCATCCTGAGGCGCGGCCAACATCATGACAACAGCCGGTCAAGCCGACCGCAAACGACGGCGACACTATCTGTGGGTGGCGGCCTCGCTCGCCCTCAGCGCGGCTCTGCTGGGCTGGATCGTCGCCAAGATGGATGTGGCCACCTTCGAGGCGACCATGCGGCGCGTCGACTGGTGGTGGGTCGCCGCGGCCTATTGCGCCGTTCTCCTCTATCACGTGTTCCGCGCCCACCGCACCAGCATCATGCTGACTCCGCGCGTTGCCACGGGCGTTCTATTTCCAACCATTTGCCTCCAGGCGGCAATCCGCAACGTGGCACCCACGTGGTTCGGCGATGTTAGCCTTGTCTATCTCCTTCGCCGCTTCCACTCGGTCGCTCTGACGCAAGGCTCGGCCATGATTGTCCTGCTGCGGGTTTTGGATATGTTCGCGATGCTCGCGGCTGCCTGTTTGGCGCTTGTGCTGCCTGGCATCAACCTGGATCCGCGTGTGCGCGCCACCGTATCGGTAGCGTTGGCCGTCGTCGTGTTGATCGGCGCCGCACTCTTCCTTGTAAGGCAATATTCGCCGCGCGCCAACAGCGTCTACGTGCGTCGGCTAGAGGGTTCTTTCCTGGCTAACGCTATTGACCGGGCCAAGCACACGGCACTGAACATAGCCTGGCATTTGCATGAGATGTCGCGCCTGCATCTTCTGCCAAAGCTGCTCGTGGACACGACGCTGATGTGGACAGCGATGTATGTGGCGTTCGTCTGTTATCTGCACGCGCTCAATGCCGGTCTTGGTCTCTCGCAGGTTTTATGGTTGTTCATCCTGCTTCTGCCGGTCGACCTCGTGCCGACGCCCACTCCCGGCAATCTCGGCGCCTTTGAAGCGGCCTGGTTCGTGGTGCTGCTGGTGCTCGGCGTCAGCGCCGATCAAGCGACGGTGCTCGCCGTTAGCTCTCATGTTCTGATCCTGCTATCAGCGCCCCTGCTGCTCGCATTCTGGCTGGGCGGCCGGCTTTTGGCCGGCAGAGGCGAGGCGAGCCTATCGTCGTCGGCCGGATGACGCCGGTCGTTGGTGGCTTTCTCCCGATGTTGCAGATCCTTCTTGATTGTGCTGCCGCGACGACGGAAGACCAGCGGCGCCCTCAACTCCGCACTCGGAACGCGCTAAGGACCGGGCCGCATTTTAGTCGGACGGCGATAGGGGAGCGTTAAGGTTTTGAGTTGGCGTGTCGTTGATCTGATGGTGCGGATGGCAATTCCATGACGCCGCCCTCGCTGGCCGAGGTACGCATCGCCATTGTTGGGCTCGGCTATGTCGGACTGCCTCTCGCGGTCTACATGGCCCGGCATTTTCCGGTGATCGGCTTCGAGATCGACGCCAAGCGCGTCGAAGAGCTCAAATGCGGCGTCGATCGCACGCGCGAGGTCACCCCCGAGGAATTCGCGGCCGCGAAAAATCTAACCTATACCGCGGACGAAACGCAGCTCACAAACTGCAATTTCTGCATCGTCACTGTCCCGACCCCGATCGATGAAGCCAAGCGGCCCGACCTGTCGGCCCTGAGAGCGGCCAGCAAAACTGTCGGCCGGACCCTGAAGGCCGGAGACGTGGTGGTGTACGAGTCGACGGTCTATCCCGGTGCGACTGAAGAAGTCTGCGTGCCGATTCTGGAAGAAGCGTCAGGCCTGACATTCAACCGCGATTTCTTCGTGGGCTATTCGCCCGAGCGCATCAACCCGGGCGATCATGTCCACCGCCTGCCCAATATTGTCAAGGTGACGTCGGGCTCGACACCGGAAACCGCCGACTTGGTCAATGCCGTCTACAGCAAGGTCGTTTCGGCCGGCACCCATAAGGCGAGTTCGATTCGCGTCGCCGAGGCGGCCAAAGTGATTGAGAACATCCAGCGCGACGTCAACATTGCTCTGATCAACGAACTTGCCATGCTCTTCAAAGAACTCGGCATCGAGTCCCGAGAGGTGTTTTCCGCCGCCGAAACAAAGTGGAATTTCATCCCGTTCCGGCCGGGGCTGGTTGGCGGCCACTGCATCGGTGTGGATCCCTATTACCTGACGCACAAGGCTGAATCGATTGGCTTTCACCCCCAGATGATCCTCGCCGGGCGGCGCATCAACGATGGCATGGCCGCCTATGTCGCTTCCGACTTGCTCAAGGCCATGCTCAGGCGCAAACAGGCCGTCAACAGTGCCCGCATGCTGGTGATGGGTTTCACCTTCAAGGAGAACTGCCCGGATACACGCAACACCAAGATTGCCGAACTCGTTCGACAGCTCAAGCCGTTCATGGCCGAGGTCGTTGTCTATGATCCTCTCGCCGATCCAGAGGCGGCGCGACATGAATATAATATCGACATCACAAACAAGTTGCCGGAAGGCGAGTTCGACGTGATCCTGCTGGCCGTGAAGCATGAGGCCATTGCCGCTTTGGGCAAGGCACGGATCGAAGGCTTGCTTAAGCGCGGCGGCCTGATCTACGACCTCAAAAGCGTATTGTCGGCTGCCGAGAGCCAAGCACGCATTTGAGACAAAAGCAGGCACAAAAAGGCGACGACATGAAATTGTTGGTAACGGGGGCTGCGGGCTTCATCGGCTTTCACACGGCTCGTGCCTTGCTTGACCGGGGCGATGAAGTCGTTGGCATGGATGACCTCAACTCATATTACGATCCGTCACTGAAGCAGGCGCGTCTCGACCGATTGCAGGGCCGCAATGGCTTCCAATTCATCAAGGCCGACATCGCCGATCGCCCGCTGATGGAGAAGCTCTTTGCAGAAGAAAGGCCAGACCGCGTCATCCATCTCGCCGCGCAGGCTGGCGTCCGTTATTCGCTCGAAAATCCGCACGCCTATATCGATGCAAATATCGTCGGGTTCACGAACATCCTCGAAGGCTGCCGCCATAGCGGCGTGGAGCACCTCGTCTATGCTTCATCAAGTTCCGTTTATGGCGGCAACACCAAACTACCCTTCAGCGTGCACGACAACGTCGACCACCCGTTGAGCCTCTATGCCGCCACCAAAAAAGCCAATGAACTGATGGCGCACACTTACGCACATCTTTACTTGCTTCCGGTAACGGGGTTGCGCTTCTTCACCGTTTACGGACCATGGGGCCGGCCCGACATGTCGATGTTTCTCTTCACGCGGAAAATCCTGGCCGGCCAGCCGATCGACGTCTTCAACAATGGCCATCATGCGCGCGACTTCACCTACATCGACGACATCGTAGAGGGCGTCGTGCGCTGCGTGGATAGGATAGCGGAACCCAATCCGGACTGGTGCGGCGCCGAACCCGACCCCGGCACCTCCGCGGCCCCGTACCGGCTTTACAACATAGGCAATCATGCCCCCGTCCAACTTCTGGACTATATTGCCTGCATCGAAAAGGCTGCAGGCAAGTCGGCCAAGAAGAATTTTCTGCCGCTGCAGCCGGGCGATGTGCCGGCAACCTATGCCGATATCGACGACCTCAAGAGCGATATCGGCTTTGCTCCGCGGACGTCGATCGAGGAAGGCGTGCAGCGTTTCGTGGCGTGGTATCGGGACTATTATGGCATCTGATCGCAGCACGGGCTGCACATACCAGCAAACATTTTCGCTCCCGAACCCTGATTGCGCGAAAGCATTAGCCGGCCTGCATCCAACGCGGATGGCTGCATTCACCCGATCGGCCATCACGACACTGACGGTGCGCCACTATACTCGCGCTGCGCCCCCGCCAAACTAACAAGTCATAGCGTCGCCGGCAGTGCCTTCCAGGAGCCCCAGCAGTGATACATAGGAGGCGCAAGGTATGGTCGGTCTGGAATGGTTAATATGCTGGAATCTTTAAATTATGCGATGAAACGGCCGCTGCTCGTTCTATATCGCAAGGGCCAGCAGTCGCGGTGGTCGCTTGTACGCACGGGCAGTGAAGGCCTGGCACGTTTGTGGATCAGCGGTGTCGATCTAGTAAATCGTGCCGCCGAACGGCATTCGGGTCGTCGGCTCGATGAGCGGCTCGCAAGGCTGCTGTTGAAGCGCTATCAGCTGAAACGCATCAGCTTTGGCGAGCACGGCAGAGAGACGCCGTATGCCGACGTGGTGCATTGTATCGGCGGGCTCGGGCCAGGCGGCGCGGAGCGCCAATTGGTGGGTTTCGTGCAACGACTGCGCGAGCGGGGCCTCGAGCGCCAAGCAATCCTCTGCATCAATCCTCCCCAAGGCGATACGGCACATCTCTTGGCGCGCGCCCAGGACAATGCTGCCTTCGTCAAAGACTTGGGGTGGGCCGTCAAACATCAGGTCATGCCCCTCTTGGCGGCAAACGAAGACACCGTGGAGTTCATCCTCGGCATGCATCCAGCGGTGCGTTACTGGGTGCTCTATCTTTGGATCGAGTTTTCCCTCCTGCGCCCGCGCCTCGTGCACTGCTGGCTCGATCATAGCAATATCTGGGGCGGTCTAGCAGCCCTGCTCGCAGGCACGCCTCGCATCTTGCTTTCCACGCGAAACGTGAACCCGACGCATTTCCCCTATCTCAGCCAGCCATGGATGTTGCCCTTCTACCGCCAGCTCGCCGCATCCTCCCGTGTCGGCTTCGTGAACAACTCAGAACCTGGTGCGGAGGACTACGCGCGGTGGATCGGCATCCCAAAGGAGCGCATCCCCGTTGTACTCAACGGTATTGATTTCAATGTACTCCCGAGGCCGAGCGAAACCGCCATTCTGGATGCGCGCAACGCGCTCACATCAAACTCGGGTGACAAGCTGGTAGTGGGCGCGTTCCGACTGAGCGAAGAGAAGCAGCCAATTCTTTTCGTGCAGGTGGCCACCGATGTGCTCAAAGCTCATCCCCAAGCGCGCGTGGCGCTCCTTGGCGTCGGTCCCTATAAGGAGCAGGTTGAATCCTGCATCGTCGCATCCGGTTTTCAAGACCGCATCATGCTCTTGGGAAGGCGCTCAGACATGGCAGAAATCCTCTCTTGTGCGGATGTCGTGCTGCACACGGCCAAGTACGAAGGCTCGCCGAACATTCTCATGGAGGCCCAACATTTCGGGACACCAGTGGTCGCTACCAAGGCCGGCGGCACCATTCACGTGGTGGCGGACGGCTCGACCGGGTACCTGCTCGATGCCGGCGATCGGGCAGGGCTGGCGGCGCGTGTACTTGAGCTGCTCAATGATCCCCACAAAGCCCGAAGAATGGGCCAGGCGGGCTCCGACTATGTACATCGGAACCTCACAATGGACCGAATGGTGGACGCGACGCTTGCCATCCAAAAGCGCATGATTGCCGACAGCGAGCCACGCGATACTCTGCCTGGCAGTGAAGGGCTCCGGCAGGCGGTGTCCGACGCGCGCGCGCTCCTGCTCAAGCCAGCAGAAAAGGTCGTCCCAAGCGGTTTGGCCGATAGGCAAACGACATTGGTGCGCGGTCATTTGGCGTCCGCAAGCCCACACGGCTTGGTCGGTCGGATTTTTCGCTCATTCAGCAAGTCTCTGTAGAGCTGATCGTAAGCGGCGACGCAGGCTTCGATCGAAAACTGCGCTTCAACGCGTTGTCGACCGGCCGCGGCCATTCTTTGCGCAAGCTCTCGGTCCAGTGCCAGGCGCAGCAACGCCTGCCCCAGACACTCGGGCGCGCGCGGCGGCACGAGCAGCCCTGTGACACCATTCTGAACGGCCTCTGGATTGCCACCCACTCGCGTCGCAATCACCGGAAGTCCGGCCGCCATATATTCCAGGAGGGCGTTGGAAAAACCTTCCTCGTGCGAGGCAAGCAGGCCGACATCGGATGCCTTGAGAAGGGCCGCAATGTCCTTGCGCGAGCCGAGGAAACGCACGTTCTCGGCAAGATGACGCGCTGCGGCGAGCTTCTGCAAACTTTGCAGCGGGCCGTCATCGCGACCAATACAGAGCAGCAGCCACGGCTGAGGCAACGCATGGGCGACGTGTGCCAAAGCCAAGAGAACGTCCTCATGGCCCTTATAGGGAATAAGATTGCCGACCATGGCGAACACAAAAGCATCTGGCGCAATGTTTAGCTCCCGGCGCAGGTCCGAACGCAAGGCCGGAAACTGGAAGCGATTGATCTCGATGCCGTTATAGAGGAGGCGCACCTGCGCCTTCCGGCAGCCCTCTTGATGCAAGTCCTGCACTACCGATTTCGAATTAGCGCAGAAGGCCGTCATATATGCGTGCAGCCGCCGTTCCATGCGGGCGGCCTTCGGCCTCTTTTGCTGATAGCAGTTCAAACTTCGCCGGCTCATGACACGGATCGGTACGCGGGCAATGATGGCCAGCGGTCCGCCTATCATATAGGCGGCAGGCAGAAAAAAATGGGCGATGACAGGACGCCGCCAGAGCATCAACCACAGCAACTGCACCACCGTCACGCCAAGAAAGACTGCATGCCCGAGACGCAGTGGCCGCATTCTGCGCAAACCCTGCAATGGCGGAGCCAAGACGGGAACCCCTTTGGCGCGCAGTCCAGCGGCCTGAACCCCCTCATGCGAGGTGCAATAGACCATTGGTGCCCAGCCGTAGCCAACCAGGCGCGGAAGGACGTTGACGAGATGACTCTCGGTGCCGCCCAAATCGAGTTGGCCAATGACGTAGAGAATGCGCTGCGCCCGACGTCGCGAGGCATTTGCCTTCCATTGGCCACAATTCGCTAACCCGAACCAAGGCACCGGGAAAGACCTGCGTATCTCGGCGGGAATGGAGCCGAGATTTGGCCATACCCGCGGCCCATGGGCCGGTCAAGCTTCGCTGGAGTGATCGCAGCAAGGCCTTGCCTTTGGCTCCCGCACGAGGCACAGACAGGACATCGCGGGGCCTTTCCCTTACAAACAGCACCGGAGCCCGCGCGCCCGGAGGAATTCGCACTTATGTGCGGCGTCGCAGGCCTTGTCACCTTTCGCGCGGATAACGAGGCAGCCCTGCTCGCTCGCGCCCGCGCAATGGCCCAGTGCATGATTCATCGTGGCCCCGATGCTGGCGGGGCATGGGCTGATCCCGAAGCCGGCTTTGCCACTGGCCACCGGCGTCTTTCCATCCTCGACCTGTCGGATGCCGGCGCCCAGCCCATGCTTTCTGCCGGTGGGCGCTATGTGATCTCATACAACGGCGAAATCTATAACGCCGACGAGTTGCGTCCCGCGCTCGAGGCCAAGGGCATCCGCTTTCGTGGACATTCCGACACCGAGGTGATCCTTGAGGCATTTGCAGCGTGGGGCGTCGAGGCAACTGTCTCCCGCCTGATCGGCATGTTCGTGATCGCGCTCTGGGACCGAGAGACGCGCTGCCTGTGGCTCATCCGCGATCGGCTCGGCATCAAGCCGCTCTATTGGGGCCGCTTTGGCGACCTATTCCTGTTTGCCTCGGAGTTGAAGGGCTTGCGCGCCGATGGCGGGTGGCCGGTCGAGTATGACCGCGCGGCCATGACGGCCTATTGCCGCTTCTCCAATATCCCGTCTCCCATGACGATCTATCGTGGGGTAAACAAGCTGCCACCTGGCTGCATCCTGCGCCTTCAGCCCGGCCGCGAGCCGGAGATTACGCGCTACTGGTCACTATCCGAGGTAGTCGCCGCGGGCCGGGCGCAGCCTTTCACGGGCACTGATCAGGACGCCGAACAATGTCTAGTGGAGCTGCTTGGCGATGCTGTTCGGCGTCGCATGGTCGCCGACGTACCACTTGGCGCTTTTTTGAGCGGCGGCATCAACTCGTCAACTGTTGTGGCCTTGATGCAGCAGGCGAGCAGCAGCAAGGTGCGAACCTTCTCGATCGGTTTCACCGAAAAAGATTACGATGAGGCGCCCTATGCCAAAGCCGTCGCTGGTCACTTCGGAACCCATCACACGGAACTCTATGTGACACCAGATGAGGCCCGCGACGTCATCCCACGTCTGCCGGACATCTATGACGAGCCGTTTGCCAACTCCTCGCAGATCCCAACCTTTCTCGTTTCCGAGTTGACGCGCCGCCATGTCACGGTCGCGCTTTCTGGCGACGGCGGCGATGAGGTGTTCTGCGGTTATAATCGGTATTTTCTCGCCAATATGCTGCGGTCACGGCTTCTCACCATACCGCGCCCTCTGCGCAGCGTCGGTTCACAGGCGCTTACGGTGGTGCCGCCGGCCATGTGGGATGCGGCTTTCCGTGTGGTGCCGCACCGATGGCGGCCGCCCCACGCCGGCGATAAGCTGCACAAGCTCGCCAGGGTTCTCATGGAGGACGAGGACAACACGTATCTGCAATTGCTCAGCCATTGGCACGCGCCGGAGCAGTTGGTGATCGGCGGACGCGAGCCGCAATCGATCGTCATCGCGCCCGAGAACCGCGAGGTGGCGCCCGATTATACTGAGCGTATGCAGTACGTGGACACGCTCACGTATCTGCCAGACGACATCCTGACCAAAGTCGATCGCGCGAGCATGGCTGTCTCGCTCGAGGTAAGAGTGCCGTTCATCGATCACCGCGTTGTCGCGCTAGCATGGAGCTTGCCGCATCACATGCGCATCAGGAACGGGCGCGGCAAATGGATTGTGCGTCAGCTCTTGCGGCGTTTTCTTCCCCAGGACCTCATCGAGCGGCCGAAGATGGGCTTTGGCGTTCCGATAGACAGTTGGTTGCGCGGCTCCTTGCGGGAGTGGGCCGAAGACTTGCTGTCCGAAGAATCCCTGCGCCGCACCGGGCTCCGTTCCGAGCCCATCCGCGCGCGCTGGAACGCGCATCTCACCGGGCGCGAGAACTGGCAATATCCATTGTGGACAGTGCTGATGATGCAGGCATGGATGGCTCGTCACGCCTGACCCGCGGCAGACCGCCCTCGTCAAGCCTCACGGTGCGCTGAAGCATCTGGTCGATCGAGAAGTGCTGGCGAACGAAGGCTGGACCGACCTGTTGACTCTGCGCTCCGGGCCACTTTTCTTTGTGGCAAAACTAAGATCCCAGAAACGAATTTTTACATATCAGCAACACCCCAGCACACCAAGGATGATTTTCTTCAACATTCTGGGTTTGCTGATGGAGAAGCGCCATGAACAAGGCCTTAATTGCACTGAGTGCCAGCATACTGCTGGCCGCGACGACGGCGTTAGCGCAGCCGGCTGGGCCGCCGGCTGGAGGAGGAGATCGCAATGCGCCGCCGGACCAGCACGAACCGGCCGGAGGTAAGCCAGGTAGAGGTCCGGGTTTCGGAATGCATCGGGGTTTCCGGATGCATAAGCAAGAGTCGCCCAGCAAAGGAGCACAGTTTCGTCTGCGGCAAGGGGATCGAAAACTCTTCGTCAAATGCGCAGATGATGATTCAACAAAAGCATGCATCGACGCGATCGGTCCGCTTCTCAATAAATTGTTCGAAATGAAATAGGCCCATTCCGATTTGCACCAAGACGCGACGCCCAACTGAACCTTTGATGGACGGCCGAAGTACTCCGGTCGTGCATTGTCACTTTAGGTTTAAGCCAACCTGCACCGCAACATCGGCGGGGCCACAAATAGGGATCGCTGATGCAGGCAAACGCGGAGCCTTGCCTGTAAGCGCGAGGTCCTTCAGCAAGCTGGCATCATGAATCCCTCGGCGATCTTCATCCTGCGCCCAGTCGCGACGACCCTCTTGATGGCAGCGGTGATACTATCGGGGACGGTGGCCTATTGGTTTTTGCCGGTCGCGCCACTGCCTTCCGTAGATTATCCCACTATCCAGGTCCAAACCTTCTACCCGGGGGCAAGCCCCGAGGTGATGACCTCATCAGTAACTGCGCCGCTCGAGCGCCAATTTGCGCAGATGGCCGGGCTCAATCAGATGACCTCTGCAAACTCTGCCGGGGCATCGGTGATCACGCTTCAGTTTAGCCTAAATCTTGACCTCGATATCGCTGAACAGGAGGTCCAAGCGGCGATCAATGCGGCTGGCAGTTTGCTGCCCGAAGATCTTCCAGCTCCGCCAGTCTATGCAAAGATCAATCCGGCCGATGCGCCGATCCTCAGCCTTGCAATCACTTCGAAAAGCCTCGACTTACCCACGTTGGCTGATATCTGCGAAACAAAGCTAGTCCCGAAGATATCCCAACAACCTGGCGTTGGCTTGGTCAGCATGACCCGCGGTCAACGGCCCGCAACACGCATCCAAATAAGTCCACAGTCCCTCGCCGCTTATGGGTTAAACATTGACGACATTCGGACGACATTAGCGAATGCAAATGTAAATATTCCAAAAGGCAGCTTTGACGGGCCAAGGTTGTCGTCGACGATTGATACGAATGATCAAATCACTAGCCTCGAGGCGTTTCGAAATCTAATCGTAGCGTATCGTAGCGGGCGTCCTGTTCTGCTCTCAGATGTGGCATCTGTCCTGAGGGGTCCAGAAAATGCCAAGGTAGGTGCGTGGTCCGGCACCACGCCTGCAATCATACTCGACATTCAGCGCCAGCCTGGTGCCAACGCTATCGGTGTCGTTAAACGCGTCAAAAGAGCATTCCTCAGAGATATTCAGCCGAGCTTGCCGGTTACCGTCGACGTCGCGGTGCTCAGTGATCGAACGACTACTATCGAGAAGTCCGTCTCCGACTTGGAATTCGAGCTCCTTTTTGCCGTTGCTTTGGTAGTTCTCGTTATCTTTCTGTTCCTACGCAATTTGCCGGCAACGATAATTCCGAGTCTCTCCGTCCCGCTTTCACTCGTGGGATCCTTCGGTGTGATGTACTTATGCGGCTTCAGTCTCGATAATCTGTCGCTGATGGCGCTCACAATCTCGACGGGGTTCGTTGTCGACGATGCGATCGTGATGATCGAAAACATCGCCCGCCACGTTGAAACAGGGCATGGTTCTCAACAGGCCGCCTTGCGAGGGTCGAGGCAGATCGCTTTCACCATTATTTCATTGACCGTTTCCCTAATCGCTGTGTTGATTCCGCTGCTATTCATGGGAGAAGTTGTCGGTCGACTGTTCCACGAATTTGCCATTACATTGGCGGTCACAATCGTGATCTCGGCGATAGTGTCGCTAACCTTAGTGCCGATGATGTGCGCAAAGTTGATTCATCACCGCACTTCGATCGAACGTTCAGCTTTTGATCTCAAGGCGGAGGCATCGTTTAATTGGGTGCTGTCTAAATATTCAAAGGCATTGCGAGTTGTACTTGATCGGCAGCCGCTCGTGCTTTGCGTCGCTATATTGACTCTCTTTGCGACCGTGCTGCTCTACATGCAAATTCCGAAAAGCTTTTTTCCAGTCCAGGACACGGGCTTGATACAAGGAATAACCGTCGCGCCTCAGGACGTATCCTACGCCGAGATGGCGCGTCGCCATCAGGCGCTCGTCGCGGCCATTCTAAAGGATGAAAATGTCGAAAGCATCAGCTCATTCGTGGGTGTTGATGGCACCAATCCGGCTCCGAATATCGGAAGACTGCTAATCAATTTGAAGCCGCTGGAGGAAAGGGAAGGCACAAAGGCAGACATCATCATACGCCGGATTAAACGCGATACGTCCGCCATTTCTGGCATTTCACTGCTACTGCATCCAGTACAGGACCTCACGATCGATTCCACTGTCGGACGCGCGCAGTATCACTTTATGGTTCAAGGACTTAGCTCCGATGAGCTAGCGCGATGGGTCCCCCGCCTGACCCAACGTCTTCAAAAAAGCCCTGAATTGGCCGATGTGAGCGACGACCTGCTGCAGCAGGGAAAAGCGCTCGCAGTGGTCATCGATCGAGCAAGCGCAAGCCGCTTTGGTATCACGCCCGCGACGGTCGATAACGCGCTCTATGACGCATTTGGGCAGCGCATCGTCTCGACGAACTATACACAGCGAAATCAATACCGGATCATCCTAGAGGCCGATCCGACTGTGCAGCAGGCCGTAGCAAACCTCTCAACACTGCACCTGCCCTCGTCGGTATCCACTTCGAATGGCCAGGTGCCTTTATCAGTTATTGCTCATGTCGAGCGTCGCACAGCCCCTCTCCTAATCAGCCGACTTTCACAATTTCCGGCCGCCACTATTTCCTTTAACGTCGCGCCCGGGGCGTCCCTCCAACGCGCGATCGATGCAATTTTTCGAGCCGAGCGCGAGATCGCGCTACCTAAAAGCCTTACCACTGTATTCCAAGGCGCTGCTGCCGCGTTTCGCGGGTCCGTTACGAACGAAATCCTTCTGATCGTGGCCGCTGTGATCACTATGTACATAGTGCTCGGGGTACTCTACGAAAGCTTTATACATCCAATCACCATTTTATCCACGCTGCCGTCGGCCGGTATCGGCGCCCTGCTTGCTCTGATGCTGGCAGGCGACGATCTCGATGTCATCGGAATCATCGGCATCATTCTGTTAATCGGAATTGTTAAAAAAAACGCGATCATGATGATCGACTTTGCGCTTGATGCAGAGAGGAGTGAGGGGCTTGCGCCGCGCGAAGCTATTTTCCAGGCCTGTATCCTGCGCTTCCGACCGATTTTGATGACAACTATGGCCGCAATATTCGCGGCAGTGCCACTGATTCTCGGATCGGAACTGGGATCAGAGCTGCGCCGCCCACTCGGTCTTGCAATTGTCGGAGGATTGATTGTAAGCCAAATACTTACGCTATTCACGACGCCAGTTATTTACCTTTACTTCGATCGCTTAGCGGCTCGCATTAACCGCCGCTTCCGGCCCAGAGCGGGCGAGGCGTTCGAATGAATATTTCGGCACCATTTATCCATCGCCCCGTGGCGACAACGCTTTTGACGGCGGGATTGGCGGCGGCCGGTATCCTTGCATTTTTCCAACTACCTGTGGCACCGCTGCCGCAGATCGACTTCCCTACCATTTCGGTGCGAGCCGATTTGCCTGGCTCAAGTCCCAATTCGGTCGCGAGTAGCCTTGCAAGTCCATTGGAGCGCCGCATTGGGCAAATCGCGGGCGTTCGAGAAATAGTTTCGTACAATATTCAGGGCGAGGCAAAGATCGCAGTGCAGTTTGATCTAACGCGCAGTTTGAACGGCGCCGCGCGGGACGTGCTTTCCGCCATCAACGCCGCAAGGACCGATCTACCTAGCAATTTAAAACTCAATCCGATCTATCGAAAGGTGAACCGCTCTGATTTCCCGATTGTAATCCTCGCTCTGACCTCTAATGCCCTATCGGAGGGGCAGCTCTTCGACTTAGCCAGCACCGTGTTGCAACAGCGCGTTTCTCAGCTTGAGGGCGTCGGGGATGTGGCGGTTGGTGGGTCATCGCCACCCGGGGTGCGAGTGGAGCTTAACCCCAATGCTTTGGCTCGGTATGGCATCGCCCTCGAAGACGTGCGGGCGGCCTTGGCTTCTGCGAATGCCAACAGCCCGAAGGGAGTTATCGAACAGAGCGGCCGTCGTTACGAGATCTATACCAACGACCAGGCTAGTCGGGCGTCGGACTATCGCTCCCTTGTAATTGCATATCGCAACGGCGCACCTGTATGGCTCACCGATGTAGGCGAGATCGTTGATTCTGTTCAGGACATCCGCAACGCAGGGCTGGCCAATGGCAAAGCAGCGGTCATGGTGGTCGTATTTCGTCAGCCGGGTGCAAATATCATTGATACGGTCGACCGAATTAAGGCCGAGCTGCCGCGCCTGAGAGCGGGAATGCCGAGCGATGTAGATATATCGATTGCCTCCGACCGCAGTAATACAATCCGTTCATCTTTACACGACACAGAGCTGGCATTGGTAATTGCAGTCCTACTGGTTACGGGCGTCGTTTTTTTGTTCTTAGGTGATTTCCGCTCCACTTTGATTCCATCTGTGGCAGTGCTCGTTTCGATCCTTGGCACGTTCGGGGCGATGTACCTCCTCGGCTACAGCCTCAATAACCTGTCGCTGATTGCATTGACGATTTCTACGGGTTTCGTAATTGATGATGCTGTTGTAGTCGTTGAGAACATCACACGGCATCTCGAAAGCGGTATATCACGCACGCAAGCGGCGCTCCGCGGCGCGGCTGAAGTCGCTTTTACGGTCGTTTCGATCAGCATTTCACTCATCGCGGTATTCATTCCGATTTTGTTCATGACCGCTATTGTCGGCCGCATGTTCCGGGAGTTCGCCATAACACTCTCGGTAGCAATATTGATCTCTTTGGTCGTCTCGCTGACAACCACACCAATGATGTGCGCAGCACTACTCCGGGTAGGACGCACCCCCCAATCATTCGGATTTGCTTCTGTCCTGCGTGGATATAAACGCAGTTTGGATTGGCCGCTTCGACACGGCACACTTGTCATGATCGTACTTGCGCTGACGGTTTGCCTCAACTTCGCGCTAATTGCGCTGATACAGAAGGGCTTTTTCCCGCAACAGGACACTGGCAACCTGCTAGGCACCTTGCAGGCCGATCAGAGCATTTCGTTCCAATTCATGCGTGAAAAGCTCGTCCAGGCGACCAACATTGTACAGCAGGATCCCGCCGTGCAGAACGTTGTAGGATTCACAGGGGCGGGCAGCGGCGGAATTGGCGGGGCAACAAATCAAGGGCTTGTGTTCATCAGCCTCAAGCCGCTTTCCGAACGAAAGGAAACGGCCGATCAGGTCATAGCACGCCTTCGTGAAAGCTTGGCCCGGGTGCCAGGTGCGAGGCTCTACCTGCAATCCGTACAAGACCTGCGCATTGGTGGCAGCAGTAGCAAAGCCCAGTGGCGGTACACCTTACAATCCGACAGCAGCGAAGATCTTTACGCCTGGACAGATAGATTGGAAAAAGAACTTCAGCATAGTTCTGTGCTGATCGACGTCAATTCAGACGCGCAACAAGCAGGGCATAAGACTGAGCTCATAATCGATCGCGCAACCGCCGCACGGTTAGGCCTTTCGATGAGCCAGATTGATAACACGCTCTACGACGCGTTCGGACAACGTTTAGTTTCCACAATTTACGGTGACATTAATCAATATCATGTCGTTATGGAGGTCGCGCCGAAATATTGGCAATCGCCAGGGATGCTCAAGGACATTTACATCTCGACGTCCGCAGCGACGCCAAGTGGCACCGCAACGACAAATGCCCCGATTAACACTGTTGCAGCCGCGGCAATTAACCTTGGATATGGATCGCACTCGAACCTTTCGGCAGCCACAACAAGTATCTCCGCAGCTAACGCATACAACAATGCGATCGCCACAAGTGCAAATGACACGACTTCGGCGGGCGCAGCAGTGAGCACCGCCCGTGAAACCATGATCCCGCTTGCAGCAATAGCGCACTTTGGGCCGACCCGTGCCCCGATTTCTGTTAATCGCCACAGCCTTTCTCGGTCCACCACGATCTCTTTCAATTTGCAACCCGGCGTATCATTGAGTGATGCAAGTAGCGAAATAGACAGGGCCGTTTCTAAGATTCAAATGCCCGCTACTATACGGAGGCACCTGCAAGGGACCGCGCGCGCGTTCCAGCAGTCGCTGAATACTCAGCCCAAACTCATCATTGTGGCGTTAGTTGCGATTTACATCGTGCTCGGGATCTTATACGAAAGCCTTATACATCCGATTACGATTCTTTCCACGTTGCCGTCTGCGGGCGTGGGGGCAGTGGTAGCCCTGCTTATTTTCAGAACCGAATTTAGCGTGATGGCTCTTATAGGGATTGTCCTCCTGATCGGAATCGTCAAAAAGAATGCGATCTTAATGATCGATTTCGCCATTCATGCCAAGCGGTCGCGGAATTTGAGTGCGCACGACGCCATCGTAGAAGCATGCCTCTTGCGCTTCAGGCCGATCATGATGACCACCTTGGCCGCTATATTTGGCGCCATCCCATTGGCTCTCACGTTTGGCAATGGCAGCGAGATTCGCCAGCCGCTCGGAATTGCAATTATCGGGGGGCTAATGTTAAGCCAAATACTCACGCTTTATACCACTCCGGTTGTATATCTATTTCTTGACCGGCTCAGTGAGACGAAAGCAGGCCGGCGCAAAAGGCGTACTCCCGCACGCATCCGCCGCTTTATCAATTCAAAGGGTACGCCTTGAGTGAGCAAACTCGAGCAGATCAGCAAATCGTCGGTCGCAAGAGCGACCGATGTCCAACGGTTCCGCGAAGACGGTCCGCAACAGTTGACGTGTTTTGAAGACAGTCAATGAATAAACAATATACCAATTTTGGCGACTCGATTTCGAACGACGCACATGCGGAAGTCGGTCGTACAAACGAGGAGGCCCCGACGATGCCGCCCCGGAGTCCGCCCGGCCGGAACAAGCGGTCGAAGCGCTCGCCTGTTAAACGAAAGCGGCAAGGGCGGATGCTATGGGTTATCGCGTCTTTGCTTGGCATAGTGGGTGTGGGGCTGGCGCTACAAACCTGGTCGGATACGAGCCCACGACTATCGCCACGAGGTAGCAGTGCCGTTGAGCCAGCAAAAGTGGCAGTCGGAGCTGCAACAATCGGTACCGGTGATATTCGCGTTACCGTGAACGCGCTTGGTACGGTTACTCCACTTGCTACGGTCACCGTACAGACTCAAATTAATGGGCGCGTGACGAAGGTTGGTTTCACCGAAGGACAAACTGTTAAGAAAGGAGATTTCCTTGTTCAAATCGATCCGCGACCTTACGAGGAATTGAAAGCTCAGTTCGAAGGCCAGCTTGCGCGCGATGAAGCCTTGCTGGCCCAAGCAAAAACGAATCTTGTTCGCTACAAAAACTTGGTGAAGACGAATGCAATTGCGCGGCAGCAATACGAGGACCAAGCGTCCCTCGTGCAGCAGTATGAAGGTACAGTAAAAGTCGATCGCTCACTAATCGACCAACAGGCATTAAACATAGAATATTGTCACATCGTCTCACCGATTACCGGTCGGATAGGTTTGCGCGCGGTGGATCCCGGAAACTTCCTGCAAACTAACAACAGTACGTCGATTGCCGTCATCGCTCAAATGCAGCCGATTAGCGTGGTGTTCACAATTCCAGAAGACAAGCTTCCGCGCGTCCTCTCGCAGATGCATTCTGGCAAATCCCTTCAGGTGACAGCATATGACCGTGCCAATATCAACGAGCTTGGCATCGGCAAGACCACTGCAATCGACAGCCAGATCGATACTAGTACGGGGACAGTGAAGCTACGTGCCGAATTCGACAACAAGGACGAACAACTTTTTCCGAATCAATTCGTCAATATAAAGCTCTTGGTTGAAACCAATCGGGGCGTTCTTCAAGCCCCAATTGGTGCAATTCAAAACAGCGGCCCTGAGAGCTACGTCTACTTGATCAACCGCGATAATACCGTTTCCGTGCGGAAAATAAAGGTAGGCATCATTGACGGAGATATGGCCCAAATTGAATCCGGACTAAAGCTAGGCGATCGAGTAGTCACCGATGGCGCTGATCAGTTGCGCGATGGGGCATCCGTAACGGTTTCCGCGAGTCGGCGCGACGCCGCTACGGTGGGTTCTGAGCGGAGCAGTCAATAGAATTCCGCGTCACTTGCGGTGACCGCCCGCTGAGCTGCTCTGAATGATGTCACGAATCAAGCTGCCGGGCGAAGAAGCGCACGCACTGAGTGAACCAATGCCGGATGTCATCACCACTCGTGATCGTTAAGCGATTCAACCGTTCTGCCTGCCGGGCGGAAGATCGCTTTATTTTCCGCCGCAACAAGACAATTCGCTTGCCTCGGTATTCGGGACCTGAATAAATTTGATCGACGGCTGAATTGATCAGGCTCCCATGGCGGAATCCATCGCGTCAGGCATTTCCCGCGAATTGCGACGGGACGCGCGTATCGTCGGCCTGCTGTTTGCCTCCACGACCACGATGATCGGCTCGGGGTGGCTGTTCGGCGCCTATTACGCCGCCCGGATCGCCGGCCCGCTCAGCATCTCGAGCTGGGTCGTCGGCGCGATCATCATCATGCTGATCGCCCTGTGCTTTGCGGAACTCGCCGCGCTTTTCCCCCGCAGTGGCGCTCTGGTGCATATGAGCCACGCCAGCCACGGCGAAGGGCTGGGCCGCCTCTGGGCATGGATGCTGCTTTTGGCCTGCGTGCCGGTCCCCGCGATCGAAGCCGAAGCCATCGTCACTTACGCTAACAACTACCTGCCCTATTTCATTCACCCGCAGAGCAGTGGCCTGCTGACGCCCGCCGGCTTTGTCACCTGTGCAGCGTTGCTTGGCGTGCTCGCGCTGTTGAACCTGCTAACGGTGCGCATGCTGCTCAATGTCAATTCCACCATCACCTGGTGGAAGATCGCCGTGCCGGTGCTGACCATCATCATGCTGATCGCCGCCAGCTCGCATTGGGACGTCTGGCATGCCGACCCCGGCAGCTACAGTTTCGAGGGCGTTTTCACCGCGCTGCCGGCGGCCGGCATCGTGTTCAGCTACCTCGGCTTTCGCGCGGCGATCGATCTCGGCGGCGAAAGTAAGAATCCCGGCCGCCACATCCCCATGGCGGTGATCGGCTCGGTAGTGATTTCGGCGATCATCTATATCCTGCTGCAGATCGCCTTCATCATGGCGCTGCGCCCGGCCGACCTCGCGAACGGCTGGGCGCATGTGACCTTCACCGGCGAGGCCGGCCCATTCGCAGGGCTGGCCGCCACGCTTGGCATCGGCTGGCTGGCGACCCTGCTTTATATCGACGCCTATGTGTCCCCCGGCGGCACCGGGCTGATGGTTTTGACCGGCGGCTCGCGCATTATCTATGCCGTGGGCGATATGAACGCCGGGCCGCGCTGGCTGACGCGGCTCAACAAGGCGAAAGCGCCGTGGATCGCGGTGCTGATCATGTGGGCGGCCGGCATCCCGTTCCTCCTGCCGTTCCCGGCATGGCAGTTGATGGTGGGCTACATCAGCTCGATGACGGTGTTGACCTACGGGCTGGGGCCGATCGTGCTGCTGGTCTTGCGCCGCAATCAACCCAAGCTCAAGCGGCCGTTTCGGCTCTGGGGCGCGGAAATCCTTGCCCCGCTCGCCTTCATTTGCAGCAACTGGATCATTTATTGGACCGGCTTCAACACGAACTCTTTCCTGTTTGGCCTGGTTGCGGTCGGCTTCGCGCTTTATACGCTGTTTTATTATTACGTCGCGAAGAGGCCGCGAAAGGATTTCGGCTGGCGCTATATCGCCTGGCTGCTGCCCTGGTTCGGCGGCATGTGGGCGCTCTCAGCCTTAAGTGACATCGGCGGCGGCTTCGCAGTGCTCGGCTTCTGGCCGGGCGTCGCTCTCGTGGCCGTCTGGAGCCTGATCGTTATTGCGCTCGCCCTGCGCTCCGCTCTGCCCGCCGTGGAGACTGCCAAGGTCATGGTGCGCATGGATACGATGTAAGTCGGCCGAAGCTCGGCCGCCCAAAGGGCGTCGCTCGCGTCCTCTCGGGTGAGCCGCGCTACTGGACCGTCATCAGCGCCACGCCGACGACCGCCAACGCGGTACCGACCACCACCCACCTTGTGATCTTTTCTTTTAGAACGAGTGCGGCAATCGGCAGGACAAAGAGCGGTTCGGTCGAATTCAGCGTATTGGCGATGCTGACCTGCATTTTCTCTATGGCGAACAGCGACAGCCAAAATCCGCCGAATGTCACGACGAAAACCGATACGAAAAACAGCGCCGCAAACCTTGCATCGAGCAGAAACTTTAGGCTGTCACCCATGCGGCTGGTTGCTTGTCCAAACACAAGTATGCCGGCAGTTCCGGCCAGCATGCGAATGAAGGCCGCTTGCACGCTATCGGCGCCAGCCAGCCCTTCTTTGGCAATGATCACCGATACCGCCATGCATACGACGGCCGCGAGCCCCCATGCGAGTCCAGCGAATTTCGACGATTCTTGCTCGCCGCTCAGGCGCACCCACATGACCATCGCCACGCCGCCAAGGACCAGCGCGATGCCGAGGGTTTGCGGCGCACCCGGACGCTCGCCGAGCCAAACGAACGCCAGCAGAACCGTCAGGACCTGACCCAGCGTCAGCAGCACGACGATGCTATGCGCGCCTAGGCTACGCAGCGCGATAAAAAAAAAGTGTCGCCTATAGCAATGCCGAGGAGGCCGCTGAAGGTAAGCAGTAACAGCGCGTCGTACTTCACCGGTTGGAAACCGAGAAACAGCAAGGCGGCGCCTAGCATCAGCACCCCGAGAAGTCCCTTGGCGAATGTCAATGCCACGGGTTCGAGCTTGTCGCCCAGCATCTTGAACAGCACTGAGCCGACGGCCCACGACGCCGCCGAGCCAAGTGCGGCGGCCGCCCCGATGATCTTGTCATCCAGCATAGAGGCCGCGCTCCCCGCGGATCGGATCAACGCTGCTCGGCGCGAAACATCTCAAGGCTCGGCCAGGGACACCGACCATTATTCAAACAACCTTGACTAACGCTAGGCTTCTTGACGGCGGCATGACCCGCTCTACGCATGTAGCGATGCGCATGATGCGTCTTATGTTGGTGGCGCCGCGCGTGACGCTTGTGATGGTGACGCCGCGCGTGATGCGCCTTGCGATGGTGGCGCCCGGCGCGATGCGCCTTGTGTCGCTTCTTCGATTGGGCCACTGGTGAAGTCCGATTCTTGGGCTCCAGGATTTTCTTGAACACCAGCAGATATCGCTGGGCGATCGGCTGATAGTTGTGGACCAATTTGAACCCGTAGTTCCGCATCTGACCGATTACCAACTCTTTGGCGATGTACGGCCCGTGATACGGAAGGGTGCCTTGTCTCACCAACCCGTTGTCGGCAAGGTAAAGCAAGCCATCAGGCTTGAGCGCGTCTCGTATGCTCGCCACGAGCTGGTCTCGTTCCGGCCGCGTCGTCATGGCGTAAATGTTGTGATACAGGGAGCACAAGAACACGATGTCGAGTTTCCCAGCCGAGTCCGCCAATCCAAGCGTGCTGCCACCGGTTTGGACTGTCCGAATGTTGGTAACGCCCGAAGCTCCTTTCTCCTGTTCAACCCATTTCAGGTGATCGGCGTCGGTATCGATGTCATAGACTATTCCTTTGGGTCCCACTTTTTGCGCAAAGCGAAACGAGTAATAGCCCGGCCCGCCGCCGAGATCGCCGACGTGATAGCCGGGACGAATCTTGATAAGCTTCATGAACTTGCTGGTATGCTCCCACGTTTCCCGGCGTGGATTTTCGAACAGGATCGTGTCCTCGAGCCAGATCTTGCGATCTTGCCCGTTCTTCGTTTCTTCGTCCCCGATGTCGCGTATGCGGTACTTGCGGATCAAGAATTCCCGCAGCAGCGCGTAGTTGTTAGCGCTGAATTTCCCGAAGAAGAATTTCACTTGCGGATCTTTTAAGAACTTCGCCCGTTCGTCCGGGCTTGCCGCAAGGTAGTCGTCGAACCACTGCAGCGCCGAATACTCGCCGCCATAGTTTTCCCGCGGGATGATCTTGTCGTAGATTTTGCTCGACTCTTTGGCTTCAGCTCGCGCCTTTTCCGAATCCTTCTCCTCGAGCGCGCTCAACAACAGCGTGCCGGCACGCCGGCCATCGGTCGTAATAGCGAAGGAGTCGTTGCTGCCGACGTGAACGAGCGGAATTGAGCTTCGCACCGGCACCTCCACGGTGACGGCTCGGCCTCGATATAACGGGCCTCGTGGCTTTGGCGGCTCCCGCTCGCCCGGAGGGCCGGCCTGAGGCCCTAAGCCGGGACGGCCTGGCCCTGCCACAGGCCCGAGTTCTCCGGGAGCGCCTTGCCCGCCGCCCGCGGCCTGGCCGGCGCCGCCTTGCGGCGCGCCAGCCGGTGGCCCACCGAGACTGCCCTGGCCTCCGGCGCCGGCTTGCTCAGGGCCGCCTTGTGGCGCTCCAGCGGACGACCCGCCAGGACCGCCTTGCCCGCCGCCGCCGACTTGCTCGGGCCCGCCTTGCGGCGCGCCAGCGGTTGGCCTGCCGGGAGCACCTTGTCCTCCGCCCCCGAGCTGTTCGGGACCGCCGGGTGATGCCCCAGGTGCGGTAGGAGGCATTCCTGGACCGCCCGACTGGCCCGCGCTCGGCAATGGTGGCGATGACGTTACGAGAGTCCCTTTCTGCTCCGTGCCCGAATTCGGGAGGCGTTGCAGCACCGCCGGGAGCACCGCCCGCAACGCCTGTTGGAGCGCCTTGCGGCGCCCCATTGGCAGCGGGGGAATTTCCCGGGCTGCTCGGCGCGCCCGCATTTGGCGATGGTTGCGACGACAGCCCTTTCGGACCTGGCAATGGCAGAGAGGGCTCCACGAGACCCGTCCCCTTCGGGCCGGCAGCCGATCCGGCCTTTGGCTTAATCTGTTTTTTGTCTCCTTCCGCCCCGGGCAATTTAGGCGGCGCGCCGGGACCCAGGTCCGGCTGCTGCTGATCTGCAACGATCGGCTTAGCATCCCCTGAGGGGGGAGCTCCGGCGCCGGCAGGCTGCGCCGGTGGGTGCTCCGGCTGGGCAAACGCAAGACCGGCAGGATAAGCGACTGCCATAGCGAACATTAGGAAGATGCTTCTGCCCCATTTCAGCGAATTGCGTCGATGCACGCTGCAAAGTCTCCAGTTTCTGGAATACAAGAGTTGATGCGATCTGCTTATTTTTTGTTCGGCTTTTCGAGGCAGTCCGGCGGGAGCGGGCGTTCCAGCTTGATCGGTTGGCCCATCAACTGAATCAACTCCGCCTGCTGTTCCGGTCCCAGCTGTGCGACGATTATGCGGTCTTCACGCTGTCGAATTTGCTGAACGCGGCTACGATTCTCGGCAACGATCGTGCAAAAATTTTCGCCCGGAGCCGCCTGCTTAACAGCCTGACGGATCTCGTCCGATCTGCGCTGACAGGCTGCGCCAAGCTTCTGACCTGCCTCGGGACCAATTCGCAGATGCCTCGCGATTTGCCGATCCAAAATCGCCATGCAGGGGCCTTCAAGTTGCAACATTATTTGCTGCAGACGCGCGATCTGTGGGGGCGTCAGTTCACGCCAGATCATCAGCTGTACGTTGCGGCGCTCCTGATCAATCTGCTGTCGCATCTGCGCTGGCGACTGACCCTCCAGCCGGTGTGAGAGTGCTTCCAATTTCGCTTGATTGTGGATCGCCACCAAATGAATGTTCTGTTTCTGGTGGGGCGTCAGACCAAGTTCAACCTGAACCTGATTGCTGTTCTCGAGCAGTTGGATGGGATCAGCATCCGGCGCTGCCGCGCCCGGAATCGGCTCCCCTGCCGGCGCCGCCCATGCAGGCCGAGGCATCTGCGGGCGCGCGGGAGGCGGTGGCACGTCGGCTCGCTGGCCCGGAGCATTTTGGCCCAGAGCATAAAACCCGAAAGAATTCAAAGACCAGCAGATGGCGAGGACGAACGCCAACAATCGAATCGCCATCCGACCTTCCCCTACTCCGCCGCCACTGCGTAGGCCTCATCGCCGAATGGATAGTTGTCATTTAGCGGGTGCAAGGGCCCAGAGGTGTAGTCGGCCGCCGGGAACGGTAGGTGCTCCGGCGCAAAGAATTGCTGCACAACCTCGTCGGCGAAGAACCGGCCCAATTCGGTCAGAGAGGCAACGCGATCATTCTCGACGACGAGACCGGCCTCGATGAGTTTCGCGATTTTTTCGCGATACACTTGCTCAAACCGCATGCCCGTCGTCCGCGTAAAGTCTCGTTTACGGATCGTGCGGTTCTTAAGCGGCACAATTGTGGCCCACCGCACCAAATCTTCGCGGCTGCGAACCAGGCCACGATTTACCGGCAGCTGTCCGGAATCGATCTTGGCGTAGTATTCGTCGAAGTTCGACGTATTCAGCACGAAACGATCGCGCAGACTGGAAAACGTCGCCAAGCCGAACCCCACCTCGTCGTACAGCAGGCAGCACTGGTTATGGGCGTAGTGTGAGAAATCCTGCTCGCTGCGCGTGAAGACGCGGCGCAAGATTTTTTCCGTGTAGCCGTACTCACGCAGGACGTCGACGGCGATCTGCTTCATCATGATCGCATCTTCGTTGGTGGGGACGATCAAGGGCTTCTTTTCTTTCACCTGCTTAATAGGCCCTTGGTAGTCGCCATAAGCTTCCACCTTGAGGCGATAGAGCTGGATTTCTTCAACATCGAGCTGGCACGCTTCCTCGATAACATCGATCCAGTTGTCTAGCGTTTGGCCCGGATAGCCGAAAATGAACTCGATGTTGAGCTTGAAGCCCGCCTCTTTCGATGCCTTGATCGCTTCGATGGCCTCGTCGCGCCCATGATGGCGGTTCATGTACCGCAACACTTCGGGCACCAGAGACTGGACGCCAATCGTCAACCGGTGAACGCCGAAATCGCGCATGATCTTTAGGCGTTCGGCTCCGTCTTCACCGATCAGCGTGTTCGGATCGACGTCATAGCTAAATTGCGAGGCGGCGTGCAGATCGACGTGTTTGTCGAACGAACTCAGGAAGCGCCGCAACTGCTCGGGCGTGAGAAAGGTCGGCGTGCCGCCGCCTACCAGTATCGAGCGCGGTTTGATCCGGTCTACGCCGAGACGGCGCCGATACAGACCCATCTCCTTATCGATCGCGGCAAGGTAACGGTCCTTTTCCGTTTCCAGCTTGGGACCGAGCTTGAGCGGATAGTGGCAGAAGGTGCAGCGCTGCCGACAAAACGGAATATGCGCATAGACGTCGAGCTTGCCGTCCGACGGCAAAGTGTAGCCCTCGAACATCTCGTCTTCGGTGATTGGGTCGTATTTTGTAATTGGCGGGTAGTGAACGCCGCTCGGAGAGAAATCGGCATGCTTGGCGACAATACCGAGTTCGCGGAGGCGATCGAGATCCTTCAACCGCTCGCGTGAACGCTCGATGAGAGCTTCTCTATTAACTGCCATAGTGATGCGCCCCTTGAGACAGCGGTATGGCCCCTTTCCTCTTACAGGCGTGGCCTTTTATTCAGAAAACCACAAGGTTGGGGCGATGGCAAGGCGGCCTTACGGCCGCCTCTCGCCCTTGTAACCGCAAGTTCCGTCCGGACGCGCGATAGGCCTGGCAATAGCACGCTGACGCCGCGCGGAGCGCCCCCTCGCAGAGCAAAATCACCACCTCATCCCGCTTACGCGGAAGTTGAGCCGGGCAAATCCACCCGGGGTGGGCTACCGCCCGCAAACTGGAGGCGCACAGCCAAGCCGCAGGGTTTGCGATTCGTTAGGGTCAGCTGGCCGCCATGCGCTTCAACAATTGAGTTGGCAATTGTTAATCCGAGGCCAAATCCACTTTGCGGTGTGAGGGTGCGGGCATTGTCGCCGCGAACATAAGGTCTGAGCAGCCGTGCCGGGTCCGGGTCTGAAATGCCCGGGCCGTCGTCGAGAACATCGATGGTGACGCTGCCGTCGGGCAGACTATGTAAAATGACATTCGCCTTCGTGCCGAACTTGAGCGCGTTCTCTATGAGGTTTGTCACGGCGCGCGAAATTGCGTCGGGCCGGCCGCTAATTACCTTATGCTGCTCCCCGTTATAGGTCACCTCCTTCCCCATTTCGTTGAACTGTCCGCAAACTTTCCGCAGTAGGGCGCCGAGGTCGAAATTCGTCATTTCCTCTTCCAGCCGGCTGTCGCGCAGGAAAGCGAGGGTCGACTTTACCATCTCGGTCAGTAATTCGAGATCGTTCAGCATGTCACTGCGGAGTTTCTCGTCCTCGACGAATTCGGTTCGCAGCCGCAGGCGCGTAATAGGCGTGCGCAGGTCGTGGCTAATTGCGGCAAGCATGTTGGTGCGATCTTCAACCAACCTTTTGATACGGGCACCCATTTGATTGAACGCGCGAGATGCTTTGCGAATCTCCTCAGGACCGCGTTCGGGCAAGGTCCTGTGTTCAAAGTCACGGCCGAATTGCTCGGCGGCATCGGCAAATCGCGAGAGCGGCGCCGTAAGAGCCTTCGTCGCCCAAAGCAATAAAAGGACGAGGCTCACCACCACACCCAAAACCGCGCCTACAATGATTGGCCTTAACCGCCGCTCTGGCAGTGGTCGCGGCGGCACCGTCGCTCGAAGCGCTAGGCCGTTAGTCGAGATAATTTTGACGACTTCACCGCCATTTCCCCTTGCGGATTGCGAAACGCGTATTACCGCAAATCTTGAGCCCAACATTCTGCGCAACCACGTGACATATTCATCAGCCTTTGAAACGTCATTGGCAATGGAGCCGCGGTTCTGGGGAATTTCGGCTGGAGGAATACTAGTGATCTGCAAATCAGGAAAAGCATTCGCTGCCGATTTCAATATTTCGGCGCGCGTAGTTTGATCCGGGGCGGCGTCGACCAGCCGCACAACACCTAGAAACATCTCCAGCTTGGCGCGGGGTTGATTGTGTAAATCGCGATCGGGGCGCGTCACAACAATAATCGCTGCGGCAAGCGCGAGCGCTAATACGATCGAAGAGACCACTACGAGCGCAATCTGCCCGCTGATTCGATGGGTATAGCGCAGCCAACTCTGCTCAGTCATTGTCGCTCAACATGGGGCGTAAATAGGTAACCACCCGACCGAATAGTCTGGATGAATTCCGGCGCGCGTGAATTCCGCTCGATCTTCTGGCGTAGTCGACTAACCAGAACGTCGATACTGCGGTCGTAAGGGCCGCTGATTCGCCCGCGGGTTATATCGATAAGCTGATCGCGGGTGAGAACGCGACCCGCGTGTTCGCAAAAAGCTTGCAACAGATCGAATTCGGCCCCCGTAATCCCGACCCGAGCACCGGTTGGATCGCGTAGTTGGCGAACTGTACAGTCGAGCTGCCAGCCGGCGAAGGCGAGCTTCGTTCGGTGTTGCGCGACCGGACCGGCTGAACCGCGGCGCAGTACCGCCTTTATGCGGGCAAGTAGCTCGCGTGGATTAAACGGTTTGCCCAGGTAGTCGTCGGCTCCCATCTCCAGGCCGATGATTCGGTCGATGTCTTCCCCCCGCGCGGTCAGGATGATGATCGGCACGTCTGACGTGGCGCGAACGCGCCGGCAAATGCTTAAGCCGTCCTCCCCCGGAAGCATCAGATCCAAGACGATCAAGTCGGCGCGACCCTTGGCGAGCAGAGCGTCCATCGCGGCGCCATCGCCGGCGATGGAAACCTGAAAATTCTGCGAACGCAAATAGCGGTTTATCAGGGCGCCGATTTCAGCGTCGTCCTCGACAACAACAATATGCGGCTGTGAGGGCATCATGGCCTAGAAGGTAATAGCTGGAAGGCATGTCGCACAAGACCAGAACCGGCGCAGAGTTTCGCAGAGTTGGGGCCTGTCTACGGCCCCGCAGGCGCAAGTCCGGTCGGATTGAATGAAATCAAGAAAGCCTCCCCGACCTGGCCGCAACACGACAAAGAATTGACCGCTCCGACTTAGCTGGCGAGTCGAGATGCCGCCACGGTCTAGGCGCCGACGGGCGACTTGATTTTCCGAGGGCGAGGGAGACACAAGTGGCGGCGACGGAAACGGGTGCGACAAGATTTAAGCGGCGCGCTCTTCCAGCCGGCCGAACGCGACGGTCCCGCGGACGAGTTTTGCGCAGGAGACTTTCTTTTCATCGTCCGCCGGCTCTTTCCAAAGAGAGAGGCCGGCGAGAATGCGCAGACCCGCCTCGAGAGTGTCACGGCACTCGATCGAGAGGCCCGCTTCGACTCCTTCCCCTGCCGCGATACGGCCGCCTGAGAAAATTTTCGACTCGGCCCGGATGCCGGCCCCAGCTTCGATATCCTGACCTGCCCGGAGCGTTCCTCCGACTTTGATGCTCGTCCCAGCTTTTATTTTGCCGCGAACCTCGATTGCATCCCCACCTATGAGCGCCCAGCCGGCGACAAGATCTCCACCGACCTTAATTCTTCCGCCCACCTGGATGCTCCAGTCGGCCGAGACGGACGAATCGACCAACAACTCGTCGCGAACAATCAATCCCGATCCGGAGCGCACCTGAACGGAGCCAGCGCAGCGCAACACCGGAAACGCCACATAGCCAAGATTTTCGCCGATTTCGATATTGGCGCGCAAATCAGAAATGTCGTGCTGGCCGATATAGTCGCGCCAATAAGAAACGGATGGTTTGAAGTCGCCTTGATCGAGCCTTATCGTTTCCATTCTAAGGGATTCCACTCGTTACTCGTCTTCGGGAACATACTTGAAATCGGGCCGCGGGCAATTGCTCAAAAGCTGATATCCCGCTGCTAACGGCTGCTGAACAGCAAAATCGATACCGCTCTGCCGGTCATCCTCAAAACAATCAGACCACAAGTCCCACTGAAGACCCTTCGCCGAATAAAAGACCCCCCAGAGATCTGTCGCGGCACGGATCTCCAGTAACACGGAAGGGCTGTCGAGCTGTAAGCTTTCTTGGACCTTGTTTGTAAATTCAATCTCGTAACAAGTTCGGTCGATCTGCTTCGCGGCTCGCCAAGTTCATCCGGATTTGCTGGAATCATATAACCTCAATCATTGATTACTGCACGGAAAGCCTAGACGGGCGCACTTCGGCTGTAAAGCAGGTAGCCAAATATCGATAGCTTGCTTCTTGGAGCTCAGTCTGATCGGTTTCGCCAAGCCGAGGCCGTTGGCAGGACGCGAGTGGTCACTGCCAATCTAGAAGCTCCTCAAGCGGTACCCAAGGCTCCGCACCGTCAGCGCCGCCATGCCGGGCGCCGCTGGAGCGCCAGCAGCGCGGCGATGGAAACGCAGTCATGAACCTTTCGTCAGCAAGCGACCAGCTTGCGGTTGGAGTTTCGCGGTCTTCTGCCAGCGCTTCTCGCCGCCGGCTCCGCCGCCCACGCTGGGAAAGCGCCCAATTTGTACTATCATTGTAATAACCATGGATTGGACGACCCAATTCGGTCGATCAAGCGTAATTCTTTATCCGGGCTTGCATAGGGTTGCTTCGGTGAGGCAGATTGATACAAAGCAGCAATAGAGCAGCAATACTGCCGAGCTTCGTTGCTCTTGTGGTTTTTTGGAAGGGGCGAATGAGCGAGAACCTTCGGAACTTTTCCGAATCTCTGGGCCGAGCTTAGCTGAACTATGGGCGGATGAGCATATGGATGCACAGCCGCTATCGTCCGGCTCACCTCGTTTGCGTCAAGTCGAAGCCGAGCTTGCCCAGCCAGCAATCGCTCTGCTCTATTCAGACGACTCAGAAGCTAAAGAGCTCTTTGCATCTGCCCGCGGCCTGAGGGACCGTCAAATCGGCGCGCAGATCGATCTGCGAGCGGTCATCGATCTGAGTAACAAGTGCCGCGTCAACTGCAGCTTCTGCCCAATGCGGCGCGATAACTCTCATGCGTTGCCCGCGACGAGGGCAAATACGGATCAAATCGTCGCCGCAACGAAAGAAGCCTACGCACTTGGCTTCCGTCACCTCTTCCTTCAATCCGGTGAGGACGTGACGATCATTAGAGGCGTTTCAGAAGCACTGCGGAAGATCAGGCAAAGTCATGATGACTGGCACATTGTCTTGAACTTAGGCAGCCATCGTTCGGAAGTTTATGCGCGCTTAAAGGCGGCGGGCGCGCACGGCTATCTGATCAAGCACGAGACCGCGACCGCAGATCTCCACGAGCCCCTGCGCGGGGAACCGCTCGAGCAACGCGTTCGCCACATGCTTCTTGCACGTGCGGCTGGGTTTTATATTGGTTCTGGAAATATCTTGGGCCTGCCAGGCCAAACTGATTCTGACTTAGTTCAGGACCTGATCTTTCTGGGCAGGATCAACAGCTCTCGCATGGTCAGCTGTGCCCCGTTTACGCCCTCGGACGATCTGCCGGCAGGGTTTCAGCAGTCCGAACCAGGCATTTACGAAAAGACACTGCGGTTTATCGCACTGCTGCGGCACGCCTTTCCTGACGCGCGCATCCCCGCCACGAGCAATCTCGACAGTCCTGCCCTCATTCGGCCGGCGGGTCGCTCGGATAAGTCCGGGCAGGCAATGGCGATCGAGGCCGGGGCAAACGGCATTACGGTCCAATTCACGCCCCGTGAAATCGAGGACGACTACGGTCTGTACGTGCGGGGTTCCGACAAGCGGAAACAGGGATATCTGGTCGGCATTGAAAAGGCGAAGCGAATATCCGACGAAACCGGACTGCCGCTGGCGCTTGCCTATGCGCCGTCCACGCGCCCGTCACGCGATCGGAATTTGCGCACGGCGATTCAGTTGTAGCATTGATCAACGAGTGGACCAGTTGGCCAGCCACACTCCCGCGACCAAAAAACGTAAGCGGTCAGTTCGCTGCGAAATCTGGCTGGTCGCGTCAGCCATGTTCTGGGCCTGCATGGCGAGGAGCGTGATGCCGCAAGTGCGAGACAATCGCCTCAGGAATCTCCTCCTGTATGTTGGGCCATTCACCGAGGAGAGGAGACACATCAGTTGGCGCGCCGCTCTGGCTGCACTTGCCATCTTTGTGACAAGCGGCCCCGCCTTGTCCCAGGGCGATAAAGGCCCGTCATCAGAAAAGCAGCCGGGCTCGCCCGCCCGGACTCAAAAACTACTCAGGACCGAGACGACTGTGCGGCTGATGTTGCTAAGCTGTGCCGCGAGGTGGTCAATCCCAGGCCCGGCGACAACAGAGTGCTAACTTGTTTGATCAAGCACGAAAACGAGTTGACAGAAGGGTGTAAAAAAAACGTGGAACTGCATCGCAATGTACTCCACCAAAAATGACCCTGCCGTCGTACCGTGACAGGAATTCCCATTGCACATGGCGGCCTATGCTTGCAACGGAAGCAGAGTCAGCTTCGCCAACACGAGAGGCTGGGAGGTGTGCAGGGTTTGCGCCTAAAGAACCTTAGACCCCAGGTTTACTTTTGCTAGGCAAAGCAATCGCGATAAAAGCCGGCGCGGTTCCACCGCTGCTGTGACAAATCTGTGGCCTTAGCAATAATTTTTCACAATTCAGAAATACGCCAGCATAGCGAAAATGATTTGGTCCATTTACGCTTTAAAGCTGCATGCCCATCGCGATGCAAGAAACAGAAAGCAAGGTCAGTGCAGCGCGGTTTTCCACCCGGCCTTCAAGAAATTGCAATTCATATTCGCCTGATGCAAGGACCAGTATCCTTCACGTCAAGCTGCGCGCCGCCTTAAAACAGGAGAGGACGTTATGAGATACAAAAGCTTGCTGACCGCGGTCGCCATCTTTATGGCCTGGGGCCCTGCGGTCGCCCAAAACGATCAAGCCCCCTCGTCCGCGGAGTCAACCCGGGCCTCTCACGCCGCTGGGGAGCGGGGTGCCTGCAGGAATGATGTCAGTAGATTGTGCGGCGAGCTGGCCAAATCCAAGCGCCGCGACGGCAGAGCATTTGCTTGTTTGCTAAAGCACGAGAAGGAATTGACAGAAGCTTGCAGAAAAAACATCGAGCGCCATCGAGCCGCTTTTGAACGGCGACAAGCGGGTTCAGACGCCGCCAACCACCGTCTCTCGTCGTCTACCGAGAAAGTTCGGCCCGCCCATGCAGCTCGGGAGCGGGGCGCCTGCAGGGATGATGTCAAACGAGTGTGCCGCGAGGTAGTCAATCCCAGGCGTGCCGACAAAAGGGTGATAACCTGCCTAATAAAGCACGAAATTGAATTGACAGAAGCATGCAAAAGAAATGTTGAGCGCCATAGAGCCGCGCTTGAGCGACGAGGAACAGCTACAGAGCCGTCCAATCCTCGATGACGACTCAGGCTGCTAAGCCGCTTGTGGGTAGCGGCGTAATGGACTGTTTTGGCGTGGCCTTTCCGATTTGAGGGCGTCGACCGGCTGCGGTCGTCTTTCTCGCAACCGCCCTCAGCGAAAAGGCCATGCTCCGGTTGAATTGAAACGGCTTTTGATTTCGCTAGCCTCTACAATTATTCAACCGCTTGGATCGGCTTCAACGGGAATTATTGTCCTGCTGGTTCTATGATGCTAGTCGGTTTCTGCGTCTGGTTTTGTACCTTATAAACGGTTTCGCGGATTCACTCCAACGTGCTTACGACGTGGTAACAATCCTTTTCCTTACCGGCGCCGGCGCTGCAGCCGCAACCTACGTCGCCATCGCGCTCGCGCGCCCGCTCTTTAGCAGTTACGCGCTCGCCCATCCGGATCCGCGCTCGTCCCACGAAGTTCCGACGCCTCAGGTCGGTGGGATTTTCGTCGTCGCGACGACGGTGACGGCGGCATTGAGCGCGACTTACCTCCAGGTGGGTTTTACCGATGAAACGCTTGCGCTGATCTGGATATTGGCGGCGGCGAGCGCGATTGCGATCGTTGGCGCGGTCGACGATATTCGCACAATTGCGGTGGTGCCGCGCCTCGTTTTCCAGACAATCGCCGTCGTTGTCGTCGTCGGAGCGCTTCCCTCGAAGCTTCACATCATCTCCGCCATCCCATTGTGGCTCGAGCGCATCGGCATCGTGCTCGCGATGCTCTGGTTCGTGAACCTCGTCAATTTCCTGGATGGCATCGATTGGATGACGGTAGCCGAAGTAGTGCCGATTACGGCCGCCCTTGCTGCGTTTGGATTGATGGGCGCGCTTCCCCGCGACGCAACGTTCGTGGCTGTTGCACTCGGCGGGGCGATGATCGGATTTGCGCCATTTAATCGTCCCGTGGCGCAGCTGTTCTTGGGCGACGTTGGAAGCCTGCCGATCGGCTTGCTCATTGGCTGGTTGCTGATCCTGCTGGCTGGCAGCGGGCACCTCACTTCCGCATTGTTGCTGCCGCTTTATTATCTCGCGGATTCTACGACTACGCTGTTGCGCCGGCTGGCAAATCGCGAACAGATTACGAAGGCTCATCGCAGCCATTTCTATCAACGCGCCACCAATTGTGGGTTCAGCGTTTATGGAATTGTCGCTCGCGTTTTCTTTTTGAATTGCCTTCTCGTCGGGCTCGCCTCCATCACCCTGCAAACATCCTCTCTCCTGCTTCACTTGTTCGCTTTCGCGGTCGGTTGCATTTTGGTAGCGCTACTACTGCAGCAGTTCGCACAGGGCGAGCGAAAGACCTCGAGACCTTGAATTCTCCGGACGGCCACCGTCGCTTGTGGCCTAAGCCCACGACCGCCTCATTAGCTGAAACGATCCTTTAACTCGTTATTAACCATACTCCTCCAAAGGAACGCTGGGGGCGAGCGCTTCCTTTGGGTCAAGATGACTGCGACCGCACATATTGCTCGGCTTAGCCGGCAACCATCGATCTTCTATTTGCTTTGGCCCGCATCGAAACGGTGGCTGGTCGGCGTCCTCAATAAGATCTTCTCAGCCGCATTTTACTTGTTCGCCATGCGCGCACTATCCGCGGTCGGTTTCATGATCGCATTGTGGTTATGCCCGATCCACGTTTTCGCGAATTTGGGCATGTACCTCGCCTCGCTCAGCCTTGCGGCGATTGTCGTTTTCGGACGCTACGAACTGCTGATCGTCGGCGCGCGAGATGAGGGCCGGTGCGCAACCGCCTTCCACCTCTGCATCACCTTGGGTTCAACCGTCATAATCGTCGCGCTTGTTTGCGGCTTCACCGTCATCCGACCGTTCGTCGCCCCGCATTTCGTGATTTTGTTCGGCTGTGCGCTTTTTGCGCGCGCTTGGCTGCGTCTGGGCTTGGTGTTTGCGACCCGCCACGGACGATATAATCGCGCTGTCAAGGCGTTGCTTCCGCACACGATCGGACAACCATTGGCACTGCTGCAGCTCCTGCGCCACGGCTATGACCCGCTCATCGCTTTCATGTTATCCGACATCGTCGGCCACTTGATTGCCGCCGCCTGCGTCTGCGCAAGCGAGTGGAAGGCTTTTCAAACGAATTCAAAAACGAAGGCTCATTTCAGTGAAATGTGGACGATGGCGCGCGACAATTTTCGGCTCCCGACCATCAATCTAACCGCGGCAGCTTCGGCATTTTCATTCGCGGTCGCACCGCTATTCCTGCTTCCGGCTGTGCCGAATGGCATACTGGCTGGGACACTCGCGATGCTGTTTCGTATCCTCGATCTGCCGACGGCCCTTACGATCGGCTCGGTTGGCCCAATTCTGATGAAGGAAGTAGCCGACCGGAACGGCCCCGGAAACCGCTCGACCCTCCGGGGCATATTTCTGCTTCCTGCAGCCATCGCGGTCGGAGTCTTCGGCTTGATTTCGCTTGGCGGATTCACACTGAACAGCCTGCACCTCGTTCCAAGCTGGCACGTGGCTCTTACAGTCTTGCCGGTCGTTGCTCTTTTTCAGGCAAGCATCGCCGCGACGAGCCCCTTGATCGATATCGCCGCTTTGACCGGTCGGCAAAAGGGCCTGGTGGCGCTGAATGTCTTGTCGGCCGGTCTTGCCGGTTTGGTCTTGCTGACTTGCGGCAGCGATCCGATCCTGGCAATTTTGGTAGCAGGAACCATCGGCTTTAGCCGCGTCATTGCGATGCTCACCTGGCTGGTCGGGTTTCCGCCGCCGCGCATCGCGGCGCTTAAGACTGCATAATCACGCGACCTCTTTGCGCCGGTCACGGCGCTGAAGTTCAAGCGGCGTCATGTCTTCGAAACCGAGGGCAAACTGGCGTCCTTTTCGGCGCAAACCGTGCCGCGCTTGCCGAGCACCATTCCCGCTGTCACGCCGAACCCGACGACATAAAGCCAGCCCTCGGTGTAGTCGAACAAAAACGAATTGAATAGCGAGCCGACAACGTTCTGCGCAACGATCACCAGTCCGACCCACGCTGCCAAACCGCCACCGCGAAACGTCAGGAAATGTGCGATCCACATGGCCCAAAGCACAGCGACGCCGATTAGTCCAAGCTGAATGCCGACTGCAAAAGTCTGATTATGCGGATTGGTCGAGATTTCCCCGGCGATTCCGGAGTGGCCCATTGCTGCCTTGCCGAACATAGAGGTGATTGATCCGGTGCCGTGTCCCAAAAACGGGGCGCTTTCGAGAAAGCGCAGCGAGCGCGTCCAGTAAACGATCCGCTCGCCGGTCGGTGTTGCTCTCTTTTGCGCCTCGTATTTTTCCGCTTCCGCATAGACGCCGGTGGCGCGGTGACGCAGCATAGGCGAGGCAGCCCACAGCGTGCCGCCGAGAATCAAGCCTGCCGCGGCAGTGCCGAATATCCCCTTCCAACCGAAGCGCCAAAATCCATAGAGAAGCAACAGAACCGGAATGATCGCCAGCGTCGTACGGCTGGTTGCTACGAAAAAAATGTCTTGCAGAAATGCAAGCGCGAGAACGGCAAGGCTCGCCGCATGTAGCCAGCGCCCGCCCAGCGCGGCCTCGACAGCAAGATATAACAGAGCCGCCGCGCAGATCGCGAACTCCGCGCTTTGCACGATATAGCTTTTGACGGCGACTCCGTAGTCTTGGGAACCCTTCGGCATGTACGGCCAGATCGCAACCACCCAAGATGCAATCAGCAGCGCCAAACAGGCGGCGAGAAACCCGATGAACACGCGCATGCCATTGTCGGAACGGCGAAATTGGACAATCAACAGCGGGATGACGAGCAGCTTAAAAAAACCGTCAAGGCCCTTCCAGCGCTCGAGCAAAGACACGTCCGCCCATTCCATCCCGATGACGCCGAGCATGAACAGCAGCACGGGCAGGCCGGCCGCCGGGGTCAACAATTCGTGCCGGACGTCGTCCCATTCGAGCGTTGGAATGAATACGAGCAACCATAACACCAGGAGTATTCCGAGCGCCGATGTCGACCACGGCAGTGCGATTGCGACGGCGATCATGAGCGCGTCTGCGGCATGGGCGAGCTTGACGCGGTCGACCGACAATTTCCCCGTCGAAATGCCCGGCATCCCCTACCTTGCCTGCTTCGCGGTGATAGTCGGGGCTTGCAGCGAGGCTAAGCCGTGTGGGGCGCGAATTCTTCGGCCAGCAATGATATTTGCGAACCGGCGCTCGTTCTCGCCGAGCTCGCGACGGTCGGCTTCGGGATGCCACAGGTGCAAGACGCCAGTTGCGAAAATCCCATCTTTGCGTCGCACGCCAGATCGCAGCAGCCGAACGATAATGTCGGAATCCTCCCTCCCCCACCCGCTGTAGTCGGCATCGAAGCCGTTGACGCGGATTAAATCGGCGCGCCACACTGCGAGATTGGCCGACCGGGCGCCGCGCCAGGCATTTTGCCGCAGCCGCCGCAGCGGCCCAACCGGCAATCGCAGCAGCGCCGCCAAGCGATTGATGCGGCTTCCCGCGCGCTGGCCGATCCAGGCGAGCAGACCCCAGGCTTCGGGCGCGAGGCTCTCGCGCAACACCCGCGCGGTCAAATCGCGGGAAAGTAGAATGCGATTCCCGGTGACGAACCAACCTGGCTCGGCAAATCGGCGGTGGACCGCAACGAAATCGGGCCGCGCGATGCAGTCGCCATCGAGGAAAATGCAATAGGTGCCATGCGAGGCCAAGATCGCGCGGTTTCGGATTTCGGCGGCGCGAAATCCGCGGTCCTCGTGCCAGACATGCGTGAGCGGATGCCCGAACTTGGCCCGCCAAGCCGTTATCAATTCGGCCGTGGCAGGCCCGGAGCCGTCGTCGGCCACCACGACTTCGAAATCAGGATCGGTCTGCCGCATGAGCGAGCGCAGCACCGCCTCCAACGCATCTTCGCGGTTATAGGTGGTCACAATAACCGAGATTAAGTAGGCCATTGGCTCCCCGAGCGGAACTAACTTTGCGACGATGCGGTGCGTGTGCGGCTAATTTGGCCGAGCCTGTGAATGAGGCTCTCGATTTCGACTTCTATAGAGCGGAGCGCGGTAGATGGAGGCGCCACCTCGATATCCCCCGCGTTCCAATAAATGATCCGGTCCTCCCAACCATTAAACCGTTCGAGCATTAGAGGTCGATGCTCGGCTTCCATCAAGGCCACGATGCGATCGGCGGACTCCAGATCCGCCCAAGTGCATTGCTGGGGGGCGCGGTTGGCGCGTTGAGCCACGACGCCGCGTTCCTTCAGTGCGTGCAGGGCAAGCGGCGAAATCATGCCGACATTGTTTGTCCCCCGCTCTAGGGCAAGCGCGCGAGACCGCGCCGTCCAGCTCAATCCTTCGTACCGCGCACGGCAATTGAATAGTTCTTCCGCAAAGCGGCTGCGATAATAATTGCCGGTGCAAAGAAAAAGGATTGTTCTGACGGACACGGTCACCTTTTTCCATCAATCGCCGAATTCCGTGTAGCACGCATCAAAACCGCCGCGCTGGCATTAGCTCATTGGCTGGCTGCAGGCAACTACAGGCACATGCAGTCAAAACTTGGGCCGACGCCCTATAGGCGCCATTCGACCTCGCCTCGATTCAAGTCCGCCCATAAAGACCTCGCCCGGTCAGCAGGAAATCGATGCGCCCATCGGTCAACGCCCTGATCGCTTCGCTCGGTTTATTGACGATCGGTTCCTCGTGCACGTTGAAGCTGGTGTTAACGAGGACCGGCAATCCGGTCTGCCGCTCGAAGGTGGCAAGCACGTCATAGTAGAGCGGATTGTCGCGACGCTCGATCGTCTGCGGCCTCGCCGAGCCGTCGACGTGAACCACGGCGGCGATGCGCTCGCGCCATTGCGGCCTCACGCCGCAGGTGATGGTCATATAGCGGCAGGCGCGCGCATTGACGCCGCCGATGTCGAAAACCTGCGCGGCCTTTTCGGCCGCGACCACCGGCGCGAACGGCATGAATTCGGAACGGCCGAGCCGTACATTGAGCAGGTCGTGGGTTTCCCGCCGCGCTGGGTTGGCAAGGATCGAGCGCGCCCCCAGCGCGCGCGGGCCGAACTCCATCCGCCCGGTATAGATCGCGCCGATCTCGCCGGCGGCAAGGCGGCGGGCCGCCATATCGACCGCATCCCCATCCAGCTTGCGCACGCCCGCTGCGGCGCGCAGCACGCGATCGATTTCGCCGTCGTAGTCGCGGCCGAGATAGAGGCTGTCGAGGTCGCGACGCTGGGCGAGCCAAGTCTCCAGTCCGTCGCGTTGCATGAGCCAGCTCAGCGCGCCGCCGACCGGCAAGCCTTCATCGCCCATCGCCGGGTAGATGAATATCTCGTCGAGCGGCAATTGCTCGGCCAGCAGCCGGTTGAGCTTGACGTTGGCGAACACCCCGCCGGAAACCCCAAGATGCCGGCTCGGATGCTGCGCCAGCAGGCGCTTGATCGACGAAAGCATGATGTCCTCGAGCGCCTGCTGGATGGAGGCCGCGAGATCCTCGCGCCGTGTGCCGCGCACGATCTGCCGCATGAAATCGCGCATTTCGGCATCGTTCTTGAAATCGGAGAAGACGCGGCCCTGCTCGTTGATCTCGAAATGCGCCATGATCCGATCGAGGTGCACCGGCTGACCGAGCGCGGCAAGACCGGTGACCTTGCCTTCGTGGCGCACGCGCTTGAAGCCGAGTGCTTTGGTGGCATAGCCGTACAGCTTGCCGATGCTGTCCTCGATCGGCGGCACGAGCGTCATTTCCTCACCGCCGTAGATCGTGGTCAATTTGCCGCCGGCAAAATGGCGATGGCTGTAATGCACGGTGTCGCCGCCGCCGTCCGCCGTGACCAGCAGCGCGTCGTCCCACGGGCTGAAGAACAGCGCCGGCAGCACATGCGCCGCATGGTGATTGTAGAAGTGGACATCGGCATTTTCGCGAAAGCCGCTATCGCTGCGCCACCGGGCAATGTCGAGCACGTCCTCCGCCCGCATGGTCTGGTGGCGCAGCATTTCGTTGATCAGCATCACGCGCGCCCGGTTGCGCACCAATGCCCGGAAACGCTCGCGCAGACGACGCAAGCCGCGCACGTTGCGGAAATAGCGAGTCGCGAACAGCGCGCGGCTTACCGCGATGACATCAACATCCCGCCGCGTGCAGCCGGCGATCGAAAGCACTTCGTCGATGCTCGCGTCGGGCTGGTTGCCGTCGCCCTTCCGTCGCGTCAGGCGCTCGAGCTGCACCGCCGCCTTGAGCGAATAATCCTCGAACACGGCCGCGCCGGAATCATGCGCGCCGCAATGAATGCCGAGAATGACTTGTGACATCAGTGATTGAGTGACATCAGTGATTGAGCGGGATCGATTTTCTTGCGGAAGGTGATAGCCCTGTTACCCGGCAGCGACAAGACACGGAAATTTCGGCGGAGTTGCGCGAAGACGATCGTCGCCGCGATGCCGATCGCTCGCATGCTATCCGGCCAAAGCCTGCTCGACCGCCGCGATAACCCTTTCCGCCGGCAATTCGTCGAGGCAAGCACTGTAGCTCTCGAGCCGGCGCTCACAGCCCTCGAGCTGGCAGGGCATGCAGGGCAGCGGGTTTTGCACCAGCCAGACATTGCCGCAGCGCTGCGTGTTTCCGGCAGCGCCCCACATCGCAGCCAGCCCCCCGACCGGCCAGGGGCCCCAGAGCCGCGGATCGGTCGGGCCATAAAGCGCTACCGTCGGGCAGCCGGCGGCGGCAGCAAAATGGGTGACCGAGGTGTCGGGCCCGATATAGACCCGCGCCTTTGTGAGCAATCCGGCCAGTTGGCGCCAATCGAGGCGGCCGTCCAGGCGTCGCACCCCGGCCTCCTTACCCCAAATTTCATCGAGATAGGCGCGCTCCGTTTCGCCCGGACCGCCGCTCGCCACGACCCTCAACCCGCGCCCGGTTAGCCACGCGGCCAGCGCGCGCCAGCCTTCCATGGTCCATTGCTTGTAGCGAAACATCGGCGCGGCATGGATGACCGCATAATCGCCAGCGACCCCGTCTACCGGGCGCGGGCGCGGAGAGACCAATTCGGTTGCGCGCGCTATGCCGAGCGCGTCGGCAAGCCGCAGCAGCTCCTCGACCCGATGCACGCCGCTCGCATAGGGGGTGCTGCGCCAAAGCACGGCGCGCTTGAGCCGGCCTTTGGAGGTCTGCTCAACCGGGGCGAGGGCGCGGCGTCCGGCGATGAGGCCGAAGACCGTCGGGCGGTCGCCGCATTGTGTCGAGATGGCGAGATCGTAACGCCGCCAAAGGCGCGCGGCCGTCGCCAGGCTTTGGCCGATGCTTGGGCGCGGCGGCATGACGACGATGCCGTTGAGGTCGGGATTGCCCTCGAGGATGCCGGCGGTGTCGGCAAAGACCAAGGCGTCGATCGTGGCTTGCGGCCAGGCCATCCGCAGGCTGCGGATGAGCGGCGTCGTCAACAACACGTCGCCGAGCCTGCGCAAGACGACAACCAGGATGCGCGCTCTCTTCGCCAAATCGATGCGGCTCATCCGGCGCGACCCACTGCAACAGCGAGTTCTAAGACTGGCGACCCATCGCCCTCGCGCCGCTATGACCAACTGCGGCCAACAGCGGGCAAGCCGCGTTTCACGCGAAGTCGTCGCTTGCGATGATGAAGCAGAGATTGCGTTCATTCTCGAGTAGGCTGCGTCGACGCGCCCGATATCAGAAAGGCAAGCTTCGCCTATGCCGCGAGAGGATTTATCCATTTGAGCTTATCGAATCTCGCAAAGTCGCCATCTGTCGAACAGAGGGCGAGGCCGTGCTCCAGCGCAAGTGCAGCCAAATGCGCATCGGGCACAAGATTGGCATGCACTCCGGGCTGACGTAGCAGGTCGTCAAGCACTTCAACATGACGTTCCGTTGGCTGAGGAATCCACGCGGGCTCGCAAGTGAGCCAAGCGCGCACTTGTGTCCCGGCATCCGCCGTCGGTTCTGGATACTCGAATACGCGCGGATTTGTGACCAAACGCAAGAACGCCAACAAACTAACCCACGGCAAGCCGACCGATGCTGTTCCGCTAAGCTGCCCGTCTAGCCAATCGCGAGCACGTTCATGCTGCGGGCAGGAATCGACGTGAGCGTAGATCAGCAGGTTGGCATCGACCAAAATCACTTGAAGCCTTCACCTTCAGCCGTGGCAAGCGATTCGGCGATGTTGTCGAGCGTGGTGAGACGCATGCGTCCCAGCGAGACACCTTTTGTTCGAAATGGTTCACGCCGCGTCGGCCGTGCCATTTCATTGAGGCCGCGGCGCAGTATTTCGTTGACGAGGTCTTTCAGCCCCACATCACGCTTCTTGCGGAGTTGCTCGAGGGCAACCGCCACGTCATCATCCAAAGTCAGGGTTGTTCGCATACATCAACGCATACTAGACGTGATGTCTTGATGCAAGTCGATATCGGCTGATCAAGCCATGCCACTGCAGCCTTTCCCAAAACGAACCCAACCTAATTTCCCGGATATCAAGTCGCCTAAAGCTAGGGTAAAGGACGGCGAATTCACTTATAAGTTGTATGGCGCCAACCAAACGGAGATTGGCGCCCGCTGAGTATCGATACCCGAGCCATTTCGGAACGCGGAGTAAGATGTGTAGCTAGCTGCGTTACGTTCTCAGCCGTTACCGTTCCAGTTGTCTAAAATTGCCAAAAAAGTTCCGTCGGCAGCTCGGGCGTTCGAACGTCGCCGATCGGGTGATCGTCGGATAGTCGTCGCCAATTGGCCCTGCCGTATCAAGCGCCACCATCAGCGCAGCTTCCACAGGCTATTGAATGCGCTTCAGCGGCGCGCTTTCCGGCGGCCTCCAGTCTTTCGTTTCCTCGTAGCGTTTGGCGTAGCGATAGAAAGTACCCTCGAAATTGCCAAAGGCAATGACGAAGCCAGCCCAGCCGTCGATAAAGCCCAACTTGAAAATATAATGCTTGAGGAACGACCACAGCCCATGCCCGAAAGCGCTCGTCATGCTAACGCGCCTGCCCGCAAGCTTCGGCACGCCGAGCGAGGAATAGCGGTTCATCTTCCGGATCACTTCTTCCAGATTTCTGAAAGGGAACTGCCAGATCGCGTTCTGCAATGTGCCGAGCGACTTTCCGCTCAGATTCTCGAAACCCTCGTGCACAGGCTCGAGCGTGTAACGCATCGCGCCTTTGCGGAAGAGCTGCGGTTGGCGGAAATTCGGATACCAGCCGGAGCCTTTGATCCAGCGCCCCATCATGTAGCTGCGCCGCGGCACCCGGTAGACGTCGTGCTCAGGCGTGCTGGCAATCAGCGCCAGGATTTCGTCGCGCACCTCCCTCGTGCAGCGTTCGTCGGCATCGAGGCTGAAGATCCAATCGTAGCGGCAGGCCTCGATCGCGCGGTTGCGCAGGTCGCCGAAGCCCTTGAATTCGACTTCGGCGACGCGCGCGCCCAGCGCCGCGGCGCGCCTGGCGGTGTCGTCGGTGCTGAAGGAATCGACCACGACCACTTCGTCGGCCCACAGCACGCTCGAGACCGCGGCCTCGATCTTCTCGGCCTCGTTGAAGGTCAGGATGTAGGCGGAAATCTTCTGCATGGCACCGCGCCTGGGCAAATCGGATTGGAACGCTCACAATCCGGAAGCTACATCTATTTGCGAGAAATCGTTGCTTATGTACAACAATGGCTTGCCCATGGCTTTCGCCAAAGCATGAGCAAACCAGTAGCCAAGCTTGAGCCTGGCTGGACGCCCGCCGCCTTCGAAGTCGGGGTAAGTTTCGGAGGCGATGCGCGCTTGGCTTTCGGTGATTGGCTTTGCAGCAATGCCAGCCGTCTTCATGAAGTCGTCGAAACGGAGGGACGCGATGGCATCACGGCAGGCATCGACGATCGCCGCCGATCCGATAAAATCGACGCAACTCACCCGACAACTGGCGGCCTCAGCAATCACGTGTGCAAAAACGGGCGCGTCCGCCTCATTGTGCTGGATAGCGATCACCGCCGAGGAGTCGATGATCATTTGGGTAGCCCGCGTTCGTCGTAAAGCGTCTCGCCGTGATCGATACTGCGGAATGGCTCTCTGAAGTGGGCAGCGCAGTCGCGGCCGATCCTCAGGAGATCTGCGGCGAGATCGCTGCCGCCCTCGCGCCGCGTGGGCGGTCGTTCGCGTAGGCTGTCGGTAATCATCCCGGTGAGGCTTATCCCGATCAGGCCAGCGAGTTTCTTGGCTAGCCGGTAGACCTCTGCCTTTTTGGCCCTAATGCACATGGTGGGTTATACCCGATGTCCGACGATCGGAGGATCACTCCCTTAGGGCAAAGCCCTCGCTGCGGTCAGGAGCTGCATAAAAGCTAATTTGGGTCGAGAATAGCCTCTGCGAGCTCAAGTGACTTTTTTCGAAAGTTTCGCATAAGGATCGCGCGCGCCAATTCGAGCGCTTTGTTGCGAACGCTGGCCGGCGCTAATTCGGGGTCGTTTTTTTCAATCGCAACATCGAGGGCGACGGATTCCGCGAGACGAACGTGGCGGCGGCGGACTTTCCGTTTGTGCGCTTCGAGTTCCTGATAAGGCCGCAAGCTCAAGCCCATGCGCCTGGCCATTTCTGATTGCGCCAAGCCAAGCGATTTTCGCAGTCGGACCAAGGAATAATCATTGTTGCCAGGCATTATTTCCCCCTTGCCGAGCGTCGAAAAAGCGCTATTTGTATCCCGTAGCAGAAGATATTACGTCGAAACAACGTTTTCAATAGTAATATTTTCCCAGGACTGAGCCAACGCCAGCAGCCGACAAGTAGTATTTTCGGTTGTGCTGGCTATACCTAACAGGATCTTAGCAATGAAACGAAACGAAATTGAGAAACGGCGAAAGAAACACCACAGCCGAAACGCGCTCGTACATGGTTTGTATGCGAAAGACATCATCTTGCCCTGGGACTCGAGAGCTGATTTCGAAAAATTGCATGCAGACCTCAAGGCGGAGTTTTCCCCGCATGGACGCTCCGAAGAAGAGGTCGTGCTCGAGCTGGCGATCCTTTATTGGCAAAAACACACGCTTTGGCGCATGCGCCAGGCGAAAATACTCAAAGATCCGTTCACGCAGGACATCAGGCAAACCGATTGCAATTCGTGGTCTGAAATACGCAAATCGTTGCGAGCCTCGGCCGCCGAAACGCGGAGCCTGCAAAACTCTGCCAGCGAGGATCTGGCCCGACTGCACAGCCTTGTCAAAAAACTCCATGAGCAGATCCAGGAAAGCACGGACAGGGATGAGATTAAAATCCTCGAGCAGAAAGTGGACGCCCATTTGCGCACGATCACCGAGCGTGGAGTTCCGCTGCTCCAGATCCTGATGGGTATCCCAACCGCCGAGCAGGCGTTCGACAACGCGTACCCTCCCGAAAGCCTCGAAAAGATCGTTCGCTTGGAAGCTATGCTGGATGGCCGCATCAGTAAGTTGCTAGCGCGATTGGTCGCGCTGAAGGAATTCAAACGCACGCCGGCGGGAGGGGCTGGGACGAATCTCATCGAGGCGAGACCAGCCCTGCCAAAAAGAGAGGAACTGTGATGCTAGAAGTTGTTTGATGCTGATATAGCAACTTACGAGGGTAAGTTTCTGAAACGAATTGCTCTTGTAAGCAAGGGCAAAATTAAATGATTACCGTGTAAGGATCGAAAATCACCCTAGCATTACAGTTGCACTTTTCTTCTGAGGTGTGCGGCGCGTGCCTCGGCTTGATGAGCACGGCGCCACAGTGACCACGCGATGACGTGGGCGGGCTGGATGCGCCGTTGCGCGAGCTTCATGGCGATGCGGCGGATTTCCTGGATCGACCAGCGGATCAGAAGCGCTTGGTCGTCGGGCGGCGTGACAACGTTTTTTTGGGCGGAGAAGCAGCGTTGGCGTGATGGCGGATCACAGCCATCATTGTGAAGACCAGCATAACGAGCGAGACATGTCGATGCCAGCCGTGCCAGGAGCGTGTCTCGTTGTGGTCGAGGCCGAGTTCGTTCTTCGCGCTCTCGAAGCTGTCCTCGATAGCCCAGCGATGACCTTCCACCGAGACCAGCTTCTTCATGGGCGTGCCCTTGGGGCACCAGGTGGAGAAGAAGGCTAGATCGCCGCTGACGATGTTTCGGCGGATCAACAACCCCCGCGTCCATTCGCCGGTGAGGCTGCTGTTGTATTCGCCGGCGTCGAGGTCGGCCAATTCGACATAGGCCCACTCGTGCAGGCGGGGTCCCTTAGTCCCTTCACCTGAGGACAAGCGCCGCCAGGCCTTCTTGGGAAGACGGTGCGCGATCTTGGAAGCGGTGCCGCCGACAAGGTGCTTCTTGCCCCAGGAGCGGAACACGTGATTGGAGGCAACGCCCAGAACATAGCCCTTGCCGGCCTTGCGCAAGAGAGTTTCGATGTCGCCTGTGCCATACACGCTGTCCGCGGCGACAAAAGAGAAGGGTACTTTTGTGGCAACCGCCCGTGCGATCATCGCCCGCGCGATCTGGGGTTTCGTCGCAAAGCCAACGTCTTGCGGCACATGCGCCGCCTTCAGGCGGGCGGGATGGTCGGTCCATTCCTTTGGCAGATAAAGCCTCCGGTCGATAAAGGCATGGCCGTGACGCGACACATAGGACGCGAACACGCCGATCTGGCAATTGGTGATCTTGCCCGCCGAGCCCGTATACTGGCGCGCAACCCCGCGAACCGCATTGTCGTCGGCGAGCGTCTCCAGCACGTAATCGCGCACCATGTCACGCAGGGCATCGGCATCCCACTGGCTGCGGCCAAGGATCGCCTGCTGGCGCCATGGCCCGGGATCGCCAGCCGCTTCCGCACGCATCCAGCCCGTCTTGCGCGGTTCGTTCCCCAAGAGGCCGTCCAGAAACTCTGCCGCCGATGCCGCAACTCGCTTCTGGTGAAACAGAGGCCGCATGCGCGCCCTTACGTCCCGCAACGACCATGCCCACAGATCCAGCGTCGTTTCAACCGATGCTCCCGCCATCCATGACCCTCCGAATCATGGTGGATCATGGATTCAGACGCCAAGCAAAATTGCAACTGTAATGCTAGGCCTTCCGCACGCGGCGCGAGATGTTGCGCAGCACGCGGAACGGCAGCGCCAGATAATATTTGCGCGCGATCTCCCAGCGGTCGGCAACATCAGGCCTGACGGAAGACTCGCGCGGCACGTACCAGCCATTGTTCTCGTAGCGGCGGATGATGCGGTAGCCGGCGCTTTTCAGATAACGGTGCTTGGAGAGATCGCCGACGTGATCCTCCAGCAGAATTAGGCGCGGGCGCCAGCGCGCGATGGCAAAGCCGCGCAGCACTTCGCGCTCGTGGCCTTCGACGTCGATCGAGAGAAAGTCGAAGCCCGCAGGCGCGCCGGCCTCCTCCAGCACGCTGTCGAGCGTGCGCACCGGCACTTCGATGATCCTCTCCGGCTTGGCGCCCGGCGCCATGCGCACGCGGTTCAGCGACGACAAGGGCCCGGCGACGTGCAACGGCAGCGTGCGGCCGGCGCTCTCAGGCGACGAGCAGGCGACCGCGAACACTTTGGCACGGCGCTCGGCGCGCAATTGCCCGGCCAGCTCGGGCTGCGGCTCGATCAGCACGCCGCTCCAGCCGGCCTGCTCCAGATGATAGGTCTGCGAGCGCGCGCGCGGCTCGTTGGCGCCGACCTCGACGAAATAGCCTTTGCGGTCGCCGAAGAATTCCGCAATCAGCCGCGCTTCATGATCGGGCGGAACGCGCGCCACTTCGCTGTGCCTTAAAAAGGTTTGCGCTTGCGTGGAAGCAACCGCTCGTCCCCGCGCAAGCGGGGACCCCGCGCGAAAATGCGCTGTTTGGCGCTTGCATCACTGGATTCCCGCTTCCGCGGGAATGAACGGAGTGTGGGTCGCGTCACGTGAAAACCCCGGCTCAGCGCTTCTTGGCGGCGCGGCTGCGCTCGACCATGGCGCTGGTCGAATGGCCGGGCACCAGATCGATCAGGATCACTTCGCCGCCCAGCTGCTCCACCAGGTCGGCGCCCACCACCTCGTCGCGCGTATAGTCGCCGCCCTTGACCAGCACGGTCGGCTTCACGCGCGCGATGAGATTTTGCGGCGTGTCCTCGTCGAACACGACGACCAGATCGACCGCTTCCAGCGCGGCGAGCAGCTCGGCGCGCGCCTCCACCGGCTGCACCGGACGGCCCTCGCCTTTCAGCCGCGTCACCGAGGCGTCGCCGTTTAGGCCCACCACCAGGCGGTCGCAGGCCGCGCGCGCGCCGGCCAGCAGCCGGATATGGCCCGGATGCAGCAGATCGAAGCAGCCATTGGTGAAGCCGACGCGCAGGCCCTGCCGGCGCCATTCGGCGAGGTGATCGTCGAGCTGCGACCAGTCGAACACGATCTTCTCTTCCGGCGCGAGCGTCGACGCCGGCAGAATGCGGGTGCGCAACTCGGCGACGGAGACGCTTGCCGTGCCGCGCTTGCCCACCACCACGGCGGCGGCGGCATTGGCGGCGCGCATGGCGGATTCGAAATCGGCCCGCAGCGCCAGCATGGCGGCAAGCAGCGCCACCACCGTGTCGCCGGCGCCGGAAACGTCGCGCACCTTGACCGGGTAGGCCGGCACGTGCACGGCGCCGCTTGCGGTCACCAGCGTCATGCCGTCTTCGCTGCGCGTGACCAGCACCGCTTCGGCGTCGAGCTCCTCGCGCAAGGTATCGGCGGCCGCCGCGATCTCCTCGTCGCTGCGCGCGGCGGTGTGCGTGGCGTCGGCCAGTTCCTGCCGGTTGGGCGTAATCAGCGTGGCGCCGCGGTAGATCGAATAATCGCGCCCTTTCGGATCGACCACCACCGGCTTGCCGGCGGCGTTGGCGGCGGCGATCACGTCGCGGACGACGCGCGGGGTGAGCGCGCCCTTGGCATAGTCCGACAGCACCACGGCGCCGACTTTCGGCATGGCCTCGATGGCGTGGACGATCAGCGCGTCCTCCGCGCTTTTCTCGATGGGCGCCACCATCTCCCAATCGGCGCGTAACAGATGCGTGGAGAAATGTTCGGAGACGAAGCGCACCTTGCGCGTGGTCTGCCGCCCGGCGTCGATGACCAGGTCGAATTCGATGAGCGGATGCGATTCGAGCGCGTCGGCGAGCGCACGGCCGGCGTCGTCCTCGCCCACCACGCCGACGAACACGCAGCGCGCGCCGAGCGAGACCAGGTTGCGCGCCACGTTGCCGGCGCCGCCGATCAGCGGCTCGGTGCGCTTGACCGCGATCACCGGCGTCGGCGCCTCCGGCGAAATGCGCGACACCTCGCCGTAGACGAATTCGTCCAGCATCAGATCGCCGACGCAGAGCACGGTCTGCCCGGCGAGGTCGGCGAGGTGCTTGTCGAAATCGAACATCAGCGGCTGCTTGGTTTTGATCGGGTTGGCAAATGGCACAGCGCGCTCCCTCTCCCCTTCGGGGAGAGGGTTGGGGTGAGGGGGTTCGTGACTCTCGATAGGCTGCAACCCCTCACCCGACGCGCTTCGCGCGTCGACCTATCCCCATGGGAGAGGTGAAGCGAAGCTTGCTGCGCGGCCTGATACATATCGAATCCGCTTTATCTGTACCTGTCGGCGCGATCGAGATAGCCGGTGACGTATTCGCCGACGGCGTCCTCGAGCGGCGTGAAGTCGGCATTATAGCCGGCGCGGCGCAGGTTCTCGATACGCGCTTGCGTGAAATACTGGTACTGGCCGCGGATCGCCTCCGGCATGTCGATATATTCGATGTCGGGTTCGCGCTCGAGCGCCTTGAACATGGCGCCGATCATGTCGCGGAAGCTTTCCGCCTTGCCGGTGCCGACGTTGAATATGCCGTTGACCGCGGTGGTGTCGAGCACCCAGCGCAGCACCCTGATCGCGTCGTCGACATAGATGAAATCGCGGCGCTGGTCGCCGTCGGCGATGCCCTGCTTGTGCGACTTGAACAGCTTGACCGGCGCGCCCGCCTTGGCACCGTCGAACACCTTGGCGAGCACGCTCATCATGTGGCCCTTGTGGTATTCGTTCGGGCCGTAGACGTTGAAGAATTTCAGGCCGGCCCAATGCGGCGGCAGTTTCTGTTTCTTGACGTGGCGCTCGGCCACCACGATGTCGAACTGGTGTTTGCTCCAGCCGTAGAGATTCATCGGATGCAGCTTGCTCAAATGCGCCGGCGACCAGTCGTCGGAAAAACCGTGACCGCCGTCGCCGTAGGTGGCGGCGGAGGACGCGTAGATGAAGGGCGTGCGCGTCTCGGTGCACCAGTCGAGCAGGCGCAGCGACAGGCGGAAATTGTTCTCCATCACCAGGTCGGCGTCGCTGGCGGTGGTGTCGGAAATGGCCCCCATGTGGATGACGGCCTCGAGCCTGCGCCCGTCGAGCCAAGCGGCCAGCTCGGCCGGCGGCACCAGGTCGGCGACGCGATGCTTGGCGAGGTTGCGCCATTTGGCGTCGTCGTGGCCGAGCAGGTCGTTGACCACGATGTCGCCGGCGCCGGCCTGCTCCAGGCTGGCGACTACGTTCGACCCGATGAAGCCGGCCCCGCCGGTGACAAGAAACATGGCTTTTCCCTTGCGCATGGTCAGTCCGAAAACCGGTACCCATCCCCGATGACGGTCGAGGAGAGGCTTTTCGGGACCATGCGCGACCCCGCCTGACGCGGCCCATCCTTTGCCCTAGACCGCGGGCGGGCGCAAATCGCGCCGAAATGGCCGAGAATCGCCGGGAAAAGGGTAAAAATCGTGGCTGGACAGGCGGCTAGGCCGCGGGTAACGCCAGCCAGGCCAGCCCCCGAAGCGGGCGAATGAGGATCGCGGCGAGAGCATGAGCCAGGAGGTCGACCAAGCCGCCCCGGTCCTGATCGTGCCCTATGTCTGGATCGGCGATTTCGTGCGCGTCCATTCGGTGGTGAAGCTTTTGCGCGGGCAGCAGCCGGAGCGGCCGGTCGACATGGTGGCGAGCACGCTGTGCGCGCCGCTCGCCGACTACATGCCGGGCTTGCGCCAGGCGATCGTCGCCGACCTGCCGCGGCGGCGGCTAGGTCTCAAGCCGCAACTCGCGCTGGCTGCAAGCCTGCGTGCGCGGCACTACGGCCAGGCGCTGGTGATGTCGCGCAAGTGGAAGGCGGCGCTGGCGCCGTTCCTTGCCGGCATCCCGAAGCGCACCGGCTTTCTCGGCGAATGGCGCTACGGGCTCATCAACGACATGCGCCACGGCGAACGCAAACTGCCGCGCATGATCGATCAGATGGGCGCGCTGGCGCTCGCCGCCGGCGCGAGCCTGCCGCAAGAGTGGCCGCTGCCGGAATTGAAGGTGCCGGCGCGCGCGGCCGATGATTGGTGCACGCGGCAGGGCCTTGCCGAAGACGACCCGCCGATCGTCACGCTGTCGCCGGGCGCGGTCGGCAAGGGCAAGGCCTGGCCGCCCGGACACTATGCCGAGCTTGCGCGCGCGCTCGTGCAGGACGGCATGTCGGTCTGGGTGCTGGGCGGGCCGAACGAGAAGCCGATCGCGCAGCAAATCATGGCCAGCGCCGGCAATCGCGTGCGTGACCTCACGGGCGACGATCTGCGCAACGCCATCCTGGCGCTTTCTTGCGCCGACGTGGCGGTCACCAACGACTCCGGGCTGATGCATGTGTCGGCGGCGATGGGCACGCCGACCGTCGCCATTTTCGGGCCGACCAGCGCGTGGCATTGGCAGCCGCTCAATCCGGTGGCGGCGGTCCTGGAGCCGCCCGGCGACGAGGCCGCGCGCGCGCTGGCGCGCAAGATCGGCAACGCCGCCGTCAAGCACCGCCGCACCGCCGATGTTTCGGTCGAGCGCGTGCTCGCCGCCGTGCGCGGTCTCGTCAAATGAGCGAGCCGTTGCGCCCCGCCGCCTTCCTCGACCGCGACGGCGTGATCAATGTCGATCGCGGCTATGTCGGCACGCGCGAGCGCTTCGAATGGATCGAGGGCGCCGCCGCCGGCATAAGCAAGCTGAACGCGGCGGGCTATCTCGTTTTCGTCGCCTCCAACCAGTCGGGCGTCGCGCGCGGGCTGTTCAGCGAACAGCAGTTGAACGAGCTCGACGCCTGGATGCGCGGCGAGCTCGGCCGCCAAGGCGCGCGCATCGACGACGTGCGCTATTGCCCTTATCTCGCCGACGCGGCGGTCGCCGCCTATCGCAAGGATTCGGACTGGCGCAAGCCCAAGCCCGGCATGATCCTCGACCTGATGGCGCATTGGCCGATAGACAAATCGCGCAGCTTCTTCATCGGCGACAAGGAAATCGACATGCAGGCCGCGCGCGCGGCCGGCATCGCGGGCAAGCTGTTCCCCGGCGGCGACCTCGCGGCTTTCGTGGAAAAATGCCTGCAAGAGGCGGGCCGCGCCTGACGGCACGGCGCCGGATTAACGAATTGGCGGCCGGAACCTGACGCGCGCGCCGTTTCCGTGCTATCAGTCCGGGCAACCGCCACAGATTTCACGGGGGCACATGGCCAAACCGCAGCCAACCGGCGCCGACACCGGCCGCGCGCAGGGCATCATCGGCTCGGCGCTGCGCACGCTGGAAGTGGAAGGGCAAGGCGTCGACGCGCTGGCCGCCGCATTGCGCGGGCCCCTGGGCGAGGGCTTCATCGCGGCGGTCGACCTGATCCGCGCCGCGCAAGGCCGCGTCATCGTGACGGGCATGGGCAAGTCCGGCCACGTCGCGCGCAAGATCGCCTCGACCTTCGCCTCCACCGGCACGCCCGCGCTCTACGTGCATCCGGCGGAAGCAAGCCACGGCGATCTCGGCATGATCGCCAGCAACGACGTCATAATTGCGCTGTCGTGGTCGGGGGAGACGGCGGAGCTGAAGAACCTCACCGATTATTCGCGCCGCTTCCGCATCGGGCTCATTGCGATGACGGCGAATGCGGATTCGACATTGGCCAAGGCCGCCGACGTGAACCTGACGCTGCCGCAGGCACGCGAGGCCTGCCCGCACAATCTGGCGCCCACCACCTCTTCCCTCATCCAGCTCGCGCTCGGCGATGCGCTCGCCATCGCGCTGTTGGAAAGCCGCGGTTTCACCGCCGCGCAGTTTGGCCTGCTGCATCCCGGCGGCAAGCTCGGCACCCAGCTCAAGAAGGTCGCCGACTTCATGCATGCCGGCGCGGCGCTCCCGCTCAAGCCGCTCGGCGCCGCCATGTCGGAGGCGATCCTGGAGATGACCGCCAAGGGCTTCGGCTGCGTCGGCGTCACCGACGCACGCGGGCAGCTCGTCGGCATCATTACCGACGGCGACCTGCGCCGGCACATGCGCAACGACCTGCTCGACCAGAAGGTCGACGACGTGATGACGCGCGCGCCGAAGACGGTGCGGCCCGACCAGCTGATGAGCGAGACGCTGGAACTGCTCAACACCACCAAAGTGACGGCGCTGTTCGTGGTGGAGGCCGGCAAGCCGGTCGGCGTCATCCACGTGCACGATCTGTTGCGCGCCGGCGCGGCCTAGCGCTCAGACTCTTGTCCCGGGCGCAGCGCAGCACGTTAGTGGTGCGCTGCTGAACCGGGACCGTTACAAACGCAATCCCTGGAAAGGCCCTGGATCAGCGCCGCATCACTTCGCTATCGCTCGTGCTGCGCCGCATCCGGGGCAAGCAATCACGGCACTATCTTCTCCACCGCTCCCCTCACCTCTTCCACCGACGGTGCAACACCCTCCGCGCCCAGCACGGCGATCGGCCCGGCGCCGACCGGCCCGGTGAACCCCGGCCTGCTGCCGGCGAAGATCGCCACCAGCGGCACGCCGAGCGCCGCGGCAAGATGCATCAGCCCGGTGTCGACGCCGACCACGAGTTGCGCGCCGGCGATGAGCGCGGCGGTTTTATCGAGCGGCGCGCGCTCGGGAACACGCGCGCACGGGAAGCTTTGCGCGATGCGCTCGCTGCGCGCCCGCTCCGGCTCGGTGCCCCAGGGCAGCACCAATTCGAGCTCGCTCTCGGCGAGCGCCTTGCCGAGCGCAATCCAGTTTGCCTCCGGCCATTGTTTGGATTCGCGCGCGGTCGCGTGCAGCAGTACGGCGTAAGGCCGCGTCGGCGCGGCAAAGCGCGCGCGGTCGAGCCCGTAGTCGGGCGCGCCCTGCGGCGCGTAACCGAGCGCAAGCCCGCTGAGCACGCGGTTGCGCGTCACCGCGTGCAGGTCACGGCTGACCCGGTGGCGTACGTCGTAGAACGCGGCGGCGAACGGCTCGCGGATGCTGGCCTTGTCGTAGCCGTGGCGATGCCCGCGCGCCATGCGGGCGAGGACGGCGGAGCGCAGCAGGCCCTGGCTGTCGACGATCTCGTCATAGGCCTTCGCCCGGATTGCCGCGACGCTGCGCGCAATCTCGACCAAGGTGGCGGGCGCGTAGAGCGATTTGCGCCAGCGCCGCCATGCCACCGGGATGACGGCGTCGACCGCCCGGTGCAGCCGCACCAGCGGCGCAAAGGCCTCCTCCACCACCCAGGCGATGCGCGCCTCGGGCCGCGCCCTCTTCGCCTCGGTCACTGCCGGCATGTTGTGGATCACGTCCCCGAGCGAGGACGTTTTGATGAAAAGAATGTCGGTCATGGCCCGTTTCGCGGCTCCATATACCGGGCAACTTCAACGATCGCCATAACCATTCGTTAAGTCTGCCGCTGTTAACCGGCCCGTTCGCGGGTCGTCCTAACCACTCGTTTCCGGCTCGCTCGCTAGAAGCGTCATACGCCATTCGTAGGATAGGCCATGACAATCCTGGTGACCGGCGGCGCCGGCTATATCGGCAGTCACATGGTGCATGCGCTGGTCGACGCCGGCGAGCATGTCGTCGTGCTCGACAATCTGTCGACCGGTTTTCGCTTCCTTATCCCGGCCAAGGTACCGCTGATCGTGGGCTCGAGCGGCGACCGCGAGCTGGTAAGCAAGCTCGTGCGCCGGCATGGCGTCACCGCGATCATCCACTTCGCCGCCTCCATCGTTGTGCCCGAGTCGGTCGCCGACCCGCTTGCCTATTATCGCAACAACACGATGAACACCTGCAGCCTGCTCGGCGCCGCGATCGGCGCGGGCGTCAAGCAGGTCATCTTCTCGTCGACCGCGGCGGTCTACGGCAACCCGCAAACCGTGCCCGTGCGCGAGGACGCCGTCACGGCGCCGATCTCGCCCTACGGCTCCTCCAAGCTGATGTCGGAAATCATGCTGCACGACGCCGGCAAGGCCTACGGCCTGCGCTTCGTCGTGTTGCGCTACTTCAACGTGGCGGGCGCCGATCCCAAGCAGCGCACCGGACAATCGACGCCGGCGGCGACGCACCTGATCAAGGTCGCCTGCGAAACCGCGCTCGGCCGGCGTGCGAAGATCGCGGTCTATGGAACCGACTATCCGACGCCGGACGGCACCTGCATCCGCGACTACATCCATGTCAGCGATCTGGCGGCGGCGCATTCGGCGGCGCTGCGCTACCTGCGGCAGGGCGGCACGAGCGCAACCTTCAACTGCGGCTACGGACGCGGCGCCTCGGTGCTGGAGGTGATCGACTCGGTCAAGCGAGCAAGCGGCCGCGATTTCCCGGTCGAGTTCCATGGGCGGCGCGCCGGCGATCCGGCCGCACTGGTGGCCGACGTGTCCCGCATTCGTTCCACGCTCGATTGGCATCCCCAGTTCGATGATCTCGATACGATCGTGGGCCATGCGCTGGCCTGGGAGCAGATCCTGAGCAGGCGCCAGCACGGCGCTGCCTGATTACGACCAAAGCCTGGCCTTCGCCGCCGTTTTTCGCACCTTTTGGCTTGAAAATTTCCGCGGCGGCGGGCAAGGAAGCCTGCCCGCTGCAAAACGTGCCATAATCGAGCCCGACAGAGGGCGAATGATCGACCACATCCTGCCATCGGCCGAAGACGCGCGTTACAGCGCCTATTCTCTGGTGCGCCGCCTGCTCCTCGAGCAAGGGCTGGTGCATTGGCGCAAATACCTCGTTGCCTTCATTTTGATGGCTATCGCCGCCGGCGCCACGGCGGCTAGCGCCTATCTTTTCGGCACAGTCATCAACGAAGCCTACATCCATCGCAATTTCCCCGGCATCGTCTTCCTCGGTGGCGTGACGGTGGCGCTGTTCGTCACCAAAGGGTTCGCCACCTACGGCTTCAGCGTGATGCTTGCGCGCGTCGGCAACCGCATCATCGCCGACAATCAGCGCGCCGTGTTCGCCAAGCTGCTTAACGAGGGTCTCGGCTTCTTTTCCGACCGGCACTCGACCGAATTCATCGCGCGGCTGAGCGCCGGCGCACAGTCGGCGACGCAGGTCATCAACTTGATGATCACCTCCGTCGGGCGCGATTTCTTCTCGCTGGTGGGCCTGGTTATCGTGATGGTGGTGCAGGACCCGCTGATGTCGCTCTTCTCGTTCGTAGTGGTGCCGCCGGCTTTTTACGTGCTGCGCAAGCTGATCCGCCGCATCTATTCCATTGCCCGCAGCCAGTTCCACGGCAACACCGAGATCCTGGAGACGCTGCAGGAGACGCTCCAAGGCGTTCGCATCGTCAAGGCCTTCACGCTGGAAGACATCATGCGCGAGCGCTTCGACCGCAACGTCGCGGCGGTCGAGCATGAGGCCAACAACATGGCGCGCGTCTCCAACCGCGCCAGCCCGTTGATGGAGACCCTGGGCGGCTGCGCAATCGCGGGCGCGCTCGTCTATGCCGGCTACCGCGTGGTCGTAACCGGCGCGACCGCCGGGGAGTTCTTCTCTTTCGTCGCCGCCTTTTTGTTGGCCTATGAGCCGGCGAAGCGCCTGGCCCGCCTCAACATCGAGCTCAACAGCGCGCTCGTCGGCGTGCGCATCCTGTTCGAACTGCTCGATTCGCCGCCGAGCGAGATGCCCGAGGACAACAAGCCGGCCCTGGCGATCAAGACCGCGCGGGTCGAATTCGGCGACGTGCATTTCGCTTATCGCCCCGACGAGTCCGTCCTGCGCGGCATGACCTTCACCGCCGAAGCCGGCAAACTGACCGCGCTGGTCGGACCTTCCGGCGGCGGCAAATCGACCGTTTTCAACCTGATCATGCGCTTCTACGAAGCCGAGCACGGCAAGATTCTAATCGACGGACAGGATATCACGGCGGTGGCGCGTCGCTCGCTGCGCCAACACATCGCCTATGTCGGGCAGGACGTTTTCCTGTTCCGCGGCTCGATCCGCGACAACATCGCTTTCGGCAAGCCGGGCGCCAGCGAGGACGAGATCGAGGCGGCCGCCAGGGGCGCTTACGCGCACGACTTCATCATGGCGTTCCCGCGCGGCTACGATACGCCGGTCGGCGAGCACGGCTTGCAGCTCTCCGGCGGCCAGCGCCAACGCATCTCGATTGCGCGCGCGCTGATCAAAAACGCGCCGATCATCCTGCTCGACGAGGCCACCGCCGCGCTCGATTCCGAATCCGAACTGCAGGTGCGTGAAGCCATGGAGCATCTTTTCCGCGGCCGCACCACGCTCGCCATCGCGCACCGGCTGCACACCGTTTCGCACGCCGACCGCATCTTCGTCATCGAGGACGGACGCGTGGTCGAATCCGGCCGACACGACGAATTGCTGCGCAAGCGCGGGCGCTACGCCTCGTTCTACCGGCTGCAGTTGGAGGCGCAGGAGAGGCGGGCGCCGGTGGCGGCGATAGCGTCGTCGTAAGACCGTACTCCGCTCATTCGCGCGTAAGCGGGAATCCAGGCGTCGCGAATTCGGGCAGCAGCTTTTTTCGCTGGGTTCCCGCTTTCGCGGGGACGAGCGGACCGTTCTGACCCGTGTTGACGTCTGCGCGCCACACCTGATAGGCCACGGCGCCTTTCCCCGCCCGGCCGCTTCGCTGCGGCCTCAATCCAACGGCCAGCACCCATGCCCGATTACGTCATTCCGCCGCCGCCGCAGGCTGCCATCGCCATCGCAGGCTCGGATAAGAAGTTTCCGGTGCGCCGCATCTGGTGCGTCGGCCGCAACTATATCGAGCACATCCGCGAGATGGGGCAGGACGAGCGGGCGCCGCCCTTCTTCTTCGCCAAGCCCGCCGACGCCATCGTGCCGGACGGCGGCACGGTGCCCTATCCCTCGCTGACCAAGGACATGCACCACGAGGTCGAGCTGGTGGTCGCGCTGAAAAGCGGCGGCCGCAATATTCCCGTCGCCAAGGCCAATGACTGCATCTGGGGCTACGGCGTCGGCATCGACCTTACCCGCCGCGACCTGCAGATCGCCTCGCGCGACGTGAAGCGGCCGTGGGAGATCGGCAAGGCCTTCGACCACTCGGCCCCCTGCGGCCCGTTGAAGCCGGCGAGCGAGATCGGCCATCCCAGCAAGGGCCGCATCACGCTGAAGGTGAACGGAAAGATCCGCCAGGACGGCGATCTCAACCAGATGATCTGGAACGTGCCTGAGATCATCTCGAAGCTGTCGGAGATGGTCGCGCTCGAAGCCGGCGACGTCATCATGACCGGCACGCCGTCGGGCGTCGCCGCCACCGTCGCCGGCGACAAGATCGAGTGCGAAGCCGAGGGAGTGGGTAAGCTGACGGTCACTATCGGCCCGCCGGCGAAGTAACACGGCCTACTTGTCCCGGTCGCAGCGCAGCACGAAGTGGTGCGCTGCAGACCCGGGACCCAGCTTTCTTCAAAAGATAACCGGCGCCCCGGATCAGCGGCGCACCATTGCGCTGCGCTCATGCTGCGCCGCGTCCGGGGCACGCACCTCAGAACCCCAGATACGCCTGCCGCACGCGGTCGTCGTTCAATAGCTCGGTACCTGAGCCGGCGAGGGTGACGCGGCCGTTTTCCAGCACATAAGCGCGGCTGGCGAGCTTGAGCGACACCGCCACGTTCTGCTCGACCAGCACGCAGGTGAGCCCGTCGCGGTTCAAGTCGCGCTATGGTTTTGAGCACGCTCTGCACGATCGTTGGCCCCAATCCGAGCGAAGGCTCGTCGAACATCACGAGCTCCGGCGCACCCATTAAACATCGCCCGATGGCGAGCATCTGCTGCTCGCCGCCCGACAGGGTGCCGGCGGCTTGCCCGCTGCGCTCGGCCAGCACCGGAAACAGCGCATAGACGTGCTCCAGGTTGCGCGCGCGGGCGGCGCGCGCGCGCGCCAGCATGGCGCCCATGTTCAGGTTCTCGGCGACCGACAGCGAGGGGAATACCTGCCGGCCCTCGGCCACCTGGCCGATGCCCAGTTCGCAGACCTTGTGGCTCGGCCAGCCGGCGATGTCGGCGCCGCGGTAAAGGATGCGCCCGCGCGCCGGCTTGAGCATGCCGGCGATGGCGCGGATGAGCGAGGTCTTGCCGGCGCCGTTGGCGCCGACGATGGCGACGATGGCGCCTGCGTCGATCTCGAGCGAGACGCCGTCGAGCGCCTGGGCGTCGCCGTGGAAGACGTCGAGATTTTCGACCTTGAGCATCAGTCGACGTTCTCCGCACCATCACCCTTGTCATTCCGGGACGCGCCGAAGGCGCGGGCCCGGAATCCATACACCGCAGCCCTGCGGCTTACGGATTCCGGGTTCGCTCGCTGGCGCTTTCGCCCCGGAATGACGGGGTGGGTGACCATCATTCCACCGCCTCCGCGCCCAGATAGGAGTTGATCACCGCCGCGTCGCGCACGACCTCGGCCGGCGCGCCTTGCGCGATTTTGGCGCCGTGGTGCAGCACCAGCACTTCGCCGGCGAGCGCCATCACCGCGCGCATGACGTGCTCGATCAAGAGAATGGTGAGGCCGCGCTCGCGGTTGAGCTCCTTCAGGATGGATACGATGCGGTCGGTCTCGGTAGGACGCAGGCCCGCCATCACCTCGTCGAGCAGCAGCAATTTCGGGTCGGTGGCGAGCGCGCGCGCCATCTCCAGGCGCTTGCGGTCCGGCAGCGTCAGCGCCGAGGCGCGCTGGTGGCGCTTGTCGAAGAGGTCGAGCCGGCGCAGCACGTCCTCGGCCTGCGCGCGCGCCGCGAACAGGTCGCTGCGATGAAGCAGCGCGCCGATGACGATATTGTCCTCTACGGTCAGCGCCGGGAACGGCCGCACGATCTGGAAGGTGCGGCCGATGCCGCGCCGGCAGATGCGGTCCGGCGGAAGGCCTTCGATGCGCTCGCCTGCGAAGGCGATGCTGCCGGCATCGGGCTTGAGCGCGCCGGCGATCAGATTGAACAGCGTGGTCTTGCCCGCCCCGTTCGGGCCGATCACGGCGAAGATCGAGCCCTCCGCCACTTCGAAGCCGACCCGGTCGACCGCGACCAAGCCGCGGAAGCGCTTGCTGACGTCCTCGACGCTGAGCAGCGTGCTCATTTCTTGCGCTCCATGAAGCGCAAGCGCCGCGCAAACCACGGCCATACGCCCTCCGGCATGGCCACCACGATGAACAGCAGAACGGCACCGAAGAACAATTGCTTGGTGCCCGGCACGTCGAAGCCGAGCCAGCCGAGAACGCTGCGCATTCCCTCCGAAACGCCCTCGATCACCACGCTTCCCAACAGCGGGCCGAACAGCGTGCCGATGCCGCCGACGATGGGCGCCAGGATGATCTCGATCGAATGCTCGATGCCGAAGACCTGATCGGGAAACAGGTTGTTGTAATAGAAGGCATAGATCACGCCGGCGAAAGAGGTCATGGCGGCCGAGATCACCACCGCCAGCATCTTGTAGCGGAACGTGTCGATGCCGGAGGCGCGCGCGGCCTCCTCGTCCTCACGGATCGCCAGCCAGAAATAGCCGATGCGGCTTTGCAGCAGCGCGCGGCAGAAAACGAAGGCAAGCGCAGTGGCGGCGAGCAGCACGTAGTAGAACATCGCCGGATGGCCGCGCAGGTGCCAGAGGTCGTTGTGAGCGTACTGCTTGACCGGCAGGAACAGGCCGGCGGAGGCGCCGGTCCACTTCAAATGGCCGAAACCGACGCGGGCGAATTCGTCGAAGGCGATGGTCAGGATGGCGAAATAGACGCCGGCAACGCGGAAGCGGAAGGCAAGGAAGCCGAGAAAAGCGCCGGCAAGACCCGCGACCGGCATGGCGGCCAACAGGCCGACCCAGGGGCCGACGCCGAAATGCACATAGAGCGCGGCGGCGGTGTAGGCGCCGAGCCCGACGTAGAGCGCGTGGCCGAGCGACAATTGCCCGGCAAAGCCCATCATGATGTTCCACGCCTGTCCGACATAGGCGAAGTAGAGGATCAGGATCAGCACCGTCAGCAGGTAGTCGCCGGCAAAGAAGGGCGCGGCGGCGAGCAGCGCCAACAGCCCCGCCAGCAACAGCAAGGCGCGGCGCGGCACGCCCTCGACAAGGCGGGCGATCATGCCGGCCTCTTGCCGACGATGCCCTGCGGGCGCAGCAGCAGCACCAGCACCAGCAGCGCAAAGGCGAACATCGACTTGGCGGAGGGGGTAAACAGCAGGCCCGCCATCGCCTCGGTCAGCCCGATCAAGACGCCGCCGATGAGCGCGCCGGGCATCGAGCCCAGGCCGCCGGTGATGACGATGACGAAGGCGAGAAGCGTATAGGCGGGGCCGGTCGCCGGCGTGACGTCGAACAGCAGCAGCAGGATGGTGCCGGCGGCGCCGACGCAGGCCGCGCCCAGGCCGAAGGTCAGCGCATAGAGGCGCTTGACGTCGAGGCCGACCACCAGGGCGCCGGTATAGTTGTCGGCACAGGCGCGAATGGCGGTGCCGACCGCGGTAAAGCGGAAAAAGGCGAACAGCACCGCCGCCACGACAACCGCGGTAAGACCGGCATAGAGTTTGGTGGCGTCGATGATGAGCGGGCCGAGCGCGTAGCTGTCGAAGGCGTAGGCCACCTGGACGTTCTGCGCATCGGGGCCGAACAGGATCAGCAGCACGTTGGCGAGAATGATCGCCACCGCGATGAGCAGCAGGAACTGGCTGTGCTCGGGGCGGGTGATGAAGCGGTTGATCATGCCCGCCTGCATGAGATAGCCGAAGGCGAACATGATCGCCGCGATCGGCACAAGCATGACCAGCGGATCGAGATGGAAAGCGGCAAACAGCGTGATGGCGAGATACATGGCAACCGTCATCATCTCGCCATGCGCGAAATTGACCACGCGCACCACGCCGAAGATCACCGACAGGCCGAGCGCCATCAGGCCGTAGACGAGGCCGGTGAGGATCCCGCCGACGGCGACGTTGAGATAAAGCGACAGGGGCAAGGAGGCGGTCCTTCGGCGCGCTTGATTCGACGGATGCGTCACGGGCACAGCGCGCCCCCTCTCCCCGTTGGGGAGAGGGTTGGGGTGAGGGGGATGCGGACTCTCGTTAGGCTATAACCCCTCACCCGACGCGCTTCGCGCGTCGACCTCTCCCTATGGGAGAGGTGAAGGGAGTGCGCGGTGCACGCGGAGTAACAAACTATCACCCGCGCTTGTCGAAGGGCGGATAGGGCCACACCACTTTGGCGTTGGCAGCGGACTTGGGCGCCACCGTCACCGTATGGCCGCCGCGGTTCTGGATGGCGCTGTCCTGCAACTTGTCGTTCTGGCCCTTGGCGTTGAACATGATGCCGGGACCGGGGCTCACATTGTCGGTGATGTGCGTCTTGCGGATGGCCTCGGCCAAAGCTTTCGGCTCGGCCGTGCCGGCGCGCTTGTAGGCGTCGGCCGCCACCAACAGCGCCTCGAACGTATAGACCTGGTTGGTGTCAAGATTGACGCCCGGATATTTCTTGGCCATCGCGTCCTCGAGCTTCTTCGACAGCGGTTTGTTGGGATCGTACCAGGGTACGAAGCTCAGCGGGCCGTCGGCGAGCTTGCCGAGCGTTTTGAGATACTGGTCCTCGTACCAACCGGGGCCCATACTGAGGATCGCCATGGGCGACCAGCGCTGCTTGACCAGTTCGCGCGTGATCAAGATGGCGTCGTTGAGGCGCGAAACCATGAGCAGCGCGTCGGCGCCGGTGGCTTTGGCCTTGGCCACCTCGACCGAGAGGTCGCGCGCGGCCGGATCGTAGGAGATCTCTTCCAGGATTTTGTACGGCATCTTGAAGTGCGGCATGACATGCTTGATGCCGCCGGACATCGCCGTGCCGAACGTGTCGTTGACGTGCATGAACACGACCGACTTCGGCGCCGCACCGGCCTGCTGAAATACCTCGAGCTGGTTCTTGAAGGCGTCGGTCAGGATCATCGCCGCCGTCGGGAAATTGCGGAACACGAACTTGTAGCCCTGCTCGGTGATCTGCGGCGCGGCGGCGATGTTGATCACGAGCGGAATGCCTTTCTGCTCGGCGACCTGTGCGATCGCGGTGGTCTGGCCGGAATCGAAGGCGCCGACCAGGAGTTGGGCGCCGTCGCTGATCAGCTTTTCGGCGCGCGAGCGAGCGACCTCGACCTTAGATTCGGTATCGCCGTCCATGATCTGCAGCGGCGGCAAGCCCATTCCCTTCAGAATATCGGCCGCGATCACGACGCCGCGCTGGCAGTCGTGGCCGATGCCTGCCTCGAAGCCCGAACGCGGCAGCAGCACGCCGACCTTCAAGGGCGCATCGGCGGCGCGCACGATGCTGAAGGGCGCGGTGCCGGCGAGCAGCACGGCGCCGAGCCCGGCGTTGAAGCCGCGGCGCGTGACGCGCGCGGAAGTCGATTGCGAATTATATTTCATTGGCTTCCTCCCCTGGCCGTGTAACGGCCGTTTACCGGATGATGCCGGATTTTTCGCGCTTTTCACAAGCGTAGCCGTGCAGCCGAGCGTGGACGCGTTGTCGCTTCCGCTGCGCGCGACAACGGCCGCCGGCGATGCTGGACGATATTGTTGACGTGGACAACAATCTTCGTCAACACCTCTTCACACCGCTCGGCCGGTCAACGAAAGGCGCGCGTGCCGATGGCTGCAAGGAAACGGTCAGCCGGGAAAGAACGGCGGGCGTCTTTGCGCGAGAAAGCGCCGGCGCGCCGGCACAGCGCGCCGGTGATCGATCTGGGCGTGCTCAACGAGCGGTTGGGCTATTTCGTGCGCCGGCTGCAGGTCTGGGTGTTCCAGGACTTCATCCGCCGCCTGTCCCCGCTCGACATCAGCCCGGCACAGTTCTCGGTGCTGGTGGTGATCAGCGTCAATCCCGGGCTGTCGCAGGCCGAGCTCGCCGGCTCACTCGGGATCGAGCGGGCTCGGCTGGTGCGGGTGCTGCACAGGCTGGAGAGCCGTGGGTTGACGCAGCGCCTGGCATCCTCCGCCGATGGCCGCCGGCACGCACTGCAACTTACCGGCGACGGCCGCAAGGTTCTTGATCGGGCCAAGGCTCTCTCGGCCGAGCACGAGGCGGCGCTGAACGAAAAGCTCGGCGCGGAGAACTACCGGCGCTTGTTGACCACATTGCGCGAATTCTAGGGGTCCGCGCGGGCTCAGCCCAATGGTAAAGTCGGTGACGAACACGGAAGCCGCAATCCCGGCGCTGCGACACATGGATTCCGAACTTTAACGATCCGACCGACGGCCGTTTCCAGAACGCCGGATTAGAAGACGAAGGCCTCTCGCATGAACCTCTCGCGTATATCGGTCATTGGGGGCGGCATCGGCGGTTTGACCGCCGCGCTTGCTCTGCAACATTTTGGCTACCACGTGTCCGTATTCGAGCAAGCGCCCGAGCTTCGAGAGTTCGGCGCAGGCGTCATCATCACGCCCAACGCGATGCACGCACTCAACTTCCTTGGCGTCGGCGAAACGATCGCCGATGCAGCCGGCCCTGGAGAGGCGTTGGCGACACGCCATTTCCAAACAGGCGAGATATTGAAGATCAGGGCGGCAGGCACCGACTACGCGCAGCGATTCGGCGCCACGTACCATCAAGTTTACCGGGTCGACCTTCACGCCACCTTGGCGTCCGCGGTGCGGCAGAACGATCCCGATTGCGTGTTTCTCGGCCATCGCTTTGAAGCTCTCACGCAGGACTCCGCAAAAGTAACCGCGCGATTCAACGACGGGAAGATTTATACAAGCGATGTTCTGATCGGCTGCGATGGAAATGCCTCAAAGGTACGCGAGAGTCTTTTTGGCGAAGAGAACGTCAACTATACAGGCCAGGTCGCGTTTCGGGCAGTTTTGCCGATGGCCAATGTACCGGCGAGAATTCAAGAGCAGCCCTTTGCTATGTTCGTCGGCGCCAAACGGTATTTCCTCCATTATCCATTGCGCCGGCGAAGCCTCATGAATTTGATTGGGGTCGGCCGCGAGCCGCGTTGGCAGGAGGAAGGCTGGAGAATTCCTGCCACCATAGAGGAGTTCGAAAATCTCTATAGCGATCTCTATCCGCCCGCGTTGCAGCTCATTCGCGCGATTTCCCCGGGATCACTATTCAAGTGGGGACTGCGTGACCGCGAACCGCTCCAACAATATTCCAAGGGAAGAGTCACGATGCTGGGCGATGCGGCCCACCCCATGACGCCTTTCCTAGGCCAAGGCGCATGCATCGCGATCGAAGACGCGATGGTGCTTGGCCGCGCATTCGCCGTCGCGGACACAGTGGAGCAGGCGCTACTCATGTACGAAAATACGCGAAAGGAGCGCGCCAACTCTGTTCAACTTGCATCGCGACGGCAGGCCGACGAAATTCAGGGCGTGACAGCCAAGGGTGCGAACGCTGGAAAAGACGCCCTCGAACGAGGCTTGTATTCATATAACCCCGTCACGGTGCCCCTTGCGGGAGGTATTCACCAAACCGTTTAGGCGCCCACGCGCCTGAAGATTTTTCGCGCGTGGCGAACCAACAAAAGCCTTGCGCCTTATCCCGCCAACAGCCGCTCGACTGCCGCGGCGATGCGGAACAGGCGGCGGTCGTGGCCGTTGCGCGCCACCAGCATCAAGCCGGTCGGCAGGCCGCCCTCGCGCGGCAGCGGCAGCGAGATGGCGCAGCAGTCGAAGAAATTCCACATCGTGGTGTTGCGCAGCAAAAGCGCATTGCGGCGGGCAAACTCGTCCGCTTGCGCGACTTCACTCATGAGCGGCGCCACGATCGGCGTGGTCGGCATGGCCAGCACGTCGAGATCAGCAAGGCGTGCATCCATGGCGCGCACCAGCGCCGCCCGCGTCCGCGTCATGTCGACATAGTCGGCGGCGCTAATCGCGGCGGCGCGATCGAGCCGCGCGCGGATGTTGGGGTCGATTGTCTCGCCGCGGCGCGCCAGCCGGTCGCGGTGAACCGCCAAGGCTTCCGCCGGCAGCACGCCGCCCTTGGCGTTGACCGCGGCCATGTCGTCGAGCAGTGGCAGTTTCTCCTGCGACAAACGCACGCCGGCCTTTTCCAGCCGGTCGAGCGCGGCCGGAAAGCGCTTTCCCACCGTGTCGTCGAGCCGATCGAGCGGAGCGCCTTGCGCAATGCCAATGCGCAGGTTCTCAAGCGCCGCAGGCGCAATCGCAAGCGGCGCCTCGCCCGCCATGACCGCGTCGGCGTAGGCGCAATCGGCGACGCCGCGCGCCATGGGGCCGATCGAATCGAGCGACCAGGACAGCGGAAAGGCGCCGTCGGTCGGCACCCGCTGGCGGCTCGGCTTCCAGCCGACGATGCCGCAAAGCGCGGCCGGCACCCGGGTTGAGCCGCCGGTATCGGAGCCGATGGCGATCTCGCACATGCCGTCGGCGCAGGCGACCGCGCCGCCGGAGGAGGAGCCGCCGGGAATGCGGGCGCGGTCGGCCGGATTGCCGGGCGTGCCGAAATGCGGGTTGGCGCCGACGCCGGAATAGGCGAACTCGGTCATGTTGGTCTTGGCGACGATGACGCAGCCGGCGCTGCGCAGGCGGCGCACGATCGGGGCGTCTTCCGCGGCCGGCTTTCCTTCCTCGGCGACCAGCTTCGAGCCGGCGCGCGTCACTTCCCCGGCGACGTCGAACAGGTCCTTGATGGAGACGATGGCGCCGTCGAGCGGCCCGAGCGAGATGCCAGCCTTGGCGCGGGCATCGGCTGCTTGCGCCGCGGCTTTGGCGCCTTCGCGATAGACGGTCAGGCAGGCGCGCACGCCCTCGCCCTTGGGATCGTCGATGCGGGCGAGCGCGGCTTCGAGACGTTCACAGGCGCTCATGCGTTCAACCCGCCTTTGTCTTCGATGAACTTGGCGATGGCGTCGACGCCGTCGCCGCTGCGCAGGTTGGTCATCACGAAGGGGCGCTGCCCCCGCATCCGCTTGGCGTCGCGCTCCATTACTTCGAGCGAGGCGCCGACATAAGGGGCGAGATCGACCTTGTTGATCACCAGGAGATCGGAGCGCGTGATGCCGGGGCCGCCCTTGGACGGGATCTTGTCGCCGGCGGCGACGTCGATGACGTAGACGGTGAGATCGGCGAGCTCCGGCGAGAAGGTGGCGGCGAGATTGTCGCCGCCCGATTCGATCAGCACCAGGTCGAGATCGGGAAATTTGGCGCGCATCTCGGCGACGGCGGCAAGATTGATGGAGGCATCCTCGCGGATGGCGGTGTGCGGGCAGCCGCCGGTTTCGACGCCGGCGATGCGCTCGGCCGCCAGCGCGCCGGAGCGCACCAGATATTCGGCGTCCCATTTGGTGTAGATATCGTTGGTGATGGCGGCGATCTGATACTTGCCGCGCAGCTTCTTGCAGAGCGCGTCCATCAGCGCGGTCTTGCCGGAGCCGACCGGGCCGCCGACGCCGACACGCAAGGGGCCGTGGGTTTGGGTCATTCGTACCTCTCAGCCGTCATGCCCAGCCTTATGCCGGGCATCCACGTCTTTGCCTCGACATAAGCAAGGCGTGGATGGCCGGGACAAGCCCGGCCATGACAAATTTTCTTCATGACCGGAACAGCCGCGTGTATTGCGTCTCGTGGCGGGCGCCTGCGAGGTCGGCGCGGAAGGCTGCCGAGCCGACGTCGTCGAGTTTTGTGCCGACCGCGCGCACGGCCGTGTTCGCCACCACCGGCTCCAGCGCGGCGAGCACGCGCTGGCCGTCGGTCTGGCCGAGCGGGATCAGCCGCACGCCGGCCGAGACCCAATTGGCTGCGAGCGCCTGCAGGAAGGCGGCAAGCGCGGGCGCAAGCGCGATTTCATGACCGGCGGCTGCGGCAGCCACCGCCACTGGATAGGCGACCGGGCCATCCCAGGCGGCTTTCAGGCGATCGAGCGCCGGGCACGGCCAGGCGGCGCGGGTTGCCTCGACGAAGGCGTTGCCTTGCGCGGTGGTTTCAAGATGCCGCTCTTTCGACGAGGCGAAAGCGGCGGCCAGCTCGGCCACCTCGCGCAGCAATTTATCATCCCCGCCCGCTACCGCGCGATGAGCGTGCGCGAACAGCACGGCGTCGCAGAAACCGGAGCCTTCGCCCAGCGTGACGGCGAGCCAGCCGCTGAGCGTTTCGGCGTCCCTGATATCGCCCGCCTCCACCGCCCATTCGATGCCGCTCGAATAGGAGAAGGCGCCGACCGGATAGGCCGGCGAGAGCCAGGCCATGAGGCGGTAGAGGGCAGCTGGCGGCGGCGCGTCCTCAGCTGTCACGCTCCGCGAAAGCGGGGCATCCAGTAAGCCCTGGCTTGCGCCAGGCTCGAGAACGGACACCGGGGTTACTGGGTCCCCGCCTTCGCGGGGACGACAGCCAAGTTTGGTGCGCCGCCTACCCGCCATGCGAATGCCCATGCGCATGATGCTGCGGCGAGGCCGGCTCGGGGTCGAACGGCGCCTCGATGGCGGCAAGATGCGCGCCGAGGCCGCGCAGCATCTGCTCCAGCACGTGATCGCGGCGGATGCGCAGCTTGCCGCCGGCGATCTGCACGTCGGTGTGCCGGTTGCCGAGATGCCAGGCGAGCCGCACCGTGTCGAGTGCGCTATGGCCCGCGATCTCGAGCAATGGCTCGGGCGAGGCGGCGACCTGCACCAGCGCGCCGTCGTCGAGCACCAGGGCGTCACCGTCGCGCAGCTGCACCGGCTTGGGCAGGTCGACCAGGAAGCGCAAGCCGCGTTCGCCCGTCAGCACGACGCGCCGCAGATGGCGCTCGCCGGCATCGAGCACGACGCGGTCAATCGCGGAGGCGGCGTTCCAATGGCCGGCGGGTTTGATATTGGCGACGCGATGCATCTGAACAGTGTATCAGTTGATTAGAGCCGGGCGGCAAGCTGGCTTCCCCTCTCCACCAGAGGAGAGGGGAAGCGCGCTTGCAGCACCGCATCAGAAAAGAAAATACCGCTGCGCCATCGGCAGCACCTCGGCCGGCGCGCAGGTGAGCAATTCGCCGTCGGCGCGCACCTCGTAGGTTTCCGGATCGACGTCGATCTCCGGCGTCGCGCTGTTGTGGATCATGTCCTTCTTGCCGATCTTGCGCGTCTTCTCGACCGCCACCAGCTGCTTGTCGACGCCGAGCTTGTCGCCGAGCCGCGCGCGCGCCGCCGCTTTCGAGACGAACACCAGCGAGGAGGCGGTGCGCGCTCTTCCGAAGGCGCCGAACATCGGCCGGTAATGCACCGGCTGCGGTGTGGGGATCGAGGCATTGGGATCGCCCATCTGCGCCGCCACGATCGAGCCGCCCTTGACGATCATGTCGGGCTTGACGCCGAAGAAGGCGGGCGACCACAGCACCAGATCGGCGAGCTTGCCTTTCTCGATGGAGCCGATGTGCTTCGACACGCCGTGCGCGATGGCGGGATTGATAGTGTATTTGGCGACGTAGCGTTTCACGCGCGCATTGTCGTTGTCGCCCTTCTCCTCGGGCAGCCGGCCGCGCTGCTTTTTCATCTTGTCGGCGGTCTGCCAGGTGCGGATGATCACCTCGCCGACGCGGCCCATGGCTTGGCTGTCCGACGACATCATGGAGAGCGCGCCGATATCGTGCAGGATGTCTTCCGCCGCGATGGTTTCCTTGCGGATGCGGCTCTCGGCGAAGGCGAGGTCCTCGGGGATCGACGGGTCGAGATGGTGGCACACCATCAGCATGTCGAGATGCTCGTCGATCGTGTTGCGCGTGAACGGCCGCGTCGGATTGGTCGAGGACGGCAGCACGTTCTTCAGGCCCGCCACCTTGATGATGTCGGGGGCGTGGCCGCCGCCGGCGCCTTCGGTGTGGAAAGCGTGGATGGTGCGGCCCTTGATCGCCTTGATCGTGTCCTCGACGAAGCCGCTTTCATTGAGCGTGTCGGTGTGGATCATCACCTGAACATCGTGATCGTCGGCGACCGACAGGCAGCAGTCGATCGCCGCCGGCGTGGTGCCCCAGTCCTCGTGCAGCTTGAGGCAACAGGCGCCGGCCTTGATCTGCTCTTCCAGCGCGGCCGGGCGCGAGGCGTTGCCTTTGCCGGCAAAGCCGAGATTGACCGGGAAGGCGTCGGCGGCCTGGATCATGCGGCCGATATGGAACGGCCCGGGCGTGCAGGTGGTGGCGTTGGTGCCGGCGGCAGGACCCGTGCCGCCACCGAGCATGGAGGTGACGCCGGTCATCAGCGCGTCTTCGATCTGCTGCGGGCAGATGAAATGGATGTGGGCGTCGAAGCCGCCGGCGGTGAGGATTTTTCCTTCGCCGGCGATGATCTCGGTGCCCGGCCCGATGACGATGGAGACGCCCGGCTGGATGTCGGGATTGCCGGCCTTGCCGACCGCCGCCACGCGGCCGTCCTTGAGGCCGACGTCGGCCTTGACGATGCCCCAGTGATCGAGGATCAGCGCGTTGGTGATGACGGTGTCGACCGCGCCCTGCCGGTTGGCGGCCTGCGACTGTCCCATGCCGTCACGGATCACCTTGCCGCCGCCGAACTTCACCTCCTCGCCGTAGACGGTGAAATCCTTTTCCACCTCGATGATGAGATCGGTATCGGCGAGCCGCACCCTGTCGCCGGTGGTGGGACCGAACATATCGGCATAGGCCGCGCGTTTCATTTTGGTCGACATCGTTCAGGCTCCGACACTCGGCGTTCGCGGCGATGGCATCGCGCACAAGATCGAATCATTCCGCCCTTTGCGCGCAAATATGACCGCCATGTTTCGTCCTCAGAATTATCAACAGCCTTCTGAACGCCCTTGCCATGCGGGCCGATCGGCGTAGGCTTTCACGCAGGTCATCCATCTCTGGCTACGCCGGACACGGGTGAACCGCCATGACCGGAGCGGCCATGGGACGTGGATGCAGCTCGCTGTATTCGTGGTCCATGACTGCCGGCCCTGGCTCTCAGTAACTGGTACTCGCGCTGCGGGCTCACGCCTGCGCCGGGTTTGGATCCGGGAGCTTGTGACGGGCAGACGACGGTCTGCCCGTTATGGCTTTTGGAGCCCGCTAGAAGCTCCGTCCATCCACTTGCTTGACCGTCAGCGCGTTTAGATCGACGCCGTCGAGGCAGCGCGTATTGATGGCGACCATCTCCGCGCCGTCGCTCGGCCGCGTGCCGCGCGCGAAGGATTCGATGCCGCAGGTGGAGCAGAACAGGTGATGGATGTTCTTTTTGTTGAACTGGTAGTCCGTCAATGCCTTCTCGCCGGCGCTCAGTTCGAAGTCGCCGACCGGCGCAAAAGCGAGCAGCGAGCCGAGCTTGCTGCAGCGCGAGCAATTGCAGGCGATCACCGGGTTGCTCAAATCGAGCGCGACCTCGTAGCGTACCTTGCCGCATTGGCAGCCGCCCGTGTAGCTCTGCTTCATGGCGCCCTCCTCCTCCGCTGTGTGCCTGCAATGCTAGCATCGGCGGCGCCTTAAAGCTTGCCCATCACGCCCTGACGAAACCCATAGACGGTGCGTTTCCCCGCGAGCGCCACCAGCTTGACCTCGCGCGTTTGGCCGGGCTCGAAGCGCACCGCGGTGCCGGCCGGGATGTCGAGCCGCATGCCGCGCGCGTTTTTGCGGTCGAACTTGAGCGCCGGGTTGGTTTCGAAGAAGTGATAATGGGAGCCGACCTGGATCGGGCGGTCGCCGCTGTTGGCGACGGTGAGAGTCGCCGTCTTGCGGCCGGCGTTGAGCTCGATCTCGCCATCCTGGATGAACATCTCGCCGGGGATCATGCAGTCACCTATTTGTCGTCATTCCGGGACACGCCGAATGCGTGAACCCGGAATCCAGACACGGATTCGCACCATGTTTCTGGATTCCGGGTCCGCCGCTTTCGCGCCGTCCCGGAATGACAGAAAAGGGCATGAAATATTCGCCGGGGCTCATTTGCGTCACTCGCGCCGGAATTTTTCGTAAGCGAGCAATGCGAAGGCTAGAAGGAAAATGCCGCCCACGATGAACGTGCCGAGATCGGGCAGCATGCTGACGCCATGCGGATGGTGATGCGGCACCAGCGAAGGGTGCGCCCGCGCGGTGGTCGCACCGAAGAATAAAATGAATGGCAGAAGATACTTCATATCGGCCCTCATCTGATCGGATTGTGCACGGTGACGAGCTTGGAACCGTCGGGAAACGTCGCCTCCACCTGAATGTCGTGGATCATCTCCGCGATGCCCTCCATCACGTCGTTGCGCGTGAGCACATGGGCGCCGGCCTCCATCAGCTCGGCCACCGTCCTGCCGTCGCGCGCGCCTTCCAGGATGAAATCGGTGATCAGCGCCACTGCCTCCGGATGATTGAGCTTGACGCCGCGCTCGAGGCGTTTGCGCGCCACCATGGCGGCAACTGCGATCATCAGCTTATCTTTCTCGCGCGGGGTGAGATTCATGGCGCGCTCATTGCAGCCAGAGCCGCGGCACGGGCTGGCCGAGCGCGCTCAACAGGGCGATGAGATCGTGGCGCAGGCCGGCGCCGTCGCGCGCGACGAGGCGCGCCAGCGCCAGGCCGCTCCAGGCCGAAATGCCGACTTCGCCGAGGAATTGGCTCTCCAGCGCGCGCACGGCCGTTGTCGCCTGCTCGTCGCCCGGCGCGATCAGCACCGTGGCAAGCGCGATGCCGCCGGCGGCGGCGGCGCGCCGGCCGAGCCTTTCCGCCACGGCGCCGTCGAGCCGGGCGGCGTCGGCAAAGATAAGGCGCCCGTCGCGGCGCAGCCGCCAGCGGTCGGCGAAATATCCGTGGCGCATGACCTCGCCCATGGCGGCACGGCCGAACACCACGGCTTCCGCCATTAAGAGCGCGGCGCCGTCGGCAAGGTCGATCTCGATGCGCCGGGAAAGCCGCGCATTGTCGAACAGGATGGTCTCCTGCGGCAGCCAGCAGAGCCGGGCGCCGGCATGCAAGTCGAGCCGCACGTCCATCTCGGCATCGGCCCCCGTGGAGCGGTAGATCTTCTCGGCCGCCGCGGTGCCGGCGAGGAGCCGCGCCCCCGCCCCCACCGTGATGTCGATCGAGAAACGGTCGCCGCCGGTCATGCCGCCACCGGTATTGACGATCACCGCCTCCAGCGCTTCGCCCGGAACATTGGGAAAGCGCACGCGCAACGAGCCCTTTTCGCGCACACGCGAGCGCCGCGTACCGCCGGCACCCGCCGCCACCGCCAGGGCGATGTGACCGGTGGCGCGGTTGGCGGCGAAGATTTGCGCGCTATCGTTTGGTGCCAGCACCGCCACCCCCTCCGCCGTCATGCCCCGCGCATGCGGGGCATCCAGTAAACACGACGCGCGCGGCGCAGGCGAGGGCTGCGGCGTCCTGAATCCCCCGCTTGCGCGGGGGACGACGACATTGCATGCGTGGCTGACGTCATATCGCCATGGCCCGCTTGAGCGCACCTTCGTCCATGGTGTCCCTGTCGCAGGCATAGACGATCTGGCCGCGGTCCATGACGGCGAACTGGTCGCCCAATTCACGCGCGAAATCGAGATATTGCTCGACCAGGACGATGGCCATCTCCTTCAGGCCGCGCAGATAGGAAATGGCGCGGCCGATATCCTTGATGATGGAAGGCTGGATGCCCTCGGTCGGCTCGTCGAGCAGCAGCAGGCGCGGCCGCATCACCAGCGCGCGGCCGATGGCCAGTTGCTGCTGCTGGCCGCCGGAGAGATCGCCGCCGCGGCGCTTGAGCATGTTGTTGAGCACCGGAAACAGCGAGAACACGTCGTCGGGCACGTCGCGCTTGTCGCGCGGCAGCGGGGCAAAGCCCGTCTCCAGGTTTTCCTCGACGGTGAGCAGCGGAAAGATCTCGCGCCCCTGCGGCACGATGGCGATGCCGTTGCGCGCGCGTTCGACCGTGGTGAGCTTCGTGATGTCATGGCCTTCGAAGCTGATGGCGCCCTTGCTGACCGGATGCTGGCCGACGATGGCGCGCAGCAGGCTGGTCTTGCCGACGCCGTTGCGGCCGAGCACGCAGGTCACCTTGCCGGGCTCGGCATGCAGTGAAATACCGCGCAGCGCTTGCGCCGCGCCGTAGTGCAGGTCGATGGAGCTTACGTTGAGCATGAGGGCGTCTCAGCTGTCATTCCGGGGCACGCGTGCAGCGCGTGAACCCGGAATCCAGAAGCGGGCTCTGAGCGTCTTCTGGATTTCGGGTTCGCGCCTTCGGCGCGCCCCGGAATGACTGTAAGAGTTACTGCAAACATCTTCATCGCCCCAGATAGACCTCCACCACCCGCTCATTCTCCGACACCTGGTCGATAGTGCCTTCCGCCAGCACCGAGCCTTCATGCAGGCAAGTCACCTTCACGCCCAGCTCGCGCACGAAAGCCATGTCGTGCTCGACCACGATCACCGTCTTGTCGCGATTGATTTCCTTGAGCAGCTCGGCGGTCTGCATGGTCTCGGTATCGGTCATGCCGGCCACCGGCTCGTCCACCAGCAGCAGCTTCGGCTCCTGCGCCAGCAGCATGCCGATCTCCAGCCATTGCTTCTGCCCGTGCGACAGGCTGCCGGCAACGCGCGAGCGCAGCGGCTTCAAGCGGATGACGTCGAGGATCTCGTCGATGCGCGCGGCCTGCGGCGCCGAGCTTTGCCACAGCAGGGTCGAACGCACGCGCCGGTCGTTCTTGAGCGCCAGCAGCAGATTGTCCTCGACGGTGTGCATCTCGAACACGGTCGGCTTCTGGAACTTGCGGCCGATGCCGAGCGCGGCGATCTCGGTTTCGTCGAGCTTGGACAGGTCGAAGGCGCCCTCCTCGAAGAAGACGTCGCCGGCGTCGGGCCGCGTCTTGCCGGTGACCACGTCCATCATGGTGGTCTTGCCGGCGCCGTTGGGGCCGATAATGGCGCGCATCTCGCCCGGCTCGATCACGAAGGAGAGCTCGTTGAGCGCCTTGAAGCCGTCGAACGACACGGTGATGCCGTCGAGATAGAGCAAGGCGGAGGTGGTCTTGGCCGGTGCGGCGAGCGTATCGGTCATTTTTCGACTACTCCGCTGCGTGCGGGGCGGCATCGGGCGCGACCTCGATGTCGACGCCCTGCTCTGCCGCAGCCGATTTGGCGTCGGCGCGCAGGCTGAGCCCGTATTTGAGCGTGCCGATAATGCCGCGCGGCAACAGCAGCGTGACCGCGACAAACAGCCCGCCCAGCACGAACAGCCAATAGGGCGCGAGAAAGCCGGAGGTGAAGACGGTCTTGCCGTAATTGACCAGGATGGCGCCGAGTACGGCGCCGGTGAGCGTGCCGCGGCCGCCGACCGCCACCCAGATCACCGCCTCGATGGAATTGGCCGGCGTGAACTCGCTCGGATTGATGATGCCGATCTGCGGCACGTAGAGCGCGCCGGCAACGCCCGCCATGCAGGCGGACAGCGTGAACACGAACAGCTTGTAGTTCTCCACCCGGTAGCCGAGGAAGCGCGTGCGCGATTCGGCGTCGCGCACCGCCACCAACACCTTGCCAAACTTGGACGTGACGACGGCGCGGCAGATCAGGAAGCCGAGCGCGAGCGCGATGCAGGATGAGACCAGCAGCGCGTTGCGCGTCGCCTCCGCCTGCACGTTGAAGCCGAGAATATCCTTGAAATCGGTAAGCCCGTTGTTGCCGCCAAAGCCAAAATTATTGCGGAAGAAGCCCAGCATCAGCGCGTAGGTCATGGCCTGGGTGATGATCGAGAGATAGACGCCGGTGACGCGGCTGCGGAAGGCGAACCAGCCGAACACGAAGGCGAGCAGGCCCGGCACCAGAAGGATCATCAGCGCGGCGTAGATGAACCAGTTGAAGCCGTACCAATAGACCGGCAGCTCGTGCCAATTCAGGAACACCATGAAGTCGGGCAGGATCGGATTGGCGTAGACGCCGCGCGTGCCGATCTGCCGCATCAGATACATGCCCATGGCATAGCCGCCGAGCGCGAAGAAGGCGCCGTGGCCGAGCGACAGGATGCCGGCATAGCCCCAGATCAAATCGATCGAGAGGGCGAGCAGCGCGTAGCAGATGTATTTGCCGAACAGCGCCACGTAATAGGTCGGCAGATGCAGCGCCGAGCCCGCCGGCACCATGAGGTTGAGCACCGGCACGACGATGGCGAAGGCGCCGAGCAGCACCAGGAACACGGCTGCGCCGCGGTCGATCAGGCGGGTAAGCGGGAAAGCGCCGGTCATGCGCGGCCTCCGCTGCTCCCCTCCCCGCCGCTCGCAAGAGCTCGCGGGGGGACGGGAATCACGCCGCGTGCGTGGAGAGCTGCCATCCTCACGCCTCCACCGCCCGGCCCTTGAGCGCGAACATGCCGCGCGGGCGCTTCTGGATGAACAGGATGATCAGCACGAGGATAGCGATCTTGCCGAGCACGGCGCCGGCATAAGGCTCGAGGAACTTGTTGGCGATGCCGAGCGTGAAGGCACCGACCAGCGTGCCCCACAAATTGCCGACGCCGCCGAACACCACCACCATGAAACTGTCGATGATGTAGCCCTGCCCCAGGTTCGGGCTGACATTGTCGATCTGCGACAGCGCGACGCCGGCGATGCCGGCGATCCCAGAGCCGAGCCCGAAGGTGAGCGCGTCGATGCGCGCGGTGCGGATGCCCATGGCGGCGGCCATGGCGCGGTTCTGCGTCACCGCGCGCATTTCCAGCCCCAGCCGCGTGAAACGCAGCATGGCGAGCAGCGCCACGAACACGATCAGCGTGAAGCAGATGATCCACAGACGGTTGTAGGTGATGGTGATTTGGCCGAGCTGGAAAGCACCGCTCATCCAGGCCGGGTTGCCGACGTCCTTGTTGGTCGGCCCGAAAATCGTGCGCACCACTTGTTGTAAGACCAGAGACAGCCCCCAGGTGGCGAGCAGGGTTTCGAGCGGCCGGCCGTAGAGAAAGCGGATGATGCCGCGCTCGATGGCGACGCCGACGGCGCCGGAAACCAGAAAGGCGAGCGGCAGCGCGATCGCCAGCGAATACTCGAACAGGCCCGGATCGTAGGTACGGATGAGCTGCTGCACGGCGAAGGTGGTATAGGCGCCCAGCATCACCATCTCGCCATGCGCCATGTTGATGACGCCCATGACGCCGAAGGTGATGGCGAGCCCGATGGCGGCGAGCAGCAACACCGATCCGAGCGAGAGTCCATACCAGGCGTTCTGCACCGCGCTCCACAGACCGAGCGTATGCGCGATCGAGCCGCGCGCCTGCGCCACTGCGGAAACCACCTCGGGCGGCAGATCGTGCGGCAGGCCGTCGAGCAGGCCGAGCGCATCCTGGTCGCCGCGGTCGCGGATCACGGCGATGGCGGCGATTTTGTCGGCGGCGGTCGCTTTCGGATCGGACAGCACGATCGCCGCGCGCGCCTGCGCCAGCGCGGCCTTGACGTGCGCGTCGGTCTCTTTGACGAGCGCCTTGTCCAGATTAGGCAGCGCGCTGGCGTCGCGCGACTTGAACACCGCCTGCGCCGCCTTGTAGCGCGCGTCGGGACTGCCCGACATCAGCGTGAGCGCGCCGAGATCGGCGTCGATGATGTTGCGCAGGCGGTTGTTGACGATGACGTTGTCGATGTCGTCGGGCGCCTTGCCGTCGACCGGCTTGCCGGTCGCGGCGTCGAGGAGCTTGTCGTCCGCGGTCTGGATGTAGACCTTCTTCTGCTCGGCGCTGAACATCAGCTTGGCGTTTTTCAGCGCCTTTAGCACGGGCTCGGCGAGCGGGTTGCCGCTGGCGATCACCTTGTCGATCGCTTCGCCGGTGTCGTGCAGCGAGCCTTGCGCGAAGCCGGCAAGCGCGTCTTCGTAGGGGCCGGCATGGGCGCCGGCGCCGGCGGCCAGCAGCAGGCCGAGCGCACACGCGAACGCCAGCGCGCGATCGTAGAAGCTACGCATTGCAGTCGATCCCCGGCATCAGTTTCGCTTGCGGGAGACGGCGGCAAGACCGCCGCCTCCCCTTTTCGATGTCGCGTGACCGGACGCGGCCCACGCGCTTAGGTTTGCGCGGTCAAGAGCCCTGCCCGCCGCACTTCTTGGTGACCTTGTTGTAGTTGCCGCAGCCGAGCTTGACCCAGTCGGAGACGAGGTCCTTGGAGCCCGGCAGGTAGTCGGACCAGGCATCGCCCGGCACCAGGCCCTTGGTCTTCCACACCACGTCGAACTGGCCGTCGCCGCGGATTTCGCCGATGAAGACCGGCTTGGTGATGTGGTGGTTGGGCAACATGGTGGACGTGCCGCCGGTCAGGTTCGGCGCCTTGGTGCCGGGCAGCGCGGCGATCACCTTGTCGGCGTCGACGGTGCCCGCTTTCTCCACCGCCTTCACCCACATGTTGAAGCCGATGTAGTGGGCTTCCATGGGATCGTTGGTGGTGCGCTTGTCGTTCTTGATGAACTTGTGCCAGTCGGCGATGAACTTCTTGTTCGCCTTGGTCTTGATCGATTCGAAGTAGTTCCAGGCGGCGAGATGGCCGACCAGCGGCTTGGTGTCGAGACCGGCAAGCTCTTCCTCGCCGACCGAGAACGCCACCACGGGGATGTCGGTTGCTTTGAGACCCTGGTTGCCGAGCTCCTTATAGAAAGGAACGTTGGCGTCGCCGTTGATGGTGGAGACCACCGCCGTCTTCTTGCCGGCCGAGCCGAAGGCCTTGATCTTGGACACTTCGGTCTGCCAGTCGGAGAAGCCGAACGGCGTGTAGTTGATCATGATGTCCTCGGGCTTCACGCCCTTGGCTTTCAGATACGCTTCCAGGATCTTGTTGGTGGTGCGCGGATAAACGTAGTCGGTGCCTTCCAGCACCCAGCGCTTCACCGAGCCGCCGTCCTTGCTCATCAGATAGTCGACGGCGGGAATGGCCTGCTGGTTGGGCGCGGCGCCCGTGTAGAACACGTTGCGCTCGGATTCCTCGCCCTCGTACTGCACCGGATAGAACAGGATCGAATTGAGCTCCTCGAACACCGGCAGCACGGATTTGCGCGACACCGAGGTCCAGCAGCCGAACACGACCGCCACCTTGTCCTTCGAGATCAGTTCGCGCGCCTTTTCGGCGAACAGCGGCCAGTTGGAGGCGGGATCGACCACGACCGCTTCGAGTTTCTTGCCGAGCAGGCCGCCTTTCTTGTTCTGCTCGTCGATGAGCATAAGCATCACGTCTTTCAGCGTGGTCTCGCTGATCGCCATGGTGCCGGAGAGCGAATGCAGAATGCCGACCTTGATGGTGTCGGCGGCTTTGGCGGTGTGGACCGCTCCAGCCGCCGCGAAAGCCAACCCGGCGGCGGCGGACAGCCACCGGCGGGCATTCGGTCGTTTTGCGACCGCCTGAATGGATTTGAGCATGTGCGCGATGTCCTCTTCGTTTGACGCGCTTGGTGGCCCGGCGACCCCGGCGCAGCCACGAAATCGCAAGCCCTGTGCCAAGGCCGGCAGCGGCCGCTAAGCCATTGGGATAATGAAAATTTCTTCGGGCAGCCTGTGGATTGCCCAATTTGCGGGCAAATAGGTATGCTTAAAAAATAGGCAAATGTGCTTTATATTGGCTCAGACTGAGTTGGGCCGTCATTCTTGCGCCCCGCGAAGCAGCGGACACGGAATCCAGAAACAGATGCCAAGCGCCCATCTGGATTCCCGGTCCGCTCGCGTCGCCAGCGTCCCGGAATGACGATACGAGTGTCCAATGCGCTATTGCCGCCTACCAGAGCTCGGCAACACTCAGCTTGCGCGGAATCACGCCCTGCTGGTGCGCGTAGGAGATCAATAATTCGAGGCAGGGCGCGTTGGCCTCTTTGCCGAAGGGCGTCATGTCGGGCTGGCCGGCTGCCGGCAAGCCGGCGGCGGCCTTGCCGGCTTCCAGCAGGCGGTAGAGCTCGGCCACGGCCTCAGGCTTCGTATGCGCCAATTCGTCCGTCACCACCACCATGTGGTTGACTGGTACCAGCCGGTGCTTGGCGTACCAGGCGCGGGCGGCGGCTTGCGGATCGGGCACAACGCTTTTCAGCCACTCGTCCTTGGGCAGCGCCGCGCCGTAGATGGCGGCATCCAACTCGCCCGCGAGCAGCATCTGGGTAATGTCCTTGCCCGCCTCGGCGCGGACGACGCCTGCCGGGTCCTTGGCTTCGGGCACGTGGCCGTCCTCGAAGGTGACCCACTCAACGCGCGACAGGTCGAGCCCATAGTCGTTCTGCAAAATGCCGCGGATCCAGACGGCGGTGGTCTGGCTGTAGGAGCGCACGCCGATACGCTTGCCGGCGAGATCGTCTAGGGTGAGCCGGCCGCGCTCGGCATTGTGCAGCACGGTGCCGTGCTGGAAACGGGCAAGCATGGCGGCGGGCAGCAGCTTCAGGCCCTTGTTGTAGGCGACCGCCTGCAAATAGGTGACCAGCGCCATCTCGCTCGCGTCATAGGCATGCTCGCGCACCATGGGCTTGAACGCCTTGTGCATGGGCTGGACCTCGGCGAAGTCGAGCTTGAGCGTGGGCGAGGTGATCTCGCCGCGCTTGAGCGGCAGCGTGTGCGGGTAGTCGCCGAGCGCGATGCGCAGGGTTACGGGGGCGCTCATGGGTTTGGCCTACTTTCGTCATGCCCGGCCTTGTGCCGGGCATCGACGCCTTATTACTGTGCCCGGGTTATAAGACGTGGATGGCCGGGACAAGTGTCACGACCGGGCCGGCCGAAGGCCGCTCCCGGTTGCCCGGCCATGACGTTGTGAGACCAGGGAATTGTCATGGCCGAGCAGAAGACCGGGCTCGTCATCACCGCCCATCCGGGCGATTTCGTCTGGCGCGCGGGCGGCGCCATCGCGCTGCACGCCAAGCGCGGCGTCAAGGTCAAGATCGCCTGCCTGTCGTTCGGCGAGCGCGGCGAGAGCCAGTTCGCCTGGAAGGAACCGGGCGCGACGTTGGAAAAAGTCAAGGCGGGGCGCAAGGACGAGGCAGAGCGCGCCGCCAAGCTGCTCGGCGCGGAAATTGAATTCTTCGATTGCGGCGACTATCCGCTCAAGCTCAACGAGCAGCACTTCGACCGTATGGTCGACATCTACCGCGAGCTCAATCCTTCCTTCGTGCTCACCCACGCGCTGGAAGATCCGTACAATTTCGATCATCCGGCCGCCGCGCATTTCGCGCAGGAAACCCGCGTGGTGGCGCAGGCCATGGGGCACAAACCGGGCGCCCAGTACAAATATTCGGCGCCCCCGGTCTATCTGTTCGAGCCGCACCAGCCGGAAATGTGCAACTTCAAGCCCGATCTCATTCTCAAAATCGACGAGGTGTGGGAGACCAAGTACAAGGCCTTCCAAATCCTCGCCGCGCAGATGCATCTGTGGGGCTATTACGAGCGCGTTGCTATCAACCGCGGCATCCAGGGCGCGCGCAACACCGGCGTGCCGATGACTTATGGCGAGGCCTATCAGACGCTGTTCCCGCGTGTGGCGGAGGAGCTCGCGTAAGGTGCGGCTGACTCTGACTTGTGTCCCGGACGCGGTGCAGCGCGTAAGCGGCGCGCCGCAGATCCGGGACCCAGCTTTCTAGAAACCGGGATCCCGGGTCTGTAGCGATCACTTCGTGCTGCGCTGCGCCCGGGACACGCAGTAACTGAATTTGGAGGAACCAAATGAAACCCGTCGTCGTCCGCAACATCAAACGCGCCGATCCCAATGCCGTCGGCACGCTGGAAGCAGCCGGCGTGTCGACGGCGCACGAGGCGCTCGGCCGCTCCGGGCTGATGAAGCCGTATATGCGGCCGATCTATGCCGGCGCGCAGATCGCGGGGCCCGCGGTCACCGTGCTGGCGCAGCCCGGCGACAATTGGATGATCCATGTAGCGGTCGAGCAATGCCAGAAGGGCGACGTGCTGGTGGTCGGCTGCACCGCCGACAACAGCGACGGCATGTTCGGCGAATTGCTGGCTACCGCGCTGCAGGCGCGCGGCGTGAAAGGACTGGTCATCGATGCCGGCTGCCGCGACGTGAAACCGCTGCACGAGATGAGCTTCCCGGTCTGGTCGCGGGCGATCTCCGCCAAGGGCACGGTGAAATCGACGCTCGGCGCCGTCAACATCCCGGTGGTCAGCGCGGGCGTCAATGTCGAGCCGGGCGACGTGGTGGTGGCCGACGACGACGGCGTGGTGGTGATCCCGCGCAAGCTCGCGGTCGAGACCGCGCAGAAGGCGCAGAAGCGCAAGGACGACGAAGACGGCAAGCGCAAAAAGCTGGAATCAGGCGTGCTCTCGCTCGACCTCTACAATATGCGCGAAGGGCTGCAGAAGGCGGGCCTGCGCTACGTCGACAATCCGGAGGACGTCTGATCGGGAGGGAGCCATGGCGGTACAGGCACGGCGCGAGAACGCAAGCGGCAATCCCCTCAACGAAGAGGAGGCGCGCGCCTTCGTCAAACATGTCGAGTCCTTGTTCATGCCCTGGAACATCGACGCGCTCGTCGATGGCTTCACCGAGGACTGCGTGGTGCGTTTCGGCACGCTCGCGGAGTTTCGCGGGCGCGACAAGCTGCGCGCGTTTTTCACCGCACGCAGCGCCAAGCAGAGGGGCTACCGGCTGAATAAGCAGTTTCGCGCGCTCGCAGGCGACACCATCGCCAATGTCTGGAGCGGCGAGTGGCAGGATGCCGAGAGCGGCACGGCAATGAAGGGCTTCGGGGTGGAGACCTGGCAGATGCGCGGCGGCAAGATCGCGGTATGGGAGGCCGCTTTCAACGTCGCCGGTGCCGACCAGTCCGGCGGCATCGCCGATCTGTTGCGCTAGGCCCGCTCTGCTTGGCATCATATGTATTGCGCTTGTTCCCACGAATGCGGGGGTACCGGGATGCAATCGCAAGCTCAGCGATATTTCCGTGCGGCCCCGCTTTCGCGGGGGGAGCGGCTGGTTCTGCGGAAACGTAATTCGCCCTAACCGGTCGCCAGCAATACGACGCCCACAAGGATCAGGCCTGCCCACAGCATCCGCCGCCTGAGATCGCCTTCGCCCAGGAGGATGCTGCCCATCATCACGGTGATCAGCACGCTCATCTCGCGCGTAGGGGCAACATAGACGACCGGCGTGAAGGTCAGCGCATAGAGGACGAGAATATAGGCGAGCGGATTGAACACCGCGATGGCGATGACACCGAGACGGTGGTCGCGCCAATGGCCGGCGATCAACTTTCCGCGGCGCGCCGCGATCGGAGCGAGCACGACGGCGCGGCCGACGGTCGAGGCATAGTCGAGCAATAGCGGCGGCACCAGGAGGCTCGACACCGTGTAGGCATCCCAGACCGTATAGCTGCTGATCAGGACGCCGGCGCCGAAGCCGAACAGCACCGAGGCGGTGACGTGCTTGCCGCCGCGCCGAAAGCCGCCGGTCAGGAACAAGACGCCGACGATCACCGCCGCGGCGCCGGCGGCGATTTGGCCGCTCATGTGCTCGCCGAGGATGACGACCGCGAACATGGTCGACAAGAGGGGCCCTGTGGCGCGCGCCGTCGGATAGACGAGTGAAAGATCGCCGCGGCGATAGCCCTGTTGCAGCAGCAGGAAATAGCCGAGATGGAGCGCGGCGCTTGTGGCGATGAAGACAAATTCGCGCAAGCCGAGCGGCGCGCTCGCCTTCGACAGCACGATGACGGCAAGCGGCAGATAAAGCGCAACCGAAATCAGCGAGAACAGCCAGACGAGCTCGGGCCGCCGTTGATGCGCTTGACGAAGAAATTCCAGATGGCATGGCAGAAAGCGGCCGCCAGGACGAGGCCGAAGCCGACGATGGTCATGTGAGCATCCTCAAAGACGTCGGGGTTGCAGGCGCGCGCGAGCGCGCCCGTCCATCCCCCTAAGCTTTTTCGTCTTTCAGGTGTCCGCCGTAGACGGCTCTAAGCGGCGCTCGGTCCAGGCTTGCGAACGGCAACGGAACCCTAGCCGCACATGGATGGGCACCCAATTTCTAGCAAGGCCAGGAGCCCATTGCAAAGCAAGCGGAGGTGGGCTTGCGCCGCCACCGCAAGCTGAGGATTCTGCCGTGGTCATGAGACGGGCGGAGGGCGGCGATGGCCAGCACACAATTCGATGTCGTCGTCGTCGGCTGCGGCATCGCCGGGCTTTCGGCAGCGGCGAGCGCGCTGCAGGCCGGCGCGCAAGTCGCCATCATCGAACGCGCGCCCAAGGATGAGCGTGGCGGCAATACCCGTTGGACCGAGGCGCTGCTGCGCATGAAGAGCGAGCGCGAAGTGTCCGACGATTTCGAGGCGCATTTCGCCCGCAACGCCGGCCATTACCTCGACCCGGAGCTGATCGCCGAGACGGCGCGCGACTGGGACAATTGGCCCTCGATCGTCAAGACGCTCGGCTTCACCGACCCGGAGGTGATCGCCACCTTTGCGCACTCGGTCGGGCCGACGGTCGGCTGGCTCAAGAGCTTCGGCGTCAAGTTCGATTTTCTGCCCACCTATTTCATCACCGCCTGCCAGCCGCGCATGGCGCCGATCGGCGGCGGACTGGCGCTGGTCGAGGCGCTGGCCGGCTGGTGCGAGGGCAACGGCGCGCAGATTTTCTATCGGACCACCGCGCGCGCCCTGATCCAGGACGATGACGGCGCGGTAATCGGCCTGCGGTGCATCGCCGCCGGGCACAAGGCGGTCGAGTTCAAGGCGCCAGCGGTGATCCTTGCCTGCGGCGGATTCGAGGGCAATCCGGAAATGCTCACGCATTACCTCGGCCCGCGCGCCCGCTACATCCGGCCGGTGGCGCGCGGCGGCTATTACAACAAGGGCGAGGGCATAAGGATGGCGTTGGCCGTTGGCGCGGCTGCCTGCGGCGACTATGGCAGTTTCCACGCCGAGCCGCTCGACCCGCGCTCGGGCGCGACCGAACCGGTGGTGATGGTTTTCAACTACGGCATTCTGGTCAACCGAAGCGGTGCGCGCTTCGTCGACGAGGCGCCGGCTACAGTCGACGCCACCTACGAGGCCATCACCCGCATCATTTTCGAGCAGCCGGAAGGCATCGCCTTCTGCATCCTCGACGGCAAGATCGAGGAGGTGCCGGGCTGGAAACGTTCGGTGCGCTCGGACCAGTCGCCGGTCGCGGCCGCCAGCTTGGCCGAGCTGGCTGAGAAACTCGATCTCGATACCCGCGCGCTGACTGCAACCGTCGATAGCTATAACGCCGCCTGCCCGGCCGGTGCCTTCAAGCCGCTCCAGCTCGACGGCTTGGCGACGCGGGAGGCTCTTGCACCGCGCAAAAGCAATTGGGCGCGCCCGCTCGACACGCCGCCCTTCCTCGCCTTCCCGATCATCTGCGGCAATTGCTTCACCTTCGGCGGGCTCAAGGTCGACGCCAAGGCCCGCGTCATTGACGCCGATGGCGCGGCAATCCCCGGCCTTTACGCCGCCGGCGAAACGATCGGCCTTTATTACGGCACCTATGCCGGCGCCACCTCGGTACTGCGGGGCGCGGTGTTCGGCCGCATCGCGGGCGCAAACGCCGCGGCCGACAAACCAGGCTGAAGCCAGGCGCGGCCAAGGTCGGCCAGTCGACATGTCATTTTTTATTTCGCCGGCACATTCTTGTATTTCCGATTTACGTGCATTGAGATTATTTAATCTCGCGCCGCACGCCGGCGGGGGGCTAAGCGCTTGCCCGCCGGGCGCGGTTGCGGAAAAATAGCCCGTGTTTCCGAAATTTATCCTCCGGCCTTTGTCATTGCCCGTCCGCTTGGTGATCCTGGTCGCCGGTACCACATTGCCGCTGATCGGGTTTGCCGGCGCCCTCACCTATCAGCACTATTTGGAAGCCCAGCAGAACGCGGTAAACCGGGTCGAGGGCTTCACGCGCGGCGTGCGGCTCGTGCTCGATCGCGAAATGAACGGCATCGTCGCCGGGCTGACCGTGCTGGCAAGCTCGCCGTCGCTCGAGACGGGCGATTTCGAGGCCTTCCGCACGGTTGCCGTCGCCTTCCTGGCGCGCTTTCCCGGCCACCCGCTGATCGTGATCGGCGACCGCGCCGGCCAGATCGTGTTTAATTCCGGCGTGCCGGCCGGCGTCAAGCTGCCAATGCGCACGGAACGTCCCGACCGTGACATCGTGTTTCGCACCGGCAAGCCTGCCTTCTCATCCTTGTTCTACGGCTCGCTCACCAACCGCCAGATCGTCACCGTCACGGTGCCGGTGTTTCGCGGTAGCAAGGTGATCTACGATCTGTCTTTCAATCCGCCGCAGGAAATATTCCAGAAGATCATTGACCAGCAGAAGCCGAGCACGGACTGGACGATCGCGATCTTCGACCAGTACGGCGTGAACTTCGCGCGCGTACCCAACCCGGCCGGCACCGTCGGCAAGTCGGCGGCGCCGTCGCTGTTGCGCGTCATGTTCTCGCGACCTGAAGGCCACGCGCGCACGGTCTCGCTCGAAGGCGTGCCGCTGATCACCGCCTTTTCGCGCTCGCAGCTGACCGGCTGGATCGCGGCGGCCGGCATTGCGGAGAGTACGCTGACGGCGCCGGCGCTGCGCAACGTCGTGCTCACCGCCTCGATCGGCGCGGTCATGCTGGTGATCGGCCTTGCCTTCGCGGTGCGCATGGCGACCCGCATCGCACGCGGCGAGACACTGCATGCTTTGCTCATCAACGAGCTCAATCATCGCGTCAAGAACACTTTGGCGACGGTGCAGTCGCTCGCGGCGCAGACCTTCCGCGGCAGCGGCGACGCCGAAGCCAAGGCAAAATTCAACGCGCGCTTGGCGTCGCTCGGCCGCACGCACGATATCCTGAGCGAGCAGAAATGGGACGGCGCCGACATCCGCGAGGTCGTCGACGCCACGCTGGCGCCGTTCGAAAGCGCCAATCCGGAGCGTATCAGCCTGCACGGGCCGGAACTTCGCCTGTCCTCGCGCAGCGTGGTGATGCTGTCGATGGTCATCCACGAGCTTGCGACCAACGCCGCCAAATACGGCGCCCTCTCCACGCCCAAGGGACGCGTGGCGGTCAACTGGCGCGAAGCGAACGGTGCGAACGGACGCCGCGTCGAATTGCATTGGCGCGAGGTAGACGGCCCTGCGGTCGAAAAACCGACGCGCAACGGATTCGGCTCGACGCTGATCGAGCAAGGTTTCGCCGCGCAACTTTACGGCAGCGCGAATTTGAGTTTCGAGCCGAAGGGCGTCGCGTGCACGCTCGAGTTCCCGTTACTGTCCGCCGAACAGGTAAGCAGGTAGCGCAAGCGCGCGGGTTTGATTTGCATCAGCCGCTAAACATTTCACCGAATGTCACCGCGCAAGTTGACTCGGTCTTTAAGTGCGCCCGCTAGTCTCTCTCCACGTTCAGCATCCATAGCGCATGGAGCAAGCACGTGTCGAAACTCAAAAAGTTCCTGAAAGACGAGTCAGGGGCAACTGCCATTGAATACGGGCTGATCGCCGCCGGTATCGCGGTAGCGATCATCGCCATCGTCAACACACTGGGCAGCAAGCTCAACGTCGTCTTCAAAAGCGTTTCGGACAAGCTCCAATAATCCACACGTGGGCCTGTCTGAGGATGAAAGCCGCCGGCAACGGCGGCTTTCTTTTTTGCGCGGTAGCCACGTAGTGGACCGAAGTTCCCACTTTAGCGGTTGGCGTGACTCCAGGGCGCGATGCGGCGCTCCAGCCATTTGAGGCCGGAGGTGAGCGAGACGCCGAGCACCATCAGCACGATCACCGGCACGAAGGTCTTGTCCATTTCGAAATTATTGGCGTAGCGGGTGATCATGAAGCCGAGCCCGGAAATGGTGGTGTAGAACTCGGCAATCACCATGCCGACCAGACCGCGCCCGATGGCCAGGCGAATGCCCGCGGCGATATAGGGCAGCGCATAGGGCAGCAGCACGTCCTGCCACACGCGCCATTCATTGGAGCGGAACGAGCGCGCCACTTCGAGCATGTTCTTGTCGCATTCGCGCACGCCTTGATAGGTGTTGATCAGGATGGGAAACACCGCGAACAGGAACACCACGATGACCTTGGCCTTCAGATAAATGCCGAACCACAGCACCAGCAGCGGCACCAGCGCCACCAGCGGCGTCGCGTAAAGCGCGTTGATCGGCAAGTCGAGAGCCCAGTCGAGCCAGCGCACCCGCGCCATCGCGATCGCCAACGGAATTCCGACGACCACCGCGGCCAACAGGCCGAGGCACATCACTTCCAGGCTTTGCGACAGGTAATACGGCAAGTCGCCGGAGGCGGTGAGCGTGTAGAAGGCGATGGCGATCTTGCTGGGATAGGTGAAGAAGATCGGGCTGATGTGCGGCCCGACGATCTGCCACACGATCAAGATCAGCGCGACGAAGCCGTAGCGGAACAGCGCCCTCTGCTCCCACCAGGGTTTCCTGGCGGCTTTTGCCGGCGGAACGGCGGCGGCAATCTGCCGGCCGTGTACGTTATTGGCGACGCTCATTGCAATTGGCTCCTTGGCGATCGTCGCCCGGTCTCAAATCGCGGTCGGGCGCAACCGTGAATCGGCTGCGCCCGTAACCGCGATGCCGTCCTCGTCTAGAATGCCGCCGAGGGGCAAACGGGTCCTTTCCAGACGCCGATATCCTTGAGCGTTTTTTCCGCGAAGGACTTGTCGACGATCTGGTCGTAGTTCGGCGCCTTGCCCTTCTCGATGTTGCCGACCTTTTCCATCAGCTTGGACGTGAAGTTCACGCGCGCGGGATCGAGGCCGCTATTGGCGTCCCATATGCAGCTCTTCACCAGGAAGTCATAGGTCTCCGACACGATCTTCTCCGGATAGCCGGTGTGCTTGACCATGATCGGCAGGACCTTGGACTTGTCCTTGTACATGACGCGCGTCGCCTCGATCACCGACGTCACGAAGGCCTGCAGCGCCGCCGCCTTGTCCTTGATCGTCTCGTCCTTCACCGCGAAGTAGGTGTACATCTGCTTGGGCGACAATTCCCACATGCGCGCGATGGCGTGCAGGCTCGGCACCTTCTCCTTGGCGAGCATTTCCTGCTCGACATGCAGGATGGCGGTGTCGACCTGGTCGGCGACCAGCGCGGGCACGTCCTCGGTCGCAATCGTGACGAAATGCACGTCCTTCGGGTTGACCTTGGCGGCGCGCAGAACGTTCTTGCTCAAAATGTCGGCGAAGCCGCCGGGCTGCTGGATGCCGATGCGCTTACCTTTCAGATCGGCCATGGTCTTGATGTTGTCGCGCACGACCATCGACGCCTCAAACTTGTAGAGCGTGCCGAGGATGGCCTTGACCTTCGAACCTTTGGAGATCGCGATCGACGTCACCGTGCCGGGCGCCTGCGCGATGTCGAGGTTACCGGCGAGCATGGCGCGGAACACCTTGACGCCGCCGTCGAGCGCGACGGTCTTCACCTCGATGCCGTTCTTTTTGAAGATTCCTAGGTCCTGCGCGACGATCACCGGGAAGTGCACGACGTTCGGCGGCGTCGTCGGCATGCCGACGGTAAGCGTGGTTTGCGCTGCGCCGACTCCCGGCAACGCCATCACCCCGGCGGCGAGCGCCGCCAGCATCAGACAGGTCTTGCGCATTATGGTCCTCCCTGGGATTCTTGGCCTTTACGGTCTTCTGCGCCGGCTGCGCAGCCGGATCGCAATTTTCTCGCCCGATTGCGATTTTGCCCCATTGCAGGGGTAAAAACAACGAACCCCGCCCCATTCGTCCCGCATCGGGCTTCCATATTCGGCCTTTGACCGTGCGCGCCCGCCATGGCTAGGTGCGTGCGCACCAGCCCCGGCTCTTCGACAACGCCATGCCCGAATTTGTCATCGATTTTGGAAGCCTCGGCCAACCGCCCGAAACCGATGGGCGGCTAGACGGGCCGGCCTTCCATCGCAACCACGACGCCATCTGGGCGGCGATTGTCCCGTACCTCGGTACACAGCAAGGCGACGTGCTGGAAGCCGGCAGCGGCACCGGGCAGCACGCAGGCGAATTTGCACGCCGAACGCCGCAACTCACTTGGTGGCCGAGCGACATTCACCCGGCCCATCTCGCCAGCATCGCCGCTTGGCGGCGGCAGGCGGGGCTTGCCAACCTGCGCGCGCCGCAGAGGATCGACCTCAACGAGGCCAATTGGACTTGGCAAGACGGCGCCGCCGGAAAGCTCACCGCCATCCTCTGCATCAACGTGCTGCACATCGCGCCGTGGCGCGTGTCGCAAAATCTCATCGGCGGCGCCGGGCGACTGCTGCGCCCGGGCGGGCGCCTATTCATCTACGGCCCATTCAAACGCGGCGGCATGCATACGGCGCCGAGCAACGAACGCTTCGATTTGACGCTTCGTGCGGAGAATCCAGACTGGGGCGTGCGCGATACCGGCGAGCTGAGCGCACTGGCCGAGGCGGCGGGGCTTACGCTGGTTGGCACCCACGCCATGCCGGCCAACAACATGGTCCTGGAATTCGCGCGCCGCTGACGGCAGAATTGCAAAATAACAACGGCATTCCATGCAAAACGACGAACCAATCTTCGACATCGCCCATCTCGGCCATCTCGAGATGCTTACGCCGAAATTCGAGGAGAGCGCCCGATTCTTCATCGACGTCATGGGCATGACCCAGAGCGGCGAGCAAGGCGACAGCATCTATCTGCGCGGATGGGACGACTACGAACGCTATTCGCTCAAGCTCACCGCGTCGAAGACGTCGGGCATGGCGCATGTCGCCTTCCGCACCCGCAGCCCGCAAGGGCTCGAGCGGCGCGCGGCGGCGCTCAAAGGCTCGGGCTTCGACGTGGGCTGGAGCGACGGCGATCTCGGCCACGGCAGGACCTTCGTGTGCAAGGATCCCGACGGCCACGTCATCGAGCTCTATTACGACACCGAATGGTACCAGCCGCCGCCCGATAAGAAACCGGCGCTGAAAAACCAGGCGCAGCGCTATCCGGCGCGCGGCTGCAACGTGCGCCGCATCGACCATTTCAACGGGCTTGCCGCCGACATCAAGGCCAACCGCGAATTCTTCGAGAACTATCTCGGCTTCCGCGTCACCGAGCAGATCATTTTGGATGACGGCAGCGAGGCCGGTCTATGGATGACCGCCACCAACAAGTCCTACGACTTCGCTTATACGCGCGACCACACCGGCACCAAGGGACGCTTCCATCACGTCACCTACGCGCTCGATTCGCGCGAGGACGTATTGCGCGCGGCGGACATCTTCTTGGAGAACGGCGTTTTCATCGAGACCGGCCCGCACAAGCACGCCATCCAGCAGACCTTCTTCCTTTACGTCTACGAGCCGGGCGGCAACCGGGTGGAGGTCGCCTGCGCCGGCGCGCGACTGGTGCTGGCGCCGGATTGGAAGCCGATCCGCTGGTCGGAGACCGAGCGCAAGAAGGGCCAGGCCTGGGGCCTGCAGACCATCGCCTCGTTCCACACCCACGGCACGCCGCCGGTGCCGGGCGAGAGCTAATTAATTGATTTTAATAAATAAATGTAGTTATACGCAATTTGCAGTTTGCGTATAATTTCTTTCAAGCCGAGCGCCGACGTGTTATACGCAAACTGCGGATTGCGTATAACAGGACCATTTCATGCCTGCCCCCTCTCTCGTTCTGCAGACGACCTATGCCGAACTCCTGGAACGCTGTTCGCAGGCAGCGTTCCAGGAGTCGTTCCCCAGCGACGGCGTCTTTACGCCAAAAACAATTCGGGGCCGTCGTTATTGGTATTTCCAGCTTCCCACCAAAGCCGGCCGCGGCCAAAAATATGTCGGCCCGGAGACACCGGAGCTGCTGCAGCAAATCGAACGCCATCAAGAAATGGTCGCGGACGAGCGGGAACGCCGCTCATTGGTTTCGACGCTGGTGCGCTCGTTCGGGATGCCGCAGCCCGTTCCGGAAATCAGCGATGTCGTCGCGGCGCTCGCGCAAGCTGGCGTCTTCCGTCTGCGCGGCATCTTGGTCGGTACCGTCGCCTATCAAACCTATTCGGCCATGCTGGGCCAAAAGCTGCACGTTTCAATCATGCAGACCGGCGACGTCGATATAGCTCAGTTCAAAAACATCTCCGTCGCGGTTAACGATCAAACTTCACCGGTGCTCGATGTTCTTAGACAGGCCGACAAGACTTTCCGCCCTGTGCCGACGATTCATGGCGATCAGATCACAAGTTATGCCGCGAAAGGCGGCCTGCGGGTCGACTTCCTGACGCCCAACGAAGGCCCAGACACTGACAAGCCGCAGCGACTTCCGGCGCTTCAGACTGATGCGCAACCTTTGCGGTTTCTTGATTATCTCATCCGTGATCCGGAGCCAGCGGTGATCCTGCATGGCGCTGGGATCTATGTGAACGTGCCTGCCCCGCAACGCTTCGCGGTTCACAAGCTTATGATAGCGCGCCGGCGGCCCGAAGGCGCGGCCAAGCGTGACAAAGACGTGCGACAAGCAGCGACTCTACTGCCGCTTCTCTTGAAAAAACGGCGTCATGAATTGAGGTCGGCATGGGAAGAGGCGTACAACAGGGGCCGCGAGTGGCGCCGGCTACTGAAAGAGGGTCTTGATGATCTGCCGACCCAGACTCGAGACGAAATGCTGGATGCCATAAGTGTAAAACCAAAATAATTGTCTCCGCCATGACCCGCCGCAATACCCCGCGCATTTGCTTCATCGGCTTCGGCGAGGCCGGCCAGGCCATTGCCGCGGGCCTGCGCGAGAGCGGCATCGAGCGCATCGCCGCCTGGGACATCCTGTTTCCGCAGACCGCCGGCGAGCGGCTGAAAGCCGCAGGCGACAAGCTCGGCGTCCGGCTGGCGACGTCGGCCGAAGATGCGGTCGCCGAAACCGACCTGATCGTGTCGGCGGTGACGGCAGCCTCCAGCCTGGAAGCCGCGCGCTCGGTCGAGCCGTATCTTACGGGCAGTCCCTGGTATCTCGACATCAATTCGGTCTCGCCCGGCCGCAAGCAAGAGACAGAAAGACGGCTCGCCGGCAAAGCGCGCTATGTCGACGTGGCGGTGGTCGCGGCCATCCACCCTGCGCGCCATCGCACGCCGCTGCTGATCGCCGGCCCGCACGCCGAGGCCGCGGCACCGCTGTTGCGCGAGCTGGACATGCAGCTCAGCATGGTCGGCGCGCAGACCGGCGCGGCGGCGGCGATCAAGATGATCCGCAGCGTGATGATCAAGGGCATCGAGGCGCTGACGCTCGAATGTTTCCTGGCGGCTCGCCGCGCCGGCGTGCTCGACGAGGTAACGGCCTCGCTGAAGAACAATTACCCCGGTCTCGATTGGCCGAAAATGGCCGACTACAATCTCGAGCGCATGGCGAGCCACGGCGAGCGGCGCGCGGCCGAGATGGAAGAATCGGCCGCGACGTTGCGCGAGCTCGGCCTCGATCCGCTGATGGTTGACGCCACCGTCAAGCGCCAGCGCGAAATGGGCGCTCTCGGCAAGGACGAAGCGGTGAGCGCGGCGAAAGCGCAGGGACGCGCCGCCGTGCTCGACGCCATCGGCGCTGCCAAGAAAAAATAAGGCCGACGGCACCCTTTCAGTCGTTGCGGACAGCCCTCGCTCAGCGTCGTCGTTTTTTGGCGCGCCCGCCGCGTGACTTTACGGCGCGCTTGGACGCGCCTCTCTTCTTCGATGGTGCCGGCAGACCGCCCGCCTTCGCCACCCGCACGGTCCAATACTCCCAGGAGCGCGCAAGCCCGGTAGTCTTGCCGATAATTTGCCCGGCCCGCTCGATTTCGCCGGGCGACAGCGGGGTGACGGTGCCGATCGTCATGCCGCGCACCTGGAAGTCGGCGTTGCGGCAGGAATTGATGGTGCGGAAGACGCACTCCTGCACGCTCGCGCCGGCAACCGTGACGCCATGCCGCCGCATCAGCACCAGCCAGTGGCGGCCGCCCAGGGCGCGCGCGAGCGAAGCCCCCTCCTCCGGCTTGACCACCAGCATATTGGTATCGCCGAACTCGTCGTGCTGATCCCAGAACGGCGGCTTCATGCCGCCGACCGCGCCGAGGTGGAACACCGGCACGTAATCGGTGCCGGTGGCGAGCAGCGGCATGAAGGCCGGCGCGTGATGATGGCATACCGCCATGACCTCCGGCCGCGCCTTGTAGATCTCGCCATGGATCACCCGCTCGGAATATTGCCCGACGCCGGGCTCGGCGACGGGGCGCGAGTCCAGGTCGTATTCGATGAAATCGTCGGGCTCCACCAGCTCGGGCGCGCGCGAACGCGACAGAAGATAACGCCCGGGATCGTCGGGATGACGCATGCTGACGTGGCCGAAAGCGTCGAGCACGCCTTCGTTGGCGACGATGCGGTTGGCGAGCGCGAGCTCAAGGCGGGCGGCTGCGAGGCTGCTGGGCACGGACTTTTCCTCCCGATTTCCCCTTGGTTTGATGTCCCACATTATAAGCCAAGCCGGGCCCGCGTAAGAAAGCGACCTCGTTGCCTGCGACGACGCGCTTGACAGTTTGCGGCCATTGGGGAGGCTTCATCCCGCATGGCCGGGTCAGCACAGATCGTCATCGACGGCGTCAGCCATCTCTACCGTCCGCCGCGCGGGCGCGAGGTGCTGGCACTCGACCGGGTTTCGCTCGAAGTGCGCAACCGCGAGTTCGTCGCGCTGCTCGGCCCCTCGGGCTGCGGCAAATCCACGCTGCTCTATCTCTTGGGCGGCTTCCTGCCGGTGGAGACCGGCGCGATCAAGATCGACGGCCAGCCGGTCGCCGGCCCCGGCCCCGACCGCGGCATCGTGTTCCAGCATTTCGCGCTGTTTCCCTGGAAGACCGTGCGCGGCAACATCCTGTACGGGCTGGAACGGCAGGGCATGCCGAAAGAGGAGCGGGAAAAACGCGCACAAGACTTCATCGAACTCGTCGGCCTGGGCGGCTTCGAGGACAGCTATCCCTCGCAACTGTCGGGCGGCATGAAGCAGCGGACGGCGATCGCCCGCACGCTCGCCTATGACCCCAAAATCCTGCTGATGGACGAGCCGTTCGGCGCGCTCGACGCGCAGACGCGCGCGCTGATGCAGAGCGAATTGCTGGGCCTATGGCAGCGAACGCCCAAGACCGTGATTTTCGTAACCCACGACGTACAGGAGGCGGTCTACCTGGCCGACCGCGTGGCGGTGATGTCGGCGCGGCCCGGCCGCATCAAGACCATCGTCGACACCAAATTCGAAAAGGACGCGGTCAATATCTTCAGAGAAAAGGAATTCATCGAGAAGGTCGACGAGATCTGGCACCTGGTGCGCGAAGAGGCGATCAAGGCGCAGCAGGTCAGGCGGGGACCATGAAGACCATCCTTCGCTATTCGCCGCTTCTTATTCTGGCGGTCGCGTGGGAGCTGGTGGCGCGCCTGCATCTCGTTTCGTCGGACGCGCTGCCGACGCTGTCGAGCGTGGTCCTTTCCTGGTTCGACATGATCAAGGACGGCGAGCTTATCGGCAATGGCCTGTCATCTCTTTACCGCGGCTCTGCTGGTCTCGCGCTGGCGGTCGTGATCGGGACCATGCTCGGCATCTTCATGGCCTGGTGGAAGCCGGTGAACGTGCTGTTCGCACCCATCGTGGAAATCTTCTATCCGCTGCCGAAATCCGCGCTGATCCCGGTCACGGTGATCTGGCTCGGCTTTGGCGACGGCTCCAAGATCCTGCTGATCTTCCTCGGCTGTATGCTGCCGGTGACGATCGGCGCCTTCAACGGCGCCCGCGGCAGCGACCAGACGCTGCTGTGGTCGGCGCGCTGCATGGGGGCGAGCCGCTTGCGCGTGTTGCGCGACGTGGTGCTGCCGAGCGCGATGCCGGAGCTTCTCAACGGCATCCGCACGGCACTCGCGCTTTCCTTCATCTTGCTCGTGGCGTCGGAGCTGATCGTGGCGCAGCGCGGCTTAGGCTATCTGATCGGCTCGCTCGGCGCCAATGGCTCCTATGACGCGATGTATGCGGTGGTGTTGACGGTGGTGTTCCTCGGCTTCGCCTGTGACAGAATTTATCTGGCCATCACCAGAAGGACGCTGGCATGGCGCGAGTAGAGCGCGGCGCAGCGACGATTACCCGGGTAGGCCCCGAGCCGCTCGCCATGCGGCTCGCGCAGCTGTTGCTCTCCGGCTTTGCCCGCGTGTTCTCGGTTCTCCTTTTGCTTGCGGCCTGGGAGGCTCTGGCGCGCAGCGGAAGCTTCACGCCCTACCAGCTGCCGGCCTTCAGCACGGTCGTCGAGCGCATCTGGGAAGACGCGGTTTCCGGCGATCTCTGGATCAGCACCGCCCTCACCCTCTATCGCGCGCTCACCGCCTTCGCCATCTGCGCCGTCCTCGGCGTCGCCATCGGCGTGGCGATGACGCGCAGCATTATCGCCAACTGGTTCTTCGACCCCATCATATCGGTCGGATTTCCGATGCCGAAGATCGCCTTCCTGCCGGTGGTCATCCTGTGGCTCGGCGTCTTCGACGTTTCGAAGATCACCATCGTGGTGGTGGACGCCATTTTTCCCGTCATCGCCGCCACGGTCATCGCCATCGCCGGCGTCGAAAAGGAGCTCATCTGGTCCGCCCGCAACATGGGCGCCAGCAGCCGCGAGCTGCTGACCCAGATTTTGCTGCCGGCGGCGTTCCCGCAGATCATGACCGGACTTCAGGTGGCGTTGCCGCTCTGTCTCATCGTCGCCGTCGTCGCCGAAATGCTGATGGGCGGCTACGGCCTGGGTGCCGCCATGATGACGGCATCACGCTTTGCCAATTCGCCCGGCGTGTTCGCCGGCATCGTGGAGATTGCCGTCGTCGGCTACGCCCTGGTGAAGGCCATGGGGTTGATCCGCCGGCGGCTGCTGGTCTGGCACGCCGAAGCGCACGAGCCGAGCACAGTATGACGGCGGCGGCGGGCGGGCGTCTGTACCGGATGCCGGGCGAGACTCGGCCTTGCCAAAGATGGTTGGAGTCCCGACAATCTTCCAATTCGCGTCGCGAAGCTCGCCGCGGTCCAAGGAGCGAGCCGGCGAAAACTGGGAGGGAACGATGCGTTTTCTGAAACTCGTAACGGCCGGCGTGTTCGCGCTCGGCCTGGCCGCCGGGGCCGCCAAGGCGGAGCCGGTGAAGATTCGCATGTCCTGGGTGGCGCCGGTCGCCAACTGGGGCTCGCTCATTCTGGAGAAGAAGGATCTTCTCAGCCATATGGGCAAGTCCTATACGCTCGAGACGATCCGCTTCCGCGGCACCCCGCAGACCATCACGGCGATCGCCAATAACGAACTGGAAGTCGCCAGCCTCGCCTATTCCTCGTTCGCCATCGCCATCGAGAACGCCGGTTTGAGCGATCTGCGCGTCATCGGCGACGAGTTCCAGGATGGCGTACCCGGCTACTTCAGCCAGCAGTTCTACGTGCGCAAGGACAGCGGCATCAACAAGGTCGAAGACCTCAAGGGCAAGATCATCGGCACCAATGGCGGCGGCAGCGCCGTCGATGTTGCGGTGCGCGCCATGCTGAAGAAGCACGGGCTGGAGGACAAGCGCGACTACACCATGCTGGAAGGACCGTTGCCGGCCATGCCGGCGATGCTGCTGGAGAAAAAGGCCGACTTGATCCCGGCGGTCTTGCCCTTTGCCCTTAATCCGAAGCTGCGCGAGGGCGGCAACGTCCTGTTCACGCTGAAGGATGCCATGGGTCAGACGCAGATGATCGTCACTGTCGCGCGCGAGTCATTCATCAAAAAGCACCGCGCCGCCATGGTCGATTTTACCGAAGACATGCTCCAGGTGGTCCATTGGTATCTCGATCCGAAAAACCACGCCGAAGTGGCCAAGATCGCATCCAAGCTCACGCACGTGCCGGCAGATCGCTTCGGCTGGGTGTTCACGCACCAAGACTGCTACCGCGATGCCGACCTGATGCCGGATTTAGCCGCACTTCAGCGCAACGTCGAGACCACGCGGGAGCTCGGGTTCGTGAAGAAAAAAATCGACGTCAAGAACTACGCCGACTTCAGTCTGCTGAAAGATGCGCTCGCGCGGCTAAAAAAGTAATCAAGACAAAAAAGCTAAAACTTTCATCAACTTAACCGCATCGTCTAGATGTTGTGTGTCCGGCCCCCGGGACTCGGCTCCTGGGGCCTATTTGTTGAGTCTCGTGGCCCCGGAAGGCCCGGGGAAACAGACCGGAAACGGAAGAAAAATAGCCCTTTACAAAAATGGTTAATGCTTAAAAAATAAAGGTGGCGACTAAACTTAAATGGTTAACGGGGCGTTGAACATGAAACATCTGTACAAAGCGTTCTACGGTGCCCTGCTTGTCCTCTGCTGGCGGGCATCCACTCGGTTCCGGCGATGGCAGCGGACGGCTATCGCTACGACTCGGCCTGCAACTGTATGCGTCCGGAATCGGAATACACCACGCGCCACGTCGAGCGGGCGCCGGCGCGTGTCGTCACCCACCAGCGCGTTGTCAACCGCACCCGCGTGGTGCGCGGCAAGACGCGGCTGATCCAGGAAAACCATCTGGTCGTGCACGTGCGGCCGGTGATCAACCGCGAGGTTGTCGTGCACCGCACCAATACGGTGGTGCGTGACGTCGTCCTGCATCGGCGCAATACGGTCAACAAATGGCGCAACGAATACCACCGCCAGGTGGTCAATCGCTATGTGCCGGGCACGGTGCGCCACGTCGTCGAGCGGCGTGAAGTCCGTGGCATCAACTGCAACTGCGGCAACGAAGGCGACCGCTACAGCGGACGCGATTACTCGGGCGACCGCGAATATTACGGCGGAAGCCGTGTCGTCTCCTATCGCGATTAGTCGCCACTAGCCGCGCCAGTCTTTGAGCCCGTCTCACCGGTTATACCGGTGAGGCGGGTTTTTTCGTTGCGCATACGGCGCTGAGCCTGCGGATACCGCGCTCATCACGCGCCCAGCCACAACGGTCCCGCGTCCCCTAAAATGGGCACGCAACGAGCGATCGTCGCTCCGTTTCGCTACAAATTGCGCTGAAAAAGGCCCTGGCGCGCCCGATCACGCTTAACGCAAGTTAACCATATTGCAAAGCAGCACGCCGTTACGGCCGCGCATCGCTTGCCGCATGGCCCCCGGATTGGAAAAGATGCCGGGGACGCAATTCAGCAACCGGCCGCTGTGGGGAAGCCGGATTGTGAACGTAGAGAAGAAAAGGGGGGTCCCGACCGATAAACGACCGGGACCGAACGACATGCGGAACATGCAGCGATCGATTGCGGTCTTGATCACTTGTGCTTTCGCGGCCGGCGTCGCGGCGCCCGCAAACGCCGCGACCAAGAAGCACAGCGAACGTTTCGCCAATCTCGAGCCGCGCGAGATCGTCGCGCGCTGCCGCACCGCCGCCATCGAGCAGGCCGGCCAGGTGCCCGGCGCCGCCATGGTGCTGCTCGAGGCCCTGCGTTGGCGCGGCCGCAGCGCACGTCAGATCGGACTACCGACTAAGCTCTGGTGCGCAGATTTCATGAACTTCGTGCTGCGCCGAGCCGGCGGCAACGGCACGCATTCGCGTTCGGCGCGCTCATTCCTGCAATACGGCAAGAAGCTGGACGGTCCGCGTGTCGGGGCGATCGCGATTCTCTATCGCAGAGGCGCAAACAACGGCCATGTCGGCGTGGTGCGCGGCACCGACGGCCAGGGCAACCCTGTCATCATCTCGGGTAATCACGGCAACGCGGTGCGCCAATCGGTTTATCCGAAGAGCCGCGTGCTGGCCTACGTGATGCCGCCAAAATACGTGCTCGACGACATGGCGGCTGCCGCGCGCGCCGCCGCAGCGGCTGCCGCCGACAACGGCAGATAGTTTCGGATCGATCGCGCCACTTGATCCGGAAGCGCGCCGACAACCTCCCGGCGCGCTCTTTTTTTGACGGGGCGCGTCCTGCATCGCTGCCGGTAAACTTAACGCGCGCGCTCAAGTGCCGCGCGCCGGATTAATGTTAACTCGGCTAAATCGTCAAAAAACGCCGCTCAACCGCTAAGTTCGTGCCGCTCAGGAAGGCGGGGCATCGGAGCAAGGCGGCATGATCGGCGTGCAACGCTACATCATCAGCGCAGCAGCGGCGGCAATGGCGCTGCTGGCGGCGCAAAACGCACATGCCATCACGCGCGATCAGTTTCATCGCTGCCTCGGCAAGCAAAAAGCCTCATTTGATGTCATCGTCGCCGACTGCACGGCGGTTATCGACGCTGTTCATTCAGATAGGCTGAGGGGCGACGCGCTCGTCCGCCGTGGGGAAGCCTATCGCACCGGCGGCAAAACTGAGCCAGCCATCGCCGACTTCGCCGCGGCGCTCGACCTCGATCCCAAGAACGGCGCCGCCTACTACAACCGCGGTCTTTCCTGGCGCGACCGCGGCGATGCCGCGCATGCCGCGCAAGATCTCGAGCAGGCGCTCAAATACGGCGCGCATACCGCCGATGCCCTCGACGCGCTGAGCCACATCTACTACGGCAAAAAGAACTATGGCCGCGCCGTCGCCGCGCTGAACCTGCTGATCCGCCTCAATCCGGATAACGAGATGGCGTTCTTCAACCGCGGCATGGCTTATCGGGCCAAAGGAGAGCCGGATCGCGCCATCCCCGACTTCGACCGAGCCATCAAGCTCAAGTCCGACGATGCCGTCGCCTATGAGAGCCGCGGGCTCGCCTATCGCGACATCCGCGACTACGAACACGCGATTTCGGATTTCGACCGCGCCATCGAGCTCAACCCGAAATACATCCTGGCGCTCAACGACCGCGGTCTCGCCTATTCGGCGCGCGGCAACATCGATCGCGCCATCAAGGATTTCGACCAGGCGATCTTGATCGATCCGCGCGACGCCTTGGGTTACAACAATCGCGGGCTGGCGTATCGCAAACGCGGCGAAGTCGACCGGGCGATCAAGGACTACGACCAGGCCATTTTACTCAATCCAAAATACGTGCTGGCGCACTACAACCGCGGCAGCGCCTATTACGACAAGCACGACTACGACCGCGCCATCCAAGACTACAACAAGGCGATCGAACTCGACGCCGGCTACGCGCTCGCTTACTACAATCGCGGCGTCGCCTATTTCGACCTTAAGAACTATCCGCAGGCGCTGATCGACCTCGGCAGGGCGATCACGCTCGACCCGAAAGATCCGCTCGCGCGCTACCGCCGCGGCGTCGTTTATGCCGCGCAAGGCAAGCTCGACCGCGCGGTTGCCGATTTCGACCACGCGATCAAGCTCGACTCCAAGAGCGCGCTTGCTTTCTATCATCGCGGCCTGGCGCTCAACCGTCAGGGCCGCCACAAGCCGGCCATAGCCGATTTCAGCCAGGCTATCAGGCTCGACCCAAAGAACGTCGGCGCCTATTACAATCGCGGGCTAGCTTATCAAAAACATGGCGAGACCGGCCGAGCCATCGCCGACCTCGACCAGGCGATGGCTCTCGACGCAAAAAATCCCGATGCCTATTACGCCCGCGCCGAGGTGCTGTACGCCAAGCGCGACTACGATCGCTCCGTTGCGGACCTCAATCAGGCGATCAATATCAGGCCCGACCATACAGCCGCTTTCAATTTGCGCGGGCTTGCCTACGTGGCTAAAGGCCAAAGTGAGCGCGCCATCCAGGATTTCGACCAGGCGATACGCATCGACCCGCGAAATTCCGCTGCGCTCACCAACCGCGGCGATGCCTACCGGAAGAAACACGACTACAAGCGCGCCCTCGCCGATTTTGCGCAAGCCATTGCCATCGATGCGAAAGACGCCCGTGCCTATTACAGGCGCGGCCTCGCCTATAAGGACGAACGTAATTACAAGAATGCCATCGCCGACCTCACTCAGGCGATCAAGCTCGATCCGAAGGACGCCGCGGCCTTCGACGTGCGCGGATTTTGTCATTTCCGGCTCGGCGACGACGCGCCCGCGTTTTCCGATTTCGACCAGGCCATCAAGCTCGACCCGCATCTCAGCGACGCCTATTACAACCGCGGCATAGCTCAGTACGAACGGCACCGCTTCGGCCACGCAATCGCCGACCTCTCCCAGGCGATGAGACTCGACCCGCGCAATCCGCTGCCCGCGCAGGCGCGCGGCGTCGCTTACCGCGACCGGCACGACTACGTGCGCGCCCTTGCCGATTTTACGCAGGCGATCCGGCTCGATCCCAAATCCGCTGCCCCCTATGTCGAGCGCGGCAACGTCTATCAGCGCAAGCGCGACTTCGACCGCGCGGTAGGCGACTACGATCAGGCTATCAAGCTCGACCCGAAGAACGCCGCAGCCTTTACGGGGCGGGCCAATACTTACGTGCTGCGCGGTCACGTCGACCGCGCGCTGCAGGACTTCGACCAGGCGATCAAGTTCAACCCGACCTATGCCGGCGTTTATCGAAGCCGCGCCCTGCTGTATCGGCGGCGCGGCGACCTCACGCACGCAGTGGCCGATCTCGACCAAGCTATCAAGCTCGATCCCGCCTTCGCCGCCGCGCTCAACGATCGCGGCACCATCTACCGCGACCAGCGCGACTTCGACCGCGCTATCGCGGACTTCAGCGCCGCGATCAAGGCCAACCCGCGCGATGAACGGGCCTTCAACAATCGCGGCATGGTCTACATGAGCCAAAACAAGCTCAAGCTGGCGATCAAGGATTTCGACCAGGCCCTTGCGATCGATCCGCACCTGGCGCCGGCATTGTTGAACCGCGGCGAAACCCTGAAGTCCATGGGCTCCCCGGAACACGCGATTGCCGATTTCGACCAAGCGATCAAGCTCAATCCGAGCAACGCCTACGCCTATGACGCGCGCGGGCAAACCTACCGCCAGCTGCGGGACTATGCCCGCGCCATCGCCGACTTCACCCAGGCGCTAAAGCTCAATAGTCGCCTCGCCTCCGCCTACGACCATCGCGGCCTTGCTTACCGCGCCAAAGGCGACACCGAGCGCGCCATCGCCGACTTCGGCATGGCTGCGAAGCTCGACCCTTCCGACGCCAGCGCCTTTTTCAACCGCGGCGATGCCTATTTCGACAAGCACGACTACGACCGCGCCATCGCCGACTTCGATCAGGCAATCAAGCTCGACCCGAAGAATGCGCGGGCCTATCACGAACGCGGCATTGCCTATGGCAGCAAAGGCGATGCCGATCATGCCATCGCCGATCTCGACCATGCGCTCACGCTCAAGCCGAACGATCCCCTCGCCCTCAACAACCGCGGTCTCGCCTACCGCAACAGCGGCAGACCCGAGCGCGCCATCGAGGATTTCAGCGCGGCAATCAAGCTCGAGCAGAATTACGCGCTCGCCTACTACAACCGCGGCGGCGCCTACCTTAGGCAAGGCGACTACGATCACGCCATCGCCGACTTCGACCAGACGATCAAGCTCGACCCCAAGGACGCGTTTGCCTATCACGACCGCGGCCTTGCCTATTTCAAGAAGCGCCGCCTCGGTCACGCGATCGCGGATTTCGAGGCTGCGATCACGATCCACCCGCGCTACACGGTCGCGCCGCGGCCGCGCGAGGCGGGCGCCCAGCGCGGCTACGACAGCGGCGATTCCAAGCCTGCGGCGTCGCTAGAGGTTAGCCCGTTGTTCGCGCTCGCCTTTGAGGATCGCGGCATCGCCTCCGCTTCCAAGAGCGATTTCTCCCGCGCAGTCGCCGATTTCAGCACAGCGATCAGGATCAACCCGAACCTGTCTGCCGCCTACTACAATCGCGGTACCGCCTATTTCCAGAAACGCGACTATAAGCGTGCCATCGCTGACTTCGGCGCCTCGATCCGTCTTAGCCCGGAAGACGCCATGGCCTATTACGACCGTGCCGTGGCGCATTACGCGCGCGGCAACTACGACCAGGCCGTCGCCGATTTCGATCGGTCGATCAAGATCGATACCACAAACGCCGCCGCCTTCTATAACCGCGGCATCGCCTATCACGGCAAGCGGAACTACGACCGCGCGGTGGCGGATTTCACGCAAGCCATCAAGCTCAATCCGGGGCTCGCGCAGGCCTATGCCGCGCGCGGCGCTTCGCGCGCCGATCTCGGGGAATACCAGAAGTCGCTGGGCGACCTTTCGCAGGCAATCGATCTCGCGCCCGCGCAGGTCCTGCCTTACAACGACCGCGGCATCGTTTTGGCTCTCATGGGCGATACCGGCCGCGCTATCGCAGATTTCGATCATGCGGCCGGCCTCGACCCGAAATACGCGCCGACCTTCAACAACCGGGGAATCGTCTACGCCGCCAAGCGCGATCTCGATCACGCCTTTGTCGACTACGGCCAGGCGATCAAGCTCAACGACAAATACGCCGCCGCCTACTTCAACCGGGGCAACGCCGAATACGACAAGGACGATTTCGTCCACGCCATCGCCGACTACGGCCGCGCGATCGAGCTCGTCCCGTCGGATACGCGCGCGCTCAACAACCGAGCCAACGCTTATGTCCACCGGCGCGACTACGACCTCGCCATCGCCGACCTTTCGCAGGCGATCAAAATCGACCCCGGCTATGCCCGGGCCTATAACGACCGAGGGGTTGCCTTTGCCGCCGCCGGCGATATCGCCCGCGCCATTGCCGATTTCGAACAAGCCATCAATCGCGCCCCGCGCGATAGCATCGCTTACTACAATCTCGGGCTCGCCTACCGCGACAAGCACGACCTCGAGCGCGCCATCCAGAATTTCAGCGCGGCAATCAAAGCCGATCCGAAAAATCCCGCGGCCTATTATGACCGGGGTAGCGCGCTTTACGCGCGGCACGACTACGCGGGCGCTATCGCCGACTTCGACAAGACGATCGAACTCAACCCCGGCGATGCCGATGCTTATTACGATCGCGCGCTCAGTTACGGCGGCAAGGGTGACAACGCCCGCGCCGTTGCCGATCTGAGCGAAGTCACCAAGCGCGAACCCAAAAACGCGCTCGCCTTCTATAACCGGGGCATCGCCTACCGGCTCATCGGCGACGGCGCGCACGCTATCGCCGACTTCGGAACGGCGGTGACGCTCGATCCGCGCTTCGCGCTCGCCTACTATCGGCGCGGCAATGCCTATTACGATGGGCACGATCTCGACAAGGCTATCGCCGACTACGATTCGGCGATCCGCCTCAACGAAGACAATGCCGATGCTTATTTCCGACGCGCGCTTGTCTTCCGCGACAAGCGAGACTACGGCCGCGCCGTGTCCGATTTCTCGCAGGTCGTCGCGCTGCAGCCGAAAAACGCCGCGGCTTACGGCAACCGCGGCCTCGCTTATCGGATGAAGGGCGAACTCGACCCCGCCGTGGCGGATTTCACCACGGCGCTGCGTTACGATCCGAACTCATCCGCATTCTACGGCGAGCGCGGCATCGCCTACGGCAAGCTTGGCGATACCGACAGGGCCCTTGCCGATTTCAGCGCGGCAATCGCGCTCGACCCGAACAATGCGGTCGCTTTCAACAATCGCGGCTTCGCCCACCACAAAAAGGGCGATACCGCCGCAGCCATCACCGATTTCGACGCGGCGCTCAAACTCAGGCCGAATTACGCTGCCGCGCTCTATAATCGCGGCACCGCCTATGTCGATCAACATGACTTCAAGCGCGCGATCGCGGATTTCAGCGCGGCCATCAAGCTCGACGGCAATTTCGCAGCCGCCTTTAACGGCCGCGGCGTCGCCTACGACAGTATCGGCTGGTTCGAACTGGCGATAAAGGACTACGATCAGGCCATCAAGCTCGAGCCGAACAGCGCGCGCGTCTATAACAATCGCGGTTTCGCCTATCGCAGCCGCGGCGATCTCGACCGCGCCATCGCCGATTACGACAAGGCGCTGCTCATCGACCCGAGATACGCGCTGGCGCTCTACAATCGCGGTATCGCCCGTTACGAAAAGCGCGATTTCCCGCACTCGACGCGCGATATGAACGCCGCGATCAGGCTCAATCCTAACTTCCAAAGCGCGTTCCGCGACCGCGGCACGGCCCGCTACGAAAGGCGCGACTACGACGACACGGTCGAAGCCGGCAGCGCGACGGCGAAAGCAAATCCTACCTACGCCATGGGCGCCGACCATCGCAGCAGCTACGAGAATCGGCGCGAAGCCGACCGCATCGTCCAGGAGCACCACCCGCTGATCCGCAACAACCGGTACAAAGCCTTTGCTTACTCGCCGGACACATTTCCGCCGGCAAGCCCGCCGCTGATCGGACCGGTGGCCGCGGTGCCACGGCCGCGGGTCGCGCCTGCTGCCGCCGTGCCATCGCAGTCAAGCAACGTGCCGCTCCCGCCGTCCCGACCACGCGTCGGCGGGGCAGCGATGCGGCATGCGCCAGCGAGGCCTGGGCGCCGGGAGGCGGAATATTTCGCGCCGCCGAAGCCGCTCGGCAGCGAATTGCTGCGCAAACGATTTGTCGAACAGTGGCGGCACTGACGCGCGCTCAGCTGGCCTGCCGGCCGACATCTCGCGCGCGCCTTGCAGTCGGCGCCATCAGACAGGCGCCGAGCATAACCAGCAACGGCCCCGGCAAGCCCGCTTTCGCCAGCCGCACCGCCAACTCGCCGACCGGTGCCTGCACCACTGCCTGATCCGGCCTGGTGGCGCGCGCAATGGCCAACGCCGGCGTAAGCGGGTCGAGGCCTTCGGAAACCGCTTTCGCAACCAGCGCTGTCAGCGTTCGGGTCGGCATATAGATCGCGGTCGTGGTGGCAGGATCGGCGAGGCTGCGCCAATCGATATCGGCTGGCAGGGTGCCGTCCTTGGCGTGCCCGGTGACGAATTGCAGGCGGCGGGCATGGTCGCGGTCGGTGAGCGGCAGCGCGAGCTTTGCCGCCGCGCCCTGCGCCGCGCTGATCCCGGGCACCACCTCGATCGCGATATCGGCTGAGCGGCAGGCGGCGATTTCCTCGGATGCGCGCGCGAAGATCAGCGGATCGCCGCCCTTCAGGCGCACCACGCGCTTGCCTTGGCGGGCGAGGCCGACCATCAGGTTGTTGATGTCGTCTTGCTGGCAGGAGGGGCCGAAGCCGGTCTTGCCGACCAGCATTTTCTTGGCTTCGCGGCGGGCAAAATCGAGCACCTCGCGCGACACCAGATCGTCGAACAGGATGACGTCGCCCGCCTGCAGCGCGCGCACCGCGCGCAGCGTGAGCAATTCGGCGTCACCCGGACCGGCGCCGACCAGCGTCACCGAGCCGTTCGCCACCTTGCTTGCCTGCCCCGACACCTCGGCGGTGAAACGCCTGAAATCGTCCTCGCTCGGCTCGCTGTCCGGGTTCACCACCGCATGCGCGGTAAAGAGCTGCCAGAACCGGCGTCGGCCGGCGAAGGAGAGCCCGCTCTCCTTGAGCGCGCCGCGCCAGCGCCCCGCCGCGGCCGCCCAGGCGGCGAAGCCCTTCGGCAAAAGCGCCTCCAGCCTGGCGCGGATGGCTTGCGCGAATACCGGCGCAGCCCCGTCGGTCGAGACGCCGATTACCAGGGGCGAGCGGTTGACGATGGCACCGAAGGAGAAATCGCAATGCGCCGGCTTGTCGATGACATTGACCGGCACGCCGGCCGCGCGTGCGGCCTGCGCGAACGCGGCGGCTTCCGCCTCATCGTCGAAGGCGCCGACGGCGAGCGCGGCACCGGCGAAATCGCCAGGCGTCCAGGCGCCGGCGCGCAGCACGATCTCGCCACGCGGCGGATCGGCGGCGAGCTCGCGCAGCTCCTCGCTCAGCTCGCGCGCGTAGACTTCCACCCGCGCGCCGGCGGCCGCCAAGAGCTCCGCCTTCCACGCCGCCGCGGCGCTGCCGCCGGCAAGCAGCACGCGTTTTCCCTCGAGCGCGAAGAACACCGGCAGCCGCGCCAGCGGCTGCATGCGGCCGGGCGGCGTTTCGACAGGGGTGCGGGCAATCGTCTCCATGGGCGGGCCTCTAGTACACGTCCGCCTGGTAGCGGCCGTTGTTCTTCAGATCGGCGACGAAGCGCGCGGCATCCTGCGGCGAGTGCTTGCCGTGCTCGGCCACCACCGCGATCAGCGCGTTCTCGACGTCTTTCGCCATGCGCAGCGCGTCGCCGCAGACATAGATGTGCGCGCCTTCCTTGATCCAGGCCCACAGGTCGCGGCCGACCTCGCGCATGCGATGCTGCACGTAGATCTTCTCGTCGGAATCGCGCGACCAGGCGAGCGTCAGACGCGTGAGCAGGCCGCTCGCGCGCATGGCGAGGAGCTCCTCCTCGTAAAGAAGTCGTAGTTGCTGCGCTGGTGGCCGAAGAACAGCCAATTCGGCCCGCTCGCTTTGGTCGCCTGCCGCTCCTGTAAGAAAGCGCGGAACGGAGCGATGCCGGTGCCCGGTCCGACCATGATGATCGGCTTGCCGGGATCCTCGGGCAGCGCGAAGTGCTGGGCTTTTTGCACGTAGACGCGGATCTCATCGCCGACGGCGGCGCGGCCGGCGAGGAACGTCGAGCACACGCCCAACCGCTTGCGATTATCGATCTCGTAGCGCACCGCGTCGACGGTGAGCGAGACGCGGCCCGGATTGCTTTTGAGCGAGGAGGAGATCGAATAGACGCGCGGCTGCAAAGGATCGAGCAATTCGATGAAGGCTTCCGGATCGGGCCGCACGCCGGGGAATTTCTGCAAGGCGGCAAGCACGTCGAGCATGGCGGCGTCGCCGTCGGGATCGCGTCCTTCCGCCAGCGCCTGCGCTTTTTTGCGCCGCTCGCCGCCGGTGAGGTAGGAGATGAGCTGGAACAGCATGTCGGGCGCCGGCGAGAGCGAGACGCCGTCGATCAGCGTTTGCCGCAGCGTGCGGCCGCCGATGGGAAAATCGGGCGGCGCCGCGAGCGCGGCCAGCACCGCGTCGACCAGGTCGGAATCGTTGGCCGGGAAGACGCCGAAGCAGTCGCCCGCCGCGTAGTCGAGCCCGCTGCCGGCGAGATCGAACTCGATGTGCCAGGTGTCCTTTTCGGAGCCCGGCTTGTTGAGCCGGTAGCGCGAGACGAGCGTGGCGAGGGCCGGGTTATCGCGCGAGCGGCCGGGCGTGCCCAGCGGCGTGGGCGCCGCTTCTGCCGAGGCTGCCGACGCGACCGGCGCGCCGCTCTCCAGCTCCTGGTAGAGCTGCTTGAGCATGCGCGACGTCTCTTTGCCGCCCGGCACGCACAGGTTCAGCCGTTTTTCTTTCTTGCCGAACAGCGCGTCGGAGTAATCTTTGCAATTATAGCCGCATTGGCCGCAATCCTGTTGCGCCATCGCCGCCATCATGCGGCGCGTCAGTGATTTGCCCTCGGCGAGCTTCATGCGCTCGGCCAGCGGCATGGCCGGATCGTGCCAGGGGGCGCTGTCGTCGGCATCCTCGGCCGGATCGGCAGCCTCGGCCGGCGCGTCGACGAGCCCGGGCAACAGCCTGGCGACATCCTGCTTGGACAGCGGCGTAACGCCGCCTTGCAGGCCAAACACCCCGGCAAACAGGCCGTTGAGCCAAGCCCGCTGCTCGGGCGTGAACGGGGCTTTCTCCGGCAAAAACGAGGGGATAGGCGGGCGCGGGGTGATGCTCATGCGGCCGCCTCCACCATGGTCTTGAGCGCGTCGATCTCGTGACGGCGCGCAAAATCGATGAAGCTTTCTTCCTTAGAGGCGCGGTGGGCGAGATAAGCTTTGAGCACGCGCTCGACGGTGCGCGGGGCGTCCGTCGCCTTGACGTCGCGGTAAAGCTCGCGGCCGAGCGCAGCGTAAGGACCGAAGCCGCCGCCGATCAGCACGTGGTACCCCTCGACCGCATCGCCGTCTTCGGTTTCCTGCACCTTGCAGGCAAGCAGCCCGACCTCGGAAACGAAATGCTGCGCGCAGGAGTGATGGCAGCCGGTGAGATGGATGTTGACCGGCGTATCGAGCGCAAGCTTCGTCTCGCACCAGGCGGCGATCTCTTCGGCGTGGCGCTTGGTGTCGGAGGCGGCGAATTTGCAGCCCGTGTTGCCGGTGCAGGCGATGAGCCCCGCGCGAATGGCGTTGGCCTCGATGGCGAGACCGAGCGCCTCGATCCTTTCCTGCGCGCTTTTGAGCTTGTCGGTCGGTACGCCCGATACCAGCAGGTTCTGCCAGACGGTCAGTCTGATATCGCCGTCGCCAAAGTCGCGCGCGATCTCGGCGAGCCCGCGCATCTGCACCACCGTCAACCGGCCGACCGGCAGCGCGACGCCGATCCAGTACAAGCCGTCCTGCTTCTGCGCGTGGATGCCGAGATGGGCGGTGCGCGAAAACGGCGGTCGGGCGGCAAGCGCGCCGGGCACGGCGCGGCTAAGCTTGCGCCCGAGCTTTTCTTCCATGAGCGCGAGCACTTGCTCGACGCCGAGGCGCTCCAGCACGTATTTCAGCCGCGCCCTCGTCCGGTCGGTGCGGTCGCCCTGGTCGATGAACACGCGCACCACCGCGTCGGCCACTTTGGTGGCGTCGGCCGGCTTGACGATCACGCCGGTGTCGCGGGCAAAGCTTTGGTGCCCGGTCAAACCACCCAGGCAAAGCTTGAACCAGACTCCGGGCTCGAGCCCGAACCCATCCTTCACTTCGACCGCCTGGAAACCGATATCGTTGGTGTCCTCCAGCACCGGAATGATTCCGGCGCCGTCGAAAGCAACATTGAACTTGCGCGGCAGGCCATAGAGCGAGCGGTCGTTGAGGATGTGGAAGTGCCATTCGCGCGCGTAAGCCCGCGTGTCGATCAGCTCCTGGGGATCGATGCCGGCGGTCGGCGTGCCGGTGACGTTGCGGATATTGTCGGCGCCCGAGCCGCGTGAGCACAGGCCGAGGTCCTGCACTTCCTCGAGCATGGAGGCCGCGTCTTCGGCTTCGATCTCGCGGATTTGCAGGTTGGCGCGCGTGGTCACATGCGCGTAGCCGCCGCCGTATTTCTCTGCGAGATCGGCGAGGCCGGCGAGCTGATGCGCCTTGACGATGCCGTTCGGGATGCGCAACCTGCACATGTAGGAATTCTGATTGGGCGCCACGTAGAACAGTCCGAAGAAGCGCCAGCGGAAATTGTCGGGAGGCTTGGGATATTCGTTGCGTGAGCCGAGGTCCTTCAGCCGCTCATAGGTGTCGAACGGGTGCTCCTCGCGCTTGAACTTCTCCGGATCCGAGAGCTTGCCGCCGGACGCCAGCACGCGATCCTGCGCCTTGCGCGCGGCCGCATCGGGGCCAATCGGTTCGGGCGCGGACGGCGCGGCGCCGGCAGCCGGCGGTGCAGCCGCGCCTGCCACAGCCTTGGCCGTCTTGGCGATCTGCAGGCCGGCGACGAAACCTTCGAGGTAACGCTTCTGCTCGGGTTCGAAATCGCCAGTCGCCGTCTCGCTATCTGACCGCAGACTGGGCCCGGCTTCCGTGGTCATGCATTCCCGCCTGTTGGATACTTGCGGGAATCGTCGCAATCGCCATGCCAGAAGCTAAGCCCATGATATAGCTTGTTTTTTATCGCGTCTGCAGAGCGGCTGCACGCAAACTAGCCGTCGCAGGTAAAATTTTGTGCAGCGCAATGACGGGCGTCAATCAACCCTCCAACAGGCACATGCCTGGCTGCGCGGTTGCCGCAACCGCAACGCAGCGCTTTTTCCGCACCGAAAGCACCGCGGGCCACGGCCGCGCGCCGCCGATCCGCACTTCGCATGTCACTTGCTCAGGCCTCGATGCAGTCTTCCACCGAGCAAGGGGGTTCACCCGTGTCATATCTCGTCCCTTCGGAATTCGTCACCAAGATGATCGACGCCGGCAAATCCAAGATCTTCATGTCGACGCGCGACACCATCGTCCGCGCCTACATGGCCGGCGCCATTCTGGCCCTGGCGGCCTGGTTTGCGGTGACGATCAACGTGAAGACCGGGCTGCCGATCGTCGGCGCGGTTCTCTTCCCGGTCGGCTTCTCCATGCTGATCTTATTAGGCTTCGATCTTTTGACCGGCGTGTTCGTGCTCACTCCCTTGGCCTGGCTCGACAAGCGGCCGGGCGTCACGATCATGGGAATCTTGCGTAACTGGGGCCTCGTTTTCATCGGCAATTTCTTGGGCGCCCTCACCGTCGCCTTCTTCATGGCGTTCACGACGACGTTCGGCTTCACGCAGGCGCCCGACAAAGTAGGCACCGTGATCGGCAATATCGGCGAGTCGCGCACGCTCGGCTACGCGGCGCACGGCGCGATGGGCATGGTGACGCTGTTCATGCGCGGCATGCTGTGCAACTGGATGGTGTCGACCGGCGTCGTCGGCGCCATGATCTCGACCACGGTGCCCGGCAAGGTCATCGCCATGTGGATGCCGATCCTGGTGTTCTTCTACATGGTATTCGAGCATTCCGTCGTGAACATGTTCCTGTTTCCGGCCGGGCTGATGCTGCACGCGCCCTTCTCGATCCTCGACTATTTCATCTGGAACGAGATCCCGACCGTGCTCGGCAATCTGGTCGGCGGCCTCGCATTCACCGGCGCCACCCTGTACGCGACCCATGTGCGGACCGCGCCCAAGCGCGCAGTCCTCAAGCAGGTCGCCTGACAAGGCCTGCTCGTGTAGAGAGAGCCTCAACCCCGAAATGGGTTGAGGCTCTTTTCTTTGGTTCGCCGCATGGCACAGCTCGCGATATCGCTCGGCCAGCATTCCGACAAGGGCCGCAAGGAGGTCAACCAGGACTTTCATGGAGCCTTGATCCCGGACGAGCCGCTGTTGAGCCTGAAAGGCATCGCCGTCGTCCTGGCGGACGGCATCAGCAGCAGCGATTTCGGTGCGGTCGCCAGCGAATCCGCGGTCAAGAGCTTTCTGACGGACTATTACTGCACGTCGGATTCTTGGTCGGTCAAAACCTCGGCCCAGCGCGTCATCACGGCGGCCAACTCCTGGCTGCACGCGCAAACGAGGCAAAGCCAATATCTTTACGACAGCGACCGGGGCTATGTGTGCACGCTCAGCGCCATGGTGATCAAGTCGACGACGGCGCATCTTTTCCATATCGGCGACGCCCGCATCTATCGCGTGGCCGGACAAGCCCTCGAACAGCTCACCGAAGACCACCGCATCGTGCTGACGTCGCAACAGAGCTATCTGGGCCGCGCCTTGGGCGTCAATCCGCAGATCGAGATCGACTACCGGACGGTCAATCTTGAAGCGGGCGACGTTTTCCTGCTGACGACGGACGGCGTGCACGAGCATGTCGCCAACCGCTTCATCGTCGAGACGATTGGCGACGCGAACGAATTGGACGGCGCCGCCCGCGCCATCGTCGAGGAGGCGATGCGCCAGGGCAGCCCCGACAATCTGACCGTGCAGATCGTCAGGATCGACGCATTGCCCGACGGCGAAGGCGGCGAAATCGCGCGCCAAGCGTCGGAACTGCCCTGCCCGCCGCTGTTGGAAGCGAGAACGGAGCTCGACGGCTACCGGATCGTCCGCGAAGTCCACGCGAGCCACCGCAGCCATATCTACCTCGCCGCCGATGGCGCCGACGGCACGCTGGTCGCCATCAAGACGCCGTCGATCGACCTGCGTGACGACCCCGCCTATCTGCAGCGCTTCATGATGGAAGAATGGGTGGCCCGCCGCATCAACAGCGCGCACGTGCTGAAGCCGCGCACCCAGTCGAGAAGGCGAAACTATCTCTACGTGGTCACGGAGTTCGTCGAAGGGCAGACGTTGAGCCAGTGGATGACCGACAATCCGCGAGCGGACCTGGAAACCGTGCGCGGCCTCGTCGAGCAGATCGCCAGCGGCGTGCAAGCCTTCCACCGGCAGGAAATGCTGCACCAGGACCTGCGGCCCGACAATATCATGATCGACAAGACGGGCACCGCCAAGATCATCGATTTCGCCTCGACGCGAATCGCTGGCGTCGCCGACGACACGCCGTCCACGCTCTACGACGGCATTCTCGGCACGACGCAATACGCGGCGCCCGAATATTTCCTGGGCGAGCCCGGATCGACGCGCTCCGACATCTTCTCGCTCGGCGTCATCGCCTACCAGATGTTGACCGGCCGGCTGCCTTACGGCGCCCAAATCGCGAAGACCACGACGAAAGCGCAGCAACGGAAGCTTCGTTACAAGTCCGCGCTCGACGACAACCGCGCGATTCCCGTTTGGGTCGACGGCGCGCTCAAAAAAGCCGTGCACCCGGACCCCTACCAACGATACAGCGAGCTGTCCGAGTTTCTTTTCGATCTGCGTCACCCCAACAAGAAATTTCTCGACGCTTCGCCGCCGCCGTTCATGGAGCGCAATCCGCTGCTCTTTTGGCAATGGCTGTCCGCGCTCTTGTTCGCCGCCGTGCTCGCCTTGATCTTTCTGTTGAGCCGCGCCGGCGGCCACTAGGCCTACGCCCCGGCGAGCGTCTAGATTGCCGCGGCATGACCACGCCGGCCTATCGCAAACGTCTGCGCGCGCTGCTCACCTCCGCCGAGCGCCGGCTGTTTGCGCGCCTCGACACGCCGCAGAAGGTGCAGAACTTTCTCGACAGGATGCCGGCCAACTTCGAGCCGCACGGCGACACCGCGCGCTCGCCGCGCTCGATGCTGCGGGCGCGCGTGGCGCATTGCTCGGAAGGCGCGATCTTCGCCGCGGCGGTGCTCGTCTATCACGGGCGGCCGGCCTGGCTGATGGACCTGCGCGCGCTGCCGAGCGACCAGGATCACATCGTCACGCTGTTCAAGCAGCGCGGGCTATGGGGCGCGATCTCCAAGACCAACCACGCGATTTTGCGTTGGCGCGATCCGATCTATCGCAGCGCGCGCGAGCTCGCCATGAGCTACGCGCACGAATACGCCCTGCCCGGCGGCAAGAAATCGCTGCTGGAATTCTCGCGGCCGTTCTCGCTCACCCGCTATGCGCCGGCGCGTTGGGTGACCGCGCCCGACGATCTCGACTGGCTGCTCTACGCGCTCGATCTGTCGCCGCACTGGCCGGTGGCGCCGCGCCACGCCATGCGCCGGCGCCGGCCCTCGACCTGGGTGGAAATGCGCGCGCAGGACGTGGTCGAATGGCCGCTGCCGCGCCGGCTCAAGGACAAGATCAAGAGCAGGGCGCGGCGCCGGCGCCCGGCGCGTCAGAAGACATAGGTCCATGGCCGCGAGAGGCCAATATGCAAAATGGCTGGATCTTCCTTCGCGGATCGGGGCGAAATACCCATCCGCCCGCCTGAGGCGGCGCTGGCGCAATCACTCCTGTTGGGTACGCCCCGCCATGCAGGTTCGATACGAGGCAAACTGAAATGTCTGGCGGCTACGATATTTCCATACCGCCGCTTTGACATTGCATTCGTTGAGGGCCGTGTCCCGCGCCTCGTCCATCTGGATCGGCACGGGACCGCTTGTCATCTGCATCGGCATGGCGCCGCCGCACCCGGCGAGGGGCAGGCCCAGAACTACCGCTGCCACCACAATACGCACGACAACCACTCGCAGTGCTCGAGGGATAGCGGGCAGCCAAGCGAGCGGCAGTATGATTGCACCCCCACGTCCCGCAACTAAAATTGACGTAAAATCATGACCTTCCGCCGGCCGCCCGGTCCTGACAACCGCGCGAAGCGGAGAGCTTTTAGAATTTATTCCTCGGCGCACGGCGCCGGCCGCGAAACGGGGAACCGCTGCCCGGCGCCGCGGCATAGATTGCGGGTCGCCCGCGCTGCGCGCGCATCCCGAAATGACAGAACAAAAGGTCCCCGCTATACAAGCGCGCGAAGTTAATGCCGGAGACCGAGCGCGTGGCGTCTTTCACCTTCCGCCGACACTTGACCGTCGAATGGGGCCAGTGCGACCCGGCCGGCATCGTGTTCAACAGCCGGTTCTTCGAGATGTTCGACACCAATACCTGGCTGCTGTTCGAGGCGGCGCTCGGCGTCAAGCCGCAGGATCTGGGCGCGCATTTCGGCATCATCGGCATCGCATTGGTCGACACCCGCGGCAATTTCCTCAAGCCCGTGAAATTCGGCGACACGATCGAGATCGCCTCGCGCATCTGCGAGTTCCGCCGCTCTTCCTTCGACGTCGAGCATCACATCACGCGCGGCGGGGAACTGGCGGTCGAGGGCAGCGAGAGCCGGGTGTGGACGGTGCGGCGAAAGGATGATCCGGACAAGATCGCCGCCGGCGCCATTCCGCCTGAAGTCATTGCCAGCTTTGGGTAATTTGGCGCGCTGCCCGCGGGCAATATACCAGCCATTCCCGGTAATGGGTCTGGAGACCGCTGACCCGCTGCGGTGTCCTAGTTGAAATTAGACCAATACGAAGCGCGATTCGAGTAATCGCGCCAGAGGGAAGAAACGCTTGGCCCGGCTGCTTGAGTTCACGCTCAACGGCCGCAACCGCGCCGACGCGGTGGCGGACAATCTGCTGTTGCTCGACTATCTGCGCGAGCAGGTCGGGCTGACCGGCACCAAGACCGGCTGCGACGGCGGCGAATGCGGTGCCTGCACCGTGCTGATCGACGACACGCCGACGCTCTCCTGCCTGACGCTGGCGGCGACCGTTGCGGGCAAGCGCGTCGACACGATCGAGTCGCTCAGCCATGACGGGCAGCTGTCGGCGGTGCAGCGCGGCTTCCACGAGAAGCTCGGCTCGCAATGCGGCTATTGCACGCCCGGCTTCATCATGGCTTCGGCCGGGCTGTTGCGGCGAAATCCCGATCCGAGCGACGAGCAGATCCTCGAAGCGCTCGGCAGCAATATCTGCCGCTGCACCGGCTATGTGAAGATCATCGAGGCGGTGAAGTACGCCGCGGCGCTCAACGCGCAAGGGGTCTCGCCATGAGCGGTCTCCTCCGTTCGTCTCCGCGAAAGCGGGGACCCGGGGCCAAGGAACCGGATGCCCGCTTTCGCGGGCATGAGCGGAAACGAGGGCCAGCGCCGTGAACATCAACACCCCCGCGCACAATATCGGCGACTACGTGCCGATGATCGACGGACCGGAAAAGGTATCCGGCCGCGCCAAGTTCACCGCCGACATCGTGGCGCCGGGCCAGCTCGCCGGCCGCATCTACCGCAGCCCCTATTCGCACGGCGAGATCGTCTCGGTGGACGTCGCGGAAGCGCTGAAGGTGCCGGGCGTCAAGGCCATCGTCACCGGCGCCGACTGCGACAAGGGTTTCGGCGTGCTGCCGATCGCGCGCAGCGAATACGTGCTGGCGCGCGACAGAGTGCGCTACCGCGGCGAGCCGGTGGCGGCGGTCGCCGCGGTCGACGACGCGAGCGCGCGCGAAGCTGTCCGCCGCATCAAATTCACCGTGCGCGAATTGCCGGCCTATTACACTTCGCAGGCGGCGCTCGCCCCCGGCGCCGTCGCGCTGCACGAGAAGAAGCCCGGCAATATCGAACGCGACGTGCTGTTCGAGCTCGGCAGCACCGAACAGGGCTTCGCTGAAGCCGATCTGGTGCGCGAAGGCCGCTACAACTGCGCCGAGGTCTGCCAGAACCAGATGGAGATGCACGCCGCGCTTGCCGAATACGACGCGGTGCGCGACCGCATGACCGTGCATGCCTCCACGCAAGTGCCGTACTACGTGCACCTGATGCTGGCGCAGATCCTCGACATGGAGATGTCGCGCATCCGCGTGATCAAGCCGCATGTCGGTGGCGGCTTCGGCTGCCGCACCGAAACACTGAACGTCGAATTGATCGCAGCGCTGCTCGCGCGCAAGGCGCAAGGCGCCGTGCGCATCGTCACCACGCGCGAGGAGACCTTCATCACCCATCGCGGCCGCCCGGAGACGGACATCAGGCTGAAGATCGGCATGCGCAAGGACGGCCGCATCACCGCGGTCGAATGCGAATGCGACCAGCGCGGCGGCGCGCATTCCGGCTATGGCGTGGTGACCATCCTCTATGCCGGCTCGATGCTCTACGCCATCTACGACCTGCACAACGTCAAATATGTCGGCCGCCGCGTCATGACCAACACGCCGCCCTGCGGCGCCTTCCGCGGCCACGGCACGGTGGACGTGCGCTTCGCTTTCGAGGCGCTGCTCGACGAGATGGCGGCCGAGCTCGGTCTCGATCCCTTCGCGGTGCGCCGTGCCAATCTGCTCACGGCGCCGACCTTCACCGACAACGATCTGATGGTGAATTCCTACGGCCTGCCGGAATGCCTCGACTGGGTGGAGCGCGAAAGCGGCTGGCGGAAGCGCAAGGGCAAGCTCGGCAGTGGCAAGGGAAATTTGAGAAAAGGCTTGGGAATGGCCTGCTCGCACTACATTTCCGGCGCCTCCAAGCCGGTGAACTGGACCGGCGAGCCGCACGCGACGGTCAAGATCAAGCTCGATTTCGACGGCTCGGTGGTGGTGCTGTCGGGCGCCGCCGATATCGGGCAAGGCTCCTCCACCATCCTGGTGCAGAGCGTCGCCGAGGTGCTCGGGCTCGACATTTCGCGCGTGCGCATCGTCACCGGCAACTCGGAGGTGGTGCCGAAGGACAACGGCTCTTACTCGTCGCGCGTCACCTTCATGGTCGGCAATGCGGCGATCGACGCCGCCAACAACCTGAAGAGCCTGTTGATCGCCGCCGCCGCGCGCAAGCTGGAAGCGCGGCCCGAGGACATCGAATGCCTGGGCGAGGTCTACCGCGCCGGCGCGCAGGACAAGGGCGCCACGTTCGACGAGGTGGTGACCGAGGCGCTGAAGGACTCAGGCACCATCACCGTCACCGGCAACTACTCCACCATCCCGGAATCGCACGGCGGCAAGAAATACCGCGGCGCCGCCATCGGCGGCACCATGGGCTATTCCTATTCGGCGCAGGTGGTGGAGGTCAGCGTCGACGAGGAGACCGGCGTCGTCACCGTCGACAAGGTGTGGGTGGCGCATGACTGCGGCAAGGCACTCAACCGGCTGACGGTCGAGGGCCAGGTGCAGGGCTCGGTCTGGATGGGCATGGGCCAGGCGATGAGCGAGGAAGCGGGCTATCACGACGGGCTCATGCTCACCGCCAACATGCTCGACTACCGGGTGCCGACCATCCAGGATTCGCCGCCGATCGAGGTCGGCATCGTCGAAAGCATGGATCCGCACGGGCCGTTCGGCGCCAAGGAGGCCGGCGAAGGTTCGCTCGCTGCTTTCCTGCCGGCCCTGACCAGCGCCATCGCCGACGCCATCGGCATCCGCTTCAACGACCTGCCGGTAACGCCCGACCGCGTGTTCGAGGCGATCGAGAAGCGCAGGCGGGCGCTGGAGAAGAAGAGTGGAGGCAGCGCGTGACGTTTGCGCGTGAGACTTTTCTCAGTCATTCCGGGGCGCGAGCGAAGCGAGCGAACCCGGAATCCATAACCCCAGCGCTGCGGAATATGGATTTCGGGTCCGGCCCTTCGGGCGGTCCCGGAATGACGAGTATCGGGAGGACTGCGTGATGGACGCCCTGCCCGATTTTCGCGTGCTCAATCCGGCGACGCTCGAGGAAGCGATCGCGGCGCGCGCGCAATATCCCGATTCAAAACCGCTCGGCGGCGGCACCGACCTGGTGGTGAACATTCGCCGCGGCATCGAATCGCCCAAAATTCTGATCGACATGACCCGCGTGCGGGAGCTGCACGCTATTCATGCGGACGAAAATTCGCTCGAGATCGGCGCCTCGGTGCGCATCAGCGAGCTGGCGGCGCATCCCGCCGTGATCGCGCATTATCCGGTGCTGGCGCAGGCGGCCGCGCATATCGCCGGCCCTACTCACCGCAACATGGGCACGGTCGGCGGCAATATTTGCCTCGACACGCGCTGCATTTATTACAATCAAAGCGAATGGTGGCGCAGCGCCAACGATCATTGCCTGAAAACCACCGGCACGGTGTGCCATGTGGCGCCGAAAAGCCGCGGCGTCTGCTTCGCCACCTATTCGGGCGATCTGCCGCCGGCATTGCTGACGCTCGGCGCCGAGGTCGATATCGCCGGCCCGCAAGGACGCCGCACCATCCCGCTGGAAAAACTCTATATCGGCTTCGCGCGCCAGGACATGCCCGTCACCGAGACGCAGGGCGACGGCAAATTTTATCTTGCGCTGCGCCCGGGCGAGCTGATCACCGCCGTGCGCGCACGCAACACGCCGAACTTGCGATCGGCCTACGATAAGATCCGCATCCGCCGCTCGATCGAATATCCGGTGGCGGGAGTCGCGGTCGCGCTTCGGCGCGAAGGCGACACGCTTGCCGATCTGCGCATCGGCTTCACCGGCACCAATCCCCGCCCGGTGCTGCTCGCCGGCACAGCTGAGCTTTGCGGCGGTCCGGTCGGGCCGCGTACCGTCAGGGGCCTCGACGCGCTGGTGCGCGATCAGATCATGCCGATGAAGACGACTTTCACGCCCGGGCACTACCGCCGGCGCGTGGCCGGCGTGCTGGCGCGCCGACTGCTCATGCGGCTGTTCGAGGGCTAGGGCAATGCACGGGGGCATCGCGCCGGAAGACTTCGTCGCGCGCCGGCCCTACAACGCCGCGACCGATTTTGTCGACGCGCATATCGCGCTGGGGCGCGCCGACAAGGTCGCCTTCGTCGATCCCGACCGCTCGCTCACCTATGGCGGGCTGCAGGCGCGTAGCGTGCGCTTCGCCAATGCGCTGCGCGCACTCGGCCTCGGCCACGAGGACCGGGCGGCGCTGCTTTTGCACGACACAGTCGACTATCCCGTGGTGTTCTGGGGCGCGCTGCGCGCAGGGATCGTCGCGATCCCGCTCAACACGTTCCTTACCGTGGCGCAATACGCCTATATCCTCGCCGACTCGCGGGCGCGCGCGCTCATCGCCGCTGCGCCGCTGGCGCAACTTCTCTGGCCTATTCTCGGCGAGTTGCCGCACCTGAAGACCATCATCCTGGTCGGAGCCATCGACGACGACAAGGCGCTGTTTCCCGGCCGCACGGTGCACCTGTTCGAGGAGCTGATCGCAAATGCCGACGCGGAGCCCTTTGCCGCAGGCACGGTTTCCGACGAGGTAGCGTTCTGGCTCTATACCTCGGGCTCCACCGGCGATCCCAAGGGCGTCAAGCACGTCCATTCCAGCCTGATGGCGACCGCCAAGCTGTTCGGCCAGGGCGTGCTCGGCATCACCGAAAATGACGTGGTGCATTCGGCTTCCAAGCTGTTCTTCGCCTACGGGCTCGGCAACGCCATGACATTTCCGCTGTCGGTCGGCGCCACCGCCGCGCTGTGGCCGGAGCGGCCGTCGCCGGAAGGCGTGTTCGAGATGATGCGCAAACACCGGCCCACTCTCTTCTATGGCGTGCCCTCGCTCTACACCGCGCTATTGGCGCATCCGCAGATCGGCAGGGGCGCCGGCTCCGACCGCCTGCGCCTCTGCGTGTCGGCGGGCGAAGCGCTGCCCTCGCATATCGGCGAGCGTTGGCGCGAGATCGTCGGCGTCGATGTGCTCGATGGGCTGGGCTCGACCGAACTGCTGCAGACTTTCCTGTCCAACCGGCCGGGCGACGTCCGCTATGGCTCGACCGGCAAGCCGGTGCCGGGCTACGAGACGCGCATCGTCGACGAACAGGGGCGCGATCTCGGCGTGGACGAGATCGGCGAGCTGATCGTGCGCGGGCCGTCGGCGGGCGAAGGCTACTGGAACCAGCGCGCCAAGAGCCGGCGCACCTTCGCCGGCGAGTGGACCTATACCGGCGACAAGTACCGCCGTGACGCCGAAGGCTATTACTATTACTGCGGCCGTACCGACGACATGTTCAAGGTTTCCGGCATGTGGGTGTCGCCGTTCGACGTCGAGGCGGCGCTCACCTCGCACGAGGCCGTGCTGGAGGCGGCCGTCATCGGCAAGGAGGACGCCGACGGGCTGGTCAAGCCGAAGGCCTTCATCGTGCTGAAGAACGGCATCGCTGCCGACCAGGCCCTGCTCGAGAGACTGAAGCTGCACGTCAAGGAGAAAGCCGGCACCTGGAAGTTCCCGCGCTGGATTGAACTGCGCGAGGACCTGCCGCGCACGGCGACGGGGAAGATACAGAGATACAAATTGAGAGACGAAGATTTACGCGCGGCCAAGCGCTAGCGCGGGATGCGATCAGGTTGAACTCACTGCACACTCCGCTCATTCCGGTGCAAGCGGGAATCCAGAGCCGAAAATAAAAGCTCCAACGGTGTGGTCCTGGGTCGCCGCTTTCGCGGGGACGAGCGGAGAAAAGCACGCTCGTCAAGTGCTTCAAGTTAAGCGCACCGGGCACAAGCCCGTCCTGCCCCGGTTCATTTCAAAAAAAGCTGGGTCCCGAGTCTGCGCCGCGCCACGACGTGCGGGGACGCGCAAGCTCGCGTCACGCCTCCTCGATCTTCACGTATTCGAAATCGCCCGGCTTGTTGTCGATGCCGACCTTGGGCGGCGCGATCCAGTTGGCGAACTTGCCCTTCTCGATCTGCGGCTGCATCAGGCTTTCGATGAATTCCTTGTCGGCTTCGGAGGGCAGGAAATCGGTGCGCTTGTGCGTCCATTCGGCCGGCGAAAGAACCTTGCCGTCGACGTCGGCGTTGGTGCGGGAGAACTCGCCGATGTGGCGGTGGAAGGCGACGTGCGGCAGCTTGATCTCGAACGGGATGCCCATTTCGGCGATCACCTTGTTCCAGCGGTCAACGCCAACCTGGCAATCGGCGACGTAATCGTCGCGCAGCCGCATGTTGAGCGCCGACAGCGCCGGCGCGTCGTCTTTCTTGATCTCGCCGTCGATAAAGCGCAGCACCGGATAGGTGCCGCTTTCGAGCTGATGATCGTCCTTCAGGCGGTCTTCGCGGAAGCGGCCCTTCAGCCCGGCATGGAAACTGTTCGCGGCATTGGTCGAAATCTCGTTGCCGAACAGGTCGAGCGTCAGCGAGAAATGCAAGTTGGCCTTCTTCTGGATGGTCGGCAGGTCGATGACGCCGAGCTTGCGGATCTTCTGGATCTCGTAGGGATCGCTGATGCCCGCCTCCTTCATCGCCTCGCAGGTGCGCTGGACCACGCGGGTGACGCCCGTTTCTCCCACGAACATGTGGTGGGCTTCTTCGGTGAGCATGAAGCGGCAGGTGCGCGACAGCGGGTCGAAGCCCGACTGGGCCAGCGCCTCGAGCTGCATCTTGCCGTCGCGGTCGGTGAAGTAGGTGAACATGAAGAAGGACAGCCAATCCGGCGTTTTCTCGTTGAAGGCGCCGAGCATGCGCGGCGTGTCGGGATCGCCCGAGCGCCGCTCCAGCAGGGCCTCCGCCTCCTCGCGGCCGTCGGCGCCGAAATATTTCTGCAGCAGATAGACCATCGCCCACAGATGGCGGCCTTCCTCCACGTTGACCTGGAACAGGTTGCGCATGTCGTAGAGCGAGGGGGCGGTCTTGCCGAGGTGGCGCTGCTGCTCGACCGAGGCCGGCTCGGTGTCGCCCTGGATCACGATGAGGCGGCGCAGCATGGCGCGGTATTCGCCGGGCACCTCCTGCCAGGCGTCCTCGCCCTTGTGCGAGCCGAAGGGAATCTTGCGTTCCTCCCGCTGCGGCGCCAGCAGGATGCCCCAGCGGTATTCCGGCATGCGCACGTAGTCGAACTTGGCCCAGCCCTTCGGGTCGACGCCGACGGCGGTGCGCAGGTAGACAAGCGCGTTCTGGAAGCCTTCCGGCCCCATGTCCATCCACCAGCCGATATAACCGGGGTGCCATTTCTCCAGCGCGCGCTTGACGCGCACGTCCTGTCCGAGCGCGACGTTGTTCGGGATCAGCCCGTCATAGTCGACTGCTTGCATGGTCATGACTCTGCCTCTTTGATCCGGGCGTCGAACATCCTCTTCTGTCATTCCGGGGCGTGGCCGCAGGCCGCGAACCCGGAATCCCGCAGCGCCGGGACTATGGATTCCGGGTTCGCTCGCTTCGCTCGCGCCCCGGAATGACAAACAAACATGTTCACACCCGATCCTTGTTAAACGTCGGCGAGACGCCCGAGCCGTAGAGCTTCAGCGCGCCCTGTTCGCCGATCGCGTTCGGCCGCTGGAAGATCCAGTTCTGCCACGCGGTCAACCGGCCGAAAATCTTGGTCTCCATCGTCTCCGGCCCGGCGAAGCGCAGATTGGCTTCCATGCCGGTCATGGCGTCGGGCGAGAAGCTCGCGCGCTCTTCCAGCAGGATGCGCAGCTCGTCGTCCCAGTCGAAATCCTCGTAAGCCGTGGTGACGAGACCGAGCTCGGCGGCCTCTTCGCCTCCGACCGGCTGGCCGATCTTGCTCTTCACGGCATCGAGCGTCTGCGGCTCGCCGAGGAAGCGGGTCTGCAGGCGGGTAAGCCCGTTGCCCATGGGATAGAAGCCGAAATTGGCCTCACCGAGCGTGATGACGGCGGGCGGGCGGTTGTCGCCCTCGCGCGTGCCGATGAGCATCAGCGAGCGGTCGGCGGCGAAGGCAAGCTCCGCCAGGGTGCCGGCAAAACACGAGCCCGGCTCGATCAGCGCGATGAAGCTCTTGGCGGTGACGTCGACGCGCTTGAGCACGCGCTTCAGGTAATGGCGGATCTCGCGCATCAGCCAGTCGCCATTGGCCTTGGCGAGGAAGTCGTCATGCGCCAGCACGGCCTGCGCACTGCCGTCGGTGCGGAACAGCACGACGCCGATGGCGGCCTCGTTGCTGCGCAGATGCAGGATGGCGTCCTCCAGCTCGCGCGCAACCGTCAGCGGCCAGAACCTGGCGCCGAGCGCATGCGCGGCGTCGAGCGACGCCGGCGGATCGTCCGAGGGGCCGCGCACCGTGACGGTGGCGAGCCCGCGGGCGCGGTCGATGTCCACCTCGACATGCGAATAGGCGACGCGGTCGGCCTCGATCTTGCGCTCGAGCGGGGTGAGCGCGATGCCCTTGGCGTCCTTCGGCCGATCCGAGCGCGCGGCGATCTCGTGCGCGCGCTGCGCGACAACGTCCTTCCATTTCGAATTGGGCACCACCTCGTCGACCAGCCGCCAGTCGACCGCTTTGACGCCGCGCACGCCCTCCTCGATCGAGCAGAACACGTCGGCGCGGTCGCGCCGCACCTTGCGCTTGTCGGTGACGCGGGTGAGCCCGCCGGTGCCGGGCAGCACCGCCAAAAGCGGCGTCTCCGGCAGCGCCACCGCCGAGCGGCGGTCGTCCACCAGCATGATGTGGTCGGCAGCCAATGCCAGTTCGTAGCCGCCGCCGGCGGCGTTGCCGTTGATGGCGCAGATATAGATCTGATGGGAATTTTCCGAGGCGTCCTCGATGGCAAGCCGCGTCTCGTTGGTGAACTTGCAGAAATTCACCTTGGCGCCGTGCGTCGACTGGCCCAGCATGCGGATATTGGCGCCGGCGCAGAACACGTTGTCCTTGCCGGATTTGATCACCACGCAGCGCACCTCGGGATGCTCGAAGCGCAGCCGCTGCACGGCGTCGTTCAGTTCGATATCGACGCCGAGGTCGTAGGAATTGAGCTTGAGCTCGTAGTCGCCGAGACCGCCGGCCTGGTCGACATCCATGATCAGATAGGCGACGTCGCCGTCATACGCGATCCGCCAATGGCGGTAGCGCGAGGGCTCGGTCCGATAGTCGATGACGGTCATGCGCTTGCCCTGCCGGCCGCGGCCGCGATGGCGGCCCCCTCATGCATTATTATGCATGACAACTAACATTTGGGCGCGGCGGCCACAATAGAAACCCGCCAATATGGCTATTGCTTGGCATTATAATGCATGGTAGCCCCTGAGCCATGAAGCACACCCGGGTTCCGCCGCCGCGCGACAGCGACCTCTATTTGCGCCGCCTCGGCGAGCGCGTGCGCACCCTGCGCAATCAGCGCGGCATGTCGCGCAAGGTGTTGGCTCAGCACGCGAAAGTCTCCGAGCGCTATCTCGCCCAGCTGGAAGTCGGCAAGGGCAATATCTCGATCGTGCTGCTGCGCCGCATCGCCCGCGCCATCGGCCTGCCGCTCACCCAACTGGTGCGCGAGGGCGCCGACCCGCCGCTCGACCTCGTGCTCGTGGAACAGTTCCTGGAAAGGCTGTCGCCGCCCGACCTGAACGAGGCGCGCGATCTCCTGCAGCACCATTTCGGCGAGCCCTCGGAGGACCTGCGGCGCCGGCGCATCGCGCTTATCGGCCTGCGCGGCGGCGGCAAATCGACCCTCGGCCGCCTGCTCGCCGAGCGGCTGGGTATGCCCTTCATCGAGCTCGACCGCGAAATCGAAAAGCGCGCCGGCGCGACGTTGAGCGAGATTTTCGACATGTTCGGCCAGGAGACCTTTCGCCGCGCCGAGCGCGAGGCGCTCGAGGACGTGCTGCGCCAGCACCAGGCCTTCGTCATGGCCACCAGCGGCTCGATCGTCACCGATCCCGGCACCATGGAGCTTTTGCTGTCGTCGTGCTTCACGGTGTGGGTGCGCGCGGAACCCAATGTCCATATGAAGCGCGTGATCGAGCAAGGTGACATGCGGCCGATGGCGAACAGCGCCCGCGCCATGGAGGACCTGATCGCCATCCTGAAAAGCCGCGAGCCGCTCTACGCCAGGGCGGAAGCCTCGCTCAGCACCACCGGCAAGACGCCCGAGCAGAACCTCTTGGAACTTCTGCGCGTCATCCCGGTTCCGACTAGTCCCATCGCCCGCCAGCCGGCGTGAGCGGCCCAAGGAATATGGTTTAGCGTGAAGGAGCCGGCCGCGGGCCGGGCACGGAGAATGAGCGAAACGATCAAGACCGACGTTGTCATCATCGGCGCGGGGCCCGTCGGCCTGTTCGCGGTATTCGAGCTCGGCCTGCTCGACATCAAGGCGCATCTCATCGACATTCTCGACAAGGTCGGCGGCCAATGCGCCGAGCTCTATCCGGAAAAGCCGATCTACGACATTCCCGGCATCCCCTACATCACGGGCCACGGCCTCACCGAGGCGCTGATGGAGCAGATCAAGCCGTTCAAGCCGAGCTTCCATCTCGGCGAGATGGTGACCACGCTGCAGAAGGTCGGCGACCCGCTGTTCCGGCTCGAAACCGACGCCGGCAAGACTTTCGAGGCCAAATGCGTGGTGATCGCCGCCGGCGGCGGCTCGTTCCAGCCCAAGCGCCCGCCGATCCAGGGTATCGAGCCGTACGAAGAAAAATCGGTGTTCTACGCGGTGCGCAAGATGGACGCTTTCCGCGACAAGAAGCTGCTGATCGTCGGCGGCGGCAATTCGGCGCTCGACTGGACGCTCAACCTGCAGCCGATCGCAAAGCGGCTGACGCTGGTGCATCGGCGCGACGAATTCCGCGGCGCGCCCGACAGCGTCAACAAGATGCGCGCGCTGGTGGCGGCGGGCGGCATGGACCTGAAGATCGGCCAGGTGACGGCGCTGGAAGGCGACGACGGCCGGCTCGTTGCCGCCTCCATCAAGGGCAAGGACAGCACGGAACGCGTCGAATGCGAGGCCATGCTGCCGTTCTTCGGACTGACCATGAAGCTCGGCCCGGTCGCCGACTGGGGAATCGCCATGAACGAAAATCTGATCCCGGTCGACACCGGCACCTTCGAGACCAACATCCCCGGCCTATTCGCCGTCGGCGACATCAACACCTATCCGGGCAAGCTCAAGCTGATCCTCTCCGGCTTCCACGAGGCCGCGCTGATGTCGCAGAAGGTCTATCACTACGTTTACCCGGACAAGCGCCTCGTGTTCCAATACACGACCTCCTCCACCAGCCTGCAGAAGAAGCTCGGTGTCGCTTGATGCAAAATCACAAAGTGTACTTTTCTCAGTCATTCCGGGACGGCCCGAAGGGCCGGGCCCGGAATCCATCCGCCGCAGCACCGGGCTTATGGATTCCGGGTTCGCCCGCGGAGTTTATCATCGGGCCGCGCTTCGCGTGGACCCGTTGGCGGCGCCCCGAAATGACGGCCAACAAAGGTGTTGCATGAGCCTGCAGGAAACCTCTCGCTCCACCGAGGCGAACAAAGAGACAATGCCGAAGATCACCTTCATCGAGCATGACGGCACCGTGCACACGGTCGAGGCCGAGCTCGGCTCGACCGTCATGGAAACCGCGCTGAAGAACGACATCGGCGGCATCGTCGCCGAATGCGGCGGCTCCTGCACCTGCGCCACTTGCCTGGTGCATGTCGACGAGAAGTGGTTCGCGGTGGTCGGCCCGCCCTCGGCCGAGGAAGAAGACATGATCGACACCGCCTTCGAGGTGACGGAAACCTCGCGGCTGTCCTGCCAGATCAAGGTGACGGAAGAGCTCGACGGACTGATCGTGCGCACGCCGAGCTATCAGGGGCGGTGAGCGGGCGCGCTGTTTGGGGCCGGCATTGCGCCAAGCGCCTTGAGCTCGGCATTGGCGTGCGCCCACACAAAGGTGTTGTTGCCGCATTCGGCGGCCGCCGCCCGCAACAGAGGCTCAGCCGCGTCGTTGGCGCCGCGTAGCAAGGCCATTTCACCGGAAAAGAAGTTCGCCTCGCAAGTGCGAATCTTTTTCGTGGTGGCGTCCGGGCTGTCCGCAGCGGCAAGCACGGCCTCGCGCGAGGCCTGGCCGAGATAGAGGCGGACGACTGCCGCCGGCCATTTGTTCATGTCGAGCTGCGGCACGGCCTGCGCCAGCCGGCTCGGACGATCGCTGCGGCGATCCGCAATGTCGCGCCACAAAGCCGCGTAGGCGTTATGCGGGTTCATCTCGCTCGCCTGCGTAAAGTCGGCTAGCGCTTGCGGCCGATTCCCGGAATAGAAATTCGCAACCCCGCGATTGAAATACATGCCGGATTCTTTGGGGTCGAGCCGTATCGCGTCGCTGTAGTCGGCGACCGCGTCCGCGAAATTGCCCTTGAGTTGGTAGATGTTGCCTCGGTTGTTGAAGGCCAGGGCGTCTTTCGGATCGAGCCGCACCGTCTCGCTATAGTCCGCGATGGCGCGGTCGAGGTTGCCCTCGCGCTGGTAAGCGATGGCGCGATTGTAGAAGGCGGCGGCGTATTTCGGATTGAGCGCGATCAGCTTGTCGTAATCGGCGATGGCGCGGTTGAAATCGTGCTTGGCGGCATAGGCGTTTCCACGCGCTTTGAGGGCGACGGAAAACCTCGGTTCGATCCGGATCGCCTCGCTGTATTCCGCGATGGCGCGGTCATAGTCGCCTTTGAGCTCGTAAGCGCCGCCGCGATTGTTGTAGGCGAAGATGTATTTCGGATCGAGCCGGATCGCCTCACCGAAATCCGCGATCGCTTTGTCGATCGCTCCCTTGGCTCGATAGATGAGGCCGCGGTTGTTGAAGGCGACCGCGTCTTTCGGGTCCAAGCGGATCGCCTGTTCGAAGTCCTCAAGAGCGGGATCGAGGTAACGCTTGAGGAAATAAGCAAAGCCGCGGTTGTTGAAGGCCCAGGCGAGGCCCCGGCCGCTCCATTTGTGCGACTGGATGGCCGCCGTGCACCCGTCGATCTGCTGATCCGGTGAAAACGTGTGAGCGGCGTTGATGCACCAATCGACCTGCTGCTGTGACTGCGCGGCCGCCGGCGATCCGCTTGAAGCTGACGCAACGAAGCAGAACGCGAAGACAGCGGTTGTGCAGCTGGTTGCGCTTGGCATGTGGACTTGCCCGAGCGGCGCCCGGTCCGATCGACGAGCGATAAACGAGAGCATAAGCTTTCACGCTTTTCGCAGAAAGCCCTTGAACGGCGCCGGGACCGGATTGCCGGCGGCGGCCGATGGAGTGCGGTTTCCGAGGTGATCCGCGGCCGGCGTCGCAGCCGACCCTTTTCGATGGCGCCCAAATCGCCGCCGCGAATTGCGTGTGAAGCATACGTTGGCTATGCTTTGCGCACGCGGGCAATTCTCCCTGACGATCAAGCCGGTGACGCAACCGGCGTGGAGGAGAGCTTCAATCATGCGCACGATTATAAGCCTGGCTTTCGCGTCGTGCTGTTCGATTCTCCTTTTCAGTCCCTCGCTCGCCGCACCGCAGGATACGGATCTGGTCGATGTCACCGCCGACATCGCCTTCCTGCGCCAATACGATGGCGTGTTGCATGTCGGGATCGTTCTTCACAATGCGGGCAAGCGGGCCGCCGCTGCATCGCAGGCGATCGACTACTCGAAAGTTCTGGTCATCGATCCCAAAGCCAACAAGAAATATTTTCCGCTCAAGGATGCCAATGGTCATTTCCTGGCTGGTCCCATTTCGGACTGGAACGGAGGCGGACGCTGGTTCCCGCGACTGTTGCCGAACTCCGACACGATCATGTGGGTTTTGTTCGATGCCATCTCGCAGGGTGACGCAATTCGCCTCGAAGCGCCGGTCGTGCACGCATTCGAGAATCTCTCCGTCACGACGGTCGCGCCGTCGCAAAGCGGGGAGGTGACGAGCAGCGTCCAGCCGCTGCGCGCAACGCTCCAATCGGCCGCGCGGGCGGAGGGCCAACTCAAGGTGCGGCTGAAAATTGTCAATCCGGAAAGAAAACGTGTCCGCGCCGGTCTGCCGGCGCTCCGGTACGCCGACGTCTACGCGCTCGATCCACGCGGCAAGCGCAGCTATCCCTTGCTCAAGGACAGCGAGGGACGTTTTCTGGCGACGCCGCAATCCGACAAAAACGACGGCGGGCGCTGGTTCCTCACCTACGTGCAGCCGGGTGGACAGGCCTTCATGGATCTGACCTTTCAGGCACCGCCCGACAGCGTGAACGCTGTGGACGTGATCGTCCCGCAATTTGCGCCGTTCGAGAACGTGGCAATCAAAGGCACAGGCGGCGCGGCGCCGTCGGGTGTCGCAGTCGCCGGCCGGGCCGCCGATTTGCAGCGGGCGATGAAGGATTTGAAAGCTGAAGAAACGCCGCGCGAGATCAAGGTCAACCTTTCCGCCGATCTGTTGTTCGATTTCGACAAAGCCGACATCAAGGCGTCTGCGGAGCCCGAATTGCGCAAGGTCATCACGGTGCTCAAGGCGCATCCGCAGGCGCAGGTGTCGATCGAGGGCCATACGGACGGCAAGGGCGGCGACCGCTACAATCAGGCGCTCTCGGAACGGCGCGCGCGCACCGTGGCGCAATGGCTGACCGCCCATGGCGATCTCAACCGCGCCAACTTCCATACGCGTGGCTGGGGCAAGAGCAGGCCGGTCGCGCCCAACACAAATCCGGATGGCTCGGATAACCCGGCTGGTCGCGCCAAGAACCGGCGAGTCGAGATCACCCTGACAAAACAATAAGTACTTAGCCGGCGCTCACATCGCGAAATCCGGCCGGTAACCGTTCGCCGTCTTCTCGATGCGGCCCGCAAACGGCGCGCCCACATGCCCGGGCATCACCAGCGCGCCACTCGCGGCGCAATAGTCGAGCACCTTGCGGCGTGAGACGCGCGCCTGCGCCGCGTCGGAATTCTTCGGGAAATTCCAGTCCGGGTAATAGACCTGCAACAGGTGATGCCAGACGTCGCCGATGAAGGCGGCGCGTTCGCCTCGGCTTTGCAGCTTGAAGAAGACATGGCCCGGCGAATGACCGGGCGCCGCGTCGATCTCGATGAAATCGTCGAGCCGGTAGGGACCGCCGTCGACCAGATCGGCCTTGCCATGTTCCAGGATCGGCACCACGCATTCGCGGAAGGTGCCGAGCTCGGCCGGCCCCTCTTTCGGGTCGGCGTCCACCTTCGAGAAATAATCGACATCGGGCTTGGAGAACACGTAGCGCGCGTTGGGGAAGGTCGGCACCCATTTGCCATCCTTCTGTTGCGTGTTCCAGCCGACATGGTCGTGGTGCAGGTGCGTGCACATGACGAGATCGATCTCGTCCGGCCGCGCCCCGGCGGCGGCGAGCCGCTCGAGCCAAGGCTCGTTCAAGTTCTCCCAAAACGGCCGCCCGGGCTTGCGCTTGTTATTGCCGCAACAGCCGTCGATCAGGATCGTCTTGCCGCCGACCTGCAGCAGCCAGCTATGCACGCTGAGCTTGATGCGGCCGCTTTCCGCTTCGTAATGGTGCGGCGCCAGCCAATGCCCGTGCTGGGCGAGATGCGCGTCGGTGAATTCGGCAAAGATCTGCGTCAGCGGATAGCACGGCAGATAGGTTTCCTCGATGCGCGTGATCACCGCCTCACCGACGCGGAAGCGGTGCAGTTTTGCGCGCTCGATGATACCCATGGCGTTTTCCTCGCTGAACTCACTTTGATTGCGGAGAGAATAGTCTATACGCTACCAGCTTGTCATTCCGGGACGCCGCGAAGCGGTGCGCCCGGAATCTGTAACGCCGCAGCGCCGGGGTTACGGATTCCGGGCTCGCGAGCGGAGTTTATCATCGGGCCGCGCTTCGCGCAGGCCCGTTGGCTCGCGGCGCGGATTGACGAGGCTGGGGAGGCAGGAATGGATTTGGGTATCAAGGGTCGCCGCGCCGTCGTCACCGGCGGCTCGAGCGGCATCGGCTTCGAGACCGCGCGGCAGCTGCTGGAAGAAGGTGCCCGCGTGCTGATCACCGGCCGCAACGAGGCGAAGCTCAACGCAGCACGCGACGATCTCGAAAAGCGCACCGGCGGCGAGATTTACGCGCTGGTCGCCGACATGACCAAGGAAGCCGACGTTACGAAAATGGTCGAGACCGCCAAGCAGAAACTGGGCGGCGTCGACATCCTGGTCAACAACGCCGGCACCATGTATTCCGGCCGCTTCGATGCGCTGAAGGACGACGAGCTGAAGAAGCAGCTCGACACCAAGCTGTTCGGTTTCCTGCGCGCCATCCGCCTCGTCTATCCGATGATGAAAGCGCAAAAATGGGGGCGCATCGTCAACACGATCGGCGGCGCCGGCAAGGAGCCCGACCCCTATCATGTTCGGCTCGGGCATGACGAATTCGGCGCTGCTCAATCTCACCAAATCGTTGTCGGCGGAGTTCGGCGAAGACAACGTGCTGGTCAACGCGATCTGCCCGGGCTGGGTCGACACCAATCTGTGGCGCATGAACGCGCAAGGCCTGCAAAAGGAGCTCAACGTCGCGAGCGAGGAGCAGGCGCGCAAGCTCGCCGCCAAGAAGAACGCGCTCGGCCGCATGGGCAAGCCGGAAGAGCTCGCCAACGCCACCGTGTTCCTTTGCTCGGAGCGGGCGAGCTACATCACCGGCGTCTCGCTCAATCTCGACGGCGGGCGGCTGAAGGGCTTGTGGTAGGCCTTCGTTCCGCCTTACGCTTTGCGTCCGCGGCACGATGGATGGCGGCGATGCTCGAAATCACCCCGAGTGGCGAGACGCTGGGCGCCACGGTCAAGGGCGCGGACCTGTCGCAAGCCCTGTCCGACGATGACTTTGGCGCCGTCCTGCGCGCGCTCGGGCGCTACGGCGTGCTGCGCTTTCCGGCGCAGTCGCCGACCCCGGCCGCGCAAAAGGCCTTCGCCGCGCGCTTCGGCTCGCTCGAGGTCAATGTCGCCGGCATGTACCAGGATGCCGAGCATCCCGAGATCATGTTCCTGTCCAACATCGTGGAAGACGGTAAGCGGATAGGGCTCGCCGATGCCGGGCAGGATTGGCACACCGACATGTCCTATAGCGCCACGATCGCGCTTGCCAACGTGCTCTATGCCATCAAGGTGCCGCGCGACGCGGCCGGCCGGGCGCTCGGCGCCACCCGTTTCGCCAATATGCACGCGGCCTATGACGAGCTGCCGCAGGAGCTGAAGGATCGGCTGGCGGGCGCCACCGCCATACACGACTTCAACAAGTTCTGGGAGATGATGCGCCACAAAGGCAGCAGCCGGCCGCCGTTGACCGAGGAGCAGCGGCGCAAGAAGCCGCCGGTTTCGCATCCGGTCTTCCTCACCCACCCGATCAGCGGCCGCAAGGTGCTCTACGCCAATCCCGGCTACACCGTGCGGATTGAGGGCATGCCGGGGCCCGAAAGCGACGACACGCTGTCCTTTCTGTTCGCGCATCAGCTCAAGCCGCAATATCTCTACGAGCACAACTGGAGCGAAGGCGACCTCATGATGTGGGACAATATCGGCACGCTGCACACGGCCATTGCCGATTACGGCCCGCACCAGCCTCGTCTCATGCAGCGCTGCCAAGTGATGGCCGACCGGGTCTTTGCGCAGCCGCTGGCTGGCGCAGCCTGAGGATTCGGGCGCGCTACTTGATCATCGTCTGCGGGATCAGCAGGATGATCTGCGGGAACATCAGCAGAATCGCGAGATTGAAGATATCGGTGGCGACGAACCAGCCGCAGCCGCGGAACATGTCGCCCATGGAAATGTTGGGCGCCACGCCCTTGAGCACATAGACATTGAGGCCGACCGGCGGCGTGATCAGGCCGATCTCGACCATGCGCACCACCAGCACGCCGAACACGATCGGGTTGATGCCGAGATGCTCGATGGTCGGCAGGATGATCGGCACCGTCAGCAGCACCATGCCGATACCGTCGAGGAACATGCCGAGCACCAGATAGAGCGCCATGATGCCGATCAGGATGACCATCGGCGGCACCGGCAGCTCGGTGATGGCCGAGGCGACCGCGCCCGGCATGCCGGTGAAGCCAAGGAAGTGCACGAAAATCAGCACGCCGGCTATGATGATGAAGATCAGCGATGACGTGCGCGCCGTCTCGATCATGGCGTTCCAGAACGTCTTGCGGTCGATGCGCAACAGCGCCAGTCCGAGCGCGCCGAGCGCGCCGATGGAAGCGGCTTCCGTCGGCGTGGCGATGCCGGTGTAGATGGTGCCCATGACCAGCAAGATCAGGATGACCATGCCCCACACGCCGCGCAGCGACTGCACGCGCTCTCCCCATCCGACGCGCTCGACAGGCGGGCCGAGCTTCGGATTGACCCTGAAGCGCATGTACAGCATGACGCTGTAGGTGGCCGCCTGCAGAAGACCCGGCAGAATACCGGCAAGCAGCAGCGCGCCGATCGATTGCTCGGAAATGAAGCCGTACACCACCATCAGCACCGAGGGCGGAATCATGGTTGCCATGGTGCCGCCGGCCGCCACGCAGCCGGTGGAGACCTTGTCGTCGTAGCCGTATTTCTTCAATTCCGGCAGCGCCACCCGCCCCATCACGGCGGCGGCGGCGGTCGAAGCGCCGCAGGCTGCGGCAAAGCCGGCCGAGCCGATGATGGTGGCAATGGCGAGACCGCCCGGCAAATGACCGAACCACTGCCGCGCGGTCCAATAAAGATCACGTGTGATGCCGGCGTGATAGGCGAAATAGCCCATCATCACGAACAGCGGCAGCACGAGGAGATTGTAGTTGACCAAGTGGCCAAATATGGAGGTCGAGGCGAGCGTCGCCGCCGGATCGTAACCGCGCAGCATCCACAGGCCGAAAAAGCCGCACAGGGCGGTGGCAAAAGCGATGCGCACGCCCGAGATCAGGAACAGCGTCAACGCCAGCAGCGAGAGAAAGCCGAGAGTGACGGGGCCCATGGCGGCGTCCGATCATGCGTGAGGAAGGCGGGACGACGCCGCCGGTTTGCTACTCGTAATCGTGCAGGTCATAGCGGTGCAGCTCCGCATTCACCGGCTCGAAGGGCGGGAAGCGTCGGTGATCCAGCATGTGCAGCAACTGCACGAATATCCGCAGCGAAATCAGAATGAAGCCGAGCGGGATCGCCGCTCCCGACGGCCACGTCTTCACATAGGGCGGCGTCATGGTGACGTCGTCATAGCGCCACAGCTGCAGGGCGTTCTTGGCGCTGAAATAAGCGAGCACCGAACAGATGAAGATGCTGATCAGCAGCCCAGCCATGGTGGCGTAGCGCCGCCCCTTCGGCGGCAGCGCGTCCAGCACCAGGTCCATGCCGATATTGCCGTGCGTGGCCTGCGTATAGGACAGGGCCAGGAATACGATGATCGGCAGCAGCAATTCGGATAGCTCGAGCTGTCCCTGGATGGGCGAGTTGAACACGTAACGCATGAACACGTCGGCGCCGACGAAAAACGCGATGAACAGGATGGTCAAGATCGAGCCGCACAAAAGCACGTATTCGATAATGCGCAGCGCAGGGCCGACCACGCGAATAGCGGCCGCCGTCGCCGCCATGGCGACAGCGACAACGACCGCGAGGATGGCGAGCTCGTACAAGGTGCGTCCGCCGGCTCAATCACCCGTAAGTGCTATTTGTACTTGGCGCTTTCCGCCTTGACGAAGTCGAGCATCGTCTGCCCGTCCTTGCCGTGATCCTTCACCCAGCCTTCCCAGATCTTGCCGGCGCCGGCAGCGAGCTTGGCGCGTTCGGAAGCTGGGAATTTGTCGACCTCGAGCCGCTTCTTAAAGATGGGAATCCATTTTTCGTCGGCTTTCTTGTAGGCGTCGAGCAAAGCGGCGTCGGCCTCCTTGAGCGCCTCCGGAAGCTTTGCCTTGAGATCGGCAGGCAGCTTGTCCCAGGCCTTGAGGCTCACGCCCTGGAAGCACATGAAACCGCTCATGGCCATGCCTTCGGTGACGTATTTCGAGACCTCGTACAGCTTGTAAGCGCCGAACGTGTAGGAATAGGGGAAACCGAAGCTGTCGATGGTGCCGCGCTCGAGCGCGGTATAGCCCTCCGGCGCGGTAACGATGGTCGGCACCGCTCCGAATTTCTGCAACGCCTTGGCGTTGAGACCCGAAATGCGCATCTTCACGCCCTGCATGTCGGCGACAGATTTGATGCGCTTGTTGCCCATGAACTCGTAGGGCGGCAGGAAGACCGGGCCGATATATTTGATGCCCCAGCGTTCGGCCATCTCCTTGACGATGAGCGGATGATGCATGACCGCTTCGTAGACCTTCGCGTGGTCCGCGGTCTTAGCCGGCGTCAGGAACGGCAGCTCCATCACCGTCAGCAACGGGAACTTGTTCGGATAATAGCCGGCGCACATCTGCCCGCCTTCATAGCCACCGGACTTGATCGCTTCCGGAATCTGCTTTGTCGGTCCGAGCGCCGATCCGTAGCTGATTTCGATATCGAGATTGCCGTTGGACGCCTTTTTATAGAAGTCCCTAACGACTTCCATTCCGACGGTGACGGCGCGCTTCGGGCCGAATATGTTGTGGTGCCAGACGACTTTCTGCGCGTAAGTCGGCGCAGGCGCTAATATCGCGACGGCAAGGACGATGGCGGCTGTCGACACAAAGGTGGCGTATAGCCGATGCAGTATCCGCATAATCCCCTCCCAGAATGATTTTCTTGCGCCCCTCCTGGAGTAATTTTTTATTTTTTTACACGATGCCCCAAAGGTCGCACCGGCACAAGCTTTTATGATCTTGCACCGCACCTGCCCGGGCGCGCCGCAACGGCTATGGCGGGGGCGGGCTCATCCTCGGGGACGACGCGAACTCCGCGATGATGCCGTCGACGATACGAGCCTGGATTATTCCGCCAGCGCGGGTGATCGGGCAGCGCTTGCCTTTCCGGCCGGGAACAGCACGAAGCAGATCAGCGAGGCAATACCGGCGCCGACGAGCTGTGCCGCGATGAAAGCCGGCACGTGGTTGAGCGCGATGCCGGAAAATGTCGTCGTAAAGCCGCGCGCCAGCGTCACCGCCGGATTAGCGAACGACGTCGAAGCGGTGAACCAGTAGGCGGCGCTGATGACCAGACCGACCAGCCAGGGCACCGCCTGCGGGGAGTAGCGCAGGCCGCCGAGGATTGTGAGCACCAGCGAAAATGTCGCCACAGCCTCAGCCAGCCATTGCGACGGTCCGCTGCGCGGCCTGATGCCGATGGCGAGCGGGGCAAGATCGAACATCAGATGGGCGAGGATCGTGCCGGCGATACCGCCCGCGAATTGCACCAGGACATAGGGCAGCACCTCGTTCCACGGCGTGTCGCCGCGCGTGGCGAACACCAGCGTCACCGCCGGATTGAAATGCGCGCCTGAAAGCGGACCGAAGATGGTGATGATCACCACCAGGATGGCGCCGGTCGGGATGGTGTTGCAGAGCAGCGCCACGGCCTCGTTCCCGCCGGCCAACCGCTCGGCCATGATGCCGGAGCCGACCACGGTTGCCACCAGCATGGCGGTGCCGAGGCCTTCCGCCAGCAGGCGGCGGGGAAGCGGTGCGCTAGCTTCGCTCATGCGCTCAAGCGGCCGACGGCGCATCGGCCGCTGCGTCGTTGCGCTTGCCGATCTCATCGAGCTTTCTTTGCAGGCTCAGGCGATCGAGCTTTGCGAGCGGCAGGCTGACGAAAATATTGATGCGGTTGGTGAGCATGCGCAACGCGTCGGCGAAAGCAAAGCGGATTTCCGCTTCCGTTCCGGTCGCCGCCGCCGGATCGGGCACACCCCAATGCGCGGTCATCGGCTGCCCCGGCCAGACCGGGCAAGTTTCGCCGGCGGCGTTGTCGCAAACAGTGAACACGAAGTCGAGCTTGGGCGAATCGGGTTGCGAAAATTCCAGCCAGCTCTTCGAACGCACGCCGCTCACCTCGTAGTGCAGCTTGCGCAACAGATCGAGCGTGTAGGGATGCACTTTCTCTTTCGGCTGACTACCGGCGGAGAAGGCGTGGAAATTCCCCTGCCCGGATCGGTTGAGCACGGCCTCCGCCATGATCGAGCGCGCCGAATTGCCGGTGCAGAGGAAGAGGACGTTGTAGACTTTTTTCCCGCCGGCTTCGCTCATGGTCTGCTCCTCCGCCTCTTGGATTTTTGGCCGGGCGCACACCCGCAGGCGCGGATCGCGTCCTGCAGGTCGCACAGTTCGGGATGCCCGGCGCAGCAATCGTTGACGAGAAAGCTGACCAGCCGGCGAATACCCTCGACATCGGCGCGATAGATGATCGAACGGCCTGCGCGCGTTGCACGCGCCAGGCCGGATCGCGCCAGCACGCTCAGATGCGTCGACAGCGTGTTGTGTGGGCAGCCGATCTCTTCGGCGATGGCGCCGGCGGCAAGACCGTCGGGCTCCGCCGACATGAGCAGTTGGAAGATCGCGAGCCGGGTCGGCTGGCCGAGCGCGGCGAGCGCAGCCAGCGCATGGGCGGCGGACATCTTTGTGCCCTGCGGCGACGGGCCGACATGGCCGACCACCGCCAAAATTCCTTTTCGCATATGCCTTATCTCTCCAGCGGCGCCTAAACGGGTGCCGAACAATCCATAGCAGATGACAAGCCTGAAAACCTTGTATATCTTTATGTCGGGACGTCTCGACATAATGTAGTAACTCATTGTCACGCTGCCAAGTGAAGGTTTTGTGACAACGGGAAAAGTAGAGGCGCTCTGGGCCGGTAGGCGCATCGGCCCGACCAAGAATGGAGCAGATCGATGGGTCGGCTCCGAAAGGGAGGAACGTCCATGAAACGATGTAATGCTATGGTCGACGTCGGCCGCCGCAAATTCCTGGCCGGCGCAAGTTTCGCGGCAGCAGGGGTAGCTACCGTTTCCATGCCAATGATGGAGGCCAAGGCTGGCCCCGCCCCTGCCCGAGTCGACTACCCGTCCAACCGGCTCGCGAACATCCACGATCTCAAAGTCAATGAGCCGCTTAATATCGCCTATCCCGATCAGGACGCGCCCGGCGTGCTCGTCAAACTCGGCAAGCGCGTGCCGACCGGCGCCGGACCTGACGGGGACATCGTCGGTTTCTCGACCGTTTGCCCGCACAAGGGCTTTCCGCTCGCCTACAACAAGACCGACCAGACACTCAATTGCCCGGGCCACTATTCGCGTTTCGACTGCGAAGCGGGCGGCCAGCAGATTTGGGGGCAAGCAACCCAAAACCTCCCGCAGTACGTCCTGCGCGTCGATGCAAAAGGCGACATCTTCGCCGAAGGCATCGACGAGCTTTTGTACGGGCGGCTGTCCAACGTTCTCTAGAGGGAGGGAACCATGACTTACAAGCGTCAAATCGACAGGCTTCCGATCGTTCCGAAGGACGCTAAGCAATTCAACGTCGTTTGCCACTACTGCATCGTCGGCTGCGGCTATCACGCCTATACTTGGCCGACCAATAAGCAGGGCGGGGTCGAGCCGGACCAAAACATATTTGGTGCCCATCTCGACAAGCAACAGGACGCAGAGACGGCGAACTGGTACGCGCCCTCAATGTATAACATCGTCAAGCAGAACGGTGAGGATGTGCACATCGTCATCAAGCCGGACAAAGCTTGCGTGGTCAATTCAGGTCTCGGCTCGGTGCGCGGCGCTCGCATCGCGGAAATGAGCTATTCGCGCCAACGCAACACGCAATTGCAACGCCTCACCGACCCGATGGTGTGGCGCTACGGGCAAATGCAGCCGACAAGTTGGGATGACGCTCTTGATCTCGTGGCCCGCGTCACTGTCGGTGTCATCAACGAAATGGGTGAGGATGGCCTGTTCGTTTCCGCCTTCGACCACGGGGGCGCCGGCGGGGCGCTACGAGAACACATGGGGCACCGGCAAGCTTTATTTCGGCGCCATGAAGGTCAAGAACATCCGCATCCACAACCGCCCAGCCTATAATTCGGAAGTGCATGCCACGCGCGACATGGGCATTGGCGAGCTCAACAATTGCTACGAAGACGCCGAACTCGCCGACACGATCGTCGCGGTCGGCACCAATGCGCTAGAAACGCAGACCAACTACTTTCTCAATCATTGGATCCCGAACCTGCGCGGTACGTCGGTCGACAAGAAGAAGGCTGAGTTCGGCTCCGAGCCGGCCGAGCAAGGCCGTATCGTCATCGTCGATCCGCGCCGCACCGTCACTGTGAACGCCTGCGAGATCGAAGCCGGCAAAGATCGCGTGATGCATCTGGCGATCAATTCAGGCACCGATCTTGCGCTGTTCAACGCCTGGCTCACCTACATCGCTGCCAAGGGCTGGATGGACAAAGCGCTGATAGCGGCATCGACCAAGGACTTCGATAAGGCCGTCGCCGCCAACAAGACGAGCCTGGAAGAAGCGGCGCGCATCACCGGGCTGACCGTCGACCAGATACGCCAGTCGGCGGAGTGGATTGCACAACCCAAGCAGGGCGGCGCGCGGCGCCGCACCATGTTCGCTTATGAGAAGGGGCTGATCTGGGGCAACGACAACTATCGCACCAATGGAGCGTTGGTGAACGTAGCGTTGGCGACCGGCAATATCGGACGGCCGGGAGGCGGTTGCGTGCGCATGGGCGGTCATCAGGAAGGTTATTCTCGCCCTTCCGACGCCCATGTCGGGCGACCGGCAGCTTATGTCGACCGGCTTTTGATCGGCGGCAAAGGCGGCGTGCACCACATCTGGGGCTGCGACCACTACAAGACGACGCTCAATGCCTTCAAGTTCAAGCAGGCCTACAAGAAGCGCACCGATCTCGTGAAGAACGCCATGCTGACGGCGCCGTACGGTGACCGTCCGGCGATGGTGAAAGCAATCCTGAGCGCGATCAAACGCGGTGGGCTGTTCGCCGTCGACGTCGACATCGTGCCAACCAAGATCGGCGAGGCATGCCATGTCTGGCTGCCGGCGGCGACTTCAGGCGAAATGAATCTCACCTCGATGAACGGCGAGCGGCGCATGCGGCTCACCGAGCGCTACATGGACCCGCCCGGCCAGGCTATGCCCGACTGCTTGATCGCGGCGCGCATTGCCAATCACATGGAGCGCGTCCTGCGCGAGCAGGGAAAAGATAAATATGCGGAGCAGTTCAAAGACTTCGACTGGAAAACGGAAGAAGACGCCTTCATGGACGGCTATCATAGCCATGAAAAAAGGTGGGCAGTTCGTAACTTACGAGCGGCTGCGCGCCATGGGCACCAACGGCTTCCAAGAGCCGGCGGTTGACTTCAAGGACGGCAAGATTATCGGCACCAAGCGCCTGTTTGCCGATGGCAAGTTCAACAGCAAAGACGGCAAGGCCGCCTTCGTGGCGGCGAAGTGGCGCGGCTTGCAAGCGCCTGGCAAGGAGGCCGAGCGCAAGAAATGGCCCTTCCTCATCAACAACGGCCGCACCAATGTGGTCTGGCAAAACGCGTATCTCGACCAGGACAACGAGTTCGTCATGGATCGTTTCCCCTACCCGTTCATCCAAATGAACCCGCAGGACATGGCCGAACTGAAGCTCAAGGCTGGTGACCTGGTCGAAGTCTATAACGATAACGGCTCGACCCAGGCGATCGTTTACCCGACCGAGACGGCGAAGCGAAAGCAGACATTCATGCTATTTGCCAACCCCAACGGCGTGCAGGGTAACGTGGTTTCGCCCGGGGTGAACGAATTGATCATCCCGAACTACAAGCAGACCTGGGGCGCCATCCGCAAGCTATCCGATGAGCCGGAAGCGGTGCGGCATCTAAGTTTCAAGTCGATGGAATACAAAGTCTGATTGGATTTCTTCACGGCGTTGCTCCGGGACCAGCGCCCCGGAGCAACTTTTCGTCCGCAGGTTTCACGACGCCAGTTTCTGCGGCTCGCGCTCCAGCCTTCCGTCGCGCAGGTGGAAAATATGGTCGAAGCGGTCGAGGATCATCTCGTCGTGGGTGACCACGATGATGGCGGCGTCCTGCTCAACCGCGATGCGCTTCAAGAGGTCCATCACAATGCGGGCGCGCCCCAAATCGAGCGGCGCGGTCGGCTCGTCGGCGAGAATAATGCGCGGGCGATTGGCGAGCGCGCGGGCGATGGCGACGCGCTGCGCCTCGCCGCCGGAGAGTTGCGTCGGCATGGCGTGCTTGCGATGGCCTACGTCGAGATAGTCGAGCAGATCGATCGCGCGCGTGCGGGCCGCGGCGGAACCGTAGCCGGCGAGGTTGAGCACCACGGCGACGTTGTCGGTGCCGTCGAGAAACGGCAGCAAATTCGGGTATTGGAAAATAAAACCGATCTTGTCGAGCCGCAGCCGGCGCAGATCGGCGCGCAGCCAGCGGCCGTCAAACACCACCTCGCCGTCGAGCGTCAGCCGCCCACCGCTCGGCTCCATGATGCAGGCGATGCAGTTGAGCAGCGTGGTCTTGCCCGAGCCGCTCGGCCCCATCAGCCCGACCACCTGGCCGGGATATACTTCCATGTCGATGTCGCGCAGCGCATCGACGCGCGAACTGCCCGCGCCGAAATGCTTCGACAGATGCTCGACGCAGACAACGGGTTTCTTGGCGGCCATGTTCCTACCCCGCGGCCGCCAGCGCTTCCGCCGGATCGATCCGCAGCGCAAGCCTGATGCCGAAGATGCTGGCGGCAAGGCAAACCGCCACCGCAATGACGAAAACGACCGTCACGTCGCCGGTCTCGATCACGAGCCTGCGGGGAAAAAAGTCTTGGAAGCTGAGAAGCAGGGTCAACCCGATCGCGAAACTGGCGATTCCAAGCGTCAGCGCCTGCTGCACGATCAGGCCGACAATCGTACGATCCGGCGCCCCGACAAACTTGAGCGTGGCAATCGATCGCGCCTTATCCAAGGTGAGGGTGTAGATGATCAGGGCAATGATAACCGCCGACACGATCACCAGCAGCACCAGAATCATCAACTGCTGCCTGCGCGATTTCTCGATGATCTGCTTGCTCAGCAGGTCTTCCTGCTGTTGCTCGGTGAGCGTGGTCAGGTGCTTCCAGCGTGTGAGCGACGCCGCAGCCGCCTTGATCGGCACATAGGGTGACACCTTGACGATGATGGCGTTGACCTGATTGGTCGTCTGCAAGGCTCCGCCACGCGCAAGCTCGCGCCGCTCGGCAGGAGGCGCCAGTTCGAATTGCAGCGCTTGCGCGTCGAGCAGCGTCACATAGGCGACGGGATCGCCGGAATTGGTAACGTTGCCGCGCGTCAGGCCGACGACGGTGAATCTGTGCCCATGCGTCCCGAGCGGCACTTCCTGACCCAAAGCAAGGCCCGCGGAACGATCGACAATCATTTCATAATGGCTGCGCAGGATGTCGCGGCCGGCGACGAGCTTGCTCGGGCCGCCCGGCCGGCCCAATTCGTAGCCGATCAGGAAGAAGCGGAGCGGTTTGCCGTTGAGTTCGGTCTGCACAGACTGATAGGTAACGGCGCCGGCACGCTCGACGCCGTAGACGCGCGCCACCACTTCGCGCGTGTCGCCTGGGATGCGCGAGGCTTCCGCAAACGGTCCATTGGTGCCGGCCTCGACCACCCAGAGATCGGCATTCGCCGCGCGCGCCTGCCGCAAAGCGTCGTCGATCAAACCGCGGTAAACGCCGGTAATCATGATCACGATGCCGAGCAGCAAGCTCAAGCCGAAGCAGGTCAGTAGGAAGCGCGACAGGTTGTGCCGGATATCTCGGTACGCGAGGTTCATCGCTTCGGCTCGCTGGCAATTTCGGCCGCGCGGCCATCGCGCAACCCGCTGCGCAATTGCGTCACCACCGAAGCATTTGCCGCCACACCGCCGGTGATTTCATAGCGGCCATCGAGCAGCCGGTGGCCGAGGCCGACCTCGCGCAGCTGCAAGCGCCCGCCCTCGACGGTCCACACCTTGCCGCCATCCTTGCCTAATCCGACGATGGCCGCTTCCGGCACCAGCAGCGCTTGCGTCAAGTGCCTCGTGGTGATGTAAACCTCGGCCTGTTCGCCGAGATTGGCGTAGACAGGGATCTGGTCGAACGCGACTTCGATCCGCCGCTCCTCGTTGACGCGGTCGCTTTCCGGCTCGATGCGGGCGACGCGGCCTTTGAGGCGCGCGTGGGGATGCGAGCGCAACACTATTTCGGCGGGTTCGCCGACCTTGATCTCGCCGGCCTTGCTCTCGTCAATAAAGGCGAGCACCCAGACGGTCTTCGGGTCGATCAGCGTGAAGACAGGCTCGTTGGCGGCGAGCGCGGAGCCGAGCTCTCTCAGCCGCGCCGTCACCATGCCGTCGTAGGGCGCGATGAGCGTGTGGAAATCGAGCGTGACTTCTTGCAGCCGCTCCTGAGCCTTGGCGTCGGCAATGGTGGCCTTGGCGACCGCGACGTCGCTCTTCGCCAGATTCAAATCCCCGAGTGCGGCGTCTTGCGCAGCCTGGGCCGTTTCCGCTGTCTCGACGGAAGCCGCTCTGCTCTGCACCAGCGCTTGCCGACGCTCGTTGATCCTTTTGGCATTCTCATAGTTGGCCTGCGCCTTCTGGACGTTTGCATTCGCCTTCTCAAGATTGGCCTCGGCCTGTTCGACCGCCGCCTTAGAGCGAGCGACCTGCGCAACCTGTTCGCGGTCGTCGAGACGCGCCAAAATAGCGCCCTTGGCCACGCGGTCGCCGACATCCGCGCGCAAGTCGACGAGAATGCCGGATATCTTGAAGCCGACCTTCGAAGTGACTCGCGCCTCAACGGTGCCAAGGCCGAAGACCTGGACGGCGACGTTGGCGGCTGGATGCGAAACGGCCACCTTGATCGGGCTGAAGAAATGGCTCCACGCACCGAAGCCGGCCACCGCAAGCACAAGCGCTATCACCGCCAGGACGATGAGCCGCCTGCCCTTCGCCGGGCGCGCAGGCTGACCGCTTTCGCCGCCGCGCGCGGCGCCCGCCGGCTTTGTGATATCGAGCATGGCCAGACCTCCGCGTGGAGGTCGATTGATGCAGCCGATGCGGGAAGCCTGCCCTGATCTAAATCAAACGGCGGCGAGCCCGAGGATGGCGCGCGCTTCTTTCGGGGTTGCGGCGTGGCGGCCGAAATTGGCGCAGATGTCGTGCAGGCGGCCGACCAGCTCGGCATTACTCTTGGCCAGCCGATCCTTGTCGAACTTTAGATTATCCTCGAGCCCGGTGCGCACATGGCCGCCGAGCTCGAGCGTCCACTTATTGACCTCGAGCTGATGCCGCGCGATGCCGGCGGCCGCCCAGGTGGCGTCCGGCATGATTTCCTTCAATTCCGACACCAGGAACTCCAGCACCTTGCGCCGCGCCGGCAGCGCGTTGACGATGCCCATGACGAACTGGACGTGCAGCGGCTTTTTGATCAGCCCGCGTTCCGCCATGTCGCGCGCGTTGTACAGCATGGCCAGATCGAACACTTCGATCTCTGGCTTTACCTCGAACTCCAGCATCGAGCGCGCAAGGCCTTCAACCAGGTCGGGCGCGTTCTCGTAGATGCGATCGCGGAAATTGACCGAGCCGGTGGCGAGCGACGCCATGTCCGGCTTGAGCTTGAGCGAACTGCCGCGCTCTTCCGCCTTGCGTCCGCGGCCGCCGGTGGAGAATTGGATGATCATGCCGGGGCAATGCTTCTTCACGCCTTCCTGCACTTGCGCGAACAGCGCCGGATCGGACGAGGGGCTTTCGTCCTTGTTGCGCACATGGATGTGCACCAGTGCCGCGCCAGCCTCATAGGCTTCGTGCGCCGATTCGATCTGTTCGGAGGGTGTCACCGGCACGGCCGGGTTCTGCGCCTTGCGCGGCTGGGCGCCGGTGATGGCGACGGTGATGATGGTCGGTTGCGTCACGCTGCCCTCCCCCTCATACGCCCGCGATCTCGGCGAGCAGGCCTTCGCTCACTGTAATGCCCTCGCGCGCCGCCTGCTCGCGCGCCGCGAGCCGGCGGGCACCCGGCAGGCGCGCGCCTGGCTGCGCCTCGATCGAGGCGGCGAGCGCGGCGAAATGCTCGAGCGTCCCACCGAAAGCGCTCGCATCGAAGGCGACAAGGAGTTGCCCGGTGCTGGGCGGCGCGCCTTCGGCATCGAGAAACGAGGACGCGTCGCCGGCGAAATTGGAGGCCGTAAGCCCCGCGGCCAGCATTTCCACCATGAGCGCCAGCGCCGTGCCCTTGGCGTCACCGAGCGGCAGCATGGTGCCGGCAAGCGCCGCCTCCGGGTCGGCGGTCGGCTGTCCCTGCGCGTCGAGCGCCCAGCCGAGCGGAATACTTTCGCCCTTCTGCTTGGCGGCCAGAATATTGCCGCGCGCCACCTTCGACAACGACAAATCGACCACGATCGGCGCCCGGTCCGGCAAAGGACAAGCAAAGGCGATCGGATTGGTGCCGAACACCGGCTTGGCGCCGCCCCAAGGGGCGATCGCCGCCGGCGTATTGGCAAACATCAGCGCGAGCAGGCGCTGCTCCGCGAGTTTCTCGACCGGATGGCCGGCGACGCCGCAATGATGCGAACGGGTAAGGGCCGCGGCGGCGATACCGCTCGCGCGCGCCGCATCCGGCAGCGCGGCCAGCGCGGCATCGATGGCCGGATAGGCGAAGCCGTGCTTGGCGTCGACCACGGCCGCCGCCGGGCGCCGCCATTCCAGCGACGGCTTGGCGAAACCGTCGACCTTGCCGACTTTTGCCTGCGCGGCGTAGCTCGGTGCGCGCGAAAGGCCATGACCCTTCTGGCCTTCGGCTTCCGCGGCAATAAGAGCGCGCGCGACGCTTTGCGCGTTGTCCGCCTCGGTGCGGCAGCGCATGAGCGCCTTCGCTACCAATTGCTCCGCCTCCACCAGCGTCAGGGTCGGCATCAGCGGCCTCCGGCGAGATGATCACGGATCTTCTGCGCCACCAGCGTCGATACCCGCGCATTGGATTCAACGGTGAGGCCTGCGACGTGCGGCGTCAGGATGAGATTGGGGCAGCCGGCAAAAACAGCGCCCTGCTCTTTGCTCAGCGGCTCCCGCGCGAACACGTCGAGCGCGGCGCCGCCAAGCGCGCCGGAACGCAGCGCTTCGGCAAGTGCTGCTTCATCGAGCACGCCGCCGCGCGCGGCGTTGATCAGGATGGCGCCGCGTTTCATGCGCGCGATCTTGCCGGCATCGAGCAGGTTGCGCGTGCCGTCGGTCAGCGGCACGTGCAGCGAGACGACGTCGCTTTGGGCGAGCAGCGTGTCGAGGCCGAGCGGCTCGACCTTGCCCCATGATTGCGACCAGACCGGGTTGCCGGCGGGAATAAGCGGGTCGAAGGCGCCTACCGGCATGCCGAGCGCCGTCGCTACGGCGGCGGTCTTGCGGCCGATGGCGCCGAAACCGACGACGCCAAGCCGCTTGCCGCGCGCCTCGTGCCCGCCGATCAGTTTGGTGCGCGGCCATTCGCCCGCGGCAACCTGCGCGCTCGCGGCATAGATGCCGCGCAGCAGGATCAGCATGGCGCCGACGACATATTCCACCACCGCCACATCGTTGGCGCCGGTTGCCGGATAGACCGCGATGCCGCGCGCCTGACACGATGCGAGGTCGATGTTGTCGAGACCGACGCCGAGCCGGCCGACGGCTTCCAGCTTCGGCGCCTGCGCCAGCAGGTCTGCATCTACCTGCGTACGATTGCGAACGATCAGCGCGCGCGCGTCGCCAAGCGCCGCGATAAGATCGGCGCGGCGGTCGACCAGCGTGGCGTCATAGAGAATATCGCTGCCGGCGAGAATGCCGCGAACGGCATCCTCGTCCATGAACTCGCTGATCACGATCGCGGCCATGACTGTCTATCCGCATTCCGCTCATTCCCGCGCCAGCGGGAATCCAAAATAATATCGAGGAGGTTGTGATTTATTCTCCTGGATCTCCGCTTTCGCGGGGGCGAGCGGAAACCGAAGCGCCCAGATGTCAGGCGCTGCGGTAGAGCTTGGTGAGCACGAATTCCCGGTGACCGAGCGCTTCCGCCGCGGTCAGCCGGCCGTCGGCCGTGCGCAGGATCATGTCGATCAGCGCGTCACCGGCCTGGGCGATCGTCATGTCGCGCCGCAGGATGCCGGACACGTCGAGATCGATGTGCTCGGACATGGTGCGCACGGTGCGCGGATTGCCGGATATCTTGATCACCGGCACGATGGGATTGCCGACAATATTGCCCTGCCCGGTCGGGAAGGTGTGCACTACGTAGCCGCCCGCCGCCATCAGCGTCACGCATTCGGCAGCGGCCGATGAGGTGTCCATGTAGTAGAGACCGGGCCCCTTGGCCGGCGCCTCCGCCGGCTCCAGCACGTCGATATAACGGCATTTGCGGCCGATCTTCTCGAGATTGCCGAGCGCCTTTTCCTCGATGGTCGTCAAGCCACCGGCGATGTTGCCCTTGGTCGGCTGCGATTCCGAAAGATCGTCGACCTTGTGCGCCTGGATGACCTCGTCTTCATAGGCCTGCCAGCATTTCATCCACTTCTCGCCGATCTCGGGCGAAATCGCCCGTTCCTTGGCGATGTGCTCGGCGCCGGTGATCTCGGAGGTCTCGCCGAATACGCCGTGGATGCCCTTGGGGATCAGCTTGTCGTACATGTTGCCGACAGTCGGACAGGACGCGAGGCCGGTGGTGGTGTCGCTCTCGCCGCACTTGGTCGACACCCACAGGTCGGAAATCTCGCATTCCTCTCGCTTCAATTCCGACGCCCACTGCACGTATTCCTTGGCCGTGCGCGAGGCGCGCGCGACGGTGTTGATGTCACCGTGCAGTTCGATGCCGAAGCCGGTGACCGGCTTGCCGGTCTTGGCGATGCCGTCGACCACGCGCTTGGTCCAGCCTTCCTCGATGCCGATCACCACCACCGCCGCCACGTTGGGATTGGCGCCGGTGCCGATAATGGTGCGGAAAAACAGGTCGAGGTCCTCGCCGAACTGCAGCCGCCCATAGGCGTGCGGGATGGCGAGCGTGCCCTTGATGTTGTTGCCCACCAACTCGCAGCAGGCGTTGGAAATATCGTCGAGCGGGAGGATGACCACGTGGTTGCGCACGCCGACGCGGCCGTTCTCGCGCCGCCAGCCCATGAACCGCATGTTCGATTTGCCGTTCCGCCTGGCTTTGCCACTACGTTTCGCCATGATGACTACCCCTGTGTCCCGGCCACAGCGCAACACGCGGTGTTGCACTGCCGATCCGGGACCGTTGCAAATTCAGAACGCGCGATGGTCCCGGGTCCGCAAAGCAGCACGTCGTGCTGCATTGCGCCCGGGACACGCAGATCGCTCGCCGCCATGTCCGCTTACCACCGCTTGGTCTTGAGATTGTGCACGTGCACGTGCTCGCCCTTGCCGATATCGGCCACCGCCTTGCCGATGTCCTGGCCGTACTTCCACACCGTGTCGCCCTTTTTGATGTCGGTGAGGGCGACCTTGTGGCCGATCGGAATGGCCATGCGGGACTTCAGCCGCAGCGTCGAGTTGTTGGCGGTGTTGACGCCCGACATCTGCGTGCCTGCTTTGAGGCCTTCGACCGCGATGACGCCGACCGTGTCCTTTTTGTTGTGCACCAGAAACTGCGGAATGCCCATGGCGCGCCACTCCTCCCCACACTACCTTGCTCAAGTCTTCTATAAGACATAAAAGAGAAGAGTCAAAGGGTCGGACGGGCGACAGCATGGACGAGCGGACCGCAGAAAGACCCGCAGGCGCCGCCCCGCGCGCGCCGCTCGGATTCCGCCCGCTCTACCGGCAGGCGCGCGACGCGCTGGTCAAGCGCATCGTCGACGGCGAATGGCCGCCGGGCGCCGCGCTGCCGAGCGAGTCCGAGCTCGCCGCCGATCTCGGCGTGTCGCAGGGCACGGTGCGCAAGGCGCTCGACGAACTGGAGGCGGAAAAATTCGTGGTGCGCCGCCAGGGCAAGGGCACTTTCGTCGCCCGTCACGACGAGGCGCGCATTCTCTTTCAGTTCTTCAAGCTCATCCCCGACAGCGGCAAGAGCGAATTTCCGGAGAGCCAAATTCTCGGCGTGGAGACCGACAATGCCGATGCGCGCGCGGCCGCCGCGCTCGACCTGCGCGTGGGCGCGCGCATCGTGCGCATCGAGCGGCTGCGCTCGCTAGCGGGCAAGGTCTGCATTTTCGAGCGCATCGCGCTGCCGCGCAGCCTGTTTCCGGCGATCGAGCGGCGAGCGTTGCCCAACAATCTCTACGAGCTTTACCGTTCCGATTTCGGCGTCACCATGGTGCGCGCTTCCGAGAAGCTCAAAGCCGTCGCCGCCGGCAGGCGCGAGGCGAAATACCTCGGGCTAGCGCCCGGCGCGCCGCTCTTGTCGATCGACCGCACCGCCATTGCCGCCGACGGCAAGCCGGCGGAATGGCGGCTGTCGCTGTGCCGCACCGACACGCTGCACTACTGGTCGGACTTGCGGTGAGCGGCATGGGCTCGAGCGATCGAGGCTCAGTCGAGATGAAACCCCTGAGCGCGCACGAAAGCGCCGAAATCGGCGCGCTGCGGCTCGGCGTATTGCCGCGCCTTGTCCTCCGACCAGCCGTAAAATTCCGCGCGCCCGAAGCGCTCGACATCGCGCTGACCGCGGTAGGGGCGCGCAGCCGCGCGCCTTCGGTCATAGGCATCGACCTGCCCGGCGAGATCGCCTTCGCGAAAGCGTTCCTCATGCACGGTGGTCTGCAACGAAAGCCGCGGCGAAAGCGCACCCTGCTCCGCCGGCCAGCCCAGGCACATGCCGGCGACCGGCACTACCTTTTCCGGCAGCTGCAAAAGCGCGGCGATGGCACGGGCGTGGTCGCGGATGACGCTGATCGGACAGCAGCCAAGCCCGACGGCTTCGGCCGCGCGCACGAAACTCGCGAGCACGATGGCGGCGTCGACGGTCGCGTTGAAGAACAGGTCGAGGTGGTCGTTGGGGAACGGCTTGCCGCGCAGCGCCGACAGCTGCGGCACGCGGCGGCCGTTGGCGAGGAACACCAGGAACACCGGGGCCTCGACGAGCCACGGCATGGCCGGCATGAGGCCGGCGATTTCGCCGCGCCTGTCTTTGTCCCGCACGATGAGAATGTCGGCCTGCTGCAAATCGCTCTTCGACGGCGCGCTGAGCGCGCAAGCGCACAACAGGCGCAGCAGTTCCGGCGGCACATCGCGCGCAGCGTAGCGCCGGCAGACGCGGCGGGAGGCCAGGCGCGCCAGTTCGTCGAGGCCGGACAGCTTGTCGTCGACGGCAAAGCGCTCGCCGAACCGCGCGAACAGCGCGTCCTGAATGGTTTCCACGGCTTCACTCATCGGCGGCTCCCTGGCGAATTTTGCTTCCTGGCCACGCTAGCCTAATGTGGCGCCGATGCATAAAGCGCAAAATGCGAAAGACGCGAACGAGTGGAACGCATGACGGCGGCTGAAGGCAACGGCACACTCGGCGTCGAGATCTGGCGCGGCGCCGAGCAAGGTCATTTCCAGACCTTCGCGATCCCGCGCCGCACCCACCAGACCGTGCTGGACGTGGTCACCGAGGTGCAGCGCGAACACGATTCCACGCTCTCCTATCGCTTCGCTTGCCGCGTCGGCATGTGCGGCTCCTGCGCCATGGTGGTCAACGGCCGCCCGCGCTGGACCTGCCGCACGCGCGTGAGCGAGGTCGTCGAGGACGGGCGATTGCGGCTCGAGCCGCTGCGCAATTTTACCGTGGTCAAGGACCTCGCGGTGGAGATGACGCAGTTCTTCGACAAGTGGAAAGGGGCCAAGGGTTATTTCGAACCCGGCGCGGAGCCCGAAAGAGATTTTGCCGTCGTCCCGCCCGCCAGCAAGGAGCGGCAGGCGGCCGATGCCGGCATCGAGTGCATCGGCTGCGGCGTCTGCTACTCCGCCTGCGACGTCGTCGCCTGGGACGAGAGCTATCTCGGCCCCGCCGCGCTCAACCGCGCCTGGACGCTGGTGAACGACGTGCGCGACCGTGGGCAAAGCGAGCGGCTCGACGCCGTCTCTGGCAGCGGCGGCTGCCAGGCCTGCCACACCCATATGAGCTGTACTTCGTTTTGCCCGAAGGCGATCGCGCCGACTTACGCCATTGCCGGCTTGAAGCGCGCCATGCTGCGGCGCAGCCTGCGGGGCGCCCCATGAGCGCGAAGCTATTCCTTTTGCAGCGCGCAAGCGCCGTCATGCTCGCCTTCGCCGTGGCGGCGCATCTTGCCACCATTCTCTATGCCGTGCGCGGCGGGCTGAGCGCGGGCGAAATTCTCGGGCGCACGCACGGCAATATCGCGTTCCTCGCCTTCTACAGCCTGTTCGTGCTGGCGGTCGCGCTGCATGCACCCATCGGCCTGCGCAATGTCCTGCGCGAATGGACGCCCTGGCGCGGGCGCTCGCTCGACGTCGCGCTCGCGCTGTTTGCATTGCTGCTGCTCGTCCTCGGTTTCCGCGCGGTAATTGCGGTATTCAGCGCATGATCGGGAAAAGCGGGAACCGGCTTTCGGAAAAGATCATGCGCAAAAGGAAAATGCGATGATGCGGGCATCGCACAGGCAGCGCGGCTTCGTCGCCGCCACGCTGCACCGGCTTAGCGGCATCGCACTTGCGGTCTTCCTGCCGCTGCATTTCCTGGCGCTAGCCACCGCGCTCAACGGCGCCAATGCGCTCGATTCCTTCCTCGCGCTGACGCGCCGGCCTGTCCTGCAATTCTTCGAATTCGCCATTGTGGTGACGCTAGCGATCCACATGACGCTGGGCCTGCGCGTGCTGGTGGTCGAGTTCTTCGATTTCCGCGAAAAGACGCTCGCCGCGCTGTCAGCCTGCCTCGCCGCCGTGTTCGCCATCGGCCTCGTCTTTGTCTTCAATCTGGGATGAGCGCGATGATCGCCGGGTACCCGATCGACACCCTCGCCGTCCTCTGGCTCGGCACGCTTTTGGGCGCGATCGCCGCCGGCGGCGCCGGCTTCGCGTTCGGACTGACTGCCTCGTCGATCTGGCTGCACCGCATTGATCCGCTGCATTCGGCGCTGCTGATCAATTGCTGCGGCACCATGCTGCACTTGACCACGATCTGGCCGCAGCGCGGCCACGTGGAAATCCGCCGGCTGTGGCCATTCGTCGTCGGCGGGCTGATCGGCATCCCGATCGGCGTGCGGATGCTGTTGATCCTCGACGCCGGCGTTCTGAAGGCCGTTCTCGGCGTATTCCTGCTCCTCTTCGGCAGTTACGCATTGCTGGCGCCGCGGCTGCATACCGTCAAGGTGGGCGGCCGTGCCGCGGATGCGGGCGTCGGTTTCGTCGGCGGCATTCTCAGCGGCGTGGGCGGCTATTCCGGCGTCTTGCCGACGATCTGGACGCAGCTGCGCGGCTGGCCGAAACAGATGGCGCGCGCGGTATATCAGCCCTACATAATCGTCATTCAGTCGGCGACGGTGGTCGGCATAATATTGGCGAGTTATGATCGCGCCGGCCTGGTGCTGGTGCTTTTGGTGCTGCCGCCGCTGGCGTTGGGAACCTGGATCGGCTGGCAGCTTTACGGCCGCATGAACGATCTGCGCTTTCGCCAGGCGCTTGCCGTGCTGCTGATCGCCTCCGGGGCGACGCTCGTGCTCTAGTCGGGAACAAAGCCATGCAGCTCGATCTCAAGGAAGTCGAGGAGCTCTCCAAGACCCTCTATATCCGCGCCCTCAAGCTGCTCCCCAACGACATCAAGCAGGGTTTCGAGCGCCTGCTGATGGAGGAGACCGACGCCACCGGCAAGGCCGTGCTCGGCACCTTGGTCGAGAACATCGCGGTCGCCGAGCGCACCAAGAATCTGCTCTGCCAGGACACCGGCATCCCGATCTATAACGTCACCATCGGACGCCACGTCGAGCTCGACGGCGCCGCGATGAAAGAAGCGATCCGCCGCGGCTGCGAGCGCGCGACCAAGGAGCATCCTTTGCGCTCCTCGGTCGTGCATCCAATCACCCGCCGCAATGAGCAGACCTCCTGCGGGCCCGGCGTGCCGATCATCAATGTCGATTTCGACACCCGCGATGAGACGGTCGAAATCGAGATGATCCCGAAAGGCTCGGGCTCGGAGAACGGCTCGTTCCTGCAGATGTTGATCCCGGCCGACGGCGTTGCCGCGGTCAAGCGGTTCGTCATCGACAAAGTGATCGAATGCGGCGGCCGCGTTTGTCCGCCCACCATTGTCGGCGTGGGCATCGGCGGCACCTCCGACCTGTGCATGCATCTGGCAAAGGTCGCCGCCACCCGTCCGCTCGGCACCGCCTGTTCCGATCCGGAAGGCGCCAAGATCGAGGCGCAACTCTCCGAGGCCGTCAACGCGCTCGGCATCGGACCGCAGGGTTTGGGCGGCCGCTCGACCGCCTTCCGCGTGCACGTCGAAGTCGGCGCCACCCACATCACCATGAATCCGGTGGCGGTGAACATCCAATGCCATTCCGCCCGCCGCGCGAGCGCGATCATCACGCCCGGCGGGATTGCGTTTGAGTAATCGACCATGAGTTGATCGGACCCGGTCAGAGCGATTGTAGCGTCCCCTCCGCCGCTCGCGCCGGAGGAACAGGGAGGGGGAACGCGGCAGGCGCAAGAGCATTTATCTGCCCCCTCCCCAACCCTCCCCCGCAAGCGGCGGAGGGTGCACGCTTTACCGCATCGCACCGCCGGCGTTTCATATTGAGTGCAGCCATGACCCACCACATGCTCGACATGCCCATCACCGAGGCGCAGGCGCGGTCGCTCAAAGTCGGCGACACCGTCACGCTGGAAAAGACCCTGTTCGGCATTCGCGACGCTACGCTGATCGCCATGTTCGACCGCGGCCAGGCAACGCGCCTCGACCTCAAGGGCCATGCCGTCGTGCATACGGCGCCCAACGTGCGCCGAATCGATCCGCGCCCCGGCAATACCGCCAGCTATGAGCCGCTGTGCATTGGCACCACCACCTCGATGCGCATGGAGCGCTTCACCAAGCCCTTGATGCAGCGCGAAAGTGTCCGGATCATCATCGGCAAGGGCGGCATGGGGCCGGCAACGCTCGACGCGTTCCGCGAACTCGGCGGGGCGTACCTTGCCGTGATCGGCGGCGCCGCCGCGCTGCAGACCACCTGGATCGAGGCGATCGAGGACGTCGATTTCGAGGACCTCAACCCGGAGTGCCTGTGGAAATTCCGTATCAAGGGCTTCGGCCCGCTGCTCGTCACCATGGATTCGCACGGCAACTCGCAATACGCGCAGATCAACGCCGAAGCCGCCGCCCGCCGCGCCGCGGTGCTCGCCAGCATCGGAGCGAGTTAGGAATGGCGGCGAGCGCCACGTGGCCGTCCCCCTGACACGCCATGCCTGACATCCCGACTCTCGAAACCGATATCCTCATCCTCGGCGCCGGCGGCGCTGGGCTGTTCGCCGCGCTGCACGCCAAGAAGGCCAATCCCGACCTCACCGTCACCATCGCGGTGAAAGGCCTGCTCGGCAAATGCGGCTGCACCCGCATGGTGCAGGGCGGCTACAACGTCGCGCTGTCGCCGGAAGATTCGGTCGAGCGCCACTTCATGGACACCATCGAAGGCGGTGGCTGGCTCAACGACCAGGACCTCGCTTGGCTCCTGGTCGAAACGGCGCCAAAGCGCATTCGCGAACTGGAAACCGAGCTCGGCTGCTTCTTCGACCGCAACCCGGACGGCACCGTGCACCAGAAGGCCTTCGCCGGGCAGACCTTCGACCGCACCGTGCACAAGGGTGACTTGACCGGCATCGAGATCATCAACCGGCTGGCCGAACAGGTCTGGCGCCGGGACGTCAGGCGCCTGGAGGACCACCGCGCGCTCGATCTGATCCGCAGCGCCGACGGCTCCGAGCTTGCCGGCGTGTTGATGCTCGACATGCGCTCGGGCGAATTGCTCCTCGTGCGCGCCCGCGCGACGCTGCTGGCGACCGGCGGCGGCCCGACCATGTACCGCTATCACACGCCGTCCGGCGACAAATCCTGCGACGGGCTCGCCATGGCGCTGCGCGCAGGCCTCCCGCTGCGCGACATCGAGATGGTGCAGTTCCATCCCACCGGTCTGCTTGCCGGCGAAGGCACGCGCATGACCGGCACGGTGCTGGAAGAGGGTCTGCGCGGCGCCGGCGGCTATCTCACCGACGCGCAAGGCAAGCGCTTCATGTTCGACTTCGACAAGCGCGGCGAGCGCGCAACGCGCGACATCGTCAGCCGCTCGATCATGGACCGTATCCGCCAAGGACATGCCAGTCCGCATGGCGGCGTCTATATCGAAATGGGGCATCTCGGGCCCGAGCGCGTGCGGCGCGAATTCAAAGGCATGGTCGAGCGCTGCGCCGATTGCGGCTTCGATCTCGCCGCCGGCAGGGTCGAGGTGATCCCCACCGCGCATTACATGATGGGTGGCGTCGAATTCGCGCCCGACTGCAGCACCGAGCTTGCCCGTCTCTACGCCGCCGGCGAGGACACCGGCGGCGTGCACGGGGCCAACCGCTTGGGCGGCAACGGCGTCGCCAACTCCACCGTCTTCGGCGGCGTCGCCGGCGACGTCATGGGCACGCGCACCAGGCCGGGCAGCGCCCTGCCCGACCCCGACAAGGGCGCCATCGATGCAGCGGTCGCGCGCGTCTTCGCGCCGTTTTCCCGCAGACCCGCCCACCTGCCGGAAATGCGCGAGCGGCTCTATTCGATCATGTGGGACGACGTCGGCATCTTGCGCAGCGCGGAAAGCCTGGCGCGCGGGGCGGCGGCCCTGGAGGCGCTCGCCCGCGACATCGCCGGCTGCGGCGTCGCCGATGAAAGCCGCCGCTACAATCTGACCTGGATGGACCGGCTCAATCTGGAGAACCTGACGCTGGTCAGCCGCGCCATCTGTGCCGCCGCCGATTTCCGCCGCGACAGCCGCGGCGCCCATTTTCGCGAGGATTTCCCGCAAGTCGCCGATCTCGCCACGTCGGCCTTTACCCGTGCGCGGCTTTCCGATGACGTCCTAGATGTCGAAACCGCCCCGGTGGCCTTTACCCGCGTGCAGCCTGGCCAATCGCTGCTCAAGCCGCAAGCTGCCGAATAGCCGCACAAACCGAGGGGGCATGGGCTTGAACCCGCTCATGGCCCCCGTCTACCCTGTGCTCCACGGGTAAGAATGGCGGCTAGCGCCGGGGAGGAAACATGCCCACCACCAGCAAACATCCGGAAACCATCGCCTTGCATGCGGGCTATCGCTCCGATCCCGCGACCACCGCGGTGGCGGTACCGATCTATCAGACCACGTCCTACCAGTTCAATTCGAGCGAGCACGCCGCCAATCTGTTCGCGCTCAAGGAATTGGGCAACATCTACACCCGCATCATGAATCCGACGCAGGCGGTGCTGGAAGAGCGCATCGCCGCGTTCGAGGGCGGTGTCATGGCGCTAGCGCTCGCGTCGGGACAGGCCGCTTCGCTGTTCGCGGTGCAGAACATCTGCCACGCCGGCGATAATTTCGTTTGCTCGACCGACATCTATGGCGGCACCTGGAACCTGTTCCAGAACACCATGAGCACCATGGGCATCGAATGCCGCTTCGTCGATCCAGCCGATCCGGAGAATTTCCGCAAGGCAAGCGACGCGAAGACGCGCTGCTGGTACGGCGAGACGCTGCCGAACCCGAAGCTCGCCGTCTTCCCGATCGCCGAGGTCGCCAAGATCGGACGCGAGATGGGCATCCCGCTCATCATGGACAACACCGCCTGTCCGGTGCTGTGCCGCCCAATCGAGCATGGCGCCGCTATCACCATGCACTCGACCACCAAGTACATCGGCGGCCACGGCACCTCGATCGGCGGCATCATCGTCGACGGCGGCAATTTCGACTGGGAGAAGCACGCTGACCGCTTCCCGATGCTCAATAAGCCCGACCCGAGCTATCATGGCGCGGTGTGGACGCAGGCTGTGAAGCCGCTCGGCCCCATCGCCTATATCATCAAGGCGCGCGTGACCCTGCTGCGCGACATCGGCGCCGCCGCCTCGCCGTTCAACTGCTTCCTGCATATCCAGGGGCTGGAGTTGGTGGTGGTGCGCATGCGCCAGCATTGCGCCAACGCGATCGCCGTTGCCGACTGGCTCAAGAAGCACCCCAAGGTGACGAAGGTGATCTTCCCCGGCCTGATGACCGGCGAAACGAAGCGGCGCGCCGACGCCTACCTCAAGGGCGGCTATGGCGGCTTGGTCGGCTTCGAGCTGAAAGGCGGCCACGATGCAGGACGCAAGTTCATCGACGGCCTGAAGATGTTCTACCACGTCGCCAATATCGGCGACGCCCGCTCGCTCGCCATCCACCCGGCTTCGACCACGCATTCGCAGCTCACGCCGGAGGAGCAGGAAAAGACCGGCGTCACGCCCGGCTATGTGCGGCTCTCCATCGGCATCGAGCACATCGACGACATCATCGAGGATCTCGATCAGGCGCTGAAAGCGGCTTGATGCCAGCCAGCACGGCTTCGAACCCCTCGGGCGCAATCCCGAGCGTGTCGAAGCCCGGCAGGCCGTCGGCGGCCACGTTGTCCTGCCGCATGAGCTCGACCTGACTGCGGGTCAGCGGCGGATCGTCAAGCATTTCGGCCGCCGATGCGGCCATGCGCCACACCGCAAACGGCACCGGCAGCAGCAGCGGCTTGCTGCCGATGCGCCATGCGATCGTCTGCAGCAGTGCCCGGTAGCTGAAGATTTGCGGGCCGGCCAGCTCGTAAAGCGGCGCCGGCATTTCCGTGTCCATGATGCGCGCCACTGCCTCGCCGACGTCTTCAACATGCACCGGCTGCAATTTCGTGCGGCCGCGCCCGAACATGGGAAACACGGGAGACCTGCCGAGCATGGCGGCGAGGCCGCTGACGAAGGCATCGTCGGGTCCCACCATCACCGAAGGGCGAACGATGATCGCGCCGGGAAATGCATTTCGCACGGCCCCCTCGCCTTCGCCGCGGGCGCGAATGTATTTCGACGCGGATTTCGGGTCGGAGCCGATACCGGAAACATGAACAAGCTTTGTCACGCCGGCGCGGCGCGCCTGCCTCGCCACCCGTTCAGCCCCCGCCACGTGGACGGCGGCAAATGTCAGGCCGCCGCGCTCGACATAGAGGCCGACCGCATTGACGACGCCGACGGCCTCCGCCACGACGGCAGCGACCGACGTGTCGTCGCCGACATCGGCGCGCACCGCTTCCAGAACGGGCATGTCGCCGAAGACACGCGCGGCACGCTCGGGATGGCGCGCCGCCACCCGCACGGCGAAGCCATGCACCAGAAGATGGCACACGATGCGCCGTCCGAGAAATCCGGTGCCGCCGAAAACCGTGACGCGGCGGGCGCTCAACGCTCGTAGGTCCCCACCAACTCGGCATCACTGATGACATGACCCTTGGCCGAGGGCCACAGGTCGGCGACTTTGATCTTCACGGGCGCAGTCTCCACATCGAGCGCCGCCAGCTTGAAGTGACAAAGATGCGTGCCGTCCTCTTTGGGCGGCGCCGGCCCACGATAGTGCCCCTGGCCGAAGTCATTCAAGGCCGTCGATTTCGAGACGGCCTGCCGCTTCCGCGATCATGCCGGCACGATAGCAATAGCGGCGCCCGCAAACATGATGCGGCGGGTGCCGCGCCGCTCTTCTTGTACGAAATATATTTGGTCATGGCTTTCCGTGGCGGTTGTGTGCAACGGCGCCTGCCGATTGCACGGAACATGCGTGGTGCTGCGCTTTACGAATTTAACGGCGGGCGTCAGGGAAGGTTCATTACCGAGTTTTCATCGGAACGCCGAGTGGACCTGTGACGTTTGCCCTCAAACACTGGGAACAGAATTTTGGAGGTTGCATGAAATCGAAGGTCATCATGGCCGCTGCCGTTCTGAGTAGCGGTCTCATGCTCGCCGCCGCGCCCGCCCAGGCGCGCCATTGGCACGGCGGTTGGCATCATCACGGGGGTTGGCATCATGGATGGCGCCATGGCGGCTGGGGTCCGGGAATTGCCGGTTTTGCCGCGGGCGCGCTGCTCGGCTCCGCCCTTGCTCCGCGGCCTTATTATTATGGCGGCCGCGCTTACGCCTACGAACCCGCCCCGCCGGATGTCGCATACTGCGAGCAGCGATTCCGCTCCTACGACCCGGACACGGGCACCTATCTCGGCTACGACGGCCATCGTCACCCCTGCCCCTAGTCGGCAGACTTTGCGCGCCCGCGGCATGCGGGCGCGCAAAGCGCGATGAAACCGGAAATCCCTCACCGGCATTGATCTGACAGGACTGGCTGGCGCACGCAGCCGGTGGACGGCGTTTCGCGTGCCGTGGATCCGACATGGAGCTTATCCTCTCAGCCGCCTGGCTGGCGCTGGTTGTTTGGCTGATTTCACGCGCTTTTCGGCAGCGCGATGCGCTGCCCGCGCTAGCCCTGACGGCCCCCGCGGCTGACGCCCCCGCCGTCACTGTCATCGTCCCGGCGCGCGACGAGAGCGCGAATATCGATCCGTGCCTGCGCGCCCTGCTCGCCCAAGACTATCCGGCCCACCGGCTGCGCATTGTCGTGGCCGACGACGATTCCAGCGACAATACGGCTGCGATCGTTGCATCGCTCGCGGCGAGCGACGCGCGCCTCACGCTGCTCCGGACGCCCGCGCTGCCATCCGGATGGAAGGGCAAGCCGCACGCCTGCGCGCAAGCTACCGACGCCGCGCCGGCCGAAAGCGATTGGCTGTGCTTCATCGACGCCGACATGCGCGCTGAGCCGCGGCTGATTGCCAGCGCGGTGGCAGCCGCGCGCGCGAGCCGGCTCGACTTGCTCTCGCTTGCGCCGCGGCACGAGCTCGAGAGCTTCGCCGAACGGCTGATGATCCCCTGCGGGCTCTATCTGCTTGCCGTCTCGCAGAACCTCGCCAAAGTGCAGGCGCCGGACAGCGGCGATGTGGTGGCGATGGGACAATTCATGCTGCTCCGTCATGAAGCCTACGCGGCGGTCGGCGGCCATGGCGCCGTCCGGGCGGCGATCTGCGAGGATGTCGCCCTCGCCCGCCGCATGAAACGGCGCGGCTATCGTGTGCTGTTGCAGGACGGCGGCCGGCTGCTCAGCGGACGCATGTACACCGGATGGGGAACGCTGTGGCCTGGCATCGCCAAGAACCTGACCGACATGCTCGGCGGCCCGATCTCGACCATCACCACCGCCGTGGCCGCCTTCACCATCGCCTGGGCCGCGATCTTGCTGCCGCTGCTCGACCTCTACGGTTGCCTGCACGGATCGAGCCGCGCCTGCTGGGCGTTGTGGCCGGCTCTGATCGGCTCGCTGATGGCTTTCGGCCTACATGTCGCCGGCGCCGTGCACTTCCGCATTCCGTTCTGGTACGGCCTGCTGTTTCCGCTCGGCTATAGCGCAGGCGCCGTCATGGCCTTCGACAGCCTGCGCCAGCGATTGGCCGGGCGCGTCCAATGGAAAGGCCGCGTCTATTCATGAGCGACCGCCGTGACCGCCAGGAATTGCGCGCCAGCGCGACCGTCATCGGCGTTACCGTCGCCCTCATCATCTTCGTCTATCTGGTGCGAGAAATCCTCCTGCCGTTCGTGTTTGCAGGCATACTTGCCTACATCTGCACGCCCTTGGTCGACGCGTTAACCAAGCGCACCGGCAAGCCGCGCTGGCTGTGGGCGACCGCGGTGCTGATCGTGCTCGTACTGATCGGCGCAGCCATCGGCTACATGGCTGTGCCGTCACTGATTCACGAGGTGACGGCAATTGGCAGCCTCAAGGAAGCCATCACGAACTTCACGCAGAAGCTCATCGGCCACGACAACGTTACGGTGCTGGGCGAGCCGATCAACGCCGCGCAGATCGGCGCATCCGTGCAAGACGCCGTGCATGATTGGCTGAATCAAAGCGGACAGATGCTCACCCTGACCGCGCTGGGCTTCGCCGGCATGTTCGGCATCATTCTGGCCTGGGTCTTGCTCGGCTATCTGCTGTTCGACGCGCACAAGATTTCCGATGGCCTGTTCTGGTTGGTTCCACCGCACCATCGCCCATTTGTCCACCGCGTGTGGAACGACCTGGACCCGATCTTGCGCCGCTATTTCATCGGGGTGGCGCTGGTGGTGCTCTATGCCTCGACGGCCGCCTATATCGGCCTCGGTCTCATTCTCAACCTACACCACGCGGTGCTGCTGGCCCTGGCGACCGGCATGCTCGAAGTCATTCCGATTGTCGGCCCGGCGGCCTCGGCGATCATCGCCGGACTGGTGGCCGTGCGCGAAGCCCAGAGCGCCTGGAACATCGTCGCTTATGTCATCTATGCGACAGCGCTGCGCATCTCCATCGATCAGTTCTTCGGTCCGCTCGTGCTAGGCCGCGCAGCCTATGTTCGCCCCGCCCTGGTGATCTTCTGCTTTCTAGCCGGTGGCCTGCTGTTCGGAGTGGTCGGCGTGGTGCTGGCTATTCCCGTCGCCCTGACGATCAAGCTCTCGCTCTACGAACTCTACAAGGAGGCGGGCGGCGCCAAGCGCGGATGAACTGCATCAGCGGCACCGGCAATCGATCGAGAACGCCACAACAGTGGCACCGGCCCTGGACCGGCGTGTGAAGATCAGACTAACGCGGAACCATATGCGGCAATGAAAATTAATTTAGGGGCGCGATTTTCAAAATACTGATTTGGAGTTTGGACCTTTGTCCATGCCGTTTTCAAATCAGGGCACCCTGTCGACCGGCGCGTTGCTCGAGCATGCTGTCTACGGCCTCGACCGCTGGCTGCGCCGACGCCAAGGCGTATACGAATTTACGGATAGCCCCGTTTGCCTGTTTCGCATCAATCGCGGCGAGGCCGAACACACATTCACCCTTGGCGACGGCAGCCGCATCCGCCGCGGCGATCCGATCTTGAATCTGCACTTGTGGAATGAGCAGATGCCGCCAATGCCGGCGCACGGGCCGACGCTGGGCTGGGCCCGCCAAGCCCACCGCGCGGTCGATATTTCGCTGTGGGAATTGGCGCATTGGCTTCCAAGGCAGGCCGACCTTGACGACATCACGGCCCTACGGGCCGACATGCGTCTGGGAACTGTGGCGCAAACTGAACAATTGGTGCGCATTGCTGCCCACTATGGCTTCGAATCCACTGCTTTCCAAGCCGCCTCGGGCTCGCTTCGGCAATTTGGCGAGAATATACTGATGTATCTCCTGGTGCTGGCGTCCAATCCGGCCGCCATGCGCGCCGACGTTCTTTGGCGGGACCACGCGCTGGTTTATCTCTCGCGTGCCGCCCTCGAACGCCGTTACGGGGGCACGCGGACGCGATAATATCCAGCACGGTTAGGTGCGGTGCATGAGTTTATTCCACGATTTGACCCGCTGGGCGGCCGACTTCTGCGTCGCGGGCGCCTCTTTCGGCATTGTCTACATGCTCGTCGCCGCGGTCCTGACGCTCCGATTCGGCCGCAAAACCGGCGCGCTTGAAGAGCAAAAGCCCCCGCCGCCAGTGACTGTCCTGACGCCGCTATGCGGGAACGAACCCGGCCTTTATTCGCGGCTGCGCGGATTCTGCGGGCAGGACTATGGCGCACCGGTACAACTCCTGTGCGCCATCCACGATCCGGAAGACCCGGCTATCGCGGTGGTGGAGAAGCTCGCCGCCGATTTCCCGCAGGCCGATGTGGAATGGCATATCGACCCCGCCCTGCACGGCCGCAATCGGAAAATGTCGAACATGATCAACGCGGCGGGGCGGGCGCGCCACGACGTGCTCATCATGATCGACAGCGACATCGAAGTAGGCCGCGACCACCTCTCGCGCGTCGTCGCCGAGCTGCAACAGCCCCACGTCGGCGCCGTGACTTGCCTCTATAAGGGCGTGCCTGGCCGTGGGCTGTGGGCGAAGCTCGCCGCCAAGAGCACGAACCTGCATTTTTTGCCGAGCGTTATCGTGGGTCTGAAGGCGCGCCTGGCGCAGCCTTGCTTCGGCTCGACCATCGCGCTTAGGCGTCAGACCCTCGAACAAATCGGCGGCCTGCAAGCTTTTGTCGATCAGCTATGGGACGACTACGCCATCGGCCAGGCGGTGCGTGCGGCCGGATTGCAGGTGCGGGTATCCTCGTTGACGGTGGGCCATGTCTGCATGGAAACCACGCCGCGCGAATTCTTCGGCTATCAGCTGCGCAACGCCCGCACCATTGGCGGCATCGACCCAATAGGATATTTCGGCGCCGTCATAACTCATCCCTTCGCGCTCGCCATCCTCGCGGTTATGTTCGGTGCCGGCGAACCGGCCGTCGCTATGGCGGGCTTTGCGCTTGCGAGCCGGGTAACGCTATGCGACTGCATGAGGCGGCGCTTCGGCGTGCGCTCCAACTACTGGCTGCTGCCGCTGCACGATCTCATCGCTTTTGCCATCTACTTCCTCAGCTTCTTCGGCGGCACGATCATCTGGCGCGGGCGTCGCTACCGGGTGCAGGCCGACGGCACGCTGCTGCAGGCCTCGCAATAGGGAATTTCGCATGCGAACCTTGTTCATGCAGGCTCCATCGTATGATGGCTTCGATGGCGGCGCCGGCGCCCGCTACCAGGCGCGGCGCGAGATCAAATCCTACTGGTACCCGACCTGGCTCGCGCAGCTCGCGGCCATGGTGCCCAATTCCAAGCTGATCGATGCGGCCCCGCACGGCATCGGCCCCGACGAAGCGGTGACCGAGGCAACGCACTACGACCTTGCCGTGCTGCACTCGTCGACGCCGACCTTCGCCTCCGACGTGAAAACCGCCGCGCGGCTTAAATCGGCAAAACCCGGCATCAAAGTCGGCTTGGTCGGCGCCAATATCGCCATCGACCCGCGCGCCGCGCTCGCCAAGGCGGAAGCCGTCGATTTCGTCACCGGCAAGGACTACGACTTCACCATCCGAGATGTTGCCGAAGGCCGCGACTGGAAGTCGATTGCCGGCCTGATCTATCGCGACAAGGATGGCACGATCCGCGAGAACGAAGAGCGGCCCATGCTGGAAGACATGGACCAACTACCCTTCGTTACGCCGGTCTACAAGCGCGACCTGCGCATCGAGAACTATTTCATCGGCTATCTCAAGCACCCCTACATTTCCTTCTACAGCGGGCGCGGCTGCAAATCGCGCTGCACTTTCTGCCTTTGGCCACAGACCATCGGCGGCCACAAATACCGTACGCGCAGCGTGGAGAACGTCGCGCAAGAAATCGATTGGGCCCGCAAGGCCATGCCGCAGGTCAAGGAATTCTTCTTCGACGACGATACCTTCACCGACAACCTGCCGCGCACGGAGGCGATCGCGCGCGAGCTCGGCAAAATGGGCGTGACCTGGTCGTGCAACGCCAAGGCCAATGTGCCGCGTGAGACGCTGAAAGTGCTGCGCGACAACGGCCTGCGGCTGCTGCTGGTCGGCTATGAAAGCGGCAACCAGCAGATCCTGCACAACATCAAGAAAGGCATGCGCATCGACGTGGCTCGCCGCTTTACCAAGGACTGCCACGAGCTCGGCATCACCATCCACGGCACCTTCATCATGGGCCTGCCGGGCGAGACGAAAGAGACGATCGAGGAAACCATCAATTTCGCCAAAGACATCAACCCACATACGCTGCAGGTGTCGCTGGCCGCACCCTATCCCGGCACGTTCCTTTATCGCCAGGCGCGCGAGAACGGTTGGCTCGATACCGAAAATGCCGAGCTGATCGACGAGCAGGGTGTGCAGGTGGCGCCGCTGCATTACCCGCACTTGAGCCACTCGGAAATCTTTCATTCGGTCGAGGAGTTCTATACGCGCTTCTATCTGCGCGCGCCCAAGATCGCCTCGATCGTGTCGGAGATGGCGCTCAACCCGGAAATGCTCAAGCGCAGGATGCGCGAGGCAGTGGAGTTCTTCGGCTTCCTGCGTGAGCGGCGGCAGACTGTAAGTTAGCCCATGTGCTCATAGTCCAGCCGCGATCCGGCGAAACCGTGTTGGCGACAATAGCGCGCGCAAAGCTAGCAGGTTTGTTGTCTGCCAAATTTCGCAAGCGCACGCTTATCTCGATGGAATTCGCTTTTTGTTGGGCTTTAGCGGTTTCGGTTTCGCCGGCGGCGCCGCCGGCAGCGGCGAATAGGAAGCCGATTCACATCGATCGATGGCCACCGGCTGCCGGAAGTCGATTACTTTGTCGCCTTCGAAGAACACGGCGATAAAGTTGATGTCATTCTTAGCGCCGGCTTCCGCCTTCTTTGCGGTCTTAAGGCACGCTACCCAGTCGCCCGGTTCCGGCCCGACGGTTTTGCGCAGCTCCGATACCTCTGCCCCGCTGATCAATGCGGCGGGGACGGCGGTACGGATCAGCTGGCGATAATCAGCAGGCCGGCCTACCGGCGCCGCGGCAAACTGCGCAGTGGTGTCGGATGAAATGCCGGAACAAGCAGCGACTTGCGCGGCGACCACCAATGCAAAGAGACTAGTATTTTTCCTCACGCGGACGTCCCTGCATTGGCAATTTTTTGCCTCTGTTGTTAGACAGCAAAATCTGCTGCTTTAACTCGTTCTCTTGCGATGACTGGATCGCCCGCCTTCGTCGACGATGACCGCAGAGTTTTTGGCGACCTTGTTTCCCCGGCTATAACCGCCCCGCCTGCCGAAACCAATCGATGGCATCCTTGATTCCCTCGGCGTAAGGGCGCGCGCGGTAACCCAATTCGCGCTCGGCCTTGGCGGAAGTGAAGAACATCAGATTTTTCGACATCTTCAGCCCGTCGACCGTGACGAAAGGCTCGCGTCCGGTTCGGCGCGCCACCGCTTCGGCGGCGAGCGCCACCGGATAGACCGCCGCGCGCGGCAACTTGATGCGGGGCGGCTTGCGGCCGGCCAGTTGCGCGACAGTGGCGAGGATGTCGGCGAGCCCCGCGTTCTGCCCGCCGAGGATGTAGCGCTCGCCGAGACGGCCGCGCTCGAGCGCGGCGATGTGGCCCATGGCGACATCGTCCACATGCACCATGTTGAGCCCGGTATCGACGAAGGCTGGCACGCGCCCGGCCGCCGCTTCGAGGATCAGCCTTCCGGTCGGCGTCGGCTTGACGTCGCGTGGACCGATCGGGGTCGAGGGGTTGACGATGACAACCGGCAGTCCCTGCGCCGCCATTTCGGCGACCACACGCTCGGCCAAGAGCTTGCTGCGCTTGTAGGCGCCGATGGCGTGACTCTCATCCATGTTGACGCTTTCGTCGAAGGTCTCGCCGCTCGGCCCGGTGCGCAGCGTCGCCACGCTCGAGGTATAGACGATGCGTTCGACGCCCGCGCGTTGTGCCTCCTGCATGATGATGCGGGTGCCGGTGACGTTGTTCTCCACAATCTCGTTCGGGTCGCGCGCCCACAGCCGATAGTCGGCGGCCACGTGGAAGAGAAAGCGCACGTCCTGCATGGCACGGTGCACCGAGGCAGCGTCGCGCAAGTCGCCGGTGACGAATTCAATGGGCAGCCCGGAAAGATGCTGCTGGGGGCTCGAGGCGCGCACCAGCGCGCGCACCTCGACGCCGCGCTCGAGGAGCCCGCGTGCCACAGCCGAGCCGACAAATCCGCTGGCCCCCGTGACGAGAGCTTTCCCGGTCAAATCCATGACCTTGCCATCGGATGGCCGCTTGGCCGTCGTCAAGTGGTCCCGGCATGGATTGTTCCGCAGCGCCGAAGGCGATATGGGAACTTTCCCTCAAAGCGGCGGGTTATTTTAATCTGCCGGCTTGCCAAGGGGTCGCAAGGCGCCGTGGATTCATTCCTTGATGCTTGAAATCGTTGCATTTTTTGCGCTCGCCCTGTGGCTTTACCTGTTGGCGGGGCGCGGCGGCTTTTGGCTCGCGCCCGAACGCGACGCCCGGCCGGAGCCGGAAGCGCCAGCGGCCTGGCCCAAGATTGTGGCGGTGATCCCGGCCCGCGACGAGGCACCCAGCATCGCCCAGACGGTGCGATCCCTGCTCCACCAGGATTACCCGGAACTGCCTGTGATCGTGGTGGATGATGGCAGTCAGGATGGCACTGCGACGGTTGCTGCCCAAGCTGCGGTTGCTGCAAAAGCAAGCGACCGTGTGACGGTGCTACCCGGCCGGCCGCTGCCGCCCGGCTGGACCGGCAAGCTATGGGCGGTGAAGCAAGGCGTCGAAGCAGCCGCCGCATTCAACCCCAAATATTTGCTGCTCACCGATGCCGATATCGTCTACGCGCCGGCCGCGCTCAGACGGCTTGCCGCGCGCGCCGAAATGCAACAAACAGTGCTGACCTCGGTGATGGTGAAATTGCGCTGCGCAAGCCTTGCCGAACGCCTCTTCATTCCGGCCTTCGTGTTCTTCTTCCAGATGCTCTATCCGTTCGCCTGGGTGAACCGGCGCACGCGCGCGACAGCGGCCGCCGCCGGCGGCTGCATGCTGGTGCGCGCCGACGCGCTCGCGGTCTCCGGCGGCATCGACGGCATCCGCAACGCGCTGATCGACGATTGCGCGCTGGCCAAGCAGATGAAGGCGGTCGGCCCGATCTGGCTCGGCCTCTCGGAGCACATCGAAAGCATCCGCGCCTACGACACGTTCGGCCCGATTCGCCGCATGGTGACGCGCTCGGCCTATGCCGAGCTGCGCTATTCGCCGGTGTTGCTGGCCGCCACCACGCTGGCGATGGCGTTCACCTTTCTCACCGGTCCGTTGCTCGCGATTTTCGCCGCCGGCCTCCCCGCCTGGCTGGGCGCTGGCACGTGGGGCCTGATGATCATCGCTTACCAGCCGACGCTGCGCTTCTACCGCCTGAGCCCGCTCTGGGCCCTGGCGCTGCCGGCGGTCGCACTCGTTTACACGGTGTGGACGAACGAATCCGCGCTGCAATATGCGCGCGGCCACGGCGGCCAGTGGAAGGGACGCGTGCAGGCGGCCGCGCGAGGCGCGCGATGACGCTCGCCGCCGACGTGCGCAGCGGCAAGGGGCACCGCAACGAGAATTTCCCGGTGGCCTCCCGGCTGATCCAAGCGCGTCACCGCAAACCGATCATGGCCTTCTACAATTTCGTGCGCACGGCGGACGACGTCGCCGATCACGCCTCTCTGCCGCAGGCGGAAAAGCTCCGGCTGCTCGATAGCCTGGAGGCCACGCTGCTGGGGCAAAGCGATGCCGAGCCCGAAGGCGTCGCGCTGCGCGCCGAAATCAGGCGACGCTCGCTCGATCCGCAGCACGCGCGCGACCTGCTCAACGCTTTCCGCATGGACGTCATCAAGCGCCGCTATCGGGACTGGGACGACCTGATGAACTACTGCCGCTACTCGGCCATGCCGGTCGGCCGCTTCGTGCTCGATGTGCACGGCGAGCCGCGTTCGACCTGGCCCGCCAATGACGCGCTGTGCGCCGCGCTACAGATCATCAACCATCTGCAGGATTGCGCCGAGGATTACCGCAATCTCGACCGCGTTTATCTCCCGCTCGACCTGCTCGAACGCTATGGCGCGAGGGTCGAGCAACTCAAAGACCGCGCCGCCCCGCCGCAGCTGCGCGCCTGCTTCGACGACATCTGCGCGCGCCTGACCCTGCTGCTGAAGGAAAGCGCGGTGTTTTCGACGCAGATCGCGGATCGGGGCCTGAGCCTCGAAGTGGCGGTGATCCAGCGGCTGGCGGAGCGGCTGACCCGCATGCTTCGCGCGCATGATCCGCTGTCGGAGCGCGTGCATCTCGGGCCGCTGCAAGTCGCGGGCGTCGCCGTGGCCGGTATGGTGCAAAGCGCCTCGCGCCGCCTTACCCGCCCGCGTTCGATCGGCCGGGAAGCCAACAGCAACGAGCCCGCCGCCGAGGCGGCAACGACCGCCTCGGGCAGCTCGTTTTATGCCGCCATGCGCATCCTGCCGCGGGAGCAGCGCCAGGCGATGTACGACATCTATGCCTTCTGCCGCGCGGTCGACGACATCGCCGACGATGGCGGCGACCGGGAAAGGCGCCTCGCGCAGCTTGCGCAATGGCGCCGCGACATCGATGCGCTCTATGCCGGTCAGCCGCCGGCACGGCTTAAGAGCCTGGCGCAGGCCGTGCGCGCTTTCTCGCTTGCGCGCGACGACTTCATGGCCGTGATCGAGGGCATGGAGATGGACGTGCGCGCCGACATCCGGGCGCCCGATCTGGCCACACTCGATCTTTATTGCGACCGCGTCGCATCCGCCGTCGGTCGGCTTTCCGTACGCGTCTTCGGCATGAACGAGGCCGACGGCATCGCGCTCGCCCATCATCTTGGCCGTGCCCTGCAGCTCACCAATACCCTGCGCGACATCGACGAGGACGCTGCCATCGGCCGCCTCTACATGCCGCGCGAATATCTGACCGAGGCCGGCATCGCCGGCAACGAGCCTCTGGAAGTAGCGGACAGTCCGGCGCTCGGCCAGGCATGCGCCAAGGTCGCCGCGCTCGCCGCCGCGCATTTCGAGAAGGCGGATGCCATCATGGCGCGCGCCCCGCGCGGCGTTGTGCGCGCACCGCGCATCATGGGCGAGGCCTACCATGCGATACTTCGCCAGCTGCTCGAACGCGGTTGGGCAGCGCCCCGCGCGCCGGTCAAGCTCGGCAAAACCCGCATCGCGCAAATCCTGATCCGCAGCTTCGTTTTGTGATGGCCCGCACTATTCACGTCATCGGCGCCGGGCTTGCGGGATTGTCCGCCGCCCTGCGCCTTACTGAAGCCGGCAAGCGCGTCACCTTGCATGAAGCAGGCGCGCAGGCCGGCGGTCGCTGCCGCTCCTATCATGACTCCGCGCTCGGCATGACGATCGACAACGGCAACCATGTCATTCTCTCGGGCAACCGCAGCGCCCTTTCCTACCTCGGCTTGATCGGCGCGATTGGCCACATGCGCGGGCCGGACGCCGCCGACTTCGATTTCGTCGATCTCGCCACCAGCGAGCGCTGGCAGCTCAAGCTCGGCGACGGTCTGTTTCCCTGGTGGATCTTCAGCGACGCCCGCCGCGTGCCGCACACGCGTGCCCGCGACTATCTGGTGCTGGCGCGGCTCATGTGGCGCCCCGGGCGCAAGACCGTGGGCGATGTCATCCCCTGCTCCGGCGCTCTCTACGAGCGGCTGATCGAGCCGCTGCTGCTCGCAACCCTCAATCACGACCCGCCGCAAGCTTCCGCGCGCCTTGCCGCCACGCTGCTGCGCGAGACCGTTGCTGCCGGCGGGCGCACCTGCCGGCCGCTGATCGCGCAGGACGGTTTGTCCAGCGCCTTCGTCGACCCGGCGCTTGGCTGGCTTGGGGCGCACGGCGCAAACATGCACTTCGGTCATGAACTGCATCGCATCGAATTCAAGGACGGCCGCGCGAGCGCTCTCGACTTTGCGACAGAAAAAGCACCGCTCGAGCCGGACGACGCCGTCGTGCTGGCGGTGCCGCCCAACCTCGCCGGCCGCCTGCTGCCGGGCCTCCAAGTCCCAAGCGAATTCCGCGCCATCGCCAACGTGCATTTTCGCATCGACGACGCCGCGCATGTGCCGGCCATGACCGGCGTGGTGCACGGCACGACGCAATGGCTGTTCGCCTATCCGGGCCGTCTTTCCGTCACCATCAGCAGCGCCGACGCGCTGATGCAGATGCCGCGCGAGGAATTGGCGGGCAAAGTCTGGGGCGAAGTCGCCCGCATCGCCGACCTATCCGCTGCGCTGCCGCCCTGGCAGGTGGTGCGCGAGCGCCGCGCCACCATCGCCGCCGATCCGCGCACGGAAAGCCTGCGGCCGTCGGCGAGCACCGCCTGGGCCAATGTTTTTCTCGCCGGCGACTGGACCGACACCGGGCTGCCGCCCACCATCGAGAGCGCCATCCGCTCGGGCGAGTGCGCAGCGCAATTGGCGGCATGAGGCAGGTCATGAGCGAGATCATCGATCAAGGCGACGTGAAGCATGAGGCGGAAGTCGTCTCGCTGCTCGACCGGCGCATCGACGCGGCGGCCGCCGCCTTGCGTTCCGCCCAGCGCGCGGACGGACATTGGGTGTTCGAGCTGGAAGCCGACGCCACCATTCCGGCGGAATACGTGCTGTTCACGCATTATCTCGGCGAGGAGCCCGATCTCGAGCTCGAGCGCAAGATCGGCGTCTATTTGCGCCGCCGTCAATCGGCGCAAGGCGGCTGGCCGCTGTTCCACGGCGGCGCGCTCGACATGAGTGCGACGGTCAAGGCCTATTTCGCGCTGAAGATGATCGGCGACGATCCGCAAGCCGACCACATGCGCATGGCGCGCGAGGCCGTGCTTGCGCGCGGCGGCGCGGCTAACGTCAACGTATTCACGCGCATCCTGCTGGCGCTGTTCGGCATCTTGCCGTGGTCGAGCATTCCGCTGATGCCGGTCGAGATCATGCTGCTACCGGCCTGGTTTCCCTTTCACCTGTCGAAGATTTCCTATTGGGGCCGCACCGTGCTGGTGCCGCTCCTGGTGCTGCAGGCGCTGAAACCGCGCGCGCGCAACCCGCGTGGCGTGCGTGTCGACGAATTGTTTGCCGCGCCGCCGAGCCAGACCGGCAGGCAATCGAAGGCGCCGCACCAGAAACGAATATGGTATGAATTCTTTCGCGCCGTCGACGTGCTGCTGCAAAAGTCCGAACCGCTGTTCCCGCGCGGCAGCCGCAAACGGGCAATCGACAAGGCCGTCGCCTTCGTCAAGGAGCGCCTCAACGGCGAGGACGGGCTCGGCGCCATCTTTCCCGCCATGGCCAACTCCGTGATGATGTTCGACGCGCTCGGGATTCCGCCCGATAACCCCGACCGTGCCGTGGCGCGCAAGTCGATCGACAAGCTGCTCATTGTCAAATCGGACGAGGCCTATTGCCAGCCCTGCATCTCGCCGGTCTGGGATACCGCGCTCACCGCGCATGCTTTGCTCGAGGCCGGTCATCACGGGAACACCGCCGCCGCCCAGCACGGCCTGCAATGGCTCACCCCGCTGCAGGAGCTCAACGTGAAAGGCGATTGGTCGTTCAAGCGCCCGCACGCGGTGCCTGGCGGCTGGGCCTTCCAATACGCCAACCCGCACTATCCCGATCTCGACGACACCGCCGTCATTGTCATGGCCATGGCGCGCGCCCAGCGGGACGACGAGACGCGTCCCTACGATCAATCGATTGCCCGTGCGCGCCAATGGATCGAGGGACTGCAATCGGCCGACGGCGGCTGGGGCGCCTTCGACGCCGACAACACGCACGAGTTCCTCAATAACATCCCGTTCGCCGACCACGGCGCCCTGCTCGATCCGCCTTCGCCCGACTTGACCGCGCGCTGCCTGTCGATGTTGGCGCAGCTCGGCGAAACGGCGCAGTCGTCGCCGGCCGTCCAGCGCGGGATCGAAAACCTGCGCCGCACGCAACTGCCCGATGGTTCCTGGTATGGCCGCTGGGGCGTCAACTACATCTACGGGACCTGGTCGGCCCTCTGCGCGCTCAACGCGGTCGGCCTGCCGCACGATGCGCCGGAGGTCACCCGCGGCGCCGCCTGGCTGATTTCGGTCCAAAACGAGGACGGCGGCTGGGGCGAGGACGGGGCTAGCTACCGGCTCGACTATCGTGGCCACGAAACCGCGCCGAGCACGCCCTCACAGACCGCCTGGGCCCTGCTCGGCCTGATGGCCGCAGGCAAAGTCGACGATCCGGCGGTCGAGCGCGGCATCCGTTACCTGATCGCCACACAGGACGGCGAAGGCCTGTGGAGCGAGCGCGATTATACCGGAACCGGCTTTCCGCGCGTGTTCTACCTGCGCTACCATGGCTATCCGAAATATTTTCCGCTGTGGGCGCTGGGCCGATTCCGCAACCTGAAGAAAACCAACAGCCGCAACGTCGCGTTCGGCATGTAAACGGACACGCACGCTTTGTGGTGGTCGCGGTCGGCCTCGATTTCGAGGAACGGCTGGCGCTGGGCGTCGGCCACGCCAAGGTCTGCCGCGGCCGCGGACCGACGATGGCGGCAGCGCTGGCGGCGGCGATCGCGCCGGGCTGCAGCGGCATCATGAGCTTCGGCATTGCCGGAGGACTCGATCCCAAGCTGCGCGCCGGGGCGCATGTGGTCGCATCGTCGGTTCTCGGCGACAACGGCGCTCTAGCCACCGACCCGCGCTGGTCGCAGGCGCTGTTGAAGGCGCGGCCGGACGCGGTGCACGCGCCCATCCTTGGCGTCGATCAGCCGGTCATGGGACGCATTGCCAAGCTGCGCAAATTTCATCGCACCGGCGCGGTGGCGGTCGACATGGAATCGCATATCGCCGCCGAGGTCGCGGCGCGCCACGGCCTGCCATTCGCGGTGTTCCGGGTGGTCGCCGATCCGGCACACCAGATCGTGCCGCGCGCGGCGCTGCATGGCATGCGCGCCGACGGCACGCTCGATCGGCTGGCGGTCATCCGGGCGATACTCCGTGCGCCGGCCGAAATCGCCGGCATTTTCGCGGTTGCGCGCCACACGGCGGTGGCGCGGCTGGCGCTAACGCGCGCCCACCGCAACCTTGCGCGCGGCTTCGGCCTGGCGGATTTCGGTTAGCTTCTTCTCGACGTGGTTCGCGAACACGTATTGCGCCGGACGCTGCTTATCGAGCGCGATTTCGGGCGCCATCGGCTTTTCGGTTTCCACGCCGCGCATGGCGATGCGCATTGCCTTGAGCGGGTGTGTCACCGCGTCCATCACCGCGGTCGCCTCGTAACCGCAATGCACCATACAGTCCGCGCACTTCTCGTAATTGCCGGTGCCGTAGGAGTCCCAGTCGGTCTCCTCCATCAGCTCGCGGAACGAACGCGCATAGCCCTCGCCCAAAAGGTAGCAGGGGCGCTGCCAGCCGAACACGTTGCGGGTCGGATTGCCCCAAGGCGTGCAGTGGTATTCCTGATTGCCGGCGAGGAAGTCGAGGAACAGGCTCGACTGGTTGAACGACCAATTGCGCGCGCCGCGGCCGCGCCGGAAAATGTCGCGGAAAAGTTTCTTGGTGCGCGCACGGTTGAGGAAATGCTCCTGGTCGGGCGCGCGCTCATAGGCGTAGCCGGGCGACACGGTGATGCCGTCGATGCCGAGGCTTTTGACGCTATCGAAGAAACCGGCGACGCGCTCGGGATCGGCGTTGTCGAACAGCGTGCAGTTCATGCTGATGCGGAAGCCGCGATCCTTCGCCTTTCGCACCGCCGCGAGCGCCTTGTCGTAGACGCCCTCCTGGCAGACCGAGTGGTCATGCATTGCGCGGTCGCCGTCGAGATGCACCGACCAGACGAAATAGGGACTCGGCTTATACTGGTCGAGCTTCTTCTCCATCAGCAACGCGTTGGTGCAGAGATAGACGAATTTGCGCCGCGCGATGATGCCTTCGGTCACCTTGTGCAAGTCGCGGTGCAACAGCGGCTCGCCTCCCGCAATCGAAACCACCGGGGCGCCACATTCGTCGACCGCCTCCAGGCACTGCTCGACGCTCAAGCGCTGGTTCAGGATCTTGTCTGGATAATCGATCTTGCCGCAGCCGGCGCAGGCGAGATTGCAGCGGAACAAGGGTTCCAACATGAGCACGAGCGGATAGCGCTTGCGGCCCGCCAGGTGCTGGCGGACGACGTAAGCTCCGACGTGAAACTTTTGCAGCAACGGAATGCTCATCGATTTTTCTCAATTTGGATCGTTCGCGATCCCCTGCCACGATTATCGGGCGGAAACCAGGCCAAAGCCCTTATCGACGATCAGCCATGCCCCCCAGGGATAACGCCCGCCCCCTGCTTGCGATCCCTTACGCCGTGGCGAGTTTCGGCGTCGGGTCGGCCAAAGAGGGGGGCAACTTGAACTCGATGTCCTCGATGCGTCCGGCCATCGTCGAAATATCGACCGGGCCGAGCGCTGCCAGGGCATCGATCACATTCTCGACCAGAGTTTCCGGCGCTGAAGCGCCGGCGGTGATGCCGACGAGTTTGGCATCGCGTACCCATTCGGGCTTCAGTTCGGTTCCGTCGGCGATCAGGTAGCTCGGTATGCCGCTGTCGGCGCCGATCTCCTTGAGCCTATTCGAGTTCGACGAGTTACTGGCGCCCACCACCAGCAGCACGTCCACCAGCTTGCACAGGTCGCGCACCGCGCTTTGCCGGTTCTGTGTCGCATAGCAGATGTCGCGCGTATCGGGGCCGATCACGTCGGTGAACTTGGCTTCCAGCGCCGCGATGATGCCGCGGGTGTCGTCGACGGACAGCGTCGTCTGCGTGACGTAGGCGACCGGGGTGTCGGGCGAAATGTCGAGCTTTTCCACATCTTCTTCGGTCTGCACCAGGTGGACCGGCACCGGGATGCGGCCTTTGGTGCCCTCGACTTCCGGATGGCCGGCATGCCCGATCAGAATGAGCTGGCGGGCGTCGCGGACATAACGGTTCGCCTGGTTGTGCACCTTGCTGACCAGGGGGCAGGTGGCGTCGATGACGTTGAGCCCGCGCCGTTCGGCCTCTTCCTCCACCGCGCGGGCCACGCCATGCGCGCTGAAGATCGTGACCGCGCGCGGCGGAACTTCCGACAAATCCTCGACAAAACGGGCGCCTTTGGCCTTCAGGCTTTCCACCACGTGCCTGTTATGCACGATCTCGTGCCGCACATAGACCGGCGGGCCGAAGGTCTTGAGCGCGCGTTCCACGATCTCGATGGCCCGCACGACACCGGCACAAAATCCCCGTGGCTGAGCTAAGATAACTCGCATGCCAGTCCTAACAGGTTCATTCCGGCAGAGTTCCATCGCATTGAAGGTATTTTTTTGCCGAGAAAGCAAGGCCCCCGCGGGCAACCGCCGGTTTACCGGTATTATGCAACCTCCGGGCAGATTACGCGGTTTGCGCGAGGGCCGCCTCGGCGGGAGCGGCTTCATCGTCCAGTATCCCGCATACTTTCGCGACGATCGCCCGGTGGTCGAGGCCGGCCTCGGCATACATGGCCGTCGCCGAATTCTGGTCGATGAAGCGGTCGGGCAACACCAGCGAGCGCACCCGCAGGCCGCGGTCGAGCACCCCGTGCTCGCTCAGGGCCTGCATGACGGCGGCCGAAAAGCCGCCGATCGCCCCTTCCTCGATGGTGATGAGGCATTCGTGCTCACGCGCCAGCCGCAGCAGGAGATCCACATCGAGCGGCTTGGCAAAGCGGGCGTCGGCCACCGTGGTGGATAGGCCGCGGCCCGACAGCAGGTCTGCGGCCTTCAGGCACTCCTGCAAGCGGCCGCCGAGCGACAGCAGGGCCACGCGGCCGCCTTCCCGCACGATGCGCCCTTTGCCGATTGCGAGCGGTACGCCCTCCTCCGGCAGCGGCACACCCACGCCCTCGCCGCGCGGGTAGCGCAGGGCGCTGGGGCGGTCGTCAATGGCGGCTGCCGTCGCCACCATATGCACCAATTCGGCTTCGTCGGCCGCCGCCATGATCACGAAGCCCGGCAGGCAACCGAGATAGGTGAGATCGAAGGCGCCGGCATGGGTCGGACCGTCGGCGCCGACCAGGCCGGCGCGGTCCATCGCGAAGCGGACCGGCAGCCGCTGGATGGCGACGTCGTGCACCACCTGGTCATAGGCGCGCTGCAGGAAGGTCGAATAGATGGTGGCGAAGGGCTTGTAGCCTTCGGCGGCGAGCCCGGCGGCGAAAGTCACGGCATGCTGCTCGGCAATCCCGACGTCGAACATGCGCTCGGGAAACGCCTTGCCGAAGGCATCGAGGCCGGTGCCGCCCGGCATGGCGGCGGTGATGCCGATGATGCGGCTGTCCTTCTCCGCCTCCTTGATCAGGCTCTGGCTGAACACCTTGGTGTAGCTCGGCGCGCCGCCCTTGGCCTTCGACTGCTTGCCGGTGGCGACGTCGAACTTGACCACGCCGTGATACCTGTCGGCCGAGGCTTCCGCCGGTGCGTAACCCTTGCCCTTCTGGGTCACGACATGCACCAGCATGGGTCCGTTCTTGGCGTCGCGCACGTTACGCAAGACCGGCAGCAGATGATCGAGATTATGGCCGTCGATCGGCCCGACGTAATAGAAGCCGAGCTCGTCGAACAAAGTGCCGCCGGTCCAGAAGCTGCGCGCGAAGGCCTCGGCGCGCTGAGCGTGACGCTCGAGAAAGCGCGGCAGGCGCTTGGCGAACCTTTTGCCGACCTTGCGAAGCGAGCGATAGGTGCGGCCGGAGATCAGCCGGGCGAGATAGGCCGACATGGCGCCGACGGGCGGCGCAATCGACATGTCGTTGTCGTTCAAGATGACAATCAGGCGTTTCTTGTGGGCGCCCGCGTTGTTCAGGGCCTCGTAGGCCATGCCGGCCGACATGGCGCCATCGCCGATGACGCAGATGACGTTGTGCGTCTCCTCGCGCAGATCGCGCGCCACCGCCATGCCGAGCCCGGCGGAAATCGAGGTCGAGGAATGGGCGGCGCCGAAGGGGTCGTATTCGCTCTCGGCGCGCTTGGTGAAGCCGGACAGGCCCCCGCCCTGGCGGATGGTGCGGATGCGGTCGCGCCGTCCGGTCAAAATCTTGTGCGGATAGGCCTGATGCCCGACGTCCCAGATCAGCTTGTCGCGCGGGGTGTCGAACACATGGTGCAGCGCCACGGTCAATTCGACCACGCCAAGGCCGGCGCCCAGGTGACCGCCGGTCACGGAGACCGCGCTGATGGTCTCCTCGCGCAGTTCGTTCGCCAATTGCTTGAGGTCTTGCGGCTTGAGGGCGCGCAGGTCGTGCGGGGAATGGATGGAATCGAGAACGGGATACACCATGGTTTTACGCCTGCTAAAGGCACTCGATATGCGTGAAATCGGACTTGGCGCCCGGCTTTTCGACCCCCGGCGGCAAATCCATACCCAATCTTGCCCCGACTCCTAACGCGGAACCCTGCCCATTGTTCGGGCATTCCGCGCGAAAAAGAGCAAAGTTTAGGTATTTGGCTCAGGCCTGGACGGGTACGGCGCAGAGCCGGGCGCCAATGGCGTCAAGCACCAGGCTGTGGGCGCGGTCGACGATGTCCTCGACGCTGGGAGTGCGTGCGAACATGGCGCGGGCCTGAGCGGCAAGCTCGGCGCGGGTGGGCAAATGCGGCAAATGGGCACTGGCCAGCACTTCCGCCGCCTGGTGCTGGGCTGCAACCAGCCGCTGCTGGAGCGCGGCAAGCGATGCCCCGCCCAGCGCCGAGGCGGTCGCGCTGGCGATGCGCTCGGAATTGAAGCTGGCGGCGAGCTGGCGGGCCGCGCGCTCGATCACGCGCGATCCCAACCGCTGCTCATTGCGCACGACGGCCTCGGGCGGGCTCTTGAGGTCCCAGACCAGCCCGGCGAAGGAAAAGAGCTTCAAGAGATAGAAGGTCGGGTCGTATTCCCACCAGCGGAACCCCTGGCGCACGCTGCTTTGGCAGGCGTGATGGTTGTTGTGCCAGCCCTCGCCCATGGTGAAGAACGCCAGCAGCCAATTGTTGCGGGAATCATCGCCGGTGACGTAGCGCTTGCGGCCGTGCACGTGCGCCAGCGAATTGATGCAGAAGGTGGCGTGGAACACCGCAACCGTGCTCCAGAAAAAGCCGACCACCAGCCCGCTCCAGCCGCCGATCAAGAAACACAAGACGGCAAGGGCGACGGCGGGAATGCGCTCGTGGCGGTGCAGCCACATCAACTCCGGATAGCGCGCGAGATCGGCCACCTTGACCATATCGAAGGAGTCGTGGCGGCGCGCGAAGATCCAGCCCACATGGCTGTAGAGGAAGCCCTTGTGCCGCGGGGAATGGACGTCCGCTTCCGTGTCCGAATGCAAATGATGATGCCGATGCTTGGCGGCCCACCACAGCACGCTCTTTTGCGCCGTGCTTTGGCACAGGAAAGCCAAGATGAATTGGAAGACCCGGCCGGTCGAATAGGCCCGATGCGAGAAATACCGGTGATAGCCGGCCCCGATCGCGAAGATACGTCCCCAATAGAGCACGAGGCCGATGACGACGGCCTGCCAAGTGATCCCGGTCCAGATCGCGCCAAAACAGGCCAGGTGAAACAGCACAAAGGGAACAGCGGACGGATAGACGATATCGGTGTGCTCTTCGACGTCCGGATGCGAATGCTGGTAGCTCGTCATAGGTTGTTTTTCTCTGTTATGGGGGTCTTGGCCCGTTGCCCGCCCTTGCGCGGCTTTCGGCGCGCAGTCCTCGAAGCACACGCAGTGCCTACCCAATTTGGCGAGAACGCGGCGCCCCCGTGCGCGCTGGTTGCAATCATTCCACTGAATCGGCGGCCGCGTCCACTCCCCGCGACGTTTTGCTCCAGAGTTAATGCGCGTAAAGCCTGACGGGTCCCGCCCAGCCCGCCGGGCGGACGCCGCCTGGCCCACAGTTCCAATCGCCGCTTACTCGGCCGGCATCAGCACGCCGTGGTCGTTTTGGGCATGCCCGCGCTGCAGCAGCCGCCGGTGGATGCGGCCGACAATGGCGATCAGCAGCCGGCGGAAAACCGAGCGCGGCTGAAAATGCGAGGCGAATTCGCGATTGATCAGCAGCGGCTGCCAATAGCTGGTCTGCCAATTGCGGTAGCTGTCGTAGAGCTCAGGCTCCTGCTCGGACTTGACCGCCAGCATCGCGCAATTGCAGTGCGCGCGGATCTGCACACGTCCGTCGCCGTCGAACATGAAGTGGTGGCGGCTGGGGATGTGGTGCAGCCAGCCGTCCCTGATCTCGAATTCCTCCGGCGTGGTGCGCAAGGATACCATCATTGGGGCGACGTCGAGATACGCCATTGGGTTGTCTCCCTGTCTTTGAGCGGCGGTGATCCTCGGCTTGGCCTCGGCCAACAAAGAAAACCGGCCGGCGGGCGCGCCGGGATGGCTGGACAACAGCAAGGGAGAACGCCAGTTCCCGGACGACAGTGACGAGGCGCGATCGATATCGCGCCCAATGACTCTAAGTCGGCAACGCGACACTATGTGTGGCGGCGCGATAAAGCGCGGGCGCAGGCCTGCTCAAATTTTCCGCAGCGTGCGGCGTCTACGCCGGCTCAATCCTGCAGCACGTAGGTGCCCGGCGCGTCGGCAAGCGGCGCATAGCCTGCCTGCGGCGCACCCATCGCGGGCAGCGCCACCGGCTCGCCGGAACGCGCATTCAGCCACGCGACCCATTCCGGCCACCACGAACCGACCGTGCGCGGCGCGGTTTCCAGGAAGGCATCGGGATCGATGTAGCGCTCGCTGTCCGTCTTGGTCAGCACCTGGAAACTGCGGCCGTCGTGACCCGGCTCCGACACGATGCCGGCATTGTGGCCGCCGGTGGTGAGCAGGTAAGTCACTTCGGTGTCCAATTGCAGATTGACTTTGTAGGTCGAGCGCCACGGCGCCACGTGATCGTGCAGCGTGCCGACCGCAAACACCGGTGCGCGTACGTCGGTCAGCGCAATCGGTCGGCCATCGACCAGGAAACGTCCCTCAGCCAGATCATTATTGAGAAACAATTGGCGCAGATATTCCGAATGCATACGGTACGGCAGCCGCGTGGCATCGGCGTTCCAGGCCATCAGGTCGATCATCGGCCGCCGCTCACCCATCATGTATTCATGCACGAGGCGCGACCACACCAAGTCGTTTGAGCGCAGCATCTGGAAGGCGCCGGACATCTGGCGGCTGTCGAGGAAGCCCTGCTCCCACATCATGTCCTCGAGGAAGGCGAGCTGGCCCTCATCGATGAACAGCATCAATTCGCCGGCCTCGCTGAAGTCGGTTTGGGCCGCGAGCAAGGTCTTCGATTTGAGCCGTTCGTCGCCGTCGCGCGCCATGGTCGCCGCCGCGATCGACAACAGCGTGCCGCCGAGGCAATAGCCGACCGCATGCACCTTTTGCCCCGGCACGATGGCGTTGACGGCGTCGAGTGCGGCCATGACGCCTTGCGTGCGATAGTCGTCGAGACCGAGATCGCGATCGTCCGGCCCCGGATTCATCCAGGAGATCATGAACACCGTGAAGCCCTGCTCGGTGAGGTACTTCACCAGTGAATTGTGCGGCGAAAGATCGAGAATGTAATATTTCATGATCCAGGCCGGCACGATCAGGATCGGCTCCGGCCGTACCTTGTCGGTGGCCGGCGCGTACTGGATGAGCTCGATCAGCCGGTTGCGAAAGACCACCTTGCCGGGCGTCACCGCCACATCGCGGCCGACCACAAAGTCCTCGGTGCCGACCGGTTTCTTGCCGGCGACTGCACGCTCCCAGTCCTGCACGAAATTCTGCCAGCCGCGCAGCAGATTGGCGCCTCCATTGCGCAAGGTATGGCTCAAGACTTCCGGATTGGTCGGCAGGAAATTCGACGGCGACATCATGTCGAGTAGTTGCCGCGCGCTGAACGCGACCATGCGCTCGTGCCGTTTCGACAGGCCGCGCACGCCGGTGGTGGCGTTGTGCCACCATTGTTGCTGCAGCAAGAAGCCCTGATACATGAAATTGAACGGGAAGCGCTGCCATTCCGGCGCGACGAAGCGCTTGTCCTGCGGCAGCGGCTCAATGCAGGGGTCGGTCTTGCCGCCGCTCAGCGCGTAGCGGGCGGCGTGATCGGAAAAGCGCAGCGCCTTGCGCACCGCCTTGTCGACGAGCTGCATGCGCTTGCCCGGTTGGTCGGCGAGATGCGTCGCCCAATGCAGATAGGCGTAAGTGAGCGCCGCCGGCGACAGCCCCAAGGTAAACCGCGCAACCGCTGCATGCAGCGAGCGGTCGGTGATGTCGGCGAGCGCCGTGGTCGCATAGGAATCGCGGTCACGCGTCTCGCGCGGCGGCGCAGCGGCGCTGGCCGGGCGCGTAGCGCTCTTCAGGAATGGCCGGATCTTGCCGGCCGCGGAAGCGCCGGCTTCGGAAAGGATGACGGTTTCGGGGGCGGCCATGCCGGTTCTCCGCGCTTAATCTTCGGTCACATGGCGCGAGATTGTGGCGCTGTTCTGTTACGGCGCCATGATCCAGGTCAAGGCCTCGACCGGACGGTCGATGGCGTCGGCCTCGCCGACAAGCCGCTTTACGATATTGTTAACCACCTGTGCCGCCACCGGCAGTCACTTGTCGCCGGCGCGCAGCGGCTCGCGTCAGCCGCCGGTAGCGCTACGCCGCGCCGATCTCGGCAGACGCGCCGTCTTAGCCTCGTGCTTGCGCGTGCCCGGTATCGGCCGGCTTACTGGTCCGCGCCACGGCACTCGCCGGCGCCCGATTCGGAGCCGCCGTGCCTTTTACGCCGTGGTCCGGCGAGCGCCGGTTTCGCAATCCTGAAACCCGCGCGCCGTCGGCGGCGTCGATGCGGGCAATCCGGCCGCACCGGCAGGGACCGGCTTTGACAGCGCCTCGACCCGATGTGACAATATAAACATCGGCCTTTTTACTCCGGCGCCGTCTCCGCCTCACTGGAGGTTTCCCATGGCATCGCAAGACAAGCCGCTTGTCCGCATCGCCCCTAATAATCCCGTCTTCGATTTGCCGGTCATCGTCGGCATCGAGGAAGGCCTGTTCGCCGAGGCCGGTCTCGACGTGCAGTTCAGCGCAACCTATGCCGACCGAGAGAGGGACCGCGCCGACAAGCCGGTGATGTCGCGGTTGAAGGAGCAGATGTTCGATTGCGGCTCGGCCGACAGCTACAATGTGTGTGAATGGGCGAGCATCGACCGCCTGGAAAAAGGCGAGCGCGGCGGCAAGCTCGCCGCGCTGCGCGCCTCGGTGGCGGCGCAGGCCATCATCACCTTCGACGACGCGCTGCAGATCCCGCGCGACCTTTCCGATATTCCGGTCTACGTGCAGGAATTCACCGGCTCGCATTATTGCACGGTGCAGATGCTGGAAAGCGCGCTCGGCGCCGACCACGTCAATATCGGTCAAGGCGGCCTGCCGCAGCAGCGCTACGCGAGCCTGAAGGACGGCAGCTATCGCGTCGTCACCGTGATGGAGCCGTTCATCTCGCTCGGCCTCAAGGACGGCGCGCACATCATCGCCGCCATGTTCTACCGCGGCGGCGAGGTGATCTCGCCCGACCTCACGCCCGACCAGCGCAAGGCCTATTACGACGCGGAGAACAAGGCGGTCGATTTGATCAACGCCGATTTCTACAAATACGCCCACCACGTCGCCGCGCAGGCCAAGGGGGCGCTCGCCCCGAACGAGTTGATGCGCGCCTTCGTGCGCTACAAACACGTCGATTATTACGACGTCACGCTATTCGAGCGCACCTATGATTGGATGAAGGTGCGCGGATTCTCGACCGGCAAGTCGGTGCACGGCACCTTGGTGGTACGTTAAGCGGGGAATGCCGCGACCAAGACCCATGCGTTCTTGAAAAACGGGCGGCGCGGCCAAGCGTCAAAGGGGAGGACGAGAGTATGCACATCAAGAGATGGGCGGTCGCATTCGCTGCGATCGTCGGGTTGAGCGCGCCTGCCGCCGCGCAGACCTATACGATCGGCGCCAATCCGCAAGGCTCGGTGTTCTATGCGGCGGCGGCAGCCATCGCGAAAGTCGAGGTCGACAAGACCGGCCTGCAATTCCGCGTCGCGCCCTATTCCGGCTCGTCCACCTATATCCCGCTGGTCGACAAGGGCGAGCTCGCTTTCGGCATGTCGAACGGCGCCGAATACGCCTTCGCTTATTCGGGCACCGAGCTGTTCAAGGGGCACCCGAACAAGAACCTGCGCAGCGTGATGTTCACCTTCCCGCTCACCAACGGCTTCGCGGTGCGCGCGGATTCGCCGATCAAGACCGCGGCCGATCTCAAGGGCAAGAGAGTGCCGGGGATATACAGCTCTGGCCGCATCTTCGCCTATCTGCAGGATGCTTGGCTCGCCGCCGCCGGCCTCACGCCGAAAGACGTGACCATTGTTCCCGCCCCCAACTTCGTCGTCGGCGTCAAGGCCTTCATGGACGGGCGCACCGACGCCGGCTACGTCCCGTTCAATTCCGGCATCGGCAAGCAGGCCATGGCCAAGCTTCCCGGCGGCTGGCGCTACTTGTCGACCGGCACCGCGCCGGACGCCGACGCCAAGGCGGCCGAGGCGCTGCCGACCGCGCGCACCGTCAAGATCAAGCCCGGCAAGAACGCCACCGGGGTGGTCGACAACCCGACCACCCTGATCGCCATCGATGTCGCCATGTTCACCAACAAGGATGTGCCGGACGACGTGGTCTACAAAATGGTCAAGACGATCTATGGCGGCAAGCCGGAGCTGATCAAGGCGCTGGCGGCCTTTGCCCGCTTCGATCCCAAGCAGATGGTGCGCAAGAGCACGGTGCCGTACCATCCTGGCGCCATCAAGGCCTACAAGGAGCTGGGCATCTGGCCGGCAAAGTGACGTAGCATGATCTCGAGCGGCGCCGCCGGCTGCCAGCGCCGGCGGCGTTGCGTTTGAGCCAAGGAGCGCGGCGTTTGAGCAGCGAAGCCACCGCGGCCCGATCCGAGCGGACGACGCCGGCGCTCTGGTTGGCGCGCGCGTGCGGCGCGCTGTTCGTGGCGCTGTCGATCGTGTGGACTTTTCAGGTGGCGAGCCGGCTCGGCATCAGCGTCTACAAGGAGCAGTTCCTGCTCGCCTGCCTCGGCCTTTCCGGCGCCATCGTCTTCCTCACCATCCGCTACGACCGGAAAAAGAACGCAACGCCGCCGCTCTACGACTGGGCGCTGGCGCTCATGACGCTCGGCCTGACCTGCTATATCGCCTGGGACTACGAATGGTTTCTGCTCAACGCCGCCTATAAGCCGCCGCTGATGTTGGTGTTGGGCAGCGTCATCATCCTACTGGTGATGGAGGGCCTGCGCCGCGTCTCCGGCTGGGTGCTGTTTTCGATCGTGATCGCCTTCATCGTCTACGCGCTGGTGGCGCATCTGGTGCCGGCGCCGCTCACCGGCACGCGCACCAAGCTCGACGAGCTCGCGATCTATCTCGCCTTCGACACCAACGCGCTGATCGGCATCCCGCTCGGGGTCGCCACCACCGTGGTGGTGATCTTCATCTTCATGGGGCAATTGCTGTTCAACGCCGGCGGCGGCGAGTTCGTCACCGACATCGCCATGGCCAGCATGGGCCGCCGGCGCGGCGGCGCGGCCAAGATCTCGGTGCTCGCTTCCGGCCTGTTCGGCACCATCTCCGGCAGCGCGATCTCCAACGCCACCACCGTCGGCGTCGTCACCATCCCGCTGATGAAACGCTCCGGTTACTCGGCGGTCGACGCCGGCGCCATCGAGGCCAATGCCTCGACCGGGGGACAATTCATGCCGCCGGTGATGGGGGCGGCCGCCTTCCTGATGGCCGAGTTCCTCGAAATCCCCTACGCCGAGGTGGCGATCGCAGCGATCATACCGGCGGTACTTTATTATTTTGCCATCTTCGTGCAGGTCGACCTGGTCGCCGCGCGCGACCGCATCCGCTTCCTCGCCGATGATTTGCCGCGCGCGCGCGACGTGCTGCGCGCCGGCTGGCATTTCATCGTGCCCTTCGCGATATTGATCTACGCGCTTTACGCGCTGGAGGCGGACGCGGAAGTGGCCGCCATGTATGCCGCCATCGCCATCGTGGTGTTCAGCGCGATGCGGCAATACAAGGGCCACCGCATGGACCTGCGCAATCTCGCCGCTTCGTTTTGGGACGCCGGCATCGCCACCACCGAATTGGTGATGATCGTCGCCGCCGCCGGCTTCGTGATCGGCATCCTCAACAAGAGCGGCGGCGGTTTTGCGCTCACGCTCGCACTGGTCAAGCTCGGCGGCGGCAATCTCTACGCGCTGCTGCTGATGGCCGCTATCATCTGCATCGTGCTCGGCATGGGCATGCCGACTACCGGCGTCTACGTTCTGCTGGCGGCGCTGGTCGCGCCTTCGCTGATCGAGGCCGGCGTCGCCAAGCTGTCGGCGCATATGTTCATCCTCTATTTCGGCATGATGTCGATGATCACGCCGCCGATCGCGCTCGCCGCCTTCGCCGCCGCCTCCATCGCGCGCTCCGATCCGATGAAGACGGGTTTCGTCGCCATGCGCATGGGTTGGGTCGCTTACGTCATTCCCTTCCTGTTCGTGCTGTCGCCGACGCTGATCATGGCCGGCCCGCCCTGGCAGATCGCGCTCAATGCCGCTACGGCGACTGTCGGCGTCTACATCGCTTCCGTCGCCATGGTCGGCTTCTTCACCCGCCCGCTCGGCGCTCTCACCCGCATTCTGCTCGGCATCGGTGGCTTGGCGGCGGTCTTTCCCGACACGGCTATCGGCTTGACCGGGATCGTCGATAGCGCCGGCATCCTGCTGTCGGCGGCCATCCTCGGCCGCGAATATCTGGCGACCCATGGCGCGGCGGCCAAGACTGCCGGCCTGGTCTAGCCCCTGCGCGCTTTACGGAGCCTTGCTCCGCCCGCATGCCTGCGCCAACATACCGGCTCGCGCGGGCAGACGCGCGCCCACGGTATGAAGAGGAGTAGGCGTGATGATCAGGACTGGAAAAGTCGCTTTGGCCGGCCTTACGGTGTTGACCCTGGCGCTGGGGATGGGAACGGCCGGCGCCAAGGACAAAGTGAAAGTCGGCTTCATCGGCCCGCTCACCGGCGGCGTTTCCGTCAACGGCCTTGGCGGCCGCAACTCGGCAGACCTTGCCGTCAGGCTGCGAAACGCCGATGCCAAATCGAAATACCAATACGAGATGGTTGTGCTCGACGACGAGTGCAAGCCGAACGTCGCCGTGCAGGCCGCGACCAAGATGGCGGCCGATAAGGAAGTCATCGCCGCCGCCACGCATTACTGCTCGTCGACCGCGATCGCGACCGTCGATGTCTACCACAAGTTCGGCTTGCCGGTGATCGTGTGGGGCGCGGTGCTGCCCGACATCACCTACCGCCACAAATATCCCGAGGTGCATCGCGTCAACGGCACGATGATCAACCAGAACGATGCCAACGCCGACCTGATCTCCAAGCTCGGCTACAAGACCGTGGCCGTCATTCACGACACCACCGATTACGGCAAGGGTCACAACAAATATTTCAGCGAGGCGCTCGCCAGGATCGGCAAGGCCAAGATCGTCGGCACCTTCGGCGTCACCGCCGACCAGCAGGACTTCACGGCCGAGCTCACCAAGATCAAGGCGCTCAATCCCGACGTCATTTATTTCGGTGGCTTGACGCCGATCGGCGTGCGCATCCGCCAGCAAATGGACAAGCTCGGCATCAAGGCCGTGTTCGACGGCACGTCGGGCATCGTGTCGGAAGCCTATATCCAGGGCCTCGGCAAGCTGGCCGAGGGCACGCTGGCGTTCCGCGAAGGCGCCCCGACGGAGAAGCTGCCGGGCGGCAAGTTCTTCATGCAGAAGTATAACGCGCAGAAGTACGACAATCCGCCGGAGGCCTACGGCGCATTCGCCTTCGCCGCGATGAACATGATCCTCGATTCCATCGAAAAGGTCGGGCCGGACCGCAAGAAGGTCATCGCCGACCTCGGCAATGTGAAGGGCCGCGACTCGATCGTCGGCAAGATCTCCTTCGACGACCACGGGCAGAACACCGTCGCCGTCATCACACGGTACGTCGTGCAGGACGGAAAATTCGTCGAGTGGAACGACAGCGAATACGCCAAGGGCAGGCGCAAGCTGCCGGGGCAAAAATAGCCTGAGCTCGGAAGGGGCCGCCGGGACCGGCGGCCCCGGTCTTTTCGAGAAGGCACCACATGGACCTCGGCCTGTTCGCGCAATATGTCATGAACGGGCTTATGCTCGGCATGATGTATGCGCTGGTGGCGGTCGGCTTCACGCTGTTCTTCGGCGTGCTCGACGTCATCAAATTCTCGCATGGCGACGTGTTGACCGTCGGCGCCTTCACCGCGCTTGCGGCCTTCGCCGGGCTTTCGGCGCTCGGGCTGCATTCGCCCTGGCTCGACCTCGTCATCATGCTGGCGCTGGCGACCGCCGCCATGGCGCTGCTCGGCATGCTGATCGCGCGATATCTCGTCATGCCGCTGCGTTCGGCGCCGCCGCTCAACACGCTGCTGATCACGCTGATGCTCGGCACCGTGCTGCGCGAAAGCGTGCGGCTTTTCTACCCGCAGGGCGCCAACCCGAAACCGTTTCCGGCGCTTCTGCCGCGCGCAGCGATCAACCTCGGTGAGTTCATCCTGCGGCTCGACAACATGCTGATGCTGGCGGCAGGCGTCGGCGTGATTCTCGGCCTGCAATTCCTGCTCAATCGCACGAAGCTCGGGCTGGCGATTCGCGCCGTCGCGCAAGACGAGGAAACCGCCCGCACCATGGGCATCAATTTCACCGCCATCGTTCTAGTCACCTTCGCCATCGGCTCCGGCCTTGCCGCCTTTGCCGGGGTCATGAACGGCCTCTATTACAACGAGATCAATTTCGGCATCGGGCTTTATCTCGGCGTCATCGGCTTCTCGGCCGCGATCATCGGCGGCCTCGGCAGCATCTATGGCGCGATTCTCGGCGGCTTTCTTTTCGCCGGCCTGCAGACGGTCGGCACCGTGCTGTTGCCCTTCGCCAGCGCCTATAAGGATGTGTTCGCCTTCGCCGTCGTCATCGCCATCATGGCGTGGCGGCCGACCGGGCTGATACGCGAAAAAATCAGCGAGCGCGTGTAGGGCGATGACCGGGGACTCACGACGCGCGCAGCTTTGGCCAGGGCTCATCGCGCTAGCGGCCGCGACGGCCTATCTGATCGGGCTGCTTGCGGCGGAAAAGTCGGCCGTCATCATCGCCCTGCTTGTCGCCGGGATCGCGGTTGTGGTGGCCGGCGCCTGGCTCGGCATCTTTGCAGCGGTAAGCCGTGCCTTTGCCGATCATGAGGACACGCTCGGCCTGTTTTGCATCCTGGCGCTATTCGTCCTCGCCGCAGTCTTCCATGAGGACCATTTCGTGTTGTTGCTGACGCTGACGGTGATGCTTTATTCGGTGGCGACGCTCGGGCTGAACATCCAATTCGGCTACGCCGGGGTCCTCAACTTCGCCGGCTCCTCGTTCTTCGGCATCGGCGCCTATACCTCGGCGGTGCTCAACGCTCATACGCCGGTGCCGCATCTCGTGGTGCTGCTGATCGGCGGTCTGCTCGCCGCGGCGATCGGCTCGCTGCTGCTCCTGCCGGTGCTGCGCACGCGCGGCCACTATGCGGCGGTGGTGACGATCGCGTTCGCGCTGCTGCTCAAGACGTTTCTCGAGGTCAACGACGTGCTCGGCGGGCCGCAAGGCTTGCAGGTCAAGGGCATGAATATTCTTGGCTGGTCGTTTAACGACAATCTTGAGATCGGTGGGGTGACGCTTTCGTTCTACCTCAACTATTTCGTGGTTGCCGTGCCGCTGCTGATCGCCGCCTTTGTCATCGTGCGTCGGCTCGAGCGCTCGTGGATCGGTCTCAACCTCGATGCGCTGCGGCTCGACGAAACGGCGGCGAGCTGCTTCGGGCTCGACATCGTGCGCTGGAAGATCACGGCCTTTCTGATCGGCAATTTCCTCATCGGCATCGCCGGTGCATTGTTCGGCATGGTCGGCGGCTTCGTCGCGCCAAACAACTATACCTTTGCCAACTCGCTGATCCTGGTATCGATCCTGCTGCTCGGCGGCATAGGCAACCCGTGGGGCTTGATCGTTGCCACTATTATCGTCGTCGTGGTGCCGGAGAAGCTGCAGGCGATCCAGGAATACCGCTTCCTGCTCTATGCCCTGATGGTCATCGCGGTCCTGCTGTTCCGGCCCGAGGGCCTGCTGCCGCGCCCGGTCCGCCGCTACTTTCCCGGGTGGCGGCCATGACGCCCATGCTGCAGGCGCGCGCTCTCTCCAAACGGTTCGGCGGTGTGGTGGCGCTCGACGGCCTCGACATCGCCGTCGAGCCTAACGAAATCATCGGGCTGATCGGGCCGAACGGCTCGGGCAAGACGACGTTTTTCAACGTGATCACCGGCATCTACGGCGCCGACCAGGGCAGCATCATATTCGACGGCGCCGACATCACGCGAGCAAGCCCGCGCGCGGTCCATCAGGCCGGCGTCTCGCGCACCTTCCAGCGCTCGCGGCTATCGCTGCCGCTGTCGATCTTCGACAACATAATGATCGGCAATCACAAGCAGCTCAATCAGGGCCTGATATTCAATCTATTCCGGCGCGGCGCATTCAAGGCCGAATTCGAGTCGAGCTTCCTCGCCGCGCGCGGCTTGGTCGAGGTTTTCGAGCCAACTCTTGCCAACCGCATGTTCGAGCCGGCGGCCGGCCTGCCGATGATCGACCGCCGCCGCATCGAGATCTGCCGTGCGCTGATCAGCGGGCCCAAGCTGCTGCTGCTCGACGAACCGTCGGCGGGCATGACGCACGAGGAGACCACCGAGCTGATGGATGACATTCTCCTGGTGCGAAAGCGTAATAGAGACCTCACCATCATCATCGTCGAGCACGAGATGGGCGTGATCGAGCGCATCACCGATCGTTGCGTGGTCCTCAACTTCGGCCGCAAGATTGCGGAAGGGCCCTATCGGGCGGTCGCAGGCGATGCCCGCGTGCAAGAAGCCTACCTTGGGGTGACATGATGGCGGCCCTGCTCGACGTCGAGAACGTCACCACCGCCTATGACAAGGCCGACGTCCTGCAAGGCGTCACTCTCGCGGTGGAGGCCGGCAGCATCACCTGCCTGCTTGGCTCCAACGGTTCCGGCAAGACCACGCTGGTACGCTCAATTCTTGGGCTGACGCCGCCGCGCGCCGGCAACATCGTCTTCAACAATGTCGACATCACGGCGCTGCCGACCCACCGGATCGTCGCCGCCGGCATCGCCTGCATCCCAGAGGGACGCAAGGTCTTCCCCAAGCTGACGGTCGAGGACAACCTACGCGTCGGCGCCTATCAGGAGGCGTCCGAGGCGGTCATTGCACAGCGCATGGCCGACATCCTGCGCATCTTCCCGCGGCTCGCCGAACGCCGCGGGCAACTCGCCGGCACGATGTCCGGCGGCGAGCAAGCCATGGTGTCAATCGGGCGGGGTTTGATGTGCGCGCCGAAGCTCTTGCTGATCGACGAGCCCTCACTCGGCTTATCGCCCCTGCTGGTGAAGGAGAATTTCAACATCATCCACCAGATCAACGAGCGCGGCATAACGGTGTTCTTGGTCGAACAGAACGTGCATCAGACGCTAGCGGTCGCTCATTACGGTTATGTGTTGTCGAAAGGCCGGGTGGTCGCCGCCGGCACGCCGAACGACCTCAAGGGCAGACCGGAGGTGCGGGAGGCGTATTTCGGTTGATCTCGGTACAGGACCGCGATTTGGGAGTCGTTCGCATAGGTCTGCGCCCGGTGCCGAAGCGGTATTTTTTCGATATATCAGGCTTGTGGAATGAAATGCCAAAGTGAGGACATATTACTGGCATGAAAACAGAAAACACAGAGCCGAAAGTGCCGGCGGATCTCCGCAGGGTCTTCGCGGCCGCGCCGAAGGCGGAGGCCCAGTGGAGCGATCTGACGCCGCTCGCGCGCAAAGACTTCATTATGTGGATAGAGTTCGGCCAAACAATCGGAGACACGGAAACGCCGGATCGAGAGCATCCCAAGCAGGCTTGCCTCGGGAAAACGGCGCCCCTGCTGTTTCGCAATTGTGCCGCTCAGTCTGCACAAAGCCCTTGCGGACACCCCGAAAGCGAAGAGTCAGTGGAGCAAGCTCACATCGCTTGAGCGCAGAGACTTCGCCGGCTGGGTGGATTCAGCCAAGGATTCGGAAACACGTAGAAAGCGGGTTGAAAAAACTTGTTTGCTGCTTGCGGCCGGGAAGCGCCACCGGTAGCGATCACTTTGTTCCGCGCGCCGAAGCGATGTGGTGGGCGCCTCGCTCGCGGCCGTCAACGCAGGCTGAATGAGCGGCGCGCGGTAAAATAACTGGAGAAAACCGGCAATGAGCCAAGACGGGGTCACGATCCTTGTCGGCACGACGAAGGGTGCTTTCTTGATACCCGGCGGGAGCGACAGGCAGGGCTGGACGGTCAGGGGGCCATTCTGCGACGGCTGGCCGATCAACCACGTCGTCGGCGACCCTGCCACGGGAACGCTGTGGGCCGGCGGTGGAGGCGAGTTTCACGGCGCCGGTGTGTGGCGCTCTGACGACTCCGGTGCGACTTGGCAGGTGGCAAAGCTTACAAAGGGTCAAATCGACGACTGGGCGGCTAACGATCCGCAACTCGCGGCCATGATGAACTGGACCAATCAACCGCTGCCGTTTGCCGATCAATTCTCACAGATCTGGTCGCTGGCCTATGCGCACGGGACGCTCTATGCCGGAACCAAACCGGCAAGACTGCTTTCCAGCCGCGACGGCGGCAAAAGCTGGGATGAAGTTCAAGGCTTGCGTGATCATCCGTCTGCCGGCAGTTGGAATCCTGGCGGAGCCGGATTGGTTCTGCATACGATATTGTCTGATCCGGCGAACGCCAAAAAGCTCTGGGTCGGGATTTCAGCGGCCGGCGTCTTTGCGACGGAGGATGGCGGCAAAACCTGGGATCGCCGCAACCGGCTATCGAACACACAGCCCAGCAGCGAATATTCCCACCCCGCGGCGCCCCGCAACGGCGAAATCGGGCATTGCGTCCACAACATGATGCGGGCACCCGGTACCGCCGACCAGCTTTATCAGCAAAACCATCACGGCGTCTGGCGTTCCGCCGATGGCGGTCGAAGCTGGGACGACATGACGCGCGGTCTTCCGTCAACCTTCGGTTTTCCCATCTGCGTTCATCCGCGCGAGCCGCAAACCATCTGGACTGTGCCTTTGAATGGCGACACGGCGGGCCGTTTTCCGCCCGATGCCGCCGCGGCCGTGTGGCGTTCAAAAGACAGCGGCGAGACTTGGCAGGCGATGCGCGATGGATTGCCTCAGGAAGCCTGCTACTTCACCGTCCTTCGGCAGGCCATGGCGCGCGACGAACGCGAGCCGGTGGGTCTCTACTTCGGCACCAATAGCGGCTCGGTGTTTGCCAGTCTCGACGAGGGCGAGAGTTGGCATGAGGTCGCGCGGCACCTGCCGACCATCCTGAGCATCGAAGCGCTCGATCGCCGCTAGGCAAACCGCAAAAAGCGCAGCGTATCGACCAGGTCTGCTGCGCGGCTCAGCCGATGGGTGCCGTGCCGCGAAACAGACGACTGTTGCGTCGGTGCGAAGTGTCGCCGCGTGCCTTGATGTTATCGACAGTTGTTTCCAGCAAAAGCACGCGTACAGCACGAGTGGAAAGGCGTAATTGTCGTTATTGATTCAGATGAATGAAGAAACAACTCCAGAGATGCTGAAATTAAAAACAGGGGTGGCTTCCAATAACACAATGCAATTTCTTCGTTAAGTTGAGCCCGCCCCAAATGCGCGCGCGGTAATCGAGCGTTGCAATAAGTCAAATTTTGGGGAGAGCAATGACTGAACAAGTTTTAACATCGGGCCGGTTGGCGTCGTCCGCCGACAGCACCGTTCGCCACACGAGCCATCTTCATATCCCGTTCAAGGAGGCATTTCTCGTAGCCCTGGCCGCGGGGCTCGGCTACGGCTTCGACGCCTACGCGGTCAATATTTTCGGAATGTTGGGCCCGACGCTCGCCCACGATCTCGACGTCTCGATCAAGACCATCGGTCTCATCGGCTCGATCTTCCTCGTCGGCTACACGATTGGAACGATCGGCTTCGGCATCCTCGCCGATCGGATCGGGCGGCGCGATGCGCTCGGCTATTCGATTATCCTTTACGGCCTCACGACGGCGTTGGGAGGCATCTCGACCAATCTTTACATCTTCACATTCCTGCGCTTCCTGACGGGCGTGGGCGGCGCGGGCGAACTCGCGGTGGGCGCGCCGTACACTGCCGAGATGTGGCCGAAGAAGGTGCGCGCGCTTGTTCTCGCTCTATTCGGCGGGCTACATCTTCGCCGCGATCTGCACGATCTTCATCGTGCCGCGCTTTGGCTGGCAATGGACGTTCGGCTTTGCGATCGTTCCCGCGGTCCTCGTGTTTCTGTTGCGGCGCGTCGTGCAAGAGTCGGTGCGCTACAAGCACGCGGCGGCGGAAGTCGAGCGACACATGAAAGAAGAAGGCCGCGCGAATCCGCGGGTAAACATCTTCTCGATTCCGGGCGCCTGGGGCCGCATCATCGTTGGCTGGCTGCTCTATGTCCCGAATGCCTGCGGCTATTGGGGCATCACCGTTTTTCTCACCACCTTCATGGTGCAGAAATTCCATACCACGCCGGTCGACGCGATTTTCTGGGCGATGATCTTCTACGTGGTGCAGTTTTTCCTGTCCTATGTCGGCACCGGCCTTTCCGACCTGATCGGTCGCCGGCCGGCCGGCATCCTCGGCGCCTTGATCATGATTGTTTGCACGGTCGTCGCGTCGCGCACCGACGACTTCAACACCTTTCTGATCTTCGGCGCGATCATGATCGGCATGCTGGGATGGCTGTGGGGAATCAGCGACACCTATATGAGCGAATTCTTCCGCACCAGTCTGCGGGCGACCGGGTTCGGCATCATGGTCGGCGGGGGGCGCGTCGCCTCGATCTTCGCGCCGTATCTTGTCGGCTGGGGCATTGCCACCTACGGGCCATCGATCCCCTTCCTGGCGACCGCCGGTCTCTGGGTCCTGACCATCATCGGCTACGCGATGGGACCGGAAACGTCAGGTCGCGAGCTGGAGGAAGTGCAGCTCTGAGAATGCGGCCCGTAAAAAAGGGGCCGCGCCCTTGGGCGCGGCCAGTGCTAGGGTGAATACCACTCGATTCAGCTTGAAAGAGCGGTATGCAAAGCAATTATGGCCTGGCCTCTAGGCCGCTTCATTAGGGCGAATTGTTGATTAGAATTAATGGATGACCCCGTGCGCGGAGCCGTGGAGGGGCGACGAAGCAATCCAGCATCGAGCACATGAGCCGCTGGATCGCTTCGCTCCGCTGGCAATGACGCATCAACCTGATCCCTAGCCGTTGCCGGTCTCGCCACCTTCCTTGTCGGGACGGTATTTGGTTTCCGGCTTGAGCCCCTTGCGGCGCAGCTTCTCGCTGATGCGGCCGTTCTCGAGATAATGCCCGGCGGCCGCGCGCTTGGCCGCCTCGTCCCACTGCGGCAACCAGTCGCCGAGCGAATAGCCAAACCAGGGCGGCTGCGGGCGCAAGGGCCCGAGGTCGAGCTCCTGCCAGATCGCCTTGGCGCGCTCCATGTATTCCTGCTTGGGCAGCGCCAGCGGCGGCATGTCCGATTTCATGGTGGCATCCATCAGCAGCGTCGAATCTTCCTCCTGATCGTGTTCGCGCTTCGGCCCGTGACCCTGTCCGCGGTGCGGCACGATCGCCACGTCCTCCACCGGGTTCATGCGGTAGGCCATCGCCCACAACAGCGCGTCGGCATTGTCGACGTTGATGTCCTCGTCGACCGCGATGCAGATCTTGCCGCAATCGCCCTTGAAGAAGGCGGCGCCGTGAAGCGCGCGCCAGGTCTCGGTGCGCGAGGTGCCCTTCTCCAGCGTGATGACGGTGACGCGCAGAAGGCCGGTGAGCGGCTCGTGCAGCGCCACTTTCTTCACGCCGCGGATGCCGAGCGTGTGGCGCAGGTGATGCGTGAACAGCGGCTCGTAGGCGACGCGCTTGATCACGCTCGATTCGGACGGCGCCACCTGGCTGATATAGGAGGGGATGATCGGGTTTTTGCGCTGGGTGATGGCGGTCACCCGCATCGGCATGTTGAACTCTTCCAGCGCGACGTGGCCGTGCAACTCGCCGAACGGCGCTTCCGGCTCCAGCCATTCGGTGTCGATCAGCCCCTCGATGACGATTTCCGATTCGGCCGGCACCATCAGGTCGACGGTGCGCGCGCGCACGATGTTGATCGGGCCGCCGGCCAAGCCGCCGGCAACTGTCAGCTCATCGACGCCGAGCGGCAGTTTCTGCGGCCCCATGAAGGCGACGTAGGGCGGGCAGCCGAGCACGATGGCGCAGGGCATCGGCTGTTTGAGCTTCCGGTATTTCAGGTAGTGCTGATAGCCGCCGGCGCCGCCGACGCGGGTGGCCATGCGCACGACCAGCCGGTCGGGCGCTTTGAGCGCCGCGCGATAGGTGCCCATGTTCTGCACGCCGGTTTCCGGATCGCGCGTGATCACATTGGTGGCGGTGAGCGTCGGGGCACTGTCGAAGCCCGGCGTGGAGATCGGGATCGGCAGGCGGTCGAGGCCCTGCCCCTCGCCTTGCAGCGCATCGCCTTCGTGGACGATTTCGTGGCAGATCGCTTCGTTGACCAGGCGCGGCGCGATCGGGTTGGCGATGGCAGCGTCCCACTTGGCCTGAATTTCCGAAAGCGGCGCCTGCATGCCGACGCTGTAAATCTCGGGATTGGCGGCGATGGCGCCGACCACCACCGGTATGTCGTAAGCGCGGCCGAGCCCGTCGCCGATATTGGTGAACAGGAAGGCCTTGCGCTCGGCCTCGTCCACGCCGCCGACGAATTGCCAGCGCACCAGCGGATGCAGCTCGCTGTCCTTGTCGATCCGCCGGTCGATGCGGCGCAAGAGCCCGCGCTCCTCCAGCGCGGCGAGATGCTCGTGCAGGTCCGGATAGTTGCGTGGCGCGGCGGTCATTAAGTGCTTCTCCTCAGCGAGCGGCGGCCACTATGGCCGGCGAGTGGCTTGCTTGTCACGCGGCTTTCCAGAGCGATGCGAATTGCGTGGCCACCACCTGCTCGTAGGATAGAGGCCGCTCGATGAGCGCCAGATCTTGCGCGAAGCGGCTCATGCCGGCGACGAAGTCCGGCGTAATCGCCGCATCGTAATAGGGCAAATCGCGCTCGATCAACGCGGCGATTAGGCCGGCTTCCGTTTCGGGAAACAAGGCGCGGCCGACCTGCGCCGCCAGCGAGAGATCGCGCTTGAGCGCATTTTGCGTCTTGATGACGGCGCGCACCGCGGCTGCGGCTATCTCGGGCTGTCGCTCGATCAGCCGGTCGGTGGCCGCGATCGAGGCCATCGTATAGTTGAACGCTTCCCTTGGACCGTCGCCGCGCCGCACGTCCAACACCACCGTGCCGACGCCGCGCGTCACCGCCAGTTCGGCTGCCATGCCGTTAGCCCAAAAGCCGTCGATCTTGCGCTCTTCCAGCGCGCGCGCCGCCGTCAGGCCGAAATTGACGCCGGAACCTTGCGCGCCCGGCACCGGCGCGATGCGGATTTGATCGCGCGCGAGATCGAGGCCGGCGGCGATCAGCAGCCGCTTGAGCCCCATGTCCACCCAAGGCGCAGCACCAATATTGCGGCCCTTGAGCGCGGCGAGGTCGCCTCGCCCGGCGCCGAAATCCTTGTGCAGCACGAGGAACCAATACATGCCCTGCGCCTGTGCGCAGATCAGCTTCACGCCGTCGAAATCAGGAAAAGCCGCCAGCGCCGAATGCGCCGAGCCGGCGACGAAGTCGACCGCGCCGTCGCGCAGCGCCTGATAGGCTTTATCGACTGGGAAGATCAATTCGAGCGCAACGTCGAGCCCCTCCCCGCGCATGAAGCCGAGCTGCACCGCCGCTTCCGCCGGGAAATAAGAGTTCGAGATCATGTCCGGCACGGCGAGCTTCATTACGCGGCTCCCAAGGCTTGCTGTATCCAGGCGGCGAGGCCGAACAGATCGGCATCGCGCTGCTCAAAGCCGACAATCTGCAAGCCGACCGGCAGCCCGTCGACGGCGAAGGCCGGAAGCGAAATCGCCGGTGTCCCGAGCAACGATCCGGCGACGGCAAACACGGGATTGCCGGTCGACTGCAGACCGAGCGGCGCCGGTCCGCCGGCCGAGAGCGCCAGACAAGCATCGCAATCACGCGCAAGCTGCGCATAAACCTCGCGCAGCCGGGCGCGCGCAGCCAGATCGGCGCGGTAGTCGGCCGGGCTCATGGCTTCGGCCTCGGCCAAGCGTTGCAGCATGGCCTGGCTCAGCTTTCCGGCATCGCGATCGCGGTAAGTGTTGAGCGGCCAGCGGCATTCCCAGGCATTGATCCTGCGCGTGAGCGCCAAGCCGCCATCGAGCGCCTGCTCGAAGGCGGCCACCCCGGCATGGCTCGCGCGGTCGACGATCTCGATGCCGTGTCCGCGCAGTAGCGAGGCGGTATCGCCCAATTGAGCCTTGGCCTCCGCTGCGGCGGTCACCCACCCTTCCGTTTGCAAGAGCGCCAGCCGCCGCGGCTTAACCGCCGCCGGCGCCGCCGGCGGTCCGACCAGCCCGGGAAATCCGGGATCGCCGCCGGCGCGAGCCGCAATTTCGTAGACCACCTGCCAGGCGTCCGGCAGAGAGGCGGCCAGCACGCCGTGGCAGCTTTGGCTGAGGGCGTCGTGGCTGCCGCCGCGATTGACCGCGCCGAGCGACGGCTTGTAGCCCATCACACCGCAATAGCTTGCCGGACGAATGATCGAACCGACCACCTGCGTGCCGATGCCGGCGCTCAGCATGCCGGCGGCGACCGCCGCCGCCGAGCCGCTGCTGGAGCCGCCCGGCGTGCGTGCAGGATCGAGCGGATTGCGGGTGCCGGCCGGCGCCGTCGCGGCAAATTCGGTGGTGACGGTCTTGCCGAGGATCACCGCGCCCGCGGCGCGCAAGGCCACGACGCTCGCCGCGTCGCGCCCCGAGCGCCAGCCCTCATAGAGCGGCGAGCCCATCTCGGTCGGGAAATCAATCGTTTCGATGATGTCCTTGATGCCGACCGGCATGCCGTCGATCGGCGACAGCGGCTTGCCCGCGCGCCAACGCGCGCTCGCGGCATCGGCCTGGCGCCTGGCGCTCGCCGCGTCGTAATAGACGAAGGCGCCGACTTCGGCTTCGCGCGTGTCGATGGCGGCTAGGCACCGCTCGAGAAACCCGCGCGGCGAGTCCGCGCCCGACCTGAAACCGTCTTGCGCCGGCAGATAGGGCCGCAGGACGGGAGACGGCAATTTTGTTTTCGTGTCCATCACGCCTCCTCCAGCGTCATGGACTCGGCGCGGCGCTGACTGGCGATCATCGAGGTGCGCAGAAGGAACTGGCGCGCTCTTTCGGGGTCCGCCGCAGTCGCGCGCAGCTCGTCCAGATTGCGCTTGCGCGCTTGCGGCTCGCGCGCTTCCAGCCGCTTCTTGTTGGCGATCGACTGCTCCTGCACGAACTCGGTCGCCACCGTGCGGCGCTGGCGGTCGTAAAGATCGAGCAACTTGTCACTCGCGCCGTCGAGCAGCACGCGCGCAAGCTTGTCGGACAGATTGGCCGCGTCCTGGATGCCGCCGTTCAACCCCATGCCGCCGATCGGATTGTTGACATGCGCGGCATCGCCGGCGAGCAGCACCCTGCCCGCACGGAAGCGCGCCGCCACGCGTTGATGCGTCACATAGAGGTTGCGGTGCACGATCGCGTATGGCCGCGGCGCCGGGAAAAACGCCTGCATGCGCGCCTGCACGCCCTCGTCGCTCATGACCGCGTCGTCGCTCTCGCCCGGATCGACCGGATAGACGGTGCGCCAAAGACCGGGAGGGCCGTCGGCCGATACCTTGAAGCAATTGCACCAGCCGCCGACGTCGGCGAGATAGCTCCGGTAGCAAAGCCCGCGCTCCGCCTCGAAGTCGTAAGGCGTGGTCAGCACGATGAAGCGCTCGGGCCAGGTGAAGCCCTCGAACGCGATGTCGCATTCTTTGCGCACCGTGCTGCGCCCGCCATCGGCGCCGATCAGGTAGGCGCCCGTATGCTGCGTTTCCTCACGCGCGTTGCGCACGCGCACGGTGACACTGTCGCCCTGCGTGACGCCCGTCACCGCATGCCCGAACAACACCTCGACATTCGCAAGATTGCGCAGACGCTGCAAAAGCAGCCGCGCCGTCTTGAACTGCTCGCACTGCACCACGTAGGGAAAGCGGGTGTCTTCTTTGAGCAAAGCGTGATCGAACTCGGCCACCAGCGCGCCCGACGGCCGGTCCCAGAACTGGAAAATCGGCGCCACCAGGCCTACGCGCGCCATGTCGGCGGCCAAGCCGTCCTCGGCCAACAGCTCCAGCGTCGCCGGATGCGTGGTGGCTGCGCGCGGATCGGCCTGCAACTCGTCGTTATCGTCGAACAGCCGCACCGGGATGCCGTGGCGCCCCAGCAGCCAGGCGCACATGAGCCCGACCGGGCCACCGCCCGCGATCAACACGCGTCTGCCGTCCGCCATCACGCGACTTCCGCGCGCCAGCGCGGCCCTAACCCTCGGATGCGCCATCATAAATGGGCGGCCGCAGGGGCGCCATGGGCGGCCTACCCGGCATTTTCACAAACGCCGCCTTCGTCGTAAGCTTGCGCAGAATCAGCAAGCAGGGAGATTTTGCCCATGCCGGCCGCGCAGTTCACGCCGCCCCGCCAGTGGGAGGATTGGCTGAGTTGGGGCCTCGGCATCTGGCTGTGCATTTCGCCCTGGGCGCTGCGCTTCGACCTTGAGCCGACCGCGACCCACACCGCCGTCATCACCGGCTTCCTGCTGATCCTGGTCGAAGCGGTGACGCTGTCGGTGTTCCGCGCCTGGGAAGAATGGCTCAACGTCGCCTTCGGGGCCTGGCTGATCGTGGCGCCGTGGATGCTTGGGCTGACCGGCGCGGCGGCCGTTACAAACTTTGTGATCGTCGGGATTTTGGTACTGGCGCTGGCACTCTACGAAATCCGACAAGCCGGCGCGCAGGGCGAGAGCTGAGCAGCACCGGCTTTCGGATGTATCAGCGACCCAGCATTACTCCGCCGCCATTTTCTGCCCGCTCATTTCATTGACCATCTGTTCGCGCATGACGAACTTCTGCGGTTTGCCGGTGGCGGTGAGCGGGAACTCGGAAACAAAGCGGATGTAGCGCGGGACCTTTTGGTGGGAGATCTGGCCCTGACAGAAGGCGCGGAGTTCCTCCTCGGTCGCCGTCGGCCCGGTCTTGAGCACGATAAAGGCGCAGGCCTCTTCGCCATAGCGGTGATCCGGCACGCCGAACACCTGCACGGCTTGGACTTTGGGGTGCTGCATGAGGAATTCTTCGATCTCGCGCGGATAGACGTTTTCGCCGCCGCGGATGATCATGTCCTTCAGCCGCCCGACGATGCTGCAATAGCCCTGCGCGTCGATGGTGGCGAGATCGCCCGAATGCATCCAGCCAGCCTGGTCGATAGCCTCGTTGCTGCGTTCGAGATCGTCCCAATAGCCGCGCATCACGCCGTAGCCACGCGTGCACAATTCGCCCGACGCGCCGATGGGCACCGTGTGCCCGTTGGCGTCCACGATCTTGACCTCGACATGCGGAAGGATGCGGCCGACCGTCGCGACGCGCCGCTCGAGCGGGTCGTCGACGCGTGATTGGAACGACAGGGGACTGGTCTCGGTCATGCCGTAGCCGATGGTCACTTGGCGCATATGCATGCGATCGATGACCTGCCGCATGGTTTCGATCGGACAGGGCGCGCCGGCCATGATGCCGGTGCGCAAGCTGGACGTATCGTAATTGGCGAAATTTGGGTGCTCGAGCTGGGCGATAAACATGGTGGGCACGCCGTGCAGCGCCGTGCAGCGGTAGCGCGCGACGGCGGCGAGCGTTTGCTCGGCGTCGAAACTCTCGCCCGGAAACACCATGGCGGCGCCCACGGCGGCGCAAACGAGGACGCCGAGGACCATGCCGAAGCAATGATAGAGCGGCACCGGAATGCAGAGGCGGTCCTCCGCACTCATCTCCATGCATTTGGCGGCATAGCGGGCATTGTTGACGATATTAAAATGGCTGAGCGTGGCGCCCTTGGGCGAGCCGGTAGTGCCGCTGGTGAACTGAATATTGATCGCATCGTCGGGATCGAGCGCGGCGCAGAGCGCATCGAGCCGCGTCCGATGCGCTGGACCGGCAAGAGACATGAGACTGGCAAAGGACATCGCCCTGCGCGGCACCGGCTCGTCGCCCAACACGATCACGTGCTTGAGCGAGGGAAGCTTGGCCGCCCGCAACGGAGCCTCGCTGCGATCGATCTCGGGCGCGAGCGTGCGCACCATGCCGACATAATCGCTCGACTTGTGGCGGCTCGCCATGACCAGCGCTTTGCAGCCGACCTTGTTCAGCGCGTATTCGAGCTCGGAGGTGCGATAGGCCGGGTTGATATTGACCAGAATGGCGCCGATGCGCGCGGTGCCGAACTGCACGTAGAGCCATTCGGCTCGGTTCGGGGCCCAAATGCCGACGCGGTCGCCGCGCCCGATGCCGAGCGCCAGGAGGCCTGCGGCGACGTCATTCGACCGCTCGCGCAGGTCGTACCAAGAGAGCCGCATCCCGTCGGCGGCAAAGATCGCCGCCGGCCTGCCGCCGGAGCGGCTGCAGGCGCGATCCAGGAGCTGCGGAATGGTCATGAATTTCAGCGGCTCGTCGGTCGTTCCCGCCACATAGGAGACGGTGCCCTGCGGCCGCAGCTGCCGTTCGTCCTCGCCGCTGCTGCCGCGCAGGAAATCCGAGCTGAAGGGATTGTTCAGGCTCACCGGCCGATCCTTTTGCAGCGTCGATCAGAAATTACGCCAATTGCCGAGCTGTTCAAAGGCGTGCGCGGCCCGATAGATGGTGGTTTCGGCGTAATGCTTGCCGATCAACATCATGCCGACCGGCAGCCCGTCGCTCATCCCGCAGGGGATGCTCATGGCCGGGTGCCCGGTCACGTCGAACGGGCAGGTGTTGGGCAGCATTTCGAAGCCCCGCTGGCACCACAGCGCGAGCGACGCATTGGCAGGCGGCAACGGCGTCGCCTTCATCGGCAGCGTCGGCATCATCAACAGGTCGTAGCGCGCCAGCACGTCATCGTAGTTTTTGCGCAGCAACCGACTGAGATTTTGCGCCTTGGCGTAGAAGTGGCCGCGGTGATGCTTGATGAAATACTCGCCGGCGAGCATGGAGATTTTGAGGGTGCGCGACAATTCGTCGGCGCGCGAGCGCCAGTTGGCGTGCGCGTCGAGCAGGCTCGTCGTGTAGAGGCCCTTCCAGTTGAAGCCCATGCCGTTGCCGTGCATCATCTGCGCCGTCAAGCCCTCGAGCGCGATCGGCGTCCAGATTGCGCCGCCGTCGAGGTGCATCGGGATCGACACCTCCTCGACGATGGCGCCCAGACCGCGCAGTCTATCCGCGGCTTCGCGCACCTTGGCGTCGACGTCGGGTTCGCTCGAAGGCCAGCCGAAGAATTCCTTCACCAGGCCGATGCGCATGCCGGAGACGCCGCGGCCGAGCCCGCTGGAAAAGCTGTATTTCTCCACCTGCGGATTGTACTGGCGCGGATCGAGCCCGTCGGCACCGGCAATCACTTCAAGCAGCAGCGCGTTGTCGGCGACCGTGCCGGTCATCGGCCCGGCATGATCGATGGTCGCCTCGATCGGCATGACGCCGGTGTACGGCACCAGCCCGTGCGTGGCCTTCATGCCATAGCAGCCCGAATAGGCCGCCGGCATGCGCACCGAGCCGCCCTGGTCGCCGCCGATCGCCATCTCCACCTCGCCCGCCCCGACCAGCGCGCCGCAGCCCGAGGAGGAGCCGCCGGCCGAGTAGCCGCGCTTGTAGGGATTGTGGACCGGTCCGTGCGCCGAGGTATGGCTGCCGCCGGACAGGCAGAAATATTCGCAATGCGCCTTGCCGACGATGGTGCCGCCGGCGTCGAGGATGCGCGTGACGACCGTGGCGTCGATATCCGGCACATAGCCTTCAAGCGTTGAGGCGCCGTTCATCATCGGCACCCCGGCCAAACAGATATTGTCCTTGAGCACGACGCGCTTGCCCGACAACGCCCCGTGCGCGGCGCCGCGCACCTCGGTCTTCACGGCCCAGGCGTTCAGCGGATTCTCGTTGGCGCCGGGCCGGTAGCCCGGCGTGCGCGGATAGCGCACCGGCGGCAGATAGTCGGGCAATTCGTTGACCCGGTCGTAGGCTTGAAAGGTCCCTTCCAGAACATCGAGGTATTCGGCGACCTCGCCCGCCGACATGTTCAGGTGCAGCGAATCGACGATATCGTGCATCTGGTCGGCCGTTGGCCGTCTGACTGTCGACATGGGACCCCCTAACGATGGTGTGACGGCCGCTGCATGGTCGGCCGGAATTCGTTTACGCGGAGCCGGTGCGCTGCGCCGCACGCCGACGCTCGCGCCGTTTGGCTCGCGCGCATGGCCATTTGTCTGCGGGCGCGCCGCTCCGTTACCTGCGAGGGCAGGCTTGGTTGGCGCCTCCGGCTGCCGTGTCGCCGCGCCGTTCGAGACCCCGTAGTGCGCCGTCGTCCGCACGCTGCCAAGTCCGACGAGGTCGGCGATGGCGCCGCCGCGCACCGCCCCGATGTCAAGCTCGCGCGTGATCCGGCCGCGCTCGACCAGGACAATGCGGCTGGCGACGTCAAGCACCAGTTCGAGATTCTGCTCGACGATGAGCATGGACAGGTGATGCTTTTCTCTCAGCGAGCCCAACAGCTCGCCGATTTCCTGCACGATCGACGGTTGGATGCCCTCGGAGGGCTCATCGAGCAGCAGCAGCCATGGCATCGGCACCAGCGCGCGCGCGAGCGCCAAAATCTGCTGCTCGCCGCCCGATAAAGTGCCGCCCTTGCGTTCCAATAGCCGCGTCAACCGCGGAAAAATGCCGAGCACGCGCTCGATTGCCCGATCTTCGGTTTCACCAGAGTCCGGCGTCCAGGCGAGCCGCAGGTTCTCATGCGCGGTCAGCCCCGGAAGAATGCCGCGCCCTTGCGGCACGTAGGCGATGCCCAGGCGGCTGCGCTCATGCGCCGCCCAGCCCGTTACATCGACGCCATCGACAACGATCTTGCCGCTACTTGACGGCAACAGTCCCAAGATCGTTTTCAAGAGCGTCGTCTTGCCCATACCGTTATGACCGACGATGCCGATCGCTTCGCCCTCGAACAGCCGAAAGGAAATCCCCTGCAGGACCGGCACCTCGCCGTAGCCCGCACGCAGATCCGTGACCTCGAGCACCACGCCGGTCGCCTCGGCGGCCTGCCCGTGCGTATCCTCGCCGATTTCCATGTCGTCGACGCTCATGCGCGACTCCCGAGATAGACTTCCCGTACGTTCGGATCGCTCAGGACTTTCTCGCCGCGGCCCTCGATCAGAATCGCTCCTTGGTGAAACACCGTGATCAGGGAATCGAGCGCGCGCACGAAATGCATGTCATGATCGACCACGATTAGCGTAGCGTCCCGGTTGATGCGCTTGATGATCCCGATCAGGCGCTCGGTCTCCGCATTGGTGAGCCCGGCGGCCGGTTCGTCAAGCAAAACCAGCCAGGGCTTGTTGGCGAGCACCGTACCGATCTCTACCAGCTGCCGCTGCCCGTGTGCGAGTTCGCCGACCAAGCGCCGCGCGATACCTCCCAATTCCAAATCCGTCAGGATCTCGTCGACGACGGCGTCGGCGCCGTCGCGGCCAGACGTGCGGTGAGCGGACAGCCAGAGATTTTCCGCGACGGTCAGTCCGTTCATCACCGAAGGGACTTGCGTCTTGATGCCGATGCCGAGCCGCACGATCTGGTGGGTCGACCAGCCGCTGACGTCCTGCCCGCGGATGAGCACACGGCCACCGACGTTCGCCCCGCGGATTTGGCCGGTGATCGACTTGAAGAAAGTGCTTTTTCCGGCGCCGTTGGGACCAATCAGGCACCGCAGTTCGCGCTCGCGCAAAGTGAAGTTGACGTTGTCGACCGCGAGCACGCCGCCAAACCGCACGGCCAGTTCATGCGTTTCGACGACCGGTTCGCTCACTGGTTGGCTTCCTGCATTGCGACTCGGCGCCGGCGCGTGCCGCGCGCTTGGCGCCGATGCACCTGCACTTGCGCAAGCCTGCGGCGCCAAGCCACGAATGTCGGCGCAAAGCCGCGCGGAATCAACAGCACCACGAGGATCAGGATGGCGCCGAGCACGAGCGAGTTGTCGATCAGCGTCTGCGTGCCGAGGGCAAGCTTCAGCGTGCCCAGCACGACAGCCGCAATCATCGGCCCGATCAGCGTGCCGAGGCCGCCGACGATCACCCAGATCAGCACCTCCGCCGTCTGGCCCAGGCTAAACACGCTTGGCGTGACGATCTCGGCCCAGTTCGCGAACAGGCAGCCAGCGAGACCGGCCATCGCGCCCGACACCGTAAAAATCGCGGTCTTGTAGGCCGGCACGTTATAGCCGAGCAGTTCCATGCGCAGCTCGTTCTCGCGGATTCCGATCAGGATGCGCCCGAAGCTGCTCGCCAAAATCCAGCGGCAAATGAGATAAGCCCCGATCAGGCAAACGATCACCACAAAGTAATAGGCTGTGCCGTAGACCTGCATCGTCGGATCGCCCGGCACGTTGAGGGTCGGGAACGCCGGGATGCCATTGAAACCGCCGAGCCGCGCATTGCCGATGTGGTAAGCGTCGCCCGCCGTTGCGTTCATGAAACGATTGAGGATCAGCGTGACGACGAGCGTCATGACGCCGAGATAGACGTCGCTGATGCGCCCATAGAACATCATCGCGCCGATGATCGCGGCGACGACGGCGGGCACGATGATGGCCAAAAGGAGCGGCACGGTGCTCTCGCCGACATTGAACGAGGCGATGGCATAGGCGTAGGCGCCGAGACCGAAATAGGCGGCGTGCCCGAAGCTCAGGATACCCGCATAGCCCCACATCAGCGCCAGCGAAAGCGCAAACAGCGCCCAAATGGCAAGTAGCGTCGGGGTATAGGTCTCATACACCAGCGGCAAAGCCGCGAGCAGCACAGCCGCCGCCACCAGCCAGTTCCAGCGGATGCGCCCGATGCCGAAGGCTGCGCCGGTCATGTCGAATTACGGAAGAATTGGCCGGTGACGCCCTGCGGCATCAGGCGGAGTAACACAAGGGCGAGTACCAGCATGGCTATTTCGCCGAGCACCGGCGTCGATGCGAAGGAGACGACCTGATCGACGGCCCCAAACACGACGGCAGTCGTCACCGTGCCTGCGATCACGGCAGCGCCGCCGGTAATCACCGTAATGAACGCCTTTGCGATGTAGGCGCCGCCGATCGAAGGCAGCAGTCCGGTCAGCGGCGCCATGACCCCGCCGGCCAAGCCGGAGAGCGCGGCGCCCACGGTAAAGGTCAACATGTAGATCGTGCTCGGGTTATAGCCGAGTGCCGAAATGACTTCTCTGCCCTGCATGGCGCCGCGCGCGACCAGGCCCACGCGGGTATAGCGCAGGGCAAACCACATGCTGCACATGAGCACGACGGCGACCGCGATGACGAACAGGTTGTAGCCACCCATTTGGTAGTGCCCAATGCGGTAGCCGGGAATGGGCGTCGCCACACTGACGGGAGTGTTGCCAAAGATCAGTGTGACGATCCCGGTCAGCAGCAGGCCGAGCCCCCAGGTCGCCAGCATGATGTCGATCATGCGGCCGTAAAGGAAGCGTACGATCACCCGTTCGACGACGAGCCCGACCAGCCCGACGACGATCGGCGAAATCACCAGCATGGCGAAGTAGACATTGATGCCGGCTTTTGCCGCCGCGATGGTGGCATAGCCGCCGACCATGACAAACTCGCCGTGGGCAAGGTTGATTACGCGCATCATCCCAAACACGATCGCCAAACCCGCGCTGATCAGCGCGAGAAAGGCGATCATGTACAGGATCTCGAGAACGACGATCGCGGCGTAATCCATTCAACGTGTCCGTCTGGCTCGGCCGCCCCCCGCGTTCCGCCCGCGGCCTCGCTCAGATCTTGACCTCATACTGCTTGTTGTCGTTCGGGTTCTTTTGCAAGTTGCAGTAGCGGGCCGTATCGCTGGGCGCCCGCTGCTTGGCGGTGTCGATGATCGTGAGCTTTTGATCCTTGACGACCATCAGGTGGATGTCGAGCGAGCAATGATGGGTCGGAGGGTCGACCTTGACCGTACCTGCCGGCCCTTCGATTTGCAGGCCGGTTTCAAGCGCCTTGACAACCGCTTCGTGCTCGACCGACTTGGCCTTGCGCACGGCTTCCGCCCAAAGCTTGATGCCTTGATATTGCGATACGGCCAGTTCGTGGATGCCCTTGGCCGTGCCGTAACGCTTGGCCCACGCGTCGCGGAATTTCTTGTTGGCGTCGGTGTCGAGCTCGGGGCTGTAGTTGCCGGCTATGACGATGCCGTCGCCCTCGGCCGGCGACAGAGCGAGATGCTCGTTGCCGACGCCGAAAGTGGTCGAGGTGAGCGGGATCTTCTTGTTCATGCCCGAGGCAGCCCATTGCCGGAAGAACGACATGTGCGCGCCGCCCACCAGCGCGGCGACCACGAAGTTGGGCGCCGCGTCCTGGATCTTGGCGATGGTCGAGCCGAAATCGGAAACGTCGAGCGGGAAGAAATTTGTCGCGAGAGTCTTACCTTTGCGCTGCTCGACGTAATAGGACACCCATTTCGCCGTGATCTGACCGTAATTATAGTCGGCGGCGAGCACGTAGACCTTGTTGCCCCACTTCTTCATCGCATAGTCGATGATCGGCTCGACTGCCTGGGCCGGCGTCGTGCCGGTGCAGAAGCAGTTGCGGTCGCAGACGCCGCCCTCATAGAGCACGTTGTAGAAATACAGGAGATTGCCGCGCCGAAACGTCTGCCGGATGGCTTCGCGCGAGGCGGAGGTGATGCCGGCGTGGGCGACGTCGAACTTGTTGCGGACAAGTTCCTGCGCGTCGCGGGTGTAAAGCGCGATATTGGATTGGCTGTCATATTGCTTGAGCTCGATTTGACGCCCCAGCAGCCCGCCCGATTTGTTGATCTCGTCGACTGCCATCGCAGTCGCCTGGACCATGGGCTTGCCGTAGATGTCGAGCACGCCCGAGTTATCTTGAATTGCGCCCAGTTTGATCGGCCCCTCGGCGAGCGCGTAGCGCAACGGCATGCCCGCCGCGATGGCCGCCGCCCCGGCGCCGTTCAACAACGTTCTGCGCGAAATAGCCATGATCTGCTCCTTGCAGGATTACACGTGTTTGTGCGCGCGGGGGATTTACTTTCCTTTGCGCTCGGTGTCGGCGCCGGACTTGCGCTCGGATACGGCCTTCGTCGACGTGCCGCCGGCTGACGCATCGAGCGACGGCGAGTGCACGGCCGAGGAAAAGTCGACGCCGATCGAATCGCCAATGCTGCGAAGCGCGGGAAGCTGCAGCGCCATGCCGAGAATGCTGTCCATGACCTGATTGATCGGCGTCTTCCCGCCGCCGTCGCCGCTGCCGACCGGCGTCGCCGAAGCATTGCCGCCGAAGCCGTTGATTTGATGGATGCGGATTGAATCGATCTTCTCCGCCGGCTTCATCATTTCCGAAACGATCTCGGGCAAACGGTCAAGCCGGTACTGCTCGAGCTTCATCCGGATAAGCGCATCGCTTTGCGAATTCTCCGCGTCGATGACGGCGCGCTCGCCCTCCGACTTCGCCAGCAGGCTCGTCCGGTCGGCTTCCGCCTTGGTGCGCGCAGCCTCCGACTCCGCGCGGACGCGCCGTAACAATACGTCGGCATCGGTTTCCGCTTTGGCGTGCTCGACGGCACCCTGCTCGTTCACGCGCTTGAGCGCCATCTCGTGTGAGCGGTCGGCAACCGCGCGGTCGCGCTCGGTTTGGACATGCTCTTCCGCGAGGACGACCTCGGCTCGCGCCAGTTCCGCCTTGGCGCGCGCCTTTGCTTCTTCGACCTGTTTGGCGGAAAGCTGGATCGCACTGTCGACCTTTTTGATCTCGACCCCAAGCTGTGAATCCAGTTCGATCCTGCGTATCTCGCTCTGTTTGGCGAGCTCGGTCGCCCTCGTCTGCCGCTCGCGGTCGATGCGCGCCTCCTCTGACGCAATCATCGCTTCTTCGCGTGCCTTGGCGGCCTCGGCGTCGCTTGCCGCCCGCATCTTTTCGATTTCCAGATGCTGGTTGATCTGCGCCTGCTCTTCCTGCTGTGTCAGGACGAGCCGCTGCTTGGTCGCTTCCAGCTGCGTCTGCCGCACGGAAACGTCGGCATCCGCCTCGATCTCCGCCCGCTTCTTGCGGTTGACCGCGATGATCTCGGCAAGCTTGCGCAAGCCGACCGCGTTGAACGCGTTGTTCTCGTCGAAGGATGAGAATGCGGACTGGTCAAGGCGCGTCAATGAAACGGAGTCGAGCAGAATTCCATTCTGCTTGAGGTTATCGCGCAGCAGGTTGGAGATCTCGGTGACGAATTCAGCGCGGCCTTCGTGCAGGCTGTCCATGGTGTGACGCGCCGCGACCGCTTGCACCGCGTCGACGAAGCGGCCTTCCAACAGATTGCGGATGCCGTCGACCGTGAACGACTTGGCGCCGAGCGCCTGCGCGGCCGTGGCAATGCCCTCCTGAGACGGAATGACGCGGACGTAGAATTCAAGCTCGACGTCGACGCGCATGCGGTCTTCGGTGATCACCGATTTGTCCGCCGTGCGCCGCACCTCGATGCGCAAGGTCCGCATGTTGACTTCTTCGACCTTGTGCAGGAAGGGCAGAGCGAGGCAGCCGCCCGATATCAGAATGCGCTGGCCGCCGAAGCCGGTGCGCACCAGCGCCATGTCACGCGTCGATTTTCGATAAAACCGGTTGAGGAACATCACCACAATCGCGATCGCGACGACCGCAATTACGATGGCGAGCAACCACGCGAGGACGATCATGTTGCCCCCTACCCCCTCAGGCGGAGTGCCTGATTACGCTTCGATCTAGTCCGGCATGGAATTATTTGACATGTGAAGCATGACGGCTGTCAATAGAAATCGTCTCGCCGGGCGAGACCCGAACGCGTCAAGTTCGCAAGCCGGCCAACTTCGGCTCGGCGCAAGAATAAAATAAGGCGACCGACACCCGCCGCACTTGATCAGGGCACTCAAGCGGCGAAGGCGCTTCGCTGCTCTTCGAGTTTCCTGATCATCGCGGTCGTGTTCTCGACCTGGGCAAACGCGGCTTTCATCGTCGCCAGCACGACCGGCTGAATTTGATCGGCGGACGCTTCCGGTGTGTTGAATGTTGCGGTCGCGTCGCTGATGAAGAAGACCTTGTAGTCCCTCATATTCGCTTCGCGCGCCGTCGTCTCGCAGCACACATTCGTGCAGATGCCGGTGATAATGACGGTATCGATATGGCGATTGCGGAGGATGAGGTCGAGATCGGTTCCGTGAAAGGCGCCGTAGCGAGGCTTTTCCAAAATGATGTCTTCGCGGCCGACTACAATTTCTGGATGCAGCTCGGCCTGCTTGTTGCCTTTATTGATGAGACCGGCGGCGATCGCCGGGATGATCACACCCATCACGCCGGTATTGCTGCCGTCCGGCCGTACCACGTGGACGGTGTGCAGGACCAGGGCGCCGCGCCTGCGGCAGACTTCCGCGAGCTTGTTGATACGCGGCAAGATCTCGCGGCCGCGCGGCGCCGCAACCGGCGAATTTTCGACGAAGCAGTTTTGCATGTCGATATTCAGGAGCGCGGTCCGGCGCGGATCGAATTTGAAGTCGGTCATGATGCGTGCCCCATTCAACCGGCGGCCGGCCGGCCTGAAACTATAGGCGCGTCGGTGGGCAAACGAAAGGCCGGCGACGCGGCGCAGGGGCTCCCGGCCCGTGCCGGGCTTTTGGCTTGCTCCATCACTTCGGCTAAACTCAAATCGCAATGAGCGTAACCCATGTCGTCGCCGGCAATCGCGGTGACCGGCAATTCCCTCACGCATGACCGGTATTCCCACTCTCATGACCGTTATGCCCCCTATCGCATGATCGATACTCCCCATCTCATGACGAATATTCCCCCTGTCTCACGACCGACATTTCCCCCGTCATGGCCGATATTTTCCCCGCCATGACCGATATTTTCCCCGCCATGACCGATATCTCCCCCGTCATGACCGATATTTTCCGTGTCTCATGACCGATATCTCCCCCGTCATGACCGACATTTTGCCCGCCATGACCGATATCTCCCCCGTCATGACCGACATTTTCCCCGCCATGACCGACATTTTCCGTGTCTCATGACCGATATTCACGTTTTGGGCATTTCTGCGTATTTCCACGACAGCGCCGCCGCGTTGATCCGGAACGGCGAGGTCATCGCGGCGGCGTCGGAAGAGCGCTTCTCCCGCGAGAAGGGCGATGCGCGCTTTCCTGCACGGGCGGCGGCGTATTGTTTGGCCGAGGGCGGCATTCAGGTCTCGCAACTCGACGCGATAGGGTTTTACGAAAAGCCGGTCCTCAAGTTCGACCGTATCCTATCGACATATATCGGACTGGCGCCGCGCGGCTTTCAGCAATTCCGCTTGGCCGGCCCGCTTTGGATCAAGGATAAGCTGTGGGTGGAGCGGAATATTCGCGAATACTTCAAGTCGTATAAAGGCCGCGGTGGATTCAACGGATGAACGCAACATGATGGACATCATGTTCACTCCGGGGGATTCACAATGGCACAAATCGGGCGGCCTGGCTTGTCACCACAGCAGAAGCAGGAGCTGTGGGCACGGTGGAAAGCAGGAGAGTCGCTAAGCGATATCGGCCGCAGCCTGGGCAAGCATGCCGGATCGATTTTTGGCGTGCTGTCCGCCAGAGGCGGCATAGCGCCGCCGGCGAGAAGGCGGTCGCGACGCTCCCTTTCTGTGCATGAGCGCGAGGAGATATCCCGCGGATTGGTCGCTGGCCTATCATTGCGGCAGATCGCCGTGCAACTCGGCCGCGCACCGTCAACGATCAGTCGTGAGGTCGTCCGAAATAACGGCCGCAGCAAATATCGAGCTGCCAATGCCGACGAGCGAGCTTGGCGATCCGCCTGTCGCCCTAAACCGTGCCGGCTCGCTGTCAATCGGTCTTTACAGATGGTTGTGGCGCAGAAACTGAGCGATAATTGGTCGCCTCAGCAAATCTCCGGTTGGCTGAAGGTCGAATACGTTGATGACCCGCCGATGAGGATATCGCACGAGACAATCTACAAAAGCCTGTTTGTCCAGGCTCGTGGGGTCTTGAGGAAGGAGCTGATCTCACATCTACGGACCCGGCGGTCGATGCGCAGAGGCAAGACCTCTACCACCCGCGGGCAGCCACGTGGACAAATCGTCGACGCGGTATCGATCAGAGAGCGGCCTGCCGAGGTCGAGGACCGAGCGATCCCTGGGCATTGGGAGGGCGACCTCCTCGCTGGAGGAAAAAATAGCCACATCGCAACCTTGGTCGAGCGCCAGTCTAGATTCGTCATGCTCGTCAAAGTGCCAGGCAAGGATACCGACAGTGTCGTGGGCGCGCTGGTCAGGCAAGTAAGGCATCTGCCGGCCGGATTGATGTCTTCTTTGACTTGGGATCGCGGAACCGAACTCGCCGACCACAAGCGCTTCAGCGTCGCCACTAACGTATCCGTCTATTTCTGTGATCCTCAAAGTCCATGGCAGCGTGGCAGTAATGAAAACACCAACGGCCTGCTGCGCGCCAGTACTTCCCAAAGGGCACGGACCTGTCCGGCTATACCCAGAAAGATTTAGATGCTGTCGCGCGCCAACTGAACACGCGCCCAAGAAAAACTCTTGGCTTCACAACTCCGGCGGCTAAGCTTGCAAAGATTGTTGCTCCGACCGCTTGAACCCACTGTGCTCATTTTGACGCAGGGCCGAACCAATCCCGCTCTGAGTTTCTTTTCACTTTGACCTTAGTAGGGTGCGGGGTGCAGTAGGGTGCGGGGTGCAGGCGGGCCCGGGGACTGAGGTGGGGGTCGCGTGGTAGAATTGAGCGTATTTGAACATCGAACCCAATCAAACCAACGTCTCTGCCAGCGATGCGGCGGCGCTCTCCAGCTGGCCGCGAAACTTCCCAAAGCCCCCGATCATCCCACCATCGACATCCTCCGCTGCGTCGCTTGCGAGGCGCTAGAATGGGTTACCCAAAACGAGGCCTGAGTTGCGAAAAGGCCGCCTTGGGAACACCGGTGCTGCCTTTTTATGCTCGATTGATGTAGCTCAAGACGGAACCTTTGGCCCGCGGATATTGAAGTGGAATGTCCACGGTCGACGATTTATTGGCACTCGCACGGACCTGCTACGCGAAGGCACGGGTCGCGATAAGCCCGGAAACTAAGCGTGCGTTTGAGCAAACGGGGGACGACTATTTGAAGGAGGCTTCCGAACGAGAGCGCCACCGCGCCGTCGTCCAGGCAGCATTTCCGAAGCCCGACCTAAAGATCGGGCACGACAAGGAGGGGTAACTTGAGGCCGCCAATGAGGCGGCCTCTTTCCTAGCTGCTCGTCGACTTTGCCGGCGGCTGGTCTCCAGACGATTTGGGTTGGCGCAACGGCCGGTTGAGCGCACAATGACTAGAATTTGGAGGTTCTTCGGTGTCAATGCCCGTCATCGCTACGCGGCGCATTTCCTCCGGTGTTCCGGGCCTTGACGAGGTTCTGCAGGGGGGTCTTCCGCGCGAAGCGCTCTTGCTGGTCGAGGGTCCTCCCGGAAGCGGCAAGACCACCCTGGGTATGCAATTTCTGCTTCAGGGTGTCTGGGACGGCGAAACCTGCTTACTCGCATCGAATGCTGAGACGCTTGAACGCTGCTCCATACTGCTTTTTGATGAGAGCGTAGAGAGCCATATCGCTCGAAGCCAGGGGCTGGGGCTCGACATTGCCCCCGCGATCGAGGCGGGCCGCATCCGCGTAAACGACCTCGATCCCACCGAACTTAGCGCGGGACAAATAGCGGGTCTTCTGGTCCGGCACGTGGAAGTGGACAACATCGGGCTCGTCGTGATCGACACGGTGAACGGCTACTTGCAATCTGCCGCGGAGGAGGAAGCGGTGTTCTTGCATCTACGGGAATTGATCTCCTATCTGCGGCGCCGCCGAGTTGTCACGCTGCTTACGCTCACCGAGCATGGTATTTTTGTTGCGGATAGGTCGACACCGATCGACGTGAGCTTCCTGGCCGACAACGTGCTCCTGCTGCGCTACTTCGAGGCGAAGGGCGCCATCCACCAAGCCCTCTCCGTGGTCAAGAAGCGTACCGGTCAACACGAACGCACCATTCGTGAGCTGACTTTAAAGCCGGGCAGCATCGCTCTGGGTGAACCACTTGAGGACTTCACCGGGGTGCTCACAGGCGAGCCCAATTATGTGCGTGGATGAGGTCAAGAGGGCCTCGTGAACATGAGGGTCCCGGCGGGCACCAAAAGCGACGGTGGCGATCTCCGCATCTTAATACTTGCGCCGTCGGGGCGCGACGCCCGCCTTGCTGCGCAGACGCTTGGGCGAAGCGGGCTGTCGGCACAAGTTTGCACCCACCTTGGCCAGCTTCGCCAGGAAATCACCGCCGGCGCCGGGGCCGTGCTCATCGCTGGAGAGGCGCTGCCCCGAGGCGAGAATGCGGACCCGGAGGTCTGGATCGGCCCCGAGCCATCCTGGTCATCGTTGCCTGTTGTGGTGCTCACGGGGCGAGTGGCCTCCCACGATTTCGCAGCGCTGCGTCGGCTGGAGCTCCGCCCGAAGGTGACCTTCCTCCAGCGTCCGGTTCCGAAGCGCACGCTGATCAGTACCCTGAGGGGAGCGATCGCGGCGCGACGCCGTCAGTACCAGGTCCGGGACCTGCTTGCCGAGCGCGCGCGGCTTCTCGTGCAGGTCGAAGAACAGCTCAATCAGCTACAAACGCTGTATGACTCTGCACCGATCGGGCTAGCCCTATTCGATCGTGAGTTGCGCTTTCAGCGTATCAATGCGGTCCTCGCCCAGATAAATGGGCGAACTGTCGCCGAACATTTAGGTAAAGTGGCGTGGGAGATCGTACCCGACCTGCAAGCCTCCGCGGAACCGTTGATGCAAAAGGTCATCGAGACCGGGAAGCCCATTGTCGGGATCGAGCTGAGCGGCGAAACGCCGGCACAGCCGGGGGTACATCGTGACTGGCTCGAAAAGTTCTATCCGGTAAAAGGACCGGACGGCGCGGTGACGGGCGTCGGCGCTATCGTGGAGGATGTGACAGAGCGGAAGCGCCTAGAGAGGACGCAGACGATATTGTCCGCCGAGCTGCAACACCGCGTCAAGAATATACTCGCGAAGGTTCAGGCAATTGCGACGCTAACTTTGAAGAGCAGCGAGTCACTGGAGGAGTTCGCGGCGTCCTTTTCCGGGCGACTCACCGCCCTCACGCGAGCGCAAGACACCCTTTTGCGCAACCAGTGGCAGCCCACCATGATGTCTACGCTTCTGCGCGATGCGCTTAGGCCCTATGGGGGTGAGAGCCAGGTACCACTGAGTATCGCAGACATCCGACTGCCGCCGGAGCAGTCGCTCGCCTTCAACCTGATCATCCACGAACTAGCCACCAACGCCGCCAAATATGGTGCCCTGTCGGTACCCAAGGGGAGTGTCCAGATCGATTGTCAGCGCAGCGACGAGCATACCGGAATAGCGATCTTCAAGTGGATAGAGCGCGGCGGTCCGCCCGCGAGCCCGCCGCGCAGGCGCGGCTTCGGCTCAAAACTCATCGAGGCCTCTGCAAAGCGTGAACTCAAGGGCAACGTCAGTTTCGATTACGCTCCTGAGGGGTTCCAATGCGTGATCCGATTTGCCATTGAGGACCTGCCAAAGCGTATGGCATAGGTTCTCGCAATTTTCGGCAATTCCCCTTCTGGCACCTCGCTATAGGCTGCACCGCACCCGAATGCGCCAATTTCTTGGACGCTCTTGGAGCGATAGCCGAAGCGACGTGCGTCATCAACTCATGTAGCTCGAGCGGAACACGCGCCGGCCCCGTTGCTCCGGTCTTCGTCGGAGAACGCCAGCGATGCTAGCGGACGACGGATCGAGCCCTTTCGCTTGTTCATGTTCCAGAAGTTCTGGTGAGCCAACCTGTTGTTCGAGGTCGCGCCACATGGCTTCCGTCCAACGATCAGCGCCGGCGATCCAGGCCGCAGCACGTGCGTAGACACGACAGTCGAGCGCCTCATTGCGCTCGCGCAGCTTCTGCCATTCGAGCCGGCTGAAGCCGCGCTTGGTCTTCACGGTGACCCAATTGCTCGGCCACGAGTTGCTTCACCCACTCCGCTTCGGTGCCGCGGGGCAAATGCACAAAACCCGGCGGAAATCGGAGGCCTGCCGCGATCTCCTCGTCTGTCGACGCCGCCAAACGCAGGAAACGATAAGTCTCGCACTTGAACGTGGCGACTGCGATCGTCCACAGCCGTGCGCCGCGGCGCAGCTTCTTGCCGCCTTCCGTGACATCGACGTGGGTCGGTCCGACGACCGGTGCTGCTCGATTGAAGCCCTCCACGCCCTTGATGGGCGCGACCTGTGCATGACCAGCCCGGCGGGCCCAGGCATAGACGGCGGGCGATTTATAGCCGGTATCGATTGCGAATTTGGCGAGACCAAGCTGTGCGCCATGCGCATGCGGCCAAGTTTGGCCCAATAGTCGATGGAGCGCGTCCCAGCTTCCAGAATTCTCAGGCCCGCCTTCGACCACAATGTGGTCGACGAGCCAGCTTTCGAGACCCCTGCCCCAAGCCCAGACATCGACCTCGATGCGGTCCTTTTGGACGTCGGCGCCGGCCGTCAGGAACAGTCCGCCACTCGGGACTGTGCCTATCTGCCAGGCCTCGCGGCGCTCATAGAGTCGCTGCCAATCCGGGGCTTCGCCGGTCTCGACCCAGGTCTCGCCGAGCACGCTGTTCTTGAAGCTCCGTTTGGCCTCATCCGTGGTCGCGGCTTCCCACAGGCGGGCGATGTTTTCCCAGGACAGCCACCCGACCGGCGAATAGAGCGCCGAGATGTGAAAGGCGATCGTGCCGGGGTCCTGCGCCTCGGCAGTCGGTCGCCACTCGCCGGCCGCCAGCATGGCCGTCTTGTGGTGCTCCTCGATTCGGCCGTCGCACGAGGTGCATTCATAGTGCGCGGTCTCGGGCTGACCTTTGTCCCAGCGCAGCCGCTCGAACTTCAGCCACTGCATCTCCCCGCAGTGCGGGCAAGGCACGAAGTAGCGCCGCTGATCGGACGCTTCGTACTCGCGCTCGATCCGCGACAGACCATGGATGGTCGGCGTCGAGCCAAGCAGCACCTTGGATCGCCACGAAAAGGTGCGCGTCCGCGCTTCGGCCAGCGCGACCGGATCGCCCTCTTCATCGGCCGACGGCGGATAGGCGTCGACCTCGTCGAGAAACAGATAGCGAGCCGGCATCGAGCGCAAGCCGACCGCGCTGTTCGCTCCGGTAATGACAAGGAGTCCCGCCGGGAATTCCTTGGACAGCACCGTGTTGCCGGCATCACGCGAGCGCGCGGGCTTGACCCGTTCGCGCAACGCCGGGCTCTCGGCAATGAGCGGCTCGATGCGCTGGCGCGAGAAGCGCTTGGCAAGCTCGACGGTCGGCTGCACCGCGAGCATCGGTCCGGGCGCGTGATGGATGACGTAGCCGATCCAGTTGTTGCCGCCTTCCGTGAAGCCGACCTGGGCCGATTTCATCACGACGATGCGGCGCACGGGATGCATCGGCGACAGCGCGTCAACAATCTCCCGCATGTAGGGCGTACGATCGGTGCGGTAGCGCCCCGGCTCTGCGGAAGCCCGTGGGCTCAGCACCCGGTGCTGATCGGCCCATTCGGAAACCGTCAGTGCCGGATCGGGCAGAAGCCCGTCGCGCCAGGCTTGAGCGAGCTCCTCCGCGCCATCGAAGACGAACAGGTCACCTGAACTCGGCTCGAATCTCGGCGAGCTCGGCGAGATGATCGCGGACATGCGTCTCTATAAGTTTCTGGACCGCGTGCGCCTCCACGCCGAGCTCGGCCGCCATCAGGGCCGCGACCCGCGCCGGCCAATTGATCCAGGCATCGCGCTCCTCACGCGCAAGCCGGAACACCAGTGCGGTCGCGCGTGCACGATCGATCAACTCGCCTTTGCGCTCCTGCAGTCGTAGGCGGGCGAGGTGCGCCTTGGCGATTTCGTGTGCGGTGCGCGCCTGCACGAACGTGACGTTGCCACTGGCCGGAAGGCCCTGCTCCTTTAGCGTCTCGCGCACCGAGCCAACGGCCGCTTCTGCGACGGGCCGAAGTTTTTCCGCGGTGGGCTTGCGGCGAGCCGGATCGCTCGATCGCTCCCAGGATGCATCGGCCTTGGCCGCATCAACGGTGCCGTCTGGCTCCAAAACTACGCGGCCTTGCTTGACGGCGCGCAGCACCGCGACGTGGCTGACGCCCCGCTGCCGCGCATAGGCGCGGATTGATAATCCCATGCTTGTTCTCGTCCGGACAAAGCAATCGAATTGCTCGTAATCAACTTGGCTATCGCTGTAATCGAAGCATTCATGGGGTCACCCACGCAGGAGACCGCTATGCGCCGCAATGACAAACAAACCGCCCTCGACGCCTTTATGGCCCGCAAGTCCGAGATCGACGCGATGCTCGAGCGGCTCAAGGCATTGAGTGACGAATACTTCGGCATGAGCCCCGACGACATCAACTGGGGCCACGTCGGCACGCTCGCGCACTACGCCGATCTGCTCAAGCGCATTATCGATGCCGCCTTCAAGGAAGGCGAGCACGCTGCATAGTCTGCCGCGCGCTCCAGCCTCGCCCCGCGCGGTCATGGCCGGCGGGGCTTGGGGCAGTAGCAGGGCCGCGATGGTCGTGGTCCCTCCTGCTGATGGAGCAAAACAATGTCACGCCTATCCGACTCTCAACTCGTTGTTCTTACCGCCGCTTGCCAGAGAGCTGATCGCTGCGTGTTCCCTGTCACTGCCAAACTCAAGGGCAATGCCGCCGGCAATGTCCTCAAGAGCCTGCTAAAGAAGGACTTGATCAAGGAGGTCCGCGCCAAGCACGACGATACCGTCTGGCGGCACGACGAGAAGCGCGGCCGCATGACGCTCGTCGCCACCAAGGTCGCATTCGCCGCGCTCGGCATCGACCCGCGCGACGAGGCGGAAGATGTTGAAGCCGATAGCGCAGATGAGGCACCGACCAACGTCGAGGCCAAACCAAGTGCGCGCCCGAAGACGCCCAAATCCACGGAACCAAAGGCGCCCCGCAAGGACAGCAAGCAGGCACAACTCATCGGAATGCTGCGTCGAGCCAAGGGCGCCTCCATCGACGAGGTCGTCAAAGCCCTGGAATGGCAGCCGCACACGGTTCGAGGGGCGATCGCAGGCGCCCTGAAGAAGAAGCGTGGGCTCGACGTCATTTCTGAAAAAGATGAGAAACGCGGGCGTATCTATCGAATTGCAGAATGACGCCAGTAGGTTCACGCAAGCGTGAAGCGGGTGCGCGCATTTGACTACCTTGCCCGAGAGCCAAGGCGGACTATCTCAATAGAGAAGCCGGACAGCCCCTCAGCCCCCCACTGAAATTGTCCGGCAACAGTAGTGAGAAATGGTCTCCGGTGCGTATTTGCCGGGGGCCATTTTTGCATGAAGCAACTGGGACCTATCTGTTTGCCATGTTGTGTGACCGCCGAACGATTTTGTTACTCGCCGCCTCCCTCTCGGTCGCCGGCGGCTCAGCGCGAGGCGAGACCATGAGTCAAAAGTCGACCATCATCGACGATCTGAGCCGTAAGCCGCCCTTCTCTGCGATCGGCAGCCGCTGGCAGTTGTTCACCGACCAGGTGATGGGTGGCGTCTCCAATGGGACGATGGTGCGCGAGACGGTAGCGGACCGACCGGCCATTCGTATGCGGGGCAACGTCAGTCTCGAAAACAACGGGGGCTTCGTGCAGATTGCGATTGATCTCTCCCCCGATGGCAAGGCCGTCGATGCCAGCCCTTGGCGAGGGATCGAGCTCGATGTGTTCGGCAACAGCGAGGAATACAGCATTCATCTGCGCACCGAGGACCTCACTCGGCCCTGGCAGTCCTACCGGCAGAGCTTCCGCGCCGATCCGCAGTGGCGGACGATCCCGTTTCGCTTTCAAGACTTCGTGCCATATCGGACCGAGACGGCGCTCGATACCCGCCGCCTACGACGCATTGGCGTCGTTGCGATCGGCCGCGCGTTTTCGGCGGACCTTGCCATCGGCGGGTTGCGATATTTGGCCTGACCCGTTGAACGGTTGACCTGTTTCCGCGTGCCGCGCTTCGCCCCCGGTCACCTCCTGCCATCGCTGAACGATGACATCGACGTACTTGGCGTCGAGTTCGATCAGCCGCGCGCGGCGCCCCGCATGTTCGGCCGCGATCATCGTGGTACCTGACCCGCCGAACGGGTCGAGCACGACGTCGCGGCTCTTGGACGAATTCCGGATTGCCCGCTCGACCAATGCCACCGGCTTCATCGTCGGGTGCAGGTCGTTCTCATGCGACTTGTCGAAGAACCAGACATCGCCCTGGTCGCGGGCGCCGCACCAGTAGTGGTCGGCGCCGTCTTTCCAACCATAGAGGATAGGCTCGTACTGCCGCTGATAATCGGAACGCCCGAGCGTGAATGTGTTCTTGACCCAGACCACAAAGGTTGACCACTTCCCGCCGGCCTCGCGGAAAGCCTTCTGCAGCCGATCAAGTTCGGACGATGACATGCAGATGTAGACCGCGCCCTTGGTCAGGGTGAGGATGTTGACGCAGGCGTCATAGAGCAGCGTACCGAAGTCCTCGCCAAGATCGTCGTTGAGGATTGGACGGTTCTTGCCGCGCAGTTTGTCTTTGGCCGAGTTGGCGTAGTTCACCCCGTATGGTGGATCGCAAAACGTCATGTCGGCGAGCTCGCCGCCCAAGACCTTCTCGACATCGGCCAGGACCGCTGCGTCGCCGCAAAGCACCCGGTGCTCCCCGCAGATCCAGAGATCGCCGGAACAGCTGATTGGATCGGCGGGTGGCTCGGGCGCTTCATCGAGGTCGGCCATCTCGTCATCGGAGCCGGCGAGAAGGCGATCGATTTCGGCATCGTCGAAGCCGAGCAGATCGAGATCGAAGGCCTCCTCCTTCAGCGCTGCCAATTCGGCCGCAAGCAGCTCGTCATTCCAGCCTGCGTTGGCGACGATCTGGTTGTCGGCGATCATCAGCGCGCGCCGCTGCGTTGGCGTCAGGTGCGACAGCACGATCACCGGCACCTCGTGCAGCCCCAGTTTGCGTGCGGCGAGCACGCGCCCGTGGCCGGCCACCATCACGCCGTCGTCGCCGACTAGAACCGGGTTCACGAATCCGAACTCGGCGATCGACCCCGCGATTTGCGCCACTTGCTCCTCGGAATGGGTGCGGGCATTGCGCGCGTGCGGGATCAATCGCTCGAGCGGCCAGCGCTCGACCGTCTCGACCAGTTGCGACGTCATGTTTCCAGAGGGGGTGGTAACCGAGACTGGTAACCTCACGAGGTTACCAGGTCAGCCGATGTTGCGTGCTTCGGGTCAAAAGGCCCGCGTTTAGCGGCTCGTAGGTCCGTTTGCGGCGAGTGAAGGTGGTAACTGGTAACTCAGATTTTGCGGCTGTCTGTAGCGAAATTCCGGGCCTTTGCCCCCCGCATATGGTTTTTCGGCAGGGAGGACCCGCGAGCGCGCTCGCGACTCTCGCGATGTTGCCAAGAAACATACTCTCGTTCGGCGTTTCTGTCTCGCCCTTCGATGTCTCACCAAAAAATGTCTCACGTCACAAAATCGGCTTGACAAGGCGCTTACGCATTGAATGTCCGCTATGCGCCGTTACGACCGGAATGGCATAGCGGCTCAGCATGTCGCGCGGTGCCGGCGCCGACTGGCGGTCAACGGCACCACCAAAGTCTATCGGAACGATAGTAAGGGCACTGCGGAGGATAATAATATTCGCGCGGTTGATAGTAGCTCGGCTCCTCGTAGTACCCGTCGCCATAGTCGCCGTTATCGTAGTAGTACGGCGCCTCCGAAATTATTGCGCCGGCAGCAACGCCCGCGGCCCCATAGGGCCAGTAGCCGCGGTAGCGATGCCCATAGTAGGCATACCTCGCATGACCGCCGCGATAGTAGCGACCGTACCCGCGATACCTGCCGCCGTAGTAGCGACCGTGGTGCGCAACAGCATAGTGGCGGCCAGGATAGCTTCGGCCAATGACGCGAGCATGACCGCCCCGATAGTAGCGACCGTACCCGCGATACCTGCCGCCGTAGTAGCGACCGTGGTGCGCAACAGCATAGTAGCGGCCAGAATAGCCTCGGCCAATGACGCGAGCACTGTAATGAACGCCGCCTGCTCGGACACCACCGTAATGAAATCCGCCTACCCGAGCGCCGCCGTGGGTCACGCCGCCGTGGCCACCAACTCCGCCGCTGCGAGCGTTGGCGGGACTTGCAAAAGCAGCCGCAGCCAGAATTACGGCCGCGCCGATAGAGGCCATACGCTTCAACATGGTCTTCCTCCAATCGAAATTTCTGGCGCTATTAATGCCTGCATAGACGGCATTTTCTTTGATTCAAATCAATTGAAAGCAAAACCGTCCCGGTGACTTGCGGACCCCAGTAAGCCGAGATTTCGTCCCGCATCTCGATTGGCGTAACTACAGGTCACTATGGCACCTGAAAGTGCCGAGCCTGCCCGCCGCAAATTAAAAGACTGCAGTTCGGCGACTTTGTTTAGCATGATGATACGAGAAAAGAGGTCCAAGTAGGATCAGTACGAGAAGACTTCGCAAACCGATTGACTAACCGTGGGTCAACGCGGGTCTATTAAGCGACCATCCTATTGGGTTACCGCCGGTTAGATCACCAGAGGACTTTTCTAGATTTGTACCGACCCCGCATTCGAGCGCTCTTCGTTTTGCTAACATATGATGGGTCAAAAAGGCGTCGCAGGTGCCGAGCCGGTATCCAATACATATGCACGACCAATCGAAATTGTAATGGGTACGAACTTGTATTCGATTTTCACGATGTCGCGACGCGCGTAACGCGCCTTGGCGGGGATGCTTAGCACAATTCAATCTCGGGACGATCAAGCGGCCCGGTTGAACGCATCTGGAGCCCTGTAGCGTCATTCCGGAAGGCCCTCCCGCATCCACCGACGTATCTCTGGCTTTGAGGCTGCGCCAATTAATTCGCCTTTCGACCCGCCGACAAAATCGGCGCCGTAAGACTTGGGCGCTTGGTGCCGCTCCATTGTGTAACTTGTATGCATCCTAGACGTCAGATCGACAGATTGAAGGACTCGGTTAAGTCCGATTGTCGTCAAAGCAGCAAGAGTAGCAGAAGCGAATACGACAACAGAAATCAAACTATACCTGATCGAAATTGGCACGGCATTTTCCTCCGAGTTCTCGTTTCATGAACACCTGTAGTTGGCTCGCTAGTTGACGCAGTTATCAAACCTTTCGTCCGGTGCCGCGCTTTAACGCGTATGTCTTTTCAGAACGTAGCGCGCGCTTCTGAATGATCAGGCGATCTTGTGGTACAGACCTGCGTCCGAAAAACAGCGGCCTATCACATCAATCGGAGACGAACACTCGATTTTAATTCTTGGATTTTTCTCAATTTGCGCTGGCACTTTTACAAGTTCGTTACCCCGGGGCAACGTTTGCTTGATTGGCAGCCGATTGCCCTTAAGCGAACGATTGACGACTTGGCCAGAAATTATTGCGCTTTTGGTGCCTGCATCCAACTGGAAACGGGATGCTGTTTCCAGCGAGGGAGCGATCTGGGGAGCGGCTAATAATGAACTAGCGATGCCCACAACATAGGAGAGGGAATGCAATCCAAGAGTCCTGATCAACACGACACCACTCCTTTTCTTTATGGTCAATTCGTACCCGTGGTTCGATCAATCCCCTCATGAAGCCATGCGTCTCCGACGAACCACTCATGACTTTTCGACAAATCAGACAATAAGTGCGACCAAAGAATACGGGGCTCTGGTTAAAGCTTGAACGATCGGTCTTTATACAGGTGGAAATCGCAACTCCGGTATCAGGACACTCGATCATTACGACACCCATGGCGAACTCTCCTGCGGAAAAGAACTCTCGTTCTCGCTTGAATTTGAGAACTGTGCGGTAGTAGTGAGCCCGACGGTGTCAGATGCCGCCTGCCGCCGCGATGGCTTACATTTGTTATGTAGTGTGAGGTGCCGCGCGCGGTAACTCGGTCGACTACTAGCTCGGGCGGTTACTAGGGCCGCCAAGTCGAACGTCTTTTGTTTCAGGACGAGCTTGTACCGCGAGCCATAGGCGAACGAGGTCAGCCAACCCTTTGGCTGTCATCTTTTCCATAATGTGAGCCCGATGGAATTCAACTGTACGAGGACTGATGCCGAGCTTGGCCGCGACCTCCTTGTTCGATCTCCCCGCAACGAGATGACCAAGTACCTCATGCTCGCGCGACGTCAGCCTCTCCAGACGCCGACGCGCCGCCTCGGCATCCGCCGCATCGTCAGCGTTTGAGCGAACCCGCAAGGCCGATTCGACGGCGGCTCGCAGAGCATCGGCTTCGAACGGCTTTTCCAGAAAATCGGCAGCTCCCGCTTTCATTGCCGCTACGGCCGTCGATATATCGCCATGACCCGTGATCAAGATTAGCGGCATTTGTGATCCGCCCGCCCGAAGCCGCCGCAAGAGTGTGAGACCATCGATGCCCGGCATACGCACGTCGCTGACTATGCAGCCTGGCTCGATGGCAGCGGCGGCCATCAACAATTCCTCGCCAGTCGCATAAGCCCGGACTTTGCAGCCAAGCTCTTCGAGCAGCATCACGAGCGATTCCCGCATAGGCTCGTCATCTTCCACAACGTGGATACAGCATTCGCTACCCACGACTCGCCTCCCCCAGGGGTGCAAAAGGTAAAGTGAATCGAAATGCCGCTCCTCCGCCACGGCGGGGCGCGGCCCAGAGATGGCCGCCATGGGCCTCGATGATCGTGCGGCATATGGAGAGCCCAATCCCCATGCCCTTGGCTTTGGTTGTCACGAATGGCTGAAAAACTGCCTCTGGATCTTCGGGCAGGCCATGACCGGTATCTTCGACGGACACCTCCAGTTCAGAATTTGTTGTGACCCGCGTCGCCACGACGATTTCTCGTGGTGTCATTCCCTCTGTCGCTTCGAGTGCATTTCGCACGAGATTGAATACGACCTGCTGGATTTGGATGCAGTCTACAAGCACCGGCCGCTCGTCCGAGGCGAATTCGAAATGGGTTCGCAGATTAGGATCTCTCGCGCCGACAAGTGCGAGCGCAACCGCGTCTTCAAGCAACTTGGGCGCGCTCACTAGCCGCTTCTCGGCTTCGCCGGGGGCGATGAAGTCGCGTAACCGACCAAGGATGGCCCCCGCGCGGACGGTTTGTTTGGCCGCTTTTTCAATTCTCGCTAGCGCACGGACCGAGGAGTCCGGATGGGCAGCTTTAAGCGCAAGCAGAGCCGCACCCAGAAAGTTCGTTGCGGCACCGAGCGGCTGATTCAGCTCGTGTGCCATGGCGGCGGCCATTTGGCCCATTGCACTGAGGCGGGATGCGTGCAGCAATTCGAGTTGCAATTCGCGAAGACGCTGCTCACTACTTCGAAGGGCTGCATCGGCCGCGCGCCTCTTTCGGTCTGCCTTGGATAGTATGTTGCTGAGCGCATTTACCTCGCGAATCGAAGTCGCAAGTGGACGCACCTCGTCGGCCCTCCCAATGCGCTCAGCCTGAACCGCGAACTCGCCGACCGGCCCTACAATGCGTCGCGAGAACACAAGGGCGAGTCCCAATGACAACGCCAAGATGGCGATGCCGATACCGATAAGCCTAACCAACGCATTACGCAGTGGTGCCGCCAACTGTTCAGCCGGCACCGTAACCACGGCGTTCCAGCCGGAAAGTTGTGATCGACTAAAGGCAGTCAGCACTGGTTGATGGTCGCTGGCTGTGTCCACCCCCCGCAACACCCCATCGCGATCTTTATTCTGATTCCAAATCGACATTGGCAATTGCTGACCAAACATCGCCTCGCGACGACTCGAATGGGCCACCACAAAGCCGCGCCGGTCTGCAATCGCAGCCATCCAGCCTGCCGGCAAATCGGTTCCAAGGATGATGTCGCGCATTTGCTCTGGCGCAAGGCTTAAATTGAGAAAATAAATGACCTCTCCGTTCCGAAGAACGGGGACGTTCACGATGAATAACGGTTTGTTGGTAACCGCGCCAATAAACAGGTTGGATATGTATGGCTTTTTCGTTGCCAGCACCGCTCGATCAGACTCTGGATCTACGTTGGTTGGAAGCGGAGCGCCACGCGGAACGCGAGTGTTGACGATTTGTCGACTTTCGCGATCGCGCAGGACGACATTGAACCCGACCTGCTGATATACCTCGCGGGCTTGGGCATCAAAACTGTCCAGGTCGCCTCTCTGAAGCGAACGTGATAGGGCGAGAACTTAAGTCGTAGCGACGAGTCCGGAAAATGTCCGGTCCGTCCCCGCAACAACTTCATGCGCGGCCCTGAGCGCTTCGTGCTCGGTACGCGCGCGCTCCGACTCGATAAACGACCAACTAAACAGGGCCGCCAAAATTAGGATCGGCACGCCAAGCGCAAGGCAGAGCATAGCGAGATGCCAGGTCAGCGGTCTTTCGTGCGGCACTTTCGCTGCCGCCGGCCCAAGGCGGCTTATTGTTGAAACGGACATTCACGCGCCTTTCGCGGCGATGAGACCAGCTAACAGGCGTTTTGTCCTGCACGCCCTGGGACTTGGCGATTTCGATAGCATCTTCATTTACTGGCGGATTTGATGCCGATCAATTCGTTGCGTCTTCAGGATGCCGAACAAGCAGACCGTGGCAAGCGGGTATTAGCCGCCGTGCTGCTGAATTCCGTCGGACGAAGGAGATAACGGCCAAGCAAAGTCTTGCCCGCATTCGAGGTGCCACACGCGCAAGCCTAGTAGATCTACTAGCTCGTGGTGCGCCGAGTTACCCGTAGAGGCGTCCTGCGATAGGTATTCTATGTCTTGGATCCGAATTGAGTGTAACGATGAAACGAAACTCGTAAACGGACAGATGTACTCGCGTGGTCGCTACAACAAAAGCAGCACACACAACAAAAGGCACGATGACCAACAATGAAGAAAGCAATGGAGCTGGACATCTTTCTGCAAGAGCAAAACATAAAGCGTTACCGCATACTAATCAACTCCTCGACCAGCCCAACCGAACGACAAACGATATTGAGGTTGTTGGCCGAAGAAATGGATAAGCTCAAAGCCGCATCAAAAAAATCTGGCGATCAGTTTGCTCGCCCAGTCAGATCAATGAATTCCGTAGCGCCGTGATGTTCATTTTTGCCTGACAAAGCTTCTCAGGCCAGTCCCCGTCCCCGTCAAACCTGAGAGGCCCTCGGGGCCCCGACTGCACCCCTCGGTCGGGGCCCCTACGTTTGCGTTTAAGGGTCGTCAAAACCACTCGGTTGATCCGTCGAATCAACGTTGTTTTTCATTCTCTCTGTTTTGGCTTGTGGCCAATCCAGGATCGCTCTGGGTCAAATCGCTCCCGATTGACCACGGCCAGGCTGCATTGCCAACCCGCTATACCCCCAACATCGGACATGACTTCAAGGATAGTCGAGCGCTGCCTTAGCCCAGCGAGACCCCTCCCATTTTCGAGATCATAAACCGCCTCGATCGCTTCGCCGGTTCCCTTCGCCCATTGAGCCGCCACGCGATCACGCTGAGCCCATACCGATACCGACGGTTTGCCGTCGCCCGCGCAATGCCGAACTGCCAGCAGACGGCCTTCCAAGGCGTGTGATCCGCTCGGGCCCACACGAGCTTCGCATCGTCGACCTCTAGCCAGCGAAACCACAGGAGCGCCTCCTCCATCCGGCTGATCGCAGCCGGCGAAGGTGGCGGCAATCGCATTGGTTCTGGCTGCTGGCCAACGCGGTCGGCAAATTCAACGATCATCTTCGGCCAGGTGTTGAAGTGACCAGGCACACGCAACGGCGGCAACCGACGGACAACGGAAGCCGCCTCGATCAGACGCTCCTCCACCTCTTCAACGGTCCAACGACCCATGCCCGGCCTCCCATATCTTGCCGTAGAGCTTCTCGCCGATCTGCCGAATGAACTCGCGTTCCGGCCAAGTGAGCCGCTGATCGTTGACCGACACGGCCAGCAGCCCCTGCTCGCGCCAGCCTTCTTCTTTGAACTTCTCGGGCGGCCTGCGTTCACCGCCATAGCCGCGTGGTGTCCACCTCATCGGATCACCTCCGGCAGCAACGCGGCGTAGCCGATCACATCGACCACACTGTCGAGCTGCGTTGGATCGTGTTCGAGCCTCGTCAGCTTCAGATCGATCATGCAGAGGACGACCTGCGCTGGCGTGACGGGGTGGCCAAGCGTGCGCGACCAGCGGGCAGCGACCGCGGACATGGATTCCGCCGCATCGCCGTAGGATTTGCCGCGTTGAGCGATAATCTCCGCAGCACGCTGCAGCATTTGTTCGGCGGTCATGTGCGCAGCTCCGCCTGCGGTTGCTGTTGGAGGGCGCTTGCTGCGACCAGATCGATGACAGCCCCAATGATGGAAGCCGGCTTGGCGTTGCCGAGGCGCCCCATGCTGCTGGCAAGCTCACTTGGCTCGGCTCCGTGCTGAATCAGGCATGACACCACGACGCAGGCGTCGGCCAGCAGCGCATCCATGGTCGAGCCACTGCGGGCGCCATGGGTAAACACCTCACCGGGGCGGCCGTCCGGATAGAACCCAATCGTCACCATGTAACGGGCGCCGTCGTGTTCGAGCACAACCGTCTCGGCAAAACGGCGATCCGGAAGACGCACCCGCGTCATCGCACGCCTCCCTGCGTCTCGATCGCCCAAAGCAGGATCGAGATGGCATCGGCCTCGTTGTCATCGACGGGGCGGAACCCTCGCTCGCGAACCGCAGCTATTACGGCTTGCTTGTCGGCGTTGCCTTTGCCGGCGATGAAGCGCTTGATCGTGCCGACCGGGACGCCCTGGTAGGCGATTGAGTTCTGCTCGCACCAGGCCGTGAGCATGGCGAGCAGACCACCATGGACATGCGCAGCGTCGGTGCTGAGATGTCTGCGTATTTCCTCGTAATGGACGACACCAATGCCGTTTGAGTCTTGGGCCATGCCTTCGAGCCAGGCCCGGAAGCGCAGATAGCGAATTCCACCGCCGTCGTATCGGCTCGGCCGGAATGACACCGTGCCGCTGTTGATGCGGCCGTCGGCCGAGCGCAGTGCCCAGCCGGTGATGGTTGCCAAATCGAGGGCGAGGATGGCGCCCGCCGCCGGGGTTGCCATGGCGGCAAGCAGAGTCAAAGTCGTCGAAGCCATGATGGTCTCCGTTGAGGGGAGGGGTCAGGGCGGCAACGGCTTGGTTCTTGGCGGAGCTGGCCGTTGTCGTCCGGCTTTGTCGGATGTGCGTCCCGGGCGGCCCGGTGGCGTTGGGCGGGCCAGGCGCGATGGCGTGCGGGAGGGCGTGCATCACAGCACCTCCTTCAGCCAATCGGGCGGATTGGCGATCGGTGAATGTGAGGGATGACATTCACCGCGACATTCACCGCTCCAACCCTCTGATTTTTCTCGGCTCGGTGAATGTGGTGAATGTTGTGAATGTTTTTCCGGGTCCTCTATCGCGCGCGCGTGCGCGCGCGCACATGTGTAGGCATTGGAAAAACATTCACGACATTCACGAGCACCATCTATCTCGTTGGTTTGACTCGGATTTTCGTCGTGAATGTTGGTTTTTGAACATTCACGGACATTCACAACATTCACGGCAACATTCACCAGCTGTGAATGTTGTGAATGTTTTTCCGCGCCTGTTTTTTCATCAATGACGAGCCGCCAGCGCTGGGCGCCCTGCAACGTGCCGCAAATTTCAGCACGTACCGAAACGCTTTTGAGCCGGAACACCCGATCGCGCAGTCGGCCCAGCGCCTTCCCCAAGCGGATGCGCTGTGAGCGGTCATTGCCCGATCCAAGTGGCAAAGGCGGTTCGCATCCGAGCGCCGTCTCATAGAGATCGTTGGTGCCGACCTCCGCGGTTCCGAACCGGTCCCACCACGCCGATACGAAGCCGCGCCACACCGCGCCCTCGGCGTCGGACGCTTCCATCAGTTCCTCGATGTTGCCCAGAAAGCCGTCGACACCGGCGAGTTCGAGCACGCCGCCCAGAATCTGTGCCCAGTTCTCGTAGCTGCCTATGGTGCGCGTACCGCGCGGGCGCCCGGCGGCGATCCAGCCCTGACAGATCGTAAGACAGGCAGCGACCAGCCGCGCCCGATTGGCGCGCACCCAGGTCATCAAATCGGGATGACGGAAGTCCGCGCGTTGCCATGGCCGTTCAACGTGCGCATCCAGGCGGATCCGCACAATTCGCCGTGCCATCTCGTTCGAGAATTCTGGATTGTTGCCGGTTGCGATCCAGACGCAGCGGATTGGCAACCGGGCCATTTCTGAGGCGCCAAGAATGCGATCCTCCCAGAATGGCGCGGTGAGCGCGGCGGCGACAGCGGAACTGTCGAGCTTCTGGCGCAGGTTGTCGATCAGCACGATCGACGGAATCTGCCGCAGCTTCGCGGTGACACGCTTGCGCCATTCCTCATCATCGCGTCCCTCGGTCATGACGGAGGCGCCGGCGCCGGTGAGGATGGTGGCTATGGCATCGACGATCAGCGTTGCGCCGGTGCCGGCCGCGGGCTTCTCGATCAGATGCAGCGGCGTCGGCCCATCGATCATGGAACGCAGGAAGCCAAGCAGCAGCAGCGCCACGGCATGAGCCTGTTCGGAGTGCGACACGAACGGGAAGTCGCCGAGAAGATCATCGCAAATAAGCGTGCAGGCTGCAGATAGCTCTTGCGCCGACGGGCTTTGTGTAATTGTCGGGACTTCGAAGCCGCGCGCCGGGCAATAGAGCAGCCTGGCATCGGGGTGATAGCCGGGCGTGGTCAAAAGCCCACCCTGGCGGCCAAACACTGGCGTGTTGACGATGCCGACCAGTACCGGCAGTCCGGGGTCCGGCGTTGCCAGTACCGACTTGACGAGTAGCGTCGGTGGATGGGCTGGAACCAGTTCTCCCTTGGAGTTGAGGCGGCGCCAATTGCCGAGTTTCGCCAGCATGTGGCGAAGCCGTTCATCAGACAGTGCGATGGCAACCGGGCGGCCTTCGTCGTCCGGCACCACCCAAGTGGGAAAGCCGGCGTAGCGGAACAGCCAGGGCGTACGGTTGGACGCGAGCAGCACGCTCCACGCCCGTTCGACCGCAAGAGCCAGATCACCCTCATCGGCGCGCAACAACGGCAGCGATGACTCGGGTGCACTGTAGTTGAGCGGCCGGTGCTGACCGGTCGCCGCCGGCACCTCTTCGGCAGCCTCCGGCAGTGCGCGTTCGAGTACCGTCCGAACGGCGTCCGTCCCATCGCGCAGCAACAGATCGTTGAAGTCGTCACCCGGCCGGGGTGGCAGCGCGATTGCGACCTCACGACCTTCGGCACGCAGCCGCCGCGCGGTAGTCTCGGCGGCGCGCAGGCCAGCGCCCGATGCATCATGATCGGCGAGAATGATGATGCGCCTGGCCTGCGCTGGTAGTCGCACTTGCTCGAGGCCTGACGTCGACAGCGCAGCCCAGACGACGAGCCCCCGACAGGCTTGCATGACGGCGAGACCGGTCTCGATCCCCTCGCAGAGCGCAAGCACACCGTTGTCATCGATGGGCGCGAGCCGCACGGCACCACCGCCGTATTTGCCCAGCACCATGCGCGGTTTGCTGACCGGCGCCTTGGCCACCTTGTCCGGCTCCGCCGGATCGCACTGCAGATATGTTCGGTGAAGGGCGATGATTTCGCCGGCGCAATTGCGCACGACGCCGATCAGCGCGGGGAATCCGGACTTCGTCTCCCAGTGTGTCAGGTCGGCATGCGCCAGTAGATCGGCGCCCTCGGGCACGACAAGCCCCCGGTTGGCCAGATAGGTTTCGGCCGGCGTGCCCGTGAGCCAACTCGCGTGCTTGAGAATGAAGGCGATCTTGCGCGGGGTGTCGTGTTCCTGCTTCGCTGCGGTTGGCGGTGGCGCTTGGCGCATCGGGGCGCCGGGGGACCATCCGGTCAATTCGGCGGCTTGCGTAAAAAGCTCACGCCCCTTGAATCCGGTGGCCGCCTCGATAGCGCTGAGCGGCCCACCGCCTTCCCCACCATCAAAATCGTGCCAGTCGCCGGCGTGCTCGCCTTTGAGCGCGATGACGCAGCTACCCTGCCTACGCGGTGGTGCCCCCTTGATGTTGGCGAGCCGCCATTCGTCGCCAACACGGCGGCCGTTTGGGAACAGCCGCGGCACCCAGGTCTGCGCGGTTGTGCGCAACTCTTTGACGATGGCATCGAGGTCGTAGCGGACCTGTCGGGCCGGCGGATAAGCGACGTTGTTGAGATCAATCAAGGATCGCGAGCCCCCGTTCTGCCCGCGTGATCGCGGTATAGAGCCAGCGCGACCTATCCTCGGCAGTGCGGCCGAGACCGTCGTCGAAGATGACGACATTCTCCCATTGGCTGCCTTGCGCCTTGTGGCAGGTGATGGCGTAGCCCCAGACCGTCTCGATCAGGCCTCGCATATCCTTCCAGTCGCGTCGGGCCCGCTCGCTGTCGAAAGCGACATGATCGTCGTAATGGCTCTTGTAGAAGCGGTGCCGGCCGGCAAGGGACGTGCCGTCTTCGGTGGTCACGGTGGCGCTGAACGACAGGTGCCCCTCATGCTGAATATCGCCGAGCGACACGAACATGCCGTTGATCAGGCCGAGGTCGTGGCGGTTCTTGAGACAGATGATCTTCTCGCCGCGGCCTTCAGGATGCGCGCCGGCAAAGCCCGCGGCATGTTTCATCGCTGCGTTGAGTTGAAGCCTCGTTGCGTTGCGACCGCAGATCACCTGGCCGCCACGCAACAGCTGCTCGGCCGCAACCTCGCTCCGCCGCATCTTCCAGACATGATCATCATGGCCGCCGTAGGGGATCGGCTCGCCTTGCCGCGCCATGGTGGCAAGCCGGATGATGGCGCTCTCGCTGGCCTGCCGGTGAATTTCAGTCAGCATCACGTCAGGTGGCGCATCGGTGAAGGCGCCGGCGCCCTTGATCGGCGGCAGCTGGCCAGGATCGCCCAGCACCAGGATCGGCTTGCCGAACGCGAGCAGGTCGGCGGCCATCTCGGGTCCCACCATGGAGACCTCGTCGAGCACGATGAGCTCGGCCTCGCGGACCAGCGATTGTTCGTTCAGCACAAACCGAGGCTGGTAAATGTCGGCGAGCCGCAGTTCCAGGCGCTTGAGCCGCTCCATCGCGAACAACTGCTCCGCCGGCGGCAGAGTGCCCATGCTTGTGCGAAGGTCAGCGGCCTCCTTTTCGACCCGCGCGATTTCCTCGGGCGTTGCCTCGGAGACCCGATAGATCAGGCTATGGATGGTCGAGGCCGGCGTGCCTTTGCGCGTCATCACCAGCGCTGCCTTGCCGGTATAGGCCGCAAACAGCACGCCGCCCGGGACGATGCCATCGCGGTTCTTGGACACGAGGCCGAGCGCCTCGATGGCGTGCGCGGTGATGGTGCTCTTGCCCGAACCGGCATAGCCAAACAGTCGGAACACCGGCTGCTTGCGATGTGGGTTCCGATACCAGTCCACGATCTTGGCGATGGCGGCGGCCTGTTGCGGCGACGGTGTCAAGGTCATGTGTTGCCTTCCCAGCAGCGCAGCGCAAAAAAGCACCAGCGACAAAGATGGAAGTCCGGGCTCTCGGCGATACGCGGTGGAAGCTCGCCCGCTTCCGCGGCACGAAGGATGTCGACGGCCTTGTCGGAGAGCTCCTGCGCCGTCCTTGGATCAAACCCGACGATCTCGTGATGGAGCGCCTGGGTGTCCTTGTTCACCGCGGTGAACAGTGCCGTGGCGAGCTCCATGTAGGCCATGTAGATCTGAAGTTGCGCGTAATAGATCGGCTTCGAAAGCTCGACGCCGCGCTTGACAAGATCGGCCCAGGACTTGGCGTTGAGCGACTTGTGTTCGAACAACGCCGGCCAGGCGATCCCAACATCGGGGCCGGCGACGATCACGCCGTCGACGTGACCGCGGATACGTCCGCCAGCGATCGAGAACCGGAACTGCCGCCCGTCCTGCCCTTTGTCGCGCAGGTCGAACCCCGCGGCGCGCAGCCAGCGAATAGAAAGTGCCTCGAACTCGTGCCCGGCATCGAAGATGCGTATCATCCGACCGTCGAAGCCCTTGCCGTCATCGATCGGCACATTGGTGAGCTCGTAGACAAGCTTGCGCGCGCAGGCCTCGCCAACGCGGCTGCCGCCGAGATAATCGCGCGGGCGCTGCAGGCGATGGCGCTCGATCAGCGCGCCGTCGATCAGCGCGTTGATGCGGTGAGATGGACTGGTCGCAGCCAGAAGAGCGCCGCCATAGACGAAGCCCGATCCGCCATTGAGGTCGATCATGTTTGCGCTGCCTTCCGGCGTGCCTTGATGACCGGACTGCGGTCACCGGTGCGACCGCGGCAATAGGCAAGGAAGCCCTCGGCGTTCAGATTTTCCTTCTGCGTGCCCCAGCGCAGATTTGACGCCCGATTGTTGGCTGCATTCTCATCTAGGTGCATCACGACTGCCCCTTCGAAGGGCGCCGGCCCGTGAAATGCTTCGGCGATCAGTCGATGGACCTTGTAAGTCTTCCGATTAATATTCGTGATAAATCGTCCATCCGTCTTATTCCAGACGCCGAAGGTCGGCTCGCCGCCAAAGGGTCGCGTCCCACCCTTTGGCATCGCATCGCGATACGGCACATGCATGACTCGGCCATCACTGCTTGCCAGGATGCCGGGCACACCCGGTACGTCGCGCCAGATTTCTCCGCTGAGCATTACCATCGTCGTCACCACGGAATGTCGCCGTTGAGCGACTGGCGCTGCATGGAATCCTGAAAACCATCGATGCAGGCTTCGATGATGCGGTCGATGTCGTCAGCCGTCCGGTCGTGGAATGGCGCCATCAGATTGAGTTCAGACAGCACCTCGGCGAGAAACCGTCTCGCGTCCTTGATGGCGCGCTGCTCCATGTCGGTCTTGTCGATCATGCCTTTGTTCCTTTTGGCGATGGCCGCGCCCGTGCGCTGGCAACGGCGCGAGCAGAACGCGAAAGTCTGATATCGATCCGGCCGAAGCTGGTGCGTGTAGTGGAAGCCGATGGAAGCCCGGCCACAGACGGCGCAAATCCTCACCCCAGGAGCAGTGTCGAGAACCTCCGCGACACGAAGTCGTCGGGGCGTTGCGCTATCCGCTGCGATGTCAGCACGATGAAGCGGCTGATCGCATTCTGCGCCATGGCCTCGAGTTCGGGCATGGTCAAAGAGCGGATTGGCTGATGAAGCCTTCCTCTTGCTTCGAGCCATTCGCCGATCGCTATCGCTGCTTCATGCGTGGTGTGGGCCTGCCACTCGTCATCGGTCATGGCTTAACCGTTGAGCCAGGCAGGCCCGGGCGGCTTGGCCGCGGGCGCGGCGGCCGGCGGCTGCGACCAGCTTTTGGCGGCGGCTTGCGGCTGTTGGGGCTGCTTCGGCGGCGCAGCCTGCGGCGCTGTCTGGGACCAGGCCGGGTGCAGCGATCCACTTCTTGCCGCAGTACGCTGGCGACTGGGGCTCGCGGGCACATCCTTGCCGTCCATGACGAGTTTCCACTCCTTCTCGGTCGGCATTACCACCCGATCGAGACGGTTCTGGTCGCCGTAGCGAGGATCGTCGCTCGGCTCGACTTTGATCTTGGCAACGAATGAAATCCCGGAGAGATCGGCCAACCCACGCAGCACGCGGTTTTGCTTGGCCGTCTCGCTCATGTCCTGAGGATCGAGACCGAGCGCGCTGTCGATCATGGCGCGGAAGCTGCTCTTCGAGATCTTCCAGGCAATCGAGACTCCATTCTCGTCGACCTTGCCGCCTTGGACGGTAAACATCTGCCAGAACTTGCGCCGGGCATGCGGGCCCTCCAGCACGGTGAATTCGCAATCGAGCATCCGCACGTCGCTGGTCGGATCCTTGGCTGCGCGCAGCAAGCCTTGATCGACCTCGCCATCACCGTCGGTGCCGCCGGGACGGATCGTCATGGTCACCTTGGCAAAGGTGCCGTCCGGAATGAGTTCGCTCGTCTTCTGCTGCTCGGCATCGTTCATATCGAAGGTCATGGTGTTCATCCTTTCGTGGTTGCGTTGATCTTGGTGAGAAGCGCGCCGAGGTCCGGCGGCTCGGTGACGTCCAGGCGTCCGCTGCGATCTTTGGCGGGAAGCCCGAAGACGTTGCCGGAGCGGCAAACGAGACGCCGGACATCCCCGCGTTCAGGGTCATGGCGCCAAGCCTCGCCATCACGGGCAAACAGGCTCAGCGTGATGACTTGATCGACGATGCCGGGAAGCTCTCGCGCCGCCTTGCCGCCTTCCATCTGCGGCTGCCAGGTGACGCGGTTGAACTCGTCCGTGACGCGCTCGAGTATGCCGACAAAGATCACCGTCTTTCCGGGCGCATGCTGCAGGTGCTTGAGCAGCGCGATGACTTCGCGGGCAAGCAGGCCGTAGGCGCCGCGGGTATCGGGTTTTCCGGTCTTTTCCGAAAAGGCCTCGGGCCGCGTCTTCGCCCAGGCCATCGCCTGCCGAGTCAGGTCGGTGATGCTGTCGACGAAGACGATCTGCTTATCCGCGACCATGCGGACGAGGTCGGGATAGGTCTCGGCGACGTGCCGGTAATGGGCTTCGGAGAAGAAGCTCGACTGGTCGGCTGCCGGATTGATGCCGCCGATGACGCAGCCGATGTCGAGCGCATCCGTGAAGGTGCGTACCGGAATGCTGTCGCCCCGCCAGTCCTGGACCGACTTCATGCCGGCCTCGAGGTCGATGCAGACTGTGCTAGCTGCCGGCAGCGTCTTGAGCAGCGAGGTCTTGCCGCCACCACTTGGACCGAAGATCGCCATCGTGGTCTTGCTGGCGTCCTTGGCGAGCCGTTCGTCGGCGGTGATGATGCGAAGAGCCATCACGCGGCTCCCTTGATGGACTCGAAGCGATAAGAAGGTTTGCCGGTTTCGACCGTGCGGGCCGGCTCGAATGCAGCGCGAATGCTCTGCGGCCAGGCGCCGTAAGCACGCTCGGAAACCGAATACTCGAGCGTGACGTATTCGTTGGGGTCATCGCTGCCGGCGCGAATGCGCTCGACGACCTGGGCCAGTTTGGGCTGCTCCCATTTCACGCGTTTCGGCAGATTGGCAACGACGATGATGTCGCCATCCTCGATCCGCACCGTGCCGGTGTCTTTGCCTGCGTTACGGCGCAACGCGGCGGCACGATCGCGGTATTTGAGGTCGAGGGCGGTATCGAGCCGGTCCTTGAGGCGCTTGGCATTCGCGAGCATGTCGACCACGTCCTGCTGCAGCAGAGCCAGCTGCTCGGCTGGTAATGCTGCGATGTCACCAATCGACGTGCTCGCTAGGTCATCGAGCTTGACCCGGTTGGGGATCGACATGGGGGCGGTCTCCTTTTTTATGGAAATGCTCGTTGGTGACGGCGT
>CAWDAB010000009.1:0-221593 GCA_963800155.1 uncultured Alphaproteobacteria bacterium
GGCGCTTCGTCATCATGTGTGACTCCCTTGATCGCTCGGGCGCGGCCTCGCGGGCCACGCGCTGGGCCGCAATGTAGTCATTACGACCGGGAGGAACCAAAGGTTTCGCGTCACGCGGGTTCAATCCGCGGTAGAGAATGCGAGGCGGCCTCAGGCCGCCATCTGCACTTCCTTCTCGCGCCCGACGCGGCCGATCATGTCGGCGAGGTCGGGGCGCAGCCGCATCTGCTCGGAATAATGCCGGCGCAGCGCGGCGAAGAGCCGGCCGTCGCGCCCGAGCAGATCGTCGGCGAAGACGATCATGCGCGAGTCGGCCAGGCCTGCGGGCGAATCGCCGCGGATGTGCTCGAACAGCGCGTCCTCGTCCATCTCCGGGCGGGCTTCCGCGAGCAGCGTGGTCATGGAGGCGCTGGAGCGCGAGATGCCGGCGTGGCAGTGCACGAGCAGGTGGCTGAGCGGATCGCCTTCGGCGGCGGCGAGACCGGTCCCGAACTCCAGCAGCGCCTCGACGTGATGACGCTGCGGTGGCTGCATTCCGGGCGTATCCTCAATGATGTCGTCGAAGCGCATCGTCAGGCGCTTGTGCGGGCCGTAGGCGGCGAAGTCGGGCGGCTCGGGGTAATCCGGATCGAGGATCGACAGGACGTGGGTGACGGCGGCATCCTGAAACGAGCCAAGCTCGGTCAGGCCGCAGATGGTCAGGCGGCGCTCGGAAAGGCTTGCGGACATGTAGGGCTCCTTCGGCCCCCCTTATCGCATCCAGTGTGGCAAGGGAAAGACAAAGCGGCGATCAGGCCGTCCGCCAGGTCTTCCCGAGCGGCGCGCCGACGCCCTTGTAGTCCAGCATGGAGCGCTCGACGGCGAAGAGATCGGCGAGCGCGGAGACCGGCAGCGGCCGGCCGAGCAGATAGCCCTGCGCCTCGGCGCAGCCCACCTGTTTGATGCGCCGCAGCTGCTCGCCCGTTTCCACGCCCTCCGCGGTGACCGGAACGCCGAGGCTGCGGCTCAGCGCCAGAGTCGTCCAGCTGGGCGACCGCGCCTTCGTCGGCGAGGCCCTGCACCAGCGACCGGTCGAGCTTCACCCGGTCGAAGGCGAAGGCGCTCAGATAGCCCGCGGAGCGGTGCTCGCTGCCGAAATCCTCCATGCACAATCGCGCCCCGAGCGCCCTCAGCCGCCCCAGCGTGGAGGCGGCGCCGTCCATGGCCGCGAGGCGTACCGAGCCGGCAATCTCCAGCTCGATGCGGGACGGCTGAAAGCCGGCGGTGGCCGCCGCCGAGACGAGCGTGCTGGCGATGTCGGAGGCGGCGCTGAACTGTATCGGCGAAAGGTTGACCGTCAGCCTGACATCCTCCGGCCAATGCGCTGCGTCGAGGCATGCGCGGCGCAGCACCCACTCGCCGATGGGAACAATGAGGCCGCTCTCCTCGGCGATCGGGATGAACTCCGCCGGCGGGATCGGGCCGCGCTCGGGATGCCGCCAGCGCAGCAGCGCCTCGAGCGCCACGATGCGGCCGGTCTCGACGCAGTAGATCGGCTGGTAGTGGAGGCTGAGCTGGCTCTTGGTGAGCGCCGTGCGCAGCCACAGCTCCAACATGCGGCGGTCGCCGGCGCTGTCGTCCATGGAATGGGCGAAGAACCCGAACGTGCCGCGGCCGTCGCGCTTGCAGCGATAGCAAGCCGCGTCTGCCGCCTTGAGCAGCGCCTCCGCGCTGCGGCCGTCAAGCGGCGCCACGGCGCCGCCGACGCTCGCACCGATGGTGACGCGGTGGCCGAGCACGTAGAACGGCTCGGCAACCGACTGGACGATGCGCTTCGCCAGGACCGCGGCGTCCTCGGCGCGCGACAGCGGCCCGAAGAGGATGGTAAATGGTCGCCGCCGAGGCGGGCCACCACGTCGCTGTCGCGCTTGCAGGCGATGAGCCGCAGGGCGACCTCCTTCAACACCTCGTCGCCGACCGCGTGGCCGAGCGTATCGTTGACCGCCTTGAAATGATCGAGGTCGACGCAGAGCACCGCCATGATCTCGCCCTGCTCGATGCGCGACTGCATCGAATCGAGGTGCTCGCGCAGGAGAAAGCGATGCGGCAGCCCGGTCAGCGCGTCGTGATGCGCCAGATAGTCGATCCGCTCCTCGTTGCGCCGCTGCTCCGTGACGTCGAAGTGCGTGGCCACCCAGCCGCCGTCCTCCAGCGGCTGATGCTCGACGGCGATGACTCGGCCGTCTTCCATCTCCACCACGAAGGAGGCGGCGGTCCCCTCCCCGACGACCGCCAGGCGGCTCTCGACGAAGGCGTTGCCGCCGCCCACCGGCACGTTACCCGCCTTGAGACGCTGGCGCAGCACCGTCTCGAGCGAATCACCGCGCTGCAGCGCCGTGTGCGGGACCTGGTACATCTCCGCATAGCGCCGGTTCCAGACGACCAGCCGCTTGTCGCCGTCGAACATGCACAGGCCCTGCGGCATGTTGTTGATGGCGTACTGGAAGCGCATGTTGTTGAGGAGCAGCTCGTCCTCGCGCTCGCTCAGAGCGGCGAGGTAACCCTTGAGCTCGCTGATGTCCTCGTGCACCGCGAGCCAGACGCCATCGCCGAGCGCGGTGTAAACGATGCGGATCGTGCGCCCGTTGCCGATCACATGTCGACCGCACGAACCGCCGCCGCGTCCCCGCCAGGCGTTTCCGATAGCGGGCCTCGATCTCGGTGACCGTCTCTCCCGGGTGGTTTCCGGCGGCGAGGCTGGCCGCGAGAATCTCGCTCAGCGACGCACCGGGCCTGGCGACGTCGGCCGCGATCCCATAGATCGCCCGATATCGCTCGTTGCACAGCAGGATGCGAAAGCCCGCGTCCCAGACGCAGACGCCGTGCGGGACGCCGATGAGCGCCGCCTCGATGATGCGGCTGCGCTCCTCGGAGGTCATGGCGCACGCGCATCCTCCGGCGCCGCGCTCTGCGCGGCTCCACTCAGCGAGTCGCTCGGAGTGGTCGCCCTGTTGCCCACGCCTCAGCGGTAGCGATGAACGCTTAGCGAACAGCTAACGGGATGATTGCAATCCTGCCGCAGTGCAATCTTCAAGCATCTTGCGTCGCCTTCGGCGTCGATTCCCGTGTCCGCTTGGGGTAATCGGTGACGATCAAGCAGGCGCCCGCCGAGCGCGGCGCCGCTCACAGCAGGAGGCCTGGATGCGCGGCTTTCTGATCCGCCTGGTCATCGTGGCCATCGGCCTCTGGGTCGCTTCCAAGATCGTGCCCGGGGTGGAGATCGCCGATGCGTGGTCGCTGCTCGCCGCGGCGCTGCTGCTCGGCATCGTGAACGCCTTCGTGCGGCCGGTCCTCGTGATCATGACGCTGCCGCTCACCATCCTGACGCTCGGCCTGTTCCTTTTGGTCATCAACGCCGCCATGCTGTCGCTGGTGGCGTGGATGCTCGACGGAATGGTGGTGCAGGGCTTCTGGGCGGCAATCTTCGGGTCGATCGTGGTCTCGATCACCGGCTGGCTCGCCTCGTGGTTCATCGGCGGGCGCGGCCGCGTGGAGACGATCACCTACGAGCGGCTCTGAGCGGCGGCTCCAAGCGCTGCCGGTTCAGGAGCGGGCCTGCACCGGCCCGTTGCCCGCGACCTCCCCCTCGCGACCCTCAGCAGGCGCAGCCCGGGCCCACGTGGCATGTCTTGTTGCGGGCGATGCAGCTGTCGCCGCACGGCTTGCCGGCCGAGCAGTGCTTGCAGCAGCCCTGGACTGGGACCGGCATCGGCGTCTGCTGCAGCGTCCGAGGCGGGAAGAGGTCCGAGAGCGACGGTGCGAGCTGCGGCACCGCCAGGCCGGCGGCGACTACCACCACCATCGGGGTAAGGCGCGAATGCATGATCGCCCCCTGGTTGCATTCAGGTAGGCTGCTATAATAGGTTGTATTTCTTAGTGGGCGCAACCGGCGAGAGCAAAGCTTGGTTAGCGCAAGCGAACCGCGTCTTCGCGGGGCGGTGCCTACATCCGGAACAGGCCGAATCCCGTCGCCTCGACAGGCGCCTGCCCGCACACCCCCAGGGCCAGGCCGAGAACGTCACGCGTCTCCGACGGCAGCAGGATGCCGTCGTCCCATAGCCGCGACGTGGCGTAGTAGGGGCTCCCCTCCGCCTCGTAGCGCTCGCGCACCGGCTGCTTGAAGCTCTCCTCGTCCTCCGCCGACCAGTCCTGGCCGTCCGCCTCGAGATTGTCGCGGCGGATGGCGGCGAGGACCGAGGCCGCCTGCTCGCCGCCCATGACGGAGATGCGCGCATTCGGCCAGATGAAAAGGAATCGCGGCGAGTAGGCACGGCCGCACATGCCGTAATTGCCGGCGCCGTAGGAGCCGCCGACGATCACGGTGAACTTCGGGACGGCGGCCGTGGCGACGGCGGTGACGATCTTGGCGCCGTCCTTGGCGATGCCGCCGCGCCTCGTAGCTCTCTGCCGACCATGAAGCCGGTGATGTTCTGCAGGAAGAGCAGCGGGATGCGCGCTGGCAGCAGAGCTGGATGAAGTGCGCGCCCTTCAGCGCCGATTCGGAGAACAGGATGCCGTTGTTGGCGAGGATGCCGACCGGATAGCCGTGGATGGCGGCGAAGCCGCGTCACCAGCGTCGCGCCGTAGCAGCGGCTTGAACTCGTCGAATTCGCGAGCCGTCGACCAGGCGCGCGATGACCTCGCGCACATCGTAGGGCGTGCGCAGGTCGGCCGGCACGACGCCGTAGAGCTCCTCGGACGCGGATAGAGCGGCCGCGGCGCCTGCCGCGGCGCACGCGACGGCTCGGCCGCGGGCCGAGGTTCGCGACGATGCGCCGCGCGATCTCGAGCGCATGCGCGTCGTCGTCGGCAAGATGGTCGGCGACGCCGGAGATGCGGCGTGTGAATGTCGGCCCCGCCCAGTTCCTCGGCGCTGACCACCTCGCCGGTCGCCGCCTTGACCAGCGGCGGGCCGCCCAGGAAGATCGTGCCCTGCTCCTCGCACGATGACGTCTCGTCGCGACATCGCCGGCACGTAGGCGCCGCCCGCCGTGCAGGAGCCCATGACGACCGCGATCTGCGCGATGCCCATCGCCGACATCCGCGCCTGTTGTAGAAGATGCGGCCGAAGTGGTCGCGGTCCGGGAAGACCTCGGTCCTGCTGCGGCAGGAAGGCGCCGCCGGAATCGACCAGATAGAGGCAGGGCAGACGGTTCTCCGCGCGATCTCCTGGGCGCGCAGGTGCTTCTTCACCGTCATCGGATAATAGGTGCCGCCCTTCACGGTGGCGTCGTTGGCGACGATCAGATGAGGCGTCCGCACACCAGGCCGATGCCGGCGATGAGGCCGGCGCCATGGATGGCCTCGCCGTAGAGGCCGTCGGCGGCGAGCGGCGACAGCTCCAGGAACGGCGATCCGGGATCGAGGAGCACGGCGACCCGCTGGCGCGGCAGCAGCTTCCGCGCGCGAGATGCCGCTCCCGCGATCGTGGTGGCCCCCCTTCGGCGGCCGCGGCGCGACGCGCACGAAGCTCCGCGGCCAGGATCGCCCATGATGATACGGGATCATCCGGCGAGGCGCTCGGATCGACCTGCTCGGCCTTGATGATCGTCATGGTGGGTCCGGCTCTCTTTGCGCCCGAAAGCTGGCTCGGGCGAGACGGCAGCGTCAAGCGGCGAGGCGCCCCGTTGAGGGCGCGAAAGGGGGCGCGCCATTACCGATTTGGTAACCGTCGCAAAGACCTATCGGCAACTTCTCGGCGGAATCTCCTATTTGTAGCGTCACAAAACGGAGAAGTTGGAATGATTTTGCTGCGGAAAATTTTGAAGCCTGCGATCGGAGCCGTCGGAGGCGCCATCGCGATCGCGCTCATCGGCCTCGGCCCAGGCATCCGCCCAAGAGCAATTCTACGCGAGCTACAGCGCCGCCGGCGACGTCAGGGTGACGGATGCGGCGGGCGCCGAGATCCCGTTCTCGCAGGGAATCCGGTCGGGGCCAAGCCGGATGTCTGTCCCAGCGGCTCGTACTATCGTCCTCGAGATGCCCGACGACGCGGCGCAGCTCCTCCTGTCCGACTGCGCCACCGGTGAGGGCCGCTTCGCGGTCCAGATGACGGGCAGCCCGTCCTAACTCGCGCGGCGGGGGGCTTCATCATGCACACCTTCCAGGCATTCCACGCCCTGCTCCGGCGCCTCGCGCGCCACGAGGGGGAACACGCGATCATCTTCGGGCTCGCGGTGGTCCCGCTCATCCTGTGCGTCGGCTTCGTCGTCGACTATTCGCGCATCTCGCTGGCGCGCGAGCAGCTGCAGAACGCCGCCAACTCCACGGTCCTCGCGCTTGCAGGCGACACCGACGCGACCGAGGCGCAGCTGAAGGCGACGGCGGCCGCCAGGATGGCGACCATGGTGCCGGGCTCCTACCAGTTCACGGTAGAGGACGTGAGCCGCGCCAGCAGCACCATCACCCTCAAGGCGAAGGGGTCCATGGACGCCACGCTGATGTCGATCGCCGGATTCGGCACGTTGGAGCAGTCGGTCACCTCGAAGGCGACCTGGGGCACTCGGCAAGCTGGAGGTGGCGGCTGTTCCTCGAGCATTTCGGCTCGAGCAGCGCGCGCGTCGACGCACTCGTCGACATCGACATGGAGGTCTTTCCCGGCCAGGTGGTCGGGCTGATGGGCCCGAGCGGCTCGGGCAAGACCACGCTGCTCAATTGTATCGCCTGTATTTTGGAGCCGAGCGGCGGGCGCCTGACGCTCGACGGCGAGGTGGTCTATGACGGTGGCTGGCTGCGCGCCGACCTGCGCCGGCTGCGGCTCGACAAGGTCGGTTTCATCTTTCAATACCCAAACCTGCTGCCGTTTCTCGACGGCACCGACAATGTCGCGGTGGTGCTTAATCTCGCCGGCTATGGTAGGGCGGCGGCGCGCACGCGCGCCATCGACCTGCTCAACTATCTCGACGTCAGCCACCGCAAGCATGCCATGCCAGCGCAGCTCTCTGGCGGCGAGGCCCAGCGCGTGGCAATCGCACGCGCGCTCGCCAACCGCCCGCGCATCATTTTGGCCGACGAGCCGACCGCGCCGCTTGATTCCGCGCGCGCCCGCACCGTCATGGACCTGTTGCGGCGCATCGCGGTAGAGCAGGACGCCGCCATCATCGTCGTCACCCACGACGAGATGATCCTTGATCGCTTCGACCATATTTTTCGGCTGCGCGACGGCCGACTTGAAAGCAACGGTGCCAGCAGTGGTCAGCGTGAACGCGAAGCGGCCCTCTGAAGCCAGATCGCACGGTACTGCATACTTGGTATTTGAAGCTCAAAGATACTTTCTGCCCAGTTGCCAGACCAGAAGAGTCGAAGAGGATCGAATGTTCGAATATGATGTTGTCGCTACACGGACAGACCCGCACGGTAGCGTAGCGCGTTGCAAGGGCGCCCAAATTGTTCTTGATACGGATGTGAACGGACGGGCCGACGCCTTCAACCCCGCTGAACTGCTTCTTGCCGCCGTCGCGGCCTGCATGATCAAGGGCATTGAGCGGGTCGCCCCGATGAACCACTTCAATTTCCGCGGCGTCGAAGTGCGCCTGCATGGGGATCGCCAAGACGCTCCTCCGTTTATGTCTTCCATCACGTACGAACTGATCGTCGATACCGACGAAGACGATCGTCGCCTCGATCTGTTGCATTACAACGTCCGCAAGTACGGGACGATCTTCAACACGGTTTCCGCGGCAACAAAACTCGAAGGCCGGATCGCGCGGCGTTCCAGTCGGCCGTAACGGTGCTCCCAAATGAGCAGTCGTCTCCTGGCCATGCTGGTGGCAATTTGGGTCGCCGCCGCTGGCTCGGTGTCGCCGCGCTCGATGACAGACCTGCACGTCGAGTTCCGGATTACCGCTCGGGGCCGCGATCAACCAAATTGTTCTCACTCGCAGCGAAGCATTAGGATTTTAGCTATAGCAAAGCTGCGATTAGCAGCCCAGCGCCCCAGGCAATCAAACCGACTCCAGCAGCTCGCGAGATGATCCGTCCCGCAGGCACCGCTTTTTCCAGCAGAACGAAAACGGTCAGCCCGGCGATCCATATGATGTTCATCACCCCGCCAACGAACAGCAGGGCCATCAGCGCCCAACAACATCCGACGCAATAAATCCCATGACGGAAACCGACCTGTAGCGAGCCGAGTGCCTCACGGTGGAAGCCCCCATGCCGTTGAATAAAGCTAAGCGGAGCTTGGCAATGCTTCAGGCAGGCGTCCTTTGCCGGCGTCCACTGGAAAAGCCCGGCCGCGATCAGCACCAGTCCGCCGAGAAAGTCGTTGGTGGCCGTCATCATCGGCGTCAGCAACGCCGCGCGTTCCAGAAGCCACTGGCCTAGCGTGGCAACAAGAGAGAATGCCGCCCAGGCCAAGAGGTAGCCACTGGCAAAAAATGCGGTCGCGGCGAGTGGCTTGCCCTGTAGCTCTGCTTGGCGGCTTACGCGCGCGTAGATCAGTATCATTGGCGCGGCGGACGGTGTCATCATGCCCACCATCATCACTGTCCACATCAAGAACATCACAGTGAAGTCGGCGGCGCTCCACGGTTTGAAAGCGGGCGCCAGCATCGCACCCATGCGCATGCCGGGCGTATTGGGCATACCCATGTTCGATGCCGTCGGCACGCTCATGCCGCCCATGACCATCGCATTGGCCAGCCAAATCGTGTAGGCCCAGGCCAGAATGGTAAGGACGACTAACGCGGCAAGGACGATGACCCGGTCGCGGCGGAGCAGATGTTCGAGAACTGCCTCGCTCATTCCATCAATGCACGATGCCGCTTTGCGACAGGTGAAGGCGCGCAAATTGGCCGTACGAGTCATTCAACTCCATGCGTATCGGCCCTCCGGTCGCCTTGCTCCAGCCGCGGCCGGTCTCCGAAGTCTCGTATTCAAATCCGTGCGGGATATTGATCCGAATACGATGTTCCTGACCGGTCACCGGATTGACGATGGGTTCGCCGCGCCCTTCAGAAATACCCGGAACGACGATCCGAGCACGTCTGCCGTCGACGTCTACGTCAAAGTCGATGCGAGAAAAAATCGGATCGTGAACTTTTTCGAACGTCGTGGAAAAGACCTGAAAGATGGTTGCGCCCGGCTCGGTATCCTGACCGGTGATGATGCGGAGCAAGGCTTCACGCTGTTCCGGCGTCGCTCGCTCGTCAATGACGACGGCAGCTTCTCCCTTTCCCTCGTGAATCGCGCACTGGGCCACTGCGCATAAAGCACGAAGCTCAGGTCATCGAGGCGGACATTGCCGTGATGCCCCACTTCGATGTGCATGGCGGCGATCGCCTTGCAGTTTCCGTGTGTCGGCAACCCCATGAATTGGCACGGACAGCCGTATGAGCAGTTGCAATTGACGAATTCCCGGCCTTTAAATTCCCACTGAGTATTTGGCATTTGTTCCTCCCAGCTTGTTCTATCTCCTCCTGTCGAAATAACTGCAAAACTTAAACGCTGCCTGCGGACTTGTGAACGTTCCCGCCAATATGTCGCATTGGGATCAAGAGCCGCTATGCAGCCATGTCCGTGGTAGATCAGCTTATCAACAATTTCTCGACAAACTGTTGCGGCGACACAAACGGTATGCCCAGACCGCAAATCATGACAAACGTAAAGAGGCCGCCAAACACTCGCGACCTCAGTTTGCCATGGCTTCGCTCGCGCATGGGCGTCATTGGGTTAAATGGGGCCGTGAGCGATGTGCGGCTAAGGCATTAAGGAGCGGCGGGCATTCGCTTAACAAAATCGAGAATGCTTGCCTCGGCGGCAAACCTTCTGCATTGCAGCAATCGGTTGGTTCGCCAGCGTCCTAGAGATGGAGTGCCACGTACACGCGTAAGGCGCATATCTTGGCGCCGTGTGAGTGCCGTGTGAATTGTACGGAGAATGCAAAGAATTGGCGCGCCCGAAGGGATTCGAACTCCTGACCCCCATGTGTGGACGGCTCCGAGTTGGCAAGGACTTTCTTCACGTTTGCAGCATTGGTCGGTGCGGCCATGTGTTCGGCCTGTTTGCGCGGTTCACGTGACCGCTGGCCATAATGCCCTCCGCGGATCAGGTCCCGATCAGTTTCCCGCATTCGACAATGCGTGGGGGTCAATGGGTTGTCCCGATCGCCGGATCGACTGGCTCTGCATTACATGCTGTACGTCCTTCCAACCTTCACGCCACACCGGCTGCCCGGCGCGACCTCGTTTACGCAGCGAGCGCTACGAATTGCTTGTAGCGCTCCCCCCGCGCCATCATGGCCCAGGCCGTGCGTGCGATCTTGTTGGCGAGTGCGATGGCGGCGACTTTCGTCGGCCGCCTTGCCAGCAATGCGGTGAGCCAGGGCCGATGTTTGGTGCCATAGATCTTGGCATAGCGGATGACGGCAAGCGCGCCGGCCACAAACAGGCTTCGCAGATAGCGGTCACCTCGCTTGCTGATGCTCCCGAGCCTGTCTTTGCCCCCGCTGGAGTGCTGCGTGGGGACGAGCCCGATCCAGGCCGAGAAGTCCCTTCCTGATCGGAAAGCCTTCGGATCAGCGACGCTGGCAACCAGCGCGGTCGCCAACGCCGGACCGACGCCTGGTATGTCGTCGAGCCGCCGGCTCGCCTCACTGGATCGGTGCCAGGCTCTGATCATGCGATCGAACTCCAGGATCTGCACCTTCAGCGCCCGTAGATGGGCGCCGAGAGCGGCAACACAGGCGCGTGCGACCTCGGGCAACCGCTGGTCATTAACATCAGCGACAACTCCGAGCAGCTGCTCGATACCGTTGCGTCCGACCGGCGCGACGATGCCGAACTCGGCAAGACGGGCACGGATGGCATTGATCACCGAGGTCTGCTGGCGAATGAACAAATGTCGGGTACGATGCAACGTCAGGCAACTCTGTTGCTCAGGCGTCTTGATCACGACGAACCGCATGTTTGCCCTGGTGACCGCTTCGCAGATTGCCTCGGCATCAACGGCATCACTCTTGTGCCGCTTAACGTAGGGCTTCACGTAGGCCGGCGGCATCAGGCGAACAGTGTGACCGAGCGCATGGAGTGCACGCGCCCAATGATGCGATGACGCGCAAGCTTCGATACCGACCAGGCACGGCGGCAGCTTCTGAAAGAATGCCAGCACATAGCGGCGCTTGAGTTGCCGACGCAGCATAACATTGCCTTCCGCATCGACGCCGTGAACCTGAAAAACCGACTTGGCGATGTCGAGACCGATTGTCGTGACCGTTTGCATGTTAGCTCCTCCAAATCGTGGGAGCCCTAACAGGGCCCACATTCATGGCACTCACGTGCCGGTGGAGGAGCCGTCCACAGCATCAAATTCGTAGCGCGTCCCCGGCTGAACTGAAATTCGTTACCAATCAGCAGCTTGGCTTTCAAGCCCTTGATCTATCGCGCGGACTTTGCCGCATCTGCCGGCACTCGACCAACCTCGACTGCAACCGCCGCGCGACGAGGCCGGGAAGGCGTGCGACATATCCGCGACCATTCCTCGAATGAAGGCATCGCCTTCCCGATCGGCACCATGAAGCGATGCGCGTGCAAAAGGGTGAAATTCAGCGGGTCATTCATGACGAGCCCGCATTTTCGCAAATGTTTGTCACCCATATATTGTCGAGGAATGCGCGGGTTGAAGAAGATCTGGTCGATCAGCTCTTCAACTCGACCGAAAAACGGTTTGCGCGCCTGTTGCTCCTGTTGGCCAATTTTGGAAAGGAAGGTCGACCGGAGCCAATTCTCGCGAAGATCAGTCAGGAGATGCTCGCCGAGATGATCGGTACGACGCGGTCACGCGTAAGCCACTTCATGAATAAGTTCCGTAAATTGGGCTTCATAAATTACAATGGACATCTCGAAATCCATAATTCTTTGTTGAGCGTGCTGCTGGCCGATCAGCCGCGAACTGTGAGCTCGCCGAAGTAGCATTCCTCGGAGACGTGCTGCGCTGCGAATTTGCGTCCAGGACGCATTCGTCATGAAGTGATTGTCGTGCAGCAGGCCGCGCAAAGTAGAAATCTATCTATCGACGAATGTTGTCAAGAGTGAGCGATATTGAACAGTTGTTTGGGAGAAACAGCCACTTAGATAATGTGCAGAGCTAAATCATCGCAGGGGCTATGACGCTAACGCGCGTTACGACGGCGATTGTCGTCTAATCCGCTCTCGTGTCGTGACACCCAGCGGTCACGTAAAGTTTAGAACGCGACGCGTGTGTCGCTAATTTGTGCCCGCGTACGAATGTATAAGCGGTGGGAATGCTCGTTCATGCCAATTAACCGCCTGATGGCGCTGCTGATTGCCACGACCGTCGTAATGCCGACGCTTGGCCAAGCGGCCAATGCCGACCTTCTGATCAAAGTCGATAAATCCACCCAACGCATGACTGTAACGGTAAACGGAAATCAGCTTTATGACTGGCCGGTATCGACTGGCGGAGGCGGCTACGATACGCCTAACGGAACCTTCAAACCGTTCCGTATGGATATCGACCACACCAGCGACGAGTGGGACAACGCGCCGATGCCCTATTCGATCTTCTTCACTAAGACCGGGGACGCTGTGCACGGCACCTATGAACAGCGCAACCTCGGTCGTGCGGTGTCGCACGGCTGTGTGCGGCTGTCGGTGAGGAACGCCGCCGCGCTGTGGAAACTGGTAAAACAGGAAACGATGATCAACACCACGGTGGTGCTGAGGGGCGCGATACCCGGAGGTGTGAGTCTACCGGCAATGGCAGGCTCCCGGCCAATGCCGCTGGTCGCGGACAATTCACGCTACGGTGCCGACCCACGCTACGGCGCGCCGCCACCTCAGTACCAGCAGTTTCATCACGACGAGCCGGCGCCATTCCCATTTTTCCTGTTTGGGCACTAGGCGCTAGATCAGAACACCGCCTACTTGAAATGCGTCAGGCTACGTAAGCCGAGATCTAGTATCGGCCGCAGCATTGATCACCGGTCAGTGAGGCGGCCAACGTCGCTTATAAGTCACGTTGAAGGCGCTGCAAAATAGCTCGTCAACCTGTGATTTTCCTCCAATCATAAAATCGATGCTACCAAAGGAGTGCCCAATGCGCACGCACCGGTTTGGACGAAAAATTAAACTTCCTGCGACGATCGCCATCAAGCATCAGATCAGAATGTTGATGGCTCACGACGAGGTTAAGAAAGCAGAGGCCACACTTATCGAACAGTCAGCGCGGCGGCCTGCTCACGACGATACATTACCGTTGTCCGCTTTAACTCATTGAAACGAAGCCGCTCGCGCCGGCTACGAGTTTGGCGACCATTTCGAGCGGTTGAAGAAGGCGTTGCTGGATCGCGCGCTTAGCCGACATAGCGTCTGCAATTCAAAAAGGAGGCTAACCACCGAGGCGGCTTCAGATGCTGCCTTGTCGCGGGCCGCTCGCCTTCGTGCGGATGCGAGCTTGGTTGCACTTCTGCGATCACGAATTGTGGCCGTTTGGCCCGGCGATATTGCGTTGCAAGATTTGCTGATTATATGTCGAACTCAAGCGGTCGCATTGGTGCTCCGAAATCGGCTCCTCCGGCTGTGATCTCAAGAGACATCCGACAAACGCCCAGGGCTTGCGTCCGGAAGTCATCAGCAGGAAACGCCCTAAGGATAAGCGCCATGTTGGACTCCAAAACCACAACTGCAAAGTCAGCCAACTCCCCCAAGATGAATGCTACGCAGGCGTTTCGTGCGACGGCCGAAAATGGCTCCGCGCAAGCCGAGGAAGCTTTCGAGAAGATGAACGCCGGCACAAGCGAAACCACTGCTTTGATCAAGAATAGCATTTCGATGGCTGTTAAAGGTGCACAGGACTACAACACCAAGCTCATCGAATTCGCCCAAGCGAATGTTGAGGCCGCCTTCGCCTTTGCCCAAAAATTGCCGGACGTGAAATCACCTTCAGATTTCATCGAAATATCGACCGATCATTCACGCAAGCAGTTCGAAACACTCACCGAGCAGACCAAGGAACTTGCAGCGTTGGCTCAGAAGCTTTCGCTCGCGACCATAGAGCCTCTCAAGATGGGCGTCACCAAGACATTCGGCCAGCCCACTTGAGCTGGCAATGTTGAAAATCGCGCAGATTGCGCCCCTGATCGAAAGCGTCCCCCCCCCCCGGCTGTACGGTGGCACCGAGCGAATCGTCTCCTACCTGACGGAAGAACTTGTGGCTCTTGGCCATGAAGTAACTCTTTTTGCAAGCGGCGATTCGATTACCGCGGCTAATCTCGTTGCCTGCGTACCCAAGGCGCTCCGCCTCGAAGCTGGCGTCCGCGATCCGATCCCGTACTATATGCTTATGCTCGATCGCGTCCGCCAGCGGGCCGACGAGTTCGACGTCGTGCACTTTCATATCGACCTACTCCACTTCCCTCTGTTTCGCCCGATCGCTGGCCGCACTGTCACCACGCTGCACGGCCGGCAAGACCTACTAGATCTGCTCCCGCTCTACCTGGGCTTTGGCGACATGCCGCTGGTTTCGATCTCGAACGCCCAGCGCCGTCCCGTGCCAAATGCCAATTTCGTGGAGACCGTTCACCACGGCATCCCGAAAGCCTTGCATCGTGCCACTATGGACGTGCGAGGCGGCTACCTCGCCTTTCTCGGCCGCATCTCCCCTGAAAAGTGTCCTGACCGGGCCATTTCCATCGCACGCGCGCTGGGAATTCCACTCAAGATCGCTGCCAAGGTCGATCGGGCTGACGAGACTTATTTCAAGACGGAAATCGAACCGCTGCTCGAAGGCGGCGGCGTCGAATTCAGGCGAGTAAGCCAATTTCTGAGGGCTCAACCAGACCATGATCCCGAACTATAAGAGCCTGATGCTCCCCCTTGCTGACCATCGCTGGTGATGGGTCAGAGCATCGCATCAGTGATGTTATCGAGCCGCTCGCAATAAGTACGAATATCCAGCGAACTGGATAAGATTTGAGGTGAATGTCCCGCGTCGGACGCCCATCTCCATCCAAGCCCGTCAGCCGGCAACGTCGTTTGCTTGATCGAGGAGAGCAATCAGCCCCTTTAGAAGCTCAGTTGGCGTCGGCGGGCAACCGCGGATATGCAAATCGACTGGAATGACGTCTTTGATGCCGCCGGCCACCGCATAACTGCCGCCGAAGATGCCGCCATTGAATGCGCAGTCGCCGACCGCCAATACCCATTTCGGGTCGGGCGTGGCGTTGTAGGTGCGCAGCAAGGCTTCCCGCATGTTCTTGGTGACCGGTCCCGTCACCAGCAAAACGTCGGCATGACGAGGCGAAGCGACGAAATGCAGGCCGAAGCGTTCAAGATCGTAGAAGGCATTACTGAGAGCGTGGATTTCCAATTCGCATCCATTGCAGGAGCCGGCGTCAATCTGACGGATCGACAGCGAATGGCCGAGCTTGGCCCGTGCGGCTCGGTTGACGCTCTGCGCGAGCTCGGCCAGCGCGGCCGCGTCAGGCGCAGGCGCAGGCTCGGTGAGCGGCCCGTGAGTCAGGCTTTCGAACAGCGTCCGGCGCATCAGAGGTCGTGCCCCGAATAGGAGCAGTTGAACGACTTGTTGCAGAGCGGGAAGTCGGCGACGATGTTGCCTTCGATCGCGGCCTCCAAAAGCGGCCACTGAAACCACGAGGCGTCGCGCAGGTGGCAACGCGCCACGCGCCCCTCGCCGTCAAGCCGAAGCCAGACCAGTACGTCGCCGCGGAAGGCCTCAGCCAAGGCAAATCCCTCACACGGCGCTCCTTTGCCCTCGATTGCCGCCACAATCGGCCCGCCCGGCATGCGGTCGAGAATCTGCTCGATCAGTGCCAGGCTCTGTTCCACCTCGCGGATGCGGACCCACACGCGCGCATTCACGTCGCCCGCCTCCAGCACCGGCACGTCGAACTTGAGCGCGTCATAGGGCGCATAAGCCAGATTGCGTCGTGCATCGAAGTCGCGACCCGAAGCGCGGCCGACATAGCCGCCGGCGCCGAATTGGCGGACATAATCGCTGCGTAGGACGCCGGTAGTGACGGTGCGGTCCTGCAGTGAGGCGGTGTTGTCGTAGAGTTCGACCAAGCGCGGGAAACGCTTGCGAACTTCAGCCAGCAGCACGCGTAGCGTTTCAGCTCCTTCCGGCGCGATGTCGCGCCCGACTCCGCCGGGCACGATCAGGTCCATCATCAGGCGATGACCGAAGCAGGTCTGCGCGGCGCGCAAAACGCGCTCGCGCAGCACGGCCGTCTGCGCATGCATGAGCGCGAAAGCGGCGTCGTTGCAGATGGCGCCGATGTCGCCGAAGTGATTGGCCAGCCGCTCCAGCTCCGCCATCAGCGCGCGCAAATAGGCTGCGCGCGGCGGCGCGACGGCTTGCAAGGCAGCCTCGGCGGCGAGGGCAAAGGCATAAGAATAGGCGACCGTACTGTCGCCTGAAGTGCGCGCCGCGAGCTTAACGGCTGCATCGAAGGAAACCCCTTCCATCAGCTTTTCGATGCCCTTGTGGACGTAGCCGAGCCGCTCTTCCAACCGCACCACGTGCTCGCCGTTGGCGGTAAAGCGAAAGTGGCCTGGCTCGATGATACCAGCGTGCACCGGCCCGACCGGAATCTGATGCAAGCCCTCGCCTTCTGCCGCGAGGAAGGCATAAGGCGCGGCCGCCCCGTCGTGCCAAACGCCGTGGTCGAGCCAGGGTCGCCTGTCGGGTGTGCCGGCCGCATCGAGTCCGTGCAGATCGCGGATTGCGCGCTCGAGCCTGATCGCCGGCGGGTGTTGCGCGCCCACGCTTGGGTACTCTCGGTTCGGGCAGCGATAGCTGACGAGCGCGACTCCCTTGCCGTCGAGCAGGGCCATGAGCACATCGTCGCCATCGCCCCAAAGGCCGAGCAGCGTGGCGCGACCGCCGGCCAAACGTGCGATCGCCTCGTTCCAGCCTTGCTCGGTGACGGGGGTGCGTTCCATGGCGTTCATCCCAACAGCCGCGCCACGTTCTCGAAACCAGCGACAAGCGCTGGCGGGATATAGATGCCAGCCGTGAATACGATGGCGAGGTGGGCAAACATCGGTACGTAGGAGGCTTTCGCCGGCGCGCTCGGCCCGCGCGGCTCGCCGAACGCGACCGTATTGAGTCGCATAAACAAGCCGCCAAGCGCGATAAGAATTGCAACGACCAGGATCACCGCCAACCACGGCTGACGTGCGAAGGTCGACGACACCACCAGGAACTCGCTCATAAAAATGCCGAGCGGGGGCAGGCCGGCGATGGCGATAACGCCAAGCACCAAGCCCCAGCCGAGCACGGGATTGCTCGCGGTCAACCCGCCCAGATCGGCGATCTTTTGCGTGCCCTTGACCTGCGAGATATGGCCAACGGAGAAGAAGATCGCCGATTTGGTGAGCGAGTGCATAGTCATGTGCAAGAGGCCGGCAAAGTTGGCGAGCGCGCCGCCCATGCCGAAGGCGAACACGATAATGCCCATGTGCTCGATCGAGGAATAGGCGAACAGGCGCTTGATGTCGCGTCGCTTGTAAAGCATGAAGGCCGCGAACAGTGCCGAGATCAGCCCCATACTCACCATCAGTGGCCCGGGCGCGAGCGCCGCCGGGTTGACCGCAAGCAGCATCTTGAAGCGCAATAGCGCGTAGAGGGCGACATTCAGCAGCAAGCCCGAAAGGACCGCCGAGATCGGCGTCGGGCCTTCCGCGTGTGCGTCGGGCAGCCAGGCGTGCAACGGGGCGAGGCCTACCTTCGTGCCATAGCCGAGCAGCAGGAACACGAACGCAACGTTGAGCAGCGCGGGGTCGAAATGCGCCGCGCGCGTCATCAGCACTGTCCACACCATGGCGTCGAGCCCCTCGCCCACGACCGGGCGCGCCGCCATGTAGATGAGGATAGTGCCGAACAGCGCCAGCGCGATGCCAACACTGCCGAGAATGAAATACTTCCAAGCCGCCTCCAGTGCCTCGTGCGTGCGGTAGATGCCGACCATCAGTACTGTGGAGAGGGTGGCGAGCTCGATCGCCACCCACATCAAGCCGATATTATTGGCGATGAGCGCGAGGTTCATGCCGAACATCAGCACCTGATACATGGCGTGGTAGAAGCGCACGAAACTTAGCTTAAGTCGGCCGATCTCGATTTCATGACCGATGTAGCTCGCGCTGAACATGGCGGTAGTAAAGCCGACGAAGGTGGTCAGCACGATGAAGACCTTGTTGAGGTCGTCCACCAGGAAGTAGGGGCCGGATGTGGGCTCGACCACGAACAGCGAGACTGCGGTGATAAAAGTGGCAAGCGAAGCTAGCACGTTCAGTCGCGCGGTCAGCCGATAGCCGGGCAACGCCGCCAGCAGCGCCGCCGCCACAGCCGGGATCAGAAGAACGCCGGTAAGCGCGTCGAGCGTCATCGCCGCTCTCCGCGGAAGCGGTCGAGCGCCTGCACGTCGACGGTGTCGAAGCGCTCGCGGATACGAAAAAGGAAGATGCCGATCACGATGAAGGCGATCAGCACCGAGAAGGCGACGCTAATCTCGACCACGAGCGGCATGCCTTTCGCGCCGGTTGCTGCCAGCACTAATCCGTTCTCCAGGGACATGAAGCCGATTACCTGGCTCACCGCGTTGCGACGCGTCACCATCATCAACAAGCCGAGCAGCACCACCGACAGTGCAAAGGCGAGATCCTCGCGCGCCAACGGGTCGGCCTCGGTGGTCACCCGCAACATCACCACCATCGACAGCGCCACCAGCCCCATACCCAGCAGCATAGCCGGGCCGACGCCGACCACCGTCTCGATCTCGCGGTGGATGCCGAGCCGGACGACCATGCGGTGCAGCGCCACCGGAATGACCAGAGCCTTGAAGACGAGCGCGATGACGGCGGTGATGTAGAGATGCGGCGCGTCCTGGATGAAGGCCTGCCAGGCTACCGAGGCCGCCAGCACCAGCGCGTGTAGCGCGTAGATATTGAGCAGCGCATAGAGCCGCGCCTGGTAGAGTTGCATGAAGCTCACCAGCACGAGCGAACCGGCGAGCATATGGGCGACGTCGAAGGTGATGCCGTGCGCGTTGCTCATAGGCTCCCCGATACGAACAGCAACAGCGTGGCGAGCAGGCCGAGCATGAGTGCTGCGCCGAGGAAGGCGGGCACCCGGAACACGCGCATCTTGGCAATGGCAGTCTCGAATACGGCGAGCAGGAATCCGCCGACCGCGAGCTTGCCGAGATAGCTGGCGACGCCGATGGCGAGCGCCGCCAGGCTGGCCTCGCCGCCAGCAATACCCCAGGGCGTGAACAGGCAGCCAATCACCGAGACGTAGAGCAGCAACTTGAGCTCGGATGACAGGTCGATCAACGCGAGATGACGGCCGGAATATTCCAGCACCATGGCCTCATGCACCATGGTGAGTTCGAGATGGGTCGCTGGATTGTCGATCGGAATGCGGGCGTTTTCGGCGACCGCCACCATGATCAGCGCGAGCAGCGCCAGCCCCAGCGACACGCGCAGACCCACGCCGCCCGATGCCATATGGGCCGCCATGGTCGAAAGCTGCGTGGAGCCCGCTACCAGTGCCAGCGTGAACACGATCATCAGCATGGCGGGCTCGGCGAGGGAAGCAATCATCACCTCTCGACTGGAACCTATGCCGCCGAAGGCGGTGCCGACGTCCATGCCCGCGAGCGCCAGAAAAAACCGCGCGCTGCCGAGCAGCGCGATGATGGCGATCAGGTCGGCCGACCAGGAGAACAGCAATCCGCTGCGAAAAGTCGGCACCAGCGAGGCGGCGACCCAAGTGCCGGCGAACACGACGTAGGGGATCACGCGGAACAGCCAGGAGGCACTTTCCGCCAGCACCACTTCCTTGCGCATGAGCCGGACGAGATCGCGATAAGGCTGCAGCAGCGGCGGGCCGCGGCGGCGCAGGAGCCGCGCTTTGACCTTGCGCACGAAGCCGGTGAGCAGCGGCGACAACAGCAGGACCAGCAACATCTGCGCGCCCTGCAAGGCGACATCGCGGATCATTGCCATATCGCCAGCACCAGAAGCAGCAGCACCAGCGCCGCGAAAACAAGCGTGAGATAGCGGCGGATGGTGAGGAACTGCAAAATATTGAGCCGCTCGGCCACGAAGTCGACGAGGCTGGTGATCGGCGCGTAAAGGGCATCCCAAATGAGGTCGCGGAGGTCGACGGTTAGCCGCGCCGGTGCGGTCGACCCCGGCGGCGGCATCTCAGCAATCTCGCGCGCATGGAACAACGTGGTGCCGTAGACGCGCCGGATCGGCTGCGCGAAACTCGAAGCGGTATATTGCGTCGCCGGACTCGCATCTGGAAAACCGCAATCCCAGGCTGGCGCACGCCGTAGGCGGTTGGATGCAAGCCGGTGGATGGCGAAAGCCGCCATCGAGCCCGATAGGACAATGAAGACGAATACTAATAGTCCGTTGTAGGAACTGCGGCTCTCCGCGATTGGCACGATGGTGAGCCATGCAAGTCCTGCCTGATGCGGCATGCTCGCGCCCACAAGGGCATGCGAAACCGGCGCCAGCGCGTCGATGAACAGGCCCGGCAGCACGCCAGCAACGAGGCAGAGCGCGGCCAGGAAATACATTGCGGCGAGGGAGTTGCTGTCGGTCTCGTGCGCCTTGGCCGCCGCCGGCATGCGAGCACGGCCGAGGAAGCTCACACCAAAAGCCTTGACGAAACAGGCGGCCGCCAGCGCCGCCGACAGCGCCAACAGCGCGCCCACCGCCGGCACCAGGAATTTCAAGCCCCAGGACGGCAGGTGCGGGCTCAGTAGAATGGCCTGGAAGGTAAGCCATTCCGAGACGAAGCCGTTGAGCGGTGGCAGCGCCGAGATCGCCACGCAACCGATGAGGAACACGAAGGCAGTCTGCGGCATGCGGTGGATCAGGCCGCCGAGATGCTCCATATCCCGCTCGCCGGTGGCATTGAGCACGGAGCCGGCGCCGAAGAACAGCAGGCTCTTGAACACCGAGTGATTGAACACGTGGAAAAGCGCGGCGGTGAACGCGAGCGCGGCTGCCACCTCCATGCCGAAGGCCTTGAATGCGAGCGCGAGGCCGAGCCCGATATAGATGATGCCGATGTTCTCTACGGTGTGATAGGCAAGCAAACGCTTCAAATCGTGCTGCATTAATGCGTAAAGCACACCCATCACAGCGGTGATGCCACCGATGGCCAGTACCAGCATGCTCCACCACCAGTCCGGCGCGCCCAGCAAGTCGAATACGATCCGCACGAAGCCGTAGACCGCGACCTTGGTCATCACCCCGCTCATCAGCGCGGAAACCTGGCTAGGCGCGGCCGGATGCGCGAGCGGCAGCCAGGCATGCAAGGGCACGACGCCGGACTTGGAGCCGGCGCCGATCAGCGCGAGGATCAAAACGATCGCAGCCAAGGCGGCCGACGGATGCGTGTGACGAATGGCCTCAAAGGCATAATTACCGTCGGCACCCGCCAAGAGACCGAAGGTGAGCAGCAGCACCAGGGTACCGAAACTCGCCATCAACAAATAGACATAGCCTGCGCGCATATTCTCGCGCTCCTCGTGATGCGCGATCACCAGCGCCCACGAGGTAAGAGACATGAACTCCCACGCGACCAGAAAGCTGAACGCGTCGTCGGCGAGCACCACGAGATTCATGGCGGCGAGGTAGGCTGGATAAAACGGCAGCACGCGCTGCGGCGCCGCTTCGTGGCGCCCATAGCCGAGCGCAAAGAGGCTCGCGGTGGCGCCGCCGAGATTGACCACGACAAGGAAGAAGGCCGAAAGCGCATCGATGCGAAAATGAGCGCCTAGCCAAGGCAGACCGAGCGGCAAGATCGCGCTCGCGCTCGCCCCGCCGAGCAGGCTCGAAAGGCTGATCACGCCCAGCGCCAGCGTGACCGCCAAGCTCGCGCCATAGACCACGCCGCCAGCACGCGGCGACCCAGCCAGGATGACGGCAATAGGCGCCAATACGAGCAGCGCTGCAACGCCATAGAGCGCGTAGCCGATCATTTCAGCCGTACCCCGCGCCCGCCGCCGCTCGATGCCGCGCCCTCACCGATCAGCTCGATGCCGCTGGCAGCGAGTGCCTCGACCAGCTTCATCAGCGAATCCACGTTGCCGCGCACCACGCCGCCGCTCGCTTCCATGCGCTGAACGGTCGGCAGCGAAAGCCCCGAGCGCTGCGCCAGCTCGCGCTGGTCAATGCCGAGCAGCGCCCGAGCGGCGCGCATTTGGCCGGAGGTGATCATGCGAGTGAATAGAGAGAACACTGATATTTGTGATAGATGAGCCAGTCAAATATGCGTGTCAAGCATAAAAATAGATATTTTAAACATCTAAAATCCCTTCGACGGCCAAAGCCGCCCTGGCCCCGCGCAATTTTGACAGCCCCTTATGATAGCGCTAACATTTTGCGGATTTGGGAGGAAAAAGATGCAGCCCGATGCCATCGTGGCCCGGCGGCCCGAGACATTGGGGGCCAAGCGGGAGCAGGAGGACGGCGCCATGCTGTTTAAGGCTTTGCGTCGTCTCGCGTTTCTGCTTCTGCCCTGGGTGGTTTTGGTGGCGCTTTGGTACCTGGTCCGCGTCTCCGGCCTGGTGCGCCCTTCGCTCGTTCCGACGCCCTATGAAGTTGTCACCAAGTGGTGGTGGCTGGTCAGCAGGAACGGCTTTCTGATCGATATGTGGATGTCGACCCAGCGCGTTCTTTTTGGCGTGACGATCGGCATCATCTGCGCGGTCCCCATCGGCTTTGCGCTCGGCTGGTACCGGCCCGTGCGGACCTTCGTCGATCCGCTGATCAATTTTTTCCGCGCGCTGCCGCCGATCGCGCTTATTCCGCTCGTCATCGTCTATTTCGGCATTGGCGAGGTCGCGAAGATCGTCATCCTTTTTTACGCCTCCTTTTTTGCCGGCGTGATCGTGATGTACGAAGGCATTTCGCAGATCAATCCGATTTTTATTCGCGTCGCCCGCACGCTTGGTGCGCGCGACATGGAAATCTTCTGGCGTGTTATTGTGCCAATGGCAGTTCCACACATGTTGACGGCGTTTCGGGTGGCGCTCGGCGTTTGTTGGGCGACGTTGGTGGCCTCGGAGCTCATTGCCGCCCATCGCGGCCTCGGCGCCGTAATCCAGGATGCCTCCTCGTTCTTCCAACTCGACACGATCTACGCCGGTATCGTCACGATCGGCGTCATCGCGCTCATAATGGATTACTTGCTGCGCCGCCTGTCGCGTCGGATGGTCTCATGGCAGGAGAGGATCGGCGGATGAGCGGCCAGCAGCGCATACGCTTCGATAAAGTATCGGTGCATTTCGCGACCGACCGCGGCCCGTTGCAGGTCGTCGATAATGTTTCTTTCGAGGTGTGCGAAGGAGAATTCATCGCGCTGGTCGGGCCGTCGGGCTGCGGCAAGACGACCATGCTCAATCTGTTGGCCGGCTTCGTTAACCCAAGCAAGGGCTCGGTATTGCTCGATGAGCGGCCGGTCACCGCGCCGGGGCCGGAGCGGGGAGTGATCTTTCAGGAATACGGCGTTTTCCCATGGCTGACGGTTGCGGAAAATATTGCCTTCGGTCTCAAGCTCAATGCAAACAAGGTCAGCGAGGAAAAGCGTCGCGAAATTTGCGAACGATACCTTGCGTTGATGCGGCTTACCGACTTTCGCAATGCTTATCCGAAAACACTTTCCGGCGGCATGCGCCAGCGTGTGGCGCTGGCGCGCGCCTATGCGGTGAAGCCGCAATTCCTGCTCATGGACGAGCCGTTCGGCGCGCTCGACGCGCAAACCCGCAGTGCAATGCAGGACTTGCTGCTCGAGGTGCTGGGCACCGAGGGCAAGACCGTCGTGATGATCACGCATTCGGTGGATGAGGCGCTCTATCTTGCCTCTCGCGTCATCGTCGTTTCGGCGCGCCCGGCCAGAATCCGCAAAATCATCGAAGTGCCCTTCGGTTATCCCCGTTCGGAATCGCTGCACGAAACGCCCGAATTCGCCGCGTTGCGGTCGGAAATTCGCGATTTGGTCATGCAGGAATACGCCGCCCAGCAGCGGCAGGCTCAGGTCAGGTTGTCAAGCTAAACGTCGTGAAGGGAGGAAGAGCCTTATGAAGAAGACGATCACCAGAAGAACCGCCATCAAGGGCATCGGGGCCGGCGTGGCGATGGGCGCTGTCGGAATGCCCTACGTCGTGCGTGCCGCGACCCCGATCGGCATCGGCTACCTGCATACGCTGGCCGTCGACGGCCAGATCTGGCTGGCCGACCACATGGGCACTTTCAAAAAGGAAGGCCTGCAGCCGAAATTCGTGCAATTCACGACGGGGCTCGGCCTGTTTCAGGCCATGATCGGCGGCTCGATCGATATGCTGGCGACCGGAGCGGTGATCTCCAACTTTCCCGCCCGCGGCCAAGGCAAAGCCTTTCTTATAGACGACGTCGAATTCGCCACCGCGCAATTGTGGGTCAATCCCAAAATGGGCGTGGCGAGCTTCGCCGATCTGAAGGGCAAAAAAATCTCGACGACGCGTGGCACGACGGCGCACGTGTTTCTCGATCGCGCCTTGCGCGCAAATGGAATAACGCCCGACAAGGACGTGCAGATTGTCAATCAGCGAATGTCGGAGGCGGTGACCGCCTTCATTTCCGGGGCCGTGCCGGCGGTGGCGCTCTGGGTGCCATTCGACGTCGCGGTGCGTCAGAAGGTCCCCGGCGCCAAGATGCTGGTCGATGCCTCGAAATTCTATCCGGAAGCCGCCATCGTCGATGGCTGGGCCTGCAATAACGACTATTTCGACAAGAACAAAGACGTGCTCAAGCGCGTCATCAAGGCCTGGGTGCCGGCGAACGACTATCTGATATCCAAGACCGACGACGCACTCGCGACCTTGCACGAGAAATACTACCAGAAAGTGCCGCTCGCCGATCTCAAGGTCCAAGTGAAGGCCGAAAAACTGTTCACCAGCAAAGAGTGGGTGAAGATGTACAAGGACGGCACGGTCACCGGTTGGCTGCAAAAGGTCACCGACTTCTATGTGTCGGTTGGCGGCATCAACAATCCGGTGCCGGCCAAGACTTACTTCGATCCCAATCTCTATCTCGAGGTCGTCGGCTAAAGCATGGTTGTTTCGGATCGCAGCAATGCGGCACGGGACAGCGCGCTCCCTCTCCCCGCTGGGGAGAGGGTTGGGGTGAGGGGGCCTAGGACTCTCGATAAGCTATATCCCCTCACCCGGCGCACTTCGTGCGCCGACCTCTCCCCATGGGAGAGGTGAAGCGAGTTCACGGCGCGGCCTGTTCAAAATGAAACGGTTTTGCTCTAGGCGGCGACTTCAAATTCACGGAGCGCCGCAAGGTCCGGGGTCACGCCGAGCCCGGGGCCTTGCGGCAGCTCCATGTGGCCGTCGGCAAGCGCGGGGAAGGGCATCGCCATCAATTCGCGCAGGGCATTGGGATTGGCATCAACCTCGACCAAGCCGTCGCCGCCTGCCGCGGCGAGAAGATGAAACGACGCGATGAGTCCGATGCCGCCGCCGAGCCAATGCGGGCAAAGGCGAACGCCTGCAGCGAGCGCGTGACGGCCGACTTGGAGGCAGCCGGAAAAACCGCCCCATTTGCCGAGATCGGGTTGAAGGACCTTTACCCAGCCGGAGTCGACGGCGGTCTCAAATTCATCGCCGCGCATATTCTCGCCGGCCGCAAGCGGGATCGGCGAGGTCCGCGCGAGCTCTCGCCAATGATCCGCCGGCGCATCGGCGCGCAGGGGTTCTTCCAGCCAGGCGGGTCGGAACGGCGCGATGGCATTGCTCATGGCCTTGGCCGTGTCGAGATCCCATGCCTGATTGGCATCCACCATCAGCGTTGCGTCCTCGCCGAGCGCCGCGCGTAACGTAGCGAGGTTGGCGAGGTCGATATCGCGGCCGAAACCGATCTTGAGCTTGAACGCGCGATGGCCTTCGCGCGCTTTGGCCGTGGCCAGTTTTTCAGGCTGATCCGGATTTAAGCCGCTGGCGTAAACCGGCAGACGCGCGATCATTTTTGTTGCGCCGAGATGACGGTATAGCGGCTCATTCTGCGCCCGCGCGGCAAGGTCGCAAAGCGCCACATCGACCCCCGCCAGGCATTGTGCGATCGGTCCCGGCTCTCCGCTCTGGATTGCCAGCACCGAGAGCGCTTGGCTCGCACCACGCCAAATTTCGTCGGGCGCGGCGAAACTTCGCCCAACCAGCAAGGGCGCCACGGTCTCACGCACGAGCCTCGCGCGGTGCTCGGCACCGACCGAAGGGAAATTGCACCAAATCTCGCCCCATCCTTCTATGCCGCGCGAGTCGACCGCGCGCACGAGCACGGCCGGCCGGCTGTTCATGACCCCGAACGAGATGCGCACGGGATTGGCTATCGGCAGGCGAAAGACGCGCGCCTCGATGGCGGCAATTTCATTTTGCGAGAAGCCCGGCATCTTTCTTGAACCTTGACCCTGGACAAATCCTCTGTGTATGACAGCGCTAACATAAGCGCGCCGCGGGAGGAAAGAAAAGCATGAGCAAAGTCGGGTTTATCGGAGTCGGGACCATGGGCGGACCCATGGCGCGCAACGTCGCCAAAGGCGGCCACGCCGTGAAAGCCTTCGACGTGAATAAGCAGGCGGTGGCCCAACTGAGCGATGCCGGCATTACCCCCGCCGACGGGCCGATCGCGGCGGCACAAGATGTCGACATACTGATCACCATGCTGCCGAATTCCCAGCACGTGGAGGAAGCCGCGTTCGGCGCGCAAGGCTTCGCTCCGGCGCTCGCCAAGGGAACGCTTTACATCGACATGAGCACCATCGCTCCCGCGACGACCGATTCCGTCGCGGCCCGCTTGGCGGAGCGCGGTATCGCCATGATCGACGCGCCTGTCGGCCGCCAGCAGATGCATGCCGTCGCCGGCAAGCTGCTGATCATGGTGGGCGGAGCCGATGCCGATGTGGCCCGCGCCCGGCCCATTCTAGATCTGATGGGCGACACGATCATTCATTGCGGTCCGGTCGGCATGGGCGCGCGCATGAAAATCGTGAACAACTACATGTCCATCACGCTCAATGTCCTATCCGCGGAGGCTTTGACCTTGGCGGAGCGGTCGGGGCTCGATCCAAACCTCGCGCGGCAGGTGATGTTGGGCACCGCCGCGGGACAGGGACATTTCGGCTCCACCTACCCGTCAAAGGTGCTCAAGGGCGATCTGACGCCGGGCTTTATGGTCGATCTCGCTTTCAAGGACCTGGGGCTCGCCTTGGATCTTGCGCGAGACGTCGGCGGCCCCGTGGCCACCGGCCTGGCGGCGCGCGACGCCTATGAACGTGCGCGCGAGCAAGACCGCGGACGGCAGGATTGGACCGCAATTTATACGATGATGCGCGAGGCAAGGACCTAGGCTGTATCGGCCTTGCTATGGGTCGAGCCGCGCAACACGATCTCAAAGCCGAGATCGAGAGGGCGAAGATTGGTCGCGCCGGCGAGCCGTTCGAGTATCAGACGCGCCGCGCTCGCGCCAATCTCGTAGCGCGGAATGCGCACGGTCGTCAGCGCAGGGACCGTCTGGCTCGCCAGGTCGACGTCGTCGAAGCCGGCGATGCCGAGTCGCTCCGGCACAGGCCAGCCGCGGCGCGCACACTCGAGTAGCCCGCCTGCAGCCAAAATATCGTTGGCAAAAAAGATCGCCTCGACATCGGGGTGTTGCCCGACCAGGTCGCTCAGGGCCTGACTTCCGTTCTCAAGCGTGAACAGTGCCTCGCGCTCGAGGCTGCGATCCTCGACCAGTCCAAGCTGCTTGACGGCCCGCCGGTAACCCGTGCGCCTTCCGAGCGCGCGGTCGTTGTGCTTGACGGGCGCGACGACAAAGCCAACCTTCCGATAACCCATATCTGCGAGCGCGCGCATCATTTCGAACGCGGCGTTCTCGTTCGAAAACCCCACCAGCATGTCGATTGGCTTGCGCGCGGTGCTCCAGGTCTCGACTACCGGGACCTCGGCCCGCTTGAGCAGGTCGAAAGTGCGCGCGGCATGCGAGAGGCCGGTCAATACCAGGCCCGAGGGACGTTGGGCCAGAAACGCCGACACGAGTCCGGCCTCGGCTTCCAGCGAATAGCCGCTTGTCGCCAGCAGCAGTTGATACGAATGCGCGCCGAGCACGTCCGTCATGCCCTGCACCGTATCGGCGAATATCGAGTTGGTGATCGTGGGCACGATGATCCCGACAACGCGCGTGCGGCTGGAGGCGAGGCCGCCGGCGATGAGATTGGGGATGTAGCCGGTCGCCTTGATGGCGGCCCAAACACGCGAGCGCGTCTCCTCGGCAACCTTGTCCGGGTGGTTCAGGACGCGCGAGACGGTAATGGCGGAAACGCCTGCGCGCTTCGCCACGACTTCCATCCGCACGGCGCCGTGCGACCTGCGTCGCCGGCTAGAAACCGGACTAGCCGTATCGAGACTCCTCACGCAGATCTTCTCTGGGCTTCGGAAGATGATAGCGCTAACATAATCGCGTCTGCGTGGCAACGGCAAGGACGAGCGGCGCGATCCCTGCATAACGGTACTGACGGCCACGTTGCGGCTTCGGCAAAGCTGGCACGCGGTCGCGCGGCACCTTCCGCCATCGGAGAAGCGAAGCGCCCGCTCGCCGATCGCTCGGCGCCCCAAGAGCGCAGCTTATCGGCCGCCGTCGGAATGTCTGTTGCTGTGGCGCTTCGCGTCAACTCCGCGCCGCGACGCAAACCGCCGCCGCTAATAACAAAGCCGATTGCGGCGGCTCCGTTGCAACGGACGATCACGTGCAGCGTAATGCGCCACCGATCGTCGCGCGAATGTGCGCTCCGTCGGATGTTTTCTCAAAAGATGAGAAAAGTCTGGCGCCTCACCGGATCATTGATGATTGCGGGTGTGGCGGAGGCCTGTAATAATGAAATAGCCCATTTCGCTGAGTGAAACAGATGAGCAGCGGCGAATCCTCGACCTTGCGCGCCTTCAAGGTGCTCGAATTGGTCGCCGGCGCCAAGACGCCGCCGACGCTCGATGAACTCACGCGGGCAAGCGGCCTTCCCAAGCCGACCGTGTTCCGCATCCTCGGCCTGCTCGCGCGCGGCGGCTTCATCCAGCGCGAGGGCGCGGAAAAACGCTACGCCGTCGGCCACCGCATGTCCGCGCTGTCGTTCAAGGTGCAAGTGAACTCGCCGGTGCGCGCGCAGCGCCATGCCGTGCTGATGCGCCTCGTCGAGGAGATTGGAGAGACCTGCAATTTCACGATGTTGGACGGCAACGAGGTCGTCTATATCGACCGCGTCGAAACCAACGCGACCGTGCGCCTGCATATGCACGTCGGATCGCGCGTGCCGCTCCATTGCACGGCGAGCGGCAAGCTCTTTCTTGCCAATATGTCGCTCGGCGAGGTGCATCGGCTGATCGGGCCGGGTCCGTACCATCGCTATACCGAGCGGACCATCATTTCTCCTGCCGCGCTCGAGCGCCGGCTGATGAAGATCCGCTCGTCCGGGGTCGGCACCGACGTCGGTGAATATCTGGAAGGCTCCGTCTGTGTCGCGGTTCCCGTGCGGGACGCCAACGGCTGCGTCTACGCCACCGTGGCCGCGCACGGGCCGGCGCCGCGCATGACCCTGAAGAAGGGGCATGAATTCCTGCCGGCCATGCGGGCCGCCGCCGCCGCCATTGCCAGCACCCTCTCATCTGCTGCTGTTGCTGCTGCTGCTGCTGATCCTGGGTCGCCGCGCCAGCCTGAAAAAGCGCCGCGCCGGCGAGGCGAAGCCGGCATCACACAACGAAGCTTGATCGCCTCGCCATGAATGTCATGCCCGCCGCTCAGCCGCAGTTCGAGAACGCCGTGGTTTCGACTTGGCCGCGCTGGGTTGGAGAAATTCATCGCCTGCTGCCCATCAGGTCCCAGTTCGTGCTTTCCGGCAATGTGCGGGACGTCTTTCTGGCGCCCACGCCTTCAGGTGAGCGGCTTCAGAGTTTGACCGATTGCCTTTGGGGCTTTCTGCGGTCGATGGGATTCGAGTTTCTTCTTATTTACGACCGCGTCGACGGCATCCGGGCGTTCCCGGCGGAAAAGCCGGTGCAGGACAAAGCAACGCAGCTGTTCAATTTGAGTCCAGTGAACGGCGCCGTTGCGATGACCAACCTCGACTCATTGGGCAACATCGCCAGGCGCTTAGTCGACCTCAAGTCGGCACGCGCCGCGCTGCTGATCGATTTCGCATCACGGCTGTCCGCAAGCCCGCAGGCGCCCGATTCGCTCGATCTCAAGTTTTTCACCGTTATGGAAAAGCTCTCGCTGCGAGCCGAGCCCGTCGGGAGGAAAGGTGTCGGCCAGCACGAGCCGCCGCTGTTCAATCCGGTGTTTTGGCTGTTGAACAGAGCGCACGATATGCCGTCGTGGTTTTCGCTGGACAGCGACCGCGTTGGTTCGGTCGTCGTTCCTCGCCCCGATTTCGAAGCCAGACTGCACGCCAGCGACGTGCTGTCGACACATTTCGACGGCTACAGTAAGACTTCCGAAGTCGAACGGCGCCGGATCGCGCTGCGCTTTGCCGATGCGACGGACGGCATGTCATTGCAGAACATGGCGGACATCGCCGTCCTCGCGCGCTGGCAGCGCATTCCCCTCACGGAGGTCGAGGATGCCGTGCGCTGCTTCAAGATCGGCGCGACAGACAATCCATGGCGCAAGGAGTATCTGCGCGAGAAGATCCAAAACGCCCGCAACTATATCGAGGATCGCGTCAAAGGGCAGCACCAAGCGGTCACGAAAACCGTCGATATCCTGATGCGCTCCGTCATGGGCCTCACCGGCGCCCATGCCCGCTCGCTCGGCGGCCGCCCGCGCGGCGTGTTGTTCTTTGCCGGACCGACGGGGGTCGGCAAAACCGAGCTTGCGAAGACGCTGACACAGCTGCTGTTCGGCGATGAGCGCGCCTACATCCGTTTCGACATGAGCGAGTTTGCCGAAGAGCATGCGGCGACGCGGCTGCTCGGCGCGCCGCCAGGCTACATCGGTTATTCCACCGGCGGCGAGTTGACCAATGCCGTACGTCAGCGGCCCTTCAGCGTCATCCTGTTTGACGAGATCGAAAAGTGCCATCCGCGCGTGCTCGACAAGTTCCTGCAGATCCTGGAGGACGGCCGGCTCACCGATGGGCAAGGCGCCACCGCCTATTTCACCGAGTCGGTGATTATCTTCACGTCGAACCTGGGCATTCACGTCCGGGACGAGAGCGGCCATCGCATCCAGAACGTGAAGCCTGGAGATGCTTACGAGGTCGTCGAATCGAGAGTCCGGCAAGCCATCGAAGATCATTTCAAGTACCAGCTTATGCGTCCCGAATTGCTGAACCGCATCGGGAACAACATCGTGGTGTTCAACTACATCGTGCCCGACGTCGCACGAGAAATCCTTGACGGCATGCTTTCGAACATCGCCAAGAAGGTTCTCGACGAGCACAAGTTGCGTCTGGAGATTGCGCCGGAGGCGCGGCGACGCATCATCGAATTGTGCATCCCCGATCTCTCAAACGGCGGACGCGGCATCGGCAACGCGCTGGAATCGGTCCTCGTCAATCCGCTGGCCCGCGCACTGTTCGAGTGCGACATCGAGGGCCGATCGCATATCCAGGTGGCAGAAGTGTCCGAACAAGACCGCGTCTACAGCGTGAGGCTCGTCTAATCATGACCGGCCGGCTGCAGGGGAAAACCGCCCTGATCAGCGGCGGCAATCGGGGGATCGGACGCGCGATCGCCCAGGCTTTTGCCGCCGAAGGGGCCGACTTGGTTTTGACCGCGCGCGACGCCGATCTGCTTGCGTCCGTCGCCAATGCCTTGCGGCGCGAACACGGCATCCGCTGCGCCACGTTCATGTGCGACGTGACGGATGAGCCGTCCGTGCAGAAGATGGTGGAAAAGGCCGAAGCGGACGCCCCCATCGACATCCTGGTGAACAATGCCGGCATCTATGGAGCGGGCCGCTTCCTCGATCTCAGCAGCGACGACTTCAGGCGCGTATTCGAGGTCAACTTCTACGGCCTGCTGCATCTCACGCAGGCCGTCTTGCCGATGATGATCCGCCGCAAGTCGGGCAGAGTCATCAATATTGCCTCGACTGCCGGCAAGTGGGGGGCGATTTATCAGAGCGCCTATAATGCCTCCAAGCACGCCGTCGTCGGACTAACCCGTTGCGTTGCGCTCGAGACGGCTGAGCACAATGTGCTCGTCAACGCGATCTGTCCGTGGTTCGTCGAGACGGAAATGATGCAAGCCTCGGTGAAAGGACGGTCGAAGGCGACAGGCGTCGCGCCGGGCGTCCTGGTAGAGCAATGGAAGGGTGCCGCGCCGTTGAAGCGGTTTCTTCGTTCGGAGGAAGTGGCGCCCCTGGCGGTTTTTCTTGCCGCGGACGAATCGAGCTACGTCACGGGTCAAGCATGGGCCATCGACGGTGGCTTCACCATGATCTGATCGGCAAATAATAAAATGGACACTTGGGAGGAAACGCATGAAGCCCAACCTGACTTCGCCAGGCAAGGTGATCATCACTGTCGCGCCGACCGGAGGGCTGCACGGCAAAGAGGCGAACGCTGCGCTTCCTGAGCAACCGGCGGAAATCGTGCAAGCGTTTCGCGATTGCTACAACGCCGGCGCGTCCATTGCGCACATTCATGTGCGCGACAAGCAGGGACTGACCACATCCGACCTGAGCGTGTACGCGGAAGTGCTCGAGGGCATCCGCGCGAACTGCCCGACCATGATCACCCAGGTCGGCAACGGCATCGGCCTCCGTTACGAGCAAGGGCCCGGAAGGCCGGCCGTGGGTTTCAGTCAGGAAGAGCGGATGGCGCTGCTCGGCCTCGATCCCCGTCCCGATATGCTGACCCTGAACATGGGCACCTTCCACTTCGACCATAAGGGTAACGAGTTCCTGTTCAACAACTCGAAGGGGTGGAACGCCGAGTTCGTCAACGGCTGCAAGGAGCGAGCCATCCACAACGAGCTGGAAGTCTACGACCTCAGCCACATTGCCAACACCTTGGCCCTCGTCGATCGGGGTGTGCTATCGGCGCCGCTGCATTTCAGTTTTGTGCTCGGCATTACGGGCGGCATCCCGGCCTCGGTGCCGAACCTTCTCGCCATGCTGGACGCGATTCCCGAAGGATCGAGTTGGCAGGTCGTTTGTATCGGCCGGCACCAGCTCCCGTTGTCCACCATGGTGCTGGCGATGGGTGGAAACATCCGCGTCGGCTTCGAGGACAACGTCTACTACAGCCACGGCGTGTTGGCGTTGAACAACGCGCAGCTGGTCGAGCGGGCCGTGCGCATCGCACGCGAGCTCGGGCGCGAGATTGCGACGCCGGAAGAGGCCCGCGAAATGATGCAGATGCACGCCGCCGTAACCAAGGCAAGGACCGGCGCCCGCGCCGCCACCGCCTCAGCGAGAATTTGATTCCGTAAGCCAAATGGAACGCAGTCGGGTCACTGGGTTCCGGACGAGAACAGGACCCACTAACAGAGGAGGAAACCATGAAGAAAGCGCGACTGACTATGACGGCCGTCGCGGGCGTCATCGCCCTGACCGCCGCTGCCTACGCTCAAGGCAAACTCACGGTGGTCCCATCGCTGCAATGCCCCATGGGATGCGGCGTCGTGGTCTACAACGTGCAGCTCTCCAACATGATGGCGCGCAACGGCGCCTCGGTGTCGCTCGCACCGCAGGAAACGCCCGGCTTCATGTACAACATCCGCTACATGGACGAGCAGTACGACGGCCGGGCCAAGCATACGGCTTTCGGAACCGAGGATATGGTGCTGCAGCTCGGCGTGCACGGCGGCAAAGGCTTGGTCAAGGATAGCCTCGCCCATCCGGTCAAACATAATTTCCAATTTTTGTGGGAAGTCATGGCGGCCGCCAACGGACGCTTCTTCGTGACGTTCGATCCGAAGATCAAGACGATCGAAGACATGAAGGGCAAGAAGGTGGACCTCGGGTTGCTGACACAGAGTGACTGGGGCCTGTCCGCCCGCCTCGTGCTCGAGCAATACGGCATCTCGAAGGAGAACACGCACATCAACTTCGTGACGCCCGCCGTCATGACGGACCAGTTGATCAACGGCACGGCCGACGTCGTGACCTCCGTGGTGCTCGGCGACCCGGGCTCGGACCGCTGGAATTCGGGAGGCTTCTTGCTGAAGATCGGCGCCGCCGCGAAGGCCTCGGGCCGCAAGCTGCACTACATTTCGGTGAGCGAAAAAGCGATCGAAGGCATCAACAAGAAGTACGGCACGACGCTGTTCACAAAAACGCTCAAGCCGGGGACCCTTCCCGGACAGGAAGAACCGGTCACGATCGGCCTCAATCGCGTGTACATGGCCGTGACCAAGGACTTCTCGGCGGACACCGGCTACCAACTGGTCAAGGAAATGATCCGCAACGGGCCGGCGCTGGCAAAGGAAGGCGGGCTTTGGGGCTTCTGGTCCAAGGAAGGCATGGTCGCCGGCCTTAACGAGTGCAACACGAACCCGGGCGCCATCAAGGCGTACAAAGAAGCGGGCGTGTGGGAGCTCCGCAAAAAGGGCGGACCGGAAGCGAAGATTCCGGGCTGCTGACGACAAGCCAAAAAAAAGCGCCGCGCGCCTAATGGGGCGCGCGGCCGAGACACTTGCGGTTTGGTCAAAACGTACGAAGGCCGCATAGGCCTCGTTCGATTGCGAGTTTGACGATGTATCTGAAATCCGCGCGTGCAGCGGCGCACCAAATCTTCGTGGTCTTTACTTTCTTGGTGACCATTTACGTGGCGCTCGTCGCATTCGGTGTCCTCAAGGAAGACGTCTCCTTCGCGGCGACCGTCGCCACCTCAATCACCATGCTTACGGCGATCCTGGCAATACGGGACCTGCTCGATCGCAAGATCGAAGGGCACGGCGGCGTCTGGTGGACCGTGCAGATGTGCCTCGCCTTCCTCGCGTTCGCCCTTGGGGCCGTCGGCGGCAGTTACTGCGCCATCAATATGGACGCCATCATCGTCGCGTCGCCGTTCTTCGAACCGACGCCGATGATCATGGGCGCGCTGTTGGTGGCGGGAGTGATCATCGCCAGTTTCCTGCACTGGGGCGTGATCCTGCCGGGCATCGTCACCTTGTCGATCGTCTATTTCTTTTACGGGCAGAACGTCAGCATTCCGTCGCTTTCGCATCCTCCTTACGACACCGGCTTCATCATGAACTACCTGGCCTTGGATCCGAGCCAGGGGCTTTACATTTTCTTTCACGTCCTCACCTCCGATCTCTACTTCCTCATCTTGTTCGGCGCCGTCCTGGTCGGCATCGGCGTCGTGCGTCTATTCATCGAATTCGGCAACGTCGTGGGCTCGCGCGTCTCCGGGGGCGCGGCCTTTCCGGCGATCATCGCAAGCGGCGTGCTTGGCTCGATTCTGGCGCAAGCCGTGGCCAGCACGACGATCATCGGCCGTCTCACCATCCCGACCATGCAAAGGGCCGGGTATTCGGCCGCCATGGCCGGAGCCATCGAGACGCTCGCCGCTACCTCGGGCCAGTTGATGCCGCCCATTCTCGGTCTGGCGGCCTTCATCATGGCGGCGTTGCTCAACCTCCCTTACGTCACTGTTGCGCTAGCCGCATTCGTTCCGGCCCTCCTTTACCTGGTCGCTCTGGTGTTCAGCGTCATGAGCTATTCCGGCCGGGCGGGCATCGATAAGTTGAACGTCAGCGTCGACTGGAGAGCCATTTGGCGGCTCATCCCATCATTCGTCATTCCGTTCGGTGTCGTGGTGTGGATGCTGACAGGCTATGTGTCGCCGGCGCTCACCGGACTAGTGGGCATCGGGTTGGCGCTCGTGATCTGGGCGTTCAATGGCAAGTACCGCGTCTCCGTACGGGAGGTCCTGGCGGGAATCGCGACCGGATTTGAACTGGTCATCGTGCTTGCGATCTTGATTCTCCTGATCGGCCCGCTCGCGCAATCGTTCCAAACGACGGGCTTGAGCAACAATTTCGGTGTCTATCTCGCGCTCCTGGTGCCGAATTCGAAGTTCCTCATCCTGCTGATATCGGCCGTCGTGACCTTGATCCTCGGCATGGGCTTGCCGACGCCCATCGCGTATCTGGCGGCCGTTCTGGCGATGGGGTCATTCATGATACAGATCGCCAACGTTCCCGCGCTCGAGACACATTTTTTCCTGTTTTATTTCGCCGTGTTCTCGACAATTACCCCGCCTGTCGCGGTTGGCGCGCTCGCTGCCTCTAAGATCGCGAATGTTTCGTATTGGCGTGTCGGCGGCCAGTCGCTGAAGGTGGCGTTGTCCATGTTCATCCTGCCGTTCCTGTTCGTCTACAATCCGGAGCTGCTCGCATTTCCAAATGTGAGCTGGCAGCTCATCGCCGTGACCGTGCTCGTCGTATTGGTCCAGTGGTGCATCTGTTGCTGCCAGTTCGGATACATGTTTCGCCGTCTCAGCGTGGCCGAGCGCGTGATTCTCCTCCTCGTTGGGATCGGCGGCTTCGTGTCGCTCATGTTTCCCGGCTGGCCGTTGCGCGGGGCGGCCGCTGCCGCCGCCATCGTGGTCACGCTTTACGCGTTTTTGAGCACACCCACGGGCCAATTGGCCGAACAGACTGTGGCCGAATGACTATTGTTGCCATTGGTTCGGTTGCAGCAAGAAAGTGGAAAAATGGTCCGCACGCTTTACGATCTGGCGGCGAAGGACCCCGAGATGCGGTTCAGCCCATTCTGCTGGCGCGCCAAGATGGCGTTGCAGCACAAGGGGTTGGATTTCGAGACCGTACCGTGGCGGTTCACCGAGAAGGACGTCATTGCACGCACGGGCCAGGGCCGCGTTCCTGTACTGGTTGACGATGGGCGTTGGGTGCACGACAGCTGGCAGATTGCGCTCTATCTCGACGAGGCCTATCCGGACCGGCCACTCCTCATGCGCAACGCGGCCGAACGCGCAATCGCGCGGTTCGTGAGCAGCTGGTGCGACCAGACCCTTCACCCGATTCTGCGCTCAACGTTCCTGCTGAACATATACGGCGTGGTGGCCGATCGGGATCGCGCTTATTTCCGCGAAAGCCGCGAGAAACTGTTCGGTGGCACGCTGGAGGAACTGACACTGGAACGCTCGGTGGGCCTGAAAGCACTTGCGCAGGCCCTCCAGCCGGCGGAGGCGACGCTGAAGGTCAGCCGCTGGCTCGCCGGTGACGCGCCGAGCTACGCCGACTACAGCCTATTCGGGTCTCTGCAATGGGGGCACGTCCTGGGCGAAGAGCCCATCGTCACTCCGGACAGCGGCGTCGGCCGCTGGTTCGAGCGCATGCTCGACCTTTTCGACAGCTACGCGCGCCAAGCAGTAAGAGTTTAAGGTGAGGTGGCCGGTCAGAAGCCCTTTTTTCTCTGTGTCGCGGGACACAAAGGTGGCCTCCGGGATCGTCCCATCCATCCACGATTTGAATTGCGTGCAGATCCGCCGACGGAAATATCGCGTGCGTTCGCCCGACCGCGCGCCATCTTCCCGGGCGGGTGGTCACTTGACCGACGGCGCGCGTTGCGTTGACAGGTGCTTCTTTGTGGCTCAACGTGAAACAAAAGCATAGGCGCGGCAAACGGCGCCATGGGGAGGAAAGTGGCTTGGTCGTCCTCACTCGCCCCGTCTCTTTAGGCGGCAGAACCGCGCGTGCGCCGCGAGCATCGGGACGCGCGCCATGAGCATCACCTTCGTAATGTTCTGGATCTCGTGCGGCCTGTTCCTCGCCGACATGCTGCTCGGCAAGATCGGCATTCTGAGCAATGACGCGGTCAGCAATGTTGTCGGCGACGTGCCGCATTTTTTATTGCTCGCGCTTGCGGCGGCGTTTTTGACGGCCGAGTGCCTGCAGCGCGAAACACGACGCAAAGCAGCCGGCGCCGCCGCGAATGCCGACCTGTCGCAAGCTCAATCGAGCGTTACCAGCGCAGAAAATCCACCAAACTGAACAGCCGGGAGGAAAGCCATGGACGAATTGAAGAAACGTCGTCTCGACAGAGCGCTCGCCGAGATTGATCACATGCGTGGCCGCGCGCCGGTCGGCAACGAGGAATTGCGCTCCGAGGGGCGCCGTCGCTTCCTCGAGATCTCCGGGACCTTCGGCTTTACCGCGGCCGTGGTCGCCGCCGGCGCCGGCACGCTCTTGCTGCCGAAGGAGGCCGCGGCGCAGACCGCGCAGGAAGAGCGCGAACGCGAGAAGGCCGCCAAATACAAGATCACCTTGGCGACCGAATACCGCATCGGCACCACGCGCTCCTATCCGATGGTGCAGCTCAATGTGAAAGAGAACCTGCAGAACTTCAGCAACGGCAAGATCTATGTGAAGCTGCAGTCCGGCGGCGCGCTCGGCATCGGCAGCGCGCTGGCGCAGAAGGTGCAGGCGGGGACGGTCGAGATCGGTCAGTTCAGCCTGTCCAATTTCGCCCCCTACGCGCCGTCGGTCGATCTGATCAACCTGCCCTACTGGTGCGGCGAGAACCAGAAGTTCGTCAACCTCATCACCAGCAAGACCTGGGATGAGCAGGTGAACAGCCGCGTGCGCGAAAAAGGCGTCGAGCCGATGTTCTATTTCTGCATCGATCCGCGCACCGCCGCCAAGCGGCGCGGCCTCGGCGGCGGCCCCTTCAAGACGCCAAAGGACCTCGAGGGCATCAAGTTCCGCGTGCCGGGCTCAGCCATCCTAACGCAGCTCTACCGGCTGCTCGGCGCCAATCCGACGCCAGTCGCCTGGGGCGAGACGCCGTCGGCGCTCAAGCAGGGCGTCGCCGACGCGCTCGATCCGTCGCTCGGCGCGCTCTATGCCTTCGGTTTCAAGGAGGTGCTGTCCTGGGTGACGTTCAATCGGCCGGTGCCCGACAGCCAGGTCTACGCGATGAATAAAGGATGGTTCGAGAAGCTCGACGGCGAGACCAAGGACGCCATCAAGCAGGCGGCCGAGGTTTCCCTGCAGCAGAACCTAGCGCAGGTGCCGGCCTCGCGCGCCTTCGCCATGGCTGAAATGCGCAAGGCGGGCGTGCAGTTCTACGTGCCCAAGCCGGAAGAGCTGGCGCAATGGAAGGAAAAAGCCGGCGCGCAGCGCAAGGAATGGGACCCGATCAAGGCCAAGATTCTCGGCTCCGCCGACAAGTTCGAGGCGTTGGTCGAAGCGGCCAATCACGCCTCGCGCTACTACGTCAACGACGTCTGAATGCATGCGGCCCCGCCTCGCTTTGGGGCGGGCCGCCCTAACCGGACGTCGGGGACTTTCATGCGCGATTTCTTGAAGCGGTTCGACGCCAACGGAGAGCGCTGGCTGCTGCTCGGTTTCTACACCTACATCGTGCTCGTCATCGTCATCGAAGTGTTCCGCCGCTTCGTCATCGCCTATTCGAGCGTGTGGGGCGAAGAGACCGCGCGCTACGCCTTCATCTACCTGGTCTGGATCGGAGCGGCATCGGCCGTGCGCGAGCGCGCGCATATCAGAATCGATGTCGTTACGGATCTGTTGCCGGCGCGCGGGACCGCCCTGCTCTACATGTTCGGCGACCTGTTGACGCTCCTGCTCGCCTGCGGCGCGCTCTATTGGTCGATTTCACCGGTGGTGATGTCGGTAGAATTTCATTCGGTAACCGAGGGGCTGCGCGTAACCCGTGCGTGGTTCCTCGTCGCCGTCCCTTTCGGCTTCACCTTGATCGTCGTTCGCACGCTGCAATCCATGGCCCGCGATCTTGCCGACCTGCGCACAGGCCGGCCGCCATACCGCGGCGAACGCCTGTTCGACTGAGCAATGCTGTACCAAACCCCCGGCGCCGTCGTCGACATCGGCTGGACAATCCTTGGCCCGGTCCTGCTCATGGTGGCGCTGTTTGCGCTGAGCGTGCCGGTGTGGGTCGCGCTCGGGCTGGGCACGGTGGCGTTGCTGCTTGCAACCGACGTGTTGCCGATGTCGCTGTTCGGCCAGGCGCTGTTCGACGGTGTCGACGCCTTCGCGCTGATCGCCATCCCGCTCTATATCCTGACCGGCGACGCGCTGGTGCGGAGCGGACTGTCGAACAAGCTCATCGATATCGCCGAGGCCACGCTCGGCTCGCTGCGGTCCGGTCTCGGCACTTCGACCGTGCTCGGCTGCGGCTTCTTCTCCTGCATTTCGGGGTCGGACGCCGCCGGCGCCGCGGCGGTCGGACGCATCATGTACAAACGGCTGGTGCAGCGCGGCTATCCGCCCGCCTATGCCTGCGCGCTGGTCGCTTCCGGATCCTGCACCGGCATCCTGATCCCGCCCTCGATCTCCTACATCATCATCGGGCTGGTGTTGGGTATCTCCGCTTCAACCTTGTTCCTTGCCGCCGCGGTGCCTGGCATCATGATCATGATTTCGATCATGGTGACCAATGTCATCCTCAACCGGTTGAACAACTACGAGAACAGCGATGACCGCTTCTACTTCGGGCGCTGGATCAAGGCGGTGTGGGCGGGGCGGTATGCGCTGTCGATCCCCATTATCATCTGGGGCGGCATCTATTCGGGCGTGTTCACGCCGACGGAAGCGGCCGCCGCCGCCGTGGCCGTGACCATCGCGATCGGCCTCTGGCAGGGCACGCTCACGCTTGCCGATTTCCCGAAAATGCTGGAATCGTCAGCCAAGGTGAACGGCGTCATCGTGCCGATCATTGCCTTTGCCGTTCCGCTGGCGCAGGCGCTGGCCGCGCTCAACGTGCCGCAATCCATGGTGCAGAACATCTCCGAACTGACCAGCGATCCGACGCTGATCATTCTGATGATGCTGGCGGTGCTCATTTTGGCCGGCTGCGTGATGGAGACCACGCCTAATATCGTCATCCTGTCGCCGATCATGCTGCCGCTCGCGCAGAACATTGGAATGAACGAGATTCAATTCTGCATCTTCATGGTGACGGCGCTCGGCGTCGGCTTCATCACGCCGCCGATCGGGCTCAACCTGTTCGTGCTGTCCGGCCTGACCGGCCAGCCAATTATGCCGATCGCGCGCAAGGCATTTCCCTATTTGCTGGCCATGCTTGTGGTGGTGCTGATGCTGGGGTTCATTCCGGTTATTTCGTTGTGGGCGCTGCGTTAGCGGAGGGCGATATGGCGGGAAGCGCTTAAAGACAGCGGCGAGCGGCCGTTCGGCGGTGTGGTCGCAGGTCGAGCTTTGTCATAGCTCATTCGATCAGTTCCACAGCCGCTCGCTCGCGAGTTTCGCGCCCTCGGCCATCGAGCGATATTTCGCCCAACCTATATCTGGATCGACCTTCACATGCCCCGCCTGCGAGGACATCCCGCAATCGGTGGACGCGATGACGTTATCGCGTCCGACGCACTCGGCATAGCGGCACAAACGGTCGGCGATGAGCTCGGGATGCTCGATCCGGTGGGTGACCGAATTCAGCACGCCCGGCAGCAACACGATGTCGCGGCCCAAATCGCGGCCCTTCCATAGCTTCCACTCGTGTTCGTGGCGCGGATTGGCGCCTTCGAGGGAGAGGCCAAGCGGACGCATCTTCAACAGGATGTCGATCAACTCGGCGAGCTCGATGTCGTGATGATGCGGACCGTCGTAATTGCCCCAGCACATATGCGTGCGCATCTGCGCGGGCGCGATATTGCGGGTGGCATGGTTGAGGGCCGCGACATGCAACTCCGCCTGCCGGCGGAACTCGGGGACGCTCAAGTGCTGAAACTGCATGTGCCGCCCCATGCCGAGATCGGGCGCATCGATCTGCAGGACAAGGCCGGAAGCGGCGATTGTCTCGTACTCGGTCTGCATCGCGTCGGCGACGGCCCAGACAAACTCCTCATGAGTTTTGTAATAGGCATTGCCCAGCCACAGCGCGATAGAGCCGGGGGAGGCGGCATTGAGAAAGCCGGTGTGGTTCCGCACCTCCGCCAGCGCCGCCTTCAGCGTTACGATATCGAAGGTGAGATCATCGAGCCCGATATAACCGATCGGCCCGGTGCACTGGGGCCGCACCATCTTGTCGAACCCTTCGGGGCCGTACAAACGACGATAATAGCCCGGGAAAGCATCCAGATCGGAAGCGCCGAGTTTCGGCGCGTCTTCTCCGTCGAAGCCAGAGAGCCGCTCCTTCGCGTAGGCGCCATATCCGATCTTACCGAGCTCGCCGTCGTTGATGATGTCGATGCCGTGCTCGGCCTGCTTGCGCACGACGTCCTTGACCGCTTGGATGAGGCAGGCGCGGAATGCGCCCTCGTCGTAGCCTTGCTTGCGATCGCGCGCCGTCAGGAAAGACATGAGCTCTGGAGGTCGCGGGAGGCTGCCGACGTGGGTTACGAGGATGCGGCCCTCGCTGCGCATCGCCACTGCCTCAGGCGGCCGGCGCGACGACAAAGAGTGTCTGGCCGAATTCGACCAGTTCACCGTTTTCCGCGCCGATTTCGACGACGCGGCCATCGCACTCAGCGTTGATCGTGGTAAAGAGCTTCATCACTTCTATGATGCAGACAGGCTGGCCTTTGCGAACGACGCTGCCAATTTCGACGAAAGGCGCGGCGTCGGGGGAGGGGGCACGGTAAAACGTGCCAACCATCGGCGCCGTGATGATGGATTGGTTGACGCCTGCTTCGATCTTGGCCGCGGGGGTCGTTGCGGGCTTGGCGGAAGCGGGAGCCGCAGCGCTCACCGCCGCCGGTGCGCTTGGCTCGCGAACCGGGGCAGGCGCGCCGGCCGCTCCGTTCCGCCTAACCACCAACTTCACATCACCGGTTTCCACCACCAGCTCGTCGCAGGAGCTGCTGTCGATCGCCTTCAGGATTTCTGCGATTTCTTCGTAACTAAGACTCAAGACCTGCTCCCCTTGGTTCGTTCGAGCTTGGCTTATCACGGCCCCGGTTCATCAGCCGCGATCGTGCTCGCCAGCCGCGCCGCCGCCACCTTCATCAGCGAAACGTGTTGCATTGCCTTTTCTACCGATAATCGCGCGGCCGGCGCCGAGACCGCGATCGCGGCTGCCGGCTGGCCGGTCCGGCCGTTCACGGGCACGGCGACGCAGACCACGCCGGCAATGAATTCCTGGTTGTCGATCGACGCGCCCGAGCGCCTGATCTTTTGCACTTCCTCTTCTAGCCGCGTTGGATCCGTAATCGTGTTGTCGGTGTAACGATGCAGGTCGATCGATTCCAGCAACAGCGCGCGCTTGCGCGGTGAGAACTGACTCAAGAAAAGCTTGCCCATCGAAGTGCAGTGCAGCGGCACCCGCGATCCGGGTTCGAACCGCAGACCGAAGGGCCAGGCGGCTTCGACCCGGTCGATGTACAAAACATGACTGCCGGTCATGACTCCGAAATTGCAGGTCTCGCGCACCTGCTGCGACAGCGCCTCCAGAATCGCGCGCCGCGGCGCCTGCTGCATCGAGGCCGTCACCAGCTCGAGCCCGAGACGCAGCAGCCGCCCGCCGGGCACGAGCCGCCGGCTGCCCGGCTCGCGCTGCACGAGGCCCTCGTTCTCGAGCATGCGCACGATGCGGTGCGCCGTAGGCTTCGGCAGCCCGAGCAGCACGCCGATCTCGGAAACGGCGAGCGGCCGTTTCGCCGTCGCCATCGCCTCCAGGATGGCGACCGCTTTGACGGTCGGAAACACCTTGCCGAGTTGCTCAGGCTCGGCCGGCCGTTTGCCGGCGCCGCGGCGGCCTTTGGATGCGACCCCTATTTCCGGACGAGTTTCCATGCGAAGTATCAAAAACCGGAACAATCAATCTTGCAATATGAATTTTCGCTGTGCCATTGTTGTCGAAGCGGTACGACCGCCCGGTCTCACCGGGTGAGAAAATGCAGCAGGAGATGGCGGTGCGGCGTGTCCTGGTCGCCAATCGCGGCGAGATAGCTTTGCGCGCCATCCGGGCGTCGCGAAGTTTCGGGCTGGAGAGCGTCGCCGTCTATTCTTCCGCAGACGCAAATTCCGCGCACCGATGGGCCGCGAACGAAGCGATCTGCATCGGGCCTCCACCGCCGAAGGCGAGCTATTTGGATGCCGCAGCTCTGATCGAGGTCGCCCGCAGCCGGGGTTGCGACGCGGTCTATCCCGGTTACGGTTTTCTCTCGGAAAACAGCACGTTTGCCGCGCAATGCGCCGATTGCGGGCTGACATTCATCGGTCCGCACGCCGAAACCATTGCCCGCATGGGCGACAAAGTGGCCGCGCGACAGACGGCGGCATCGTTGCGAATTCCGGTGGTCCCGGGCTCGGCTGATGGCTTTACGACCGCGGACGAAGCCGAGGTTCATGCCGGCCAAATCGGGTTTCCGGTGCTGCTGAAGGCGAGCGGGGGCGGCGGCGGACGGGGCATGCGGGTCGTCTCTCGGCCTGAGGAATTTGCCGCGAAATTCGGCCAGGCGACGGCGGAGGCGCAGGCGGCGTTCGGTAATCCTTCCATCTATCTCGAACGTTTTTTTCCCGAGGTCCGCCACATTGAAATTCAGGTGTTCGGGGACTCGCACGGCAACTACGTGCACCTTGGCGAGCGCGACTGCAGCGTGCAGCGCCGACACCAGAAGCTTGTCGAAGAGGCGCCGTCGCCGGCGATCGATCAGAACACGCGCCGCGAAATGGCCGAGGCGGCGCTCACGCTGGTCCGCGCACTCGACTATGTAAACGCGGGAACCGTCGAATTCATCTACGATATCGCCAGCGGCAAATTCTTCTTCATCGAGATGAATACCCGGATCCAGGTCGAACATCCGGTGACCGAATTGGTAACCGGCACCGATTTGGTCCAGGAGCAATTCCGGGTGGCCGCCGGCGAGCGGCTGTCCTTTGGTTCGAAGTTTGCAAATGGGCGCGCGGCGATCGAATTTCGCATCAATGCCGAGGATGCCGCGCAGGACTTCCGCCCGTCGCCGGGCACGCTTAAGCGCTGGTCGCCGCCGAATGGCCAGAACATCCGCATCGATAGCCATGTCTACGAGAACTACGTGGTGCCGCCCTATTACGATTCGATGCTGGCGAAGCTGATCGTCAGCGGCGCCGATCGCGCGGCTGCCATCGACATAGCCAAATCGGCGCTTGCCCGCTTTCAGGTGGCGGGGCTGACCACCACGGTTCCCTTTCACGCGCAGCTGCTGCAACAGCCGGAATTCACGCGGGCGGAAATTCATACCCGCTGGATCGAGGACCACTGGATGGGCGCCCATTGATGAGTAATAAACGGAGCATCCAGCTTATCGATGTCACGCTGCGTGACGCCCATCAATGCCTTTGGGCGACGCGGATGACGACCGCGATGATGGCCGACATCGCGCCGCGGCTCGACCGCGCCGGCTTCGAGGCCATCGATCTTGCCGGCGGCGCCGTATTCGACGTCTGCGTGCGCTATCTGCGCGAGGATCCATGGGAGCGCATGCGCATCCTCAGCGGTTGGGTGACCGAGACGCCGCTGATCGTGATGACCCGCGGGCAGAGCCTGTTCACCTTCGAGTTCTTCCCCGACGACATCGTCGAGCTGGCCGCGGAGCGGATTTTCGCCAATGGCATCCGCTACCACACGCCGTATGACGCGCTCAACGACATGCGCAACATGGAAGTGCCGGTGCGCGCGGCAAAGAAGGCCGGTCTCTACACCGCGGGCGGCGTGGTCTACACGGTCAGCCCGGTCCACACCGACGAGTACTACGCTCGCAAGACGCGCGAGCTGGTGAAGCTCGGGGTCGATGCCATCTTCATCAAGGATCCGAGCGGACTGCTGACGCCGATCCGGGCGCAGACGCTGGTGCCGGCCATCAAGGCCGCCTGCGGTCCGCTGCCGCTGCAACTGCATTCGCATTGTCTGACCGGGCTTGCACCTTATACCGCCTGCCTCGCGATCGAGCTTGGCGTGGACGTGGTGCACACGGCCACCTCGACGCTGGCAAATGGCGCCTCGCACCCGGCAACCGAAGTGTTCGTTCACAATGCGCGGCGCCAGGGTTTCGACGTCCCGGTCGACCTCGCGCCGGTCGAGGAGGTGGCCGAGCGCCTGCGCTACATTGCCAAGCGCGAAGGCAAGCCGGTGGGCATCATCGCCGAATACGACGCATTCCATTACGAGCACCAGATGCCCGGCGGCATGGTCTCCAATCTGAAATCGCAGCTCGCCCCGCTCGGCATCGCCGACCGCCTGCCGGAAGTCTTGGAGGAAGCGGCCCGCGTTCGTTGCGATCTCGGCTATCCGATCATCGTCAGTCCCTTCGCGCAGTTCGTCATGACCCAGGCGGTTCTCAATGTCATGGGCAAGGAGCGCTACGCCACCGTGCCCGACGAAGTGCGCAAATACGTGCTCGGCTATTACGGCGAGATCGCCGGGCCCATCGATCCGAATCTGTTCGACCGCATCGCCCGGGGCGCCGAGCCGACCAAGGCGCGCCCGGGCGATCTGCTCGAACCAGGCATCCCGCGGGTACGGCGCGAGCGCGGCCCATTCGCTTCGGATGACGATCTGCTGCTCGCCGCGTTTTACCCCGAACGCGAATACGACCTGCTTAAGGCCGCCGGGGCGATCAAGACGAACTATCCGCTGGCGTCGACGCCGCTTGTCACGCTCATTAAGGAAATCGCACAACGAAGCGAGATTCGCTCGTTCCACTTCATCCACCGCTCGCAGCCGGGAATTCGACCGTCATGACAACGCCTGCCCTCATCACCGTGGCTATTACGGGCGCCATCCCGCGCAAGGCGGACACGCCCGCTGTTCCCGTGACCCCGAGCGAGCAGATCGAATCGACGCACGAGGCATATGAGGCGGGGGCTTCGGTCGTCCACATCCACGTCCGCAATAGTGACGAGAGCCCCGGCTCGGACCCGGCGCTGTTCGCCCAGGTGCAGGAAGGCGTCATCAAGCATTGTCCCGGCATGATCGTGCAGTTCTCGACCGGCGGCCGCGGCCGTGGCCAGAACGAGCGCGGCAAAATGCTCTACCTGAAACCGGACATGGCCTCGCTGGCCACCGGTTCGGTGAACTTCCCAAAACAGATCTACGAAAACCCTCCAGAGCTGGTGGAGGACCTTTCACGCACCATGCTCGAAAACAACATCAAGCCGGAGATCGAGGTCTTTGACGTGGCGATGCTCTACAATGCCAGGAACCTTGCCGATCGCGGCCTGCTGAGAAGGCCGTGTCACGTGCAGTTCGTCATGGGCATCCCCAACGCGTTGCCGGTTCGCCGCAAGCTGCTCGAATTCCTCGTCTCGGAGCTCAAGGACTTGATGCCCGACGCGACCTGGGCGGCCGCCGGCATTGGCCGCAATCAGCTCGAGGTCAATCGCTGGTGCCTGGAATTGGGCGGACACGTGCGCACGGGACTCGAGGACAATATCAAGTTCGACAAGGACCGGCTCGCCCGCAGCAACGCCGAGCTCGTCGGGCGCGTTGCGGAGGTCTGCGGCGAATACGGGCGCCATCCGGCCAGTGTCGCGGAGGCGCGCGATCTTCTCCACTTGGCGCCCGCGGGCGGCCAAGGCTGGCGGGCGAATTGAACGGGCGGCAACCGGGCGAAATGAAATGGATCTCGGGCTGAAGGACCACGTCGCGATTGTCACCGGCGGCGCCAATGGCATAGGCGCGGCCGTGACGCGCTCCCTCGCGGCGGAAGGCTGCACCGTCTGCATCGCCGACTACAATGAAAACGCCGCAAAGGCGGCGGCGAGCGCGCTCGCCGTAGATGGCTATCGCGCGCAATACAAGGCGATCGACGTCGCCGATGCCGCCGCCACCGCCGCTGCCTTCAATGACATTCATCGCCAGCACGGCCGGCTCGACATTCTGGTGAATTCGGCGGGGCTGGTGTCGATCGGCACCGTGGCGGACTCGCCGGCCGAGGAATGGGAGCGCGTTTGCCGTGTCAATCTTTCGGGCGTGCTCTATTGCTGCAAGGCAGCGATTCCGTTCATGACGGCGCAGAAGCGCGGCCGCATTATCAATATTGCTTCGGTGTCCGCGGCGCGTGGCGGCGGCTCGATCGGCAATGTCTTGTACGGGACGACCAAGGCTGGCGTGGTGGCCCTGACGATGGGCATGGCGCGCGAGCTCGGACCGCATCAGATTACGGTCAACGCCGTATCGCCCGCGGTTGCCGATACGCCGATGACCCGCGAAGTCATGACCGACGAGGTCAGAAACCGTGTCGTGTCGCGCATTCCGTTGGGACGGCTCGCCAAGGTCGACGACGTCGCCGATCTGGTGACATTTCTGGCTTCCGCCCGTGCATCCTTCATCAATGGCGCCGTCGTGCCCGTCGACGGCGGCATTCTCACCACGTGATTTTCGGGCGGGTGGCCGCGGACCCGCATCCGGCCGCGTTGCGCTCGGCACCGTCGTTGCCGCCGGTGCGCAACCGGAGTCACTGAGAGCGGTCAGGGAAATATGGAAGAGATTGTCGTCGTCGCCATCGTGTTCCTCGCGGGGTTGATGCGTGGAATTACGGGATTCGGCGGCGCGATGTTGATGGCGCCGCCGCTCAGCTTTCTGATCGGTCCCGTGGCCACGGTGGTCACCGCATTGGTGCTGGAATGCATGGCGGCCTTGGTGATGTTTCCCGATGCACTACCCAAAATCAACAAAAGCGTCCTCGCGTCTCTCATACTGCCGGCGTGCCTGACCGTGCCGTTGGGCGGCTATCTTCTCGTCACCCTCGATCCGTTGATCGCGCGCAAATTTATCGCGGCGGTCGTGGTTGTCTTCAGTCTCGCCCTGCTGACGGGCGTGCGCTATTCGGGGCGGCCGCGGCTGACGACATCGCTTTTTCTCGGGGGCGTTGTCGGCGTTCTGCTCGGCTCGACTAGCGTCGGCGCACCGCCCGTCATTCTCTATCTGTTGTCCGGTCCCGACCCGCACACTGTGACGCGGGCCAATCTGACGGTATTCGTGACGGCTATTTCGGTGGTCGGATTGGTCATGCTGCTTTTCGCCGGAGCGATGACGGGCAGGCTCATGCTTTCGGCGGTCCTGCTTTGCGTCCCCTATCTCGGCGCGACCTGGCTGGGCGGCAAGCTTTTCGGGCGGATGAGCGAAGTCGCAATGCGGCGCTTGGCCCTCACTTTCATGCTGGTGATGGGCGTCGTGAGTCTGGCGATTTGAATGAGGGCACGAAATTGATTGAGGTGCAGTCCGCCGATTACCGGGGAAGGAAATGCCCGACCTAAAGCCGTTCACAAGCGCGACCGTTTGGGCCCAGTTCGAGCCGACCGACGCCGATTGGCAGGCCGAGGATCCGGTTGCCCTGGTGCGGATGCTGGAGCAATTGCAGATCATCCGCATTTTCGAGGAGAAAGTGCTTGAGCTCAAAGGCGAGCAGCTCCTGCACGGACCCGCTCACTCGAGCATTGGCCAGGAAGGCGGGGCGGTCGGCTGCATGTCGGTGCTGCGCGCAGACGACAAGATCAACGGCACGCACCGGATGCACCATCAGTTCCTCGCCAAGGTGCTCAACTGGGCGATGCCCGCCGGCTACGACCCGAGGAAGGCCGCGCCGAATGCGGACATGCACGGCGTCGTCGAGCGCACGCTTGCCGAGATCATGGGACTGAAGACGGGATTCGGCGGCGGCCGCGGCGGCTCGATGCATCTGCGCTTTGCCGAAGCGGGGTGTCTCGGCTCGAACGCGATCGTCGGCGGCAACCCGCCGCACGCGGTCGGCTACGCCTTCGCCGACAAGTATCGCGGCCGCGACAACGTCTCCGTCACGTTTTTCGGCGACGGGGCGCTGCAGATGGGAGCCACGCTCGAATCGATAAACTTGGCCGCGCTATACGACTGTCCGACCATATTTTTCCTGGAAAACAACCATTACGCGGTCTCCACCCCCGTGCGCGAGCAGACGCGCGAAACGCGCCTGAGCAGCCGCGGCCCGTGCTTCGGCGTTCCCGCCCTGGAAGTCGACGGCATGGACCCTTTCGCCGTGCGCAAGGCGACGCAATGGGCCGTCGACTACATCCATCGGAACAGCGGACCGGTGCTGATCGAAGCCGTCTGTTACCGGCACTTCCACCAGCAGGGGCCGCTCGCCGGCAGCGCCTTCGGCTACCGCGACAAGCCCGAGGAGCAGGATTGGCTCAAGCGCGATCCGCTGCAGGTCTATCCCGAGCGGCTGATCGCCCGCGGCGTTGTCTCGAAGGACCAGGTGGAGGCGCTCGCCGCGCGCGCGCGCCGCTTGGTCGAGCGCGCCGTCGACACGGTGACCGAGCCGGAGCCCGGCAGCAATCGCCGCCGCGTGCCTCCCGGGCTGTGGCCCGACCCTGCGGAGGTCGAGGTCGGCATCCGCGGCGATCTTTCCGAGCTCGCCGGCCAGCGCACGCGCAAAGCCGACGATTTCGCGCCGGATGCCGTGCACGAGATGAAGTTCGTCGACGTTATCTCCCGGATCATGCTGCGCAACATGGACCGGGACGACGCCATCTTCGTGCTCGGCGAAGACGTGCACCGCCTGCGCGGCGGCACGGCGGGCGCCACCAAGGGCATCGCCGAAAAATTCGCCGACCGGCTGATCGGCACGCCGATTTGCGAAAATGGCTTTACCGGTCTCGCGCTCGGCGCGGCCATGAACGGACTGCGGCCGGTGGTCGAGATCATGTATCCCGACTTCTGCCTGGTGGCCGCCGATCAGCTCTTCAACCAAATATCCAAGGTGAGGCACATGTTCGGCGGCGGCTTCCCGTTGCCGTTGATGGTGCGCTCGCGCGTTTCAGCCGGGGCCGGTTACGGCTCGCAGCATTCGATGGACGCGAGCGGCCTGTTCGCGCTCTACCCGGGCTGGCGCATCGTCGCGCCCGCGACGCCGTTCGACTATATCGGCCTGGTGAACAGCGCGCTGCGCTGCGACGATCCGGTGCTGGTGGTCGAGCACACCGATCTCTACCAGGGCGTCGGCAAGGTGCCGATCGACGATTGGGATTATTGCATCCCGTTCGGCCGCGCGCAGGTCGTGCGGCCGGGCGCGGCCTGCACGGTGCTGACCTATCTTTCCATGGTGCAGACTTGCGTGGATGTCGCCGACGCGACCGGGGCAGATGCCGAGGTCGTCGATCTGCGCACCCTCGATCCGCTCGGGCTGGATTGGGACACGATCGAGACTTCGGTGCGCAAGACCAACCGGCTTCTGATCGTCGAGCAGACCGCGCGCGGCACTTCGCACGGGGCGCGCATCGCCCAGGAGGCGCAGGAGCGGCTGTTCGACTGGCTCGATGCGCCGGTCATGCGCGTTACCGGCACGCAGTCGGCGCCGGTCGTCTCCAAGCCGCTGGAGCAGGCGGCCTTGGCGGGAGCGGAGGCGGTGCGGCGCGGGCTCGAGCAGGTGCTCGAGGCGGTGTGGCCATGAACGGCCCGCGAATCGCCGGCGGACCGGGTTCACCTTGCGGTCGTCGCCTGAAAGCCCCCCGCCTGCCGAATTTTGCGCCGGCCGGCAGGGAGCGGCAGGTCCTGGCGAAAATTGCCTCAGGCGCCTAAAGGCTTTCACGCACCCGGCCTAAGTAGTTGATATTGTGTATAGTTTTCGAGAAGAACCGGCCCGGGGGCGGCGCTCCTCGGATGGCGGCCGAACGAAGATTTCACAAATCCCGCTCATATGCCATTATTCTGGCCCGAACGAATGCTGCCATTCTGGGCGGAAAATCATGTCGCTCGATTTGGCCCCTAGTGAAGATGCCAACCGCCCGCGGTCAGGCGCGCGCCGCCGTCCGCCGCAGGCGACGCGCAATGGTTTGAGCGCGACGGTCATGGCGCCGCCTCCACTTTTCGATTCCATGTCCTCGCATAACGAATACCGGCGCGTTATTCGGATTTTCCTCGGCAGCCTGGTCATCGGCTTCATTATCACTGGAGCCACGGCGTGGAGCATTCATACGGCGCGCTTTGACCGATCCGGTCTGCAGGTAGAAGCGCCGACACTGCGGGACGCGGTTGCTCTATCGAAAGCGAATGATGCTGCTTCGGTCTCGCACGATCCCGCCGATAAGCCGGCGTTCGATGCCAATGTGCCTCCTGCAACGGCCGCGGCTTCGTCGCGCAGGGAAGCGGATGTACAAAACCCGGGGCAAACGTTCGAGGGGACAATCACGGCTGATGCCGAACCGTCGCGGCCGCTGCCCACGCTGCCAAGAAACGGTTTGTTGGCGCTCCCGGCTCGCAACAGCCGTACCGCGGTTTACGACATCGCGGCGCACACGGTCTATATGCCGAATGGGCAGACGCTGGAGGCGCATTCAGGTCTCGGCCGCAAGTTGGACGATCCTCGCTACGTTCGCGTCAAGAATAGCGGGCCGACGCCGCCCAACATTTATGACCTCGCACTGCGGGAAAAGCCCTTCCATAAAGTTCGGGCCATTCGTCTTATTCCGGTCGGCGGCGATAGCATGTTCGGTCGTGATGGCATGCTTGCGCACACCTACATGCGCGGCGGCGACGGGCAGTCGAACGGGTGCATTTCCTTCAAAGATTATCCCGCGTTCCTTCGCGCGTTTCTAAAAGGTGAGGTCGAGCGCCTCGTCGTTGTGCCGTACATAAACAATGAGAGTTGGCATAGCGCCAGCGCCGCTACGGGATTGCAGTACCTCGACACCAATTAGCGGCAGCGCCTTCGAAAAAAGTCTACAGAATTTGCGCAGTCGCGCGAACGCCTTCATCGCCGCTCGGCTTGATGAGCAGGACGACGTGGGCTCACCGGACGCGAGTCTCTGCCGCAAGGGCTGCGCGGTGTGAGACCGAACTGGTATGGTTGTTATCGCGGCCTCTGCCGGCGAGAATCCCGTTTCTTCGCGGCCGGCTGCGCGGCGCCGTGGTAGCGTGGGTTCTGGGTGCAGAAGCCGCGGCCAGCGCGTTGCACGCAGTCCTCGGCGGAACGGTACTGGCAATCCCAGTACCCCTCGCCCTTGATCGAGCACCAAGGCGCCTCGTCCGCGCGCGCCGGTTGATGGCCGCCAAGGGTCGCGGCGAGGGCGAAGCCGAAAATCACAGCGAACGTGAGCTTCATGGGCGGCCATCCTTGCTCGCGCAGCATCGGATAACCTTTTCGCGTTCGCGGCATTGATTCCGATCAAGGCACTTGCAACCGGCGTCATCGGCAATGATAGGACGCTATCGTGGCCCGAGGAAAAGTTGCATGATGCAATGCAGGCGGGCGGTCGATGATCACTAATTACCGCAAAGGGATGCGCGAGCCGCCGACGGCACGCCGCCGTTCGGGGGTGCCCGGCAGGGGCAAGAAGTATGCTTCAGGGGAGCGCCTCCGGGGCGCACCGGATTCCTGCCCTGGAAGACCGGCGTGACGATGTAGCAAGGAGCGTTTCATGAGTTGGCGGCCGGGTAAGCCAAACAAATCACGCTTTCGCTCGCAGTTGTGGTTCGACAATCCGGAAAATCCCGGCATGACGGCGCTCTATCTTGAGCGCTATCTCAACTACGGCCTCACGCGCGAGGAGCTCACTTCGGGCAAGCCGATCATCGGCATCGCGCAGACCGGCAACGATCTGTCACCCTGCAATCGCCATCACTTGCAGCTCGCGGATCGTGTGCGCGCCGGCATCCGGGCCGCCGGCGGCGTCGCCTTCGAATTCCCCGTGCACCCGATTCAGGAGACCGGCAAACGCCCGACTGCGGCGCTCGACCGCAACCTCGCCTATCTGGGGCTGGTCGAAATTCTTTACGGCTACCCGCTCGACGGCGTCGTGCTGACCACCGGCTGCGACAAGACCACGCCGGCCTGTCTGATGGCGGCGGCGAGCGTGAACATCCCGGCCATCGTTCTCTCCGGCGGGCCGATGCTGAACGGCTGGTGGAAGGGCGAGCGCGCGGGGTCCGGTACGGTCGTTTGGCAGGCGCGCGAGGATCATGCCGCCGGCAAGATCGACTATGCCGAGTTCATGGATATCGTCACCTCGTCGGCGCCTTCGGTCGGCCATTGCAACACCATGGGAACCGCTTCGACGATGAATGCGCTTGCGGAAGCGCTCGGCATGTCGTTGCCGGGTTGCGCGGCAATCCCTGCGCCGTACCGCGAGCGCGCGCAAATCGCGTACGACACCGGCCTGCGCGCGGTCGAAATCGTGCGCGAGAACCTCAAGCCCTCCGACATCCTCACGCGCAAGGCGTTCGAGAACGCGATCATTGCCTGCTCGGCCATCGGCGGCTCAACCAACGCGCCGATCCACATCAACGCCATCGCGCGCCATGTCGGCGTGAAGCTCTCGATCGAGGACTGGGAGCGCGTCGGCCTCGATATTCCGCTGCTGGTGAATATGCAGCCAGCCGGAAAATATCTCGGCGAAGAATATTTCCGCGCCGGCGGACTGCCGGCGGTGATGAATCAGCTGTTCAAGGCCGGCAAGGGCCATCCCGATGCGCTCACCGTCAATGGCAAGAGCATGGGCGCCAACACGCGCAAAGCGGCTGTGCAAGATGCCGACGTTATCTGCCTCTACAAAAGGCCGATGAAAAAGCAGGCCGGCTTCAAGGTGCTGAAGGGAAACCTTTTCGATTCGGCGATCATGAAGCTGAGCGTGATTTCTGATGCGTTCCGCCAGCGCTACTTGTCCAATCCCCAAGACCCGGATGCCTTCGAAGGCCGCGCCGTGGTGTTCGATGGACCGGAGGACTACCACAAGCGCATCGAAGACCCCGCGCTCAAGATCGACGAGCACACCATCTTATTCATTCGCGGCGTCGGGCCGATCGGCTATCCGGGCTCGGCCGAGGTCGTGAACATGCAGCCGCCGGCGGCGCTGATCAAGAAAGGCATCACCTCATTGCCTTGCGTCGGCGACGGCCGCCAGTCGGGCACCTCCGGCTCGCCTTCGATCCTCAATGCTTCGCCGGAAGCGGCGGCCGGCGGCGGCCTCGCATTGCTCAAGACCGGCGACCGGGTGCGCATCGATCTGCGCAAAGGTACAGCGGATATCATGATCTCGCGTGCCGAGCTTGCCACCCGCCGCGCCAAGCTCGAGAAGCAGGGCGGTTTTGCCTACCCGGCCCATCAGACGCCTTGGCAGGAGATCCAGCGCGGCATGGTCGACCAGTTGTCCGACGGCATGGTGCTCAAGCCGGCAGTCAAGTATCAGCGGATCGCGCAGAAGAGCGTGCCGCGCGACAATCATTAGCTCAGTCATTCCGGGGCGCCAGCGCAGCTCGCGAACCCGGAATCCAGAGCCAAGTGCCGGATTCGTTTTCTGGATACCGGTGGCGTGGTCCGGAATGACAAGGGAGAGTGTGGATGACAGATCGATTGAAAGGAAAGGTGGCACTGGTGACGGCGGCCGGGCAGGGCATCGGGCGCGCCATCGCGGAGACCTTCATCGCCGAAGGCGCCACCGTCATCGCAACCGATCTTGACGTCGGCAAGCTCAAGGACCTCAAGACCGCCAAGTGCCTGGCGCTCGACGTGCTGTCGACCAAGAAGGTCGAAGGCCTGGCCAACAGCGTGATCAAGCAGTTCGGCGCGCCCGACATCCTCGCCAATTGCGCCGGCTATGTGCACCAGGGCACCGTGCTCGACTGCTCGGAAAAGGACTGGGATTTCTCCTTCGATCTCAACGTGAAGTCGATGCATCGCATGTTGCGGGCCGTGCTGCCGGCCATGCTCGCGCGCGGCGGCGGCTCGATCGTGAACATCGCCTCGGCGGTATCGTCGATCCGCGGCGTGCCGAACCGCTACGTCTACGGCGCCACCAAAGCCGCCATCATCGGCCTCACCAAGGCGGTGGCTGCCGACTACATACGGCAAGGCATCCGCGTTAACGCCATCTGCCCGGGCACCATTCAGTCACCCTCGCTAAACGAGCGCATCGAAGCCAATGCCAAGAAGACCGGCAAGTCGCTGAAGGCGGTGCGTGCCGATTTCATCGAGCGTCAGCCGATCGGCCGCTTGGGCACCGCGCAGGAAGTCGCCAATCTCGCGCTCTTCCTTGCTTCCGACGAGTTCGAGCTACATCACCGGGCAGGCTCATCTGGTCGACGGCGGCATGGCGCTGTAACATTCCGTTCGTCATCCCGGGGCGCGACGGAGGCGCGAACCCAGAATCCAGCAACGAGCTCGGTGCAGCCATCTGGATTCCAGGCCCGGCGCTTCGCGCCGTCCCGGAATGGCGAGTTGAACAGCCGAACCAAACTTTAAGCCGACACCGCCAGTGGCGCGCCGGCATTTGCGTCCTCGAGAATCATATCGGCGCCCTTTTCGGCGATCATCACCACCGCCGCATTGGTGTTGCCGGACACCACCGTCGGCATGATCGATCCGTCGATCACGCGCAGGCGTTCGAAGCCTCGCACGCGCAGGCGCGCATCGACCACCGCCGAAGGGTCGGAGCCCATGCGGCAGGTGCTGGTCGGGTGATAGACCGTGGTTCCGGTTGCGCGGGCGAAGGCCAAGAGATCGGCATCGCTCACGCAATGCGACCCAGGTGCCCGTTCCTCGGCGATATAGCCGCGCATTGCCGGCTGCTCCATGATCCGGCGCATCAGTTTCAGCCCGTCGACGACGGTGTCGCGGTCGAGCCTGCTCGTCAGATAGCGCGGCTGGATGGCCGGCGGCACGCGCGGGTCGGCCGACTTGATGCGCACGAAGCCGCGGCTTTCGGGCCGCAGCTGGCATACCGATGTCATGAATCCTGGAAACTTGTGCAGCCCGGCGCCGGCGGTATCGGCGCTGAAGATGAGGAAATGGACCTGCACGTCGGGCGTCGCCAGTTCCGGACGCGTGCGCAGGAAGGCGCCGGCATAACCGGCGCCGATCGTCAGCAGGCCTTTGCGCGACAGGATGTAGCGGAGGCCGGCGGCGTAGCGGTGGCGGCGGTTGTTGATGACGTCGTTCATGGTGATCGGCTCGGTGCAGCGATATTGCATGCGGATTTGCAGGTGATCCTGCAGATCGGCGCCCACCCCGGGCATGTCGGCCACCACGCCGATGCCGTGCGTGCCCAGCAGCCCGGCCGGGCCGATGCCGGACAGCTGCAGCAACTGCGGCGAATTGAAGGCACCGCCGGCGACGATCACTTCCGCCTCGGCCCGCGCGCTGTGCAGCCCGTCGCCCTGGCGATATTCGACGCCCACGGCGCGCCGCCCCGAGAACAGCAGCCGGGTGGCCAACGCATCGGTCGCGATTTCCAGATTCGGCCGCCGCCGCGCCGGCCGCAGATAGCCGACCGCCGTCGACCAGCGCCGCCCGTTCTTCGCGGTGAGCTGGAAATAGCCGGCGCCTTCCTGCGCGGCCCCGTTGAAATCGTCGTTGCGCGGGAAGCCGGCTTGGCCTGCCGCCGCGATGAAGGCTTCGCACAGCGGGTGCGGCTCGCTCACGTTGGACACGGCGAGCGGCCCGCCCACGCCATGCAGCGTGTCGGATCCGCGCTCCTGGTCTTCGGCGCGGCGGAAATAGGGCAGCACATCGGTGAATCCCCAGCCGACATTGCCGAGCTGGCGCCAGTGGTCGAAATCCTCGTGCTGGCCGCGCACGTAGAGCAGGCCGTTGATCGAGCTCGAGCCGCCCAGCACCTTGCCGCGCGGCTGGATGATCCGGCGGCCATCGAGCTCGGGCTCCGGCTCGCTGGCATAGAGCCAGTTGACCTTGGCGTTATCGAACAGCTTGCCGTAGCCGAGTGGAACGTGAATCCAGATGTGGCGGTCGTGGCCGCCGGCCTCCAAGAGCAGCACGCGGTGGCGGCCGGAGGCGGTCAGGCGATTGGCCAGCACGCAGCCGGCGGAACCGGCGCCGACGATGATATAGTCGAACGTCTTCACGGCGGCTTCTTCCAAGGCGAGAGAAAAGCACCCCTTCCGATTTCGTTTCTAGATGAAGCAGGCGGGTGAAGCCAGCAGGGTGCCAAGACGCTTCGCGGGCAAAGGTTCGATAATCGCCCGGCGTTCGCCGGGCCGGCTCGTCGCGCTTGAAATTCTAATATGCTATTCAATCAGCTGGCCGTGACCCAGGCGCGCGCTTTGGCGGCCTCGGAGCGCGGGAAGGCCTTCATCTCGCCCGGCATCATGAAGCTGAAGAAGCGCATGGTGTGCTTAATCCAATCGACGTCGGTGACGACTGCCATGCGCTCCCAGCGCGTGAGGTGCTCCATCCCGACCTTGAAATCTTCCCACATCGCGCCCGGCTCGATGTGAAAATCGCCGTCGGTCTCGTAATAGATGCGGAGCTTGCCGCTTTTCTTGAGCGCTTCATGGACCGCAGGCACCAGCACGCTCTCGTAGTCCTGCTTGCTCACGCGGCCGTGGCAGGCAAAAGCAACCACATTGGATGGAAAGTCTTTCAGCTGCTCGATCATGAGGCTCTCCTCGCTCGCGGAAATTTCGCGCCGGCATCTTAAGCAATAAACGATGTCGCTTTGGCGGCAAGCGAATTTAACGCGTTGACGCAGGTCAAGGAAAGGGAGACGCAAAAGCCGAATATCGTTGTGCTTGGGTCACGTTTGATCGAGCTGAGCTCCACTCTGGATCGGAGGACGCACAATGTTGAAGAAATTGACGACGACTGTCGCTGCCTTAGGCGTGGCGGCAGCCTTTGGCGGGGCTGCGATGGCGCAAACCGGCCCGGTCGCGACGGCCTGCGCCAAGGAGATAACCGCATATTGCGCCAAGGCCGGGCACGGCAATGCGCAGACGCGCAATTGCCTGGAGAAACATCGCAAGCAGCTGTCGGCCGCGTGCGGCGAGACGCTGGATACGACGGGCGGAGGCCGCGGCCGCAACCGGCGATGACAAGGGCCTAGCCGCAAGATCAGCGAGCACGGCGCGGGCGGCTCTTGCAGGCGGCCCGCGTGAGCTGTGCGAGATCGTCCGGCGTGAAACCAGTCGCCTTCACAGACCCGGCTTTTGCGCTAGGATGCCGGCCGCCAAGGCCAACCGAGCGAGCGCCCATGCCGGCTTCCGATCCATTTTCGCTTCCGGACGACCTGAGCCCCGCCATTGCGCGCATCCGCGCCTATTGGCAGGGACTCAAGCGCGCCGATAACGACATGCCGTTCTGGGACGACGTCAAGCTGTCCGCGCTGGGCGACCAGGCGGACAATGCGCTGTTGATCGACGCCTTCGAGAAGCCCGAGCGCTTCCGCTTCAATACGGTCGGCGAGGAATTGACGCGGCGCTACGGCGAGCCGCTGAACGGAAAATTTCTCGACGAGATCGCCTTGCGCGATCCTTTCGGCTTTATGCGCGCGCAATGCAGCGCCACCGTGGAAATGCGCGCGCCTACCTATTACGAAAGCGGCACGGCCTCCCGCCTGGTGCTGCCCATGTGGGGCGAGGGGCACATCAGCATGCTGTTGGGCGCCGTCGCCTGGCGCTGACGGTCAGCCGATCAGCGCGCGCACGCCTGCGGCCAACAGGCCGCTGATGTCGATCCCGTTGCTGCTGTGCGATATCGTATTGGTGGTGACCACGCGCGCGGCGCCGGCCCGCATGAGTTCCTCAAGTGCGTCGCCCGCGAAAATGCCATGTACCGCGACACAGACCGACGGCGGCATTTGCGCACGCGCGAGATGCTTGATCGTCGCGATCATGGTTTGTCCGGTGGAAATAATGTCGTCGAGTATCACCGGCGTGCGGGCCTTCCACGGCGCGAGGTCGGGCACCGAGACTTCCACTTGACGGTCGCCGCGCCGAATCTTGCGCAGCACGATATGCGGCGCATCAGCGCCGCGCGCCACCGCCGCCACCCATTGCTCGCTTTCGCGGTCCGGCCCGATCAGCAGGGGGTCTTGCACATTGTCGCGGATCCACTGCGCGATCAGCGGCGCCGCGTGCAGCGTGCGCGTGGGCACGCTGTAGATCTCGTCGAGCGAGTAGCGCCGGTGCAGATGCGGGTCGACCGTGACCAGCCAATCGATTTCGCCTGAAACGATCTTGGCGAAAGTGCCCGAGGTGATGGCCTCGCCCGGCTGGAAACGGTGGTCCTGCCGCATATAGGCGAGATAGGGAGCGACCAGCCCGACGCTCTTGGCTTTCAGTTCGCGCGCGGCGGCGGCAGCGAACAGCAGTGGCAGCGCCTTGGTGTCGGGACGATCCAGCGTGCACAAGAGCGCGACCGCGCGTCCGCTGACCGGCGTCTCATAGCGCCAATAGGCCTCGCCGTCGGGAAAACGGCGCAGCACCGCCTTGCCGGTCTCTGCATCGATGCTTGGAGCCAGCAGCGCGCCAAGCCGCTCGTTGCCGGGGAGGGCGAACAACAACGGCTTCATGACGGGGTAACGACATAGATGTCGGGATTGGCCGCGGCGTATTCCAGCGCGTATTCCAACTCGCCCGGCGTCTCGGCGTGGATGGTGTAGAGCGGATGCCCGCGCTCGATTTCGTCGCCGAGGGCGACGTGCAGCTCGACGCCGGCGGCCTTGGCTTCCGGCGCGCCGGCGAGCTTGGCGACGCGCGCCAGCCGCCGGTTGTCGACGGCGACCACACGGCCGGCGCCGTGCGATGTGATCTCGTGCCGGTGCGAAGAAATCGGCGGCGTGCGCAGGCCGCCTTGCGCCTCGCAAATGCGCCTGAACTTGGCCGCGGCCTGGCCGCTGGCCAGCACCTTCTCCGCCATGCCGCGGCCGGCGTCCTCGGGCGCCTTGCCGGCCAATTCCAGAAGCGTGCCGGCCAGCAGCACGGCGCGCTCGCGCAGGTCGTGCGGCGCGTCCGCAGCATTGTCCAGTACCGCCAGGACGTCGCGCGCTTCCAGCGCCGGTCCGATGCGGCGGCCGACCGGCTGCGTGCCGTCGGTGAACACCGGCTTGGCCTTGAGGCCGAAAGCCTGTGCCACCTCGATCAGGCCCTTTGCGATCGAGCGGGCATCGTCGAGGTTGCGCACCTTGGCGGTCGGTCCGACCGGCACGTCGAGCACCACATGGCTGGAGCCGGCGGCGATCTTTTTCGACAGCACCGAGGCGATCAGTTGACCCTCGCTGTCGAGATCGAGCGCGCGCTCGACCGAGATCAGGATGTCGTCGGCGGGGCTCAAGCGCACCGCGCCGCCCCAGACGATGCAGCCGCCTTCCTGCTCGACCACGCGGCGCATGGTGGCAAGGTCGAGGTCGACGGGCGCCAGCACCTCCATGGTGTCGGCGGTACCGGCCGGCGAGGTGATGGCGCGCGAGGACGTCTTCGGCATGGTGAGCCCGCAGGCCGTGACGATCGACACCACGATTGGTGTGGTGCGGTTGCCGGGCAGGCCGCCGACGCAGTGCTTGTCGACCACCGGATGGGCTTGCCAGGTCAACCGCTCCCCCGCTTGCACCATGGCGCGGGTGAGCCCGGTCGTCTCGCCGCGATCGAGCGGACGCGCAGCGCAGGCGGTGATGAAAGACGAGAGATGGATGCCGGAATAGCGCCCGGCGGTGACGTCGCCGATGATGGTGGTCAACGAAGCCGCATCGAACCGCCGGCCATAGACCTTGCCGCGCACCATGCTCAGCGATTCGAGCGGCACGGGATGGCTCACCCCCACATTGCCGCCGCCGTCGAGCTTGAGCAGGTGCCACGCCGCCTCGGACAGGCCGGCCTCGTTGCGGTGCAAGATGGTGGAACTGACGTGAAAGAGCGTGGCGATGATGGAATTGTGCCCGTTGGTCACCCGCACGCGCGCACGCGCGGCGAAGCCTTCGGCGCGGACGATGTGGCTGTCCTCGCGCAGGAAGATGACAGCCTCGTTGTGGGTGTCGATGCCGAGCCGTCGCGCGATCAGCGGATTGCGCGGCTCCACGGCCGTGTCGGTTGAACTCATGTCAATTGCACCGTGTCGCGATATTCAGGCACGAAGCAAGCCCAACCGAGCTCCTCCTCGATGCGGTGCCGCAGGGCATCGGCCGCGGCGGGCTCGCCGTGGGTGACGAAGGTCTTCTTGGGCGGGGCGCGGAAGCCGCGCAGCCAGGCCATGATCTCGTCGGCATCGGCATGGGCGGACAGCATGTGCAGATTGTCGACCTCGGCACGGATGGGGACGTAGCTCCCGTGAATCTTCACCGCTTGCGCGCCCTTTGTCATGGCTTCGCCGCGCGTGCCGCCGGCCTGGAAGCCGGCGAACAGCACGGTGTTGCGCGCGTCGGGCGCCAATAGCTTGAGATGGTGCAGCACGCGGCCGCCGGTCGCCATGCCGCTTGCCGAGATGATGATCTTGGGGGTTGGATCGCGATCGATCGCCTTCGACTCTTCCACGCTGACCACGAAGCGCGCCACCGAGCAGATCGCGCGCGCCTCGCTTGCGGTAAGTTTCTCGTCGTCGGCGTGTTTGACGAACAGCTCGCTGGCTTCCACCGCCATCGGGCTGTCGAGGAAGATCGGAATTTGCGGGATTCGCTTTGCTTTCTTGAGCCGGTGCAGGTGATACATCAGGAGCTGCGAGCGGCCGACGGCAAACGAGGGGATCAGCACCGTGCCGCCTCGTGCCGCGGTGCGGTTGACGATCTCGGCCAGCATGTCCTCGGGATCGCCCGCCTCGTGCTTGCGATTGCCGTAGGTCGACTCGACCAGCAGATAATCCGCTTCACGCACCGGCGTCGGATCGACCACGATCGCGCTATGAGGGCGGCCGAGATCGCCGGAGAACACCGCCTTGGAGTCGCCGCAGGTCAACTCGACGATCGCCGCGCCGAGAATATGCCCGGCCGGCACGAAGCGAAAGCGCAGGCCCGCCGCCAACTGCCTGTCTTCCTGGAAATCGATCGGCGAGAAGCGCTGCAGCGAAGCCTCGGCGTCTTGCAGTGTGTAGAGCGGCAGCGCCGGGCGATGCTTGGAGAAGCCGTGGCGGTTGGCGAATTCGGCGTCCTTCTCCTGCAGATGCCCGCTGTCGGGCAAAAGGATCGCGCACAGGTCACGCGTCGCCGGTGTGCAATAAACCGGCCCGCGGAAACCGTTCTTCACCAGCAGCGGCAGGTAGCCCGAATGGTCGAGATGGGCATGGGTGAGGATCACCGCGTCGATGCTTTTCGGGTCGACCGGCAGCTGCGCCCAGTTGCGCAGGCGCAGTTGCTTGAAGCCCTGGAACAGTCCGCAGTCGACAAAAAAGCGCTTTCCCTCGGCCTGCAGCAGATATTTCGAGCCGGTGACGGTACCGACGCCGCCCAGGAAGGTCAGTTGCAGGCTCATCGCGACTCTCCGCCGGCGCAGCCGAAGGAGAATAGGGCCATACCCTGGCGGGGCCAGATTTAATTTGGATCAATTCGAGCGCCGTGCAGCGAGGGCGCGATGGGATCGGGTCGAGTTGCCGCACACTCCACCCATTCCCGCAGCCGCGCAGGCGGGTGCGGAGACGAGCGGATAAACCCACGCTCGCCAAGCGTTTCGACCTTAACGCATCTTGCCCTGGCTAGTGGTCCGCGTCTTTAGGGTCTTTGCCGCCCTTTTGCGCCATCTGTTGCTTGATCGTCTTGAACTCGGCGGGCGGTACGGACTTGATGTGCAACACGAAGGCGACCAATGCGTGCTGTTCGTCGGCGTCAGTATGGCCGCCGAAGGCCGGCATGCCGGTCATCTTGATGCCGTGCCGGATGATCCACGCGGTTTCCGACGCCTCGAGGTGGTGAGCATGCTCGGCGAATTCGGGCGGCTGGGGCCGCATGCCGGCGGCGAACTTATCCGGCTCCACGCCCGGCCCGCCGTGGCAGTTCACGCAGCCCTCCTCCACGAATTCTTGCGCGCCCCTCTTGATCAAGGCCGGGTCGTCGAGAGAGCCGCTAGGCCCCGCGTCCGCGTGCTGTGCGACGGAGGCATCGCGAATGTGCTCCAGCGACCAGGCGATGAAGCCGCTATCCGGCTCACTGGCTGCGACGCTGTAGAAGCCGCCGTAGAGATAGACGGCCGCGGCCGCGCACAGGCAGATCGCCAGCACGCCGATGGCAGCGAGAAATCGCATGGTAATCCTCATAGGTTGAGCAAAACTGTCTGCAGTAGAATCTTGGCTCGATTGCGCAAGTTCAATTCGGCTCCGCTAAAGCGAGCGGTGTGGGACCTGGCGCATGCGTCCTTTTTGCGCAAGTTGCGCTGACGAGCGGCCCAGTCAGGCCGGGCATTCAGCGTCCACCTCCCGTTTGATCGAGCTTCGGCTGCGGGCCGCCGGCCGCCGGCGTGCTGGGCGCGGCGTGCTCCTTGATGTAGGCGGCAACCAGGTCGCGCAGCTGCTTCGACATCGCCAACGGGGTGACCGAAATCAGCTTGCTGTCGACGTCATATGATTGCGCCTCTTCCGGCGCGGCGGTGAGCAGATGCACGGCCGGCGGCTTGGCGTCGCCTTCTTGCGCCGTCAGCACAACGTAGAGCCGGGGAATCGCCTGCTGCAGGTTGGCGCGATAGGAGCCGACGCCGTTCGGGTAGAGGCTCAAAATGCCGATGCCCGCGAAATAATAGCCGGCACTGTTATCCCGCCAGAGGGGGCTGCCTGGCGGCAGGCGCGAGGGGCCGACCAGCACGCTCGAAACCCGCCACGCATGAGCCTGCCAGCCGCCGTTCGCGGCAGCGCGTTCGACAATGATTCCCAGCGGAATACACAAGATGCTTTGCATGTCACGCCCCCACACGGCTCAAGGAATCGGCCGCATGCTCGTTTTCGCCGAAATGATGCGCCGACGCGCCGCAAGACGGCGCTGCGCTCCGCCTCGGCGAGGAAAGCTGCGCGTATTCGTCCGCGATCACGCGATAGCATTCGCAGGATATGGCCTCGAGCCTCGGCCGGTCGGCGATCGTCACGGTGCCGCGGCTTTTTTTCACCGCGCCGGCACGTTCCAGTTCGCTCAAGGCGTTGGTGATGCCTGCCCGCCGCACGCCCAGCATCATGGACATGAGCTCATGGGTGAGCGGAACAACGCCGCTGTCGAGTCGGTCCGCAGCGAGCAACAACCAGCGCGCCAGCCGGTGCAGGAGCGGGTGCCTTACGTTGCACAGCGCCGTTTGCGTGTTCTGGACCAGCAGCGCCTGCACATAGCCCAAGAGCTGGCGCCGCAACGCCGGATGCTCGTCCATCGCGCGGCGGATGTCGTCGGCGCCGATTTGCAGCGCTTCGCCTTCGACTTCCATGACGCAGCGGTTGGGCGAACGCGCCGTGCCGAGCAGCGCGGGCACGCCGATCAGCCCGGAGCGGCCGACAATCCCCACTTCGACGTGGCCATCGTGCTGGGCGCGTGTCAGCACCGCCGCCAAGCCGCGCTCGATGAAATAGACGGTGTCGACGGGAGCGTGCGCCTCTTGCAGGATGGCGCGCCGCTTGAGCGCGAGCCGGCTGAGCGCCGGCTGCAGGGCGGACAGAACGTCGGCCGGTAACGTACGAAGGATAATATTTTGTGCCGGGATCGACTGATTAAACATGGCCGGTCATCGGGCGAAATATCGCACCGGCTGCCTTTAGCCGGCGCGCCACCTGCAATATCAAAGCCCGTTGCTCGCGGATTGTTCCGGTCTCCGGGTTGCCGGCGCGATGCGTCGCATGATGAAAATGAAAAGCCCCGGGACGGCGATCCCGGGGCAGGTTTGAATCGAGCCCCCAGGGGAGGGGTTAGGGACCCGATGCAAGTTCAATCCGCTTTCGCCTTATTGGTTCCGGACGGTGCAGGCAGGGCTCGTCTGCATGCATCATTTAACAACCTGAAAAGTTGAAAAAGACGCACGAATGGGTATGCGGCTGCCGTGGTGGAGGGTTACCCACAGCGGAAGACGACGACGAAACAAGTCGTGAACGCGAGTAAAAGCATGAGTCCGCTATTCGACCTATTCGCATTCCTGCTGCTGCTCGCCGCGGCATTTGGCTGGATCAACGCCCGCTTTCTCAAGATGCCGAGCAATATCGGCCTGCTGCTGATGGGCGTGCTGGCGTCGATCATCCTGCTCGCGATAGACCTCGTTTTGCCGGGCGCCGGTGTGGTCGCCGAAGTCGGCGGCATTCTGCGCCGCATCGACTTCTATGACGCCGTCATGAACGGCATGCTGGCGTTTCTGCTGTTCGCCGGCGGCCTGCATGTCGAATGGGAGGCGTTGCGCAAGCGCGTCGGCACGGTAACGGCGCTGGCGACGGTCGGCGTCCTGATTTCGACGGTCACCATCGGGTTCGGCTTCTGGGCGCTGGCGCATCTGCTCGGGCTCGGAATTTCCCTGCCGTGGTCGCTTGTCTTCGGCGCCTTGATCAGTCCGACCGATCCGGTCGCGGTGCTGAGCCTGCTCAAGTCAGCGCGCGTGCCGCAGCTTTTGGAAATCGAAATGGCCGGCGAGTCGTTATTCAACGACGGCGTCGGCGTGGTGCTGTTCACCATTCTCGTGGCGGTGGCCGCGGTCGGCGACCATGTCTCGGTGCCTTCGGCGATCGGCCTGTTCCTGCTGGAAGCCGTCGGCGGCGGGCTCATCGGGTTTGCCGCCGGGACGATCGCCTTCTACGCCATGCGCGCCATCGACGACTATGTGGTCGAGGTGATCATCTCGCTCGCGCTTGTGACCGTCACGTACGCGCTTGCCGGCCGCCTGCACACCAGCGGCCCGATCGCCGTGGTGGTCGCCGGCCTGCTGATCGGCGAGCGCGGCCCCGCGCATGCCATGAGCGAGACGACGCAGCGTTATCTCTTCGGCTTCTGGACGCTGATCGATGAACTGCTCAATGCCGTGCTGTTCCTGCTGATCGGCCTCGAGCTGTTGGTGATCGACTACGATCTACGCTATTCGTGGCTGGCGGTTTGCGTCATCCCGCTTGCATTGGCGGCACGGCTGGTCTCCATCGGCGTACCCTTCGCGGCGATGCGCGTCTACGTGCGCTTCATCAAGGGTTCGATCCCCGTCCTGGTATGGGGCGGCATTCGCGGCGGCATCTCGATCGCCCTGGCCCTTTCGCTGCCCTATGGCGACGAGCGGCCGGTGATCTTGACTGCCACCTACGCGGTGGTCCTGTTCACGGTGGTGGTACAGGGACTGACGATGCGGCGGGTGATCCGGCTCACGGTGCCGTCGGCCAAGGGCTGACGTCGCGCCACCGGGGCTCAGCAAGCGCCCCCCATTTCAGCCGGTCAATTTGCCAATGCGCACGCGTCCCGATATGACGGTAAGCGTTTGGGATCATTGCAGCAATGGCGTCGGTCCGGTCATGAATGACGTTCCCGCAGAAACGGTCACTTGGCACAAAACCGTGCGCGAGAGCCTCAAGGCCAACGACGTCAAGCTCGCGGTCTACGTGCCCGACCGGGTGCTGACACCGCTGATCGACGCGCTGCACGCCGACCCGTATTTTACCTGCTTTGCCTGCACGCGCGAGGAGGAGGCGCTCGGCATCGTTTCGGGCGCCTGGATGGGCGGCATGCGCGGCGCCGTGCTGATGCAGACCTCCGGTTTCGCGACGATCCCGAACGCGCTTGCCTCGCTGGTGGTGCCGAGCCAGATCCCGGCGCTGATCTTCGTGTCGGAACGCGGCACGCTCGGCGAGTTCAATCTCGGCCAGACCATGGTGCTCAAGACCATGCGTCCGGTGCTCGAGTCGCTCGCCGTCGACCATCACACCATCACGCGCCAGGACGAGCTCGGTTTCATCATCGACCGCTCGATCAAGCAGGCGGTGGCGATCCAGGCGCCGGTGGTGTTCATCCTCTCGCCGCTCTTGACCGGCGGCAAAGTGTTCAAGGCGTGAAACCATGACCCACGCCCACAACGCGAAAGTGATGAACCGCTTCGAGTTGACCAAGCGCCTGATCGGCCAGCTGAAGCATGAAGAGGCCGTGATCGGCGGTATCGGCAACACCAATTTCGACCTCTGGTGCGCAGGCCAGCGTCCGCAGAATTTCTACATGCTCGGCAGCATGGGACTTGCCATCCCGATTGCGCTTGGCGTCGCCATCGCGCAGCCCAAGCGCCGCGTCGTCGCGCTCGAAGGCGACGGCTCTCTGCTGATGCAGCTCGGGTGCCTGGCCACGGTCGCCGCGCAAGCCCCGAAGAACCTGACGATCGTGGTGTGGGATAACGGCATCTACCAGATCACCGGCGGGCAGAGGACGGCGAGCGGGACCGCCGATCTCGTCGAAATCGCCCGCGCCGCCGGCATCGCCCAAAGCCATTGGGCCGCCGACGAGAGCGAGTTCGAGCGGCTGGTCGGCGCCGCGCTCAAGGACGGCGGACCGAGCCTGGTCGCCGCCCGCATCGATGACAAGCCGGGCGTCGGCACCACCGACCGGGATCCGGTGCAGATCCGCGAGCGCTTCATGCGCGGGCTGGGCGTGCGCGGCTGAAGCTTGGGGTCACTCTGGCGCGGCTTAGCGCGGAATCCGATCAGCTTGATCCGTCATTGCGAGCGAAGCGAAGCAATCGAGAGGCTCGTGCGATGCTGGATTGCTTCGTCGCCCTTGCAGGGCTCCTCACAATGACGGTCCTGATTCCACCTCGGATCATGCCGTAGAGCAAGGTTATTTTGCATCGAAGCGAAGCGATGCGGGACAGCGCGCTCCCTCTCCCCGTTGGGGAGAGGGCTGGGGTGAGGGGTCTAGGACTCTCGATAAGCCATGTCCCCTCACCCGGCGCACTTCGTGCGCCTCTCCCCATGGGAGAGGTGAAGCGAGTTCGCGGCGCGGCCCGATTCAAAATGAAACGATCTTGCTTTAGCTAGCGCCGGGCACCGGCGTCCGTTCAACGCGCGCCCTTGCCGCCGTCATCCAGGATGCCGGCCACCATCGCCATCCGTACCAGATCCGACAGGCTGTTGGCCTGCATCTTGGTCATCAGGTTGGCGCGGTAGATTTCCACCGTGCGTGGGCTGATGCCGAGGTCGAAGGCGATCACCTTGTTGGCCTTGCCGGCCACCAGCCCTTCCAGCACTTGCCGCTCGCGGTTTGAAAGCGCGGCCAGCCGGTCGTGGATTTCGCTAAGCTCGGCGTTGCGCTGGGCGGTGCTGACGGTGCGGGTCAGCGACGCGCGCACCGCGTCGAGCAGCGTGTCATCGTCGAACGGCTTTTCCAGGAAGTCGACGGCCCCGATTTTCATCGCCTCCACCGCCAGCGTAATGTCGCCGTGGCCGGTTATCACGATGACCGGAATGTCGAGGCCCATCTCCTTCACCCGCCGCAAAAGGTCAATGCCGGTGATCTCCGGCATGCGCACGTCGGTGATGATGCAACCGGAGCGAATCTCCGGCAGCACGTCGAGGAAGGACTGCGCGCTGTCGAAGCTGCGCACGGCGAGACCTGCGGTCTTGAGCAGGAATTCGAGCGACTCGCGCACCGCCTCGTCGTCGTCGATCACGTAGATGATCGGCTCAGGCTGCATCGTCGACATCCCCTTCCTTTACCGCGGTCAGCGTGAAATGAAAGATGGTGCCTCCGCCGGGATTGGGCTCCACCCAGATACGCCCGCCATGCGCCTCGATGATCGTGCGAGAGATCGACAACCCCACGCCCATGCCTTGCCGCTTGGTGGTAATGAAGGGCTGGAACAGCTGCTCGGCTACTTCCGGCTCGATGCCCGAGCCGGTATCGGCCACGCTGACGCGCACATGCGCTTCACCGGCAGGCATCACCGAGACCACCAGCTCGCGGTTGGCCGAATCCTCCATGGCGTCCACGGCGTTGCGGATCAAGTTGAGCAACACCTGTTGGATTTGCACGCGGTCAGCCAGAACGAATTCGACAGAAGGGTCGAACTGGAAGGTGACGCGGATGCCGCGATCCTTGACGCCGACCAGCGCGAGCGCGCTCGCTTCCTCCACCAGCTTGGTGATGTTCTCCACCCTTCGCTCGCTTTCGCCGCGCGATACGAAATCGCGCAGCCGGCGGATGATCTGTCCCGCGCGCATGGCCTGGTCGCCGGCCTTGTCGAGCGCGTCCCGCATCATGACGGCGCGCTCGTCGCCGCCATCGCCGATCAGCCGGCGCGAGCCCTTTAGATAGTTGTTGATCGCCGAAAGCGGCTGGTTGAGCTCGTGCGCCAAGGTCGAAGCCATCTCGCCCATGGCGGTGAGCCGCGAAATGTGCACCAGCTCGGATTGGAGCTCCTGCAGGCGCGCCTCGGTCTTCTGCCGCTCGGTGAGGTCGCGGATGAAGCCGGTGAAGAAGCGCTGCTTGCCCGACCTCATCTCGCCGACCGCGAGCTCCATCGGAAAGGTCGAGCCGTCCTTGCGCTGGCCGACCACCACGCGGCCAATGCCGATAATGCGGCGCTCGCCGGTGGCGAGATAACGCTGCAGATAGCCGTCGTGGCTCTCGCGATAGGGCGCGGGCATCAGGATCTTGACGTTCTGCCCGATCGCGACCGCGGCATCGTAGCCGAACAGTCGTTCGGCCGCGCTCGAGAACGACTGCATGATGCCGCGCTCGTCGATCACGATCATCGCTTCCGGCACCGTGTCGAGAATCGATTGCAGATGCGCCTGCCGCGCCAGTGTGTCGCGCGTCATTATGTCGGCGCGCAAGCGGCCGCGGCGCAACAGTTCGCCGCCCCACGCCAAGCCGATGCCGATCAAGGCGAAGGCGGTGGTGTTAATCGCCGTCGCAATCGAAAGTGCAGGAGCGTCGACAAGCAGGAACGACGTGCCGACGCTCAATAATGTCGCCAGCAAGGCCGGTACCAGGCCGCCGATCCAAGCGACGACGATGATCGCCGGTACGAAATAAAGAAAAATCGTTTCGCTCGGCAGTACGGGCGCCAGCAGTTCGCGCAATGCCCAGGCGAGCCCGACCATGGCCGGCGCGGCCGCGTAGCGCAGCACCGGGCCGCGCTCCGACGCGTCGAAAAACTTAGCAATATCAATAGCTTCTGCCATGGTCTCGCGCGCGCCGTGGCGGCGCCGCGCGCCTCCGGGAAAACCCCTATGGAGATTATCTGAATTTCGGTTCCCCTGTTCCAGGGCTATCCAATGATCATCGAATTCCAGGAGAGACGCCATGCTGTCCCAGACGATGATCAAGCGGACTTCCACCCGCCCCTCGACCGAGCGCGTTGCGCGTCCGCTGCCGGCTTCGGGTACTATTCCACTTGGCAGCTCGATCGAAATGATGGGCGCGTCGATGCCGTTTGCCCGCAACGCCGAGATTTACGGCGAGAACGAGCCGGCCGATTACCTCTACAAGGTCATCAGCGGCGCAGTGCGTACCTACAAGGTGCTCAACGACGGCCGCCGCCAGATCGGTTCCTTCTACCTGCCGGGCGATATCTTCGGTCTCGAGGTCGGCGATGAGCACAGCTTCTCGGCCGAGGCGGTGGCGGACTGCAAGGTTCTGGTGATCAAGCGCAGCGCGCTGGTCGCGCTCGCCGGCCGCGACACCGAAGTGGCCCGCCAGCTGTGGACCATGGCCGCCGCCGAGCTGCAGCGCGCGCAGGATCACGTCATGCTGCTGATCAAGACCGCGCAGGAGCGCGTCGCCGGCTTCCTCGTGGAAATGTCGTCGCGCAATGCGGGCGCCAGCGAAGTCGATCTGCCGATGTCGCGCCAGGACATTGCCGACTATCTCGGCCTCACCATCGAGACCGTGTCGCGCACGCTCACGCAGCTTGAGAATTCCGGCGCCATCGCGGTGCCGACCTCGCGCCGCATCGTCCTCCGCAGCCGTGGCGCCTTGAACAGGCTGAACGGTTAAAAAAACCGAACGTCGTTCCTCCCCGACCGAGTTCGGTTTCATCCTGCCCCGGCACTCAGTTGCCGGGGCTTTTTTGCTTCTCCGTACGTGGATTAAGAACTCGGGCTTGACCTGCATCAAGCATGGCTCTCGGCTCCCGTGATTCCATGCCTTCAGCCATTGGAGGGTGCCATGAGAGCCGAAGACGTGATGAGCCGCGACGTGATCGCAGTGGATCCGGACGCGACCGTGTTGGACGCCGCCCGGGTAATGCTCGAGCATCACATTAGCGGCCTGCCGGTGATCGACAAGGAGCACAAGCTCGTCGGCGTGCTGTCGGAGGGCGATTTCCTGCGCCGCCGCGAGACCCACACCGAGCGCCGGCGTTCACGCTGGCTTGAGTTCCTCATGGGCCCGGGCCGCATCGCCGCCGAGTACAGCCATACGCACGGCCGCAAGGTTTCCGAGGTGATGACGCCCGAGGTGCAAACGGTCAATGAGACCGCCGCGCTCGAGGAGGTGGTCGAGCTGATGGAGCGCAAGCGCATTAAGCGGGTCCCGGTGATGTGTGGCGACCAGGTGGTCGGGATCATCACCCGCTCCAACCTGATGCGGGCCATGGTGAGCCTGGCGCGGGAAGCGCCGCCGGCGGCGGCCGATGATGCCGCCATCCGTGCACGGCTGCTGGCGGAAATCGACCGGCAGCAATGGGCGCCTGCGGCTACCGTCAACGTGGTGGTGCGCGACGGCGTGGTCGAGCTTTGGGGCCTGATCGTCGACGAGCGCCAGCGGGACGCGCTCAAAGTCGCCGCGGAAAACATCCCCGGAGTGAAGGCGGTGAAAGACCATCTGGTCTGGATCGAGCCGAGCTCGGGCGTGGTGATCGAGCCGCAGGAAGCCGCGCAATGATGACCGGCTCCCTCGGCGCCTTAAAATTGATTTGCCTCAAGGAATGGCGCGCGAGGAGAGCGTATTGAACCTGTGACGCCAGAGTGCTTCCGGCGTCAACAAATTCCGGAGATCCGACATGAACCTGAAATCGCTCATTCCCGTCGGGCGCCAGCGCGGCTTGGCTCGCGCCGATAATCCCTTCCTCTCGCTGCAGAACGAAATCGATCGGCTGTTCGAAGACTTCAGCCGCGGGTTTCCCAGATTGGGCAACGGCATGACCACGATGTCGATGCCGACCATGGACGTGGCAGAAACCGACAAGGAGATCGAGATCACCGCCGAGCTGCCCGGCCTGGAAGAGAAGGACGTGCAGGTCAATCTTGCCGACAACATTCTCACGATCCGCGGCGAGAAGAAGGCCGAGAAGGAACAGAAGGACAAGAACTACCACCTGGTCGAGCGCAGCTATGGCTCGTTCGAACGCTCGCTCGAACTGCCGGAAGGCGTCAACGCCGATGCCATCAAGGCCAACATCGATAAGGGCGTGCTCAAGGTCGTGGTGCCGAAGCCGGCGCCGGCACAGGTCAAGAAGGTTGAAGTAAAGTCCGCCGCCTAGTCCAAGGGGCGTCGCAAGGGCGCGCCGCCGCGGCCTACTACGGGCGTGGGGCGCGCCTTGTTTTTTGGGCAGTGGAGCGGTTTGCGCTCGGCGCAGCGCGATGCGCGGCCATCCCTGTCACCTCCGCAACTTCAGCGCGCCGGCATCGAGCGCGAATACGCGCTCGGTGACGTCTAGCCGCACCGGGACGGCATGCCCGCCATGCGCCCAACAGGTTCCATTTGACCTAAATCAAGGAACGGCAGCGGCCCTGCCACGATAAAGGCCCTCCGAGGCCAGCCTTCCTCCCTCCGGCCCAATAAGACGGGAATCCAGCATGGCGACTGCAACCCATCCCCAGAAAACGATGACTCTTGGCGAAGGCGGCCTGGCGCTGTTTTTTACGGCGCTCGCATTTCTGTCGATCGTCGTCGCCTCGAAGGCCTACACCACGGGTTACGCTTTTCACGCCTATCTTTTCTGCGCGGCCAGCGTCGCATCCGTCTTCGTCATCCTCAATCGCTACTACGAGCGCGCCGCCGACCCCATCCCGCTCACTATCGACGGCAGGCCGAACTACAATATGGCGCCGGTGAAATTCGCCACCGCCGCAGGCGTGTTCTGGGGCATCGCCGCCTTCACCATTGGGGTGTTCATCGCCTTCGAGCTGGCGTTCCCGCAGTTGAATCTTGCGGAGTGGATCAATTTCGGACGCATGCGCCCCTTGCACACGTCGGCCGCCATCTTCGCCTTCGGCGGCAATGTGCTGATCGCCACCTCGTTCTACGTCGTGCAGCGGACGTCGCGCGCGCGGCTGGTCGGCGACCTGGCGCCATGGTTCGTCGTGCTCGGTTATAATTTTTTCATCGTCATCGCCGGCACCGGTTATCTGCTCGGCATCACGCAGTCGAAGGAATATGCCGAGCCCGAATGGTACGCCGATCTGTGGCTGACCATCGTCTGGGTCGTCTATTTCCTCGTCTATCTCGGCACCATCATGCGGCGCACCGAGCCGCACATCTACGTCGCCAACTGGTTCTATCTCGCCTTCATCCTCACCATCGCGGTGCTGCACCTCGGCAACAACGCAGCGATTCCGGTTTCGATCTTCTCGCCGAAGTCCTACATTGCCTGGTCGGGCGTGCAGGATGCCATGGTGCAATGGTGGTACGGCCACAACGCGGTGGGCTTCTTTCTTACCGCCGGCTTCCTCGCCATCATGTACTACTTCATTCCGAAGCGAGCCGAACGGCCGGTCTACTCCTACCGGCTGTCGATCATCCACTTCTGGGCGCTGATCTTCCTCTACATCTGGGCGGGCCCACACCACCTGCACTATACCGCGCTGCCCGACTGGGCGCAGACACTCGGCATGACCTTCTCGATCATGCTGTGGATGCCCTCCTGGGGCGGCATGATCAACGGAATCATGACATTGTCGGGCGCCTGGGACAAGCTGCGCACCGATCCGGTGCTGCGCATGATGGTGGTGTCGGTCGCCTTTTATGGCATGTCGACCTTCGAGGGCCCGATGATGTCGGTAAAGGTCGTCAATTCGCTCAGCCACTACACCAACTGGACCATCGGCCACGTGCATTCCGGCGCGCTCGGCTGGGTCGCCTACATCTCCTTCGGCGCCATCTACTGCCTGGTCCCGTGGCTGTGGAATCGCCGGCTCTACTCGCTCAAGCTCGTCAACTGGCACTTCTGGATCTCGACCATCGGCATCGTGCTCTACATCACCTCGATGTGGGTGGCGGGCATCCTGCAGGGCCTGATGTGGCGCGCCTACACCAATCTCGGCTTCCTCGAATACTCGTTCGTCGAGTCGGTCGAGGCCATGCATCCGTTCTACGTCATTCGTGCGATCGGCGGCGTGCTCTTCCTCGCCGGCGCGCTGATCATGGCGTGGAATCTCTGGAAAACCGTGAACTCGGCGGAAGAGGCCGAGACGGCCGGCGTCGTGCTGGCCCCGGCGGAATAAGGCGAGAACGACAATGTCACTCTGGCAAAAACACGCCATCCTCGAGAAGAACTCGATCATTCTCGTCATCGGCATCCTCATCGTGATCGCGATCGGCGGCCTGGTCGAGGCGGTGCCTCTGTTCTATCTCAAGAACACCATCGAGAAGGTCGAGGGCGTGCGTCCCTATACGCCGCTCGAGCTGCTCGGCCGCGACATCTACGTGCGCGAAGGCTGCTATCTTTGCCATTCGCAGATGATCCGGCCGCTGCGCGACGAGGTCGAGCGCTACGGCCACTACTCGCTCGCGGCCGAGAGCATGTATGACCGGCCGTTCCAATGGGGCTCGGAGCGCACCGGTCCCGATCTCGCGCGCGTCGGCGGCAAGTATTCCGACCAGTGGCACCGCGACCACCTGCGCGATCCGCGCTCGGTGGTGCCGGGCTCGATCATGCCGAACTATGCGTTCCTGGCGCAGACCGATCTCGATTACCGCCACGTCGCCAATAATCTGAAAGTCCAGGCTGAGCTTGGCGTGCCCTACAGCAAGCAGGACATCGCCGACGCCGAGAGAGACGTTGTGACGCAGGCGACCAATGACAGCCCTGACGCCGCCGACCTCGCCAAGCGCTATCCCAAGCTGAACGCGCGCGACTTCGACGGCGACCCGACCCGTATCACCGAGGCCGACGCGCTGATCGCCTATCTGCAGATGCTGGGCACCGAAGTGGATTTCAAGCTGTACCAGGACAAGGCCAACATCCGGTGATCGCCATGGACCCGACTTATCAAGCCGTTGCCGAATTCGCCCAGAGGTGGGGCCTCATCTACTTCGTCGCGATATTCGCGGTGGTGCTCGTCTATGCACTGTGGCCCTCCCGCAAAGCTCAGAAGCGGTTCGACGACGCCGCGCGCATTCCGCTCAAGGAGGACTGACCGGTGGCCGAAGAAAAACCTCAAATCGACGAACTGACCGGCACCGCCACGACCGGTCATGAATGGGACGGTCTGCGCGAGCTTAACACGCCGCTGCCGCGCTGGTGGCTGTGGCTGTTCTACGCGACCATCGTCTGGGCCGTCGGCTATTGGGTGGTCTATCCGGCCTGGCCGCTGATCTCCAATTCGACGCAAGGCGTGTTCGGCTGGCATTCGCGCGCCGCGGTCGAGTCCGACCTTGCCGCGCTGCACGCCCAGCGCGCGCCGATGATGGCGAAGCTCGCATCGGCCTCGCTTACCCAGATCGTCGAGAGCCCCGAGCTGCTCGACTTCGCCCGCGCCGAGGGCCGCGTGGCCTTTGCCGACAATTGCGCGCCCTGCCACGGTGCCGGCGGCGGAGGCGCCAAGGGCTATCCCAACTTGAACGACGACGATTGGCTGTGGGGCGGCAAGCTCCCGCAAATCGAGCAGACCATCCGCTACGGTGCCCGCTTCGGCAACGACAAGGGTCACCAGGGCAACATGCCGCCCTTCGCCGGCGTGCTGAAGCCGGCTGAGATATCGAACGTCGCCGACTATGTGCGCTCGCTCTCCGGTCTGCCGGTCGAAAAAGGCGCCGATCTCGCCGCCGGCAAGAAGGTGTTTGCGGCGAATTGCGCGGTTTGCCACGGGCCGGACGGCAAGGGCAAATTGGAGCTCGGTTCAGCCAATCTCACCGACAAGATCTGGCTTTACGGTTCGAGCAAGGAGACGATCGTGGACGGCGTCGAGCACGGCCATGGCGGGGTGATGCCGGCCTGGGCAGGCCGTCTCAGCGATCCGACCATTAAGGCCTTGACGGTCTATGTGTGGAGCTTCGGAGGCGGGGTGAAGTGAGCGCATCCACGGGCGGCACATTATCGCTCGAAGAGCCGGCGCCGGAGGCGCCGGCTCTGGCGCGGTTGGTCACTCAGGCGCAGGCTGAGGCCGGCGCCGCGTCGTCACACGACGACGACAACATTCCGCTCTATGCGCCGCGCCGCAAGATCTATCCGCAGAGCACGCACGGCGCTTTCCGGCGCATCAAGTGGACGGTGCTGCTGGTCACGCTCGGCATCTATTACCTGTTGCCTTTCGTGCGCTGGGACCGCGGTCCGCTGGCGCCGCATCAGGCGGTGCTGGTCGATTTTCCATCCCGCCGCTTCTATTTCTTCTTCATCGAGATATGGCCGCAGGAGGTCTACTATCTCACCGGCCTGTTGATCCTCGCGGCCATCGGTCTGTTCCTGATGAACGCGATCGCGGGCCGCGTCTGGTGCGGCTATCTCTGCCCGCAGACGGTGTGGACCGACCTGTTCTTCGCGGTCGAGCGCCTGGTCGAAGGCGATCGCCGCGAGCACATGCAGCGCGATGCGCGCAAATGGACCGCCGCCACGTGGGCGCGCAAGGGCGTCAAGCATTTCATCTGGCTGATGATCGCCTGGTGGACCGGCGGCGCTTGGGTCCTCTATTTCGCCGACGCGCCGACGCTGGTGAAGGAACTCGCCACCTTGCAGGCCCCGCTGGTGGCATATGCCTGGATCGGCATCCTCACCTTCACCACTTATACGCTCGCCGGCCATATGCGCGAGCAGGTCTGTCTCTACATGTGCCCGTGGCCGCGCATCCAGGCCGCGCTCACCGACGAATACGCGCTCAACGTCACCTACCGCTACGATCGCGGCGAACCGCGCTGCTCGGTCAAGAAGGCCGAGCAGTTGCGCGCCCATGGCGAGGCCGCCGGCGACTGCGTCGACTGCCTGCAATGCGTGCATGTCTGCCCGACCGGCGTCGACATCCGCGAAGGCGCCAGTCTCGGCTGCATCCAGTGCGGGTTGTGCATCGACGCCTGCGACAACGTCATGAAGAAGCTCGGCCGGCCGACCCGGCTGATCGCCTACGACACCGATATCAACGTCAAGCTGCGCATGGAGGGCAAGCAGCCCTTCTACAAGCTGGTGCGCACGCGCACCCTGCTTTACGCCGCGGTCATCGCCATCGCCGGCAGCGTGATGATCTATACGCTGGCGACGCGCGGCAGCGAGGGCATCAGCGTCATCCACGACCGCAATCCGATGTTCGTGCGGCTCTCGGACGGCGCGCTGCGCAACGGCTACACCATCCGCATCGTCAACAAAGAGCTCAGGCACCGCGACTTCATCGTCAGCGTCGACGGCCTGCCGTCCTCGCTGATCGACTTCGTCGGCCTGCCGCCGCGTGCCGACGGCCGCCAGCTGGTGGACGTCGGTCCCGACCAGACCAAGGAAGTGCGCGTGGTGGTGACCGACTACAGCAAGACGCCGCCGGCACCCTCGACCAGCATCCTGTTCAGGTTGATCGACGTCGACACCGGCGAGGTCGCCGAAATGCGCGACCATTTCTTCGGACCGCAAGGGTGAAGGCATGACTCAAGAAGAGAAACCGCGCGAATTGACCGGCCGCGGCGTGCTGCTTTGGCTGATCGGCTTCTTCGCCGTGATCTTCGCCGTGAACGGCTGGCTGGTGCAGGCGGCCACCTCCACCTTTGGCGGGGTGGAGACGAAGAGCTCCTACAAAGCGGGCCTGATGTTCGGGAGCGAGCTTGCTCGCGCCGAGCGCCAGCAGGCGCTGCATTGGCGCGTGGACGGCAAGCTCAAGCGCGACCGCCAAGGGGAAGCCGTGCTCGATGTCAGCGTGCGCGACGCCAAGGGCGTTCCGGTGGCGGGACTATCCGCCGACGCCACGCTCGAACATCCGGCCGATTCGCGGCTCGACCAGATCATCCATCTCGCCAAGATCGGTGCCGGCGCCTTCCGCGGCGAGTCGCTTGGTCGTTCCGGCCAATGGGATCTGGTCATCGATTTCTACCGCCGCGGCGAGCGCGTCTACCGCTCGCGTAGCCGTGTGGATTTGAAATGATTCTTTTGCCGCTCATGCGCGGGTAAGCGGGCATCCAGTTTGGGTCCCCACTTTCACGGGGACAAGCGGAGACGGAAGGCGGATCGTGCGGCGATGAGTGAAACCCTCGACCTTTCCCACTACGCCAAGCCGGCTGCCGACGGCACCTGCGACCTAGAGCTGGCGATCGAGGGAGTGCATTGCGGCGCCTGCATCGCGCGCATCGAAAGCGCCGTGAAAAAGCTGCCCGGCGTAGCCGACGCGCGACTCAACTTCACTAATCGACGGCTGCACGTGTCCTGGGCCGAGGGCGCGCTCGAGCCCGCGCGCATTATCGAGACGCTGGAGAAGATCGGCTACCACGGCCACCCCTTCGTGCCGCTGCGCGCCGAACAGGAGGAGGCGGCCGAGGCACGACGGCTCACGCGCTATCTGGCGGTGGCAGGTTTTGCCGCCATGAATGTCATGCTGCTGTCTGTCTCGGTGTGGGCGGGCAGCGACATGACGCCGTCGACGCGCGATTTCTTCCATTGGGCCTCTGCGTTGATCGTACTGCCGGCTGCGGCTTACGCCGGCCAGCCCTTCCTCAAAAGCGCCTGGCGCGCCTTGCGCGCGGGCGCGCTCAACATGGACGTGCCGATCTCGGTCGGCGTGATCCTGGCGCTCGCCATGTCGCTGGTGGAGACCGCCAAGCACGCGCCCGACGCCTATTTCGATTCCGCCATCATGCTGCTGTTCTTCCTGCTGGTCGGGCGTGCGCTCGAGCACGCCGCGCGCCGCAGGACCCGTGCGGTGGCCGGCAACCTGGCGGCGCTCAAAGCCGATACCGCGCACCGCCTGACCGGCGGCGAACTGGTCAGCGTGCCGGTCAAGGCGCTGCGCGGCGGCGACCGCGTGCTGGTCAAGCCGGGCGAGCGCATTCCGGCCGATGGCATCGTGGTCGGCGGCGGCTCCGAGATCGACGAGAGCGTGATCACCGGCGAAACGGCGCGGCGCGCCGTCTCCTCCGGCGCCCGCGTCTATGCCGGCAGCCTGAACTTCAACGGCGCACTCACGCTGGAAGTCTCGGCCGCCGGCGGCAGCACTCTCATCGACGAGATCGAGCGGCTGGTGGAAAAGGCGGCCAGCGCCAAATCGCGCAGCCTTCGGCTGGCGGATCGCGCCGCCCGTATCTACGCGCCTATGGTGCATGTCACCGCCGCGCTGACCGGCATCGGCTGGTGGCTTGCTGGCGCTTCGTTTCACGATGCGCTGGTCACGGCCATCGCGGTGCTGATCATCACCTGCCCCTGCGCGCTGTTGCTTGCCATTCCGGCGGTTCAGGTGGTGGCCTCGGGCGCGCTGTTCCGCGCGGGTGTCATCTTGAATGCCGGCGACGCGGTCGAGCGGTTTGCCGAGGCCGATACCGTCATCTTCGACAAGACCGGCACGCTGACGCTGCCGGAGCCGCGCGTGGTCAATGCCGGAAATCTCGATCCCGAGCTGTTGCAGACGGCGGCGCGGCTGGCGCTCTCGAGCCGCCATCCACTGGCCGCCGCGCTGGCGCGCGAGGCGGCTAGCGCTAGGCCCTACGACGACGTCACCGAAGAGCCGGGGCAGGGCGTGCGTACGGTGATTGACGGCGCCGAGGCGCGCCTCGGCAGCGCTGCTTTCTGCGGCCTCGCCAATATCGCGCATGCGCCGGGCTCCTCGCTCATCGTGTTTACGCATCGTGGCCGCTCGGCGGTGCTCGCCATCGCCCAGAAGCTGCGCCCTGACGCTGTCGAAGTGGCGGCCCGACTTCGCCTGCTCGGCCTCGACCTGCGCATCCTCTCCGGCGACCGTCCCGAATCGGTGCGGCCGGTGGCAGAGGCGCTCGGCATCGCGCAATGGCGGGGCGGCTTGACGCCCGCCGACAAGATCGCGCTCATCGAGGACCTCAAGCGGGAAGGCCGCCGCGTGCTGATGGTGGGCGACGGGCTCAACGACGCGCCTTCGCTTGCCGCCGCCCATGTCTCGCTGTCGCCGATCTCCGCCGCCGACCTCGCGCAGGCGCAGGCCGATGCGGTGTTCCTCGGCGAACGTCTAGGGCCGGTCTACGACGCGTTGCGCGTCGCCCGCCGCGCCCGCCGCCTTATGAAGGAAAACCTCTGGTTCGCCGGCGTCTACAACGCCGTCGCGGTACCGGTTGCCATTGCCGGCCTGGTGACGCCGCTGATCGCAGCGCTCGCCATGTCGGGCTCCTCGATTACGGTGACGCTCAACGCCCTGCGCGCCGCGCGCGGGGTGCACGCTGCGCCGGAGCAGTCCCCATGAATGTCCTCGTCTACCTTGTGCCAATGGCGGTGGGGCTTGGCCTGATCGGCCTGGTCGCTTTTCTCTGGGCCCTCAAGAGCGGCCAATACAGTGACGTCGATGGCGCCGCCCTGCGCGTATTGCAGGACGATGATATTGAGAAGTAGCTGATCGCGAACCTCTATCGGCCTCATGCAGAGGAGCGCACCGCTAGGTGCGCGTCTCCAAAATGGGCCGCCCCATCCTTCGAGACGCCGCCTTCGGCGGCTCCTCAGGATGAGGCGGAGAGAAGCTCACTCCGCCAGCGTCACCGTTTCGAAATCGGCCGGCAGCACGATCTCCAGCAATTCGCAGTCGTCGGAATAGCCGCGCACCGTGTGCTTGATCTTCGGCGGCTGGATCCAGGCGCTGCCGGCGTGGAAGGTGTGCACGCCCTCGCCCTCGAATTCGCTCTGGAACCAGCCCTTGAGCACGTAGACCATCTGGAAGTCTACGTCGTGATAGTGCGGGATGTCGACCTCGCCGGTTGTGAACGGCTTGGTCATGCGGATGACGTGCGCCTGCACGAGGCCGTCGGTCGCCACCGCCAGGCCGAGATCTCGATAGGCCAAATAGGGACGCAAGCCGGTGTCGAAATCCTCATCGCGATGGTGGCTGACGGTGAATTTCTGCGGCTTGCGATTCGGCGCCGCGCGTTTTGCAGTTGCGCGCTTGGCCTTCTTGGCAGCGACCTTCGTCTTGCCCTTTTTCTTCGCCGCAGATTTCGCTGCCTTCCCTTTGCGTTTTGCCTTTGCCATGACGACCTCCCATATCATCCGTCATGCCCGCGGTTGTCGCGGGCATCCACGTCTTGCTTGCTGCGAAGTGTAGAGGCGTGGATGGCCGGGACAAGCCCCGGCACGAGCAAGGAGGACTATTCCGCCGCTCCGGCGACCCCGCCATGCGCTTTCGACCAGCCGGCCGGGTCGTGCATGAATTTCTCCACCTCGGTCAGCATTTTCGGCTCGAACTTGCCGCTTTGCTTGGCGACAGCCAGCACGTCCCACCAAGTAGTCAGGCAATGCAGCGTGACGCCGAGATCGCCGAGGATCTTCTTGCCCTCCGGATAGATGTCGTAGAAGAACAGCACGAAGCAGTGCTCGCATCGGCCCTCCGCGTCGCGCAGCGCCTTGACGAAATTGACCTTGCTGCGCCCGTCCGTGGCGAGATCCTCCACCAGCAGCACCCGCTGGCCGGGCATCAGCTGCCCTTCGATCTGCGCGTTACGGCCGAAGCCCTTGGCTTTCTTACGCACATATTGCATGGGCAGGTGCAGCCGGTCGGCCACCCAAGCGGCAAAGGGAATACCGGCGGTCTCGCCGCCTGCCACCGCGTCGAGCGCGCCCCGCCCGATGTCGCGATCGATCGAGGCGATCGCGAAATCCATCAGCGTGGTGCGCACGTCAGGAAATGAGATCAACCAGCGCGAGTCGTTGTAGACCGGGCTTGCCCAGCCCGAGGTAAAGATGAAAGGCTTGTCAGCCATGAACCGCACCGCGCCGGTGTCGAGATACATGCGCGCGGTCAATTCGGCGATGGTCTTCTTGTCGAGGAAGGCGGCGGTCATTTTGTCCTGTTTGCGCACGATCTTTCCGGAAAACCGGTACCCGCTCGTGCGCTGCCGCCTGTCAAAGCACAAAACCCGTCAAGCCGCCATCCCGCAATGGCGCGACAATGCACAGGCAAGGTCGAGCAGCACCTCGTCGCCGCCCTTCCAGCCGATGAATGACAAGCCGACCGGACAACCGCCGAGCGTGCCTATTGGTAAGTTCATCTGCGGCAGGCCGGCCATGCCGGCGGTGCAGGTCAGCCGCATTACGCGCGTGCGGTAGCGGTCGAGCTCCTCCTGCGTCGAGTCGATGCGCGGCGCGATGCAGGGTGCGGTCGGCAGCGCCAGCATGGTGCCCCGCTGCACCGTTTGCAGGATGTGCGCGCGCGCCTGCTCCTGCACTTTGCGCGCCTCCGCTGCCTCGTCCGCGGTTACGCGCGAGGAATATTCGATGCGCTCGCGGATCCCGGGCCCCATCTCGGGGCGCTCGCGCGTGACGAAATCGCCGAAAGTCTGCCACACCTCGTAGCCTTGGATGACGCGGAAGGCCTCGCGCCAGGGGTCGAAGCCTTCCAGCGAGATGCGCGCATGCGCCACCGGCGGCAGGTCTTCGAGCATGAATTCCAGCGCCGTGCGCAGGAAGTCGGCGACGTCCTCGTCGGCCTCCGCGAAGGCATCTTCCAGCGCGATCAGGCGCGTGAACTTGCCCGGCACCCGCTGGCCGCCGAGCAGCACCGCGCCGATGTTGCGGAATAGGCCGGGGCTACCGGCGAACCAGCCCGGCACGTCGAAGCTTTCGGCCATGGCCTGCACGCCGGAAAGATCGATGCGCCCGAACGTCGGCCGCAAGCCGTAGAGCCCGTTGAGCGCAGCGGGAATGCGCACCGAGCCGCCGGTGTCGCTGCCGAGCGCGAAGTCGCAGATGCCGCTGGCGACCGCCGAGGCGGAGCCGCTCGACGAGCCGCCGGGCAGCCGTCCGGGCGCGCGCGGATTGACCGGCGTGCCGTAGTGCGCATTGGCCCCGGTCACGCTGAAGAAGAACTCGTCGCAGACGGTCTTGCCGATCACCGTGGCGCCGGCGTCGAGGATGCGCTGCACCGCACCGGCGGTTTTCTTGGCGGGGGCGTGCGTCTCGAGCCAAGTCGGATTGCCGCTGCCGGCGGTGTAGCCGGCGACGTCGTACATGTCCTTGATCGCGGCGGTTAAGCCCGCCAGCGGTCCGCTCGCAGCGCCTTCAAGCGGCGCGGCGAGGTCGTGCGGCACGAAGGCCGAGCGATATTGCGGGGAGATCATGTCGGGCATTTAATAGCCTGCTCCGGCTGGCCGCGCCGTGGTATTTATCACCAGAAGCGTGCCGGGCGCGATGCTTTGGAAAAAAACCTAGCCTGCCCGCGCAAAACTGCGGCGGGGTTGTGCACGAAGCTGAACGGGGGAGGCAAGCATGGCCGAGCAGAAATGGCAGATCAGCGGCCAATACATGGAAAGTTGCAATTGCGACTACCTTTGCCCCTGCATTTATACCAATCCGCAAGGGGAGACGACGTTGGACAATTGCACGGCGTGCCTGGTGTTCCGCATCGACAAGGGGCAGAGCGGTGGGGTCGGCCTGGACGGTCTAAGCTTCGCGCTGCTTATCCGCTCCGGCAAGGTGATGGCGGACGGCAATTGGGCGTTCGCCTGCGTGGTCGACGAACGCGCCGACGCGGCGCAACGGTCGGCGCTGTCGGCCATCGTCAGCGGCGAGGCGGGCGGCACGCCGGGCATGATCCGCAGCAATTTGGTCAGTGATTTCCGCGGGGTGGCGTTCAAGCCGATCGATTTCCGCGTGGACGGGCTGACGCGGTCCGTGTCGATCCCGGACGTGCTTTCTTTCGAGATCGCGGGCGTGGAATCGCGCAACCGCAGCGGCGAACCGTTCTACATCGACAACACCGCGCACCCGGCCAACCGGCGGCTGGCGCTGGCGCGCGCCAAGCGACTGAATGTGCAGGGCTTCGGGCTCGATGTGGACATGGTGGGCAAGGGCAACAACGGCCATTTCGCTCCATTCAGCTGGGCCGCCTAGATGTCGGAAAGCGCCACGCTGCCGCGCCTCCTGCTGCGCGAACGCGTCATCATCCTGGTGGCGGTCGCTGGCGTGACCGCCCTGTCTTGGCTTTACCTGCTACAGCTCGTCCGCAACATGCCGGACATGGCGGGCATGGCCGGCATGGCGGCCATGGCGATGCCGATGGCGCCGCACTGGACGCCCGCCGTCTTCGCGCTGACCTTCGCCATGTGGGCGGTGATGATGGTCGGCATGATGCTGCCGAGCGCGGCGCCGATGATCTTGACCTTTGCCGCCCTGCATCAGCGCAAGGCGCACGCGGCGGAGCGGTTGCTCCCGACGCTTTTGTTCGCCTCTGGTTATCTGCTGGTCTGGAGCGCCTTTTCGCTGCTCGCCACACTGCTGCAATGGTCGCTTAATATGCTGGGCCTGCTGTCGCCCATGCTCACCACCACCAACGCGCTGCTCGGCGGTGCGTTGTTCCTGCTGGCAGGCATTTATCAGCTCACGCCTCTGAAGCAGGCCTGCCTGCGCCATTGCCGCTCGCCGTTCGGATTCCTGTTCAGCCGCTGGCGCGACGGCTTGAGCGGCGCGCTGCGCATGGGCGCCGAACACGGCGCCTATTGCCTGGGCTGCTGCTGGCTGTTGATGGCGCTGCTGTTCGTGGTCGGCGTGATGAACCTGCTGTGGGTGGCGGCGATCACGCTGTTCGTGTTCGGCGAGAAGCTGCTGCGCGGCGGCGAGTGGATCGCGCGCATCAGCGGAGTAGCCATGGCCGGCTACGGCATCTGGCTAGTGGCGCAGGCGTAGAGCAGCCACCCGTTACGCGGACTCAGCCGCTCGTCCCGCGAATGCGGGGACCCAGGGCGGCAATATCGAGACTCACGGTTGCATTGCTGGATTCCCGCTTGCGCGGAATGAGCGGAGTTTGCGGCGCCGTCATTACAGGATGCCTTACGCTTTTTGCCCCAAGTACCAATCCAGAATCTGCTCGCCGTTCCAGGCGACGACACCGTCGCGCGCCAGCAGTTCCTTGAAAGTGCGCTGCACGTGGCCGATGCGGTGCGGCACGCCCGACAGATAGGGATGGCAGGCGATCGCCATCACCTTTGGGCGTTCCGCGGCTTCCGCGTATAGCCATTCGAATTGGTCGCACGCGCGGTGATACATCATGTCGGATGAATGATGCTGCAGCGCCATCAGCACGATGTCGTGGATCTCGAAATTATAGGGTAGCGCCACCACCGGCTTGTGCGTGGTCTTCAGCGTCACCGGCTCGTCGTCCAGCACCCAGTCCCCGATATATTCGACGCCCGCTTCCGAGAGATAATCGAGCGTGTCGAACGTCTGCGTCAGCCCCGGCCCGAACCAACCGCGCGGGCGTTTACCGGAGAACTTCTCGATCAAGTCCATCGACTTCATGATGACGGCGCGCTGATCGTCCGCCTTATGCATCGGGACCTGGTCGTAGCCGTGCGCGTTGAGCTCCCAGCCCGAATCCATGCAGGCCTTCACCACGCTCGGATAGGTTTCGCACACGCGCGCGTTCAGCGTCACCGTCGGCGACACGTTTAGCTCGCGCAACACTTTGCGCAGCCGCCAGAAGCCGACTCGCATGCCGTATTCGTGCCAGCTCCAATTCGGATGGTCGGGCTGCATCGGCTGGCCCTGCGGCGGCGAGATCACCATGCGCGCCATCGGCCGGCCCATATCCCATTCTTCCAGCGCCAGCACCGGCCAGATCACCATGCGCACGCCGGCGGGAAACTTCAGCGGCGGGCGCTGTTCGATGGAGGAATAGGCGAGGCGTTCGCGCGGGTGCATAGGCATGGGCGTTTCCTGTTGTGCTCTGGCGGAGCCTTATCTTTCGCTCATTCCCGCGCAAGCGGGAATCCAGGACCAATACCAGACGCCGCTTGCCGCTTTGGGTCCCCGCTTGCGCGGGGACGAGCGGATACTAACTACACAGGCGCCTTCGGCCCCGCCTTCATAAACCAATCCACGATCTGCGATCCCGTCCAGAACAGCACGTCCTTCTTCTTCCTGATCTTCTGGAAAATCTGCCGGAAATATTTGGCCCGGTGCGGCGCACCCATGATGTAGGGGTGCACCGAGATCGCCATTACCCGCGCCGAGCCCTTGGCGTCCTTGTAGATCTGCTCGAATTGGTCCATCGCCCGCTCGTAGAACTCGTTCGCTTTGTGGTGCTGGATCAGCATCATGGCGACGTCGTTGCATTCCTGCGTGTAGGGAATGTTGAGGATCGGCTTCGTGCGCGTCGTCAGCCAGACCGGCTGATCGTCCAGCACCCAATCCGCCACGTAGTCGTAGCCTTCCTCCGCCAGGATGTCGGGCGTCTCCCAGGTCTCGGTCAGGCCGGGGCCCAGCCAGCCGCGCGGGCGTTTTCCCGTCGCGCGCTCCAGCACGTCGGCGCTACGCTTGATGTCGGCGGGCTCGTTCTCCACCTTCTGCATGTTACGCTGGGTGAAGCCGTGGCCGATGAATTCCCATTTGCGCTCTATGCATGCCTTGACGATGTCGGGATAGGCTTCCACCGCAACGCCATTGATGTTCATCATGCCGGGTATCTTGAATTCGTCGTAGACTTGCAGCAGCCGCCAGAAGCCGACGCGGTTGCCGTATTCGTGCCAGCACCAGTTCGGAATATCGGGCATGGGCGCGCCGCCCGCCGGCGGCGTGAGCACCGTGCGTGGCATGGTCTGGGTCGGGTCCCATTCCTCGACATTGGTGATGGTCCATATCACCATGCGCGCGCCGCGCGGCAGCTTAAGGGCCTTACGCTCGGTGATCGGTGAATAGGCGAGGCGGTCGTTCGGCAGCATGCCGACCGCGGGCTTGGGGAAATTCATCAGTTGCAATCCCGGGCTTCTTGAAGCCGGCAAGTCTTGCAGGTGCGCTGCGTGTTGTACAGACGGCCTTGGCGCGGCCAGCTATATTGTCGGGCGCGCGGCGGCCTTTTATCGTGTGGACGCATGAGCACGCTCGCACAGCTTCTGGATGCGCAGCGCGCAGCCTTTGCGCGCGGTGCTCCCGACTACGCCCAGCGCACGGGCGCGCTCGCCGCGTTGCGCGACGCCATTCACGCGCGGGAAGCCGAGCTTTTGCAGGCTGTTTCCGAAGACTTCGGTGGCCGTGCGCATGAAGAAACGCTCCTGCTGGAGCTTTTCCCGCTCTACGATCAGATCAGACACGCGCGGCGCCATTTGAAGGGCTGGATGCGACGGCGGCGAGTTGCGAGCAGCTGGTTCCTCCAGCCGAGCCGCGCTTTCTTTCAATATCAACCGCTGGGCGTGGTCGGCGTCATCGGCGCCTGGAATTATCCGATCCTGCTGACGCTGGGTCCGGTGCTTGACGCGCTTGCGGCCGGAAACCACGTGATGCTCAAGCCATCGGAGGCGGCGCCGCGCTCGGCCGACGTTATTGCCGACATCGTGGCGGCGACTTTTCCGGCTGACCATGTGGCCTGCGTGACCGGCGGTGCCGAGGTGGCAAGTGAATTTTCCGCTTTGCCGTTCGACCGCCTGTTCTTCACCGGCTCAACACGGGTCGGCAAGATGGTGATGGCGGCGGCGGCGCCTAACCTGACGCCGGTATCGCTCGAGCTCGGTGGCAAATCGCCGGCGATCCTGCACGAAAGCTATCCTCTCTCCCGTGCGGCCGAGCGCCTTATGAGCGCGAAGCTCTATAATGCGGGGCAGACCTGCGTTGCGCCGGATTACGTGCTGCTGCCGGCCGGCCAAGAGGCGGCATTCGAGGAGGAGGTCCGTCGGGCCGTGGGCCGGCTCTACCCGCGCCTTGTCGATAATGCGGACTACACCCGCATCGTCAACGCGCAGCACTACAGTCGCTTGAGGGCTTTGCTCGAAGGAGCCGCGACGAGCGGTGCGCGCGTGGCGCCGATCAATCCCGCCGGCGAGCAGGTCAAGGCAGAGAGCGGGGTATTCCTGCCGACGCTCGTCTTCAATGCGGATGCGGTCACGGCGTTGATGCGGGAAGAAATTTTCGGGCCGATTCTGCCGGTCGTTGTCTATCGTACGTTGGATGAGGCGATTGCTTATGTGAATGAGCGCCCTCGACCGCTGGCGCTCTATTATTTCGACGAAGACGCGAGCCGCGTCGACAGGGTGCTGGCTGGGACAATGTCCGGCGGCGTCACGGTGAACGACTGCCTCTATCACCTGGCGCAGCATAATTTGCCGTTCGGCGGGGTGGGGCCGAGCGGCATGGGTCACTACCATGGCTTCGACGGTTTTCAGACCTTCTCGAAGAAGCGCGGCGTGATGGTTCAGCGGCGGTGGAGCGCGACGGCGATTCTGCGCCCGCCCTACCGACGAAAGCGATGGCTGATCCGGCTCCTGCTGCGCCTCGCTCGCCGGCAATGATGCGGAAGACCCGTCGGGACGTCGGCGCTACGCCGCGGCTTCGAGTTTGGCGACCTTCCTATACCAGTCGAGCATCGCTACGCCATTCCAGTGCAGCACCCCCGCGTGCTTGTTCACGTAGTCGTAGATCTGCTCGAGATATTTGATGCGGTGCGGCTGCCCGCTGATATAGGGGTGGATGGCCAACGCGCAGAACTTGGCGCGCTTCTCGCTCTCGGCATAGAGCCGATCGAACTGGTCGATCGTGCGCTTGAGCAGGTAGTCGCTTTCGTGATGCTGGATCAGCATCATCGGGATGTCGTTGAGCTCGAGCGTATAGGGCAGCGTCACCAGCGGGCCGTTGGCGGTACGGATCACCGTCGGCTCGTCGTCATAGACCCAGTCGCCGATATATTGCACGCCGGCCGCGGTGAGATGATCCGGCGTCTCCAGCGTCTGCGTGAGCCCGGGCCCCAACCAGCCGACCGGCCGCGTGCCGGTGAATTTTTCACAGATGTCGAGCGTGCGCTTGATCATCGCCGGCTGGTCGGGCTCCTTGTGGATCGGCCCCTGCTCGTAGGCATGGCCCATGAACTCCCAGCCGTCGTCGCGCGCCTGTTGCGCGACGCGCGGGTAGTCCTCGCAGATGCGCGCGTTGGCCGACAGGGTCGGCTTGATGCCGAGCCGCTTGAACAGCTCGAAGAAGCGCCAGCAGCCGACCCGCATGCCATATTCGTGGAACGCCCAGTGCACCACGTCGGGCATCAGCGGCACGCCGGTGGGTGCCGGCAGGAGCTGCCGTGCCATCGGCTTCGCGATGTCCCACACCTCGAAATTGACGATGGTCCAAAACACGAGGCGATTGCTGCCCGGCAACTTGAGCGGCGGTCGGTCAACGATGGCGGAATAATCGGCGCGCTCGCGCGGGATCATGGGGTCGGGCATGCAATTTTTCCTCCGGTCATTCCGGGGCGACTTTCTCACGCCTCCGCCTCCACCCGCAACCCGACCAGCCGCTCGAGCGTGGCGGTGTCGTGCATCAACTGCTGCGAGGGCGCGCGGTGCGCCACCGCGCCGCGCTCCAGCACGATGGCATCGGCGGTCAATTCCAGCGCGATGTCGGAATGCTGCTCGACCAGCACAATGGCGATGCTGCGGTCGGCGAGCATCGCCTTGATGGCGGCGATCAGCTCTTCGACGATCACCGGCGCCAGTCCTTCGAACGGCTCGTCTAGGAGCACAAGCGCTGGGTTGATCATCAAAGCGCGCGCAATCGCCAGTATCTGCTGCTCGCCGCCCGAGAGCTGATTACCCATGTTGCGACGCCGCTCGGAAAGCCGCGGAAACAGCTTGTAGGCGCGCGCCAAGTTCCAGGTGCCGGCCCGCCCGGCCACCGTGAGATTTTCTTCCACCGTCAACGAGGGGAAAATCTCGCGTTCCTGCGCCACCCATCCGATGCCGCCGGCAGCGCGCCGGTGCGGAGGCAGCCGCGAAATATCCTGGCCGCGCCACCAAATCTTGCCGCTGCGCAATTGCGTGTAACCCATCATCGTAAGCAGCAGCGTTGACTTGCCAACGCCGTTGCGGCCGAGCAGCGCCAGGCTGCCGTGTTCCGGCAATTCGAACGACACCTCGTGCAGCACAACGGCATCGCCATAGCCGGCGCTCACGTCTTCGAGCCTAATGAGGGGCTCAGCCATGCCGACGCGTCCCGAGATAGACCTCGCGCACGCCCGGATGGGCGGCGATCTCTGCCGGCGTGCCTGCGGTGAATATGGCCCCGCCGACCATCACAATGATGTGGGTGGCGAAACGAAATACCACGTGCATGTCATGCTCGATGAATAGCAGCGTGAGATCGCCGGCGAGGCTCGCAACCACCTCGAAGATATCGCCGCTTTCCTCCGGCGGTACGCCCGCCGCAGGCTCGTCGAGGAGCAGTACCTTCGGCCGCGTTGCCAGCGCGAGCGCAATTTCCAACAGCCGTTGGCGGCCGTATGGCAGTTCGCGCGTCGGCTGGTAGCAGGCGTCGCCCAGCCGCAGCTTCACCAGAATATCGTGCGCCTCGTCGATCGCCTCCTTGTGCACCGCGACGTCGCGCCAGAACTCGCGCGAAAGCTCGCGCCGCTCGAATACGGCGAGGGTCACCGCTTCCAGCGCATTGAGCCCGGCGAACAGCGTGTTGATCTGGAAAGTGCGCGCAAGACCGCGCCGCACACGCTCCTGCGGCTCCAGCGCGGTGATATCCGCAGGCCCGAGAAAAATCTGCCCCGCATTGGGCGCCAGCATGCCGGTTATCAGGTTGATCAGCGTGGTCTTGCCGGCCCCGTTCGGCCCGATCAGCGCGTAGCGCGCGCCGACCGGCAGTTCGAGCCCGATGTCGCGCGCCACCACCAGCGAGCCGAAGCTTTTGGATAGTTGCCGCGTGGCTAAAGCGATCGCGCTTTTGCCGATCGCGTCTGGGGCAATGGGCGCGGGCGCGCTCACTTCGTCCTCCAGCGCCGGGCGATGGCCGACAGCCCGCCCAATATGCCGTTCGGAAGGAACATGACGACGGCGATCAGCAATACGCCGATCCAGAAATACCAATATTGCGGCTGGATGCCGGAGAACTGGTCGTGCGCGATCATGAACACGATGGTGCCCACCAGGCCGCCGTAAAGCCGTCCGGCCCCGCCCAGCACCAGCATGATCAGCACTTCGGCCGAGCGCTCGAAGCCGAGTGAATCGAGCGCCACCGTCTGCGTCGTCTGCGCGATCAGCGCGCCGGCAACGCCCGCCATGGCCGCCGAGATGGTGTAGACCGTGCGGATATGCGCGCGGCTCGGCGCGCCGATCGCCGGCATGCGCAGGAGATTTTCGCGAATGCCGCGCAACGACAGCCCGAACGGCGAGTTGATGATGCGCCTCGCAGCGAGGAACAGCACGAATAGTAAGGCCAGCGAATAGCCATAGGCGGTATAGCCGTAGAGATCCCAGTGGAAACGGCCGAGCAGCGGCCAGATCGCCACGCCCTGCAGCCCGTCGCTGCCGCCGGTCAGCCAGCTGGCGCTGTTGGCCGCCGCGCCCAAGAGCAGGCCGAAGCCGAGCGTGAGCATGATCAGCGCCAGATGGCGAAAGCGCGCGATGATGAAGCTGGTGGCGTAGCCGAGGAGGCCGGCCATCAACGCGCCGACGAGCAGCCCGCTCAGCGGCTCGCCCCAGACGAATTTCGAGAACAGCCCGGCGGCATAGGCGCCGGTGCCGAAAAAGGCCGCGTGCCCGAGCGAAACGATGCCGGCATAGCCGAGGATGAGATCGAGCGAGAGCGCAAACAGCGCGGTGATGGCGATCTGGCTGGCGAGCTGCAGGTAATCGGGCAGGAAATAGAACGGCAGCAGCGTCGCCAGCCAGAACGCGGTCTCGAACCAGCGCCAGCGCGTCTGCGCCTTGAGATAGGCGACCGGCCCCACGCCCATATGCGCCGCAACCGCCATGCTCAGCGCCTCCCGAACAGGCCGGCCGGTCGCCACATCAGCACGGCGAGCATGACCAGATAGATGAGGAAGGCGCCGAGCTGCGGCACGTAATATTTGCCGGCGATGTCGCTGATGCCGATCAGCACCGCCGCCGCCAGCGAGCCGGCGATCGAGCCGAGGCCGCCCACGGAAACGACGATCAGCACATAGATCAGATAGGTGAAGGCGAAATTCGGATCGAGCCCGACGATCTCGATGGCCAGCGCGCCGCCCAAGCCCGCCAGCCCCGAGCCGAGCGCGAAGGTGACGGCGAAGGTGCGCTCGACATTGATGCCGAGCCCGCTCGCCATGCGCTGGTTGTCGACCGACGCGCGCACCTGCGCGCCGAAGCGGGTGAGCTCGAGGGTGCCCACCAGCAGGATGGTGATGGCCGCGCCGACCACGATGAGAAACAGGCGGTAGACGGCGATGTCGAGGCCCAGCACGTGGTAGGCGCCGCGCATATAGTTCGGCAGCTCGATCGGCTGCTGCTGCGTGCCGAAGAAATAGGCCGCCGCCGCCACCGAGACGAAGGCGATGCCGATGGTCAGCAGCACCTGGTCGAGATCGGTGCGCCGGTAGAGCGGCCGGTACAGCACGCGCTCGAACAGGATGCTGCCGGCCGCCGCGGCGAAGAAGGCCATCGGCAGCGTGGCGAAGAACGGCCAGCCGAACTCGTTCATCAGCAGCACGGTGACGTAGCCGCCGACCATGGCGAAGGCGCAATGCGCGAGATTGACGAAGTTCATCAGCCCGAGCGTCACCGACAGGCCGACCGACAGCAGGAACAGCAGCATGCCGTAGGCGATGCCGTCGAACAGGACGCCGAAGACGGGAGGGAGCATGGCGGCGCTGCTGCGATCTCGTTTCTGGGCGCTGACCGGCACCCGCTCGTCCCCGCGCTAGCGGGGACCCAGGGCCAAATTCTCAGTCCCACGCAATCATAACTGGATTCCCGCTTGCGCGGGAATGAGCGGGCGCGGCGGCGACTCTCACCACCTCTTCGTCATTCCGGGACGCCCGCGCAGCGAGCGGGCCAGGAATCCATACTCCGCAGCCCGGGGTTATGGATACCGGGCTCGCGGCCGGCGGCCGCGTCCCGGAATGACGCTTCTTTCTAGGAACAGCATGGGGCGACCGCTACCGGCCGCCCCATCCGATTCCGATCGAAGCCGATGGCGGGCGGTTACTTCATCTGCCCGGCATGCACCGGGTCGTGCACGTTCGCTACCTTGTCGATCACGACGTTGACGTGCTTGCCGCCCTTGTTCTCGATCTTGCTGATGTAGATGGTCTGCACGACGTCGCGCGTCTTCGGGTCGATCGACATCGGTCCGCGCGGGCTCTGCCACTTCATGCCCTTGGCCGCGGCGATCAGGCTGTCGCCGCCGGTCTTGCCCTTGGTCTTCGCAAGCGCGGCGTAGATCAGGTGCATGCCGTCATAGCCGCCGACCGCGCCGAAGTTCGGGTTTTCGCCGCCGGACATCTTACGGTACGCCGCGACGAACTTCTTGTTCATCGCCGAATCGTAGTTGTAGTTGTAATTGCCGGCGGTGATGATGCCGACTGCGTCCTTGCCCATCGACTTGACCGCCGAGTTGTCGGCCAGTTCCTGCGTGCCCAGCACCTTGACCTTCTGCGCGTCCATGCCGCGCTCGGCCAAGGCCTTGCCGAAGGCCGCCGGCTGCGAGCCGCCTGGGATGAACACGAAGATGGATGCCGGGTCCAGGTCTTTGGCGCGCTGGACATAGGCCGAGAAGTCCGGATCCTTCACCGCCATGCGCACCGAGCCGACTATTTTGCCGCCGGCCGAAGTGAAGCCGTGCATGAAGCCCTTTTCGGAATCGTGGCCGGGGGCGTAGTCCGAGGTCATGGTGTAGTCGTTCTTGATGCCGTGCTTGGCGGCCCACTGGCCGAGCGTCACCGTGATCATCGGCAGCGTGAACGAGGTGCGCGTGCAATAGGGCGAGTTGTCGGTGATGATCGAGGTCGCCGCGTTCATGATCACCATGAACTTCTTGGCCTCGGCCGAGACGCTGCAGCCAGCGATCGTGTTCGGGGTGAGCAGCCAGCCGGCGAGGATGTCGACCTTGTCGCGGACCACCAGCTCCTGCGCCAGCCGCTTGGCGGTCGGCGGATTGATGCCGCCGACGTCCTTGCGGATGATCTCGATCTTCTTGCCGGCGACCTTGTCGCCGTGCTGCTGCATGTAGATCTTGATGCCGTTGTCCATCTGCTTGGACAGATCGGCGAACTGCCCCGAATAGGGCATCACCACCCCGATCTTGATGGTGTCGGCCGCGTGGCCGGCGCCCGGCAGCAGACCGGCCGCCAAAATGGCGGCGCACGCCAATGCAATGCGTTTCATGCTCGTCCTCCCTATCGCTTTTCGTTGATCGTTGGCCGTCAAACGATTTTGTTGGCGGTAGAATGCCCGAGCTTGCCGGCAAAGAAAAGTGCTGCGGCACGGCGATATGCCGCGCTACAGGCCGCTTTCCGGGATTCGCTGGACTCCTTGCGGCTCGCCGCCCTTTGGGGCGGCGGCCCACTCACGCCACCGAGACCATCGCCTCGTCGTAGCGACCGGCGCCCAGGTCACCGTCGGGGAAGATGCCATGCGCGGCGATCCAGTCGCGCGCCTGATCGTAGACCTCCCGCGTGTAGGGCTCGAACACCAGCCGCTCGCCGGGGCCCCAGCGCCGTGTGTCCATGCGGTCGTGATAGCGCTGCGGAAATTCCTTCTTGTAGTAGTGCGTATAGAGCTCGGGCCGCAGGTCGAGATCGCGCTGGGCGCGGCGCAGCGCACGATAGAACTTGCGCAGATCCTCCGGATCGGGATCGCCGTGGATCATCATGCCGATCATGAAGGTGGCGTCGAGGATTTTGCGGTAGCCGAGCTGCTCGGCGAAGTAATACGGTCCGCCGAACAGGTGCACCGCCGGCGCCGAGCCGTCGAGCAGCTTGTCCATGCGCGCGAACAGCATGCCGTCGGAATAGACGAGGTTCATCTGCTCCGCCGGGATGAACTGCTCGAGCGACTGGATGGTGGCGTAGTGGCTGCCGGACTGGTAGCCGACCGAGATTGGCACGCCGGCCAGATCCTCGGGCGTGCGGATGGCGGAATCGGGCTGCACGAAGATGCCGGCGGGCGCCACCGAATAGACCTCGCTCGCCATGCGGCCGTGCCCCTTGGAGGCCGCCACGTTGATGGTCCAGTGGCAGGCGCAGGATACGTCGGCCTGGCGGCCGCGCTCGAACGACTGGAAGGCGCCCTGCTTGTCGCCGCGGTCGTGGTGCTTGCCGTCGCTCGACTGGATCAGCTCGCGGAATTCGTAAGTCAGGCCCTCGTCGGCGAAATAGCCCTTCTCGTGCGCGATCCATTCCTGCAGGCGGAAATGCGGCTCGATGACGAACTTGGCCATGGGTCTCCTCCGGCTGTGTTTCTTGCGGCTTCGCTAAAGCGCTCCCGCGATGGTCTCGATCGGCAGATATAAAGTCCGGGAATCGACGGGGCACTCGATGAATTCTTGTTCCCGCCAAAAGGCCGCGGCTTTTTCATCTATAGCATGAACCAGCACGGCGCGAACCCCGATCATTTTTGAAACTTGCAAAATACGTTTCAGCGCATCTTGCAAAAGGTCGAGGCCGAGGCCCTGTCCCTTGTATTTTTCATCCCTGGCTAATCTACCAATGATAGCGACAGGAATCTGTTTGGGCAGTCCTTGTTTGCGTTTTATTTTTGGGGGCAGATCGCTTAGCTGTACGCTACCCATAGAAATGCAGTAATAGCCGACGGCAGTAAGCGATTGTTCGCACACGACAAAAGTGCGCGCCGTATTGCCGTGTTCGCTATCGAGTGCACGTTTTTTTAGCCAGTCGTCCAGCAGTTGGTTGCCAGAACTGAACTCGTTCACGTCATGGGCAGGAGTTAGCGGGGCGGGCTCTGACAGCCCGTCCGCATGTACTGTCGAATCGGCCGTTACTTTCGCCAAAGCGGTCGTCTTTTCATCAGTGCCTTAAGCTTTGGTCCCGCCGGAGGCGGATTATCCAATGCCCTCATAAAGGCCGCATATTTTTTCTCATCCAGCAGAAATAGCCTCTGATCGAGCAGTACATCGATCGCGCGCCTGCTTGCGCTTTCAAGCGTGAATTCGCTGAGTGTTTTACGTTCGATGGTCGCGGCAGCCTCAATCAGCTCCTTTGTCTTCTTTGGTGCGCGAATGTGAATGGTTGCATCGCGCTCGACCCGAGGCGTCGAACGCGAAGGGCGCTCTAAAAACGCCGAGTTCATTGGTGCGCTCCTATCTGAGTGGCCAATCAATATTGGCCGGTGGGAGGATTCCTAGCGAGTTTGTGTGTGGTGTCAATGTATACACGAAAACTGTATAGACAATGTCATCACAAAAAAAGAAACGCTGTAGATTCAGTGGCTTGCACGCCCGTTTCCGTTGGGTTTGGTCCGCCAACCGAGACCGACGGCATTTGAATTATGACTTTCCAGGCGGGGCCCTGATTGGCCCGCCCGCGGGCTGAAGCATTCGTTTGGTGCATCTTGGCAACAATCCTTCGGCGGGCGCAGGCCCGCCCTTGTTGGTGCATTTCCCGTGAAGTCCAACCGCAAGTCTCGCTTCGCCAAAACGAAAGCCAGCCTTGCCGCTTTGCGCATTGTGACGGCCTTTGCGAGCGCGCATGGTCCGCCGCGACGAAAAGAGAGGTTCGGTTGGAAGCGCAATTCCTCGCGGCGGTGGCCGGTGCCTATCTGGCCGCCGGCTTCGTCAAGGGCGTGATCGGCATGGGGTTGCCGAGCGTCGCCATCGGCCTGCTCGGGCTGATGGTGACGCCGGCGCAGGCCGCCGCCATCCTCATCGTGCCGTCCTTCGCCACCAATGTCTGGCAGGGCCTCGCCGGCGGCGCTTTGCGCGAGCTCATGCGCCGCCTGTGGCCGATGTTTTTCGGCATCTGCATCGGCACGCTTATCGGCGCGCTGATGCTGCCGCGCGGCAATGGCGAACTGGCGGCGCGCTGGCTCGGCCTGGTGCTCGCCGCCTATGCCGCGCTCGGCCTCGCCAAGGTGCACTTCTCGCTGCCGCCGCGCGCGCAGGGCTGGGTCGGTTTTTTGTCGGGCACGGCGACCGGCGTCATCTCGGTGGCGACCGGCGTGTTCGCCATTCCGACCGTTCTCTATATCAATGCGCTCGCTCTCGATCGCGACCGGCTGGTGCAGGCGCTCGGCCTGTCGTTCAGCGTCGCCACCGCCGCGCTCGGCGTGGCGCTGTACGACATGGGCGAATTCAACGTCAGCATCGCCTGGCCGGCGCTGTTGGCGCTTGCTTTTGCGCTCGTGGGCATGCCGCTCGGGCAATGGCTGCGCGGCAAGATTTCGCCGCAGGCGTTCCGCCTGTGGTTTTTCCTCGGCATGCTGGCGCTCGGCCTCCGGCTGGCGCTGCGCGGCCTGATATGATCGGCTGGCTTTGGCTCACGGGGAAACGGCAGCCATGAAGATCGTCGATCTCTCGCACGTCATGAACGTGCACACGCCCGGCTGGGTCGGCTATGCCGGCAACAAGATGTACTACGCGCAGAATTTGCAGACCCAGATGATCGTGGCGCAGCGCATCGACACGGCGCTGCACGTGGGCACGCATTTCGACGGCGCCATGCACGCGACCGACAACCGCGACGGCGACATGGCGCACCTGCCGCTCGACTATCTGGTCAACCGGGGCGTGGTGGTCGACATTTCCAGTCATATGCATGACTGGGCGGTGATCACGCCGGAAATTCTGCAAGCGGCCGACTCCGACATTCGCGAAGGCGATATCCTCATCCTGCACACCGGCTGGCACCGCCATTACGAGGGCCGCCCGCAGCAGGATCTGGTGAAGTATTTTTGCTATCACCCCGGGCCCAACCTCGCCGCGCTGCACTGGATGCTCGACAAGAAGATCAAATGGTGGGGCATGGATACCGGCTCTTGCGACCACGCCATGAACACGTCCATCCGCACCATGCGGCCCGATCTCGCCGCCGAGTTCGCGCGCCGGCATGGCAAGACGCCGGCGGAATTCTTCGGCACCTTCGAATTCACCCACAAGAAATCCGGCCGCCGCGTCAGCCAGGACATGTTCCCGTTCCACAGCTGGGCCTTCCAGGAGGGCCTGCTGCACGCGGAGAACATCGGCGGCGATATCGAACTGGTGCTGGGCAAGCGCTGCCTGATCGGCGCCTTCCCCTGGCGCTACGAAGGCCTGGAAAGCTGCCCTTGCCGCATCCTCTGCTTCCTCGACACCGACATGTCGGTGGAGGCGGTCGGCGACGCGGCCAGGGCGGTCTTGCGGAACTGAGACGGCATCCGCTTTACCCGATTTCATTCGCGTGCAAATAATTGCCCCTCGGTGGGGGGGCAGGCGATGCCGCATATCAGCGCGCGCGACGGCGTTCGGCTCTATTACGAGGAGGCCGGCGGCGGCAGCGCCATCGTTTTCGTGCATGAATATGCCGGCGACTGGCGCACCTGGGAGCCGCAGATGCGGCATTTCTCGCGCTCCCATCGCTGCGTGACCTTCAGCCAGCGCGGCTATCCGCCCTCCGATGTCCCGAGCGAACCTGAGCAATACGGCCAGAGCATCGCGCGCGACGACGTGCTGGCGCTGATGGACGCGCTGCAAATCGACAAGGCGCATGTGGTCGGCCATTCCATGGGCGCCTACACGGCGTTGCATGTCGGCATGCATGCGCCGGCGCGCTGCATCTCGGTGGTGGCGGCCGGCTGCGGCTGGGGCTCCACGCCCGATGCGAAGCAGCGCGAGGCGATGAAGGCGCTCGCCGCCGAAACCGGCAAGATGTTCGCCGAGGAGGGCATCGCAGCGGCCGCCGCGAAATATGCCGACGCGCCCATGCGCCAGGCGCAAAAGCACAAGGACCCGCGCGGCCACGCCGAATTCGCCCGCATGCTGGCCGAGCATTCAGCGCTCGGTCACGCGCAGACCATGTTCAATCTGCAGCTCAAGCGGCCGACGCTGTGGGAAATGGAAGACGCGCTCAAGCGCTTCGCGGTGCCGCTCTTGGTGATCGTCGGTGACGAGGACGAGCCCTGCATCGACGGCAGCGTCTTTCTTAAGCGCACGGTGCCGACCGCCGGACTGTTGGTGATCCCGCGCTCCGGCCACAACATCTGCGCCGAGGAGCCGGCGCAATTCAACGCGGCCATCGCCGGGCTTTTCGCCGCGGCGGAAGCCGGCCGCTGGCTCGCGCATAAGCCATAAAAACGGGGGAGCATGGCAATGGACTTGAAACTCAAAGGCAAGACCGCGCTGGTCACCGGCGGCTCGGAAGGCATCGGCAAGGGCATTGCGCTGGCGCTTGCCAAGGAAGGCGTCGACGTCGCCATCTGCGCGCGCCGCGCGGGGCCGCTGGAGGAGACGGCGCGGTTGATCGAAAAGGAAACGGGACGCAAGATCGTCGCCATCCCGGCCGATCTGCGCAAAGACGCCGACGCGAACAACTTCATCGCCAAGGGCCACGAGGCGCTCGGCCGCGTCGACATCATGGTCAACAATGCCGGCTCCGCCGCCGGCGGCGTCATCGAGCATCTCACCGAGGACGACTGGGAGAAGGGCCTGCAGCTCAAGTTTCTCGGGTACGTGCGCTGCCTGCGCTACGTGCTGCCGATCATGGTCAAGCAGGGCGGCGGCCGCGTGGTCAATCTGATCGGCAATGACGGCGTCAAGCCGTCCTACTGGGAAATCTGCCCGGGCGCCGCCAATGCGGCGGGGCAGAACCTCACGCTCTCGCTCGCCGGCCAATACGGCAAGAGCAATATCAGCTTCGTGGCGGTGAACCCGGGGCCGGTGCGCACCGAGCGCTGGGCCGGCCTGGTCGACGCCATGGCGCGCGACATGAAGATCGCGCGGGAAGAAGCCGACAAGCTGGCGCCCGCCTCGATCCCGCTCGGCCGCATCGCGGAGGTGGAAGAGGTGGCCAATCTCGTCGCCATGCTGGCCTCGCCGCTGATGCACATGGTCAACGGGACCATGATCGAGATCGACGGCGGCCAGGACAAGCCGCTGATGGACCGCTTCCGCGACCGCCCGCGGGGCTAAGAGCGTACAACCGACAGCAACCTTAAGTTGTGGAACCGGGTTGCCGGGAGCAAGGAGGGACTATCGCCCACCGCCAATCCCGGTCATGATTTCCCATAACGTAAGACTATGGGAGCGCGGCAATTATGGAGCGGACATGCGGCCGGAGAAACTGAAAGTTGTGGCAGGGGCGGCGGAGGCTCCCGAGCCGCAACCCTATGTGCTCGACGAGCAAGTCGGCTTCCGCATGCGGATCGCCATGCAGCGCCACACCGCGATCTTCATGTCGCAGATGATCGAGGGGCTGACGCAGACCCAGTTTGCCGCGCTCGCCAAGCTCTACGAAGTCGGCCCCTGCTCGCAGAACCATCTCGGCCGCCTGATCTATCTCGATGCCGCCACCATCAAGGGGGTGGTCGACCGGTTGAGCGCGCGCGGCTTCCTCACGGCGCTGGCCGACCCGGTCGACCGCCGCCGCCGCGCCGTGGCGCTGACGGAAAGCGGCCGCGTCGTCATCGAGGCGGCGCAAAAAGTCGCCGCCCGGATCACCGCCGAGACACTCGCGCCGCTGAGCCCGGAAGAGCAGCGCCTCGTCGTGCGGCTGCTGAGGAAGCTTTGGTGAAGCCACGCCTCCGCGCCTTCACGCATTGCCTTTCGGCCACCAGGCGGTCTGCGCGGCGAGTTCCGGCCAGCCGATGCCGCGGCTCGCCTTGCGCGCGGCCTCCGACGAAGGCAGGGACTCGTCCCAACTCGCAGCCGTAACGTGGTGGCCGGTGAAGCCGTTCGAGGCATCTGACATCAGCCAGACCAACGGCGCCGCCATGATCGCGGGCTTTAGCATCTCGGTGCGCGCCCAGCCGGCCTGATCGGAAATGAACGGCGTGTCGGACGGCCCGCCCGGCACCAGCACATTGACGGTGATCCCGGCATCCTTCAGCTCGTCCGCCCACACGGCCGACATCGATTCGAGCGCCGCCTTGACGGCGCCATAGGGCAGGACGCGCAGCATGGTGCGATAGCTGGTCGTGTTGTTGACGATGCGTCCCCACCCCGCCTTGCGCATATGCGGCAGCGCCGCGCGGACCAGCAGCATGGGCGCACGCGCGTTGACGGCGAAGAAGCGGTCCCAGATTTCGAGCGTCAGTTCCTCGATGCCGGGATGGTTCTTTTCGGCATCGGGGCGGATCTCGCTCATGCCGATACCGGCATTGTTGATGACGCCTTCGAGCCGCCCGAAATGCGCGGCCGCTTTGGCCACGGCCTCGCTGCATTGCGCCGGATCGGACAGATCGGCCGCAATGCAAAGAAACCGCTCGCGGCTCTGCGCGACGAACGCGGAAAGCTTTTCCAGGCCGGACTTGCTGCGGTCGACGGCTGCGACGGCGTGCCCCGCCGTCAGCAGGGCATTGCTCATCACGCTGCCGAGCCCGCCGGCGGCGCCAGTCACCAGCACGGCGCGCTTCGTTTTATCCGCGTTCATCGCGCTTTCTCGGTCAACGCCTTTCCTATCGCGTTTCGGACTTCACGACAGCAACGCAATCTACCTCGATGTCGAAGGGCCCGACAAACGACGGCACATGCAGAAAAATACGAGCTGGCGCATCGGACGGGAAATAGCGTTCGTAGATTTCGTTGAACGTTGCGAAATGCGTCGGATCGGGCGTGCAATAGACGTTGCACTTGAGCACGTGCGCCAGCGAGGAGCCGGCCGCCTCCAGGCACAACTTCATCTGCTCCAATACGAGTTCCGACTGCCGCGCGAACGGCACGCGCCTAATTTCGCCCGTGCCGGGCTCGAATGGCGGCAAGCCCGACAGATAGACAAGCCCATTGGCGATGGCGACCGGATGGATTGGGCCTTTGCGGCGTCGTTCCAGATAGCTCGAAATCGGCTCTACGCGTAACCGCTGCAGCATGACGCACCTCCTTGCGTTCGAGGCGGCGGATAATACTCTGCTACCGACGACGATGGCTCGGCCGATGCCGACCCATCGTTGCTTGCCCGCATTCCATCTTTATTCGGTTCATCGGCGGCGTGGCCTATTAGGATATTGCCGCTGTCGCATTTGAAGATAATGACATCCGACATTCAATAAAACGAGCATGATCTGAACAACCAAATGTCTGGAAATTGGTGGCCGAGGCGCCTCTGAAGAGCGAAGCGGGCATCGCCTCAATGGCGTCTACGACGCTAAGCTCTCCGTACCAGGCGTCATTAAGCAATCAATCTTCCTATACCGCTGACGCCGAGCCAAGAGCAGCAATGTAGAAGCGGCAGAGGTGAAAATGGTCGGCGTCGATCGACGGCCTTTATGGCAATTTGCGCGCGGCAATTTGTGCGTCACACGCGGCGATTTGTGCGTCAAATGCGTCCACCGCTACTGGACATGAGGTCTGCCGGCGCATATGTTCCTAGGTATCGCTGGCAGTGGCGTTGCATGGGCGCCAGCGGCTGAGAGACCTGTCGTACTCCCGCCTGCAAATGAGGGAGATCACTATGGACGGGCTCTCGATTCGGTGCCCCGAAACAAACAAAAAGACCGATACAGGCGTCGGGACTGATTACAAAAGTCTCGCACTCTTATGGAACGTCGAGATCAGGGTGCCCTGCGCACACTGCGGTCAAAGTCATATGGTGCTGGTGCGTGACGCTTACATGGATCAGGCGGTTGTCGATTTCGCCTGAAGGACCTTGATTAGTCAGTTGATGGTTCTTCGCCACCGGCTAAGCGACAGAAGGTGCGGTCGGCATGATCTCAGTCAATTGTTTGCGTGACCGCAGCAATATCGTGCCGTCTTCTCAGTCGGCGTGGCTGAGCTGGTGCTCCTCGGCGGTGCGTTCGAAGTTCTCGGCCACACTTTTAATGCGGTAAAGGAGCCTGTTGTCCATTTCGACCGGCAGCCGGCGCACGACCTTGTATATGCCACGCACGCCCGGCGAGAGCGTGCCACCGTTGTAATATACGCTGACGCCGATGGCGAACTTGTGCGTCATGCCGCTCTCCCGTGGCGCGCCGTGCTCGGACGAAAACGCCCGGCGCGCGGGCCGGGCGTGATGCGTGTCGCGTCGCGATTAGGCGCTCTGTAGATTGGAAGCCGCCTGCTTGCCGCGCTCGGTGACGACGTCATAGGTCACGCGCTGGCCCTCCATGAGGGTTTGCATGCCGGCGCGCTCTACTGCGCTGATGTGCACGAACACGTCGCGCGAGCCGTCGGCCGGCGTGATGAAGCCGAAGCCCTTCTGGGTATTGAAGAACTTCACGGTACCTGTAGCCATAGTTTTCTATCCTTGCATTGACTGCGTTGTAAGCGAACTTCGCCGAGCGCGACTTCCCGCCTCGGCGATCGAAACATCCGGATTTTCAGGGTGTCTTGATAACCGCCCACTTCAAGGGCAGCGCAGCAAGGCAGAACGAAAAAACATGTTTCAACGGCGCGCTCATACGCGCCTTTGCGAGCCACGTCAATGGAAATCGGCTGTGGCTCACGCGTGAGCAAAGGCCTGTCCCGTGCGTGGCTGGAGAGAAAACGCTGGCGATCTCCGGCTCGAATGTCCATATTAGAAAAATCGTCGGCACTGAATTACGGGCGGCCGATGGCTGAGAGACCAATTGTGCTCCCGCCGTATGGGGAACACTATGGCTCATGCACTGCCCGCCCACATCATTCGCGAGATCGAACGGCGCTGGCTGCGTCGATCGAATGCGCGGCAGCAAGCCAAGCGTGGCGAGAACGTAGATCGCGGCGCTGAACATTGCCCGCTTTGTTACGCTCTTGTGTTGACCGAATCGGCAGTCCCTAGCAACCCCGATTCTCGTAGCGACTACATATGCAGCGCTTGCGGTCGCGCCTGGCGCAACGAAACCCACTGAAGGCAGAATAAGGAGTCATTTTTTGCAGGTACTAGTTCGCGACAACAACATTGATCAGGCGCTCCGCGTCCTGAAGAAGAAAATGCAGCGTGAAGGCGTATTTCGTGAAATGAAGCAGCGGCGCTCGTATGAAAAGCCTTCAGAACGCAAAAACCGGGAAAAGTCCGAGGCAATCCGTCGAGCGCGCAAGCTCGCGCGCAAGAAGGCGCAGCGCGACGGTCTCATCCCTGACACGCGCAAGAAAAAGCTGCTGGACGCAAGGAAAGCGGGGCAGCGCCCGGGGTACAGGCCACCGCAGTCAACCTCGACGCCCACTCAAAATTGATGCCCGATCATCTGGATTTTTCCGTTGTCGTGAAAAATATGGCTCGCACTCCGAGCTCCTGGAAATGGGAAATCCATCGCGCCGGCAGGAATAGCCCGGTCAAACAATCGCAGGCCCTTTTCGGCACCGCGACTGAGGCCGATCGCGCCGGAAGGAAAGCACTAAACTCGTTTCTAAGCGAGTTTCAGGACTAGGCGAACCTGGAGCGTAAGCCAGGCGAATGAGAACGTATAAGTTGCCTCAATGCGCGGTCTCCTTGAGTACAGGTAAAGCGGCCGATGTCGCCCAAAGGCTCCTAGAGCTTCAGCGGGCAAGCCAATTACCGGCCGAGATGTCCGCGTGTACAAGCTAAATTGAATAGTCAAACCGCTTTCATCAACGCCCTCAGCCGTTGTGGCGTGATCGGCAATTGCGTCACCGCACCCGGTTTTTGCAGCGCGTCGTCGATGGCCGAGGCGATGGCCGCGCCCACCGGCGTGATGCCGCCCTCGCCGGCGCCCTTCACCCCAAGCGAATTGAGCGGGGAGGGCGCGTCCTCGCTCAGGATCACCTCAACCTCGGGCATTTCGCGCGCGGTCGGCATCAGATAGTCCGCGAAGGTCACCGACAGCGGTTCGCCCTCTTCGCCGTAAAGGAATTCCTCGTACAGCGCGCCGCCCAGCCCTTGCGCCATGCCGCCTACGATCTGGCCTTCCACCAGGCGCGGGTTGACCGCGCGCCCGATATCGAAGGCCACCAAGTAGCGCTCGATGGTCACGCCGCCGGTTTCGGGGTCGAGCTTGAGCTGCACGACATGCGCGCCGTAAGGGTAAACCATCTGGCTCGATGTGAATTCAGCTTCAGCTTGTAGACCGTGCTGCGCGGCGGCGAGCGCAGCAAGCGACATCGATGGCCCCGGTCTGTCGGTGCGTACGATCTCACCGTCCACGATGTCGAGCGCTTCCGGCGTGGTCTGCATCAGGCCCGCCGCGGCGTTGAGCGCCTCCTCGCGCAGCTTCGCCGCCGCCATGCGCGTTGCTTCCCCGCACATCACCGTCACTCTCGAAGCGAACGCCCCCAGTCCCTTGTCGATGCGGTCGGTCTGGCCGTGCGTGATCTTGATGCCGGCATAGTCGACGCCCAGCGTGTCAGCGGCGATCTGCGCCATCGCCGTTTCTACGCCTTGCCCGATCGAGGCGACGCCGGTGACGACTTCGATTGCGCCGCTTGCGTTCACTTCGATGCGCACCTTGTCGAACGGCCCGAGGCCGCTCTTTTCCACGAACATGGCGAAGCCGCAGCCCGCTTTTTCGCCAGCCGCGCGCCGACGCTGGAGGTCGCGCTGCATCGCCGGCCAGCCGGCGGCGGCGAGCAGCCGGTCCATCAGCTTCTCGTAGTCGCCCGAGTCGTAGATCAGGTGCGTGCCGAGCGTGCCGAAGCCGAGATCGTAGGGCATGGCGCTTTTCGGGATGAGGTTGCGGCGGCGCACCTCGATGGCGTCGAGGCCGGTCTTCGCCGCGATGGCGTCGATCAGCCGCTCGCGCACGAAGGTGGTCTCGTAGCGGCCGGGCGACCGGTAGGTGCCGCAGGGCGTCTTGTTGGTCAGCCGGATGTGGCCGACCGCGCGGTAGGCCGGCACGCGGTAGGGCCCGGGCAGCATGGCGGCGGCGAGGTCGGGCACGGTCGCCGCATGCGTGCGCATATAGGCGCCGTTGTCGTGGAAGAACTCGTCGTCGATGCCGAGGATGCGCCCTTCTGCGTCGATTGCGGCCCTTATCTTATGGCGCTGCTGGCGCGAATGGTTGGCGGCCATCAGGTGCTCGCGCCGGTCCTCGATCCACTTGATCGGCCGCTTGAAGTGCAACGCTGCGGCGCAGACCAGGACGTCCTCCGGATACATTTCGCCGCGGATGCCGAAGCCGCCGCCGACATGGCCTTCGTGCAGCTGAACGCTTTCGGGCTTGCGCGCCGAACATCAGCGCGAGGCGATCGCGGTTCCAGTGCGGCACCTTGGCGGCGCCGTGCATTTCCAAGAGGTCGTTTGCTTCGTCGTAGCGCGCGATGGCGCCACGCGTTTCCAGCGGCACGCCGCTGTGGCGGCCGATGGCGACATCGAGCGCGACGATTTGAGCGGCGGCGCGGAAGGCCGCTTGCACGTCGCCGGATTTCTTTTCGATGATGGTCGTCTCGGTGCTGCGTTCTCCGTCGAACGCGCCAGGCGGCCCGGCGGCATCGAGGAGCACCGGCAGGGGCGCGATGTCGAGCGCGACCAGATCGGCGGCGTCTTCGGCAATATATTGGTCGTCGGCGAAGACGGCGGCCACCGGCTCGCCGACATAGCGCACCAGTGTCGCTGGCGAGCGCGTATTGCCGGTAAGGTTCCAGCGCCGTGAGCCCGGTGAGGCGGAAACCGATCGGCGGGATATGCGCGACGTCGGCCTGGGTCCACACGGCGTGCACGCCGGGCAGTTTGAGCGCTGCGCTTGCGTCGATCGCTCTCAGTTTGCCGTGCGCCACCGGCGAACGCACCACGCGCATCACCCACTGTCCGGGGAAGTTGACATCGGCGGCGAAGCGGCCCTGCCCGAGCAGCAAGGGGCGATCTTCCAGGCGCGGGACGGAGCGGCCGATGAATTTTTGCTGCGCGGCCATCTCTGCTCAAACCCTGCCGCTTGGCGCAGCGCTCTCCCTCCCGCGCATGCGGGGGAAGTGAAGAGAGATCGTCGCGCGCGCGTGCCTCATTCCATTCGCCGAATGCGCATCACTTCCCCCGCATCGCCTGCGCGCCGGCGCGCACGGCCTTGATGATGTTCTGATAGCCGGTGCAGCGGCAGAGATTTGACGACAGCAAATCGAGCAACTCGTCATCGCTAAGGTTCGGCTCGCGCTCCAGCACGCCGACCGCCAGCATCAGAAATCCCGGCGTGCAGAAGCCGCATTGCAGCCCGTGATGGTCCACGAAGGCCTGCTGCATCGGGTGCAGCGTGTCGCCGTTTGCCAGGCCCTCGACGGTGCGGATTTGCTTGCCGTCCGCCTGCGCGGCGAACATGAGGCACGAGCGCACCGGCTCGCCGTCCACCAGCACCGTGCAGGCGCCGCAGATGCCGTGCTCGCAGCCGATATGGGTGCCGGTCTGCCCGCAGTCGTCGCGGATGGCATCGGCCAGCATGCGGCGCGGCTCGACTCTAATCGCGTGCGCGCGGCCGTTGATGTGAAGCGTGATGGCGGTCTTGCCGGTCATTGCGAGAAGCCCAGATGTCGCGCCAAACCTCCGGGTGTCATCCCCGCGAAAGCGGGCAGCCAGTAAACGCTGACGCTTCTTTTGACACGAAACTGTGCCTTTCCTTCACTTTTGTGTTTACTGGGTCCCCGCTTTCGCGGGGACGACACCTTGTTATGTTGCAGGGTCATTGTTTCACCTCAGCCCTCCGCAGCGCCGCGCGGATGCGCTGCGGTGTGGCGGGCATCTCGTCGATCTCGACCCCGAACGGCGCGAGCGCGTCGTTGATGGCGTTGATCACAGCGGCCGGCGCCCCGATGGCGCCGCCTTCGCCGAGGCCCTTCGCCCGCGTATTCGACTGCGTGCTCGGCGTTTCCATGTGGTGCAGCTCGATCGGCGGGATCTCATGCGCGGTCGGCGGCAGGTAATCGGCGAGCGTCGAGGTCAGGATATTGCCGCTGTCGTCGTAGACGATCTCCTCGAGCAGCGCGTTGCCGATGCCCTGCGCGATGCCGCCGCAGACTTGCCCGTCGGCGATCATCGGATTGACGATGCGGCCGGCGTCCTCCGCCACCACGTAGCGTTCGATCGCCGTGCGCCCGGTCTCCACGTCCACCTCGACCAGAGCGACATGACAGGCATTGGAAAAAGTGCCGTCGGGATCGTAAGTGCCGGTTTCCGTCAGCCCGGGCTCGATCTCGCCCTTGAACTTGTGCGTTTGCGTGTAGGCCTCGCGCGCCATTCGCGCGATGCCAATCGAGCGGTCGGTGCCGGCGACTTTCGCCTTCCCGTCCTCCAGCACGATGTCGTCGGCCGCCGCTTCCAAAAGATGGCTGGCGATCTTGATCAGCTTGGCGCGCACTTTCTTCGCCGCGATCAATGAGGCGCCGCCGGCGATCACCAGCGAGCGGCTGGCGAAGGTGCCCCAGCCGTAGGGCGTCGTATCGGTGTCGCCGTGCATCACCTTGATCGCTTCGGGAGCGACGCCGATCTCGTCGGCGATGATCTGCGCCAGCGCGGTGCCGAGCCCCTGGCCGTGCGGCGAGGAGCCGATGCGCGCCTCCACGCAGCCGGACGGATCGATCGTCACGATCACCGTCTCCCAGCCCGGCACGATCTCGGCGCCGCGCGCGGCGAATGCGGAACTGCCGTAACCGGTGCGCTCGGAGAAGGTGGCAAAGCCGATGCCGAGATGGCGGCCCTTGGCGCGCGCTTCCTTCTGCCGCCGGCGGAAGGCCGGCAGGTCCACCTCCTGCACGGCCATTTCCAAGGTCTGTTTGTAGGTTGCCTCGTCGAACACCAGGCCGGTCACCGAGGTGTAAGGGAATTTTTCGATCAGGTTGCGGCGGCGGATGTCGACCGGGTCGAGGCCGAAGGCCGCCGCGGCCTTGTCCATGGCGCGCTCGAGCGCGAAGGTGAGCGCCGGGCGCGACACCCCGCGATAAGGCGCCATGGTGCAGGTATTGGTGACAACGCCGCGCGCGCGGCAGGAATAGGCGCGGAAGTCGTAAGGCCCGGGCATCTCCGCCATGGCCATCAGCGGCTCGACGCCGCAGGTGGTGGGGTAGCAGGAATAGGCGCCGACATTGGCGACGACATCGGGCTTGAGCGCCAACAATTTTGCGTTCTTGTCGAATGCCGCCTGCAGCGTGAGGTATTGATCGCGGCTGTGAAAGCCGGCGATCAGGTTCTCGCGGCGGTCCTCGCGCCAGCCCACCGTGCTTTTCAACTTGCGCGCCAGCCATACCAACAGGACATATTCGGCGGCGAGCGACATTTTCTGCCCGAAGCCGCCGCCGACATCGGGCGCGATCACCCGCAGCTCGCTTTCTGCGATTCCGAGCACGTCGGCGATCGCCGTGCGCGTCAGATGCGGCATTTGCGTCGTGCAGGTGAGCGTGACGCGACCGGTCGCAGCGTCGTAGGCCGCGTGGCCGCCGCGCGCCTCCATCGGCGTGGCGTTCTGCCGGCGCGAGAGTGCTTCGACCGTGACGATCTTGGCGGCGCTTGCCCAGACCTTGTCGAATTCGGGCGTTTGCATTGCGCCTTCGACGATGACGTTGCCGGGCGCCTCGGCATGGATCTGCGGCGCGCCGGGCGCGAGCGCCGCCCGCGCGTCGATCAAGGGCTCGGTTTGCTCGATATCGATCTCGACTTGGTCGACGAGGTCCTCGGCTTCCGCTTCGCTCGCGGCGATCACGGCGGCGACGATCTCCCCGGTGAATCGGACCTGGCCGTCGGCCAGGATCGGCTGGCCGACCGGCCGGTAGTTGAACTTGTGCAGCATCGGCCTGATCGGCTTCAATCCCTTGAGATCGGCGGCGGTGATGACGGCGGCGCCGGCGGGTGCCGCGATGTTTTTGATTTTCCCGGCCGCCACGGGACTGCGCACGAAACGCAGCCAATGCGTCGCCGGCAGGTCATGCGTGAAGCGCCCGCGCCCCGTGATCAGTGCGGGGTCCTCCAGCCGGCGGATGGCGCGGCCGACCCATTTCAGCCCTGCGCCCTTGGTGCCGCGTTCACTCATTCGCGACCGCCCTTCCGCTTGTCGCCGCGAAAGCGGGGACCCAGGGCTGCAAGCTGGCGAACTTTCGTTCTTTCTGGATTCCCGCTTGCGCGGGAATGAGCGGAGTTTGTATTCGCATTCATGATGCGGCGTGCTCCAACGCGCGGCGCACCACCGCGCGCACCAAATCGCGGCGGTATTCGGCTGTGGTCTGGTGATCTTCCATCGGTTCAACCGCGCCGGCGGCGGCCTCGGCGGCGGCGCGGAAAACTTTGTCGCCCGGCGCCTGGCCGCCGAGCAGCGTTTCCGCTTGCACGATGCGGCGTGGGAACGGCTCCGCGCCGCCGACGCCCACGCGCACATCGATCATGCTGCCGCCTTCCAGCCGGTAGGAGACGAGCGCGGCGGCCATGGCGAAATCTCCGGCGCGGCGGTTGAACTCGTAGAAGCCGAGTTTCGTATCGGGCGGCGGCAGCGGCAGCCGCGCTTCGGCGAGCAACTCGTCCTCCGCCAGCGCGGTCGACATGATACCTGCAAAGAAATCCTTCGCCGCGATCAGCCGCTCGCCGCGCGTGCTGTGCGCAACCATCACTGCATCGAGCGTCGCCGCCAGCAGGCACCATTCCGACGCCGGATCGGCATGGGCGAGCGAGCCGCAAAACGTGCCGCGCGTACGAATGGGGTAGTGCGCAATGTGGCGCGCGACGTATGTCAGTAGCGCCCCGAGCGGGCCCTCGACTACCGGCTTATGGAACGCCGCGTGGCGCACATTGGCGCCGATGCTCAGTACCTTGCCGTCGCTGTTGATTCTTCTCAGCGCGTCGATCTCGTTGATGTCGACGAGATGCGCCGGCTTGGCGAGCCGGAAGGCCATGATCGGCACCAGGCTCTGCCCGCCCGCCAGCACGCGGCCGTCCTGCGGCGCGACTTCGCTCAGAATCTTGACTGCCTCGGCGACCGTTCGCGGCACGTGACGGATGAACGGTGCAGGTTTCATGGATGTTGCCGAACCCCCGAGATCGCTTGCATGCTAACGATCTCGCTTCGGCCAAGTCAACGCAGGGCCCGCCCCATCATTCCGCGGCGTCGGCCGGCTTCTTCTCGCGCAGTTCTGGCGCGACGCGCTCCTGCTTATCGACCCGCTCGGTGACGTGTGGGATGGTCTCCGGGGCCAGGACGCCGAACGAGAAATAAAGCTTGATCAGCGCGTCGGCGTCCATGTCGGGCATCGGAATGACGGCTGCTTCCGGCACCAGCACCAATCCGCCCCAGGCCGGTAGCGGCGAGGTCGGGAGATAGACCAGGCGGCGCAGCTCGCCAGCCACTTCGAACGTCTTCCTTGAGGCAAGGAAGGCCGGGACATCGACGCCCTGCTCGCCCCCGAGGCGGCACATGACCACCGGCAACCCGGTGAGATCGGGGTTGCTGCCGGCGAACAGGCGCACGACCTGCGACACCGGACGGTAGACGGCACGGAACAAGGGCACCCTGGTCAACACGTCGTCCAACACGTGCTGGAGGGTGCGTTGCGCGCGGGTGCGCACGGCGAGCCCGAACAACCACAGGATGATCAAAACGATCACCGTGCCGATCAGGAAAGCGAGCCACTCGCGCTTCGGCCCGATGAGGGCTTCACCGCCGCTGGTCAAAATGTCGCCGAAAAAGCTTCCCGGCCCGAACGCCGCCATGATCCATTTGATCGCCCAGCCGATGATCAGCACGGTGAGCACGAACGGCAGGACCACCAGCGACCCGGCGACCAGGTTGCCGATGATGCTGGTGTGCCAAATTCGTCTCAATATTGCGTGCATTGCCGACCGACTGTTAACCGACAGCGAAAGACCATCAGCAAAACGCGGGCCACGGCAGATCGATCCACGACCCTGCCGCTCCGACGCCATCCTGAAGCAAGAATTGGGCAAAGTCTTGCGCGTTCGCCGGAATGCCTACCAGCGAGTTTCGCGCAGCTGCAGCCGGGCCGGGCCGAGCCGCGTGCCATAGAAGAGCGTTTCGTTGACCGTGCGCGCCCCAGAACTCGAAATGGACGAATGGCGCCACGCCGCGTGAATCGGCCCCGGTACTGCGCATTGCCCGTCAAGCGAAGTTCCGCGCTGGCGCAAGTCAATGAAGCATGGTCGACGAATTTCTTAACGCGCGCTCGGCTTCCATAACCATCCGCTCGACGATCGTCGCCGCCGGCAGCCGCGCGCCGATAAGCCCGACGCCTTCGCCCACGACCACCGGCGCGACGTCGAGATCGCCGCGCGCGCGGGCATCCACGTAAAGCTGCTGCATGGCGCCGAATTGCGCGCGCGCTTCCGTCTCGCGCGCCGCCCATTCGCGGGTGATGCGATTTTCCAGCATGCGGAAAGAGAATTGCTCTGGCCAAGGCGTGCCGCGCAGCGCATCGACCGCGGTGGTGCGCACGGTCGAATCGCCGTTCGCCGCCAGCGCGCGCGCAATCGCTGCCGGCGGCGTGAGCGCTTCCTCGGCGGCCCAAAAACGCGTGCCGACCAGCACGCCGTCGGCGCCGAGCATCAGGCTGGCGGCAAGTCCGCGCCCGTCGGCAATGCCGCCGGCGGCCAGCAGCAGCACTTCCGGGGCGCGCTTGGCAAGCAGGTCGGCAACCTCGGGCACAAATGGCAGAGTGGCGCGGCGGCCGCCATGGCCGCCGGCCTCGCTGCCTTGCGCGACGACCGCCGTGGCGCCGGCATCGAGGGCTTCTTCGACGTGGCGCATGGTCTGCGTCTGGCAGATGACCGGAACGCCCGCATCGACCGCCAATTCGGCGAAAGGCGCGGGGTCGCCGAAGGACAGGAACAGACAGGCCGGGCGCCGCGCGAGCGCCCACTCCACCGCTTGCGGGTTCTGCGCCGCCGCCCAGGTGATGAAGCCGATGCCGATCGGCGCATTGCCGGCGGCGCGATACTCATCGTCGAGGTCGGGCTCGTTGCCCAACACGCCGGCGTAGCCGCCGCCGAGAACGCCGAGGCCGCCGGCGGCGCTGACCGCGCCGGCCAGTCTTCCGCCCGTGATCAGCGCCATCGGCGCGCACAGGATCGGGTGCTTGATGCTGAAGCGGCGGGTGAGTCGGGTTTCGATCATGACGGCCCCTTACTTGCGCAGAAAGGCGTCGAGCGCGCCGGTCTCTTCGTTCTCGCCTTCGACATCCGCGGCGATGCGCTCGTAGAGCCGCGCGGCGGCGGCAAGCATTTCGCTCTCGGGGTGATCCTTGCCAACGAAGGCGGCGATTTCGTCGAGCTCGGCCACCCAGCGATAGGCTTTGGCATACATGTTCGGCACCGAGCGTTCGAGCCAACCGAGCAGCGCCTTCTGGCTCTCGGCAAGCTCACCGTGCAGCGCGTCCGCGGCGCCGGCGCGCGCGGCGGCCAACATCATGGCGGCACCCAGCGCGGTGAAGCCCTTGGTGATGCCAGCATAGGACATTTTCAGCGCCGAGGCGGCGGTCAGCTCGCCTTCGAGCACGCGCACGATCAAGCCATAGTCGTTGAGCCGGGCGAAGTCGCGCGCGGCGGGGCCGGAGGCGTAGAATTTGGTGTTGCTCGAGCCCGGCTTGGGGGGCGGGCCTATGATCCCGGCGGCGGCGAAAGCGCAACCGGTTTCGAGCACGACGTCGCCTATTCGTTGCATCGTCTGCGGGCTCACCGCGTTGCAGTCGACATAGGCGGGCTTGTTGTTGGCGGCGGTGAGCATCGGCGCCAGTCGTTTTGCCAGCGCCAGCGCCTCGCCCGGCGGCACGATCGATAAGAAGAAATCGGCGTCGGCCAGTTGCCTTTCGTCGACGGCGGCCATGCCGGCCGCGCGCGCGCGTTGCGCGCTTTGCTCGCTGCGCCCGGCCAAGGAGGTAAGCACCGTCGCTTTGTGCTCGGTCAGGCGCTGGGCGACGCCGGCACCCATGGCGCCTTGCGCGACGATGGCGACGGTTAAGGGCATAGACGCTCCGCTCTGTTGGTCGGTCGTCATCCGCGAAGGCGGATGACCCAGTAGTCACTTGGTTATCCGTAATAACAGATGCCGGTGGTCGCTGGATGCCCCGCTTTCGCGGGACATAACAGCCGAGAGAACGTCGCCTGCCGCTCGCGAGCGGCGGCCTGGAATTATTTTTCCCGCCCACGCGGAAACCAGGGCGGGTAGGCCAAGAGCGGTGGACCTTTTCCGTCTGATCCCGGTAAATTAGGTCTATCGAAGACAAGGGCCGGGAAGCGGCCCCAGGGGGAGGAGTGTCATGCGTAAAACATTGTTGGCCGCGGGCGCCGCGTTGCTGCTCGCCGCGGGCCCGGCCGCGGCCCAGAACAATCCCGTCAAGATCGGCTTCGTCTCGACCTTCTCGGGCCCGGTCGCCGTCATCGGCAACAACATGCGCAACTCCTTCGAGCTCGCGCTCGATCACATGGGCCGCAAGATGGGCGGCCGTCCGGTGCAGGTGATCTACGAGGACGACGGCTTCAAGCCGGCGACCGGCCTGCAGAAGACGCAGAAGCTGATCCAGTCCGACCATGTCGATTTTCTGGCCGGCTACATCTGGTCGAACGTGCTGCTCGCTTCGGTGAAGCCGGCCTTCAACTCGCATACCTTCCTGATCAGCGCCAATGCCGGCCCGCACCAACTCGCCGGAGACGGCTGCTCGCCCTATTTCTTCTCGACGTCGTGGCAGAACGACCAGACGCCGCAGGCCATGGGCCGTTACATGAACCAGAAGGGTGTCAAGAGCGTGTTCCTGATCGGCCCGAACTACGCGGCCGGCAAGGACATGTTGTCGGGCGTCGCCTCCACCTTCAAAGGCAAGATCGTCGGCGAGGAGCTGACCAAATGGCCGACGCAGCTCGACTTCTCGGCCGAACTCGCCAAGGCGAAGGCCGCCAATCCGGAGGCCATTTTCGTGTTCTATCCGGGCAAGGCCGGCGTGCAGTTCTTGAGCCAATACGCCCAGGCCGGCCTGAAGGGCAAAATCCCGCTCTATACGGCGTTCACGATCGACGAATTGTCGCTGCCCTTGCAGAAGGACTTGGCGGTAGGCGTGCCGGGCGCGCAAGAATGGGTCAACGACCTGCCCAACGAGACCAACAAGAAGTTCGTCGCCGACTTCAAGAAGAAATATCCCGGCAAGAGGCCGTCATTCTACGGCGCACAATCTTATGACGCCGCCAACCTGATCGCCTCGGCGGTCAATGCTTTGCACGGCAACCTGTCGGACAAGAAGGCGGTGGAAGCCGCGCTCAAAAAGGCCGACTTCAAGTCGGTGCGCGGCGGCTTCAAGTACGGCAACAACCACTTCCCGATCCAAAACTTCTATCTGCAGGACGTGGTGAAAGAGGGCAACGACTACGTGCTCAAGACCGTCGCCACGATCGTCAAAGACAATCAGGACGTCTTCCATTCCAAGTGCCCGATGAAGTGATCCTGGCCGATGTGCTGCGGGCGGCAGGGACGCGGACGCGTTTCTGCCGTCTTGCTTTTTCGACTATCCTGTCATTGCCGGGCCGCGGCGTGACCCGGCAATCCATCGCTTTGTGCACTTAAGATGGATGCGCGGGTCAAGCCCGCGCATGACGGGGAAGGGAGCGCCATGACCCTGTTCGTCGAGCAATGCCTCAACGGCTTTCAATTCGGCCTGCTGCTGTTCCTGCTGGCGGCCGGGCTGACGCTGGTGTTCGGCATCATGGATCTCGTGAACTTGGCGCACGGCTCGCTCTACATGATCGGCGCCTATTTCGCCGCCACGTTCGCGGCTTGGACCGGCAGCTTCCTATTGGCGGTGGTGCTCGCGGTCGGCGCCACGTTGCTGGTCGGCATGGCGGTGGAAGTGCTGGTGATGCGCAGGCTGTACGGCCGCGATCATCTCGACCATGTGCTTGCCACGTTCGGATTGATTTTGTTCTTCAACGAGGCGGTGCGGCTGATCTGGGGTGCGGACGGTCTGTCGCTGTCGCTGCCGGCCTGGGCGCTGACGCCGGTGCCGATCCTGCCGGGCATTTCCTATTCGGCTTATCGGCTCTCGATGATCGTGGTGTCGCTCGCGGTTGCCGCCTTTCTCTACATTCTGGTGATGCGCACGCGCCTCGGCATGTTGATCCGCGCCGGCGCCAGCAACCGCGAAATGGTCGGCGCGCTTGGCGTCAATATCAAGCTCTTGTTCACGCTGGTGTTCGGGCTGGGCGCGGCGCTTGCCGGCCTCGCCGGGCTGATGCAGGCGCCGATCCTCACGGTGCAGATCGGCATGGGCGAGAACATCATCATCCTCGCCTTCGTCGTCACTGTCATCGGCGGCATCGGCTCGGTGCGCGGGGCGCTGGTGGCGGCGCTCCTGGTCGGCTTTCTCGACACGCTTAGCCGCTCCTATCTGCCCGACCTGCTGCGCCTGGTGCTGAGCACCACCGCGGCGGCGACCGCGGCGCCGGCGCTTTCCTCCATGCTAATCTACCTGCTGATGGCGGTCGTGCTGGTGCTGAAGCCGGAAGGCCTGTTCTCGGCGGGCGGCAAATGAAGAGCGCCGGCCTGCGCAACGGCTTTGCGGCCGCGCTGCTAGTGGGCTTGGCGCTGCTGCCGCTCTATGTGGCGCTCAGCAACGACCAGTTCATGCTCACTTTGTTCACCCGCATCGTGATCCTGGCGCTGGCCGCGGTCAGCCTCAACCTCATCCTCGGCTATGGCGGTATGATGAGCTTCGGTCATGCCGTTTATCTCGGCATCGGCGGCTACGCCGTCGGCATCATGGCCTTCGAGCACGTCTATTCCGGCTTCGTGCAATGGGCGGTGGCGCTCGCCGCCTCCGCGCTGTTTGCGCTGGTGATCGGCGCGATGTCGCTGCGCACGCGCGGCGTCTATTTCATCATGATCACCTTGGCCTTCGCGCAGATGGCCTACTACGTGATCGCCGGCATCGCTCGCTACGGCGGCGACGACGGGCTGACGATCAACAAGCGCAGCCAGTTCTTCTGGCCGATCGACCTCGCCGACAAGACGCAGTTCTATTATCTCTGCCTGCTGCTGCTCTACGGCGCCCTCTTCCTGGTGTGGCGGCTGGTCAATGCGCGCTTCGGCATGGTGATCCAGGGCGCGCGCTCGAACGAGACGCGCATGCGCGCCATCGGGTTCCCGACCTACCGCTACAAGCTCGCCTGTTTCGTCATCGCCGGCACCCTGTGCGGGCTCGCCGGCGCGCTGCTCGCCAATCAGGCCGATTTCGTCAGCCCGGCCATGATGTATTGGACGCGCTCGGGCGACCTCATCGTCATGGTGGTGCTCGGCGGCATGGCTTCTCCGGTCGGGCCTGTGTTCGGCGCCGTCGCGCTTCTCGTGCTGGAGGAGGTGCTGTCCGGCATCACCGAATATTGGCAGATCATTCTCGGGCCGCTGTTGCTGCTGGTGGTGTTGTTCGCGCGCGGCGGCATCGACGGGCTGTTGCTCTCGCTCGGCCGAAAGGTACGGCCATGAGCGCGCCTTTGCTGCAGGTGCAGGGCCTTGCCAAGCGCTTCGGCGGCATCGTCGCCACCGACGACGTCGCACTCGAAGTCGCGCAAGGCGAATTGCACGCGGTGATCGGGCCGAACGGCGCCGGCAAAACCACGCTGATTGCGCAGCTCTCGGGGCAACTGCGGCCGGATTCCGGCCGCATCAGCTTCACCGGCCACGACATCACCGCCTTGCCGGTGCACCGGCGCAGCCGGCTCGGTCTGGCACGCTCGTTCCAGATCACCTCCCTTTTCCTCGACCTCAGCGCGCTCGACAATGTGGCGCTGGCGGTGCAGGCGCATGCCGGCCATTCCTTCCGCTTCTGGCGCGAAGCGCGGGGTGAGGCTGAATTGCGCGACCCGGCGCGCGCGGCGCTCGAGCGCGTCGGTTTGAGCGCGCGTGCGGGGTGGCCAGCCTCAGCGCTCAGCCACGGCGAGCACCGGCAACTCGAACTGGCCATGGCGCTAGCGGGGCGCCCACGCATGCTGCTGCTGGACGAGCCGATGGCCGGCCTCGGCCCTGAGGAATCGGCGCGCATGGTCGCGCTGCTGCGGAGCTTGAAGTCCGAGCTCACCATATTGCTGGTCGAGCACGACATGGAGGCGGTGTTCGCGCTCGCCGACCGCATCAGCGTGATGGTCTACGGGCGCGTCATTGCCTCCGGCGCGCCCGACGACATCCGCGCTGACCCGCAAGTACGCGATGCCTATCTCGGCGAGGCCGAAGCGGAGACCGCCCATGGCTGAGCCCGTGCTCGAAGTTTCCGCCATCGAAACGAGCTATGGCTTGAGCCAGGTGCTGTTCGGCGTCTCGCTCGCGATCGCGCCGGGCGAGATGGTGGCGCTGATGGGCCGCAACGGCATGGGCAAGACCACAACCGTTCGCTCGATCATGGGGCTGACGCCGGCGCGCGCGGGCACCATCCGCTTCGCCGGCGAGGATATCCGCGGTCTGCCGTCCTACAAGATCGCCAAGCTCGGCGTCGGCTTGGTGCCGGAAGGGCGGCAGATCTTTCCCAATCTCACCGTGCGCGAGAACCTGACGGCGACCGCGGTTAAGCGCGACGGCGCGGACTGGACGCTCGAGACGATCTACGAACTGTTTCCGCGGCTGGCCGAACGCGCCGCCAGCATGGGCAATCAGCTTTCCGGCGGCGAGCAGCAGATGCTGGCGATCGGCCGCGCGCTGATGACCAATCCGCGCCTCTTGATCCTCGACGAGGCAACTGAGGGTCTCGCGCCGCTGATCCGCGCCGAGATCTGGCGCTGCCTGAAAGGGCTGAAGGCATCGGGTCTAGCCATTCTGGTGATCGACAAAAACGTCGACACGTTGATCCGCAGCGCCGACCGGCATTTTCTGATCGAGCGCGGGCGCGTGGTGTGGTCGGGCGTCTCGCGCGAGCTCGCCGCGGCGAAGGATGTGCAGCACAGATATTTGGGGGTTTGATCTTCGTCCCGCGGACGCGGTGCACGAGTTAGTGTTGAGTTGCCGGCTATCGTACGACGTTTGTCAGGGTGTGCGGTGAGAATGCTATCCTCTTGCGCCGCCGCGGCGCGCACCGGATACTCAGCGATGGGACAAATGGAGGTGCAGATGTGGCGTCGCGTGCTTGCGTCAGTCTCCGTCGCGGCAGTTTACGCCTCGCTGGCGTCGCCGTCGCCCGCTGCCACGCTGAGCAATTTCAGGGTCGGCAACTGGTACGCCGGCGCCTATAGCAACGACAAGACAAACGAGTTCGATCACTGCGCGGCAAGCGCCAAGTATCGCAACGGCGTCCTCGTATTGTTCTCGGTCGGGCGCAATTACAACTGGAGCATGGGGTTCGCCCATCCCGCTTGGCGGCTGCAGCCGGGAACGACCTACGACATCGCCTTCACCGTCGACCAAATGTCTCCGCTGATGGGAAAAGCCAAAGCGATCAGGAGCAACCTGGTCGAGGTGCCCCTCAAGGACAGCACCGAGTTGTTCAGACGCTTCCGCCATGGCTACATCTTGCGGGTGGCGGCCGCTCATCAGATTTTCCGCTTCAGGCTGACGGATACGTCGGCATTGCTGCCCGAGCTTTTGGCTTGCGCCCGCGCGGGCCGCAACATGTCGCAAATGGCGGCGAACCCCTTCGCGCCCGGCAATGCCGGCGCGCCGCCTTCCGTCACGCGAGACGCCACCGTGACCGCCGAAGCGACCGCTTTCGCGGCCAACTTGCTGTCGTTGGCCGGCCTGAAGGGATTTACGCTGCTCAACCCCGGCCAATATCCGAAGTTCCAGGCCGATGCGCGCTGGGTGCAGGGCGACACCATCGGCGCCGTCAACGTGCTGCGCAATCTAAGCGGTGGCGCGCTCAATAACATTTCCGGCACCCTGATTGCCGAAGACGCCAAGTCCTGCAATGGCGCGTTCTTCTCCGGCGCTATTCCCGACTCAGGCCAGGGCACTCTGGCGCGCGTCTTCACGCATTGCGAGCGCACCGGCAAGAAGGCGCTCACGACCTATTATCTCGCGGTGCCGCGCAAAGCCGGCGGCGCTTATGTGATCGCGACCATCGCCTTCGGCTCGGAGAAGCCGGCGAAGGACGTGGACGGATCGCTGCGCGCGGCGGTGTTCAAGGTCGCCGGGGCCAATGCGTCCACGCCGAAATAGGGCCTATTCCGCCGGCTCGGCAGGAAGCGCGCGCGCCGCCGCACGAAGCTCGGCATGGCGCCGCCCAGCCGCCGGTGCAGGCGGTCGAGCAGCAGGTAGATCACCGGCGTCGTGTAGAGCGTCAGCACCTGCGACACCAGCAAGCCGCCGATGATGGTGATGCCGAGCGGACGGCGCAGTTCGGAGCCCGGCCCGATGGCAATGACCAGCGGCGCCGCGCCGAGCATGGCGGCGAGCGTGGTCATCAGGATCGGGCGGAAGCGCTCCAGGCAGGCTTCGTGGATCGCGCGCTGCGGCGATAGTCTGCGCCTGCGCTCGCCGTCGAGCGCGAAATCCACCATCATGATGCCGTTCTTCTTCACGATGCCGATCAAGAGGATGATGCCGATGAAGGCGATCACCGTCAGCTCGGTGCCCGACACCTGGAGCGCCAGCAGCGCACCGAGGCCGGCCGAGGGCAGAGTCGAGATGATGGTGAGCGGATGCGCCAAGCTCTCATACAGCACGCCGAGCACGATATAGACCGCGATCAGCGCTGCGATCAGCAACGTGCCCTGCGCGCCGGCGGCCTGCTTGTACTGCTTCACATCGCCGGCAAAATCGGTGTGCACCGCGTCGGGCAGGTGCATGGCGCCGACCGCCTGCGAGATGGCGGCCGTCGCCTCGCCGATGGTGGTGCCGGGGGCTAGATTGTAGGTGATGGTGGTCGCGGGGAACTGGCCTTGGTGGTTGACTACCAGCGGTGCGATGCCGCGCACGACATGCGCGACCGCCGACAGCGGCACCTGCGTGCCGTCTCGTCCCGGCACGTAAATGCGGCCGAGGCTGTTGGGGTCGCGCGTATATTGCTGGTCCACCTCCATGACCACCCGGTACTGATTGCGCGTGGTGTAAATGGTCGAAATCTGCCGCTGTGAGAAAGCGTCGTTGAGCGTGGCGTCGATGTCCTGCATGCGCACGCCGAGCCGCGCGGCCGCTTTGCGATCGATGTCGACGGTGGCCTGCAGGCCGCCCTGCTCGCGGTCGGTGGTGACGTCGACCACGCCGGGTGCCTGCTTGACGCGATCGAGCACGCGCGGCACCCAGCTCTGCAATTCATCGATGCTCGCGCTCCACAGCGTGAACTGGAACTGCGAATCGCTTTGCCGGCCGCCGGTGCGCATATCCTGTGCCGGTACCAGGAACACGCGCAGACCGGGAACGTGGTTGAGGCGGGCGCGCAGGCGCGCCACCACATGCTGCGTGCTCACGCCGCCGCGCTCGCTGAGCGGTTTCAGGCCGATGAACATGCGGCCGTGATTGACCGACGGGTTCCAGGAGGAGGCGCCGATCGAGGAGCCGAAGCCGGCCACCGCCGGATCGGACAGCACGATGTCCATGGCCTTCATCTGCATCGCCTTCATAGCGTCGAAGGAGATGTCGGTGGAAGCGCGCGTGCCGGCGAAGATCAGTCCGGTGTCGTCTTGCGGGAAATAGCCCTTGGGCGTGCGGATGAACAGCCCGACTGTGAGCGCGATGGTGGCGAGGAACACAACAAGGGTGAAGAAGCGATGCTCGAGCGCGACCGTCAAGCTGCGGTCGTAGAATCGCACCATGCGCCTGACCATACCTTCCATCACGCGGTCGAGCCAGGTGGCGTCGCTGCTCGGCGGCACCCGCACGAAATAGGCGCAGATCATCGGCGTTACCGTCAGCGACACGGCGGTGGACACCGCGATGGCGAAGGCGAGCGTGACCGAGAATTCGCGGAAGAAGCGGCCAACGATGCCGCCCATCAGCAGCAGCGGCAGAAAGGCCGCCATCAGCGACACCGAGATCGAGATCACCGTAAATCCGATCTGGCGCGCGCCGGCGAGCGCCGCCCGCAGCGGCGAATGCCCGCGCTCGAGATTGCGGAACACGTTCTCGATCATCACGATGGCGTCGTCGACGACGAAGCCGATGCTGACCGCTAGCGCCATCAGCGAGAGATTGTTGATCGAGAAGCCGGCCGCCCACATGGCCGCGCAGGTGCCGGCGAGCGCCAGCGGCACGGTGACGCCGGCGGCGGCGGTCGGCGCCATTCGCCGCAGGAATAGGAACACCACCATCATCACCAGCACCACGGCGGCGGCAATGGTGATTTGCATGTCGTTGACGCTCGCCCGGATGGTCTGGGTGCGGTCGGCCAGCACCGAGATATTGAGGCCGGCCGGCACCCACTGTTTGAGCTCGGGCAGCAGGTTGTAGATGCGGTCGATGGTGTCGATGACGTTGGCGTCGACCTGCTTGGTGATGAGCAGGATCACCGAAGGCTGCTTATTGAACCAGGCGGCCGACAGCGTGTTGCGCACGCTCGGGCGGATGCTGGCGACATTCGACAGCCGGATCACCGTGCCGTCCTTGCTCTTGACCACGACCGGGTCGTAGTCGGCGGCGCTGGTAAGCTGGCCGTCGGTGGCGATGGTGATATTGCGGCCGTGGCCGTCGAAGGCGCCGAGCGGGCCGACAGCGTTGGAATTGGCGATCGCCGTGCGCACCTGCTCCAGGCTGACATTTGCGGCGGCGAGCCGGGTCGGATCGACGCGCACGCGCAGCGCCGGCTGTTCGGAGCCGGCGACCGTCACGTCGGCGACGCCGTCTACCTGCCGCAGCCGCTGCGCGATCACGCTGTCGGCGGCATCGTAAACGGCGCTCGGCTGCATGGTGTCGGAGGTGAGCGCCAGGATCAGGATGGGCGCTGCCGAGGGATTGTATTTGTGGAAGCTCGGCAGCATCGGCATGTCGGAGGGCAAATCGGTGAGGGCGGCGTTGAGCGCGGCCTGCACGTCGCGCGCGGCCCCGTCGATGGAGCGCGAGAGATCGAACTGCACGACGATGCGGGTATTGCCGAGCGAAGACACCGAGGTGATCTCGCTCACGCCGGAGATGCCGGCGAGCTGGCGCTCCAGGGGCGCTGCCACTGTCGCCGCCATCGTGTTCGGGTCGGCGCCGGGGCGGTTGGCATTCACCGCGATGGTGGCGAGATCGACTGCCGGCAGGCTGGAAACGGGGAGGAAGGCGTAGGCGACGGCGCCCACCAGGAACAGGCCGACCGCCATCAGCGTGGTGCCGATCGGGCGCCGGATGAACGGCCGCGAGATGTTCACGGCGAGCTCTCCGCCGCGCCATTGGCCCATTGTCCGATCGTCCCCGCGACAGCGGGGATCCAGTGCAGGAAACTACTGGCGCTGGTTTTGCCTCTCTGGGTTCCCGCTTGCGCGGGGATGAGCGCAGGATGGGACATTGCCGTCACTCCGCCGGATGAGGATGCGGGTGGCGCAACCGACGCCGTTTCTTGGGCGCAAGCCGCGCGCGCAGCCGCTCCATGTAGAGATAGATCACCGGCGTGGTGTAGAGGGTGAGCAACTGGCTGAGCAGCAGGCCGCCGATGATGGTGATGCCGAGCGGGTTGCGCAGCTCGCTGCCGGTGCCGCTTTCGAGCGCCAGGGGCAGCGCGCCGAACAGTGCCGCCAGCGTTGTCATCATGATCGGGCGGAAACGCAGCAGCGCCGCCTGCACGATCGACTGCTCGGGGCTCATGCCCTGCCGCCGCTCGGCCTCGAGCGCGAAGTCGATCATCAGAATGGCGTTCTTCTTCACGATGCCCATCAGCAGCACGATGCCGATGAGCGCGATCACCGACAGGTCGTAGCCGAACAACATGAGTGCCAGCAGCGCGCCCACGCCGGCCGAGGGCAGCGTCGAGAGAATCGTGAGCGGGTGAATGAAGCTCTCGTACAGCACGCCCAGCACGATGTAGATGGCGATCGCCGCGGCCAGGATCAGCCAGGGCTCGCCGCGCAGCGAGCTTGCGAATTCGGCCGCGTCGCCGGAAAAGCTGCCGCTGATGCTTGCCGGCAGTGCGATCGATTGCTCGGCTTTGCTGATCGTCGTGAGTGCGTCCGACAGCGCATAACCTGGCGCCAGATCGAAGCTGACGGTGACGGCGGGAAACTGCTCCTGGTGCGCGATCGCAAGCGGCGCCGTGGTGCGCACGAAATGCGCCACGGCAGAGAGGGGGACCTGGTTGTTGTTGGTGACGGTGTTGGGCGTGGCGGTGGTGTTGGTGTTGGTGCTGCCCATGACGGTGTTGCCGACGGTGGCGACGGTGCCGGTCGAGGTGCTGGCGCCGGTGACGAACAGCCGGTTGAGCGCGCTCGGGTCCTGCTGGTAGCGCGGCTGCGCCTCCAGGATGACGCGGTACTGGTTGGCCTGGCCGTAGATGGTGGAGATCTGCCGCTGGCTGAAGGCGTCGTTGAGCGTGTCGGTCACGCTCTGCATGGAGACGCCGAGGCGTCCGGCCTGCTCGCGGTCGACCTTGACGATGATGCGCGGCCCGCCTTCCTGCGCCTCCGAGGCGACGTCGCGCAGCGCCGGCGACCGGCGCAGCGCCCGGGTGAGCTTCTCGGCACAGGCCAGCACTTCCTTCCGGTCAGTGGAAACGAGCGTGTACTGATACTGCGCGCGGCTGGAACGCGTCGAAATCTGGATGTCCTGCGCCGCCCGGAAATAGACCGTCATGCCGGGGATGCCGGCGACGTCGTGCTCGAGCCGCGCGATGACATCGCCGACCAGATCCTTGCGCTTATCGCGCGGCTTGAGCGCGATGGCCAGCCGCCCGGCATTCGGCGTGGCGTTGAGCGGGGTGACGCCCAGAACCGAAACGACCCCGGTGACGTCCGGATCGGCGCGGATGAGGTCCTCGACCTCGCGCTGGCGGCGCTGCATCTCGGCGAAGGAGACGTCGGAGCCGGCCTCCGTCACCGCGGTGATCAGCCCGGTGTCCTGCAAGGGCAGGAAACCCTTCGGCACGACGGCATAAAGCGCAATGGTCGCCGCGAATGTCGCCAGCGTGAAGGCGAGCGTCTTGCCCTGGTGGCGCAGCACCCATTGCAGGCTGCTGTGATAGAGGTCGACGGTGCGCTCGACCAAGCCGTTGAAGGCGCGCGTGAGCGCGTTGCGGTGGCACGCTTCGCCCTCGCGCTCGCGCAGCAGGCGCGCGCACATCATCGGCGTCAACGTCAGGGAGATGACGGCGGAGGCGACGACCGCGATGGTGAGCGTGAGCGCGAATTCGCGGAACATGCGGCCGACCAGGCCGGTCATGAACAGGAGCGGGATGAACACCGCGATGAGCGAGAGGGTCAGCGAGATCACGGTGAAGCCGATCTCGCCCGCGCCGCGCAGGGCCGCCCGCAAGGGCGGCTCGCCGTTCTCCATGTGGCGCACGATGTTCTCGATCATCACGATGGCGTCGTCGACCACGAAGCCGGTGCCGATGGTCAGCGCCATCAGCGACAGATTGTCGAGCGAGAAGCCGGCGAACCACATCACGCCAAAGGTCACGATCAGCGACAACGGCAGCGCGACGCCGGCTATCACGGTGGCGCGGATGGTGCGCAGGAAGATCAGCACCACCAGCACGACCAGCGCCACGCTCAGCACCAGCGTGAACTGCACGTCGTGGATCGAGGCGCGGATGGTGGTGGTACGGTCATTGACCACCGTGAGGTCGACGCCGCTCGGCATGGCGCGCTTGAGCCGCGGCAGCTCGGCGCGCACGCGTTCGACCGTGTCGATCACGTTGGCGCCGGGCTGGCGCTGCACGTCGAGGACGACGGCCGGCTTGCCCTGGTACCAGGCGCCGACCTTGTCGTTCTCGAGCCCGTCCTTCACGTCGGCGATATCGGAGAGCAGCACCGGGGCGCCGTTGCGATAGGCGACCACCACCGATTTGTAGGCGTCGGCGCTGTCGATCTGGTCGTTGGCGGCGATGGTATAGGCCTGCTGCGCGCCTTCGAGCGCGCCCTTCGGGCCCGCCACATTGGCGCTGACGATGGCCGTGCGCAGGTCTTCCAGGCCGATGCCGTAGGCGGCGAGCCTGGACAGATTTGCTTGGATACGGATGGCCGGCCGGATGCCGCCCTGCACCGAGACGTGGCCGACGCCGGACACTTCCGACAGCCGCGGCGCCATGATGGTGTCGGCCATGTCGCTCAATGCCCGCAGATCGGCCGACTTGGAGGTGAGCGCCAGCGTGATCACCGGCACGTCGGCCGGGTTCACCTTCGAATAGATCGGCGGATAGGGCAGGTTGCGCGGAAGCTGCGAGGCGGCCGCGTTGATCGCCGATTGCACGTCCTGGGCGGCGGCGTCGATGTCGCGGTTGAGCTCGAATTGCAGGGTGATCTGGCTGACGCCGTAGGAGCTCGACGAGGTCATCACCTGCAGCGCCGGAATCTGCCCGAACTGGCGCTCGAGCGGCGCCGTCACCAGCGCGGCGGTGGTGTCGGGATTGGCGCCCGGCAGCTGGGTGGTCACCTGGATGGTGGGGAAATCGACCTGCGGCAGCGCGGATACCGGCAGCCACAAATAGCCGAGCAGTCCGCCCAGCAGCACCGCGACGCCGAGCAGGGAGGTGGCAATCGGCCGATGGATGAAAGGCGAAGAGACGCTCATTGCGCCGGTGTTTTCTTGTGGCCGCCCCGCCGCCGTTCATGCGCCTGCGCGCTGTCCTGGCCGACGCCGGGCGGATGCGCGCTCGGCGGCGCCGTACGCTGCGGCCCACCGCCGAGGGTGACCTTGGCGCCATCGGTCAGCCGTCCGAAGCCGGAAGTGATCACGCTCTCGGGCGGTGCCAATCCGCTCGCCACCACCGTCTGCATCTCGTCCTGCTTCTGCACCGCGATCTTCCGCATGGATGCGGTCTGGTCCGGCTTGAGCACGTAGACGAAGGTGCCCTCCGGCCCGCGCTGCACGGCCCCAGTCGGGATCACCACCACGTTATGCAGCGTGTCGATCTTGAGCTGCACATTGACGAACTGGCCCGGCCAAAGCTGCAGGTCGCCGTTGGCGAATTCGCCCTTGAGCTTGACCGTGCCGGTCGACGGATCGACCTGATTGTCGATGACCTTGAGCGTGCCGTGCTCGATCACCGAGTTGTCTGACGGGCGCAGCGCATCGACTTCCAGCGGGCTCTTGGCGAACGCCCGGTTCACGCGCGCGAGGTCCTGCTGCGGCAAGTTGAAGAGGACCGATATCGGCTTGAGCTGCGTGATCGTCACGATCGCGGAGCTGATGTCGGACGCGCGCACGATATTGCCTTCGTCCACCAGCCGGATGCCGGTTCGCCCGGAGATCGGCGCCGCGATGGTGGTGTAGCCGAGCGTGGCCTGCGCATTCTCGATGGCGCCCTGGTCGGCCTGTACCTGCGCGGTGTATTGCGCAACCAGCGCCCTTTGGGTGTCGGCCTGCTGGCGGTTGATGGCGTTCAGGGCGGCGAGTTTCTGGTAGCGCGCGAGGTCGTTCTTGGCGTTCGTGAGCAGCGCCTCGTCCTGCGCTTTCTTGGCAACTGCCTGGTCGAGCTGGGCCTTGAAGGTCGTGGGATCGATCCGCGCCAGCACGTCGCCCTTCTTGACGTCCTGTCCTTCGTTGAAGTTGACGCTGATCAGCTTGCCGTCGACTTGCGGGCGCACGGTAACGGTGTTGAGCGGCCGCGTGGTGCCGACCGCCTCGAGATAGACCGGCACGTCGGCGCGGTTGACCGCCGCGGTCAACACCGGCACCGGACCGGACGCCGCATAGCGGCGGAAGGTCTTGGGAGCGGGCGCGGGCGTGCCGAACACGTAGTAGAGCGACCCCGCCACGACGAGCAGGATGAGCGCGCCCGCCACGAAGCGGCGGCCGCGGCTTCTACTCTTGGTTAGCGCATGCTTCGGCAGCTCACCGTGCATTGGACGCTTCCAGGGTGGGCGGCTTCGGCAGCCAGCCGCCGCCCAAAGCCTGATAGAGGCTCACCACCGCCAGCAGCCGCGCAAGCTGCGCCTGAAAAAACGCGTCCTGCGCCTGGAACAGCGTCTGCTGCGTCTGCAGCACGGTGACGAGATCGATCGTGCCCTCGCGCAGCCGCTCTTCGGAGATATTGAAGGCTTGGCGCGAGCTGCGCACCACTTGCGCCTGCAATTGCACACGCAGGCTGGTTTGCCGGATGTCGTCGAGCGCGTTTTCGACGTCGCCGAAGGCCGAGATCACCGCCTTGCGGTAGTCCTGCAGCAATTCGTCCTGCTTGCCCTTCTGCAGGTCGAGATTGCCGAGCAGCGCGCCGCCATGGAAGATCGGCTGTGCCAGGCTGGCGGCGGCCGAATAGATCGCCGATTCCGGACGCAGCAAGACCTTGAGCACGGCGCTTTCATAGCCGCCCTCGCCGGTCAGCGTGATCGAGGGCAGGAAGGCCGCGCGCGCATTGTAGACGTTGGCGTCGGCGCCGGCGAGGTTGGCCTCCGCCTGGCGGATGTCGGGCCGCTGGATCAGCAGTTCGGACGGCAGGCCCGGTGTCACGCGCGGTATGGCGACATAGCTGAGCGAGCCGCCGCGGATGTGCACCTGCTCGGGCGAGCGGGCGATCAGGATGGCGAGCGCGACCTTGTTCTGCCGCAGCAGCTGCCGCAGCGGCGGCACGCTGGCGCGCAGCGTATCGACCACGCTCTCCTGTTGGGCGATGTCGAGCGCGGAAGCGGTACCGGCCTGCGCGCGCTGCTTGATCAGGTTGAGCACGCGGCTAGAGGCGACGATGTCGTCCTGCGCCGCTTTCAGCCGGTCCTGCGTCGCCAGCACCTGGAAATAGGCGTTCGCCGTGGCGGCGAGCGTGGAAAGCTCAACCACCTCGCGCGCGTAGCGGGCGGCGACGGCACTTTGCTCGGCCGCCTGCAACGCGGCGCGGTTCTTGCCCCAGAAGTCGATCTGGAAGCTGGCGTTGAGCGTCGCCTGCAGATTGTTGGTTTCGATGTCGCGGGTGGCGCCGCTCGAATAGATATTGGCGCCGAGATTGGCGGCGGTCGCCTTGGTCATGGTCTTGGACGACTGCTGGTGACTGGCGGCGCCGTTCAAATCGATGACCGGCAGCAGCGCCGCGCCCACGATGCGGGCTTGCGCGTCCGCCTGCACGATGCGGGCGACGGCCGCGGCGACGTCGAGATTGGCTGCGCGCGCCTGCTCCATCAGCGCGGTCAGCTCGCGCGAGCGGAATTGGCGCCACCAGTCCAGCTTCGGCGTTGCCCGCTGCGCCACCACCGGGTTGCGCGGGCCGTAATTGTAGGACGCCGGAACAACCAGGTTGGGTTCCGGCAGGTCCTGCGTCAGCAGGCAGCCCCCGAGGGGCAAGATGAGCGAGCAAGTCTGCAGCATGGTCAACAATGGACGCGCGTGTTTCCAACTGCCGCGCAAGGCCTTTGAACTGTGACGCATACCGACGACTTTCAATGCTGACGCGAACGGAACGGGATGAAGTTCTCGTTAGCTTACCCTAAGGTCGGCTGCGTTTGGAACTCTTGTTGTTGCGCCAGTCGGCCAGAGCGTGGCGGCCGGCCGAAGACATCTTCGGGGCGGCATCCGCGAACACGTTCTGCACCACCTCGTCGTAGGCCTGCCGTGCGGCGCGCATCTTGGCCATTGCGGCGCGCATGTCGGCGACCTTGAACGGGTCCTGCCGCAAGGTTTCGTGGATGCCCTCGCGGGCCGCATAATAGGCCGTCTGCGTCTTGTCGATCGCGTCGTGATTGGCCTGCATGGCTTCGCGCACGATGTCGGCGTCGGCCGGCGGCAGCGTTTCGGCGATGCGTTCGACGCGGACGAACACATTGGGATCCCAGCGCGGCTTCGCCGGCGCGCGCACGGCCATCGCCACCGCGACGCCGATGAAGAACAGGTTGAGCGCGAGCGAGCCGAGCAGCAGCCAGCGCGTTCCGCCGCGGGTCATCGCGGGAGCGGCCTGAGCGATGGTCACGGCCGCGCCCCGGTCAGCGGCTCTGGCGCCAGCACGGCCGAATCGAGATCATTGCCGCCGATCGATACGCCTTCGAAACGGTCGATCGGGCGGTCGAGACCGCTGATACCGATGGCGAAGCCGAGCGCCAGCGAGCCGGCAAGCGCGGCCATGCGCGGCCAGGCCGGCGCGAATTGCCAATCGAGCAAGACCGAGGGCAGCCGCCAGAACGGCACGCGCTGGCGCGGCAGCGGCCCGTCCAGCCGCTTGAGCAGACGTGCGGCCGCCGCCTCGTCGGCCGGGGTCGGCCGCGCCTCGCGCATGAGCGCCGTTTCGAGAAATTTCTCAAACTTGTCCTTGTTCATCTTATGCGTCCCTGTCGATCACTTGAGCCCGGTCATTCTTCGCCGATCACGTCGGCCAGCGCACGCCGGAGGTTTTGCTTGCCGCGCACCAGCAAGGTTTCCACCGCTGAAACGGTGGTATCGAGAATTTCCGCCACCTGAGCATTGCTCATGCCCTCGGTGTAGCTGAGCACAATCGCCGCGCGCTGGCGCGCCGGCAATTCGGCAATGGCCGCCGTGAGCAACCGCTCGCGCTCGGCAGCTTCGGTAGCCGCTCCGGCGAGCGGGGCCGGATCGGCGAGTTCGCCGGCCGCTTCCAGGTCGACCCAGGGCGCCTTGCGCTTGCGGTCGAGGCAGAGATTGACCACCACGCGGCTGAGCCAGGTGCGGAACAGCGCCAGCGGCTGCCAGCGCGGGGCGTGTGTCCAGACCCTGAGCATGGCTTCCTGCGCCACATCCTCGGCCTCGGCGGCGTTGCCCAGGATGCGGCGGGCAACCCCGAGCATGACCGGCACGTGGCGCCGGGCAAGCTCCCGGAACGCCCGCTGGTCGCCCTTGGCGACCCTGGCCATAAGCGCTTCGTCGCTGTCATCCATTGAATGGCAGTCGCCATAGGGAAGGCCGATCCATAGGAGCCCCGAACGTGTCTATTGAACGGCTAAGGGTGGCGAATCCTGTGCCTGGGGGGAAGGGGGAGGAGACGTCGCTGGGGCCGGGTCGATGGAACCAAGGCCTTGGTAAATATGGCTTTTGGAACTCAATCCGGCCTACCGCCGGCTTGCCGGAGAAGGAAAAGCTCGGCTGCGGTAATTACCGTCCGCCTTGGCCCAGGTCCGTCAGGGCAAAGCCGGCAATGCGCTTGTAGTTCTCGGAAAGCGCCCGCAGCTCATCCTGGGTGATGTATTTGTCGAGATCGTCGAACGGCCTGTCGCCCACCAGCTGCTCTACCCTGATGTTGATGAAGTCGGGTGGGTGCTCGCGGTTGGTGCGCACGACGCGGGCGGCGAGGCCCGCGCGCGCCTCCTCGTAGTCCATGAGCGCGTCGCGCGGGTCGGCGCTCGAGCGCAGGAAATCGGCGAGCGTGCGGGCGTCGATAATTGCCTGCGCCGCGCCGTTCGAGCCGCGCGGATACATCGGGTGCGCCGCATCGCCGGCGAGCGTCACGCGCCCGAACGTCCATTTATCGATCGGGTCCTTGTCGACCATCGGATATTCGAGAATCTGCTCGGCGTCGCGGATCATCTGCGCCACGTCCAGCCAGTCGAACGTCCAGCCGGCGTAGAGGGAAAAGAAATCCTCCAGCTTGCCGGGCTTGTTCCAGTCGTTCGGCTGATAAGTATCGCGCTTGATCTCGGCCATCCAGTTGATGAGCTGATTGCCCTTGCCGTCGACGTCGTCGACGATCGGGTAGATCACCATCTTGCCGGTGAGGATCGAGCCGACACGCATATAGGTGCGGCCGTCGAGGATCGGTTTGCGGCGGGTGACGCCGCGCCAGGTATTGATGCCGGCGAAGGCCACCTTGTCGGCGGGATAGAACTGCCTGCGGATCGTCGAGTTGATGCCCTCGCAATCGATCACCGCGTCGGCGCGCACGCTCTCGCGCTCTTTGAAGTGCACGGTGGCCGAGCGCTCGTCTTGCTCGACGCTCAAGGCTTCGCAGCCGGTGTGGATAGCGTCCTCGCCCAACCGCGCAAGCGCTGCCCGGTAAAGGATCATGTGCAGCTTGCCGCGGTGGATGCCGACTTCGGGAAATTGATAGCCGGCGAGCTTGCCGCGCGGCTCCGAGTAGATGAGCTGGCCGAAACGGTTGTAGAAGCGACTCTCGCGGTTCTCGATTCCGGCGGCGATCAGGTCATCGGCCAGGCCGAGCGCGGAGAATTCGCGCATGGCGTGCGGCAACAGCGTGATGCCGACGCCCAGCTCCTTGATCTCGGGCGCGCGCTCGTAGACACGCGATGCGATGCCGCGCTGCGCCAGATGCAGCGCCAGCGACAACCCGCAAACGCCCCCGCCGATGATCGCGACGTCCATATTCCCCTCTCGTCATCCCCGGCGCCAAAAGCGCCGTCCCGGAATGACAGGAACGGCGAGAATGGACGGCATCGGCCAAACTCTGTCAACATGGGGCCGTCATCAACGGGAGGACAATCCGATGGACCAGGCACGTTACGACCGCGGCATGCAAATGCGCCGCAAGGTGCTGGGCGACGAATATGTCGACCGCGCCGTCGCCAACACCGACGAGTTCAACCGCGAATTCCAGGCGCTGCTCACGGAATATTGCTGGGGCGCGGTGTGGGGCGACGACGCGCTGAAGCCGCGCGAGCGCTCGATCCTCAATCTCGGCATGATCGCCTGTCTCGGCCGCATGCACGAATTCGAGGCGCATTTCCGCGGCGCGCTGCGCAACGGCCTCACGCCCAAGGAACTGTCCGCCATCCTGCGCCAGATCGCGGTCTATTGCGGTTTCCCCGCCGCCGTCGACGCCCACCGCGTCGCCAAGACCGTGCTGGCGGCGGAAGCCAAGAAATAGGCTTGAACGACGCGCACGGCAGCTTTGCGCGGGGCCAGGAACCTTCGCTAGGCGCGGTCATTGATCCCCGGTGGCTGACGGCCCCGGGATCATGCGCCTATGGCTTTAGTTGAAGAAGATCAGGAGGTTGCCGAAGCCGAGCGGCCGCGCCGTCCGGTTCGTTCCGAGCGGACGCCGCAAAGCGAGCAACGGCAGGCGCCAGACGAGAGGACCGGCGAGAGCAAGGGCTTGCGCGCGCGGCTTTCGGTGCTGCGCCGCCATCCCTACCTCGCGGCGCTCGCCGCCGTCGTGCTCGTTGCCGGGATTATCGCCGGGGCGATCTGGTGGCTCAATGCGCGTCACTATGCGACCACCGACGATGCCTATATCGACGCACGCACCGTGCCGATCAGCGCGCAAGTCGTCGGCAAGATTGTCGCCGTGCCGGTCACCGACAATGAGCTGGTCGAGGCCGGCGCGCCGCTCGTGCGCGTCGATCCGCGCGACTACAAGGCCGCAGTCGCGCAGGCCCGGGCGCAACTCGAGCAGGCAAAGGCGAGCGTCGCCAATAGCGAGGCGCAGATTGCTGCGCAGCAATCGAAGATCGCGCAAGCGACGACGCAAGTGACGCAGACGCAGGCTGCGCTCACTTACGCGCAGCAGCAGAACGCGCGCGCGCAAAATCTCTTGCAAAAAGGCGCCGGCACCGAGCAGCAGGCGCAGCAGACTTCGTCGCAGCTCACGCAGAACCGCGCGGCCTACGCCGCCGCCAAGGCGAGCGAGACCGTGGCGGAGAAACAGCTTGCCGTCCTGCGCAGTCAGCGCCAAAGCGCTTCCGCGCAAGTCGATGCCGCGCAGGCCGCGCTGGAGAAAGCCAAGGTCGACCTCGCGCGCACAGTGATCGATGCGCCGGAGAAAGGCCGTATCGCCAATCTGAATGCTGCGGTCGGCGCTTATGCCCAGCCCGGCCAGGCGCTGATGTCCCTGGTGCCGCAGCAAGTTTGGGTCACCGCCAATTTCAAGGAGACCGCGCTCGCCGATATGCATGTCGGGGACAAGGTCACCATTTCGGTCGACGCCTATCCCGGCAAGACATTCCGCGGCCATGTCGCCTCGATCCAGGCCGGCAGCGGCGCAGCCTTCAGCCTGCTGCCGCCGGAAAACGCCACCGGCAATTTCGTCAAGGTGGTGCAGCGCGTGCCGGTGAAGATCGTGTTCGACTCTCCGCCCGACGTCTATCTCGGGCCCGGCATGTCGGTCGAGCCTTCCGTGAAAGTGCGATGAGCGACGCTGCGGCAGGCGCTCGCGGATCGCAAAGCCGCTCGGCGGCAGGGAGTCGCAATCCCTGGCTGATCGCCGTGGTGGTGTCGATCGCCACCTTCATGTTGGTGCTCGACACATCGATCGCCAATGTCGCGCTGTTGAATATCGCCGGCGATCTCGCCGCCGGCGTCGACGAGGCGACCTGGATCATCACGACCTATCTCGTCGCCAATGCGATCATCATCCCGGTGAGCGGCTGGCTCGCCGGGGTGGTCGGCCGCAAGCGCTTTTACATGCTATGCGTCGCCGGCTTCACGCTCAGCTCGTTTCTCTGCGGCATCGCCTGGAACCTGCCATCGCTCATCTTCTTCCGCATCTTGCAGGGCTTGAGCGGCGGCGGCATGGCGCCGAGCGAACAATCGATCCTGGCCGACACCTTCCCGCCCAGCAAACGGGCGCAGGCCTTCGCGCTCTACGGCATCGCGGTGATCATCGCGCCCACCGTCGGGCCGACGCTGGGCGGCTGGATCACCGACAATTATTCCTGGCACTGGATATTCTTCATCAATATCCCGTTCGGGATTCTGTCGCTCAGCCTCGTGCAATGGCTGCTGGTGGAGCCGGAGGCCCTCGAGCGCGAACGGCGCGAGCGGCTGCGTCACGGCTTGCGCGTCGACTGGCTCGGCTTCGTCATGGTCGCGCTCTTTCTCGGCTGCCTGGAGATCGTTCTCGACAAGGGCCAGCGCGACGACTGGTTCGCGTCGAATTTCATTCTCGGCTTTACCCTGGTTTCGCTGGTCTCCTTCCTCGTGTTCGTGCCGTGGGAAATGTCGCGGCGCGATCCCGTCGTCGACGTGCGGCTGTTGTTCCACCGTCAGTTCGGCACCGCCTTCGCGGTGATGCTGGCGGTCGGCGCCATCCTGTTCGGCTCGACGCAGATCCTGCCGCAGCTGATGCAGACCGGCTTCGGTTACACCGCCTATCTTTCCGGACTCGCGCTGATGCCCGGCGGCATCGCCATGCTGGTAATGATGCCGCTCGCCGGCCAGGTGACCAATTGGGTGCAGCCGAAATATCTCATCGCCTTGGGCATGGCGGTGATCGCGCTTGCCATGTGGCATATGACATCGCTCGACGCCGATGTCGGCTTCGGCTGGTTCTCCTGGGCGCGCATCTACCAGATGATCGGGCTGCCCTTCCTGTTCATCCCGATCAACACTGCCGCCTACGCCGACCTGCCGCCGGAAAAGACCAACCAGGCCTCCGCCCTGATCAACGTGGCGCGCAATCTGGGCGGCAGTTTCGGCATTTCGCTTGCCAACACCGAGATCGCGCAGAAGGCCCAGGTCAACCACGCCAACCTGGCCGCGCACGTAACCGCGTCTTCGCACGCCTACCAGCAGACGGTGAACCGGGCCGCCGAATATTTCGCCGCGCACGGCGAAAACACCTATCGGGCCTAGCACCTGGCAACCGGCTGGATCGGCCAGGTCATCGAGCGGCAGGCGACCCTGCTCGCCTATATGGACGTATTCTGGCTGGCCGGGGCCTTTGCGGCCCTTATGGTGCCGCTGGCTCTGCTTCTGCTGCGGCGGGTGGACACCGAGGCGGCTCCGGCGGTGCATTAGCCGCCCGTTCCCGCGGGGCATGGCAAAATGGCCCGCCAAGTCGCATTATGGTCTTGAATGCGCCGTCATCCCGGGGCAAGCCTTAGGCTTGGCATGACGGTTTTGGCCCGCCCGGCGAACGATCCCGAACCGGGAGCGGTCCTATGCGGGGGTGACGAATGATCCGAGTTCTCGGCGCCTTTTTGCTCACCTTGCCGCTGGTCTTGGCGGCGCCTGCGGCCGTGGCGCAGACCGGTCAGGACTATCCGGAGGCAAGCGGCCCCCCACCCAGCGCCATGCCAGACGGGCCTTCTGCCTACGGCCATCAACTCGACAGCCGCGGTCGGCGAGATGATGGCAACCTGTTCCGCCCTCCAGGCGCGGTCGGCCCGACTGCAGTCGACCGGGAGAATGCCGAGCAAGGCTGGCGCTCCGACGGCCAGAGCCTGGCTGCGCTGCCGCCTGAGGATCAGCCCGAGAGCGGGCCGCCCAAGCCGCTGTCGCCCAATCTCAAACGCCAGCTGGTCGATTTCCGCACCAAAGAGCCGGCGGGCACCATCGTCATCGATACCGCACACACCTACCTCTACCTGGTGCTCGGCCGCGGCGAGGCGCTGCGCTACGGCATCGGCGTTGGCCGCGAGGGCTTCACCTGGGCGGGCAACGAGCGCATCTCCCGCATGAAAGAATGGCCGGACTGGTTCCCGCCCAAGGAGATGATCGAGCGCCAGCCCTATCTGCCGCGCATGATGGCGGGCGGACCGGGCAATCCGCTCGGCGCGCGCGCGCTCTATCTCGGCCACACGCTCTATCGCATCCACGGCACCAACCAGCCCTCGACCATCGGCAAGTTCGTGTCGTCCGGCTGCATCCGGTTGTTGAACTCAGATATCGAGGACCTGTATTCGCGTGTGCAGGTCGGCACCCGCGTGGTGGTGCTGCCGGGAGCGAAGGGACCGGCGAACGTAGCCGATGCGCCGGCCGCTGCGCCCGCGCCGTCGGCGGCTCCTGCCATGCACCGCACCGGGGACGATGCCGGCAACAACCCCAATCCCTTCGGCATGCTGTTCGGCACGCCCTTGCCGCCGCCGACGCGGTAGGCGATCTTTCGAAAAGTCCTGCTGGCGAGCGTTGATTTTTCGCCGTCATTGCCCACGCAAGCGGGCAATCTAATCCGCCGCGCTCTTGGGCTTGGCCGGCATTGTCTGGCGCATGGCGGGCGGCGGTTAGGTTCAATCCGCGGACTCGGCCCATTGCTCGGTTTCACGGTGCTTGCCCAGGCCGACGGTATCGAACTCATCCATTCCCTTTTCCGCCACGACCCCGATCAGCCTGAGGGCTTGGCTGATGGATGAGTGGGGCCAGTCTCGATTATATCCCGGCGTGGCCGGTGAAAATCTCAGACTGCCTTTGTCCCAGACGAGAGCATCTTGCTTGCCCTGCCCGCCAAAATAAAAAGTCGTGACATAGGCACTTGGCGCGTCGCGGGAAATATCGATGGCGAGGGCGTGCAACCCGTCCGAAAGCTCAGGTATCGGCTTATCGGCTGCCGCCTTCGTTGTCAGACGATCGGCGGCGAGTTCTTTTGCGAGGTCCTCCGTAATCGGCAGTAATGAAAACCCCTGAGCCAAGTCGCATACGGCCGCGTTGGTGAGCCGGCCCGCTCCCGCCGTCAACGCGTCGCGCTTCGCGATCAGAGCTTTTATTTCGTGCATTATCGATACCGTTCACTCCGCCGCGCTCCGCTTGGCTGTGGCCGCGTTCACGCGCGGGATCACCTCTTCCGCCATCAGCTGCATCGAGCGCCTGGCGAGCTTCTCGTCGACCCAATCCATGCCGGCATAAACCAGCTCGCCGAAATCGCCGGTCTGCTCGCGCAGCTTCAATATCTCGTCCACCACCTTGTTGACGCTGCCGAAGGTGACGCAATTGTCCATCACCCAGTCCTCGGTGATCTCCTCGTCCGGCTGCTCCTTGTGGCTCTTGAAGACGTAGAGCCGGTTGCCGCGCTTCATCTTGGCGCGCATCTGCGAGAAGTAGAAGCGGTAGGGGCTGCTTTCGTCCTCGCGCCCGTAGCGCTTGGCGACCTTGTCATCGTCGGCGACGAAAATGGTGCGTGCGACACGCCAATCTTCGACCTTGGCTTTCTCGCCGGCCTCCGCCTTGCCCTTGGCGTAATTGGTCCAGTGCGATTTCAAATGCTGCGGCAGCAGAAAGTTGGCCGAGAGGGGATGGAAGTCGCGCTTGCCCATCAACACCACCCCGGGCGAGAACGGCGCCACCACGGTGCCGACTATTTCCGGCCGCGGCTTCTGAAAGGGCTTGGCCATGATGCCGACGCCGAGATGATGAGCGGCAGCGCGCTTGATCTCGACTTTGAAGCGGTTATCGGGAAAGTCGATCTCGTAGGGCGGGTCGCGCTCCCAGACCGCCAGGATTACGTCGATTGCCTCGGCGAAGATCTTGTTGCGGTCCTCATCGAGAATGCCGATCGCCTCGGCATCGGAGGTGAGGGCACCGGCGCTGATGCCTAAAATGAAGCGGCCTTGCGCGAGATGGTCGAACATCGCCGACTGCACCGCGATCAGCACCGGATGCATCTGCGACAGGTTGGTGGTGCCGGTGGCGAGCTTGATTCTCTGCGTTGAATGAATCAGCGTCGCGTGGAACAGCATGCTGTTGGTGATGTTCTCGCAGACGTCGGTGAGGTGCTCGCCGACGAAGGCGTCATGAAATCCGAGCTTGTCGGCAAGAATGATCGCCTCGCGGTCCTCGCGCAGCGTCTGCGACCAATCCCGGCCTATCGGATGCACCGGCATTGTGAAGTAGCCCAACCGCATTCCCATTCCTCGTTTGCGTGAAACCCGTTTGAGCCGGAAACTAGCCGACCCCGCATGCGAATGCAGCAAGCAAGACAAGGTTCGATTTTGAGGGGGCGAAAGTCTTGTCGTTCCGGGACGGCACGAAGTGCGCGCCGGAATGACGGGCTAAGCCTACGCCGCCACGCTGGCGAGGAAGCCTTCCACCTCGCGGCGCAGTTCGGCGGCGGCCGCTTCCACGGCCTGTGAGGCCGACAGCACGCTTTCCGCCGACTGGCGCGTATCGCCCGCCGCGCCCGCGACCTCGGCGAGCACCGACACCACGGTCTTGGCGCCGTCCGCCGCGCTCGCCACGTTCTGCGAGATTTCGCCCGTGGCCGCGCTCTGCTCCTCGACCGCCGACGACACGGCGGTGGCGCAAGAATCGATCTCTTGCATGCGCGAGGCGATGCGCCCGATCGCCGCCACGGCGCCGGAGGTCGCGCTCTGCACGCTGGTGATCAGTTGCGAAATGTCCTCGGTCGCCTTGGCGGTCTGTACCGCCAGCGACTTGACCTCAGCCGCGACCACCGCGAAGCCCTTGCCGGCTTCGCCCGCGCGCGCCGCCTCGATGGTGGCGTTGAGCGCGAGCAAATTGGTCTGGCCGGCGATGGTGCGGATGAGCTTGATCACGTCGCCGATCTTCTGCGCCGCCTGCGCCAGCGCCGCGATCTGCGCATTGGTGCCCTGCGCCTCGGTCACCGCGGCGCGCACGATGTCGGTGGTGAGGCTGAGCTGACGGCCGATCTCGCCGATCGAGCCGGTCAGTTCGTCCGCGGCAATCGCCGCCGTCTCGACATTGGTGCAGGCTTCGTTGGAAGCGCTCACCGCGCTGTCGGCGCTCTTCGACGTTTCGCCCGAATTGGCGAACAGCGTGGTGGCGGTGGTGCGCATCGTTTCGGCGCCCTCGCTTACCGTGCGCAGATGTTCCTCGACACGGCGGCGGAAGGTGGCGATCGCCTGTTCGATCATGCTGCGGCGCCGCTGCTGCTCGGCCATGGCGGCGCGTTCGGCTTCCGCGTCGCGCCGCTCGGTGACGTCCTCATGCGTGGCCACCCAGCCGCCGCCGGCCATCGGCCGGTTGCTGACCAGGATCACGCGCCCATCGGCGGATTTGACTTCGGTGGACTTAGTAGCGCCTTGCACCATGGAGGCGAGCAGTTCGCGGCGATAGTCGTCGATCTCGCGGGAAAAAGAACCGTTGGCAATGCGGTATTCGAGCAGGCCCGACAGCGTGGTGCCGGCTTTGGCGATCTCCGGCGGCAGATTGTACATCTCGGCATAGCGCTTGTTGCAGACCACCAGCCGCTCCCTGCCGTCGAACATGCACAGGCCCTGGCTCATGTTGTCGAGCGCGACGCGCATGCGCTGGTTGTCCACCTGCAGGCGCTGCAGCTGGACGAGTGCGGCCGCGACCGCGATCAGCACCGCCAGGAGCGCCGCGCCGAAGGCCGAAACCGGCGCCGACGACGTGAAGCCGACCGGCACGGCGTAGCGCAGCCCTACGAAGGCCACTGGAAAGCTGGCGCCGGCGATTGCGGCGACGAAGCGCCAATCGCGCGGCACGGCGGGTGCGGGAAGGGCCATCTTTTTCGCGTCCGGATCGGCCCCCACGGTATTCCCCAACCCGTTGTTTTGCAGTTAATTGCTGGCGCTCGAAAGGTTAAGCGCGGGTTAACGGAGCCCCGGAGGAAAACGAATGGCGAAGCTCACGGCGGCCGAATGCCGCGAATTCATCAGGGCGGTGGTCGAGAAGGCGGATGCGATGGGCGTGCCGATCTCCGTTGCGGTGGTGGGACCCGAAGGTCATCTGATCGCACTCGAGCGCATGGACGAGGCCGGCTTCATCACGCCGGAGACCGCGATCGCCAAGGCCTTCACCGCAGCCGCGTTTCGTTCGATGAGCCCGCGCTTTCCCGACGGGCTGGTGATCCAGCAATGGTTCAAGGAGCGCAACCCGCAGCTCTTGATCAATCTCGCCGCCATGACCAACGGCAAGATCGCCGCCTCCGGCGGGGCGGCGCCCGTGTTTAAGGGCAACGAAATGGTCGGCGCCTATGGGGTCTCGGGCGGCACTTCGCAACAAGACGAGGAGATTGCGCAGGCGGCGCGCGCCAAGGTCGGCTGGGCGCAAGTCTCGAGCGACGAGCCGCCGGAAAGTGTCAAGCAGCACGTCAATGAACGGTACGGTAAGGCCGGCATCAAGACGCGGCTGTAATAGTTCCGCTCCTGTCGCTTTGCAGCGAGGCAAACGCGCGGCGATTCCACACGCAGGATTTTCCGGCCGTCGCTAGCGCGATGAGACGTTCGCGCTCGCGCGCGTCACCCGCCATACCGTGTTGCCGACGTCGTCTGCGATCAGCAGAGCGCCGGTCTTGTCGACGGCGACGCCTACCGGCCGCCCGCGCGCGTCGCCATTCTTGTTGAGAAATCCGGTGACGACATCCTTCGCCTTGCCGCTCGGGTGGCCATTGGTGAACGGCACGAAAACCACCTTGTAGCCGTTGAGATGGGGGCGGTCCCAACTGCCGTGCTCGCCGACGAAAGCGCCGCCACGGTACTGCGGCATGGCCTCGGCGGTATAGAAAGCGAGGCCCAAGGGCGCAACGTGCGAGCTGAGCGCGTAGTCGGGGACGATGGCTTTGGCGACCAGATCGGGCCTTTGCGGCACGACGCGCGGATCGATGTGCCGGCCGTAGTAACTGTAGGGCCAGCCACAGAAGCCGCCGTCTTTCACCGAGGTCATGTAGTCCGGCACGAGGTTCGGCCCGAGCTCGTCGCGCTCGTTGACCACGGTCCATAACGCGCCGGTTTGCGGCTCGAACGTCAGGCCGTTTGGGTTGCGCAAGCCGCTGGCGAAGATGCGCCAGCGGCCGGTGGCGCGGTCCACTTGCCAGATCGCGGCGCGGTTTTTCTCCGCTTCCATGCCGTTCTCGGCGATGTTGCTGTTGGAACGACGCCGACATAGAGCAGCGAGCCATCGGGGCTCGCGACCAGGCTTTTCGTCCAATGATGGTCGATCGGGCCGCCGGGAAGCGGCGTCAGCGGCTTGCCGGGCGCGGTGATCTTCGTGTCGCCGGTCTGGTACGTGTAATGCATGATCGAGTCGGTATTGGCGACATAGAAGTCGGAGCCGACCAGCGCGACGCCGAATGGCGAGCTGAGATGATCGAGAAAGACGCTCCGCGTCTCAGGCTTGCCGTCGCCATTGGCGTCGCGCAGCAATGTGATGCGGTTGCTCGGGCCGGTCTTGCCGCCTGACGTCACCCACGACTCGATCATGCCCATGATGATGTCTTTCGGCCGGCTGATCGGCTGTACGCCCGGCGCCTTCGACTCGACGACGAGGATGTCGCCGTTGGGCAGTACGTAAATTGAGCGCGGATGTTGCAGGCCGGTCGCCAGCGCCTCGATTTTGAGGCCTTTGGCAACGGTAGGCTTCTCGCCTTCCTTCCAACCGACGACCTTGGCGAGGTGCATCGGCGGAAAGAGATACTGCTGCGGGTCGGGCAGCTTCGGGTTCGGACCGATCTGGCTTCCGATGTCGAATGAATCGTTGTCGTTGCAACCGGCAAGCGCCAATGCTGTCACGCAGAAGAGCGCCAGTGCGAACGCTTTGGTCGTTCGGGCGCTCATGGCATGACCCCAACCCGGTAGCGGTGGACCATCGACCAGCCCATCCAGCCGGTGAACAGCAGGATGAGGACGACGGCGGCCGACAGGACGAGGCCCCACGGCACCACCGAGGTCCAGGCATCGCGCGTGTGGACCAGCATGTTGACCGTCGCCAAGGCCAGCACCACGAGATTGCCGATGACGTGCGGCCAGGCGGGCGCCAGCGCGCGGATCACTCGGCTGCCCAGGAAGTCGATCAGACCGGCGATGGCGGCGAGGTAGCCCATGATCACCCCGACGGTCACCAGCCAGGTTGAGAAGTCGGCCCACATGATATTGGCGGTCTGCCAATAGGCGATGTCGGTGAGCAAGGTCCCGACGAAGCAGGCGATCGGGAACGGGATGAGCATCGGATGGGATGGATGGGGTGCGCACCGATCCGGGCGGTCGAGCGGGGGGTGTCGTAAGCCATGACTATTCTGCAGCTCTATGCGGTGTGAAGCGAACGATTGAACGCGCGCTGGGTTCCAACCGCGCCTTGTGTTTCGTCTAACGTCACATAGCGAACAGAGCTGCAGCCTTGGCCGCAATGGTCAAGCCGGCTTCACCGCCAACAGCGGCCATTTGGCGGCGCAAAAAGAGCGGGCACGCGCAAGCGGCTGATTGCCTTGGTTTCCGGCCTGCGTTGATCAGGTTGGGGCGGCACGTTAATGAGGCCATGACCTGAAATCCGCCGGAGCTTCCTATGAGCAATGCCAGCGCGGCGCGTGAGGCCCCCTGGAGTGGCCGCGTCGAGGACGATGCACTGCTGCGGGGGGAGGGCCGCTTCGGCGACGACGTCAAGCCGGAGGGAGCGCTCGCCGCCTGCTTCGTCCGTTCGCCGCACGGCTTCGCCGGGATCGAGCGCGTCGATGCAAGCGCGGCGCGATCGGCGCCCGGCGTGGCCGCGGTATTCACCGGCGCCGATCTCGCTTCGGCGCACTACCACTCGATTACTCACGCGCATCCTATCCCCGGCCGCGGCGGCAAGCCGCCGGCGTCGCCGCACCGGCCCGCACTTGCCGCCGGCCGTATCATGCATGTCGGTGAGCCGGTGGCGCTGGTGCTGGCCGCGACCTTGGCGCAGGCGCTGGATGCGGCCGACAAGGTCATCGTCGACTATGCGCCGCTTGCCGCCGTTACCGACGTGCGCGAAGCGGTCAAGCCGCAGGCGCCGCAGTTGTGGCCGGAGGCGCCCGGCAATATCGCTTTCGACTGGACGGCGCCGGCCAATCCCGACGGCAAGAAGCAGGCCGCGCTCGATCGCGCATTCGCGCAAGCCGCGCATGTCGTGAAGGTCGAGCTAATAAACCAGCGCCTGGTGGTGGCCGCGCTCGAAGCGCGCAGCGCGACTGCGAGCTACGATGCCGCTGCGAAGAAATTCACCTTGCGCTGCCCGACGCAAGGCGTTGCCAATGTGCGGGGCCAGGTCGCCGCCTCGCTGAGCATACCGCCGGAGCAACTGCACGTCATCACCGACGATGTCGGCGGCGCCTTCGGCATGAAGGGCGCCGCGCATCCGGAATATGTCGCACTGCTACACGCCGCGCGCGCCCTGGGGCGGCCGGTGCATTGGGTCTCGACCCGCTCGGAAGCCTTCGTCAGCGATGCGCAGGGCCGTGACTCGTTCTGGAGCGCCGAGCTCGCGCTCAACAGGCGCGGCCGTTTCCTCGCGCTGCGCGTCGGCTGTCTCGGCAACATGGGTGCCTATATGACCGCGGTCGCGCATTTCTGCGTGACCACGCACATCTCCGGCTGTTTGCCGACGGTCTACGACATTCCGCACGCGCAGGTGAACACGCGCTGTCTGTTCACCAACACGGTTCCGACCGCGCCCTATCGCGGCGCCGGACGCCCCGAGGCGAGCTATCTAGTCGAACGCGTGATCGACGCTGCCGCCGACCGACTCGCGGTCGACCCCGCCGAACTGCGCCGGCGCAACCTGATCAAGCCGGAGCAAATTCCCTACACCACGGCTTTCGGCAACACTTACGACAGCGGCGACTTCCCCGCAGCTCTCGAGCAGGCGCTCGCGCGCGCCGACTATGCCGGCTTTCCAGCGCGCAAGAAGGCGGCGAAGAAGGCGGGCAAGCTGCGCGGCATCGGCATCGGCTGTTACCTCGAGATTGCCGGCGCTTTTCCGGAAGAGGCGGCACGCGTTTCGTTCGCCGGCAAAGAAAACGTGGTCGTCAGTATCGGCGCCGGCGCCAGCGGGCAGGGCCACCGCACCGTGTTCGGCCGCCTTGCCGCGCGCCGGCTCGGCATTGCGCCCGAGCGCGTGACGGTGACGGCGGGCGATTCCGAGCGCGACGTGCCCGGCTTCGGCGCGGTCGCGTCCCGCTCGGCCATGTATGTCGGCAACGCGGTCGCGGCCGCCGCCGATGCCGCCCTGGAAAAGGGCAGGCGCGTCGCCGCCATGCTGCTGCAGGCGCCGGAGGAGGAGGTCACATTCGGCGGCGGGCGCTTCAGCGTGAAGAACCGTGACGTGTCGCTCGCCGAAGTCGCCGAGCGCGCAACCGAGCTGGCACGGCAGAGCGTCATTGCCGAAAGCCTCGACAGCACCGTCAAGATCAAGCTGCCGCCCTCTTTCCCCAATGGCTGCCACGTCGCCGAAGTCGAGATCGATCCCGACACCGGTGCGCTCGAGGTCGTCTCCTACGTGGCGGTAGGCGATTGCGGCAACGTGCTCGACGAGACGATCGTCACCGGCCAGATCCACGGCGGCGTCGCGCAAGGGCTTGGCCAGGCGCTCAGCGAGAACACGGTCTATGACGCCGGCGGCCAACTCGTTTCAGGCTCATTCATGGACTACGCGCTCCCGCGCGCCGACACTGTGCCGGCGATGACAGTCGAGCACCGCGCCGTCGCCTGCCGCGCCAATGCGCTCGGCGTCAAAGGCACCGGCGAGGCCGGAACCACCGCGGCGCCGCCCGCGCTGATCAATGCCGTGCTGAACGCCTTGCCTAAGACTGCTCAGCTTGACATGCCGGCGACGGCGGAGCGTATCTGGCGGGCGTTAAACTCGGCGAAATAATTGTCTGGCATTGCCAGCGCACGCACTTCACCTCTCCCCGCAACTGGGGCGAGGGAAGCACCACCGTTCCGCCATTCTTGGCGCTAAGGTGACGCCGCCTGCTCAAGGGAAACATCCGCCGATGCATCGCCTCTCCGCATTGCTGCTGGCGCTTGCGCTCGCCGCCTGCGCCGGCCAGCCGCCGCAGCAGCCGAGCTTCTACCGTGATCTGAGCAAGCCGGGCGAGACGCTCGATGAAGCGGCGGCCGCCAAGATGATCTCCGACTATCGCGCCAACAACGGGCTGCCGGCGGTCATCCTCGATCCGGCGCTTACCGATCTTGCGCGCGTGCAGGCGCAGGCTATGGCCAAGCGCGACAGGCTCGATCACGGCGCCAAGAGGCCGTTCGCGCAGCGGCTGCGCAAATCCGGCTATCGCGCCAAAGACGCCGCCGAGAATATCGGCGCCGGCTACCACACGCTGGCCGAAGCGTTTTCCGGCTGGCGCGATTCCAAGCCGCACAATGCGACCATGCTGTTGCCGGGCGCGACGCGCATGGGCATCGCTGCCGTCTACACGCCGACGTCGAAATACAAGGTGTATTGGACGCTGATCATGGCCGAGCCGGAGCCGATCAAGGGCTAGCACCGGCGCGTGGGGCGGGTCAGTACAGTTCGGCGTCGTGCCTGTTGCCCAATGTGGGAAATCGGTCGCGGCCGCCGGCAAAGCCGTGGCCGTGATCCCAGCCGTTGCAATGCGCCACTTCATGGCGGCGATAGGCGCCAAGATCGCGCACCGGCCCGCCGCGCGGAATCACGATGTAGCACTTGCCGCGCCGCTTCCAGGAGCAGGCGTCGGCCCGCACGCCCATGTGCGCACAGGCGCGGCGCGCCTCGTGCAGCGGCAGGACGCGCTCGATGACCGGCCCGCGATAATGGGCATAGCCCGGCGGCGGCTCGAGAACGGCGGTGATCCAAGGCATGGCGGCGGACCCTGCACCTTTCCTCGGAACTTCGCAAGCCGGTGGTCCGCATGGCGGGCATCCCTGCGCTCGGTCCGTCCTTCGACACGATGCATGAAAGCTACGACGCCGCTCCTTGGCTGCGTTCTTCCAGCGCCTGCTCCAAGCGCCTCACATTCTGCAGCAGCCGCTCGCTGATGAGCTTGAGGAAATAAAATCCGAAGGAAGGATTCTGAAAATACAACTCGCTGACCTTGTCGTAGCTGATGACCAGCATGTGCACCTCTTCAAGGCATTCCACCGTCTGGGTGCGCTTGCGCTCGGGCGTGATGAAGCCGAGCTCGCCGAGCAATTGCCCGGGCTTGATCTCCAGGTTGAGCTCTCTCACATGGCAGCGCCCGCTCACCACGTAATACATCTCCTCGGCCGGCTCGTCCTTGTGGAACAGGATGTAGCCCCGCGTGTAAGTTTCCTTGCGCATGTACGGCTTGAGCCAGTCGATCGACAGATCGTGCTGCGCCGCCTCGCGCACCTTCTTGATCAGCTCCAGCATTTCGTAGAGGCGCAATCCGTTGAGCGGGATCAAAATGCCGTAGAGCGTCAGCGTCGGCCAGGACGGATACATGAGCCCATAGACGACGAACAACGCGTTGCTGGCGATTTCGGTGACGCGCAGCGGCACCATCGTCTTCATGTAATGGCTGGCGATGTAAAGTGCTCCTGCGACAAACCCGAGGGCCACAGTCGCCTCGTGCACGCTCATTTCCATGGCGGCGATTTCCAACGATTGACTATACCGACGCCCGATGTGGCCACCGGAATCGCCTGGAATCAATGGTCCGTTGGGTGGACAAAACCGCACGCCCGCGCTTTTCCTCGGCACCCGCTGCTGCCGGCTGGCGCGGACCGAAGCCCGCCGTGGTCGCTTATTGGAAACGCATCTCGCCGAACCATCAAGTTGATGGAATGGATTTACCGTCTGGACCTCGCCGCCGCCCCTGATTAGCCTTGCGCCATGCCGGAGAGTGCAACCACCCGCGACTACGACACGCTTTACCGTCGGTTTCGCTGGGCGATCCCCGCCCGTTACAATATCGGCGTTGACGTGTGCGACCGCTGGGCCGCGCACGATCCCGGCAGGCTCGCCATCCTGCACGTACGCGGCGACGGCGGCAGCGACCGCATCAGCTACGGCTGGCTGCGCGAGACCTCCAACCGGCTGGCCAATGTGCTGCGCGCCCACGGCGTCGCGCGCGGCGATCGCGTCGCCATTTTCATGCCGCAGGCGCCCGAAGTGGCGGCCGCCCACGTCGCGATCTACAAGCTTGGCGCGGTGGCGCTGCCGATCGCGATCCTGTTCGGCCCCGACGCGCTGTCCTACCGGCTGCAGAATTCCGGCGCCACGGCGCTGCTCACCAACGCGCAAGGGTTCGGCAAATTCGAGGAGATTCGCGCCGCCGTGCCAGGCGTGCGCTGCGTGGTTTCTGTCGATGACGGCTTTGCCGATTTACTGGCGAAGGCCTCTTCCGATTTCACCGCCGTCGACACCTCGGCGGAAGACCCGGCGATGATGATCTACACCTCCGGCACCACCGGCCAGCCGAAGGGCGCGTTGCATGCCCAGCGCGTGCTGCTCGGGCACCTGCCCGGCGCCGAGATGCCGCATTTTCCGTTCCCGCAGGACGGCGACAGCTATTGGACGCCGGCTGACTGGGCCTGGGCCGGCGGCCTGCTCGATGTGCTTCTGCCTAGTTTGCATCACGGCGTGCCGGTGGTGGCGCGCAAGTTCGATAAGTTCGATCCGGAAGAGGCGTTCGCCTTGATGGCGAAAGAAGGCGTGCGCAATGCCTTCATTCCGCCGACCGCGTTGCGCATGATGCGCGCGGTGCCCAATCCGCGCGGCCGTTACGACTTCAACTTGCGCAGCATGGCCTCCGGCGGCGAGTCGCTCGGCATCGAGGCGCTTGAATGGGGCAAGGAGGCGTTCGGGCTCACCATCAACGAATTCTACGGCCAGACCGAATGCAACCTGGTGCTCGGCTCCTGCGCACAGCTCGGCATGTTGAAAGCCGGCGCCATCGGCAAGCCGGTGCCGGGTCACACGGTTGCGGTGATCGGCAGCGACGGCGAAATGCTCAAAGCCGGAGAGATCGGCCAGATCGCGGTCAAGCGCCCGGACCCGGTGATGTTCCTGGAATATTGGGGAAGGCCGGAGGCCACGCGCGACAAGTTCATCGGCGATTGGATGGTGACAGGCGACCAGGGCGTGACGGACGAGGAAGGCTATATCTCCTTCGTCGGCCGCGACGACGACGTCATCACTTCGGCCGGTTTTCGCATTGGACCCGGCGAGATCGAGGATTGTCTGCTGCGGCACCCGGCGGTGGCGCTCGCCGCTGCGGTCGGCAAGCCCGATTCGGTGCGCACCGAGATCGTCAAAGCTTTTATCGTGCTGAAGGACGGCTATAAGCCGTCCGACACGCTTGCCGGCGAAATCCAAGGCTTCGTCAAAACGCGCCTGTCGGCGCACGAATATCCGCGCGAAGTGGCTTTCATCGAGCAGATGCCGATGACCACGACCGGGAAAGTGATAAGGCGGCTGTTGCGCGAGCAGGCCTAGCGATGGAAATTTTTCCACTTGTGCCCGCGCAAGCGGTCATCCAGAACTTCCGTGACAGGCCTGCGTCCTCGCATCCGCGCGCAAGAGCGGAAAGAGCTCAAGATGACGCAGAAGCCCCGCCGCCTAGGATGAACACGTGGAAGCCGAGGCGGCGCTTGGCGACGCGGTAAAGGAGGATCGATTCGACCGCCAAGGCGGTCGAAGTTGCAACCGCCGCGCCCTCGATGCCCATATACGGAATGAGCAGCACGCACAGCGCAAGATTGACTGCGAAAGCAAACGCATAGACGGCGGCGCATTGCTTGCGCTCGCCCAACATGTTGAGCAGCCGTTCGGCCGGGCCGACAGCGGCGCGCGACAACATGCCGACGGCGAGGATGAACATCACCGTGTAGCCCGAGGTGAAGCCGGAGCCGAACAGCGACAGCAGCGGGCGCCCGAGCGCGAGGATGGCAGCGCATGCGACAAGCGACGGCCAGAATGTCCAGCGGATGGTTTCGGCAAAGAACTTGGCCAGCCGCTCCCTGTCGCCGGCCACGTGATATTTGGTGAACTTGTGCGTGGTGGCGCCGGCGATCGCGAAATAGACGAAAGCGACCAGCGCCACCAGGCGCGCGGCAGCGTAATAGACCGCGACCTCGTCGGGCGAGCGCATCTGCTCCAGCGTCAGGATATCGACGTAGGTGAGCAGCAGATAAAAGCCCTCGACGACGAATATCGGGAGCGAGGTGGCGAACCAGGTCTTCACCTCGTAGCGTTTCGGGCCCGGCGGCACTTTGCGGCGCAGCCTGCGGTCGAGCACGACCATCTGGCCGATGGTGACCGCCCAGGTGGTCGCAACCGCGATGACGATCGCGGTCGCGGCATCGGTCGGCGCGCCGAGGGCCCATGCGGCGCCCATCGACACTGTAAGGATGAGCTGTCGCCAGACGAAAAACGGCATCAGCGCGAGGTTCGGCCAGTCGTAGCTCTGTGCGATGCCGGCCTGCACCTGCCCCGCGCCGTAGATCGGGATGACCAAGCAGGCGAGGTAGAGCGGGATGACGGTGTACTGGTCGAGATAAGGTTTGACCAGCGTGATGCCGAGCGCGCCGACGGCGCCGATGCCGGTGGCAATGGCGATGGCGAGCCAGCGCGAGCCGGTGAGAAAACCGCGCAAGCGGTCGACGGCTTTGAGCTCGACATATTCCGGGATGAAACGGCGCGTGGCCGAGGACAGGCCGACGTCGGAGAGTGCGCCGATCATGAGCACCCAAGTCCAGACGTAGATGTAAATGCCGAAGTCGAAGCGGCCCATCCAGCGCGCGAGCAGCACCTGGCTGAGCAGCGCCAGCACGGCGCTCGCCACGCGCAACAGAAACACCTTGCCGGCGATGATCTGCGCCACGCGGTCGTCGCTGCGGTCGGCGAGAATCGCCTTGACGCGCGCGATCAGCGCCGCCGCCGAGAAGAGCGACGGCGCGGGCGCGGCGGTCTCGGTTTCGTTCGGCGCCAGGCGTTCTGCCTCGGGCCGGGTTGCAAAAGACGGCAAGGCCATCGCCGCTTTTTAGCAACGAATCGTTAACATTCAGTGGGCGGCGGGTTTTGCCCGTAGCTCAGGCCGTTTCCAGCCTGGCGATGCTGGACAAGATTCGGACAAGATGACTTCAACAAGCTTGCGCTCCTCCGCCGCCAGCCCGACCTGCGGGGGAACCGGATCGCCGACGGCATAGCCTTGCATCTGCAGCCCGGCCTTCACGCAGGCGGCGAGATTGAAGCGCGCGAAGGCCTCGTTGATGCGCCAGAGGTCGCGCTGCAGGCGCATCGCCTCCGGCCAGCGGCCGGCGCGGCAGAGCTCGTAAAGCCGCACGCTCTCGCGCGGCGCCAGGCAGGCGGGGCCGGCCATCCAGCCGACGCCGCCGATGAGCATCACCGCCGCCGGGATATGCGCCGAGGCCGAAAACACCTTCAGCCGCGGGCAGCGGTTCATGATCGAGAGCAGGCGGCCGGTATTGGTCGAGGCGTCCTTGATGTATTGGATGCGCGGATGCTCGGACAGGCGCGCGATCACCTCGAGCGTCAAGTCGCTGCGCTGGAACTGCGGATTGGTGTAGATCACCACCGGCAAATCGACGGCATCGGCGATGGCGCGGAAATATGACTCGACCTGCGCCTCCTTGAGCGGGAAATAGGCTTCGAGAATGGCGAGGATGCCGTCGGCGCCGAGCGCTTGCCACGCCTTGGCCTGCGCGACCGCATCGGCGGTCGTGGTCGAGGCGACGCCGGCGACCACCGGTACCCGCTTATCGGCCGCTTCGATGGTCGCCTGTACCACCGCTTCTTTCTGTGCGCGATTGAGGTAGGCGAACTCGCCGGTTGAGCCGAGCGGCGTCAGCCCGTGCACGCCGGCCTCGATCAGGTCGCCGCACAATTTGCCGAGCACGTCCGCCTTGACGCGGCCTTGCGTGTCGATCGGCGAGACGAGGTAGGGATAGACGCCGTGGAAGTCGATCATTGCATACACACCGAGCCATCATGCCCCACGCAAGCGGGGCATCCGCCAACGACTAGCATAGAGGCAATGGGCCAGAAGGGAATATCCGAACGTTACATGACAGCCACGATTACGTGTGCTTGAATTTTGGCAGCAACCTCGCCGCTGCCATGTTTGGTCGCAATCGCGGATGCGGCAGTGTTGGTTGCAGATTCCAGTTTTCCCGGATCTCTGGCCTCGATTTCGGTGCGAAGAACAGTTCCCTGGCAATAGGCGACGGCAGGAATGCGCGGCGAAGATGCGCGGCTTTCTTCGGCTCTGGTCTCAATGACCACGCGCGAGAAACCGGCCTCCTCCAGCTCGCTACGGATCAGGGCCTTATCGTGGTAACCGTGCGGCGTACGTGCCAAAAAGCGCGGCGGATCGTTGGGAAAAATCTCGGCAAGGGCATTCGTGACATCATCCGCGAAAACGTTCTCCTCGATGCGATCCCATACGCTGAACAAAAAATGTCCTCCGGGCTTCAGGACTCGCCTGGCTTCGCGGTAGCCAGAGATGCGGTTGGGAAAGAACATCGCGCCGAACTGGCAACAAACCAGATCGAACGCGGCGTCTTCGAACGGCAGCGCCAGAGCATCCGCCTGACGCCATTTGATGCGCGTGTCGGGAGGCTGTCGCGATGCGGCGTAGTCGACCATCGGCTGGTTGAGGTCGGTTACGACATAGCTTGCGCCACTGGGCAGACGGGGCGCCAAGGCGCGGGTGACAACCCCGCTGCCCGCGGCGGTCTCCAAAACGGCATTTGGCGACAACGACCCCGCGCGTTGCGCAATATCCGCGGCGTACGGCTCGAAAATCAACGGCACCATATAGCGGTCGTAGTTTTCCGGAATCGAGCCGGCGAACACCTTGTCAGTCTCCAACATGGCTTATCACCCGTGCCTGACAGCAGCGTGTCGGCTGTGCCTCTATAACGGAAGCGTCCTAGAAAACCCAGAGCGCGTCCTCCGGAAATTCGACGTAATATTCGCCCGGCGGCAGCGGCTCGTTCGCATAGGCGCGCACGGTCGTCTGGCCGCGGCCGAACAGCAGCTCCCAGCGCTCGCCCAGATACATCGGCGCTTCGAGCTGCATCGCGAGCCGGTTGGGTCCTGCCGCGCGTGCAAGCCGCATGCGCTCGAGCCTAATGATCCCTATTGCCTCGCCGCCGAGTGGGCCTTGCGTGCGCGCAATGCCGCTGAGACGCTCACCGAAAATTTCCAGCGTGGCGCGGCCGTTCGACCGCCCGGCCAGCGTGCCTTCCAGCCGGTTGTTGCTGCCCATGAACTCGGCCGCGAACAAATTGGCCGGGTCGTTGTAGATCGCGCTCGGCTTGCCGTCCTGCGCGATCTCGCCGCCGTGCAGCAGCACGATGCGGTCGGCAAGCGCCATGGCCTCGACCTGGTCGTGGGTGACGTGGATCGCCGACAGGCCCAGATTCATGATCAGCGTGCGCAAAAAGGCGCGCGCCTCCTCGCGCAGCTTGGCGTCGAGATTAGAGAGCGGCTCGTCGAGAAGGATAACCGGCGGTTCGTAAACCAGCGCGCGCGCGATCGCCACGCGCTGCTGCTGGCCTCCTGAAAGCTGCGGCGGGAAGCGCTCGGCGAGATGCGCGAGTCCGATCTGGCCGAGCACTTTCTCCGCCCGCTGTTTGATCTCGTCGGGCGTGACACCGCGCAGCTTGAGCCCGGCAGCGACGTTCTCGAACACGGTGCGGTGCGGCCATAGCGCGTAGGATTGGAAAACAAGGCCGAGCCCGCGCTGCTCCGGCGGCAGCGCGATGCCGGCTGCGGCATCGAAGAAAGCGCGCTCGCCCACGGCGATCCTGCCGCCTTGCGGCTGCTCGAGCCCGGCGATGGCGCGCAGCAGCGTGGTCTTTCCGCTGCCGGAAGGTCCAAGCAGCGCCACGGCTTCGCCCGCCGGCACGGTGAGCGAGACGCCCTTGAGCACGTCGGTCTCGCCGAGACGAAGCTTGAGATCCGTGATGGTCAGATCGTCCATACGGGTGAGTGTGACACGGCTTCAGCCGGCAAAGCCACCGCCGTCGAGAAACGCCTGTTCTTCCGGCGAGGTGACGCGGCCAAGAATGGCATTGCGATGTGGGAAGCGGCCGAAGCGGCGGATGATGTCGGCATGCAGGTCGGCCCATTTCAGACCGTCGGCGTCGTTTCGCGCGCGGTAAAAAGCAACGGCGCGTTCCTGGTCGGCCATGTCCTCCGAATGCATGAATGGCAGATAGAAGAATGTGCGCATGTCGGGGATGGCCCCGTCGAAGCCGTTGAGAATCGCGCGACTGGCTATGGCGCGGGCAACCGGGTCGGTGGCGAAAGCGCGCTTCTCGCCGCGGAACATGTTGCGTGGAAACTGATCGAGCAGGATGAGCAAGGCGAGCGCGCCTTCCGCCGTCTGCTCCCAGGACGTGAGCTTGCCGGCGGCCGCCGCCTCATGGAGGTTGAGGAAGCGCCGGCGAATCTCGTCATCGAGCGCAAGGTCTTTCTCGAACCAGCGATCGGAGCCGACGGCGCGCCAAAACGTCACGATGTCGGCCGGATTAGTTTCGCCGACGCCCATATATGGTGTGCTCATGCCGTACTCCACGCCCGTCTTGACCCTCCTCGAGGGCGAGTGGTCGCCGAGCGAAGCTCGGCAGGGTCGGGTGACGAAGAAAAATTTTCACCCCTCTCGCCGGCCGTCGGCGGGCGACCCGAGGGAAGAGAAGCGAGCGCGTTGCGCACGCGTCATGCCGGCGGCTTGGTCGTCTCGTCGCGCAAAACACGGCGCAGAATTTTGCCCACATTTGATTTCGGCAGTTCAGCGCGGAATTCGACGTGGCGCGGCACCTTGTAGGGGGCGAGGCCCTCGGCCAAAAACTTGCGCAGCTCCGCTTCGGTGACGTCCGGCTTTTTCTTGACCGCGAACAGCTTGGGCACTTCGCCGGAGTGCGCGTCGGGCACGCCGACTACAGCGCATTCCAACAAGCCGCCGTGGCTCATGGCGACCTCCTCGACCTCGTTGGGAAACACCTTCAGGCCGGAGACGCTGATCATGTCCTTCTTGCGGTCGACGATGCGCACGCGGCCTTGCTCGTCCATGATGCCGATGTCGCCGGTGCGGAAGAATCCGTCCGCGGTCATCACCTTGGCGGTCTCGTCGGGCCGCTGCCAATAGCCCGGCATCACCTGCGGCCCGCGCGCGCAGATTTCGCCCTGCTCGCCGGGCGGCAGCTCGCGGCCGTCGTCATCGCGAATCGAGATTTCGGTGGACGGCATGGGCAGGCCGATGGTGCCGGTCCATTCCGGAATGTCGCCGCGGTTGCAGGTGAGCACCGGCGCGGTCTCCGACAGGCCATAGCCCTCGACGATCGGCTTTCCGGTGGCCTTGAACCAGGCGTCGGCGACCGCCTTCTGCACCGCCATGCCGCCACCGGTCGCGCTTTTCAGCATGCTCCAGTCGATCTTGCCGAAGTCCGGGTGGTGCAGCAGCGCGTTGTACAGCGTATTCACAGCCGGGAAGACGCTGACCTTGTACTTGCTCAGCTCCTTGATCAGGTTGTCGAGGTCGCGCGGGTTGGTGATCAACAGGCACATGCCGCCGACGCGGACGGCGAACAGGAAACAAGCCGTGAGCGCGAACACGTGATAGAGCGGCAACGCCGTGACGATGATCATCTGCTCGACCAGCGGCGGCCGCTTGACGCTCGGCTCGTCCCAGGCTTCCACCTGCAGGACATTGGCCACCATGTTCCGGTGCAGCAGAATGGCGCCCTTGGAGACGCCGGTGGTGCCGCCGGTATATTGCAGGAAGGCGATGTCGTCGGGCCCGATCGGCGGCGCATTGAACGGCAGCTTGCGGCCTTGGGCCAGCACCTGCTTGAACGGCACCGCGTGCGGCAAGTGATAGCGCGGCACCATCTTCTTCACGTGTCGTACGACGCCGTTGACCACCGCTCCTTTCAAAAAGCCGAGCATGTCGCCGATGCGGGCAACTGCGACGTGCTTGACCGGCGTATGCGGCAGCGCATGCTGCAGCGTATGGGCGAAGTTTTCCAGCACGATGATGGCTTCGGCGCCGGAGTCCTTGAGCTGGAACTCCAATTCGCGCGCCGTATAGAGCGGGTTGACGTTCACTACCACCATGCCGGCGCGCAAGATGCCGGCGATCGCCACCGGATATTGCAGCACGTTCGGCATCATGATGGCGACACGCGCGCCGGGCTTGAGCCCGCGACTCTGCAGCCAGGCGGCGAAGGCGCGCGAGGCGGCGTCGAGACCGGCATAGGTCAGCGTCTTGCCCATCAGCACGCAGGCGTCGCGGGTAGCGTATTTCTTGAAGCTTTCCTCGAACATCGCCACCAGCGAAGGGTAGCGGCTCGGGTCGATCTGGGCGGCGACGCCCGGCGGGTAGTTTCGCAGCCACAGGCGTTCCATGGTCGTATCCATGGGCGTTTCCCTCTCGCGCCGCCGGTTCGGCCGTCGGCTTTCATATGAAGATCGGCGGAGTTGGGGAGCGACGCAAGGGCTATGGAGCCGCAGCGCGGCCGAAGAGCGATGAACTCGTCATGGCCGGGCTTGTCCCGGCCATCCACGCCTTGCCTGCGAGGCCAAAAGGCGTGGATGCCCGCGACAAGCGCGGGCATGACGGCTTAAAAGTTGTCGTTACCGATCTGCGCCGCCGAACGGCACCAGCGGATTGTCGGTCAGCGCCTGGCGGTCGGGGCGGTCGACAGCGGCCTTGCCCAGGAAGGCCTCGAATAGCTCGCGCACCGTGCGTTCGGGCAGGTCGCGGGTGATGAAAACCAGCCGGCTCGTGTGATCCTCGTCCGGCCATCGCTCGAGGCGGGCGATGGGGTGGAAGACGTGTTGCACGCCGTGCACAACAACAGGTGTCTCGGGCATTTCCGCGAGCATGACGATGCCCTTCACACGCAGAAGCTGGGCGCCGTAATTGGCGCGCAGCAATTCGAGGAACATTTCTAGCGTGCCCGCGGGTATCGCCTGGTCGGTCCTGAGCACGAAAGAGGTGATATGAGCGTCGTGCCGGTTGCGGTCGAGGTGGGCGTGATCGTGGCCGTGTTCGTCGTGATGGTGATGCGCGTGCGGCTCGGCATAAGCTTCCGCCGCCAGCCATTTCTTCACGTCCGGAATTTTGCGGGCGGGATCGTAGAGCCCGCAGTTCAGCAGGCGCTCGGGCATCGCCTCGCCCTTGGCCGCGTCGAGGATGGGCGCGGCGGGATTGAGCGTATGCAGCCTATCGAGCAGCCTCTCGTGCTCGCCCGAGCCGGCGAGATCGGTCTTGGTCAGCACGATTCGATCGGCAAGCGCCGCCTGCTTCACCGCTTCTTCGTGCGCATCCAGCGTGGCGTTGCCGTTGACGCAATCGACTACCGTCACCACGCCGTCGAGCCGATAGCGCAGCAGAAGATAGGGATGCGACATGAGCGTGTGCAGCACCGGTGCGGGATCGGCGAGGCCCGTCGTCTCCAAGAGCACGCGGCGGAATGTGCAGCGGCGGTTGTCGAGATCGCGCAACAGCGTCTCCAGCGCGTCGATCAGGTCGCCGCGCATGGTGCAGCACAGGCAGCCCGACTGCAGCAGCATCATGTTGTCGCTGACATATTCCACCAGCAGGTGGTCAAGCGACACTTCGCCGAACTCGTTGATGATGACGGCGGTCTCGGCCAGCGCCGGATCCTTGAGCAGCCGGTTGAGCAGCGTAGTCTTGCCGGCGCCGAGAAAGCCGGTGAGCACGGTCAGCGGGATGGGGGTCGGCGGCCGGCGCCGATCGGCGCTCGCCTCGCTCATTTGGTGGCCGACGAGACTTTCGCTTTCGACTTGCGGTGGCTCTTGGCGGCCTTCTTGCGGGACTTCTTCGCGTGGTGCGCCGCCTTCTTGTGGCGGTGGCGCGTCGGCTCGGCAGTCTGCACCCGATCGGGATGTCCGGCGGGCCCGGTATAGACGACGACCGGCGGCGTATCGTCGACCGGCGGCCCCAGCACGAACTTGCCTGCCGACGGCTTCAGGTTGGATAGCATGAAGGCTTGCGGTGGGCCGGAGGTTGCGGCGGTCGTCGTCGGCTCCTCTTCTTCATCGTTGTCCTCGGACGGCGGCTTGCGCCTGTGCCCGCCGCACATCTCCTCGCGCAGGTTCGGCGGTTGCGCGTCGATCGGCGCGAGCGAGTCGACGGTGCCGAGCGAGGGCGTCAGCCAGGACAAGCCGCCGCCTTCGAAGCCCCTCTGCAACAGCTGCGCCGCCTGCTGCATGCGCACCGCGCCCGACCAGGCCCCGAGGATCACCGCGATCAGGCGGCGGCCGTTGCGGGTGGCGGTGGCGACGAGGTTGTAGCCGGAGGCGCAGATGAAGCCGGTCTTCATACCGTCGGCGCCGGGGTAGCGGTCGAGAAGATGATTATAGTTGTGAATGACCCGATTGCCGTACTGAATGGCGTGGATGTGGAAATAGGAATCGTATTCGGGAAATTCTTGGATGATCGCCCGCGCCAGGATGGCGAGGTCGCGCGCCGAGGTGACGTGGTCCTCCGCTGGCAGTCCGTTCGGATTGACGAAGTGGCTCTCCGTCATGCCGAGCCGGCGCGCATTGTCGTTCATCATGTCGGCGAAGCCGGAGAGCGAACCGCCGACACCTTCGGCAATGGCGACAGCGACGTCGTTCGCCGACTTCACCAGCATCATCTTCAAAGCGTTGTCGATGGTGAGCTTGGTGCCGGCCTTGAAGCCCATCTTGACCGGCTGCTGAGCGGCGGCGTCGCGCGTGACGGTGATGAGGGTGTCGAGGCTGATGCGGCCGGACTTGATCTCGCGCATCACCGTATAGGCCGTCATCAATTTGGTGACCGAGGCCGGGTACCACGGAAGGGTGGCGTTTTCCGCGTGCAGCACCTTTCCGGTTGCAGCGTCCACCAGCAGCTTGGCCTCGGCGTGGGCACGCGCTTGCGCGCTCAACGTGAGCGCCAGTGCGGCAATAACGGTCAACAACGGGCGAAGGCGCAAACGACAGCTCACGATTTCCAGTCCGGTCGGTGGTGAAAGCCCGCAGAACCGCTTAGGTTCCCTGGGCTGCAAGCCTATCCAAGGTTCGGACGGGAGGCAAAGGCGGCCGTCGCCCGCTTTGACTTATGATAATCTGCGTCTATCTGATGGTATTGCGACCAAAGTTCGGCAGAGGAGGCATCGATGACCGCGGCAATCGTCGGATGGGCCCATACCCCCTTCGGTAAGCTTTCCGAAGAGAGTGTCGAAAGCCTCATCGTTCGTGCGGCGGGCGACGCGCTCGCCAATGCTCACGTGGCGGCCAAGGATGTCGATGAGATCGTGCTCGGCCATTTCAACGCCGGGTTCTCGGCGCAGGACTTCACCGCTGCGCTGGTGCTGCAGGCCTCCCCCGATCTGCGCTTCAAGCGCGCGACGCGAGTCGAAAACGCGTGCGCTACCGGCTCTGCGGCCGTGCATCAAGGGCTGAAGGCGATCGCCGCAGGCTCCGCCCGTATCGTGCTGGTGGTCGGTGTCGAACAGATGACGACCACGCCCGGTGCGGAGATCGGCCGCAACTTGCTCAAGGCCTCTTATGTGCGCGAGGAAGCCGATATCGACGGCGGCTTTGCCGGCATATTCGGCAAGATCGCCGGCCTCTATTTCCAGAAATACGGCGACCAGTCCGACGCGCTCGCCATGATCGCCGCCAAAAACCACAAGAACGGCGTCGCCAACCCTTACGCCCAGATGCGCAAAGATTTCGGCTACGAGTTCTGCCGCACCGAGAGTGAGAAGAACCCGTTCGTCGCCGGTCCTCTCAAGCGTACCGATTGCTCGCTGGTGTCGGACGGTGCCGCCGCGGTGGTGCTCGCCGACATTGAGACCGCGCTCAAGCTCGAGCGCGCTGTCGCGTTTCGCGCTGCGCAGCACGTGCAGGACTTCCTGCCGATGTCGAAACGCGACATTTTGAAATTCGAGGGCTGCTCGCAGGCCTGGCAGCGCGCGCTCGGCCAGGCCGGCGTGACGCTCGGCGATCTGTCCTTTGTGGAAACGCACGATTGCTTCACCATCGCCGAGCTTATCGAATACGAGGCCATGGGTCTCGTACTCGAAGGCCAGGGTGCGTGCGCGATCAAGGAAGGTTGGACGCAGAAGGATGGCAAATTGCCGGTGAACCCTTCGGGTGGGTTGAAGGCCAAAGGCCATCCGATCGGCGCGACCGGCGTTTCGATGCACGCGCTGACCGCCATGCAGCTCACCGGCAATGCCGGCGACATGCAGATCGACAGTGCCGAGCTTGGCGCAATTTTTAATATGGGCGGAACTTCGGTGGCGAACTACGTGAGCATTCTCGAGCGCATCAAGTAGCGCCGATGGGCCACGCGCAAGTTGCGCGCTCTGCCGTTACAAATGACGGTGGCTGTCCGCCGCCGAGATTGTTCCGCGCGGAACGATGTTTTGTTTCGCCGGATTGATTTGAAAATTGATCGGCAGACGAGACCCGTTTAAATTCGCGATCCTGAATTTGTCGTTCGTGTACAAACAAATTGAGAGGTTTCGGCGTTGTTTAGATCGATGGAAGCGCAAAAGCGAAATATGACCAACATTCCTATCGAGCTGCTGCGCGCGCTCGTCGCCGTCGTCGATCATCGAAGTTTCACCAAGGCCGCCGTTGCGCTCGGCCTGACCCAGCCGGCGGTGAGCACGCAGATCAAGCGCTTGCAGTTTCTGCTCGACTGCGAGGCGCTCGACCGCAGCACGCACGGCATCAAGCTGACGCCGCAAGGCGAGTTGATCGTCAGCTATGCGCGCAGGCTACTCTCGATCAACGACCAGATCGTCCATATCGGCGGCGCCGGCCCGCGCCCTGAACTGGTGATCCGTGTTGGCACGTCGAGTGATTACGTCGCCTCCGTTTTGCCCAGCACGCTGGCGCGCTTCCGTGACCGCTGGCCGGACGTGCGCTTCATCGTCCGCACGGGGTTCTATGACGCCATGGCGCGCGAGCTGCGCGGCGGCAGTCTGGATGTGATGGTTGGCCTGTCGACCACCCGGCCGCACGATGCCCGTCACGCTTGGGCTCAGGAAACGGTCTGGGTGCGCGGCCTCACCACGGAGTTCGATCCCAACCGCCCCGTGCCGCTGGTCACCTATGGCGAACCGTGCATTTATCATCGCATCGCCGTGCAGGCTTTGAAGAAAGCCGGCCTCGATTGGGAGGATGTATTCACCGGGCCGAGCATGATCAGCCTGTCGAGCGCGATCGTTGCCGGGCTCGGGCGTTATGCCGATCATCCGCAGGCGGGCCGGCGACAATGGCATGATGGTGTGGGAGGATCCGCCGCTGCCGAAACTCCCCGACCTCTACAGCGGCATCTATATCCGCGAAGGCGGCGCGCGCGCGGCCTACGAACAACTGGCCGACGAAATTGTCGAGACGCTCAACGGGCCGCAAACTGGCATGCCTAAGCTGCTGCCCGGCATCCGCAAGACGCGCACAACGGCGGCTTGAGCCGCGCAAGCGGCTCACGGACCGCCGTCAATAAACTCGCCCCCGCGGCTCCCGTAAAATCTTGATCACGGGCGGTGGGTCGAGACTCGCTATTATGGCCGAAGGGCGCACGGTACGGCGGCTGGCTGCGATTCTCGCGGCCGATATCGTTGGCTATAGCCGCATGATGGGCGCCGACGAGGAAGGCACGCTCGCTGCGGTGAAAGACTCTCGGCGCGAGCTCATCGATCCAAAGATTGCCGAACACCAAGGCCGCATCGTCAAAAGAACGGGCGACGGCGCCCTTGTCGAATTCGCCAGCGCGGTCGATGCCGTGCGCTGCGCAATCGACATTCAGCGCACCGCAGGCGCGCGCAACGCGGACATTCCCGAGGACCGCCGCCTCGAATTTCGCATTGGCATCAATGTCGGTGACATCATCATCGATGAGGACGACATTTTTGGCGATGGCGTTAACATCGCGGCACGCATCGAGCCGCTGGCCGAGCCGGGGACGATATGCCTTTCGGGCAATGCCTATCAGCAAGTCAAGGGAAAGGTCTCTTTCGACGTTACCGACTTGGGCGAGCAGAAGCTAAAGAACATCGAGCAGCCGGTGCGGGTCTATTGCGTGCGCCCTGACGGGGCGACAGCGCCGCGTCCAGCCCTTTCGCTGCCCGACCGGCCGTCGCTCGCCGTGCTGCCGTTCCAGAACATGAGCGGCGATCCGGAGCAGGACTATTTCGCCGAGGGGATGGTGGAAGACATCATCACGGGCTTGTCGCGCATCAAGTGGCTGTTCGTCATCGCGCGCAACTCGAGCTTCGCCTACAAGGGACGTGCGGTTGACGTGAAGCAGGTCGGGCGCGAGCTGGGCGTGCGCTATGTGCTGGAAGGCAGCGTGCGCAAGGCGGCGGACCGGGTGCGTATCACCGGGCAGTTGATCGATACTGCGACCGGCGTGCATGTCTGGGCTGAGCGCTACGACCGTAAGTTCGACGATATTTTCGCGCTGCAAGATGAGATTACGATTTCCGTCGTCGGCGTCATCGAGCCGAGTCTACGGAAGGCTGAGATTGACCGCGCCAAACGCAAGCGGCCCGACAATCTCGACGCCTACGACCTCGTCCTGCGCGCCTTGCCCGACGTCTACACGCATGCCGGAGCAATCGAAGAGGGCGCTGGCGCTGCTGGACCGTGCCATCGCGCTCGATCCGAACTACGCCATGGCGCATGGCTGCGCCGCGGAATGCCATCACTCTCTCTATCTACGCGGGGGTTTTCATGCAGAGGATCGGGCCGCCTCCATCCGGCATGCGCATGCCGCAATCGCGAATGGTCAGGATGATCCGCTTGCATTGACCTTTGCCGCGTTTTCCCTCGCCATGGACGGGCATGACCGCGCTGCCGCTTATGCGGCGTTCGATGCCGCGCTTGCGGTCAGCCCCTCCACAGCACTGGCTTACATACTCGGCAGCGTCGTTCTCGCTTGGGCCGGCGAAGCCGAACGCGCGATCGACTGGGCCGAGCGCGGATTGCGCCTCAGTCCGCTCGATCCGTGGCGCGCCTCGGCTTACATCGCGATCACGCTTGGGCATTTCCTTCGCGGCCGCTATGAAGACTCGGCCGCCGCAGGCCGCAAAGCCGTGCAATTCAGCCCCGGCTTCAGCATCGCCGTTATGGTGCTGGCGGCATCGCTCGTGAAGCTCGATCGGATTGAAGAAGCCCGGGCCGCCGCCGCGCGTGTTTTGGAGTTGCAGCCGGGCTTCCGGTACGGCAAGCAGCTCACGGGCGTCGATTGCGCGCCCGCGCTTGCAGCATCGCTCGGCGAGGCATTGCGCGCCACCGGCCTGCCGGAATAGATCTATTTTGCCGAGTCGACTTGGCGTTGCTCGGCCGGCGGCAGGAACGATGCGTCGAAAATATCTTCCAGCTTCGGTTTGCCCGACTTGAATTTGTAGGCGATCTCCATCTGGCCGATAGCTTTATCGAAGCGCGCCGCATCGATGCCGCCGTAGCCTTGCGCCTTCACCTCGGGCGTAAGGATGTTGTCGCGGATCACCATCTTCAGGCGCTCGAGCTCGAGGTTCTTGCTGGCGCCATCGGCGCGCTCGAGCACGAAACCGATGGCGGCCGCCGGCGCGGCGACCGTCTTCTTCAGGCCCTCCAGGAAGGCGCGCAGAAAGCCCTTCACCTCATCGGGGTGCTCGGCGGCGAATTTCGGGTTCACGATGATGGCGTTGCCGTAGAGATCGACGCCGTAGTCGGCCATCAGCATCACCACCACGTCGTCGACCGGAACGCCCTTGTCCTTGAGATCGATGTAGGATGAAAACGATAGCCCCGTGATGGCGTCGACCTGGCCGGCGGCCAGCATAGGGTCGCGCACCGGGATGCCGATATTCTCGATCGTTACCTTGGAAGTGTTAATGGCATTGGCCTTTGCGAAGATCGGCCATTGCGCGAAGACGATGCCGCTCCCCGGTGCGCCCAGCTTCTTGCCTTCCAGATCCTTGGGCGTGCCGATGCCCCGGCTCTTGCGCCCAATGATCGCGTAGGCGGGGCGGTTATAGACCATGAAGACGGCCTTGACCGCATCCTTGGGATTGGCGTCGCGATACCTGATCAGTGCATTGATGTCGGCGAAGCCCATGTCGTAATTGCCCGACGCCACGCGCTTGATTGGCTCGATCGCGCTACTGCCGGCGTCGATACTGACATTGAAGCCTTCCGCCTTGTAGTAGCCCTGGTCTAGCGGCAGCAGAAAGGCCGCCGCCGGCCCTTGGAATGCGCGGTCGAGACTGAAGGTGACTTTGGTTTCGCCCGCGGTCGCGCCGGTAACGAGCGTCATGGCGAGCAGGAGCCCCGCCCCGGCCGCCGCTGCGGCGCGCCAAGCACTCATTGTACCGATCCCTTTGTCGGGCCGCGTCCCCGCATGCCTTGTCCGGCAGGTTGATTGGTTCGCTTCTCGATCACCAAAATACATGCCATGTCAAAGAGCAAGACACTGGCGCGCAAATAACGGTCAATGTTTGACGATATGGCTAACCTCGCCGGGCGCGACGGCGTTTAAGTCTCAGGCCGCGAGAATCGCGCGGCTGGGATATGCTCACCCAAAGGTTCGGAGGCTCCCATGCAGGCGGCAAAGCCTGCCAGCACGCTGTGTGACATTCCGCCCTTCCAGGCGCCTTTTGCGCCGCCAGACGAGACGCTCGCCGGCGCCCTGCTTGCTGCTGCCCCACGCCCGGGCGAGGCCGAAGCGCGTATCGACGCGCGCGCCACGCGCCTGGTCGAGGCCATCCGCGCCCGCAGCGGCGGCCTCGGCGGCGTGGAGGACTTCCTGCATGCCTATGCGCTGTCCACCAAGGAGGGACTGGCGCTGATGGTGCTGGCCGAGGCGCTGCTGCGCGTGCCCGACGCCGAAACCGCCGACGCACTGATCGAGGACAAGCTCAAAGGCGGGGATTGGACCCATCACGACGTCCGCTCCACCGCGCTGTTTGTCTCGGCCTCGGCCTGGACGCTGGGCATCACGGCGCGGGTTATTCATCCAGGCGAGACACCCCACGGCATCATCGAGGCGCTGGTCAAGCGGCTTGGCCTGCCGGCGGTGCGGGCCGCGACCCGCCAGGCCATGCGTCTGCTCGGCTCGCATTTCGTGCTCGGCCGCACCATCGGCGAGGCGCTCGACCGCGCCAGCGCCGGCGCGGAATATCTCTATTCTTTCGATATGCTGGGCGAGGGCGCCCGCACCGCCGCCGATGCCGAACGCTATTTCGATGCCTATGCCGGCGCCATCGAAGCGATCGGCCGCTCCGCCGGCAACGAAGCGCTGCCGAAGCGGCCGGGTATTTCGGTCAAATTGTCGGCGCTGCATCCGCGCTTCGAGCCGCTTTCGCGCGCGCGTGTGCTGGATGAGTTGGTGCCGCGGCTGATCGACCTGGCGCGGGTAGCCAAAAGCTACGCGCTCAATTTCACGGTCGATGCCGAGGAGGCCGACCGGCTTGAACTGTCGCTCGACGTGATCGGCGCCGCTTTGCGCGATCCTTCGCTGGCGGGCTGGGACGGTTTCGGGCTGGCCGTGCAGGCCTATCAGAAGCGCGCGGGCGACGTAATCGATTGGATCGCGGACGTGGCCCAAGCGTTGCAGCGCCGGCTGATGGTGCGGCTGGTCAAAGGCGCCTATTGGGACACCGAGATCAAGCGCGCGCAGGAGCGCGGGCTTGCCGACTATCCGGTGTTCACGCGCAAGGCGATGACCGACCTTTGCTATGCCGACTGCGTGCGCCGGCTGCTGAAGGCGCGCCCGCGCCTCTATCCGCAATTTGCCACCCACAACGCGCTCACCGTGGCGAGCGTGATCGAGGACGCCGGCGGCGGGGGCGATTACGAATTCCAGCGCCTGCACGGCATGGGCGAGGCGCTCTATCACGAGCTGCTGCAAGAACTGCCGGCGCTCACCTGCCGCGTCTATGCGCCGGTGGGTGGCTATGCCGACCTGCTCGCCTATCTGGTGCGGCGGCTGTTGGAGAATGGCGCCAATTCGTCTTTCGTGTCCGTGGCAGCCGACAAAAGCGTGCCGATCGCCGACATCCTCAAGCGGCCGCAAAGCCGGATCGCCGATGCGGAGCATGCCCGCCACCCGCGCATTGCGCTGCCGCGCGATCTGTTCATGCCGCAACGGACGAATTCGCGCGGGGTGGAATTCGGCGACCGCGCTGCGCTCGCGGCGCTGCTCGAGGAGATCCATGGCGCTACTGCAAAGGTCTACGCCGCGCCGCTGATCGGCGGCGTGACGGTCGAAAGCCACGCGCGCGAGGTGCTGAGCCCGATCGACGGCAGCATCATCGGCACGGTGCAGGAGGCGGACGAACGGATCGTGGGCTCCGCGATAAGCGCGGCTGGGGCCGGCTTTGCGGCTTGGAGCGCGATAGGCGCCGACGCCCGCGCGGAAACGCTCACCCGCGCCGGCGATCTGATCGAGAAGAACCGCGGGCGCCTCATCGCCCTGCTGCAAGAAGAGGGCGGCAAGACGCTCGATGACTGCGTGTCGGAGGTGCGCGAGGCCGCCGACATGTGCCGCTATTATGCAAGTGAGGCGCGCCGCACGCTTGCACCGAGAACGCTGCCGGGTCCGACCGGCGAAAGCAACACGCTGAGCTATCGCGGGCGCGGAATCGTGGTCTGCATCAGCCCGTGGAATTTTCCGCTTGCCATCTTCACCGGGCAGATCGCCGGTGCGCTCGCCGCCGGCAACAGCGTGGTGGCCAAGCCCGCCGAGCAGACGCCGCTCGTCGCGTTCGAAGCCGTCAAACTGCTGCTCGAGGCCGGCGTACCGGCAAGCGCGCTGCATCTGGTGCCTGGCGACGGCAAGGCCGGCGCCTTGCTGGTCGCCGATGAGCGCGTGGCAGGCGTGGTCTTCACCGGCTCGACCGAGGTCGGCCGTCTGATCAACCGCGCGCTCGCCGGCAAGAATGGGCCGATCCCGCTGCTGATCGCCGAAACCGGCGGCATCAACGCCATGATCGCAGATGCCACCGCGCTGCCCGAGCAGGTCACCGACGATGTCATGGCGTCGGCCTTCCGCTCCGCCGGGCAACGTTGTTCGGCTTTGCGTCTGCTGTGCGTGCAGGACGACGTGGCCGAGCGCGTGCTGACCATGGTGGCGGGCGCCATGCGCGAACTGCGCCTCGGCGATCCGCGCGATCCGGCCACCCAGGTCGGCCCGGTCATCGACGCCGAGGCCAAGGACAAGCTCGAGCGCTGGATCGCCGCCATGGCGGCGCGCGGCGCGGTGCGTTTCCGCCTCGATACTGTGTTACCGGGGAAGGGGACCTATGTCGCGCCGGCCATCATCGAACTCAAAAGCGCGCGCGAGCTGACCGAGGAAGTGTTTGGCCCTGTGTTGCATGTGGTGCGCTGGCGGGCGGGTGAATTGGACCGGCTGCTCGACGACATTGCCGGCAACGGGACGGCGCTGACGCTCGGCATCCATTCGCGCATCGAAGGAACCATCGCCCGCATCGTTAAGCGTCTGCCGCACGGCAATGTCTACGTGAACCGCAACATGATCGGCGCCGTGGTCGGCTCGCAGCCCTTCGGCGGCAGCGGCCTCTCCGGCACCGGGCCCAAGGCCGGCGGGCCTGACTATGTGCGCCGCCTGGCATTGGAGCAGGTCGTCAACATCAACACGGCCGCCTCCGGCGGCAATGCCGCGCTGCTGGCGGAAGAAGACTGATCTTTGTTGCAGCGCGAAAAGTGCCATTTCGGACTTAGGAACGGTTCCGCGTGCCGCGGAATTGCCTTTTTGGAACGTTTGGCTAATCGATCCTGGCGTTTCCGGCTGCGGGCCGCCCCCGCATCGCGAGTATCGTTTTGCGTATCGCGCCATGCCGAGTGACCCTTTCAGGCCGCTGGTGCCGGCCTATTTGCCGGTGCGCATCCGCGTTAACCGCATTGACTCGCGGATCAGGTATTCTCCGGCCCCATGACTGATTCGGTCTCCCGCCTCTACGATGCCGTCGTCGCGGCCCGAGGCGCCGACCCCGCGAAGTCGCGCACGGCGCGGCTTTTGCGCGCCGGCCGCGCCAAGATGGCGAAGAAGCTGGCGGAAGAGGCTGTTGAAGTCGTGATCGATGCCATGCACGGCCAGCCCGAGGCGGTGGTGCGCGAAAGCGCCGACCTGCTGTACAACCTGGTCGTGCTCTGGGTGCATGCGGGCGTGCGGCCGGAGGACGTCTGGGCCGAAATGCGCCGGCGCGAGACGATGTTCGGCATTGCCGAAAAAGTGCCCAAAACCATGCTACAGAGCCCGCCGCGGCGTAAAGTCGTGGCCCTGCAGGCGCGGCGCGACCGCAAGCGCCGTTAATCCGACGATTTCTCGCGAGTTCCCGTTATGAGCGGTCAGGCCGGCGAGCGGCGTTCCCTGCTGCGCCGCTGCTACGATTGGTGCATCGAGGCCGCGCACAAGCCGCATGCCCTTTGGAGCATGAGCGCGGTCGCCTTCGCGGAAAGCTCGTTCTTTCCGCTGCCGCCCGACCTCATGCTGATCCCCATGTCGCTGGCGCGGCCCGGACGGGCCTATGTGCTGGCGGCCTGGTGCACGGTGGCCTCGGTGCTCGGCGGCATCGCCGGCTATGGCATCGGCGCCTTGCTCTACGACTCGGTCGGAGCCTGGCTGATCCAGCTTTACGGCTACGCCGACAAGATCGAGGCTTTCCGCACCGCCTACGCGCAATGGGGGGCCTGGATCATCCTGCTCAAGGGGCTCACCCCCATCCCCTACAAGGTGGTCACCATTACCTCCGGTTTCGCCGGCTACAGCCTGGGATTATTCGTGGTTTTTTCGCTGATCACGCGCGGCACGCGGTTTTTCGTGCTGGCCTTTCTGCTGCACCGCTACGGGGAACAGGCGCGCCACATCATCGAGCGCCAGCTCGGCTGGTGGACGCTCGCGCTCGCCGCGACGGTCGTGGCCGGCATGGTCGCCGCGCTATACTTGGTTTGAGAGAATCGGCATTATTGGCCGCCAGCGGCTGTGCGGTTTTAAGCAGCCGCTGGGGGCAAGTGCACCGGCGCAAATGCCGTTCGGCAAAGCAACCGCCGTCAGCGACGGATGAACAGCAAACCGGCCTCGAGGCATTCCCGGAGAACGCGTCACGCGGCGAAAGCGGCGCGCGCAGCTATGCTCGCCGCGGCATTCGTGCTCAGCTCGGCCTTGGCCGTCGCGCAGACCGCGGCGCCGGCGCCGGCCACCGAGCCGCAGGGTTTCTTCGCCAAGATCGGGCAGTGGTTCAAGCAGAGCTCGGAAAACTTCAACGCCGGCATGCGCGACATGCGCGAGCACTTCGGCAGCTTCACGCAGGAAGCCGGCATCGCCGCCAAGACCACGGTGAACAACACCAAGGCCGCCGCCGACGCGATGGGGCGGCTGTCCAAGACGCAGGTGATCTACGGCCACCAGGAATGCAAGGTGGCGCCCAATGGCGCGCCCGATTGCGTCGCCGCCGCCAACGCGATGTGCAAGGGCAAGGGCTTTGCCAGCGGCACGAGCGTCGACATGACCACCGCCGAGGTGTGTGCGGCCGAAGTCTACCTCGCCGGCCGCAACAGCGGGCCCGGCTGCCACACCGAGACCTTCGTCTCGCGCGCGATGTGCCAGTGAGTTCCGATACTGTCATGCCCCGCGAAGGCGGGGCATCCAGTAATCACCGCATCCTCTGTGTTTACTGGGTCCCCCGCTTCCGCGGGGGACGACAGCCTGTGTCTATGGCGCTTCCACGCCACGCCTGAGTTTCCGTCGCGCGCGATGTGCCAGTGAGTTCCGATACTGTCATGCCCCGCGAAAGCGGGGCATCCAGTAATCACCGCATCCTCTGTGTTTACTGGGTCCCCCGCTTCCGCGGGGGACGACAGCCTGCGTCTATGGCGCTACCTCGCCACGCCTGAGTTTCCGTCGCGCGCGATGCGCCAGTGAGTTCCGATACTGTCATGCCCCGCGAAGGCGGGGCATCCAGTAATCACCGCATCCTCTGTGTTTACTGGGTCCCCCGCTTCCGCGGGGGACGACAGCCTGCGTCTATGCCGCTTCCACGCCACCCCGGTCTGTGATTATGGATTCCGGGTCCGGCGCTAAAGCGCCGTCCCGGAATGACTACTGCAAGGCTTGTCCGCGCAGCCCGCCTGTGTTTCCGTCGCGCGCGCAAGCAGTAACGGAGCGCGTCAGTGAATCTCCACGCCAAACTTCTCGAACGCGAGGCGGCCGGCAAGCCGGTCACCGTCGGCCTGATCGGCGCCGGCAAATTCGGCACCATGTTCCTGGCGCAGGCGCGCCTGACGCAAGGCATGCAGGTCGCCGGCGTCGCCGATTTGAACGTCGAGCGCGCCAGGAGCCAGCTCAAGACCGCGGGCTGGCCGGCGGCGGCCTACGGCGCCGCTTCGCTCGACGAGGCGCACAAGAAACGCAGCACCTTCGTCACCGGCGATGCGGAAGCCTTGCTCGCCGATCCGCGCATCGAGGTGATCGTGGAGGCGACCGGCATTCCGGGCGCCGGCATCCATCATTGCCTGCGCGCGATCGAAAGCGGCAAGCACATCGTCATGGTCAATGTGGAGGCGGACGCGGTGGCGGGGCCGCTGCTGGCGCGCCGCGCAAGGAGCGCGGGCGTCGTCTATTCGCTCGCTTGGGGCGACCAGCCGGCGCTGATCTGCGAGCACGTCGACTGGGCGCGCGCGGCCGGCTTCAAGGTGATCTGCGCCGGCAAGGGCACGCGCTACGAGCCGCATTATCACCAGTCCAATCCCGACACGGTGTGGGACATCCTCGACAAGTATCTCAACATCACCGACCGCAATTCGATCAATCCGAAGATGTTCAACTCCTTCGTCGACGGCACCAAGTCCGGCATCGAGATGACGGCGGTGTGCAACGCGACGGGGCTGGTGCCGCAGTCGGACGGCTTGCACTTTCCGCCGGCGACGCGCTTCGAGCTCGCCGACATCTGCAAGCCGAAAAGCGACGGCGGCACGCTGGAGAAGGAAGGCGTCACCGAGGTCACCTCCTCGGTCTACCGCGACGGCCGCGACGTGCCGCATCACCTGGCGCTCGGCACTTACGTGGTGTTCGAAGGCGAGACCGACTACGCGCGCCGCTGCTTCAAGGAATATTCCATGCTGGTCGACAGGAGCGGCAAATACGGCGCGCTCTACCGGCCGATCCACATGATCGGGCTCGAGCTCGGCATTTCGGTCGCCAGCGCCGCCTTGCGCCGCGAGCCGACCGGCGCGCCCACCGGCTTCCGCTCCGACGTGGTGGCGACCGCCAAGAAGGCGTTGAAGGCGGGCGAGATGCTGGACGGGGAGGGCGGCTTCTGCGTCTGGGGCAAGCAGACGCCGGCCGAGGTGTCGCTCAAGCACGAATTGCTGCCGCTCGGCCTCGCGCACAACGTCAAGCTCAAGCGCGACATCGCGCAGGGCGAAGCGCTCAAATGGGCGGACGTCGCCTACGATGCAAACGACAGCGCGGTGAAGGTGCGGCGCGAGATGGAGGCGGCGTTCGGGCGGCGCAATGTGGGGGCGGAGGCCGCGGTTTGAAGCAATCGTTTGAGACGAGAGCAATGCGACCGGGCATAGCGCGCTCCCTCTCCCCCATAGCCCGTCGAAGACGGGCGTGAACGCCCTGATGGGGGAGAGGGTCGGGGTGAGGGGGATCACGACTCTCGATAGGCTATAACCCCTCACCCGCCCGCCTTCGCTAAGGCTTCGGCGGGCGACCTCTCCCAACGGGAGAGGTGAAGCGAGTTCGCGGCCCGACCTGACTCAAACCGCGAGATTGCTCTAAGCGGCGCCTACTCTAGCTCGATGGTGCCGTCGATCTTGTGGTTGAGGCCGGCCTTCTCGATGGTCAGCACCATGCGCGCCGACAGCGCCTCGTTGCCCTTGAGCCGGCCGTCGGCGACCGCCGCGCGGATCGCTTTCTCGATCTCCTGCTGCGAGGTCACGCCCACCACCTTGAGGAACTTGCGCAGCGACATGTTGAGGGCTTCTTCGTTCATGGCGATCTCCTTGAAAAACCGGATTTCGCGCCGATTTTAATGGCTAGCGTCGGGCGGCGGAAGCGCATCCGGCGGGCAGGGCGGTGCCGTTGACCGCGAGCGTCCCGCCGCTATTATCCGCGCCGCTTGCGCCGCAAAAATGCCCCTGTGGCGGAATTGGTAGACGCGCCTGACTCAAAATCAGGTGGTGGAAACATCGTGCTGGTTCGAGTCCGGCCAGGGGCACCAGCCTTCGCTCGAAGAGCTTCGGCTGGCAAGCCACCCTTCGCCATCGGGTGACGAGGGCGTGAAGGACATGCAATGACCACCGACTATTTCACGCTCGCCCGCAGGGAGCCGCAACTCACGGCCGCGGCGCTGGTGGCGCTGATCGGGCTCGCCACCATCGGCGGCTTCTTCTTCTTCCAATACGTGCTCGGCTATCCGCCGTGCCCGCTCTGCCTGGAGCAGCGCAACGCGTTCTACGTCGCGGTGCCGCTCGCCGCGCTGCTCTGGCTCGGCGGCAATTACGGCGCTTCGCGCAAGGTGCTGGTCGCCGGCTTCGCGGTGATCGTCGCCGTGATGCTGTGGAACAGCGGTCTTGCCGCCTACCATGCCGGCGTCGAATGGAAGTTCTGGCCGGGGCCGCAGGATTGCAGCGGGCCGATAAACAATTTCGGCTCGACCAAGACCCTGCTCAAGCAGCTCGGCAATATCAGCATCGTGCGCTGCGACCAGGCGGCCTGGCGCTTTCTCGGCCTGTCGCTCGCCGGCTGGGACGTGCTGGTTTCGCTTGCGCTCGCCGGCATAGCGGCCTGGGGGGCGAAAGCCGCCTTCGCGCGCCGGGAAAACTAGAGCAAGATCGTTTCATTTTGAATCAGGCCGCGCCACGCGCTCTCTTCACCTCTCCCATAGGGAGAGGTCGGCGCACGAAGTTGCGCCGGGTGAGGGGATACGGCTTATCGAGAGTCATGATCCCCCTCACCCCAACCCTCTCCCCCACCAGGGCGTTCACGCCCATCTTCGACGGGCTATGGGGGAGAGGGAGCGCGCTGTGCCAGCCGCACCGCTTCAATATGAGACGGCCATGCCCTAGTCCGTCAGCCCCGTGCTTGTCGCGGGACACCACGTCTTGCGATAATTGCAAGAAGGTTAGCCGGGACTGACGCCTGCGAGGCATTGCCCATGGAAGTGCTCATCATCGGCGCCGGCATCGGCGGCTTGACGCTGGGGCTGATGCTGCAGCGGGCCGGCATTGCCTGCCGCATCTTCGAAGCGGCACCCGAATTGAAACCGGTCGGCGTCGGCATCAACATCCTGCCGCATGCCTCGCGCGAACTGTGCGCGCTCGGCCTGGAGGAGGCGCTCGCCAAGGTCGCGGTCGTCACGCGCGAATACCGCTTCTACAATCGCTTCGGCCAGTTCATCTATAGCGAGCCGGCCGGCCGCTTCGCCGGCTACGACGTGCCGCAATTCTCCATCCATCGCGGCGACCTGCAGATGCTGCTGCGCGACGCCTTCGTGGCGCGGGCGGGTGCCGACAAACTGGTCCTCGGCCGCCGCTGCACGCGCGTCGACTACGAGGGCGACGAGGCGATCGCTTATTTCGACGACGTGAACGGCCGGCCGCTGGCGCCCGAGCGCGGCAGCGTGGCGGTCTCCTGCGAGGGCATCCATTCGGCATTGCGCAAGCAGCTCTATCCGGACGAAGGGCCGCCGAAATATTCCGGCATCAATATGTGGCGCGGCGTCACGCGCTGGCCGCCGATGCTGACCGGCGCCAGCATGGTGCGCGTCGGCTGGCACCATCCGGCCAAGCTTTTGATCTACCCGATCCGCAACGATATCGACGCGCAAGGGCGCCAGCTGGTCAACTGGGTGGTCGACATCGAGACGCCGCACCATCAGGCGCGCGACTGGAACCGGCGCGGCCGGCTGCAGGACTTCCTGCCGGCCATGGCGGACTGGCATTTCGACTGGCTCGACGTGCCACAATTCATCACGAGCGCCGACCTGATCCTGGAATATCCCATGGTCGACCAGGACCCGCTGCCGCGCTGGAGCTTCGGCCGGCTGACGCTGCTCGGCGACGCCGCGCATCCGATGTACCCGCGCGGCGCCAATGGCGCGGCGCAGGCGATCCTCGATTGCCGCGCGCTTACCGACGCGCTCGCCGCCAATGCCGATCCGGTCGCGGCGCTCAAGGCTTACGAGGCGCAGCGCCTGCCCGCCACCAGCGAGGTCGTGCTCGCCAACCGCAAGGCGCCGCCCGACGCCATCCTGCAGGAGGTCTACCGGCGCACCGGCGACAAGCCGTTCAAGAATATCGACGAGGTCATCAGCCGCGAGGAGCTGTTCGCTCTGTCGGAGAGCTACAAGCGGGTCGCCGGCTACGACAAGGAGCGGCTGAAGGCGGCGCGCTAGGGCCCCGTGTTTGTCATTCCGGGGCGCACGCCAACGGGTCCGCGCAAAGCGCGGCCCGTTCGCACGCGAACGCGGATCCAGGATCATGCGCTGTGCTCGCTCCCGGATTCCGGGTCCGGCCCTGCGGGCCGTCCGGAATGACGAGCTCACAAAATGCCAACGACCACGAAGGGAGAAAGGTGCGCGTACATCCGGCGTCACCCACTCGAATTCGTGGCCGTCCCGATGACGGAGCCCCGTGGGGCTCGACATCACCGCTCGAACGCATATGGGGATGCCACGGTTCCGCCGCAAGGGCCTGCTGAAAGCGCGGCTCCCGCAATACGAGGCTCTCATCCATGGTTGAAAAGACGGGCGGCAGCTATTCCGGCGCGGCCAGGACGCTGCATTGGCTGATCGTCGCTTTATTGATCGGCCAATTCGTCTTCGCCTGGACCATGCCGCATATCGGCCGCAACACGCCGGTCACCACGCTGATCAGCCTGCATTTCACCTTCGGCGTCATCATTCTGGCGGTCGCCGTCGTGCGGCTCGCCGTGCGCGCCAGCCATGGCGAGCCGCGGCCCGAGGACGGCATACCGCCGTGGCAGGTGCAGACGGCGCGGGTGACGCATTGGTTGCTCTACGCGCTGCTGTTCGTCATCCCGATCCTCGGCTGGCTGAATGCCTCGTGGCGCGGCATGCCGATCGTGATGTTCGGGCTCGAACTGCCGAAGCTGATGGCGACGCGCGCATCCGGCTGGGGCTGGACCGGCGGCGACGTGCACGCCTTCCTGGCCAACTGGGTGCTGCTGGTGCTGGTCGGCCTGCACGTGCTGGCAGCGCTCTACCATTATCTCGTGCGCCGCGACGGCGTGTTGCAGCGCATGCTGCCGGGCATCTAGGCCGCGTCGTTCCGGGACGGCGCGAAGCGCTGGACCCGGTATCCAGATGCGAGCAATCGGGTATCGGTTCTGGATTCCGGGTTCGCGCGCTGATGCGCGCGCCCCGGAATGACAATCTTGGAGTGGATTACTCGTAGCGCAGCGCCTCGATCGGATCGAGGCCGGCGGCTTTGCGCGCCGGGTAATAGCCGAAAAAGATCCCGACCGCGGCGGAGAACAGGAAGCCGCCGGCAATCGCCGCCGCCGAGATCGGCGTCGACCAGCCGAACACGATCGCGATCGCCATCGAGAAGGCGACGCCCATGAGGATGCCGGCGACGCCGCCGGTGACGCTGAGGAAAACGGCCTCGGCCAAGAACTGCAACAGCACGTGCAAGCGGCGCGCGCCGATCGCCATGCGCAAGCCGATCTCGCGCGTGCGCTCGGTCACCGACACCAGCAGTATGTTCATGATGCCGATGCCGCCCACCACCAGCGAGATCGAGGCGACGGCGGCGAGCAGGATCGCCATGATGCGGCTCGAGCTCTCGGCCGTCTCGGCGATCTGGCTCAGGTTGCGCACGGAAAATTCCTCTTCCTCGGCGGGGCCGGTCGGATGGCGGCGCTTGAGGATGGTGGTGACTTGCTCGATGGCCGTGGGCACGTCGGCCTGGCCGATGGCCTGCACGAAGATCTGGTTGACGTAGCCGGTCAGGTGCGGCGTAAGCCCGTAAGGGTTCGGCGGCGCCGGATAGATCCAGTTAAATTGCGACTGCGCCTGCGTCGGCGAGGCGACGCCGAGCACCTTGCGTTCGGCGGTGGTGAACGGGATCATCACCAGGTCGTCCTGGTCCATGCCGAACGGCGTCTGGCCTTTCGCCTCGAGGACGCCGATCACCCGCAGCGGCACGCCTTTCACTTGGATGAGCGCGCCGACTGGAATTTGCGAGGCGCCGAACAGCTTGCTGAGGACCGTCTGGCCGATGACGGCGACTTGTGCCGCGCTGGCTTCGTCGTTTTCGGTGATGCCGCGCCCGATCTCGACGCGCCAGTTGGTCATCGGCGGATAGTTGACGCTGATGCCTTGGATTTGCGTCGACCAGTTCTGATTGCCGTACTGCACCTGGCCGGACTGGCGGATGAGATAGCTGACCTCGCTCACCGCGGTCGCTTCGCGCAGGATCGCCTGCGTGTCGGCGGTGGTCAGCGTGGTGGCGCTGCCGGAGCCGCCGCGGAAGCCGCCCATGTTGCGCGCGCCGGGCAGCACCACGACAAGATTGGTGCCGAGCCGCTCGATCTGCTTGCGCACCGCCTCGTTCGCCCCTTGCCCGACCGCGACCATGGCGATCAGCGCGGCGACGCCGATGAAGACGCCCAGCATGGTCAAGGCCGAGCGCATCATGTTGCGGCGAATCGCCTGTACGGCGGCGGCCATGATCATCAGGCCGAAGGACCAGAAAGCGTGGCTGCGCGGCGCGTCCATGGCCGGCCGCTGGCGGCGCAGGAACGACACCGTTTCCCCGGCCGGCGCCGCGGTTACGGCTGGCTTCGGATTGCGCGTGTCCGAAATGATCTGGCCGTCGCGCATGGTCAGCACGCGGTCGGCATAGGCGGCGATATCGGCTTCGTGCGTGACGACGACGATGGTGACGCCCTGCTCGCGGTTGAGACGGGTCAGCGTCTCCATGATCTCGTGCGAGGTGCGGGTGTCGAGATTGCCGGTCGGCTCGTCGGCGAGCAGCAGGCCGGGACTGTTGATCAGCGCGCGCGCGATCGCCACGCGCTGCTGCTGGCCGCCGGAAAGCTGGCCGGGCGTGTTGCGCTCGCGCTCGCCGAGACCCAACAGCCGCAAGGCCGAGCGCGCGCGGTCGCTGCGCGAGGAGGCGCTGGCCGGGCCGGAGGCCGCGTAGAACAGCGGCAGCGCCACGTTCTCCAGCGCCGAGGTGCGGGCGAGCAAATTGAAGCTCTGGAACACGAAGCCGAGGCGCTCGCTGCGCAGGCGCGCGCGCTCGGGCTCGCTCAGGCCGGCGACATCGAGCCCCTCGAAGAAATAGCGGCCGCTGGTCGGCCGGTCGAGGCAGCCGAGCACCGACATCAGCGTCGATTTGCCCGAACCGGAATGGCCCATGATGGCGACGAATTCGCCGGAGTTGATGGCCAGCGTCACATCGTGCAGCGCTTGCACGTCGACGCTGCCGACGCGATAGGTCCGCGTAATGTGCTCGAGCTTGATGATCGGTTCGGCCATGGCACGATGCGGGCCCAGCGGCCGCTAGAAACGCAGACGCGGCCCGGTCGCCGCTCTGCTCGCCGTCCCATTGCGTTGCTCGGTGATGATCACGCGCTCGCCGGCCTGCAAATCGCCCTTAGCGATTTCCGCGTGGCTATCGTCGTCGAGGCCGACCGTAACCGGCACCCGCACCGGCCGGTCATCGCGCAGCACATACACTGCGCTTTGATTGCCGCCGACGTCGCCCGCCTGCCCGCCCGCAGGAGTGGCCGCGGGGCGTGCCTTGAGGCCGCCGGGCAGATAGCGCAGCGCCTGGCTCGGCACGCGCAGCACGTCCTTGCGTTCGGCGGCGACGATGCGGCTCGCCGCGGTCATGCCCGGCTTGAGCGCGAGGTCGTCGTTGTCGACGCTGACCACGACATCGTAGGTCACGACGTTCTGGATGTTCTGCGGCGACTGCCGCACCTGAGTCACCGTGCCCTGGAAGATACGATTCGGATAGGCGTCGACGGTGAATGTGGCCTTTTGACCATCTTTGATGCCGCCGATGTCGCTTTCGCTGACATTGGTATCCACCTCCATCTTGGTGAGGTCGGTGGCAATCAGGAAAAGCGTCGGCGTCTGGAAGCTCGCCGCCACGGTCTGGCCGATGGTCACGTTGCGCGCCACCACGGTGCCGTCCACCGGCGAGACGATATCGGTATAACCGAGATTGACTTGCGCCGCCTCAAGCTGAGCCTCGCGTTGCTTGATGGTCGCCTCGTCGACGCCGATCTGCGCCTGCGCCTGTGTGAGCGCGCTCCTCGCGCTGTCGAGAACGTCCTTGGAGACTGCGTTGCTCGTCGCCAGCCGCTCGTTGCGTTGATAGTTCACTTGCGCGTAGCCGAGATTGGCCTTGTCTTTTTCGAGCTGCGCCGCGGCGACAGCGAGATTGGCTTTGTTCTGATCGACCACGGTCTGGTACGGACGCGGGTCGATCTTGGCGCAGACCTGCCCTTTTGTGACTTTCGTGTTGTAGTCGCAGGTCACGTCCTGGATGACGCCGGATACGTAACTGCCGACGATGATGGTGAGCACCGGATTGACGATGCCGGTGGCGACCACGGCGCGCGTCACCGACCCGCGCGTTACCGGCGCGGTGGTGTAGCGGATATTGCCGCCCGCGCTGGTAAGCCACCAGGCGGCGCCGACCGCGGCGATCACCACGAGCGCCAACAGCCCGCCGACCAGCCGGCCGGTGCGGCTGCGGCCTCGGGTAGGCGCCTGCGCCGGCACCAAGGTCAAAGGCGGCTTGGATTCGGGCCGCTGCTCGTTGGGTCCCAGCGGCTTGTTCATCGCGGACTCCGGATTGCGCCCCATGAATGAACGGATAGCGCCGGGCGATCCCTGCGCGTTTGATGCGGGTCAAATCATGGCGAAAACTTAAGAATCGGGGCCTTTTGGGCGGTGCCGGTGTTGTTACGCGCCGCCAACGAACCGCTAGGCCTTGGGTGCCCCGAAATGGCGCTTGGCAATTGCAATCCGCTCGGCCGCGGGTCTGCGGGCGATATCGGCGCGGTCGACCGCTTCGAGGCGCGCCGCCAAGCCGGCGCGGTTGGCGATCTGGATGTTGAGGCCGGGGCGCGCATTGAGCTCGAGCATCAGCGGCCCCTTGTTGCGATCGAGCACGAGGTCGACCCCCACGTAGCCCAGCCCGGTCATGGCGTTGCAGCCAGCCGCGATCTCCAGCATGCGGTCGAAAAACGGAATCGCAATGCCGCTCACCTCCGCCAGCGTGTCGGGATGCTGGTGCACCACGCTGTTCCGCCATACCGCGGTAAGGGTGCGCCCGCTCGCGAGATCGATGCCGGCGCCGATCGCCCCCTGATGCAGATTGGCCTTGCCGTCGGATTCGCTGGTGGGCAGCCGCAGCATTCCCATGATCGGGACGCCCCCGTATGCGATCAACCGTATGTCGGGGACGCCGAGATGCGTGATATTCTCGAACACGCGATCGAATTCGACGCAATGTTCGACCAGCACGCTGTCTTCCTGGCCACCGAGGCTGTAGATTCCGCTGAGCGTGTTCTGCATGTGGAAGCGGAGATCGTCCCAGCTCATCAATCGGTGGCTGGCGAGTCGTAGGTTGTCGCCCACGCGGCCCTTGATGACCAGAATGCCGTTGCCCCGGCTGCCGTTCGCCGGTTTGACGACGAAGTTTTCGTATTTGTCGAGCAGCTCGCGCGCACGGCGAATTTCGCCGCTGTACCGGAACGCGGCGTAGAGCTCGGGCGCTGGAAGTCCCGCCTTGTGTGCCAGCTCTTTGGTGACCAGCTTGTCATCGACGAGCGGGTAATTCTTGCGGGGGTTTAGCGGCAGAATGTAGTCGCCGTTGCGTGCATTCATCCCCAGCACGCCCACGCGCGCGAGCTGACGCGCAATCCGCCAAGGCATCATCATGGCCTGGGCTCCGCCAGGACCTTGAAGCGGACGACCTCGGTCAAGCGGTAGCCCGTGTAGCGGCCGACCAGGATCGTCAACGCCATCAGCACCAGGATCATTTCCGGGAAAGCGAAAAAGATGTGCTGCACGGGCCGCGCCGCCATCAGCAAATAGCAAAAGGCAGCGATGATGAGACTGAACACCGCGAGCTTGATGGCTTCGGCCGGCCCGTTTTCGTCCCAGATCACCGAAACCCGTTCGATGGTCATGGTCAAGATCACCAGGGGAAACAGCGCCACCGACAGTCCGGGCTCGAAGCCGAGCTTGTCGGACATCAGCGTCACCGCCGCCAGAAACAGGATGACGAACATCACGATGGCGCCCAGCCGAGCGACCAGCAGCAATTTCAAATGCTCGAAATAGAGTCGCACCAGAAGGCCCGCGGCAAGCGCCGTTGAGAAAAGCACGAGCCCCCCACAACAGATGGGTGTTGCGAAACGACAAGGCGATCAACACCGGCATGAAAGTACCGATCCCGCGCAAACCGATCACGTTGCGCAACAAGACGAGAACGAACACGCCGATGGGGATGGTCATGAGGACGCGAAAGACGCCGCGCTGCGTCGCCGGCAGGGAATAAAGCGAGTAATTGGTCAGAAAAGCGCCTTGGTGACGACCGAGTGCGAGCGCTTGGCGCAGCACCGTCTGCTCCACGCGCGTGACGCCGACGCGCTGCCGCTCCGCTTTGCCGCCGTCGATTTTCACGAAAGAGGCGTCCCCGCGCCACCATGGGAAATAGCTGCGCGGGATACGCGGCTCGCCGGTTGCGACCGAAAAGACCTGCCAATGATCGCCGATGACGACTTCGAGCCAAGTCTTTGTTTCTACCGAAATTCCGGTCTTGGCCAAATCGATGCCATGGACGGCGCGCGCGAAGCGGCCGTTGACCCGCAGGATCTGCGCCGCCAGAGAAGCAACCTTGCGCGGCGAGCGGTCGTCGCCGAGCAGAAAGCGCACGTTCGCGGATCGGTCGGGCGACATCAGATCGCGCAGCAGCACGGTCACGAGGCTGATATCGTCGGCCGATTTGGCGTGCGCCGCGGCGTACAAGGTGCGCGCGACCGCCTGTGCCGTTTGTTGCAGCGCGATTTCCTGCGGAAAGGGCGGCAGCCGGCGCCGGTCGGGGGCGCGCACCTCGTTCCGGTGCACCAGGAAACGCTGTCGTGCCGCCAATTGGCCGCTGGCCTCGCGCACGGTCAGATTCAAGCGGCGATTGGCGCCTTCCGGGGCGGTGGTAATGCCGAAGCCCGGCGCGGCAACGCGCTCGTCGAGCACGCTGAATTCACGCGAGTCCTCCGGCGCGAACATCGCCAGCTTGAGCGGGCCTCCATTGGCGATGACCCGGACCTCGCTTTCGACTTCCCAGGCAGAGACGGACGCCTTTTCGATGAAGGGCAGCCCGACGACGAAGTGCTTATAGGCAGTGAGCCCGAGCCCGATCGCGGCCAGTGCGCCGGCGAGCAGGTAGGCATGCCGGTTGCGCATCCGTCACTTTTCGCTTTCACAGCGCTTGGGAAAGAGATGCGTGCGGCCCGAATCGACGACGATCCTGGAGGCGAGAAAGCGGCGGCCGATCAGCACCTGCGAGCGCCGCTCGGAACGGTCGGTCAGGGTGAAATCGGTTTCCGCCTCATGACCGGCGAGGCAGATCTTCAAACGGACGATCGGACGGCGGGTATCCTCGACTTCGGCGCGCATCACCCGCGCCACCCGATTGGTCTGCTGCTCGATGGTGGCGGTCTTGCCGTCTTCGCCGGTGATCGTGAACCGGTACCAGATTTTTCCCTGCCGCTTGAAGCGGTCGAGCTCGGTCACCCCGAGCGACGACGAGTTGGCGCCGGTGTCGAGCTTGGCGTCGAGCGATACGCCGTAATCGGGAAAAGTGACCGTCTCGGTCCAGCCTGCAATCGTCGGCATGGAATGGCCTTGCGGTTGCGCGGCCTGGGCCATCGCTGCGCTGACCGACAGGCCTGCGGCGGCAAAACCCGACAGCCACGGTAACGGGCGCATGCGGCAAACTCCACGCAATTTAAAAATGAATAATTCAGCAGGCGCGGGGCCCGCCTTGATTTGCGTCAACGGCTATAACGACGCAAAAAGCGTGCGTGTGGAAAAAGCCCGAGCGCCTTAAGGCTCCAGCTCGGTGTCCCAATAGAGATAGTCGAGCCAGCTCTCGTGCAGATAATTGGGCGGAAACAGGCGCCCGTTGCGGTGCAGATGCTGCACCGTCGGCTGGAACGGCATCTGCGAGGGCCACATCTTGGCTTCGGCCGGCGTCAGATTGCCCTTGCGCAGGTTACACGGCGAGCAGGCCGCCACCACGTTGCTCCAGGTGGTGTGGCCGCCGCGCGAGCGCGGGACCAGATGGTCGAAGGTGAGGTCGTCACGTTCGCCGCAATATTGGCAGCTGAAACGGTCGCGCAGGAAGACGTTGAAGCGGGTGAAGGCCGGGTAGGCCGAGGGCTTCACATAGGTCTTGAGCGAGACCACGCTCGGCAGCTTCATTTCGAAAGAAGGCGAGTGCACCGCGCGGTCGTAATTGGCGACGATGTTCACGCGCTCGAGGAATACGGCCTTGATGGTGTCCTGCCAGGACCACAGCGACAGCGGGTAATAGCTCAGCGGCCGAAAATCCGCATTGAGCACCAGGGCCGGGAAACCGCTGGGCGATACATGAACGTTCAAGCGTCAACCGTCCTCTGACTATCGCGGCGGCGATTCTCGGCCCCGCCGGTATAGTGTACATGCAGCGTGACGGGATTGTGAAGCATATCCGGGGGGTTACCCGCAACCACCCTAGCGGTTGAGGAAGCGGGCGAGGAACTCCCCGCCCTGCCGCAGGCCCTCCTGGTCGATGCTATGGCCGACGCCGGACGAGATGTGCCATTCGGTCGGCACGTCGAGCGACGCCAGGCTTTGCGCGGCGTGGAACAGCGCCTGCACCGGGATCAACTGGTCCTGGTCGCCATGCACCAGCAGCACCGGCGGGTGGCTCACGATCTCGGCGGCGAATTTCTCCGGATCCACTTCCTCGGGCACCGCCAGCAGGCCGGAATAGCCGACGATGGCGGCCGGGGCCACCTGCCGCCTCAGGCCCACATGCAGCGACATCATGGTGCCTTGGGAAAAGCCGACCAGCGCCAGCGCCGACGGCGGCAAACCCTGGCGCGCAAGCTCGGCGTCGAGGAAGTCGTTCAGCCCCGGCGCCGCCATGTTGACGCCGGCCCAGCGTTCGCCCGGATCGCGGAACGTCAGGGGAAACCATTCGCGCCCTTGCGGCGCCTGTCCGCAAGGGCGCGGCGCGTGCGGCGAAACGAAAGCGGCATCCGGCAGCAGGCCCTGCCACGCGCGGCCGATGTCGATGAGGTCGTTGCCGTCGGCGCCGTAGCCGTGCAGGAAGACGACGAGTTGTTTGGGCGTGCCCGAGCGCGGCGCGAGGCGCGGGCCGTCGAGTTCAGCCATCCCTGGTTTTCCTTTTCTCCGCTTTCTTTTTTGTTTTCTTCGTCTTCGCCGGCTTCGCGCGCTTTTTCTTTGACGCATTCGGTTCGAGCGAGATGCCCTCGCGCCGCTTCACCGCGTGATAGTAGGCCCACAGCAGATGCGCCGCCACACCGCGCCAGGGGCGCCAGGCCTCCGCCATTTTGCCGAGCGCCTTGGCGTCCGGCCGCTTGCGAAGGGAAAAGGCGATGCGGGCCGATTCCTGCACCGCAAGGTCGCCGGCGGGAAAGGCGTCGGCATGGCCGAGACAGAACAACAGGTAGATATCGGCAGTCCACGGTCCGACGCCGTGCAGGGCGGTGAGCGCGGCATGCGCGTCGTCGGCATCCATATTGCCGACCGCGGTGAGATCGATGCGGCCCTGCGCGACCGCCTTGCCGATCTCGCGGATCGACTTGATCTTGGGCGCCGACAGGCCGAGCCGCTTGAGCTTGTCAGTGCGCGCCTTGCGCACGCTGTCGTGGTGGAAGGGATCGAAGGCTGCGAACAGGCGCGCCCTGATGGCGGCCGCGCTGGCTGTCGACAGTTGCTGCCCGCACACGATGGCGCACAGGCCGGGAAAGCCCGCTTCGCGCCGGCGCAAGGAGAAGGCGCCGGCCTTCGCCGCCACCGGCACCAGGCGCGGATCGGCGGCGATCAGTTGGGCAAGGCCGGCTTGTAGATCGGCGTCGCTGTAGAGGAAGGGGGTCATTCTCGGCTTGTCGCCCCGCAGAGGCGGGGCATCCAGCTACCTCTAGCGCCTGCGGTTTAAACCGCAAGTCATGAGGTTGCTGGATCGTCCGCTGGCGCGCACGATGACATGCGAGGGGACGAGGCCGCTACCGGTTCGGCGCCCGGATCGGCCGGCAAAAAGGGCGTTATTACCGCCGGAGGGCGTTTCCGGCTCTGGTCATCTGACCAGTCTCTATGCGTCGTTTGCGATTGTTTGCTCACATAGCCCGCCGCAAGGGCACGGGACCAAAACATATTCGACCTCCCCGGCAAAGAATCGTCGTTCGATCGCGTAACCATGGTCGCCGAGATGGCTGACGGGGCGTCGGGTGCTTGTTGCACCCTTGCATTCTGCTTGTTGCATCCATGCGCCTCCTGGGCGATGGCGAACCAAAGCATTGTCGCTATGCCGGCATATTTCTGAATTGTAAAAAATGATTGCTGAGACCACAATTTTGCCACTGGCACGGCAAGGCGCGAGGACGATGCCGCCACCCATTTTCCGCTTCGCGCCGTCGCCCAACGGCCATCTGCACCTTGGCCATGCGCTATCGGCGCTTATCAATGCCGACATGGCGAAGGCCGCCGGTGGGCGGCTCCTCTTGCGCATCGAGGATATCGATACGGCGCGCTGCCGGCCGGAATACGAGGCGGCGATCTACGAAGATCTCGCCTGGCTCGGCATCCAGTGGGAGCAGCCGGTGCGCCGGCAGTCCGAGCACTACGCCGACTACCGCGCAGCGCTGGCCAAGCTCGATACCCTGGGACTTACCTATCCGAGCTTCGAGAGCCGCGCCGAGATTGCCATGATGGTGGCCGGACGCGAGGCCAAGGGGCCCTGGCCGCGCGATCCGGATGGCGTCCCGCTCTATCCCGGCAGCGCGAAGACTTTGCCGCAGGCCGAGCGCGAGCGGCGCATGGCAGCTGAGCCCTATGCGCTGCGGCTCGACATGGGGGCGGCGCTGGCGCGCCTCGCTTCGCTCACCTTAGCCCGTGGGGGGAGGGAAGAGCTTGCTTCGCATGCCACTAATCTCAGCTGGTCGGAGAGCGGTGCCGGTCCCGACGGTCAGATTGGAATCATTCGCGCCGATCCGGCCGCCTGGGGCGACGTCATCCTGGCGCGCAAGGACACGCCCACGAGCTATCACCTCGCCGTCGTCGTCGACGACGCCGCACAGGGCGTGACCGACGTGGTGCGCGGCCAGGATCTCTACCATGCGACCAGCGTGCACCGGCTGCTGCAAAACCTGCTCGCTCTGCCCGAGCCCCGCTATCACCATCATCGCCTCGTCCTCGATGCCGACGGCAAGAAGCTGTCGAAATCGACTGCCGCCACCGGCCTGCGCGAATTGCGCGCCACGGGCGCGAGCGCGGCCGATATCCGGCATCGGGTCGGGCTCGATTGAGGCTTGCTTCCGTGCCATGGTCCGGCTCGGGGGAAGGACCATGGCGAAGCAACGGCGCAGGACGCCGCGCAAGACTGCGCGCAAGGTCAAGCGCAAGACGAAGGCGCGCCGGGCCGGGGGGGCGCCGCGTGCGCGCGCGGCCAGGCCGGTATCGCCGCGTGCGATCGAGGCGGCGCTCGCCGGCATCGCCCACGAACTGCGCACGCCGCTGACCGGCATCGTGGCGCTGGCCGAGCTGCTCGCCTCCTCCAGCCTGGGGGTGCGCGAGCGCGAATGGGCGAAGGCGATCAAGAGCGGCGCCGACCACTTGGCAGCGCTCACCACGCTGATTATCGACGCTGCCAAGGCGGAATCAGCCGGCATCAGCTTGCGTAACGAACCGTTCTCACCTCGCGCACTGGCGCAGGCGGTCGGTGCAGCGCTCGCGGCGCGCGCCGGCAACAAGGATATCAAGGCCGAGATCGCCATTGCCGATAACCTCCCGGCGATGGTTTCCGGCGACGCGCTGCGCCTGCGCGCCGCGCTGGAAAACCTCATGGACAATGCAGTGAAGTTCACCGGCGAAGGCACGGTCGCCTTCCGTGTGGACATCGCGCCGGAAAAGCTTGCCGGCCGCGTACCGCTTGTCTTCACGATCTCCGACACCGGCATCGGCATGTCCAAACGCGATCTCGGCAAGCTTTTTCGCCCCTTCACGCAGGCGAGCGAAGACATCAACAGACGCTACGGGGGCGCCGGTCTCGGGCTGGTCTTCGTCAAGCGGATCGCCGAGGCGATGGGCGGCAAACTCGGCCTCCAGACGAAGCCGGGGCGCGGCACCACGTTTCGTCTCGAGGTCCCCGTCGACGTCGTCGATGCGCAGCCCGCCGCCGAGCCAGGGGCTCGCAGCGGGCCGCGGCGCCCGCTCACTATTCTGTGCGCAGAGGACAATCCTTACGGCCGGGTCGTGATGAACACGATCCTGACCGAGCTCGGCCACCGCGTCGATTTCGTCGACAGCGGCGAGGCGGCGGTGAGGGCGGCCGAGCGCGGCGGCTATGACGCCCTTCTGGTGGATGTTGTGCTCGCGGGCCTCGACGGGCTGGCCGCGACGCGTGCCATCCGCGCGCTGCCCGGCAAAGCGGGGCAGGTGCCCGTGATCGGCATTTCCGGCCGTAACGAAGCGGACGCGGAAGCGGCCGCGCGCGCCGCCGGCATGAACTATTTTTTTGCCAAGCCTGTAAGCCCGGGCAAGCTGGCGCAGGCATTGGCTGCGATTGGATAGCGAACGCGAGTAGCGCTATGTGCCTGCTCAGGCGGCCATGCAATCGAGCACAGGAAGCAACTGGGGATGCAGGAAGGCCTGCTTGTCCTTGAGGAAGTTAATCAGCGCGACTTCGTTGGCTCTCAGCTTGTGATCGCGCGTGATGCGGTCCGCAAGCCAGCGCGCGTCTTCCGCCGTTGCCCGCGGCTCGGTGCCGATCGTCAGTCCCATTGAGTCGCTGTCCTGCCGCGGGTCGCCGTCGAGGCTACCTTTGGTGCAGGTCTCCCAGAGGGCCGTCAGGCCGCCGGTCAGCATCTGGCCCATGAACTCGCCGAGGCCGGGTGGCGGCTCGTCGAGCCAGGCTTCACGGCGCAGCGCTTCCTGCCGCGAAGGGACCTGAAAGCCCAAAGTCGACAGCAAGAAATTGGCGAGAGCTTTGACGAACAGGTCGGACCAGGCCGGGTCGTTCTTGGCCTCCGAAGTCGCGTCGTTGATGTCGAACAGAACGCCGGCTTCCTGCCGTGTGATGGCGATATCGCCGTCGCCGCCGAAGGCAAAAAGGATACGCCGCACCAGCTCTGTCTCGGCGCGATCGACCACCCCGAGCTCGCCCGAGCCGGGCGCACCGATCACATCCAATTTGACCTGTTCCAGCGCGAAGGTGACCAGCTTTACCGGGCTCAGCTTGGCGCGCTCGAGCGCCTTCACCAGCAATTCAACTTCGCAGGCGCTGGCCACCTGACCGCGGCGCGAGACGCGCGCGATCAGCCAGTCGGCGTTCTCGTCGGAAATGTAGCCGATCGGCTTGGCCTGGAACACGATGTAGTCGGTCAGGGCTTCGACGAAGAACTGCTGCCACAACGGGTCGGCGCTCGCTTCCAGCCGGTCGTTCAATGTGAAAGCCATCTCGGCGTCGTCGGGGGTAACCACGCCTTTCCAAAAAACGCTACGCCGCAGCGTGAGTACATCGTCCGCGGTGATCTTGCCGCGCGAAAGGATTGCCTCGACCGCTTCATTGTTCGCCATGGTGCGCCCTCTGCAACGAAATCGCGGGCGCGAAACTCCCACAATTGCCTTTAATTTTGCCTAAGGTATTCGGCCACTGTCGCGGGCGCGCCGATTATAGATCTGTGAACCTTAATCGTCGGTGCACAGCAAAATGCGCACCGGTTTTTCGCTTCACGCCACTTTTTCTGTACGGCTTTCCACGATCCGCACCAGATCGGACATGATGCGGTTGAGCTCGAAATCCTTCGGCGTATAGACCGCGGCGACGCCCGCTTTTTCCAGCGCGGCGGCGTCCTCCGGCGGGATGATGCCGCCGACCACCACCGGCACGTCGATTCCTTCTTGCTTCATGCGGCCGACCACGTCCTTGATCAGCGGCATGTGGCTGCCGGACAGCACAGACAGGCCGATCACGTGCGCCTTGTTGTCCCGCGCGGCATCGACGATCTCTTCGGGCGTCAGCCGTATGCCCTCATAGACCACCTGCATGCCGGCGTCTCGCGCACGCACCGCGATCTGCTCGGCGCCGTTGCTATGACCGTCAAGCCCGGGCTTGCCGACCAGGAAGGTCATGCGGCGGCCGAGCTTCTTTGACACGCGATCGACGTCGGCGCGGATGTCGTCGAGGCCGCTGACGTCGTTGCGCATCGCCCTGCCGACGCCGGTTGGCGCGCGGTATTCGCCAAAGGCTTCGCGCAGCGTCCAGCCCCATTCGCCGGTGGTGACGCCGGCTTTGGCGCATGCGATCGAGGCCGGCATGATATTGGCGCCGCTCGCGGCGGCGCGCTTGAGCGCGTCGAGCGCGGCCTTGACGGCGTTGCCGTCGCGCGCGGTGCGCCACGCCTTCAGCTTCTCGATCTGCCCGCGCTCGGCTTCCTCCGACACCGTAAGGATGGCCTCCGCCGCGTCGGCAAGGGGCGAGGGCTCGCTTTCGATGAACTTGTTGACGCCGACGACGACTTGCTCGCCGCGCTCGATCCGCTCCAGCCGCGCGGTGTTCGATTCCACCAGCTGCTGTTTCATGTAGCCGGTATCGACGGCTTTAACGGCGCCGCCCATCTCCTCGATGCGCCTAAGCTCTTCTTTTGCGGCGGCCTTGAGCTCGGCGACCTTGCGCGCGATCTCGGCGGAGCCGTCGAAGATGTCGCCGTAGTCCAGCAGGTCGGTCTCATAGGCCAGAATCTGCTGCATGCGCAGCGACCATTGCTGATCCCACGGCCGCGGCAGGCCGAGCGCCTCGTTCCAGGCCGGCAACTGCACGGCGCGGGCGCGCGCGCCCTTCGACAGCGTCACCGCCAGCATTTCGAGCAGAATCCGCGTGACGTTGTTTTCCGGCTGCTGCTCGGTCAAGCCCAGGGAATTCACCTGGACGCCGTAACGGAATCGGCGCTGCTTGGGATCGGCAACGCCGTAGCGGTCGGCCGTGATCTCGTCCCACAATTCGGTGAAGGCGCGCATCTTGCAGACTTCGGTGACGAAGCGCAGGCCGGCATTGACGAAGAACGAAATGCGCCCGACCACCTCATCGAATTTTTCATGCGGCACTTCGCCCGCCGCCTTCACCGTATCGAGCACGGCGATCGCGGTGGCGAGCGCAAAGGCGAGCTCCTGCACCGGCGTGGCGCCTGCTTCCTGCAAGTGATAGGAGCAGACGTTGATCGGATTCCACTTCGGAATCTCTTTGGTCGTGAACAGGATCACGTCCTTGATCAGCCGCATCGACGGCGCTGGCGGAAACACATAGGTGCCGCGCGAAAGGTATTCCTTGATGATGTCGTTCTGGATCGTGCCTTGCAGGCTGCTTCGCGACGCACCCTGCTCGTCGGCGACCGCGATATAGAGCGCCATCAGCCACGCGGCCGTGGCGTTGATGGTCATGGACGTGTTCATGCTTGACAGCGGAATGCAGTCGAACAATTCCCGCATGTCGCCGAGGTGGCAGATCGGCACGCCGACCTTGCCGACTTCGCCCTGGGCCAGCACGTGGTCGGAGTCGTAGCCGGTCTGCGTCGGCAGATCGAAGGCGACCGACAGGCCGGTCTGCCCCTTGGCCAGGTTCTTGCGGTAGAGCGCGTTGGATTGCGCGGCCGAGGTGTGGCCGGCGTAGGTGCGGAAAATCCACGGCTTGTCGCGCTTTTGCTGGTCGCTCATTCGGTCGCCCGTCTCGCTTGCAAGGCGCCGATTGTGCATTGCAGCAGACCGCTTGGCAATCGGCTCGCAGTCGCCGCGGGGTCGAGCGAACGGCGCAAGCTCCGGCAACCGTTAGGGCGACCGGAGCTTAGGCTGCGGACGCCACACGGGTGTCAGCGTTTCACCAAGCGGATAAGGAACAGCAGGATACAGGCGCCGATCACCGCGCTGACGATCGCCGTGAACCACCAGGGTCCGAGCACCGGCAAGGCCAGCACGCCCCAGAGCCAGCCGCCGATGAAAGCGCCGATGACGCCGACGATGATGTCGCCGATCACGCCGAAGCCGCCGCCGCCCATGATCTTGCCGGCCAGCCAGCCGGCGATCAGACCGATGATCAGAATGACGATGAGACTGTTAGTCTGCAGCATGACTCAATTCCCCCTTTTGCCGACTGGCGATCCGTTCGCCCCCAACGCCGGCCTTGCCTCGAACCGTCGTCGTGCAAGCATTCAACAGCAACCGCATACTGGCGTCGATAGAGCTTCACGCTCCTTGTGGATGGAGCGCGTGAACGGCAAATGACGCTGCCGCGAAGGGCAAGAGCAAATTCACCGCTTGGTGCGCTGCGGCAATGAAGAGAAATGAAGCGAAGGAGCGCGCAATTCGATGGCCACTGCCGACCGCAAGCTCAATTTGGCCGAGGTTACCGCCATCGGCATCGGCGGCATGATCGGCGGCGGCATATTCGCCGTGCTCGGACTGGCGATCGCCCAGGCCGGACACGCGGTGCCGATCACGCTGGCCTTCGGCGGCGGCATCGCGCTGCTGACCGGGCTGTCCTATGCCCATCTCGGCCTGGCGTTGCGCGGCGACGGCGGCAGCTTCACCTATATCGAACATGCCTTCGGCTGGCCCGGCGTGGCGGCGGTGGCCGGCTGGCTTCTCGTGGCCGGCTATGTCGGCACGCTCGCGCTCTACGCCACGGCTTTCGGCGCCTATGGCGCGACGCTGGTCGGCGGCACCGGCGCGCCCGGCGCGCTGGGCGCGGGGCTTGCCGCGCTGGTGCTGATCGGCTTCCTGATCGTCAATCTCGGCGGCGCCAAGACTTCCGGTAGCACGGAGCTTGCGGTGGTTGCGGTCAAGCTCGCCATTCTTGCGGCCTTCGCCGTCGCCGGGCTGCATGCCGCGCACGCTACTCGCTTTCAGCCGATTTTCGACCGCGGACCGCTCGCGCCATTCACGGCCGCGGCCTTGATCTTCGTCGCCTATGAGGGCTTCGAGCTCATTCCCAATGCCATAGACGAGATGGAAAACCCGCGCCGCAATCTGCGCCGCGCGCTCGTCATCGCGATCGTCGTGACCGCCTGCATCTACGTTACGGTGGCGCTCGCTGCCCTCGGCAATCTTTCGCCGGCGCAGATCGAGCACGATCAGGAATACGTGCTCGCGGTCGCCGCACGCCCAACCATGGGCGAGTTCGGCTTCGTGCTGATCGGCGTGGCGGCGCTCCTCTCGACCGCCTCGGCAATCAACGCCACTTTGTTCGGCGCCGCGCGCCTTGCCATGGTGATGGCGATGGAGCATGCGCTGCCGCGCGTGTTTTCACTGCGCGCGCGGGTTCGCCCCGTGCCGTGGGTGTCGCTGATTGTCTTGACGGCAGCCGCGCTCGGCTTTGCGCTGGTCGCGCGCTTGACGGCGATCTCCACCTTCGCCAGCGCGACCTTCCTGCTGATCTTCTTCGCCATCAACCTGTCGGCCTGGCGCCTGCGCCGGCGCATCGGCCTTGCCGGCATCTGGCCGCTTACCGGCGCCGCTGCTGCTGCTGCCGGCTTCGTCCTGCTGCTTTGGCGCACCTATGTGACGGCGCCGCAAGGCGTCTTGTGGATCGCGGGATTCTACGGCGGCGCCATTGCGCTCGAGGTCGGGCTGGTAGCGGCGCGTGGCCGGCGCATCGCCGCCCGCCGGCACTTGCGCGATTAACCCTGTGCCCGCAGAGCGAAAACGCCGCTATTTCCGCGCGTAGAGATATATTGCGCTGCAACATCAAGTGCGGCACACTGAGCCCCCTAAGGAGAGCGCCAATGCCGGCTGCCGCGCCCAAAAGGAGCATCGCTCCGCTCAAAGATCTTTATGACATCGGCGAGATCCCGCCACTCGGCCACGTGCCGAGCAAGATGCACGCCTGGGTGATCCGCAAGGAGCGCCACGGCCCCCCCGACAAATCCTTCCAGCTGGAGGTGGTGCCGACCTGGCCGATCGGCGAGGACGAGGTGCTGCTGCTCGTGATGGCCGGCGGCGTCAACTACAACGGCGTCTGGGCGGGGCTCGGCCAACCGATCTCTACGCTCGACGTGCACAAGCAGCCCTATCACATCGCCGGTTCCGATGCCTCCGGCATCGTCTGGGCGGTCGGCAGCAAGGTGAAGCGCTGGAAGGTCGGCGACGAGGTCATCGTCCACTGCAATCAGGACGACGGCGACGACGAGGACTGCAACGGCGGCGACCCGCTGCTGTCGCCCTCGCAGCGTATCTGGGGCTACGAGACGCCGGACGGCTCGTTCGCGCAGTTCTGCCGCGTGCAGTCGCGGCAGTTGATGCACAAGCCGAAACATCTCACCTGGGAAGAGTCGGCCTGCTACACGCTCACGCTCGCCACCGCCTACCGCATGCTGTTCGGCCACTCGCCGCACACGCTCAAGCCGGGCGACAACGTGCTGGTGTGGGGCGCTTCCGGCGGGCTCGGCGTGTTCGGCGTGCAGCTCGTGGCGGCCTCCGGCGCCAACGCCATCGGCATCGTCTCCGACGAGTCGAAAGCCGAATACGTGCTCAATCTCGGCGCCAAGGGCGTGATCAACCGCAAGGACTTCAAGTGCTGGGGCCAAATGCCGGCGGTCAACTCGGCCGAGTTCGGTGAATGGACCAAGGAGGCACGCCGCTTCGGCAAGGCGATCTGGGACATCACGGGAAAACGCGACGTCGACATCGTGTTCGAGCATCCCGGCGAGCAGACCTTCCCGGTCTCCTGCCTGGTGGTCAAGCGCGGCGGCATGGTCGTGTTCTGCGCCGGCACCACCGGCTACAACATCACCTTCGACGCGCGCTATGTCTGGATGCGGCAGAAGCGCATCCAGGGCTCGCACTTCGCGCATCTGAAGCAGGCGAGCCAGGCCAACCGCTTCGTGCTCGAGCAGCGCATCGACCCCTGCATGAGCGAGGTCTTCTCCTGGGAGAACATCCCGCTCGCCCATATGAAGATGTGGAAGAACCAGCACCCGCCCGGCAACATGGCGGTGATGGTCAACGCGCCGCGCATGGGCCTGAAGAACTTCGAGGACGTGCAGGAGGCGGCGGGGGGCTGAGTGAGTTCGTTTTGACACGAGGTCGATCAGCAAGGCACGACGCGCTCCCTCTCCCCCTTGGGGAGAGGGCTGGGGCGAGGGGGATCGTGACTCTCAATAGGCTGTAACCCCTCTCCCGGCGCGCTATCGCGCGCCGACCTCTCCCGACGGGAGAGGTGAAAAGCGTTTGCGGCACGGCTGCATAACAACCGAGACAATCGTGCTCCAAAGTCACAGCCGATAGATCCGCTCTGCATTATCGTGAAACAGCTTGCGTTGATCGGCTGCGGCCAAGTCGGCGACTGACTCAAGGAAGCCGCGATAGATGGCGTCGAACGTGCCGGCGAGGCTGTCGACCGGATAGTTGCTGGCAAACATGCAGCGGTCGACGCCAAAGATCGCAATCGCGTCGCGAATGATCGGTCCGTTGGCCTCTACCTGCCAAGGCAGCCCGGCGCGGCCGAGGCCGGAAATCTTGATGGCGACGTTTGGCTGCGCGGCGACGGTGGCAAGCGCGCGCCGCCAAGCCGCGAGCCCTTCGCGGCTGCGATCCGCCGGCAGCCCCGTGTGATTGATGACGATCTGGATGCGCGGGAAGTCGGCGGCGAGATCGGCTGCGGCGTCGAGATGCCACCATGGCGTCTGCAGATCGTATGAAAGCCCGAAGCGCTCGAGCAGGGCATAACCCTTCCGCCAGACGGAATCGTCCATCGAACCGGCCGCGCCGCGCTTGGCCTCGCGCGGGCCGCTTGCCGCTTTTGGCTTATGCCGAATGCCGCGCATCAACGGACTCTCGGCATGCCCGGCCAATACTTCCTCGATATCAGGACGGTCGAGCTCGGCGTGGCCGATGCAGGCGCTTGGCAACCCGAACTCGCGATTGATGGCTTCGAGCCAGCGCGTCTCGGCCACAGGATTGGCGCGATCCCACTCCGCTTCCATATGAACGGTCTTGACGATATTGAAACCGGCGCTGTCGCGGGCGTAGTCCGGCGGCAGATAGTTCCGCCGCAAGGCGGAATAGTCGCCGTAGCGAAACGGAATAGGCGCCGGATCGCACAGCCAAGGGTAATAGTTCTTCTCGATGTCCCAGAAATGCTGGTGGGCATCGATCATCGGCATTGCCGACGCATCGCCGCTGGCCATTGTTTGCTCCCGTGCTTGTCGGCGGTGCGTGGCGAATTTCGCCGCAATCGACTATGCCTGAGCATAACAAACGAATGGCGCCATACCGAAATACACGGGCGCCAGGTTGGGGGCGGTCATGAGCGGAACAAGCGTGGGATTCGTCGGTCTCGGCCTGATGGGCCAGGGCTTTACCCAGCGGCTGCGCGAGAAGGGTTATCGGGTCATCGGCTACGATGCCGATGCCGGCAAGACGCGTGCCGCGGCGGCTTGGGGCGTGACGCCTGCCGGCAGTGCGGCAGAGGTCGCCGACGCGGCCGATATCGTTCTCGTCTGCGTCATCAACACGGCTGCCGTCGAGGACGTCACGCTGGGGGCGCGTGGCGTGAGCACCGCCGCGAAACCGACTGGAAAAATCTGCGTCGATCTTTCGACCACCGAGTTGGAGGCGACCAAGCGGATCGCCGCAGCGCTCGAACAACGCGGGATGATGTTCGTCGATGCGCCAGTGTCGGGCGGTCCCGGCGCGGCAAAGGCCGGCACGCTGGCGATCATGGCCGGCGGCACGGACGCCGCAATCGCCGGCATTTCGTCCGTCATGAACGATCTCGGTACCATGACGCATATGGGACCCGTCGGCACCGGGCAGGCCACCAAGCTCGTCAATCAGACCATCGTGCTGACGAATTATTGCGTGCTCGCCGAAGCGTTGCGGCTCGCCCAGGCCTATGGCGTCGACGCCGCGAAAATCCCCGCGGCGCTCAAGAGCGGCTTTGCCGGCTCGAACATGCTTGGCCCGGTATTTCCGCAGATGCTGGCCGAAGATTTCGCGCCGCGCGGCTTCGCCCGTCAGGTCCTGAAGGATCTCGAAATGCTGCAGGCGGCGGCGCGCGAGCGTCATCTGGCAATGCCGATGGCATCGCAGGCGCTGACCTTGTATCGGCTCCTGATCGCGGCCGGCAAAAGCGAACTCGACGCTGCAGCGGTGGTCACGCTTTATCCGCGGGAAGAGGTTCATTAGATCGGATGAGTGGACTACGGCCTAGCGCGCGACGCCATCTCCATCTTTTTGCTCGCGTCGCTTGGCGATGCAGGAGTTCAGCTCGCCGCCGTAAATGAAAATCGACGAGCAGACATAGAGAAACACCAGTGCGATCATGGCCGAGGCGAGGCCGGCGTACATCGTCGTGTAGGCGAAGGCGAACTGCGCGAGATAGCGGCCGAACACGGCGCCACTGATGAGCCATAACAGCAAGGTCGCCGCGATGCCGGGCGTGATCTCAACAAACGAGCGTCGCCCGGCAGGCAACCAGCGGTGCAAGATAACGAGCGCGATGATCAGCACCACGGCCGCGATGGCGTAACGCAAGACGGTGACGAGGTTGTCGAACGGCTGCATCGCCGGAAAAAATAGCACCAACTTTTTCCAGATGAGCGGTCCCAGCACCACGAAGAACGAAAAGGCGAGGATGGCGACGGCGCCGATCAACACGTAGAAGATCGATTCCAGCCGCAGCAGCCACCACGACCGCGACTCCCGTATGTTGTAGGCGCGGTTCAAGCCGATGCGCAGGCTCTCGACCCCGCTCGAGGCGAAATAGACCGCGAAGGCGACGCCGAAGGTCAACACGTCGCCGCGCGTCTGTGTCAGCACACCGGTCACGTCTTTAGCGATCGGGCCGGCCACCTCCTGCGGCCAGGCCTCCAGCAGCAGCCTCGCCGCCTCGTCGGCCAAATGCTTCGAGCCGAGGAAAAAGCCGGCGAGCGCCGTGACCACGATCAGGAACGGGAACAGCGCCATCAGCGTCGAGAGCGCGATATGGCTGGCGATCGCCCAGCCGTCGTCGGCGAGAAAGCTGCGAAAAGCATCGATTGCAATCGAAGACGACAATTTGACGATGCGCAATGGCAGGCTCCGCAAAGGACCTTGGCACTCAAATCAGGCATCGGTGGAGTGTTTGCAAGGGTGGTTCTTCCGCGCGACCGCATCCTCTCGGTGTCATTGCCCGCGAAAGCGGGCAATCCAGTAACCACGGCATCGCTGAGAGTACTGGATCCCCCGCTTGCGCGGGGGACTGCCGGGGCGGCCGTGTGGTCGCGCTACGCCGCCTGCACGTTGGCGAGGAATTGCCGAACTTCGGCTTCCAAGCCCTCGGCCTCGATGGCGACCGCGTCAGCCAGGGCCTTGACGTCCCCGGCGGTGCCGCGGGCGTCGCTGGTGACGCCGGCGACGCGGCTCATCGCCTCCGCGCCGATGCGCGCTTCACCGGAGGCGCGGCCGACGCCCTCGGCGATCGTCGACACGGCCGAGTTCTGCTGGTCGACGGTCGCCGCTACGGTGGTGGCGATGGCCGACATTTCACGGATGATGGCGTTGACCTGCTCGATCGCCTGCGCGCTGTCGGCGGCGGCCGATTGAATGGCGCCGATCTGCTCGGCGATCTCTTCGGTCGCCTTGGCGGTCTGGCCGGCGAGCGACTTGACCTCGGCTGCTACGACCGCGAAGCCCTTGCCGGACTCGCCGGCGCGCGCCGCCTCGATGGTGGCGTTGAGCGCGAGCAGATTGGTCTGCCCGGCAATCGCTTGAATTAACCCCACCACTTCGCCGATGCGGCTCGCCGCCTTGCCGAGCTCGGCCATGGTGGTGACCGTGCGCTGGGCTTCCGAAACGGCGCGGCCGGCCACTTCGGTCGACTTCGCTGCCTGCCCCGCGATCTCGCCAATCGAGGCAGCAAGCTCTTCAACCGAGCCCGCCGCCGCGGTGACGTTGTCTGATGCAGCGCCGACGCGCCGCTCGGCAGTCTGCGCCTCCGCCGACATCGTGTCGGCCGCCTGATTGAGGTCGCTCGAGCTCATTTCGAGCTTCATGGAAGCCGCGCGCAGCTTGCCCAGCACGTTCTCGATGGAGTGCTTGAACTGCGCGATCATCAGCGAGATCGTTGAGCCGCGCTCCTCTTGGGCGCGGCCGGCCTCGCTCTGGATGGCCGCCAGCTTTTCCCGTTCGATCATTGTTGTCGCGGAACACGATCACCGTGCGCGCCATCGCCCCGATCTCGTCTTTGGCATGCGTGGCCGGGATTCGAGCGCCGGTGTCGCCGTCGGCCAGCCGCTTCATGACGTCGGCGAGACCATGGAGCGGTCGCGTGATGCTGCGCCCGATCAGCCAGGAAAAGCCCAAGCCGAGCGCGACCATGGCGATGCCCACCGCGATGATACCGGTGCGCGTGCGCCTTTGCGAAACGGACAGCGCTGAGGAGGCATGCGCAGCCGTCTCGTTGGCGGAAGCGATGATGGCGTCGGCCTGCGGCAGCATGTTCTGGCTGTCGATGTCCATTAAAGCCCGTATCGGGTGGATTTGGTCGGCAACGGCGATCCACTGCGCGAAAGTGTCGGCGTATTCCTTCACCTCGCCTTCGAGCTTCGACTTCATCTCCGGCGTGCCGTCGATGCTCTCGAAGGTTTTGGCGAACTCGTCGTAGCTGGCGAGGAATTGCTGACGCGTCAGCTCGCTCGGGCTGAGCCTATATTCGGCGTCGTAATTGCGCATTGTGAGCAGCAAGATCATCAGCTTTTTGGCCGAGGCGTCGGCGAGCCAGGTCATGTTCTCGTTGATGGCGAGCTCGATCTTGTTGCCGGTTTCGCGCAGCTTCTTGCGCAGGCCTTCTTGGTCCGTATAGCCGAGCAGGCGCTGCTCGGCGGCCAGTTGATGGAAATTGGCCTTGAGCTTTTCCAGCTGCTTGTGCAGGGCTTCGATTTCGCCGGCATGCTTGCTGCCTAGCGAGGCCGCGATCCGATTAAGGGCCTCGTTGGCGAGCCGCTGCGACTGTCCGAAGGCGTCGATCAGCGTGCGCGGTTGCACCGTGAAATCCTTGACCGCGATCCGCATCGCCGCAATGGCGATCTTGAAGTCGCGGCTCGCGTCGGCCAAGTGGCGGGAACGGGTCACGGTCTGGAACGACTTGTCGACGTCGTGCTCGCCCGAAAGGTAGGTCAGCCCATTGGCGGCGAAACCCACGACCGGGATTAGCGCCAACACGATGATGCGGGTGCGCACCGACCAGGAGGTGAGCAGCCGGCTGAGGAGGCCCAGGGGCTTCGCCAACGGAGCCAGTTCGGGCAGCGAAAACCGAAACGGTATGGAAATCATCTGGTTTTACCGGCAGCCGGAGGGCGCCGCGCTCCTGGTGCGATAAAACCGCGAAATGGTTAATTTTGTAGCAATTTGGTATGGGGATGAGGTCGAACCCCTCGAATGTCGGCGAATTTCATGGCGCTTTCCTTTGGTGCAGTGCACACGTAGTGTCGTCCGGTCGTCACTTTTTGGATGCAAGAAAAACGATGTCCATCGCCGCCTCCCGCCCCTCCGAAAGTGACCTCGTCGAGCTCAGCCGCGAGGCTGTTGCGTCCGCCGACGCCCTCTTGGCCGACGCCACGGCACGCGTGCGCGAGCGCGTGTTCGTCGAGGGCCATGCGGTGGCGCGCCTGTTCGACCGCGAGCAGCGCGCGACGCACGGGCTCGCCTGGTTTGCCACTTACGTGGAGGCGGTCCGCCAACTTGCCGCCTATGTCGAGCGGCTGGCCGCCGACGGTTTGCTCGGCGAGATCGAGGAGCACCTCGTCCGCATCGCCCTCGGCGAATATCTCGCCCAGATGCTCGGCGGCATTCCGATGAGCCAGGGCGAACTGGTGCGGCCGAGCGATCTCGGGCTCTCGGCCGCGCAGGTCGCCGGCCGCCTCAATCCGACGGTCGAGAGGCTCATCGCCAGCGGCAACACGCCCGAGCGGCGCGCCCGCCTGGTCGAGCTCATGCGCGCGAGCCACAACCCTACGGCCGGCGCCTGCGGACTCGACGAGACGCTCGAATTCGATCCGCGACGAGATGCGCAAGTTCGCCGACAGCGAGGTGATCGAGCACGCGCAACGCTGGCATCTCACCAACAGCTATATTCCGCTCGACGTCATCGCGCAGATGTCGGAGCTCGGCGTATTCGGCCTGACGATCCCTGAGGAATTCGGCGGCATGGGGCTCGGCAAGGAATCGATGTGCGTCGTCTCGGAAGAGCTCTCGCGCGGCTATATCGGCGTCGGCTCGCTCGGCACGCGCTCCGAGATCGCCGCCGAGTTGATCCTCGGCAGCGGCACCACCGAGCAGAAGGAGAAATGGCTGCCCAAGATCGCATCCGGCGAAGTGCTGCCGACGGCGGTCTTCACCGAGCCCAACACCGGCTCCGATCTCGCCTCGATCAAGACCCGCGCGGTACGTAGCGGCAACGTCTACAAGGTCTATGGCAACAAGACTTGGATCACCCACCCGGTGCGCGCCGACCTGATGACGCTTCTGGTGCGCACCAATCCCAAGGAAACCGGCCACCGCGGCCTGTCCATGCTTCTCGCCGAAAAGCCGCGCGGCGACGACGCCAATCCTTTCCCGGCCAAGGGCATGAGCGGCACCGAGATAGAGGTGCTCGGCTATCGCGGCATGAAGGAATACGAGATCGCCTTCGACGGCTTCGAGGTCAAGGCGGACAACCTGCTCGGCGGCGCCGAGGGCCTCGGCTTCAAGCAGCTGATGCAGACCTTCGAATCGGCGCGCATCCAGACCGCCGCGCGCGCCATCGGCGTGGCGCAGGCGGCGATGGAGCAGGCGCTCGATTATGCGCAGAACCGCGTGCAGTTCGGCGTGCCGATCGTCTCTTTCCCGCGCGTGGCCGACAAGATCGCCATGATGGCGGCCGAGATCATGACCGCACGTCAGCTTACCTATTACGCCGCGCGCGAGAAGGATTCAGGCCGCCGCTGCGATCTGGAGGCGGGCATGGCCAAGCTGCTGGCGGCGCGCGTCGCCTGGGCCAATGCCGACAACGCCGTGCAGATTCACGGCGGCAACGGCTTTGCGCTGGAATTTCCGGTCTCGCGCATCCTGTGCGACGCCCGCATCCTGAATATTTTCGAGGGCGCCGCCGAAATCCAGGCCCAGGTCATCGCCCGCCGCCTGCTCGACGCCAGCAACTGAGGCGGCCAAAAATCCGCAACAAAACCGCCGGTTTCGGCGTTTGATCCAGAGCAAAGCCATCGGCCGCGCCTGTCCTAAGGTCGCCCGCAGCAGGAGGACTTATTCCATGTCCGATTTATTGATCCGCAACGGCGAATGGGTGGTGGTCTGCGACGGCGCCAAGGCGCTCATTTTGGAGAACGCCGGCGATATCAAGTTTCCCAATCTCAAGACCCTCCAGGTGTTCGAGCAGAAGGACCTGCCGACCCGCGAGCTCGGCACCGACCAGCCGGGTCGCACCAATGCCTCCGTCGGCACCATCCGCAGCGCCATGGAGCAGACCGATTGGCACGACCAGGCGGAAAGAGCCTTTCTGACCCAGCTCGCGCAGCGGCTCGATGCCGCGGTGAGCGCGGGCAAGGCCAAATCGCTGATCGTGGTGGCGCCGCCGCGCGCGCTCGGCATGCTGCGCCCGGCCTATTCGCACGCGCTCAAGAACGCCGTGCGCGCCGAACTCGACAAGGACCTGGTCAAAATGCCGGTGCACGAGATCGAGAAGCGCCTGAGCGGCGGCTGAGCCGGCCGGTTTCCGTATTGCTGCTCCCGAATATGGCTGGTCCGCCGCAATTGCGGTGTTATGGTCCGCCGCGATTTGGCGGACCCGAGGCCGGTTCATGAGACTGCATTCAAGCAAATGCGCGCGCGGCGGCGCTCTCGTCGCGCTCATGACGCTGGCGCTATTGGCGGCGGCCTCTGCCCAACAACCCGGCCCGGCCGTGCCCAACAGGCTGTCCAACCCGCCGGCTCCGGTGCCGACAGAGCCGCCGAGCCGCGGCAAGCTGACCGCGGCCGACCCGATGGCCGTCCCCGGCTTCTGGGATCCGCGCCGGCGGCCGGAACGGCCCGATCTCACGCGCATCAGGATCATCCGCTTCCTCACCGAGACCGACTATCCGCCCTTCGACTTTGCCGGCCCCGACGGCGCGCCGGCAGGCTTCAATGTCGATCTCGCGCGCATGCTGTGCGAGGAAATGAAGGTGCCCTGCACAATGCAGCAGCGCCGTTTCGATACGCTGATCGCCGCGCTCAACAAGAACGAGGGCGACGCGATCATCGCCTCGTTGGCCGAGTCGCCGAAAATGCGCGAGCAGCTCGATTTCAGCGATCCCTACTACCGCACGCCGGCACGCTTCGTGTCACGCAAGGACGCCAACATCACCGACGTGCGGCCGCAGGCGCTGGAAGGCCGCAAGGTCGGCGTGGTTGCCGGCACCGCGCATGAAGCCTTTCTCAAGGCCCAATTCACCGAGGTGATCGTGCAGCCGTATCCGACCGCCGATGCGGCGCGCTTTGCGCTCAAGAAGGGCGAGGTCGACCTTCTGTTCGGCGACGGGATTTCGCTCGCCTTCTGGCTCAACGGCACCGATTCCGCCAACTGCTGCGTCTTTCGCGGCGGGCCTTTCCTGGAAAGCCGCTATTTCGGCGAGGGCGTCGGCATCGCCGTCAAGAAAGGCGACGACCTGTTGCGGCAGGCCTTCAACTGGGGACTGTTCCAGCTTTGGGAGAAAGGCCGCTTCACCGACCTGTGGCTGCGCTATTTCCCGATCAGTCCGTTTTGAGGCCCGTCATTCCGGGGCGCTTTGCCGTCAGGCGGACGAACCCGGAATCCATAGCCCCGGAATGACGGCGTTTGACGTTCGCGCGCCGGATTCATAGTGTCCGGCCGTTTGGAGAAATCGATGTCCGTCGCCGAAACCGCCGCAACATTGCGCGAACTCGCCGAGCAATCGGGTGCCTGGCCGTTCGAGGAGGCGCGCAAGATCGTCGCGCGCCTGAAGAAAAAGCCGAAGGACGAAGTGATCTTCGAGACCGGCTACGGTCCTTCCGGACTGCCGCATATCGGCACTTTCGGCGAGGTGGCGCGCACCACCATGGTGCGGCACGCCTTCCGCGTGCTCACCGACGACAAGATCAAGACGCGGCTGATTGCCTTTTCCGACGACATGGACGGCCTGCGCAAGGTGCCGGACAACGTGCCGAACAAGGAGATGCTGGAGAAGCATCTCGGCAAGCCGCTGACGCAGGTGCCTGACCCGTTCGGCACGCACGATAGTTTCGGGGCGCACAACAATGCGCGGTTGCGCGCCTTCCTCGACCATTTCGGTTTCGACTACGAGTTCATGTCGTCGACCGACTGTTACACCTCGGGCCGCTTCGACGGCGCTCTCATGAAGGTGCTGGAGCGCTTCGACAAGGTGATGGCGATCATGCTGCCGTCGCTGCGCGAGGAGCGGGCGGCTACCTATTCGCCGTTCCTGCCGATCGATCCGAAGACCGGCATCGTCTTGCAGGTGCCGGTCCTCGCGCACGACGCCAAGGCCGGCACCATCACCTATGAGGACCCCGAGACCAAGCAGCCGGTCGCAACGCCGGTGACCGGCGGGCGCTGCAAGCTGCAATGGAAGCCGGATTGGGCCATGCGCTGGGTCGCGCTCGGCGTCGACTACGAAATGGCCGGCAAGGACCTGATCGATTCGGTCAAGCTCTCCGGCGAGATCTGCCGCGCGCTCGGCGGCCAACCGCCGGAGGGCTTCAATTACGAATTGTTCCTCGACGAGAACGGCCAGAAGATTTCCAAGTCCAAGGGCAACGGCCTCACCATCGATGAATGGCTGCGCTACGCGTCGCCGGAGAGCCTGTCGCTGTTCATGTATCGCGAGCCGAAGGCGGCCAAGCGGCTTTATTTCGACGTCATCCCGCGTACCGTCGACGAGTATCAGCAATTGCTCGACGGCTATCAGCGGCAGGACGCGCGTCAGCGGCTTTCCAATCCGGTCTGGCACATCCATTCAGGCCATCCGCCCAAGGTGGAGATGCCCGTTTCCTTCTCCATGCTGCTCACGCTGGTGTCGTCGTCGAATGCCGAGAATGCCGAGACGCTGTGGGGCTTCATCGGCCGCTACCGGCCCGGCGTGACGCCTGAGACGCATCCGGAATTGAACGCGCAAGTCCAATACGCCATCCACTACTTCCGCGATTTCGTGCTGCCGGAAAAGAAATTCCGCCATCCGACCGATCAGGAGCGCGCGGCGCTGATCGATCTGCGCGACGCGTTGGCGCAGCTGCCCGCTGACAGCACGGCAGAGGCAATTCAGAACGTGGTCTACGAAGTCGGCCGCCGCGAGCCGTTCCTTGACGCCAAGAAGAAGGCGAAGGACGGCAAGCCGGGCGTCTCGCTCGACTGGTTCAACATGCTCTACCAGGTGCTGCTCGGCCAGGAGAAAGGCCCGCGCTTCGGCTCGTTCGTGGCGGTCTACGGCTTGCAGAACACCATCGACATGATCGACGGCGCGCTGGCGCGCTCTGCTTGAGTCCGCGTGCCGCTCAGACGCTGTCATGCGCCGCGAAAGCGGGGCATCCGGTAACCACAACCGATTCAATGACTACTGGATCGCCCGCTTGCGCGGGCGATGACATCAGAGCCTTCTACGACGACATCAGCACGTAGCGCCGGTTGTGCTTCTGCACCGGACGTGCGTTCATCGGAAACAATTTGGCGAAGGCATCGATGTCGGCCCGCGCCACGGTGATCGGATCGCGCAGCAAAAGCCAATTGACCACCTCGCTGCACGGCGGCGTGGTCAGCGAGCCGGCATAGACGTAGTAGCCGCGCTCCGACGGCAACAGCGCGTGCGGGTCAATCTTGGGATCGGCCTTCACCGGCTGGCCCGCTTGGTGCGGCATGGTTGCCACGATCTTGTTGAACACCGCATTGGTCGAGCCGGGCTTCATCATCACCGCAAGCACCGCCAAGGCGCCGCCGTCGCTGCGGTGGACGAAGTGCGCCTCCATGGCGTAAGGTTTGTTGGCGAAAGTGTGCTCGCCCGGGTGATGGAAGTGGAATTGGACGAGCGTGAACGTGTCGTTGCCGATGCTGAGGGTGCTGCCGGGCACGACGTCGAGCTGGATCGTATGTCCGTTGTTGGAGATGGTCTCGACCCGATCGTGCCAGGCGATCTTGATCGGCGGCAATTGCGCCTTGATCGGCTGCTCGATGTCGATGGGCGATTGCTGCGTGCCGGCGGCGCAGACCTTGCTTGCGGCATCGAGATCGCCCCAATGCGCCGGGCCGGCCGCTCCGTCGTAGCCCCAAGGCGCGCCGGGGGCGGCAAACCCCATCCGCGCGCAGAGCGGACAGAGTGCAAGCCCGGTCAGCGCTTGCAAGGCACGACGGCGATTCATCGGGCTACCCCCAGATCATGACGATGCACCGTCCGGCGCGCGCCCCGCGAGACGACGGGCAATGCTCCCCCTGGCCCATAAGAATGGCGCCATAATGACGGGCCCGCCGCGGCGCGTGTTATTGGCTCGCCCACATGATGCGGGCGATCCACAAGATGTCGGACATCAGCAGCGTGCGGTCGCGGTGCTCGGCATTGAGCGATTTGAGCTCGACACTCTTCGTGGTCTTGCGCCTGAGCTCCTTCACCATGACCTCGCCGTCCTTGGTCTTGACCACGACGCGGTCGCCTTTGCGGACCGGCGCCGCCGGCGACACCACGATGATGTCGCCCTTGCGATAGGCCGGCTTCATGGAGTCGCCGGATATTTCCAGCGCATAGGCATGCTCGTCGGTCACCGAGGGGAAGGCGATCTCCTCCCATCCTTTGCCGACGGGGAAGCCGCCGTCGTCGAAATAGCCGCCGGCACCCGCCTCCGCAAAGCCGATCAGCGGCACGTTCGAGATGACCGGCTTGCCGCTGTCGGAGAGCAACTGCATGAAAGTCTCGACCTTGGTGCTGGTGGCGGCCAGCGCCTTGGCCACCGACTCGGTCGAAGGCCAGCGCGGCCGGCCCTCCGGCGTGATGCGCTTCGATTTGTTGAAGGTGGTGGGATCGAGGCCCGCCTTCTTGGCAAGCCCGGATGGCGTCAGCTTGGCGCGCGCGGCCAGGCGGTCGAGGGCGCTCCAGATTTGGTTGTGTGTCAGCATGGTTGCTCAATACCTCGCGGGCGAATCGCCAAGAAGACCTTAGCTAATATATAGGAATTATAACCTGGAACAGCCCCCCTTGCGCAAGTTTTTCGTAGAGGCCGCCGGCGGGCGCTTGTGCGCGGCCGGCAGCCGCCGATAGGGTCGGGCCGATCCCAACCCCGGAGCCGCCGGTGATCGGCCTATTCGACCGCCTGTCCCGTCCTCTGATGCGGGCCCTCGACCCCGAGGACGCGCATGCCCTGGCGGTCAAGGCGCTGCGCTATGTGCCGCTGGCGCGGGCCTCGGCCGACCCGCCGGAGCTGAAAGTCCGCGCATTCGGCCTCAATTTCCCCAACCCGGTCGGCCTGGCCGCCGGTTTCGACAAGAACGCGCAGGTGCCGGACGCGCTGTTGCGGCTCGGCTTCGGCTTCGTCGAAGTCGGCACCGTCACCCCCCGCGCGCAGGCCGGCAATCCGCGCCCGCGCCTGTTCCGCCTGGAAACCGACCAGGGGGTGATCAACCGGCTCGGCTTCAACAACGAGGGCGCGCCGGCCGCGCTTGCCCGCCTCGCTGCCCGCGCGCAGGAGGGCGGGGTGGTGGGGGTGAATATCGGCGCCAACCGCGATTCGGCCGACCGCGCCGAAGACTACGTGCGGCTGATCGAGACCTTTGCGCCGGTCGCCACCTATTTCACCATCAACGTCTCTTCGCCGAACACGCCGGGACTGCGCGATCTGCAGCAGGCGAGCGCCCTCGACGCGCTGCTCGGCCGCGTGATCGACGCGCGCGAACGCGTGCGCCCGCGCAGCGGCCCGACCCCCGTGCTGCTCAAGATCGCGCCGGACCTCACGCTCAGCGAGCTCGACGATGTGGTCGGCGTCGCCCGCAAGCACGGTGTTGACGGCATGATTGTCGGCAACACCACCGTCACGCGGCCCGCCTCCTTGCGCGAGCGCGAGAAGGCGAAAGAGCAGGGCGGGTTGTCGGGGCGTCCGCTGTTCAAGCTGTCGACGCGCGTCTTGGCGGAGACCTTCGTGCGCACGGAAAACGCATTCCCGCTGATCGGCGTCGGCGGCATCGACTCCGGGCCGACGGCCATCGCCAAAATCAAGGCGGGCGCCACGCTTTTGCAGCTCTACACCGGGCTGGTGTTCCGCGGCATCGGCTTGCTGTCGGAGATCAAGAGCGATCTATCCGCTGCGCTTAGGCGCGGCCACCGCAGCTCGCTCGCGTCCATGGTTGGCGTCGACGCCGCCGAGATGACGGCAGAAAGCTGGCCATCGTGACCTGCTATTTTCCCCGCGGGGCGTTGAGCAGGCGCATGAGGATCCAGATCGGGATCACCAGCACGGCGCCCAGCAGGAAATAGCGCCAGACGTAGCTCACGGCCTGCCAGCCCATATTCCAGACGGAGCGGATCATCCGCTCGACGCTGCGCACGATGTCGAAGGGATCGAGCCCGAGCGCGGAAAGCACCACGCCCACCAGGATCGACACCAAGATGAGGCGGGCGAGCACCGCCAGCGGCGAGCCGCCCAATATCTTGGTCATCGTGTCGTTGCCGGTCGTGCGTTCCGTCATGTGTTCGTTCGTCATTGGGTTCGGCCGCTCCTGCATGGGCGCCAGACTACTATATCAGGCGCGTCCGGTCTCCCTGCGTGTGAGCATTTTCTCCAAGGTTTCCAGCCGGTCGGCCTCGCCCGGCGGCTTGTCCCAGCGCAGCCGGTTGATGCGAGGAAAACGCATGGCGATGCCGGATTTGTGGCGGCTGGAGCGCTGCAACCCCTCGAACGCCACCTCCAAAACGAGGCCGCGGTCGGGTTCGTGCGCCACCTCGCGCACCGGGCCGAATCGGTCGATCGTATTGCGGCGGACGAAGCGGTCGATCTCGATCAGCTCTTCGTCGGTAAAGCCGAAATAGGCCTTGCCTACCGGCACCAATTCGCCGTCGTCTTTCCAGACACCGAAGGTGTAGTCGGAGTAATAAGATGAGCGCTTGCCGTGGCCGCGCTGGGCATACATCAGCACCGCATCCACGATCATCGGATCGCGCTTCCATTTCCACCATGGCCCCTTCGGACGCCCGGGCAGGTATGGCGCGTCCTTGCGCTTGAGCATGACGCCTTCAACCGCTTCGGCGTCCTCGCCGGCGCCGGCGGCGGCCGGATCGGCGCGCGCCGCGATCAACTGCTGCCAATCCTCGAATGCCACGAGCGGGGAAAGATCGACGCGCGGGTCGGCGAGCGTTTTGACGAAGGCCTCGAGCCGCCGGCGCCTTTCGGCGAAGGGGCGGGCGCGCAGGTCCTCGTCGTCCTCCGACAACAGATCGTAGGCGCGCAGATGCGCGGGAAATTCTGCCAGCAGCTTGGGCGTCACCGCCTTGCGGTTCAATCGTTGCTGCAACACGTTGAACGGCTGCACGCGGCCCTCGCGCAGAATCAACAGTTCGCCGTCGATCGCCGCCGGCAGGCGCAGGGCTTCCAGCAGCTCGGGAAAGCTCTTCGATATGTCCTCACCGGTGCGCGAATAGAGCCGCGCGACATGGCGGCCGTGCGCGTCGTGACCGCTCACCGCCTGCACGCGAATGCCGTCCCATTTCCATTCGGCCATGAAATGCGAAGGCTCCAGCGCCGGCAGTTCGACCTCCTCGATCGCATGGGCCAGCATGGCCGGACGGAACGGCGCCGGGTCATGGCTTGCCGGTCTGTCGGCGCGGCCTTCCAGCCAGGCAAACAGGTCGCGATAGGGCGGCTGCAGGCCCGGCCACAGCACCTCGATCTCGTTCGGCGGCTTGTCGCCGAGCGCCGCCGCCGCGGTCTTGGCAAGCCGCGCCGACACGCCGATGCGCAAGCCGCCGGTCACCAGCTTTAAGAGCGCCCAGCGCCCGGTTTCACTCATGCCGTCCAGCCAGCGCGCGATCTGTGCCGGCAGTTGCGCCTTGCCGAGGGTGGAAAGGGTTTCGATGACGTCGGTCAATGTTGGTGGGGACGCGGCGGCCTCTTGCGTTTCCGCGGGCCACATCAACGCCACCGTCTCGGACAGGTCGCCCACGTAATCGTAGGACAGTTCGAACAGCACCGGATCGGTACGCTCGGCGATCAGCGCGCGAAGCATGCCCGCCTTCGCATGCTTGAACGACAAGGCGCCGGTGAGCGCGGCCAGCGCCCAGCCGCGCTCGGGGTCGGCCGTGGCGCGCAAGTAATCCGTGATCAGGCGCAGCTTGGCGTTGCGCCCCGGTTCGTAGGCAAGGCGGTCGAGCAGTTCGGCGAAGCGGTTCATGCCTCGGCGTCCTTCTCCGCCTCCGCCTGCTCTTCTTCTTCGTCGCCATAGCCGGCGATGTCGAGCGGCCGCGCTTGCAGCCCGCGCGTGCGGCACCAATGCACCAGCGCGTCCTCCTGGCCGTGCGTCACCCAGACTTCCGAGGCGCCGGTGGCGGCGATGGTGCGGGTGAGCCCGTCCCAGTCGGCGTGATCGGAGATCACCAAGGGCAGCGTGACGCCGCGCTGCCGTGCGCGGGCCCGCACGCGCATCCAGCCGGAGGCGAAGGCGGCGACCGGATCGGGAAAGCGCCGCGACCATAGATCGCCCAATGCGGTCGGCGGGCAGATGACAATGGCGCCGCCGAGCGCGGCCTTGCCGGCGCCGCGGACAAGCGCGACGCGGCCGAGATCGACGCCGCGGCCCTCGTAATAGCGCGTGATCTTCTCCATCGCGCCGTGCAGGTAGATCGGCGCGTCGTACCCGGCCGCGCGCAACATGGCGATCACCCGCTGCGCCTTGCCGAGCGAATAGGCGCCGACCAGATGCGCACGCTCGGGAAACAGCGCCGCCGAGTGCAGCAGCTTGCCGATCTCGCTTTCGGCGTCGTGGTGGCGAAAGACCGGCAGGGCGAAGGTCGCCTCGGTGATGAAGACGTCGCAGCGCACCGCTTCGAACGGCACGCAGGTCGGATCGGGCACGTCCTTGTAATCGCCGGAGGCCACGATGGTCAGGCCGTTCGCCGCTACCTTGATCTGCGCCGAGCCGAGCACGTGGCCGGCGGGATGGAAACTCACGCTGACGCCGTCGAGGCTCAGCGTTTCGCCGTAGCGGATCGCTTGCGTTGCGCTGGCGAAGCCGTCGCCGTAGCGCAGGCGCATGATGTCGAGCGTCTCTTGCGTGGCCAGGACGCTGCCGTGGCCGGCGCGCGCGTGGTCGGAATGCCCGTGCGTGATCAGGGCTCTTTCCACCGGCCGGGTCGGATCGATATGGAATGCGCCGCGCCGGCAGCAGAGGCCCGACGGCGTGAGGGCAAGGAGTTCATCGGCACGCATGGTCTTTGAAATAGGCATTGGGTCGCGCCGTTCGTAGTGGCAGCATCGGCCTTACTTCCGACGCGACCGAGCCCAAGAAGCGAGCCCATGGAACCCGCGCCCGTATTGGATATGCCCGAAGCCTCGCCTTTGCCCGAAGTTTTTCGGCGCTGGTTCGCAGGCCGCGGCTGGGCGCCGCGCGCGCACCAGCTCGAATTGCTGGCAAAGGCGCTCGCCGGCCGCTCGGTGCTGCTGATCGCGCCCACCGGCGGCGGCAAGACGCTGGCCGGGTTTCTGCCGACGCTGGTGGAATTGCATGAGCAGAATTCGCGGCAGGCTCTTTCCTCTCCCGCGGCAACGCCTGTTTCCTCCGCCGCAAGCGGGAGAGGTGAAGCAAAAGCAGCGTGGGCAGAGGGTCGGGCCGTGCCGCGCACACAGGCCAAACTTATGTCCACCGGCCGCGGTGTGCGGTCGTCGCAGGGTCTCCACACCCTCTACATATCGCCGCTGAAAGCGCTCGCCGTCGACATCGCGCGCAATTTGGAAATCCCGGTCAAGGAAATGGGGCTGACGGTGCGGCTGGAGACGCGCACCGGCGACACGCCGGCGTCGAAAAGACAAAGACAGCGGCGCTATCCGCCCGACATCCTGCTCACCACGCCCGAGCAGCTCGCGCTGCTCATCGCCTCAGCCGACGCGCCCTATCTGTTCGGCACGCTCAGGCGCGTGGTGCTCGACGAGTTGCATTCGCTCACCACCTCGAAGCGCGGCGACCTGTTGTCGCTTGGCCTGGCGCGCCTTTTCGCGCTGGCGCCGCAACTGACTACCGTCGGCCTGTCGGCGACGGTGGCCGAGCCCGACGATCTCTGCCGCTTCCTGGTGCCGCAGCCTTTGAGCGGCGCGGCGCGCGCCGACCTGGTCATGGCCGAGGCCGGCGCGCAGCCGCATGCCGCCATGCTCGACACAGCCGAACATCTGCCTTGGGCGGGACACTCCGCACTGCACGCGCTCGGCGAAATCTATCAGCTCATCAAGACGCACAAGACCACGCTGGTCTTCGTCAATACCCGCAGCCAGGCCGAATTCATCTTTCAGACGCTGTGGAGCATCAACGACGACAATCTGGCCATCGCGCTGCATCACGGCTCGCTCGACGTCGCGCAGCGGCGCAAGGTCGAAGACGCCATGGTGGCGGGCCGCTTGCGCGCCGTGGTGTGCACGTCGTCCCTGGACCTCGGCGTCGATTGGGGCGACGTCGATCTCGTCATCAATGTCGGCGCGCCCAAGGGCTCATCGCGCCTGCTGCAGCGCGTCGGCCGCTCCAACCACCGCTACGACGAGCCCTCCGAAGCCGTGCTGGTGCCGGCCAACCGCTTCGAAGTGCTGGAATGCCGCGCCGCCATCGAGGCCATCGCCGACAATGCGCAGGACACGCCGCCCTTGCGCAGCGGCGCGCTCGACGTGCTGGCGCAGCATGTGCTCGGCCGCGCTATAGGCGCGCCGTTTCTGCCCGACGCGCTCTACGCCGAAGTGCGCGCCGCCGCGCCCTATGCTGCGCTCACACGCGCCGATTTCGACGCCACGGTCGATTTCGTCGCCACCGGCGGCTACGCGCTCAAGGCCTATGAGCGTTTCGCCAAGATCAGGCAGGGCAAGGACGGACGCTTCCGCATCACCCATCCGCGCGTGGCGCAGCGCTATCGCATGAATGTCGGCACCATCGTGGAAGCCGACATGATCAAAGTGCGGCTGGTGCGCTCGCGCGCGTCGGGCGCCATCGTGCCTCGCGGCGGCCGCATCCTCGGCGAGGTGGAGGAATATTTCATCGAGACGCTGACGCCCGGCGACACCTTCGTCTTTGCCGGCGAGATATTGAAATACGAGACGCTGGTCGAGGACGAGGTCTATGTCTCGCGCTCGACCGCCACCGATCCGAAAGTGCCGGCCTATGAAGGCGGCAAGTTTCCGCTTTCGACTTATCTCGCCGCGCGCGTGCGCGCGATTTTGGCCGATAACCATGCCTGGCGCGCGCTGCCGGGACAGGTGCGCGAGTGGCTGGAAATCCAGGAGTGGCGCTCGTTGTTGCCGCGCGCCGGCGACCTTCTGGTCGAGACTTTTCCGCGCGCCGCCAAATATTATCTCGTCTGCTATCCGTTCGAGGGCCGGCTCGCGCACCAGACGCTCGGCATGCTGCTCACGCGCAGGCTCGAGCGGGCAGCGCTAAAGCCGCTCGGCTTCGTCGCCAACGAATATGCGCTGGCGGTGTGGGGCGTGGGAGACCTCGGGCTTCGCATCGCGCGCGGCGACCTCGATCTCGCCAAGCTGTTCGACGAGGACATGCTGGGCGACGACCTGGAGGAATGGCTGGCGGAATCCGCGCTGATGAAGCGCACCTTCCGCTCCTGCGCGATTATCGCCGGCCTGATTGAGCGCCGCTTTCCCGGCGAGGAGAAGTCGCGCCGCCAGCTCACCGTCTCCACCGACCTTGTCTACGACGTGCTGCGCAAGCATCAGGGCGACCACGTTCTCTTGCGCGCGGCGCGTGCCGACGCCGCCACCGGCCTGTTGGACATCAAGCGGCTTGGCGAAATGCTCTCGCGCATCAAGGGCCGAATCGTCCATAAAGCGCTCGATCATGTCTCGCCGCTCGCGGTTCCGGTGCTGCTGGAGATCGGGCGCGAGACGGTCTACGGCGAGGCCGCCGACGCGCTTCTGGCCGAGGCGGCGGATGAATTGGTGAAGGAGGCGATGCAGTGAATTTCCGTCTGTCATTCCGGGGCGCGCCGAAGGCGCGAGCCCGGAATCCATACTCCGAAGCCGGGGTTATGGATTCCGGCCCGCGCGCCGGCGCGCGCGGCCGGAATGACATCGTGGTGAGCGACACCTCCCTCCATGCCGACCCCATGGGTGCGCTGTATTGGCCCGAACACGCCCTGCTCGCGGTCGCCGATCTGCATCTGGAGAAAGGCTCGAGCTTCGCGCAGCGCGGGCAACTGCTGCCGCCCTATGACACCGCCGCGACATTGGCGCGCCTTGCGCGCCTGATCGCGCATTACGCGCCGCGCCTGGTGATCGCGCTGGGCGACAGTTTCCATGACGGCGGCGGTCCGGCCCGGCTTGCGCCCGACGACCGCGAAAGCTTGCGCGCGCTGCAGCGCGGCCGCGACTGGATCTGGCTCAGCGGCAATCACGATCCCGAGCCGGCGGCGAATATCGGCGGCGAATTCCATACAAGCTTCGCGCTCGGCGGCTTGAGCTTCCGCCATATCCCCACCGGCACTGCGGCCGAGATCGGCGGCCACCTGCATCCGATCGCGCGGCTCGCCCACCGCGGGCGCGCGGTCGGCCGCCGCTGCTTCGCTGCCGACGACACGCGGCTGGTGATGCCGGCGTTCGGCGCCTATGCCGGCGGCCTCAACATCCGCGACGCGGCCTTTGCCGACCTGTTCGGCACGCTCAATTTCACCGCCTATATGCTGGGCGAGGACCGGCTCTATGCCTTCGCGGCGAAGCGGTGCTTGCCGGATTGAAGTCTCTCATTCGTCATGCGAGCGTCGATTTGACGAACAGAGATCAGGTGCGATTTGCATAACAGTCCGCGGCAGTTCCTTTGCACGTTCGCAGACCGGGCGTGGATGCGGTTCCCTAGGGGAATCACGCTGTGTTCTTGCCTGTTGCTCCTGTTGGCGCTGCCGGTCGGCGCCTTCGCTGGCGTCGAGGAGAAAGTTGCGGCGCTTGCTCCGTCGGCCCTGGTGCTTGTGGTCGACGACAAGGGCAACGAGCTGATCGCCCGTAATGCCGACAAGCCGTTCGTTCCGGCTTCCGTCACCAAGATCGTGACGGCCTGGCTGGCGATGCAGGTGCTGGGCGCCGACTATCGCTTCCAGACCCGCTTCTACCTGGACAAGAACCGGGTGCTGTACGTGCGCGGCGGCGGCGATCCCTTCCTGGTCTCCGAAGAACTGGCCCTGCTCGCGCCGCCGCTGGTCGCCGCCGTCGGCAAGGCGCCGCTTACCGGCATCGTGCTCGACGCAAGCTACTACCCTGCCGACCTGCGCGTGCCGGGCATCGAGGCGACCAGCGAGTCCTACGACGCGCTGAACTCCGCGCTGGCGGTGAACTTCAACACCATCTACGCCGTGCGCAAAGGCAACAGCGTCCGCTCCGCCGAGAAGCAGACGCCGATCACGCCGCTGGCGGTCAGCCAGTTCAGGGCGCGCGGCCCGCACGGCCGCGGCCGTATCAGCCTGGCGCAAAATCCCAAGGTAAGCCTGAAATACGCCGGCGAACTGATCGCCGCCTTCATCGAGCAGGCCGGCGGCAGCGTGAAGGGCAAGATCACGGCCGGCCCCGTGCCCGCGGGCCTGGAGCCGGTTTATGTTCACCGCCAGTCGCGTCCACTCACGCAGATTCTTCGCGAACTGCTCATTGCCTCCAACAACTACATCGCCAACCAGATCTTCCTGGAGATCGGCGCGCACCGCCTGGGCCCGCCCGTCAGCCTGAAGAAGTCGCTTAAGGTCGCGCACGACATTCTCGCCGAGCACAAGCTCGCCGATCAGATCCATCTCGAGGAGGGGTCCGGCATCAGCCGCGGCAACCGTTTCACGGCGCGCGGCCTCGCCCAGGTGCTCAAGCTTTTCGCCCCGCACGCAAATTTGTTGCATGGCCACGACGGCGGCACGAACAAGACCGGCACCCTCGACGGCGTCCGCACGCTGGCGGGCTACGCCAAGACGTCAAGCCACGGGCAGGTGCGCTTCGTGATCTCGCTGCGCAACAACAACGGCGCGATGCGCTTCCGGCTGCTGCGCGCGATCGAGGCCGCGCTGTAGCCGGCGCGCTAACGCGCGCCGACCTCTCCCACCCGAACTCGGGTTTACCCGAGTTGGGGCACTATCAGATGGTCGAAGTCGGATATATCCGACTTCAAACTGGGAGAGGTGAAGTGAGGCTGTGGCTCAGCCCGATTCAAACTGAGGCAATCTTGCCCTAGTGCTGCTGAGCAGGCTGAGGTGCGGCGGGCGGGCCAGGCTGAGATGCGGCGGGCGGATGCGGCGGTTGCACGGCCGGGTGGGGCAGCCAGCTCTTATCCAGGACTTTGTCCGCCAGAGCATGGTCGATATGCGGCTCGACCAAAGCCTCGAATGCCTCCTGAATCTGTTCATATTCCTCTTTGCAGACAGCCGCTCGTTTGTCCGGCAAGTACTTATTGGTCACGAAATCGGCAAACAGTTTCGGATCGGCGCCGTAGGCGATGCATCCGATATTATACGCGCGCTGCAAAGGCGTGCCGTGCTCCTTGGCGAGCACCTCCGGCGACAGCGGCGCGGCGCCGTTTTTTCTCGCCTCGAGCACATAGGCATAAAGCGTGCCCATGATCAGCCGGCGCGCCTCAGCGGGGCCGAATTGAAGCTCGATAAAGGCGGCGAGCTGATCGGCTGCGTCCTCCTCGCGTCCGAGCACCGGCAGCTTGAGAAGTTCGATCAAGGCATGACCGAATTCATGCAGCGACGTGTCGAAGAAGGGTCCTACGATCGTGTCGATCGGCGCGATGCCGGCCGCGGTGGTCTCCGCAGGCCTGTTCTTCCACAGTTCGTAGATATATTCGTAACAGATCGTGATTGCGCCGTTGCCGTAAAAAGCATCGGCCTCTCCGTTACAGCCTGCCAGGGAAAGCTTCAAGGCGCTCGGCAGGCGGAATGGGCTGAGGATTTCCTGCAGCTTCTCGAGCGCGCGGCGCTCTTTCAGCCGCTCATATATCGGCTGATGTGCGGGATTCGTTGGCGGCACATAGTAGATGCTGACCTGGTTGGTTTTTGGAGCGGCTGATACCGAGTTCGCCGTTGCCGAGAACAGGACGAGGCCGGCAAGCGCGATAGCCAAGGCCGGTTTCATCGTTGCACCCCTTTACGCCAAACATCTTACAGGTTCCGCTACGGCAAATTCAATATGTACCGCAGGCGCGTTCGACTTTCAGTCGGAAGAACACTGCCGTGGCATTTTTCACGCATGTAAATCGGGCGGTTGCAAGTCGGCGGCGCTGCACTGGTTGTGCTCATCGCAACCGGTGCGCACTGCATAATGTCGGGTGCGCTCCAAGGAGGTTACGAATTGCCGGAACAGCGAAGCAAATCATGCGTTTAATAGGGTAATCCCAGCGAATGGAGGTTCCCATGAGGAAACTTGCAATCGGGCTTTTGGCAGCGGCTGGTTTCGCATTCGCTGTTCCTGCAGGTGCACAAGGGTTCGATGTCTACATCGGCCCCGATCACCCGCGCCCGCATCACCATCATTGGTGGCGTCACCATCATCACGCTTATGAGCCGGGCTGCCGCGTGATCGTCCGTCACCACATCAACCGGTATGGCGAGCGCGTGACCGTACGCCGGCGAGTTTGCGGCTAGGCCGTTCGCGATCTGAAACGACGAAAGACGAGTCAGCGCATCCGCCGCCGGATGCGCTGACTTTTACATTTCCCGCACGAGCGCGCGACTGGACGAGTTCCAGCAGCGCGCTTTGCAATGTCATGCCGGGAACGCCTGCGCTGCGAAGATGTTGGTGACTTGCAGCCAAACACATGGAGGTGCGCAATGAAAACAACCGTTCTTGCTCTGGCGGCGGCATCCCTCATCGCCGTTTCGCCCTTGGCTTTTGCTCAGGGTGTTTCAAACAACGCGCCCGGACAGAAAATGCAGGAGAAGGGATCGAAGTTGGGATCCCCCGGGGCCTCCGGTTATTCGCCGGGACACAAAATGCAGCAAAAAGGCGTCAAATCGAATTCGCCCGGCGCGTCGGGCTATGCGCCCGGGCATTCGACCACCGGTTCGGCGACGAAAACCGACCAGGGCAGCACTCTCAAAACAAAATAGGGCGAGCCCTCATTGGTGCAGGCGCGCCGCTCTCGCGCGCGTCCGTGCGCCCAAGAGGATACGCACGATCCCCACTGGAGCCGCGTCCGTTGTGACGCGGCTTTTTTTATATCCGAGGCCTTTCGCAGCAGCGCGGCGCGAGACTTCGAAGCCGTCGAGCCCGGGGGAAGCTATTTGGGCATCGCCGCTGCGTGAGCCTGCGCAGGCGACGGGTGGTGCGAGCCGGCTTGCCGCTCCTTGGCTTCGTAGTATTCGGCGGTGAATTTTATCGACCACCGAGAGAAGAACGAACGGAATCGCTGCGTCGACTTTTCGACGCCGAGGTGTTTTGCGACATGCGCCTTGCGCAGCCACCTCACCGCTGACGTGAGCCCGGTTGTGCGTTCGAGCCTGTCGGCCGCCGCGGTGCCGGCGATCTGCGCTTGCCGGTACCGAAAGCCGAGCTTCCTGGTGAGGTAAAAGCCTTTGATGGACCTGTAGCTGTGGAAAATGATCTGAACGATCGGATGCTTCTTCGCTTGCGGCCACGCCGCCGGATAAACCGGCAGCACCAACAGCTTGCTCTTCGCGATAATCGTAGCGAACGGGTGCAAGAGTTGCACCCAAGCCGGCCACGAGGCGGCGTGAGCGAGCAGCGTGGCGTGCAGCGCCGTTGCCGCTCCCAAGGAAATCGGCAGCCACAATATGGCGCCGAGGATGACCAGCAGCGCATTGTTCGGCGTGAGATGGCGGCATTTTCGAAACACCCAGGCCATGCCGCTCTCAAATGCGACATGCACCGAATGTTCGAAAGCCCGATAGCTGATCTTGCGCCGCAGCCACGCCCAGCCGCGGCGGATCGAGTCGCGCCAGCGCCGGCGCCTGGCGTCGGAAATCGGCAGGAAGCGCAACGCGCCGCTCATGACGGCGAAAATGAAATTGCCGAGCAGCCTGATCACGAGCAGCGGCGGCCGGGCAAGCTGCAGCACGATCGGAAACGCGAAGTCGAGGAGCCTCACCAGCAGCAAGAGAAGGAAACGAAGAAATCTTGACGACGGCCAGTATGAAAACGACGAGGGGTACGATGATGATATCGTCCGGCGCGGCGGCGAAGCGGTCGTCCTCGGTCCGTGAGGCGTGATGATAAGGGGTCACGGGGGTGCGTTAGCTCGCGGGCTCTGCCCCGGAATTGGGGTCGGCTAAGCTAGCATGAAAGGTTCGGCAGACGCGAGTTCGGCCACGACACGGGAGAACCTGGAGATTTCGCGATTTTCGCCGCGCTGCGGGCGCGGCAAGCGGCGTGTTGACGGCGCGGCGGCACGTCCGGCCGCGAAAGGGACGACGTTTGCAACCAGGCCAAATGCGGCTCAAGGCCCAAGATTCGGCCAAACCATCACGATGAGTTCGGAGCCGGCGAGCTGGATGGCATATATCTCCAGCGTGTGCCGTCCGATGAAGCGCAGGAGGTGGTCGAACGGTTGCGGCGGCTGAATGGGGCTCGTGCCACGCTCGAACAGATAGAGGCAAAAGGCCAAAACGGCGACCTCGAGAACGAAGACGGCGAAATAGGCCTGAGCGAACGCGTGCTCCTGTTGCTCCTGCCAGATATAGACCGCCGCCGCGATCAAGACGGCCGATAGCCGCATGAGGTCTCCGTTGCCGGCGAAAGCGCGCGCGGCCGCGGCGGAGTTCGGGCTTGCGCCGTCCGTGCCCGTCGCCGACCTGCCGTCGACATGCATGCGCTGCAAGAGGCCGAACAGAGCCCACAGCCATCCCTCGCTGCCGTAATCGACGATCTTTGCCGTCGCCGGCAGCAACGCGATCAGTGCGGCGACAAGAAGCGTGAAGGCGATCCAGCCGTGCCTCACCAGAAGCATTTGCACGTAAGGCCGTGCAATGCGGATAAGGACGAAGCTCAAGAGAATGTTCGGCGCCACCCAGGTCCATTTGGCGTTCGCGCTCTCGAGCAGGGTCAGGACGACGCCGAGCCAGATCCAGTGGAACGGAACGCTGCGCGAATGGGCGTAGCCCAACAAAAAGAAGAACGTCGGCGCCGCCAGGCGGCCGAGCACGATCCACCAGGGGGCGCCATCGACGAAGAAATAGCCAAAATGATCCACCGCGACCAAGATAATGGCGGCGGTCTTCAGCCAATCCGTGTTGTCGACGGCGCGCGCTATGCTCGTCGACCGCGTCGCCCCGTCCATTTCCGCACCGAGCTTATTTTCTTAGTTCCTCACAGGCCCTTTTGCGGGCGCGCGAGCTGGCGATGCTGCCACCACCGCATGGCGAAGTACCAAAAGACGCCGGCCACGATGCCGCAGATCGACAGAATGACGACGTTGGCGGTGTCCCAACCGGTCCACCAGATCATTCCCAGTGTCCAAAGAACGGCAAATGCGACCGAAGCCAGCAGCAAGCGGGTTTGCGGCGACATGATGCATCCTCCTGCCAAGCGACGGCTCACGTTATCATGCAGCCGGCCAAGGTGCACGGCTGGGCAAGGCAAAGCCGTCGCGCGCTTCGAGTTGTTCGCTACGGCCGATTTCCTTGGAAGCCTGCTTGGTCCCGAAAGCGACCTTTAAGCCGGCGTCTTCGGAACGCTATCGGTTCTACAGGATGCGTCTTATCACGTGCCCGATTTATAGTTGACCTCGCGCTAGGCAACCGGGGTGCTCTGAGGTCGCGCCGCGGTCGCGACGGAATTGATGTAGAAATCGAGCATCGCCGTGAGCGATGCGGGATCGCGCCGCAGGCGGCTACGCAAGGCCGCGCCCTCCCAACAATTCACCAGTAAGTCCGCCATCTCCTGCACGTCGCAGACGGCCGGGACGTCGCCTTTCTGCTGCGCCTCGCTGAGGCATTTCGCCATCCGCTCGGCGATCGACGACAGGCACCAGTCGATCTTGCGCCGGAACACCTCGCTCACACCGGACAGCTCCTGCCCGAGCCCGCCCATGAGGCAGCCGAGGTAGCCCTCCTCTCGATATTTTTCCTCCGTCATTTCGAAAAATCGGCGAACGCGCACAAGCGGAGGCAGCGTCTGATCGAGCAGGCACGCATCGAGACCTGCGTGCACGGCGGTCATGTAGGCGTCGATCACTTGAAGTGCGAAGTCCTCCTTATCCCTGAAGTGATGGTAAAATGATCCCTTGGGGGTATCGGTCGCGTCCAGCAATGCCTGAATTCCAAGGCTGTTGTAGCCCTGCTCAAGCAGCATGCGCAGGCCCGCATCGATCAGGCGTTGCTTGGTTGAATGCATCCGATAACCAGTCTCAGCTTTACAAGCGCGATCGCGGCGTCCGACCATATCCGGCCCGGACGCCGCGAACGAGTGGAAGCTCAGTTTCAGGCGTAGCCGTTCACCTTATCGATCATGTGGTTGATCACACGGGTATGTTCGTGCTGCGGACTGAACATCACAATCTCCGCGTCGGCATCCACCTTAACATTGTGTCCGGGCGGCCAATAGAACAGGTCGTTCGCGGCAACCGTCTCCTTGTTTCCCGATGCGTCCGTGGTGGTGATCCGTCCTCGCAGAACGAAGCCCCAATGGGGACACTGGCAGGCGTTGCCATGCAGCCCCTGGAAGAGCGGAGTTGTATCGACGCCGGCGGTGAGGCTGAAGTACTCGCCGCTGATCTTTCCGTATCCCGTGACGTCTCCGAACTCCGTGCGCTGACGAATGACTGCGCCGGGAAGCTCCAGTTTTTTGTCTACGTCATCCTTGGCAATGCGCATCGACGTTTCTCCCTTATCCAGCCTTCTAGACCAATCAGTCTAGACCATTTGGTCCACTTGTCAATGGTCACGCCATTGGCCGATCGACGGCGACGGAAGCGGTGCCATGCGAGCCAAATTCTGGAGTGGGTGTATTGCTCCAGGCCGGCCTTGATCACCTGCATCGCGGTATTGGTGCGCGCCGCCAGGTCGCCCGAGGCGAAGACCTTGACGTCGACGGCGAAGTTGCCGGTCGGCACATCGGCGGGCAGCGGAATTGAGGCGCGAAACGCGGTCGGGCGTGAGGAAGGTCACGGTGGCGAAGCGATGCCGACCGTACCGGCTTTATCCGTGCAAGCGGACATTCGGCGGAAAATGAGGACGGGAGCGAAGGGCCCAGAACCAGACTTTCGCTTAGCAAATTTGCCGTTTGGCCGGTCCGCAAATTGTCTCAACCGGCCCCAAGCCAGATCATCAATAGGGAGATGGTGACTACCGATATTCCGGTCGAGATCACGACGGCCGAGGATACTGTTTCGACCTGCACATTGTATCGCTGCGCAATGATGTAAGGGTTTGCTCCAATGGGCATGGCGGAAAGGATGATGGCCGCTTTTGACCACAACGGCTCCATTACGAATACGTAGGTCACTAGCACGAACACGAGGATCGGGTTGACTACCACTTTCAGCATGGTGAGCCAGACTGCCTCGGCCGTATTACCCCTCACTTTGCGGTCTATCAACGACAGCCCTAACGAAAATAGAGCAGTCGGCGCTACCGCCGCTGCCATCAAATCGAGATAATTGCTGACGGCTTTGGGAAGCGGTAGCGCGAATGTCGCGAACAAAATGCCAAGCAATGGCGAGAACACCACGGGGTTGCGCACAATTGCGCCGGCCGACTGAGACGCGACGTGCAGCGACGACGATCCTTTCGCGCGTGCGATCTCTAGCGCGGCGATACTAGCGCAAATCAACGTCGTTATGCTGAGCGCGGCAACGATTGAGGGAAGAGCGCCGGCCGGCCCGTAGGCCGTCAGGAGCAACGGCAAACCCATCATAAAAACATTTCCGAACGCGGCGGTAAGCCCGGCAATGGTCAGCGGCGCTAATTGATGGCGAAACCAAAACCTCCCGGCTCCAAGTGCAATCAGGAGCGTTAGTAACGAGCCGCCAAGAAATGCTCCGATGAAAGGCCAATTGAAGATTTGTTGGATTGGCGCTCGGGCCATTATGATGAACAGCGCGGGAGGCAACGCGAAATAATAAACAAAGTGATTGAGCGCGGCCGCCGAGTCCCGCCCTAGTAAATTGAAACGGCCGGAAAGGTATCCAGTCAAGATAATTCCGAAGACAGGAACCACGATGTTGATGAGGACGTTCATGCAATCTCCGCCGTGCCCGCAATAGCTTTGACGATGATCTAAAATATAACCTACCCGCTGTGGGTTGGCGTGTCGGCTATTGGGC
>CAWDAB010000010.1:0-692469 GCA_963800155.1 uncultured Alphaproteobacteria bacterium
CCTCCGGAAGTACAGGGAAAGTCGCTGCTGAGCCTGCTCGCCGGCGACCGCGCGCTGCGCGACATCGCGATGTTTGGTTATTGGGGCGGTGGCGTGAACGTCACTGACGGGCGCTATACTTATTTCTGCTATCCGAAAGACATGAAGAACCAGGACCTTTATCAATACACCTTGATGCCGACGCACATGACCAAGATGTTCACGGTCGACGAGCTTAAAGGCGCGAGCCTCGTCGGCCCCTTCAATTTCACGAAAGGCGTGCCGCTGCTGCGCATCGCTCACAGATCGAAGGCGGACACGAAGACGCACAGCTTCCATTTCCCGGAGAAAATGGAAGACACCAATACCGTGCTATATGATCTGGAAACCGATCCCGGACAGACGACTCCAATCGACGACGCGCAGGTTAAGGAGCGGCTGAGGAAATTGCTGCTCAACGTGATGAAGGAGAATGACGCGCCACAAGAAGCGCTGAAGCGGATGAGGGAAAGCCTAGGGGGTTAGTCCGACGACAAAATAAGCAGACGACGGCAAACCGATAGCGATGCTTTGCGATCAATCTCCTGTTGCAATCCATACTGTTTAGCCATGGAATCGGTTGTCAGCGCTGATCGACTCGGCGCCTCATAACGGCTGTTTCGTCCACCCCTAGGAGCCAGCACGGCCGCAATGCAAAGCCCCGCTCAAGAACAGCCAGGGACGGGCACCAAATTGCGCACGGGCGAATCCTATCTTCGCTCGCTTCGCGACGAGCGACGGGTTTACGTCGATGGGGAGCGGGTGACCGATGTGACCCGACACCCTGCCTTCGCGCGCGCCGCCCAATCGATCGCGCGCCTTTTCGATATCGCGGCAGCGCGCGAGATGCGCGAACGCATGACGTTTCCCTCGCCGAAGACGGGAGCGCCGGTGCTGCGGGCCTACCAAATTCCACGCACGCATGAGGAGTTGAAGGCGCGCCGACTCGCCTCAGAGACCTGGGCTGAAGCGACCTTCGGGCTGATGGGGCGGACGCCGGACCATGTCGCCGGTTTCTTCTGCGGCTATGCCGCGGTCCCCAGCGTCTTCGCCGAAGCCGGGCGCGGGTTTGCCGACAATGTCGTCGCCTTCTACGAGCACCTGCGTGATAATCATCTCTACGTCAGCTACGCTATCGTTCCGCCGCAGATCGACCGCAGCAAGCCGGCGCACTTGCAGAGCGATCCCTCGTTGTATGCGGGCGTGGTGAAGGAGCGTGACGACGGCGTCGTGCTCAAGGGCGCCCAGCAACTCGCCTCAGCCGGCATCTATTCCGACTATATCTACATCAGCACCATCCACCCGCTTCAACCGGGCGATGAGAATTACGCCATCGGCGTGGCGGTACCGGCCAATGCTCCGGGCCTGAAACTTTATCCTCGCCGTCCGTTTGCCGCGGTGGCAACGAACTCATTCGATTATCCGCTCTCCGGCCGGTTCGATGAAGCGGACTGTTTCGTGGTGCTCGACGAGGTGTTCGTGCCCTGGGAGCACGTGTTCATCTACCGCAACATCGGCATTTGCCGAGATCAGTGGTGGAAGACACCCTCGCACCTTTATGGAAACCATCAGGCGCAGGTTCGTTACGCGACGAAGTTGCGCTTTATGGCGGGGCTGGCCAAACGCATGAACGAGATGACCGGTAATGACGCCAACCCGGCGGTACAGATCCAGATGGGTGAGCTCGCGGCATTGGTATCGATCGTGGAAAACATGCTGCTCGCGCAGGAAACCGTGTCCACGATCGATGAAAACAACGTGCTCTGGCCCTCGAGAGCAGCTCTGTATTCGGTCATGGCGCTGCAGTCGGAGCTGAACGCGCGCATGATCGAGATTATCCGCGAGCTTACCGGCGCTGCCATGGTCACGCTGCCTTCTTCGCTCGCCGATTTCGAGAATCCGGAGATACGGGGCGACATCGACCGCTACATGCGCTCCGCCTCGAGCGACGCGAAAGAGCGTGTCGCCGTCATGCGCATGGCTTGGGACTTCATTGGCTCGGAACTTGGCAATCGACATCAACAATACGAAAAATTCTATGGCGGCGCCTCATTCCTGGTGAAACAGAACGTTTTTCGGAATTTTGACTTTGCGCGCGGCAAGGCGATGGTCGACGCAGCGCTCAATTTGCCGCCATTCGATGATCGGAAATAAGCAAGGGGAACCGCTTGAGTCGGCGGACCGTCGTCGATGCGGCCACCGTCCACCGGGGAATAGGGCATCATATCGCCTTCGCAAGGGCGGAACTGGGCCTCCGCCACAAGGCTGCCCCGGAAATGCCAAAGTCCCGCGGAACCATCCGTTTACCAAGCTGGTGTAGGGTCGGTTCCCGCGAGGAACCAAACGCGGTATCATTAACCGCAATCATCGGGGAATTTGATCGGGATGGGCGGATCAGGGGGCGGCTCCGCATTGCGCCGCGTCGCGGGGCTTATGGGCCTGATGGCGGGCGGCCTTCTGGTCGCCAATTGCTCGGGCAATATGGCCCGCGTCGACCCTCGCTATGGGGTTGCCTCCAGTGCCCGTGTGGTGCCGCTCGGTGAAAGAGCGCCGAAAGGCGGTGGCGTCTACCGCGTCGGCAAGCCCTATACGGTTGCGGGCCGCACCTATGTCCCGAGAGAAGACCATCAGTACGACGCCGTCGGCCTGGCCTCCTGGTATGGCGACGCTTTTCACGGCCGCTACACCGCAAACGGCGAAATTTTCGACGAAAACTCGATTTCTGCTGCGTCGCCGACCCTGCCGCTGCCGTCTTACGCGCGTGTCACCAATCTTGCCAACCACCGTTCCATCGTCGTTCGTGTCAACGATCGCGGTCCCTATGTCGGTGACCGGTTGATCGACGTATCGGTGAAAACAGCGAAGATGCTCGGCTTCTACGACAGGGGCGTGGCACGGGTGCGCGTCCAATACGTCGGCCGTGCGCCGCTGAAGGGCTCGAGCGACCGCAAGCTCGCCTCCACCCTGCGCGAAGACACGCCTGGTGCGGGCGTGAAGGTTGCTTCGGCCGCGCCGGTGGAGCGGACGTTTTTCGACCCGCATCCCATGGTGCGGCTGCCGGCTCACCGGGCGCCGACCCCGCCGGACCGGCCTTATGCAGCCGGAGGAAACGGCAATGCAGTCGGCGGCGACGAACAAGTGGCCCGCGCGCCGCGGCGTCCGGCCTCGACCGTCGAATTTGCGGCCGCCACCACCCGTCCGGAGCCTGGAGTTTCGCAGGTTTCCGCCTATGCCCCGGTGCGCTATGATGGCCATGCGGGCTTCTTGAGCGGCCGCGGTCTTTACTGAGCCGCAAATCTCCGCCAAACCGCCTGAATCCGGGGTGCGAGAGGAGCGCACGGCTTCCGCGCCGCCTGCGAAAGAGCATTGCGATGTCCGATCGGCGCTTCCGCTTCCTCACCGTCCTGGCAGTGGTTGTGCTCGCCACGGCTGCGCAGGTCGTCCCCGCCGCGTTCGCGCAACGGCAGGACAAGAACGATGGCGGCCCCAAGCTTGCGGCTCCCCATGCCATTCTGATCGAGGCCACGAGCGGCAGCGTGCTGTATGAGCGCGATGCCGACAAACTGATCTACCCGGCCAGTCTCGGCAAGCTGATGACGGCCGAATATGTCTTTCACCTGCTCAAGACCGGCAAGATCCATCTTAGCGACGAATACTTCGTGAGCGAGCACGCCTGGCGGACCGGCGGCGCGCCCTCGCACACCTCCACCATGTTCGCCGCGATCAACAGCAAAGTGCCGGTCGACGCGCTGATCCACGGCATGATCATCCAGTCGGCGAACGACGCCTGTATCGTGCTGGCGGAGGCGATCGCCGGCAATGAGGCCGCCTTTGCTCAGCAGCTCACCCAGCGCGCGCGCGAAATCGGTTTGGAGAAATCCACTTTTGCCAATTCAAACGGCCTGCCGGATCCCAATGAGCAGGTGACGACGCGCGAGCTTGCCATGCTCGCGCGCTACATCATTCTCAACTATCCGGAATTCTATTCGATCTTCAAACAGCCCGACTTCACCTGGAACAAGATCCATCAATACAACCGCAATCCGCTGCTCAAGGAAATGGACACAGCCGACGGCTTGAAAACCGGCTACACCAAGGAAGCCGGCTACGGGCTCGTGGGCTCGGCGGTGCAGAAGGGCTTGCGTTTGATCGCCGTCGTCAATGGCGAAAAGACCGCCAAGGAGCGTGCCATCGAGGGCAAGAAGCTGCTGGAATGGGGATTCAGCAATTTCGAGCAGCGCACGATCTTTGCGGAGAATGAGATGCTTGGTTCCGCCAAGGTCTTTGGCGGCGCGCAGGGCTATGTGCCGCTCAAGGCCGAAGGGCCGGTCAAGGTCATGGTGCCGAAGGACGGCGGCGCGCGCTTGGTGGCGCGCATCGTCTATCAAGGCCCGGTACCGGCGCCGGTGAAGGAGGGCTCGCCAGTCGGCAAGCTGAAGGTTTGGCGCGGCGATAATGTCGTATTGGAAGCGCCGCTACATGCCGCGGCAAGCGTCGGCGTCGGCAGTCTTCCTCGGCGGGCCTTCGACTCCGTGACCGAAATGGTCATTACTCTTTTTCGTGCCGGGGCCGAGCGGCTATGATGGCGGGCGCACGACGGCGGCGCTGACGGAAAGGTTGCGGGGCTTGCGCGGACGCTTCATCACCTTCGAGGGCGGCGAGGGTAGCGGCAAGTCCACCCACGCGCGGCTGCTCGCCGAACATTTGCGGTCGCTCGGGCTCGAAGTCGTACTGACGCGCGAGCCGGGGGGCTCGCCCGGCGCCGAGATCATCCGCCACATCCTGCTATCCGGCGCCGCCAAGCCATTGGGCGTCGAAACAGAAGCGATTTTGTTCGCCGCCGCGCGCGACGATCACGTCCGCACGGTGATCCGGCCGGCGTTGATCGAAGGCAAGTGGGTGGTATGTGACCGCTTCATCAATTCAACGCGCGTCTATCAGGGCGCGCTTGGCAAGGTCGACGCGAAATTGATTCGCGGGCTCGAGCGCGTCACCGTCGGCGCCGCTATGCCGAATTTGACTTTCGTGCTCGACGTGCCTGCCACCGTCGGCCTGGCGCGCGCGAGCCGCCGGCGCGCCGGCGGGAATGCCGACCGCTTCGAAGCCGAGACGGTCGATTTTCACGAGGAACTGCGCCGCGCCTACCGCGCGCTGGCGCACGAAGAGCCGCGCCGCATCGTCATGGTCGATGGACGGCCGCCGCGCGAGGTGGTGGCCCAACGCATCTGGAACCAAGTATCGGAACGTTTGCATCCCAAGGCGCCGCGGGTGCCGGAGAGTGCGGCGCCGTGAGAGCGGGCGAGGAAGAAAGCGCCGCACTATTGCCGCGCGCAAACCCCGCGCTGTTCGGGCATGCCGAGGCCGAACAAGCCCTGCTTGCAAACTACAAGAGCGGCCGCGTTCCGCACGCCTGGCTGATCGGCGGCCCTCCGGGCATTGGCAAGGCGACACTTGCCTATCGCTTCGCGCGCTTCGTGCTCGCGTATCCCGATCCGCGCGCGGCGGAAGTGCAGCGGGCGGGCTCGCTCGCGGTAGACGTGGAAAACCCCGTGGCGCGCCGCATTGCGGCGCAGGCGCAGGGCGACCTCCTGGTGCTCGAGCGCGTGATCAACGAGCAAACCGGCAAGCTCTTCACCGTCATCCGCGTCGACGACGTGCGGCGGACCGTCTCGTTCTTCGGCTCGACCGCCGGGGAGGGCGGCTGGCGCGTCGCCATCGTCGACAGCGTTGACGACCTGCAACGCGAGGGAGCCAATGCCTTGCTCAAAGTGCTGGAGGAGCCGCCCGAGCGCGCGATCTTGCTGCTTATCAGCCACGCGCCAGGGCGCGAATTGCCGACTATCCGCTCACGCTGCCGCCGTCTGCTGCTGCGCCCAATGGCCGAGAGTGACGTCGCACGGGCGCTGGCGGCGGCAACCGGGCGCGCGTCGGAGGAGCACGACGTGCAGGAGGCCGCACGCGCTTCCGACGGCAGCGTCGGCCGCGCGCTGTCGCTCCTCGACGAAGATGCGCGCGCTTTGCGCCAGCGCGTGCTCGACCTGATCGGTCAACTGCCCGAGCCGGACCCGCGTTTGCTGCACGCGCTCGGCGACGCGCTCGCCGGTACCGATCCGCACAAGCTCGACGCTTTCATGGACTTGGTGAACGGCTGGCTGTCGGCGCAGCTCGCCGGCGGCGAAGGCGCGCTGTCGCAGATGGAGCGCGTGGCCGCGACCTGGGAGAAGGTCAACCGCGCCGCGCGCGAGGCGGATATCTACAATCTCGAGCGCAAGCCGTTGGTGTTCGCAGTGTTCGGCGCGCTGGTGGAAGCCGCGCGGCCATAATAGGAGAGCCGAGATGTCCGCCGACCCTGCCTTGTTCAATCCCAATACCATGGCGCCGCCGGGCGGCCATTACAGCCACGCGGTGTCGGGCGGCGGCTTCGTTTTTGTCTCGGGCCAATTGCCGATTGCCGCCGATGGACGCAAGCTTAGCGACGCGCCGTTCGATGAGCAGGTCCGGCAGGTGCTCGACAACGTGGCGCAGGCGCTCGCCGCGGCCGGCACCGCCGTGAGCCGGCTGGTGCAGGTGCGGGTCTACGTCACCGACATCAAAGACTGGGCTGCCTTCAACGCGATTTACGCCGAGTGGGCCGCGCCGGCCCGCCCGGCGCGTTGCGTCGTGCCGGTGCCGCAACTGCACTACGGGTTCAAGATCGAGGTGGAGGCGGTGGCGCTGCAATGAGCGCGATGAACGAAGGGCCTGCCGTTGTCGCGCATTACGGCCTAGATGACATCGTCGAACGCATTTTGCATGCGCTGGCCGCGGCCGGTCACGATATCAGCCATCCGACCGCCCCGCTGCTCAACCTAGCGGATCAAATGCACGGCGGCGGTCTTAACGCGACCAAAAAACAGGTCGAGCTCGCCGGCATTGCGGCATCCGTACGCGTGCTCGATGCCGGCTGCGGCATCGGCGGCGGAAGCCGGTACCTGGCGCATACTTACGGCTGCCAAGTCGAGGCCATTGACCTGACCCCGCAATTTGTTATGGCCGCGAGACAACTCAACGCGCTGTGCGGGCTCGCCGAGAAAATTAGCGTGCGCGAAGGAAGCGTCACCGACATGCCATACGACGACGCGCGTTTCGAGCACGTCTGGAGCCAAAACGTCACCATGAACGTGGCCGACAAGCCGCGTATGTTCGCCGAGGCCTTTCGCGTGCTCAAACCGGGTGGTCGCTTCAGCTTCACCCACGTTGCGCAAGGCCTCACCGGCGACCCTTACTATCCGCTGCCTTGGGCCAGCGAGCCATCCTATAGCTTTCTCGGCACGCCTGAGAAAATTCTGCAATACCTCCATGATGCCGGCTTCGCGAAAATCGAGAATCACATGGAGGTCAGCGGTCCCGGCACGCGTCCAGCCGGCGATTTAGGTCCGGCGGTGGTCATGGGAGCCGATATTCCGCAGCGGCAGGCGAACGCCATGCGATCCACCAATGAAGGGCGATTGGTGCCGATGCTGGTGGTGGCGGAGCGCGCCTCCTAATGCTTGGCCGCTGAGCGCCTCTGCGCATGAGTGCGGTGGAAGTCGAGAATTTGCTGGGCGGTGGACGGGCGCAGCCGCTGGAACGCTGCCATGGCCCGGCCGATATCGCCCTCCGGGCGCCGGTAACGCTTGGCCGCCAGCGCAATGACGTTCTTGGCGGTCTCCCACGGCAGATCGGCTGCCTTGGCCAGCACGAGCATCGTTTCGGTGTTGCCGTGCGCCACCAGGCGCTCGACCACATCGGCCGGCGTTTCCGCCATCAAGGCGAGCGCTGCGACGATTTCTTCGAAGCGGCCGGCCCGAGCGAATTCGTCCAACTTGTTTGAGGTCAATTGCCGGCTCTCGCCGAGCAACTCGGCCAGCACTTGCGCCGCGGCATAGCCCGGCGACTGCGTGAGCGCGGCGCGCTCCGCGATCCGTTCCGTCACGGCGCCGACAGCCTGGGCGATTTCGTCCCTGCCGTGACGGTGCTCGGCTTCGAGCTTGATGCGCACCGTCTCGGACGCCGCCGCCAGCAACTGCTCGAACAGGCGAGGCGGCAAATCAGGCCGCGTGCCGACACAAGCCGCCAGTTGGTCATCGCCGTTTGCACGCTCGACGAGGATTCCGAAGCCTCGATTGGAGAAGCGCGCGCCGGGATTGCGCGCCGTGCTCAACACGATCTGCGGATCGCCGCGGCTGACGAGCACGTCGGTGACCGCCTCGGGCAGCATGCGGCGGCGCGAGATCGCAAGCAGATGCTCCTGGCTCTTGCTGTTGGCGCACTCAACCAGCGTTTCGATGTCGATCTGCGGCGACTGGCTGAGCACGGGGGAGGCGACTTCGATGGCGTCGTCGCAGGCCAGGACACGCAGCACCTTGGGCGGCGCTTTGGCGATGCCCGCGATGCGGATCGACAACAGCGCCCGCGCCGACTCCTCGATGGTCGAGACCAGCCGCAGGAAGACATCGTCGACCACGGCAATCTCATCGTCGGAGAAATCCTCGACGCCGACGAGGTACAGGTCGGTCAGGTGACGGAGCAAGGCCCCGCGTTTGATATCGGAAGCCTGCGCGATCGATCTATCGAGGTCGCGGATAAGAGCGAGCGGGGCGGCCATGAGCCTTGAAAACCGTTCTGGTTGGCCAGGCAAGCGCGGTCGGCCTTCATTGTCGTTCCAAGGAAAATAGCGGCGGTTCCTTTAACATTTGCTAAGGCGCGGCGGTTTGGTGCTCCGAGCAACCAAAGCCAAGGGCTCCGGCATAGCTGACATGGGGCAGCGTGCTCGATCGCACCCCGCCTTGCGCCCGCCGTATTTTCGCATCCATGATCGCGCTTGCGCCGCATCCGCGGCGAGAATCCTCAAGGGGGCGTCCATGAAGCTGAAGTCCATCGCTGCCGCGTTCGTCATCGCAGCTTTGCCGCTGGTCGCGCAGGCACAAGCGCCTGCGAAGCCGACCAAGGCGGCGGCGCAGCAGGTCGTGAAAACGATCAGTGCCGATCCGGCCAAAGTCAAAATCTATTGTGAGATCAGCAAGCTCAACGAGCAGATCGACGCGGCCGACGAAAAGAAAGACAGCAAAAAAGTCGAGGAGCTTTCGAATCAGGTGGATGACCTCGCCGAAAAACTGGGCCCCGAATACGCTTCCTTGACCGACGGACTGGACGATATGGACGCGAATTCCAAGGAAGCGCAGGAGATCAGCGGGGTATTCGACGAACTCGACGACAAGTGCGGCGACTAGCGCGCGCGAACATCGCGATTTCGCAGCTCCATCCGTCATTGCGAGCGAAGCGAAGCAATCCAGAGGCTTATGCTGGATTGCTTCGTCGTCCTTTCAGGGCTCCTCGCAATGACGGCTCTGAATTCCACCCCATCGGATCGTGCCCTAGCCCTGCGCCATCCCCCGACATTCGGCCTTGCCTAATCCGCGGATGCCCGGCAAAAGGCCGTGCATGACCGATAAAACCGCCTAAATTTCTCCCCAGAACGTCAAATGCCGGCGAAGCAGCCCTTTTACATCACCACGGCGATTTCCTACCCGAACGGGCCGCCGCATATCGGCCACGCCTACGAAGCGATCGCCACCGACGCCATCGCCCGCTTCATGCGGCTGGACGGCTACGACGTCTATTTTCTCACCGGCACCGACGAGCACGGCCAGAAGCTGCAGCAGACCGCGGCGCGCGAAGGCCTGACCCCGCGGGAGCTGCTCGACCGCAACGTGCCGCGCTTCGAGGCCATGGCAAAGCGGCTTGAATTGTCGAACGACGATTTCATCCACACCACGGAAGAGCGCCACCACCGCTCGTCGGAGGAGATCTGGCGGCGGATGGAGAAGAACGGCGACATCTATCTCGACAAATATGCCGGCTGGTACTCGGTGCGCGACGAGGCCTATTACGCCGAGGACGAGACGCATCTCAACGAGCAAGGCAAGCGCATCGCCAACAACACCGGCACGCCGGTCGAATGGGTGGAGGAGGAGAGCTATTTCTTCCGCCTGTCGGCCTATGCCGACAAGCTGTTCAAGCTCTACGAGCGGCCGAACTACGTGCTGCCGAAGGAGCGCCTCAACGAGGTGGCGAGCTTCGTGCGCGGCGGCCTGCAAGACCTCTCGATCTCGCGCACCACTTTCGATTGGGGCGTGCGCGTGCCCGGCTCGAACGGCCACGTCATGTATGTATGGGTCGACGCGCTCACCAACTACATCACCGGCGTCGGCTTTCCCGACGACCAGAGCGCGATGTTCGAGCGTTATTGGCCGGCCGCGCTGCACGTCATCGGCAAGGACATCGTGCGCTTTCACGCGGTCTATTGGCCGGCATTTCTCATGTCGGCGGGCATAGACGTGCCGCAACGCATCTTCTGCCACGGCTTCTTGTTCAACCGTGGGGAAAAAATGTCGAAGTCGGTCGGCAATGTGATCGACCCGTTCGCGCTGTGCGATGCCTACGGTGTCGATCCGTTGCGCTATTTTTTCCTGCGCGAGGTGCCGTTCGGGCAGGACGGCAATTACAGCCACGATGCCATCGTCAACCGCATCAATGCCGATCTCGCCAACGATCTCGGCAACCTGGCGCAGCGCTCGCTGTCGATGATCGGCAAAGCCTCTGGCGGCAAATTGCCTGAACCGGGCGCCTTCACGGATGCCGACAAGACGATCTTGGCGGCGGCCGACGCTATGATCGGCAGGGCGCGCGAGGTGATGCAGACGCAGCAGTTGCATCAAGTGCTGGCGACGATCTGGGCCGTGGTCGCCGACGCCAACCGCTATTTCGCGTCCGAGGAGCCGTGGGCCAAGGCCAAGACCGATCCCAGGCGGCAGGGCACCATCCTCTACGTCACGGCGGAAGTGCTGCGGCAGGTCGGCATTCTGGCGCAGCCCTTCGTGCCGGGTTCGGCCGCCAAGCTGCTCGATCAGCTGGCGATCCCGGCAAACGAGCGTGCGTTCGACAGTCTGCCGACACGCATCAAGGCCGGCGTCACTTTGCCGCCGCCCAAGCCGGTGTTCCCGCGCTATGTCGAAGCCGAGCCGGAAAAAGCCTGAAAATGCTGGTCGACAGCCATTGCCATCTCGATTTTCCCGACTTCGCGCACGAGCTTGACGATGTGGTGGCGCGCGCGCGGGCAGCCGGCGTCGGGCGCATCGTCACCATCTCGACGCGGGTCAAGAAACACGCGCAGGTATTGGCCATCGCCGAGCGGTTCGCCGACGTGTTCTGCTCGCTCGGCACCCATCCGCACAACGCGCAGGAGGAGATGGACGTCACCACGGACAACCTCGTCGCGCGCTCGCAGCACCCGAAAATCGTGGCGATCGGCGAGGCCGGCTTCGACTATCACTACGATAACAGCCCGCGCGATCTGCAGGAGCAAAGCTTCCGCCGGCACATCGCCGCCGCGCGGCAGACCCGGCTGCCGTTGGTGATCCATTCGCGCGACTGCGACGAGGACATGGCGCGCATCCTGGAAGAGGAGACGGGGAAGGGCGCCTTTCCCGCCGTGCTGCACTGCTACACCGGCGGCCGCGCGCTGGCGTTCAAGGCGATCGAGCTCGGCCTCTACATCTCCTTCACCGGCATCCTGACCTTCAAGAATTCCGCCGCGCTGCGTGAGTTGGCCGCGCAGCTGCCGGCCGAGCGCGTGCTGGTGGAGACCGACGCGCCCTACCTGGCGCCGATGCCGTACCGCGGCAAGCGCAACGAGCCGGCCTATGTGGTGGAAACCGCCAAGGTGCTGGCGCAGGCCTGCGGCGTGCCGGCGGAGACGGTTGCCGCACAGACCACGCAGAACTTCTTCCGCCTGTTCTCTAAAGTCCCGCGCAAGGAGCATGATGCCGAACAGCGGCAACCCGTTATCGGAAAAGATCATGCCCATGCGTAAAGATCGAACGGACGCCGCGTGAGCCTGACCTTCACCATACTCGGCTGCGGCTCCTCGATGGGCGTGCCGCGCGTGGCCCTGGGCTGGGGCGAGTGCGATCCGGCCAATCCGAAAAACCGCAGGCGGCGTTGCTCGCTGCTGGTCGAGCGCACGAACCCGCAGGGACATCGGACGCGCGTGCTGATCGACTGCTCGCCCGACCTGCGCGAGCAGCTTTTGGATGCCGAGGTGGACTGGGTCGACGGCGTGCTGCTCACGCATGAGCACGCCGACCACACCCACGGCATCGACGATCTGCGGCCGCTGTTCATCCGCAGGCGGCACCGCGTCGCCGTCTATATGGACGAGCCGACCGCCCGCACCATGCATATCCGCTTCGGCTATTGCTTCCTGCAGCCGCCCGGCAGCGAATACCCGCCGATCGCCATCGACCACCGCATCGTGCCGGGCAAGCCGGTCAGCATCGAAGGGCAGGGCGGCCCGATCGAGGCCTTGCCGGTGCTGCAAGAGCACGGCGACATCCCCTCGCTCGGCTTCCGCATCGGCAACGTGGCCTATTCGGCCGATATCAAGGGCCTGCCGCCGGAGAGCATCGAGGCCATGGCCGGGCTCGACGTGTGGATCGTCGACGCGCTGCGCCGCGCGCCGCATCCGAGCCACCTGAACCTCGAGGAGGCGCTCGCCTGGATCGCCCGCATCAAGCCCAAGCGCGCGATCCTCACCAATCTGCACGCGGAACTGGACTACGAGGCCTTGCGGGCGCAACTGCCGGCCAATGTCGAGCCAGCCTATGATCGGATGAGCTTCAGCTAAGGTAATTTCTCAGGTTATTGCTCTAGAATTATAACTTGTGGCCACATCTATCTGTAAAATTACACAAACTCATTGCGATTAGGCCATTGCGCTTACCATCAATTCTTTAAATATAGAAGCAAACTGAAGGGCTTTTGCAGGCTTCTTCATGTAGCTCTCGGATGTGGCTTTCCCCGCTATCGCACGCAATAGCGGACGCGAGCCGGAGAACGACCATGGCCATCTCAGCCTGCGCCCGCTGCCAGAACCAGTCCTTCGAGCTGCAAGAAGTTAAGATCAGCGGCGCCAAGCCCAGCGTGATGTTCGTTCAATGCGCCGCTTGCGGCGCGCCGGTCGGCCTCGTCGACAGCCATGCCGCCGCGCTGCTGCAGGAGCAGGATCTGCGCATCAAGGGTCTGCAGAAGCAGGTGGCGGCGCTCGAGGCCAGCGTGGCGCACATCAGGCACATCGTCGGCGCCCCGGCCAACCAAAGGGCGGTCTGACGACCGGCAGCATTTGCAGGCGTCGTTCTTGCGCCTGCAGCCTGCCTGGGTTTGCCAAGTGTAACGTCGCCACGAGATATTCCATAATATGTCTTATGCGAATCCGCTATGGACAATCGCGATCCGGGGCGCGCTTTGCTACGGTCGCGCCGCCGACCGCCAATAAGCCGCCAGAGCCTGCCGTCCCCCAGTGAAACCCTCCCGCGATATCGCCCGCCTGATCGAGATCATGGCCGCCCTGCGCACGCCCGGCAGCGGCTGCCCCTGGGACCTGGAGCAGAGCTTTCAGACCATCGCGCCGTATACGGTCGAAGAGGCCTACGAGGTGGCCGACGCCATCGCGCGCGGCGATCTCGCCGACCTCAAGGACGAGCTCGGCGATCTGCTGCTGCAGGTCGTCTACCACGCGCGCATGGCGCAAGAGACCGGCGCCTTCGATTTCGGCGACGTGGTCGAGAGCATCACCGCCAAGATGATCCGCCGCCATCCGCACGTGTTCGCCGACGAGGAAGGCCGCACCGCGCAAGCCGTGAAAGGCCTGTGGGAGCGCATCAAGGCGGAGGAGAAAGCCGAAGCGAAAACCGGCGAGGCCGAAGGCGCGCTCGCCGGCGTGCCGCTCGCCCTGCCCGCGCTCACCCGCGCGCTCAAGCTGCAGGCCAAGGCCGGCCACGTCGGCTTCGACTGGCGCGATCCGCGCGCAGTGCTCGCCAAGATCCGCGAGGAGGCGCAGGAGATCGAGGCTGAGCTCGAGAGCGCCGACAAGGCGCCGGCGGCCGCGGAAGTCGGCGACCTCTTGTTCGCGGTGGTCAACCTCGCCCGCCATATCGGCGCCGATCCGGAAGAGGTGTTGCGCGCGACCAACCGCAAGTTCGAGCGGCGCTTCGCGGCCATCGAGCGCGCGCTGGCCGAGCGCGGCAAGACGCCTTCGCAGTCGACCTTGGCCGAGATGGACGCGCTGTGGGACGCGGCGAAGGCGGCGGAGAAGGTGGAGAAATAGCGGCTTCGTTATTCGCTGCCTTAGAGCGCGATGACATGAGGTGGAGTTCGACCGCAGATCCCGCTCATTTCCGCCCCCGCCTGCGCGGACGATGACAGCCGAGAGTTTGCCGCACGCCCGATTTTTCCGATCACCGATTTCCGATCCCTGATCCCCGGCCAAGCCAACGCTCCGCCGCCCCTATTCTTTGCGGCGCGGGGTACGCCGTTATCCCTTTTTCCATTTCCCCCAGGGGGCCTGGGAGAGTCTCCCCCACAAAAGTGAGGGAATGGAGCGCCGGGAGGCGCCAGGGGCTTGCGAGGCCCCTTTAGGCCGCCCTTGCGATCGGGCAGCCTTGCGCGCCGTGCGAAGGCGCGCGCCCCAGGTTGAGTCCGGGGCTGCGCCTCCCGGCGCTCCATCCGTCAAGCCTGCGCGAGCGCAAGCTTGCCAGCGGCGGCGCGCATTGTCGGCGCGCCGGCTTTGTCCCTTCGCGCGACGCCCTCGAGACGGCATCGCGCGTCACAACAAAGCGCGCGCATGATAAGGCTGCTTAGAAGACCGGGGATAAGTTTTTTTCAGCTTTGATTTGGTTGCGCTTTTCGCGACGAGCAGCGAGTCGCTGCCCCTCTCCGCCTCGTCCCGAGTATCCGGCCGAAAAATGCGGACAGCGAATTCAATGCGCCGCCGCAAATCGCGCCCGCACCCGCGCCGCCTTGTCGGCGTCGGCGCGCACAGTGACCGCCAGTTGCCCGTCGTCGCGCAGGTGCTTTTCCAGCACTTCGGAATGGCGGTAGAGCCAGCTCAAGCCCGCGCCATCCGCGGGATCGAGCGCCAATTCCAGCGTCTGCCGCCGTTCGGCGAGCCGCGCCTCGATCGCGGCGGCGAGGTTGTCGATGCCCTCGCCGGTTGCCGCCGAGACCGGCACCGCGAGGTGCGGCGCCGGCATGCGCGCCGCAAGATTGGCGAGCCGCGCGCGCGCTTCCTCATCGAGCCGGTCGATCTTGTTCCACACCTCGATCATCCGCGGGTCGCTTGCTTCGATGCCGAGCTCGCCCAGCACCCGCTCGACGTCGTGCGACTGCGCGGCCGTGTCCTCGTGCGACACGTCGCGCACGTGCAAGATGACATCGGCCTCGATCACCTCTTCCAGCGTGGCGCGGAAGGCCGCCACCAGCATGGTCGGCAGATCGGAGATGAAGCCGACGGTATCGGAAAGGATGACGCGGGCGCCGTGCGGCAGGTCGACGGCGCGCAACGTCGGGTCGAGCGTGGCGAACAGCATGTCGGCCGACAAGACGGTCGCCTGCGTCATGCGGTTGAACAGCGTCGACTTGCCGGCATTGGTGTAGCCGACCAACGCCACCACCGGATACGGCACGCGCTTGCGGCTGTCGCGATGCAGCTTCCGGGTGCGCTTGACCTTGTCGAGCTCGGCCTCGATGCGCGCAATGCGCTCGGTGATGACGCGGCGGTCGGCTTCGAGCTGAGTCTCGCCCGGTCCGCCGAGAAAGCCGAAGCCGCCGCGCTGGCGCTCGAGATGGGTCCAGGAGCGCACCAGCCGGCTCTTCTGATAGGTGAGATGCGCAAGCTCCACCTGCAGCGCGCCTTCGCGCGTGCGCGCGCGGCGGCCGAAGATTTCCAGGATCAGCCCGGTGCGGTCGATGACCTTGCAGCTCCAGGCCCTCTCCAAATTGCGCTGCTGCACCGGCGAGACGGGGCAATCCATGACCACGACGGAAGCCTCGAGGCTTTTCACCAGCCCGGCAATCTCGTCGACCTTGCCCTTGCCGATATAGGTCGCCGGACGAATGGCGGCGAGCGTCACCAGCCCTTCCTGCACCACGTTGAGATCGATGGCGCGCGCAAGGCCTGCGGCTTCCATCAGCCGCGCTTCCGGCGAGCGCATATCGGCGGAGCCCGCGGCCCCTGCCCGGCCGGCGGCAACCCGCAGCGACGGCTCGATGACGATGGCGCGGCCCGTCTCGCCGCCCCGCGAGGGGGTCAAGCGATCGGCATGCTTATCGCGCTTGCGTTCTTCCAAACTAGAGACCCCAGTGAAATTGACTCACTGTCCGCCTCTAACGCTCGTCGGTGGGATTTGGTGCCGCATGTAGCGTCAGGTCTTCTCCGCTGCCGGCTGCTCGTCGGCACCTTCGAAGAGCTGGATCGGGTGGCCCGGCATGATGGTCGAGATGGCGTGCTTGTAGACGAGCTGCGAATGACCGTCCCGCCGCAGCAGCACGCAGAAATTATCGAACCAGGTCACCACACCCTGCAATTTCACCCCGTTGACCAGGAATATGGTGAGCGGGACTTTGCCTTTGCGAACATGATTGAGAAAAGTGTCTTGAAGATTTTGCGCACGATCGGCTGCCATGGCCGTGTTTCCATTTTTTTGCCCGCGTCTTTCGCGCGAGACACTCCCCTCGCCCAAGCCTTCGCGCATGCGTGAGCATGCCCGTTCTGCCCCTCCTGGCAAGCGGCCAAGGCGTAAGGAACCTCTATTAGATGACAGGCGCTTCCCGGGTGCAAGCGCGGGGCGCGCGGCGACTACCAAGTGACTGAAATAGCGGAGCAATCAGGCGCGTTCCGCGTAGTTGTGGTAGTCCCGGCGCAGGCCCGTGGCGATCAGGCCGGGGGCGCCATTGCCGACCGGGCGGCCGTCGATCGTCACCACGGGCAGCACGATCTGGCTCGCCGAGGTGATGAAGGCTTCGCGCGCTGCGTAGGCCTCCTCGACCGTGAACGCGCGCTCCTCGAAGGAGAGCCCTTGCGTCTTGATCGCATCGAGCACCACCGAGCGGGTGATGCCCGGCAGAATGTCGTGCCCGAGCTGGCGGGTCACCAGCGTGCCATCGCGGGTGACGATCCAGGCGTTGGATGAGGCGCCTTCGGTAACGCGGCCTTGCGCATCGACCAGCCAGGCCTCGCGCGCCCCCTGCGCGCGCGCGCTTTGTTTGGCGAGGACGTTGGGCAGAAGCGCGACCGACTTGATGTCGACGCGGCCCCAGCGGATGTCGGGCATGGTGACAACGGCGACGCCTTCCGCCGCCAGTTGCGTAAGCCGCGCCTGATCGGTGCTGCGCGCGGTCACGACGACGGTGGGACGGATCGGCGCCGGCGGAAAGGGAAAATCGCGCTTCGCCGCTCCGCGCGTGATCTGCACATAGACGATGCCGTCGCGCACGCGGTTGCGCGCGACGGTCTCGCGCAGCACCACCGCGAGCGCGGCCTCACTCATGGGGCGCGGGATGGAAAGCGCCGCCAGCGAACGACCGAGCCGCGCCATATGGCGGCGCTCGTCGATCAGCCGCCCGCCTTTGACCTCGCAGACTTCGTAGACGCCGTCGGCGAACTGAAAGCCGCGGTCCTCGATGGATACCTTGGCGTCCGATTGCGGCCGGTAGCGGCCGTTGACGTAGGCGATGCGGGACATCAGGGATCAGGCATCAGTAGTCGGTAATCAGATTTCTGCACGGCTTTTACCTGACTTAGGTAAAATTCGCATCAGCAATTCGTGCGCGGGCGGTCGTTTTCCTTTGATCACTGATTGCTGATACCTGATCATCCTATCCCCAGCGCCTTCAGCTTGCGGTGCAGCGCCGAGCGCTCCATGCCGACGAATTCGGCGGTGCGCGAGATATTGCCGCCGAAGCGGCTGATCTGCGCCACCAGATATTCGCGCTCGAACAGTTCGCGCGCGTCGCGCAAGGGCATGCCCATCAGGTGCTCGCCGCCGTTGCCGTTCGGCATCGAGGGCACCATCGAGCCGACGTCGGGCGGCAGCATGGACGCGTCGAGCACGGCGTCGGGATCGCCGCCGGCCAATATCATCAGGCGTTCGATGTTGTTGCGCAGCTGGCGCACATTGCCCGGCCAGTCGTGGCTCTGCAGCACGGCCATGGCGTCCTCGCCGATGCGGCGCTTGGGAAGGCCGGTCGCCTGCGAAATCTGATCCATGAAATAGTCGATCAAGGTGGGAATATCCTCGCGCCGCTCCGCCAATGGCGGCACCCGGATGGGCACCACCGAGAGCCGGTGGTAGAGGTCCTCGCGGAATTTGCCTTCCGCAATCAGCGTTTCCAGGTTGCGCGCGGTCGACGAGACGATGCGCACGTCGACCGAAACCTTGTTGGTGCCGCCGACGCGCTGGAAGGTCTGCTCGACCAGCACGCGCAATATCTTGTTCTGCGTCTCGCGCGGCAGATCGGCGATGTCGTCGATGAACAGCGTGCCGCCGTGCGCGTCCTCCAGCGCACCCGGCTTGCGCCCGCCCGAGCCGTTCGACTGGTCGACGCCGAACAATTCGGTTTCCATGCGTTCGGGCGTGATGGCGGCGGCGTTGATCACGATGAAGGGCCCGTTCTGCCGCGCCGAGAGCTGATGAATGGTGCGGGCGGCGAGCTCCTTGCCGGAGCCTGAGGGGCCGACGAGCAGGATGCGGCTGTTGGTGGGCGCCACGCGCTCGATCACCTGGCGCAGCTGCGCGATCGCCACTGACTTGCCGACCAGCGTCGCCGGCAGCGGCGCGAGTTGCTTGAGCTGCTTGACTTCGCGTTTGAGGCGCGAGGTCTCGAGCGCGCGCTCGGCCACCAGCACCAGCCGGTCGGCCTTGAACGGTTTCTCGATGAAGTCGTAGGCGCCGCGCTTGATGGCGGCGACCGCGGTCTCGATATTGCCGTGGCCCGAGATCATCACCACCGGCATTTCCGGATGCTCCTGCTTGACCGCGTCGAGCAGTTGCAGCCCGTCGAGCTTGGAGCCCTGCAGCCAGATGTCGAGGAAGATGAGGTTCGGCCGGCGCGACACGATGGCGGCAAGCGCCTCGTCGCTGTTGCGCGCGGTGCGGGTGGTGTAGCCCTCGTCTTCCAGGATGCCGGCCACCAGGTCGCGGATGTCGGCTTCGTCGTCTACGATGAGAATTTCGGCGGACATTTTCTTGCTCGCTCGGGATTATTCGCTCAGTGTTCTTGCGGGTTCCTGACCGGCCGCCGGCGTCTCGCCGGAGGCGGCAAAGCGCAGGCGGATCCAGGCGCCGCGCTGGCCGGGTATTTTTTCGGCGGCGTCGTGCAGCTCGATGTGGCCGCCGTGCTCTTCGACAATGCGGCCGACGATTGCCAGGCCGAGCCCCGTCCCCTTCTCGCGCGTGGTGACGTAAGGCTCGAGCAGCCGGCTGCGGTTTTCCTTCGGCAGGCCGATGCCGTTGTCGACCACGTCGATGACGATGTCCTCGCCCTCGCGCGCGGCGTAAACGCGGATCGAGCCCTTGCCGAGCTCCTGTGGCGGCACCGCGGCGATCGCCTCGCCGGCGTTCTTGATCAGATTGGTGAGCGCCTGCGAGATCAGGCGCCGGTCGAAGCGCGCCGGCATCGGGTCCTCGGCGATCTCGGCGTCGATGTCGATGTCGGCATTGCCCACGCGCATGAGGAACACGGCCTGGCGCACGGTGTCGGCGACGTCCTCGGCCGCGATCACCGGCTTCGGCATGCGCGCGAATTTCGAGAACTCGTCGACCATGCGGCGGATGTCGTCGACCTGGCGGACGATGGTGTCGGTGCATTGATCGAACACGCCTTTGTCCTCGCCGATCATCTTGCCGTATTTGCGGCGCAGCCGTTCGGCGGAAAGCTGGATCGGCGTGAGCGGGTTCTTGATCTCGTGCGCGATGCGGCGGGCAACGTCCGCCCAGGCGGAGGTGCGCTGCGCCGCCACCAATTCGGTGATGTCGTCGAGCGTCACCACGTAGCCGTGCTCGCTCGCGCTCGACTGCTCGCTGGTGATGCGCACCGACAGATTGCGCTCGCGGCCCTTGCGCGTGATGGTGACCTGGTCCTGCGTGCGGGCGCCGGCCTGCGCCGCCGCCATGAAGTCGGCGAGCTCGGGAAACACCTCGGTGAGCGGCCGTCCCAGCGCGTCGGTCTCGCTCCAGCCGATCAGCCGCTCGGCCGAGCGGTTGAGGATCGACACGCAGCCCTTGCCGTCGACGCCGATCACGCCGGCGCTGGCGCCCGCCAGCACCGCTTCGGTGAAGCGGCGGCGGCGGTCGATCAGGTCGCGCGCACGCATGATGTCGTCGCGTTGCGTGCGCAGTTCCTGCGTCATGCGGTTGAAGGTCTCGCCGAGCTGGGCGAGGTCGCCTTCCGATTGGCGCACCGGCACGCGCACATAAAGATTGCCGGTCGAGACGACGTTGGCGGCGCCGATCAGGCGGCGGATGGGTGCGACCAGCACGTTGGCGAAGTTGAGCCCGATCCACACCGCGGCCAAAAGCACGGTGAGCGAGATCACGGTGTACATCAGCGCGAAGGCGACCTGCACGCCGACCCGCCGCGCCTCAAGCGCGGCGTATTCGCGCACGCTCGCGCGCGTCGCCTGCAGTTGCGGCACCACGCGCGGATCGAGCAGGCGCGTCACGTAGAGCCAGTCGTCCGGATAATTCTGCAGCCTCACGACGGCGGCGACGTAATTGGTGTCCGGCAGCAGCACGAGCTGGGGGGTCTTGCTGCCGATGCGCGGCAGCGCGTCGCGCGGCGGCATCGCGAAGCTCTGATTGGTCTTGAGATCGGCGCGCGCGACGACGTTGAGATCCTTATCGATCACCATCGCCGCCGACAGCCGCCGCACCGACGCCTGGAACGTGAGGTAGCGATGCAGCTTGGTGGGATCGTTTTGGAAGCTCGACTGGTCGCGGGCGAGCTCGAACGCCATGGTCAGAATGTCCGAGCGCACGATCTCGGCGTGGTCGTGCAGATAGGCTTCCGCCACGATCAAAGAATTCTGAATGGCGGCTTGCGTGCGGGAGGCAAACAGCCGGTCGAGCCCGCGGTCGAGCGTCACGCTCGCCACGATCGCCACCAGGATGGCGGGTACCGCCGCGACGACGGAGAACAGAGCGACGATGCGCACGTGCAGCCGCGCGGCGGCGCGGCCTGTACGCCGCGCCTGCATGACCAGCCAGACTTCCCGCACGATGATGCCGAGCAGCAGCAGCACCGTCGCCGTGTTCGCCAAGAGCAGCGTAACGACGATGTTGTGGGTCGGCAGTATGGGCGTGAGATCGGCGAGGACGATGAAGGTCAGGAAGGCCGACAACAGCGCGAGCACGACCGCGATCGGCCCGAGCACGCGCGTTTCCCCGCGCTTTGATGGCGGACCGGCGAGCGTGGTTTCGGCGGCAGCCTGATCGACGCTCATGAACCCCCGGCGGCGAATGGCGGGCGCTAAGGCCCTCAAGGCGCGCGGGAAGGATCGCCCTCCCCGGCACTGATGCTTTTATACAACAATGTTGCCAAATTGCGACATTTCCGCGGCGCCAATCGAGCAGTGGCCCGCTGGTGCGAAATGGAATCAGGTCGAGGCGCCGCGTGCCTAATCGCAGTCGCGATCACCCCCCGCGAAACAGCTTGATGTCGAGATCGCGCACTTTCTTGCGCAGCGTATTGCGGTTGACGCCGAGCAGGTCGGCGGCGCGGATCTGGTTGCCGCGGGTGGCGGCGAGCGCCGCGGTCAGCAGCGGGTATTCGACCTCGCGCAGCACGCGGTGATAGAGCCCGGCCGGCGGCAGGCCCTCGAAGCCGGCAAAGTAGGTCGCGAGGTGCCGCTCGACGGCGGCGCTCAGCGATTCCTCCGCGTGCGATTCTTCGCCGCCGATCGGCAAGTGCCGGCTGCGCCAGCTCCTGCTCGATGACCGCCGAGCTGATGACCTCCTGCGGATAGAGCGCCGCCAGGCGGCGGGCGAGGTTCTCCAGTTCGCGCACATTGCCGGGCCAGCGGTGGCGCTTGAGCCGCTCGAGGCCAGCCTGGTCGATCTGCTTGGGCGGCAGGCCCTCGCGCTCGGCCTGCGCGAAGAAATGGCGGATGAGGTCGGGAATGTCCTCGGTGCGCTCCCGGAGCGGCGGCAGCCGCAACGGCACCACGTTGAGGCGGAAGAACAGGTCCTCGCGGAATAGGCCCTGCTGAATCAGCAGCCGCAGATCCTTGTTGGTGGCCGCGATAATGCGCACGTCGCTCTTGATCGGCGTGCGGCCGCCGACGGTGGTGTATTCGCCCTGCTGCAGCACGCGCAGCAGCCGCGTCTGCGCCTCCATCGGCATGTCGCCGATTTCGTCGAGGAACAGCGTGCCGCCTTCAGCCTGCTCGAAGCGTCCGGAGGAGCGCGCGTTGGCGCCGGTGAAGGCGCCCTTCTCGTGACCGAACAATTCCAACTCGATGAGATCGCGCGGGATCGCCGCCATATTGATGGCAACGAAGGTGGCGGCGCGCCGCTTGCCGTAGTCGTGCAGCGCGCGCGCCACCAGCTCCTTGCCGGTGCCGGATTCGCCGGAGATCATGACGGTGAGGTCGGTCTGCATCAGCCGCGCCAACACGCGGTAGATTTCCTGCATGGCGGGCGAGCGGCCGACCAGCGGGATATTGTCGAGGTCTTCCGACTTGACCGCTGCCGGGCGTTTCTCCTTCGGCTCCGACAGCGCGCGGCCGACGATCGCCGTCAGCTCCTTCAAGTCGAACGGCTTGGGCAGGTATTCGTAGGCGCCGCGCTCGGAAGCGCGGATGGCGGTCATGAAGGTGTTCTGCGCGCTCATCACGATGATCGGCAGATCGGGACGCGCCTTGCGGATGCGCGGGATGAGATCGAAGGCGTTCTCGTCCGGCATCACCACGTCGGTGATGACGAGATCGCCCTCCCCTTGGCTGATCCAGCGCCAGAGCGTCGCGGCATTGCCGGTGGAGCGTACCTCGTAGCCGGCGCGCGAGAGAGCCTGGTTGAGGACGGTGCGGATGGCAGCGTCGTCGTCGGCGACCAAGATGCTTCCCGTCGGCATGGCGCTACCTCACGGGCTTTCCACCGGCGCCACGGCGATCGGCTCGCCGTTGCCGGTATAGATCGGCATCAGCACGCGAAAGACGGTGCGGCGCGGCTGCGATTCACATTCGATGATGCCGCCGTGGTCGCCGACGATCTTGGCGGCGAGCGCGAGGCCGAGCCCGCTGCCGCTCTGCTTGGTGGTCACGAAGGGATCGAACAGATGCGGCATCAGCTCTTCCGGCACGCCGGGACCGTTGTCGCGCACGCAGAATTCGAGCGGCAGCGAGACGCGCGCCTTGGCTCCCGGCAGCGACAGCCGCACGCCGGGGCGGAACGCGGTGGTGAGCTGGATCTCGCCGTCGATCGCCGTTTCGCCAATGGCTTCGGTGGCGTTCTTCACCAAGTTGAGGAAGACCTGGATGAGCTGGTCGCGGTTGGCGAGCACCGGCGGCAGCGAGGGATCGTACTCCTCGACGAATTTGACGTGGCGGGCAAAGCCGGACTGCGCCAGCCGCTTCACGTGGTCGAGCACGACGTGAATGTTGACCGGCTCGCGCTCGACCGGGCGCTCGTCGGCGAACACTTCCATGCGGTCGACCAGCTTCACGATGCGGTCGGTCTCGTCGCAGATGAGCTTGGTGAGCGCGCGGTCCTCGTCGCCGGCCGACTGCTCGAGCAGTTGAGCGGCGCCGCGGATGCCGGACAAAGGGTTCTTGATCTCGTGCGCCAGCATGGCGGCGAGCGCGATCACCGAGCGCGCGGCGCTGCGATGGGTGAGCTGGCGGTCCATCTTGTCGGCGATGGTGCGCTCCTGCAGCATCACCACCACGTGGTTGGGGAATTCCGGCAGCGGCGCGACATGCAGATCGACCAGGCGTTCGCCGGGATTACGCGGGGTGGCGAGATCGACCTTGTATTCGTTGACCGCGGCGCCCGACTTGCGCACCTGCTCGATGAGCGCGAGCAGCGGCGAGCCGAACGGCACCAATTCGCGCACCATGTGCCGGCGCAGCACCGGGATCGACGTCTCGAAGAACTGCTCGGCGGCGACATTGGCGTCGGCCACCTTGCCGTCGGGCGCGACCATGATCACCGGATGCGGCAGCGCGTGCAGCACCGCGTCGGCGGGTGAATTGACGTTGGCGGAGACGGCCTGCGCCCGGCTCATGCTGCCGCCCTCCAGGCGAAGGCGTCGTAGGCGTCGGCAAGCAGGCGGCGCGCGAGCTTCGGTTCTTCGGCGGTGAGCACGCGCGCACGGTGGTCCTTGAGCAGCGACAGCGCGACGCCGGTGGTCGCGGCGGCGGTGTCGAGCGCCCAGGCGAGGTGCTTGCGCGCATGACGGCGGCCGATGGCGTGACCGTGATGGCCGATCATTTCCTCGTAAAGCGCGTCCGTCATCGCCAGTTGCTCGGCAAGCGACGGCGCGCTCTCGCGCTCGCCCGTGGCGAGGAAGCGCGCCACCTGCCCCGGCCACCAGGGACGGCCTTGCGCGGCGCGGCCGATCATCACCGCGTCGGCGCCGGAGACCGCAAGCGCCTGCGCGGCGTCGTCGAAGCAGGTGATGTCGCCGTTGACGACGACCGGAACGGCGACCGCCTCTTTCACGCGGCGGATGGCGGCCCAGTCGGCGCGCCCGTCATAGAATTGGCAGCGGGTGCGGCCGTGCACGGTGACCATCTTGACGCCGGCCGTCTCCGCACGGCGGGCAAGCTCGGGGGCGTTGATGCTGGCGTGATCCCAGCCGAGCCGCATCTTCAGCGTGACCGGCACGCGCACGGCGGCAACCGTCGCCTCGATCAGCGTGAGCGCATGGTCGAGGTCGCGCATCAGCGCCGAGCCGACATGACCGTTGGTCACCTGTTTGGACGGGCAACCCATGTTGATGTCGATGGCGGCGGCGCCCTGCGCCTCGGCGATGCGGGCGCCCTCGGCCATGTAGCGGGCTTCGCAGCCGGCCAATTGCACGACATGGATGGCGACCCCCGCCCCGTCGCTGCGCAGGCGGGCCTCGCGCTCGCCTTTGGCCAGGCCGGCGCAGGCGGTCATTTCCGAGACCACCAAGCCCGCGCCCAGCTTTTCGGCGAGTCGGCGGAAAGGCGCGTCGGTGATGCCCGACATGGGCGCCAAAATGACCCGGTTCGGCAGGGTGACGGTGCCGACCTGCATAGATTTGCACGAAAAAGCGATATTTTTGGCCATTCCCAAGTCACTGCTCAGCATTTAGGCGGCAAAAATCCAATGCACAGAGTTTAGCCAATTCACCGGCAGGCGCAAGTGCTGCGCTGCAAAAAATTGGTGATGTCTGCGAACGGGCTGGATTCATTGGTGATTTCCTTCGGTGCAGGGAACGCGCTAAGGCTAAAAATCGAACAGCAGGAGCGGGAAATGGCCGGGGTGGCGGTGGTGGTGGTGGCCGCGGGCAAAGGTGCCCGGGTCGGCGGCGACACGCCGAAGCAATTCCGCCGGGTCGGCGGCGAAATCGTCCTGCGCCGGACGCTTGAAACGCTCGTGGCCGCGCCCAAGGTCGACCTCGTGCAGGCGGTGATCAGGCGCGAGGATCAGGCGGCCTACGCAGCGACGGTGGACCAGCTCGACCTGATGCCCCCCACCTTCGGCGGCGCCACCCGGCAGGCTTCGGTGCGCGCCGGGCTGGAAGCGCTGGAACGGCATGGCCCCGATATCGTGCTGGTGCACGACGCCGCCCGCCCCTTCGCCACGCAGGAACTGATCGCGCGCGCGATCGAAGCCGCCGAAGCAAGCGGCGCCGCGGTGCCGGGCCTCGCCGTGACCGACACGGTGAAGGCGATTGATCCGCACGGCTTCGTGCAGCAGACGCTGGAGCGCGCGGCGCTGCGCACCATCCAGACGCCGCAAGGCTTTTCATACGCCGCCCTGCTCGCCGCGCACCGGCGCGCCGCGGCCGCAGGGCGCGAGGATTTCACCGACGACGCCGCGCTCGCCGAATGGGCCGGCATGAAGGTCGCCGTGTTCGAAGGCGAGCCGGGCAATATCAAGATCACCAACGCGGACGACTTCGCGCGCGCCGAGGCGATGCAGTTCGCCCAGCTTGGCGACGTGCGGACCGGCACCGGCATCGACGTGCACGCCTTCGCGGAAGGCGATCACGTCATGCTGGGGGGCGTGCGCATCCCGCACGCGCGCGCGCTCACCGGTCATTCCGATGCCGATGTCGGCCTGCACGCGCTGACCGACGCTATTCTCGGCGCGCTCGCCGACGGCGACATCGGTTCGCATTTTCCGCCCAGCGATCCGCAGTGGAAGGGCGCCTCGTCGGATCGCTTCTTTGCCTTCGCGGTCGAGCGCGTGAAGGAGCGCGGCGGCCGCATCGCGCATCTCGATCTTACGCTGGTGTGCGAGGCGCCGAAGATCGGGCCGCACCGAGACGCCATGCGGGAGAAAATCGCCGCGCTTGCCGGCCTTACGCTCGACCGCGTGGCGGTGAAGGCGACCACCAGCGAGAAGCTCGGCTTCACCGGGCGCGGCGAAGGCATCGCCGCCTACGCGACGGCGACGGTAAGGCTGCCGATGCGGTAACGAGCACTTCTCTTACGTCATTCCGGGACGCCGCGAAGCGGCGGGCCCGGAATCCATACTCCGCAGCGCCGGGATTATGGATTCCGGGTTCGCGGCCTAACGGCCGCGCCCCGGAATGACAAGCTGACCATGGATTTTTTATCAATCACCCCATCGCCTTGAGCCGCAGCATGGCGAGGATCCCGAACGCCGGTCCGAGTGCGAGCAAAGCCAGCAGCAGCGGCCAGCCGACGGCCGCCACGACGAGCGGCGTAAGCTGCACGGTCGCGATGGTCAGCCCGAAGCCGAGCGCGGTTTGGAAGGTGAGCAACGAACCGGCCTGTTCGGGCGGCGAAGCGTCGGCAACCAGCGCGGAAAACTGCGGCGAATCCGGCACGATCGCCGCGCCCCAGAAAATGACGATGGCGAAGGTGAGCCAGGCCGGTCCGCCGAAAGTCGCCGCCGCGGCGAGCGCCGATAAGCCGCTGGCCGCCATGGCGATGATGGTGAGCCTTGCCTTGCCGATGCGGTCGGCGATTAGACCGGCGAGCCCGCAGGCAATGCCGCCCGCCGCGATCGACAGGAACGCGGTGAGCTTGGCGAGCGGCTCCGCTTCGCCCGGCGGCAACGACTTGCCGTAGGAGACGGCTGTGGCGACGGCGATCCACGCCCACATGGCGTAGAGCTCCCACATGTGGCCGAGATAGCCGGCGTAGGCGAGCCGCACGCGCTTGTTGGTCCAGGCGCTGATGATCATGCGCGGATGAAATTTCGCCGCGGTGCCGTGAAAGGGCCCGAGCGCGGCGGCGAGGCAGATGAAACCGCCGGCGATCGACGCAAGCGAAGCGAGCGCGACGCTCAGCCGCCAGTCGGCGCCGCCGAAAAACGAAAACAGATGCGGCACCGCGGAGCCGAGCACGGTGCCGCCGACCAGCACGCCCACCAGAAAGCCGCGGTCCCTCTCGCCCCAGCCGACCGCGATTTTCATGCCGACCGGATAGACGCCGGCGAGCAGCGAGCCGGTCGCGATGCGCGCGGCGATGGCGATGAGGCTGCCGGGCGGCACGACCAGCAGCACGGCGTTGACGAGCCCGGCGCCGATCGCGGCTGCCGCCATCACACGGCGCGGATCGAAGCGATCGGCGATACCGAACACGGCGGAGCCCAGCGCGCCGATGACAAAGCCCAATTGCACGCCGCTCGACAGCGCGGCCTGGCGCGCCGGCGAAAGCGTCACTTCGCGCAGCATGTCGGGCAGGACCGCCGCCGAGACAAACCACAGCGACAAGGCCGCCACTTCGGCGAGCGTCAGGAGCGCGATGGAGCGGAATTTCATGCGGCGGTGGTGGCCTGCTGGGCGACTTGCGGTAATTTCCCGCCCGCCTCATAGCGGATGCCTGCAGCATCGGCCAGCAACCCGCAACCGAAAGCTGGCAGCGCGCGCAGCGTCTGCATGCTAGTTTCGGTCCGTGGAGACGACGTCATGAACGACGACCTGCGCGCAGCCGCCAGCGCCGTGCTCGAGGCGTGCCGCGCGCGCGGGCTTAAAGTGGCGACCGCGGAGTCCTGCACCGGCGGGCTGGTGGCGGGGGCGCTCACCGAGATCGCCGGCTCCTCCGACGTGGTCGACCGGGGCTTCGTCACTTACTCGAACGAAGCCAAGCAGCAGATGCTGGGCGTCGCCTCGGAGACGCTGCGCGACCATGGGGCGGTCAGCCGGCAGACGGCGGAAGAAATGGCGCGCGGCGCGATCGCGCATTCGAACGCGCACGTATCGGTGGCGATCACCGGCGTCGCCGGCCCCGGCGGCGGCAGCGCGGAAAAGCCGGTCGGGCTCGTGCATTTCGCCGCCGCCTCGCGCAGCGGCGCGCTCACGCACAAAGAGATGCGCTACGGCGACATCGGCCGCAGCGCGGTGCGCGAGCAATCGGTGAAGCAGGCGCTGGCGATGTTGAATGAAATGGCGGAGAGCGCTTAGACGGGACTATCGAGAGGGAAGCCTAGCCATGCGCCGATTTCTTGCAACGGTATTCGCGTTTTGCGCGCTGCATTGCGCGACGACGGCGAGTGCGCGCGACACCGGCGAGATGCGCGTGACGGTCAAGGCTGGCAATATCTACGCCGAAAGAGCGGGACAGGGCCGGCAGCTGACCCGGCTCGGCCGCGACGCCGATGCCGCGCTGTCGCCGGACGGCAAATTCGTGGTGTTCACGCGCACCGACGGTAAGCCGCCGCCGGACGATTCGATGACCTGCAAGTCGGGCGCCGACGCCGATCAGCTCATGCGCGTCGACGTCGATGGCAAGAACGAGCGCGTGCTGGTGACCGCGCACGGCGGCGAGCGGCCGCCGCAACAGCTCTGCCGCTTCGAGCAGAAGCAATTTACCGCCGACGGCCGCAGGTTGTTTTTCATCTCACCGGGCTGGACCACGTCGGGGGCCCTGCACGTGTACGATTTCGCGAGCCGGCACGTGCGCTTCGTGGCGCCGGCCAACGCCGTGATCGTGCTGAACTTCTGCAAGGGCGAGCACCGCGACCAGCTCATCCTCAACCAGCATCGCTATTTCATCGGCGGCGGCAGCTACGATTGGTATTGGCTGTTCGACACCAGCGGCCGCAAAGAAATCGGACCGGTCGGCGACGATAATGCCAAGCCGGAGGAGATTCTGCAGAAGGCGCGCGACATGATCTGTACGCCGTAGCCGCTTCCAAATGGTAGAATATTCTTTCTATATCCCCTACTTTGAGGAATAAGATATTCGAAATCCGTCGATAACCTTGGTATTATAGATTTATTTTCTCTCACCAGCTTGCAGCAAGCCGCGCCAACGCGCATGTCTAGGGACGAAAACACCGCTATTCGCGCCCCGCCGGCTCTCTCTGGCCGGCGCCGCAAGCAAGGGACAAATTTGGTGGTCAAGATCAGCCCGCTCGAAGCGGACGTGGCGATCGCCCCGCAGCTTGGCGAGGCGGACTTCGCCGATATCGCCGCGCTTGGCTTCCGCTCGGTCGTGGCCATCCGCCCCGACGGCGAGGCCGCCGATCAACTGCCGCACGCGAAAGCCTCGGAAGCGGCTGAGCGTCTCGGGCTCGCCTTTCGCTACTACCCGGTGACCGGCGCCAAGGTTACCGAACATGACAGCGTCGAAATCTTCTCACGGCTGATGGACGAGCTGCCTGGACCGGTCTTGTTTTATTGCGGCACCGGCACGCGTTGCACCGTATTGTGGAGTCAGGCAGCGGCGCCGCGCCTCGGCGCCGACGCGGTTTTGACGGCGGCGCGCGCCGCCGGCTACGAGCTGGATTTCCTGCGCGATAGTTTGATTGCGCGCAGCGATTGGGCGGGAGCGATCCCGGCGCCGGCCTCGGCGCTTTCCCTGGCTGCGCCGCCGGCCCGCTGAGCGCCGCCCCAAATCACAGTTTATGAACCAGCGCGAGCGGTAGGTTTTTGCCGCCTCGCGCTCCCTTGACTTTCCGCCAGATCGGTCCAGAATTTCCTGCCGACCCTTTGCGAATGGAGGTTCTTGATGACTCCACCGGGTCAAAGGGCCGCGATGATTGCTGCGTGACTGCCGTTCGGGCCGCAGCATAGCGGCAAACACACGAACGCTTCGCCGGGCGCGGTCTTCAGCGGGTCGCATCAGTCAGGCAAGACCCCATCTCGGCCGCCCCCGGCGCAAAGCTCGTCGAACAGACGCATAGCGTTGGTGCCGTTATTGACACCAGGCGAAGCAGAGAGAGAGGGCCATTCGGCTGGTCTGCAAGCAAGAGAGCATTACGGGCGGGAGGGCTCACCATGCCGCGCCGTCACACTTACATCACGCGGTTCAGGTGTCCGAAGTGCAAGAAAGCCGGTAACGCCAAGTGGGAAGAGAACGATCGCATCGCCCTTCCCCACGGCGCGCAGATTCCGGCGCTAAACAGCCTTACGCACGGCTTCCAAAGCGGGCCGCAGAACGAGATTTTCTGCACCCGCTGCGCGGCGCAAGTCGTGTCCGGGCATGGCTAGCTTGAGCGCACTCTAGCGCTCGGGCCGTTTGATGACGCGCGCCGGCCGCGCGCGCAGGCGCTAACAGCGCGTGACCGTGATCGCTTTGGTGCCGCCTGCTTCGGCGGGAACGGTCACGATTTCGCGGCTGCGATGGCAACTCAACGCCTGCGGCGGCAACGCCACATAGATAACGGTCGGCGACTCGGCGTCATTCACCACGCTTCCCGAGTCATCGGGCGCCACGGCGACGATGCCGCCGCCGTAGAAGGCGCCGTAGGCGCCGTTGCCGGGCGAGCGGCGCATCTGCGCGCGGCCGGAAAACGGGTGATGATGCCCGGTAAATCCATACCCGTGCCCGGCGAAGTGGGGCGCTGCCGGCCCGTGCGGAGCGGCGCCCGCCGGCGACGGCGCCAGCAAAAGCAGCGCAGAAACGGCGACGGCAATTGACTGCACCTGTTTCATGGCAAGGCCTCCCTGTCCCGGCCCTCTTATGCCGCTATCCTAGCGCGCCAGGCCGCCCTGTCACCCGGGGGGAGAAGCCCACCTGAGCCCCATTGGGCATGGGCCTCTCCGGCCGCAGCCGCGGCATATCGCAAGTCGGAGAGCCGCGGGCTTGGCCGGCGCCGGCGCTGCAAGGCGCTGGCGAAAACGCCGCAGCCGTCTATGATGCCGGCTCGATCGGGGTGGGTATCCTTTTGCGCCGGCCAGCCGTTGGCGGCGCCATCGGCAGCCAAGCGGGCCCTAGAGAAGCAAAACGAGCCAGGGGGCTGAGATGTTCGTTCCTTTTCTTGCTGTGCCTTTTGCGCTGCAGGTCGCCATATCGGATGGCGTGCCGCGCTGGGATGTGACGCGCAGCTGCCGCGGCGCGGCCGAAGCAGCCGGGCCGGGCAAGGAAGGCGATGACCGCTTCAAGAGCTGCCTCGCCAGCGAGCAAAAGACGCGTGAGGCTTTGCAAAAGGACTGGTCGAAGTTTCCCAACGGCGACCGGCTCAAGTGTATTCAGTCGATCCAGTGGTTCGAGCCGACCTATACCGAGCTTGCCGCGTGTCTCGAAATGGCCCGGGACGCGCGCAGCGGCGTCGCCAAGCAGCCGGTCACGCCGAAGGGCCGCCGCAAATAGGGCACAACGGGCTCCATCAGGCTCGGTTGGGCCCGGCGCCCGCTTCCTCTTGATTTGCCGATAGCGGCGGAAAGTGCTGCGCGTTCCGCCTCAGGGCGCTCGAAAAGCAGCCCTGCACAGGCGTCGATGCATGCGCCAATGCGCGCGCTCAGCCGATCAGCGTATCCTGCGTGGCCGCCGGCGCGACCGGATGCTCATCATGCTCGGGGTGCGCGGAGGCCGGCAATTGCAACACGGTCGCCGTCTGCCCTTCGCATAGCCGCGTCACCAAGACGATGCGGCCGTTGGGAAACTCCAGGGCGTCGTGATGGGTGTCGAGCCGATCGGTGTTGATCTGACGGAAACGCGCGACGCGCTGGCCAATCCTGCCAAAGCCGAGGCTCGGCAGCAGACGGCCGAAACCGTGATCGATCTCGACATCCCGGTCGAAAGCGAGCTCGGTGCCCGGTCGCAGACAAACGGCGACGTTGGGCTCCCCTTCCGCCGCGAATCCGCGCGTGAAGCAATTGGCAAAACTTGTCGAGCGCAATTTGTCGCCGACCGTGGCGGGCCGCGTTTCGACGGCGTGCAGACTATAGTCGCACATCGATACTCTCCTTCGCATTCCAATGAACAGCCGTAGCGGTTGCCCTTCTTGACGTTGAGGTAACGCCGTTAACTTGGCGAACGTATGGTACCGATGGAGAAAAAGTCTTGCCCCGCGCGCGGAACCGAAAGCGTCAGAATGACGTTGGAAATTTTTTGACCGCGACGATTTTTCAGGATGCGCGCGCCTTATGGTAACTCAATCGTTGAGCGCGGTCCGGTCCTGCGGCACGTGCTCACGGTAGATCAGCCGCTTGGCGAGTTCGGAAGCCGACACATAAAGCGCGGTGATCGCGAGCAGGACGACCAGCAAACCCGGCGGCAGCGGCTCAAAGCCGAAGATCGAAACGCCCGGCAGATACGGCACCAGTACGGTAACGGCCGCCATTGCCAGCGTTGCCATCCACAACATGCGGCCGGGCGTGCTGCGGTAGAACGGCCGGTACGTTCGCACCACCAGCGTGATCAGCAGCTCGGTCATCAGCAATTCGACGAACCAGCCGGTGCGGAACAGCTCCGGCCCCGCCTGATAGACCCACAGCAGCACCCCGAAGGTCAGGAAATCGAACACCGAGCTGATCGAGCCGAAGATCGCCATGAAGCTGCGCAAATTGCGGATCGCCCAGCGGCGCGGGCGCTCGATCAATTCGCGGTCGACATTGTCGCTGGCGATCGCCATGGCGGGGATGTCGGAAAGGAAGTTGTTGAGCAAGATCTGCTTGGCGAGCAGCGGCAGGAACGGCAGCGCGAGGGAAGCGACCGCCATGCTGATCATGTTGCCGAAATTGGCGCTGGTGGTGATGGCGATGTATTTGAGCGTATTGGCGAAAGTCTTGCGCCCCTGCTCGACGCCGGCGCGCAGCACGTCGAGGTCGTGCTCGAGCAGCACGAAATCGGCCGCATCTTTGGCCACGTCGACCGCCTGATCGACCGAGATGCCGACATCGGCGGCGTGCAGCGCCGCGGCGTCGTTGATGCCATCGCCGAGATAGCCGACCACGTGGCCGCGCTTTTTGAGCGCAAGGACGATGCGCTCCTTCTGGTTGGGGTCGATCTCGGCAAAAATGTCGGCCTTCTCGGCCTTGTGCCATAAGGCTTCGTCGCCCAATTCGTTGAGCTCATTGCCGGTAACCACAAGGGGCTCGCGCATGCCGACCGACTGGGCGACATGGGCGGCGACCAGGCGGTTGTCGCCGGTGATCACCTTGACGCGGATGCCCAACGCCAGGAGGTCGGCCAGCGTGCGCTGGATGCCGTCTTTCGGCGGATCGAGAAAGCGCAGGAAGCCGAGGAAGGTGAGCGCGGCCTCGTCGGCGCGCGTGCAGGCCGTTTTGCCGGGCAGTTCCTTGCAGGAGACGGCGAGCACGCGGAAACCGCTTTGACTGTAGTCGGCGAACAGCTTTTCGATCTGCGCGCGGGCGGCGGCATCGAGCGTTGCGCTCGTCGCGTCGCGCGCAACCTCGCTGCAGACATCGAGCACCTGCTCGAGCGCGCCCTTGGTGACGAGCAGCGGCGTCCCCTCCCCCGCACGCACCAACACGCTCAGCCGCTTGCGCATGAAATCGTATGGCACCTCGTCGAGCTTATGATAGGCGCCGGTATCGATATTTTGCGTTTTGCCGGCGGCAACGATCGCCTGGTCGAGCGGATTGGCCAGGCCGGTCTGCAGGCTGGCGTTGAGCAGCGCCGCTTCGAGCGCGGCGTGCGATGGCTTGCCTTCCACATCGAGCGCGCCGTCGAGCCGCAACACGCCTTCGGTCAGCGTGCCGGTCTTGTCGCTGCACAAGAGGTCCATGCTGCCGAGGTTCTCAATGGCGGCGAGGCGCCTGACGATGACCCCACGCGCCGCCATCTGGCGCGCCCCTTGCGCCAGCGTGATGGTGACGATGGCCGGCAGCAGTTCCGGCGACATGCCGACCGCGAGCGCGATAGCGAACAGAAGCGAGTCGACCGGCGGGCGGGAAAGAAAAATATTGGCGGCGAACACGGCAAGCGCCATCACCAGCATGATGCGCATCAAGAGATAGCCGTATTGCCGAATGCCGCGCTCGAACTCGGTTTCCGGTGGACGCAGGCGAAGGCGGTCGGCTATCGAGCCGAACACCGTGGCGCGCCCGGTCTGCACCACCAGCATGCGGGCGGTGCCGCTGCGCACCGAAGTGCCCATGAATACGCAATTGGTGCGCTCGGCGACCGAAGCGGTATCGGCCACCGTGCCGGGCGCCTTCTCGACCGGATAGGATTCCCCGGTGAGCACCGCCTGCGAAACGAAGAAGTCTTTCGTCTCGATCAGCACGCCGTCGGCGGGGATGAGGTCGCCGGCAGAGAGAATGACCACGTCACCCGGCACCACGTCGCCGGCCGGCACATTCTCGCTGCGCCCGCCACGCAGCACGGCGCAGGTGACGCGCACGCGCGCGCGCAAGCTCTCGACCGCGCGCGAGGCGCGGAATTCCTGCACGAAGCTCAGGATGCCGCTGCCGAAAACGATCGCCAGAATGATGATCGAATTGGTCCAGTCCTTGAGCACGGCCGCGATCCCGGCGGCGAACACCAAGATTATGATGAGCGGGCTTTCGAACTGGCGCAGGAGCAGCCGCAGCCCCGAGGGGTGCGCGCGCTCGCCGACCGTGTTTGGACCGAACACGCCGAGGCGCCGGTGGGCGGCGAGGCGGCTCAACCCCTCATGCGACGTGTGCAGCGCTTGCAGCAGCCGTTCGACCGGCACACTCCAATAGGCCGCCGGCGCCGCAATGTGGCGATGCCCACGGCGCGGCAGGCGCTCGAACAGGCGCAGGTGAAACGGCATCATTGGCGGCATGGCAGTGCCAGGAGCCAGGAATCAGCAGTCAGTATCAGAACTTTGCAATCGGAATATGTCGTCTCCCCTATTGCGACTTCTGATCGCGAACTTCTGATGCCTGAGCCCGCCCGCGATAAACCTGGTCGGCGCGCTTCTCGAAGGCGCCTGCCATGCGGCGGAAGACGGTATCGAACAGCGCCCCCATCATCATGCCGAGCGTGCGGCTCTTGAATTCGTATTCGATGAAGAACTCGACCTCGCAAGTATGCTCGCTGGCAGGGTGGAAGGCCCAGCGGTTCTGCATATGGCGGAACGGACCGTCGAGGTATTCGACAAGGATCTTGAGGTTCGGCCGGTCGAGCGTCGCCCGGCTGGTGAAGCTCTGGTGGATCATCTTGTAGGCGACGGTCATGGTGGCCACCATGACGGTGACGCCCTCGCCCTTGTCGGTCTTGTTGCGCACATGCATGGCGCTGCACATCGGCACGAATTCGGGATAGCTTTGCACGTCGGCCACCAATTCGAACATGTCGGCGGCGCTGTGGTGGACGCGGCGCTTGGTGGAGAATTGCGGCATTTCCGCTATCCGTTCGTCCCCGCGCAAGTGGGGAGCCATTTCTTCAATATAGGCCGGGCCGTCTGGCTGTGGGTTCCCGCTCGCGCGGGAGCGAACGGACAGGGAGGCATCACGTTTTGGCCGCCCGCGCCGACTTCAGCCGCGCGAAGTCTTCGCCGGCGTGATGCGAGGAGCGAGTGAGCGGGGAAGCCGCCACCATCAGGAAGCCCTTGCTGTAGGCGACGGTCTCAAGCGCCTTGAACTCGTCGGGCGGCACGAAACGGACGACTTCGGCGTGCTTGCGGGTCGGTTGCAGATATTGCCCGATCGTGAGGAAGTCGACGTCGGCCGAGCGCAGGTCGTCCATGACCTGCAGCACTTCGTTGCGATCCTCGCCCAAGCCTACCATGATGCCCGACTTGGTGAACATCGTGCGATCGATCTCCTTCACCCGCTGCAGCAGCCGCAGCGAATGAAAATAGCGCGCGCCCGGGCGCACGGTCAGATAGAGCGAAGGCACGGTTTCCAGGTTGTGGTTGAACACGTCGGGTCTCGCCGCGACTACCACTTCGAGCGCACCCTCCTTGCGCAGGAAATCAGGCGTCAGCACTTCGATGGTGGTGCTCGGACAGGCGCGCCTTATGGCGCGGATGGTGTCGGCGAAATGTTTGGCGCCGCCGTCCTGGAGGTCGTCGCGGTCGACGCTGGTCACCACGATATGCGCCAGCCCGAGCTTGGCGGTCGCCTCGGCGACGTGCTCGGGCTCCGAGGCATCGAGCGTGCCGGGCAAGCCGGTCTTGACGTTGCAGAAGGCGCAGGCGCGCGTGCAGGTGTCGCCCATGATCATGAAGGTGGCGTGCTTCTTCTCCCAGCACTCGCCGATGTTTGGGCAGCCGGCCTCCTCGCACACCGTGTGCAGGCCGTTTGCGCGCATGATCGCCTGCGTCGCGAAGTAGCCGGGCGATACCGGCGCCTTGACGCGGATCCAGGACGGCTTGGCGGGCTGGCCCGAGTCGGGGCGATGCGCCTTTTCCGGATGGCGCGGACGCGGATTGGTCAGGTCGAGCACGACGGGCATAGCCTTACTTACGGCCGGGTGACCTGCGCCGCAAGGCGCATCACGCCCGCCTGATCGCCCGCCAGATCAACAGAAACACGATGGCGCCGATGGTGGCGCTGACCAGCGCGCCGATAAAGCCGGTCGGAACGATGGCCAGGCTGCTGAAGATGAAGCCGCCGATGACGGCGCCGATGAGCCCGACGGCAAGATTGTACAAAAGCCCGCCGCCGCGCGCGCCCAGCATTTGCGTAGCAAGCCAGCCCGCGATCAGGCCAATGATGATCCATACGATAACGCCCATGACGCCTCCCTGCGCCGGCAGTCGTTGCAAAGACGTCGCTTACGCGCGCCTGATGACCCGCCAGACTACCAACACCGCCATGGCGCCGACGATCGCGGTCAACAGGCTGCCGAAAAAACTTGGATTGAGGGCCGGGCTCAGGTGCGTGAAGAGATAGCCGCCTACAACGGAGCCGATCAAGCCGACGGTGAGGTTTTGCGACAGCGCATCGTCGCGGCCGTCCAAGAGCTGGGTGGCGATCCAGCCGGCAAGCAGGCCGATAACGGCCCAGAGAATGAAAGCCATGAAGTATCGCCCCTTTTTCTGTCGTCACCCCGCGAGGCCCGCCGCGCGCAGCTCGCCCGCGGGATGACGTCTACGCGGCCTTCGGCGCCAGCCTGTTGCTCGGCGTCGAATTGGAAATCTTTATTTCCTCTTCGGTCATGTCGGCGGGAATGTCGCCAAACAGCGGCGTCGAGAGATAGCGCTCGCCGGTGTCGGGCAGCATGGCGAGCACGGTCGAGCCGGGCGCCGCCGTCTTGCAGACCTCCAGCGCACCGGCGAAGGTGCCGCCGGCGCTGATGCCGACGAAGATTCCCTCCTTTTGCCCGAGCTCGCGGCTGTACTTGAGCGCATCGGCGCCGGCGACCGTGATGATGCGGTCGATCACCTTCATGTCGACGGCTTCGGCGGTGATCTTCGGAATGAAGTCGGGACTCCAGCCCTGCATCGGATGCGGCTTGAACGAGGGGTGCGGCTTGGCCGGCGAGCCGTCCGGATTGCGCTCCTGCGCGATGTGGCTGGTGAGCATGGGCGCGTCGCTCGGCTCGCATACCACGATCTTGGTGTCGGGCCGCTCCTTGCTGAGCACGCGCGACACGCCGGTCAGCGTGCCGCCGGTGCCGAAGCCGGTGACCCAGTAGTCGAGCTTCTCGCCCTTGAAGTCCTCGACGATCTCGCGCCCGGTGGTGCGCTCGTGCATGTCGGGATTGGCTTCGTTTTCGAACTGGCGGGTCAGGAACCAGCCGTGCGTCTTGGCCAGTTCCTGTGCCTTGTTGACCATGCCGAAGGCGCGCTCGGCGCCGGGCGTGAGCACGACTTTGGCGCCGAGAAAGCGCATCAACTTGCGCCGCTCGACCGAGAAGCTCTCGGCCATGGTGACCACCAGCGGATATCCCTTGGCGGCGCAGACCATGGCGAGCCCGATGCCGGTATTGCCGGAGGTTGCCTCGATCACGGTCTGCCCCGGCTTCAACTGGCCGGATTTCTCCGCCGCTTCGATGACGCCGAGCGCGAGACGATCCTTCACCGAACCGAGCGGGTTGAAGGCCTCGATCTTGACGTAGAGGTTGATGCCCTTGGGCGCCAGCTTGTTGATCTTGACCACCGGCGTGCGGCCGACGGTATCGAGGATGCTGTCGAATTTGGCCATTGCTGTCGTCCTCCCGGATTTTAATTCCATCATTCCGGGTTCGCGCGCTGCGCGCGCGCCCCGGAATGACGCGCATGTTACGCGCGCGCGGTCTCACATATTTAGCACGCGTCCATACGCATCCAGCACCGCCTCCTTCATCATTTCGGATAATGTCGGATGCGGGAAGACGGTGTGCATCAGTTCTTCCTCGGTGGTCTCGAGATTCATGGCGACGACAAAGCCCTGGATCAGCTCGGTGACCTCGGCGCCCACCATGTGGGCGCCGAGCAACTGCCCGCTCTTGCGGTCGAAGATGACCTTCACCAGGCCCTGATCCTCGCCGAGCGCGATCGCCTTGCCGTTGCCGATGAAGGGGAAGCGGCCGACACGGATGTCGAGCTTTTTCTCCTTGGCGGCCTGTTCGGTGAGTCCGACGGATGCGACCTGCGGCGAACAATAGGTGCAGCCGGGGATCATCAGTCTGTTCATCGGATGCGGATTGAGGCCCTTGATGGCCTCGATGCAGACGACGCCCTCATGCTCGGCCTTGTGCGCCAGCATGGGCGGGCCGGAGACGTCGCCGATGGCATAGATGCCCGGCACGTTTGTCTTGTTGAACTGGTCGATCACGATGATGCCGCGCTCGGTTTTGACGCCGAGCTTTTCCAACCCGAGATTCTCGATGTTGCCGGTGACCCCGACGGCCGAGATCACGCGCTCGACGGTGATCTGCTGGTTCTTGCCGCCCCCCTCGATCGTCGCCGTGACGCCGTCGGCTTTCTTGTCGAGCTTGGTCACCTTGGCATCGGTGTGGATTTTGATGCCCTGCTTCTCGAAGCTCTTGCGCGCAAACGCTTGGATCTCGTGATCCTCCACGGGAAGGATCTGCGGCAATACTTCGACCACGGTGACCTCGGCGCCGAAATTGCGGAAGAAGGAGGCGAACTCGATGCCGATGGCGCCGGAGCCGATCACCAGCAGCGATTTCGGAATCGACGGCGGCACCATGGCTTCAAAGTAAGACCATACCAGCTTCTTGTCGGGCTCCAGGCCCGGCAGCACGCGAGGCCGGGCGCCGGTCGCGATGATAATGTGCTTGGCCTGGTATTGGCCGGCGCCGAGAGAGCCTTTCGGTCCCTCGCTTTTCGATTGCTTGACCGTGACCTTGCCGGGCGCGTCGATTGCCGCCTCGCCCCAGATCACCGAAACCTTGTTTTTCTTCATCAGGAAGCCGACGCCATCGTTCAGCCGCTTCGACACCGCGCGCGAGCGCTTGACGATTGCCGCGGCGTCATAGCCGACATTGTCGGCCTTCAGCCCGTAGTCCTCGGCATGTTGGAGGTAATGATAGATTTCGGCCGAACGCAGCAATGCCTTGGTCGGGATGCAGCCCCAGTTGAGGCAGATGCCGCCGAGATAATCGCGCTCGACGATCGCCGTCTTGAAACCGAGCTGGGCTGCGCGGATGGCGGTGACATAGCCGCCGGGGCCGGAGCCGATGATGAGAACGTCGAAAGAAGTATCCGCCATATGCGCTTTCTAGGCCGGCTGGCCGCTAGGCTGGAACTCTGCGCCGCATATATGCCCGCAATAGCGCCCATTGAACACCCACGATCAGCAACGGCGGCGCGTAAAAGGCGACGAACCCCTGGATTTCCCGCCCGATATCGCGCGGCAGCCCGTTCAGCGCCATTGCGAACAGCAGGATGCCGGCGACCGGCGCGCTGAGCGCGATGGCTGCGACCGCGATGCCGCGCTCGCTTGGCGCGAGCCGGACGGTCAGGCCGAAGACCAGCGTGACCAGCGGCGCCCAGATCATGACGGCGATGATGCTCCAGGCCTCGCCCATACCGCAGGAGGCACGGTCGTCGTGGCAGGGCAGCATGTGCGTCGCGAACAACACCAGGCCGAGCGCTAGCGCGAAGGAGACAATGCCGGCGACGAGCACGGTGAGCAACAATCGCATCTCGCGCCTATCGCCGGCAGTGTTTCTCGCCGACGATCACGCGCACAATGCGCGACGGCCCGACGACGATTTGGCCGTTCCGTCTCGCGGGTGACTCGCGCACGACCGTTATTTCGACGAAACAATTGCCGGCGCGGGCAATATATTTCCCGTCGGGCGCGCGCTCGATGGCATCGACCGGGCCGAGCACGTGGGGAATCGATTTCTCCGCGGTGATGGCGCCGAAATCTGCCCAGACGGTGAATTGCGGCGGCAGTTCCGCAAAGGCGGGCGCGGCGAGCAGGATACTCAAAAATGCAAGGGACGCGGCGGACAACGAGCGGATGAAGGCCATAGGCGCTCTCCTCGTGCAGCGCGTCAGATCTTTGCTGGCGCCCGTTCAGATCGCGTGACGAAGAGCATGAAAAACGCCCACTGCACGACGACGACGAGCGCGGGCGCGGCGACGATCTGCAGCAGCCCTTGATATTCTTTCCAGTAAAAGGACCAGCCCTGACGCAGGATAAGGATCAAGCGCAATTCCTCGTACAGCAAAATGGCGACCGGCACGAGCAGCATTGCAAAGGCAATCGTGACGGCGCGCCGGGTCGGCTTCCAGAACATCACTACTCCGAAGACAACCGTTGCAGCGCCGGCCAAGGCGAGGACCGCCATCAACCCGACGACACCATTCATCGTGCAGGAAAGCTGCTCGCCCTGGCACGGCGCCCAATCGGTGGCGGCGCGAATGAGCAGCGCCCCGAGCCCCGCGGACACGATGCCGGCAAGCAGAATGACGGCGAGCCGGCGCATGAGATCAAACCACCATCATCACCGGATTTTCGATCAGCTTCTTGAACGCGGCCATGAGCTCGGCGCCGAGCGCGCCGTCGACGGCGCGGTGGTCGGTGGACAGCGTGCAGGTCATGATCTGGGCCGGTACGATCTTGCCGTCGCGCACCACCGCCCGCTCCTCGCCCGCGCCGACAGCCAATATGGTGGCGTGCGGCGGATTGATCACCGCGGCAAAATCCTTGATGCCGTACATGCCGAGATTGGAGACGGCAGTGGAGCCGCCCTGGTATTCCTCCGGCTTCAAGCGGCGGGCGCGCGCGCGGGCGGCATAGTCCTTCATCTCGTTGGAGATGGTGGAGAGCGATTTCGTCTCCGCGTTGCGCACCACCGGCGTGATGAGCCCGCCCTTGATCGCCACCGCCACGCCGATATCGGAATGATGGTGATGCAGCATGCCGCTTTCCGTCCAGGTGACGTTGGCGTCGGGCACGCGCTGCAATGCCAGCGCCAGCGCCTTGATGACGAAGTCGTTGAGCGAAATCTTGTAGGCCGGCTTGCCGTCTTCGGTTTTGGGCGCGGCTTCGGTGATCTCGGCGCGTGCTTCCAACAGCTTGCCGATGTCGCAGTCGAGCGTCAGATAGAAATGCGGGATGGTCTGCTTCGACAGCGTCAGCCGCTGCGCGATGATCTTGCGCATCTGGTCGTGTGGCACGAAGTCGTAGGACCCTTCCGCATAGAGCGCGCGGATCTGCGCGTCGGAAGGCGTCGCCGGCGACGGAAGGGCTGCGCCGGCGGGCGCGGCGGCGGGCGCGCGCAGACCGGCGCCCGATTTGGCGCCTTCGATGTCGCGCGCGATCACGCGGCCGTGCGGGCCGGAACCCTGCACGCGGGCAAGGTCGATGCCGGCCTCTTTCGCTAGGCGCCGCGCCAGCGGCGAGGAGAAGATGCGGTTTGCGCCCGCGCGCGGCGCCGGCGCTGCCTGGCCATGCATGCCGGCGCGCGGCAAAGCACCCGGCGGTTGCCCGCCCTCGCCCTTCGAGACGGCGCTTCGCGCCTCCTCAGGACGAGGGCTTCGCTTAGTCTCATCCTGAGGAGCCCGCGCAGCGGGCGTCTCGAAGGATGAGGCGCTAGGTGTAGGCTTTGCGGCTGGCTTCGTTTCCGCCGGCTTCGGAGCGGACGCTTTGGCGGCGCTGGCGGCCGCCGCTTTGACGTCCTCGCCCTCGCCGGCCAGTACCGCGATCACCGCATTGACCGCCACGTCTTGCGTGCCTTCCGGCACCACGATCTTGGCGAGTGTACCCTCGTCGGCCGCTTCCACCTCCATGGTCGCCTTGTCGGTCTCGATCTCGGCGATCACATCACCCGATTTGACCTTGTCGCCCTCCTTCTTCAGCCATTTGGCGAGGTTGCCCTTCTCCATGGTGGGCGACAGCGCGGGCATGAGGATGTTGGTGGGCATGATAGGCGCTTATCGGTTCATACTTGTCCCGGGCGCAGCGCAGCGCGAAGCGGTGCGCTGCAGAACCGGGACCGTTCCAGACAATGGCGGTCCCGGATCAGCGGTGCATCACTTTGTGCTGCACCGCCTCCGGGACACGAGCGAAATTCCATCGCGCACCTCACCGGTAACAAACCGCCTTCGCCGCATCGATCACCTCGGCGATCGACGGCAGCGCGAGCTTTTCCAGATTGGCCGCGTAAGGCATCGGCACGTCCTTGCCGGTGACGCGCGCAACCGGCGCGTCGAGATAATCGAAGGCGAGCTCCATCAGCTGCGCGGCGATCTCGGCACCGACGCCGGACTGCCGCCAGCCCTCCTCCACCGTCACGCAACGCCCGGTCTTCTGCACCGAGGCGACCACGCTGTCGATGTCCATGGGTTTAAGCGTGCGCATGTCGATGACTTCGGCATCGATGTTCTCCTTGGCGAGCGCCTCGGCCGCCTGCAGGGCATAGCTCATGCCCATCGACCAGGCGACGATGGTGACGTCCCTGCCGTTGCGCGCGATGCGCGCCTTGCCGATCGGCAGCACGAAGTCGTCGAGCCTCGGCACGGCCGAGGAATGGCCGTAGAGAATTTCGTTTTCCAGGAAGATCACCGGATTGGGATCGCGGATCGCGGCCTTGAGCAGGCCCTTGGCGTCGGCGGCGTTCGACGGCGCGATCACCTTCACGCCCGGCACGTGCGAATACCAAGAAGTGTAGTCCTGGCTGTGCTGGGCGGCGACGCGGGCGGCTGCGCCGTTGGGGCCGCGGAATACGATGTGGCAGTTCATCTGCCCGCCCGACATATAGTTGGTTTTGGCGGCCGAATTGATGAGTTGGTCCATGGCCTGCATGGCGAAATTCCAGGTCATGAACTCGACGATCGGCTTCAAGCCGGCAAAGGCGGCGCCGATGCCGAGGCCGGCGAAGCCGTGCTCGGTGATCGGTGTGTCGATAACCCGCGCGGCGCCAAATTCCTGCAGCAGCCCTTGCGTCACCTTGTAGGCGCCTTGGTATTCGGCGACCTCCTCGCCCATCACGAACACATCTTTGTCGCGCCGCATCTCCTCGGCCATGGCGTCGCGCAAGGCTTCGCGCATGGTCATGGTGACCATCTCGGTGCCTTCCGGAATGTCGGGATCGGCGGCAGCTTCGTGTTCGGGAGGCCTCGGTGCTGCGCCCTCGCCCTTCGAGACGCCCGCCTTCGCTGACGCTGCGGCGGGCTCCTCAGGGTGAGGGCTTCTGCCCGCCTCATCCTGAGGAGCGCCCGAAGGGCGCGTCTCGAAGGATGGGGCGGCCGGCTTGGCGGCCTTGATGGCGGAAGCATCCTCGCCGTCGCCTAAGATCACCGCGATCGGCGTGTTGACCGCGACGTCGGCGGTGCCTTCCGGAACCAGAATTTTTCCGAGTGTGCCCTCGTCGGCCGCCTCGACTTCCATGGTGGCCTTGTCGGTTTCGATCTCGGCGATCACATCACCCGATTTGACTTTGTCGCCCTCCTTCTTCAGCCATTTGGCGAGGTTGCCCTTCTCCATGGTGGGCGACAGCGCGGGCATCAAGACTTCGGTCGGCATGGGGGCAACCGTTTCTACCGGAACCGCACAATAGTTTCAGCGTCATGCGCGGGCTGCCCGGCGGCCCGGCAATGACGAAAGAAAAGATGAGCGTCTTTAACGGTACACATCGGTATAGAGCTCGGCGGGATCCGGTTCGGGATCGTGGGTGGCGAATTCGGCCGCCTCGTTGACCAGATCGCGCACGGAGCCGTCGATCTTCTTGAGCGCGTCCTCACTGGCGTGTTTCTTCTCCAAAATGCGGTGGCGGATCATGTCGATCGGATCGTGGTGCGTGCGCACTTCGTCGACTTCCTCGCGCGTGCGGTACTTCGCCGGGTCGGACATCGAATGGCCGCGATAGCGATAGGTCAGCATTTCCAGAATGTAGGGCCCCTTGCCGCCGCGGCACCATTCGGCGGCTTTCTCGCCAGCCGCCTTCACCGCCCGCACGTCCATGCCGTCGACCTGCTCGCCCGGGATGTTGAACGAAGCGCCGCGCTTGGAAAGATCGGTCGTCGCCGACGAGCGCGTGATCGCCGTGCCCATGGCGTAGCGGTTGTTCTCGATCACATAGACGACCGGCAGCTTCCACAGCTCGGCCATGTTGAAGCTTTCGTAGACTTGGCCCTGATTGGCGGCGCCGTCGCCGAAATACGTAAGACAGATGTTCTTGTTGCCGCGATATTTGTTGGCGAAGGCGAGGCCCGTCCCGAGCGGCACCGGCGCGCCGACGATGCCGTGGCCACCGTAGAAGCCTTTCTCGACGCTGAACATGTGCATCGAGCCGCCCTTGCCCTTGGAATAGCCGTGGCTGCGGCCGGTGAGTTCCGCCATCACGCCCTTCGGCTCCATGCCGGTGGCGATCATGTGGCCGTGGTCGCGATAGCCGGTGATCACCTGGTCGCCGGGCTTGAGCACCATCTGCATGCCGACGACGACGGCTTCCTGGCCGATATAGAGGTGACAGAAGCCGCCGATCAGGCCCATGCCGTACATCTGCCCCGCCTTCTCCTCGAAGCGGCGGATGGTGAGCATCGAGCGGTAGGCGGAAAGCTCCTCGTCCTTGCCGAAATCGGCGACCTGCGGCCCGTTCATGACCGATGGTCCGGTTTTGGCGCTCGGGGCTTTTTTCGGCGACGCCATAGGCACTCCTGGACGGGACCGGCAGCGGGCAGTCTTTCGGGAACCCTTAGCTTAAATCGCGGGTGTGCGAAAGCGCCGGGCGGCTTTGCCGCAAATTCAGCAAGGATTTGATAGCAAAGGAGAACGCCCGACGGTGGATAACGCGTCAGGCCGGTTCGGGTTGCCCCACGCGTGTCCCGCGCGCAGCGCAGCGCGTCAGCGGTGCGCTGCAGGCCCGGGACTTTTGCAGATGCTGCACTTGGAACAGCGCCGGATGCGCGACGCATCGCTTCGTGCGGCGCCGCTTCCGGGGCACGTGCGCTAGCGCGGCTGAACGATGAGCGTTACGTCGCCCGCATCGACATAGCCCAACAGCGCGCGGGCGCGCTCGTCCAGCATGTCCGGATCGATCTGGTTGGCGCGCAGGAGCGAAACCCGCCGCTGCCAGACCGCGCGCTCGGCTTTCAGCTGCGCGAGCTCGGTATCCATGCTGGCCATCTGCTTGTCGAGATCGGCCTGCGCGCGCAAGCCGTGGGCGCCGGTGAAGGCATTGACGCCGAAATAGCCGACGAACAGCGCCGCGAAGGTATAGAGGCCGAGCGCGGTCAGGATGACGCGGCGGCGACGGTGGGTGACCATGACCGGCGACGAATAGGGGAATCGCGTTAAGGCTGTTTTAACGCCCTTCGGCGGCGCTCCGGAATCTATATCCGCTGCCTGATCTCGTTGCCGACGAAATTACCCAGCCGCTTGGCCCGGTTGCGCAGGATACGCAACGCACCGTGGTCGACGAAATATGTGAGCAAGATCGAATCGCGCGTCTTGACGCGGTTGTGCACCGGATCGGCCGAGTGCCAGGTATCGTCGCCGACCGCGAAAGCATAGCCGGTGTTGGGCGCAAAACGCATCTGCGAGTGCTTCGGCTTCGAACCGTCAGGTGACACGGCGTGGAATATGGTGCCGATGTCGGTATTGGCGTCGTCCTTGGGCAGATAGAGCTGGACGGTGATGCCCTTCCAATGCGTGTCGGTGTGCGGCGTGATCAGATAGCCGGGGATGTCGCGCGTCAGGATCGGGATCGGATACATACCGACCTTGGCAAAATCTTTGCCGAAGCGCTTCTCGAGTCCCGGCGCGAGCCGGCGAATGAAAGCTTGCCGTACTGGATCGGAACAGAGCGCACGGCCGACCACGTCCCACAGCGCTCGTTTCTCCGGCGGCAGATTGCGGATGTATTCGGGGAACAGATCGATCTTGACCCGCGTATGGGTGCCGTCGGCAAGATCGTGGCCCTTGCTGCGGCCGTGCATCGGCCGGTAATCGGACGACTCCGGCATCTGCGCGAGCATTTGCGCGTAGACGTCGTCCGGGAACACGCGGTCGAATTCGAGGTGAAAGAAGGGCTTCTCCACGGCGCGAGCGGCGTCGATCGACTGGACGATGAACTGGGCCAAACGCGCGGCCGCCCGGCGCCGGTCATAGGCGGAAAGAGACGTGGTTTGGTCCATGGCTCCGACTCGCGTTTTCTTATGATTGAGGTGCCATTTGCGGCAATCTCGCGGAAAAATGCAAGCGGCGCTCAGCCTGCGCCCTTCAGCACGCTGTTGCCGGCGTAACGCGCCTGCGCGCCGAGTTCCTCTTCGATGCGAAGGAGCTGATTGTATTTGGCGGTGCGGTCGGCGCGGGCGAGCGAGCCCGTCTTGATCTGGCCGCAGCCGGTGGCGACGGCGAGATCGGCGATGGTCGAATCCTCGGTCTCGCCCGAGCGGTGCGACATCACCGCCGTGTAGCCCGCCTTGTGCGCGGTCTCGATGGCGGCAAGCGTCTCGGTGAGGGTGCCGATCTGGTTGACCTTGATCAGGATGGAGTTGGCAACACCTTCCTTGATGCCCTTGGTGAGGCGCTCGACATTGGTGACGAACAAATCATCTCCGACCAGCTGCACCTTGTCGCCGATCAGCTCGGTGACGAGCTTCCAGCCTTCCCAATCGTCCTCGGCCATGCCGTCCTCGATCGAGAAGATGGGGTAACGCTTGGCAAGGTCGCCGAGATACTGCGCCTGCTCTTTCTTCGTGCGCGTCTTGCCTTCGCCGGAATAGACGTAAGCGCCGTCCTTGTAGAATTCGCTCGCCGCCGGATCGAGCGCGAGCCAGACGTTTTCGCCGGCCTTGTAGCCGGCCTTGCCGATCGCCTCGACGATCAGGTCGAGGGCGGCTTCCGCCGACTTCAGGTCGGGCGCGAAGCCGCCTTCGTCGCCGACATTGGTGTTGAGCCCCTTGGCTTTGAGGTCGGCGCGCAGCGTGTGGAAGATTTCGGCGCCGGCGCGCAAGGCTTCGGCGAATGTGGGCATGCCGGCCGGCACGATCATGAATTCCTGGAAGTCGATTGGGTTATCGGCGTGCACGCCGCCATTGACGATGTTCATCATCGGCACCGGCAAAAGGCGCGCGGCGGCGCCGCCGACGTAGCGATACAGCGGATCGCCCTTGGCGTTGGCCGCGGCCTTGGCGGCGGCGAGCGAGACGCCGAGGATCGCGTTGGCGCCGAGCCGCCCCTTATTGGGCGTGCCGTCGAGCGCGATCATGGTCTCGTCGAGCTTGGCCTGCGCATCGGCGTCCATGCCGCCGAGCGCCTCGTAGATTTCGCGTGTTGACCGCATCGACCGCTTTCAGCACGCCCTTGCCGCCGTAACGCTTCTTGTCGCCGTCGCGCAGCTCGACCGCCTCGTGCACGCCGGTGGAGGCGCCGGACGGCACCGCGGCGCGGCCGACGGAGCCGTCCTCCAGGATCACGTCGACTTCCACGGTCGGATTGCCGCGGCTGTCGAGGATTTCACGGCCGATGATGTCGGTGATGGCGGTCATGGCGGGCTGTTCCGGCTGGTTTGTCGGGGCTTCTACAGGATCGACAACCCGTTTGTCATGTGCCGGTTCACCCCCTTGTCACGCCCCGCGAAAGCGGGGCATCCAGTACGCCCGCCCAAGCGAGAAGTCGCCGTAGACGGGGATTACCGCTCGTCCGCTTGCCGCGGGCGATGACCGTGGAAATATTGATGGCCAGGAAAGCGTTGCAGCTCGGGCGACCCGCCCCCATCCCCGCCTCGCCCGACAAGGCGAAGCTCGACCGCGTGCCCAATCCGCACTCGGGCGGCAATTACGTCGCGCGCTTCACCGTGCCGGAATTCACCTGTCTCTGCCCGATTACCGGCCAACCGGATTTCGCACATTTCGTGATCGACTATGTGCCGCACAAGTTCCTCGTCGAATCCAAATCGCTCAAGCTCTATTTAAACAGCTTCCGCAATCACGGCGCCTTCCACGAGGACTGCACGGTCGCCATCGGCAAGCGGCTGGCGGCGCTGCTCAAGCCGAAATATCTGCGTATCGGCGGCTATTGGTATCCGCGTGGCGGCATGCCGATCGACGTGTTCTGGCAGGCAGGTCGTTTGCCGAAAGACGTGTGGCTGCCTGAGCAGGGCGTCGCGCCGTACCGTGGGCGTGGCTAGCTGGCGGGTCGTGTCCGGGGCGCGGTGCAGCGTGAGCCATAGCGCGTCTCTTCGACGCGCTATGGCGAACGGTGCATTGCAGTCCCGGGACCCCCGGTTGATCAGCAGGAAGCTGGGCCCCGGATCAGCGGCGCATCACTTCGCCGTCGGCTTGTGCTGCGCCGCATCCGGGGCACGCATGCGGTTAGGCCGTTGCGGCAAACTCATCCGGCCGCCGCAGCCATTGCGCGCAGGTCAGGCCGACGCCGACCAAGACCGCGGCGCCGAACAGCAGCACCGGCGACAGCCCGACGGTCTTGAGACCGGCGCCGTAGACGATCGGTCCCGCCGCCTGGCCGAGAAAGAAAAAGAAGGAATGCAGCGCCATGGCCGAGCCGCGCGCGGTCGGCGCAAGTTCGCTGGCGTAAATCTGAATCACAGCGTGCAGCATGTAGAAGCCGAGGCCGAGCAGCGCGAAATTCAAGAATTCGAGCGGCCAATAGAGCCGAGCCGCGATCACCACCAGGCACAGGCCCATGACGGCGCCGCCGACGCGCATCATGTGGGTCTCGCCGAGCAGCGCCAGCAGCCGCGACACGGTCACGCCATAGAGCGCGCCGCCGATGCCGAAACCGGCGATCACCACGCCGGCAATCGAGGCGCGCGCTTCGCCGGCCTGGCGCAGCATGATCGCGATGTAGGGAAAGCAGCCGTACATGAACACGGCTTCCAGAAACACGGCGGCAAAGCAGATTTTGGCCAAAGGATTGCGGAAGATGGCGCGGTAATTCGGGACCATGGCGGTGAGATCGAAGCGCCCGGCTGCCTCGCCGTGCAGACCCTGTACGCCGGGAAATGCCAGCGCCAGTGCCAGCGTGCCGAAGCCGCCGAGCGCGAAAAACACGCCGCGCCAACCGGCGATGTCGCCGACCACGCCGGCGCAGGTGGCGCCCAACAGGTTGCCGGTCATGATGGCGAATAACAGCCGCCCCATGGCGACCTGGCGTTCCTTGACCGGCACCATGTCGCCGATCAGCGCGAAAGAGATCGGCACGACGCCGCCGGCGGCAAGCCCCGCCACCACGCGCGCGGCGAACAGCATTTCGAGGCTGCTCGCCATGCCGCAAACGACCGTGGCGGCGGCGAGGATGAACAGGCAGAGCAGCATCAGCCGCGCCTTGGAGAACATGTCGGCGAGCGCGCCAAGCAGCGGCTGCACCAGCGCGTACGGCAATGTGAAGGCGGTGGAGAGCAACGCCGCGGTCGAGGCTTCTACGTGAAGGCCGGCGGCGATCTGCGGGATGACCGGATCGGTCGAGCGCATGAACAGCGCGCTCGCGAATACGATGATCGCGATGAGATTGAGCGTGCGGGTCATCGCGGTGATGGAATCGCAACGTCAGTGCTTGGCCAGCCGGTCGAACTCAACCAGCCTGCGAAGCAGCGGTTCCATCTCCTTGAGCGGCATCATGTTCGGTCCGTCGGAGGGCGCCTTGTCGGGATCCTGATGGGTTTCGATGAAGACGCCGGCGACGCCGACCGCCACTGCCGCGCGCGCCAGCACCGGCACGAATTCGCGCTCGCCGCCGGAGGAAGTTCCCTGCCCGCCCGGCTGCTGCACCGAATGGGTGGCGTCGAAAATGACCGGCGCGCCGGTTTCGCGCTTGAGGATCGGCAGCGCGCGCATGTCGGAGACCAGCGTATTGTAACCGAAAGAGACGCCGCGCTCGGTGACCAGGACGTTGCGGTTGCCGGCGGCCGTGATCTTCTCGACCACGTTCTTCATGTCCCAGGGCGCCAGGAACTGGCCCTTCTTGACGTTGACGGTTTTGCCGGTCTTGGCGGCGGCGACGAGCAGATCGGTCTGGCGGCAGAGGAAGGCCGGGATCTGCAGGACATCGACGGCCTCGGCGACGGCTGCACATTGCGCCGGCTCGTGCACGTCCGTGAGCACCGGCACATGCAGCGTGTCGCGAATCTCGGCGAAGACGGGCAGCGCGGCCTCGAGCCCCAGCCCGCGCGCCGAGCGCGCGGAGGTGCGGTTAGCCTTGTCGAAAGAAGTCTTATAGACAAGGCCGATGCCGGCCTTGCCCGCGATCTCTTTGAGCGCGGACGCCATTTCCAGCGCATGCGCGCGCGACTCCAGCGCGCAAGGCCCGGCGATCAGCGCGAGCGGCAACTCGTTGCCGAAGCGCACGGCGCCGACCGCCACGGCGGCATTGGGCAAAAGGCTTTGATCCAAGTTTGTCGTCCTCGCGGGCGGACCATGAAGCCGGGCGCCTCCCCGGTCAACGGGAAGCTTCGAATACCAAGACTGCACCCATCGCATCCTCGGCGCCGATGACGGCGCCATTTCCCTGGTACAGACCGGCAATTCCGGCGAGCTCCGGCAGGTTTTGCAGCAAGCTCGCGTCCGCAACACTAAAACGGACGGCGGCAAGGCGCGGGCCGCGTGTGGTCTGCGGCGGCTTGACGCCGAAGCGGGTAACGAAACCCTCAGGCGTCGTCATATCGATGGTCCCGCGCGGGGTTACGATACTGACGCCGTCTTGCTGCTTGTTGTGCCGTCGCTCCGGAGAATTTCTCCATGAACGCCGCGGTGACGGGCCGGGCGCATCCGCCACAAAGACGACGCCGGCAACGCCCATCGTGCCGTTCGCATGTTTCTGGAACGCCGGGTTCCAGAAATTCTCGGGATAGTGCTGCTGGCACGTGGCGAAATGAATGTCGGGCGCGCCCTTGTCCTCGGCAAAGGCGAGCGAGAAGGCGACCTTGACGGGCGAGCCGTCCGGTCGCCTGCCCTCGCGCTCGAACCGCATCACCTCCAATGCCGCGATGCTGGCGGCGCGGAATTCGGCTTCGTCGGCGCGCGCGTCGCGCGACTCAAGAATGAGCAGCGACAATCCCTCCTGGCGCTTTAGGAAATCGCGATTATACGCGCCGAACATGGTCGAAAAGCCGTCATCTCCTAACTTGTCCGGCTCGGCCAGCGTCAACAGTTCAATGAAGAAACCGGGAAACTGCACCAGGTAATTATGCGTGCCCCAGGGGTGCCTGTTGCGTGCGCCGACCGTGAAGCCGAAAGAGCGATAGAGCGCGGCCGCGGCGTCGAGATCGCGCACGGCATGGACGATGTGATCGAGCCCGCGCGGCATCTCCGCCCTCTCAACGCACAGCCGAAAACGCGGTTGGCTGCAGGAAGGAGCTCTTGATATTGGCGATGATCGGCCCGTCCGTTTCGCTGTCGTTGCGTGCCTTGTGCCAAGCCGGGTCGGCCATGAAGGCGGTCCACTTCCGCTCGCGCTCGGCGAGCAATTCCCAGGCGAGCAGGTAATAGAGGTCGTGATTGCCGTCGCCGACCAGCACGGTCCAGAAGCCCGCTTGCTTGATGCCGTGCTTATCCCAGATGGCGAGCGTGTGGTCTTCGAACCGCTTCAGCAATTTCGGCAGGCGGGCGGGGATGCAGGTATAGATGCGCAATTCGTAGATCATGACGTTCCTCGGTCAAGGTTTCTGATCGGATACGCGGGACAAGTCGGCCATCGTAGCCTTATTGCCCGCAGTCTTTATAGGGCGCCGGCGCGGGCTGCTCGGGCGCATAGGTCTCGCGCCAATTTGCCGCTAAGGCGGACGTGTCGCGCATATAGTCCCAGCCGTCCTTGTTTTTGACGATGGCGCGGAAGGCGAACGGCGCGCCGGGCCTGCCTCGCTTGGGTGCTTCGAAAAACACTTCGATCTTGGCGCTGTCGCCGCCGCGCTTGGGCGCAATCTCGGCCCGCGCGCACCAATTGGTGCCGGCATCGATCGGGTTGTCTTTGTTGACGAGCGCGCAGGCGCCGCCCAACCATTTGATCGAGCGCGCGCTCGTTCCGACCACGCTCGCAAGCCAGGCTTCGACGCTGCGGTCGTCGTGACAATTGCTGCGTGTGTAATCGATCTGGCTGAGCGTCGCGCGCTTCGCCGCCCCGATCAGCACGCTCGAGGCCACGTGCTCGGCGGCGTAGACCGGCGACGTGACCAAGAACAGCGCCAACCACGCTTGACGGCACATTGCAGCGTGTCCACGAAGGCGCGGGCGCCCCTTACTTCTTCTTTTTGCCGCAGCGCTCGAGGCAATGGTTAAGGCAAACACCGCCCTTGCCGGAGCAGTTCGTCGTGCAGCGCTGCTGGCATTTATTTTGTGCAAACGCCGGCACCGTGACCATCGTCGCAAAGCATAGCACCGCCGCTACCGCAAACAGTTTTCGCATGGAAATGCTCCCCCAATCAGACAAGGGCAAGCATAGGTCGCGCGGAAGGAGCGTTCAATCGACGCCCCCGCAAAAACGACCAAGGGGCCGCATGCAAAAAGTGCCGATCACACCAGCCGGCTCTGCTCCACCGCCGCGCCGATAAAGGAAGCGAACAGCGGGTGTGGCTCGAACGGGCGCGACTTGAGCTCGGGGTGGAATTGCACGCCGATGAACCAGGGATGATCATCGTATTCGACGATCTCGGGCAGCACGCAGTCGGGCGACATGCCGGAAAAACGAAGCCCGTGCTGTTCGAGCCGGCCCTTGTAGCCGGTATTCACTTCGTAGCGGTGACGGTGGCGCTCGGAAATTTCCGTGGTGCCGTAGATATCGGCCACGCGGCTGCCGCGCGAAAGCACCGCAGGATAGGCGCCGAGCCGCATGGTGCCGCCGAGGTCGCCCGATGCGTTGCGCTTTTGCAACTCGTTACCCTTCAACCATTCCGTCATCAGGCCCACGACCGGCTCGGGCGTCGGGCCGAACTCGGTGGAGTTCGCTTCCTCAATGCCGCACAGATTGCGCGCGGCCTCCACCACCGCCATCTGCATTCCGAAGCAGATGCCGAAATAGGGCACATGGCGCTCGCGGGCAAAGCGCGCCGCTTTGATCTTGCCCTCGGCGCCACGCTGGCCGAAGCCGCCGGGCACCAGAATGCCATTGACCTGCTCGAGAAACGGCGCCGGGTCCTCGTTCTCGAACACATCGGACTCGATCCAGTCGAGATTGACCTTCACCTTATTGGCGATGCCGCCGTGCGACAGCGCCTCGATCAGCGATTTATAGGCATCCTTCATGCCGGTGTATTTGCCGACAATGGCGATGGTGACGTCGCCTTCCGGATTGCGGACGCGCTCGTTGATGGTGCTCCAGCGCGCGAGATCGGGCGACACGCCGCTGTCGATGCCGAACGCGGAAAGCAGCTCGGTGTCGAGCCCTGCCTCGTGATAGGCCTCCGGCACGGCATAGATGTTGTCGACGTCGCGCGCCTCGATCACGGCGTTTTCGCGCACGTTGCAAAACAGGCCGAGCTTGCGCCGCTCGGACGCCGGGATCGGCCGGTCGGTGCGGCAGAGCAGGATGTCGGGCTGGATGCCGATCGAACGCAGCTCCTTGACCGAGTGCTGGGTCGGCTTGGTCTTCAGTTCGCCGGCGCTCGGGATGAAGGGCAGCAGCGTCAGATGGATGTAGACCGCGTGGTGGCGCGGCAATTCGTTGCCCATCTGTCGGATCGCTTCGAAATACGGCAGCCCCTCGATGTCGCCGACGGTGCCGCCGATCTCGCACAGCACGAAGTCGAAGCCGTCATTGCCCTCGCGGATGAAATCCTTGATGGCATTGGTGACGTGCGGGACCACCTGAATGGTGGCGCCGAGATAGTCGCCGCGCCGCTCCTTGGCGAGGATTTCCTGGTAGATGCGGCCGGTGGTGATGTTGTCCTGGCGGGTAGCCGGGCGGCCGGTGAAGCGCTCGTAATGGCCGAGGTCGAGGTCGGTCTCGGCGCCGTCGTCGGTGACGAACACCTCGCCGTGCTGGTAGGGCGACATGGTGCCGGGATCGACGTTGAGATAGGGATCGAGCTTGCGCAGGCGCACCTTGTAGCCGCGCGCCTGCAACAGCGCGCCCAGCGCCGCGGAAGCGAGACCCTTGCCCAGTGAGGAGACCACGCCGCCGGTGATGAAAATGTACCGCGCCATGGGACCTACGCTTTAGCTTCCCTGATTCGATTCGACGAGCGGCAAAACTGCAAAGCCCGCCCGCGCCTGTGCGTAGCGAGGGAAGCGGTAGGCAAAACAAGCGCTTGCATAACGTTCTCTCTTAAAGCTGAAGGGCCGGTTTCCCGGCCCTCCCTCGAGTGTCACTGCGACTGCGGAACCTGCGGCGCGGACGGAGCCGCCGGTGCGGTCGGCGCACCCGGCGCGCCCTGCTGCAACTGTTTGAGCAGGCCGCCGCTGCCGCTGCCGAGCGGTGGAGCCTGCCCCGGGGTCTGCGTCACAGGCGCCTTTTGCCCGCCCTGGATGATCGAGGTCGGCGCACGATTCATGCCGGCAAGCATCGACAATCCCAAGCTCGTCAGAAAGAACAGGCCGGCAAGGACCGCCGTTGCGCGCGTGAGCACGTTGGCGGTGCCGCGGCTGGTCATGAAACCGCCGCCGCCGCCGATACCGAGCCCACCACCTTCGGAGCGCTGCAACAGCACGACCCCGATCAAGGCGAGCACCAGCATCAGATGAATGACGATCACCACGTGCTGCATGCGTTCAAAATTCCGTTGCAATGGCCGCTACGGCCCGAAAGCCCTTGCGGGACCCGGTCCGGGGCGGTTCTGGGCGCTCATATAGAGGCCGATCGCGGAAAACTAAAGGAGAACCCTGGGCATGCGCGCATAATTCGCGGGGGGCTGCCGACACGATCGGATGCGGGTTTCGCCATTACCCGGTCCTAGCGGTAAACCGCCGCGATGCCGAGGAAATCGCTAGCCTTTAGGCTCGCGCCGCCAACCAGGGCGCCATTCACATGGTCGACGTGCAGAAGTTCCTGGGCGTTGGTCGGCTTGACCGAGCCGCCATAAAGGATGCGGACACCGGGACCCTCCCCGGCAAAACGCCCGCAAAGACGCTTGCGGATAAAGCCATGCACCTCGGCCACATCCGCCGGCGTCGGCGTAAGCCCCGTGCCGATCGCCCAGACCGGCTCATAAGCGACCATCAGATTGCCCGCCGCAGCGCCGTCAGGCAGCGAGCCATCGAGCTGGGCGCCGACCACCGCCAAGGTCTTGCCGGCCTCGCGCTCGGCCTTTTGCTCGCCCACGCAGACGATGGCGGTGAGCCCTGCCCGCCAGGCCGCCATTGCCTTGGCGCGTACCTGGGCATCGGTTTCATGGTGATCGGCGCGGCGCTCGGAATGGCCGACGATGACGGCGCGGGCGCCGGCATCGGCCAGCATTTCGGCCGCAATATCGCCGGTATGGGCGCCGGAAGGCTCGGCGTGGCAGTCCTGGGCGCCGATCGTGACGGCGGAGCCCGCGGCCGCTGCGGCAAAGCGCGCAATCAGGGTCGCCGGCGGGCAGATCATCAGGTCGCAGCCTAGGCCGGCGCTGCCGGCAATGACCTTTTCGAGCTCGGCGGCCGAAGCGGCGAGCCCGTGCATTTTCCAATTGCCCGCCACGAGCGGGCGGGGGGTTGCGGCCGCCATGGTAAAGTCCCTTTCCGCGTGCGGGTATCAGACCGGTCCGGGCGGCGCCAGAGCGGGCCGGGCCGCAGCCGATCCGTCTTGAGTTGCAGCATCTTGGCGCGCTCCCTATAAGGGCGCGGCATTCCGCCAACCAGCGAATTCCAGGGTTTCACGAGAAACGCGCGCATGCTCCGCGGCATCCACAAGGCTTCTTCGACCTGGGGCGGCAGGATCCTGATGGCCCTGGTGTTTGGCGTCATCACCATCAGCTTCGCCATCTGGGGCATCGGCGACATATTCCGCGGCTTCGGACAAAACTACGCGCTGTCGGTCGGCGGCAACGAGATTTCCGTCGAGCAGTTCCGCGAATACTACAACGACCAAATGCGCCGCTTCAGCGCGCGCCTCGGACGGCCGCTGACGCCCGATCAGGTGCGCGCGCTGCACCTCGACCGCCAAATCATTGCTCAGCTTATCGGCGATAGCGCGCTCGACCAGCACGCGCGCGAGCTGCGGCTCGGCCTCAGCGATACCGAGATCGCCAAGCAGATTACCGGGGATCCGAGTTTCCGCGGTCCCAACGGCCAGTTCGACCGGGACCGCTTCGAAGCGATGATCCGCAATGGCGGTTATACCGAGGCCCGCTACGTCCAGGAGCAGCGCCAGCTGCTGCTGCGCCGCCAGATCGCCGCCAGTCTCGCCGGTGAAGTCGATGTGCCGACCGCGGCGCTGGTGGCGATCGACCGCTACCGCAACGAAAAGCGCGGCATCGATTATCTCTCATTGGGTCCGGCGCAGGCAGGCGACATTCCCGCCCCTACCGAGGACGTGCTGGAGAAATACTTCCAGGACCACAAGGCGCTGTTCCGGGCCCCGGAATACCGCAAGATCACCCTGCTGTCGCTCTCGTCAGCCGATCTCGCCAAGCCGGAGACGGTACCCGACGCCGACGCCAAGAAATATTACGACACGCATCAGGCGCAATACGGCACGCCCGAAAAGCGCGAAGTGCGCCAGATCGTGTTCCCGAACGAGCAGGAGGCGCAGGCAGCGCGCGAGCAAATCACTGGCGGCAAGAGCTTCGACGACATCGCCAAGGCGCGGGACTTGAAAAAAACCGACACCGACCTCGGCATGGTGACAAAGGCGGGCCTCATCAATCCGGCCATCGCCGATGCCGCCTTTTCGCTGAAGTCCGGCGAGGTCAGCCAGCCGGTCAAGAGCACCTTCGGCACCGTGCTGGTCACCGTGGGCAAGATCGAGCCGGGCGCGGAAAAAAGCTTCGATGAGGTCAAGCCGCAAATCAAGCAGGCGATCGCCGAGAGCGCGTCTCGCGGCAAGATCGGCGAGTTGCGCGACAAGATCGAAGACGAGCGGGCGGCCGGCGCCACGCTTGCGGAGGCGGGCAAGAAGCTCGGCCTGAAGGGGCGTGAGATCGACGCGGTCGACCGCGCCGGCAACGCGCCCGACGGCAAGCCGGTGCCCGACCTGCCGAAAAGACCGGACGTGGTCGCGGCCGCCTTCAACACCGACGTCGGTGTCGACAACGATGCCCTGCAGCTGCCGGACGGCGGTTACCTCTACTACAGCGTCGCCGGCATCACGCCATCGCGTGAGCGCCCGCTCACCGAAGTGAAAGGCAAGGTCGAGCAGGATTGGCGTAACGAGCAGATCGCCCAGAAGCTCAAAGCCAAGAGCGACGAGATGGTCGGCAAGCTCAAGAGCGGCGCGACGCTCGCCGAGCTTGCGAGCGCCGAGAAGCTGGAAGTGCAAAAGGCGAGCGACTTGCAACGCGGCAAGCCGCCGGGCTTCGTGCCGGCGCCGCTGATCAACGCCGCTTTCGCCACACCGAAAGGCGTGCCCGGCAGCGTCGAAGGCAAAGAGCCGACCGAGCGCTACCTTTTCGAAGTCACGAGCGTCACCGAGCCCAAGCTCGAAGAAAAGTCGGCCGAGTACAAAGCGGTAGCTTCGACCCTGCAGAACTCCTACGCCGAAGACATCAGCAGCGAATATCTCGGCCACCTGGAGCGCACGCTCGGCATCGACATCAATCAATCCGCGGTCGAGCAGGTCATCGGCGGCGGCAACCGGTAGCCCGGCCATGCTGATCGAGCCGTCGGAGCAAGCCTTCGCCGAGAAATACGCACACGGCGAGCCGCAGGTGGTTTGGACGACGCTGGTCGCCGACCTGGAAACGCCGGTCTCCGCTTATCTCAAGCTGTGCGGGGCAAAACCGATGAGCTTTCTGCTGGAATCGGTGGAAGGCGGCGAGGCACGCGGGCGCTATTCGATTATCGGTCTCGAGCCGGACCTCATCTGGCGCGCCAATGGCGCCAAGGCCGAGATCAACCGCAATGCGCGCGCCACACCGGACGCCTTCGCCCCGCTCAACGAGACGCCGCTTGCGGCGCTGCATGCGCTGATCAAGGAAAGCCGCATCGCCCTGCCGGAGGCGCTGCCGCCGATGGCCGCCGGCGTTTTCGGTTATCTCGGCTACGACATGGTGCGGCTGATGGAGGAATTGCCGCCGCCCAATCCCGATCCGATCGGCATTCCCGACGCCGTGCTGGTGCGCCCGACGCTGATCGTCGTGTTCGACGGGGTCAAGGACACGATGACCGTGGTGACGCCGGTGCGGCCGGAACGCGGCGTCGACGCCAAAGCGGCGCTGGCGCGCGCGGTCGAGCGGCTGGCGGCCGTGGTCGACGCCCTCGACAAGCCGCTCGACAAGTCGCTTGCCGACTTCGACGAAGGCCCGCTCGACGTGGCCATCCGGTCGAACACCACGCCGGAGGAATACAAGGCGATGGTTTTGCGCGGCAAGGAATACATCGCCGCCGGCGACGCCTTCCAGATCGTGCTGGCGCAACGCTTCGAGGCGCCGTTCAGCCTGCCGCCGTTCTCGCTCTACCGCGCGCTGAGGCGCACCAACCCCTCGCCCTATCTCTACTTCCTCGACTACGGGGATTTCGCCATTGCCGGCTCGAGCCCCGAGATCCTGGTGAAAGTGAGCGGCGACGTCATCACCATCCGCCCGATCGCCGGCACGCGGCCGCGCGGGGCCTCACCGCACGAGGACAAGGCGATGGAAGCGGAGCTGCTCGCCGACGAGAAGGAGCGCGCCGAGCATCTGATGCTGCTCGATCTCGGCCGCAACGACGTCGGGCGGGTGGCGAAGATCGGCACGGTCACCGTCACCGACCAGTTCTTCGTCGAGCGTTTCAGCCACGTCATGCACATCGTCTCGAACGTCGAGGGCAGGCTCGACGAGAAATACGACGCGCTCGATGCGCTGGTCGGCGGCTTTCCGGCCGGCACGGTCTCGGGCGCGCCAAAGGTGCGCGCGATGGAGATCATCGACGAGCTGGAGAAGGAGAAGCGTGGGCTCTATGCCGGCTGCGTCGGCTATTTCTCCGCCGCCGGCGAGATGGATACCTGCATCGTGCTGCGCACCGCGCTGGTCAAGAACGGCACCATGTATGTGCAGGCCGGCGCCGGCATCGTCGCCGACTCGGACCCCGACTACGAGCAGGAAGAATGCATCAACAAGGCGAAGGCCTTGTTCCGCGCGGCCGAAGAGGCGCGCCGTTTCGCCAGCCAGGCCAAGCGCGGGCAGTAGCTGCACGCATAAATTGTGGTAGCATCAGGCCATGAGCCTGATCGAGAATGAACAGACGAAGTTGTTGGCCGCGGCTCTAAATAACACTGCGGTCGCCACTATTGTTACAGGGATTCTTGGCCCGGCCGCAGGCGTCACTTATGGAATTTCCGGCGTTGGAGCCAAGGGGTGGTGGTTCTTCGTTGGCGCCATCTGGTTTTGGTCGGGGTAGGCCTACATTACTCGGCGCAACAGGTTCTTCGGAGGCTTAAGAATGAGTGAGCTTCAAATTTACCTGATTGTAGCGCCGCTGATATTACTCTTAGTGGGCGCCGGCGCAGCTTACTGGTGGGTGCATCGACCTGAAGAGGGCGACCGCCGCGCGCGCTGATTACGGAATAAAATAAAACGGGTTCGGCAGCTTGTAGGCCCGCTCGGCAAAGCCGCCGTCGAGATCGCTCTGCTGATCGCCGACATTGGCGATGATGGTATAGCCCTGCTCGCTGATCTTGTCGCGCGCGCCCGATTTGTAGCCGGCAACCGTGCGGTTATCGCCTTGCGGGCGCAGCGTGAGCCCGCCCCAACCGTCGTAACCCGCGGCCTTGAGGTTCTTCTCCGTCGCCTCGCGCAACGCCGGGCTTTCCTTGCGGCCGGTGACGAAGAAGATCACAACGTGATGGGCCTTGGCCGCGTTGAACAGAGCCAAGGTGCCGTCGAAGGCCTTGGCGCGGCCGCTCAGCTCCCAGGCCGTGAAACCGCAGGGCCCTTTCGGCAGATCGTCGCAGGCCCCGTTCGGAATGAAGCCGAAGTCGTCCGCCAGTATCTCAGGCAGGTTCGACAGCGAGGTCTCGTCGATGTCGAGGACGAGCGCGGGTTTTGTCACCTGCGCCGCGCGCATCTCGACATAGCTCTGGGCATCGGCGAGCACCTTGTTGAGATCGGCGTCATAGGCCCCCGAACAGGCATAGAAATAAAGCTGGTTCTTGAGCTGGCCGAGATTGAGCGGCTGGCTCGCCTGCAGGGTCGCGGGCGCGTAGGTCCTGGTGCAGACGGAAGCTTGCGGCTCGGCGTGCGCCGCACTCGCCGCCAGCAGCAAGGCGGCGGCGAGCATGAGCCGCGCCGCGGGACGCAGGCGGGGCACTTTCACCCTCGAGATGGCAAGATGAAACATGACGCGCTTCCCCCGGGCGGTTTTGCTCGACTGATGGCAAATCGAGGCGGTTGTAGAAAGTAGATTATGCTTCTATGAGGTCGCAGCGATTTCGGGCACAATCTTGACCCCTCCCCGGCCCCACGTCTAAGACCCTGAGGCGGGTAAGGAAAATCATGATCCTTCTGATCGACAATTACGACAGCTTCACCTTCAACCTGGTCCATTATCTCGGCGACCTGGGGGCTGACGTGGTCGTGCACCGCAACGACAAGATTTTGGTCGGCCAAGCGATGGCGGCCGAGCCCGAGGCGATCGTGATCTCCCCCGGCCCCGGAACGCCCGAGCAGTCCGGCATTTGCCTCGATCTCATCAAGCGGGCCGCGCCCAGCATTCCAATTCTCGGGGTCTGCCTCGGCCATCAGGCGATCGGCCAGGCCTTCGGCGGCAAGATCGTGCGCACGACGCCGCGCCACGGCAAACTCTCCGAGATCCGCCACAGCGGCAGCGGCGTGTTCCGCGGCATCAACGGGCCGCTGAAGGCGACACGCTATCATTCGCTGGTGGTGGAGCGGCAAAGCGTGCCGCGCGAATTGACGGTCAATGCGGAAGCCGACGCTCTCGTGATGGGTCTCATGCACGAGAGCCTGCCGGTGCATGGCGTGCAATTCCATCCCGAGAGCATCGCCTCAGAGCATGGCCACGTGATGCTGAAGAATTTTCTCGACATCGCCGCCGCCTGGAACAAGCGCATGGGGCGCCGGCCGGCGATGGCGATGCACGCGGCGGAATAGAGGCCGCCGATGGCCGACGAATTCAAAGCGCTCATCGCCAAGGTGGCGACCGGCGCGAGCCTCACGCGCGAGGAAGCTGCCTCCGCCTTCGACCGCATGATGTCGGGCGAAGCCACGCCCTCGCAAATGGGCGGGCTGTTGATGGGCCTGCGCGTGCGCGGGGAAACCGTCGACGAGATCACCGGGGCGGTCACCACCATGCGCGCCAAGATGCTGGGCGTGAAGGCGCCGGCGGACGCGATCGACGTGGTCGGCACCGGCGGCGATGCCTCCGGCTCCTACAACATCTCCACCTGCGCCGCCTTCATCGTCGCCGGCGCCGGCGTCCCCGTCGCCAAGCACGGCAACCGCGCGCTGTCGTCGCGATCGGGTGCCGCCGACGTGCTCGCCGCGCTCGGCGTCAAGATCGATCTCAATGCCGCTCAGGTCGGCAAATGCATTCGCGATGCCGGTATCGGCTTTATGTTCGCGCCGGCGCATCATCCGGCCATGAAGAATGTCGGTCCGACGCGGATCGAACTCGGCACCCGCACCATTTTCAACCTGCTCGGCCCGCTGTCGAACCCGGCGAGCGTCAAGCGGCAGATGGTCGGCACCTTCTCCAAGCAGTGGGTCGAGCCGATGGCGCAGGTCTTGAAGAATCTCGGCTCGGAAGCGGTCTGGGTGGTGCACGGATCCGACGGGCTCGACGAGATCACCACCACCGGGCCGAGCAGCGTGGCGGCGCTCGAAGGCGGCAAGATCCGCGCCTTCGAAATTTCGCCGGACGAGGTCGGCCTGCCGCGCGCCAAGCCGGAAGCGCTGCGCGGCGGCGACGCCGAACACAATGCCACGGCGCTGCTCGACGTGCTGAAAGGCAAGCCCGGGCCGTTCCGCGACGTGGCGATCCTGAATGCGGCCGCCGCGCTGGTGGTCGCCGGCAAGGCCAAGGACCTGAAGGAAGGCGCTCAGCTTGCCGCGAAGTCGATCGATTCAAGCGAAGCGGAAGGCAAGCTCGACCGTCTGATTGCGGTGTCGAACGCCGCGGAGGCGTGATCGCGCATGATCTTCGGATAAGATCATGCGCAGGGCAAACTGATGGACATCTTGAAGAAGATCGAAGCCTACAAGCGCGAAGAGATCGCGGCGGCCAAACGCGTCAAGACGCTCAGCGCGCTCGAAGCCGAGGCCAAGGCGGCGCCGGCCCCGCGCGGTTTCTTAAGCGCCATCGAGCGCAAGATCGCCGGCGGCGACTATGCGCTGATCGCGGAGATCAAAAAGGCCAGCCCCTCGAAGGGGCTTATCCGCGCCGATTTCGATCCGCCGGCCCTCGCCAAAGCCTATGAGGCGGGCGGCGCCACCTGTTTGTCGGTGCTCACCGACGCCCCCTCGTTCCAGGGCCGGCCCGAGTTTTTAGGCCAGGCACGCGCGGCGACCGCTCTGCCGGTGCTGCGCAAGGATTTCATCTACGAGCCCTACCAGGTCGTGGAATCGCGGGCGTTGGGGGCCGATTGCATCCTGATCATCATGGCGGCCGTCGACAACGTCGCCGCAGGTGAGATCGAAAATGCAGCATTTTCCAAGGGTATGGACGTTCTGATTGAAGTTCACCAGGAAGATGAGGTCGAGCGAGCCCTGGGCCTGAAATCGCGGCTCATCGGCATCAACAACCGCGATCTGCGTACATTCGAAACGCGGCTGGAAGTCTGCGAGCGCCTCGCCCCCTTGATCCCGCGCGATCGCCTGGTCGTGGCGGAAAGCGGGCTTCATACGCCAACCGATTTGGCCCGCCTCGCCCGCAATGGCATCCGCACTTTCCTGATCGGCGAGAGCCTGATGCGGCAGCAGGATGTCGCTTCGGCGACGCGGCGTCTGCTCGCGCGTGCCGGCGCCGCGGTGGAGTAGCTCAATGGCGCGGACGGGGAAGAAAGCAGCCAAGAAGACCCCAGCGCGCCGCCCCGCGCCGCCTCCCCCGCAAAACCAGCTGAGCCATATCGACCAACGCGGCCAGGCGCGCATGGTCGACGTCTCCGCCAAGGGCACCACCGAGCGCGTGGCGGTGGCGGAAGGCCGCGTCATCATGACCAAGGAGACGCTCGACAAGGTGCTCGCGGGCAATGCGCTGAAGGGCGACGTGCTTGGCGCCGCGCGGCTTGCCGGCATCATGGCGGCCAAGCGCACGCACGGGCTGATCCCGCTCTGCCATCCGCTGCCCATCAGCAAGGTGGAGATCGAGATCGACCCCGAGCATTCCCTGCCCGGCTTCCTGGTGCGCGCGACCGTGAAGGTGACGGCGCAGACCGGCGTGGAGATGGAGGCGCTCACCGCGGTGTCGATCGCATGTCTCACCATCTACGACATGGTCAAGGCGATCGAACGCGGCATGCGCATCGAGGGCATCCGCCTCCTGGAAAAGCGCGGCGGCCGTTCCGGCACCTGGAAGGCGGAGGCTTAACAGTGCGCAGGTACATGCTCCGCTCATTCCCGCGGAAGCGGGACTGCAGAGCCAAACAGGACAAGCCGGCGACTTGCAGCCCTGGGTCCCCGCGGGCGCGGGGACGAGCGGTCTCGTCATGGCGTTGATGCCGGTCGCGGAAGCCTTGGCGCGCGTGCTCGAAGGCGCCGAGCCGCTGCCGGCGGAGATGGTCAGGCTGGAAGACGCTTTCGGCCGCGTGCTGGCCGCAGATCTCACCGCCCGGCGCACCCAGCCGCCGGACGCGGTTTCCGCCATGGACGGCTATGCGGTGCGTGCGGCCGACGTGGCGCAAGCGCCGGTCACGCTGACGCTCATCGGCGAAGTGGCGGCCGGCCATCCTTTCGAGGGAGAGGTCAAACAGGGCCAAGCCGCGCGCATCTTCACCGGCGGCGTGTTGCCGGCCGGCAGCGACAGCGTGGTGATCCAGGAAGTGACCGCGCGCGAGGGCGACAATGTCGTCGTCAACAAGTCCGTCGCCAAGGGCCGCAATGTGCGCGCGCAAGGCATCGATTTCCGCGAAGGCGAGGTGCTGCTGCGCAAGGGCGTCCGCCTGAGCGACCGCGACGTCATGCTCGCCGCCGCCATGAACTACGCCACCCTGCCCGTCTACCGCCGGCCCAAGCTCGCCGTGCTCGGCACCGGCGACGAGCTGGTGGCGCCGGGCTCTACCCCCGGTCCGGGCGAGATCGTCTATTCCAATGGTTTCGCGCTTGTGGCGTTGGCAGGCAGCGCCGGCGCCGAGGTGAGCAATTTCGGCATTGCCCGCGATCGGCTGGACGACATCGCCGCCGGTGTGCGCAGGGCGCGCGAATGGGGCGCCGATATCCTGGTCACCTCAGGTGGCGCCTCCGTCGGCGAGCACGATCTGGTGCAGCGTGCGCTGCGCGCCGAAGGGCTCGAGCTGTCGTTCTGGCGGGTCGCCCTGCGCCCGGGGCGGCCCATGCTGCATGGTCGGCTCGGAGCCATGCATGTGCTGGGCGTGCCGGGCAATCCGGTATCGTCCTATGTCTGCTCGTTCCTCTTCCTGCTGCCGCTGATCGCCCGCCTGACCGGCCGCAGCGATTTTACGCGGGCGCCCGAGCCGGCCCGCCTTGGGGCCGACCTGCCGGCCAATGACGAACGCCAGGACTATCTGCGAGCGCGCCTTGAGCCCGGTCCGGACGGCCCGTTGGCCACCCCGCTGCCCAACCAGGACAGTTCCCTGATGGCGCCGCTCGCCCAAGCGGACTGCCTGCTGATTCGGGAAGCGCACGCACCGGCGGCCAAGGCTGGCTCCCCCTGTATGATACTTAAGCTCGTCCTATAGCGGCCTTTCGAGTTTTTCACTCCAAATTAAATCCTTGCGGAACACATACCGAACAGATAGTGTCCGTTCATGATTTGTTTTCGGGCCGGGGGGACCTATCGGGTACCGGCCACGACGGGGAGACACCGATGCTGACCCGCAAGCAATTCGAGCTGCTTCGTTTCATCCACGAGCGGCTGACGGAAACCGGGGTTCCGCCCTCCTTCGACGAGATGAAGGACGCGCTTGATCTGCGCTCCAAATCGGGAATCCATCGGCTGATCACGGCGTTGGAGGAGCGCGGCTTCATCCGGCGGCTGGCCAACCGGGCGCGCGCCATCGAGGTGATCAAGCTGCCCGAGTCGGTCAATCACGGCCTCGGGCGCTCGCGCGGCTTCACCCCGAGCGTGATCGAGGGCGATCTCGGCCGCGTGCGCGTTGGCGGCGACGACGGCAGCGAGGGCGGCCACCCGATCGCGGTACCGGTCATGGGCCGCATCGCCGCCGGCACGCCGATCGAGGCCATCCAGCAACGTAGCCACGTCATCAACATGCCGCCCGACCTGCTCTCGGCCGGCGAGCATTTCGCACTCGAAGTGCGCGGCGACTCGATGATCGAGGCCGGCATCCTCGACGGCGACATCGCGCTCATCCGCAAATCGGAAAACGCCGACACCGGCGACATCGTGGTGGCGCTGATCGACGACGAGGAGGCAACGCTCAAGCGCTTCCGCCGGCGCGGCGCCTCGATCGCGCTCGAGCCGGCCAACACGTCCTACGAGGTGCGCATCCTGCCGCCCAACCGCGTGCGCATCCAGGGCAAGCTGGTGGGATTATTTCGAAGGTATTGATTGCGCTCGGCTGTCATCGCCCGCGAAGGCGGGCGATCGAGCACTTCCTGCCTAACGATTTAAACGGCATTCTGCGGCGTACTGGATGCCCCGCATTCGCGGGGCATGACAGTCGGGGTTAGTCGCCAGGCTCAAGGTTTTCCTGCTTCGGCGTCGCGTCGCGCAAGGTCGCTGCCCGCGCCGCAACCTCGTGCAACGCCGGCGCCCAGGGCCGGTCATAGCCGGGCGGGCGTGCAAAGCTCTCCGCGAAACGCGCGCCGGTCCAGCGCAGCGCCATGGCGCCGCGGGCGCGCCAAACATTGCGGTCGACCAGCAGGGCGGCGCAGGGGCGTTGCGCGGCGCGCGCTCTCACCACCACGGCCGCGCGCGTGCAGTCCTCGGCAAAGGCCTCGATTCTGAGCGCCATGGAGGCAAGCCGGCCGCCGGCGAGCTTGCCGATGCAGCCTGCGGCGTCGCAGGCAATGCCGTCGCGCAGGCTCTTGTCCTTCACATCGCGCGCATCGCCGTCCGCCGCGAGCCATTCCTTGATGGCGAAGGTATCGCGGCTGCTGGCAAGCACCGACAGCGGCCATCGGGACCGCGGATGGCGGCGGCACGGCCGTCGCCGGCTACCAGGACATCCGGCCGCGGCGTTGACAACGCCCATAGGGCCGCCGCCAGCATCAGCACTGCCCCGGCAAAGCGCAGCGGCGTGCGCAGCAGGCAAAGCACCAGTAGGCCGGCGGTCGCCAGCAGCAGGGGTCCGGTGCCGAATGCGTGCACATGGCCGACCGCGCCGGGCAAGCCGGTGACCCACAGCGCGACATTCGTCATCCAGTCGATGCCCTGCCCCATCAGACGCCAGAACGGCGCGTCGAAACCGAACGGCATTGTCAGCACGCCAAGGATGCCCATGGGCATCACCCAAGCCGACACCACCGGCATGGCGAGCAGGTTGGCGAGCACGCCATAAGGCGCGACGCGATGAAAGTGATAGGCGGGTAAGGTGTGGTGGCGAGACCGGCGACCAGCGAAGCCAGGATCAGGCCGACGACCTCGCGCGCGCCCCACAGCGCCGCGCGCTGCGACAGCGAAGTGTCGGCCTTGGCGCGCCACGGCAACCCGTATTGATAGGCTGCGATCAGGGCGAGCGTCGCGGCAAAGGACATCTGGAAGCTCGGATGCACGATGGACTCCGGGCTGATCAGCAGCACGCCGAAGGCGGCGATCGTGAGCGTACGGAAGGTGAGCGCCGGACGGTCGGCCATGACGCCGACCAGCACGATGGCGATCATGATGAAAGAGCGCTGCGTGGAGACGCTTGTCCCCGACAGCACCAGGTAAAACGTGGCTGCGACCGCCGCGCCGACCGCCGCCCACTTCTTGATCGGCTGGCGCAGAGCCAGCGAAGGAATAACGGCAAGCAGGGCACGGAGGACAAAAAATACAAGACCGGCCACCACAGCCATGTGGAAACCGGAGATCGCCAGCACGTGGGCGAGGCTCGAAACGTAGAAGGCATTGCTCACCGTTTCCGAAATGGCGCTGCGTTTGCCGGTGATGAGCGCCGAAGCGATCGAGCCGCGATCGCCCGGCAACAGGGCATGGATGCGGCCGTTGATCGCCTCGCGCATGCCGTCGACCAGGGCGGCGGCGCGCAGCCGCAGCCCCGGCGCCTGCGGCGGCGCTTTGCTGGCGACCTTGCCGAGCACATAGCCGGAGGCGCCGATCTCCTGGAAATACATGGCGCGCGCGAAATCGTAGCCTGAGGGCCGCAAGGGCTGCGGCGGCGGCGACAGATGCGCCTTGAATGCAACGAAGCTCGCAACCGCAGGCGCGGTGCCTTTGCGCACCGCGACGCGCACCCGCTCGGGCTTCACGCGCATGCGGGGTGCGTCGATCGCCGCGACGCGCACCACGATGCGGTCGCTCTTGGCGCGCTCCTCGCGCGTCTCGACGAAGCCTGCGACCTGCGCGCTCCAGGTCGGATAGGCCAGCACCGGGTGGGCAACGCGCAAGGTCTTCAGCGTGGGAGTGACGAAACCGGCGGCCGTGGCCGCAAACGCAAGCGCGAGCGGAAAGCCGAGCGGACGGCGGCGAGCGAGCGTCGCGATCGCCATGCCGGCAAGCGCAGCGGCCACCGCCGCCCACCAAGCAGGCTCTCGCTCAGCGGCGAAATAGCCGACGATGCCCAGGCCATAAGCGACCGGCAGCCAGGGTAACAGGCGGCCAGGCGCGACTTCCGCCACTACCCATTGCGACAGCAGCCGCCCCAGCCGGTCGGCGGGAAGGCTGAGCCAATCCGGCAGCAGCAGACCGGCGCGCCGGCGCGCCGCGTCGATTTCCGCGGCCCAGGCCTTCGCCCGCGATCGGCTTTCCCCGTTGCCTGCCATGGCCCCTCAGCCCCGGCATGGGATACGCAGGCCATGCTACGGCAGCCAGAGGTTGTGACTAGGAGAACGGATGCGAACGGTTGCAGTTATGGAGCCGCTGGCTCCCGGGCCGGCGCCCTCATTCCGCCGCTAAAGCCGGCCGGTCAGCCGTCAGGCATCTGACTTCTTCGAACTGGACCTTGAGCGTGTAGCGAAATCCGTCCGGCCCATAAACGGCGTCCACGGCCTGGCAGAAGTTTTTGGCGAAGGCGCCCAAAAGCAGACTGCCGAAACCGGAATTGCCTTGTTGCGTGCGTGCCGGCGCCTGCTGCTCTTGCCAGACAAACGTCAGCATGGGGTCGCTCCACAAGAGGCGGACGCTGACGCGGCCTTGCGGAACCGAAAGCGCGCCGTGTTTCAGCGCGTTGGTCAGCAACTCGTGAATGATCAAAGAAAAATTTTGCGTCATCTTCGGGCTGAGCACCACGTCCGAGCTGCCGCTGAGATCAAATCGCGGCTGGAATCCGCGAATTTCAGTCTTGACCAGCTCGATAAGCGAAACGCCCTCGCCCATCGAATCGATGATCGCCCGATTCGCCACCGCCATCGACTGCAACCGCTCCAGCAGGCGGTCGCGCAGCTCGCCGGCGCTTATCGAGCCGGCTGCGGGAATGCTGAATCGAATGATCCCTTGGATCACCATGAAAAGATTTTGGATGCGATGATGCAGCTCGCTTGCGATGACAAACTGGTGTTGCTTCGCCTGCTTCTCCAGCTCGACGTTCATCCACAAGATGTCCAAGGTGTGATTGATCAAGACGATGAGCAGGACGCAGACCGTCGCATCGATCGCGTAGGAAGCCACCGCCACCAAGTGGAAGCTGGGAATAAACACGCCAAACTGCGAGGCCCCCGCCAGCACCGCGGAGAATAGTCCAGGCGCCAAGCCTCCGACCAGCGTGGCGACGATCACCGCCGGATAGATGGTCAGAAACGGCGCGTCCGCGAATTGGTCTCTGAGCAGCCATTGCAGACCGGCTGCAAAGCCGACTGCGAGGATCGCGACGACGTAGCCCAAGACGCGGTATCCGCGCAGGCGCCGCAGCGGTGCCGATCAGCAGCGACGCACGCTTATTGGAAAGGCCCGGGTTCATTTGCTGCCAAGCCCCGCCTCTTCAGCGATCGGTCTGGAACAAGAGAGCCAATCAGACGCGCTCACGAGACAAACATACCTCCCGATTGAGGTCCGGCAATACCAATCTGGGGATCGTTAAGCTGGCGCTAACACGCAGCGTGAAAGTGGACGCAACTCTCGGTCAGAGTGAATGAATTCGTGCCGGAAAGCGAACCTGAGCGGCACTTCGCGGGCGACCGAAGGCAAACGAGAGCGTTAGATTGGCGCCGTGCCCAAAGAAACTACCGCCCCCATACTCTTTTACCGCACAGCAGGTCATTCCTTACGGCTGCTTCCGGCGCCTGAGCCGCCTCACGACAATCGCAATGAGGTAGACCGCCAGGGCAATCGGCGCGAGCAACAGCGTCAGCTCCGCCGCCCACATCAGCGCGCCGAACCAAAGATTCGCAAAGCGATCGGCTGCTTCGCCGCCGAATATACGTTCGATGACCGCCTGGAGAATCGCGAGTAAAATCACCGCGGCGACCAGCCCGAACACGATGAGCAACGGCGCGGCGACGAGCCAGGACGTCGAGATGAAGTGTCGCAGTGCCCGCAAGAATTTCATCGTAGGCCCTTATGCCGACTGCTTTGCGCGCGCTTAGGGCAAGGTTGCTTCAGTTTGAATCAGGTCGAGCCGCGAACTCTAAGACACATGCGGCGGCGAAGCGCGCGCGAAGCGTTACACTTCACCGTTGACGACCACCTCAATGAGTTTCGTGCCCGGCCGTCCGAATGCGGACAAGAGCGCCGGGCGCACATCTTTCGGGTGCGTGACCCGCATGGCCTCGAGGCCGAGCGCCTTGGCAAGCCCGACAAAATCGACAGGCGGATCGGCAAAATCCATGCCGACGAAATGGCGGCTTTGGTGGAAGCTCAGAAGACGCTGCTTGATGATCCGATAGCCGCCGTTGTTCGCGATCAACACGGTCAACGGCAGCTTGTGATGTGCGGCCGTCCACAGCGCCTGGATCGAGTACATCGCGCTGCCATCGCCCGAGTAGCACACCACCGGACGATCCGGGTTGGCGAGAGCGGCGCCCACCGACGCCGGCAAGCCCCATCCGATGCCGCCGGATGCAAGAGCGTGATAGCCGTAGCGATCGCGGTGCGGACGCAGCGCCTGCATGGAGCGCGAAGACGTCAGGCCCTCGTCGATGAGGATGGCGTTTGCCGGCATGGCTTCGGCAACCTGCAGCGTCAACCAATCGGGATTGATCGGCACGCAATCCTTATTCCTGGCAATCTCTTCGATGAGCTTTGTCCGCCGCGCCGTCCAGTTGCTGGATGCCAAGGCGGCCACGCCGTCCTTTGCCCGTTGCTCCAGTGCGTCGCCGCCTGCAGCCTTGAGCGCCGGGATCAGCACCCGCAGGCTTTCCCGCACGTCGGCCTTGAGCGCGATGTCGACCGGATAATTCTTGGCAAGGTCCCATTCGACCAGACCGATTTGCACGATCGGCATACCTTCCGGCAGCGGATCGATCTCGCTGTGCACCGACATCCGCAACGGATCCGCGCCGAGCACGATCATCAAATCGTAGGCCGCCAATACGTCGCGCGTTTCCCTTTGCGTGCGCGATAGCGCTCCCATGAAGCAAGGGCTCTCCGACAAAAAATGCGCGCCATAGGCGACCGATTGCTGATAGGCGGGGCAGCCGAGCGTGGTCGCCAAAAGCGCAGCTTCCTGCAAGGCGTCGCTTTTTACGACCTCATCGCCGGTGACGATGACGGGACGCTCCGCCTTGAGAATACGCTGGACCAGCAGCTGCAAGGCATCGTCAGACGGCCGCACGCGCGTATCGACTCTACTCGATCGCCCAAGGTCGATGCCCGCCTCGGAATTCAGGATATCTCCCGGCAGCGAGATGAACACGGGTCCGGTGGGCGGCGACGTCGCAACTTTAGCGGCGCGGCGAACGATCCGCGGCAGGTCCTCGAGCCGCGTCACTTCGATGGCCCACTTCACCAGCGGCTCGGCGACCCGCAGAAGAGGTCCATAGAGCATCGGCTCCGTCAGGCCGTGTCCCTGCTCCTGCTGGCCGGCGGTCAAGATCATCGGCGTCCCGGTGAAACTCGCGTTGTACAGGGCGCCGACCGCATTCCCGAGCCCGGGCATGACATGCACATTGCAAGCAACGAGGCGGCCGGAGGCTCTACTAAACCCATCCGCAATGGCCACCACGAGACTTTCTTGCATCGCCATCACGTAGGTCAGATCGGGATGCTCCTTCAGGGCGTGCATGATCGGCAATTCGGTTGTCCCCGGATTGCCGAACAGATGCGTGACGCCCTCATCCTTGAGCAGCGCCAGAAAAGCCGAACGTCCGGCAATGCGATTCATGTGAGACTTGCCTTTTCCACGAGGTCTGGCCGCCGAGGGCAAGGGATCGTGATCAGTCCCAAGGCGACCAGTTTCAGCACGCCCGCTTAATTCATGGCTTCTTGACCTCGCCCGCGGCCTTCTCCTTGGCGAAACTATCGCGCAAGCCGATGGTGCGGTTGAATACCGGCTTGCCGGGCGCGGCGTCGGAATCGAGGCAGAAATAGCCCTGCCGCTCGAACTGCACCGGCGTCTGCGGCGCGGCCTCGGCCAGCGCCGGCTCGATGCGCGCGTCACTTAAGACTTCCAGCGAACGCGGATTGAGGTCGGCGGCAAAATTCGCGACATCCGGATCGGGCTTGAGGAACAGCGGATTGTAGAGGCGCACCTCGGCCGGCACGGAATGTGCAGCCGACACCCAGTGGATGGTCGCCTTGACCTTGCGCCCGTCCGGCGCGTTGCCGCCCTTGGTCGCCGGATCGTAGCTGCAGCGCAGCTCGACCACCTCGCCTTGCGCGTTCTTGATGACCTCGCGGCAGGTGATGAAATAGGCATAGCGCAGCCGCACTTCCGCACCGGGCGACAGGCGGAAGAACTTCTTCGGCGGGTTCTCCATGAAGTCTTCCTGCTCGATATAGAGCTCGCGCCCGAATTTGATCTTGCGCGTGCCGGCGGACGGATCGTCCGGGTGATTGGCCGCGGCCAATTCCTCCGCCTGCCCTTCCGGAAAATTCTCGATCGTCACCTTGAGCGGCCTGAGCACCGCCATGCGCCGGAGCGCCAACTTGTTGAGCGCCTCGCGCACCGAGAATTCGAACATGCCGACGTCGACCGTGCTGTTGGCCTTGGCGACGCCGATGCGCTTGACGAAGTCGCGGATCGCCGCCGGCGGCACGCCGCGCCGGCGCAAGCCGGCGAGCGTCGGCATGCGCGGATCGTCCCAGCCGGTCACGTGGCCGTCGCGCACCAGCAGCGTGAGCACGCGCTTCGACAAGACGGTGTAGGTCAGGTTGAGCCGCGCGAATTCGTACTGGCGCGGCCGCGACGGCACGGGAAGGTTTTCGATGAACCAGTCGTAGAGCGGCCTGTGATCCTCGAATTCGAGCGTGCAGACCGAGTGCGTGATGTGCTCGATGGCGTCCGACTGGCCATGCGCGTAATCGTAGCTCGGATAGATTTTCCATTGCGTGCCGGTGCGCGGATGCGCCGCGTGCAGGATGCGGTACATCACCGGGTCGCGTAGGTTTATGTTGCCGGACGCCATGTCGATCTTGGCGCGCAGCACGCGGGCGCCGTTCGCGAATTCGCCGGCGCGCATGCGGCGGAAGAGATCGAGGTTCTCCTCCACCGAGCGCTCGCGGAAAGGGCTGTTTTTGCCCGGCTCGGTCAAGGTGCCGCGGCTCTCCCGCATCTCGGCCGGCGACTGGTCGTCGACGTATGCCTTGCCGGCGCGGATCAGGTCCTCGGCCCAGGCGTAGAGCTGCTCGAAATAATCGGAGGCGTGGTAGAGATGCCTGCCCCAGTCGAAGCCGAGCCAGCGCACGTCGCGCTCGATGGCATCGATATATTCCTGCTCTTCCTTGACCGGATTGGTGTCGTCGAAGCGCAGATGGCAGCGGCCGCCGAACTCCTCCGCCAGCCCGAAATTCAGGCAGATCGACTTGGCGTGGCCGATATGCAGATAGCCGTTCGGCTCGGGCGGGAAGCGGGTCACCACTTGGCTGACGCGGCCGGCGCCGAGATCGGCCGTGACGATGTCGCGGATAAAGTCCCGTCCGGCCTCCCCGCCGGCCGCTTCGCCGCTTGCTTTTTCGTCCTTCGCCATGCTTCCTCGTCGTCAGGCTCGCCGCTAAGCTCTCGGCCGCCGCCTTTGGGGCGGCCTATGCCATGACGTGACGCCCGGCTCAATGGCAATTGCGCTGACACCTTTCCCGCACCTGTGCTAGACGCCTCGCGATGACCGCGCCCGTCGTCACCCGTTTCGCGCCCTCGCCCACCGGCTTCCTCCATATCGGCGGCGGACGCACCGCGCTTTTCAACTGGCTCTACGCGCGCCACACCGGCGGCAAGATGCTGCTGCGCATCGAGGACACCGACCGCGAGCGCTCGACCGCCGCCGCCATCAACGCCATCATCGATGGGCTGACCTGGCTCGGGCTGACCTGGGACGGCGACATCGTGTTCCAGCACGCGCGCGCCGAGCGCCACCGCCAGGTGGCCGAGCAGCTGCTCGCCGGCGGCCGCGCCTATCGCTGCTACGCCACGCCCGAGGAACTCGTCGAGATGCGCGAGGCTGCCCGCCGCGAGGGCCGCTCCAAGCTCTATGACGGACGCTGGCGCGACCGCGACCCGGCAGAAGCTCCGCCCGGCGTCAAGCCGGTGATCAGGCTGAAGGCGCCGACCACCGGGGAAACCGTGATCGAGGACCAGGTGCAGGGCCGAGTCACCTGGCAGAATTCCGACCTCGACGATCTGGTGCTGCTGCGCTCGGACGGCACCCCCACCTACATGCTGGCGGTCGTGGTCGACGATCACGACATGGCGGTCACCCACGTCATTCGCGGCGACGACCACCTGACCAATGCCGCGCGCCAGAAGCACATCTACGACGCGCTCGGCTGGGCGGTACCGGTTTTCGCGCACATTCCGCTCATCCACGGGCCGGACGGCTCCAAGCTGTCGAAGCGGCACGGCGCGCTCGGCGTCGACGCCTACCGCGCCATGGGCTATCTGCCGGCGGCCATGCGGAACTACCTGGTGCGGCTTGGCTGGAGCCACGGCGATCAGGAGATCTTCACCACCGAGGAGATGGTCGCCGCCTTCGACTTGGCCGCCATCGGCCGTTCGCCGGCGCGCTTCGATTTCGCCAAGCTGGAAAGCCTGAACGGACATTACATCCGGCAGACGGGCGATGCCGAGCTGCTCGCCGCGCTCGAGCAGCTCCTGCCGCATATCGCCGGCGGCCAGGAACTGGCCGGCAAGATCACGCCGGCCCTGCGCGCGACCCTCATCGCCGCCATGCCGGGGCTGAAGGAGCGCGCCAAGACGCTGCTCGAGTTGTTCGAGGCGTCGCGTTTCATCTGGGCAAGCCGCCCGCTCGAGCCGAATGAACAAGCGAAAGCGCTGCTCACCAGCGAGGCCAAGAGCGTGCTCACCGCGCTGCTGCCGGAACTGGAGGCCGTCGGCGACTGGAGCGCCGGCAACGTCGAAGCCGTGGTGCGGCCCTTCGCCGAGCGTGCCGGGCTCAAACTCGGCGCCGTGGCGCAACCCTTGCGCGCCGCGCTCACCGGGCGGACGACCTCGCCGCCGATTTTCGACGTGCTGGCAGTGCTCGGCCGCGAGGAGAGCCTGGCGCGGCTGCGCGACCAGGCGGTTTCGCAGCCGGCGGCGTGAATCGGTTCCGCCCCGCAAATTAACGTGACTATGCCTTTATCTCGGTCGCTGCACGGCCCACTCTATCTTGCAGCGCACACATGAATGCGTTAGGCCACATACGGCCGGAACCCGATATGCCCGGCGCTTCGCGCCGTCCCGGGCTTGACCGTTTTCCGTCCGCGCCTCGCTGCCAACCCGAGGGTTCGCCCATGGACGCCAAGACCGACAAAAAGACCGACACCAAGACCGCAACGCTGACGGTCGGCAACAAGAATTGGGACCTCGCCATTCAATCCGGCGCGATCGGTCCCTCGGTGATCGACATCGCCAAGCTCTACGGCGACACCGGGATGTTCACCTTCGATCCCGGCTTCACCTCGACGGCGAGCTGCGAGTCCAAGATCACCTATATCGACGGCGACGAGGGCGTGCTGCTCTACCGCGGCTATCCGATCGAGCAGCTCGCCGAGCACGGCGATTTTCTCGAGACCTGCTACCTCCTGCTCTACGGCGAACTGCCGACCGCCGCGCAGAAAGGCGATTTCGACTACCGCGTCACCCAGCACACCATGGTGCACGAGCAGATGATGCGGTTCTTCCAGGGCTTCCGCCGCGACGCGCATCCGATGGCGGTGATGGTCGGCTCGGTCGGCGCGCTGTCGGCCTTCTATCACGACTCCACCGACATTTCCGATCCGCACCAGCGCATGGTCGCCTCGATCCGCATGATCGCCAAGGTGCCGACGCTTGCCGCGCTCGCCTACAAATATTCCGTCGGCCAGCCCTTCATGTATCCGAAGAACGACCTCGATTACGCCTCCAACTTCCTGCGCATGTGCTTTGCGGTGCCGTGCGAGGAGTACAAGGCGAACAAGGTGCTGGCGCGCGCCATGGACCGCATCTTCATCCTGCACGCCGACCACGAGCAGAACGCCTCGACCTCGACGGTCAGGCTCGCCGGCTCCTCCGGCGCCAATCCGTTCGCCTGCATCGCCGCCGGCTGCGCTTGCCTGTGGGGCCCCGCGCATGGCGGCGCCAACGAGGCGGCGCTCAACATGCTGCGCGAGATCGGCACGGTCGACCGCATCCCGGAATTCGTCAAGCGCGCCAAGGACAAGAACGACCACTACCGGCTGATGGGCTTCGGCCACCGGGTCTACAAGCACTACGACCCGCGCGCCAAGATCATGCAGAAGACCTGCCACGAGGTGCTGAACGAGCTCGGCATCAAGGACGACCCGCTGCTCGACGTCGCCATGGAGCTGGAGAAGGTCGCGCTCAACGACGAGTATTTCATCGAGAAGAAGCTCTACCCGAACATCGACTTCTATTCCGGCATCACGCTGAAGGCGATGGGCTTCCCCACCACCATGTTCACCGTGCTGTTTGCGGTGGCGCGCACGGTCGGCTGGATCGCGCAGTGGAAGGAGATGATCGAGGATCCCAAGCAGAAGATCGGCCGCCCGCGCCAGCTCTACACCGGCGCGGCGCAGAGGGATTACGTGCCGATTTCGCGAAGGAAGTAATTTTTACCGGTCATTCCGGGGCGCACGAAGTGCGCCGGGTGAGGGGACTCACTCTGACGAGATCCGTGACCCCCTCTCCCCAACGGGGAGAGGGAGCGGGCCGTGCCGGGCCGCGTCCACACCGATCATGCCCTAACGCCTTCAGCGCCGGTACCACGCCGCGATCTTCTGCTCGCCGCCCGGCGCAAAGCGCACGATGCGCGAGCCGGCCCGCCGCGAGGCCCAGCCGCGCTCCAGAATATGCTTGAAGATGGCGGCGCCGAGCGCGCCGCTCAAATGATGCTGGCGCTCGCTCCAGTCGAGGCACGAACGGCAGAGCGGGCGCCGCTCGCGCTCGAGCATTTTCAAGTCGATGCCCTTGCGCGCGAACGAGCGGCTTCCCGCCTCGGTGACCTCGATATCGCGGCCCTTGTGCGTCAAAAGTCCGCGGTCGAGAAACGAGCGATACATGCGCACCGCCAGCCCGCCGGCCAGATGGTCGTAGCAGGAGCGCGCCTGCCGCAATTCGGGATCGCGCGGGCCGGCGCGCGTGCGCAAGTGGCCGGCGCGCGCCGCAAGCGGCAGCAGCGCCTCAAGCGCCGCGACCACGTCCGGGCCGGCCAGGCGGTAATAGTGATGGCGGCCCTGCCGCTCCAGGGCGACGAGTGCGGACTTCTCAAGCCGCGCCAGATAGCCGCTCGCCGTCGCCAGCGTGATGCCGGCCTCGTTGGCGAGCTCCGTCGCCGTCAACGCCGGGCCTGAAATGAGCGCCATCAGCATGTTGGCGCTGGCCGGGTTGCCGATCAGCGAGGCGATGATCGAGATGTCGGGTCCGTCACGCATGGTTTGATTATTTCCAAACCATGCCCGGCGTCAACCTGCTATATTGCGCGGGCAAGGTCACGAAGCGAGCCCATGGCAATGTCCACCCCCGCAGGCGCCGGCCCGGCTCACGCGCACGGCGAGACGTCGCTCAAGTACCGCGGCTGGCGCGTGGTCCTGTTCTGCTTCGCCATGGCGATGTTCAGCTGGTGCTTCGGCTTCTACGGCCAGGGCGTCTATCTTGCCGAGCTGCGCCGCCTCACCGGCTGGGACACTGCCGTCATCTCTTTGGCCAGCACGGCGTATTATCTGCTCAGCGCCGCGCTGGTGGTCTTCGTCAGCGACGCCATCGCGCGGCTTGGGCCCCGTCTTTTCTTACTTATCGGCATCGCCTGCTTTGCGGTGTCGAGCGCGGCGCTCGGCTGGGTGCACGCCGTCTGGCAGCTTTACCTCGACTACCTGGTGATGTCGTTCGGCTGGGCCGCCATGGGGCTCGCCACCATCAGCACGCTGATCGGCGCCTGGTTCCACGAACGGCGCGGGCTGGCGATCAGCCTCGCGCTCAACGGCGCGAGCTTTGCCGGCATGATCGGCGCGCCGCTTCTCTTGTTCGCCAGCGATTGGCTCGGCTTCCGCTCGGCCAGTTCGCTCGCCGCGCTGCTCATGGTCGCCGTTCTCGTGCCCATGGTGCTGGCCTGGATCGATCGCGGGCCGTTGCGGCTTGCACCGGCAAGCGGCGCGGCCGCTTCCTCCTGGACGCGCGGGCGCGCGCTGCGCAATCTGCCGTTTTGGACGGTCAGCGCGCCCTTCGCCCTTGCGCTTTTAGCGCAGGTCGGATTTCTCGTGCATCTGATCGCGCTGATGACGCCGCGCATCGGCCATCCGCTCGCCGGCGCCGCCGTCTCGATGACGGCGGCCGCGGCGGTGGTCGGGCGATTGGGGCTCGGCTTCTTCATCGACCGGCTCGATCAGCGCGTGGCCAGCGCCGGCTGTTTCCTGTCGCAGGCGGCCGCTTTGGTCGTCATCGCCGGGGCGCACGATCCGGCGACGTTGCTCACGTGCTCGGTGATTTTCGGCTTGTCGGTCGGCAACATCATCACCTTGCCGCCCTTGATCATTCAGCGCGAATTCGAGCCCGCCGCATTCGCCATGCTGGTGGCGTTCTCGACCGCGATCGCACAATTCACCTATTCGTTCGGGCCCGGCCTGTTGGGGCTGCTGCGCGATATGTCCGGCGATTACTTGCTGCCGGTGCTCACCTGCGCCGTGTTCGATGCGCTGGCCGCCGGCCTCGTGCTGGTGCGGCGCTGGCCGCTCGGCAAAGGCGCGATCAGGCGAGCTTAGCCGCGGCGCCGTTCTTGCCGTTGCCGGTCGCGCCCGCCGCCTTGCGCCGTCATAGGCCCAGGTGAGGTAGGCGCCGCCCCAGGTGAAGCCGCCGCCGAAAGCGGCCAGCAACAGCCGGTCGCCGGCTTTCAGCTTCTGCTCGTAGTCCCACAGGCAAAGCGGAATGCTGGCCGTGGTGGTGTTGCCGTATTTGTGGATGGTGAACATGATCTTGTCGAACGACAGGCCGAGGCGCGCGGCCGTCGTCTCGATGATGCGGCGGTTGGCCTGGTGCGGTGCGATCCAGTCGATCATGTCGGCGGTCAGATTGTTGCGCGCCATGAGGTCGCGCGTGACCTCCGACATGCCGGCGACGGCGTATTTATAGACCTGCGCGCCCTCCTGATGGATGTAGTGCATGCGCTTGGCGACGGTCTCGGCACTCGGCGGCAGGCGGCTGCCGCCGGCCTTCTGGTGCAGATATTTCATGCCCGAACCGTCGGAATGCAGCACCGTGTCCATGATGCCGTAGTCGGCATTCGGCTCCAGCAGCACCGCGGCGGCGCCGTCGCCGAAGATCACGCAGGTGGCGCGGTCGGTGTAGTCGACGATGGCCGACATCTTGTCGGCGCCGACCACGACGACCTTCTTGTAGGTGCCGGCGGCGATGAACTGCTGCGCGACCGACAGCGCATAGACGAAGCCCGAGCAGGCCGCCTGCACGTCGAAGGAGCCGATATTGCGCATGCCGACCATGTCGCAGATCAGATTGGCGGTGCACGGATGCACGAAATCGGGCGTGGTGGTGGCGCAGATGAGCAGCTCGACCTCTTCCGGCGCGGTGCCGCTCTTGGCGAGCAGACCGCGCACGGCTTCCGCGCCCATATGCGAGGAACCGAGCCCCTGGCCTTTGAGGATGTGGCGCTGCTTGATGCCGGTGCGCTCGGTGATCCAGGCGTCGCTGGTGTCCACCATGCGCTCGAGATCGGCATTGGTGATCACGTCCGGCGGCAGGTAGCCGTTGACGGCGGTGATGGCGGCAAGTCTGGCGACACTCACGAGGCGGGTTCCCCCAGGCTTTTTGGCCGGTACGGACGGCCGTTTGGCCGGGTCGGCGCTACCTTACGCAAGCGGGCGGGCGGACGCCATGGTTTTGCGCCCCGTTTGGCCAGGTTGCCGCGCAAAATCGAGCACCAATGCGGCGGCCCGCTCGCTGGGAGAGCCCTCCCCGATCGCCATCAAGGCATCGAGGCGGGCAAAGGCCTCGATCTGGCGGCGGCGCTGCGGCGTATCCGACAAAAGCGGCAGCAGGGCCTGGGCGAGCTTTGCCGCCGTGCAGTCCCGCTGCAGGAATTCCGGCACCGCGTTTTCGCCCAGGATCAGGTTGGGCAGGATGGCGCTGGGCGCGGTGATCAGCAGGCGGCCGACCGCCTCCTCGATCAGCGGAACCTTGTAGGCGGCCGCCATGGGCACGCCGGCCAGCGCCAATTCGAGCGTCGAGGTGCCGGATTTGCTCAGCGCGGCGCGCGCCTGGCGGAAGGCGGCGTGTTTGCCGGCAAGATCGCTCACCACGCGCGCCTTGACCGGCCAGGCGGCGACGGCGGCGGCAACACCATGGGCAAGCCGCGGCACCGCCGGCACCACCACTTCCAGCACACCCAGCCGCTCGGAAATGCGCGCCACCGCATCGCCGAATATGCCGGCCATGCGGCGCACCTCGCCGGAGCGGCTGCCCGGCAGCACCAAAAGGAGCGGAGGATCGGCGAGCCTTCGGCGCGCTTCTTCCCGGCTCGGGCGCAGCGCGCTTACCTGCTCGCTCAGCGGATGGCCGACGAAGGTCGTGGGCGGACCTTGCAGGCGCTGCATGACCTCCGGCTCGAACGGCAGCAGTGCCAGCACGTGATCGACATAGCCACGCATGGCGCGCGCGCGGCCCGGCCGCCAAGCCCAGACCGAAGGGCAGACATAATCGACGATCGGAATGTGCGGCGCCCGCGCCCGCACCCGCCGCGCGACGCGATGGGTGAATTCCGGGCTGTCGATGATGACCAGCACGTCGGGCTTGGCGGCAATGACCGCGTCGGCGGCTTCTTGGATGCGCCGCAAGATCTTCGGCAGGCTCGCCGGTATGGCGGCAAAGCCCATGATGGCCAGGTCGCCGAGCGGAAACAGGCTCGGCACCCCTTCCTGCGCCATGTGCGCGCCGCCTACGCCGGAAAAGCGCGCCTCACCTTGCGTGCGCTGCTTGAGCGCGGCGACCAATGCGGCGCCGAGACGGTCGCCCGATTCCTCGCCCGCCACCAGGAAGATGTGCGGCGCGCGCGCATGACCTTCTGCCGCTGCCGACGCGGAGCTCATCAGCTGCGCCCGGGCGGAACGGCGACAACGAAAAGCTTGGCGGCGTCGGCGGCCTCGACCAATCGCTCCGGCTCCGCGACAATGGTGTCGCCGGCCGCCACGGCAATACCGGCAAGGCCGGCACTTGCGGCACCCGCCACCGTCTGTGGACCGATCGAGGGCAGATCGAAGCGGCGATCCTGCGCAGGCTTCGCCGCTTTCACCAGCACGCCCACACCCGCACGTGTACCGATGCGGCCGCTTTGGCGCATTTGCGCGACGCGCGCCAGCATCTGGTCGGTGCCCTCCGCGGCCTCCACTGCCAGCACGTGCTTGTCCGCCACCACCGCCGCCTGTCCGACGTCGAACGGCCCGGCTGCGCGCAGGTAGGCGAAGCCGAGCGCTATATCGGCATCGTCACGCGCGCTCGGCTGCACGCGGCCGAGCGCGCCCGGGCGCGCCAGGATTTCGGGGGCCACCTCATGCGCGCCGAGAAAGCGAAAACCATGCCGTTCGATCAGCTTGCCGACACTGGAGAGCAGATGATTGTCGCCGCCGCGATAGGCCTTGACGAGCTGCGGCAACGCCTTGAGCGTGAAAAAATCCGGACGCAATCGCCAAAGCGAAGGCCGCACCACCGAACCGAGACAGACGATATCGCGACAGCCTTGCGCGCGAGCCACGCGGGCGACCGTACCGAACTGGCCGAGATGAACCCAGATGTGCTCGCGCTTCTCGTACGCCGCGGCCTCGGCAAAGCCGCGCAGCGGGAACAGCAAAACCTTGCGGCCGCCCGCCGCGACCAAATCCGCCACCGCCAAAGGGAGGGTGCCGCCGCCGCAGATCATCGCCAGCGGACCGTCGCTCCTTGCGACCTCGGCGGCGCTCATCTAGTCCTCGTCGCCCTCGTTGCGCCTGATCGCCGTGGTGAGCGGGCGTTTCCCCGCACGGATGAAATCGACCACTTTGCGCACGCGCGTGTCGCCGCCGAAGTCGCGATCGACCGCGTCGAGGCGGGCGCGGAACTCGCCCTCGCCGAAGAACAGCGCCTGATAGGCGCGCCGGAGGTTCAGAATTTCCGCCTTCGACGCGCCGCTACGGCGCATGCCGACCACGTTGAGACCGATCAGATTGGCGAGCGGACCCTGCGCCATGCCCCAGGGAATGATATCGGCGCGGACGCCGCTGATGCCGACGATCATGGCGCCCTCGCCGATACGCACGAATTGCCGCACCGCCACCCCGCCGCCGAACACCACGTTGTCTTCGATGGTGACGTGGCCACCGAGCATCACGTTATTGGCGAAAATTACGTTGTTGCCGACTTGGCAGTCATGCGCGATATGAGAGTTGATCATGATGAAGCATTTGTCACCGACCGTCGTAATGCCGCGATCCTGCGCGGTGCCGGTATTCATGGTGACACCCTCGCGGATCTGGCAATCGGCGCCGACCACGAGTTTTGTCGGCTCGCCGCGGTAGCTGACCGACTGCGGCGGGGTGCCGAGCGAGGCGAAGGGATAGATGACGGTGCGCGGACCTATCGTGGTATGGCCGGCGATGTTGACGTGACTGACGAGCCGGCAGCCGTCGCCCAGGCTCACATTGGGTCCGATGACGCAGTATGGACCGATCGATACATCGCTTCCGACCGCCGCCCCGGCGTCGATCCGCGCCGAGGGATCGATCATGCGGGCGCTCATGCGTCGGAAAGCATGGCGCCGAGCTCGGCCTCGGCGACCGTCTGGCCGGCGACTTTCGCCTCGCCGCGGAACCACCACATGGTCTTGCGCTGATTGATCTTGCGCATGTGGTACTCGATCGTATCGCCCGGGCGCACCGGCTTGCGGAACTTGGCCTTATCGATCGTCAGGAAGAATACCGATTTCGGCGCAATCGCCGGTGTCGCGGCGATGCAGAGCACGCCGGCCGTTTGCGCCATGCCCTCGATCATGAGCACGCCGGGAAACACCGGATTGCCGGGAAAATGGCCCTGGAAATGCGGCTCGTTGAAAGTGACGTTCTTGATGCCGATGCCGCTTTCATCGCCGCGGATATCGATGACGCGGTCGACCATGAGAAACGGATAGCGGTGCGGCAGCATTTGCAGCACCGCCGCGATGTCGGCCGCTTCCAGCTTTTTGACCGTTTCGTCCATACTTTTTATCTTCTTATTCGTCCTGCGCCGCCTCGCGGCCGCCTTTTGCGCGCGCCAGGCGTTCGAGAATCATCATTTCGCGGAACCACTGTTTCACGGGCTTGGCCGGCGTGCCTCCCCACCGCGCGCCGGCGGGGACGTCGCCGTGGACGATGCTGGTTGCCGCGATCTGCGCCCCTTCCCCAATCGTGACGTTGTTATTTAGGCCGACGCGAGCACCCAGCACAACATAGTCTTCGAGCGTGGAAGACCCGGAAATGCCCGTTTGCGCCACCAGCACGCAATGGCGGCCGATACTGACATTGTGGCCGACCTGAACGAGGTTGTCGATCTTGGTGCCTTCGCCGATCACGGTGTCGCGGATCGCACCGCGGTCGACGGTCGTGCCGGCGCCGATTTCGACGTCGTCCTGGATGATCACGCGGCCGACTTGCGGAATCTTGAGGTGCCCTTGTGCTCCCATGACGAAACCGAAACCGTCCTGGCCGATGCGGCAGCCGGCATGGATGATGACGCGGTCGCCGATCAGCGCATTGCTGATGCTCGCACCCGCCCCGATCGAGCAATCGCGGCCGATGCGCACCTCCGGTCCGATGACGGCCGTTGCCGCGATCACGGTGCCGGAACCGATTTCGGCGCGCGGCCCGATGACGGCGCCGGGGTCGATCGTGACGCCATCTTCCAAGCGTGCGCGCTCGTGCACATGAGCGCCGGCGGCCTCGCCGGCCGCGTAGAGTGAGGACGGCCGCAAGGCCTGCGGAAAAAGCGCGCGCGCGACCAGGACAAATGCCCGATAGGGCTCGCGCACCTTGAGTGCCGCAACGCGCTCCGGCAGGTGATGCGTAAGCGCCGGAGTCGTCAGGCAAGCACCGGCCCGGGTCGCTGCCGCCGCTGCCGCAAAGCTCTTGTTGTCGAAGAAAGAAATATCGCTTGGCCCGGCGCGGTCGAGCGCCGCAACGTCGCCTATTCGGCGTGCCCGCACGGCCGCCGCCGGCGGCTCGACGCCTGCCAGGCTGGCGACCTCGCCGAGCGTCATGCCGTCGCTATGTCTCAGGAATACCGGCTCGCTCATGCACGTCAGGGGCTGATCCGCTCAACCGGCCCAGCGCCGCTCCCAATAACTCCGCATACGTCTGGTTTTGGTCGTGCTGCCGCCAAACGTCGCGATCAGAACTTGGTGCCGCCGGTGAAGCGGAAAATCTGGGTCTTGTCACAAACTTCCGCTCCACCACCGTTGGGGGACAGAGCGCAATATTTGCTCAGCGGATACGCAAGATCGAAGCGAAGTGGACCGAGCGGCGAATCCCAAATCAAACCCACACCGACCGAAGAGCGGATGTCCCAAGGACTATCCAGACCGACGGTAACGGTCTCGCCGGTCTGGTTCCAGTAGGTCGGACCTTTGTAGTCCCAAAGCGACCCGGCATCCGCGAAGGCCGCGACCTTGATGCCGATTTCGCGCGGAAGGAAATAAAGCGGCGTCTGGAATTCCACGCTGGCGCCCCAGTACAGGCTGCCGCCGAGCGCGTCGTTCGTCGTGCCGTAGGTGATGTCACGCGGGCCGATGCCGGCCTGCTCAAAGCCGCGGACGAGATTCGGTCCCAGGAAGAAATGATCGAGCATGCGAAGATCTTGGCCGCCCCAAGACGAGATGTGACCACCTTGCACCTTGAGCACCCCGACCACGTCCGGCAGCACTTCGTAATAGTTGCGTACCTCGCCGGTGGTGCGGATGAAATTGACGTCGCCGCCGACGCCGGCAAGATCCTGGGTCACTTTCGCGAACAGGCCGCTGGTCGGCGAATTGACGTTGTCGAGCGTGTTGTAGCTTAGCGACGCGCCGACCAGCGATACGGTGACCGGACCTTGCGCGAGCTCCATGCGTACCGGCAGCGAGGCTTCGCCGTCGCTATAGCAAGAGTCGGTTGGCAGGACGCCGGTCCCGCCGTTGACCAGAGCGGCCGTCGACAAGATACAGTTGTTGTACTCGTCCGGCAGCGTGATTTCCTGCCGGTAGATCGAATAATACGGTTGCAACGCCACTTCCTCGGTCAAAGCGAAGCCGAGGCTGAGTTTGGTTCCGATCGTGGTCGAACTATACGAGACGTAACTGGTCGAATCGTTTTTCTTGCCGAACACGTCGATGCCGCCGGCCATCCGGTAGCCGAGCAGATAAGGCTCGATGAACGACAGATCGAACCCCTGACTGTATTGGCCATAGCTCACCGAGGCTTTGGCGAACTGACCGCGGCCCATGAGGTTTCGGTCCGCGATGCTCACCTGCGAGAGGAAGCCGTCCGAGGTGGAATAGCCCGCCGATATCGAAAATTCGCCGGTCGGCTTCTCCACGACATTGACGTCGACAACCACCCGGTCCGGCGCCGAGCCCGGCTCGTTGGTGATCTTCACCGTCTTGAAATAGTTCAGATTTTTCAACCGGCGCTCGGCGCGGTCTATCAAAGCACGGTTGTAGGGGTCGCCCTCGCCGATATCGAATTCGCGGCGGATCACGTAGTCGCGGGTGCGTGTATTGCCGCGGATATTGATGCGCTCGATGTAGGCGCGCGTGCCTTCATCGAACACGAAGACGAGATTGATGATCCTGCGTTTGATGTCGCGGTCGCCGCGCGGGTGCACATTGGCGAAGGCATAGCCGCTTTTGGCGGCCTCGATCGTCATCGCCTCGACGCTCTTTTGCACCAGATCGGCGTTGTAGACATTGCCGGAGTGGAGCTTGATGCGGCCGCGAAGCACGGCCGGATCGAGCGCGCGCACGTTGGAGATTACGTCGACGGTGCCGACATGATATTGCGGCCCCTCGTCGATAGTGAACGTGACGATGAAGCCTTTCTTTGCCGGATCGTATTCGCCGACCGCCGACACAATTCGTACGTCGGCATAGCCATGCTGGAGGTAGAAGCGCCGCAAAAGATCGCGGTCCGCTTCGACACGGTCGGCGTCATAGATGTCGGTCGTTTGCAGGAAGGAAAGCCAATTGACTTCGGTGGTTTTGATCACCCGCTTGAGGCGGTTCTGCCCGAATGCGTGCGCACCGGCGAAGTGGATCTCCCTCACCACCGTTTTCTTGCCTTCGGTAATCTTGAAGACCAAATTGACGCGGTTATTCGGCAACTCGATGACTTGCGGAACGACGGCTACGTCGTAGTAGCCGGTGCGGTGATAGATTTCGATAATTCGCTGCACGTCGGCTTGCACGGTCGGTTTCGACAGCGTGCCGCGCGTCTTCGACTGCACCTCGGCCTCGAGCTGGGGATCCTTGGCTTTCTTGTTGCCCTCGAAGGCAACCTGGTTGATGACCGCATTTTCGACGACGGTCACCACCACGCGGCCGCCCGCATGGCGAATGCGCACGTCGGAAAACAGACCGGTGGCGTAAAGTGCTTTGACTGCTTCGTCGATCTGGGCAGGACCGAGCCTGCCGCCGGGACCAAGCCGAAAATAGGTGCGGACCGTCGCCGCTTCGACACGGCGGTTGCCTTCGACCACGATTGAGTTGACGGTCTGCGCCTGCGCGGCGGTCGGGGACACAAGGGTCCCGACCCCGGCGGTCGCAAAGAACCCGCCGAGGACGACGCAGCTAAGGGCCAGTCCTCGCACCCACCGCACACAAAGTCCCATGCGCTACGCGCCCTTTAAGTCCTTGCGGCCGCCCCACAACGGATTCGAACCGTTGGACTGGCTTACTTTGAAATGCCTTTTACAGCGTTTTAGTGGCGGAGCAAACGAATGTGCCGCTCGAACTTTCCCTTTCCCCTCAAAAAGTTGCGCCTCGGCAACGGTTATGAGGTGGTCAGGTGCAAGATGTCATTAAAGGTTGCAAAAATCATCAACATAACCACGATCGCCAACCCGATGCGAAAGCCAACCTCTTGCGCTCGCTCCGAGATCGGGCGGCCGCGCACCGCCTCAATTCCATAGAACAAAAGGTGACCGCCATCGAGCAATGGAATCGGGAACAGGTTCAGAAGCCCGATGGAAATCGACAAGACCGCCGTCAAATGCAGCAGGGCGGCAAAGCCCGCGCTCGCCACTTCGCCGGAGACCTGCGCAATCCGAATCGGCCCACCGAGTTGATTGGCCCTTTCGCGTCCGGCGAATACCCCGCCGATATAGGACATGGTGCGGTCGATGACGAACCAGGTTTCCTGCGCGCCCTGCGATACCGCATCGACCGGCCCGAGCCGCTTCGTCCTCACATCGCCGGGCGCCATCGAGCGGCTGATGCCGAGCACGCCGATGCGTTGCATGTTACCGAAGGGGTCTTTGATGTCCTTGAGTTGCGGCGTGGCTTTGAGCGTAACGGCATGGCCATCGCGCTCGACCACGATGGTGAGCGGCTCGCCCGCGCTGATGGCGACGATGCGCTGCATGTCGGAAAACGTGCCGATATTCTCGCCGTCGATCGCGGTGACGAGATCGCCCGGCTTGAAGCCGGCGGCGGCGGCCGCGCTGCCCGGCAATACGGAATCGACACGCGCGCTCGCGATCGGCTTGCCGACGGTCATGAAGAGGACGGCGAAGATTGCGATCGCCAACACGAAGTTCGCGAGCGGTCCCGCCACGACAACCGCCGCGCGCGATGCCACGTTTTGGCCGATGAAACTGTCCCGCTTCTCTTCTTCGGTCATGGCGGCGGTGGCCGCATGGTCCGGCGCACTCGCTGCATTTTCGTCGCCGAAGAATTTCACGTAGCCGCCAAGCGGTATGGCCGAGATTTTCCAGCGCGTGCCATGCCGGTCGTTGAACCCGGCGATCTCGGGACCGAAGCCGAGGGAAAAAGTCAGCACCCTGACGCCGCACCAGCGGGCCACCAGAAAATGGCCGAACTCGTGGAAAAATACGACGATCGTCAGAACAAACAGAAATGGCACCAAATAGCCGAGAAACCCGCCGCCGAAGGCGCCCAAGCTCCCCATGATGTCAGAACCCATCACACCCTCTTCCGCCAGCCGGCGCCACTAGAGTTACCAAAGCCTTACTAGGATGCCTTTACGGCAATTTGAGGCAAGAGGGCCTGGGTAAGACTTCTGGCAATATGGTCAATTTCGATGGCGGCATCGATCCCGGCGGGTTCGCCCAGCAGTCCGCGAGCAGAGGCGGCCTCAAGCGTCGCCTCCACCAGCCCGACAATGGCCGGAAAAGCGATGCGGCCGGCGATGAATTCCCCAACCGCCACCTCATCGGCCGCATTCATCACGGTCGGCGCGGCGCCTCCCATTTCCAGCACCCGCCGCGCCAGCGCGACGGCCGGGAAACGTACCGGATCGGCCGCTTCGAAGGTCAGTTCGCGCACCCGTGCCAAGTCGAGGCGGGCGGCCGGGCTTTCAATGCGCTGCGGCCAGGCCAGACAATGGGCGATCGGGATGCGCATATCGGGCGAGCCGAGCTGAGCGACTACCGAACCGTCGCGGAACTCTACCAGGCCGTGCACCACCGACTGCGGATGCACGAGGATATCGATTTCCTCGGGCTTGAGGCCGAAGAGATGCAGCGCCTCGATCAGCTCGAGCGCCTTGTTCATCATGGTGGCCGAGTTCGATCGTGATGCGCTGCCCCATCGACCAGTTGGGATGGCGCAGCGCCTGCTCGGGCGTCGCCTGCCTGATTTGATCGAGCGACCAGGTGCGGAACGGGCCGCCGGACGCCGTGAGGATCACCCGCTTGACGTCCTCGCGCGGACCGGCGCCGAGCGCCTGGAAGACGGCGTTGTGCTCCGAGTTCGACCGGCAGCACGGTGGCGCCCGTGCTCGCCGCCCGCCGCATGAACAGGCTGCCGGCGCAAACAAGACATTCCTTGTTGGCGAGCGCGACCGTCGCGCCGCGCTCGATCGCCGCCATGGTCGGCTTCAGTCCGATGGCGCCGCTGATCGCCGCCATCACCCAGTCCGCCGGGCGCTGCGCTGCTTCGAGCAAGGCCTCTTCGCCCGCGGCCGCTTCGATGCCGCTGCCGGACAAGGCCTGCTTCAGCTCGCCATAGGCGGCCGGATCGGCAACCACCGCCATTTGCGCGCCGACGCTGCGGGCGATTTGCGCCAGCGCGTCAGCGCTCCGGCGCGCCGTCACCGCCACCACGCCGTATCGCTCAGGGGCGCGCTTGATCAGATCGACGGTGCTGGCACCGATCGAGCCGGTGGCGCCGAGAATGGTGATGCGCCGCCGGGCAGGCGCCGCCGCCTGCTGCGAGCGGGCAAGATGAGTGACGGTCATGGTCTCACCATATCAGCAGGCCGCGCGCGGCGTTATCGAAACCGCCGCGCAGCAAGCCGACCGCACAGCCCACCAGCGCAGCCGCCCAGAAGCCGTCCAGCCGGTCCATCACGCCGCCGTGGCCGGGAATGAGCCGGCTCGCGTCCTTGGCGCCGAACCGGCGTTTGACCCAGGATTCAAAGAGATCTCCGATTTGGGCGACCATCGACAACAACAGCGCCATCACCGCAATAGTTCCCTTGCCGAGGGTGCCGAACAGGCCGGCAACCGCCACCGCGACGACGACCGCGCCAAGCGCGCCGGCGACAGCGCCCGACCAGGTTTTTTTCGGGCTAACAGCAGGGGCGAGCTTGGGACCGCCGATCGCGCGACCGGCGAAATAGGCGAAAATGTCGGTCGACCATACGATCGCGAACAGCAGAATTATGGCAGGAAATCCGTAGGTACTGTCGGCGCGCAGCAATATCGGCGCGAGCAGCATGGCGCCGGCATAACCGATGCCGGCGGTGATCCAGAACCGGCGCTCGCGCGGAGCGAAGATCGTGGCGGCGAGCGCGCCCAATCCGACCAGAAGAATCGCCGTCACCGCGCGGTCGCGCCAGGCGACCAGCGCCGCCACCGCAATGGCCGATGCGCACGACGACAGCATCAGCCGGTAGCGCGCGCCCACCACGAGCGTGACCCATTCCCACAACACGGCGATGGCGGCGAGGCACCAGAACAGCGCAAATGGCCAATCGCCGAGCCAAGCCACCCATATCGCAAGCGGCGCCATGACGAGCGCCGATACGGCACGCAGCAGGAGGTTGTTTGCAGGCGCAGTCGCGGCACTGCCGGCGTCGCCCGGGCCGGAAGCTGGACCAATACCGAGCACGGTTTTCACGATCCGGTCTTGGCGACCAAGCCGCCGAAACGGCGCTCGCGCTGCTGGTATTCACGGATCGCGGCCTCGAGCCCGGCGCGGTCGAAATCGGGCCAATAGGTGGGCACGAATACCAATTCGCTGTAGGCCGACTGCCAGAGCAGGAAGTTCGACAGGCGTTGCTCGCCGCTGGTGCGAATGATGAGGTCGGGATCAGGGACGTCAGGCGCATCAAGACGCGCGCCGATGGTCTCCGCGCTGATGTCGTTTGGCGCGAGACCCCCTCGCGCCACCTCGTCGGCGATGCGGCGCACCGCGCGCGTGATTTCCTGACGCGCACCGTAATTAAAGGCCACCACCAGAGTCAGACCGTCATTGTTCCTGGTGAGCTCTTCGGCTTCGATCAAAAGCCGCTCGATTTCCGGATCGAGCCCCACGCGTTCGCCGATCACGCGCACCCGCACGTTGCTCTTGTGCAATTCGGCAAGATCGTTGCGGATGAAGCGGCGCAACAGCCCCATCAGTTCGCCGATCTCGGAAGCCGGCCGTGACCAATTCTCGGCGCTGAAGGAGAAGATGGTCAGGTAGCGGATGCCGATCTCACCGGCGGCGCGCACCGTGCGGCGCAACGCCTCGACCCCGCGCCGATGGCCTTCGGCGCGCGGCAAGCCGCGCGCCGCCGCCCAGCGTCCGTTGCCGTCCATGATGATGGCGACATGGCGCGGCACGATGAACGGCGCTGCGTTCTGCGGAATCTTGGGGTCGGACATCAAATGGACCTCAGACGGTGAGGATCTCCTTTTCCTTTGCTCCCAGCATCTGGTCGATTTCGGCGATCGCGCCATCGGTCGCCTTTTGGATGTCGGCGGCGTGGCGGTCGTGATCGTCCTTGCTGATCTTGTGATCCTTCTCCTGCTTCTTGATCACATCGAGGGCGTCGCGCCGTACGTGCCGCACCGCCACGCGGGCCGTCTCGGCGTATTTGTGCGCGATCTTCACCAATTCGCGGCGGCGCTCCTCGTTGAGTTCCGGGATGCGCAGCCGCAGCACCTGTCCTTCGGTCGCCGGCGACAAGCCGAGATTGGAATTGACGATCGCCTTTTCGACCGCGTGCACCAAAGACTTGTCCCAGACATTGACACTGATGAGGCGCGGCTCCGGCACGCTCACGGTGGCGACCTGGTTGAGAGGCATCTGTGCACCGTAGGCGTCCACATGCACGGGGTCGAGCAGATGCGCCGAGGCACGCCCGGTCCGTAAACCCGACAATTCGGTCTTGAGGACGGCGCTCGCGCCCTGCATGCGCCGCTTGATCTCGTTCATATCGTGCGTTGTGCTTGTCATAACCATCCCCCGGACCTTGACGCAGAAGGCGCGGCAGCCGGGATCCTTAGCCTTCAGGGCGCGGCCGACCGACGTCGGCTAGCCGACGATCGTCGCCCGCCCTTTGCCGCGCAGAACACCCTCGATCGCGCCTTTTTCGCCAATCGAGAATACGATGATAGGCATGTGGTTTTCCCGGGCAAGCGCGAAGGCGGTCGAATCCATCACCTTGAGGTGCTTCTCGATCGCCTCCTGATGGCTTAGCCGCTCGTAACGCTTGGCCTTGGGGTCTTTTCTGGGGTCGGCGCTGTAGACCCCGTCCACATTGGTGGCCTTGAGCACGGCCTGGGCTTCCAATTCCGCCGCGCGCAATACCGCCGTGGTGTCGGTGGTGAAGAAGGGATTTCCGGTGCCGGCGGCAAGCAGGACGACGCGGCCCTTGGCGAGATTTTTCATGGCGCGCTTGCGGTTGTAGGTCTCGCATACCGCCGGCATGGCGAGCGCCGAAAGCGTGCGCGCCTCACGGCCGGCGCGCTCGATGGCCGCCTCCAGCACCAGGCAATTCATCACCGTCGCCAGCATGCCCATGGTGTCGCCGACCGGACGCGGCACGCCGCGCTCGGACACTTCGACACCGCGGAAGATGTTGCCGCCGCCGACCACCACCCCAAGCTCGACGCCGAGTGACGCCGCCTTCACCAGATCGGTGGCGAGCCGCTCGACCGTGACCTGCTCGATGCCGAATCCCTGGCTGCCGGTCAGCGCTTCGCCGGACAGCTTGACGATGACGCGTCGATAGCTCGGCTCACTCATCGTGGCGATCCTCCACGGGATCGGTCAGGCAAGGCTCGCTATTTCAAGCCCGGCAGCAGCGGCGACCTCGCCGCCGAAATCGGTGTCCGGCCGCTCAATCCCTTCGCCGAGCGCATAGCGCACGAAGCCAGTGACCTTGATGGCAGCGCCCGCCTCCTTCTCGGCCTCCTTGAGCGCCTGCGCGACGCTCTTCTTGTCGTCGAAGATGAACGGCTGCTCCAGAAGCGTCGCCTCCTTGTAGAAGGTCTTGAGCCCCAACTCGACGATCTTGTCGATCACGTTAGCCGGTTTACCCTGCGCCTTGAACTTTTCCGCCAGAACATTCTTCTCGCGCTCCACAACTGCCGGATCGAGCCCGGAAGCATCGACCGCCTGCGGATTGGCGGAGGCGACATGCATGGCCACTTGCCGGGCGATGCCGGCGAGGGCATCCGCCTTGCCGCCCGACTCAAGCGCGACGATGACGCCGATCTTGCCGAGACCGTCGCTGACCATGTTGTGCACGTAGGCGCCGATCACGCCCTGCGTGACCGACAAGCCATCCACCCGGCGCAGCGTCATGTTCTCGCCGACCTTGGCGATGGTGTCGTTGATCGCGTCAGTTATGGTGATGGAGCCCGCCTTCGCGGCCTTGATTTTTTCGACGTCGGGACCGGTTGTGAGCGCGACGTCAGCGATCATCTTCACCAAGCCCTGGAACAGGTCGTTGCGCGCGACGAAGTCGGTTTCGGAATTGACCTCGACCACGACGCCTTTATTGCCCTTCACCAGCACCGCGATCAGCCCTTCGGCGGCCACGCGGCCGGCCTTCTTGGCGGCCTTCGACAGGCCTTTCTTGCGCAGCCAATCGACCGCCGCCTCCATGTCGCCGCTCGTTTCGGTCAGCGCGCTCTTGCAGTCCATCATGCCGGCGCCCGTCGCCTCGCGCAGTTCCTTGACCATCTGGGCTGAGATATTTGCCATCAATACGATCCTCGATTGGTCATGGCCCGGCTTTGTCCCGGCCATCCACGTCTTTCAAATCGGCACCGCCGGCAAGGCGTGGATGCCCGGCATGAGGCCGGGCATGACGGAGACACTTATTCGGTTTCCGCCGTCAGCTCTTTCGCCTTGGCAATCCAGCCTTCGACGCGGCCGGGCAGACCCACCTCCTCGCCGACATTGTGGGCGGCGGTGGGCGATAGCCCTGCGATCTGCGAGTAGTGAAAAATGCCGAGGTCGTTGAGCTGCTTCTCGATCGCCGGCGAGATGCCGGGCAGCTTCTTCAAATCGTCGGCGACGCCGCGCGGCCCGGGCAGCTGCTCGAAGCCGAGATCGCCGGTTGCCGGTGCGGTCGGGATCGTCTCCTGCACGACCGGCTTTTCGGCGGCGCCGATGTCGATGCCGAGTTCGCCTTGCGCGCGCGAGATGCCGTCGATCGCCGCCTTCGCCACGAGGTCGCAATAGAGCGACACCGCGCGGCTGGCGTCGTCGTTACCCGGAATGACGTAATTGATGCCGACGGGATCGCAATTGGTATCGACCACCGCGGCGACCGGGATGTTGAGGCGCCGCGCCTCCTTGATCGCGATGTCTTCCTTGTTGGTGTCGATGACGAACAGGAGATCGGGCACGCCGCCCATGTCCTTGATGCCGCCGAGCGAGCGGTCGAGCTTGTCGCGCTCGCGCTGCATGGTGAGGCGCTCTTTCTTGGTGTAGCCGGCGGCCTCGCCGGAATTGAGCATCTCGTCGAGCTTGCGCAGGCGCGAGATCGAGCCGGAGATGGTCTTCCAGTTGGTCAGCGTGCCGCCGAGCCAGCGCGAATTCACGTAGTACTGGGCGCTGCGTTTGGCGGCGTCGGCGATGGCGTCCTGCGCCTGCCGCTTGGTGCCGACGAAGAGGATGCGGCCGCCCTTGGCGACGGTGTCGGAAACCGCCTGCAGCGCCTGGTGCAGCATCGGCACGGTCTGCGCCAAGTCGATGATGTGGATGTTGTTGCGGGTGCCGAAGATGAATTGCCCCATCTTCGGGTTCCAGCGGTGGGCCTGATGGCCGAAATGCACGCCAGCTTCCAATAGCTGACGCATCGAGTAGTCAGGAAGCGACATAATTCTTTCTCCGGTTGATCCGCCGCGGACGGTTGTGAGCCCATTGGGGCCACCGGACGGCCATTCGACCCATTGTCGGGGCCGAAAGCCTTACATCCGCGTGAGTGATGCGCGGCTTATATAGGGAGGGATTCCGGGATGCAAGGCAGGGCCGGGCAAGCGAAATCGCCCGTGTTTTTTGCGCGGCCCCGGGTAGGCCCGTCGTTCCAGCTTCGCGCCCACCGAGGGGAGCGGAGCGCCGAAAGACGCGAGGGATTGGCGCAACCCCTCTGAGCTGCCGGCGCGGCCGCCCGACACGCTTGCGAGGCGTGTCCCCTTTGCCTTGCGATCGGCGAAGGGGCGCCTCTCGGCGCTCCACCTGCGGCGATTTCTGTTCCGGGGTCCGCGCTTCCAGGTCCACGCTTGCCGCCCTGGGGGCTTTTCGCGGCGCGCCGGTTTCACCACCAGCCCACGCCGCTAGTTTGCCATCCTGGCGTCGAAGCGGCCCTGTCCAGCCAAGCTTCTGGCAGAGCGGTCTTAATGCCGCCCGGTCGGGTCCCCGGACCTCCCGAGTGCAGGGTTACGAGGCCTGCCCGCGGGCGCCGCATCGACTCAAAGTCCCTTTCGGGCCTCCAAGTCCGAACCGTCACGGCCGGCGCATCTCGGCCATGCCGCCGTCCGCCGCTCCGTCTTCGGCACGTCTCCGGAAGACGCCCCTCGAAGAGCAGGACGGGAGGAATATAGTCTGGATCCGTGAAAGGTCAATAGTCCTAGGAAAATATTATTTAAGGGCGGGTCATCCCCGGCGAGCGAAAGCGAGAGCGGGAATCCAGCACCCCCTGCGCTATCGATAGACGGAGGCGTCCTATCGTCCTCCGCTTTCGCGGACGACGAAGTTCAGCGATTGCGAAAGCTCAGAGCGCCTCGACCTGCACCACGCCGGGCACCGCCTTGATGGCGCCGGCGATCTGCGGGGACACCTTGAAGCGGCCGGGCAGCTTCACCTCCACCTCGGTGCCGCGCGCCAGCATCAGCACCACGCTCACCTCGCCGTCGCCATTGTTGGCGCGCATATTTGATGGCGCAGATCGGGCAGGCCCGACCTGCGCTGCCGGCTCGAGGCGCTTGGCCACCGCCTCGATCGGCTTGTCGTCGCGCAGGAACACGCGCAGGCCCTTGTGCAGATTGGCGGCTGCCGCATCGAGCGGCTCTGCAGACTGGATGCGCGCGCGCACGTCGTCGCCCTGCACTTCCGCCGACAGGAAGAGCAGCACCGCGTTGCCCGGCTCGAGCAGATCGCGGTGCTCGGCCAAGCCTTCCGAGAAGATCACCGCCTCATAGGCGCCGGACGGATCGGACAGGCCGATGATGCCCATCTTGCTTCCCGTTCGGGTGCGCCGCTCCTGGCGCGACACCACGGTGCCGGCGACGCGGCCGGCGGTGGCACCGGCCTTCACCGCGCGCGCGAATTCGGCCCAGGGCTGCACGCGCAATTTTTTCAGCACCGCCGCGTAATCGTCGAGCGGATGACCGGAAAGGAAGAATCCGACGGCATCGTATTCGCGCTTCAGGCGTTCGGCCGGCAGCCAGGGCTCGATGTTCGGCAGCTTGATCGGCTCGCGATTGCCGCCGCCGCCGAACAATTCATTCTGCCCGAGCGAAGCAGCATCGTGGGCGTGCTGGGCCTGGCGCAGCACCGTGTCGACTCCCGCAAAGATGCGGGCGCGGTTGGCTTCGAATGCATCGAAGGCGCCGGAGGCCGCAAGGCTTTCCAGCACGCGTTTGTTGATGGCGCGGGGATTGATGCGGCCGGCGAAATCGGCGAGATCGGCGAAATCGGCGACTTCGCGCGCGGCGGTGATTGCTTCCACCGCCTGCTTGCCGACGCCCTTCAGCGCGGCGAGCGCGTAGATGATGGTGTTGCCGGCGACTTCGAAAGCGACGCCGGAACGGTTGATCGAGGGCGGGTCGACGCGCAGGCCGAGCCGCTCGGCCTCGGCGCGGAATTCGGAGAGCTTGTCGGTATTGCCCATGTCGAGCGTCATCGACGCGGCGAGAAACTCGACCGGATAATTCGCCTTCATATAGGCGGTTTGATAGGCAACCAGCGCGTAGGCCGCGGCATGGCTCTTGTTGAAGCCGTATTCGGCGAAGCGCTCGAGCAGATCGAAAATGGCGTCCGCCTGACCCTTGCCGATGCCGCGCTCGACGCAGCCGGAGACGAAGCGTTCGCGCTGCGCCTGCATCTCCTTGCGGATCTTCTTGCCCATGGCGCGGCGCAGGAGATCGGCTTCGCCGAGCGAATAGCCGGCGAGGAGCTGCGCCGCCTGCATCACCTGCTCCTGGTAGACGATGACGCCGAAGGTCTCGCGCAGCACCGGCTCGAGCTTGGGATGGATGTAGTCCGGCTGCTCCATGCCGTGCTTGCGCGCGCAATAGGTCGGGATATTGGCCATGGGGCCGGGCCGGTAGAGCGCGACCAGCGCGATGACGTCCTCGAAGCGGTCCGGCCGCATGTCGAGCAGCACGCGCCGCATGCCGGCGCTTTCCAGTTGGAACACGCCGACCGCCTCGGCATTGGCCAGCAGCTCGTAGGTCGGCTTGTCGTCGAGCGGGATCTTGGAAAGGTCGATGTCGATGCCGCGGCGCTTCACCAGCTTGCAGGCGACGTCGAGCACGGTGAGCGTCTTCAGGCCGAGGAAGTCGAACTTCACCAGCCCCGCCTGCTCCACCCATTTCATGTTGAACTGGGTGACCGGCATGTCGGATTTCGGATCGCGGTAAAGCGGCACCAGCTCGCTCAACGGCCGGTCGCCGATGACGATGCCGGCGGCGTGGGTGGAAGCGTGGCGGGTCAGCCCCTCGAGCTTCTTGGCGATGTCGAAGGCGCGCTTGACCACCGGATCGCTGTCGCGCTCGGCTTGCAATTTCGGCTCGTCGTCGATGGCGCGGGCGAGCGTCACCGGGTGGGCCGGGTTCTGCGGCACCAGCTTGCACAGCTTGTCGACGTGGCCGTAGGGCATCTGCAGCACGCGGCCGACGTCGCGCAGCACGCCGCGCGCCTGCAGGGTGCCGAAGGTGATGATCTGCGCTACCTGGTCGCGCCCATAGCGCTCCTGCACGTAGCGGATCACTTCGTCGCGGCGGTCCTGGCAGAAATCGACGTCGAAGTCCGGCATCGACACGCGCTCCGGATTGAGGAAGCGTTCGAACAGCAGGCCGAAGCGGATCGGGTCGAGATCGGTGATGGTGAGCGCGTAGGAAACGAGCGAGCCGGCGCCGGAGCCGCGTCCGGGCCCGACGGGGATCCCTTGCGCCTTCGCCCATTGGATGAAGTCGGCGACGATCAGGAAGTAGCCCGGATATCTCATGCGCTCGATGACGCCGAGTTCGAAGTCGAGGCGGGCGCGGTATTCGTCTTCGGTGGTGCCCTGCGCAAGCCCCGCCGTGGTCAGGCGCCTTAGCAGTCCCTGCTCGGCGCGTTTGCGCAGCTCGGCGGCCTCGTCGGCGACGCCCTCACCCACCGAGAAGCGCGGCAGGATCGGCTCGTGCGTGCGCGGGCGGAACGAACAGCGCTCGGCGATCTCGACGGTCGAGGCGAGCGCCTCCGGCAGATCGGCGAACAGCCGCACCATTTCGGCGCGCGACTTGAAGCGGTGCTCGGGCGTAAGCTGACGGCGGTCGCTCTCGGCCAGGAGGCGCCCTTCCGCGATGCAGATCAGCGCGTCGTGCGCTTCATAATCGGCGGCGGCGGCAAAGAACGGCCCGTTGCTGGCGACCAACGGGATGCCCTTGGCATAGGCGAGATCGATCAGCAGGGGCTCGGCGCGCTTTTCATGCGCACTGCCGTGGCGCTGCAATTCGACATAAAGCCGGTCGCCGAAGAGCGAAAGCAACGCATCGAGCCGTGCGCCGGCGAGATGGCCCTGGCCGGCGGCGATCGCCATGTCGAGCGGGCCGCCCGGTCCGCCGGTGAGCGCGATGACGCCCTCGGTCTCGCCTTGCAGCCATTCGAGGCGCAGGCGGGGCGGCTCGTGCGCGGGCGTATCGAGGAAGGCGCGCGACGACAGCCGCATCAGGCTGCGGTAGCCGTCCTCGCGCGCGGCAAGCAGCACGATGCGCTGGCGCGCGGCCTGGCCGTTGCCGTTGCGCGTCCCCTGCTCGGTGTCGCCGAAATCGATGGCCAGCGCGCAGCCGATGATGGGCTGGATGCCGGAACCGCTGAGCTTCTCGGAGAATTCGAGCGCCCCGAACATGTTGTCGGTGTCGGTGAGCGCGAGCGCCGGTTGCCGGTCGGCTTTGGCGAGCTCGGCCAGCCGCGCGATGGTGAGCGCGCCTTCCAGCAGCGAATAGGAGGAGTGCACGTGCAGGTGCACGAAATCGAGTTCGGCCATCAGACCTGAGCGTCTTGCGGGTGATTCCTTGTCGCGACCCAGAGTGCGCACGCGGCGCGCTCAAGTCCACCAGCGCCTTCCCGCGCGGCTCAACCTTTCCCCGTCATTCCGGGGCGGCTCGAAGAGCCGGACCCGGAATCCAGACGCGTACGCAAACTAGCCCCTGGATTCCGGCTCCGCTCGCGGAGCATCGGGCCGCGCTTCGCGCGGACCCGTTGGCTCGCGCCCCGGAATGACGGGCTTACAGGTTCCCCAGCACCTGCGACCAGATGGCGATCATGCCGACGAACAGGGCGAGCGAGGTCAGCGCGGCGGCTTCTTGGATGACGGCTTTGAACATCGAAATTCCTCCCCTAGAACGGAGAGGGAACATAGTTCATGGTCTGTTCGCCTGTCAAGCCGCCCCGCCGCCCGCCATCAATTTTGTGCGTCTCAACGTCGAAAATCACTTCGCTGCAGCGCGACCGCCGCCTGGCGCCGGCTCCGGGCCTTCAATTTGGCCGGTGGCTATCCGGACTATGGACTTGGCGAGCTGGGGAGGGTCGCGGGGCGGTTTTTCATATTCGGCTGGCTCCGCCCCCTAAAAGCGCTCCAATGCCCAAAACGAAACCGAAGTCGTACCATCCGCCGCTATTGGGAAACGCATAGATCCGAATGGAATGGTCAAAGAGATGGGCAACCAGCGAAACCGGCGCAATAAAGCCGTGAACGAGACCCATCAAAAAACCGGGAACATCGCCTTCCGATGCGGGCAGCGGCTGTTTGGCGCAGGCCGCCAGTGCAAAGGCCACAAGACCGAAAGCGACGGCGGTCCATTTGTTCATGCCCCACTATGGCCGTTTTGCCCCTGGCCGCAACGCCTTAATCAAACTGACCCACAATCCAAGCCGGCTCGGCAAACCGCAGGTCACAGCGCTTCGCCGACGAAAACTTTCATAAAAACAGAACGTTACAAAAGGACGTTGAAGCGATTTGCTTGCCGCCGACGCAGGCAAGTCGCTTATTCCATTTCCACGATGCGCCCTTCCCGCAACGTCACCCGCCGGTCCATGCGGCCGGCAAGCTCCAGGTTGTGGGTGGCGATGATGGTGGCGAGGCCGGAGGCGCGGATGAGCTGGTTGAAGGCATCGAACACGTGATCGGCGGTGTGCGCGTCGAGATTGCCGGTCGGCTCGTCGGCCAACAGGATGCGCGGCGCGTTGGCGACGGCGCGCGCGATCGCCACGCGCTGCTGCTCGCCGCCCGACAGTTCCGCCGGCCGGTGGGTGAGCCGCCCGCGCAAGCCCAGATAGGCCAGCAATTCGGTCGCGCGCTTGGTCGCCTCGCTCTTGCCCAAGCCGCGGATCATCTGCGGCAGTAGCACGTTCTCGAGCGCGGAGAATTCCGGCAGCAGATGGTGCGACTGGTAGACGAAGCCGACTTCGTTACGGCGGATGCGGGTGCGCTCGTGGTCGGGCAGGATCGCGGTCGAGCGGCCGTCGATATAGACCTCGCCGCGGTCGGGATGCTCCAACAGGCCGGCGATATGCAGCAGCGTCGACTTGCCGGCGCCCGACGGCGCCACCAGCGCCACCGATTGGCCCGCCCACAGCGCAAGCTCCACCCCGTTCAGCACGTGCAGCGTCTCGTCGCCTTGGCGATAGTGGCGCTCGATGTCGTGCAGATACAGGATGGGGATTTCCTGTTTTTCCTGCGTCACCTCCACCCGCGTCTCGACCACCGTCTCACTCATAACGCAACGCCTCCACCGGATCGAGGCGCGCCGCCCGCCAGGACGGATAGAGCGTGGCGATGAGCGAGAGCGTGAGCGCCATCACCACGACCGCCACCGTTTCGCCCGTGTCCATGTCCGCCGGCAGGTGCGAGAGGAAATAGAGCTCCGGCGAGAACAGTTCGGTATTGGTGAGCCAGGAGAGGAACTGACGCAGGCTCTCGATATTGAGCGAGATCAGCACGCCCAGCCCCAGGCCGACCAGCGTGCCGATGACGCCGATAGAGGCTCCGGTGATCAGGAACACGCGCATGATGGAGCCTTGCGTCGCGCCCATGGTGCGCAGGATGGCGATGTCCTGGCCCTTGTCTTTCACCAGCATGATCAGGCCGGAGACGATGTTGAGCGCCGCCACCAAGACGATCAGGGTCAGAGATCAAGAACATTACGTTGCGTTCGACCTGCAGTGCGGTGAAGAAGGTGGCGTTGCGCTGGCGCCAGTCGATCATGAAGATCGGCCGCTGCGCGGCCGTCTGCACCGCCTTGCGGTAGCTGTCGACCCGGTCGGGATTGGCGGTATAGACCTCGATGGCGGTGACGTCGCCGGCGCGGTTGAAGTAAGCCTGCGCCTCTTGCAGCGGCATGAACACGAAGGCGGAATCGTATTCCGACATGCCGATCTCGAACACCGCGGCGATCTTGTAGACCTTGATGCGCGGCATGGTGCCCATGGGCGTCACCGCCCCGCGCGGCGCGACCAGGGTGATGTTGTCGCCGGCGCGCAGCGAAAGCTGGTCGGCAAGCCGCCGCCCGATCGCCACGCCATGTGCGCTGTCGAAGCCCTTCAGCGTGCCCTGCTTGATGTTCTTGGCGACGGAGGGAAGCTTCTCCAGGTCCTGCAGCCTGATGCCGCGCACCAGGACGCCGCCGGAATTGAACGGCGAGGAGGCAAGCGCCTGGCCTTCCACGATCGGCGCGGCGAGTTTTATTCCCGGCACCTTGTCGACGCGCGCCGCCACGTCGGCCCAGTCGGTCAGCGGCTTCTCCAGCGGCTGGATCAGCAGATGGCCGTTGAGGCCGAGGATCTTCTGCAACAGCTCGTGGCGGAAACCGTTCATCACCGCCATCACGATGATCAGCGTGGCGACGCCGAGCGTGATGCCCAAGAAGGAGAAACCGGCGATGACCGAAATGAATCCCTCTTTGCGCCGCGCGCGCAGATAGCGCAGCGACAGCATCCATTCGAACGGAGAAAAGGGCCGCGTCCCGTTGGGCTCGGTCATCGAAGAGGGGTTCCCCGGAGTTTCGGGATTTTCACACGATTCTGGCGGTTTCGTGGGCAAAAGCGCCTGAGAGCACACAGGTTTATTGGGAGCGAAATAGCGAACAGGCAGAAGTGAATAGTCAGGGCAGGCGCACGCGGCGCTATCGGCCATGCCCTGCTCGCTATTGGCCCTTACTTCCTAGCATTACAGTTGCACTTTTCTTCTGAGGTGTGCGGCGCGTGCCTCGGCTTGATGAGCACGGCGCCACAGTGACCACGCGATGACGTGGGCGGGCTGGATGCGCCGTTGCGCGAGCTTCATGGCGATGCGGCGGATTTCCTGGATCGACCAGCGGATCAGAAGCGCTTGGTCGTCGGGCGGCGTGACAACGTTTTTTTGGGCGGAGAAGCAGCGTTGGCGTGATGGCGGATCACAGCCATCATTGTGAAGACCAGCATAACGAGCGAGACATGTCGATGCCAGCCGTGCCAGGAGCGTGTCTCGTTGTGGTCGAGGCCGAGTTCGTTCTTCGCGCTCTCGAAGCTGTCCTCGATAGCCCAGCGATGACCTTCCACCGAGACCAGCTTCTTCATGGGCGTGCCCTTGGGGCACCAGGTGGAGAAGAAGGCTAGATCGCCGCTGACGATGTTTCGGCGGATCAACAACCCCCGCGTCCATTCGCCGGTGAGGCTGCTGTTGTATTCGCCGGCGTCGAGGTCGGCCAATTCGACATAGGCCCACTCGTGCAGGCGGGGTCCCTTAGTCCCTTCACCTGAGGACAAGCGCCGCCAGGCCTTCTTGGGAAGACGGTGCGCGATCTTGGAAGCGGTGCCGCCGACAAGGTGCTTCTTGCCCCAGGAGCGGAACACGTGATTGGAGGCAACGCCCAGAACATAGCCCTTGCCGGCCTTGCGCAAGAGAGTTTCGATGTCGCCTGTGCCATACACGCTGTCCGCGGCGACAAAAGAGAAGGGTACTTTTGTGGCAACCGCCCGTGCGATCATCGCCCGCGCGATCTGGGGTTTCGTCGCAAAGCCAACGTCTTGCGGCACATGCGCCGCCTTCAGGCGGGCGGGATGGTCGGTCCATTCCTTTGGCAGATAAAGCCTCCGGTCGATAAAGGCATGGCCGTGACGCGACACATAGGACGCGAACACGCCGATCTGGCAATTGGTGATCTTGCCCGCCGAGCCCGTATACTGGCGCGCAACCCCGCACGAGGCCTTGCCCTGCTTCAAAAAGCCCGTCTCGTCGATGACAAGAACCGCATTGTCGTCGGCGAGCGTCTCCAGCACGTAATCGCGCACCATGTCACGCAGGGCATCGGCATCCCACTGGCTGCGGCCAAGGATCGCCTGCTGGCGCCATGGCCCGGGATCGCCAGCCGCTTCCGCACGCATCCAGCCCGTCTTGCGCGGTTCGTTCCCCAAGAGGCCGTCCAGAAACTCTGCCGCCGATGCCGCAACTCGCTTCTGGTGAAACAGAGGCCGCATGCGCGCCCTTACGTCCCGCAACGACCATGCCCACAGATCCAGCGTCGTTTCAACCGATGCTCCCGCCATCCATGACCCTCCGAATCATGGTGGCTCATGGATTCAGACGCCAAGCAAAATTGCAACTGTAATGCTAGGAGCTTGTCCAAGTAATGGCTGGTCAAAGCGGCGACGAATCTGATTCTTTGCGGGCCATGAGCAAGGATTTTCGCCCCTGGAAGATCGATGAGGCACAACTTCTGCCGCCGCGCGTGCAGGACTACGTGCCCAAGGACCACTTGTCGCGGCTGATCGTGGCTTTGGTGCGGGAGGAGCTTGATCTTTCCGCGATTGCCGCGAGCTACCGGAGCGCGCTGGGGCAGCCGCCGTTCGACCCGCGGCTGATGACGGCGCTGCTGCTACACGGCTATGCGAGCGGCATCTATTCGTCGCGCCGGATCGCCAAGGCGGCCGTGGAGCGGGCCGACTTCATGATGATCGTGGCGGGCGATGCGCCGGACTTCCGCACCGTCTCGGAGTTCCGAAGGCGGCATCTTAAGGCGCTGGCCGCTTTGTTCGTGCAGGTGCTCAGGCTGGCCGAGAAGGCCGGGCTGGTGAAGCTCGGCCATGTCGCGCTGGACGGCACCAAGATTAAGGCCAATGCGTCGAAACACAAAGCGATGAGCTATGAGCGCATGAAGCAGCGCGAAGCCGAGCTTGCGGCGGAGGTGGACCGCTGGCTCAAGGCGGCTGAGGCCGCCGATGCCGAGGAGGACAAGCTCTACGGCAATAAGCGCGGCGACGAGATGCCCGCTTGGGCGGCCGACAAGGCGCAACGGCTTGCCAAGCTTCGCGCCGCCAAGGCCGAGCTTGAAGCCGAAGCCAAGGCCGCCGCCACAGAGGAGATGAGGCGCCGGCAACAGGCGCAACAGCAGCGCCCGGCAGACGGGCGGAAGAAAAAGGGCCGGACGCCAGCACCGCCGAAAGCCGAGCCCGACGGCAAGGTGCAACGCAACTTCACCGACCCGGAAAGCCGCATCCTCAAGACCAAGGACGGCTACATCCAGGGCTACAATGCGCAAGCCGCGGTCGATGCGACGGCGCAGATCATCGTCGCGCACACGCTGTCCAACGACGGCAGCGATCAGGCGCAGTTCGCGCCATTGCTCGACGGCATCAAGACCAACCTCAAGCGCAACCCGGACGAGGTCTCGGCCGATGCCGGCTACTGCTCGGCCGCCAATCTGGCCACGCTCGGCCGGCGGCGGATCAACGGCTACATCGCCACCGGGCGACAGCACCACGGCGCCAAGTCCGCCACCGCCAAGCGACCGCTCAAGCCCGGATCGCTGGTTGCCAGCATGAGCGCCAAGCTCAGACGCGCCGGCCATCGCAGCCGCTACCGATTACGCAAGCAGGTGGTCGAACCGGTATTCGGACAGATCAAACAAGCCAACGGCTTCCGTCAGTTCCTGTTGCGGGGGGTCGAAAAAGTAAAGGCCGAATGGGCGATGATCTGCACCGGTCACAACCTGCGCAAGCTCGCCCGCGCCGCCGCATGATGCAATCATGCTACCGCCGCCCTCCAACAGGGACTAAACGGACACGCTCCTAGCAGGTCGAGCGCCGCCTGAGGCGTCATCGTCTCCCGGCTTCCGTCGGCGCGCTTCTTCACCTCGACCTTGCCTTCGGCCAGCCCGCGCGGGCCGACCAGCACCTGCCAGGGGACGCCGATAAGGTCGGCGGTGGCGAATTTGGCGCCGGGACGCTCGTCGAGATCGTGGTAGAGCACCTCGACCCCCTTGGCCGTGAGATCGCGATAAAGCTGTTCGCACGCCGCGTCCGTTTCGTCGGCGCCCTGCTTCAGGTTGAGGATCGCCACCTGGAACGGCGCCACCGGCTCCGGCCAAATGATGCCGGCATCGTCGTGGCTCGCCTCGATAATGGCGGCGACCAGGCGGCTCGGCCCGATGCCGTAGGAGCCGCCGTGCACCGGCACCTCGGTGCCGTCAGCCGTCGCCACGACCGCTTTCATGGGCGCGGAATACTTGGTGCCGAAATAGAAAATATGGCCGACCTCGATGCCGCGCGCGGAAACCTGGTTGTGCGGCTCGATGCGCGCGAAGGCTTCGGCATCGTGCATATCGGAGGTGGCGGCATAGCGCGCGGTCCATTTGTCGACGATCGCCTGCAAGCCGGCGACATTGTTGAAGTCGACGTCTTCGCCCGGTACGGCGAGGTCGAGATAGTCCTTGTGGCAGAACACTTCCGATTCGCCGGTCGAGGCGAGGATGATGAACTCGTGCGAAAGGTTGCCGCCGATCGGCCCCGACTCCGCGCGCATCGGGATCGACTTCAACCCCATGCGGTGGAACGTGCGCAGGTAGGCGACGAACATCTTGTTGTAGGCATGTGTCGCGCCGGCCTGGTCGAGATCGAACGAATAGGCGTCCTTCATCAGGAACTCGCGGCCGCGCATCAGCCCGAAACGCGGACGCACCTCGTCGCGGAACTTCCATTGGATGTGGTAGAGGTTGAGCGGCAGGTCCTTGTAGGACTTCACATAGGCGCGAAAGATATCGGTGATCATCTCCTCGTTGGTCGGCCCGTAGAGCATGTCGCGCTCGTGCCGATCCTTGATGCGCAGCATCTCCTTGCCGTAGGCCTCGTAGCGCCCGCTCTCGCGCCATAGTTCCGCCGACTGGATGATCGGCATCAACAGCTCGATGGCGCCGGAGCGATTCTGCTCCTCGCGCACGATGCGGCAGATCTTCTGCAGGACGCGCAGGCCGAGCGGGAGGAAGGCATAAATGCCCGCCGCCTCCTGCCGCATCATGCCGGCACGCAGCATCAGCCGGTGCGAGACGATTTCGGCCTCTTTGGGCGTTTCGCGCAGAATGGGCAGGAAATAGCGGGACAGGCGCATTGCGGCTTCGCTTCAGGAAATCGGCACGGAGCAAGTGGCGGACGCCACTGAAAGCGGATCGGCCCGCCAAACACAAGGGGAAGCGACACGACCTGAAATTTGGCGTACCGCCGCCCCTTGGCTGCAACAGGCTGCAGCGTTTCCAAAGCACACAACCTATAGTGCAAAACAATTGGGCACTGCCGATTACGCCGCCAGAGACGCCTGGAACCCGACTCGAAGAGGCCAAAGTCGCGTTTTTCGATCATTTACGTCGGGATGACGGAAAGTTGATGACAGCATCGCAATGATACGCTAGCGTTATCGAAGTCCGCAGGGACGGAAATGCCGGCGGCAAAGACCGGCTCCAACGTGCGGTCCAAGTCTTGGGAGGGAAGCAGTCCTCGGCGCGCTCACCCGCTGCCGCCTCGATACAAAGCAACAAGAGTCGGGGTTACGAGGACAAGACAACGTGCGATGAGCAGGGCTCGTGCCCTGCTCTTTTTTTGCGCTCAATGGTGCGGCGGGCCCGAGATCGCCAGCAGGAAATCGTAAGGGATGAGGTCGAGCGCGTAGACGCCCGCCAGGATAGCAAAAAGCACGCTGGCGATGACCGTCGTCCAAAACAGCTTGCGCCAGACCGCGTGCACCGCCGGCGCACCCGGGTCGGTGCCCGGCGCAACCTCGCCGCTCTCGCCCTGGCTGCGCACGCCCCAGGGCAACACCGTGAACAGCACCACCCACCAGATGATGAAATAGATCGCGAGGACTGTCGTGAGAGCCATTCATCTTGCTCCGTCATTCCGGGGCGCGAGCAAAGCTCGCGGACCCGGAATCCGGCAACCGATTCCGCGCATGCATCTGGATTCCGGGTTCGCACGCTTGCGCGTGCGCCCCGGAATGACGGGCGGGTGGCCGACGGGCATTCACGCTTGCTCCAGCTCGACCAGCGTGCCGCAGAAGTCCTTCGGGTGCAGGAACAGCACCGGCTTGCCGTGCGCGCCGATCTTCGGCTCGCCGTCGCCCAGAACGCGCGCCCCTTGCGCCTTTAGTGTGTCGCGGGCGGCGCGGATGTCGGGCACCTCGTAACAGACGTGGTGGATGCCGCCGTCGGGATTGCGTTCGAGGAATTTGGCGATGGGCGAATTCTCGCCGAGCGGCTGCAACAGCTCGATTTTCGTGTTGGGCAGGTTGATGAACACGGTGGTCACGCCGTGATCGGGTTGCGGCACCTCTTCCGACACCTGCGCGCCGAGCGTGTCGCGGTAGACGTTCGCGGCTTTGCCGATGTCGCGCACGGCAATTGCGACGTGATTGAGACGTCCGATCATTTCGCTCCTCTTGTCCCGGACGCGGTGCAGCGCGTCAGCGGTGCACCGCAGATCCGGGACCGTTTCACATTCGGCACTCTTCGCGATCCCGGGTCAGCAGCGCACCACTAACGTGCTGCGCTGCGCCCGGGAAAAGCCGACAGACCATCATACCGGCAACACGTGCACATGGCACATCGGCTTCTTGCCCCAGCGCCCGGCGACCGCGGCGCGCACGGCGCGGCGCACCGCCTCCGCCACGCTATCCGCATCGCGCCGCCGCCCGCGCGGCAAGGATTCGAAGGTCTCGATGATGGCGTCATATACCGCCTCGTGCAGGAACCCGCCGTCGCGGTCGCGCTCGGGGATCCCGATCAGATCGTATTCCGGATCGGCCGCCAGCCGTCCGTCCTCGGTGAGCGCCAGCGCGACCGAGATGGCGCCGGCGAAAGAAAGCCGCCGCCGGTCGGCGACGGTACGCGCGTCGGCCGGCACGAGCAGCGTGCCGTCTTTGTAGATGCGGCCGGCCGGCACTTCGTCGATGATGCGGGCATCCCCCGATAGCCGCACCAGGTCGCCGTTGCGGCATTGGATCACTTGGCGGACGCCGCAGCGGCTGGCGAGCGCGCCGTGCTCGGTGAGATGCAGCGCCTCGCCGTGCACCGGAATGAGGATGGCGGGCTTGACCCAGGAGATCAGCGCCTCCAGTTCCTCGCGGCGCGGATGACCGGAGACGTGCACGAGGTGGGTGCGGTCGGTGATCACCTCGACGCCCTGCTCGATCAGCCCGTTGATGACGCGGCCGACCGCCTTCTCGTTGCCGGGGATCATGCGGGCGGAATAGATCAGGCGGTCGCCGCGCGAGAACTTGATGTCGGGATGCTGGTCCTCGGCGATGCGGGCAAGCGCCGCCCGCGGCTCGCCCTGGCTGCCGGTACAGAGGGCGACGACTTTCTTGGGCGGCAACGCATTGTAGGCATCGGCCCCGCGGAACTCCGGCAGCCCTTCGAAATAGCCGGTCTCGCGCGCGATCTGCACGATGCGATCCATGGCGCGGCCGACCACGATCAGCTCGCGGCCGGCGGCAATTGCGGCTTCCGCCACGCTGCGCAGGCGGCCGGCATTGGAGGCAAAGGTGGTGACCGCGACCCGCCCGGGCGCCGTCTCGATCAGTTCGGCGATCGCCTTGGCGACGTCGGCCTCCGACGGCGAGCGGCCCTCGCGCACCGCATTGGTGGAATCGCCGATCAGCGCCAGGCAACCTTCCTCGCCGAAGGCGCGCAATTTCTTCTCGTCGGTCGGATCGTTGAGGATGGGCGTCGGATCGAGCTTCCAGTCGCCGGTGTGCAGCACGTTGCCGCAAGGCGTGCGGATGATGAGCGCGTTGGTCTCGGGGATCGAGTGGGTCATGGTGACCAGTTCGATATCGAACGGCCCGACCTTGAAGCGGCTGCCGCGCGCGATCACGGTGACCGGGATTTTCGGCGCGCCCGGCTCGCCCGCGCATTTGGCCTCGATCAGCGCCGCCGAAAACGGCGTGGCATAGACCGGCACTTTGAGCTGCGGCCACAGATCGATGAGCGCGCCGAAATGGTCTTCATGCGCGTGGGTGATGACGATGCCGGCGAGGTTCCGTCGCTCCTCGACCAGATAGCGGATGTCGGGCAGCAACAGGTCGACGCCGGGCAGATGCTCCTCGGCGGCGAAGGAGACGCCGCAATCGACCGCCAGCCACTGTCTGCGCTGCTCGGGACCGAGGCCGTAGATCGACAGGTTCATGCCGATCTCGCCGGCCCCGCCCAGCGGCGCAAACACCAATTCTTGTTGAGGGCTGGCCATCAGCGGCGATTCCTCGCATCCGCTCGTCCCCGCGAAAGCGTGGACCCAGGCCGGCGAGCGGCGCGCACCCTGGATTCCCGCTGACGCGGGAATGAGCGGAGGATGTGGCCACGCTGTTCGGTCATGGTGAGTTGAGCCCGAACACTTCGCCGGCGGCGATGCGGGTGACACCGTTCGGTCCGCCAAGCAACAGGCGGCCGGCTTCGTCGAGCCCGTCGAAGCGGCCGGACAGCTCCCGTTCCGGCAGGCGGACGCGGATATCCTGTCCCAGGCCGGCGGCACGCGCGAGCCAGTCGGCGCGGATAGAGGCGAAGCCCTGCCCGCCCCGCCATTGCGCCAAGCGCCTCTGCATGGCGGCTGCCAGCGCCGCGAAAAGGCGCTCCGGCGCGACCTGCGCGCCGGCAGCGGCGAGATCGGTGGCCGGATGGTTGGTTTGCGGCGGATGCGATGTGCAATTGACGCCGATGCCGATGGCCACGGCGAATTGCGGCTCGCTGTCGCCCTCGATGAGAATGCCGGCAAGCTTTTCGCCGCCGAGCAGGAGATCGTTCGGCCATTTCAGCTTCAGCAGGGGCGCGAGCTGCGGCACGCACTCGCTCACCGCATCGTGCAGCGCCAGGGCCGCGACGAATGAGATTTGCGGGGCTTGCGCCGTTTCCGAGGGTCGGCTGAGCAGGAGCGTCGCGTAGAGATTACCGGGCGGCGAGATCCAGCCGCTGCCGCGCCGGCCGCGCCCGGCGCTCTGGCGCTGCGCGGTGACCCACAAAGGCCCGCGCTCGCCGGCACGCGCAAGCGCCAGCGCCTCGGCATTGGTGGAGCCGAGCGTCTCGTAAGCTTTGTGTCGGGCCCCCGCCAGGCCCGTGGCTTCGCGGTTCATCTCGCTACACGCGCATGCCGATCAAGCCGCGCGTCAAAACAACGACTTCGCCGCCGCCGTTGCCGCGCCCAAAAGCGGCGCCGGATAGGCGAAGAAGAAAATGTTGATCAGCCCGGCCACGCCAAGCACGAAGCGCAGCAGCACCGGCATGCGCTCGAAGCCCGCGACCGGCTCGTCAAAATACATGATCTTGACGATGGTCAAATAATAATAGGCGCCCACCACGCTGGTGAGCACGCCGACCACGGCGAGCCCGTAAAGCCCGGCATTGATGGCGGCGAGGAAGACGTAGAACTTGGCGAAGAACCCGGCAAGCGGCGGAATGCCGGCAAGCGAGAACAGCAGCATCGCCAGCACGAAGGCCATGGTCGGATGGGTGCGCGACAAGCCGGCAAGGTCGCCGATCTGCTCGACCAGAACGCCGCCGCGGCGCATCGACAGGATGACGGCGAAAGTGCCGAGCGTCATCGCCACGTAGATCGCCATATAGATGAGCACGCCCTGCACGCCCTGCTGCGTGCCGGCGGCCAATCCGACCAGCGCATAACCCATGTGGCCGATCGAGGAATAGGCCATCAGCCGCTTGATATTGCGCTGCCCGATCGCCGCGAACGAGCCGAGCGCCATGGAGGCGATGGAGACGAAGACCACGATCTGCTGCCACTCGTGCGTAATGCCCGGGAAGGCCACCACCGTCGCCCGCATGAAGATGGCGATGGCCGCCACCTTCGGCGCCGCCGCAAAGAAAGCGGTAACCGGCGTCGGCGCGCCCTCGTAGACGTCGGGCGTCCACATATGGAAGGGCACCGCCGAAATCTTGAAACAGAAGCCGACGAACAGGAACACCAATCCGAAGATCAACCCGATGCCGGCGCCGTGGCCGGTCGCCTTGGCGATGCCGGCGAAGCTCACGGTGCCGGTAAAGCCGTAGATGAGCGAGGCGCCATAGAGCAGCATGCCGGAGGACAGCGCGCCCAGCACGAAATATTTCAGGCCCGCTTCGGTCGAGCGCGCGTTCTCGCGCTCGTAGGCTGCCACCACGTAAAGCGACAGCGACATCAGCTCGAGCCCGAGATAGAGCGCGATCAAGTCCGCGGCGGAAATCAGCATCAGCATGCCGAGCGTCGAAAGCAGGAACAACGCGCCGTATTCGAACTTCTGTTGCTTGGCGGCTTTAAGATAATCGAGCGACAAAAGCAGCGCGCCGACGGAGCCCGCGAGCGCCAAGAGCTTGAGGAAGCGCGCGAAATCGTCCACCACGAAGCTGCCGCCGAACAACGCGTAATGCCCCGGCGGCAACAGGGCGATTGCCGCCCCGGCGCCGAGCAGCACGACGATCGACAGGCCATTGACCGCGGAGGCGCTGCGTTCGCCGGCCGCCGCGCCAACCATGAGCAGGACCATGGCGCCGAGCGCCAGCACGATCTCCGGCAAGATCGGCAACAGGCCGTGCAACTGGCTGAGCGGTATCGTCATCGAGGCGCGCTCACCGGCGGATTTTTGGCGGAGACCAGTTCGATCTTGCCGTGCTGCTTCTGCATTTCGGCGGCTTTCACGCCGCGATCGTAGCGGTCGAGCAGATGCGTCACCGAGGCAGCCGACATGTCGAGCACCGGCTTGGGAGCGACGCCGAGCAGGATGGTCAACGCCACCAGCGGCGCGAAGATGAGGGCCTCGCGCCAGCCGATGTCCTTGATGCCGGCCAGGGCCGGCTTGAGCGTGCCAAAGATCATCTTGCGGTAGAGCCACAGCGCATAGGCGGCCGACAGAATGACGCCCAGCGTGGCGAGGAAGGCGACCGAGGTATTCACCTTGAAGGTGCCGATCAGCGACAGGAACTCGCCGATGAAGCCGGAGGTGCCCGGCAGGCCGACATTGGCCAGCGTGAACACCATGAAGCAGGCGGCATAAAGCGGCATGCGGTTGACCAGGCCGCCGTAGAAGGCGATCTCGCGCGTGTGCATGCGGTCGTAGACCACGCCGACGCAAAGGAACAGCGCGCCGGAGACGATGCCGTGCGAGATCATCTGGAAGATGCCGCCGGCGATCCCCTGCGTGGTCGCGGCAAAAATGCCCATGGTGACGAAGCCCATGTGGGCGACGGATGAATAAGCGATCAGCTTCTTCACGTCCTCCTGCATCAGTGCGACCAGCGAGGTGTAGATGATCGCCACCACCGAAAGCGTGAAGACGAGCGGCGCGAAGTCGTGGCTCGCCGCCGGGAACATCGGCAGCGAGAAGCGCAAGAAACCGTAGCCGCCCATCTTCAGCAGGATGGCGGCGAGGATGACGGAGCCCGCGGTGGGCGCCTCCACGTGCGCGTCGGGCAGCCAGGTATGCACCGGCCACATCGGCATCTTGACCGCGAATGAGGCGAAGAAGGCGAGCCACGCCCACTTCTGCAAGCCGAGCGGGAAGCCGTGCCGCAGAAGCGTCGGGATGTCGGTGCTGCCGGCGTCCCAATACATCGCCATGATGGCGAGCAGCATCAGCACCGAGCCGAGCAGCGTATAGAGGAAGAACTTGAAGCTGGCATAGACCCGGCGCGGGCCGCCCCACACGCCGATGATGAGGAACATCGGGATCAGGCCGCCCTCGAAGAACAGGTAGAACAGCACGAGGTCGAGCGCGGAGAAAGTGCCGATCATCAGCGTTTCCAGAATGAGAAACGCCACCATGTATTCCTTCACGCGCTTCTGGATCGCCGTCCAGCTCGCCAGGATGCAGATCGGCATCAGCCCGGTGGTGAGAATGACGAACGGCAGCGAAATGCCGTCGACTCCCATGTGGTAGGAGGCAAAGCCGAGCCAGGGATGCTTTTCGACGAACTGGAATTCAGGCGACGCAGGATCGAAGCGCCATACCATCGCCAGCGAGATGGCAAAGGTGACAAGCGTCGTCCATAGCGCCGTCCAGCGCGCGGTGCCGCGCGCGACCCATCCATTGCCGCGCACCGCGACCATGATGAAGGCCGCGCCGAGCAGCGGCAGGAAGGTCACGACGGAGAGGATCGGCCAGTTCATGACGGTGTGACCTGCCCTACCTGAACGCGAACATGAACCAGGTGATGAAGATCGCCGCGCCGATCAGCATGGCGAAGGCGTAGTGATAGAGATAGCCGCTCTGCAGACGGACGACGTTGCGGGTGACGTCGAGCACGCGGGCCGATACGCCGTCGGGGCCGAAGCCGTCGATCAGCCAGCCGTCGCCGCCCCGCCACAACAGATAGCCGAGCCGCTTGATCGGCCGCACGAAGATCGCGTCGTAGAGCTCATCGAAATACCACTTGTTGAGCAGGAACTTGTAGAGAATCTCGTGCTGGCGCGCGAGTTCTACAGGCACGTCGGGACGGCGGATATAGAAATACCAGGCGACCAGGAAGCCGAGCGCCATCATCACGGTCGGCAGCACGGCGATCTGCACCGGGACATGATGCATATCCTCCAGCACGGTATTGCCCTTGCCGAAAACCAGCGAGGTCCCGAAGAAATGCTCGACGCCGTGGCCGGCGAAGACTTCCTTGAAGGGCAGGCCGGCCACGATCGAGCCGAAGGCGAGAAAACCGAGAGGGATCAACATGACCCAGGCGCTCTCGTGCGCCTCGCGCCAGTGCCGGCGATCGTGCGGTTCGCCGTGGAAGGTCTTGAAGATCAGCCGCCACGAGTAGAACGAGGTGAGCAGCGCCGCGCCGACCGTGCAGATATAGCCGTAGAAAGCCATCGGATTGTGCGCGACGTAGGTCGCCTCGATGATGGCGTCCTTGGAGAAATAGCCGGCGGTGAGCGGAAATCCGGTGAGCGCCAGCGAGCCGACGATCATCGTCACATAGGTGAAGGGGATGCGGTCCTTCAGACCGCCCATCAGCCGGATGTCCTGCTCGTGATGCATCGCGGTGATCACCGAGCCGGCGCCGAGGAACAGAAGCGCCTTGAAGAAGGCATGGGTGAAGAGATGGAACATGCCGACCGAATAGGCGCCCACTCCCATGGCGACGAACATGTAGCCGAGCTGCGAGCAGGTCGAATAGGCGATGACGCGCTTGATGTCGTTCTGCACCAGCCCGATGGTCGCGGCGAATACCGCGGTGGTGGCGCCGATGAAGACGACAAAGGCCTGCGCGTGCGGGGCGAGCTCGAACAGCGGCGACAAGCGCGCCACCATGAACACGCCGGCCGTCACCATGGTGGCGGCGTGGATGAGCGCTGAAACCGGCGTCGGCCCCTCCATGGCGTCGGGCAGCCATGTGTGCAGCAGGAACTGCGCCGACTTGCCCATGGCGCCCATGAACAGCCAGAGACAAATCAGCGTCAGCGCGTCGATTTGCCAGCCGAACAGCGGAATGGTTTTGGAGACGAGCGACGGCGCCTGGGCGAACACGGTGTCGAAATCGACCGCGCCGGTAAGATAGAACAGCGCAAATATGCCGAGCGCGAAACCGAAATCGCCGATCCGGTTGACGATGAAGGCCTTGATCGCGGCCGCATTGGCTTCGGGCTTGTGGTACCAGAAGCCGATCAGCAGATAGCTCGCGAGCCCCACGCCCTCCCAACCGAAGAACAGCTGCACCAGATTGTCCGCTGTCACCAGCATCAGCATGGCGAAAGTGAACATCGACAGATAGCCGAAGAAGCGCGGCCGGTAGGGGTCCTCCGCCATGTAGCCGATGGAATAAAGGTGCACGAACGCCGACACCGACGTCACCACCACCAACATCACCGAGGTCAGCGTGTCCACCCGCAGCAGCCAGGGCACCTGCAGCGTGCCTGAGGCGATCCAGGTAAATACCGGCACGCGCGCCTCGTGATGCCCGAAGCCGACCTGCACGAACGCGATCCACGACAGGATCATGGAGATCATCAGTAGCGTGGTGGTGATGAGCTCCGTGATGCGCGAGCCGGCGGCTGCGGGCTCATGCGCCTCCGGCTCGTGATGGGCGTGATGGATGACGGCGCCCGCCTCGTGCGTGGCGGGGCCGCCGAGATGCGGGCCGCGGTCGGTGGCTGTGTCTTCCGCGCCCGGCGGCGGTGCCTCGCCCGGGCAGCGGGCGCGCGCGCCGGCAATCGCAATGAGCGCGGCCAGCACCGCGCCGAGCAAGGGCAGGAAGACGATGGCCTGATACATTCGTCTACGACCTCTGCCCCGTCATGTCCGCGCGTGTCGCGGGCATCCACGGCTTGGGCGATGAAAGAAAGGCGTGAAGGGCCGGGACAGGCCCAACCGTGACGACCACTTTTTGCGCTCCGCCAAGCAACATCGTCAGCCCTTCATGATATTGATGTCCTCGACCGCGATTGAGCCTTTGTTGCGGAAGAAGACCACCAGAATGGCAAGGCCGATGGCGGCCTCCGCCGCCGCGACCGTGAGAACGATCAGCGCGTAGATCTGCCCGACGATATCGTTGAGGTGCGCGGAGAAAGCCACCAGGTTGATGTTGACCGCGAGCAGGATCAGTTCGATCGACATCAAAATGATGATCACGTTCTTGCGGTTGAGGAATATGCCGAAAATACCGAGCGTGAACAGGATGGCGGCGACCGAGAGGTAGTGCCCGAGCCCGATGGTCATGGCGTGCCTCCCCAGCCCTGGCCGGGACGCACTTGACGAATTTCGATCGAGGTCGCCTTGGTGCGCGCCACCTGGTCGGATATCACCTGGCGGCGCACGCGCTGCTTGTGCTGCAAGGTGAGCAGGATGGCGCCCACCATGGCGACCAGCAGGATCAGGCCGGCGGCCTCGAAGTAGTAGACGTATTTCGTGTAGAGCACGAGGCCGATGGCCTCTGTGTTGTGGATATGCGCGACCGGCGGAATCGGCGCCGCGATGGCTTGCGGCACGCCGGGGCCGATGGTCCAGGCGCCGACCACCAGCAACAGCTCGGCGAGAAAGATGGCGCCCACCAGCGCGCCGACCGGCAGATATTGCAGCGCTCCCTGCTTGAGCGAGGCGAAGTCGACGTCGAGCATCATCACCACGAACAGGAACAGCACGGCCACGGCGCCGACATAGACGATGACCAGAATCATGGCGAGGAACTCGGCGCCCATCATCACGAACAGCCCGGCGGCATTGGCGAAGGCGAGAATGAGGAACAGGACCGAATGCACCGGGTTGCGCGCCGCAATCACCATGAAGGCGCTGGCCACGCAAACGCCCGCGAACAAATAGAAAAACAACGCCGTGATAATCATTTAACGACCGAGGGGAGCATTCGGGGACGGGCCCGTTCCTAGCGCGCCCGACCGCCCTCGTCCACCGGCGATATCGCTTTTCCGCGGCGTTTTGACCGGCATTCCATAAGCGGCGAGGGCCGCAAAATCGTCATAAATGCAAACCGCCCCGCCTGACGGCGGGGCGGTCGAATTTGCGGCAGCCGGATGGCCCGCAGGATGGGCAATCCGTCCCCGGCTCGGCGTCAGACCTTGATCTGACCGCCGATCGGCAACTGCCGGATGCGCTTGCCCGTGGCCGCGAAGATCGCGTTGCAAAGCGCCGGCGCGAAGGGCGGCATGCCCGGCTCGCCGACGCCGCTCGGATGCACGGAGAGCGGATGCTCGACGATGTGCACGCGCACTTCGAGCGGCGACTCGTCGATCCGCGTGATCTGGAAGTCGTTGAAGTTGCTCTGCTGCACCCGACCGTTCTTGAACGTGATCTCGCCGTATTTGGCGAGCGCAAGCCCCATCACAGCCGCGCCTTGCACCTGCGAATGCACGCGTTCGGGGTTGACGCAGAAGCCGCAATCGATCGCGGTATCCACGCGCGGGATCGTATAGTTCCCCTTTTCGTCCACCGCCACTTCGACCACCGTTGCGACGTAAGTGACGAAGGAACGGTGCGCCGCGATGCCGAGGCCATGCCCCTTGGGCAGCGGCCTGCCCCAGCCGGCCTGTTTGGCGGCGAACTCCGCCACGTGACGCAGCCGGCCGGTATCGATCGGGAACGTCTCGAACGGTTCACCGTAGTCCCACAAGGGCGTGGTGACCTGCTTGCGCGGATCGACGATGCGCGCCGGTCCGATCATCTCCAAGAGGAAGTCTTTCTGATCGCGCCCGAGCGAATGCGCGAGCTCGGCGATGAACGACTGGGTCGACCAGGCGTGCATCACGTTGTTGACCGAACGGAACCAGCCGATGCGGACTTCGGACGGCGCTTCGCCGCTCTCCATCCGGATGTTCGGAATATCGAACGGCGCGTCGACCCATCCCATGCCGAGCTCGATGCCGCTCGGATGCTTTGGATCGGGCACGAAGTTCGACATGAAGGTCGGCGCCGCGCTGCGGTGCCGCCACGCGATCACCTTGTTGTGCTCGTCCAGGCCGGCCTCGAAGCGGTCGGCCGTGACGGTGTGGTAGAAGTCGTGCTGGATGTCATCCTCGCGCGTCCACACCACCTTCACCGGCGCACCGTCCATCGCCTTGGACAGAAGCGCGGCCTCGATCGCGAAGTCGCACTTCGACTTTCGGCCGAAGCCGCCGCCAAGCAGCGTCTCGTGCACGACCGTCTGCTCTGGCTTGACACCGAGCGCTTTGGCGATGTCGTCGCGCGCGCCGCCCGGGCTCTGCAGCGGCGCCCAGACTTCCCATGTGTCGCCGCTCTTGCGGGCCGTGGCGGCCGGCGGCTCCATCGTGGCATGCGCGAGATGCGGCGCGTAGTAGTCCGCCGTAATGACCTTCTTGGCGGACTTCAGTGCCTTATCAACGTCGCCTACGTTGCGCTCCATCTTGCCAGGCTTGCGCACGTTGGCTTCCAGCATGGCCTTGTAGGTCGCGGAATCGTAGGACTTGTTCGGTCCGTCGTCCCAAACGATCTTGAGCGCCTCGCGGCCCTTCATCGCCGCCCAAGTGTTCTTGGCGATCACGGCGACACCGCCGAGCGGAGCGTATTTCGCCGGCGCCGGCGTCGGCGCGATGGTGACCACCTTCTCGACGCCGGGCACCTTCATGGCGGCGCTGGCATCATAGGACTTGACCTTGCCGCCGACGACCGCAGGCCGTGCGACGACCGCGAACTTCAACCCCGGCAGTTTCACGTCTTGACCGTAGGTCGTTCCGCCGGTGGTGATGTCGTAGAGGTCGACGACGCCGATATTGCCCTTGCCCATATAGCGGAAGGCTTTCTCGTCCTTCAGCTTCACCTTGTCGGCGGGCGGCGTCGGCAGCGCCGCGGCATCCTTCGCAAGCGCCCCATAGCCGAGCTTGCGGCCCGAGCCGCGATGCACGACTTCGTGGTGATCGGCCTCGACCTCGGAAACGTCGACGCCCCATCGCTTGGCAGCCGCCTGCTCCAGCATATGCCGCGCCGAGGCGCCGCACAGCCGCATCGGCTGGATGAAGTGGCGGGTGCTGCGCGAGCCGTCGGTGTCCTGATTGCCGTACTTTTCCTCGTTGCCGGGCGACTGCACGATGCGGACCTTGGACCAGTCGGCGTCGAGCTCGTCGGCAACGATCATCGGCAGCGAGGTGCGCGCCGCGCCGTTTCCCATTTCGGCGCGATGAGCAACGATGCTGACGATGCCGTCCGGCGCAATCGATACGAAGACGTGCGGGTCGCTGACCACGCCATGCGGCATGGCGGTGGCGCCGGTCGGGTAAGCCAGCGCCGCGCGCACCGCCGGGAACTGCGCCGCCAGAATGAGACCGCCGCTCGCGACCACGCCTTTGAGCATGCCGCGACGGCTGACATTGGTGATGACGGGGAATTCGTCTGTGCGATGATGGGTCATGTCACGCTCCCTTCGCGATAGAGCGGATCGCCGCGTGAATGCGCTGGTAACAGCCGCACCGACACAGGTTTCCCGACATCGCGTCCTTGATCTGCTGATCGCTCGGCGCCGGCGTCTTCTTGAGCAGTGCCGCCGCCTGCATGATCTGCCCGGCCTGGCAGTAGCCGCATTGCGGCACGCCGTAATCGCGCCAGGCCACCTGCACCGGGTGTTGGCCGTGCGGGTCGAGGCCTTCGATAGTGACGACCGCCTTGCCGTTGAGATCGCCCATCTGCACGCCGCATGAGCGCACGGCATCACCGTCGAGGTGAACGGTGCAGGCGCCGCACAGGGCGACGCCGCAGCCGAATTTGGTGCCGGTCATGCCGAGTTCGTCGCGCAAATACCACATGAGCGGCATCGACGGATCGCCGTCGAAGCTCCGCTCCTGTCCATTCACACGCAGGTTGACCATGATGTCCTCCCTTGCTGCGTTTTCAGCGCATGCGCGCTTCCAGGGCCGTTCGCCAACGGTCCTGCTCGAAACGATTAGCTTTCGTTTTGTTTGTCGAACACTGCGACGCCCAAAGCCGTCAAAGGACGGTGACACGCCGTTTCGCTTGAGGAGCAATCAAATCGCTTCTTTGGAATTGTTGCAAGGAAAGACTTTCGAGGGCCGAAAAAATAAACGAACCCCGGGTGGGCAATCGCCCGCGTCGCGCATTCTTATCGCAGCGCACACACGCGGTAACCGCCTGCACTGGATATGATGTTCAGCGGTAAGGCGCATCGAGCGCCAGGTTCTTGGCGATCTCGCGCTCCCAGCGGTCGCCATTGGCGAGCAGTCTTTCCTTGTCGAAATAAAGCTCCTCGCGCGTCTCGGTGGCGAACTCGAAATTGGGGCCCTCGACAATGGCATCGACCGGACAAGCCTCCTGGCACAGGCCGCAATAGATGCATTTGACCATGTCGATGTCGTAGCGGGTGGTGCGCCGCGTGCCGTCGTTGCGGCGCGGCCCCGCCTCGATGGTGATGGCCTGCGCCGGGCAGATCGCCTCGCAAAGCTTGCAGGCAATGCAGCGCTCTTCGCCGTTCGGATAGCGGCGCAGCGCGTGCTCGCCGCGGAAGCGGGGCGAAATCGGGCCCTTTTCAAACGGATAATTCAGCGTCGCCTTGGGCGCGAAGAAATAGCGCATGGCCAGCACGAAGCCGGCTACGAATTCCCACAGGAAGATCGCCTTGGCCGCGCCAACGAGCCTCATCGCGTCCTCACTTCATCGCCGCCGCGGTCGCCACGCCGCCGTATTGGATGAGCGCGGCGACGATCGCCACCATGGCCAGCGACAGCGGCAGAAACACCTTCCAGCCGAGCCGCATCAGCTGATCGTAGCGGTAGCGCGGCACTATCGCCTTGACCATGGCGAACATGAAAAACAGGAACAACACCTTGAGCACGAACCAGACGATCCCCGGCACCCAGGTGAAGGGCACAAAGGGGATCGGCGACAGCCAGCCGCCCAGGAACAATATGGTGCCCATGGCGCACATGGTCATGATCGCCACGTATTCGCCGAGCATGAACATCATATAGGGCGTGGAGCCGTACTCCACCATGAACCCGGCGACCAGTTCCGACTCCGCCTCCACCAGGTCGAAGGGCGGCCGGTTTGTTTCCGCCAGCGCCGAGACGAAGAACACCACGAACATCGGAAAAAGCGGCAGCCAGTACCACGAGAACAGCCCGTATGGCCCGTTCTGCGCCTCGATGATCTTCGACAGATTGAGCGAATTCGCCATCAGCAGCACGGTGATGAACACGAAGCCGATGGAAACCTCGTACGACACCATCTGCGCGGCCGAGCGCAGCGCAGCAAGGAACGGATATTTCGAATTCGAGGCCCAGCCGGCCATGATCACGCCGTAGACCATGAGCGAGGAGATGGCGAAGATGTAAAGCACGCCGACATTGATGTCGGCGATCACCCAGCCAACATTGAACGGGATCACCGCCCAGGCGGCGAGCGCCAGCACGCAGGTAACAAGCGGGGCCAGCAGGAACACGCCCTTATTGGCGCCGGCCGGGATCACCGGCTCCTTGAACACGAACTTCAACAGATCGGCAAACGACTGCAGCAGGCCCCATGGGCCGACCACGTTCGGGCCGCGCCTGATCTGCACCGCGGCCCAGATCTTGCGGTCGGCAAGCAGCACATAGGCGACGACGATGAGCAGCAGAACCAGCAGCAGCAGCAATTCGCCCAAAATGATGAGAACCGGCCAGACATAACCGAAGAAGAAATCGGACGCCGTCATGGCCCTACTCCGCCGCCGTCTTCGCCGCGGCGCTGGCGAGCGCCGAGCATTCCGCCATGATCGCGGAGGCGCGCGCGATCGGATTGGTCAGATAGAAATCACCAATAGACGACGTGAACGGCGCCTTATCGGTCGTGCCGCCATGCTGGGCGAGCTTCTCGATGTCGGCCGGATTGCCGGGCGCAATCTCGCCGAGGCGCATGAAATGCGGGTGGGATGCGAACATCGCCTTGCGCAGTGCGCCAAGCAAATCGTAGGGCAGCGTGCAGTCGAGCGCGGCCGACAAGGCGCGCAGGATCGCCCAGTCCTCGCGGGCATCGCCCGGCGGGAAGGAGGCGCGCTCGGCCATCTGCACGCGGCCTTCGGTATTCACGAACAGCGCCGATTTTTCCGGATAGGCGGCACCGGGGAGGATGACGTCGGCGCGGTGGGCGCCACGGTCGCCGTGGGTGCCGATATAGACGACGAACGGCCCGGACTTGACCTCGATCTCGTCGGCGCCGAGCAGGAACAGCACGTCGAGGCCGTCGCCTTGCGCCATTTGCCTTGCCGTCTTGCCGCCGTCGCCCGGTACCAGGCCGAGATCGAGCGCGGCGACGCGCGAGGCCGCGCTGTGCAGTACGGAAAAGCCGTTCCAGCCGTCTTTGACCGCGCCCACTTCGAGCGCGGCCTTGGCGGCGAGTGCCGCAACGGCGGCGCCATCCGGCCGTGCCACTGCGCCGGCGCCGAGCAGCACGAGCGGACGTTCGGCCTGCTTCAGCAGCTCGCCGAATTTGCCGCCGGCAACGCCGGCCAGCGTATCCGGCCCGGCGCCGAGATAGTCGTAAGGATAGGTGAGGTCCGCCTTCTCGCCGATCAGCCCGATCGGGAAAGTCCCCAGCCGCCAGCGCTTGCGGATGCGCGCATTGAGCACCGCCGCTTCGCGGCGCGGCACCGCGCCGACCAACAGCAGCGCGTCGGCGCGCTCGATGCCGGCAATGGTCGCGTTGAACAGGTAGGCCGCGCGGCCCCAGCGCGGCTCGAGCGCCGAGCCGTCCTGCCGCGCATCGATGTTGCGGCTGCCGAGGCGGCCCATCAGGTCCTTGAACGCGTACATTTCTTCCGCGCCGGCGAGATCGCCGACGACGGCGCCGATGCGGTCGCCGCTGCCGCGGGTAATGCGCGCCGCAACGGCGGCGAAGGCTTCCTTCCACGTCGCCGGCTGCAAGCGGCCGCCGACGCGGATAAAGGGCTGGTCGAGCCGCTGCGTCCGCAAGCCGTCGACCACGTGACGGGCCTTGTCGGAAATCCACTCTTCATTCACGTCATCGTTGGTGCGCGGAAGGATGCGCATGACCTCGCGCCCACGCGTGTCGATGCGGATGGCGGAACCGAGCGCGTCCATGACGTCGATCGACTGCGTCTTGTTGAGTTCCCAGGGACGCGCCGAAAAGGCGTAGGGCTTGGAGGTGAGCGCGCCGACCGGGCAGAGATCGACCACGTTGCTTTGCAGCTCCGAGGTCATGGCGTGCTCGAGATAGGTGGTGATCTCCATGTCTTCGCCGCGCCCGATGGCGCCGAGCTCGGGCACGCCGGCGACTTCGGTCGAGAAACGGATGCAGCGCGTGCAGTGGATGCAGCGCGTCATGATGGTCTTGACCAGCGGCCCGATATATTTGTCCTCGACCGCGCGCTTGTTTTCGGCGTAGCGCGAGGCGTCCACACCATAGGCCATGGCCTGATCCTGCAAATCGCATTCGCCGCCCTGGTCGCAGATCGGGCAGTCGAGCGGATGGTTGATCAGCAGGAACTCCATCACGCCTTCGCGCGCCTTCTTCACCATTGGCGTGCGCGTGTTGACCTCCGGCGGCTCGCCGTTCTTGCCGGGACGGCAGTCGCGCACGCCCCAGGCGCAGGAGGCGACCGGTTTGGGCGAACCGACCAGTTCGACCAGGCACATGCGGCAATTGCCGGCGATCGACAGCCGCTCGTGGAAGCAGAAGCGCGGGATTTCGGCGCCCGCGGCTTCGCAGGCCTGGAGCAACGTGTACTCCGGCGGAACGTCGATCTCTTTGCCGTCGATGATGAGCTTGGTCATCTTTCTCGTCTCAGGTCATCCGGCTCGTCTTACATTTCCCGGTGGGCGTGCTCGCCGCACCAGTCGTCGCGCTTGGTGGTCGCCCAGGAAGGATAGTGCCTGGTGCGGTCGGGCAAGTCGCTCACCTGCGCCGGCGGCGCGTGGCGCCGACACTGGCCGAAGATCGAGCGCTCGCGGCTCGGCTCGCTCGTCGCGCCTTCGGAGAGCTGCCACCAGGACTTGCAGTTGAAGCACCTCAGATTCCTGTTGTCCCACGACATCATCTTTCTCCACGGGTTGCCCCTCCCCGCTCACGGCGCGACCGCCGCTTCGATTGCGCGCGCCGCCGCCTTGGCGCCGCGCTGAGTCTTCCAGAGCCTGGCGCCGGGCAAGCGCTCCCAGCCGAAAGCCTCTTCAGTCGGTCCTTCCGCTTTCAGGCGCTCGAGCCGCTCCACCCCTTCCTGCATGCTCGGGCGGTGTCCGGCGGGCACCCACCACAAGACGAGCGGCGTTTCGATCGGGACGAACCAGTCCTCGCGCCGGCGGTAGAAACGGCCGTGCAAGGTCTGCCAGACAAAGCGTTCCAGCGCGGCCTCGTTTTCCCACAGCGTCAGGTTCGGCAGGAGCGTCGGGTCGCCATAAACGGTCATGTTCATGGCATGGCCGCTCTCGTCCTGCAGCCGCCACACGAAGCCCTCGATCTGCTCAGCCAGCGCGTTGACGCGGGCGACGTTCTCGACGAACTCGGCTATGCGCGGATCGTCCAGCGGATAGCGGATGCGCGCGATGTTGAATTCGGCGAGATGGCGTTTGCTCATGCCGCGTTCTCGCCCGGCGCGCAACGCGCCGTTTTCCATAGTTGCGCCGAAGCCGAGGCCCAGTCGAAGGCATGCTCGCTCGGGCCGTTTTGCGTGAGATGATTAAGCCGCGCGACCGCCTCCTCGACGCTCGGCCGGTGGCCTGCGGGCACCCACCACATCACGAAATACGGTTTCTCGAAATGCTCGAACCATTCCGCGCGCCGGCCGTAGAAACGCTTGTGGATCGTCTGGTAGACGAAGCGCTCGAGCGCCGCCACGCTTTCCCATACCGACATGTTGATGGCGATGCGCGGATCGGCATAGGGGCGGGTCGCGGTCGAATTGCCGCTTTCGTCGATGTAGCGCCAGACGAAGCCCGGCGTACGCTCGGCAAGCGCGTTGACCATCGCAAGATTGCCGGTGAAATCCGCCATGCGCGGGTCGTCGACCTCGTAGCGGATGCGGCCGATGTTCAGTTGCGCGAGATGGTGGTTTGCCGGCTGCTGCATGATCGCTACTCCGCCGCAATCGGCGCGGGCTCGCGCACGCCGCGAGCCTCCGCATTACGGGTATATTGGTCGATGCGCCGCTCGATCTCGGGACGGAAATGCCGCAGCAGGCCCTGCACCGGCCAGGCGGCGCCGTCGCCGAAGGCGCAGATGGTGTGACCTTCGATCTGCGTCGTCACTTCCATCAGCATGTCGATCTCGCGCTTCTGCGCGCGGCCCTCCGCCATGCGCGTCAAGACGCGCCACATCCAGCCCATGCCCTCGCGGCACGGCGTGCACTGGCCGCAGGATTCGTGCTTGTAGAAATAGGAGATGCGCGCCATGGCGCGCACGATGTCGGTGGACTTATCCATCACGATCACCGCCGCGGTGCCGAGCGCCGATTTTTTGTCGCGGCAGCCGTCGAAATCCATCAGCAGCGAGTTGGCCCACTCCGGTCCCGCCGGTACCAAAGGCATCGATGAGCCGCCCGGGATCACCGCCAGCAGATTGTCCCAGCCCCCGCGCACGCCGCCGGCATGCGTCTCCACCAGTTCGCGCAAGGGAATACCCATCGCCTCTTCGACGTTGCAGGGCTTCTCCACGTGGCCGGAAATGCAGAACAGCTTGGTGCCGGTATTGTTCGGACGCCCGATGCCGGCGAACCAGGCGGCGCCGCGACGCAGGATGTCGGGCACCGCCGCGATCGATTCCACATTGTTGACCGTCGTCGGGCAGCCGTAGAGGCCGACATTGGCCGGAAACGGCGGCTTCAGCCGCGGCATGCCCTTCTTGCCCTCCAGGCTTTCGAGCAGCGCCGTTTCCTCGCCGCAGATGTAAGCGCCGGCGCCATGGTGCACGACGACATCGAAGTCCCAGCCGTGCGCATTGTTCTTGCCGATCAGCTTGGCGTCGTAGGCTTCATCGACGGCGGCCTGCAGCCGCTCGCGCTCGCGGATGAACTCGCCGCGGATATAGATGTAGGCAGTGTGGGCGCCCATGGCGAAGCCGGCGATCAGACAGCCCTCGACCAGAAGATGCGGATCGTGCCGCATGATCTCGCGGTCCTTGCAGGTCCCGGGCTCGGACTCGTCGGCATTGACCACCAGATAGTGCGGCCGTTCGCCGATCTGCTTGGGCATGAACGACCATTTGAGGCCGGTCGGGAAGCCGGCGCCGCCGCGGCCGCGCAAGCCGGAATTCTTCACCTCGTTGATGATCTCGTCGCGGCCTTTTTCTAGGATCGCCTTGGTGCCGTCCCAGGCGCCGCGCGCACGCGCACCCTTCAGGCCCCAGTCGTGCCGGCCATAGAGATTGGTGAAGATGCGGTCCTTGTCGGCAAGCATGATTTCAATTCGGTTTCGGTTTTTCCTGGTCCTGCGCCGGTGCGGTCGGTCCGCCGGAGCGGAAGTTGGCGGCGGCGCCCGGCTTTTTCGCTTGGTCGTCTTTCGGCTCGTGCGGCCGGCCCGCCTTGGCCGGCCTTTCGTAGATCGACACATCGGTCAGCGTGATCGGCCCGCCGATGGGCGCCGATAGCTGACGGTCGACCTGCGGCCCGGGTTTGACCTTCTTGCCGGCGGCCAGTTGATCGAGAATTTTGCCGAAGCTGTCGCCGGTCAGGTCCTCGTAGTAATCGGAATTGATCTGCACCATCGGCGCGTTGACGCAGGCGCCGAGACACTCGACCTCGATCCAGGAGAACTTGCCGTCTGCGGTCACTTCCATCTGCTCGCCGATGCGCGAACGGCACAGCCTTTCGAGATCATCGGCGCCGCGCAGCCGGCACGGCGTGGTGCCGCACAGCTGCACGTGGAATTTGCCGACCGGCGTGAGGTTGAACATGGTGTAGAAGGTCGCAACCTCGAGCGCGCGGATATGCGGCATGCCGAGGAAGTCGGCGACATGGCGGATCGCCGCCTCCGGCAGCCAGCCGCCGGACTGCGCCTGCGCCCGCCACAGCAGCGAAATGATCGCGGAAGCCTGGCGGCCTTCCGGATATTTGCTAATCTCCTTGGTCGCCCAGGCAAGATTGTCCTTGCTGAAGGCGAAATCCTTCGGCTGCACTTCGGGCGGGGCGAGACGGCGCACGGTCATCGAGGAACCTCGCCGCATTTCTCTTCGTCATTCCGGGACGCGGGCGCCAGCCCGCGGGCCCGGAATCCATACTCCGCAGCCGAGGTTATGGATTCCGGGCTCGCGCTTTCAGCGCGCCCCGGAATGACGGTGGAGAGGTTCAAGCTCATCGGTCGACCTCCCCGAACACGATGTCGATCGAGCCGAGAATGGCCGAAACATCGGCCAGCATGTGGCCGCGGGTGAGGAAATCCATGGCGCTCAGATGCGCGAAGCCCGGCGCGCGGATTTTGCACTTGTACGGCTTATTGGTGCCGTCGCTGACCAGATAGACGCCGAACTCGCCCTTCGGCGCCTCGACGGCGGCGTAAGCCTCGCCCGCCGGCACGTGATAGCCCTCGGTATAGAGCTTGAAATGGTGGATGAGTGCTTCCATCGAGCGCTTCATTTCGGGCCGGCGCGGCGGCACGATCTTGTGATCTTCCAGCGCCACCGGCCCCTGCCCCCTCGGCTCGCGCAGCTTCTCCACGCACTGCTTCATGATGCGGACCGACTGGCGCATCTCCTCCATGCGGATGAGATAGCGGTCGTAGCAGTCGCCGTTCTTGCCGACCGGGATGTCGAACTTCATCTCGGAATAGCATTCGTAAGGCTGCGCGCGGCGCAGGTCCCAGGCGGCGCCGGAGCCGCGCACCATCACGCCGGAGAAACCCCAATTCCAGGCATCCGCCAGGCTGACCACGCCGATGTCGGCATTGCGCTGCTTGAAGATGCGGTTGCCGGTGAGCAGATTGTCGAGATCGTCGACCACCTTGAGGAACGGGTCGCAGAAGGCTCCGATGTCGTCGATCAGTTGCGGCGGCAGGTCCTGATGCACGCCGCCCGGCCGAAAATAGGTGGCATGCATGCGCGCGCCCGAGGCCCGCTCATAGAAGACCATCAGCTTTTCGCGCTCCTCGAAGCCCCACAGCGGCGGGGTGAGCGCGCCGACATCCATGGCCTGCGTGGTGACGTTGAGCAGGTGCGACAACAGCCGGCCGATCTCCGCATAGAGCACGCGGATCAATTGCGCGCGGCGCGGCACCTCTATATCGAGCAGCTTCTCCACCGCCAGGCAGAAGGCATGCTCCTGGTTCATCGGCGCGACGTAGTCGAGCCGGTCGAAATAGCCGATCGCCTGCAGATAGGTCTTGTACTCGATCAGCTTCTCGGTGCCGCGGTGAAGAAGCCCGATATGCGGGTCCACCCGCTCGACGATCTCTCCGTCGAGCTCCAGCACCAGGCGCAGCACGCCGTGCGCCGCCGGGTGCTGCGGCCCGAAATTGATGGTGAAGTTGCGTACGGCGGTCTCGGCCATCAGCTCACCGCCTCCGCCGCGGCTTTCGCCTTCTCGGCCACCTTGGCTTTGAACTGATCCCACCGCACCACGACGCGCTCGTGACGGCCCTCGCCGATCATGTCCATGCCGTCGTGCGCGCGCACCTTGAAGACCACCTTGCGCCCGCGCACCTCTGCGATCTCGGCGTCGACCGTCACGGTCATGCCGGGCGGCGTCGCCGCGGCGTGGCTCACGTCCACATGCGTGCCGAGCGAGCCCTCGCCCTCGTCCAGATGGCGGTTCAGCAGCTGCACGCAGGTCCATTCCATCAGGATGATCATGTTGCCGGTGGCGAACACTTTCGGCATCGCCGCGATTTCGGGCGACTCCGGATAGGTAAACGGCACCGTCTTGTTCTCCGGCACCTTGTAGGAGAACGAATGCTTCAGTCCGGCCACCAGCGTCGGCTTCATGAGCTTGCCTTCTTCTCGGGCTCGCCGGTGAGCTTGTTGGCCGCGCCCGGCGCCACCTTCTCGTCGCCCGGCAGCACGTAGTCGGTGCCCTCCCAAGGCGACAGGAAATCGAAGGTGCGGAATTCCTGGTTGAGCTTCACCTTGTCGTACATCACGCGCTTTTCGTCGTCGTCCCAGCGCACCTCGACGAAGCCGGTGAGCGGGAAATCCTTGCGCAGCGGGTGTCCCTCGAAACCATAGTCGGTGAGGATGCGCCGCATGTCGGGATGGCCGGTGAACAGCACGCCGTAGAGATCGTAGGCCTCGCGCTCGAACCAGTCGGCGCCGCGATAGACGCCCACGATCGAAGCGACAGGCGTCGTCTCGTCCGTCATGATCTTCACGCGCACGCGCTGGTTCATGCGCGGCGACAGCAGGTGATAGACGACGTCGAAGCGCTTGTCGCGGCCCGGCCAGTCGATGGCGGTGACGTCGATGAAGCAGGCGAACTGGCAAGACGGATCGTCGCGCAGGAACGTGGCCACCTTGACGATGTCGGCGGCCTCGGCATGCACGGTCAATTCGCCGCGCACGATCTCGTAGCCGGCAATCGAACCCGGCAGCGCGTTCTTGACCGTCTGGCCAATTCTTTCGAGCGTCTCGTCCATGCCTTACGCCTTGCCGCTATCTCTCGATCGTCCCGGTGCGGCGGATCTTCTTCTGCAGCAGCAGGACGCCGTAGAGCAGCGCCTCCGCCGTCGGCGGACAGCCGGGCACGTAGATGTCGACCGGCACGATGCGGTCACAGCCGCGCACCACCGAATAGGAGTAGTGATAGTAGCCGCCGCCGTTGGCGCAGGATCCCATGGAGATGACGTAACGCGGCTCCGGCATCTGGTCGTAGACCTTGCGCAGCGCCGGCGCCATCTTGTTGGTGAGCGTGCCGGCGACGATCATGACGTCGGATTGGCGCGGGCTGGCACGCGGCGCAAAACCGAAGCGCTCGGCGTCGTAGCGCGGCATCGACATCTGCATCATCTCGACCGCGCAGCACGCCAGGCCGAACGTCATCCACATGAGCGAGCCGGTGCGCGCCCAGGTGATCAGGTCGTCGGCGGCGGTGACCAGGAAGCCTTTGTCCGACAGTTCCGTATTGACGTCCTTGAAAAAGGCGTCGCCCTCGCCCGCGGGCTTGCCGGTGCGCGGATCGAGAATGCCGGTGGCTTCGGGTGCGATCAGCGTCATGGGTTCTTCAATCCCATTCCAGCGCCCCCTTCCGCCACTCATATATGAAGCCGACGGTGAGAACGCCAAGGAACACCATCATCGCCCAGAAGCCGTAAACGCCGATCTCGCGGAACGCGACCGCCCAGGGGAACAGGAAGCTCACCTCCAGGTCGAAGATGATGAACAATATGGCGACGAGGTAGAAGCGCACGTCGAACTTCATGCGCGCGTCGTCGAAGGCGTTGAAGCCGCACTCGTAGGCGGAAAGCTTCTCCGGGTCCGGCTGCTTGTAGGCCACCACGAAGGGAGCGATCAGCAGGGCGAGGCCGATGACCAGCGCGACGGCGACGAAGATGACCAGGGGCAGGTAATCCAGCAGCAAGCCATGCATCGGCGACCTCAAAAAATGCCAGCCCCGCGCCCTACCCGGATTGACGCCCGTCCCGGACTGCTCGGCGGCCGGACCATGGCGCCGTCACGCCCCACACAAAACGACCTTGCCGTGATGGAAATAGCCGCATGGACGGGAGCGGTCGAGGCTTAGCGCAGCCCCCAGGGGGGCGCAAGCCGACCTTAGGCGTCGTCCACGAGCACGAGGAGCGCCAAGACCCCATAATTGACAAGGGGATAACGCGGCCACGATAGTCGCGCCCGGCGTGGGCGCTTACGAGCGCTCGGGGCTGGTTCCAAGGCGGGTGCGCGATGAACGACATGGTGACGATCAAAGGCGAGGAGCATTGGGCCGAGAAGGACGGCGGCGTGAAGCTTTTCTTGTGGGAGAAATGCGCCGGCGACCCGGCCGCAGCGCGCGCCGGCATCCTGTTCGTGCACGGCTCCTCCATGGCCTCGCAGCCGACCTTCGACCTGCAGGTGCCGGGACGACCCTCCGCGATGGACTATTTCGCCCGCCGCGGCTTCGACTGCTGGTCGGTGGACATGGAGGGTTATGGCCGCTCGACGAAAGACCGCGACAACAACGCGCCGATCGCGCAAGGCGCCGACGACTGCCATGCCGCCGCGCTCCATATCCAGAAGCTGCGGGGAAAACGCCCGCTCCTGGTCTACGGCATTTCCTCGGGCGCGCTGCGCGCGGCTCTGTTTGCCGAGCGCCACCCGGAAATGGTGGCGCGGCTCGCGCTCGATGCCATGGTGTGGACCGGCGAAGGCTCGCCGACGCTCGCCGAACGGAAGAAGAAGCTGCCCGAATTCGCGGCGAAGAACCGGCGGCCGATCGACAAGGCCTTCGTGCGTACGATCTTCACGCGCGACCACCCCGGCACAGCCGAGGAGAAGGTGATCGACGCCTTCGCCGACGCCATCGTCGCGCTCGATTCATCGGTGCCGACCGGCACCTATGTCGACATGTGCGCGCATCTGCCGGTGGTGGATCCGGAGAAAATCACCGTGCCGACCCTCATCATGCGCGGGCAATGGGACGGCATCGCCGCGATGGAGGACCTGCTCGCGTTCTTTGCCAAGCTGCCCAATCCCGACAAGCAATTCGCGGTCATGCCGGGTATCTCGCACGCGAGCTTCCAGCAGAAGAACTACATGCTGGTCTATCACATCCTCGCAAGCTTTTTCGAACAGCCGGCGCCGGTGTATCGGGGGTGACAGATAACGGACTGGAGGACTCGACGACTCCAGCGACTATCCTTTTCGACATAAGAAAACAGGAGACCACGGGTGTTCACCGCCACCAAGGACAAGGCTCTCCTCACCACCACGACCGGCGCGCTGCCGCGCCCCGCCTGGTACACGGAAAACCTGCGCGGCATTCCACTCTCGCAAGGCTTTTCGCGCCTGGCCTATCGCCAGCAGCATTTCGATTGTCTCGCCTGTCACGTCGCCGCCCAGCATCGCGCCGGCATCGACATTTTCGTCGACGGCGACACGCGGCTCGATGACGACGTCGCCGGCCGTTCCTGGGTCTCATACGTGACCGAACGGCTGACGGGCATCGGCGCGCCGCGCGTCGAGGTCCCGCCGGCCGGCTTCATGAAGGACAAGGGCCCCGACGACATCATGTGGGAAGTGATCGAGACGCGCATGACTCCGCCGGTGACCGGCAAGATCGAAGCCGCCGATCTGCAGCTCGACCGCGCCTACAAGGCGATCGCGCCGATGACCGAGCGGCCGGTGAAGGTGGGCTCGATTTCCGCGCAGATCCTGGCGCTGATGTTGGCCGACGAGCATTACGGCGACCGGCTCGAACTGCTGATGGACCTGTCGACCGCTCTCAACAAGGAATATCACGCGCTCGCCGACGCCGGCGCGCCGCTGCTGCAGATCGAGGAGCCGGCGATCCATCAGGTGATCGCCGACCCCAAACAGACCATCAAGCCGCAGCAATGGGTCGAAGCCTTCAACAAGGAGAGCGCCGGCCTGCGCGGTAAATGCGAAGTGTGGTGCCACACGTGTTGGGGCAGCCCGGCCGCGCAGCGGGTCGCGAGCAAGGACCAGTCCTACAAAGAGGCCCTACCCTATCTGAACGAGCTCGACGTCGACGTGCTCACGGTCGAGGGCGCGTTCAACCAGGGCCAGGACCTCGAACATTTCGGCAAGCTGATCGGCAAGGACAAGAAGATTGCGCTCGGTGTCATCAGCCACCGCACGCTGCAGGTGGAGCGGCCGGAGGAAGTCGCCGCGCTGATCCGCAAGGCGCTCAAATACGTCGAACCGGAGCGGTTGATCCTGACCAGCGACTGCGGCTTCGGGCGCGATGGCATGAGCCGCATGCACGCCTACTACAAGATGATGGCGCTCACGCGCGGCACCAATATCGTACGTAGGGAACTAGGCGTCGAGGAAGCCTATATCCCGGGCGCCGACATGAAGTTTTCGATGGTGCCGACGAGCGGATAAATTACCTTTCGCGTAAGCGGCCAATTACTCCGCGTTCATCGAGACCATCACCGAGGGCGCGTCACCCAACGGCCCCGGCGTCCAATTCGAGCCCACCAGCGGGGTGACTGTAACTCCGTCGATGACGCCGCGCCGCAGCAATGGATCGAAATAGCGCATGGTCTGCCGGCTGAAATCGATGACGCGGCCGGGCCGCAACGGGCCGACGTCGTTGATCTTGACGATCGCGCGTCTCCCTGCGCCTTCGACGAGAGCAAAGGCCGGACGATAGGTGCGGCCGTAGTGGATACCGCCAAACGCGCCGCGCAGATCGGTCTTTATCGCCGCCGTCCAGGCAACCGGATTGTACAGCTCGCCGGAAGCGGTCTCAATGCCGCCAGCATCGCCGTCATAGGCATCGCAAGGATCGTACATCGACGCACCGCCGATGACGACAGCCGTGTCCAGCAAAGTCACGTCCGAGACCGCTTCGCGCTCGGCGGCCAAAACGTTGTCGCCTGCAAGCGATGTCAGGCGAACCTCTTTCTGCGCCGTTCTATCGACTGCCGCCCGTGGCGATAGGACGGCCCATGCTTGCGATCCGGCCTTCAATTGCGCCTCAAGCGAGCCGCATGCATGCCAGTTCGAGCGAACGCCGTAGTTCGCCGCTGCTCGGTCGCGCACGCCCTCAGGAATAATTTGCGTTGTGGCAACGGTCAGATTGCTGTCTTCGTCGGCGTTCGGCGCATATTGGTAACGAATAGGCAAGGTCTCTTGCCCGGTCGCTGGCGCCGATCGCGGTTTACTCAATGTCAAGATACCGGCGCCGCCGAACCGGGTTTCGATCGCGCGCTCGAGAGGCCGCGCTTGGGCAAATTCGGCATCGGCCCCGAACATCGACACGGCGAGCACGGCCATAAGGAGATAAGCTGCCCGACTTTCGCGGCGCCGCGCTGCAGAAGCCGCACAAATCCCGTGCACACCCGCGCAGGTGCGCCGACCGCCTGCTGCCTTGAGCATAAGCCCCCGGAACAATTGTTGTTTTTATCGGCAATAGTATGAAGGTATCGCCATAAGGGCGCGTGAAGCCCTAAGGAACAATCAGCAGCAAATTTTAATTGTCCGCAATTTCCGGCTCCGACCGGCCGGCATGACCCTAGCTATGACGCGCAGCTCCGCTGCCGACCGAATATCAAGCCGGCCTCAGGCTTTCCTGGAGAGTAAATCATTGCCCTCTGAAAGCCTGCCGATCGCCTAGCGTCTATTTTGCCGACATTCCTCGGCCTTCGAGGAAGGCCGAATGCCGATGCTGTTCGAGTATCGGCAACACCTTCAAATAGGAGCACGACCCCTTATGACAAAATACAAAGGCAGCTGCTTCTGCGGCGCCGTCGAAATCGAAGCGAACGGCACGCCGGAAGCGATGGGATATTGCCATTGCAATTCGTGCCGATCCTGGTCGGCCGCGCCAGTCAATGCCTTCATCCTGTGGAAGCCGGAGCACGTCACGGTCACGAAAGGCGCTGAATTCATCGGCCATTTCGCAAAGACGAAGATGAGCGATCGGCAATACTGCAAAAGGTGCGGTGGTCACCTTATGACGAACCACGCACCTTTGAATTTGGTGGACATTTACGCCGCCACGTTACCGAGCCTGAAGTTCAGTCCCGGCGTCCACGTCAACTATGCGGAAACGGTGTTGCCAATGAAGGATGGGCTGCCAAAGCTGAAAGACTTTCCCGCCGAACTGGGCGGTTCGGGCGTCGCAATGCCCGAATAGCAAGATGATGCGCTCTTGGATGACTACGCCCCAAGCTTTGTCGCCAGATCGGCGAGATCGCCGCCCGCCACATCGACCGGCGCGGTCGGCGCGGCTTCTCCCGTGTTGGGGCCATATTCGTTCACGCGCGCGATGTGACCCGTGCGCAAGCCGCATTTTGCCGCCGCCACCAGGTCGCGCGTATGCGCGGCGACCATCATGCATCGCGCCGGCTCCAGGCTGAACGCGTCGCAGGCGGCAAGATAGACGCGCGGCTTCGGCTTGTAGTCGCCGGCGACTTCCGAACCGAGGATCGCGTCCCAGGGCAGATTGTTGCGGCGGGCGAGATCGACCATCAGCGAGATGTTGCCGTTCGAGCAGGGCGCCAGCCAGAACTTCTGTCGCAGCCGCGCCATCGCCGCCGGCACATCCGGCCAAGCGTCAAGCCGGTGCCAGACCAGGGTGAGATCGTCGATCACCTCATCGGACAGATTCTGCAAGCCGAAGCGCGGCAAGAGCCGCACCAGATTGCGCCGGTGCAGCACGTCGAGCTTGGAGAACGGGATGCGGCCTGCGCGCACCTCCTCCATGCCCGGCTGATATTCGGCGCGCCAGGCGTCGGCGAAGGCGATCCAGTCGAGCTCATAGCCGAGACTTCCCAGGACGCTTTCGGCCTCGCGGGCGACAGAGGTGCGCCAATCGACCAGGGTGCCGAAGACGTCGAAGAACAGGGCTCGGACGCCGAGGATGGGGGCTTCTACGACCATGAACCGCGCCCCCAGGGGCGCCGCGTTGCGGAACCCGCAACCTCGGCTAAGTCATTGAAATAATGGCGGGAGCGACGGGACTCGAACCCGCGACCTCTGCCGTGACAGGGCAGCGCTCTAACCAACTGAGCTACGCCCCCGCGGGCGTGGGTCCGAGTTAATGGGCCCCCCAGATATAGTCAAGGTAAAGCCATCCCGGCCTCGCAAAATTGCGAAAAAGCCTTATTTATCGCGAGGAATCGATGGTAGAGCCCCGACGAATCGTCTATGGGCGGAATGTTTGGCGCTGCGCCAAACCTGCGGATTCAAGAGGAGGGTCCCACTGATGGCTACCGTTCCTGGCAAAGCCCCCACACCGACGACCGTGACGTTGAAGCATCTCGCCGCAGCACTCGCGGAATCGCATGAGATGTCGAAGAAACAGGCCGAAGCCGTGCTCGGCGACCTGGTCGGCAACATCGTCAAGCATTTGAAGAAAGGCGAACGCATCCGTATCGGCGGCCTTGGCATCCTTCAGGTGCGCAAGCGCGCGGCCCGCATGGGACGCAATCCGGCGACCGGCGAGCAGATTCAGATAAAGGCGAGCAAGAAAGTCGCCTTCCGCGCTTCCAAGGAACTGAAAGAGTCGATCTGACGGTCTTCTAGGCCGGACCCTCCGGGGATACAGGCGGGCGTGGAGCTTGACCAGGCTCCGCGCCTGCCGTTTTGCATTGGCGGTTGCGGCCGTGCGTTGCCCCGTTCCCTTTGCCGATCTACGGCTCCGGATCATGGATTTGCATCAGCGCCGCCAGTCCTGCTCCGGTGTCGACGCGCGCAGACCAGCCTAAGCTTTGCAGCGCCGAGCTGCTCGCGACCAGCGGCGAGCACAGTCGATCGATCCAGTCGTGCTTGCCGGCCGCCCGCAGCGCCATTTTCAGCAGCCCTTGCGGCAACGGAAGCAATCCTGGCCGCCTACCCAGGGCCTGGCGCATGGCGGTGACCATTTCTGAAACGGCGAGCGCCTGCCGGTCGGCCACGATAAACGCGCGACCGAGCGCTCCCGGCGCGGCGAGGACATGCGCAACGGCATCGACCAGATTATCGAGCGCCAAGAGCGATCGCTTGGCGCTTACTTTGCCTAGCGGCAGCGGGTACCGAGAGCGCGCAAGGCCGGCAAGCGCCGCCATATTCCCCTTCATGCCAGGCCCATAAACGAGCACCGGACGAAGCGCGACCCAGTCGTGGTCCAATTTCGCCAATTCTTGCTCGGCGGCCAACTTCGACCTGCCGTAATCGTCCGTGGGGCGGGCCTCGCACTCCTCGGTCAGCGTAACGTCCGAACTTGGCCCCGTTTGCGCGCGGATCGAGGATAAGAAAACAAAGCGCCGCGAGCCCGCTCGCGCGGCGGCCCGCGCCAAGGCCGCGGTTCCTTCCGTGTTGATGCTGCGGTAGTCGTCGGCGGGCACGCCGGACATTGCGTGCGCGATGCCCGCGGAATGGACGACGGCATCCACGTCCGAAAAGGCCGCCGCCAGGTTTTGCGGGCGGGCCAGATCCCCGATGACGGCGCTGTCGCATTGCAGATCAAAGGGAGCAGGACGCCTCAGCAACGCCCGAACCTTGTAGCCGCGCTTGGGAAGCTCGCTCATCAGGCGCCGTCCGATGAAGCCCGTCGCGCCGGTAAGGGCGATTGTTTTCATAGGCAAGCCCCATGCTGGCCGACATCAGACCGCGGCTGGCAGGCGGGCGATCCGCATTCAAGCGAGGCGCACCCCGCCAAAGGATAGCCAAACCAGGTTCATGATTATCGGTTTGGTGGGCGGTGACGGACTCGAACCGCCGACATCCTGCGTGTAAAGCAGGCGCTCTACCAGCTGAGCTAACCGCCCGGTCTCGTCCAATATCGCGCGAAACCGGCGCAAGGCAAGCATGTCAAAACGGCGCCTTGCGGCGCCGCTTCGCATTCCTCGCAGGCCACGCCGCTCAGTGCGCGGTCAGGCCGGAGCCCTCTTCCTCGACCGGCTTGTCTTTGTTGGCCGCTGCTTCCGCAAGCTTGGCGGCCTCCTCGTCCCAGGCGATCGGCTCGGGCTTGCTTACCAGGGCGCGATCAAGCACTTCGTCCATGCGGGTGACCGGAATGATATCGAGGCCCTTCTTGATGCTCTCGTTGATCTCCACCAGATCCTTGGCGTTCTCTTCCGGGATCAGCACGGTCTTCATGCCGCCGCGCGAGGCGGCGAGCAGCTTCTCCTTCAGGCCGCCGATCGGCAGCACGCGGCCGCGCAGCGTGATCTCGCCGGTCATGGCGACGTCGCGGCGAACCGGAATGCCGGTCATGACCGAGACGATGGCCGAGACCATGGCGACGCCGGCCGAAGGACCGTCCTTCGGCGTTGCGCCTTCCGGCACGTGCACGTGGATGTCGCGCTTGTCGAACAGCGGCGGCTCGATGCCGAAGGCGACCGCGCGCGAGCGCACATAGGAGGCCGCCGCCGAGATCGACTCCTTCATCACGTCGCGCAGGTTGCCGGTGACGGTCATCTTGCCCTTGCCCGGCATCATGGCGGCTTCGATGGTCAGCAGTTCGCCGCCCACGTCGGTCCAGGCGAGCCCCGTGACCACGCCGATCTGATCTTCCGATTCGACCTCGCCGTAGCGGAACTTGGGCACGCCGAGATAGTCGCCGAGATTTTCGGTGGTGACGGCGATGCTCTTCTTCTTCGACGTCATCAGCTCCTTAACCGCCTTGCGGATCAGGTTGGAGAGTTCGCGCTCGAGATTGCGAACCCCCGCCTCCCGCGTATAGCGGCGGATGATGGTGATCAGCGCCTCGTCGTCGATCGACCATTCCTTGGGATCGAGGCCGTGCTTGGTGACCGCGTGCGGGATCAAGTGCTTGCGCGCGATCTCGACCTTCTCGTCCTCGGTGTAGCCGGCGATGCGGATGATCTCCATGCGGTCCATCAGCGGCGGCGGGATGTTGAGCGTATTCGCCGTCGTAATGAACATCACGTTGGACAGGTCGTAGTCGACCTCGAGATAGTGGTCGTTGAAAGTATGGTTCTGCTCGGGATCGAGCACTTCGAGCAGGGCCGAGGACGGGTCGCCGCGGAAATCGGCGCCCATCTTGTCGACCTCGTCGAGCAGGAACAGCGGGTTCGAGCTCTTGGCCTTGCGCATCGACTGGATGATCTTGCCAGGCATCGAGCCGATATAGGTGCGCCGATGGCCGCGGATTTCCGCCTCGTCGCGCACGCCGCCGAGCGACACGCGCACGAATTCGCGCCCCGTCGCGCGGGCGATCGACTTGCCCAGCGAGGTCTTGCCGACGCCGGGCGGTCCGACCAGGCACAAGATGGGCCCAGTCAGCTTATTGGCGCGCTGCTGCACGGCGAGATACTCGACGATGCGCTCCTTGACCTTCTCCAGGCCATAGTGATCGGCATCGAGGATCTGCTCGGCGAGATTGAGGTCCTTCTTGACCTTGCTCTTCTTGTTCCATGGAATCGACAAGAGCCAGTCGAGATAGTTGCGCACGACGGTGGCTTCCGCCGACATCGGCGACATCTGGCGCAGCTTCTTGAGCTCGTGCGTCGCCTTCTCGCGGGCTTCCTTGGAGAGCTTGGTCTTCTTGATCTTGTCTTCCAGCTCCTGCAGCTCGTCGCGGCCTTCCTCGTCGCCGAGCTCCTTCTGGATCGCCTTCATCTGTTCGTTGAGGTAGTACTCGCGCTGCGTCTTCTCCATCTGCCGCTTGACGCGGGTGCGGATGCGCTTTTCCACCTGCAGGACGGAAATCTCGCTTTCCATCAGGCCGAGCACCTTCTCCAGGCGCGCGGTAACGACCGGCGTCTCCAAGATGTCCTGCTTGTCCGGAATCTTGACGGCGAGATGCGAAGCCACCGTGTCGGCGAGTTTTGCGTAATCCTCGATTTGCTGGATCACGCCGACCACCTCGGGCGACACTTTCTTGTTGAGCTTCACGTAATTCTCGAATTCGGTGACCACCGAGCGCGCCATGGCTTCCGCCTCCACGCGCTCGCCGACGTCGTCGACGATGACGTGGGCGTCCGCCTCGTAATAGTCGCTGCGGTCGGTGTATTTGAGCACCTTGGCGCGCTCGACGCCCTCGACCAGCACTTTCACGGTGCCGTCAGGCAGCTTCAAGAGCTGCAGCACGCTCGCGAGCGTCCCGGTCTCGAAGATCGCGTCGGTCGCCGGATCGTCGTCGGAGGCGTTCTTCTGCGTCGCCAGCAGGATGAAGGTGTCGGAGCGCATTACCTCTTCCAGCGCCTTGATCGACTTCTCGCGGCCGACAAAGAGCGGGACAATCATGTGCGGGAACACCACGATGTCGCGCAGGGGCAAAACGGGATAGGCCCGGGTCTCGCCCGGCTGCAGCGTGGGTCGTGGCTTGCTCGTCATTGCCTTCGTCCTTTTTTGTTGTGCCCCTGACCTGTGAGCGACCCGCTGCTGCGGCATCGCAAGATCAGTGCCAATAGAGATGCGTCCAGAATCGCCGCGTGGTCTTAGGGTACGAAACCCCAACCCACTCCGATACTACGACCTTTCGTACGTCCGCTCGTTTAGCGACACAATACGTATGATGACGCCCTAGGCTCCGCAAGTAAGGCCGGATTTTCAAGCTAAAATCGGCCCATTTGCCACAAAACGACAGCAGGCTAACGCGAATCGTCGCAGCTTAGTTCGCGGGCCGGCAAGGCGCCGGCGCAACCTTTAGGCGCTGGCGCTGCCCAACTCGGCCGTCCGGTCGCTGCGGTCCGCGTAGATGTAGAGCGGGCGGGCGGTGCCCTCGACGACCTCCTTGGAGATCACGACCTCCTCGACGCCTTCCAGGCTCGGCAGATCGAACATGGTGTCGAGCAGGATGCCTTCCATGATCGAGCGCAGGCCGCGGGCGCCGGTCTTGCGGTCGATGGCCTTGCGGGCGATCGCGCCGAGCGCTTCGTCGGCAAGCGTCAGATCGATCGATTCCATCTCGAACAGCCGCTGGTACTGCTTGACCAGCGCGTTCTTCGGCTCGACCAGTATCTTCTTCAGCGAAGCCTCGTCGAGGTCTTCAAGCGTGGCGACGACCGGCAAGCGGCCGACGAATTCCGGGATCAGCCCGTATTTGAGCAGGTCCTCGGGCTCGACTTCGCGGAAGATTTCGCCCTGCTTGCGGTCCTCCGGCGCCGACACCTTGGCGCCGAAGCCGATCGAGGTCGATTTGCCGCGCGCCGAGATGATCTTGTCGAGGCCGGAGAAGGCGCCGCCGCAGACAAACAGGATGTTGGTCGTATCGACTTGCAGAAACTCCTGCTGCGGATGCTTGCGGCCGCCCTGTGGCGGCACCGAAGCGATGGTGCCTTCCATGATCTTCAGGAGCGCCTGCTGCACGCCCTCGCCCGACACGTCGCGGGTGATGGAGGGATTGTCTGACTTGCGCGAAATCTTGTCGATCTCGTCGATATAGACGATGCCGCGCTGCGCGCGCTCGACGTTGTAGTCCGCCGACTGCAAGAGCTTGAGAATGATGTTCTCGACGTCCTCGCCGACATAGCCCGCTTCGGTGAGGGTCGTCGCGTCGGCCATGGTGAAGGGCACGTCGAGAATACGCGCCAACGTCTGCGCGAGCAGCGTCTTGCCCGAGCCGGTCGGCCCGATCAGGAGGATGTTCGACTTGGCGAGCTCAACGTCGTTGTGCTTGGACTGGTGATTGAGCCGCTTGTAGTGGTTGTGAACGGCGACCGAGAGCACCTTCTTGGCGTGATCCTGGCCGATCACGTAGTCATCGAGAACCTTGCGGATTTCCTTCGGCGTCGGAATGCCGTCGCGCGACTTCACCAACGAGGACTTGTTCTCCTCGCGGATGATGTCCATGCACAGTTCGACGCATTCATCGCAGATGAACACCGTCGGGCCGGCGATGAGCTTGCGCACTTCGTGCTGGCTCTTGCCGCAGAACGAGCAATACAGGGTATTTTTCGAATCGCCGCCGCCGACTTTGCTCATTCCATTCTCCGTCACGCTCTATTCGTACCCTTGCGTCGCACTTTCCGCTATCGGCGAAGCTCTCGGCAACGCCTATACGCGACGCAACGAACGAAGCAAGTTCTGCGCCGGAATTCCGGCACGAACAGGCCTCCAGCTACCGGCCCACCCCTGGTCCTCCCCACACCATAAGCGAAGCATGCTAACGACGTGATAATCAAGAATCTATTAACGATAATGCCTCTCCGCACGGGCGCAAATGCGGCCGATCCGGGGCGGATTTGCCTGGCAAAATACCGCTCGGCCGACCACGGCGTCCTGCGTTAAGAGGCGGGCTTCGGGAGCATTTCCTCTGGGCGTTTGTCGATGACCTTGTCGACCAGGCCGAAATCCTTCGCCGCATCGGCAGTGAGGAAGAAGTCGCGCTCCAGCGCGTCTTCGATCTTCTTGAGGGACTGTCCCGTATGTTTGACGTAAATTTCGTTGAGCCGCTTCTTCAGGTTCAGGATTTCCTGGGCATGCAACATGATGTCCGTGGCCTGGCCTTGGAACCCGCCGGACGGCTGGTGCACCATGATCCGGGCGTTGGGCAGGGCAAAACGCATATCCTTTGCGCCCGCGGCCAAGAGTAGCGAGCCCATGGAGGCCGCCTGCCCCACGCAAAGCGTGGAAACCGGAGGGCGCACGAACTGCATCGTGTCGTAGATCGCCATGCCGGAGGTGACCACCCCGCCCGGCGAGTTGATGTACATGGCGATCTCTTTCTTCGGATTGTCGGCTTCGAGGAAGAGCAGCTGGGCCACGACTAAAGTCGACATACCGTCCTCGATCGGGCCGGTAATAAAGATGATGCGCTCCTTGAGCAGACGCGAATAAATATCATAGGCCCGCTCGCCACGGTTGGTCTGCTCGACCACCATGGGGACCAGATATTGCATATAGGTATCGACGGGATCTTTCATTTCGGCTCCTTGGCCCGCGAATCGCGGCGGCTAGATTAGCCGCACCCCTTCGGGCGGCGATCATCTATTTTCGCGCAGGCCCCGCCGCAAGCGGCGAATTGGCCCTTACTCTTCCTCGTCTTCCTTGTAGAGCTCTTCACGCGCGACTTTCTTGTCCGTCACTTGGGCGAGTTCGAGCAGGAAGTCGATGACCTTGTCCTCGTAGAGCGGAGCGCGCAATGCCGCCACCGCCTCGGGGTTCTTGCGATAGTAGTCCCATACCTGTTTCTCACGGCCGGGAAACTGGCGCGCCTGCTCCATAACCGCACGGCTGACCTCGTCTTCGGGCACCGTGATGTTGTTCTTCTCACCGATCTCGGCCAGTACCAGGCCCAGCCGCACGCGGCGCTCGGCGATTGTGCGGTATTCGGCGCTGGCTTTCTCCTCGGTCGTGTTCTCGTCGGCGAATGTCTTCTTCTCGTTTTCGAGCTCCTGCAGCACCGATTTCCAGACGCGGGTGAATTCCTCTTCCACCAGGCTCGGCGGCGGCTCGAATTTATGGCGCTTGTCAAGCTCGTCGAGCAGCGCGCGCTTGATCTTCTGGCGCGACACGGCGGCGTGCTCGCGCGCCAGGCGATCCTTGATTGCGTCGCGCAATTTTGCGAGCAACTCCAGTCCCAGCGACTTGGCGAATTCGTCGTCGATTGTCACGGCTGCCGGCGTCTCGATCGACTTGGCGGTGACGACGAATTCGGCGTCTTTCCCGGCGAGATGCTCGGCCTGATAATGCTCGGGAAATTTGACCTTGATCGTGCGGGTCTCGCCGGCGGCGATGCCGATCAGCTGATCCTCGAAGCCCGGGATGAACGTGTTCGAGCCGAGCAGCACCGCGGCATCGTCGCCGGTGCCGCCTTCAAACGGCTCGCCGTTGATCGTGCCGGCGTATGAGACGACAAGGCGGTCGTCCTTGGCCGCCTTCTCCCCCTCGCCCTTCGGGGAATAGGGCTTGTTCTGCTCGGCGACGCGCGCGACCGCTTCGTCGATTTCGGCGTCGGTGATTTCGCTGGTGAGCCGGGTCAGTTTGACGGTTTTGAAATCGGTGAGCTCGATCGGCGGCACGATCTCGACCGCCATGGTGTAGTCGAGATCGCGCTCACCGGCGATCAGCTGCTCGATGGCATCCTTCTCTTCCGGCAGCGTCACTTTCGGCTGGGCCGCCAGTTTGAAACCGCGCTCCGTGACGATCTGATTGTTGGCGTCGCGCACGGTCGCCTCGATCACCTCGGCCATGGCGGAGCGGCCATAGACGCGCTTCAAGTGCGATACCGGGACCTTGCCGGGTCGGAAGCCGTCGAGACGGACGCGGCCCTTCAACTCATCCAGGCGCTGATTGACCTTGGCGTCGAGTTCGGCGGCCGGCACGACCACCTTGAATTCGCGCTTGAGGCCTTCGGAGAGCGTTTCGGTAACCTGCATCGATCACACACTGCTTGCCGGCGGCGCGCGGCGTTGGAGTTGCATGGAGGGCGGCGGCGCCCGTTATATCAAAGCCCTCGGCCTGGTGCGGGCGGAGGGATTTGAACCCCCACGTCTTGCGACACGGGAACCTAAATCCCGCGCGTCTGCCAATTCCGCCACGCCCGCAAAGGGCGACGATCCCTGGGCCGCAATCTGCTTGATCGGCTTTACGCGGCCCGAGGCCCCGGAGGCAAGACGCGCCAGAGCCCGCCCCCTCAGGCGGCGCGGCTTATAACACGCTAAAACCCCATCGCCGCAACAAAAATAGGCGGCCTTTGCGCTGCCTCAATAGGCGATTTCATCCCGCCCGCTAAGTATAAAAATGAACAAAATAGGCTCCGCAGTGATGACAAGCCCACCTTCTCCACTTCTTCTGACGCGCCGACGCCTGCTGGCCGGCCTCGGCGCCAGTGTGACGGCGATCGCCCTGCCAAAGCGCTCCCTCGCCGCCGAGGGTGCGTCGGACGGCTATCGCCTCCTGCACGCGCGCGCCGGCACGGCCTATTTGCGCGGCAAGCGCGAAGCGCCGACCACGATCTGGGGCTATGACGGCATGAGCCCCGGCCCGACTTTGCGGGTCAAGCAAGGCGAAGAATTGAGAAGTCCGGCTGGTCAACGACCTGGATCAGTCAACAGTCATTCATTGGCATGGGGTGCGGCTGCCCAATGCGATGGACGGCGTGCCGTTCCTCACCCAGAAGCCCATCGAGCCGGGGGCAAGCTTCGACTACCGCTTCACGCCGCCCGATGCCGGCACATTCTGGTACCACACGCATTTCGGCTCGTCGGAGCAACTGGCGCGCGGGCTTTACGGCGTGCTCATCGTCGAGGAGCACGAGCCGCCGCAAGTCGACCGCGACGTCATCCTGGTGGTCGACGATTGGCGGCTGATGGACAATGGCGAGATTCAGCCGAGCTTCGGCAATTTCCACGATGCCATGATGGCCGGCCGGCTCGGTCAATACATCACGCTCAACAGCGAAGACACGCTCGACGTGCCCGTTAGGACCAACGAAAGGCTGCGGCTGCGCATCGTCAACGCCGCCAATTCCCGCATTTTCCAGTTCCGCATCGCGCAGCACGTGGCGCGGGTGATGGCAGTCGACGGGCAACCCTGCCTGCCCGAACTTGCGCCCAACGGTCTGCTGCGGCTGGCGCCTGGCACCCGCATCGATCTGTTTCTCGATGCGACGCTCGAACCCGGGTCGCGCGCGCCGATTACGGTCGACGACCTGCGCGGCGGCGAATTGGAGGTCGGGCGCCTCGTCTACGACGCTGGCCCACCGCTGCGCCAGAAGCCGCTCGCGGCGCCCGCGCCGCTGCCCAAAAACCCGCTGCCGGAGACCATCGATCTCGCTAATGCGCTAAAGCTCGACGTGCCGCTCGATGGCGGCGGCATGGCCATGATGATGCGCCGCATGCAGGGCATGCGCGGTGGAAATGGGCCTGGCAGTTTCCCCGGCTACGGCGTGGCGCCACAGCAGCGCATCTGGGCGCTCGCCGGGGTATCGAGCACCGGCCATGACGGGCCGCCGATGTTCACCGTGAAACGTGGGCGGACGGTCGTGCTCAATTTCGCCAACCGGACGGCATTTCCTCATGCCATGCACATCCATGGCCACCATTTCCGCCAAATCGACGGTGACGGCGAAGGGTTCAAACCCTATTGGCTCGACACGGTGATCGTCGACGTGGAGCGCGCCGAACGCGTGGCATTCGTCGCCGACAATCCCGGCAAGTGGATGATGCACTGCCACATGATCGAGCACATGGCGGCGGGCATGGCGGCCTGGTTCCAGGTGGTTTAGCCGCCAAGCCCGGCCAATAGCCTCCGGTAGATCCGCGGCAGTTCCTCAGGCAGATCCTCCGAGATCAGCCCCGGGCCGAAGCTCGCGGCCGCCTCACCATGCAGCCAGGCCGCGGCGCTGGCAGCCTCGAAGGCCGGCATGCCTTGCGCCAGCAGGCCGGCGATCATGCCGGTGAGCACATCGCCCGAGCCCGCGGTGGCAAGGGCCGGCGGCGCGTTGGCCGCAATCGAGGCGCGGCCGCCGGGCGCGGCGACCACCGTATCGGGGCCCTTGAGCAGAACCACAGCCCCACAAGCATGAGCAGCCAATCGCGCTTTCTCAAGTTTTGAATTAGCTTTAGGATTATTATTTATCATTTTGAATAATCTCTCGAATTCACCTTCGTGCGGCGTCAAGACGACGGCGCGCGCCCCGCGTTTTGCAATTTCCGCGGCGAGCAGGGCCTCCTCCTCCGCGAAACTGGTCAAAGCATCGGCGTCGAGCACGACCGCGGCTTGGCTCGCCAGCGCCGCGCGCACGAGCTCGCGCATTGCCGGCCCGACGCCGCCGCCCGGCCCGAGCGCCACAGCGTTTCGGCGCGTGTCGGACAAGAATTCGCCAAGCTGCCCGGCCCCGTCGACGGGGCGCACCATGACGGCGAGGCTCGCCGCAGCATTGACCGCTAGGGCCTCGCGCGGAGACGCGATAGTGACCAGCCCCGCCCCCGCCCGCAGCGCTCCGCGTGCCGCCAGCCGCGCGGCACCGGTGGTCGACAGGCCGCCCGACACCACCACGGCATGGCCGCGTGCGTATTTGTGGCCCTGTGGCTGCGGCCACGGAAAGGCAGTCATCCACAGCGGCGGCTCGTTGGCGAAGGTGGCCGGCCCAACCTCATTCAGCACGCTCTCGGCGATGCCGATGTCCGCCACGCTCAGCATTCCACAATGCAGCCGGCCGGGCAGCAGCAAATGGCCGAGCTTGCGCCGGAAGAACGTGACCGTGACGGTGGCGGTGACGGCGGCGCCCATGACGGCGCCGGTGGCGCCGTTGACGCCGCTCGGCAGGTCGACGGCGAGGACCGGCCCGCTCCCTGCATTCATCGCCTTGATCATGGCGCGCGGCAGCCCTTCGACGGTCCGGTCGAGCCCGGCGCCGAACAGGGCGTCGATCACCAGCGCCTGCCCGCCGAGCGCCGCGGGAGAAGCCGGTTCGAGCGGGCCGGTCCAGCGGGCAGCCGCCTGCGCGGCGTCGCCCTTGAGCCGGCCGCGCTCGCCGACGAAACTTACCCGCACGCTGTGGCCGCGCTCAGCGAGGATGCGCGCCGCGACAAAGCCGTCGCCCCCGTTATTGCCGGGTCCGGCGACCACCACGACCGGGCGGCCTTCCAGCAGGCCCGCCGCCGCATCGGCAACAGCGCGGCCGGCATTTTCCATCAGCGCGATGCCGGCCATGCCGCCGGCGACGGTGAGCCGGTCGGCCTCGGCCATTTCCGAAGGTGTCAGCAATTCAATCATGCGGAAGTCGAGACTATCGGCCACCGCGCCGCCGGCAAGGCTACTCCGCTGCCGCGAAACTAGGCATAATGCCTAGCAAATAGGCGTCGAACATTAGGCAGCCCGACCGCATTTCCGCCGACCTGGCCCTAAGCCATTGCTTCACCTTGCCGAATGGCGCTCGCCGGGCTTGGCACGGGACCTGCTAACCGGTAGCGCGGCTCTCCCGGATTAGGCGGCCGCTGCGGGAGGAAGGACAAAAGGCAATGAAAAAAATCGAGGCCATCATCAAGCCCTTCAAGCTGGACGAGGTGAAGGAGGCATTGCAGGAGGTCGGCCTGCAGGGCATCACCGTCACCGAAGCCAAGGGCTTCGGCCGTCAAAAAGGCCATACCGAACTCTATCGCGGCGCCGAATACGTGGTCGATTTCCTTCCCAAGGTGAAGATCGAGATCGTGCTCGGCGACGACATGGTGGATAAGGCAATCGATGCGATCCGGCGCGCCGCGCAGACTGGCCGGATCGGCGACGGCAAGATATTCGTGTCCAATATCGAGGAAGCCATCCGGATCAGGACCGGCGAATCCGGGCTAGACGCTATCTAACCGCGGGCAAGCGTCTCCGCGGGCATTGTTCAAAAAAGGGGGAATGCAATCCATGACGACAGCCAAAGATGTCATGAAACTGATCAAAGATAACGACGTGAAGTATGCCGACTTCCGCTTCACCGACCCGCGCGGCAAGTGGCAGCACGTCACCTTCGACGTCTCCATGATCGAGGAAGACACTTTCGCCGAAGGCCAGATGTTTGACGGCTCCTCGATCGCCGGTTGGAAGGCCATCCACGAGTCCGACATGAATCTGATGCCGGACCCGGCCACCGCCTGCATCGACCCCTTCTTTGCCGAAACGACGCTATCGCTGGTCTGCGACGTGCTCGAGCCGACCACCGGCGAACCCTACAACCGCGACCCGCGCGGGATCGCCAAGCGGGCCGAAGGCATGGTCAAGTCGCAAGGCGTGGGTGACGTGATCTATTTCGGCCCGGAAGCCGAGTTCTTCGTGTTCGACGACGTCAAATACTCCGCCCAGCCGTACAATACCGGCTTCAAACTCAACTCCATGGAATTCCCGACCAATTCCGACACGGCGTACGAAGGCGGCAATCTCGGCCACCATATCGGCTTCAAGAAGGGCTATTTCCCGGTGCCGCCGCAGGATAGCGCGCAGGACATGCGCTCGGAAATGCTCGGCGCCATGGCGCGCATGGGCGTCAAGGTCGAAAAGCATCACCACGAAGTCGGCTCCGCCCAGCACGAGCTCGGCATGAAGTTCTCGCCGCTGACGCAGATGGCCGACCAGATGATGATCTACAAGTACTGCATCCAGCAGGTCGCCCAGATCTACGGCAAGACCGCCACTTTCATGCCGAAGCCGATCTATGGCGATAACGGCTCCGGCATGCACTGCCACCAGTCGATTTGGAAGGCGAGCAAGCCGGTCTTCGCCGGCAACAAATATGCCGACCTGTCGGAGATTTGCCTGTCCTACATCGCCGGCATCCTCAAGCACGCCAAGGCGATCAATGCCTTCACCAACCCGACCACCAACTCGTACAAGCGGCTGGTGCCGGGTTTCGAGGCGCCGGTCCTGCTCGCCTATTCGGCGCGCAACCGCTCCGCCTCGTGCCGCATTCCCTATACGACCAACCCCAAGGCCAAGCGCGTCGAGGTCCGTTTCCCCGACCCGCTGGCCAATCCCTATCTGGCCTTTGCGGCGATGTGCATGGCCGGGCTCGATGGCGTCAAGAACAAACTCGACCCGGGCTCGGCCATCGACAAGGACCTTTACGACCTGCCGCCGGCGGAACTGAAGGAAATCCCGACCGTCTGCGGTTCGTTGCGCCAGGCTCTCGGCGAGCTCGATGCCGACCGTGAATTCCTCAAGGCCGGCGGCGTCTTCGATGACGACTTCATCGACAGCTATATCGACCTCAAGATGACGGAAGTGATCCGCTTCGAGCACAGCCCGCATCCGGTCGAATTCGAGATGTACTATTCGGCGTAAGCGTTCCTCCCAAAGCATCGACCGAGCGATGCAAACTCATCGGGCGCTCCTTCGGGGGCGCCCTTTTTCTTCGTGCCATATTTTTACGCGCGGCAGGCTGCCCGGATTTTGCACTGCACATTGACAGTCCGAGGAACCGGGCGCAAGCTTCTTGGTGCTTTCCCAGCGCGCTTCTGCCTAAAACACTGCGAACATATTTTGGGGGAGGAAATGGCACAACGGCACATCACCCTCGCCGTGGCGTGCGCTTTTGCGCTTGCCGCGGCAGGTTCCGCTTCAGCGGAGGAGACGAAGTCGGCCACACTCTATGGCGACATGCAGACCGTCACTCAGGACATGCTCAATCGCTCCGGCGACGACGGCAACAACTTCCTGCAGACGAACGGCAACTACGACCAGACGCGCTACTATCCCAACCGCCAGATCAACCGCTCCAACGTCGGCAACCTGCGTCCGGCCTGGGTCTTCCAGACCGACATCATGGAGTCGATGGAGACCACGCCGATTGTCGTCAATGGCGTCATGTATGTGACGACCTCTTTCGACCACGTCTACGCGCTCGATGCGCGTACCGGCGAGGAGAAGTGGGAGTTCAAGCCGCAGCTCGGGCCGATCACCACCTATTGCTGCGGGCCGAACAATCGCGGCGTCGCCGTCTATGAAAACATGGTCTATGTCGCCACGCTCGACGCCAAGCTGTACGGGCTCGACGCCAAGACCGGTCAGATGAAATGGTCCGCGACCATCGCCGATCCCGAGAAGGGCTACAGCGAGACCATGGCGCCGACCGCGGTGAAGGGCAAAATCCTCATCGGCACGAACGGCGGCGAATACGGCATCCGCGGATTCGTCAAGGCCTACGACGCCAAGACCGGCAAGCTGTTGTGGACGTTCCATACCATTCCGGAAAACTCGACCGGCGTGTGGGCGACCAAGGACGCCACCGGCCGCGACATGCATCGTGATATTGCCGCCGAGAAGACGCGCCTCGCCAAAGACGGCGATCCCTACAAGACGCTGGGCGGCGGCGTGTGGCAGAACCCGTCCATCGACCTCGCCACCAATCGCATCTATTTCGTGGTCGGCAATCCGTCACCCGACCTCGACGGCGCGCAGCGTCCGGGCGACAACCTCTATACCGACTCGCTCGTGTCGGTCGATCTCGATACCGGCAAATACGTCTGCCACTTCCAGTACATCGCCCATGACGTGTGGGACCTGGATGCGGTCAGCCCGACCGTGCTGGTCGAGGCGAAGGACGCGGAAGGCAAGATGGTTCCGGCGGTGCTGCATGCCGGCAAGACCGGGCACATCTACGTCAACCGCCGCGACAACTGCAAACAGATCCGCTTCTCGCAGGCGATGGTGCCGCAGGAGAACATGTGGACGCTGCCGACCGCGCAGGGCGCCCGCATGCTGCCCGGCGCCAATGGCGGCGTTGAGTGGTCGCCGATCGCGGTCGATCCGAAGGCGGCGCTCGCCTACGCGGTCAACCTGCACCAGCCGATGACCTATCACGTGCAGAGCTCGCCCTATCCGGGCGGCAAGCTGTGGCTGGGCGGCGCCTTCAAAGTGATCCCGACCGAGGAGCAGTGGGGCAACGTCACCGCGGTCGACTACAACACCGGCAAGATCCGCTGGCAGGTCAAGACACCGCAGCCGATGATCGGCGGCGCATTGGCCACCGCCGGCGGCCTGGTCTTTGCCGGCGAAGGCAACGGCCAATTCAAGGCCTATGATGCGGATACCGGCTCGGTGCTGTGGAACTTCCAGGCGGGCGCCGGCGTCAACGCGCCGCCGGCTTCCTATACCGCAGGCGGCAAGCAGTACATCGTGGTTGCGGCGGGCGGCAACGTTCAGCTCAACTACAAGCGCGGCAACAGCATCATCGCCTTCACGCTGCCGTAACGGCGTGTCGGCGCAGGCCGCGCGCCACACCGCGGCCGTTCACGCCAAGCTGAGACGGGGCTCCTTGCGGGCCCCGTTTCTTTCGTGTTTGAAGGTCCCGCGATGTTCACTCTTTCCCACCGTTCAATTGTCGCCCTGTCCGTCGCCGTCCTCGCATCGACGGCGCTATGGACACGGGCGCCCGCGCAGGATGCCGCCAAGGGAGTCGCCGAAAAAGTGCAGCTTTGCGCGACGTGCCACGGCGCCAACGGCGTGCCGATCGACAAGACTTATCCGGTCATCTGGGGGCAGCAGGCGGGCTACTTCTATTTGCAGTTGCGCGACTTCAAGAGCGGCGCGCGCAAGAGTCCCATCATGGGGCCGATCGCGCAGACCCTGCAGCGCGACGATATGCTGGCGATTGCCGAGTATTTTGCAAAGAAGCCGTGGCCGCAGCTCGAGCAGCCGCGGGCGTCGGGCGATATCGCGGGCCTGGCGGAGCAAGCCAACACCTCGATCGGCTGCACGGGCTGTCACCAGGGCAACTATCAAGGCGCCGGTACGCAGCCGCGCCTGGCCGGCCAGCGGCGCGAATATCTTGAAAGTCAGATGCTGGCCTTTCGCGACGGCTCGCGCGGCAACAATCCCGGCATGTCCGATCTGATGAAAGCGGCCAGCAAGGCGCAACTCGCCGCCATGGCGCAGTACCTGGCGGGGCTGTGAAGGGTGTGCCGGATACGGCGCAACACGCTGCGCCCGGGACACGTGCCGCTCGCGGGCGGGAATCCAGAGCTGAAAATTAAAGCCCTATTAGTGTGGCCCTGGATCCCCGCTTTCGCCGGGACGAGCGGAGAAAATCACGCGCGCCGAGTTCCGCGCTACGCGCGGTCCCGGAATGACCGGCCAACACTACTGCTCCAGCAACCGCTTCCTCACCGCCTCGTTGGCGGCGAGATCGAGCGCGCTCTTGCCGCTCTTATCGCGCAGATCGCGTTTCGCGCCGCGCTTGATCAGGAGGTCGACCATTTCCGCATGGCCGGTTTCGGCCGCGATCATCAGCGCCGTGCGCCCGCGATTGTCGACGGCATCGATGAGCGCGCCGTGGTCCATTAGAAGCTTGGCGACGCTCTGCGCGTCTTCGATGCCGGCGCCATCGGCATAGCCGGCAGCCCACATCAAGGCGGTCAGACGGTTGCCATACTGTGCCTTGGCATCAACCCCGGCTTTGAGCAGAAGCTGCACCACCGGCGCGAAGCCTTTTGCGGCGGCATAAAGGATCGCCGTCTTTTCGGTCTTGTCGGCCGTGTTGGGGTTGGCGTGGTGCGCCAGCAGGTCGGCGACGATGGCGCCATTGCCGTTGTAGGCGGCAGCGGTAAGCGGAGTGAGTCCGTTGCCGCGCGCGAGGTTCGGATCGGCGCCCTTATCGAGCAGCCGGTGCACGATGCGCGCGCGATCGCTTTCCGCCGCGACATAAAGCGGCGTAGCCCCGCCGACGTTACGCGCATTGACACGGGCACCATGCGAAAGCAGCAGGTCGACCATGGCGAGGTGTCCGCCGCGCGCCGCCTCCCCGAGTGCGGTCGTGCCGAATCGGTTACTGGCCTCGACGGAGGCGCCGGCCGCCAGCAACCGCTGCGCGATCGGGATGCAATCTTTGCCGGCGGCGGAGAACAGCGCGATGTTGCGCTGGAGCTGGGTATCGGGCTTCGTCAGTTCCAGGCTTTCCGCGAGTGCGGTGCAGGCATCTTTGTCGCGGGCGGCAGCGGACGGTGCGCCCGACAAAACGGCAGCGGCCAAAATCACAGAGACGCGCGCAACGCGTCGCGACAGTGCGGAACTCATCATGGACACCCTCACCCGCCTTCAGGCGGTCGATTTTATCGGCAAGCAATGCTCTGTCGAGGGGCGCGGCGAGGGCCTGAAATCAGAGGTCACACGGCGAGCAAGATCAGCGCGGCGAGCGCCGCGGCCGGCAATGCGGCAATCCTGCGCCACCGCCGGCGCGGCCCGTACACCCCGGCCGCGCGGCGCGCCGCGATCAGGGCCGCATCGAATTCCGCCGAAGACGAATAGGCGCAGGCCCACGCGCTGCCGGCGCGCGTGGCATGGTCTTCGAGGACGCTCATATGTGCGTGTGTGCGGGCAGCGACTGAATACGCCATGCACGCATGATAGTGCGCTTATGGTAAACGGAACGTTGCACTCGGCGAAGGCCACCAGTCCGCGGTATCGCGGTGCTGCAAAACACCGGTCGGCGCCGCTTGCGGCTTCCGCTCGCCTTATCACGCCACCGCCGGCACATGCTCGGCGAGCGAAGCGAGCAATTGCGCCACCTCCGCCGCGGGCTTGGGCGGGCTGAAAAAATAACCCTGCACTTCGGTGCATCCCTCCGACCTGAGAAGCTCGAGTTGCTTGGCGGCCTCGACTCCTTCAGCCGTCGTCGCGATATTGAGACTGCTGCCGAGGCCGACGACGGCGCGAAGAATGGCCAGGCTTTCCTTGCTTTCCGATATGTCGGCGATGAACGACTGGTCGATTTTGATTCGGTCGAAGGGAAAGCTGCGGAGATAGCCGAGCGACGAGTATCCGGTCCCGAAATCGTCCATTGCGACACCGACGCCGAGGTCTTTCAGCTCATGCAACATGGATAAGGTCGCCGCGCTGTCCTGCATGAGAACCAGCTCGGTGATCTCCAGCTCCAGCCTGCGCGCAGGCAGGCGCGACTTTTCGAGCACCGAGGTGACGACCTGGACAAAATCGCCGGACTTGAATTGAGCCGGGGATATGTTCACCGCCAATAGGATATCTTCAGGCCACCCGACGGCATCGAGGCACGCGCGCTCCAGCACCCATTTTCCGATCGGGACGATCAGCCCGGTTTCTTCCGCGATCGGAATGAACTCGAGAGGAGGCACCGCGCCGCGTTCGGGCTGGTGCCAGCGGATGAGCGCCTCGCACGTCGTGATCTTTCCGGTTTTCAAACTCACGATCGGTTGGTAGTTGAGCGTGAATTCGTTGTTGACCAGAGCCTTGCGAAGGTCGAGCTCGAGAGCGCGCCGCTCCTGCATGCGGGCGTCCATCTGCGGCTCGAAAAATCGGTAGATATTCCCCCGGTCGGCCTTGCAGCGGTAGAGCGCCAGATCGGCATTCCTCATGAGCTGGTCGGGCGTCCTGCCGTCGGTGGGGGCGATCGCAATGCCGACGCTCGTGCCGATGGCGACCTGGTGGCCATCCAACACATAGGGTGCGCTCACCGCCTCGATCAGCCGGCTCGCCAGCATGGTCGTATCGGCCGGCTGGTTCAAACTCGACTGAACGACGGCGAATTCGTCGCCGCCGAGCCGGGCGACGAGGTCGACGTTGCAGATGCAGCCGCGCATGCGCTTCGCCGCCGCCTGCAGCAGCTTGTCCCCGATCGGGTGGCCGAGCGTATCGTTGACGCTCTTGAAGTTGTCGAGATCCAGGCTGAGCACCGCGAAGGTCGTGTCCTGCGGAAGACGCGCAAGGAGCTCGTCCAGTTTCTCGTAAAACAGCACTCTGTTCGGCAGGTCGGTCAACGCGTCATGATGCGCCATGTAGGAAATTTTCGCTTCGGTCCGCCGTTGCTCGGTCACGTCCTCGAAGGTAACCACGAAGCCGCCGCTGGCGGTCGGCGCGAGCAATGACGAGAACGTTTTGCCGTCGGTTCGTTCGATAACGATCTGGCCGGTCTTGCGCCGCTCCAGAAGGCCGCGCACATCGCTGACGATTTGCGTGCGGTTTTTCTCCGTCACGCTGGTCCACTCTTGCACGAGCCGCATTCCTTCTTCCATCGTCTTGCCCAGCGCAGTGGCGTTCCACTTTTCCCACGCAATGCCAAACAACTCGGCAAATCGACGGTTGGAGATGACGAGCTTGCCGTCGCGGTCGTACATCAAAAGACCCTGCGCCATATTGTTCAGTGCCGCGTCGAATTGCTCGTTGCGCGTTGCGAGCTCCTCTTCCAGTCGGGCGCGCTCGGTGACATCCAGATAGGTGCCGAGCACGCCGAATACTTCGCCGTTCGCATCGCGCAACGGCACTTTGCTCGTCAGGATCGTGTTGACCCTCCCTCCGGTTGTCAGCGGCTCGTCGATGAGAAGCTTGCTGCGGCCGGTGTCGATGACTTCGCGGTCATCGCTTCGATAACGGTCTGCTCGGTCGCGCCACCCCAACTGATAGTCGCTTTTCCCGACAATCTCCTCCGGGCGCGAAAATCCGGCATCCTGCGCGAACGGCGCATTGCATCCCAGATAGTCGAGGTTCTTATCCTTCCAAAATATCCGCGCGGGCACCGTGTCGAGGATCGCTGCAACGATTTCTTGCGATTTCCGCAGCGCCGCCTCTCCGCGTTTCCGCTCGTCGATTTCGCGCGAAAGCGCGTCCGTGCCCTGACGCAGGTTGTTGTTAGCTGTCTGCAGTTCGGCGGTGCGCTCCTGAACCCGCAATTCCAGCTCTTCTTTGGCCTCGCGCAACACCGCTTCCGAATGCAATCGTTCTTCACCCCAGCGGCGCCCGGCGCGAACCGCAAAGTACCAAGCCGACAGCAGCGCGAGAATGACCGCGCCGCTCGAAACCTGGAAGCCGACCAGCAACCGATAGAGACTGCGTTTGTCGCGCTGGATTGCGTCGCTCTGCCACGCAACGGTCTTGTCCACGCCATCGGAGTAGACGCGCTTCCACCTCAGATATTCGTCGCTGACTAGCAGAGCCGACGCCTCGGCGCGCCTGCCCTCGTGCATGAGCGCGAAAGCACGACGCTCCAATCGGACGAGCGCTTGGTTTGCTTCATCGGTCTGTTTGACGAATTGCTTTACCGCGGCTAGGCCCAGCGTGCTCGTGGTCTTCTTGATCAGGGCATCAAGCTCGGCGTCGTATTTATCGTAGCGGGTCTCGTAGCTTGCATCGCCCGTCGCGGCCGCCATGCGGGCCGACATCGTCAAGGCTTCATCGAACAACTTGACCTGGGTGACGTATTCGTCGAGCTGGCTCTCCCTCGCGTGCAAACCGTCAAAACGGTCATGCAATAGCCACAGCAGCGCGCTCCCGACCACCGCGGCCAACACGCTGATGAGGAAGGCCGCTATCATCAGCCGCAGCGGAAACCCATCGCGCCCGGGACTGCTCATTTTTACGCGCATACGAGTGCTCAACCGAATCTGCAGTTCAATTTCGATTGCGGAGACAATCGCCTTATGCGCAAAACCGGTCGGCAGTTCATTCCGGTGCTTTACGTAGTCCGTGCAGGGATCACTTTGTTGGTTAGCATGTGGTGAAAATAGGTAGGTGGGTGCGGTGAAATGGGTCCAGCCGCCCGGCAACGATCGTTACCGCCGGCCGATCCAGATCAAATCGGGTAGTCGACTAGGCCGCGCTATCGTTCTGCACAACGCGCATGACCGCTGCCGTCTTACCGTTCCGTGCGGCCGCGATCAGGCGGGCGCGCTCGCCCGCAGGCTCGTCGGTCGCGGTCCGCAGCCGGTTGCGGCCGTCGTTTTTGGCGCGGTAGAGCGCGGCATCGGCGCGCGCAATCAGCGCGTCGATATTGGTCACCACCTCGTGCGCCGTGGCCAGGCCCACGCTGACGGTTCCGCCGACGGCGTGGCCGGCGACCGCAGCGCCGGCAGCCTCGAAGCCGGAGCGGATGCGTTCCGCGATCAGCACGGCAATATCCATCGGCTCGGCGACGATGGCGGCGAACTCCTCACCGCCGAGCCGACCGAAAATATCGGTTGCGCGCGTGGTGCGGCGCGCCACCTGGGCGAACACGCGCAGCACCTCGTCGCCGACCGCGTGCCCGAAGCGGTCGTTGATCGATTTGAAGTGATCGAGGTCGAACATCATCATCGTCACCGGCTTGGAGGCGCCGGCCTGCGCCGCGCACAGTTTCAGCGCATGCTCGAGGAAGGCGCGCCGGTTGAGCAGGCCGGTGAGATAGTCCACCGAGGCCGCGTGGCGATAGATGTCGACGTGATGATCCTTGACCATCAGCATCACGATGAATGCGGTGCCGACCGCGTAGAGGATCGTTTCCAATGCGAACACCGTGATCCAGCTGACGGCGATATTGGCCGGCATGAAGGCGCGCATGGCGAGCGGCATCAAGAAGATCGCGGCGTGCAGGCTCGGCACCACCACGGCCGCCGTGCGAGAACGCAAGGACTTGCGGCGCTCGCGCGAGAACTCCATCGCGATGAAGAAGGTATAAGTGGCCACCACGAAGACGCCGAGCGCGATACGCGCGACGCTGCCCTCGGCAAACAGCGGCAGCTGGCACAATGCGAGCCAGGCGGCGGCGCTGGCACAGGCGGCGATCGGCCGCAAGCGGCGGCCACGGAACAGGCGCACCCCGTTCCAGATCATGCCGCAGGCCACGAAGATCATGGCGAACGGCAGGACGCGGGGCAACGGAAACCACGGGCTTGGCGCACCCCACAAAGCGAGCGAGGCGGCGCCGATCAGATAGGCCGAGCCCCACCAGGCGAGCGCGCGCACATCGCGCTGCTGCAGCCACGCAAGGATCAGGAACAGCCCGAGCAACGCGACGATGCATACCATCACGAATGCAATGGTCGGGCCGTCCAAAAACAGCAGACCAATATTAGACGCGCCGAGCAATGATGGCTCCGCTTCAAACGAGTTCGCATTTGGGCGTCCGGACGGGGAGCCCGAGCGCGGCGGTAAAATAGCCATCCTTTCCTGCGGAAACAGTTACATGCGTGCGCGCGCTTCGATGAAAGTGCTGCGCGAATTGTCATTAAAAATGAGCGAAAATCCCGTGACGAAACGAAAAGGGCGCGCCCGGCGGCGCGCCCTCCATAACCTTCGAAAAGCGCCGGCCGATCAGCGCTTGGCTATCCTTCCGCCGAAATAGGACAACCGCACCATCAAACAGGTCATCACGGCGGTCCTGATAGAAGGATGCTTTTTTTGCTTTTTTTGCCACGCGGCTGCTCCAAGTCGTGAGCGATTTGTGAAAAACGATAACAGGAACTTGGGTTGCTGCAACGGGTTGGGAATGAGTTGTAAATGGCAAAAAGGGCTTGCCATTTCTGACAAGCCCTTGATTTCCTTTGACGTTTCTTTTTTTGGAACTATCGCTTGGAGAACTGGAAGGAACGGCGCGCCTTTGCCCGGCCGTATTTCTTGCGCTCGACCACGCGCGGATCGCGGGTGAGGAAGCCGCCGCGCTTGAGCGCGCTGCGCAGTTCCGGCTCGAAATAGGTGAGCGCCTTGGCGAGCCCATGGCGCACGGCGCCCGCCTGCCCCGACAGGCCGCCGCCGGAGACGGTGCAGATCACGTCGTATTGGCCGTTGCGATTGGTGGCGACCAGCGGCTGCTGAATCAGCATGCGCAACACGGGCCGCGCGAAGAACTGTTCGATCGACTTGGTGTTGACCTCGATCTTGCCGCCGCCCGGCTTGATCCAGACGCGGGCGACCGCGTTCTTGCGCTTGCCGGTGGCGTAAGCGCGCCCTTGTCCGTCGAGCTTCTGCTCGTATTTCGGCGCTTCCGCTGCTGCCGGCTTGAGGCTCGCCAATCCTTCCAGCGACTGTACGGTCTCGGCCACGGTCAGGCACTCCTCATGTTCTTGCGGTTCATGCTGGCGACGTCGAGCTTCTCGGGCTTCTGCGCTTCGTGCGGATGCTCCGGACCGGGATAGACGCGCAGATTGCCGAGCTGCGCGCGCCCAAGCGGTCCGCGCGGCAGCATGCGCTCGACCGCCTTCTCGACGATGCGCTCGGGGAAGCGGCCGTCCATGATCTGCTTGGCCGACCGCGCCTTGATGCCGCCGATAAAACCGGTGTGGTGGTAGTAGACCTTCTGGTCGCGCTTGCGGCCGGTGAACACGACCTTGGCGGCGTTGACGACGATGACGTTGTCGCCGTCGTCGACATGCGGGGTGTAGCTCGCCTTGTGCTTGCCGCGCAGCCGCATGGCCACGATCGAGGCGAGGCGGCCGACAACCAGGCCGGCGGCGTCGATCGTCACCCATTTCTTTTCGATATCGGCGGGTTTGGCCGAATAGGTTTTCATGACGGGTATCCTGGAGACACAGCGCGCCTGCCGCGCGCCGAGGTGGCGGGCGTTCTAACCGAGCAGGCCGCCGCGGTCAATGCAGATACGTGACTTTTAACTCTGTATTTTCAATATCCTATAAGATCGGTATTTTGATACCAGCGCCTAATTATCGGCATTCGGGATCGAATAGGTCGAGGTCGCATGCGCGACGGGCGCGCCCTCGCCTTCCGAATAGATCGTCACCTCGCCGTAGACCAGCCGCCGTCCGACCTTCAACAGCGCCGCATCCGCAAGCAAATCGGCGTGGCCGGGTTTGCGCAAAAAGTTGATGTTCAAATTGGTCGTCACCGCCTCCGGCTGCCGCCCCACCGCGGAAAACACCGCCACGTACATGGCAAAGTCGGCGAGCTGCATCATGGCCGGCCCTGAGACGGTGCCGCCGGGCCGCAACAGGCTCTCTTGGAATTGCCGGCGCACCCGCACGTCGCCGTAATCGACCCGTTCGATCGAAATCCCGCAGCCCGGAAAAACGACCTGCGGAAAAATTTCGTGCAGCAATTCCGCGATTTCGTCGGCGGTCAAAGCCGGCGCCGGCATCGATCTCTCCCTCTGCCGGCATGTCCGGCGCCCCTTGTCTATGGCGGCGTCACGTCGGCGGCGTCAATCCTTGCCGTAGAGGTCGCGCAATTCGTCCTTGGCCTTTTCCAGCTTCGCCTTGCGGGTTTTGGAAAGGCCCTTGCCGGCGCGGTTGATGTAGAACACCAGCATCGACATGGCCGAGCGATAGGGATCCGACTTGCGCCGCTTGCTGCGCTCTGCGGAGCGCTTGAGCGAGCGGGCAATTGCCCGCGGGCTGCCCTTCGTGAACACACCTTCTTCCAGCGTCAGCGCGTCGCTGGTCTCGGTATTGCGCTGCGACCAGCGCCTTCCCTTCCGCTTGGAAGACTTGCGCTTGGTTTTCGACTTTTTGCGCTTGCGCTTCGCCATGCAGTCCCGTCCCGGTTGCCAACGCTGATAACTCAACGCCGGTTCCGCGGCCTTGCGTGGGGGCGGGTTCGGGTTAAGTATCGCCGGGACGCTGGAAAAAGCCGGACCGCCCATGAGCATCGAGACCGTCGTCCCGCCCGCGAAAACGATAGAGCCTGTTCTGCTGCGCCAGCGCGACGGCGAAATCGCCCTGCTGATTTTGAACCGGCCGGCCGCGCGCAACAGCCTGTCCGAGGCGCTGCTCGTTGCGCTCGCCGATGCGTGGCGCGAGATCGCCGCCGATCCGACCATTCGGGCGGTCGTGCTGGGCAGCAATGGCCCGGCCTTCTGCGCCGGCCACGATCTCAAAGAGCTGACCGCGCGGCGCAGCGATGGCGACGGCGGCCGCGGCTATTTCCGCCACATCCTGACCACCTGCAGCGCCATGATGCAGCAGATCGTCATGCTGCCGCAGCCGGTGATTGCCGCCATCGCGGGCCCGGCCAGCGCCGCCGGTTGCCAGCTGGTGGCAAGCTGCGACCTCGCGGTCGCCTCCTCCGCCGCCAAGTTCGCCACGCCCGGCGTCGACATCGGTCTTTTCTGCTCGACCCCCATGGTAGCGCTGTCGCGCAACGTGCCGCGCAAGCAGGCGATGGAAATGCTGTTGACCGGCGAGATGGTCCCTGTGGAGAAGGCGGCGCAGATCGGGCTCATCAACCGCGTCGTGTCGCCGGGCGAAGAGCGCAAGGCCGCGCTCGCGCTCGCGCGGCAGATCGCCTCGAAGTCATCGCATGTGGTCAAGATCGGCAAGCAGGCCTTCTACCGCCAGCTCGAGCTCGGACTGGCCGAAGCCTATTCCTATGCCTCCGAAGTGATGACCGAAAACATGATGGCGCGCGACGCCGCGGAAGGCATCTGCGCCTTCATCGAGAAGCGCAAGCCGCGTTGGGAGGACCGCTGATGGTTTCGGCAATCGCCCACCATCTCGACCGCGGCGCCTTGCTGCGCTGGTTCGCAGGCGGCACCGCCTGGGGCCTCACGCTTGCCGCCGGCCTGTCGGCTCTCAATGCCTCGACGTGCGGCCTGCCCTGCCCGGACGACGTCGCGTTCATGACGACGCTCTGCATCGCTACCGGCCTCTTCACCATCGGACCTTTTGCGGCGCTCGCGCCGCGGCTCAGCAACATGGAGAACCCATGACACGCATCGCGATCCTTGCCGGCGCGCTCGCCTTGAGCGCCCTTACACCCGCCTTGGCGCAGGAAATCACAGCGGCAGAACGCACCGCCTGCCAAGCCGACTATGAAAAATACTGCAAGGGCACATTCCCGGGCGGCGGCCGCATCCTTCGCTGCCTGGAGAGCCACTACGACAAGCTCGGCGACGCCTGCAAAAAGGTGGTGGACGCCCACAAGAAATGACGGCTGCCGGCGCGCGGCTCACGCCGGCTGATTGACGCGCCCATTTGCGCCGCGCTGGCACGCCAACCGTGGTCGCGACCATTTGCGGACAGGAGCTTGCGCGCGCCATGAACAATGCATCGCTGGTGTTCACGCCGGCCGCGCGGCAAGCGCAGGCCGAGCGCGGCTCCGCCAAAGCCTACGAACAACGCGTAACCGAAGGTTTTCTCGACCGTGTGACGCCGGAGCTCGTCCAGTTCATCGCCGGGCTCGACATGGCGTTTCTCGCCACCGCCACCGCCGAGGGCGCGCCCTACATCCAGCACCGCGGCGGACCCAAGGGCTTCATCAAGGTCCTCGATGAGCGCACACTCGGCTTCGCCGACTATCGCGGCAACAAGCAATACATCACGCTCGCCAATCTTTCCGAGAACGACCGCGCCTTTCTGTTCCTGCTCGACCCGGCGCGCCGGCAGCGCATCAAGCTGTGGGGCCGCGCCCGCGCCATCGAAAACGACCCCGCGCTGATCGAGCGAGTGTTCGACGCCGGCTACAAGGCGAGACCCGAGCGGGTCATCCTGTTCACCATCGAGGCGTGGGACGTGAACTGCTCGCAGCACATCGTCGCGCGCTTCAGCGAGGCGGAGCTGGAAGAAGCGTTCGCGACCGTGCAAGCCAAAATCGCCGCGCTGGAAGAAGAGAACGCGCGCCTGCGCGCCCAGCTGACACAGAAGACCGCGCCGACATAGTCAGTCTGTCATTCCGGGGCGCGCCAAAGGTTCGAACCCGGAATCCGGACACGAGTACATAGAAGATTTCTGGATTCCGGGCTCGCTTGCCCCGGAATGACTAAGGGTGAAGATGAATCACGACCAATATCCCGACAGCTATATCCGCGGCATTCTCAACACGGTGAAGACCATCGCCATGGTCGGCATTTCGCCGAAGGAGAACCGGCCGAGCTATTTCGCCTTCAAGTATCTGCTCGAGCGCGGCTACCGCATGATCCCGGTCAATCCCGGCCAGGCCGGCAAGGAGATTCTCGGGCAGAAGGTCTATGCCAAGCTTGCCGATATCCCCGAGCCGGTCGACATGATCGATATTTTTCGCGCCTCGCAATTCGCCATGCCGGTGGTGCAGGAAGCGTTGGCCATGCGGCCGAAGCCACGCGTGATCTGGATGCAGCTCACCATCCGCGACGACGAAGCGGCCAAGCTCGCGGAAGCGGCGGGCCTGAAAGTGGTGATGAACCGCTGTCCCAAGATCGAGTATGGCAGGCTGTCCTCGGAGATATCCTGGTTCGGCGTCAATTCGCGCACGCTGTCGTCGAAGCGCGCCCAGTCGCTCGGCAAGGGCGTGCAGCGGATGAAGCTGGGTGCGCAGAAAAACCCACGCGACCGCTGACTTCGAGCGGTCATTGCCGGGCCGCCGCTTTAGCGGCGTGACCCGGCAATCCATCGGATGGCGCAAAATAGATGGATGCGCGGGTCAAGCCCGCGCATGACGCCGGGGTACCCATCTTGCCTTGACGCAGCGCCTGCCCGCCCCCTTTAATCGCGCCCGCCAACGGCCCGCCGCGGCCGCCAACAACAAAAGGATGGGCCATGGCCGACGCCGAACGCATTCCGGGCTTTGCCACGCTTTCGATTCACGCCGGCGCCAAGCCCGACCCGACCACCGGCGCGCGCATCACGCCGATCTACCAGACGGCGTCCTACGTGTTCGACGACGTCGAGCACGCCGCCGCGCTATTCGGCCTGCAGACCTTCGGCAATATCTACACGCGCATCGGTAACCCGACTTGCGCGGTGCTGGAGGAGCGCGTCGCCGCGCTCGAAGGCGGCACCGCGGGGCTGGCGGTCGCGTCCGGCCATGCCGCGCAGGTGGTGGTCATGCACGCGCTGATGACGCCGGGCGACGAGCTTATCGCGTCGAAGAAGCTCTACGGCGGCTCGATCAACCAGTTCAACCATTCCTACAAGAATTTCGGCTGGAACGTCGCCTGGGCCGATCCCGACGACATGTCCACTTTCGAAAAGGCGGTGACCGACAAGACCAAGGCGATCTTCATCGAATCGATCGCCAATCCCGGAGGCGTCGTCACCGATGTCGAGGCGGTGGCCAACATCGCGCGCAAGGCCGGCGTGCCGCTGGTGGTCGATAACACGCTGGCCACGCCCTATCTCTGCAAGCCGATCGACTACGGCGCCGACGTGGTGGTGCATTCGGTCACCAAATTCCTCGGCGGTCACGGCAACTCGATCGGCGGCTTGATCGTCGACGGCGGCTCGTTCAACTGGTCGCGTGACAACAAATATCCGATGCTGTCGGAGCCACGCCCGGAATACCAAGGCATCGTGCTGCACGAGACCTTCGGCAATTTCGCCTTCGCCATCTGCTGCCGCGTGCTCGGCTTGCGCGATCTTGGCCCCGCGATGTCGCCGTTCAACGCGTTTCTTCTGCTCACCGGCGTGGAGACGTTGCCGCTGCGCATGCAGCGCCACTGCGACAATGCGCTCTACGTGGCGGAATGGCTGTCGAAGCGGCCGGAGGTGGCCTGGGTGAGCTATCCCGGGCTGCCGGGCGACAAATATCACGAGCTGGCGAAGAAATACGCGCCGAAAGGCGCCGGCGCCGTGTTCACCTTCGGCCTCAAGGGCGGCTACGACGCCGGCGTCAAGCTCGTCTCCAATGTCGAGCTGTTCTCGCATCTCGCCAATATCGGCGACACCCGCTCGCTCATCATCCATCCCGCCTCCACCACGCACAAGCAATTGTCCGACGCGCAGAAGGTGCAGGCCGGCGCCGGCCCCGACGTGGTGCGGCTGTCGGTCGGGCTGGAGGACAAGGAGGACATCGTCGCCGATCTCGAGCAGGCGATGACGGGGTGATGGCCTCATGGTGAGGCGGGCACTGAGACCCGCCTCCTTGTAACGCCCGCTCGCGCAGCTTCGGCGCGTACGCCCGCACCCTACTTCTTCAACGTCCGCTCGACATAGGCGCGGATATAGGCAAGCGTCTGCGCGGCCGCCCAAATATCGGTGGCGGCTTTTTCGGTCGCGGCGCCGGCTTTGACGCGCTCGGCGGCGAGTTGGCGGATTTGCGCCTTGCTCTGGGCGAAGGCCGGCGGCGAAAGCGCGGCAAGCTCCTGCGCCACCGCATAGGCGTCCTCCAGCACTTCGGCCGGCTCCGCCACGTCGTCGATCAGGCCGCGCTGCAAGGCGGCGTCGGTTTCGTAGGTGGCACCGCTATAGATGACCTCGGCGAGATACTGCGCCGGCACGGCGGCGCGCATGGCCTCAAAAGCGAGCACCGGAAACGGAACGCCCACCAGCAATTCGGTGACGCCGATGCGGCCTTGCCCGCGCGCCATGATGCGGCGGTCGGCGCAAGCCGCGAGCACGCAGCCGCCGGCAATGGCGTGGCCGTTGACGGCGGCCACCACCGGCTTGGGGTGGAAATAGACGGCATCGAAGAATTTATGCAGCGCCGGCAAGAACTGACGCACATAGCTTTCGCCGCCGGCGCTCAACCGGATGAGATTGACGCCGGCGGAGAACACATTGCCCTTGCCGGTGAGAACCACCGCCTTGGCTTCTGCCGATGTCGCCAATTCCTTGAAGCGCGCGGCGAGCGCCTCGCAGAATTCGATGTCCAGCGCATTGACCTTGCCGTGGCTCATCGTGAGCACGGCAATGCCTTCGGTGATCTTCGTTTCGATCATGACACCGCCTTTAGCGCAGCCGGCTGCGCTGCTGTTAGATCGGCGCGATGCCAGAGCCGCTCGGCATGCAGGACCGCCACGGTGAACGCCAGGATCGCCACCATTTGATGCGCCAGCGCCAACGGTATAGCCGCCTGGTTGAGCAACGTCACGATGCCGAGCGCGACCTGCGCCACGACGGCGCCAGCGAGGATGAAAGCGCCGCGCGCCTCCCGGCGCGCGCGCCAGGCGTCGTAAGCATGTCCGATGACGATGAGGAAGATCGCGTAAGCCACCATGCGGTGGTCGAACTGAACCGTCAGCGTGTTCTCGAAGAAATTGCGCCAGGCCGGATGCAGGAACAATAGCTGCGCGGCGCGCGGAATGAAGGAGCCGTCGATCAGCGGCCAGGTGTTATAGGCCCAGCCGGCCTGCGTGCCGGCCACCAGCGCGCCGAGATAGATCTGCAGCAGCACCAGCACGGCGATGGCCAGCGCGCCGAAGCGCAATCGCGCCGGCACGTCGCTCGCGCGTTGCAGCGCGATTTGCTGCGCGGTCCACAACACGGCGGCATAGATCGCGGTCGCGAGCGTCAGGTGAAAGGCCAGCCGATACTGCGACACGCTGACGCGTCCGGAGCCGGCAAGTCCCGACGACACCATCCACCAGCCGACGAGCCCAAGCAAAGCACCGGCGCCGAACAGCGCCCACAAGCGCAGCTTCAGCCGCGGCGGCACCCAGCCGCGCCACAGGAAGAACAGGAACGGCAGGAGGAACACGGCGCCGGTCGAGCGCGCCAGCAGCCGGTGCGTCCATTCCCACCAATAGATCACCTTGAATTGGTCGAGGCTCATGCCGCGGTTGAGCTCTTTGTATTGGGGGATGGCCCGATAGGCCTTGAATTCGGCCTGCCAGGCCGGTTCCGACAACGGCGGCAAAACCCCGGTGACCGGCTTCCATTCGGTGATCGAAAGGCCGGACTCGGTCAGCCGCGTCGCCCCGCCCACCACCAGCGTCATGAAGATCATGGCGGCAACGCAGAGCAGCCAGAGCCGCACGGCCGGCAGGTTATAAGGCGGTACGGGGGTCGGCTCTTTCATGCCACGGCTTGCTTGCGGGGGACGGCGCGGACCATATAGTCACGCTACGCCTCCTGCAAATGACCGTGGCCGAGACGTTTTCCATGTCCATCCGCACCCGCAAGCTGATCGGCGCCTTCGCCCTGCTCGCGCTGGTGACGCTGTGGAGCCTGCTCGCCATGGCGCTGGCGCAGTCGGTGCTCACCAATATCAACGGGCTGGTGGCGACGATCTATTACGTCGTCGCCGGGCTCGGCTGGGTGCTGCCGGCCATGCTGCTGGTGCGCTGGATGGCGCGGCCGGATGCGGACAAGGCGTAGAGCTCTCCCCGCTCATTCCCGCGCAAGCGGAAAGCCAGAGTCGAATTCCGAGGCAACGGTTATCGCCCTGGGTCGCCGCTTGCGCGGGGACGAGCGGAAATGACTAGGCGGCGTTGACGCGGCGGAAGCCGTTCCAGAACGCCGTGCCGGCGCCCGACATCAGCACCTTCAGATAGCGCTGCTGCTGGAACTCGCCGTTGACCGAGATGCGCGGCAGCGCGGTCAGGTGATCGCGCGTGCGCCTTGAACAGCACGCCGGGGCGCGTGGTCACCGCCGTCTTGAAGCCGAGCGCGGCGGCGATGCGGAATTCGCGCGGCCCCGCCGACGTCGGATCGCCCACCGGATAGGCCAGATGGTCCGGCCGCTTGCCGAGCGCGGCTTCCAGCACCGAGCGGCTCATCTCCATCTCCGCGCGCACGGCGGCTTCGTCCGGCACCTTCTTGAGCATCTTGTGATTGACGGTGTGGGCGCCGATGGTGACCAGCGGATCGGCCGCCATCTCGACGATCTCCTGCCAGTCCATGCACAGGTCGCGGCAGAACGAGGCGATATCGACCCGGTAGCAGGCGCACAGGTCGCGCACGACCGCGCGCAGTTCGTCTTCCGTCTTGAAGCTGCGCAGATAGCCGTAGATGGCGTTATAGAGCTCGCGCTTCTCTCTGACCGTGGCGCAGTCGAAATACTGCTCCTTGCCGTCGATCAACAGGCCGATGCGGGAATTCTTCGCGATCACCGCCTCGAGCGCGATCCACCACAATTCGCCGAGCCGGTCGGGAAAGCTGGTGGCGATATAGGCAGCGAACGGGATCTGGTATTTGCGCAGCAGCGGCCAGGCCCACTGCTTGAGGTCCTTGTAGCCGTCGTCGAAGGTCAGGCAGACGAAGCGGCGCTTGAATTCGCCGGTCATGAAGCGCCGGTGCATCTCGTCGAGCGAGACGACGTCGACCCGCATGCGCTTCAGGCGGCGCAACATGCCCTCGAGAAACTCCGGGGTAATCTCCAACAGGTGATTGGGCTGGAATGCATCGGGGCGCGCCGGGCGCACGTGATGCAGCGTCAAGATAACGCCGACGCCCCCCACCAGCGGCCGCATCCAATGGTGCAAGCCGCTGAAATAGAGCGATTCCAGGCCGCTACGGATGATGGTCTGCTTCAGGCTTGCCACGCCGGTCCGGTCCTTGCGCCAATTGGGCGCAATATTCCAACTGTTTATTGAGAAATCTTTGCGATGCTGATCGCAAGATTAACCAAACTGCCGGCGGCCGTCTCCCTTGACCCTATGAATGTGCTTGCCCTCCGCGACTTTTCCCCCTCGAACCGCGCCCTCAAGGACGCCGACGACCGCATCGCGCGGGTCGAGATCATCGAGGATATGGCGGAAGCCGAGCCGCATTGGCGGGCGCTCGAAGAGGGCGACAGCCTGCGCACCCCCTACCAGCGCTACGATTTCCTCCGCCTCTGGCAGCGTCACGTCGGCAGCGCGACCGGCATCACCCCCTTCATCGTGGTCGGATTCAGCGCCGAAGGCACGCCGCTGTTCCTTTGGCCGCTCGGACGCCGCCGCCTCGGCGGCTTGCGCGTTGCCGAGTTCCTCGGCGGCAAGCATGCCAATTTCAACATGGCGATCTGGCGCCGCGACGTGGCCGAGCGCATCGGCGCCGACGACCTGCGCGCGGTACTGGAGCGGCTCGTCGGCCGGGCCGACCTGCTTCGGCTGACCAGCCAACCGCTGACCTGGGCCGGCGCCACCAACCCGTTCGGGCTGCTGCCGCACCTGCGCTCGGCCAACTACGGCTATAGCGGCGCCCTCACCTCCGATTACGACGCCCTTTTGCGCGCGCGCACCAATTCGGCAACGCGCAAGAAGATGCGCAAGAAGGAGCGGGCCCTCGCGTCGTTCGGCGCGGTCCGCTTCGAGCAAGCGGCAGAGCGACTCGGACGTGCGGCGCGTGCTCGACGTCTTCTTCAAGCAGAAGAGCGCGCGCATGCGCGTGCTCGGCATCCCCGACGCCTTCGCCGCGCCGGGCGTACGGCGTTTCATCGAGGCGGCGGCCAACGAGCATGTCGACGACGGCAGGCCGTTGCTCGAGCTCTATGCGCTCTCGGTCGGCGACATCATCGTCGCGACCTTCGGCGGCACGGCCGGCGGCGGACGCTTCTGCGGCATGTTCAACTCGATCATCCAGGACCGCTTCGCGGCCGAAAGCCCCGGCGAGCAACTGCTGACCCATGTCGTGCGGCACTGTTGCGAACGCGGTCTCGACACCTTCGACCTCGGCATCGGGGAATCCAGCTACAAGCTGCTGTTCTGCTCCGACGCCGAACCGCTCTTCGATAGCCATCTGCCGCTTGGCGCCGGAGGACGGCTGCTCTCGATCGGCTATGGCATCGCCGCGCGCTGCAAGCGTACGATCAAGGTGCACATCGTGCTGTGGGCGTTGGCGCGGTTTTTGCGCCGCCAACGCGCACGTCTTTCGCGCGCGATCTGAGTTCCTCAGGCCGCAACAGCCTGCGCACCGCCCTCGAGCAGCGCGACGTCGGCGGCCCCGGACATTGTCAGCCGCTCCCGCTCGGCGCGCGTGCGCGGGTTGGCCGGGTCAAGCGTGACCAACACGGCATGCTGCGCCAACGGCGCCAGGCGCTCCACCGCGATATCCGCCGCCGAGCCGGCATCGATTACGACATGGTCGTAGGTGCGCGCCAGCGCCTCGACGACCGTGGCCAACATCGGGGATGCGGCAAGCGAAGCCGCATCGGCGCCGATATTACCGGCGGCGACGAGATGAACGCGCGAATACTGATCGCGCGTGATGATGTCGCCGAACGAGGCTTCGCCTCGCGCGAGTTCGGCAATGCCCGGCGCGTCGGGATCGGTCGAAATCACCGACAGGTTGGGCGCGCCGAAAGCCATGTCGACGAGCACGACGCTGCCATCTTTCGCGAGCGCGCGCGCCAGTGTAATGGCCGCGAAGGTCGTGCCCACATTACGCGCGGTGCCGAACACGGTGACGCTGCGGCCCTTGTCGCCCGCTTGCCGTAACGTCTGCACCACCTGCTCGATGTTGGAAATCGCCGAGGCCGCGGCGGCAGATGCGCCCGCCACGCCGGCCGCGGGTGCCGGCGCCAAGGGCGGCGAATTCATTTGCGGCATGGGTGCCGGTGCAGGCATGGGCGCGGACGCAGGCGACTGATAGCCCGGTGCCGCATAGCTTGCCGGTGCCGCCGCATAGCCCACGGGCGCATAAGCATAGCCGTAGGCCGGTCCGCCCGCCGGCGCGGCAAGCAAGGCGCCGGTCACCGCAAAGCCCGCCTGCAGCGCAAAAGCGGCAAAGGCAGCGATCAGGATGGTCGGCAGTTTCTGCGGATAGGCCGGCTTGAGAGCGGGCGTCGCGCGCGAGATGATGCGCGCTTCCGGCGGCGCCGCGTTGATGCTGTCGCGCGCGGAGGCTTCACGGTATTTCGCCAGATAGGACTCCAAAAGATCGCGATCGGTCTTGGCCTCGCGCTCGAGCGCACGCAATTCGACGTCCTGCTCGTTCGACTGCGAGGCGAACTTCTTGACCTGATTCAGGCTCGCCGTCAGGGTCCGTACGCGGTCGCCGGCGACCTTGGCGTCGTTGTCGAGCTGGCGGGCCAGACGCTCGCCTTCGGAGCGGATCTGGCTGTCGATTTCGCCGATCTGCGCCTTCAGTTCCTTGATGCGCGGATGCTGGCTGAGCAGCGTGGTCGATTGCTCGGCAAGCTGGGCGCGCAGTGCGATGCGCTGCTCGACCAGCCGGCGCATGGTCTCCGAGTTGGCGATGTCGGACGAATCGATCGTCTTGCCGGACCGGATGAGCGAGCGCAGCTGCTGCGCCCTCGCCTCAAGATCGGCCTGCCGTCCGCGCGCGGCCGCGATCTGCGAATTGATCTCGGTCAGCTGCTGGTTCGGCAGCGAAGTGTTATTCGTACCGACGAACAGATTGGTCTTGGCGCGGTATTGCTCGACCTTGTCTTCCGCCTCGGTCAATTTTTTGCGCATCTTCTCGATCTCGCCGGCAAGCCAGCTACCGGCGGCGCGCGTCTGATCGAGCCTGGCGGTCTGCTGCATGTGCAGGTAGCCTTCGGCGATCACGTTGGCGACGTCGGCGGCGAGCTGCGCATTGGCCGAGCTGAAATCAATCAGGATCACCCGCGAACTGGGCACCTGCTGGACGTTCAAGTGCTCGTAGTAGGCTTCCAGCGTGCGCTCCTCACGGCTCATCTTGCTGCGGTCGCGCCCGATGCCGAACAGGTTCAGCAGCCCGCTTATCGGCGACTGGGCGCCGCGCTCGAATTCCGGATTGTCGGCGAGCTTTTGCTTCTGGATGACGTCGCGCGCCAAGTCGCGCGACAATACGACCTGAATCTGGCTTGCAACCGCTTCCGGATCGATGGTGTTGCGGTCGCCGCCGTTCTTGTCGGCAGCCGCGCGCAGGAAGACGTTCTCGCGCGCTTCCAGCAGCACGCGCGATTCGGATCGGTATTGCGGCGTGATGGCGTTGACGACGACGAAGGCCGCAGCGGTCACGATCAGCGTGACCGCCAGGATCTGGCCTTTCTTCTGCCAGACGGCGCGGCCGAGACCGCGCATATCCGTTTCGCCGTCGAGTGCCGGTGCGACGGGGGTTACGGGAGCTACCATGATCGGCGCTTGTGGAGCTTCGACTTTGGACTTCTTACGGAAAAACATGATGCTCCACTCGCACTGATCCGTGGCACTGGCGTGATCACAAACTATTATGGTTGCTTTCGCGTTAATCGCGCGTCGGTTCTGCAAAAGTTAGACTTTGTTAACCATGCCGACCGCCTAATCCCCTCGCAATTTCCTTTAACGGCCTGGATTCGTCTCGATGCGGGTTACGCAAATCTTGCTTCCGGCTTTGCTCGCGCTTGCGACGGCTGCCTGCGCGCAGCAGCAGATCGGCGCCTATACGGGCGATCCTGCGACTCACCGGGGTATCCTCTCGGGGCCGCGCAACGCGGCCGCGCCCTATGGCCAGCCGCAATACGCACAGGCGGGCTACCAGCCGGCGGCAGCAGCCGATTCGGGCGGCCGCGGCTTATTCTCCTCGTCGCCGCCCGCTGCGCCGTCCTACGCGCAAACCAATGGGCGAGCGGCGCAGCCGCCCGTCACGTCTCACAACCGCGGACTGCTCACCGCCATAGACGAGCCGACAGTGCCGTCCTATCCGCTGTCCGCCTATCCGCAGCAGGCATACGCGCAGCCCCCCGCAGCGCAGCCTGCTTATGCGCCGAACGGCCTGGCACAGCGGCAAGCGCAAGCCTATGCCCGACCACAATACCCGCCCCAGCAGTACCCGGTCGATGGGCGCTACGCCGCCGCCCAGACGGCAATCCCTTCGCGCAGGCGCGCTGGTACTAGCCGTCTTTAGGCAATTCACGGCGGTAGTCTTAAGCATTGCTAGGCGATCGCGCCGCTAGAACCGCGGCCGATGCAGACCTTGAACATCCTGCACGTGCTGCGCGCGCCGGTCGGCGGTTTGTTCCGTCACGTGCTCGATTTGACGCACGGACAGGTGGCGCACGGTCACCGCGTCGGCATCGTCGCCGACCGGCACACCGGCGGGGCGCGTGCCGATGAGGTTCTCCGCGCCATCGAGCCTTCGCTCGCCCTCGGACTGAGCCGTGTGCCGATGCGGCGCCACGCCAATCCCAGCGATCTTTGCGCCCTTGCCCATGTCGTGCGCCGCGCAGCCGGGAGCAAAGCCGATGTGGTGCACGGCCACGGCGCCAAGGGCGGCGCCTATGCGCGTCTTTCCTTCGGCCGGCCAAGCGCGGTGCGCGCCTATACGCCGCACGGCGGCAGCCTGTTGTTCGGACACGAAACTCTGGCGGGAAAAATCTACCTGACGGCCGAGCGTATCTTGATGCTGCGCGGCGATCTGTACTTGTTCGAAAGCGCCAATAGCGAAGAGGTCTTCCGCTGACAAGATCGGCAATCCGAAGGGCCTGGTGCGGGTCGTGCACAACGGCGTCTCGCGCGCCGAGTTCAAGTCGGTCATAGCTGCGCAATGACGCCACCGATCTGAGCTTCATGGGCGAGTTGCGGCCGGTCAAGGGCATCGACATCCTCATCGAGGCGATCGCGCTGCTGCATCGCCAGGGGCGGCCGCTGAGCGCAACGCTCATCGGCGAGCGGCCCGCAACGCGACGCCTTGCAGGCGCTGGTCGAGCGCTTCAACTTGTCGGCGGCGATCACCTTCCAGCCGGCCATGCCGGCCCGTGAGGCGATGACCTATGGCCGCATCATGGTGGTTCCCTCGCGCTCGGAATCGCTGCCCTATGTGGTGCTGGAGGCGGCCGCCGCCGAAAAGCCGCTGATCGTCACCCACGTGGGCGGAATCCCGGAAATCTACGGGCGGCTATCCGATAGCTTGGTGCCGCCGCGCGATCCCGCCGCGCTTGCCCGCGCCATCGCCGCCTGCCTCGACGGTCCGGGCGCCGCGGCCGAAACGGCCCGCAAGCTGCGCGAGCGCGTCTCGGCGTCGTTTTCGGTCGAAACCATGGTCGAAGGCGTGCTCGCGGGCTACCGCGACGCGCTTGCAAATCTGCAAATAGCTGGCCGCCGTTAATAGACTTTTGGCCATCCCGCTAAGCCTTTTTTGACAGTTTTTCCTTAAGAATTTCCGGGAATTAAACGAAGTCCGGCGGCTTTGCGCGGCCTGTCGCTGCGCCCCGCCGTTTGTACACGTTGCGTGAGCATGAGTGACACCGACCTCCATCCGCCGCTGCAGGCGGAACACAATGCGGCCGCCGTCGAGCGGGCGCCGGTTGCTCCGCGTGCCCAGGTCAAGCGCGACGGCCTGTCGCCGGAGGCGCTGGCGGTCGTGGCCAAACCGGCCGGCGCCGCCATCTCGCCGATCGTGCTGGCGGGCTTTGTGCGCATGGGCGAGTTCGCGCTCATCATGCTCGTCGGCATGGCCGTTTATTGCGTCTATCTCAACGAATACGACAGTCTGATCTGGCGCTACCTCGTGGCGACGTTCGCGGTTGCGGGCTTATCCATGCTCGCCTTCCAGATCGCCGACATCTACCAGGTGCAGGCGTTCCGCGGCCACGAGAAGCAGTATATGCGACTGGCCTCGGCCTGGTCGGTGGTCTTTCTGATCGTGATCGGCGCTTCGTTCCTCGCCAAGGCCGGCGAGATGTTCTCGCGCGTGTGGCTGAGCGCCTTCTATATCACCGGCTTTGTCGCGCTCATGCTTTCGCGCCGCATGGTGTTCCTGCTGGTGCGCAAGTGGACGCGCGAGGGCCGCCTCAACCGGCGCACGGTCATCGTCGGCGCCGGCCCGGCCGGCAGCCACGTGATCGAGGAACTGCACAAGCAGAAGGACACCGGCGTCAAGATCGTCGGCCTGTTCGACGACCGCGGCGACGAGCGCACCGGCATCGAATGCGCCGGCGAGCGCAAGCTCGGTACCGTCGACGATCTCGTCGAGTTTGGACGGCGCACCCGCGTCGACCTGGTGATCTTCTCGCTGCCGATCTCGGCGGAAACCCGCATCCTGCAGATGCTGAAGAAGCTGTGGGTGCTGCCGGTCGACATCCGGCTCGCCGCCCACGCCAACAAGCTGCAATTCCGCCCGCGCTCCTATTCCTACATCGGCAAGGTGCCGGTGCTCGACGTCGCCGACCGGCCGATCGCCGATTGGGACGTGGTGATGAAATGGCTGTTCGATAAGGTGATCGGCGGCCTCCTCCTGCTGTGCGCGCTGCCGGTGATGGCCGTGGTCGCGCTCGCCATCAAGCTCGACAGCCGCGGGCCGGTGCTGTTCAAGCAGAAGCGCTACGGCTTCAACAACAATCTGATCGAGGTCTACAAGTTCCGCTCGATGTATGTCGATCAGGCCGACGCCGCCGCGAGCAAGCTCGTCACCAAGAACGACCCGCGCGTCACCCGCGTCGGCCGCTTCATCCGCAAGGCGAGCCTCGACGAGTTGCCGCAGCTGATCAACGTTGTGCTCAAGGGCAATCTGTCGCTGGTCGGCCCGCGCCCGCACGCGCTCAACGCCAAGGCGGAAGCGCGCCTCTACGACGAAGCGGTGGACGGTTATTTCGCCCGCCACCGCGTCAAGCCGGGCATCACCGGCTGGGCCCAGATCAACGGCTGGCGCGGCGAGACCGACACGCACGAGAAGATCCAGCACCGCGTCGAGCACGACCTCTACTACATCGAGAACTGGTCGGTGCTGTTCGATTTCTACATTTTGCTGCGCACGCCCTTCGCGCTGTTCGAAACCGAGAACGCCTATTGATCACCGCCGGCGACATGGCCGATGCCCGCGCCCGGCCGCTCCGGCGCCGGCGCGTTATGCCGCGGCCGCCGCCGGCCCGCCGCGCGCTGCCCTTCGCGCCCGCCGCGGCCATCCCGCTGCGCGAGCGGCTGCTGCTGGTCGTCATCTACATCGTGGTGGTGACGAGCTCGATCGCTTTCGTCGAGCCATCGCCGCACGATGCGCTGATGTTCGTGCTCGCCGCCGCTTGCCTCGTTGCGCGCGTGCATTTCGACCGCAAGCTGATCGTGCTGCTGTTGCTCCTGCTGGTCTGGAACTTCGGCGGGCTGTTGTCGCTGCTGAACGTTCTCGACCAAGACAAAACGGTCCAGTTCGCCGCCACCTCGCTCTATCTCGCCGTGGCCGCGTTGCGTTGATGTGGGCCTGCATCTTTTCCGAAAACACCATGCCGCGGCTTGGCGCCATGCGCTCGGCTTATGTGCTGACCGCCGTGCTGATCGCCGCCGCCGGCATCGCCGGCTATCTGAGCCTTTTCCCGCATGCGCACGAGCTTTTCGCACCCGAGGGCCGCGCGCTCGGCGGCTTCAAGGATCCGAACGTCTACGGCCCCTTCCTGATCTGGCCGGCGCTGGTGCTGATGGAGCGCATGCTGGTGCGCCGCCTGCGGATCATGGACGTCTTGATGCTCGGCGTGCTGGTGGTGGCGCTGCTGCTGGCGTTTTCGCGCGGCGCCTGGTTCCACTTCGCGGTATCGGCGCTGGCGATGATCGCCTTGGCTTTCGTCACCGCGCAGCGGCAGAACACGCGCCTGCGCATCTTCGTCATGAGCGCGATCGCCATCGGCGTGCTCGCGGCCTTCGTCGCCATCCTGCTGACGGTGCCGGCGATCCACAAGATGTTCGAAGTGCGCGCGCACCTGTTGCAATCCTACGACGTCGGTCAGGGCGGCCGTTTCCGCCTGCAGGAGCAGGCGCTTTCGGCGCTGCTGCAAGCGCCCAACGGCCTCGGGCCGTTCGGCTTTTCCAATACGCACCTCACGCAGCAGCACAATGTCTATCTGCAGGCCTTTCTCGTCTACGGCTGGGTCGGCGGCCATGGCCTATGTGCTGCTGTTGTTTTGGACATTGGTGATCGGCCTCCGCACGGTTTTCGTGCGCACGCCGTGGCAGCCTTACATCATTACCGCGGTTGCCGCGTTCGTCGGCGAGATTGCCGAAGGCTTCGTGATCGATACCGATCACTGGCGCCATTTCTTCCTGTTGCTGGGCATTATTTGGGGGCTGGCGGTCGCGACGTTTCGTCATTTGCGCAAGACGCAGCCGCGCCCGCCGCCTGGCTATTCGCGCTAAACCGCCCCGTTCAAGCCGTCCTTCGTGAGACGCAAACGCATGCCGCTGCGCGCACTGGCTTGGCTACGAGTGCGCAATCCCACCACCAGATGACTGAACCAGCGGTCGGGAAGCACGCCCGCCAGCGCGCAGGCGGCGAGGCCTTTGAAAAGCGAAATGCGGCCGCTGCCGTCGCGGCTCTGCCACCAAATACGCAGCATCGCCGGCAAATGATAGTTGCCGGCGTGCTTGCGGCGGATCGCGCGCCACAGCGCCGCGTGCAACAGCTGCGTATCCACCTGGGAGGAGCGGCTCGGCCATTCCTGGTCCAGCCCGCTGCGATAGCAATAGAGCGGCCGAGGCACTTCGAGCGCGCGATAGCCGGCATCGGCCAGCCGCAGGCTGAACTCCCAATCCTCGTAACCCTCGCGCATGGTCTCGTCGTAGCCGCCCACCGCCAGCCAGCAGCGCTTGCGCATCACCATGCCGACCGACAAGGTGTTGGTGAACAGCAGATCGAACCGATTGAAGTATCGCCGCGCGATGCGCCCGCCCATCCCGACCATCCGCAAATCGGTGATGACGGCGGCCACGTCCGGCGGCGCCGCGCGCAGGAGCGCCACCGTCTCGGCGAGATAGGCCGGTTCGACGGTGTCGTCGCAGTCGAGCGTAAAGACGATGTCGGTGCGCGCCTGGGCTATACCCACATTGCGCGCGGCGGACGGGCCGCGATTGTCTTCGCGGATCACGCGCACCTGGTCTTCGAGCGCCGCCAATTTGCGCAAGGTCTCGGCGTCTTCGGAGCCGTCATCGACGATGACGATTTCGAAGTCGCGAAAGGTCTGCAGCGCGAGCGAAACCATCAAGCCGTCGAGGAATTGGCCGCCGTTGTAGCACGGCACCACCACGGTGACGGCAGGCTGCGGCGCCTCCGCGCGCACCGCAGGCGCGGCCGCGGCAGCCGGTTTCGTGCCAATCATTTCCATGCCGTCTGCCTTTGCGCCAATCCGGCGAATTTTCCTTTAACGGCGGCGCGGCGACGATCGGTATAATTTTAGCGTTCGACGGCAGAGTTCTTTCACCACGATCATTAAGCGATTAAGGCCGGGTGCCGGCTAAGTTCCGGCCATGACAGCGCCAACCTTCCTCGCCGTCGGCAAATCCAGGCTGCAACAGCCGTTGCGGTTGCTGCGCAGCGTGCTGTCGCTGCGCTATTTCCTCCTGCGCTCGTCCACGGCGGTGACGGCCGTCGCCGCCGGATTGGTGCAGACTTTCGTGTTCGCCCGCGTTCTGACCCCCGAGCGCTTCTCGATTTTCATCCTGATCGGAACGCTCGGCGTCTCGCTGTGGCTGTTCGACCTCGGCGCCGCCAAGATCCTCTTCGTGCGACTGCGCAACCGCCACCTCGGCCTGCGCGACGACGAAACGGTGCCGGCGCATTCGACGGCCGTCGTTCTGCTCTATGGCCTGATCGTGCTCGCCGGCACCCTCGTCTGTTTCGCAGGCTTTTCGCTCCAATCTGCGGTGACGCCCTGGCAGGCGGGCGAATATGCTTTGTTCTTCAGCTTCTCGGCGTTCAATCTCGTCTGGTTTCCGCTGCGCAACGTCAGCACCGCCGTCGACAAGTTCATCTATTTCGAAAGCCTGGAAGCGGTCAGGCGGTGCGGACATATCGCGATCATGCTGGCCATGCTGGTGGGTCTGCCGCTGTCCGCCTTCCTGGTGCTCGCCAACCTGTTGTGGTTCGCCTTGCTCGGCATTTGCGGCGCGCGGCTCATGCGCGCCGGCGCGCTGGCGCCGCCGTTTGGGAAGTTTGGCGCCGCGCTGCTCGCCTTCTGGCGCCTGAACCGCGCCGACATTCTGCGCAGCGGCCTCTACGCCAACGCCGAGCTCATCATCTACACCTTTCCTTATCTTGTGGTGCCGATGGCCTTCGGCCTGGGCGCGCCGGCCATCATCCTCGACACCGTGTTCAAGGTGTTTCGCGGCACGACGCTGATCTACAGCGCCGGCCTCGATCCGCTTGTGCCGCAGCAGACGCGCGCCTTCGCCTTGCACGACGCCGCCACCTTGAAGAAGGCGACGCTGACGGCCGCCATCCTGGTCGCCCTGCCGACGGCCGCGCTCAGCATCGTGCTGCTGACTGCCGGCGACCGGCTGTTCGCGCTGCTGCTCGGGCATGCGGCCACGGTGCCGCGCCAGGCGGTGCTCGCGCTCGTCGTCCTGCTGTTCGCCAACATGGCGCAGAACGTCGCCAGCTGCCTGCTGTTGCACACCGGCTTTTTCCGCGAGATCGCGCGCGTTGCCGCGTTCCTGTTGACGGCAATGGCGGCGATGACGGCGGCGGTGCTTGCCGCCGGGCTCGATATCAACGGTTTCCTGGTTGGTTATACCGCGGTCTATATCGCGGGCGCCGCGCTTTATCTGGTCTACCTGGTGCGGCGGCCGTTCTCGATTGCCGCCCTGCCTGCGGCTTGAGCCGGTTCCGATTGGCAATTGGGCCGAGGTTGCGCCACCCAGGGCGCCTCCCTATAGTCCGCGCCGTTCCGGTCGGGGCGTGGCGCAGCCCGGTTAGCGCACCAGTCTGGGGGACTGGGGGTCGTGGGTTCAAATCCCGCCGCCCCGACCAGTAAAATCAGATGCTTCTGGCGTTTTGCAAAACCCTAAAACCGTGTTGGGGACACAACAGGGACGCAAAATCTGGCGCTGCCCTGCCCGCTCGATGTGACGTCGCTGCTTATGGAAGGGCGGGCCTTCAGCCTACAAGCCATCGCCTTGGTATCCTACGATGATGTGCGCGCACTCGCAGGCACCTTACTCGGCGAGCGAGGTGCCTCCAAGGGGATCATCTCAACAACCTCTGATTTTCCTCCCCGGATTCTTTCCGATCCGATCCTTGCTCCTTTGATGCCGACCCGTCTCGAATTGATGAACGGGAAAGAACTTCAAAAATGGCTCGCCGCCTTGTTGAAGGACAGCGATTAGCAACAGGCCTGTCAATCCGTGTGATTGCGGAAATTCCTCGCATGGAGTGAAGATCAGGTTGAGAGGATCATTCGGCGCTACGTGGTCCGCGCGGCGGCAACCAACGAAGCTGTCCGGCAGCTTAATGAGGCTCGAAATGTCGTCGCCGCCAATGCGGCATATCTGATTGAAAGTGGTCGCAACTGGCAAATCGACAAGCTTGATAGAGGGCACGCGCACAACATGCAAGATCACGTGCATATCATGTGCAGAAAGGCAATGAAGTTTCGGTGATCAACCGGGATGGAACCAAAGTAACGGAAAGACTCTGGAACGCGGTGCCAAACTGGCTTAGCAATAACATCAAGAAACCCCGACTTATTGACGGGCGTCCTGATTATGGAAGCAGCAACTGGCGCGGCCATTTGCGTTCCTTCAGAGTATATTGACCGCGCACACTTGCGCGCGAGATTACGCGATTTCTCGCCATTCTGAGTTCGATAGTGTTCGGCGCTGTGTCGCCGCGCGGCTGCAAGGAAGACAATCATCCATCGGTTGATCATGAAGGCTGACGCAATCAACCTGGTAACGTGGTGTCTCTGGTTGGGACCTGCACAATTTCCTCTAGCAATTGCTGTGGCCACACGCGTGCAAGCTGCGGGTCATTCGGGTCATTCGTGCGGAGCCGACCTGAGTAGACCCCGATGAATTGAGTAGCCGACCCTGTACTCATGGTCACGCTGTCACCTTCCAGCATATGGTTCCCCCAACTGCGCCTTATGACGGGTGCACCTGACATTCCCGGCCTCGATGCAGAATCTACTATACTCCGTTCACGCCACAACCCGAAAATCCTTGGGGTTGATGATACGGAAATTGTCGGTGACCGAATCACAGAGGTTCGCCCAATTCCCCGGAACCTTTTCACGCAGAAAACTGAGCGTCGCGTCGGCAAATTGGGCGCAAGTTGCGTAGCACTTGTTGTGCGTGACGTTTCTGTGCATGAGACCCCATAACCGCTCGATCGGGTTCAAGTGCGGGCAATAGCTTGGGATGAAGTGCAGCTTGATGCGTCGTCCCGGCAGGGCTAACCATTCCTGCACGAGCTTGGCGTGATGATAACGCGCGTTGTCCAGGAAAACATGGATGAGCGCCAACATCGGATAGAGCGTCTCGATCGATTGCAGCAGCCTGATCGTCGAGGCGGCGTCGATGGTCAGGGCCTCGATCATCCGGGTTTGCCCGGTCGCCAGGTCGATCGCGCCGTGAATGTTGATGCGTTGACGCCCGCTCGTCTGCTCGATCGCCAGCTTCTCCTGGCTCGGCGCCCAGCAGCCGACGGGCCGTGCGGCATGGGTCGGATGCACGGCGTCAGCAAACAGTACGGCCTCGTCGTCGCCCAAGGAATTCAGCAGCTTTTCGTAGCTCTCAATGAAAGCCTTCTGCTTTTCTTCGTCAAGCTTGCGCGGAATGACATTGGGTTTGTGATATTCGAGCCCCAGGCGGTGCAACAGCGCGATCAGTCCTGACCGGCCTTGGTAAACGACGCTGAATTCATTCTCGATCCAGGCGCCGACCTGGCGCGTTGTATGTGGTAAGGCAGCGGCAACCCAGGCTTTCAGCTTTTCCTGTTGCTCGCCGCTCAACTGGCAAACGCTGCCCTCGTAGCTGAAGTTCGTCAGGCCCTCGATCCCATCCGCTTCATACAGGCGATACCAAGTGCGGATGGTGTCGTCGTCCAGAAACAGGACCTTCGCAATCGCTTCGCAGCTCATCCCATCGTCGAGCAACACCAGCGCGTTCGCACGCCGGGCCAAACGATGAGCGGCCGACCCGTTCCGAGCCAACCCGATCAGGTCTTGCCGCGATTCTCTGTCCAGAAACCCGGGCCGAATCATCCGTACGGTAGAATCCGGTTCGCGCCGTTTGGCAAGGGGGGGTTCTTCGGATTCTCGGGGAGTTCCGGGTATAGTATGTGACGGTCGGTGAGCGGTGCTAGCTCCGGCTCCGTTGCGATACTACCCCGCTTCCACACTGGATAGCCGGAAAGCTGAAATCCGAAGGGATACCCGAGAATAAACACGTCCATGCCGACCGAAACCTGCAACCGTTCCGAGCTCATCTCGTTTATCGGTCGAAAGTGAAGGTGGTCCGGCTGTTCAGGAAGCGGGATTGCTACTACGTCCACCGCTCTGCCATGTACAGGATGAACTAGCCACAGAGGATTGCCGTCAAGAAAAAGCTCCTGGGTTGCTTCGTGCTTACTGAGCATTATTTCAGCGGGATTGAAGTAAAGGCGAAGTTTGTTCGGGCGGCCGCCCTGCGCGTGAAGATTTGCACTCGACTCATTGTTGCGCCCGGTGACCACGTGCCAATTGGTAATCAAAAAATGCTGGCCGTTATGACGCCATACGAAGGCCGTTGCACTTCCTAGAACAGTTTCATTGAACAGCTGGATCACCGGAACCGTAGACAGCGAGTATTCGTCAATTGTGGTCGGCATGGACTTCCTTAACATCCAGCGAGGTCAAGCTAAATTAAACTAGACTGAGAAAATCAGTACTCCATCTGTCGGACATTGGCGACGCGGCTTCGCCCTACCGCCATATGCGGTCACTTATCGGCTTTCTCGTCAATGATTATTGTGACGGGCGCCCAGAACTTTGCAAGCTCGTGAATGCAACGTCCGATAACACGAGCGCGTGTGGCCCGCGAAGAAGAGTAAACGTAGAAAGGTTTAGTTCGATGCAATCTTCGAGCAAATCACCTTACAACGTCTTGTTTCTTTGCACCGGGAATTCCGCGCGCTCGATCATGGCCGAGGTATTGCTCAATCGCGCCGGGCAAGGAAACTTCCGTGCCTTCTCGGCCGGCAGCCAGCCGAAGGGCAAAGTGCATCCCTATACGCTCGATCTCTTGCGTAAGCTACACTATGACGTGAGCTGCCTGCGCTCCAAGAACTGGCTCGAATTCTCGCAGCCGGACTTGCCAAAACTGGATTTCGTCTTCACCGTCTGCGACAATGCGGCCGGTGAAACCTGCCCGGTGTGGCCGGGCCAACCGATGACGGCGCACTGGGGCACACCCGATCCGGCCGCAGCCACCGGCACCGAGGCGGAGGTCCGCTTTGCCTTTGCCGATACCCTGAGAATGCTCAGCAACCGCATCAATATTTTCGTGATTTTGCCGCTCGCCAAGCTCGATCGCTTCAGCCTGCAACGGCGCCTTGACGCCATCGGCAAGTCCAAGGATGCCGCCGAGCCGCCGATCAGCGCGGTCGAATAGATACGAACGAAAAAAGTCCTGACATGTCTACCTTCGAACGCTACCTCACCATCTGGGTCGCGCTGTGCATCGTCACCGGCATCGGGCTCGGCCATTGGTTTCCCGTGGTCTTCCACACAATCGGCGCGGCCGAGATCGCCAGGGTCAACATGCCGGTGGCGGTCCTGATCTGGCTGATGATCATTCCCATGCTGGTGAAGATCGACTTCGCGGCCCTAGCGCAGGTGAAGGAACATTGGCGCGGCATCGGCGTAACACTCTTCATCAACTGGGCGGTGAAGCCGTTCTCCATGGCGTTTCTCGGCTGGCTCTTCATTGGCTGGTTGTTCCGCCCCTATCTGCCGGCCGACCAGATCGCGAGCTATATCGCCGGTCTGATCCTGCTGGCGGCGGCGCCGTGCACGGCGATGGTGTTCGTCTGGAGCAATCTCTCCGATGGCGAGCCGCATTTCACGCTGAGCCAGGTCGCGCTTAACGATGTGATCATGGTGTTTGCATTCGCGCCGATCGTCGGCCTGCTGCTCGGCTTGTCGGCGATCACTGTGCCGTGGGAAACCTTACTCCTCTCGGTCGTTCTTTATATTGTCGTGCCGGTCATCATCTCACAGCTCGTGCGGCGCAGCGTGATCGCTAGCGGCGGAATGGCGGCGCTGACGCGGCTGTTAGCGCGCTTGCAGCCGGTGTCGCTGATTGCCTTGCTGGCCACGTTGGTGCTGCTGTTCAGCTTCCAGGGCGACCAGATTCTGGGACAGCCCGTGATCATCGTCCTGCTCGCGGTTCCGATCGTGATCCAAGTCTATTTCAACTCGGGCCTCGCCTATCTCCTCAATCGCGCCGCCGGCGAAGCACATTGTGTCGCCGGACCGTCCGCCCTCATCGGTGCCAGTAACTTCTTCGAATTGGCCGTTGCCGCGGCGATTAGTCTCTTCGGCTTCAATTCCGGGGCCGCGCTGGCTACGGTGGTCGGCGTATTGATCGAGGTACCGGTCATGCTGTCGGTTGTGAAGATCGTCAACAGCACCCGCACCTGGTACGAGGCCGGCGCGACGGTGCGCCAGCGGGTCGCAGGCGAGAAAGCCGGAGGTTGAGTGGTGGCGGTCGTGATCTACCACAACCCGGAATGCGGGACCTCGCGCAAGCAACATGTTGGCGATCATTGAAGCGGCTGACTATAAGCCAACGGTGGTTGAGTATTTGAAGACTGGATGGACTAGACCTCAGCGAAGTGTCTTTGCCGCCGGACTTACTCCGCGAACGGCGCTCCGTGAGACCAAATTACTTGCCGCCGACCTCGACTAGACAAGACCGTGTCCGACGCCGCTATCCTCGACGCCATGACCAGGCATTCCATTTTTGTGAACCGGCCGATCGTCTGCACACGACTCTGCGTGCGCTTATGTCGTCCAAGCGCGGCGGTACTCGACCTTCTGGAGCCCCGCTTGGCCCATTACACAAGGAAGACGGGAGTTTGCTAATTGCTGAAGACGGCCGGCGCGTTTCTGCAGCGGAACATCCGCATTGATTTTTCTTGACGGCACTCGATGACTTTGGTCGCTTATATGTCGCCCGCCAAAACAAGGTCGTGGCGCGCGCGGAGTGGCGCCAACAAGGGCAAAGTGGGGGATTAATTTATGGAGACCCAAGTCAGAACACCCCAGATGGTGTTCATGCAGCCGCAGCGGCTTGTAGTCCCTCTCTTTCAGAGACGGTATGTATGGAATGAAGAGAACCAATGGGAGCCGCTTTGGAACGATGTTGTGCGGGCGACATGATCGTCCGCGAGGTCACCCCGCCGGGCTCGTTCGGCAAGGTGTTCGGCTTCGTCACCACCGGCTTCAACATCGGCGGCATCATCGCGCCGCTCTTGTTCGGCTGCTTGCTGCCAAGCTCAGATGAGAGCCGGGCCAGAAACTTAAGGCGTTTGATGTCTTTGGGATCGTCCGCATCGACGATCCCCAGCTTCTTAATAGCTGCGGCGCGTCGATTGCATGCGCGCGGTCGAAGCCCTTCGCGCTGCCGGCGATGTAGCCCGTGCCGCCAAAAGGCGGCACCCATTACTTTGAGACCGTTAGCATGGACTGCTACAACTTTTCTTGTTTCTGCCCAGGTTGGGTAGGTGGTTTGGCGAAGTCAGGCCTGTAGATTTGTCTGGACAACAGAATCAGGGTTCGATTCAAGGATTCGATGAATCCTGAGTCGCCGGCGGAGCCATCGCGAGAAGAACTGATTGCGCTGATGGCAGCGCTGAGGGCTGAAAATGCGGCCCTGAAAGCTCGGATCGCCGAACTTGAGCGCCGGCTCGGATTGAACAGTTCGAACAGTGGCAAACCTCCGTCGAGCGATGGACTGAACAAGCCGGTGCGGGTGAACAGCCTGCGCGAACGTTCTGGCAAGAGACCGGGCGGGCAGAAGGGTCACAAAGGCGAGACCCTGCGACAGGTCACTGATCCCAATGAAATCGTCGATCATTACCCGTCGGCCTGCTCTCGCTGCGGCGCAGGCCTCGATCCGGATACGAGCGTCGGCCATAGCGCCCGTCAGGTATTCGATCTACCCGAGCCGGCACCTCTCGTCGTTACTGAGCATCGTGCGCACGATTGCCAATGCGCCGTCTGCGGCGCGAAGACGCGCGCAGCGTTTCCAGATGGCGTCAACGCGCCCGTGCAATACGGCGCGAGAATCGCCGCTTTCGTGGTCTATCTGCTGCACTATCAATTGCTGCCGGAGGATCGCCTCGTCGAACTGGTGGCCGATCTCTTCGGCGTGAAGCTCGCCGCCGCGACGATCGCCAGAATGAGCCGGACTTGCGCCGAACGTCTGCGGGGCTTTGCCGAAACGCTGCGTGATCTCGTGGCGGGTGCGCCGGTCAAGCACATGGACGAGACCGGTTTTCGCATCGGCGGCAAGACGCAATGGTTGCATGTGGCGTCCACCACCTTGCTGACCTTCTATCGCGTCTGCGCCAAGCGCGGCAGCCTGTTGGCGAATGTCGCCGGTATTGTCGTGCACGATCACTGGAAGCCCTACTACACGATGCAAGGCGTGCTGCACGCCCTGTGTAACGCTCATCATCTTCGCGAACTGAAGGCTCTCGTCGAAATCGAGAGGGAAGACTGGGCACGCAAGATGCAGCGGTTGTTGCGGCGCGCCTGTCTCGCGGCGAATCGCGCGCGAGAACGGGGCGTTCCTTTGAAGCCTCGACTCATTGAATGTTTCGAGCGTCGTTACGACGCCATTCTCGCCGAAGGGCTGGGCTTCCATACAACCCAAGCGCCGCTGGCGCGCGCCGCCATGAAGGGAGCCGGCAACCGACGTGGCCGTGCGCCTCGCCGAACCGGACACAATCTCCTCTTGCGCCTCGCAACACGCAAAGAAGACACCTTGCGCTTCCTTCACGATCCGACCGTTCCCTTCACCAATAATCAGGCCGAACGCGACGGGCGCATGATGAAGCTCCGCCAGAAAATCTCCGGCGGCTTTCGATCACTCGAAGGCGCAACCGACTTTGCGGTCATCCGCTCTTTCTTCTCGACCGCCAAGAAGCAAGGCTGGAACATCATCGACATTCTCACCCGCGACCCGACCAACTTGGCAAAATCTCTACGTTTTTCGTGAGCTATCCAGCCAACCTGGGCAGTTACCTTTTCTTGCATCGACGGGTCTCACCTATTCGGGTCCATGCTCTCCACGCTGGCCTCGTCAGGAGCTCTGAACTAACATTCCACCTGGCCCACTCAATGACGGCTCCTCAATACGATGCTACTGAGCATTCAGATAGTTTGGTGGTGGCGTGCCGAAATGATAAGTCAAGCCCGCAAGTAGGATAAATTGGGCGTTCCCGGCGCTGGAGCTCAGCCCGAGCGGGGTCGTGAACGTACCGTCCGGGGTTTTGAAGTAGCGAAGCTCGACGCCGATCCCCCATTGATTGTTAATGTGGTACTGGACGCCGACCATCGGCTGAAACGCGATCGTGGTAATGGTACCATTTTCAAGCAGTGTACCCGTGTCGACCGCCCTGATGTTGTTGAGCCCGAACCGGGCAACGCCGACGCCGATGCCGAGATAGGGCACCCAAGGCGTTCCGGTGGCGAAGTCGTAATACCCGTTAACCATGACGGCGAGGTTCGACTGGGTGCCTGTTGTTTTGACCGTGATGGCGGGCGCATTGAACTGGCTGATAGATTTGATACCCACTTGGATGTATTCGAGCTCGATCTCAGCGCGGAACGCATTAAACTGGTAGCCGGCGGCGCCGCCGGCGACGTAGCTAGGGGTAACATCGGTGGTTGTCTGGCCGATCAAGTCGCCATAGCCACCCGGGGCAGCTGGCCACGCCCCACCGCCTTCCACTCGCAGATAGAGTCCATTGTTGAAGGCACCAAAGGGCGGCGCTTGCGCCCGGGCCGGAGCAAGAGACGCGAGCAGCGCGCCACATAATATCAAACAGAACTTTGTGAACTTCTGCACGATTTTACCCCCTTCAAAAACGACACATCGTTCGTCGTCGTATGGTTCGCCATTGCTGAAGCGTGAACCGTCAACCCACGCCTGCTCGCACGACATCGTCTTGCGTGCGGGCCGCTCAATTTTTTTGGAGGCGGTGAAGGTAGCGATTGACGTGGACCGGTGACGGCCCCGAAATCGACGTCCCTTCACATCCCTGCACCCGCGCATAGTGTTCCCCGTCAAACGTGGGGGGTCAAGGTTCAGGATCAAAGTTTCTCGCGTGTGCCAAAGATGTTCGTCATTTCCCCGCAATTCACAGACGAAAGAGACGTGACAGACGGTGACAGACGAAAGAGACGGTGACGGCCGTCATCACGTTTGTGAGCTTCACAGTCGAAGCAACCGACCATCCACAATCATCCATAATCCCATCCATTATCTCGACGGGTTCGGGAATACTCGCTTCGTCCAATGCGGGTCTCGCCGGCGCAGTTGGCGGCGCTGCTCGAGGGTCTGGATTGGACACGCGTCCATGCCCGGCGCTTGGCCGTACCGGAAGCTGTGCAGTAGCTGCGGTAAATTAAATCAGGCGCGCGTTTCGGCCTGGCAAATCGCCTGTTTTGTGCTGTGCTCGGCGCGTGGGACCGCACACCTGAATCGCTTCCCGACAATATCGACGCACTGCGCGGCGATGCGGCGCTTGCCGATCGAGATCGCCTGATCGCGATGAATGAGAAGCTCCGGCAGCTGTTGCGCAAGGCGCAGGGTTTCGACGGCAAAAGCGAGCGGCTGGACGGCAATGAAGAATTTTGAAAATCGCTGGCTGCCTATGGAAGGATGTGGTGCCAGCAAGAACAGCGCGACGTTCCCGGCCTCGAAGTTCTTGCGGTCCGCGAGTTCAGAGAACGGAGGCGCTTCGGCATAGGCGCCCGCGCTCTTGGGCTCACACGCGTTGTGCCCGCCTAATTGCGCCCGAAATCACGGCAACGTCGGGTGCATCAATGCGCCGGTAAATTCCCTGCACTAGCCCGAACAGGCCAAAAGCGAGTAGTCCTGCGGCCACAACAGCCAAAAGAGCCGACCCGTATGGCTGCCCCTGAAGTGTTGCCAAAGCACCGCCTAGCCCGTGCGCCTCGGCTGGGTTCTGATAAATCGTGGCGAGCAGAAGGAGAACGCACACAATCACGAAAACAATGCCCGAAGCTGCACAGCCCACTCGACCGAGTAGGCGCACCCAGGCCTTTCCTTGCTCATCAGCCCGTAAGTGGGTAGCCGGCCTGCGAAAGGCAAATTTCGCCTCGTCCGATAAGCGGCTAATTGCGTCCGGCCGCCCGGACGTAGCGATTGTGCGCGAGACGACGCGATACTGGGTATTGGATGCTCCAATGCCGCCGCCGGATCTGGACTTGTCGATTCTCGATCAAGCGAAAGTCCGAATCGACAAGTGGAAGTTGACACTCGCTTTCACGAACTCAAGCTCCCGAGCACCAGATCGCGCAGGGCTCTGGCTCAATCATGACCGTTGCGCATAATGGCGAAGGTCCAACTGGGCAAGACTTTGAGCGACCATCGCCTTTGGGCTAGGGATCGATCAGCACCCCCGGGTTAAGCAAGGCCTGCGGATCCATGGTCGCCTTCGCTGCCTTGAGGGCAGCGGCGAACAGCGGCGGACGCTGGCGATCATACCACGGCCGATGGTCACGCCCGACAGCGTGATGGTGCGTGACAGTGCCGCCGTTCGCAAGCAGAGCATCTAGAGCGGCCGATTTTATAGCGCGCCATTGTTCTTCCAACACGCCATGCCGCCCAGCGGCGTGGAACGTGAAATACGGCGCCGGCCCGTCGGGATAGACATGAGTGCAACGGCAAGTCACCTGACCGACACGTCCAGTCGCCTGCAGGATTGCACGCTCGGTCGCAGCCTTGATCTTGTCGTGGAAACCCTCGAACCGTTCCCAGGTTATCGCGGTCTCGAAGGTATCGTTGATGATCGCACGCTCGATCGTGCGCTCACGCGCATAGGGCATGCGGACGAAAGCGTTGCGCCAAGCACCGGCTGCACCCTCGCGGTGCGCGTCAGCCTTGTCGGTACGCTCCTGGTTGCCGCCATGATCGACGCAGCATTCAAGTGCGCGCGCCATCCACGGCTCGAGCGGGTGATCGCTCGAACTCGAAAGCAAGCACCATGATCGCGGTGCTGCCGTCCCCGGCACCGGTGTTGAACGCTTCCTCCGGATCGAGAATGCGGCAGTTCGCCGGATACAATCCGGCCTGTGAGACAGCCCGCAGGGCCCTCGCCGCGGTGAAGAAATCGGCAAACTGCACGGCCCCGCCCAGGCGAAATTTGGGGCGCTCCTGCAGGCGCATCCAAGCCTGGGTGATAATGCCCAGAATGCCCTCGGAGCCGATCAGCAGCCGATCGGGGCTTGGGCCCGCGCCGGAGCCCGGGAGCCGCCGCGTCTCGACAAGGCCCTTCGGGGTGACAACGCACAGTGATTCCACGAGATCGTCGATGTGGGTGTAGAGCGTGGCGAAATGACCACCCGAGCGGGTGGCAATCCAGCCGCCGAGCGTCGAGCACTCAAAACTCTGCGGGAAATGACGAAGCGTGAGACCGTGCGGCTTTAGCTGCGCCTCGAGCGCCGGCCCGAATGCGCCAGCCTCGATGCGCGCCGCGCGCGAAGTCTTGTCAACTTCGAGCACCCGACCCATTTTGCGCATATCGATCGTTACCGCCGCCATGTGCCGTCCCGCTTCGCGCCGTGGCTCAACCCCGCCGACCACGCTGGAACCGCCGCCGAACGGCGTCACGCTTGCCTGCGCGCCGCCCGCCCAGTCGAGCACGGCCGCAACCTCCTCTTCGCTACGCGGATAGGCCACGACGTCCGGTGCATTGCAGTAATCACCGACAAGACCGCGGACATAATCGGGGAATGATTTACCGTAGGTATGCGCCACCCGGTCATAGTGCGCGGTCGAACAGAATGGCAACGATGCGGGGGGATCAAGCCGAGGTGGTTCGAGATTGATGTCTTCGAGGCGGGGCGGTTTGACTTCGCCGTCCGCCGGCGGGCCGAACCGCTGCTCGACGCGGCCAAGCGCGAAGGCTTCTTCAGCCGGCGTCAAACCCTCGCCTTCCCGGCCCCATCCAAAATGTTTCAGGCGCAGCTGCGTCATTGCCGTTCCTCCCCTTTATCGTGGGCCTCTTGTTTCAGCTTCAGTCAGCCTAATGAAAAAGAGGCCGCAGGGGAGTGGTCATGCTCAGTCCTTGACGCCAGTCAGATACCTGTCCTTTCCCAAAATTCCATCCGCCCCGATTGGCGTTCCCGGGCAGAATCGTCGCATCATGAAGCGCGATGTTTGCGATCCTTTATGCCCTTGGAATGGCTGTCGCCGACCTGGTCAAGTCGCGCGCCCGACTAGGAGCTTGTCCAAGTAATGGCTGGTCAAAGCGGCGACGAATTTGATTCTTTGCGGGCCATGAGCAAGGATTTTCGCCCCTGGAAGATCGATGAGGCACAACTTCTGCCGCCGCGCGTGCAGGACTACGTGCCCAAGGACCACTTGTCGCGGCTGATCGTGGCTTTGGTGCGGGAGGAGCTTGATCTTTCCGCGATTGCCGCGAGCTACCGGAGCGCGCTGGGGCAGCCGCCGTTCGACCCGCGGCTGATGACGGCGCTGCTGCTACACGGCTATGCGAGCGGCATCTATTCGTCGCGCCGGATCGCCAAGGCGGCCGTGGAGCGGGCCGACTTCATGATGATCGTGGCGGGCGATGCGCCGGACTTCCGCACCGTCTCGGAGTTCCGAAGGCGGCATCTTAAGGCGCTGGCCGCTTTGTTCGTGCAGGTGCTCAGGCTGGCCGAGAAGGCCGGGCTGGTGAAGCTCGGCCATGTCGCGCTGGACGGCACCAAGATTAAGGCCAATGCGTCGAAACACAAAGCGATGAGCTATGAGCGCATGAAGCAGCGCGAAGCCGAGCTTGCGGCGGAGGTGGACCGCTGGCTCAAGGCGGCTGAGGCCGCCGATGCCGAGGAGGACAAGCTCTACGGCAATAAGCGCGGCGACGAGATGCCCGCTTGGGCGGCCGACAAGGCGCAACGGCTTGCCAAGCTTCGCGCCGCCAAGGCCGAGCTTGAAGCCGAAGCCAAGGCCGCCGCCACAGAGGAGATGAGGCGCCGGCAACAGGCGCAACAGCAGCGCCCGGCAGACGGGCGGAAGAAAAAGGGCCGGACGCCAGCACCGCCGAAAGCCGAGCCCGACGGCAAGGTGCAACGCAACTTCACCGACCCGGAAAGCCGCATCCTCAAGACCAAGGACGGCTACATCCAGGGCTACAATGCGCAAGCCGCGGTCGATGCGACGGCGCAGATCATCGTCGCGCACACGCTGTCCAACGACGGCAGCGATCAGGCGCAGTTCGCGCCATTGCTCGACGGCATCAAGACCAACCTCAAGCGCAACCCGGACGAGGTCTCGGCCGATGCCGGCTACTGCTCGGCCGCCAATCTGGCCACGCTCGGCCGGCGGCGGATCAACGGCTACATCGCCACCAGGCGACAGCACCACGGCGCCAAGTCCGCCACCGCCAAGCGACCGCTCAAGCCCGGATCGCTGGTTGCCAGCATGAGCGCCAAGCTCAGACGCGCCGGCCATCGCAGCCGCTACCGATTACGCAAGCAGGTGGTCGAACCGGTATTCGGACAGATCAAACAAGCCAACGGCTTCCGTCAGTTCCTGTTGCGGGGGGTCGAAAAAGTAAAGGCCGAATGGGCGATGATCTGCACCGGTCACAACCTGCGCAAGCTCGCCCGCGCCGCCGCATGATGCAATCATGCTACCGCCGCCCTCCAACAGGGACTAAACGGACACGCTCCTAGAAGCCGAGATATTGCTTCTTCGGCATCAGTTGAACGTGGCCAAGGAGAACCGTGATTGGGGGTATGACCGGATTGCGGGGGCGTTGGCTAATCTGGGTTATGAGGTCTGCGATCAGACAGTTGGCAACGTCCTGCGACGGCATGCCCTGCCGCCCGCACCCGAGCGCAAGCGCACGAGCACATGGGCAGACTTTATTCGGACCGGTGAAGTCTTATAGTTGCTGGAAATTTGGCGGGGTGCATCCTTTGCGGATCATCTGATTCAAAACGGGCTTTGGCGAGCCCCTCAAAGGAGCACCCCATGTCGACGAGAATACCTGCTTCGCAACGCACGCGTGAAGAGCTTACGGCATTGATCGAAGGGCGCCTTTCCACAGCTTCGGCAAAGGATGAATTGGTCAAGCTGGCGACCCGGCTGATCGTGGAGGAGGCGCTTGAGGAAGAGGCCGGCGACACGATCGGGCGAGATTATTACGAGCACGGTGCGCAGCCTGGCCAGGGCTACCGGAACGGATATCGGACAGGGCGGCTGAAGACGGCGGAAGGCGCAATGGACTATTCAGCGCCGCAGATTGCCGGACGCGATGAGCCTTTCCGCTCGGCGATCCGGGGGCATCTCAAAGGTCATACGCAGGGGCTCGAGGATCTGGCGATCGAGATGCTGGCGCGCGGACTGTCGGTGCGTGACATAGAGGACGCCTTCAAGGACGAGAACGGTCGGCTTCTTCTGTCGAAGACGGCGGTCTCGCAGCTGGGGGATCGGCTGTGGGAGGACTACCAAGCCTTCGCCCAGCGGGATTTGAGCGAATACGAGATCAGCTACCTATTTGTCGATGGCATCGCGGAACGCTTGCGGCCTGGCGCCAAACGAGAACCGGTTCTGGCGGCCTGGGGCTTTACGGCTGTAGGCCGCCGGGTGCTGCTGCATCTTATGGCAGGGTCGAAGGAGGATACCGAGACGGTGACCGCATTCTTCGAGGACATGAAGCGCCGCGGCTTGAACGATCCGCTGCTGGTGACCTCCGATGGGGCCCCCGGCATCATCAAGGCGATTGAAATCTGCTTTCCACGCGCGGCCCGCCAGCGCTGCCTTGCCCATCGCATGCGCAATCTGGCGGTCAAGGTGCCGGAGGACGTCTGGCCGGAGTTTAAGGTTCGCGTCCAGGCGACCTATCAGGCGCCGAGCCGGGCGATCGCGCGCGAGCTCGCTGCCGGCGTTGTCGCCGATTATAGCCGTCAACACGACAGCGCGGTTGCCTGCTTCATGGACGACTTCGAGGCCTGCATCGCGCACTTGCGATTCCCGGTGACGCATCGGCGGGCCATTCGCACGACGAATTTGCTGGAACGTCTGTTTGTTGAGGAACGCCGGCGTCTGAAGATCATCCCGAATGCGTTCGGCGAACGAGCGGTCCTCAAGCTGATGTTCGGCGCGCTCATCCGTGCAGCCGACAGATGGAAATCGATCAAGGTCACCGAGTTCGAACGCCGTCAGCTCTCGGCCGTCAAAAAGGAGCTCGACCAGGAGTACGAGACCCAAGTTGGCCTCGATCGCAACCCCTCAAAGGCTGCAGCCCACGCCAAAATATCCAGCAGTTCTCAGACTTGACCTGACGCGCCTGTTGTTGGGCACGTCCTCTTTCGACATGGCCACTTGGATAGCACGTTAGAAAAGTTCCATTTTGAGAAAGCTCAATTCGGGCAGACAAAAAGAGGCCGCGCGCATGAAGGGGCCAGTTGCCTGTTATGTGTCTGGAAGCCGTCGCAACCGCGAAGGTTGCCCCGCTACTACAATATCGTTGCTGGCGCGAGCGCCGCCTGACGTCCGGCGTATGACTTACAGGAAAAAGCAATTCGTGAAGGCGAGCTAGAGGGTACGGACGCGGAGCGATACGACCAACTCGACACTGAATTAAGGAGCCAAAAACAATGAAAATCCAATGCAGATCACATCCGCGCAATGCTCGCGCTTGCGCATAATAAAACCTTGCCGAGTGTAGCAGCGTGTCCAAAGGCAGCAACTTAAAGCGTCTAAAAAATAAGGCCCTCTGCTGTCTGTGAAGGCAGGGCTGCGCGAATTTACGCTTTTCTGGTCGTGCCTTTGGCAGTGCCCCTCGCCACTAGCTTTCGCTAACTCGAAGTGTTCCGGCCCCATCTTTTTCAAGCGGATCAGAACCGCTGTAGCAGACTCCGCTGGTGTTAAAGAAGCGGATATCACTTGTAGAGCCGTAAGCTATCAATGGATGTTTTGTAGTCTGCATTTTCTTGAAGGCGCGCCCGCCGCGGAATGTTGCACATGCGAACTCCGCTAAGACCGCTCGCCCCGACAAGACCCCCAAAAGACATTTGCCGAGCTAAAGCCACCCGGCTACTGGGACGATGGCGAAATTGGCTCGTAAGTCACGGGCCTCCTTATTGGTAAGATGAACACTCGATAAGAAATGTGTATTTCTTATCGAGTGTTCATAAACCCACGGGCCGAGTCTATGCGACAGTCGCCTGGGGTAACGAGATTTCCAACGCCGTGGCGTCACTGGCGGAGAGCATCTTGCAATCACCCGACGCGGCTGATGCAGCGGCCTGCAACGGTGAAGTCTTATAGTTGCTGGAAATTTGGCGGGGTGCATCCTTTGCGGATCATCTGATTCAAAACGGGCTTTGGCGAGCCCCTCAAAGGAGCACCCCATGTCGACGAGAATACCTGCTTCGCAACGCACGCGTGAAGAGCTTACGGCATTGATCGAAGGGCGCCTTTCCACAGCTTCGGCAAAGGATGAATTGGTCAAGCTGGCGACCCGGCTGATCGTGGAGGAGGCGCTTGAGGAAGAGGCCGGCGACACGATCGGGCGAGATTATTACGAGCACGGTGCGCAGCCTGGCCAGGGCTACCGGAACGGATATCGGACAGGGCGGCTGAAGACGGCGGAAGGCGCAATGGACTATTCAGCGCCGCAGATTGCCGGACGCGATGAGCCTTTCCGCTCGGCGATCCGGGGGCATCTCAAAGGTCATACGCAGGGGCTCGAGGATCTGGCGATCGAGATGCTGGCGCGCGGACTGTCGGTGCGTGACATAGAGGACGCCTTCAAGGACGAGAACGGTCGGCTTCTTCTGTCGAAGACGGCGGTCTCGCAGCTGGGGGATCGGCTGTGGGAGGACTACCAAGCCTTCGCCCAGCGGGATTTGAGCGAATACGAGATCAGCTACCTATTTGTCGATGGCATCGCGGAACGCTTGCGGCCTGGCGCCAAACGAGAACCGGTTCTGGCGGCCTGGGGCTTTACGGCTGTAGGCCGCCGGGTGCTGCTGCATCTTATGGCAGGGTCGAAGGAGGATACCGAGACGGTGACCGCATTCTTCGAGGACATGAAGCGCCGCGGCTTGAACGATCCGCTGCTGGTGACCTCCGATGGGGCCCCCGGCATCATCAAGGCGATTGAAATCTGCTTTCCACGCGCGGCCCGCCAGCGCTGCCTTGCCCATCGCATGCGCAATCTGGCGGTCAAGGTGCCGGAGGACGTCTGGCCGGAGTTTAAGGTTCGCGTCCAGGCGACCTATCAGGCGCCGAGCCGGGCGATCGCGCGCGAGCTCGCTGCCGGCGTTGTCGCCGATTATAGCCGTCAACACGACAGCGCGGTTGCCTGCTTCATGGACGACTTCGAGGCCTGCATCGCGCACTTGCGATTCCCGGTGACGCATCGGCGGGCCATTCGCACGACGAATTTGCTGGAACGTCTGTTTGTTGAGGAACGCCGGCGTCTGAAGATCATCCCGAATGCGTTCGGCGAACGAGCGGTCCTCAAGCTGATGTTCGGCGCGCTCATCCGTGCAGCCGACAGATGGAAATCGATCAAGGTCACCGAGTTCGAACGCCGTCAGCTCTCGGCCGTCAAAAAGGAGCTCGACCAGGAGTACGAGACCCAAGTTGGCCTCGATCGCAACCCCTCAAAGGCTGCAGCCCACGCCAAAATATCCAGCAGTTCTCAGACTTGACCGCCTGCAACGAGTAATATTCCTAATTTTCGCCGACCAGACGACGACGGGTTAATACGCATTTCGGGGCTTGGTCGGTGGCTGGCTGATCCTTCGGGGTGTGGTGGAGATTTTGCGCCGCATTTTCCCGTCTTCAAAATTTCGAAATATAGGGTACACTTTTAAGGCGCATTCCTTGGGCGGACCGCCACCCGGTTCATCAATGGATGCGGAGGCCGCGCTGGGTGAACCTCCAAGCGCGGCCTCACCTTTATAAAACTAACCAGAACGAACAGGCCCGGCATGGGTGCGGTGCCATACCGGGCCTTGGGATGCACCGGGATCAAAAATGGGCGCGCTTCAATCCCGATCTTCGAAGCATACAACGTGGTTCGCGCTCTCGCATTAAATGGCTCTGCTAATGGTTAGCTAATGGTTAGCCCATGTTGGCGCCGACGACCAACCGCCGGTCCTGCTTTCGTCCTCGCGTCGCAAAACGCGAACAGCCTGCTTCATGCGCAAGCCTTGAAATATCGGCTTTGGTTGTGAATTGCGCCAGCATCAAAAGGTGTCAACCAAATCGGTGGTGCCTCGGGGCGGATTTGAACCACCGACACAAGGATTTTCAGTCACCAGTCTATTTTCTCTTAGGGCATGATTGTCTTTCGCCATGCCGTCAGTGTCGTTCGCTCACCCTGAAGAGCTGTTTTTTGTGCCGAATAACTTAAACGCCATTCTTGACGTGGATCAATGTCGATTCCGAGAGCATCCTAGAATAATTCCTTTATGCGTTCATATCGTCTGCTCACCGTCGCTTTTGCATGGGTTGCCGCAATAGCGGCCCATGGCGCGTCGGCCCACAGCTGCGATGGTCCTTTTCCTTGGCTTTGCCCAGGATTTTTCAATCCTCCTGGATCAAGCCGACCGCAGACGCCTCCTGCGCCAATGAGGATCTTGCCAGATGATCTCAATGAGCCGGCCGATGCGGCGCCGGAGCCACCGAACGAAATGCCGGAAACCGTCGCCCCCGCTATCGGGGGTCAGTATGCGGCCCTCTATTCGGCGGTGGATGATGGTCGGTTCCCGATTCCAGCGGTGAGACTATCGGACATCAATCCGAGGTATTTCCGTAAGACTGTTCATTATCCAGCATATGAGCGACCCGGCACCATCGTTATCGATCCACAGAATCACTTCTTATATCTTATCGAGGCTGGTGGCCGGGCGATCCGTTACGGCGTGGGTGTAGGGCGCCAAGGTTTTGGATGGTCCGGAGCGGCGACCGTCCACGACAAGCAAGAGTGGCCGGACTGGTATCCGCCCAAGGAAATGATTCAGCGGCAACCCGGGTTAATGGAACACTTGACCGAATTGCAGGGGGGACTGGGCATGCCGGGTGGGCCACGCAATCCGCTTGGATCACGTGCCATATATCTCTGGCAGGGTAACAAGGACACGCTTTACCGCATTCATGGCACAAATGAGCCTTGGACCATCGGCAAAAGCGTTTCTTCCGGTTGCATCCGCATGATCAATCAGGATGTCCTCGATCTTTACGAGCGCACACCAGTTGGCACGAGAGTCGTGGTCCTTTCGCCGCGCAGACCGTACGAATGATAGTGGGGTTAGACGTCATGGATGAAGTAATTGCAAAGATTGGCCCAGAGGCAAACATTGAAATAGTTGAACATCATTCTGGCAAAGTCAGGTCGAGATTCTTCGTGACGCCGCAGGACGGTGCTTATTTGGCGCGTGGGCTGCTTGCATGCGCTGCCGCATTGTGCGGCCCAGATCCTCCACAAGCTGGGACAATTTTTTCAGATTCCCACGTACCGGCCTTAAAGTGGGCTACTGCTGCGTCTGACGGCGGATTCTTGCTCACTATAAAAATCCGGTCAGGAATCGAATTGAGCTTTCAGATGCCGGCGCAAAGCAGCCATTAAGAAATCGGGACGTCCTATCTGAAAGCTTCGGGATCGACTCGCGCATCTTCGCGAGCCCACTTGTTAAGATCAGCCATCAGGCCATCGTTGCTCATTCTTCCACCTTTCGGGGCGCTGATGCACGGGGCGCCGAGGAGGCGGTTTGATCCAAATCAGCGGCACTTCTTGGCCGATCCGCTGCAGCCGCGAGCCGAGCAACTGGGGCCTTTACTTCGAGATTTTTGAAACCACCCCCGCTATGATCCCTTGGGACCGGATTTCGTCCACGTGGATCGCAAACCTTTACAGCGAAGGCTCACCACCGAGCCGCCAACCTAAGGACCCGGGCATCCTGAATGCCATCAACCATCGTTAGGCCGGAAACCGTGGTGCGTTGGCATCGCAAGGGCTTTGCCGCCTACTGGCGATGGAAATCCCGTTCACCGGGAGGCCGCCCGCGGATCGCCCGAGAGGTACGCGACCTGATCCGTAGAATGAGCCTTGAGAACCCGCTGTGGGGCGCCACCAAGATCCATGGCGAATTGCTCAAGCTCGGCATCCAGGTCTCCCAGTCGACGGTTTCGATCTACATGGTGCCACGGCGGGGCCGTCCACTGCAGACCTGGAAGACCTTCCTGCACAATCATGCTGAGGGCATTGCGTCGATCGACTTATTCGTAGTTCCGACGATTGCGTTTCAGCAGCTGTTTGCGTGTCTCGTCCTTGATCACAAACGGCGGCAGTTGTTGTGGTTTGCAGTAACCCGCAATCCGACGGCCGAATGGTTCGCGCGCCAGATCACGGAGGCGTTTCCGTGGGATACGGCACCGATGTATCTGGTTCGGGACAATGACCGAGCGTTCGGAGCGGCGTTCAAGGCCCGTATCCGGGCGATGGGCATCCGGGACAAGGCCGATATCCTTTCGGTCGCCCTGGCAAAACGGCCATGTTGAACGCTTGATCGGCTCGACGCGCCGGGAATGCACCGACCATCTGATCGTATTCAACGAAGCGCACCTTCGACGCATCCTGTCGAAGTATGCCGACTACTATAACGAGGGTCGGCCCCACCTTGCGCTTGGGAAGGACGCGTCGCCTTCGACAAGAAGATCTCGCCCCTGGTCACATCGATGTAGCGCTGAAGATCCGCCTCGTCGCGCTCGGTCAGCGGAGCAGTAGCGGTCGAAACCGCGACAGTCGCTTCCTGCTCACGCCATCGCTAATGCAAGCGAGCCAATCAACAATGGCTGCTCCCCTTTTGCTTTCTCAAATCGAAGTTTAGCCGAAAAGGTCCTGCGCCCAGTGCGCAATCGACAAGATCCACGGCCAGATTTGGCCAATCGAAACCAGAAGCTCGCCGAGCAGCAATACGACAAAAATCGACAATGTGACGCGATATTCTTTTATGAAGTAGCGGAATTCGGCAAACTGCTCGTGCAAATCCCAGTAGAAATCTTCGATGACTTCGATCGAGTTATCGAGCAGGCGCAGACGATTTAGCGTATCGGCCTGCAAGGCAAGCTCAAGAAAGAGCCGGCGACTTGGAGCGGAGAGGTCGCTTGGGGGCTTTTCCAGAATAGTTTGAAGCCGCACGTAAGCGAGACGCATCACTGTCGCCGCGCGCCGCTTGGCATCGATATCGTGTTCGCGCTTGAGATTGCGCGACGATAGCCGCTTGAGAAGACCCGTGTCGTCCTCCAGGCCGGCCCACGAGTCGTGGACCTGCCGTTCGAGGCTGGCAAGATCGCCTTCACAAAACGAGAACCTGGTGACGGCGTCGCATACACCGTCTGCGGCTTGCAGCGACCCGAAGCACACGGCGCGGCCGCGGCGCCAGAGCAAGCGCTCGCTGCGAAACTGGACCTCCAGGGTTCCGCCGTCCTCGCCGGGCTGGCTTGCCATCCAGCTTTCGGCCTGCTTCTGCACTTCAAAGGGGGTCGCCGCGCCAGACGGCAGGAACACGAGCGCCAGGCCATTGGCCGCAGGCTCCGGCACCACGGGATCGCGAAGCAATTCGAGCGCGTTCGTCCGCTCCACGCGGATCCAGGCCGGGCGGGGTTGGCGGATAAATGGAGGTTCCGCCGCCAGCGGCCGGTCGACAAACTCAATCCGCCAAGCCAGCGCTTCCTGCGACTCTGTCATAATGACATTCATGGCCAGCCTAGTGCTGGAAGTTGCGCCCGCGCAGGCTCAATGTCTTCGACATCCGGCGGCTCGACGAATGGCACGTCGTCCTCAAGTATCGGGCCGGATTGAGAAAGGAGGTATCGTGTCTCCTTGCAGTGGCTGAAGCTGGAGATGAGGTATTCCCCGCTCAGATGATCGAGCCAATAGTTGCCGAGCCGCTGTTCGATCAGCCGATCTATAGTTTCGCGGCGGACATTTGCGGGCGTTGCCCAGTCCGAGGCCATGATGATTCCCCAGCTTCCGAGAAATGACGGCACGGGGACGCGCAGGCTGTGCACCTCGGCGAAAATCGTGCGCAACGTCCGCGAAAGCGCGACATGCTGTTTGTAGTCACTGAAGGAGAACTCAAGGCCTTGAACCATGACGATGCCCTGGGGCCGCAGGCGCCGGCGCAAGATTTCGTAAAACTGGCGCGTATAGAGCCTGAGCGCGGGCCCGTTTTCGAGCATGTCCACTACGTCGACGATCACGACGTCGTAAAGATCATCGGATGCTTCGACAAACGCCCGGCCGTCGGCGTAGATCAATCGTGTGCGCGAATCTTCGAATGCGCCGCGATGCCAGCTCGGGAGGAATTCGCGGCAGAGCTCGACAGCCTCGCCATCGATATCGACCATGGTCGCCGAGCGCACGGACCTGTGCGCGAGAACCTCTCGCAAAGTCGCGCCTTCGCCACCGCCAATGATCAACACGTCGCGGGGGTTGGGGTGCAGCAGCATGGCCGGCTGCACCAGCATTTCATGATAGAGCGCTTCGTCCTCGGCCGCGCTTTGCACTGCGCCGTCCATGAACAGGATACGGCCGTAATTATAGCTGTCCGCGATAACTATTTCTTGGAACGCCGTGTTGCCGGTAAAAAGCGTCGATTTAATGCGATACGCAAAGTGATCGAACGGGTCGGCGTCCTCGATGTAATAGACCGGCGGTTCCTCAATTGAAGCCGGGTCGATCGGCTCCACGTAAAACTCGTTAGGGCGCAGTTCGGGAAGCGGATACGGGCGTGCGATTGGCGAAGGTGGCGCCTCAACATCGACCGGGTCAGGCACATTAGACGCAGCAGCTTTTTCCATGTCCGACATTGCAAGCCCTGGTCTGATTTGGCCTAGACCCTTATGGCCAGCCAAAAGCTCTAGGTCTTTCGGGTCTCGTTGCGATGCTCCTCGGCGGGACGAAGCAAGTTCGCCTGCGTGTCCGTAGCGTAAACCTCGCCCCGGAGAAACTCTTGGATCCTGACTTCTCGTGCAGCCAACGCGTCCTTTAAAACCGGAATGGCGAGATAGGGGTCGCAGCCACCGCACATGAAGATGTCAACTGCGGCGTAACCGTATCGTGGCCATGTGTGAATGCTGATATGGGACTCGGCAAGGACAGCGACACCCGATATGCCGCCGTCGAAATCGGAGAAGCGATGCAAGTGAATATGCAACAGAGTGGCGCTTGAGGCTTTGGTCGCATCAATCAAGCCGGCTTTAATGCGCTTGGCGTCCTCTGGGTATTCCGCGCGAAAAAAATCAACTATCAGATGGCTGCCGGCAAATTGTTTGCCGTCACGCACAATAAAGCCGCCCTTTGGATTGACCTCAAAAAGTTCGGCTGGCAGTGCACCCGATCGCGGTGTTCTTTCAATTTCAGGCTTTCCGCGCTCGGCTATTTCTCTAAGCATACCTTCGCCCCGACCTTTACCGAATTCTGCCATAGTTATCCAAATTTTGCCATAGTTACCCAAATTCTGACATAGTCGAGCGGTCAGCCTGAACCCTTGATGAACAGTAGCAGATATCCCCGCTAAGTGGTTAATGCTAAAAAGAAAATCCGTAGGGACCGCGCGGGCAAGCCATCCTGAATCGAGAGATCGAAACCAAAGTCCGATGCTATCGTGAGCGGTGACTGGTCCGATCACAGCAACTTTCTCTACCCCCTTAGCTTGATAATTGCTCTTGCCTCGCGCTCACCCGAGACGATCGCCCCATCGATAAAAGAAGGCCAAACGGTCGAGTTCTCGGTGCCCGCCCAATGGATCGGGCCTACCGGGTCGCGCACCGCCGATTTGAACAGAGTGGTGGCGCCCGGGGTGAGGAAGCCGGTGAAGCAGCCGCGCGTCCACGGCTGGGTGGACCAGTTCATCTCGTGATAGTCGATCACGTTGAGCGCCTTTGGCCCGAAGCGCTCCGCCACGTCGTTGAGTATTAGCTTCCGTCGCGCGGCTGCCGAAAGCAACGCAACTCTGCGCGCCTGATCGGAATAGACGAAGCCGGTCATAATGCCTTTCGTGGAGTATTTCTCCGGCACGCAACTGTCGGCGGTTTCGCCAACGATACCGCGATAGTCGAATGAGGCGCCGTTGAGGCCATCGGCACGCCAAAACGGTTCGTCGTAAATCATCTGCACTTTGATCACGATGCCCTGCGGCCAGCGCTGGGTGACCTGAACTCGGGCGGTCGGCGGCGAGGGTTCGTAGTCGATGGCGCCGGCGAGATTGGGCGGAATGGCCACAATCACGTGGCGGGCGGTGACCGTCAGCGTGTCGCTGCGCACCGTTGCGCCATTGTCGTTCCATTTGATGCTGCGCACCGGCTGGCCGAGCCGCACGGTATGCTTGCCGAGCCGGTCGGCGGCCTTCTGCGCGATGGGCTGCGTGCCGAACAGAGGCCGGTCGCGCTGCGCACCGCCCTGATATGACAGCAGTCCGTCGAGCCCGTGGCAGGCGCGCACCAGGAAGGCCATTTCCAGAATAGAAATTTCCGAGGGCGAGGCGCAGGCGACCGAGCCCACGTCGGAAGCGATCATAGCGCGTATGTTCACGTGCCGCACATTGCGCGCGAGCCATTCGGCGAAGGTCATGGCGTCGAGCTTGTCGGCCTTGGGATGCGCCCATGGTTGTTCGGGATCGAGCGAGGCCGCGAGAGCGTCGATCTTGGCATATTCGGCATCCTCGCGCTCGGAGCCGGGATATTCGCTGGCGTCGCCGCCGACGCGCAGAAACTCTAGCGCATTCACGGTGCTGCGCTGAAGCGCCTTGCCGTGATCATGCAAGGTATGGATTTCGCCACCCATTTCCTTGATCAAACCGCAATAGGCTTTTTGGTCTGAACCGACCCATTGGCCCCCAAGATTGATCCAACCGCCGCCCTTGATCGGCGCGGTGAGGGTGCGCCCGCCGATACGGTTGCGCGCTTCCAGCACGATGACGCTGGCGCCCGCCTGCTTGAGCCGCAGCGCGGCGGTGAGTCCGGAATAGCCGGCGCCGACCACGCAGACGTCATAGGTCGGATCGTGGCGCGCCGCTGCCGCCGGCCGGTCCAGGCCAGCGCCGATCAACAGCGCCGAGCCACCGCCGAGAATCTGCCTCCTCGAGAGTTTCGCCATGGTCTCCCCTTCGGCGAGCGCCAGTTGCATAAAAAGCCGGATAATCCCTCGGCCCTGGCCCTAAGCCCCCGCCCGCGCATCAATTTGCGCGCCTGCGCGCCCAAAGGCGGCCCGTGCCAGCCGCATTCGCCATTTCGATAGGTTGAAAGCCCTCTCCAAAAAGCGAACCGATTTGTATGAATTTCCGACGCGGGTTTCGTGTATACCCGGACTCCCCGAGAATCCGAAGAACCCCCCCTTGCCAAACGGCGCGAACCGGATTCTACCGTACGGATGATTCGGCCCGGGTTTCTGGACAGAGAATCGCGGCAAGACCTGATCGGGTTGGCTCGGAACGGGTCGGCCGCTCATCGTTTGGCCCGGCGTGCGAACGCGCTGGTGTTGCTCGACGATGGGATGAGCTGCGAAGCGATTGCGAAGGTCCTGTTTCTGGACGACGACACCATCCGCACTTGGTATCGCCTGTATGAAGCGGATGGGATCGAGGGCCTGACGAACTTCAGCTACGAGGGCAGCGTTTGCCAGTTGAGCGGCGAGCAACAGGAAAAGCTGAAAGCCTGGGTTGCCGCTGCCTTACCACATACAACGCGCCAGGTCGGCGCCTGGATCGAGAATGAATTCAGCGTCGTTTACCAAGGCCGGTCAGGACTGATCGCGCTGTTGCACCGCCTGGGGCTCGAATATCACAAACCCAATGTCATTCCGCGCAAGCTTGACGAAGAAAAGCAGAAGGCTTTCATTGAGAGCTACGAAAAGCTGCTGAATTCCTTGGGCGACGACGAGGCCGTACTGTTTGCTGACGCCGTGCATCCGACCCATGCCGCACGGCCCGTCGGCTGCTGGGCGCCGAGCCAGGAGAAGCTGGCGATCGAGCAGACGAGCGGGCGTCACCGCATCAACATTCACGGCGCGATTGACCTGGCGACCGGGCAAACCCGGATGATCGAGGCCCTGACCATCGACGCCGCCTCGACGATCAGGCTGCTGCAATCGATCGAGACGCTCTATCCGATGTTGGCGCTCATCCATGTTTTCCTGGACAACGCGCGTTATCATCACGCCAAGCTCGTGCAGGAATGGTTAGCCCTGCCGGGACGACGCATCAAGCTGCACTTCATCCCAAGCTATTGCCCGCACTTGAACCCGATCGAGCGGTTATGGGGTCTCATGCACAGAAACGTCACGCACAACAAGTGCTACGCAACTTGCGCCCAATTTGCCGACGCAACGCTCAGTTTTCTGCGTGAAAAGGTTCCGGGGAATTGGGCGAACCTCTGTGATTCGGTCACCGACAATTTCCGTATCATCAACCCCAAGGATTTTCGGGTTGTGGCGTGAACGGAGTATATAATAACTTAGGAACCAGCAACGGAGCATCCCATGTTGAAGCAAGTCGTTATTGGCCTTGCGACCATTGGATTTCTCGCCACGCCTGCCGTGGCGCAAAGGTACGATCCCGATGCAGGCAGCGGCAACCTCGTAGGGCCGGGCGGCCCGGTTACCGCCGACACCCCGGCTTATCTCGGACAGCGTTCGGGGCACGCTTACAATTATGGCCACCAGCGATACGTAAAGCATCACAAAAAGTACAAATACGAAAAAGCGCGTGCCGCCAAGCGAGCCGCCAAGCGTGCCACCAAGGACGACTATTACGACGACGACTACGACAGCGACGAGGAAAGGGCTCTCGAATATTATCATAGCGCGCCGGAGTGACGTACAGGACGTCGTTCGGGCATCAGAAAACAACCATTTTCTGAATGGGCTACGTGAGCATCGTGACGGGGCCGGGCTGACACTCAGCCGACGAGCCGACGCCACCAGGGATTCACCGGCTCTGCCATCGGGGCGAAGCGGGTGCTCATATTCGACAATCAAAATTCGGGAGATCACCGCGGCTTCGTTTTGCCTGCGCTTCGTCGATTTCGCGCCACGCACGGCCTAGTCTAGCTTGCCGAAATCTTCCAGCACTAGATACACGGTCGCATCATGGGAAGGCACAAGCGTGGGCATCAGACCCTCCCATCGATAATACGCATCGCCGCTGGCGCCTGCGGATTCTTCACTTTGATCCAGCTTTTGCAAGGGCCGGAACGATACGGGGCGTTGAGCCGCTTAGAAATGATGCCTTCCAGACCTAGCTTGCAGACAGCTTCATAAAATTTATCGGCGTCGCCCTCGCCATCCTCAACATACTGAATGTGCCGCCAAGCGAGCCGCGAATCGTGCCATTGCCGCCCTACGGCGCAGCAGCTTCCGAAGCGCCGCCTTCCGCTCGACCAGCGGCTTGGACCGCAGATCATCGCCATCGAGCATGAGCAGATCGAAGGCGCAGGCAATCGCACGGTGATCATTGTATCGGCTGTGCAGGGCATCGAAGTCGGCCCTGCCATCTTTTGCGAGGCAGACCACTTCGGCATCGACAATGGCCGTGTGTTTCAGCCTCGCCGCTTCACGCGCGATGAGCGGATAACGCTCCGACCAATCGGCTGCGTTCATGGTGTAGAGCCGTACCGAAGCGTCCGTGACGTGGATTTGCAGCCGATAGCCGTCGTGCTTGAGTTCATGCACCCACCCCTCCCCGCGCGGCGGGCGCAGGGCAATGGTCGGGCGGCAGGGCGGAATGGGGCGGCGGGCGGGTTTCGTGGCCGCGGCAGGACGCGCTGGTACAGCTTCGCTCCGAACGCGACCGACGCGCTGGCCCAAAGCCTGCTTTGAGGGCGAAACAAGGGAGGCCGCCCGACTGAGGCGGCCTCCTATTTCTATCCAGGCTTAACCCGGGCTCTATTTCGGCTGGACTCCGTCTACCGCAACAACGTTGTATTCCGCAAACTTCTCGCCAACCTTTCTGGCCTTCTCGTATTCAGGCGAGTGACGCCATTTTTGGAGCGCGTCCATGCTTTTCCATCGCAAAATCACCACTCGGCCTTTTGGGAAATGGCCATCGATTTGAGTGCCGGGGCCAGCGGCCACGTAGACTCCTCCATGGTCTTTGATGGTCTTTTGAGCGAGGGGAAGATATTCTTTTCTGTATCCGTCAGCGTCTTTCAGTTTATTTATCGCCACCATGTAGACCGGCGGCTTGGCTTGGGCGTGGATTGCCTCGATAGCAGCTCCGCCAATTCCAATTCCGATCAACGTTGAGACCGCGACGGCATACGTTGATTTCATCGTCGCCTCCCTTTTTTGGTTCATTCCAAGTGGAACCTTAGCGCATGAAGAGCGAGCAGCGAAGCGAAAGGCGAAAAAGAGGCCAAGGACCCCCAAGGCATTTCGGTAAGGTCGGCCAACGGCTGGTTTCACCTCACAAAAAGAGTCCTGATTTGGGATTCCCTTCGACCGGCTCGCATGCGAGTCTGGCCCATGCGCCAGCGCCCGCCGGGATGGCGCCGCGCTGAGACGCGGCCTTACTTTTTGGATTTCATGGGATCTTGGACGAAGGACGATGGCGCCCCGTGCCCGATGCATTCACCTGGGACATCGGCGCCAACCATTACCTCGTAAAAATCTACGACCAATGGGTCACCGTGCCCGAAGCGCCGCAAAGAACAGCCGCTCGGCCTCGCGTCCCGCCAGGCTAAACTGAGTTCGTAGCTAACGCCACTCGCCTGGGCTATACCGGCAATGGCTAACTCACCGCCTTTTCTATAGTTTCAATTTTTGGCCATACGGGCGGGTTTTCACTTTGCGGGCATTCCCAACCGAGATCCTGGACACCGTGCTTCGCTTGCAGGATGATGTGCGCCAGACGAGTAGGGCGCGCCACCATGGACGTCGGAGGTTGGCTTCGCAGCCTTGGCCTCGGACAGTATGAGGCTGCTTTTCACGACAACGCGGTCGACAACTCCGTTTTGCCGAACTTGACGGCGGAGGACCTAAAGGACCTTGGTATCAGCATCGTGGGGCACCGACGCAAGTTGCTCGCTGCCATCGCTCTTTTACGTGCTGACCCAATCGCGAAAGCACCGCCCGACGCCGACGCATCAACCGACATCTCCCTCACAGAGACCGCCGAGCGTCGTCAGCTCACGGTGATGTTCTCGGATCTTGGTCGGATCGACGAGCCTTTCTAGTAGCCTGGACCCCGAAGACCTGAGCGGCGTTATATCGGCCTACCAAAAATGTGTAGGAGAGACAGTGCGCCGCTTCGGCGGGTTCGTTGCCAAATATATGGGCGATGGTGTCCTAGTGTATTTCGGTTATCCAGAGGCGCACGAGGACGACGCAGAGCGGGGGGTTCGCGCGGGGATCGCTCTGCTAGACGCTATGGCTGTGATGCGACTGTCCGTGCCTACCTGGCCTCAGTTGAGAATCGGCATCGCAACGGGAACAGTAGTGGTAGGCGAGCTAATTGGCGAGGGTAGCTCCCAAGAACGGGCAGCCATTGGCGAAACGTTGAACTTGGCCGCAAGGATTCAGGCGTTGACTCCTCCTGGCTCAGTGGCCATCGCAGACTTGACCCGGCGGCTTGCCGGCGCCGCCTTCGAGTATGAAGACCTCGGGCCACACCAACTTAAGGGAATTCCCGACGCGGTACGAGTATGGCGTATTATCGGTGAAAGTAGGGCAAGAGGGCGGTTCGAAAGCCGGATCGTCAAGGGACTGACGCCACTCGTCGGTCGCACCGAGGAGGTCGGACTATTACGGCGGCGTTGGATTAACGCCTAGGATGGCGAAGGCCAACTCATCATACTCTCGGCGCCCGCAGGCTTTGGTAAGTCGCGCATCACGCAGGCGTTCCGCGGGGATCTCAACGATGCCTCACTCATCTGCGTGGAATATTTTGGATCTCCCTTTCATGTGAACAGTCCATTTTATCCGTTTGTTCGGCAACTCGAAGGAGCCGCGGGCATCGTCAGGACGGATTCGAATACACAAAAGCTCGACAAGCTAGAAACCAGTCTAGAGGGCTCAAAGGAAAGCAGGATTGAGGCTGTCCCACTTTTGGCCTCCCTGCTGTCGATTCCGTTCGATGAACGGTATGCGCCACTACAACTCAACGAGTTAGCTCAGAAGCAAAGGACCATGGAGATCCTGGAGGAACAAGTGGTCTTGCTTTCGAGTCGCCATCCCGTGCTCATTGTTTTCGAGGATGCGCACTGGATCGATCCAAGCTCGCTCGACTTGATGAACAGAATCATTCGCCGAGCAACAAATCTTCCGGTAATGATCATTATAACCCATCGACCAGAGTTCAAATCGCCCTGGCTGGACCTTGGGCATGTCACAATGTTGAAGCTAAATCAGCTGGCGAGGGGCGAGACCATCGACCTTATCCGTAAAGCGGCGCGTGGGAAAATCCTGCCAGAAAACATTATCGCACAGATCGTTGCCAAGTCAGAGGGCGTTCCATTGTTTATCGAGGAGCTTACGCGATCAATTTTGGAGTCCGGCGACTTGCATGAGGCAGGCGAGCATTACATTTTGCAACAATCAACTCAAGATTTCAACATTCCGTCCACTCTTAAAGATTCCCTCATTGCGCGTCTGGATCGTCTCGGGTCAGCTAAGGACATTATACTCACCGCAGCGATTATCGGCAGGGAGTTTCCTTTTGAGTTAATAAAAGCAGTGTCGTCTGTGCCGCAATCGGTGTTGATGAGGGACCTCGAACGGCTGGTTCAATCGGATCTACTGGAGCAGCGCGGCGTGCCGCCACACTCGCGTTTCATTTTCAGGCATGCCCTAATCCAAGACGCGGCCGCACAGTCGATGTTGAAGGCGAAGAGGCGTGAGCTTCACCAACGCATCGCGGAAGTCCTCACCAAGCAGTTCCCAGAAATCGTAGAAACTGAGCCCGAGCTTTTGGCGTATCACTATACCGAAGCAAACGTGGTCGATCGTGCACTGACATACTGGCAACGGGCTGCCGAGCGAGCGGCGGCAAGATTGGCATACGTCGAGGCTCTCGGACATGTTGATAAGGCCATGAAACTGGCTGCAACCTTACCAAAAGGGGTCGAGCGAGATGAGTGGGAGCTCAGGTTCTTGGTTATCGCAGGGCCGTCTAGGATGGCATTGGATGGCTGGGACAGTCCGTTGGCGAAAATAGCTTATGAAGATGCGCGCGACGTTGCTGAAAAACTCGGGCGTCCGACAGAGCTGTTTAGATCGGTATGGGGCTTGTGGCTGGGAGCGCACACTAGTGGACAACACGCTCGCGCGCACGAGCTTTACCGCGAAATCTTCCGCCTCCTTAGGTCGACCAATGATCCGGAATATGTGGTTCAGGCTCACCATGCTGGCGGATCGCAGATGGTCGCGGAGGGCTTGCCGCGAGCCGCGCTAGCCCACATCAATGAACTGCAGACTAACTACCGCATGGACGTCCACGGCAACCTTGCTTTGATGTATGGCGCTCATGACCCTGGATGCTGCTCGCTCGGGATGCGCGCTCTTAGCTTGCTGATGCTGGGTTATCTCGACCAGGCACAGCTGGAAAGCGGGAAGGCACTGCAGTTGAGTGAGAAGCTCGGTCACAAGCCAAGCATCTCGCATACGCACATGTTCCGCGCCGAATTCGATATCATCCTGGACAATTCGGACGAAGCTGAAGTTCACCTGAACACCAGCATAGCCCTTGCCAAAAAATATTTGCTTGCCGGCTACCTCAATGCAGACGAACTCATGCAGGGTTGGGTGCGCGTACTGCAGGGCGAAGTTGAATCTGGCGTGGCGCAGGCTGAAGCGGCGCTGGAAACCCTAAAATCGGTCCCTTCCCGCCAATTCCACCTTCCGATCCGTATCGCGATTGTCGGACGCGTGCTGGCGCTCGGTTGTATCAAATTTTAGCGAATATTCGCCCATATGCGCGGCAAAGGGCGAGTGCTTTTCGTTATCACATTCGTTTGTGGCTCGGCGTAGCCCAGATCTGACGTCAGCTCCGAGTGGCCACGCTGATTACTGGCCTCGCCAGCAGCATAACTAGCTGTCGAGAGTCCAAATAAAAGGGCGGCTGCCATCATCGTAGTTTTTTGCATGTCTGTTCGTAAACCCGTTTTCAATTTGCGCCAAGGCTCCGAAGCGTTGCGTAGGGCCACCATCTCACTGCTCCATTGGTCGTGTGCAAACGTTTCACGCGGCGGTGTTGCAGGCGCGTTCGCCGCCAGTCTCCGGCCATTTTATTGGCTCTCGCCGCGTCGTCCGTTGACGGTTCGTCCTGGACGCTGCGCCCAAGCCGGATGGCTCCTCTTCTATGCAATATGCTCGCCCTGCACGGATCGAGTGCGCAAGCAGCATGAACTTCTCTATGATGTTCGCCAAGAAGTGAGTGAGGTTTACTTTGCGACCGACGCTGTTGTTTCGCTCGTTGTTCCACTTTCCACCGGTGAAGTGGTTGAGAGCGCGATGGTCGGCCGCGACGGCATCGTCGGAGCGGGCGCCGCACTCAACGGCAGGGTCTCACTCAATCGGGCAATTGTGCAAATCGGCGGAGAATTTCTGGTTTGCCCGCTCGAACCGCTAAAGGAAGCACTAGAAACTCATCCCAATATCCGGTCGCTGTTTGGCGCCCATGAGCAAGCACTCTTGGCGCAAGCCCAGCAGTCGGCCGCACCGCCGCGCTTCGCGCCGCACCGTTTCGCGCTGTTTTTCCCCGGCCTCTTTTTCGTACTCTAGGGCCATCTTGGCGAATTCGTCCTTCGCCAACGGATCAAGCGTAGTTTCGGCTAGGGCGTGACACGTCCATGCAAGTTTCCAAAGTTCTTCTTCTGCCGGTGCCATGACGGCTAACGCTCATAAGCTATATTCGTTTGTCGGGAACTGAACAGTTCCGTCACGACTACGTGACAGTCGCGCCGTCATGAAGATGGAACCGGCCCTAAATCAAGAAGCGTTGGCGATCCCGTCGCGAAGGGCTCGGATTTTCCCTTTATTAGCCGCAAAGAGCAAAGGCTGGGACAACTGAACGATTTTCTCGAGGCCAGCGATCAGCCGTTCTCCTACTACGTGCGCGAAATGCAGGCCAAAGGTTACGCGGCGGGCCGGAGGTTCACGCACAACGCCGGCTCGCCCGCTGACCTCGCTCGTCCAGCTGTCGTACAAAAAAAGCGACGGCCCGAGGAGATGAGGCGCCGGCAACAGGCGCAACAGCAGCGCCGGCAGACGGGCGGAAGAAAAAGGGCCTGGCCGGCTTCGATTGCGGGGAGCTAGGATTGGATTTCCTGCTCGGTGGCGCGGATCACGGGTCCGGTGATGATGGGATCAACGTCAAGGGGCGTCCCCAATAGACGCTGTAACTAGCCGAGTCGGCGAAGGGCTCGATCACGCAACGCGGGCGGCGGGGTGTACCGCTTCGCATCGCGCCACTTGGAACCGTAGAACGGAAAGAAGGGGGCGCGTGGTTACGCATCTTCCGTTGGGCGGAGTGGCGGGGCATCGGCCGGCTGCCCGGTTACGTCATCGTAGTCGGCCTCTATGGGCTTGGGCTGCGGCAGCTCACGCGGCTGCGGGCGCATGGCCGTTCCCTCGAATTGACGAAACCAAGCGGCGAGCGGGTTGTCCTCGTCCACGCCGACATTCAGGTGGGATATGTCTTTCCATCGCTGGGGCGCGCGATTGCACAGCCATAAGCGCATGGAGTTGTAGTCAGGCGGGACATGCTCGCGGACGGGGACGCGGACCACCTGACCGTCTATGACTTTGATTTCTTCGCTATCGAAGGTGTAGCCCATGGCGCGCTCGTACAGAGCGCGCTCGACGCGAGGGGCGGCGGTTTCTGCACCCGCCTGACACGCTTCGAAAAACTCTTTTTTTTCGATGCGCCACAGCGAGATTGTCGAGATAGCAACGCCAAAATAATCAGCTAAATCAGCGTTTGTCGCGCCCTGCTCGCATAGCGTGCGGGCAATCTCGGCATACTGGACGTGGTAGGCAGAAGGGCGCCCACCGCCACGGTTAGCGACGGCGAATTTATTGCCCTTGGGGGCACCGCCCTTCTTCTTGGGCTTGCGCGGGTTGCGCGCCGGTGTCTTGTCGGATTTGTTGGCCATGGCGCCGACTGGTTACGCGATGCCGAACAATTCGCGCTACAGATTTTTCGTGAGCGGTCGGCCGTGGCGTAACCATGGTTACGCGGGTGTGGTTACGCCAGTATCTCCAGAACCGACTTAGCGACCCTAAGAAAAACGGGGATCGCACGGCCCGACTTCTGGAGGTGCAACGGAAGCTTGAGGTCCACATCGCGAAGCACCCGATCGGCCAGCTCGATCTTATTTTCGATGTCCCGCGCAACGCGCTGCGAGATCAAGCCTCTCGCGATTTCGCTGGGAGCGCGGTATGAGCGAGCGCGGCTTTATCGCGCTGTCGTCGAGCCACTCCTTTACCGGCATGGCATCGTCGGGCGATGTGCGTTCGGCGTAGGCCATGGCGCCGTTGATGATCGCGTCGGCCTGCCCGTCCGCCTTGGCGAGTTCGAGGAAGCGGGTGCGGGTGGCGCCTTTGAGGTTGACCTCGCCGGGGTAGGTTTCGGCAAACCGTTTGAACAAGATTGGCCCGATCAGGGCGCTTTCGTCTGCCGGCTCGATCGACGGCCTCGCGCGCGCGCGCGCAACCACACCACCACCATCTTTACCAATCCCATTCCCAATACCAATACCCATACCAGGGGGAGCCCTCCCGGAGTGCTGGGGGAGCCCTCCCGGAGCCCTCCCGGAGCCCTCCCGGAGCCTTCCCTTTTTTCGTGGCCTTAAAGGCCACATATTCCCACCACTCTCCCGGAAACGGGTGGCGGAAAGAGGCGTGCTTTGTCTTTTGGTAGTTGCAGAAATTGCGGATCAACCCGTACCGCCTGCCGCCGTACTCGTTCGCCTGACGACGCGCGAGCAATGATCTCGGCCAAACGGATTAGGTCCGTCATTCCAGGGCACCCAATATTGCAAGGGCTTGGTTCTCCGAAACGACAGCGGTGATGTAAAGAGTTGTGTCGCACAATTCGGCAACAGACTTCAACGAGGAGAGACGGTCGTATCTACCCCGGTCTGAATGGGCCGGATAGGGTACGCTCTTTTTCAAACTAGACCCTGCTTCTCCGCAGCTGATCGAACGTCTCCATTTTGCCGAAGCCAAAGTCTAATCTGATTCAAGGTGACACGCTCAATAGCAAAGACTTGCCCGCCCGGTGTCTGGTAGAAGCACGAATACTGAGCAGGCTCTCTAAACTGGCGGTAACGGCCATCACGATTAATAGCCGCTTCGATGGCAGTGCCGAGTGGACTTGGTTTCCTCATATGAATTCCTTTAGCGGCACCGCCGAATTTTTCTCCGGCGGCGCAAGTTGCAAAGCAAGGAAGTGCGGCTTGGCCGCCTGCATCGCGGGTCTGCCGGATGGCGATTGTCAGGTTCGGCGTGCGCGGCACCACAATAATGTTGCGCAGGCCGAGTTCGTAAAGCATGTCCGCGGCGGATTTAAGCTGCTCGAGCCCCCAGGATCGGTGCTCGCCATCGTGCGGCAGGTAATGCTTGCCCCAGACGTAGCCTTTTTCCTGCAAAATCTTCGCATAGAAGCTGAAAGCCTGATCGCTCGCCGCAAAATAGTCGATCCAGTTATCCCAGCCGTTGATGTGCTGGTGGAACCAAATGCAGGTGTCGTCGTCCTTGCCCAAGTCCCAGAACGTGTTGACCGGCACGCGCGGATCGTAGGCGATGTCCGTCACCCGGTCGGTGCGGCGGGCGGCCGCAAGCTGCTCGGCGTAATAGACGCCCTCCTGGCTCTGCTCGAACGCCTCATCCGAGGTGGACGGATATTCCTGCTTCATCAGCGCCCAATCGCCGCCGAACGTGTTGTCCCGCATGGCGATGTACCAGGCGCGCTGCTCCGCCTCGATCGGATTGCCGGTTAGGGTCTCGACCCTATTGAAATAGTCATGTTCCTTGCCGGCGATCACCACTTGCCTCGGATCGGTGCGATACTCGTCCGCCGCCCACCACGGCTCAAAATGGAATTTGTACTCGTGTCTTGAGAGCTTTTTGCCCGTTTGCGCCAGCGCCTCTGCCTTCTGCGTCATCTCATAGAACGGGCCCTCGCGGCCTTCGGCGGTGCTCTCGATGAAGGCGACACCCGATTCCGCGGCCGGCAGCGAACCGGCAACGATTTCTCGCGCCCGCTCCGGGTAGTGGGCACAGATTTTGCCGAACTCCGATACGTGCAGAAACTGCAGGGTGGCAGAGCGCGCTGACGTGGCCACGCGCAGGCTGGAATTGTTCGCCAGGATCAATTCCGAGGCACTGTCCCGCATGAGCGGGAGGCTGTTGAGCAAGTAGACCGGCAAGTTGTCATAAGCGAACTTAATCTTGCGAAAGATGATTGTGGCATTTGGCTCGGTGTCGGCGATCACGGCCGCGCTCGTGTTCCACGTGAACAAGCAGGTGTCGAGCATCAGGAGCTGGATGGCGGTCGAGAAGCCACGCTGGCGAGCCTTTAGAATGATATTGCGCCACCACATCGACCCATAGAGGCGCTCCTGCGCCTCATTCGGCACGAACAGAACCTTGCGGTTCTCCTTGTCGATAATCCAGTAGAGATTCCGAATACGCCAGCGTGGGTCTTTTAGACCATTCTTGAAGTCATGCGGCCTGATGCCGGCGAGATGTGACCCGACCACATCCTCGCCAAGTGGCGCATCGCTCCTGAGCTGATCGGCGACATCGCTCATTGTGACATCACCGTAAGAAAGAGCCGACGATTCTGGAGGTCGATGTGATGGATCATCGCGGGCCTCGAAGCAGGCGCGGCGGCTCGTCATCGTCCTCTTGCTCCGCCTTCACCTCAGCGTACTCGACCTCGATCGCTGGATCGTCTTGCTCGACCGGCCGCATCACGGAGCCATTGATGCTTTTGAGGAAGGTCAGGAACGGGTCGTTGTCAGCTACCCGCGTTTCAAGCTGCTTGGCGTCCTTCCAGCGATCCGGACGGCGGTTACGCAGCCAGAACTCGCCGCAACGCGGATCGGGCGGAACATAGACTTTGGTCGGCTCATGGATGACCTCGCCATCGACGACCAAGACTTTTTCGCTATCGTAGGTGAAGCCTACAGCGCGCTCGTAGTAGGCGCGCTCTACGCGGGCGTCGGCTTCGTCCCGCCCTGCCTTACAGGCTTGGGAAAACACTTCGTGCTCGAATATCCAGGCGTCGATGGTGCTGACGTTTACGCCAAAGCGGTCGGCTAGATCGGAGCGGGTAGCCCCATGGCGCACATGCGCTCTGCTATCTCGGCGTACTTAGGCTTGTAGAGGGTTGGGCGCCCTCCACCCCGATTGCCTTTGGCGTATTTATTTCCCTTGGGGGCTGCCATGGCGATAAGCCTCACAACGGTTTCGCATTGAGATTGGTGAGTTCGTGATCCAATCGAAGTGTGCGCGATGCGAAAGAAGCGAATTAAGCGAAATAACCATCAGCGGCCCCCAGTAGGCTGCCGCACCGAGACAACAAAGCCGCGATCCCGCAGGAACAGCAGAAGCTGGCCAGACTCAGACCGCGTAGCTGCTGCATTCTCGGTCAGCGCAATGATTCGGCGGCCATTCAAAGTCCAAATTAGGCCGGCGCAGGGCGAACGGCAGGATTCCCCACGGTTATTGTCTTCCTCAGCCGCGCCGAACACATCCTGGCGGGTCCATCCGAGGATAGCAGCCTGCTGACCCCATCCTAAAACGAATGCGCCCGCGTCCTGCACGGCCTGTTGCCAAACCTGAATGGCCACGTCAGCCGGGCAGCGGGCTTGGAGACGTTTAAGCCCGTGAACGAAACACGGCACGGACGCTAATGTGTCCTGCTCACGGGCGATGGCGGTCGGTTGCGCGACGGCTAGGCCACGACGGGCGGTGGCGGCATCATGGTCGAGATCGGCCTGTTCGCGTCGACTAAAAATCTCCATCAGACGTCCCATGCTTAGCCTCGGCTGACCCAAATCTCGGAGTTGCGTCCATTCGTCTGCTTCTTCACCGGCACGGCAGCTCCGCTGTTTTGGAGCAGATTGAGTGCGGCGTTGATCCGAGCACTCGTTTGATGCCGACCAAAAAGCGCACTAATTTGGACTCGGCTAAGACCGCCGGATGTATTACGCAGCGCCTGCATGATGGTGTCCGCGACCGCGTCGCCTAGCATCGCACCGAAAACGTATGCGGCAGAAGCTTCCGCGTAGTCCCAGAGAGCCGCTGCCGCTTGCAGATGCATCACGTCGATCGCGGCGCAGCCGTCCAACAGGGCGTGCACGAGCGCGAGCCGGATGACCTGTGCTTCAGACCGAGCCGTGACCGCCCCCAACAGGCCCCCTTGGCCTTCCGAGAGACGGTCGTACATCTCCATCCACTTGTCCCTAGCCTCCGCCGTCATGCTGACACGGCCGGCGTTCTTCATAATATTGATGACACGTTTCACTCGTTCGCCGAGTTCCTCGATTACCGCTTCGCTCAAGTCACCGCCAAAGGGCAGCTTCTTGCTGCGGCGGCCAAGGATGAACAAGAATCGATTGCCAAAGCCGTTGGCAAGATCCGTCCGGCTGATTCGCGCCCGCAGTTCCTCGCTGGTGATATGGCCGACGATCGAAATGTGTGGATCGCTCGCGGCGAGGGAAGCGTTTTTTGTCATCGTCGTGAGCTTATTGCCGTCCCAGGCGACCCGGATCAGCGGCGACAAGGTATTGCCGGCGCGCTCAGCGACGCTCAGGGCGGATGCAAATTCCGGTTCGACGACAAGCAATCGCTTATCCGTGGTGCCAGGATCGACCGTGATGAAATGTCCTTCCTTGGGGTCGAACTGTTGGACGGCGTCGCGCACCGCGTAGATCAAGCCTTCGCCGGAGGACAGACCACTCTTGATTCTGTCGTCTGCCCACAGCGGATCGGCTACGGCGGCAATGGCCTTCACGCGACCCCAAGACGTGCCTTTGCGGCCCTTTCCGCTCTCGCCCACGAGCACACAAAACAAATTCGGGTGGTGACGGTCCGATTCGACTTGGTAGTAGGCGCCGCGTCCGATCAGGTTGCCAGCCATCGCGAGTACCTGAACCAGCAGCGCGATGGGGTCCGCCTCTGAGTGGGGCTCAATCGCCCGGACGATGTCGCCGGCGAGGCCGTAGTAGGCCGCATCGTCGATGCTCGGCCAGTCCGGCGAGCAGAGCCCGGCGGCGGCGATGCCCGGCGACGGCTGAGTGACCGTGCTCTTTATGTCTGGGCCGCTCAGCATCGGTATGCTCCAAATTCGGCAGCCATGATGGTCTGCACGGCGTCTTGGCCGATCTGGGAGATGAGGCCGGATTCTGCGGCGTATTCCTCTAGGCCATCGACGGCGTCATGCAGAGACAGTTCGCCATAAGCCCACAGGTACGCGCGCGCCCAACAGCGGAGCGCGAAGACCTCAAGCGGTGTGGGACGGGGCGCCGGAGCGCGCATCGCGAGGGGGGCCATTACTGACCCCCCAAAAGCTTGATAACCGCTGCGTGCGGGATCAAGCGGCGGCCTCCGACGCGCAGCGAATCGAGCTTTTTCTGCCCGAGCAGCACGTAGATGGTGGAGCGGCCCAGCCCAGTTAGAGCCGCAACTTCGCGAACACTATAGGCAAGCTTCTGCGGGGACGCGGAATTGCACGAGTGCCGGGGCGTTTGAGGGCTGAGGGTTTGCTCGGGAAGCGCCGTCGGGGCTTCCAAATAACTGTCGCGCATGACGTCGCTCCTCTCGGAGTCGCACGTCTTGCGCGGCTATATGAGCTAAAAGGTCTCGGTTGACCGACGCGAATTGCCAGCCATCCCGAACATATTTATATCGATTTGCTGGCCACGTCCATGTACGTCTGAGGGCGGTAGTGGTTCAGCCAAATAAGGCAATTTGGAAACATAATAGAATCGACCCGAAATCGCGCGCATATTCGGCACATGGCAAAGCAACCGAAACGACCGCGCCACTTGAACCAGTAGGCCAAACACATGCTCGATCTTGCCACCGGCCAGGTTCAAGAACCCGCTGCCAAGAGCAAGAAGGCCGTGAGCGGCAAATCTGGCGGTTTGAAAGGCCGGGCTTCCCGTGCTGCCAAGCTCACTCCGGAACAGCGAACCGAAATCGCGCGCATTGCCGCACAGGCTAGGTGGAAAAAATCGACCTAGCCCAAGTCATCAAGTTGGGATAGTTCCGCAAGGTCGATGTTGAAATCAAAGTCCATCTGGATGGGCTGGTCGGGACACTTGCGCTCGCTATAGCTGTCTATGTCGTTTTTTAGCTGCCAGCACTGACCAAGAATTTGATTTCGACGATTTGCGGCGGCCACTTCCATGAATGGCCTCTCCGCATTGTAATCGTCCCACTTCATGACCAACTGGCCATTCTCGCGGATACGGGCGGCATAGTACTTCCGAACGCTGCGCCCTTTCTTGTCCTTGATATGTTCAAGGCCCATCGCACGACCAATTCGCTCAGCGCACTGACTAACGGCCATACCGCGCGTAAGCTGGTAGCGATCATTCGCTACGGCCCACTCGGCGATCTGGTCACGCGTGGCGGGCCACGTGCCGCCTGCAGCGCGATAGTCCTCGACAATCTTTAGGAGTTGCTCATTCAACTTGGCCATAGCTCAAGCTCCGGTCTGCGCTAGCGGCACGGCCCCCCAACCGTCCGTAAGTGCGGTCTGCGTGACGATTTCCCTGATTTTCACCAGATACTTGTGAAAGTGCGTGTAGGGTACTTCGTCTCGAAACTGCAGTTGTCCCACTACCAATCCGGGATGGACTCCAATACGCTTCGCAAAGAGCAAAATACGCTGTTCCGAATACAAAGGCCGGACCCGCACAATGAAACTGTCCAGTTCTTTCTTGGGCACCAAAAACTCAGCGGCTGCTTCGTTCGCGCGAATCTCTTCGGCAGAAACCGCATCCTTGCGCTGAAGCTTTTCCGTCAGTTCAACGTCAAGAACCTGCCCGTCCTTATTCAAGACGTGCTCGATTTCGTGCCGAAGGACAAACCAGAAATTGTTGACCCTATCGAAACGGATTGCCATAGCGATGACAGGTATCCCGTCAACCCAAAACGCCGCCCCATCAATCTTAGAATTAGGCAGAAACTCTACAATCACAAATCGAACGCCTGCGTCCCCTAGTATTTTCGGCACCTGCCGGATTTCTTCGGGAGCAACAAGCAGTTCCTTCAACTTCATAAGAGCCGCACGAAGCTTTGCCTCTGAATAGGTGGTGCTGGCAGGCGCAGCCTTCGCGAGATTGTACGCGCGATAAAGCCAAGCCAATTGGAGCGGGCGGCTTCGTTCGTCATCAATCGCCTTCGCTGCATGTGCAAATTGTGGCTTCTCATCAAGATTTTTGATACCGTAAAAACTGCATACTCGATGTTCGATAACATCAAGATTTCTCGGAAGCCTCAACCCACTTTCGCTTCGTCAGTTCGCGAACGGGAAATAGCGAGTAGAGTTTTGAGCGGCGGCCCACGGCATCATCGGCAGGCTTCGCTTGCGTCAAGCGATACATGTTCTCAAGGTTCATCCAATAGAGCGCATCGTCATCGCCAAATGCCTTGGCCAACCCCAGCGCCGTATCCGGTGTAATCTGCTTCTTGCCAGCAACAATCTCATTCACCGCCTGGACTGGACGTCCCATGATCTGGGCAAGGTCGCCCTGCGTCCAGCCGCGAGCGTCAAGCTCGTCGCGGATGAACTCACCGGGAGGAAATACTTCTGCTGGAATGCGGTTCATCGGTGCTGATCTTTCAGTGGTAGTCTGTGATTTCGACCACATGGACGATCTTGGGCGCTTTTCCGTGTAGCTCGATAATCAAACGCCACTGCTTGTTCAGTCGCATCGCATATTGACCTTGGCGGTCATCCTCTAGCTTCTCGAAGCGAAACGAGTTCCGGGTGTAAAACGTGCGTTCATCCCTAGCCGAGCGTATGTGTGCCATCGCTTTCCGATACGCCTTCACTACGTCGCCCCCGAATCCGGCGCTGTAAGTCGCGTCGATTTCGAGTTGATCCAGGGACTGATCTTTGAACGTCACGTCCATGGATGCTCCCTATATAGCGAATCCCGCAGAAGTGTCAATCGGTCTTTCACCTAAAGGGTGAATTTGCGGCCTTTTGCTCAAGCGTAATGGCCCTGAAAATCAGTCCGGCTATGGCCGCTGGAATTACGAAGCGCCTTTGGGAGATGCAGGACGTTGTGGCTATGTTAAAGGCATGGGAAACCGTGCAGGCGCACCGCGTTGGATGATAGCAATTGGGGCGGCCTGCCTTGTCGTAGTCGTCCTGACCCATGTCGCCGAGCGGTTCCAGATTTTTCCGGCAATGGGTTGGGGGCTGCCTAACAGCCTTGGCCATTATCTCGATCTTACCAGCGCGATTTTGGGGTGTGCTCTATTGGGATTTGCTCTTATGTATCGCCGCCACAATTAGACTGGACCACTACCCTGAGGGCTATTCCCAGAGAATAACGACCTTCGCTGGCTTGCCGAGCACGTTCGATCCATGTTTCGCTTTTTTCGCTTTTTTCGCTTTTTTCGCAGCCTCTATCCGCTCGCACCCAGGGCGCGGACATTTGCAAGGGATGCTGTAATCGCTGGACGGTTCGCCGTTCATAAAGCCACACGGCAGCTTCGCATCTAACCCGTTTGATATCGTCGGCGCGCGTGTTGAAGCCGTAAATTGTAGCCGTCTCGCCATGTGGGGTTGCATCAGCGTCGCTCTTCAACTGGCGTCAGAATGGTAAGGCGACCCAATAAGCCCGGCGATCTCTTGGGCCCACCGATCTAACGCGGCGCGTTTCTCCGCTTGAAATTCGTAAAGGTTATAATGCCTTGACTCCGGATCGTGTCGTGAACCGGTGTGATTTAATACACGGTCCCTTATCTCTTTGGTGATGCCCATTCTGGCGAGGCGCGTAGTCGCCGTACGCCGCAGATCGTGCGGCGACGGCCGGTCTTTTTGCCAGGTGCCGTCCAACTCTTTGCCAAAACGCGCCATTGCGCTGCACAGCGCGTGGCGGTCTATCGGTCCGTTTCGATTAAGCCGTGTCGGGAACAGAAATTCGTCGTCCTCGCTGGTAAGACAGATCGCGGCCTTAATTGTTTCGACTGCAAGCGACGACAACGGAATCAGATGATTGCGTTTGTTTTTCACGCGCTCGCTTGGAATGAGCCAAAAGGGCTCGGCGCCATGCAAGTCGTGGAACTCTGTCTTGCTGGCGCCGGCGACCTCATTAGCCCTTGCCGCAGTTAGTAATGCCAGCCGCAACGCCAGCCCCACCATGCGCGATACAGGTGGCAGCACGATGCCGTGCCAAAAAATTACGATCTCCTCGTCATCGAGAACGCGGCGGCTGGGGCGCTCAACGCCACGCTTTTTCAGCCGGGCGGCTGGATTGGCATCCAATAGCTCGGCATCAATTGCGAAAGAGAATATGCCGGACACCAACGTGTGCACCCGATTGGCAAGCGCGTGCTTGCCCGCGCCAATAATCGACTCGACCAATTCAATAATGTCGGCGCGTCGGATCACCCGGAAGTCCCGCTTCGCCCATTTCGGCAAAATGTGAACGGCAAGGTTGCGCCGGTCCTCTTCTATAGAGCGCGGGCGCTTACGCCGCTCGGCATATTCCTTGAGGTAGCGGTCCGCCAAGGCGCCGAAAGTTCGGGCTGGGGCTTGCTCGCGTTCAGCTTGCTTGACCTCAATGGGATCAGCCCCCACCGCGACTTGGGCGGCCATTTCGCGGGCGCGCTTGCGGGCGGCCTCTAGGCTGAATGCCGGATAGCTTCCAATGCTGGCGCGTAGGGTCTTGCGCGTGTTCGGATGACGAAACCGATAGGCGAAGGTCCGAGCGCCCTTAGCTGTGATCCTCAGCACCAGTCCGACCTGCCGTAGGTCAGCGATTTCCAGTCGTCCGGTGGTCGGCGGGCGGGTTTTGCATAAGGCATCGGTGAGGATTTGACGCATGTCTCGCGTTTTTCCGTTCTGTTAGATTGGGCTCTTACTGCAATTCCGGGGACGCACAGGGGACGCAAAATGGTCGGATGCAGCCGGACTCACTCGGACGCGGCGGGACAAATAACGCCTTTAAATCTAACGTTTGTGGAATGCAAGGTATCCCTGGCTGTCCTAGGAAATCCGGCTTAGCCTGACTGGGGGACTGGGGGTCGTGGGTTCAAATCCCGCCGCCCCGACCAGAAACATCCCATCCCGGACAGCAAAATCACGAGCGGAAACTTCCGCGCCAAGGCTGACGAGCAATGAGCCGCGCCACCTATTCCGCGCGCGCCACCGCCGCGTCGATCAGTTTGCGGCACTCGGCAAGCTCATGCAGCGCGGCGTGCAGCTTGCGCAGTTCCTCGCGCGGAAGACGGGGAGACGGCGGCGGCTGTGGAGCGGGAGCCGCCGCGGGCGGCGCGGGTTCGGGCAACCCGTGAATGGCGCGGTCGTCCGGCTCGATGCGCGGCATCGGCGCCGACTGCAGCGGAGGCTCCGCCCGTTCCGGCGCCACGCCGGCGCGGTCGGTGAGATCGCGGCCGATGAGGGACGACAGCCTGCCGCCCAAGCCGCTTTCCTCTTCCAGCATCTGCACGGCGGAGGCGGCCTCCTCGGCAAGCTCGTCCGTCTCGGCGGCGCCGTGCGGCGGCTGCGGCGCGCCCTCCTGCCACACGGCTTGCACGAATTTGATCCCCTGCTCGCGCAGGATGCGCTGCACGCCGCGGATGGTGTAGCCCTCGCCATAAAGCAAATGGCGGATGCCGCGTAACAGGTCCACGTCGTCGGGACGGTAGTAGCGCCGCCCGCCGCCGCGCTTCATCGGCTTGATGTCGCGGAAGCGCGTTTCCCAAAAACGCAGCACGTGCTGCGGCAGATCGAGATCGTCCGCCACTTCACTGATGGTGCGAAATGCGTCCGGCGCCTTGTTGTCCAAAGCGGTGATGCTCCTCGACTCGATGAACGCAGATTACGACGCCAACGCGCCACTTAAAGCAATACTTCAAGCCGCGGGGCTGTGGGAATCGCCGCGGCCGTTGATGCGTTGCTTGAGGATCGCCGAGGGCTTGAACACCATCACGCGCCGCGGCGAGATCGGCACTTCCTTGCCGGTCTTGGGATTGCGGCCGATGCGCTGGCCCTTTTTGCGCACGACGAAGGAGCCGAAGGACGATAATTTCACGGTTTCGCCCCGTTCGAGGCAGTCCGTGATTTCCTTGAGCACCAGTTCGACAAGCGCAGCCGATTCCGTGCGTGAAAGGCCCACCTTCTGGTAGACCGCCTCACACAGGTCCGCCCGCGTCACTGTTTTTCCGGTCATCGCCTGCCCTGCCCCCGGCGAAGGTATCCCGCTGAATTTTCACGATATTAGTATGATCCACACGGGTCAACGGGGCGTTTGAAAATGTGAAGCGCTCCCGGGCTCATCCGATCCGGCGCCGCACCTTCACCAGCGCACGAGCGCCGAGCCCCAGGTGAAGCCGCCGCCCATGGCTTCCAACAGGACGAGATGGCCGCGCTTGATGCGCCGGTCGGCGACCGCGTCGGCCAGCGCCAGCGGGATCGAGGCCGCCGACGTATTGCCGTGGCGGTCGACCGTCATCACCACCTTCTCGGGCGAAATGCCGAGCTTGTGGGCGGAGCCATCGATGATGCGCTTATTGGCCTGGTGCGGCACGAACCAGTCGATATCGGCGGCCGAATAGCCGGTCGTTTTGAAGGCGTCCTCTATCACGTCGGTGATCATGGCGACCGCGTGCTTGAACACTTCGCGGCCCTCCATGCGCAGATGGCCGACCGTCTGGGTCGAAGATGGGCCGCCATCGACATAAAGCTTGGCCTTGTGGCGGCCGTCCGAGCGCAGATGGGTGGTGAGGACACCGCGGTCCTTGGCGTCGCCCGGCTGCTCCTGCGCCTCCAGCACCAGGGCGCCGGCGCCGTCGCCGAACAGCACGCAGGTGGTGCGGTCGTTCCAGTCGAGAATGCGCGAGAAGGTCTCCGCCCCGATCACCAAAGCGCGCTTGAAGCCGCCCGCGCGCAGCAGCCCGTCGGCGACGCAAAGGCCGTAGACGAAGCCGGAACAGACCGCCTGCAGATCGAAGGCCGCGCCATGGGTGATGCCGAGCCCGGCCTGCACGGAGACGGCCGTGGCGGGAAAGGTCTGGTCGGGGGTGGAGGTGGCGAGCACGATCAGGTCGATCGCGCCGGCCTCCAGGCGGGCATTGGCCAGCGCCGCCCGCGCGGCATTGAGCGCAAGATCCGAGGTAAATTCGCCCGGCGCCGCGATATGGCGCTCGCGAATGCCGGTGCGCTGGACGATCCAGTCGTCGGTGGTGTCGACCGAACGCGCCAGCTCGTCGTTGCTGAGGATGCGCGACGGGAGATAGCTGCCGCAGCCAAGCACCACCGAGCGCAACACGGTCACGAGCTTGCTCCGCCTGCCTGGCGCGCGGTGGCCGTGGCTTGCAGATCCCGCGCCATGGTCTCCCCGATCTTGGCCAGGAGCTCGTAGCGCGCCATGTCGTAGCCGATGTCGATGGCCGAGGCGAAGCCTTCGGCATCGGCGCCGCCATGGCTCTTGATCACGATGCCGTTGAGGCCGAGGAAGACGCCGCCATTGGCCTTGCGCGGGTCCATCTTGTCGCGCAGGGCGCGGAAGGCGTGGCGCGCCAGGAGATAGCCGAGGCGCGCCATCCAGGTGCGGCTCATGGCGGCGCGCAGATATTCGCCGAGCTGGCGGGCGGTGCCTTCCGCGGTCTTGAGCGCGATATTGCCGGCAAAGCCTTCCGTCACCACGACATCAACAGTGCCTTTGCCGATATCGTCCCCCTCCACAAAGCCGTGGTAGTTGAAGTGCGGGAAATTGCCTTCGCGCAGGATGCGGCCGGCTTCGCGCACCTGCTCGAGGCCCTTGACCTCCTCAACCCCGATATTGAGCAGGCCGACGGTGGGACGCTCCACGTCGAACAAGACGCGCGCCATGGCGCTGCCCATGGCCGCGAGGTTGATGAGATGCGCCTCGTCGCCGCCGATGCTGGCGCCGACGTCGAGCACAATCGATTCCCCGCGCACGGTCGGCCACAGCGCGGCAATGGCCGGTCGTTCGATGCCCTCGATCATCTTGAGGTTGAAACGCGCCATGGCCATCAGCGCGCCGGTATTGCCGGCGGAGATGGCGGCGTCCGCCTCGCCCTTTTTGACCGCGTCGATGGCGAGCCACATGGACGACTTCCACCGCCCATAGCGCAGCGCCTGGCTCGGCTTGTCGTCCATGCGGATGGCGACGTCGGTGTGCACGACCCGCGCCTTGGCGCGGAGGCGCGGCAGGCCCGCCAGTAGCGGTTCCAACACGGCGCGGTCGCCGAACAGGAGATAGTCGATGTCGGGATGGCGGGTGAGCGAGATATCCGCCCCCGGCAGCACGACCGACGCCCCATGATCCCCGCCCATGGCGTCAAGCGCGATGCGGACCTTATCGGGCATGAATCGACTTCGCGGTGAGTGGGGGCGCCGGCAGCGCGCTCATCCGGCTTCGATATCCGGCGACCTTACCCGCTCGGCCACGGCAAACAAGCCGGTTATCCCGCCGTTCCACGGCTTGCTGACCACTCACGATTGGCCGCCGCCCAAGCGCTTCTTAAGCCCTTCCAGCGCGGCAAAGGGGCGGTCGCCGCCTTCCGCAACCTTGGGCGGCGAAAACCGAACGCCCGGCTTGCGCGGATATGGGTCAACACCCAGCAGCAGGAATTCGGTGGCAAGTGCACCGAGATCGACCGCGCCGCCGACCAGTGGCTCCGGCGGCTCCTCGTCATCGGGCTTGGCGTGGTGGCCTTCGGCTGCCGTCGCCGCTTGCGCTGCAACGCCAGGTGAGAAAGTCACATCAACTCTTTCGTCCAACATGCTTTCCATCGGTTCGAGACTAACGACGCAAGTCTGTCCCAGGGTGGCCATGACCCGGCCCGACACATGCACCCCTGTACCTTGCCGGACGAGGTCGAACTCTGCCGCGAGTCGCGGCAGCTCACGCAGCCCGGCAAGCTTGGCAAGCTCGGTGCGGATCGCAGGCGGCGCCTCGATCTCCATATGCAGCCCGGCTTCCGGCACGTCTTCCACGGCCACCGGCACGCTCCATGGATGGGTCGATTTCTCCATAACTTTCAATCTCTTCGTGCCGCAATTTCAACCACTGCAGCAGGATCAGGCAAGCGCAAAGCCCCGTCCGCAAGGCGCACCAATTCCTGCGCGCTGAGAGCGCCTGCCGTCTCCCGCATATAGGCGGCAAGGCGCGTGGCCCCGGGGGCAACGCCTTCCCGTCATAGATATTCCGCACCAGCATAGCCGCCAGAGCCTCATCGGAACCGGTTGCCAAGGCGGCGCGATAGGCCTGCGCGCGGCCGTAGAAAACCTCGCCCATGCGCCGCATCTGCTTAGGGACCGCCAGATCGCCGACGCCCATCTCGCGCAGGTTATGATCCATGTCCCGGCAAAAACGGTCGAAAACGCCTTGGCCGAGCGGCCGCAATACCTCGTCCTCGGAAAATCGGTCCAGCAGCACCGCCAGATGCAGGACGATCAGTTCGAAGCGGCCTTTTACCGTTATCGGGCACCGCATAATCCCTGTAAAAGGCGGGCAATCGCGCTTGCGCCACGATCATGCCATACAGGACGGAAATGCTGTCTGGTCGCGGCGGACTGCGGCGAAAAAGGGGGAAAATCATCACATTGGCTCGGATTGACCGCGGCTTGCCGCCGGTTAAGTCAACGCCCGCGCCGATGCAAGACGCAAAATGAAGATGCCCGCTCCCAGAACCACGGCAATTCGCTGCCGCGCTCGCCGGCTTGCGCCGGCGCTTGCGCTTGCCTCCGCGATCGGACTGTCCGGTTGCGGGGCCTTCAGCGAAACCTTCCAGCGCGGCTACGTCTTGCAGCAGGGCGCGCTCGAGCAGGTCCCGGTCGGCGCTTCGCAGGAGCAGGTGCTGATCGTCATGGGCACGCCCTCCACCGTCGCCACCGTCAACGGCGAAGTTTTCTATTACATTTCGCAGAAGGCCGAGCGCGCCGCCGCTTTCATGCCGCAAACGGTGGTCGACCAGCGTGTGGTGGCGATCTATTTCGACAAGGAACGCAAGGTGAGGAAGCTCGCCGACTACGGCCTGAAGGATGGCAGGGTCTTCGACTTCTATTCGAAGACGACGCCCACCGGCGGCCAGGAATTGAGCTATCTGCGCAACATCTTCAAGAATATGAATCCGTTGATGGGGCAATAGCCCGCCAGCACGCGAATCAAAAAGGGCTCGCACGTCGCGAGCCCCTTTTCATTTTTCATGCGCCGCATCGCTCAGGCGGCGAACACCGCGAGCAACAAGAGCGCCACGATGTTGGTGATCTTGATCATCGGGTTCACGGCGGGACCCGCCGTGTCCTTGTAGGGATCGCCGACCGTATCGCCGGTCACCGCCGCCTTGTGCGCTTCCGAGCCCTTGCCGCCGTAGTGGCCGTCCTCGATGTATTTTTTGGCATTGTCCCAGGCGCCGCCACCCGACGTCATGGAGATGGCGACGAACAGGCCGGTGACGATGACGCCAAGCAGCATGGCGCCGACCGCCGAGAAGGCCGCCGACTTGCCGGCGGGGCCGCCGCCCGCGATCACGTAGATCACGAAATAGCAGACGATCGGCGACAGCACCGGCAGCAGCGAAGGCACGATCATTTCCTTGATCGCCGCCTTGGTCAGCAGGTCGACGGCGCGGCCGTAATCGGGCTTTTCCTTGTGCTGCATGATGCCCGGCTTCTCGCGGAACTGGCGGCGCACTTCCTCGACGATCGCGCCGGCGGCACGGCCGACCGCCGTCATGCCGAGCGCGCCGAAGAGATAAGGCAGCAAGCCGCCGAACAGGAGGCCGACCACCACGTACGGATTGGTCAAGGCGAAGTCGAGATGGATGCCCTGGAAGTACGGGTGCGTCGCCGCCTCTCTGGTGAAGAACTGCAGATCCTGGTTATAGGCGGCGAACAGCACCAGCGCGCCGAGGCCGGCGGAGCCGATAGCGTAGCCTTTGGTGATTGCCTTGGTGGTGTTGCCGACCGCGTCGAGCGCGTCGGTCGACTTGCGCACCTCCTTCGGCAGTCCCGCCATTTCGGCGATGCCGCCGGCATTATCGGTGACCGGGCCGAAGGCATCGAGCGCCACAACCATGCCGGCGAGCGCCAGCATCGCGGTGACCGCGATGGCGATGCCGAACAGGCCGGCAAGGCCGAATGCGGTTAGGATGCCGGCGATGATGACCAGCGCCGGCAGCGCGGTCGACTCCAGCGAGATCGCCAGGCCCTGGATGATGTTGGTGCCGTGGCCGGTGACCGAGGCCGCCGCGATCGACTTCACCGGGCGGAACTCGGTGCCGGTGTAGTATTCGGTGATCCAGATGATCAGCCCGGTCACGACCAGGCCGACCACGCCGCAAAGAAAGAGCGTCGTGCCGGTGTAGCCGACGCTGCCGAGCGGACCGAAGCCGATCAGCCAATAGGTGACGCCGGCGATGCCGAACAGCGACAGGATCGCGGTGGCGATGAAGCCGCGGTAGAGCGCGCCCATGATCGATTGGCTGGCGGGAAGCCGCACGAAGAAAGTCCCGATGATCGAGGTGATGACGCACACGCCGCCGATGGCGAGCGGATAGATCATCATGTGGAACAGAAGCGGCGTTGCGGCAAAGAAGATCGAGGCCAGCACCATGGTGGCGACCGTGGTCACCGCGTATGTCTCGAACAGGTCGGCGGCCATGCCGGCGCAGTCGCCGACATTGTCGCCCACATTGTCGGCGATGGTTGCCGGATTGCGCGGATCGTCCTCCGGAATGCCGGCTTCCACCTTGCCGACCAGATCGCCGCCGACGTCGGCGCCTTTGGTGAAAATACCGCCGCCGAGACGGGCAAAGATCGAGATCAGCGAGGCGCCGAAGCCGAGCGCCACGATGGCGTCGACCACCACGCGGTCGTTGGGCGCATAGTGGAGCGCCTGCGTCAGGATGGCGAAATAAATGGTGACACCGAGCAGCGCTAATCCGGCGACCAAGAGCCCCGTAATGGCGCCCGACTTGAACGCGAGCTCGAGCCCGCCAGCCAGGGATTTGGTGGCGGCTTGCGCGACGCGCACATTGGCGCGCACGGACACGTTCATGCCGATGAAGCCGGTTGCCGCGGAAAGCACCGCGCCGATGGCGTAGCCGGCGGCGACCAGCCAGCCGAGCATGAAGCCGATGATGACGAAGATGACGATGCCGACGACGCCGATGGTGGTGTATTGGCGCTTGAGATAGGCCTGCGCGCCCTCGCGCACGGCCAAGGAAATCTCCTGCATTTTCGGGCTGCCGCTGTCGGCGCTCAGCACCGACCCGGTCGCCCAAATGCCGTAGACCACCGCAAGCGCGCCACAGCCGATGATCGCCCACAAGATATCCATGGGATTCACCCTCAATTGGATTGGCTGGCGGAAGGAACGCTCCCGCCGGTGCCAGGAGCGTCGAGGATGGCCGCTTTGGTGGGCGCTTCACCCCGACCGGGAAGCGCGCGGATATAGCCAAAAACCACGCGATGACGCAACGCGGAATCGGCCTTTTCCGCGGCGATCTGCCGACCACGACCGAAATAGTGAAACCGCGGCAAAAAGCGCCAAAACCAACGCTAAGCTGCCCAGGGAGGATCGCCTCAGGCCTCCGAATGGAGCTGCATCGCCGATTGGGTCGACGCGAGGGCCTGAGAGAGGGCGCTCACACCGCCTCTGCCGCGCGGTGGCTGAAGCGGACGTACCAGGCGAGCAGCGCGGCGGCAATCGCCACGGCCGGGAACAGCACCATATTGATGACGGCCCAGCCGAAGGCTGCCAAAAGCTGGCCGGAGGAGAACGAGGCCGCCGCCATGCTGCCGAAAATCAGAAAATCGTTGAACGACTGCACGCGCGTGCGTTCTTCCGGGCGGTGACATTCGGTCACCAGCGTCGTGGCGCCGACAAAGGCGAGATTCCAGCCGAGTCCCAGCAGGACGAGCCCGGTCCAGAAATGCGCGACCGAGAGCCCGCTGACGCCGACCACGCCGGTGAGCGCGAGGAGCGCAAGCCCGAGCGCGGTAATGCGTGCGACCCCGAAACGGGCGGCGAGACTGCCGGTGACGAAACTCGGCGCGTACATGGCGAGCACGTGCCACTGGATGCCGAGCGTGGCGTCGGTGACCGAATGGCCGCAGCCGACCATGGCGAGCGGCGCCGAGGTCATCAGCAGGTTCATGGTGGCGTAAGCGGCGACGCCGCACCCGATCGCCACGATGAAACGCGGCTGGCGCACGATCTCGGCGAGCGGGCGGGCGTTCTGCGCGCGCGCCGCGGCAGGCCGCGGGATCTTGACGAACTGCAGCACCAAGACCGCCGCCACGCCGCAAGCGGCCTGCGCGAGATAGCTGGCGGCGAAGGCGAAGGGCGTTAGCAGATCCTTGGTAAAGATGACGATCTGCGGGCCCAGCACCGCCGCAAACACGCCGCCGGCCAGCACCCAGGAGATCGCCTTCGCGCGGTACCTTTCGCTCGCGGTATCGGCGGCGGCGAAGCGATAGGACTGGAAGGCGGCGGCGTAGAGCCCGCCCAAAAACGTGCCGCAGAGCAGCAGCCAGAAATTGCCGATCATCACCGCTTCGTACGAGACGAGGCCGGACAAGATGCCGAACAGCGCGCCGATCTGCAGCGCGGCGCGCCGGCCGAAGCGGCGCGCCAGCATGCCGACCGGCAGCGTGCCGAACCAGATGCCGAGCACGGTGGCGGTGAGGGGCAGCGTGGCGAGGCCCTTATCGGGCGCGAGCACCGAGCCGATGATGCTGGCGGTCGAATAGATGATGGTGTTGCTGGCGCCGCCGAGCCCCTGCGCCGCCGCCAGCACCATCGCATTGCGGCGCGCGAGATTGTCGTCGACCGCCTGGCGCTGGCTCGTTTCGATGGGCTCGGCGATGGCCGACATTGCGATGCAACTCCGGAAAAGCGCCCGTATCTAGCTGCATGGGGTCGGAATCGCCACTCCCGGCAGCGCAGATCAGGGATGATTTTTATTGAAGCAAGCGATCGGTTTCGGCCGCCGTGCCGCTTTTTCAGCGTGCCGCCGCCCTCACCGGACCGAGAACTTCGCGGCAAGGCTGATGAAATTGCGGCGCCGTGTTCGCCGCGTACAGCATCACGTTCGTGTCGACGGCAAGGACTAGCAGCCGTCCATGGCGTCGTACAACGCGTTGCGGTCGGCGACATCGACGAGTTGGCTTCCCGCCGTCGAATTTCGGTAAATCGGGAAGCGACAGGCGTTTACGCTGTGAACGCAAGAGCAACCGCAACACGGTCCCTACCAGTTCGGACATGGTGCGGCTTGCCGCGCGGCCTCGCGCTTGAGCTCGGCCATCACCGTGTCATCGATATTGAGCGTGGTTTTCATATGGCAACAGCTCAAAGCGGCTGACCGTTAAAACCTTATCGCTCCCGGGTGATGCACCGTCGCTTGCCGCGCCTCCGCCGGCGAAAGCGCGCCGATCTGGCCCAAGGAGGCGCGCAGTTCGTCGATATAAAGATCGATGAGCTGGGCCGGCCCCTCCTCGCCAAGCGCGGCCACCGCCCACAGGAACGACTTGCCGGCAAAGGCCGCATCGGCGCCGAGCGCGAGCGCGCGCATCACGTCCTGCCCCGAGCGTATGCCGCTGTCGATGAGGATGGTGGCCTTCTTGCCGACCGCGGCGACGACCGCGGGCAGACAGTCGATCGAGGGCGTGAGCGCCTCGATCTGGCGGCCGCCATGATTCGACACCCAGATGCCGTCCACGCCTATCGCCACCGCCTTCTCGGCGTCGGCCGGATGCAGCACGCCTTTCACCGCCAACTTGCCTTTCCAGGCGTCGCGGTAGCGCTTGACCTCGTCCCAGGAGAAGGCGCCGCCCATATTGGCGCGCGCGTAGCGGATGATCGCGTTGGTGTTGCTCGACTTGGCGTATTCGCCGATGGTGGCGAAGCGCGGATAGCCGTTGCGCATGAGCGCCATCAGCCATTTCGGCCGCACCATCATTTCGCTGAGCATGCGCGCATTGGGGCGGAACTCGCCGCCGAGGCCAGCATAGGTTTCGCGCGAGCGCGTGGTGCGCACGGGCACGTCGAGGGTGAGCGTGAGCACTTTCACGTCGACGGCGGCGGCGCGCCGCATCAGGTCGAAGCCGATTTTGTGATCGTCGCGCCAGAAGCGGTAGATCTGCAGCCAGAACACGTCGGGTGCGGCTTTCGCCGCCTGCTCGATCGAGGCGCCACCGGCGACCGAGAGCGTATAGGGCACGCGTGCGCGCTGCGCGGCTCTCGCCATAATGAGATCGGCGCCCGGCCACACCAGCGATGGCCCGCCCATCGGCGCGATGCCGACCGGTGCCGAGTAGCGTTGTCCGAACAATTCGACGTCGACCGGCGGCGGCGTCACCACCACGCCGTAGCGCGGCGTGATCTTGATGACGTCGAAGGCCGCCCAATTGTGCTGGATGCCGACGTCGTTGCCGGCGCCGGTGTCGCCATATTCGAAAGCGAAGCGCGGCACGTTGCGCGGCGCCTGGCGACGCATCCAGGCGCTGGTCGGAAACAGCTTGTGCCATTTGGCGAAATTGGGATGCGGCGTGTAGGCGAACAGCGCCTCTTTCTTGGCCGTCATGTCGTGCATGCGTTTCTTAAGCCTCCCTGGGGGCGCCTTCTAATATACCCGATCCGCCGGCATCAAAAGTGGCTGAAGGACGCCCGCGCGAAGGTCAGCGGCTCGCCATTCGCGGCGAGGAAGCGGACGTCCTTGCCCGCCTCGATCACGCCGATGTCGGCCACCGGAACCTTCGCGGCCGCGGCGGCGGCGCGAAAACTGTCGACGCGCGCCTGCGGCACCGTGCACACGATCTCGAAGTCGTCGCCGCCGGTAAGCGCCGTTTCGAGCGCTTGTCGGTCGGCGGCGATCACCGCCTTGGCGGCGTCGGACAGCGGCACCGCCGCCGCCTCGATGCTGGCGCCAACCGCTGAAGCGCGGCATAGCTTGGCGAAATCGCCGACGAGACCGTCCGAGACGTCCATGGCGGCGGAAGCATGCGCGCGCACGGCTTCGGCCAGCGCAGTGCGCGGCTGCGGCAGCAGATAGCGCGCGATCAGATGCTGGCGCTGCGCATCGCCGAGCTGCCAATCCTTGCCGTTGCGCACGGCAAGGCCGAGCGAGGCATCGCCGATGGTGCCGCTGACGAAGACGCGGTCGCCAATCCTGGCGCCGGCCCGGCGCACCATGGTGCCTTCCGGCACGCTGCCGAACATGGCGATGGAGACGGTGAACCGGCCCGGGCGTGCGGTCGGTGTCGCCGCCGAACAGCGGACATGCATAGAGCACGGCATCGCTGCGCAGGCCTTCGGCGAAATTGGCCAGCCACGCGTCCGGAACGTCCTTCGGCAACGCAAGCGACAAAAGGAACCCGAGCGGGGTGGCGCCCTTGGCGGCGAGATCGGAGAGGTTGACGCGCAGCGCCTTGCTGGCGACGGTTTGCGCCGCATCGTCGGGAAAGAAATGCACGCCGCCGATGATGGCGTCGGTTTTGAGCACGAGGTCGCAGCCGGCCGGCGGCTTGATGAAGGCCGCGTCGTCGGAAAGCCCAAGCGCGCCGGGATGCGTGGCGAGCGGCGCGAAGAAGCGTTGGATCAGCCTGTCCTCGGCGGAGAGTCTGTCGTTCTCGGAGTTCATCGAGCGACCATGCCCCTCTCTTACCTCCCCCCTTTCAGGGGGAGGTAGTTCAAGTCACTGCCCGCCTCACCGCGCGCTAAATTCGCCGGCGCGCAGCTGGCGTCCCAGGTCCTCGAGCACTGCGTTGACCATGGCGGTCTCGTCCGCGCCGACGAAGGCGGCGGCGACATCGGCATATTCGGCGATAACCACGCGCGCCGGCACGTCGGCGCGAGCGCTGAGCTCGTAAGCGCCGGCGCGAAGGCTTGCGCGCAGCACCGCCTCGACACGCTTGAGCGGCCAGCCCTTGACCAGCGCGGCATCGATCAGCGGATCGAGCTTGCGTTGCTCGCGCACCACGCCGGTGACGATGTCGCGGAAAAAAGCCTTCTGCGCCGGCAAATACTGCTCGCCCTCGACCTCGCGCCCGATCCAATGGCTTTCGAACTCGGCGAGGATTTCGTTGAGGCCGGTGCCGGCAAGATCCATCTGGTAGAGCGCCTGCACGGCGGCGAGGCGGGCGGCGCTGCGCCTATTGGCCTTGCGCGCTTCTTCGCCGGCGGTTTGGGCGGGGCGGGCCATCACGGCGCAATCCGCTTAAAGGGAGCCACTCTGCTCTCCTAACATTTCTACATTGCGCATGATCTTATCCGAAACCGGTGCCCGCTTTTCGCGATCATGCGCGCAGGTCGCGCTTGAGCCGCGCCATATGAAGCGCGGCGCGGGCGGCGTCGGCGCCCTTGTGGCCGTGCGCGCCGCCGAGCCGAGCGAATGCCTGTTCTTCGCTGTCGACGGTGAGAATGCCATTGCCGATGGCGAGGCGTTCGCGCAATGCGAGGTCCATCAGCCCGCGCGCGGATTCGTTCGACACCAGTTCGAAATGATAGGTCTCGCCCTCGATCACGCAGCCGAGCGCGACGGCGCCGGCGTAAGCCGCGGCATCCATCGCCATGGCGATGGCAGCGGGGATTTCCAGCGCTCCGGGCACGGTGAGGACGTCGTATTCGACGCCGGCTTCTTCGAGCACGCTGCGCGCACCCTGCAACAGCTTGTCGGCGATGGCGTCGTAGAAACGCGCTTCCACGATCAGCATGCGCATGGGGCTGCGTTTGGCGTTGCCGCGTCTGGCGGTTGCGCGCGTTTTAGCGCGTTTCTTGGCCATGTCCTAATGTCCCTGCTCGATGGGCGTGGTAGCAAGCGCGCGGTGGGCGAACAAGGGCTTCAACGGCTTTCCATCAGCCGCGCGGCGTAGCGGGCCATGGTGTCGACTTCGAGATTGACGTCGTCGTCCTTGTGCAGAAGTCCCAGCGTCGTCACCGCAAGCGTGTGCGGGATGATCAGCACCGAGAAAGTGTCGCCCTCGACGGCATTGACGGTGAGCGAGACGCCGTCGAGCGCGACCGAGCCCTTGGGCGCGATGAAGCGGGCAAGTGCGGGGGGCGCGCGCAGCACGAAGCGCGCCATGTCGGTCAAGTCCTCGCGCGCCACCACATTGGCCAGCCCGTCGACATGACCGGCGACCAGGTGGCCGCCCAGCTCGTCGCCAAGCCTGAGCGGGCGCTCGAGATTGACCTTGCTGCCGCGCCGCCAGCGGCCGACCGTGGTGCGCGCCAGCGTCTCGGCGGCGGCATCGACCGCGAACCAGGAACGGCCATCCTCTTCGCCGGCGCCGACGATGGTGAGGCAGACGCCGGAGCAGCCGATCGAGGCGCCGTCGACCAGTTCGGCGCGCGGGTAAGAACAGGCGATGGTGAGGCGGCTCAGATTTTTGGCGCGCGCCTCGACCGACCGCACCTCGCCTACATCGGTGACGATACCGGTGAACATGGGCGGCCTATCCAGCTTGCTTGCAGAAAATGCTGGACCCCGGTTCTGCAGCGCACCGCTCCGCGGTGCGCCCGGGGAACGCAAATGGAAAGCGCGCCAAACATCACTAGTCCGCTCGTAATGCTCGAGCGTATCGGGCCCGAGACGCTCGCTGCCCGCGGCGCGCAGATGGCCGTGGAGCGCGTCGAGCGCCATGCCTTCGAGCGGGGCAATGCCTCCCTCCCCGATCAATTTCTCGGAATAGATGAGCGCGGCCTCATCCACCAGGTCGGCGGCGACGAAACTCGCGGCCACCGTCGGCCCGCCCTCCACCATCACCCGGGTGATGCCCTCCTCGGCCAGCCTCTTGAGCACGCCATCGAGGTCGACCTTGCCGTCCGCGTCGTCCACGCGGAATACCTTGCAGCCCTTGTCCTGCAAGATCTCCTCCGCCAACGGTGAAGCGCTACGACCGCCGAACACCCAGGTCGGCGTTTCGCGCACGGTGGCGATGACCGAAGTCGCCAGCGGCACGCGCAATCGCGCATCGAGCACCACGCGCACCGGCGAGCGCTCGAGCATGCCCGGCAGCCGGCAGGTGAGCTGTGGGTTGTCGGACAGCACGGTGCCGACGCCCACGAGGATGGCGTCCGACTGCGCGCGCAATTGGAACACGCGGGCGCGCGTCGCCTCACCGCTTAGCGCGACCGGCTTGCGGCCGGCAAGGCCGACCTTGCCGTCGGCGGAAATCGCCATCTTCAACAGCATATGCGGACGACCTTGCGTGACCCGCGCGATATGGCCGGCATGCGCGCGCCGCGCTTCTTCGGCGCCCAGGCCGACCTCGACCTGGATGCCCTTGCCGCGCAGGCGTTCGTGCCCTTGGCCCTGCACGTCCGGATTGGGGTCTTCCAGCGCGGAGACCACGCGCGCGATGCCGGCCTTGACGATGGCGTCGGCGCAAGGGCCGGACTTGCCCTGATGCGAGCAGGGCTCCAGCGTGACGTACATGGTGGCGCCCTGCGCCGCCTTCTTGGCGCGGCGCAGCGCCTCGACCTCGGCATGCGGACGGCCGCCTTCCTGCGTCCAGCCGCGCGCCAGGATCACGCCGTCCTTGACGATCACCGCGCCGACCGCCGGATTGGGCCAGGTATTGCCCAGACCGCGGCGCCCGAGCGTGAGCGCGAGCTGCATGAAGCGGGAGTCGTCGTTTTGACTATCATTCCGGGGCGCGCCGTCATGCGCGATCCCGGAATCCATAACCCCTGTGCTCATATTTTGGCTCCGAAGGTTATGGATTCCGGGTTCATGCGCTGCGTGCATGTCTCGGAATGACGATCGGAAATCATTTGCGCGCGGTCGCCGCCGGCTTGCCGGCTTCCTCGCCCGACAATTCATCGAGCGCGAGACGAAAATCCTTGGCCTCGCGGAAATTGCGGTAGACGGAGGCGAAACGCACATAGGCCACGTCGTCGAGCTCGCGCAGATGCTCCATCACCAATTCGCCGATCGTCTCGGAGGACACCTCGTTCTCACCCATGCTTTCCAGTTCGCGCACGATCTTGGAAACCATCTTCTCGATGCGCTCCGGCTCGACCGCTCGCTTGCGCAACGCGACCTGCACCGAGCGCATCAGCTTGTCGCGGTCGAACGGCACGCGGCGGCCATTGCGCTTGATCACGGTCAGTTCGCGCAGCTGGACGCGCTCGAAGGTGGTGAAGCGGAAATTGCAGGAAAGACATACGCGCCGGCGGCGGATCACGGCCGAGTCTTCCGTCGGCCGCGAATCCTTCACCTGGGTGTCGAGGCTACCGCAACTCGGGCAACGCATGACGTCCCCCCATCACACCGTCATTCCGGGGCGCGCGCGAAGCGCGTGAACCCGGAATCCAGAGGCAAATGCGGCGCTCGCATCTGGATTCCGGGTCCGGCCCTGCGGGCCGTCCCGGAATGACCCGTTGAAATTCTTTGCATCTATCAATCCTGATAAATCGGAAAGCGCGCCAGCAAGTTTTTCACCTTGCCGCGCACCGCGCCTTCGGTGAGCGTGTCCTCCTCGGCGCCCTTCTGCGACAGCACGTCGAGCACCTCAACGATCATGTCGCCGACGGCGCGGAATTCGGCGATGCCGAAGCCGCGCGTGGTGCAGGCCGGCGTGCCAAGCCTTATGCCGGAGGTGATGGTCGGCTTTTCCGGATCGAAGGGGATGCCGTTCTTGTTGCAGGTGATGTGGGCGCGGCCGAGTGCCGCTTCCGCCACCTTGCCGGTGAGCTTCTTGGGGCGCAGGTCGACCAGCATCAGATGGGTGTCGGTGCCACCGGAGACGATGTCGAGGCCGTGCGACTTCAAATGCTCGGCCAGGGCCTTGGCATTCTCCACCACATGCTTGACGTATGCGCGATAGCTCGGCCGCAGCGCCTCGCCGAAGGCCACCGCCTTGGCGGCGATGACGTGCATCAGCGGGCCGCCCTGCATGCCGGGGAATACCGCCGAATTGAGTTTCCTGGCGATAACCTCGTCGTCGGACAGGATGACGCCGCCGCGCGGGCCGCGCAGCGTCTTGTGCGTGGTGGTGGTGACGACATGGGCGTGCGGGAACGGCGAGGGATGCACGCCGCCGGCGACCAGGCCTGCGAAATGCGCCATGTCTACCATCAGAAGGGCGCCGACCTCGTCGCAAATCTCGCGGAAGCGCTTGAAGTCGATGATGCGCGGATAGGCGGAGCCGCCGGCAATGATGAGCTTCGGCCTGTGCTCGCGCGCCAGGCGCGCGACTTCGTCCATGTCGATGCGCTGGTCTTCGCGCCGCACGCCGTACGGCACCGGGTTGAACCATTTACCCGACAGGTTGACCGGCGAGCCGTGCGTGAGATGGCCGCCGGCGGCGAGATTGAGGCCCATGAATGTGTCGCCGGGCTGCATCAGCGCGAAGAACACTTCGGCGTTGGCGGAGGCGCCGGAATGCGGCTGCACATTGGCGAAGTTGCAGCCGAACAATTTGGTGACGCGCTCGATAGCGAGGCGCTCGGCGACGTCGACGAACTGACAGCCGCCGTAATAGCGTTTGCCCGGCAGGCCCTCGGCATATTTGTTGGTGAGCACCGAGCCCTGCGCTTCCAAAACGGCGCGCGAGACAATGTTCTCCGACGCGATCAGCTCGATCTCGTCGCGTTGGCGGCCGAGCTCCTTGGCGATGGCGGCAGCGATTTCAGGATCGGTCTCGTTGAGCGGAGCGGTGAAAAACACGTCCGTGTCGTTCGAAGTGTGAGGGCTCGGCGCCGACATTCGCGGTATCTCCAGCGGCACGCCGGCTAAGGCGGCGCGCCGCGTGCGAGGCAAGGTCCGGGGTTGCGATGGCAAATACCATATCGCCGGCGACCCGCCAAGTATTGGAGCAACCGGCGCATTCCACCGCAATATCTAGCGTTTTCAGGCGGTCACACTGGGACGGGCCGCGCGGGGACTGGGCCCGGAATCGACACCCCGAAGCGCTGCGGAGCATAGGTTCCGGGCATACGCGGAGTTATCAGCCGGCCGCGCTTCGCGCGGACCCATCAGCGGCGTCAGGAAATGACGACGACCTCAACCCTTCACCGTGGTGGCGTATTGGCCGAGACCGTCCTTGTTGTAGATGTCGTCACGGAACTGCACCACGCCGTCCGGCGTCGCCCAGGCGGTGATATAGACCCAGAAGACCGGCACCGGCTTTCTCAGCTTGGCGTCGATGCGCTCGCCCGATTTGATGGTGGCGTTGATCTGCTCCGGCGACCAGCCGGGCGTGTCCTTGAGCAGCCAGTCCACCAGCTGCCGCACGTTCTGCACGCGCACGCAGCCGGACGAATCGAAGCGCATGTCGTCGCCGAACAGGTTCTTTTCCGGCGTGTCGTGCATGTAGACGCCATCCGGGCTGGGAAATTGGATGCGCAGCGTGCCGAGCGAATTGAAGCTGCCCGGGTCCTGCTTGAACATGTAGTTGACCGCTTCCTGCGAGTTCCAATCGATCTCCGCCGCCCTCAGCTCCTTGTGGTGCTGATCGAAGATGCGAATATGCTCGTTGGCGAGGTATTTCGGGTCCTTCTGCATAAGCGGGATCAGATCGCGCCGCACGATCGACACCGGCACGGTCCAATAGGGGTTGAAATTGACCTCGGTCACCTTGCTGTTGACGTCGGGCGAAGGCCGCGACGGACGCCCGACGATCGCGATGTGGCGGCTCTCCACCACCCCGTTCTCCACCGCCTCGACCTGCGCGGCCGGAATATCGACCATGACGTAACGGGACGGCAGATGCGAGGTCGCCGCCTTCAGCCGCGGCACGTTGAGCTTGAGCTGGGTCAGCCGCACATCGGCCGGTACGTTGAGGCGGTCGAAGGTGGCCTTGCGCACGATGCCGTCGATGGTGATGCCGTGGCGGGCCTGGAAGCGGCGTACCGCCGCCTCAACGTAGGAATCGAAGATGTCGGTGGCGCCCGCGTTCTCCTCGAGGTCGCCGGAAATGATCAAGCGCTTGCGCAAGGGCACCACGCTGGGGTGGCGGTTACCCAGGCGCAGCCGGTCGGTGGGCGGAACCTTGGGCCAGCCGCCGCGCGCGACGATCCCCTCGTATTTGCCGACCGCCTGCTGGGTGGTTTCCACCGTGCCAGGCGACAGGGTCGGCAGCGAGGCCTTCGGCATATGGATGGTGCGGGAGGCGGCGTCGAAGTTCAGGTCGAGCTCGCGGCGCTGATTTTGCTCGATCAGCGCCTGCAACAGCGAGCCTTCCTCGGCGGCCGCCGCCCTGCGTGCAAGGCCGGCCCCGGCGAGGCCTAAAGCCAATAATTTCAGGAAGCTGCGGCGGCCCTGGCGGGCTGAATCGGCGTGCGACATCGCATTCTCGGCTGGCGGGGCTTTGGCCCCTTCGTCTCTTGCCCCGATTTGGCCCGTGCCGGCAATGCCCAGGGGTCGGGAACCGTTCAAATTTTCGCTAACCAGACGAGCGGGCGAATTTGTGGCCGGCGGGCCTCTGAAAACGACAAAGAGCCCCGGCCGAAAGGTCGGCCGGGGCAAGTCTTCCGCCGGTAAAGCTTTTATTTAGAGCCGGTAGAGGATCTGGTCGGTCCAGAAGCGTTCCAGCCGGTGCAGCGACTTGTTGAGAGTGGCGAACTCGTCGGCATTGATGCCGCCCACCTGCTCGACCGTGCGCACGTGCTTCTGATAGAGCGCCTCGACGATGTCGCGCACTTCGCGGCCTTTGTCGGTGAGCTTGATGCGCACCGAGCGCCGGTCGACGCGGCTGCGCTGGTGGTCGAGGAAGTTCATCTCGACCAGCTTCTTCAAGTTGTACGACACGTTGGAGCCGAGATAGTAGCCGCGCGTGCGCAGCTCGCCGGCGGTGAGCTCCTTGTCGCCGATATTGTAAAGCAGCAGCGCCTGCACGGAATTGATGTCGGCCCGGCCGCGGCGATCGAATTCGTCCTTGATCACATCGAGCAGCCGACGATGCAGCCGTTCGACGAGCGTCAAGGCCTCCAGATATAGCGGCCGGATGTGGTCGAAGCGCGCCTCGCGTTCGGCGGGCTCGACCGTCTTCGCAACGGCTTTCATGTTCAACGCCCCTTGCGTTTTATTCTGCTCTTTCCGGTTACGAGGCCCTGTCTTCCTCGTTCCGGATGGCGCCAACATATAATGGGCAGTCTAAAATCGGCTTAAATAACACTCTCAATATTAGGTTTATTTGCAACAGTGAACGGAGCATTGAAGACGAGAATTGTAGCGAAGGGAGTTACGAATGATTCACCCTCGCACCACCCTCCTGCCCCGCGCCCGGCACCCAGGACGAGCCCGGCCGCGATGCTGGAGCTTATGAGCCACGAACAAAGCGGATGATGCCAGAAAAATCCCGGCCCGCTTCGCCGCTCTCGACATATTGCGAATAAAGCCTTGCCGCGTGCTCGCCGAGTTCCGTGCGCGCACCGGAGGTCTTGGCCGCCTGCTGCGACAGATTGAGATCCTTGAGCATCATGGCGGCGGTGAACCCGGCCTGGTAATCGCGATTGGCGGGCGAGGTCGGCACCGGGCCGGGCACCGGGCAATAGGTGGTGAGCGACCAGCATTGACCGGACGATTTCGACGCAATGTCGAACAGCTTTTGATGATCGAGGCCGAGCTGCTCGGCTAGCACGAAGGCTTCGCTCACCGCGATCATCGAAACACCGAGAATCATGTTGTTGCAGATCTTGGCAGCCTGACCGTTGCCGGGCCCGCCGGCATGCACGATGGTCTTGCCCATCTTCTGCAGAATCAATTCCGCGCGCACGAAGGCTTGCGCGCTGCCGCCCACCATGAAGGTGAGCGTGCCGGCCTGCGCGCCGCCGACGCCGCCCGACACCGGCGCGTCGAGCATCATGAGGCCTTTCTTCTCGGCCTCGCCCGCCACCGCGCGCGCGCTTTCCACATCGATGGTCGAGCAGTCGATCAACAGCGTGCCCGGATTGGCGTCCTCGATGATGCCGCCCGGACCGAGATAGACCTCGCGCACCTGCGCGCCGGCCGGCAGCATGGTGATGACCACGTCAGCGCGCGCGGCCGCCACCTTGGCCGTCTCGACGCTGACGCCGCCGGCGGCCTTGAGCCGTTCGACCGCCGCCGGATTGACGTCGACGCCCTCGACCGTGTGGCCGGCCTTGATCAGGTTCTGCGCCATGGGCAGCCCCATATTGCCGAGCCCGATAAATCCGATACGCGCCATGGCGCCCTCCCCTTTTTATTGCGCGCAACGCGCGTCCTTAAAAACTTACAGCGGATGCTCCTGCGCCGACTTCAAGGCGAGCCAGAGATAGACGGCGAGCAGCGCGCTTTCCGCAAGCCCGGTGAGCCAGCCGCCGCCGAAGACCTGCGGAAAAAATATTTCGACCGCCAGCATGGAGGCAACCGACATCAGCCAGATCACCGCGCCCCAGGCCGCGGCCAGCCAAAGACCGACGGCGGCCACCAGGTCGATCACGGCGAAGAATACCGTGGCGGTCTGCCAGGCGATCGAATGATAGGCGAACAGGTCGTTGGGCGAGACGCCGACGCCGGTGACGCGCGACCAGTGATAAATGCCCTTGAGCATCGACACGCCGGCCATCACGCGCAGGAACAGCACCAGCCGACGCGTCCAGGGGCCGACATGCGGGCCGGCTTCGGCCTCGTGCACGGGCTCGAGGCTTTGCAGGTCGTCGCTGGAAAAGGGTTCGCTCTCGCTCATGGTAGATACAGTTCTACGTCGAGCGGCGCGAAATGCCGCTCGACATCCTCGTCGCTAACCTGCGCCAGCGCGGCCGGCCGCCAGTGCGGTTTGTTGTCCTTGTCGACGATCACGGCGCGCACGCCCTCATAAAAATCATGACCATGGACGATGCGCGACACTATGCGGAATTCCGCGCGCATGCACGTGTCGAAATCCCAATGCTTGCCTCGCCGCACCTGCTGCAGCGCGATCTTGAGGCTGAGCGGCGATTTGGTCCGCATAGTGGCGGCGGTCTTGCCGGCCCATTCGGCATCGGCGCTTTCCGCGGCGGTTTCGCGGTCAAGCGCTTCCAGGATGTCCTCGACGCGGGCACCGGCAAACAGCCGGTCGATCGCGGCGCGCCGCGATTGCAGCGGCCCCTCGCCTGCGGGCTCCGCGAAGGCGCCAAGCAGGGCATCGACCGGGACGGTGCCGGTGAGGCCCTCGATCAATTCGGGAAAGCGCGCCGAAGAAATACGGTGGGTGAGAAGACCTGCGGCGAGTGCGTCGGCCCCGTTCAGCCGCTCGCCGGTCAGCGCGCAATAGGTGCCGAGCTCGCCCGGCAGGCGCGGCAGAAACCAGGTGGCGCCGACGTCAGGGAAAAAGCCGATGCCGACCTCCGGCATGGCGAAGGCGAAGCGATCGCCGGCCACACGGTGCGAGCCGTGCAGCGAGACGCCGACGCCGCCGCCCATGACGATGCCGTCGATCAGCGCGACGTAGGGCTTGCGGTAGTTCTTGATCAGTGCGTTGAGCGGATATTCGTCGCGCCAGAATTGCAGCATCTCGGCGTGCTTGCCGGCCTTGCCGAGCTCGTAGAGGTGGCGGATGTCGCCGCCGGCGGAGAAGGCACGCCCGGCGGCGGCTTGAATCACCACGCGGGTGACGACGGGATCGTTCGCCCAGGCGTCGAGCTGCGCGCGCAGCGCCAGCACCATGGCATGGGTGACGGCATTGAGCGCCGCCGGCCGGTTGAGCGTGACGAGGCCGGCGGCGCCGCGCCGTTCGAACAAGATTTCGGGATCGTCGCCGGTCATCTTCTCCGCTCGTTCCCGCGCAAGCGGGAATCCAGGGGTTACACGCACCGCTAAATTGGTCTGTCGCCCTGAGGCCCCGCATGCGCGGGGACGAGCGGAAGGAAATGCATTACGTCTTCACCGGCCATGCGCCGGCTTTTTCCAGCCGCGCCATCGCATCGTCGGTAAACTCCGCGCGCGGAGCGTCGCCGCCGATCACGAACATGAGGATGGCCTCCTCATTCGGATCGCCCTTGGTCACGTTCTCGAAGCGGCGGATCATACCGGGCGGAAACGACACCACGTCGAGCGGGCCGAGATCGACATAGTCGACATTGCCTTTCTCATCCTCCCAGCTCGCCCGCCAGGTACCGGTCATCGGAATAAAGGTCTCGTTGGTGTCGTGGTTGTGCATCTCCGGACCGTTGCCGGGCTTTGCCTTGCAGTAGCCGAGATTGAACCCTTCGCTGATCTTGATGGCGGCCATTTCCGCGGCCTGCGCGCCGACCGGCGAGGTGACGCCGCCCTCGCCGATGCCCTTCGGCGGCTGGAAGCCGATGACGTTGAACAGCGTACGGATGCAGCCCTTCATTTTGCTGTCCGGCAGCCCGCCGTCGAAACCGTTCAGGTCCTTGAAGCGCACAATGCGCTTCGTCATTTCGTCGCGCGTGAGATATTTTCGCGGCAGCTGTTCCATCCTCCCCTCCATTAGTTTCCCAGCATAGCGCGGCTGACGATCACGCGCATGATCTCGTTGGTGCCCTCCAGGATCTGATGCACGCGCACGTCGCGCATGACGCGCTCGATCGGATGGTCGCGCAGATAACCGTAGCCGCCGTGCAGCTGAAGGCAGCCGTTGACCACCTCGAAGCCGGTGTCGGTCGCCAGGCGCTTGGCCTGCGCGGCCAGCCGCGTCGCGCCCGGCTCGCCCTCGCCCACCGCCACCGCAGCCCGGTGCAACAGGAGGCGCGCGGCTTCGAGCTCGGTTGCGTAATCGGCGACGCGGAATTGCAGCGCCTGGAAATCGGCAAGCCGCGAGCCGAACTGGCGGCGCTCTTTCATGTAGTCGATGGCGCGGTCGAGGCAGAACTGCGCGCCGCCGACCGAGCAGGCGCCGATGTTCAAGCGGCCGCCGTCGAGCCCGGCGAGCGCGATCTTGAAGCCCTGGCCTTCCGCGCCGATGCGGTTGGCGAGTGGCACGCGGCAATTCTCGAACATCACCATGGCGGTCGGCTGCGTCTTCCAGCCGAGCTTCTTCTCCTGCGCGCCGAAGGAAAGCCCCGGCGTGCCCTTCTCCACCACGATGCAGGAAATGCCGCGCGGACCCGCCTCGCCGGTGCGCGCCATCACCACGTAGATGTCGGAAACGCCGCCGCCTGAAATAAAGGCCTTGGCGCCGTCGAGCACATAATGCTCGCCGTCGCGGCGCGCGCGCGTGGAAATGCTGGCGGCATCGGAGCCGGAGTCCGGTTCGGTCAGGCAATAGCTGGCGAAGTGCTCCATAGAGCACAGCTTGGGCAGGAATTTCCGGCGCTGCTCGGTGTTACCGAAGGCGTCGATCATCCACGCCGCCATGTTGTGGATCGAGATATAGGCGGCGGTCGAGGTGCACCCTTGCGCCAGCTCCTCGAAGATGAGCGCGGCGTCGAGGCGCGAGAGCGCCGAGCCGCCGACGTCCTCCTTCACATAGATGCCGCCGAAGCCGAGGGCGGCGGCCTTGCGCAGCGCCTCGACCGGAAATGTCTCGCTTTCGTCCCAGTCGCGCGCATGCGGCATCATCTCCTCGCGGGCGAAGGCGCGCGCGGTCGACTGGAAAGCCCGTTGCTCTTCGGTGAGGGTGAAGTCCATGCTATCCGCCCGGCCCTGCCATTCCGATTAGCAAGCGGGACCCATGGCCGGCAACCAGGCTAACATATCGCCAAACTTGCCGCCGCAAAGGAACTTCTCGGGCCGTTCCGGCATCTGATAGCGATCGGCCAGCTGCCCACGATTGGAGGACGCGCCATGTCGCAAGACGAGGAAAAACCGGGCGGACCCGATTTGGCGCAAGGCATTGCAGCGTCCGATCTCGCCGAAGGCGCAATCCTGGCGGGTCACGTCGGCGACGAAGCCGTGGTGCTGGTACGGCACGACGGCAAGGTATCGGCCATCGCAGCGCACTGCACGCATTATCACGGCCCGCTCGCCGAGGGTTTGGTGGTCGGCGACACCATCCGCTGTCCCTGGCACCATGCCTGCTTCAGCCTGGCGAGCGGCGAAGCGCTGGCGGCTCCCGCCCTCAGCCCGGTCACCTGCTGGCAGGTCGAAGAGCGCGGCGGCCGCATCACGGTCGGCGGCAAGAAAGAGCAGCCGGCGCCGAAAAAGACCAGGGCGGCGTCGGAGCATTTCGTCATCGTCGGCGGCGGAGCGGCCGGCTTCGCCGCCGCCGAGATGCTGCGCCGGCGCGGCTTTGCCGGCAGCATCACCATGCTCAGCAACGACGATGCCGCGCCCGTCGACCGACCCAATTTGTCGAAGGACTATCTCGCTGGCAACGCGCCGGAGGACTGGCTGCCGCTGCGCCCCGACGACTGGTATGCCGACAACGGTGTAACGCTCACGCTCAAGACCGAGGTGACGGCGCTCGATCCGCGCGGCAAGCAGGTGACGCTCGGCGATGGCTCGACCGTGAAGTTCGACAAGATGCTGCTGGCGACCGGCGCCGAGCCGGTCAGGCTCGATATTCCGGGTGCCAATGCAGCGCACGTGCACACGCTGCGCTCGCTCGACGATTGCCGCGGCATCATCGCGCAAGTGGAAAGGGCCAAGCGCGCGGTGGTGATCGGCGCGAGCTTCATCGGGCTGGAGACGGCGGCATCGCTGCGTGCGCGCGGCGTCGAGGTGCACGTGGTGGCGCCCGAAAAGCGCCCGCTCGAGCGGGTGTTCGGACCTGAGCTCGGCGATTTCGTGCGCGCCTTGCACGAGGAGCATGGCGTCAATTTTCATCTCGAGAACGCTGTGACGGCGATCGGCGCGCAAGACGTGACGCTCAAGAGCGGCGGCGCGCTGCCGGCGGATCTGGTCATTCTCGGCGTCGGCGTGCGGCCGCGCCTGGCGCTCGCCGAGAAAGCGGGGCTTGCGATCGACAAGGGCGTCAGCGTCGACGCCTACCTGGAGACCAGCGCGCCCGGCATTTTCGCCGCCGGCGACATCGCGCGCTGGCCCGATCCCGTCTCCGGCGCGCGCATCCGGGTCGAGCACTGGGTCGTGGCCGAGCGACAGGGGCAGACCGCCGCGCGCAACATGCTGGGCGAGCGTGTGCCGTTCCGCGCGCCGCCGTTTTTCTGGAGCCAGCATTACGACGTGCCGATCAACTATGTCGGCCACGCCGAAAAATGGGACGCGATCGAGATCGATGGCGACGTGATGAAGCGCGATTGCGTCGTGCGCTACAAGCAGGGCGGCCGGGTGCTTGCCGTGGCCTCGATCTACCGCGACCGCGACAGCCTGGAGGCGGCGGCGGCGATGGAGCGGCGGGCGCAGGCGGCCGCGGCCGGCTGAAGCCCGCGGGCTAGCGGGGGCCGTTTGGACTCGCTAAAAAACCCCCGAGGAGACCCTCATGGCGATCAAATTCGGCCGCCCCCTGGAGCGGAAGATCGGCTTCGTGCCGGTCGAGGCGGAGAGCGGCGAGGTGCAGCGCAACCCGCTCGACTTGACCGTGCGCATGCGGCGCAACCGGCAGCACGAATGGACGCGCCGCCTGGTGCGCGAGCATGTGCTGACCGCCGACGACCTGATCTGGCCGCTGTTCGTCATGGACGGGGAGAATGCGCGGCAACCGGTGCCCTCGATGCCGGGCATCGAGCGCCTCAGCGTCGATCAGGTGGTGCGCGAGGCCGAACGCGCCGCCAAGCTCGCCATCCCCTGCATCGCGCTGTTCCCCTATACCGATCCGGGCTTGCGCGACGAGACCGGCAGCGAAGCGCTCAACCCGGACAATCTCGTCTGCCGCGCCATCCGCGCCATCAAAAGGCAGGTGCCGGACGTCGGCGTATTGTGCGACGTGGCGCTCGATCCCTTCACCAGCCACGGTCATGACGGGCTCTTGCGCGACGGCGTCATCCTCAACGACGAGACGGTGGCGGTGCTGGTCCGCCAGGCGCTGGTGCAGGCGGAAGCCGGCTGCGACGTGATCGCGCCCTCCGACATGATGGACGGCCGCGTCGGCGCGATCCGCAAGGCGCTCGATGCGGAAAACTTCGCCCACGTGTCGATCATGTCCTATGCGGCGAAATACGCCTCCGCCTTCTACGGCCCGTTCCGCGACGCGGTCGGCTCGGCCAAGACCTTGACCGGCGACAAGCGCACCTACCAGATGGATCCCGGCAATTCCGACGAGGCGCTGCGCGAAGTCGCGCTCGACTTCGAGGAAGGCGCCGACATGATCATAGTCAAGCCCGGCCTGCCCTATCTCGATATTTGCCGCCGGGTGAAAGACACGTTCGGCATGCCCACCTTCGCCTATCAGGTGTCCGGCGAATACGCGATGATCCAGGCAGCGGCGCAGAACGGTTGGCTCGACGGCGAGCGCGCCATGCTGGAAAGCCTGACCGCCTTCAAGCGCGCCGGCTGCGACGGCGTGCTCACTTATTTTGCGCCGAAGGTGGCGGAAAAATTGCGCACCGAGAAATAGTTTTTACAATGCTCGATCCTCGCTCCGTTCATTCCCGCGCAAGCGGGAATCCAGAGCCACAACCTGCTTTGTCGCGAGCCGCCCGTGGGTCCCCGCTTGCGTGGGGACGTGCGGTCGTCGATCGCGGCGCGCTAAAAAACGGACGCGCAAATGGGTGAATTCGCCATCGGCCAACACGTGACGCGTTTCGAGGACCCGCGGCTGATCCAAGGCGGCGGGCGCTATACCGACGACATCCAATTGCCCGGCATGGCGCATGCGATCGTGCTGCGCTCGCCGCACGCGCACGCCAAGATCAAGGCGATCGACACCAAGGCCGCGAAGGCGGCGCCCGGCGTGCTGGCGGTCATCACATCGGCCGACCTGAAGGCAGCGGGTTTCGGCGAACTGCCTGTGCCGGGCGGGCTGAAGCGGCGCGACGGCTCGCCGCAATACAAGCCGCGCTATCCGATCCTGGCGGAGGACACCGTGCGCTGGGTCGGCGATCCCGTCGCCTGCGTGGTGGCGGAGACGCGCATGCAGGCGATGGATGCCGCCGAAATGATCGCCGTCGATTACGAACCGCTGCCGGCCGTGACCTCGACGGCCGAGGCGTGGCAGCACGGCGCGCCGCGCGTCTGGCAGGATTGTGCCGACAATATCTGCTTCGTCGAGCAGATCGGCGACAAGGCCGCGGTCGAAGCCGCCTTCGCCAAGGCCGCGCATGTGGTCAGGCACCGCTTCGTCATCAACCGTGTCACCGCCGCCGCCATGGAGCCGCGCGGCGCGGTCGGCGATTACAACGCGGCCGACCGCCGTTACACCGTTTACACGCCCGTGCAGCGGCCGCACCCGGTGCGCACCGATCTCGCCAAAGTGCTGAACGTGCCGGAGAGCAAGCTGCGCATCGTCACCGGCGACACCGGCGGCTCGTTCGGCATGAAGTCGCCGATCTTCAACGAGACGCCGCTGGTGCTGCTCGCCTCCAAGCTCACCGGCCGGCCGGTGAAATGGATATCGACGCGCAACGAGGCCTTCCTGTCCGACGCACAGGCGCGCGACAATGTCACGGAGGCCGAGCTGGCCCTCGACAAGGACGGCACCTTCTTAGGCCTGCGGGTAAAGACTTACGCGGCAATCGGCGCCTATCTGCAGCACGCCATGCCCGCCTTCATGATGAATGCCGGCACGCTCGCCGGCGTCTATCGCACCCCCGCCATCCATGTCGACATCACCGGCGTGTTCAGCCACACCAACCCGATGCGGCCCTATCGCGGCAATGGGCGGCCGGAGGCTGCTTTCGTGATCGAGCGCATGGTGGAAATCGCCGCCGATCAGCTCGCCATGGATGCGGCGGCGCTGCGCCGGCGCAACTACATTTCGCCATCGCAAATGCCGTTCAAGACCGGGCTCACCTTCACCTATGACAGCGGCGAGTTCGAGAAGAACATGGACCTCGCGCTCGACCTCGCCGACCGCAAGGGTCTCGCCAAGCGCAAGGCGGAGGCCAGGAAGCGCGGCAAGCTTTTGGGCTTCGGCCTGTCCAACACCATCGAGCGCGCCGGCGCGCCTTCCTTGGAAGGTGCCGAAGTCCGTTTCGAGCGCGACGGCAGCGTGACCATGTTCTCCGGCTCCAACAACCAGGGCCAGGGTCACGAGACAACCTTCAAGCAGATCGTATGCGACCGCCTCGGGCTGGACCCGCGCGAAGTGCAATATATCCAGGGCGACACCGACGAGGTGTTTTTCGGCGAGGGCACCGGCGGCTCGCGCTCGGCGACGCTTGCCGGCTCGGCTTTCTTCATGGCGACCGAAAAAGTGGTGAAGAAGGCGCGTGCCATCGCCGCGCACATGCTCAAAGTGGACGAGGCCGACCTGAACTTCGATGAGGGCGTGTTCTCGACCGCGAAGACCAACCGCACGCTGACAGTCAAGGAACTGGCCGGCGCCGCGCTTAATCCCGCCAACCTGCCGCAGGGCATGGAGCCGGGTCTGACCTCGACCGCCGTCTACCAGGCGCCGGTCAATAATTATCCGAACGGCTGCCACATCGCCGAAGTGGAAATCGACCGGGAGACCGGGAAGATCGACATCGTGCGCTACAGCGTGGTCGACGATTTCGGTACCATGCTCAATCCGCTGATCCTGCACGGCCAAGTGCATGGCGGCGTGGCGCAGGGCGCCGGGCAAGCGCTGATGGAAAACGTGCATTTCGATGCCGAAGGCCAGCCCGTCACCGGCTCGTTCATGGACTACGCCATGCCGCACGCGCACGATCTTTGCGACATCACCGTCGAGAGCAATCCGGTGCCGACCAAGACCAACCCGCTCGGCGTCAAGGGCGCAGGCGAAGCCGGCTGCGTCGGCGCGCTGCCGGCGGTGACCAATGCCGTGGTCGACGCCTTGCGCGAATTCGGCGTCAAGCACATCGAAATGCCGGCGACACCCGAGCGGGTGTGGCGGGCGATGAACGGCCGCTAGTCATTCCGGGGCGGCGCGCAGCGCCCACCCCGGAATCCATAGTCCCTGACGCAAGCAGAATCATTCCATCGCGTTGCCGGTCTCGATGCGCACCGGCTGATAGCCTTCCGCCGTGAGCGCCGCGAAAATCTCCTCGGCATGCGCGGCGTCTCGCGTCTCGACCGTCACGTCAAGCTTGGCGCCCTTGGCCGGCACGTCGAGGAACAAGCGGCGGTGATCGACTTCCAGGATATTGGCACCCAATTGGCCAAGCCGCGTGGCGATCTGGCCGAGCACGCCGGGGCGGTCGGGAATGCTGAGCCGGAAGGAGACGATGCGGCATTCGCGTTCCAATTCGCGCACTGTGATCGAAGCGAGAATGCGCGGATCGATATTGCCGCCCGACAGAATAAGGCCGACGCGACGCCCGCGGAAACGGTCGGGCTGGGTGAGCAGCGCCGCCAGCCCGGCGGCGCCGGCGCCTTCGGCAACCGTCTTCTGCAAGATCGTATAGGCGTTGACCGCGCGCTCAAGCGCCGGCTCGTCCACCAAGATGATCTCCGAGACCAGTTCGCGCACGATCGGCAGCGTCAATTTGCCGACATTCTTGACCGCGATACCTTCCGCGAGCGTCGCGCCGCCGAGCGGGCGCTGATCGTTGTGCAACGCATTCCAGAACGAGGGATAGAGCGCAGCCTCGGCGCCGATAATCTCGATCTGTGGGCGAACCGCGCGCGCGGCGGTCGCATTGCCCGAGATCAAGCCGCCGCCGCCAATCGGGATTACCAGTGCGTCGAGGTCCGGGACGTCCTCCAGCATTTCGAGCGCGACAGTGCCCTGCCCGGCCACGATGCGGGCATCGTCGTAAGGATGCACCAAGGTCAGGCCGCGCTCGCCCATAAGCTGCTCGCAGCGCGCCTGCGCCTCGGCGATGGTCTCGCCGTCGAGCACAACCTCGGCGCCATGCGCGCGCGTCACCTCCACCTTCACGAAGGGGGTGGTGACCGGCATGACGATGGTGGCCGGAATCTTCAATCGCTCGGCGTGATAGGCGACGGCCTGGGCGTGGTTGCCGGCCGACATGGTGATGACGCCGCGCCGGCGCTCCACTTCGCTCAGCGAGGCGAGCTTCACCAGGGCGCCGCGGTCCTTGAACGAATTGGTGAACTGAAAATTCTCGTATTTGACGAAGACTTGCGCGCCTGTAAGCCTCGAAAGGCGCGGCGCCGGCAGCATGGGGGTGCGCAAGACCGCGCCCTTGATGACGCGGCGCGCTTCTTCGATATCGGCGATGGTGACGGTCACAACGCTCCTCCGGACGCAACCTTGCCGCAAGCGGGCCCCGCGTGCCAGCCGCCCGCCCCTCTTGCGTCGGCCCGATTCTTTCTCCATGTCGATGGTGACGGATCGAGGGCCGCGGCTAAGGCCGGCCGTCCCGCGACGAAAAGGGGGCTCGGCAACATGCCGATCGACATCAAACCCCACGCCTACGACCCGGTGACGCAGCCGGAACTGTTCGAAGGCGTCCTGCCGCGCCGGATCGTGGCTTTCGTGATCGACGTCACCATCATCACCATTCCGGTGGTACTGGCGGCCATGTTCATTTTCGCCTTCGGGATCGTCACCTTGGGGCTCGGCTGGGCGCTTTACTGGCTGCTGCCGCCCGCCACGGTGATCTGGGCCATTGCCTATTTCGGGCTCACGCTGGCCGCGCCGCAATCTGCCACCATCGGCATGCGGGCGGTGGACCTTGAAATGCGCACCTGGTACGGGGCATCGGCCTATTTCGTGCTGGGCGCGGTGCACGCCGTCTTGTTCTGGCTGTCGGTCACCATGCTCACCCCGTTCATCCTGCTGGTCTGTTTTTTCAACGAGCGCCGGCGCCTGCTGCACGATATCCTGCTGGGCACGGTGATCATCAACAATGGCCGCCGCGCCGCCATGCTGCGCGCCAGCATGGCCGGGGCGCCGGGCTAAAGACCTTTGACGAAAACGGCGCGGCGCGCGATGCTATGGACGAACCCGAACCGCGGATGGAAATGACGGCCTAACCGACGTGACCCAGCATTCGCGCGACACCCCGCAATTCTACCTGACCGCGCCCTCGCCCTGTCCGTATCTCGACGGCCAGGAGGAGCGCAAAGTGTTCACGCACCTCGTTGGCGAGCGCGCCGGCGAACTCAACGACCTGCTTACGCATGGCGGTTTCCGCCGCAGCCAGTCGATTGCCTATCGCCCGGCTTGCGAGCATTGCCGCGCGTGCGTCTCGGTAAGGGTGCTGGTCAACGAATTCCAGCCATCGCGCAACCTGCGGCGCATCGGCGACCGCAGCGCCGATCTGCTCGGCGAAATGCGACCTGCGACGCCGACATCCGAGCAGTACTCCGTATTCCGCGCCTATCTCGACGCCCGCCATCGCAACGGCGGCATGGCCGATATGACCGTGCTCGACTACGCCATGATGATCGAGGACAGCCATGTCGACACGCGGCTGGTGGAATACCGGCGGCGCGGACCGGACAGCCGCATCAACGGGCGCGGCGCCGGCCAGCTTTTGGCGGTGGCGCTGACCGACGTCTTGAGCGACGGCCTGTCGATGGTCTACTCGTTCTTCGATCCGGACGCCGGCGAGCGCTCGCTCGGCACGCTGATGATCCTCGACCACATCGAGCGCGCCAAGGCGATGGGCCTGCCCTATGTCTATCTCGGCTATTGGGTGCCGGGCTCGCGCAAGATGGACTACAAGGGCCGCTTCCTGCCGCAAGAAAGGCTGCTGCCGGCGGGCTGGACGAGGGTGGAGCGTTAAACGCCAGCCCTGGCAACCCTGTGCATTGCTTGTTCGCAATATTCGCTGATGGCAAGCAAGAGCGCGACCGAAGACAAGCGCAGGCGCACAACGATGGTTCCCGTGACGACCATGGAGGAAACTCTGCTTCTCTCCGGTCAGGAACGAGCCGATTTACTCAAGTCGCTTAAAGAAGCAGAAGCCCGCGCGATAGCTGGCGAGGGCGTCGACTACGACTTAGAAGCCTTCAAGGCCCGTTTGCTCGAGATTTACCGGGGCCGCAAGCCCTGATCCGATATGACATCTAGCGTCCGCATCGACCCGGTCGTTCTTCAACAGATCGATGAATTTGCCGTCTAACTTCGCCGCCACGATGAGAATTTCGCGATCGAGCAAATTGAGCGGCTCGATCGCATCATTGCTCGCAATCTCCGCGAATCACCGCTGACTTGGAGCTATTTCCCGCTAACCGGAGCGCCCTATCGCGCTTATCTTTTTCGCGTTGGACGCCGCACGCAGTACTGGCTCATCTACACGGTTGACGAAGAGACGCGCACCGTTGACCTGCTTCACTTTTGGAACGCAATGCGTGATCCAGATGCCCTGGATCTTTAGGCAGGTCACAGTCCCGGGATCGACACCCCGAACGTGTCGAGAATCAGAAACGTGTTAAGTCCGAGCACGACGACAGTCGCGACGACGGCGACGACGTTGGTCAGCCGACCGTTGGCGAAGGCGCCCATGACGTCGGGACGCCGCGTAAACATGACCAGCGCGATCATCGGCAGCGGCAGCGCGATCGAAAGCAACACCTGACTCACCACCAGCGCCATGGTGGCGTTGATGCCCAGCGCCACCACAACGAAAGCCGGCACCATGGTGATGAGCCGGCGCAACCAGATCGGAATGCGAAAGCCGACGAAGCCCTGCATGATCATTTGCCCGGCCATCGTGCCGACCACCGACGAGGAAATGCCCGAGGCAATCAGCGACAGCAGGAACACGCCCGCGGCGCCGATGCCGAGCAGCGGCGTCAGCGTGTGATAGGCGGTCTCGATCTCTGCGACGTCAGGATGCCCGGCGTGAAAGGCGCTCGCGGCCATCATCACCATGGCCATGTTGACAAGGCCGGCGGCGGCGAGCGCGATCAGCACCTCCCAATTCGAGATGCGCACGACGACGCGCTTTTCCTCGTCGGTTTCCGCCGGAATGCGCCCTTGCGTCAGACCAGAATGCAGATAGACCGCGTGCGGCATGACAGTGGCGCCGATGATTCCAACCGCCAGCAGAAGGGCACCGGCATCGGCAATTTGCGGCGTCACGGTGCCGAGCGCCGCAGCACCCCAGTCCACCGGCGCGATGAACATCTCGATCAAATAGCAAATCGCGATGATGGCGACGAAGCTGCCGATGATCAGCTCGACCGGCCGAAAGCCGCGGCTCTCGATCATCAATATGCCGTAGGTGACGATCGCAGTGACGATCATGCCGGCAAGGAGCGGCATGTTGAACAAGAGCGACAGACCGATGGCGCCCCCGAGAAATTCCGCCAGATCGGTCGCCATGGCGGCCATCTCGCTGACCACCCACATGGCGTAGACAACCGGCTTGGGAAAGCGGTCGTGGCACATCTCGGCCAGATTGCGTCCGGTGACGATGCCGAGCTTGGCCGACAGCGCCTGGAACAGCATGGCGATGAGATTGGCCGCCAGCACGACCCAGAGCAGAGCGTAGCCGTATTTGGCGCCGGCCTGGATGTTAGTCGCGAAATTGCCCGGATCCATGTAGGCGATCGAGGCGATCACCGCCGGCCCGCCAAAGGCCAGATAGCCGCCAATGCCCGGATGCTGGCCGCGCACAAGCGCCCGCGCGGCTGCGACGGTACGGTCCGTTAGGCTCTTAGGCAGCGGGGACTGTGCGTCCATCGGGCGGTAAATTCCTGAAATCCTTGTCTTTCGCTCGTCCCTCAAACAACTTGGCAAACGATAGTTTAGTTGCAACTCGTTTGCAATTGCAGTTCGCCGGAACCTTTCCGAAATCCACGAGTTGCCGCGCACTTATCGCTCGGGGCGGGCCATTTTTTGCGCCAACGTGCCGAATGCCGCATACGGTTGCCTTTTTCGGCGGCCGTGCCCCCACACTCCGGTCGAGGAGCCGCTTGAAGCGCCATGAATGCCCAGCACGCGCCATCGGAACTGCTTTTTGTCGCGCAACTGGCCGTGCTGCTGCTGGTCGGCCGTCTGCTCGGCGAGTTGATGCTGCGCTTCAAGCAGCCGGCAGTGATGGGGCAACTGGTCGCCGGCTTGGTGCTCGGCCCCTCGCTGCTGGGCGCGATTTTCCCCGGGTTCCAGCACGCGCTGTTTCCCCCCGCCCCCGAGCAGAAGGCGATGCTCGACGCGATGGCGCAGTTCGGCATTCTGCTGCTGCTGCTGCTCACCGGCATGGAGACCGATCTCAAACTGGTACGGCAGACCGGCCGCGCCGCACTCTTCGCCTCGCTGGCCGGCATCGTGGTGCCGTTCCTGTGCGGCGTCGCCCTGGGCGAGGCGCTGCCCGACTGGATGCTGCCGGACCCGGGCAAACGGCTGATCACCTCGCTCTTCCTCGGCACCGCGCTGTCGATCGCCTCGGTCAAGATCGTGGCGACGGTGATCCGCGATATGAACTTCATGCGCCGCACCGTCGGGCAGGTCATCCTTGCCTCCGCCATCATCGACGACACGATCGGGTGGATGATCACGGCGGTGATCTTCTCGCTGGCGCTGCAAGGTCACATCGACGCCTGGAGCGTGGGTAAGAGCGTGATCGGCACGATTGCGTTCATGGCGCTCAGCTTCACCGCCGGCCGGCGCGTCGTGTACACCATCATCCGCTGGGTGAACGACACTTTCGTCAGCGATTTCGCAGTGATCACCGCCATTCTCGCCGTCATGATCGTGATGGCGATCATCACCGACCTGATCGGCGTCCATACCGTGCTGGGCGCCTTCGTCGCCGGCATTCTGGTCGGCGAGTTGCCGATCCTCACCAAGCATATCGACGAGCAGTTGCGCGGCCTGATCATCGCCTTCTTCATGCCGGTGTTCTTCGGCACGGCTGGGCTTGCCGCCGACCTTACCATCCTGAAACAACCTCCCCTGCTTGCGCTGACCATCGGCTTGGTGGCGATCGCGAGCATCGGCAAGTTCACCGGCGCCTTCGCCGGCGGCAAGCTGGCCGGCCTCAGTTTGCGCGAATCCTTCGCGCTCGGCACCGGCATGAATGCGCGCGGCTCGACCGAGGTGATCGTGGCGACCATCGGCCTGTCGATGGGCGCGCTGAGCGACAATCTATTCACGATGATCGTCGCCATGGCGATCATCACCACCATGGTCATGCCACCGACGCTGCGCTGGGCGCTGGCGCGGCTGCCGATGCGCAAGGACGAAAAGCAGAGGCTCGAACGCGAGGAGATGGAAACCAAGGGCTTCGTGCCGAATTTGGAGCGGCTTCTCCTCGCGGTCGACGACAGCGCCAATGGCCGCTTTGCCTCGCGTCTCGCCGGGATCATCGCCGGCTCGGGCGGCATGCCGACTACCGTGATGCAAATCGAATCCCGCAAGAGGATCGGCAAGGCAGTCGCCGAGGTCGCCAAAGAGAAGGCGGCGGAAGCCGGCGAGACCGTAAAGGAATTCGCGGTCAAAGCCGGCAGGGCGGCGCAAGCGCAGAAGCCCGCGGAGAAAAAATCCGAGGTCAAACTCGACGTCACCACCATGGTGGAAAAACCCAAGGCCGAAGCGGTCGCGCAAGAAGCCAAGAAAGGGTACGACCTGCTGATAATCGGCCTTGCCAAGACCGTGGCGCGCAAGCACGAGTTCGCCGACGACGTCGCCAAGCTTGCCGGCGGCTTCGAAGGCCCGCTGGCGGTGGTCGACGCGCGCGAGTTGCACCGCGAGGAGCCGCTGCCGGGCAGGCTCAGCATTCTCGTGCCGGTCAACGGCACCGACGTGTCACGGCGCGCGGCCGAGGTCGGCATCGTGCTGGCGCGCGCGAACAAGGCACCGCTCACCGCGCTTTACGTCAATCCTGGCGGCAAGAAGGGCGCGCGCGCCTACGAGGAGGCGATCCTCAAAGACATCGTGCAGCTCGCCGATAGCTACGATGTCAACGTGCGCACCGCGGTGCGCTCCGATCTCGCGGCGGATGACGCCATCATGAAGGAGACCGCGGGCCGCAAGCACAATCTGGTGGTGATGGGCGTCGGCCGCAGACCCGGCGACAAGCTGTTCTTCGGCGACACCGCCGCCGCGCTGCTGGAGAAGTCGCAAAGCTCGGTGTTGTTCGTCGCGAGCTAACGCCATTGCCTCCGCGCGTCGCGGCGTCGCCCATCGATGACGCCGATGGTGTCATTTGATAATGACAGGGCCCGTAGCGTTTACACTAAGCGCCGTGCGAAAGACGCGATCCCATATGTCGGTCGTGACGCCGAAATTTCCGGCCGGGGAATGATGATGATGACGCGCGTGGCGCAGCCTGGCGCTATAAAGATACGATCCCTTGCGCGGACGCCAATGGTGAGCCGTGTAATGAACGAACACGTACCATAGATAGCCCGTGACCATGCCTGCCGTCACCGCGGTGCCTAAGTCAAAACCGAGCATCGCTACGGACGGAAGGACAACCGCGGTCAAGGCAATTAGCACGCTCGCCCAGGCGGGCGTGCCGATGAGGTCTTGCGGCGAGTGATGGTGCCGCTCGTGCATGCGCGCAAGAATTGGTGCGTGGTGGAAGAACGCGCGGTGCAGCAGATATTCGATCAAGGTCCAGGCGACTAGACCGATGCAGTAGACAATCGCCCAAATAACGATCCGTGGCGCAGTTGAATCCCGAAATGCAAGCAACGTGGCGACAAGAACGAACGGAGGGAAAAGGAGAAATTCGGAAAAATAGCCAATCTTACTCATTCTCATGGCAACACCTCGGGGCCTGTGCCGAGCACTTACATCCGCCCCCAAGTATCCAATGTATCTTATCATCAGCGCGAATTCATAAAAAGGGCACCTCATCGGCCCGATTTGCCACATCCAACGCCTCGGGTCACCGGCGCGCAGCAGGAAAGCTCATGTCGATGCCGTGCGCCGCCGCCTGCCCAGCGGCGGCGCACTGAACCATCGCGTTCAAACAACCCGGCATGCCTATGTGCCGGCGAAGATTTCCTTCTTGATGATGGCGTGCACACCCCAATTACCGTCGACCACTTGCGTGACGCCGAAGTCGACGCCGACCGACATGAGCGAAATTGCCTCGTCCTCGGTCAGACCTTTCGCATGCATGAGGAATTGCCGCATCTTGCGGAAGGCGTCGCGCATGGCGCCGTCGACCGACGATTTCTTGTAAATCTCCGATTGCGCCTTCGGCCCAAGCTCCTTGAGGTAGTTGGCATAGGTAAAGCCGTGCACGACCCAATCGTCTTTGGTTTCCAGCATGGGGAAATCGAGTCCGTCGAGCGCCGTTCCCGCCAAGTCGGCTTTCTTGTGCACGATGAGCTGGAAGGTACCGGTCAAGGAGCATTCTATGGCCGTGCCGCAGAGCTCGGAATCGCCCTGCGAGGCGTGTGAGTCGCCGACCGACAACAGCGCGCCTTCGACCGCGACCGGGTAGTACATGGTCGCACCCTTGCCCACGCGCCAATTGTCCATGTTGCCGCCGAAATAGCCGGGCGGAATCGAGTCGACCATGTCGGCTTCGCGCGGTGCGAGCGCGACGACGCCGAAATGCGGACGGATCGGCACGCGCACGTTCTTCAGCACGCCGTAGTTCTTCTTGATCTTGCTGTGATCGACGTGAACGCCGGGATAATCGATGATCTTGTGCACCACGCCGAACGGGTCGGTCTGCGGGACCCATTGGAAGTTATAGACGGCCTTCGCCCAATTGCGGTCGCCGGAGGCGTCGAGCTCGTAGATGGTGATGACCTCGCGCGGTTTCGGCTCGGTCAGCAGGTCGTGATAATGATAGCCCCACCAGGCGGCGGCATTGCTGCCGAAAGCCTTGCCGACATGTTCGGGATTGGCGCAAGGGCGCGGCCGGACGTCGAGAATGCGGACTTCGAGCACGTCGCCGGGCTCAGCTCCCGTCACATAGACGGGCCCTGTGCAGATGTGCACGCCGAGCCCCTCGCCGGCGCCGCGGCCGAACAAGGACGCGTCCATCGGACCGGCGCCGCGGCGGTTCACGTTCTTCTTGTCTTTCGTCCAGTGGTACACGCTTTCCGCGCCGGCATCGTTTTTGATCATGCGCTCGGCATCGTCATTGGCATGGTGGGTCAAAGCCTCGATGGTGACGTAGTCACCGGAGGCGACCGTGACTTGCGGCTTCAGCAGCTTGCTGAAATAGCCCCAATGCACCGTCTCAGCCGACGCAGGCAGGTGGTGATGGCTCTTCTGCCCGGGCTGCTTGGCTTCGGCCGCTGCCGCCATGGTCGGGGTAACCAGCGAGAGGCCGCCAGCGCCGAGCGCCGCTGCGCCACCCGCCGCGACGAAGGCGCTCTTCATGAAGGCGCGCCGCTCGTGATCCATCGTTTGAAGGAAGGCCTGCCGATGCTTTTCGAAATGCGGGCAGGTTACGTCGTCGCCATTGCACATCGCCTGATCTCCGATGGTTTTTATTCTGTGGGTCCCGGCCGTGACTTTGGCTGCAAGGGGCATGCCATGCAGCGGCCGACCGCGATCGCGGGTGATTTAGAACACCGGCACACGAGGGCCGGCGCGCAAGTGCTTGTGTGCGATGCACGGTGACGAAATGCTAAAGGCTTGGGCAGGCAAGCGCCAGCGTGTGGTCAAAAGCTATGCAAATTCGGCGAAGCTGTTGCTCAGGTTTCGAGCACAACGGGTGCGCCATGTTGGTCGCATTAGCAACCGGGAGCTGATGAATTCAATTCGCAGCCGGCAACCGCGCTCGCAATGATTGCGCGGAATCGACAATTGGATCCGTTTCACGCGTCGTCGTCATTCGTCTTGCCCGCGCTCGGCGCGCTGCGAAACTTGTTGCTCTTGGGGAAGCCCTTGGGCGCTAGCCGGCCGGCGTCGGCGCGGTTGCCGCGCCAGTCCTTCAAGTCTTTGATCGGAAGCGTGAAGGCGCGCCCGGCAGCATCGGTCCAGGTCAAGCCGTCCTCGGCTTTGAAGGTGATCACGTCCGACAGGCCCTTCTCGCGGTAACGTTGCAGCCGCACCCCGCGCCCGCGGTTCATCTCGGGCACCTGATCGAGCTTGAAGATGACCATCTTACGGTTCTGCCCGATGGCGGCCGCCAATTCGCCGTCGACCGTGGTAAGCGCCGCCGCCTTGTCCGGCGCCTTCAGGTTGAGCACCTGCTTGCCCTTGCGCGTGGTGCCGAGCACTTCGTCTTCCGGCACCACGAAGCCGTTGCCGGTATAGCTCGCCGCCAGGAACTTGCGGCCGCCTTGAAAGCTGAGCGCCGCCACCACGTCGGCGTCCTGCTCGAGATCGATGAACAGGCGCAGCGGCTCGCCGTGCCCGCGGCCGCCCGGCAGCTTGGCGCCTTCCAGCGTGTAGAAGCGGCCGTTCGAGCCGAAGATCAGCACCTTGGCGGTGGTCTCGGTCGGGAAGGCGAATTTGAGCTTGTCGCCGGCCTTGAAGGTGACGCCCGAAAGGTCGCTGACGTGGCCGCGCAGCGCGCGGATCCAGCCCTTGTCGGAGACCACCACGGTGATCGGCTCGCGCACCGCCATGGCTTCTTCGATCGCGGCCTCGTCGTGCGCCGGAGCGATGCCGAAGGTGGTGCGGCGCTTGCCGAGATCGGTCTTCGCGCCGAACTTTTCCTTCAGCTCCTTGATCTGGCCGCCGACGGTCTTCCATTGCTGCGCCGGCGAACCGATCAACGACTTGAGTTTCTTAAGCTCCTCACGCAGCGCCTTGTCCTCGGCACGGATCTGCATTTCCTCGAGCTTGCGCAAATTGCGCAGACGCATGTTGAGGATGGCGTCGGCTTGCACATCGGTGAGCTTGAACGTCTTGATCAGGACGGGCTTCGGCTCGTCCTTGGTGCGGATGATCTTGATAACCTTGTCGAGGTTGAGATAGGCGACGAGATAGCCGCCGAGCACTTCAAGACGGTGCTCGATTTCTGCGAGGCGATGCTTGGAACGGCGCAGCAGCACCTCGCGGCGATGGTCGAGCCATTCGCGCAGGGCTTCCGCGAGGCCGACCACCATCGGTATGCGGCCCTTCACCAGCACATTCATGTTGAGGGGAACGCGGCTCTCCAGCTCGGTGAGCTTGAACAGCGATTCCATCATCAGCTCGGCGTCGACCGCGCGCGATTTCGGCTCGATGACCAGGCGGATGTCTTCGGCCAACTCATCGCGCACATCGGCGACCAGCGGCAGCTTCTTGTCATTGAGCAGCTCGGCGAGCTTCTCGACCAGGCGCGACTTCTGCACCAGCCAGGGAATTTCCGTGATCACCACCACATAGGTGCCGCGCCCGGTCTCTTCCTTTTTCCAGCGCGCGCGCACGCGGAACGAGCCGCGCCCGGTCTTGTAGGCTTCCGCGATCACCTCCGGCGGATCGACGATGACGCCGCCGACCGGAAAATCCGGACCCTTGACCCATTTGAGCAGGGTTGCGCTGCGCCCGTTCGGGTTATCGATGAGATACAGGGCGGCATCGCACAGCTCGGCCACGTTGTGCGGCGGAATGGCGGTCGCCATGCCCACGGCAATACCCTGCGAGCCATTGGCCAGCAGATTGGGAAAGGCCGCCGGCAGCACCACCGGCTCTTCGCTGGCGCCGTCATAAGTCGGGCGGAAGTCGACCGCGTCCTCGTCGATACCATCGAGCAGCAGGCGCGCGACTTCGGTCAGCCGCGCCTCGGTGTAGCGCATGGCAGCCGCGTTATCGCCGTCGATGTTGCCGAAGTTTCCCTGCCCGTCGACCAGCGGATAGCGCTGCGCGAATTCCTGCGCCAGCCGCACCAAGGCATCGTAGATCGCCTGGTCGCCGTGCGGGTGGAAATTGCCCATCACATCGCCGACCACCTTGGCCGATTTCTTGAAGGCGGCATTGGGGTCGAGGCGCAACAGCCGCATGCCATAGAGAATGCGCCGGTGAACGGGCTTCAGGCCGTCGCGCGCGTCGGGCAGCGCGCGGTTCATGATGGTCGAGAGCGCGTAAGCGAGATAGCGCTCCTCCAGCGCCTCGCGCAGCGCGACCTCCTCGACCGCGCCTTTTTCCGGGGGAATCAGTCTGGGACCCATACGAGATAGCTAATGCCTTCGGCGGTCATGAACAAGCAAAACGCGCCGCTATTCCGGCCCTTTTTGACTGCGCGGTACCGTCTCAGGCGACGCTCGGCAGCGCGCGGGCGAGCGCCGCGATGAAATACGCGCGTTCGTCGGCGAGCGCCATGCCGCGCGGCTCGAGCACGTGGCGATTGAGAAAAAAGCCGGTCAACGCGAAGCCGTCGGCGAGGTCCCGCGCCTGCGGCCGGAGTTGCTCGTCGCGCAGAAAGGCGGGCAGGCGCAGCATGCGCTCGGCATAGGGCGTGCCCGCAGCGCGCGAAACCGCTCTGCCCGATTTCGGCGATACGAATTCGAGTTCGTCGCTCGCGCCGGTAGCTGCGCATTCGGTCAAATCGAGGCCGAAGCCGAGCTCGGTCAGAAGCTGCAGCTCGAAGCGCACGACCATGGGCGCGGCCAGGCTCGCATCGTCGAGCCGGTCAAGAATGCCGGCAAGCGCGTCGTAGAGGCCCTCGTGCGGGTCGCGCTCGGGCAGCAGACGCATGAGGGCCGACAGATGGGTGACGCCGTAGGTCGCGTGCGGCGCCGCAAAAAAATTCGCGGCGCGCAGCGCCAAGGGCTCGACCGTGTAGGTGCCGAGATGCTCATCGAGCCGCGCCCGCCACATCGCGCTTACCGAATTTCCCGGCTGCAGGATCGGCTTCAGCCGCGACGAGAAGCCGCCGCGCACCAGGCCGAGATGGCGGCCGTGACCGCGCGTCAGCAGATCGAGGATGCCGCTCGTTTCGCCATGGCGCTTGACGCCGAGCACGATGCCTTCATCGGTCCATTGCATGCGGTCATTCCGGGACGGCGCGAAGCGCCGGGCCCGGAATTCATACTCCCAGAATCGGTGAAAATCACGGCGGCTGCGGTGTATGGGTTTCGGGCTCGCGGCTTCGGCGCGCCCCGGAACGACTACTCCTTCGGAAAATCCAGCCCCATCGCCCGGTAACGCTCCGGATCCTCGCCCCAGCCCTCACGCACCTTGACGAAAAGGAACAGGTGCACCTTGGCCTCGACCAGTTCGGCAATCTCCTTGCGCGCCGCCTCCCCGATCGCCTTGATAGTCTGCCCGTTCTTGCCGAGCACGATCTTGCGCTGGCTCTCGCGCTCCACGTAGATCGTCTGCTCGATGCGTATATCGCCCTTGCGCAGCTCTTTCCAGACTTCGGTCTCCACTGTGGAGTGATAGGGCAATTCCTGGTGCAGCCGCTCGAACAGCTTCTCGCGGGTGATCTCGGCGGCAAGCTGCCGCAAGGGTGCGTCCGACATCTGCTCGGGCGGATAGAGCCACGGCCCGGGCGGCACGCGATGCGCCAGCCATTGCTTCAGGTCGGCGACGCCGTCTCCGTTGCGCGCCGAGATCATGAACGTCGCCTCGAAGCTCGCCTGCTCGTTAGCGGCTTTCGCCAGCGCCAGAAGCTTCTCCTTGGCGACCAGGTCGATCTTGTTGAGGATCAGCAGCTTGGCCTGCTTGACGTCGGGTAGCTTGCCGAGGATTGCCTCCGCCTCCTCGTCCAGTCCCTTGCGCGCGTCGATCAGCACGCCGACCAGATCGGCCTCGTGCGCGCCGCTCCAGGCCGTCGTCACCATGGCGCGGTCGAGCCGACGGCGCGGCGAGAAGATGCCGGGCGTGTCGACGAAGATGAGCTGCGCCTTGCCTTCGAGCGCGATGCCGCGGATGAGCGCGCGCGTCGTCTGCACTTTGCGCGACACGATGGTGACCTTGGAGCCCACCAGCGCGTTAAGCAGCGTCGACTTACCGGCATTGGGCGCGCCGATCAGCGCGATGAATCCGCAGCGCGTGTCCGCCTTATTGCCCATCGACATGATCGATGGCAACGCCGACGCGGGTGAGCATGGCGGCGGCGGCGGCCTGCTCGGCGGCGCGCTTGGAATTGCCGATGCCCTCGGCCGGCGGCCGGTCGGGCAGCGTCACGACGACGGAGAATTTCGGCTTGTGATGCGGGCCGGTGCGCGCGAGCTCCTGGTAGGCCGGCGTCGGCAGGCCGCGCGCCTGCGCCCATTCCTGCAGCATGGTCTTGGGATCGCGCAACGCGCGCAGCGGCTTGACCATGCGCTCGCCCCAGAAGCGCTCGACCAGCGCCTCGGCGGATTTGTAGCCGCCGTCGAGGAAGACGGCGCCGACCAGGGCCTCGCAGGCGTCGCCCAGGATGGTGACGCGCAAGCGGCCGCCGGCGTTGCTTTCCGAAGAGCCGAGCTTGAGCGCCGGGCCGATATCCATGATCTTGGCCACCTCCGCGCAGGTTTCCTTGCGCACCAGATCGGCCAAGCGCCGCGACAGTTCGCCCTCGTTGCCCTTCGGGAAAGCGCGGTAGAGCATGTCGGAGATGACCAAACCGAGCACGTGGTCGCCGAGGAATTCCAGCCGCTGGTAGCTGTTGGCGCGATTGCCGCCTGATAGCGCGGAAATATGCGTGAGCGCGCGTTCGAGCAGCGCGTTATCGGCGAATTTGTAGCCGATGCGATCTTCGAGCGCGGCTCTATCCTTCGCCTTGCGGCTCATCGCACGATCGTGAACAGCCTGCCCCAGCGCACCGAGATCGGCCAACGCCAAAATTCCCAGGCGTGCTCGCCCTCATAGACAGAGAAGAAGATGATCTGCGCCTTGCCGACGATGTTCTCCAGCGGCACGAAACCGACCTGACTGAAGCGGCTGTCGGTGGAATTATCGCGGTTGTCGCCCATCATGAAATAATGGCCGGGAGGCACCGTATAGACCTGCGTGTTGTCGGCAAATCCGTGTTCGACAAGGTCGAGCGTGTAGAACGTCTTGCCGTTAGGCAGCGTTTCTTTCCAGCGCTTGACCGGCGGGGAAAGCGCGCCCTCCTCGTTGTCGATGTAGGGCGGCGCGCCCGCGCGCTTGACCGGCACGCCGTTAATGTGAACGTCACCGTCGACCACTTGGATCTTGTCGCCGGGGAGTCCGATCACCCGTTTTATGTAATCGACGGAGGGATCGCTCGGCAGACGGAACACCACCACGTCGCCGCGCTGCGGCAACCAGTCCCCGGGGATCCGTCCCGAGAATAGCGGAAGCGAAAGCGGAAACGAATACTTGCTGTAGCCGTAAGAATATTTCGACACGAACAGATAATCGCCGACCAGCAGCGTCGCCTTCATCGAACCCGAGGGAATGTTAAAAGGCTGAAACAAGAAGGTGCGGATCACCAATGCAATGATCAGCGCGTGCACGACCACGCGCACGGTTTCGGCCACGCCGCCTTCTTTCCGCTTCGTTCCGGATGACACGCTCATCGGCCTCTGGTCCCGCGCCTTTTCAAAAAGACGCCGCGCTCCCCGGGCAGCCTTGTAGCCGGTGCCACCCGGCGGCGCAACGAAGATTGCCGCCGGCCGCGCATAAGCAGTTGCTTCCGTTATCTTTCCCGGTCCGCGCCCTGCGCGGCCGGCTTCGGCAGCGCCGAGATTATGACAATCGCCTGTGCGGTCGGTCCTTCGTCGGTGAGGGACACATCGATGCTCGCCTGGCAGCCGGGCGGTGTTATCGCTTGCAGCCTTTGCAGCGCGCCGCCGGTGAGTTGCATCGAGGGTTTGCCGCCCGGCAAATTGACCACCCCGAGATCGCGCCAGAATACGCCGCGCCGGAAGCCGGTACCAAGCGCCTTGGCGCACGCTTCCTTGGCCGCGAAGCGCTTGGCATAGGTTTCCACGCGGTTGGCACGCCGCTCGGCCTTGGCGCGTTCGGCCGGCGTGTAGATGCGGTCGAGGAATCGTTCGCCGTGGCGCTCGATCGCCTTGGCGATGCGCCGCACGTCCACAATGTCGGAGCCGAGGCCGATAATCATTTGCGTATCTTCTTGCGCCCGCGGTCCATGGCGGACCGCATGAAGCGCACCGTCTCGCCCAACCCTTCGAACACCGCCTCCCCCACCAGGAAGTGGCCGATATTGAGCTCGACCACCTCGGGCAGCGCTGCGATCGTCTCGGCGGTCGCGTAGTCGAGGCCGTGGCCGGCATGAACTTCCACGCCGAAGCTCTTGGCAAGCACGGCGCCGGCGCGGATCAGCTCCCACTCCGCCTTGGCCTCCCCCGCGCGACCTTCGATAAGCGCATCGCACCAACTACCGGTATGAATCTCGATCACCGGCGCGCCGACCGCCACCGCCGCTTCGATCTGATGAGGCTGCGCGCCGATGAACAGCGAGACACGGATACCGGCATGCTTGAGTGCGCGCACCACGGGCGCCAGCTGGTTGTGCTGACCTGCGGCGTCGAGGCCGCCTTCGGTCGTGCGCTCGGTGCGCTTTTCCGGCACCAGACAGACGGCGTGCGGCGCGGTCTTGAGCGCGATCTCGAGCATCTCGTCGGTCGCCGCCATCTCAAAATTGAGCGGCTTGTCGATCTCCGCCTTCAGCCGCGCAATATCGTCGTCGAGGATGTGGCGGCGGTCCTCGCGCAAATGCGCGGTGATGCCGTCGGCACCGGCCGCTATGGCGAGCTTGGCCGCGCGCACGGGATCGGGATGGCGCCCGCCGCGCGCGTTTCGGATGGTGGCGACGTGATCGACATTGATGCCGAGCCGGAGGTGTTCGACCTTCATCTTCTATTCCTTGCGCATGATCTTTTCCGAAAACCGGTCCCACTTTTCGGGATCATGCGCTAGCCATTCACCCGCTCTGCCTTGGCAATGATCGGCTTGGCACGCAGCTGTGCCAAAATCGCGGTTAGGTGCTTGAGGTCGTAGACTTCCAGATCGATCGTCACGTCGGTGAAATCGGGGGCGCGCCGCGTCATGCGAATATTGTCGATATTGCCGTCGTGCTCGGCGATTACCTGCGCGATCTGCGCGAGCGAGCCCGGCTCGTTGACCGATTGCACGGCGATGCGCGCGGGAAAGCGGCGCGGGACACGGTCGTCCGGATCCCAGCGCACGTCGAGCCAGCGCTCCGGCGCATCCTCGAAATCGCTGAGGGCCGGCGACTGGATCGGATAGATGGTGATGCCCTCCCCCGGCGTGACGATGCCGACGATGCGGTCGCCCGGCACCGCGCCGCCGTCCGGCGCGAAGCGGACCGGTAGTTCGCTATTGATGCCGCGAATAGGAATCGCGGGGCCTTGCGCATCCGGCACACGAAACTTGACCGAGGTCAGCCGCTTCAAGCCGAACCAGCCGCTCTCCGATTTCGGCCGCTTCGTCATGGCGGCGGCGCGCTCTTCCTTGTAATCGGGATACATGGCGCGGGCGACGTCGGAGGCCTTCAATTCGCTGCGCCCAACCGCCGCCATCACTTCTTCGACCGAGGCGCGTGCCAACCGCGGCAGCGCGCCGGTCAGCTTTTCGTCCGCGTAGGCAATCTTAGCACGCTGGAACAGGCGCTCGACGATGCGGCGACCGAGACCGGCATACTGCTCGCGCACGGCCACGCGCGTCGCGCGCCTAATGGCAGCGCGCGCCTTGCCGGTGACCACGAGCGATTCCCAGGCGGCCGGCGGCGCGGTCTGCGCCTTCGACACGATAATCTCGACCTCGTCGCCATTGACGATCTCGGAAGTGAGCGGCGCGATCTTGCCGTTGATCTTGCAGCCGACCGCTGTGTTGCCGACGTCGGTATGCACCGCGTAGGCGAAGTCGATCGGCGTTGCCTTGCGTGGCAGCGCAATGAGCTTGCCCTTGGGCGTGAAACAGAACACCTGGTCGTGGAACAGTTCGAGCTTCGTGTGCTCGAGGAACTCCTCCGGATTGGAGCCTTCCGCCAGCAGCTCGATAGTGCGGCGCAGCCAGGCATAGGCGCCGGATTCGCGCGAGAGCAATTCGGTGGGCGATCCGGCGTTATCCTTGTAGAGCGCGTGCGCCGCGATGCCGTATTCGGCGATCTCATGCATTTCGACGGTGCGGAACTGCAATTCGACCCGCTGCTTTCCCGGGCCGATCACGGTGGTGTGGATCGAACGATAGTCATTGGCCTTCGGGGTCGAGACGTAATCCTTGAAGCGCCCCGGCACCACCGGCCACGTGGTGTGCACGATGCCGAGCGCCTGATAGCAGTCGGCCAGTGTCTTCACGATGACGCGAAAGCCGAAAATATCTGACAGCTGCTCGAAACCAACCGACTTGCGCTCCATCTTGCGCCATACAGAATAGGCGCGCTTCCTCCGCCCTTGCACCTTCGCATCGATGCCGCGCTCGGCGAGCTTTTTGGTGAGCTGCTGCTCGATTTCCGCAATCGGTGCGCGGTTGCGCTCCGCAAGCGCGTTGAGCCTGGCGCTTACCACCTCGTAGGCTTCCGGGTAGAGCTCGCGAAACGCAAGGTCCTCGAGCTCCTCGCGCATCTCATGCATGCCCATGCGGCCGGCAAGCGGCGCATAGATTTCCAGCGTTTCTTCGGCGGCACGCTTGCGCGCCTCATGCGGCATGTAATCGAGCGTGCGCATGTTATGCAGCCGGTCTGCGAGCTTGACCAGCAGCACGCGCACATCGTCGGCGATCGCGAGCAGCAGCTTGCGCAGGTTCTCAGCCTGCTTCGCCTCCTTGGTGACTAGATCGAGTCTCTTCAACTTGGTGAGGCCCTCGACCAGCGCGCCGATGTCGTGGCCGAACAGGCTATCGATCTCGGTGCGGGTCGCTTCGGTGTCCTCGATGGTGTCGTGCAGGAGCGCCGCCGCGATGGTGGCGTCGTCGAGCTTGAGGTCCGTCAGGATGGCCGCGACCTCGATCGGATGGGAGAAATAGGGATCGCCCGAAGCGCGTCGCTGTTCGCCATGTGCTTTCATGGCATAGACGTAGGCGCGATTGAGGAGAGCTTCGTTGGTGTCGGGATTGTAGCGGCGCACCCGTTCGATGAGGTCGTATTGCCGCATCATTGGCGGTTTCTTAGGCGCCGGCTTTTCGACCACCTGCTGAGCGGTGGCAGCGCCAAGAGGCAGTGGCGCCCTTGCGGGCGACTGCTTTTGCATCCGCGGCAGATCCGAGCGCGCTTGCGCCATAACAATCACCTGGCGGCCGCCGAATCGGCTCGAAACGGGCGCCGGCGGCCAGTCTATATTTAGATATCACGCCATTTTGAGGCAGTCGCAAGGCTTTGGGCCGTTTGGTTGCTAAAACGACGACGGCCCGGCGCGAGGGGCCGGGCCGTTAACGCAAATTTTATGCTGCAAGCGCCTTAAAAACCTATTCCATATCCTCTTCCGGCACCTCTTCCGGCGGCGCCAAGCCCTCCAGGCCCTTGAGCAATTCTTCCTCGGTCATGCGGTCGGCCGTGACCTCGGTGTCGTCGGAATCGACGCCGGCGCCGGCCCCCGCGCCGATGAGCGGCACCTCGGGCTCGGGCTCGTCCACCTCGACATATTTCTGCAACGAATGAATCAGATCTTCCTTCAGATCACCGGGCGACACCGTCGTTTCGGCGATCTCGCGCAGCGAAACGACTGGATTCTTGTCGTTGTCGCGGTCGACGGTAATCTGCGACCCGGACGAAATCATACGCGCGCGGTGGCTCGCCAGCAGAACGAGCTCGAACCGGTTCTCAACCTTGTCAATGCAGTCTTCTACGGTGACACGCGCCATCGGCTCGTCACTCCTTTCAAGGGAACTTTGTCCTGAATTCGCCCGTTAGGTATCCCCTACATGCAAAAAATTCAAGCATTTTTGTCTTGGTTTGGCCGCAGGCGTCTGTTACCGAGCTTGTTCGCAAGCAGGCCGACCGAACGGGATTTTATTCGGCAACGGCATGATTGCGCGGGTGCCAGCTCAAATTGATGGAAGCTGCCGTCAAACGTTGATGTCTTCGCCAGCGTCTTTCGCTTCCCGCTCGCGGCGGGCGCTCGATGCGTCAAAAAGCCGATTTGATTGTGAGGATAGTGAGAGAAAACCATGACCGTAGCCGGTGAAAAAATCGCTTTGTTCATTGATGGAGCCAACCTCTACGCCACCGCCAAGTCGCTCGGCTTCGATATCGACTACAAACGGCTGCTACGCGAATTTCAATCGCGCGGCTATCTACTGCGGGCCTTCTATTACACGGCGGTGATCGAGGATCAGGAATATTCCTCGATCCGCCCGCTGATCGACTGGCTCGACTACAACGGTTATTCGGTCGTCACCAAGGCGACCAAGGAATTCGTCGACCAGACCGGCCGGCGCAAGGTGAAGGGCAACATGGACATCGAGCTCGCGGTCGATGCCATGGAGATCGCCCATACCATCGACCACATGGTGCTGTTCTCCGGCGACGGCGACTTCCGTTCGTTGGTGGAAGCCGTGCAGCGGCGCGGCGTGCGGGTGACTGTAATTTCCACCATCTCGACCCAGCCGCCTATGGTGGCCGACGAACTGCGCCGCCAAGCCGACCTGTTCGTCGACATCGCCACCTTGCAGAGCAAGATCGGCCGCGATCCCGCCGAGCGCGCCGCCCGCGAGGCGCGCGGGCCCCGCGAAGACCGCGAGCCCGGTCACCACACGCCGCAGTTCCTGCAGCGTCCGGCGACGCGCGAGCGCGCCGGCGCCGGCGCTGAAGCGGACGAAGACGAAGAAAGCTTCGACTAGAAGATCATGGCCGGCGCGAAGGACAAGCCGGGGCGCAACTGCCCGCGCTGTCCGCGTTTGGTCGCGTTCCGCAAGGAATGGCGCAATAAAGAGCCGTCCTGGTTCAACGCGCCGGTCCCCTCCTTCGGTCCCGTTAACGCAAAGCTCCTGATCATCGGACTTGCCCCCGGCCTGCAAGGCGCCAACCGCACGGGCCGGCCGTTCACCGGCGATTACGCCGGCGTGCTGCTCTATGAGACGCTGCTACATTACAAATTCGCGCGCGGGCAATACGGCGCACACCCCGATGACGGCCTGACACTCACCGACTGCCGCATCACCAACGCAGTGCGCTGCGTACCGCCGGCAAACAAGCCGACCCCGACAGAAATCGCGACCTGCCGGGTCTTCCTGAAAGAGACGATTGCCGAAATGAAAAATCTGCGCGTGTTGCTCGCGCTCGGACGCATCGCGCATGAAAGCGCGCTTGATGCGCTGAACGAGAAGAAATCGAAAACGCCGTTCACGCATGGCGGCAGGCACACGCTCGGCAAGTTGACGCTCTTTTGCAGCTATCACTGTTCGCGCTTGAATACGAATACCGGCGTGCTGACGCCGGAGATGTTCGCGCGCGTCTTCCGCAACATCCGCGAACATCTGGCGCACTGAAAACTTCAGTAAAACTTGCGGCAAAAGCGGATCGATCGGACGCGCTGCCGATCGAAGCGGCTTTTAATTAAAGCGGGCGCTTATGTTTGACGGGTTCCACACGCGGAACCCCCTAATGATACCGGTCCGATCATTTTACCGTCGCCCAGCAGGGGGGTCGTGATGGATCAGATTACGTTGCAGCCGTCGAGCGCCGATGTGCTGTCGTTTCCGCAGATGTCGCCGAAACACGGAGAACTGCTGCAAACCGTCCTGAACAATATGTCGCAGGGCGTGCTGACTTTCGATTCGCAAACGCGATTAACTTTTTGCAACACCAGATATCTAGAAATGTACGGATTGCCGCCCGAGGTCGCGCGGCCCGGCCGCTATCTACGCGACCTGCTGGCTTACCGCATCCAGGCCGGCACGTTTGCCGGCGACCCCGACGATTACGTCACACGGCTCAAAGCAGGCATCGCCGAGGGAGATATCTTCTCCCATGTCGCCACCCTGGCCGACGGCCGTACGTTCTCGGTGGTGAGCAAGCCGCTGCCCGATGGCGGGTGGCTCGCCACGCACGAGGACATCACCGAGCGTCAGCGCTCGGAGAGCCAGATCGCGCACATGGCGCGCCACGACGCGCTGACCGATCTGCCCAACCGCGTGCTGTTGCGCGAGACGCTCGAGCACGAGCTCAAGCGCGTAAAGCGCGGCGAATGCCTGGCGGTACTTTGCCTCGACCTCGATCAATTCAAGAGCGTCAACGACGCGCTCGGCCATCCGATCGGCGACGAATTGCTGAGGCTGGTCGGCGAGCGCCTGCGCGGCTGCACCCGCGAGCCCGACACGGTGGCGCGGCTGGGAGGCGACGAGTTCGCCATCATCATGACCAAAATGGAGCAGCCGACGGACGCCGCGGCGCTCTCCAGGCGGGTTCGCAAGTCGATCATCAAGCCCTATCAGATCGACGGTCACCAGATCGTGACCGACATCAGTATCGGCATCTCGGTCGCGCCTTTCGACGCCATAGAGGCGGACCCGCTTCTGCGCAATGCGGATATGGCGCTCTACGGTGCCAAGGCGGACGGCCGCGGCACCTACCGTTTCTTCGAGCCGGAAATGAACACGCGCATGCGGGCGCGGCGCGAACTGGAAATGGACCTGCGCAAGGCCTTGGTCAGCAAGGAATTCGAGCTGCACTATCAGCCTTTGGTCAACTTGGAAACCAACGAGGTCAACGGCTTCGATGCCCTGCTGCGCTGGAATCACCGCAAGCGCGGGTTGATTTCGCCAGCCGATTTCATTCCGATCGCGGAAGAGACAGGCCTCATTATCCCGCTCGGCGAATGGGTGCTGAAAGCGGCGTGCTATGAGGCGGTCGACTGGCCCGATCACATCAAAATCGCGGTCAACCTCTCTCCCGCTCAATTGAACAACCGCAACCTCTTGAACATGGTCAAGGGGGCGCTTGCGGAGACCGGCATGTCGCCGCGCAAGCTGCAGCTCGAAATCACCGAAAGCGTGCTGCTGCAGAACACTTTCGCGACGCTCGCCACGCTGCACGAATTGCGCAAGCTCGGCGTGCAGGTTGCCCTCGACGATTTCGGCACCGGCTATTCCTCGCTCAGCTACCTGCGCAGCTTCCCGTTCGACAAGATCAAGATCGACCGCTCTTTCATCCAAGACCTGTCGAACGGCGCCGAGCCTGTCGCGATCGTGCAGGCGGTCGCCAACCTCGCCAAATGCCTGAACATGGCCTCGACCGCGGAAGGCGTGGAGACCCAGCAGCAACTGGAATTGCTGCAGTCAATGGGCTGCACCGAAATGCAGGGCTATCTGTTCAGCCGGGCGCGGCCCGCAAGCGAGATCAGACAATTCTTCAGCGAGGCGCCGGCCCGCCTCACCGGAGCCGCCTAGCGCGGCTTTGCGATCCAGGCCGCCACTTCCTCCGCGTTCTTGTCCGGCGGGAACACCGGGTAGAAGACGTGCGTCACGGTGCCATCGTCGATCACCAGCGCCATGCGCTTCAAGAGCGTCATGCCGGCAGCCATGAAGGTCGGCAGCTTCAGCGCCGTCGTTAGCGCTAGCTTTTCGTCGGACAATAGCGGGAACGGCAGATGCAGGCGCGTCGCCGCTTCCTGCTGGTAGGGCGTGTCCTGCGTCGAAAGCCCGAACAGCTGGGCGACGCCGAGCCGCTTGAGCTCGGCCGCGTGGTCGCGGAAGCCGCAGGATTGCGGCGTGCAGCCGCGCGCGCCCGGGATCATGTCCCAGCCTTCCGGCGGATCGACGCCGGGCACGCCGGTGCGCGGATAGATGTAGACGACGGTGCGGCCCTTGAGACTGGACAAGTTGACCGGCGAGCCCGACGTCGCCGGCAGCGCCAAGTCGGGCAGTTTCATGCCCTCAAGGTGCGCTGCGGCGCCATCATCCTGCGGCACCGGAATGCCCGGCGGCAGGACCTGCGGATTATGCGTGCCCGGAGCTTCCCCCATTGGCCCCTCCTCTGTTCATCGACAGGCCCGCAGGAAAGCGGCCAGGTTAGCCTTCAGGTCCTTGACGGGCCAGGTGTCGGTCTTGATCGATCCGCTCACGGTGATCGGCTTGCCGGTGGCAAGCACTTTGAACAAGGCATCGTCGCGCGAAACCTGCGCCCGCAGTTCGGTACCGGCGGTCATTTGGAAATTGGCGCTGTTGCGTGACTTGCCGCTCAAATGCGCGCGCGCCGAACCGCTGACGAGCGTTAGGCTGACGATTTCACCCTCGCCCTTGCCCACCATGCTGTTGGCCCCGACGCCGATCTCGATCTTTCCGCCGCGGCGGCAGAGCGCCCAGAATTCCGTGTCGCTTTCGGTTTCGGCCGGCATGCCTTGCAGGTACGGCCGGCCCTCTTGCTTGAGCAGCCGCCATTCGATCGGCGCTGCGCACGCGGCGGCGGCCGGCGCCAGCAAGGCGGTCAGGCCGAGCAGGATCCGCAACGTCGTCATGTTTTATCTCAGGGTGCGTAAGACATGAATTCCATCAGCGAGCCGTCGGGATCGCGAAAATAGACGCTGGTGCCCGGGCCCTTGGCACCGAAGCGCGCAATGGGGCCGCACTCCACCGCAATGCCGTGCGCCTGGAGATGCGCGACCGCGCCTTCGATCGGGCCCGCCCATTCGAAGCAAAGGTCTGAATTGCCCGGCTGCACCGGCAGCCGCGCCACTTCCGCAGGCCTTACCCCCGGCCCGTGCACGTTGAGCTGCTTGTCGCCGAAGCGATAGGCCCAGCCCACGGGACGCTGCACCAGCTCGGCTCCCATCACTTCGCTGTAGAATTTGTTCGAGCGCTGCCAATCGGAAACGTGGATGACGCAATGGTCGAGCTTTATGGGCACAGACATGACCTCATACTCCGAGCTTCTTGCCGACGCGAGCCGCAGTGGCTTCGCGTGCCGCATTCAACGGCGCCAAGCGTGCCTTTACTTTCTCGACCACGGCGCGCGCCGCCGTCGTGGGCGAGCCGGAATCAAACGGCGGCGCCGGATCGTACTCGATCTGCAACTGGATTTCGCGCGCCACCTCTTCGCTTTCGAGGATGGCGGCGAGCTTGAGTGCAAAGTCGATGCCGGAAGTCACGCCTGCCCCGGTCACGATATTGCCGTCGACCACGATCTTCTCGCTCACTGGAATGGCGCCCAACGGCCGCAAATGCTCGATCGCCGCCCAGTGGCTGGTGGCGCGCCTTCCTTTAAGGAGGCCGGCCGCGCCTAGCACGAGCGAGCCGGTGCAGACCGAGGTGATGTATTTCGCCGCGGCAGCCTGGCGGCGCAGGAAAGATAAGCTCTCTTCGTCCTCCATCAGGTCCTGCTGACCGGGTCCGCCCGGCACCATGATCACGTCGAGCGGCGGACAGTCGGCATAGGTAACGGTTGGCACAATCTGCATGCCGCGGTCGGTGGTGACCGGATCGAGGCTGCGCGCCACCAGCTCGACCTTGGTGTCGGGCAGCCGCGCCAGCACCTCGTATGGCCCGGTCATATCGAGCTGGGTCAGGCGCGGGAAGATCAGCATGCCGATACGGCGCATAGTCAGTCCTCTGTAGGGATGCCAGCGTTCATTGCGGAGCCGCCGGCTCCGATGACTCACGGCTGTCTAGAACGCATTTTCGAGAAGGGCCACGAGCCCCGTGTCATCGTCCACAGCTCCGCCGAGCGGGTCGCGGGCGGTCAGCTTGTGTTCGACCACGGCCATGGCGAGCGCCGCGCGATCCGCAGCGAGCGGGTGACCCTTTGCGCGCAGGCCAGCCGCTTCCCATGCCATGAAGATGGCCGCGGTGGCGTTATAAACGGCGCTTGCAGCCATGCGCACATCGGCATGCGTGTCCCGGTTGCTTGCAACCCGGTCAAGAAAGCCGCGCGCCCGGTCGAATGCATCCGCGGCCCTCGACATGGCGGGTTCTTTGTCCGCGTTTTCACTCAATTCCTCGACGTAGTCGCCGAGCGCAACAAGAGCACCCTCGCGCCGGGCAGCGCGCGCCACATCCAAGGCGACGATATTGCTTGTGCCTTCCCAAATGGACCCGAGATGCGCGTCGCGCAGGACGCGGGCATCGGACCATTCCTCGATGTAGCCGCAACCGCCGCGTACCTCCATCGCGTCACCGGCAACCTTGCGGGCATCGCGACAGGTACGAAACTTGATCAGCGGCGTGAGGATGCGCAGCACCTTTGCCATACGCGCGTCGCCGGCATCGGCGGTCTGCAGAACGCGTGCGGCATGAAAGACCATGCTGCGTCCTTCCTCGGCGGTCAGCAGCATCTTGGCAAGCTGGCGCCGCATCAGCGGCATATCAAGCAGGCGCCGGCCGAAAGCGGAACGATTGCGCGCGATGAAGATCGCCTCATTGACGGAGCGCCGCATCATGCCGGCGCTGCGCACCCCGTTGGAAAGCCGCGATATGTTGATCATATCGGTCATCTGCTTAAAACCTTGATCGCGCTCGCCAACGAGGAATGCCGTTGCGCCCTCCAGCACAATTTCCCCGATCGCCATCGAGCGCGTGCCCAATTTGTCCTTCAAATGCCGTATCCGGTAGGCGTTGCGGCTGCCATCCGGTCGCCGGCGCGGCAACAGGAAAAGGGACAGGCCCTTGGTGCCTTTAGCGCCGTCGTCGCAACGAGCGAGCACCATGGCAAGGTCGGCATCCGGATTGGAGCAAAACCATTTATCGCCGTAGAGCCGCCATTGCCCATCGATCTGACGCGCGACTGTCTCGATGGCGCCGACATCCGAACCCGCTTCTTGTTCGGTCATGAACATTGCGCCTTGGAACAGCGTGTCCATGTCCTGGCTCGTCAGCTTTTCGAAATAGCGCGCGACCAGATCGGGGCTGCCGAACTTGACCAGCGTACGGGTCAGCGAGTCAGTCATGCTGAGCGGGCAACAAAGCCCGAATTCCGCCTGCGCGAAGAGATAGAAGAGCGCGTATTTCATCAAAGGCGGCATTTTGTCGTTCGCGCCGAACACACCCGCGCGGTGTGACATCGCGGCCATACCGAATTCAGAGAATGCGTAGCGTTCCAGCTCGCGGAAATCGGGATGCTTGACGATGCGTTCATCTTCGGCGCCGTTGCGCGCGCGGCTCGCCAAGTACGGCGGGTTTTTATCCGCAGACAGGGCTAGGCTCTCGAATTTCGTCCCCACGAGCGCTCCCATCCGCTGCAGATGCGGACGCGCCAGATCCATTTGCGCCTCGTCCAGGTAAAGGCCGAGAAGCGCCTCCATCGCCGGGTCGGCTTGAAACGAGTTCAGCCCGTAACTGTCCGGGATATTGCGGTGAATCCGCGGAGACACGCCGGCGATCCTCCTCTGTCGACGGGCCCAATGCGCCGTGGCGGGCGGAAGTGTAGCGCATTTGCCTGCCGGCCAGCGCCCGCCTCACCCCGAATGCGGACCGGACGCCTGCGCGGCCCCCCCTTCGCCGCGGCAGCCGCGCCTTCTCCATCCCGCCGCCTCTTTCGCGCGACACGCCTCTCGTTAGCTGCTTAGGATGCTCCTGCCTGAATGCGGCGATGGCTCAAAACTGTGTCGGCTGACTTTTTGACCACGAATTGGAATTTCCGATCGGGACCTTCGCTATGGCCTTGCGAATGAAGGGACGCATCGGCGAACCGATCCTGCGGCGGCTGCGGACGGGGCTCGCGATCTGGGTCACCTCGGCCGCAGGCGGCGGCCTGTACGGGATCGTCACCGCAAACGGCAATCCGCTGGGCGCCGCGCGCGGCGCCGCCATCGGCGCGGGCATCGCGCTGCTGCTTGTGCCGTTCGAACTGTTCTACGTTCGCACGCCGACGGGCAGCCGGCTCAGGCGGCTGCCCTTCGTCCAGCTGCTTGCCGCGAAGTCCGCGATCTACTTCTCGGTCTTCGCGCTTGTCATTATCGCCACCACTGTAATCGCGCCGCCCGGCGCGGATCGGACACTGCGTTTCGGCCCCGAGTTCGTGACGGGCATGATCTTCTCCGCGACCTTCGCAGTCGTCATCAACATCGTGATGCAGCTCGACCGGTTGCTCGGCCGCGGCGTGCTGGCGAACTTCATCATCGGTCGATATCACAAGCCGCGGGAGGAGGAGCGGATATTCCTTTTTCTCGACTTGGTTGGCTCCACAGCGCTGGCAGAGCGTCTCGGCGGGCCGCGGTTCATGGACTTGCTGAACCGGCTTTATCGCGACATCGCCGACCCGATCGTCGAATATCGGGGCGACATCCACAAATACGTCGGCGATGAGGTAATCGTCACCTGGTCGACGCGCAAAGGGCTCGTTGACGCAAATTGTGTGCGCTGCGTGTTCGCTGTGATGGACCGAGTCGCCGCCCGCGCGGACCAATACCAACGATCATTCGGCGTCACGCCACGATTTCGAGCCGGTCTCCACTTGGGCACGGTCGTGTCGGGCGAGTTGGGTGAACTGAAGCAAGAAATCGCGTTTCTCGGCGACACGATGAACACGACGGCGCGGCTGATCGACGCCTGCCGTGATTATGATCGAGACTTTATCGCCTCGGCCGATCTGGTGGGCCGACTATCGATCCCGCCGAAGATCACCGTGGAGCCGCTGGGCTCGATCCACCTGCGCGGCCGACAGGCTGGGCTAGACCTCTTAGCGCTATCAATGCCTGAACTCGCGCCGGCAACCTAACCTTGGCTGTCGCGGATGGGCAGTCTCAGCCGTGTCGGTTCGCCTGCCTGTTGCACTTTGTTCGCTTCTGCCCGAAAGCCGACCAGGCAGTCCAGGCTGCCTACCCCTTTTGCCTCAATAGCCGCCCCTTCTCCCGCTCCCACGAACGTTTCTTCAGCGTTTCGCGCTTGTCGTGCAGCTTCTTCCCCTTGGCCAGCGCGATCTCAAGCTTGGCGCGGCCCTTTTCATTAAAGTAGAGCTTGAGCGGCACAATGGTCATGCCTTCGCGGTCGACGCCGCCGGCCAGCCGGCTGATTTGCCGCTGATGCAGCAGCAATTTGCGTGCCCGCTTGGGGGCGTGGTTGAAGCGCCCGGCCTGCTGGTACTCTGGGATATTGGCGTTGATCAGCCAAATTTCGCCGTTCTTGGCGTCGGCATAGGACTCCGCGATGGTCGCTTTGCCGGCGCGCAGCGATTTTACCTCGCTGCCGGTGAGCGCGATGCCGGCCTCGAACGTCTCGCCGATCTCGTAGTTGAAGCGCGCCCGCCGGTTGTCGGCAACCACCTTCAAGCTGCGCTCAGGTTTCGCGGCCATCGGCCATATTTAGCGGTTTCAACGCTGCTTGAGCAGGTCACGGATTTCGGCGAGCAGCTGTTCCTCCTTGGAGATCGGCGGCGCCTTGGCGGCTTCCTGCTTGATCAGCTTGCTCATAAGGCGAATCACCAGAAACAGCACGAAAGCAATGATAACGAAGTTAAGCGTGAGGGTGATGAAATTTCCCCAAGCCAATACAGCACCTTGCTTTTTCGCTTCAGCCAAGGTCGTGGCGGTGACCTTGCCCGAAAGCGGCAAGAAGTAGTTGGAAAAATCGATGCCACCGGTGAGGGCGCCGATCGCCGGCATGATAATGTCGCCCACCAGCGAATTCACGATGGCGCCGAAGGCCGCACCGATGATCACGCCGATGGCGAGGTCGACCACGTTGCCGCGCAGGGCGAATTTCTTGAAATCCTCGAGCACCGGCCTGCCCCGATCGACGAGACTTCTAGTTGATCAGCCCGGCATGCACCATGGCGCCGCGCACCGCGGTCTTGGTCTTGTCGGAGACCGGCACCAGCGGCAGTCGGACGGTGTCGGTGCACTTGCCGAGCACCGACAGGGCGAACTTTATTGGCGCCGGGTTGGTCTCCACGAATAGGCTGTGATGCAGCGGCATCAGCTTGTCCTGTAGGCGCAGCGCCGCGCTGAAATCGCCTTTCAAGCACGCGCTCTGGAATTCCGAGCACAGCCGCGGCGCTACGTTCGACGTCACTGAAATGCAGCCGTGGCCGCCATGCGCCATGAAGCCCAGGGCGGTCGCATCCTCGCCCGACATCTGGTTGAAGTCCGCTCCCATGGCGGCGCGCTGGTCCGACACGCGCACCATGTTGGCGGTGGCGTCTTTGACGCCGGCGATGTTCTTGCACTCCCAGAGGCGCTTCATGGTGTCGACAGACATGTCGATCACCGAGCGGCTGGGAATGTTGTAGATGATGATCGGAATGCCGATGGCGTCGTTGATCGCCTTGAAGTGCTGATAGAGCCCTTCCTGCGTCGGCTTGTTGTAATAGGGCGTAACGATCAGAACCGCGTCGGCGCCCGCCTGTTCGGCGTGCTTGGACAATTCGATCGCCTCGGCGGTCGCGTTGGAGCCGGCGCCCGCGATGACCGGGGCCCGCCCCTTGGCCTGGTCGACGCACCATTCGACTACGAGCTTATGTTCGTCATGCGACAAAGTGGGGCTTTCACCGGTGGTGCCGACGGGCACCAATCCGTTGGTCCCCTCGCCGATCTGCCATTCGACCAGGTCGCGGAAGGCTTTTTCGTCCAGCGAGCCGTTTTTGAACGGGGTGACGAGCGCAGTGAATGAGCCTCGAAAGCTCGTCTTGGCGGCCATGGCACGACTTCTCCACAAGGGGGGCTTGCTCATTGATATCGGGTCGCGGGCGGCGATGAAAGCCCCGGGAACGATGAATAAAAATGATGCACTCGCCCCGGTTTTGCCGCCGTCCGCCGTTAGGGATCGCCCTACAGCAGATGCGGGGGTATCTCTTCGCCGACAAACTTGGCCTAATGGGGCCCAAGGCTGCGAGGCGCGATTAAGTCGCCGCGCCGGAACCCAAGGCAAGAGGACTGGATGGGCGCGAATTATCGCAAGTGGCTCGGTCTGTGTCTGGCGCTATCCGCCGCCGGCACACTCTCAGTAGTTGTGGCCTTGGCGGCCTCCAAGGGGGGCAAGCGCCATGTTCCGCTACCGCATGCCCGCCCGGCCGGGTTGGCCGTCGCGCGGGCGACGCTGCCGCCGACGCGTCCGATCCCGCTGCCGCAGGCCCGTCCGGGCGGCTTGACCGTCGTGCGCGCGGCGCTGCCGCCGGCACCTCCGGTGCCGCTGCCGCGCACACGCCCACGGAGCCCGCATGCCGGCCTGGCGACCTTCGCCGTGCTCAACCCCAATCCTCAGCTTGTCCCGCCGCTTGGCTTTACGCGGGTTGGCCCCCTGACCGGCCACGCCACCTTCAAGCCCATCGCGCGTCCGCTGGCCGGCCCTTTCGCCATCGCGCCCACGACCAGCACGTCTTCCGCCGACGTCGAGAAACTCAAGCAAGTTATCGCTGCGGCCCGCCGCGGACGCGACGCCGAGGCCAATGAGGCCGAGCAGGCGATCAAGGATCCCGTCGCCCGCCTGCTGGCCGAATGGGTCATCCTGCGCTCCGACAACACCAGTTCCAGCTTTCAGCGTTACGCCGCCTTCATCCGCGACCATCCGGGCTGGCCGCACGTGCCGTTGTTCCTGCGCCGCGCCGAAGACTCGCTGTGGAATGACCACATCGACAACGCAACGGTGCTTGCGTTCTTCCATCACCATCAACCGGTCACCGCCAAGGGCCGCTTCATGCTGGCGCGCGCGCTGCTGGCCAAGGGCGACCGCGCACAGGCACAGATGCTGGTGCGCTACGCCTGGCGGAAAGAAGACTTCAGCGAGGGCGTCGAGAAAGAGGTGCTCGAAAGATTCGGCGACCTCATCACCCGCGAAGACCATCGGGTGCGCATGCAAGAGCGTTTCTATCACGACGACACGGCGGCCGGCATGCGCGAAGGGCACCGGCTAGGCGGCGACGAGTTGGCCATCGCTCGCGCGCGCACGGCGGTGATCAAGCGCCTGGACAGTGCCAAGCACCTGCTCGAAGCCGTCCCGGCGGCGGCGCGCCAAGATGCCGGCTACATTTTCGCCAAAGTGCAGTGGCTGCGCCGGCACAACAAGCCGGAAGAAGCCCAAAAGCTGCTGCTGACCGCGCCGCAGAATGCGGCGGCGGTGATCGACGCCGACCGCTGGTGGGTCGAGCTGCGCATCCTGGTGCGCGAACTCCTCGACAAGCATCAGGCGCAGGCGGCCTATCGCGTGGCGCGCGATGCGGCCGCGCCGGAGCAGGACAATTGGCGCGTCGACAAACATTTCACGGCCGGCTGGATCGCACTGCGCTTCCTGCACGATCCCAAGACCGCCGCCGATCATTTTTCCCACATCCCGGAAGGCACCACCAATCCTTACGCGCTGGCGCGCGCCGGCTATTGGCAGGGACGCGCGGCCGAAGCCATGCGCAAGCACGCCGAGGCCGCGGCTTTCTACAAGAAGGCGGCCAAATACACGGTCACTTACTATGGCCAACTCGCGCGCGTGCGGTTGGGGGTCAAGGATCTTGGCCTCGTCGGGCCGCCCGAGTTCACCTCCAAAGAGGCCGAGGCGCTGAGCAATCTCGAAATCGTGCGCGCGGTGCAGCTTCTCTACGGCCTCGGCGAGAACAACATGCTGGCGTCGATCTATGCCGCGATCGGCGAAAGCGGCACCGATATCGCCGGCATGTCGATGCTGGCGGACGTCGCCGAAAAGCATGGCGATGCCCGCGCCATGGCGCTGCTCGCCCGCTACGCGCATGCGCGTGGGTTGCCGATGGATTATTACGCGTTTCCGACGGTCGGCCTGCCCTCGTACAAACCAATCTCCCCCTGGCCTGTCGGCAAAGCCGTCGTCTATTCAGTCGCGCGCACGGAAAGCAACTTCAACCAGCAGGACATCTCCACTGCCAACGCGGTGGGGCTGATGCAGGTCACGCCGGAGGCCGGGCGCGATACCGCCCGCCGCTTCCACGTCAAATATGACTGGCAGCGGATGAAACACGATCCGGTCTACAACATGCAGATGGGCGCCGCGGAGGTGGCCAATGGGCTGCATTATTACCGCGGCTGCTTTCTACTCACCTTCGCCGGCTACAATGCCGGCATGGGCCGCGTAAAGCAGTGGATCGCCGCCTACGGCGATCCGCGCGACCCGCGCGTCGATCCGATCGACTGGGCCGAGCGTATTCCGCTCGCCGAGACGCGCAATTACGTGCAGCGGGTGCTGGAAAATCTGCAGGTCTATCGCGCCCGGTTCGGTGGCGGCTCGAAGCTTCTGATCGAAGCAGATCTCAAGCGCGGCGGGGGTTAGGCGCGAGCGTTCGGCTTGCGCGCATCCAGCCGTGGCGCAACCGCCGCGCATGGCTTATACGGATGCCATGCGGGTCGAGCCGAAAAGCGTCTTCATCAGCGCCGCCGACGGCTTGCGGCTGCACGCCCGCGTTTATGGGTCGCCGGCGGAGCCCGGCCTACCCGTCGTTTGTCTGCCGGGACTGGCGCGCACGGCGGGCGACTTCGAGGCGCTGGCCTCCGCCCTGTCGCGCGACAGTGACCGCCCACGCCGCGTCGTGGCGGTGGATTATCGCGGCCGTGGGCAATCGGACTACGACCGCGACTACACGAACTACTCGTTCCCAGTCGAACTCGCCGACGTGCTTGCTATGGTCACCGCGCTCGACTGCGCGCCGGCCGTGTTCATCGGCACCTCGCGCGGCGGTCTGCTCACCATGCTGCTTGCCGCACTACGTCCGAGCGCGATAGCCGGCGCGGTGCTTAACGATATCGGCCCGGTGATCGATCCGCAGGGTCTGATGCGGATCAAGAGCTATGTCGGCAAGCTGCCGACGCCGCGCGATTTCGAGGACGGCGCCGAAGTCCTGCGTCGGCTGTTTAGCGCGCAATTTCCCAAGCTCACGCAAGCCGATTGGCTGGCCGCCGCCCACCGCACCTTCAAGGAAGAGAGCGGCCGCCTCGTGCCGACCTACGACGTGCGCTTGGCCCGCACGCTGGAAGGTTTTGATCTCGAGAAGCAACTGCCGCCGCTGTGGAAGGAATTCGACGCGCTCGCGCAAACGCCCCTGCTGCTGATCCGTGGCGCCAATTCCGACTTGCTGACGCCCGAAACGGTCGCGCAAATGCGCGCGCGCCGCCGCGAGATGGACGTGATCGAAGTGCCCGATCAGGGGCACGCGCCGCTCTTGGCCGAGCCGGACATTATCGCCCGCATTGCTGAATTCGTGCGCAGCTGCGACCGCTAGTGGGTGCATGGACCTATGAGCCTGCGGCTCGTGCTGGTCCTCTTCCTCGTTATTGTTGGCGACGACGGGCAGGTCCTGCCGGTGCGGTTCAGCGCTAGTGATGGTTACAATCCTCGTTGAAATTGTTGGTTTTTTGGCTTCGTTTTGCCAGATTTTGTCCACCGTTGTTGTTCGCTAAAACGTAACTTGTGAACCGTTGAATCGCAGACTTGCGGCGGGCGAGCGCTCGTCTTTCATATCGGTCAATTCGTAGCATCTGTTCGAGTAACGCCGTGGCGTCCGCTTCAAATTTTTCGCCGCCGGAAAATTCCGAATTCGGTTTATCACGCCACTCGCTTCTGGTGGTCGGAGGGCGTAGCGAGTTCAGCTTGTGGAAACGGTCTCGCTTAATGTTGCGGATGCGCTTCAGGTCAATCTCAGCCTCGGCGATAGCATAGGCAACGTCAACTAAATCGAGGCTCCCAAGACTTTGGCTTAACTGCCGAGCTAGGGTTTTGACCTCCTGTGCTAGAATTGGGTCAAGGAGAACTGGAATGTTCAAGCCGTGGCGGCAAGCATTTTGAGAAGTGCGCCGGCGACCAGCCGCGCTCTTCGGTCCGGTGCTTGACTTGGCGTTAAGGCGGTTTGCGTGGACTTTGCTCAAACTACTCATCGTCGCGGATTCCACTTTTCCATTTCTTCTCGTTCTCCGCGGCGATATCGAAAACAGTCCTGAGTTTTAGGTGTTTCAAAAGGTGATCGCCGGAAAGATCTCGGGCGGTCTTTCCATTGGCTAGCAAGAGCCGGATTGCGGCAACATTGGGCGGCCGTTGCCGACGATAGGGTGTCATGACGAGTTCGCCCTCAACCTTCATTGGCCGCTCACCGCTTTCGACATAACCAGTCGCTAGCTTGTGCAATGCCGTGTCGACCTCACGTGTAATTTTTAACCGCCCTCGCTCGCAGGCGTCGTGAAATTCTCCGTGATCGCGCTCCCAGTCAGAAATTTCCTCCTGGGAGACTCCGAAGGCTTCTGCTATGTCGCTTTGCGTTAAGGCGAATGCATAGAGCTTCTCGGCGACGGCGGGATGAAATTGAGCGTTATAGGCCGAGCGCGCCGTGTCGAGGCCGTCGTCGTCGCATGCCCTCGCGGAATCGTCCGCCATTGGTTTACGCCATCGGATCAGTGGCGCCGTCATCAGTACCTCCCCGCAACCGGGGCTCCGCTTCGGCAATCGCTTTACGCAACGCTTTTGCAAACTTTGTGCAGAGATATTCGATCTGCTTGAACGCCTTAAGGCGCCGCTGTTCGGACAAAGCGATCATTTCCTGGACCTGCCCGAGGCGCTTCATCATGATCGCAAGTTCGCTCACCCGATCGGCGCGATAGATCTTTTCGGGTTCTTCGAGCTTCTTCGAGACCTCGACTTCATAGCGCCGCAAGCGGGCGATCCCCCACGTGTGGGCAACGATGTCGGTAATCAACATGTCGACTAAAAAGTTCGGCGGCGTGATCGCCGCGCGGACGTTCTTGAGCAACTCTTCATAGGCTTTACGGTCCTCCCCCTCAAAAAGGGGAGCAGGACCCAGGACCAACTCGATCGGCGGGAATTGGCGCGGCTGGCGGCGACGCGAACGCGCAGGACGTGGCATAGACAAGCTCCATCGCTTATCTCGCACGTCTTGCGCGGGAATCGGGATTTAACGAATTATAAAAGTACCGAACCTTCGCGTCAACTCCGAACCAAACATTTCTCACAGGTTTTCATTCGTTCGCGGTGTAACAGTAAGTTAGGCTACCATTGCGCTGACCTTCCGACGGCGCCTGGACGGACGAGCCGCCGGCTCTTGGAAGGTTTGCGCGTGCTGGCGGATCGCATCGGCCGCGTGCTGATGGCCATTCTTCAACGGCTGCTCGGACCATGCGCCCAGCCGCTCGTTCCACGCCTTGCGGTAGTGATCGAGGTGGTGGAGCCCGGCCTTGCAGCGGGTCTGGTCAAACCGATACTTGGGGAAGGCATCACGGCACTGGCGGACGGCGATGGAGATGTTGGGCGTGCGCGGCACGATCTCGATGTTGCGCAGCCCAACATCGTGTAGCATCTCTTTCGCCGTCTTGAGCTGATCGACGCCCCAGGCGCGGTGCCCGCCATCGTGCGGGATGTGGTGCCGGCCAAAGACGTAGCCCGTCTCTTGCAAGATGCGGGCGTAATGGCTGAACGCCTGATCGCTGCACTCGTAATAGTCGATGAAGTTGTCCCAGCCATTAATGTGCTGGTGGAACCAGATGCAGGTATCGTCATCCTTGCCGAAATCCCAGAAGGTATTGACCAGCACGCGGGGATCGTAGGGGATGTCGAGGATGCGGCCGGTGCGACGCGCCGCGGCGAGCTGCTCGGCGTAATAGACGCCCTCGGCGCTTTGCTCGAATGCCTCATCCGGGGTGGACGGGTATTCCTGCTTCATCGACTGCCAGTCGCCGCCGAACTCGTTGTCACGGGTGGCGATGTACCAAGCGCGCTGTTCGTTATCGATCGCGCGACCGATCTCGCCTTCTATGCGGTTGAAATAGTCGTCCTCGGCACCGGTGACGGTTACGCTACCGCGCGGCCGGCGATAATTCTCCCATTCCCACCATCCAGCGAAAAGAAAGCGATAGTCCTGGCGGCCGAATTGCTTCTTGCTTTGCTGATTAGCCCGGGCCTTCAGCGTCATCTCATAGAAGGCGCCTTCCTTGCCCTCAGCGGTGGATTCGATAAAAATCATGCCGCTTTGCGCCGCCGGTAGCGACCCAGTAACCACCTCCTGCGCCTTTGATTGGTATTTGGCACAGATCTTCCCGAATTCGGAGACGTGGAGGAACTGCAAGGTCGCCGAGCGGGCGGATGTCGCCACCCGCATGCTCGACCCGTTGGCAAGGATCAGTTGGCCGACGCTTTCGCCTTGCAGCTGACACATGGCTTGAATGGCGGGATGTAGTTGGTCATACGCAAACTTGATCTTGTGGAAAATCACGTTAGCCGCGTCTTTATTGTGAGCGATGACCGCTGCGCTGGTGTTCGGTTTGAAGAGGCAGGCGTCCAACATCAGGAGTTGAATAGCGGTCGAGAAGCCCAATTGGCGAGCTTTGAGAATCAAGTTGCGGGGCGCAACGTTATCGAACAGTCGCTGTTGCCGTTCATTGGGGACAAATACCCGCTTGTTGCCGTCCTTGTCGATGATCCAGTAGAGATGACATAGGCGCCAACGCGGATCTGACAGGGCAGCTAGCAGTTTAGACTCATTTTTTAGGGCCTCGTCGAGTTCTGCCATCATCCGGGCCGTGACAGTGTCGCTCTCGTCACAGGCGCGCGCGCACCTTTCGGCCTCAGAGGGCTTTTCCTGATCGTCCCACTCTGCAGAGCGCGAACCGCGAGCGTGCATAGGTCGACTCCGTCGGGAGCCGCACGTCTTGCGCGGTCAAAAATGAGAATCGCTAACTTCTAAATATTATGGCGCGAAAAAATCCTCAACCCCGATTGCATCCCAGTTATTCACAAGACCCGCAGACGTTCGGCAGACCGCAAACCTTCATCAGGGTTTGCCTAGTCTGGAGCCCGCTCCCCTCCATCGGTTTTTCTTGCGGCGGCGAGTCATGACGGCGATGTTTCGGGCCTTCGTCGAATTGACTATGGTTTACGCCATCGACTCATATCTTCAGTGAGGAATTCTCGACAACCGAGCGCCCGGGCGGCGGCGACTATTGCTCCGTCCCAGTACCACAACAATGAGTCGTCTTGATTTCCAAAGCGCCGGTCATGATGGGCAGCGTCAATTTCTTGCACAGAGAAGCGGGGGCCGAAGGTCAATCCTGTCATGGGTATTATAGTCCGGGGCCCCCTTTTGGCTCCCGCAGCCTTACCCCTGGCCCACCGCTATCGTCGGAATCGATGAACTGGACGCCGGCCGCCTCCAGCGCGCGGCGGATGACGTCAAGCGTCGAGCGACGTGGCTGCGTGCTGCCAGCCTCCACCTGATGAACGGTCACCACCCCAACCTTGGCCTCCTGCGCCAGCTTGAGCTGGCTCCAGCCCAGGAGACCACGGGCGGCCCTGCTTTGTTCCGACGTGAGCATCGGAAGGTGAGGATGGCTGTAATGAGTGATTCTTACAATTGCATAAAAATGCTGTTGACAGAGAGAGTGTGTAATATAGAATAAATATGTAAGCGCAGTATATTTATGAACAACAGAAGCCAGGGAGGACACACCGTGAATTTGGGTTTCGCCGCCGCAACCTACCGCGCCATCCGCGACCGCATCCGCGCCCAAGACCCCGAGATCGATGAGCGGACCCTCGCCGATACCGTCGAGGGCCTCACCGACCTGCATCAGATCCTGGAAGCCATCATCCGCTCGGCATTGGAGGATGAGGCCCTAGGTGTGGGCCTCAAGGGCCGCATCGCCGAGATGGAAGAGCGCCTAGCCAGGTTCCAGGACCGGGCCTCCAAGCGCCGGCAGATCGCCAAGGACGTCATGCTCGAGCTTAACCTCAAGAAGCTGCAGGCGCCTGACTTCACTGCCTCCATCCGCCCCGGCACCCGTGCCCTGATGGTTATCGATGAGGCGGCCGTGCCCAGCATCTATTGGGAGCCGCGCGATCCCAGGCTCGACCGGCAGGGGCTGCTCATCGACCTCAAGCAGGGAGCCGAGATTACCGGCGTCAGCCTGTCCAATCCGGAACCTGTTCTGAGCGTGAGGACAAAGTGATGGGCTTCTCGGCAAAACAGCTACAGGCGCTACGGCGCGATTTGGACTTCCGCCACGTGCGCACCCGCGAAGCCCATGGTCGAGAACTCTCCTATCTCGAGGGCTGGTAGGTGCTCTCGGAGGCTAATCGCATTTTTGGCTTCGACGGTTGGAGCCGGGAGACGCTGGAGACCCGCTGCGTGCTGGCTAGGGAGCATGCGATGGCTCTGGAGGTTAGCAACTTCGAGAACGCGTTGTGAGCCAAATCGCACCAACCGAGCGCGGCGAACCAATCCCGCCATCAAGGTACAGAATTTGAAGTTTCAGCTGCTAGCGAGTGGACCACTCCGCACAGTAATAATTCATATTGTCTTGTAACAGAATACTCATTTCTTGGCGGTCGACATTTGAAAGTGCAGTTCAATTCCTGGCCCAATTGTTACCGTTATTATGGCGCCAGGAGATGCCTTCCAATCTAAGGCCGGAATGCATGAGTTCGAGATAATCGAACCAGCAGATGGAGGGTCTGGTCTGCAAAGAGCGGCAGCGCACGAAAGAATTCCGCGCGCCAAATAAACCGCGTCCTGCGGCGTCATAAATAACCTGGACCTCACTTTACCGGAGCGCTGTTCAACTATTTCAACTTTGGCCTCTGGGCCTACCATCGCAATAACTTGATCCATAGCATCTTACTCCATCATATTATTCGTACGGTCTACGTTGCGAAAGCACGACGACTCTTGTGCCGATGGAGGCGCGTTGATATAAATCGATGACATCTTGATTAATCATTCGGATGCAGCCCGACGAAACACTTTTGCCGATTGTCCACGGTTCATTTGTACCGTGAATACGGAATAGCGTATCTTTGTTGCCTTGCCAGAGGTACATGGCGCGAGATCCGAGCGGATTGCCTGGCCCGCCTGGCATCCCCAGTCCGCCCTGCAATTCCTTCACGCGTTCAATCAAATCGGGCTGCCGCTGAATCATTTCCCTAGGCGGATACCAATCGGGCCATTCCTGCTTGTCATGAATGGTCGCTGTCCCGGACCATCTAAAACCTTGGCGCCCGACGCCGATTCCATAACGGACGGCCCGGCCCCCTCCTTCGACAAAATAAAGGAAGTGGCTCTGTGGATCGATGACAATAGTGCCGGGTGGCTCATTTGACGGATAATCGACGGCCTTCCTAAAATATTTCGGATTGATGTCAGACAGTCGTACCGCTGGAATGGGAAATCGATCAGTATCGACTGCGGTATAGAGAGCGTTAGACTGGCTTCTCCCACGAGGAATTGCACTTTCCCGATTTCCACTCTGCGGATCTGGTTCAGCTCGTGCGGGCGGTTCGTGGAGATCATCTGGTAGGATATTCATTGGCTCAGAAGGTACATGCGGTCGGGCAGCGGGTGGCACGAAAAGTTCCGGGCATAACCAAGGAAAGAGATTGTCGCAATTCTGGGCTGACGAACCGCGCGCCGCTATTAAGGCAATGCATGCCGCGGCGATCATGAATAGACGATATGACCACATGAATGCATTCTAGTGCGCTCCCACGATCAATATTGATCCACGTCAAAATTAGCGCCCACGAATTTCGACTCACAAAGCTTTCAACAGCACAATTGCCTAAAAGGGTCGCGACTACACCGTAGTCCGTCCTATTTGGATTTTTTAGAGGTTCGGTCGCCCTGTAGCGGAAAAGCGGTTTGATTTACGCCGTAAAGTGGAAGGCCATCTGGCCGACACCAGGTAGTTCTTCTGACCAATTCTTCGCAATTAAATTCCGAGCTACTGCGGCTATATACAGACGAAGCGCTTTCGCCCGCATGCCAACGAGATGTCGTTTCGAAACCCGCAGGCGGCCTTGAAAACTTCGCTCAGTAGCAAACGGTACCAGCGCCCCACACCCAACCACCGCGACCGTCAGCGATGCGAACTTGCCCACAACGGTAGTAGGGCTGGCCATAATAGTAGGGATAATAAGAGCGCCGATAATAGGGATATGCCACGTATCCCCGCTCTCGGTAGCAACAGCCACTCGAATACCAGGTCGGATTCGGGTAAATTGGTCCTCCCCCTGAAAAGTGGTCCGACCTGAACTATGTCTTTTGACATGAAGGAGGACCGAGATGCCGAAGAAGAAGCACAAGCCTGAAGAGATCGTCGCGAAGCTGCGACAAGCGGATGTACTGATATCGCAGGGGCAGGACATTGCTGATGTCATCCGCCAGATCGGCGTGAGCGAAGTCACCTATTATCGGTGGCGCCAGGAGTACGGCGGGCTGAAGACCGAACAGGTCAAGCGCCTGAAGGAGCTCGAGACCGAGAACAGCCGCCTGCGCAAGGCGGTTTCGGACCTGACGCTGGACAAGCTCATTCTGCAGGAGGCCGCCCGGGGAAACTTCTAAGCCCCGCGCGCCGACGCGCCTGTATCGAGCAGGTCATAGAAGTCATGCATGTCTCCGAGCGCCGCGCTTGTGCGGCGCTCGGGCAGCACCGCTCGACGCAGCGCAAGGTACCGCGGGGCCGTGATGACGAAGAGCGGCTCACCGCCGACACCATTGCGCTGGCCCGCCAATACGGCCGCTACGGCTATCGCAAGATCGCCGGGTTGCTGGAGCAGGCGGGCTGGATCGTCAACGACAAGCGGGTCGAGCGGATCTGGCGGCGCGAGGGGCTAAAGGTCCCCCATAAACAACCCAAGCGCGGCCGGCTCTGGCTGGCGGACGGATCGTGCATGCGGCTGCGGCCCGAGCACCGCAATCACGTCTGGTCCTACGATTTTGTCGAGGATCGCACCCACGATGAACGGAAGTATCGAATGCTCAATGTCATCGACGAGTTTACCCACGAATGCCTGGCGATCCGGGTCGCCCGCAAGCTCAAGGCCATCGATGTGATCGACGTGCTGTCCGATCTCTTCATCCTGCGTGGCGTGCCCGGCCACATCCGGTCCGACAATGGGCCGGAGTTTGTGGCCAAGGCTGTGCAGGAGTGGATCACAGCGGTCGGCGCAAAGACCGCCTACATCACACCAGGCAGCCCCTGGGAGAATGGTTACGTCGAAAGCTTCAACGCACGCCTGCGTGATGAACTGCTCGATGGTGAAATCTTCTACACGCTGCGGGAGGCCCAAATCGTCATCGAAAGTTGGCGGCGCCACTTCAACGCAATCAGGCCGCATGAATCGCTGGGCTACAAGCCACCAGCACCGGAAGTATTCGTGCCCGCCTTCGCCGCGTGGCCGGCTGCGCTACGTCGACCAACTCCGCCGGCCACGCTAGCGCAAGGGCCGACTCTCAACTAACATTCCACCTGGACCACTCGATGGGGGCCGATCAGACCGGACTGGGAAGTGCGAAAAGGCATACAAAAACAGTCGAACACAACAAGGTCACTACACTACGACGCATGACATGACCCTTTCTACGCACACTGTTTGTGCAAATATTTTAACAGAAAAAAAAGGTCGAAACAAGCGGGCGGCAGAACCCCGAGAATATTCAAGAAGATCGGCTCGATTGGGTGGGCCAAGTCAGGTTAGTGATCTGTACCGTTCGTACCTCTTGTAGAACAAACAGTCCGCCGAGAGATCGCGGAATCAACCCATCGCAGCTAGCGCAAGAGAGCGATATCTCCGCATTCAAGTGGCACACAAAAAAGTTTGGCAACGCCGCCAAGTTTGGGAAAATCCCGGCACCAAGAACACACATTTCAGTATTGCGGCGTCCTGCACTCTAAAACGGCCGGCAACCATTTCCTCAATTGAAGTATTGACAGCAAGCCATGCCCGTCTTGTACGTCTCAACGTTACGCGGCTTCACTGACTTTGCCGTCAAAATGCTCTTTCTTGCGTTGGGCGTCGGCCTTGGTCGCATGCAAGGTTCCATCCCGGTGTTCGGGAGGACCGTAGAGAGTGTAGAGGCGGAGCGGCTTCTCGCCTGTATTGATGATGTTGTGGCGGGCGCCCGCGGGCACGAGGACGGCATCGTCCCCTTTGATCTTCGAGCTCTTGCCGTCGATCAGCACTTCGCCGTTGCCCTTTTCGATGCGGAAGAATTGGTCGCGATCTTTGTGGACTTCGTCGCCAATATCCTCGCCCACCAAGCCTGCTTTGCTGCTGCCAAGGCCCGTGTGTCAAGCTCGGGGCTCCTAAGCTCCCTGAGGCGCGCAAGGCGGCTGTTGCCACCGTTAGAGCCCTTGCTGACCGCCACGCTGCGAACGTGGTTCCGGTGATCCGAGAGATACATGGCACGCGGTGGTCAGTGGCACGCAATGACAGTCCGCGATGTGATCGCTCGGGCGCACCAGGGTGCGCGCCATCGCCGCCGAACTGAGTGCCCGAGGCATCCTGACGCCGGGTGGTGGCTCCTACGTCTGCTGCTCCGCTCTTGGCGCGGCCTTTCGAGCGCTCCTATGACCCGCGCTTTCCTGTGGGGAAAGCTCACGCCGTGGGTATTTCAAAAGGACCGCTAAAATTCGCTTCTGCGCCTCGGGTAGCGTCACCTTACCCCTCAACCCAAAGCACGGTCGCCAAAAAAACCCCGGCGGTTTCCCGCCGGGGGTCTTGTTCAGACATCCATGATCACGCGATCAGGGATAGAAGTCCTTGTGGACGCGGAACTCGACCCGCCAAATGTCCATGTCGTCGACGAACGTCGCGCCGCGTGTCGAATTCGCTGCACCCAATAGCCCGCCGGCACCGCTTCCACTCTGGAGGACGTGATACATCACGTCGAGGCCCATGTAGAAGTCCTTGCTGACGTTCCACTGCGTGCGCGAACCGATAAAATAGCTGCTCCAATCGTTGTCGCAGCCAGCAGCGGCGACCGCGGTCGTTCCAGCACCCACGCCCTGACCTTGCAGTACGCACAAGATCGCGTTGGCCTGGGCGTCGTAGTTGGTTTCTTGATAGCCGCCATAGAGCGACGTCCTCCACTGGTCGTTCCAGTGATGCTCGAAGGCCGCCATGACGCCCCAAGTCGTGGTCAGGTTCAACTGCGTCGCGTCGCCCGCAGCCAACGTCCCGCCATACACCGCGTCGGCCATGACGCCGTAGCCGGCGAAGTTGCCCTCACGTTCGTAGTAGTTGCGGTTCATGATCTGCGGCGAGAAGATGTAGTACTCCCCGCCTTCGGCGTAGTCGACTTCGGCCTGGAAGTAGTCGCCGTGGCCGATCATCGGCGCATTCAGCTTGAGGCCGGCGCCGATTGCCCAGCCCCACTCGACGTCCGGGTGGCCGTTCGCGTCGTTGGTGTTCGGGGCATAGTAGGTCGCGTTGACCTCGTGCAGGGCGCCCATGATCTGGGCGGAACCCCAGGCCTGGTCGACGCGCAAGTTGGCCACGACATCCGGGGCATTGAACCCGCCATAGCCCGCACCCGGGCCACCGGCCGATGCACCGACACCCGCGGAGTTGATGCTGGCGGCATCACCGACGATTTGGCTATCGCGACGAGATTCCGCCGAGATCGTGCCCGAGAACCCGTTGCCGAACTGTGCGGTATAGGCCGCAACCATCCAGCCGCCGCCCGCGGTCGTGTTCTGCGAGTAGTCGGCGAGATAAGACGTCGCAGGACCACTAAAGAACTCGAAGAACGGCGTCGCCAGACCGAAGGTGAAGCCGGCCCACTGGATGAAGCCACGGTTGGTATGGGCAGATGCCCCGCCGCCGTTGCCAATGTCGTTAGAAATGAGGCCGACGTCCATATAGGCACGCACCGTGCCGTATGGGGTCTGGTTGCGGGCATCCAACGTGACGTAACCGCGCGACCGCCAGGTCGACTCGCTCGTCGTGTCGTTGCGGACGTCGGCTCCGACGCCGTTGAAGTTGCCGCTCGTTGTGCTGCCGTTGGCATGGTACTGGTATTGCGCGCGCACCCAGCCGCCGACCTTCAAGCACATATCGGTGCCCGGGATGTAATAGAACCCTACACCGTACAGGCTGCATATCTTCACGTACTCTACGGGTTGCGTGCTTGCCGTCGCGATAAGCCCAACAACCGCGCCGCGCCTAAATCTCACGTCCCCTTTTGTTCAGGGACCGCGCTTTTGCATCGGATGGGGCCGGCCTGGGTGGGTCCTAAAAGCAATAGTTTGGTTGCACACCACTATTTCAGAACCGGCTGCTTCGCCCCAGGCGATGCGAACTGGGTATAGTCTGGGTCTCACGCACTAAAACGAGGCAAAACGAGTTTGCGCACGCCCGCAATGTAGAGCGTATCGTCACAACGTTTGCTTTTCGGTAAATGCCGGGCATGCGCAATTCGCCGCATGCAGTCGATGCGCGGTTGGCGCCGATGGAATGATCTTAGGCGCCTGGCGGCGCGCGAGTGGCCTTTATCCGGCGCCCGGAAACACGACGACGTCCTGGATCAGATCCGCGGCACTGGTGAGCGTTTCCTGCGTGAGGTGCGCGTAGCGCTGCGTGGTACGCGCGTGCAGATGGCCGAGCAGGCCTTGCACCACGTAGAGCGACACGCCCCGGTTCACCAGGAAGCTTGCGAAAGAATGACGCAGGTCATGCAGGCGTACATCGGCAAGGCCTGCGCGCTGGCGGACCCGGTCCCAGGGGAACCAAAGCGACCCCGACGGCCGCCCGGTGATCGGCGACGGGAAGATATATTCGTTTCCTTCGAGGCGCGGCATCGCGGTCAAAAGCGCGATCGCCGACTGGTTGAGGGCGATGACCCGCGGCCGACCCGACTTCGACTTCGGCACAAGCAATGTCTTGTTCTTCCAGTCGACATAATCCCACTTGGCAAATGTAACTTCGTTGCGGCGCGCGCCGGTCAGCAACAACAACATGATTGCGCGCGACGCAGTCTGGTTCTCGTCGACATGAAGCGAGTGTACCAGTGCCTCCGCCTCCTCTTCGCTGAGGAAGCGGTTGCGCTGGACCTCGGGACCGGCGGTCAGGCCGGCAGCCGGATTTTCGGTAACGCCGGGCACCTTCCACTTGCGCGCGAGGTTGTACATGTAGCGCATAATGACGAGGACGCGGTTCATCGTTCCCCGCCGCATAGCCGTCGTCGCGCATGCGGTTGACGAGGTCGGTAATGGCGTCGGTCTTGATCTCGTCGAGGGCAAGGCTGCCGAATTTCGGCAGTATGTGGATGCGGATCACCGTCTCGTCGGTCTGCCAGCTGTTCTTGTAGCTGCGCACAAAAGGCAAATAGCGCTCGTGCACGAAATGGCTGAGCTGGGGAACCGCCCGCATCTCCCGCCGTTTCGCCGCCGGGTCGGCGCCGAGCAAGGCTTCGGCCAAGATTTGCCGCCCCTTGCGCCGCGCTTGTTCCAGGCTGATCACATCGGCAGACCCGATCTTGTACTGCCGTTCGCGGCCGCGCTCGTCGGTGTAGCGCTGGTAGTACGTCTTGCCGCCAGAGCAGCGGACCTCGAGCATCAGCCCCCGCTGCTTGGAATCGAAATAGTCGGTCTTTTTCCGCGTGGGATCACAGACCGCCCCCCTTACAAAAATTGCCGAGAAAGTCGCTACCGGCATACTACTCACTGACGCTTCAATCTGCGATAGAATAAACGCAAATTAACGCGCTGTCGCAAGCAACCAAGGATTTGTTTACTGACTTTAATTGTTTTGGCCTGACTGCCAATTAATAGATCATAAATAATGATCTGCTTTTACTTAGAATTTATACTTGGATAAATTTTTATGAGCTTTTTATGCCCTCACTATGAGCAAATGCATGAGTAGACCTGTGGATTAATTCCGACGAACGGAGCCCATTCAGCCGCTGGTTGCGGAAAGAACCAACGGTTTTGCCTGGAACAGCTGCGACGGACCCGGGGCGATGCGAGACGTGCGCCGACGCTGCAGGAAGATCGGGTAGCCGTTGGTCGGGGCAGCAGGATTTGAACCTGCGACCTTCTGCTCCCAAAGCAGACGCGCTACCAGACTGCGCTATGCCCCGCGACGGCTTGCGCCGGGATACACGCTCCCACCAGCCCCAGCAAGCGAGCTCAGTGGCGCTCGAAGATGGGGAAGGCCACGCGATCGCCAGGCGCGATGCCAAGCCGGTGCGCTGTTCCGCCTGCGACCTCCAGCACGGCCAGCACAGGCCCCTCCGACGGGATCAGGGTGGTCGATAGCGGCTCTGTATTCTCGGCAATCCGCAGGATGCGCCCATCGCCTTGGATGAAGATCATGTCGAGCGGAATATAGGTATTCTTCATCCAGAAGCTGACTTCCTGCTCCCGCTGAAAGTCGAACAGCATCCCCTGCCCGGCCGGCAAATTTTTGCGGAACATCAAGCCCTTCTCGCGGGCGGGCTCGGTGTCGGCGACCTCCACCGTAAAAACATGAACCCCGGTCCCGCTGATGATCTCGAGCGTGCGCAGGGCGGCCGGCCGGGCCGGGCCGGCAACAACCAGAAAACTGACGAGAATGACGGCGGTCCACTGGAAGGCGCGCATATGTCCGCCTTTACGCGGACGCCCCCGGCGCGGCAATGGGAAAAGTCTCAGTCAGTGAGAGGCGAGCCCGAGAGGGCCGCCGTCCGGCCGAACCTCGGCCGCCATCAGGCCCTTCGGACCGGGTCCGAAGCGGACAAGCAGCGTCTGGCCCGGCCGCAGCTCGGCTATGCCGTAGCGCCGCAGCGTCTCCATATGGACGAAGATATCGGGCGTGCCCTCGCCGCGCGTCAGGAAGCCGAAGCCGCGCAAGCGGTTGAACCACTTGACCTGCGCGCGTTCGAGCCCGCTGGTCGGCGCTACGGTGACGTGGGTACGCGGCGGCGGCATCTGCGCCGGGTGCACCGCGGTGGTTTCGTCCATCGACAAAATGCGGAATGCTTGCAAGCCCTTGGAGCGCTGCAACACCTCGCAGATCACGCGCGCGCCCTCATAGGCCGTCTGATAGCCGTCTCGGCGAAGGCAAGTCACGTGCAGGAGAACGTCGGGCATGCCGTTGTCCGGGACAATAAAGCCAAAGCCCTTGGAAACGTCGAACCACTTGATGACGCCCGCCACTTCGATGAGGTCGGCTGCCCTCTCGTCGACGACCTCTCTGGCGGATCCGGGCCGGAGATTGGTCTCTGACATTTTTGATTCGACCCCGTCCGACGCCATGACGCCGCGCGCCGCCATTCTGTTGGCGCCTCTTGCCGGGCGCTTCGACGAATCTTTTTGGTGAATCAAACATAACACCGGCCCTAGCATGGCAAAGTGCAAAATGTGCTTGCACACAGCCCTGTGCACAGCGCAGCAAAAACGAATCAGTGGGCGATGAAGGGGCTCAGCACGTCTCCGATGTCATGGTGCACGACGACATCCGCGATATCGTCGAATTCAGTCGGCTCGCGGTTGATAATGACCAGGCGCGCGCCATTGCGCTTTGCCATCAAGGGAAATCCTGCCGCCGCCATACAACCAGCGAGGAGCCGATGGCGAGAAAGAGATCGCTTGCGCGCGTCAATTGCTCCGCCCGCTCCATTGCTTCGAGCGGCATGGCCTGGCCGAAGGAGATGGTCGCCGTCTTGATGTAGCCGCCGCAGGCGCAGTCAGGCGCATGCTGCCCGTTGATTTCGAATTTCTCCCGCACCCATGCAAGCTCGTAGCGCTTGCTGCAGTCGAGGCAGTGCGCGTAGGTGGTATTGCCGTGTAGCTCGATCACGGCGGCGGCGGCGATGCCGGAGGCCTGGTGCAGGTTGTCGATATTCTGGGTGATCAGCCCAGGCACCTTGCCGGCGCGGTAGAGACTGGCGAGCGCCCGGTGGCCGCGGCCGGGCTGCGCGCCGCCGAACTGGTCCAGCATGGCAAAGCGCCGACGCCAGGATTCGTCGCGCATCTCGCGGCTGGCCAGGAATTCGTCGAACGGGATCGGCCGGTTTGTGGTCCAAAAGCCGCCCGGCGAGCGAAAGTCGGGAATACCGCATTCGGTCGAGATGCCGGCGCCGGTGAAGGGCACAACCGCCTGCGCGCCCTCGATCAGATCGCGCAGTGCATAAATAGCGGTCTCAAGATCGGGAGCAATCATTGCTATAGTATCGGGCGGGGCCCCGGCCTTTGTCCAATTCGAGGATGCAATCCATGCGATATCTGCACACCATGCTGCGCGTGCGCAATCTCGACGCCGCGCTCGACTTCTACATCAACAAGCTCGGCCTCAAGGAGACCCGCCGCCGGGTCGACGAAAAGGGCCGCTATACCCTCGTATTTTTGGCGGCGCCGGGCGACGAGAAGCGGCTCGAGGAAACCAAAAAAGAAGGGCGCCCCGGCCTAGAGGTGGAACTCACTTATAATTGGGACGGCGACGAGGACTGTGGCGAGGCGCGCTATTTCGGGCATTTGGCTTATGAGGTCGACGACATCTATGCCACCTGCGAGAAACTGATGAAGGCCGGCGTCACTATCAATCGCCCGCCGCGCGACGGCGTCATGGCCTTTGTGCGCTCGCCTGACCACCATTCAATCGAACTTCTGCAGAAGGGGCAGGCGAAACCGGCGCAGGAGCCGTGGAAATCCATGGCTAACACGGGCCACTGGTAAGCTTGCCGCTCCAGCCGAAGCTCTTTATATGTCGCCGCGCTGCCCAGGGGCCCCTGCCCCACGATGGCAGAACTGCGCCCTTCGTCTAGAGGCCTAGGACACCGCCCTTTCACGGCGGTAACAGGGGTTCGAATCCCCTAGGGCGCGCCATCAACTTCAATTGCCTAGAACTATCCGGCGTTACGGGCTCGGCAGTCTCTGGCAACGATTTTTTCCGAGGCCCGTTCCCATAGTTCGCGAACCGCCGGAAACTTCAGAGCAGGTCAGCTACCAAATCGAGACCCTCTTTGCCGGAGGAACATAAAGCCTATCCCCCGGTTTGACGCTGAACGCGCGATACCAGGCATCGATATTCGGCACGACGCCATTAACGCGAAATCGTCGAGGCGAGTGGACGTCGCTCACCAACTGGTTTCTCAAGGCTTCGTCGCGAGACTTTCCTCTCCAGGACTGGGCGTAGGCGAGGAAAACGCGCTGCTCGCCTGTATACCCGCCGATCACCGGAGCGAGCTCGCCGCGTAGCGAGAGGTGATAGGCATCAAGTGCGACGACCAATCCACCTAGGTCGGCAATGTTCTCGCCCATGGTCAACTGCGGATTGATGTGCAGGCCCGGCAGCGGCTCGAAAGCGGCGAACTGAGCGGCCAGCATGTTCGCTCTTGACTCGAAAGTCTTGGCATCCGGCGGCGCCCACCAATTACGCAGCAACCCCGCAGCGTCGATCCTGCGGCCCTCATCGTCGAAGCCGTGCGTCATTTCATGACCGATAACTGCGCCGATGCCTCCGTAGTTGACCGCCGGATCGGCCTTGGGATCGAAGAAGGGCGGCTGCAAGATGGCGGCGGGAAAGATAAGATCACGGAGCGTGGCGCCATTTTGGGCATCATTCGTTTGCGGCGTCATAACCCAGTCGTCGCGGTCCACCGATTGTTGCAAGCGCCCTACATAGAAAGCCCAATCCGCCTCTCCCGCACGGCGCACGTTACCGATGAGGTCGTCATCACGGATAACGAAATTTGAATAGTCACGCGGCTTGTTAGGAAAACCAACTTTGATCACGTAACTGTCGAGCTTTTTCAGCGCCTCCGCCTTTGTCTCCTGGCTCATCCAGTCCAGCCGCTCAAGGCGCGCGCGAAACGCGGCTTTCAGGTTGGCAACAAGCGCCTCGATCTTGGCTTTGCTTTCGGGTGGAAAGTAGCGCTCTGTGTACAATTGCCCAACCGCCCAGCTCAGCGTACCGAAGCACAGTTTGGAATCTTCCCCGCAATCACCGCCACTGACCGCGCGAATGGCGCGCTTCCAGCGAACCGCTTGCTCCTGCTGACCTAAAAGCACTTTGTTGCGGAACTCAAATGCCGCATCCGCGAAAGGCTGTGAGAGATAGAACGCCGCATTGTCGGCAACCGTAAAAGCAAGCCATGCTTGCAGGGTTGTAATTGCCGTGTCGGTGAAAATTGCCGCGATCTTGGGAAAGGCGGTCTTTTCCAAGACGATGACTCGGTCTGTAGAAGCAAGGCGCGCCTCACTCAGAAAACGTTTCCAGGGGAAGCCCGGCGCGACCGCGTCGAGTTCAGAGACAGAAAGCGGATTGTAAATGCTATTGGGATCGCGCTGCTCGGCCTTGGTCCAGTTCGCTTGTGCGATCCGGGTTTCCATAGTCACGATGCGGGCGGCATTCTCACGCGCCTCGGGCCATCTAATAAGCTGCAACAGCTGCTCGACATATGCCTGGTACTTAGTCAACTGCGCTCTGAAGGTCGGCTGGAGATAGTAGTCTCGGTCAGGAAGACCCAATCCTGCCTGGCCGAGTGACAGGGAGTAATGCGTTGGATTCTTGGGATCAGCATTGACTGAAATCTCGAAAAATGTGCCGTCGAAGTCGAAACCTTGCCGACCCATCAGGCGCCCGATCCGTTCATAGGTGTTTGCCGCACGGATCGCCGTAAGCTCGGGGTCCAACGGTGAGCTACCGAGCGCCTCAATGCGGCCGACATCCGTGAACGATCTGTAAAAGGCGCCTACCTTTCCTTCCAGATCCTTCGGCTCATGGCCTGCGTGTTGCGCTGCCTCTTCCATGATCTTATGAAGCTGCGCCTCAGTACGATCGTTAATGAGGACATCAACGGATATCTCTGTCTTGTCGGGCGGTATGCGCGTTCGAGCGAGCCAGCCTCCATTGGCGAATTCGAAGAAGTCGTCGCCGGGCCTGACCGCTAGTTTCTGCGCAGATAGGTCAAAGCCCCAACTTCCGAAATGGAGACCTGCGTCCTCGGCTCGAGTTGAATCGAATAACAACAGAGCGCCTAGGATCATCACCGCCGCGGCGGAGAACGAAGCTCGCGGCATTTCATCACCGAAAATTTCTTTTAACTGCTAACCTCGCGTCGTCCGAGGCCGACGAGAAAATTGCGGAGGTCATTTGCGGGAAACCCCTTGCTTGAGCATCGGGATTTGACGTGCGTGTCGATAAGGAGACGATCGCATCAGTTGATCTTGCGGATATTGGGTAGCATGCGTCGTCATCCTAATCCAAACTCCATGGCACGGCTAATCAGCTCGTTGTCAGTAGTCATTGCCAGCGAATTTAGGCAATAGTGACGTCCCTGAGTAATGGATAAGTCAACCATGATCAATCGCGACCCCGAAACGAATTTCGAAGAATTGTGGACCACTTTTCACAACAGGTACCCATTCTTTAAATTAAGAAACGTCGATTGGCAGGAACAGTACGCCCTTTACAGACCTAAAGTTACCAGAACCACGCGTGAGAGCGAGTTGTTTAGCATCTTCTGCCAGATGCTGCTTCCGTTGAACGATGGGCACGTCGAGCTCGAGGCTAAAATCGATGGAAAAAAGCGTTTCTTCGTCGCAGAACAGAAACCTCGGTTCTGGCAAGAATTCACCGAGCGTGAAATCGATCAACTTTTCAAGACGACCGAAAGCACGCTTGTCGCGAACGATTTCGGCAAGCTCGCGAAAACCCAGGCCTGGATGCTTCGCTACTGCAGGTCGTCGACGTTCGGTTATCTCCGGATTCTTGAGCTGGAAGGCATAAAGAAGGCGCCATTGAACGCCGCTCTTGATGAGATTTCCCGGGACTTCCCCGATTTGAACGGCTTCATTATCGATATCCGCAACAATCCCGGCGGCGATGACAGCACTGCAATTGCGGTCATCAATCGCTTTTGCGATCGCAGACGTGTCGCCTTTCACAGGAAAACGAAGATCGGCCCCGGCGAAGACGACTTTACCCCGGTAAAGACCTGGTACCTTGAACCGACGGGGCCTTTGCAATTCACCGGACCGATCGCGCTGCTAACCTGCGATTCCGTTTTCAGCGGCGGCGAAGCCTTTGCGCTCGCCATCAAGCAGCTGCCACACGTTACGGTCATCGGCGATCGTACCAACGGCATATTCTCGTATCAGCTCGAGAAGACGCTACCCAATGGCTGGGAGTACTGTTTGTCATACCAAGTGTACCTGTCGGCCGACATGGTTTGCTATGAAGGAAAGGGCGTTCCGGTCGACGTCGAACTGCTAAACAAGAAGAGCGACATTGAAACCGGAGTCGATCCGCTGATTGTTCGCGCGCTTGATGTGTTGCGGTCAAGAAGCGCACCGGCAACCACCCAAGGATAATGCGTGCGATGTCTTCGTTGCTATCTCCGGCAGTCTCGCCGCGGCATTGCTGCAACCAACTAAGTTGCTAGGCGCCGGCGTGTGGCTAGCTGGCGGATTTTCTTAATGGAAGACTCATTGATGTTTGCAAAATAATCGCCTGGCGTTTTGGACCTACAACGCACCTTTGATCACAGCCGGAATGAACGCTTGTTCAAGATGAACGCTTGTTCACGAACTTTAGACGCCGCCGCAGATCATCGCGCACTGCAAATTAATAAAAAACGCGCCGATGCTCTCGATAGTAGACCATCTGCCGCAGTCACAACGATGCAGCGGAGGCATCGCGTCGCAAGTGAATCGATTTAGGGTTGCCAAGCGACGCGCGCGAAGCAATAATCTGAAAGTGATCGTGGATGGTGCGCTGCAAAATTCAACTCGTGCAGCAGAAGCATAATGCGCAACGAAAGAAGACGCAGACGAAGAACGGGATGAGGAACGCAGCGATGTCGATTGCGACGGATCACATCGCCACAGTAACCAGAAGGGCGCAGCGTGCTGTGCCGTAATCCATGATCATTGAATCGCCTCTGCAGTTGATTTTCCGCGATCTGTTTTATCGGCTTCCTGCTTATGCAGGAGACCACGATGTTTTTCTGAAGCTCGAGGGCTTCAACATAACCGGCTCGATCAAAATCAAAACCGCTATCGCGCTTGTCGAAGATCTGGAGCGGCAAGGACTCGCGAGACCGCACGAGACCGTGATCATCGAGTCGTCATCGGGCAATCTGGGGTTAGCGCTCAGTCTCGTCTGTGCCAGCAAGGGTTACAGATTTATCTGTGTCACGGACCCAAACGCCAATCGTTCCACCGTTAGGGCGATGGAGCTTTATGGAGCGGACGTCATCGTCGTCGACGAACGGGATTCGGCTGGAGGCTTCCTGCAGACCCGGCTAAGAAAAATCGATCACCTGCTGAAGGCGACGCCGAACGCGATCTGGCTCAATCAATACGCCAACTTGGCCAACAAGAATGCTCACGTCGAGCAGACGGCAAACGAGATCGCGCGCGAATTCGAAAAAGTCGACTGGATTTTCGTGGGGAGCGGCACCACGGGCACGCTCGCCGGCATTTCGGAAAGACTTCGCCAAGTATTTCCTAAGATCAAGGTCGTAGCCGTCGAGCCGGAGGGTTCCGTGACATTCGGCGGCACGCCCGGAAAGCGAAACATTCCCGGCATCGGCACAAGCGTACGGCCGAAGCTTGCCGATTTTGCCAATCCGGACGAAGTCATAACAATCAGCGAGGCCAAGACCGTCGAAACTTGTCATTCATTCGTTCGCGATCACCACATGCTCGTCGGAGGAAGCACTGGAACGGTGCTCGCTGCCGTCCAGCAGTTCGGTCCGGAGTTCAGCCGCGGCGATACGATCGTGGCCATATCCCCTGATCTTGGCGACAAATACTTAGACACCGTTTTCGACCCGGCGTGGGTCGAGCAGACCATTTCGCGTGAAAAGAAAAATCCGATTCAGAGTTATGCACTCGTAGCGGCCGAGTGAAGGGACGGAAACCACGCGTGATTGGAGCGCTCTCAGCCGGCGCCTTGAGTCGCGGCTCGCATCGTCGATCTTTGCATCGTTGCGCGCGCCTAAAGGCGAATGCAAGGGCTCGATCCTGGCAACAGGAGAGCTGATGGTGGAAGCCGCTCCGACATTCTACGTTGTTCCCGGTGAGATTGTTAAGAAGGTAATTGACGGCAACAAACAGCGCGTTTTTGAAGCGGTGGAAACTGCCTACCGGCTTCACGCGTCCGGAAAAGCCGTGAACCCTGACAGCTACTTTCTCCGATACCCCGATAAGCCGAGCGCCCGCATCATCGCGCTGCCGGCGCATCTCGGCGGTTCGGTGCAAAAGAGCGGTATCAAATGGATATCGAGCTTCCCGGAAAATACGGCGTCAAACCTGGCGCGGGCCTCGGCGGTCCTGATTCTGAACGATGCGGCGAATGGCTATCCCTTGGCCTGCATCGAGGCGTCGTTGATAAGCGCGACGCGCACGGCCGCCTCGGCAGCCTTGGCCGCGGAAAATCTTTCCCCCAAACCGTTTGAGGGCGCCCTTGCCGTCATTGGAACGGGAATCATCGCTCGTACCACCGTCGAATGGCTGATGCTTCGCAAATGGAAGTTTCAAAAGGTCAGCTTGTTCGATTTGAATCGCAAAGAGGCGGAGCGGTTCGCCAAATGGCTTCACGGGCAATATGGCGTGCGGACGGATGTCTCCGACGACCTGGCGGGCGCGGTACGCGAGGCTTCGCTGGTGCTATTCACCACGACGTCGCCGGAGCCTTATCTAGCCGATGAGGCTGTGTTCGCGCATGCGCCGACCGTGCTGCATTTATCGCTGCGCGACATTTGCGTGAACGTAATTCTGGCATCGCAAAATATCGTCGATGACGTGGACCACTGCCTCAAGGCAAGAACATCGCTGCATCTCGCAGAAATGGAGACGGGAAACAGGAACTTCGTGGCGGGAACTCTGGTGGACGTTCTGGACAAGAAGGTTGCACTCGACCGCGGCAAGCCCCGGATATTCTCGCCTTTCGGACTTGGTGTTCTCGATCTCGGCGTGGGCAATCTTGTTTTGGAGGCGGCGAAATCCTCCAACGCAGCCGTTGCCTTCCCGAACTTCTTCAGCAATTCTGCCCGATGGTGAGGCAGAAACGATCATAAGGCTTTTCGGATATGCTTGACCTCAAAAACTCGCGCTCAGACCAAAAGTCGCTCGAAGGTAACGCGGCTGCTCCTCGGAACCGCGAAACGCTGCACAAGTCGCGTGTCTGGAGCTGCAACGAGTGGGACCCGCTGGAAGAGGTTATCGTGGGCAATCCGCTGAATGCGCGATTTCCGACGCCGGACCGGAGCACCCAACTGGCGGAGTTTCCCGACCGTTCGCTGGACGAGATTCCGCGCGGGCCATTCGATCAACGGATTATCGAAGAGACGGAAGAGGATTTGAATGAATTCGTCCGCATCCTGGAAAAGGAGGGCGTGACCGTCAAGCGTCCGGACACATGGCCGCATGAAGCCGAATTCTCTACGATCAATTGGACCGCACACGGCTACTACAATTACTGCCCGCGCGACGTCATGATGGTTATCGGCGATCAAATCATCGAAACGCCCAATGTCATCCGCAGCCGCGCCCAGGAAACGTTCAGCTACCGCACCCTGCTGATGGAATACATGCGGTCGGGGGCGAGGTGGTACAGCGCTCCCAAGCCGATGCTTTTGGACTCGCTCTTCGAGGGCGTCGATCTAGAGAAGCCCTCTCCGCGCAACGATGAGCCGGCCTTTGATGCCGCAAACGTCCTGCGTTTCGGTTACGACCTGATCTATTTGGTCAGCGCCACCGGCAACGAATTGGGCGGGCATTGGCTGCAGTCGATCCTCGGCGAGAAGTATCGCGTACATTTCCTCAAGGATGTGTACTACGGCAGCCATATCGACTCGACCCTGGTGGCGCTTCGACCAGGCCTGGTGCTTTGCAATCCCGGTCGCCTCAATGACGACACGCTGCCGAAAATCTTGAAGCAGTGGGAAGTCATCTACAGCCCGCCGATGGAGAACACGGACAGATACGAGCCCGACTATCTGTCGAAATGCATCGGCAGCGATTGGATCGACATGAATGCATTCAGCATCAATCCGAATCTGATCGTGGTCGACCGCAATCAGCCCTCTCTCATTAAGCTCCTCGAGAAGCACGGTCTCGACGTCATCCCGCTGAAGCTGCGGCATTCCAAGTTGTTGGGCGGGGGGCCTCATTGCGTTACTTTGGACGTCCGCCGCACAGGAACGCTGCAGCGCTATTTCGATTAGTGGCGCGTTGCTTTCTTCATGCTCATCGAACACACAGTTTGGACATTTGGAATCCTTAAGGTCTCGGAGTCCTAGATTCCACGAGCGTGAGGGAAGGTTTTGACCACAATTCTCGTCGCAAGCATTGCCGCGGCGTTTCTGGCGCTGTCGTTTGCGGCGTGGAGACAATATCTTTGGGCGTCCGAAAAGGTGCCTCAGGCCGATACCTGCCCTTACAGCCTGACGGATGTTTTCGGCGATGGCCACCTCATCAAGGCGCCACATCAGAAGGGCGTCCGCTGGCTCACCGATATCTTTAGCCGCTCAGCCGAGAAGTTTCCCGATCTTACGGCGCTGCAAATTCCGCATACCGGCGAATCACTGACCTTTGCCGAGCTTAACGCGCACGCTGAAAACGTGGCCACGGCAATTTCTCCCTTCCTTACCGGCCCGGACCAGGTCGTGGCGGTGGCCATGTCGCAGGACAATTGGCAGATCGTGGCGTGTCACCTCGGTATCCTCAAGGCTGGGGGAACGGTGATGTTCCTCGATACAACGTTGCCCGAGGCGCTGATCACCCACATGCTCAACGATGCCCAGCCGGTGGTCGTTCTCACGCGTGGATTGGAAAAGTTTCGCGACCTACCGACCCTCGACGTCCTGGCGTTGCCCCCGGCGACGTCCCGAAGAGGGCCGCAGCCCTGGATGGACGATCCGGCGCAGCGCCTTGCGACCATTTTCTATACCAGTGGATCCACCGGAATGCCCAAGGGCGTGGAGTGCCCGCACGCCGGTTATGTGAACCTGGCCCTGAGCTACGCCGATTACTTCGATCTCATGCCGGGCATGGACGCGACGTCACTGACATCCTCGCTCGGCTACGACGGCAGCATTTCCGAAATGTACAGCGCCTGGGTGTCGGGTTGCACGGTCGTGCTGCTGACCAAGGAGCAAATTCGCTCCGGCCCGGACTTGGTGCCGGTGCTGCGCGAAGCCGAAGTCACGGTGCTGTTCTGCCCGCCGGTGCTGCTCACCACCCTGACGGCACAGCCGGAGGTGGACCTGCCCTATCCGCTGTGCCGCTACATCGTCCCGGCGGGCGAAGCCTTTCCGAGTGCGCTGGTCGAGCCTTGGACCCGCGCCAGGCGGCAAATCATCAATACCTACGGTCCGACGGAGGCAAGTACCGACACGAGCCGTCAGAGCCTGCGGCCGGGAGAACCCATCACCATCGGCTCGCCGTTTCCCAATGTCACTTATGTCATTCTCGACGTCGATCAGCTTAGCCCCCTGCCCCACGGCGAGATTGGGGAGCTCTGCATCGGCGGCGTGCATGTCGCACGCGGCTACCGAAACCTGCCTGAGCAAACCGCGCAGAAATTCATCACGCACCCTCAGTTCGGTCGTCTTTACCGCACGGGGGACAAATGCAGGATCGATATTCATACGCAGCGCGTGCACTTCCTCGGGCGGATCGACGCCCAGCTCAAAGTTCGCGGACATCGCGTCGAGTTGCAGGCGGTCGAGGACATCCTGCAAACCCAGTTCAGCGAGATCGAGGCCGCGGTTTTAGACTACCAGAACGAGACGCTCGTCGCTTTCGTGTCCGCTCCGTCGATCTGCCAAGAAAAGGTTTCAGTGGTGGCTCACGCGCCGGCGGAATGGGCTGGCCGCGTGACGGCTGCTCTCGCCGAACAATTGCCGCCCCCGTCCGTGCCGGACAGGATCTTTCTCGTCGAAAAATTCGTCATGAAGCCGGTTTCGGGGAAGATCGATCGAAAGTGCCTGCCGGATCTATCTCATCTGCTGAAAAATTCCGGTCCGGGTTGGCAAGATACCCCAAGCAACGCGCCGGCAGCCGCGGAAGAGACCGCAAGCTCGCTTGATGCGGACGAACGCATGGATCCTGCATGTGAAGAGGTGCTCGCGGTCTGCCGCACGGTATTCGAGACACCCTTACGCTTGGACGACGGATTTGCCGAGTCCGGTGGACATTCGATTGTCATCGCCCGCCTGGCGCAGAAGCTACAAGCGGCTGGGTGGTCGGTGTCGGTCCGGGCGCTACTCACTGACTGCAACACAGCGCGAAAGGTGGCCGGTCGCCCGCGGGCGTCACAGCTCGTTCCCGAGGCCATTCCGACCCCGATTAGATCCGACTACAGCGGCGCCGGGCGCGACGAGGCCATGGCGGAAGTGCTGTCCGTCGGATACTTCACGACATTGCAGGCCCTCTTCTCGTTCTTCATGATTTCCCCTGGCCTGGTGGTGTTTTTCAGCATTTTCGGCCTCGTGGATATCAAAGCGCTCGCGGCGTTCGTCCTGGCCGCCAACCTTTCGACATTCACAATCGTCGGCCTATGTCTGTACTTGCTGGCGCTCATCATGCCCTTTGCCAGCCTGCTCTGGGTAATGACGATAAAGCTCTTCATGGGCGGCCACGTTTACAAGAACAATATCGTTCCCGGGGTGTATCCAAAGTGGAGCAGGATGCACCTGCGAATCTGGTGCATCGGCAGCCTGGAAAGCATGGTGCTTGTCCAGCTGGGCGCCATGTACCGTAGCGCGCCGCTCATGGCATTTGCGCTGCGGCAACTCGGCACGACCGTAGGAAACAACCTTCAATGTGCCCAGGCCGCCGAACTGTCCGGGCCCCTGGACTTGCTCTCAATCGAGAACGATGTCGCGATCCAGACCGGTGCCTATGTTCACACGACGCGATGGTTAGGGCAGGACCTGCACGTCGGTCCGGTTCACCTTGAAAGCGGCTGCAAAATTGGAATGCGCGCCGGCGTCGCGAACAATGTGACCGTGGGGCGCGGCAGTTGGATCACCCCGTTTACTCTCATCGTCAGTAATGTGGGTTCGCACGAGATGTGGGAGGGAGCTCCCGCGCGTCTCAGCGGGCGCTGCACGCAGCTCAAGCGTACGGCGAAATTCTGCCATTACGCGCGCCCGATCTGGCTATTGGAGACGCTCAATGTGGCAATGCAGATCTTCATATCGTTCTGGCTCTCGGTGGCGCCGGTCGCCGCGATCTTGTGGTTTTCCCGCGGACTGATACCTGCCGCAGCGACGGAGCTTTCCGGCGCCTACTACACCACCTTCGTACCGGGCGGGCCCACGAATGCCGACGCATATCTCGAGGCGACGTCGCTGTTCGACATCGCGTGGCATTTGATTCTGTATGCGTTCGTCACCGCTTGGCTTTCCGCCGTCGTGACCTCCTTACTGGGCTGCCTCTTTGTCCGCTTCACGGCCGTCTCGCCGGGACTGCATCCGTCGCGCGGGCTCGGCACCGCGCTGCTCTTTTTCAGATTGAAGACAATGAACGCCATACAGGTGCTGTGGTCCTGGACCATCACTGGTCAGTACCTGCGGGCGCTCGCCGGCATGCGCTTCCCGCGCGTGGGAGGCTCCGAATGCGACGTCATGCTCAACCTTGTCCCGGACCTCGCGGGCGCCGATTCGCAGGTGTTCTGGTCCAACGGCTGTTACACGAACATGCTCGACTATGGCGCCGAACATGTGGCGCTGCGTCAGCTCGACATGCCGCGCAACTTCTTCGCCGGCAATAACTGCGTGGCCGAGCATGGGCAGTTCCCCTCCAACTTCCTGTTGGGTGTCTCCACCCCGGCCAGCGACATTCAGTTTCGCAGGCAGATGCGCTCCCGCTTCGGTGAACCGATCACGGTGGCCGGAAACCCACCCGTCAAGTTTGCGAGCGCGCCATTCGAGGCCGAAAACCAGGCTCACGCGTCCCCGAAATTCCACCTCTTCCTTGCCCGCCTCTCGCTGTTTGACTTCTTCAGCATTGGCACGCTGCGCGTCACCGAGGTGCTGATCTTCACGATATTGTATATTTGCCTGTTGCGGCTTGGCGGAGAGTTGGTGATCAGCGCGGGCGGCGCTTTGCTGCTCACCGAGGTAGCATTGGTCCTGTTGTCGGTCACGACCAAGAAGCTGCTCGTCGGCGATGAATGGGGCAAAGATCACGCGGCGCCTTTCTGGTCGTGGCGGCATTTCGCCTACTTCTTCTCCCAGGACTGCTTCTTCATCTGGTGCAGGTCAGCGCTGGGCTTTTCCGCCGGGAGCGTTCTTTCAAATTCGCTCCTTCGGTGGATGGGATGCGAGATCGGCCGCCGCACCATCGTGACCCAGCCCATGCAGTGCTTCGATTGGAACGCGGTCAGCTTCGGCGATGATTGCCTCATCAACGGCTTCCTGCAGTACCACAGCTTCGAGAACATGATGCTGAAGGTGAAGCGAACGCATATTCGAGACGGCTGCACCGTCACTTTCGGCGCCTGCGTGATGGGCGGCGCCGTAATCGGGCGGGACACGACGCTCATGCCGTTGTCCCTGGTTCTCAAAGAGATGCACCTGCCCACATCCGTCTACGAAGGCAGTCCTGCCGAGCCAGCGCGCAGCTCAACCCTGTTGTCGGCCACTTCTCCGCGCGCAGGCGAGCACGGAGCGCTGCATGGTGCGGCACCGATCGACGAGAGTGTCGGGTTCGCGAGGGCGACGTTGTCAGACGACTTGAGGCGATAGCGACGGCTATTCAGATGCCAATTCGTTGCGCCGCCAAAACGGTGCAGCCGGTGTTGCTTCCGTTCGCAACACCGGCCGCGCATCCGCAAGCATCAGCCGACATCATTCCGGGGCGCTATAGTAGTATTCAAGAGCCCTTTCTTCATTGGTCATGTCGTCGTCGTCATCGTCGTCGTTGCTGGAGCTATTGTACGGATTTTTGGAACGGACGGCGGGAGTATCGTCGTCATCGTCGTCATCATCGTCACTGTCGTTCGTGTACTTCTTTTTGTACCGCTGCGAGTACCGCTTCTTGTTCCGATCGTTTTGGGCAAGGACCGGCCCAAGATAGGGCCGCGTCTCGTCCGCGGTGATCGGACCACGCGGCCCCACGATGTTGCCGCTGCTTGAATCCGCGTCGTGCGTTTTCGCAACGGCAGTGGTCGAGAGCAATCCAATGGTCGCAAGGCCGATAGCAAGTCGCTTCAACATGCGCCCCTCCGTTTCATCGTTTCGTAGGCTCCGAATACACGGAAGCCGCGTCGAAACGTCGCGTAAATGATATCGCCTGACAGGGTAAGCCGGCAAGAGGCTGGCAGCGGCTGCAACCCTCACCTTCGTGTTTGCATGGGCTCATGGCTTCTCGCGGCCCGAATTTATCCACTCAACTTTCGCAGTCCGCTAACCATCATCGGAGTGGATGGCCTGTGCTCTGCCGCCTAGCGGCCTGCATTCCCTGGCGAATCGGGGCGGTTTGCCGGCCCAGACCGGGCATTTGAGATTTGCGTAGCCAAAAAACTCACGTGCGACCGCTACGAATGTGCGCGGGAACTCCTGAAGTCGGGCGGCCGTGGCAATTGCGGGATTAATGCAGAAATTATGCAACCGATCGCCGGCGAATAAGCTATATTGCGAGCGTTGCGGTCAGCTCCTGAAGGAGCGTCAGGGCATGATCAAAAGCAAGAACGTGGTGGCAGAGCTGAGGCGCGACGCAACTTTCGTGTGGCGCGCGACGATTGCCATGGTGTTCATCGTCTTCGCCGGCCTCGCCATTGCCGCGGCCCTTATCGACTTGTGGTCGATCCAGCATTAGCCAACAGCCCGAGGGAGACGCTTGAAAAACCGTAGCCGGCGCGTGGCGCCGGATCACGCTCGCAAACACGAGTAATCAATCGGCTGGCGGATAGGCATGGCGGCCACCGTTGAAGTCCTCCACGACGAAATGTTTGGTTCCGTTCGTGCCGCTGCGCTCGATATAATTTGGGCCGATCGGCGATTTGCCGTGGCCACCCGGAATATCGAGCACATAGCTCGGCTGGCACAGGCCGGAAAGGCGGCCGCGCAACGCCCGCATCAAATCCTGTCCATTGCCGATGTCGGTGCGCAGATGTGCCGTGCCCGGCGCCAGATCGCCGTGATGCAGGTAGTAGGGTTTGATGCGGCTTTCCACGCAAGCGCGCATGAGTTGGCCGAGCGCCTCCGCACTGTCATTGACGCCTTTGAGCAGCACCGTTTGCGCAAGCAGCACCAAGCCGGCATCCGCCATGCGCGCGCAGGCCGCGCGCGCCGCCGGCGTCAGCTCGCGCGCATGATTGAGGTGGATGGCGACATAGGTCGCCTTGCCGCTTGCTTTCATGGCGCGGATCAAGTCCGGGGTCATCCATTGCGGCTCCGCCGCCGGAACGCGGGTATGGATGCGCACGACCTTGACGTGGTCGATCGCGCTCAGGCTTTTCATCACTGCGCGCAGGCGCCGCGCCGACAGCACCAGCGGATCGCCGCCGGTGAGGATGACCTCCCAAATCCCCGCATTTGCGCGGATGTAGTCGAGCGCGCCTTGCAGCGCCGAGCGCGACAGCGTCTTCGCTTTGCCGGGGCCTACCCGCTCGCGGCGGAAGCAGAAGCGGCAATAGACCGCGCAAACATGGGTGAGCTTGAGCAGCACGCGGTCGGGATAGCGGTGCACGATACCTTCAACCGGGCTGAAGTCGTCGTCCCCGATCGGATCGGTTTGCTCTTCGGGCCGTGCCACGAGCTCGGCCGCATCCGGCACGAACTGACGCGCGATCGGATCGTTAGCGTCTTGCGCATCGATCAAGGCCGCGAAGTCGGCCGGCAATGCGACCGCGTAACGCGCGGTCACGGCCTGCACTTCCGGCAGCCGCTCGGGCGAGATCAGCCCTGCTTCGCGAAGCTGTTCGGGCGTGCGCAGCGTCGTCATGACGTCTTCCCTCTCTTCAGAATTCCTCTACCGGCGCCCAGATGACCTGCTCGATACGGCTCGCGCCGGTCGCAAGCATAGCCAGCCGGTCGAAGCCGAGCGCGATGCCGGAGGCGGGCGGCATCTGCGCGAGCGCTGCAAGGAAATCCTCGTCGACCGGATAGCGCTCGCCGTAGATGCGCTCTTTCTCCGCCATTGCCGCCGCAAAACGCTCGCGCTGCTCGACCGGATCGCTCAGCTCGCCGAAGGCGTTGGCGAGTTCCACGCCGCAGGCATAGAGCTCGAACCGCTCGGCCACGTTATCGCTGCCGGGCTTTGCCCGCGCAAGCGCCGCCAGCGGCAGCGGGTATTCATACAATATTGTCGCGCGTCCGACCCCAAGCCGCGGCTCGATGCGTTCGGCCAGGACGCGGCTGAAAATGTCGCCCCAGCCATCGTCACGCGCAATGGTGACACCCGCGCTTTCGGCTGCTGCGGCCAAGGCCGCTCGATCGCCCGCAGCGCCACGGACCGTCGCCAGTAGATCGATGCCGGCATGGCGCGCAAAAGCCTCGGCCACCGTAAGACGCTCCGGCGGCGCCATCGGGTCCATCGCCTTGCCGCGAAAGCTGAACTGGTTGGCCGCCACGGCGCGCGCGGCTTCGCCCATCACGGCCGCGCAATCGTCCATCAGGACCTCATAGGTCTCTTCGGCGCGGTACCATTCCAGCAGCGTGAACTCCGGATGATGCAAGTTGCCGCGCTCGCGATTGCGGAAGACGCGGGCGAAATCGACGATGCGGCGTTCCCCCGCCGCCAGCAGCTTTTTGCAGGTGAATTCCGGCGATGTGCGCAGATAAAGCGGCCGCCGCTCGCCGCCCGGTGAAACCAACTCGGTCGCAAAGGCATGCAGATGCGTTTCGTTGCCGGGCGAAACCTGCAGGGCCGCGGTCTCCACCTCGACGAAATCGTGGGCGGCGAACCAGGCACGCAAAGCCGCCTGGATGCGGCCGCGCTTGAGCAGGAAGGGGCGGCGGCCGGCGTGCACGCCCGGCAGCCAGAACGGCGGGCCTTTGCGCACCTTTAGCCGGGCCCCATATAGGCCCGGAAAGGCTGGCGTCCTCCGTCAGGATGGGTATGTTGCGGCCCGAATCCGCGGCTCCCGGCCAACCGAAATGCAAGGATATTCGTTGTGAAAGTCATCGCCAGCCAGCTCCGCAAGGGCAATATCGTCGATATTGACGGCAAGCTCTACGTCGTCCTTACCGCGGAAAATTTTCATCCCGGCAAGGGCACGCCTACCACCCAGGTCGATATGCGCCGGATTTCCGACGGCGTGAAGACCTCGCAGCGCTATAAGACCACCGACCAGGTCGAGCGTGCCCATGTCGAGGACCACGAATTCTCCTACCTCTACAAGGATGCCAACGGCTTCCATTTCATGAATCAGGAGACCTACGACCAGGTACAGGTGCCTGCCGACGTAGTGGGCGACTACGAAAAATACCTCCAGGAAGGCATGGTGGTCAGCCTCTCCATCCACGAAAGCACGCCGGTGTCGATCGAGATCCCGCAGAAAGTGACGCTGGAAATTGTCGACACCGAACCGGTGGTCAAGGGTCAGACCGCCTCCGGTTCGTTCAAGCCGGCGATGCTGTCGAACGGCGTGCGCACAATGGTGCCGACCCACATCATCCCCGGTACCCGCGTGGTGATCAGCACCGCGGACGGCTCCTACGTGGAGCGTGCAAAGGATTGACGGCCGCATTCTTTCGCCGCGGTCCGCCCGAGGCGGGCCTTGTGCGCCCCCGGTCCCTTCCCTTAATTTCGCCGACGTTCGCCAACCGCGGCTTGGCGGGTGAGAACGAGGGTAGCCGTCTTGAAGTGCGTTTTGCTCACCGGCCTGGCTTTGCTCCTCGTACATCCCGCGTCCGCTGGCGAGATGAGGAGCCCACGCATTTCGCAGACGCAGGTCGACTGGGAGCAGGCTGCGGCAAGCCTGCCCGACCGCTCGCCGGGCACGCCGGCCGCGGTTTTCGCCCAGCTAAACGCTGCAAGCAGTCTGCGCTTTAAAGATATTGCCAAAAGCAGCGTTCCTGTGCTGCTGCCATTCGACGCCAAAAGCTACGCGACGTCGCTTTCGGTGATGACGGATATAACGCCCGCACAGAAGCTTGCGGTCGCCGACGCCTTCATGCAGGCGGGCTTTAACGCTTCGAAATTCTTCATGGCGGGACCGGCCGGCTACGACGCCCTCTTTTCGCTCAACGCCGACGGCTTGCCCGCACTCGACATCGTCTATTCTAGGCCGATCTACGTTTTGTTCTCGGGCCTCGCCATGGTCTATCACCTTGGCGGCCCACCGTTGCCGGAAGGCGAGCCGGTCAAGGAACTGGAGGCCGACTTTCCAGGCATCCGGCGTTATCTGCTTGAGTCTTACGTTCGCTACAGCTTCACTCGATACGGTGTGACTTATGTGGCGGCGATCTACTGCCTCGATAAGCCAACGAGCGGACGCTTTCTGACCTGCCGACAAGCCGACCGTGTGGTGCAGCGCTTCCTGCGCGCGCTCAAGCTCGCGGGCGGATCGCCCCAGCCGGCACGCACGCACGCGCTCGCCATCGACCGGCCACAACACACGGCGCCGGAATTCACCTATTTCAGTCCCGGCGATCTCATTCCTGGGAGCGGCCCCAAAAAGACCGGCGCCGGCCGCGCCGACTACACGGTCTACGCGCGGATGCGTTTTCCGATCAGCAGCGCCCCCGACTTCGCCAATTCGCAATCCTTCAACAGCTGGGGCAATTGCGACTTCACGGGACGCTCCGCGCGCGTCGCTCAAAAAGACGCGCCCTATAGCTGCACCGTGAACGGCCGCCGCCTCATCTTCGATGAAGCGGCCGCGCCCAACTACTCCTATCCGTGGCGAGATAATTTCTGCGAACACCGCCACTATTATGTCGGCCAATGCCCGGGCGGGCACGGCCATCAGGGCCAGGATATCCGTCCCGGCTCTTGCACACTCTATAATTCCGGGTCCGACCGCTGCCTGCCCTACAAGCACGACGTGGTGGCGGTGCACGACGGCATGATCCTGCGGCCGAGCAAGCACGAAGCGCTCTATCTTTTTATCAACACGGCCGACACGCATGCGCGCGTGCGCTACATGCACATGAATCCGCATCAACTCGACGCCGACGGCGTCCTCAGCGGCAGGGTGGTGAGCGAAGGCGAAGTGATCGGCAAGGTCGGGAACTTCAACCGCCATGAGCACGGCACCACCTATCATCTGCATTTCGACATGCAGGTGCCGACGCGCATCGGGTATCTCTTTGTCAATCCTTATATGACGCTGGTGTCGTCCTATGAGCGTTTGATCGGCGCGCGCGGCACCGAGATCAAGCCAGGCGACACGGTCCCGCCCATAGCGGGCGTCAGACCGTGGGTCGAGCACGGTCATTACGTTCCGCCCCCGCCTGCACCCCCGCCGCGCCGCCTGCCGGTCGTCAATGCCGAGGGGACCGCATCGGTGCCGGTGGTCGAACTGCCCAGGCCGCGGCCGGACGACATTGTGGCAAGCGTGCGCCCGGCACCGATGCCGCAGGTCGCAAAGAAAATCGCGCTGCCCGAACCGAAGCCGCCAAGCAAGGCGAAACCGGAGCGCAGGGCAAAGAACCCGCACAAAGCCACGAAACGGAGCAAAGCCGCCCGCCACGAGGCAAGCGCGGACAGGAAAAAGTCGCTTGAGGAGCAGCGGCAAGTGCACAAAAAGCCGCGCCGCACCCAGGAAGAAGACTGAGCCGCGCGATCCTTGCGGGCGGCCTTGCGGCTCGGACGGCGCCACGACCATCACGAAAAAGTCTCATTGCCGCCGATTGTTCGCGCACCCGCTCGCCATAGAATGCACCGATGCGAATCTCTGCCCAAAATCCGGCGGCGCTCAGCCGCCGCGCCCTGCTCGCGGCCGCGCTCGGTGTCAGCGTCGATCTTGTGAGCGGCGCGTTGGCCTTTGCGGCGCAATCCGCCGGCTTCAGGCGCTGGGTAGCGGCATTTCGCCCGCGCGCGCTGGGCCGCGGCATCTCGGCGAACACTTACGACAGCGTGATGAATTCTTTGACGCCCGACACCAGCGTCTACGCGCTCGAGCGCGCACAGCCCGAATTCACCGAAGAGCTATGGCAGTACGTCAACCGCCGCTGCTCCGACTGGCGCGTCATCACCGGCAAGCAGCGGGCAAAGCAATATGCCGACCTGTTCTCGCGCATCGAGAAGGATTACGGCGTCGACCGCCACATCATGCTTGGCCTGTGGGGCATGGAGTCCTCGTTCGGCGACGTGATAACCAACCGCAAATATATGCGGCCCGTGATCCCGGCGCTGGCCGCGCTTGCCTATGGCGAGCGGCGCAGGCGGCGCTATTGGGAGGCCGAGCTCATCAATGCGCTGACGATCGTGGAGCGCGGCTGGGCAAAGCCCGCCGACATGATCGGTTCGTGGGCCGGCGCCATGGGCCACACGCAGTGGATGCCGGAGGTCTGGCTGCACATGGGCGTCGACTTCAACCGCGACGGCCGCGTCACGCCGTTCGGCGATCCGGCGGATTCGCTCGCCGGCACGGCGCGCTATCTGCGCGAGCGCGGCCATTACCGGGCCGGCGAAGCCTGGGGCCGCGAAGTAAACGCGGCGGGCCACACATCGGGCGGCTGGCACACTTACGCGCAATGGCACGCGGTCGGCGTGCGCCGCGCCGACGGCAAGCCCTTCTCGCGCCCGCATGACCGCGTGCGCTTGTGGATACCGGAGCGTGGCGGACCGGCCTTCCTGATCGGGCGCAATTTCTACGCCGTGCACTCCTACAATCCGTCGAAGAGCTACACGCTGGCGCTCTGCCATCTCGGCGACCTGATCGCCGGCAGCCCCGGCTTCCACAAGCAGTTCCCCGGCGGCGAGCGCCCGCCGACGCTCGCCGAGGTGAAGGAAATCCAGCGCCGCCTCAATGCGCTCGGCTATTCCACCGGCGGCGTCGACGGCCGCACCGGCAGCAGCACCATCAAGGCGGTGCTCGCCTATGAAAAGAAGGTCGGCATGACACCGGCCGACGGTTATATCGGCCTCAAAGTGCTCGCCCGATTGCGTCAGGGCACCTGATCCGGTTGGATAGCTCGGCTGGCCGCCGGCCGGCGGCATGCGAGGTTTACTGCGTGACCGAGCCGTCTCCCAAGCGCGCCGCGGCGCAGCGCACGACCGATACCGGCATGGCCTGCGCGCGGCCTGGATCGCCAACACCGCCCCTTGCGGGCCGACCTACGTCAATCTCGATGCCGGCATGCAGGAGGCCAAGCTCGACGAGCCGTTGCCGGTAATCGACGCGCAACGGCTGATGCCTTCGGTGGCGAGCGGGCCGCCTGCCCAGGCGGTCGAACAGGCGGCCAAGCTGTTGGCCGACGCCAAGCAGCCGTTGATCCTGTGCGGCCGGGTGTCGCGCTCGCTGGAAGCGTGGGATGCGCGCGTTGCACTCGCCGAGCGGCTCAATGCGCGCGTCGTCACCGACATCAAGGTGGGCGCGGGCTTCCCCACCGACCATCCGCTGCATATCGGCGTGGCTAGCTTTCTCGCGCCGTCGCCGGATGCGCTTGAGGCCATGCGAGCCGCCGAAGTCATCCTCAGCCTCGACTGGGTCGAGGTCGGCGGCGCGCTCAAACAAGCAGGCACGAACGCGAAGGTCGTGCATATCTCGGTCGACCATCATCTGCACAACGGCTGGAGCATGGACTATCTCGGCCTGCCGCCGGTCGATGTGTTTATTGCGGCAACGCCCGATGCGACGGTGCCGGCGCTGCTCGAAGCACTCGGACCGGCCAAGCCGCACGCGGTGCCCTCCGGCAATCCCACATCATTCAAGCCCGAAGGCGACAAACTCACCGTCGACCATCTGACCGACTGCTTGCGCCGCGCGGTGGGCACGAGGCCCTGCGCGCTTACCCATGTCCCGCTGTCATGGAACGGCGCAAGCTGGCCGTTCCGCCATCCGCTCGATTATCTCGGCTCTGACGGCGGCGGCGGCGTCGGCGGCGGGCCCGGCATCTCGGTCGGCGCAGCACTCGCGCTCAAAGGCTCCGGCCGTCTGCCGGTGGGCGTGTGCGGCGACGGCGATTTCCTCATGGGCGTCACGGCGCTATGGACCGCGGCGCATTACAAGATCCCGCTGCTGCTCGTGATCGCCAACAACCGCTCCTTCTTCAACGACGAACTGCATCAGGAGCGCGTCGCCCGCATGCGCAACCGGCCGATCGAGAACCGCTGGATCGGCCAGCGCATTTCCGATCCCGACATCGACCTCGCGAGCATGGCGCGCGCGCAAGGCGCTACCGCCTTCGGCCCGGTCAGCGCCATTCCCGATCTGATCGCCGTTTTCGAAAAGGCCATCGCCGCAGTCGAGGCCGGCGCGGTCGCCGTCGTCGATGTGCGCGTCGAACCGGGCTATGCCGCGGCGATGACAGCGCTGATGACGCCGAAAAGCGGCTGAGCGCAGTTCACGCCGACGGCGGATCGAAGCCGCAGGCGCTCCAGACTGCGCGGCTCTCCGGTTCGACGAGAAAGCGGATGAACGCCGCGGCCGGCTCCGGCGCCCGGCTCGAGGCGGTTACGCCGGCGCCGTAGTGGATCGTCAGTTGCAGCGGTCCCGGCACCTCACCCGCCACCACAACACCTTGCGTATTGGCGATCTCGCTCTTCGGGAAAATGCCGATCTCGGCCGCGCCGCTCGCGACCATGGCAATGCCGCCGGCAAGCCCCGCCTCGTGGATCACCCGGCCGGACAGCGCATCGGCAAGGCCGAGTGCCTTGATAATCTTGTCGCTCTGCGCGCCGCTCGGCGTGGCGTCAGGCGGGGCATGCACCACCGTGCGCGCGGCCATCAGCGCCCGGCGCAGCGCATCGGGTGTCGAGATGTCGGGCACGGCGGCGCCCGTCTTGACGCCCACTGCCAATCCAATGTCGGCGATCGCCGTGCACCCCTTCGCCGCCACCGTGCCGTCGGCAATATAGGCTGCGAGCAAGTTCATCGGCATCACCAGCACATCGAGGCGCTCGCCTGCAGCAACGCGCGCGGCGATCCTGCGCATGGTGTCGTAGAGCGCATTCAGCCGGTGCCCGGTACGCTGTTCGAAAACAGGACCCAACCGGTCGAATACGGGCTTGGGCGCGCCGCCGGCGATGCTGGTGATCGTGGCCATTCGGCTACAGCTTGAACGTCTCCAGCGTGCCCGGGTGGAACATCTCTTCCACCGCGACCAGCCGCGGCGACAAGCCTTGCGCGTGGTGATGTCGCAGGAAGGTCTCGAGCGTCTTGCGGTTGGCGGCGACGCCGTACGACCAGAAGTCATCGCCCATCAGCGCGCGCGCTTCCATCAGCCGCTCCTCCACGAAGGGCAGCGTCACCTTGGCCGAAGAGGTGTCGGCGAGCTTTTCCACCGCGATCGCCTTGGAACGCTCGAACGCCTTGAGCACCGCGCCCGGCAGCCACGGGTGCTTTTCAGCCAGCTCGCGCCGCACGCCGACGATATGCATGATCGGGAAAATGCCGGTACGTTTGTAATAGTCCTTGGCCGCCGCGACGGGATCGGCGAACAGCCAGCCGACATGCTGATCCCGGCTCACGCATGATGGCACCCGGGGCCCGATGAAGCCGTCGATCTCGCCCGCCGCCAACATGCCCGACAGCGTGCGGCCCGCCGGCGCGTCGTCGAGCTTTACGTCCTTGGGCAGTGTGATGGCGATCTTCTCCGGCCGCCCCGGCTCCTCCAGCCCGCCCCGGATCCAGTGGACGTCCGAGGGGTTGACGCCGTAGTCGTCTTGCAGAATGGCACGCGCCCACACGTTCGCCGTCAGCTGATATTCCGGCAGGCCTACTTTCTTGCCCTTGAGGTCTTCCGGCTTCTTGATGCGGTCGGTACGCACATAGATTGCCGTGTGGCGGAAGGCGCGCGACACGAAGGCCGGCACCCCCACATAGGGGCAATTGCTTTGCGCGGTCTTGACGGTGAAGCTCGACATCGACAATTCGCAAATATCGAATTCGGCATGGCGGAAGGCGCGGAAGAAGATTTCTTCCGGGTCCAACGCCAAATAGACCGGATCGACGCCGTCGATCTGCACGAGGCCGTCGAAGAGCGGCCGGGTGCGGTCGTAGTCGCGCACGGCGACGGAAAGGTTGAGTTTGGTCATTTCGTTAAGCGCCTAGAAGGCGGGCAGTTCGGACGGGCGCGCAACTACACCATCGCCGCGCAGACGGAGCAAGAATGAAATTTGCCCGACACCGCTGCGATCGCGCGTCTACTTGCACGCGATCTTGCGCGTCACCGCACGGGCGTCGCAAAGCAAATGCGACGTGGTCAGGTAAGGACCAAGCAAGATAGTTCTCGTGCACGCGCAACGCGGTTGCTTTGATCTGCTTTCCGGCTTTGCCCATCCATTTGAGCCTCGAACGTCGGCAAGCGCGTCCCGGAGCCAGCCCCAGGATCAAAGATCCGCACGATACGGTGCTTCAGCTCGGCTGGTTTTTGAGAAAGTCGCGGAAACTGCCTTTTTCGTAGGCTTTCTCGCGCACGAAACGGAAAAAGGCGAGAAAATCGTCCGGCCGCAGGTAGCCTGGCGCGCGCGCCACCTCGCGCTTGGCCGGCGGCAGCGTCTTCATGTCGCCGGGGCTGTCGCGGAAGAACTGGAAAGTGGGTGTGAAGCGCACGCCATATTTCGCGGCCAGCGCCTTTTCCGACAATTGGGCGCCGTCGAAATCGGTGACTTTGCGGTCGCCGATGATATTGAGCTGCAGCACCTCGAAATTCGCCTTGATGTAGTCGACGATGCGGGGCTGGGCGAAATTGACCAGGTGCGTTTCACGGCAATAAGGGCAGCCGCGCAGCTCCCACATGATGGCGAAGCGCTTGCCCTGCTTGGCGGCAGCGGCGAGATCGTCCGGCAATTCGAGGAAACTTTCGAGGAACCAGGGCTCGGCGATCAAGCCTTCCGGGGTCAGTTGCAGGTCCTTGGCGAAGGCGGGCGCTATGGCGAGCGCGCCCGCGCTCGCGCCCAGCAGCAATCCTCTGCGTGTCAGGTGCATGATCGGCTCTTATGAACCACAAACCCACGGCCCGGCAACGCACGTCGCCGGCGAGGCCGGGCCGTTTAATATTCTCGAAGGTCTATATATACCTATAGCCGGCAGGAAGTCAGGGTGAACAAGAAAATGCTGGGTATGTCCGCGCGCGCCGCCGTCCTCGGCCTCAGCCTTTTGCTCTGCCTGAACGCAATGGCCGCGAGGTCGGCCGCGGCCGGCTCGCTTGCCGATTTTAATACCGCCGTCGAAGCCGCCGAGTTGCACAACCGCGTGGCGATCGGCTATCTGCGCACCGGCAACGGCGATCTTGCCTCGATTGCGTTCGACAAGCTGCGCACGGCCTGGAGCGATCTGACCCAGCGCTTTGCCGGCAAGCGGCCTGACGTTTTCGACAACAACCGCCTCTACGGCATCGTCTTCACCGACATCTCGGCTCGGTTGGTCACCGCCGACCTGATGCTCAAATCCGGCCGCCCCGAGGTCGCTCGGCAAGCGCTCGAAGCCGTGCGCGGCGATCTCTACCGCTTGCGCAGATCGGCCGGCATCGTGGTGCTGGCCGACTGCATCCGCGATTCCAATGACGCGATGGTCGCGTTGCTGGCCTACAACAAGCGCGATCTCGACTGGAACGATCCGCAAACCGGAATCGACCTCGCGGGCAAGGCCGCGATCTACGGCTATGTCCTCGAGCATTGCGACAGCATGGCAAGCGCGGCGGTGCGCAAGGATCCCGACTTCCGCCGGCTGGTCGACGGCGCCAGGGAGAGCCTCACGCACATCCCGAAAGCGGTCGCCACACACGACACCGGTTTCGTGCACCGCGTGCTGATCGAGCTGCGCGCCATCGACAATCTGCTGAGCTTCCGCTTCGGCTAGATCAGCCCAGTCGAGCGAGCCCGGGAAAGGTTTCGAGCAGCCAGTTGGCGATCGCCGACATTTGCCCGGCGAAGATGAGTACGCCGGCAACGACCAGCAGCAAGCCCATCGCCTTTTCCACCTGCGCCAGCCGCGATTTGAAGCGTGCGCTCCAGCGCATGAAGGCGTCGGCGAAGCCCGCCGCCACCAGGAACGGCACGCCGATGCCGAGCGAATAGACGAACAGCAATCGCGCGCCCTCGCCGGCGCTGTCCTTGGCGCCGGCGATCAGCAGGATGGCGGCCAGCACCGGACCGATGCACGGCGACCAGCCGAAGCCGAAGGCAAGCCCTATCACATAGGCGCCGATCAGGCTTGCCGCGTTATGCGCGACGCCGATTCGGGCCGTGCGGTGCAGCACCGGAATGGGGAGCACGCCCAGAAAATGGAGGCCCATCAGGCCGATCAGGATGCCGGCGAGATAGCCGAGCCAGCCGAGATAGGCCGTCACCGCCTGCCCAATCCAGGAGGCCGTTGCGCCGAGCGCCACGAACACCGTGCTGAAGCCGGCCACGAAACAAACGGCCGCCAGCAGCACCATCCAGCGGGCGCGCGCCCACCCCTCCTCCAGCATATCCTCGATCGAAACCCCGCCCATATAGGCAAGGTATGCCGGAACGAGCGGCAGCACGCAGGGCGAAACGAACGACAAAAGGCCGGCCAGAAAGGCGCCCCCCACGCTCACGTCCAGGTTCATCCTCAGCCTTTCTTCCGCATCGACATATTCGCGTTTTGTGATATATATGGCGAAACGATTCAATAGCCCTCTCTCTTAGGCTGAGTCGCCGCCGTCCATGGGGCCGTTTCGGTAGAGGACAAATTTGGCAAACATGCCGCATACCGTGGCATTTCTTTCTCGTGTCGCCCTTATCTGCGCAACGCTTATCGCGCTGTCGTTGACGAGCGCGCGTGCGGCCGAGCTCGTGATGTTCGAGCAGCCCGGCTGCCCCTGGTGTCTGGCATTCGATCGGGAGATCGCCCCGATCTACGGCAAGAGCGAAGACGGTTTGCGCGCGCCATTGAGGCATGTCGATATCGACAAGGCGCTGCCGCCCGATCTTTCCTTCGTTCAAGTGGAACGGTTCACGCCTGTCTTCGTGCTGGTCGACAAGGGCCGCGAAATCGGTCGCATTCGCGGCTATGGCGGCGAGGAAATGTTTTGGACTCAACTCTACATGCTGATGCAAAAACTGGACGCGCCGGGAACGGGTGGAGAACGCACGCAAGCGCGCGAAAAAACATCGCGCGCGAGCGGGTGAACTTCTGTAAGCTGATGTCGCCGAAAGCGAGCAATGGTGCAACGATGGAATTGCAACGCCTTGACGTCCGACCTTCTCGTTCGAACGAGCTCGAACGCATGATGGACAATGCCAAACGCGCAAGCGATTTCCTCAAGGCGCTGGCGCATGAGAGCCGCCTGATGATGCTCTGCATCCTGGCGGAAGGCGAGAAATCGGTGAGCGAACTCGAGCAGCATCTCGGGCTGCGCCAGCCGACGGTGTCCCAGCAACTCGCGCGCCTGCGCGCGGACGGACTGGTCAACACCCGGCGCGACGGCAAGACGATCTATTACAGCGTCGCCAGCGATGAGGCCCGCACCGTTATCGGCGCAATTTACGACGTGTTCTGCCGCCGCTCGCGCAAACGCTGAAGCGTGCTCAGGCGGACTTGCGCTGCACCGGGCGAAGCCTGGCTACGGTATCGTCGCCGGCACGTCCCGACACCAGATCGGCATAGGCTTCGATCGGCCTTGGCTCGCCGATCAGATAACCCTGCATCTGGTCGCAGCCCTCGCAGCTCAAGATAAGCCGCTGCTCTTCGGTTTCGACTCCCTCCGCCAGCACCGGCAAATTGAGATTTTTCGCCAAGGTGATGACCGCGCGCACGATCGCGGCGTTGCTGGCGCTGTTTTCCAATTCGAAGATGAACGAACGGTCGATCTTGATCTTGTCGAACGGGAACGATTGCAGATAGGACAGCGAAGAATAGCCCGTACCGAAATCGTCCATGGCGATCTTGACGCCGAGCGCCTTCAACCGCCGCAGGACCGCCAGCGCCCGGCTGAAATCGTCGATCAGCACGCTTTCGGTGATTTCGAGCTCGAGCCGCCGCGGCGCAAGGCCGGTCTCCAGCAGCACGGAATGGACCAAGGTCGGCAGATCGCCGTGGCGGAACTGAGCCGGCGAGAGGTTTACCGCAACCTGGGCATCGGTCCGCCACGAGGCCGCCTCGCGGCAGGCCGCGCGCAGCACCCATTCGCCCAGCGCGATGATGAGGCCGCTGTCCTCGGCCAACGGGATAAAGACCGACGGAAGGATCAAGCCGCGCGTTGCGTGGTGCCAGCGCACCAGCGCCTCGAAGCCGATGACTTCGCCGTCGATCTTGGCGACCGGCTGATAAACCAGCCGGAATTCGCCGCGCTCGAGCGCCGATTTGAGGTCGTGCTGGATCTCGCGGTTCTCGCGCAGCGCCCGGTCCATCTCCGGCTCGAAGAAGCGATAGGAGCCGGGACCTTCCGATTTCGCCCTATAGAGCGCGGCGTCGGCATTGCAGATGAGCTTCTCGCCGTCGGCGCCGTCGGTCGGGTAGACCGCCACCCCGACGCAGGCATTCGCCGCGAGCTTGTGCCCTTCGATCTCGATCGCGTCGCCCAGCGCGGTCACGATCCGCTCGGCGAGCCGCGCGGCGGCGTCAGGCATGTTGCTGTCTGTCACGATCAGCGTGAACTCGTCGCCACCGATGCGCGCCAGGAAGGCGCCGCGCGTGGTCGCTTCGAGGCGGCGGGCGACCTCGCACAGCAGGGCGTCGCCGGCGGCGTGGCCGAACAGATCGTTGATATATTTGAAGCGGTCGAGGTCGACGCACATCAGGGCGAAGGTTTCGCCGGAACGGCGCGCGCGCTCGAGCGTCGCCGCGAAGCATTCGTTGAAGGCGGCGCGGTTCGGCAGGCCGGTGAGCACGTCGTGATGCGCGAGATGCGCGATCTTGGCTTCGGCGCGCTTGCGCTCGGTAACGTCCTCGGCGACGCCGAGAATATAGCGTGTGGTCCCCTCTTCGCCCGGGATGGCAAGGCGCTTGAGATTGAGGAGCCGGATCTCGTCATTGGCCGTCTTTAACGGCAGTTCGCGCACGACGATCTGATCGCCGGCGGCCAGCGCTTCCTTGTCATGTCCTTCGATCGCGTTGGCCTGATCCGCGGAGAAAACCTCGCTCGAGCGCCTGCCGATGAGGGCATCGCGCGAAATCCCGAAAAGGTCCTCGCCTGCTTTGTTGAGCAGGGTGTAGCGGTTGTCGCTCGCGTCTTTGACGAACACGGTCGCCGGGATGTGGTCGACCACCGCATGGAGGAAGTGCTCGGCACGCGCGCGCTCCTTTTCGGCGCGTACACGCACGGTGATCTCGTCGTGCGTCGCCACCCAGCCGCCGTCCGGCGTCGGTTCGTTTACAACCTCGATCACGCGTCCGTCTTCAAGCTCTATGCGGACGGAAAGCCGCTCGTGGCGCCACGCCGCGCCGCGGATCTTGGCATCGTATTCGACGGGATCGTTGGCGAAAGTTCCGAGCGCGCGCCGGTGCTCAAGCAATTCGAGCAGCGTGCAGCCCGGCTTCACGATGTCCGGCGACAGGCCGTACATTGCGATGTAGCGCTCGTTGGCGACCACCAGCCGGCCTTCGGCGTCAAACATGCATAACCCTTGCGACATATTGTGCAAGGCGGCGTCAATTTGCATGTGAGCGCGCTCGAGCTCGCGGGTCTTCTCTGCCAAGCTCAACTCGCGCTCGGCCAGCAATTCTTCCGAGCGCAAAAGACGCTGAAACTGGTTGCTGAGCGACATCAACAGCACGCCGAAGCAGATGAGCGCCAAGGCCGTGCCGAAAGCAATCAGGAATGCGCGGCGGCTCCAGTTCTGCAAGGCGCCCGCCTCGGAAACCGCGACGTCGACGACCAACGGGTAGTCCTTCAGCGGCTGCACGGTAACGAAGCGCGCCTGTCCGTCGAAATATCCCGGCGAGCGGTAGTGACCTCCGCCGGACGCGACCAGCCCATACCACGGGGAGTCCGCGGGCATCTTGAGTGTGCCTGGCTTCAGCGCCTCCGGATGGCGGATCAACACCGTCCCGTCGCGACGCAGCAGCTCGAACGATTGATGGCGCAGCCGGGTGATCGAGTTGTAGATGCCTTCGAAATAGTTCAGCCGCAGGCCGGCGAGCACCACGCCGAAGAACTCGCCGTGCGGGCCGCTGATCCTCTTGCTGAGGAAGATCATCGGCTGGCCGGAAATGCGGTTGACGAGAAGCTTGCTGATGAAAAGCCCGTTGGCATCGGCGCCGCCGCTCTTGAAGTGCCGGAAATAGTCGCGATCGGCAAACCGCCCCGCCGGCGTTGGCCAGATCCGGCTGGTGGTGGCGAGGCGGCCATCCTTGTCGACCAGCGCGATGAAATCGGCCTGCGAGAGCCGCGCCAGCCGCGTTTTGAGGAAGTCGTATGTGCGCCTGCCGGCTATCCAACGCGTAAAGTCGCTTTCCGAAAGCGCGCTTTGCACGTGCAGTTTGTCGCGAATATCGCCGAGCACGATGTCGACCGACTGGATCGAGCGGGCAAGCTGCTCGCTCAGCACGACGGCGATGTTGCCGGTGTCGGTGTCGGCGTCGCGAATGGCGTCGGCGCGCAAGCCCCATATCGTCAAGCCAATGGCCAGCACAGACAGGCCGATAAGCCCGACCGCGACCGCGATAAGCCGGCGAAAGGTCAACCGATGTGACGCTTTTTGCATCTACCCGAACACCGCCCCTAGGCGGTTAAAATCTGAGCAGATGCGCCTTGCCGCGTGCTTTACGCGCGGCCGCAACTTTGCGGTTGCCTGAATCAAGCCTTAAATGAAACGCACAAAATGCCTGCTCCGTGGGGTGCCCCCTCCACTCGGGCCCTGGGCCGGCCCATGGAACCCGTTAACGACCGTTAACCTTAAGATTTGAAGGCGATTTGAGATATTTTAGGGATTTGTTAACCTAACTTGATGGGCGAGGAGGCATGAGGCGAGCAGAAGGACGCGGGGCGCGGCCATGATTTGTGGCCCTTGCTCGCCGATTGACCGACAGCGCGGCGCAGAGTTCTACGGCAACGCTTCCGCGGGTTTCCGGGTCCCGGCTTGCCGCCTACTCCGCTCCGCCGAATGCCCGGCCCGGCCTTGCCTAAGCGTTCGGGGCGCTTTTGCATAGACCAAGGAGCGGAATTCAGTGACGGCAGGGACCCTGATCAGCGCCCAACGCGGCGATGGCCTCGCGCTCGCGGCGTCCGGCTCGTGGACGGCCGAGCACGCGCGCGCCTTGGAACCGATGGTCAATTCCGTCACCCGCAAGAAAACGGCCGTTCGTACTGTCGCCATCGACGTCGGGCGCATCGAGCGCATCGACACCTATGGCGCCTGGCTGTTGGAGCGCGCGTTGCGCACCTGGAGCAACCAAGGCTGCGACACCAGGATTGTCGGCCTGTCGGAGGATCACCGCGGGCTGTTCGAGAAGATCCAGGCCGGCACCCACAAGCTCACACCGGCGCCGCGCAAGCCGAATGCCGTCATCGCGACGCTGGAGAACGTCGGGCGAACCATGACGCTGGTTTCCGCCGACGTCGTGATGCTGGTGCAGATGCTCGGCGCGCTGATCATCGCCATTGGGCGCGTGCTGGTGCGCCCACACACGTTCCGTTTTACCTCGATGATCAACCATCTCGAGCGCGTGGGATGGAACGCCGTGCCGATCATCCTCTTGATGACGCTTCTGATCGGCGCCATCCTCGCCCAGCAAGGCATCTTCCATTTCAGGACGTTCGGCGCCGACCTTTACGTCGTCGACATGATCGGCGTCCTGGTGATGCGCGAAATCGGCGTGGTGATTGTCTGCATCATGGTGGCGGGCCGCTCGGGCAGCGCCTATACCGCCGAGCTCGGCTCCATGAAGATGCGTGAGGAGATCGACGCCCTGCGCACCATGGGTTTCGATCCGGTGGAAGTGCTGATTTTGCCGCGCATCCTTGCACTCATCATCGCGGTGCCCATCCTGACCTTCCTCGGCTCCATGGCCGCGCTTTACGGCGGCGGCCTGGTGGCCTGGCTCTACGGCGGCATCAGCCCGACCATCTTCATGAACCGCCTGCACGACGCCGTCTCGGTCCAGTCGTTCGAGGTCGGCATGATCAAGGCCCCGTTCATGGCCATCATTATCGGGCTGGTCGCCTGCATGGAAGGCTTGCAGGTCAAGGGCAGCGCGGAATCCCTCGGCACCAAGACGACCGACTCGGTGGTGAAATCGATCTTCCTGGTGATCGTCCTCGACGGCGCCTTCGCCATCTTCTTCGCCTCCATCGGGATCTAGCCATGGTCCCGGCGCCGAACAGCGAAGTGATCAAGGTGCGCGACCTGGTCGTCGATTTCGAGGCGCATCGCGTGCTCAACGGGGTCAATGTCGATCTGCACCGCGGTGAAATCCTCGGTTTCGTTGGCGCCTCCGGCGCGGGCAAATCGACGCTGGCGCGCACCATCATCGGTCTGTTGCCGAAGCGGGCGGGCCGCATCGAGATACTCGGCGTCGACATCGACAAGGCGACCGACGAGCAAAAACGCGCGATCGACCGGCGCTGGGGCGTGCTGTTCCAGCAAGGCGCGCTGTTTTCCTCGCTTACCGTCGGCAAGAATATCGAGTTCCCGATCCGCGAATATCTGCGGCTTTCAAATCGCCTCACCACGGAAATGGCGATCGCCAAGCTTGAAATGGTCGGCTTGAGCCCGGACGTCTACCGCGAATATCCTTCCGAGCTTTCCGGCGGCATGATAAAACGCGCAGCGCTTGCCCGCGCGCTCGCGCTCGATCCCGAAATCCTCTTCCTCGACGAGCCCACCTCGGGCCTCGATCCGATCAGCGCCGGTGAGTTCGATGCGCTCATCCTGACGCTGCAACAGACTTTAGGCATCTCGGTTTTGATGGTGACGCACGATCTCGACAGCCTGCATCGCGTATGCGACCGCATCGCGGTGCTCGGCGACGGCAAGATCATCGCGGCCGGCACCATGGACAAGATGCTGGAATCGAAGCACCCATGGCTGATGTCGTATTTCCATGGCGACCGCGCGCACGCGGACTGGCACGTCAGGGTCAAGGGCTAACAGCGGAGTAAAGCCGATGGAGGATAGGGCGAAATTTGTGTTGATCGGGCTATTCACCTTCGCCGTGATCGCCGCTGCGTTCGGCTTCGTCTATTGGCTCCACGCGAACGCCGGCGCGAAGGAGAGCGCGACCTACCGGGTGATCTTCGACGGCTCGGTGACCGGCCTGCGCGTCGGCGCGCCCGTCTTGTTCAACGGCATCCGCGTCGGCGACGTGACCAGCCTCCAGCTCACCAAGGATCCGGCCCAAGTGGCTGCACTGCTGTCGGTCGACAATACGACGCCGATCCACACGGACACCCGCGTCACCCTGGAGTTCAGCGGGCTGACCGGCATCGCCTCGGTCTCCATGAAAGGCGTGCTCGCCTCCTCACCGCGGCTCGAAGCCAAAAACGGCGAACTCCCGACCCTGAAGGCGGAATCGAACGCCGGCCAGGACCTGTCTTCGGCCGTGCGTGAGACCCTCGGCAGAGCCGACGCGGTGATCTCCGCCAATCAGGAGTCGCTGCACAAGGCCATCAAGAACATCGAGACTTTCACCGACGCGCTCGCACGCAACAGCAGCAAGATCGATGGAATCGTCGACAATGCCAACGGCCTGCTCAGCACCAGCAAGGACACGATGGAGTCCGTCCACAAGCTGTCCGACAATCTCGACAAGCGGACGGCCAGCATCACGAGCGGCATCAACAAGATGACCAACTCGGCGACCAAGCAGATCAATGTCGTCGGCGCCGACGCTCACCGCGCCATCAACAATATCGATCGGGCGGTGACCGACCTGGCAAAGCATCCCTCGCGCATCCTGTTCGGGCAGTAGCGGGGGCGCAGATCGCCGCAGCGCAGCGCGGGGCGCGTCCGACCGGGCGAGCGGCACGGTACCAGGCAACCGCGCCGGCGGTATGGCCGCGGCGCCCGCGTCAAAGATCCCTTATCTTTTCTGCGGTTAATTCGCGCGCGGGCCCGTTTCAACGCTGGCGGCAGGTGCGTACAGTCATCATATTACCGGCCCCGGTTCGGCTTCGATGACGGACATTACTTCACCCAGCGCACCCGATGCGGAGCTCAAGACCCTACGCGCCGCTCTGGCCGAGGTTGAGACGCAGCTTGCGGCGGCGCGGCAGAGAGCCGAAGCGGACCAGGCGCGCCAGCAGCGCTACGCCGCCATCGTCGAAGCCTCGCGCGACGCCATCTGGAGCTGGGACATCGACGGCACGATTCGATCCTGGAACGCCGAAGCCGAGCGGCTGTTCGGCTACCGCGAAGACGAGATCGTGGGAAAATCGCTGCTCTTGCTGGTGCCCGCCGCGCGCATGGAGCTTGCCCGAGAAGCCTTGGCGAAGCTGCGCTCGGGCGCTTGGATCGGGCACTATAAGACCGAGCGGCTGCACCAGGACGGCACGCCGGTTCCTGTCGAATTGACGGTTTCCCCGATCCGCGATGCAGCCGGGCGCATCGTCGGCGCCGCCACGGTGTGCCGCGACATCACCGAGCGGCGGCAGTTCGAGGCCTCGCTCGCGCGGCGCATGCGGGAGCTGTCCGCGCTCTATCGCTTCACCGACCGCCTGCACCGCGCGCAAAGCGCGGCCGATGCCTATGATGCGGCGCTTGAGGCGATCGTGAGCGCGCTCGGCTGCGAGCGCGCCTCCGTGCTGGTTTTTGACGCGACAGGCGTGATGCGGTTCGTCGCCTGGCGCGGACTTTCCGATCGCTACCGGGAGGCGCTCGAAGGTCACTCGCCCTGGCGGCAGGGCGAGCCCGATCCGCAGCCGATTTTCGTCGAGGACATCGAGCGCACCGGCGAGTCGGAAAACATCAAGGCCGTCATAGGGGCCGAAGGCATTCGCGGGTTGGCTTTCATCCCGCTGACCGCGCAAGGCGCCGTGATCGGCAAATTCATGACCTATTACGCCGAGCCGCACGCTTTCAGCGAATACGAGCGCGAGCTTGCCGTGACCATCGCCCGCCAGCTCGAATTCGCCTTGGAGCGCCTGCGCGCGGACGAGGCCCGCCAGCGCGCCGAGCAAGAGCTGCGCGAATCGGAGGAGCGCTTCCGCCTGATGTCGGAGCGCGCGCCGGTGATGATCTGGATGAGCGACGAGAACGGCGCCTGTCTGCATCTCAACCGCATGCTGCGCGACTTCTGGAACGTCGCCGAGCGGGACATCTCCGGTTTCGACTGGCGGACCACGATGCATCCGGATGACGCCGACGAAATCGGCCGGCAAATCATGGGCGCGATCGCCGCGCGCGCGGGCGTCACCATCAAGGGGCGCTATTTGCGCGCCGACGGGCGCTACCGCCTGCTGCAGACCGATGCGCGGCCGCGCATTTCCCCGCAGGGCGAATTTCGCGGCATGATCGGCGTCAATGTCGACATCACCGAGCGCGCGGAAGCGGAAGCGGCATTGCGCGACAGCGAGGAGCGCTTCCGGCTGGCGGTCGAGGCAGCGCCGAGCGGCATGGTGATGACCGACGCCGACGGGCATATCCTCATGGTCAATGCGCAGGCCGAAAAGCTGTTCGGTTACAGCCGCGAGGAGTTGGTCGGCCGGCCGATCGAGATGCTGGTGCCGGAGCGCTTCCGTGAGGCCCATCCGGGCTTTCGCGGCGTCTATCGCAAGGAGGCGAGCGCCCGCCCGATGGGCGCCGGCCGCGACCTGTTCGCGTTGCGCAAGGATGGCTCCGAGATTCCGGTGGAGATCGGCTTGAGTCCCATCGTCACCCCCGACGGCTTGATGGCGCTGGCGGCGGTCGTCGACATCAGCGGCCGCAAGCAAGCCGAGGCGCATCGTGAGCTATTGCTCGCCGAGCTGAACCACCGCGCCAAGAATACGCTTGCCGTGGTGCAGAGCATCGCCAACCAGACCTTCAAGGGCAAACAGGTCCCGCCTGAGGCCAAGCATGCGTTCGAAGGCCGGCTGATCGCGCTTTCGCGCGCGCACGATCTGCTCACCGCCTCCAACTGGGAAAACGCCGCGCTCGACGTCCTGGCGGCCGATACGCTGCGCGCGAGCGGCGCCAGCGAGAAGCGCATCGCCATGTCGGGGCCACGCGTTCTGCTGCAGCCGCGGCAGGCGCTGGCGCTCGCCATGGCGCTGCACGAGCTGTTCACCAACGCCGCCAAATACGGCGCGCTGTCGAACGAGACCGGGCGGGTCAATCTGGTCTGGAAGCGGTCCGCGGCGCCGCAGCCGCGGCTCACGCTCATCTGGCGCGAGCACGGCGGCCCGCCGGTCTCGCCGCCGAAAACGCAGGGCTTCGGCACGCTGCTGCTCGAGCGGGCGCTGGCGAAGGATCTCGAAGGCGAGGTGGCGACCGAGTTTCGGCCCGAGGGGCTGATCTGCACCATCACCGCGCCGATCGTTGAAGGCTGAAAAAAGCCCGCTCCACGACCTCCGCTCATTCCCGCGGGAGCGATCAGGTTGATCCGCCATTGCGAGCGGAGCGACGCAATCCAGAGCCAGCGTGCTCAATACTGGATTGCTGCGCCGTTCTTTCAGGGCTTCGTCGCAATGACGGGCCTAAGCCGCCGCGACGTCCGCGAGCCTGAACTGCACGCGCTCCTCGCCCTGCCAGCGATCGAGCGCGACGCAGCCGGCCGCGTGCACGGCGCGGCCGCGATTGTCCAACAGCGCCTGGCCGAGCGGGGTGCCGACCGCGCGGAAAGCGATGGCATTGACGAACCTGCCGTCGCCCGATCGCAACCGCACGCGGATGTGGCTTTCGCCCACCGGATCGGCATAGGCGATCGTGTGCGCCGGCAGCGCCAGGACCGGCTCTGGATTGCCGGCCCCGTACGGGCCGGCGCGCGCCAGCAATTCGGCCAAGGCCAGGTTGAAGCCGCCGGCGCTCACCGCGCCGTCAATCAGTAGCGCGCGCTCACGCCGCGCCGCTTCCACCGCGCCGGACAGACTATCCTCGAGGAAGGCGCGGAAGGGCGCGAGCGCCGATTTGCGCAGCGTGACGCCGGCCGCCATGGCATGGCCGCCGCCTTTCACCAGCAATCCTTCGCGCAAAGCGTGGCGCACAGCGCGTCCGAGATCGACGCCGGCGATCGAGCGGCCCGAGCCGGTGCCGCTGCCGCCCGGCTCCAGCGCAATGGCAAAGGCGGGCCGTCCGTACCGCTCCTTCAGCCGTGCCGCCACCAGTCCCACCACGCCGGCGTGCCAGCCCTCCTGCGCGGTCACCACCACCGCGCCTTTCTCTTCGAGCCCGAGCGCGGCCATGGCCTCGGCCTGCGCCTGTTCGAGCGTCGCGGTTTCGATGGCGCGGCGCTCGTGGTTGAGCCGGTCGAGCTCTGCGGCAATGCGGGCGGCCTCGCTCGGGTCCTCTTCCAACAACAGCCGCACGCCGAGATCGGCACGGCCGATGCGGCCGCCGGCATTGATGCGCGGGCCGAGCAGGAAGCCGAGATGCCACGGCTCGGGCGGCCCCGACAGCCGCGCCACGTCCATCAGCGCGGTCTGGCCCACATGCTCGCGCCGGCGCAGCGCGATGAGGCCCTTGGCGACGAAGGCGCGGTTGAGCCCGGTGAGCGGCACGACATCGGCGACGGTGCCGAGCGCGACCAGATGTAAGAGCGACAGGAGATCGGGCTCGGCCCGCGCGCCGGTCCAGAAATTGCGCCGGCGCAATTCGCGGCTCACCGCCACCATGGTGACGAACACCAGTCCCACCGCCGCCAGATGGCCGAGACCGGACAGATCGTCCGCGCGGTTCGGATTGATGATGGCGCGCGCTTGCGGAAGTTCTTCGTCGGCCTGGTGATGATCGATCACCACCACGTCAAGGCCGAGCCTGTTCGCCTCAGCCAGCGGCTCGACGCTGGTGGTGCCGCAATCGACCGTCACCAGCAGGCTGCGCCCCTGCTCGGCGAAGGCGCGGATCGCGTCGATGTTCGGACCATAGCCTTCGAAAATACGGTCGGGGATGTGAACGGCCGGGTCGAGACCGCAATGGCGCAGGTAACGGCAGAGCAGCGCGGCGGCGGTGGCGCCATCCACGTCATAGTCGCCGAAAATGGCGATGCTCTCCCGGTTGACAATGGCATCGGCGAGGCGTTGCGCCGCCGCCTCCATGCCGCTCAGCGTGTGCGGATCGGGCATCAGGCGCTTGATGGTCGGATCGAGGAAGGCTTCGACCGCGTCGACCTCCACCTTGCGCCCGGCCAAAACCCGCGCCAGCAATTCCGGCAGCCCGTGGCGCTGCGCAATCGCAAGCGCCAGCGCGGCCCCGCGCGCATCGAGCCGGTCGCGCCAGGCGCGCCCGCATGCCGATTGCGCGACGCCGAGGAAAAAGCGCTCGTCCTGGGTCAGGGCTACTGCCGGCAATGCCGCCATGGGCTCAACTCCGCGCGCACCTCGCGCGCTGCGCGAATCACCTGTTAGTAGAGCCGGTTACTTTGTACAAAGCGGGGCGGCGGCGCCAGCGGCGACCTGCCGTGCTCAATCAAGGTAGAACTTATCGAACTGGCGATGCTCTGCGCGCACGCGCCGCACCGTGCCGGTGACCGAGCGCATCACCACGGTTTCGGTCTCGATCACGGTGTTGCCGAATTTGGCGCCGCTCAGCATCGGGCCGTCGGTCACGCCGGTGGCGGCGAATAGGCAATCGCCTTTCACCATGTCCTCGACCTCGTAACGCTTCTTGAAATCCTTGATGCCCATCTTGGCGGCGCGCTCGCGCCGTTCCTCGGTGTCGAGCACGAGGCGCGTCTGCATCTGTCCGCCGATGCAGCGCAGCGCCGCCGCCGCCAGCACGCCTTCCGGCGCACCGCCGATGCCGAGATAAATGTCGATGCCGGTCTTGGCGGGCTCCGCGCAATGGATCACGCCGGCGACGTCGCCGTCGGTGATCAGCGTCACCGACGCGCCGGTCTTGCGGATCGCCGCGATCATGTCGGCATGGCGCGGGCGGTCGAGCAGAATGGCGGTGATGCCTTCCGGCTTGACGCCCTTGGCCTTGGCGAGATTGTGGATGTTCTCCTCGGGCGGCGCATCGAGATCGATGACGCCCTTGGGATAGCCGGGACCGATGGCGATCTTTTCCATGTAGACGTCGGCGGCGTGCAGCAGCGTGCCCGCGTCCGCCATGGCGAGGGTGGCGATCGAGCCCGGCATGTTCTTGGCGCAAAGCGTCGTGCCTTCCAGCGGATCGACGGCGATGTCGACCCTGGGGCCCTGCTGGGTGCCGACCTTCTCGCCGATATAGAGCATAGGCGCCTCGTCGAGCTCGCCCTCCCCGATCACTACCGTGCCGTCGATGGGCAGGCGGTTGAGCTCGCGCCGCATGGCGTCGACCGCGGCCTGGTCGGCGGCCTTTTCCTGGCCGCGCCCGCGCAGGCGCGCGGCCGAAACCGCGGCCCGTTCCGTCACACGCACGATTTCCAGCGTGAGAATGCGCTCCAGCAGGAATTCGGGCTGGATGGTAATCGACGCCATAGAACGCTCCCCTCGGACGACTTCTTTTATGGGCGCATGATCTTATCCGAAAACCGGTACCCACTTTTCGGCATCATGCGCTAGTTCTTCTCGATCCTGATCACTTGCGGCCGGCCCGAGATCACCCTATCGCGCCCCACCGCCGCAAGGGCTTTGCGCACGGCGTCTTCGGTGGTGGCATAGGTAATGAGGATAACGGGGACGGCACCGCCCTTTATCTCGGCGCTGGCTGCATCGTGCCGCTGCACGATGGATTCCATGGAAATATCCTGCTCGGCGAGGCGCATGGCGATGGTTGCGGCGGTGCCCGGCTTATCGCGCGCCAACAGCCGAATGTAGTAGCCGCCCTCATGGCGCTGCATGGGGGCCTTGTGCACCGCGGTAAGCGCCCTGGTCCGGCGCCCGAACGGCGCGGTGCGCACGCCGCGCGCGATGTCACCGATGTCGGACAGCACCGCCGAGGCGGTGGCGGCGCCGCCCGCCCCCGGCCCGACCAAGGTCAGCGGATTGATGCCCACGGCATCGATCGTCACCGCGTTGGTGACCCCCATGACCTGGGCGATCGCCGAATCCTTGCGCACCATGGTCGGGTGCACGCGCTGCTCGATGCCCTGCGGCGTCTTCACCGCCACACCCAGCAGTTTCACCCGGTAGCCGAGCCCGTCGGCGGCAGCGAGATCGGCCGGCGTGATCGAGGATATGCCCTCGACATAGATGGCCCGCTGATCGACCCGCGTGCCGAAGGCGAGCGACGCGAGGATCGCCAGCTTCTGCGCGGTGTCGTGGCCCTCCACGTCGAAGCTCGGATCGGCTTCGGCGTAGCCGAGCCGCTGCGCCTCCTTGAGGCATTTCTCGAAACTCAAATTCTCCTGCTCCATCTTGGTGAGGATGTAATTGCAGGTGCCGTTGAGGATGCCGTAGATGCGGGCAAACGCGTTGCCGGCAAGCCCTTCGCGGATCGTCTTCACGATCGGGATGGCGCCGCCGACCGCCGCCTCGAAATTGAGCGCGGCGTGATGCTTCTCGGCCAAGCCTGCCAGCCTGACGCCGTATTTGGCGAGCAGCGCCTTGTTGGCGGTGACAACCGACTTGCCGGAGGCCAGGGCCGCCTCCACCGCGTTCTTGGCCGGCCCGCCGGCGCCGCCCATCAATTCGACGAAAACGTCGATGCCCGGCGCGCGCGCAAGCTCGACCGGGTCGGAGAACCATTGCATTTTCTTGAGATTGATGCCGCGCTCTTTGGCGCGGGAGCGCGCGCAGACCGCCGCGATCTCGATACGCCGGCCGCAGCGCGCCTCCAATGCGTCGCGCTGCTGCATGACCTGGGCGACCAGGGCCGCGCCGACCGTGCCCAAACCGGCGACGCCTACTCGGAGAGGCTGAGCCATTGTGCTTTAGATTATCGCATCGTCGCCAGCGGGACGACGTTGTGCAACTGCTCGGGCCCATGTTCGAGGAAGCGGCGCACGTTGCGTGCGGCCTGACGGATGCGCTGTTCGTTTTCCACCAGCGCAATGCGCACGAAGCCCTCGCCATACTCGCCGAAGCCGATGCCGGGTGAGACCGCGATGTCCGCCTTCTCCACCAGGAGCTTGGAAAAGTCGACGCTGCCGAGCCCCTTGAACGGGTCCGGGATCGGCGCCCAGGCGAACATCGAGGCCGGCGGGGCCGGCACGTGCCAGCCGGCGCGCCCGAAACTTTCCACCAGAACGTCGCGGCGACGCTTGTAGATCGCCCGCATTTCCTTGATGCAGTCGTCCGGTCCGTTGAGCGCGGCCGTCGCCGCCACCTGCACCGGCGTGAAGGCGCCGTAGTCGAGATAGGACTTCACCCGCCCCAGCGCCGCGATGATGCGCTCGTTGCCGACGGCAAAGCCGATGCGCCAGCCGGGCATCGAATAAGTCTTCGACAGCGAGGTGAACTCGACGGTGATGTCGATGGCGCCCGGCACCTGCAAGACCGAGGGCGGCGGATTGTTGTCGAAATAAACTTCGGCATAGGCGAGATCGGACAAAATCAGGATCTCGTGCTTCTTCGCGAAGGCGACGAGGTCGCGGTAGAAATCCAAGCTCGCCACGTAAGCGGTGGGATTGGCGGGATAACACACCACCACCGCCGTCGGCTTGGGGATCGAGTGCACGATCGCGCGCTCGAGTGTGTGGAAGAAATTCGGCGTCGGATCGGAGGGCACGCCGCGGATGGCGCCGCCCGCCATGAGAAAGCCGAAGGCGTGGATCGGGTAGCTCGGATTAGGCACCAAGACGACATCGCCCGGCGCGGTGATCGCCTGCGCGACGTTGGCGAAGCCTTCCTTCGAGCCAAGCGTGCTGACCACCTGGGTCTCTGGATTGAGCTTCACGCCGAAGCGGCGCTCGTAGTAAGCCGCCTGCGCGCGCCGCAGGCCCGGAATGCCGCGCGAGGCCGAATAGCGATCGGTGCGCGGCTTGCCCAGCGTGTCCTTCAGCTTGTCGATCACATGGGCGGGCGCCGGCAGGTCGGGATTGCCCATGCCGAGATCGACGATGTCCGCCCCCGCGTTGCGGGCGCGCGCCTTGGCCCGGTTCACCTCTTCGAACACGTAGGGCGGCAGGCGGCGAATGCGGTAGAATTCTTCCATTTCGGCAAACCTTGAAACGCGCCGGCCCCTCAACCCGCCGGCGTTACCCCCCGCCGGCTTTTTATCACGGGTTGGTCTTGGCGCCAGTATTCTCGCCGCGCCCGGCCTGAACCGCCTACTTTTTGTCGGCCGTGGTTTTGGGGCTCTCTTTTGCGGCATCGGCCGGGTTTTGTTGGCCCTGCTCGTCGGCCTTCACCTTGGTTTCCTGCTGCTCTCGCAGCTTCACCAGATCTTGCTGCATCTTCTGCTGGTCGGCATCGGACAAGGGCTGGGCCGTCCGTCGCGCCGGCATGTCGTGCACCCCCGGATATTGGTAGGGCTTTTTGGGGGCGGCCGGGGCCTCGGCCGGCATGCCGCCAAGGCTCTCCGGCATGGACTCCAAGACCGGCGCGGCTGAGCACCCGGTCAAGGCGAGGACCATAGCGAAAGCCGTCAGCATTCTTCGTATCGGGCTCCGCCGCATGCTCCGCAAACCGTTCCGCCAAACGGGAAAAACCGTCATCAACTCAAGGAATTATACCAGATTCCCTAACGGAGCATTGTGGCCGCAGAAAGATCGGGCGCGCTCCCCGGCGCCGCCCTGCCCAATTCAGCCTTGCGCGCAGACTTCTTGCAGGCCACTTGTGGAGGGGGACCGACATGATGCGCATAGAAAAGCCCACGGAACCGCCCAAGATCGGCAGCGTCGACGTCGAGGCGTTTTCGCGCAACTTGGCGCGCCTGATCGAGGAAAGCGGCAAGGCGCTCGCGGCCTATCTCAAGCCGCGCGAGCAAGGCAAGATCAAGAGCGAGCTCACCGACGACATCACCGAGGTGGTCCGCACCATCGGCCAGGTGGCGAATTATTGGCTGTCCGATCCGAAGCGGGCGCTCGAACTACAGACCAATCTCGGCCGCGCCTATCTCGACCTATGGGGCGGCGCCGTCAGGCGCATGGCGGGCGAGCAGGCCGCGCCGGTCGCCGTGCCCGACAGCAAAGACAGGCGCTTCGTCGACCCGGAATGGTCGCAAAACCAGTTTTTCGACTTCCTCAAGCAGGCCTATCTGCTCACCGCCAATTGGGCCGACCATCTGGTGAAGAACGCCGAGGGCATCGATCAGCACACCCGCAAGAAGGCCGAGTTCTACGTCAGGCAGATCGCCGCCGCCATCTCGCCGTCGAATTTCGTGCTGACCAATCCGGAGCTGCTGCGCGAGACGCTCGGCTCGAACGCCGAGAACCTGGTGCGCGGCATGCGCATGCTGGGCGAGGATATCGAGGCCGGCGGCGGATATCTCAAGCTGCGCCAATCCGACCATTCGAACTTCGAGGTCGGGCGCAATCTCGCGCTCACCCCCGGCAAGGTGGTCTATCAAAACGAGCTGATGCAGCTCATCCAATACGCGCCGACCACGCCGAACGTGCTGAAAACGCCGCTCCTGATCGTGCCGCCCTGGATCAACAAGTTCTACATTCTCGATCTGACGCCGGAGAAGTCCTTCGTCAAATGGTGCGTCGACGAGGGGATCACCGTGTTCGTGATCTCCTGGGTCAATCCCGACGCCAGGCTCGCGGAAAAGAGCTTCGAGCAATATATGCGCGAAGGCGTCATGACCGCGCTCGACGCGGTCGAGCAAGCAACCGGCGAAAGCAAGGTCCATACGATCGGCTACTGCGTCGGCGGCACGCTGCTCGCCATCACGCTCGCCTATCTCGCCGCCAAGAAGCAGCAGCGGGCGCGCTCGGCCACGCTCTTCGCGGCGCAGGTCGACTTCACCTATGCCGGCGACCTCATGGTGTTCGTCGACGAGCAGCAGATCAGGCAGCTCGAGACGCGCATGAAGGAGCAGGGCTATCTGGAAGCCTCGCACATGGCCAACGCCTTCAACATGCTGCGGGCGAACGACCTGATCTGGCCTTACGTCATCAACAACTATCTGCGCGGCAAGGCCCCCTACCCCTTCGATATTCTTTTTTGGAATTCCGACGCCACGCGCATGCCGGCGGCCAACCACTCTTTCTATCTGCGCAATTGTTATCTCGACAACAAGCTCACCAAGGGCGAAATGGAGATCGCCGGCGTCACCCTCGACCTGCGCAAGGTGAAGGTCCCGGTGTACAATCTCGCCACGCGCGAGGACCACATCGCGCCGGCGAAATCCGTGCTGTTCGGCTCGCAGTATTTCGGCGGCCCGGTGAAATTCGTGCTGACGGGCTCGGGTCACATTGCCGGCGTGGTCAATCCGCCGGCCAAGCAGAAATATCAATACTGGGTCGGCGGTCCGCCGGTCGGCTCCGACCTCGACAAGTGGCTGAGCGGCGCGAAGGAATATCCGGGCTCCTGGTGGCCGGACTGGCTCGAATGGCTGAAGGGACAAGGCGCCGAGACCGTGCCGGCGCGTGAAATCGGCGGCGGCAGGCTCACTCCCAGCGAAGACGCACCCGGCTCATACGTGAAGATGAAGAGCTGGGGCTGATGGCGGACAAAACCGAACGACCACGCTGGATATGACCATAGTCACTGACCATGGTCACGAAGGCTCGACGACGACGAAAGTAATGAAAGCCTCCGAATTCAAGGCCGAATGCTTGGCCGTCATGGACGAAGTCGCGCAGACCGGCGAGGCCGTCGTGGTCACCAAGAACGGCAAGCCGGTCGTCGATCTCATGCCGCACAAGCCGAAACCGAAGCGCAATCCATTCGGTATTCTCAAGGGCGATCTCGTCATAAAGGGCGACATCATTTCGCCGATCGATGTGGAGTGGGACGCAATGAAATGTAGTCGGGCTCGTCACCCACCTCGGGTTCTAGGTGCTTGACACGCACATTAGCATATACTAAATTAGCGACGCCTTAATTAAGGAGGCTCGGATGGCGGTGTTGACGGCCCGTCGCGACAAGTCGGCCGGCACGGCCGGTATTGGCGAGTTGGAGCGCAAGGCGGCCGACGCCGCCGGCCTGCTCAAGCTTCTGGCCAATGAGAACCGGCTGCTGATCCTGTGCCGGCTGGCCGGGACCAAGGAGCTTTCGGTGGGCGAACTCACCGAGGCCGTGGGCTTGAGCCAATCGGCGCTGTCGCAGCATCTCGCGCTGCTGCGCGAACAGGGCCTGCTCGGCACGCGGCGCGACGCGCAGACCGTCTTTTACCACCTCGCCGATCCGGCCACGACGCGCCTGCTCGCCCTGTTGCGCGACATCTATTGCCCGTGACGCGGGCGTAAAAACCAGTCAGAAAATAGGAAGACGAACACGATGAGCAAAGTCGAAACGATCGGCCCCGAACGCGCCGCCGAACTGATCAAGCAGGGCGCCGCGCTGATCGACATCCGCGAGAGCAACGAATATGCGCGCGAGAACATTCCCGGTGCGCGCCATCACGCGCTGTCGCAGATCGACGCGCGCCATCCGGCGCGCCCCGGCGACACGATCTTGATCTATCACTGCAAGTCCGGCGCCCGCACGCGCATCAATGCCGGCCGGCTCGCCGGCGCATCGGGCGATTGCGATGTCTATCTCCTGGGCGGCGGCATCGAAGCCTGGAAGCGCGCGGGTCTGCCGACCTCCGCCGCACAGGCAACGCCGGCCGGCGGCATGCCGCAAGGCGGCGTCATCGGCCGCCTGTCCGGGCTATTTCGCTGAAGCGTAGCCTCGGCGCCGCTCATTCCCCGCTGACGAGATTGCACGGCCAAAAAATCAAAGCGCCGCGAACATTTCGGCGAGACGAGCGGTAATGCGTTCGTGACCGCGGCGCCCGCGACAAGTCCGGCGCCTTCCCTTAATCTCCCGCCTTGCGACAGTTCTCATGCCGGGGGAGATGGCGATGTCTCAGGAATTGTTCTGGCTGACGCTTACGGTCATTCTGACCGGGCTTTTGTGGGTGCCCTATATTCTCGACCGCGTCACGGTGCGGGGGCTGATGGGCGCGATGGCCAATCCTTCGCCCACGGACCTGCCGCAGTCTGAATGGGCGCAGCGATTGCAGAAGGCCCATATCAACGCACTCGAAAACCTGGTCATCTTCGCGACGCTGGTGCTGACGCTCAATGTGATGCACCACTCGACGCGCAGCACGGCGATCGCCTGCGCGGTCTATTTCTGGGCGCGGCTGGCGCACGCGCTGATCTATTGGGCCGGCATTCCGGTGCTGCGCACGCTGTCCTTCGCCGTCGGTTTCGTGGCGCAGGTCGTGCTGGTGATCGCGGTGTTCGGGAAGCTGTGAGCGGTTCTATCACGCCGGCACAGGTGCTTACTATGCCGGCATCGCCCGTTCCACGATCGCGCGCGCGTCGATCCCGCGCGGCAACAAGCCGAAGGCCGCGCTGTCGCCGGAAAGGCGCGCGGTGCAGAAGGCGTCCGCCACCGCTGCCGGCGCGTGCCGCACCAGCAGGGCCGCTTGCAGCGCCAATATCAGCTCGCGCGTGAGCGCGCGCGCCTGAGATTCGTCATTGCGGTCCGCGGCTTGCAGGCGTTTCTGCAAGCGCTCGCCGAACGCGTTCACGCGCTTGTCGCCGGTGTCGAGCTCCGCCCGCAGCATCTCGCCCGCCTTCGGCGTCCGCCCGATGGCGCGCAACACGTCGAGGCACATGACATTGCCCGAGCCTTCCCAGATCGAATTGACCGGCGCCTCGCGGTAGAGCCGCGGCATGATGCTTTCCTCGATATAGCCGGAGCCGCCCAGCACCTCCATGGCCTCATAGGTCGCCGCCGGCGTGCGCTTGCAAATCCAGAACTTGGCCGCCGGCGTCACCACGCGGCGGATGACGTGCGCCGGCTCGTCGTCCTCGTCATAGGCCCGCGCGAGCCTGAAAGTCAGCGCGGTCGCCGCTTCCGACTCGAGCGCGAGGTCGGCCAGCACGTTCTCCATCAACGGCTGGTCGATCAGCTTCTTCTGGAACACGGTGCGGTGGCGCGCGTGGTGCAACGCCTGCGCCAGCGCCTGCCGCATCAGGCCGGAGGAGCCGATGGCGCAATCGAGCCGCGTGTAGTTGCCCATCTCGATGATGGTGGGGATGCCGCGGCCTTCCTCGCCCACGAGCTCGGCATAGGCGCCGTCGAATTCGACCTCGCTGGAGGCGTTCGACTTGTTGCCGAGCTTGTCCTTCAGCCGCAGGATATGCACGGCATTGCGCTCGCCGTCGGGCGTCCAGCGCGGCATGAAGAAGCAGCTCAATCCTTTCGGGCTTTGCGCGAGAATTAGAAAGGCGTCGCACATGGGCGCTGACATGAACCATTTGTGCCCGGTAAGGCGGAAGCTGCCGTCGCCGGCCGGCTCCGCGCGCGTGCTGTTGGTGCGCAGATCGGAGCCGCCCTGGTTCTCTGTCATGCCCATGCCGAGCAAGGCGGATTTCTTCTCGCGCGCCGGCCGGAAGCGCGGATCGTATTCGCGCGAACAGATGCGCGGCAGCCATTCCTTTGCGATCGCCGGCGCGTGGCGCAGCGTCGGCACCGAGCCGTAGGTCATGGCGATCGGGCAATAGACGCCGCTCTCGATCTGCTCGAGCATATAGGTGCCGGCCGCGCGCGCCACATGCGCGCCCGGCTTCGGCTCCGCCCAGGGGCTGGAATGCAGGCCGGCGCGCAGCGCGATGGCCATCAATTCGTGCCAGGCCGGATGAAATTCGACCTCGTCGATGCGGTGGCCGTAGCGGTCGAGGGTGCGCAGCGTCGGTGTATATCTGTTGGCGTCGAAGCCGAGCTTGACCGTCTCCGGCTTGCCGAGCGTGGCGCCGAGCGTCGCAAGCCCCTCTTCCGCCCAGCCGGCGCGCTCGCGCTTGACCGCCTCGCGCAACACCTTGTCGCTCGAGAACAGGTTATAGGGCTCGAGCGGCGGCGGCTGGTTTGACACGTCGAACATGCAGGTCTCCTCGTCATTCCGGGGCACGCGCCATACGCGCTTTTGCGCGCGTCTTCGACGCGCTATGGCGCGTGAACCCGGAATCCAGAAGCGGGTTTAGAGATAGTATCTGGATTCCGGGTCCGGCCCTATTGGGCCGTCCCGGAACGATTGAGGCTCACGGAAACAGCGCCACCTGCTCGAGCCCCATGGTCTCCGGCCAGCCCATGACCAGGTTCATGTTCTGGATTGCCTGTCCGGAGGCGCCTTTCACCAGGTTGTCGAGCGCCGAAATCACGATGGCACGGCCGGGGATGCGGTCGCTCGCCACGCCGATGAAGGTCATGTTGGAGCCGCGCACATGCCGCGTTTGCGGCGTCTCGCCGAACGGCAGCACGTGCACGAACGGTTCCTTCATGTAGGTCTTTAAAAGTATCGCATGAAGATCCTGCGGGGTACGCCCGCGCCTTCCCCGCACATAGATGGTCGACAGGATGCCCCGGTTCATCGGCACCAGATGCGGCGTGAAGCTCACGATCACCTCGCGCCCGGCCGCCGCCGAGAATTCCTGGTCGAGCTCGGCCATGTGCCGGTGGTGGCCGACGCCATAGGCGTTGAAACCTTCCGAGACTTCCGAGAACAGCATGGCTTCCTTGGCCGCCCTGCCCGCGCCCGTCATGCCGGACTTGGCGTCGACCACGATCTCGTCGAGCTCGATCGCCTTGTTCTTGATCAGCGGGATAAGCGGCAGCTGCGCACAGGTCGTGTAGCAGCCGGGATTGGCGATCAGCCGCGCTTTCTTGATGTCGCGCCGGTGGATTTCGGTCAGACCGTAGACCGCCTCGGCCTGTAATTCCGGCGCATGGTGTTCGTGCCCATACCATTTCGCGTAGGCCGAGGTGTCCGCAAGCCTGAAGTCGGCCGAAAGGTCGACCACTTTCGTCGCCGGCGCCTTGGCCAAAAGCTCCTTGATCACCTTCTGCGTCGTCGCGTGCGGCAGCGCGCAAAAGGCGACGTCGAGCGCGAGCGCAGCCCAGTCGAGCCCTTCGATGGCGACCAGCTGCGGCAGATGATACGGCGAAAACTGCGGAAATACCTCGCGCATGGCCTTACCGGCGCTGCGCTCGGCCGTGAGCAGCGCGATCTCGGCGCGCGGGTGGCGCAGCAATACGCGCACGAGCTCCGACCCGGTATAGCCGGAAGCGCCGAGAACGCCGATTTTCGCCTTGCTGGCCATGGCTCGATCCTTATCCAGAGTCTTAACGAACGTCCGGAGCTAGGCCAACGGCAGGGAGCTGGGAAGGAAGGTGCCGCAACCTCTGTTCCGGCGGCACGGGGACGACGATGCCTACGCCCGTGCCGGGGTGGTACGGCGGCGGTACAAATTCGAAGTGGCAAAAAACGTCGTCATGGCCGCGCGATATAGATGCAGCACGCGCGCCGGTCAAGCGTGGGTCCGGACGCCAAGAAGGCCGCCGTTGCCGGCGGCCTTCCGCATTGCAAGCCTGGTACGCGGCTCAGCCGTTCGGATCCCAGGCCACCGGCACCAGCCGATAGCCGCTCCCCGCCTTTTCCACGTGGCCGACGCAGGGATAGGGAAAGTGATAGCCGACCACGGTCATCTTCTCCGCCGCCGCCATGTCATAGGTCTTGCGCCGCGTGGCGACCGCGAGATTGGGATCGTTGTCGAAGATGACTTGCCAGTCCGGATTGACGAGGAACATCGACGGGATGTTCGTGACGTCCGATTGCACCAGGATCTTTTTGGCGCCTGACGCGACCACGAACGACATGTGCCCCGGCGTGTGACCGGGCGTGAAAATCGAGGTGATGCCCGGCGCCACTTCCTTGCCCGCCTCGTAGGGCGTCACCTTCACGCCCGCCATCATCTTCTTGACGTTGCCGAACTGGCCCTTGTTGAAGCCGTTGGCTTTGCCGGCATTGGCATCGTCGCCCCAGAATTTGGCTTCCACCGCCGGCACCTTGATCTCGGCATTCGGGAAGGCCGGACTGCCGTCGGCGTTCTTCAGGCCGCCGATGTGGTCGCCGTAGAAATGCGAGATGATAACGATGTCGATCTGCTTGGGATCGATCCCTGCGGCTTCCATATTGTGTCGCGCCTGCCCGACGACGCCCTTGCTGGCGGCATGGGCGCCGAGCCCGTTGCCGGTATCGATGGCAACAAGCTTGGAGCCGGTATTCACGATCATCGGGCTGAACGGAATGGTGACCTTGCCTTCCGGCATATAGGCCGCGACCGCTGCCTTGATCGCCTCGTCCTTGCTGACATTGACGACGAACTTGTCAGGCATCGGGAAGGTGCGCGCACCGTCCATCAGCTGGATGATTTCGTAGCTGCCGAGCTTGTAGCGATAGACGCCGGTCCCGTGGCCGGCCGTTGCGGCCGCTTGCGCCGTGCCGCGCACGAGCGGCGCCAACGCGCTGGCCGCGGTGGCGGCCGCGGCAGTTGCGAAAAGTTTTCGGCGTGTGAAATCCGTCATGGTGTCTCCCCCTTGTGGTGGCGTTAATGCCGCGCGTTGAGCGAACGATGATTGTTTGTCCGCTTACAACCCCGCGACGCCAAATATATTCCGGAATGGGAGCGATTGGGCAGCACCCTATGTAGGCGGCGCCACACCGTTTCGATAAGGTGGACGGCGTAAACACGAGGCCGCAGCGGCCGCGGCGTCGCTCGGCCGGCCAAGCACAATTGGGAGGATGAGAATGCGTCGATTGATAATGAGCGCGGCTGCCCTCGGCGCCGCGCTGCTGCTGAGCGCCGGGGCTTTCGCGCAAGTGCCGGCCGATCCGAACAACCCGAACGAAAAAATCCCGGACAAGCTCGGTCCGCCGCCCTACGGCACGCCGATCAACCTCGCCGACGCCAAGAAGGTCGCCGACGCCGCTTTCGCGGAAGCGAGCAAGCGCGGCTGGAACGCGATGTGCATCGCCGTCGTCGCGCCGAGCGGCGATCTCGTTTATTTCGAGCGGATGGACAATTGCCAATACGCCTCGATCGACATCTCGCAGCACAAGGCGCGCGCCGCGGCGCGCTTCCGCCGTCCGACGCTGGTGTTCGAACGCCTGCTCGGCAAGGGCAACTTCTTCGCCTATCTGCCGACGCTCGGCGACGCCTTCACCGCCTCGCGCGGCGGCAATCCGATCATGGTCGGCGGCAAAGTGATCGGCGCCATCGGCGCCTCCGGCGGCTCCGGCTCGCAGGACGACGTCGTCTCGCAGGCCGGCGCCCACGCGCTCAAATAACAAACATCGCAAGAAACACCGCCGGGCGCCAAACGCCCGGCGGATTGGCGTTTCAAAGAGGGAGGACAAGAATGATCAAGAAAATTTTTGCGACGGTCGCCTTCGCAACATGCGCCGCCGCGCTGGGGTTGGCGCCGGCGGCATCGGCGAAGCCCCTGAAGGTGCTGTCGGACAAGACGGTGACCGGTTTCGGCCATGTCGAATCCGTCGCCTACGATCCGCACGCCAAGGTGTTCTACACCAGCGATTTCGGCGCGGCGCTCAAGCCCGCCGACAAGGACGGCCAGGGCAAGCTCACCACTTTCTCGATGGACGGAAAGATCATCAAAGACGGCGCGATCAAGCCCGACGGCAACGTCATGAACAAGCCGAAGGGCATCTGGATTCGCGGCAATCGCTTGTGGACCACCGACATCGACTCGGTCTGGGTCTTCGACCTCAAGACCAAGAAAGGCAAGAAGCTGCCCTTGCCCGGCATCACCTTCGCCAACGACCCGACCGTTATCGGCAACTCGCTCTATGTCAGCGACAACCGCTCCGACCAGCTGGTGAAAGTGACGCCGGCCGATTTCCTCAATGCGAAATCGCCGAAGGTGCAGGTGATCTACCACGGCGGCAACGTCAACCCGAACGGCCTTTATCCGGGCAAGGGCGGCACGCTGCTGATGGTCGGCTTCGCCGCCAAGGATAAGCCGCGCGGCATCTTCGAAATGGCGCCGGGCAAGCAGCCGAAGAAGATCTCCGACGACATCGGCATGCTGGACGGCCTTTACCGCATGAAGAACGGCGACCTCCTGGCCACCGACTGGGTCTCCGGCTCGCTGTTCCAGTGGAACAAGAAGATGGGCGTGCACAAACTCGCCGACGGCTTCAAGGGGCCCGCCGACATCTGCGTCGTGCCCAACAAGAAGGGCTATCTGGTGGCGGTGCCCGACCTGGTGAAGGGCGAGGTCCGGCTCGTGCAACTCGGGAATTAGGCAAGGCCGATTCGACTCGCCGGAGCGCAACCGGCGGACATTCATTCAAAGAGGGAGGAGCCATACGATGAAAAGATCACCTGCGAAGATTGTATTCGGCGCCTGCGTTGCTGCGCTGGCGCTGCTGTTTGCTCCGGCCATGACGAACCCGGCACTGGCCGCCGGAAAGACCCAACTGCACTGGTACGGCCAGGCGGCCTGGAAGATCACCACGCCTTCCGGCGGCGTGATTCTGGTCGACCCGTGGCTTACCGTGCCGACCAATCCCGACAAGAACTCGATCGCCGAGCTCAAGCGCGTGGACTACATCCTGATCACGCACGGCCATCGCGACCATGTCGGCGACGCCGTCGAGATCGCCAAGAAGACCGGCGCCAAATTGGTGGCACCGTACTCGCTTGCAACGAACATGGTTTCGATGATCGGCTTTCCCAAAGACCAGGCCATGACCGGCGGCAATGTCGGCGGCACCATCGATCTGCCCAAGGCCGGCGCCAAGGTGCTGATCGTCAACGCCGTCCACGGCTCGGAGCTGACGGCGCCGCAACTCAAGCCCAAGCCCGGCGAGCCGGCAGCGCTCACCAGCGGCAACCCGGTCGGCTACGTGATCATGATCAAGGACGGTGCGACGATCTATCATACGGGCGACACCGACGTGTTCGAGGACATGAAGCTGATCCCCATGTTCCACCACATCGACGTCATGCTCGCCTGCATCGGCGGGTATTTCACGATGGACCCGATGCGGGCCGCGCTCGCGGTGCAGTTCGTGAACCCCACGCACGTCATCCCGATGCACTTCGGCACCTATCCGGTGCTTGCCGGCACGCCGGCTGAGTTCAAGGCGGCGCTTGTCAAACGCAAGCTCGGTGGCAAGCTGCTCGTCATGAAGCCGGGCGAGGACCACACCTTCTGAGCGTCGCGACCGGCATGGCCGTGTCGCGCGCGTCGCGTTTCGATATCCGCCGGGGCGTTCGTCCCGGCGGATTTTTTTGTCGTTACGGCCACAGCCAGTTGATGGTCCAGGAGATCACATCTCCGATCGTGAGCAGCACCGCCGCCCAAACGAAGGCGGACGAGAAATTGGCGAACTGGAACCGCCAATAGGGCATTTCGAAAATGCCGGCGACCAGCGGCACCGAGGCGCGCAACGGCCCGAAGAAGCGGCCGATGAAAATGCCGAGAATGCCCCATTCCTTCACGAAGGCTTCGCCGCGCGGAATGAGCTGGGGATGCCGCGACAGCGGCCACATATGCGCGACGGAATATTCGAGCTTCAACCCGATCCAATAGGAAAGCCAGTCGCCGGTCGCCGCGCCGAGCGCGCCGGCGACCCACACCGGCCAGAAATCGAGGCCGCCCGACTTGATCAAGGCGCCGAGCGCCACCAGCGCTCCCCAGGCCGGCACCAAGAGCGAGATGAAGGCGAGCGATTCCATGAAGGCCAGCACGAACACGATCGGAGCCGCCCATGCCGCGTGATCGCGCACGAACTCGGTGATCACCTGGATGTAGTGATGCATGGAGATGGCACGCCCGCCCCGATGTTCGTTGTAGCGCAGCCGCGCCAAGCGGGCTAGGCCGCGCAATTTGGCGCGGCAACGGCGCTAATCCGGCAGTTCCGGCTCGTGCTTGGGAAACAAATGCTCCACCACCACGAGCGCCACGATCAGCAGCGGCACCGCCAGGAACGCGCCGACCGGCCCCCACAGCCACGCCCAGAACACCAGCGCCAAAAACACCGTCAACGGATTGAGCGTGAACCTGTGGCCCACGATCGACGGCGTAATGAACTGGCCTTCGAGCACCGCCATGCCGAGGTAAAGAAGCGGCGCGACCGCGGCATAGGTGACCGAGGGAAACGTCACCAACCCGACGAGGAACATGCCGAGCTCCGCGGTGGCCGCGCCGATATAGGGAACGAAGTTCAACACGAAGCCGAGCACGCCCCAGGCCACCGGGCTGGGCAGGCCGACCGCCGCGGCGATGATGCCGGCGCCGACGCCGACGCCGGCATTGATCACCGCCACCACGCTCAGATAGCCGGTCAGATTGTGCTCGATGTCGTTCATGATCTTCAGCGTGCGCAGGCGCGCATCGTGCTGGCGAAAGAAACCGACCATCACGTGACGCAACCGCTTGCGGCCGAGCAGCATGAAGAACAAGGCAACGAAGAAGATCAGCAGCTCGCCCGCCGCCGGCGTCACCACGGTGACCGCCTGCTTGGCGATCGCCACCAGATCGACATTGATTCCGTTACCCGTCTGCGAAGGCAGCACCGCGTTGCGCAGCCCCTGCAGCGCCGCGAGCGGCCGCTCCAGCAACTGCAGTTTATCCTGGACGCTGCGGCCGATGTCGGGCGCCTTGTTGATCCACTCCACCACCGGCGCCGACACCAATATGATGACGGCGTAGAAGGCCCCCAGCACGAGCAGCCACAGCAGCGTCGCCGTGACGGCCGGCGGGATGCGCATCTCGTCGGCACGCTCCGAAAGCGGGCTGAGCATCAAGGCGACGACGAAAGCGGCGGTTACCGGCAGCGCGATCGGGCGGGCGAGATCGAGGGCGACGAAGAACAGAATGACGAAGATGCCGACGGTCGCGGCCTGGGCGGCGCTGCGCCAGGCGCGCGGCAGCGCGTCGAGCGGCTGCGGATCGTCGAGCTGCAAAGGCAGACGCTTGCGGCGCGCGGGGCGGCCATTGCCGGGCCTTGTCGGTTGCTCCCCCGCCTTGGGATTACGGGCGTCCATGGGGCAGTTAACTGCCAACGGCCCCAATTGGTTGCCGCGCCTTCGCATGCCCCGGACGCGGCGCAGCACTGAAGTGATGCGCCGCTGAGCCGGGGCCGTTCCAGGCGCTGAATTCGAAACGATCCCGGGTCTGCGGCGCACCGCTGACGCGCTGCGCCGCGCCCGGGAAACGGCCATTTCAGGCCGGTCACGACCCGGCCATGGTTCGTGGCATAGTGGCTGGCGGGCGAATCGCCCCGTTCCTATCTAAAAACATCCATGGCCAAGACCGCGACCAAGAAGAAATCGCCCTTGCAGCACGACCTTTTCGACGCCGCCCCGCGGGCGGCGGCGAAACCGCGCGCCCGCACGCAGCCGGCGCGCAAAGCCGCCAAATCGCGGGCCAAGCCCACACGCGGCGCGGGTGGCGAGGGCGGCTACACCGCCAAGCACATCGAGGTGCTGGAGGGACTCGAGCCGGTGCGCCGCCGCCCCGGCATGTATATCGGCGGCACCGACGAGAAGGCCCTGCACCACCTGTTCGCGGAAGTCATCGACAACGCCATGGACGAGGCGCTGGCCGGCCACGCCGACTGGATCGAAGTGGAGATGGAGGCAAACGGCTTCGTCTCGGTCACCGACAACGGCCGCGGCATCCCGGTCGACGCGCATCCCAAGTTCAGGTCGAAGTCGGCGCTCGAAGTGATCATGTGCACGCTGCACGCCGGCGGCAAGTTCGATTCCCAGGTCTACGGGACGAGCGGCGGCCTGCACGGCGTCGGCGTCTCGGTGGCGAATGCCTTGTCCGAGCGGCTGGAGGTCGAGGTCTGGCGCGAACAGACGCACTACCGCATGAGCTTCGAGCGCGGCAAGCCGAAGGGCAAGCTGGAGAAGCTCGGCCGCGCGCCGAACAAGCGCGGCACCAAGGTGCGCTTCAAGCCCGACCCGCAGATCTTCGGCGCGAAGGCGGCCTTCCAGCCGGAGCGCGTCTTCAAGATGACGCGCTCCAAGGCTTATCTGTTCGGCGGCGTCGAGATCCGCTGGCATTGCGACAAGGCGCTCATCAAGGGCCTCGAAGTCGTGCCCGAGAAGGCCACCTTCCATTTCGAGCAGGGTCTGAAGGATTATCTGTCGGAGCAGCTCAAGGACGCCACGCTGGTGCATCCCGACATTTTCACCGGCTCGTCGGGCAAGGTGGGCGCGCACGGCGCCGTGCAATGGGCGATCGCCTGGACCGCCGACACCGACGGTTTCCTCAACTCGTATTGCAATACGATCCCGACGCCGGACGGCGGCACGCACGAGTCCGGCTTGCGCTCGGCCCTGCTGCGCGGGCTGAAGGACCACGCCGCGCGCGTCGGCCATGAAAAGCGCGCCGGTCCCGTCACCAGCGACGACGTGATGGCGGGCGCCGGCTGCATGCTGTCGGTGTTCGTGCGCGAGCCGGAATTCCAGGGGCAGACCAAGGACCGGCTCGCCACGGCGGAAGCCCAGCGCATTGTCGAACAGGCGATGCGCGATCCCTTCGACCATTGGCTCGCCGGCAATCCGACGCAGGCCAACAAGCTCCTGGACTTCGTGATCGAGCGCGCCGAGGAGCGCATCCGCCGGCGGCAGGAAAAGGACATTGCGCGCAAGACCGCGGTGCGCAAGCTGCGCCTGCCGGGCAAGCTCGCCGATTGCACCAACTCGGCGGCGCAGGGCTCGGAAATTTTCATCGTCGAGGGCGATTCCGCCGGCGGCAGCGCCAAGCAGGCGCGCGACCGCAGAACGCAAGCCGTGCTTCCGTTGCGCGGCAAGATTCTCAACGTCGCCAGCGCCGGCAAGGACAAGCTGGCGCAGAACGCCCAGCTCGCCGATCTCATCCAGGCGCTCGGCGTCGGCACCGGCGCGCATTACCACGAGAAGGACCTGCGCTACGAGAAGGTCGTCATCATGACCGACGCCGACGTCGACGGCGCGCACATCGCCTCGTTGCTCATTACTTTCTTCTTCCGTCAGATGCCGAAGCTGATCGAGGCCGGGCGCCTCTATCTCGCGGTGCCGCCGCTCTATCGCCTCTCGCACGGCGGCAAGATCGTCTATGCGCGCAACGACAAGGACAAGGACGATCTGCTCAAGAAGGAGTTTCACGCCAACGCCAAGGTGGAGATCTCGCGCTTCAAGGGCCTGGGCGAGATGATGGCCGCGCAGCTGAAAGAAACCACCATGGCCCCGGGCAAACGGACATTGCTGCGCGTGGTGCTGGTGGAGAAGGAGAAGAAGCCCACCGCCAAGATCGTCGAAGAGCTGATGGGCACCAAGGCGGAGACGCGCTTCGCCTTCATCCAGGAGCATGCCGAGTTTGCGAACGAAGAGTTGTTGGATGTTTGACTATTGAGGCGACGGAACATGCCGCGTCCACCAATGGCCAAAACAAGATTGTTTTGGATCGAAGCGATGCGACGCGGGACAGCGCGCTCCCTCTCCCCGTTGGGGAGAGGGCTGGGGTGAGAGGAGCTAGGATTCTCGAAAGGTCGTTTCCCCTCACCCGGCGCACTTCGTGCCCGACCTCTCCCCATAGGAGAGGTGAAGCGAGTTCGCGGCGCGGCCTGATTCAAAATGAAACGATCTTGCTCTAGCAATCGTGTTGGGCGTTTGCGATGGGCTTCGCTGCGCTCAACCCACCCTACAATTCTCGGCCCCACGAGCGTACCCATCGCTCGACCTGTTCGTGCGGCATAGCCTCGCCGCGGTCCATCGAAGCAATGGCCTCTTTGATGCCGGCGATCTGCCACTCGTTCACATCGCCGCATCCGCGATCGCGGCGGGTCGTGATACGAAATTTGCCGCCCCGGATAGTAGGCTTGAAACCGATCGGGCTCCTGAATTTTTTCGGTGCCATCGCAATGCCTCGCGTCGCTTCATCATCGCTACAGTCAATGATACCGCACGGGCCGCCAAGCTATTGCAGCGTTTCGGTAAATAGGACCTTAATCACATCTTCGTGAGAACTTATCCCCGCCCCCACTGGGCGGGCTTATGATCCTCGCGTCCTGCTCGACGAGGGGCGTCTTCTAGAGACGATCCTGAAGGCGGAGCAGCGGACGGCGGTTGCCGGAGATGCGGCAGCCGCGACGGTTCGGGCCTGAAGACGCGCGCTTTAAAGCGCGCTTTGGGTCGATGCGGCGCCTGCGCGCGGGCTCGTAACCCGCGCCCGGGAGGTCCCGGGACCCGACCGGGGGGCACTACGACCCCTCCGCAGGGAGCTCTGCTGGACTGGGGCCGCTCCAAGGGTTGGCGGAGGACCAAGGCGCGACAAGGCGATGAGCCGAACTGGCGCTGCGGACCGCAAGCGAGCTCGAGCGGGAACCAGGAAGCGCGGACCCGGGAACGAAAAACGCCGCAGGTGGAGCGCCGAGACGCGCCCTGCCGCCGATCGCAAGGCGGCGGGGGCACGCCTCGCAAGCGTGCCGGGCGGCTTCGCCAGCCGCTCGAGGGGCTTGCGCCAAGCCCCTCGCGTCTATCGGCGCTCCGCTCCCCTCATCTGGAGCCGAGACGATCAAGAGGGCGGACCCCGCGCCGACCAAAGAACAGGGGCGGCGGAGCGTTGGCTTTTCAGGGCTGTTTGAAAATCAAATCGGGAGCGCGCTTGCCAGGCAGAGGCGCGCGGTCGTCACACGCCATCACTTGCATTTTCTCAAGAGCGGCGTCTCGACGCCGTACTTTACCGCCACGCCGTTTTTCACGCGCGCCGCGCCGTCGTTCGGCTGGTTGAACAGCGTGCGCAGCGTGCCGCCATGCACCGCCCATACCAGCTTCTGGCGCTCCTGGTCCTCGCGGCCGGGCTGGAAGATGACCTGCAGCGCCAGCCTGGTGGCCGACAGTTTCTGCGCCGCCAGCACGCTGTAGCGGTTGACCACGTTTTGGGGGCCGAGGTCGTGGTCCTCCAGGATCACACCGGGTGCCGGTTGGCGGATGGTGATATGCGGATTCGCCGGCGAAGCCTCGGCGGCGCAATCGCTTGCCCAGGTGCCGAACAGGTCGAATTGCTGGAACAGGACCTCCGGCGGCGGTCCCTCGCCGGCGGCCGGCGCTGCGGCGGCAGCTGCGGCGGTTGCAACACAAAGCAAAAGCACCGCCGTCACACGCATGGTCCAAGGTCCCGCCAGCAACCGAAATCGAAGCATAGCAGCGCCCGGCGCGCCGGCAATCCGTAACATTGCTGATGTGCTATGGTCTCGCCGACCGACGCCCGCGAGTTTGCCTCGAAAGCATGCGCCCCGCCACCGACAAACCCGCCGCGCGCGCCGAGTTTTTCGGCCATCCACGGGGGTTGAGCTTCCTGTTCGCCACCGAGATGTGGGAGCGCTTTTCCTATTACGGCATGCGCGCCCTGCTCGTGCTTTACATGGTCAAATACCTGCTGCTGCCGGCGCAGGCAGGTCACGTCCTCGGCCTTGGCTCATTCAAGAGCGTGCTGGAAGCCGTGTTCGGCCCGCTCGCGGTGCAGCCGCTCGCCTCGCAGATCTACGGCTTCTACACCGGCCTCGTCTATCTCACGCCGATCTTCGGCGGCCTGCTCGCCGACCGCGTGCTCGGACAGCGCCGCACCGTCATCTTGGGCGCCGCGCTCATGGCCGCCGGCCATTTCATGATGGCGTTCGAGCGCCTGTTTCTGCTGGCGTTGCTCGTGCTCATCCTCGGCAACGGCTGTTTCAAGCCGAACATCTCCACGCAAGTGGGCTCGCTCTACGCGGAAGGCGACCGCCGGCGCGACCGCGCCTTCTCGATCTTCTATGTCGGCATCAATCTCGGCGCGTTCTTCTCGCCGCTGGTCTGCGGCACGTTGGGTGAGGAAGCCGGCTGGCATTACGGCTTCGCCGCCGCCGGCGTCGGCATGACCACCGGGCTGACCATCTATCTCGCCGCCACCCCGGCGCTGCCGAGGGACGCCTTCGCCGCGCGATCGTCCGCGTCGGCGCCGCTGCAACGCGACGATTGGCAGGCGATCGGCGCCATTCTCGCGCTCATCGTGCCGGTCAGCCTGTTCTGGGCGACCTACGAGCAGGAGGGCAACACCATCGTGCTGTGGGCCAACGAGTACACGGATCGACACCTGTGGGGCGGCTTCGAGATTCCGGTCACCTGGTTCCAGGCCTTCAATCCCTTCATGATCTTCGCCTTCACGCCCTTCATCGTCGCGCTGTGGCGCCGGCAAGGACGACACGAGCCCTCGACCGTCACGAAAATGGCGATCGGGCTGTTTCTCAACGCGCTGTCCTGGCTGATCATGCTGGCGGCGGCGCACGCGGCGGGGCCGGGCAAGGCAAGCTGGCTCTGGCTGCTCGCCTTCTTCGTGGTGATCACCGTGGGCGAACTCTATCTCTCCCCCACCAGCCTCTCCTGGGTGACTAAGGTCGCGCCCAGGCAATTCCTGTCGATGCTGATGGGCGTGTGGCTCGCCACCAGCTTTACCGGGAATTTTCTCGCCGGCTATCTCGGCACCTATTGGTCGAGCATGGGCAAGGAAAGCTTCTTCCTGATGCTGGCGATCATTTCCGCCGCGGCCGGCCTGACCATCACGCTCATGCGACAGCCGTTGCGCGAGGTGTTGAAGGCTTAGGCTTCACCGCGCGCGGACCTCGTATCGATCTAAACGCATCGTGGCTCAATCCAACGGCAGCCCGACATATTGCTCGGCGAGCGGGCGCGAGGCCGCTTCCGACGCGGTCAGATAATCGAGGTCGGACAATTGCCGCCGCCGGTCGAAGGCGCTTTCGTTGGGAAAGCGGTGCATGAGCTGCGTCATCCACCAGGAGAAGCGCTGCGCGTACCATACGCGGCGCAAACACGTCCGTGTGTAGCCCTCGAGGTGCTCGCCGCGCCTGTTCTTGTAGAATTCGGTGAGCGCGCGCGAGAGGTAGACCACGTCGGCAAACGCGAGATTCATGCCCTTGGCGCCGGTCGGCGGCACGATATGCGCCGAGTCGCCGGCGAGAAAAAGCCGGCCGTGCTGCATCGGCTCCACCACGAAGCTGCGCATCGGCGTGATGCCCTTCTGCAGCATCTTGCCTTCCTTGAGCTTGCGCGAGCCGCCCAAACGCTTGTGCAGCTCATCCCAGATGCGCGCGTCCGGCCAGTGCTCGATCTCCTCGTCGTGGTCGCATTGCAGATAGAGCCGCGCCAGCGTGGGCGAGCGCATCGTATAAAGCGCAAAGCCGCGGTCGGTATAGGAATAGATCAGTTCGTGGTCGGGCGGCTCCGATTCCGACAGGATGCCGAGCCAGCCGAACGGATAGTCGCGCTCGAACACGGTGAGCACGCCGTCGGGGATGCTGGGCCGGCAGATGCCGTGGAAGCCGTCGCAGCCGCCGATGAAATCGCATTCGATCTCTTGGCGGTTGCCCTCGTGGATAAAGCGAATCTTGGGCTTGTCGCTCGTCAGGTCATGCACGCTGACGCCGTCGACTTCGAACAGCAAAGTGCCGCCGTCGGCCAGCCTGCGCGCTACCAAATCCTTCACCACCTCCTGCTGGCCGTAGATGGTGACGCGCTTGTCCACCAGTTTCTTGAAATCGATGCGGTGCAGATCGCCGTTGATGCCGATATTGATGCCCCAGTGCAGCATACCTTCGCGCCGCAGGCGCTCGCCGACGCCGACCTCGCTCAAGAGATCGGCCGCCCAGTGCTCGATCAGACCGGCGCGGATGCGGTTCTCGATATAGTCGTGGCTGCGGTTCTCGATGATGACGGAATCGATGCCCTGCAGGCGCAGCAGACGCGCCAGCATGAGGCCGGCTGGTCCGGCCCCGATGATGCCGACCTGCGTGCGCATGGCGTCTCTCCCGGCTGCCTTGATTCAACGCGCGCTTTCTATAGGAGTTCGCCGCCGTCCCGGCAAAGGGATAAAGCCCGAAAATCCTGGCACAGCAGCCGGCTCAAAAGGCCGGCCAGCCGTAGCGCGGCACTTGCGCCTTGTAACTGCGATAGGCGTTGCCGAACTTGGCCTCGAGATAGTGCTCCTCGCGCTTGACCACGCCGAAGTGCACCGTGAGCGCAAAACCGACGGTCATCACCAGCGTCCAGTCCGAAGCAAACAGGACAGAGAAACCGGCCAGCAGCAGCGTGGCGCCGACATACATCGGGTTGCGCAGGTATCGGTAAATGCCGTCCGTCACCAGCACCGAGGTCGGCTTCCACGGCTCCACATGGGTGTGGACGCGCCGAAAGGCGAAGACGGCGGGAAGCGCGAGCGCAAGGCCCGCCGCCATGACGCCGCCGCCGATGACGATGCGTTCGGACAAGGACAGCAGCACGGTGAGGACATAGGCCGGCAACAAGCGGTCGAGCAGCAGGCCGAGCGCCACCGCGATCGCCGCGATCAGCGGCGGCGGCGCGATGACGCCGGCGGTGTCGCGCCCTTCGCTCATGTTTCCAGCCACTCGGCGAGCGCCGCGGCCACCGCCTCCGGCCGTTCGATGGGCGACATGTGGCCGCATTGCGGCACGATCTCCAGCCGTGCGCCGGCAATGCCGGCGGCGATTTCCTGACTCACCTCCGGCGGCGTCACGAGGTCGTCGTCGCCGACCACTACCAAGGTCGGGCACCGTATCGACGGCAGCAATGGGCGCGAATCCGGCCGCGACATGATCGCGCGCAGCTCGCGCACGGAAGCCTCAGGCCCGGTTTCTTCGGACATTTGGCGTATAATGCCGATTATCTCGGCGTCGGTTTGTCGGTCGCGGTAGAGCAGGAGTGGAATCATTAGATCGGATATTTCGCTGTATCGGCCGTTCTGCGCCATGGCGATCCGCGTCTTGCGCGCGGCGGTCTGCTCTGCGGTGTCCGGCCGCGCCGAGGTATCGAGCAAAGCGAGTTTGGCGATGCGGTGGGATGCCTGCCGCATCATTTCGAAGGCGATATAGCCGCCGAACGAAAACCCGGCGAGCGAGAAGCGCGGCGGCGCATGGCTCAAGATACGTGCCGCTGTCGCCTTGATGTCGGCGTCGCACCGGTGATCCGCCACCGTCACTTGGCCGTATCGCCAGAGCGCCTCGATTTGCGCGCGGTAAAGTCGCGCCGTGCAGTTCAACCCTGGGACCAGAACGATCGGCAGGCTTTCAGCCATTTCGCCTTCTCTTTCGCCCTCATTGCTGCAGGGGGCGGTCTCGATGCCTACACGCCATCTTTATCCAGTCAGCCACTCGGCCAGCGCCGCGTTCACCGCCTCCGGCCGCTCAATGGTCGAGAGATGCCCGCAATGCGGCACGACGATCAGCCGCGCGCCGGGAATGCCGGCGGCGATTTCCCGATTTAGCTCGGGCGGCGTGCCGAGGTCCCCGTCGCCCACCAGCACCAAGGTCGGGCAGGATATGGACGGCAGGAGCGGGCGCGAGTCGGGCCGCGACATGATCGCCTTGAGCTGGCGCACGAAAGCCTCGGGCCCGGTTTCTTCGATCATGCGGCGCACTATCCCCGTCATCTCCGGATCATTCTGCCGGTCGCGATGCAGATAGCGCGGGATCGAAATATCCGGCATTTCGCCGTAGCGGCCGGATTGCGCCATTGCGATCCAGGTATTCCGCGTCGCCGTTTGCTCGGGCGTGTCCGGCCTGGCCGAAGTGTCGAGCAACGCCAGCTTGGCGATGCGCTCCGCGGCCTGCCGCATCATCTCGAAGGCGATGTAGCCGCCGAACGAAAGCCCGACGAGCGCAAAGCGGGGCGGCGCATTCTCCAAAATCCGTGCAGCGGTTGCCTTAATATCGGACGCACGCCGATGGTCGGCGACAGTCACCGGACCGAAGCGCCAAAGCGCATCGATCTGCGCGGCAAACAGACGTGCGGTACAGGTTAATCCCGGCACCAGAACAACCGGCAGCCCATCGCCCATTTTCACCCCTCCCGGGCCGAAAACCGTAAGAACTTATATGACTTATTGCAGGGGCGAAGCATTGACTTTGGTCCTTCCAGCCCCCATCTTCCGGCCAACCGGTTCGAAAGAAGATTCGGCCATCCTCCGCGCAACGCAACTGGTTTCATGTCCGGCGCGGTTCCGGATGTCCCTGCTTTGAGGCTACATGCCCTTCTCCCATCTCGGCCTGTCCGACAAGGTTCTCGGCGCCATTGAGGCTGCCGGCTACAAGACCCCCACTCCCATCCAGGAACAAGCGATCCCCCGCGTGCTCGAGCGCCGCGATGTGCTCGGCATTGCGCAAACCGGCACCGGCAAAACCGCCGCCTTCGTGCTGCCGATGCTCACCATGCTGGAGCAAGGCCGCGCGCGTGCCCGCATGCCGCGTACGCTCATCCTCGAGCCGACGCGCGAATTGGCCGCTCAGGTCGCCGACCACTTCGAGAAATACGGCAAGAACCACAAGCTCAACGTCGCCCTGATCATCGGCGGCGTCTCGTTCGACGACCAGGACGCCAAGCTGATCCGCGGCGTCGACGTGCTGATCGCCACGCCGGGCCGCTTGCTCGATCATTCCGAACGCGGGCGGCTTTTGCTGTCCGGCGTCGAGCTGCTGGTGATCGACGAAGCCGACCGCATGCTCGACATGGGCTTCATCCCGGATATCGAACGCATCGGCAAGCTGGTGCCGTTCACGCGGCAGACGCTGTTCTTCACCGCCACCATGCCGCCGGAAATCCAGCGCATCGCCGATAATTTCCTGCACAATCCGGTGCGCGTGGAAGTCTCCAGGCCCGCCACCGCCGCCGTCACCATCATCCAGCAGCTGGTGCGCACCGGCCGCGACCCCCACGACAAGCGCGAGACGCTGCGCCGCCTGATCCGCTCGGCGGAAGGCTTCAAGAACGCCATCATCTTCTGCAACCGCAAGCGCGAAGTGGCGCAGCTGCACCGCTCGCTGCTGCGGCACAAATTCAACGCGGTCGCCCTGCACGGCGACCTGGACCAGCCGGCGCGCATGGCCGCGCTCGATGCCTTCCGCAAGGGAGAGGCGAAATTGCTGGTGGCCTCCGACGTCGCCGCCCGCGGCCTCGACATTCCGGAAGTCAGCCACGTGTTCAATTTCGACGTCCCGCACCACCCGGACGACTACGTCCACCGCATCGGCCGCACCGGCCGCGCCGGCCGCAGCGGCACCGCCATCACCATCGTCGCTCCGATCGACAGCAAGGCGGTCGGTGCCATCGAACGGCTGATCGGCCAGTCGATTCCCTGGATGGACGGGCAGCCGGCGCAGCCTGAGCCGCGCGACGTCGGATCCGACGATGAGCGCCGCCCGCAGCGCGGCGACCGCCAGCGCGGCCGCGGCCGCCAGCGGCATGCCGGCGAGCCGGTCCGGGCCGGCGATCGACCGCAAGCTCGCCCGCGTCCGCAAGCCGACCAAGCCGCGGACGGCACCCACCTGCCCGCCTTCCTGCTGCGGCCGGTCCCAGTCAAAGCCTGAGACCAGAGGTCTAGGCGCGGCCGATCCACAACATAAAGTTGTGGGCAAATTTGACCGAATTTACCCACGATTCACCTGCCTGGAATACCGTCTGCGGAACAGAACGGAGCGCAGCCAGGACGGCCGCGTGCCTAGGGGTGGTGTCGATGGCGGGGGCCGCTGACGAACACGAGCGCACCATGGCGTTCGCCGAGATCGCCCTCGGCCAGATCAAGGCGCTGCGCGCAGCGGCGACGCCGCGCAATTACGAGATTTGGTACGCCTACGCGACCGGTTATCAGCCGTCGCTGAACCAAAAAATCAACGAGACGCTGAAGGAACACGGCAAGCTTTCCGATGCCGATCTCGAGCTGATCTACGAAACTTTCTTGTCGCCGCTGCGGCTCTCCGAGCGCATCGACACGGTCGGCAGCCAGGTGAAGGGCGAGATCGACCAGGTGATGGCGATGATCGAGGCCGCCGCGGGCTCCGCCAATACCTATACCGAGAGCCTCGCCAATGTGAGCCAGAAGCTCGGTCAGTCCAAGGATCGCGAGGGCCTGCGCGCCATCGTCGAGAGCCTGGTGCACACTGCCAAGGAGATGCAGGTCTCAAATCAGCGGCTGGAGGAGCGGCTCAACGCCTCCAAGCTCGAGATCGACGAACTGCAGAATAACCTCGAAGCGGTGCGCACCGAGAGCTTGACCGATCCCTTGACCCAGCTCGCCAACCGCAAGTTCTTCGACAGCACGTTGGAAGCGGCCGTCGCCGACGCCCGCGCCAGAAACGAGCCGTTGTCGCTGATGATGACCGACATCGACCTTCAAGAAGTTCAACGACAGCTTCGGCCACCTCACCGGCGATCAAGTGCTGCGGCTGGTGGCGACCTCGGTAAAGCAGAACGTCAAGGGCCAGGACACCGCCGCGCGCTATGGCGGCGAGGAATTCGTCATCATCCTGCCGAATACGGTGCTTCGTTCTGCTATCACCGTCGCCGACCACATACGCCGGGCCGTCATGACGAAAGAGCTGATGAAGCGCTCGACCGGCGAACATCTCGGCCGCGTGACCATCTCGGTCGGCGTCGCTACCTTGCGCAAGGGCGACTCGCCGCAGACGCTGATTGAGCGCAGCGATGCCTGCCTTTATGCCGCCAAGCGGCACGGCCGCAACCGCGTGATTTGCGAGACCGACCCGGAGGTCACCGCCGCCTCGCAGGTGGCTTAGCCCTCTTGCCTCGCGGTTTTCGTTTTTGCCGCACGCGCTGCGGTGCCGCCTGTTGCGCCGCCGCCAAAGCCCGCCTCGCCCATTACGCGAGATCTTCCGCATCGTCGTAGAGCCGGTCGGGCAGCCGCCAATAAGATATGATGGCGCGCCGGCCGCTCTTGGTGCCGTATTCGAACGGCCCGCAGCCCTCGCGCTCGAAGATAGGCGCCGTCGCTGCGTCTGTTTTGAGATAGATCTGGCCGCCGGAGACCAGCCCGAACATCACCCCGTCGGCATAAAGACCGGCGCCGCCGAACATGCGACGCACCGTGACAATGCCGAATTCGCAGAACAGTTCGCGGATGAAATCGGCGTCCACGGAGGTGCGCCGTGGCGCCGCGTCAGGACAACGTTTCCGGTTTTGCCGGCGTCAACTGCACCGATTCGCCGCAGCCGCAGGCCGAGGTCTGATTGGGGTTGTTGAAGACGAATTGCGCCGACAGCTTCTCGGTCTTGAAGTCCATCTCGGTGCCGAGCAGGAACAGCACCGCCTTGGGGTCAATCAGCAGCTTGACCCCCTTGTCCTCCACCACCTCGTCTGTCGGCTTGACCGTCTCGGCATATTCCATGGTGTATTCCATGCCGGCGCAGCCGCCGTTCTTGACGCCGACGCGCACGCCGGCCACGGGCTTGTCCGCCCGCGCCATCGCATCCTTGATGCGCTCGGCGGCGGCCTCGGTCAGCCGCATCACCTGGGGTCGGGGTTGGGCAGTCGCCATGGCAATCCTCTTTAACTCTCTATATGGCGTTTCCGTTGACACTTCGCTACTCGCTGCGCACTCGACCGCTCACCACATGTTGAGCACGAGTCGCGCCTCGTCCGACATGCGGCTTGGGTCCCAAGGCGGCTCCCATACCACCTCCACCTTGGCCTCCTTCACGCCCGCGACGCTGGCGACGGCATTCTCCACCTGGACCGGCAGGTCCTGCGCCGCCGGGCAATTGGGCGAGGTGAGCGACATGTCGACCTTCACCGTCCGGTCGTCGCCGATGTCGATCTTGTAGATCAGCCCCAACTCGTAGATGTCGGCCGGGATTTCCGGGTCGTACACGGTCTTCAGGGCGGCGATGACGTCGTCGGTCAGCTTGCCGAGCTCGTCGCCGGGCAGCGCGGGGGAGCCGCTGACCGCGGCGTTCACATTTGCGGTCTCTTGCGGCTTCTCGTCGACGGGCGTGGGGCTTTGCGTTTCTTCGGTCATGCGAACATGTCCTGCGCCTTGAGCAGCGAGGCGGCGAGCGCGTCCACCTCCGCCTTGGTGTTGTAGAGGCCGAACGAAGCCCGGCAGGTCGCGGTGAGGCCGTAGCGCGCCAGCAGCGGCATCACGCAATGGGTGCCGGCGCGCACCGCAACGCCCTGGCGGTCGATCACGGTCGCGACATCGTGCGGATGCGCGCCCTTCATCTCGAAGGAGACGACCGGGCCCTTGTCTTTCGCCGAGCCGATGATGCGCAGCGAATTGATCGCGCCCAGCCGCTCGTGGGCATAGTGCGTGAGATCGCGCTCGTGCGCGCGGATGCGCGCCTTGCCGATGGAATTGACGTAGTCGACCGCCGCGCCCAAGCCGATCGCCTGCACGATGGCCGGCGTGCCGGCCTCGAAGCGGTAGGGCGGCTCGCCGTAAGTGATGCGATCGCACGAAACTTCCTCGATCATCTCGCCGCCGCCGTTGAACGGCGGCATCGCGGCCAAATGCTCGTATTTGCCGTAGAGCGCGCCGATGCCGGTCGGCCCATAGATCTTGTGCCCGGTGAACACGTAGAAATCGCAGCCGATGTCGCGCACGTCGACATCGAGATGCACGGCGGCCTGCGCGCCGTCGACCAGCACCGGGATGCCGCGGGCATGCGCGATCCTGGTCACTTCCTTGACCGGCACCACGGTGCCGAGCGCGTTCGACATGTGGGTGATGGCCACCAGCTTGGTGCGCGGGGACAGCAGTTTCTCGAACTCGTCGATGAGGAAATTGCCCTCTTCGTCGATCGGCGCCCATTTGATCACCGCGCCCTGCCGCTCGCGCAGGAAATGCCAAGGCACGATGTTGGAATGGTGCTCCATGATCGAGAGCACGATCTCGTCGCCTTGTTTGATGCGCTCGCGTCCGTAGCTATAGGCCACCAGATTGATCGCCTCGGTGGCATTGCGGGTGAAAATGATTTCTTCGCTGCGTTCCGCGTTGAGGAATGCCCGCACGGTCTCGCGCGCGCCCTCATAGGCCTCGGTCGCCTCGTTGGCGAGATAGTGCAGGCCGCGGTGCACATTGGCGTATTGCTCGGTGTAGGCCTTGTTGAGGCGATCGAGCACGGCCTTCGGCTTCTGCGCCGAAGCGGCGTTATCGAGATAGACCAACGGCTTGCCGTACACCTGCAGCGCCAGCGCGGGAAAATCCGCGCGGATGCGGGCGACGTCGTAGGAGCCGTTGGTGACAGCCGGATGCATCGCTTACCTCTTGTCCCGGGTGCGGTGCACCGTGCAACGCTGCACCGCTGCTCCGGGACCGTTCCAGACTCTGTCTCTGTTGCGGTCCCGGGTCTGCACAGCAGCACTGCGTGCTGCAGTGCGCCCGGGACACGGGTCCATCCTCATGCCCGCTTCCCCATCCACGCAATCGCCGCGTTCATCAGCGCTTCGCGGATGCCCTCGTTGCCGATTTCCTCCACCACCTCGCCAACAAAGGCCTGGATCAGCAGCGCTTCCGCTTCCGGCTCCGAGATGCCGCGCGACATCAGATAGAACTTGAGCGCCTTGTCGGGCGCCGAGGTGGTGGCGCCATGGCCGCAAACCACGTCGTCGGCGAAGATTTCCAATTCCGGTTTGTTGTCGGCCTCGGCCTCGTCGGACAGCAGCAGCGAGCGCGTCATCATCTTGGCGTCGGTCTTCTGCGCGTGCGGCTTGACCACGATCTTGCCCTGGAACACGCCGTGCGCGGAATCATCGAGCACCGCCTTGAACTGCTCGCGGCTTTCGCAATGGCCGGCGGCATGCTCGATCAGCAGCGTGGTGTCGGCGTGCTGCTTGCCGCGCAACAGCGACGCACCGCGGATGCCGGCCTTGGTGTTCTCGCCGGCGAAACGGATGAAGTTCTGGTTGCGCACCACGTTCACGTCGCTGGTAAAGGCGAAGGTGTTGAATGACGCCTTAGCGCCGATCGCGGCCAGCAGGCTCGCGACATGCACGGCGCCGCCGCGCGTGAGCTTGAAGTAATCGACCTGCGCCTTGTCGCCGACCATCAGCTCCAGGGCGGCATTGACCTGCGCGTCGCCGCTATCGTGATCTTCGACGATGGTGACTTTGGCGCCCTCACCCACCACGATCAACGAGCGGATGAACACCGAGCTCGGCTTGTCGGTACCGGTTGCGCAGACCAGATGGATCGGGCGCCCGATCGCGGCGTCCTTGCCGATGCTGATCACGGCTCCGTCGCCCATCAGCGCGGTATTGAGCGCCACCGCGGGATCCTCGGTCGCAAAGGTCTTGCCAACATGCTTGGCGACCAGCGCGTCACCCTTGGCCAGCGCCTCGGCCATCGAGCCGATGGTCAGGCCGGGCTCGGCAGTGAGGTCGGAGAGCTCAGGCGCAAACACACCGTCGACGAAAGTCAGCCGGCGGCAATCGATCCCGGACAGGATTTTGCCGGCATCCTTGGCGCGCTCTTTCGCCGCCTGGTCGGGCGGCGGGGCGAGCGGATAGGCCTCGCGCATGAGCGCGCGCAGATCCGTATATTTCCACTCCTCCACGCGGCGGTGCGGCAGCCCCAGCGTCTCGAACTGCTTGAACGCGTCGGCGCGCAAATTCGCCAGCGCGCCCTTGCCCGGCAGCTTGCCGCGCGCACCTGTAAAGGCTGCGCTCAGCGCCTGCTCGGCCGGCGTCTTCATGGCGAGAACTTCAGCATTCATCGCTTAGGCCGCCTCTTCCTGGTACTGCGCGTAACCCTTGGCCTCGAGCTCGAGCGCCAGCTCCTTGCCGCCCGACTTCACCACTTTGCCGCGCGCCATCACGTGCACCACGTCGGGCACGATGTAATCCAGGAGCCGCTGATAGTGGGTGATCAGCACCATCGAGCGCTCGGGCGAGCGCAAGGCGTTGACGCCGTCGGCCACGATCCTGAGCGCGTCGATGTCGAGGCCGGAATCGGTCTCGTCGAGCACCGCAAGCTTCGGCTGCAGCACGGCCATTTGCAGGATTTCGTTGCGCTTCTTCTCGCCGCCGGAGAAGCCGACATTGACCGCGCGGCGCAGCATTTCCTGGCTGATGCCGAGCTTGCCGGCGGTCTCGCGCACGATCTTCATGAATTCCGGCGTGGAGACCTCGGCCTCGGCGCGGCTTTTGCGCTGCGCGTTGAGCGCCGTGCGCAGGAAGGTCATGGTGGCGACACCCGGCACCTCCACCGGATATTGGAAGGCGAGGAACACGCCCTTGGCGGCGCGCTCATCCGGACCCATGTCGAGAATGCTTTCACCGTTGAGCAACACGTCGCCTTCGGTGACCTCGTAATCCGCCTTGCCGGCCATCACATAGGCGAGCGTCGATTTGCCGGAGCCGTTCGGGCCCATGATGGCCGCGACCTGCCCCTTTTCGACGGTCAGATTGAGACCGTTGAGGATCTGCTTGCCGTCGATTTCGACGTGCAGATTTTTGACTTCAAGAAACGCCATTTTTTCGTCCTCACAAATCAGATCAGGTCTTCTTCATTTCCGCGTCGCCGCCCCACCGCCAGCGCCATTCGCCGTCGGTTCGATTGCGGGCCACACGGACGTACCAGAAGGTAATGCCGGCAACGGCCACGGCCCACACCATCCACGCGACGAAGTCGGAGCGGTCCACGACCGCATTCATCGCGGCGACCGAGCCCAGCACGATCGCGCCGGCTGCGATCGTCACCACCCAACCTTCCCAAGTCGTCGGTGTTGCGCCGTAGCCGTAACGTTTCGGTCTGAACCAATAGCGATTCATCGGTCAGCCGACGCTCCCTTCCAGCGAGATCGAGATCAATTTCTGCGCCTCGACCGCGAATTCCATCGGCAGCTGCTGCAGCACGTCCCTGACGAAGCCGTTGACCACCAGCGCCGTTGCCTCCTCCGCCGACATGCCGCGGCTTTGGCAGTAGAACAGCATGTCCTCGGAAATCTTCGAGGTGGTGGCCTCGTGCTCGAACACGGCCGATGAGTTCTTCGCCTCGATATAGGGCACGGTGTGCGCCCCGCATTTGTCGCCGATCAGCAGCGAATCGCAGTTGGTGAAGTTGCGCGCGCCGGTCGCCTTGCGGTGCGCCGAGACCAGGCCGCGATAGGTGTTGTTGGATTTGCCGGCCGAGATGCCCTTGGAGATGATGCGGCTCACGGTGTTCTTGCCGAGATGCAGCATCTTGGTGCCGGAGTCGACCTGCTGGTGGCCGTTGGAGATGGCGATCGAATAGAACTCGCCGCGCGAACCATCGCCGCGCAGGATGCAGCTCGGATATTTCCAGGTGATGGCCGAGCCGGTCTCGACCTGCGTCCAGGAGATCTTCGAATTCTTGCCGCGGCAGTCGCCGCGCTTGGTGACGAAGTTGAAGATGCCGCCCCTGCCCTCGGCGTCGCCGGGATACCAGTTCTGCACCGTCGAATATTTGATCTCGGCGTCGTCGAGCGTCACCAACTCGACCACAGCGGCGTGCAGCTGGTTCTCGTCGCGCATCGGCGCGGTGCAGCCTTCGAGATAGGAAACGTAAGCGCCCTTGTCGGCGATGATCAGCGTGCGTTCGAACTGGCCGGTATTGGCCTCATTGATGCGGAAATAGGTCGACAGCTCCATCGGGCAGCGCACGCCCTCCGGCACGTAGACGAAGGAGCCGTCGGAGAACACCGCCGAATTGAGCGTGGCGAAGAAGTTGTCGGAGGTCGGCACCACCGAGCCCAGATATTTCTTCACCAGGTCGGGATGCTCGCGGATCGCTTCCGAGATCGGCATGAAGATGACGCCGGCCTTCTTCAGCTCCGCCTTGAAGGTTGTGGCCACAGACACGGAATCGAACACCGCGTCGACCGCGACACGGCCACGCGCTTCGCTCCCGGTCATTTCGTCATCGTCGAGCATCGACGGCTCGCCCTGCTTGCGCACGCCGGCGAGGATTTCCTGCTCTTTCAGCGGAATGCCGAGCTTCTCGTAGGTCTTGAGAATCTCCGGATCGACCTCGTCGAGCGAGGCCAGCGCGTTCCGCTTCGGCGCCGAATAATAATAGATGTCCTGGTAGTCGATCTTCGGATAGTCGACGCGCGCCCAGGTCGGCTCGCGCATGGTCAGCCAGCGCTTATAGGCGCCGAGCCGCCATTCGAGCATCCACGCAGGCTCGCTCTTCTTCGCCGAGATGAAGCGGATGGTGTCTTCGGACAGGCCCTTGGGGGCCTTCTCGGATTCGATCAGCGTCTCGAACCCGTATTTGTATTGATCGACGTCGATGCGTTTGACCTGCTCGACGGTCTCTTGTACGGCCGGCATTCTTCCCTCCGCTCACGGTTGCAAGGACCGCGGGTTGGATTTGTCGGTTATGGTGTCGCTAGCGTTGCCTTCGTTTAGCGTCATCCCTTGTGATGATTGGTTTGCGGCGCGCTTTAAGCGGCGATGCCGCGTCGCTCTTTAAGTAATGATCCTGCAAGCATATTCCAAGTTTCACGGAACCGTTCCACCTCGCTTTCCGTGCTGCCGCAGCCGACGCTGACACGCACGGCGCCGCGCGCGAGCTCGGGCGCAACGCCCATGGCAGCCAGCACATGCGACGCGGCGACCTTGCCGGACGAGCAGGCGGAGCCGGAGGATACGGCTATACCATTGAGATCAAAAGAGATTATCGCTGTCTCGGCCTTCAACCCGGGAACCGCGAACAGCGTTGTGTTGGGCAGGCGCGCGGCGGCTTCGCCGAAAATCACGGCCCCGGGCGTCATCGCCCTCAGGTCCGCCTCGAGCCGGCCGCGCAAGGCCGCCATGTGCGCCGATTCCGCCTGACTTGCGGAAGCGGCGGCTTTGGCGGCGGCGCCGAAGCCGGCAATGGCGGCGACATTTTCGGTTCCCGCGCGCAGGCCGCGTTCCTGCCCGCCGCCCCTGATCAGCGGCGCGGCGATGTGGATGCCGCCGCGGCGGATGAGCGCGCCGACACCCTGCGGACCGCCGAGCTTGTGCGAAGAGATCGTCATCAAGTCGGCGCCGAGCCGCCCCATGTTGCAGTCAATGCGGCCCGGTCCCTGCACCGCATCGACGTGCAGCAGACCGCCGGCGGCATGCACGATCTCGGCGATTTCGGCCACGGGCTGGATGACGCCGGTCTCGTTGTTGGCGAGCATGACCGAAACAAGCGGCCGTTCGGCCTGGGTGGTGGCCGCGGCAAGGGCCTCGAGATCGACCACACCGTCCGCGGTCACCGGCAATTGTTCAACGTTTTCAGGGTCGAAGCGCCCGCCCGCCAAAACGGACGGATGTTCGATCGCCGATACGAAGAGGCGGCTGCGCGGCCGCTTTTCGCCTGCGGTTTCAATGGCTGGCGTTAAGGCCAGCATGTTGGCTTCGGTGGCGCCGGAGGTGAAAGTGACGTCGTTCGCCATGGCGCCGACCAGTTCGGCGACCTCCCGGCGCGCAGCCTCAATCGACCCACGCGCCGCCCGCCCCTCGGCATGGACCGATGAGGCGTTTGCCCCGCCGAGTGCCCGCAAAAAGGCTTCGCGCGCTTCCGGCCGCAGCGGAGCGCTGGCATTCCAGTCGAAATAGACGCGCTCGCTCATATTCGCTCTGGTAATATGCTACCAATTGACGCCAGACCCCGCAAAATGCTTGCTTTTTGCCCCGGGGGTCATGCTAGAAGCCGACCGCTTCCTCGGCATGCTTATAACGCGTGCCGCGGTGCCGCACAGCAGAAATCGCTATAATTAGAATTGTTCTAAACTAGCTCGGACCAAAATGTCCCTGTTCCGTGCGAAAAAGGCCGTTGCCGTGACTATATGGCGCGGCGGTTACGCATTTTGAGGTCGAGAGAGCATGCCTGAGGTCATTTTCACCGGCCCGGCCGGTCGCATCGAGGGCCGCTATCATCCGGCCCGGCAGAAGAATGCCCCGATCGCCATCGTGCTGCATCCGCATCCGCAGTTCGGCGGCACGATGAACCATCCGATCATCTACCAGCTCTATTACGCCTTCGTGCACCGCGGCTTCTCGGCGCTGCGCTTCAATTTCCGCGGCGTCGGCCGCAGCCAAGGCTCGTTCGACCACGGCCAGGGCGAACTGTCGGACGCTGCGGCCGCGCTCGACTGGGCGCAGACGATCAATGCGGAGGCAAAAAGCTGCTGGATCGCCGGCTTCTCCTTCGGCGCCTGGATCGGCATGCAGCTGTTGATGCGGCGGCCGGAAATCGAGGGCTTCATCTCGATCTGCCCGCCGGCCAATCTCTACGACTTCTCGTTCCTGGCGCCCTGCCCGTCCTCGGGACTGATCATCCACGGCGACAAGGACGCGGTGGTGCCGCACAAGGACGTCAACACGCTGGTCGACAAGCTCAAGACGCAGAAGGGCATCGTCATCGAGCAGAAGGTGGTGCAAGGCGCCAACCATTTCTTCGACGGCAAGGTGGAGCCGCTGCTGACGTCGATCGGCGTCTATCTCGACAAGCGCCTGAAGAACGACCGCAAGCCGAGCGCGGCGTAGGGCGGGCGCGGCCGACGCGGTCCCGCCAGCCCCATGAAACACATCGGCTTCCTCTCCTTCGGCCACTGGTCCGCATCAGCACACTCGCAGGTGCGCACCGGCGCCGACGCCCTGCTGCAATCGATCGACCTCGCCGTCGCCGCCGAGGAGCTGGGCGCCGACGGCGCCTATTTCCGGGTGCATCACTTCGCCCGCCAGCTCGCTTCGCCCTTTCCGCTGCTGGCCGCGGTCGGCGCGCGCACCAAGCGCATCGAGATCGGCACCGCGGTCATCGACATGCGCTACGAGAACCCGCTCTACATGGCGGAGGACGCTGGCGCCGCCGACCTCATCGCCGGCGGCCGCCTGCAGCTCGGCATCTCGCGCGGATCCCCGGAACAGGTGATCGACGGCTGGCGCTACTTCGGCTACGCGCCGCCCGAGGGCGAGAGCGACGCCGACATGGCGCGGCGCCACGCGGAAGTCTTCCTCGAAGTGCTGAAGGGCCAAGGCTTCGCCAAGCCCAACCCGCGGCCGATGTTCCCCAACCCGACCGGCCTCTTGCGGCTCGAGCCGCACTCGGAAGGCTTGCGCGAGCGCATCTGGTGGGGCGCCGGCACCAACGCCACGGCGGAGTGGGCGGCCAAGCTCGGCATGAATTTGCAGTCCTCGACGCTGAAGATCGACGAGAGCGGCAAGCCGTTCCACGTGCAGCAGGCCGAGCAGATCAGGCTTTACCGCGCGGCGTGGAAAGAGGCGGGGCACACGCGCACGCCGCGCGTCTCCGTCTCGCGCTCGATCTTCGCACTCACCGACGAGCGCGACTTCATGTATTTCGGGCGCGACGGCGAGGAAGGCGACCAGGTCGGCATGCTCAGCGCCACCGAGCGCGCCATTTTCGGCCGCAGCTACGCCGCCGAGCCGGACGCGCTGATCGAGCAGCTGAAGCAAGACGAGGGGATCGCCGAGGCCGACACGCTTTTGCTCACCGTGCCCAACCAACTCGGCGTCGACTACAACGCGCACGTCATCGAGGCGATCTTCAAGCACGTGGCGCCGGGTTTGGGCTGGCGGTGAGTTCTCAACCGTCGTCCCGGCGAACCCATGCGCCGCAGCCTCAATCGGCCTCATCCTGAGGAGCGCACGCAGTGCGCGTCTCGAAGGATGTGGCCGCCCCCATCCTTCGAGACGCCGCCTTCGCTAACGCTTCGGCGGCTCCTCAGGATGAGGCGGGCAGAGGCCAGAGCCCCCGCCCCTTCATTTCTGCGCCGGACCTGTTACACCACGCGCCCGAACACCCCGCGAAGACCGCAGCCTGACGCCCGAGATCGAAGATGAGCGCCTACAAGTCCGATTTTCTCAATACTCTCGCCGAGCGCGGCTTCATCCACCAGATTTCGGAGCCGGAGGCGCTCGATGCGGCGGCGAAAGCGGGCCGCATCACCGGCTATATCGGCTTCGACTGCACCGCGGCCTCGCTGCATGTCGGCTCGCTATTGCCGATCATGATGCTGCATTGGATGCAGCAGACCGGTCACACGCCGATCGCCCTGATGGGCGGCGGCACCACGCGGGTCGGCGACCCAAGCGGCAAGGACGAGAGCCGGCGCATCCTCACCGATGCGCAGATCGCCGAAAACCTGACGGGCATCCGCGCCATCTTCGCGAAATTTCTCACGTTCGAGTCGGACGGCGGCAGCGCCGTCATGGCGAACAATGCCGACTGGCTGAACGAGCTCAACTACATCGACTTCCTGCGCGACGTCGGCCGCCACTTCTCGGTCAACCGCATGCTGTCGTTCGACTCGGTGAAGCTCAGGCTCGACCGCCAGCAGGAACTGTCGTTCCTCGAATTCAACTACATGGTCTTGCAGGCCTACGACTTTGTCGAGCTCAACAAGCGCCGCAAGTGCGTTCTGCAAATGGGCGGCTCGGACCAGTGGGGCAACATCGTCAACGGCATCGACCTTGGCCGCCGCATGCTGAACGTGCAGCTGTTCGCGCTCACCTCGCCGCTCATCACCACCTCCTCCGGCGCCAAGATGGGCAAGACCGCCGCCGGCGCGGTCTGGCTCAACGCCGACCTGGTGAGCCCGTACGACTACTGGCAGTACTGGCGCAACACCGAGGACGGCGACGTCGTGCGCTTTCTCAAGCTGTTCACGGTGCTGCCGCTTGTCGAGATCGCGCGGCTCGGCGCGCTCAAGGACGCCGAGATCAACGAGGCGAAGAAGGTGCTGGCGACCGAAGCGACCGCGCTGGTGCATGGGCGCGCGGCAGCGGAACAGGCGGCCGAGACCGCGCGCAAGACTTTCGAAGAAGGGGCAACAGCGCTCTCGCTGCCGAGCGTGACGGTGGCGCGCAAGGACGTCGACGCCGGCCTCGGCGTGCTCGCCGCCTTCGTGACCGCGGGGCTTGCGTCCTCGAACGGCGAAGTGCGCCGCGCCATCGCCAACAATGCCGTCGCCGTCAACGACCGGCGCGTCACCAGCGACAAGCACGTCATCGGCGGCGATGACGTCACCCGCGAAGGCGTGATCAAGCTCTCGCTCGGCAAGAAGCGGCACGTGCTGCTGCGGCCGCAATAGGCCGACGCCGCCGCCCCCAGCCAAGCGGCCCGCGGGTGACCAGGTTACCGCCGGCCGATAATCGGCTAGGTTCCCTGACTCGGCGCGCCATGCGCAGCAGGACAGACGACCGCCATGAGCAAGGGGTTTTGGGGCAGCATCGCGGCGATCGGGCGCGGCATCGGCAGGTCGGTGACAAGCCTATTTCAATTGTTCGGCCCCAACCGGCGCTGGCGCCCGATCTCCACCGCCCCTTCCAATCAAGAGCTCGAGCTGCGCATCATGGAGGACGGGAAAGTCTCGACGGTCGAATTTCCCTGCCTGCGCACCAACGAAGGCGCCTGGATCGACGTCGATCTCGGCAACACGATCAAGTTGGAGCCGACGCAGTGGCGCCTTTGGCCGCACGGCAAATCTCCGCGCGCCCATCACACGCGCATCAAGCCGAGCGACCGTTCGGAGCTTTATCACCGCCACGGCAAGATTGCTTACCGCGACGACACCGTCGTCGAGGAATAACGACGGCATTGCGCAAGGCGCGGCGACACGACGAGCCCCGCGCCTCTACTGGCGCGGCGCCTCGAAATTGGGATCGTACTGTCCCGGCGCCGGAATGAATTTGCGCAACAGGCCCGGCGCAATCGCGCTCACCGGATTGACGTTGATGCGCGGCGAACTCGGCGGCCCGGTCGCCTCGTAGGTGATGCCGAGCAAGCCCTCGTTGGCGCCGCCGCCCAGGATCAGGCCGACCACCGGGATCTGCCCGAACAAGTTGTTGAGGCCGTAGAACGGTACGAAGGTGCCGCGCAAATGCACGTCGTTCTTGACGTAGTCGATCTGCCCCTCGACCGTGACGCCCACCGCCGGTCCGCGCACCACGCCGTCGCGGATCGACATATGGCCGGGGTAGCGCGTGAAGTCCAAGTGCGCTTCGGAGAACTGCACGCCGCCGCCGGGCTGCCCAGGCGCGCCGGAGGTCACCCGCTTGAGCGTGGGCTCGCCGCGCACGGTGAAATTGCTCACGTAGAGCGTGCCGACCTGCGGCTTCTGCTCGGCGCTCGGCGGGTCCATCGCGAGCCACATTTGCCCGCCGAACATGCGCGGATACATGTCGGTGAACCGGAACAGGGCGCCGGCGTCTTCGGTCTCGAAATAGACGACTTGGTGATTGTCGCTGCGGCGCAGGCGCAGGTCGCCGATGAGCGAGGTGTCTCGGCCGATCCTGGCCTTCATTGAAAAGCTGCGGATGTGGCCGCTTTGCCGCGCCATCCGCAGGTCAAGTCCGCGCAGGGTCTCGCCGTTATATCCGACGACGGCGCCCAGCCTCACATCGAGATCGAGATCGGTTTCCTTCTGCTTGGTCTTTCGCTTTTCGCCGCCGGCGAGCGACCATTTGACGAAATTGCGTCCATCGAAGACGTCGCCGCGCATGGCGACGTGCAGCACGCCATCGTCGCGGCGGTCGGCGCGAAGCGTCGCCTTGTCGCCGCCCGAAAGGGCGAACTCGGGAAAATTCGCCGCCACGATGTCGCCGGCGGTATCGAACTCCACCGACCCCTTCACGTCGGCGCCAGAGCCGGTGATCGTCATGTCGTCGAACAGCACCGACTTCGGCAGCTTGACCAGCGCATAGGCGGCATGCGCCGGCTTGCCGGCGGGCTTGCGCCAGCCCGGCAGCAGGTTTTCGATTTTGGCTTGAGTGAGGTCGGCCTGCACGTTCAGCCTGTCCTGCTTGACGTCGTCGCCGATCTGCCCGGTGACCTTGACCGCGATCACGCCCGTGACGCTTTGACCGAGGTCCATGCCGAGCCGGCGGCGCGCCGTTTCGTCGAGCTTGGCCTGCAGTTGGAGCTGCGCGTCGGCGCCGGCGTTTTTCTCGATCTCGACCGCGGCGGGCGTCCCGTTGATCTTGACGTCGCCTTTGACGTGATAGCCTGCATTCGAGGCGGCCACGCGCAGCGTCGCCGCTTCGATCTTGCGTCCCAGCACCAATTTGTCGGCGCCGAAATTGGTGAGGTCGGCAGTCACGGAGTAGCTTGAAGAATCCTTCGGCACGTTGCGCCCGACCAAAAGGTTGATGGCGACGCGCGCGCTCACCGTCCCGCGCGTGTCGTTCGGATCGAGCGTGATGCCGACCTTGTCGCGAAAGCCCTCGCCCGAGAGCAGCGCGACCGCCGCCGGCACTGCGCCGTCGACACGGAAGCGGGCGGTTGCAGCCGCCGGCTTCGGATGGGCGTCAGGCACGTCGAAAACGCCGTCGGCGATATTGAGCTTGCGTCCGGGCGCGACATCGACCGTGCCGCGCCCCACGCTCACGCTGGCATGGCGGCCGACGACTCGAACGGTGAGGTCCGCATCGTGGATCGCGGGCATGTCGGGCAGCGGTTTTACCGTGGTGCCGCTGGTCTCGATGTCGATGGAAAGACCATCGTCGGGCATCGGCGGGCCCTCCGGCCGGAACTCGGGCAGGGTCGCGTTGCCGGCGATGACGACGCGCTCGACGATGCCGCCGAAGGCGTGCTCTTCGACCCACGAGCGCACGGCATAATTGGCAAAGATCGGCCATATGCGCTTGAGCACCGATCCCGGCATGCGCGTGCAGGCGACGCCGAAGGCGAGATGCGGCACGCTGCCCGAGTAGTCGAAGCTGCCCGTCAACGCGACGCCGATATTGTAGAGTGGCCGCGCATCGACGCGGCTGAGATCGCCTTTCACCAGGTCGATCCGGCGTCGCTTGGTGTCGATGCGGCCATGCATATCCACGTGGCTGATCGCAAAAGTTTCCGGATCCACGGTGCTGGCGCCGGCCAGGACGACCGGATCGACCGCGCGCGAATCGCGCGTCACGTCGAACGCCCACACGCCGCTCTTGTCGGTCGGCGCGCGCAGCGTGGCGCGCATCGTGAACTGGTTGCCGCCGGCCTTGAGCTGAAACGGAATGACCAGCGCCCGTTGGCGCACATCCCAATTGAAGCGAATATCGGCGTGCTCGACGTCGAGGTTGATCTCGTCGTCGCCGTGGTCGATGACGTTGCCGCGCCCTGCGACGATCCGCCCATGCATGAGCTGGAGCACGCCGTTGGGCGAGATCTCCGCGCGCACGCTGGCCGATACCGGCAGATTGGCTTCCACTTCGGATTCGTTGAGACGCAACGCCAGCAGAATGTCGGCGGAGGACAGATTGCGCGCCTCCAGGCCGATCGCGCGCACGCCGTTGCCGACCGGCCGCATCGCGGCGCTCAGCACCCAGGGCTGCTTGGAGTTTTCCGACGACAGGTGAAACGTCACGCCACCCGCTTCCGGACGCATCAGGCTGACATTGATGTTACCGAAGGTCCAATGCTTGCCGTTGCGCTCGTCGTCCACGACCAGATTGCCGTTCTTCAGGCCGAGCTCGCGCAGGTCGTGGCCGTCGAGGCCGGTGGTCCCGAGCCCGTCGATCCAGGTCAAGAGGCCGGCGAGATCCTCCGCCCCCGCGCCCAGCGGCCCCGGTACTGCCGCTTCCGCCACACCGCCCGGGCTTAGCGGATTGCGTGCCGGCGCTGCCGTCGCGATCGGTCGTTTGTTGGCGCCGGCAAACACGGTGACGGTGCCGTTCTTTTCGATGCGCACCGCCATTTCGGCGCCCACCAAATTGAGGCTTCTGGCGCGCATATCGCCGGATAGCAGACCGAGCCCCGAAAGCCCCACCTCCGCCTTAGGCGCGCTCGCGACGACCGTGCCGTCACCGGCGCGCACCGTGATGTCGCGCAGGCGCAGTGCAATGCGCCCGTTCTCGTCGCGTTCGAGCTGCGTGCCGCCTACCGAAACCGTATGCGCGCCGCCGAAATTGTCTTCGATCGCCTTTTTCAGCCAGGGCGTCGCCACGTCGAGCTCGATGGGACCGCTCGACAGGCGCCACCACAATCCGCCGGCCGCGATGGTGACAAGCGCGACGGTGATGGCCGTGCCCCAAACCAGCCGCCGCGCGAGCGGCCGCCGCAGAAACCGCAATACCGTCCGCTGCACGGCCAGCCATTGGCGCAACGCCGCGCGATGCGGCAAACGCCGCGCCGGTTGGCCTTCATGGTGGCCATGCTTGCGCGGCGCATGCTCGTGTTTGGGAGCGGGCCCCGGCTGCTTGGCGGCGGGCGGATGCTTGGCTTGATGCTCTTGCTGAGGATGACGGTGCGGCGGATGCGCGGACGAGCGGCGGCTGCCAGCCGCATGGTGGCCCGAGGCTTTAGGATCGTGCTCGTTACGCTTCATGCCTTTATGGGCACCCCTCGTCCGGCGCTTAACGCGTCCTCGCCGCAGCGTGAGGACCGTTGCGGCTGTCGGCCCATATCCGCAGGACCGCTTGCACCCCCCGGTGCAGGCGGCTATTGCCGAGTTTGAAGGCTTGAAAACGACGAAAGGAAGGCACTATGGCGCGCGAACTCGCAGCTGGCGACAAGGCGCCGGCCTTCACGCTGCCGCGCGACGGCGGCGCGACGGTATCGCTGAAAGACTTCATAGGCCGCAACCTTGTCCTTTATTTCTACCCGAAAGCCGACACGCCGGGCTGCACCAAGGAGGCTATCGCATTCTCGCGGCTGCGCGCGGCTTTTTCCAAGGCGGGGACTGATGTTCTAGGGGTATCCGCCGATTCGGTTGCGGCACAGGATAAGTTCAAAACCAAGCATAATCTGAAAATCCCACTCGCCTCCGACGAGACCAAGAAGATGCTGACCGCTTACGGGGCCTGGGGCGAGAAGACCCTCTACGGCCGCAAATTCATGGGCGTCCGCCGCATGACCTTTCTGATCGACGCAAATGGCCGCATCGCGCAGATCTGGCCTACGGTGCGGGTGGAGGGTCACGCCGAAGCGGTGCTGGAAGCTGCTCGCGCCCTCTAATGCCCTGCGTTTCCAGCCGAATTGCGGCGAACCGCGAGGGAACTTAGCGTCTTTTTAACCATATGCGCCTGATATCGGCCTGCTGGTTATCGGCACGCGCCTGGCCGAACCGGTCGGAGCGCGCATGTCGCATTCGTCCACCTCGTATCATCCGAGCGCCGATCACGGCCCAGCGCGGACGCGTTCGGCCGCGGCGGTCTCGCGCTACGTCCAGCGCAGCCGCGGCGGCTATACGCTGCAACACGCAGGCCGCCAGATCCGCATCGGGCCCGTCGCGTTCTGGATCGTGGTCGGGACGCTGGTGGTCATGGCGGTGTGGTCGATCCTGACCGGCACCTATTTCGCCTTCCGCGAGGACGTGCTGACCGGCCTGATCGGCCGCCAGGCCAAGATGCAGTTTGCCTATGAGGACCGCATCGCCGAGCTGCGTGCGCAAGTCGACCGCATCACCAGCCGGCAGCTGCTCGACCAGCAACAGTTCGAACAGAAATTGAAGGCGCTGCTGCAACGTCAGGCAGCGATCGAGCAGCGCAGCGAGGCGCTTTCCGGCGACCTGCTGACCACCGGCTCGATCCCGCCGGCGCGCCGTGCAACGCGTGCGCCGGCCGCAGCAATCCCCAAGCCCTCCCCGATCAGCGACACCGTGATCTATGTCGCGCCGCCCGACCGCGAGGCGCGACTGCAATCGCGCGAACCGCCCACACGCGTTACGAAGCTCGCCATGCGCACCGACGCCGGCGGTCTCGAGGGCGTGTTAGCCGGTGTGTCCGCCTCGCTCGACAAGGTCGCGCAGCGGCAGACCGCTGCGCTGAGCACCATCGAGGAACAGGTCGACAACCGGGCGCGCAACATGCACAGCGCACTCATCGATCTCGGCGTCCATGTCGGCAAGATGGCGAAAGCAACCGGCGGGCCTTTCGTACCGATCCGGCCGCCGAGCCGGCACGTCGCGCCTTGAGCGCGAGCTCTACCGCATCAATGTCGCGCGCGCGCAGATCGACCGTTACGAGCTGGCGCTCAAAGGCGCTGGCGTGCCGGTTCGCGCAAGCCCGTCTCGGGCGAGATCGACATGAGCTCGCCGTTTGGCATGCGCACCGACCCGTTCAACGGCCGCGCGGCCATGCACACCGGCATCGATCTGCGTGGCGAGCGAGGCGAGCCGGTGCACGCCACCGCCGACGGCACGGTCTCCATCGCCGGCCGCGACGGCGGCTACGGCAAAATGGTCGAGATCAATCACGGCAACGGCTTGTCGACGCGCTACGGCCATCTCTCGGAAATCGACGTCAGGGTCGGTCAGAAGGTGCGCATCGGCCAGACCATCGGCAAGATCGGCTCGACCGGCCGCTCCACCGGCCCGCATCTGCATTACGAGACACGCATCAACGGCGAGGCGGTCAATCCGCAGAAATTCTTGCGCGCGGGGATGCGGCTCGGCCGCGTGTGACCGCCACGGGCGTTGCCAAGGCGCCCGCTCTGTAAGATGAATGCCCGGCAACGAAAGGGGCAATACCGCTCATGTCGATCGGGCCACGCCACCCCTGGCTCGGGGCGGCCGCGTTTCATCTTGTGCTGCCGTGGCTGCAGGGCGTTTACCGCCGAAGGCATATCTACCGCCTCGGGAGCAATTTTGCCCGCGCCCGCATCGCAGCCCTCAAGGAGAAGATCGAGCGCGGCGGAACCGTGACGCTTGCCGGTGTGTCGGCGGCCGGCACGCACAATTCCGGCGTCGCGCTGGCCGAGGTTGACCGCGCCGGGCCGCGACTGCTTTTGAACAACGAAGAAGAGCGCTTCTCGGGCGTCAAGCACACCAACGCCTACCCGCAGCACTCGATCGAGGCGATGCGCGCCTTCCTCGCCGGCCAAGGGCGCGAGCCGGATAGCATCGACGCCTGGTTCACCTCCTGGGACTATGCGGCGCTCGCCGCCACGCTGATCCGCACCTTCATCGAAGAGGCGCCGACGAGCCTGCGCATGCTGTTGCGCCGGGAGGGCACGCCGCTGTTCAACCTGCACGACTTCGACCGCGGCTTCCGCGCGGCGCGGCATATCGGGCGCCAGCTCGGCTTCGATCAGCCCGTGCCGCTGATCGGCACGCCGCACCACGACAACCACGCTTGGTTCTCGTTTGCCGTGTCGCCCTTTGCGCGCGAGCGCAGGCCGGTGATGGTGGCGGTGCTCGACGGGCTCGGCGACATGGGCGCGATCTCGCTCTACGTCGTCGAGGATGGCCGCATGCGCTGCATCTACGCCAACAACAGCGTCTACGACTCGCTCGGCATCTTCTACGCGGTAATCTCGTCGACGCAGGGCGGCTGGACCTGGCTGTCGAGCGAGGGCCGCTACATGGGCGCCACCGCCTACGGCAACAACGACCGCAAGAGCAACCCCTACTACGCGGCGCTCAAGGACATCTTCTATCTCGAGCCGGACGGACAAATCTTCCTCAATCGCGACCTCGCCAATTGGCCGCGCGACATCATGCGCGCGCCCTATACCGACGCGCTCAAGAAAATTCTCGGCGAACCGATTGCGCTCGAGGACATGTGGAACCCGGACGCGGTGCTGCGCATCGAGGACATCAAGCATAGCGAGAACACGCAAAGCCGCCTCGACAAGGCGGCGGCGACGCAGATGGTGTTCGAGGACGCGCTCATGCATATCGTCGACCATTTCATCCGCAAGACCGGCAGCGAACGCTTGGTGCTCACCGGCGGCATCGGGCTTAATGCGCTGGGCAATATGCGGCTGCTCGAGCATTTCGACCGCGACTATTACCGGCGCACGCTCGGCCGCGACGCGCGCCTGCATCTGTGGGTGCCGCCGGTACCGAACGATGCCGGCGTCACCGTCGGCGCGGCCTATCTCGGCGCCTATCTCGCCGGCCACGGTCTGGGCGAGCCGATCGAGCACGCCTTCTATTGCGGCATGCCGCCGGCGGAGCGCGACATGCGCGCCGCGCTGCAGGCAAGCCCGGACGTCGAGTGGATCGAGCTTGCGCCTGCCGATGGCGCGCAAGCGCGCGAATCCTACGCCGACTTCATGGCCTTTATGACCGCGCAGGACGCCGTTTTCGCCCTCTACCAGGGCGCCGCCGAGACCGGCCCGCGCGCGCTCGGGCACCGCTCGATCCTCGCCAACCCCTGCAATCCGCAAACGCGCGACAACCTCAATGCTCGGGTCAAATATCGCGAGGCCATCCGCCCGCTGGCGCCCATGCTGACCCTGGAAGCGGCGCAGGAATTCTTCGAATTGTCGGAGGGCGCAAGCGAGGCCGACTACAACGCCTACAACTACATGGTGCTCACCGCGCACGCGAAGCCGCAGGCGCGCCGGCGTATCCCTGCCGTCATCCATGCCGACGGCACCGGCCGTTTGCAGATCGTGCGCGGCAACACCGATCCCCTCACCTATGCCTATCTGAAGGCGCTCGGCCGCCGCATCGGCGTCGAGTGCGCGGTCAACACCTCGTTCAATGTCGCGGGGCCCATCGCGCAGACGCCGAGCCAAGCGCTCGATACGCTGCGCCGCGCCAAAGGGCTCGATGCGGTGCTGCTGTTCATGACGGAAGGTCAGGTGTTCGCCGCGCTGCATAAAAGCGGCGAGCGGTTCAAGCAGTGGCTTGCGGCGTGGCAGGCGGAAGCCGGCCAGCGCCTCGAACTCTGACCGCTCGTCCCCGCGAAAGCGGGGACCCAGGGCGACAATTACTTCTGAACGGCTGGATTCCGCTTGCGCGGGAATGAGCGGAGATTGCGGCAAGTCCTGCGCACACAAGTCCCGCCTACTCCACATCCTCCACCTGCGCCGGCGCGGTGCCGAACGCCTTCTGCGCCAAAGCCGCCTGCATGAACTCGTCGAGATCGCCGTCGAGCACCGCGCCGGTGTTGGACGTGGAGACGCCGGTGCGCAGGTCCTTCACCATCTGATAGGGCTGCAGCACATACGAGCGGATCTGGTGGCCCCAGCCGATATCGGTCCTGGCCGCCTGCTCGGCCGCCGCCTTCTCCTCGCGCTTCTTCATTTCCAATTCGAACAGCCGCGCGCGCAGCATGTCCCAGGCCATGCGCGCGGTTGCGGTGCTGCGAGCGGTCGTTCTGGCATTTGACCACGATATTGGTCGGGATGTGCGTCAAGCGCACGGCCAATTCGGTCCGGTTGACGTGCTGACCGCCGGCGCCGCCTGAGCGCATCACGTCGACGCGCACGTCCTTCTCGTCGATGTCGATCTTGATCGAGTCGTCGAGCACCGGGAACACCTGCACGCTGGCGAACGAAGTGTGCCGCCGCGCATTGGCGTCGAACGGCGAGATGCGCACCAGCCGGTGCACGCCGTTCTCGCTCTTGAGCCAGCCGTAGGCGTTGCGGCCTTTGACGATGACCGTCGCCGACTTGATGCCGGCGCCCTCGCCCTCCGTTTCCTCGACCCACTCGACCTTGTAGCCGTGCGCCTCCGCCCAGCGCACATACATGCGCATCAGCATGCCGGCCCAGTCCTGGCTCTCGGTGCCGCCGGCGCCGGCATGCACTTCGAGATAGCAGTCGCTTGCGTCGGCTTCGCCCGAGAGCAGCGCTTCGAGCTCGCGCCGCGCCACTTCCGCCTTCAGCCGTTTCAATGCGGCTTCGGCTTCACTGACCGTTTTTTCGTCCTTTTCGGATTCGCCGAGCTCGATCAACGTGAGCTGATCGTCGAGCTCCTGCTCGATGCGGCCAATGGCGTTGAGCTGATCCTCGAGCGCGTCGCGTTCGCGCATCACGCGCTGGGCGCGCGCCTGGTCGCTCCACAGTGCGGGATCCTCGGCCTCTTTGTTCAGCTCGGCGAGGCGCCGTTTCGCGGCATCGACGTCAAAGATGCCTCCTCAGCAGCCCGAGCGACCGCTTGATGTCTTCGACGAGGCTTTCGGTTTCCGCGCGCATATTCAATTCCGTTGCCGCGCGAGGCGGCGCGTCCGGTTGGGCAGTTGGGAGGATGTAGCGTCAGCCCGGCGCCGGCGCAACCTTGAGCGTCTCAGTAGAGGCCGCCGGTGCCCGAGCGCACCGCGCGGCCGGCACCGGGCGGCACATTGCCGAAATAGGGCGCGCGGTTGCCGCCATCGTCATTATTGTTGCCGTCGTCGTAGCCGACCACCGCATAATTGTCGGGCGGCGCGGTGCCCGGCTTGAAGGCTTCCAGGATCGCGCGGCGGTCGCCGGGGCCGGCGCGCATGCCGGTCTTGTGGTCGACGCGCACCAGCTTGATGCCGGGCGGCACGCGGAACGGCACCGGCGGCTTGCCGGCCAGCGCCTCTTTCAGGAAATCGCGCACCACCGGCGCCGCCACATGACCGCCGGTCATGCCGCGGCCGAGCGTTTTTGGATGATCGAAGCCGATATAGACGCCGCACACGATGTCGGGCGTGAAGCCGATGAACCAGGCATCCTTATAGTCGCTCGTGGTCCCGGTCTTGCCGGCGACGGGCCGGTTGACGGCGCGGACGTTGGTGGCGGTGCCGCGCTGCACCACGCCTTCCATGATCGAGGTGATCTGATAGGCGGTCATCGGGTCGAGCACCTGCTCGCGCCGATCGATCAGCGAGGGCTCCGGCTGGTCGTTCCATTTCTTGGCGTCACAGCCGATGCATTCGCGCTGGTCGTGCTTGTAGACGGTGTGGCCGTAGCGGTCCTGGATGCGATCGATCAGCGTCGGCTTCACGCGCCTGCCGCCATTATCGATCATGGCATAGGCGGTGACCATGCGCAGCAGCGTGGTCTCGCCGGCACCCAGCGCGAACGAGAGATAAGGCGGCAGCGAATCGTAAACGCCAAAGCGCTTGGCGTATTCGGCGATCAGCGGCATGCCGATGTCCTGCGCCAACCGCACGGTCATCACGTTGCGCGAATGCTCGACGCCGAAACGCAGCGTCGAGGGACCGAAGAAGTTGTGCTCGTAGTTCTCCGGCCTCCACACGCCGATGCCCGGTCCCTGGTCGATCTCGATCGGAGCGTCGAGGATGAGCGTGGACGGCGTATAGCCGTTATCGAGGGCGGTGGCATAAACGATCGGCTTGAACGAGGAGCCGGGTTGGCGCAACGCCTGCGTCGCGCGATTGAACTGGCTCTCGTCGTAGGAAAAGCCGCCGACCATGGCGAGCACGCGGCCGGTCCAGGGGTCCTCCACCACGATGGCGCCGGAAACTTTCGGCACCTGGCGCAGCGCGAATTGGCCCTGATCGTTGGTGGGCTCGACATAGATGACTTCGCCGGGCGAAAGCACGTCGCTCACCTTGCGCGGCGTGCGGCCCTTCACCTTCGCCCATTTGACAGCATCGAGGGAGACGATGCCGACAGCGCGTTCCTTGCTGACGAAGCCGCTCGGATCGCGGCCGGGCTGCAGGCCGATGCGCGCCGATTTGTCACCCACCTCAAGCACCACCGCGAGCCGCCAGGGCGCAATGTCGGCCAACGCCTTCACGTCGGCGAGCTTGGGGCCCCAGTCGCTGCTGACGTCGATCTTGGTGACGGGGCCGCGAAAGCCATGCGTCTCGTCATATTGCACCAGTCCCTGCACCAGCACCTTGCGTGCGATCATTTGCAGCTTGGGATCGAGCGTGGTGCGCACCGACAGGCCGCCTTCATACAGCTTTTTCTCGCCATAGCGGTTGTAAAGCTCGCGCCGCACTTCCTCGGCGAAATACTCGGCGGCGAACATGTGCTGGGTCGGCGGCCTCTGCACCACGCCAAGCTGCGTATGCTTTGCGTTTTCGGCGTCGGCTTGGGTGATGAATCCGTCCTGCGCCATCTGGTCGATCACCCAGTTGCGGCGCTCGATCGCGCGGTCGTGTTGGCGGAACGGGTGGTAGTTGTTGGGCGCCTTAGGCAGCGCGGCAAGGTAAGCCGCCTCCGAAATGGTGAGCTCGTTCACGCCCTTGTCGAAGTACCTGAGCGAAGCGGCGGCGATCCCGTAGGCGCCGAGGCCGAGATAGATTTCGTTCAGGTAAAGCTCGAGAATTTTCTCCTTGGAATAAGTGCGCTCGATCTTGAGCGCCAATAGCGCTTCCTTGATCTTGCGCGTGAAGGTCACCTTGTTCGTCAGCAAGAAGTTCTTGGCGACCTGCTGCGTGATGGTGGAGGCGCCCTGCGGGTGACGGTTGGAGCCGTAGTTCTCGACATAGGAGACGGCGGCGCGCGCGATGCCCATGAAATCTAGGCCGCCGTGCTCGTAGAAATTCTTGTCCTCGGCGGCGAGGAATGCGTGGATCACCCGCTTCGGCACCGCCTGGATGGGGATATAGAGCCGGCGCTCTTTGGCGAACTCGGCGACCAGCGAACCATCGGCCGCCTGCACCCGCGTCATCACCGGCGGCTCGTAATCCTGCAGCTGGGAATAGTCGGGCAAATCCTTGGAGAAGTGCCACAAAATGCCGGCGACCGCGGCCACCCCAACGACGAACAAGATGGTGCCGGCGGCAAACAGGAAGCCGAAGAAGCGCAAAATAAACTTCATAGGCGAATGGCCCCGCCGCGCAATCGAGCGGCCCCCCGTTTACCTTTCCCACCCGTCCCGCGACCACCGGGACGCCGCAGGGTTTCTCGTACCGAAACAGCCAAGCCGCTACGGCCGCCCGTCGGTCCGGACAGCCTGTGGGATGGCCGTTTTTTATGTTGAAACTGAGGCCGGTAGCTCATGGCCTTGCTCTCACCGGGCACCCACGCTGGCGCCGACCAATCGCCGGGCAAAGAATTCGTCGACCGCCCGATCTACCGATTGCGCCGCCTGCGCGCGCCAATCGGCGGAGGTCAGCCGCCTGAGATCGCTGCGGGTTGTCATAAAACCGAGTTCGACCAGCACCGAGGGCACGTCGGGTGCTTTGAGCACGACAAAGCCCGCCGATTTGACCGGCTTGAGGTGCAGCGGGACCGCGGGTTTGAAGTCGCGTACCAAAGTGCGGGCGAATTGCACCGAGAAGGTCTTGGTCTCGCGCTGGGCGAGATCGATCAGAATATTGGCCACGTCGTCAGGCTGCGCGCTCAGATCGACGCCCGCGATGACGTCGGACTTGTTTTCCTTGTCGGCGAGCTTGGCGGCTTCGGCGTCGGAGGCGTGCTCGGAGAGCGTATAAACGGTGGCGCCCTCGCCGACGCCTTCGCGGCGCGGCAGGGAATCGCAATGGATCGAAATGAACAGCGAAGCCTTGTGCTTGCGCGCGAAGCGCACGCGCTCCCGCAGCGGTATGAACGTGTCGTCCGCGCGCGTCATCGCCACCCGGTATTTGCCGCTGGCAAGCAGCAGCTCGCGCAGCTTCTGCCCGAATTCGAGCACAATGTCCTTCTCGTCCTGCCCGTCGAGTCCTTTGGTGCCGCTGTCGATGCCGCCGTGGCCCGGATCGATCACGATGAGCGGGCGCGGATCGTTATCGCGCTGCCGCGATATGTCGCTTTGCACGTGCGCCACGTGGCGCGCCGGCCGGGCAGCCAATTCGATGTTGTGCAGGAAGGACTCGCGGTCGGTCGGGGCAAGGTCAAGCACCAGTCGCGCCGGCTGGCCGTCCGCTGCCGCCAGCGTAAAGGCCTCGTCGATCCGCACCGGCCCCGACACGTCGAGCACGATGCGCGAGCCGCCCTGCATGATCAGGCCGTAGCGGAAGGCCTTGACCAAGCCGCGCCCCTGGTCGCCCACGTGGCGCGGCAGCTTGAAGGCGACTTGCGGCAGATCGACCACCACGCGGTAGGGATCCGCCAGGGTGAAGGTGGCGATGTCGATCTTACGGGAAAGGTCCAGCACGAAGCGGGTATTAGAGCTATCGCCGCCGAGCCGCACCGCGGTCGCCTCCGGGGTCGGCTTTTTCAACGGCCCGAGCTTATGCACGGTGACGTTAGAATCGGCTGCGCAAGCCGGCACGCCGCCAAGGGTGGCGCCCAAGGCGCAGGCTGCGGCAACGCTCAGGATGAGCGGACGGAACGGCACGAATCTGGACCCTTTCCGGCTCTTTCTACTCCAATAGAACCGCAGTGGTTAACGGAACTTAACCGGCGCGGGCGGTTCGCCGCCTGGTGTGGTCTGCCTGCACTGCTCCCTTGCCATCATAGACCTAGGGCCGTATGTAGAGCCTGCTAACGGTCAAATGTTCCGGTTGTGCCGCGTTCGGGTGCCCGGCACGCCAGCCTTAAGGACCGCCGCCTCGATGAGGCCGGCGGACAGGCGGCGAAACGAGCCGAAACCCTTGGGTTCAGGACAATCGGAAGAGCGTGCGGCGTCGAAACCGCCCGTTTAAGCCGGGAGCGAGTGAGAAACTTGGCTCGCGCTGACGAGAAGCGAGAGCCGAATAAAGCTACGGGTCGCAGTTTCATGCTGCCGCTGATGCAGCATAGCCAATTCGAGGTCCAACGCAGTCGCGCTTCCGTCGCGGCGGCGCGTTTCCCGTCGGCCCTCGCGCTTTCGCGTGAAAACGCGGTCCCTTCCTTCACCTTCCCCAACCATCAGGCGGACTGCTCGTTGCGCATCCTGACGCCGGCGACGGCGCGCGCGCGGACCTCCGCCCCAGTGAGATTTATCCATGGCCGACAAAATGCTGATCGACGCGGCCCACCCGGAAGAAACCCGGGTCGTGGTCCTGCGGGGCAATCGCGTCGAGGAATTCGACTTCGAAAGCGCCAACCGCAAACAGCTCCGCGGTAATATCTATCTCGCCAAGGTGACGCGCGTAGAGCCGTCGCTGCAGGCTGCCTTCGTCGACTACGGCGGAAACCGGCACGGCTTCCTGGCGTTTTCGGAAATCCATCCCGACTATTACCAGATCCCGGTCGCCGACCGGCAGGCTTTGATCGCGCAGGAAGAGCGCGACCAGCGCGCGGCCGACGCGGAAGCTGACCATCGCGCGCGGGGCGGACGCGGGCGCGGCCGCCATCGCCACAGAGGCGCCCGCCGGCGCGAAGAGGTGCAGCGCAGCGAGCCGCTGCCCGACGAGGACGTCGTTGCCGAGGCCGCCGAGATCGCGGCGGGCGAAGCGCCGCTGTCCGATCCGACGCGCGACGAGATCGCCGAGACCACCGGCGCCGCCGGCGCACCCGAGCCGGCCCAGCCAGGCGCCGAATTCGCCGCCGAGACCGGCGACACGGCCGATAGTCCGCGCGACGAAGAAGCGCCGGAGACTGCGCCCGAAAGGCACGAGCCGCGAGCGGAAGTGAGCGAAGCGCCTGAAGCCGCCGAAGCATCGGCAAGCGGCGAAACGACGGAAGTCGCCGCGGCCTCCGAAGGCGGCGACGAGCACGCCGAAACCGGCGACCACCTGCCGGTCGAGGCCGCCGCCGAGGAAGCGGTCATCGAGGCGGAAACCGACCGCGGCAATGGCAACGGCGAGGAGCACGGCGAAGAGGAAGAAGCCGTCGAATCCGTCGGCGGCGCCGACGCGCTGGAGGAAGTGCAGGAGCGGCTCCCCCGCTTCCGCCGCCAATACAAGATTCAAGAAGTGATCAAGCGCCGGCAGGTCATGCTGGTGCAGGTGGTCAAGGAAGAGCGCGGCACCAAGGGCGCGGCGCTCACCACCTATCTCTCGCTCGCCGGACGCTACTCGGTCCTGATGCCCAACACGGCGCGCGGCGGCGGCATTTCGCGCAAGATCACGTCGGCCGACGACCGCAATCGCCTGAAGGAAATCGCCGCCGAATTGGAAGTGCCGGAAGGCATGGGCGTCATCCTGCGCACCGCCGGCGCCTCGCGCACCAAGACCGAGGTCAAGCGCGACTTCGAATATCTCTTGCGGCTGTGGGAGACGGTGCGCGACCTCACGCTGAAATCGACCGCGCCCAAGCTCGTCTACGAGGAAGGCTCGCTGGTCAAACGCTCGATCCGCGACCTCTACAGCAAGGACATTGACGAGATCGTGGTCGCCGGCGACGACGGCTACAAGGAAGCGCGCGACTTCATGCGCATGCTGATGCCGAGCCACGTCAAGCACGTGAAGCTCTACAAGGACACGCAGCCGCTGTTCACGCGCTACGGCATCGAGAGCCAGCTCGACGCCATGTTCTCGCCGGTGGTGCAACTGCGATCCGGCGGCTACATCGTGATCAACCAGGCGGAAGCCTTGGTGGCGATCGACGTGAACTCGGGCCGCGCCACGCGCGAGCATCACATCGAGGACACCGCGCTCAAGACCAACCTCGAGGCGGCCGAGGAAATCGCGCGGCAATTGCGGCTGCGCGACCTGGCGGGACTCATCGTCATCGACTTTATCGACATGGACGAGACCCGCAACAACCGCACGGTGGAGCGGCGCCTGAAAGAGGCGCTCAAGCACGACCGCGCGCGCATCCAGGTCGGCCGCATCTCGCATTTCGGTCTCCTGGAAATGTCGCGCCAGCGTATCCGCTCCTCGGTGCTGGAAAGCTCGACCGAGAAGTGCCCGGTGTGCGGCGGCTCCGGCCACGTGCGCTCGGTCTCGTCGGTGGCGCTGCAGTGCCTGCGCGCGCTGGAAGAGATGCTGCTCAAGGGCGCCACCCACAATCTGATCGTGCGCACCCGCGCCGAGGTCGCGCTCTATATGCTCAATCACAAGCGCGCCCATTTGCGCGAACTGGAAGAGCGTTTCCGCGTGACGCTGACCGTCTCCGCCGACGCCACGGTGAACGGCCAGCAGTCCTACGCGATCGACCGCGGCGAGCAGGTGCATTCGGTCGAGGCGGCCAAGAGCCTTGCCGACGCCGTGCGCGCGGAAATGCCGCTCGAGGAGCCGGCGGAAGCGGAGGAAACCGAGGCCATCGCGGAACCGGCGGACGAAGGCGACGCCGAGACCGAGCAAGGCGATGCGCGCGGCGACGGCGGACGGCGGCGGCGGCGGCGGCGCGGGCGCGGCGGACGCGGGCGCGGCGGCGAGCCGCGCGAAGCCGGCTTCACCCCCGAAACCGTGGCCGAGCACGCCGTCGCGCACGAGGATCACGACGCCGGTACGCCGGAAGAATTTGCCGGCGAACAGGCCGAGGCGCAGCCGATGGCCGACGAGGCTGGCGAGCCGCGCGAGGGCCGCCAGCGGCGCCGGCGCGGCCGCCGTGGCGGACGACGCAATCGGCGCGGCCGCGAGACCCCGGGCGCGGGCAATGGCCACGGGTCCGAACACGAGGTGCATGCGGGCACGGATTTCCCCCCGGTAAGCGAGGAGGATGCCGACGCCATGGCGCCGCCCTTCGAGCAGGCGCCGCGGTCCGAACCGCTGCAAGCCGCCGCGCCGGCAGAACGCGCGCCCGAGCCGCAAGAGACGCGCGAAGAAGCCGAAGCGCGCCGCCGCGGCTCGACCGTGCGTGAGCCGGCGCAATTCGGCGGCGAAGCAGCGCCGCCTTCCAACCTGCCGCCGCCGACGCCGGTGGTCTCCAGCACGGGCGATGAACCCGCCGCGCCCAAGCGGGGCTGGTGGGCCAAGCGCCTGATGGGCGGCAAGGACTAGCGCATGCGGCAGACCATGCGCGACGCAAGATGAAGTCCGCCTGGGTCGAGCGCGACGCCAAGGCCGCGGTCGACCGTTACGGCAAGCAGGGCGTTGCGCCCGAGCTGGCGCTGCGCGTCTATTCCACGCGGCTGATCGGCGGCGATCCGCAACTGGTGCTGCACGGCGGCGGCAATACCTCGCTGAAGGCCACGGCGCGCGATCTTTCCGGCAGGCAGGTCGAGGCGCTGTACGTCAAAGGCTCCGGCTGGGACATGGGCGCGATCGAGCCTGCCGGATTTCCCGCCCTGCGGCTCGATGAATTGCGCACATTGCGCGCGCGCGAAGCGCTTTCCGATGAGGACATGGCGCGCGCGCAGCGCGCTTTTCTGATCGATCCGCTCGCCCCCTCGCCTTCGGTCGAGATGCTGCTGCACGCCTTCGTGCCGGCGAAATTCGTCGACCACAGCCACGCCACCGCGGTGCTCAGCCTGATCGACCAGCCGAACGCGCAAGAGCTGTGCGGTGAAGTCTACGACGGACGCCTCGGCTTCGTGCCCTATCTGATGCCGGGCTTCGGGCTCGCCAGGAAGGCGGCGGACGTGTTCGAGCAAAATCCAAAGGTCGAAGGCCTCATCCTCGACAAGCACGGCATCTTCACCTTCGGCGCCGAGGCGCGCGAATCCTACGAGCGCATGATCGAGATGGTGACGCTGGCCGAAGAGCGGCTCGCCAAGAAGCGCAAAGCCGTGTTCGCCTCCGCCGCGCTGCCCAATGCGATCGCGCCCGCGCGCGACATCGCGCCGATCTTGCGCGGCGCCTGCGCGCTGCGCGACGCCGGCGGCGAAGGCGCGCACCGGCGGCAGATCGCCGCCTTCCGCGCCAACGACGCCATCTTGAATTTCGTCAACGGCAAGGAGCTCGCGCGCTACGCCCGCGCCGGCGTGCTGACGCCGGATCATGTCATCCGCGTGAAACCCTGGCCGCTGATCCTGCCCGCCCCGGAGGCAGGCAAGCTCGACGCCTTCAAAAAAGCCGCGCGCGAGACCGCACAGGAATTCATCGCCGAATACCGCGACTATTTCGCGCGCAATCGGGCGCGCCGTGAAAGCGCGGCGATGCTCGATCCCCTGCCCCGGCTGGCGCTGGTGCCGGGCGCCGGCCTGTTCGGATTGGGCGCCAGCGCCAAGGATGCAAGCATCGCCGCCGACGTGGCGGAAGCGGCCATCGAAGGCATCACCGGCGCGGAATCGATCGGCCGCTTTGCGTCGATCGGCGAAGCCGACATGTTCGACTGCGAATACTGGCCGCTCGAGCTCGCCAAGCTAGGGCATAGCAAAGCGCCGCCGCTAGCAGGGCAAGTGGCGGTCATCACCGGCGCGGCCGGCGCCATCGGCGCCGCCACCGCGCGCGCTTTCGCAGCCGCCGGCGCGGCGGTCGCGCTCGTCGATCTCGACGGCAAGGCCGCGCAGCTCAAGGCCGCCGACATCGGCGGCGGCGCGCTCGGCCTGCAATGCGACGTGACCGATACGCGCTCGGTCGCCGCCGCCTTCGATGCCGTGGTGGCCGCCTTCGGCGGCGTCGACATCGCCGTCTCCAATGCGGGGGCCGCCTGGCAGGGCCGCATCGGCGAGGTGGACGAGGAAACGCTGCGCAAGAGCTTCGAACTGAATTTTTTCGCCCATCAGAAAGTGGCGCAGGCCGCGGTCAAGATCATGCTGGCGCAGGGCACCGGCGGCTGCCTCTTGTTCAACGTGTCCAAACAGGCGGTCAATCCGGGACTCAATTTCGGCCCCTACGGCCTGCCCAAGGCGGCGACGCTGTTCCTGGTGCGGCAATACGCACTCGACTACGGCGCCGAGGGCATTCGCGCCAATGCGGTAAACGCCGACCGCATCCGCTCCGGCCTGTTGACCGAGGGCTTCATCAAGGAGCGTGCCAAGGCGCGGGGCTTGAGCGAAAAAGAGTATATGAGCGGCAATTTATTGGGCCGTGAGGTCACGGCGGACGACGTGGCGCAGGCCTTTCTCGCCCAGGCGCTGGCGCTTAAAACCACGGCGGATGTAACCACCGTCGACGGCGGCAATATCGCAGCGGCGCTTCGCTGACTCTATTCGGCCGCAAATCATGCTATCGTCGGCCGGAGAAACCGGGAAGGGAGCCCTTATCATGCTGCGTTATTTCGGCCTTATCGGCCTGCCTCTGTTGCTGCTGGCGAGCCCGGCCTCCGCCGTCAGCCACAAGGACAAGATGGAAACCTGTAAGATCGGCGCCGACAGCCAGAAGCTTAGCGGCAAGAAACGCAACGCCTTCATTCGCAAGTGCATGAGCAAGGGCGATTACGAGCCGAAGGCGCGCAAGGACGCCATGAAGAAGGAAAAGTCGATGAAGAAGCCCGCCGCCAAAAAGAAGGCGGCGATGAAGAAGTCGGCCGCGAAAAAGAAAGTGAATGCGGTCACCGACAAGTCGATGCAGCCGGCGACCCAGCCGGAACAGAAGAAGCAATAAGCCGCCAACAAAGCACCGCCAGCACGTGAGGAAGCCATGCCGGAAGCCGACAAGCAGGGAAAACTTTACTACGCCAACCGGCCGCAGGCCGCGCCCGGCTTCTTCCTGAAGGGATCGCACCAGCTCGACTGGGGTATGAAGAACCGCCTCGCGCGGACCTTCAACCCGAAGAGCGGGCGCACGGTCATGCTCGCCATCGACCACGGCTATATGCAGGGGCCGACCACCGGGCTCGAGCGCATCGATATTTCCATCGTGCCGCTGCTCAACCAGTGCGATGCCTTGTTCTGCACGCGCGGCGTTTTGCGCTCGATGATTCCGGCCGACAATAGCGTGCCGATCTGCCTGCGCGCGAGCGGCGGGCCGTCGGTGCTGAGAGACCTGTCGAACGAGCGGGTCGCGCTCGACATGGAGGACGCCGCGCGGCTCAACGCCTGCGGCGTCGGCGTGCAGGTCTATATCGGCAGCGAGTTCGAGACGCAGACCGTGCACAACATGACCAAGCTCGTCGACGCCGGTTTGAAGTTCGGCGTGCCCGTGATGGGCATCACCGCGGTGGGCAAGGACATGAAACGCGACGCGCAGTACTTCCGCCTCGCCTGCCGCATCATCGCCGAGCTCGGCGCGCAATACGTCAAGACCTATTACGTCGACGACGGCTTCGAGACGGTCACCGCCTCCTGCCCGGTTCCGGTCGTCATGGCCGGCGGCAAGAAGCTGCCGGAGCTCGACGCACTCACCATGGCCTACAACGCCGTGAGCCAAGGCGCCGCCGGCGTCGACATGGGCCGCAATATTTTCCAGTCGGACGCGCCGCACGCCATGCTCGCCGCGGTCAACGGCGTGGTGCACGAGAAGCTGACACCCAAGCAGGCCTACGAACTCTACGGCTCGCTCAAGTCGCAGGGCGCGGCGTAAGACCGCGCCGGCAGGCAGGCATGCGCCTCGGGCAGACCGCAGCCAGCGTTCAAGCCGCCCGGGGGCTGCCGGCGCCCGTTGCCGGCGACCGCCTGCCCGACATTGCCGAACGCTTGGCGGTGCTCGCGCTCTTCGCCGTGTTCGTGCATCGCCTGTTGCCGCCGCTGAGCAGCCTCCTGCTCATCGAGCACGCGCATCCCGAACTGCTCTGGCAGGCCGCCGGCATCAATGCGCAGGTTGTCCTCCTGGTGTTCGCGGAAGCCCTGGGCGTCGCGCTCATCGTGCTGCGGCGAAGCTCGCCGAGCTTATCGCAGCACACGCTCGATTGGGCGCTCGCCTTGGCGGCCGTGAGCCTGCCGCTGCTGTTCGCGAGGCCGGCCGCCGTCGCCACGCCGATTGCGGCTTTCGTCGCCACGGGCCTGATGCTGATCGGTCTCGCCGTGCAGATTTGCGCCAAGCTCGCGCTCTGGCGCAGCTTCGGCGTAGTGCCGGCCAATCGCGGCGTAAAGACGCGCGGGCCCTATCGGCTGCTGCGGCATCCCATGTATGCCGGCTACACACTCACCCATATCGGGTTTTTGCTCGGCTTCCCGTCGCTCGCCAATGCGCTGCTCTGTGCGACGGTGCTGGTGCTCAATGTGGCGCGCATCATGCGGGAGGAAGCGATGCTTGAGCGCGATGCCCGCTACCGCGCCTATGCCCTGCACGTGCGCTACCGCCTGCTGCCGGGGCTATTCTAGCAGCGTCGCCAAGTGCTTCGCCGCCCTTTCAGGGCTCCCCGCAATGACGGGCCTCGATCCACCCCATCGGATCATGCCCTAGATTGATACCGCCCACCCCTGACGCACGACAGCAGGCACTTGCGTGTTCCGCTGTCTTTCATAAACTCCCTGTATGAGCGCCGATAATGCGTGGCCCAGCAAAAGCGCGGAAGCCGGCTATTACCGGCGAAAAGCGAGGGACGCGGAGCGCGCCGCGGAAACAGCCGAGACCGCCGAGGCGAAGCAATTCTACCTGGAAATGGCCAAGAGTTTCCATGAGGCCGCGGATAGTGCCGAAAGAAACGGACCGTGACGTCGTCGCTCGTCGGCGCGCATACGTCGACGGCCGCCGTGACCGGTAAAAAATTGCGGGAGGCGTAGATGAGAACTCTTTGGCTCGCCATGGCAGCCATATTTGCTTTTGCGTCGACGTCGGCCGATGCCAGAACTCTAAAGACAAGCTGCTGGAGGATGCAGCTCTTGGCGCAGGAACATGCAAACGATATGGCGCGCCGTGACCACCTCGACCATGCGGGATTTGCGAGCCGCGCCCAGAGAGGCGCGAGAGCCGAAAACGTCGCTTACGGTCACAGCAACGCGGCGCGGACGATCGCTCAGTGGTCGCGGTCGCCGCGGCACGCCCGCAACATGCGCCTGCATGGCTGCAGGGGCATCGCTTCGGCGGTGTCGCGCTCCGGACGTCGCTACTGGGCGATGGAGATCGGCCGCTAAGAACGTCGCGCCATAATTTCGGCAAACGCCAAAGGCCCCTTTTTCCGGACGCCCTGCCCGCGCCGCGCCAGCGGCTAGCCCGGGCACTACGCCGAGCGGTCTCCATGCGAGGAACGCAAAAAATTGCGGCGGCCATTCACACCAAGCGCAGTCCATCGCTTTCAAGGCAGGTGAAGAGCATGACGTCCAGCAACGCCGCTCACCGGCACCTCACATTGGCGAGGTTGGCTCAAGGTCCATCCGCGTGGCTCGGCCCGATTTCATTGCTGACGCTGGTTTTGTTGCCTGTCGTTTTCTTTGTGCCGTTGTTGACGACCAGATTATGGTTCTTCAGCCGGGCCGATATCACGCTTGCCCATGCCGCCTACGACTTGTTCAGAATCGACAAGTTCCTGTTCGCCGTTGTCGTCGTATTTGGGATTCTGTTTCCCCTTCTCAAGGCGGTCATGTCGGTGCTCTGTTGGTACCGTTTCGAAATTTCCACCGTCGAATGGCGTCTGCAAACACTTTCCTCCATCGCGAAGCTGTCGATGCTTGACGTCATGTTGCTCGCGTTCTTTGTGATCGCCTTCAAAGGCGTCGGCATCGGTACCGTGCAGGTCAAATACGGTCTCTATTTTTACGCCTTGCTCGTCATGGCATCGCTCTTCCTCAGTCTTGCGATGGCTCCCGCGGCCAGGAAGTTGCTGCCGCAGCAAAGCTGCACGCCCGCCGGCTTACGCAATCGATGAGACCCGCCGACCTCGGCTGCAGAACCTCCGATCGGCTCCCGCGCGGATCAGGCCCATAGGCATTCTCGCCATTCGTCCCCAGCAGGCCGAGCTCCTTGTGCTGCGAAAGGGCAGGTTGTGGCACGCGATAATAGTGATCATCGCGCGCATCGCTCTGGAAGGCGGCGCTTCCGTTTTGTCGGTCCGCTTCAGGCTGGCTCGGCTATCATGGCGGCATGAGCACGCTCGCCGTCGGTTTGCTGCAAGCCCTTAAGGACTACGGCGCCCGGGAAATCTTCGGCATCCCGGGCGATTTCGTGCTGCCCTTCTACAAGGTGATCGAAGAAGAGAAGATCCTGCCGCACTACACGCTCAGCCACGAGCCGGCGGTGGGTTTTGCGGCGGACGCCGCGGCGCGTTTTCACCAGGGGCTCGGCGTCGCGGTGGTCACCTACGGCGCCGGCGCCTTCAATCTGGTGAACGCGGTCGCCGGCGCCTATGCCGAACGCTCGCCGGTGGTAGTGATCGCCGGGGCGCCGGGCGCGCGCGAACGCGCTGCCGGCTTCCTGCTGCATCACCAGGCGCGCACGGTCGACACGCAGCTTGCCGTCTACCGCGAGATCACCTGCGACCAGGCGGTGCTCGACGAGCCCTCGCGCGCGCCCGACCAGATCGCGCGCGTCTTGCGCAGCGCGCGCGAGCAGTCGCTGCCGGTCTATATCGAGGTGCCGCGCGACCTGGTGGGCGCGCCGATGGGCGCCGTGCCGCTGCTGCCGCCGCGCCCCGCCGACAAGGAAGCGCTCGGCGAATGCGCCGACGAGATATTGGCCAGGCTCGCACAGGCAAGTTCGCCGGTGCTGATGGTCGGCGTCGAGATCCGCCGCTACGGCATCGAGCGCGAGACGGCGGCGCTGGCGCGCCGGCTCGGCCTGCCGGTGGTGACCACCTTCATGGGCCGCGGGCTCCTGGAGGACGCCCCCGACGTGCTGGCCGGCACCTATCTCGGCGCTGCCGGCGACCCGGCCGTCACCAGGCTGGTGGAAGGGGCCGACGCCCTGCTGCTGCTGGGCGTCATCCTGTCCGACACCAATTTCGCCCTGTCGCAGCGCAAGCTCGATCCGCGCCGCACCATGTCGGCCATGGGCCGCGCCGTTCAGATCGGACACCACGTCTACAACAACCTGCCGGTCGACGCCCTCCTCCCCGCGTTGAGCGAGCGCGCGCCCGCGGCCAAGCGTGGCGTGGGCCGCACGCATGAGCCGCTTGCCTATCCGCGCGGATTGAATAGCGACGATGCGGCGATCAAGCCCTCCGACATCGCCGCCGCCGTCAACGATTTGTTCGACCGCCACGGCAAGATGCCGATGGCCGCCGACATGGGCGACTGCCTGTTCACCGCCATGGAGATCGACAACACCGCGCTGGTGGCGCCCGGCTATTACGCCGGCATGGGCTTCGGCGTGCCGGCCGGTATCGGGGTGGCGGTGGCGAGTGGCCGCCGTCCGCTGATCCTGGTCGGCGACGGCGCCTTCCAGATGACCGGCTGGGAGCTCGGCAATTGCCGCCGCTACGGGCTCGACCCGATCGTCGTCCTGTTCAACAACAAGAGCTGGGAAATGCTGCGCGTGTTCCAACCGGAATCGAAGTTCAACGATCTCGACGATTGGCACTTCGCCGACATTGCTTTGTCGCTTGGCGGAGTGGGCGAGCGCGTGACGACGCGGCGCGAGCTGGCGTCAGCGCTTGAGCGCGCGGTGGCGCGTCCGGGCAAGTTCGCGCTGATCGAGGTCATGCTGCCGCGCGGGGTGACCTCCGACACGCTGGCGCGCTTCGTCGCGGGCTTCAAGGCGGCGAGGGAGCGCAGCGGGTGAACGGTGGTCGTCGGTCTCGCGAGCCGCCTTGGGGCGCTCAATCGCTCTGCAGAATGACGTTCTTGACCAGCGGATAGATCTGGTTCTGCCAGGCGCGACCGGCGAACACGCCGTAATGGCCGACGCCCGCCTGCATGTGGTGGCGCTTGCGATAGGGCTTGAGCGACGAGCACAGATCGTGCGCGGCAAGCGTCTGCCCGACGGCGCAGATGTCGTCCTTCTCGCCTTCCACCGTGAACAGCATGGTGCGCCGGATCGCGGCCGGCTCCACTTTACGGTTCTGATAGGTCAATTGCCCGAGCGGCAACAGGTGCCGCTGGAACACCTGCTCGACGGTCTCCAGATAGAACTCGGCGGTGAGGTCGAGCACCGCGAAATACTCGTCGTAAAACGCCTTGGTCTGCGCGGCCTTTTCCTCCTCGCCTTTTGCCAATTGATCATAGAGCTCGCGATGCGCCTTGAGGTGGCGGTCGATATTCATGCTCATGAAGGCGGCGAGCTGCACGAAGCCGGGATACACCTTGCGACCGCCGCCGCCATAGCGGCCGGGCACGCGCGCGATCAGGCTACGCTCGAACCAATCGTTATCCTTCGACCTGGCGAGCTCGTTCACCTTGGTCGGATTGATGCGGGTGTCGATCGGCCCCGCCATCAGCGTTATCGAGCGCGGTTGCGCGGCGTGCTGCCCTTGCGCCATCACGCTCGCCGCGACAAGCGCGGCCACGCAGGGCTGGCACACGGCGACCATGTGGGCGCCCGGCCCGATCACGTCGAGGAAGCGAATCAGATGCGCGACGTAGTCGTCGAAGCCGAAGGCGCCGTGCTCCGTCGAGATATCGCGCGCATTGTGCCAGTCGGTGATGTAGACGTCGTGCTCGGGCAGCATGGTGCGCACGGTGGCGCGCAACAGCGTGGCGAAATGGCCGGACAGCGGCGCGATCAGCAACACGCGCGGCTGCGCGATGTCGACATCCTTCTTGAAATGCAAGAGCGTGCCGAAGGGCGTTGCGTCCGCCGCCACTTCGGTCACCGTCACCTCGCGGTGGCCGACGGTCACGCTGTCGATGCCGTAGGACGGCCGCACATGAGTGAGCCCCGCCCGCGCGATCAATTCATAGGCCGCCGTGAGGTTGCTCAAGAGCGAGGGCTTCGCCGCGCCGTTCAGCCGCGCGCGCGTCTGATTCAATGCCATGCCGGCAAGCATTCGCACCGGCACCATGATGTCGGAATGGGCCTGATAGGCCTGATAAAGCATCCGGTTCCCGGCGGCCCCGGCGAGCCGCGAACAAACGCTAAAGCATTTGATTTTTCGCCGCGAGATAAAATGCTGGGCGCGCCTGCCTGAGAAACAGGCAAGGGCGCGAATTTTTGCATCACGCGAAACTATTGCTCGGCCAAAACTTTCGTCTAAGCTTGCGCATGCCGGGCCGTGATGAAGTGGGACATGGACGCCCCATGGCCGAGGTTACGCTCACCATTGCCAGCAAGAACTACGGCGCCTGGTCGCTGCGCGGCTGGCTGCTCTGCAAGCTCGCCGGTCTCGACTTCGAGGAAAAGATCATCGCCAGCGACGATCCCTCCGCCCGCGCCGAACTGCTGCTGCTGTCGCCCTCTTTCCTGGTGCCCTGCCTCACGCATGACGGCGTCAGGGTGTGGGACACGCTGGCAATCGCCGAATATCTCAACGAGATCCTGCCCGACGCCGGCCTGCTGCCGAAAGAACGCGCCGCGCGCGCGCATTGCCGTTCGGTCTCGGGCGAAATGCACTCCGGCTTTTCCAACCTGCGCTCGGCGCTGCCGATGAACCTGAAAGCGCGGCATCCCGGCTTCAAGGTATGGGCCGGCGCGCAGGCCGACATCGAGCGCATCGTCTTCATTTGGCGCGAATGCCTCGACACCCATGGCGGCGTCTATCTGTTCGGGCCGCAGCCCACCATCGCCGACGCCATGTTCGCGCCGGTGGTGACGCGCTTCCTCACTTACGACGTCAAGCTCGATGTCGATTGCGCCGGCTATTGCGCCGCCGTGATGGCGTTGCCGGCCATGCAGGAATGGCTGGAAGGCGCGCGCGCCGAGCCGGATGAGGTGCTGGAACTGGATGTGGAGTTTTAGCGCCGGGTCACCCGCGCGCGGCCTTTCGCTTTCGGCCTTTCGCATTCGAGGGCCGCGCAGTGGATCGCCGCCCTCCGCTCATTACATAGTCGCGCAGCACCTGATTAACCGCGGTCTGATACTTTCGACTGCGAGCCTTGAACCACGACACAATATCGGCGTCGAGACGCATCGTTACGATCTGCTTGCGCGGGCGATAGAATTTGCCAATTTCGGCGTGCTCCCAATTCGTCAACTCGGGAATATCATGCGTGTCGATGGCCTTGTCCGGCAGCCTTGCGAGCGCGGCCAGTTCCGTCCTTTGTTTAGGACTCATCCTGGTACCGCCCACGTTCGTTTTTCGTCGCCTTGCGCGCCGAGATGATTCGGATGATTTCCTCGCCATTCACTTCACCATAAGTATGGACCACAACGAGAATGAGCGCCGAACCGACCATGCCGACGGTGGTCCAGCGTTTTTCGCCGTGCTCATGCCGATCGGGAACGCTGACGTGAAAAGGATCGTCGAAAACGAGCCGAGCGACTTCGAAGCTGACGCCATGCTTTCGTAGGTTGGCGCGGTTCTTGGCTTCGTCCCAGACAATCCGCATCATTACAACATATGAAAACATGATTTAAAGCGCCGCAATTGCCGCCCCGCCGAGCGCGCTCAACAGCACCACCAGCCAGGGCGGCACCTTCCACATGAAGAGCAAGAGAAAGCCGGCGGCGGCGAGCGCGAAATCGGCCGGCGTCGCGATGGCCGAGGTCCATACCGGGCGATAGAGCGCGGCGAGCAGCAGTCCGACCACCGCCGCGTTGACCCCGCGCAGCACCGATTGCGCGATCGGCAGCCGCCGCAGATGGTCCCAGAACGGCAGCACGCCGACCACCAGGAAGAACGATGGCAGGAAGATCGCAATCAGACAGATCGCGCCGCCCACCCAACCGTTGGGCGGCTGATGCGTGACGGTGCCGAGATAGGCGGCGAAGGTGAACAGCGGCCCGGGCAGCGCCTGCGCCGCGCCGTAGCCGGCGAGGAATTGGTCGTTGCTCACCCAGCCGGGCGGCACGACGGAAGCCTGCAACAGCGGCAGCACCACGTGGCCGCCGCCGAACACCAGCGAGCCCGCGCGGTAGAAGGCGTCGAACAATTTGAGCGCCTGGCTCGGCACATGATCGGCGGCGAACGGCAGGCCGATGAGCAGCACGAAGAACGCGGCCAGCAACACGGCGCCGGTGGCGCGGGAGCCGGCCAGCGGCAGCCTCGCATCGATGCGTTTGGCCTCGCCGCGGAAAAACACGGCGCCGACCAGCGCGCCCAGCGCGATGGCCGCGATCTGCCCGAGCGCCGTCGGCACCGCCAGCACGATGGCGGTGGCCACAACGGCGAGCGTGGCGCGCTCCTTGTCCGGCGCCAACGCGCGCATCATGGTCAGCACGGCCTGCGCCACCACCGCGACCGCCACGACCTTCAGCCCATGCAGCCAGCCGCTGCCGAGCGCGCCGCCGAGCGCGTCGACGCCGTAGCCGAAGCCGATCATGAGCAGCGCCGACGGCAGCGTGAACCCGACCCAGGCGGCGAGCGCCCCGGCAAGCCCAGCGCGCAGCAGGCCGACGCCGATGCTCACCTGCGTGCTGGCCGGCCCGGGCAGGAACTGGCAGAGCGCCACCAGATCCGCGAAGCTGCGCTCGTCGAGCCAGCGCCGGCGCTCGACATATTCGGCGTGGTAATAGCCGAGATGCGCGATCGGCCCGCCGAACGAGGTTAAGCCCAGCCGCAGGCAGACGCGGAAGACGTCGAGCCAGCCGGTCGGCGTTTGCGCGATTTCGTGCTGCGCCATGCCTCCCCCTGCCCGTGCCGTCACGCGGCGCGTTCGAGCCCGAACAGCGCGTCGAACTGCGCGCGGCCGCGCCGTGTGAAGGTCACCGCGCGGCTTCCCTTCTCGCGCGCCGCCCATTTCAACGCGAAGATGCGCTCGAGCAGGGCGCCGCCCAGCGCGCCCGCCAGGTGATGCCGACGGGCGCTCCAATCGAGGCAGGTGCGGCAGAGCGGCCGGCGCGAGCGCGCAAGCGCCGTCAGATCGATGCCGAAATCGGCAGCGAAGCGCTCGCCGCGCGGGGTCAGCATCACCTCGTCCCTGCACCTGGCGAGCAGGCGGCGGCGCAGCAGCGCATCGAACATGGCAACGCCCATGTCGCCCGCGAGATGGTCGTAGCAGACGCGCGCCTGCCGCAGCGCCGGCTCCTTGGGTCCCGTGCGCACGCGCAGATGGCCGGCCTGCGCCGCCACCCCGATGATGGATTCGAGCATCGCCGCCACGTCCGTGCTGGCCAGCCGGAAATAGCGGTGCCTGCCCTGCTGCTCGACGCTCACCAGCCCGCCGGCCGTGAGCTTGGCGAGATGCGAGCTCGCGGTCGGCGCGGTGATGCCGGCTTCCTGCGCGAGCTCGCTCGCGGTGAGCGCCTGCCCGGCGGTCAGCGCGGTCAGCATGTTGGCGCGCGCCGGATCGCCGATCAGGGCGGCGACCGGCGCGATCTGGGGACCGGTCTTCATGCGGGGAGCCTAGCAGCCGCCGCGACGCTCATGCTTCGATGCTAGTCGAAGCATCCCGGCCCGGCAATGCGCTAGCGAATGCCCCGTCAAACCGGGGGATTGCCATGACCGTCACCTGCTGCATCCGCTACGTGCTCGATCCCTTCAAGCGCGACGATTTCGAGGACTATGCCCGCCGCTGGAAGCGTATCATTCCGAAATGCGGCGGCGATCTTCTCGGTTATTTCATGCCGCACGAGGGCACCAACAATATCGCGCTGGCGCTGATCTCGTTCGAAAGCCTCGCCGCCTACGAAGCCTATCGCGCGCGGCTCAAGAGCAACGCGGAGGGCGCCGCCAATTTCGCCTTCGCCGAACAAGGGCGTTTCATCCTGAGTGAGGAGCGCACGTTCCTACGGCCGGTGACGTGAAGCGCTGCTCCACGGTAGTGAGTTCCGCTCGTCCCCGCGCAAGCGGGGACCCAGGGCCAAGATCTCCAGCCCACCAACACTAAATCTGGATTCCCGCTGGAGCCTGTCCCCGCGCAGGCGGGGACGGGAATGAACGGACATTGGCTCAGTGCTCGAGCCAGTTGCCGATGCGCCCCACCGCTTCATGCCGCGCTAAAACACCCAGCTAAAGCGTCCGCTCACGCCGTTGTCGGTGGCGTCCGCGGCGAGCTTGCCGGTATAGGCGATGCCCAGCGAGGCGTGCGAGTTGAGCGCCCAGTCGACGCCCGCCTCGATCAGCGCGCTGTCCTGAGCGATGGGCAGGCCGGCGACGGTAAAGCCGGCGCCGGTATTGGCGAAGGCCAAAGCGGTGGTGGAGGCGCCGTTATCGAAGGCGTGCTGCCAGGCGATCGTGGCGCGAGGGGTAAGCGTCATGTCGCGGGGCAGCATGATGGTGCGGGCAAGCCGCAGGCCCAGGGTCGAATAGGTCTCGTCCTGGCTCTCGCTTGCGCCGTTTAATGCCGCCGCTCCACCCGACTTGTTGAAGCCATGCGTGTGCAGGTCCACCCAGGCGACGCCGACGAACGGTTCGAGCGCGAGCCCAGCCCAATCGAAACCGTAGCCGAGCTCGCCGAACACTTGCGCCGTAGTGCCGTGATAGTCCGCGCTCAACTGGTCGTAGAAGCCGGGGAAGTCGACGGTGCGGTTCGCATCGATCTCGTGCCAGGCAAAGGCCACGCCGCCACGCGCGTTGAGAGGGCCTAAGCTGGTGGCGGCATAACCGGCGATGCGATAGCTTTCGATTTTCGCCGAGCTTTGCCGGTCGTCGACATGGACGTCGGAAGTCGTGTAGCCGCCCGCCATGCCCAGCCGCCAGGCGCCGAACTTCTTATCGATGCCGCTGACCACGCCGCCGAGGTCGCGCCGCGCCGAGGCTGCGTTGCCGTTGCTGTCGCTGTGGCCCCAAGTACCGAGCACGGTCGCCCAATAAGTATAATCGGATGCCCGGTTTGCCGGCGCCGCCTTCAGCGGGAAAGCCGCCGCATAGGCCTGCTGCGCCTCGGGCCCGTAAGCCAGCGCCGGGCCACCGGTGCTCAGCGCCGCCGTGGCGCTGCCGCCGCCCTGATAGGAGGCCTGCCGCAGCCGGCTCAGTATGGCGTCACGCATGAAAAGAGAATCCTCGATCAGCGTGGTCTGCACGGTTGGATACAGTTCTCCCGAAAGCGCCTCCAGCGCACCGGGGAACTGGCCCGGCGCGAGCTCACCGAAGCCGGGAAACTGCCCCTGCCCGCCGTTGAAAGTATTATCAAGCGCACCGGCTACGGCCTGTTGCGTGGGCGTGCTGACCGTCGGCTGGCCCTGGATATTGGAGGCGAGGGTCAGCAGCAGCACGTCGGTCGGTGAATAGCTCAAGCTGGCGCTCAAATAGGCCGGCAGGCCGGTGGTGGTGAGCGCATCGAAAGTGCCGTTGCGCGCGGCAGCCGACAGGATGGTGTAGCTGTTCGAAGCGTATGTGCCGCCGGTGAAGACCGCATTGACCGTGCCGGCGAGATTGGCGGTGCCCGTGACATTGGTGCGGTCGGCGGCGCTCGGTGAGACCTCGACCCGGTAGACGCTGCCGGAATTGAAGGTGAGATTGCCGGTGACGTTTAGCGTGCCGATGGAGTTGCCGGGGGCGACGGTGCCGTTGACCGTGACGTCGCCGATGACGGTGCCGGTGCCGCCGAGGGTGCCGGCGGCGCCGATGGTCACAATTGGGCTGGTAAGCGTGCCGTTCACGCTCAACAGGCCGCTCTGCACGGTGGTGCTGGTGGAAAAGCTGCCGGTGCCGGACAGCGTCCACGCGGACCCCTGCATCGACAGCGTCTCAAAGCTCAGAAACTTGCCGATATCCTCGCTGCCGCTGCCCATCAGCACCAGATTGTCGGTGCCGCTGCCGCCCTGCACGTTGCCGCCGAGCACCGAGCCGGTGTCGAGATTGAGCGTGTGCACGGCGGCGCCGTTGAAGACGATCGCCCGGCCGCCGTCGGTGCTCTCAATAGTGCCGCTATTGGTGATCGAGCCGGCGCCGGTGAAGCTGATGCCGGCATCGGTGGTGGTCGCGTTGGACGTGAACGACCGGATCGTGCCGGTATTGACGATGGTGCCGCCGGCGTCGACCTCGATAGCCGAACCGCCGCCCTCGGCCTTCGAAGCTTCGAGATAACCGTGATTGGTGATCGTGCTCGCGCTGGTAAAGCTCCAGATCGCGTTATAAGCGCCCAGGATCTGGGCGCCGGTGTAATTCGTCAGCGTGCCGCTTTGTAACGAGACGCCGGTACCGAATCCGGTATCGTTGCTCTGGATGAGCCCGTAATTGTCGACGATGCGGCTCGTCCGGCCGATCACCGCCACGGCATTGGCTTGGTCGTGCGCCTGAATCACGCCGGTCGCCAGATTGGTGACGGTGCCGCCGCCCCACAGCGAGATTGCCTGTCCGCTGCTGCTGTTAACGATGGTTCCCGCGTTGGTCACGGTGCCGGCGATGCTGCTGTTGAGGCCGATGACGATATTGCCGGTGATCGTTGCACCGAGCATGTTATCGACCGTTGCGCCGGTGCCACCCTCAATCTGGATGACATTGGCGCCGCTGATGCTGCCGGAATTGATGACGCTGCCGCCGGCGGTGAAATACACGCCGGTCCCGAATAATGGCGGCCCAATCGTGCCGAGGTTGGTCAAAGTCCACGCGTGCGTCGATGCGCATATCGCCGCCACGCTCATTGCGCCGGGCGGCGGAGGCGTTGGGCAATTGAAGTTCAAAGTCGTATTGTTGACCGTCACGCCCGCTTCCACCTGGGCGGTCGTGCCGGCAAACGCGTCGAGTACGATGCCGTTATTGGTGTCGGCGGTGATATCGACATCGGCGGCGCGAGCGGGAGTGCCGGGACGGCACAGGCCGAAGACCAGGGCCAGTCCGCAGGCGCCCAGCCCCAAGCGACGCAACCGCCCTGTTCTCGACCGCGCACCCCTCGGCGCGGCAATTGCCGACCCGACGCCCACCAACACCCCACCCCCCGCACTTTGGACGCAACTCAAGCCCGCCGCTGCAGCCGCGGAGGCACTGCGCTACGCCGGTCGCTATGATCGCCGAGGCAGCGTCAGGTGAGCGTCAGCCGAAGCGTCAAAAGCGCCGTCAGGCCGCGTCATAGCGACAATATTTTTGCTGACGTGGCTTTGCGCCACACACGGCGCGACGCACCGGAATCGTGGGAGAGGGAGTGGACCTGGCGCGGGGAAGCGCCGCTCCGAACGAAGCCGCGCTTGCTACCCGGCAGGTTTTCCGAAGGCGAGGCCCAGGCCTTGCATCAGCCGCCGCGGTTCCGAGCCCTTCGCCGACAGTCCGACCAGCCGCGCCGTCATGCGCTCAAGGGTGAGCCAGGGTGCAAGCTTGCGCGTCTCAGCCACTTGTTTGGCCTCGTCCGCCGCGTCGCCCTTGAGCGCGTAGTTGGCTGCCAAGGCCGCATGGGCAAAAGCACTGTGCGGCGCAAGCTCGGTCGCGCGCTTGAGCCAGTCGAGTGCCTCCTCGTCGCGCCCTTGCTCGAGCGCGATCTCGCCGCCGAACAGGCTCCAGATGCCGACATTGTGGTCCTTCGGACTGAGGCGGATCGCATAGCGCACGTGTTCCATCGCCTCGTCGAGCCGGCCGAGGCGCGAGAGCACGTGGCCGATCTGGGCATAGGCCGGCGCGTAGCTGGGATTGAGCTCGATGGCCTTGGTGAAATAGGCGAGCGCTTCGCGCGGCCGGCCGCGCGCTTTGTCGAGCGTACCGAGATAGTAATAGGCGATCATAAACCACGGATCGCGCTCGATGGCGCGGTGCAGCAGCTTCTCGGCCTCGGCAATATGCGGTTGCGGGTCGGCCGTCATGAACATCGCCACGGCCTGGACGTGATAAGCGCCAAGACCGGTGAGTGCGGCGACGTTGTCGGGATTGCGCTTGAGCGCCGCCTCGAAATAACGGTCGGCGCCCGCGGTGCGGTCGCCGCGGATCATGCGGATGATGGCCGCCCAACCCCTGGCCACGAGGGTGCCTTCCGCGCTTTCGGGCTCACCGGGACGCGGCGCGCGGCGCCGGTCTTCGGCGAGCACGACATTGACCTGGAGCCGGCGGGCGAGGCCGTGCGTGAGATCGTCCTGGAGCTTGTCGATGTGCGCCCCGTCGCGGTCGAAACGTTCCGACCACACCTGTAATCGCGTGGCGGTATCGTCCAACGAAACATCGATGCGCACGCGCTGACCGTCGAGGCGCACGCTGCCCTCCACGACATAGCGCACGCCGAGTTCGGCGCCGACGGTGGCGACATCGACCGTGTGGCCAGCGTAAAGGCGTGATGTCTGCGGAGAGATCACGCGCAGGGCCGGCACGCGCGACAGGTCGTTGATGAGATCGTCGGTAATGCGGTTGGCAAGCCGTCTGTCGGGACTGCTATCGCCGCCCTCGGCCGTGAAGGGAAGCACGACCACCGCCGAAATCGATTGCGCCGAGAGCGCCGGGTTCTGCGCTTTGACACGGGCCAGAAGATGAGGTGGGCGCCACGACGGCGGCCCTGTGACGGCATCGCCGGTGGGCGTCAGCGACTGGCTCGTGACAATGAGGCCGACGATCGCCGCTGCGGCCACCGCGCTGCCCGCGAGCCATGCCGCGGTCCGACGCCACCGCCGGGTTTCTTGTTCGCGTGCGAGCTCGCGGGCCTCGCCGCCGGCAACTTTGACTTCGGCGCCAAGACGGTCGGGCGCCTTGGAAGCGGCGGGTTGTGTTACGGGCGCAGGCGCAGGCTCCCTCGGCGTGTCGGCGCCTTCCAGTGGCGGGGCTTTGCCAAGACGGAGGCCCTCGATCAAGTTGAGCGTTTCCGCATCGGGACCCGCACCAAACTCGTTTCTCAACGCGCCGATGAAATCCTGTGCATGTGCATAGGCAGATTCGCGACCACGATGACGGGCAAGAAGACTTATCAGCAGGCGTTGCGCGGGCTCGCGCATGGGATCGAGCGCGACCAGCCGTTTGGCCGCATCGATGGCCTGCTGACCGTGCCCGGCCCGCTCCTCGCGCGCCGCACATTGCTCGAAAACATGGGCTGCCGTGGCGACCATCCGGCTACGTTCGTTGCGTAGCCAGGCGCCGAACGACTCGGCGTCGACCGACAGCGCATCGAGGAACGGCCCGCGGTAGAGTTCTGCGGCGCGCGTCAGGTCGGCTAGTTCATCGGATTGCGCCAAGGCCAAAAACTCGCGGACGTCCACGGTGACGGTGGTGTCGTCGAGCGCGACCGTTTCGCGCCCGACGATCAGCGGCGCAGCCCCCACCGCCTGAAATTCCTGCCGGAGTGTCAAAAGGCATTGGCGCAAGCTCTGGCGCGCCTGCCGATCGGATCGATCTCCCCACAGCAGCGCCGCCAGCCGCTCTCGTGTTTCGACGAGGCCCGGCTGCATCGCGAGGTAAGCCAGCAAGGCGCGATGGCGCGGTGCAGACAGGGGGAGCATGCGTGACGGTTCGCCGTCGATGCCAGCGGCAAACCGGCCAAGAAGATACAGCACTATCCGCATGCAAACCCAAACCTGTTAGGCGCTATCCGTCCTCGGCATCCGAGGCGACCGCGCCGACGCGCGACGTCGTGTGTAAAGACCTGGCGATGGTGATTGAGATGGCCGAAAAAAGCGGTGACGCCCGGCGCGACGCTCGCCCCCAAAAACCGACCGACACCCCACCACGACCTGTCCAGAGGTGCGCTGCCGTTATGCCGGGTTCCGCCCGGCTCTTCGAACCGACCGCGCGGGCCCCGGACGCACCCGCCCCCGAGAACAGCCCAAATTTTCTTGACTTCCCAGAAGTTGCGCAACCATCAAAGCGCAAGGGACCGAGCAATGCAACCGCTGCAATGGTCCGGAGATAGGCGGCTCAGCGCTTGAGCCAGTTGCCGATGCGCTCGACCGCCTCGTGCATCTCGGCTGCGGAGCCCGCGTAACAGAAGCGCAGAAAATTGTGGCCGTTGACCGGATCGAAATCGATTCCCGGCGTTGCCGCCACGCCCGCCTCGTCCAACATGCGCTTGGCGAAATCGAGACTGTCGCCGGAGAAGCGCGAGATGTCGGCATAGAGATAGAAGGCGCCGTCCACGGGAAGGAACCTGTCGAGCCCCGCCTTCGGCAGACCCTCGCTCAAGATGCGGCGGTTCTCCTCGTAGCCATGCTTGACGGCCTCCATCTCGTCGCGGCCGTCGAAAGCGGCTTCCGCCGCCACCTGCGCCAGCGTCGGCACCGAGATCGCCAGATTGCCCTGCAGCCGGTCGATGGTGCGCACGAGATTTTCCGGCACCACCATCCAGCCGATGCGCCAGCCGGTCATGCAGAAATATTTCGAGAAGGAATTGATCACCACCGCCCGCGCGGAAAGATTGGCCGCCGTCTCGGCGGAGAAGGCGTAGTCGAGGCCGTGATAGATCTCGTCGGAGATGACGCGGATGCCTTCGGCTTCCGCCACGGCGATCAGCCGCGCCAGATTGTCCGCCTCGATCATGGTGCCGGTCGGGTTGGCCGGGCTCGCCACCACCAGGCCTTGCAGCGGTTTCCTGCGATGCTCGGCGATCAGCGCCTTGCCGGTCAGCGCCCAGCGCGCCTCCGCCGTGGTCTCGATCAGCACCGGCTCGCAGCCTAGCGCCGACAGGATGTGCCGGTATGGTGGGTAGCCGGGATTGCCCAGCGCCACCCGGTCGCCCGGCTCGAACAGGGAAAGGAACGCCAGGATAAATCCGCCGGAGGAGCCGGTGGTCACCGCGACGCGCCCCGGATCGAGGGCGAGATCGTAAGTTTGGCCGTAATGGCGGGCGATGCGGGCACGCAGGCTGGGGATGCCGAGCGATTCGGTATAGCGCAGTCGCCCGGCGGCGAGCGCGGTCTGCGCCGCCGCGATGGCCGTGCGCGGGGCCGGCGCCGCCGGCTGGCCCACCTCCATGTGCACCACCCGCGTCCCTTGCGCCTCCTTGAGCGCCGCCGCCGCCATCACATCCATGACGATGAAGGGCGGCACGTCGCTGCGCCGCGAAGGAGTCAACAGCTGTTTTGCCGCTTCCAGCATGCTTAATCGGCCCCTTGCGATGGGGGAACCGCCCCGCTGTTGCCGCATTCGCGCGTTTGCTTGGCGGCGCTTGTCAGGACGCGACGCGATCGCGGCCTACGTTGACCGCCTGATGGCGCGTCACTAGGTTCACGCCCATCCGGTGGCACAAAGATCGGCATGATCGAGAACGCGAGACCTATCAGGGGCGGGCGCCGCGCGCCAGCGGTCCGCGCGCTGTCGCTGCTGACCGCCGCCGCCATCGCGGCCGCGGGGCTCGGGCCCGCAGCCACCCCGCTGCGCGCGCAAGCCGCGCCCAAGCTCCCGATCATCCGCGACACCGAGATCGAAAACCTGCTGCGCGACTACGCGCAGCCGATCCTGCGCGTCGCCGGCCTTGCCAAACAAAACGTCAAGGTCGTCATCATCAATGAGCGGACCTTCAACGCCTTCGTGATGGACGGACGCCGCATCTTCATCAATGCCGGCGCCCTGTTCGACGCCAAGACGCCGAACGAGATTATCGGCGTGCTGGCGCATGAGACCGGTCACTTGGCCGGCGGGCATTTGATGCGCATGCGCGAGAAGCTCGCGCGGGCGCAAACGCAGTCGATCGTCGCCATGCTGCTCGGCGTCGGCGCGGTGGTGGCGGGCGCCGCGGCCGGCGGCAGCGCCAGCCAGGCCGGCATCGCCGCGCTGTCGGCACCGCAATCGGCCATCCTGCATTCGCTGCTCGCCTATGCGCGCACGCAGGAAGATCAGGCCGACCACGCCGGCGTCAAATTCCTCAACGAGACGCATCAGTCGCCCAGGGGCATGGTCGACCTTTTCAAGCGCCTGACCAACGACACCCTGTTCAGCGCCCGCGGTGCCGATCCCTATCTGCAAACCCACCCGATGCCGGCCGACCGCTTGGTGGCGCTGCAAGAAATCGCGCACGCCAGTCCCTACTGGAACAAGAAAGATCCCCCGGCGTTGCAGCTGCGTCACGATCTGATGCGCGCGAAATTGTCCGGCTTCCTGGAATCGCCCGATACGGTGCTGCGACGCTATCCCCTTGCCAATAACAGTTTGCCGGCACGCTATGCCCGCGCCATCTCCACCTACCGGCACGGCAGCCTGCTCTCGGCCATCGCCCAGATTGACGGCCTGATCGCGAGCGAACCGCGCAATCCGTACTTCTACGAACTCAAGGGGCAGGCCTTGCTGGAGAACGGCCGCGGCAACGTGGCGATCGGCCCGCTGCGCCGGGCGGCCGAGCTGTCGCACCACGCGCCGCTGATCGAGATCATGCTGGCGCAGGCGCTGATCGGCACGAAAAATGCCAAACTCGCGGACGAGGCCGTCCGCATTCTCGACGCGGCGCTGCAACGTGAACCCGGCTCGGCCGACGCCTATATGCAGCTCGCCATGGCCTATGGACACAAAGGCGATCTCGCCCATGCCGACCTCGCCTCGGCGCAGGCCGCTCTTGCGCGCGGCGACGTCAAGACCGCTCAAATGCTGGCGGAGCGCGCCAAGCATCGCTTCGCGGTCGGCTCGCCCGCCTGGGTTCGCGCCGACGATATCGTTTCCGTCAAGATTCCGGACAAGAATCACCGATGATTCCAACAAGGACCAAACCGATGATTTCCAGCCTGCGCCTATTCGCCGTGGTCAGCGCCGCGTTGTTGACTCTCGCCCTGCCACAGGCGCTGCGCGCCGCCGAATTCTCGCCGGCGCAGCGCGGCGCCATCGAGAAGATCGTGCATGACTACCTGATCAAGCACCCCGAAGTGCTGCAGGAGGTGATGAGCGAATTGGAAAAGCGCCAGCAAGCCGCGGAAGCCGCGAAGCACAAGGCCGCCGTCAAGGAAAACGCCAAGCAATTGTTCAATTCGCCCGACGAGGTCGTGCTCGGCAATCCGAAGGGCAACGTCACCTTTGTCGAGTTCTTCGACTACAATTGCGGCTACTGCAAGCGCGCCATGAGCGACATGCTCACGCTCATGAAGAGCGACCCGAAGCTTAAAGTAGTGCTCAAGGAGTTCCCCGTGCTCGGGCCCGGCTCCGTGGAAGCCGCCCGCGTCGCGGTCGCGGTGCGCATGCAGGCGCCGCAGAAATATCTGGAGTTCCATACCAAGCTCTTGGGCGCCCGCGGCCACGCCGACGGCACGCGCGCCGAGGCGGTCGCCAAGGAAGTCGGCCTCGACATGGACCGGCTGCATAGGGACATGAACGGCCCGGAGGTCGAAAAGACGCTGAAACAGGACTTCAAGCTTGCCGAGGCGCTCGGCCTCAACGGCACGCCGAGCTACGTGATCGGCGACAACGTCATCGTGGGCGCCATCGGCCTCAAGGGCCTGGAGGAGAAGATCAACAACGCGCGCTGCGGCAAGGCGAGCTGCTGACCGCCCGCGTCCGGCAGCGGCCGAAAAGCCGCGCATCGAATAGTGGACGGCCGCCGCGCGAGATATCGCCCGGCGGCCGGTTTTGCGCCAGGATCGGCCGGGCGCCGGGGCGACGCGCATGTACACCATCGGCATTGAGGAGGAATTCTTCGTATTCGACGCGCGCACGCGCCGCGCGGTGCGCCGCCTCGACCGCAAGTTCCTCGGCCGCATCGAGAAGCAGCTCGGCGACCGCGTGGTGACCGAGATGCTGCAATCGCAGATCGAGGTGCTCACGCCCCCATGCGAGAGCTTGCGCGAGGCGCGCATGCATTTGGCCGCGTACCGCCGCGCGCTCGGACACGCCGCCGCCGAGCACAAGCTCGGCCTTGCCGCCATCGGCACTTTTCCGCTCGCCTTCTGGCCGGAGCAGAAGGTGACGCCGAAGGCGCGCTACGGCGCCATCGTCGACGATCTGCAGATGATCGGCTATCGCAACATGCTGTGCGGCATGCACGTGCATGTCGAGGTGCCGGACGTGTCGCATCGCATCAATCTGATCATGCGGCTTTCGCCCTATCTGCCGCTCCTGCTCGCGCTTTCCACCTCGTCGCCGTTCTGGCAGGGCCATCTCACCGGTCTTACCGGCTATCGGCTCGCCGCCTACGACGAATTGCCGCGCACCGGCCTGCCGGAATTGTTCCGCACCAACGACGATTACAGCGAGTTCGTGGCGGCCCTGGTCGGCGCCAGGATCATCCCGGACGCGAGCTACATCTGGTGGAGCTTGCGGCCGTCGCTCAGCTACCCGACCATCGAACTGCGCGTCGCCGACAGCTGCACGCGGCTCGACGACGCGCTCGCGGTCGCAGCGCTCTTCCGCTGCCTGGTGCGCGCGCTCGACCGCAACCGCGAGATCAATGCCGGATTCGACCGCGTCGGCCGCGCCATCAGCAAGGAAAACAAGTGGCACGCCCAGCGCTACGGCATCACCGCGACCTTCGTCGATCCGTTCAGCCGCGCGCCGCTCACCGCGCACGACTGGATCGACAATGTGCGCGCGCTGATCGCCGAGGATGTGGCCGCATTCGGCTGCGCCGCCGAGCTCGCGCATATCGACCGCATCCTGGCCGAGGGCACCAGCGGCGACCGCCAGATCGACATATTCACCCGCGCCCGTGCCGCCGGACGCAGAAGGTTAACGGCGCTCAAGGAGGTGATCGACTGGGCGGCGGCCGCCACCATGGCGGTCTGATCAGGAGACAGGGATCAGTGGTCAGTAGGCAGAGGCTATTTCCCCTTTGTCCGATTCCTGATTACTGACGACTGATCCCTGATCCGGGCTTCCCCTTCCGCGCGCGGCCACTTATAAAGCCCGGAGTTTCCCCGCAACCTGCCGGCAGGCCGCGCATGCCCCAGACCGTCTACGTCCTCAACGGCCCCAACATGAACCTGCTCGGCACCCGCGAGCCGGAGAAATACGGCCGCGCGACGCTCGCCGACGTGGAAAAGCTCGTGCGGGAAACCGCCGCGCGCTTCGGGCTCGACATCGTGTTCCGCCAGTCCAACAGCGAGGGCGAACTGATCGACTGGATCCATGAAGCGCGCGCCAAGAGCGCCGCCGGCGTCGTGATCAATCCGGCCGGCTACACCTCGACTTCGATCGCCATCCTCGACGCGCTGCTGGCCGTCGGCCTGCCGGTGATCGAATGCCACATCACCAATATCCATCAGCGCGAGAGCTTCCGGCATCACTCTTACATCTCGAAGGCGGCCAAGGCCGTCATCGCCGGCTTCGGCATCGACGGCTACGCGCTGGCGATCACCGGCCTCGCGCGCCTTGTCGGCGCCAAAGAGAAGAGCTGATCGGAACGATGGCTAAAGCGCCGAAAGCCCCGCTGATAGACCGCGAGCTGATCCACGAGCTCACCAAGCTCCTGGACGAAACCGGCCTGACCGAGATCGAGATTGAGCAGAGTGGCCAGCGCGTGCGGGTGGCGCGCACCTTGAGCGCGACGCCGGCGCCCGCCGAGCCGGCAAATCCGCGCGCGGAGACGCCGCAAGCCATCGGCGAACCCGGCGGAGCGCCGCCCGATCTTGCGAAACATCCGGGCGTGGTGATCTCGCCCATGGTCGGCACGGCCTATGTCGCGCCCGAGCCGGGCGCCAAGCCGTTCATCGAGATCGGCAGCCAGGTGAAGGCGGGCGAGACGCTGCTCATCGTGGAGGCGATGAAGACCATGAATCAGATCCCGGCGCCGCGCGCCGGCACCGTGATCCAGATTCTATTCGAGGACGGCCAGCCGGTCGAATTCGGCGAGCCGCTGGTGATTATTGAGTGATGCAGCAGTCGTTGCCCGACCCCTTGGCGTGTCGCGGGCGCAGCGCAGCACGAAGTGGTGCGCTGCAGATCCGGGACCCCGGTAAAGCTGGGTCCCGGATCAGCGGTGCACCGCTCCGCTGCGCTGCGCGCTGCACCGCATCCGGGACACGAGTCAAAAATGTTCGAGAAAATCCTCATCGCCAACCGCGGCGAGATCGCCCTGCGCGTCTTGCGCGCCTGCAAGGAGCTCGGCATCCCGACCGTGGCGGTGCATTCCACCGCCGACGCCGACGCCATGCATGTGCGCTTCGCCGACGAAAGCGTGTGCATCGGGCCGCCGGCGGCGAAAGACAGCTACCTCAACGTCCCCGCCATCCTCGCGGCCTGCGAGATCACCGGCGCCGACGCCGTGCATCCCGGCTATGGCTTCCTGTCGGAGAATGCGCGCTTTGCCGAAATCCTCGCCGAGCACGGCGTGCAGTTCATCGGCCCCAAGCCCGAGCACATCCGCATCATGGGCGACAAGATCGAGGCCAAGCGCACGGCGAAGCGCTTAGGGATTCCCGTGGTGCCGGGCTCGGCGGGCGGCGTCTCGCTCGACCAGGAAGCCGCCCGCGTCGCCGACGAGGTCGGCTACCCGGTGCTGATCAAGGCGGCGGCCGGCGGCGGCGGGCGCGGCATGAAGATCGCGCGCACGGAAGGGGCGCTCGCCAACGCGCTGTCGACGGCGCGCGCCGAGGCCAAGGCCGCCTTCGGCGACGACGCGGTCTATGTCGAGAAATACCTCGAAAGGCCGCGCCACATCGAGATCCAGGTGCTGGGCGACGGCAAAGGCAAAGCAATCCATCTCGGCGAGCGCGACTGCTCGCTGCAGCGGCGCCATCAGAAGCTCCTGGAGGAGAGCCCCTCCCCCGCCCTCAACGCCCAGATGCGCGACGTGATCGGCGAGACGGTGGCCAAAGCCATGCGCGAGATTTCCTATCTCGGCGTCGGCACCGTCGAGTTCCTGTTCGAGGACGGCCAGTTCTATTTCATCGAGATGAACACGCGCATCCAGGTCGAGCATCCGGTGACCGAGATGATCACCGATATCGACCTCATCTTCGAGCAGATCCGCATCGCCGCCGGCGGCGACCTCGCCATGGAGCAGCGCGACGTCAAGTTCTACGGCCACGCCATCGAGTGCCGCATCAATGCCGAGAACCCGGTCACGTTCCGCCCCTCGCCCGGCACGATCCAGCACTACCATGCGCCCGGCGGCCTCGGCGTGCGCATCGATTCGGCGGTCTATCAGGGCTACAGCATCCCGCCCTTCTACGACTCGCTGGTGGGCAAGCTGATCGTGCACGGCAAGACGCGCACCGAGTGCCTGATGCGGCTGAAACGCGCGCTCGACGAGGTGGTGGTCGACGGCATCGAGACGACGCTGCCGCTATTCCGCACGCTGGTGCGCGAGAAGGATATCATCGACGGCAACTACCACATCCATTGGCTCGAGCAGTTTTTGGCGCAAGGCGGGATGGAAGGCTGAGAATGTAATCGGAAAGGGATTGCGTTCCCCGCGCGCGGCGCAGCACGTCAGTGGTGCGCCGCAGACGCGCGGTCCCGATTTGCGTCAGTCAACCGGGGTCCCGGGTCGGCAGCGCACCGTTTCACGCTGCGCTGCGCCCGCGACACGAGTGCACAAACTGAGCATTTTTTCTCGCTGAGATTTTGAGGGACTATGTCCAAACCCGGCGCCTACGCCTACCTGCCGCTCGAGCGCGTCATATTCGGCGTGCCCGCAGCGGAAGCCGCCGCGCAGGAAGCCGAGCGCATCGGCGCTAGCCGCGTTTTCATCGTCGCCTCCAAGACGCTATCGCAAAAGACGCCGCTGGTGCGCACCATCGCCGAACGGCTCGGCGAGCGTTATGTCGGCCTGTTCGACGCCTGCGCCGCCCACACGCCGCGTTCGAGCGTGATCGCGGCGGCGCGTGCGGTGCGCGCGGCCAAGCCCGATCTCATCCTCACCGTCGGCGGCGGCACGCCGATCGACACCGTGAAGGTGCTGCAGATTTGTCTCGCCCACGATGTCGACAGCATCGAGGGACTCGACGGCCTGCACATCACGCTCGCGGCCGACGGCACGCGCAAGGTGCCGGACATCAAGCCCTCTCCGGTGCGCCAGGTGGCGGTGCCGACCACGCTGTCCGGCGCCGAGTTTTCCAATCTCGGCGCATCGACCGACGAGCGCACGCGCGCCAAAGAGCCCTATATCGGCGCCGACATCGGCGCCCGCGCCGTCATCCTCGATGCGGCGGCAACCGTCTACACGCCGGAATGGCTGTGGCTGTCGACCGGCGTGCGCGGCATCGACCACGCGGTGGAGACGCTGTGCTCGATCGACGCGCATCCCTATTGCGACGGGCTGGCGCTGCACGCGCTGCGCCTGTTCGCGCAGAACCTGCGCAGCGAAGACCTCGCCGCGCGCCTCGCCTGCCAGCAGGCCTCGTGGCTTGCCGCCTCCTCGATCGCGCGCGTCAATTACGGCGCCAGCCACGGCATCGGCCATGTGCTGGGCAGCGTCGCCGACGTGCCGCACGGCCACACCAGCTGCGTGATGCTGCCGCATGTCATGCGTTTCAACGAGCCCGTCACGCGCGACCAGCAGAAGCTGATCGCCGAGGCCATGGGCCGGCCCGGCGTCGCCGCCGCCGACGCGGTGGCCGAGTTGATTGCGGATTTGAAGCAGCCGACGACGCTGCGCGCGGTCGGTGTTGCGCGCGAGCAATTGCCGAAGATCGCCGAAGCGGCGATGGGAAACTTGTGGGTGCGCACCAATCCGCAGCCGATCAATTCGCCCGACGATGTGATGAAGCTGTTGGAAGCGGCGTGGTGATTAGCCTCGCCGCAAGCGCGACATTCGTAAATGTGCCCTCTCCCCTTGTGGGAGAGGGCAACTCGGAAGTTCGACAATGAACTTTGGGTGAGGGGTTAGGCCGACCCCTCACCCCACGGAGTTCTATTGAACGTTCGACGGTGCCCTCTCCCACAAGGGGAGAGGGCAACGAGATGCGACCGCCGCAACTTGCTGAGAGCAAATAGCCCGAGCGCAGCAAAACCCGCGGCAGCCTATCGCTCGTTCCCGGGTTACGCTTCACGCCACCAGGCTATGAGCTACGCTCTACCGGTTCTTTTCCCGGATGAAATCCTCGATGCTCGAACTCTCTTCCCTGCCCCGCATCGAGCGAGCGGATGCCCTTGTCGATTTCCGCGCGCAAGGCGCGCAGCTTCTCTACATGAGAGAGCAAAGTCCGCCCGATCTGTTCCTGATCCTCGGCGGGCAGGCGCTCCACTTCGGCAATCGCTTGTTCAAGCGTTTTGACCATGACGTGAGTATACCAATTCGCTTATGCAAAAACAGAGGTGGAAAGTGCAGCTCGGGTGAACATCCCTTCCCCGCTCATTCCCGTCCCCGCCTGCGCGGGGACAGGCTCCAGCGGGAATCCAGGGATATAAACGCTATGCCGGAGATCGCCGCCCTGGGTCCCCGCTTGCGCGGGGACGAATGGGTAAATCGCTGTACGCGGAAATTGAACTATCCCGCGGCGCGCCGAGGCGCCGCCCGGTCCGCCCGCGGTTCGATCGGCACGCTGCCGCGCAAGCCCAGCACATCCTCAAGCATCTTGGCCGCGCTCAAAATGCGCGCCTCGCCGCGCGGCGGGCCTGCGATCTGCAGACCCACGGGCAGTTCTTCGCGCGTGAAGCCGCAGGGCAACGACAGGCCTGGGCAGCAGGCGAGCGTGATCGCATAGGCGATCGCCAGCCATTCGAAGTAATTGCCGAAGGTCACGCCGTTACATTCCTTGACGTAGCGCTCTTCGACCGGGAACGGCGCGACGACGGTCGCCGGCGTCAGCAACAGGTCGTAACGCTCGAAGAAGGCGAGCACGCGCCGGCAAATGGCGACGCGCTGGCCTTCGGCGCGCTCCATGTCCGCCATGGTCAGCCGCATGCCGAATTCGATATTGCCGACCACTTCCGGCTTGAGCAGGTCGCGGTGCTGGCGCAGCAATTGCGCCTTGCTCACCGCGTAGTCGTAGCCGCGCAGCACCTGGAAGCATTCGTGCACGCCGGAAAAATCCGGATGCGCCTCCTCGACGATCACGCCGGCATCCGCCAAGCGTTCCGCCGCCTTGCGCGTGATCGCGGCCACTTCCGGATCGACCGGCGTGATGCCGAGATCGGCCGAATAGGCGACGCGCTGCGGCCGCGCGCCGCTCTTCACCGCGGCGCGGAACGAGGTCGGCAGCTTAGGCAGCGACAGCGGATCGCCGGCGTGCTCCCCCGACATGGCGTCGAGCATGAGCGCCAGATCCTCGACGGTGCGCGCCATCGGACCTTGCGCCCCCAATGTGCGGTCGATCTTGGAGGCCGGCGTGCGCGCGACCCGCCCCAGGCTCGGCCGCATGCCGACGATGCCGCAGAAGCTCGCCGGGTTGCGCAAGGAGCCGCCCATGTCGCTGCCGTGCGCGAGCCAGGCCATGCCGGTCGCCAGCGCCGCCGCGGCACCGCCGGAGGAGCCGGCGGCCGAGCGTGCCAGGTTCCATGGATTGCGCGTAAAGCCGAACACGTCGTTGAAGGTGTTGGCGCCGGCGCCGAATTCCGGCGTGTTCGATTTGGCGTAGATGATGGCGCCGTTTGCCTCGAGATGCTCGACCAGGATGTCGGAGCGCTCGGGCACGTGGTCCTTGTAGACCAGCGAGCCATAGGTGGTGCGCACGCCGGCGACGTCGGTCAAGTCCTTGATCGGCACCGGCACGCCGGCGAGCGGGCCGCGCTCGGCCACCGGCAGCTTCATCAGGCGGTCGGCATGGGCGCGGGCGCGTTCGAAGCACAGCGTCGGCAGCGCGTTGACCGCGGCGTCGACGCCGGCGATGCGTGTCTCGAGCGCGTCGAGCAGGTCGTGCGGCGTCACCTCGCCGCGCTTGAGCCTGTCGACGATGGCGCAGGCGTCGGCCTTGATCAGTTCCTCGGCGCTCATGGATTTCCCCCGGCGGCTTTTGCCCGATCTTAGAGCAAGATCGATTCTTTTTGCATCAGGCCGCGCCGCGAACTCGCTTCACCTCTCCCATTGGGAGAGGTCGGCGCGACATAGCCCGTCGAAGACGCGCGTAAATGCGCTTATGGCGCGCCGGGTGAGGGGTTATAGCGTACAAAGTCTCGGACCCCCCTCACCCCAGCCCTCTCCCCGATGGGGAGAGGGAGCGCGCTGCGCCTGACTGAGCGCTTCAGCGCAAAACAATCATGCATTAGCCGCGCCGGGGCAAGGCGCCAAGGCGGGTCTCAGTCGGGAGGGCTTGCGGTCAACCGCTCCAACAGCGTGCACACGTCGGCCGGATCGTAGGGCTTCTGCACGAACACCGAGCGCGGCACCAGCGGTGCGATCTGCGTGGAGCTGTAGCGACCGGAGGCATAGACGATCGGCAACTCGGGGCGCATCTCGCGCACGCGCGTGGCGAGTTGCGCGCCGGTAAGGCTGCCGGGCAGATTGACGTCGGTGAACATCACGTCCACCTCGCCGCCCGCGCCGATATAATCGAGCGCCTCGTCGCCCGTCGCCACCTCACGCACCGCGAAGCCGCGCTCGGCGAGCCATTCGGCAACCAGACGGCTGATCAGGACTTCGTCCTCGACCAGCAGGACCGTCGGTGCTGTTGCAGCGCGCGCCATGGAACCCTATTTGCGCTCGGCAGTGAGTCGGCTGGGCAACGCCAATTGCCCGCAGGAAGTTCGCCTTTTCTGAAATTTGCCCATGCTATGGTAGATTAAGTGTTAACCGCCGTATCAATGTCGCAAGAAATACCTGAGCGATCGAACCGCCCATCGCCTGACGCGCCGAAGTAAGTAAAGTCCAGAGCCATGGCCAGCCGCGAAAACGCCTTCATCGAAATCACCCCCGACGTGCTGCTCAAGGCCTATGCCTGCGGCATCTTCCCCATGGCGGAAAGCGCCGACGATCCCGCGCTCTATTGGATCGAGCCGGAAATGCGCGGCATCATCCCGCTCGACACCTTCCACGTGCCGGCAAGACTTGCGCGCACCGTGCGCTCGACGCCGTTTAGCGTGCAGGTCAATCGCAATTTCGAGGCGGTCATCCAGGGCTGCGCCGAGCCCCAGCGCGACCGCGCCCGCACCTGGATCAACGGGCGCATCCGCCGCATCTACCGCGCGCTGCACGCGCACGGCCATTGCCACAGCGTCGAAGTCTATGACGGCGCCGAGCTGGTCGGCGGCCTCTACGGCGTCTCGCTCGGCCGCGCTTTCTTCGGCGAGAGCATGTTCCACCGTGCGCGCGACGCCTCCAAGATCGCGCTCGTGCATCTGATCGCGCGCCTGCGCGCCGGCGGCTTCCGCCTGCTCGACACGCAGTTCGTCACCGATCACCTGCGCACTTTCGGGGCGGTCGAGGTGCCCAAGCGGCGCTATCACCGGCTCTTGGAAGAGGCGCTGGTGGGCGAAGGCGACTTCGCCGCGTTGCCGCTCGAGCGGCCGGTGAGCGGCGAGGCGGCGCTGGCGATTATCGGGAAGTCATGACCTCATTCCGGGGCGCTCGCATTAAGCGAGCGAACCCGGAATCCAGAAAACAAGCGCCGCGCACGCATCCGGAATGACCGAGCCTTAGCGCCGGCGTGTCGTGCCTTGGCGCGGCTTGGCGGCGGGCTTCGCCGCTGGCGGCTCGTCTTCTTGCGGCGCTTGCGCCACCGCCGGCAGCTTGCCGCCTTTGCAGTCGGTGAGCCACACGTCGTAGATCGGGTGCTCGACTGCGTGCAGGCCCGGGCTCGCCGCGAACATCCAGCCGGTGAAGATGCGCTTGATCTTGCCCTGCAGCGTCACCTCGTCGACTTCGACGAAGGCGTCGGTCTGCGGCGTCTCGGTGGGCGGGCGCGAATAGCACACGCGCGGCGTCACCTGCAGCGCGCCGAACTGCACGGTCTCGTTGACGGCGACGTCGAAGGAGGTGGTGCGGCCGGTGATCTTGTCGAGGCCGGAGAACACCGCGGTCGGATTGGCGATGCGCTCGGGCGGCGGCGCCACCACCACTTCCTTGGTCGGCGGCTCGCTCGTCGCCGGCTGCTGCGGCTGTTGTTGCTGTTGTTGTTGCTGTTGTTGCGGCTGCCGCTGTCCCGGCGGCAACCCGGGCAGCGTGCGAACAGGCGCGCCGTTGGCCGGCGGCTTGGCCGCTTGCTGGGCGCCTGGCGGCGGCTTGGCCGTCTGCTGCGTGCCGGGCGGCGGCGGCAGCGCCTGCTGCTGGATGATGCCGCGGTTCGGCCGGCTCGACGGCGGCAGGCTCATCGGCGCCGGCAACGGCTGCGCCGGCGGCTCATCGGAATCGCGCCGCGGCGGCTGATCGCGGTCGCTCGGATAATAGGGCGGGTATTGCTCGCGCGGAAGGCGGCGCGCTCGGCACATCGGCCGGCGGGCGCGGCGGCGGCTCGTTGAAGATCGACCCGAACTGCGCGGCCGCCGGCGCCGCCACAAGCAGAACGGCAATCGCCGGCACTCCGAATTTCAGCCTGGATCGCGCCATGCAATATGGGGTTCCGCTTCGGCCGGCGCCCCGACGCCGGCATCGCGAAGCTGCCGCCCGGTTAACACGGCGAATAAGGCAGTGAAAGGGCGGAACCGCTTAGTCCCCCGGTGACCAAGCCTTGTAGTCGCCCGTCGCTTTCGGACGGCGGCCGGCGGCAAGCGTCGACCCGGGTGGCCGGTAGGCCGCGGGTGTGCCGGTCAGATTGGGCCGGTGCGGCTTTTCCCAGGCGTGCGGCGCGTAGCTTTCCTGCGTCGGCAGCGCATCGACCGTGTGGTGCAGCCAGCCGTGCCAGGATGGCGGCACGGCGGTCGCTTCCGCATAGCCGTTATAGATCACCCAGCGCCGCTCGAAGCCCAGGCGCGGATCGATTTTGCCGCCCTGGGTGCGGTAGTAGCGGTTGCCGAATTCGTCCGCGCCTACCTGCTCGCCATAGAGCCACGTCCAAAACTGGGTACCGAAGGTCTCGGAATTCCACCAGGTGAACAGTTTCAGCAGGAAGCTTTTCATCGCGCTCGCGCATGTGTTGGCGTCGCCGGACGCGGGCGTTCTGCCACCTCCGCAGCAGCCTGTCTAGCCGAGCGCCGCCGCGTTCGGTGATGGGCCTTCGCGCGCACACCACGAATGACGGCGCCGCCGCCAGCGCATTTCGCGGCGGCATATGCAATGGCGAGCGCGCTCCCGTGGCGATATGATCGGCGCAAAGCGGCAACGAACGATCACCGGGAGAGTGCTTTGCCCCAGACGTTATCCGAACTGCTCAAGCAAGACGGCTGCCTCGCACTGCCAGGCGTCTATGACGGCGTGTCCGCCAAGCTCGCGGCGAGCGCGGGCTTCGAAGCGCTCTACATGACCGGGTACGGCGTCGTTGCCTCCGCGCTCGGCATTCCCGACGCCGGCCTTGCGACCTACAGCGAGATGCTCGATCGCGTGCGCTGTATCGCGGCTGCCTCCCCCCTGCCCTTCATTGCCGACGGCGACACCGGCTATGGCGGCTTGCTCAATGTCGACCGCACCGTGCGCGGCTATGCTGCCGGCTGCGCCGCCGGCATTCAGCTGGAAGATCAGGAATTCCCCAAGAAGTGCGGACACACCGAGTACCGCCGCGTGATCCCGGCGGAAGACGCCATCGCCAAGATCCGCGTCGCCGTCGAGGCGCGGCCGAGCCGCGACTTCCTGATCGTCGCGCGCACCGACGCCCGCTACGCGGAAGGCCTCGACTCCGCGCTGCGCCGCGCCGAAGGCTTCCTCAAGGCCGGCGCCGACATCCTGTTCGTGGAGAGCCCGGAAAGCGTAGAGGAGCTGCGCCGCGTCGCCGAAACCTTCAAGGGCGCGTTGCTCCTCGCCAATATGGTGGAAGGCGGCCGCACGCCCTACCTTTCGACTGCGGAGCTTGCCGCGCTCGGCTTCAAGCTGGCGATCTTCCCGGTCACGGCGTTGCTCACCGCGGCCGGCGCCATGCAGAACTGCTATCGACACCTCAGACAGCGCGGCACCGGCAAGGGCAGCCCCGCTCCCATGCTGCCCTTTGCCGAGATGAACACGCTCATGGGTTTTCCCGCCGTGCACGCCTTCGAAAAGCGCTACGGCCGCATCGAGGCGAACGCCGCGGAGTAATCCATCGATCATCCGCTCGTCCCCGCGCAAGCCGCGTCCCGGATGCGGTGCCGCATGAGCGCCGAAGCCGCGAATGGTGCACCGCGGATCCGGGACCTCGGTTGCTTGATGAATAGAAATACGGCCGCCGCGTCGATCAATGGGTAGCGGCCGTGGCGCAAGCAGGTTGCATTGCGCCGCCGGCCCGCTATGGTGCCTCGCAATTAATCAGTGCCCGACCGTTTATGCGGACGGGTGCCGATCGAGGAATGACAGTGCCGGGACAGAAGGCGGGCTCTAACCGGGCCCGCCTTTTTCGTGGCCGTTATCGAACCGGCTGAAAATTCACCGCTCGTCCCCGCCAAAGCGGGGACCCAGGGCCAAGTCCCTTGTCCCAGCTATGGTCGCCGGTTTCCCGCTTGCGCGGGAATGAGCGGAGAACTCGGTTCAGTGATCGTCGCCGCAGCACTCCTCGCCCGCCCAGGCCTCGCGTCCTTCCTTGATCAGGAACCAGACGATGGCGAGCGAGGTCACGGCGTCCACCCACCAGAAGCCGGTGAGCAACTCGGCGACGAGCCCGATCACGACAACCACCGCCAGATAGCCGCAGGTGACGCTTTCGATAGCGTCGGCGCGCAGCGCGCGGCTGCCGATCGCCTCGGCCACCTTCAGCTTCCGCTTGGCGAGCACATACATCACCGGAATCGCCGCCGCGGTGACGGCAAGCCCGGGAATGGAAAATTGCTGGCCGTGCCCGGTCCATAGGCTCCACGCCGCGCTCGCCACCACGTAGGCGGCCAGCGCAAACAGCAGCGCGCCGCCGATCTTGGTGGCAAGCTGCTCGGCGCTTTCGGAGAATGCCTGGCCGTGGCGCAACTCCACGCTGAGGCGCCAGAGCAGCACGCAGGCCGAGATCAGTTCGATGCCGCTGTCGAGGCCGAAAGCCAGCAACGACAGGCTGCCGGCGGCGACGCCCGCGCCGATCGCCACCGCCGCCTCGATGCTCATCCAGCCGAGCGTCGCCCATTCCAGCCGAAAGGCTTGGCCGATGAGCGCGCGGCGATCGAGCGCGAGCGCCTGTTGCATGCGCGATCCTCAATCTTCTCGCCGCCCCCAAGCTTAACGCGGCGCGGGCCGATTGGTCGGCACTCCATTACAGCAAATTGCCGCCGCAGTTGAATTCACAGGCTTGTGCAGCACTCTCACGCTGCGCCAGCCGTCCGGCTTGGCGCGTAACGCCCTGAGTTGCTTTCGAGAATCAGAGACTCTTGCGAGCGTTTTGCCGCCGTTTTCCCGCGCCCATCCCCGCCCGCCGATCGGGGGATGCCGGCCGCGTGGGGCTGCGCGAGTCCCGGTTTTCCGTCATTTTTCTGTCATGCGCCCCGGCATAAAAACCTAGTCGGTCCGCCGTGGAAAAACGCTTTTCGCTTGCCGCCGATCGCCCGATACTGACGGCGCTTTAGCTGGACTTCGCCCGCTGTCTTCCCCCGTAAACCACAAGATTTAGTGTTTGATTCAGATTTGATGACTATCTCTTGTTGACGCGTAGGGTGAGTCCGCTTAGCTTTAGATCGTTCGGTGCGGTGAGTTCTGGTTCCCTCCGGACCCTCAAAAACGATGACTGTCGCGAGCTCACCCGCGCCGGAAGCGGCGATTCCGGGCGTAGGGCTTGCTGCGCGGAAGCGCCAAAAAAGCCGGGTGGAACCGGTTACCGGCCAAAGCGCCGGGCCCTAGATGAAGTGCTTGGGGAAGCGTTGTCAGAGCTGTGCCGGTGAAAACAGACGGACAATGGGCAGGTCCGTCAGGGATAATGGGGCGGACCGCCAGCCGCCCGCCGAAGTGAAGGGGCAGAGAAAATGCGGATCGAACGGCGTTACACCAAGGACGGACAATCGGCCTATGACGGGCTCGGCTTCCGGCTCACCACGAGCGAGATCCGCAATCCGGACGGCTCGGTGGTGTTCAAGCTCGACGATATCGAGGTGCCGGAATTCTGGTCGCAGGTCGCCTCCGACGTGCTGGCGCAGAAATACTTCCGCAAGGCCGGCGTGCCCGCCCGGCTGAAAAGGATCGAAGAGAATTCCGTGCCCTCCTTCCTGTGGCGCTCGGTCGCCGACGAGGAAGCGCTGGCGCAACTGCCGGAGAAGGAGCGCTTCATCGGCGAGCGCTCCTGCAAGCAGGTATTCGACCGGCTCGCCGGCACCTGGACCTATTGGGGCTGGAAGGGCGGCTATTTCGACGGCGAGGACGACGCGCGCGCCTTCTTCGAGGAGCTGCGCTACATGCTGGCCGCGCAGATGGTGGCGCCGAACTCGCCGCAATGGTTCAACACCGGCCTGTTCTGGGCCTACGGCATCGACGGACCCGGCCAGGGCCACTATTACGTCGATCCCTTTACCGGCAAGCTGACCAAGTCGAAATCGGCCTACGAGCATCCGCAGCCGCACGCCTGCTTCATCCAGGGAATCGCCGACGACCTGGTCAACGAAGGCGGCATCATGGATCTGTGGGTGCGCGAGGCGCGCCTGTTCAAATACGGCTCCGGCACCGGCACCAATTTCTCCGCGCTGCGCGGCGAAGGCGAGCGGCTCTCCGGCGGCGGCAAGTCGTCGGGCCTGATGAGCTTCCTCAAGATCGGCGACCGCGCCGCCGGCGCCATCAAGTCGGGCGGCACCACGCGCCGCGCCGCCAAGATGGTGATCGTCGACGTCGATCATCCCGACATCGAGACCTATATCGACTGGAAGGTGATCGAAGAGCAGAAGGTGGCGGCGCTGGTCACCGGCTCCAAGATCAACCAGAAGCACCTGCGCGCCATCATGAAGGCGTGCGTCAACTGCGAGGGCTCGGGCGACGACTGCTTCTCGCCGGAGAAGAACCCGGCGCTCAAGCGCGAAATCAAGCTTGCCCGCCGCGCCTTGGTGCCGGACAACTGCATCAAGCGCGTCATCCAGTTTGCCAAGCAGGGCTACAAGGACATCAATTTCCCCACCTACGACACCGACTGGGATAGTGACGCCTACCTCACCGTCTCCGGGCAGAACTCCAACAATTCGGTGCGGGTGACCGACGGCTTCCTCAAGGCGGTCGAGGCCGACGCCAATTGGGACCTGACCTTCCGCAAGAACCACAAGGTGGCGAAGACGCTGAAGGCGCGCGAGCTGTGGGAGAAGATCGGCTACGCCGCCTGGGCGTCGGCCGATCCCGGCCTGCAATATCACACCACCGTCAACGACTGGCACACCTGTCCGGCCTCGGGCGAGATCCGCGCGTCGAACCCGTGCTCGGAATACATGTTCCTCGACGACACGGCGTGCAATCTCGCCTCGCTCAATCTGCTGACCTTCCTCAAGTCTGTCATTCCGGACGCCGCGCAGCGGCGATCCGGAAACCAGACGCAAGGAACGGACTCGCATCTGGATTCCGGGTCCGGCGCTGCGCGCCGTCCCGGAATGACGGGCGTATTCGACGTCGAATCCTACGAGCACGTCGTGCGGCTGTGGACGATCGTGCTGGAAATCTCCGTGCTGATGGCGCAGTTTCCCTCGAAGCAGATCGCGCAGCTCTCTTACGAATTCCGCACGCTGGGCCTCGGCTACGCCAATATCGGCGGCCTCTTGATGACCTCCGGCATCCCCTACGATTCGGACGCCGGCCGCGCCATCTGCGGCGCGCTCTCGGCCATCATGACGGGCGTCGCCTACGCCACCTCCGCCGAGATGGCGAAGCAGCTCGGCCCCTTCCCCGGCTACAAGAAGAACCGCGAGGCCATGCTTCGCGTCATGCGCAACCATCGCCGCGCCGCGCATGGCGAGCGCACCGGCTATGAGAAAGTCGCCACCCCGCCGGTGCCGCTCGACCATGACGCGCTCGAACGCTTGACCGCGAATTCCGCCGGCTTCGCGCAGCTCGCCGCGCACGCCAGGAAGGCCTGGGACGACGCGCTGACGCTCGGCGAGGCGCACGGCTACCGCAACGCGCAGGCGACCGTCATCGCGCCCACCGGCACCATCGGCCTGGTGATGGACTGCGACACCACCGGCATCGAGCCCGACTTCGCGCTGGTCAAGTTCAAGAAGCTGGCCGGCGGCGGCTATTTCAAGATCATCAACCGCGCGGTGCCGGAGGCCTTGCGCACGCTCGGCTACTCGGAGGCGCAGATCGCCGAGATCGAGGCCTACGCGGTCGGCCACGGCGGCATGGCGCAGGCGCCTGCCATCAACCACACCACGCTGAAGGCCAAGGGCTTCACCGACGAAGCGATCGCCAAGGTGGAAAAGGCGCTGCCCACCGCCTTCGACATCAAATTCGTGTTCAACAAGTGGACGCTGGGCGAAGAGTTCTGCCGCGACACGCTCGGCATAGCGGCCGACGACCTCGCCGCGCCGACTTTCGATCTCCTGACCGCGCTCGGCTTCAGCAAGCGCGAGATCGAGGCCGCCAACATCCATGTCTGCGGCGCCATGACGGTGGAAGGCGCGCCGCACCTGAAGCCTGCGCACTATCCGGTGTTCGACTGCGCCAACCCGTGCGGGCGCACGGGCAAGCGCTTCCTCTCGGTGGAAAGCCACATCCGCATGATGGCGGCGGCGCAGCCCTTCATCTCCGGCGCCATCTCCAAGACCATCAACATGCCGAACGACGCCACGGTCGAGGACTGCAAGTCCGCCTACCTGCTGTCCTGGAAGCTGGCGCTGAAGGCCAACGCGCTCTACCGCGACGGCTCCAAGCTGTCGCAGCCGCTCAACGCCCAGCTCATCGCCGACGAGGAGGATGAGGAGGACCTGATCGAGGCCTTCCTCGACAAGCCGGCCGCCGCGCGCGCCGCCGGGCTTGCCGAGAAAGTCGTGGAGAAGATCGTCGAGCGCGTCACCGTGCTGCGCGAGCGCGAGAAGCTGCCCGACCGCCGCAAGGGCTACACGCAGAAGGCCGTGGTCGGCGGCCACAAGGTCTATCTGCGCACCGGCGAATACGACGACGGCCGGCTCGGCGAAATCTTCATCGACATGCACAAGGAAGGCGCAGCGCTCCGCTCCATCATCAACAATTTCGCCATCGCCATCTCGCTCGGCCTGCAATACGGCGTGCCGCTCGAGGAATATGTCGACGCTTTCACCTTCACCCGCTTCGAGCCGCAGGGCCCGGTGCAGGGCAACGACTCGATCAAATACGCGACCTCCATCCTCGATTACGTGTTCCGCGAGCTGGCGGTGTCGTATCTGGAGCGCTTCGATCTCGCCCATGTCGATCCGAGCGAGAGCGGCTTCGACGCGCTGGGCAAGGGCGTGGAGGAAGGCAAGGCGACGCCTGCTTCCGCCTACGTCTCCAAGGGACTGACCCGCTCGCGCACCGACCGGCTGAGCGTGGTGCAGGGCGTCGCCTCACCCTCCCCTGACAGGGGAGGGTCGACCGCCCACCGGGTCCCGCCGGAGGCGGGCCCGATGACAGGCTCCGACGGGCGGGGTGGCGTCGCCGGCAAGGTGACGGCGCTCGCCGCGCATGCCGCTCGGGCCGAGGGCGCCACCGCGCTGAAGAGCGAACCCGAAGCCAAGCTCTCGCCCGCGCAAGCGCTGGAAGCGCTCAACTCAACCGACGCCCGCGCGCATGCCAAGCTTGCGGCGTCCGAGAAGCGCGCCGAGGCGCGCGCCAAGGGCTACGAGGGCGAAGCCTGCGGCGAGTGCGGCAACTTCACTCTCGTGAGGAACGGGACGTGCATGAAGTGCGATACCTGCGGGGGGACGACGGGGTGTTCGTGACCGTCACAGGCGCTATCGGGAGACGACTTTGAACAGCAAGCCGCAAGACGCGAAGGCCAAGGCCGAGGCAAGTTTCAAGCGCCGCGAGACGCAGGCGCGCGAGGGGGTCAAGGCCATGGCCGACTACCAGGCGGCGCAAGTCGCCACGCGCGAGAAGACCGCGCGGCTGAAGAAGCTGCGCGAGGCCAAGGAGGCCGCCGACCGCGACGCGGCGGCGGAGGGTAAGGCGGCGGGGAAGAAGAAGCGGCGGTGAGCGGCGCTTAGCCAAGGGCCGCGCGGGTGACGTCTGCGGCGTAGTCGGCAACGGAGCGCGGGTCGCGCAACGGCACCTGTATGAGGTGCGATAGGCGACTTCAAGAGAATAAGTCAGCCTCGTATGAACGTGATCGTTGGGCGCGAGCGGATGAACTTGAGTCTTGCGTGCGAGGCGACGAAATGCTCCAGAAAACGAGAGACGACCTACATCTGATTCATATTCTGAACGTCCGGGGCGAGCCGTTTGGCTTGCGCCTTCGCGGCCGAGTCTTTCCGTCGACAGCAGTCTATTCCACTCCATCACAGCCCCTGAAGCGATCGACGCGCAGCAGTTGCGAAGAGTAATTTCGCCAACTAAACAGAAATCAAATCAACACCGTTAGTCCGTGATTTGGCTTCTGACCAAAGTCCTATCCAGCCTTCAAACAGGAGGGCATACTACAAAGGCGTCCCGTGGGCCGGTACCCGCCTGCTACGCTAAAACTACCCCAATTCTTCAATCAATTGTGCAAAATTGCTATACTCCGTTCACGCCACAACCCGAAAATCCTTGGGGTTGATGATACGGAAATTGTCGGTGACCAAATCACAGAGGTTCGCCCAATTCCCCGGAACCTTTTCACGCAGAAAACTGAGCGTCGCGTCGGCAAATTGGGCGCAAGTTGCGTAGCACTTGTTGTGCGTGACGTTTCTGTGCATGAGACCCCATAACCGCTCGATCGGGTTCAAGTGCGGGCAATAGCTTGGGATGAAGTGCAGCTTGATGCGTCGTCCCGGCAGGGCTAACCATTCCTGCACGAGCTTGGCGTGATGATAACGCGCGTTGTCCAGGAAAACATGGATGAGCGCCAACATCGGATAGAGCGTCTCGATCGATTGCAGCAGCCTGATCGTCGAGGCGGCGTCGATGGTCAGGGCCTCGATCATCCGGGTTTGCCCGGTCGCCAGGTCGATCGCGCCGTGAATGTTGATGCGTTGACGCCCGCTCGTCTGCTCGATCGCCAGCTTCTCCTGGCTCGGCGCCCAGCAGCCGACGGGCCGTGCGGCATGGGTCGGATGCACGGCGTCAGCAAACAGTACGGCCTCGTCGTCGCCCAAGGAATTCAGCAGCTTTTCGTAGCTCTCAATGAAAGCCTTCTGCTTTTCTTCGTCAAGCTTGCGCGGAATGACATTGGGTTTGTGATATTCGAGCCCCAGGCGGTGCAACAGCGCGATCAGTCCTGACCGGCCTTGGTAAACGACGCTGAATTCATTCTCGATCCAGGCGCCGACCTGGCGCGTTGTATGTGGTAAGGCAGCGGCAACCCAGGCTTTCAGCTTTTCCTGTTGCTCGCCGCTCAACTGGCAAACGCTGCCCTCGTAGCTGAAGTTCGTCAGGCCCTCGATCCCATCCGCTTCATACAGGCGATACCAAGTGCGGATGGTGTCGTCGTCCAGAAACAGGACCTTCGCAATCGCTTCGCAGCTCATCCCATCGTCGAGCAACACCAGCGCGTTCGCACGCCGGGCCAAACGATGAGCGGCCGACCCGTTCCGAGCCAACCCGATCAGGTCTTGCCGCGATTCTCTGTCCAGAAACCCGGGCCGAATCATCCGTACGGTAGAATCCGGTTCGCGCCGTTTGGCAAGGGGGGGTTCTTCGGATTCTCGGGGAGTCCGGGTATATCACAGCACTAAATGTTGTGCGTGGTCATGAGAGAATCAGGCATGGTCGAGGGCCAGGAGAAATCTCTTGGGGGGTACCCGATGGCTGAGGTCCGGCGTACCGAAAGGTTGAGGTACGTAAAAAAACGGCCCATGGAGGTCGTAAAGATTGCGTACGGGTATTGGCGCCACTTCTAGCGCCCAAAAGCGCTTTTTCAAAGGACCGGTAAGCCCCAAGAATATTTTCCCCTACCCCTTGACTATATTCCCCTCATATGCTTATCTTCCCATCACCTCGCTCTTCGAGGGGGCGTCTTCCGGAAGACGGTCCTGAAGGCGGAGCGACGGGAAGGTGAAGGCCGGAGATGCGGCCTTCGACAAGCCTTTCCCGGGCCGACACCGGGCAACCGGTTGCGGCTGGCGCGGCGCCCGCGGCCAGGCCCCGTCGGCTTGGACTCGGGAGGTCCCGGGACCCGACCGGGGGGCACTACGACCCCTCCGCAGGGAGCTCTGCTGAACTGGGGCCGCTCAAGCGGACTTCCGATGCTGCAAGGCGCGACAAGGCGATGAGCCGAACTGGCGCCGAGCGGAAGACGAAGCCGGAGCGGGAACCAGGAAGCGCGGACCCGGGAACAGAAATCGCCGCAGCGGAGCGCCGAGAGGCGACGAGTTCGGCGTCGCACCCCGGACGCGGCCTCCGAGGCTCCCCAAAAGGGAGCGCAGGAGGATCTCAGGCGCCTCTCGGTGCCCCGCCCCCCTCGGCTTGGCCGAAACCGGGGCGGACGACATGGGCGGGCGGCAACTCGGGGCACGCACGCCGCGCCCGCGAGAACAATGGAGCTTGCCCGCATGGCACCACGCAAACGCAACGACAACGAGATAGACGAAACACCGGAGGCCAAGCGCGCCGCGCGGCTGGAATTCCAGCGCCAGCGCGCGGAAGAAGCGCGCCTGCTCGCCCAGGCGCGCCGCGGGGTCTACACGCGTCTGCTCCTGTGGACGGTCTGCCCGGACAAGCGCTGCACCGCGCGCGCGCCTGCGCCGGCAATGCCGAGCGCTGGACGCGCGAGCGCTGGCATCCGCTGGTGCCGCGCGAGATCAAGGCGCTGCTGCTCAAGACCTTCGCGCTGATGGAAGACGGCTATAGCCACGCGGAGGCCGCGCGCATGGCGGCCGAGGAGATGCAGCGCCACCGCGATGCCGGCGCGCGGCTCGACGCGCTGGAGGCGCAAGAAGCGCGCGCCCCCGCGGCGCCAGCCGCCGCGCCGCCGCTGGCGCCGCCGCGCCGCAGCCCGCCCTATGACGGCCCGCGCATCCGCTTTCTCTGATGCCGCGCGGCGTGGCGCTTCGACACGATGTCATGCGCGGGTCGCGGTAGCTCTGTGCACGGGTCGGCGCGCGGAACTTTTCACCGCTCGTCCCCGAGAAAGCGGGGACCCAGGGCTGATCGGAAACGCAATAGTTGCGGCCGCTGGATTTCCGCTGGCGCGGGAACGAGCGGAGCTTCAAACGTCGCCCCACGCTCGCGCGTTGACGCTTCGCTCCATGTAGCCTGCGCACGAACGACGCCGGGCGCGCGCGAGCCGCAATCACTTTCCCTCAAACTCCACCGCCAGCCGCTCCACCGCGATGCCGTTGCGGCGGCCGAACATCCAGGCGATGCCGGAGGCCGAGCCTGCGCTCGACAGCGGGCGCACGGTGATCTTGCCGGTCGCGGCGGTGAGGCGCAGCCGCGCGCTGACGTTCTTGCCGGTGCGGAAAATCAGCTCGCTCGCATCGGCGGGCACGGCAATAGACTTGCGCCGCCTAATGGTGACGTCCAGTTCGCCGACTTCAACTTCGCCGGCGCTGCGCGATTTGGCGAGGATCTTCACCGTGCCGGCGGCGAAATAGTCCTTCTCGGCGTCGAGCTCGACCGTGTAGGTCTTCTTCTCCGCCGGCGCGGCGCCGGGCGCGGTGCCGGACACAAGCAGCGCCAGCGCGGCGAGGCCGGCGCGGACAAACGACGGGCAGCTCATGGTATGTCCCCCCCGCCCCGGCGCATAGCACGCTTGGCGCCGCGGCAGTTTAGCCCGCGAAAGCGGGAACGGAAACGCGCGCATGAGGTGCCCGTCAACCACGCGCGGGCTTCGCGCGTTATCGCAGCCAGGAGGCGGCCATGGACCCAAGTCATTCCGACTATCTTTACACGCTGGCGCTGCTCGCCATGAGCTTCGTCGGCTTCACGGCCATCGTCATGATCCTGCGCCAGAGCCTGGGCGGGCAATTGTCGCGCTACGACGCGCTGGTCACGCGCTTCTTCATGGTGTGGGGCTTCCTCATCGCCTATGGCGCCATGGCGCCGCCGCTGCTGCTCGCCTTCGGGCTTTCGCCGGCGCTCGCCTTCGCCTTTTGCAGCCTGGCCGTCGGGCTGATGCTGCTGGCGCTCTCCTTCGGCTATCCGCTGCTGCGCGCGCGGGCGGTCGCCGAGCGCCCGCCCCGCTTCGTCTATGGGCAGAGCGCGGCGGGCGCGATCATCGGCGTGATCCTGCTGGTCGATGCGATCGCGCCGTTCGGGGCGGGACTGGTTTCGGCGATCTATCTCGCGGTGCTCACCTTCACGCTGGCGCAGGCGAGCGTCGGCTTCATCGTCACCATCAATGTCATGCTCACGCAGACGGAGCCGAAGTGAATGGGCACGGGTCATTCCGGGACGCGAGCGCAGCGAGCGGGCCCGGAATCCATACGCCGCAGCGCCGGGATTATGGATTCCGGGTTCGCGGCCTAAAGGCCGCGCCCCGGAATGACAGCGCCGCTCACGCCCTCTGCCGGTCGTTGTCGATCGGGATCACCTGCCCCGAAATGGCCTTCGCCGCGTCGGAGGCGAGGAACACGGCCAAGGCGGCGATGTCCTTGGGGTCGACGAAGCTCTTGATCGACTGCGCCGCCATGGCTTCCGCCTGCACGTCCTCGAGCGAGCACCCGGAAATCTGCGCGCGGCCGGCGAACACGCGCTTGATGCGCTCGCCGGCGACCGCGCCGGGCGCGATGGCATTGGCGCGGATACTCCATTCGCCCAGCTCCATGGCCAGCGTCTTGGTGAGCCCGATCACGCCCCATTTGGTCGCCGCATAGGGGCTGCGGTTTGGGAAGCCGTAGCGCCCGGCGATCGAGGTCATGTTGATGATGCAGGCCGCCTTCGATTGCTTGAGATGCGGGATGGCGAGCCGGCAGACGTCGAACATGGCGGTGAGATTGACCGCCACCACCTTGTCCCATTCGTCCGGCGGCATCTGCTCGACCGGCAGGGTGAGCCCGGCGATGCCGGCATTGTTGATCAGCACGTCGAGCCCGCCGAGCGCGCTCACGGCTTGCGGCACCAGCGCTTCGATCTCGGCGCGCTTGCCCATGTCGCAGCGGGCGGCCGCGATGCCGGGAATCTCCTTGCTTAATTCACCCAGTGCCTGGTAGTCGATGTCGCAGACGAAAACCTTGGCGCCGTTCGCTGCAAAGGCGCGGGCGAATTCGCGGCCGATGCCGGCGGCGCCGGCGGTGATCAGGACGCGTTGCACGATTGCTTCCCTTTCATGGCGGGCATGGCAGCGGGCTTTGGCCTACAGGCATTTGGTCGCCCCGCCGTCCACGGCAACGATCGTGCCGGTCACGAAGCTCGCGCGCGGCGAGGCGAGGAAGACGACGACGGAGGCGATCTCGTCGACCGAAGCGGCGCGGCCAAGCGCGGTCTGCGCGACCCAGCGGCGGCCCGCTTCCTCGACCGGGACGCCGAGCAGCCGCGCCTCGGTTTCGAACACGCTCTGCAGCCGGCGCGTGCCGCCGACCGGCGCCGGATTGACGCCGACGACGCGGATGCCGTGCTTGGCCTCTTCCTGCGCCAGGCCGACGGAGAAGTTCATCAGTCCGGCATTGGCGACGCTCGCCGGCAGCGCGCGGCCGTCCGGCTGCTTGCCGCGGTGGCCGATGACGTTGACGATGGCGCCGCCCCCTTGCGCGCGCATGATCGGGATCGCCGCGCGGCAGCTGCGAATCTGGCCGTGCAGCTTGAGGGCGAGGCTCTCCTCCCACTCTTCGTCGCGCAGCGCGAGGAAATCGCCGCCGGCGGCGTTGCCGATGGTGTTGACCAGGATATCGATGCGGCCGAGGCGCTCGGCGACGGCGGCCATCATGCGCGCGAGGTCCTCGGAATTGGCGCCGTCGCATTCGAGCGCCAGCGGTTCGCTTCGGCCCTGCCGCGCGATCTTGGCCGCCAATCGTCGTCGAGCGCCTTGCGCTCGCGCGCGGCAATCGCCACGCGCGTGCCCTCGCCGGCGAACATCGTTGCGGCGGCAAGCCCGATGCCGCGGCTGCCGCCGACCAGCAAAACCGCTTTGTCCGCCAGTCCGAGATCCATGGCGCCTCCTGTAGCAGGAGGCCGCACTATAGCGCAGCGGCGCAAAAAGCGACGATCATGAAGCAGGACATCCGGAGCCGGGCAGACGAGCAGCCGATCCGCCTCATCCTGAGGAGCGCACGAAGTGCGCGTCTCGAAGGATGAGGCGGCCCCATGCTTCGAGACGCACCGCTGACGCGGCGCTCCTCAGCATGAGGCCGATGAAGCTACTCCTCCGGCTCGGTGGTGAAATACAAAGGAAAGCCCGCCTGCTTGCCGAGCTCGGTCGCTTCCTTGGCCTTGGTGTCGGCGACGTCCTTGGTGAACACCGCGATCACGCAGGCACCGCGCTGATGCGCGGTGATCATCACGCGGTAGGCCTCGCTCTCGTTCATGCGGAACACGGCCTTGAGCACCTGGACGACGAATTCGCGCGGGGTGTAGTCGTCGTTGAGCAGGATCACCTTCCACAGCTTCGGGCGCTGCGTCTTGGTCTTCGTCTTGGTGCGCGGCTTGACGACGGTCTGCTGGCTCATCGCGGGCTCCGATTGCCGGAGGCCGCAAATTATAGCGCAATAGCCTTCACCTGTCGCCCTTGCGAATTCAGCGACGTGCTAAATCCGCCTCATCCTGAGGAGGGCGCGAAGCGCCCGTCTCGAAGGATGGGGCGGCCGCATGCTTCGAGACGCGTCGCTGACGCGACGCTCCTCAGCATGAGGCCGATTGAGGTTGCCGCCTCCTCTAGGCCCGCTGGTGCAGCCGCGCGTCCTGCCCGCGCGGCCTGCCCTTGAGCGCCGCGTCGAGCGTCCAGGGCCCGCCGCCGGCGAACACGATGTAAAAGAAAATGAAGCAATACAGGATCGCCGCGTCACCGCGGTTGAGCTGCGGGAAAAAACCTAGCGGCGCATGACGCAAGAAATAGGCGAAGGCCATCTCGCCCGACATGATGAAGGCCGACGAGCGGGTGAAAAAACCGGCCGCGAGCAAGGCACCGCCGACGAATTCGATGGCGCCGGAGAACCACTGCAGCGTCAGCGCCGGCGGCACATGCGCGCCCGGAAAGCCGAACATTTTCGACAGGCCGTGCTCGAAGAAGAGCAGCGCGACGACGATGCGCGTGATGCTGAGCACGTAGGGAGCAAGCTGATTGAGGCGTTCTTCCAGGGTCATGGCTTTCTCGCTAGGGACGTGAATCGGCCGTACGGCGGCAACTGCGGGAGCAAGACGGTCATCCGTGGCCGAATTGTGGAACCCCGCGCGCGGGATTCTCATCCCCGACCCTGCGGCAAAGACATGGGGCGCCCCGCCGTGATAAAATTCGCGTAACTTCGGAAAAGGCGCACAAAGGCGCACGAGGACCCGAGCGGGTTGGGTTGAGCCATGCTCCATCTCATCATCAAGGCGGGCCTTTCAGGCGTCATCATCGCGGCCGCTTCGGAAGTTGCGCGCCGCTCGCCCGCCATCGGCGCCGTCATCGTCTCGCTGCCGCTCGTCTCCATCCTGGCGCTGATCTGGCTGTGGCAGGACGACGGCAGCAGCGAGCGCATCGCCGCCTTCGCGCAATCGACCTTCTGGTATGTATTGCCGACGCTGCCGATGTTCCTGGTGATGCCGCTGCTGCTGCGCCACGGCGTCTCGTTCTGGCCGACGCTCGCAGCCTGCTGCGTCATCACCTTCCTGCTGTATCTCTTCACAGTGTGGGCGCTGAAGCAATTCGGCGTCACGTTGTAGAGCAATCCGATTGGTTTTTTTGCGCGGCAAATCCGAAGTTACGTCAGCCTTGCTGCTTCATCAACCTGACACGCCTGCGCTATGCTTAGATTAAAGGGCACGGGGGCCGACACCAGCGTTCTGGAGGAGGCCCAATGGAACTTAAACGCAGCACCGGAAGGTTCGCACGCTCGCGCCCGGTGATCGAATGCGCTCAGTGCGGCGAGCGCATCTACGTCCCCGAATGGACCGAATACCGCGATGGCGGCCGTGTTCGCCATCTGTGGGAATGCGAGGCCTGCGGCTACGCATTCGAAACCGTCGTCCGTTTCGCGGCGGCGGCATAGCGTCTTAGCGCGGGTGATCCCCGAAAGCCGGGCTGCGGGAGGGACGGCTTTCGGGGTTTCACGCGCGCCGCGCAAGGAGCCGGCTTAAGCGCACGTGCCCTCACCCGGTCTGTCGCATGCATGGGGCACATCCCGTGTAAGCCGGCTCCTTGCAGCCGGAACCCTCGTTCCCACCCGCGCATTATCTTCCGGCAGGGCATTCAAACCGAGCCGGAGGATCATCATGGCCAGAACAGCGCGGCGAACCGCCAGTTGGCGGCGTCCGGGTTCACCGATCGGCCGCAAGGGGCCGCGCAAAGCGCATCCGCGCTATACGCGCAATAAGAACAAGGATTGGAGCGCGGGCGAGGTGCGCACCTTGCGTCAACTGGCGCGGCAGAACACGCCGACGCGGGTGATCGGCCTCAAGCTTGGTCGCAGTGAGATCGCCGTGCGCGGCAAGGCGCAGCGCGAGGGCATCTCGCTCAAGCCGACAAACCGCTCGCCCTACTCGCGGCGCAAGCGCGCGCGGCGCTGATCTTTACGCGTGCGCCAAGGTGCCTGCGCCTTCGTGCGGGCGTCGCACCCAAAGGCCGACGGTCAGCCACCACGAGCCCTGGAAGATCAAGTCGACGCCGAGCAGAATGCCGGGCACCACCAGTCCGCTCCAGGGAAAGCCGAGGATCAGCACGACGCCGAGCGCGAGGCTCAGCAGGCCCGACACCGTGAGGATCCAGCCGTGGTCCTGCCAATGCCGGGCTGCAAGCCATAGCCGCAACACGCCGCCGACCAAAAACAGCGCAGCGATCGCCAGGGTCAGGCCGAGCGAGGTGGCGAGCGGATCGGTCGCCAGCAAAACACCGCAGCCGACCAAGAGAATGCCGAGGATCAGGCTGAGCGCCAGCGAGCCCCAGCCGCGAGCGGAGAAAGCATGCACGATCTGGAAGACGCCGCCGACGGCCAGGGCGGCGGCGAAGAACAAGGCGGCGACCAGGGAAGCAGCGATCGCATTCCACAGCACGAACACGCCGCCGGCCAGCAGGACGAGGCCGAGCAGCGCGCACAGCCACCAGCGGCCGGTCGGACAGCGCAGCGCGCCGGCCGCGGACTGGGTTGGCTTACTTTCGAAATTTGTCATGGACGAACCCCCTCTTGCACGCGGCGCCGCAAGGCCCGGCGCCAGCCAAGTTCCAACGCGGGGGACGGCCTCCCTGTTCCCTCAGGTGCGACCGGGCAGGCGGGGATACTGCGGCCCGCCCGCCGCAGCCGTCGGCAAGCGCACCAAACCTGAAAAACGCCCGTTGACGAATCAGCGGCGCCGTGACGCAGTGAGCGTCGAGATTAGTCACGCGGGCCGGCCCCCGGTTGGTAAGCCGACCCGTTGCGAGGTTCCTCCCGCGTGGCGTTTAAACTGGGCGGCCGCGAGGCCGCCCTTTTTCTTGCAGGCGCCGAGGCCTCAGTCGTCGCAGTGGTAATCGCGCACGCGGTGATAGCTGCCATCGTCCCAGCGGCGCCAGCAGCGACCGTGATACCAGTAATAGCCGCTGCCGCGCGGCTCGAATTGCGAGCCGATGGCGGCGCCCGCCGCCGCGCCGATGATGCCGCCGGCGACGGCGCCGCCGGCCCTGCCGGTGGCAGCGCCGCCGATGATGGCGCCGATGCCGCCGCCAATGATGGCGCCGCCCAAGGCATTGTCCTGCGCCGAGGCCTGCGGCGTCCACGCGCCCACGAGCAAAGCAACCGCCGTCGAAATCGTGATAATCCGCAGCATGGTCCTTACCTCCATGGCCCCTCTATCGGCGACACGTTAGCGCCGGACATTGATTCTGATCAACTCAAGCACGGCTGAGCACCTTCAGGCGGCGCTAGCTTGCGCAATAGCCGCGCCGCCGACCGGTTCGGTGGCGGGCAACGGGTCGATCGCCTCGACCAAGCGCAGGAAGGCGCTGCCCGGCAGCGGCGGCGCGAACACGTAACCTTGCGCCGAGCGCACGCCAAGTTCGCGCAGATGCACCACCTGCTCGAACGTCTCTACGCCCTCGGCCACGACGTCCATGCGCATGTTGTGCGCAAGGTCGATCAGCGTTTCCACGATCGTGGTGGAGTTGCGGTCGGTGCCGATGGCGTCGACGAACATCTTGTCGATCTTGATGATGTCGACGCCGAGCTTGAGCATGTAGGACAAGCCGCTATGGCCGGTGCCGACATCGTCAATGGCGATGCGGACGCCGAGACCCTGCAAAGCGGCGATGATCTGCCGAGCTGCGGTGAAGTTCTCGATCGGGTCGCGCTCGGTCACTTCCAGCACCACCTGCGACAGCTTGATGCGCGACGACGAAAAGATCTTGCGCACGTCTTTCACGATGGATTCGTCGGCAAACAGCTTGCCGGCGAAATTGAACGAAATTTTCATCGCCGGCCGGCTTCCCAGCGCTTCCCCTGCTTCCACGCAGACGCGCCGCATCAAATCGCGCGTCATTTCGCGGATCAGGCCGCTCAATTCGGCGAGCGGGATAAAGGCGCCCGGCAGTACCAGCGTGCCGTCGGGCTTTTTTCCAGCGCACCAGCACTTCGGCGCCGCGCAACTGACCGGAGCGGATGTCGACGACCGGCTGATAGTACGGCACGAATTCGCCGGCTTGCAGCGCGCGCTCGATATCGGTCACCGGATTGCCCGTGCTGCGCCGATTGACGACGGCTAAGACGACGCCGAAGACGGCAAGGATGCCGCCGCTGACGATGAGGCCAAGCCACTTCAAATCGGCCTTGTCGGCCGGGATCGGACCTCGCGGCGCCACCACCTGGGTGCGGAAACCGAATTTATCCGAAATCGCGCCCGCGCTGAGCAGGTCGGCGTCCCCCGCCGTTGCGGGCCGGCCGACCTCGCCAATTGTGTGACCGCCGCGCGTGACAATGCGGGCATAGGCGCTAAACGGTCGGCCGCGCGTCGAGACCTGCGGCAGGAACAGGATTGTGGGCACCAGCGCCGCGATGGCGTTGTGCCCGTATGCTGCCCTGCGCCGCAGCCGCACCATGTGCTCGCCGCCGGCCAGCCGGATCATGTCGAAGAAATAGCCGTCGGAGCCTGGCAGATTTTCCGACGACAGCAGGCTGCGCTCGCCGAGCGGCAGATCGAGATGGCTGCACAGCGTCTGCGCGCCGGGTCCGACGATCTCGATTGCCTTGATCGGCGTGGTCCTGAACACCATGCGCCGCATCGCCTCGAGATCGCTTGGTCGGCAGCCATCGACGCCCTGCGCCGCCAGCGCATCGAGCGCGGCGACCACCTGGCTCACACGCGATTCCGCGAGCGCGATGGCGCGCTTGGCCGACGTCGCGACCTCTTCCTGGGCCTGCCGGTTGATCACGCGGCCGAGCCAGAGATCGAATGCGACAAACGGCGCGCCGGCAAGCAGCGCGCCGACGGCGATCGCGATCACGTGCCGACGCGTGAATACGCGCGAAAACCAACTCATTCCGTGCCCGGCCGGGCAACCCCTCCTGGTGCCCCGGTAGTGAGCCATGGCCGCGTAAAGGCCCGCTTAAGCTTAAGGCGAGGTAAGCCGGCAAGCCTGCGACACGGTGCGGCGCGCGCGGCTATGGTTAGCGCCCGGTTAACGCCTCGCCGCGACGCGCTTCTCGGCCACCAGGTCGGCGATGAAACGCGGCAAAGCGAAGGCGCCGACATGGGCGTCCGGCGTCCAGTAGCGGGTGGCAAAGGACCCGGCCTTGCGGTAGCGCTCGCTCAGCATACGCGCGGAAGCGCGCCGCAAGCGCCTGTCGTCGCTGGCGAAGCCCATCGCCATCAGGCCGCCGACATAGCTCGGGACGGCGGCGACATAGCAGGCGGCGTCGGCGAACAAAGCGCGGAAGTGCCCGATGCTGGTTTTCAGCTCTTCGGCCTGCAGGAACGGCACGCCGTTCTGCGTGACCAGCACGCCGCCTTTTTTCAAACAGCGCTTGCAGCCGGCATAGAATTCGCGTGTGAACAGCACGGCGCCCGGCCCTTGCGGGTCGGTTGAATCGACAATGATGACGTCGAAGCGGCGGCTCGTCTCGGCCACGTATTTCATCCCGTCGCCGATCACGCATTCGAAGCGCTTATCGGCGAATACGGGCTCGGTGAATTCGGGAAAGTGCTCCTTGGCGAATTCGACCACCGAGGCGTCGATTTCGACCTGGACGAGCCGTTTCACGGATTTGTGCTTGAGCACCTCCTCGGCGATGCCGCAGTCGCCGCCGCCGACGATCAGCACTTCGCGCGCGCGGCCGTGCGCGAAAAGCGGCACGTGGCTCATCATTTCCTGGTAGACGTATTCGTCGCGGCTCGTGATTTGCGTGGCGCCGTCGAGCATCAGCATCTTGCCGAAAAACTTGTTCTCGAACAGCACGAGGTGCTGGTGCTCGGTGCGAGCCTCGTGGATCAGCCGTTCGACCTCGTAGGTCATGCGGAAGCCGAGTGCGTCGAACAGCGTTTCCGCGATCCAGCGTTTGTCGGCCATCTGCCCACCTCTCCCAAGCTTTAGCCGCTCCGGGCGCGTATTATGGGAGGTCTACCCGTTATAGGCCCTGTTACCCCTAATCGGCCAAGTTCGCCATGCCCGTGGAAGTGGAGGCCAAGCGGCGCACGTTTCGAAACGCCGCCCCTTGCACCGTGACGCATCATGTCGGCTCACGCCTCGATAGCACTGAAAAGCGAATCTGACGGCAGTCCGTCTTATTTCCGGAGTCCCACGTTTGGCGGCCTCCCTGCCTTGAGGAATAAAGTTGCATTCGATATGTTTTTTATGCGGCGACCAGGCTGTCCCCGGTGACGGCACCCGCTTTTTGATGGGACCGGTCGCAAACGTGCTATAGTGCCGCACCTCGTTTTACAGACACCCTTCGGGAGGAGCCGATGTCCAAAGCAGCCTTTCCAACGCGTGCTGCAATTGTTGCGTCAATAGTCGCCTGCTCCGCGCTTTTCGTTCCGGCCTTGGCCGCGCCCGTGTCATTCGACGTTCCCCTGAGCGGGAGTACGGAGGTGCCGGCGATTCAGACGCAGGGCAAAGGCACGGCCCACATCACATGGGATGCGGGCACCCGCACCGTCGCTTGGCAGATAACGAGCTCTGGTTTGTCTGGGCCGGTCACGATGGCGCACTTCCACAGCGGACCACCGGGCAAAAACGGTGTGGTCGTGATTTGGCTCACCAAAAAGGGATCGAGTCCGGATGGGACGATTAAGGGTGAGCAAAAACTCACCGCCGAACAGGCGGCGCAGTTCGAGGCGGGCGATTGGTACGTGAACGTCCATACCAAAGCCCACCCCGCCGGTGAAATCCGCGGCCAAGCGAAACCGCCAAAGGGCTAGCCACCCGGGCTAGTGCGCGAACGGCCTAACCGGGTGAGAACGGACCTTGCCGGGTGTCGGCAATAGGCCGTTTTACGCGCCAAGATTGGAAATCGGGCGAGACGCTGAGGCGCAATTCGACGCGCCCCAGCGCACCCGTGGCGGCTTCATCGCTCAGGCAGCGCCCTGTCCGCGCATCAACTCGCTGACCGCGATCTTCTTGGGGCTGAAGGCCTGGCGCAGCACCGGCACGCAGGCGTCGGGATTGGCATCGCCGCACATGAAGATGTCGAGCGCGGCATAGCCATGCTCCGGCCAGGAATGGATCGAGATGTGGCTTTCCGCCAGCACCGCCACACCTGACACCCCGCCGTTCGGCTCGAAATGGTGCAAATGCAGGTGCAGCAGCGTCGCGCCCGCCGCGTCGACGCAGGCGCGTAACGTGTCTTGGATGTGATCGAGATCGTCGAGCCGGCTGGCGTTATAGAGGTCGACGATCAGGTGCGCGCCGGCGCAACGCACGCCGTTGCGCACCACGAAATGGTCGTCGCGTTCGTCGCAATTGGCCGGCCGCACCGCAGCCTGTTGTTTTTCTTTTCGGGTGGTACCTGGAGTCTCCAAGCCCTTCCCCGATCGCAAGAGGGCGTCCCGAGACATGCCGCTCTCCCCAACCAGAGATCGAAGCCCGAGAGACCGGCGTGCCGGCTCGCGGAAGTGAAGCGCCGCGTCATGCAAACATCACGCGGCGCGTCCCACATAGGGGCAAGCTACGCTGCTTTCAAGAAGAATCTGTAAACATTGAAGGATTCCGTCCGCAGCGGCTGCGGCCCACGCAAGCGGGCAGCGGCCCCGGCGCGCCTGTAGCGCATAGCGGCCAGGGATTCCCGGCACCAGGGCATTGGGCGCGTAACCGCTGCGCGCTAGACTGCGGCGGGACAAAGGCGCGGCCGGCTCGGCGTTAAAAAAAGCGCGCCCGAAAAAGCAACGTCAGACAGGGAGGAACGATCCATGAAGCTCTACATGCATCCGGTATCCATGACCTCGCGGCCGGTGCGGCTGTTCGCCGCCGAAAGCAATATCCCGATGGACGAGGAAGTGGTCGATCTGTTCACCGGCGCGCATATGCAGCCGCCCTACTCGAACATCAACCCGAATTGCCTGGTGCCGATGCTGGAAGACGGCGACTTCAAGCTGACCGAGAGCTCGGCGATCCTGAAATATCTCGCCGACAAGATCGGCTCGCCCGCTTATCCGAAGGACCTCAAGCAACGCGCCAAGGTCAACGAGATCATGGATTGGATCAACACCAATTTCTATCGCGAATGGGCCTACAATCTCTGCTATCCGCAGCTCTTCCCTCATCTCAAGCGGCGCAGCGATGAGGCGCAGACCGCGACGCTCGAGTTCGGCAAGGAGAACGCCAAGCGCTGGCTCAAGGTGCTCAACGACTATTGGATCGGGCCGAAGAACACCTATCTCTGCGGCGACCAGATCACCATCGCCGACTATTTCGGCGCGTGCCTCGTGACGCTGGGCGAGGTGGTCGGGATCGATTTTGCATCCTATCCGAACGTGAAGCGCTGGCTCGACACCATGAAGAAGCTCCCGAGCTGGAACAAGGTCAACGAGGCGTTCAACGGCCTCGTCCAATCGGTAAAGGGCCAGCAGTTCGTCACCTTGGCCTGATCGGCGCAGCAGCGATGGCACGAAGGAGGTAGTTTCATGAGCTTCTTCCCCGGCAAGGACCCGCAAGCCGGCGACGTCTACGCCTGCGACGCCATCGACCAGGTCATCGTGCCGCGCACGGTCGACCTCGGCGACTGCGCCGTGCGCCGCGCGTTGCCATCGGCGCGCACCCGCATGATCGGGCCGTTCATCTTCTTCGATCATTTCGGCCCGGCGGAGTTCCGTGCCGGCAACGGGCTCGATGTGCGGCCGCATCCGCATATCGGGCTCGCCACCGTCACTTATCTGTTCGACGGCGAGATCATGCACCGCGACAGTCTCGGCACCGCCGCCGCCATCAAGCCCGGCGAGGTCAACTGGATGACCGCCGGCCGCGGCATCGTGCATTCGGAGCGCACCGGCGCCGAGCTGCGCACCACCGGCAGCCCCATTCACGGGTTGCAGATGTGGGTGGCTCTGCCGGCCGCGAAAGAGGAGATGGACGCCGGCTTTGCCCATCACGACACAGCCGAGTTTCCGATGGTGCGAGAAAACGGCAAGAGCGTACGCGTGGTGGTGGGATCGCTCTATGGCGCTTCATCGCCGGTGCCGGTGGTGCATGAGACCATGTTCGGCGACGTGCATCTAACCGCCGGCTCCACGCTGCCGCTTGACGCCGATCACGAAGAGCGTGGCGTTTACGTGATCGACGGCGTCATCGACATCGCCGGCGACAAATTCGACAAGGGCAGACTCCTGGTGTTCAAGCCCGGCGACAAGGTGACGATTACGGCCGCGACCGACACGCACTTCGTCATCGTCGGCGGCGCGCCGATGGACGGGCCGCGCCACATCTGGTGGAATTTCGTCTCTTCGCGCAAAGAACGCATCGAGCAGGCGAAGAGCGAGTGGAAGGCCGGCCACTTCGGCAAGGTGCCGGGCGACGAGATCGAGTTCATCCCGCTGCCGGAACAGTAGCGCCCTTGGCGGGTTCCCTGTGGGGAGCCCGCCATGTTTACCCGCCTCATCACAATTTGGGAATCGGTGCGCAACAGCCTTTGGGCGCTGCCGCTGGCTATGGTCTTCGCCGCCTGCGGGCTCGCCATCGGCGCGCTCAATATCGACCTGGGCCCCGGTTCGACCTCGGTTTGGTTTCTGTTCAGCGGCAATGCGACCCAGGCGCCGGAATTCCTGTCCAGCCTGGTCACGGCCATGATCACCATGGCGACGCTGGCCATCTCGATCACTATGGTGGTGCTGACATTGGCCGCGCAGCAGCTGGGTCCGCGGCTCATTCGCAGCTTCATGAGCGACCGGCGCACCCAGATTGCGCTTGGCCTGTTCGTCGCCACCGTCGTCTACCTGCTGCTGGTCCTGCGCAGCGCGTACGGCCACGGCAACTCGGTGCCCAACCTCGCCGTCACCGGCGGCACGGTGCTGGTGCTGCTCAGCGTCGCCACCTTGGTGCTGTTCGTGCACCATCTCGCCCATTCGATCATTGCCGACAACGTGATCGACCGAGTTGGCGCCCAACTCGACCACGATCTCAAGCGGCTGCTGCCGGAAAAGGCGGTAGATCAACCTGAAGCGCCGGCCGACATCGAAACGCGCGGCGCGCCGGTGACGCTGCCGTATGGCGGCTATGTCCAGGCGGTCGATTTCGATTCGATCGTGGCGGCGGCAGCGAAATGCAACGCCGTGGTCTCGCTCGTCATTCGCGCAGGTCACTATGCGGTGCCGGGACGCGTCATCGCCCATGTGTTGCCGCGCAGCGCCGTAGACAGGCTGTGCCAAACGATCCAGAACGCCTTCGTAATCGGCAGCGAGCATACCGCCGTTCAGGACCTCGAATTCTCCATTCGTCAGTTGGTGGAGGTGGCCTTGCGCGCATTGTCGCCCGGCATCAACGATCCGTACACGGCCAACGCCGTGCTCAACCGCCTGACTCTTTCGGTTGCCATGGTGATGACGCGTGGCGCAGCCAAGAGCGTGTGGCAGGACGCCGACGGCAAGACGCGGCTGGTGTCACCGGTCTCGACTTTCGAAGGCATCACCGACGCAGCGTTCAATCAGATCAGACAGCAGGCGCCGCCCGCCGTGCTGATCCATATGGCGGATAGCATCGGCAAGCTGCTGCAACAGGCCGATGAGCGGCATCGGCCGCCGCTCGAGAAGCATCTGCGGCTGGTCGTCAATGCGGGGCGGCGCCGCATCGAGGCCGAGGAGGACCTGCGCACGCTCGAGGCGCGGGCGCGCGCCGCCGGCAACGACGGGATCGACCGCCGTCCGCCGGCCCGTATGCGCTGAGGCCAATTTACTTCTTCGGCAGATCCAGCCGGATATGCAATTCGCGCAGCTGTTTCGGCGTCACCTCCGACGGCGCTCCCATCATCAGGTCCTCGGCGCGCTGGTTCATCGGGAACAGCACCACCTCGCGCAGGTTCTCCTCACCGGCCAGCAGCATGACGATGCGGTCGATGCCCGGCGCGATGCCGCCGTGCGGCGGGGCGCCGAGCGAAAGCGCGTGCAGCATGCCGCCGAATTTCGCCTCCAGCACGTCCTCGCCGTAGCCCGCGATGGCGAAGGCCTTCTTCATGATTTCCGGCCGGTGATTGCGGATGGCGCCGGAGGAAAGCTCGACGCCGTTGCAGACGAGATCGTATTGGATCGCCTTGATCGACAAGAGCTTGTCGTGGTCGTTGGCATCGAGCGCGAGGAATTCCTCCACGGGCAAATTGGGCATGGAGAACGGGTTGTGCGAGAAGTCGATCTTCTTCTCTTCCTCGTTCCATTCGTACATGGGAAAATCGACGATCCAGCACAGTTCGAAGCAATCCTGCGCGATCAGTCCCAGCTCCTCGGCCACCTTGCTGCGCGCGGGGCCGGCGAACTTGACGAAATTCTTCGGATTGCCGGCGACGAAGAAGCACGCGTCGCCGACGCCGATGCCAAGTTGATCGGCGATCTGCTTGGTGCGTTCGGGTCCGATATTCTTGGCGAGCGGTCCTGCACCGCTCTCCTCGCCTTCGCGCCAGAAGATATAGCCGAGGCCCGGCTGCCCCTCGCCCTGCGCCCAGGAATTCATCCGGTCGCAGAAGGCGCGGTTGCCGCCTTTGGGCGCCGGGATTGCCCACACGGCATTGCCGGGAGTCTCGAGAATCTTGGCGAATATCTTGAACCCGGAGCCGCGGAAGGCCGCGCTGACATCCTGCATCTCGAGCGGATTGCGCAAGTCCGGCTTGTCCGTGCCGTACTTGGCTATCGCCTCCGAATAGGGAATGAGCGGGAATTTCGGCGTTACTGTCTTGCCGTTGGCGAATTCCTCGAACACGCCACGCATCACAGGCTCGACAGCGGCGAACACGTCGTCCTGCGTGACGAAGCTCATCTCCAGATCGAGCTGGTAGAATTCGCCGGGCGAGCGGTCGGCGCGCGCGTCCTCGTCACGGAAACAGGGCGCGATCTGGAAATAGCGGTCGAAGCCCGCCACCATGATCAGCTGCTTGAACTGCTGCGGCGCCTGCGGCAGTGCGTAGAATTTTCCCGGATGCAGGCGCGACGGCACCAGATAGTCGCGCGCGCCTTCCGGCGACGAAGCGGTGAGGATCGGCGTCTGGAATTCGAAGAAGCCCGCCTCCTTCATGCGGCAACGGATCGAATCGATAATTTTCCCGCGCAGCATGATGTTGGCGTGCAGCTGCTCGCGGCGCAGATCGAGGAAACGGTATTTGAGCCTGATCTCCTCCGGATAATCCTGCTCGCCGAACACCGGCATCGGCAGCTCGGCCGCCGGCCCCAGCACCTCAATCTCGTCGATATAGACCTCGACCTGACCGGTCGGCAGCTCCGGATTCTCCGTGCCCTCGGGCCGCCGCCGCACCTTACCGTCGATGCGCACCACCCATTCCGAGCGAAGCGTTTCGGCAAGCTTGAAGGCCTTGCTGTCGGGGTCGGCCACGACTTGCGTGAGGCCGTAGTGGTCGCGCAAGTCGATGAACAACACGCCGCCATGATCGCGGATGCGGTGACACCAGCCGGACAGCCGCACGACCTCGCCAATGTCGCCTTCGCGGAGCGCGCCGCAGGTATGGGTGCGATAGCGATGCATGGTCTTTCTTTAAGAGCTCCGGCCGTGATTCGGGTGGGATCCGGCGCGCGCCGCGCCTCGCAATGCCCGCTGCGGTGGGCGGAGCGAGGAAAGCGCATGGAGGGTCGCCTTTGTCAAGGCAAGCGCCGCGTCAGGGCGGACATGACCGGATGCGGCTCGACAGACCGCCGGGCCGCCTGCACATTAGCGGCCCCGGAGTTGCCATGCCCCCCAACTCGAAGCGCAAGCCCGAACCGGCCACGGCCGAAATGTCCACCGCCGAGGCCGCGGTCGCCACGCTGCTGGCCTACGGTCTCGACACAGTCTATGCGCTACCGGGCGTGCACAACGACCATCTCTTCGACGCCTTCCAGCGTTCCGGCGAGACGTTGCAGGTCGTCCACACCCGCCACGAGCAGGGCGCGGCCTATATGGCGCTGGGAGCGGCGCTGGCGACCGCGAAGCCGCAAGCCTATGCGGTGGTGCCGGGGCCGGGCCTGCTCAACTCCGCCGCTGCGCTGTTGACCGCCTACAGCATGAACGCGCCGGTGCTGGCGCTGATCGGTCAGATCCCGGCGGCTACGATCGGCAGCGGCCAAGGCCAGTTGCACGAGATTCGCGACCAGGCCGGTATCATTGCCCGTCTCGTCGACCATTCCGCCCGCATCGACAAGCCCGCCGAGGCTTCGGCGAAGATCGCCAAAGCCATCCGCGCCATGTCCAGCGGCCGGCCCGGACCTGCGGCGATCGAATGCGCTATCGACGTCTGGGGCAAACGCGCCCAGATGCCGGCGATCATGCCGCCCGCGCCGGTGCGCGCGCCGCGCATCGACGATGACGCCGTGCGCCGGGCCGCCCGTATGCTGGGACGCGCCAAGCGCGTCCTGATCGTGGTGGGCGGCGGCGCGCTGGACGCTTCGCTGGAGGTGACGCTGCTTTCCAGCATGTTGCAGGCGCCCGTGCTCGGCTATCGGCGCGGACGCGGTGTGCTCGACAGCCGAGATCCCTTGAGCGTCACGCTGCCGCTCGCCCGCGAATTGTGGGCCGAGGCCGATGCGGTGCTCGGCGTCGGCACCCGCATGCTCTATCCGCTCACCCAGTGGGGCGTCGACCGCGCCCTCAAGATCGTGCGCGTCGACGCCGACCGGCACGAGCCTGCGCGTGTGCACAAGCCCGATGTCGCGCTGATCGGCGACGCGGCGCCCGTGCTGCGGCGGCTGATCGACGAATTGGCCAAGGTCAATCCGCGTCGGGCCTCGCGCAAGGAAGAGCTGCAACAGCGGCAAGCCAAATGGCGCGCGCGCCTGCGGGACAAAATCGGGCCGCAACTGGCATACGTGGAAGCGATCCGCGCCGAATTGCCCGAGGACGGCATCTACGTGGACGAGGTGACGCAGATCGGCTTTGCGGCGCGCATCGCCATGCCGGTCTATCGCCCACGCACCTTCCTCTCGCCCGGCTACCAGGACAATCTCGGCTGGGGCTACGCCACGGCGCTGGGCGTGCAGCACGCGCGGCCCGACGTGCCGGTGCTGTCGATCAACGGCGACGGCGGCTTTCTGTACACCGGCAACGAGCTCGCCACCGCAATGCGCCACCGCATACCGCTCGTGGCCGTCGTGTTCCGCGACGACGCCTACGGCAACGTGCGCCGCATCCAGCAGGAGCAATTCGGCAATAGGCTGATTGCCTGCGACCTGGCGAATCCCGATTTCGTCAAATATGCCGAGAGCTTCGGTGCCCGGGGCTTGCGCGCGCGCGATGCAGGGGAACTTCGTAACGCCTTGCGTGAAGGCTTCGCCGCACGCGAACCGACGCTGATCGAAGTGCCGGTCGGCCCGCTGCCCTCACCCTGGGAGTTCATCCACATGCCGCCGGTGCGCGGGAACAAAAAGAAATAATGCAGTTGCCATGAACAAGCCGGATCGGGTTAGCTCGCCTCCGAGCATGGAGCCGATTACGACCACCGAGGAACTCGGGAAGGCCTGCGCGCACATGGCGCAGCATCCTTTCGTCACGATCGACACCGAGTTTCTGCGCGAGACGACCTATTACCCGCTGCTCTGCGTCGCGCAGATGGCCAGCCCGCACAATGCCGTCGTCATCGACGCGCTCGCACCCGATATCGACCTCAAGCCCTTCTTCGAGCTGTTGGCGAACGAGCAGGTGGTGAAGGTCTTCCACGCCGCGCGCCAGGACATCGAGATCGTCTGGAACATGGCCAAAACCATCCCGCATCCGGTGTTCGATACGCAGGTCGCCGCCATGGTGCTCGGTTATGGCGATTCGATCTCTTACGACCAGCTGGTGCAGAGAATCACCGGCGATACGCTCGACAAATCGCACCGCTTTACCGACTGGACGCGGCGCCCGCTGAGCGACGCGCAGATCGCCTACGCTCTGTCCGACGTCACGCATTTGCGCGCCGTCTATGAGAAGCTCGCAGCCGACCTCGACCAGCAAGGCCGCGGCAATTGGGTCGAGGCCGAGATGAACATCCTTACCTCTCCGGACACCTACCGCATGGATCCGGAGCGCGCCTGGGAGCGGCTGAAGAGCCGCGTGCGCAAGCCGAGAGAGCTCGCGGTCCTGATCGAGGTCGCGGCCTGGCGCGAGCGCGAGGCGCAGACGCGCGACGTGCCGCGCTCGCGCGTGCTCAAGGACGATGTGATCGGCGACATCGCGGTGCAGGCGCCGACCACGATTGAACGGCTCGGCTCGCTACGCTCCTTGCCCAAGGGCTTCGAGCGCTCGCGCTGGGGCGCGGAGATCGTCGAGACGGTCAAGCGCGGGCTGGCGCGCGACCCCAAGACGCTGCCGCAGCTCGATCGTTTCCGCCCGGCCCCCAAGGGCGCCGCCACCGTCGAGTTGTTGAAAGTCCTGCTGCGCATGACGGCAGAGCAGCATGGCGTCGCCGCCAAGGTCATCGCCACCGTCGACGACCTCGACCGCATCGCCGCCGACGATAAGGCCGACGTGCCGGCCATGAAAGGCTGGCGGCGCGAACTGTTCGGCGAGAAGGCACTGGCGCTCAAACACGGGACGCTCGCGCTGGCGGTCGAAAGGGGCCGCGTGGTGACCGTACAAAAAACCTGATCGCGCATGGCGATCGCCCACGCTTCCCCGGAACAGCCGATGACGGTAAGCTAAGACCGCAAATGGGGGCCCGCCTCGGGAGGTCGATGATGCATAAATATTCCGCAACTGCCTTACGTGCGGCATTGACGGCATCATTCCTGCTGGTGGCGACCATCGCCCATGGCGCCGGTGACGGGTATAAAGAAGCGCTCGCCGCCTACAAGAAAAACGACTACCCGACCGCTTTGCGCCTCTTTCGCGATTTGGCGCACGCGGGCGACGCAAGAGCGCAATACAATCTCGGCATCATGTACCTCAACGGCCAGGGCGTGCCGCAGAGCGACGCAGAAGCGTTAAAATGGCTCCGCACCTCGACCTTACATAAAAAGGCATTCGAAGCTTATAACCGCGGCGACTACGCCACCGCGTTGCAGCTTTATCGTCCGCTCGCCAACAAGGGAGAGGTTACAGCGGAATATATCATCGGCCTTATGTACGCCAACGGCCAAGGAGTGCCGCAGAGCTATGCCGAGGCAATGAAGTGGCACCATAAAGTTGCCGAACAAGGCGAGGCGCTGGGGCAATTCAGTGTCGGCCTCCTGTATTTCAAGGGCCTCGGCGTGCCGCGCAACGCTGCCGAAGCGGCGAAATGGTTCCATAAAGCCGCCGATCAAGGCGATGCAAAAGCGCAATACAATCTCGGATCGATGTATGCCAAAGGCGAAGGCGTGACGAAAAACGACGTGTCCGCCCATGTGTTCTTGACCTTGGCCGCCGGCCAAGGCATCGAAGCGGCCAAACAAGCGAGAGACAAGCTCGCGCAGTCGATGACCCCCGCGCAAGTCGTCGAAGCGGAAAAACAAGAACGCAATTGGAAGCCGCAGCGCGAGAATTAGCGGCGGCGTGCGCCTGAGCGTTGCTCAGGTCCGCCAATCGAGAAAATGCTTTTCCGCACGGCCGATCAGCCAGGCAATCACCAGCCCAATCACCGATAGAAGCGCGACGCCGGCGATGAGCTTGTCGACCGCGAACTCGGCGCCGGCCGTGAGGATATAGGCGCCGATACCATATTGCGCGCCGATCATCTCGGCCGCCACCAGCAGCACGATGGCGATCGATGCGGAAATGCGAAAACCGGACAAGATCGCCGGCAGTGCACCCGGAATGATGATCTTGCGCACGATCGAAATCCAGGTGAGGCCGAAGGACTGGCCCATGCGGATCAAGTTGCGATCGACATTGTCGATGCCGCTATAGGTCGCGATCACGGTCGGGAAGAACGTGCCGAACAAAATGGTGGCGACTTTCGAGCCCTCGCCGATGCCGAACCAGACCACGAACAGCGGCAGCAAGGCGATCTTCGGCACCGGAAACAGCGCCGAGACCAGCGGCAGCAACCCGGCGCGCACCAGCGAGAACAGCCCGATCAGCACGCCGACCCCGATGCCGAGCAGCGTGCCCAGCGTCCAGCCGGCGATGAGCCGGTACAGGCTCACGCTCAAGTGCTTCCACAACATGCCGGTGTGGACGAGATCCATGATGGCGCCGAAGGCTTCAGAGGGCGGCGCCAGCGCGATGCTGCTGATGAGGCCGGTGCGGCAGCCGATCTCCCACAACAAAATAACGGCGATGAAGACCAGAAGCGACACGCGGGTATGCGGCCGGTGGCGGAAACCGCCGCCGCGGAACGCTACCGGTCGCACGGCCGCCTGCTGCGGCTTTGCCTGCGCGGCGATGGCGGCGTCTTCGGTGAGCGCCTCATGCGACATTGGTGAGCTCCCGGTCCGCCTGCCGCGCCTCTTCGCGCATGACGGACCAGACCTGGCGCTGCAGCCGCTCGAGCTCGGCGGCGTGGTTCGCGCGGTCATTGAGCGGGATGTCGATCTTCACAACCTCGATAATCCGTCCCGGCCGGCGCGACAGCACGACCACCTTGTGGCCGAGCCGTACCGCCTCGGCCAGATTATGGGTGACATAACAAGCGGAAAAACGCTCGCGCAGCCAGAGCTCGATCAGGTCGTCCATCAAGAGGTCGCGCGTCTGGCTGTCGAGCGCCGAAAGCGGCTCGTCCATCAGCATGACCGCCGGCCGCACGCTCAAGGCGCGCGCGATGGCGACGCGCTGCTTCATGCCGCCGGACAACTGGCGCGGCAACGCCTTGCCGAACTCGGCGAGCTTGGTGCGCGCCAGCACGTCGGCGATGATCGCACGCGCCTCGCGCCAGGCAATGCCGTGGTCTTCCAGCACCAGGCTGACATTGCCTTCCACCGTGCGCCACGGCAAAAGCGCGAAGTCCTGGAAGATATAGGTCAACGGATTAAGCGAACCGGGCGGCGGCTCGCCTGCGGCCAGCACGCGGCCGGCGGCCGGCCGCTCCAACCCGCCGATCAAGCGCAAGAGCGTCGATTTCCCGCAGCCTGAAGGGCCGGTGATGCAGACGATCTCGCCGCGCTCTATGGTGAAGGAGATGTCGCGCAGCACCGCGGTTTCGGCGTAATCATGCCCGACGCTCTCGAGGATGAGCTCCATGATTCAGCCTGTAGTCGCGGAACAGGTGGGCCGGCACAGCCTACCATGCGGCGCGGCAAGACGAGCGAGCCGGCTCACTTGGTCTTGACGAAGCGCGTGTCGACCAGTTTCGCCATCGTTACGCCTGCCGGCACCATTTTCTGCGCCTTGAACCACTCGAATTGATCCTTGACGCTTTCGAGATTGAGCTCGGCATCGGGGCTGATACGCATGGCCGCCGCCAGAATACGCGGTGAGGCCTTGTCCAGCGGCATGTTGGCGTAGACGTACTGGTGGATCATCTTGACGATCGCATCGAGCTCGTCCTTGCTCATCTTCTTCTCGACCAGCGCGGTGTTGTAGTCGGCTACGCCCATCGAATAAGCCGCGAGAAAACGCTTCACCAGGTCGGATTTCTTCTCGACATTGGCGCTCGAGGTGAAGACCGTGGTCACCTGATAGTGCGGTATGTAGTCGGCGATCTTGCCGATCTGCACCACGCTGCCGCCCTTGGTGAGCGCGTCCGCGATATTGGGGACGATCGACCAAGCGTCGATCTGGCCGCTTTTCAAGGCGGCAATGATCGTCGGCACCTTCTGCAACGGCTTCAGTTGAATTTCGAACTCGGGGAAGCCTTCCTTTTGCGCGATCTTGTGCGCCATGTAGTGAAAAGAGGAGCCCGTCGTGGTGATGCCGAAGATGCGGCCCTTGAGCTTGGCCGGGGTGGTGACGCCCTCGTCGTGGGCCTTCTTCGACACGATGATTTTTTCGCCTTCGACGCCGGGCGCTTCCTCGAGCGCCCCGCCGATCACCTTCACCGCCCCTTTGTCGGCAAGGCTGATCAGCCCGGCGGTGATGGCGGTGATACCGAAATCGACGTCGCCCGACGCAATCGCCACCGCCATCGGCTGCGCCGCCTGGAAGGTGACGAAGCTCGCGTCGATGCCGTGCTTGGCGAAATAGCCGCGCCCCTGCGCGATGATATCGGGCGAATGCGAGGTAAGCGGCAGAATGCCGACCTTGATCTTGTCGGCGGCGAAAGCCGGCGTCAGCGAGGCCGCGCCACTGCCGAGAGCCACCGAACCGGCGAGCGCGCCGAAGCCGAACGCTCGTCTCGTCATCATTGTCATGTCACCCTCCCTTACCCCTTAGCTTTAGCGGTAGAGCTATATCGATCCGCAAACCTCCGTCTACCCATTTGTGGCGGCGGGTTATTTTCCGGCTGCAACTGCCCCTATTTCGTTGCGTTTCTTGCGCTTGCGGGGCGCGAGCCGGCGCGTCGGGAACATGCTACCACCCGTTAAGCCTTTACCGGCAGCCCCCGCATGATCCAAATTGGCGGGCCGGGCCTGCGGCTCGGCACGGCGGACTTTGCTTCTATTCGCTCGTATCGGTCTTGCGCTTAAGACGTCCGAGAACATCGGATTCCGACAAGTGCTGCGACGCATTTTTTTTGGTCGTGACGAGCTGCGCCTCAGGAACCGGCTTGTGGTGCTCGTGGTGGGCGCCATCGTGCCGCTCGGGCTGATCGCCTTTTTGACGACCGTCTTCCTTTATCGCTTGGAACGAGCGGCCGAACAGACGCGACTGCTGCAGCTTTCGCATTCGGTCATGTCGTCGGTGGAGAACAGCTTAAACGCCATCACGGCGGCGGCGCAGGTGCTTTCGCTTTCCGACGAGCTGGAACGCCGCGACTTTGCCGCCTTCCGCAAGCTCGCCCTGAAGACGCTCAAGACGGTGCCCGGTCAAAGCATCGTTGTCACCGACCGCACCGGTGCCGAGCTCATGGACACTGCCATCCCGGAAGGGCAGCCGTTGCCGAAAGTCCTGCTCGGGGAGTCCGTGATCGCCGCACACAAGCAGGTCTTCGCGACCGGCGAACCGCAAGTTTCCAACTTCTACGTGGGGCAGGTGCTGAAAACCCCGTCTGTCAGCATCAATGTCCCCGTCCGCGCGATGAAGGCGGTCGAATTCAACCTCGGCATCCCCGTCCTTTCATCCTATCTCAGCAATCTCATCGACCTCAAAGATGTGCCCACGGACTGGACGATTGCGCTGTTCGACGCCTCCGGCCGGGAGGTCGCGCGCAATCGCGAGTCCGAAAAATTCATCGAACGTATGGCTCCTCCCCTGCTCGCACCGGCGCTGGCGGCCAAATCCGATCGTTTCCTCACCACCGTCACGTTCGACGGCCGCCGCGTGCTCACCGCGGTTTCCTACTCGCCATTGCTCGACTGGAGCATCGCGATCGGACTGCCGGACCGGCCGCTCTGGTCTCCGCTCACCATTGCGTTAGCGGTCCTTTTTGGCGTCATCGCCGTCTGCCTGCTCGGCGGCATGTATGCCGCGTCGCGCCTTGCCGCCGGCATCGCGAGCGCCAATGAGCATAGAGATCGGTTGATCAACGAGCTCAATCACCGGGTGAAGAACACGCTGGTCACCATCCAGTCGCTGGCACTGCAGACGCTGCGCAGGGCCCCGACGACGGGAGACGCCGCCGAAGCGCTCGATGGCCGCATCATGGCCCTGTCGAATGCCCACAATGTGCTCACGCAGGAAAACTGGACCGGCGCCGATCTCGGCGCGATCGTTCAGCGTGCAATTCAGCCCTTCATCGTCGATCGCGAGCGCATCGACCTTGTCGGACCCGAAGTAAGGCTGACGCCGAAGATCTCGCTTGCGCTGGCGCTGGTCATCCACGAATTGGCGACGAACGCTGTGAAATACGGCGCCCTGTCGAACGCAACCGGCCGGGTCGCGGTGGTGTGGAGCCTGTCGGACACGGGCGTGTTGCGCCTCGAATGGTTCGAACGCGGCGGACCCAGGGTCAGCCAGAGCTGCGCGACAGGCTTCGGCTCAACCTTCATTCAAGGCGTCATTGCCGACCTCGCGGGGACGGCGCACCAGGACCTTGACCCCATCGGCGTACACTGGACGCTGGAAATCCCGTTGACAGGCCGAACGGCGCGGCGTCCCGAGCACGAGAAAAAACCGGTCGCCGCCACGACCATCGCCTAACATTACAGTTGCAATTTTGCTTGGCGTCTGAATCCATGAGCCACCATGATTTGGAGGGTCATGGATGGCGGGAGCATCGGTTGAAACGACGCTGGATCTGTGGGCATGGTCGTTGCGGGACGTAAGGGCGCGCATGCGGCCTCTGTTTCACCAGAAGCGAGTTGCGGCATCGGCGGCAGAGTTTCTGGACGGCCTCTTGGGGAACGAACCGCGCAAGACGGGCTGGATGCGTGCGGAAGCGGCTGGCGATCCCGGGCCATGGCGCCAGCAGGCGATCCTTGGCCGCAGCCAGTGGGATGCCGATGCCCTGCGTGACATGGTGCGCGATTACGTGCTGGAGACGCTCGCCGACGACAATGCGGTTCTTGTCATCGACGAGACGGGCTTTTTGAAGCAGGGCAAGGCCTCGTGCGGGGTTGCGCGCCAGTATACGGGCTCGGCGGGCAAGATCACCAATTGCCAGATCGGCGTGTTCGCGTCCTATGTGTCGCGTCACGGCCATGCCTTTATCGACCGGAGGCTTTATCTGCCAAAGGAATGGACCGACCATCCCGCCCGCCTGAAGGCGGCGCATGTGCCGCAAGACGTTGGCTTTCGCCGCCCGACGACCAAGCGCTTCTGATCCGCTGGTCGATCCAGGAAATCCGCCGCATCGCCATGAAGCTCGCGCAACGGCGCATCCAGCCCGCCCACGTCATCGCGTGGTCACTGTGGCGCCGTGCTCATCAAGCCGAGGCACGCGCCGCACACCTCAGAAGAAAAGTGCAACTGTAATGCTAAGCTCGACCGCTAGACTTCGATCGCGTGCTCCCGCCCGATCAGCCGCGCCAGCTGGCGTAGCCGGTTTGCCAGCCGCTCGTGCGCCAGCTTCGAGAATCGCCCGGGCAAGCGAAGGACCAGCTTGCCGCGCCTGACCTGCATCGGCGTGCGGTTGAGCACGCCGCTTTGCCCGGCGGTGAGGATATAGGCGACGCGCATGGCGGCGCCGAGAACGCGGGCATGATCGAGCATGCGCGTGGTCGCGAGTTCGCGCAAACGCGGCGATAACTCCTCCTCGCTGAGCCCCGCGTGGCGGTAATAGATGGCCAGCGCGAGATAGGCGCGGCCCGGATGATCGACGGCGATGAAGGCGCCGTTGGCGACGATGTTCATCGACTGCTCGCCGCGATAATCCGGATGCGCGCGCCAGCCGATGTCGCCAAGCAGGCAGGCGGCGTGGCGCAACCGGCATTCGTCGGCGGTCTCCTCGATGCCGCTCGAGGCCATGAAACGGTCGGTCCAGGCGATCAGCTCCTCGCCGTGGTGCGGGGAGCGCGAGCGCAACACGTTGAGATCGGCCGCGGCCTGGATCAGTGGATCGCGTGCCTGCTCCTTCTTCTTGAGCAGCGAATAGAGCAGGCCCTCGCGCACGCCGAGCACGGAGATCACGACGTCCTTCGGCTTGGTCGCGCGCACCAGGTTTTCCATCACCAACGCCGCGTAAGCGAGCAGCGGCCGGCGGGCGGCATTGACGACCTCGATCTTCGACAGCGTCTCGGTGTCGACCCGATGCACCAGCCGCGAGAACTCGAGCGCCTCGCGCGCGGCGATGCGGTAATTGTGCATGACGTGGAACGGGTAGCCGGTCTGCCACATGTGCAGCCGTGCGAGCGCGCGCCACGTGCCGCCGACCGCGTAAAACGTGCGACCCTCGCCCTCGGCGAGCATGTCGATATCCTCGAAGGTATCCTCGACGATCCTTTCCGCCTTCTTGATCGACTTGCCGGCGATGTCCTGCAGCGCAAGACCGCCCAACGGCAACGTCAGGCCGGAGCGCACGCGCGCGCCGCGCACATCGACAAGCTCGAGCGAGCCGCCGCCAAGGTCGCCGACGATGCCGTCCGGCTCGTGCATGCCGGAAATCACGCCGAGCGCGGTGAGATTTGCCTCGCGCTTGCCGGAGAGCACCTTGATCGGCGTGCGGCAAATGCGCTCGGCTTGGCGGATGAAGGCGTGCCCATTGTGCGCGTCGCGGCAGGCGGCGGTCGCGATCGCCCAGATCTTGCGCACATGCAAAATGTCGCAGAGCGCGCGAAAGCGCGTCAGCGCCTCAAGCGCGGTGTCGATGGCGTCTTGCGCCAAGAGGCCGGTGGTCTGCACCTGCCGGCCGAGACCGGCCAGCACTTTTTCATTGAAGATAGGCGTGGGCGCCCGCGTCAGCGCCTCGTAGACCACAAGGCGCACCGAGTTCGAACCGATGTCGATGACCGCGATAGGTGGACCGTGCTCGAGGCGGCCCTTGGGGTAATGGAGGATGGCGGGCGAGCGTTTACGCGCCTTCGGCGAGGCGGCGTATAAGGCTACGGGGCGACGATTCTTTGAGCGATTTGCCACGGCCCGACAGACTTGGGTTTGTCATGAAATACTTGTGGGCGTTGAAAGGTTCCTCGCCCGGTTCGGCCTTGATACGAGTGGAGCTTCCATCCGGCAAGACCTCCCAACTTTGCTCATTGTCCATTAAATTCGCGACCATAATCTGGTCCAAAATCTGTTCATGCACAGTTGGATTGGGAATTGGGCACAAAGCCTCGACCCGGCGGTCGAGATTGCGGGGCATCATGTCTGCCGAGGAGATGTAGACCGCGGCCTTATGATGCGGCAGCGCGTTGCCCGCCCCGAAGCAATAGATACGGCTGTGCTCCAGAAAGCGACCGACGATGGATTTGACCCGGATGTTCTCCGACAGGCCCGGTAGGCCGGGCCGCAGGCAGCAGATGCCGCGCACCACCAAGTCGACTTGGACGCCGGCGCCTGAGGCCTCGTAGAGAGCGTCGATGATGCCGGGGTCCACCAGCGAATTCATCTTCATCCAGATCGCAGCCGGCTTGCCGGCCTTGGCATTGGCGATCTCCTGGCCGATATGGTCGAGAATGCGCCGGCGCAGATTGATCGGCGAGATCGCCATGCGCTCGAGCTCGGCCGGCTCGGCGTAACCGGTGATGTAGTTGAAGATGCGGGCGACGTCGCGGCCGATCACCGCGTCGGCGGTAAAGAACGAAAGATCGGTATAGATGCGCGCGGTGACCGGGTGATAGTTGCCCGTGCCGACATGGACATAGGTCGCAAGCGCCCCGCCCTCTCGCCGCACCACCAGCGACAGCTTGGCGTGCGTCTTGAGCTCGATGAAGCCGTACACCACTTGGGCGCCGGCGCGCTCGAGGTCGCGCGCCCAACGGATATTGGCTTCCTCGTCGAAGCGCGCCTTCAATTCGACCAGCGCGGTAACCGACTTGCCGGCCTCCGCTGCCTCGACCAGCGTCTTGACGATGGGGGACTCGGCCGAGGTGCGATAGAGCGTCTGCTTGATCGCCACCACGTTGGGATCGCGCGCCGCCTGCTGCAGGAATTGCACCACGACGTCGAATGACTCGTACGGATGATGAACGACCAAGTCCTTCTGGCGGATGGCGGCGAAGGCGTCGCCGCCGTGATCGCGGATGCGCTCGGGGTAGCGCGGATTGTAGGGCACGAATTCGAGATCGGGGCGGTCGAGCTTGGTGAGCTGGGCGAGGTCGTTGAGCGCCAGCACGCCGTCAACCAGGAATACCTCATCGTCGGCCACGGCAAGCGCGCGCTGCACGAAGCTGCGCAGCTCGGTCGGCATCTTGGCTTCGAGTTCGAGCCGGATCACCGAGCCACGCCGGCGCTGCTTGAGCGCGGTCTCGAACAGGCGCACGAGGTCTTCGGCCTCTTCCTCGATTTCCACTTCCGAATCGCGAATGGCGCGGAAGCCGCCCTGCCCCTTCACGGTGTAGCCGGGGAAGAGCCGGCCGATGAACAGGACGGTCGCCTCCTCGAGCGAGATAAGACGGATGTCCTGCGGGCCGCCGGTCGGCAGCTTGATGAAGCGCTCGATCTTCTGCGGCATGCGGATGAGTGCATTCATCGCCTTGCCGTCTTTCGCGCGCAAAAGCTGCAGCGCGATCGAGAAGCCAAGGTTGGGAATGAAGGGGAAAGGATGCGCCGGGTCGATCGCCAGCGGCGTAAGCAGCGGGAACACCTGGCTGAGGAAGTAGTCTTCCAGCCAAACGCGCTCGGATTTCTTCAGTTGCGTCCCCTCGATCAGCGTGACGCCGACGGCTGCTAGCTCAGGCCTGAGCTCGATCCAGCGCTGCTGCTGGTCGTGGGCGAGCTGGACGACGGCTTCGCCAATGCGCACGAGTTGCTCAGTGGGCGTCAAACCGTCCGGACTCTGGGTCATGATGCCTTGCCGCACCTGGCCCTTAAGGCCGGCGACGCGCACCATGAAGAATTCGTCCAAGTTGTTGGCCGAAATCGATAGGAAGCGCACCCGCTCGAGCAGCGGATGGTGGCCGTTGGCCGCTTCCTCCAACACGCGGCGATTGAAGTGCAGCCAAGAGAGCTCACGGTTGATGAAACGTTGCGGGCTCGACTTTAGCGCCGCTTCGGTTTCCGTCGGCGCAGCGCCCGCGCGCTCCCGCGCAGGGGCGATTTCCTCAACCACGGCAACGGCTTGTCGACGATTGGCCATGCAATAAAGTTCCGCATAAATTGCCTAGCCGACGAAAATGGCGGCTGGATGACAGTTCGCGCCCGATTGGGCCTGTCCGTCAAGCGCGATTGCGTCGCGCCGTCGAAGCCTAGCGCGGCCTGATTAAGATTCAGCGAAACAGCTCGGCCGCGAGCGCCCGCGTCACCGGCCGGTGCTGGCGCATAGCTTCCTCGTCGAGCCGCGCCACGGCCGCCCGCGCCGCGGCGAACGAGCGCTCGATGCGATTGACCAGGTAAGTCACCAAGGGCTCGTCCGCGGTAAGTTGCCGATCGGCAGCGAGCTTGACGATCAGCGAGCGCAGCAACGCATCGTCGGGCGGCTCAAGTGTCACCACCGGTGCCGCGCGCAGGCGCGAGGCAAGATCGCGGATGGTAACCGCAAAGCTCGCCGGCTGCGCGCGCGCGGTAATCAGCACGAAGCTGCGCTCCTCGCGCGCGAGATTGAGCAGGTGGAACAGCGCCCGCTCGTCGAGCCCAGAAGGCTCGAGATCTTCGACAACCAAAGCGCCGGTCGCCAGCGCCGCCGGCAGATCGCTGTCGCCGAGCAATTTGGCGGCAAGCACGCGTGCACCCGCAGCTTCCGCCCAAATCGAAGCAAGATGTGTCTTGCCGGAGCCTTCCGGGCCGACCAGCGCCATGACGCGATCAGGCCAATCCGGCCATTGATCGATCAACGACAGCGCGGGCTGGTTCGAGGGGCCGGCGAGAAAATCTTCGCGCGCGAAACTCGTCGCGTGATCGAGCGCAAGCACGAGCTGGCGCGGCGCGGTAACGCTGCCCGCGCCGCTCAAGCCGCTCCCTCCCCGCTCTCCCCGGTATAGAGCGAGCTTGCGCGATAGCGGGCGAGCGCGAAGCGGGCGAGCACGCCGATAGTGGCCGCCATCGGCACCGCGACCAGCAAGCCGACGAAGCCGAACAAATAGCCGAAGGCCAACAGGGCGAATATCAGCCAGACCGGATGCAGGCCCACGCTCTCGCCGACCAGTTTCGGCGACAAGAGATTGCCTTCGAGGAACTGGCCGACCAGGAAGATGGCGAGCACGGTGACGATCGGTCCCCAGTGCGGCCAGAATTGCGCGACCGCGACACCCAGCCCCAGCACCAGTCCGGTCAGCGAGCCCACATACGGCACAAAGGTGATGATGCCGGAGATCAAGCCGATCAGCAGGCCGAAATTGAGACCGCTGATGATCAAGGCCACCGCGTAGAACGAGCCGAGGATCAGGCAGACAGCGCTTTGCCCGCGCACGAAACCGGCGATTGCTGCATCGATCTCGCGCGCCAGAATCCGCACAGTCTCGCGCTGATTGAGCGGAACAGCGTCGTCGACCGTGCGCAACATGCGGTGCCAGTCGTAGATCAGATAGAAGGCGACCACCGGCGTCACCACCAGCAGCGAGAACAGCGACACCAGCGCGCGCCCGCCCGACCACAGCGATTGCAGGAACGTCGTGAGCCAGCCCATGCCCTGGGTCACCAGATCGTTGATGGAAGCGGTCGGGTTGAACCCGGCGCCGAGCAGCCTCTGCACCCAGGGGCGGCTCTGATCGTTGAGCAGGCCCTGCAGCTTGCTGATATAGCCCGGGATGGTGGCGATGAAGGAGGTCAGTTGGCCGGCCAAGAGCGGCACGACCAGGAGCAATACATAGATGATCGCCAGCACGACCAGCGTAATGATGATCAGCGCCGCCGCCAGCCGATTGACGCCGTATTTCTCCAGCCGGTCAGTGACCGGCGTCAGCAGATAGGCGATCGCCGCGCCGGCGATGAACGGCAGCAAAATCTCGCGCAGCAGCCAGAGCGCCAGCACGAAGACGACGAGCGCGCCGAGCCAGAACAAGAGCTGGCGCGGAAACAAAGTGCCGCCGCCGGGCGCGGGCGGCGCGGCGCGCGAGCGCGATTGCGCGCGCGGGCTCATTGCCGGGCCGCGGCTGTGTTCATGTGGCGTATCCACTCGGCGACATAGGCGGCGACCGACAGGAGGGTCAAGGCCGCCACCAGCGCCATCAGCGCCAAGGTCAGGTTCTTCGCCTCGATATGGAAGCCGAGCGAGCCGAGCACCACGCAGGCGAAGGCGATCTGCGCCACGGTATTGAGCTTGGACACCAGCAGCGGCTTGACCTTGACCGGACTGCCGACCAGCCAGGACAACATGACGCCCCCGACAATCAAAATGTCGCGGGAAACCACCAGGATGACCAGCCAGTGCGGGATCACGTCGCTGATCCCCAGGGTGACGTAGATGGACACGATCAGCGCCTTGTCGGCGAGCGGATCGAGATAGGCGCCGAGCACGGTGGTCATGCGGAAGCGCTTGGCCAAATAGCCGTCGACGGCGTCGCTGACGCCGGCTGCGAGGAACAGCACGAAGGCGGACAGCATGGCGCCGGACGAGATCGCCCAGACCACCACCGGCACCATGAGGATGCGTGCGAGGGTAATGAGATTTGGAATACTCAAAGAGCGAAACCCGGCTCGACGGCGCGACCCCGCCTGAGCAGCGGGCAAGACGCCAATTCCGCCGCCAGAGTATAACGGCTGCTTGACCATTGCACGACTTGCGTTTTCCACGTACGACCCCCACGAAAACAGGGACCATCATGGCAGAAAAGGCGCGCGGACTCACTTACGCGCAAGCGGGCGTGGATATCGACGCCGGCAACCGGATGGTGGAACTGATCAAGCCGCTGGTGCGGGCTACCGCACGAGCCGGAGCGGACGCCGAAATCGGCGGATTCGGCGGCTTGTTTGACCTCAAGCGGGCGGGCTTTGCCGATCCGGTGCTGGTGGCCGCCACCGACGGCGTCGGCACCAAGGTCAAGATCGCCATCGAGACCGGCCGCCACGACACCATCGGCATCGACCTGGTGGCCATGAGCGTCAACGACCTGGTGGTGCAAGGCGCCGAGCCGCTTTTCTTCCTCGACTATTACGCCTGCGGCAGGCTCGAGCCGGAGATCGGCGCGGCGGTGGTCGCCGGCATCAGCGCCGGATGCCGCGAGGCCGGTTGCGCGCTGATCGGCGGCGAGACCGCCGAGATGCCCGGGCTCTACAGGGGCGACGATTACGACCTTGCCGGCTTTGCGGTTGGCGCGGCCGAGCGCGGGCAATTGCTGCCGCGCCCTGATATCGCCGAGGGCGACGCGATCGTCGGCCTCGCCGCTTCGGGCGTGCATTCCAACGGCTATTCGCTGGTGCGCAAGGTGGTGGAAAAGAGCGGCCTGACCTGGAGCGAACCGGCACCCTTCGCGGACGAAGGCACGCTCGGCGAGGCGATCCTCAAGCCGACGCGCATTTACGTCAAATCGTGCCTTTCCGTCATGCGCGCGACCAAATCGGTGAAAGGTCTCGCCCACATCACCGGCGGCGGCTTTCCCGACAATATTCCGCGCGTGCTGCCGAAGGGATTGGGCGCCCGCATCGATCTTGACCGCGTGCCGGTCCTGCCGGTGTTCAAATGGTTGGCGCGCGAGGGCTCCATCGCGCAGGAGGAAATGCTGCGCACGTTCAATTGCGGTATCGGCATGATCGTCATCGCCGCGCGCAAGGACGCCGCCACGGTCGTAGAATCCTTCAATCGTCAGGGCGAGCACGCCGTGACGATCGGTGAAGTGGTACGCGCGGGCGGGCAAGCGCGCGTCGTCTATGGCGGCACGCTCGATCTCGCCTGGTGATTCGATGGGCCGCAAGCGCGTCGCCGTCCTGATCTCCGGCCGCGGCTCCAACATGGCGGCGCTGATCGAGGCCGCCAAGGCTACGGATTATCCGGCCGAGATTGCGCTGGTCGTCTCCAACAGGCCCGATGCCGGCGGCCTTGTCGGCGCGCGCGCGGCCGGCATCGCGACCGAAGTGGTCGACCATGCGAAATACGGCAAGGACCGTGCCGTTTTCGAGCGCGCGCTGCAGGCCGTGCTGGAAAGACACCGGATCGACATCGTCTGCCTTGCCGGCTTCATGCGGCTGCTGACGCCCTGGTTCGTCTCGCAATGGCAGAACCGGCTGCTCAACATCCACCCGGCTTTGCTGCCGGCCTTCAAGGGGCTCGACACCCACAAGCGCGCGCTGGCCGCCGGCGTCGAAAAGCATGGCGCGACCGTGCATTTCGTCGTGCCGGAAATGGACTCCGGCCCCATCATCATGCAGGGCGCGGTGCCCGTTAAGCCCGGCGACACGGAAGAGACGCTCGCCGCCCGCGTCCTGGCGGTCGAGCACCGCATCTATCCGCTGGCGCTCAGGCTGGTGGCGGAAGGCCGGGTGCGCGTCGAGAACGGCCGCTGCCGCATTACGGGCAATATCCCAACTGATAGCGCATTGCTGGTACCGGGCGGCGATTGACGGCGCGCGTGGGACGTTCCGCAGCGCACAATGCAAATGCACAATCTGTGCTGTCCGCGCCTGAATGAATATCTGGCGGCGGGCGAGTGTTATAGATTGAGCGGCGCGACAGGCAACAGCCGGGGCGACAACGCAAGGGGAATCATCATGAGCACGATGACGGGCGGCGAGTCGAAACTGATGTATCCGGGGCTCGCACATTTCTACGCGTCATGGCGCGACATCGCCGACACGGCGGTGCGCGTGATCATCGGCTTTATCCTTTTCATGCATGGCTGGACGAAGCTCACCGTCATGGGCGCGGCCGGCGTCAGCGGCTACATGGCGAAGAACGGCCTGCATCCTGGCGTCGCCTTCGCCTATGCCGCGATCTTCCTGGAGACGATCGGCGCGCTTTGCATCATCTTCGGGGTGTTCACGCGCTTTTTCGCGGCCGCGCTGGCGATCGAGATGCTGATCGCCATGCTTTCGGTACATTGGGTGCACGGCTTCAGCGCTGCCAAGGGCGGCTACGAATACGTCCTGCTGCTGGGCATCGTGCTGTTCGCCATCGCCATCCGCGGCGGCGGTCCCTATTCGGTCGACCGCGCGATCGGCAAGGAGCTGTAGGCTTGTCCCGGGCGCGGCGCAGCGCGTCAGCGATGCGCCGCAGACCCGGGACCTTTATACACTCCGCGCCTGAAACGCCCCCGGATCAGCGGCGCACCACTCCGCTTACGCTTCGCGCTGCGCCGCATCCGGGGCAAGCCGCATCCACACCTTGTTGTCGTGGAAGGCAGCGCCGCCATAGGGCGCGATCGGGTCGGCGCCGGTGAGCGTATTGATGCCGCGGCCGTCGGCATAAGCCGCGTTCGGCCAGATCGATTCCGCGATCAGCACGCCGCGACGCACGCCGTCGAACAGCTTGGCGTGCAGGCGCACCTCACCGCGCCGATTGCCGAGCACGACGAAATCGCCGTCGCCGATCGCCAGTTCGCGCGCGTCGTCGGGGTGGATCATCACTGTCGGACGCTCCTCCTGCGCCAATGAGGTCGGCGTCTCGGTGAAGGTCGAATTGAGGAAGCCACGCGCCGGCGAGGTGGCGAGACGGAACGGATGCTCGGCATCCTGCTCCTCGATCGCGGTCCAGTGATCCGGCAGCGGCGGCATGTCCGCGATCGGCCCGCTCTTGTAGGGGCTGCGGAACGGCACGTTCGGCCAATCCGGCTTGAAGCGGAATTTGCCGTCCGGCCAGTTGAAGCCCGTCAAATAATGCGATTCCTCGAACGGCGGCTGGCAGTCGATCCAGCGCTCGCGCGCGATCTGATCGAACGTGCCGCGCTTGGATACGCGCAGCATCTGGTCGACCAATTCGCGCGGGCTCATGTCGAATCCGGGATGCTTCGCCCCTACCCGCTTCGCCAGTTCGCAGATCACCTCGTGATTGTTGCGACACTCGCCCGGCGGCTCGACGATCTTGGGGCCGAGGATGAGATATTGATGGCCGCCGCCGCGATAGATGTCGTCGTGCTCCAGGAAAGTGGTGGCCGGCAGCACGATGTCGGCGACCTGCGCGGTTTCCGTCATGAACTGCTCGTGCACGCACACGAACAGGTCAGTGCGCGCAAAACCCGCCTTCACCTTGTTCTGGTCGGGCGCGACCGACATCGGGTTGGTGTTCTGGATGATCAGCGCGGTCACCGGCGGACCGTCGAACAGCGCCTCGCGCCCGCCGGTCAGGATCTCGCCGATACGCGATTGGTCGAGCACGCGCACCGAATGGTCGAACACGTCGAGGCCTTCGATCAGCGTCTTGTCGAGATTGAAAATGTCGGCGCTGATGTGGAAGGCGCCGCCGCCTTCCAATTGCCACGCGCCGGTGACGGCCGGGATGCAGCTGGCCGCGTGCATGTTGGCCGGGCCGTTGCGCGAGCGTGAAAAGCCGTAGCCGAGCCGGAAGAAAGCGCGCTTGCGGTCCCCGATAAGCTTGGCGAACGCCTCGATCGTCTCGACCGGCGCGCCGGTGATCGCCGAAGCCCACTGCGGATCGCGGGTGCGCAAATGCGCTTCCAGCTCGCGCGGGGCGTCCGTGTATTTGTTCAAATAGTCCCAGTCGGCCTTGCCGTCGCGGAACAGGCAATGCATCACCGCGCAAGCGAGCGCGCCGTCGGTGCCCGGCTTCACCAGCACCGGCAAATCCGCCTGCTGCATGGTGCCGTTCATGTAGACGTCGACGGCCGCGATCTTGGCCCCACGTTCCTTGCGCGCACGCACCACGTGCGTCATCACATTGACCTGCGTGTTGACCGGATTGGTGCCCCAGATCACCACCAGGTCGGACCTCGCCATTTCGCGCGGATCGGAGCCCGCGATCTTGCCGGTGCCGGCGGCGAAGCCGGCATAGGCGGGATTGACGCAGATGGTGGAATGGTAGCCCGAATATTTTTTGGCGTGGCGCAGGCGGTTGATGCCGTCGCGCATGACCAAGCCCATGGTCCCCGCATAGTAGTAAGGCCAAACGCTTTCGGCGCCGTGGCGCTGCTCGCATTTCAGGAAGTTCTCGGCGACAATGTCGAGCGCATCGTCCCAAGAAATGCGGCGAAACTCGCCGGCGCCTTTTGCGCCGACGCGTTGCAGCGGATGCAGCAGGCGCGCGGCGTGATGCTCACGCTCGGCATAGCGCGCGACCTTGGCGCAGACGACTCCGGCCGTGTAGTCGTTGTCCTTGGCGCCGCGCACGCGCCCGATGGTGCGCTCGTCGAGCACTTCGACCTCGAGCGCACAGGTTGACGGGCAATCGTGCGGGCAGGCGGAGGGACGGACGGCGATGGTCATCGCGGAACCTTGCGCGGCGGATTCCGCACTATACATCCTCGCGGCCGACCGCGCGACCGCTGCGCAGGGCGAAATAGCCGGCCGCCAGCAGCACAAACACGGCGCCGCGCGTCGCCCACCGCGTTGCCGGCGCCGTCTCGGGAATGAGATAGGCGATGGCGATATCGGCGCCCAGCCAGATCAGAAGCCCAACGCCGGCGAGGACGTCCTCGACGGTGAGACGGCGCCGGCGGCCGACCCTGATGAGGCCAAAACCCACAACCAGCAGCGCGCCGGCGCGGCCCGCCCAGGTCTCCATGTGGCCGGCTGCCGCCCGCCCAATGAACTCGGCGAGCGCTGGGTCGGTGCTGGTGATCTCGCCGGCGATGTAACCGAGCAGCGCGCCGCCCGCCCAGACCAGGATCAGGAAGCGCTCGAGCAGCGCCATCAGGATGGCGCTGCCGGCGACGATCAGCGGCACGCTGGTGGCGAGCCCGAACACGATGAGTGAAGCCTTCACCGCTTCGGCATGCCCAATATCGACGGTCGCAGCCGCCGTCTCCGCCGCCGCCGCGATGGCGATGACATTGTCGAGGCTCATCACGATGTCGGCGATCGCGACGATGCGCACCGCGCGCCATAATGTCGGCGCAGCCTTAACCCGGCCGTCCGCCGCGTCGTCGTCCTCGACCACCAGCTTGAGCGCGACCCAAAACAGCAAGAGGCCGCCGGCGAAGCGCAGATAGGGATAGGTCATCGCCTGCACGACGGCGATGGTGAAGACGACCCGCAACAGCACCGCGACCGCGGCGCCCAGGATCATGCCCCACAGCCGCTGACGCGGCGGCAGCGTCATGCAGGCAAGCGCAATCACCACCGCGTTGTCACCGGAAAGCACGACATTGACGCCGATGATCTGGAGCACCGCCAGCCAGAACGGCGCGCGGGAAACGTCCTGCCAGAGAAAATCCAACGTTTCCCCTTTCGGAGGATTATCCTACGATGCCGTTCTCGGAGAAGAATTGCGCGATCTCGCGGACGGCCGTGTCCGGGGCGTCGGAACCATGCACGGAATTCTCGCCGATCGACTTGGCGTGCACCTTGCGGATGGTGCCCGCCGCCGCTTTCGCGGGGTCGGTGGCGCCCATGACGTCGCGGTACTTGGCGATCGCGTTCTCGCCTTCCAGCACCTGCACCACCACCGGGCCAGAGATCATGAAATCGACGAGCTCGCGGAAGAAGGGCCGCTCCTTATGCACGGCGTAGAACTTCTCAGCCTGCTCCTTGGTGATGCGAACGCGCCGCTGGCCGACGATGCGCAAGCCCGCCTGCTCGATCATGGCGTTGATGGCGCCGGTGATGTTGCGCGCGGTGGCATCGGGCTTGAGGATGGAAAAAGTACGCTCGACCGCCATCGGAATGGTCCTTCACTGGGCTTGATCGGAGAGATAACCGGGTTTGATTGGATCGGTTCGGTCGCGCGGCTTATAGCGGGGCGATTTTCGGGCGGCAAGCGCGGCCGGCAGCCGCGCCGGCCCTTGGCCGAGCTTTACGCCTCGTCGGGGAGTTATGCATGACCGCGCGCTATCGCATGTTTGCCGGCTACAATATCTGGTGCAACGAGCGGCTCTATGACGCAGCGGCGACCGTGGACGACGCCGAATACCGCGCCGATCGCGGAGCCTTCTTCAAATCGCTGCACGGCACGCTCAACCACCTGCTGGTCGGCGACCGCATCTGGATGCAGCGCTTCACCGGGCAAGGCGCGCTGCCGAACAGCCTCGATGAAATTCTCTATGACGATTTCACCGATCTGCGCGCCGCCCGCCGGGCCGAGGACGCGCGCATCAGCCGCTATATCAATGGCCTGTCCGCGGCCGATCTCGAAGGCCGTATCCGTTACCGCACCTTCGTGCGCCCGGAAACGATCGAGCAGCCCTTGGCGCCGGCGCTCGACCACTTCTTCAACCACCAGACCCACCACCGCGGCCAGGCGCACGCGCTGTTGTCGCGCATCGTCGGCAACGAGGCGACACCCTCCTTCGACCTGATCATCTATCAGCGCGAAACCGGCGTGGGTTTGCGTTAGCTGCCCAAGCGCGGTCCAGTCATCCGCTCGTCCCCACGGAAGCAGGGACCCAGCGCGGCATTCCCGCGGGCGCGGGAATGCGCGGAGCATATGGCAAGGATTGCATCTGCACGTCAGCCGGTTAAAACGCACCCCATGTTGCTGATCGACGATCTCACCATCCGCATCGCCGGCCGCACGCTCTTGGAAGCGGCGAGCGCGCGCATTCCGACCGGCGCGCGCGTCGGGCTTGTCGGCCGCAACGGCGCCGGCAAGACCACGCTGTTCTCGGTGATCGCCGGCGATGCCGCGCCCGAGCACGGCAGCATCACCATGCCGCCGCGCTGGCGCATCGGACGATTGGCGCAGGAAGCCCCCGACGGACCGGATAAACTCATCGACGTCGTGCTGCGCGCCGACAGCGAGCGCGAACGCCTGCTGGCGCAGGCCGAAACCGCGCAGGACCCGCACGCCATTGCCGAAATCCAGACGCGGCTTGCCGATATCGGCGCGCATGCGGCGCCCGCCCGCGCCGCATCCATCCTTTCCGGGCTCGGTTTTGCGCATGTCGACCAGCAGCGCGCCTGCGCCGAATTCTCCGGCGGCTGGCGCATGCGCGTTGCGCTCGCCGCCACGCTGTTCGCGCAACCCGACTTGTTGCTGCTCGACGAGCCGACCAATTATCTCGATCTCGAAGGCACGCTCTGGCTGCAGGAGCATCTCGCGCGCTATCCGCACACGCTGATCGTGATAAGCCACGACCGCGACCTGCTCGACAGCGCGGTCGGCCACATCCTCTCGCTCGAACAGAAGAAGCTCAATGTCTATCGCGGCGGCTATTCCGACTTCGAACGTCAGCGCAACGAGCGCGTGGCGCTCGACCAGAAGCTGATCAAGAAGCAGGAGGCGCAGCGCAAGCACCTGCAGGCCTTCGTCGACCGCTTCCGCGCCAAGGCGACCAAGGCGCGGCAGGCGCAGTCGCGGTTGAAAATGCTGGCGAAGCTCGAGCCGATCGCCGCGCTGGTGACCGACGAGGTGCGGCCGATCCATTTTCCGGCGCCGGACAAGCTGCCCTCGCCGCCGATCGTGGCCGCCGACGGCGTCAGCGTCGGCTATGACGGGCGCGCGGTGCTCGCGGGCCTCAACCTGCGCATCGACAACGACGACCGCATCGCCTTGATCGGCGCCAACGGCAACGGCAAGTCCACGCTGGTGAGGCTGATCGCCGGTCGGCTGGCGCCGATGCAAGGCCGGCTCACCTGCGCCGCCAATCTGCGCGTCGCTTATTTCGCGCAGCATCAGCTCGACGAGCTCGAGCCGGAGGCGAGCCCCTACGACCATGTGCGCCGGCTGATGCCGGAGGCGCCGGAAGCGAAGGTGCGCGCGCGCCTCGGAGCAATCGGCTTTTCCGGCGAAGCGGGCGACACCGCGGTGAAGAACCTTTCCGGCGGCGAGAAATCGCGGCTGCTGCTCGGCCTGGCGACGTTCGAGGCGCCGCATCTCATCATCCTGGACGAGCCGACCAACCATCTCGACATCGACAGCCGCGCCGCCTTGATCGAGGCCATCAACGATTACCCCGGCGCGGTCATCCTGGTCTCGCACGACCGCTACCTGCTGGAGGCCTGCGCCGACCGGCTCTGGCTCGTTTCCGGCGGCAAGGTCAGGCCGTTCGACGGCGACCTCGGCGACTACCGGCGCGCGGTGCTGGGCGAGCGCGGCGCCGGCGGCGCAAGCGAAAGGAAAGCGCAAGCGCCGAGCCGCGGCGATGCGCGCCGCGCCGCGGCCGAGAAGCGCGCCGAGACCGCACCCTTGCGCAAGCGGGTCAAGAACGCGGAAGCCGAAATCGCGCGCCTCACGCGCGAACTCACCGCCATCGACAACAGGCTCGCGGAGGGGGCGGTGTTTGAGCGCGATCCGGAGCAGGCGGCGCAATTGGCGAAAGCCCGCGCCGAGCTTGCGCGGGCGCTTGCCGCCGCGGAGGAGGAGTGGCTCACGGCCAGCAGCGCGCTCGAAACCGCTTAGCGTCCGCTGCATTCAATTTTTGCAGAGTAAAACCGCGACGTCCGTCACGTCATCGGACGTTCATGCTCTCGCCGCGGGCGGTGCGGGCGGGGGTGCGCCGCTTCTTCTTGTGCTTCGGTTTCGCCTTCGGCTTTTCCGGCACCGGTGCGGCGTCGACCACCTTCAGGCGGCCGGAATAGAACGTGTAGATGCCGGGCCAGGGCCCGCTCAGATAGGTGATGACGACCTTGCGTTGGCCGCCGTTGCCGGCGCCGATACTGACGTTGGTCGGCTGCCCGCCGCGTCGCACCGCTTGGCATTCGGTCATGCCGAGCGCGATGCCGCCCATGACAGGCGCCCCCGTGGCGGCAGCGCCGAAATTGCCTTCCGGCTGCAGCCGGTCCATCGCGCCGCTGGCGGCAGCGGGCACGGGTTTCGGCGGCTGGCCTTGCGGCATCGGCGTGCTGGCGAGGTCGCCGGCGACCGAGCCATAGGCGGCCGGCGCCGGGCCGCCAGGTTTGGCCGGCTCGGGAGCCGCCGCCTGCGGCGGAACCTGGGGGGCCTCCGCGGCGCATTGGCCGGCGGCGTCGACCAACTGCTCCGGCGCGACCGGCCCGCTGGCCCCGAGTGAAACCTTGCTGACGGGGCGCACGCGCGCCCAATCGGGCCTTTCGAAAAACGGCTTTTGGAAGGTGTTGCCCTCTTTGAGGTGCTCGCCGATGTCACCCGAGCAGCCGGCCATGGCTGCCGCCAGCGCGCCGGCCAGGCATAGCCCAATCGCTGAACTGACCCGGCCCTGCGGCAAAGCGCTTCCCCCAAAACCCGCTCGATGCATGCTCTATCCGATTGCCCCTTAAGCCTTATTTTGCGTCATCACAATGGCAGCCGGCAAGCCAGGGCGCCGGCCAGAGACCTCCACTGACATCCGCCAATGGCCGATAGGGCATTGGCCTAGCCCGGTAGCGCCCCTCGCGCTCACGCTAGCTGCGGCTCGGAACGGACATGCGCTCACCGCCCGTATTCTTTGTTCGGCCCCGGGTAGGCCGCATTCCCATTCCGCCGCTCGCTCTCGATAAGTGCCGAGGGCGCGCGGGACGCATCGGGCCCGGAGCGCACTCAAGTTTACGCGGAGTGCGCAAACGAAAGTGCTCGGACCCTGCGGGCCTCGACGCCTCGCGACATCGAGGCTTGTCGAAACCGGTAGTGCCGCAAGTCCGCCAGTCCCAAGGCGTCCCGCGCGCGGTGTTTCTTAGGCTTGCTCCGCAAGGCCCCCGGTGGACTTCCATTTTTCAGGCGTCTCGCCTTTCGGCAGGGACGCCAAACCACCGCTTGGCGGCCCGCGGCGTGGGCGGGCCGGAGCGCTTTGCGGCTTGGACCGCCGGGCCGCCTCGCCGCATCTCCAGCGAAAGCGTCATTCCCCGGCCACGCTCCCCGCCCCGCGTCTGAAGATGCTGATCAGACACCCCTCGGTACGAGGTGGGATACGTCGGCATATAATCCTAGATTATGGCGGGATTATGGTCCTAGGCGTGCGGCCGTCAGGCCTTTTTCACCCAGCGCCCCTGCGCGTCCGGCTGCCAATAAGTGGCGTCGAAGCCCTTGGCCTTGGTGTCGCTCCAGGCGGCACGCGCGGCGGCCACCGCCTCCTCGTCGTCGCCGTCGAACAGCAAAACGACGCGGCTATAGGCCTGCGGATCGGCCGGCACGGCGGCGCCGTCGATCAGAAAGCGCACCTCGGCGCTGTTCGGATTGCCCTCGTTGACGGTGAGCAGGATCGGCTGCAGCGCGGCATCCTGCTCGCGCCAGGTGCCGTGCGGCAGGAAAGCATCGTCGCGATAGGTCCACAAATGCGCGTCGAGCGCCTCGATGCGCTCTTCCGACGAGCCCTGCACCACCGTGCGCCAGCCGCGCTGCAAGGATTTCTCCAAAAGCGTGGGCAGCACGCTTTCCGGCTTTTGGCCCTGCAGGTGGTAGAAGAGAATTTCGGTCATGGCGACCAATCCAACGGCCGGCGCGACGTATGGCGAATGTGCAGAATTACGACTTCTCCGCCGCTGACGGTGTAGTGCACGCGGTACGGATATCGAGAAACCAGTCGGCTCCGCAAGATGGGCGAACGCGCATTCCTTAGGCCGAGATATGGGTGGCTCGCGGTTATAGCGATGGACGCTAAGATCGCCTGGCGAACGCGGCGAGCAGCTTGGGGGTTATGGTCTGCGATGTAAGAATAGATTTCCTCGATATCTTTACTTGCCCGTCTCGCAAACCGAACCTTCACTTCCCAAAGCGCTTCCAGAGCGCCTCTATTTCCTCGTCCGAAGCCAACTCCCCGCGGCGCGCCTGATCCAAGCCTTCCTGGATCGCGGCCCATTCATCGTCAGATGGGTGATACAATTCCCCTTCCTGCGCTTCGAGGACCATCAGCATTTCCGCCGCATCCTGCTGACGCTCCGGCGGCCAACTCAGTACACGATCGAGGATGGCTTTTATTTGCTCTTTGGTCATGCGCGAATCCTAGCACGCGCTCTATGCTTCGGGAACAGCGTTACCTCTCGTAATAATCAGCCACCAGCCGATCCAAAAGCCGCACGCCCCAGCCTGAGCCCCAGCTCTTGTTGATCTCGTTCTGCCGTGAATCGAAGCCGGTGCCGGCTACGTCGAGATGCGCCCACGGCGTCTTGTCGTCGACGAAGCGCTTGATGAACTGCGCGGCGGTGATGGCGCCGGCGTGACGGCCGCCGCCGGTGTTCTTCATGTCGGCGAATTTTGAATCGATCATCTTGTCGTATTCCTTGCCGAGCGGCATGCGCCACACGGTCTCGCCGGTCGCCAGCCCCGCCTTGGTCAACCGCTCGGCCAGCTGATCGTTGTTGGCGAACATGCCCGCATATTCGTGCCCGAGCGCGACAATGATGGCGCCGGTGAGCGTCGCCAGATCCACCATGAATTTCGGCTTGAAGCGTTGCGCCGCGTACCAGATCACGTCGCCGAGCACGAGGCGGCCTTCGGCGTCAGTGTTGATGATCTCGATCGTCTGACCCGACATCGACTTGACGATGTCGCCCGGCCGCTGCGCCTTGCCGTCCGGCATATTCTCGACCAGGCCGATGACGCCGACGGCGTTGACCTTGGCTTTGCGCGCAGCAAGCGCATGCATCAGGCCGGTGACGCAGGCCGCGCCCGCCATGTCGCCCTTCATGTCCTCCATGCCGCCCGCCGGCTTGATCGAAATTCCGCCGGTGTCGAAGCACACGCCCTTGCCGATGAAGGCAACCGGCGCATCCGCTTTCCTGCCGCCGTTCCAGCGCATCACCACCACGCGGCCCTCATGCGCGGAGCCTTGCGCCACGCCGAGCAGCGCGTTCATGCCGAGCTTCCTCAGCCGCGGCACGTCGAGCACTTCGACGGCGACGCCGAGCTTCTTCAGCGCGCCCGCGCGGCGCGCGAACTCTTCCGGGTAGAGAACATTGGCAGGCTCGTTGACCAGGTCGCGCGCGATCAGCACGCCGTCGGCGATGCCCGCGCGCGGCGCAAATGCGCTGCGTGCGGCCGCCACGTCGCCGACTGCCACCGTGACCTTGCGGCTTGCCGGCGGCTTCTCGTCGTCCTTGCGCTTGGTCTTGTAGCGGTCGAATGCATAGGCGCGCAGCTTGATGCCTTGCGCCAGATCGGCGGCGCGGTCGGCGCGCATGGCGCCGCCCGGCAGGTCGGCAACAATTGTCGCCTCGGGCGCGCTCACCGGCAGTCTGCCCAAGGCGGCGCCGCCGAGCTTGACGTAGTCCTGTTGCTGCAGGCTGGCGACCTTGCCGGCTCCGATCACCACCAGGCGGTCGGCCTTCAATCCCTCCGGCACGCTCAGTGCCAGCGCTGAGCCGTTTTTGCCGGTGAAGCGCTCGGCCTTGGCGGCGCGCGTCGCCAGATCGACGGCGCGCCCAAGCATCCGGGTAGTGGCGGGGCCGAATTTCAGTTCCTCGTCGCAAAACACGACCAGAACGCCGCGCGCGGGGGCGGCGAACGGGCCAAAGCCGAGCTTAAGGGCGTCGGGCATTTCCTATTCCTTGTCTGGCCGGACCTGGTCTCGGGGGGAGAGCCGATGCAGTTTGCGGGTCGCTAAGCCCCATATGCCCCCGCTCGCACCCCGCTGCAAAGGCCAAATCGCGCCAATTCGGGCTTTTCATCGGCGCGTGGCGGATCGCTTGCGGCGGCAATGCCATTCGCTTGCCGGAATAGGCCCCTTATGCTCAACCGCTTTGCCATTGCATGGCCACTTTGTGCGCCGAAAAAGTCAAACCCTGCGGGGGTTTGAGTTAAACTGGCAGAGCCGGGTGGACGGCCGCGACAGATTTGAAAAAATCGCCGTGGTCGAAGCGGCCGGCCTGTCGCCCGCGCCATATTGCGCGCGAAAACGCACCGTCAGACTGCGAGGCAATGGACCAAAGGATGCCGAGGACCAAACCAAGACCGATTTTGCTGCGCCATTGTTTGGCTGCCGCCCTTTTGCTCGCCGCCGGCATTGCGGCGCCGGCCGTCGGCCATGCCCAGGTCGTGGTCGTCGCCAACGGCTCGCCGATCACGGCCTTCGACATCGAGCAGCGCAAGAAGCTCAACGAATCGTCTACGCACAAGAAAGTGTCGCGCCAAGAGGTGATCCAAGAGCTGATCGACGAACAGCTCGAGATCGCCAAAGCCAAGCAATACGGATTGGTGGTCAGCGATGCGCAGGTAAATCAAGCTTACAACACGATGGCGACGCGCCAGCACATCACCCCGGCGCAATTCGACGAGGTGCTGCGGCGCACCGGCATTGAGCCCATTACGCTCAAGACCCGCCTGCGTGCGCAGCTCACATGGGGCGAGCTGGTGCGCGGCAAGTTCAGCGCCTCGCTGCATATTGGCGAACCGGACATCGCCCAGGCATTGCGCGCCCGCAACGAAGCCGCCAAGACCACCGCCTACGTCTATACGCTCTATCCGGTGACGGTGGTGGTGCCGTCCGGATCGAGCGCTGCGGTCGTGGAGGCCAAGCGCCGCGAGGCGGAAGCGCTGCGCTCACGTTTCCTCAACTGCAAGCAAGGGCTGGAATTGGCGCGCGCGCTGCGCGACGTGGCGGTACGCGACGCCGTCAGCCGCAACTCCGCCGAATTGCCCGACAAACTGCGCGATCTGCTCGGCGCCATTGAGATCGGCAAGTTGACCGCGCCCGACGTGACCACGCAGGGCCTGCAGATGTTCGCGGTCTGCGGTAAAAAACAGACTACGGCCGATTCGCCGGCGCAGCATCAGGCACGCGAAGAACTCTACAAGCAGCGCTTCGACAGGGAATCCAAGCGCTTCTTGGAAGAGCTGCGCAAAGCCGCGATGATCGAATACAAGGACACGAATGCGCAAAGCGCTGCCTCTGGCGCTGACGATCGGCGAACCCGCCGGCATCGGCGCTGACCTCACGCTCGCGCTGTTTTGCCGGCGCGCCGAACTCGGCTTGCCGCCCTTCTATGTCGTCGGCGACGTCGATTTCCTGCAGCGCCGCGCCCGCGCGCTCCGGCTCGAGCTGGCGCTCGGCGAAACGACGCCGGCCGCAGCCGCCGACATGTTCGCAAGCGCGCTGCCGGTTAAGCCGCTCGGCCTGCCGCTGACGGCCGCGCCAGGCAAACCGGACGCCACCAGCGCGCCGGCGGCGATCGCCTCGATCCGGCGCGCGGTCGAGGACGTGCTGGCCGGGCAAGCGGCGGCGGTCGTGACCAATCCGATCGCTAAGAGCGTGCTCACCCGCGCGGGCTTTGCCGATCCGGGCCACACCGAATTCCTCGGTCGCTTGGTGCAAGAAATCACCGGCAAGAAAGTCACGCCGGTGATGCTGCTGTGGTCGCCCGAGCTCGCCGTGGTGCCGGTGACCATCCACGTGCCGCTGCGGCAAGTGTTTTCCGCGCTTTCGACGGCGCTGATCGTCGAGACCGGGCGCATCGTGGCGCGCGATTTCACAGCGCGCTTCGGTATCGCGCGGCCGCGCCTGGCGGTGGCCGGGCTCAATCCGCATGCCGGCGAGGACGCTACGTTGGGCGAAGAGGATCGCGATATCGTCGCCCCGGCGGTCGAGCGGCTGCGCGCCGAGGGCATCGATGCGCGTGGACCGCTGCCGGCCGACACCATGTTTCACGCCGCCGCGCGCGCGCGTTACGACGTGGCGCTGTGCATGTATCACGATCAGGCGCTGATCCCGATCAAGACGCTCGCATTCGACCACGGCGTCAACGTGACGCTCGGCCTGCCCTTCGTGCGCACCTCGCCTGACCACGGCACCGCTTTCGATCTCGCCGGCAGCGGCAAGGCCGACCCGTCGAGCCTTGCCGCCGCGCTCAAGCTGGCGGCGCGGCTTGCGCAGGCGGCGGTGCCGGCCGCGGCGCCGGCCTAGGGCATGAGCCAGATCGACGACCTGCCGCCGCTGCGCGAGGTCATCAAGCGGCACGACCTGCGTGCCAAAAAATCGCTCGGGCAGAATTTCCTGCTCGACCTCAATCTGACCGCGCGCATCGCGCGGGCGGGCGGACCGCTCGCCGGCGTGACCGTCATCGAAATCGGGCCCGGACCGGGCGGCTTGACGCGCGCGCTGCTTGCGCAAGGGGCAAGGCGCGTGATCGCGGTGGAGCGCGACACCCGCGCCATCGCGGCATTGCAAGAAATCGCCGCGCGCTATCCCGGCCGGCTGCAGATCGTCGAGGGCGACGCACTTTCATTCGATGCGCGCGCGCATCTTGCCGGCGAGGGCGCGCGCGTCGTGGCCAATCTCCCGTACAATATCGCGACCGCGCTGCTCGTCGGCTGGCTGACCGCGCAGCCCTGGCCGCCCTGGTACGACGCGCTGGTGCTGATGTTCCAGCGCGAGGTGGCCGAGCGCATCGTCGCCAAGCCCGGCGGCAAATCCTACGGACGGCTGGCGGTGCTGGCGGGCTGGCGCGCGGAAGCGAAGATGCTGTTCGACGTCGCGCCTTCCGCTTTCGTGCCACCGCCCAAGGTAACCTCCTCGCTGGTACGGCTTACCCCGCGCGCCGAGCCGCTGCCCTGCGACGCCGGCGCCTTGCAGCGGGTGACGGAGGCCGCCTTCGGCCAGCGCCGCAAGATGCTGCGGCAGAGCCTGCGCACGCTCGGCGTGGACGCTGCCGCCCTGCTGGACGCGGCCGGCATCGAGCCGACCGAGCGGGCGGAGCAGATCCCGGTCGAAGGCTTCGTCGAATTGGCGCGCGCGCTTGCCGCAGGCGTCATGCCCAGCAACGCCGATGCTTGAGATTCTGGGCAAGACCTGGGATTACTGAACCAGCCGTAGGAGCCTCCCAGCAAAATGACCCAAATGCATCGCCAATCGCTCACCGCCTATGGCGCGCCCCTCTGCGAAACCGTGGTGGAGGCGCCGCGTCCGCAAGGAACGGAAGTGCTGGTGCGCATCCACCGCTGCGGCGTCTGCCATTCCGACCTGCACATGCAGGACGGCTATTTCACGCTCGGCGACGGCAAGCAGCTCGACGTGCGCGCAGGCCGCACGTTGCCGTTCACGCTCGGGCACGAGATCGCCGGCACGGTCGAAGAAGCAGGACCCGACAGCGACGCCGAACCGGGCGCTGAGGTCGCGGTCTATCCTTGGATCGGCTGCGGGCAATGCCCGGCCTGCCGGCACGGCGACGAGAACATTTGCGTCGCGCCGCGCCATCTCGGCATCACCGTCGACGGCGGCTACGCCACGCATGTGCTGGTGCCGCACGCGCGCTATCTCATCGACTACGCGCCGCTGCCGGCCTCCTATGCCGGCGCGCTGATGTGCTCGGGGCTGACGGCCTATGCCGCGCTCAAGCGGCTGAAAAGCCGCGCCGACCGGGCGCCGCTCATGCTGGTGGGTGCCGGCGGCGTCGGGCTGATGGGGCTCGCGCTCACCCGCGCGATGTACGGCGCGCCCTACGTTGCCGACATCGATGCGTCAAAACGCGAAGCCGCGCTCGCGGCCGGCGCCAAGGAGGCCTTCGATCCCGCCGCCGCCGATGCGCGCAAGGCGGTGCTGAAGGCGAGCGGCGGCATCTACGCGGCGGTCGATTTCGCCGGCTCCGACAAGTCGCTCAATTTCGCAACGAGCGTGCTCGCCAAAGGCGGCAAGGTGGTGGTCACCGGGCTGATCGGCGGCGGCTATGCGACCGCGGTCGCCATGTTCCCGCTCAAGGCCATGACCATCGAGGGCACGCAGACCGGCACGTTGGCCGAGGCGCGCGAGTTGATCGACCTAGTGCGGGCAAAGAAAATCGCGCCGCCGCCGATCGCCGAGCGGCCTTTGGCGCAGGCCTCGATCACGCTCGACGAGCTGCGCGCGGGCAAGATCGTCGGCCGCGTGGTGCTGACGGCTTAGCCGTTCAGACCGCCTGCTCTTCCAGCCAGACGAATTCGACCGGCGCGGTCGACATGGCATCGACGCGGCGAAACACGTCCCGCATGCGATCGGATGCGAGGAAATCCTTGACCGTTTGCACTTCCGAAGCGGCCACTTCCCCGACAACGTGAACGCGGTTGCGGTCGTCGGCACCGCGAAACAGCCGCCAGCGGCCAACGGGCGGCGGCGGGTTTTCCTTGAACAGCTTGAGCCATGCGTCGAAGTCTTTCAGGTGATGGATAGCGAGGGTCACCGCCATTTTGCTCTCCTCCTCAACCGCCTTTGCAGCGCCGCGTCAGTGCGGCGCTAATCCTGCGAACGCCTTCTTGAGGTCGACCTGTATGGGAACCTTGTCGTCAATGTCCCCGGCCTTTTTCCAAGTGCTGGCAAGCAAAGTGTGCGGCCCGGCAAATTCGAATTGGCCGGTCAGAGTCGGCCGTCCACCGATCATGTCGCTGAACTTCGCGATCGCCCTGCTCTTGCGGCTGAACACCATGATGGGAAACGACCAGGGCGAATGACCGCCGGACGAGGTCAGGCTGTAGACGAAGAATTGCGAGTCGGGCGACCACTTCGCGGCAAAGACGTAGAAACCGTTGGCGCCGCGCGGCGAAGAGTAGTCCGCCGAGGTCAAGGTGTTGCCGTCGCTCGAACGGATCACGACGCGGCTTTCCATGTCGGGCGTGGCGTAAAGGCTCACATCGACGGGCAGCACCGAGGCGCGCAGCGCGCGGTCGGGAGATACGAAGACTTCCGGAATGACCGTGAGGCAGCTTGTTTCCGGGCGCGGCTTCGGGAGGAGCTTATGTCCGCTGCATGGCTCGTCGGCCAAGGCAAAACCCGGCAGCAATGCCGACACCAAGGCGAGAGCTGGCAGCAGGCGGGAATTCATGACTTGCCCGCATCCTCTGAAAGACCAGGCGATCTTCCAGCAAGTCCGCAGCCGCGTCTACTCTTAAAGCTTCGCCTGCAATCCGCGCACGAAATCGTAAAGTCCGGGCTGGCGCGCGCGCTTGAGGCGCTCGGCGGAGAGGATCGCCTTGACGTCGGCGAAGGCCTGCTCGATCTCGCGGTTGACGATGACGTAGTCGTATTCCGCCCAGCGGCTCATCTCGTCGGCCGCCTTCGACATGCGGTGCAGGATGGTGTCGTAATCGTCCTGCGCGCGCGCGCGCAAGCGCCGCTCGAGCTCGGGGATCGACGGCGGCAGCACGAAGACGCTGGCGAGATCGCTGCGCGCCTTGTCGCGCAATTGCTGGGTGCCCTGCCAGTCGATGTCGAACAAGACGTCGCGACCCCGCTCGAGCGCTTGCATCACCGGCTTGGTCGGCGTGCCGTAGGAATTGTCGAACACCTCGGCATGTTCGAGGAGCTCGCCGTTTTCGACCATGATGTCGAAGCGTTTGCGGTCGATAAAATAGTAGTCGCGCCCCTCCTCTTCGCCTGGCCGCTTCTTGCGCGTGGTCACCGAAATCGACAGCGTGACGTTTGCATCCTCGGCCAAGAGCCGGCGCGACAGCGTGGTCTTGCCGGCGCCGGAAGGCGATGACAGCACCAGCATCAGCCCGCGCCGGGCGACACCTGCGTTCGGCTGCGCCTCGGCCATGCTCACTCCAGATTCTGCACCTGCTCGCGGAACTGCTCGACGACCGTCTTCAATTCGAGGCCGATATTGGTGAGCTCCACGTCGTTCGACTTGGCGGTGAGCGTATTCGATTCGCGATGCAGCTCCTGCGCCAGGAAATCGAGCCGGCGTCCGGCCGGACCGCCTTCGGCGAGCAGCTTCTGCGCCTGCGCCACGTGCGAGCCGAGGCGGTCGAGTTCCTCGCGGATGTCGGCCTTGGCGGCGAGCATGATCGCCTCCTGGTGCAGCCGGTCGCTGTCGAAGCGCTGCGAGGCCGACAGCAGGTTCGCCACCTGCTCGGCGAGCCGCGCCTTGACCGCCTCCGGCTTGCGCCCGGGCGCTGCTTCCGCGCGCGCCGTGAGCTTGCCGATCTCGTCGAGCCGCGCCGAGAGGACCTTGCCGAGCGCTGCACCCTCCTGGCGCCGCATGGCGACCAGATCCGAAATCGCCTTGTCGAAGGCGGCGGCGATTGCCGCTTCCGCGGCCGCGCGTTCCTCTTCGCTCTCGTCTTCTTCGGCGACTTCCATCACGCCTTTGAGCGCGAGAATGCCGTCGAGGCTGGGCGGCGGCGCCTCGATCTTGCCGGCAAGCCCCTTCAGCGCCGCCAGCACGGCGGCGAGCACCGGCTCATTGATCCTCACGGTCACGGCCTTGCCTTTGCGCTCGACCGTGAGATTGGCGTAGACGGTGCCGCGCGAAAGCTGCTCGCTGGCGCGCTTGCGCGCCGGCACCTCGACCGCGTCCCAGCCCGGCGGCAGCCGCAGACGCAGATCGAGGCCCTTGGCGTTGACCGATTTGATTTCCCAGCTCCAGGCATAGGCGCCGGTAACGCCATGGCCGCGCGCGAAGCCGGTCATGCTCGACAGGGCCATGAAGTCTCTCGCTTCGCCGCGGGGTGAAAAGCGCGGGCGACCTTAGCGGCGGGACACATCGGTCACAAGGCGGCGGCTCTTTCTTCCTGCACGCCGGAATAAGCAAAGAGGACGGGCGTCTCCCTACTCCGGAACCTGGTCGGAGGAGGAGGCGGGCTTCGTCTCGGAGGGCTTAGCCTCCCCGGGTTGCGACTTCGCATGCTCGATGGAGCGCAGCTTGGCGACATTCTTCTCGTGCTGCTGGTAGTTCTCCGAGAATACGTGGCCGCCGCTGCCGTCGGCGACGAAATAAAGATCCTTGGTGCGCGCCGGATTTGCCACCGCCTCGAGCGAAGCCTTGCCGGGATTGGCGATCGGGCCCGGCGGCAGTCCGCTGATGACGTAAGTGTTGTAGGGCGTCGGCTGCTCGATCTCGCTTTTCTTGATCGGACGGCCGAGCGATCCCTTGCCTCCGGTCAGGCCGTAGATGATGGTCGGGTCGGATTGCAGCTTCATCTGCTTCCTGAGTCGGTTGACAAACACGGCTGCGACGCGCGAGCGCTCGCTCGACTTGCCGGTCTCTTTCTCGACGATGGAGGCCAGGGTCACCAGTTCCTGCGGCGATTTGAGCGGGAGGTCCGGCGCGCGGTGCGCCCAGATCTCCCTCACCAGACGTTGCTCGGCTTCCTGCATGTGCTTGATCATGCGCTCGCGCGTCATGCCGCGCGTGAACTTGTAGGTCTCCGGCAGCAGCGAGCCTTCCGGGGGGATTTCCTTGATCTGGCCGGTGAGCGCGTCGTCCTGGAGCAACCTCGCCACGATCTGCTCCGAGGTCAGCCCCTCGGCCAGCGTGAGCGCGTGCTGGACCACTTTGCCATCGATAATCGTGGTGACGACGTTGGCGAGACTGGCGTGGCGGACGAATTTGTATTCGCCGTGCTTGAGGCCGCCGCGCGCCTTCATCACAAGGACGCCGCCCATGAACACGTAGGGCTGATCAATCACGCCCTCGCGCTGCAGCAGCGCGGCGATGTCCTTGATGCCGAGCCCGCGCGGGATATTGACGATCTTGTCTTCGGGCAAGGGTCCGGGCGCGTCGAAACGTTGCTTGCCGAGATAGAGCGCGCCGCCGACGGTGACCGCGACCAGCACCAGCACCATGAAGATGGCATTGCCGGCGATCACCAGCGGGTGGCGCACGCGCTTGGAGCGGCGCCTGGGCAGCGGCACCCGTTCCGGCTCGAGCGCGACGCGCGGGGAGCGCGGCGGCACCGCCGAGCGCTCGCCGGGCGGCGCCGGAACGATGCTCGGACCCGGCTTGCCGCGGCCGAGATGTTGCGCGCCGCGGTCATTGCCGCTTGGCGTACGAGAAGAACTCACGCGTTCGCTCCCGCTGTCAGCGCCGGCAAGCTCACTTCAATCATGCTCCAAGTCGAAAAATATCAAAGGCTATCGCAGCTTAGGAAGCATTATGGCGAAAGCGAGAGGGTGGCGACAAGCCTTCTTGCGTAAGCGGCTATTCGGCGTAGCGGCGGAAGATGAGAGACGCATTAGTGCCGCCGAAGCCGAACGAATTGGACAGCGCGGCGTCGATCTGGCGCTTGCGCGCCTGCAGCGGCACCAGGTCGATCGGCGACTCGACGGAAGGATTGTCGAGATTGATGGTGGGCGGCGCGACGCCGTCGCGGATCGCCAGAATCGAGAAAATCGCCTCCACCGCGCCGGCGGCGCCCAACAGGTGGCCGATGCAGGACTTGGTCGATGACATCGAGATGCGACCGGCGGCGTTGCCGACCAGCCGCTGCACGGCGCCGAGCTCGATTTCGTCGCCGAGCGGGGTCGAGGTGCCGTGGGCGTTGATGTAGTCGAGCTCGTCGGGCGAAATACCGGCGCGCTTCATGGCCATGGTCATGCAACGATAGGCGCCGTCGCCATCCGGCGCCGGCGCCGTAATGTGATAGGCGTCGCCCGACAGGCCGTAGCCGATGAGTTCGCCGTAGATCTTGGCGCCGCGCGCCTTGGCGTGCTCGAGCGATTCCAGCACGACGATGCCGGCGCCCTCGCCCATCACAAAGCCATCGCGCTCCTTGTCGTAAGGGCGCGAGGCGCGGGTGGGGTCGTCGTTGAAACCGGTGGAGAGCGCGCGCAACGCCGCAAAGCCGGCGAGCGAGAGCCGGTTCACCGGAGATTCGCTGCCGCCGGCCACCATCACCTCGGCGTCGCCGAGCGCGACCAGCCGCGCGGCATCGCCGATCGCGTGCGCGCCGGTGGAGCAAGCGGTCACCACCGCCGCGTTGGGGCCCTTCAAGCCGAACTCGATCGAGACATAGCCGGCGGCGAGGTTGATGATGCGGCCGGGAATGAAGAACGGCGACACCCGACGCGGGCCTTTTTCCTTCATGAGGATCGCCGTGTCGGCGATGCCCTCGATGCCGCCGATGCCGGAGCCGATGAGCACCCCGGTATTGGCCTGGTCCTCATAGCTTTGCGGCTTCCAGCCGGCGTCGTCGAGCGCCTGTCGCGCCGCGCACATGGCGAAGGCGATGAACTCGTCGACCTTGCGCTGCTCCTTCGGCTCCATCCAGTCGTCCGGATTGTAGGTGCCATCGGAGCCGTCGCCGCGCGGGATCATGCAGGCGATCTTGCAGGCGATGTCGTCGACCTCGAAGCGGTCGACGCGCTTGGCGCCGCTCTCGCCTTCGACGAGTCGCTTCCAGGTCGTTTCGACGCCGCAGCCGAGCGGCGTCAGCATTCCCATACCGGTTACGACGACGCGTCTCATGGCCGGGTTCCAGACAAACTTGGAGGCCTATGCGCCGCTTTGTCCGGGCATAGCCGCCAAGCCAACCAATATTTATGCGTTTCGAGCGGCCGCGGCAGCGTTCGCTCAGCTTTTTGCGTTCTTTTCGAGAAACTTGACGGCGTCACCGACGGTCAGAATTGTTTCCGCGGCATCGTCGGGAATTTCGCAGCCGAATTCCTCCTCGAAAGCCATCACGAGCTCGACGGTGTCGAGACTGTCGGCGCCAAGATCGTCGATAAAACTGGCTTGTTCGGTCACCTTGTCGGGTTCGACGCCAAGGTGCTCCACGACGATCTTTTTCACCCGCTCGGCAATATCACTCATCGTTCCAACCTCGTGCTTTAGATTGGGCCGCGACCCGCAACGTGCGATCGCAGCCATGGCGGCTTGGCCTCGTCGTGGTTCACGCTGGTGAGACAGTTCGACCGCGGACCATGTTTTACAATGTCCACGCTCGGCCGCCCCAGCCGGGCCAAAATCCGGTTACCACACTTCAAATCGGTTGACTAGCAGTGTGAGCCTAGCCCTCTAAGCCCTGAAAAGCCACGCCTTTCCGCTCATATCATCGCCATGCCGCCATTCACATGAATCGTCTGCCCGGTGACATATTGGGCCTCGTCGGAGGCGAGATAGACCGCCGCCGCCGCAATGTCTTTTCCGGTCCCGAGCTTGCCGGCCGGCACCCGGGCCAGAATCGCCTCGCGCTGTTTCTCGTTGAGCTTATCGGTCATGGCCGAGGCGATGAAGCCGGGAGCGATGCAATTGGCCGTGACGTTGCGTTTGGCATATTCGGCCGCCACCGCCTTAAGCATGCCGACCAGGCCGGCCTTGGACGCGGTGTAGTTGCCCTGCCCCGGATTGCCGGTGAAGCCGACTACCGAGGAAATGCCGATCACGCGGCCGAACCGGCGGCGCATCATGGTCTTCACGGCCGCGCGGGCAAGGCGGAATGTGGCGGTGAGGTTGACCGCGATGACCTGGTCCCAGTCCTCGTCGCGCAGCTGCACAAACAGGTTGTCGCGATTGACCCCGGCATTGGCGACCAGGATGTCGAGCTTCTCCATCTTGGATTCGGCGTCCGGCACCAGTTGCTCGACCGCGTCCTTGTCGGAGAGATCGCAGGGCAGCACGTGCACGCGCTCCTTCATTTCGCCGGCGAGCGCATCGAGCGCGTCGCGGCGCGTGCCGGAGATCGCGACCGTCGCGCCCTGTTCGTGCAGCGCGCGCGCGATCGCGCCGCCGATGGCGCCGCTCGCCCCGGTCACCAACGCGGTCTTGCCCGTCAGATCGAACATCATGTGTTTTCCCCTGCCGTGGCCTTGTAGGCGGCGATGTCGTCCGGCGTGCCGATGGCGCTTGCCGTGGCGCCCTCGGCGATGCGCTTGATCAGCCCGCTCAGCACCTTGCCGGCGCCGACTTCGTAGAAGCGGGCGACGCCCGCCTGCGCCATGAAGGCGACCAACTCGCGCCAGCGCACCGTGCCGGTGACCTGCTTGATGAGCGCATCGACGATCTGTTGCGGCTCGCTCACCGGCTTAGCGAACACGTTGGCGACAACCGGGACAATGGGTGGCTTGACGCTGACTTTGGCGAGCGCCTGCGCCATTGCCTCGGCGGCCGGCTGCATCAGCGCGCAATGGAACGGCGCGGATACCGGCAGCAGCATCGCGCGCTTGGCGCCTTTCGCTTTGGCGAGCTCGACCGCGCGCTCGACCGCCGCCTTGTCGCCCGACACCACCACCTGGCCGCCACCATTGTCGTTGCCGGCCTGGCATACTTGTCCTTGCGCCGCCTCGCGGGCGACCGCCGCCGCCGCGTCGAAATCAAGGCCGAGGAGCGCCGCCATGGCGCCGACGCCGACCGGCACCGCCTTCTGCATGGCCTGCCCGCGTATGCGCAAGAGGCGCGCCGTGTCGGCGAGAGTGAAGGCGCCCGCCGCGGCGAGCGCGGAATATTCGCCGAGCGAATGGCCGGCGACGAATTGCGCGTCGCGCGCCAGCTGCATGCCGGCTTCCGCCTGCAGCACGCGCATCGCCGCGAGCGAGACCGCCATCAGCGCCGGCTGTGCGTTCTCGGTGAGCGTGAGCGTCTCGCCGGGCCCCTCGAAGATAATGCGGCTCAAGCTCTCGCCGAGCGCCGCGTCGACTTCCTCGAACACGGCGCGCGCCGCCGGGAAATTGTCGGCCAGGCTCTTGCCCATGCCGACCGCCTGGCTGCCCTGGCCCGGAAAAACGAAAGCGACCGCCATATCGTGCTGACCTGCCCGGATTTTGGGCCGAAAGACACGGGGTTGCCCCCTTCTGTCAAGTTGAGCCGGTCGCGGTAACGAAGCAAAAAGCTATCTCCACTAGACTACGCGTTAACTATTGCGAGGCCGGCCGATGAACGACCTGGTAAGCGAGGACGATCTCGAAAGGGCGCGCAACGATCCCGTCTTCCGCCAGCAGTTGATGGCGGAAAATCTCGAGCGCCTGCTGGAAGCGCTCAACAAGATGCGCCAGAAAAACAGCGCCACCCCGCAGTCCGCCGCGCAGATGCGCGAAGGGGTCGATCTCGCCGTCGAGCTCGCCGAGCGGCTGCAGAAGAATGGCGGCACGCCGGGCCCGAAAGCGGCCTGAGCGGGCGCCCGCACGCCTTGCGTTTCCCGGAAAAATCCCTATAAACCGCGCGCTCCGTCGATCTCGGCCGGGAGCTGAACGGATGGCCGTTTTTCACGCAAAAACGGTAGGACCGGTGGGTCCGTCATCCCGTGTTCCCGCCTTTGAGCAACATTCGAGCCTTTCCCGAAGGGCTCGAGGGGCTTGGCGCCGGGATCGAGACGGAACGGGACCAAAAGGGAAAGGCATTCCATGCCGCTATACGAACACGTCTATCTCGCGCGCCAGGACCTCTCGGCGCAGCAGGTCGAAGAATTGACCACGCAGCTTTCCGGCGTCATCGCCCAGATGGGCGGCAAAGTCGGCAAGTCGGAATATTGGGGCCTGAAGTCGCTCTCCTACCGCATCCGCAAGAACCGCAAGGCGCACATGACGCTGCTCAATGTCGAAGCGCCGGCGGCCGCGCTCAACGAGATCGAGCGGCAGGAACGGCTCAACGAAGACGTGCTGCGCTATCTCACCATCCGCGTCGACGAGCATGAGGAAGGCCCCTCCGCGATGATGCGCAAGGCCGAGCGCGACGACCGCCGCGGCGAACGGCGTGATCGCGGCGAGCGGCGCGAGCGCAGCGACGAGGAAGAGACGACCGAGAGTCGGCAAGGCGGGGAGGAATAGACCATGGCCTTCTCACCCGCAGGCGGCGCGCGCCGTCCCTTTTTCCGCCGGCGCAAGACCTGCCCCTTCTCCGGCGCCAACGCGCCCAAGATCGACTACAAGGACGTCAAACTGCTGCAGCGCTACGTCTCGGAGCGCGGCAAGATCGTGCCGAGCCGCATTACGGCGGTCTCGGCCAAAAAGCAGCGTGAGCTCGCACAGGCGATCAAGCGTTCGCGCTTTTTGGGCCTGCTGCCTTACGTGATACGGTAATCTTGTCTCTGTCATCCGGGGCGCTCGCATGGCGAGCGAACCTGGAATGACGATGTGAAAGACGAGGCCGCCGGAAATGACTCCGGGGGCCGATGGTTGGGGCGGACTCGATCCGTCTCTAACCGCTCAAAGGAGCGGGACAGCTCGCGATGATGCAATTCGCCTTGATCGGCGTCGGCGCCGGCCTCGCGGCCGCGCTGCTGTTCGCCTCGGTGACCTCCGGCTCGCTCTTGTCGGTGGCGCTGTTTTATTTGGCGCCGCTGCCGATGATGATCGCGGCGCTCGGCTGGAGTCATTGGTCGGCGCTGATCGGGGCGCTCACCGCCGCCCTCGCGCTTGCCGCCGTGTTCGGCTCCATGTTCTTCTTCGCGTTCCTGGCGAGCGCCGGCCTGCCGGCGTGGTGGCTCGGCTATCTCGCCATGCTGGCGCGCCCGGCCGGCGCCGGCGGCAACGGCAGCGCGCCCGCGCTCGAATGGTATCCGCCGGGACGGCTGGTGATGTGGGCCTCGTTGATCGCCGTGCTGGTTGTCGTGGTCGCCATCGCCAATTTCGGCCTCGACGCCGCAAGCTTCCGCAGCGGGCTGCAGCACGCGCTCGCCCAGCTGTTGCAGGCAGAGAGCGGCGGTGCGGGGGAGCCATTGAAACTGCCCGGCATTTCCCACCCGCAGAAGCTGATCGATTTCATGGTCGCCGCCATCCCGCCGGCGGCTGCGGTGCTCGCGACCATCACCAACCTCGTCAATCTGTGGCTGGCCGGCCGCATCGTGATGTTTTCCGGCAGGCTGGCGCGACCATGGCCCCAGATACCGGCCATGACGCTGCCGCGCCCGCTCGCCGGCGCCTTCGGCGTCGCCGTGGCGCTCAGCCTCGTCGGCGGCATGATCGGCATCATTGCCGGCGTGGCTTCGGCCGGCCTGGCGATCGCCTTCAGCGTGCTCGGCTTCGCCGTGCTGCACGCCATCACGCAAGGCATGAACGCGCGCGCCCTCCTGCTCGGCGGCGTCTACGCGGCGGTGCTGGTGTTCGGCTGGCCGGTGCTAGTGCTCTGCCTGCTCGGTCTTGTTGAGACCGTCGTCAGCGTTCGCACGCGAGTCGCGCGCATGCGCTTTCCGCCACCCGGTGCAGGAAAAATTTAGCAACAGCGAATGGCTTCAGATCAAGGAGAGACCAAATGGAAGTGATCCTACTCGAACGCGTTGGCAAGCACGGCCAAATGGGCGACATCGTGCGCGTGAAGGACGGCTTCGCCCGCAATTTCCTGCTGCCGCGCGGCAAGGCGCTGCGGGCTACCGCCGAAAACAAGGCGCGCTTCGAAAGCATGAAGTCGGAGCTGCAAGCGAAAAACCTGGAAATGAAGGGCGAGGCCGGCAAGGTCGGCGCCAAGATCGACGGCAAGACCTACGTGGTACTGCGCCAGGCGAGTGAATCGGGCCAGTTGTTCGGCTCTGTTTCGACGCGCGACATTGCCAATTTGCTGAAAGCCGACGGCGCCGATATCGCGCGCTCGCAGGTGGCGCTCAACGCGCCGATCAAGTCCATCGGCCAATACAAGGTGCCGCTCGAGCTGCACCCGGAAGTCGAGGTGTCGGTCACGGTAACGGTTGCGCGCAGCAAGGATGAAGCCGACCGCATTGCACGCGGCGAGGACGTGATGGTGCCGCGCACGGAAGCCGAGGAGGAAGCGGCGGCGGCCGCGGCCGTAGCGGAATCGTTCTTCGAGGAAGGCGCCAAGCCGGTCGGCGAGGACGCTTCCGAGGACGCCGAAAAGCCGGTACAGCCCGAAAAGCCGACCGCCGAGAAATAGCCCGCTAGTCGGATTTCTTCTCGGGCTTGGCGTCCTTGCTGCCCTTGGCGAGTGCCTTCGCTTGGTCCGGCTCCGCCTTCGTCTCGGGCTTGCTGTCGGACTTGGCTTTCGCCTCGTCCGGCGTGCCCACCGGCTTGACCTCGTCCTTTGTCCCTGACGGCTTTTGCGGGGGAAGTTTGGCGTTGGCCTTGGATTTTGCGCCCTTGTGCGCGCGGTGGCTGGCGCGGCCACTCGCGGGCGATTTGCGGTCGATGGCGATCAGGTAGGCGGCAATGGCGGCGGCGGACTCGCGGCTGGCGGTATAATGTTCACGCAGGAAATTTTGCAGGCTCCAGCGTCCGCCAGCCTTGGATAGGCCATGCGGCGTCTTATGGCAGATGGCACAATCCTGGGCGTAAAGCTGCGCCGGACTTTTGCCGGCGTCGAGATTTTCCTGCGCCGAAGCTGATGTCATGAATAGCGCGATGACCATCGCGACCAGCCCAAATTTGCGGCGTAAAGCCATCTTTTCCCTGCAACTTTTCTTTTCCATCAGGCTCGACGATCTACCTCTGTGATAGGCCGAATATGCTGCCGGCCCGGGCACGAATCGCGCTCCGGCCGCCTATTTGTAGCATTGCCGGACCGGTGGAACTTTGGTTTAATCCTTAAGTCTGAACGAAATTTCGTCCGCCGCGTTCAGTTGGCGGGGGCGTTTATTGCTCAACGCCTAAACGCGGCTTTTTTAAGTGATGGAGGCGGCCGATGGATCGGTTGCTTCAGTTTCTGCTCAGGACTTTCGTGCGTCGAGGCTGTTTCCGGATCACCACCTCGCGCGGCACTACTTTCACCTTCGGCGACGGCACCGGCACGCCGGTCGCGGTCCGCTTCGCGACGCGGGGGGCCGAATGGGGGATATTGCTCGATCCCGAGCTCCGGCTGGGCGAAGCCTATATGGACGGCACCTTCGTGGTCGAAGAGGGCACGATCGCCGACGTGCTCGCCATCGCTCTAGGGCAGAATTCCGAATTGCCGCACTGGGCGCGCCCGCAGTGGGCGATCCGCTACGTGGCGCGCCGCCTCAGCCAGTTCAACCCGCGCAGGCGCGCACGCCGCAACGTGGCCCATCACTACGATCTCGACGGCCGGCTCTATTCCCTGTTCCTCGACGCCGATCGGCAATACAGCTGCGCCTATTTCGAGCACCCCGAGCAATCGCTCGACGACGCCCAGCTTGCCAAGAAGCGACATCTCGCCGCCAAGCTCCTGCCAAAGAAAGGCGCGAGCGTCCTCGACATAGGCTGCGGCTGGGGCGGGCTCGGCCTTTATCTTGCAGAGTACACCGGAGGCGACGTGACCGGTGTCACGCTCTCACAGGAACAGCATGCGATTGCCAACGAGCGCGCCGCCGAGCGCGGCCTCGGCGCGCGCGCCTGCTTCGAGCTCAAGGACTACCGCGACGTCAAAGGACCGTTCGACCGCATCGTCTCGGTCGGCATGTTCGAGCATGTCGGCGTCGGCCATTACGATACATTCTTCCGCAAATGCGCCGAGCTCTTGGCCGACGACGGCGTCATGGTGCTGCATTCGATCGGCCGTTCGGAAGGGCCGAACGTCACAAATCCCTGGATCGCCAAATACATCTTCCCGGGCGGCTATATTCCGTCGCTGTCGGAGGCGCTGCCGTGCATCGAGAATGCCGGCTTGCTCACCACCGACATCGAGATCCTGCGGCTGCATTACGCCGAGACACTGAAGAACTGGCGCGAGCGCTTCCTTGCCCACCGCGAGGAGGCCGAGCGCATCTATGACCGACGCTTCGTGCGCATGTGGGAATTCTACCTGGCGGCCTCGGAAATGGCGTTCCGTGAACAGAACTTGATGAATTTCCAGATCCAGCTCACCAAGCGGCAGGGCGTTACGCCGATGACGCGCGATTACATTGCACGCGAGGAGCAGCGCTTGCGCGTGGCGGAAGGCAGGCAGAGGCAGCCGCTGCGGCTCGCCGGCGAGTAACATCGCTGTCACCTCGTTCCTCGCGTCGTCAAGCCGATTGGCGTACGCGGCGTAAATCTAAAATTTTTTCAGCGGTGATTTGTGTGGAAAGCGGCGATCATGCGCCGCCCAGTCGTCGCACGCCCCAATCCGCGGTGTAAGCCATGTTGCAACAAAGTTTCGTCAAATTGGCGGAACAAGGACGGTCATGTCTCCGCTCGAATCAGTCGCTCGCAAGCCGGTCGCAGAACCGGCGGCTCCCTATCGGGCCGCACCGCACAATATCGAGGCGGAACAGGCCCTGCTGGGCGCAATCCTGGTCAATAACGAGGCGTTTTATCGGGTTTCCGACTTCCTCGACCCGCCGCACTTCTTCGAACCCATCCATCAGAACATCTACCAGCTCTCGCGCGAACTCATCCGCGCCGGCAAGATCGCGACTCCGGTCACCCTGAAGACGTTTCTCGACGCCAATATTGACATCAGCGGACTCAATGTCAGCCAATACCTGGCGCGGCTCGCGGCGGAAGCCACCACCATCATCAATGCCGAGGACTACGGCCGCACCGTCTACGACCTGGCGATCCGCCGGGCGCTGATCCAGGTCGGCGAGGACCTGGTCAACGACGCCTACGACTCGCCCGTGGAATCCTCGCCGCGCGAGCAGATCGAGGACGCCGAGCGCAGGCTGTATGAATTGGCCGAGACGGGCCGCTACGACGGCGGCTTCCAGCGCTTCGCGCAGGCGCTCACCACCGCTGTCGACATGGCCGCGCGCGCCTATCAGCGCGACGGTAAGCTTTCCGGCCTGGCGACCGGGCTCGACGATCTCGACCGCATGATGGGCGGCCTGCAGCCCTCCGATCTGATCATCCTTGCCGGCCGGCCCGGCATGGGCAAAAGCTCACTCGCCACCAATATCGGCTACAACGTCGCCAAGGCCTGGCGCGGCGAGGTCAAGCCCGACGGCCACACGATGACGGTCAACGGCGGCATCGTCGGCTTCTTTTCGCTCGAAATGTCGGCCGAACAATTGGCCACCCGCATCATTTCCGAACAGACCGGCATCCCCTCCAATCAGATCCGGCGCGGCGGCATCAGCGAGGCCGATTTCGAGACCATCAAGGATGTTTCGATCGAGATGCAGAGCATCCCGTTTTATCTCGACGAGACCGGCGGCCTCTCGGTGGCGCAACTTGCCGCGCGCGCGCGCAGGCTCAAGCGCCAGCGTGGCCTCGATCTCGTGGTCATCGACTATCTGCAACTGCTGCAGGGCTCGACCAAGCGCTCCTCGGAAAATCGCGTGCAGGAAATCACCGAGATCACCACCAAGCTCAAGGCGCTGGCGAAAGAATTGAACGTGCCGATCCTGGCGCTGTCGCAGTTGTCGCGTCAGGTGGAGAGCCGCGACGACAAGCGTCCGCAGCTTTCCGACTTGCGTGAATCGGGCTCGATCGAGCAGGACGCCGACGTGGTGATATTCGTCTATCGCGAAGAATATTACCACCAGATGCGCAAGCCGCTCGAATCGAACCGCGAGAAGTTCGCCGAATGGCTGGCGGAAGCCGACAAGGTGCACGGCAGGGCGGAAGTGATCATCGGCAAGCAGCGCCACGGACCGACCGGCACGGTCGAATTGCAGTTCGAGGGCGCAATCACCAAGTTCTCCTCGCTCGCGCGCGAAGACCATTTGCCCGAGCGCATCTAGCGCCTCGCCAGCCATTTGCCCGGCGACCGCGCGGCCGCTTCTCGTGGGCAACGCGGAAGCGTGCAACACAGCGGCGATGGGCAGCCGCCCGCGCGCATTCGGCCTTGCGCCTCTACCTTGGAGTGTTACGATTTTGCCCCGAGCCGGCGCGGCCGATCGCGCGGACTCAATTAAAATAACACATGTGGAGGGAGCGAAAATGCGAAGATCATTGCCTATCGCGGCCGCAGCGCTGGCAGCGTTGCTGGCAGGGATCGGCACGGCAAATGCCGAGGACAACCTAGAGAAACTTGGCGCGTTTCATATTACCGGATGGCAAGGGGAGTGGCCGCAGATCCCGCAAACCGGTCCGAAGGCCGACCAGGTCAAGAAGAACCTGACCAAGATCAAGTTGCCGCACGGCTTCCATATCGGCCTCTACGCGCTGGTGCCGGATGCGCGCCATATGGCCGTCGGTCCGCAAGGCATCGCCGTGTTCGTCGGCACGCGCAAGACAAAAGTGTATGTCGTCACCGACCGCGACCGCGACTTCGTCGCCGATGACGTCAAGGAATTCGCTCCATCGCTGAAGAAAACGATTCCCAACGGCCCCTGCTTCTCGAAGGACGGCTTCCTTTACATCGTCGAGCAGAACCGCGTGCTGTTGTATCCGGCCGCCGAATTCTTCTATGAAAGCCCCGACGTGGTGGCGGTGCCGGTGGTGCCCGAAGGCCAGCTGATTCCGAAGAGCGAGGTAAGCTACAATCACACGGCCCGCGAATGCCGCATCGGGCCCGACAACAAGCTCTATATCCAGCTTGGCCAGCCCTACAACGTTCCGTCCAAGGAAAAATGGGCGCTCTACAAGACGCTCGGCATCGGCGGCATCATTCGCATGGACCGTGACGGCAAGAACCGCGAGATCTTCGCCACGGGCATGCGCAACCCGGAAGGCATGGACTTCAATCCGAAAGACGGCTCGCTATGGAGCAACGATAACCAGGTCGACGGCATGGGCGATAACAAGCCGCCGGGCGAAATGAACCGTGTCACCAAGGCGGGAGAGGATTTCGGCTTCCCTTACTATGGCGGCGGCCACACCCGCACCGACGAATACGCCAACGACACGCCGCCGAAGGACATCGTGTTCCCGGAAGTCGACCAGGTCGCGCATGCGGCTGACCTCGGCTTGACGTTCTACACGGGCCACCAGTTTCCCGCCAAATATCAGGGCGCGATCTTCTCCACACAGCACGGCTCGTGGAATCGTACCGTGCCGGTGGGCGCGCGCGTCATGGTTACCTTCCTCAAGGATGACGGACACGTGGCGGGGCCCTCGATTCCGTTCGCCGAGGGCTGGAACGACAACGGCATCTACAACGGCCGTCCGGTCGATGTGGCGCAACTGTACGACGGTTCGCTGCTCGTCTCCGACGACCTCGTGGGCGCCGTCTATCGCATCTGGTACGACGGCAAGTAGCCGACTGGTCTGACGAGGGCGGCCCCGCCCATGGCGGGGCCGCCGCGCATTAGGCGAGCAACGGGAACAGTCGAAATGCTCTTTCCACCGTCGCGGCGCGTCGGAGTGGCGATCGCCGCCGCGCTGTCCTGCATCGCCATGGGCGGCACGCCGAGCGACGCCGCCGACATCGCGCATGGCCGCACGATTGCCGCCGCCAAATGTCAAATGTGCCATGGCCTGGACGGACAAGCCAAATTGCCCGCGGCACCCAATCTCGCCGGCCAAGTGGAAGCTTACCTGGTAGCGCAGCTGCACGCGTTTCACGACGGCCAGCGCAAAAACGAGATGATGTCGCTGGTGGTGCCGTCGCTGTCGGACGACGACATCGCCGATCTCGCGGCCTATTACGCGGCGATCGAAGTCAAGATCGGAAAAGTGCCCGGGCAATGACGCGCGGCACGCGTCGCTCCTTCTTGAGCCGCGGCCTGACGATCGTTTACCGCAGCGCTCGGTGAGCGCGGCGCCCCTTGCAAAAGCTTGCGCCCCACAACACCTTTGGCCACAGGATGGTCGGGGCGGAAATGGCGCGATGAGCGAGACACAGGTAAACCCCTCGCCGGTCCAGGTCGACCCGCGCTTTGTGCATACTGTCGAAGTGTATGAGCGTCCCGTCGCCGAGCGCCCGGCGCGCGATAGCGTCGATGGCATCATAAGCTGGCTCGTCGGCCGCGCGCGGCAGATCCCGTCCGCGCTGCAAAGCGTCGATGAATTCGCCTGGCGGCTGCTCGCCGCCGGACTACCGCTGCTGCGGCTCACGCTGCATGCGCGCGTGTTACACCCGCAGTACCTCGGCACCACCATGTTTTGGTGGCGCACCACCGGCAAAACGACTCAGATCCTGATCGAGCACGAGATCGCTGAAACGCTGCGCTACGAGGACAATCCGGTGCTGCGGGTCGCCGTCGGCGGCGAGACCGTGCGCCGCCGGATCGACGCGCCTGGCGCCAAGCTCGACTTTCCGATTCTGCACGACCTCAAGGCGGAGGGCGCCACCGACTATTTCGCGCTGCCGGTGCCCGCGGCGCTCGGCGAAAACTACATGCTCAGCTATGCGAGCGACCGGCCGGGCGGATTCACCGCCGACGAAATCAAGGACCTGACCCGCGTGTCGCAGTATGTCGCGATTGTCGCCGACATGCACACGCAGCGCGCGCTCACCCGCAACGTGCTCAATGCCTATCTTGGCCCCAACACCGGGCCTAAGGTGCTCGCCGGCGGGATTCGCCGCGGCACCGGCGAGCCGCTTGCCGCGGTTCTGTGGGCGTCCGATCTGCGCGGCTTCACCGCACGCTCGGACCGCCTGCCGGGCGACCGCATGATCGCCATCCTCAACGCCTTGTTCGACGCGCAAGCGAAAGCGATCGCGGCGCACGGCGGCGAGATCCTCAAGTTCATCGGCGACGGTCTGCTGGCGATCTTCCCGCTCGACGGCGCGACGACGCAAGCCGAAGCCGCGCGCAACGCGCTCGCGGCGGCGTTCGAAGCGACGGCTGCGATCGAAAAGCTGACCGACGACCCGTCCATGGCGGGCGAGCCGCCGCTCGACGTGGTGGTTGCCTTGCATGTCGGCAAAGCGTTCTACGGCAATATCGGCGCCGCCGAACGGCTCGATTTCACCGTGATCGGGCCGGCGGTCAATCTGGTGAGCCGCATCCAATCGGTGGGCAAGGCGCTGGACGTGCCGGTGATCGTCAGCGACGATTTTGCCAGCGCCTATGCGGCGCCCCTGGCCTCGCTCGGGATGCACGAACTGCGCGGATTGACGATGCCGCACGAATTATTCGCGCCGGCGCCCGCCGCGCCCCGCGGCTGATTGCCCCGCATGGACGCCGCGCGCCGGCCCGGCTATGAACCCGGGCATGGCCGAAGCCGAAACCGCAACCCAGCCGGAGATCGATGCGCCCGTCTACGGCGCGGACGACCGGGATTTCACCACCGGGCCGCCGGCGGCGGAAGCCGGCGGCATCCTCACCGTCGACCTCGGCGCGCTGGAAGCCAATTGGCGCGCGCTGTCGCGGCGGGCGACACCCGCCGAGTGCGCCGCCGTGATTAAGGCGAACGGCTACGGCTGCGGGCTCGAGCAGGTCGCCTATCGCCTGGCGCGCGGCGGCTGCAAGACCTTCTTCGTCGCCGATCTCGGCGAAGCCGCGCGCGCGCGCGATGCCGCGCCCGACGCGACGATCTACGTGCTCAACGGGCTGATGCCGGGCACCGCGCCGGCCTATGCCGCCGTGCGCGCGCGGCCGGTGATCGGCAGTCTGGTCGAACTCGCCGAATGGGATGCTTTCCTTGCCGGCAGCGGCTGGCAGGGCGGCGCCGCCCTGCATGTCGATACCGGCATGAACCGGCTCGGCATATCCCCCAACGAGGCGGCAGCGCTGGCGCCGCGCATCCGCGCCGAGAACCACGGCATTATGCTGCTGATGAGCCATTTGGCTTGCGCCGAAATGCCGGCGCATCCGCTCAACGAGCGGCAGATCCGCCTGTTCCGCGAGATCCGCATGCTCTATCGCGGCATCCCTTCTTCGCTCGCCAATTCCTCAGGCGTCTTTCTCGGCAGCGCCGCCTATTGCGACATGGTGCGGCCGGGCGTGGCGCTGTACGGCGTCAACCCGACGCCGGGACGCAGCAATCCCATGCGGCCGGTGGTCGAATTGCAGGCGCGCATCGTGCAGGTGCGCAGCGTGCCGCGCGGCGAGACGGTCGGCTATGACGCGGTATGGACCGCGCGGAAGAACACCCGCATCGCGGTGGTGGCGATCGGCTACGCCGACGGTTTCATGCGCTCGGCCGGCTCCTCCAACGAAGCGCCGGGCGCCGACGCCATCGTGGCCGGAAAGCGCTGCCCGTTGGCGGGGCGTATTTCCATGGACCTGTTGGCGATCGACATCACCGACCTGCCCGACAATTCGGCGCGGCGCGGCGACCTGGTCACGCTGATTGGCGACGAAATCAGCGTCGACGATGTGGCCAATGTCTGCGGCACCATCGGCTACGAGGTGCTCACCAGCCTGAGCCACCGCTATCACCGGGTGTATCGGGCCTGATTGGGCCAATCCCCTAAAGAATAAGCCCTTTCTTAAAGAATGTTCTTGTAATGTTCTTTTGACCCTCTTAGGGTCTGGGAGCCATTCCGGGGACGATTCCAGTGTCCAAGCGCAGTCTCAGCTTCATCTGCCAGAACTGCGGCGCGGCCTATACGCGCTGGCAGGGCAAATGCGAGGCCTGCGGCGAGTGGAATACGCTTTCCGAGGAAGGCGCCGAGCGGGCAAGCGGGCCCGGCCGGGCGCCGCGCAAGGGCCGGCCCTTCGCGCTGGAGCCGCTCGCCGGCGAAGCCCATGACGCCCCGCGCCTGCCCTGCGGCATTGCCGAATTTGATCGGGTGACCGGCGGCGGCTTCGTGCGCGGTTCGGTGCTACTGGTCGGCGGCGATCCCGGCATCGGCAAGTCGACCCTGCTGATCCAGGCTGCAGGTGCGCTCGCCCGCGCCGGCCACCGCGCCGTCTACATTTCCGGCGAGGAAGCCGTGGCGCAGGTGCGCTTGCGCGCCGAGCGGCTCGGCTTGCGCGACGCGGCCGTGGAGCTCGCCGCCGAGACCGCGGTCGAAGACATCATCGCCACGCTGTCGGAAGGCAAGACGCCACGGCTGATCGTGATCGACTCCATTCAGACCATGTGGACCGACATGGTCGAACTCCTCGCCAGGCACGGTGACGCAAGTGCGCGGCTCAGCGCAGGCGCTGATCCGCTTCGCCAAGCGTTCGGGCGCGGCCGTGATCCTGGTCGGCCATGTCACCAAGGACGGGCAGATTGCGGGTCCGCGCGTGGTCGAGCACATGGTCGACGCGGTCTTGTCGTTCGAAGGCGAAGGTTCGCACCAGTTCCGAATCCTGCGCGCCGTGAAGAACCGATTCGGTCCGACCGACGAGATCGGCGTGTTCGAGATGACCGGCTCAGGCCTGCGCGAGGTGTCGAACCCCTCCGAACTGTTCCTGTCGGAGCGGGAGCTCGGCAGCCCCGGCACTGCCGTCTTTGCCGGCATCGAGGGAACCCGGCCGGTACTGGTCGAAATCCAGGCGCTGGTGGCGCCCTCCGCGCTCGGCACGCCGCGCCGTGCCGTGGTCGGCTGGGACCCCAGCCGGCTTTCCATGGTGCTGGCGGTGCTGGAAGCCCATTGCGGCGTCAGGCTCGGCGGCCACGATGTCTATCTCAACGTGGCGGGCGGGCTGCGCATCCAGGAGCCGGCCGCCGATCTGGCGGCGGCGGCGGCGCTGGTGTCGTCGCTGACACACGCGCCGCTGCCGGCCGATGCCGTCTATTTCGGCGAGGTTTCATTGTCCGGCGCGGTGCGCCCGGTAGCGCAGGGCCCGGCCCGTCTCAAGGAGGCCGCAAAGCTCGGCTTTACCGGCGCCGTCGTCTCCGAAGGGCTTCGCGGCGAGGCGGGCGAACCGGGCCTGACGGTCAGCGAGGTGGCAAATTTGGCCGATTTGGTGGCCGAAATCGCCGCACGCGGCCGCCGAACCGGCGAAGGCCGTGGAGAAGACGGGTGACGGCACCGTGGCGCCCCGCTATACAACGGGGCGTCATAACAGCTTCCGGCGCACGTCCGGGGCTAGAGCAAAAGCGGGCTTGAAATTAAGACGTTAAGGCCGACACCGCCGCCTTCGCCCGCAGCCGCCGCGGCGGCCACGGCATCGCCCGGCGGAATCTGCCCCTAGCCGCGGAGCGCCTGAGCCGCCCATGCCGATCACGCTGCTCGACATCCTTCTCCTGGTGGTCATGTTGATCTCTGGCCTCTTGGCCATGATCCGCGGCTTCATGCGCGAGATCCTGTCGATCGGCGCCTGGATCGTGGCGGCGGTGGCTGCGCTGGCGCTCTACAGCCGGCTGACCCCGTTCGTGAAGTCCTATGTCAGCCTCGGCGATACCGCGACCAATGCCATCGCCGCGGCGCTCATCTTCCTGGTGACACTGATCCTGGTCGCCATCGTCACCGTGCGCATTTCCGACATGGTGCTCGATAGCCGCGTGGGCGCGCTCGACCGCACGCTCGGCTTTTTGTTCGGGCTCGGCCGCGGCCTGCTGGTGGTCGTCGTGGCTTTCGTATTTTTCGCCTGGCTGGTTCCGGAACGCAGCCAGCCGAACTGGGTCAAGGGCGCAAAGTCGAAAGTCGTGTTGGAAAGTACGGGACAGTGGCTGGAATCGCTGTTGCCGGAGAACCTCGACGAGACCATATCTAAGTACAGGCAACGCAAGCACGAGGAGCAGGAACCGGCCGATACCGGCCCGGACCAGCGCACCGACCTGCAACCGCCAACGAGAACGCGATAGCGATGCGGCAACTCGAACTCGACCTTGCGCCGACGGCTGACGCCGAACTTGACCTGGACGCCGACCGCCTGCGCGAGGAATGCGGTGTGTTCGGCATCTTCGGTCATCCGGATGCCGCCGCCATCACCGCGCTCGGCCTGCACGCGCTGCAGCACCGCGGCCAGGAAGCCGCCGGCATCGTTTCCTTCGACGGCAAGCGCTTCCATTCCGAACGCCGCCTCGGCCTGGTCGGCGACACCTTCTCTCGACGCGAGGTGATCGATCGCCTGCCCGGCAATTCGGCGATCGGCCACGTGCGCTATTCGACCACCGGCGAGACCATCCTGCGCAACGTGCAGCCGCTGTTCGCGGAATTGGAGGGCGGCGGCTTCGCCATCGGCCACAACGGCAATCTTACCAACGGCATCGCGCTGCGCCGCGCCCTGGTGCACGAAGGCGCCATGATGCAGTCGACCAGCGATACCGAGGTGATCCTGCATCTGGTGGCGCGCGCGCGCCGCAACCGGTTCGTCGACCGTTTCATCGAGGGCTTGCGCCAGCTTGAAGGCGCCTATGCCTTCGTCGGCCTTACCAACAAGAAGCTGTTGGGCGCGCGCGACCCGCTCGGCATCCGTCCGCTGGTGGTCGGCCGGCTCGACGGCTGCCCGATCCTGGCTTCGGAAACCTGCGCGCTCGACATTATCGGCGCGCAATACGTGCGCGACGTCGAGAACGGCGAGGTGGTGATCTTCGACGAGGATGGCGCGCATTCGCACAAGCCGTTCCCGCCCATGCAAGCGCGGCCCTGCATCTTCGAATACATCTATTTCTCGCGGCCCGATTCGATCGTCGGCGGCCGCAATGTTTACGACGTGCGCAAGGCCATGGGCGCCGAGCTTGCGCGCGAGGCGCCTGCGCAGGTGGACGTGATCGTGCCGGTGCCGGATTCCGGCGTGCCGGCGGCGATCGGCTTTGCCCAGGAATCGGGCGTACCCTACGAGCTCGGCATCATCCGCAACCACTATGTCGGCCGCACCTTCATCCAGCCGACGCAGGCGATCCGCGACCAGGGCGTGCGGCTGAAACATTCCGCCAACCGCGCAGTGGTCAAGGGCAAGCGCATCGTGCTCGTTGACGACTCGATCGTGCGCGGCACCACCTCGCGCAAGATCGTGCAGATGATGCGCGATGCCGGCGCCACCGAAGTGCATTTCCGCATCGCCTCGCCGCCGATCACCCACCCCGACTACTACGGCATCGATACGCCCGAGCGCGACAAGCTGCTCGCCGCCACGCACGACCTGGAGGGGATGCGGCAATTCATCGGTGCGGATTCGCTGGCGTTTCTTTCGGTCGACGGCATTTACCGCGCCATGGGCCTGCCGGGGCGAGATGCCGTGCGGCCGCAATTCACCGACCACTGCTTCACCGGTGACTATCCGACGCCGCTCACCGACCTCGCCGCCCAGGAGGCTTCCCCGCGGCAACTGTCGCTGCTGGCGGAGGCAATCTAGCTTCCTCGACTTGACCGGCGTGTCTCCTCATGCTGAGGAGCCGCGCATCAGCGCGGCGTCTCGAAGCATGAGGCCTCATCCTTCGGGACGCCCGCCTTCGCAAATGCGTCGGCGGGCTTTTCAAGATGAGGATCAAGGCATGAGCAATCCGAAGCCTCTCGCCGACCGCATCGCGCTCGTCACCGGCGCCTCGCGCGGGCTCGGCGCTGCGCTCGCGCTGCATCTCGCCGAAGCCGGCGCGCACATCGTTGCGGTCGCGCGCACGGTCGGCGGTCTCGAAGAGCTCGACGACAAAATCCAGGCTGCCGGCTCGACGGCCACGCTGGTGCCGCTCGACATCAAAGACTTCGACGGCATCGCGCGCCTCGCGCTCGCCCTCAATGAGCGCTACCAGCGCCTCGACGTGCTGGTCGGCAATGCAGGCATTCTGGGGCCGCTGTCGCCGCTCGGTCACGTCGACCCGAAGGATTGGGATAATGTCATGGCGGTCAACGTCACCGCCAACTGGCAGCTCATCCGCTGCATGGATCCACTGCTGCAGCGATCGAGCGCAGGCCGCGCGGTGTTCCTCACCTCGGGCGTTTCCCACATGGGCCGTGCCTATTGGGGCCCCTACGCGGCCTCCAAGGCAGCGCTGGAGGTGCTGGTGCGCACCTATGCGGCGGAGACCGAAACGACCAAGCTGCGCGCCAATCTGTTCGCGCCGGGCCCGACGCGCACGCGCATGTACGCGGCTGCTTTTCCGGGCATCGATCCGATGACGCTGCCGACGCCGGAGCAGGTCTCCGAGGCGATTGTGCCGCTTTGCCTGCCCGCCTGCACGCAGACCGGAAAGCTTTACAGCTACCGCGCCGGAAAGTTTCTCGACTTCAATCCGCCAAATTAATCGGCGCCGGAACAATCTCAGCGGCAGAGGCGTTGATTTGCTCGATCCGCCGTCCTCGTGCACCCATTCATCTGGCGACCGAGGCATTCCATGCAAACGATCAAATATCGACTATACGAGCCGCGGCTTGCTCCGCGGCGCACCAAGCTCGAAATGCCCGGCTGGGCCGGCAAGCCGGAGCCGCGCCGCGACGGTTCGCACGAATATGCCTGGCACTGCGTGCCCTTCACCGAAGGTGCGCAATACGGAATCGAGGTGTTTTACCCTTTCGACAATGAGCTGCGCGTCACCAAGCGTGACGGGCAAGTCGCGCTCGAAGGCGATTTTGGCCCCGACCCGGGGACCGGCATCAATTGGCCGCCGTTTCGTTCATTCGGCGAGAACTTCTATACGTATCAGCTGCTGCTCGACCTGCATGTGGCGCCCGAAATGGCGGTGCGCACCGAGCCGCATCCGCGGTTTTACACCGATCCCGACGACGAGGTGCCGATTGCGGTGCCGGCATTGCTGCGCACCAATTGGTGGCCGATGATTTCGTTCGTGGTATTCAAGGCGCCGCCGGAAGGCCGCTGGCACGTGTTCCGGCCGGGCGAGCCGTTCATGCAGATGCTGTTTGTGCCGGTCGAGCCGCAGTTCGAGTTGGCGGAGATGAACGAGGAGGAAGCGGCCGAGCGCGAAATGCGCGGCCGGCGCATTCACGCCAGCCGCGACACGCTCGGCCAAGAGTCGCTGTGGAGGTCTTCGACCGATACCGTTTTCGACGGTACCTATCGCTTTATCCTGCGCGCGGCAAAAGCCAAGATGCGCGAAAGCGGCGGCTGACATGATCTTCAGCCGCCGCGGATAGCTTGGGCTCGCCAGGCCGATCAGTCCTCATGATGGTGATGATGATGGTGGTGGTGATGATCGCCGCTGCCGATGGTCACGCCGCCAACCCCCGGAACGCCAATAAAAGTGCTGTCGTGATGGTGGTGGTGATGATGGTGGTGGTCGCGGTCGCGGTCGCCCTTAATGATCACGGTGTCGTGATGATGATGATGGTCCTCGGCGACTTTCACGCGATTGTCGATAGGCATGCGCGCGCGCGCCGCGTTATCGGCCTGCAATTGTTCCACAGGATTGGGAACCGGTGCCAGCAGATCGGCGTAACTTGAAGCCTGCAAGGCCTGCGGGGCGTTGGCGGCCGGTTGCGTTGCGGCCTGCGCACCCGCGACCGTGGTGACAGCGGCGGCGGCGCCGAGCAATGCAGCGATTTTCTTGTCCAGAGGTTGCCTCCTCATGTGCCAATTCAGCGCGCGCCTGCGCGCATCACGTTGGTTGTCAACGCAGGCTATGTGGCAACGTTCCGAAGGGAACTAGGACGAATCGGCTCAGTGCTTGCGTCTTGCGCGGCCGCGAAACGGATTTTCTTTCTCGCGCAGCGTCAGCCGGATCGGCGTGCCGGGCAAATCGAACGTCTCGCGCAGCGAATTCGTGAGATAGCGCTTGTAGGCGTCCGGCACTGCCTCGGCGCGTGTGCAGAACAGGATGAAGCTCGGCGGCCGCGACTTGGCCTGCGTGATATAGTTGAGCCTGAGCCTGCGGCCCGAGACCGCCGGCGGCGGATGCGCGGATAGCGCCTGCTCGAACCAGCGATTGAGCGCCGCGGTGGGCACGCGCCTGTTCCAGACTTCGTAGGCGTTCGCGATGGCTTGCATCAGACGGTCGAGCCCTTCGCCGGTCAGGCCCGAAACCGCGACCAGCGGCGCGTCCTTGACCTGCGTGACCTTCTCGGCGGCCTGCTCGCGGAATTTCTTGATCGCGCCGGTCTTTGCCTGCTGCATATCCCATTTGCCGATCGTCAGCACCAAGGCGCGGCCTTCCTGCTCGACGAGATCGACAATGCGCTGATCCTGCTCTTCGAAGGGATGTTCGGCGTCGATCAGCACCACGACCACCTCGGCAAAGCGTATGGCGTTGAGCGCGTCGGCGACCGAAAGCTTCTCCAGCTTCTCGGTCACGCGCGAGCGCCGCCGCAGGCCCGCCGTATCGTAGACGCGGAATTTCCGTCCCTGCCAGGTGTGCTCGACCGCGATGGCGTCGCGCGTGATGCCGGCTTCCGGGCCGGTCAGCAGGCGTTCCTCGCCGATCAGTCGATTGATCAGCGTCGATTTGCCTACGTTCGGTCGCCCGACGATAGCGACGCGGATCGGATGAGATCCCTCCGCTGCGGACTCAGGCGCGGCGGCCGAAGCGGTGCGCTCCGGCAGCGCGGCACGCAATGCATCGTAGAGGTCGGCCATGCCCTCGTTATGCTCGGCCGAAATCGCCACCGGCTCGCCGAGGCCGAGTGCGTAGGCCTCAAGCCTGCCCTGCTCGCCGGCCCTGCCTTCGCTCTTATTGGCGACGAGGATCGTCGGCTTGCCCGAGCGGCGCGCGAGATCGGCGAAAGCCTGGTCGACCGGCGTCGGCCCCGCGCGCGCATCGATCATGAAAATCACCGCGTCGGCCTGCGCGATTGCGGTTTCGGTCTGCGCCCGCATACGACCGGTGAGGGAGGCAGGCGCCGATTGCTCGAGGCCGGCGGTGTCGACGACGGTGAACCGCAAGTCGCCGAGGCGCGCCTCGCCCTCGCGGCGGTCGCGCGTCACGCCCGGCCGGTCGTCGACCAGCGCGAGCCGGCGGCCGACCAGCCGGTTGAACAGGGTCGATTTGCCGACATTCGGCCGGCCGATGATGGCGACTGTGAAGCTCATACCCGTGTCGATCATGGCCGGCAAAGGGCGCGAAAGGGCGTCGTCGCGTCCGATGCCCCGGCCATCCAGCAAAGTGCGATGATGTGTTTGCCCGGTGGATGCGCGTCAAGCCCGAGCCTCGCCCCCCGTCATCGCGAGAACGTGCCGGGTGCCGGCGTTGAAGGCCAGGGCGAGTTCTGCTGCTGCGACTGGGTGGGGGCGGGCCAAGCCGATTGGTTAGACTGCGGCTGCGTCCCCGACGGCCACTGCTGTTGTTGTTGCTGCTGCGCCGCCGGTTGCGGCGCCGGCGCGGCCTTCGGCTTCGGCTTGGCTTTGTGCTTCACGACGTGCTTGCGTTTGGGCTTCGGCTTGGCCTTTTCCGCCGCGGCCTTTTGCTTTTCGGATTCGGCGGCTTGCGCAGCTGCGGCAGCAGCCTCTTGCTGTTGCTTCTCCTGATAGCCCTTCACGTATTGCGGCGGGATACCTTGCGTCACGCCGGGCACGCCGTTCGGAAACAGATTCTCGCGCTTGCCCGGCAGCGGCTTCTTCGCGTTGAGGCCGAGGAAATCGAGACTGTCGGGGTCGAAATTCTCGCAGCCGGAGAGCACCGGCATGGCGGCCAGCAGCACGGCGGCCAACGCAATGCGATGAAAAGGACGCCAAGCGATCCGCATGGGTTCAGCTCTTACCGCCGGCGGCTATGAGCGCCGACAAAATTTGCGCACGCGCGCGGGTGCCCGCCGGCGTCGCCGCGTCGGCTTCGAGCTGGTCGAGATACCGCTTGGCCACCTTCGTATCATTGTGGTGCCAGGCTGCCAGCGCCAGCAACTCGCGCGCGCTGGCGCGGAAGGTACGTCCGGGCTGAGTAAGGGGATCGAGACGTTTTTCGAGGTCGGCGAGCGGCGCCTTGTCCACCAGCAACATGCCGGCGCGCAGTTCGGCAAGATCGCGCAAGGTCTGGCTGAGCGAGCCGTCACCGGCGAGCTTGTCGTAGGCCGCGACCGCCTCGTCCGGCTTGCTGCGCGCGAGTTCGGCGGCGCCGCGGAAGCGCGCCAGCGTCGCATAGCCGGCCGGCGCCTTGGCTGCGATGTCGGCGAAGGCCTGCTCGGCTTCCGTATGTTTGCCGTGGTCGCTCAGCGATAGCGCCGCCTCGAACTTGGCGCCGGCCGCGGCGGCCTGCTTGTTCTCCCACCATTGGTAGCCGCGCCAAGCGCCGACACCGACGACGATGAGGACGGCGACGACAATGAGGTGGATGCTGTAGCGCTCCCACAGCTTCTGCAGCCGTTCGCGGCGGACTGCCTCATCGACCTCGTGAAAAATATCGGCCAAGAACGGCTCCCCACACCCAGCTGGAAGGCCCCGAGCCGGGGCACCGCGCGGGGTAACCTAATGGTGTGGCGGACGCAAGGCAAAGCTCGCGCCGCAATCGTTAAGATCAGGAAAACTTAGAGCTTTTTCGCCTTCATCGGGTAGACATGGTCGGACCCGGGAAAGCTGCGGGCGCGCACCTCGGCCGCGTAGGCCGCGATTGCCTTGTCGATGCCGGGCCCGAGATCGCCGTAGCGTTTGACGAATTTCGGCACCCGCGGCGACAGCCCCAGCATGTCCTCCATCACCAGCACCTGCCCGTCGCAAGCCGCGCTCGCCCCGATGCCGATGGTCGGGATCGCCACCGCGCCGGTGATCTTGCGGGCCAGCGGCTCGGCCACCGCCTCGATCACCACGGAAAAGGCGCCGGCATCCGCCACCGCCAGCGCGTCCCCTTCGATACGGCTCCAGTCGGCCTCCTCGCGGCCCTGCGCGCGAAACGAGCCGATGACGTTGATCGCCTGCGGCGTCAGCCCGACATGGGCCATCACCGGCACGCCGCGCTCGACCAGGAAGCGGATGGTCTCCGCCATGCGCGTGCCGCCTTCCACCTTGACGGCGCCGCAGCCGGTTTCCTTGAGCACGCGCGCAGCGCTCATGAAGGCCTGCTCCTTCGACGCCTCGTAGGAGCCGAACGGCATGTCGACCACCACCAGCGCGCGCTTCGAGCCGCGCATCACCGCATGGCCTTGTAGGATCATCATGTCGAGCGTGACCGGAACGGTGGTTTCCAGGCCGTGCATCACCATGCCGAGCGAATCGCCGACCAGGATCACGTCGCAATGCTTGTCGGCGATGGTCGCGGTATGCGCGTGATAGGAGGTGAGGCAGACGATCGGCTCGCCGCCCTTGCGCGCGCGGATGTCGGGAGCGGTGAGCCGCCGCACTTCGCTTTGCACTGACATGGTTTGTTACGATCCGAACACCGGCACGCCGATGACGTAAGGGTGAAAGTAGAAGCCGAGCAGCAGATAGATGACGACGCTCGCCGCGACCACGATGATGTCCTTGGTCCAACCGGCCGGCGGCGTGGTGAACCCGCGATCGCCGCGCATCTTGGCGGCGACGCGCGCATAGCTGCCCCAGGCGAGGAACGAGCCGAACATGATGATCGAACCGAGGTCGCCGTTGGATAGCAGATGCGCGAATGCCCAGGTCTTCACACTCGCCAGCATCGGGTGCTTCAGCCAGGCCTTGATGTGCGTCGGAACATAGGCCGTGGTGATCATGATCACAGCAAAGAACATCAGCGCCACGGTGACGTGCCGCATATAGGGCGGCGGGTTCCACACCTGCACCCATTCGTGCGCACGATATTCGCCATAACCCCAAATGATCAGTGCAAGACCGGCGAGCGCAAACAGCGAGAACAGGATGCGGTAGCCGCGCCCCAGTTCGTCGATCGCCGCCGCGCGCCATTTGCGGAAGGTGACGAAGACGTGGGCCCCGAGCAGGAGGATCAGCCCGAAGATGAGGACCAACAAACCCATGCTATGCTCACACGACGATCGGGCACGTATCAGGCGCCGGATTGCCGACGGTCAGGCGCCGCAGTAGAGGATCGCGGCGTCCATTGCAAGCCCGTGGGTTTGCACAGAGGCGCCGCCCGGCAAGGCTGGCGCGAGGGGATCGACAATGGCGAGCGAGCAGATCGATTTCTTTTTGACCATGGGCAGCACTTATTCGTATCTCTCGGTGATGCGCCTTGCCGAGGTCGAACGGAAGACCGGCGTTTCCTTTCGCTGGCGGCCGTTTCATTTGCTGGTCATCCTCCAGGAAATGAAGCACGTTCCGTTTGCCGACAAGCCGACCAAGTCCGCCTATATGTGGCGCGACATCGAGCGGCGCGCGGCGATGCATGGCATTCCGGTCAAGGTGCCGGCGCCTTATCCGTGCAAGCAGTCCGGTTTCGCCAACCTGATTGCGACGATCGGCATGCGCGAGGGGTGGGGCGCCGACTTCGTACGCGAGGCCTACCGCCGCTGGTTCGTGCTCGGGCAGGAGACCGGCAGCGAGCCCAATGTCTCCGAAAGCCTGCGTGCGGCCGGGCAAGATCCCGGGCGTGTGCTGGCGCTCGCGGAAACGGACGAGACCAAAGCCGCGCTGACGGCCGAAACCGACGCAGCGCGCGCGCTCGGCATATTCGGCTCACCGACATTCGTCGTCGGCGAGGAATTGTTCTGGGGCGATGACCGGTTGGAGGATGCCGTCAGCTGGCTGCAGGCGGGCCGGGTCGAGCACCGTTAGCGCCCTCCCGGGTGCGAACGCCGTCAGGCCACGCGGTCCTTCACGTCCTTGATATCGGTGAAGGCAATCCCCGGAGCGCGCTCGCGCGTATAGTCGAGGATGAACTGGTTGCGCGCCATGAACACGCGATCGTCATCGAGGTCTGCAGCGCAGCTTGAATAATTGGCCTCAACAAAATCGTCGAGCGTCTTGGCATCGGCGCTAATCCAGCGCGCAAGCTGGAATTCCGGCTGCTCGTAGCCGATGTCGAGACCGTATTCGTCGGAAAGCCGCATCTTCAGCACGTCGAGTTGCAAGGGGCCGACCACACCGACGAGCGCCGGCGCGCCGTCGAGCGGACGAAACACCTGCACGACCCCCTCCTCCGCCATCTGCTGTAGCGCCTCTTTCAGCTTCTTCGCCTTCATCGGATCGCCGAGCTTGACCCGGCGCAGAATTTCCGGCGCGAAATTCGGCACGCCGAGGAAGGCGATGTCTTCACCATCGGTGAGCGTGTCGCCGATGCGCAGCGTCCCGTGATTGGGAATGCCGACCACGTCGCCGGCATAGGCTTCGTCGGCGAGCGCGCGGTCCTGCGCGAAAAAGAACTGCGGCGTGGCCAGCGTGATCGGCTTGCCGGTGCGCGCGAGCCTCGCTTTCATGCCGCGTCTGAGCTTTCCCGAGCACAGCCGCGCGAAGGCGATGCGGTCGCGATGGTTGGGATCCATGTTGGCCTGGATCTTGAAGACGAAGGCAGTCATGCCGTTTTCGTGCGCGTCGACCACGCGGATGTTGGATTTTTGCGCGCGCGGTGCCGGCGCGAAGGCGGCAAGCGCGTCGAGCAGGTCCTTGACGCCGAAATTCTTCAAGGCCGAGCCGAAGAATACCGGCGTCAGGTGTCCCTCGCGGAACGATTTGAAGTCGAACGGGCGGCAGGCCTCCTTGACCAGCGCCAGTTCCTCTTCGATCGCACGCAGGTCGAGCATCGGGTTCTTGGCGGCGAGCGCGGCAAGGTCGAGCGCTTGGCGCTCCACCGTCTTGCCGTCCTCGCTCACCAACCGCATCTCGCCCGAGGCGATGTCGTAGGTGCCGGCGAAGTCGCGCCCGCGCCCGATCGGCCATGTCATCGGTGCGGTGTCGAGCGCCAGCGTCTTCTCGATCTCATCGAGCAATTCGAAGGGATCGCGGCTCTCGCGGTCCATCTTGTTGATGAAGGTGACGATCGGGATGTCGCGCAAACGGCAGACCTCGAACAGCTTGCGCGTGCGCGCCTCGATGCCCTTGGCGGCGTCGATCACCATGACCGCCGAATCGACCGCGGTGAGGGTGCGGTAGGTATCCTCGGAAAAGTCCTCGTGGCCGGGTGTATCGAGCAGATTGAAGACGCGCCCGTCGTAATCGAATGTCATCACCGAAGTGACCACCGAAATGCCGCGCTCGCGCTCGATTGCCATCCAGTCCGAGCGGGTGGAGCGGCGGTCGCGCTTGGCCTTGACCTGGCCGGCGAGATTGATGGCGCCGCCGAACAAGAGCAGCTTCTCGGTCAGCGTGGTCTTGCCGGCGTCCGGGTGCGAGATGATGGCAAAGGTGCGCCGGCGCTCGACCTCGGCGGCGAGCGGCGTGGCAGGGATCGAATCGGCGGGCGACAGCGGCCTGTTCATGGGGCGCATGTGGCAGGGAAAGCCGGCAGGATCAAGGGGCCATCACAATGCTGCGAGCCTTGCCGGGAGGCTCTCGCCGTGGTGTTAGCGTTCCCGCGAACTGACTGACCCGACACGTGGTGACTTGAATGACTTTCCGCTCGGCCGCGCTTACCGTCCTCCTCGCTTTTTGCGCCGTGCCGGCAGCGTCCGCCTCCGTGCCCTATGCCGCGGAGCCGGCAGTCGCCCTAACACCAGCCGCTGGTGACGCCGTCGCAATCAAGGCCAGCATCGAGATCGCGGCGCCGCGCGCCAAGGTCTGGGCTATCATGACCGACTGCGCGCGCGCCTTGCGCTTCGTGCCGGGCCTGAAAAGCTGCCGGGTGCTGAAGCGGGATCCCGCCGGCCGCTGGGACATCCGCGAGCACAAGGTGTCCTGGATGTGGTTCCTGCCCGACGTGACCAGCGTCTTCCGCTCCGACTACGAGCCGCCCAAGCGCCTGCGCTTTCATCGCATCGGCGGCACCTTGAAGCGATCGCAAGGGGAATGGCGGCTGGAAACGATGGATGGCGGACGCGCCACCCGCGTCAGCTATGACGCGACGGTTGCCGCCGATATCCCTGCGCCCCAATTCGTGGTGGAGGCTGCGCTCAAGCGCGACATTGCGAAGATACTGCGAGCCTTGCGGCGCGAATGCATTTCGGCGCGCCAGGCTCGGTGAGCGGCCCGCTCAAAGCATGTCCGGCCGGAACAGGCGGCGCAGATTGAGCGAGCGGCCGGCGACCATGGACTGGCCCTCGCCGCGATAGTGGATGGTCTTGGGATATTTCGGCGCGGCCGGTGCATGCGCCTTCACCACTTCGAAGATGAAGAAGTTGTACTTCTCGCGCAGCCGCCCGTCGACCAGCCGGCATTCGAGATTGGCGTAACACTCTGCGATCAGCGGCGCCTTGACGCGCTGGGCGGCAAGGGCCGTGAGCTTGAACTTGGCGAACTTGTCGACCTCGGCGCCCGAGCAATTGCCGATGCCGGCGACGATGCTGGCAAGCTGCAGCTCCGGTACGTTGATCACGCATTCCCGGCTACGGCTGACGAGCTCGTAGCTGTGATTGCCGCTCGCGATCACACAGCCGACCAGCGAGGGTGAAAACTCCATCACCGCATGCCAGCCCATGGTCATGACGTTGCGCTCGCCCTTGAGGGCGGAACTGACCAGCACGATTGGACCGGGCTCGAGGAAGCGGCGGATCTCGGCGACAGGGAAATCGTGCTTCTTGTAGTTTTTCATCGGCGCCATGCCCGTTGTCCCTGTGAAAGCAGGCACTCAGAGAAAACCCGTCTGCCGCGACGTTTTTGCGCTGCGCTCTCGCTGAGTCTCTCCCCCTTAGCAGGAGAGAGAATGCGCTGCGCGTGTTTAGCGCTTCATGACGGCGGCATATTCGTCCGGTTTGAACCCGACCAGAAGCTTGCCGCCGGAAAGCTCCAGCACCGGGCGCTTGATCATCGACGGCTGCGCCAACATCAGCGCGATGGCCTTTTTCTCCGTCAGCGCCGCCTTGTCCTTGTCGGACAGTTTCTTGAAGGTAGTACCGGCGCGGTTGAGGAGCGCGTCCCAGCCGGCCTTGTTGGCCCAACCTTCCAGCTTTGCGCGTTCGATGCCGGCCGTCTTGTAGTCATGGAAGGCGTATTCGACCTTGTGCTTGTCCAGCCAAGCACGCGCCTTCTTCATGGTGTCGCAGTTCTTGATGCCGTAAATGGTAATCGCCTTTGCCATGCTCTGCCCCGCCTAGGCGTTGCGCGAATTATCCGCCGCCGCGCGCCGGCCGGCAACCGCCACGGTCACGGCCCCCGCGCGACCTTTTTGATTTGCAAGAGGCCTTGACGGTCTCGGACGCTTGTCCTAGCGTAGGACGCTCGTCCAACTCAGTTCAACGGTCGCGCCGAGCCCCAATGCCGGCAAGCCGGGAACACAGTCTCATAACGGACAAGACCACCCGCGATCACATCGTCGAGGCAGCCGACCGGCTGTTCTACCGGCAGGGTTACGAGCACACTTCATTCTCGGATATTGCGGATGTCGTGCAAATATCGCGCGGCAATTTCTACGACCACTTCAAGACCAAAGACGAAATTCTCGACGCCGTGATCGATGCGCGCCTTTCCAGCACCCGCGAAATGCTGGAGCGGTGGGAAATCGAAGGGAAGGATCCGGCGGAGCGCATTCGCAGCTTCATCCACATCCTGCTCGCCAACCGCGCCGACATCAAGCGTTACGGCTGTCCGGTTGGCACGCTGTGCAGCGAACTCGCGAAGCTCAATCATGCGGCGCAGGGAGAGGCGAACGCGCTCTTTACGCTTTTCCGGACCTGGCTGCGCGAGCAATTCGCGCTGCTCGGATGCAAGGCCGACGCGGACGCATTGGCGATGCATCTTCTCGCCCGCAGCCAGGGTGTCGCCACGCTGGCAAGCGCCTTTCACGATGAAAAGTTCATCAGGAACGAAGTAAGACTGATGTGTGAGTGGCTGAATTCTTGCACGGATGGGACGAAGCTCGGCGAGAACGACAGGCGGGCCGCGGCCGCTGAGAGGCGACCAGAGGGAGGGTCAGATGTTCGTCGTCCTGCTTAAATTCTCCGGCAACAAAGCCCAAGCCGGCCAATTCATGGAGGGTCACAAGAATTGGATCAAGCGTGGTTTCGACGACGGCGTTTTTCTGCTGTCCGGCAGTCTGCAACCGAACTCGGGGGGCGGGATCGTCGCGCACAATACCTCGCTGTCAGAGCTTCAACGTCGGGTGAAAGAGGATCCTTTTGTCGCCGAAAAAGTCGTGAACGCGGAAATCGTCGAAATCGCGCCGTCGAAAGCGGACGAACGGCTCCAATTTATGCTCGCCTGAATTCAGCGAGGAAACCGCTTCGCAAAAGCCTCAAGAGGCAAGCGCAGGCTGTTGGTCAGACAGCTGACGGTTCGATAGAAGCCAACGAGCATGATGATCTCGACCACGGCCATCTCGCTCACGTGCTCTCGCAGGCTTTGCCAGGCCTCGTCGGTCAAATCGGCGCTCGCCAACAATTGATCGCAGGCGCGGATGATGGCGGCTTCCTCGCTCGACCAGCATGGATCATCGGCGCCGCCCTGCACCAGCGAGCGCTGCATATCCTCGTCAAGTCCAACACGCGCGGCAAAGAAGGCGACATGGACGCCCCATTCATATTGGGAGCCGCATCGCGCGGTGACGCGATCGATGACGATCTCGCGCTGGCGAAGCGTCAGGTGGCCCCTGTCGAGCAGGTTGCCGCCGCGGAAGCGCTCGAACAGGCGCGCGTCGCGAGCGAGCGTCGTGAACAGGACGAGCGGCGGAACGCCCGGCGGCATGATGCGATCGAAGATCGCCTGCAGATCGGGCGCATAGGGCGGATCGAGCGGCGCAAGGCGCGGTGACACGAAGGGCTCCTTTTGCTACAATTATCGTAGCATAACCCAAATTTTTCGCTATGAAAAGCGTAGCATGGCGCGCAAGTACGGCAAACGCAAAGTCAGGGGATCGCGCACCGGCCGCCCGGTGATGGCGCTGCTCGACCTGCTCGGGCGCCGCATGACGCTGCGCGTTCTGTGGGAACTGCGGCGCGTCGACGAACCCTTGACGTTCCGCGCGCTGCAGAAAGCCGCCGAGACCAATCCGACCGTGCTCAACGCGCGCCTTAAGGAACTGCGCGAGGCTGGATTGGTGACACGCGACAAAGCCGGCTATCGATTGTCGAAGCCGGGAGGCGAATTGGTGGATTTGTTGTTGCCGCTTCACCGCTGGGCCGAATCCAGAGCCCGCGACAGAGGCTGAGTCTCTTGGGCGGACGGCGCGCGCTTTATTCACGGTGGCCGCAATTGCAGTCGCACCTGCCGGATCAGGCCCGGCCCGTGATCAACCTCAGCCACGGCGCGGCGTGGAAGGCGCTCATCAGCAGATACATCACCGTCATTCCGCTCAAGGGCGGTGAGCCTTGCGCGGTGCAGAGTAGGTCCGGCGGACCGCTGAAAAAACCGGTCCACAGCGCCATCAGCGCGAAGGTCGGCGCGGCGGCGAGAGCGAGCCATGCGGCCGCGCCGGAAGCGGCGTAGCCGCCCCCGGCGCAAGCCTCGCCGTCGTGACGAATGGCAGATGACATCGACACGTCGGTCATGGCTGTCTGCCTCACGCGGGCGCCGAGCAGCAGCTGCCGGCCGTCACCATCGCTTTCGCCGGCGGCCGCGGCTCGTAGCGATCGTGATGACGCACCCAATTCATCTTGTAGGGCCCCTCCCCCTCGTCGCGGCCCTTGGGCGTGAGATCGAGCATCCGGTACGTCCCCATCATCACCTCGACCCCACGGCCGTAGGTCGAGTAGGTGTGAAACACCTCGCCCGCCTCGTCCTTGTAGAAGACGCTCACGCCGGGCCATTCCTCGCCCGAAAGCGGCCACGGCCCGTAATTGTAGTTGAGCTTGCCCTTGGCCACATCTTCCGGGGTGAAGCTGACGCCGAAGTCGTAGTTGAAGTCGGTGCCGTGCGAGGACACCCATTTGAACCGCCACCCCATGCGCCGGCGAAACCGTTCGATCTCGCTGAGTGGGGCCCGCGAAACGGCCACCATCGTGACATCGCGATGCGCCAGGTGGACGGTCATGCCGTCGGTGTGGTCGGCCATGAAGGAGCAGCTCTTGCAGCCCTGCTCCCAGCCCGGCGCCAGCATGAATTGCTGCACGATGAGCTGCGAGCGGCCGTCGAACAGCTGGGCGAGCGTCTCGCGGCCGTTAGGTCCTTCGAAAACGTAATTCTTCTCGATCCGCACCCAGGGCAGCCGCTGGCGCAGCCGGGCGACCTCGTCGCTACGCCGCGTCAGGTCCTTCTCGGCGGCGAGCAGATCGCGCCGCGCTTCCAGCCACTCTTCACGCGTTGCCGTCATATGTGTCGTCATCTTTTCTCTCCCTTCGCTGCCCGAGGCGCCGCGCGCGTTTCCCACGGTGGCTCGCCGGGCGTTGATCGTGAAAAAGATCTACCGCCGGCCTTCGGTGCGCCGGGAGTGACAAGTGTGTCGGGATTTGTATGGACGCGCTGCTCTCGGCGGCGAGCCGCTCACGCATCGGGCAAGGTAAACACAGTGCAGGGCGCCGCGATGCCGCGCAGCAAGTGTTCGCCCAGCGGCAGCAGCGGCTTGGTAGTCTGGGCGGCGACCGCGCCCGAGATCAGCACCGAATGACCGAGCGGCCGGCACAGGCCCTCCAACCGGCTGACCAAATTGACCGCGGGCCCGATGGCGGTGAAATCCAGCCGGTCGGCCGCACCGATATTGCCCCACAGTATCTCGCCGAGATGCAGCGCCACGCCGAAGGGCAGCGGCGGCAAGCCTTGTGTCTTCCGCAAGGCGTCGAGATGGGCCATGCCGGCGCGCGCCGCGACGACGGCGCGCAATGCCGCCTCGCACGCCTCGGCCGGCGCATCATTGACCGGAAAAATCGCCAACACGCCGTCGCCGATGAACTTCAACACCTCGCCGCCGAACGCGTGCACCGCCCCGGCGACGCGGTCGAACCAGCTGTCGAGCGCGGCAATCATCGCTGCCGGATCCGTCGTCTCGGACAGGGCGGTGAAGCCGCGCAGGTTGGCGAAGAGCACCGCGGCACGGATGGTTTCTCCGGTTCCGCGGCGCAGCGCACCAGCCTGTACCCGGGCGGCGCTGCGCCGGCCGAGATAGGCCTCGAGTAAGGTGGTTAGCGCCGCCCGCGCCGTCAGGGCGGCCAGCGGCGCCGCAACGAAGCGGACAACCATCTGCAGCCGGCCGATCTCGGCCGGATTGAAAGCACGTGTCCCCGCCCAACCCAGCATCGGGCCGTCAGGTGCCGATCCAACCGTCTCTTCCTGCACCGGGCCGAGTTCAGCCAACCAATTGCGCCCGGCTTGGTTCAGCGGAGCGCCGGCGAAGCCCAGCGCCTCGATCACGGCTCCGGTTTCCGCCCGCCAAAGCCAGGTGCGGCGGGCGATGATCGGATGCGGCACCGCAAGCGTGAGGGCACCGCCGGCCAGCGGCAGGGCGTCGGCCAACAGCCGGGCGCCGAGATCGGCCAGGAAGCGGTCGGGGCTGGGTGAGGCGCCGGCCGCGTCCACAAGCCAGGCGAGAGGCGGGGGCAAATCCATCCCCCGATCATGCGACCGCGGCCCCCGGCCTGTCATCAGCGCAGCCGGCGATGTGCAGCCGGGCCCGCCGCTTTATCGTGGCGGCGCTCGGTATGGCGCTATCGTGCGCGGAATGAAGTCACTCAGCCCGCGCGGCCATGCCAGGGATCCGGGCCCGGGTCGCGGCCGGCCGCGACCTCGGCCAGCCGGCTGACGTAGTGGGCCCAGCCTTCTGCGTGGCCGGCGCATTGCTCGGCACTAGGCAGTCCGGAGTGGGTCAGGCGCAACAGCGTTCCCGGCGGCTGCTCGATCAAGTCGATCTCGACGAGGCTCGACCCCGGCGGCACGACTTCGCTTCCGTCCCAGCCGAAGCTGTAGGCCAGGCGGTGCACCGGCACCACCTCGCGGAAGGCGCCGCGGGCGCAGCGGGCCCCGGTGACATTGACGAGATAGAGCCCGCCGGGGCGCGGCTCGAGCTCGGCCTCCGTTCCCATCCAGCGCAGGATCTTCTCCGGATCGGTCAGGAGGGCGAATACCGCAGCGGGCGGCGCCGGGATATGCGTCTCGCGGCGAACGACGAGGGCCTCTTGCATCGATCTCTCCATGGTAACGATAGTTGCAGCTATTGCGCACCAGCCCGCCTTTCCGGTCTTCTTCGTCGTTTACTTCGTATCCGGTATGACGCGCTAGCTGGCGGCCGTGAGCTAGACATAGCGCCGGGGCGTCGAAGGCCGCGAGTGACAAGTGTGTCGGGATTTGAATGGACTCGCTGATTACCGCCGCGGCGCGCGCGCTCGCATCGGGTGATGCGCTCGGCGCGCTGAATTACATCGCCCTGCGCGACGATGCGCCGGCGCTGGCGCTTCGTGGCATCGCCATGGCACAGCTCGGCGATCTGGCCCGCGCCAAGACGCTGCTGCGGCGTGCGGCCCGCGCCTTCGGCCCACGGGAGGCCGTGGCCCGCGCACGATGCGCCATCGCCGAGGCCGAGATCGCGCTCGTCTCGCGCGACCTCAACTGGCCGGTAAAGACGCTCGATACGGCGCATAATGCGCTCGAACGGCACGGCGACCGCGCCAATGCCGCGCACGCTCTTTATCTCAAAACCCGCTACCTCCTCTTGATCGGCCGGCTGGACGAGGCCGAGCGCCTGCTCATGGCTTTCGATCATTCCCCGCTGCCATTCGCATCACGGGCGACGCACGAGCTGGTCGTTGCCGGCATCGCCATGCGGCGCCTGCGGATCAAGGCGGCGCGCGCAGCTCTGGCACGGGCAGAAGGCAGCGCACGCAAAGCAGGCATCCCTTCGCTCGCAGCGGAAGTGGCAAGTGCAGCGCGCATCCTCGACACGCCCGCGGCGCGGCTCATCGCACGCGGCAAGGAGCGGCTTCTGCGGCTCGACGCTATCGAAACCCTGCTGGCATCGAAGGCCCTCGTATTCGATGCCTGCCGCCGCGTCGTGTGCAGCGCCGGCAAAGTTATTTCGCTGGAGACACGCCCGGTTCTGTTCGCCCTCGCCCGCGCCCTTGCCGAGGCTTGGCCGGGCGACGTGCCGCGCGCCGTGCTGCTTGCGCGCGCATTCCGCGCCAAGCATGCCGATGAATCGCATCGCGCACGGCTGCGCGTCGAGATTGGCCGGCTGCGCAAAGCAATGCGTGACGTCGCGGCGATCGAAGCGACCAGGGACGGCTTTGCGCTTGTAGCGCGCCGCGCCCGCGACGTCGTGGTGCTCGCGCCGCCGACGGATGAAGCGCATGCCAATGTGCTCGCCCTGCTGGCTGACGGCGAAGCGTGGTCGAGTTCGGCACTGGCGCTGGCGCTCGGCGCGAGTCCGCGCACGGTCCAGCGCGCGCTCGACGATTTGACGGCTGGCGGCAAGGTGCAGCCGATCGGCCGCGGCCGCGCACGCCGCTGGATGACGCCGCCGGTGCCGGGTTTCCCGACAACCTTGTTACTCCCAACCGCGCTGCCGGGTGGCTAGGATGCGTCCATCAACCGAACGGCGGCAACGCAGGACGCGCTTATGAAACGAGCGGAAGCAACAATCGTGCGTGAATACGGACCTTTCCCGGACGTCACGCATGTGCATGGCGTCAGCTATGACGGCAGCAATGTCTGGATCGCCACTGGCGACAAGCTCAACGCGGTAAACCCGGCGAGCGGCAAAGCGGTGCGCGCGCTCGATGTGCCCGCGCACGCAGGAACCGCATTCGACGGCCGGCACCTGTTCCAGATTTCCGGGGATCGCATTCAAAAGGTCGATCCGGCGACAGGCAGCGTGGTCGCAACGGTCCCTGCGCCGGAGGGTGGCGCCTCCGGCATGGCCTGGGCGGAAGGGAGCCTCTGGGTCGGGCAGCATCGCAAACGCAAAATCCATCAAGTCGACCCTGAGACCGGCGCGATCCTGCGCACCATCGATTCGAACCGTTTCGTCACCGGCGTCACCTGGGTGGACGGCGAGCTGTGGCACGGCACCTGGGAAGCAGAGCAAAGCGAACTGCGCCGCATCGATCCGCAAAGCGGCGAGGTTCTGGAACAGCTCGACATGCCGGCCGGCATCGCCGTCTCCGGGCTGGAGTCGAACGGCAGCGACACATTCTTCTGCGGCGGCGGCAACAGCGGCAAGCTGCGCGCGGTGAGAAGGCCGAAGCGGGGCTAGCGCCCTACTCCCACTCGATTGTTCTAAGTGATCGTAATGTGTTGAATTCCAAGTGCAAATTTCTTCCGCACACGACGAAGAACCGTCCCCGCGATCCGTCAGAAATTTGCGCTCTTGATTTCAAATGGGATTTTCTTCGATTTGGACTCTGCTCGGTTTCAGCGACTATCGACATCGATCGGCCGATCTTCGCGATCTCCGAGGAGAACGGCCACGTTGGCCTGGCAAACGAAAAGACCGTCAGCACGTTTCCCCCTGACCGATCCTGACCGCGCGGTTACCGATCCGCCAACTGATGGCGATCATTGTCCGACCTCTGCCGCCGGTTACGTAGTCCTGCCCCGCAGGCTGTCGGCGAGGGAGGAAAGCACATTGGCGAGCCGCCTCGCGGTTTCCGGGGGCGGCAGCGGCATCTTCAGGCTTTGCGCGCCCGTAGTGGGATCGCGCTCGATCCAGGGATGCGCCGGAGCATCAGGATTATTGGTAGCAGCCAGCGCGGCAACAAACTGCGCACCGATCTGCAATAAGGCTTGCCACGGATCGGAAGCAGCATCGTGCGGCAACGCTCCGGCCGTTTGAGCCCGCGCGATCGCCACGCCCCCCGTATCGATGTCGGCATCTCCATCGGCCCTGGGGGCGCCGGCTGAAACCACGTTCGTCACTTCTTCGGCTGGCGTCACGGCCTCACCCTCGCCCATACGGCCAGTGACCTTCTCAACGTCCTTCATGAAGCGGTTCAGACGCGAGCCTCCCAGAGAAATCTCGCCGCTGCCGCCGTCGAGAATTTCGGCAGACAGCGAGCGCTTGAACGCCAGAACCGAAAGCATTCCTTCTTCGATGGTGCCCTTCGCGACGAAATTGACGATCCGCACCGGCTGCGCCTGGCCGAGGAGATGGATGCGCGCGATGCGCTGCTCCAGCACCGCTGGATTCCACGGCAGGTCCATGTTTACGAGGGTCGAGGCATGCTGCAAATTGAGGCCCGCGCTGCCGGCGTCCGTGGACAAGAAAACCCGGCAGGCCGGATCGTCGCGAAAGCGCTCGACGAGCGCCGGCCGCTTGTCCGACGGCACGCCGCCGTGGAAGCTGACGTAGCCCAAGCCGCGCGCTTCGAGGCGCCGGATGACGATGTCGTGGGTCCGCGTCCAAGCGAGAACACCACCGCTTTGGCTTTCGGCTCGGCGAACAGATCGTCGAACAGGGCCTCCAGTTTATCGGCCTTGACGCCATGGTCTGTCTCTTGGTCCAAGAGATATGTACTGTTGCACGACATGCGCATGTTTTGCAGCGCGCAGGTCAGCCGCCGCTGGTCCTTGTCCGACAAAGAACGGGTCTTCAGCCAGCGCTGGACGATTTTCGCTACAACGTCGGCGTTTTCCTGGTGATAGAGCATCTGCATCTCCGTCATCGGCACCAGAAGGTTCAGGTCGAGACGTCTCGGCCATGCTTCAGCACCTCGGATTTGCGGCGGCGGATCATGATCGGCGCCAGCGTCTGGCCGATCTCGTCGAGCGCCGTATAGATGACGCGCCCGCCTTCGTCCTTAGCGTCAAGCTCAAGCAGGCCATCGTCTACCTGGAGCGCGATCCAAAACTCGTGCGCTCCATCACCTCTTCCCTATATCGCCAACTCACTCTGAGTCGAGGTAGTCATCAGCTTGCGAGAAGTCCCTGATCGTATTTCGCTCGTTGGGGAGAAACATTACGCGAGGTCCCTTTCAACAAATAAATTTAAAATTCTAATCGTTTTTGTCCAAAACCAGATGCTTTTAAGAAGGGAGATTGCAATTTCTCGGTGGCAGTAAAGTGTGCGAGTCAAACCTCCTGCCTTTTCTCTCGTTATCGGGGGCACCCATGCCACGCTTTTACTTTCGTCTCTCTTCGCGCGATTCATGCATTCCCGACGACAAGGGAAAAGAACTGAACGATATGTTTGATGCATATTTGCATGCGCGGAAGCTGATAAATCAAATCCTGCTTTACGTAGGCACCGACGATTCGTCGGAATGGAAGGTGGTGATTTCGAATGATAGCCGGGACGCGCTACTGGTCATTCCTTTTCCTAAAGCAATAGATGATTGGTCATGGTCACGGCAATCCACGGAAGAAACAAGTCCACAAAGACCGACGAAAAGCGGATCTTAACTTAATAGCCGGTTCAGAATTGCAGGATCGACCAGGTGTTTAAAAGTCTGCGTTAGCAGCGGTATCCTAACCCCACGGCGAATCGCAAACCGAGGCAGGGCGCGGAGCGGTCGGAGGTGGCGAAGCACATCTGCCGTTTCTGCGGCGTTTCTTAGAATTCTACCATGGCATTCCCTGCGCCGACTGGCTGCGGACGGTCATGAACCGGATTGATCCGGACCTGTTTGCGGCCTGCTTTTCGTCGTGGGTTGCCGAATGCTGGCCCGATCGGCCCAACTTGGTCGCCATCGACGGCAAGACGTCGCGGCGCAGCCATGATCGAAAGCGCGGCCACAAGGCTCTACATCTGGTATCGGCGTTCGCCACCACCAGCCGGCTGGTGTTGGGCCAGGAAGCGGTCGACGAGAAGTCGAACGAGATCACCGCTATTCCGGCCCTTCTGCAACGCATCGACCTCAACGGCGCCCTGGTGTCGATCGATGCCATGGGATGCCATCCCGCCATCGCGCAGAACATTCTTGATGTCGAAGCCGACTACCTGTTGGCCGTCAAGGATAACCAGCCAACGCTCCACAGCGAGGTCAGGAGTTATTTCGATACCGCGCCTGCCGGCGAGGTTGAGCGCTGCGAGACCGTCGGCAAGGAGCACGGCAGACTCGAAATCCGAAGCCACACTGTCTCCCATAGCGTCGATTGGATCGCAGCCGAGCGTTGCTATCCGGGCGCACCTCGCTTCCCCGATATCGCCACCATCGCCATGGTCGAGAGTCGGATCGAAAGAGGCAACAAAATCGAGAGTGAGCGGCGATCCTACATCTCCTCGCGCCGGCTCTCGGCCACAGCCTTCGCCGATGCCGTGCGAAGCCACTGGGCCATCGAAAACAATCTACACTGGACCCTCGATGTGATCTTCAATGAGGACCACTCGCGCCTGCGCGCCGGCTACGGTGCCAAAAATATGGCTCTCGTGCGCCATTTTGCCCTCAACCTGGTGCGCCACGCCACTGACAAGCGATCCATCAAGAGACGGCGTAAACGAGCTTCTTGGGACCCGGACTATCTGCTCCAAATCCTGGGGCCGCTTTGCTGTTAACTTCGACTCGGTGCTCTGCTCGAAACCGCGGGGGATGTCGCTTGACATTCGGATTATGTCGGGAAGCCTTTCGTATTGCCCCAGGCAAATTCTCACGTTCAGCTCGCGCTTCCGGCTGGATCAGTCGCACGTTGGACGTCAAGCGATTTTAGAGCTGGAGACGACCGCCGCGTATGAACAACAGGCGTTTCGCCACGATTCTGAACTGAAGGGCAGCAAGGTTGCACCGCGGTTTCGTGGATCGACCCCCGGACGACATGAAGAACTGACCCCCATGCGCAGATGAACGCTCACGATGTCTTCTCCAGTTTCCTTTCTGGTGCAGCCGGCTTTTGCAGCAGGCCGCGGCGGCGCTTTCAATCGATAGTTGTCACCGCGGATTGTGATCACTTGGCTGTGGTGGAGGTACCGATCCAAGATCGCGGTGGCCACGACGGGATCGCCGAAGACAGTGCCCACTCGCCGATGCTGCAGTTGCTGGTTAGCAGTATCGCGCCTCTCTCATAGCGCCGGCTGACGAGCTGGAAGAACAGGTGCGCAGCATTCGGCTCAAACGGCAGTAGCATAACTGCCAAAGCACAACGCCCAATGCCACTGCACTGAAGCTTATTTGGTGGAGTTAACGGACTAAGCGCCCACGTCTTCGTCCAAATTGCGTCTAGCAGCAGCGCGGTGACCGCAGTCCCAACGGCGGGAGGAAAATCCGATATACCCGGACTCCCCGAGAATCCGAAGAACCCCCCCCCTTGCCAAACGGCGCGAACCGGATTCTACCGTACGGATGATTCGGCCCGGGTTTCTGGACAGAGAATCGCGGCAAGACCTGATCGGGTTGGCTCGGAACGGGTCGGCCGCTCATCGTTTGGCCCGGCGTGCGAACGCGCTGGTGTTGCTCGACGATGGGATGAGCTGCGAAGCGATTGCGAAGGTCCTGTTTCTGGACGACGACACCATCCGCACTTGGTATCGCCTGTATGAAGCGGATGGGATCGAGGGCCTGACGAACTTCAGCTACGAGGGCAGCGTTTGCCAGTTGAGCGGCGAGCAACAGGAAAAGCTGAAAGCCTGGGTTGCCGCTGCCTTACCACATACAACGCGCCAGGTCGGCGCCTGGATCGAGAATGAATTCAGCGTCGTTTACCAAGGCCGGTCAGGACTGATCGCGCTGTTGCACCGCCTGGGGCTCGAATATCACAAACCCAATGTCATTCCGCGCAAGCTTGACGAAGAAAAGCAGAAGGTTTTCATTGAGAGCTACGAAAAGCTGCTGAATTCCTTGGGCGACGACGAGGCCGTACTGTTTGCTGACGCCGTGCATCCGACCCATGCCGCACGGCCCGTCGGCTGCTGGGCGCCGAGCCAGGAGAAGCTGGCGATCGAGCAGACGAGCGGGCGTCAACGCATCAACATTCACGGCGCGATCGACCTGGCGACCGGGCAAACCCGGATGATCGAGGCCCTGACCATCGACGCCGCCTCGACGATCAGGCTGCTGCAATCGATCGAGACGCTCTATCCGATGTTGGCGCTCATCCATGTTTTCCTGGACAACGCGCGTTATCATCACGCCAAGCTCGTGCAGGAATGGTTAGCCCTGCCGGGACGACGCATCAAGCTGCACTTCATCCCAAGCTATTGCCCGCACTTGAACCCGATCGAGCGGTTATGGGGTCTCATGCACAGAAACGTCACGCACAACAAGTGCTACGCAACTTGCGCCCAATTTGCCGACGCAACGCTCAGTTTTCTGCGTGAAAAGGTTCCGGGGAATTGGGCGAACCTCTGTGATTCGGTCACCGACAATTTCCGTATCATCAACCCCAAGGATTTTCGGGTTGTGGCGTGAACGGAGTATATCGAAGGGGCGCGTCCAGTCGCATCCTTAACATCAGGCAATTTTGTCGAGTTGATGACCGTGCGCCTTTCCTGCATTGCCGACGCGGATCACCGCCACGCCGCCGGCGAGTTCGCCAGCCGCACACCGGCCACGATCAGCGGCGGCTTGCGGGTCTGCACCACCAACTCCAGCGGCAGCAGTTCCTGCAGGCCGGACAGCTTCCTCTCATAAATCAGCGACAAGCGATCAGCTGATAGTTATGGCTCCTCATCGTTTTGTACGAAAATCGTAACTCGATGGGCAGCAGACGCCATAGGCCCGTCATTGCGCGCAGCAATATCGAGAGCACCGGGCGTGGCGTCCAGAAAACGAGGGTCTGGCGAGGCATTGGAGCCGGGCACAGAGGCGGCGCCGTGTCGAGCTTGGACAGCCACTTAACGCCATGTGCATCTGCATTTTTTTTAACTGGTCATTTGACCGAACGCCTCCCGGGGAGCAACGGAAGTCCCGACCGGGGCGTCGCCCTCAAGATTACATCCCAGCCACGCGGTCTAGTTTTCCAGGGCCGCTAAGGCAATACTTGGGCAAGTCCGCCGGGGATTCGATCAAAAACCCATGGATGGAGGGTGGTTACCTCGAAGGTAACGGGGCGATCTACCAGCAGAAGGATTGAAGGATGAACAATTGAGGCCCTACGACGGGCACTTGAGGCCGCCGATGTCGAGTTCACGAACGGCGCGCCTTACCAGGGCGGCCGCTCAGCGCGCCGCAGAAACTACGGCAGCTTTACGCGCATTTTGGGCCCACCCCGAAGAAGTATCAGTTGGGCGAGACCGACATCACCGGTCGGATCACCAAGATGGGCGACCGTTCGGTGCGCACTCATGGTCTCCCCCAATCGCCAAGGCGAGGCGCTTCACCCCAATCGACAATGTCGTCATAGTCGTCGCCGCTTGCGATCGTTCCGCACACGACCAGGAAAAGCACTTCGCGCAGCGGGTAAGCGACCTTCCAGGATTGCCGGCTATCCTTGACCCTACCCAGGTGATCGAGCACTGCACGCAACCGCGGCTTGGCCGACCAAGTCTCCATTGGCCCCTCCCGAATCAGAAGGGCCAAGAGAATCAGTGCGATCGTGCCGCCGGAAGACCCCAGCCCCAGTCAAATCGAAAAACGTTAACCTGAACGCGCCGCCCTGCGGTTTCGAGTGCGGCGTTGTGTATTGACTGCGAATCATGCCATATTTAAATAGCTGTCCTCATGGATTCGCATGCTGAGTAGCCCGATCCCGACTCTGGCCGATGTGGAGAGGGAATACATTCTTCAAATCGTTGAAGAATGTGGCGGCAATCGAACACATGCGGCCAAACTGCTCGATATTTCAATCCGTTGTTTACGATACAAATTGCAGCGATACGCGCATTCAGAAGCGTCCATGAAACCGCCAGGAAATCTTCGCTGGGGCAGTGTATCGGAGGGGCCTTCAGGTCAAGTCTGAGCACTGCTGGATATTTTGGTCTGGGCCGCAGCCTTGGAGGACTTGCGATCGAGACCAACCTGAGTTTCTATTCCTGGTTGATCTCACATTTGACAGCCGAGAGCTGACGTCGCTCAAAGTCGGTGATGTTGATCGGTTTCCATCGTTCTGCAGCGCGGATCAGCTCACCAAACATGAGCTTCAAGACCGGGCGCTCGCCTAAAGCTTGTTTATCGAGGAACGCCGGCGTCTGAAGATCATCCCCAATGTAACCCTTGCCAAGTTACACGCTGCGGGCTTCCTGCCCGAGGTTTGGCAGCCCGACAAGAGATTACAGCATCAAACACCTGACGTGCATTAGCTAAAACTTAATCTGGCAGGTGCTCACGGATGGCCAAGCGGAATGGCTCATGGCGCCCGACGATCTGCGGCGCTGAATAGTCCATTGCGTCTTCCGCCGTCTTCAGACGCCCCGTCCGGTATCCGTTCGGTAGCCCTGGCCAGCCTGCGCGCCATGCTCGTAATAATCTCGCCCGACCGCGTCACCGGCTTCTCCCTCAAGCGCCCCTCGACGATCAGCCGGGTCGCCAGTTTAACCAGTTCGTCCTTTGCAGCAGCTGTGGAAAGTCGCCCTTTGATCAATGCCGGAAGCTCTCCACGCGTCCGCTGCGAAACAGGTATTCTCGCGTTGACATGCGGGGCTGCATTGCCGGGCTCGTCAAAGCCCGTTTGCTGAATAAGATGCTCCGCAAACCGGCTCTTCCCCACTAATTCACGCCAATCTTTCAGGTTTCGTCCAAACTTCTGCACATTATCACCTTTCCATACGGCCGAGTAGCCCTACGCTTTCGAACTCAAGGCAGCCCAAATCGTGCTGCGAAACTGCCTGTGGAATACGTCTTGCCCACCTGAGGAATCAATTAAACTTACAAAAGTGCTGAGTCTCCTTCGACGTCTGCCAAGTTGCGCCATCTATTCGATAATGAGCACATCGTGACCGAGCCACACCAGTCCCCGCAGAAGGCTGTGAGAGGGCCAGATGGCTCTCCGCTGACAATCTCGGATCTGCCCGCTCCGGGTAAGATCCGCTGGACCGTTTTGCGAAAAGGCAAACTGGTCGCAGCCGTGAAGGGCGGACTGCTCTCTTCAGAAGCAGCGTGCCGACGATATAACATTACGCCAGAAGAGTTTTCATCATGGCAGAGCTCCATCGACAAGTACGGGCTGGCGGGGCTACGAACCACTCGCACTCAGCAATATCGAAAGAACTGGAGAACGGCTCGGTGGACGAGTTGATTTCGATCCTCCGGCGGTGTGCTCGTCGGACCAGCCGGCCGAAAGCTTAATGCGCAACAACTGTCGAGTCCCCTGTTGCGGCTTGCTCCTCACCTGAAATGGTCGTTCGAGCGCACAGCGAGCTGACCTCGCCTGGCTGTGCGCCGGTGGAGATCACTTTCGGTCGCTTACTACAAGGGATGTAAGCGCCGGAGCAAAAGTCCCTCACTTGAAGCGGCCGAATAGTCGGTTGCGCCGGAGTAAAAATGCGGCAGGTGCAAGCTCTCTGCCTGACTCGGCAGAGGGTGAGGGATGAAAGACGTGGAACTTTACGCGAAGGTACGTCATGCCGTTCGGATTGAGGGCCTAAGCAAGCGGGCGGTGGCGCGGCGGTTTGGGATCGATCCGCGGACCGTCGACAAGATTCGAGCGGCTACGGGATGAGCACGGCTTCACGGGCGGCATCACGATCGTGAAGGACTACGTGGCCGGCTGGCGTCAGCGATCCCGGGAGATGTTCGTGCCGCTGGTGCATCCGCCGGGGCATGCCCAGGTCGACTTTGGGGAGGCCATTGGGGTGATCGGCGGGGTGGAGCGCAAGATCCATTTCTTCGCGTTCGACCTGCCGCACTCGGACGCCTGCTTCGTGGCGGCCTATCCGGCGGAGACGACGGAAGCGTTCTGCGACGGCCACGTGCGGGCGTTTGCTTTCTTTGGCGGGGTGCCAAAGTCGATTCTGTATGACAACACCAAGATTGCGGTGGCCCGCATCCTGGGTGACGGCAAGCGGCAACGGACACGCGTGTTCACCGAGCTGCAGTCGCGTTACCTGTTTGAAGACCGCTTTGGCCGACCCGGCAAAGGTAACGACAAGGGCAAGGTCGAAGGCGTTGTGATCTCATGCGGTTCGGAGGTGATCGCCCGTCATCTGCGTTCCTATCAGCGCGAGGACTTCGTGTTCGAGCCGCTGCACTACCTGGTCCTGATCGAGCAGAAGGTCAACGCGCTCGATCAGGCCGCGCCACTGGCCGGCTGGCAGTTGCCGGAGGATTTCGCCACCTTGCGCCGCTTGCTTGAGGCCCGCATGGGAAAGCAGGGCAAGCAGGAGTTCGTACAGGTCCTGCGCCTGATCGAGGCGTTCAAGATCGAGGATGTCACCGCTGCCGTGCGTGATGCCATTGCGCGAGGCGCTATCGGCTTCGATGCGGTGAAGCATCTGGTGCTGTGCCGGATCGAGCGCAGGCCGCCACGCCTGGACATGAGGATCTATCCTTACCTGCCGAGGGCCACCGTCGCGATGACCTCGGCCAAAGCCTACATGGATCTGTGCCGGGGAGCGGCGTCATGAGCGAGGCCCCGCAAGTTCTCCTGGCGCATCACCTCAAGGCGCTCAAGCTGCCGACGTTCCTGCGCGAGTACGACAAGCTCGCCCGTCAATGTGGCGCCGAGGGCACCGATTATCCCCGTTATCTGCTGCGGCTTGCCGAGTTGGAGTTGATCGACCGCGAGCGGCGCATGGTCGAGCGCCTTATCAAGGCGGCCAAGTTCCCAACCCTGAAGAGCCTCGACAGCTTCGACTTCGCGGCGCTACCGTCGTTGAACAAGGCACTGATGATGGAGCTGGCACGATCGGAATATGTCGAGCGGCGCGAGAATATCATCGCTGTCGGCAACTCCGGCACCGGCAAGAGCCACATCGGACCGGGACTGGGTCTAGCAGCCTGCCAGAAAGGCCTGTCGGTCGGCTTCACGACTGCCGCCGCCCTCGTGCACGAACTGCGTTAGCTAAAACTTAATCGGACAGACGGTGTCCTGGTCCCCACGGCGAATCACGAGCCGAGGCGGGGCGCGGAGCTGGTTGGGGTTGCGCAGCGCCCCGCCTCGGCGATTGGAGGACACCATGACTACCGAACAAAAGATCATCCGTGCCAAAGTCGGACTGCTGGAGCTCGCCAAGCAGCTCGGCAACGTCAGTCAAGCCTGCAAGATGATGGGTTATAGCCGCGACAGCTTCTATCGTTTCAAAGAGCTATATGACAAAGGCGGCGAGCTGGCACTGCAGGAGATCAGCCGCAAGAAACCGGTGTTGAAGAACCGGGTGCCGCAGGACATCGAAGATGCCATTGTCGCCCTTGCTATTGAGCAGCCGGCGTTCGGCCAGGTCCGCGTCGCCAACGAGCTGAGGAAACGCGGGCTTACGGTCTCACCCGCCGGCGTGCGCTGCGTGTGGCTGCGTCACGATCTGGAGACCATGAGCAAGCGGCTCAAGGCACTGGAAACCAAGAGCGCTCAGGAGGGCTTGGTGCTGACCGAGGCGCAAGTCGTCGCGCTGGAAAAGGCCAAGACCGAGAAGGAGGCCCATGGCGAGTTCGAGAGCGAACATCCGGGCTATTGCGGCGCCCAGGACACATTCTACGTGGGCCTGTCAGGAATCTTGTGTGTGTGAGGCCATGATGATGAGAACCGAAGGAGCATCATATGGCAATCGAGAAAGACCTGCTGGACCAACTTCTGGCCGGCCGCGATCCGAAGGACGTATTCAACAAGGATGGACTGGTCGACGAGTTGAAGAAGGCGCTGTCTGAGCGGATTCTGAATACCGAGCTGGACGAGCATTTGGGCAGCGACGGCGTTGAGGGCAAGCGCAATCACCGCAATGGCTATTCGAAGAAGTCGGTTCTGACCGGTACCTCGAAGATGACGCTGTCGGTGCCGCGGGATCGGGCTGGGACCTTCGATCCGAAACTGATCGCCAAGTACCAGCGCAGGTTTCCAGATTTCGATGACAAGATCATCTCTATGTATGCGCGCGGGATGACGGTTCGCGAGATCCGCGGCCACCTCGAGGAACTCTACGGCATCGATGTTTCGCCAGATTTGATCTCGGCGGTCACCGATGCGGTGCTGGACGAGGTGACGGAATGGCAAAACCGCCCGCTCGATATCTGCTACCCGCTGGTGTTCTTCGATGCCATCCGGGTCAAGGTCCGCGATGAAGGCTTCGTGCGCAACAAGGCGATCTACATCGCGCTCGGCGTCCTGCCGGACGGCACCAAGGAGATTCTCGGCATCTGGATCGAACAGACCGAAGGTGCCAAATTCTGGCTCCGTGTCGTCAACGAGCTGAAGACCCGCGGCGTCCAGGATATTCTCATCGCGGTCGTCGACGGCCTGAAAGGCTTTCCCGAGGCCATTACCGCGGTTTTCCCGCGGACGATCGTACAAACATGCATCGTCGACCTGATCCGCCATTCGATGGATTTTGCCTCCTGGAAAGATCGCAAGAGTGTCGCGCAGGCGTTGCGGACGGTCTATCGCGCGGTCGACGCCGCCGCCGGCCTGAAGGGCGTGGGCCGCATCTACCAGCAGACCTTCATCGACACCTATAGCAAGGTCGCTTGCGCTAAGCTGTACGATCGCAAGACGCCGATCACGGCGGCCGATCTGCTCAACGACCGGGTGCTGCCATTCTTCGATGAGCATGAGGTCAAGTTGCTACGTATGCTGACCGACCGCGGGACGGAATATTGCGGCAATCCCGAGCATCACGAGTACGAGCTCTATCTCGCAGTCGAGGACATCGATCACACTCGCACTAAGACCAAGAGCCCACAGACCAATGGCATCTGTGAGCGCTTCCACAAAACTGTTCTCAACGAATTCTACCGTGTCGCCTTCCGCAAGAAGGTGTATCGTTCGATCGACGAGCTGCAGACCGATCTCGATTTGTGGGTCCGCGACTACAATGAACAACGGCCGCACCAGGGACGCTGGTGCTTCGGTAAAACGCCAATGCAGACCTTCTTGGATGCCATGCCTATCGCGAAGGAGAAAACGATCGCAGCCTGATCACGTCGGACAACAATACCTAACCGCTCAACCAGGTGACGACTGTCAGATCGAAGTCTCAGCTAATACAGACGAACTGATCGAGGCGCGCGACGAAAAGCGCCTCTTACGCCTGCAGCGCCAACTGGCCAGCCACAAGCTGCTGATCGTCGACGAGCTCGGCTATGCCCCGCTGTCGCAGACCGGCGCCGAGCTGCTGTTCGAGGTCTTCAGCCAGCGCTATGAACGCGGGGTAACCATCGTCACCAGCAATCTGCCCTTCGAGGAATGGACGAGTGTCTTTGGCTCCGAGCGGCTGACCGGCGCCCTGCTCGATCGCCTGACCCATCACGTTCACATTCTCGAAATGAACGGCGAAAGCTATCGGCTCGCACAGAGCAAGCGTCGTTCCAGACGCTCGCGATTGGATACATCGTCTGACGAGACGCCTGAAAACTGATCTGTCAAAATCAAGAACAGCGCGCATCGCGGCAACAAAAATAATAGCTCGGTGTGCGCTCTCGCCGTCAAGCCCCGCACCGCGCCTCCGGCGCGCCGCTACGCGGCTTCGTGGCTTGACCGCTCGGCGCCACCGAGCAGATCCGTCGTCCGTGCCGCCGATGACTATCTACGACGCGCTAAAGCCAGCCCCTGATGCATTTTTACTCCGGCCTGCCGATGCAATTTTGCTTCGGCGTTGACACGAGGTGTTGCGCCAGGTTTGGGCCGACGCGTATGGCAAAGAAGTCCAGAGTGCAGCCACGTATCCTATAAGTGGCTGGCTGATCAATTCGGCCACGTCTGTGTAGGTAATATTGTTGCTTTTGCCGCCACTGTCGTGAGCGGTCTGGTTATGACATCCACATACTGGGCTGGGTGGCCCCTTAAAATATGACACGGGCATTTGTCCGGGCTTGGCGCTCACCGTTGCAGGCGTTTCCCTTTCGGAATTGAGTGCTTATCGCGGCTCCGTAAAGTTGGCGACCGGCGTTTTTCCGCTTGATACAAACTTGCTGGCCGCCAACGCGTTTGTAGCAGCAGCATACACGGCGTCAGGCGGGGTGCTCGAGTTTAGTTTTCATCTCCCGCTCTATCCCGCGCTTTTCCTTGCCGCGGCTGTGGTCCTCGTCGCAATTGGGCTCGCGCCAAGCTGGTTTCGGCAGAAGATCATTTGGCAAAAAGCGTCAATTCCTTACTTGTTTCGGTTAGCCGATGCGGTGCCAACCATCGAAAGAAGCGATGCAATTCAATTGCAGAATTTAATCAAAGACGGCGCTCCGCCAGTGACGAAATCCTGTCAGATCGTTGTCGCTGGTCCGATTGGCTCAGTCTGAACCCCAATGGCGGCTGGAATCGCAACCGAGTTTGCTTTCAAAGGGAACAGTTCGACACTTAAGCCTGGATTGCCTGCTTGAATTTGCGGCGCATGCGTCCGAAGGAAACTATCCGGACGATCCGGGTCCAACAACGATCTCCTATTGGCCCTGGAGCGAGTCCCAAGTTGTTGTCATTGACGGCGTCGGACCGGTAAATTCCGCAATCGAAGCGAACCCCACGCGCTTCAAGATGATGCTGCAAGACGATTTAAGGATGTTTTGAGCCATTGGCACACGATATTGATATTATTTAGGCGATCTCTCGTCACCGCCGCCGAGCGATAAATTCGGCGAGGTGCTTGCCGACTTCGCCAAAGCTGTCGCGGACTACTGCAGAAACGTTCAGGATCCGTACATTATCGAGCTATATCTGGCGCCTGAGCGGCAAAAGGGCAAGGGCCCCCTGCTCCCCACGGCGCATGTGACAGCCGTGCGGGGCGTGAGACGGGCTCTCGACAAGTTCAAGGCGCAGATACGGGATATGACGCGCCGGACACGCGGGATCAGTTTCGCGCAGATGATTGCGGAGCTGAAGCCATACCTTATCGGATGGCGAGGCTACTTCGGCTTCTGCCAGACCCCACATGTGCTAACGAACTTGGAAGCCTGGATTCGCCGAAGATTACGCTTGTATCTTTGGCGGCAATGGCAGAACGGGCACAACCGCTTCACGGAACTACGCCGCCGTGGCGTACCGATATTCCAAGCGGCGGTTGCGTGCGGCTCACCGACGGGGCTCTGGAAAATGTCAGGACATCCGACGGTTCAACAGGCACTGCGCAACCACTATTTTGACTCTATCGGTCTCCCGCGCCTCTACGTTGTCGCCCAAGCTCAATCTGATCGAACCGCCGTGGTACGGACCCGTATGCCCGGTGGTGGGGGAGGGGCGGCACGTGAGGTGCCCCCTATCCCGCTCAAAATCTGCCAAAGTGGTGCTACCCACCTTCATCTGGGAATCCAAACAAGAGTCGCCCTTTTAGGGAGCCGGTATAAGTTCTACCATTCGCTAACTCGATGGTTGCGATGACGGCCCGGCAGAACCTCTTTGCGTTAGGAAGCCATCCTTGATCGCCTGCCTAATCCCATCCTCGATCAAGGTCTTGGCGACGTCAGGCACGCTAGTGCCATGGGTTCCCAACTTAGACAGCATTTCCAAATACTGCCAAGTTGCCACAGCAAGAGTTACCGGTCGGCGTTCAGTATCGGCCATACAATAAGCATATCAGCCGCCGCCCCGAGAGTCTTTTCCAACTCGAAAAAGAGTCGAAACCGTTCACCATTCGTTAAAGGGCTTGTGGCACGTTCCAAAAGGAAAAAGGGGCGGCCACTTGGCCGCCCAAAGAGATGGTCGCGAACTGAATTGCTGCCCCTTCTTGATCGGGGGGTTGCGCGAAGCGCTGTGCCAACAGCGCTTCGCTTGATTATCACTCTTGCCAAAATGTCTTAACGAAGCGTTTAGGACGGGCCTCGACACGCCCGCCAAATAGCCACGATTTCCGCGGAGCTTATGCTGCAATCCCCTGAATTGATAGTACGGGCGAAAGCCAAGATCGGCCAGCAGAACCTCGCCTACAAAATGCGCAGGCTTGTGACCTTGGGTAAGCGTCTTCTGACGACTGCCTTGTTTTTCGGGTGATCGAGTGCGAAGCGTTATGTCTATGGTGACAATAGGCATCAGCTGGCCAGGCGCGATGCCGTGATCGCGCGCAACTTGCGACGCCGTACGGTCGGGCCGCGCCGCGCTGGTGTTGCTCGACGATGGGATGAGCTGCGAAGCGATTGCGAAGGTCCTGTTTCTGGACGACGACACCATCCGCACTTGGTATCGCCTGTATGAAGAGGATGGGATCGAGGGCCTGACGAACTTCAGCTACGCGGGCAGCGTTTGCCAGTTGAGCGGCGAGCAACAGGAAAAGCTGAAAGCCTGGGTTGCCGCTGCCTTACCACATACAACGCGCCAGGTCGGCGCCTGGATCGAGAATGAATTCAGCGTCGTTTACCAAGGCCGGTCAGGACTGATCGCGCTGTTGCACCGCCTGGGGCTCGAATATCACAAACCCAATGTCATTCCGCGCAAGCTTGACGAAGAAAAGCAGAAGGCTTTCATTGAGAGCTACGAAAAGCTGCTGAATTCCTTGGGCGACGACGAGGCCGTACTGTTTGCTGACGCCGTGCATCCGACCCATGCCGCACGGCCCGTCGGCTGCTGGGCGCCGAGCCAGGAGAAGCTGGCGATCGAGCAGACGAGCGGGCGTCAACGCATCAACATTCACGGCGCGATCGACCTGGCGACCGGGCAAACCCGGATGATCGAGGCCCTGACCATCGACGCCGCCTCGACGATCAGGCTGCTGCAATCGATCGAGACGCTCTATCCGATGTTGGCGCTCATCCATGTTTTCCTGGACAACGCACGTTATCATCACGCCAAGCTCGTGCAGGAATGGTTAGCCCTGCCGGGACGACGCATCAAGCTGCACTTCATCCCAAGCTATTGCCCGCACTTGAACCCGATCGAGCGGTCATGGGGTCTCATGCACAGAAACGTCACGCACAACAAGTGCTACGCAACTTGCGCCCAATTTGCCGACGCGACGCTCAGTTTTCTGCGTGAAAAGGTTCCGGGGAATTGGGCGAACCTCCGTGATTCGGTCACCGACAATTTTCGTATCATCAACCCCAAGGATTTTCGGGTTGTGGCGTGAACGGAGTATAGCATTTTTTATTAACTCGAAAGACGCAAAAGGCGGGACCCGAAGTGGCCCCTGTTGGGGGCACTTGTTCCTTGTGATGCACATATAATAGAGCTGGTCCCGGAAATCTGGACAGAGGGATAGGTGGAGTTTCTGCGTGATGACGGGCACGCTGATTCCCATCGAATCAGGAGAGACCATGAGCAGACGACCGCGCCGGCCGCAAAGATTTATACTGCAGTACTTCATGAGGAGTCTGCATGCCAAACGCGCTCGAAATACCTGCTCGGGATTGTGTCCCATTCCGGAACAGCGGCTTTTACAGTAAGCTTTCAGAGTGCCTCAGTTTGTGGAGGCCACGCCTGGTGCTAACCGCATTGCTGCGCGCCGTGACGGACCGGTGGCAGCCGCAAGTTGCTGCCAAACGTGTTCCCATTTCCGTAAAGAAAGATGAAGAGAGGTGATAACTTTTCGGGGCCCGAGGTCGTTGTGCAAGCCATCACTGTGCCCGATGCGCGCTGCAGGCGACTTGAGCAGCAAACCATAACACCACTGCGCGCGTAACCTGCCAAGGTGACCGTCACTGGGAGATGGTGACTTTGACAGCCCAGCTGAACAGCGAGACCCTGCGGACAAATGCGAAAATCGCGATACGCCGACCGACGCTGGTTTGAAGTAGGGTGATGTAGGTGACCTCAAACAACACTATCAAGCCATCACACCTGACAGTCCTCCATAGTCAAAAGCTCTTGCGAGTAGACGCCGCACTCACGGACGATCGCTGGTTTCAAGGTGCGGTGGTGTGATGGTGAAGGACAGCAGCCATCGAAACGCGGCCGACCGATTGATCCGCTTGCGTTGCCCCGCCAGTTCGGCGATCGCCGCCGGAGCGCGCAGTATTCCTCATGGTGGTCGAACCGGTATTCGGACAGATCAAACAGCCAACGGCTTCCGTCAGTTCCTGTTGCGGGGGGGTCGAAAAAGGTAACTACCCAGGTTGGCTGGGTAGCTCACGAAAAACGTAGAGATTTTGCCAAGTTGGTCGGGTCGCGGGTGAGAATGTCGATGATGTTCCAGCCTTGTTTCTTGGCGGTCGAGAAGAACGAGCGGATGACCGCAAAGTCGGTTGCGCCTTCGAGTGATCGAAAGCCGTCGGAGATTTTCTGGCGGAGCTTCATCATGCGCCCGTCGCGTTCGGCCTGATTGTTGGTGAAGGGAACGGTCGGATCGTGAAGGAAGCGCAAGGTGTCTTCTTTGCGTGTTGCGAGGCGCAAGAGGAGATTGTGTCCGGTTCGGCGAGGCGCACGGCCACGTCGGTTGCCGGCTCCCTTCATGGCGGCGCGCGCCAGCGGCGCTTGGGTCGTATGGAAGCGCAGCCCTTCGGCGAGAATGGCGTCGTAACGACGCTCGAAACATTCAATGAGTCGAGGCTTCAAAGGAACGCCCCGTTCTCGCGCGCGATTCGCCGCGAGACAGGCGCGCCGCAACAACCGCTGCATCTTGCGGGCCCAGTCTTCCCCCTCGATTTCGACGAGAGCCTTCAGTTCACGAAGATGATGAGCGTTACACAGGGCGTGCAGCACGCCTTGCATCGTGTAGTAGGGCTTCCAGTGATCGTGCATGACAATACCGGCGACATTCGCCAACAGGCTGCCGCGCTTGGCGCAGACGCGATAGATGGTCAGCAAGGTGGTGGATGCCACATGCAACCATTGCGTCTTGCCGCCGATGCGAAACCCAGTCCATGTGCTTGACCGGCGCACCCGCCACGAGATCACGCAGCGTTTCGGCAAAGCCCCGCAGACGTTCGGCGCAAGTCCGGCTCATTCTGGCGATCGTCGCGGCGGCGAGCTTCACGCCGAAGAGATCGGCCATCAGTTCGACGAGGCGATCCTCCGGCAGCAATTGATAGTGCAGCAGATAGACCACGAAAGCGGCGATTCTCGCGCCGTATTGCACGGGCGCGTTGACGCCATCTGGAAACGCTGCGCGCGTCTTCGCGCCGCAGACGGCGCATTGGCAATCGTGCGCACGATGCTCAGTAACGACGAGAGGTGCCGGCTCGGGTAGATCGAATACCTGACGGGCGCTATGGCCGACGCTCGTATCCGGATCGAGGCCTGCGCCGCAGCGAGAGCAGGCCGACGGGTAATGATCGACGATTTCATTGGGATCAGTGACCTGTCGCAGGGTCTCGCCTTTGTGACCCTTCTGCCCGCCCGGTCTCTTGCCAGAACGTTCGCGCAGGCTGTTCACCCGCACCGGCTTGTTCAGTCCATCGCTCGACGGAGGTTTGCCACTGTTCGAACTGTTCAATCCGAGCCGGCGCTCAAGTTCGGCGATCCGAGCTTTCAGGGCCGCATTTTCAGCCCTCAGCGCTGCCATCAGCGCAATCAGTTCTTCTCGCGATGGCTCCGCCGGCGACTCAGGATTCATCGAATCCTTGAATCGAACCTTGATTCTGTTGTCCAGAAAAATCTACAGGCCTTACTTCGCCAAACCGACTACCCAACCTGGGCAGAAACCGAAAAAGTAAAGGCCGAAGGGGCGATGATCTGCACCGGTCACAACCTGCGCAAGCTCGCCCGCGCCGCCGCATGATGCAACGGCTAGCGCCTTAAGATGCCGCCTTCGGAACTCCGAGACGGTGCGGAAGTCCGGCGCATCGCCCGCCACGATCATCATGAAGTCGGCCCGCTCCACGGCCGCCTGGGCGATCCGGCGCGACGAATAGATGCCGCTCGCATAGCCGTGTAGCAGCAGCGCCGTCATCAGCCGCGGGTCGAACGGCGGCTGCCCCAGCGCGCTCCGGTAGCTCGCGGCAATCGCGGAAAGATCAAGCTCCTCCCGCACCAAAGCCACGATCAGCCGCGACAAGTGGTCCTTGGGCACGTAGTCCTGCACGCGCGGCGGCAGAAGTTGTGCCTCATCGATCTTCCAGGGGCGAAAATCCTTGCTCATGGCCCGCAAACAATCGGACTCGCCACCATTTCGCCAGTCACTACGTGGACAAGCTCCTTCTGTAACGGGCGTCAATAAGTCAATCCCTTTTGCGTTATCCCAGTCGCCGAGCTCTTGCTTCTGTCCGGGGTCGGCGCGTGGCCGCCACCTGATGGGATTTGAATGTGGATGAGGCCGGCCAATCTAGTAAGCGTGGTCGCAATGCCACTGAGCGTGTCCCGGTCTGACCTCGTCCATCGTCCCGGCGACGGGACTTTGCTTCGGGAAGGCCTGGTGTCGTGACCCTCGCCGAAACCCGTAAACTCCTCTTCGCTATGCCGCGGCGTGCGAGCAGCGGTTCAGTTGGTCAAAGTCGAAAGCAGTGGCGTTGAGCCACATGCGATGCAGCACAACCGCGAGCTTGCGCGCGAGCGCCACCTTCGCCTTCTTCATGCCGGCGCGTTTGGCGAGCCGCATCGCCCAGCTCTTAAGCGCGCCGCCCTTGATCGGCCGCGTTAAGATGATATGCGCGGCCTCATAGAGAACGGCACGCACCGAACCGTCGCCCATCTTGCTGATCCGACCGGTGATGTCGGTCTCACCCGACTGATACTTCTTCGGGGTCAGCCCGGCCTGCCTCCAGCCCGATCCGCTCCAGCCTCACGCCGAGCGACTTGAACCAGTTGATCAGAGCCACCGGCTCGCTCGCCACCTTAACCTCGCGGACGATCTTCCCGCTCTCGTCAACCACGCACACGCTGGAGCTATTCAAAGACACGTCAATTCCTGCATAATGCTTCATGGTCGTCCCTCGATGATGCTTGGAGCGGGAAAGCCCCGACTCCGTCCATTGACACCATCAGACCGAGGGACGACCGCCAAGCGTTTCCAGCAAGCCGCGAGCGAGCGCGCCATCACAGCGCGGAAGCGAGCGGCTTGCGTGCCGCGGCCAGCCCGTTACCCCATCTAGCGAGGAATTGCCGGAGACGGAGCAGGACGGCTGCACCCCGTTTGCGCCGCGCTGCGTCAGGGACGTGATCGAGGAGCGGCTGTTCGCGTATCTGCGCGACCTGCTCACGCGGCTCGACCTGGTGTTCATGGACACCACCAGCCTCTACTTCGAGGGCGCCGGCGGCCAGACGCTGGGCCGGCACGGCTATTCCAAGGACCATCGCCCGGATCTGCGGCAGATGATCCTCGCGGTGTTGATCGACGGCGACGGGCACGCGGTGTGCTCGGAGATGTGGCCGGGCAATACCGCCGACGTGACCACGCTGATCCCGGTGATCGACCGGTTGCGGGCGGGCTTCGGCATTGCCCGGGTGTGCGTGGTCGCTGACCGCGGCATGATCAGTGCCGAGACCATGGCCGAGCTTGAGGCGCGACGGCACCTGTATATCCTGGGGGTGCGGGAGCGCACCGACAAGCTGGTGCGCGAACTGGTGCTCGGCGATGCGGCGCCGTTCGTGCCGCTGGCAACAAGCAAGCGAGGCAAGGAGATCGATTACGAGGCCAAGACGATTGTCCCTATGACCCGATCCGACTCCCTGACGCCTACCCTTCCATTTCCCATTCGCGGTTATAGGAAGCGCCTCTTCGGCAGGATTTCACCTGCTGGGCGTCGAGGGTCTCTCCAGTTGACACGCTGTCGTTCGCATCATGTCGCCGCTGATACCCCGCCGGTGAGGACTGCCGCTTCGGACTCCTTTCGTCGGCCCTTGCTGCCTTCGCGCGTTATAGACCGTCTCGGCTACCGGATAGAGAACGTGTAACGAGGCTACATCTGCGTTCACTACACATTGCAACCTGATGCTTCGCGCACACTCGTTTCGAGTATGTTGTCGGAGGGCTCCGCCGTCTTGCTTTCGCGCCACGGCGCCTCCCTTGCTTCGAAGCCTGAGTCTTTGGCCTACGGTTAGACTTTCACCGACACGACAGCGTGCCCTTTGCCTGGACACGCCGACCAACCAGCGCCTCGCATAGCGCCGAAATCGACGTCCATGTTACGTGACAGACCGCCGTCTGGGGTGCGCAGGTCGACCTCGAACTGGCCACACGACTGCACCGCCGTCTGCCGCACCTGGCTGCGCGCGGTTCTCGAGATTGAGCCGGCGCTGGCCGAGCGTCTCCTTGCTCTGGCGCACAAGCGAATACTCCACGCCGCCTGGTAGACCGGAACGCTGATCGTGCCGAGCACGGTCGCGTGTAAGCGCCGGAGCAAAAATCCCTCACTGGAAGCGGCCGAATAGTTCGGTTGCGCCGGAGTAAAAATCCGGCAGCTGCAAACTCTGAACTTCGAACTGCCCGGCAAGTCGGGCGTCCTCAAGGAGCCGGAGATTGCCCGCATCGTCTGGCCGTTCTCACTGGTGCTCCGTGAGTTCTGACGCGAAGTGCAACAACCCCGCCCGATAGGATATCGGCTGGTTGTTCAAGCCATTACGGGAGTGTCGCCATGCGAAGGTACTCGCACCTGTCGAAAGACGAAAGAGATCAGATCGCCGTTCTGCGCGCGGCCGGTCGATCCCTCGGCGACATCGCTCGCCATCTCGGGCGGGCCAAGAGCACAATTTCAAGGGAACTTTAACGCAATGCGCTTCCTTCCGGCAGAGCCGGCGGACCTCCTTTGAAGGTTAGTTATGAGGCGGTATTAGGTTCGTTTAAGCTCGATTCTCGAGTTGAGACAGAACCTCCTCAAGCTGCTCAAAATTTCTGTAGCGGACCTGCAGGATCCCATTCTGCCGACGACCAAGCTTTACCGAGAGCCCAAACACGCTAGACAAGCGCTTCTCCAATGCCAACGTGTCTCTACGTTTCTGCACATGTGTCTTGTCAATCTGGCCGACGTCGCTCGCGCGCTTTTGTGCCAACGCTTCGGCTTGGCGTACGGTGAGCCCGCGTTCGACAATTTGTTTTGCAAGTTCCTGCGCGTGCGGCTGCGCGACCAGAGAGCGCGCGTGGCCAGCCGTCAGTTGGCCTGAGTGAATGTAGTTCTTCACTTCCTCCGGAAGCTCTAATAGTCGCAGCATGTTAGCGACATAACTACGGCTCTTACCAACAATCTTCGCGATCGCCTCCTGGCTGCACCCATATTCGTCCGCGAGTGTCCGATAACCTGCGGCCTCCTCCAGCGGACTGAGATCGATGCGCTGAACATTTTCAATAATCGCAATTTCGAGGGCTTCAGAATCGCTAACATCAAGCAACACGATCGGAATCTCACGTAGTCCCGCCTGCTTCGCAGCACGCCAGCGGCGCTCTCCGGCAATGATCTCGTAGGTGTCTGTCGCTTCGAGCAGCGCCCTCACCACGATCGGCTGAATGATGCCGCGCTCAAGAATAGATCCCGTAAGCTCATCGAGTTCAGCATCGGGATAGTTTCGCCGCGGATTACGAGGATTGGAACGAAGGTGCTCTATGGATACACGGCGTTGTATGCGAGCGCGTCCAAGACGAATTCTTTCCTCCTCCACATTGCCGCTCAGTGCGTCGAGGTAATTCATCAGCCGCGGCACTGATTTCTCATCGGCCGCTCCACCATCGACCCGATTAGCGACATCTGGATTTGACTGGGCAGACTCGCGTATCCATTTCGGCGCATACTTCAGAGGAGACGCTTCGAGATTATCCCCATAGGCCGTCTTTACACTCATGATCTATTCCGCAGTTATTGGCACAAGCAAACTAGTAATATAACAACCTTGACCCAGTCAAAGCGCATTTTGCGCGCTATGGTTAACGGCCATGTTGTATACTGCGGGCGGCGACACCTCGGTAGTCGTCGATGAGCGATAGTTAGTCTTACTGCGTCACAAATTTTTTCGTCGGGAGCGTCTTTTCATCGGCGCTGAGCAGCATGGACATCGCGGTAGCGTTTGGACCAGAGCGGCAATGAGGCGGCGACGCATGGTTGCGATCGAGTTCGGGATGTGACGCTCGGGCCGCAGCGGCGGAGCCGCGGGGTCGATAACCGTCGGATAGAGCAGCCGCCGGGAACAGCCTGGTGGAACGATCTCCTGAGGGGGGAATCGTCTCTCGCTCGGAGATCAAGAAGCCATAGGCGGCGATGCACAGCGTAGCGTGGTGATGGAAGCCGCGCCATCCGCGTCCCTCGAAATGCCCTAAACCAACCTCCTGCTTGAGCTCCTGATAATCACGCTCGATACGCCAGCGCAGCTTGGCAAGATCGACCAGGCGATCAAAGGCGATATCGGCGGAGAGCGTCGAGAGCCAGTATTTGGTCGGCTCGGTCTCGCCCTTTGGCCACTCGATCAGCAGCCATTCCTGCGGCCGCAGATCAGCGCGTTGATCATCACGATGGGCAACGCGAACCCTAACCCGCGCAAAGCGCGAGACAAGTGGCTCCGCTGAGCCCTCGCGCCATTCAATCGTGCGCCAGGAGCGCTTGGAAAGGCCCAGTGCAAGCTCCTTGACCGAGACCGGCCGATGCCCGGCACCGCGGCGAAGCCGCGTCGGCCGTCGACCACGACCCGACCACCGCTTCGGCGGCAACGGTGCCGTGCCAGGGGCCCATACGGTCGTGGTCGGCAGGATACCGGCCACATAGCTCAGCTCGAGCGCCGCAATCTCGCTGCGCAACTCGCTGTTGTTGCCATAACCAGCATCGAGCAGCGCCACGCCGCGCGGCAGGCCTGCCGCGCACGCAGGCCCAACGCAGTTGTTCAAGCGCAATCTCCGGCTTGCTGTGAAACACGATCTCTTTCGGAACGTGCGCCTTGCGTCGGCGCACAGGGTCGGCCGCCCACTCTTGCGGCAGATAAAGTTGGTAGGCCACCGGCAGACTCGCATGTCGATTGGCCAGCGACAGCGACACCGCTACCTGGCAGTTGTCCTGCTTGCCCAGTTGTCCGCAGTACTGCCGCGCCACCCCAACCGAGTGCCGCCCCTGCTTCGGGAAGGCGGTATCGTCGATGATCCAAGCCTCAATTGGGCCCTGCCGCTCGATCCCCGGCAATACCAATTCGCGCACCTTGGCCAATACCTGCTCGTCCGACCAGCCGCCCTCGCCGATAAAATGTAGCAGCGACTGGTGCTGCGCCGCCGTGCGCGCCGGCGCCGTCATCGCCGCCATTGGCTCCAGCTCTTGCGATCGCAAGGCAGCATCAGCCCCGTGCAATAATCGCGCAGCGGACTGACCCGATCTTTGTGGCCGATCACGTTCGCAAGCCCCTCAACATACGCCGCAAACCGCAATTCACTGGCAGCCCGCCCACCGAGATCCATCGCAACCTCCTCAGGCTGAAAACAGAATCTCGGCAAATAACTGATTCTCAATGATCCTCAGCCGCGACTTTCTGACTCAGTCAAATTAGTGCACTGATCGACAATTCTGTGTTTTCTCGAATAGGCAGAATTGAGGTTGCAAGATTTCGGAAGCTTGGAGGCCTTGAACCAACGTTTGAGGTCGCTACACTATAATATCTCACGTCGACAACCCCCGGCTGGAGATGCTGTCCGATTTCGACGGCTTCCTTGCGGGGGACCGCGGTTGGGTCGTCCGGTATTTTTCGATTCTGACGCCGTGCGGGGACAAAACCGCCAGTTTCTTCTGAGTCTGCGCTGGCGTTGGACGCCTGCATAATGAAGGGGATGACCAAGCTTAATCCCGCCTCTATCGTCGAAATCGTCGCCTGCTGGCACGAAGGCAACCGAGGCAAATCTCGATGCTGCGGCCAGGCGATCACCGTGGCAGGACCGAGCTTCAGCCAAAGTCGGCCTCTCACGAACCCTACCTTGTGGCTCCTACAAGAAATTCAAATTCGTCCGCGGTCCTCTCGCGACGCTTGTGACCGCCGGTTCCCGATTTTAGTTGCGGCGTCTGCGCGTTCAACCAAGCGGTTACGACCTCACGGGTAACGTCCGAATGGCTCGGCGTTCCGAGGAGCATCGGAGATGCGCGTGCGCCGACTACCGCGCTCAAGATGCGTGTAACTGTTAGTTGCCGACCACAGCGCTCTTCGCGACCTTCAAACGTCCGGGCGACTGGCACCTCTTCTGTGGCGCCGGTTCGCACGCGTTTGAAGCCGCAGAGGCGTCAACATCTCCTGCTTTTGCGGGGGTGGCTTGACCGTAGCCGTCGATGCCGCCAAGACTTCCCGCTCGGCCGCAAACCAATGCCGATCGGCTTCGCCGTGCGTGCAGCCATGTATCTTCCAGAGCTCATAAGCGCGCTCACGAATTCGGTTTTCGAGGTTGTGATCCATTTGATGGGTCCTGCTGATTGACGATGCAGCCATCTTGATCTCCTATGATTGTTAACGATGGCTAAATCTTCGAGCGCGGCAACTGTTTTGCTCTGCTATTAGCGGATGATTCCCACCAACGACATGCGTTTGACCGATCTTCAACACCACGAATATTCAACCCCTTGAATAGACGCGCATGCCGGTATCCACCATTGCCGACCGGGGCCTTGTCGCCCTTACCCGGGCGGTTCGGCTGGTCCTCGGCTATGAACACAAGCATCCGTCGCGTTGAGCCGCGGTAGAATCGGTCGCAGCGAAGATCGACTGTTCAGCGCAGACCCTTAAAGAAGGCGGAAGTCGAAAGCGGCAAGTGGCCCGGCGTGCCATCGGAGGTGAGCAAACGGCTGAAGACGCTGGAACGCGAGAATCGTGAGCTGCGGAAGGCTAACGAGATTCTCCGCAAGGCCAGCGCTTATTTTGCCCTGGCGGAGTTCGACCGCCGGTTCAAGCCATGATCGAGTTCATCGACGATCACCGAAAGCGTACGGGGTCGAGCCGATCTGCAAGGTCTTGCCGATCGCCCCGTCCACCTACCATGCGGCCTTGTCGCTGATGGTCGTTCGGCCCCGCTTTTGCCGCGGATAACCCCCTTGCAGCCCCATGCACCGCATCAGACGCTACACGGTGCAACGGGCAATATCCACGCCCTTAAGTCGGAATTGCCGCCAGACCTTGCGCACGCCGTAGACCTCAAAGTTCTCCGTGGAGACGCGCGCAATCTCGGGCTTGAAGAGCGCGCATCTCGCTTTGCCCGGGTCGAGAGCTTCGTTGGTCGATACGCTTGGCAACATGCGGTGCCGTGCCCGCTCGATCACGTCAACCGCCAGTTCAACGCACCGTATCCGAACGCCCTCTGGGTGTCCGACTTCACCTACGTCGCGACCTGCACTGGCTTCGTCTATGTGGCCTTCGTTCGACGCTTATGCTCCGTGGATCGTGGATCACAGGCGCGATTAGCGCTGGTGGCTGGCGTTCCAGGCCACCCGCTGGATGTCCGAGCGGCTGTCGGATCGTCGGCTGGTGGGTCAGCCGGTCGCCGCATGCCGGCTTTGTACTCGACGCGCTAACCACGACCGGCACTCGCATGAATGGCGAAGCGAACGATGCGCACAGCGAGCAAGTATGACTGCACAGAATGCCTCTGAAGCCCAGATGCGCTCCAAATACTCAGCACGAAGGTGCCGCGCTGGATCCCCAAATCCCTGCTACGTTGGTATTTCTATGTCGATGGCGAGCGTCGAAACGGCTGCGCCGCGATCCATCTTTACTTGGACCTGCTCCGGCGACACCATCACATGACGGCAGATTACGGCCAAAATTTCCCCATGCAAGAGACCCAAGAGATCCGATTTAGCGCCAATTCTCCGCTCGTGCGCCAGCATCACCTTGAGCCTGTCGCGCGCAATTGGTGCTGAGCCACGTCTGTACTTCCAATTAAAGATACTCATGCAGCTCTCCGTCTGAAGAGTTTGCCGAGCAAATGCTTCGGCTCGCTAGGTATCGTCATCGGCACGATTTCACCCTTGAGACGACGCATTGCGTCAAAATAGGCACGGGCCGGGGCGCTCGAAACACTGCTCAATGTTACCGGCGATCCGAGATTGGAGGCGCGCAGTACTTCTTGGCTCTCCGGCACAATCCCGAGAAGAGGAATCGAAAGAATTTCAAGCACGTCCTCAATGCTCAACATCTCTCCTTTGACAGCGCGCGCTGTATCGTAGCGGGTAATTAACAGGTGTTTCTCGATTCTTTCGCCCTTCTCAGCCTTCTCGGTCTTGGCGTCAAGCAGACCGATGATGCGATCAGAATCGCGCACCGAGGAAACTTCAGGGTTGGTCACGATGACTGCGGCGTCGGCATGCCGCATGGCAAGCATCGCGCCGCGCTCGATACCTGCCGGGCTGTCACAGATCACCCAATCGAATTTCTGGCGGAGTTCCGCAATAACCTTGGCGACGCCGTCGGCGGTGAGAGCGTCCTTGTCGCGGGTCTGAGAAGCCGGGAGCAACCATAACGTATCGAGGCGCTTGTCGCGGATCAGCGCTTGCGAAAGTCTAACGGTGCCCTGGATCACATTGATGAGATCGAAGACTACTCGTCGTTCGGCACCCATGACTAGATCGAGATTGCGCAAACCGACGTCGAAATCGATCAAAGCCACAGTCTCACCGGAGTGAGCAAGTGCTGCACCGATTGCGGCGGATGATGTGGTCTTGCCGACGCCGCCTTTACCAGATGTCACAACCAAGACCTTTGCCATTTGCTTCTGCCCTAATCCGGTTTCAGTTCAGAGGGGTGATGAACATGATGTCGTCTTTTAGCCACGCCTGTATAGGTCGGCTGCGCAGGTTCCATTCGATATCGTCGGCCATTCGGAAATGACCATCGATAGCCAGCAGCTCGGCCTCGACTTTGTTGCAGAAAATGCGCGCTCGAGAGTTTCCTGCCAATCCGGCGAAGGCGCGACCGCGAAGTGCGCCATATACGTGGATCGAGCCGCCGGCAATGATTTCCGCGCCGGAGGCAACCGAACCGAGCACTGTAACGTCGCCGGCTGGAAAAACGATAGATTGGCCCGAGCGCACCGGACTTTCAAGCAACAGCGACGCCGGTTCCTTCTGAGAAGGTTGAGGCTCATCGCTCGGCGGTGCCTCCGGCTGCTTGGCAAAAGTTACCTCACGGCCGCCCTTCAAAATGGGGGGCAAGTCGGGCCCGAAATCGGAATGCTCGATCCCTTCCAAGCCCATAATCCGGATGTTGCGGGTCTGCAGCTCGCCGATCAGGTGCACTATGGCGTTATTGCTCAAGACCATCGCGGACACGTCGAGAACCACTGGTTTGCCGATAAAATATCCGGCAAATTGGCTCGTCCACTCATCGAGTTTGGCAAGCCATTCGAACAATGGCGGTTCGGGCATGAGGACGAAAGCGATATAGGAACGGCCGGAAAGACGTATCGACTTGCGTCGCGCCGCAGGGTCCGACATTAGGATTTCTACTCTCCATTAATCCGCATAAGGCGACGCTATAGTTAACCCAAATCGCTGATTCGCCACAATCTATTTATGACCCATGGTGATAAGCGGGATTATATCGGCCGCCACTTGACTTCCTCGCATGCCGAGGACAACTCGAAGCACCTCTGGGTAAGGCCGCCTCTGGAAACAGATAATCGAGCAATCGGACGCAGCAAAGAAGGCGCGCACATCATGATGATGTTCTGGTAGGCCCACGCGCAGGCTATACCCAGACTCCGCGAGAATCCGAAGACCCCCCTTGCCAAACGGCGCGAACCGGATTCTACCGTTTTCTGGACAGAGAATCGCGGCAAGACCTGATCGAGTTGGCTCGGAACGGGTCGGCCGCTCATCGTTTGGCCCGGCGTGCGAACGCGCTGGTGTTGCTCGACGATGGGATGAGCTGCGAAGCGATTGCGAAGGTCCTGTTTCTGGACGACGACACCATCCGCACTTGGTATCGCCTGTATGAAGAGGATGGGATCGAGGGCCTGACGAACTTCAGCTACGCGCGTGTGCCGGCTCACGCATTGCTTGGGATCGATGGAGGGCTGTGCCGCGAAGTCGAATCAAGCAAGGTCCCTCACGAATAGGAAGCGCGCAAGCTTCAGCGTCATCTGGATCCGCCGCTCGTCCTTGCGGGCGATCTCGCGCTCGCAAAGCAACACCAGGGGTCTCGCGCAAGCTCGCTCTTACCGTCCGGCCTCGTCCAGCAAGGCATCGAGCTGGTCACGGATGCCGGTGAACCTCAGCCGGGTCACATCTCGTCCAGTTGGTGATTTCGCCCTCACGCATCCAGGATAGCTAAGCTCTCCGCCACGCCGGCAATCGATAGGCTATGCGGGCATGGCCCGCGCAATAGGAGAAGCCTTTGATGACTTCATTTCCGCAGAATGCAAAATCCGCTGCGCCCGGTTCGTTGATCGGCCAGCGGCACTTGCCGTGCGAAAGCTCAACTAGCGAGCAGTGCTTGGTGCTGTCGACCGGTGCGAGTACGAGCATCACCTCGTCGGCGACGCTCGGCGCTTCAGCGCCAATCAGGCGTAGGAGTCGGCGCTGGGTAGAAAGCCTCGGGCGCTGGACGCGCGGAAGGCGTGAACGCGCCGGCACACGCGCGGCTCGCGCTAGCGAGAGTCCAAGGCGGTTGATTTTGCCGATAACCGCGTTACGGCTGACGCCGATCTGGGCGGCGATCTGTCTGCAGGTTAGGCCTGCGACGACACAATTTCGAAGTTGGTCGACCCGCTCCGGGGTCCAGGTCTCAAGAGTCATTAGACGGCCTCCTGGATGCCGCGGCCAGTTCTGGGCCGCTGACAGGGCGAAGGCCCGCGCGCAAGCGTGCGCCCCATGGAGCCGGTTTAGGCGCGAAATCGGAGAGCAGCGATGCACATCGCGCTGCCTTAACCGAGCCGCATTCGCGCGATCGGGCCTGCAGTAGACGCCTGCCCCTTCTAGGGCCACTTTGAGCTTCTTGAGCGAAGACCATCGCCGAATCGGACCGTTGCATGATTCGAGTGCCTTGCCAACGGTTATAATGCCATTATAATTAGGTTTTAACTGGAGAACAGGGACCGGTGGCACGACCCGAAAACCGCTCGGAGGCGAGGTCCCTAAGCCTTACCCTCCCGCGCGAGACCTTCAATTACCTCGCCCTCCTGGCAACACTCGGCAAACTCGGGCGCACAGAGAACGAGATCGCCACTCACATCCTCGTGCGTGAGGTGTATAAGATGCAGGAGCGCGCCTTTCACGAAACGCGTATTCCGCCGCCTGCGGAGGAAGGCGGGTGAGGTGGCGCCAGCGCGCTCGGACGGCCGGCATGAGTCGATGCCTATGCTGGGGGATAGCCTATTGATGTCGACAAGGCCTTGTCGCGGCATGGCTCAGCTCTCGTTTGCGCATCGACACCCCGAGCCTAGCGGGCTCAACGTGGGCAACGTCTCCCTCCAATCTGGAATTCGTCGCCTCGCAGCCTTGCCTGGTCTGCGGGCGGCAACCCTGCGATCCGGATCACCTGCGCTTTGCCCAGCGCAAAGCGAAGCTGAGCGACGAGTTCACCGTCCCACTCTGTCGCGGCCATCACCGTCGCCCGCCAGGATGATGGCGGACTAGCAGGCCCCGCCAAAGTTCGGCCCGGCGGCGCAGCAAAACCCACCGCAAACTCGCGAGCGAGGCGCCTCGCCCGAGCAACGACAGCGGCTGCAGCCGATTGCTGGGGTCGAGCTCGAGCTGAAGAAGCTGGCGGCGCCAGACTTACCGCGTCTATAAGGGCGCCCGGAATGCCCGCCCTGATGGTGATCGATGAAGTTGCGGTCCCCAGCATCTATTTGGAGGCGCGCGATCGCCTCAACCGCCGCCAGGGCCTGTTGGCCTAACGTTCAAGCAAAGCGCCGAAACCGACGGTCTTGAACGTGAGGACCAAGTAATTATGAGCCTGTCCGTGGCCGGGTCAAACATGCCTGTTCTCGCATCCAGCGCCGCCGGGCCCGCGCCACGTCCGGGCGCTCCTGCTCCGCCGCGCGCAGGCTTTTTTTGAACGTGATCTTGTGGCGCTGAAAGAAGCGCCACACCGCGGTACGGCTGTCACGAATCTTGTGCTTGCGCATCGCACAGACCACCTCGTCCAGCGTCATGGTCAGGTTGCACATCGACGGCAGTCGCGCATTTCAACATTGTGCCAGAGCCCTTGGCGCTCGGCATCGCGACGCCAGCGGCGGGTTTTGCGCAGCGACCGCTGCTAAGGCGGACGCGCGCTGAGCACCCGCCGGAAGCTCTTCCTAATAGTGGTGAAAATCACGACTCGATTCCGCGATCTTCGAGTCACATCAGTCGGTTATCGCTGATCATCCGGATCCAAATGTCAGATTGGATCCAACTAGGCTGCAGTACTCGGGCCCCAAATTCAACCAATCGCCTGATCGTCCAGCGTGAGGGCGACGATGCCGGCATAGAATGCGCGTGGCGATGATATTCTTATTGATTGGACCCGATGGACGGAGCTACTTGCGTCGCCCCTCTATATATAATCCCGAGACCGCCATCAATGCCGTGATGGTCGCGAGTAAAAATAATCAAGGCCGTAAAGATAAGGCCGACCTTGCGCCGCCGCGAGCGCAGCGATAACCGCGACGCCAGCTTCGAGGATGATCGAGACGATGAGCATGCTGGGCGAAGTTAGCGTGTTCAAACCACAACAGTGGCTCATCGACCGCCCAATGCATGAGGCGTGCAAAGTCGTATAACACGTAGGCCGCGAAGGTGAAGGCAAGTTTGCGTGGCCAGGACCCGCCAAGACCGTTGTGACGATGCGGATTTTGGCAGTCCACGTGAACCTTGCTGACATGGGAGTCGCCAAAAAGCAAGATTGGTGTGTCGGCCTTTGATATAGCTTAAGGCAAAGCTATCAGCTTGCCGCGCACCAGCGCGCAAACCAGTCGTCCTCCGCGACGCGATGGGGGCGAATGGGTTCTTCATGGGCGCGCACTCGATCAGAAATCAGGCCCGTGGGGCGTTCCTCGCCTGCCTCGAGCCCAACACTTGGGGAGTACGGTGGCATCGCCCCATGGGAGAATCATCTCCGTAGGGGTCGATGCGCGAGAAACCTTGATTTAAGCCAACGTAGTCGGAAGGTCTCCCAAGCGAGATCGATTACATCGTGCACCCAAATCTCATCGAGCACATCGGAGGGCTTCACGGCGCAGAGAACCGGCCAAGGAATGCATATCCCATTTGGTCAGGGGCGTTTCCTGATTTCGCTCAAGCAGATCGAAGCCAATTCATCGGACACATACGTCCGGCTTGCATCCGTAATAGCCGCACACTTGGAGCATCAATTTTGTCGATGAGGTTTGGCAAATTACCGGCATCCGTTCACGAATGAAGGGCGATAGGGCGCGAATTCGATGGTTTGATCCAAATGCCGCTCGGCGCGGCACTCGCCGAATTAACCATAACTCCATCTTGTCCAGGATTTCGCCTCGCTCGACCACGCCCATACTTGCTCATTTCCGGATTTAGCATTTGTCACAGCACAGGCGTTCTTGCGGGATGGGTAAACAAACTGGAAACGACCAGCTTGCCCGCCTTTGGTTCAGGCCAGTGATCGAATACCCCATGGACACTGGGGAGGGCCTAACATTGAATACCCATCGTCAGCACGGCGAACTCACCGCCTTTTTGCCGAAGGAGCGGCCTCCAGCCGAAGACCTGAAGTCTGGCGGACCAACTGACGATTCGGACGTCAAGCACGATTCATCTGACCAGCCCATCAGGATGGCTCTCGAAAAAACTGAATTCTCGGCTCCGTTACCTGTGCTGTGCGCGGAGCGGCTGCGCATCATTCCCGACGAGTTGCCGACGCCCGAAGAAGCGAAACTCAACAGGTCAACTCACGATCCAGACGCCAAGCTCGATTTATCTAAACAGCCCATAGAGATGGCTTGCGAGGCATTTCACCTTTCCGCTCAGTTACCCGAAGCAGAGCAGCTTTCCCTCTTCCCAAATGAGTTGCAGAACGCCGAAGATGGCCGGCCGCCGCGTGATCTGGGTAGCCAGGACGATTCGTCGCGCTTCGCAACGGCTCGGCAGAATATCGATTTTTCGGCTGGGCCACAAACAAAGGGTAGCCTGATCAATCAGTTCCCGAACGATAGACGGCTACTGAGCGGCCTCGCCGGTTTTCTTGTTGCGGCCTTAATGGGTGGTGGCGCCATGTTTGCCTGGCAGTACCCCGGTGCCGAAGCAAGCAAGGAGGCCAGAACCGAGATCACGCCGCTGGACCAGTTGTCAACCTCCTCGACCGCGATGCCGATGCTGGAAACAATTTATTCCACTAGGAGCGTGTCCGTTTAGTCCCTGTTGGAGGGCGGCGGTAGCATGATTGCATCATGCGGCGGCGCGGGCGAGCTTGCGCAGGTTGTGACCGGTGCAGATCATCGCCCATTCGGCCTTTACTTTTTCGACCCCCCGCAACAGGAACTGACGGAAGCCGTTGGCTTGTTTGATCTGTCCGAATACCGGTTCGACCACCTGCTTGCGTAATCGGTAGCGGCTGCGATGGCCGGCGCGTCTGAGCTTGGCGCTCATGCTGGCAACCAGCGATCCGGGCTTGAGCGGTCGCTTGGCGGTGGCGGACTTGGCGCCGTGGTGCTGTCGCCCGGTGGCGATGTAGCCGTTGATCCGCCGCCGGCCGAGCGTGGCCAGATTGGCGGCCGAGCAGTAGCCGGCATCGGCCGAGACCTCGTCCGGGTTGCGCTTGAGGTTGGTCTTGATGCCGTCGAGCAATGGCGCGAACTGCGCCTGATCGCTGCCGTCGTTGGACAGCGTGTGCGCGACGATGATCTGCGCCGTCGCATCGACCGCGGCTTGCGCATTGTAGCCCTGGATGTAGCCGTCCTTGGTCTTGAGGATGCGGCTTTCCGGGTCGGTGAAGTTGCGTTGCACCTTGCCGTCGGGCTCGGCTTTCGGCGGTGCTGGCGTCCGGCCCTTTTTCTTCCGCCCGTCTGCCGGGCGCTGCTGTTGCGCCTGTTGCCGGCGCCTCATCTCCTCTGTGGCGGCGGCCTTGGCTTCGGCTTCAAGCTCGGCCTTGGCGGCGCGAAGCTTGGCAAGCCGTTGCGCCTTGTCGGCCGCCCAAGCGGGCATCTCGTCGCCGCGCTTATTGCCGTAGAGCTTGTCCTCCTCGGCATCGGCGGCCTCAGCCGCCTTGAGCCAGCGGTCCACCTCCGCCGCAAGCTCGGCTTCGCGCTGCTTCATGCGCTCATAGCTCATCGCTTTGTGTTTCGACGCATTGGCCTTAATCTTGCTGCCGTCCAGCGCGACATGGCCGAGCTTCACCAGCCCGGCCTTCTCGGCCAGCCTGAGCACCTGCACGAACAAAGCGGCCAGCGCCTTAAGATGCCGCCTTCGGAACTCCGAGACGGTGCGGAAGTCCGGCGCATCGCCCGCCACGATCATCATGAAGTCGGCCCGCTCCACGGCCGCCTTGGCGATCCGGCGCGACGAATAGATGCCGCTCGCATAGCCGTGTAGCAGCAGCGCCGTCATCAGCCGCGGGTCGAACGGCGGCTGCCCCAGCGCGCTCCGGTAGCTCGCGGCAATCGCGGAAAGATCAAGCTCCTCCCGCACCAAAGCCACGATCAGCCGCGACAAGTGGTCCTTGGGCACGTAGTCCTGCACGCGCGGCGGCAGAAGTTGTGCCTCATCGATCTTCCAGGGGCGAAAATCCTTGCTCATGGCCCGCAAAGAATCAGATTCGTCGCCGCTTTGACCAGCCATTACTTGGACAAGCTCCTAGTGACACGGCAAACGAGATATTCGGGATTCCGGCTCTAACGCCGGGCTGGGCAGGATCGGTGCCTGGCACAGTTGCAGCTTCTTCCGCCTTGGCTCCGCAGCTTGAGGCCATCGCGCGCAATCTCGCTGATCTGCAGTACCGCACAGCACAGCTTGCTGAAAAACAAGACCAGATGGTCGCGAACATGGCGGCACTGCAGACAATCGAGCAGAACATCAGCCAGAAACTATCAATTCCGTTTGTGACCCGGCTGGTCGTCCCGCTGCCTCCCCGCAGGAAAACGCCCGGAGTGGCGCACCAGCACACTGCCGTGCGCGCATATGCTGCCCGACGACCATTGCCACTGCACTGAGGTCTATTTCCCGGAACGCGCAGCGGCGCATCTCGCGGCGAATGGCGCGCGTGACGCGCCGCACCTGGCCGGAGATCCAGACGCGGTGCCGGTTGGGGTGATTGTGACCGCGGCACCCCCCAAACTATTTTGGTATCCGATCCGAACCTGCTTCACCTTGTCGCGCGGCTTTTAAGGCCGGGCCGGCAGCACGGCGGTGCCGGCGCAGGGCGGCCGCCGTGAGGACAAAGCACCACTCCACCAACCGCGACCACGCATCGCCGCGCGCATGGATCGCAACAAGCCGTGCTGAGCGAAGGCTGAATTGTCGAAGGTGATCGACCTTCTCACCGGCAAGACCACCGCCGAAACGCTATTTTCGCGTCGATCCCGAACGCATCACCAAGTGATGGGCTCCTGGGCAAAAGAGGTGCAAGTGCACGACATCGCTCTCAAGACCGCCGAAATTGACAACAAACGGGCGCTCGCCACCTTCGGCAAGCTGGTCATTTTCGCATCTCCGAACCGGACACAATCTCCTCTTGCGCCTCGCAACACGCAAAGAAGACACGTTGCGCTTCCTTCACGATCCGACCGTTCCCTTCACCAACAATCAGGCCGAACGCGACGGGCGCATGATGAAGCTCCGCCAGAAAATCTCCAGCGGCTTTCGATCACTCGAAGGCGCAACCGACTTTGCGGTCATCCGCTCTTTCTTCTCGACCGCCAAGAAGCAAGGCTGGAACATCATCGACATTCTCACCCGCGACCCGACCAACTTGGCAAAATCTCTACGTTTTTCGTGAGCTATCCAGCCAACCTGGGCAGTTACGCACGGCCACGTCGGTTGCCGCGCAACAACCGCTGCATCTTGCGTGCCCAGTCTTCCCTCTCGATTTCGACGAGAGCCTTCAGTTCGCGAAGATGATGAGCGTTACACAGGGTGTGCAGCACGCCTTGCATCGTGTAGTAGGGCTTCCAGTGATCGTGCACGACAATACCGGCGACATTCGCCAACAGGCTGCCGCGCTTGGCGCAGACGCGATAGAAGGTCAGCAAGGTGGTGGATGACCACCACCGCAATCCCGTGCCTGCATGCTTCCTCGGCAAAGCCGAACTCACTCATCAGCGTGAAGAAATGTTCAAATGACGCGCGCCCAAGATCGACGGTCTTGTCGATGCCGTCCTCGGCAATCAATCGGTCGAATAGGGCCATTTGTCCTTTGAGGTCGTCGATCCTCGATGGGCTGACGTGCTCGGGTAGAAACTGTGCCAGCGTGCCCTCGCCGACATTCAGGTCGAAAGCTGCGACGGAGCGGCCTTCGTGCAAATGGAAATCGGTGAGCAGCCGAGCCAGCAAAGTCTTGCCCACGCGCGGGCGCGGTGATGCGACAATGGTGATGCAATTGCGGAACAACATCAAATCACCAGACGCCGCCCGCGCGTAGCTCGCTTGAGACCGCGCTAACCAGCAGCTTGGCGGGCAGTCTTTTCGGATTTCGGTGAGACCAAGTCAAGCAGCTTGACGCGATCGAACTCGCTCCAGACTTGCCCCAGCCAGTGGCGTACATAGCCACGCAACACGAATGAATAATTGGCCGCCTCGCCCTTAGCATTCTTGTTGGCGATGAATGTAGCAAACGGAACCCCCGCCACTTCCACCTGCTCGCAAGCCATCTCGTTGAGCTTCGGCATGGTAATTTCCTGGGCGTCCCTGATGGTCTTGAAATACGACTTGTAGGTTGCCGGATCCCATTCGAAAAACGTGGTCTCATTGATGTGGTTCTTGACTAGGAAGTGGCTGGCACCCCCGACGAAACGGCTGGTCTCGGCAATCTCCTCAAGCGAAGCGATTGAGGGACCGAGGATATGGAACACGGCAAATGTAATCTGCCCCGTCTTCCCCAGTTGAATGAAGCCAATATCGTTCAATGCTTGCAGGGTGGAGGATAACAGCCCGGCGCGCACGTCGATTAGCGTCACCTTGGCTTCGGCACTGCTCACGGTGTCGAAAATCTTCATCTGGTCGGGAACAGAGGTGACATCCACAAGTTCGGTCACGTCGGGATGAAAACGCTTCAGCGTACCGCGCGGCCATTCGGTATCAAAGGCACGCACGGGCGCCTGACGGGCGCTGAAATAGTCGAGCAGGGTGCGCGCGACAGTGGTCTTGCCGACACCACCCTTGTCGGCGCCGATGAGAATGACAGCAGGTTTGGCCATGAAACACCCTGGAAATGAGATATGGAGGGATCGGACGCAGGTTTCCTAGCAGATCATTATGCCAATGCAAGCGACCTGTGGCGGTAATGTTAATGGTAGCATTCTTACTTGCGGCAACCCCCTGCTAGTCGGTCTACCTGTTAAAACTGAGAAAACCGGTACTCCATCTATCAGATCGATCTTCGACAGCGCGATTTACTAAATAATTGAGCAGCAATGACAATCAGCGCCGCGGCGACGACGTGGCACGACATTTTCGGGATTGGGCGAGCTCAGGAGGCTGCCGCGTCGCGGACGGTCGGCGGCAGGCAACGGCGGCTGCGCACAGGGCGCGGCTGACGAAGCGTCTGCCCTCATGCTCGATCTCGGTCTCCCTTAGCGAGTCGAGGTCGGCGATGATGTCCGGCCATGACGCGGGGCGGCCGAGCGCCGCGATGCGGTCCTCCAGGGTCTTCAGCACCAGCCCGAGGAAGCTGCAGAACACGTGACCACGGATGGTTTCGTCGCGCTTATGGAAGATCGGGCGCGTCGCGAACAGGTGTTTGGCGGTGCGAAACGTTTCGTACGGATGATTCGGCCCGGGTTTCTGGACAGAGAATTGCGGCAAGACCTGATCGGGTTGGCTCGGAACGGGTCGGCCGCTCATCGTTTGGCCCGGCGTGCGAACGCGCTGGTGTTGCTCGACGATGGGATGAGCTGCGAAGCGATTGCGAAGGTCCTGTTTCTGGACGACGACACCATCCGCACTTGGTATCGCCTGTATGAAGAGGATGGGATCGAGGGCCTGACGAACTTCAGCTACGCGGGCAGCGTTTGCCAGTTGAGCGGCGAGCAACAGGAAAAGCTGAAAGCCTGGGTTGCCGCTGCCTTACCACATACAACGCGCCAGGTCGGCGCCTGGATCGAGAATGAATTCAGCGTCGTTTACCAAGGCCGGTCAGGACTGATCGCGCTGTTGCACCGCCTGGGGCTCGAATATCACAAACCCAATGTCATTCCGCGCAAGCTTGACGAAGAAAAGCAGAAGGCTTTCATTGAGAGCTACGAAAAGCTGCTGAATTCCTTGGGCGACGACGAGGCCGTACTGTTTGCTGACGCCGTGCATCCGACCCATGCCGCACGGCCCGTCGGCTGCTGGGCGCCGAGCCAGGAGAAGCTGGCGATCGAGCAGACGAGCGGGCGTCAACGCATCAACATTCACGGCGCGATCGACCTGGCGACCGGGCAAACCCGGATGATCGAGGCCCTGACCATCGACGCCGCCTCGACGATCAGGCTGCTGCAATCGATCGAGACGCTCTATCCGATGTTGGCGCTCATCCATGTTTTCCTGGACAACGCGCGTTATCATCACGCCAAGCTCGTGCAGGAATGGTTAGCCCTGCCGGGACGACGCATCAAGCTGCACTTCATCCCAAGCTATTGCCCGCACTTGAACCCGATCGAGCGGTTATGGGGTCTCATGCACAGAAACGTCACGCACAACAAGTGCTACGCAACTTGCGCCCAATTTGCCGACGCGACGCTCAGTTTTCTGCGTGAAAAGGTTCCGGGGAATTGGGCGAACCTCTGTGATTCGGTCACCGACAATTTCCGTATCATCAACCCCAAGGATTTTCGGGTTGTGGCGTGAACGGAGTATAGTTCAAGCGATAATAGATATATTTTAGGATCTCGTTCCGAAACGTAGCTCGCCCTGCACTCGTCTTCCACCATCCTACACGCTTGATGTCTTCCTCGAAAGACGGGACCTCGATGCGGATATTTGTTCCATGAAGCTCTCGGCGAAAAACCCAGCGTACGCGGCGGGCCGCGAAAACTTCGCTTGGGACAATAAGCGCTGAAACCGTGTTGTGCTTTGCCCAGTCCTTTAGGGCGCGCGCCTCATCGTCGGTGTTCCTGTTTTCCGTTCCAAACATTTCAATGGCAGCATCTGGCACGCCTAATTTCAATAGGGCCGTTCTGTTTGGTTCTCGCGCTTGCGAGACAAGGACTTTACTAACGAGACCCCTCTTATAGAGCTCGGCCGCTATGGGGGGCCTATATTTGAGACCCCCGCCCAGCACAACGACAGCATCTGCACGTGTGATCGGGTCTGAAACGATCCAGAGATTGGCCAAATGCTGAAGCAAAGTGTCCCGCTCCTGCCATATGCCAGCGCCAAAGCCGATCAACAGAAATGAAATCGTCAGGCTTCGGGTCGAGGCCGTCAAGCCGCTCCTGTTTTTGATTCCGATCATGACACATCTCTGGCACGAAAATAGCCGATTGCTGAACGCCTCCGCTGCCCTCCTTTGCAAAGGGTCATCATCGTCGACAAGCCATCCAAAATAGTGTGAACGATAGCGTGGGCACCGCGGCTTCGCGAGTTTAGAAAACAACTAGGCGCGGCCCTTGCCTTGAGAGCTTGGGCGAACAATGCCACGGCTGCTATGGTTCGTCGCGCTCGGAACGCCCGGGACCTCATCAAGGATCGCGCCTCGATCCATGAGCGGCCAAACAACGTGGATAGTGGCAGCGAGTTCGGCCATTGGGAGGGCGATCTCATCATCTGCAAGCGGGCCAGACCCGTGCTCATGCTGCATGAGCGGAAGTCCCGCCTGACGCTTGTCGCTCGGCCCACCGGCAAGACCGACGCCGAGACGATCTCGGTCATGCGCGGCTTATTGCGATCCATGCGCGCCATGGTCACCTGGTTTTGCGATGCTTACGCGTTCTGGCAAACGGGCGGCGTCGAGGATGCCAACGGTCGCCTCAGACGATGGCTGCTCCGCGACATCGATCTCGACGTCCTCTCCGATCAGGACATCCAGGACATCGCCGTCACCGCCAATCTCACGCCGCGAAAATGCCTCGGATACAAAACGCCGTTCCAGGCCATCCTCGCCGAGCTTGGCAAGGACGTTCAAATACGCTTCGCTTGAACACGTTGCGCTTTACGTCGGAATTACCCCTGCTATCTGCCCGGATGCGTAATAGCGGGCGATGTGGGGACAAATCTTTTTTGATGCCAGCGCCACGCGTCAGCGATAATGGCGGCAAGATCAGAGGATTGCGGCGCCCAGCCCAGCAGTTCACGGGCTTTCTTTGGCTCTGCCACCAATATTGGCGGATCTCCCGCCCGCCGCGGTGCGTCGCAGGCAACGACCTCCCGTCCCGTAATGCGCCGCGCCGTTTCAACCACCTCACGGACCGACGCGCCGCGACCGGTACCAAGGTTAACTGCAATAGTATCGCCGTTATCGAGCAGATAATTAAGCGCCAGAACGTGGGCGTTGGAAAGATCGCAGACATGAATGAAGTCACGTACGGCGGTGCCATCCGGCGTCAGGTAATCCGTTCCAAATACCGCGACATCGGGCCTTTTTCCGGATGCCGCGTCTAGCACAAGTGGAATAAGATGAGTCTCCGGATTGTGATCCTCGCCGATCTGAGCTGCCGGATCGGCACCGGCGGCGTTGAAGTAACGCAGCCTAGCCGATTTTAGACCGTAGGCACGACCAAAATCGTCCATCATGTGCTCGCACACAAACTTCGTGAAGCCATAGGGATTGATTGGATTAAGCGACGCACCCTCGCTGATCGGTATCGTATCCGGCTCGCCGTAGATCGTGCAGCTTGAGGAAAACACTATCAAACGCACACCGGCGCGCACCATCGCGTCAAGCAATGTCCGCGTGCCGTTAATGTTGACGTCATAATATCGGCCTGGCGCGATGACCGACTCCCCTACATAGGCGAGCGCCGCGAAGTGCATTACTGCGTCAAATCGGTAAGACGCAAACAGGGCATCGAGCGCCGCTGTATCGCGAATATCGCCCTCGATCAGTCGTCCCCAGCATACGAACTCGCGATGGCCAAACAACAGATTGTCGAAGATGACAATCTCATGTCCCACCGCGGCGAGCGCTTTGGAGCAATGACTGCCGACATATCCGGCACCACCGGTGATTAGTATACGTGCCATGCCGTTCAAGAACCTATCGCAGAACCGGCTTACGGTCCGCCGAACAGAAAATCGAAGAAGCTCGAGCCGCGGTAATAGCCTCGGCCGCCATTCATGTGGCCCCGCAAACGCACCGATGTGGACGACCGGTTTCGCTTGATCGGGATGTCAGCGACTCTGTGCTCCGACTTGTTCTTGAAGATCGCGATCATCTTGGCGTCTCGGCCGTAGATGTCGTCGCGGAATTGCAGCTTGCCGTCACGGTCGACGAAGGCAGTCTGATAGGTCAGATGCACCGGAATCGGTACCGGGAAGTTGATGTTGATCTCGTTGCGACCGTACATGCCTTCGAACTTGGCCGGCGTGTAGTGGTCCTGCGGGAGCTCGATCGCCAGCAGCTTGGTGGCGTAATCGAGCGGGTCCTGCACGCGCATACAGCCGTGGCTATAAGCGCGCTTGGCGCGCTTGAATAGATATTTGTCCGGCGTGTCGTGCTGGTAGACCAGGAACTTGTTGGGGAAGTTGAATCGAATACGGCCAAGCGCGTTACGGGCGCCGGGTGGTTGGTAGATGTGAAGGGTGCCGTCGCGATCATAATAGATTCTCAGGCCGTAGCGGCGGAGCACCCCGCGATCTGCTCGAAGCGCCGGCAGATATTCGTTCCGAACGATCGAGGGAGGCACATTCCAGGTGGGATTGATAGTGATGTATACTCCGTTCACGCCACAACCCGAAAATCCTTGGGGTTGATGATACGGAAATTGTCGGTGACCGAATCACAGAGGTTCGCCCAATTCCCCGGAACCTTTTCACGCAGAAAACTGAGCGTCGCGTCGGCAAATTGGGCGCAAGTTGCGTAGCACTTGTTGTGCGTGACGTTTCTGTGCATGAGACCCCATAACCGCTCGATCGGGTTCAAGTGCGGGCAATAGCTTGGGATGAAGTGCAGCTTGATGCGTCGTCCCGGCAGGGCTAACCATTCCTGCACGAGCTTGGCGTGATGATAACGCGCGTTGTCCAGGAAAACATGGATGAGCGCCAACATCGGATAGAGCGTCTCGATCGATTGCAGCAGCCTGATCGTCGAGGCGGCGTCGATGGTCAGGGCCTCGATCATCCGGGTTTGCCCGGTCGCCAGGTCGATCGCGCCGTGAATGTTGATGCGTTGACGCCCGCTCGTCTGCTCGATCGCCAGCTTCTCCTGGCTCGGCGCCCAGCAGCCGACGGGCCGTGCGGCATGGGTCGGATGCACGGCGTCAGCAAACAGTACGGCCTCGTCGTCGCCCAAGGAATTCAGCAGCTTTTCGTAGCTCTCAATGAAAGCCTTCTGCTTTTCTTCGTCAAGCTTGCGCGGAATGACATTGGGTTTGTGATATTCGAGCCCCAGGCGGTGCAACAGCGCGATCAGTCCTGACCGGCCTTGGTAAACGACGCTGAATTCATTCTCGATCCAGGCGCCGACCTGGCGCGTTGTATGTGGTAAGGCAGCGGCAACCCAGGCTTTCAGCTTTTCCTGTTGCTCGCCGCTCAACTGGCAAACGCTGCCCTCGTAGCTGAAGTTCGTCAGGCCCTCGATCCCATCCGCTTCATACAGGCGATACCAAGTGCGGATGGTGTCGTCGTCCAGAAACAGGACCTTCGCAATCGCTTCGCAGCTCATCCCATCGTCGAGCAACACCAGCGCGTTCGCACGCCGGGCCAAACGATGAGCGGCCGACCCGTTCCGAGCCAACCCGATCAGGTCTTGCCGCGATTCTCTGTCCAGAAACCCGGGCCGAATCATCCGTACGGTAGAATCCGGTTCGCGCCGTTTGGCAAGGGGGGGTTCTTCGGATTCTCGGGGAGTTCCGGGTATATTTCATCTCGGCGCTCGTCATCGGGGTTGCCTTGCTCGGCTTGCCGACCACGATCTTGGTCTTCCAGTCGAGCTTGCCTTTGTGCATGAGTTTGAGCGTGTAGTCCGGCACGTTCACCATCACATAGGTGTTCGCGTCGTTCCCAAGGTTGCGCGGAAGCCAGCGCCAGCGCTCCATGTTGACGATAATCGTGTCGGTCGGATTGGTCGGGGCGCGGTGCGCTTCGCGGGACGTCCTGTTGAGCGCGCGCATGGTAATGGGACCGAGCAGGCCGTCGGCGTTGACATCGGCGGCAGTCTGGAACGCCTTCACCGCGTCGGCCACGTTCTCGTCATAGAGCGGGTTGTTCATGTCGCCGGCCACGTTGAGCCGCTTGCGCAGCGCGATCACCCGCGGATCCTTCATGCCCAGGCGCAGAATCTTGCCTTCCGGTATGCGCACCAGCGCCGGCTTGTCCGCCGCCATGGCGATCTGCCTGTGATGGGAGCGCAATTCGGCCAACTTCTTTTTCAGCGCCTGGAAGCCGGCCTGCGGTGGATTGTAGGCGTCGAGGGTCTTGGCCACGTCAGTCGCCTCTGAAACGTTCGCCAGCACGGCTGTTGGCTCCGGTGGCACCAGCTTGAACGAGATGTCGGAACCGATGCGGCTGAAGTGAATGCGGCCAATCTGGGCGTCTCGGGCATATCTAAGCACCGAATTTGTCAGATGCAGCTCGGCGTCCGCCAGGCCATCGGGGGTCGCCGGCGTGGCGAAGTCGGGAGTCGGATAGTCGCTCGGGACGAGGCCATCCGTCTCCACCTGGCCGAGGAAGGCGATGGTCGCATTGGCACGTGCGTTGGCCTTGCCGTCGTTGGTCCAAATCGGTTTATAGTCGTGCTCCCGGTAGAAACGCTCAACATCCTCTCGGTCCTCCTTGCGGCTCACGTAATAGTCGAGCCGGCGACCATTGATCAAGTTCCTCAGCGCGTCGCTCACCTGGGTGTCTATGCTGGGCGGAGAAGGCGTTGGCGCGGGGGCGACCGTAGCCCTGGCGGGTTTCGTCGACAGAGTAGCGGCGTAGCTTTTCGATTGGGTGCCCGACTGGGCGACGGTATATGCTGGCGTCGCCTTGCCCCGCATGGGTGCTCGGGTCTCGATCTTCATCTTCCCAGGAGCGGATTGCTGAGCGGCGCTGGGATGGCTCGAAAGCAATAGCTCCAATCCAAGGGCGGCCGCGGCCAATGAGCGATTGAGTTTAAGGAAGTTCACCAACTTCTCCTAAATAGGGCAACGATTTCAGGGTGCCAGGTGATTTTGACGGCGCTAAGACGTGGGCCGCGGACCGCCGCCGAGAAAATCGCAAAATTTGGCAATTTCCGGATGAGCGGATGCATCAAGATCGATTGGCCGTTGCGAATTCACCGTGATGTCTCGAGGCAACGTAGATAATCTGGTGCCGCAGGTGCCGGGAACGAGTGGAATTTCGCGGTCATTAACGCTGTAGACGAACACCTTGTGGAGAAGAGACGAGACGATGCGTTCGCGCCGTGCATGACTCGTAAGATTGCCTTAAACGAAAAAGGTCCGTCCACCAATCACCGGCCATCGCCATGCTATTACCCGACGTCAAGTAGACATTGGCCATCGGCCTATACCCCACTTCATTAACAACCGGTATCCACTTTATCGGATCAGCTGTTCGTCCCCTAGCCTAAATAGCTACGTTGAGCATGACAGCAAACATCAATGCCCAACACCCTCGCTTACTTTTCTCGGACGAGAGCCGCGCAACCAGTTCTACGCCTGACGTGTGCTCGCAAAATGAGGCGCTTTCGAAAACAGCGACGACGCGTGGCACCCAGACAGCACTCGCAGCCGAAGTTTTCAGCAGCACCACCTGAACCCTGAACCAGTGAAATAGCTTGCGGGCCTTGGCGCAAGTTCTCGCCAGCATGCGGCATAGCGTAGAGCAGCTTAACGTGACGGACCTCGACGCTAATGAGGTATTCCGATCAACTCACTCAATTCGGCTTGATCCTTATTGACGGTACACGGCGTCATCATCAGAATCGGGGGTGTGATCGTCTCAAGTCTCAAGTAGCGATCGGGCCTTTAATGGTGCATGTGGGGAATGAGGCTGCCGACCAGTTGCGATCATGCGGTCTAGAGGTACAGCTTCGTGGAATGATCGAACTTGAGACATAATTGCGACGCAATGCAACAAGATCTTGCAGCTAAACTTTTCGGGGATCGGCATTAATTGAGGCAATCATGTCGGGGCAGATCCGAAGGTCGATTGCGCTTGTTAATTTGCTTCTTATAGGATTGGGCGCCGGCGTGCCAACGAATGCTGCGCGCACGGAGGATTGTCTTATTGCACCGAATTCTCCCGCACCGCATGGGAGCCACTGGTATTATCGCACGGATCGGGCGAAACAGCGTAAGTGCTGGTACTTAGGCACCCTGGACCGGCAGACGCCTCACAGCGCGGCGTCGGCTACGTCAGGCTCAGCGCCTGGCACACCCCTCAGTGCCTTCGAAAAGCCTGCGACTGCGTCGGTCGGCGCTCCGTTGTCGATAAGCCCCCTTTCCGGCGCTCGAGAAGAAAGTAGCCCGCCGACAATTTCAGAGCCACCTGCCCCGCAATCAAGAACGTCGTCGCAGACCCGCGCTCGGGCGGCGGGACCGACGCTCGGCGCCGGAATGTCAACGAATAATGCCGTCCGCGAGGATGATTGTCTAGCTGCACCGAATTCGCGGGCGCCGGAGGGGAGCCACTGGTACTATCACACGGATCGTGCGAAACAGCGCAAGTGCTGGCACTAATACATCCTAGGTCCTCTGGACCAGTCAACACAACACAACACCACGCAGACTACACCGGATGCTGAGCCAGGCACACGTACCGGTTCGTTCGAAAAGCCTGCAACTCCATCGGCCGGCGCTTCAACCATGATGAGTTCATATAAAAGCGCTGAGCCCTTGCCAACTCCCAAGTCGCAACTCGCGCCTATAAGTGACCCGCGGAGGGACGGACTTGCCGGGCAAATTGTCCAACAAGAAAGTGTCTGGCCATCAATTCCGGAAGGCTCCACTCCGCAGGCAAACGCGTCGTCGCAGACTAGCGCGCCGGCGGTTGGACCAACGGCCGCGGCTGCCACGGTGAAGCCCGATCGTCCTGCGGCTGCTTTGGCCGAGACCCGAAAGTCCGATTCTGTTTCGAACGATGCCCACGAATACTCAGTCCGACCAACGGTGCATGCTCAGGCGCCCGACTATGCAGAGCGCACGGCTCGGGGCGGTGCCTCGACCAGCAACACTGCTGGAATGGCGGACCTTACAGCGCCGTGGTGGGAAATTTTCCTTATCATCGCTCTTGGGCTTGTTGTGGCCGGCGGGTTTTATCGCGTCGCGGTGAAAATAGCCGCGGTGCGTCGTAGTCGAGGCATCATCGATAATCACCAGTTCGACCGCGCCGACGATCATCCCACGGTCCACTGGATGGAGGACCGCGCCCAGCATCATCCCAAGGAGGATCGACAACAACATGAGTCGCCTGAGGGTCGGCAACAGCACGGATTCGCCGGTGAAAGCGAAGAGTTCGTCGACGATTTGCTCCGGTCGCTTATACGGCCGTCAAGCGATCACAGCGCCGGTCAAGCATTCAGGGCCGCCAATGACGAATGGCAGAATGACGCCGATGATGCGCGCGGGTCCCACCAGACTGATCAGTCGCGCGAGGATACATTGATGCAGCTTAGGCGTGAAGTCGATCAGCTGCTATCAGCGAAGCGAGCGTGATGCACTCCGGAAAATGAATCAGCTCCAGTCCTCGGCGCGACAGTAGAAGGCGCGACTCTTAATAGCGTCCGCAGAGTCGTGGCCATGTTGCCGCAGCCGCAGGGACAGGCGATCCTTCCCGGTTCGATCACACGGGGCAGGATCGACGAGGATCGCACGGAACGGCTCGACGTGATCCTAGCGCAGGCGTCCAAAATAACATCATCGGCTTTGTCACGGACGATTTGCCCATCGCCACTCTTCTTCTGCACTGTGTCCATGCGGAACAAGGCGCGGCCATCAGAAGCCACAACAGCCGTTCGTTCTGCACAGCCCGTCGACTGTGATCAGCGTCAATAGGCCGCCTTCCGGTTGCCAGCCGATATAGCCAAGCCGTGGTGTTTGCTCGTCACGGCGTGCCGATCAAGCGCTCGACCGTTGCGCCGATCCGCCCGGCGTGGTGTTCCGCTATGTGCCCGGGCGCGCCGGCCTGCATGCGGAAGAGATGCTCGCTGGCTTTGATGGCGTGCTGCAGTCGGCAAATCCCGCGAAGGCATCCCAGTGCGAAGTGCATAAAAAATCGCAATCTTGATTTTGCGGTCATCAGTGCGCGCACGCTTTCGGCTTTTCGGCAGCAACAGTTCGAACAGCGCCCATTCCTCGTCGCTTAGATCAGATCGCATGATCCACCTCCGCGCACCGGGTGAATCATGTTCGCTCAAACTATTCAAGGAACAATCTGAGTACAGACCCTAATCTAACAGACCAGCGCGACGTATTTCAGCATTCCCGCGACCAATAATTTGCCCCGAGGACTCAATTTCCCCGGGGCTATACCGTGATTGACTGAGGTGATCAGATCGAGATCAGCAGGCTTAGAAGTGGTAGTTCACGCCGACCTTGACTGTATGCACGCCATTAAAGTCATGACCCCAGCAAAAGTCTGACCCGGCCGCATTCGCGCCACCGGGGCCGCACGTCTTGATGCTGTCGTCAATGCCGAGAAAGAGATATTCTGCCTTGGCACTCCACCGCGGAGCAAACATCCATTCGACACCGCCGCCGAGTGCCCATCCGGTCGTCGTGTCGCTGCCAGTTGCGTTTACCGTACCGAGGCCGCAAGCCCCGGTAGTGCAGCTGTCGACCACGTCAGCATGTAGTTCGGTCCAAACGGCGCCACCTTTAGCATAAACCAGCCAATCAGGTGTCGGCAACCAGCCGAGCCGTCCCGAGAGCACAGCATACCAGTCGCCCACCCGAGCACTCGATACCGTATCTAAGCCTGGGCTAACGGGGTCCGGGGCCGAGCCGGTCAGACGCATGTAACCGACTTCCCCTTCGATGCCCACGAGGAAGGGTGAGCCGGGAAACTGCCAATTGTAGCCGATAGTGCCTCCCCCGATGAAGCTGTCGTCAAGCCCGTAAGACCAAGGACTGCTACCTCTGTTGTACAGGGTACCAGGGGCATAAAAACCACCAGTGCTTCCCAAATCCGTTGCCGTCACATCTTCGTTGGGAAAGGCACCGCCGACAAAGCCGCCGACGTAAAATCCAGTCCAAAACGAAACGGGCGCGGGTGCGATCACTGGGGGCGGAGCCCTGTAGACCGGCCGCCCCAGATCCGCGCCGGACGCGGCCCCGACGGTAACCAGACTAAGCGCTGCGGTGGCGAGAGCAAAAACTGATATGCGGCGGCGCATGTGTCACCTCATTTGTTTGCGTCACTATAAGTCAAAACCTCGCGATATTTAATAAACGACAGAGAAAAACTTTGAAATGTTGTAATTTTGCAACAAAACCGTCGGCGCGCTGGTCGCCAGGCGCGCGCCAATGGGCGCATGGGTTCTGATCAATGGGACTTGTCGTAGCGGATGGCGATGCCACGAAAGTGCTTGAGTTTATTGAGAACCCGTTTGTCTGAACAGCTTTTCCGCTTCGATAGTGGAGCTCCTGCCGGGATTAGGCTGCCGAGAGGAAGGGCAGCTGCGTGAAGTAAGCTTGATCTCGCGGCGGGCGACTTGGACATCGGCTCGGATAACTCAAAGCCCTGTCCTGCGGCTGTGCGTGCGGAATGGGCAAAGGAGGGTGCCATGCCTCCGAGCGCAGACCAGCGAGGCCGCAATGATGCGCAACTTTTTATTAGCAGCAAACGGTCGTCCACCCGCGGAGACCAAGCTGCTCCAGAAGGCAAGCTTACGCTGGTAACGGTGATACAGCATCCCCAAAATCCGCAGTAATGGTCGCCCTGCAACGTGAGGACGTGATGACGCGATTGTCGTTACGCGTTAACGATGCCGGGCAGAGCATCGCGCCCGCGATGGCCCGTCGTCATCCGGCTATGCCCTCACGCGAAAACCGGCCGCGCCAATGGCTGACCGTCCGCGGCATGGTGTCATGCGGGCAATCGAGCGCGTCGAACGTCCTTCCGCAGCCAACAATCCGTGCACGAAATACATTGCGCTGTTCCGTCGTCGGCGCTCCGCACATCAAGCACCGCCCAACCTTCCGGCGTCAGCCGGATTTCCGCAGCTTTGGGAATCATCCCTGCCTTGAATCACGAATCAGGGCTCCGTAAAAGACCGGTGTTAGCGCGCGCATTGGGCGGGTGAGGCGATGGGAAAAAAAACAGCCCGTAGTTGACTTTGCTGGCATTTTACCAGATTCTATTTCCGAGACGCGTGTCCGGCTTCGTACCGCAGAACTTGCGTCTTTTGCGCGATCGGGCATTGGCGCAAACAGGTCCTTAGCAAATTCGCCCGCAGTGACTGCCTGTGCGCAGAGCATGAGTCGGCGTGGTAATATTGCGTCACAATCTATTCTTGGCGCGCTTCATCACCGTTATGTGCGTATTTAGGTTTCGGTATACACACCCCGCGTCGTGTACAAAGCTGAGCATTTGATCGATTTGAAATGTGGGAGCGCTTCCGATTCTCAACCGCCAATCCGCCGGATAAGTTCATCAGCTAATTGGTCACTTACATTCCGAGGCAGATCCATTGCTACGAGCTTCCACTTCCACTGTAACAGCTCCAAATGAATTCGATACTGATCCTTCGCAGCAGAAAGCGGTAAGCGTACGTTGACCTTGCCAAAACCGTATTCAGCGTTCTGAAATACACTCCACAATGAACCCATATCGCCATTAGGCAACGGAACCAATGCGTTCTGAATCCGCAGCCTACCGATATTCACCTGTGCGCTGTTTAGCAAGCTCAGAAGAGCCTTAGGGGTCAGTAAATCGCCAATGATTGGATCGGCGAGCGAGGCGCTCGCCCCCGCACGAACGAGCTGACGGTGCGGCCCAAAACATTCACCCGACCTGTCTTCTTCAGGTAGGCCCACACAATCTGGGGCGCAAGCGATCTCCCCAGACGGTTGAAATCTATCCTGTTCTCGAGTGCGACTGTATTGTTGCGCTCTACTGCAGTAGCAAGCCGAGAGAGGCCGACCAGTGGTAGAGTAAAAAACAAGCCCACAGAGACCGTCATTAGCGTGAGGAGAACGAGTGAGCGTCTGAGCATTGCAGTCCCGGCTTGTGACAAGGCCCCGGCACGGACGACGGTTCGGGCCTCCGATGAGGAGAACAGGACGCCTCAGTACGAGGTCGCCCACCTTCCCCCGGAAGAAGCAACAGATAGAGAAGACCGTTCCCCATCGCCACTCAAACAAATTCCATAGTATGCGGCTTAAAATTTTCGGCGTGTGACTTACAAAACCCGGGCGGCGTCTGGCCAGGATGCAGGGCATCCCGCGCGAAACCGAATCCGCACGCCATTGAATGTGAGTGAATCAAAGAGCCTAATGCACACGGCGACAGCCGAGGGGGCTCCGGCTAGTGCCCGATCGCAAAGCGAGACCTCAGTGTGTGCGCTGAACGCAGCGGGACTTATGGTCTATGAAGGAAAGGCCAAATCTAATCCTGGCGCTTCGACCAAGCCGCTTCGCAAGTATGTGGCAGTCAGTCAAGCAAGTCCACCAGCCCGCGATCTCAATTTCCGTTTTTCAGCGGATCACCTCACTCAGACCAACTAGGCGATCCGAGGGGGTGCCGGATGTGGAAGCACCGCGAAGTTGTGAACGCGATCTTCTATGTGCTTTCGACGGGCTAATGGGCGGCGCTACCGAAGGACCTGCCGCCCAAAAGCACCGCGCATTTCTATTTCATGCTGTGGGATTGGGATGGCACGCTGGAGCGCATTCACCATGAACTTTATGCCGCGACGCGCGAGCACAAGGGACGCGAGGCCAGCCCGATGGCCGCGATCATCGATGCCTTTCTTTAAGCCAGACAAAGAGATGCGGAACGGTTGAATCAAAGCGGGCTTGAAATTGGCGCACACGATTATAGCGCGGTCATCCAATGCTGAGCCTCAAGCGCGCCTTCATCCACCGCATGGGCCGCCCATGGGATCCAAGAGGATTATGATGTGGAAGATGCGAGCAGCAAGTCGGCCGCATCTTCCTGTCGCCGCAGGCGCCGCGAGATGAGCCCCCTGGTTCTGGACGATCACAGCGGGCTTTCCGCAGAGCACGCAAGATCGCGGCTATGCGACGAGCCGCGAGGAAGCGATAGCACACATCAAGGTCGCGTGGACACGCGACCCCCTGAGGCAATTACAGCGAGCCGGCCAGTTTCATCCTTCCGGGTTTATCTCGGCCGCAGCCCGCTCTCAGCACGGGTTGGCCGACTCGCAAAGTAAGCCGGTAGCTAAAATGATTCGGCTGCGTCTTGACAAGATTGCTTATCGCCCATCCCGGCAGCTTCCGGCGATTATCCTTCAAGTCCGTCTCCTACGCGCGCAAAGTGTCATCATCATTCGCTGCGCGTTAAACCCGGTGAGGTGGTTATGCGCGTAACATGCGGATCGACCACAGTATATCCCTTAATCGACCGTACATGGTCACGTGTTAAACCGTGGCCAGAATTGCCGTCGTGGACGAGCCAATTGGTGCCATCGACATGGCTTATCAGCACGAATACATGGTGATTGCGCACCGCTGCCATTCCAGTGGCTGGTGAAACGCGCGGAAATTCTCTTTTCCAATTGGAGGCCAAATTGAGATCCGGCCGAATTCGGCCGAACAGATAACGTGATGCTTCGCACCCGCAGAACAAGCGCGGACAACCGACAGGTCGGCGGCCAACGACCCTACCGCTACGATTGTTTTGGGGTGGTTTCCGTCAAATTTCTGACTGAGGATCGATCTGCATTCTTGGGGCGGTACAATGATGCCTTGGGCTCGGCGGTGGTCAGGCCAATGCGAATTTTGTGGGTTAATGTTCGGCGAGTGACGCGGACTATTCTGTGATGCTTGTGCTCTGCAGTGGTCGGAATGCCACTTGCATTGCGATAAACCCAATTAGACGTGTTGCCGCCAGCGCAGTTGGCTAGCCCCAGGCAGCCCGCGCCCAGCGCCAGCAGGCGAAAATAAAAGCTCACTCGGCCTTCACGCCACAAGAGGTTCATTCTGCCCCCGATGCAATTAGAACCTGCCTCCTCGGCTGTCAGCGGAAAATTTAGAAGCGGATTTGCCGAGCAGACAACTGAGACTTGGAAAAATACTGGGGAAAATTCCTGCAAGCTGACAAACTGATCGCAAAGTCCGGTAGGCCTGACGGCAGTCAAACTGGGGATTGGCTGCATTGACGGCCAGCCGATTACCAGGTTGCCGGTCCAGAGCATCGGGATCGGCTCCCCCCGAAGAGCGAGGATGGCGCGACCCGCCCCATCTCGGCGATCGGTAGGAATAAACTGCCGACCGCAGTTGACCGATGCCTAAAGACCGACCGGTTCTGATCCGTTCTCGCGCAAAACTCGCCTAACTTGAGACAGGCCTAGCCTAGCTAGTCGAAGTTCGTCCGAGCAAGGGGATGCTGATATGTCAATTTTATTGTTCGTCATCGGCGGTATCGCCGTCGTGGTCGGCGCAGCCACCGTGGCCTTCGGAATCCCGGTCAATGAATTCAGCTTCGGCAACACCCTCATCATCGCCGGCACCACCATTGGCACCGGCGGTCTGATCCTCGTCGGCCTTGGCGCTGTGGTCGCCAAGCTTAATCGCGCGGTCAACCAACTTCATCGCATTGCTACGGCAGTGGGAGGTACATTGTCGCCGGCGGGACGCACGGGACCGTCGAGCAGCGTCCCGAAGTCAGGCGATTTCGGTCTTAGGGCTCGGTGACATGCCATCGCCGGTCGCCGCGGCCCAGCGCGCTACCAGCCCTCAAGCGCATCATGAAACGGGATGTTTTAGATCCTTTATGCCCTCGGTTGTCGCCGATCCGGTCAAGTCGCGCGGCCGACTTGAGCAGAGCCGATTCTTCGAACCCCCGGGTGGGAGCAAAGGGGAGGCAGCATGGGCGGCATCTAATTCTCGAGCGCCATGCTCGCCGACGCTCGCTCGTGATCCATGGTTTGAATAAATCGGATAAGATCGCCGACAACCTCAAACTGATCGACTGCATCATCCACTATTTCCACGCCTGCAAATTGATCCTCGATCGCGATCATCAATTCAAGCCGGTCGAGCCAGTCTGCTCCGAGATCATTGGCGAGGTGCGCTTCATCAGTAACGCATCCGACGTTCACGCGCAATTGTTGGGCGATGAGCGCACGGATTGCATCGGAAGTGATCCTTTCATCTATCACCGCTAGTGCCCGCTGAGTGGAAGTCGATCTGATGATGCTCATGACGATGCCCCTGATTCGTTGACCCCGCTCTATCCCAGCCAACAATCGGCCCAAAAAAATGTGGACTCAACTCGAAACTTTTGATGAATGAGCGGCTATGCCGTGACGAGCCGCACAGTTAAAGCTGATTCGGTTCCATTTATAACATCAAGTCGGCCACAATCAGCCGGTAGCGAGGTAAGCAGATTTCGCGCGACCACGTTCCTCTGCCAGAACGCAAATTTCATTTTTGCTCGTGAGCAATTGATCGGCCCCCATCGAGTGGTCCAGGTGGAATGTTAGTTGAGAGTCGGCCCTTGCGCTAGCGTGGCCGGCGGAGTCGGTCGACGTAGCGCAGCCGGCCACGCGGCGAAGGCGGGCACGAATACTTCCGGTGCTGGTGGCTTGTAGCCCAGCGATTCATGCGGCCTGATTGCGTTGAAGTGGCGCCGCCAACTTTCGATGACGATTTGGGCCTCCCGCAGCGTGTAGAAGATTTCACCATCGAGCAGTTCATCACGCAGGCGTGCGTTGAAGCTTTCGACGTAACCATTCTCCCAGGGGCTGCCTGGTGTGATGTAGGCGGTCTTTGCGCCGACCGCTGTGATCCACTCCTGCACAGCCTTGGCCACAAACTCCGGCCCATTGTCGGACCGGATGTGGCCGGGCACGCCACGCAGGATGAAGAGATCGGACAGCACGTCGATCACATCGATGGCCTTGAGCTTGCGGGCGACCCGGATCGCCAGGCATTCGTGGGTAAACTCGTCGATGACATTGAGCATTCGATACTTCCGTTCATCGTGGGTGCGATCCTCGACAAAATCGTAGGACCAGACGTGATTGCGGTGCTCGGGCCGCAGCCGCATGCACGATCCGTCCGCCAGCCAGAGCCGGCCGCGCTTGGGTTGTTTATGGGGGACCTTTAGCCCCTCGCGCCGCCAGATCCGCTCGACCCGCTTGTCGTTGACGATCCAGCCCGCCTGCTCCAGCAACCCGGCGATCTTGCGATAGCCGTAGCGGCCGTATTGGCGGGCCAGCGCAATGGTGTCGGCGGTGAGCCGCTCTTCGTCATCACGGCCCCGCGGTACCTTGCGCTGCGTCGAGCGGTGCTGCCCGAGCGCCGCACAAGCGCGGCGCTCGGAGACATGCATGACTTCTATGACCTGCTCGATACAGGCGCGTCGGCGCGCGGGGCTTAGAAGTTTCCCCGGGCGGCCTCCTGCAGAATGAGCTTGTCCAGCGTCAGGTCCGAAACCGCCTTGCGCAGGCGGCTGTTCTCGGTCTCGAGCTCCTTCAGGCGCTTGACCTGTTCGGTCTTCAGCCCGCCGTACTCCTGGCGCCACCGATAATAGGTGACTTCGCTCACGCCGATCTGGCGGATGACATCAGCAATGTCCTGCCCCTGCGATATCAGTACATCCGCTTGTCGCAGCTTCGCGACGATCTCTTCAGGCTTGTGCTTCTTCTTCGGCATCTCGGTCCTCCTTCATGTCAAAAGACATAGTTCAGGTCGGACCACTTTTCAGGGGGAGGACCACCGACGCGCAGCCCCACAATCCGAGAGGACTAACTGCGGAAGACCCCGGCAGATACCTTCAGGGAATTGATAGACCGCCCGCAATTAAAGAACCGTCGAACCGTCGACTACTCTAGGTCGATGGGTTGATAATGGCCGGTGTCGTCGAGCTGAGTGCCCCAAACCTTGTGCAGGGCCTGATGGTCGGACGGGCTGAAGCTCACCGGCGCGCCAAGGCCGACGTCGAGGTTGCGCATATTTTCCAGAGTTCCCACCAGTTTTTCCGTATTGAGGTCCCGGCCATTCCGTTTCAACGCCGCGATGAGCATCTGGGCGTCTACGTAACCTTCGAGGGATACGTAGTCCGGCTGCTCACCAGGAAAGGATTTGGCCAGCGCGGATTTGTACTGAAGGACCAATGACGAGTGCCCATCAACCGCCGGCACGACCTGGGTCACGATGACCCCTTTTGCATACTCTTTGCCCAGCAGCATCAATTCATTGGCGAGCGCGGTGCTGCCGACGAAAGAAACGCTCGTATATATCATGTCCGGGTAGAGATCGCGTGTCTTCTCGATGAATCTCGCCGCGGCGCGATAGGCCGGCACCATGATCACCGCCTTTATCGGCAGGCGCTTCCTTTTGAGTTGTTCGGCCTTAAGCTCCGCGACCGCGTCGCTGACATCTATGGTGTTGCGCTTGTAATTGAGTCGCAAAATCGAGCTCTCACGCCCCCCGTGCAGCGAGCGGATAGCTTTCTCTACGCCGGCGAAGCCCGCGTCTCCATATAAGTCCTGCTGAGCAAATACGGCGATCTGCTGCAGTCTTAGCTGCCTAATCTTCACCAGATAGTTCACTACAGCGGCCGTCTCTTCGGCGTAGCTCGCTCGGACGTTGAAAACATATCGGTCTGGGGGATCGCGCCTCAGCAAGCCGGCGCCGGTGAACGGCGCGAAAAACAGCATTTTACGATCGAGGGCGTATGGTACGGCGACCACCGCCGTGGGCGTTCCCACGTCGCCAACCAATCCAAAAACGCGGTCTTTCTCGTAGAGTTGCTTGATCGTTACGGCAGTTCGTGCGGGCTCATAACCATCGTCCGCAGCGATGAGATGGAGCTGCCGGCCGTTTATTCCGCCGGCGGCATTGGCCACGTTGAACGCAGCCTGGATGCCCTTAACCATACTCTGGCCGAGGTCTTTAGTCGGGCCGCTTAATGGTCCGGAAAGCCCAAACCGAATCTCCGTGTCCGTCACGCCTCGAACGGTGCTCTTCGCTTCTTGCGTGAGTGGACGCGAGTTCGTCGCGATCGACTGTTGCTGCGCCGGGGCGTGTGACAACGGCACTTGCGGCTGTGCGTTTGCGGTGGGCTGCGCTACCGAGGCTGATGCAATCTTTGTGGTACTCACCGGCGCGGTATTCGCTGCAAGTCGGTCAACTGGTTTTGAAGCTTGCAACGTATGTGAATTTCCATTGACCAGCGTTTGCGCACGTTGCCATAACGGCTTCGCCACGATCGTCAGCAATCCGACAAGAGCCGCAAATGCGACCACCGCTGAGATACGACCGATCAACGCCCAATTCTCATTTCCCAGTCGCCTTGTTGGTGGCTCGCGGCGTCGGCCCACCCATGAAGCAAATTCGGACGCGGTCGGAGGGTCACGATTCACCCAGGAAGGAAATTCAGACGCCCTCGAACGGTCATCTAGGTGTGTGGGGGAAGGAGCCGTTGGCTCCGTATTGACGTAACGTTGTTCGTCAGCAGGCGCTGTCGCCTGGTTGCGGAGGTGTTTAGGCGCATACTTGCCAAATTCGGTCAACTTGCCGTCGTCGTCGCTGATCGGAGCACTCATGATCGCCTCCCCTTACTCACTGACGCGCTGATCCCTGATCAGATTTATTTTTTTGCAACCTTAACTGACTGAGGAACGAAATTATTGCACATTAACACTAAATTAACCCCGGTAGAATCGTACCCGCGCGCCTAAATCTCATTTAATGGTTAATGCAATTTGTCGATTGTACTTTGGGCCCCCCGGGCGGCCGTAGGGTAAGGCTATTTGTGGCGAGTTTGGCGTAGCCGCACGCACCTCAACTCAACGCCGATCCATGATCCAGATCCAACCGGTCTCAGAGTTCATCGACGAAAACGGCAGCGGGCCTTGGCGTGGCCGTCGTTGTTTTCTCTATCTGCCGGAACGCAAAGGGGACGCGAGCGGGGCATCGACCCCGAAGGGCCGCAGCACTGCGTGCTTTTCGTTTCAGAAAAATGCAACCCTTGATAGTAGTATCTCGAACTTCTATTTCAAGCTTCAGAAACCGGCGCTGGTATCGACGCCCCCGCGGGGCTCCCGGCGTCCCTGTCATTAACCATATGAGTTAAAGGCTATTTACCTTTCGGCGCGGCCCAGCTCGAAATTGGCTCACAGACGAACCACCCTCGCATCTGAACCTCAACTGTGCCTTGCGGCCCCGCCCGTCGCGGGGCCAATTCTTGGGCCGGTCGACACGTTCAACAATGTTCGGTGCCGGTGATGCCGCTTCAGACTTGTCGAGATCTGCGCGCGGCGCAATCAATGGCCTTTCCAAAAAACCCGCATAAACGTCGATTGTTGTTTCGGCAAAACTACTCCTTTGCCGCTTGCACGATCTTCGCAACCTCACTGCGGCAACGAATTACAGCATCCTCTCCGAAAGTATCTTCGATCTGCATAGCAAGGTCCAGAAGCTCGATCCTGTCGATTTCAGCTGCCTCAATTGGCTCAGCCAGTAGCCGTGCATCGTCCCAACTTGCGGCCGCGTAAGTGAGGCCAATCACGCCGCCGAGCGCAATAGGCCGCTTAGAGGCTCAGCGCTGATGGAGGATCGGGCCATATCTGGCGCCTGGCCTTCGCAACCCCTACATTCGGGACACGAGCGCGTCGGCACATGCTGGTGCGCTTACGGCTCCGGCTCCGCAAGTCGGGACAAGAGAGGGAACTTCGATGTCGGACTTCGACCGTAATTATGCCGCCCGCCCGGGCTTCGGCACCCAGCGGGCGGTCGTGATCGATGCAGGCCTGCGCGCTTACATGATCCGGGTCTACAACTACATGGCTGCGGGCGTCGCACTTACCGGCGTCGTCGCCTGGTTTACCTACAACGCCGCGGTCGTGACCAATGCGGCCGGCCAGATCACCGGCCTGACGCCGTTCGGCCAGACGATCTTCAGCGGTCCGCTGGTGATCGTGCTGTTCCTCGGCACCCTCGGCTTGGTTTTCTTCATGAGCTTCCGCATCGGCCATCTGCAGCCGGGCACCGCGCTCGGCCTCTTCCTGGTCTATGCGGCCTTGCTCGGACTGATGCTGTCATCGGTCTTCCTGGCCTATACGCAGGCCTCGATTACCCGCACCTTCTTCATCTCTCGGCAGCCTCGTTCGGCGCGCTGAGCCTGTATGGCTACACGACGCAGCGCGATCTCTCGCCGGTCGGCTCGTTCCTGGTGATGGGCCTGTTCGGCCTGATCCTGGCCATGGTGGTCAACATCTTCTTCAAGAGCCCGGGGCTGGAGTTCGCCATCTCCGCCATCGGCGTGCTGATCTTCGCCGGGCTGACCGCCTGGGATACCCAGAAGATCAAGGAGATGTATGACGTCAACGACGACGGTACGATCACCGGCCGCCAGGCGGTGATGGGCGCGCTGACGCTCTATCTCGACTTCATCAACCTGTTCCTGTTCCTGCTGCGCTTCCTGGGCGACCGGCGCTGAGCGCGCAGCGACAGAAGTGAAATGTCTGCCTTGACGAGATCGGGAGCAAGAAAGGCGATCGAGATCGTCATGTTGACCTTGCGCGGGCTGCAGCCCTCGCGATCGCCGACCGCACGGCCGATCGTTGCGGCCTCGAACTCCTGCCACTCATCGGGGCCGCTAATATGGCGCCTCCCGAACGTGGAGGGCGGAAACATGGCGGCGCGAGTTCAATACGCTATTGGGTGATCGACGTTTATCCGTACTATGAATAGCGGAGTTGTAATGGAACGTCGACTGGCTGCCATTTTCGCCGCGGATGCCGTCGGCTACTCGAGTTTGATCGGTGCGGATGAAGAGGGCACGCTTGGCCGGCTTTTGACGCATAGACGCGAACTTATCGACGCTAAGATTGCCCAACATCAGGGCCGCATCGTGAAGACGACGGGGGATGGGCTGCTGGCCGAGTTTTCGAGCCCGGTCAAAGCGGTGCGCTGCGCCATCGAAGTGCAACAAGGGATGGTCGATCGAAACGCCGGTGTGCCAAATGAGCAGCGGATCGAGTTCCGTATCGGAATCAATCTTGGCGATGTGATTGTCGAAGGCGGAGATATCTAAGGCGACGGGGTAAACGTGGCGGCGCGTTTGGAAGGCATTGCGGAGCCGAGTTCGATCTATATCTCGCGCGCTGTGCGCGAATTCGTCGGCGAAAAGCTGGATATCGAGCTGGAGGATTTGGGCGAAAAGCAGCTCAAGAATATCGCAAAACCAGTTCATGTCTTTTGCATTAGGGCGCTCGATCAGACAAGTGCTGCGCCACGAGCAGCGCGGTCGCCGGGGCTGCTACGACAGAAGTCCTCGATCGCCGTGCTGCCGTTTACAAACATGAGCGGCGACCCCAGCAGGAGTATTTCAGCGACGGTATAACCGAGGATTTGATCACCGACCTCTCCAAGGTCTCGGGCCTACTCGTAATCGCGCGCAATTCATCGTTCGCCTACAAAGGGAGATCTGTGAAGGTGCAGGAGATCGGGCGCGACCTAGGCGCCCGCTTCGTGCTGGAAGGCGGAATCCGAAAAGCCGGCAACCGCGTGCGCATCACGGCGCAGCTCATTGATGCTGGCACCGGCGGACATCTCTGGGCCGAGCGGTATGATCGCGATCTCACAGACATCTTCTCGACGCAGGACGAGGTGGTAAAGAAGATCGTCGACGCACTGGCAGTCACGCTGAGTCGTAGCGAAGAACAGCGGCTACGCCGACACGGTACCAGCAACCTGGCGGCGTATGAGGCCTGGCTGCGTGCGCGCGAATTGCTTACACGCGGGACTCGAGAGTCGATCGTGCAAGCGCGGACGTTCTACCGCCAAGCGATCGAAGCCGACCTAAATTTTGCTGCTCCGCATGCGGGATTGGCGCTAGCCACGATTGCGGACTACGTTAGCGGTTGGGCGCTTGATCCAGCGCAGGCGTTGGATGAGGCGGAGAGATGGGCACGCCGCGCGCTCGAATTGAGTAGCCAGGAGCCAATAAGTCACATGGCGCTCGGCAACGTGTTACTGTGGCGACGCGATCACGAGGGCGCGCTCGCAGAATTTGGCCGTATGATCTCTCTCGATCCCAACTTTGCGCAAGGCTATGCGGCGACGGGCTTGGCGTTGATGTATGCAGGTCAGGCGGACCGGGCACTCGAGCAGTTCGCGATGGCGATGCGTCTCGATCCGCACTATCCTGCGATCGTGCTGCACTTCCTTGCGCAGGCGAATTTCAGCTTGGGAAGATACGAAATCGCCGCTCAACAGCTTATCGATCGTATCGCACGCAACCCCGGCACGGACGCCAGCCGCATGCTGCTGGCAGCCTGTTATGGTCACCTTGGACGGGCGGAAGATGCACGTGCGGTGTGGGGGGAGCTTCTCAAGATAAACCCGGACTTCTCGCTGATGCAGCGTGCGAGCGTCCTACCTTATAAGGATGCGGATGATTTTCAGCGCATCGTCAATGGCCTAGCAAAAGCCCAATTGCCATAACCATTGGTTTCCCTGATCGTTCCCCGCGAAGCTGTATTCAACCGCGAGCGCTGCGCGTCGAAGGCGAGCGCCTTCATGCCGAAGCCGCGCGCGATGTGGATGACTGGGCGCCGGCGGTGCCGAGGCCGATCACGCGGCGCGCGGCTTGGCCGCTTTTGCTTTGCCGCGGCCGGGCCCTCGGCCGCGGCTGCAATACATTGAGAACCACGATCACGAACGCTTTCTCTATGATTTCGGCGTCTACAACCCGGCCAGCATCACCCGAACCGCCGTTATTCTGTTAGGACTTTTCTTGCTCATGGCCACACTTGCGGGCTGCAACACCGACAGCATTGGGGTGCCGCGGCAGAGACAGCGCCGCAGCCGCTCATCCATCAACGGGCCGCGCTGGGAAAGCTCGATGGAAACCGAGCACGGACGACCTGCCGCTCAACAAGCGCGCCGATATCGTCGAGAAGTGCATCAAGAACAAAATGAACGGCGCAAAAACGGCTTCGAAGTCGTAAGGGTTATCAACAACAAGCGTGCTATACTCCGTTCACGCCACAACCCGAAAATCCTTGGGGTTGATGATACGGAAATTGTCGGTGACCGAATCACGGAGGTTCGCCCAATTCCCCGGAACCTTTTCACGCAGAAAACTGAGCGTCGCGTCGGCAAATTGGGCGCAAGTTGCGTAGCACTTGTTGTGCGTGACGTTTCTGTGCATGAGACCCCATGACCGCTCGATCGGGTTCAAGTGCGGGCAATAGCTTGGGATGAAGTGCAGCTTGATGCGTCGTCCCGGCAGGGCTAACCATTCCTGCACGAGCTTGGCGTGATGATAACGCGCGTTGTCCAGGAAAACATGGATGAGCGCCAACATCGGATAGAGCGTCTCGATCGATTGCAGCAGCCTGATCGTCGAGGCGGCGTCGATGGTCAGGGCCTCGATCATCCGGGTTTGCCCGGTCGCCAGGTCGATCGCGCCGTGAATGTTGATGCGTTGACGCCCGCTCGTCTGCTCGATCGCCAGCTTCTCCTGGCTCGGCGCCCAGCAGCCGACGGGCCGTGCGGCATGGGTCGGATGCACGGCGTCAGCAAACAGTACGGCCTCGTCGTCGCCCAAGGAATTCAGCAGCTTTTCGTAGCTCTCAATGAAAGCCTTCTGCTTTTCTTCGTCAAGCTTGCGCGGAATGACATTGGGTTTGTGATATTCGAGCCCCAGGCGGTGCAACAGCGCGATCAGTCCTGACCGGCCTTGGTAAACGACGCTGAATTCATTCTCGATCCAGGCGCCGACCTGGCGCGTTGTATGTGGTAAGGCAGCGGCAACCCAGGCTTTCAGCTTTTCCTGTTGCTCGCCGCTCAACTGGCAAACGCTGCCCGCGTAGCTGAAGTTCGTCAGGCCCTCGATCCCATCCTCTTCATACAGGCGATACCAAGTGCGGATGGTGTCGTCGTCCAGAAACAGGACCTTCGCAATCGCTTCGCAGCTCATCCCATCGTCGAGCAACACCAGCGCGTTCGCACGCCGGGCCAAACGATGAGCGGCCGACCCGTTCCGAGCCAACCCGATCAGGTCTTGCCGCGATTCTCTGTCCAGAAACCCGGGCCGAATCATCCGTACGGTAGAATCCGGTTCGCGCCGTTTGGCAAGGGGGGGGTTCTTCGGATTCTCGGGGAGTCCGGGATACTAAATAATATAATACACGATTTGGGAAATTTTTCGACCAGCTCCTTTTGCGCTGCGCGAAATAGTCACCATTCTTTGCCGATAAGAACCGTGGCCGATATCGCGGGTTCAAGTAGCCAGCGCATAATTGAGTGAGGCGACGATGGGGTAACCTCTTGAGATTGCAAGAGGTTGCCGATGAGCAAGTACCGGCGAATACAATATGAGGATCGCTGCCAGATTTATGCTCTGAGCAGGCGTGGGGCCAGCCAAGCAAGCATCGCCGAGATTTTGGGCGTCAGTCAAAGCGCGGTGAGCCGGGAGATGCAGCGCAATCGCGGTCAGCGCGGCTATCGGTTCAAGCAGGCGGAAGCGAAGGCTCGAGCACGACAGGCGATACGAAGTAAGCCGCGCAAGCTCACGGCGCTGATGCGCAGCAAGATTGAGTTGAAGTTGCGCCAGATGCGCTGGTCGCCGGAGCAGATCAGCGGCTGGCTCAGCGAACAGGGCATCAAGCTGAGCCACGAACGCATCTACCAGGTGATCTGGGATGACAAACGCGACGGTGGCAACTTGTGGCGCAGTCTGCGGCGGCGCGGGAAACGTTATAACAAACGTGCCGGCAAGAACGCTGGACGCGGCCTGATCCCCGGTAGAATCGACATTTCCGAGCGTCCGGCCATTGTCGCGCGCAAAACCCGTCTGGGCGACTGGGAGGGCGACACCGTCGTCAGCGCCGGACACAAAGGCGGCTTGCTCACGCTGGTCGAGCGCAAAACCCAACTCGCCAAAATCACCAAGTTGCCGCGTGCGACTGCCCACGCAACCCAGAAGGCAGCCGTGCGTCGCCTCAAGCCTATCGGTGACTTCGTGCATACGATCACCTTCGACAACGGCAAGGAATTCGCCGCGCATCAGGACATTGCCGATGCGCTGAAAACCAAAATTTTCTTCGCCACGCCGTATCACGCATGGGAGCGCGGTTTAAATGAAAACACCAACGGTCTTATTCGTGACTTCTTCCCAAAGGGAACAGACTTCTCTACGATCTCAAGTGCCGAGGTTGCCAAGGTCGAACGTTTGCTCAACGAGAGACCTCGAAAATCCCTCGGCTTCCGTTCACCGCAAGAGGTTTTCCACTCCCTCGCTTACTCTTAAATTTCTATGCGCTGGGAAGTTGAATCCGCGTATGTATATATTTGAAAATCTAAAAATTAAGAAGGAGAATGTCGATGAGCAAAGACAATCAAGAGATTTCCAATAGCGACACCGTGCCGGCTTCCGGAGCTGAAACGGTTTCAAAACAAGCCACTCCTCCCCAAGTGTCGGCGACAAAATCGCCAGCGACTCCGAAGCCGAGAAAAAATGCTTTGAGCCATGGAATTTATGCGGAAGAGATGGTTCTGGAATGGGAGAATGCCGACGATCTTGTCAAGCTGCGCAATGACTTGTGGGACGAATTGCAGCCCCAGGGGCGCCTGGAAGAAGAAGCCGTATTAGGGTCATGCGTGGCTCAAGCGCCGGGTAATGCGGGCGGCGCAGCTTGGATACCGGCGGGATCCAAGTCTCGAGTCGGCAATCGAGAAGATAAACCAGATCAAGATGGCATGTTTTCCTGGCCACTCCCAAACCGGCGACTCTCAGAAAGCTTTCGACGCCGCACAAACAGCGGCGCAGCAGGTCAAATGGGTCCAAACATTAGTTCACCAGGTTTTTGAGCGGCTGGCCAAGCTTGCAGAAGCCTCGAAAACTCCAGCTGCGACTGTTTACGAAAAGGCGTACTCGTCTGAGCATCTCGAAAAATTGTTGCGGATTGAAGCCGCACTGGATGCTCGGATTGATAAACAGCTGTCCAGATTGGTGAATTTGAAAGAGTACAAGCGTTTGCGCAAGGAGACCAGCAATCGGGTGCTTGATACGGCGCCGCCTCTTGTGGCCGGTCAGGCAGAAGAATGATTTCTCGAGAAGACGATCCGCGGTCGTAGCGCCGACGAGCGCCGTGCCGTGCGCCAGGCTTTCACGGTATGACAAAAGCAGGGCGGGAGCGCAGCAAGCGAGCGGTATCCCTTTATCTAATCTCACTACCGAAAAGTCGGGTCCGCTCAGCTAAGGCGCTTCGAAGCCGGACGCTGGCAGCACCGGCGCGCTGGCGAATTCGTCTGGCAGCTTGCCTGTCAGGCAGCGAAGGAAGGTGACGATGTCGGTGGCATCTTGATCGCTCAGGGTCTTGCCCAGTTGTACCTTCGCCATGATGCGCACCGCTTTAGTCAGTGACGGCACTGAGCCGTCATGGAAGTAAGGCGGCGTCATTGCGACATTCCGCAAGCTCGGTACCTTGAAGACATACATGTCATTGGGGTCGTGCGTGACGTCGAAGCGCCCTTTGTCCACCTGCTTACTGCCAGTCTCTTTCCAGTAGTCTTCGACCACGCCGAACTTTTGGAATATGCCGCCGCCGACGCCGGGACCATTGTGGCACGCTGTACATCCCGTCTCGATGAACTTGCGTAAGCCGATCCGTTCGGCCGGCGAGAGCGCCTGGACATTGCCCGTGAGATATTCGTCGAATCGAGATGGCGTCACGAGGGTGCGTTCGTAGGCGCCGATGGCCTTGCCCCAATTGTCCTGGGTGATGGGGTCCGGCTCGCCGGGGAAAGCTTTCCGAAACATCTCGGCGTAGCCGGGAATCGCCTTAATCTTGGCCATTGCGGCGGCATAGTCGGGGTCGCCAAAGCTGGGCGGTCCGATTAGTGCCTGCTTTGCCTGATCCTCGACATTTGCGCGGTCGCCGCGCCAATGCGCCTTGAACTGGAGCGCCGCATTGAGAACGGTCGGGGCATTTCGCGGGTTCAGCTTGTCATGGGCGCCGCGTGGCTTGGGCAATCCGTCCGTGCCATAAAGTGCTGGCTGATGGCAGCGGGCGCAGCTTACGGTGCCGTCGACCGAGATTCGCGGATCGAAGTAAAGCTTTCGGCCGAGATCGACCCGCTCCGGGGTGATCGGAAACTCGGGCGTCGCCATGTTCTTCGGGAGTGCCTGGAAAAAGCCCTGAGCCTGCTTAAGGAGGTCCCTATCTGCATCGGCCGCATGCAGGGCAACCACGCTCGCCGCTGTCACGCCTACGGCCAGCATTGCTCCCAAACCCCATCCAAAAATCCGACCCAGGCTAGGCACCCGGCCCCCCATTCATCAACGACGGTGCTATCGATTAATTTGGCTGGGTCAGTTGGCCAACTCAACATTTCGTGAGTTTGACTGCCCGGCTTGACCGAAAAGGGGCAACAGGCTGCTGGTTCTGGCCGCCAGCTCTGAGGAGGTAAGCCGATCCTTCGCTCTCGTTTCTGGACGGCTCCGCGGATTTTGACCGCCGCGCAATCGATCCATTCGGCCGCTTCCTGTGGGGGGATCTTGTTCCGGCGCTTATATACCCGGACTCCCCGAGAATCCGAAGAACCCCCCCTTGCCAAACGGCGCGAACCGGATTTTACCGTACGGATGATTCGGCCCGGGTTTCTGGACAGAGAATCGCGGCAAGACCTGATCGGGTTGGCTCGGAACGGGTCGGCCGCTCATCGTTTGGCCCGGCGTGCGAACGCGCTGGTGTTGCTCGACGATGGGATGAGCTGCGAAGCGATTGCGAAGGTCCTGTTTCTGGACGACGACACCATCCGCACTTGGTATCGCCTGTATGAAGCGGATGGGATCGAGGGCCTGACGAACTTCAGCTACGAGGGCAGCGTTTGCCAGTTGAGCGGCGAGCAACAGGAAAAGCTGAAAGCCTGGGTTGCCGCTGCCTTACCACATACAACGCGCCAGGTCGGCGCCTGGATCGAGAATGAATTCAGCGTCGTTTACCAAGGCCGGTCAGGACTGATCGCGCTGTTGCACCGCCTGGGGCTCGAATATCACAAACCCAATGTCATTCCGCGCAAGCTTGACGAAGAAAAGCAGAAGGCTTTCATTGAGAGCTACGAAAAGCTGCTGAATTCCTTGGGCGACGACGAGGCCGTACTGTTTGCTGACGCCGTGCATCCGACCCATGCCGCACGGCCCGTCGGCTGCTGGGCGCCGAGCCAGGAGAAGCTGGCGATCGAGCAGACGAGCGGGCGTCACCGCATCAACATTCACGGCGCGATCGACCTGGCGACCGGGCAAACCCGGATGATCGAGGCCCTGACCATCGACGCCGCCTCGACGATCAGGCTGCTGCAATCGATCGAGACGCTCTATCCGATGTTGGCGCTCATCCATGTTTTCCTGGACAACGCGCGTTATCATCACGCCAAGCTCGTGCAGGAATGGTTAGCCCTGCCGGGACGACGCATCAAGCTGCACTTCATCCCAAGCTATTGCCCGCACTTGAACCCGATCGAGCGGTCATGGGGTCTCATGCACAGAAACGTCACGCACAACAAGTGCTACGCAACTTGCGCCCAATTTGCCGACGCGACGCTCAGTTTTCTGCGTGAAAAGGTTCCGGGGAATTGGGCGAACCTCCGTGATTCGGTCACCGACAATTTCCGTATCATCAACCCCAAGGATTTTCGGGTTGTGGCGTGAACGGAGTTAGCTATATTGATACTGTTATCCGGCAGCACAGACGACTTGGTATCGCACCCTATTCAGCCGAACCCCATTCCGATGCACTGCTACCCATGGCATCCTCGATGTGTCCATCAACGTAGCAGATCAAGCGCTTCCTGCAGGGCAAGCTCGCCGCCTTGCTCGCAAAGTTCTTTGAACCGATAAAAGCTATCCCGGCTGTAGCCCATCATCTTGCAGGCCTGGCTGACTTTGCCGAGCTGCTTGGCAAGCTCCAACAGTCCAACCGTGGCACGGATGATCTTCTGTTCGGTCGTCATGGTGTCCTCCAAATCGCCGAGGCGGGGCGCTGCGCACCCCGACCGCTCCGCGCCCCGCCTCGGCTTCGATTCGCAGTGGGATAGGACACCGATGTCAGATTAACTCATCGCTAATGCACGTAAGCCGGCGCGGACTGTCCTAAAATGCAGGAGTAACGCAATGCAGAAACGAGAATAGCCAGAATCCCGCTCGAGCGACTTTACCAACGCCATCGGCCCCTGTCGGAAATCGAGCATCTCATTGGTAACTTAGCCAACTATCCCACCTTGAATGTAGTGTTCAAGTTGGTCGATATCGAATTCCCTTTTGGAAATTATAAACTTGAGCAAATCGCCAATGGAGACAATTCCGATCACTTTTGTATCTTCTACTACGGGCAGATGACGCACACGCTTTTCGGTCATCAGGGCCATGCAAAGTTCGACCGATTGTTCTGGCCGAACATGGATTACTTTTTTCTCCATAATGTCTCTGACTAGCGTCGTAGGCGACGTTTTGCCTTTGAGAATGACATTCCGCGAATAGTGTCTCTCGGTTATGATACCAACCAGCTTTTCGTCGTCCATTACAACGAGAGAACCGATATCTTTTTCAGCCATTTTCGCCACAGCGTCAAATACCGTAGCGTCGGGATCAATGGTACAAACGTTTTGGCTCTTTTGTTCAAGCAGATGTTTTATGGTCATGCGCGCCCCCTCGACTTCTTGTCAGAAACTTTTGGTGCGCGTGATTTTTTTACATCCTGTCCGATGGGGTTACTTTGATCTAAATCAACGGTACGAACCTCGAGTTTTGTCGAGTGGGTATAGCTGCACCTTTTGGCTTCTGCTTCGCTGCGCGTCACCTGTTGTGAAGGATTTCGGACGCCGGCCGCTGAGGATGCGTATGGCGAGGGGACGGTAGCCGACGTCGGAAAACCGCCAAGGGACGAAACTCGGGAAGGGATAGGTATTTGGTGCGGCGCTGCCTATGGGGATTTGAGCGACGGGTACGCGGTGGCTGATGGCGGGCGACGCGCTGCGGCAGGTCGAGTGGCGAGCGAGCGGCTCATGAGAGCGAGGGCTCGCGTCGCGCGCTGCAAGTGCTCGCGCGATTTGGGACGAGAGCTGGCTATGTGGGCTTGCTCAGTATCGGCGAAGCGGTAGGTAAGGCAAGTTGGACCTCTGTGAGGGATGCCATCCCTATTTAAAATCAGCCGCTTGGACGGTCGGCGGCAGGGCAACGGCGGCTGCGCGCAGGGCGCGGCTGGCGGCGGGACGCGGCGCCGAGCGGACGAGGAAGCGTTTGCCCTCATGCTCGATCTCGGTCTCGCTTAGCGAGTCGAGGTCGGCGATGATGTCCGGCCATGACACGGGGCGGCCGAGCGCCGCGATGCGGTCCTCCAGGGCCTTCTTCAGCACCAGCGCCAGGAAGCTGCAGAACACGTGACCACGGATGGTTTCGTCGCGTTTATGGAAGATCGGGCGCGTCGCGAACAGGTGTTTGGCGGTGCGAAACGTTTGCTCCACGCTCCACAGCTGTTTGTAGCAAAGCATGGCCTGGAGAGGATTGAGGTCGGTGTTGGTGCGCAGCACGAAGACGCCGTCGAATTTCCTGTCTTCTTCGACCTTGTCAGGGTCGATTGCGAAGTGCTCGTCCTTGACCGTCTCGAGATAGCGGCGGTAGCCGATATTGCCGACGAGGGCCTTGTCGCCCTTCTCCAGTTGGCGTTTCAGCGCAGCCACGATCGAGGCGCGATCAGCGGCATCCTTTGCGGCCTCCTGATGGTTACGGCAGACGATGTAGCGCCGTCCCGCCAGCATCACCGCTTGGCCTCGTAATCGATCTCCTTGCCTCGCTTGCTTGTTGCCAGCGGCACGAACGGCGCCGCATCGCCGAGCACCAGTTCGCGCACCAGCTTGTCGGTGCGCTCCCGCACCCCCAGGATATACAGGAGCCGTCGCGCCTCAAGCTCGGCCATGGTCTCGGCCTTGATCATGCCGCGGTCAGCGACCACGCACACCCGGGCAATGTCGAAGCCCGCCCGCAACCGGTCGATCACCGGGATCAGCGTGGTCACGTCGGCGGTATTGCCCGGCCACATCTCCGAGCACACCGCGTGCCCGTCGCCGTCGATCAACACCGCGAGGATCACCTACGGCCAAAACTCAATAATCGAAATAGACCCTGATTTTGGCTTCTTATTCGTGTGCCACTCCAAACGCGACAACCTTTTTCCAGTCACATACCAATGCCTTCGCGGATTCAAGTAGCCAGCGCATAATTGAGTGAGGCGACGATGGGGTAACCTCTTGAGATTGCAAGAGGTTGCCGATGAGCAAGTACCGGCGAATACAGTATGAGGATCGCTGCCAGATTTATGCACTGAGCAAGCGTGGGGTGGGCCAAGAAAGCATCGCCGCAATTTGGGGCGTCAGTCAAAGCGCGGTGAGCCGGGAGATGCACCGCAATCGTGGTCAGCGCGGCTATCGGTTCAAGCAGGCGGAAGCGAAGGATCGAGCACGACAGGCGATACGAAGTAAGCCGCGCAGGCTCACGGCGCTGATGCGCAGCAAGATTGAGGCGAAGTTGCGCCAGATGCGCTGGTCGCCGGAGCAGATCAGCGGCTGGCTCAGCGAACAGGGCATCAAGCTGAGCCATGAACGCATTTACCAGATGATCTGGCAGGACAAACGCGAGGGCGGTGACTTGTGGCGCAGTCTGCGGCGGCGCGGTAAACGCTATAACAAACGTGCCGGCAAGAACGCTGGACGCGGCATAATCCCCAATAGAATCGACATTTTCCGAGCGTCCAGCCATTGTCGCGCGCAAAACTCGCCTCGGAGACTGGGAGGGCGACACCGTCGTCAGCGCCGGGCACAAAGGCGGTTTACTCACGCTGGTCGAGCGCAAGACCCAACTCACCAAAATCACCAAGTTGCCGCGCGCGACCGCACGTGCAACACAGAAGGCAGCCGTGCGTCGCCTCAAGCCTCGGCGCCTTCGTGCATACGATCACCTTCGACAACGGCAAGGAATTCGCCGCGCATCAGGACATTGCCAATGCGCTGAAAACTAAAATTTTCTTCGCCACGCCATATCACGCATGGGAGCGCGGTTTGAATGAAAACACCAACGGTCTTATTCGCGACTTCTTCCCAAAGGGAACAGACTTCTCTACGATCTCAAGTGCCGAGGTTGCCAAGGTCGAACGCTTGCTCGACGAAAGACCTCGAAAATCCCTCGGCTTCCGTTCACCGCAAGAGGTTTTCCACTCCCTCGCTTGCTCTTAAATTTCTATGCGCTGGGAAGTTGAATCCGCGCTTCATAATACTCAGGCTAACGGAAAAAGCCAGTTGCTCCCCAGCATTTGGAGCTGGTCAGATGCCAGGTTGTCTTACGGCGATGAAGGACTTGAAATGGCCAGGGCCTACGCTCCGTCGCTGGCCCGGCTATTACCTGTCCCGAAGACGAAGTCGCCCCCGACAATCACACGTCCGCGGCTGCGATAGCAATAGAGGTAAAGCAGCAGCTTAAGCCTGTAGCGCTCGAGTTCGTCGTCGTGCAGCGCAGAATGGAGCAGCTCGGCGCCAAGATAGATGAGCTCGCCGCGACTCAAAAACAGGTGACCCAAAACATCGCGACGCTACAAGCGGTTGACCATGACATTAGCCAGAAGACATCATCCCACCCTGCGGGCGCAAGTGCCACCGTTGATGCCGGCCAGCAAGTCAACGGCCAGAAGATGAAGACGTCATCCGCACCTACGAGCGCGAGCACCGCCGTCGATGCCGGCCAGCAGGTCAGCGACAAGTGCGACATTGAAGCGTGCAAGCAGGCCTAGCGCGGATTTCTCACACTACTGACGGACTGTGCGGTCGGTAAGGCGATTTTGCTAGCAGCTGGATTGGGGGCAAGCAAAGCCGTGGCGCCGAATGGCGCGGTTTGTGGTTGATGTTTTTCTGGGTCTCCGTGTGGGCCTGTGGGTTGTGCCGCGCGGGGGGTGGCGCCGCGGCGGCGCGTGTCATGCGGGGGCGGCGCGGGCGATTGCGAGCCGGAGTGCGGCGCGGCCCCAGTCTTGGGCGGCCGGACAGGCCGATGCCATGGCGATCTTGATGCGACGGACGCTGACGCGCACGAGCGCCCCGATCTTGAGCAGCTTGAGACGGATGGTGCCGCAGGTGGCCTGGGCGAAGTCGGTGCCGTGGAGCCCGATGCGGCGCAGGGCGCAGAGCAGAACATAGGCCATCGAGTAGAACCACAGACGCAACTGGTTGGCGCGCATCGTGGCGGCCGAGGTGCGATCCGCATAGAGGTCGAGCTGGCACTCCTTGATCCGGTTCTCCATCTCGCCGCGAGCGCAGTAGATCTTCTCGTAGAGATACTTGGCCTTGCACTCGTCGCGCCGGAGCGAGGTGACCACAAAACGAGGATTGGCTTCCCCCTTCGTCCACTCGGCCTTGGCGACGACCCGGCGCCGGCGGCTCCAGGTTCTGCGCGTCGTCCACATGAAGGTCTTGAAGCGGCGCTCCGGTCGGCCGGTGCGCCGGCTCTTGGCGGCGACAAGATCAAGCTCGGTCTTGATCTCGGCGGCGAGCCGCTCGTTCCTCGCTAGCCCGAACAGGAAGTCGACGCCGTTGGCCTCGCACCAGGCCATCAGGTCTTCCCGCGCGAAGCCCGAGTCGGCGCGCAACACAATGCGCGTGCGCGGCCAACGGGCACGGATACGCGCGACGACGCGCGCTACCTCCTCGACCGCGCCGGCCGCCGCGTCCATGTCGGCGCGCCGCAGCTTGGCGACCAGCAGATGGCGGCCGCAGAACACGTAGAGCGGCAGATAGCAGTAGCAATCGTAATAGCCGTGGAAGAACCGCCCCTCCTGCTCGCCGTGCAGCGGATCATCGGTCGCATCGAGGTCGAGAATGATCCGCCTGGGAGGCCGCTCGTGCGCCTCCAGGAACAGGTCGACCAGCAGCGCCTTGATCGCCACCGGATTGTGGCTGATCTTGTGGTAGCGCGTCGGCGCAAGCTTGCTCAGCTCCAACCGGTTGAGCGTCGATTTACCGGCCACCGGCGCGCATTCCGCGCGCCGCGCCGCGAGCTTGCCCGCCAGCACCGCCATCAGCGGATCGTGCCGCAGCTCATCATGGTCGTTGAGGTCCTCATAGCCGAGCGCGATCCCAAAAACCCGCTGGCCAACCAACGTCGCGACCTCATGCTCGATCAAGTCCGCTCGCCGCTCGTCGTGGAAGCACGCCGCAAACCGATCCATCATTCGGATCGCTCGATCCGTCGTTCCCAGAAGCAACGCGCCCGCATCCGACGTCACCAGTCCGGCATCAAACGCCGCTTCCACTGCGCGACCATCAACCATTCCAAAATCAAAGCGTTCTGCGCTACACTCTGTCGGCATCGGGGCTCTCCTTAGAATCGCGCGAAGTTGTTGCAGCACAACTACTTTCGCTGATTCGGAGCCCCGATGCGCCTAATTAGCGTGAGAAATGCGGGTTAGTTCACGTTCAATCCGGCGGACTGCACCTGCAAACCGACCCATGGTCCGCGCCAGCTGTGCACCAAGGGCACCGCGCCGAATGCAAGGCCTGCTCAAACTCCCGGACAAGAAATCAGAGCCGATACTGCCACTGCGGCGCAGGTCAGCAACAAATGCGACATCGACGCCTGCAAGCAGGCCTATTTCACGTTCAATCCGGCGGACTGCACCTACCAACCGACCAATGGTCCGCGTCGTATGTGCTGGAAATAAAACAGCAGGGTCGCCTCCGCATTCACCGCGTGGATGAGGATACCGGTGCGCAATACTTCGCCAATAACTGTTCGTGGCCAATGACGCTCTCACGGACCATACTGCAGCATGGCGACACGCCTACGCTCAACAGTTACGAGTGCGCAAATTGCCACGTATACTATACAGTGATGCCGGCCAGCAGGTCAGCGACAAGTGCGACATTGAAGCGTGATGAGGCAGCGGTCGACCCCCACATGCCCGCGGCGGCAGCAGTCTTTCAACGATCTGCAGATAGGCGCTCCCGGCCGAGGTCTTGCGGCGAAAATACATGGCGGTTCCGCATGCTGGTGCGTACACCGAATCGCGATTCGTCGTCCAAATCAAACAAAATGGGAAATCTACGTGGCACTACAACGTCGTCGAGGCCGTGCGCCAATACTGGATGCAAATTAAAAAATCTTTCATCGAGACCCCGGTCAATGCGAAATTCAGTGTCCTTCGACTGCCATCCGTCCAGAGACCATCAAGATGGTCGGGAGTGTAGAATCCCGTACCGAGTGCTGTTATTCCTTGGCCTCGGCGGGTGTTGGCGGCCGTAGCTGAAACGGTCGCCCGCTGTGTACGACATCCGCGCGGCCTTGATCGCGAGTGAAGTCGCAATACGCGAAAGTAATCCCACTAATTGACCCCCGGAAGCTGTTAGGCTTGGTGCGCTCTAGATAGAAGCACGGCTGGACCGCCAAGCCGCGCAGTGAGGCGCAGACTCGGCCGCCCTCGATCCGCAAGGTGCCGGGGGGCAGCGCGGCGAAGCGTGTTGGCCCGCCGTCTTGGAATCGGATAGAGCCAACGACCGAGCCGTCGGCATGGACGAGAGCTTCCCCACGCGTACCATCGAAACAGCTGTAGCTGAACAGCTTACCGACAACGAAATGGCGAGCCTCGTTCGCCGTCATTTCGCCAGCCAGTGCGGGCAACGCCGCCACAACCCCGGCAACCATCGCAATCTCACGAACCATCCGCTTATCCTCGCAAAAACTGCGCGGAAATCAATCCATACTCCTTGTTCTCGCGGGCAAATCCCCCCACAACAATCACTGTGCGGAATGCTGGGTTCGAATCCGACTGAATCACCTCCGCTGAACCGTTATGAAGCCGCGCTCGACTGCCGAAACCCTCGACGAGAGCGCGACCGCAAAGATTTATACAGTCTCCTGCAATGTGCACCATACGCGCTCGAAATACTCGACTAATGTGTCCCATTTTGGAGCAACGACCAAACGCGTGCCTTGCTCCCGTCTTGAGTAGCGGGTTCCGGAAAACATCCTGCTCGAACGAGTTTATTGACGTGACCGCCAAATATTGCCTTGAATTGAAGGGCCTTTTGCCAGCGCGCTGCAGCTTGAGAATTGCGTGGACGCGCGGATAGCGGTAGGTCGGCAGCTCGGCGATGACCGCCTTGATTGCCGCCCTTAGGCCAGTCCGGCTGGCCCAGCCCAGGGCCGCCGTTGGCGAGCGGGTGCGTCACGCAATGAAAAATGCTGAAGCCATAAAACATGGTCGTCGCTGTCCGGAATTCGATGCGCCGCCTTCGCCACATGCTGATGCGCAAACTTCAATTCTTCGCTTAGATGTCCTTCGCGTTTCGCGCGAACTCTCGCTTAGGTGCCGAGCTCGGCAAGGACGTTCAAATAACCTTCACTTGCACACGTTGCGCTTCACGTCGGAATCCACCCTCATCCCCATTGTGCGGCAGTATCGCCCGGCGCTGGAAAGCTATTTAGAAGATCGGCTATACTTGGGACCTGCCGCGGAGTTGCTTGACCCGCGCTAGGACGCAGCCAAGACTTTGCAATTTGCGAGCTAGGGTAGATCCTGCATTATATCCGACGCAAATGGTGAGGACCAGGTTGACGGACGCTCCTATCGGTCTGGTTTTTGATGGTCGGAGCATGAAGCGTTATTTTGGTCCCACTAATGCCTGACATTCCGCCGCCCGGTTCCGATGTCCGTCAGATCAAATAGAACGTCGACAAATTTTTCAGTGGTGAAAACATCATGATAAGTCGGCGGTCTTTTCTCGCAGCAATCGCAGGGGCCTCCGTCATGGCCAGCCCGCGAAAAGCCGAACCTGGCCGATTGCACGTGCGAAGACACGAGACGTTCAGTCTCTATGATTCGTTATTATTTATCGGCAAGCCAGATCTTTTGCCTTACGGTTTCAAGCGTTGTCGTACTGTTTATGAACAAGAGCTGTGGCCCCCAAAACGCTCTGCAACCCCAAACGAAACCGCCGTTCGATCCAAAGCTCGTGGGGTGCTGACAGAAGGGGTAACGGCCGCAGTGCCGGTAATTTTAGACGTGGAGCAGTATTCGGTCGATGTCCGGTTGGACATATCTCATATCAACTCCGACACATCCACTGTTGACGCCAATATGCTGAAGTTGGAACAAATCATTGACTGGTTCAAGGACGAAGCGCCGACGCTCAAAGTTGGGTATTTCGATGTCGCCGCCCCTGTTGGGGGTCTCCGTGTTACGGGTCAACATCCAGCCAATGATGCTGAACTGGCCATATGGAAGACGGCCAACTCATATCTCGTTCCACTCGTCACCCATGTGGATGCGCTCTATCCATCGCTTTATACATCCTACACTGATCGAGCAAAATGGGTATCTGATGCCCGAAGATACATATCGGAGGCAAAGAGGATTGGCGCAGGCAAGCCAGTGCGGCCGTTCATCTGGCCGCAGTACCATGATGTTATGCGCAGCCCATTAGCTGGGACGTACATCGATTACGATTACTGGATGCTGCAACTGACGACAATAAGAGATGCCGGAGCGGCAGGTATTATCTTTTGGGGCGGCTACAAGAGACAATGGAATGGTACTCAAGACTGGTGGCGTGCAACGTTGGACTTTATGGCTACGATGTGAGACCGCCTTCGATTTTGCCTGCTCGAGCCCCGTTACCTTGATTTAGTAGTTCAAGCGATAATAGATATATTTTAGGATCTCGTTCCGAAACGTAGCTCGCCCTGCACTCGTCTTCCACCATCCTACACGCTTGATGTCTTCCTCGAAAGACGGGACCTCGATGCGGATATTTGTTCCATGAAGCTCTCGGCGAAAAACCCAGCGTACGCGGCGGGCCGCGAAAACTTCGCTTGGGACAATAAGCGCTGAAACCGTGTTGTGCTTTGCCCAGTCCTTTAGGGCGCGCGCCTCATCGTCGGTGTTCCTGTTTTCCGTTCCAAACATTTCAATGGCAGCATCTGGCACGCCTAATTTCAATAGGGCCGTTCTGTTTGGTTCTCGCGCTTGCGAGACAAGGACTTTACTAACGAGACCCCTCTTATAGAGCTCGGCCGCTATGGGGGGCCTATATTTGAGACCCCCGCCCAGCACAACGACAGCATCTGCACGTGTGATCGGGTCTGAAACGATCCAGAGATTGGCCAAATGCTGAAGCAAAGTGTCCCGCTCCTGCCATATGCCAGCGCCAAAGCCGATCAACAGAAATGAAATCGTCAGGCTTCGGGTCGAGGCCGTCAAGCCGCTCCTGTTTTTGATTCCGATCATGACACATCTCTGGCACGAAAATAGCCGATTGCTGAACGCCTCCGCTGCCCTCCTTTGCAAAGGGTCATCATCGTCGACAAGCCATCCAAAATAGTGTGAACGATAGCGTGGGCACCGCGGCTTCGCGAGTCTAGAAAACAACTAGGCGCGGCCCTTGCCTTGAGAGCTTGGGCGAACAATGCCACGGCTGCTATGGTTCGTCGCGCTCGGAACGCCCGGGACCTCATCAAGGATCGCGCCTCGATCCATGAGCGGCCAAACAACGTGGATAGTGGCAGCGAGTTCGGCCATTGGGAGGGCGATCTCATCATCTGCAAGCGGGCCAGACCCGTGCTCATGCTGCATGAGCGGAAGTCCCGCCTGACGCTTGTCGCTCGGCCCACCGGCAAGACCGACGCCGAGACGATCTCGGTCATGCGCGGCTTATTGCGATCCATGCGCGCCATGGTCACCTGGTTTTGCGATGCTTACGCGTTCTGGCAAACGGGCGGCGTCGAGGATGCCAACGGTCGCCTCAGACGATGGCTGCTCCGCGACATCGATCTCGACGTCCTCTCCGATCAGGACATCCAGGACATCGCCGTCACCGCCAATCTCACGCCGCGAAAATGCCTCGGATACAAAACGCCGTTCCAGGCCATCCTCGCCGAGCTTGGCAAGGACGTTCAAATAAGCTTCGCTTGAACACGTTGCGCTTTACGTCGGAATTACCCCTGCTATCTGCCCGGATGCGTAATAGCGGGCGATGTGGGGACAAATCTTTTTTGATGCCAGCGCCACGCGTCAGCGATAATGGCGGCAAGATCAGAGGATTGCGGCGCCCAGCCCAGCAGTTCACGGGCTTTCTTTGGCTCTGCCACCAATATTGGCGGATCTCCCGCCCGCCGCGGTGCGTCGCAGGCAACGACCTCCCGTCCCGTAATGCGCCGCGCCGTTTCAACCACCTCACGGACCGACGCGCCGCGACCGGTACCAAGGTTAACTGCAATAGTATCGCCGTTATCGAGCAGATAATTAAGCGCCAGAACGTGGGCGTTGGAAAGATCGCAGACATGAATGAAGTCACGTACGGCGGTGCCATCCGGCGTCAGGTAATCCGTTCCAAATACCGCGACATCGGGCCTTTTTCCGGATGCCGCGTCTAGCACAAGTGGAATAAGATGAGTCTCCGGATTGTGATCCTCGCCGATCTGAGCTGCCGGATCGGCACCGGCGGCGTTGAAGTAACGCAGCCTAGCCGATTTTAGACCGTAGGCACGACCAAAATCGTCCATCATGTGCTCGCACACAAACTTCGTGAAGCCATAGGGATTGATTGGATTAAGCGACGCACCCTCGCTGATCGGTATCGTATCCGGCTCGCCGTAGATCGTGCAGCTTGAGGAAAATACTATCAAACGCACACCGGCGCGCACCATCGCGTCGAGCAATGTGCGCGTGCCGTTAATGTTGACGTCATAATATCGGCCTGGCGCGATGACCGACTCCCCTACAGCTTGAGCGTGTAGTCCGGCACGTTCACCATCACATAGGTGTTCGCGTCGTTCCCAAGGTTGCGCGGAAGCCAGCGCCAGCGCTCCATGTTGACGATAATCGTGTCGGTCGGATTGGTCGGGGCGCGGTGCGCTTCGCGGGACGTCCTGTTGAGCGCGCGCATGGTAATGGGACCGAGCAGGCCGTCGGCGTTGACATCGGCGGCAGTCTGGAACGCCTTCACCGCGTCGGCCACGTTCTCGTCATAGAGCGGGTTGTTCATGTCGCCGGCCACGTTGAGCCGCTTGCGCAGCGCGATCACCCGCGGATCCTTCATGCCCAGGCGCAGAATCTTGCCTTCCGGTATGCGCACCAGCGCCGGCTTGTCCGCCGCCATGGCGATCTGCCTGTGATGGGAGCGCAATTCGGCCAACTTCTTTTTCAGCGCCTGGAAGCCGGCCTGCGGTGGATTGTAGGCGTCGAGGGTCTTGGCCACGTCAGTCGCCTCTGAAACGTTCGCCAGCACGGCTGTTGGCTCCGGTGGCACCAGCTTGAACGAGATGTCGGAACCGATGCGGCTGAAGTGAATGCGGCCAATCTGGGCGTCTCGGGCATATCTAAGCACCGAATTTGTCAGATGCAGCTCGGCGTCCGCCAGGCCATCGGGGGTCGCCGGCGTGGCGAAGTCGGGAGTCGGATAGTCGCTCGGGACGAGGCCATCCGTCTCCACCTGGCCGAGGAAGGCGATGGTCGCATTGGCACGTGCGTTGGCCTTGCCGTCGTTGGTCCAAATCGGTTTATAGTCGTGCTCCCGGTAGAAACGCTCAACATCCTCTCGGTCCTCCTTGCGGCTCACGTAATAGTCGAGCCGGCGACCATTGATCAAGTTCCTCAGCGCGTCGCTCACCTGGGTGTCTATGCTGGGCGGAGAAGGCGTTGGCGCGGGGGCGACCGTAGCCCTGGCGGGTTTCGTCGACAGAGTAGCGGCGTAGCTTTTCGATTGGGTGCCCGACTGGGCGACGGTATATGCTGGCGTCGCCTTGCCCCGCATGGGTGCTCGGGTCTCGATCTTCATCTTCCCAGGAGCGGATTGCTGAGCGGCGCTGGGATGGCTCGAAAGCAATAGCTCCAATCCAAGGGCGGCCGCGGCCAATAAGCGGTTGAGTCCAAGGAAGTTCACCAATTTCTCCTAAATAGGGCAACCATTCCAGGGTTCCAGGTGATTTTGACGGCACTAAGACGTGGGACGCGGACCGCCGCCGAGAAAATCGCAAGGCGACGTGACCTGCCCTGTTTTTTCGGACCACGGTTAGCTTGAGACGGCGCCCTCTGCTTGCTGCCTCTTGCGAGGCGGTTGGTGCAACGTGAGATAGCCGAGGCTCGAATGCGGTCTCACGTCGTTGTAGTGCTGCCTCCAGGTTTCAATGATCACCTTCGCCTCGGCGCGCGAGCGGAACCATTCCAAGCTCAGGCATTCGTCGCGGAACTTGCCGTTGAAGCTCTCCGCAACGCCATTCTGCCAGGGCTTTCCCGGCTCGATCAACGCGGTGCCGATGCCTTGCGCCACGATCCACGACAGCAACGCTTTCGACACAAACTCCGGGCCGTTGTCACTACGCAGATAAACCGGCGCGCCGCGTTCGCTGACCAGGCGGGACAGCACCTCGATCACGCGTGGCGAGCGGATGCGGCCGTCCACGTCGATCGCCAGCCCTTGCTTGGTGAACTCGTCGGTCACGGTTAGGCACTTGAGCTGCTGGCCGTTGGCGCAGCAGTCGAACACGAAGTCGTAGGACCAGACCTGGTTAGGCCCCGTGGGTGTTTGCGGGCGCGGGCGGGCCGCAGCCACGCGCTTTCGCGGTCGCTTGCGCGGTACCTGCAATCCCGCCGCCTGCCACAACCGATGCGCCCGTGCGACGCCCATCCGGTGCCCGTCGCGGCCCAGAAAAATGCGGACGCGCCGATAGCCATAGCGCGGGTACTGCGCCGACAACTCCCGCATCCGGGCAATCACCGGTGCATCCTTCGCAGGCATCCGGCTCAGATAGTTTAGCGCCGATCGCGCTACCTTGAACAGCGTGCAAGCCCGCCACACCGAAAGCCCGCGCTCCCGGCCATACGCCACTTGTCGCCGGCGGGCCGGCACGCTCACCAGTTTTTTGCGGCGACCTCTTTCATCACCTCAATCTCAAGATCACGCTCGGCCACGAGCTTCTTCAGCCGGGCATTCTCCGCCTCAAGCTGTCAGCCGCCGCACGTCGCTGGCCGCAAAGCCGCCGAACCGCTTGCGCCAAGTGTAGATCGTCTGCTCGCTAACCCCGTGCCGCTTGGCCACCACCGGGACCTGATCGCGATCCGCCTCACGGATGATCGCTACCATCTGCTCTGCCGTGAACCTCGATTGCCGCATTGCTCCCTCCGAATCGGGAGCCAGTCTCTCAACTTATCGATGGTCCGAAAATCCAGGGGCAGGTCAGACGGTCAAGACCCAGAATTCCGGTGCTACGGAAAACCCAACCGAGGCCCAGTCATCCGGTGATGCGTCCCCAGGCCCCGGTGGAACGTTGATCGTGTAGACGGCGACACAACGCCAACTTTGGTCTCAGCCATGAGCTCCCTCAAGCAGATTGCACCGCGTGGCCATTATCTGGGCAGCGAGTTCGATCTCGGAGGCCAACTCCGCCGATAATAGGTGCGCCAAATAAATCCTTATCCGCAGGGGTGAACACAAGCTTCAGGGCACCTTCGGTGTCTCCGATGATTTGACCCCGGGCGCTATTTTTATATACCCGGAACTCCCCGAGAATCCGAAGAACCCCCCCTTGCCAAACGGCGCGAACCGGATTCTACCGTACGGATGATTCGGCCCGGGTTTCTGGACAGAGAATCGCGGCAAGACCTGATCGGGTTGGCTCGGAACGGGTCGGCCGCTCATCGTTTGGCCCGGCGTGCGAACGCGCTGGTGTTGCTCGACGATGGGATGAGCTGCGAAGCGATTGCGAAGGTCCTGTTTCTGGACGACGACACCATCCGCACTTGGTATCGCCTGTATGAAGCGGATGGGATCGAGGGCCTGACGAACTTCAGCTACGCGGGCAGCGTTTGCCAGTTGAGCGGCGAGCAACAGGAAAAGCTGAAAGCCTGGGTTGCCGCTGCCTTACCACATACAACGCGCCAGGTCGGCGCCTGGATCGAGAATGAATTCAGCGTCGTTTACCAAGGCCGGTCAGGACTGATCGCGCTGTTGCACCGCCTGGGGCTCGAATATCACAAACCCAATGTCATTCCGCGCAAGCTTGACGAAGAAAAGCAGAAGGCTTTCATTGAGAGCTACGAAAAGCTGCTGAATTCCTTGGGCGACGACGAGGCCGTACTGTTTGCTGACGCCGTGCATCCGACCCATGCCGCACGGCCCGTCGGCTGCTGGGCGCCGAGCCAGGAGAAGCTGGCGATCGAGCAGACGAGCGGGCGTCAACGCATCAACATTCACGGCGCGATCGACCTGGCGACCGGGCAAACCCGGATGATCGAGGCCCTGACCATCGACGCCGCCTCGACGATCAGGCTGCTGCAATCGATCGAGACGCTCTATCCGATGTTGGCGCTCATCCATGTTTTCCTGGACAACGCACGTTATCATCACGCCAAGCTCGTGCAGGAATGGTTAGCCCTGCCGGGACGACGCATCAAGCTGCACTTCATCCCAAGCTATTGCCCGCACTTGAACCCGATCGAGCGGTCATGGGGTCTCATGCACAGAAACGTCACGCACAACAAGTGCTACGCAACTTGCGCCCAATTTGCCGACGCAACGCTCAGTTTTCTGCGTGAAAAGGTTCCGGGGAATTGGGCGAACCTCTGTGATTCGGTCACCGACAATTTCCGTATCATCAACCCCAAGGATTTTCGGGTTGTGGCGTGAACGGAGTATAATAAGCGAGTCCGACGAGATTAGGCTGGCCCTTTCGTGGCAAGCCTCCTCGGTCAACTGGTACCACATCAAACCGCCGCGCTTGAGCAGATTAGAATGATGGCGCCATGACCATCTTGGTGACCGGCGGAGCCGGCTATATCGGCAGCCATATGGTGCATGCGCTAGTCGACGCTGGCGAGTCCGTTGTCGTGCTTGACAACCTGTCGACCGGCTTCCGTTTCCTGATCCCGAGCACTGTCCCCTTCGTGGTCGCTTCGACCGGCGACCACAAGCTGGTGACGGAGACGATTGAAAACCACAGCGTAAGCACCATCATCCATTTCGCCGCCTCCATCGTGGTGCCGGAGTCGGTGCGCGATCCCCTCGCCTATTACCGCAACAATACGATGAACACCTGCATCCTGCTCGACGCCGCGATCGAAGCGGGCGTCAAGCAGGTCATCTTCTCGTCGACCGCCGCGGTCTACGGCAATCCGCAACACATCCCCGTACGCGAGGATGCGCCGACTGTACCGATCTCGCCTTACGGCTCCTCGAAGTTGATGTCTGAGATCATGCTGCACGATTCGGCCAAGGCCTACGGCTTGCGATTCGTCGTGCTGCGCTACTTCAACGTCGCCGGTGCTGATCCCAAGCTGCGCACCGGCCAGTCGACGCCGGCCGCCACGCATCTGATCAAGGTCGCCTGCGAGACCGCCCTCGGCAAGCGCGCAAAGATCGACGTGTTCGGCAACAACTATCTGACGCCGGACGGCACCTGCATCCGCGACTACATCCATGTCAGCGATCTCGCGGCCGCCCATTCCGCGGCGCTGCGGTACCTACGGCTCCGCGGTACGAGCGCCACCTTTAACTGCGGCTACGGGCGCGGCGCTTCGGTGCTAGAAGTCATCAATTCGGTGAAGCGGGTGAGCGGCCGCGATTTCCCGGTCGAAATCCGCGGGCGGCGCCCTGGTGATCCGGCCGTCCTCGTAGCCGACGTTGGCGGCCACAATTCGAGGATCTCGACACAATCGTTGCCCATGCGCTGGCCTGGGAACGCAAAATACGCGAACAGATCCCCTCAACCGGCTGAGGAATCGATAATCATTGCGCGAAGCGGCGCTGATGTGAGGGCAGGGGCTTGTGCGGCCCGGTCAGCCTGGCCAGCCGACCTCGCGCCGGAGACGATCGACAATAGCAAGCTCGCTATGGCCGAGCCCAAGCGATTGCGCGATGAGGCGCATCTGAAATTCGTCGCCTCCCACCCCTGCCTTGTTTGCGGGCGGCAGCCTTCCGATCCGCATCATCTGCGGCCGATTTGACCAATCCCGACCTCGATCCTTATGGTCGCTCCGGTCTACCGAAAGATACCATCCATATTGCCCGAACGGCCTTCGTCAGAAATGGTAGGCTCTATCAACGTATCTGCCTCCAAAATCATGGCCCCCGACCAGTTACAGTCAAAGTGACGCTGTCATTTGATGGCAACTTTATCGATGTGTTTGAACTTCGTGGCATATGCGGTACGGAGAAGGCCGCCCTCCCTCAAGGAAATTCCGTTCCAATTGTATTACGGCAGTGTTGATGCGACCCCACTATTCGTGCTTCTCGCCGGCCGGTACCTACAGCGCACTGGCGACTTGGAAACGGTCCGCGAATTCTAGTCCAGTGTGGAAAGGGCACTCAACTGGATCGATATCAGAGGAGATGTCGACGTGGAGTATTACCGTTGTTCAAACGTTGGCCTGCTAAATCAAGGGTGGAAGGACTCGAGCGATGCTGTTTTTTCATTCCGATGGAGGTCTGGCTAAGGGACCTATCGCGCTTGTCGAAGTTCAAGGTCTGAGCGGTCAGGGCGGGCGGCTTCGGCAGCAATCGCCAAACTTGAAGAGGGTATCAGATGACGACGAACGTACAAATGAAACTAAGTACTGCAGCGATAATTCTCCTCTCCTCAATTACAATTAGTTTTGCCGACAATTTCACGCCTATTCCAAAAAATAAAATCGCCCAAAGCGGTTGTGTTAGTCAATGTCAAACGTTATTTGACGTATACTTGCAAGTTTGCGGAAATAATTGTTTGTCGACTAGCGCCAACACACCGACGGTAGTGATACCCGGCACACCGGGCACGCCAACGACACTACCACTACCTCCAGCTGCAAGGCGTAATTGCGATGTCGAACGGGACATCTGTCTAAGAAACTGCCCGGCGCCGGGGGGGCTGATTACTGTGCGGAGCGCGGCGTGATCTGTCCGACTCGCAGCTTCGGATCGCCGCCGCCCGCACTGACAGTCAAAAGCGGGGTGCGTTTCTGGAGGTTGCGGCCGGCGTTGAAGCAGCATCGACAAGTGCAAGCCGAGCGCTGGATGCTTTTTTCAGAATCTGCGGCGTCTCGCGCGGGATGTCAGCCGATTTTTGATCGCCGGGAAACTGAGGTGCGGGGGGCGCTCGGTAACGAGCGTTCCTACCGCGATCAGACTCTGCTGTTGAGCGATCGGGTTTTGGTTTCCAACGCCGTTAGGCTGCGATCATCTTCTCCTTGGTCATCGGCATTGCATCAAGGAGCTTCTGCATCGGCGTTTTGCCGAAGCACCAGCGACCTTCATGGTGATCTCGGCTCATTGTACAACAAAACGTAAGAACGCCCACAGTACCGAGTTTCGCAAGCTGCTGTATCCCTGGCACCATGGTCGGGTCTGAAGGCGTCCGATTCGGAGCGCTGGCTGGAGATCCCGGCGTGGATGTTTGACTGGTCGACCATGCGCCAGGGTCCGTCTGGATGCGGAGCCCCTGCGCCAACTTGGCCGCGTTGGTGACGCTGGCGCTACTTTTGCGGGATGTTCTGAATAGAGGCTCTGCAGCATCTGGCGCAGCCGTTTCAGGCGAAGCGCGAAGCGCCGACCACCCATTACGAGCGCGTCGTCGTCGATGTGGTGCGCGGGCGCAATCCGCCCTTCGATCCGCAGGCGATGATCACGAAGTTTGCCGCGCTGGTCCGCGAATATAACTGCCGCGACGGAAAGGTGGGTTTGTTATGTTTTCCGTCCAAACCAATATGAAGACTATTGAAGGACAGAACGTGGTCAAAAAAGAAAACTTAGCTGGCTACCGCAAAGCCACGCCCGGTTGCCGTGGATGCGCTTAGGCGTGCCGTCAATCGACAGGCATTCAAACACTTGTGCTTCTGCTGCAGGTTGTATTTAACGTAGCCCGGAGCGTGCCATGCGCAAAATCGTGCCCTTTGGTATTGCGCTGGGATAAAATCCAAAGCTGTAATTCTCACTCCTGGTCATTCAGCCGTGGCCCAATCCCATTGCTGAGCATACTGGTACCGAACCGAGTTTGGAGAGCTACAATGCACAAATCAACCTTGATCGCATTCTACGGCGCGACTGCGGTCGCCTTCACTGCTTTTGGAACGCCTGCTGCCGCCCAACTGAACTGTCGCACCGTCGAGGCGTTGGGGAACGGCGTCTTGCATGACAGAATTGTAAGCGTGCTGCGCGATCGGGTTCGAAATAGCGGCGAAATTCGCATCTCCAGAGGAAAGAAGTTGCAGTTGGAACAGCTGGAGAGCCTCAAGTTTAGTGGGTGCCGTGCAACCACTGTCGTCCGCGTCACCCTGAAAAGGAAAATCCGTCGCGATGCGCGCGGAACGGTTCAGGTGGCGGCCAATGTTGATGCCAACGTGAACGAGATATGCCTCAACAAGCCCCGTGTGGAAGATGTCCGTTTAAGCCACACACTGCGGATCGGCGAAGCGGTTTATCGTTTCGTAGCCAACAAAATGCTGCCTCGCCCGACCTGTTTTCAAGTGCCACGGAAAATCCGGAGATGATGTGGTGAGCGCAAAGCCGTGACGCCGGATGGCGCGCTACCCGCCACCAACCCGGCCCCGCCCGCGCCCTCCTCGCCCAAGCGTTCCCTCGTCAAAGTGTTCCTGCCAACGCCAATTCACCTTTTTGGCTTTGCCGGTGGCACGCATGATCTCTGCCGTGCAATTCTCCTCGGCGGTCACCAGAACGATTTTCGTGCGGCAGGAGTCCATACCGCCTCAATCGTGGTGCGGTCGGCGGCGCTCAATCGAATATTAGTTCGCTCGTGCATTCCGCGGACTCGTACACGCGAGCCCGCCGGGAAATCCCCTAATGCTTGAATTGAGTTTTGCAACGTATGCCGCCGAACGGCTTGGGCGAACGGTTTTGCGCTCAAGTCCACGTCGAAACGGTCGGTCGCATTCCGGCGCCGTCCCTAAGACAGTCGCGGTGCGCAATCGGAGTGACCGTAGTGAATGGCTTCAGCCTTCTGACACTGCATCATGATCCCGCTTCAGGCTGGAAATGTGTGACTTACATCACATCGCGAGGTGCTTTTTGTTCCGAGTTCATCCGGCTGGTGAGAGTGGCTTTCCGCAGTCAGCAATGATTCAGGATCTCAAAATCAACGTTGCAGCCACGGTTCACACTGCCGCCATCTACTTGTCGCTGAAGCCATTCGCGACGGTCACTCCGATATGGTTCGCTCGACGCCGCCCCCTCTCCTTCAGAGCCTAGGACCATATGTCTGGCTATCTGAGCAAGGTGGCTCGCTTGTCATTCAAGGGAGGCCATTATGGCCGACGACATAGACGGGCTTGTCTTTGAGATCGAAGGGGATTGGCGGAATTGTATCATTGGATATCGAATAACGGTGGATGCGCCAAAGAAGCTAGAACCTATCTCAAAATTGCTGAGCAGGGGCCAGTATTCATTGCGCCGCGCCCGAAAATGTTCTGATAAGACCCTGGGACGATCGTTTCTTTTGGCACCAAACGGAGTACGAATCTTGGTCAGAGCTTTCGCGCCCTTCCCACGCTCTCATACACAAAACCGGCGCGGGCGGCTTCCTCCAGCCGGTACACATTGCGCAGGTCGACCAGCACCGGCTGTTCCATGATCGCCTTCAGCCGTTCGAAATCGAACGCACGGAACTCCTCCCATTCGGTCACAATCACTAATGCGGAGGCACCCTCGGCGCAGGAATAGGCGTTCTGGCAAAACGCAACATTGCCGATGTGCGCTTTCGCCTGCTCCATGCCGGCGGGGTCGTAGACACGCACCTTGGCGCCCATGTCCTGCAACGCCGTGATCAGCGGGATCGACGGCGATTCGCGCATGTCGTCGGTGTTGGGCTTGAAGGTGAGACCGAGCACGGCGATGATCTTACCGCGCAGTTCGCCGCTGAGTGCGTGCAACACCTTGCGCGCCATTGCACGCTTGCGTGCCTCGTTGACCGCCACCACCGCCTCGACCACGCGCAAGGGGGTGGCGTTATCCTGACCGGTTTTGAGCAGCGCCATCGTATCCTTGGGGAAGCAAGAGCCGCCGAAGCCGGGTCCCGCGTGCAGAAACTTCGAACCGATACGGTTGTCGAGGCCAATGCCGCGCGCGATCTCCTGTACGTCGGCGCCTACCTTTTCCGCAAGATCGGCGATCTCATTGATGAAAGTGATCTTGGTGGCGAGGAAGGCGTTGGCCGCGTATTTGATCAACTCTGCGGTGCGCCGGTCGGTGAACATAATAGGCGCGCGGTTGAGATAGAGCGGGCGATAAAGCTCGCTCATCACTTCGCGCGCCCGTTCTTCCGTGTTGCCGACAACGATGCGGTCGGGATGCTTGAAGTCGCGGATGGCGGCACCTTCGCGCAGGAATTCCGGGTTTGACACCACGGCACAGTCGGCGCCGGGCCTCGTCTCGCGAATGATGCGCTCGACCTCGTCGCCGGTGCCGACCGGCACCGTCGACTTGGTGATGATCACGGTGAAGCCGTCGAGTGCGGTCGCGATTTCGCGCGCGGCCTCATAGACGAAGGAGAGGTCCGCGTGCCCGTCGCCGCGGCGCGCGGGCGTGCCGACGGCAATCAACACGGCGTCGGCGGCTTTAACAGCGGGGGAAATTTCGCTGGTAAACTCGAGCCGGCCGGCGCGCACGTTGACGGCGACCAGCTCGTTTAGGCCCGGCTCGTATATCGGCATCTCGCCATGCGCCAGGGCGGCGATCTTAGCCTCATCCTTGTCGACACAGGTTACTTCATGGCCGAAGTCAGCAAAACACGCACCAGAAACAAGCCCGACATATCCGGTACCGATCATTGCAACGCGCATAGCCTCTCCGTAATGAAAAATGCTGACCAATTCTTGAGCCGACCGTCTCTATAACAGACGTCCCCCCGACTGGCGAGCGCCGCTCTTCGAGCCAAGTTCTTTGAAATATCTGCGCAAAGGTGCGGAATTTTTCCATTAGGCCTTTAGCTCGGCTCCTAACCGCCGATCCGCGGGTCTACAAAACGACTAGGCGCAGCCCTCGCCTTAGAGCGTGGGCGAACAATGCCAGGGCTGCTATTGTCGCGCTCGGCGCGCCCCGGGATGTCATCAAGGATCGCGCGATGCGTTAGCTAAAGTTTAATCTGATCTATGGTGTCCTGGTTTCAGATGGTGTCCTGGTTCCCCACGGCGAATCGCGAGCCGAGGCGGGGCTCGCTATTGCGTAAGCGAGATCGGGGACGCGGCACCAATGCTGCACTGGGCGGTTAGGGCCTGTGTTCAGTTGAGGAGAATGATGGCGCAGGCGAGTTGAACGCCGGCGAGAAAGTTTTGCGCGAGCTTCTCGTAGCGGGTGGCGATGCCACGAAAGTGCTTGAGTTTATTGAAGAAGCGCTCGACGAGATTGCGCTCGCAATAGAGTGCGAAGTCACAGGGCGACGGCGTCTTACGGTTGGCTTTGAGCGGGATCACTGGGACGATTTCTCGCTGGGCAAGAGTGTGGCGGAGCGGATCGGCATCGTATGCCTTGTCGGTATTTAACCCCCGTGCCTCAATTTTTCCACAGATCTAAGGGACTCTTCGCAGGGTCTTTCTTCGATGGGGGGGTCGGCTCCGCTCTCCGCTTCGACGTGTCGCGACAGCATGATCCGTAGGCTTGCCTGGGACGGCCTGCCCTGAACTTGCGCGGTATGGGATTGCAAGGCCCGGGGAAAAGATCATGCTCGAACGAGCTTATTCGCGAGACCGCCGAATATTGCCTAGAGAAGCGACGATCTTAAATTGGGGCGCACGGGGAATGGCGTTCGGCACCGAACGGCGTAATAGCTTCGGCGGATACGATCGTCTACAGCTGCCACCAACTGCACTGGCATTGGGCGGTGCATCGTTTGCATGCGTCGTAGGGTTCGGCGTCTGGGCATTTTGCAGCAATCTTGCTGGTATCAGTGCGGATCAAATCGAGCCTATCGCCTCCCGAGGGGGCAGACGCGATATTGTAGCCACGCGCGGTGATAGACTTGATATCGTAGCCACGCGCGGCGATAGACTTGATATGGTGGCCACGCGCGGTGATAGGCTTGATCTTGTAGCTTCTCGCAGTGACAGACTAGATGTTGCGGCCACCCGTGTCGATAAACTCGCAGCTCTGAAGGTGACCGCATCCGCCGTGATTGCCGATGTGTCCCTGCTAGACCCGCGCTCTTCGCTGGGCTTTCCGCCGACGACGTTTGCAAAGAGCACGCCGCTTCAAGGCGACGACAATCCGGTAGTGGCGGTGTCACAACAGCCGTCCCAAGCTGCAGCTCCAGACGCGCCCGGCACTCCGCCAACGTCGCGCGGCCATCGAGTCGCGCAGAGCGCCGCGGCGCCCGCGCGTCGAAGTTCGCGGTCTACATTTCTGAGCAGCGAAAAACCTGGTAATCGTACTGCTTCAGGTACACCAGACCTGGCGCCAAATACCAAGCCCACAATTTTGGCGAGGCTTATTAAGTTTTTCAATCCTATTCGGCTCGCTCTTGCATATGCACCCGACGACGACGGTCTGCACCAGGGTATCGCAGGCTATGATCGCTGGACCGCCGTTTATGACATTTCTGCGCATGTGGTTTACATGCCAGACGGCACCCGGCTAGAAGCACATTCTGGCTATGGCACGCGGCTCGACGATCCATCGTCTGCCGAGAAAAAAAATCGCGGTGTCACTCCGCCTAACGTCTACAACCTTGAACCGCGGGAGCAGCTATTCCACGGGGTGCGTGCGCTGCGGCTAATTCCCGAGGACAAAAGGAAAGTCTTTGGCCGAGCCGGTCTCCTCGCGCACACTTTCATGCTCGGGCCGGATGGTCAATCGAACGGCTGCGTGTCTTTCAGAAATTATGATGCCTTTCTGCAGGCCTATTTAAATCACAAGATCAAACGATTGGCGGTGGTAACGCGGTTGTAAGGACGCCGAAAACTAAAACATTCCATCGTGGGGTCATGAGCGGTGGCGCGAATTGTATCGGCGAGGGTAGTAGCCGAAGTAGCCGCCGTATTCCAGCGCCTTCGTCAGCCTGCAAAACACGCATTGATGTCCGCTCAGTTGCGGGCGATGCGCGCATGGATCGCAACAAGCCGTGCTGGGCGAAGACTGTATTGTTGTCGAAGGTGATCGACTTTCTCAAGGTGGGATCGATGCGGCCGAAGACGGCGAGCATGACCGAGATCGTCTCGGCGACGGTCTGCCGGCGAGCCGAGCGGCAAGTGTCAGGCGGGATTTTCGCTCATGCAGCACGAGCACGGGTCTGGTCGTTTTGCAGATGATAAGATCGCCCTCCCGGTGGCCGACCTCGCTGCGACAAGCCAGTGGTTACGCGCGCGGTTTGTAGACAGGGCGCGCGACTTCTAATCGGCGCTTCTATCTCGGCACCATATTGGCGGCTTCCGCGATGCGCTGGGCTCTGCGAGGGCATTTTGCCCCTTCCGAGAGAGGGCGTTTTGCCCGCTCTTGAGACCTAAGCTGTGTAGACCGGGAATTTCGCCCGCACCGAAACCGAGAGGGCATTACGACCGCCCCCTAAGCCGAGAGGACATTTCGCCATTTCTCTAGTCGGCGTCGTCGACATCTCGAGCCTAGCCGAGCGCAGCGCTACCGACGCGGTCCCCGGCGCGGTTGCGCTGCGCCGTGATAACGAGGGTTCGGGTTGCAGAAGCCGCCGACCCCGACCCTGTCCCTTAGGCAAGCGTCGAGCGAGGCGTAACTACAGCGCTCGCTGCCATAGGCGCTGATCAAGCACCAGGGCGGCTCGGCGTCCCACGCCGCCGTCCACTGAGTAAGCGCCATCATCGCACCAGCGATCAGCGTCGCGACAAAGATCCGCATCGTCTTCGACCTCGCACCCCGCTGGAGCTAACACCGCACCGCTCCGTTCATTTCACCCGATCGCCAAAAGGAGCAACGCGGGACAGCCTGCGGTGCGGCAGCCTGCTACCGACGCCTGACGCGGAAACCTGCTTTACCCGCCGCAACCGCTCCGGCACCGTAGCGCGGTTCCGCGCACGGCATGACGCGTGGCCATGTAGACGGCGCAACCGAGCGCGGCGAACAGCGAATAGCGCAGCAGAAGAAAGCTCTGGATGCCGGTGCCCAGCAGCCGCTGCACGCTCCACAGCATCCATTCATAGATAGGCGGCTGGCGTGCCTGGTAGCCCAAGGCAAAAGATTGAACGAGTTCGCTTGCCTGCGCATTTCGCTGATTGTGAGCGGCTATTTCGCGCGATGGTGAGCGCTCATTTCGTTTGATCGTGAGCAGCCGCTTTGACCGACATGGTTATTGGTTCAGGCGTTTGAGGTTCCGTCAAGAGCAGCTTTACGGGTGTTCTGCTTTCGCATGCTTTCTCCGGTAAGTTGAAGGCGGTGAGCATTGTGAACCAGGCGGTCCAGGATCGCGTCGCCGAGGGTGGGATCGCCGATGATCTCGTGCCAGTGTTCCACGGGGATTTGGCTTGTGACGATAATCGATGCGCGACCATGGCGATCATCGAGAATCTCTAGGAGGTCGCGCCGTTCGGACGCATTGAGAACTGACAGGCCCCAATCATCGAGGACAAGAAGTTGAACGTGCCCGAGCGTTTTGAGCAATCGGCCATAACGCCCGTCGCCACGCGCGAGAGCGAGCGCTTCGAATAGGCGGGGAACGCGATAGTAAAGGACCGAACGATTGTCGCGGCAGGCTTTGTGGCCGAGGGCGCAAGCGATCCAGCTCTTGCCCAAGCCGGTTGCTCCTGTGATGAACAAGTTCTCATGGCGGTCGATCCAATCGCCGGCGACGAGCCTGGCGAAGACGGCGCGGTCGATACCGCGCGGCGTGCGCAAATCGATATCTTCCACACATGCATTTTGGCGCAGCGCGGCGAATTTGAGGCGCGTCGTAAGACGTTTGGTGTCTCGCTCGGCAGCTTCACGATCGACAAGAAGTCCGATGCGCTCTTCGAACGACAGGGCATCGAGATCCGGTGATTGTCGCTGCTCCTCAAAGGCTTTGGCCATTCCGGTTAATCCGAGGGCGATCAGCCGTTCATGGGTGGGATGCGTCAGCATTGTGATCTCCATGGTTCAATGAAAATAACCCCGGCCGCGGATGTTGCCGTGGTGTAGGGGCTGGTGGTCGGGCGTCTCGTCGAGGAAAGCGCGATCAAGGCCGTTCTTGAGGATCGAACGGATCGAGGCAACGGTGCGAGCCTTGATGAGGATGCCGCGTCGGCAGGCTGCATCGACGCGGGCATTGCCGTAGCTCTTGGCCAGCGACAAAATGCCGAGGCAGGTGCGAAAGCCTTGTTCGGGATGAGGCCGGTCAGCCATGACAGCCTGGAAGAAGGCTGCGGTGGAGGGACCAATCCTCTCGCCGGTCGCGATCAGTCTTCCCGGCGTCCATTTACCGTAGCGACGATGCGCGCTCGGCATGTGATCGGCAACCGTAGTATGGCCTCGCCGGTTGGGCGCACGGGCGTGGCTCGCAATCCTGCGACCCTTGTGGAAGATCTCGACCGTTTTGTCAGCGATGCGCACATCGACGAGTTCGCGGATGAGGCGGTAAGGGGTGGAATACCAATGCCCGTCAATCTCGACATGATAGTCGGGCGCGACACGGCAACGCTTCCAGCGCGCAAAAACGTAGGGCTGGTCCGGCAGTTGTCCCAGCTTGGGCTTGTCGATCTCGGCGAAGAGTTCGGCGCGGCTGGAGCCAAAACCGCGCATTTGTCGGGCGTTGAGTTCGACGACAAGCACGCCAATGGCGGCATTCAGTTCGGCCAGGGAAAAGAATCGCTGATTGCGCAGACGCGCCAGTATCCAGCGTTGCGCGATCTGGACGGCGACCTCAACTTTCGCCTTGTCCTTCGGACGCCTCGGCCTCGCCGCGAGGATCGCGGTGCCGTAATGGCTCGCCATCTCGGCATAGGTTCGGTTGAGACCGGGATCGTAGCGATCGGGGTTGGCGACGGCGGCCTTGAGATTATCGCAAACCACGAACTTCGGTACGCCGCCTAGAAACCTGAACAGATTGGTATGCAGGCCGATCCAGTCGCGCAGCTTCTCGCTCGGGCAAGCTTCGGCGTAGGTGTAGTTCGAGGTTCCCATCGCCGCGACGAACAGCTTCATCGCTTGCGCTTCACCGGTGATGGGATCGAAGATGTCCACGGTGTCGCCGGCAAAATCGACGAATACCTTCTCCCCACCCATGTGGGTCTGGCGCATCGTCGGGCGCGCACGCTTCTTCCAGGCCTCGAAGGTCGTGCAAAACCACGTATAGCCAAAGCCATCCGGATTGGCCGTGCGATACTCTTCCCACAGCAGCAAGCGCGTCACGCCGCGTCGGCGCAACTCCTTCTCCACATAAGTCCAATCAGGTGCCGGTCGTCGGTCGCCTTGTGAGGCCGCCGTCGGCGCCGGGAACAGGAGAAGCTCAAGGCCTTCGTCATCCATCTCCTCTGGCAGCGGCCAAGTCAGGCCGGCGAGACGAGCTCGCCGCAGATAACCATGCACGACGCCATTGCTCATCCCGATCGTCTGCGCGATGACGCGCTCGGTCAGGCCTTGGTGCCGCAAACGTAGAGCTTCTCTGATCCGGCGCATCGACAATCTCTCGGCGGGCATCGGGCTTCCTCATTGGTTGAATGAGGCATCCCGTAACCCGGTTGAGTTGTCGGCCGAAGCGTCCAGCACCTTCCCAAAAGGTGCTCACGATCGCCTGAAATCGTTGCTCACGATCCCGCGAAATACTTGCTCACGATGCGGTGAAATCCGTGCTCACGATCGCGCGAAACGCGCAGCTTGCCCGCAAGTCGTCAAGCACCAGCGTGCCGGAGTAGAAGAAGCGGTACGCAGCATGGGTGACGCCGAACACCAGCCAAAAGACGAGGATGCCGGGCCCCGTCAGGAGCAAACCTATTCGGTGCTAATGCGAACTGAAGTCGGCTATTGGGTGAATGACCGCGAGTTCGTTACCGTCAGCGACGTCGGCCAAAGACGTGAGCGCATTTAGCCGGACCGGGCATTTGCCCTCCAGCGAGAGGGCATTATGTTCGTCGCCTTAAGCCGAGAGGACGTTATGCCCCCTCCTCCATGGGCACCGGTTTGTGGTCGCTGTCGAACGCGTCACCAGCCGAGCCGACGACAGCGCCCGCGACCAGAGCGCGGATACCGCGGGGAAGCAAGCTTTCATTTCGCATCCTCCTGGCTGGAGAGCGGGCGCGGCGCTGTCGCTCGATCGTACCGGCGGGTCGTAGAAGCCGCCAAGGATGGGAGGGCATTATGCCCGCGCAAGGAGACCAACTTCTGACCGGGCATTTGCCCTCCGGGCATTATGTCCCTCGCCTTAAGCCGAGAGGGCATTACGCCCGCCCTCAGGAGACTAACCCCTTTAGACCGGGCATCACCGGAGGGCATTTTTGTCGGGACCCGTTTCACGACGCTCCCGGTATTGGAGTGGCCGGAGCGCCCGCGGTGGCTTATAGCAAGGGGCCGCGTAAGGACCTGCGCAGCCCCCGCGGCCTAGCGTCCGAAAGCTGATCACGGGGGTTGGGGAATGCAGCCTCTAGGACCAACGACTAGCGAACGAAAGAGGCCTACGTGGTCATGAGAACGACCACGCAGCTCGCCAGCAGAACCGCTGACGCGTCAATTAACCCAATGATACGCAAGTTCGACTGAGCCAACATCCACGCGAGCGGTCAGTTTGCTTCTATCAAATGCGATTCTTTTGAAAGCGCGGTGCGATCGGGTGTTGATTATTGATCCATGACTGCAGGGCGGCGCGTTCAGGTTAACGTTTTTCGATTTGACTGGGGCTGGCGTCTTCCGGCGGCACGATCGCACTGATTCTCTTGGCCCTTCTGATTCGGGAGGGGCCAATGGAGACTTGGTCGGCCAAGCCGCGGTTGCGTGCACTGCTCGATCACCTGGGTAGGGTCAAGGATAGCCGGCAATCCTGGAAGGTCGCTTACCCGCTGCGCGAAGTGCTTTTCCTGGTCGTGTGCGGAACGATCGCAAGCGGCGACGACTATGACGACATTGTCGATTGGGGTGAAGCACATCTGCCGTTTCTGCGGCGTTTCTTAGAATTCTACCATGGCATTCCCTGCGCCGACTGGCTGCGGACGGTCATGAACCGGATTGATCCGGACCTGTTTGCGGCCTGCTTTTCGTCGTGGGTTGCCGAATGCTGGCCCGATCGGCCCAACTTGGTCGCCATCGACGGCAAGACGTCGCGGCGCAGCCATGATCGAAAGCGCGGCCACAAGGCTCTACATCTGGTATCGGCGTTCGCCACCACCAGCCGGCTGGTGTTGGGCCAGGAAGCGGTCGACGAGAAGTCGAACGAGATCACCGCTATTCCGGCCCTTCTGCAACGCATCGACCTCAACGGCGCCCTGGTGTCGATCGATGCCATGGGATGCCATCCCGCCATCGCGCAGAACATTCTTGATGTCGAAGCCGACTACCTGTTGGCCGTCAAGGATAACCAGCCAACGCTCCACAGCGAGGTCAGGAGTCACTCGCGCCTGCGCGCCGGCTACGGTGCCAAAAATATGGCTGTCGTGCGCCATTTTGCCCTCAACCTGGTGCGCCACGCCGCTGACAAGCGATCCATCAAGAGACGGCGTAAACGAGCTTCTTGGGACCCGGACTATCTGCTCCAAATCCTGGGGCCGCTTCGCTGTTAACCTCGACTCGGTGCCCTGTCCATGACTGCGGCAGACCTTGGCTAAAACAGACGAATCGGTTTACTTAGCTGCCGAGATCCTTTCAGGCTTTTCCCGGTTACGGGCTCAAAAGAAAGAAGCGAGGGTTGCGTTGACAACCCTCGCCTCCCTGCCACTGCGCGACGAAGTCCGGTTAAGGATTTCGCCGTTAGGTGCCCCGCCGAACGAATAAGCCGTCGTTCACGGGAGCATCGGCTCACCCTTGGCGTTCTAGAAGCGCCGCAAGTGACCTCCATGTGCCTTCTCGGTGCCCACTGTTGGCACAGCGTCCGTCCGAGCGTGGAGGAGCAATGCCCCATCCTCAAGAACCAGCAAAGGCTTTGCTGGCTCCCGGACGGGGCACCGCCATTAAAAATTATGAGCCAAATTTTAATCGCTGTCGAGTAACGGCCGAACGGCTGTGGAAAAGCTTAGTGCAAACGAGGCAAGCCTCCGGAACTGCATACCATCGAAGGGTATTTCGAGTGACGCGGGTTTCGCTGCCTGTGATCAAATTTATCACGCTCTCGGCACACTCGGAACTTTGAATTTCCCGACCTGGTTATAATGGTCACACAAATTCTCATTTGAGTAAGCAACGCATAGCAGATGATTTAAGGCTTATGGGTTCGTTTGCCAAAACCGGGTTCTCACGCTGCCTTGTAGCGGCGGCGCTAGCCACTGCCGAATGCACTGGCGTCGCAGTTGTCGAGATTCCGCTCACTACCACTCCGTCCCGGGCCCAGTTTTTCGACGATCAGACGCAGCCCCACAGGCGATCACGCCAGCAATCAGGGCCCTTTTTCGAGAATTTATTCGAGCCACTTTATCCACGTAGGCCACGAAAGCGTTCACATTGGTCAAGACACAGTTCGCGCAAACTGCCGCAGCATAAAAACGAGGAGAAAGGGCGGTGGGTCGCGCCTCAAGTTGAGACGCCGGCGACCAAGCAGAAGCCGGTCAGGCGGGCTGGCGGCAGCACTGTTGCGGTTCCGTTGCCGCGGCCACGTCCACCGCCGTGGACAGAGCCCCTGTCATTCGCCGAGGCCGCAGGCCCCGGCTTCGACAGTGCCGACGTCGCTAGCGCACCAACTGACTGCGACCAGCGACTTGCAGCGACCGCCGGCATCGAACTGTTGCCGAGGCTGATCGGTCCAGGGAATTGCGGCGGTCGTGACATGGTTGAACTCAACTCCGTGCGGCTTCCCAACCATAGTCGCGTCGAGATCAAGCCTCCCGCGATTTTACGCTGCCCAATGGCGGAATCGTTTGCCGCCTGGATCCGGGATGAGGTATCGCCGCGCATCAATGTGCTCGGCGGCGCCCTGCGCGGAGTCGAGGACTACGGATCCTACGAGTGCCGAAGCCGCAACCACGTGGCGGGAGCGAAACTCAGCGAGCACGCCAAGGGCAATGCTATCGACGTGCGCGACTTCATCCTCGCCCATGGTCCGCGCATGAAGCTTACCGACACGACCGTTCCCAAGGCAATGCGTGATGAATTACGAAACACCGCGTGTCATCGTTTTACCACGGTGTTGGGCCCCGGTGCCGACACATACCACAATGGTCACATTCATCTCGACAACATCATGCGCAAAAATGGCTATCGTATTTGCGAATGGGACGTGCGCGAACCGCCTCCACCGTCAACCGAAAGCGCAAACACGCATGTTCGGCCGCCAGCCAAGTCGGTGTTCGCTCACCCAATGACCGTAGGTCCTTGGGCAATCACAAAGACCTACAATGCAAACAAGTTGATTAACTGCACCATGAGCCGCTCGGCCGGCGCGCTTAAAATAACCTTTGTGCGGGCCCGGGATGACCTGCTGCTCGTTCTCTCCTCGCCAAAATGGAAATTGGATAGAAGCAGAACGTATTCTGTCCGGCTCGTTGCAGGTTCGCGCTCCGTGGAAGCGAAAGCCTTGGCTGAAACGAAAAGTGTGACCATCGCGCTGGCAAGCCGCCAATTTAAGGCTAAAATCCGATCAGCTAACGCTCTTGTGGTACGGGGAAAAGGCGCCACGCTGCGCGTGCCGTTGGATAGAAGCTCGGCGGCACTTGAGCGGTTGGACCAATGCTTTGAGAAAAATGGCCGCGAAAAATCGAAGACGAACCCCTTCGTAGCGCCCAATCGAAAGCTTTAGGCATTGATCGGATTTGACGTCACGGCTTTGCTCGGGATTTTCATATCAAGCTCTTCTCGACGAGCCGCCGATGGTCGCCCACCTCGATATTCTTGATGACGGCTCCATACTGTGGCTCCGTAAGCGGCACGGCTGGGCCGGTGAGGGCCAAGCTTTGCTTTTTCCACCTGTTCACCACCCGGCACGGCTATGTCTAAACAGCCCAAACAGCCAAGGCGAACATAATCTGAAGCCCGGAGGATGTTTGATATTTAACGTATGGCATCGGATTGAGGAGAAGGTTTTTGCTGACGACGTGACAAAAGCACTCACAAGATTCTTTCCCGCTCGGCCATGACGAAAAACTGATTCATCGCAGACGAGATGCCCTAGCCGACACCCGACGCCAGGACGACAACCTTGGTGCCAGTCGGCGTTCGGTTGTATAGATCAATTATATCATCATTGATCAGGCGGATGCAGCCGGCGGACACATTCTTGCCGATGGTCCAGGGCTCGTTGGTGCCGTGGATGCGGTAGAGCGTATCTTCGTTGCGCTGCCACAGATACATGGCCCGGGCGCCGAGCGGATTTTGCGGACCGCCGTGCACGCCCATACCGCTTTGCAATTGAACGAGGTGGGGGCGCACTTGCGGGTGTTCTTGGAGATACTGTTCGGTTGGATACCAGTCGGGCCATTCTTGCTTGCTGTGAACGGTGGCCACGCCGGACCACCCGTAACCCTCTCGGCCGACGCCGACGCCGTAGCGGATGGCCTTTCCGCCGCTCTGCGGTAGATAGAGAAAATGCTGTCCGGGATCGATGACGATCGTGCCGACTTTTTGCCGCTTCGGGTAATCGACGATCGTGCGCCGATAGGCGGGATCGAGATCGGCCATGCGGAACGAGGTGCAGCCGGCAAGGCAGAACGCCGCGCCTGTTGCGCATCCTTTTGCCACGAATGCACGGCGGTTCAACGCAAGCACGATGGCACCCCCCCGGTATCGTCCGATCTAACCAGTCCCGGCGTAAATACCGCGATGCAGGTTAACGCGTTTTTGAATACCCGATTCCAGGGCGAAATGGGAGGGCTGCGTCGCCAATTTTCACGCAGCCCGCTGCTACTCGCTTCACCTCTTGATGCAGCCGATGCCGTCGAGCGGGACATGCGGCTGGCCGCGTCCCGGTCCAACGCGAGGCGTTTAGAGCATCGGCCGCGGCCATAACCGCCCCCTCCAGCCAGTCACTTCCACATTTCGCGAACTAGTCCAGCGTTTCCTTGGTTCGAATCATATTAGGCGGCCTCGGCGAGTTTGTAGGACCAAGTATGGATGACGGGATGGCGATTGACATCGTCGATACCGGCCATGATGCGGCTTCTTCTCCAAATTCGCTCGATCGGTCCTGCCGGCTTCGTGGAATCGGTCGTCTAGAACGGGGCGGGCTCCCCGCGACTCACGTTTGGTCAAAAACCTTGAATTGCACACCCGCGGGGCAATAATCTTACGATTCGAGTGGCCGCCATATGTCTGCACGTTCATGTTCAACGCCGACGATTTCACGGATGCCGAGTCGAACGTGCTCTGCGCGCATATAGGAGAAGGGATCCGGTGCGATCTGTCCGTGTGACTATCGTCAATATCGCGAGCCTCATCATCGTCATCGCCCTGTCGGCGTCACGATCTTTCGCTACAGAGCAGTCATCGGAAGTCCCGGCTTGGCTGTGGTCCCGTGTCGGCGAACGAGAAGGTCAGATCGTAAAAGTGGTTTTGAAGCGGGCGCGCGCGCTGTATTTCCGAAAAGTGCGCGAGGGCGTGGTTAGAAATCCCTGCTACTTTGCCATGGACGCAACCCGCCCGCACGATTTGGGCCATGGTCTATTGGGCGACAGGTTTTATGTTATCTGCGAAGGCGAGCGATCGTTTCACGCGTTTTCGGCCGGGCACGGCGGTGGTCGCAATTTGAAAGGGCTCGCAGACTTCGCAAACGGAAAACGGTGCGCGAAGAACTTCGGCAATGCGTTGGACTCGAAATTGACGACGGGTGGAGACTATGTCACGGCCGAGACGAAAACGTCATTTAAAGGCTATTATCGCGTCTCAGCGGAATATGACGCCCCCTTGGTACGCACGTTCGTTCAGTTTGACGGCGAAGGTCAGACCGCAAACGCCAGAGAGCGCGAGATCGGCGGACATCCAGCTGTCTTGTTAAGGCGGGTATGCCTTCTAAAAAATCCACGCAGCCCGTACGCAAACCATGACGGTTACGTTCCATTCGGCAACTTGGAGGATTATGCTAACGGCCGCAGCAATGGCTGCACAAGTTGGTCGCGGTCAGACGCGCGGAAAATCATCGCGATGGTGAAGGACGATCCGACGACGCTGTACATCTATCCTGGCGCAGCCGACATCGACGCTGTCGCGCGAACGGTGAAGGCTGGCCGGTCGCTAAAGCGCGCGCGATTATATTGGAACGCTTCCTGCCTGAAAGAAATCCACGCTCCGCAATTCTGGCCAAAGCAAATCCTCGAGCCGATCTTCAATCAGTACAAGAAAGATCATCCGTCTCCACCGCCGCGGCCAACTCCGATTTGCAAGGGAAGGTAACTTGGGGGCCGCCTACGCAGCGTGCGCTTTAAGCATCAGTGGAGCAAAATCTCGCTCCGGTCTTTGGAATTATGTTTCACGTGAATTAGAGGGCAGCCAAACCTCCCGCATAATTGCTGTTGTGATTGCTAGGGAAGTCCCCGACAAGCCATCGATTGCCGTCCTGCCGTTCCAAAACATGAGCGGTGATCCGGAACAGGAATACTTCTGCGATGGGATTATCGATGACATCATAAACTCGCTCACGGCGATGCCCATTAGTGATGTGAGTTGGTGATACGACAAGACACGCTCGTTCCAAGGCCATTGGCAGTAAGAACTTGCAAACCGGCGCACAACGACGGCATGGCAGCCCAATTTGACATTTCTCAAACCCTGGTTTGCAGGGTCGATCGAAAAGGGGCCATGCTTACTTTTCAGCAACTACTCGATCTAGCCCAAGATTGCCATCAACGGGCCCACGCTACTTTGCACCCGTTCGAAAGCTGCGAGTTTACGCTCGAGGGTGACGAGTATCTCAGGCAGGCCAAAGAAATCCGGCGAAGACAAAGAAACGACCGATCTTTGGCTGGTTGAACTGGCGAGCGGTGCAATAACTGTGCGGTGGCTGAGCGGCTGCATACTGGGGAATGCGGGCTGGTAGGTAACGATCTTGCTGGAATCGCAGTGCATACTGTTGCGCGTGTCGCCGGCGATCAATCGGAACGCCTGGTCGCCATCGGCCTTCGGATCCCGGAGAAGTATTGGTCTCGCAAACGGTACGTGACTTGGTCGGCGCCCGGAAAACCTGAGCGTGCTGGCGCAAGGCGTCGGCATGCTGATGGCCATTCTTGAGCGGCTGATCCGACTAAGCGATCTCGAACACTACCGCAAGACATGGAACGAAGGCGGCCCGGTGGAGCAATTTGTCTTATTGTAAAGACGGGGGCTGAACCGGTAGCGCGGTACGCAAAATCTTGCCCGGGGTAGCCACCGTATGCGACCAGCTCGAGCAGAGGAAGCTAAAAACCCACTTCGCGTCAAACCAGAAAATCTCTATTATGCAGGCTAATCTGGGGTCATCTCATCTTCCGAAGGCCCCAGGGAAACCCACACTGGGAGGTTATTGTGAAAAAGACCATCATAGCGCTGTCGCTTGCCGCCTTCGCAATGAGCTTCGTTGTTCCTGCTTACGCGGCGGACACCCCCTGCAAACCTGCCAAGAAAGGCTACCACATGGTTGGCGGCAAGTGTGTTCCCATCAAGAAAACGAAGAAATAATCTCGCCGTGCTGATTTCAGGACGGCAGCTCTCAATCGAGAGCTGCCGTCAATGCGTCAAATCCCCGTTGGCTATTTTTGGTCGTATTTCACTACGGTGGGCATCGGCCCAGCGTTAGCTTAGCTAGTGCGACTGTGAAGCATTGCCCTGAGCCGTCGTTGGCGGAGACAACAAAGCGGTCTCGTCGGCAAGGGATTTGATGAGGGAGTGTTCCGATAGATATTTGTGGTATTGCGCTATGACTGCCTTTGCTTCCTTTAGGGTAGCGAGCCTCCATTGTATCTCAAGGTTTTCGAGCCCAGTAATGCTTTCTACAATTCGGCGTTCTTCTACCAGCAATTTGAATTCGCTTGGTTGATCAGCTTCTGCGGCGTCGCCGTTAAGGCGGGTAGCAAAATCGATACGTCCCGTAGGTACCCAGTCCCGCTTTATGACGCCTTGGGACATTTGCCTTCCCCAGCCTTTCCAGCCTTTCCAGGTTTCTGATATCATCGCAGCACCTCCAAGAAAGATGGATCATCTTAAGATCGCTTCTGGCGGCGACGATCTTGGCGCCTATGATGGTTGGCGCGCAACACCAGAGTCAGCCGACGACAAGTAGGCTAATATAAGTTCCGAGAGCGGGAACCATTGTGGCGGCCGTTCCGTTTGGCGACGGTGGGATCACCCTTAGCGTAATCGGTAGTCTAGCCCAACGGGCCGCATAGAAATTCGACTGCTTGAAACAATCCAGATTTTCGCCATCTCTAATAGGCTGCTGCCGCTGCCGATCGTAGCTGGGTATGGTTAATACGTTAGAACGTGCTGAAGTCCAGCCGAGATCTGGCGGTAGCCATTGTGCGGCGGTAGCACCACCACGACCGTGCCCAAGTTGACCCGCTTGTAGAGGTCGATGACGTTCTCGTTGGTCATGCGGATGCAGCCGGAGGAGATCGCATGGCCGATATATTCCGGCTGGTTCGTACCGTGAATGCGGAAGAGCGTGTCCTTGCCGTTCGCGTAAAGATACAGCCCACGCGCGCCCATGGGGTTTTGCGGACCGGGGCCGACATAGGCTGGCACGTGCAGGCGGGCCCGTTCCCCAGCCGTCGGCGTCCATGACGGCCATTCCTTCTTCGCTCCAACCTTGGCCACACCCGACCAGGCCATCGCTTCCTCGCCGACGGTGACGCCGTAGCGGATCGCCTTATCGCCGGGCAGCACGTAATAGAGATACCGGTTGTCTGTGTCGACCACTATCGTGCCGGCCTTTTCCTTGCCCGGGTAGATGCTGACGATGTGGCGCTGATAGGCTGCGGGGATCGCTGCTTGCGCGTAAGGCGCCGCCGCCAATAGCTCCCTATCTCGCGGCGTCAGATTGGCCTCCGACGCGGGCTGGAGTGTGGACTGCATGCATCCGCCCAGCACGGCGCCGGCAGCGACCAAGACAACGAAAACTCCCCTCGCGGCCACTTTTTCTCTCCCCCATCCCCTTGTCATGCGCACGCGGCGCTATAGCAATGACTCTCCCCTGGAGATCCTATAGTGCGGCCTCCCAAGCGGTAGCGCCTCAGGCATGGGAGACGGGCCAGGTCAGATGAACTCTACCATACCCTAAGCCTGCGCCGTCCACCACGCACCCACACGAGGTCCGGCTGATGTTCGCCGGAGTATGTGCGCGGCGGCTAGAGAACGCCCGCACCGCCCGTCAGCTGAAGAAAAATTTTTGCCGCAGGGAGATTTCGATAAAATGCAGGGAGGGCGTCGCCTTTCTTCCCACAGAAAGTCCTTACATCTCAGCACCTTAGAGAGCACCCAGTCCCTCCATTCATCAACGACGAGCAGGCACTAATCGGTCTTTGGTACAGCGAGAACTCTTTGCCTGATCCTCGACATTTGCGACGTAGGCGTGACTTCCAGCCACTGCCGAGTCCCTATCTGCGTCGGCCGCATGCAGGGCAACCACGCTCGCCGCTGGTTAATTTGGCTGGGTCAGTTGGCCAACTCAGCGGATCGAAGTAAAGCTTTCGGCAAGCTGAACCCGCGAAATGCCCCGACCGTTCTCAATGCGGCGCTCCAGTTCAAGGCGCGCTCCAGTTCAAGGCGCGTTGCTCTGAAATGATGGTCTCCCTGCTGCGCCTTGAACTGGAGCAGGTCCGCCATGCGGCCTTACCGGTCGCGCCTTGAGCTGAGCGTCTGTATCGCCGAGAACCGCGCGTGGTCCGCGGATTTTGACCGCCGCGCAATCGATCCATTCGGCCGCTTCCTGTGGGGTGCCAGCACTTTATGGCACGGACGGATTGCCCAAGCCACGCGGCGAGGCCATCGGCGCCTACGTAGCCGGGAATCGCCTTTAATCTTGGCCATTGCGGCGGCATAGTCGCGGTCGACCGTAAGCTGTGGCCGCTGCCATCATGCCCCAATTGTCCTGGGTGATGGGGTCCGGCTCGCCGGGGAAATGCCGGAAAAACGAGCGCCGGAACAAAATGCCTTGCCGTGTTTGCGGCTCGACCAGCATTGCTCCCATTCCAAAAATCCGACCAAGGGGCAACAGGCGGGCAGCCTGCTTAAGGAGGCCGCTCCGGGGTGATTGGAAACTCTTCGTGACGCCATCTCGATTCGACGAATATCTCACGGGCAATGTCCAGGCGCTCTCGCCGGCCGAACGGATCGGCTTACGCAAGTTCATCGAGACGGGATGTACAGCGTGCCACAATGGTCCCGGCGTCGGCGGCGGCATATTCCAAAAGTTCGGCGTGGTCGAAGACTACTGGAAAGAGACTGGCAGTAAGCAGGTGGACAAAGGGCGCTTCGACGTCACGCACGACCCCAATGACATGTATGTCTTCAAGGTACCGAGCTTGCGGAATGTCGCAATGACGCCGCCTTACTTCCATGACGGCTCAGTGCCGTCACTGACTAAAGCGGTGCGCATCATGGCGAAGGTACAACTGGGCAAGACCCTGAGCGATCAAGATGCCACCGACATCGTCACCTTCCTTCGCTGCCTGACAGGCAAGCTGCCAGACGAATTCGCCAGCGCGCCGGTGCTGCCAGCGTCCGGCTTCGAAGCGCCTTAGCTGAGCGGACCCGACTTTTCGGTAGTGAGATTAGATAAAGGGATACCGCTCGCTTGCTGCGCTCCCGCCCTGCTTTTGTCATACCGTGAAAGCCTGGCGCACGGCACGGCGCTCGTCGGCGCTACGACCGCGGATCGTCTTCTCGAGAAATCATTCTTCTGCCTGACCAGCCACAAGAGGCGGCGCCGTATCAAGCACCCGATTGCTGGTCTCCTTGCGCAAACGCTTGTACTCTTTCAAATTCACCAATCTGGACAGCTGTTTATCAATCCGAGCATCCAGTGCGGCTTCAATCCGCAACAATTTTTCGAGATGCTCAGACGAGTACGCCTTTTCGTAAACAGTCGCAGCTGGAGTTTTCGAGCCTTGTTCAAGCTTGACCAACCGATCAAAAACCTGGCGAGATATCTTTTCCACAAATTTGACGGCCTGCGCCGCCGTATGTGCAGCTTCGAACGCCTTCTTAGCGTCGCCGGTCTGGGAATGGCCAGGAAAACAGGCGATATCGATTTGGTTTATCTTTTCGATTGCCTTCTTGAGACTGTCTAACGACTCTTTAGCCTTGCTCGAAAGATCAGCGCCATTCTGAACCGCCGACGTAATGAGTGTGACGATGTCATCCAAACTCGCTGGGTTTGCGCGAGCGACCTCGATTGCAAATGGATCCCGCCGGTATCCAAGCTGCGCCGCCCGCATTACCCGGCGCTTGTGCCACGTCAGATTTACGATCCCTAATGCGGTTTCTTCTTCCAGGCGCCCCTGGGGCTGTAATTCGGCCCACAAGTCATCGCGCAGCTTGACAAGATCGTCGGCACTCTCCCATTCCAGAACCATCTCTTCCGCATAGATTCCATGGCTCAAAGCATTTTTTCTCGGCTTCGGAGTCGCTGGCGATTTTGTCGCCGACACTTGGGGAGGAGTGGCTTGTTTTGAAACCGTTTCAGCTCCGGAAGCCGGCACGGTGTCGCTATTGGAAATCTCTTGATTGTCTTTGCTCATCGACATTCTCCTTATTAATTTTTAGATTTTCAAATATATACATATCGGCCACGGTTCTTATCGGCAAAGAATGGTGACTATTTCGCGCAGCGCAAGAGGAGTTGGTCGGAAAATTTCCCGACGTCGAGTAATATTATTTAGTAATTATATACTCCGTTCACGCCACAACCCGAAAATCCTTGGGGTTGATGATACGGAAATTGTCGGTGACCGAATCACAGAGGTTCGCCCAATTCCCCGGAACCTTTTCACGCAGAAAACTGAGCGTTGCGTCGGCAAATTGGGCGCAAGTTGCGTAGCACTTGTTGTGCGTGACGTTTCTGTGCATGAGACCCCATAACCGCTCGATCGGGTTCAAGTGCGGGCAATAGCTTGGGATGAAGTGCAGCTTGATGCGTCGTCCCGGCAGGGCTAACCATTCCTGCACGAGCTTGGCGTGATGATAACGCGCGTTGTCCAGGAAAACATGGATGAGCGCCAACATCGGATAGAGCGTCTCGATCGATTGCAGCAGCCTGATCGTCGAGGCGGCGTCGATGGTCAGGGCCTCGATCATCCGGGTTTGCCCGGTCGCCAGGTCGATCGCGCCGTGAATGTTGATGCGTTGACGCCCGCTCGTCTGCTCGATCGCCAGCTTCTCCTGGCTCGGCGCCCAGCAGCCGACGGGCCGTGCGGCATGGGTCGGATGCACGGCGTCAGCAAACAGTACGGCCTCGTCGTCGCCCAAGGAATTCAGCAGCTTTTCGTAGCTCTCAATGAAAGCCTTCTGCTTTTCTTCGTCAAGCTTGCGCGGAATGACATTGGGTTTGTGATATTCGAGCCCCAGGCGGTGCAACAGCGCGATCAGTCCTGACCGGCCTTGGTAAACGACGCTGAATTCATTCTCGATCCAGGCGCCGACCTGGCGCGTTGTATGTGGTAAGGCAGCGGCAACCCAGGCTTTCAGCTTTTCCTGTTGCTCGCCGCTCAACTGGCAAACGCTGCCCGCGTAGCTGAAGTTCGTCAGGCCCTCGATCCCATCCTTTTCATACAGGCGATACCAAGTGCGGATGGTGTCGTCGTCCAGAAACAGGACCTTCGCAATCGCTTCGCAGCTCATCCCATCGTCGAGCAACACCAGCGCGTTCGCACGCCGGGCCAAACGGTGAGCGGCCGACCCGTTCCGAGCCAACTCGATCAGGTCTTGCCGCGATTCTCTGTCCAGAAACCCGGGCCGAATCATCCGTACGGTAGAATCCGGTTCGCGCCGTTTGGCAAGGGGGGTTCTTCGGATTCTCGGGGAGTCCGGGTATATTGATATTGTTATCCGGCACTCTACAGCAATGTTTTTCGCGCTGAACGTCAAAGCCAGGGCGTACCGCAACACTGAGATCAGCGTTCATGTGTCCGATTGATGCTTGATCACAGAAACGCTGGCCCGCCCCCCAGACTGCAAGTATCTGCCACCGCGGTCACCTCCCGGCCGACGGCCTGCCACTGCGGGGGAGTGAGACCGTGAATGGTTCCGAAATCCCAGATGAACTGAAAGCCTGGCCGGATTCCGTCGCCCTGCAATGCCGTCACATCGCCTTGAAAAATTGCAAGTTGACACAGGCGTCTTTTGCCCGCCGGCGTGCCTCACGTAGGGCGCTGCTCAAGTTCAATGCCCGTGGCCTGCCAGCCGCGTATAGCCAGATCAACTGTCCAATGCCCCGTACCGCAGCCTAGATCAAGGGCGCGACCGTACGGCGGTCTGCGTTCGATGAGCGCGTCAGCCGCATTTGAGAAAGCGGTAATAAAAACGTGCTCCCACTTAGCCCAGCCAGGTGCAGCTGACTCCCACGTGTTGCGGAGTTCGGACTTCAATGACGTGTCGGCCATGTCCTTTTAGCCCCTCGTCGAGCACCAGCAAAGGTTGGGAGGTAGCTTATGCGGGAACGTCCAAATGAGTCGTTCCCCTGTCAACGCTGGCGTGGTTATATCGTGCTGGACCGGAGTTCTTGTGTATGCGTATCTATCGCCTGTTCGCGCCGCTGTCGGCCGGCATGGTCGCAATGCTGTTGCTTAGCCAAGCCGCTCACGCCAACCTCCTGATCAAGGTCGACAAACCAGCCCAGCGCATGATGGTCGCGGTCAATGGCCGGCAACTCTATGACTGGCCGGTGTCGACCGGCGGGCGCGGCTATGATACGCCGAGCGGCAGCTTTAGGCCGTTCCGCATGGAGATCGACCACTATAGCGTGGAGTGGGACAATGCGCCGATGCCATATTCGATCTTCTTCACCAAGACTGGAGATGCTATCCACGGCACCTACGAATTGCGCCATCTCGGCCGGCCGGTGTCGCACGGCTGCGTCCGGCTGTCGGTTAAGAACGCCGCAACGCTGTGGAGCCTGGTGAAGCGGGAGAAAATGGCCAATACCACTGTGCTGGTGACCGGTGGGATCCCCGCTGCCGGGCCACCAAGTTTGGCGCGCTCGGTGCCGCTGCCGCTGACCGCGGATAACCCGCCCTACGGTGCACCGCCGTCGCAATACCAGCAGCGCTATGACAACCAGGTCCGGCAGCCACTTCCGTTCCCGTTCTTCCTTTTCGGGCATTAAACCGGTGGCGCTGCCCGATGACGACGCGATCTACAGTAGCCGCCATGATGGATTTCCCACGGGCGCGCGATGAGTTGGGCGCCGTATTGCCGGCCGCCCATGCCAATTTTTGCGCACCTGAGACAGGTATTTTTCTCTCATGCCGGGGTGCCCGTGCCAGCCCGTGCCACTCGATTTTCAGAACAACATGACCTGCTCTAGATTCGGCAGCCGTTGCTCGGCACCACTGAGAGATCGATGACAGATGCGCGATGCACGCTCCAACAGGCGCCGTCGATTTTACGGCCTATCGGCGCGCGGTCGCGTGCGACGCATCCTATCCGGCCGTCGCGCCGCAATCGCCACGATATTTGTTACCCGGCCCCGTCACCTCGGCTGGCCCGCCGCCCAGCCGGTATCTCTGCGCCGACGCCAAGCGGTCAGCCGCAGTCGCAGCAGGCGCTGCGCGGCGGCCTTGGCCTCAGCGTGACTCGTCGCCGCCCAGGTGCGGTATTCGATGTCGGAGACGCGCGACACCACCGGCTGCTTTCGGAACAGGCGCGGAAACGCGTCGTCGATTCCGCCGCTGAGCCCGAAATGGCGCATCAGGGCCAGCTTCAGCGTGCCCGAAAACGCCGACGCCGCTGACGTGTCAAAGAGACTCCGCGCGCGAGGCGGTCGCCCCTATCGGCTGCGCCTCGATTCCCTGGATCGCTGTTGTGATTGACTGGGTGCGCGGCCTGAGTTCACGGTCAATGGCTCATGCTGCACGTCGTGCATTCCACGTTTTACCAGAGCTTGGCGCTCGGCCATCGCGACGCCAGCGGCGGCTTCTGCGCAACAACTCTTCATAGGCTGCAGTATTCGGGCCCCCAATTCGACTAATCGCCTGATCGTCCTGCATGAGGGCGACGATGCCGACACATAGAGCGCGGGTGGCAAGGATATTCTGATTGATTGGACCCCATGCGGGCCCGATGGACGGAGCTACTTGCATCGCCCCTCTATATACAATCCCGAGACCGCCATCATTGCCGTGACGGTCGCCAGCAAAAATAATCCCGACAACAGCGGCTCATCGACCGCCCAATGCATGAGGCGAGCAAAGTCGTATAGCACGTAGGCCGCGAAAGTGAAGTCGAGGCCGTAAAGATAAGGCCGACCTTGCGCCGCCGCGAGCGCGGCGATAACCGCGACGCCACCTTCGAGGATGATCGAGACGATGAGCATGCTGGGCAAAGTTAGCTATTTCAGGTCGCGCGGCAAATCACAAATGCTGGGTTGCTTAGCAACGTCGACCAGCTCAGCCGGCGGTCATCTCGCGTTGCGCCTTACGACATCCCCGAATGGCCGTTCCACCAGGGCGGATACCAGAAAAACGGCACGTACCCCCGTGACCAGAAGCCAACACCGAAGACGACACCGGGCCTAACAAGAATATCGGCGCCGCCAAAACCGTTGTGACGATGCGGATTTTGGCGGTCCACGTAAATCTTGCTGACATGAGAGTCGCCAAAAAGCAAGATTGGTGTCTCAGCAGGCAAATTACCGACATCCGTTCACGATGAAGGCCGAGAGGGCGCGATTTCGATGGTTTGATCAAAATGCCGCTGGGCACGGCACTCGCCGAATTAACCATAACTCCATCTTGTCCAGGACTTCGCCTCGCTCGACCACGCCCATACTTGCTAATTTCCCGATTAGCATTTGTCACAGCACAGGCCTTCTTGCGAGATGGGTAAACAAACTGGAAACGTCCAGCTTAACCGCCTCTGGTTCAGGCCAGTGATCGAATGCCCCATGGACACTGTGGAGGGCCTAACATTGAATGCCCATCGTCACCAAGGCGAACTCATCGCCTTTTTGCCGAAGGAGCGGCCGACAGCCGAAGACCTGAAATCTGGCGGACCAACTGACAATTCGGACGTCAGGCACGATTCATCTGACCAGCCCATCAGGATGGCTCTCGAAAAAACTGGATTCTCGGCTCCGTTACCTGTGGCGGAGCAGTTGCGCATCGTTCCCGACGAGTTGCCGACGCCCGAAGAAGCGAAACCCGGCAGGTCAACTCACGATCCAGATGCCAAGCTCAATTTATCTAAACAGCCCATAGGGATGGCTTGCGAGGCATTTCACCTTTCCGCTCAGTTACCCGAAGCAGAGCAGCTTTCCCTCTTCCCAAATGAGTTGCAGAACGCCGAAGATGGCCTGCCGCCGCGTGATCTGGGTAGCCAGGACGATTCGTCACGCTTGGCAACGCCTCGGCAGAATATCGATTTTGCTGCGGGGCCACAAAGAAAGGGTAGCCTGATCAATCAGTTCCCCAACGATAGACGGATACTGAGCAGCCTCGCCCGCTTTTTTATTGCGGCCTTAATGGGTGGTGGCGCCATGTTTGCCTTGCAGTACGCCAGTGGCGAAGCAAGCAAGGAGGCCAGAACCGAGATCACGCCGCTGGACCAGTTGTCAACCCTCTCGACCGCGATGCCGATGCTGGAAGCAATTTATTCCTCTAGTGACGAGCCAAACGAGATATTCGGGATTCCGGCTCTAACGCCGAGCTGGGCAGGATCGGTGCCTGGCACAGTTGCAGCTTCTTCCGCCTTGGCTCCGCAGCTCGAGACCATCGCGCGTAATCTCGCCGACTTGCGGCGCCGCACAGCACAGCTTGCTGAAAAACAAGACCAGATGGCCGCGAATATGGCGGCACTGCAGGCAATCGAGCAGAACATCGGCCGGAAAATATCATCTCCGATTGTGACCCGGGTGGTCGTTCCGCTGCCTCCCCGCAGGAAAACGCCCGGAGTGACGCACCAGCACCCTGCCGCGCGCCCATATGCTGCCCGACGACCATTGCCACTGCACTGAGGTCTATTTCGCGGATTTGCGCGCCGGAAACATTCTGGCTATCGAGTCGTGCGAACGAGCTCCTGGAATTGCGGCCGCCAATCGAGCGCGGAATGGATGCGGGCGATGCCGGCGACCAAAACGGCCGGCGACCTCACGCGTGAGCCATTTCGCCAATTCGAGCTGCACGATGGTCGGCACCAGCCATTGCGCCCGGTCGGGCAACTCCTCGGCGAGCTTGGTGCCGAGCGGCGAACCGGTCAGCCATTCGATCCACACCGAAGTGTCGACGAGACGCATCAGACGCGATCGGTCCGATCGCGGTACCCTTCCGCTTTGGCGTCGCGCGCCAAGCCGCGCAGCTCATCGAGCTTAGGCACCGGCACCAGCAACATGCCCTCGCCTTTGGGAATGAAAGCGAACACTTGGCCTGCCTGCCAGCGTCGTGCGGTGCGGACGGCCTTCGGGATCGAAATCTGGAATTTGGCGGAGAGCTTGGCCGTGTCCTTTGCAGCCATTACCGTTGTCCAATCGATCGGCGATTGGTAAGAATTTAGCATCGGATGGCGGGGATTCAATGCCGGCATCGTAGCCGCCGAGAGCGTTGCGACATGTGCGCGACACGGGTGCGCTCAAAAAACGCCTCAGTCTTTGAGGCATCGATCGGAAATGGATGCGCCTGACAACCCGTTTGCTTAGGCGGACCCCTAGGCCACCGCCGTTCTCGTCGATGAACTCGACGCCGGCCTTTGAAATCACATGTAATTTTGGCTTCGTTCTGCCAAAATCTTTCCCAACTCTCATTGGGCTAGCGGATCTTTCCGAGCGAACGCAATCCGACCTCGCACAGGAGACCGAGCTCAGCTTCGATATGGAAAAAGGTATCGCGGCCGGCTACTTGCGTTCGGCGGCTCGGCCAACGCACCCCCTGGATCGCCTCAGCCGGTACGAATACATTCTGTGGCGGCAAGCCCGTCAGATTATACTTACACTGGAGTCGTTGCGCCGCCGCACGCGACGGCCCAGCCGCTCGAGTTTTCCTTTTTCGTCCCGGAGCAGAGAAACTTGATGGCGGGCGTGCCGTTGCGTCCGCCGCCAGAACTGCCGGATCGCCGGCGCGCCACTCGCATTGCAATCAAAGTCGGATCGAAGACTCCAAGTCAGTCAGTATAAGACGCAGATAGAGCTCCTGGAACTCACGATAAACACGCCTCAGCCAATGTTGAAGCTCGATATTAGTATCCGCATCGAGGGCACGCGCGCAATCTGCGAATGAGAAGGGTGGCCTCTCGACGTATTTGCGCACGTTTGACGCAAGCGGCGGAAGTCGCACGACAATCGTGCCGCTACCTATCGGCGCATATTTAATCCAGTATTGCGCCGCCCCAAAGATTTCATTGCGCACCGGCACCAGCATCGCCTCAGGCAACCGAGTGCGCAGGCTGCGATAGGCCTCAACCGAAGTACCGTCCGGCGTCATCAAGTAGAGGATTACTAGCGCAATGCCGCGGCTGCGCGCTTCCTCGGCAAGACCGAACTGACTAGCCAGAGCGAAGAAGGATTCAAATAATGGGTGGCCAAGATCGACGATCTTGTTGACGCCGTCGTCGGCGATGAGACGATCGAACAGAGCCATTTGTCCTTTGAGGTCATCGATCTCCGATCGGGTGGCGTGCTCGGGTAGAAACTGCGCCAGCGTGCCCTCGCCGACATTAAGATCGAATGCCGCGACGGAGCGGCCTTCGTGCAACTGGAAATCGGTGAGGAGCCGCGCTAGCAGGGTCTTGCCGACGCGCGGGCGCGGTGACGCGACGATTGTGACGGAGTTGCCGAACGACATCAGATCACCAGACGCCGCCCGCGCATCGACTCAGGGGACAACACTAACCCGCGACCTGGCGAACTGACTTTTCTGACTGCGGTGAGACCAAATCGAGCAGCTTGACGCGATCATACTCGCTCCAGACCTGCCCCAGCCAGTGGCGCACATAGCCGCGCAACACGAACGAATAGTTAGCCATCTCGCCTTTGGCATTCTTGTTTGCCGCGAATGAGACGTAGGGAATCCCGGCCACCTCCACCTGCTCGCAAGCCATCTCGTTGAGCTGTGGTATGGTAATTTCCCGAGCGTCCTTGATGTTCTTGAAATACGACTTGTAGGTCGCCGGATCCCACTCGAAGAACGAGGTCGCATTTATGTGGTTCTTGACCAGGAAGTGGCTGGCGTCCCCCACGAAGCGGCCGGTCTCGACGATTTCCTCGAGCGAAGCGATCGAAGGACCGAGTATGTGGAACACGGCGAAAGTAATCTGCCCCGTCTTTCCCAATTCGATGAAGCCGATATCGCTCAAGGCCTGCAGCGTGGAGGATAACAGCCCGGCGCGCACGTCGATTACCGTCACCTTGGCTTCCGCGCTGCCCACCGTGTCGAAAATCTTCATCTGGTCGGGAACCGAGGTGACATCCACAACTTCGGTCACGTCGGGATGGAAACGCCTTAGTGTACCGCGCGGCCATTCAGTATCGAAAGCCCGCGTCGGGGTCTGTCGCGCACCAAGATAGTCGAGCAAGGTACGCGCGACGGTGGTCTTGCCGACGCCACCCTTGTCGGCACCGATGAGAATTACAGCAGGTTTGGCCATGGCACACTCTGGGAAATGAGACACAAAGGGATCGGACGTAGTTTTCGTAGCAGGTGACTGTGCCGATGCAAGCCGTCTGCTGCGGTAATCTTAATCCTCGCATTCTTATGGATTGCGGCAAGCCGCTGTTAGTCAGTCTACGGGGTGTCTTAGAACGGCTCGTAGAGTAGATCGTGTCCTCACACCCCCGACATCAGGAGCGATCGCCTCGAGCCCCGCCGCAACTCGCCGACCCAGAGTCGACGCACAATTGTTTCGCCCTGCTCCACTTGGCTTGGTGTGCTCGGTTGGGCGGTTTTTTAGCGTCGCGGATCGATTATGCCTACAAATGCCTACATCTTAACAGCTTCGTTGCCGGGCCGCGGCCTCGCTGCTGATCGTCCAAGTGTGGCAAAAATCTGTTTTGTAAAAATACTCTCTTTGGTTGTATTAACGACCACGCACAACTATTTACTTTTTCCCAAAATTCCGCTGTCTGCTGCTTCAGTTGCTAGAACCTCCTCGTCACACTCTCTCCTCCGTAGGCACTGTGTTTCGCTGCCTGTTTGGGGTTGTTTTTTCATACTCATCCTCAGCCGCCTTCTAAATCGACGAGACTTGCTGGCGCCGTCAAAGAAGTCTCAGTAAACTGTGCGATGCGCAACAGATCGTAGCGTTGAGACCGTGCACTGGAAATTTCATCTGAGCCTTTATATGACTGAAGGGGGGTGGTCAATCTCTGACGCGCGGATGGCGATTCCTAGCCCTCGCTGATGCCGGTGGATGAACTTACCAAAATCAACCGGTTCGTTGCACGACTTCACTATGTCGGCTCGTCTCGCTTCGATCGATAAAAGCAAGCTCACTATCGCCGAGCCAAAGCGGCTGCGTGACAAGGCGTATCTGAAATTTGTTTCGCCTCTCAGCCGTTGCGGGATGAGGTCCGCAATTAGCGCCCGCAAGAAGCAAAACGTACGCCGCTGAGGGTGCGGGGTTGGTGTGGTAGTGAAATCCATTTCGCGGCCTGTCTCGTGGTGCCGGAATCGGTGCGGGATCCCCTCGCTTATTACCGCAACAATACGATGATCACCTACATCCTGCTCGACGCCGCAATCGAAGCGGGCGCCAAGCAGGTCATCTTCTCGTCGACCGCCGCGGTCTACGGCAATCCGCAACACATCCCCGTACGCGAGCCCGGCGCGAGAAAAAGAGCCGTCTCTTCTGCTGCCTTTTGCGGCAATCCGGTTACTAGCACCAGCGGAAAAACGATGGCGGCCTTCACGGCAATCAGACCCAAGGGCACAGCAGCTCCCGTTATAACCGAGAGATCCAGGCGCGCTCCGATGGAAAGGAAGAACAAGCCCAGCAGTAATCCTTCGAAGGGTGGGACCGTTACCTCGATCTGCCGCCGATACCCGGTTTCTGCAAGGAGCAAGCCGGCGACGCGTTCGGTCTTGGTGCACTTCAGATGCTCGGTGCAACCTCGCCTGGAGGCCTAATTGAGGCGTTTTTCATGGGCCAATGCCGGCAGAATGGTTGCGGTTGACGACAGCGCCAGCGCTCCTCCTACGACCAGCGAGGCCGCGGGGGATTGACCCGGAGCCAACGCTATGCCGGTCAGTCTCGCGCGTAGCCCTCTTCGCATTACTGATATCCACCAGATATCAACGCTGGGGCGAATTCGGAATCGCCTTTCTGGGGAGTTTGTAGGACCAAGTGATGACGGGATGGCGATTGACGATGCGATGCGCGGCGTAGGTCGGGATGCGTCAGCAGACGCCAGCTTCTGGCGAGTTCCGGAATCGGTCCGAGCACCCGCACCAGGTCGGATTCCGAATCGGCGATCGCGGTCGGCAACGGGCCGATGCCGACCGACTTCCGGCATATATCATGCCCAGCACACTGGTGTCGCGCACGGCATCGGGGCGCCAAGTCCGTGAGCCATTTCGCCACGCGGTGGTTGCTCATCGATTCGTCCAGGCAGACGAGCGGGCGACGTATGAGGTCCTCGATATGCTCAGGCTTGCCGTGACGCTCGATGTATTCACGGCTGGCGTAGACGGCCCAAACTGAATCAGCAATCAAGCGTCCGACAAGTTCATCTTCGGTATCGCCCGAGCGGCGGCACGTCAGGAGCTTCGGCTGCTTTTTTTGGCGCCCGCGCCGCGATTGGCCACTACCACGTATGCGGCGTCGTGTAGTAAAGCGTCAATGCAAGCTCGCACAATAGCGTGACCGCGACGCCCCAGAGGAAGCCCCATAACAACCGGCCGAACTTGTCAGAAGCCGGAAACCTCCGCGGCCTTGCGGCAACAATTTTGGTCAGATTGCCGTAACTCTCTTTAGTGAGATACAGCGCCTGCGGGCGAGGCTCATATGAATTGAGAGCGATAAGGTAGCCATCGAATGATGCATACAAGTCATCACCGATTGGCGTGCCCTCTTTCTTGACGTCTTTTGTTCCACGGTCGGTGATTTTGGCCGAAAGGTCGAGCGCCTTTTCCAGGGGCAGGATCACCTCGTCGTCGCGGTTGGGCCGACGCCGTGCGGCTTCGAGCGCCACAAGGATCAGGCCCCTGACTTCGGCATCCACAGCCAGCAGGTCATCAAGGTAGCTAGGCAATGATATCTCTCCTCCGAGAGTCCGAACTTTCAGCTGTATCGCTGCAAATGTGCCGCGGAGTCCGCGCGGGCGTAAATCGTTTTTTATCCACGCCGTGCCGGCGCGCGATAAGCACCCGCCTTCCCGCGCGCTGGTCACGCAATGGGCGCGGGATGCGCGCACGGCCGAGCTCCTTTGCCTTTTTGGAATAGGGCCGGCCCGGTCCGGGAAGCGGAGGGTTGGACGGGCGGCCCCGCCTCGGGCACGGCCGGCCGGAGCTTTGCACTGCTACGCCCGCCGCCCCGCCCGGCAAAGCCCTGCGGGCTAAAGGAGGCGTGGAAAAAATGCGTGCGCAGTCGTGCGTCAAATCATTTTAGGGGCAGGGATGCCGACGTCCATCATAGCCTAAATAAGTCCCAGTACGACGATCATACGATTTGAACCGCTGCACACAGTACGCGGCGGCGCTGCCATTCGGCGGCGTCGCGTAAAAACCCTCCTCGTAAGTGTATGGCCAGCCGTTGTCATAAAAATACGGCCATGCCGAAGCAAAGGCTACGCCCGCGCCCCAATATGGCCAGAAGCGGCGGTATCCATAACGGTACCGGCCGTATCGGTAATAAGGCGCAAATCTGCGATAGCCGCCGGCATAGTAGCGACCGCGATAAGCACCAGCATAGTAACGGCCAGGATAGGCACGGCCCGCGCGAGCACCGTAACGAATCCCACCTACCCTGGCACCACCGTAATGAAACGCGCCTGCGCGAGCGCCACCGATATGGCCGCCGCTGAAATGCGCGCCGTGCCCACCATGCCCGCCGCCCGGAGCATTCGGACCGCCACCGCGAGCATTCGCAGGGGTTCCAAAAGCAGCCACAGCCAGAATCACGGCCGCGCCGATAGAAACCATACGCATCAACATGGTCGCTTTCCTCCGCATTGAACCCCCCGCCCAACGAGGCAACGTCGCAACAGCCTTCCGGTTGCCGGGGGAGCGGCCCCTTTTACCCATACCAGCTTAAAGTTGGCTCGTAGGGCAGGCACCGGTTGATCCCGGCCTGATCGCTAAGTCGCGCTTCGCAATCATCTCGACCTGGACGCCGAAAGCAACGACGAACCCCTCACCCACCGGAATGTTACCCAGATCGAGATTAGTCGGACGGCTCGGGCTGACCAAAGGAAGGCTTTCCGATGCAAAGCGAATGCTGGCCCGCAAAACAGATCGAGGTGCCATGGCGCAAAACGTCAATAACCTTGTGCCCGAACCCGCAGCGTCTCAGGCGCCTGCACCGCCGGCCGCCGGTCGAAAGCGACATGCAGGAATACTTCCGCGTCAGCCACCCTCGGTTCACCAGATATTGCTCACGCTCGAACGGGCTGGCTTCATCCGCAGACAGCCGAGGATCCCACGCAGCATTGAGCTGCTCGTTGATAAACTACTGTGAAGCGGTACTAGGGCGCTTGCCGGCCTCCGCCGCGGGGTTGGCGCAATTGCGCCATGGCGTGGCTAAAAAGCATGAAACAACCCGACGGACAATGCTGACTTGCAGAAACATGCGCGCCATTGAAGGATCAAAGTAATGAGCGATATCATCGAAGACGAACAATAGCGGATGAGATCAGCAGTAAAGACGAGTTTGACGAAACTCGCAGCGCTTGCTGCCGTCTGCAGCATCGCGGCACCAATGTGCGCAAGCGCGGAGATCGCGATCACTGTCGACAAGTCGGCACAACAACTTAGCGTGACAATCGATGGTGTGCCACGATACCGATGGCCAATTTCAACGGCGCGGCGCGGGTATCGGACACCAAACGGCACCTATCGTCCGGAGTGGTTAGCGCGCAGATGGTTCTCGCGCCAATATCATTGGTCCCCCATGCCCTATTCAATTTTCTTCCATGGCGGGTATGCCATTCACGGGAGCTATGAGATTTCCCACCTCGGTCGTCCGGCCTCACACGGCTGCATTCGGTTGCACCCGAGAAATGCGGCGGTTTTATTCGCACTCGTGAAGGCGGACATGAAGCACACTCGAATAATAATTGTTGGTGAGAAGCCACGCTCCAAATAAGACTTATAATATGAGTTCCCGATTTCTCGCGCCAACGCGCATTGGAAGATGCGTCTATGGGCGGAAAGCGTGTTGTAACAGTGTTTCGACTTTAACGAATTGCCAAAAGCCGTGAAGCCAATAATGAGCACCTTTCCTCATTGGTGAAGAGTTGAAATTGAATGGTGCCGTTCAGGCGGCTTGGCCTTCATCCCGGATCGCGCCTGGGGCCTTTGTTGTGAATCCTCGGTAAGTTGCTCGGCGACGTTTACAAGTCTCGATGAGTCCTTCCGACGCAGGTTTCGCGGTGGCAAAGGAATCTGCAGCGGCCCATTCCATGCCAGCAGCCCGGCGATCTCCTGGCAGGGCGCATCCTGCGGTAGCTTCACCGCCGGGCTGCCCGCTTGCGCGACGCTCCACGCCTCGACCGGCCAACCGGTAATCGCCGTGACGTAGTCTTGGGTCTCCTGTGGCAGCGGGCGCTTTTTTTTGGCGAGCCATTCCGCCACGCGGCTGGGGCCCGCATTGTAGGCAGCGGCGGCCAGGCCAAGGTTGCCAAACTTCTGATACAGATCGTGCAACAGGCGCGCGGAAGCCCGTATCGCCTGCACGGGATCGAATGGGTTATCGAGGCCCCTATCGGAGGCAGTCTCTGGCATGAACTGGGCGACGCCCAGGGCGCCCGCCGTACTAATGGCTCCGGGTCTGAACCCGCTTTCCTGATACAATAAGCGAATAAAGAAAGGCGCGGGCAGATCGTTGCTGCGCGCCGCTTCGGCAAGCGTGCCGCAGATTTCCTTGGGCGAGCGAGGAATGATTGGCTTGAGAAGCGTACGAAGCGGCGCCAGTGGCAGCACGACGTTTTCATAGCGAGGCGCCGAGTTTACGTCGATTTCTTGTGAGGATTCGCCGGACACCTTGCTCGAAGAAATGCCGATGGAGCTTTTTTGCGGAAGCGTTGACTCAGGACCGGTCGCGCTGGACCATGTCATCAGACAGAGGCAGACGGGGACGAGCAGGTGCCGCATTTTCCTCGAGTCCCTCGGTGTCCGCCAGTCCAAAGCGTAAACAATGGCTAAAGGACCTACAAGCAAAGCGTCGCGAGCAGTCCCAGTATACACTCCATTAACGTTAATTGTGGTCCGAATGATGTTCCAAAATAGGACATCCACGTTGGTCGCCGCGGCTGACGAATCGAGGGGGGAAAGCCCGCGCAGTCGCTTGCAAAGAAAAAACGTGGTCGATTTTTGGACGAGGTCCCACTCTGCTCACCTGCACGTCCATCTGGGCCGACTTCATTCGGTTTCATCGTACTGACGCTACGTGGGCTGGTAACCTTTTACGTGCTGTTTTTCGTCCATCTTGAGAGCCGCCCGGCCACGCTTTGCATGTGAGCCGCCACTTGCGCAGGAAGGCCTTGCAGCGGCTAAGCTCGATCGCGTTGGTTGTTCTGGCGCAGCGTGCTCGATGATCTGATCGGCCGCGGCCTGCGCCGCCCGAGCTCTTGATCGTGGATGGCGGCCAAGGACTGGAGAAGGCCATCGCCGCGGTCTGGGATGACGTGCCGGTTCAGCGATGCACTGCGCACAAGCATAGAAGTTTGCACGAGGAGTTCAAGCGACGGATCAAGACGCAGACGGTGCTGTCATCAGCCGCGCAGGTTCCGCGGTGGCAAAGGAATATGCAGCGGCCCATTCCGTGCCAGCAGCCCGGCGATCTCCTGGCAGGGCGCGTCCTGCGGTAGCTTCACCGTGCTCGGCGACGTTTACAAGTCTCGATGAGTCCTTCCGACGTGGCCGCGCAACGAAAAGTTCAATAGGGGCAGTACGCGAATTTGTTAAGGGTAGCAATCTATGCTTCTTGCGGCGACTTCAGATGGGCTGCGAAATGCAGTCCCGGACTTGTGCAACGCATTCGGCCGCAATTCACATCAGCGGACCGCCGAGAAAGCTGCGATCTCGCTCCTGGTCGTCATCGGCGTGCGCGTGCTGCTCGTAGTCTTTATTCTTTCTCACGAACTGTTGCATTTGTAACACGGTGTTTTGTCGGGGATCTGATATGTTGTCCGCAGAGATTGGATCGCTGATGTTCAGCTCGGTAAGCCTTTCAGGATTAGGCGAAGAGCGGTGAGAAAGAATGAGGAAGGTCCTGTTTGCTACGGTTGTTACGTTGGGAATGGCCGCCCCCGCATTGGCCGCCGATCTGATCGCTCGCCCTTACGTCAACGCTCCGCCGCCAGCAATGGCACCGATATATGACTGGGGCGGCCTCTATATCGGTGTCAACGGCGGCGGTGGTTCGGCCCACACCTGCTGGGATTATGTCAATCCGGAGACAGGCGTTCTGTCCGATGAGGGCTGCCACAACGCGACCGGCGGGACGGTCGGTGGCCAGATCGGCTATCGTTGGCAGATGACCAGCTGGGTCTTCGGCATTGAAGGCCAAGGCAACTGGGCTGACTTCACCGGCAGCAACGGCAGCCTGTTCTTCCTAGATGAGACGAACCAATCTAAAATTGATGCGTTCGGCCTCATTACGGGTCAGGTGGGGTATGCTTGGAACAACCTGCTGCTTTATGCAAAGGGCGGCACTGCTGTCGTCGGGGACACGTACGAGAACTTCAAGACCGCTACTGGTGTCTCTGTTACTGACGGGAGCGAAACACGCTGGGGTGCCACCGTCGGAGCCGGGCTCGAATTTGCCTTCGCCCCCGACTTCTCCCTTGGCGTCGAGTATGATCACATGTTCTTAGGCAGCCGCGACGTTGTGTTGACCGGCCAATTCGTGGATACCATTAACATTCAGCAGGACGTCGACGTTGGATTGATTTGCTTGAACTACCGCTTCGGCGGCTTCGGTGCCCCGTTCGCTGCCCATTACTGAAAATGTAGAGAAGTTCATTCAGGCCGCGATGGTCGAGCCGGGCGAACTTCCGCGTCCTTGTTGAGGAATCGAACGCCGGCATCCTCAGGCGGATTGGATGCGAGTCACGGTCGACCACTTCAGCCGGTCTTCGCCTTTGCGGTTGATCGTAGCAGGCGCTCTGTTCGATCTAACGACAATCTTTTGTGTGGCGGTTTGCGTCTAGGGCGCGACGGTCGCAATTCGTTTTCGCAACATGCGGGGCATATCCGAGCCGAGCTCGTCGCCAAATTTGTTGTTCCGCCTGTTGCCGCGGCGAAGCGCGATCGGGGTGTCGGTGCCGCGGGATCGGGCTGGGACCTTCGATCCGAAACTGATCGCCAAGTACCAGCGCAGGTTTCCAGATTTCGATGACAAGATCATCTCTATGTATGCGCGCGGGATGACGGTTCGCGAGATCCGCGGCCACCTCGAGGAACTCTACGGCATCGATGTTTCGCCAGATTTGATCTCGGCGGTCACCGATGCGGTGCTGGACGAGGTGACGGAATGGCAAAACCGCCCGCTCGATATCTGCTACCCGCTGGTGTTCTTCGATGCCATCCGGGTCAAGGTCCGCGATGAAGGCTTCGTGCGCAACAAGGCGATCTACATCGCGCTCGGCGTCCTGCCGGACGGCACCAAGGAGATTCTCGGCATCTGGATCGAACAGACCGAAGGTGCCAAATTCTGGCTCCGTGTCGTCAACGAGCTGAAGACCCGCGGCGTCCAGGATATTCTCATCGCGGTCGTCGACGGCCTGAAAGGCTTTCCCGAGGCCATTACCGCGGTTTTCCCGCGGACGATCGTACAAACATGCATCGTCCACCTGATCCGCCATTCGATGGATTTTGCCTCCTGGAAAGATCGCAAGAGTGTCGCGCAGGCGTTGCGGACGGTCTATCGCGCGGTCGACGCCGCCGCCGGCCAGGCTGCCCTCGACGCCTTCGCGAAAGGCCCGTGGGGTGCAAAATATCCGGCCATCGCCCAGAGCTGGCGTCGCAACTGGGAGCTCGTGATTCCCTTTTTTGCGTTTCCTGAAGGCGTACGGCGCATCATCTACACCACGAACGCCATCGAGGCGTTGAACTCGAAGCTGCGCCGCGCCGTCAGAACCAGAGGGCATTTTCCCTCTGACGATGCCGCGATGAAGCTGTTATATTTGGTCTTGAACCATGCGGCCGCAGAATGGAAACGACCACCGCGTGACGATTTCTTGGCAAGTAGGGAGATAGAAACCTCGCATAAACCGTTCAACGAGGTGCTACGGCGTTCGGCAGCCGACCTGCATTGGCTCATCATGATGCAGACACGACAAGGGCTTCATCCTTAGCCGGCGTACTATGGCGCAAGCGCTGAGCGGTCAGGCCGGCCGCTTCGGCAGAATTCGCCAAACTTGAAGGGGTATCAGATGACAACGAACGTACAAGTGAAACTAAGTACTGCAGCAATCATTCTCCTCTCCTCAATTACCATTAGTTTTGCCGACAATTTCACGCCAATTCCAAAAAATAAAATCGTCCAAAACGGTTGTGTTAGTCAATGTCAAACGTTATTTGACGTCTGCTTACAAGTTTGCGGAAATGATTGTTTGTCAACTAGCTCCCACACACCAACCTTAGTGATACCTGGCACACCGGGCACGACAACGACACTTCCACTACCTCCAGCGGCAAGGCGTAATTGCGATGTCGAACGGGACATCTGTCTAAGAAACTGCCCGACGTCGGGGAGCTGATTACTGTGCGGAGCGCGGCGTGATCGGCTTGTCCGGCTGGCGCTTCGGATCGCCGCCGCCAGCGAACTGACAGTCAAAGGCGGAATGCGTTTCTGGAGTTTGCGGCCGGCGTTGAGGCGGCATCGACAAGTGCAAGCCGGGCATGGATGCTTTTTTCACAATCTGCGGGGTCTCGCGGCGACGTTCAGCCGATTTTGATTGCCGGGAAACTCAGGTGCGAGTAACACGTACGGATCTGAGCGGGGGCGCACGGTAACGGGTCCCGTCGCGCCGTTTGGTAGGAATTGAAGGTGGCGTAGTCTCCGGGATCAACCTCGAATCAGCTGGCGTTAACGAGCGTTCCTACGGCGATCAGAGTCTGATATTGAGCATCGGGTTTTGGTTTCCATGGCTTACTTTTGCGAGATATTCTGAATCGTCGGGGCAGCCGTTTTCGGGCGAAGCGCAAAAGAACTTTCGCGTGCGTTCGCAGGTCGGCCGCTTTTTTACTGATGCCCAAAATGCGCGATGCATCTCGCGGACCGACAATGGAACTCGATCCGCGAGAGAACAGGCAAATTAGTGGGAGTGCAGAGTAAGCGCGCCTCAGTCGTCGTCGTCCTCGTCATCCATAAGACGCTGTTCCACGGCGTTGCCGACTTGTCGCAGGACGAAGATCGCAAGAAAGGCCATCCGCCGCTTCTGCTCGGGTTTGAGGGTCTGGTAAAGCGGTTCCCATGCGTCTGCGAGCTTCTTAAGGTCAGCGCCGCGCTGAGTTAAGGAATCGGCGCGTCGATGCAACAAACTGATAGGATCGGCGCCGCGCAGGACTTCCAAAAGATTACCGTTACGCAACTCGGAGATCCGCTCCGCCGCTTTTGCGATCCGGTCTTGCCGGTGCTCCGCCCTGGCCCGAATAGCTTTCTCTACGGCTGGCCAGTATTTTTCTTGATCAGGCGTCAGCTGCAACGCAGCCTTGACAATTTTGACCCGCGCATCCGTCAACGTACTCCAGTCGGCTGCAGTAAAATGATCCGTTTTCTTCTCGGTGGCGGCCTGCGCGTAGACAAGTGTGGACGTCATAACAAAAAGGGATGTCACACCTGCAGCGACTACTTTTTTCCACATCGTAACCTCCTGAGTTGATAGCCGCCCAAACGAATATATCGCCACGAATAGGCGCCTTTGATGTAGATCAATTGGCATTCCCCTGCGCGAAACATCCACCAATCTCGGATTTCCAGCTCGGCGGCCTTGAAGGAGCCGACCAGCCATTACGAGCGCGTCGTCGCCGACGTGGTGCGCGCGCGCAGTGGATGCTGTTAGACGGCGGATGGCCTTTCTTGCGATCTTCGTCCTGCGCCGTGAGGTCAATCACTAGCGTTCAAACACTTGTGCTTCTGGTGCAGGTTGTATTTAATGCAGCCCGGAGCGTGCCAGCGCAAAATCGTGCCCTTTCGCATTGCGCCATCGGAACAAAATCCAAAGCTGTAATTCCACTTCTGGCCATTCAGCCGAGGCCCAAAACCATTGCTGAGCATACTGGCACCGAACCGATTTTGGAGACTACAATGTACAAATCAACCTTGATCGCATTCTACGGCGCGACTGTGGTCACCTTCGCTGCTTTTGGAACGCCTGCTGCCGCCCAACTAAACTGTCGCACCGTCGAGGCGTTGGGGAATGGCGTCTTGCACGACAGAATTGTAGGCGTTCTGCGCGATCGAATTCAAAACAGCGGCGAGATTCGCATCGCCAAAGGAAAGAAGTTGCAGTTGGAACAGCTCGAGAGTCTCAAGTTTAGTGGGTGCCGTGCGAACACTGTCGTCCGCGTTAACTTGAAAAGGAAAATCCGTCGTGATGCGCGCGGAACGGTTCGGGTGGAGGCCAATGTTGATGCCAAGCTAAACGAGATATGCCTCAACAAGCCCCGTGTGGAAGAAGTCCATTTAAGCCACACGCTGCAGATCGGCGAAGCAGTATATCGCTTCGTGGCCAACAAAATGCTGCCTCACTCGACCTGTTTTAAAGTGCCACGGAATATCCGGAGATGATGTGACGAGCGCAAAGCCGTGACGCAGGATGGCGCGCTTGCCGCCCACCGACGCGGCCGCGCCTGCGCCCTCCTCGCAAGAAATGCGGGTTAGGCTGGCCCTTTCGCGGCAAGCCTCCTGCTCGTACCACATCAAACCGCCGCGCTTGAGCAGATTAGAATGGTGGCGCCAAACCATCTTGGTGACCGGCGGAGCCGGCTATATCGGCAGCCTAATGGTGCATGCGCTAGTGGACGCTGACGAGTCCGTTTTCATGCGTGACAACCTGTCGACCGGGCTCCGTTTCCCTGATCCGGAGCAACACCTACATCCTGCTCGACGCCGCAATCGCGTCAAGCAGGTCATCTTCTCGTCGACCGCCGCGGTCTACGGCAATCCGCAACAAATCCCCGTACGCGAGGATGCGCCGACTGTGCCGATCTCGCCTTACGGCACCTCGAAGCTGATGTCGGAGATCATGCTGCACGACCCGGGCAAGGCCTACGGCTTGCGATTCGTGGTGTTGCGCTATTTCAACGTCGCCGGCGCCGATCCCAAGCTGCGCACCGGCCAGTCGACGCCGGCCGCGACGCATCTGATAAAGGTCGCGCGGGCGAGGAATTGTTTGCCGTCATGCTCAATTTCAGAACATCTTCAACTGCTGTCTGAGCCTTTTAAACCAAATAATTGTTGAAACAGGCAAAAGACAGAGGGCTGGAGAAGGAACAGCGTAGCCCGTTCAATCCGGTGGACCGCAAACACTCCGCTCTCAATTGAGATATCGAGTTTTAGCGAAAGTTGATCTGCGTCGCTCCGTCCGACGAGCGCTGCCAGACGTGTCGTCTGCCCCCAGTTGATTTCGCGCCAAGAACAGGGGTGTCGGCTGACGCCGCCGCATAGTGGAGCTTCCAGATCGTCGACGAGCTCAGCGAGCGTGAAGACAAATTGGAACAATTGAGGCGGAATCTCCTTGCATTGTTTTCTACCTGCCGGAATTTGGGCGGGTTGTTCGGGTGAAACCGGCGACGAGTGCTTGTTATCCGCTAGTGTTAGGAAGAGCGCGCCCGGCAGATTCTCAAAGTGCCGATCGCAGGTCGGCGCCATGCGCCAGCGCGGTCGCGTAGACGATTGCGTCCGCCGCCGCTAGCTTATGTTTGGCACAAAGTTCGGCGGCCGAAAGGGCGGTAGCGGTGTCGAGGTCTGCAACCATGCAGGTCTCGGTGAAAGCGATCACGAGGTCCGCCTTGTCCTCGCCGACCTCACGCGTGAGCCATTTCGCCAATTCGAGCTGCACGATGGTCGGCACCAGCCATTGGGCCCGGTCAGGCAACTCCCCGGCGAGCTTGGTGCCGAGCGGCGAACCGGTCAGCCATTCGATCCACACCGAAGTGTCGACGAGACGCATCAGACGCGATCGGTCCGATCGCGGTACCCTTCCGCTTTGGCGCCACGCGCCAAGCCGCGCAGCTCATCGAGCTTAGGCACCGGCACCAGTAACATGCCCTCCCCTTTGGGAATGAAAGCGAAGACCTGGCCTGCCTGCCAGCCTCGTGCGGTGCGGACGGACTTCGGGATCGAAATCTGGAATTTGGTGCTGACGCACCGCCGCCTGGATCGAATACATCGGCCGCTCCGCTTTCAAGCTGGGCCTTCCACGATGTGATCTGATTGGGATGGACATCGAACTGAGCCGCCAGCTGCGCCAGCGTCCGATCGCCCTTGATGGCAGCAAGCGCCACCTGGGCCTTGAAGGCCGGTATGTGGTTCCGGCGCGGTCGTCGTGTCGACATGGTCGCTCCTGATTCGCAGGCTCTAGCCTGCCCGCGGTCAGGCAGAAACTCCACTTATCGTCCTGTGCAGATTTTCGGAGCCGGCTCTGAACTTCTTTATCCATCCGCCGAGGGGCCGCGGGTAGCGGCGCTTAGGTCTGCCGCGTGAGCGAGTCCGATAAACATGTGGATGGGCTGGGATTACGGTTGATCCCCTGAGGCGGCCCAGGTGCTGTGGTGCTCTGACAACTCGCCGCAAGCAATGAGCACGAACGATGACCACTCAATCGCAGTTGCGCGAGAAGCTGCGTAAAATCGAGGGCTTATTTGCCGGCGCGGGCACGGCGGGTGAGCGAGACGCCGCTGAAGCGGCGCTAGCTCGGGTGCGTGCCAAACTCTCGGATTTAGAGAGCAAAGAGCCGGCGATCGAGTTTCAGTTCTCAATCCCCGATCCCTGGTCGCGGCATTTGTTGATTGCGCTGTGCCGCCGCTATGGGCTGAAGCCCTATCGCTATCCTCGGCAGAGGAAAACTTCGATCATGGTGCGAGCGCCGCGGCGGTTCTTTGATGATGTGCTGTTGCGGGAGTTCCGGGATCTGGAGAAGGCGCTTCAAGCCTACCTTCGCGAGGTGACACTCAAAGTCATTCGCGAGGAGGTCTTTGCCGACACCAGCGACGTGCAGGAGGTCCCCGAGGCGCTGCCCGCGGCCTGAGGGTCAGGCTGCGCGTGCTGTGACGACGTGCCAGAGAACGGCTTCCTGGTCAGTGCCGGCGCACAAAGGCCGACACCTTCTGTGTGCGCGCCGCAGCCTGTTCCCTGCGCGCATCACGGAATTGATCACCTCGAGCACCGAAGCGGGGTCGTTGATCGTCGGAGCACGAAGCGTTATCTTGATCTACGCAGCAAGTGGCTCACGGTCCCCAGATATCCTGCCGCCCAGTTTCGATCGTCTGTCAGATCAAACTAGAAAGTCGACAAATTTTGCAGTGGTGAGAAATCATGATCAGTCGGCGGTCCGTCCTCGCAGGAATGGCAGGGGCCTCCGTGGTGGCCAGGTCGCAATGGACCAATGCTACCGGATTGCGGGCAGGGACTCACCGGACGATCAGTCTTTATGATTCGTTGTTATTTTTCGGCAAGCCAGACCTTTCGCCTTACGGTGTCAAGCGTTGTCGTACTGTCTATGAACAAGAGCTGTGGCCGCCAAAACGCTCTGCGATACCAAACGAAGCCGCCGTTCGATCCAAAGCTCGTGCGGTGTTTGCAGAAGGGGTAACGGCCGCGGTGCCAGTAATTTTAGATGTGGAGCAGTATTCGGTCGATGTCCGGTTGGACATATCTCATATCGACCCCGACACATCCACTGTTGATGCCAATATCCTGAAGTTGGAACAAATCATTGACTGGTTCAAGGACGAAGCGCCGACGCTCAAAGTTGGGTATTTCGATGTCGCCGCCCCAGTGGGGGGTCTCCGTGTTACGGGTCAACATCCAGCCAATGATGCTGAACTGGCTATATGGAAGATGGCCAACTCATATCTCGTTCCATTCGTCACCCATGTAGATGCGCTCTATCCATCGCTTTATACATCGACCACTGATCGATCGAAATGGGTGTCTGATGCCCGGAGATACATATCGGAGGCAAAGAGGATCGGGCTAGACAAGCCAGTGCGGCCGTTCATCTGGCCGCAGTATCATGACGTTATGCGTAGCCCATTGGCGGGAACGTACATCGATTACGATTACTGGATGCTCCAGCTCACTACCATCAGGGAGGCTGGCGCCTCCGTTTCGTTTTTTGGGGTGGCTACAAGAGACAATGGGATGGTACTCAGGACTGGTGGCGTGCAACGTTAGACTTTATTGCGACGATGTGAGAAGCGGCCCGATGATCACAAGGATGAAAAGCCACGTCGTTTCTCGGCTTTCGTGGTTTTCGGCCTCGATATCTGTTGCACGCGCAGCTGACACTTCTGTGGAGGTAACGACGCTACGCGACGCGCGCTTATTCTGCAGGTCATGATCCCCGCCTTGAGGGGTCTCGACTTCATTCCTATCATCGGCCAGGTGATAGTAGCCGTCATCAGCGGGGCCGTTCTGACGGTCATCGGTGGTGCGGTGAAGGCTCGCCGCCGTTAAAAGGCAAAGAAAAGCGACTTTGTAAGCGCGGAGCGAGTGGCGCCGTCGGCTCTCATTCCCTCCGGAAAGAATGGAAAGGACTAGTCCTTTGATCACTGGCGATATCTTAACCCCAAAATACGAAGCGGAGTCCCGAAGATAGAAGCGGGCTGACGCAGTCGACGCCGGTGACCAGACGCTACGACTAAGTCATCGGATGGCGTTTGCCGCGGCTACTATGAAGATGGCTTGGCACAATGATTATCGATACCTCAGCCGTTTGAGGGGATCTGTTCTTGTATTTTGCGTTCCCAGGCCAGCGCATCGGCAACGATGGTGTCGAGGTCCTCGAATTGTGGCCGCCAGTGGAATGTGGAACGGATGCGGGCCACGTCGGCTACGAGGACGGCCGGATCGCCCGGGCGCCGCTCGCGGACCTCAACCGGGAAATCGCGGCCGCTCACTCGCTTCACCGAATTGATTACTTCTACCACCGACGCGCCGCGCCCGTAGCCGCAGTTAAAGGTAGCATTCGCACCGCCGAGCCGCAGGTACCGAAGCGCCGCGGAATGGGCGGCCGCGATATCGCTGACATGGATGTAGTCGCGAATGCACGTGCCGTCCGGCGTTGGATAATCGCTGCCGAACACGTCGATCTTCGCGCGGAGGCCGAGCGCGGTCTCGCAGGCAACCTTGATCAGATGCGTGGCGGCCGGCGTCGACTGGCCGGTGCGCAGCTGGGGATCGGCGCCGGCGACGTTGAAGTAGCGCAGCACCACGAATCGCAAGCCGTAGGCCTTGGCCGAATCATGCAGCATGATCTCCGACATCAGCTTCGAGGTGCCGTAAGGCGAGATCGGTACAGTCGGCGCATCCTCGCGTACGGGGATGTGTTGCGGATTGCCGTAGACTGCGGCGGTCGACGAAAAGATGAACTGCTTGACGTCCGCTGCGATCGCGGCATCGAGCAGGACGCAGGTGTTCATCGTATTGTTGCGGTAATATGCGAGCGGGTCGTGCACCAACTCCGGCACCACGATGGAGGCAGCAAAATGGATTATGGTGCTTACGCTGTGTTTTTGGATCGTCTCCGTCACCAGCTTGTGGTCGCCGGTCGAAGCGACCACGAAGGGGACAGTGCTCGGGATCAGGAAACGGAAGCCGGTCGACAGGTTATCGAGCACGACAACGGACTCGCCAGCGTCGACTAGCGCATGCACCATATGGCTGCCGATATAGCCGGCTCCGCCGGTCACCAAGATGGTCATATTCTAATCTGCTCGGCGCGGCGGTTTGATGTGGTACCAGTTGGCAGAGGAAACTTGCCGCTAAAAGGGCCTGCCTAATCTTGTCGGACTCGCTTATTATGAAAATAGCGTCCGGGTCAAATCATCGGAGGCACCGAATCGGTTCCCTAGCGGCAGTTTTATTTTTTCCACTTCTTGCAAGCGAGCCAACCGCTAAAGTAGCTTGTGAAGGGGGTGGAGATGCCGGATTTTGACGGGTCACTGGTGGCTGCGTTTGAGCGCGTGGTGGCGCAATTTCCATCGCGCATTGCCGTCGGTTCAGACGTCTGGGAGCCGACGTATCGGGGATTGAACGAAACAGCGAACCGCCTGGCGTATCGTTCGATCGCCTGCGGAGTTGGCTCCGGTGATCGCGTTGCCCGCTAGCACGACTGGGGACGCTTTGGCTCCTGCGCGTCGTGACTCGTCGATGAATGCGGCGAGTGTCGATATTGTTGGATGATCGGCAATCGCGTCGAGGCTCAGCTCAACTCATGAAAGTTAATTGGTTGAAGGCAAACTAAGCAGCGAGGAGCCATCCTAATCGCACGACCCCTGACGCGGCATTAGCCGCGTACACGTTTCGGAACAAGGTGTCCTAAATAAATCTATCGAATACTGAATTACGGTAAGGCCGCCCGGCGCGCGTTTGCGAGAGGAGAGGAATGCCACTGCATGCGGGCGTAAATGCGCCGACAATGCCGCCTATTGCTCCGGCAACCGTGTTTCCAGGACCTAGATCGTAGTTCCCCTTGAGCAAATCACCTGCCGCATTCCCACCTGCGACGCCGGCAATGAACCAAAGGATGAGACTCAATATGTCGGGCACGATACGGTCTCCTCGACCAAGCGCTGCCTGCGCCACCGGCATCGAAATCGCCATTTCGAACTCGCGGCCTTTAATGACCTTGCTAACGTGTAATGGACGCCGCGATCGGTAACTTCGCTGCCCCCTCTGCAAAAATTAAAGACGACAGGGCGCTGCCTCGGCCCAAGCCCCCGCGCCCCCAGTGATGAGCCGCTCGAATGGCGGCCTCTACACTGCAGGAGCCAATTCCGTTCGGAGCAACGTTTTTAAGGTCGGATCCAATTCGATTCGAGCCCGATATACAGCTTCGGTATTGATTCGATCACCGAATAAAATCATCTTCAGGGTGGATAATACAATTTTAAGGTCTAACGCAAAGGACGCATTACGGACGTACCAGATATCGAGAATCCACTTGTCAGAAGGTGAAATAATTCGTCCTCCGTTTACCTGCGCCCAACCCGTTATTCCTGGCCGCACTGACAAACGAGCGGCAGAATCCGGCGGTTGATCATGCGGCAGCAAAGGACGCGGCCCAACAAACGACATGTCACCCACCAGCACATTATAGAGCTGCGGCAGCTCATCAAGGCGGGTGCGCCTTAGTATTCGCCCAACTGCAGACGAACGCTCATCATCGGGGATCCGCTGCGAATGTTTGTCATGCGGCGCGCGCATCGTCCGAAATTTATACAGTTTGAAAGGCCGTGCCCATAAGCCAGGTCGTTGCTGCCAAAATATCAAAGGAAATCCGACGTCCAATGCGACAATAAAAGCAACGAGCGCCACGAGGGGAGATAGAGCGACCATGAGAAATGTTGCACCGACACCATCAATGATTCGCTTCAGACGTCGAAACGACTTTGCTGCGGAATTAACATGATCTGCATCAATGATATTCGCAACCAGTGCAGGTGTCTCTTGCCCGTAGCGACTGGCTTCTTGTCTCAAAGCAACCAACGGCGTTTGCGGGACGTCGTCAAAGCCGAGGCGCTCCGAAAGGAATTGAACGACGATCTCGGAGGATTTTTCGACTTCCAATAATGCCTTGAGTTCAAAAGGCAGCAATCGTTCTTTAACGGTTGCAACAACTATCCGGCCGATTGCTACGCCATGCACCTCAAGGGATTGCAAAATATTCCGCAGCTCTTTCACAGTTCCGAGAACTGGTATTTGCTGAATTCTGCGTCCTTTCAATGTCGGATCTTGAGCGAGAATTCCAGCCACGTGAACGTGTTGTGAAGCAAACTCCTGTACGGATCGTAGAAATAGTTCGCTTAATGTGTTGACGCCTATGACGAGAACCGCCTCGCCCTCGCGCCCGTTAACGTGGTCAGCGCCATTGGTACCGTTGGTCCGCATCTGTCTTGCAAACCAAAATCGCGCAACGGAGCGGGCGGAAATAAGAAGGGATATGATCAATGCGCCTTGGAATACCGGCAACGAGCGTGCGGCTCCCTCAAGCCGATTCGCAGCGAAGGTAAGTACAAGAGCTAGCGAAATCGCTAGCGCCGTCAAAACGATGACTTGTAGGTGATCTGCAACTGAACTGTAGCGCCAGGGAGTCCGATCCAGCCCGCCGATGAGAAAAACAAAGTACGCACAGGCAATGCAAAGGAGCATGTAGGGTAACAAAATTACTAGCGCTTCTTGAACAGTATCGAAATTCCCGCGAAGTGTTACGGCTACAACCGTCGCGAACGCCACGAGCAGAAGATCACTGAACAGCCGAATTGAGCGTCGCAAATCTTTCCTCCCCGGACCCTACTAGCGACCCGAGTGCCAGCTTGGAGCGGACCAGCCACTCCCCGAACCCCCCGGTTGCGGCCGTGGCCTGCTCGCCACAAAGAAAGTTTAGCAGGTCGTTAACGATTTAGGTGTGATAGTCGTGCAACACTCATCCGAAATGGTAATTGGCCGCGCCCGCCTCGTAGCGATCTCATCCCCGCGGCGTCTTGCGAAAGTCGCGTTCCGGAACCGCCACCGTTTCTTGATGAGCTCGACTCCGGCGGCAAGGTCGATGACATCGCCCACCCAGATCTCCTCGAAGAAGGTTGAGGAGCGGCTGGCTCAAACAGCCTGGTTGCCCTTGCCAATCCCGAGCCGGTCTTAAGGGACGAAGTGATGGGCTTCTCGGCAAAACAGGTGCACGCGCTGCGGCCCGCCCCCATAGTCGCTTTATCCCCACCCGCGAAGCCCATTAGCGATACACAACCTCGCGGATTGCGATCATGAGGTCGGACCGTGCCTTCATGTTTATCGCTGCGGCCGGTGAGTCCTCGATCGCGTCCCAGACACTATCGAACCTTTGTCCCGTCATCGTTTAACCCTCCGCATCAGTTCCTTAAATTGCATTCTCGCGAGCGGCAAGTCACGCTTTGATGTTAAGTGCCAATAAATGGGTTTCTGATCGTCAGCTTTTCGATCGTCTGGCCGTTCTGTAGGTCCTCCGTGTAAAGGGTGGAACAGCCGGCCTGCAGTGCCGCGGCAACTATTAGGCTGTCATAGAAATGATAATTGTAATTGCGAGCAATATGAATTGCTGCCTGATGAATTTCCATAGTCAACGGCAGCGGCGGGTCAAGGAGCGTCCTCAGGGCACTTATCGCTTCTTCTATTTCATCCCACTTGCGAAAGAGCTTTTGGCGCGAGACGCTCGCAAATTCATTCAGGACCTGAATGCTGACGATGCCGCCGCTTGCGACAAGAGATAAGGCCGTTTCCGAGCGTGGATCTTCCGAGGAGAACGCATAGACCAGGATGTTTGTATCGAGAAAAGGTCTAACGCTCATGAGCCTCCTCTCGATTGAACTTAAAGCCGGAAGGAAGAGGACGCTGGAGCGCGCGCAGACGCTTTAACGCATCCTCTCGTTTGCGATCGCGTGCGATTTCAAATTGCCGGTCGCCGGCAATCGTAATTTCGATCTCATCGCCAGCCTTCAGGTTGAGCACCTCGACCACCGCCTTTGGCAAACGGATGGCAAGGCTGTTACCCCATTTCGCGACCTGCATAAAACACACCCTGAGATATACGAATGGCAATGTATATCTTATCGTTGGCGGATCAAGCTCAGTCGCCGGTGGCTACTCGGGCTTTCCTGGGCTTTGTCGCCAGCGGAGTCGGACACCTGGCCCGCCACCATTCTCGTCGATGAACAATGCCTGTCCGTCCTACTGAAATCATTGCTGATTTTGGCTTCGTTCTGCCAAAATTGGGGATCGACGCTACGCAAAGATTGTATCTGCGTAAATTACAAACTATGCGCGCCTGGCCGCTCGCTCTGAGGCTTCATGGCTCGTTGCCGGGCAAGGTCAAGGGCGCGGATGGCAAATTTGCGTCGTGAAAATGCGCGTCGTTCATAGCGATCCATAATCAGCAGCGCTTTGGTTTCTCCGGATAAAATTGTTGCGAACTTTTTCGGGCCTTGCGGCGTCGCGGTTAGGAATTCCGCCACGTTCGGAATATGGGGCGCATTGGGTCGTAAAAGCTCGACAACTGCATCAGGCAGGCAATGAGCCGGCTGGGGAAATGATGCGTTATACGCTTGACGTATCACGTTTAACGTAATATTGTTTTGTTGCATGATCAAATCATTCCGCGACCGCGCTTGTCAGCGCCTCTGGATGGGCGCCTTTGTCAAGCGCTTCAGCGGAATCGAAAAGCAAGCGTTGCGAAAGCTCGACATGCTTCACACCGCACGCAATCTCAACGACCTGCGCGCGCCGCCAGCCAACCGACTTGAATCACTCACGGGCGACCGCCGCGGCCAGCATTCGATCCGGATCAATGACCAGTGGCGCATCTGTTTCACGTGGACCAAGGAAGGACCCGTCGATGTCGAAATCGTCGACTACCACTAGAAGAAATTCGACTCCAAATCGAGTGACCACTCATCCTGGCGAAGTGCTGTGCGAGGAATTTCTCAAGCCACTCGGGATTTCCGTGAATGCATTGGCGATGGCCTTGCGGGTTCCGGCGACGCGCATTGGAGCCATAGTGAAGGGCGAACGCGCTGTCACGGCGGACACGGCGCTACGTCTGGCGCGCTTCTTCCGTACCAGTCCAGAATTCTGGATGAACCTACAGTCCATGCACGATTTAACAAAGACTCGAATTAAAGCCGGAGATGCTATCTCGCGTGACGTGCGACCCTGGGCAGCTTGATGCAAGCAAGCTCAAAGTGATTTTCTATGGAATGAACACCTCCTTAGTGTTAAACTGGAATTCCTTCGGCAAACGCACGGCTTGCCTGCGGTTTATCAAGAAGATTTTGGCAGCTTTGGCCATACGCTCAACTCCCGTGCCATACGGCAATTTGCAAATAGGGCTCAGTCGTCTTTACGCGCGGCGACCCTAGTATATTCCAGGCGCAGTCGCGAAGCATCGAAGTCCCTGATCGCCATCTTCCGGCGCGACAATGCACGACGCTCATAACGATCCAGCGCGGCGATTGTTGAACGCAGATCTGAGTTCGTTGTGGGCGTTTTCGCCGAGGCGGCACGTTCTCCGAACGCTCGCGAGGCTGCCAACAACTCGTGCCGAACTTTCTGGACCCGAACGAGTTGGATTTGAGCCTCGGCTATGTCACGCGCCAAAGCCGCAAGTTCTGTGTTGGCGCCCTCCCCGGCGATCTCGTGCACGAGGGCCTGGGCAGCGGCCGCGAGCTTGGGATCAGACCACACTGAAACCGCCAAGCCGTGGCGGCGCGCGTTGCGAGCGGATCGTGCTTTGCCATTGCGAGATTTGGGCCCAGTGCTGCGCCGTGCGTTTGCACGGTTAGACTGCAGCTTTCGCAGCGAAGTCATTGCCTTATCCCGTTTGCACCACGGAGAATTTTACTGGCCGAGACCCATTCGGTTTTTCGCGTGGTTCCGGCGCGCGTGATCATGCGATAGACGGCGTGCATTTTGGTTAGGGGGACGAGGAGCCGTATTATTATCCCAATACTTTTCCACGATCCGGAACTGGCGGGCCTCTTCGCGACGGCGGAGCGCTGCTTCGCATGCTCTGTGTGCTTTGCCCCAGCTCGAAAAAGCGCCGCGTTCGTAGCGATCAACCGCAAGGACCATAGAAATCGCACTCGATTTCTTGTTATGCAGTTTGTGGAATTTCGCCGCAACAATCACAGAGTACCACGAATCGCTCAATCAAGCTCGATCCGCGCGTCTGCTTCCTTACGCGCCAGCTGTAAAAGGTGAGCCGGAGCGCCCTCGCCCACGGTCTGGCGTGCGAGGGCTTCGACCTGGGCTGCGAGTTCGGGATCAGACATGATAGGAGGCCAACTGCGCGGGTGTACCCCAGTCAATGAGATCATGCGGCGCGCCCGAGCTGTTCACGTTCTTCGCGTAGCGGACTTTCACGATTATTGACTTGCTCGATGGCGCGACGCAGTTGCTGACCGAAGCCTTTCCGATGACGGTCAATCTCGCGCAACGTGGTCTTCATGCGGGCTTCTGCGCTCGTGATCATGCGATTAAGGCTCTCGACTTCGCGCAGCCGCAATGAGAATGCCGCGGCTTTGATGGTCTCCCGGTCCAAACCGGCTGAAGCCAAAAGGGCATCAACCTCTTCTACTGCCGCTTTATCCTTGCGAGTGTATCCCAAGGCGAGCTCCCCCGACTTCGATTTCAGAACTCAAATCAAAGGCCGTTTCACCTTCGTCGAGCAAGGGCCGCAATTCGCGTTCAAGCGCCCGTTGTTCAGCAGCGGCAAACGTAGTCGCAATAAGACGGCGGTTGCGGTTGATCTCCCAAATAAGATTGACGACAGCGCGGCGAACACGAGTAGGGCCAGACCGCGTCAATAAGGCCCGGAATGCCCGCCCTCAGGGGAGAAGATCCGAACCGGTACAATCGGCTGCTCGAAAGCGTTTCGACCACGGTACAGCCGGCCGACATTTTCGAGCAGGCCTTTGTGCGGAATGCCGGTCGAAGCGTCGTCCCCATACCCATTGAATCGGCTTAGCCTCGCCAGAAGAGGTGACGACCAGATCATTGATCCGCAGGTCTTCTACCCTTCTCTCCCCGTCAGGGGTCCAGATCTAGGTTCCTTTTAGAAAACATACACCGGAGTTGCCATCACACCCCCCATGCTGACTAGTGTCCACTTGCTTGGCGCAAGATACTCGGAAAGGCACGATTTTGGCGCGCATTAAAAAGCGCAAAAAGGAGTTCAGCCGGTTTTTTTTGCAATTGTTGCAAATCTAACACAGTTCGGTGACCCATTGAACCGGTTAGGCTGAAAATAAGCGCCTTTTGATAGGCCTCCAGAACATCTTCAATTGCGGCGATGAGCTGTAAAAACCTGTAACGAACTCGAAAAAGGGCGCCGCATAGCTTGCGAATGTCCATCGCAGCGGCTTCGCTCCGACCATCTTCAGCAGCTTCCCGATCGGCAGTTCGGGTTCGCGTGCTGCGGTCTCGAGCAGCCGGAGATATCGATCCACCATCAGGCGCATTTCGTTCCGGTCATACGTGTTTGCATCAAAATTGACTCGGCAGTTTTCCGGTTTTCGTTCATCGACTTCAAACACGCATTTCCGCGGCATTACTCCTACGCTGTAGAATTCATCGCTGATGACAAGATTCCCAAAATGTTGCTCGAGATGGTCGCTCGACGTCGTAAAATAAAACTCTATCTCGGGCGGCTTTATTCCAGATGTCCGCAACATTTCGTACGGCAATTCGCTGCGCGTTGTCGCTTCAAATACGTTGTCACGAACAAACCCCAACCATTCCAAGAATGTTTTATTTGCATCGTAGGAAAATACGAGGTGAACAATATTTTGGAATGGGCCCACGATGTTCTGTGTCTCAACACGATTGCGATTAGCGAAGCCCGTTCCGATGACGATGATCGAATTAGCGGTTACATCGGCAATCAATGCGGCAAATGCGGCTAGTCGGATCGTGAAATGGGTTGCACCGGCGCTGCGCGCGATCCCATCCAATCGTTTTGCAACCCCCTCCTTTAGTTCCCATTGTAAGACGCCCTCGCGCGAATCGACGGGTGCGCGGCGTATCAACCTCCTGAACGGCAGTCGAGTTGCTCGCCGCTCAGTTGAAACAACGCTCTTCCACCAGCCGATTACCTCGTTGAAATAAGGACCGTCAGGCCGCATGACTTGGTGCTGCCAGATGGCGTAGTCGGCAAATTGCAAGGGTGGCTCTTTCGGGAGCGGCGGTTTCCTCCCGTGCAGCATCGCCTCATACAAAGTTGCAAACTCCGTATTTAGTAATTGCGCCGCAAACCCATCGGTGATTAAAGGATGAGAAATGTATACAAGGCGATAATTATCGTTGGTAATTTTAATTAACACGTTTCGCCTTATTGGAAGCTTCTCCAAATCTAATTCTCGCGAGGTCTCTTCGCGAATAAATGACTCAGCTTGATCTTCTGGATCATCTGTCTCAGTGAAATCTATAAAAGAGAGACCAAGGGGCGCGGATTTATGGATAATCTGCACGGGGCAACCGTCTACGAGGTGGAAGGTTGTTCGCAAGATTTCATGACGGTCGATCAAATAACTCAGGCACTGCTTCAGAATCTCAATATCGAGCGGACCGATGACGCGATAGGTGTGCGATTGCGTAAAATGCGCTCGGTCTTCCTGGCGCCGGCAATGGTTCCATGTAAACTCTTGAGAAAGCGATATAGGCATAGTTGCTGCGCGAGGAACGCGGACGACTGGGGACGCTTTGGCTCTTCCGCGTCGTGACTTGTCGATGAATGCGGCGAGTGTCGATACCGTTGGATGATTGGCAATCGCGTCGAGGCTCAGCTCAACTCCGAGCGCCGCATAGACCTGGGCGGCGACAATCGCGCCACTCAGGGAGTCACCGCCGAGGTTGAAGAAATCTTCGTCTTGGCCAATATCAGGCAGTTCAAGAATCCCTGCCCAGATATCGGCAAGCAGTATTTCCGTCTCCGTTTGCGGATCATTGCCCTTGTCGCCGTCGCGAACAGGAAGGGCATATTGGCGGAGTGCCTCTCGATCAATCTTGTTACTGATGGTGTAGGGAAAACTGTCCAAAAACACCATTCTTGACGGCACCATGTAGAGGGGCAGCATTGCTCTCAAAGCATGTCTTAGGCGCAGTGCCGTCAGCGATGCATTGCTCGTCTTCACTACAAATGCTACTAGCAGAGGCTCGTGATTTTCGCGTCGCATCGCAACGGCAGCGGCCCGATCAACCCCCGTAACACTTTCCAGCGCCCGTTCGATGTCTATTAGCTCGATCCGGTTGCCACGGATCTTGATTTGGGTTTCCCTGCGGCCACAAAATTCGAGCAAGCCGTTGGCGTTTATCCGCCCCCGATCCCCGGTTCGCACCAAGCGAGTTCCGTTACCATCAAGGTCGGCGGAGAAGCGGTCTGCGGTAAGATCAGGATCCCGCCAGTAGCCGCTAGCCAGGTACCGGCTCTTGACTACGATTTCGCCGACTTCGCCGCGAGGGACCGGTTGGCCATTGTCGCCGACAAGTGACACATCTACGTCTCTCGAAAAATGTCCGACTGGTAGCACTCCTTCAGGTACTTTGTCGTCCTGCCTCCAGCGCGACCACGCGATGTTTGAGGTTTCAGAAGATGAAAGCGTATGAACGAATATGCTGCTCCGGGGGAAATGCTGCTGGAATGCTCTGAAATCATCAGCGGTAACACCCTCCGACATCAGCTGAACCGCGCGCACGTTGGCAAATACGAGCCGATCATCAATTGTTTTGGCAAACGTGCGAAAGATGGAAGCCGATGAAACATATACAGTCAGCCCGCGAACACTGATCCAATCGGGTACCCCAACGATACCCCTTGCATTTAGCGAATAAGGGCACAGCATCGCGCCATTCAGCAAGGTCCACCACAGGCAGGCCGAGCCCTGGCCAGTTGAAACCATGGAGAATAGTGGAATGCGATCATTCTCCGTATAGTGCATAGCGTCGGTGTAAGCGGCAGCAGCTCTTCGAAGCTGCCGATGGGGCCGCATCACACCCCTTGGGCGACCCGTGGTGCCTGAAGTGTACGTAAGAAACGCAGTCTGCTCGGGCAGAATTTTGATTGAGGGATTTTGGACCGGCCCCATGGCGGTTTCTGATTCAAAATTCAAGACATTGCAGCCTTGGCGCGCGAACTCCGCAGCTAAATTCAGGTTCTGCTCGGCTGTCACAATAGCGCGAGGCTCCGCATCCTCGACAAGTGTTTTGAGTCGGGATAACGGCTCACCCGGATCGAGCACGACCACAATCGACCCCGCCTTCAATATCCCCAATATGGCGGCGACCAGTGGCGCATCATGCGACATCAGGATTGCAACGCGATCACCGGAGCCAACTCCGCAGGCGATCAAACGATACGCCAGGCGGTTCGCTGTTTCGTTCAATCCCCGATACGTCGGCTCCCAGACGTCTGAACCGACGGCAATGCGCGATGGAAATTGCGCCACCACGCGCTCAAACGCAGCCACCAGTGATTCGTCAAAATCCGGCATCTCCACCCCCTTCACAAGCTACTTTAGCGGTTGGCTCGCTTGCAAGAAGTGGAAAAAATAAAACTGCCGCTAGGAAACCGATTCGGTGACTCCATGATTTGACCCAAACGCTATTTTCATAATAAGCGAGTCCGACGAGATTAGGCAGGCCGTTTAGCGGCAAGTCTCCTCTGGCAACTGGTACCACATCAAACCGCCGCGCCGAGCAGATTAGAATGGGGGCGCCATGACCATCTTGGTGACCGGCGGAGCAGGCTATATCGGCAGCCATATGGTGCATGCGCTAGTCGATGCTGGCGAGTCCGTTGTCGTGCTCGATAACCTGTCGACCGGCTTCCGTTTCCTGATCCCGAGCACCGTCCCCTTCGTGGTCGGTTCGACCGGCGACCGCAAGCTGGTGACGGAGACGATCCGAAAATACGGCGTAAGTACCATAATCCATTTTGCCGCCTCCATCGTGGTGCCGGAGTCGGTGCGCGATCCGCTCGCTTATTACCGCAACAATACGATGAACACCTGCATCCTGCTCGATGCCGCGATCGAAGCGGGCGTCAAGCAGGTCATCTTCTCGTCGACCGCCGCGGTCTACGGCAATCCGCAACACATCCCCGTACGCGAGGATGCGCCGACGGTACCGATCTCGCCTTACGGCTCCTCGAAGCTGATGTCGGAGATCATGCTGCACGATGCGGGCAAGGCCTACGGCCTGCGTTTCGTGGTGCTGCGCTACTTCAACGTCGCCGGCGCCGATCCCCAGCTGCGCACCGGCCAGTCGACGCCGGCCGCCACGCATCTGATCAAGGTCGCCTGCGAGACCGCGCTCGGCCAGCGCGCGAAGATCGACGTGTTCGGCAGCGACTATCCGACGCCGGACGGCACCTGCATCCGCGACTACATCCATGTCAGCGATCTCGCGGCCGCCCATTCCGCGGCGCTTCGGTACCTACGGCTCGGCGGTCCGAGCGCCACCTTTAACTGCGGCTACGGGCGCGGCGCTTCGGTGCTAGAAGTAATCAATTCGGTGAAGCGGGTGAGCGGTCGCGATTTCCCGGTTGAGGTCCGCGGGCGGCGCCCGGGCGATCCGGCCGTCCTCGTAGCCGACGTGTCCCGAATTCGTTCCACCTTCCACTGGCGGCCACAATTCGAGGACCTCGACACCATCGTTGCCCATGCGCTGGCCTGGGAACGCAAAATACAAGAACAGATCCCCTCAAACGGCTGAGGTATCGATAATCATTGTGCCAAGCCATCTTCATTGTATACTCCGTTCACGCCACAACCCGAAAATCCTTGGGGTTGATGATACGGAAATTGTCGGTGACCGAATCACAGAGGTTCGCCCAATTCCCCGGAACCTTTTCACGCAGAAAACTGAGCGTTGCGTCGGCAAATTGGGCGCAAGTTGCGTAGCACTTGTTGTGCGTGACGTTTCTGTGCATGAGCCCCATAACCGCTCGATCGGGTTCAAGTGCGGGCAATAGCTTGGGATGAAGTGCAGCTTGATGCGTCGTCCCGGCAGGGCTAACCATTCCTGCACGAGCTTGGCGTGATGATAACGCGCGTTGTCCAGGAAAACATGGATGAGCGCCAACATCGGATAGAGCGTCTCGATCGATTGCAGCAGCCTGATCGTCGAGGCGGCGTCGATGGTCAGGGCCTCGATCATCCGGGTTTGCCCGGTCGCCAGGTCGATCGCGCCGTGAATGTTGATGCGGTGACGCCCGCTCGTCTGCTCGATCGCCAGCTTCTCCTGGCTCGGCGCCCAGCAGCCGACGGGCCGTGCGGCATGGGTCGGATGCACGGCGTCAGCAAACAGTACGGCCTCGTCGTCGCCCAAGGAATTCAGCAGCTTTTCGTAGCTCTCAATGAAAGCCTTCTGCTTTTCTTCGTCAAGCTTGCGCGGAATGACATTGGGTTTGTGATATTCGAGCCCCAGGCGGTGCAACAGCGCGATCAGTCCTGACCGGCCTTGGTAAACGACGCTGAATTCATTCTCGATCCAGGCGCCGACCTGGCGCGTTGTATGTGGTAAGGCAGCGGCAACCCAGGCTTTCAGCTTTTCCTGTTGCTCGCCGCTCAACTGGCAAACGCTGCCCGCGTAGCTGAAGTTCGTCAGGCCCTCGATCCCATCCTCTTCATACAGGCGATACCAAGTGCGGATGGTGTCGTCGTCCAGAAACAGGACCTTCGCAATCGCTTCGCAGCTCATCCCATCGTCGAGCAACACCAGCGCGTTCGCACGCCGGGCCAAACGGTGAGCGGCCGACCCGTTCCGAGCCAACTCGATCAGGTCTTGCCGCGATTCTTGTCCAGAAACCCGGGCCGAATCATCCGTACGGTCAGAATCCGGTTCGCGCCGTTTGGCAAGGGGGGTTCTTCGGATTCTCGGGGAGTTCCGGGTATAGCCGATAATTTTATCGGCCACGGGTGCCGTAGACCGCGGCAGTGGCTGAAAAGATGAATTGCTCAATGCTCATTTCGATCGCGGAGTCGAGCAGGATGCAGCAGTTCATTGTATTGTTGCTCGCGTATCGCTTCACACTAATTGAGCTTCGCTGCCTCAGCCCGCTTCTATCTACGGGGTCGTACCTGGGGGTTCAGAGATTATCGCCAATGATCAAAGGAATCTGCTTTCCATTCTTTCCGGAGGGAATGAGAGGCAACGGCCCCGCTGTGCCGATCGCTCCTCGCTTACAAAGTCGCTTTTCTTTGCTTTTAACGCCGGCGAGCCTTGACCGCACCACCGATGACCGTCAGAGCGGCCCCGCTGATGACGGCAACTATCACCTGGCCGATGATGGGCAAGAAGTCGAGGCCCCTCAAGGCAGGGATCAGGGTCTGTAGGATTAGTGCACCGACTATGCCGCCTATTGCTCCGGCAACCGTGTTTCCGGGCCCTAAATCGGAGCGCCCCTTGAGCAAATCGCCTGCCGCATTCCCCCCTACGGCGCCGGCGATGACCCAAAGAATGAGACTCAACATATCGGGCACAGTATCCGCTCTCTCTGCCGAGGCGCGCACGCAAGTATGTAAATCAAGAAAAAGTCGAAGCCAACTCAGAGACGGTACGTGGCAGTTTGACGCTTCGGGTTTGTCCACGAAATCTCCGTTTATCGTGCGCCTGAAATCCGCCATTAGTTTATTTGACCACGATGACGCCACGGTCGCTGTAATTTTTCGCCAATTCCACGGCTTTCAAGCCTTTAGGTAGCTGTTTGACCTCGCATGTTTGCCGCAACACAGTTATGCTAGCTTTAAAAAGACGGGCGACAGAACGCGATCCATGAACGATGCGATAATGCAATGGCACAGTTAGCCCACGAAAGCTATTCTCGCGACGAAAGTGTGATTGGCAGTTCGGAACGGTCATTTGGGATTGTAATGACCGTAGCGTTCGCAGCGACGTCGCTAATGAACTGGTGGCATGACGGCCACTTATGGGCCTGGACGGGCGCAATTGCAGTCCTTTTTCTTGCCGCGGCGCTGCTCTTTCCGGCCGGCCTAAGGCCGCTGAATCTTCTTTGGCTCAAGTTGGGGCTGTTGCTGCACAAGGTGCTCAATCCGATCGTGATGGCCTTCGTGTTCTTCGGCACCGTATGGCCCACGGGCGTGATCATGCGGGTACTAGGCAAGGACCTGCTGCGTCTCAAATGGCAGCCCGGCATCCATAGCTACTGGATTGAACGGCGTCCACCGGGTCCGGCTCCGGAATCCATGAAAGATCAGTTCTAAAGGGGGGACCGTATGGACTTCGTAGCCGAGTTTTGGCGTTTTATGCGCGTCCGTAAGAAATTCTGGCTCGCACCCATCCTCGTCATGATGATTGTTTTCGGCGGACTGGTGGTATTGACCAAGGGTTCAGCGGTCGCGCCCTTCATCTATACGCTGTTCTAGCCTGCAGCAATGCGCGTCCTCGGTATCTCAGCATTCTATCATGACAGCGCCGCCGCGCTCGTGGAGGACGGCCGCATTGTGGCCGCGGCGCAGGAAGAACGATTTACCCGCACGAAACATGATTCATCGTTTCCAAAAAATGCCGTCGGCTACTGTTTGGACGAAGCCGGCGCAAGGCTCGACGAAGTCGATCACGTTGTTTTCTATGACAAGCCATTTCTAAAATTCGAACGCCTGATGGAAACCTATATAGCACTTGCGCCGCGCGGCTTTGGCTCGTTTCACATGGCGATTCCGCTCTGGTTAAAAGAAAAGCTGTTACAGAAGAGTTTGCTCAAGGCTGAGCTAAAACCATTTGCTGAGAGATTTGACATTGCGCGGCTGCTGTTCTGCGAGCACCATCTCAGCCACGCGGCATCAGCATTTTATCCTTCGCCCTTCGAAGAGGCGGTCGTGCTGACTATGGACGGCGTGGGCGAATGGGTGACGACCTCGGCGGCGATGGGATCAAACAACAACTTGGAAATTTTTCAAGAGATCCACTTCCCACATTCGCTCGGCCTGCTCTATTCGGCCTTTACTTATTACATCGGCTTCAAGGTCAACTTCGGTGAGTACAAGGTGATGGGATTGGCGCCCTACGGTGAGCCGAAATACAAAAATCTGATCCTTGACAACTTGATCGATCTGAAGGCGGACGGCTCATTCCGGCTCGATCTCTCCTACTTCGATTATTGCACGGGCTTAACAATGACCAACGATCGTTTCACCGCGCTGTTTGGTCAGCCAGTACGTGCGCCGGACAAACCACTCACCGATTTTCATATGGATGTCGCAGCTTCCATCCAGGCAGTGCTGAACGAAGTGGTCCTGCGCCTCACGCGCAGTCTTGCCAAAATAACCGGTGCGAAGAATTTGTGTCTCGCCGGCGGCGTCGCCCTCAATTGCGTGGCCAATGGCAAGATATTACGCGATGGTGCTTTCGAAAACATCTGGATCCAACCGGCCGCAGGCGATGCCGGCGGGGCCGTGGGCGCCGCACTCGCCGCCGTGCACCTCTTCAAACGGCAGCCGCGCAAGACTAATGGTGGCGACGGCATGTTCGGCTCCTTCCTCGGCCCGGGCTTTTCTCAAGCCGCCATTGAACAGCGCCTCACCGCTACGGGTGCGCGTTTTACCGTCCTGAATGAAGACGAGATGATCGAGAACACCGCCCAGGCTCTCGCCAACCAGCAAGCGGTGGGTTGGTTCCAGGGCCGGATGGAGTTCGGTCCACGCGCTCTCGGCGCGCGCTCGATCCTAGGCGATCCTCGTTTACCAAGCATGCAGCGTGATCTCAATCTCAAGATCAAGTATCGGGAGAGCTTTCGGCCTTTCGCGCCTGCGGTTCCGCGTGAGGATGTTTCCGATTGGTTTGAGCTCGAATCCGATAGCCCCTACATGCTAATCGTTGCCGACGTACGCAAGGATCGATGCTGCGCCACGGCTGCCGACGAGCAGGTACTTTTCGGTCTCGACAAGCTTAACTTTGTGCGTTCGCAAATTCCGGCAGTTACGCATGTCGATTACTCAGCGCGTATTCAAACCGTGCATGCCAACACTAACCCACTGTTTTACCGGTTGCTCAAGCGATTCAAAGAGCTGACTGGATGCCCGGTGCTGGTCAACACCAGCTTCAACGTACGCGGCGAACCAATCGTCTGCACGCCAGAAGACGCCTTCCGCTGCTTTATGGGAAACGAGCTTGACCTCCTGATTGTAGGAAACTGCATATTGCACAAGGCCGCACAGAAGCAAAACCTCAGGCACGACCACAGTTCTGCATTCGATCTGGACTGATCCTTGCGCCGCATTCTATCTAAGCCGTAGCTTACTCGCCTGCCCCGTCTTTTTGTATTTTGTCTTCGCTAGAGCAAGATTTTCTCGTTAAAGATAAGCGTCGTTGCCAGTCCACGGCCCTTGCCGGAGCAGTAATGACAATGCCGCCGTCGAAAGTGATCCTTACGAAATTGCTACGCGGTTCCCTCTACCTTGTTTTCATTGGTGTCTGCGTCGAGGTCGGTCTACAGGCATTCTATTATTTTACCGCAGGAGATTTCTTGTTCAGACGGGTCGGGATCCCGATCTATGCACGCGAACCCTACTCGGGGTTTGGCAACCGCCCGGGTCTCTACTTCGATCATCGGACCAATGAGTTCCGCGCTCGCTATTATATTAACGGAGCGGGTTTTCGCGTGTCGCACCCCCAAGTAGAGTACAGCCTAGCGAAGCCGTCCAACGTTTATCGCATCATGCTGCTAGGCCCTTCTTTTGCTTTTGGTTGGGGCGTTGACTACGAGTTGAGCTTCGCGAGTGTTCTCCAACAATTGCTCCAGAAAAGCGGGTTCGCGGATGCTAAGAAAATCGAGATCATCAACGCCGGGGTCCCAGCGATTCTCCCAGCGCAGCAGCTAACTTGGTTCGAGCACGTAGGTAAGGATTATGCGCCCGATCTTGTGATTCAGATTGTCTACGCATCGATGGCGAACAAGGATGTTACTGAGCCCATTTCAGCCGTTAACGATGATGGCTATCTCGTCCCGCTCCACACCACTATGGTCCTGCGGTGGCGCGATAGGCTCAAAAAATTTGCAATTATTTTTTACGGATGGACGTTGTGGACAAGTCTCAATTCTGGCTCGCCTGTAGCCTCCGGCGGGCAAAGCGGCGCCGTGTTGGGAGCTGGGCGCGAGATCCCCACACCAATCAGCTTTGAACCAACCCATCCGGAAGTGCGCGAGGCAATGCAATTCTATAAAAAGCTTGCCCGCATTGTAGGCAAAGCGGGTGCACGGCTCCTCGTGGTTTATGTGCCGCTCAGCTACGCGGTCCAACGGGAAGACCAAAGCCGCTGGCGTCTACTCGGAATACGCGACATTCCTCGGCAGATGGCTTTCGACGCCGCCTTCGTTCGCTCCTTGAACGACCACCAAGTCCCGAGCATCGATCTTACTCGGAAGTTGCGCAAAGCTGCGCGGGGCGGCGAACGGATGTACTACTGGCTCGACGTCCATTGGACACCCGCTGGCAACACTGCAGCCGCCCGGGCTGTCGCTCACTATTTAATCGGCTCCCGGATAACCACATCACGGGTCAATTACGGCAAATAGCTCAGGTTGCCGCGAAGTCAAATATAAAAAATCGAATGACCTGGGAAAGGGAAGAAGTGTGCGATTTTGTAAGTGCGGCGGCGCGAAGGACGAAAAGGCTTGTTAGAAACGATGACTATTTACGCTCAAACGGCAAAGTCCGATTTGACTGCGCACGCCAAGTTAGAGCTGACGTGACGGCATAATTCCAAACGGCGCTCATCGCCGCACCGACAATACCTGCGAACCACCAGACCGAATGCTGATGATTGAATAGCAGGGTCGCGATGCTCACATTCGCGATTGCTCCGAAGCTGCATACCAATGCGAATGACGAGAGACCATACAAAAACCTCCATCCGGTCAAGCGGCGATCGTGATAAGTTAGCCAATTGTTGAGCATGAAATTGCCAGTCATTGCAACACCGGTTGCCATTGCTTGGCTAAGCGCGAAGCCTAGTTGCATTGGGTTGAGGGAGAACCATAATACTGACAGATGCACGATCAGGCCGAGCCCACCTATCAGCACGAACACAAGAAAGCGGATCGGTATAATATGGCCGATTACTTTATCGGCCAGCAGCATCAAATATTCCCATCCGATCAGTGAGTTCGAACTTACTCTCGCCCGCGTAACGCTCGCGAAACTGATACGGAATTTCTCTTACCTTCAGCCGCCGAGGCGATGAGGCTAGAATATCGAGTAATATCTTGAAACCCAGGCTCGACAACTGTCGCACCGATGCATGGAATGCTTCGCGCCGCACCATGAAGAAACCGCTCATGGGATCAGCTATTGGTAGCTGAATCAGAGACCGCGCGATGAGCGTGGCTAGGCCGCTCAAAAAGGCACGTTGCCGATTCCAAAGGCCCACACTTCCATGCTCGATATAGCGGCTGCCAACTACCGCATCGATTTCCGGTTCAGCGATTAATATATTAAACATGCGTGGCAGCAGCTGTTCTTCATGCTGCATATCAGCGTCCATCACAGCAACGTATGGCGCTGAGCTGGCGAGGAGTCCCTCGACGCAGGCGGAGGCAAGCCCGCGGCGGCCAATCCTTCGGATGCATCTGACACGGCGGTCGGACTTCGCGAGCCGGTAGATGGCTTCCACCGTCCCGTCATCCGAATCATCATCGACGAAGATCATCTCCCAATCGATGCCTGCCAGTACGTTGCACAATGAATGATAAAGGGGGTAAACATTGTCATGCTCGTTCCGCGTTGGCACAATTATGCTGACTTGCGCGCCTGGCGTAATGATGCTTGGGCCCTCAGGACCCGGTGCTCCGACGGCTCCCAGCGCATCCATTCGTGTAACGCACAATGGAACCATATAATGGCGCGATCCTGAAAAATCCCTGTTTAATATATACAATTTGTGAGAAATCGGCAACGTTGTAAACACATGGACGCGAACATCATATCGAGCGACCGCTTTCCATTCCAGCGATCTGGGACAGAGTGGTGCTGCGGAGACGGGCCCCTAAGCCGCCGCCGTTCTCGTCGATGAATTCGATGCCCGCGCTTGCGAGAGACCGACAAGATGATTCGACAGATTCAGGCGAGGCTTGCAACAGAGTGTCGGCGATATCACGGAAGGCAGTCACGGGCGCGCGATCACGCTAATGCTCGAGCAGCAATCATTGTACCGCCCCACCCTCAGCGGATTGCGGCTCATTCACACGCAGGTTGAAAGCAATAGACACGCGAAGGATGTTGTCAACTGTGGGGCAAGACCCATAATGTAAAATACCCGAATTAAACGCTAATATCTGGTTCTGCTTGTATTGTATTTGGGTTTCCGCATCACCAATTTTGAAATAAGTCGAGCCGCCCCATTCAGGTTTCCATTCGAGAGGAAAAAAGAGAACAGTTTTATCGCCATGATCTGTGTGCCAATTACCATTTTGACCTTTGACCTGGCCGTTTGCAATTATACGCCAACAATTACAATCACCGACGAATGAAATGTCTTTATGTATCATGCGCCACAACATATAAAAAAAGTTTTCTTGTGATGTTTTATTCCAAAGATAGCTCACAAAAAATTTGTTATGATTAGCATTAGCAGTATCAGATTTATGCCCGTAACTCCATTGATAAGCTTGAGTGCCTTTTGCAATTACATTGCAAAGACCTGCTTTGAAGAAGTCTTCTTTGACAATGATCATTCGAGATTCTTTTGGGTCGTCGCATATCGCTTGTTGGGGATGGTAGTATATCCGCGTTTTTTCGTTTGACATAGCTTTCAATGAAAGTTTCTAACTAATAACGCCCAGAAGGGCATCGCGGCTGTCTCGGCCGATGGCAGCACCGTCTGCGACTTGATCCTTCGCTTGAACTCCTCGTGCAAACGCTCGATCGCTTTGGTGGTCCGGGCGCCGGCCACCGCTTTGCATTTGAGCTGCCGCTTGCGTAGTAGGAAGGCCTTGCGGCGGCTCTCGATCTGTCCCGGCGATTGCGCCAGGCTTCGCTGCTTTCGCCGCCCATGCTCTTGACCGAGAGCAACACCTCCTGGCCGTCTGCCCGCACGCCGATGACCAGCAACGAGATCGCAATCGTTTTGCGGTCGAGCCGCACCTGAACCACCGTGCCATCGAGAATCAACAACCCCACGATCGGCTCCTCCGCCTCTACCTTGCGCCACATCGGGCTCTTGCCCACGGCGCCGCCGAATAGCGGGCCTTCAAGGCGCGGCGTAACTCAATGTTTAGAAGTATTGAAGAGGAGGTGCAGGATGAAATCGGCTATTACCAGCTACCGGATGAGATTCTTGGCCCGGTTGTTGTCAGTTTTCGACCTGCCCATCATTGAGATAGACGCAGAGTCCTTCCCAATGGTTGACCAGATATGCGGGTCACGGAGAGATCACCGAAAGCCGCTCCGAATGCGGATGGGGCTTGCTGGTTGACCCCCAACTTAATTCACGCGAAATCTTCCTCCCGCGTTGTAGTTAATCCGTCACCCGCCTGGCGATCGATGCCGTGTCAGGTTGAAATAGCACTACAAATCGTCAGACCAAATCTTAACGGAAAGGCCGCTGAACCGCCTGATTCCAATGAACGTGCGCAACTCCAACTATATGCTTCGACCGTTGTCTTCACTAATCGCGATTTATGCGAGTGTGTGCATATTGTGGATTGGCTTTGCCAAGGGTGTCGCACCTAACATTATCACTGACGCCTACAACGAACAAACACTGTCAGTCCTGAATTGGGCTTTCCAGGGCCATAGGTCATTGCCCATAGGACATTATTTAGATCTCTGGAGCGAGATCACTATCGCCGTGCTGATCGCAACGATCCTGCACCTCGTGATCGTCCTATTTATCGTGGGCAGCGAGCACAAAGATCCGCTTCTACTTGACAATAGCTCAAAACCAAACTCACGCACCAATTTCGTTCTGATTGTATTTTCAGCCGCGTTTCTCGGATTGACTGCTCTTAGCCCGACGCGGGGGGATTATCCGGCCTACCTCCGCGAGTGGAAGGCGGTTCTCGGAGGACACGATCCTTGGCTGGATACTGGCAACGCCTATGGGCCCTTGTTCAATATGTTGTCGCTCCTCGTCCGGATAAATCCTCGCGCAAACAAGCTTTTTTTTGCCTTCTCGTGCCTCGTTTACCTGATATGGCTGGTCAAGGATTTCGCCCCGCGCCGAGGACTCGTTGCGCTTTCGTGGCCGTTATCGGGTCTCTGGCTCCTTAATCCGTTCCCTTGGGTGGAAATTGCGTATTTCGGATATTTCGATGTCTTGGTGGCACTTGCTTGCGTCGCAGCGGTTCATAATGTAAATCGTGGGAAGGATGGGATTTCCGGAACCTATCTGGCGCTGGGTATATTGTTAAAATACATGCCAATCGTCATCTTGCCGTTTCTTGTGTTCGGAGAACGCCGCCCTCATTTCCGCCTATTTAGCTTCTGCGTTGTCGTTTTCGTTTTTGGCTTGATCGTGAGCGTCCTTATCTGGGGAATGTCGACATTCTTGCCGATAGGGTTAGCTGCTACCCGACATTCGCATTGGTCGATTTATGATGCTTTGGCCGCGACGAATTCGATTCGCTTCTTATCGGACTCGTCGAATTTGGATCCCTTTGTATGGTTGGAAAGGCCTTTATTGGTGACCACCGCATTAGGGATGTTCGTGTTGTGCGTGCTTCGCCAAACCGGGCCTGCACTTTCGGCTGTACTCGCAGTCTCGGTCACCTTGCTATTCTACCGGGCTGGTTACATCAACTATCAGATGGTGCCATATCTCCTTATCTTGTATTGGGTATTTTCCGAGAGGCCGCAATTGCATCCTGTCCTAGTGGCTTTATTGGGCGGCTATTTCGATTTGCTCGCCATTCTAGAGTTTGCGCATTGGGGATTTTATCCAAAATTTACAGGAGACCTATACAGCAATATCGTGATATTCAAATTTCTCTTAGGTTGTGCATTGCTTGTCGGGTTGGTTCAGTCCAGTTCTCGCTCGGGGCGTCAGCACAATTGATCAGCGATATGCTTAGCCATCCCCTCATTTTTTGAAATAAAAATCGGCAGGGGAGCGCATTCTTTCCGAAAAGAATCGGGGTTGGACATTTTTTGATGCTTGCCCTGCTTGCAATATTGAATGCAGCAGGCGAAGCCCCAACCATCCAGAGGGCACAGGAACCGAGGATAGGGCGATGGCGCGGCGCAAAGGCACGTTATTTCTTCTCATGAGCCTTGCGTAGCCGGTAACCGTCAGTTTGTGACGCGATACGGCCCCTGGATGGAACGAATTGTCGCCGCCGCCCCGCATTAATCCTCCAGGTATTTCAAGGAAAAAAGTTGTATCGAAACCCTCGGTTCTTTGGCATCAGGCGATATTATCGAAACCGAATGTGCTAAATTTCCCGAGTTTCGAATTGCTGTATTGAAGGTTGGTACAAATCCTTTGACACGCGGAGTATCATCTTCTTTATAAAGAAATATTCCGCCCCAATCTTCCTCCCATTGTCGATTTCAAATAAATCGTGATCGCCTCTCTTGCTTTTGAGCTGACCCTGTCATTATGCCAAGGAATGAAACCTAATTTTTCCCAAATATGGCAGAAAACATCGTAGCCATTATCTTTTACGATTCCTTTTTCAGCAAGCTCTTTTAATATTTGATTTTTAATAACTTCAGGATAGTACTGCACCGAAACCTTTGACCATTCCCGCGTCAACTCTTTGCCCCACGTGTGTTCATTTCCAACAATACATTTCCTTTTGGAAAACCCCTCAATCGCGATCCTAAAAAGAAATTCGGCAAATGAAGACGTAAGCACATCCGGAAAAATATCTATTTCTTTCATTACTTCCCCCGAAAAGTTAGAGGTGTTTATTCTAGGCTCCTGATCCCGACGCGAAACGTTGTTCAAAATATATATCCGCCTGCTATCGTAAGGCAATGGGCGAGACTTTAGGAACTAGCCGCCGCCTCAATCGAGGTCAAGTCTGAGAACTGCTGGATATTTTGGCGTGGGCTGCAGCCTTTGAGGGGTTGCGATCGAGGCCAACTTGGGTCTCGTACTCCTGGTCGAGCTCCTTTTTGACGGCCGAGAGCTGACGGCGTTCGAACTCGGTGACCTTGATCGATTTCCATCTGTCGGCTGCACGGATGAGCGCGCCGAACATCAGCTTGAGGACCGCTCGTTCGCCGAACGCATTCGGGATGATCTTCAGACGCCGGCGTTCCTCAACAAACAGACGTTCCAGCAGATTCGTCGTGCGAATGGCCCGCCGATGCGTCACCGGGAATCGCAAGTGCGCGATGCAGGCCTCGAAGTCGTCCATGAAGCAGGCAACCGCGCTGTCGTGTTGACGGCTATAATCGGCGACAACGCCGGCAGCGAGCTCGCGCGCGATCGCCCGGCTCGGCGCCTGATAGGTCGCCTGGACGCGAACCTTAAACTCCGGCCAGACGTCCTCCGGCACCTTGACCGCCAGATTGCGCATGCGATGGGCAAGGCAGCGCTGGCGGGCCGCGCGTGGAAAGCAGATTTCAATCGCCTTGATGATGCCGGGGGCCCCATCGGAGGTCACCAGCAGCGGATCGTTCAAGCCGCGGCGCTTCATGTCCTCGAAGAATGCGGTCACCGTCTCGGTATCCTCCTTCGACCCTGCCATAAGATGCAGCAGCACCCGGCGGCCTACAGCCGTAAAGCCCCAGGCCGCCAGAACCGGTTCTCGTTTGGCGCCAGGCCGCAAGCGTTCCGCGATGCCATCGACAAATAGGTAGCTGATCTCGTATTCGCTCAAATCCCGCTGGGCGAAGGCTTGGTAGTCCTCCCACAGCCGATCCCCCAGCTGCGAGACCGCCGTCTTCGACAGAAGAAGCCGACCGTTCTCGTCCTTGAAGGCGTCCTCTATGTCACGCACCGACAGTCCGCGCGCCAGCATCTCGATCGCCAGATCCTCGAGCCCCTGCGTATGACCTTTGAGATACCCCCGGATCGCCGAGCGGAAAGGCTCATCGCGTCCGGCAATCTGCGGCGCTGAATAGTCCATTGCGCCTTCCGCCGTCTTCAGCCGCCCTGTCCGATATCCGTTCCGGTAGCCCTGGCCAGGCTGCGCACCGTGCTCGTAATAATCTCGCCCGATCGTGTCGCCGGCCTCTTCCTCAAGCGCCTCCTCCACGATCAGCCGGGTCGCCAGCTTGACCAATTCATCCTTTGCCGAAGCTGTGGAAAGGCGCCCTTCGATCAATGCCGTAAGCTCTTCACGCGTGCGTTGCGAAGCAGGTATTCTCGTCGACATGGGGTGCTCCTTTGAGGGGCTCGCCAAAGCCCGTTTTGAATCAGATGATCCGCAAAGGATGCACCCCGCCAAATTTCCAGCAACTATAAGACTTCACCCTCAATCGAAGCGGCAGGCCCGCATCGGTAACGCAAACGCAGCGCGATTCGAGGCCGGATAATTCTATCGACAAGTTGTTCCGGGCTGAGGCGGAGCTATGCCGCTTCAATTTTCCCCATACGTGCCGAAGTAAAATTTTCCCCGACAGCCGCTCGAGTTGTCTCAGCCTATTTGACCGACAGGTGCACTCACGGATGAAACGGCACGTGTCTCGCACTATCTGAATTCGGTCAGAAGATAATAGTATTCAGGTTGCCCAGGCCCACGCAGCAATCGTCGAGCCCAGCGCTCCGGTAGGCTGTAGGCAACGAATTCGTGGTGCCTGAACCTCGCGGCCTACGTTCAGATCTTGCTCGAGCTTGGTGACAAAGTCCGCTGGGGAAATATCGCGGGTTCGGCGCCAGAGCCAGATCATGGATGGTCCTGAGTGTTCGTTTCGGGCCGCCTCCAGCACCTCCCGGGCGGAGGCCTTGATCATTCAAAAAAATAACCCGAACGCTGTCGCCCAAGCGGTTTAACAGAGGTTGGGAGAACGAACCATACGGATCCACTGCAACGATCGCATTTTGTCCGCGGGACCCGTCACGAATGACATCAGCCATCTCTTTGTAGGGAGTGGCATACGGCTTCACCAAGAACCCGCTTCTGGTGAAGTAAGCGTAATCGGCTCCGGCATAGAGGACCAAGAGCGCCGCGAAGGCCAACGGGTTCATTTGGCGCAGGATCAACATCAGGAAAAATGGCAGGACGAACAGGAGATGAGTAGGCATGAAGACGAATTGATTCAAATCGGCTCACGCCTATCCACGCGATGCCGGTCGGCCACCAAGACGATCGGAAGCCACGCCGGACGGGTTCTTACTGCTCGCCAGAGGGCGTAGATCAAAACGGGAGTAAGCGCGACGCTTAGGAGAAGGCTCACTGTGGGAAGCGTCTCGCCGAAACTGAACGACACAAACAAGTAAGCGAGACGGACGATCTGATCGGAGATGACGTTCCCGCCTTCATACGTAGATCTGCCGACGATCCAGCGGCCCAGCGACGAACTGAGGATCGGCAGCCAAGGCGCAAACAGAATTGCCAGCAGTGCTACCTGCGCCGCGACCAATGTGAACCGTTTTTTGACTAGAAACGTTACGCACACTCCGACCGCGACAGCAAGTCCCGACAGGTAGTGCGTATAGAGAAGTGCGGTGATCGAGCCAATGTACGCGAGGAGCCACTTCCAATTTCGAGGTTGCTCAGCCCACCGTGGCGCGGTGTAGATCGCCAACGATGTCAGCGCTAGCTGCATGCTGTAGGAGCGCGCCATGCGGGCATGTAGCAGCAGGCATGGTGAAAGCACCCACAGTGCAAGAAACATCTGCTGGAAGTGGGAGCCCTCCCGACGCAGCCACAAGACATAGATGATCACGGTCGCAACCAGCGTCCACACCGCCGACATCGCCCGCATGCTGGCCATCGGACTTTCCGTCCAGGGGAGTTAAATCCAGTAATGCAGCAGCACGTAATAGAGCGGTGGATGGTCGATTACGGCGACGGTAGACACGACTTGGCTCAATGGTTTGGAAACAATGGACAGGGTAATCCATTCGTCGCCCCACGGGTCCAACAGGTCGAGATTCGATAAGAGCAGAAGCGCTTGCAGCGGCAACGCCCAGAGCAACGGATTCCGTAGGACGTTAGAGCCTACAGAGTTTTGTAAGAACTTGATTACGCTTGCACCAAATATCACGACAGCTGGCGTCCATTTAATCCGCGGATACGCCTCAATCTTGCTGTCCATCAGTGCATCTCCACCGGCGACATCGAGGAGGCGCTGATCGCGTTGCTCGGCAAGGATGCTGGCGGCCTCTCGGCTACGACCGTTGGACGGCTTAAGAAGGCCTGGTTGGACAAGCATGCCCGGCGTGTGTAGGGCGGCAAATCGCCGGGTCAAGAAGGCGGACCGAAGGCTCTGGCACGACAGGCGATAGGTCAGCTTGTCAGCATGACGAGCGAGTTGGCTCGTTGCTGGGGTTGTTCCAGGGAATCAGCGCCATCCGTTGAAGAAGCTCGAGCAGCACTTGCTGTTTCGGATCGAACGGTGGCGGGACGAGGTTGTCAAGGCCGGCCGGACCAACACACGGATCGCCTTTTCACTTGAGGCCGGCCGTGACGGTTTTTGGCTGGCTCGCTGGGTTGCGACTGCGCGGTATCGAAACTTACGTCATCACTCGACGAGCGTTGCTGTGCCGCGTGAGCTTCGGCAGGCGAAGACAATCGGCTCGACACCGAGTTGGCTGGCTTCGCGGAGAGCCTGATCATTGCCACATGGTAACGATCCCAACTCTTGAGGAAGAGAACGCTACGCGCCCGAACCGCGAGCGCGAGAAGCTGGTTGGTTGGTAGCGTACGCGAATCGTCAACAGAATCAAGGGTTGTCTCGCCCGGCTCGGCATACGGAACTTCAAGTCGACCTTGCGCAATGGCGCGATTTGAGACATTGCGCACACCCGAGCGAGAGCCCCTGCCATCGAATACGCTCGCTGAACTGAGGCGCGACTTGGCACGCCTCCGCCTCATCATTGGCCCGCGTCATCGGCGTCGGCATTGAGACGGTCGAATAACCACCATGATACGCCGCCTTATTCCCTTATGCCGTCACCAACTTTTGCCCATAGCTCAGACCGCTTGCGGAAGGGTGGTAGCCCGAACGAGCGAGATTACGTACGGCCACCGCAGAATTGGCCTCTGACATTCCACTTGATTCTCGACCTATTTTGTTGTGATAACCTTTTCAAGTGGCGTCTCGCGCATGGACAGAAATTTGTTGACCAAGCCACACTTCAGCACAGTTGGCACCCACGCGTACATGCTCTGTGGCTGGCGCACGCATTCCGAAATCCCCCTCACTGGCGTGCCAACATTGGTGAACGACGCTAGATAATGTCGATGTCATGATTCACATCGCTACTGGACATTCTCCCATAGCGAAAAGTACAGGCCGATTTGTGTTTCAGCACACAACGCAATGTTCCCTTATCAGGATCGAAGACGTTGCGGATTTCGAGATCAAGAGTGGTCGGCAAATTCGCGTCTGGCCGGCCGCGGGAGCAGACGCAAAAGGAAATCGAAATCTTTCTGTTCGGACCGGCGTGGGCGAGCCTTGTGTCATCAACGCGGAATATTGCCACTCCACGCAAGCGCGATTGTGACCGGAAGGGCATAACAGCGTTTGCCGGGCATTCAGGAGCGGGCAAGTCGACTACTGCAGCTTTGTTGAACTCATTAGGTTATCAATTAGTCGCGGACGACATACTGCCCATCAGGTTCAATCAGAATTCGATACCGGGAGCTTGGCCGTACCTCCGTCGGCTGAAGCTGCACCGCGAACCGATCGCCGAACTTGCATTCACGCCAACGGAAATTGTCAGCGAAGCGCTCGACAAAGAGAAATACTTCGTTTATCCGAAACACGCCGCCGATGACCAGTGGAGCAGGCTCGATCGGGTCTATTTGCTCGAAATCGATCCAACTTGTCCGCATGTCTCGATTGACCAAATCACCGGCGCCGACGCGGTTCGTGCGTTAATTGACCAGACCTATCACTTTAACTTCATTCTTGGCAGTGGCCGGATTCGCGACCATCTGGCGCTTTGCGCGTACCTAGCCTCCAAAATCGCCGTCTACCGCCTGCGCCGGTCCCCGTCAGTTCGCGCAGGAATTGAGCTTGGGTCCATCGTCTGCGCGCACTTGAGAGAGAATCAGGCCTCACAACCCGATGAAGCCAATATGCGATGCACGATATGATAGTGCCCAAAGTGACAATTGAAGCAAGCGTCCATCGCTTCGAGCGGAGCCATGATGCGCGAAGCCGCCCTTCTACCGGACGTTGGTAACATCTGCGAGCGAAATGAGTGTAGGCATTGTAATCGGGAAAGTCGCGCGTTGCCGCTGGTCCAGTAGCTGAGGCTCTCATCAGAGCGCAGCATCGTTAGGCCGTAAGTGGACCGTACCTTCGAGGGTGCCGGTTGTTAAATCTTGACGGGGAGCGGCGGGTGATCGATCAGATGAAGCAGGTGCGAACATGGCCTCCTCTCGAAAAAAACGATCAAGATATATCTGTAGCTGCCCAAACTTGAGCAACACGAGAGCGTAGTCCTGCGTTGTTGTTACAATACGTGGGTCTGTCTGGCATCTCTTCATTAGCAATAGTATCTCTTTCCCCGATTGCGCAGTGGTAGAAGCGGCGAACGCCAATGCATTCATCTCATTCTTAAGAGATTTCACCTTGTTAATAATTTCTAGCGCGGACTGCTGGGAAATGTCGCCTCGTTCGAACATCTTTAAAAGCTTACATTTGTATGTCCGGCACACTTGCGGTCGATTTGCATATACAGTGCAGGTGCAATTTTTATGAGCCGCACACGGCAGTTTTAATACAGTCAAATCGTTATCTGAAACAATATTTATGCCGACAGCTTTTAATGGGGCGACCTTGTCATCTGGTTTCACTGGCACACCTGAAAGAAACGTGCCATCGCAGCAGAGACCACATTTCAAACACAGCGATTGAGATGACAAAACCACGCTCTCGTCGGCGTCTGATCCCAATTTAATATCTGCGACTTTTTTCGGTATTGCCACGATTAGAGTGCTGGTGCTACGGGGACTAAAGCCCAACGTCATGCTGCAAGGTTGTGGAGGAAATCATCCACCATGCTTAAGAAATTTTTTGAAACCTCGGAAGCCATATCTCACCTTTTGTGCCAGTAGAAGCTCGGGCGAGAAGGAAATCAAGCGAAAGGTGCCCAAGACTGGCATATCCACATCAACAAATAGCCACAATTCCCCGGATGAACGGAACCTGAGGGCAATGGTAGCGGAGGTCCGCGAGTCTCAGCTCCTATGGCGCTGGTAGCCTCCCCTTCCAGCCCGTGGACGGTGTCTTTGGGACCAATTTGACCAATTTGACGCAATCCTCCCGTCGCTTGCTCTTGAGGGTTGAAAAACGAACGATAACGTACACGATTTTTCGCACTTTCGGGATTGACGGCTCCTTCTAGAATAGGGAAGCGGCAACATCATCTTGGCGAGATGGTTCGCGAGACGGTCGAAGAGACGCTGAACGCTGTGCTAGATGCACAGGCGGACGGGCTTTGTGGCGCCGGGCGCCTGGGCTTTACCGCTGGGGCCCAGTGACCGATCTCGTCGACATGGGGTGCTCGTTTGCCAGTGGTGTTCCATCGGTGCCGAATTGCGGAGTTCAAGGCAGCTTCGATAGCCTGTGCCTGCAGGCAAGCCATTCCGCGACTTCTGGCGCTAGGACATAGCGGGGCGTCACTAAAAACAAATCCACGGGCTCGATCAGAGTCTCACAGCGGCCTTGCCCGCGCAGGCAAAAGGGGTAAAGTATGGCCAGTTTTCGGCTCGGTGGATAGGTCTATGACGCAGCAACCGCCAGCAAAGATGCCAGAGCAGGCGTTGGAAGAACAAAGCAGCGCGAAAAAGCGCGCCTACTACATCAAACCAACATTGACGAAGTGGAAGCCGAAGCCGGAGAACTTTTCAGAAGAATTCCCGCAGGGTGAGCCATTTTCTCCTTTGCGATAGGCATGGCGTCCAGGAAGGTCTGCATTGGCGTTTTGCCGAAGCACCAGCGTCGCTGATGCGGCCGTTGTTCATTGGTCGGTCGTTAACAAGCCGATTTTAGCAGCGGGCGGGAAATGAGCGCGCCAAGTAGCGCCGTAAGGATCAGGCGTAAAAGCATCCTCAGCCGGGCGAGGACGAGGCGGAAGGTAAGCGTTTCGTGACGGCTGCGGATTTGGATGCTTGACGTGGGCGAAGGTCAGGCGGCAACGCGAATCGGTGATGCGAGGCCGATGTTCCAGGGCAGCAATTCGGCGATACGGTTGATCGGATGGTCCGCGATGCGGCCGATCACCTCACGCAGATAAGCCTCGGGATCGAGGCCATTGAGTTTGGCCGTTTCGAGGAGCGAGTAAGCTGCGGCGGCGCGCTCGCCGCCGGCATCGGAGCCGGCGAACAGATTGCCTCGTCTCTCGAAAATCAACTCACTATCAACGGCTTATGCCGTTCTTCACGACCAACTCATTGTAGTCACGGATCCACAAATCGGTGGTCACGGATCCACAAATCGAGATCGGTCTGCAGCTCGTCGATCGAACGATACACCTTCTTGCGGAAGGCGACACGATAAAATTCGTTGAGCACGGTTTTGTGGAAATCGCCGAGGCGGAACGCTGCGCAATGACTGATGTTTGACGATTGTCGGCCCCCGGGTTGCCTGCGAAAAGGAACCGCGAACCCAAATTCAGTGCCTTTTTCGATTAATGGGTTTTGGCCCTAGTATGTAGAGGCGCGAATCATCTCCCCATCCCGCCCTACGCTCGAAACATAGTAGCCCCTCACCCAGAATTTGCGGCCCAGAAAATTCAGCAGCTTGCGTTCCACATTCTGGGCAATTATCTGAAAGGAAAGAACTCGTGTCCGATCACCTCTGCCACTGAATTTCGATATCAGCGTGTGCACATGGTCGGGCATCAGGTGCCCTTCCTCGATCTGGTGCCCAAGTGCCGCCGGATTTGCCCAAACAACACCTTCTTGCGGTACTTCGGCCTGAACACGACATGGTACTTGCCGCCCTCCCATGTCGCGTAGTTCAGGTGATTATGATCCTTCGACACTTACTCCCGAAGCCGTAGAACTGCCTCTATTCGCTCCGGCAGAGCCGGAGCGCTTAGCGGGAGAGTTAGTCACGTTATCTAACGCGCCGTGATCTGCCTGTCCCTTATGTCAGCGGGACTGTTCTCGCAACTCCTTCTTGCCTTAGTCAGCACATTACGCTCCCATACCTTGGTTCCATCTATTCGTTCTGCTCCGACGCGGACCAAGTATGATGCCATCTTCAGCATAGCCATTTCTTCGGCGGAGATGAAGCAAGAGGTTTCTGCCAAAGCTGGGGCGCGAACCTCATGGTTCCCCGTAAAAGCTCTGCATAACGGAGTGGGCGTTACCGGGATGAAATGCACGAATATGCGCTTCGTCTCCTGGCCCGGATCGACTGCTAACTTGATGCGTGCGACGCCTCCTTCGCCGAAGTCCTCTACACGGACGGCAACCGCGAGGCTTTCCCATAGTTTGATTGGTACAGCTTTGCCTTTTTGACGGGACCAAATGCGCGCTTCGGTCGCCTGCCCACGCGCAAAATTGAGCCGCCACCGTGACCGAAACAAAGCTTCTTGTCTAAAGGAGATGCCCGCCTTGGTCATCTCCAATCCTGCTTTTAAGACTACTCGCAAGAGGTAAAACGGTGTATGCACTTTATTATTTTGCATGTTCTGTATGCGATACGATCCACGGCCAAAGCGAAGGGCTCGTCGCATAACCCATGTCTGCTTCAAATGTTCTTTTTGAACAAGATGCTCTACTAACGCACCCTTGACGTGCCACGCTTTATGTCCCTGTCGTGCAAGCCTCATGAGCAGCTCTGTTTCACTTCCGATTGGGTAATTGGAACCGCGTGGGCCCATGGAAGTAAGAAAACGTGTCCCGGAATGGAAAACACTCGTACGAATTGCCATGTTCCCACCGAAGAGTTCCCAAGGATTTGTCGGTCCATCTTCGAGCGATCGATCAGTAATTCCGTAAACCGCACCTGGTATCTCTATCCAGCGTACCCAATACGGCGGAGGCGCCTCCCACCGTGCCACGATCGGACCGCCGAACATTGAGTATGCTGGCTGGCTATCCGCGGCTTCCTTCAACGTGACCAGCCACTCTGCGCAAGGGAAAATGTCGTCGTCCGTAAATATCGTTAAATCTCCCTTCACCAACTCCAGTCCGCGATTCCGCGCGCGAGTTTGCCCCAATTCGCGTTCGTGGATGGTCTGCAACGGCAGACAATTCGCGAACGAGGCAATCACTTTCGTAGTGTCGTCCGTGCTGTCGTTATCGACTATGATAAGTTGCCAGCCAGACGATGGCTGCTGGAGACGGCAGAAGGCCGTGAGGACATCACGCAATATCCGGTCACGGTTTCTGGTCGCCATTATGACGGAGAGCATTTGCGGCGAACTCCTATGTGTGTTTTAGCACCTCGGTAGCTTTTTGACGACTCAGCGTTCGGAAGGCGAACGGGTGGCAAGGCAACAGACGTCAGCTAGCAAACGATCCATGCCAGCGCGTTGGCGGATTGTGCACGCGGAAGCGGATGGAGCAGGGTAGTGATCGGTTTCAGAAGCTATTTGACGAAGGTACTCTTGAGAAAAAAGCCACTGTTGTGGCCCTCTTCTCAAGAACAAGCAAAGTCGGCAATTGCGACGGCTTCCGAGCGCCGACCCGCGCATTGGCAGAACCTTGCCGAGCGGCTTGGGTACAAACAATCTGCGCGGCTCCTGATCGTACACGCCGACGACGTTGCTATAATCCATTCTGTGAATGCTGCGTTCATCAAAGGCCTCGAGAGCGGACTCGTCAACTCAGGAAGTGTTATGGTTTGCTCCCCGTGGTTCCCCGAGGTCGTTGCCTATGCGCGTGCGCACCCGGAGTCGGATCTTGGCGTTCACCTCACACTTACGAGCGAACGGATGCATTATCGGTGGGGACCAACGGCGCCACGAAGTGCCGTGCCATCGCTCGTCGACAGGTTGGGCTACTTCCATCAAACGTGGACATCTGACACATGCATCAATCCAAACGAAGTCGAGATTGAACTGCGCGCGCAAATTGAAAAGGCATGTGCGGCGGGCCTCCACCCGACGCATCTTGACTCCCACCAGTATCGATTGCAAAAGGGTGGACAGGATCTGTTCTCAATATTCCTGCGCCTTGGGCGCGAATATCGCTTACCAGTGTTCGTTGCGCGAAATTGGTTCGCCCAATGGCCTTACCTAGAATTGTTACTGACCCAGAGGGACATAGTGATTGACCATACCATCACCGTCGAGCCGGAAATTGCGTCTGAGGAGTGGCCTAGGTTTTACCGGCACGCCATCGAGAACCTGCCTACAGGGGTCACTGAGTTTGTGATCCACCCTGGATTGGATGACCCCGAACTGCGGGCTTTCTCTGCGGACCGACCGACCTGGGGCGCGGCGTGGCGTCAGCGTGACCTCGACTTCTGCATGAGTGTCGAATTCCAAGCGCTGCTCGCAAAACATGACATCAGGCTCATCAACTGGCGCGAAATCGCGACGCGATTGATGAGCATCCGACAAGCCGGCCAACGGGAATGAATAATGGCGAGTAGCGGGTAACGATGAACGCACGATCATTGCGCGACTTTCTTGGTCGCAGGCACCCGCGCACTCTCCCGAATAGCCAAGTTCCGATAAAATTGCTCCAATCCTGATATACAGTCCGTGTCGTCGTACAATTTGTGCAATTTTGACTCTTGCTTCATCTTAATGCCCTCTCTCCATTTTTCGTCAAGTCCCAGACGGACAGCGATGTCGATATAATCTTCAACATTTTGCGCGACGGTATCGGTCACTCCTATTCGCCGTAAACAACCATAAGAATGTCGTCCGCGCATGAACTCACCCGGCGTTGTGACAACCGGCAACATGCACCCCAAAGCTTCGAGGGTCGTCATCCCGCCCGACCACCCAATGCTGTCCAAGTAGACATCTGCCAGCGAAAGCAGCCTGAGAAAATTCTGGGTGCTTAACGGCGGCACGAACCGAATATAGTTATCTGGATCTAAATCATGGCGTTTAAATATTTTCGCAACCCTTGCCTTGAAAAAATTTGCAACCTCGATGCTATGCGTATCGCGTTCGATAAAGACGAACTGAGAGTTCGTGTTTCCCTTGGCGATGTGTGCAAATACCTCATCATACCGTGGCAGGCATTTGAATAAAGAATGAGGAAACACATACATTGTACGACTGTCTGAAAGTCCAAAATCATGCCGGCTTCTATTCGAAGTCGACTTAGATGGCCGAGGCACGCACACACCAATATTGGGAAGTTTAACCAACACTTCCGAATAGTGATTATCGCTATCAGGCGGCTCCATCATTTCATTCGAGATGAAATAATCCATCGTTGGCAATCCAGAACTCACTGGGTGCCCCCAAGCAACACATTGAATAGGAGCCAGTCGTAACGCCGCAATCTTTGTAATCATGACATCCATTCCGATTTCGAGGAAAACAAGTATATCAAGCTGATCGGCCCGAATGCGCTCACATGCTTCTATTAAATCAGCATCGCTAAAGTGAACGAATCTCGTACACGCGGCCTCAAACTTGAACGATAAAAAATCCATCTCGCGTCCCAAATGGTAGACATAAGTTTCGAATTTCTGCGCGTCATGATGTTCTAACCATCCAAGGAATAACTTACCGACTGTGTGCCATTCACAATGACCAGAAATATAGCCCACTCGAATGCGATCCTTATTAAGGCGTGATTGGCATGCAGATCGATTTGAAAATTTTGGGTATGTCGCACTTACGATGCGATGGACCAAATCACCGTATTCCTTTTGGATATCGACATCACATTGGCCCTGATAGGGAAGGTAGAAGTTTGTTGTTTTTAGATCGTCAATTGCATTGGTTGAAACGTAACTGGGATCATTGCAGCATTTGACTGACCATTCGCGCAACGTTCGTTGAAACCGAGCCCGATGATTGAAGATTTCGTCTTCGGATTTATATATAACAGGCAGTATTAGACGTGCTTGAAATTTGAAGTATTGGTCGTCAGGAAATGTCACACAAGCCCGTTCGGCAACCTCAAGCGCGTCGTCAATGTGATTGGCGGATTGCAGCGCGTCAATCCATAATGCGTATAATTTAGGTGTTCGCGTCGCCGCCGCCGCTTTGGAACAGATAGCGGCTGCCTCTGCATATTGACCTATACGCAAATAGCACCGGGCTAGGTTTTCGTAAACATCGGTTGACGCCTCTCCGAATGATAGCGCTTGCACGTAACTTTCGATTGCTAAGCCGTATCTGCGCTGGATAAAATTCGCGCGCCCTAGAGCGACGTGGCTTTCCGTTCGGCGCCCCAATAGCGTAAGAAGGAACGATAAATTGCGATAGCCCGTGGCGCGATCACGGCCAAATTCTGTAACTCGTCTATACGCCATCTCGGCTTTGTTAAAGCTACGTCCAAACACTAAGAAATTTCCAAGCCTCATATAATCCTTCGAAGAGTTGGTTTTCTCTGCCACTGATCGAAAGTCAGTTTCAATCTGATTCAACAACGCACAAAGATCGAATTGTGACGATAAATTATCGACACAAAACTGACCTTCAATTGTGGACTTGATATAACGCAAAAAGATGTCAAACGATCGTTGCGGTTTTGGAAACTTAAATAGCAAGGTGCCGTAATCAAAGTGGCATTGCGCATTGAGTTGATCATGCGCTAATGCCTTCGGCGCACTTTCGGCGAGAATTTCGAAAGCCTGTAGTTGGGAGGAAATATCATTGACGAATATGTATATGCCGGCATCGTTCTCATATTGATGCATAAAGGATCGCAATAAGGAAAGGGCCGTTTTCGGATCGTGTAAATTATTATATATATTAGACAGTGCCCGCTGCTTTGTGGTCTCATACTCCTGTTGCTTGAAGCGCAGAGTTTGCAGAGCGCGATCATAGTCATAGTAATTCATATTGGGCTACTCTTCCAAACGTTTGGTGTGATTTATCTTAGTTGGGTCTGCGGCCGCTGCCGCAAACAACATGATCCGTGTGCGCGGCGCACATCCGCGAACCACACCGTATACGAGCGCGTCGGCGAGCCAGCATCTAAGGTCAGGCTCGCCACGGAAAATTCTCGCCGTACCGTTGCCGCGTGACCTCATTGCCTTGGATGAAGAATGCCGCTTGCACCGATTCCGGCGAGCTCCCCACACGGTAATTCACGGAGTACCTTCCATTCGTGCCGCAGCGTGGATAGTCTTTCAGGAGCTTTCGGCAAAGAGGAAAATCGGGACTTTCTTCATCGCGAAACCGACGATACCAGATCGTACTCGTGGATAACGCCGCATCCCGGCGAAGCATGTAGCAGCTTGTATCCACCACGTGCCCGGTCTTGTTCCACGTCTGCCACTGGCCAAGGTTCTCACAATCGTCGTTACAAATGTAGCGGCCGTCCGCATCCACAATCTTCCGCAGCGCATAGGCCCAGACCAGTCCCTCCGCCGTAATCTTGGCCATCAGGCTCGCCACGTGGTCCGGCTCAAACCAGTTGTCTTCATCCAGGAACGCCACATAGCGGCTATTTGCGAGGTATGGCGCCGAGCCGTACACCCGGTGGCCGTTGAAGCCATCGCCTCCCACATTATAAGGCAGCGGTAGGAAATGGACCTGGTGGCGCGGCTCGGCTGGCAGGCAGGCCCGAACTAGCTCGTGATACTCCGGGCCGTCGGCCACAACGAGGTGATCCAGGTATGGGTAGGTTTGCGCTTGTACGCTGGCTATCGCTCGCCGTAAATGGGGACTGCCAATACTGGGGGTAATTACGGTTACCGAATAGCGAGGTGTGGGATCGTGACGCTTGGCAAGTAGGGCACACAGGTTTTCGTGTGCGGACTGGTGGTTTAGGCGGATGTCAATAGCCCCGTCAAAGTCGTCGAGCGCTTCCGCTTCGCGATTGAGCTTTAACCAGGTAACCCCACGCAGATTTAGAAGGTCGGGCTGGCGCGGTGACTTGGCTAAGGCAGCTCCAAGTACTTCCTCCGCCTCCGCCAATGCTCCGCGGCGTAAGAGAACCTTTCCCAAGATCAGGCTGGCATGCAACTGACCCGGCGTCGCCCGCAGTTCATGTCGGGCCAGTGCCTCTGCCTCCTTGAAATGGCCGGCATTAAAGAGGGGGTTGATGTCGAGCATGAAACCTACCGAATTAT
>CAWDAB010000011.1:0-223370 GCA_963800155.1 uncultured Alphaproteobacteria bacterium
GTCTCGGCCGATGCCGGCTACTGCTCGGCCGCCAATCTGGCCACGCTCGGCCGGCGGCGGATCAACGGCTACATCGCCACCGGGCAACAGCACCACGGCCCAAGTCCGCCACCGCCAAGCGACCGCTCAAGCCCGGATCGCTGGTTGCCAGCATGAGCGCCAAGCTCAGACGCGCCGGCCATCGCAGCCGCTACCGATTACGCAAGCAGGTGGTCGAACCGGTATTCGGACAGATCAAACAAGCCAACGGCTTCCGTCAGTTCCTGTTGCGGGGGTTCGAAAAAGTAAAGGCCGAATGGGCGATGATGTCACCCGGTCACAACCTGCGCAAGCTCGCCCGCGCCGCCGCATGATGCAATCATGCTACCGCCGCCCTCCAACAGGGACTAAACGGACAAGCTCCTAGCGGCCTCAGGGACCGTGCCGCCCCTCATTTGACCGGCCAGACCCGCAAAGCACCCAGGTCCGACAAACGACAAGTAATTGATTGTGTTGGTGCAGCTCGCTGCCATCTTGCTGCTCAGGGACGTGCTCAATACCCGCTCTGGATCCCGCTCGCCCGCGGCTGCCGCCTTTAGGATACGCTCGGCCTATAGGGTATTGCTCGTCGCCGCTTGCTGAGCGGGCGGCAGGGGGCCCCGGCGACCGACGCCCGGGCAACCAAAGTTTGGTGAACCAGCTCACAGTTGAAATACGAATGCTGTGCTAATTTTAGATGCAACGATTGCTGTTCGCACTCAAGAACAAAGGGATCGTCGCCATGAATGACATCACCATCGGACTCGACCAGAACGGAGAAGAACTTTTCATCTGCGAGTTTGCAGACGAAGCTCTAGAGACCGCAGCTAGGAGCACAACGGAGAGTTACTTTACGCTAGCGCAATGCACTGCTCTGACTGTTTGCCCTGGGCCGCAGCCCTCTGACAATCCGCTGTCGTGACGAACAAAGACTGAGCGGCCCGAAACTCCGGGATCAGAATTTGCACGAGAAGCGAACAGCTTCGGTCCGCATTGCTCAGAATGGCAGTCAGCAATCGCCAGGGCTGTGCCCGGATAGTGTCGCGAAGCCTAATCGTAGATTTACCGCGAGTCTGCCGGCGCTTGGTTGCGCTCGTAAAGGCCGTAATCGCGCTCGACCTGGGCCACACGCAGGCGATAGTTGGCAAATATGCCGCTGCGCCCCTTGGCCTGCGTTTCCCTGTGACGCACATGATTTCGCCAAGTTGTCACTGCGGCTTCGTCGCGCCAGAAGGACAGCGAAAGCATCTTTCCGGGCTCATAGATACTCTCGAACCGCTCAACGGAGATGAACCCCTCCACTGAGTAAAGCTCGTCGCGGAGTTCCCACGCCAGATCGAGATAAGCCTGCTTGCAGCCTTCCGCGGGCCATACCTCAAAGATCACCGCGATCATCAGTTTCTCCTCCGATTGCGAATGCGATTGACGTGTCGGTTAAGTCCCAGCAGTGTAGCGATGACGCTGAAAATGAAGTGGATTTTGCTCGTTGAGCGCCTAACGATCCAAGGCAACTTGTTCCGATCGCGAGAGAGCACGTTTGATAGCTCATGCTAACCACAGTTTAGAGTTGGCTATGAGCGGCACGGCCCTCATCATCATCCTTGCGATATTCACTGTCCTCGCGGGATCAATCGCGGTCGTTTTCTTTTCGTATAAGAATGAGATTCGTGATGCCTACGACGCAGTTCGTCAAGGCAGTCAAGTCGTCAACACTGACGCCGGACCGATTGAATATGGCGAGAAAGGTGTTGGCACTCCGCTCCTATCCATTCATGGTGCGGGAGGCGGCTTCGATCAAGGTCTCACTCTGGCCGCCCAATTTGTTGGCAACGGCTTCCGCATCATTGCACCGTCCCGTTGCGGGTACTTGCGGACGCCTATTGGAAACGACACCTCCCCAGCCGCGCAAGCCACTGCGCATGCCGCGTTGCTAACCAAGCTGAATGTTTCCAAAGCCGTCGTGCTCGGAGTTTCGGCCGGTGCACGATCTGCAATCGAATTTGCGCTCCGGTACCCCGACTTGGTCTCCTGCCTAACCCGAATAATTCATGACGCCAGGATTTTTGGGCGACGGATGTAGCGGGAAGCCGCAATTCACCGCATGATTCTGGTGCTGAAGCCTCATCAAGCGAGCGATCGAGGAGCGCCACACCCGTCATGCAGCAGGATAGCCAATTACCCTTCGACTTGCCAGCGGTGGCGCGCAAGAAGGTGAGCATCGCCTTTGACGGCGGCATGTTGTCGTCCGACGCGGGCGTGCTGCTGTTGCGCGGTGTCGAGCAGCGGTTGAGCATCGCGACACGATTGGCGGCGTGTTTGACCGATCACCGCGACCCAAACCGGATGGTCCGACAATGGGCCGGAGTTTGTGGCCAAGGCTGTGCAGGAGTGGATCACAGCGGTCGGCGCAAAGACCGCCTACATCACACCAGGCAGCCCCTGGGAGAATGGTTACGTCGAAAGCTTCAACGCACGCCTGCGTGATGAACTGCTCGATGGTGAAATCTTCTACACGCTGCGGGAGGCCCAAATCGTCATCGAAAGTTGGCGGCGCCACTTCAACGCAATCAGGCCGCATGAATCGCTGGGCTACAAGCCACCAGCACCGGAAGTATTCGTGCCCGCCTTCGCCGAGTGGCCGGCTGCGCTACGTCGACCGGCTCCGCCGGCCACGCTAGCGCAAGGGCCAACTCTCAACTAACATTCCACCTGGACCACTCGATGGGGGCCGATCAGGTTCGTATTCTGGACTGTTAATGCCGGCGGGAATTTCTTTTGGTGGGCCACCGAGAAGATCGCGCCCTCGGTATTAATCCGTTTCCTTGGTGTGCGGTCGGACCTCGTAGCTGCTGCGTCGCCGGCCGAACGAGATCGCGTGATGACAATTGTTAGGAGCGTAGAACCGTTGTCATTGCGGTTCCCCGGCATCAATCTCGACAGCACCGCAGAACTGCGTGAATTGCCATTGGAAAATATCACCGCGCAAACTCTGATCATCTCCGCACGGGATGACGGGTTCAACACGTTGCCCGCCGCTGAGTTTGCTGCGAAAAAAACCCCAAGGCCAAGCTCATCGTTTACGACATCGGTGGCCACCTTCTTGTTGGACATCAGAATTCCGTGCGCACAACGATTCGCAACTTCATCGCTGGTGCTGCGTACCCGCCAACGCCCTGAACCGTTCGCGCCGGGTGTGGAGAATTCATCTGCCGGAAATGGGAGCCCAAGTAGGCCGGCTGCCGCTCAGCGTGCTACCCGTATCAATTTGGGTGGTATGGAACTTCAGCCTGATTGAGGCGTTTTGATGAAAAGTTTTGTCGCTGTGCGCCCGTCCAAACGTGGCAAAACTCGCTTTCCCGAAGAGTCCAGCACCACCGGTGTTCTCTTTCTTCTCCCTTCGCTTGAAGAATAAGGAGCGAGCAATGAGAATGTCAATTGCGCCTGCTTTTACGATATTTCTTGTCACATCAGCACTGGCTCAACCGCGGCCTCAAGACAATCAAACGATCAAAGTGGGGCCGTGGACGATTGCAGTCACGTTCAGGGCCGACAAATTCGACAGTTGCACCATGGACCGGTCAGTAAGCGATCTTGGAATAAACTTCGTCCGGAAACCAGATGGACTATTGCTTCTTCTCAACTCGCCAAAATGGAAGCTTGAGCGGGGCGAGGCCTATACGGTCCGCCTTGTTGCTGGTTCGCGATCGGTCGAGGCCAAGGCTCTAGCTGAATCGAAGGACGTCACAGTGGCACTCGTAGATCGTTCGCTCAACGAGAAACTACGGACTGCTAACCTTCTTGAGGTAAGAGGAAAGGGCGCGACCCTTCGGGTACCGCTCGACAAAAGCGCCGCGGCTTTTCGACGCCTCGATGAATGCTTCGACAAGAATAGTCGCAAGGGAGTCGAGGCAAATCCCTTTGTGGCTCCCCCTCGCAAGCCTTTGCGGACGGCACAGCTTTCGCAAAACTGAGCGGATCGCCTTTCCGCGATCAACCCCATGCGCAACAGATATGAAAGACCTCCAGGTCCTGAGATGAACCGCCCCGGGTTGATCGGAGGCTCCAACTCTTGAGAGGATGGAGCCATGACGAAGCAGACCAGCAATAAATTCTCACCCGAGGTCCGGGCCCGTGCGATTCGGATGGTTCTTGATCATGAGGCTGAGCATCCGTCGCGGTGGTCAGCGATCATGTCGGTTGCCGGCAAGATCGGCTGCTCAGCGCAAACGCTGAACGAGTGGGTAAAGAAGACCGAGGTCGACAACGGCGAGCGGGCTGGCGTTCCCACCGACGTGGCGGAGAAGCTGAAGGCGCTCGAACGCGAGAACCGCGAGCTGCGCCAAGCCAACGATATCCTGCGCAAGGCGTCTGCTTATTTTGCCCAGGCGGAGCTCGACCGCCGAGTGAAGCCATGATCGCGTTCATCGACGATCATCGTGGGGCGCATGGAGTCGAGCCGATCTGCAAGGTGCTGCCGATCGCTCCGTCGACCTACCACGATCATGTCGCCAAGCGCGTTGATCCCTCCCGGCTGTCCGCTCGGGCCAAGCGCGATGCGGCTCACAAGGTCGAGGTCCGGCGCGTGTTCGAAGACAACTTCCGGGTCTACGGCGTCCGCAAAGTCTGGCGGCAATTGCAACGCGAGGGCGTCGATATCGCCCGATGCACCGTGGAGCGGTTGATGCGGCGCATGGGCCTTCAAGGGGTGATCCGCGGCAAGCCGGTCCGCACAACAATCAGCGACAAGGCCGCGCCTTGCCCGCTCGATCACGTCAACCGGCTGTTCCATGCCCCTCGGCCGAACGTTCTATGGGTCTCCGACTTCACCTACGTCGCGACCTGGTCCGGCTTTGTTTACGTCGCCTTCGTCATCGACGTCTACGCCCGACGGATCGTCGGCTGGCGGGTGAGCCGGTCGGCGCATGCCGGCTTTGTGCTCGATGCGCTGGAGCAGGCACTTCACGAACGCAGGCCCGTGCATCGCGGCGGGCTTGTTCATCACAGCGACAGAGGGAGCCAGTACCTGTCGATTAAGTACACGGAACGGTTGGAGCACGCAGGCATCGAGCCGTCGGTCGGCAGCGTCGGAGATTCCTACGACAACGCCCTCGCCGAGACGATCAATGGCCTCTACAAGGCTGAAGTCATCCACCGGCGCGGGCCGTGGCGGTCATTCGAAGCCGTCGAGTTCGCGACGCTGGAATGGGTACACTGGTTCAACAATCGTCGGTTGATGGAGCCCATCGGCAACATCCCGCCGGCCGAAGCCGAGGCACGCTATTATGCCATGCTGGAACAACCAGCCATGGCGGCGTGACTCAAACCAAATGGCCTCCGAAGAACTCGGCGCGGTTCAAGGTGCCATTGGAGGCCAAGGATCAACCTATGGATCAACCTTAGGTCCCAATATCCTTAGGAACCATAGGGATCGGGGGAGGTGATATTATTGGTATTGGTCATGATTGTAGCCGCGCGAGGGGTCCTGAGCCATAACTGGTAACGTTTTAGATGGAAGGCTCGGCAGACCCCGAAATGAAGCGCTACTCGGTAACGATTTGCCCCTCTGGTAAAAACGCTCGGGCTAGTGCTCACCCCCTGCCGCGGCATTCAGGATGCGCTCGGCCAGGAGGGTCGCTTGCTCGTTGCGAGAGCGGAAGGGAGGCCCAGGGGCGGTATCGAGCGTCTCCCGGGGAGACGGGCCATAATAGGCCCGCAGTGACTCGGGAGGCCGCTGGTGAGTCCACAGCAGCAGGGCGTTACCCTCCTCCGTAGCCGAGCGGTCATAAATCGTTCAGTGAGTCTCTGAGAGTCATTACGGGGGCATTTCCCTCCCTGAGCATCGAAAAACCGCGCTCGGGTGCGCTAGGCCGCCACCGCCATTAGAGCTGCGTCAAGCAGACGTTCGGGATCACGCTCGCCGTCCGCGGCCGCCTTTAGGATGCGCTCTGCCAATATAGCCTTGCTTGTTGCCACTCGTTGCTGGGGCGGAAGGGCGGCCCAGGCGGTATCGAGCACTTCCCTGAGCAGCAAGACGGTTTCGATGTCGAACTGAACAGGCTCCTTGGTGTCCATCGGTCGCCTCCGTGTGCCTTGAATGTCAGGTACCACTTCGCGGATGAATAGGACGACAGGTTGGCGAGTGGATGACAGTTTGGTTACGAGAGCAGTCGGTCTTGCTACTACACAGGCCACTACACAAAGATTAATCCGTAAAGAAAATTCGTCAGCAAAATCAATTCACTCCCTGCGCATGTTCAGTTTCCTCTCGACCGCACCAGCCTTCGCATATGCGTGCTCCGGCGCCGCCAGGTCAGCTTTCGCGCTCGCGCACCCAGGCCGGCAGGCCAGCCTTTGCCAAAATGGGCACCGCCCACGCCGCGAGGTTCCGATTGGAAATCGCGGGCATTTTCTCGCGGAATCCATGTGAAATCGCCCGGCCACGCGTCAGCTTGACAGAATTCGACGGTGACGTAGCCTCGTATGTCGACCGCCGGACGGGGTATGCCCCCAAGCGGCCTGACAAAATGGCGGGAAATGGCGGGTGCCGCCATTCGCGGGGGCGGCGATGAGCCCAATGACAAGATAGATGGCGTGACCGGCTACCCGTGCTTGCGGGGGCGGGCGCGGTTCTGACCGAAAAAGAGCTAACGAACCACGGGAGGAGACCAATGAGTCCGATTGCAAGACTGAAGACGCGCCCGGCGACGCTCGTTGCGGCAGCCGCGGCGGTGGCCGTCGCCGGAATGATGTTCGCATCCGGCGCAAGCGCTGCTGACAACAAGGACAAGCTCATCCACTACGATTCAAACAACAAGAACTTCTGGATGCATCCGCCGGCCGACTGGTTCATGGGCGATGAGACCGAGGAGCAGAAGGGCACTGCGGTCGCCAACACCCAGCCGCCGCCAACCGGCTTTACCGACCAGCAGGTCGAGGACACGCTCAAGCAAATCAAGCTGCCGAAGGGCTTCAAGATTGAGCTGTGGGCAAGGGTTCCGGCCGCGCGCCAGATGGCGCTGGGCGACAAGGGCACGCTGTTCGTCGGCTCCTGGTTCGGCGTCGGCAAGGTCTTCGCCGTCACCGACCACAACGGCAAGCGCGACGTGAAAGCCGTGATCCAGGGCATGCAGGTGCCGACCGGCGTGGCTTTCCGCGACGGCTCGCTCTACGTGATCGACATCAACAAGCTCTACAAATACGACAACGCCGAAGCCAGCCTCGACAACATGAGCAAAGGGCAAGTCGTTTATGACGACATGCCTCCTTATGTGCCGCACGGCTGGAAATATCTCGTGTTCGACAAGAAGGGCTGGCTCTACATCCCGTTCGGCCCGCCGTGCAACGTCTGCCTGCCGCCCACGTCGGTCGCGCAGATCCGGCATGTCGATCCGGCGCACGGTCTAGCTGAAACTGTCGCGCTCGGCGTGCGCAACAGCGTCGGCGGCGACGTCGATCCGCGCACCGGCGACTACTGGTTTACCGAGAACGCCCGCGACTGGCTCGGCGACGACAAGCCGAGCGATAAGCTCAACCACATCACCAAGATGGGCGAGCATTTCGGCTATCCGTATTGTCACGAGGGCGACATTCCGGATCCGAAATTTGCCATGGGTCACAAGTGCTCGGAATTCGTCAAACCCGCGCTCAAGCTTGGCGCGCACGTGGCGCCGCTCGGCATGAAGTTCTACACCGGCAGCATGTTCCCCGCCGACTATAAGAACAACATGATCATCGCCGAACACGGCTCCTGGAATCGGCACAAGTTCCAGGGCGGGCGCCTGATGCGCGTCATCGCCAGCCCGGACGGCAAGAAGATCAAGCAGCAGGTGTTTGCCGACGGTTGGATCGGACCCGACGGCAAATATCGTGGCCGCCCCAATGACGTGTTGGTTGCCAAGGACGGCGCGCTCATGGTGGCCGACGACTTCACCGGCTCCATCTACCGGATCAGCTATCACAAGTGATCCGGCCGGCGGCTGAGCGTCCCGCTTAGGCGGGATAGCGTGTCGCTCGATCGAATGCGGGTCCAAGCCGGTTGCCCCGGCTTGGACCCGGCCTCTTTCTCGCTTCCCGTCCTTTACGGTTTTGAGGTCATGACAAGGACGTCGCTCCGCATCGCTGCGCTCGGTCTGTTCGCGCTGTTTGCAATCCCCGCAAACGCTCAGCAAGGCGACGTCGCGGCCGGCAAGGCTAAAGCGCAGCTCTGCGCCGCCTGCCACGGTGAGAACGGCGTCTCGCAGATGAAGCTGACGCCCTCGCTTGCCGGCCAGCCGGACGAGTATGTGCAGTGGCAACTCGTCTATTTTCGGTCCGGCGCGCGCAAAAGCCCGATCATGCAGCCGATCTCCGAACCGCTAAAGAACGAGGATATCCGCAATCTCGGCGCCTATTACGCCTCGCTCAAGCCTCCGGCGCCGGCGCCGAGCGGCCCCTCCGACGCGCTTGCACAGAAGGGTGAAACGATCGCCAAGCAGCAGCGCTGCCGTTCATGCCACCATGACAAATTCGAGGGGTACCGCTCGGGCGCACGGCTTGCCAGCCAGCGCGAGGACGTCCTGCTCAAGGCGCTGCGCGACTTCAAAACAGGTGCGCGCATGGGTACCGGCGTCGCTTCCATGGCGGACGTTGTCTATCCGCTCGACGACGACGACATGAAGGCGCTCGCGCATTTCATGGCGACGCAGCCGTGACGTTCGGCAAGACTGGCAGGCATGCGGACCGCCGCGATTAAGCTTAACGCGCCGTTTTGCGCGTTGCCTTGCATTTGACGAAACCTTTTCAACGAAAAATCACCAATTCCCCGTTAGAAGGCCCGCGTCTTTCGGGGTCGAGATGGCAATCACCGACGTCAAGCAGGAACGGCCGGGGGTGGGCTGGTCGCTTGCGCAGCGGCTGCGCCGACGCGCCGCCGATATTCTGTCGGGCGAGCATTCCCACACGCAAAGAATGGCCGGCATGGCCTTTGCCATCCGCCTCGGCAACGCCGCCATTGTGTTCGCCTCGCAGGCATTGCTCGCGCGCTGGCTCGGCAGCCACCAGTTCGGCACTTACGTCTACGTGTGGACCTGTTTGCTGCTGGCCGGCGATCTTGTGCATCTCGGCATCCCGCTCACAGCGCAACGCTTTGTGCCCGAATACACCCAGTCCGGCGCGGACGGTCTGTTGCGCGGTTATCTGAGCGGCAGCCGATGGATCATCTTCGCCGCAGGCGTCGCCTTCGCGCTCGTTGCGGCGGTGAGCGTCTACGTGCTCAACGGGGCGGTCGACCCCGATCTCAGCTTGCCGTTCTATTTCGCCTGCCTTGCCTTGCCGGTCTATGGGCTCACCTTCATGACCGACGGCCTGGCGCGCGCCTACAACTGGATCAACATCGCGCTGATGCCGGCCTATATCCTGCGGCCGCTGCTGCTGATCGGCACCGTTGCGGCGATGCGCGCGGTGGGCGCAAAACTCGACGCCGCGGTGGTCATGGCCGTGCTGGCCTGCGTCTCGTGGGCGACGGTGCTGCTGCAAACCGTCCAATTCAATCGCAAACTGCGGGCGGTCGTGCGCGTCGGCCCTAAGCAATACGACGCCCGGAAATGGCTTGGAACGGGCCTGCCGATCCTGTTGGTCTGGGGTCTCTACACGCTGTTGACGTCCACCGACGTCGTGGTGCTCAAGCAATTCCGCTCGGCCGAAGAGGTCGCGCACTACTACGCCGCCGCCAAAATCCTGGCGCTGGTCAGCATCATCCATTTCGCGGTGGCGGCGACCACCGCGCACCGTTTCACCAGCTTTCATGTGGCCGGCGACCGTGCCTTGCTCGCACGCTTTGCAGCCACCACTATCCGCTGGGTGTTCTGGCTGTCTCTGGCGCTCAGCTTGGTCGTGCTGGCCTTTGGCCGGCCGCTGCTGACGTTGTTCGGCGCGGACTTCGTCGCAGGCTATCCGGTCATGATCATTCTCGCGGTCGGCCAGCTCGCGCGCGCCGCGGTCGGTCCGGCCGAACGGTTGCTCAATGTTCTCGGTCAGCAGCGCGCCTGCGCCGTCGCCTACGCCGCCGCCTTCGCCGTCAATATCGGCGCCTGCCTGCTGCTGGCGCCGGCCTATGGCGCGATCGGTGCGGCGATCGCAACCGCTGCGGCCTTCGCCGTCGAATCCACGCTGTTGTTCGTGATCGCAAAACGGGGTCTCGGACTGCACATGTTCGTCTTGGGCGCCTGGAACGGCGTGGGTCGAGACGCATAAATCGTCAAGGTTAATGGACTGGCAAGGAAGTTTCTTGGATTCGAGTAACGCGTTGTGAAACCGGCTCTGCTACGTCAAATCACACACTTGCCCGTAAATAATGTGCGACCGCGCGACATCGCCATGCCCATGTTGAGCGCCTTGATAGCGGAAGACACCTGTACGCCGGCGACGGAGATCGCCGTCGGCCAAAGCGCGCCGCGCGCTGTGGCCGATGCGATCACGCATTCAACAACAGGTGCCATCGCGGTCGAAAGCGCTTCGGGCGCGCGGCTTACGGAAATCGAATCCGATTGGCGCGATCTGATCGGCCGCGCGCTTGAGCCCAACGTTTTCATGCACCCCGCCATGATCCGGTCGGCGGAGCGGCATCTTGCCTGTCGCTGCGCCACGCTCCTGGCCTGGCGTGGCGAAGGCGAGGCAAAGAAGCTGATCGGCCTCTGGGCATTCGCCGTCGTGCGGCCTCCACATTTGCCGCTCGCTTCGCGCGTGCTGCTTTCACCGGCTTTTCCGCACGGCTATCTCGCCACGCCGGTGGTCGATCGCGCGGCCGCCGCAGACGCGCTGGAAGCGATGCTCGACTTTATCGCGCGCGCGCGCGACTTGCCTAAGACGATCGCACTCGACCCGATCCGTGCCGATGGCCCCACCATGCAGGCGCTTGAGCGCGTACTGCGCGCCCGCGGCAGCGCTGCCTTTGCCGTAGCGGAGGCGAAGCGCCCGGTGCTCGCCTCTGAACTCGACGGGACGCAGTATTTCGAAAAGGCGCTGTCGAGTTCGAGCCGCAAGAAGCTGCGCCAGCACCGCCGCCGGCTCGGCGAAAAAGGTGCGCTCACTCTTGAGGTCTGCAGCGCGCCGGAAGCGGTCGACAAGGCGTTCGAAGAATATCTCGCCCTCGAAGCCGCCGGCTGGAAGGGCCGCCGCGGCAGCGCGATTTTGTGCGATCCCGCCGAGACCGGCTTCGTGCGCGATATGATCGTCGATTTGGCGCGGCGCGGCGACGCCAGCATCCATGCGCTTTACCTCGACGGCAAACCGGTGAGCATGCAGATCGTGCTGCGCGCTGGGCCTGTCGCCTTCACCTGGAAGACCGCCTACGACGAGGCGATGCACGATTTTTCGCCCGGCATGCTGCTGCTGGAGGATTACACAAAGGCTTTCCTGGCGGACGCGAGCATTGCGCAGGTCGACTCCTGCGCCTTCGACGAAAGTTCCTTCATGGTGGCATGGAGCGAGCGACAGGTGATCGCCCAGGTCTGGCTCGACGCGCGGCGCGGACGCTCCTGGCGACTGTTCCTGCTTAGCCGGCTGCAAAAGGCGTATCTCAATCTGCGCGCGGTCGCCAAACAGCGCTATTTGTCCTGGAGGCGGAAGTGGAAAAGCAGCTAGTCCTCGATCGGGCAGCGCCGGCTGCGCCGCCGCGGGCGGAAAAAGCGCAAGCGCGGCCCGCTGTCGCACTCAATACGGACGTCGCCATCGTCGGTGGCGGGCTTGCCGGCTCGCTGACGGCGGCGATGCTTGGGCGCGCCGGGATCGATGCCGTGCTGATCGATCCGCGGCCGGAATATCCGCCCGACTTTCGATGCGAAAAGCTCGACGGCGACCAGGTCGCCATCCTCAAGAAGACCGGCCTCGCCGACGCTGTGTTGCGCGTGTCGACGCCAGACGTCGTGTCCTGGGTCGCGCGCTTCGGCCGCCTCGTCGAAAAGCGGCCGGGCGACCAGGAGGGGATTTTCTACGCGCCGCTGGTGAACACGGTGCGCGCGCAGATTCCACCCAGCGTCCGCTTCATCGAGACCAAGGCGACGGCGCTCAAGACCAGCGCCACCGAGCAGCGCGTGACGACCTCGGCGGGAGACACGGTCACGGCGCGGCTGATCGTCCTCGCCAACGGCTTGAATATCGGATTGCGCGATCAGCTCAATCTCAAGCGCGAGATTGTAAGCCCCTGCCACTCGATCAGCATCGGCTTTGACGTCAGCCCCGTCGGCCGTTCCACGTTCGAATTTCCGGCGCTCACCTATTACGCCGAGCGGCCGGGAGACGGCGCCGCGTTGATTACGCTGTTTCCGATCGGGCGAACCATGCGCGCCAATCTGTTCGTTTATCGCGACATGGAAGATCCTTGGCTTCAGGCCTTGCGCGCTGCGCCGCAGGAGACGCTGTTCGGCCTGATGCCCGGCCTGCGCAAGCTGCTGGGTGAGTTCAAGGTCGACGACCATATCAAGATCCGGCCGGTCGACCTCTATGTGAGCCGCGGTCATCTGCAGCCCGGCGTCGTCCTGGTCGGCGACGCTTTTTCCACCTCCTGTCCGGCCGCCGGCACCGGCGCGCGCAAGGTGCTCTGCGACGTCGAGCGGCTGTGCAACGTGCACGTGCCGGAATGGCTCGCAACGCCCGGCATGGACCTCGACAAGATCGCCTCGTTCTACGACGACCCGGTGAAGCTCGGCTGCGACCGTTTTTCCTACAACAAGGCCGTTACGTTGAAGGCGTTCTCGACCGATCCGGGGCTGCTTTGGCGGGCGCGACGCCACGCGAAGTTCATCGGCCAATATACCCGCGGCACGCTACGCCTGTTGCAGGGCGCGGACTTGAAACGCCTCTCGCGGCCGCAAACCCGCGTTCACAATTCGATGGAGGACGCGATCTGATGCCCTTGTCCCTGCCGCTGCCGCGCGAGATGGAAGTCCGCACGCCGCTGAAGCCGGCGGCGGGCCGCAAGGCTGTGCGCGATGTCGCGTTGGCCGTGTACGACAATTTGGCGGCGATCGAGGCGGAATGGCGCACTTTCCAGACCCGGGCCGACTGCACCGCGTTTCAAACCGTCGAATGGCTGTCTGCGTGGCAGCGTCACATCGGGTCGCGCAACGGCGTCAGGCCGTGCATCGTGGTTGCCCGCGACGGCAACGACGCGACCCTGTTCATTCTGCCGCTGGCGGTACGGCCTGTCGGGTTCGCGCGCGAACTCGTTTGGCTTGGCTCCGAGCTGTGCGACTACAACGCGCCCTTGCTGGCGCCGGATTATAGCGAGCGGGCCGAGGCCGCGAAGTTCGAGGACCTTTGGCGCAACGCGATAAAACTTGTGCAGGAACATCCAGCCCTGCATTTCGACATGATCCGGCTCGAGAAAATGCCGGAAACTATTCGCAGGCAGCGAAACCCCATGCTGGCGCTGCCGACGATCCTGCATCCGAGCGGATCCTACATGACCGCGCTAGGGGAGACCTGGGACGCATTCTACGCGGCCAAGCGATCGCCGGCGACGCGAGGGCGCGACCGCAGCAAGCGCAAGCGCCTCGGTCAGGCCGGCGAAATAAAGTTCGTCACGCCGGAGACCGCGAGCGGCACGCTTGACGCCTTGACGGTATTGATCGAGCAGAAATCCGCGTATTTCGCGCGGCGCGGCATTCCCAACCTGTTCGAGCGGCCGGGCTACGTGGAATTCCTCCGCGACTTGGCGAGCAATGAACGGGACGACGGGCTCGTGCATGTCAGCGAGCTCAAGGTCGGCTCGCAAGTGGTTGCTGTCAATTTCGGACTCACCTTCGGCCACCGCTACTACTACGTTCTGTCGAGCTACACCGATGGCGAGCTCTCGCGACTCGGCCCCGGCGCTGTGCATCTGCATGAGCTGATGCGCTACGCCATCCAAAAAAGGTTCACCATGTTCGATTTCACGATCGGCGACGAGCGCTACAAGCTCGATTGGTGCGACCATGCGCGGCCTCTCTACGATCACATATCGGTTTTGAGCTGGCGCGGCGCGGTCGTCGCGGCTCCGGCCGTGACGGTGAAAAAGGTCAAGCGGACGATCAAGCAGTCGCCGGTGCTGTGGGCCTGCTTCAGCAGGGCGAGAACTTTCGTCGGCTGGCTTGCGGCGATATCGCACCGCTCGGCGCCAGCGCCCGCCGCTGAATCCGGCTCCGGGCGGGAGGCCGAAGCGGCATGAAAATTCTGCACGTGCTGCGTTCTCCGGTCGGCGGACTGTTCCGCCACGTCGTCGACCTCGCGCAGGGGCAGATCGAGCGCGGCCACGAGGTCGGCATGATTGTCGACAGCGGCACCGCGCAGCGTCTATCGGAAGAAAAGTTGACCGAACTCGCGCCCAAGCTCGCGCTCGGCCTTTTGCGGTTTCGCATTTATCGGCAACCCGGTCCTGCCGATCTCGGCGCCATCTGGCATGTCGGGCGCTGCATCCGCGCGACGGGTGCCGAGATTGTGCACGGCCACGGCGCCAAGGGTGGAGCGCTTGCGCGGCTCGCCCCGGCGCGGCAAGCGCTGGTGCGGGCCTATACGCCGCATGGCGGCAGCCTGCACGATGCGGTGGGCGGCCGCATCAGCATTCTTCTGGAACGCATGCTGAAGCGGCGCGGGCAGCTCTATTTGTTCGAGAGCGCTTACAGCCACGACGTTTTTTGCCGCAAAGTCGGCGCGCCCGCGGGCTTGGCCCGCATCGTCCATAACGGTGTCCGCAAGGACGAATGCGAACCGATCGCGCTCGCCACCGATGCCACCGATATCGTCTACCTCGGCGAAATGCGCATGCTCAAAGGCGTCGACGTGCTGCTCGATGCATTGGCGCATCTGCGGCGCCGCGGCCAAAGGCTGACGGCGACGCTGATCGGCGACGGCCCCGACAGCGCAATGTTCCGCGCCAAAGCGGATGCGCTGGGACTGACAGGGCCGGTAAGCTTCCGCAGCGCCATGCCGACGCGTATGGCGCTCGCGCTTGGACAGATGGTGGTGGTGCCGTCGCGGGCTGAATCGTTGCCCTATGTCGTGCTTGAAGCGGCCGCCGCCGGCAAGCCTTTGGTCGCCACCAATGTCGGCGGCATCCCCGAGGTTATGGGACCGCTGGCGCAGCGCCTGGTGGCGCCGGACGACGTCGGCGCTTTGGCCCGCGCCATCGCCAACGTGGTGGATGACCCGGTGGCGACGGCGGAAGCCACGAATATGCTGCGCGGACGCGTGCAAAGGGAGTTTTCAGTCGACGTCATGGTGGACGCGGTTCTCACCGCCTACCGCCAGTCGCGCGCGCTGCAAGAAAAGCGAGCATCGGAGCCGGTTCGGTCAGGGAAGCCTGCCGTCGGCGGCCCGTTCACCTCCCGCTAGCGGCCGCGAAGCGGCCAGTCGCAAGGCTAGTATTGGTGGCGCCGCCATTCGCGCCGGGAAACGACCGTGCGCTTGTCATCGATTCGAGCGTTCGCGTGCCGGGTACGGTGAGAGTGGTGAGCTTTCGCCTTCGCACTGCGCGTGCGGTGGTGATGACGATGCCGGTGCCGGGCCAGCGCTTTCTTGACGCGATGGCGCAAGGCCGACATGGCGGCGCCGGATTTCTCCGCCTTGGCGTGCAGCACGTTCGGCCAGATTTCTTTTTCGGCCGGTGAAGCCACCACCTCCGGCAACGATTTGGGGTGCTCGCCCGCCGCCACCACATGCACGACCCGATAGCCCTCATTTTTCAGCTCTTTGAGCAGCTTCGGTAACGCCAGCGCCGTATCGGGATGGATGTCGTGCATCAGGATGATGCCGCGGCCGCGCGCGTTCAACCGTTTCATGGTGCGCTTGATGAGCGCGCTCGGCGTGGTGCCGCGCTTCCAGTCGTCGGTATCGACGTCGGCGCTCCAAGTGATCAGTCCCTTGTGCTCCAAGAATTGGTCGATCGCATTGGTGCGGCCGAAGCCCGGTATGCGGAAGAACGGCGACAGCGCGCGCGGATCGCCAAGCGCAACGTTCACCGAGGCGATGCCGGTCTCCACTTGACGCTCGACCCGCTTCATCGACAGACGCTGAAAGGCGAAGGGATGCGTCTGGCTGTGGCTGCCGATGCTGTGGCCCTCGTTGTAGATGCGCCGCACCAGGTAAGGGCGCTGCTGCGCCATCTCGCCGACCAGGAAATAAGTGGCCTTCACGCAGTTCGCCGCCAGCGTATCGAGGACGCTGTTGGTGTAAGGCGGGATCGGTCCATCGTCGAAGGTCAGCACGACCTCGTGGTCGTTGAGCGGCAGCGTAACTTTGTAATTGATGGTTCCGAGCCGCTGGAATTCGCTCGAGCTGATGGTCAGCACACGCTCGGTGCCGAGCGCCTCTGGATTGCCGGGGCAGGCCGCGGAGGCGGTCTTGCTTTCGCGGGTGGTTTGCTCGACCGGCCTGACCGGGGCGAGCGGCATCGCCTCGGTTTCGAGCTGCGCGGTCGGCTCGATGGCCGCTTGCTTGACCGTTTCAGCCTGTGGCGCCGGCTTCGCGTCAGGGAACGGCATCTTGGCAGCCCGCACTTCCGGCTTTGCTCCCGGCGCCTGCACGGCAATAGCGGCCAGCTTGGCCATTGCCGTCGCCGGCTCATGAGTCCACTGGGCGATGGCCTGTTCGGCCGCGGTTTGACCGGCAGCGGCCAGAGCTTCCAATTTGCCGGCGGGGCAGGCGGGCTTGGCAATGCGCGAAGCGGGGGCCGCAGCCGGCGGAGTCGATGCTATCTCAGCCGAATTCGGGGCGGTCTGCGCAAAAATCGGCGCTATCCCTGCCACTAGGCAGGCTAAAACAGCCGCGGGAACGCGCATCCTGTTGTACTCCCCCCGCCCATATTTGCCGGATGGGCAACCCCCGGGACTCAAACCGTCTGCTTCCTACCAATTCGAAGATTAACCGAAAATTAACCAATATGAACCGGCCACACCCTTGTTTTCTGTGGGCTTTTGGCAGTTGCTGCGGCTGCTGTGGCTTTTCAGCCAGGTTTGCCCGCCCGCGAAGGGTCGTTTTGGCTCCGGGCGCAGGCCGCAAAGCGGTAGCGACGACGGGCCACGGCCTCGTAAACGGCGGCGTAGGGAAAGCGGGGAACTGTGGTGGGCGTCGCTGCGGCACTCGCCCGCGCTCCGGGCGAACGATCGGATGCGCCTTGGCGGGGCGGCCGCGCGGGACGAAACAAGAGTGCGCATTCGCGCTCGAGCACATGCAACAGTTCGGACGCGGCGGTCGTTGCCGACGGTCACCAAATCTCGGCGCGAGCGGTGATGGGCGGCGCTTCAGGACTGCCCGCTGCGTTAGAACCCAGCCGACAAGCGCGCGCTGACTCAGCCGCCGGCCGTTAAGCAATTGCCCGCATTACCGGCGCGGCGTACAAGCGGCCGGCTCCGTTCGGCTGGCGAGGACCGGCATGCTCGAGCAAGAGACAAATGCGCCGGCGCCACGGGATGAGGACGGCGCCCTTCGCGCCGATTTCGTGGAGCGCGTCACGCAGGCGATCGATGCCGGCGACGCCGGCACCTTGCGCGAACTCGTCGGCGACCTGCACGAGGCCGATCTCGGCGCCGTGCTGGAGGCGATCGAACCTGACGAGCGCCCGCGTCTGATCGGACTGCTCGGCATCGATTTCGATTTCACCGCCCTTACCGAAGTCGATGACGCGGTGCGCGAGGACATCCTCGAAGAGCTACCGCCGCGGGCGGTCGCAGAAGGCGTGCGCGACCTCGATTCCGACGATGCGGTGGCCATCCTTGGCGACCTGCCGAAGGAAGACCAGGCGGAAATCCTCGAAAACCTGCCGATGCCCGAGCGTGTCGCGTTGGCACGCAGCTTGGAATACCCGGAAGAATCCGCCGGCCGGCGCATGCAGATTGAATTCATCGCTGCGCCGGCGACCTGGACGGTCGGCCGCGCCATCGACTATATGCGCGAAACCGTCGAATTGCCCGAGCGCTTCTACGAGCTTTACGTGGTGGACGAGGCCGGCCGCTTTCTCGGCGCCGTGCCGCTCGACCGCCTGCTGCGTTCAAAGCGTCCCGTCCCCATCACCGAGCTGATGGAACATGAGCGCCCGCGCATCCGCGCCGACCAGGACCAGGAAGAAGTGGCACGGCTGTTCCAGCGCTACAACTGGGTGGCCGCGCCCGTGCTCGATGCCAACGATCGGCTGGTCGGCGTCATCACCTTCGATGATGTTGCCGATGTTCTCGAGGAAGAGGCGGAAGAAGACATCAAGGCGCTGGGCGGCGTGACGCACGCGGAAGAACTGTCGGATACGGTCTGGACGATCGCGCGCGGCCGTTTCAATTGGCTGCTGGTCAATCTCGGTACCGCCTTCATCGCTTCCTCGGTGCTCGGGCTATTCGCAGGCGAGCTGCAGAAGATGGTGGCGCTCGCCGTGCTGGCCCCGATCGTGGCGAGCCAGGGCGGCAACGCCACCACGCAGACCATGACGGTCGCCGTGCGCGCCCTCGCCACGCGCGACCTCAACGACGCGAACGCTTGGCGGGTGATCATGCGTGAGGTGCTGGTCGGGCTGGTCAATGGCGCCGCCTTTGCGGTGATCACCGGCATCCTGGCCTACCTCTGGTTCAAGGTGCCCGGGCTCGGCTTCGTTATCGGGCTGGCGATGATCTGCAATCTGCTGGCGGCGGCCCTTGGCGGCATTCTCATCCCGCTTCTGCTGAACCGGCTGAAGATCGATCCGGCGGTGGCCTCGAGTCCCTTCGCGACCACGGTGACCGATGTGGTCGGATTTTTCTCTTTTCTGGCTATTGCCACGTTTTGGTTCGGCTTGCGCTAGGTACAAGCGACACCGGCGGAAGCGGCCGCGAGCAAGGCGTCACACTTCATTTACCTTGTTTCCTGACGCGCCATTAAGGCTGAATTCTTAAAGCTTTACCTTTCGACGGCGCAGCACGAGGCGGGGTTTTCCGGTGGATGGCGAGGTCATAGCGCACGCGACGGGCGCAAATCCCGCACGCTTGTGGCCCGCTTGGGCCGGGTTATGGCGCGCGTCGGCCAAAGATGCCGCGCACGAGGCGCCGCGCGCGCGGGCGCAACGCATGCTGTCGGCCACGCAACTGATCGTGCTCATCGCCGTCATCGCCACGGCCCTGACGCTCGTTTGCGCGGCGGCCGGTTACAGCCTGGCAGAGCGCAGCGACGAGCGCGGCTGGGCGGAGCAGCGCGCTGCCTTGCGCAATGCCATTGCGGAATTCCGCCTGCTGTTCAGCCATCCTGGCGCCGTCGATCCCCGCTTCGTGCGCATGGTCGAGCAGAGCGCGCGACTGCGAGGCCTTAAATTCGAGACCGACCCGGCCGCCAGCGACCGCGATATGCAGCCGGTGCTCGATGCACAGGGCCGCATTGCCGGCTTCTTCACCTGGGAAAAAACATATCCGATGCACGCCACCATGAACCGGCTGATGCCGTTCATAGGCGGGATTTCGCTCGCGCTTGTCGCATTCGCTGGCCTTGCCTTGCGCCAACTCAAGCGCGCGCGCATCGAGCTGGCGGCGAGCGAGGAGATAGCCCGCCACGCCGCCGACATCGACAAGCTTACCGGCCTGCCCAATCACGCCAAGACGCTCGAGCTTTTGGATCTCGCTTTGGCCGAATGCGGCGGCGAAGACCTCGTGAGCTTTGCGCTGATCGAGCTCGAGGGCATGGCAGAGGTGAATGCCCAGCTCGGTGTGCTCGGCGCCGACGAATTCGTCGTGGCGGCCGCGCGCCGGCTGAAGGAAGCGCTGCCGGCTGACGCGCTTTGCGGCCGCATCGGCGGCGACGAATTCGCGGTCTTGCTGACCGCGCGGGCGGCCGTCGACGTGGCGAAAATCATGCATGATGCGATCGAAGCGATCGCGCGTCCGCATTGGATCGACCGGCTGGTGCGGGTGAGCGCGCATGCGGGCTTCGCGCAGGCGCCGCCCCACGCCGCCACCCGCGGCGAGCTCGTGCGCCGCGCCGAGCTTGCCTTGCGCGCGGCCGCCAAGAAGGGCGCCGGGTCCGTTGTCCGCTTCGCGAGCGAGATTGACGCGGTATCGAGCGACCAGAAATTCATCCGGCGCGAATTGCCGCGGGCGCTCAGCGCCGGCGAGCTCGAACTGCATTATCAGCCGATCGTCGCCGCCGGAGGCGCCCGTATCCTCGGCGTCGAAGCCTTGCTGCGCTGGACCCATGCCGAGCGCGGTCCGATCGGACCGGCGGCGTTCATTCCGGTTGCCGAGCAGATGGGCCTGATGGACGCGCTCGGTGCCTTCGTGCTGCACCGGGCGCTGGACGACGCCAAGCGCTGGCCGTCTCTCTACGTAGCGGTCAACCTGTCGCCGCTGCAGTTGCGCGATGCGTCTATTGTCGAGCTGGTGCGGTCGGCGCTTGCGGACAGTGGCATCGCGCCCTCGCGCCTCATGCTCGAGATCACCGAGGGCGTGCTGATCGACAATCCGGATGAGATGCTCGAGCGGATCGAGGATTTGCATCGGCTCGGCGTGCGCATCGCGCTCGACGATTTCGGCTCGGGCTATTCCAATCTGGGCTATCTGCAGCGTTTCCCGCTCGACAAACTCAAGATCGACAGGAGCTTCGTTGCCGCGCTCGGCCAGTCCGCCAATGGCGGTGTGATCATCCAAGCGATCGTTGCGCTCGGCCGCGCGCTCGGCCTGAGGGTGCTGGTCGAGGGCGTGGAAACCGAGCAGCAGCGCGTGTTGCTGCGGCTTGCCGGCTGCGACGAGATGCAGGGCTTCCTGTTTGCCAGGCCGGCGCCGGCCGAGGCGATCGACCGGCTGCTGGACCAGGCAAGTCGAGCGGACGCCGCCGCGCAAACCGCTGACAGGCGGATTTCCAGACGGTAGACTCCCGCTTGATTGCGCCAGCGGCGCGTGCCGGAGATGGATGATGATCCCCAATGTCTGGGCAGGGTTCGATTTCGGCCTGGGGCCGGATATCGACATGTTGCGCAGGACGGTTGCCGATTTCGCGGCGGATCGCATCGCGCCGCGCGCCGACGAGATCGACCGCAGCAACAAATTCCCGCGCGATCTGTGGCCGGAAATGGGCGCGCTCGGCCTGCACGGCATCACGGTGGAGGAGGAATATGGCGGGGCGGGACTCGGTTATCTCGCCCATTGCGTGGCGGTGGAGGAAGTCTCACGCGCTTCCGCCGCCATAGGCCTGTCCTACGGCGCCCATTCCAATCTCTGCGTCAACCAGATCCGCCGCAATGGCACTGACGCGCAGAAGCGCAAATATTTGCCCAAGCTGATTTCCGGCGAGCATGTCGGTGCCCTCGCCATGTCGGAGCCCAATGCCGGGTCGGATGTTGTGTCGATGCGGACCAGCGCCGAAAAGCGTGGCGAGCGCTATCTACTCAACGGCTCGAAAATGTGGATTACCAATGGCCCGGAAGCCGACACGCTGGTCATCTACGCCAAGACCGATCGCACGGCCGGCGCGCGGGGCATCACTGCCTTTCTCGTCGAGAAGGGGATGAAGGGCTTTCAGCCCGCGCAGAAGCTCGACAAGCTCGGCATGCGCGGCTCCGACACCTCGGAGCTGGTTTTCACCGACTGCGAGGTGCCGGCGGAAAACGTGCTGGGCGCGGTCGGCAACGGCGTCAACGTGCTGATGTCGGGGCTCGACTACGAGCGGGCGGTGCTCGCCGCCGGTCCCCTCGGCATCATGCAAGCCTGCATGGACGTGGTGATCCCCTATGTGCACGACCGCCAGCAGTTCGGCCAGCCGATCGGCAGTTTCCAGCTGATGCAGGGCAAGCTCGCCGACATGTACGTCACGATGAACGCGGCCAAGGCCTATGTCTATGCGGTGGCGCGCGCCTGCGACGAGGGCCGTACCACGCGCGAGGACGCCGCCGGCGCCATCCTCTACGCCGCCGAGCGCGCCACCTGGATGGCGCTGGAGGCGATCCAGTGCCTGGGCGGCAACGGCTACATCAACGACTTCCCGACCGGCCGCCTGCTGCGCGACGCCAAGCTCTACGAGATCGGGGCAGGGACCAGCGAAATCCGTAGGATGCTGATCGGGCGGGAAATTTTCGAGAAAACGAGATAAAGTGTCACATCCTTGAAAAGTGACACTCCTGGCGCTATATGTCATTCTTCAGTCGGTGAGGAATGGCACGTGGCACGCAAATCGAGACCGAGCGGCTTTTCCGAACCGAAGACACGTTATGAGGCCCTGCGCCCGCGCGGCCCATTGGCGGACAAAATCGCCACCGGCAAGCGCAACTTACCGCGGCCGGAGATGCTGCCAGACGGGACCACACGTTATTTCCTGGTGCTCGGTCCGAAAGGGCGCGTGCTCTTGCCAGCCGACATACGTGCGGCCATGGGCCTGAGAGAGGGCGACGTCATCACGGCTTGGCTGAAAGACGGCGAGGTGCGCATGCACAGCCATTTGCATGGGCTTCGCCAGTTGCAAGCCGAAGCCTCTTCGATAGCCAAAGGGACGGTGTACGCCTCCGATGAACTCATCGCCGAGCGTCGTGCCGAAGCTGCAAAAGAGGATGCGGACGGTCTGCGTTGGCTGCGAGACCGTCGACGGAAACGCTGATGGTCGCTGTGCTCGACGCCTCGGCGGTGCTAGCCGTCTATTTCGACGAGCCGGGTGCGGGCGAGGTGGTGGCGACTTTGCCAGGTGCGCTGCTATCGGCCGTCAACTACACGGAAATCGTCGGTAAATGCCTCGACCGCGGCGACACGCTGACTACTACACTGCGCAAGCTCGCAGGCCTGGGCGTTTCGACGGTTGCGCATGATGAGCTCTTGGCTCAGCGCGCCGGCGAACTGCGACCCTTGACAAGGCGCCTTGGCATGTCCCTCGCCGACCGCGCGTGCATTGCCTTGGCCGAGCGCGAAGGCCTGCCCATCTTGACCGCCGATCGGACTTGGAAATCGCTCCGGCTGGCGGTTGACATTCGACTTATTCGCTAGGCCGCAGGCCCAGTCGCCCTTTGGCCGAGCATGCCCTATTAACTTTTCGCGTTCGCGAATCAGCTAGGCCTCAAGCCGACATCGCCGGCACGGAGGCCAGCCATGATGCGGGTGCGCTTAAAGGCGGATGGCAGGATCGTCGAAATCCTCGCCGACGGCAGCGAGAAAATCATAGATCACAACGACCCGGCTTTGTTCGTGCGCCAGGTGCGGTCGCGTTGCGGGTTGACGCAGGCGGCCTTTGCCGCGCGCATCGAGGTGCCGATCGAGACGGTGCGCAACTGGGAGCAGGGCAAGCGCGCAGCCCGCGTGGTCCTGCGCGCGCGCTGCTCAAGCTGATCGACAAGGCGCCCGACATCGCCTTTGCTGCGCTGGGCGGAAAGAAGGCCGGCTAGGATCTTTTTCGCGCCGGCTTATTCGGCGGGGGCCGCCACCCGGGACTGCGGCCGATAGCGGGCGATACGCATGAGCGCATACATGGCGAGCAGCGTGCCAACATAGACGATGAGCTGCAGCGCGGTCGGCCGCTCGGTATAGCCGATCAGCGTGTGCAGCAGGCGGCCGAAGATCGAGCCCTCCGATAATAGCCACGACGTGTTCCATAGGGTCTGGTCGAGCACGACCATGAAGCCGGCGTTGTTGAGGAACTGCACCGCCTGCGCCGCCAAACCGGCGGCGAGCAGTGCTATCAACCAGCTTGTCACCGAGAAGATGTAACGCGTCGGGATGGCGAGCAGCCCGTAATAAGTGAAAGCGGTGAAGCCTGCGCCCGCCGCGACGCCGAGGATGCCGCCGAGCAGCAGCGCCATGCCGGTCGTGCCGGATGCGGCGATGCCATAGAGAAACAGCACCACCTCGGAGCCCTCGCGCAGCACCGCCAGACCGACCACCACGGCAAGCGCGGTCAGCGGCTTGACGCCTTCGCTTACCGCGGCGCCGATCTGGCGCATCTCGGCGGCGATCTCCCGCCCGTGCCGCGCCATCCAGGCGTTGTGCCACATCAACATGACCACGGCGATCGCCAGCACACTGGCGTTGAACAGCTCCTGGCCGGCGCCCTGGAACGCTTCCGAGATGGCGCCGGCGAAAAAGGCGACCAAAGTTGCGCCGAGCACGCCGGCAATGACGCCGTAGGCGACCCAGCGGCCGCGGCCCGCCACGCCGCGCGTGGCGGCCATCACGATGCCGATGATCAGGCCGGCCTCGATGACTTCGCGAAAGACGATAACGAGTGCGCCGAGCATGTTGGCTATTGCGCGATCACCGCGCCCTTGGCCGTGGATTCATGATACTCGCCGAAGAAAGGATAGCGCCCGGGCTTGAGCGGGCCGATGCGCACCACGCCCTTGGACTTGCCAGGAATCACTTTCTCGACTTTCAGCTCGTGGCTTTCAAACTCTTCCGGAGTTGGATCGTCATTGACGACGGTCAACATCACCCGCTTGTTGGCCGGCACCTTGAGCTCGCTCGGCGAGAACTTGTGGTTCTTGAGCGTCAACGTCAGGTCGTCGGCGCGAGCACCGACAGGTCCGAGCACGAGCAGGCCGGCGAGGCCGGCAAGTACAAAAATGCTTCTCATTGGCGTTTCCAAATTAGAGCCCGATGCTCACAAAAGCATTAAATGCCTTTGACGCAATAGGGTTTCTCTATTCTTGAATTATTCCAATGTAAGAACTGGGCGCAAAAGCTTGGCCGTCAAAGTATAGTCCGACCTGGCCCGTCCGAAAAAATTTGCGTGATTTTTCGTCGCATGGGCAACTTGGGCCGCAGGTGGGCCTTGCCTTGCCGGGAGCCACCCCGGTTGGCAGGGCACACGCGGGGAGGCATCCTGCCGGCCCGCCCGCCACCCGGCCTTCAATTAGACATCAAGGAGCACCCCTCATGGAGTTCGTCGAAGCGCACGGCATTCGCATTCCGCAGATCGGCCTCGGCACCATGACTCTCAAGGGCGACGTCTGCGTGCAGGCGGTCAAGACCGCGCTTCAGCTTGGCTACCGCCATCTCGACACCGCCGCCTATTACGAGAACGAGAAGGAGAACGGCGAGGGCTTGCGCCAATCCGGTATCAAGCGCGAGGAGGTGCTGATCTGCACCAAGGTCCGGCAAGGCGACCTGATGCCGGAAAATTTCGCCCGCGTGGTCGACCAGAGCCTGAAGAATTTGCAATTGCCCTATGTCGACCTGCTGCTGATCCATTGGAACAACCCGGACATCCCGTTCAAGCTGTCGGTCGGCGCGCTCTGCAAGGCAAAAAAGGACGGCCTTGCCAGACATGTCGGCGTCGCCAATTTCACCACCAGCATGCTCGACGAGGCGTGGGCGGTGACGTCGGAGCCGCTGGTGTGCAACCAGATCGAGATGCATCCGTTCATCAATCAGGACAAGGTGCTCGCCGCCTGCAAGAAGCACGGCATGGCGGTGGTGGCCTATTGCCCGATCGCGCGCGGCAAGGTGCCGGGTGCCGACGCGCTCGAGCGCATCGGCAAGGCGCACGGCAAGAGCGCAGCGCAGGTGTCGCTGCGCTACCTGGTGCAGCGGGGCGTCTGCGCCATCCCGCGCACGGCGACGCCGGCGCACCTCAAGCAGAACCTCGAGGTTTTCGACTTCAAGCTATCGGAAGCCGAGATGGCCGAGCTGAAAAAGCTCAACGCCACCAATATGCGCGTGGTCAATCCGCCGCACGCGCCGAAATGGGACGCTGCGTGATGCGCGCGGTGCTCGCTCTTGTGTGCCTCGTTATAGTGGCTGCATACGCGCGCGCCGACGATGAAAAACCGGACGCCCAGGCTTTCAAAACGATCAACGACTGTATCAAGTCGGCCGGCTCCGAGCTCGCCAAGCGCGAGGCCTGCATCCGGCGCGTCGCCCAACCTTGTCTCGATCGCGAAGAGACCAGGTCGACCGCCGACGTCAACGCCTGCATCTCGCGCGAGCAAAAGGTGTGGAATACGATTCTGAACGACACGTATAAGCGCCTCGTCGCGAAGCTCGACGAGGAGCAAAAGCTCAAGCTGCGCGATATGCAGCGCGCCTGGATCGCTTCGCGCGACAAGACCTGCGGTTTTTATTGGGACTACTTCCTGGGCAGCATGGCGGTGCCGATGAGCATCGGTTGCGAGAACCGGGAAACCGCACGACGCGCGCTGTTTCTGCTCGAGTTCCTTGACGACGCGGAGGGCAAATGAGGTCGGCATGCAAGTGATAAACGCCAAAGGCTTCAAGATTCCCATCGTCGGGCTCGGCACCTGGGCGCTGCGCGACGTCGCGCGCATCGTCGAACAGGCGATCCGTATCGGCTACCGCCATATCGACACCGCGCAGATGTACGGCAACGAGGCAGAGGTGGGGCAGGGCGTGCGCGCCTCCGGCGTGCCCCGCGGCGAAATCATGGTCACCACCAAGGTGCAGCCGACCAATCTGGCGCCGCACGATCTCGAACGCTCGGTCAAGGAGAGCCTGGCCAAGCTGCGCCTCGACGTCATCGACCTGCTGCTGATCCACTGGCCCAATCCGCGCGTGCCGCTTGCCGAGACGCTCGGCGCCATGGCGAAGATGAAGGGCGAGGGCTATGCGCGCGCGCTCGGCGTGTCGAATTTCACCGTGGCACTGCTCGAGGACGCCAACAAGGTCTCGCGCGAGCCAGTAGTTTGCAACCAGATCGAATGCCACCCCTTCCTCAATCAAGACAAGGTGACTGACGCCTGCCGCAAGCACGGCATGGCGGTGGTCGCCTATAGCCCGGTGGCGCGCGGGCGGGCGCACGGCAATGACACGCTCGCGCGCATCGGCAAGGCGCACGGCAAGACCGACGCGCAGGTCTCGCTGCGCTACCTCGTGCAGCAGGGCATCGTCGTGATCCCGCGCACCAACCGGCTGGAGCGGCTGGCTGAGAATTTCGCGCTGTTCGATTTCGAGCTCTCCGAACAGGAGATGCAGGAGATCTACCGGCTCGCCCATCCCGGCGGCCGCATCGTCGATTGGACCTGGTCGCCGAAATGGGATTGAGCGGGCGCGGCGGCTCCTTCCGGCGTCATGCCCGCGCTTGTCGCGGGCATCCACGTCTTATAGCTATGCGGATCGAAAAGCGTGGATGGCCGGGACAAGCCCGGCCATGACGAAGTCGTGAGCTTGCAGCAAGACACCGCCCTCGTGCTCTTCTCAGGCGGGCAGGATTCGACCGTCTGCCTCGCCTGGGCGCTGGCGCGCTTTTCCCGCGTGGAAACCATCGGCTTCCATTACGGCCAGCGCCACGCGGTCGAGCTCGATTTGCGCCCGCGCATCCGCGACCACATGGCGGCGCTCGACGCCGATTGGAAGGCGCGGCTGGGCGACGATCATCTGGTCCGGCTCGACGCGCTTGCCGCCGTCTCCGATAGCGCGCTCACCCGAGACAAGGCGATCGAAACCGCCGACAGCGGCCTGCCCACCACCTTCGTGCCGGGGCGCAACCTCATCTTCTTGTGTTTCGCCGGGGCCGTGGCCTATCGCCGCTCCGTGCGCCATCTGGTCGGCGGCATGTGCGAGACCGATTATTCCGGCTATCCCGACTGCCGCGACGACACCGTCAAGGCCATGCAGGTGGCGCTCACGCTCGGCCTCGACAAGCGGATCGCCACCCACACGCCCTTGATGTGGCTCGACAAGGCAGACACCTTCGCGCTGGCCGAGCAGCTGGGCGGCGCTGCTTGATCTCGTGCTCGAGGATACCCATAGCTGTTACCGGGGCGACCGCAGCCGGCGCCACGACTGGGGCTATGGCTGCGGCGAGTGCCCCGCCTGCCACCTGCGCGCGCAAGGCTTTGCCAAGTTCAAGAGCCGAAAGACGGTATGATCGCCATCGACAAGCGCAAGAATATTGAAGGCGCCGTTTTCCTGGTGCTGTTCTGCCTGACCATCCCCGCCGCCAATTGGATGATTGGTCATCTCGGCACCGTGTGCCTGGCCACGGGCCCCTGCGTGGTGCCGGTAGCGCCGGGCATTTTGGCGCCGTCCGGCGTGCTGATGATCGGCGCCGCCTTGGTGCTGCGTGATCTCGTGCAGCGGCGCCTCGGCGTTGAGTTCGGCCTCGCGGCGATTTTTGCCGGCGCCGCCATCTCCGCAGCAGTCGCACCGGCCGCGCTGGTGGTGGCCTCGACCGCGGCTTTCCTGCTGTCCGAATTCGCCGACTTCGCGGTCTATACGCCGCTCGCCCGCCGCCGCCTGGTGCTGGCGGTGGCGGCGTCAAGTGCGGTCGGCCTGGTGGTCGACTCGTTGATTTTCCTTTGGCTCGCCTTCGGCTCGCTCGAGTTTCTGCCCGGCCAGATCATCGGCAAGACCTGGATGGTGCTGCTGGCGTTGCCGCTGGTCGCCTATCTGCGCCGGCGCGACGAGCGCCTTGGTATCACCGCTGCTTGAACGGACACAAAGCCATGAGCCCCACGCTTGAAACCCTGCGCGACGTCACCACCGGCACCGTCACCACCATGCTGCTGAAGAAGGGCATTCGGCGCTCTTGGATGGCGGGCGCCATGCCCTTCGGCTTTTCCGGCAAGCGCGTGGTGGGCAAGGCTTTCACGATGCGCTTCGTGCCGGTGCGCGAGGATCTGGCGACGCCGGAGAGCTGGTCGAAGCCGATCTCGACCCGCGCGGCGATCGAAGCCATGCCGGACGGCTGCGTGGTGGTGGCCGACGCCATGGGCGTGACCGGCGCCGGGATTTTCGGCGACATCTTGTGCATGCGCATGGTCAAGCGCGGCGTCGCCGGGCTGGTGACCGACGGTGCCATGCGCGACAAGCACGGCATCATGCAAACCGGCCTACCGATTTGGTGCGCGGGCGTGGCGGCGCCGGCATCCGTCAACCAGCTGACCTTCGTGGGTTGGAACGAGCCGATCGGCTGCGGCGGCTGCGCCATTTTCCCCGACGATATCATTGTCGCCGACGACGACGGCGCGGTGGTGATACCGGCTGAGCTCGCAGATTTCGTGGCGACCGAGGGCGCCGAGCACGAGCTCATGGAAACGTGGCTGGTCGAGCAGGTGCAAAAGGGCGAGAAGCTTCCCGGCCTTTATCCACCCAATGAAGAGAACAAGAAGCGTTACGAAACGTGGAAGAAATCGCGTTGACGCGCCACCTCGCGCGAATCGTGCAAAGCCCACAGCTCATAATTGTTGCAGCATCGTGACGGCGCTATCCTGGCGCCGTTCGGGGCGATTCGTGCGCCCGCAGTCCGCGTATCTCGCGTGCTCGCGCACCATCCGCGTGATGCCTCATCAAGAGGGGATCGACCATGGGGCTCGAAGGGCATTTGGGAATTCCGCGTGCCGCCTCGCGGCCCGCCGACGAGGACGATGAGGCCGCATATCTAGCCGCCGAGTGGGGCGAGCGGGTCGTCGCCACGGTGGCTGTGTCGGCGGCCGTCCTGGTGGTGGCTTTGATCGCGGTTCTCATGGGTTCGGTCGGCCCTTAAGCGCCGTCGTCCGCCCGAATCACGTTACGCGCGCGCTTGAGCGCTGCCACCCGCTCTGCCACCATAGGCGGACGGAGGCCACATGGCGCAAAATATTACCATCGGCTACAAGGCCTTGTGCGACGCCGCCGAGCGCGAAGTCGAGACGCTGCCGACCGACGAAGCGATCAAGCTCGCCGGCAGGAGCGACACCGTGTTGGTCGATATCCGCGACATCCGCGAATTGCAGCGCGAGGGCAGGGTGCCCGGCGCCTTCCATTGTCCGCGCGGCATGCTGGAATTCTGGATCGACCCGCAGAGCAAATATCACAAGCCGGTATTCGCGCAGGACAAGAAATTCGTGTTCTTCTGCGCCGGCGGCTTACGTTCGGCGCTTGCAGCGCAGACGGCGCAGCACATGGGGCTCAAGCCGGTGGCGCATATCAAAGGCGGTTTCGGCGCCTGGAAGAAAGCGGGCGGCCCGGTCGAACTCCCGGAGGATATGCCCGGCGAGCATCACAAGCGGAAAAAGGCTTGAAGGTCCCATTCAGGCACCTGCTTGCAACAATCGAGAAAATTCGTTTGCCGACGACACCGCGCCGCACGCAGTTTCGTTGCGCGCAAGATGGGGCGATGAGCGATGGCGCTCACTTTGATCATCGGCAATAAGAATTATTCGTCCTGGTCACTGCGGCCCTGGCTTGCCATGAAAGTGGCCGGCATCGCCTTCGACGAAATCGTGATCCCGCTTTACGAGGCCCATAGCCGCGAGCAGGTGCTGAAATACTCCCCGACCGGCAAAGTCCCGGTGCTGATCGACGGCGATCTGCATATCTGGGAATCGCTCGCCATCCTCGAGCATCTCGCGGAAAAATTCCCAACCGCACATTTGTGGCCCGCTGATGGGGCCGCGCGCGCCCATGCGCGGGCGGTGGCGGCCGAAATGCACGCCGGCTTCATGGCGCTGCGCAAAGCCTGCCCGATGAACATGTGGCTGCCGCCGCTGCCGCGCCGGCAAGGCGCCGAGGTCATGGCCGATGTTGGCCGTATCGAGGCGCTGTGGAGCGGCTGCCGGGACCGTTTCGGCACCGGTGGGCCCTTTCTGTTCGGCGCCTTCGGCGCGGCGGATGCGATGTACGCGCCGGTCGTGGCGCGATTCCACAACTTCGGCATCCCGGTCGGCGACGTCGCGCGCAGCTACATGGCCTCCATCATGGCCCTGCCGGCCTGGAATGAATGGCGGGACGCTGCCCTGCGCGAGCCCTGGGTCATGCGCCACAACGAGCCGGATTGGCCGCTGCTGCGTGGCGTGCCGCAATAGCCAACAGGGAAAGTCCGGTGCGTGCGGCCATTTGTGCATGCGCCATCCAAAATTTTGTCAAGATTGTGGGCAAGACCGCATGCAGCTTCACACGGTACCTGACCGTGTTCGCGCGGCTCCAGGCCGCGTTTCCATAAAGGGGGCGACGACGCTGCTACGGGCCGGTCACGGCCTGGGAGGGGTAGCCATGCGATTCCGCCTGTTTGCGCTTCTTGCTCTGTGTTTTGCACTTGCCGTACCGGCCTTCGCGGCCGACAAGCCCGAGGTCAAGGGCCTCTATCTGTTGACCGACTACCCGGCCGTTTCGGTGCAGCCGGGGACCACCTCGACCGTCAATCTGAAGCTTCGCAATTACGGTCTCGCCCCCGAGCGGCTTTCGCTTTCGGTCTCTGGCGTGCCGGCAGGGTGGACCGCGACTCTGCTCGGCGGCGGCCAGCCAGTGGCCGCGGCCATGCCGGCCACAGACGACAGCGTCAATCTTGATCTGCGGCTCGATGTGCCAAAGTCCGCCAAGATCGGCACCCACACCCTGACCATACAAGCCGACGGCGCGGCTTCGCATGTCGCGCTGCCAGTGGCGGTGACGCTCGCCAAGGAGCTGCCGGCCAAGCTGTCGGTGCAGCCGCAATTGCCCGAACTGCGCGGCTCGTCGAAGTCGAGCTTCGAATACACCCTGACCGTCAAGAACGATAGTGGCAAGAAGCTGCTGGTCAGCCTCGCCGCCGAGGCCCCGCGCAATTTCGACACGTCGTTCACCGAGGCCTATGGCAGCCAGCAATTGACGGCTGTCCCGATCGAGGCCGGCAAGTCAAAGGACGTGAAGCTCAAAGTGACGCCGCCAGACACGGTGGATGCCGGGCACTATGCCGTGCAGGTACGCGTCGCTGCGGAAGGCGCCAAGGCGGCCACCAAGGTAGCGCTCGACGTGACCGGACAGCCTAAGCTCAGCCTGTCGGGCCGAGAAGGCATTCTCAGCGCCAGCGCCACCGCCGGCAACGAGAGCTCCGTGCCGGTCATCGTCAGCAATACCGGCACCGCGCCGGCAGCCGACATTCATCTGTCGGCCAGCGCACCGACGGGCTGGAAGGTCGCTTTCTCGCCCAAGACCGTCGAGCGCATCGCGCCCAATCAACACAAGCAGGTGACGGTAAGCATTCGTCCGCCTTCCAATGCGATCGCCGGCGATTACGTCAACACTTTCAGCGCGTCCACCAACGGCGAGAACGGCACGGCCAATTTCCGCGTTACGGTGACGACCTCGACCATGTGGGGCATCGCGGGCGTCGGCATCATCGGCGCCGCGCTGCTCATTATGGTCGGCGCCGTCGTGCGGTTTGGCCGGCGATGAGCAACCCTGTCATCGAGGTCCACGGCCTCACCAAACGCTATGACACGGCGACTGCCGTCGATGGCGTGAGTTTCAACGTCGGCCCCGGCGAGATCTTCGGCCTGCTCGGACCGAACGGCGCCGGCAAGACCACGACCATCCTGATGCTGCTCGGCTTGAGCGACATCACGGAAGGGCAGGCGCGCGTATTCGGTCACGATCCGATGCGCGAGCCCTTGGCGGTCAAGCGGCTGGTCGGCTACCTGCCCGACACGGTCGGCTTTTACGACAACATGACGGCGGCCGACAATCTGCACTACACCGGCCGCCTGATGGGGCTGCGTTCGGCTGAGCGGAAAGCCAGAATCGGCGCGGCACTCGCCCGCGTCGGCCTGCTCGAAGTGGCGGAAAACAAGGTTGCCACCTTTTCGCGCGGCATGCGGCAGCGGCTCGGCCTCGCCGAAATCGTGATGAAGGATGCGCGCATTGCCATTCTCGACGAGCCGACCAACGGTCTCGACCCGCAGGCGAGCCTCGAGCTCTTGGAGCTCATCCGCTCGCTCAAATCGGCCGGCGTCAGTATCCTGTTGTCCTCGCATCTGCTCGATCGGGTGCAGAGCGTGTGCGACCGGGTGGCGCTATTCAATCAAGGACGCATCGCGCTGATGGGCACGGTCGGCGAGCTCGGCCGTCACGTGCTGGGCGGCGGCTATGCCGTCGAGGTGGAAGCCGAAAGCAGCGACGGCATTGCCAAGCGGCTGTCCGCGCTGCCCGGCGTGCGCAGCGTCGAGGCGCCGGCTCCCGGCCGCTTCCGCATGGTCTGCGATCGCGACCTGCGCGCGGAAGCGGCTGCCGCCGTGGTCGCGGCGGGCGGACGGCTCAAGCAGCTCTCGCTCGATGAGCCGAGCCTGGAAGAGATCTACACGCGCTACTTCCAGACGGTACAGCAAGGGGAGGCGCGTCATGCGGCGTGAAGGTTCTCCCCTGCAGGGCCTCGGCGTGGTGACGCTGAAGGAACTGTCCGATCATCTCGCCAGCGCCCGCATGCGCGTTCTGGAATGGCTGGTGGTCCTGGTCGCGCTCGCCGCGGTCTATGCCGCCATCACGCAAGTGCGCGCCGTGACCGCGCAGGATCCGTTCCTGTTCTTGCGGCTGTTCACCACGGCGCGCGAACCGTTGCCGTCGTTCGTATCGTTTCTCGGCTTCCTGGTGCCCTTGATGGCGATCGGGCTCGGCTTCGACGCGGTCAACGGCGAACACAACCGGCGCACGCTGTCGCGCATCCTCTCGCAGCCGATCTATCGCGATGCGCTGCTGTTCGGCAAATTCCTCGCCGGTCTCATCACGCTTGCCATAAGCCTGATCGTGCTGTGGCTTCTGGTGATCGGGCTCGGCCTGCTGATGCTGGGCGTGCCGCCGGGCGGCGAGGAAATGGGCCGCGCGCTCGCCTTCCTCTGCGTCACCATCTTCTATGCGGGAGTATGGCTGGCGCTGGCCATGCTGTTCTCGGTGGTGTTTCGCTCGGCCGCGACGGCGGCGCTGGTGACGCTCGGGCTGTGGCTGTTCTTGACCGTGATCTGGCCGGCGCTTTCGCCGGCGATTGCGCAAGCCTTGGTGCCTGGCGACGACCAGGGCACGCTGGTGATCACGGCGCAGATGCTGGCGCGGTTGTCGCCCTCCACGCTCTATGGCGAATCCGTTCTGGCGCTCTTGCACCCGGCCACGCGTGCGCTGGGTCCCGTCTATATCAGCCAGCTTGAAGGGGCGGTAATGGGCTCGCCGCTGCCGTTGTGGGACAGCCTGATGGTGGCCTGGCCGCAGATCGTCGGTCTCATTGCCGCGAGCATCCTGTTGTTTGTCGGCGGCTATGTCGCATTCCAGCGGCAAGAGGTGCGAGCATAAGTCGAGCGCCATTGCGCGAACGCCCTGCGTAGCCCGCGCTACAGGTTAAGCGGGGGAGCACCGTCATCCGGGGCCATGTGCTCAGGATGACGGCTCTTCCCTTAGGCGCTTTACCAACTCGTCGATAAACGGCTTTTGCGCGGGCAGGATCTTGCGCCGCGCCGTCGCCACTTTGAAATAGGCGATGCGGTCGACTTCCGGAAAACGAGCCTGCTTGCCCGAGCGCGGCGGCCACTCCATCTCGAATTCGTTGCTGGCGAAACTGCTGAGGTCGAAATCGGCCTCCAGCGCGAAGGCATGAACGGTCTTGCCGCTCTTCTGCCGGATAGGCACCAGCGGGATGAATTTGCCGGCGGCGGTCAGTCCCGTCTCCTCGTTGAACTCGCGTTTGGCGCAGGCCAGCACGTCGCCTGACTCCACCATCCCTTTCGGGATCGACCAGGCGCCGGCGTCCTTGTGGCGCCAATAGGGGCCGCCGGGGTGGGCCAGCAGCAATTCGAGGCCGCGCCTGCGGCGGAAAACGAGGATGCCGGCACTGACGTCGGAACGGTGCGACATGGCAAAGCGCTTCAGCCGGCCGTTAAGCCGGCGCGGTCATCGATAAACGAATGAAAGCACATCGCATTCCATGCCCAAATGTAAAAAGATCGCGAGCCCCTCGCTATTCCTTGTCGGAACCTGCCGTCGCGGCATTTGGGCGGCGCCCTGCTACCACGGCCGCTCGACGGAATTGGTCACGTGCTCGCGGTCGGGCGCCGTGAAGCAGATGCCAACGCACAGATAGGACAGGTCGGGATGCGGGTTATGTCCGCGATGAAATTTGGCGATCGGTTCGGAGTAGCAATCGCCGGCCTTGGCTTTGACCAGCACACCCTCCTTGAAATGCGCCTCGAACAGCCCCTGCAGCGCCACGAAAAAGGCCGCGCCGTTGTGGCAATGCCAGTTGGTGTAGCCTCCTGGCACGATCTCGGCGTTGTAGATCAGCACCTTCGCCTGCGGATCGCGCGGCAGTGAGGCGTAGAGCGTTTCCAGCAAGAAATTGCGGTGGAAGCCGTGCCCGGGAGGCACGATGCCTTCGAGCTTGAGCTTGAGGTCCTTGTAGTCGTTCAGTCTGGCTTCCATGAGCGGCTCCATTGCATTTATGTGCGGAGCCTAATGGCCGGCGCGCCGTGGGTGAAGACGCAAACGAAAGCCCGGCTTATGGCCGGGCTCCCGCACTGCGATTGCTCAGGTCCGCCGATCACTTACTTATTGACGCTCTCCTTGACCTTATCGGCCGCGTTTTCGGTCGCCTCCTTGGCGGCATCCTTGGCCTGGCCGTAAGCGTTCTGCGCCTTGCCGGCAACCTGGTCGACCTTGCCTTCGCTTTCCAGCTTGGCGTCGCCGGTCACCTTGCCCGCGGTTTCCTTCACTTTGCCTTTCGCCTGCTCGACGGTTCCTTCGACTCGATTCTTGTCCATGAGTTCCTCTTGCTTCTTCTAATGGCCTCGCAAGGTCAATGATCTGTGCGCCGGGAAGTTCCGCCCCTTGCCGCATGCCGCGCCAATCAGCCCCATGCAGGGCCCGCATGCGGCTACGTCAAATGACACAGCGAGAGCCCCCGCCTCGGTCTCGGCGGGGACGTTCTCGCTCGTTGCGGCGGATGCGGAAACTATTTCGCGCCGGTGGTGCCAGTGTTGGGATTTGGGAAGCACTTCCGATTGTTCGGCTCGCCGTATTTCTCGCACGCCGACATGCTGGCGTATTTGCAGTTGAGCGAACCGCCGGGCGTGGTCTCGACGCAGAATTTCGAGCTGCCGGTGGTCTGGCGGCTTGTCATCTTGCCGGAGCCCGTGTTGGCCGCGCCCTTGGCTTCGGAGCCCGACGGCTTGGTCGGCAGGCTGCCTTTGTTGATCGCGTTGGGCGAGGGGTTCGGAGTCGTCGTCTGCGCGTGCTGCGCGTCGGCGACGGTGATGCCGCCGATCAGCGCAGCGGCCGCCACAAGCGTGGTGATAGTCCTCATTGCGTTTGTCTCCTCGAGCAAATTGAAAGCCGCTCCGCACGGCCATGCCGGAACAACGGAATGGCCGGAAGCTCGTTCCGGGAACCGGCCGCAAAAGTGCCGAGCACGCGGGCGGCCGGCCGGGAAAGTCCCGGCCGGCCGGTATTTTCAGCAGAGGTTAGGTCTCGAGGATCGCGACGATCTCGTGGTCGTGCGGATCGATGACGATGATCTGATCGGCCACGAGGATGAAGTAGAAGCCGCGCCACTCGGGATAGACCGCGACCACATCCGCCGGTAGCGGATGGTAGTGCACGCTTGCCGGTATGCGCGCGCCGACATGCACCGAGATGTTTAGGTGTGTCGGTTCCACCTTCTGCTTCTTGATGATGGTGGTGATCTTGGTGCGCTGCTGGCTCGACAGCTTGGCGCTGCCGGCGGCCGCGCCTTGGCCCGTGGTCGAGCCCTTGGACTTCATCGATTCGCTCGAGCGTTCCGAGGCGCCGGACTTGGTGTGTTCGTTCTCCCGCGTGCTAGCGCCGTTGTCCGAATGCGGCGAGTTCTTCATGTCCCCGTTCGCGCCGCTGCGGCCTTCGTGGTTCATTTCGGGCTTGCTCGATTCGGAGCTCTTCGGCGCCTGGCCCGTGGTTTCGGACCGGCCGTTCTTCATCCCGGTCTTGTCACGTCCGCCGGACTTCGATTCGGTCCTGTTGTGCTCGCCCGATTTAAACTCCTGGCTTGCCTGGCCGGTGGTCTCCGAGCGGTTGCGCTCGCCCGCATGCATGGATGGGGCGACCTTCTCGGCCGGCGCATTCTGTTGGGCGGCCGGCGCGCGCTCGGGGGCGACGTCGTTCTTGCCTTGCGCCGCCAGGGCGGCGGTTGAGATCAGCATTGCCCCGGCGACAGTGGATAACAGTTGCAGTTTCTTCATTCAGGCCTCCTCTGGATTCCCCCAAAGTTTCCCGGTTACGGCACGAGAACGTCGCGCGCAGGCCCTCGTTCCCCAACCGCGCGCGCTTCCTCGGTTCCGCGGGCATTGCCTTCCCAGTTCCGCCAAGGCAACCTTTCGCGCGGCGCAAGGAGTCTGAAAACCAAGGCGTGGTTTTCGGGAACGCGCATGCGCCGAAAAGAATGCAACAGGAGGACGTGTTGCCGGTCCTGGCGTCGACGATCGACAAGAGCGCGGCCGAATTCCGCGCCAATGCCGAACACATGCGCGCACTGGTCGAAGAGCTCAAGGCGCGCCGCGCCGAAGCTGCACAGGGAGGCCCGGAGAGAGCGCGCGAGCGCCACATCGCGCGCGGCAAGCTATTGCCGCGCGACCGCGTGATGAACCTGATCGATCCTGGATCGCCGTTTCTGGAACTGGCGCCGCTCGCCGCGAACGGCATGTACGAGGACGCCATTCATGGCGCCGGCCTCATCACTGGCATCGGCCGCATCGAGGGCCGCGAGTGCGTCGTGGTATGCAACGATTCCACCATCAAGGGTGGCACCTATTACCCGATGACCGTGAAGAAGCACCTGCGCGCCCAGGAGATCGCCCGCGACAACCGCCTGCCTTGCATTTATCTCGTCGATTCCGGCGGTGCCAACCTGCCGCACCAGACCGAAGTGTTCCCCGACCGGGAGCATTTCGGCCGCATCTTCTACAACCAGGCCACGCTCTCCTCGCTCGGCATCCCGCAAATCGCCGTGGTGATGGGCTCCTGCACGGCCGGCGGCGCCTATGTGCCGGCCATGTCGGACGAGACGATCATCGTCAAGAACCAGGGCACGATCTTTCTCGGCGGCCCGCCGCTGGTAAAGGCGGCGACCGGCGAGGTGGTGAGCGCGGAAGACCTCGGCGGCGGCGACCTGCATGCGCGCCGCTCGGGCGTTGCCGATCATCTGGCGCAGGACGACCACCACGCGCTGTCGATCGCGCGCCGCATCGTCGCCAATCTCAACACGCGCAAATACGTCGACATCGCCCTTGCCGAGCCGCGCGAGCCGGCGCTCGATACCGCCGAGCTGGACGGGTTGGTGCCGGTCGACCTCAAGAAGCAATATGACATCCGCGAGGTGATCGCGCGGCTGGTCGACGCTTCCGAGTTCGACGAGTTCAAGCAGCTCTACGGCGCCACGCTGGTCACCGGTTTCGCGCATATCCACGGGCTGCCAGTCGGTATTCTCGGCAACAACGGCATCCTGTTCTCCGAAAGCGCGCTCAAAGCCGCGCATTTCATCGAGCTTTGCTGCCAGCGCCGGATCCCGCTGCTGTTTCTGCAGAACATCGTCGGCTTCATGGTCGGGCGCGACTACGAGGCCGGCGGTATCGCCAAGGACGGCGCCAAGATGGTGACCGCGGTCGCCTGCGCGCAGGTGCCGAAGATCACCGTCATCGTCGGCGGCTCCTACGGCGCCGGCAATTACGGCATGTGCGGGCGCGCTTACGGGCCGCGCTTCCTGTTCACCTGGCCGAACTCGCGCGTCTCGGTGATGGGCGGCGAGCAGGCGGCCTCCGTCCTGGCGACCGTGCGGCGCGACAATATCGAGGCCGGCGGCGGCAACTGGTCGGCGGCGGAAGAAGAGGACTTCAAGGCGCCGATCCGGGCGCAATTCGAGGAAGAGGGCAATCCCTATTACGCCACCGCGCGGCTGTGGGATGATGGCATCATCGCGCCGAGCGAGACGCGGCGCGTATTGGCTTTGGCCTTTTCCGCCGCGCTCAATGCGCCGGTGCCGCAGACGAAATTCGGGGTGTTCAGGATGTGAGAGTAAACGCCAAGAATTCGTTTTTCGCCAAATTGCAACGTCGAACGCTGCTGACTCCCCGGGTTTCGGCCTCTCTGTCGCGACAAAAAATTAGTAGCGATTTTACGTGGAGATACTTCCGTTAGGGCGGAGTGTCCCGTACTGGGGATTAAAGGAAGGGCGCTCTATAAGTCTTTGATCGCATCGCATGAAGAAGTCGTCGCGGAGGCTCACGCCCTGTCCCGCTTTTTCTCCGGCAGCTTCGCCGCCTTCCTCAGCAGCGCGTTGATGCGGCTCTGCCAGCCGCGCCCGCCGCGGCGAAAATGCGCGACCACGTCGCGGTCGAGGCGCAGGCTCACCGCCTCCTTGGCGTCGGCCGACTTCGGCCGCCCGCGCTTAACGGGAACGCCGCCGACGTGCCAAACGCCGCGCGCGAAGTCCTCACCGGTCAATTCGGGGATGTCTTCGTAATCCTTCGGGCCGAGCACATAGGCGTCAACCTTCTTCAGGTCGCTGCCGATCCGCTTGTAAGGATTGCGCGTAGCGTGCTTTTTCGCGGCCATTGGTTTTCCTCATCGAAATGGCGTGGCGCGCGTCGCCGCGCGGCGTCCAGCAGACGATCACCATCCTGCCGTGCAGATACCCTACCGAGTTGATACGCGGCTCGCCGTAGTCGCGCCTGCGGTCCGGGATGTCTATGGTCTCGCCGGCAAAGACTACTTCCGCCGACGCGAAATCGAGCCCGCGCTCGCGCAAGGTCCGGGCCCGCTTGGCCGGATCGAAGGTGATCTTCATCCGTCATTTATTGTATATACAATAAATGTGGCAGGCAAGTGGCCGCCTTTGCCGGTATGATCGTTTCGGTGAATGTGGCCTTGTTGAGGACCAGGAAGTAGATGCCCATGCCTTCCCGCGCTGCAGCTTTCGGGCTTATCTGCGGTCTTTGCCTTGCCGCCTCGCCCGCAGCCGCGCTCGATATTCAGCCCGGCCTTTGGCAGGATACGCAAACCGGCGCGGTCAACGGCAAAGACCTGCCGCGCAAGGTTTCCACCAATTGCGTGAGCACGGCGCAAGCCAAGGATATCGTCGAGCGCGCGCAGGCGGGCTTGCAGAACTCGATGAAAGCGCAGGCGCAGAAATGCAGCAAGCTCGACATCCGGCGAAACGCCAACGTCATCATTTTCGAAATGAAATGCGGCGATGCCAAACAAGGCACGGTCGACGCAACGACGGTGATCACCGTCGAATCGCCGCGCCACACGACCAATGTGGCGAAATCGGCGATAAATTTCGCCGGACAGAAAACGGTTTCTACCATAACCACCGATTCCAGATGGGTGGCGGCAAAATGCAAAGAATAACGCTTGGCGCTTTGCTGCTCGCCTCCTGCCTCGCGGCTTCTTCGGCCCGCGCCGAGATCAAGCTCGACCCCGGCAGCTGGCAGCAGGTCGAAAGCGGCAGCGAAGACGGCAAGCCGGCCGAACCCGTCACCTATACAGATTGTCTCACGCCGGAGCAGGCGCGCGACCCGATCAAGGCGCTGTCGGCGCTCAAGGAGCTCGGCAGCCTGATCGGCCAGCACTGCCAGAACCTGCAGGTGCACCAGGAGGCCGATGCCGGCTCGGTGGAGTTCGCCTGCGGTGACGAAAAATCGAACTACATCGCGATCAACTTCACGTTCAAGGTCGTCGATACCCGCCACTATACCGGCGCGGTAAAATCGACGTTCGTATTCAAAGGCAGGAAGACCAGCTCGGACAAAACAATCGAGGGCAAATGGCTGAAGGCGGAGTGCGACAAGAAATAGCTCAGCGCCCGATCAGCCACAGCAGCAGGCTCAGCAGCACGCTCAAAATGAGCGAGGTCACGATCGGAAAATAGAACGTAGTGTGCCCGCGCGTGAACACGACATCGCCGGGCAGGCGGCCGAGGCCGAGCCTGCCGATCGTGGGCCAAAGAAGGCCGGTCACCACAAGGATCAAGCCGAGAATAATGAGAAAGCGCGCCATGGCGTCCCCAGTTTTTTGACATATGATCGCGGCCGCAGCGCGTCAAGTGCGCCTTAAGGGAGGCAACATGAGCGACCATTACCGATCCGCCCTCATCGTCGGCGTGGGTGACGGCCTCTCGGCCTCGGTTGCGCGCGCCTTCGCCAAATCGGGCATGAAGATTGCGCTTGCTGCCCGCTCGGTGGACAAGCTCGGCGCGCTCGCCAAGGAGACCGGCGCGGCGGTGCATGCCTGCGACGCCGCCGATCGCGGCCGGGTCGATGAGCTGTTCGCCGCGCTCGATGCCGCGGGCGCGCCCGATGTCGTGGTCTACAACGCCAGCTACCGCGCGCGCGGCCCCTTCACCGATCTCGATCCGGCCGAGGTGGAGAAATCGCTGCGCGTGTCGGCCTTCGCCGGCTTTCTGGTGGCGCAGCAAGCCGCGCGCCGCATGGTGGCGAACGGCCATGGCGCCATCCTGTTCACCGGCGCCTCAGCGTCCGTGAAGGGCTACGCGCAGTCCGCGCCCTTCGCGATGGGCAAGTTCGCGTTGCGTGGGCTGGCGCAGAGCATGGCGCGGGAGCTCGCACCGCGCGGCATTCACGTGGCGCATTTTGTCATCGACGGCGGCATCCGCAGCGCGCGTCGGACCGTGCCGCCGGATGCGCCGGATTCGCTGCTCGATCCCGACGCCATTGCGCAAACATATCTGCACGTCCTGCAGCAGCCGCGCAGCGCCTGGACCTGGGAAGTCGAGCTCAGGCCCTGGGTGGAGAAATTCTAGGCTCAGCGCCCCAGCATACCGACCAGCGTGTCCCAATTGACGATGGGCTGCGGCGGCCCGACTTTCACCCGCCCGGTGTCATGCAGATAGGCCGAGCCGACCGTCAATCCTGCGCCGATGATCACACCCAGGATGAACCGCATGCTTCGTCTCCCCAAAATTCCGGCAGCGCCGGCTTTCCATCTGCGCATGTTAGCCCATCTCGGCTGCATCGGAGACGGCGACCACGCCTCAAGCGAGGCGAGGGCGAAGGGCCGGTGACCGCGGCGCGCGCTACCTTCGCAATCCGTCAACTCACGTCGCGCCGGTAACGGCGCCGTCACGCAGCCGTGATGGCCCGATTCAGCAAGCGTTTACTGGCCCCCGCCTAACGTTCCGCGCATGTGCGGCGTATCGGTCGTCAACGGCTATCTGTGCTATTCGTCGTGCCAGGCGGCGGCCGCGCGCGCGGGCAAGGACCCGCATGCGCCGCCCGGCGCGCCTTCCGGCCAATCCGAAAGCAAGGACAAGGCCAATGGCCTGCTCGGCCGGTCGCCGGCGGTCCTCGATCCGGGGACTCAGGATCTCGCCGATGCGGTGAACCCCGCCGGCGCCGCGGGTGCCGCCAATCGCGACTATCGCTCCGCGCAAGGCGTCAATCTGCTGGTCTGATGGCGCCGCGCTTGGGTGGCCCCGCGGTTCACCGCGTGCTAAACGCGGGGCCGCATGATCGGTCCTGACGACATCAAGGAGCTCGCGCCCACCGGTACGTTGCGCGTCGGCGTGGTGACGGCGCCGGCTGCTTCCGCCTTCTTTGCCGTCCGCGATGGTGACTCGGTGCGCGGCGTCACGGTCGATCTGCTGCGCGGCTTTGCCGAGAAGCTCAAGGTGCCGATCGACCTGCAAGTCTACGACAATTCCGGCCAGGTCACGGAGGCGGTGGCAAGCGGCGCTTGCGACATCGCCTTCATGCCGCACGACGCCGAGCGCGCCAAGAAGGTCGATTTCGGGCCGGCGTATTTCCTCATCGAAAGCACTTATCTGGTGCCGGCCGGCTCGGCCATCAAAAGCATCGATGAGGTCAACAGGCCGGGCGCGCGTGTCGTCGCCATCGCCAACACGACCACCGGACGCAGCGCGCGCCGCACCGCGCCGCAAGCCGAGCACATCGAAGTGCCGAGCGTCGACAAGATGACCGAGATGGCGCGTACAGGCGAGGGCGATGCCTTCGCGCTCACCCACGACTCGCTTGCCGGGCTCATGCCGAAACTGCCGGGCGCGCGCATTCTGCCTGGCCACTTCCAGCAGACGGGGATCAACGTGGCGGTGCCCAAGGGACGTGCCGCCGCGCTGAAGGCGGCGACCGCCTTGCTCGCGGACGCCAAAGCCTCCGGCGCGGTGCGCCGCGCCTTCGACGCCGCCGGATTCAAAGACGCCGCCGTCGCGCCCTAGACCGCTGTCCCCTCGGATTGGATCAACCGCTCGTCCCCGCGCACTCGCCGCGCGGGAATGAGCGGAGTCTGGCTGACCCGAACGTATGAGGCCTTAGTCCGACTTCACCACGAGGTGCGCGGCGGCGATGCGGCGGTAGAGGCGAACGCGCCGCAGGATTGGGAGCCAGTCGTAGAGATAGATTTCGATCGGCCGCCAGTTCGCCACCCAGCCGACGATAATCAGGCTTTCCTCAAGCACGCGCGCCAGCACGTGGTAGGACACAAAAGCGGCCACCACCTGGCTGGTCACCAGGCAGGCGCCGAGCACGGCCACGCCTATGGCCAGCGAGCGCCGCCCGACGCGGAACAGTTCGCGCAGATCCTGCTCGGCGATTTGGGCGCGATAGCTGAAGTAATGCGCGAAGGCTTCGGCGATGACGGCGGCGCGCGGTTTAGCGGCTTCCTCCCGCGGCAAATAGACCACGATGGTGAAAGGCGCGGCCGGCGGCAGTTCGCGCACCCAGCCGACCAGGAACGCCTCGACCTCGGCGTCGATATCCTTTTCGCGGAACGGCGAAGGATCGAAGGAATTGAACAGGCTGGCGATCGTATGTGCGCGGACCGCGATTTCGGTCTCGGCTGGCGCGTTCATCGCGCCAGCCATCGCTTGGCGCGCGCGGCAGCGAGAACGAGCAGGGCCGCGCCCGCCACGCTCCAGCACAGCGTCGGCAGCCACTGCAGCGCCGCTTTAAGGGCGGGATCGGCGTTGAAGCCCGTTGCGACGGTCGCCATGCGTGCCAGCGTCGCCAGCGCCAGCGCCGAGAACAGCAGCCCCGACATGCGGCCCTCGCCGCCGTTCTCGCCGACCGCGAAGGCCACGGTGAACGCGCTCATCAAGATGGCGCCCCAGGCGGCGCCGGCGAGGAACTGGGCCGCCACCATCTGCTGCAACCCCTGCGCCCAGTGCGCGCCGATAATGGCGAGCGCACCGATGAGGGCGGCGGCGCCCATCACGGAAAAGCCGCCGAAACGCTTGGTGACGACGCTTGCCGGAAACATCGAGATGTTGAAGCCGACCCAGAACACCGGCAACAGCCATTGCAGTTGCGGCGCTTTGGTGAAGCGCAGGAACAGCGGCGCGCTCTGCAGCGCGTAGTGCATTTGATAGCCGAGTGCCAGCGCGATCATGGCAAGAGCGAATACGATGGCCGGCCGGCTCATGTCGCCGAAGGAGCGCACCGGCGGCGCCGTCGGCGCGGCCTGCGCGGCCGCCGCCAGCCGGCGCTCGGCCGAGATCATGCCGAGCGTCACCAGGATCAGCACGACGCTGGACAGCGCGAAAGGAAGCCGCGGGTCATATCCGCGCAGCGTAATCGACAGGTAGGGCGCGATCGCCGCGGCGACGCCCATGCCCAGCATGGCGATCGCCGACAACAGCGGTATGGCGGGCTTCGCGGCGTATTTGCCGAGCAGCATCAGCGGCGGGGCGCGCAGCGCCGAGGAGGTGATGGTCCACAGCAGGATGACCGCGAGCAGGGCGGGTGCGCCGTAACCGGCGACGAGCGGCAGCAGGATGAAAGCCAGGCAGGACAGAGCGGTCACCGCCGCCACCCAAATGCCGAGGCGGCCGAGCAGCCGCGTGACCTTGTCGGCGGCGATGCCGGTGAAAAAATCGCACACCGTGAAGGTCGCCTGGTCGAGCAGCAGAATAAGGAGCACGGCTTTCGGCGCGATGCCGGCGGCGCCGGCAAGCTGGGGCAGATAGATGACATAGATCGTCCAGGTCAGCGCGAAGAAAAACTGCAACGCCGCCAGATACCAGCCATACCGCCGCGCAACCTCCATAACGGCTCCTTACATGGTCACGATCACATTGCCGATGCTGCCGCGCTCCACCGCCTCGTGCGCGGCGACGATATCGGCCAGCGCATAGGTCGGCTGCGCCACGCGATTGATCAGCCGGCCGTCGCTGAGCGCGCGGTGGATCGCGGCAATCGTGCGCTCGCGCTCGCCGGCGTCGAGCTCGTAGACCAGGAAGAATTGCAAGCGGACCGTATTGACCAGGCAGAAGGCCGCCGGAATAACCGCCTCGGGTCCGGTGCCGTAGACGATGACGCTGCCCTTCGGCCGCAGCACGGCCGGGATCAGCTTGGCGTTGGCGGACAGATCCATCTCGATCACTGCGTCGACGCCGCGCTTGCCGGTGATCTCCATCACCCGCGCGCCGACATCCTCGCGCTTGTAGTCGATAGCGTGGTCGGCGCCGGCTGCGCGCGCGGCCTCGGCCTTTTCGGGCGAGGATATCGTGGTGAGCACGGTGGCGCCCGCCGCCTTGGCGAATTGGATAACGTATTGACTGACGGCGCCGGCGCCGCCGGACACGAGCAAGACCGTGCCTTTCGCCGCGGCGGCCAACGTGACCGCGTGGTAGGCGGTCATGGCGGGGATGCCGAGGCAGGCGCCTTCTTCGAAGCTCACGCGCTCGGGCAGGCTGACGGCCTGCGCGGAAGGCAGCGCGATGTATTCGGCGGCCGTGCCGAAGGCGCGCTTCCATTGCCCATTCCAGATCCACACGCGCTCGCCGAGGCGTGCCTGCGGCACGCCATCGCCCACTTGATCGATGACCCCCGCGCCGTCGCTTTGCGGGATCACGCGCGGCCAGGCGATCTTGCGGGCGGTGCCCTGGCGCGATTTGACGTCGGACGGGTTCACGCCGGACGTCGCGAGCTTGACCCTGACTTCGCCGGGCCCGGCCTGCGGCGTCTCCACCTCGCCGACGCGCAGCACCTCGCGCGCGGTGCCGTTCATTTCGTAGTAGGCCGCTCGCATCGCCGTTTTCCTCCGTGCCGCACGATACCATGCGGCGAAATCACCTTGGAACCCGGTGTCCGCGCCGACGGTTATCCCGGTTACACACATCAAAATGGGGGATGCGGACGTAAGAGGAGGTCAAAATGTCTTATCGCGTCTACAGCGGCCCGAAAGGATCGGAGGACGTTTCACCGCTGACCAAGGATCGGCTGCTGTTCAAGGAGTGCCCCAGCATCGACGAGGCCTTGTCCTGGGCGCGCCGTGTGGAGAAGGATGGGCGGCTGCCGCTGCTCATCGAAGGCGACGACGGCACCCGCATGGATCGGCGCGGCATTGTCACTGCCCTGCGTCTCGGCATGCGCGAGGACGTCGGCGGCCAGCCGGCGCCGTCGGTCGGCGCAATGCCGCGCGGCTGATGCGGCTCCGGTCGGGAAGACTCTAATTAAGAAGATTTGGCGAGCCGGTTCCATTCGACCCGAGCGCGGGTGGTCAAGTGGCCCCATGTGGTCGCGACCACATCCCAATTGACCAGCGGACGCTGTTGCGCGCTTGCCGGTGCATTCATGGCGAGGGCGGCATGATGGGAATCGTAAAGGTAGGCCACGCCGACGGTGAGCAATGCGCCGAGGATCATTCCGAGCAGGAGTCGCATAGGAACCTCCCGAGAGCCCCGTCCGCAACGCCGGCCCGGGCCCCCGAGTTCCCATTCAACGGGGCGGGAGAGGGAATTCCGCCGCGGCGTAAAATGGCCAAAACGGCCCGAAAACCCGCCGCTAAGCGATTGAAATAACTAGAGTTAAGTCTTAAAAAACTTCGCACACACACGAAATTAGCTGTTATATTGCCTTCATGAGCACACATTCAGCAAAAACGGCGCGCGGTTCCGCCAAACCCGCCCGGAGAACGGTCAAAAAGGGCGCAAAGAGCGCCCGGGCCACGACCAAAAAGGCGTCCAAATCGGCCCGCGTCAGCGTCGGCACGACCGGCAAGACGGTCGCCCGCGCCCCGAGCGCCACCAAGCCGAAAAAAATGATCCGTACGGCAAGCCCGCCGGTGCAGCCCATGGCGGCGCTCGAGTTGCCGATGCGGGCGCACAAATACCGCGTCGGCGAAACCGTGTACTACACGTCGCCGACCTTCGGCCGCGCCGCCGCCACCGGCAGCTACACGGTGGTCAAGCTGCTGCCGTCAGAAGGCGACGATTATCAGTATCGGATCAAGAGTTCGGGCGAGGCCTTCGAGCGCGTGGCGAAGGAAAGCCAGCTCGACCGCGCGTAGACTTTTTGGCTCGCGCCTGCCGCGATTTCGTCTCCGCCATCGCTTATGATGTCCCTGGACGGCAAGGGGAGAGCGGATGCCGATCTACATCACGCAAGGGCGCTACACCCGTGAAGCGGTCAAGGGCATGATCGTGAAGCCGGAGGACCGTGCCGACGCGGTCTCACGCCTGCTCGCGAGGGCAGGCGGGCGGCTGCTCGGCTATTACCTCACCTTCGGCGAATACGACTTCCTCTGCATTTTCGAGGTGGCGAGCGACACGCAAGCTGCCGCAGCCCTGCTCGCCGCCGCCTCGAGCGGCGGCGTCACCGGGCTGAAGACCACGGTGGCTATGACCTCGGTCGAGGCCAAGGGGGCTTTCGCGGCCGCGAGCGATCTCGCCCCGGGCTACAAGTCGGCGGGCGGCACTTGAAGAGCGCAAACGCATGAGCGGGGCCTTCGCGCGCATTGTTCTGCCGCTGGCCGGCCTGGCGGTCGGCGCGGCCGCCGTGGCGGCGGTGCTGGTGGTGGCCGATCGCATGGCGGCAACCGACCGCGATGCGGCGCGCCATGCCGTGCTCGCGCGCGATGCCGCGCTCAATCGAGCCGAACTGGCGCCCGGCTCGGCGCTTGCCTGTCTCGATGCCGGCGCCGGCCAGGCCGTCGAAGACGCCTGTGAAAAAGAGGTGTTCCGCAGCGCCCAAAGCGTGGCCGGCGCGGTCGCCTATATGGACGCACGGCTGAAGCTGCTGAGCGAAGCGGCCCGGCTCGCCGCTGCCGGCGACACCGGCGTGATGGACGCGCTCGCGGCCAGCCGCCGCGCGGTCGAACTCGACCGCTACGGCATCGCCGCGCATGTGCTGGCGGTGCGTGACGGCTGCACCGCCGCCAAATGTCCCGCCTTCGCGCTGCTCGACGATGCCGGCACGCTCAAAGCCAATCTGCGCGCCCAGGTCTACGACCAATATGTCTCGCGCTATGCGGATAAGTGGAACGAAATTGCGCCGGCCGCGAAGGCGCCCGCCGTCTCGCAAGCCGCGCCCGCCGCCTCCGTCGCCAGCATCGCCCGCAGCGCCGCCGGCCCGCTGCCGGCGCCGATCAAACCGGGCGAGAAGTGGGATTTCCCTTCGGCCTCCTCCATCCCGGCGGTCAGCATCATGAACAAGGAACCGCCGCTGCCCCCGGGCGCCAACGCCTCGGCGCAAGCGCCGCCTGCCGCAGCGCCAAACGCTTCCGCCGCGCAAGCGGCGCCGGCGACGCCGGCATCGAAAACCGCGGCGGCGCAGGTGCCGATCCCGCGCGCGGCGCCCAAACGCCCGCCGCCGCAAGCGACGCCTGCGCCGGCACCCGCGCAATAGGGCCGAGTTTCCATCCGGGACCCATGTTCAAATCCGTCCTGATCGCCAACCGCGGCGAAATCGCCTGCCGCATCATCCGCAGCGCGCGCCGTCTCGGCCTGCGCTCGATCGCGGTCTATTCCGACGCCGACGCGCAGGCCCCGCACGTGCGCTTGGCCGATGCGGCTATCGCGATCGGCCCGGCGCCGGCTGCGCAAAGCTATCTCGCCGCCGACAAGATTATCGCCGCGGCAAAGCAGACCAGGTCCGAGTGCATCCATCCGGGCTACGGTTTTCTGTCGGAGAATGCCGAGTTTGCGCAGGCCTGCCGCGACGCGGAAATAGTCTTCGTCGGCCCGCCGCCGCAAGCGATCCGCGCTATGGGCTTGAAGGATCGCGCCAAGGCGCTGGTCGAGAAGTCGGGCGTGCCGGTGGTACCGGGCTATCACGGCGATCGCCAGGAGCCGAAATTCCTCAAGGAGAAGGCCTACGAGCTCGGCTACCCGGTATTGATCAAGGCCGTCGCCGGCGGTGGCGGCAAGGGCATGCGGCGCGTCGACCGCCACGCCGATTTCGACGCCGCGCTGGAATCCGCGGGGCGCGAGGCGCAAAGCGCCTTCGGCGATGCGAGCGTGCTGATCGAAAAATACATCAGCCGGCCGCGCCACATCGAGTTCCAAGTCTTTGCCGACCGCCACGGCCAGGTCATCCATCTCGGTGAGCGCGACTGCTCGCTGCAGCGCCGCCATCAGAAGGTGATCGAGGAGACGCCGGCGCTTGGCATGAGCGCCGAGTTGCGCGAGCGCATGGGCGCGGCGGCGGTCGCAGCGGCCCGCGCGGTGAACTACGAGGGGGCCGGCACCATCGAATTCATCGCTGACGGGGAGGGCGGCCTCAAAGCCGACGGCTTCTGGTTCATGGAGATGAACACGCGCCTGCAAGTCGAGCACCCGGTCACCGAAGCCGTCACCGGGCTCGACCTGGTAGAATGGCAGTTTCGCGTTGCTGCCGGCGAAAAGCTGCCGCTGGCGCAGCATCAGCTGAAACTTGCCGGCCATGCGGTCGAGGCCCGTCTTTATGCCGAAGATCCCGCGCACGGCTTCTTGCCGTCCACCGGCAAGATCATCGCCCTGCGGTTTCCCGCGCAGACGGGCTTGCGGGTCGACGCCGGCGTCGAAGCCGGCAGCGAAGTGACGCCGTTTTACGATCCGATGCTCGCCAAGCTGATCGCGCATGGCGCGACGCGGGACGAGGCGCTTGACCGCCTGGCCGAGGCGCTCGAGCACACCGTCGCCCTCGGGCCACGCAGTAATCTCGCCTTTCTCGCCGCGCTTGCGCGTGCACAAGCCTTCCGGCAAGGCGATTTCGACACTGGCTTCATCGACCGCCATTTGGAGGCGCTCGGCGCCGCGCCGCAGGTCCTGGACAAGGCCGCCGTCGCGTTTGCCGCCGAAGAGCTCTTTGCGCGCGAGGGCGCGCGCATCGCCAAGGCGGCGGGACGGGAAGCCGGTACGCCGGCCTCGCCTTGGGATGCGAACGACGCCTTTCAGCTCTCGGGCACCCGCAAGCTTGCCTTGCCGCTCGTCGCCGAGGGCGAATCCTTGACGGCGGAAATCGCTTACGGCCCGCAAGGGCCTTGCATCACCGTCGGCGGCGAACGGGCCGCGTCAGATGCCTTCGCCGCCAGTGCCGGCGATGCCGTCTATGTTCAGCGCGCGGGCCGGCAGACCAAGGTCACCTTGCGCGACCTCACGCTCGATGAAGCCGGCGAAACGGGGGCCGGCGGCCTTGTTCGTGCGCCCATGCACGGCAAGGTGCTGGCGTTGCTGGTCGAGCCGGGCGCTTCCGTGGTGCGCGGTCAGCGCCTTGCCATCATCGAAGCCATGAAGATGGAGCACACCTTGATGGCGCCGATGGCCGGCACCGTCGCCGAGATCGCAGTCGAACGCGATGCGCAGGTGGCGGAAGGCGCCAAGCTCATGCTGATCGAGCCGACGGCCGGCTGAGCCGCCGCGGCAGCCTTCGCCTGGCCGCAAAGTCCGCCTACATCTTCTTCGCGTTCTTCTTCTTCATGGTCTTCGCGGTCTTGTGCCTCACCTTGTGCTTGGCCGGCGTGGCTTTGCCCGTCTTGTCCATGTGCATGCCGAAATAGATCGGAACCGCCCAGCTTGGCAGCACCAACGGCAGGCCGTCGCGCAGTATGCGCGCGGTGTTGGCATTCTGCTTGGCGAAAACACTCTCTTCCTGCTTGGCCTTTTTGTGATGCTTTTCGGCAGCGGCGGCCGGGGTAGCGGCGAAGGCCGCAAGCACGAGCAGTAGAGCGATTTTCTTCATTGGTCCCCCCCTTTGGGCGATGCAGCGGTCCCCCATCATCCGGCATGCCGCCGGATTTGCAATAGGGCGGCCGCACGGCGGCATGGCAGGCATCGGTTGTGCGCGGTCATGCGGCTCGGCGTGCACAACTGCGGCGGACGGCTTCCACGGCGGATTGGCACGGGCTATCACGGGCTCTCTCGTCGCGCCCGCGTTGGGAAGTTCCGTAATGTCATTGCATCTCATCAAGCTCTGCGTCGGCTGCGACTCGGTCGCCGATCTGGAGGACTGGGTCAAACAGAAGCTGAAAGAGAAGAAAAAGCGCCGGCAGAAGCCCGAACACATCCACACCACGCGCATGTTTCCCAAGCGTGCGGACGAGCTGAAAGCCGGCGGCTCGCTCTATTGGGTGATCCGCGGTCAGATCGCTTGCCGCGAGCGCATCCTCGATATGCGGCCGACGACCGGCAAAGACGGGATCAAGCGCTGCCAGATCGTGCTCGACGGCAAGCTCACTTTGGTGGAGCCGCGCCCGCGCGCGGCTTTTCAGGGCTGGCGGTACCTGCTCGCGAAGGAGGCGCCGCGCGACCTGTCGCGCGCCGCGCCTGGCGCCGCGCGCATGCCGGAGCAGATGCGGCGTGAATTGCGCGAACTGGGCTTGCTGTAACGCTGGCCTGTGCCCTGCGCGCCACAGGCCGCAATACAATCCGAAAAAAGTTATCCCCGGTCTCCCGGGCGGCCTTATCATGCGTGCGCCTTGGAGTGGACGTGCGCCCCGTCTCGAGCGGTGCGCGCCGACGTGCAAGGCCGGCGCGCCGACAATGCGCGCCGCGGTCAAGTTTGCGCGACAAGCGCGCGGGCTTGACGAATGGAGCGCCGGGAGGCGCAGCCCCGACCACCACGGGGCGCGCGCCTTCGCACGGCGCGCGGGTTGCCCGATCGCAAGGGCCGCCCAAAGGGGCTCTCGCCAAGCCCCTGGCGCCTCCCGGCGCTCCATTCCCCCTTTGGGGGAAGGAAAAAGGGACACCGGCCTCCCCGGGGCCGCAAAGAACACGGGCGATGACGCATGTCCGCGGAAACGGTGGGGAGAGCCGCGTGTTGGCTCGCTCACTTAAACTGAAATATTATCGATCAAACGCGTCTTGCCGATCCTCGCCGCGACCAAGAGCCTGATCGGTCCGTCCTTGCGCGCGGCGACCGGCTGCAGCGTCAGCGCATGGCGCGCTTCCAAATAATCGAGCGCAAAACCGGCGCCGGCGATTTCGCTGCGTCCGTCCGCAATGACCGACGCGATCGTCTCGCGCTTGCGGATGCGGGCCGCACTCTGGCGTAGGACACGGTAAAGCGCCGGCGCGGCGGCGCGTTCGGCTGCAGAGAGGTAGGCGTTGCGCGAGGACATCGCCAAGCCGTCCTTCTCACGGACCGTTTTGACGCCGACGACCTTCAAAGGCAGGTCGAGGTCCTTGGCCATTTGGGTTACGACACGAAGCTGCTGGTAGTCTTTCTCTCCGAACAGCGCGAAATCCGGCTGCGTCTGCAGGAACAGCTTGGCGACCACGGTGGCCACGCCGCCGAAGAAATGCGGACGGAACTTGTCCTCAAGGCCGGCAAGGGCAGCGCCTTCCGGCGCGATGCGGGTGGCAAATCCTTCCGGATACATGATCTTCGCCGTCGGCGCCCAGACCGCGTCGGCCCTCGCATCGCCCAGCAGTTTCAGGTCGGCCGCGAAGCTGCGCGGGTAGCTGGAAAAATCTTCGCTGGGCGCGAACTGGGTGGGATTGACGAAAATGGACACCACCACGCGGCGGGCGCGCCGCCGTGCCTCGCGCACCAGTGCCAGATGGCCCGCATGCAGCGCGCCCATGGTCGGCACCAGCGCGATCCGGTCTCCGGCGGCCCGGAAGGTTTCCAGGGCGCGGCGCAGGGCGGGGAGGCTACGATGGACCTGCGGTGGCCTTGCCATAATTGGGTGCGTCCTGTCGGGTGGCTGTCGCAAGACCGCGCTAGGACCTAGCAAAGCGGAACCGTCAACGCCATGTGCGTTAATGGTTAAAGATTGAACAACTTGACCAAAAGACGCTAGTATTTTGCAATTGAGGGATCAAAGGGCGCGTCATGCTGGTCCAGCCGATCCAAGAGTCGCCGCAGTCCGCGCACGTCGTGGTGCTCGGCAACGAGAAGGGCGGTTCGGGCAAATCCACGACCGCGCTCCATATCGCCGTCGCTCTGCTCAAGGCCGGTCAGCGCGTCGCCACCATCGATCTCAACTCGCGTCAGCAGAGCTTCACGCATTACGTCGAGAACCGTCGTGCCTGGGCCGAGCGCGCGCGCATCAGGCTCGAGCTGCCGACGCATTATTGCATCGCGCGCGCCGAGAGCAGCTCGGTCGAAGCAAACGAGGCAAAGGAGTTCGCCAATTTCTCGGAGGCCATCGGCGCCATCGAGCACAGCCACGACGTGGTCGTGATCGACACGCCCGGCAACGACACCTACCTGATGCGTCTTGCGCATTCCATGGCCGACACGCTGGTCACGCCGCTCAACAACTCGTTCCTTGATTTCGACGTGCTCGCCAAGCTCGATCCGACCAACTTCAGCGTCACCGGCGAAAGCCATTACGCGTTGATGGTGCGCGAGGCGCGCCGCCAGCGCCGGCTGGTCGACGGCCGACTCACCGACTGGATCGTGGTGCGCAACCGTCTTTCCGCGCTCGGCTCGCGCAACAAGCGCCTGGTGGGCGACGGGCTTGCCGAGCTTGCCAAACGCATGAGCTTCCGCTGCGTCGAGGGTTTCGCCGAACGCGTGGTCTACCGCGAATTCTTCCCGCGCGGCTTGACCGCGCTCGACGATCTCGACGAGGCCACGCTCGGCATGCGGCCCAACATGTCGCACCTCACCGCACGCGAAGAAGTGGTGGCGCTGCTCAATATGCTGCATTTGCCGCTTTCCGAAAACGGCAAGCGCCGCGCCGCCGCCCGCGCCGAATGGTACTCGGTCATGGACCAGCCGCTGCAGGTCCACGACGTCATCGGTTGACGCGATTCACGCTTCACACTTGCAGACATGCCCGGCCTTGTGCCGGGCATCCACGTCTTTAAATGTCTGCAAAACGGGGCGTGGAAGGACGGCAGTCCGGCATGACGAGGGAGCCGAGAATTGGTGTAAACTTTTGCCGATGAGCAAAAATGCTGCCCAGCCGCCCGCGCCGGCTTCCTCGCGGACCGAGATCGACGCCTTCCTCGAACGCGTGCGCGGGCTCGGTCCCGCGCGCGACTCCGACAAGCGCGGCCGGCTGATCTTTGCGCTCGACGCCACGATGAGCCGGCAGCCGACCTGGGATACTGCCTGCGCCCTGCAGGCCGACATGTTCCGCGAGGCGGCGAGCGCCGGCGGCCTCGACATCCAGCTCGTCTATTTCCGCGGTCTCAACGAATGCCGTGCCTCCGGATGGGTCGCGGGCAGCGAGAAGCTCGCGCAGCTGATGGGCGGCATCGACTGCCGCGGCGGCCATACCCAGATCGGCAAGGTGCTCAGCCACGCACGCCAGGAAAACGCCAAGCAGCACGTGCAGGCGCTGGTCTTCGTCGGCGACGCGATGGAGGAGGCGCTGGACCGACTTTGCAGCGCCGCCGGCGAGCTCGGCCTGCTCGCCGTGCCTGCCTTCATGTTCCAGGAGGGTTACGACCCGATCGCGGAGAACGCCTATCGCGAAATCGCGCGGCTCTCGGGCGGTGCCTATTGCCGCTTCGACGTCGGTGCCGCGTCGCAGTTGGCTGAGTTGTTGCGCGCGGTCGCCGCTTACGCGGCCGGCGGCAAGCAGGCGCTTGCCGCGCTGTCGGCGCGCAGCTCGGGGAGCGTGCGCGCTCTATTGGCGCAGATCAAATAGCAATGCCTCTTTTCTTCGGCATCGTGGTGTTGGTGCTCGCCCTCTGGGCGCTCAATGTCATTTCCAAAGTCGATCCCAGGCTTGGCGCGCGCGTGGTTAAGGCCGCCGGCGGCATCCTCTCGCTCGGCCTCGCAGCCTTTCTGTTCGTGCGCGGAGAGCTTGCGGTGGCGCTGCCGCTTGGCGCTTTCGGGCTCGGTCTGCTTGGCTGGATGCCCTTCGGGCCGGCCGGTTTTTCCAAGCGCGTCAACAAGACAAGCGGCGGCGCCTCGCACGTCCGCTCTGCCTACATCGAAATGGAGCTCGATCACGACAGCGGCGCCATGCGCGGCCGCGTGCTCGCCGGCAGCCATAAGGGCATGACGCTCGATCGCCTCGAGGTCAAAACGCTTGTCGGCCTGATGGGAGAGATCGACGACGAAAGCCGCGCGCTATTGATGGCGTATCTTGACCGCCGGGAGCCCCGCTGGCGTGAATACGCGCAAGGTGACGCGGCAGCGGGGAGGGCTGCTGCGTCCAGCGGAAAAATGACCGAACAGGAGGCCTATCAGATCCTTGGCCTGGAACCCGGAGCGAGCGCTGATGCCGTCGCCGGCGCGCATCGTTCCCTGATGAAGAAATTCCATCCGGACCAGGGGGGCACGACGTACTTGGCGGCGCGCATCAATGAAGCCAAGGAAATCCTTCTTCGCCGTCATCGCTGAGGTACTCCATACGCAACACCATCAGCGGCTCCTGGGTTTCGGCCATCCCTGTTGTTGTTGTCTTGGTGCCGGGTTCCGCGAAAAATCAGGCATCCGGCACTTATCGAAAACAGCTTACGGTCAATTCCTTAACAGCATGCACGGAATGTCGCTGCGCTTGAGATGCTTGCAGGCGGTTTCCGCCTGCTCCTTCTCGAGGCCGGCAAAACGCGCGCGGTAAAGCGTCTTTGCGCCCCTGGCCACCGGTTCGGTGAAGGGCGAGGCGCCGCGAAGCTCGGCTTTGGCCTTGGCCTGCGCCAGCGTCAGGCGCTCCTTGGCTTCTTGCTCGACGTCGAAGGCGCCGACCTGGATGATCCAGCCGCCGTGCGGCTTGGCGGCCAGCTCCTGCGCGGCCGCGCGCGGAACGGGCGCGTTGGCGCCGGCCGCCGCCACTTCGTTCTTGGCCGCGGCGGCCGAGCCGCTTCGGCTTCTCGGCACGTCGTATTCGGGCGCTTCCGGCTGGCGGTGCACCGTCGCCACCGTCGTGATTTTCGCCGGATTGGCGGTCGCCTGCGCGGGCCCAAACCTGCGGCTCGCGGAAGGCAGCGGCGCGAGCGAGGCCGTGTGCACGATCGCCGGTTGCTGCACGGCGACCGTCTTGACCGGCACCGGCTTGATCGGCGCCGTCGAGCCCGGCTGCGGCGGAGCAACACGCGGCGCGCGCGCCAGAGCGGCCACGACCTTGCCGGCAGGTTCCGCCGGGTTGCCGTGTTGCCGGACTTCCACCACCTTGGGCGCGGTGCGCTTGAGTGCGGCTTCCCGCATGTGGCGATCGATAAGCCTGACCACGTGCGCGTCGCGCACGCGCGCGCTGCGGCCGCCGAACACCACCACGACTAGATGGCGTCCGCGGCGCTGCACGTCGGTCACGATATTGAAGCCGGAGTCGTGGATGTAACCCGTCTTCATGCCGTCGACGCCGTCGATGCGGCCGAGCAGGTGATTGTGATTGCGCATGCGGTGGCCGCGGTAGACGAAATATTGCAGCGAAAAATAATGGAAATATTGCGGGAAACGGTCCTGCAAAGCGCGAGCAAGGGTCGCTTCGTCGCGGGCGGTGGTGATCTGGGCGTCGTTGGGCAGGCCCGAAGCGTTGTGATAGGTCGTGTGCATCATGCCCAGCGCGCGCGCCTTGGCGGTCATCTGCCGGGCGAACTCGGGTTCGCTGCCGGCGATGGCCTCGGCTACCACCACGGCGGCGTCGTTGGCCGATTTGGTGACGATGGCCTTGATCGCGTGGCCCACCGAAAGCGTCTCGCCGGGCTTGAGGTCGAGCTTGGTCGGCGCCATGGCGGCGGCATGCGCCGACACCGGCATTTCGGTCGACAACTGCATTTCGCCGGCCCCCAGCCGCTCGAACAGCATATAGAGCGTCATCAGCTTGGTGAGCGAGGCGGGATGGCGCGGACTGTCGGCGTTCGTCGCCTGCAGCACCTTGCCGGAATTGGCGTCCACGACGATCGAGGCGTAGGGCGGATTGTAACGGGAAACGTGGTGGTGGCGGTGATGATGGTGGCGCCGGGAGCGGGCATCGGCCGTGCCGACGACCGAGACGCCTGCCAGCAGGGTCGCCAAAGCCAAGACGCCCCAACGGCGACCGCGTTGGACTTGCGCTCGACCAGACGACATTACCCCTCTCCCCAACCCCGTTATGCGGCGGTCCCTAGCCGCCTATCTTGGCAGATTTATAGCAATCTCGCGGCGCCAGAAATTACAACCCTAGGAAAACAGGGTTTAGAAACTATTGATACAATCCTCTAGATTCTAAAAGACTTTTTGCAATGCAAAATAATTCTTGACTTTTTTGTGCACTGCACTATGTGAATTTCATTCCCCGGGAAGTCGGGGCAGATCGAATAGGCACCGCCTCGCCGGCGGGGGGCCGGGAAAGGACGAGCGCCATGGTCAAGAATTTCGAGGATATGCAGCAGGTCGGTAAAGAGAATATGGATTCCGCGCTGAGGTGCTGGGGTGCGTTGTCGAAAGGCACCCAGGCCATCGCGGTCGAAATGGCGGATTACACCAAAAAGACCTTCGAGGACGGCACTGCCGCGCTGGAAAAGCTGTTCGGCGTCAAGTCCCTCGACAAGGCGATCGAAGTGCAGACCGAGTTCGCCAAGACCGCCTACGAGGGATTTGTGGCCGAGGCCACCAAGCTCAGCGAGCTGTACGCCGACCTGGCCAAGGAAAGCTACAAGCCGTTCGAAAGCATGATGGCGAAGGCGAAGTAAGTTCGCGTTGCGCATGTCGCGTCGTGTAGCTGCCGCGTAAACATTCATTCGTATCAGGCAGCCAAGCCCGGCCCGTTCGGCCGGGCTTTTTGTTGCGCGGGACGATGACGACTATTTCGCGATGCGCAGCTGGCTCAGATCGGTGCCGATCTTCTGGAAGGTGGTGATGATCTGGTTCGCCGAGGTGAGCAGGAAAAACTTGTCCGATGAGCTCGCGCAGTGCTGCAGCAGCGTCGAGGTCGGATCGTGGCCCGTGTTGACCTGCACAGTATAGATGGTGATGCCGGTGGCCTTGATGTTCGAGCAGGTGCCGGTCCCCGCCGAGTTGTACATGCGGCCGTCGACCGAGGTGTTGGTCGTGGTGCCATCGCCGTACCAGCGGTCTTGGGTGTTCAAGCCGTCCGAAAGCAGAATGATGACTTGCTTGTACGTGTAGTTGGTATCCAGGGGCGGCGCGCTGAACGGCCCGCCGCCGACCAGCGACTGCCAGCCCCAGACAAGGCCGATCGGCTGGTTGGTGCTGCCGTTCGGCGTAAGCCCGTTCACCAGACTTGTCATGGCTGACCAGTTGTAGCTCAGGCCGATCATCTTCGGCGCGCAGAGGCTGTACTGGTCTGCCATAAATAGGGTCGTGGCATCGCCGGTAACCGGCGCGATGGTTTTCTGGTCATTGCCGGAAGACGTGCCGGGCGCGCTCGACGCGCCGCGATCCGTCACGCACCCGTTCCAGGTATTGTGCGCGTTGCTGATCCAGGCGTGTTCGTAGTAGCCGTTGGCTGTTTTGCAGGTCTTGCGGCTGCCGTTGCCCGAGCAGGAGCAATGGCTGTGACCGCTGCAGCTGCAGGAGTTGCCGGTGCAGCTGTAGGTCGTGCTATTGTAGCACCCATTATAGTAATGGCTGTTCCGGGTTGGATCGGCGCGACCATTGTCGGCGCTCGGACAGAGGTAGCCTTTGTACGTGCCGCTCGAGGGAACGGTCGACGTGCTCGAACTGCCGTTAGCGGGGCCGGTCGTGCAGGTGTACCCGCTGCTATACGCGCTGAATGGGCACGAGTCGCCGGGGCCGGTCGTATCGGTATAGCTGGTCGGCAATCCGCTCGGCGGCGCGTCCCAGTCGCTCCAATCGATCCAATTTGCAGCGGCGTTGGCGCTGTCGACATTGACGTCCTTGCTGAACGGGATGATCGACACATAGACGTCGTCGTCGGTGCTGGCGGCGCTTTTCAACTGGTCCAATAGGTTCTTGGTCGCCGTCTTCAGCGCCTCGATCTTGCCGTCGGAGTCCATTGAACCGGTCGTATCGAGCACCAACGCCACGCGCAGCCGCGTGCTCCCCCACTTGGCGGTGGCGGTGCCGCCGACCGTAAGAGCCTTGAATCCAATGATGCTCATGAAAACGGTCGGCATGTCGGCCGAGCCGTCCACCACGATGTTCGATCCGCCGGACGTGGTATAGCGGACGTTGAAGTTGATATTGGTGGCCTGCGGATCCTTGAACAACGCGAGGAAATATTGCAGGGCCGTCGAATTGAGCTGGTCGCTGGTCTGGCTCGCGGCATTCTTGGCCACCATCAGGGCGGTGGCATCGAGCGCCGCCTGCAGATCGACCTTCATCCTGTTGGCGCGGCTGTAATCGATGGCCGCGCCGACGAAAGCGAGGAGGGGGATCAGCGCGATGGCGAAAGTGATCGCGGCATTGCCGCGGCGATCCCGCGCGAAGCGGCGGCAGACGCGGGCAAATCGGCGAAAGCGAAGTTGGATGGCGTACATGGTCTTGAATGGCGGTTTGTTCTTCGACCGCCTCGTACGCACGCTGCCTAAAGGGCCTGTTGCGGAGATCCTCGAAAACGCAGCCATCGCGGCAAACACTGCCGCTGCGGCCGGACCGATTGTTCTGTGGCCGCCGCGACTTAGGTCGTTAACGGGAATCCGTCTCGATCAGGGAAAATACGTAGCGCATGTGAGTTAGTGACGTTAACGCAACGTTGCTGCGTTCGCTAAAATTGCAGCAGAAACACAACAAAACGGGGCGCGAGCGCGCGCCCCGTCTGTCGTTTGCCGGCTGCGCGTCACTTGGCGACGCGCAGCTGGGAAAGGTTGGTGCCGATTTTGTTGAAGACGGTGATGAGGTCGTTTGCCGAGGTGATCATCCAGAATTTGTCGGACGAGCTCGCGCAATTCTTGAGCAGCTGCGAGGTCGGATCGCCGTCGGTGTTGACGTGGATGGTGTTGTGATGCCGGCCGCCTTGATATTGGCGCAGGTGCCAGTGCCGTCGGTATCATACATCCGTTTGTCGACTGACGTGCTCGTGCTGGAGCCGTTGCCGTACCACCGGTCCAGGGTGTTGAGGCCATCGGACATCAGCACGATAGCTTCCTGGTAGGTGTAATTGGTCTGTTTGGCCGGCGCGCTGAACGGGCCGCCGCCGACCAGCGTCTGCCAGCCCCACACCAGGCCGATAGGCTGGTTGGTCGCTCCCAGCGGGTAAAGCGAGTCGACCAGCGTCTTCATCGAAGACCAGTTGTTGTCCAGGCCGACTGCTTCCGCCGAACAATAGGAGTTCTGTTCGGCCGGGAACTTCGAGACCGCCGTCGTGTCGGGAGCCGTCACCTTGCGGTCATAGTCGTTGCTCGGGCCGGTCGAGGTTCCGCGATCGGCGACGCATCCGTTCCACGTATTGTGCGAATTCACCACCCACGTGTGGCTGTAGTAGGTCTGCCGGCATTTCTTGCCGCTGCCGCTGCCGGAGCACGAGCAGTTCGTGGTACTGCCGCAACTCGCGCTCGAACCGGTCGAAATCGTCCGCGTGCTCTGCACGCTGGTGTAGCAGCCGTTGTAAATGAGCCCGATTTTTGTCGAGTCGTTCCTGCCGTTATTCGTGCTCGGGCAGATGTAGCCGGCATAGGCGCCGTTGGATGGCACCGTGTTCGTCGTCGTCGTGCTGGTCGGGCCCGTCGTGCAGCCGAACCCATATTTGTTGCTGCCGCCCCAACCGGAAGTGTCGAACGGACAGGTGTCGCCGCCGCTGACCTGTTCCCAGGAGCTTTGATTGCTGCGGATATCGTTGCTGACCAAAGGAGGCGGCGCTTCCCAATCGGTCCAGTCGATCCAGGTGGCATTGTAGTTGCTCGCGCCGACATTCACGTTCTTGCTGAACGGAATGATCGACACGTAAATGTCTTCCGGGGTGGTGGCGGCGTCCTGCAACTGCGTCAGCAGGTTTTTGGTCGCGGTCTTCAGCGCGTCCATCTTGCCGGAGCTGGCCATGGAGCCGGTGGTGTCGAGCACCAGGGCCACGCGCAGCCGGGTCGAGCCCCAGGTCGTAGTGGATGAGCCGCCGATGTTCACGTTCTGCAGGGGCTGGAGGTCGCCCATGAGGTCGAGTATGCGCAAGAACGTCGTCGGCACGCTGGCCGTTGCCGAGACTTTGACGGTGGATGCGGTCGAATCGTAAACGGCGCCCGTGGAGGTGATGGTGGCTTCCGGATGCTTGAACAGGGCGGTGAAATAGGCCCCGGCCTTTTGCGAAAGGGCGGTCGCATCCAGCGTGGAAGCCTCCTTCGCCAGCATCAGCGCGGTCGAGTCGAGCGCCGCCTGCATGTCGGCTCTCACCGCGTTGGCGTGGCTGTAGTCGTATGCGGCGCCGATGAATCCAATCACCGGAATGACCGCGATGGCGAAGATGACGGCGACGTTGCCCTCACGCGCGCCGCTAAACGCGCGCAAGCGGCCGCGCAATTTTGTCCAGGCCTGCAGCATGCGGCTCACCGAATAGGTTGTCCTCTCCTGCCTTTTAGGCCGCCTGTATTAAAGGCGCGGTATATGAATGCGCCGAAAGATCGAGGGAGCGGTAAACCTAGGCTCCGCGACTTGCCCGGAAATCGAGCTGCCGCAAGGACTTGCATGCTCAATGACGGCGCGGGACTTCGCGTGAAAAGATTGAGCATTTGTTCGGGTTCGTTAACGGGCGGTTCAAGCGGCCAGGTCACATCGCCAAGCGCAGGTTGGAGAGCGCCGTGCCGATCTGGTTGAAGGTGGTGACGATCTGCGTGGCGGAGGTCAGCAGGAAGAACTTGCCGGGATCGCTCGCGCAGTTCTCCAGCAGGGTCGAGGTCGGATCGCCGCCGGTATTGACCTGCACCGCATAGATGGTGATGCCGGCGGCCTTGATGTTGTCGCAGGTGGTCTGTTGCCGCGCGTCGATGGACGACGCGCTGGTGTACCAGCGGTCTTCGGTGTTGAGGCCGTCGCTCAGCAGAATAATCGCTTGGATATATTGGTAGTGCGAGTCCATGGCCGGAATAGTGAACGGCGCGGCGGTCAGCGATTGCCAGCCCATTTGCAGGCCGATCGCCTGATTGGTGTTTCCGCTCGGCTGCATCTCGTCGATCTTCTGCGACAGTGTCGTCCAGTTGTTGGACAGGCCCATCAGCTGCGCTGGGCAGGACGAGTACTGTTCGGCCGGGTAGAGCGTGGCGCTGGCGACCGGCGCGTCGTTGGTGGTGTCGTAATTCTGGTCGCGGTCCGTCACGCAGCCGTTCCAGCTGCTGTGGTCGGCCGGCGTCCAGACACCGCCGTGCGAGGTGCAGGAACTTTGGCTGTGACGGCGGGAGTTGCTGCAGGTTCCGTTGGCAGCCTCCCACAGATCCCAGCGCAGCCAGGATTCGTTAACGTTGGCAGAGCCGACATTGACGTCCTTGCTGAACGGGATGATCGAGACGTAAACGTCGTCCGTGGTGGTGGACGCGTTGTGCAACTGCGTCAGCAGGTTTTGCGACGCCGTCTTGAGCGCCGTCATTTTGTCGTCCTGCGCCATCGAGCCTGTATTGTCGAGCACCAGCGCGACCCTGAGCCGCGTATTGCCCCAGGTCGAGGTCGACGAGGCGGCGAAGGTGACGTGGTCGACGCCGAGAAAGTTCATGAAATCGGTCGGAATGGTGCCGCTGCCGGAAAGGGTGAGCTGCGAGCCATTGGCTGACGAATAGGCGGCGGTGACCGTCACGCCCTGGACTTCGCTTTGATGGTAGATGGCATTGAAGGTTTCGGTCGCCGCGGTTTGCAGGTCCTCGGCGCTGTCGATCGCCGCTTGTTTCGAGAGCGTGAGCGCAGTCGCATCGAGGGCGGCTTGAAAGGCCGTACGGGCGGCGTTGGCGCGGCTGTAGTCGATGGCGACTCCCACGCCGCGCAGATACTCCGTTCACGCCACAACCCGAAAATCCTTGGGGTTGATGATACGGAAATTGTCGGTGACCGAATCACAGAGGTTCGCCCAATTCCCCGGAACCTTTTCACGCAGAAAACTGAGCGTCGCGTCGGCAAATTGGGCGCAAGTTGCGTAGCACTTGTTGTGCGTGACGTTTCTGTGCATGAGACCCCATAACCGCTCGATCGGGTTCAAGTGCGGGCAATAGCTTGGGATGAAGTGCAGCTTGATGCGTCGTCCCGGCAGGGCTAACCATTCCTGCACGAGCTTGGCGTGATGATAACGTGCGTTGTCCAGGAAAACATGGATGAGCGCCAACATCGGATAGAGCGTCTCGATCGATTGCAGCAGCCTGATCGTCGAGGCGGCGTCGATGGTCAGGGCCTCGATCATCCGGGTTTGCCCGGTCGCCAGGTCGATCGCGCCGTGAATGTTGATGCGTTGACGCCCGCTCGTCTGCTCGATCGCCAGCTTCTCCTGGCTCGGCGCCCAGCAGCCGACGGGCCGTGCGGCATGGGTCGGATGCACGGCGTCAGCAAACAGTACGGCCTCGTCGTCGCCCAAGGAATTCAGCAGCTTTTCGTAGCTCTCAATGAAAGCCTTCTGCTTTTCTTCGTCAAGCTTGCGCGGAATGACATTGGGTTTGTGATATTCGAGCCCCACCACACAGTCCCGCAAGTCTCCAGTGCTTGAGACAATGCGAGGGAAGCCCGCATTTAGGGGGCTTTGTTGGCGCGCAGTTTTTGGGGCGGGGTCTCCGGAGGGGCGGTTTGGCTGAAAATGGCATTCCGTCTCCAGCCGCAAAAATCCTGTTCCTGGCGGCGATTTGATATTTTGCGGGGGGCAAACCGACGTGACGGTGGCCCGATGCCGGGCTAGCACAAACTCTAATAGGCGAGCCCAAGCATCGTGTGCTGCTTGCTCCATTCGGCCGGGGCATCGCGCAGGGCTGCGATGCCGACTCCTCTCGGCAGACGCCCGTCGGCTGCGGCTTGCACGAGGGTGGGGGCAAGGAATGCGAGAGAGATCGTCATATTGACCTGACGAGGCGTGCAGCCAGCGGCGGCAGCGATCTGCTCGACATTGGTGAATGTTCCAGCGATTAACTCATCAGCCCAGCGTCGGCCTCTTGCGATTGCCGTGACGAGCTTGGCGCGCGTTTCCGCCCGGATCGGACGCGCGTCTCGCCGCGATGAGGATGCCGCCGGAGGAATCAGTTCGCGGGGTCGTTTCGACGGGGGCTTCTTCCACGGGATGAGCAAGAGGTAGTCATTTGGGTTCTTATACATTTGGTGCGCGTTAGACAGCCCCTGCTCGTTGACTGCATTCTGCTGAGTTGCCGCAATTTGTTGGTCTGAAAGCTCGCTTTGATCGTTGGGCTTCGGCAACAGTTGGACGGCGAGATGGTCCTGCCTGATGTCAACGCGAGTGACATGGGTCGCGACCAGTTCTTGTTCGGTAGGTGGTGAGGCAGGTCCGGTTGCCGCCGTATCTTTTTGAGACCTCGTGCCGACGCGGGCACGGAGGGCGTCGATGACGAGCTTCTCCACTTCTGCAGCCGGCACCCGGTTGAGCTTGGCTGCTTTGTCCGGCTGGCCCTGAGTGAGGGGCCGCGATAGGTAGTAGCGATAACGAATCCCGTTTTTCACAGCATAGGTGGGTGTCATCCGGTTGCCGTTGCCGTCGAAGATGCGGCCGGCCAGCAGGGCACCCGATTGGTGGCGTGCCTTGTTGTGATTGATCCTTTGCTGGTCGAGCTTGCTCTGAACTGCATCGAACAAGGCGCGATCAAGGATTCCTGGCTGTTCGCCGGGGAAGATCTCGCCCTTGTATCTGACTTCTCCAATATAGAAGCGATTGCGCAAGAAGGCACCGAGCGCGCCACGACCAAAGGGGATGCCGCCGATGGTGCGTCCATTGGAGAGATGGCGCAGCTTGGTCTTGACCCCGGCGGCCCTCAGATCAGCCAGCAACAGATTGAGACTGCCGAGATCAAGATAGCGGTGGAAGATATGCCGCACCGTCCTGGCCTCCGTGTCGACCACAGTGATCTTGCGGTCCTTGGCCCGGTAGCCCAAGGGGACGACACCGCCGACCCAGAGGCCCTTGCGTTTGGAGGCAGCGATCTTATCGCGGATACGCTCTGAAGTGACCTCCCGCTCGAACTGGGCAAAGGACAACAGCACATTGAGGGTCAACCGCCCCATCGAGGTGGTGGTATTGAACTGCTGAGTTACCGAGACAAACGACACCCCATGGGCGTCGAACAGCTCCACCAGCTTGGCAAAGTCGGCGAGGGAACGAGTCAGCCGGTCGACCTTGTAGACAACGACGATATTGATTTTGTCGGCCCTGATGTCGGCCAAGAGCTGCTGCAGGGCAGGGCGGTCGGTTGATCCCCCTGAGAAGCCGCCATCGTCATAGCGGGTACGGACCAGGGTCCAGCCGGCATGGGTCTGGCTGCGGATATAGGCTTGCGCTGCATCATATTGAGCATCGAGCGAGTTGAAGTCCTGGTCGAGGCCAGCTTCGGTCGACACCCGCGTATAGATGGCACAGCGGAGGGGTTTGGAAGTCTTACTGGTCATGCTGGACCCTCTATCCTCTCTGCGGGCTTATCGCGCAGGCCAAAGAACCGGGGTCCATTCCAGCGGGTGCCGGTGATCGCCAAGGCGACCTTGGACAGGCTGGCATAGGTCCTGCCGTTCCACGCAAAGCCCTGATCGAGAGCCATGACCCGGTGGACTTGCCCGTCCCATTCCCGTGTCAGGATCGTGCCGGGTTTGAGTTCGGCCCGGCGACGATCGAACTGTCCGGTCAGCCGTATGGCTTCGACGATGGTCCTGCTGCTGCCGATTTGCTTCAACAGGCGGACTGTATCGGGGGCAAGATCACCAACTCCATCTGCCTGATGCCGATAGGCCAGCACACCGAACAGCAGATGGCGGGGCAGATGGAAGGGGGGCTTTCCTCGAAACACACTCCTCCATCGTGCCCGTAGCCCCTGAAGATCGAGATCGCGCAACAGCGCGATCTCGTCTTCCACCGAGCGGCAGGCCGCTTTCCGCGCTGCCGCCTTTCTTGACGGTCGCATAGCGTCATGCCGCTCGCGATACTTTCTCATTCGCCGAGGGCTTGGCGACCGCGTCCGCAATCCGATAGATGCGTCCGCCTTCGGCCGGCACCGATACGAGATTGAGGCCGAGCTTTTTGCGCACAACCCCTGCCAAGAATCCACGCACCGAATGCTGCTGCCACCCGGTCGCGCGCATCATCGCATCGATGGTCGCGCCGCTTGGCGTCTCCAGCATCGCGATGATCCGAGCCTGCTTGCTGTCACGTCGCTCGGGTTGCGCGTGTTTACGCTGCTGACCCAGTGCCTGCTGCGAAAAGGCCTTTTGCCGGGCGGCTTCGGGCGCGGCCGATCGCATTATGTGGCCTGGTTTGTCTGTTTTGTTGCTGCTCGGACGTGATGTGCCTTGGCGCTTCCGCTTCGTCTTGGGCATTGGGATCTCCTTCGGTTCTGCGGCACCAACCGCCGCCACCACCGAAGCCCCACCTCGGCAACCACGCCGGCGGGGCAGGATCCCGGAACGCCTCAGGCGCCCAGGACTGACCGCACTACCGCTCCAATCGCACCTGAATGCCAGTCCTTTCTCGATAATCTTCTTGCTCAGTTCGCCCGCGCCAGTGGAATTTGGTGGCCACGCCTTAACAGACCCCCGCACCCACGGAGAACGAGACCGCGGGATCGGGAAAACCAGCGTCAATCGGAGCGCCTCGAGCGCGCCACGCCGATTTAGACCCGGTCTGCGTATCTCCATACAGGCCCGCGGCATGTGAACTGCCGCTCTACAAGGCCGAACACACGACTGCACCTGACCACATGCGGTACCTTCGAAAAGCTTGCATCACTCGGGGCATCCACACACGATTGACACGATAGCGTCAACGGTTGCGCATCATTCCGAAACGTTCCGGATAGCTTCTCACTTGATTGTCCGATTTCGCGCGGGGGGATTGCTGGAGATGGCGTGGCACCTGGTAACTTGGGGCGACGATGTCCATGTTTTGAAGCCGCGGCAACTGAAAAGCTTTATCGCCGACTTGTCCACTCTTGATGAGGTGCTGAGCGCCCATTCGTCCTCACGCCAACTGATTCGCCGTTTGATGACAGCACAATCGTAGCCAACACCCCTGCGGGACTACACCGCGAATGGCTAACTCCGATCCAAACAGCAACGAAAAATGTGCCTGGTATGTCCGAGCTGAAAATCGTATCGCGATCGTCCGAGGGCCGTGTTTGCGGATTAGCCTTTGGATAAGTCAGGTTGGACAGGTCCGAGCTCGTTTGAAAGGTGCTTCGATGGTTTAGGGCGGCCACGAAGGCGTTGAAGGGTATGCCCGCTAGCCCTCGAGCCCGTCTCGAACACGCATGTAGCCAGGCGCCCGCTTGTTTTTCGTTTTGACCCAAAACATCGGCCCGATTTATTGAACATGACGACGGCGACGGCGAAAAGCTTTTCCGTGCTGCATGCAGCATGGGCCTGGAGGGGATCATATCGAAGCGAGCGCAAAGTCGCTATCGGTCGCTGGACGAGCTCCCGCACGCCGGCATGTCGCTCGAAAACAGCCATGAGGAAGGCTGGTTCGATATCGATCAGCTCGATGCTTTATTGGCGGTGGTTGAGGCTTCTACTGAACGAGGCTAGCGGCCGAACCGAGGATGCATCGCGCGTCGTGGCGCGCTGGCTGCAGGCGGCGCTTTCGTTCGCGCAAGATGCAAAACGCGCCCAGCGCGGCGTCTGCTTCTGGCTTTGAGCGGCCCCTCGGCAGACCGCTCCGCTCACTTGGCGGGTGCGTGGACGGACCGCTTGCGCTTGCGCGCGGCGAGCCGTTCTTCCAGGCGCTGGGTCATGACGAAGAAGGACGGCACGAACAGGACGGCCAGGCAGGTCGAGGCCAGCATGCCGGTGAACACCGTGACGCCGATCGAGGCGCGGTTCCGCGAATCTGGCCGGCGAATTCGTTATCTTCGATGAGGGGGCGAATTGATGGATCGCGCGCAAGATCGGCACAATAGAAGGCCTTCAGATCCTGTTTCCATGCCTTGACCGTTTCGAGCGGTGGCGATGTCCCGAGCAGCAATTTATCGTCGTCTGTTGGGAATATGAATCAAAATGCCGCGCCCATACGACCGAGGTACATGTCGAACGGATACCGGCTCTTGTCCGTCCAACAACGAGGCACAGGCCAATAGGCCCAATAGCATGCTCGCGGTGCATCGTAGTCTAGATACTCGGAAGCACCGACCCGGCTTGCCACCGTTGAATGACGGCCGTCAGCCCCTACAATTAACCGCGCTCTAACCTCGCGCTCACCCTGCCCATCCTTGACTTTGATACCGATAACGCGGCCGTTTTCACTCACAACATCCAAAAGTCGGGTGCGATCGAATAGCCGAGCACCGGCCGCCACCGCAGCATTTTGAAGCGACGCATCTAATCGGTGCCGCCGCGGACATTGCTCAAGTCTAGCGTCCCGATATGTCGCATCGACTGTCACTTCATCAATGGCAAAGCGGACGACGCGCAAACCAGGCGTTACGTCGCGAATATGGTCGCCGACGCCCAACTCGTCGAGCACATCCTTTCCGGGAGGATGAAGCGAATGTGTCGACATCACATATTCGCTCGGTAGCGGATCTTTGTCGAAAAGGGCTACGCGGGCACCATCGCGGGCCAAGAATGCGGCCAGCGATGCGCCGGCTCATCGAGCGCCAATTATCGCAATATCGTATACCTCAGCCATTGCTAAATTCTCCGTGTGCCACGTCGGGCCGCGCCCAAATTGACCTGTTTCTGAGGATGGCAATGCTCCCTTTGAGCAAGAATGAGTTCGCTCCGGCCTTGCCGCCGTTAAAACAAACCTTCGAACGTGTCGTAAGCGGACGGCGTCGAATGCTTTAGTCAGCGCAGGGCCGCGACCAAGAGCCACGTGCCCCATACCATCAGGCCTGCTCCTGAGACACGTGAAATGATCCGCCCCGTAGGCACAACTTTCTCCAGGAGAACGAAGATTGTCAGCCCGGCAATCCAGACGATGTTCATCACGCCACCGACGAACAGCAGGACCATCAGCGCCCAGCAGCAGCCGATGCAATAGCCTCCGTGCCGGAGCCCAAGAGCCAGCGCACTGATGGGTTTGCGGCGAAACCCGCCATGCTGCACGATGAAGCCAATGGGCGATTGGCAATGCTTCAAACAAGCGTTTTTAGCTGGTGTCCATTGGAACGCGCCGGCCACGATCAGAACGAGGCCCCCGAGTGCGTCGTTGGCTGTTGCCATCATCGGCGTAAGTAGAGCCGCACGATCTAGCAGCCATTGACTTGTCGTCGCGAAAAACGAAAAGATAATCCAAGCGAGCAGATAACCGTCACGGTCCACATCGCGAACATGATGATAAAATCGGTGACCGTCCATGGCCGCCGGGTCGTCGCCAAGGCCGAGTGGACGAAGGGGGAAGCCAATCCTCGTTTTGTGGTCACCTCGCTCCGGCGCGACGAGTGCAAGGCCAAGTATCTCTACGAGAAGATCTACTGCGCTCGCGGCGAGATGGAGAACCGGATCAAGGAGTGCCAGCTCGACCTCTATGCGGATCGCACCTCGGCCGCCACGATGCGCGCCAACCAGTTGCGTCTGTGGTTCTACTCGATGGCCTATGTTCTGCTCTGCGCCCTGCGCCGCATCGGGCTCCACGGCACCGACTTCGCCCAGGCCACCTGCGGCACCATCCGTCTCAAGCTGCTCAAGATCGGGGCGCTCGTGCGCGTCAGCGTCCGTCGCATCAAGATCGCCATGGCATCGGCCTGTCCGGCCGCCCAAGACTGGGGCCGCGCCGCACTCCGGCTCGCAATCGCCCGCGCCGCCCCCGCATGACACGGGCCGCCGCGGCGCCACCCCCGCGCGGCACAACCCACAGGCCCACACGGAGACCCAGAAAAACATCAACCACAAACCGCGCCACTCGGCGCCACGGCTTTGCTTGCCCCCCAATCTAGCTGCTAGCAAAATCGCCTTACCGACCGCACAGTCCGTCAGTAGTGTGAGAAATCCGCGCTAGCCCTCGAGCCCGTCTCGAACACGCATGTAGCCAGGCGCCCGCTTGTTTTTCGTTTTGACCCAAAACATCGGCCCGATTTATTGAACATAACGACGGCGACGGCGAAAAGCTTTTCCGTGCTGCATGCAGCATGGGCCTGGAGGGGATCATATCGAAGCGAGCGCAAAGTCGCTATCGGTCGCTGGACGAGCTCCCGCACGCCGGCATGTCGCTCGAAAACAGCCATGAGGAAGGCTGGTTCGATATCGATCAGCTCGATGCTTTATTGGCGGTGGTTGAGGCTTCTACTGAACGAGGCTAGCGGCCGAACCGAGGATGCATCGCGCGTCGTGGCGCGCTGGCTGCAGGCGGCGCTTTCGTTCGCGCAAGATGCAAAACGCGCCCAGCGCGGCGTCTGCTTCTGGCTTTGAGCGGCCCCTCGGCAGACCGCTCCGCTCACTTGGCGGGTGCGTGGACGGACCGCTTGCGCTTGCGCTTGCGCGCGGCGAGCCGTTCTTCCAGGCGCTGCGTCATCACGAAGAAGGACGGCACGAACAGGACGGCCAAGCAGGTCGAGGCCAGCATGCCGGTGAACACCGTGACGCCGATCGAGGCGCGGGCATTGGCGCCGGCGCCGGTCGCCAGCACCAGCGGCACCACGCCGAGGATGAAGGCGAACGACGTCATCAGGATCGGGCGGAAGCGGGCGCGCGCGGCTTCGACCGCCGCCTCCAGGATCGGCTTGCCGTCCTCGCGCAGTTCGCGCGCGAACTCGACGATCAGGATCGCGTTTTTCGCCGACAGCGCGATCAACAGCACGATGCCGATCTGGATGTAGAGGTTGTTGTCGATGCGCAGGCCGCGCAGCGCCGCCACCGGCCCGATAAGCGAAATTGGCACCGCCAGGATTACCGCCAGCGGGCGCCACCAGCTCTCGTACTGTCCGGCCAGCACCAGATAGACCAGCAGCAGCGCCATCGCGAACACCAGATACATCTGATTGCCGACGAGCTTCTCCTGATACGACATTGCCGACCATTCGTAGTTCACGTGCGGCGGCAAGGTGCGCCTCGCGATCTCTTCCATCAGCTTGGTCACGTCTCCGCTCGAATAGCCCTGCGCCGGAATGCCGAGGATGCTCGCCGAGGGATAGAGATTGTAGAGGCTGATCAGCGAAGGCCCGGCCATCGGCGCAATCCTGATCAGCGTGCCGAGCGGAATCATATTCCCGGCGCTGTTACGCACCGTCAGCCGCCGCACATCGTCAAGGTTCAAGCGGAACGACTGGTCGGCCTGCACGAACACTTGGAAGGTGCGGCCGAACTTGGTGAACTGGTTGACGTAGGACGAGCCGAGATAACCGGCAAGCGCGTTGAACACCTGGTCGACCGTCACGCCCAGCGACTGCGCCTTCACGCGATCGACGTCGACGGTGTATTGCGGGGTATTGGCGCGGAACGAGCTCAGCACCAGCCGCAAGCTGGATTGCGAAGAGGCGTTGCCGAGCATGGTCTCAACGATGCCGCCGAGCTTGGCGAAATCGAAGCTATTGTCGCGCATCTCGACCTGCATGGTGAAGCCGGCCGCGAAGCCGATGCCCTGGATCGGCGGCGGCGGCAGCACCCGCACGGTGGCCTGCTCGATGCCGCTCATCGCTCCGTTCAAATTGTTGAACATCGGCAGCAGGCTTTCTTTCTTCCCGCGCGTAGCCCAGTCCTTGAGGATGATGTAGGCCACGCCGCTGTTCGAAAGCGAGGCGTTGTTGTCGAGCGGCGAGACGCCGGCGATCGTGACGACTTTGTCGACGCCGCCGACTCCGTGGGCGATGGTGCTGACGCGGTCGAGCACCTTTTGCGTACGTTCGAGCGAGGCGCCGTCCGGCAGCTGCACCGTGGCCAGCATGTAGCCCTGGTCCTCGATCGGAATGAAGCCGGTCGGTATTCGCGTGAATTCGTAGAGCGTGAAGCCGATGACGGCAATCGCGATCACGACCATGATGCCGGCGAAGCCAACCAGTCGGCGCATGAGCGCGGCGTAGCCATGCTCGAGCTTGCCGTAAACGAAGTTGAACCCGCGGTAGAAGAAGTTCCGGCGCTCCATCGGCACCGACGGCCGCAGCCACAGCGCGCATTGCGTCGGCTTCAGCGTGACCGCATTGACGGCGCTGATCAGCGCGGTGGCGGCGATCACCAGGGCGAATTGCGCATACATTTGTCCGGTGAGGCCCGGCAGGAAGGCCGCCGGCAGGAACACCGCCAGCAGCACCAGCGTGATGCCGACGATAGGCCCAAGCAGCACCTGCATGGCGCGGATCGCCGCCTGCGGCCCGTTCATGCCGCGGTCGATATTGTGCGCGGCCCCCTCGACCACGATGATGGCATCGTCCACCACGATGCCGATCGCCAGCACGATGGCGAACAGCGTGGCGAAGTTGACGGTGAAGCCGAGCACCCACATGGCGGCGAAGGCGCCGACGATGGTGACCGGCACCGTGGTCGCAGGCACCAGCATGGCGCGCCAATCCTGCAAGAATACCAGAATGACGATCAGCACGAGGACCGCCGCTTCGCCCAGGGTCTTGTAGACCTCGTCGATCGAGGCGTTCACAAAGACGGTGATGTCGAAGGGAAGGTCATAGGCAAGCCCCGGCGGAAAGGCGCGCGCAAGCTGCGCCATGCGCTGCTTGACTTCGCCGGCGACATTGAGCGCATTGGCCTCGGGCGACTGGAAGACGGCGACACCCGCCGCCGGCTTGCCGTCGACGGTGAAGATCTGCCCATAGCTCTTGGCGCCGAGGGTGACATGGCCGATATCGCGCACGCGCGTGATCTGGCCGCCCGAGCCGGTCTTGACGATGACATTGGCGAACTGGCTCACGTCGTCCAGCCGGCCGGCGACGTTGAGCGTATATTGGAACGGCACATTGGCGGGCGCCGGCGGCGCGCCGATCTGCCCGGCGGTCACCTGCACATTCTGCTGTTGCAGCGCGTTGATCACGTCTTGCACGGCTAGGCCGCGCGCCTTCATCCTCTGTGGATCGAGCCAGACGCGCATCGCGTATTCGCCGGCGCCGAAGACAACGACGTTGCCGACGCCGGGCAGACGGGCAATTTCGTCTTTGAGGCTGATGGTGGCGTAGTTCGCCAGATAAAGGCTGTCGTAGCGCTTGTCGGGCGAGGTCAAAGTGACGATCTGCAGGATGGCGGTGGATTTCTTCTGCACCACGACGCCCTGGTTTTGCACCGCCTGCGGCAGCGAGGAGAGCGCCGCGGATACGCGGTTCTGCACCAGCACCTGCGCGAAATTGAGATCGGTGCCGATCTTGAAGGTCACGGTGAGCGAGTAGGTGCCGTCGGCAGCGGCATAGGACTGCATGTAGATCATGTTTTCGACGCCGTTGACCTGCTGCTCGATCGGCAGGGCCACCGTGTCGATGACGGTGCGCGCGCTCGCTCCCGGATAGCGCGTGTTCACCTGCACGGTCGGCGGCACCACGTTCGGATACTGCGCGACCGGCAGCGACAACGCCGCGACCGCGCCGATCACCACGATCAGGATCGCGATCACGTTGGCGAGGATGGGCCGCTCGATGAAGAATTTGGAGATCATGGCGGCGCTCAGTGCGGGGCGGGCGAAGTCGCCGTGTGCGGCTCGACCTTCTGGCCGGGCACCGCATGCAACAAGCCCGCGACGATGACGCGGTCGTCGGGCTTGAGGCCCTTCTCGATTACCCGCAGCGCACCGTCGCTCGGTCCGACCGTGACGCTGCGCTGTTCGACGACATTGTCCTTGCCGACCACCAGCAGATAGCGCCCGCCCTGGTCGGTGCCGAGCGCCGTTTCCGGAACGAGCAGCGCGTTGTCGAGATCGCCGGTCGGCACCCGCACGCGCACGAACATGCCGGGCAGCAGGACGCGCTGCGCGTTTTTCAGGATCGCGCGCGCGGCGAGCGTGCCCGTCGAGGCGTCGACCGTCGGCGAGGCGTAGTCGAGATGGCCCTGGTGCGGATATCCCTGCTCGATCTGCAACCCGATCTGCACCGGCACCTTTTTGAGATCGGCGGGTGTCATCCCGCGCTTCCTGATCTCGGCGCGCAGCCGCAGCACGTCCTGCTCGTCGATGGTGAAGTTTACGTAGATCGGGTCGAGTTGAACGATACTTGCCAGCACGCTCGGCGTCGAAGCGCCGCCGACGTAATCGCCGACCGACACCTGGCGCGCGGTGACGATGCCGTCATAAGGCGCGGCGACGCTGGTATAGCCGTAATTGATGGCGGCGAGCTTGGTGTTGATCTCGTCCTGGGTCAGCGTCCCTTGCGCGTTGTCGCGGGTGGCGAGCGCCGCGTCATAGGCGGACTTCGAGACGGCGCTGGTCTGCACGAGACTTTTTTGCCGCTCGAAATCGGCCTGGGACTTCATGAGGGTGGCGCGTGCCGATTCCTCGACCGCCTTCGACTGGTCGAGCTTGAGCTTGTAGGACTCGGGTTCGATGCTGAACAGCACCTTGCCTTTCTTCACCAGATCGCCGTCCTGATAGTCGATTTTCTCGACGAAGCCGGGCACCCGCGCGACCAAGTTTCCGGTATTGACCGCGGCGGCGTTGCCGGTCGCTTGCAGGTAGAGCGTGAGCCTGCGCTTGACCGGTTGCACCACCGTCACCTTGGGCGGCGGCGGCGCCACGTAGGCGTTCTTCTGCTCGCAGCCGATGAGTGCGGTCAGGGCCAAGAGCGCGGCGGCGCCGCGCCAGTTTCGGTTGAACGCAAGCGGCTTGCCCAGCATCGACATCCCCCCGGAAATCTCTCGGCGGCAAGCTTCCGCGATTTGCCGGGATTTGCAAGCGAGAAGGGCGGCCGTGCAGGGCACCGAGTCGAGGTTAACAGCGAAGCGGCCCCAGGATTTGGAGCAGATAGTCCGGGTCCCAAGAAGCTCGTTTACGCCGTCTCTTGATGGATCGCTTGTCAGCGGCGTGGCGCACCAGGTTGAGGGCAAAATGGCGCACGACAGCCATATTTTTGGCACCGTAGCCGGCGCGCAGGCGCGAGTGGTCCTCATTGAAGATCACATCGAGGGTCCAATGTAGATTGTTTTCGATGGCCCAGTGGCTTCGCACGGCATCGGCGAAGGCTGTGGCCGAGAGCCGGCGCGAGGAGATGTAGGATCGCCGCTCACTCTCGATTTTGTTGCCTCTTTCGATCCGACTCTCGAATGGCGTGCTGGCGGGCTGAGCGCGGAAGCCTCCCCGCCTGGAAGCCGTTCATGCCGCTCAGTCCGCGGTGAGGTCGCAAGCTATGCCCTTCATTCAGGTGCGGAAGCGGAAAGCCAATTGCCGGACTGCAGAGATGGGCCAGAAGCACTATCTTGACGCTACCGCTAGCGCTGCATACCCGTTTAGTAGCAGTTCCAAATTGCATTTGCGGTACGAACAATTAGCGCCAGCTTTGCGCGCTCGTCAGCTTCGGTAAGCGGATTACCCGCAACGGTGCTGGCAAAGCCGCATTGCGGCCCGATGGCCAGTTGCTCGAGGTCGATATAGCGGGTTGCCTCTTCGATTCGTTGTTTCAGCGCGTCGAGTTTTTCTAAAACCGGCGTCTTGGTGCTGATGAGACCGAGCACCACACCTTTACTCTTTGGTACAAACCGCAATGGTACGAAGTCGCCGGCGCGCGACGTGTCGTACTCAAGTAGAAAGTGATTGACGTTCGAGTTGGTGAAGAAGCGTTCCGCGACCGATTCGTATCCGCCAGCGCCGAGATAGTGGCCTTTGAAATTACCGCGACACATATGAATGCCGATCGTGACGTCCGCCGGGCACGCGGCGACGGCTTGGTTGATGCCGTCAATATAGAGATCGACCAGCGCGTCCGGATTGCTGCCGGCGCGCGATATCCGCTCGCGAATGGCCGGGTCGCACAGGAGCGCAACAGCCACTTCATCGAGCTGGATATAGCGGCAGCCGGCCTTGGCGAGCTCGCCAATCTCTTGCCTGAAAATTGTAGCCAGATCCGTGAAGAACGCGTCGACGTCTTTGTAGGCAGCCTTGTCTGCGAAATCATTGCAACGGTAGAAGTGCATTGTCGAGGGCGCAGGCAGGGTGATCTTCGCCGTCAATTTGGTGATGCCGCGCATGAATTCGTATTCATCAAGCGCTAACGCTTGCATGCGCTTGATCTTAGCCTGCGCGTAGGGTGCGGTGAACGCGACTTCGTGACCCTGATCGTTGCGGAATTTGAACGACGCCGGCTTAATTTCGAAGCCTTCCGTACGCTCGACGAAGCGCCCCCAATATGAGCCGCGGCGAAACTCGCCGTCGGTCACAACCTGGAGGCCGACCGATTCCTGCAACGCGACAACATCGCGGATACATTGATCCTGAATTCGGATGAACGCATCGTCGCTCATTGCGTCGGCTGCGTGCTGCCGGAAGGCTTGCCGCAACGCCTGCGGCCGCAGCAGGCTGCCGACGTGATCGGCACGAAATGGGGGGCGACCGGCGGCGCGCGGTGTCATCAGGTATCTCCAAGGCTTCAGAGGTTCTATAGGTCTATAGATGGAATTTAGATCGCCGTCATGGCACAAGACAATGGCCTAGTCGGCGCGGATCAACGGGCTTGATACCGCACGATCGGCAGATCTGGCGTTGGGCAGCCCGGATGAACATTCTCACCTTGCCGAAGAACAGGCGGCCGACGAACCAGCGCCGGCGCGCGCCTCAGATCATCGAGGCGGCTGCCCGCGTCTTCGCTGATCGTGGCTTTCACGGGGCCACCACCCAGGATATCGCCGATGTATTGGGTATCCGCCAAGCAAGCCTTTACTACTATTTCTCATCCAAAGAAGCCGCGCTGGAGCTGGTCTGCCTTAAAGGAGTCGAGGGCTTCTTCGAAGCAGGCAAGGCCATTGCTGCCGGTCCTGGCAATGCGCGGCAACGTTTGACTTTACTGATCAATTCTCACCTGTCTCCGCTCATCGACCGCAGCGACTTCGTCAAGGTCTTCCTCAACGAGCGGCAGCACCTGCCGGCCGAAAGCCGCCGGCGCATCGGCCGCTGGTCGCGCGGGCTTGAGCGCATTTTCGAAGACGTCATTAAGGAAGGCGTTGCGAAAGGCGAATTTCGGACCGATCTCGATACGCGGCTCGCGACTCTCGCCATTCTCGGCATGTGCAATGCGGTACCTAGCTGGCATCGCAAGGAAAACGCCAGTATTGCGCAGATCGGCGAGGAGTTCGCACGCCTGGTCATCGACGGGGTGGGCAAGCGCTCAGCGGTGCGCCGACAGTTGCGTTGAAAAAGACCATTGCTTATTGGTCTATAGAATTTAGAATTCGATTAAGCTATAGAATTTTGAGGCAGGTTCGCCAGCGAGAGCGCCGGATGTCTGCGTCCGCCATGGCCGATCGCGAAAAACTGCGCCGCACCACGGCTCCGCATCTCTTGTGCGAGCGGGCGCGCAAGGCGCCCAATTCCGTTGCCTTCCGCAGCAAACATTTCGGCATCTACAGGGAGCGGCGCTGGCGCGATTATGTAGCGCTGGTGGCGCATGCCGCGCGCATCCTGCAGCACCTCGGGCTCGAGCGCGGCGAGCGCGTCGCAATCATGGGCGACGTATGCGAGGAATGGATGATCTGCGATCTCGCCGCGCAATCGCTTGGAGCGATCGTTTATGGCATCTACCCGACCGCTTCCGCAGCCGAGGTCGACTACCAAATGCGCGATGGTGGCGCCTGCCTGTTCATTGCGGAGGATCAGGAATACGTCGACAAAATATTGCCGATTGCCGACACCGTGCCCGATCTACGAGCCATCTTGGTGCTCGATGATTCTGCCATGTTCGGATATTCTCATTCGAAACTGCATCGCTTCGGCGAGTTACGCGAGACGGTAGCGGCGCCCCGTCTCGATTGGCTGGAAGCCCAGGTCGCCCAGCTTTCGCCCGACGATCCGGCCTTCATCGTTTATACGTCCGGCACCACCGGCCATCCGAAAGGGGCACTGGTTGCGCACGGCAAGCATCTTGCGGCCACCGATACAGTGGTCACGCAGTACCCGACGCTACGCGAGAAGCCGCACCGCACTGTCGTCTACCTGCCGATGTGCCATGTACTCGGTCGCGACGTCGCCATCACCTTGCCGTTGATGTCGCAACTGGTGCCGCATTTCGGCGAAGACCCGGAAGATTTCACCATCACGCTGTTCGAAGTCGCTCCCACTGTCCTGTTCACCGTGCCACGCTACTTGCAGAAGTTCGCCTCACATGTGCTGGTCGGCATGCTCAATTCGAGCGCCATCAAGCGCGCGATCTACGACCGCGCCATGAGTTTTGCGCGTGCTTACGTCAAGCGCCGATGGGACGGTACGGCAACACTCGCGCAAGCCGTCCTCTATGCGATGCTACGCGCCCTAGCGTTCCGGCCGATCCTCAACAAGCTGGGTTTCGATCGGCTCGAACTGGTGGTGAGTGGCGGTGCGGCGCTACCGCCCGAGACGACTGCGCTCTGGCATATGTACGGCGTTAATGTCGTGGAGATGTATGGCCAGACCGAGGAAGCCGGTGGCATCATTGCCGGCCAGCGCGGAACGTTCCCTCGTCCCGGCAACGTCGGCACGCCAGTCGAAGGCATCGAGGTCCTGCTCGCCGAGGATGGCGAAGTGCTGCTGCGCAGCCCCGACCTGTTCGAACGTTACTGGGGAAACGACGAGGCGACGCGCGAGGTCAAGCACGCGGACGGCTGGATGCGCACCGGCGATGTCGGCGAATGGCATGGCGGCACCTTGCGGCTGGTTGACCGCGCCCGCGACTTCATCGTGACGGCCGGCGGCAAGACAATTTCGCCCTCGTTCATCGAGAACGCGTTACGCGCCAGCCCCTACGTGGCCGAGGCCGTGGTATTCGGTCACGGCCGCAAGTATCTGACCGCCGTCATTGAGATTGATTTCGATACTGTCGCCGACTGGGCGCACGCCAACGACGTCGCCTATACCGGTTTCACCAGCCTCACCGCGCACCCCTATATCGAGCGCCTGATCAAGGGCGAGATCGACAAAGCGAATGCCCAGCTCGCCCGTGTCGAACAAATCAAATCGTTCCGTATTTTGCCGAAGGCGCTCGATCCGGAGGAAGAAGGTGAGCCGGTGACGCCGACACGCAAGGTAAAGCGCAAGCTCATGTACGAGCGTTTCGAACAGTTGATCGAGGCGATGTACGACGACAGCGAAGAACGGCTGATCGCGGCCGGCGCGGGCGGTGCTCTGACGATGTGACGACTGGAATGGATTCAGCGATATGAAAAAGGGAGGGATGACATGCTCAAGAAAACATTACTCGCGGCTTTAGCCGCCAGCGCCTTCGCGCTGCCGGCGGCCGCGCAGGAATACCTGATCGGTCTGACCGGCGCCCTGACAGGACCGGTGTCCAGCACCTATAATCCGGCGGTCGATGCACTGCGCATCTATATCGACCGCATCAATGCCGCCGGCGGGATCAACGGCCATAAGATCAATCTGTTGATCGAAGACGACGGCGCCAACCCTTCGAAAGCGGCGGCCAACATCAAGAAGTTGATCAGTCAGGACAATGTGATCCTGATGATCAATGCCAGCCTGTCTTCGACCTACGCGCCGGCGATCGCCGAAACCAAGCGCGCCGGCGTGCCGCTGCTGTTCGCCGGTGGCGTCTGCCCCACCAGCGTCTATCCGCCGGCGGCGCCACTCGAGTTCTGCACCACAGGCTACGCGGCCCATTACGATAGCCAAGCGACGCTCGATTTCATCAAAGCGCACGCGAAAGGCCCCGTGAAGATCGGCTTCTCCGCTATGGCAATCCCGCTCTCGCGCGGCGAGATGGGCTACGCCAAAGACGTGTCGAGCAAGATGGGAATGACGCCGGTCGACGAGGAAGTCATCCCGCCGCCGACCGCCGACTACACGCCTTTCGCCACTAAGCTGAAAGACGCAGGCCCAAATTGGGTCTATTCCTGGGCGCCGTGGGTGACGCAGGTCCGCACGCTGGAAGCTCTACGCAAGCTCGGCTGGAAAGGCGACTATATCGCCTGGGGGCACCTCGAGGCCGAAAGGGAGCTCAAGCGCCTCAAGGACGACCAATTCTACACGGTCAACTCCAATGCGATGTTCCAGGATGGCCTGCCGATCCAGAAGGAGATCCAAGCCGCAGCCAAAAAGGCCGGCTCGAAATATCCGCCTGACACTATGACCGAGGGTTGGATCGCCGGCATTGCCATCGAGGCGGCATTGAAAGGCGCCGGCAAGTCAGCCGACCGCAACAAGCTGCGCGAGGCGATGGAGAACCTAAAGATCGACACCCAGGGCCTGCGCGGCGGCCCCATCGTCTGGACCAAGAACAATCACTTCCGCACCCAACTATATTATCGCGTCTATAAGTGGGACGGTAGCAAGATCGCCCGCATCCAGGACTGGAAGACCTATGATGTGAAGTAAGGCGCAATTTGTCCCCAGTCGCAGTGGAAAATTGTCGTCCCAGGCCGGGTGGGGATTGCTTCAATTTATTCCTCCCGAAGCACCCCACCCCGAGCCCGCTTTGTCCGCCGCGTTCCCCTTATCCGAGGGAGTAAGTAGGCTGTGCAGGGCTTGCCAGCCGCTCGGGAAACCTAGACCTTGCAGCTTGTCGTCAATATCGTCGTCCTCGCATCGATCTACGCTCTGATCGCCTGCGGCTATGTGTTGATCTACCGGGTCAGCCGCGTGCTCAATCTCGCCCACGGCGAGTTGATGATGCTGGGTGCCTATCTGCTGCTGGCAACCGCTTCGTTATTCAATGGCAGTCCGGCTCTGGCGATCAGCGCCGCCATCCTACTCAGCATCGCCGCCGGCGCGCTCGTCTATGTCTTCCTCATGCGCAAGATGACCGGTGAGATGGTGCTTGCCGCCATCCTCACCACCGTCGCGCTCGGCATCTTGATACGCGGCGCGATCGTGCTGGTCTGGTCGTCGCAACAGCAGTATCCGGCGCAGACGCTGCACGTGGTTAACCCTTCGCTCGCGCTGTTCGGCGGAGCATATATTTCGCTGTGGTCGGCCGTGCTGGTTGCGGTCAACGTCGCCGTTTATAGCGCGCTGCTCTTCTTTCTGCGGTTCGGCCGCTGGGGCATGCGCATGCGCGCAGCGGGCCAGAACCCGCTTTTGGCGGCACAGCGCGGGATCAACCTGCACGGCGTCTACGCGTTGGCCTGGAGCCTGTCGACGCTCATCGGCGCGCTTGCCGGCATGTTGATGGCGCTCGATTCCGGCATCACGACTGGAATGCCCGTGATCGGCCTCAAGGCCTTCCCGGCGGCACTGGTGGGCGGGCTCGACAGCCTGGTTGGCGCGCTCATCGGTGCCTTGATCATCGCGATCGCAGAGGTGCTACTGATCTACTACGTCGACCCACTCTTGTCCGATGTAGTGCCGTTTCTGGTGCTGATCGCTATGCTGATCATGCGGCCTTGGGGCTTGTTCGGTACGCGCGAGGAGCTCGACCGTGTTTAGGCCAGCGCCACGGGCAAGTGGATATTTCCGCACCGACTACGGCCATGACCTCACGCTCGTGCAGACGAGAACCGAGCGGGCCAGTCTTGCCGCGTTTGTAGTGGTGCTCGCCGTCTTCCCCTTTACCACCTCTCCTTTCGCGCTCGATCTGGCCTGCCAGGTCTTTCTCGCCTCGATCGGCGCCCTGTCGCTGATGCTGCTCACCGGCTATGCCGGGCAGATTTCGCTCGGCCATGCCGGCCTCATCGCCGCCGGTGCTTTTACCACCGGTATCCTCGCGCGCGAGGTCCATGCGCCATTTTGGGTCACGCTGCCCGCCTCGGCGGTCACCGGCATTGTGCTCGGCTTCATCTTTGGTCTGCCCTCGCTGCGGCTGCGTGGGCTCTATCTTGCAATCAGCACGCTCGCTTTGCATTTCATCGTGCTCTACCTCGGTGGCGAGTATGAAACCAAGCGCGGCTTCTCCACCGGGATTGTCATCGACCCTCCGAGCCTCGCCGGTTTCCAGCTCACCAACGGCCGAGCTTGGTATTTCGTTCTGCTGGCGGCTGCGGCCATCAGCCTCCTGATTTGCATCAACCTGCTGCGCAGCCGTTCGGGGCGCGCCTGGCGTGCCATCCGTACGCGCGAGACGGTTGCGGAAGCGCTCGGCATCAGCATCGCGGGCTACAAGCTGCTGGCCTTTGTCATTTCGTCGAGCATGACGAGCGTTGCTGGCTGCCTGTTTGCCTATTACCGCGGCTTTGTTTCGGTCGAGGCCTTCGACTTGTTTCTCGCGATCCAATATGTCGCGATGATTATCATCGGCGGAATGGGCTCGCTGTTAGGCGCTCTGCTCGGGGCGGCCTTCGTCACATTGTTTCCTTACGCGATCGAAGCTCTGCTCGGCCTGCTACCGAACGTGCAAGCGCTAGCCGCCGATATTTTCGCGGTGAATTACGCCGCGTTCGGGGTCGTCATGATCCTTTTTCTGCTGCTTGAGCCGCTTGGTCTGGTCGGCATCTGGCACCGTCTGCAGAACTACTTCCTGATGTGGCCGTTCAAATACCGGCCGTTGGCGGGAACACGAAAATGACCGGCGCATTGCTCCAGGTCGATAAAATTGAGGTGATCTACAAGCGCGTGATCACCGCTGTCCAGGGCATCACGCTTTCGGTCGGCGACCGACAGATCGTTGCGCTGCTTGGTACCAACGGTGCTGGCAAAACCACGACACTGCGCGCCATTTCCGGATTTATTGGCGTGGACGACGCACGCGTAACCGAAGGAGCCGTTACGTTCAACGGCGCGCGCATCGAAAATCGGCCGCCGCACGAGAGTGTGGGCCGGGGCATTGTGCTGGTTCCAGAGCGCGAAAAGGTCTTTCCCAACCTCACCGTCGCCGAGAATCTTGCCGCCCCGGTACCGCGCGCCGCCGGTGCCGAATACCGGCGGCTGGATGAGCAGGTCTATCATTTCTTCCCCCGTCTCGCCGAACTCCGCGCTCACATCGGTGGTCTATTGTCCGGTGGTGAGCGTCAGATGCTGGCGATCGCCGGCGCACTGATGTGCCGGCCACGTCTGCTGCTGGTCGACGAGCTTTCGCTCGGCTTGGCCCCGGTCGTGGTTAAAGATCTGACGCGGCGCTTGCTTGCCATCCGCGAGGAACTCGGCATTGCAATTCTGCTGGTCGAGCAGAGTGCTGCTGTCGCGCTGGAGATCGCCGATCATGCCTATGTGATGGAGAACGGCCGCGTCGTGCTCGACGGCGACCGGGAGCGGCTGAAAAGTCACCAGGACGTGCAGGAATTCTACCTCGGACAAAGTAGTGCGGCCCAAGGACGCCGCAGCTACCGCGAGGTCAAGCAGTATCGCCGATCGCGGAGGTGGTATGGCTGAGCTGGCGGTGGATCATCTGAGCCTGCACTTCGGTGGCCTGACGGTGCTTAACGACGTATCATTTGCGGTCGAGCCCGGTGAGCTGTTCGCGCTGATCGGCCCGAACGGCGCCGGCAAGACCAGCGCGCTCAACTGCATCAGCGGTATCTATCGCGGATCGGGCACGATCCGCTTTCGCAACGCCGACATCGCCGGCGGCGCGCCACACGAGATCGCCCGTCTTGGCATTGCACGCACGTTTCAGCATGGCGAGCTGTTTCCGCACATGAGCGTGCTCGACAATCTGCTGACCGGACGCCATGCACGCATCGCAACCAATCCGCTGGCCGAAATACTTTTCCTGCCGAACGTGCGTCGCGCCGAGATGGCGCACCGCCAGGCAGTCGAATGCATCCTCGATATTGTCGAACTGGAGCGCTACCGCCACGTGGCCGTGGGGACACTGCCGTTCGGCGTCCAGAAGATCGTCGGCTTCGCCCGTGCGCTCGCGCTGGAGCCCTCGATCATGTTGCTTGACGAGCCATCGGCAGGTCTAAACCGCGAAGAGCGCGAAGACCTGGCGCGTTTCATCCTGCGCATCAAGCACGAGCTCGGCATCACAATGATCTGGATCGAACACGATATGCAAATGATCGCGGACCTCGCCGATCGCATTCACGTGCTCGACTACGGGCGTACTATTGCCGAGGGTGCACCTAACGCCGTGCTCGCCGACCCAAACGTGCTGGCAGCCTATTTGGGCGCGGAGGTGTGAGAGTTGATGTCGCATTTAGGTCAGTCGCGCCATTTCCTGTATGTCCGCGGAATGCGCCGTAATGCGCTCGAGAGCGCGCGCTGATGTCCGCTTTTACGCCGTAAAACCGCACGCGCTCAGAACGTCACGTCCTGCAGTATCCGGGCCAGCCTGCTCTCGACGTACATCGCGGTGGTGCGAATGCTGGTGTGCCCCGCGATCTCCGCGATCGCCTTCAGGTCCACGCCCCGCTCGGCCAGCCGCGTGATCAGCGTCCGCCGCCCGCTGTGCGAGGACGCCCCCGAGACGCCCGCCTCGGCGTAGAGCGCCTTCAGGAACCGCGCCATCGAGCCCGGCGTCATCGCGCCGCCCTTCTGGCTGGCGAACAGCGGCGCCTGCGAGGAAGCCGCGCTCATCAGCCAGCGCGCCTCGCCGTACTTGGCCAGCACCTTACGCAGCGCGGGCGACGAGACGAACACGTCGCGCGTCCTGCCGCCCTTGGTGTAGGCCGCCCGCAGGTGAACGACGGCCCTGACGCGCCCGTCCTCGGCGTAGACGTCGGCCCACTTGAGGCCCGCGAGCTCCTTGGCCCTGAGGCCCAGGCCGACGGACATGGCGAGCGCGGCCTCGGCGCGGGCGGCGTGGCGTCCCCTCGAGCGCGCGGCGCGCATGGCGCGGCGCACCTGGGACGCGGACAGGACCGCGGCGCGGCCGGTCGTACCGGGCGGGCGGCCGCGCTTGCGCTTCTTGGGGACCATGTTCGGCGAGCAGGGGACGCCGACGGCCCGGGCAGGACCGCCGGCGCCCTCGCCTGGGACCTGGCTAGGCCGCCTTCCTGGCCTTGGGCGCGCCGACCGGCTTGACGCGGGCCAGCATCTCGTCGAGCTCGCCGGCTCGTCGAGCTCGCCGGCCTTGACCGCTGCTATGAGGCCGTCGATCAGCGCCGGCAGCTTGTCCTTCGACGCCACCGCGATGCCGGCCTTGCCCTTCTCGAACTCGATGGGCCGCGCACCGTGGTAGACCGCCATGACCAGGCGGCCCGAGCCGTCGGCGCGCCACCAGGGCCTGACCTTCTGCTGCTTCTCGACCTGCCGGCGCTCGTCGCCCTTGCCGGTCCAGCGCTGGACGGTTCGGACGTAGGACGGGTTGGCGAGCAGGGCCTTCTGCTCCTCGAGGCGCTCGGCGAGCTTGTCGCGGCGGGCGGCGACCGGGTCGTGGGCGCGGGTGGGCACTGCGGTGAAGGTGAGGCTCTTCAGGATCGGCATGGGCTATCTCCATGGTTTACGGGAGATAGGATTATACTCCGTTCTGAGAAGAACGTACATGGCGGGAAAGACGCGGGAAAATCGCGCTGGATGGGCAAACCGTACCGGTGGTTCGAATCTCGCCCGCTCCGCCAGTCCTTAAGAGATTGACGTAGCTCCAATTTGGCTCTTGGCGGAAACGCGAATTGGTCCGGTATTCTCGGTCCTTTTCGTTACTGTGATGATGTCGCGCGTTGAGCAGAGACAATTTAGTCCGCGGATGCGTGCTGCAAGTAGGTGGCTGTCTCGATGCCGGAATTCGGTGGTACGGGCGTCTCCGACGTCGTCAGCGAATTCGTGGCTAGAGAGACGAACCTCAAAAAGAGAACAGGTCGGTCCGTGATTGAATTGTGACGCAGATATTGATTTTGGCTGTGCTCAGGCAAACCCGAGACTTCGCCGCTGCTCGTTCCAATCGAGCGGCAATCGCGTGTCATCCAGAAGTTTGCGTGCGTTCAGTTCGGGCGGATGCTTCCCGCCGAGGATTGCGCTGACAATGTCAGGTGCCAACAGCGTGAGACGGAACAGCCGTGTTACATAGGACGGGACTATACCCTCCGATTTCGCAATTTCGTCGAATGTGAGGCCCTTGTCCGCAAGAAACCGATCCCGGATCATATGGGCGCGAACGAGAACGCGCACCAAGCTGGCGTCAGGACTTGCGGAATCCGACCCATTCTCGATGAGGATCTTCATCTCCTTGCCGACCCGCTTAAGACGAGCAGGAATAGATAATGTCACGAAGGGGCCGTCGGTATCGCACTGAGTTGCTGTAGTCGGCTCAGCGTGACTATCCGTTCGACCAAGCCATCCAACAAGGCTGATCGGTTTTAGCAAGATATCGATCCGGTCTGCATGCACTTGAATGCGTGCCACGATCGATAGCATGAAGTTGCGAACTTCATCGGCCTTAAGTTCAAGCCATGTCGCCACGCATTGCTCGAGGCCAACCATCAATCGTTTCTGGGTTGTGGCATCGGACGTGTGGCTCTGAATAATATCGATCATCGCCGCTCGATCGCCCAGCCAGTTAAAAATGCGGCCAGTGACAAGAGCTTCCAGGTTGGGTGCTGGAATGCGCCGGCCCGAGTCTTTCGTCGACCCGGCAAGCAGCGGCCGCGAAACATAATAGCGATAGCGAGTGTTATTCTTTGTCGCATGGGTAGGAGACATCCGTTCGCCACGTGCATCGAATAGGATGCCAGACAAAAGGCTAACTTCTCCCGCTAAGCCTCCGGCTCTGCCGGAGCGAATAGAGGCAGTTCTACAGCTTCGGGAGTAGGGTCACAAAGTCATACGATCTCCTTGGGGAACCGCGAGGCCCTCAAGGAGATCGCAATGTCACAGGATCATAATCACCTGAACCACGCGACATGGGAGTGCAAGTACCATGTCGTGTTCACGCCGAAGTACCGCAAGAAAGCGCTTGTTTGGGCAAATCCGGCGACACTTAGGCACTGTATTCCGCGAGCTTGCGCGGCGCAAGGAATGTCTGATCGAGGAAGGGCACCTGATGCCCGACCACGTGCACATGCTGATATCGATCCCGCCGAAGCATTCGGTGGCGGAGGTGATTGGGTATCTGAAGGGGAAAAGCTCGATCTGGATCGCGCAAAATGTGGAACGCAAGATGCGCAATTTCCTGGGCCATAAATTCTGGGCGCGGGGTTACTTCGTTTCCACAGTCGGGCGAGACGAAGAGATGATCCGCGCCTACATCAAGAATCAAGAATTGGCGGATAAGCAATTGGACCAGATGCAGCTGAAGCTCGCTTCCTCATAAAGTCTAATCCTCTATCCCAGTATCCTTTAAAACCGCCTTTGGCGGTTCCCCTTCAAACCCCCAGCTCTGCTGGGGGTTATTGGCTTGCTTATCGGCCGTCCCAAGCATGCGATCGGCTCGGTTTTCTGTGAGGATCGACTGGACCTCGCTCCAGAGAGCTTCATCGACGATAGCCTCATGCTCCCCGGGATAGCTCTGGTCCTTATGCACTGTCTCGCCGCAATAAATTCAATTCTGCAGCATGAGATAGAGCGCGCCGCGGGCAACTAACTTAACGCGGGATGTTACAACTATAGTCTTGACGAAGTTGGATTGCGCTCGCTCGAGAACGTAGTCGGCGAGGTCCGCGAGGCTGCGAGGATCGGATAAATCAGCCGGTAATACCAACGGCTCCTCAAAAGACGGCTCCACGAGACAGCCGCGCTCGAATAACTCGCGATATGTAATCGTGTACGCGATCTCATCTATTCCGATCGCCTCTTGGTCGGAGCGCTTTGGCGTGGCCGTAAGCCAAAGGCCACGCACTGGTCGATGCGCGAAGATCGGAGCGTATGAGGGCGCGGCAGCGTGGTGCGCTTCGTCAACGACAATGAGTGCAACACGGTCGGCAAAATCGGCCAAGCGCGCTGGTACGTCATTCACCATCGTTATGTGAACGCGCTCCGCGAGCAATTTCACCGCTTCATCTGGAAGGTCAGGAGTGCCGCTGTTGATCGCACGTTGCAATTCGCGTCGGGCTTGTTTAACCAAAAACCGACGATGCGTAACCCATAGCACAACAAAATCCGCCCGCCCGCTGTCGGCAAGAATCCGCAGGAGTACTCGCATGGCGATGCGAGTCTTAGGGACGACTAAGGATCTGCCAATTCGCGGAGAGGCGTGTTTTGGCTGACGACAGGATTCGAGAACTTTTGCAACTCGCCGGTGTACCTCCGTCCGACAAAAAGGCGGCTCCCTGGTTGAACAGTGCCGTCAAGGGTGTGCGGCGCGATGATAAAGCCGCCGAAAAAAGACCCCTCCCGGCCGATCACAATGCGCTGCTTGCTGATATCGAGAAGAGCGCAAAAAAAAGAATTGATCAAACGGCTTGAGCGGCTGCGCCGATACCCCTTCTCCCAGCATACTTTCTGGCGCTGCAAGGCCTTCGGTCCGGTTTATTCCGACCGAGTGGAGATCCGCGAAGTTTTGTCCACACTTGAGGCCGTTGTTCTCGCCGCTGACATGGCCAGGGATCGCCGTCGGGGCCGGCGACGGGAGACCCGCAAGCAGCAAGTGGTTGATCTCGCCTTTGCCTTCTTCGTTCAATTCTCGCCTTATCAAGTGAGTGGGACTCCTACCGGTCGGTTTGCCAAGTTTGCCCGCGGTTTTTATTCCGCTGCGATCGGGGTCGACCCGGATGAGCACAGCGGCCTCGACCGCCAAATCCGGCAGGCGCAGGCGCGCTTAGCCATCGAGCTCGCGCGCTCGACGAAAATCGCACGAAAAATCTAAAGTTTCGTCGTAGGCGACTGGTCTTCCGCAACTATGTCCATCGCAATCATAGGAGGATGTCGCGATGGACACGGTGCGCCGAAAAAACTGCCTGCTCTCGATTCGGGCGATCAAACCCAACCCGCGCAACGCGCACACCCACTCGAAGGCACAGATCCGCCAAATTGCCGAGAGCGTCAAGCGCTTGGGCTTTGGCGCTCCCGTTCTGGTCGATGAAACCTTTACCTTGATCGCCGGAGAGGGCCGCTGGAAAGCGGCAGAGCTTCTCGGCATGGGAGAGATCCCGGCGGTCCAGCTCCTCGGCCTCTCTGAGGCTCAGAAGCGCGCCCTCGCGCTTGCCGACAACAAGATTGCCGACAATGCCGGATGCCCGGCAAGGCGCTCGCCGTTTTCATCGCGCTCCACCACCAGACCGCGCTGACGCGCCGCGCGGCCGTGAAGCTGCCGTCGGCGCTGCTCGTTGAGCTCGGCGTCGACAAGGACACGAAGGCGCGCGCGATGCGCCAGCTTGAGGCGGCAGGCCTGATTTCGGTGCGCCGGCAGACGGGGCGCTCGCCGCTGATCGAGCTGCGCTCCATGGACACGAAAGCGGAGTCTTCGGCATGACCATGAAAGAAATCATCAAGGACATGCGGTTGCTATGGGAGCGCGGCGAGCTCCAGGAAATGATCGCGCTCGCCTACGGCCCCGACGGCGCCTCCGTCGGCCGCTATGGCATCTACGATGCAGACACGGCTCGGCAGCTTTGGAAGTTGATCGAGCGGCTCGAGCAGGAGCAGGGCGGCGCGGCGGAGCCGGACCCGTCGCTGAAATTCCGCGAGGTTAGCCGCGAGGAGCACCGCGAGATTCGCGCGCGGGCGGTGCGACGGCGCCGTGACGGCGTGGTCTCGGAACTCAGCGCTCGCGTCCACCACCGCGAGCTGACCGGCATGGTCGGAATCGTTTGCAAGGGGGGCGAGTGGGGGCACTTCAAAGTTGGCTCGACGCCCGAAGCGTCGACGCTGCTGCGCGCGGCGGCCGATGTCCTCGACAGGATGCGCAAGACGCGGCGCGGGCGCCGGCGGCGCCTCGTCTGGCTGAGGCCGCGAGGCCCCGGCGGCGAGCGCTTCGTCGCGGAAAGGGCCACGCTCGAGGAATTCTTCCCGGAAATTTCGCCTGCGCGGCGCCGCAAGGAACAAACTCAGTCCGATGAGCAGCAACATGACCGGCACACCGAGTGAGGAGGCTTCACGGCCGGGGGCCGACGCGCAAGCAATCGCTAGCCGGCTCGCGCAGTGCAACAGCTACGAGCGGACGCACGAGCTATGGCTGTCGATGGTAATCACGCGCTCGCCGCGCGAGCAAATCTCGCTCTACCTGGATTGGGCCAACCTCTGCGATGCGCCCTGGTCGTACAGGGGCGACTTTGCCGAGATGCTGCGGGATGCGCTCAAGCAAGTTCCTCTTCGTGAGGTGCTGCCCTTGGAGGAGCGCGCCTGGTTCGAACTCGATGGGGCCGTTCATACGCGTGTATCGCGGCTGCGAGTTGAGTCGCTTGCGTGGTCTTTCGTGGACTACAGACCTCGACGTCGCGCGGGGCTTCGCCGCGGGCAAGCGCTGCGTCAACGACCATCCGACGCTGGCGTCTGCGGTAATTCCGAAAGACCACGTGCTCGCGTTGTTCCTGAATCGCCAGGAGCACGAAGTGGCCGTCGATCCGCGCCGCCTGCGGCAGCTCAAGACTCAACCGCTTGAGGACAAATACCGCTGGGCGGGTTGACCCGCGGTCGCTATTCCCTAACGAGCACCGCGGCTTCTCTACCGCGAGCCATGCGCCGACTATCGTGGACGTTGGAGGTCGAGCGCGCCGCGTGGCTCCGGACTCTTGGAATGTTAGAGTGGGATCGTGCTGTTGTTTGATACGCTGTAAGGACGGAGCAGTGTGTGCAAGAGGTGAGGACCGACGCTTGGATCCGAAGTTCGCCACATTAGTAGAGCAGCTTGAACCGAAGCTGCGGGTCCTCTTGGCTCAACGCCCCATCACCGCTGGCGTGCTGCCCCGCGCCATGCCCTCCAGCGGCATTTACCTGTTCAGCGAGGGCGATCGGCATTTGTATGTGGGCCGCTCGAATAATCTCCGGCGGCGCTATGGTCGTCATTGCTTGCCAAGCGCAACGGGCCGCCAGGCAGCCTTCGCATTCCTGCTAGCGCGCGAAATGACTGGAAATACGGCGGCTGCGTACCGCCCCGGCGAGGGCAGCCGCGATGGGTTGATGCTCGATCCCCAGTTTGCCGAGGCTTTCCGAGCCGCGAAGGCGCGCATCCGCGTGATGGATTTCCGCTACGTCGAAGAGGCCGACCAGAACCGACAAGCGTTGCTGGAGATATACTGCGCCGTCGTGCTCGGGACGCCTTACAATGATTTCGGGACGCATTGATCGTAGGTGCAAGCTTTTGCGCATGGAGGCAGCTTAAGATGTGGTTGACCGGCATTTTCGCCTTATTGGCCATCAGCGCTGGGTTAGTCGCCGCTTGGTACTGGTTGCGATCTAGTGAGCTTCGTCCGATACCAATTTGGATTGCCTTGGGTGAGGTTGAGCCAGTGATTTCTGAACTGTCTCAATCAAATGATAACCGCGCTGGTCGAAGCCATGACTGAAAGCGGCCGTTTTAACGCGATTGCGGCTTGTTGGACAGCAGCGACGGTCGTGCTCAGCTGCCTTTCGACTCTAATGGGCGTCTGGGGAGCGCTGGCTCCCGCGAGCTAACACGGTGCAGGAGATGGAGGCGCTGGGCCGAATGCACCAACGGTCCGCCGCTCGCTCCAGTTCGGCCGCGCGTCCGCGCCCAGGTGGCCGCATCGGCTGCACCGCATCCGCGCGCCCAGCGACGGCACCGGCACGTCGTCGCCGAGCCGCTCGACGTGGACGATCCCCGCGTGATTGCAGTCTCGCGCCGTGCACCAGACGACGATTGTGCGCACGCCGTTCGCGCGCATCGCCGAGCATCATCGCGATCGCGACAGCAACAAACGTGGCTGACCAATGAAGCAAATCTGCCAACCGCGCTGTCATTTCATCCTCGACGGCACATTTTGCCAAACGTCTTCACCTTTGCACAGCGCAGACAAGGAGTAGGCCGCTTTGGCGTCGCGGCCTAAACTTACCTGGTTCATGAAGTTTCAGCCCACATAGGCGATACGTTTCTGGGCCTCTGCCTCCGCCGCAGTCGCTGGCTGCGCAGGAAGCTGAAGCACCGTCGCTTGCTGGCCTTCCCGCAACTCCGTCAGCAGAACGATGTGCCCATTCGGAAATTCGAGCGCATCGTGATGCTTATAGGGATCGTGCTTGTTCACTTGTCGAAAGATTGCCGTCGGGTGGGATATTGTTTGCGCCCTCCAGCGCCGGAGGAGGCGGAAACCACTGCGGTGAAAAGACAGAGATTGCCGTTGAAGATTAGTTCGCTGCGTCTTTTAACATAGACGAATGGTCGTCCGTCTAGCCGACGAACTCGCCGCCAAAAATTGTTTTGAACGCTTCGGCGTGGGCGCGATCCGTGATGCATAATGTCGGCGTTTAACTAGAGACGGTGTCTCAATGTGCCATCGCGTTGAGCGCAAGCATGATAAGAAACACACCGCCCAATCCTAATCCGAACAGCCTAGGAGCGTGTCCGTTTAGTCCCTGTTGGAGGGCGGCGGTAGCATGATTGCATCATGCGGCGGCGCGGGCGAGCTTGCGCAGGTTGTGACCGGTGCAGATCATCGCCCATTCGGCCTTTACTTTTTCGACCCCCCGCAACAGGAACTGACGGAAGCCGTTGGCTTGTTTGATCTGTCCGAATACCGGTTCGACCACCTGCTTGCGTAATCGGTAGCGGCTGCGATGGCCGGCGCGTCTGAGCTTGGCGCTCATGCTGGCAACCAGCGATCCGGGCTTGAGCGGTCGCTTGGCGGTGGCGGACTTGGCGCCGTGGTGCTGTCGCCCGGTGGCGATGTAGCCGTTGATCCGCCGCCGGCCGAGCGTGGCCAGATTGGCGGCCGAGCAGTAGCCGGCATCGGCCGAGACCTCGTCCGGGTTGCGCTTGAGGTTGGTCTTGATGCCGTCGAGCAATGGCGCGAACTGCGCCTGATCGCTGCCGTCGTTGGACAGCGTGTGCGCGACGATGATCTGCGCCGTCGCATCGACCGCGGCTTGCGCATTGTAGCCCTGGATGTAGCCGTCCTTGGTCTTGAGGATGCGGCTTTCCGGGTCGGTGAAGTTGCGTTGCACCTTGCCGTCGGGCTCGGCTTTCGGCGGTGCTGGCGTCCGGCCCTTTTTCTTCCGCCCGTCTGCCGGGCGCTGCTGTTGCGCCTGTTGCCGGCGCCTCATCTCCTCTGTGGCGGCGGCCTTGGCTTCGGCTTCAAGCTCGGCCTTGGCGGCGCGAAGCTTGGCAAGCCGTTGCGCCTTGTCGGCCGCCCAAGCGGGCATCTCGTCGCCGCGCTTATTGCCGTAGAGCTTGTCCTCCTCGGCATCGGCGGCCTCAGCCGCCTTGAGCCAGCGGTCCACCTCCGCCGCAAGCTCGGCTTCGCGCTGCTTCATGCGCTCATAGCTCATCGCTTTGTGTTTCGACGCATTGGCCTTAATCTTGGTGCCGTCCAGCGCGACATGGCCGAGCTTCACCAGCCCTAGATCGTGATGAAATGGACCGGAGCCAACGAACGAACGGTCAAGAATTGGTTGACGGGAGCGCGCGGTCCTACGCTCTCCCGTCTCGCTTGGGCAATAGCTTGCCCACTTGGTATCGCTCGTGCGCCATTCCGATGCTGTGCAAGAAATTTTCCTGCAGATTGCGGAACGCGAGACGTCTCTCGTTTCCATGAATTTGGCGTACGCGCGATCACAGCTGGCCCGGGTTTCTTTTGTGGCGTCGAGATTGGTTCAGCGCCTAATCTTGGACAAATTAGCGGCAGAGCGGGGCCGCGTCCGATGATCTTGTCTCGGTCGCACTCCCCCAACCGTTGATCGAAAAAATATCTCTGGACTACGGTTTCCGATTCGCAGAAATGACAGGTTATGGAATGGCGGTGAGTAGTCTATGCTTCATCCTCGCAAGCGGACGTCTTCGTGGGTAGCAGTTCCGCTTGAGGCCACAAGCTGACTTAGCAGGGGAGGTGTCAGTATTCAGTAACAGACCTTTCTGACCTGCGATCCCCGCGCCGCTTACTGTCTGCGAAACCATTCGAATGATGCCCTTTGCGCTGGCCGCCCAGAGGACGCGCCGAATGCGTGCTGTTGCTGGAGATTAGCAAGCCAGGTTTCGAACGAAGTATGCGAGAATTACAGGCGATGGGAATAGCTATGGCATCCACACCCTCGCGATGTCAGGAACGCGTCCACCTCGTCGCGACTGGGCGCGACGGCGGCGCCGCCGAAACGCGTGCACTTGAGCGCGGCGGCGGCGCCGGCAAAGCGCAGCGTGGCGCGAAGATCGAGGCCTTCCGCGAGCGCCAATGCGAATGCGGCATGGAAGACGTCGCCGGCCGCCAGCGAATCGGCGACCTTCACGGCGAAGGCGGACATGTGCTGCAACGTCCCGTCATCCAGCCAATAAACGCCGTGCGGCCCGTCGGTAACCGCGAGTACGCCCGGGCAGCTCCCGGCCATGATCGCCAGTCCCCGTGCAAAATCGACGGTGCCAGTGCTGTCGCGCAAGGCCTCCGACGAGGCGATCACATGGGTGCCAAGCTTAAGCAGCGCGTCGTCGACCGGCGCCACCCGGTCGAAATCGATGATCACCGGAATCTTGTACTTGCGGCTTTCCTTGAGAATCGGGGTTACGAAGCGCGGAAGGTGATTGTCGACTAGCACGGCATCGACATCCGCCGGCAAGGTGCAAGGCAGGGGCGGCGCCAAGCTATCCAGCTCGATCTCGCGCCGGGTCACGACGGTCTTTTCTCCTTCGGCGTCAACCAGAATGAGCGAAATCGGAAATGTGCCGCCTTCCGGGCGCACAACTCCGCTGCATTCGACACCGGCAGCGGTCAATTGCCCGAGCACCTGGTTGCCGGCGGCCTCGTCCGCTGATCCCAGCGGACCGGCAAAAGCGGCACGCCCACCGAGCGCGGTCACCGCGAGTGCGGCATTGACGGCACAGCCGCCGCCAGTGATAACGAACTCCGACGCCGGCACTTTCACGCCCGGCGTCGGAAACCGCTCCACGCGCATCACGATGTCTTGGCCGGCGATACCGGCGCAGAGAATCTTTGGTCCGCGTTTGACGCTCATCCGTCGTCGACCACGCCTCGCACCGCGCCTCTAGTGTTCCAGCACTATTATTGCAGACTATTGCGCGCAGTCTAATCAAAAGCAAATCTGTGGGTTTGGTGGTAGCCGCCATTTGATGCTCGCCGCGGCGCATCAACGCAAATCGGATACAGCAACGCGGCCGATGCAAGTTCCGCGCGGCCTTGTCGGAACAAAGGTCGCTGACCCCTCGTTAGCTATACCGATGCCGTTTGCAGCAAAGCCAAGCCAGGCAAGCGGCGGGTTGAAAGGCAAGTTTGTGGAGGCCGCAATGCGCAAAATCTTGATCGGCGCCATCGCTTTGGCGCTCGCGATGCCGGTAGCGACGGCGATCGCGCAAACCACCTCTGGCCAGAACAATGGCAACGTCACTTTGCCCCATGGAAACTCGGGTGCGGGAGTCAACGGCATGCAGGGCAACAAGAGCGGCCCGGCGCCGAAGGCATCCTCGACCACCGGCGCGAGCGTCGATAGTGGTGGGCGCACCGGCGCTCAGGACGCGGCCAAGGTTCCTGGTAAAGCGGGCGGCAAGGCTGGTCCCGCGGTCAAGCCGCAGTCAGACTCCGCTTCGGGCTCGAAATAGCGCGAGGCTGCGGCGTAAGATGGGCGGGGCTCAGCGGCTGTCGAGCTCTGCTTTGCGGCTGCCCGAAGTGCAGTCCCTCTATTGCAGGTTCTGCTGAATCGCACGCGCCAGCGCGAAGAGCCGTTGCTCGATGGTGGACGGCACGTCGCAGACATAGCTTATCGTGTGCCGGCGCTCGTCGAAGATACGCGTGTCCCACGACAGCTCGTTGCCGAGCTTGTCGACAGCAGTGGCATCCTGCTGGGCGGCGTCCTGGTGCGCACGCAATTCGGTCAATTCGGTACGAATCCTGTCGCGCAGGGCCTGCTGGCGCTTCGAAAAGCGCTCTATGCCGTTCATGACCTGCGCCCGCTCGTCTTTCAATATGGAGAACACGCCGGCGAACAACAGCTTGGCCTTGCTCTCCTTCTCGGCAGCGCTGCCGGTAATGAAGGCCGAGGCCGCTTTCTCCGCGTCGGCGAGCGGGATGCGCCGCGCCGCCAATCTCTGCGCGAGAGCGTGCACGGCCGGATCGTTTTTCCACGCCTCGCCGACGTCGTCGATCGCGGGCCCGCTCCAGAAGGCGGCCGCGGAAAGCGTCGGCACCTTGATCTGGGGGCAGGGCCAGTCCGGATGGCGCGGGTCCATGGCATGCGCTCCACCCGATGCGGCGAGCGCGATAGCGGCAAGTCCGACGATGATTTTAGCTCGCATGACTAGCCTCCGAATTGGCCGCTCCGCGTCGATGCCGCGCCACGACCGCGCTTTCAGTGCTTGGTGATCGTCACGCCCCAAGGCTGCTGACCGACCTGAACCGATTTGACCACCTTCACGGCGGCGACGTCGATGATGGAGACGTCGTTGCTCAGCCCGTTGGTGGTAAGCAGGTATTTCTGGTCGGGCGTAAATGCCATGTGCCAGACGCGCTGCCCGACCAGGAGATATTTCGTCACCTTGCGTGTCTTGGCGTCGATCACGGCGACGCGGTTGGCCGGTCCGAGCGCCACGAACACCGTCTTGCCGTCCTTGCTGATATTGATGCCGACCGGCTGGATCGCCTCGCTGCGCAGGCCCGGAATAGCGAACTGCACCGTGTCGACGACGGCATGCTTGACCGGATCGAGGACGCTGACCGTGCCGCCGACTTCGGATGACACCCAAAGCTCTTTGCCGTCGCCGGTAAATGCCGCGAAGCGCGGCCGAGAATCGACCAGCACGCTGGCGACCACTTTCTGCGTCTTGATGTCGATAAAATGCGCCATGTTGGTCGTCTCGGACGTGTTGATGAGCGTCTTGCCGTCCGGGCTTATGGCCATTCCCTCGGGCTCCACGCCGACCTGAACATTGCCGACCGGTTGGCGCGTCTTCATGTCGACGACGGTGACCGTATTGTCGTTCTCGTTGGCGACATAGAGGTATCGTCCGTAGCGATCGAGAGTGAAAAGTTCGGGGTCCGGGCCTGATGGCAGGTTGGCGATCACCTCGTCGGTCTTGGTATCGATCATTTGGATGGTGTCGTCGTCTCCCACCGCGACCAGACAGTACTTGTCGTCGGGCGTGAGCTCGATGCCGCGCGGGCGCTGGCCGACCTTGATGGTTTTCAGCACCGCCATCTTGTCGGTGTCGAGGACGCTTATCGTGTTGCTGCGCTCATTGGATACGTAGGCCTTATACGCGCTCGCCGGCCCGGCAAGCCCGACAAAGAGGCCTAATCCGATGATTGTGGCGCGCCACATGTTTTTCCCCACCCGCAAAAGGCTTCTTGTTCGGCAAGCGGTCATTGCAGCTTGCATTTGGTTTCGGGCCGATCATAGCCGAGCGTATCGAGCTCGGAGAACTGGTGCAGGAAGCCCGGCTGCGGCGAAGCCGAGACGATGGTGCGACCGTCGGTCAAGAGGATCGGCTGACGCAGCTGTAGGTCCCAGTCGCGCAGGCTGAGCTTTTGGCCCTTGAAGGCGCCGAGCGCCAGCTTCGGGCTTTTGAGGAAGGCGAAGATCTTTCCCGCGTCGGCGGTATTGGTGCGCGACACGGCCTCGCCGATCATGCGCACGGCGGTCCAGGCCTGCATGTCGAGCGCGGTCATCAGCCGCTTGAACTGTTCGTTGAAACGATTCTGCATCTGGATGCCGCCCCACAGGCCATTCGAGGGATCCCAACTGGTCGGAACGAGCCCGGCGGAGCCGGCGACCGGGCGCGCATCCCAGGTGCGGTAGGGCAGGTAATTGGCAAATACCTCGCTCTCGTCCGCCGCCACCAACACGTCGTAGGCGGCGGCGCCCTGCGTGAACACCGGAATCTGCTGCTGGATCTGCGCGACGCCGCTGTCGGTGCGGCGCGCCCCGCCGGTGTCCTTGAACACGCGTTGCTGCGCGATCTTGGCGCCGAAGCGTTTGGCCGAGCGCTCGAGCGCATCGGCAAAAAGCCGGTCGCGTTTGTGCGAGCCGACGACCAGCAGCCAGCGCGTCCACTTCTTCCACACGAGGTATTGCGCCAGGCCGTCCGCCAGCATGGCGCGCGAGGGCGCGGTGTGGATCACATTGGCGCGGCAGTCCTGCTGGCGCAGGCGGTCGTCGAGCGCCGCGGCGTTGAAGAACAACATGCCAAGCGACTTGCCGGCGTCGGCCGCCTTGAGCAACTGATCCGCCGGCAGATCGGCGACCACCAGTTTCACGCCCTGGCCGGCGAGTTGCTTGACCGCCGCCGCCGGATCCTCGCCGGGTTTCAGATGGACGTCGACGAGCGAATAGCGCTGGTTGAGGAAGCGCCCGGTCGTGTCGTTGTCCTTGACCGCCATCAGCGCGCCGGCGAGCCCATCGTTCCGCGGCGGCATTTGCACCAGCGAGATGGTTTCCCGGTGCTGCGGACGCCGCAAATAGCCGATTTTGGCGTCGAGCGGCTGCTGCGCGGCAATTGCCACGGTGGTAATGTATAAAAAGATGGCGAGGGCGACGGCTGAAAAGCGGATCACGGCAGCATCCCGACAACGTCGCCCCGCGTTTTCGGTCATGTTCGCGAATGAGACCGTCAATCCTTGTTCAAATCAAGGTCGATATTGCTTAATCTATAGGGATCAGGCTTGCGATGGAGTGTTTGAATGACGATGCTGCTGGCGAGCGTCACCGGGGCCGAAGAGGCGGAACTCGCCATCGCCCGTGGCGCCGACATCATCGACCTGAAGGATCCCAGCAAGGGCGCGCTCGGCGCGCTTGCTCCGCAAGCCGTATGCGCGGTGCTCGACACTATCGGTGGGCGACGGCCCGCCAGCGCGGTCACCGGCGATCTGCCGATGGAACCAGACTTGCTTGTCGAGGCCGCCGCGACCATGGCCGCGACCGGAGTGGATTACGTCAAGGTCGGGCTGTTTCCCGCGGCCACGCGAGAAGACTGCATCCGCGCTCTCGGGTCCGTGGCGGGACGAAGCAAACTCGTGGGCGTGCTTTTTGCCGACAGCGAGCCGGACATCGGACTGATCCCGCTCATGGCGGAAGCCGGGTTTGCCGGCGCCATGCTGGACACGGCACGCAAGGGCGCCGGCCGCCTGTTCGATCATTCCGATCCGTCGGCATTGAGCGAATTCATCCGCGTCTGCCGCTCGCATGGGCTGTTGACCGGGCTTGCCGGCTCGTTGGAAGCGCCGGATGTGCCGCGCCTCTTGCTGCTGGCACCCGACTATCTCGGCTTTCGCGGCGCGCTTTGTGCCGCGCACGACCGCAAGGCGGGGCTGGATGCCACAGCGGTGATCTTGATACGCGGCTTGATCCCGCCCGACCCGCGCGGCGCTTCCGAGCCTGCAGAGCAACGCAAGACCGATCACTGGCTGCTGGCCGCGCCCGGCTATTCCGGCGAGGCGCCCAAGGACGGAGGGGCCGATCGGCTGCTCGTCTACGATTTCGTCCTGCCCGTGCACATCGGCGTCTACAGCAAGGAGCACGCGACGGCACAGGATGTGCGCTTCGACGTCGTCGCGGAGATCGCGCGCGCGGTCCAACCGGCGCAGGATATGCGCGACGTCCTCTCCTACGACATTATTACCGACGGCATCCGCCTGATCGTCGGGGCCGGCCATATTCCCTTGGTCGAGACGCTGGCCGAGCGTATCGCCAATTTCGTGCTCGCGCATCCGCGGGTGCAGGCCGTCACCGTCAAGGTCGAGAAGCTCGAGGTAGGCAGCGGCCGCGTCGGAGTCGAAATCAGGCGCCAGCGCGCGGCCGAGGTGGCCAAGGTCTACCATCTCTACCCGACGGCGGCGGGCAAGGCTGGGCCGCGTTCGGCCGACTGAATGCGCAGCAACGACATTACGGTCGTCAAACTCGGCGGCAGCCATGCCGGCTCGGCGCATCTGTCGCGTTGGCTCGGCGTCTTGGCCGCTTGCGGCGGGCATGTCGTGCTCGTCCCGGGCGGCGGCCCATTCGCCGATGCAGTGCGCAAGGGGCAGCCGAAAATGGGCTTTGACCAGGCGGCCGCCCACCACATGGCGCTGCTGGCCATGGAGCAATATGGACGCGCATTGGCGAGCCTCAGGCCGGGCTTGCGCCTTGCGGGCAGCACTGCCGCGATCCGCCGCGTCCTGCGCGACGGCCATGTGCCGATCTGGGCGCCCACGGCCATGGTTCTGCGCGCGGCCTACATTCCCGCGAGCTGGGACATCACGTCCGACAGCCTGGCGGCCTGGCTGGCCGGCCGGATCGGCGCGAGACGCCTGTTGCTGATCAAGCAGGGCGGACCATTCAAAGGCGTGGTCGGCGCGGCAAGACTGGCGGCGTCGAACGTGGTCGATAAGGCTTTCCCGCGCTTTTTGAGCAGAAGCGGCGTGCAGGCTGCGATCATTCCTGCCTCGGAGCACGGGGCGGGGGCCGTGCAGGCGCTGCGCACCGGCGCAGACATCGGTGCCCACATCGACTTACAGCCACGGGACGCGTTACTTTCACGGCCATGGCCAAGGTCAAGACACCGCGCTGGGGCTGGGCGCTGACGGGCTCCGGGCATTTCTTCAAAGAATGTCTCGCCGCCGTGCACGAGCTTGACGAGGTCGATCTGTTCGTCAGCCGCGCCGCGGCGGAAGTCCTGCGCATGTACCGGCAGGAGTTCAAGCTGCCGAAGTCGGTGCGGGTCTTCCGCGACACCACCGCCAGCGCGGCCCCGGTCGGCGCCTTCTATTACGGCACCTATCACACGCTGGTGCTGGCGCCGGCCACCTCCAACACGGTCGCCAAATGCGTCTACGGCATCTCCGACACGCTGGCGACCAACGTGTTCGCGCAGGCGGGGAAATGCCGTGTGCCGTCCATCGTGTTCGCCTGCGACACCGCGCCCGAGCTAGAGACCGAAGCGCCGAAAGGAATGGTGAAGGTCTATCCGCGCCCGATCGATCTGGAAAACACCGCCAGGCTCAAGTCGTTTCAGGACGTTGCCGTGGTCGAGAGCCTCGCCGAGCTGACGCAAGCGCTCTCCCGCCGCAAGCGAGAGCTGACATGACCGAGCGCATCGCCTTCCTCACCGGGCACCTGGCGCAGCCGCGGCTGGAGAAGGTGCTGGCGGGCATGGGCGATCCGGGCTTCGAGTGGTCGGTGATCAATGTCGGGGTGAAGGTGGCCGCGCTGATGACGGAAGCCATCATCGCGCGCCGCCTGCCGCGTCCGGTCGAGGCGACGCGCGTGCTGGTGCCGGGACGCTGCCGCGCCGATCTCGAACGGCTGAGCGCGCAGTTCGGCGTTCCCTTCGAGCGCGGCCCCGAGGAGCTCAAGGACTTGCCCGCGTTCTTCGGCAATGGCGGCCGCGGCGTCGACCTTTCGCGCTACGATATGCGCATCTTCGCCGAGATCGTCGATGCCTCGGCGCTCGAGGTCGACGCCATCCTCGCGCGCGCGCGCGCGCTGCGCGAGGCCGGGGCCGACGTGATCGACCTCGGCTGTCTGCCGGATACACCATTCCCGCATTTGCAGGATGCGGTGCTGGCATTGGCGGCCGAGGACATTCCGGTCAGCGTCGATTCGGCCGACATCGACGAGTTGCGCGCCGGCGCCGCGGCAGGCGCGCAATTCCTGCTCAGCCTGAACGAGATGACGCTCGATCTCGCCCTCGATACGGATGTGACGCCGGTGCTGGTGCCGGCGGCTCACGGCGACCTGGTTTCGTTGTTGCGGGCGGCGGAGATGGCGGACAGGTTCGGCATCGACGCGATCCTCGACCCCATTCTCGATCCCATCCATTTCGGCTTCATGGAATCGCTGTCGCGTTACGCCGAATTGCGCCGGCTTCTGCCGGAGGCCGAGGTCCTCATGGGCACGGGCAATCTCACCGAATTGACCGACGCCGACAGCGGCGGCGTCACCGCGGCATTGCTCGGCATCTGCTCGGAGCTTGCCATCCGCAACGTGCTGGTGGTGCAGGTCAGCCCGCATACCCGCCGCACCGTGCAGGAACACGACGCGGCGCGCCGCATGATGTTCGCCGCGCGGGCCGACGACGGCCTGCCGCAGAACTATGGCGGCGCGCTGTTGCAGCTGCACGACCGCAAGCCGTTTCCCAACAGCGCGCAGGAAATCGCCGAGCTTGCCGAACAGGTGCGCGACGGCAATTTCCGCATCGAGACCGCCGAGGACGGCATTCACGTCTATGCCCGCGGCATCCATCTGGTGGCCACCGACGCGATCTCGCTCTATCCGAAGCTCGCCGTCGCCAACGACGGTGCGCACGCTTTTTATCTCGGCACCGAACTGGCCAAGGCCGAAATCGCCTGGCGCCTGGGCAAACGCTATAGCCAGGACGAGCCGCTCGACTGGGGTTGCGCAGTCGACCGCAGTCCGGACGACCTGACCCGCCTGCGTGAGGCGGGTCACACGCTACGCGGTGCCGGCTCCGGCGGCTCCTTCGGGGACAATAAATAATGAGTAGGGGCAATCGGGCCGGGCGATGCCGCTGATCCGTGAGACGATCGTCACGACGGCCGACAGGCAGGGCCGCATCCATATCGCGCCGCTCGGCCTGATCGCCGATGGCGAGGACTGGATCATTGCCCCGTTCCGGCCCTCGACCACGCTCGACAATTTGCTGGCGGTGCCATTTGCCACCGCCAGCCACACCGACGACGTGCGCATCTTCGCGGGTTGCCTGACCGGACGGCACGACTGGCCCACGGTCGCCGCCGAGGAGGTGCCAGTGCCGCGCCTTGCCGGCGCGCTGTCGCATGCCGAGCTTGCCGTTGCGGAAATTACAGACGACCCGCAACGGCCGCGGCTGCGCAGCCGGGTGGTGCGCACGGTCATCCACGCCCCGTTCCTGGGCTTCAACCGCGCCCAGGCCGCCGTGCTGGAGGCTGCCATCCTGGTCAGCCGGCTGCACATGCTGCCGCGCGACAAGGTCGAGCGGGAAATGGCGTATTTAAAGAACGCGGTGGATAAGACTGCCGGGCCGCGCGAGATCGAGGCCTGGGGGTGGCTGGCGCAGAAGTTCCAGGCGCATTTCGCCTCCTCTTAATCAGCCTCTTAATTATGGGCCAAAGCTTCTGCGCTGCCCGTGGAACAAGCTGGTCTGGCTCGGATTTTGCTTGTTTGCGGGCAAGAAGAAACGTCCCGCGACCCTATATCCGGAACCGCGACTGGAAGGACGCGCTCCTAACCCGGACCTTTTGATGCTGACCGCAATGATTCTGATCTGTTCGCTGACGAATATGCCCAGTCTCAGCGATTGCAGCCGAAACAAGCCCGCGACGTCCTCTGGGTCGCGGAAACATTCAACAACCCAGCGACCTGCTTCATGCACGGGCAAGCCTATATCGCCGGAACCGCACTCGACCGCAATCTCAGAAGCGACGAGCGCACCAGAAATTTGTGCCGGCCGCGACGGGCGGCGGCGTTGCCTGACGAAACGACACTCGCTTTCCGCCGCGCGCGCGCTCGCTGAAGTCGAGCGACGTTGCTCGCACCGGCTCCGCCCGTTCGCCAGCTTACTTGTTCTGTTCCTGGCTCCGCTCGCCCATGTGCTCGAGCTCGCTCTCCTTCCGCTTTTCGATTTCGGCTTCCTTTTGACCCAGGTTGCCCTTCTGCTGCGCGGCTTGGTCCTTGCGTTCCTGTTCGGATTTCCCTGCCATGTTTGCCTCCATGTCACGTGCATGAAGTCAACGCCTGCTTGCTCCATTCGTTCTTCACGGAACGAGGCAAACTTCGGGCGAGGGAACAGCCGCTACTTTTTGTTCCTTTCTCGTCGAACTGCTTCAGATAGGCGATGACGTCGGCGCGCTGTTGCGGCTGTTTCAACCCGGGAAATATCATCTTGGTGCCGGGTGCGACGGCGCGCGGATTGTCCAGCCATTTGTCGAGCGCGGCTTCCGTCCAGGTCTTCACCGTCTCCTTCAATTTTTCGAGCGCGGGAGAATAGCTGTAGCCCGGCCACGATGCCACCGGACGTCCGACAACGCCGTTGAGCGGCGGCCCGACCTTGATCTTTGCATCGGGCCCGATGTTGTGACAGATGGCGCAGGTCTTGAAGACTTGTGCGCCTTTCTCGGCGTTTCCGGGAGGCAGCGGCTGCGCCCACGCGGCGGTCGGCAACAGCATCGCCAGTGCGAACAAATGAACAGGTCTGGACATCAATCCCTCTCCTTGTTTCCTCGTCGAAAAAAAAATCGCCAAGCCGATGCGCAACGTCGGAGACGTCCGTGCAAGCGAATGCGCCATGTGAACGGAGAAGGCGGGTGGACGAGCGCGGCGGCTTTGACGTGACCCAGCATTGTTATCTGCTGGCGATTTCTAAATTTCCTCCTTCATCGCCTCGTGTGTGCGCCCCGCGTCTTTGCATTATGAGCGCGCCCCTCGAGACATTGCAAGCAAGCACGACCCGCACGCGGGATTGGCGGACAATCATTGTTTCGGACGTGGCTCGGCCTTCGTCTCCTTTAGCGGCAGTCCTGCCTGCGACCAACCATCAGTGCCGTCCGGGTACCAGATGACGTTGTGGTAACCCATCACGAGCGCGCGGCGCGCCGCATTCCACGACATCCAGCAGTTCTGCAAGCAGTAGATCACCAACGGCTTTTCACGATTTCCTCCGCTCGCCTGCTTGAGGCCATCGCGTAAATAGGCCTGCATGGCCGGCGCAAGCGCGCCATAACCGGTGTCCGGCAGCCAGATACTGCCAGGGATGTCGAGGCGCGGTTCGTCGCGCCACAGCGTGCCCGGCGGCAGCTTGGGCTTTGGCGGACGCGGCAGCACGTCGATGAAGGCCGCGCTGCCCTGCTTCCACAGCGCTGCGGCTTGCGCGGTCGTCACCACGCGCGCGCCATGCAGGGTCTGCGGCACCGGCGCGCGATAATGATCGGTGCGGTAATGGTCGGGCTCGGGTGGCGTGGTCTCCTGCCCGCGCGCCGCCGCGGTTGCCAGCAACGCCGCCGCCAGCACGCCGATGCGGGGCAGCCATTGGCGCGCCGCCCGCCTACCGAGCCGTCGAGGCCGGCGTGATGAGATGATTGTTAGCATCCAGCAACGGCACGCCGTATTGCATCAGCACCGCATTGATTTCGGATTGCTTGGCGCGGATCATCTGGTTCAGCCGGCGCTTCCAATTCTGATCGGCGAAACGCACGCCCATGCCGATGCGATAGCTCATGCGCGGGCCGTTCTTCTCCTTGAGCAGCGGTACCACTTTCACCGGCACACTGGCCTGCTTCGCGAACCAGCCGGCCAGCGGCCCCCACAGCACGCCGGCATCGATGGTGCCGGCGGTGAGGTCCTTGATCATCGCTTGGCCGGAAAATCGTAGCGAGTGTCGACCACGAGCGGGTAAGGCTTGGCCTTGTCCATTAGGCCGTCGAGCACCATGTTGGTCGCCGGCGGCGTGCCCGCGACGACGCCAATGCGTTTGTCTTTGAGGCGCGGATCGGTGAGCAAATCGACGCCGTCAAGGCCGTGGCCCGGCAGGTAAACCAGTGCATAGGTCGTGTGATAATAGGGGTTTGTGACCTGCACCATGTCGTCGCCCTGCGGCACGCCCATGATGACGTCGCATTTGTAGACAGCGAGCGTGCGGCGCACGAATCCGGGCGCGTTGGGGTACCAAGCATAGGCGACGGTCTTGCCGAGCTCCTTGGCGAACAGGTCGGCGATTTTATTTTCGAAGCCTTCGCGCTCGGTGTTGGAAAACGGCAAATTGTGCGGGTCGTCGCAGACGCGGAACACCTTGGGATCGACCATTTCGAAGGGCGCTTCGGTTGCCGGCCGCGCACCGGGCGCGCCTGGCGGCAGGTGCCGCATATCCCCCGGCGGGGTGCCGGGTTGCGCGGCGCCGGGGACGATGCCTTGCTGCGCCAGCGTGGCGGTAGCGCAGAGCATGACCGGCAGCGCCGCGCAAAGGGCAACACCGGCTAAAAACCTTGCGGCACGCACGATCACGAGCGACCTCATCTTTCCCGGTAAGCCACCGCCAAGCGTGCCTTGCTACCAGGGCGCAAATTTGACCGCAGCCGGCCGGTGCCGCGCATTCAACTCGGCCCCATGCAGCTGTCTTCCGCTGCCTTCGCCGCTTTGGACATATCCGCATGTGCTTGCGGCCGGCCGCGTCCAAGCGCGCCGTCGGAGCGGGCGCGCAGATAGACGAAGATGTCGTCCAGGTAGCACATGACGTTGGGATTGGTGCCGAAGGCCGGCATCACCAGATCCGACGCGGTGTTGACCGACTTTTTGCCGTTCACCACGGTCTCGACGAACTGGGAGTACGTTAGCGACTTCAGCGAATCGATCAGGGCAGGGGCGTAAGTGGAGCCGGCGCCATCGGGCCCATGACACACGATGCAATCAGCGTTGTAACGGCGGAAGCCGGAGAACGTATACCAGTCGACTTTGCCGTCCTTGCCGATGTGGAAGGTCGGCGTGCCGCTCTTATCGAACCATTTGCCGCCGTCCTCTTTGACCGCGGTGGGGTCGCCGGAACCGTCGGCGACCGCGCGGCTGAGGCCGGCGGTCAGAGCAAGCGCCGCGGCCAGCGTCGTGGCAACCAGAGAAATTCGTCGCACAGTATTTCCTTTATGCCTTTGGCGTCACCCACGCCGATCCCGGCGCGCCTCGAGAGAGGCGCGTCGGGAATCTTTGGCGTTCGTCTACGTGCGCAGCGTTCAGCTGCCGGGGAGCGCGAAGACCGTGAGCTGTCCGCCGAGCGAGGTGTAGTTCTTCAGGGCGGCATAGCCGCCGACTGCACCAAGACCCGCATGCGGATCGGTCAAGCCTGCGGCGAGACCGATACCGGCCCAACCGCCGACGCCGGACAGAACGGCGACGTATTGCTTGCCGTTATGCTCGTAGGTCATCACGTTGCCGATGATGCCGGACGGGGTCTTGAACTTGTAGAGTTCCTTACCCGTCTTGGCATCGACCGCCTTCAGATAGCCTTCCAGCGTGCCGTAGAAGACCACGCCGCCGGCGGTCGCGAGCGCGCCTGACCAGACCGAGAACTGCTCGGGGTCGGACCAGACGATCTTGCCCTTGGCGGCATCCCACGCGATGAAGTTGCCCATGTTGCTGTCGCCCTCGGGCGGATACATCGACAACGTCGCACCAACGTAGGGCTGACCGGCCGTGTAGGAGACGCGGAACGGTTCATAGTCCATGCAGACGTGGTTGGTCGGCACGTAGAACAGGTGCGTCTGAGGCGAATAGGCCGCCGGCTGCTCATCCTTGCTGCCGAGAGCCGCCGGGCAGATGCCCTTGGTGTTATGATTCTCGCCGCCCTTCTCAGTCGAATACTTGGCGACGCGATTCGGCTTGCCGGTCTTCAGGTCGATGCTCGTGGCCCAGTTGACCTTCGGGTCGTACTTGTCTGCGACCAGCAGTTCGCCGGTGCCACGGTCGAGCGTATAGCCGAAGCCGTTGCGGTCGAAGTGCACCAGGACCTTGCGCTCTTTGCCGCCAACGTTGATGTCGGCGAGGATCATTTCATTGACGCCGTCGTAGTCCCACTCGTCGTGCGGGGTCATCTGATAGACCCACTTCGCCATGCCGGTATCGGGATTGCGGGCGAAGACGGTCATCGACCACTTGTTGTCGCCCGGACGTTGCACCGGGTTCCAGGTCGAGGGGTTGCCCGAGCCGTAGTACACGAGGTCGAGTTCCGGATCATAGGAGATCCAGCCCCAGGTGCAGCCGCCGCCGATTTTCCACTGATCACCCTTCCAGGTTTTCAGACTGGAATCTTTGCCGACGGGCTTGCCGAGATCGGTGGTCTTTTGTGGGTCGACCATAATCTGATCGTCAGGGCCCTCTGAATAGGCCTTCCAGACCGTCTTGCCGGAATTTTCGTCATAGGCGGTGACGCGGCAATGCACGCCGAATTCGCCGCCAGAGATGCCGATCAGCACCTTGCCTTTGACCACCAGCGGAGCCGAAGTGCCGGTTTCGCCCTTCTTGGGGTCCCCGTCCTTGGTCTGCCACAGCACCTTGCCGGTCTTGGCATCGAGTGCCACCAGCGTTGTATCGGCTTGGTGGAGGAAAATCTTGCCGTTGTCATACGCGAGACCGCGATTGACCGTATCGCAACACATCACCGGAATGACGTTGGGATCCTGCCTCGGCTCGTATTTCCAAAGGATCTTGCCGTCGTGATCGAGGTCGAGTGCGAAAACCGGATTGGGGAAGGGGCCGTGCACATACATCACGTTCCCGATCACCAGCGGCCCGCCCTCGTGACCGCGCAGCACGCCGGTAGAGAACGTCCAGGCAACTTGCAGCTTGCCGACGTTTCCGGTGTTGATCTGCTTGAGTTCCGAGTAGCGCTGGTTGGCGTAGTTACCCGCGGGCATCACCCAATCTTTCGGGTTCTGCGACATCTTCTGCAAATTTTCGCTGGCACTAGCGGCGGTCATAGCGAACGCCGCGGCTGCGCCAATGCAGCCGGCTAAGAGCAGATTGCGCATCCGTATCCTCCCTGCGACATTGCCGCGGGCGACCGGCACAACGACACTTTGCGTGCCGTGTAGCGGCACCCGTGCTATGGGAAGAGCTTCCGACAGCGTGTCACAGCGTGGCGTGGCATCTGGGGCACTCTGCTCGATGCCCCGCCTAGCCTACGAAGAAACGTCGGCATTCCCGTTTGACCGACGCCCTTGAAGCCGGAAACTTTCTCAAGTCTATGCTCATGATTTTGCGACCGCAACAAAAAACGTGCGTCGACGAGCCGCAGATTTGCTGGTGGGACGAAAGCACGCCTCGTGCGGAGCGGTTTTGGATTTAGTGGGGACCACGGCAGCGCAATGCCAGCTATTCGCTTGCGGTTAAGCAGCAGGTTACCGTCTTGGCCGCGCATTTTTGTGTGCTGTGCTGCGTTATTCGTCAGCGCTTGCTTCCCAACCTTTTCTGCCCACACAGCGGACCGCATAGAACCTCTTTCCGTTTCCGAAGTTGCCCCTGGCGTCTTCGTCCATTTCGGCGCCATTGCGCTGATGAGCGAGAAAAACGATGGTGCCATCGCCAATATCGGCTTCGTCGTCGGCAATCGGTCGGTGGCGGTGATCGATACGGGCGGCAGCGTGCACGAGGGCCGTGCATTGTTGGCGGCTATTCGTGTGCATACGAACCTTCCCGTTCGTTACGTGATCAACACGCACATGCATCCCGACCATGTCTTCGGCAACGCAGCATTCGCCGACGCCGGCACGGTGTTTGTCGGGCACAAGACCCTGCCGCATGCCTTGGCGACCCATGGTCGCTACTACATCGCCAATTTCCGCGCCTCCAGGGGTTCGACGCTGATAGCGCAGGTCAAGATCATTCCGCCGACGGAGCTGGTCGCCGATACGCGCGAGATCGATCTCGGAGGGCGGCGGCTCGCGCTGAAGGCCTGGCCGACGGCGCACACCGACAACGATTTGACGGTACTCGATCGGGGAAGCGGCACTCTGTTCGCCGGCGATCTGCTGTTCTTGCGCCACGTGCCGGTGCTCGACGGCAGCCTGCTCGGCTGGCTGAAGGACATCGACGCACTCGCGCGCATTCCGGCGCGCTTTGTGGTGCCCGGACACGGACCCCTGGTGCGCGCATGGCCCGCGGGGCTATCCGACGAAAAGCGCTATCTCGAATGCTTGGCGAGCGATATCCGCGGCATGATCAAACGCGGCGTGCCGCTCGCGCAGGCCGCAACGGATGCCTGCGCATCGGAAAAAGATCGCTGGCAGCTGTTCAAGGCCTATAATGCGCGTAATGCTACGGCGGCATTCGCCGAGCTCGAATGGGAATGATCGAGAACTGCCTCGGCGGTGCACGTGATCCAGGGAGACCAGTCATGGGCGGGAAGCCTCTTCGCGTGATCTGCATGGCCGGTTTGACCGCCGCCATGCTGGCCTGCTGCGTGCTCGCTTCCGCGGCGGAAGCGGCAAGCGACGATCCTTGGCCCGCGCTCGCGCGCGACCTGTTCAAGAACAGGCAGTTGGCCGATGGCGCCGGCTTGATCGCGCTCGACATGCCTTACCGGGCCGAGGATGCCGCCATCGTACCGCTGACTTTTCGCGCCACCTTGCCGGCGGGCGACAAGCGCAGCGTGACGGCGTTGACCATCGTCATCGACCGCAATCCTTCGCCAGTGGCGGCCTCCTTCACCTTCGGCGGCAAGGCCGGCATCAGCGCGCTTTCGACCCGGGTGCGGGTGAATACTTACACCGATGTGCATGCGGTGGCCGAGCTGAGCGACGGCAACCTCTACATGGTCAAGCGCTACGTGAAAGCGGCCGGCGGCTGCTCCGCGCCGGCCATCAAGGACGCGAACGTCGCCAACGTCGGTATCGGAAAAATGCGATTCCGCCAGTTCGCCGTCGCGGCCGGATCGGCCGGTCGGTCGCGGCAGGCGCAGATCATGATCCGCCATCCCAACAATTCGGGGCTGCAGATGGACCAAATCACCCATCTCTACATCCCGGCGTTTTTCGTGAAGGACCTTAAGGTGTGGCAGGGCGACCAACTGATCCTGGCAATGGACGGCGGCATCTCGATCTCGGAAAACCCTAGCATCCGGTTCGCCTATCGGCCGAACGGGGCGAAGACCTTCCGTGCGCAGGCGATCGATACCGACGAGCACGTCTACAAGGGCGAATGGCCCGCCTCGCCGCCGGGCATGTGAGCGCAGCGCAAGGCGCGTTCAGAAACAGCGCACCTCGGCTTCCGCCTGGGCGCGCCGCAGGCTTTGCACGGCTTGCTTGGCCGGCGCCGGTGAGCGGAACATGCCGCCGAAGCGGCCGGGTACCTGCTCGAGACTGAGCACGGTCTGCGCCGCCACGTATTTGTCATAGGGCAGCAGCGAGGCGATCACGTCGATCGAGCAAGAACACTGGCTGAGCGCGACCCGCGTGTCGCCGTTCGTTTTCATGCAGGCGAAGACGTAGTCGGCCCGCGCCTCGGTGGGATAGTCGTTGAGTTGACCGAGCGTCACCGGTGCCGCCGAAGCGGCAGTCACGAGCGCGAACAGCGCCGCGCATCCGAGCCACTTCAACCGTGTCATCGATCTGCTCCCTGCCGTCTACCGGAGCCGCCCGAACGCATGATATTTGTTCATGTGGCTTACTCAAGGCTCCCGCGACGCAATGGCCCTTGCGCCGGCTTGCCAGCGCGCGGGCTTTGAAACTAGGCTTTCGCGCCATAGCAGGAACGCATTCGTGCCTGAGGTTTCGAAGCGTTGCCTCAAGGCCTCGGGATCACGTCATGTCGAATGCGCGCGTGGCCGTCTGCTGCTTGTGTCTCGCCGTCTTGACCTTCCTTGCGCCGGTTCGCGGGGCCGCCGAGACGTTGCGGCTGGCCGTCCAGAAGACCGGCACGGTGGCTTGGGAACTTGATGTGGTGCGGGCGCACGGCCTCGACAAACGCGAAGGCCTCACCATCGAGACACTTGAACTTGCCAGTCCCGAGGCCGGCAAGATCGCCTTGCGCGGGGGCTCGGCCGACGTGATCGTCGCTGACTGGCTGTGGGTTTCGCGCGAGCGCGATCTCGGCGCCAAGCTGGTGTTCTATCCCTATTCGAGCGCGCTCGGCGCCGTGATGGTGCCGAAGGATTTGCCTATCAAGAGCCTCACCGACCTCGAGGGCAAGCGTTTGGCGGTCGCAGGCGGCCCGATCGACAAGAGCTGGCTGCTGTTGCAGGCGGCGGCCAAACGCAGCGGCATCGATCTGAAGGCACGGGCTAAGGTGGTCTACGGCTCGCCCGCGCTGCTCGCCGGCAAGATGCTGCAAGGCGACATGGACGCGATGCTCAACTACTGGAATTTCTGCGCGCGGCTGGAAGCGAAGGGCCATCGCCGGCTCATCGGCATCGACGCGCTGCTGCCGCGGTTCGGGGTCTCCGGCAAGCTGTCCATGGTCGGCTATGTCTTCAACGAGGCCTTCGTGGCGGCGCATCCGAAGGCGGTGGCCGCCTTTCTCGACGCGACGCGCAAGGCCAAGGAGATTCTGCTGACCTCGGATGCCGAATGGCAGCGCATCGCGCCGCTCACCGGCGCCGCCGACGCCGCGACGTTGCAAATCTATCGCGACCGTTATCGTGAGGGGATTCCCCACCGCCCGGTCGCAGCGGAAGAAAAAGACGCGCGCATGCTCTACCGCGTGCTGGCCAAACTCGGCGGTCCGGCCTTGGTGGGGCAGGGCAAGGAGCTTGCGGCCGGGACCTTCTATCGGCCGGCGGAATGACCGCCCATGCAGCGGCTCGCCTCGCTCATCCTGTTCATCGTGGTGTGGTGGATCGCCGCGCAGTTCGTAGGCCCGCAGATGCTGCCGGGCCCGGAGCGCGTGCTGGGCGTCATTGTCGCGCAAGTGAGCACTGGTGACTTGTTTTTCCAGGTCGGCGTCACACTGCTGCGCGTATTCTTCGCCTTCACGCTTGCCATGGTTGCCGGCACCGCGATCGGACTGCTGATGGGGCGGGTGAAACTCGCCGACCGCATCGGCGATCCCTGGCTGATTGTGTTGCTCAATCTGCCGGCGCTAGTGATCATCGTGCTCGCCTTCATCTGGGGCGGGCTGACGGAAATCGCCGGCGTGCTGGCGGTGGCCATCAACAAGCTGCCCAACACCGTGGTGACCGTGCGCGAGGGCGCGCGCGCGCTCGATCCCGGCCTCGACGAGATGGCAAAGGTTTTCGCCCTGCCGCGCTGGAAAGCGCTGCGGCACGTGGTTCTGCCGCAGCTTGCGCCCTATGTCGCGGCGGCGGCGCGTTCCGGCCTGTCGCTGGTGTGGAAGATCGTGCTCATCGTCGAATTGCTCGGCCGGCCGAACGGGGTCGGCTTCGAGATCGGCGTAGCCTTTCAGCTATTTGACGTGACCTTGATCCTTGCCTATGCGCTGACTTTCGTCGTGGTGATCCTATTGATCGAAACCTTGTTGGTGCAGCCCATTGAACGACGCGCGTCCCGTTGGCGAATCCGGGCGGCTTGAAGTCCGCATTGCGCGCAAGGCCTTTACCGCGGCGTCGGGCGAGCGCCTGGAGGTTCTGCACGATGTCGTCTTCAGCCTCGGGCAGAGCGAGGTTGGCGCGCTGGTCGGCCCGTCCGGTTGCGGCAAGACCACGATGCTGCGCGTCATCGCCGGCCTCGATTCCGATTTCGAGGGTACGATCGTGCGTCCGCCGACGGGCCGGCTCGGCATGGTGTTCCAGGAGCCCCGTCTGCTGCCGTGGCGCACGGTCGAGGACAATGTGCGCCTGGTGGCGCCGGACATCGCGGAGGCTGCGCTCGCCTCGTTGTTCGAGGTGCTGGAGCTGACGGCGCACCGCGCGCATTACCCGGGCGAGTTGTCGCTGGGGCTCGCCCGCCGCGTCGCCTTGGCGCGCGCCTTCGCGGTCGACCCGCTGCTGCTGCTGCTCGACGAGCCTTTCGTGTCGCTGGACGAAGCCTTGGCCGCGCGCCTGCGCGGGCAGCTGGCCGCCTTAGTGGACACGCGGGCGATGACGACGCTGCTGGTGACTCACGATCTGGAAGAGGCCGTTCGCCTCGCCGACCGTGTCTTCCTGCTGTCGTCGCGTCCGGCCGGGATTCTGGCCGAGATTGCCTTTGCAACGCCGCGGCGCGCGCGTAGCGAGGCGGAGATCGCCGCCCTGATGGCCGACGTCGCCAACCGCCTGAACGGGCGCCAATCGTGACGCTTTTGATCTTCGATTGCGACGGCGTCCTCGTCGATTCCGAGCTTATGGCCAGCGCGGCGCTGGCCGAGTTGATCAGCGCGCTCGGCCATCCAATGACCACCCAGCAGGCGATCGACACTTTCACGGGCCGGAGCCTGCGCGACGTGCTGGCCACCGCCGAGACGTTGCTGTCCCGTCCGATACCGGCCGATCTTGGCGCGCAAGCGGGGCGGCGGCTGCTCGAGCGCTTTCGCCGCGAGCTCAAGGCGGTGGTCGGGATGCGTGAGGCGATCGACGCGCTGGATTACCCCCGCTGCGTTGCATCGTCCTCGACACGCGAGCGGATCGCTCTATCGCTCGAGGTCACCGGCCTGTCGCCGTTGTTCGGCGCCAACGTGTTCAGCGCCGATCAGGTTACACACGGCAAGCCGGCGCCCGATCTGTACCTGGCTGCCGCGCATGCGCTCGGCGCTGCGCCGGCCCACTGCATCGTCATCGAGGATTCGCCGCTCGGCATCGAAGCGGCATTGGCGGTCGGCATGCAGGCGATCGCCTTTGTCGGCGCCAGCCACGCAACCGCGCGCTTGGCAGAGCAGCTCGCACAAGCCGGCGCCGCGATCGTGATCCGGACCGCGTCCGATCTGCCGGCTGCTGTGCGGCGGCTAGCGAGGACGTGATTTGCGCTTGCCGTGCCGCGGCGCAATCATTGCGGCGCGAAAATTCCGGGAGCCCCGATCCATGCGGAAAAAATCGATCGCAATCGGCGCGCTGATGCTGTGCGCCTCCGCCGCATGGCCGGCGGTTGCGCAGGACATGATGAGCCATGTCGACATGAATTCGCCGGCGATGACCATGGCGGAAATGACTCGCGCCCAGGTCGCCGCCATGGCCAAAGCGGCGGCGCCCGGCCATCCGGCCGATTTCAGCGGCAAGGCGTTGAACGGGCTCGATCTCTCCGGCCTCGATCTTTCCGGCGCGATTTTCCGCGCGGCAAGCTTGAACAAGGCCAAACTGGTCGGCGCCAAACTCGATCATGCCGTGCTCGATCAGGCCTGGATGCTGAACGCCGACCTCAGCCGCGCCAGCCTGCGGCACGCCAATATTTTTGCCGCCCAGATGCGGCACGCCAAGCTCGACGGCGCGGATTTGTCGGGGGCGCGCGTGGTGGCCGACCTTTCCGACGCGAGCTTGGTCGGCGCCAAGCTGGTCGGCGCCAATCTCGCCGCCGACATGAAAAACCAGTCCATGGGCCTGATGCATGCCGTGCTCAAGTCGGCCAATCTCGACGGCGCCGACCTGCACGGCGCCGATCTCTCTCGCGCCGAGCTGGAATTTGCCTCGCTGAAGAAAACCAATCTGAGCGGCGCCTCGCTTCTGGGCGCCGATCTCAGCGGCGCGGCCCTGATCGATGCGAACGTCACGGGCACCGACTTCGAGGGCACGGATCTGGCTTCCGCCCGGCTGGTGACGCCGGTGGGGCTTGATGCCGCGCGCAATCTCGACAAGGCTGTCAATCGAGAGCGCATGCTGCGGCAATAGGCCCGCGGCACCCGATGAGAAATTCGGAAAAGGAAACCGCATGCGAAGCTTGCTGATTGCCGGTGCGGCACTCGCTCTTTTTGGCGCGTCCGCGGCGGCGAAGGACAAGCCGACCCGCTTCTGGAACCTGACTATCTACACCGTGACCAGCCTGCAGCTGTCGCCATCGGGCATGCAGGACTGGGGCCCCGACCAGTGCAAGAACGACCGCGACGGCACGGTCGACCATGACGAGCGCGTGGCGGTCACCGGCGTGACGTCCGGCCGCTACGACGTGAAGCTCGCCGACAAGATCGGGCGGGTCTGCGTCGTGCGCAATGTCGACGTGAAGGAAGGCGGCATCTTCTTCATCGAGGAAAAGCAGCTTACCGACTGCAAGAAATAGCGCTCAACCGCGCAGCGTCTGCAGCACCTTCAGGGCGGCGACATGCGCGGCGACGTCGTGCACGCGTAAGATTGCGGCACCGGCGGCGGCTGCCGCCAGGCCGACGGCAAGCGTACCGGCGGGCGTCGCCTCGCTGCCGTCGCCGGTGAGCGAGCCGAGAAATTTCTTGCGCGAGGCGCCGACCATGATCGGCAGCCCATAATCCTTCAGCTCGCCGAGGCGGGCGATGGCGTCGCGGTTCTGCCGGCTGCTCTTGGCGAAGCCGACGCCGATATCGAGAACGATCCGCTCCTTGCGGATGGCGGCGCGCGCGGCAATGGCAAGCGAGCGGTCGAAGCAGCGCCGAATATCCGTGATGATATCGATGCCTGCATCCTTCTCCGGCCGATTGTGCATGATCACGAGGCCGGCCTCGCCCTCGGCGACCGTATCGGCCATGGCCGGATCGCTCTGCAGGCCCCAAACGTCGTTGATCATTACGGCGCCGAGGGCGAGGGCGCGCGCGGCAACCATTGCCTTGCAGGTGTCGACGGAGAGCGGCGCGTCGAGGCCGGCAAGCGCCGTCAGCACGGGTTCGAGACGCGCAAGCTCCTCGCTTTCTCCGACGGGCGTGGCGCCGGGCCGTGTCGATTCGGCGCCGATATCGACGATGTCTGCGCCGGCAGCCGCCATCTGCCGGGCGTGCGCGAGTGCGGCGTCGACCGCATGAAAGCTGCCGCCGTCGGAGAAGGAATCCGGCGTCACGTTAAGAATGCCCATGATGAGCGGCGGGCGCGAACCGATACGGGTCAGAAAGGCGTCGCGTTTGGCACGCTGCTCGGGACGCATCACGAACGCGGCATCAGATGTGCCGTTGTCCGGGATATTCGCAATGCCAGCGCACCGCCCGCCATTTCGAATGCTCGCCGATATACTGTGCGATGTACGGCGGCGCACCCATGGCGCATTGGCGCAGCGACTCGCCGTGCGAAATGTATTGCAGGTGGCGATCCTCACAGCGCGTGGGGTGCGCTATCGCACACACCGTGATCACGAGGATGATGAAGCCCATGGCCCGACGCTCCATGCCAAGCGGTTCATTGTACTCCCAACGCGCTTGGCTGACGAGCTAGGTTCAGGCCGGTGGATAAAATATTTCGCCCTTGCCGGTGACCGCCATGTCGCCGAGCAGCCGGCGCCACGGGCGCCGTAGCAACTCGCTTATGGTGGGACTGTAGGGCTTGACGAAATTCGCCATCAAGGCGGTAGCTACCAGATCGTGCACTCCGCAATCGGCGAAAGTGGGTGATAGATCATCGCACCCGCCGCCGCACACGAGGGTACCGCGCGCCATGAGGTAGCCGGGCAGTGGCCTGGCGCGGCCGCCGATCACGAGGGTGCCGGCGATCATGCGGCTGCCGGCATGCCTGCCGGCCTTACCCTCGACGATGATCGTGCCGCGGCGCAGGCGGTCGGCGGCGCGCTCCCCGACATCTCCTCGCACCACCACCACGCCGCCGCGCATTCCCCCCATTTCCCCACCCAGCGGTCCACCGAGGCGCTCGCCGGCATTCCCGGCGATTTCGATCGTGCCGCCTTTCATGCCCGACGCCGCCCAGGGCCCGGCATTGCCGCCGATTGTCAACTTGCCGCCTGACATCAATCGCCCGGACTGCGTGCCGACATCGCCCTCGGTTCGCACCGTGCCGCCTGTCATGGCGCAGCCGACGCGATCGAAGCGTTCGCTGCCGCCTTCGATCACGATGTCCGCCGCGTCGCCCCTGCGCAGCCTGAAAACGTCGCCGACGCATACGCGCTCGCGCGTGGTGTTGAGCGGCAGCGCTGTTATCTCGGCTTCGCTCTTGCCGGCGAGATTGTCAGGCGTGAGGGGCGCAAGATCGAGCCGCTGCACGGGCGATTGCCGCAAGCTGAGCACGAGCGCGTTCACGGCAGCAATTCCTTGAGATGGTAGTGGTACGGTCCGAGCTTGCCGCCATAATTGCCGGCGCCGATGCGCAAAGCGCCGCGCTCGCGCCCGCGGGAGAGCACCGCCAAGATGCCGGCTTTCATGGCGTTGCCGACCGACGCCGGCGTCAGCCCGTCGATGACGATCTCCAGTACCGAGCCGATATCGGGATCGAGCGCGCTGTCGCCCTTGCCCTTGAGCGTCGGGCAATAGGCGTCGTTGGTCGAGGCGCTGGCGCCCTTGTACTTGGAGCCGACTTTGGAGCCCGACCGCGCGATGCCGCCGGGAAATGGCATGATTGCGTCCGGCACGTTGTGGATCGCCGCCACTGCTGCTTCTGCTGCTGCTAATGCTGTTGCGGCGGTGGCGCCCATGATGATGATGTTGCCGCCGCCGACGGCCGACTTGGTGAAGCCGGTGGTGGCCTCGCAGACGAATTCGCCGTCCATCACCGGCACCCGCCAAAAGCGCTTGCCGCCGAAGCGCTTGGCCACCTGCCAGCCGTCGCCGAAAAAACGCAACGCATTGCCGAGCTTGAGCGTCTCCTCGGCCTCGAGCCCGGCATAGCAGGCCGAGCCCGGACTGGTGAGCACGCACTGGCCGACGCGGTTCTGCAGCTGCTTCTGCAATTCGGCGGTGGACACCGCAAACAGCAGCACGCGCACGCCCGGCCGGCCATCCGGCGTCTCCTCCGGCGCCAGGTCGCGGTCGATGCCGGCTTCCGCCCCGCAGCCGATGACCGAGGTGCCGAAGCCGGTCATGGTCACGGCCGCCTGCCGCGCCCAGGCAAGCGTCGGCGCTGTGATGACGAGCGCCGTCGCGCGTATGCCGAAGGCCTCGGCGAAGGTGTCGTCCACGCGGATGCCGTTGACCGTCAACTGGGGCATGGCACGTTCTCGAACGGCTGCGGCCGGCCGATCGCCGCGTCGGCGACGGTCATGAAATCGGGCGACAAGCCGTAGCGCTCCGCGTAGTAGTCGCGCATGCGGCGCGCGATGGCGCGTTCGCGCGCGGGTGCGACCGTGAGCGCATGGCCGAACGGCTCGGCAGTCACCGCGCCGTCGCGCACGACCAGCCTGCCCGACTTGAAGACCAGCGCGGCCTGCCGAAACATCCCGGCCTTGTCGCGGTCGGGCTCATAGACGGCGATATCGGCCAGCGCGCCGGCGCCGAGATGGCCGCGGTCCTTGAGGCCGAGCAATTTCGCCGGCGCCGCGCGGGTCATGGTGGCGATCTCGCCGAGCGTGTATTCGCGCGCAATCGAGGGCAGGGTGGTGACGGCAAGCGCCTCCTGCGGCAGCCCCGCCATCCATTGCGCCCGCAGGTCGCGGTCCATCAGCAGCGCGAAGATATCGGGATAGCTGGTGAAGGGCGCGCCGTTAGGATGGTCGGTGGTGAAGAACACACGCCACGGATCGTCGGTGAGCAGGAACAGCTCGAGCCCGACCGCCCATTGCACCGCGTTGTAGAAATCGCCGCGCCGGTAATCGTAGGGCACGATGCCGGCGCCGTTCGAATCGCCGTCGAAGATCACGTACTTCTTCGGTCGCGCGCCGTTACGCGCATTGAACTGGCGCAGCACGTCGCACGAAATGGTCACCGTCTGCCCGAACATCACCTGGCCGACGTCGACCGTCACGCTCTTGGCGGCGTTCACCGCCTCCGCGAGGCGCGCGGCGCCGGAGGAGAAGCCGCGCGGGCCATCCTTGCCGTAGCCGTAGAATTGCAGATGCGCGAGATGCATCGGCAGACCATCGGCGGCTGCGATGGTGGCGAGCGCGGTCTCCACATTGCCGGCGATGCCGAGATTGTTGCAATGCACATGCAGCGGATGCGGCAGGCCAAGCTCGTGCACGGCGTGCTGCAGCGCTTTGACGATGGCGCGCGAGGAAACGCCGTAACCGGGCACCTCGTCGTCGAGCGAGAACGAGCGCACGTTGTCCTTGAAGGCGGCGGCGCCGCCGGCATTGATCACCTTGATGCCGAGCCCGCGCGACGTTGCAAGAGTCCAGGCGACGTAGTCGCGCAGCGCCTCGGCGCTCTCCTTGCCGCGCAGCAGATTGAGCAGGAAGTCGTCGTTGCCGAGCACGGTGAGCGCGGCCTTGTCGATGATCGGGATGTCTGCGAGCTCCAGATGCGCCTGCAGCGCCTGATGCGGCAGCACCGCCGGCTCGACGACGGTGGTGAATCCCATGATCGCGTAGAGCCTTCCCGTCTCGCCGGTGTTCAGGGCACCGTTCGGCTGCGGCGTATGGCCGGGATGCGAAAAATCATGCGCATAGCGCTGCTCGGGCAACAGCAGACGTCCCATGTTCTCGTTGTTACCGGCGATATGAGAATGGATGTCGATGGCGCCGGCCATGACGGTCTTGCCGGACACGTCGTAGGTTTCATCCGCCTCGCCGCCGCGCGGCGCCGCGACGATGCGGTCATCGCGCAGCCAGACGTCTACGACGCCGTCGCGGCCATGCGCCGGATCGATCACGCGGCCATTGGCGAGACGGATCAGCATGGTTGTTGCGCCGGCAGGGCGGCGGCGATTTTAGCTACGGCGGCTGCAACGGAAAGAACATTTGACGTCTTGCCGGCGCTCACCGCGGCGAGCGTTCCCGTGGCGGCCAAGTATTCGACCGCGTCGTGATCGATGCCGGGGCGGCCGATCGCGATGGCGACGTCGGGCGGGCGGCGAAAGCCGTCCTGCGTCGGCGCTAGCGCGATTGTCGGCACGTCGCGCGACCACGCCGGTGCGCTCGCGCGAAAAGACGAAATCCATAGCGCGCAGTCGGCTTCGCCGCTGTCGATGAGCCGCGCCGCTTCGAAGCGCCAGGGATCGTGCTCCGGATAGCCGCGGGCAAAGCTCGTGCGTAGCGGAAAGCCGGTCAGCCAGCCGCTCGCCTGCTGCACCGCGGCGGCATTGTCGGGCGGCGCAAGCGACAGGCCGGTAAAGCGCGTCGTTGCGTTCAGGTCTCTTACCAGCCCGCACAGCATGGCGAGCGTAAGCTCATCGTGTTCGGCGGCCGACCAGACCGCGACGCCGAACCGCGCCTTCGGCAGATCGGCAGCCAATTCGGCGAGCGTTTGAGCGTCGATCGGCGTTTTTCCCGCCGGACGTCCGGCGCATTGCGCGCGCAGGCTGGCGAGCAGCACCGGCAGATCGGCAGGATCCTTGCCGACAATTTCGATCTCGACACCGAACTTTTTCGCGGCATCCCCCGGGCAGAGCCAGATCAGGCGCCGCCCGCCCGTCCAATTCGCCAACAATCGCTGCGGCAATTCCGGCCAGGCTTCCGTCAATCCCGGGCCGACCAGCAATAAGAGATCGGCGCGCAGCCGCGCCTCGTTCGGCGTTGTGATCATCATGCCGCCTTCGCGCATGACCGCGAGATCGCGCAACAGCGCAGCGGAATGCATGTGATCGATGGCGCCGCCCACCTGCCGTGCCAGCGCAATGGCCGCGCGCATGCCGGCCACGTCGGTGGCGAGACCGGCGATCACCGGCAGGCGGCTTTGCCGTAGCAACTTGGCGGCCTCGGCGACGGCATGCTCAAGCGTCGCCGCCTTGCCCCCAACCCAGGCGTCAGCCATCCCGCTCCTCCTCGCCCGGCGTGATTAGGTCGGGTGCCTGTTGAGTGTCTAGCGCGTCAGGCGTCGTATTTGACGTATGCGAAACGGGCGTCTTTTTCCGGCGTACCTTCGAGCGCGCCGCCTTCCTTGGCCGGCTGCCATTGGATCACTTCCTCGATCTTCTTGGCCAACTCGAAGTCCTTGTCGGTAATGCCCTTGGCTGCGTGGTTTTGCAGGCGCACTTCGACCCAGGCGTAGGAGGCGGTGATATCGGGGTGATGCCAGGCCGCTTCCGCCAGATGCCCGACGGTATTGATCACCATCAGCGTGCCCTTCCAGCTGTTGGTGCGGTACTTGCGGCGGATCCAGCCGTTCTCGAACCGCCAATGCTGCAGATCGCGCGCCAGCCGCGCCTTGATTTCGTCCTCCGAATAGGTCCGTTCCTTGATCGCTTCAGCCGTCATGGTGAGCAACCTTTCTCAACGAAGTGAAGTTTCCCCGGATTGCCAAGCAAACTCAGGTGCCGCAGTCTAGTCTGGGATTTGGTTTCGACAAACCCCGTCCGCGAATTTCGAAAGACTCGATTTATGACAAGGCCAAGCAGCGTCACCGTCACCGTACCGGCACGGTTGCATTTCGGGTTCCTCGACCTCAATGGCGGGCTCGGCCGGCGCTTCGGCAGCATCGGCATGGCGGTCGACGGCTTGCGCACGCGCATCAGCGCCGTGCCGGCGCGCCAGCTCCACGTGAACGGACCCGACGATGGGCGCGCCCGCAAGTATGTCGAACAGCTATACGACGCGCTCGGTCTGCGCGGCGGCGGCCGTGTCGATATCCTCGAGGCGATTCCGAGCCATGCCGGTCTGGGCTCGGGCACACAGCTCGCAACCGCGCTTTCGGCCGCCATTCGCCGGTTGCACGATCTGCCGTTCGACATACGCGGCGACGCGGTAAGATTGGGCCGTGGCGGCCGCTCCGGCGTCGGTATCGGGTTATTTGATGGCGGCGGCGTTGTGGTGGACGGCGGACGTGGCGAGCATACGGGGGCCGCCCCCATCATCAGCCGAATACCATTCCCCGATGCGTGGCGCATTCTGCTGGTGCTGGACCGTGCGCGTACCGGCGTGCACGGTTCAAACGAGAGCGAGGCTTTTGCGCGGGTGTCCGTTTTTCCTGAGTCTGATGCCGCGTGTATCTGCCGATTGGTTCTGATGCAAGCGCTGCCCGCTTTGGTCGAACGCGATCTCGTTAGTTTTGCCGGCGCGATCAATGAGATGCAGCGCATCCTCGGCGCTTATTTCGCACCGCTACAAGGCGGTGCGCCATTCGCCAGCCCTGACGTGGCGGCGGCGCTTCAATTGATCGAAAGCGAGGGCGCGCTCGGCATCGGGCAAAGTTCTTGGGGGCCTACCGGCTATGCTTTCGCCGGCTCAAGCGACGAGGCGCAGCGGCTCGCCGTTTTCGCACGCAACCATCCGCGTTGCCGAGGCGTGGACATCCGCACTTGCAAGGGGCTCAATCGCGGCGCAGAGGTAGCAGCCGACGGCGTCGAAGGGGCATCGTATCCTTGAATTTGTTCGCCGGGAGTTGATCGTGGTCGACAAACATATCCTGCACATGCTCACGCCTCTCCCTCACATGAGCCCGTTTGACGTCAACATGGCGCTCGACGCCGGCTTCGATGCCGTCATTCCCTATACCGAAGTGACGCTCCCTCAGGTGACCGGCCTGGTGCAGGATGCGATGTTCTCGCGGCCACCCAAGACCGGCGTTCGAACCGGCGTCTTCTTCGGCGGCAAGCAGGCAATCGCGGCGCTCGACATGCTGCGGGCTGCAAAAGAAGCTTTGGTGCCACCGTTTGGCATTTCTTTTTTCGCCGATCCCGCCGGCTCCTTCACCACCGCGGCGGCAATGGTGGCTTGCGTCGAGAAACTGTTGCGCGACGAGAAAAATCGCGAGCTAAAGGGCCTGCGCGTCGCGGTGTTTGGCGCCACCGGCGTGGTCGGATTCTCCGCGGCGGTAATTTCGGCCCTGCAGGGGGCTGACGTCACGCTGGTCGGGTATGATGGCATCAAGCGCGTGAGCGACGCCGCCGTGCAGATCAAAGAGCGCTTCCGGGTCGACCTGAAGGCCGCCGATGGCAGTGACGACGGCAAAAAGGAAAGCATCATCGCGGGAAGCGAAGTCGCGTTGTGCGCCGGCCGTGCCGGCGTGCAGATCCTTTCACGCGCGCAGATCGAGAGAGCCAAGAGCGTCCTCGTCGTCGCCGATGTGAACGCGGTGCCGCCGGCAGGCGTCGAAGGGCTCGACATGATGGCGCGCGATGCCGCGCTCAACGCGCACGGCACTTTGGGCATCGGCCCACTCGCCATCGGCGGCATCAAGTACAAGACCGAATTCGGCCTGTTCAAAAAGATGATCGAGGCCGAGAAGGCCGTATCTTTCGATTTTCGTGACGCCTTCACGCTCGCGCGCGAGCTCAATGGATAGGAGGAGGCCGGTGTTGATCGCCGCCGCCTCGGGTCGGGCGCTGGCCGCTTCCGCGGCGCGCGCCGGCTATGTGCCGCTGGTGGCGGATGCCTTCGGCGATCAGGACACGCTGGCTGCTTGCGGCGGCCACGCGCGCGTTGATCTCACTAAGCGGGAGGTCGACGGCGAGGCACTGCTGGACGGGCTCGACCGCCTGGCAGGCGGCCGCGATTGCCTCGGCATCGTTTGCGGCACCGGCTTCGAGAGCCGCGCCGACTTGCTCGCGCGGCTGGCGCAACGTTGGCGCCTGTTCGGCAATGACGCGCAGACCGTCGCGCGCATCAAGGACCCGATAGAATTCGCCGCATTGTGTCGGGCCGCGGACATCCCGCACCCGGAGACTTCGCTCGTGCCGCCAGCCGATCCCGCGGGCTGGCTGCTCAAGCGTATCGGCGGTGCCGGCGGTTGGCACATCCGCGCCGCCGTAAGAGCGAAAGCGCGAAAGGGCGCCTATTTTCAACGTCGCGCCGCGGGCGAACCGGTATCCGCGCTGTTCCTGGGCGACGGCCGCAACATCATGGTGCTCGGCTTCAGCGCGCAATGGACCGCGCCCTTGCCGCGCCATCCCTGCCGCTACGGCGGCGCCATGCGGCCGGCCGCGCTTTCCGGTGTGACGACACAGGCGATGATCGCCGCGCTCGCACGGCTCAATGCCGCGCTGCCGCTCACCGGCCTCAACAGCGCGGATTTTCTCGTGAACGACGGCGCCTTCCAGCTGCTCGAAATCAATCCGCGGCCGGGCGCCACGCTCGATCTGTTCGAGCCGGAGGGCGACCCGCTGTTCGCGCTGCACCTTGCCGCCTGTGCCGGCGCGCTGCCGGCGCAAGCGCCGCGCTACGAGGACGCCATGGCCGGCGCCATCGTCTATGCCGAACGCGACATCGACGCGGTGCCCGCGCTCGCCTGGCCCGATTGGGCTTGCGACCGTCCCGTCGCCGGCAGCCGCATCGAGGCGAACCAGCCGCTATGCTCGGTCTTCGCCCGCGCCGCTAACGCGGCAGAGGCGCGGGCGGCGGTCGATAGACGCAGCGCGACAATCCACGCGCTCATTCGGGAGCGCGCGTCATGAGCGGGGCTCCTTCAGTCAGCGTGAATGGCGGCGCGCAGGTTTTGATCGAACAGCTGAAGAGCCGCGCTGCCGAGCTCAAGGTTGCGTTGACGCGCGGCGCGCGCGGCGAGGCGCTGGTCGATGCCGGCAGCCGCGTGCTCGGCAGCATCGCCGCCGGTATTGCGCTGACTGAGATCTGCATGGGCGGGCTGGGCAGGGTCCAGCTCGCTACCAGCGCGGCGACGCCGCGTTGGCCGTGGACGCTTGCGATCCATTCCGCCAATCCGGTGACCGCCTGCCTCGCCAGCCAATATGCCGGCTGGAAACTGGCGCATGGCGAGGGCCAAAAGGCCTTCTTCGCGCTCGGATCGGGCCCGGCTCGCGCGCTCGCGCGCGTCGAGCCGTTGTTCGAGGCGCTCGACTACCGCGACAATGCGACGAGCGCCGCCTTGGTCATGGAGAGCGCCCTGCCGCCGCCCCCCGAAGTGGTCGACAAGGTGGCCCAAGCCTGCAAGCTGCCGTCGGAGAAATTGACCTTCCTCTACGCGCCGACGCAGAGCCTTGCCGGTGCGACGCAAATCGTCGGGCGTGCGCTGGAAGTGGCGCTGCATAAGGCGCATGAATTGAAGTTCCCGCTCGAGCGCATCGTCGAGGGCATGGCCGCCGCGCCGCTTGCGCCACCGCATCCGGACATGAACACCGCCATGGGCCGCACCAATGACTCGATCATCTACGGCGGCCGGGCGCAGCTCATGGTGACGGGCGCCGCCGCCGACGCCCGTGCGCTGGCCGAGCAATTGCCGAGCGAGCGCTCGCGCGACTACGGGCGTCCCTTCGCCGAGACCTTCAAGCACTTCAAGGGCGATTTTTACGCTATCGATCCCATGCTGTTTAGCCCGGCCGCAGTGAGCGTGACGGCGCTCGACACGGGTGAGACTTTCCACGCCGGCCGCCTCAATCTCGATCTGCTCGATGCCTCGTTCGCTTGAAACCATTGAGCCGCATTCGCGCAACCGGGGGCCGGCCGTCGCGCTGGTCACCGATGGCAACGACTGGCATGCGCGCGTGCTCGCCAAGGCCTTCGCCGCGCTTGGGGGCCGGGCGCAGCTCATGAGTTTGCCCCCCTGCCGCTTCGACAGCACGGCGCCGGGCGGCCTCTATTTGGCCGGCTTCGAGCGCGGGCTGCCCGACGCCGTGCTGGTGCGCACCATGTCGGGCGGCACGTTCGAGGCGGTGACGCTGCGCCTCGGCCTTTTGCACGCGCTTGCCGATTTGGGCGTTCCGGTTAGGAACAGCGCACGCGCCATCGAGCGCTGTGTCGACAAGTCGATGACCAGCTTTCTGCTGGCGCGGGCCGGCCTGCCGACGCCGGCCACCTGGGCGGCCGAGCGGCGGGATCAGGCGGCCGAGATCGTTCGGCGCGAAAAATGCCCGCTCGTGCTCAAGCCGCTGTTCGGCTCGCAAGGGCGCGGCTTGCGCCTGATCCGTGCGCCCGAAGACCTGCCGGCGCCGGAGCAAACGGCCGGTGGCGTCTATTACCTGCAGCGGTTCGTGGGGGTGGAGCGCGGCGGCTATCACGATTTCCGCCTGCTGGTGTCGAAAGGGCGCGTCATCGCCGCGATGATGCGCCACTCCACCCATTGGGTGACCAACGTAAAGCGCGGGGCAAAGCCGGTTGCCGCCGTTCCGGACGGCGCCATGAGGGACCTTGCGATCGCGGCCGCCGCCGCGGTCGGGGCCGATTTTGCCGGGGTCGATATCGTCTACGACCGCGAGGAGCGGCCAATGCTGCTCGAGGTCAACAGCATGCCGGCCTGGTCCGGCCTGCAGAAGACCACGCCGATCGATATCGCCGCCACCCTTGCGGGCGATCTGATCGCGGCCTTGGCGGAAACCCGGGCACGGCGCGGTGGCTGACGAAGCGAGCGGCGCCTGGGCGCGGCGGATCGCGGCCGCTTTCGTTGCGGCCTGCCGCGACGAGCTCGCCGCGCCCAAGCCCGGCAATGTGCACGTTTTCGCCGACGGCCACCGCATGACGGCCGTCGACTTCGAGCGCAGCGCCGCCGCGGCGGCACCGCCGCTCGCAGCACCTGGGGCGCGGGTCGGACAGCGCATTTTCGCCGCCATCGAGGCAACCTTCGCCGCCGTCGGTAGCAACACCAACCTGGGTATCGTGCTGCTTTGCGCCCCCCTCGCGAAGGCGGCCGAGCCGATGCTGCAGGACTTGCGCGCATCGCTCGCATGCGTGCTGGGCGAGCTCGACCGGCAAGACGCAGCACTCGCCTTCCATGGCATAGCGCGCGCATCCCCGGCCGGGCTGGGGCGGGTCGAAAAGCACGACGTATTCGAACCCGCGTCTGCGACGCTGCGCGAGGCTATGGCCGAGGCGGCACATCGCGACCGCATCGCGCTGCAATATGTGACAGATTTCGCTGACATATTCGGGTTGGGCGAGCAGCAGCTTGCGGCTGCGCTCGCGGTCGCATCCGATCTGCGCTTGGCGACGGCTTTGACCTATCTTGGCTTTCTTGCGGCATTTCCCGACAGCCACATTGTGCGCAAGCAGGGCGTCGAAACCGCCGAACGCGTCCGCCACGAGGCCGAGAAAATTCAAGTCAAGGCGCAGGCGGTCCGCCGGCTCGATGACATTCTGCCCACGCTGCTCGACTGGGACGCGGCGCTGAAACGGGCAGGCGTCAATCCCGGAACCAGCGCCGACCTGACCGTGGCAACGCTTTTCGCGCATCGGCTTCGCACCATCTTGCCGTCGGCGCACAACAGTGGTTGACTTGGCCGCGCGGAAGCAACTTCTGCCGCTATCTGGCAAACCGGTCCGGGTTCCGGACGCTGACAACAAGGATAGCCGTTCGGCCGGGCGTTCAAGCTTGGCGTCCGGTCGGTCTTTTGTATTCCTTGGGAGGAGATGGCGATGGCGAAAGTTAACGGACTGTGCGTCGGTGAATCCCTGGTTGGCGAAGGCAACGAGGTCGCTCACATCGATCTCATCATCGGGCCGCGCGGCAGCGCCGCCGAGACGGCGTTCGCGAATTGCTTGACGAACAACAAAGACGGATTCACCTCGCTGCTTGCGGTGGTCGCGCCGAACCTGCTGTGCAAGCCCGCGACCGTGCTGTTCAACAAGGTTACGATCAAGGGCGCCAAGCAAGCGGTGCAAATGTTCGGGCCCGCGCAGCACGCGGTCGCTAAGGCGGTCGCCGACAGCGTCGCCGAAGGCGTGATACCGCAGAACGAAGCCGAGAACTTATTCTGCTGCGTCGGCGTGTTCATCCATTGGGAAGCGGCCGACGACAAGAAGATCCAGGACTACAATTATCGCGCTACAAAGGAAGCGCTTGCTCGCGCCGTTGCGGGTGAGCCGAAAGTTTCCGAGGTCGTCGCCAAACGCGACCAGGTCAAGCATCCCTTCGCCGCTTAGGAAGGAAACCGTCCCGCGGGGGCCAAGCCTTCCGCGAATTCGGAAGGCCTCTTGCGGCGACTGGGTAGGATGCTTGGTTTCGGATGACCGGGAGGGGAGCCGCTCGGCGGCTTCCCGCCTCGGGTTGTTATGCCATTTGCTGGAGGTCGGCGGCCGTGATGCGGCCGTCGTGTAGGCTGGACGCGATCATTGCACCGGCGATATCCGCTTGCGCCAATTCATGGAGGTCGCTGGCATCGCGCACGCCGCCGGCCGCGTAGACTTCGCGCGTTCCGGCTAAACTTTTGAGCGCGCGCAGGCGGACGAGATCGGGGCCGGCATGGCTGCCGACGCGATCGAGCGTCATGGCGATCACGCGGTGCGGCCAGGCGCCATTTTGGGCGAGCAAGGCCGGCGGCCCCAGAAAATCAGGGCCACGAAAGTCGAGCGACAGCACGACCTTGACGTTTTCGGCAAGATGATGGGCGAGCGCGACGTCGCTTTGCGTCTCGCTGCCGAGAACGAGGTGGCCTAAATCCTGTTGCAGCCAGTCGGCGGCGCTGTCGAATTCGGCGATGCCGCTATCGACCCAAAGCGTGAGCTGCGGAAAGGCGTGCTTCACCCGTTTCATTTCGGGGAGATTGTCGCCGCTCCCCTCGATGGCGTCGAGATCCGCCACGTAGAGCGTCGTAAAGGGATGTAACGACAACAGGCCGGCTACAACATCGAGCGGATCGCTGCCCTGTGCCAACGGCGTCTCGATCGGCCGGTAGAGCGCGCGCTGACCCATGCGGGCATGCACCACAGTACCGTCCTTGAGGTCGATGACGGGCACGATCTCCATGAGTACTCCCGATTGCGAGACGCTGTTGCCGAATGGCCGGCAACCGCGTTTAGTTCGCTCGGAATATAGCGCAGAAATACGGGAATTCGCGATGGTCGTGGTAGTGGGTTGGGATATTGGGGGGGCGCATTTGAAAGCCGCGCGGGCCGAGCATGGCCGCATTGTCGCCGCCGTGCAGGTGGCCGCGCCTTTGCGGCTCGGTCTTGAGCGAATGAAACAATCATTTGCCGAGGCCAAGGCGCAGATCGGTCCCTCCGACCGGCACGCCGTCACCATGACCGGCGAGCTAGCGGACATCTTCGCCTCGCGCAAGGAAGGCGTCATCAGCCTCACCGACGTCGCGGTACGCGCGCTGGCGCCGGGAGATGTGATCGTCTACGCCGGCCGGGCTGGCTTTGTAACACCGGAATGCGTGGCCCGGTATACCGCGGATATCGCTTCTGCCAATTGGTTCGCCAGCGCCTCAGTGGTCAGCCAAACTCGCGCTTCGGCGCTATTTATGGATTTAGGCTCGAGCACCACCGACATCGTACCTGTCGTGAATGGAACTGTGGCCGCGCTCGGCTACACGGACGCGGAGCGGCTCGCCTGTGGCGAACTAGTTTATACGGGTATGGTGCGCAGCTTCTTGATGGCAAGTGCCGAATGGGCGCCTTTCGCGGGGCGCTGGACGACGCTGATCAACGAAAATTTCGCCAACATGGCCGACGTGCATCGTGTTCTCGGCAGCCTGCCGGACCACGTCGACCAGATGCCAACGGCCGACGGCCGTGCAAAAACAGTGGCAGCATCGCGGAAGCGGCTGGCGCGCATGGTGGGACGCGATGCGCACGAGGACGATGGGCAAGCGTGGGCGGCGTTGGCGCAATGGTTCGCTGAATTGCAGATCCGCGCCGTCACCGATGGCGCCATGCTGGTGCTCTCTGAGGCTCGGCTGCCAGTGGACGCGCCAATCGTGGCCGCGGGCGCGGGCGCGAAAGTACTTGGCGAAGTCGCGCGCCGGCTCGGCCACGCCTTCGTCCCCTTCGAAAGCCTCATCAATGTAGCACCCGGCGCGGGGGCGGCCGCGTCCATCAGTGCGCCCGCTACCGCGCTCGCCATACTTGCATCGCTCCATGCAGATACGGGGCCGCAAACCGTGCACCGGCGCGCCGGCGTGAGAGGACGTTAGACCAAGTCGAGTGAACTCAGGGGTCATTGTCCGGTTGTTAGAATGGCTGGTGCCGTGTAATATGCGGCAGCGTGGCGAGGCTTCACGAGGAGGAAATTCCAATGTCCTGGACCACCCCGACGCTCATCGAGATTTGCATAGGGCTCGAGATCAATGGCTATCTGCCGGCCGAGTTCTGATCGCACCTAATCTTTCCGACTGCGAGCGGGCCTGTATCGCGTACAGCCCGAGACGGCCGGTCGGTGGAAATCAAAAAAGCACGAAAGAGTTGACCCTTCTCCGCCACGGCGGGGAAGGGATCTTTTGCAGTATTAGGGCACAAACGCCAAAAGCTTTGTTGGCGGCGCTGCCTTGAATTGCCATTACGAAAATTAAAAGGCCCCGAGATGGGCATAATCCAGGGCCAAAGTGAAGAGTGCAATGGGACCCTACGTGGAGGATTGCGAGATTTAGGTATAGGGCCGCCGAAAAGGCTACGCCTCCCAGTCTCGGCTCACAATAAATTCGGCAGAAAATTTTATGCGCGCTCACGTTCAGACAAAAGTGGCCGGCCTTATGGCGCAAACGCCACAAGCTTTTTCGCGCAACTCCCCCTAGGATCAACGATGCCGAAAAAAAAGCCCCAGCGGTGTTCTGGGGCTCAGGAAGAGAGTTTTCCATGCATGGCCCTGCTGGGACGATCGGCGGGAGGTGTAGCAGGGCAACTTACGTTACGCCCCCCGCTATTCGGTGCAAAATAATTTTGGTGTAAATTTCGGTGCCCGGCGTAGCTGTTCGCAAGGGCAACGGCCACGGCTACGGCAACACGACGCTGAAGAACGGCTGCACTACATTGGCCGGCAACACAGTGTGGTATTGGCGTTTGCGCCGTAATACCGACGCGAAGCCGGATGTTCTGCCTGCGAAATGCGACGATGGAATTTACGTTCTTTTCCATTCGCTCGCCAAAGAAACAGGATTTTAGTTTCCCTCCCAAAGTTGGTCTTCCGATCGCGGAAGGATTTCTGTCTAGTGACGGCATTGTCCGGAACAGGAGCCGCGCTGCAAAAGCCAGATGCACGGCAAGATCGAACACCGGCTAAGGATGAAGCGTTTCGAAATAGCGCGCGATGAAGGCTGCAGCTCTGCGAAAAGCTAGATCGGTGTCGCCTCGAAAAGAAAAGTTTTTGTTCAGCACAAGCTTGTTGTTCTTCAGGTCGAACGCTTCGATCTTTCCCCACTGAATGAGCGTGCTCTCTTTATGGATGCCGCCATAGACCAAGAGCCTGGCGCCGGCCTGCCGTGCCGCCCGTACGAGTTCGTCGGGCGACATCCGCGCCGTCGAGCATGGCGGATGCGCACAAGTTAACTGAACGAATTTGAATTTTTTCTGCGAGGCCAAAGCGTTACGCAGCTGAGCCGCAAAGGCTTGAACGCGTGCTGCGTGCTTGGCCGTTCTGTCGGCGCTTTCGCCCGAAGTGTCGGAATTGTCGAAGTCGGCAATCGCCATCGCCATCGAGGCTTGATCGGCAATCGCCCGCATTGGACTGACGGCCCAAACCACGGCAAGCGCGCTACACAACAACACGCGCCAGCATCGGCTCGATACAGCCCATAACCCGCGATTGGATAAAAGGCCGGGTTGGCTTCGGGCCGCACGAATAGCGGAAGCGGACATCATCATATTCGCCGTAAATCATGCGCGATCGTTTCGAACGGTGCAAGCAACAAAATCAATGCTCGACACGATGGCGCTGCCTGGACGCGCTGCTTGGCAAACGCAATAGGGGATGGAACGGAGTGCCGGCGATGCTAGGATTGCATCTGATACATTGAAATGCGGAGTAGGAACGCCAATGAACAAATGCAGAATTTGCGGCAACAGTCGCCTGTACGCGCTTGCCGCGAGCGCGATTTTCGGAACCGCAATGCTGACCATGCCGTCCCTAAGCGCGGCCGAGCGCATCTTCATGCCGGACGGCCAATTCAGCATCCTCTTCGCCCCGGAGGCGACCGCCCATCAGACAAGCGCCGGAAATGTCGTCACCCAGACGTGGAACGGAAGGGACGACGATATCTATTACGGCGTCAGCCAATCCAACAGCAGCGTACCGTTCGACGCGCCAAAGGAGCTGGTGATCAATTTCACCAACTTCATCGCGCAAGCGCATGGCTCCGTCATCAAACAGGAGCGCAAGACCTGGCCAGGCCCGCGAGGTCCCGTACCTGCCTTGCGCTTCGATTTCCGGCTGCCGAAAGGGCAGATGGGCAAAGGCGTATTTGTAGTCAAAGGCGATACCGTGTTCGGCGCGGTGGCGGTGGATTACAGTTCGCCGGCACGCGAGGAACGATTGGGTGCGGTCGTGGACTCGCTCAGGCTTTTAAGGTAAGCCCGCCGCGCCTAATCCGGTATTGGCAGCTTGTGTTCGCGATCGAGACGCACGCTCATGTCTCGATCTATTCGGCTGCCGTGACCGCGCGCGGCCGCGCCGTCGTTCGCTGCGCGAGCGTGCCGCGGTCGAGATCGCGGCTGATCAGGCGCAGGATCGCCGCGGATGCGTCGGCTTGCAATGCGCGATGGCCGGCGTTCCAGCGTGAGAAGATGTTGTACATCACCACCGCCGGGATCGCCGCGACGAGGCCTAGCGCGGTCGCCAGCAGCGCCTCGGCGATGCCGGGCGCGACCACGGCCAGATTCGTTGTGTGCTGCTTGGATATGCTGATGAAGCTGTTCATGATGCCCCACACCGTGCCGAACAGGCCGACGAAGGGAGCGGTGGCGCCGACGGTGGCAAGCACGCCGGTGCCGCGGATCATGCTGCGGCTGCCGGCCGCTTCGACGCGTTCGAGCCGCGAGGCGACGCGCTCCTTCACGCCGGCGTCGGAAAGGGCGCCGGCCGAAAGCATCACCTCGTCGTGCGCGGCGCGCACCAGGGCGCCGATGCGATCATGACCGTGCGAAAGGCGCTCAGCGGCTTCGTTCCAGCCACGCGCCTTTACGAGCACCTCGATGCCGGCGCGCAGGCTGCGGCGCGCCATCAGCAATTCGATCGATTTGGCGAGCCAGATCGTCCAGGTCAGTAGCGACGCCAAGGCAAGCCCGATCATCACGGCTTTGACCACTGCATCGGCCGACATGAACATGCCCCAAGGTGACAGGTCGTGCGGCAGCATGAAGCGGAGATCGTTTTCCGTCAGTGCCGGACTTGTCGGCGTGGCGGGTTGAGGCGCCAATTTTTCGCTGCCTGTCGCCGCGGGGGACGGGGCCGCAGGCGGCGATGAAAGAGCGGGGGCCGCGGGGTGGGACGGTGCAGGCGCAATGCGCGGAACGGGCGCCGCTTGCTGCGAGGGAGCGGCCTGGACAGTCGGAGCGTTGGGCGTTTGTGCTGGCGCGATCCCGGGCAGCGCCAGACTTAACGTCAAAACGAGAATTGAACGCAGCAATGGTTTCATCAGCCTTGCACGCATTGCACCGAGAGTCCTCCGCATTGAAAATCCGGTGTTTGGTGGTCAAAGCGACGTCCGCTTGCATTATGATACGAATGAGGTCGCGATGCCACATTATTACCGCTGCACAAAATGGGCATCGGGAAGGCGCGGTTCGTCCCGGTAATACGCAAAATGCCGCAACAAAAGGTCAAAACCGAATGGCCGCGCTGCAAGCCCGAGTAAGGGACTCGTCCACGCTTGCCTGGCGGCGATGCATTGCTACACTTTGTTCCGGTCCATTTCGGGCGGTGTGCATCCTAAGGCGTGTTTCCAGCACGGAAAGCGTTACGAAGGGGTCAGAGTTGCGAGAAAGCAGAGCTTTCAGCGGCGCAAGCGTGCGAGGCGTGCTCTCGCGCTTTTGCCTTGCTGCACGCAATCCGATGGACGAGCGCGCGGCGACCGATGCAGAAAGCACGATCGCTTTGGACTCACCCTTGCCAAGCGCGGCAGGCCGTGTCGTTAGCGCAACGCGCGTCGAAGGAAACGCGCGCGCGCGCCCGTACGGCTCTCTCGTAGCGTGGCTCAAGGGCTTCGGCCGCCGCTGCACAATCCGCACGCAACTGCTGGTCATAGTGGTCGGTCTGATGACGGCGGGATGGCTGCTTGGCGGCATCATCACCGTCCTGCATGCGCGCAAGTCAACGCGCATCGAAATAACCGCCGCCATGGACCTCGCGGAAGCGCTGGTTCGCGAAGCGATACCGACCATCGAGCGCAGCGCCGCGCCGGAGCAGGTCCTCACCTCTATACCGGGTCAAGTAGGCTTCATAAGGCACGTGCGCATATCGGTCACCGATGCATCCGGGGTGCCATTGCCGCCGGACGTCTCCCGCGCGCATCTGATATCGGCCATCGTGCGGCCGCCCGCGACGGCGTGGTTCGCAGCGCTGATCGCGCCGCCGATCGAGACCCGCCATGTGCCGGTTGTCGTCGGCGGCCGGCGCCTGGGCTCGGTCCTGTTGATCAGCGCGCCCGGAGATGAAATCGCCGAAGTGTGGGAGAATACGACCGCATTGGCCAAAGAAGCGTTGATCGTCGGCGCGCTCGGCGTCCTCATCCTTCATCTGCTCTTTGCGCGGATGCTGGCGCCGCTGGAGCAGCTCGCGGCCGGCCTCTTCGATCTTGAGCGGCGCGACTACAAGGTGCGGCTGCGCCGACCGGACGTGCGTGAGCTTTCCGTCATCGCCGAACGCTTCAATGCGCTGGCCGCCGCACTAGACGCCATGAAGGTTGAGAATAGGCATCTCAACAAGCGTCTGATCACCGCCCAGGACGACGAGCGGCGGCGGACGGCACTCGATCTGCACGACGAGGTGGGACCCTGTCTGTTCGGCCTCAGGGCCAATGCGACTTCAATCGCCAAGTGGTCCGATGACACGCAGGCGCAAGCCCGAGCCCGCGAAATGCTGCAAATGATTGAGCATCTGCAGCTGACCAACAGGAACGTCTTGGACCGGTTGCGCCCCATGGCGCAGGGTCAAGTTCCCCTTGCCGATCTTCTGTCGGCGCTGGTGCAAGAGCGGAATCGCCAGCACCCGGATGTTCGCATCGCGTTTTCGGCCGCCGGCCTGTGGCCGAGCTACGGCGAGTCGATCGACCTGACGCTCTATCGCTGTGTGCAGGAGAGTGTCACGAATATCCTGCGTCATGCCGATGCGCGGCAGGCGAGCGTCGCCTTGACGCATGAGATTGCCGCGGACGATCGCGCCGAGGGCACTTTGCTTCTGACGGTAGCCGACGATGGCCGTGGCATCGCGCCCGGTCGCGCGCCTGGCCGAGGGATGCAAGGCATGCGCGAGCGCGTGCAAGCGCTCGGCGGCGATTGCCTGGTCGAAACCGCCGCCGGGCGTGGCACCATGCTCCGAATCGCATTTCCGCTGTCGGCCTCCGATTCATGACCGGAGTTCTGATTATCGACGACCACCCTATCCTGCTGCAGGGTTGCCGGCGGATCCTGGAGGATATGGGTGTCGAGACCATCATGGAGGCGAGCGACATCGCCACCGGATATCGCCTTTATCGCCGTCATCGCCCCGCCATGGTGATTGTCGACTTGTCTTTTCAGGGCAGCAGCCTCGCCGGTCTACCCTTGGTTTCGCGCATCAGGCGGCAAGATCCGCAGGCGCGGATCCTCGTGTTGAGCATGCATAGCGATCCCGCGATTGTCTCGCGCGCCCTGCAGGCCGGCGCCATCGGCTATGCCGTTAAGGACGCCGCGTCTGAAGAACTGGTCAAGGCTATCGAGCATGTGCGCGAGGGCAATCGCTTCTTGAGCGACGACCTCGCCAGCAAAGTCGCCTTCGCGGAGGTGGGAGCGCAACGCGGCCCGCTGGCCGATCTCACGCCGCGCGAATTGCAGACGCTGGCACTGCTCGCTGAAGGCAAGGCCTACGGACGGATCGCCGAGGACCTTAACGTCAGCTACAAAACGGTGGTGAATACGTGCTGGCAGCTTAGGCAGAAACTCGACGCGAGAAACCTGCCGGAGCTGGTGCGTGCCGCGGTGCAGCTCCTGGCGACGGCTTAGCGTTGGCCACCGCCCTTGCCAAAAGCTCCCGGACCGAATTGCCAAACGTTCCCGGGACAGGGGCACAACCAATTCTCTAGGATTTGGTTGGGGTTAAAGAGACCCCCGTCTGACGGGCGGCGTTGGCGTGGTTATGGGTGGCGTTGGCAAGCTCGCATTAGGCCTGGCCCTGGCGGGCGCGCTGTTGCTTCGTCCCGCGAGTGCGCCGGCGCAAACGCTCGCATTGCCGACGATCGAAGTCATCGGCAACACGCCGCTGCCGGGGTCGGAAATCGACCGCGACAAGATCCCGTCGAATGTCGTGACCGTCCCGGCATCCGATTTCGATCATACCGTGGCGCCGAGCTTGACCGACGCGATGGTGCGCGCGTTGCCCGGCGTCTCACGCGGCGACACGATGGGCAACCCGTTCCAGCCCGATCTCGATTATCGCGGCTTCACGGCATCGCCGGTGCCGGGCACGCCGGAAGGCATCGCGGTCTATCAGAACGGAACGCGCATCAACGAGGTCTTCGGCGACACGGTCAATTGGGACCTCGTCCCGGAGAACGCCATCAACCGCATGACGCTCGCGCCGAGCAACCCGATATACGGGCTCAACGCCTTGGGCGGCGCGGTGTCGGTCGAGATGAAGAACGGGTTCAATTATCAGGGGGTCGAAGGCGAGGTGAGGGGCGGCTCGTTCGGCCGCATCGGCGGATCGGTCCAGGCCGGCGGCCAGAAGGGAAACGTGGCAGCCTATGTCGCCGCCGACGCCGTGAACGATGACGGCTGGCGCGATTATGCCTCGTCATCGCGGCTGCGCCGGCTCTATCTCGACGTCGGCGCGCGCGGCGACAAGACCGAGTTCCACGTTTCCTTTACCGGCGCCGACAACAAGCTTGGCAATGTCGGCGCCACGCCGGTCGAGCTGCTCGATCAACGCTGGTCGAGCGTCTATACGTGGCCGCAGGTTACGCACAATCAGCTCGCCTTCCTGCAGGCGAACGCGAACTACAAGCCGACCGACAGCATTTCACTGCAAGGCAATGCGTATCTCCGCGGCTTCTGGCAAACCCACACCGACGGCAACACCACCGACGCGCAATCCTGCGCGGCCGGCGGCCTGCTCTGCTTTGGCGACGACACCACGCCGCTATTGAGCTATTCCGGCGCGCAGCTCGTGGACATATACGGGGCGAATCTCGGCCAAATCGACCGTACCTGGACCTCTGCCAACAGCTTAGGCGGCTCTTTGCAGCTCACCGACTCCGACAAGATCATCGAGCACGACAATCATTTCGTGATGGGCGCCAGCATCGATCACGGCCGTGCTCATCTCAGCGGCACCAGCGAGCTTGGCACCATCGACCAGAATCTGTTCGTGAACGGCACCGGCGTATACATCCAATCGCCGAGTGCCGATCTCTCGCCGGTGACGCTGCACAGCAGCAGCACCTATAGCGGCCTCTATGCCACCGACACCTTCGATTTGACCGAGAAACTGTCGGTGACCGCCGGCGCTCGGTTTAACGATGCGCACATCACGCTTTACGACCTGCTCGGCACCGAGCTCAACAGCGACAGCCACTATTCGCACCTGAACCCGGTCGTCGGCTTGACCTACAAGTTCGCGCCGGCCCTGACGGTCTATGCCGGCTATTCGCAGTCCAACCGCGCGCCGACGCCGCTCGAGCTCGGATGCTCCGATCCGGCGCATCCCTGCCTGATCGACAACTTCCTGATCTCCGATCCACCGCTCAAGCAGGTCGTGTCGACCACCTATGAGGCGGGCTTACGCGGCAACATCGATATCGGCGGAAATTTGCAGTGGAACGCCGGCGTTTATCGCACCACCAATCGCGACGACATCATCAATGTCGCGAGCGACATCAGCGGATTTGGCTATTTCCAGAACGCGGCAAAGACGCGGCGGCAAGGGGTGGAAGCGGGAGTGAAATTCACCAAAGGCTCCTTGAAGCTCTATGCCAACTACACGTACGTCGACGCCACCTTCCAGACGCCGCTCGCCCTGTCATCGCCGGACAATCCAGCCGCCGACGAAAACGGCCTCATCTATGTCGTGCCCGGCGACCGCATTCCCGCCATTCCCGACCAGCGTTTCAAGGCCGGCTTCGACTATAATATCACCGAACCTTGGTTGGTCGGCGCCGACCTGAATGTGGTGGGCCGCCAGTATCTGATCGGCGATCAGTCGAACCAGAACCCCCAGGTTCCCGCCTATTGGGTGGTCAATCTCCACACGTCGTACAAGGTCAACAAGCACGTGGAGCTATTCGGGCTCGTACAAAACCTGTTCAACCAGCACTACTACGCTTCGGGCACGTTTTTCGACACGCAGGGCATTTCGTTCTTGACGTTCAGCGATCCGCGCACCTTCGTGCCCGGCATGCCGCTTGCCGCGTACGCCGGCGTCCGCGGGACGTTCTAAGGCGCTTTCAGACGCTAGATAACGACCTTAGGTTCGTTCTTGCCCTACTCAGTGATCTTCAGCTGGTGGCTCCCAAACTTCCACAACGAGGTAAAAAGGCGTCGTCAGTCAACGGACGGAGAATGTCCGCCTTCGTCCGGAAACCGAGCTGCCACTGGCATTGCGGGAGCAGTCAGTTTGCCCCTAAGTCGACTTCGGTTGATAGTTAAATCACGTACGTTTCGCCTTCGCGCTGGAAGCGCCCGTATCGCAGGGCTAGCGTGGGAAGCACCAGCAGATTCAAAGCCATCGACGTCAACAATCCACCTAGGATCACAACCGCCATTGGGCCTTCGATTTCGCGGCCGGGATCGCCCATGCCGATGGCGAGCGGCGTGACGCCGAGCGCGGTGACGATGGAGGTCATGAGGATCGGCAGCAACCGATCACCAGCCCCGCGAACCGCGGTCGCCAGTCCCCAACCGACGCCCTCCGCTTCGACCAGGTGCTGGTAATGCGCAATCATCAGGATCGAATTGCGCAGAGTAATGCCGAACAGCGTGATAAAGCCGACCATTGCGCCCAGCGAAAGCCGCCCGCCGCTGGCATAGACTGCGAGCACGCCGCCGACCAATGCGAACGGCAGATTGGTCAGCACGAGCAGAAGCTGGCGGCGATTGCGTGTGACGATCGACAAAAGCAGCACGATGCCGATACCGGCGATGAGGCTGTTGATGGCGAGATTGCGCTGGGAACGAGACTGCGCTTCCGCCGCGCCGGAGAATTCAAGATAGACGCCGGCCGGCAGATGCACGCCGGATGCCACCGCCTTGCGCGCCTTCGCCACGAAGGCGGCGAAATCGGTGCCGGCCACATCGGCAGTCACCGTGTCCAGCCGGCGGGCACCGATATGCGAGACCGAATAACGGCCGGCGGTGAGGCGGATATCGGCGATCTGCTTGAGACGGAGGTAGATGCCGCCAGGGCTGCGTAGCGGCAGATCGCCGACCGCGGTTATATTCTTGCGCGTGGCGTCATCGACCTGCACGATCACGTCATAGACCTGGTTGCCCTCGTAGGTCTGTTCCACCACGTCGCCTTGATAGGCGGTGCGGATCAGATCGAGCACCGCGACCGGGTCGAAGCCCCAGCGCTCCAGGTCCGCCTTGCGAAGGCTGATCGCCAGCAGCGGCAAGCCGGGCGGCGACTGCACCTGCACATCGGTCGCGCCCCGCACGGTGGCGAGCACCTTGGCAACCTGCTGCGCCTTCTGATCGAGCAGGTCGAGATTGTTGCCGAAGATATTGACGGCGATCGGCGCCGTATAGCCGGACAGCGTTTCCTCGATGCGCTCGGTAAGGAACGTGTTGACCGCGAAGTTGACGCCGACGAAGCCGCCGAGCGCCTTCCGGATGTCGCTCTGCACCTGCTCCATCTGTCCGCCGGTGAGGCTCGGCTTCAGGTCGACTTCGAACTCGCTGTAATGCGGCCCGTTGGTATCGGCCGCCTCTTCGGCGCGGCCCGCCCATTGCGCCACTAAGCGGACCTCGGGCAATTTCAGCAGCGCGCGCGTCACGCGGTCGCCGATGCGCATCGACTGGTCTAGCGAGGTGCCCGGCACCAACGCCATATGCACGATGAAGTGGCCTTCCTTGAGGTCGGGAATGAAGCTGCCGCCGAGGAAAGGCACGAGGACGCAGCCGAGAATCGTGAACATGAGCGCGGCCGCGAGCGCGACTTGCGACTCGCGGGCGATCATGCGCAGGAGCCGTTCGTAGCCGGCGCGCGCCCAACGCATTAGCGGCGGATCGCGCCTGGCAATGCGGCCGGGCAAAAAGGCCATGGCGAGGGCGGGCGTCACCGTCAGCGCGACTAGCAGCGAAGCGAGCACGGCCAGCGTATAGGCAAGCGCCAGCGGGCCGAACAGCCGGCCCGCTATGCCCGGCAGCGCCATCTCCGGCACGGCAACCAGGATGACCGCCATAGTGGCATAGACGACGGAGCTGCGTACCTCCAGGCAGGAGTCGATCACCACGCCGCTTGCCGGCCGCGGCTTTGTCGCACGCGCGTTCTCGCGCAGGCGCCGCACGATGTTCTCGATGTCGATCACGGCGTCGTCGACCACCACGCCGATGGAAATGGCGAGGCCGCCGAGCGTCATGGTGTTGAGGGTGTAACCGAGATAGTCGAGCACCAAGGTCGCGGTCAGCAGCGAGAGCGGAATGGCGGCGCAGGAGATTGCCGCAGTGCGCAGATCGGACAGGAAGAGAAAGATCACGACGATGACCAACACGCCGCCGATCAGCAGCGAATCGCTCACATTGCCGGTGGCGGTGTTGATGAAATTCGCGGGGCGGAACAGGTCGGGGTGCAGAACGATGCCGCCATTGGCGAGTGCCGGCTTGAGTTCGTCGAGCGCCGCCTCTACCTTTTTTGTCACCTCGAGTGTGTTGGCGCCGTACTGCTCCTCGACATAGAATATGACGCCGGATTTGCCGTCGATTGCGGCCTTGCCGATCTGCGGCGCCGGTGCCTCGACCACGCTGGCGATGTTGGCGAGGGTCACGCTGGAGGCGCCCGCGCTTACGAGCACGGTGCGCGCGATGTCGTCGGCCTGCAAAGATTGCCCTTCGGTCTGGAAGACGATGCGCTGATTGTCGGTATCGACGAAGCCGGCGCCGCGAATGCCGGTTGCCCGACGCGCCGCCGTCAGCACGTCGTCGATGCTGAGATTGTAGCGGATCAACTGCTCCGGATGGATCTTGATCTGGATCGAGCGCGTGTCGCCGCCATAGATCACCACGTCGGCGACGCCCGGCACCGCCAGCAAGGCCGGGCGCAGCGTCCAGTCGGCGACAGTGCGCAACTGCATGAGAGAGCGCGTCTTCGAGGTTAAGCCTCCGACCAGCACGGTGCGGGCCGAGGAGGTGAGCGGCGTCATGGTCGGCACCTTGACCCCTTGCGGCAGCTGTTGCGCGGCGACGGCCAATTGCTCCGCCACCACCTGGCGGTCGCGGTAGATGTCGCTCGATGCCTCGAAATACACGGTGATGACGGACAGACCTTGGATCGAGGTCGAACGCAGCTTCCGCACGCCGGTCACCCCGTTGACAGCATTCTCGATCGGCCGGGTGACCAGGATCTCGACCTGCTCGGGGGTCAGGCCCGGCGCCTCGGTCTGGATGTTCACCTGCGGCGGCGCGAATTCGGGAAAGACGTCGTAGCGCGCTTCGCGCAGCGCATAGAAGCCGTAGCCGAGCAGCACGCAGGCGAGTGCGATGACCACACCACGGAATTGCACGGCAAAGCCGATGAGGGCTGCCTGCGGCCCGGACGGCACGCGATCCACCGCTAGTCCTCGTTCGGTTTGGCTTGCGAGCGGAATTCTTCCGAGAGCAGAAGTTGCGGCCCGTGCGTCACGATGTCGACCGGCCGGACGAGCCCGGCGACCACATAGCCGCCGCCGGGCGCCGGCAGATCGGTTGAGATCGACATACGGACGAAGCCGCCGCCGTCTTGGCGGCGGTAGATCCAGGCCCGGTCCTGCCACCAGACTACGGCGCCGGCGGGCACTTTGATGCCGTCAACCGTCGTGTCCGACGCCAGGAAGACGAGCACGTTCATGCCCGGCAGCAGCCCGCTCGACGCCGGCGCTTCGTAGAAATAGCTGATGCCCTGGATCTTCGGATCGGTGCGCGTGGCCGGCGAAACGAAGGTGATTGCCGTGTCCGGATGATGCCCGAGCTCGACGCTGGCCGTCCGCGGCGTCTCCTTCATCGTGACACCCGGCGGCAGCGTCACCTGCAGCAGATAATCGTCGCGCTCGATCATGCGCTTGACCAGCGGCGTCTCCTCGACCAACGACTTGCCCAACGCCGTGCCCCATTCTTGATAGGCCGTCGCGGTGAGTGTGCGCACCTGCGACTGGGCCGCAGCCAAAGCCGTATCGACGCGGTAGGCCAACTCGGCGATCTGGAACTGTGCAAGCGAGACCACGCGCTGGCTCTCATAGAGTTGCTTCGCGCGTTCGAACGCGCTTTCGGAGGCAGCGAGCTTGGCCTGTGCCGTCTGCAACTGAGACTTCGCGTTGGCGTACTGGTTGCTGAGATCGGTCAGCTTGCTGAGATCGAGCACCATCCCATAGGCGCGAATTTGCTGATGGAACGGTGCCGGTGCAAGGCGCGTGGTGACGATTCCGTTGTGTTGCTGCGCCGCCGGGGCGACCTTGACGATCGTGACGCCATCCTCGACCATCACCCGCGAGGGGCTCTCGATCGGCCGCTCCTCCTCGCCGCGGTCAACCGCCTTGCCGTGAACTCCACACCAGACCCCAGCCAAATCCCACGACCACGGCCCGGGACCGAGGCCTGCACGCAGACCTTCATTGGGTCGGCCGTAGCGCTTGAATTTTACGCTGCGCGGCTCGGCGCTATATTCGTCATATACAACATGTATGGCCGTCTCGCTGATTACTACCTTGTAGCCCTCGGCGGCGCCCGCCAGTGCCATAAAGCCAACCGAATCCGAGGAGGCATATTACTGGCCAGAACGGGTCGAATTTCTAGATGCCTTTCGTAGAATCTTATGCACCGAACCAGGACCAGATGACACATCCAGAAGATGCGAACCTCTAGGATATCTTAGCCGACGGTGATTGATATGTTAGCACTCTGCGGGCGCCAACATGAAAGGCCGCTCGATGACAGGGTCGAGGAAGACAGGGCATATAGTGAGTTTTCGAGGAGAAAGTAATGATCGCGGTGATCTTTGAGGTATGGCCCGCGGAAGGTCGCAAGCAGGCTTATCTCGATCTGGCGAGTGAACTCAGTAGCGACCTTCACTCAGTGGAGGGCTTCATTTCTGTTGAGCGGTTCGAGAGCTTATATGAGCCCGGAAAGATGCTTTCGTTGTCCTATTGGCGCGATGAAGCCGCAGTGACAACATGGCGAAATCATGTGCGCCACAGGGAAACGCAGGCCAAAGGGCGTAGCGGCATATTTGCGAACTATCGGCTGCGTGTGGCCCAGGTCGAGCGCGATTACGGCCTTAGCGAGCGCAACGAAGCGCCGGCAGACTCGCGGCAAATTTACGATTAGGCTCTGCGACATACATCCCGGCACAAAATGGCCGCGGCGATAGCTGACTATCATTCCGAGCGATACGGACATACAGTGACGCTGTTGGCTCGCCTGACAAGTCGACGTAAGGCCACAGAGCCGCCTTAACTCGTCAATGCAGGTTATGGAAAATTCTTATCACCGAGCAGGTCCAAGATGTGGGCCGGGCGGACGTATCATGAACGTGAGCCGTATTAGCCGATACTCTGCTGCGTGCCATTCCTCCATTTGAATGGCTGTTTCTAGGATGTCGGTAAGCTTTGCCATTTCTTGCCCCTTTCGCAGCGCCGAACTTAGACGTTTTACCCCTGATCTCGCTCGGCCTATTGAACCGCTTGAGAGGGCACCGCGCTGAATATCGTAACCAAAAATATTCGGACTGCGAATTGGCTTTCCGCCAAGCCGGGCACGGTGATGCGCTGATCGTGGCTTGCGACAAGAGTGATGCCCTTGCCGTGGCGCTGGCGCCCAAGACGCAACACATGCGGCGCAAGATCTTAGAACGGTTGCGCGCCGACAGCATAGTCAACCATCGAATGCTTTGGATCTTTAAGAAGCCTAGGAAAGTGGTGTTCCATCCACGTAACCTTATTCCAGCCGGTCGTGCCGCCAGTTTTGGCATCGTATAATCCAGGTTGAGCATCTCTCCACGGATCGAACATGCCACGCAGGCCGCACGGGCTAGTTATAATGAATGCCATGAATCCATAGTAATCTAGAGTCGCTTCCCCGCTGTCCGGACAATCTTTTTGTGCCAATTCTTTCATGTGTTCCGCATTGCTCTTTTGCAAGTAAGCAGTTTGGCTCATTGCGGTACTGCTAAAGCAGATTGCTGCAGCAGCGCTGATACTGAGTAGCCAAGCCTTTGGTGCGTTCATAGCGAGGTCCCCTTTTTTGAAATATAGCATCTGCAAAGCTAGTATCATTGGTCCTGTTCACGAAAGCGAATAATATATATCAACAAATCAAAAATTTTTGAACTTAGTCGACCGGAAAAATGGCGATCGTCAACCGTCACAACATACTTGTGATCGTTTTTGGTGTGAGTGCTTGCCCACGATCTAAATCTTTGGCGCCATTGCCGCAATGCCGCTCGTCTGCCGAAGCGGTAATTGATTATCTCGCGACACTGCTCCGTTGGTCGTGTGCAAACGTTTCACGCGGCGGTGTTGCAGGCGTTCGCCGCCAGTCTCCGGCCATTTTTTTGGCTCTCGCCGCGTCGTCCGTAGACGGATCGTCCGTGGACGCTGCGCCCAAGCCGGGTGGCTCCTCTTCTGTGCAATGGTCGCCCTACACGGATCGAGCGTGAAGGCAGACCAAGGTTTTGGTCTTATTACCAAGCGAACGCGGGCCCGCAAGGGCGCGGTGTTTGGATCGAGCAAAGCCCGCAGGATTGCCGAAAAGGTGGATTTCGCCGAACCCTGCTCGCCCGAGAGCACGAGTGCCGGATAGGGGCACCTTGGCACCAAAGGGTCCGCCCGGACCGAAGCCTGGGCGGCACTCGATTCCCGACCCTTGAAACGTCCTCCGTTCAGTTATCCACAAAACGGAGAACGTTGCTGGTCGCACTCCTCTCCCTCCACCACGCACTCCCGCGCGAACGGAGATTTCCTCAAACGGACGCTCGAGCAGATCCGCGCGCTGCTCAAGCCGGACGGCACGCTTTTCATCGTCGAGCCCAAGGCAGCCGACCGCCTCGAGGACAACGTCAATCCGATCGCGACGATGTTCTACGGCTTCAGCCTTTTTCATTGCATGACGCAGTCGCTCGCCAACGGCGGGCCCGGTCTCGGCACCTGCCTTGGCCCGGCGCGCACCGAAGCGCTCGTCCGCGCCGCCGGTTCGGCGGCTTCGAGCAGCTCGACATCAAGAGCCCGGTCAATCTGTTTTATGCCGCGCGGCCTTGATCTCGAAGGTGGGGACCGAAGTCGGAGGGCGCGTGGGTCGCCTCATTTGTGTCCAGGGTGGCCCCTCAGCCACGATCAAACCATAACACCACTACGCAGCGTTACCCCGGGGTAACTCTCGGTGAGATGGTGTAATGCATCTTCCGGATTTCGTCGGCCATCAATCCCGCGAGGCCGGTGATAAATGCATTATGTGCGCCGATTAGTCCGTGCCCGGCGCCAGGGTCACGTTTCACCAGCTTGAATTCTCTGGACCAAGTAGCTGGCGCCGGCAGCTCTTAGCTTCGAGCACATGTGGCGGGCTGCTTCGGAACTGGCGAGCGGTCCGACCATGGCGCGGTAATAGACACCCTTGGTCCCCAGATCGACGCGACGGACCATGGTGTGCTGGCCGCCAAGCTGGTGCCGGTTGGCCTCCGGCTCGCATGCGAGTCTGGCGCATGCGCGGGCGCGACCAAGTGGGGCGATCATTCGTGTCCCAACTTACTTGCCGCACCGTTTAGGCGCCCGGCAAGTAAGTGCTTCATTCCTAGCTTATCCGGAAAACGAGCTTTGGTTGGGTCCTACTTTTCGATCAGATGATGCTTGGCCAGAGCCATCTTGCGGCTTTTACCTGCCCTTCGACCTTGCCGAAGGGCAGGTGATAGTCGCTCGGTATCGTCAACTCGTTCCAGTATTGGAGGCGATGCCGTTCGGCGATCCGGGCTGCTATCGCGACCCGGCTGGTCCGATTAAAGAAGCTATCCGACATGGGTGCCTCCAATTCTTTAAGTTTGAACAGCTTTGCCTGGTTAAGCCGGGCAAACAGTCAGGCCAGTACAGGCGCTGAGTGTGTAGTTCCCTCTGACGTCATTTCCTCCTGCAGTTTCCAGCGCCTCATCGGACGCTTCGAAAGTGAGAAGATCTTCTTCGTGCAAGGTGCTTAAGAACTTCAAGAACTTCGTCATGTTGCTTCTCCTGTGTTTAGACTCTACGTGGGAGTAGACAACAAAATGGCTTGCGTTATTCCGGGAAAAGAAAGTCAGTGCTTCAATTCTGAATAACGAAATTGCGATAACCTTCTCGCAAATAAAATCGCCTGTGCGGCAGTGGTCAACGAAATGACTTGCGCTTTGAATCGAAAAGCGAGTGCTTCATTCCTAGATAACGAAATTGCGATGACCGGCCGGACCGCAATTTTTTAGCTTATTGTTGCGATCAACCGGTGGCGCGCGCGGGCGAGCCTTGACATTACTGTTCCGATGGGCACTTCGGTTGCTTCGGCGATCTCACGATAGTCGAGGCCTTCAATGTCGCGGAGCACAAGTGTCTCTCTGAAAGGAGAAGGCAATTCAGCAATCGCTTTTCGGAGCTGCTCCGTGTCGGCGCGAGCAATGAGTGCTGTCTCGGGCGTTTCGTCAGCCAACTCGCCTGACCTGGCTTGCTCGAGCTCTATGTCTTCGAGATTTTCAACCATGACAACGGTGGCAGTGCGATTTTTGCGCAGCCACGTATAGGCAGTGTTACGGACGATGCTGAGCACCCACGCACGAGCGCTACCCCCGTTATAGTCGCGGATGGCACGGAAGGCGCGTAACGATGCCTCCTGCACTATATCTTCGGCATCTGTTCGGTTGCCGGCCAACCAGTGCGCAAGCCGGTACGCCTCGTCGATATGCGGCATCACAATGCTGCGGAAGCGCGCGTTGTCATCTTGCCCGCCCATCGAGTGCCGAGTGCCAGAGGCCGAGGCAACCAACCGCATTTCTGGCCTTTCCAATTTCGATGGTCCGATCTTGGGCTGGAAAGAAATTATTGACATGGTGCCGGCTGCCGATCGACTAGAGCTCGGATTGGCTGACACGGAACAATCGAGCGAAGTCCTCCAGTTGCTTTTCTTCGAGGTCAGAGATTGCCCAATAGCTTATACCGTCCTTAACCCAATGGACCACATTGTATCCGTTGACCGCGCGCGGGCTTCGGACCAGGAAACCGCTTTCAGCCGGAATTGCAGTGAGGCTGATCAGGTGCTTGGCACGGCGATAGACCAATGTCGAGACTGGCCTTCGCCGAACCACATCTATTCGCCCACCAACCAGTGTGAAGTCGTCCTTGGCGAGGTCGACGACGCGTGGCGAGCTCGGGATACGGCCGTTAAACCACGGCTTTACGGTGTGACGATCAGATGAGGCTATATCGACCGGCATCGCTGCCATCAGCGCGCGGACGTGGTCGGAAACGAGCATATCGGCAATCATCGTTTGCTGCTGCTGTGACCTGGCCACAAGCCATGTCGAAGTACTCGTGACCATAGCGGTTAAAGCGATTGATGCCGCAAGCGCACGCCACGACCACTGCCCGTGGTCTTGTCTCGCAGCGCCGACTGAGTGCTCAATGCGGGCTCGCAGTCCGCTCGGCGCCGCCTCCCGAGGTATAAGCTGCTGAATTGCTTGCTGCAGCTCCTTGACGCGCTTGGCCTCGCCGGCGAGTGCTGGATCCGTGGCCATCTGCTGGCTAATTCCGAGGGCGTTCGCGGGGTCGAGCTCACCATCGAGATAGGCGTGGACCAGCAGCACCGAGTTATTGTCAGACTTAGAAGGGGCCATTGTTGCTTTCTCAGTGAACTTGACCAACTTCTCAAATTTGCATCACCCGCCCCAGCCGCCATTCTAGATATGCGGGATCAATCAACGGCTGTATCACCCACTTTATCAGGAGACTCAATTACCATTCGATTTATTCCTAAAGCAATTCATTGTTTTGGCCATGGTTCGACGGTTGAAGTGGTAGTTGGTTGGCGAGCGTGCCGCTTTTCGACAACGTTGTGCTGTCTTTCCCAATACTCGCGGGAAGCTGGGTCCGCCTGTCGGCACGCCAAGCCCACAGCGTGCTTTCCGCTAACGGGCCCATCGAATAATGCGACATTATTCCCCCGCCCGTGCCAAGGCACGAGACAAACGCGGGCCCAGTCAATGCCGCCGCTGTTAACGTATAGCTTGATCTGGACTGCGCCTTGCCACGAAACCGCATTGACCACAAGTCCGCTAGACTTGGACCCGCGACGCATTACCTCGCCGGCCTGCCCTTTGAGTGTTCCGTAAAAGTGTGCCAATGGCTTCAGTTCCTTTCCGGCTGCAGCAATCCGGCGTCTTGGGATCCTGTGGTTGTGAATTCAAGAAAGCGCTGTGGTGGATCCATTCTCCGTCAGCGCGCAGCGCCGAACTGAGCGGCCAGGTCGGCCGCGCACTTTGGAGACTGCAAGACGTCCAGATTATTCCTCCGCAGGCGATCGCTCGCCCGCAGTTTCAGATAAGAGTTTTTTACGAAACGGGCGTGAGAAGACGGTCGGACGTTAATTTCTTTTAGCATAGGCTCGCCGCACGCAATTTTGGGCATCGATTGAGCCTCGTCCAAGAAGCGGACGAGCGCCGTTGACAATTTCGTGATGCGACAATGCACGGGAATAAATCGACGCAATGTCCAGTCTAGTGCTCGTGAAGTTCAAATCAGCTAATGGGAGACCCGACGATGACAACGCGCCATGACGGCCTTAATCGCCGCAAGGTTCTTGAATGTATGACGTGGGTCGGCACCGGCGTGCTTTGGACAGTCGCCGGCGGCGTACCAACCTCTCTTGGAATCATCGATGAGGCGGTGGCCGCGCAGCAAAAGGGATTTACCTTTCTGCAAATCAGCGATAGCCACGTGGGATTCGACAAGCCCGCCAATCCGAATGCCAAAGGCACACTGGAAGAAGCAATCGACCGGGTGAAGGCGCTGCCGGTCAGACCTTCTTTCATGATTCACACCGGTGATATTTCACATCTGTCGAAGGCGTCGGAGTTTGACGACGCCGAACGCATCATCTCGCAGGCGCGGCTCGACGTGCACTATGTGCCGGGCGAGCATGATCTGATCGATCCGGAAGCCGGCAAACTCTACCGCGAGCGCTATGGCCGCGGCACCAAGGGCGCGGGGTGGTATTCTTTCGACGCTAATGGCGTGCACTTCATCGGCCTTGTGAATGTCGTGAACCTGAAAGCCGGCGGCCTGGGCAATCTCGGTGCCGAGCAGCTCGAATGGCTGGAGGACGACGTGAAAGGCCGGTCGGCTTCGCAGCCGATCGTGGTATTCGCCCATATCCCGCTGTGGAGTGTCTATCCCGAGTGGGGCTGGGGCACAGAGGATGGTGCCAAGGCGCTCGGCTATCTTAAGCGCTTCGGTTCGGTCACCGTGCTCAACGGCCACATCCACCAGGTGATGCAGAAGGTCGAGGGCAATGTGACGTTTCACACTGCGCGCTCGACCGCTTTCCCGCAGCCGGCGCCGGGCATGGCCAAGTCGCCCGGACCAATCAAGGTTCCGGCCGATCAACTGGAAAAGATGCTTGGCATTGCCAGCGTTACCTTCAAGCAGAACGAGCAGCGGCTCGCCATAATCGATACGCCGCTCAAGGCCTAAGCGTGTTTGCGAGCCACAAAAGAGGTAAAGGACATGATAAGATTATTTGCGCGCTTGGCGCTCGCCGCCGCCATTGTCTTCTCCTTGGCGATGACGCCCGCACGGGCGGCGGACAGCAAGGTGAAGATCGCCAACTTCACCTTCAACCCGCCGCAGACGACGGTGAAGGCCGGTACATCGGTGACCTGGACAAACGAAGACGACATTCCTCATACGGTCACATCGACAACGCTTGCGTTTAAATCGCAAGCGCTCGACACCGAACAGAGGTATTCGTTCACATTCACCACACCGGGTACCTACAGGTATTTTTGTTCCTTGCATCCGCACATGACAGGGACGATTATCGTGGAGGCGGCGACCGGCAACGCCTCGCCACAATAACGGCGGCGAGCTTCTTTCGTCGACACTGCGCCCGCCAGCTACTGGGGCAGACCGATGCCTTGCCCAACGGCACGCGTCAAGACGAACGAGGACCAGAAGCACGGCGTCGATATCGTGCGCAAGGCGATCCAGACCCCGGCTCGTCAGATCGCAATCAATGCGGGCGACGATGGCTCGGTCGTCGTCGGCAAGATCATGGATAAGGATCAGTACAACTTCGGCTATTGCGACGGCTGCCGGGGTGAACGGCTGGTCGCAATCAATCGGAATAGCTGGTCGCGATCACCCGGTGCGCGCAGTACCGCTTTCGCATCGCGCGTATCGTCATTGCTTGGCTCTACCAACCGAGTGAGAACGATGGGGATTCGCGATCGCCCCATCGCACCGAGATCGCCTCTACGATTTGCCGCGCCAGCCACACCGCCGGGTGCCTACGGACAAGCCCGCCTTGGCAAAACCCTTACGTGGAACGCTTAATCGGAACGATTCGGCGCGAGTGCCTGGATCATGTTTTGATCTTTGGCGAGCGCCATCTGCATCGAATCCTAGCCACTTACTCATCCTATTATAATGAAACCCGCACGCACCTTGGGCTCGCCAAAGACACGCCGATCCCTCGCGCGGTGCAAACGATCCGGAACCATCGTCACGACACCAATTCTGTCCGGATTGCATCATCGCTACGCTCGGATATGATTTTCGGGAGGGACAGGTGCCGCGAGCAACCCTGCCTCACCGTGCCGGCCGCGGCTCTGGCCCGCCCAAACGACTCTCGGAGAAAAGATTACGGTCTCTATAGCATCGTCGCTCTTGGTAACATGCTGCTCGCCCCGCTCATTGCCTACAGCCTGATTGTCTGAGCTGAGGCCCATCCACTTGCCGAATCAATCACCATCCCTTGCACGCCCGACAAAGCCCGCCGCCCAGGCAAAACCGCAGGAAGAACGTTTTCTCCTGTGAGTTGACGGCCAAACCAAGCGCTCCTTCAGCTCCCTCGACGACGCCACGGCCGCTGGCGGGCAAATCAAGGAAGCCCACCCGGTCGTCGTTGTGACGGTAGTTGACTCGGCGGACGGTAGCTCTCACCCGATCGCGCCCTGGCCGTGATCCTAGACCTACCACTTTCACCAGCTGGATCTCACCCGCCGCGCCGATTTCATCGTGACGATCTACGACAAAGACGGGCTACGGCTGAATCCTTCGAGCTTGACCCGCATTGCCGGCTCAACGTTTAATTGCTGGGCAACGCACTCCTGCCGACGGAATGCTTCCAGTTGCGGCCGTGGCGGCAAGCGCAAGCAACAACGTGGGGCTCTGGTTTTCGGCAGGGTTCAATTTCATAGCGGCGAATCTCCGCAAACACCAAACCCTCGGTGCTTTCACGCACCCGCCAAGACGCGATGGCCTTATCTGAGATGGGCGGCGTGCGCCTTAAGAGCAGCAGCGCGTTCCGATCGGCACGTCAGGGACCACACTCGCAAGCACTTTGGACGCCGCCTGCGCTGCCCAGCACGGACCAGTACCCGAGAAGACAGCCAAAGACACCCGAGAGCCCGCAAAAATGATGGAGCGGCTCAAAAGCAAAATTGACCAATTGAAGCCAATTATTTCGTCCGTTCGCAATAAGCGTGCAAGCAAATTGCAGCCAACCGGCGCAACGCGCTCAGATGCGCTGGACAAGTTACCACGGATGGCGAAAGCTCTTTTGAAAGACGCGAGCTCCGTTCCTTCCTTGTGAGTGCATTCAGGAAAGGAATTTCTTTTTGATGGCGGCACCGACCGTATATTTCGGATCAACGAAGTTGCCCAAACGAACTATGCCGCACTGGCTCAGCATCATGTAGGCATCCCACTGGTCAAACCCGTAATCCTTGGTCATCCAGCGGACAAGTTCGCGATAGGCGATCCGAGTGGCGTCTTCCAAAGGTCGGGCCGAACCGATCGTCATGATGAAGTCCTCCCGCTCGAGGCGAGGCCATTCGAAGCCCCAGCCTTTAACGAGGTCGACCTTGATCGTCGTCACGGTCGGATACTCGACAGCCACGCCACACACTTCCCCATCGCCCTGGCACGCATGTGCGTCGCCGATGAATAGGCGCGCACCCGGTACTCGCACTGGAAGATAGGTGATGCTTCCGGGCCCCATGTCCGGAAGATCCATATTGCCTCCGTGATTGTCAGGCGTCAGCGAATTGATCGAATTGATTTGTGGAGAGCAACTCAGTGTGCCGATATGTGGCTTGTAGGGGAGCTTCACCCTGTCGCTCCAGTGCACCCACTGCTCGTCTAAATTGATTTTGCGCACGACCTTACGGCGACCCAAATCACCGGCAATGCCGCCTGCAGCAGGCCGAGTGCAGAAGGCGTTATGAAATTTCCCCATTGCACGTACAGCAAGCCACTCACTCCCGCGAGCAAGGAAGCCCGCAGAGAAGCGCAAACAGCGTCGACTTGCCGGCGCCGCAATTCTGAACCGGATCAATCCGGCGCATGCCGCGGGCGGACAACCCGTTAAGATTGGCTTCATCGAGGACCAGTCAGGCAATCTCTCCGTCTATGGCATTCAGAAGTATGGTGAAGTCTTATAGTTGCTGGAAATTTGGCGGGGTGCATCCTTTGCGGATCATCTGATTCAAAACGGGCTTTGGCGAGCCCCTCAAAGGAGCACCCCATGTCGACGAGAATACCTGCTTCGCAACGCACGCGTGAAGAGCACGGCATTGATCGAAGGGCGCCTTTCCACAGCTTCGGCAAAGGATGAATTGGTCAAGCTGGCGACCCGGCTGATCGTGGAGGAGGCGCTTGAGGAAGAGGCCGGCGACACGATCGGGCGAGATTATTACGAGCACGGTGCGCAGCCTGGCCAGGGGCTACCGGAACGGATATCGGACAGGGCGGCTGAAGACGGCGGAAGGCGCAATGGACTATTCAGCGCCGCAGATTGCCGGACGCGATGAGCCTTTCCGCTCGGCGATCCGGGGGCATCTCAAAGGTCATACGCAGGGGCTCGAGGATCTGGCGATCGAGATGCTGGCGCGCGGACTGTCGGTGCGTGACATAGAGGACGCCTTCAAGGACGAGAACGGTCGGCTTCTTCTGTCGAAGACGGCGGTCTCGCAGCTGGGGGATCGGCTGTGGGAGGACTACCAAGCCTTCGCCCAGCGGGATTTGAGCGAATACGAGATCAGCTACCTATTTGTCGATGGCATCGCGGAACGCTTGCGGCCTGGCGCCAAACGAGAACCGGTTCTGGCGGCCTGGGGCTTTACGGCTGTAGGCCGCCGGGTGCTGCTGCATCTTATGGCAGGGTCGAAGGAGGATACCGAGACGGTGACCGCATTCTTCGAGGACATGAAGCGCCGCGGCTTGAACGATCCGCTGCTGGTGACCTCCGATGGGGCCCCCGGCATCATCAAGGCGATTGAAATCTGCTTTCCACGCGCGGCCCGCCAGCGCTGCCTTGCCCATCGCATGCGCAATCTGGCGGTCAAGGTGCCGGAGGACGTCTGGCCGGAGTTTAAGGTTCGCGTCCAGGCGACCTATCAGGCGCCGAGCCGGGCGATCGCGCGCGAGCTCGCTGCCGGCGTTGTCGCCGATTATAGCCGTCAACACGACAGCGCGGTTGCCTGCTTCATGGACGACTTCGAGGCCTGCATTGCGCACTTGCGATTCCCGGTGACGCATCGGCGGGCCATTCGCACGACGAATTTGCTGGAACGTCTGTTTGTTGAGGAACGCCGGCGTCTGAAGATCATCCCGAATGCGTTCGGCGAACGAGCGGTCCTCAAGCTGATGTTCGGCGCGCTCATCCGTGCAGCCGACAGATGGAAATCGATCAAGGTCACCGAGTTCGAACGCCGTCAGCTCTCGGCCGTCAAAAAGGAGCTCGACCAGGAGTACGAGACCCAAGTTGGCCTCGATCGCAACCCCTCAAAGGCTGCAGCCCACGCCAAAATATCCAGCAGTTCTCAGACTTGACCCAGAAGTATCACGCTGCCCAGCTGGCGGTTAAAGAGATGGAGCTAAACCCGTAGCGGTCTGGGGAAAATGAGTGTGAGTCAAACATGTGCGGCCAGCCTGCGAGGCCGTGCGGTGGAAAGTGCGAAAACAGGAGACAGCGATGAGTATCGAAAAGACGGATCACGCTAATTCCAAGATTGACGATATCCGCGAAACCGATGACGGGGCGAGCGTTGCATCTGGGTCATGACCCTGCTGGTGGGACAAAACCACGCAAACTATTAAAGGCTATCGCTTTGAGGGCAATCGCTGCACTACGTTATGTGTCAGATCTCTGTAAGCGACACCGCATCGCACGCATGGGCCTGATAAATCCGAGGCCGGCTTCAAACGGCGGACCGCTCGGGCGACGCTCGGTTTAATGCGTGAAAAGGTTCCGGGGAATTGGGCGAACCTCTGTGATTCGGTCACCGACAATTTCCGTATCATCAACCCCAAGGATTTTCGGGTTGTGGCGTGAACGGAGTATACATAAGATTTCCAATTGATGCACCACAGCGGGTCTGGCGCCCCGGCGAGGACCTCAAGCCAACGGTCCGATTCTGAACTGCTCAAGCTGCAGCGAAACACAACGCCATCCGCTTGTCGATCGCTGCGTGAACGCTGACCCGAAGGCCAAACCACGGATGCCACGGGTACAGCAGTTCTCGAAACTCGGTACTGTCGGTGTTCTCAAGCGTTGTTGTACAACACTGTCAGACCGCACTCAGCGCTCAACTATCGGCCGCCGGCGCCGCAGACATTCGTGCCCTCGGCTCACCACCCGACTACGCCCCGACGTAGTGCAGCTGCGAATGGCGCGCGAGGGCGCGGAATGCGGCCGCGGCAGCGTCGACCTGGTCGTCGTTGGCGCCGTTTGGAAACGCACATAGCTCTTCCACGAAAGCCTTGTTCCAGTCGGCCTTGACCAAGACCAGGCAACGGTTCTCGGCTTCCGACGCCAACGGAGCGGCCCGCTGTGCTTTGCTCGTATGCTCAGGCTCGATCGACACGGTATACCCTTGCAGCTGCTGGGCCATGTAGGCGGCAACGAATTTTCCGGCACCGGGATCTCGCGGAATGCGGATGCTGCATTCGTAGCCGTCGATCTTGGCGATGGTCAGCATCGTGCCTTGGAGGTCGGCGGGCGACCAGCGCCCGCGCACCACGTCGAGAACGTAACAGATGTGCGACTCAGGATCCCGTCCCATGAGCACGCCGACCGTGTAGTCGGGTGCCGATCCGGAGGCTTCATCTGTCCAGACCAAGTCCCAGGCCCGTACCAACTGCAAACGGCGCGCCTCGGCAAAGGCGAAACGATCGATCTCCAGCGTATGCGCAAACCATTCACGCTTGAACAGGCCGCCTTCGGCGGCGGTAGGCCGTTGCTGCAATTGGCCCGCCGCAACATGGGAGGTCATCGACTGGTCCTTGGCGATGCGCTGCAGCGCCTCTAGTGGGAATTTCTCGGGCCACAGTACCTCACCCTCCCGGCGCGGGTCGGTCCAGGTCTTGCCGGTCGCCTTGCGCTTGACCGTGGTGCGGATCGGGAAGGGATGTTTGGGCTCGTAGATCGCCGGAAGGCACAGGTGCGTCCAGCCAAGTTCATTGGCTAGAATGTGGCCGGACAGATCGCGCTCGTGCACGCGCTGCATGACGACGACGAAGACACCGTGCTCCTGGTCGTTCAGGCGTGATGGCAAGGCTTCATCCCAAAACCGGAGGGTCTTCTCGCGGGCCAAATTGCTGCTGCCGCCAATATCTCTCACATTGTGAGGGTCATCGAAAATGGCGATGTCGGCGCCCTCGCCGGTGATGACACCACCTTCCGAAGTGGACAGACGGTGTCCCCCGCGCAGGTTATCAAAACGCGTCTTTTGGTTTTGATCGTCGCGCAGCTGGAAACGATGTCCCCATAGCCGCTGATACCAGGGCGAGGTGATGATCTGCCGGCACTTTACGCCGTCGCGGGTCGAGAGCGTGCTTTCGTACGAGAGGTGCATGAATTTCACTCCCGGCCCCCGCCAACTTTCGCGCCGGATTGAAAATGAGTAGCAAGGATCATTCTCCGGATTGGGATCTTGCGCCCAAACCCAGGCCGGGAAGAACACGTTCGCGCCGAGCGACTTCATGTGGCGCGGAGGAACATTGATGAGCAGGCGATCGATCTGCCAGTTGGCGCAAGCCTCGAGGTGCTCGCAGATAGCTTCGATGTGCCAATTCCGATAAAACCCGCTCGGCTCGACGACGTGCCAGGATGCGCCACAGAAATCCAACAGCGATTCCTCGTAGCGTGCGGCGTCGATCAAGTCGCGCACGCAACGTGCCGGCGGACCGACATCCAGGGAAGGCGCTCTAATGATGGCAGGCTTCATGCCGCTTCTCCGAGAGCATTGTCTGCCTTCGGCACGATCTGGTTTCCGCGGCCCTTGTTCACCAGTTGTCTAAAGCGCAGCAAATCCTTCTCGCCGAGTGCCATAGCGTCGCCGCCGAGATCGACAAGTTCGGCAAACTTCGACAGCTCAATCCGTTCTTCCTGGGAGAGCAGATTCGGATCAACGCTTTCGACCAGTGCATCGCTGGGGCGGCCGCTCGCGGCAACGACGGCTGTTTCCGTGTCGGCGGCTGGCGGAGCGTCATCGTCGCGAGGGCTGAGAATACCCGTTTTCGCCGCCAGATTGAGCACCACGCCGGCGGCATGGCGATCACCCTGCGCTGCCTTGAGCGCGAAAGTCTCAGTCATGGCCTCCATTATCGGCACTTTGGAGGTCTTATTGCCCCTGCGCACCAGTATCTTGCTGTTCAGCACCCGCGCGACGACGGTCTTCACGTTTTTCGACCCGCGAGGACGCCCGTTCGGGTTAGCCCGCTGACCACGCTTGAATTGGGTTGCTTTGGGCGGACGCTTGTACCCGACGTCGTAATCTGGGCCCTCTTGCCGATCTATCGCAGCCATCACGCCGCCTCCGCTTGCGGAGCCGAAATCATTCGTCGCGGAGGTCGCGGCCGCTGTCCGCTGCTCCTCGATCTCCTCAAACGATTGACCGGTTGCGGCCAGAACCGCGACTTTGCCCGTGTAGGTCTGCCAGCGACGCACCGCAGTATCGACATAGAGCGGATCGATTTCGATTCCGCGCGCCGAGCGTCCTGTCCGTTCGGCAGCGATCAGGGTTGTGCCCGAGCCGACGAAGGGGTCCAACACAAGGCCGTTACGGCGTGAGCAATCCCTAAGAGCGTCGGCTACCAGCGCCACGGGCTTGACCGTTGGATGCATCCTCAATTGTTCGATGCCATGCGCGCCCATGCTGCCGATTCCGGCGTATTCCCAAACGTTTGTGCGGTTGCGCCCATACTGGCCAAGCTCGAAGGTGTTGATGTGGGGCGCGGTGCCGGATTTCCAGACGAAGACGAGTTCGTGCCGGCTCCTGTAAAAGCTCCCCATGCCGGCGTTCTTCTTCACCCAGACACAAACGTTCTTGAGTTCCGAGTAAACCTCATTCCCGGCAGCCAACATCTCGCCCATGTGCCGCCAATCCATGAAGATCTGATGGATCGAGCCGTCCTGGCTGTGCGAAGCCAGCAGCACGAACACGGATTTCAGAAAGGACGTAAAGGCCTCAGGGCTCATCTCGCCGCTTGCCATCGCAAATTCGCGGTGGTGGATGGAGCCCTTTCCGCAGACGTTGCCGTCGATCGCGACATTGAATGAAGGATCTGTACATACAAGCTGCGCTTTTTCGCCGTCGAGCAGCAGCTCATACGCGGCGGGGTCGCGCGCATCGCCGCAGACCACCCGGTGCTTGCCGAGCAGCCAGAGATCGCCCGCACGGCTCACCGGTTTGCTAGGCGTCAAGGGGGGAACGTAATCTTCCGGCCCGGCGTCCTCGCGTTTCGTCTCATCGGCGTCGTCGAGCATGATTTCGACCTCACCGGGATCGAACCCGATGACTTCAATGTTGAAATCGAGGTCGATAAGGCATTCCAACTCCGCCGTCAGGACCTCACGGTCCCACCCGGCCTTTTCCGCCAACCGGTTATCGGCGATCATGTAGGCGCGCACTTCCGCTTCAGACATGTGCGCGAGCCGCAGGGTGGGAACCTCTGCGAGGCCGAGCAGCCTGGCCGCCTCGACCCGGCCGTGGCCTGCGATAATCCGATTGCGGTCGTCCACGAGAATGGGATTATTGAAACCATACCGCTTGATACTCTCGGCGAGCTGGCGGATCTGCTTGCGCGAGTGCGTGCGCGCGTTGCGTGGATGGGGCTTTAACTGCGACAGCGGAATCATTTCGATGCGCTGATCTGGTTCACCCCGAATCTCGCTGCGCTTCGTGTCGTCCGCGGCTTCATTTCCACAATGATTGATCCCGCTCGCCGCCGCTGCGGGCTCTTCCGGAATCTTAGTCTCCAATTCAACGGCCATTACTGGTCTCCTATTCATCTCGGTTGGGCTGCGCCGCCCGAGCAAATTCGTGCCGCGCGAGACGAACGCCTCGCGCACTCGTTCCAATCATTTGATTCGTTGATAGCCGATCGGCTTGCCGACCGCGCGGCTGCGCGCCAGGCCCGAGGCCTCATCCGCCTCGTCTAAGGGGATTGCTGGTCAGCCGATAGCTGGGTCAGGCGCATCGCAGATCGCGCCGCCAATCGCCTCGTTCAGGCGCGCGGGGGTCCGCGTTCTTTGAGCGGCGAGAAAACCAGGCAAAGGTGCCCCAGGCTTGTTTCCAGCCAGTCGCCGAGCAGGTTAGCCCGAGCCTGTCGCTCCATCAGGGCCGCGGAGAGGCGGCGGGCGTACCGTTTCAGCTTGGCACGAAATGCGTCGGTGCAATCACCGCTCGGGACCGGATCCATTATGATGCCCATAATGGTATCCGCGCGAGCCGCGATCACAAACAACTCCATCGCATGCGTAACTATCTCAAAGTTGGTCGGAACTTAAATCATACGGTCTTCGCGCTCGAAAGCTGATTGGAGCCTGTTTACGGATTTGGATGGGGGTCTGTCAATCGAGCATCCCCCCGGACAGGGAAGCCGCAATCGACCGCGATGGCGGTCCGCGCGAGCATCGTTCACGATCGGCTCGATCGCACGTGCAACTGTCCTGCAGGGGCCAAAATCGGTGGGAAAATCAAGCATCTTGTCTTCGCGCGTTCGCAGGTGATTCGAAGTCCACCTCCTTTATCGAATTCGCCTATCTGGTAAATTCTGGCACAAACATTTTGGCATCCGTTTCGCGGCGCTCACTATGGCATTCTTCAACCCAACAAGAGCTGAGTGGACTCGAGTGAAGCATGCAGCTCACGTCCGCAAAAACAAGAAGGAAGAGGCGCTTGAGAAACTTGAGAAAGCACGTAAGGCGGCACGACCCAAGAAGATTCGAATCATGCAAGGTGGGGCTCCATCATTAGGGAAGAAGCGATAAGGGCATTCTGATCCCAGGATACGCTAACTCCCTGCAAAGATTGGGTTACGTGGTGCGTTGAAGACTTCTCCCGTCTCCGGTGCCAAATAGCGCAGAGCGTTCCTCTGGCAACGTGGGCGCGCGAAAGCATTGTATGGTTGTCCCCGAAGGTTCGAAATTTTTTAAGGAAAAGAAATGGAGATATGGTGGGGGTTTAGTCCAGAACACGGATGGGTAGCGCTCGACCGCTCCATTAAATGCAGTGCGGCGGGCAAACTGTTGTTTTGGCGTTGTTCGGATGGGGTCGTCTATCCAGAGGACTCTTGGCGATGGAAGAAGCCGCGCTATGTCTATGCTCCTTCGTATATTAATTCACTGCCGGTCGCTAAGCGAAATGCCTGCGAGGCAGAACTGGAGGCGCTAAAATCTAATTGGAGTCGCGAAAAAGCAGCGCAGGCAGCGAAGGCCTGGGAAGAGCACAACGCTGAGCTTGCAAGCCGCACGGCGGCAAAAAACAATTCAACAAAAAATACGACCGTAAAGGTATCTCATAGCGATAAGTACGTGAGCGGTTTTCATTTTGTTTGCCCACGGGAAAAGGGCGTAACGAATAATAGCGATGGTACCATTTGGACTGGAACATGGGTCGTCGACAAAAGGTTGGCACAACAAAGCACGAAACTTGGTGCGTACGTTGCGCTTCATGCGGCGAAGGCAGAAGCAAGTTATTTGCAGGGAGTTGTGAAAGATTACCGAACGGCGCCACGTGAGCAAGAATATGCAGAGGGACAGCTTGTCAAAATAGAGTACGGAATTGACTTTTTACTAGAACCAACAAACGAGCCTTATCAATGGCATGGGGAGGGATCTGGCGAGAAAGGATATTTGTGGTCCCCGATTTCATAGCTGTGTGTGCCGAAAACCGCGTTATTGATTAGGTGAAGGAATCGCCTCACTTTGGGGGACCATGATCACGTTGGTCTGCTTTATGTGGTCGGTCTTGACCACCCCGTTCAAGTCGAAGACCCGGCTTGAGTTGGAGAACGCGGCACTTCGGCAGCAGGTGGTCGTGCTGCAACGAAAGGTGCGCGGCCGGATTGAGTTCACCAATTGGGACCGGTTGTTCTTCATGCTGCTGTATCGATGGTGTCCATCGATCCTCAAGGCGATGGTGATAGTCCGGCCAGAGACAGTCGTGCGCTGGCATCGGGCTGGCTTTCGTCGCTACTGGCGCTGGAAATCGCAAAGACGGGGAGGGCGGCCGCCAATTAGCGCGGAGCTGCGCGCTTTGATCCGGCGGATGAGCGTAGAGAACGTGCTTTGGGGCGCGCCGCGCATTCAGGGCGAGCTGCTCAAGCTGGGCTTTACCGTGGCTCAGTCGACCGTGGCCAAATACATGGCCAAGAATGATGACCCGACCGGTCAGAGCTGGAGCACGTTCCTGCGCAACCATGCGCCGCACATCGCGGCGATGGATTTGTTTGTAGTGCCAACCATCGACTTTGCTCAGCTTTATGTTCTGGTGATTGTTCGGCTGGCTCGGCGCGAGCTTGTCTGGATCAATGTCACGAGGCATCCCACGGCGGAGTGGATTGCGCAGCAGATAGCTGGGGATGCCAACACATTCGACGAGCAAGTCGTCGTGCGATAGCCATTTCTCATTTCTGTGGTCAGTCGAGCCAATTGCTTTGCACGAATATACACAACTCGTGGTCGGAATTTTTTTGCCTGCGATTGAAAACTTCGGTGCAGATTTTGACGGCACTGCATAATCAACTCGGTACACCTTGTCGGAAGCTGAGTGGTTAATAACAGAAGCGCAGAACATGATGATCGGTTCTTGAGTCACCTTTGTTACGCGGATCAAAAAAGCTTCAGCCGAAACGTCGAACTTCCGACGTTCGACCATCAACTCTTCAATTGAGGGTAAATAGTCACGAGCTGGCAAAGCGCCGATTGGCATCACGAACTCCGAAGCAGCGAGGTTGCAAAGCATCTCAAGCTGCCAATCGTCGATTGCCAATTTATTGCCGCCACGATTCCGAATTTCTTTAGAGACATCCGGAAAGAGCGTGTGCGCAATCTCATGAGCGATTGAAAAACGCACGCGCTCTCTCGCTTGAGTAGGGTTGAACTGAATCCTGAGGCCCCTATCAGACGGCACAATGCGCGCGTCCGCGACGTTCGCGTTCGCTTCGACTGGAATCTTTAGCAGGTCAGCAATTGCCACTGGATTAAACGGGGGCCCTTGCCAACCGGCGTCCCGTGCGCGCAAAACTAGGTCGCGCGCTACTTTTTCAATAACTTCGATTGGATCGTCTCCTTTGGCTAGCATTTGGACCGACTTGTTTGTCCAGTGAATGCCTTCGGAGCGGGCCACGGGATCCTCCATTCGAATCAATTTGGCACATTACTCCGTAGAGGAGTTGACGGGAATCCTCGGCAAAACAATAGGCCCCGCTATTCTTGCCGGGACTGACGAGCGATTGACTCAGATAAGTCATTAGTGTTCCGAATGAAAAGCTAACTACAGAATAAATCCTGAGCGAAAGACCAACATTACCTACCCCGCTGCCCCACCACCCGCTGCCCCACCACTCGCTGCGCCGCATGGGCGAGGCGCACGAGCAGCCTGGGCAGCGTCACTTCCAGCCGCACCCTCGCCCGCCCCTGTTTCGTGGCGGCCCGCTACTGCCACCCCGAGGCACTGATCGATATTTCCGGCTAGGCCGACGACGCGCCGCTCCCCAGCTTCGGCCCGGGCATGGTGTGCACGGTTTGCGGCGCCATCGGCGCCGACGCGCGGCCGAATTGGAATGAGCGGGAGACTATCGGGGCATTCATGGGCCCGCGGTGATCTGGCCGCCTTACTGCAGCCGCCGTTCGACCCGCGGCTGATGACGGCGCTGCTGCTACACGGCTATGCGAGCGGCATCTATTCGTCGCGCCGGATCGCCAAGGCACCGCATTGATGTCGGTACGTCCGCACCGGTCGAACGCGTCCTTGATAACATCCAGCAACCGCCGGTGCAGTCGCTCGATCAAGGTCACGGATTGAAGATAAGGTTCGCAGATAGCGTTGACGTACGCATCGGAATTGGCGGACTCAATCGCTCTTGCAGCAGCTCGCATGTTAGACGCCCCCAGTTATTTTGTCTTTGTTCTTACGGCAACGAGGCCCTGTTTTCCCCGTTCCATGCGTAAACATTAATGGCCGGCATCTAAAATCAGCCGCGGGTTCAAGTAGCCAGCGCATAATTGAGTGAGGCGACGATGGGGTAACCTCTTGAGATTGCAAGAGGTTGCCGATGAGCAAGTACCGGCGAATACAATATGAGGATCGCTGCCAGATTTATGCTCTGAGCAAGCGTGGGGCCAGCCAAGCAAGCATCGCCGAGATTTTGGGCGTCAGTCAAAGCGCGGTGAGCCGGGAGATGCAGCGCAATCGCGGTGAGCGCGGCTATCGGTTCAAGCAGGCGGAAGCGAAGGCTCGAGCACGACAGGCGATACGAAGTAAGCCGCGCAAGCTCACGGCGCTGATGCGCAGCAAGATTGAGGCGAAGTTGCGCCAGATGCGCTGGTCGCCGGAGCAGATCAGCGGCTGGCTCAGCGAACAGGGCATCAAGCTGAGCCACGAACGCATCTACCAGGTGATCTGGGATGACAAACGCGACGGTGGCAACTTGTGGCGCAGTCTGCGGCGGCGCGGGAAACGTTATAACAAACGTGCCGGCAAGAACGCTGGACGCGGCCTGATCCCCGGTAGAATCGACATTTCCGAGCGTCCGGCCATTGTCGCGCGCAAAACCCGTCTGGGCGACTGGGAGGGCGACACCGTCGTCAGCGCCGGACACAAAGGCGGCTTGCTCACGCTGGTCGAGCGCAAAACCCAACTCGCCAAAATCACCAAGTTGCCGCGTGCGACTGCCCACGCAACGCAGAAGGCAGCCGTGCGTCGCCTCAAGCCTATCGGTGACTTCGTGCATACGATCACCTTCGACAACGGCAAGGAATTCGCCGCGCATCAGGACATTGCCGATGCGCTGAAAACCAAAATTTTCTTCGCCACGCCGTATCACGCATGGGAGCGCGGTTTAAATGAAAACACCAACGGTCTTATTCGTGACTTCTTCCCAAAGGGAACAGACTTCTCTACGATCTCAAGTGCCGAGGTTGCCAAGGTCGAACGTTTGCTCAACGAGAGACCTCGAAAATCCCTCGGCTTCCGTTCACCGCAAGAGGTTTTCCACTCCCTCGCTTACTCTTAAATTTCTATGCGCTGGGAAGTTGAATCCGCGAGCTTAAACAATACGATAAATACAACCTTACCCGCCGCACGGTGAACGCTACGTTATCGCCAAAGGGCGCGGAATTACGCGTAACTCCACCCGCATGCGCTTCATCGGTCGGCGGCACGAGCACAGCGACAATCGCGGGCGCGCGCCCCCTTAATCCGCAGCCGTCGCATGGCGAGCCCGGCGATGGCCAATTTGTGGGACGCCGATGATGCGGGCGGCAGCGGCGCAGGATCCATGCGCGGCATTGGCGCAGGGCCCTCGATGCGGCGCATGAGGTGCTCGTGTTCAACCCTATCAGTATCACATGTCCCGCGCGTGGGCCGCGAATGCCTTGTGCGGTGACTCGCTTGTTAGGGCTATAGCTGACGTCGAAATAGCCCCGCACAGCTGGCGCCACTATTGATTGACGCCTCTGGATGAGCGCTCTCGAGCTAGATGCCGTTCTACGCCGCGACGTAGTGGAACTGCGAACGGCGGCAAAGGGCCCGGAAGGCGGCGGCCGCGGCGTCAACCTGATCATCGTGCGCCCCATGCGGGAAAGCGCAGAGTTCCTCGATGAAGGCCTGGTTCCACGGTCCGTCCACCAGTGCCACGAACTCTTGCTCACATTGCGCTGCAAACGGGTTAGCGCGATAGGCCTTGCTGCCTTCTTCGCGTTCGACGCGCACATCGTATCCTTGCAGTAGACCGGCCAAATAATGGGCCTGGAAGCGTCCGGCGCCTCCCGGATCCTGCGGAATGCGGATCATGCAGTTATAGCCGTCGAGCATCGCGACCGTTTTGATCTCGCGTTCAATCTGGCCCGCTGACCACCGCGCGCGAATGACGTCCATCACGTAAATGGCTTTGGTGTTCGGATCGATGCCCATCTTCACCCCAACCGTATAGTCGGGATCGCCCGATGTGCCATCCGGAGTCGCAGCAAAATCCCAAGCTCGGCAGATCTGCAATAAATCTTCGTAGACTGTTGCTACTTTTAAGAACCACTCGCGCTTGAACAGCCCGCCTTCCCGGGCCGTTGGGCGCTGCTGCAATTGTCCGGCCACGGCGTGACTGGTCATCGCGCTGATCCACTGCTGCTGGAGGATTTCTTTTGGGAAGCGGTTCTGCCACAAGGGCTCGCCTTCTTGGCGGAAGTCATACCAGGGCTTACCGATCTTGGGACCGCCGTCGGTGCCGTAGCTCGAGTCCGTTTTGCGCGGCACCTCCCAACCCGGTTTAGCATTCAGGAAGACGTACGGGTGGTTGCGCTCATGTTCGGCCGGCAGACAGACATGCATGCCGTTGAACTCCTTGGCCAGGATATGGCCGATGAGGTCACGTTCGTGGGTGCGCTGCATGATGGTGATGAACATGCCGGTCCTGGGATCGCTGAGGCGCGTCTGCAGCACTTCATCCCAGGTCCGCAACACAGCTTCCCGTGCCACATCGCTGTCGACGGTCTTCATGTCGTGTGCGTCGTCAACCATGATGATGTCGGCGCCGAAGCCGGTCACGCTCGAGAACGTCATGGCGCGCCGTTCGCCGCCGGCCAAGTTGCTGAACAGGTCGATCTGGTTGCGGTCGAGCTGGCATTGCGCTCTCCAGCGGGCCTGATACCAGTCGCTTGCGACCAGCTTGCGGCAAGCGTCGCTCTGCTCATTGGAGAGTTTCTGCACATAGCTGAGGTGGGCGAACTTGACGCCTGGTCCGCATAATGTCCCCGGCCGCACGTTGAAGCCGTGTCCTTCCTGATTGGGATCCGGGTCCTGCGCCCAGACCCAGGCCGGGAAGAAGACGTTGACCGCCCGCGATTTCATGTGCCGAGGCGGCATGCTGAAGATCAAGGGGCCGGGCCCTTTGATCTCGCGGCGTGCCACGGCCATCAAGTGGTCCGCCAGCAGGTCGATATGCCAGTTGCTTAGATATCCCCTCGGTTCGCCGGCGTGACGCCAGGCCGCCGGTATGAAGTCGCCTAGCGACTGCCGATACAGCAGCGTTTCGCATTGCTCACGCATCGAAAGCAGGGGTAGGGCAGACGCCCTCGATGAGGGCGCCCTTACGAGTTTCTTGGTCATGACTGATTTGAGCAGGTCGAACGTCACGCGCGCGGCGTGACGTCCTCCCCGCGTCCCTTCGTTATAAGCTGCTTTGCGCGTTCAAACTGGCTGGCGCTGAGCGCTGTGAACCCGCCGCGCATGTCGATAAATTGGCCGAACTGCGCTAACTCTATTTGCTCGTTTTCGGAGAGCTGATTGAGATTGACTTCTTCGAACAGCGCGTCGCTCGAAGATGACGTGCTCTTGGGCGCGGCCGAAGTGGAAACGTCCCTATCTTGCTCACCGCTCACACCAAGGCGTATTGCTTCGTCCCTGATAAACTTGGCTCGAGCGCGTATCTCCTTTGATGGCGTTTGCCAAATGAGACCGGATAAGCGCACCGTATTTTGTTACTTTGCGTTCTTTTCCGTCCTCGCGGATCTTTACGGCTTCGTTTATGATCTCCTCAAAGATGGCTTTTTGATCCAGTTTTTTCCGCGGGCGACCTTTCTTATTGCCAGACTGGCCCTTCTTCCATTGGTATTCTTTCGGCGGGCGGCCACGGCCAATCTTGTAGTCGGCTTTTTTGCCAGCACTTGCGGCGCCGACGACTGGCTCGTCGGCGCCGATCTTCTCGTCTTGGTTTTCCGGTTCAGACATCACGCCGCCTCTTTCATTGCGGCTGACGGCGCCTGTTGGCCCGCGTCGGCTCCCGGTATCGCATCGCCCCGTTCGTTCCCGACTTGCTCGAACGTCTCTCCGGTAGCGGCGAGCATCGCGACCTTGCCGGTGTAATCCTGCCAGCGCTTGATGCAGACATCGACATAGGCAGGGTTGAGTTCGATGCCACGGGCGCGGCGTCCAATCCGCTCTGCTGCGATCACGGTCGTACCGGAGCCAATGAACGGGTCAAGGACGATGCCGTTCCGCCGCGAGCAATCCTTGATCGCGTCTGCCACCAGGGCGACCGGTTTCACCGTCGGATGCAGCGCCAGTTCTTCCAGGCGTCCGGCGCGCATCGTCGTCATGCCAGGATATTTCCAGAGATTCGTCCTGTTACGACCGTACTGACCCAACTCGAAGTTGTTGAGGTGCGGTGCGATTCCGGATTTCCAGATAAAAACGAGTTCATGTTGGCTGCGATAGAAGCTGCCCATCCCAGCATGGGTCTTGGCCCAGACGCAGACGTTTTTCAGCTCGGAGTAGGCGGCATTGCCCGCCACCTTCATCTCCTCGATGTGGCGCCAATCGATACAGATGTCATGGATGGATCCATTCGTGCTGTGCGCGACCAGGCGACGGAAGGCGGTGGTCAGAAACACTGTAAACTCTTCCTTCGTCATCTCTCCGCTCGCCATGGCGAACTCGCGGTGGCGGATGGCTCCTTTGCCGCACACATTCCCGTCAATCCGCAGGTTGTAGGGCGGGTCGGTAAAGACGAACTCTGCTTTTTCCTCGCCGAGCAGCCGCGTATAATCTTGGTCGTCGAGGGCGCTGCCACAGACGATGCGATGCTTGCCCAATTCCCAGATGTCGCCGCGCCGGCTGACGCACGCATCGGGACGACATTCGGGGAACTGGTCTTCGGGGCCATTCTCGTCCGCTTTGGCGGCGTCGGCATCTTCGAGGATGACGTCAATCTCCGGAATCTCGAACCCAGTAAGGTCCACCTCAAAGTCGAGATCAATCAGCCCTTGCAGCTCGATCGCAAGCATCTCGCGATCCCATCCGGCTTTCTCGGCGAGCTTGTTGTCGGCGAGGATATAGGCGCGTTTCTCGGTAGGAGAGAGGTGTGAGAGCCGCAGCGTCGGCACGGCAGCCAGACCGAGGCGCTTCGCAGCAGCGACCCGTCCGTGGCCCGCAATGATCTCGCCCTTATCATCAATCAGCACTGGGCTGTTGAAGCCAAAGCGGCGGATGCTCGCGGCAATCTTCGCGATCTGCTTGTTGGAATGCGTGCGCGCATTGGTCTTGTAAGGCTTCAGGCGATCCAGTGCGACAAGGGTGATCTCGCGGTTTGCTGAGGTAAGAACAGAAGCGCCTGCCGCCGCATCCATTTCGTGTCCTGTACAATCTTTTTTCATTCGACTAAATTCCTTAAAGTTGGAGCCGACTGTGTCGGCAACAATGCGAGCAAGATAATGGATACTGCGGCGCGCCGCATTACCTTCAACTCGCCAGCAAAAGCGGTCCATTAAGGGAAAAACTGACGCGCCTTGGTCGGTTAGGGCCTGACGCCTCTCCCATTTGCACAAGGTCGGCGGGTGAAGCGGAGTTCGTGCCCGAAGTCGAGATCGCGACAGGCGCAGTCTGGCGCCGTTTCAGTCTCTTGCTTGCTCAACCAAGCCGTGCCCGAGCTCGCTCGGAACATAGTCGCTGACCCGCCCGCGTACCGTCTCAATCTGTTTGATAAGCGCTTCCTCGCTGCGCACGGTAAAGACCGATCGCGCAGCTTGCCGCTCGCTTCCAGTCAAAGACGACGTCAGTACGATTTCTTCCCCGATTGCCAGCACTGCCGTGACGAAGTTGTAGAACCGCGGGGGCGGTTTTGTCGGCAGTATGGCGCGTCCCGGACTACTCGGGCGAATTCCAGCTAATTTGGCAATCCCGATCAATTCTCCAATCACGACCTGTAAGAGCAGCTGCTGCCTCGGAGCCCCCGGCCTCCTACCCGCCGCGCTCCATCGTCTGATAGCGTCGAGCTGGTCACAGAATCGCGTAACGCCGGCCTTCAGCTGTTCGAAATCGGTGTTTGCCCGGACTAGAGGCCGTACAGGATCTTCGGAGATTTCCCGCAACCAAAGCCGACCCTGACGGGCGATTCGCTGCAGCTTGGCTCGATGATCCGGCAGCGTCGGCTGGACGGCCAAGTGGACAACATCACGGACAATTCGTGCTACCCGCTGCGCTAGAACGTCGCGACCGTCCTTGCCCAGGGATTTGCCCAACTGCTCGACATTCCGCCTGCCGAGCGTTCGCTCCAGCCGGCCGATTTCTGTGTCTGTTAAAGGTCGGAAATCGGGCAGCTGCATTGGCAGGCTCAACTTAGGGTCGGCGACGGCAATAGCCCTATGCGGAAACCGGTACTGGGGCAGGATCAGTGTCTTTACCTGATCTGGCGCTATGCCTTCGCTGATGCCGCTATTCCTTTCGCTGATAACGCCTTAGACCTTCCCTGTTCCCCCTCCAGGGAATCCGCGCTGAAGTCGTTGGCAAATCTGGCCAAATTGCCGACCAGTGCGCCCGGGAGGGGCCCATTTCGAGAAGCTTACCCTGTTATTTTCCCTGTTAGCAGGGAAAAGCGAGATGCGGAGACCGGTTCGATCCAGACTGCGTCCGCCAGGCGGTGCAACAGCGCGATCAGTCCTGACCGGCCTTGGTAAACGACGCTGAATTCATTCTCGATCCAGGCGCCGACCTGGCGCGTTGTATGTGGTAAGGCAGCGGCAACCCAGGCTTTCAGCTTTTCCTGTTGCTCGCCGCTCAACTGGCAAACGCTGCCCGCGTAGCTGAAGTTCGTCAGGCCCTCGATCCCATCCGCTTCATACAGGCGATACCAAGTGCGGATGGTGTCGTCGTCCAGAAACAGGACCTTCGCAATCGCTTCGCAGCTCATCCCATCGTCGAGCAACACCAGCGCGTTCGCACGCCGGGCCAAACGATGAGCGGCCGACCCGTTCCGAGCCAACCCGATCAGGTCTTGCCGCGATTCTCTGTCCAGAAACCCGGGCCGAATCATCCGTACGGTAGAATCCGGTTCGCGCCGTTTGGCAAGGGGGGGTTCTTCGGATTCTCGGGGAGTCCGGGTATAAAAGAACAAAGGCTGCCAGCGGGGCGACGCTCCCATGGCGATTGTTCCAAAAGCGGGCCAGAAGCATGGCGTGCCCCTATGGGTGGATGATCGAGGGCGCGATGGTATGACCATGCCGTCTTGAAGAATGGTGAGAACGAGGCCGCGAATTTGGGGACAACTCGGATCGGATTGTCCGCGCCCGGGTTGAGATCGGGTAACCAGTTGCTATCTGAGCAGGGGCGGCCGGAAGTCACCGTAAACGGCCAAAATGTCCCGTAACGGGGCAAAAAGTTGGCTTGGAATGGCGGGGGCGGCGTCTTTATGATGGGGGCCGGGCCGCCGGCGCCGGCCGCGCGCCCTGCGGGTGCCACGTTCCAGGACTACTTGCCTCGGCAATGCCATGACGTCTTTCGTGCAGAAAAAAGCCTCGGACCGGGCGGCAAAAGCCGGCTTCTCCGGTCAGCCGCCGCGCATGGCGGACGACGAGCGCAAACGCAAGGGCGAACCGGGCGGGCCCGGCACCGCCGTCATCACCAAGACCAAGCCGCAGACCAAGCGGCCCAGCATGTACCGCGTGCTGATCCTTAACGACGACTACACGCCGATGGAGTTCGTGGTGCACGTGCTGGAGCGTTTCTTCGGCAAGGATCACGAAGCCGCGACCCGAATTATGTTGCATGTCCACCACCATGGCATCGGCGAGTGCGGCATCTATACATATGAGGTGGCGGAGACCAAAGTGACGCAGGTTATGGACTTTGCGCGAAAACATCAGCATCCTTTGCAGTGCGTGATGGAAAAAAAGTGAGTCTCGGAAGTTGATGCTGGGGAGCGTCCAATACAAATGAAAACGGAACTGTGAATGCCAACCTTTTCGCGCAGCCTCGAGCAGTCCCTTCACCGCGCGCTCGCGCTCGCCAACGAGCGGCACCACGAATACGCGACCCTTGAGCATTTGCTGCTGGCGCTGATCGACGATCAGGACGCCTCGGCCGTGATGCGCGCCTGCAATGTCGACCTCGATAAGTTGCGGCGCAGCCTGGTCGCCTATCTCGAATCGGAGTTGGAGAATCTCATCACCGACGGCGCCGAGGATTCCAAGCCGACGGCCGGCTTCCAGCGCGTGATCCAGCGCGCGGTCATCCACGTGCAATCCTCGGGGCGCGAGGAGGTGACCGGCGCCAACGTGCTGGTGGCGATCTTCGCCGAGCGCGAGAGCCACGCCGCCTATTTCCTGCAAGAGCAGGACATGACGCGCTACGACGCGGTCAACTACATCAGCCACGGCATCGCCAAGCGGCCAGGCCTGTCGGAAGCGCGGCCGGTGCGCGGCGTCGAAGAGGAGGCCGATACCAAGAGCGGCGACGAGCCGAAGAAGAAGGGCGACGCGCTCGAGGCCTATTGCATCAACCTCAACAAGAAGGCCAGGGACGGCAAGATCGATCCGCTGATCGGCCGCGATGCCGAGATCAACCGCACGATCCAGGTGCTTTGCCGCCGCCAGAAAAACAACCCGCTTTTCGTGGGCGACGCCGGCGTCGGCAAGACCGCGATCGCCGAAGGGCTGGCGCGCCGCATCGTGCACGGCGAGGTGCCGGACGTGCTCAAGGGCGCGACCGTGTTCGCGCTCGACATGGGCACGCTGCTCGCCGGCACGCGCTACCGCGGCGACTTCGAGGAGCGGCTCAAGCAGGTGATCAAGGAGATCGAGGCCTATCCGGGCGCGATCATGTTCATCGACGAGATCCACACCGTGATCGGCGCCGGCGCGACATCCGGCGGCGCAATGGACGCCTCCAACCTGCTCAAGCCGGCGCTCGCCTCGGGCACCATCCGCTGCATCGGCTCGACCACCTACAAGGAATATCGCCAGTATTTCGAGAAGGACCGTGCTCTGGTGCGGCGCTTCCAGAAGATCGACGTCAACGAGCCGTCGGTCGCCGACGCCATCGACATCCTCAAGGGGTTGAAGCCCTATTTCGAGGAATACCACAAGCTCAAATACACCAACGACGCCATCAAGGCCGCGGTCGACCTGTCGGCGCGCTACATCCACGACCGCAAGCTGCCCGACAAGGCGATCGATGTGATCGACGAGTTGGGCGCGGCGCAGATGCTGCTGCCGGAAAGCCGGCGCAAGAAGACCATCGGCGTCAAGGAGATCGAGACCACCATCTCGACCATGGCGCGCATACCGCCGAAGACCGTGTCGAAGGACGATGCCGAGGTGCTGCTGCATCTCGAGCAGACGTTGAAGACCGTGGTGTACGGCCAGAGCAAGGCGATCGAGTCGCTGTCGGCCTCGATCAAGCTCGCGCGGGCCGGCTTACGCGAGCCGGAAAAGCCGATCGGCTGCTACCTCTTCTCCGGGCCGACCGGCGTCGGCAAGACCGAGGTCGCCAAGCAGCTTGCCGCCGCGCTCGGCGTCGAGCTCATCCGCTTCGACATGTCGGAATATATGGAACGGCACACGGTCTCGCGGCTGATCGGCGCGCCTCCCGGCTATGTCGGCTTCGACCAGGGCGGCCTGCTCACCGACGGAGTCGACCAGCATCCGCATTGCGTGCTGCTGCTCGACGAGATCGAGAAAGCGCATCCCGACCTGTTCAACGTACTCTTGCAGGTGATGGATCACGGCAAGCTCACCGACCATAACGGCAAGCAGGTCGACTTCCGCAACGTCATCCTGATCATGACCACAAACGCCGGCGCGGCCGACATGGCGAAGGCGGCCTACGGTTTCCACCGCTCTAAGCGCGAGGGCGACGATCAGGAAGCCATCACCAGGATGTTCACGCCGGAGTTCCGCAACCGGCTCGACGCCACTATCACCTTCGCGCATCTGTCGCAGGAGATCATCAAGCAGGTGGTGGAGAAGTTCGTGCTGCAGCTCGAGGCGCAGCTCGGCGACCGCAACGTCACCATCGAGTTGTCGGACGAGGCGAGCCGCTGGCTTATCGCCAACGGCTACGACGAGCTGATGGGCGCCCGGCCGATGGCGCGGGTGATCCAGGAGCACATCAAGAAGCCGCTCGCTGACGAAGTGCTGTTCGGACACCTCAAGAATGGCGGCCATGTCCGCGTGATCGTGAGCAAAGACGAGGAGGGGCGCGACAAGCTCGGCTTCGAGTTCCTCGAGGGGCCGATTACGCCGAAGCCCGAGAAGCTGCCGGTGGTGCGGCCCAAGCCGAAGCGCCGCTCGCCGCGCCCGCGCCAGCAAAAGCGCTCCTCGGTGCCGAAGGTGCCGCTGATCAAGGCGTAACGCGCGGCGCAGGATTGCCGATCAGCAAGGCCGGGCCATTCGCCCGGCCTTCGCTTTTTGCAAGAGCCGCATGCGTCCGGCAAGGGAGCGCACCATTGCGCGGCGACTGAGCCTGTGAGACAGAGCCCTGTCTCATGTCCGCTCCCCGCGATTTCAGCTCGTCGACGGCCGCATTCTTCGGCGGCGTGCGCGCGGCATTCATGTCGGTTTTCTTTCCGGTGATCAGCGGCACCTATATCGGCATCGGCGCGCTTGCGCATGGTTTCGGCCTGGGCGCCTGGTGGGTCGCGCTGTCGACCGTCCTGGTGTGGGCGGGCCCGGCGCAGGTCATCCTGATTATCCGCGGTCGGCAGCGGCGCCGCATCCTTCGAAGTGGCGATCGCGGTGAGCCTTTCCGGCATTCGGCTTTTTCCCATGGTGGTCTCCCTGCTGCCGATGTTGCGGCGTCCAACCACGCGGCTGCGCGACCTGTTGCTGCCGACGCATTTCACTTCGGGCAGCATGTGGATGGAATCCATGCGCTTTCTGCCCGCGATGCCGCGCGAGCGGCGCATGGCTTTCTGTAACGGTCTCTCGGTCGCTTTCATGGTCACGGCGGTGAGTGCCGGTTTTGTCGGCTATTACCTCGCTGCCGAGCTGCCGGCGTTGTTTGCCGGGGCGCTGCTGTTTCTCACGCCCCTATCATTCCTGGTCTCCACCGCGCGCAATGCACGCGAGATGATGGACAAGCTGGCGCTGGCGATCGGGATCGTGCTCGGAACGGTCCTCACCGCCAGCCACGTGCAACTCGATCTGCTGTGGACCGGTGTCGGTGGCGGCACGCTCGCCTATGCCGTCGAGCGCCTGCGCAAGGTCGCCGCGCCATGAATGCCGCAGGCGAGCTGTGGCCATATCTCGCACTTATCCTGCTCGGCTATCTGCCGAACGAGGTCTGGCGCGCGCTTGGCCTCATCCTGGCGCGCGCTTGGCCTCATCCTGGCGCGCGGGCTGGACGAGGATTCCGAGATGGTCATCTGGTCGCGGGCGGTGGCGACCGCGATTTTGGCGGGCGTCATCGCCAAGCTGATCGTCTTTCCGCCGGGCACGCTCGCGAGCCTTCCGCTTGCCGTGCGGGTGGCAGCGACGGCCTGCGGCTTCCTCGCTTTCCTTGTGTCCAAGCGCTCGGTGTTCGTCGGCGTCGCCGTTGGCGAGGCGGCGCTGCTCGCCGGCGGCTTTCTGTTCGCGCACTAAGCGGCGGCGATTGCTGCGGCGAGCTTCTTGGCGTGCTCGGCGAGCGCTTCCGGCTTCTCCTTCACGCTGGCCGGCGGCTTCATTGCCACCCCGGCCTTGCGCGGGATGACGTGGACGTGCAGGTGGAATACCACTTGGCCGCCGGCGCCCTCGTTGAACTGCTGGATCGTGATGCCGTCGGCATCGTAGGCCTTGAGCGCGGCCTTGGCGATCTTCTGCGCCACCGTCATCACGTGCGCGAGGTCCGTGGGCGAAACGTCTAGAATATTGCGCGCCGGCGCCTTCGGCAGCACCAGCGTATGACCGGGCGCGCGCGGCATGATGTCGAGGAAGGCAAAGCTCTTGTCGTCTTCATAGACCTTGTAGCAGGGCAGTTCGCCGCGCAGGATCTTGGCAAAGATATTTTTGGGATCGTAGCTGGCCATCGTTTCAGTCCCCGACTTTTACTGCGTCATTCCGGGGCAGGCGCGACGCGCCTGAACCCGGAATCCAGAGGCTAGCACCGTATTTCGTATCCGAATTCCGGGTCCGCGCCTTCGGCGCCCCGGAACAGAACATGCCGTCATTCCTGTTCGACCAAATCTTTGCGGAACGGCGCATAGCCGGCAAGCTCTTCGCGCGCGGCGTCCACGTAGCGGCGCTCGCGCGCGAGGTAGTCGGCGATCGCCCGCTTGAGGGCCGGATTGGCGATATAGTGGGCTGAGTAGGTGGGCTTCGGCAGATAGCCGCGCGCAAGCTTGTGCTCGCCCTGCGCGCCGGCCTCCACCCGCTTGAGCTGGTGCTGAATTGCGAAGTCGATCGCTTGATAGTAGCACAGCTCGAAATGCAGGAACGGATGGTGCTCGACGGCGCCCCAGTTGCGGCCGTAGAGGGCATCGCTGCCAATGAAATTGAGCGCCCCGCCGATCCAGCGTCCGGCACGGCGCGCCATCACCAGCAGAATACGGTCGGCCATCTTGCCGCCGACGATCGAGAAGAAGTCGCGGGTGAGGTACGGCCTGCCCCATTTGCGCGAACCGGTCTCCATGTAGAAGGCGAAGAAGGCGTCCCAGACCTCCTCGGTCAGGTCCGAACCGGTGAGCCAGCGCACCTCAATGCCGGGCGCCAGCGCATCCTTCCGCTCGCGCCGGATGGTCTTGCGCTTGCGCGAGGCGAGGCGGCCGAGGAAGTCGTCGAAGCTCTCATAGCCGTCATTCAGCCAATGGAACTGCTGATCGGTACGCTGCAGGAAGCCGCGCGCGCCGAGCAGGCACCATTCGGGCTCGGTCAGGAAGGTCACATGGGCCGAGGAGAGGTCGTTGCTGGCGGTAATCTCGGCCAAGGCCTCGGCCAGCCCGCCGCGCACGGCATCGGCAAGCGGGCCGGGACGGGCAAGCAGGCGAGGGCCGGGCACCGGCGTAAACGGCACCGCCACCTGCAGCTTCGGATAATAGGCGCCGCCGGCGCGCTCGAAGGCGTCGGCCCAGCCATGGTCGAAGACATATTCGCCGCGCGAATGGGACTTCAGGTAACAAGGCGTGGCGCCTACCAGCGCGCCGCTTGCGTCCTCGGCGAGCAGATGGCGCGGCTGCCAGCCGCTACGCCCTCCGACCGAATGCGAGTCCTCCAGCGAGGACAGAAAATCATGCGAAACAAAAGGGTTGGGTGGATATCCTCGCCTTAATAATTGCGCGGATAAGTTATCCTCAGATGTGAGTTTAACGGCGGTTGCCAAGTCGCCGGAGCATGACGGGTCGCCGGTAGCGCAGGCGTCCCAGGCCGCCGGAAGGACCTCGGACAACGACTGCGCCATACGGATGCTGAGTTGCGTCTCGTTCTTCATCGGGTCAGGCGTATTCTAGCCCGACTTTATGCCTAAAATCGGTCGAAGTTGACCCCCCGTCAGCGCCGGCGCGGTCCGCAAACAATCATATCGAAGCCGGTGGGGACGCCGTCCCAGTCATATTCGGTCTCGGGATGGCACTGCGGCGAGATGCGCTGGCAGCCCGCAACCGTACAGGCGATCTGCCCGGCATGCCGGCTGCGATGGCGGGCGGGCTTTTCTTTGGCGGACAACATGGCGGTATCGCTGCGGGTCGGTGCCGCGTGCGCGACGGGCAGGACAAGCGCCAGCATGGCGGCGACGGCGAGACTGTGGCGTATCAGCATGAGCACTCTCAAAAAACGTCCACTGCCATGAAAACCTGCGGCGCCGCCGCTTGGTTCCGTCGCCCAAGGTTGTTCATGGCTGCCAGCCTTCGAAAATGATCTGGTCGGCGTAGGCGGCGGCGCGCCGGCGGTCGTCGTCACTGCGCACGGTCCAGGCGAGCAGCGGCAGGCCGAACATCCAGCGCAAGGCGAGCGGCCCCAAGGCCGGCAAGTCGCGCACGTGATAGGCGACGAAATGCGGGCGCGTGCGGGTGACATGCGTCAGATGCGCCATGCGGCGCGCCTCGCGCGCCGGCAGCGTGGGCCAATCGTCGTAATGGCGTTGCGCTACGACGCCGCGGGGCAGGGCTGGCGCGGCTTGCCGGAGCCGCGCGACCAGCGCCGGATCGAAAGACATCAAGGCGGCCGGCCCGGCATAGCGCGAAAGCACTGCGGCCGTGCGTCGCGCCAGCCGCGCATCGCCGTCGAAGCGGCTCTTGAGCTCGATGAGCAGCGTGGCGCGGCCCGCCACCAATTCGCACAATTCGTCGAGGGTGAGGATGCGGTCGGCGGTGGCCTTGAAGTGCGCCTGCTTGATTTCGGCAGCGCTGAGCTCGGCGAGCCTTGCGCTCCCTTCAGTCAGGCGGCCGAGCGCGTCGTCGTGATGCACCATGGCTTCGCCGTCGGCGCTCACCTGCACGTCACATTCGATGCCGTAGCCGCCGGCAATAGCCGCGCTGAATGCGCTCGCCGTGTTCTCGATCACGCCCGCCGAGGCATTGTGCAGGCCGCGATGGGCGATCGGGCGCGCGGTGAGCAATTCCAGTGCGGGCAATCAGGCGACCTCGAACAGGCCTTCCACTTCGATCGCAGCGTCGGCGGGCAGGGCGGAAACCCCGACCGTGGTGCGGGCGTGACGGCCTTTGTCGCCGAACACCTCCACCATCAAATCGGAGGCGCCGTTCATCACCTTAGGCCCGTCGGCGAATCCCACCGCCGAATTGACGAACCCGCCGAGCCGCACGACCCGGGCAACCCGATCGAGATCGCCGAGCGCCGCCTTGACTTGCGCCAACAGATTGATGGCGCAGGCGCGCGCGGCCTGTTGTCCGGCTTCGATCGAGACGCTGGCGCCGAGCTGTCCGGCGGCCACCATTTTGCCGTCGGCGCCGAAGCAGATTTGGCCCGAAACATAGAGGTGTTTGCCGCTCAGCACGAAGGGCACGTAGTTGGCGATCGGGCTGCGCGGGCTGGGCAAGCTGATCCCGAGCTCAGCGAGCCTTTTCTCGACGATTCCGGCCATGGCTGCCTCGCGTGTTGGCTTACGGCGCCGGTCCATTTCCGACAGCAACTGTTCTTGGCCGATCGCAAGCAGCTGTGCAAGCGGCCCGTTTCCGTGTTGTCCCGCTGCAATGCGGCCTCTATCCTGCCTACTTCTTGCATATTTCTATGTGCTGTTTTGGCTGCCGGACCGCCGCGGAGATCGACCATGCCCATTCGTTGCAGAAAACGGCTCCTGCTGCCGATCCTGGGCGCCGCACTTTTGGCCGCTATGGTCGATGTGCCGGCAACGGCCGCGCAACCGGTCTTCCTCGCCCCGCATCGGGCGGTCTATGACCTCACCCTCGCCAAATCGCATGGCAGCCGCGGCATCGACGCCGTGCGCGGCCGCATCCTGTATGACTTCTCCGGCAATGCCTGCGACGGATATGCGCTGAATTTCCGCCAAGTGTCAGAGCTCGGCTCCAGCGAGGGAAAATCCGCGCTCAGCGATCTGCGCTCGACCACCTGGGAAGACGCTGCGGCCAAGAAATTCCGCTTCAACTCGGAAAACCTGCTCAACGACCAGCAGACCGATGCGGTGGACGGTCACGCCGAGCGTGCCGCCGAAGCGGTCTCGGTCAGCCTCACCAAGCCGAAGCGCAAGAACTTCACCGAGCCGGCCGACGCCGTATTCCCGACCGAGCACATGCGGCGCATCATCGAGGCGGCGCGCGCAGGCAAGACGATCTTGAGCTTCCCGGTCTATGACGGCTCCGAAAGCGGCGAGAGGCTCTACGACACGCTGACAGTGATCGGCCGCGCCATTGCGCCGGGCACCGAACCACCCGACGACGCGGCAGCCAAGGTATCGGCGCTCGCCAAGCTCACGCGCTGGCCGGTGACGATCAGCTATTTCGATCACGAGAGCGCCAAGAAGCAGCAAGCGGGCGAACAGACGCCGGTCTACGCCATCGCCTTCGAGCTTTACGAAAACGGCATCTCGCGCAAACTGACGCTCGACTACACGGATTTCTCGATTACCGGCAAGATGACGTCGCTGGAGATGAAGAAAGAGAAGCCGTGTCGGGCAGCGGGCGCGAGCGATAAGTAGAGCGGCCGCCGAAATTTCTTTTCATAACCGCCGATTTTTGAGCGCTTATCCCCTCACAGCGCGCGCCTCGGCATATGCCGATTAAGGTAAACCGCCGGTTGCGCTTCGAGGCCGGCGGCTGCGCGTTAGTATGCCGTTGGGGATTTAGGATCTTCGGGGGACAGCCGTGACTGCTCGCCACCCACTCACATTGTCGCTTGGTGCGCTGCTCATCGTGCTGAGTGCGCGTGCCGATTCCGCGCCGTTGCGGGCCACGGTCGATCGGCACGATGTGCGCGTGCCGCATCCGGTTGCGCAATCGCCGGCGCAGCGCAATGCCGCGGCAACGCGTCTGGCGCAGGCCGCCGATCGCTCCGAAGGCGACCCGGGCTGGTCGGAGGGCGGAGATTGGACCACAGACCGCATCGATCCAAGCGACGCAGCAATCGAAACGCGCGCTGCTGAGGAAGCCGCCAAGGCGGCAAATCTGCCGGCCGGCGAGCTTGCGGCGAAGAAAGCGGAAACTGCACGACAGGCCGCCGAGGCCCGAGCCGTGCACGCGGCGGCGACCTTCCACCGTGCGGCGCAGGCTGCATACGAGCGGATACCGCGACGCGCGCGACTACCGCTAGCACGGATGCTCGCGCCGCTCTTGCCGGCTAGTCGTCGTCGAGCACGAGACCCTTCACGACCGCGGCGCGGCCGAACTTGGCGCGCAGTTTGTCGACAGCGTGCTCGGCCTGCGCGCCGCGCCGGTCGATGAGATCGGCAAAGTCGTCGCCGACTGCGTCCTCCAGGTTGCTCACGCCGATGCCGATGAGCCGGTAGCGCGTCGTACCGACTTCGCGGCGCAAGAGCTCGCGCCCGGCGGCGAAGATGCGCCCGGCGAGCTGGGTCGGGGCGCTCAAGGCTTGCGCGCGCGTGCGAATTTTGAAGTCGGCACCCTTGAGCTTGAGCGTGACGGTGGAGCCCGTGAGCGCGTTCGCCTTCAAGCGCGCGGAGACCTTTTCGGTGAGCGTCCACAATGTCTGTTCGAGCGGGCGGAACTCGCCGATGTCGCTTTCGAAGGTTGTTTCGGCGGAAATGCTTTTTGTTTCGCGTGCGGGGTCGACCTTGCGATTGTCGATGCCGCGCGCGAGCCGCCACAAGCGCGCCCCTTCCTCGCCGTAGCGGCGCATGAGCTCGACTTCCTCGGCGCGCTGCAGATCCGCGATCAGGCGATAGCCGTCGGCGCCAAGCCTGGCCGCGCTCACGGCGCCGATCCCGTAGATGAAGCCGACCGGTTTCGGCGCCAGGAAGGCTGGCGCTTCCGCTTGGCCGAGGACGGCGAAGCCGCGCGGCTTGTCCATGTCCGAGGCGATCTTGGCGAGGAACTTGTTGGCCGAAAGCCCGATCGATACCGTGATGCCGAGCTCGCGCTCGACGCGGCTGGCAAAGCGCGCCAACACCTTGGCTGCGCTCATGCCGTGCAGCCGCGCGGTGCCGCTAAGATCGAGGAAGGCCTCGTCGATCGACAGCGGCTCCACTTGCGGCGTGAGGTCGAGCATGGCGCGGCGCACCGCGCGGCCGACTTCCACATATTTCGCCATGTTCGGCTTGATCACGGTGGCATGCGGGCAGCGGCTCAGCGCCTCGAACATCGGCATGGCGGAGCGGATGCCGTAGGTGCGCGCGACGTAGCATGCGGCCGCCACCACGCCGCGCTTACCGCCGCCGACGATCAGCGGCTTGTCGAGTAGGGAAGGATCGTCGCGTTTTTCGATCGTGGCATAGAAGGCGTCGCAGTCGACATGGGCGATGGTGAGCGTATCGAGCTCGGCATGGCGCGCGATGCGCGGCGAACCGCAGGCGGGGCAGCGCGGGGCGCTGGCGGCGAGGTCGCCCAGGCAATCGCGGCAGAAGCTCATCTTCGCCTCACGGCACCTCGCGCTCCCACGGCTCCCCGCCGAGCGCCTGATGCGCGCGCGCGACGTCGCCAGGATCGAGCCCGGTGTCGGCGGCGAAGGCCGCGATCAGACGGTCGTCTGAGGCGAGATATTCCAAGACACCCGACAGAAAGCCGGGCTCGGCGGACGCCGAGCGAATCTCGGCTAGACCCATACCGGTTTCGTTAAGGAAGCGGCCGAGTCGCTCGGGCTCGCCGGCCAGGAAGGTAAGCGCCTGAATAGCCAAGCCTTCTGCCGCTTCTTGGGTTAACGGAGAGCCTAGTTTCATCGATCAAATTTGCCTTTCGTCAAGAAATCGGCACTACCGTTGCCGATCATGCCCGAGCGCGCAGGCCAAGGCGACGGCGGCACGCGCCGGGTGAGACGCATTGGGGACAACCGGGGCGGGGAACTTTATGCCGAAGACCGTCCTGATCGTGGAGGACAATGAGCTGAACATGAAGCTCTTCCACGACCTCTTAGAGGCGCATGGCTACCGGACGGTCGGCACTCGCAACGGGATCGAGGCCCTCGATCTCGCGCGCAAGTACCGGCCCGACCTGATCCTGATGGATATCCAATTGCCGGAAGTTTCCGGCCTCGAAGTGACTAAATGGCTGAAGGACGATTCCGACCTGAAAGCGATCCCCGTGGTGGCGGTTACCGCCTTCGCCATGAAGGGAGACGAAGAGCGCATTCGCGAGGGCGGCTGCGAGGCCTATCTGTCAAAGCCGATCTCGGTGGGCAAGTTCATCGAAACCATCCGGCATTTCCTGGGGAGCGCGGAGTGATGCGCGAAATAGCGATGAGGACCGCCTGACATGAGTGCCCGCGTTCTCGTCGTCGATGATGTGCCGGCCAACGTGAAGCTCATGGAGGCGCGGCTGTCGGCAGAATACTTCGACGTCGTTACCGCCTATAGCGGCGCCGATGCGCTTGCCGTGTGCGAGCGGGCCGAATGCGACATCGTGCTGCTCGACGTTATGATGCCGGACATGGACGGCTTCGAAGTCTGCCGCGCGCTCAAATCCAACCCGGTGACGCATCATATCCCGGTGGTCATTGTGACCGCGCTCGACCAGCCCTCCGACCGCGTGCGCGGACTGGAGGCGTGCGCCGACGATTTCCTCACCAAGCCGGTGACCGACGTGGCGCTGGTCTCGCGCGTGCGGTCGCTCGCACGACTGAAGATGGTGACCGACGAGCTGCGCATGCGCGCGGTCACCTCGAAGGAGATCGGCATCCAGAGCCCCGAGCGCGAAGCGGTGACCGAAACCGGGCGTGGGGGGCGCATCCTGATCGTCGACGACCGCAAAACCTCTTACGAGCGCATCGTCGAGATGCTGGCGGGCGAGCACACCGTGGACGTCGAGAGCGATCCGAACGAGGCGCTGTTCCACGCCGCCGAAGGCAGTTATGAGCTGCTGATCGTCTCGCTCGACCTGCAGAATTTCGATGGCTTGCGGCTGTGCAGCCAGGTGCGTTCGCTTGAGCGCACGCGCAACGTGCCGATCCTGGCGGTGGCGAACGCCGACAACAACCAGCGCCTGATGCGCGGGCTCGAGATCGGCATCAACGACTATTTGCTCCGTCCGATCGACAAGAACGAGATGCTGGCGCGTGTGCGCACGCAGTCAAGAAGAAACGCTACACCGAGAAGCTGCGCGACAACGTGCAGATGTCGATAGAGATGGCGATCACCGACGCGCTCACCGGACTGTTCAATCGGCGCTACATGGAGACGCATCTGGCGACGCTGGTGGAACAGGCGGCCGCACGCGGCAAACCTCTCGCCGTGCTTATCCTCGACATCGACTATTTCAAAGCGATCAACGACGGCCACGGCCACGACGCCGGCGATGACGTGCTGCGCGAATTCGCGCTGCGCATCCGCAAGTCGATCCGCAATATCGATCTCGCCTGCCGCTACGGCGGCGAGGAGTTCGTCATCGTCATGCCCGAGACCGACATGGCGGTGGCCACCATGGTGGCTGAGCGCCTGCGCCGGCGCATCGCGTCCGAGCCCTTCGCCATCCAGCAGGGCGCGCGCAATCTCGACGTGACGATCTCGATCGGCATTGCCGCCCTTGACGGGCCGACCGACAACGCAGCCGGCGTGCTCAAGCGCGCCGATACCGCGCTCTATCGGGCCAAGCGCGATGGCCGCAACCGCGTGGTACCGGACGCCGCTTAGGCGACAGCCCCTTCGCGAGATTCGCCCGTCGCGCAGCGGTACTGGGCGCCCGCTGCCGACAAATTCCGCAAAAATCCCAACGGGTTAAAAAGAAGTCTTGTGGCGCGCGGCGCTTGGTCTAACCTTGCCGCGAACGCTTTGCCGCAGGCTTTTGGCCAGCGCGGACAAAGCCGCTGCAATGCCCTGCGGAGTGCTCAGGTCCGCCGCATCTCCTGGGTCTCGCGGGGTTCGGCCGGTCCGGACGCGGTGGGAGTGGCCTCCTCATACACGGCGTCCGGCCGGCCACCTTGTTCCGGACTGATCAAACACGACACGCGGCCGCTAAAGCAGCGCGAGGAATGCCTCGACGCTAAGGCCGGCTTGCGAAATGATGCCGCGCAATGTGCCGCTAGATATCGGTGGTGTGGATCGGGATAGTCATTTCGCGCGCCGGATCGGCGGCATGGATCAAACGGCAATGACTTCCGGAATTTCGCGGCACAACGAAGCCAGCATGTTCAAGCGTGCGAATGACCTCCCTCGCTCGAAGCGATGGGAGCCGCTCGGTCATGCCGCCAAGGTAACGGTGATTTCGCGGATTTTTGGCTGCTGCGGTGTGGGAATCGTTTCGCCCCGCGCCAAACAATCTTCCAGCACGAGCCGGATGGCATCCTCGGCCATGGCGAGCGCTTCCGGCTCGTCCTGACCATAGGTGACGATTTCGGGAGTCGAAGGAACGCGCGCAGTGAATACGCCGCCGTCCTCCGGCTCCAAGACTACCGCGAAAGTGCGGCTTTGCTTCATGACCGGAAGGCCTATTTGATCTTCGACTCGCTGTATTCGACGTGCTTCTTGGCCACGGGATCGTATTTCTTCTTCTTCAACTTGTCGGTCTGGGTGCGGGAGTTCTTCTTGGTCACATAATAGTGCCCGGTGCCCGCGCTGGAGACGAGCTTGATCTTCAGGGTGACGGCTTTCGCCATGATCTGGTCCTCGAAACTGGATTGGCGGTTTTGGCGGCGAACCTAGCGGCGTGGGCGCGCTTGTCAAGAAATGGTGATTTTGGGGCGTTTTACAACAGTTCCCGGTAATACTGCTGGTCCTGCATAAAATAGAACGGTACCGGCAGATCATGGCCCAAACCGGCCTCGACCCGCGCCAGCAGTTCCTCCAGCACCACCCCGGTTATGGTCGGCATGTCGAGATTGGTGGCCTGCTCGATCGGCACCCAAGTCAGTTCCACCAGTTCGGAATCGGGGCCGACTACGCCCTCGATGGTGTGGGCGATCGCCGAAGCGTCGGCCGTCAGGAAACGGGTATCGAAACGGCGCGGCCGCCGCGGCGGGGTGATGGCGCGCGCGATGAAATGGATATTGCCGAGATCGGGATGCACGCGCGCTTTGGCGAACTCGGCCCAGATCTCGCCCGGCGTCGCCGGCGGCTCGTCGCGCTGCACGCCGAGCAGCAGGCCGGTCTCCTCCGCCAACTCGCGCAGCGCGGCGAGCGGGAAGGCGCGCGCGAAGTCCGGCCCCGGCGTCGCCACGCGCTCGTTGAGCTTCTCTTCCATGGCGGGATGCAATTCGCTCAATGCCGACATCTGCCGGTCGAGCGGCTCGATGCGGCCGCCGGGAAAGACGAACTTGCCGGGCATGAATTTGTGGCCGGCATGGCGGCGCCCGAGCAGCACTTTCGGAACCGGGCCCGAACGGTCGATCAGCATGAGCGTCGCGGCATCGCGCGGCTCCGAGTCGGGGAAGGTTTGGTCGCGCTCCGTCTTGGTCATGCGCTGGGCCCAGACCTTGCCCAGTTGCGACGTGTCACGTTTCATCCTGCCTTCCGTTTGTCTTTGCGTTTTTTGCCAGGCTTGTGGCGGGGCCGGTACTGAGGGGGGCGCTCATCGCGGGAGGCGCGCGCGTGCTTGGTAGCCGGACGTCCGGACGAAAGCAATTCGAAGCGCAGGGCGCCGGCGACGGGCGCTGCCTCGACCAGCTTCACGGTAACGGAATCGCCCAGACGATAGGTCTCGCCCGAGCGCCGGCCGATCATGGCGTGGCGCGCTTCCTCGTAGCGGAAATAGTCGTCGCCGATGGTGCGCGCCGGCACGAAACCGTCGGCGCCGGTCTCGTGCAATTTCACGAACAGCCCGGCGCGGGTGACGCCGGAGATACGGCCGTCAAAACTGGCGCCGACCCGGTCGGCGAGAAAATGCGCGATCAGCCGGTCGCTGGTCTCGCGCTCGGCGACCATGGCGCGGCGCTCGGTCGCGGATATTTCGGCGGCGATCTCGGAAAGCTGCTTGTGGTCGGCGCTCTCCGGCAGTGCGCCATGCCCGAGCTTGAGCGCGCGGATCAGCCCGCGATGCACGATGAGGTCGGCATAGCGGCGGATGGGCGAGGTGAAATGCGCGTAGCGGCGCAGGTTGAGGCCGAAATGTCCGTAGTTCTCGGCGGCATATTCGGCCTGCGCCTGCGTGCGTAGCACTACTTCGTTGATGAGCTGTTCGGCCTCGCGGCCTTTGACAAGCGAGAGCACGCGGTTGAACGCTTCGGGGCGCAAGGCGCCGCTCTTGGGAAAGTTGATATCGAGCGTGGCGAGGAACTCGCGGAGCGCCGCGACTTTCTCCAACGCAGGCTCGTCGTGCACGCGGTAGATCAGCGGCACGCGCGCGCGCTCCAGCGTCTCGGCGGCGGCGACATTGGCGAGGATCATAAACTCCTCGATCAGCCGATGCGCCTCCAGCCGCTCGGGTCGGATGACGCGGTCGACCATCCCGTTGGCCGTGAGCAAAATTTTGCGCTCGGGCAAGTCGAGGTCGAGCGGCTGACGTTCGTTGCGGGCGCGCACCAGCGTTTCATAGGCGGCATAGAGAGGCTTTAGCACCGGCTTGACCAGCGTCTCGGTAATCTCGTCGGCGCGTCCGCCGATGGCGAGTTGCGCCTGCTCATAGGAGAGCTTGGCGGCCGAACGCATCATCACGCGATGGAATGTGTGCGAACGCTTGCGGCCGTCGGCGCCGATCACCATGCGCACGGCGAGCGCGGCGCGGTCTTCCCGCGGACGCAGCGAGCACAGGTCATTGGAGATGCGCTCGGGCAGCATCGGCACCACGCGGTCGGGGAAATAAACGGAATTGCCGCGGACCAACGCTTCGCGGTCGAGCGCCGATCCGGGCGTCACGTAATGGGCGACGTCGGCAATGGCGACGGTGACGACGAAGCCGCCTTTGTTGTTGGCGGCGGTGTCCGGTTCGGCGTGCACGGCGTCGTCGTGATCCTTGGCGTCGGGCGGATCGATGGTAACGAGCGGCAGCTTGCGCCAGTCCTCGCGCTGGGAAAGCGTCGCCGGTTGGGCGGTCTCCGCCTCCTGCAGCGTCTCGCGGCGAAACACGTGCGGGATGCCGTGCGCGTTGATGGCGATCAAGCTGACGGCGCGCTCGGAGCGAAGCGAGCCGAGCCGTTCGACCACGCGACCGGTGGGCGGCCCAAAGCGCCGCGCGCGGCTCGTCTCGACCGCGATCAGGTCGCCGTCCTGCGCTTCGCTAGTGGCGCCGGGCGGGATGACGATCTCCTTGCCGAGCATTTTCTTGTCGACCGGCTCGAGCCTGCCGCCCCCGTGCGGAGCGCTGCGGAAGATGCCAAGCACGCGGTGCTTGGGATGATCGATGATCCTGATGACGCGGCCGCGATGGCGGATGCCGTCCTCTTCCTCGGTCTCCTCGACATGCAGCAGCACGCGGTCGCCCATGCCTGCGGCTTCGCCCGGGCGCGCTTTGCGCCGCGTATGAATGCGGATTTTTGGGGCGGGCCCGTGCGCCTCCTCGTCCCACTCGTCGGGGGTGGCAAGGAGATCGCCCTCGGCATCGCGTGCGATGACGTCGGCCAATATGGTGGAGGGCAGGGCGCCCGGATGATGCAGCTTCTTGCGGCGCTTCTCGATCGCGCCTTCGTCGGCGAGATCGCGCAGCATGCGCTTGAGGGCGCCGCGCGCCGCGTTCTTCAGTCCGAAGGCGCGCGCGATTTCGCGGGTGCCGACCTTGCCGGGGCGCTCGCGGATGAAGGCGAGAATGTCAGCCTTGGAGGGGAGAATGGGGGTCTTTTTAGAGGGTTTATTCAAAACAGTTTTCCTGCGCCCTATGGCGCGGTTGAAATCAATGTAATGGCCGGAACCGGCCCGCGCCAGCTACGGCGCGCACGGTGCGCTTGGTGCCCGCCGAAGCGCGGAGCGTGCAGGCGGAAAAACGGGGACCTCGGCGCTGAATTCTCGCTTGTGCGGGATTAGCGCGGCGATGCTTTGTGCGACCGCGAAGATTATTCCGCCGCGGTGGTCTTGCGCGCAGGCTTGGCGTTGGCGGCGGCGACCTTCTTTGGGGCGGCTGCTTTCTTCTCCGCCTTGCCGGAAGCGGTTTTGCGGCCGGCGGCGCGGCGCGGCAGCGGCGCCTCGGCGCTAACCGTCTCGCTCTCGGCCTCGGCTTTTCGAGCCGGCTTTTTTTTGCCGCCGGCTTTCTTGCCGGCGCTCTTCTTCCCGCCGCCCTTGGCGATGCGCGCGTCCAACAACCCGACCGCCTGCTCGACGGTTACGTTCTCCGGCGTCAAGTCGCCAGTGAGCGTGGCATTGACGCCGTCATGCGAAACATAAGGTCCATAGCGGCCCTTCTTGACCACGATCGGCCCGCCCTTGTCGGGATGCTCGCCTAGCACCTTGCCCGGATCGGCGCCGAAACGGCGGCCCTTGCCGGGATTGGCCTTCTTCTCCGCGATCAGCGTAACCGCGCGGTTGAGGCCGATATTGAGCACGTCGTCGCCTTCTTCCAGATTGGCGTAGGTCTTGCCGTGTTTGACGTAAGGGCCGAAGCGGCCGACTCCGGCAATGATCGGCTCGTTGTCTTCCGGGTGGATGCCGACTTCGCGCGGCAGCGCCAGCAGGCCGAGCGCTTTCTCCAGATCGATGTCGTCGGGCGCAAGACCTTTCGGGAATCCGGCGCGCTTTGGCTTCTCCGCGCCTTTTTCTTTTCCCTGCTCGCCGAGCTGCAGGTATGGCCCGAAGCGGCCGGAGCGCAACGAAACTTCGAGGCCGGTTGCCGGATCCTCGCCCAGCACTTTGGTGCCGTTGACGCCGCCATTGGCGCCTGGCGTCATTTGGCGCGTGAAATTGCATTCCGGATAATTCGAGCAGCCGATGAAGGCGCCGAAGCGGCCGAGCTTGAGCGAGAGCCGTCCGCCGGCGCATTGCGGACATTGCCGCGGGTCGCCGCCTTCTGGCCGCGGCGGGAAGATATGCGGTGCCAAGAGATCGTTGAGCGCGTCAAGCACCTGGGTCACGCGCAGGTCCTTGATATCGTTGACGGCGCCGATGAAATCGATCCAGAAGTCAGCCAGGACCGACTTCCAGTCGATCTCGTGGTTGGCGATCTTGTCGAGTTGCTCTTCCAGATTTGCGGTGAAATCGTATTCGACATAGCGCTGGAAAAAGCTTTCGAGGAAACCGACGACCACGCGGCCCTTGTCCTCGGGCATCAGCCGTTTCTTCTCGATGCGCACATAACCGCGGTCCTGCAGCACTTGCAGAATGGCGGCATAGGTCGAGGGCCGGCCGATGCCGAGCTCTTCCATGCGCTTGACCAGCGAGGCTTCCGAATAGCGCGGCGGCGGCTCGGTGAAGTGCTGCGCGGAGTTGATCGCCTGCTTCTCCAGCAATTCGCCGGCGCTCATGGCGGGCAGGCGGCGCGACTCGTCATCTTCGCTCGGCTCGTCCATGCCTTCCTGATAAAGTGTCAGAAATCCGTCGAACTTCACAACCTGACCGGTGGCGCGCAGCTCGATCACGCGGGTGCCCGTTTTCGCCTCGATGTCGACGGTGGTGCGCTCGAGCTCGGCCGACTGCATCTGGCTGGCGACGGCGCGGTTCCAGATCAATTCGTAAAGGCGGGCCTGATCGCGGTCGACCGACTTGGCGACTTGCGCCGGCGATCGATTGGGATCGGTCGGGCGCACCGCTTCGTGCGCCTCCTGCGCGGTCTTCGATTTCTGCTGATAGCTGCGCGGCTCAGACGGCACGTAATCGGCGCCGTAGTTCTTGCCGATCATGCCGCGGACGGCGGCGATCGCCTCTGGCGCGACCTCAATGCCGTCAGTCCGCATGTAGGTGATGAGGCCGACCGTCTCGCCGCCGATATCGATGCCCTCATACAGGCGCTGGGCGAGCCGCATGGTATGCGCCGGCGAGAAGCCGAGCTTGCGCGAGGCCTCCTGCTGCATGGTCGAAGTGGTGAAGGGCGGCGGCGGATTGCGCCGCGCCGGTTTGGCCTCGACATTGGCGACACGGAAGGTCGCGTTTTCCAGATCGCGGGTGAATGCTTCCGCCTCCGCCCCCGAGCCGATATCGAGCCGCTGGATCTTCTGGCCATCGGCGCCGGTGAGCCGCGCCTCGAAGGTCTCCTGGCGCGGGGTCGCAAGGGTCGCTGCGATCGACCAGTACTCCTTGGCGACGAATTTCTCGATTTCCAGCTCGCGGTCGCAGACCAGCCGCAGCGCCACCGACTGCACGCGGCCGGCCGAGCGGGCGCCCGGCAGTTTGCGCCAGAGCACGGGAGAGAGCGTGAAGCCGACCAGGTAATCGAGCGCGCGGCGGGCGAGATAGGCGTCGACCAGCGCGGCGTCGATCTTGCGCGGGTGCCGCATCGCCTCGGTAACAGCCTGCTTGGTGATGGCGTTGAAGACAACTCGCTCGATCGGCAGGTCTTTGAGCGCTTTCTTCTCCTTGAGCACCTCCAGCACGTGCCAGGAGATGGCCTCGCCCTCGCGGTCGGGGTCGGTAGCCAGGATCAGCTTGTCGGCGCCCTTGAGCGCCCGGGCTATCTCATTGACGCGCTGGTTGGAGCGGGCATCGACCTCCCAGACCATGCGGAAATCATGTTCGGGGTCGACGGAACCGTCTTTCGGCGGGAGGTCGCGGATGTGGCCATAGGACGCGAGAACCTCGTAGCCGGGTCCCAGATACTTATTGATCGTCTTCGCCTTGGCCGGCGACTCCACCACGACGATATTCATTGAATCCCAATGGGTTAGCGGCAAGCGCGCCGCAATTCAGCAGGAATCGGCCGCCGACTTCGCCCGGAACATGGGGAAGCCGGCACCGGGTGTCAAATGAGCCGCTCGCGAAGGCCCGCTTTCACACCAGTCGAATAGGGCATGAAAATGACTCAAGAATTACCCCGGATTGCAACCTAGAGATGTATTTTCGAGGGGATACAATTAATATATTCCTATTCCCGGAGGACTGTGTATTTTGAAGCTGGGGGTTGCGAGGGCGCGCGCGGCTCACCGGGAAATTGGCCCCCAGCGGCAATGTAATGACCGAAAATCCCACGACAGGAAACGGGGATGCCGCGTCGCGCGCGGCGGTCGCCAGCTACGTCGCCACCCTTTCGGCCGACCTCGCCGCCATGGCGCGCAAACAGGGGCTGGAAACCCTGGGCTATCTGCTCGAAATGGCGCGGCTGGAAGCCGAAAGCGCCAATCGCACCTACAGCGGCGGCACGAGCGGACGTATTTGATTATACCCACAACAAACCCCCAAAACCCAATGTCATTCCGCGCAAGCTTGACGAAGAAAAGCAGAAGGCTTTCATTGAGAGCTACGAAAAGCTGCTGAATTCCTTGGGCGACGACGAGGCCGTACTGTTTGCTGACGCCGTGCATCCGACCCATGCCGCACGGCCCGTCGGCTGCTGGGCGCCGAGCCAGGAGAAGCTGGCGATCGAGCAGACGAGCGGGCGTCAACGCATCAACATTCACGGCGCGATCGACCTGGCGACCGGGCAAACCCGGATGATCGAGGCCCTGACCATCGACGCCGCCTCGACGATCAGGCTGCTGCAATCGATCGAGACGCTCTATCCGATGTTGGCGCTCATCCATGTTTTCCTGGACAACGCGCGTTATCATCACGCCAAGCTCGTGCAGGAATGGTTAGCCCTGCCGGGACGACGCATCAAGCTGCACTTCATCCCAAGCTATTGCCCGCACTTGAACCCGATCGAGCGGTTATGGGGTCTCATGCACAGAAACGTCACGCACAACAAGTGCTACGCAACTTGCGCCCAATTTGCCGACGCAACGCTCAGTTTTCTGCGTGAAAAGGTTCCGGGGAATTGGGCGAACCTCTGTGATTCGGTCACCGACAATTTCCGTATCATCAACCCCAAGGATTTTCGGGTTGTGGCGTGAACGGAGTATATTTAACTTCTAGCCGCTGCAGCAAGGCGATGGTTGGATTTCCGTCAGGCACGAAGCCGAGCTTCTTCTGTTCGGCGCGGATGTTGTCGAGCAAGTCGAAATCGATGTGACCCTCAAAGTCGTGCACGGAATAGCCGAGCGCGGCGAGCTTCTTCTGCAAGGCGATGCGCTCGTCGCGCGAAAGCTGGCGGTCTCCCGCCGGCCATTTGGCCTTGATCGGCGCGCCGCCCCGCATGCGATCGGCGAGATGGCCTACCCCCACCGCATAGGCGTCCGAATTGTTGTACTCCTTCAGCACCTCGTAGTTGGGCGTGACGATGAAGGCTGGGCCCTTGTAGCCGGCCGGAAAGAACAGTATACCGTTGCCGCCGGGAAACGCCTGGCCGTCGACGCGGCGGAAGCCAAGCGCCCGCCATTCGGCAAAGCTCGCGCGGCTGCGCATCATGTCGAAGACTTTCGGCACTTCGACCTCGAAGCCCCAGGGCAGGCCGTCCTGCCAATGCTGCTTGTGCAGGTAATTGGCGGTGGAGGCGAGCACGTCCGGGACATTGCTCCAGATATCGCTTTTGCCGTCGCCGGAAAAATCGACGGCGTAGTCGACGATATTGGAGGGCATGAATTGGGTCTGGCCCATGGCGCCGGCCCAGGACGAGACCATGCGGCGGCGCGGGAAACGGCCGTCCTGCATGATCTTCATCGCCACGATCAGCTCGTTACGGAAGTAGGGGTCGCGGTAGCCGACAAAGGCGAGCGTGGCGAGCGAGCGGAACACGTCCCAACGGTCATGCTCGGCGCCGTAGTCGGTCTCGATGCCCCAGAGCGCGGTCAGAATGAAGCGATCGACGCCGAATTTCTTTTCGACGGCGGCGAAGGTCTTGGCCCATTCCTTCATCTTGCGTTGACCGCGGGCGATGCGGCCGCGCGAAGCGACCGCGTCGACATAAGCGCCGAATGGCTTGCCATATTCTGGTTGGCGCCTGGTGGCAGCAATCACCCGTTGGTCTGGCGTCACCCCTTTTATGGCAAGGTCGAAGGTCGCGCGCGTGACGCCCTTGGCCTGCGCGTCCGGCCAAAGCTTGGCGGCAAATTGCGCGAAGGATTGCGGCGGTTGCGCGCGCGTGCCCATGGGTGCAAGCGCGATAGCCAACAGGACAAGCGAGCGGAGCAGCATCGGCTTGGCTACATTGCGAATCTCAGCGGCAATTATAGCAGGGACACGAAGCTACCGCCGTGGCGCTCGAGACGGCCGGCGATCTCCAGTTCCAGTAACACGGTACGCACGATGGCCGGCGAAGTCCGCGACAGGCGCACCAGGTCGTCGATCGAGACCGGTGACGGCCCGAGCAGTTCGATAATGCGGCCGCGCTCGTCCTCCCCAGGTTCGGTTTCGCTGGGCCCGAGCCCCTCCTGCTCCGGCTCCTGCGCGGCGGCGGTTCGAACCCACGGCCGAGGATGGGTTCCAGCACCGATATGACATCGGCCGCTTCGGTAACGAGCGTGGCGCCTTGCTTGAGCAGGCCATTGGTGCCTTCGGCGCGCGGGTCGAGCGGGGAGCCAGGCACCGCGAAGACTTCGCGGCCCTGCTCGCCGGCGAACCGCGCCGTGATCAAGGATCCCGAGCGCCGCTCCGCCTCCACGATCACCACGCCGATCGACACGCCGGAGATCAGCCGGTTGCGGCGCGGGAAATCGCGCGCTCGCGGCTCCCAGGTGAGCGGCATTTCGGAAATCGCGGCGCCATCGTTCACGATTGCTTCCAGCAGATCTTCATGCTCGGCCGGATAGATGCGGTCATGGCCGCCGGCGAGCACGGCTACGGTGCCGGTTGCAAGGCTGGCGCGGTGTGCGGCGGCGTCGATGCCACGCGCGAGCCCGGAGACGACGCCGTAGCCGGCTTCACCGAGTTCGCGCGCCAGCCGCTCGGCAAATTTCACCCCGACGGCGGAGGCATTGCGCGAGCCCACTATGGCGACCAGCGGGCGCAACAGGATGGCTAGTTGGCCCCGCACCGCAATCAGCGGCGGCGCATCGTCGATCATCTGCAGGCGCGGCGGATAGTCGCTCTCGCCGAGCGCGACGAAGCTGATGCCGCGCGCTTTTGCCGCCTTCAGTTCGGCGGCCGCATCCTCGATCGGGCAAATGCGCGCCGGACCTGCTGCACCGCCGCGGCGCGCCAGCGCGGGCAGGGCCGCGAGCGCCGCGCGCGCCCCGCCGTAGTGGTTCACGAGATCGCGGAAGGTGCGCGGGCCCACATTGTCGCTGCGGATCAGGCGCAGCCAGTCGAGCCGTTGTTCATCGCTCAGTTGCACCCCTGCCCCCCGCCGGTAGTTTGTGGTACCAGACTACGACCCTAGGTGGCAGTGGGCGAGGGGGAGGTACTTGTTGCAAATACAGGCCCGCACCCGCACACTTGCCCGGGCGGGCACCAGCTTTGATGCTGGTCGAGGAACCGAAGGACGTGGGGCAATGGCCGGACGCGCGTTCAGGGTCGTCCTGATCAAGCCGTCGCATTACGACAAGGATGGGTACGTCATCCAGTGGTGGCGCTCGACGCTGCCCTCGAACAGTCTCGCCAGTGTCTATGGGCTGATCGAAGAGTGCGCGCGCGACCGCGTGCTCGGCCCCGACGTCAACATCGAAATTGAGGCGTGCGACGAGTGCAATACCATTGTTGATGTCAAAGACGTCGCCAAGCGCATCCACGCGGCCGGCGCCGGCATGGTCGGCCTGATCGGCGTACAGTCGAACCAATACCCGCGCGCGCTCGATCTCGGACGGCAGTTCCGCGCGCTCGGCCTGCCGGTGGTGATGGGCGGCTTTCACGTCAGCGGCTGCATTTCCATGCTGCCGAAGCTGCCGGACGACCTGCAGGAGGCGCTCGACCTCGGCATTCACTTGTTCGCCGGCGAGGCGGAAGGGCGCATGGCGCAGGTGCTGCGCGACGTCGCGCAAGGCACGGCGCCGCCGATCTATAATTTCATCACCGACCTGCCGGAAATGGCCGCGGCGGTGGTGCCCATCCTGCCGCGCGAGGTGGTGACGCGGGTCGCCGGGCACTATTCGAGCTTCGATGCCGGCCGCGGCTGCCCGTTCCAATGCAGCTTCTGCACCATCATCAACGTGCAGGGCCGCAAGTCGCGCTATCGCACGGCGGACGATGTCGAGGCGATCGTGCGCAGCAACGCGGCGCAGGGCGTTACGCGCTTCTTCGTCACCGACGACAATTTCGCCCGCAACCGCAACTGGGAGCCGATCCTCGACCGGCTGATCGAATTGCGCGAGCGCGAGAAGTTCAACATCAAGATCCTGCTGCAGGTCGATACGCTGTGCCACCGCATTCCCGGCTTCATCGAAAAGGCGGCGCGCGCGGGCTGCAACGCGGTGTTCATTGGGCTCGAGAACATCAATCCCGAGTCGCTCATGGGCACCAAGAAGCGGCAGAACAAGATCTGGGAATACCGCGAAATGCTCCTGGCGTGGCGGGCGCAGAAGGTGATGACCTATGCCGGCTACATTCTCGGGTTCCCCACCGACACGCCGGAATCGATCGCGCGCGACATCGAGATCATCAAGAAAGAGCTGCCGATCGATTTGCTTGAATTCTTCTATCTGACCCCGCTGCCTGGCTCGGAAGACCACAAGAATCTGTTCATGAAGGGCGTCGCGATGGAGCCCGACATGAACAAATACGATCTCGAACACGCCTGCACCGCGCATCCGCGCATGTCGAAGGAAGCGTGGCAGCGGGTCTATGCCGAGGCCTGGAGCCGCTACTACAGCGACGCGCATGTCGAGACGATCATGCGGCGGGCGCTGGTCTCGGGGATCAACAAGAACAAGATACTCGACGCCATCACCATCTTCTCCGGCTCAGCCCGGATCGAAGGCGTCCATCCGCTGCAGTTCGGCTTTTTGCGGCGCAAGATCCGCACGCAGCGGCGCTACGGCATGAAAATCGTCAATCCGCTGCTGTTCTATCCGTGGCGCGCGTTGGACTGGCTCAAGGTGACGGCGCAATGGCTGATGCTGATACGGCGCTATCGCCGCATCATGGCACGCGTTGCCGCGGACCCCGCCGCGCAGAGCTATATGGACGAGGCGCTGCGCGCGCCGAACGGCGAGGGCGAGGCCGACCATCTGGTCGAGGTTTTCGCCGACAAGATTCCGAAGACCCACGGCGCGCCGGTGCGTGCGCCCGCGCAAGCCGCGCTGGCCAGTTAAGCCGCCGACGAGCGCCCGATCCGGCTCTCGGTGCCTGCCATCAGCCGGGCGATATTGGGACGGTGCATGATCCACAAGAGCACGGCGAGCAGCGCGAACAGCGCCGCCTGCCGCGGCTGGCCGAAGCCCCAAAGCGCTGCCGGCGTCAAAGCGCTGGAAACCAGCGCGGCGAGCGAGGAATAGCGGCTGGCGAAGGCCACAATCAGCCAGATCGCGCAGAAGACGAGCGCACCCGGCCAGTACAGCCCGAGCAGCAGGCCGATATAGGTGGCGACTCCTTTGCCGCCTTTAAACTTCAGCCAGATGGGAAACACGTGGCCGAGAAAGGCGCCGAGCGCGGCAGCGAGAGCGGCGTCGCCGCCGGCGACATAGCTGGCGATCAGCACGGCGGCGGTGCCCTTGAGCATGTCGCAGGCAAGGGTGAGCGCGGCGAGGCCCTTGCGGCCCGTGCGCAGCACATTGGTGGCGCCGATATTACCGGAGCCGATGGTGCGCACGTCCGGTCCGCCGGCCATGCGGGTGAGCAGCAAGCCGAACGGGATCGAGCCGAGCAGGTAGCCGAGCACGAAGGCGAGGGCGATGGTCATGCCTCTATCTTGTCATTCCGGGGCACGCGCGCAAAGCGCGTCAACCCGGAATCCAAATGATTAGGCAGGGCTTGTTTCTGCATTCCGGGTTCGTCCGCTTTCGGCGGACGCCCGGGCATGACAAGATCAGACGTATTCATACACCGTCCGCCCGGCGACGATTGTGCGCACCACACGGCCGGTCAAGCGCGCTTCGTCGAACGGGGTGTTCTTGCATTTGGACTTGAGCTCGGCCGGATCGAGGACCCAGGGCGTGTCGGCGTCGACCACGATCACGTCGGCCGGCGCGCCGGTGCGCAGCGTACCGCCCGGCAGACCGAGCAGTTCGGCCGGCCGCGTCGTCATCGCGCGCAGCAGCGCCATCAAGTCGATTTCTTCATTGTGCACCAGGCGTAAGCCGGCGGTGAGCATCGTCTCCAGCCCGATGGCGCCGGCGGCAGCTTCGGCGAAAGGCAGGCGCTTGGTCTCGACATCCTGCGGATTGTGATCGGACATCACCACGTCGATCAATCCGCTGGCCAGCGCGTAGACCAGAAGCTTGCGGTCCTCCTCGGCGCGTAGCGGCGGCGCCACCTTGAGGAAGGTGCGGTAGGGGCCGATGTCGTTTTCGTTCAGGGTGATGTGGTTGATGGAGGCCGAGGCCGTGACATTGATGCCGGCATCCTTGGCGCGCCGCAGCACCTCGAGCGATTCCGCACAGGTGACGCTGGCCGCGTGATAGCGCCCGCCGGTCAGGGCCACCAGCCTGATATCGCGCTCCAGCATGATGGTCTCGGCCGTCTTCGGGATGCCGAGCAGGCCGAGGCGGGCGGCGAATTCGCCCTCATTCATCACGCCGTCGGCGACCAGCTCGGGGTCCTCGGTATGGTGCACGATCAGCGCGTCGAAATCGCCGGCATAGGTGAGCACGCGCCGCATCACCTGCGCATTGGTCACGCTTTTGTCGCCGTCGGTGAAGGCGACCGCGCCGGCCGCCTTCAACAGCCCGATCTCGGTCATCTCCTTGCCTTCCAGGCCCTTGGTGATGGCGGCCATCGGATGCACATGCACGATTGCCGTATCGCGGGCGCGCCGCAGCACGAAATCGACGGTGGCAGGATCGTCGATGGCGGGCGTGGTGTCTGGCTGGCAGATGATGGTGGTGACGCCGCCGGCTGCCGCCGCTTGGCTCGCCGAGGCAAGCGTCTCGCGGCTGGCCGCGCCGGGCTCGCCCACGAACGCGCGCATGTCGATCAATCCCGGCGCCACAAGCTTGCCGCGGCAGTCGATCACCTCGGTGCCTTCCGGCACGCCGGCGGCACCGATGCCGCGCTTGGCCTCGCGCACCACGCCCTCGGCCGTCAGCACGTCGCCCAGCATGTCGATATCGCGCGAGGGATCGACGATCCGGGCGTTGGCGAGCAGGATCGGGCGGCGGTCGGAGAGCATGATTATAACCCCGTCATTCCGGGGCGCGAGCGATAGCGAGCGAACCCGGAATCCAGAAACGAACACCGTGCAAGCATCTGGATGCCGGGTTCGCGGGCTTCGCCCGCGCCCCCGAATGACGATGGAAAGCTTTCACGCATTCGGCAAATTCCGCGACAGAGCCTCCAGCACCGCCATGCGCATGGCGACGCCCATCTCGACCTGCTCGCGGATCAGCGAGTGCGCCCCGTCGGCGACGCTACTGTCGATCTCGACGCCGCGGTTCATGGGGCCTGGATGCATGACCAGCGCGTCGGGCTTGGCGTAGGAGAGCTTCTTCTCGTCGAGGCCCCAGTAGTGAAAGTACTCGGACACCGACGGCACGTAAGAGCCGTTCATGCGCTCGCGCTGCAGGCGCAGCATCATCACGATGTCGGCGCCGTCGAGGCCCTCGCGCATGTCGCGCGCCACCTCGACGCCGAAGCGCTCGACGCCGGGCGGCAGCAGCGTGGAAGGCCCGACCACCCGCACGCGCGCGCCCATGGCGTTGAGCAGAATGATATTGGAGCGGGCGACCCGCGAGTGAAGAATATCGCCGCAGATGGCCACCGTGAGACCCTCGATGCGGCCCTTGTTGCGGCGGATGGTGGCGGCGTCGAGCAGTGCCTGGGTCGGATGCTCGTGCGCGCCGTCGCCGGCGTTGATGACCGCGCAGTCCACTTTGCGCGCGAGCAATTCGACCGCACCGGATGCGTGATGGCGCACAACGATGATGTCGGGATGCATGGCATTGAGGGTGATCGCGGTGTCGATCAGGGTCTCGCCCTTGCGCATCGAGGAGGACGAGGTCGACATGTTCATGACGTCGGCGCCGAGGCGCTTGCCCGCCAATTCGAAGCTCGCTTGCGTGCGGGTGGAGACCTCGAAGAAGAGATTGATCTGGGTGCGGCCGCGCAGGCTCGTGCGCTTCTTTTCGATCTGGCGGTTGAGCTCGACGAATTCTTCCGCGAGGTCGAGCAGGCCGGAAATATCCTCGCGCGAAAGACCTTCGATCCCCAACAAATGCCGCTTGCTGAGGACGAAGGAGGATTTCGGCGCGATGTTCATTAAAGGCATCTCTATAGGCGCATGTTCCGGCCGCGGCAAGGGGCAGTTCCGGTCCGGTCCACAAGCCTTGCGGCAACGAGGTTAACGCTTCCGCATTGCGTCGACGCCGCACGTCGCCGCGCGTGCGGTAACGTCGCGTGGTTGAAGCGAGAAAAAGCGGCCCTGCGGCCGCCTCATTTCTTTTGCGCGCTCAAGGTCGCCAGCCGGTCGAGCGCGCCTTGCAGGATAAACGCGGCGGCATGCTGATCGATTACCGCGGCGCGCTTTTTTCGGCTGACGTCGGCGGCGATCAATTCGCGCTCGACGGCTGCGGTGGAGAGGCGCTCATCCCATAGCGCAATGGGCAGTCCGGTGAGCTTGGAAAAGTTGCGCGCGAAGGCGCGGGTCGATTGCGCGCGCGGCCCCTCCGAGCCGTCCATGTTGACGGGCAGGCCGAGCACAAAAGCGATAGCGCGGCGCTCGCCGGCGAGCGCCAAGAGCTTGTTCGCATCGGCGGTGAAATTGGTGCGCGCGATGGTGGTTACGCCGGTCGCGACCTTGCGGTCGGGATCGCTCACCGCCACGCCGATGGTCTTGGTGCCGAGATCGAGCCCGATCAGCGCGCCGCGCTCGGGAAAATGCGCCGCGGCTTCGACAAGCGGTAAGATCATCGACATCCTTAAGGCACCACGCCTTCCGTCAGCTCGCCCACATGTTCCGCTATGGCGCCGGCCGTAGTGAACCAGGTGCGCTCGTCCGCCGCGCGCACGATCTGCCGCAACGCGCGCGCCAGATGCTTGAAGCGGTGCGGCCAGCCGACGATGTAGGGATGCAGCGCCAGCCCCATGACCAAGGGGCGTTTCGCGCATTCACCGCGCAGCACCTCGTAGGCGTCGAGGATCATGTCGGCAAAATCGGCTCCCTCGCGCTTGCGCGCGACGATCTGCGGGATGTCGTTGAGTTCCTGCGGGTAGGGCACCGACAGGATGCGGCCGGCCCGTGTCTTCATCCAGACCGGCTGGTCGTCGTGGCACCAGTCGAGCAGATAGCTGTAGCCTGCTTCATGCAGAAGGTCGGGCGTGCGCTCCGATTGCGAGATCCAGGGGCCGAGCCAGCCGCGCGGTCGCTGCCCCGCGAATTTTTCCAGCGCCGCTGTGGTTTCGGCGATAAGGGCGCGCTCCTGGGCTTCCGGCAGCGTCCCCTGGCGCTCGGAATTGGTGCGCCCGTGGGCGACGATCTCCGCGCCGGGAAAGGCCGCGAGCGCCTGCGGGGCGTGCTCGACCATGGCGGCATTGGCGATGAGCGATACCGGCAACTTAAGCTCGCCGAACAATTCGGCCAGGCGGAACACGCCGACGCGGTTGCCGTAGTCGCGCCAAGCGTAGTTGAGCACGTCCGGCGGCGGGCCGCCGGGACAGAGTTCCGCGCCGAGGCCCTCGCCGAAGGCGAACCATTCGAGATTGAGGCCAATATAGAAGGCGAGCCGCTTGCCGCCGGGCCAATCATAGGCCGGCCGGAGAGGGATGGGAGAATAAGGGTAGCGGCCATGGGTCCGGGTCATTAGGGCATCGTAACGGGCCGTTTATGCGCCGTCATGGCCGGCATTTCGCAAGGCTTGCGGCGCGGCGGCCTGAAGGGGCACAGTGGGGCAAAGGTCATTGCTTCGGGGGATATGGAATGAAGATTGCACTAGGCTCCATGCTGCGCGTGCTGGTGCCGACCGCATTGCTGCTGCTGCCGGTCGCCGCGTCGGCGCAGACCTATGAGCAGCCGCCCTCGTTCAACGCGGCGCAGATCCGCGGCATCAAGCGGGTCGGCAGCAATTACACCGTCCTAACCCCGGTGCGCAGCGACGGCTTGCTGCGGCTCTACGTGGTGAAGACGCCCTACGGCACATTCAGGGTGCAGGGCGACGAAATGATGCGCATGCGGCAAAACGAGCTTCGTGCGCTGGCCAATCTCGAAAAGGTGAGCAATTCGGACTCGTTCGGCCGGGCGCTGGCTGAAGCGGGTTTGAGCCCGCTGACGTTCGCCGGCAACCTCATCACCAATCCGGTCGGCACCGTGCAGAACACCTTCGCCGGCGTCGGCAATTTCTTCGGCCGCATCGGCTCCGGCCTCAACAACGCCGGCAAGACGCAGGATGACGCCATGTCCGGCCTGCTCGGCGTCACCGACCAGCGCCGCAAGATCGCCGCCGCCTACGGCGTCGATCCCTATACCGACTTTCCGCCGCTGGCTGCCAAGCTGCAGCAATTGTCGCAAGCCGCCGCCGCCGGCGGCCTGGTGGTGACGGGCGCGCTGATCGCGGTGCCGGGCGCCGCCGGCATCGTCGTCTCCAACCTGTCGACGGCCTACAAGCTCAACGACATCGGGCTCGACGCCCTGGCGCGCAATTACGACGCCGCGCAGATCATGGACATCAACCGCGACCGCCTCACCAAGATGGGCGTTGACCGCGAAACTATCGAGCGCTTCCTGGCGAACCGCCACTACACGCCGATCGATGCGGCGGCGCTGGTCGCAGCCATCGACAGCATGAAGGACGTCGGCGACCGGCGTTTGTATATTGCGCGGTCGGCAGCGGCCGACGGGCGCGCCATAGCCTATGTCATGCGCCGGCAGGCGGAGTTGATGGCCGACGACTATCATCGTCACCACAACTACGCGCGCTTCGTCGCCCTGGCCGATTATCCCTTCGTCGTCACGCGCGACCACAACGTGATGGCGGTGCTGCCGATCGACGCGCTGTCATGGACGCGCGAGACCGCCTCCGGCTTCGGCGTGGTGAGCGCGCAACGCAAGCGCTTCGATCCGCGGGCGCACGGCGTCATGCGCCTGACCGGCATCGCGACGCCGCTCGCCAAGAAGCGCATGCGGGCCGAAGGCTGGACGATGCTGGAGCACCAGCGGCCCTGACGGTTGCGGGCGAAAAGCGGGCTCTGCTATAGGCGGTGCGCCGATAACGAGGTTTGCTTCATGTCCGTCGACACCGCCATCGTCCGCCGCATCGCGCACCTCGCCCGCATCGCGGTCGCCGAGGAGGAGCTGGAGCATCTCAAGGGCGAGCTCAACGCCATCCTTGCCTGGGTCGAGCAGTTGGGCGAGGTGAACGTGGCGGGCGTGGAGCCGATGACCTCGGTGACGCCGATGCAGATGAAGGCGCGCACCGACGCAGTGACCGACGGCGGCATCGCCGATGACATCGTCAAGAACGCGCCGGCGAGCGAGGACAATTTCTTCCTCGTCCCGAAGGTGGTGGAGTAAGGCATGGCAGCCGTTTTTAGCGCGACACCGATTTGCGCTGCGGCAATGGCCGCCGCAATTTTCGCAAATTGCGGAGCGGCGATGGGTGGCGAGGCGCTGAAGGATGCCGCGGGCTGCCAGCGCGTCAGCGACGCGCTTTACCGGCGCGCCGAGGCGCTGAAGAAAAAGACCCACAAAATAATACCGCGCGAATTCGCCCGCGTCGCTTCCAACCTCGACGACTTCTGCCGCGACAAAGACTTCCAGAAGGCGCAGGTCAGCATCGCATGGATGGAGAAATGCCTGGCGAATTGGCGCAAGCCCTACAAGCTGGGCTACTGCACGCGGGACAAGAAATATTTCTGCGCGGTTTATCCCGAATCCGAAGGTTGCAAGGGCGGCTAACGCCGCCGCGGCGGAGACGATTGACGCATGTGCATCGCCTGTGAGCTGGGTTTCTGGAGCATGATCGACGCGCTGCCGGAAGAGGCGCGCGAGCGCATCCTGCGCGATCAGCGCGAGCGGGCGGAAGCCGCGCGCTTTGGCTGCGACGCGCCGCAACAGCCCGCCGCGTCTGCCGCCGAGGACGAGCCTAAGCCGTGAGCGAACTGACCTCGCTCACTTTGGCGGAGGCGCGCGACGGGCTTGCCAAGAAGAGCTTCTCCGCCGCCGAATTGGCTCGCGCCCATCTTGCGGCAATCGAGAAGGCGCGCGCGCTCAACGCCTATGTGCTGGAGACGGCGGAACAGGCGATCGAGATGGCGGAAGCCTGCGACGCGCGCATCGGCAAAGGCGAGGCCAAGCCGCTCGACGGCATCCCGCTCGCCGTCAAGGACATGTTCTGCACCAAGGGCGTGCGCACCACCGCCTGCTCGCACATTCTCGACAATTTCGTGCCGCCCTACGAGTCGACCGTCACCGCCAATCTGTGGCGCGACGGCGCGGTGCTCTTGGGCAAAACCAACAATGACGAGTTCGCCATGGGCTCGTCGAACGAGACCTCGTTCTACGGCCCGGTCATCTCGCCCTGGCGGCGCAAGGGCTCCAACACGCCGCTGGTGACCGGCGGCTCCTCGGGCGGCTCGGCGGCGGCTGTGGCGGCTAATCTGTGCCTCGGCGCCACCGGCACCGACACCGGCGGCTCGATCCGGCAGCCGGCCGCCTTTACCGGCACCGTCGGCATGAAGCCGACCTATGGCCGCTGCTCGCGCTGGGGCATCGTCGCCTTTGCCTCATCACTCGATCAGGCCGGACCGTTTGCGCGCTCGGTGCGCGATACCGCCATTCTGCTGCGCTCGATGGCAGGGCCGGACGACAAGGACGCAACGTGCGTCGACCGGCCGGTGCCCGACTACGAGACGGCGCTAGGCAAGTCGGTGAAGGGCCTGCGCATCGGCATACCGAAAGAATATCGCGTGGACGGCATGCCGGCCGAGATCGAGGCGCTGTGGCAAAAGGGCCGCGAATGGCTCAAAGCCGCCGGCGCCGAGCTGGTCGACATCTCGCTGCCGCACAGCAAATACGCGCTGCCCGCCTATTACATCGTCTGTCCCGCGGAAGCCTCTTCCAATCTCGCGCGCTATGACGGCGTCCGCTACGGCCTGCGTGTGCCGGGAAAGGACATCCGTGCGATGTATGAGGGCACGCGCGGCGAAGGCTTCGGCAAGGAAGTGCGCCGGCGCGTGATGATCGGCACCTATGTGCTCTCCGCAGGCTACTACGACGCCTATTATCTGCGCGCGCAGAAGGTGCGCACGCTGATCAAGCGCGATTTCGAGCAGGCCTTCGACGGCGGCATCCATGCCATGCTGACGCCGGCGACGCCGACGGCGGCCTTCGGCATCGGCGAGAAGGGCGACGATCCGATCGCCATGTATCTCAACGACGTGTTCACGGTCACGGTGAACATGGCCGGCCTGCCGGGGATTGCGGTGCCGGCCGGCTTGGATGCGCAAGGTCTGCCTTTGGGTCTGCAACTGATCGGGCGGCCGTTCGACGAGGAAACGCTGTTCTCGCTTGCCGAGGTGATCGAACAGGCGGCGGGCAAGTTCGCGCCGGATCGCTGGTGGTAGCCGCGCGAAACGAGCTCCAGCTTAAGCCCCTTTGCCATCGGCCTCGTTGTCACACTGTTGTCGTGAAACGCATTTTTTCGGGAAATGTACCTCCAGTTGTCTACGGATCGTTTCGACTATAAGTTGTTCAAACAAGCGCAAGCGAACCATGCCAGTCCGGAAGATCGCTCTTCGGGAGTACAGCAATGGACATGAGTCATTATCAGCAGCAATCGAACGACTACGAGCAGCTTTCGCTCAAAGATCTTCTCGATGCCCGCGACCTCTATCACGTGCATCTAATGAAGCATCCGAACGTCGTCGCGACCGCGATCGGTCGCTATCGCATACGCAAGGCGGACGATTGGCCAAGCGCGCGCGGCCCCGGCAAAAGAGGAAAGAAGGGCAAGCGCACGCTGGAAAACTCGGAAGTCAGGCCCTACTCCTGGCCCGCGATCCTCGTCTTCGTCGAAGAGTGGCTGGCTGAAACCGAATTCTCCAGCGGTGGCACCTACGATCCGGATCAGATCGTTCCAAAAACGTTGTATTTGCCGGACGGCCGCCGGGTGCCGGTGTGCGTAATCGAGGCGCCGCGTCAACCGAAGACGCCGTCGGATCCGCCGAATGTGCAGTATCCGCTCAACAATATCGGCGGCGGCAATCCGATCATCGCCGACGTGCAGGGGCAACGCCACGTCGCGACGATCGCTTGCTTGGTCAATGACGGCCACAAGATCTACGCGCTGACCAATCGCCACGTAACCGGCGACCAAGGGGAGGTGGTTTATTCGCTCCTGGGGGGCAAGTTCGAGCGTATAGGCATCAGTTCGGCCAAGCAGGTCACGCGGATACCGTTCACCGAAATCTATCCCGGTTGGGCCGGTCACAACGTCTACGTCAATCTCGATGTCGGCCTGATCGATGTCGACGATCTCGACCGCTGGACAACTAAGGTGGGCGAGATTCGTGAAGTAGGTCCGCTCGCTAATCTATCGGCCGACAACATGTCGCTCGCCTTGATCGGCTGTCACGTGCGCGGCTACGGCGCCGCCAGCACGCACATGGAAGGAGAAATTCACGCGCTATTCTACCGCTACAAGTCGCAGGCGGGTTTTGAATATGTGGCCGATTTCTTTATTGGTCCGCGCGTGGAGCCCGCATTTAAAGGCGGGCGAAAAGCGCGCCGCGGAAAGACACGCCAGTCGCTGCCGTTCACCACGCGGCCGGGCGATTCCGGCACACTTTGGTTGCTGGAGCCGCTTGAATCCCAACCCAATGGCAAACGCGCGAAAAGGAAGAAGGAGGAGATCGAATACCTGCCCATCGCAGTTCAATGGGGCGAGAACTTGTTAGCAGCAGCCGGCTCGAGCGAGCCGCAGCCGTATGCGCTGGCGACATGCTTGAGCACAGTGTGCAACCTGCTCGGTGTCGATCTTGTGCGCGGCTGGAACGTCGACGATCCGGACACATGGGGTGCGGTCGGGCATTTCGCCATTGCCGCGCGCGCCGCCCGAGCCCTTTCCAGCAAGGTTCCGACGCTCAAGCAACTAATGACCAACAACCTGAAGATCATCAGCCATGACGATCAGACCATCCGCGACAATGCATTCAAGAATATGGGAAAGGACCCATTCGTCCCGATGGCGGACGTGCCGGACTTCTTCTGGAAGCACGGTAAGCAGGGCCACACGCGTGGCATGGAGGGACCCAACCACTTCGCTGACATGGATCAAAAACGCCAGGCCGACCAGGTGGACCTGCTGACGCTGTGTCAGAACAAGAACAACATCGATCCGGACGCGTGGAACGAGTTCTATGACAGTATCGCCGACATTCTCACCGGCGAAAAAATCGCAATGAAGCACCGCGGCCTGCTGCCGTTCCGGGTATGGCAGATTTTCGACGAAATGGTGCGATTTGCCGGCGATGCGAAAACGATGCCGGAATTCGTCTGCGCCGCCGGGGTACTCGCCCACTATGTCGGCGACGCCTGCCAACCGCTACACATCTCTTATCTGCATGATGGGGACCCCGAGCAACCGACGACGCGCACCGTGCATCACAAAAACGGAACGGTAGAAGACGTCAAACAGCCGCTCGGCATGGGGGTGCACGCGGCCTACGAAGACGACATGGTCAATACCCATCGCGAGGCGATACTTGACGGTTTGCTGGACACGCCCGAAGTCACGCAAGCTCAGCTGGTGACGAACGGCTTCGAAGCCGCAGTGGCTACCGTCGGGCTTATGAGCGACACATTTCGGCGGTTGCCGCCCCCAAGCATCGTCGACGCCTTCCTTCAATTCGGCAAGAGCAAGAAGGGGCGCACGGATGCGTTCTGGAAGAGCTTCGGCGCCAAAACCATCAATTGTATGAAGGACGGCACCAACCTGCTGGCGGTTTTGTGGGAAAGCGCGTGGCGGGCCGGCAACGGCGAAGCGAAGATCCACGCGACCCGCGCCCTTAAGGAGACTGAGGCGATGGATATAGTCGCAGAGCCGGACTTCCTATCCTCTTTGTCCGTGGCACAGATCGGCGCCAAGCTTAAACGGCCGGCGGGCGCGCGATCCACAGCCGCCAGCGCCAACGATATTGCGGCGGTTGCGCACCCCCGCCTGGCCAAGGCACGCAAGACAGGTCGCAAGCAGGCGGCTCGCACCAGGGTACGAGGGGCCACGGGCGAACGCGCGCTAAAACGTGCAACCGTGCCCAAGACGCGGCGGCGGGCGGCGCGGCAACCTGCGGCCATACGGAGAAGCCGTCGGCTTCGGAAGAAATCACGGCGCTAAGGGAGCCAGCGGCAGGGCGACGCGGCGGCCTTGGTGGTAAGCTCCGCTTGCAGTTGATATCAAGCGTGGGCTTATCCCGTGACGCTTGCCGATTTCAAACAAAGTCTCTCTGCCGCCGCTCCGCTGACCGGGCTTGCACCGGGGCTCGCCGCATTGTGGTGGGCCAAAAAGGGCGACTGGGACAAGGCGCACAAGCTGGTGCAGGACAAGGCCGGCGTGGAAGCCGCCTGGGTGCACGCCTATCTGCATCGCGTCGAGGGCGATCTCGGCAATGCCGGTTATTGGTACCGGCAAGCGGGTAAGCCTAAGGCGACGGGCGAGCTCGACGCGGAGTGGGCAGCGATCGTCGAGGCGCTGCTCGGAATCGCGCGGTAAAGCGCGACGCGTGAAGGCGAGCCTCGTAAAAGCGCTGCCTCGGCAGTTTGCTCGATCGCCTTGCGGCGGCCGATGTCGCCAACAAGAGCCGTCACATTCGCATGGCGCGAATATTTCGAAAAAATGTGCGTGGGCATACTTGGCCGCGCCCCGACCCACCGTCATAATTGACGGCAGCCTGGGGAGGCCGGCGTGGCCGACGGCGACACGCGGACGCTGGTGCGCGAACTCTACGACGCCTATGAGCGCCGCGACTTCGCGCGGGTCGCCGAATTCATTCACGACGACATCGATTGGGTGATCTACGCGCCGGTTTCGGTCTTTCCCTTCGCCGGCCATCGCCGCGGCCGCAAGGCGGTGCTGGAGGCTATGGCTGGCATAGCCGAGCGCTTTTCGCTTGAAGAATGCAAGCGCGAAGTCGTCATCGCCGAGGGTGATCGCGCCGCCTTGATGTCGGATGTGAGCTTCAAGCAGCGTGCCACCGGGCGCATGCTGCGCTTCCGCGCCGCCAATTTCCTACGCTTCCAGGGTGACCGCCTGTTCGAGTTTCGCGAATTCGTCGATACCTTCGATGTGGTCGAGCAGGCGCTTGGGCGTGAATTGGCGCTGTAAGTCGGGTAGCCTTGCCGAAAAGCCGGCCAGCCGCTAGCTCTTGCGCCATGAACGTGCAGAGCAAACCGAGCAAGCTGATCAAGGGCGCAACCGGCGACTGGGAAGTGGTCATCGGCATGGAGGTGCACGCCCAAGTCACCTCCAAGTCGAAGCTTTTCTCCGGCGCCTCCACCGAATTCGGCGGCGCGCCGAATTCCCACGTCTCGCTGGTCGACGCCGCCATGCCCGGCATGCTGCCGGTCATCAATGGCGAATGCGTGCGCCAAGCAGTGCGGACGGGGCTGGGCCTCAAGGCCAAGATCAATTTGAAGTCGGTTTTCGACCGCAAGAACTATTTCTATCCCGACCTGCCGCAGGGCTATCAGATCAGCCAGTACAAGCAGCCGGTGGTGGGGGAGGGGCAGGTAATCGTTGACCTGGAAGACGGCGAAAGCGTCACGGTCGGCATCGAGCGCCTGCACCTTGAGCAGGACGCCGGCAAAAGCCTGCATGAGCGCCATCCGACCATGTCCTATGTCGACCTCAACCGCTCCGGCGTGGCGCTGATGGAAATCGTGTCGAAGCCCGACCTGCGCTCGGCGAAAGAGGCGATGGCCTTCATCGGCAAGCTACGCTCGATCCTGCGCTACCTCGGCACCTGCGACGGCGACATGGAGAAGGGATCCTTGCGCGCCGACGTCAACGTCTCGGTGCGGCGGCCGGGCGAGCCTTTGGGCACGCGTTGCGAGATCAAGAACGTCAATTCGATCCGCTTCATCGGCCAGGCCATCGAGCACGAGGCGCGCCGGCAGGTCGATATTCTGGAGGAAGGCGGCGTCATCGAGCAGGAGACGCGGCTGTTTGACCCCGGCAAGGGCGAGACGCGTTCCATGCGCAGCAAGGAAGAAGCGCACGACTACCGCTACTTCCCCGATCCCGATCTGTTGCCGCTGGAACTCGATCAGGATGAGGTCGAGGCGCTGAAAGCGCATCTGCCCGAGCTGCCGGACGAGAAGAAGGCGCGCTTCATCGCCGACTTCGCTCTGTCGGCATACGACGCCGGCGTGCTGGTCGCCGAGCGGGAAACCGCCGACTATTTCGAAACGGTGGCGAGAGGCCGCGACACCAAGGCCGCCGCCAATTGGGTGATCAACGAGTTGTTCGGACGGCTGAACAAGCAGGGGCTGACGAGCGAGGCATCGCCGGTTTCCGCCGCGCAGCTCGGCGGCGTGCTCGACTTGATCGCGGACGGCACGATTTCCGGCAAGATCGCCAAGGACTTGTTCGAGATCCTGTGGACCGAAGGCGGCGATCCGAAGGCGATCGTGGAAGCCCGCGGTCTGAAGCAGGTGACCGATCTTTCCGCCATCGAGAAGGTGGTCGACGACGTGATCGCCAAGAACCCGGACAAGGTGGCCGACGCCAAGGCCAATGCGAAGGCGATCGGCTGGTTCGTCGGCCAGGTGATGAAGGCCTCGGGCGGTAAAGCGAGCCCGCAGGCGGTGAACCAACTGCTCAAGAACAAGCTCGGACTCTGATCGCGCGCCGGCGGCATGCGGGCGCGTCGTGTCGCGCGCGCGAGCGTGCGCGGAGCGGATGCGGTGCCGTCTGCGCCGTGCGACGGTGCGAGAATGACCGTCGACGCGTCGCCGCGCCGCCGAATCACCTGACGCCGATTCGGCGTTTTTGATCAATTCCGGGCCGTCCACACCCCACGCGAAGGCAATCTGTGCAAAAAATTTTTAATTTGCGCACAGGAAGGATTGGCGCGCTCGCGTCGCGAAAATGCGCGCGCTTGCGCGCGATTTTTTTTGCCGAATAAGCCAGCGCGCAAATTCATCCGTCGCTAAAAAATCCTTGTTTTATCGGCATTTTTCACAAGGCGTGCGCTGCGCGCGCAAGCGAACGCGATGCGCGCGCGTCAACTTACGTCAAGCAAATCGCGCGCGCGCGCGCGGCGCCGCCGCGCCCGAAACGCGCGCGCCGTACACGTTTCGTTAAGCGGGAGACTGTTTTTTTCGTTGTGCTGTAGTAAACGAAATGCAGTGCGTGTCAATTCGCGACCGTACTGAAGACGACATCCGCCATGTTACATGGCTAGGAGGGCAGCAATGGCGAAACGTAGAAAGGCGAAGGCAGCGGCGAAGAAAACGGCGAAGAAGACGAAGCGCCGGAAGAAGAGGCTCTAGTCATCACGCCACTTCCCGATCTTCGCATTTAAACGTGTCGAAGATTGCGTCATACGGGCCGGGTTGCGCTATGGAGTGATGAGCGTCTAGCAGTCGTTCCAGGGCGCCCCGGTACCGGATGATGAATGAGGGCGTCGGCGAGACTTAACCGTCTCTCCGACGCCCTCATCATTTTGAGTGACTGACGCGCTCAAGCGCCGGACGGCATGCGCAGTTCGACCGAGAGGCCAATGCCGGTGTCGTTGAAGGCTAGTCCGCCTTTCACTTGCTGCGCGAGCGAACGCACCAGGCGCAAGCCGAGCCCGCCGTCCTTCATCGGGTCGAAACCTTGCGGCAGGCCGACGCCGTCGTCGGCGACTTCGACCACGACGGCACCATCGACATTATTGCAGGCGACAATGATGCGGCCGTCCACGCCGGCGGGATGGGCGTATTTCACGGCGTTGGTGACCAATTCGCCCACGATCAGGCCGATGGCGAGCGCGCGCTCCGGCGCGACCAAGCAGGCGGCTTCCGACGCATAGCTGAGGCGGGCGCGGCCGAGAAAGGTGAAAGAGGAAACCACCGTTTGCGCAATCTCCCGCAAATAGTCCGAAAGGTCGATTGGCTGGCCGCGGTCGTGACTCGCCAGCAGTCCGTGCAAATGGGCGATCGCTTCGATACGACCGCCGATCTCTTCCAGGATGGCGCGGATTTTTTCGTTGCTCATCGGCTCTGCGGCCGATGCCACTTCGCGCGCGTTCATGCGCACCATGCCGGCGACGAGGCAGAGATTGTTGGCAATGCGGTGATTGGCCTCTGCGACGGCGTCGCGCGGAGAGACGCCGGCGCTCGCCTGCAAGCTCGGCGAGGCCACCGCCTGCATGTTTGCCGATACTGATGAATGATCGTGTTTCATCCGGAAAGTGTCGGCGCAATCGCATATGCGTGCAAGAAAACCTTCGTGCGCAGATTGCGCTGAAGAAGTGTTCGCAGATGAAGCCGTGCATTACGCTCAATCTGCTCTCGGCGATTGAGTCAGCTAACTCATATAATGCCTATAAAGCTCAAAACCCGCCATTGACGGTTTATGAGCAAGAGAGCAGGGTATTGTCGGGCAGTGCTTCAGGTGCATCCATGGGTGTCTTGAACAGGGGCGAGCGTCTCCAACTCATGCTCACGCAGGAAGAGGTGGAGGCGCGCGACGACTGGCGCTTTAAAAAGCGCATGCCGAGCCGGGCGGCCGCGATCCGCGAATTGCTCAAGCGCGGCCTCGCTGCCGAAGGCTTCGTTCTCGCCGAGCCAGGCAGTAAATCCAAAGACTATGGCGTGGTCGGAAACTCGCCGTCCCAACAGGACGATTCCGATTAGGTTGCCCGTTTTTTGCGCTACTTGCCGGCCGCCTTCAGCCGCTTGTTGCAGGCGCTCCAATATTTCGGCCAGGTCATGCCTTTCTCGATCTTGCCGGCCTTCTTGATGGTTTTCCACTCGGCGCAAGCGCTAGAAGGAATGCGGCGGGCGGCGAGTTGACCGGCGGTTGGCGGCTTCTTGGCTTTCTTGACGGACTTGTCTGCCGCCGCCGGAGCCGCCGTCTCTGCGGTGGTGGGTGTCGGCAGCAACAGCGGCGCGGCCAGCACGGCGACGGCCAGGACGGCTGCGAAAATGCTTCTGCTCATTGATATCCCCCATGCGGGGCCGGCGGTCCGCAGTCGGGCCGCTTGCAACCCCACTTTCCAGATCAACTAGCAAAAGTTGTACTCGTCCAGTGGTGCCCGGCCTCACTGCGACCCCCTGTTGCTGTTTCCCGGGAGCCGGCCTAGGTCAGACGGAGTTCCAAGCAAAACGATTGCAAGACGGGAGCAGGGCAATGGCGCGCATGGCGAGGCGAAATTCCAAAACGTCGAAAAAGCCGTCCAAGAAGGCCAAGACGGCGGTGAAGAAGAGCGCCGCCAAGGCGGCCAAGCCGATCGAACTCTGGTACTGGCCGACGCCGAACGGCTTCAAAATCTCGATCATGCTGGAGGAGTGCCGGCTGCCCTACACCCTGATCCCGGTGAACATCTCCAAGGGCGAGCAGTTCAAGCCGGAATTCCTGAAAATCGCGCCCAACAACAGGATGCCGGCGATCGTCGATCCGAAGGGGCCCAGCGGGCGGCCGATCTCGATTTTCGAGTCCGGCGCCATTCTGCAATATCTCGGCCGCAAGACCGGCAAGTTCTATCCGAAGGATGAGCGCGGGCGCGTCGAGGTCGACCAGTGGCTGTTCTGGCAGATGGGCGGCTTGGGTCCGATGGCGGGCCAGCTCAACCACTTTCTGCGCTACGCGCCCGAGCAACTGCCCTACGCCATCAAGCGCTACGAAGACGAGGTGAACCGGCTCTACGGCGTGATGAACACGCGGCTCAAGGACCGCGACTTCCTCGCCGGACGTTATTCGATCGCCGACATGGCCTGCGTCGGCTGGGTCAATTTGTGGAAGCGGCAGAACCAAAACCTCGACGACTTCCCGCACCTCAAACGCTGGCTGGAGACGCTGAAGGCGCGGCCTGCCGTCGAGCGCGGCATGAAGCTCGGCGCCGAATTGCGCGAACGCATCGATATGACCGATCCGAATATTCGTGCCGTGCTGTTCGGGCAACGCGCGCGGGCGGGCTAGGACGGAGGTCGATCCGTCATTGCCAGCGAAGCAATGCAGAACGTCTGGCCGGAATCGAACCGCGAAATTCGCCGCGTTCCCCGCGCGCCGCGCACCGTTTTACGCGGGAGCCTGTCCTCGGGCCGGCCGACGGCCGGACCGGGGGCTGCGTCCGGGACACGTAGCTGCCAATTCGGCATTCAGCGATTCATGGCGCAGACGCATGGCATCGCGTTTTCGTCGCGTGGTTATCGCTCCTTAAACCGGATCGGTTAGCGGTCCGTCACCGCCGCACGCAAAACGGCTATTTGCTGCGATATTTGCGTCTGCGCCGCGCCATGCAGGAACAGCGTGCGCGGCCGTTCACCTTCGATTCATCGCAGCGCTTAAGCGCGCGTTGAAAACTTCCCGCCCATGATCGCCGCGCTCGCGCGATGTTTTTGCGCGAATAACAGGGACGTAGTAGCCGGCGGCCGCGGTGCCGGTTGCGGAAAATGGGGAGGCCGTCATGGCTTATGTGGAGACGACGGTCGACGCCGTCGAACCTGCCGATGCGGAGGAATGCTTCGCGCTCGGCATGAAATATTCGGCCGGCGCCGGTGTCGCGGTCGATCTGGTGGCAGCGCACAAGTGGTTCAACATCGCCGCCGCGCGCGGTTGCCGAGAAGCGGCTCAATTGCGCCGCGAGATCGCCGAGCAGATGAGCGATGCCGAAATCGGCTGTGCCCAGCGCGCCGCGCGCGACTGGCTCAAGGTGCATCCGCAGCTGCGCGAGGCGGCGCCGGCGATCCGCGCCGCGGCCTAGGGCTCGGCGAGGAAGCGGGTAAGCGCGTCGCCCAAACGGGCGACGACGCCGGTCCAATCGCCGAGCGCGGCCTGCCGGAACAGACGCGCCTGCGGATACCACAGGCTGCTGCCGCTGGCCGATTCCCAGCGCCAATCCGGCGCGAACGCCAGCATCACCCAGACCGGGCGTCCCATGGCGCCGGCGAGATGCACGAGCGCAGTGTCGACCGCGATCGTCAGGTCGCACAACGCCAGCACCGCCGCGCTGTCGGCGAGATCGGCGATTTCGTGCCCGACATGCCGGACGTTGGGCTGGCGCGCCAGCCAGGCCGCATCGCCGTCGCGCAGATCGCGCTGTAGACTTACGAACGAAATCCCGTCGAGCGCGAGCAAGGGCTCGAGCAGCTTGGGATCGAGTGAGCGGTTGCGGTCGTTGGCGTGGGCGGGATTGCCAGCCCAGGTCAGCGCGACGCGCTTGCCGGGCAGCGCCGCGAGCGCCGGCCGCCATTTGGCGAGGCGTGCGTCTTCCGCGCTGAGGTAAGGGATATCGACCGGCACGCTGTCGGGCCCGGTCTTGACCGCCAGCGGCAGGCTGCCGAGCGGACAATGAATGTCGTAGGCGGGCAGGGGCTCTCCGCCTGCAAACACCTTGGGCGCGCCGGGTAAAGTGGCGAACAGCTCTTTGAGCGCCGGCTGCACTTCCATGAGCACACGCGCGCCGGCGCGCGCCAGTTGCGGCGCATAGCGCGCGAATTGGATGGTGTCGCCCAGTCCCTGTTCGGCATGCAGCAGGATCGTTTTGTGGGCTGGCGGATATTCGCCGAGCCAGAGGGGCGCGCGGTAGCCGCGTCGCGTGTCGATCATGCCGCTGCGCTTCCAGCGCCATTCGTATTCGGCAAAGCCGCGGCCGAGCTCGCCGAGCGTGAGCAGCGAGAGCGCGCGGTTGAAATGCGCATCGGCATAGTCCTTGCGCAACGCGATCGCTTTGTCGAAGCAGGCGATCGCTTCGCCATGCCGGTTGAGCGCCTGCAGCGTGCGACCGCGGTTGTTCGAGGCTTCAATGTGGCTGGGCGCGGCCGCCAACGTCGCGTCGAACGCGGCGAGTGCTTCGGCATAGCGGCCGAGATTAAGCAGCGCATTGCCGCGGTTGTAGAGCGCGCTCGGATGGCCGGGCGCAACCTTTAGCGCGGCGTCGAAATCGGCGAGCGCTTCGGCAGACCGGCCCAAAGAAGCTTGCGCGCTGCCGCGGTTGATAAGCGCGTCCAGCTGGCGCGGGTTGCGCATGAGCGCGGCGTCGAAGGCGGCGAGCGCCTCTTGCGGTCGACTGAGCGCCAGCAGCGCATTGCCTCGCTTGGCGAAGGCATCGGGATCGCCGGGGCGCAGTGCCAACACCTTGTCGAGCGCCTCGAGTGCCTCGCCGTTGCGCCGCAACGCATGCAGCACGTTGGCGAAATTCATCCAAGCATCGGGGGCCTTACCGTTGATCTTAAGCGCCGCCGCCATCAGCCGGTGGGCTTCGCCCATCTGGCCGCTTTGCGCCTTGCAGAGGCCCAACAGATGCAGCGCATCGAATTGCGCGGGCGCCGCCTTGAGCACGCGGGCATAAAGCTTTTCGGCGTCGCGCAGCCGGCCCTGGCGATGCAGGGCGACCGCCTCATGCATGGCGCCCGCAATATCGAATGGCCGTGATTGCACGGCCATGCAAATGCGCACGACCGATGTGCGTCGTCAATCCGCCGCTAATGCATGATGCGTCTAGAGCAAGGTTGTTTTGGATCGAAGCGATGCGACGCGGGAGAGCGCGCTCCCTCTCCCCCTCGGGCAGGAGAAGGGTGGGGTGAGGGGGCCTAGGACTTTCGAAAAGTTGTATCCCCTCACCCGGCGCACTTCGTGCGCCGACCTCTCCCCGTGGGAGAGGTGAAGCGAGTTCGCGGCCCGGCCTGATTCAGAATGAAACGATCACGCCCTAGGTCGAAACGCTTGGCGAGCGTGGTTTTATCCGCTCGCTCCGGGCCCCGCTTGCGCGGGGAGAGGCTCCAGCGGGAATGCAGGCTTTCATTGCAACGCCGACATGTTTGCCCTGGCTCCCCGCTTGCGCGGGGACGAGCGGTTGATTCAGTCCGAGCTCTCGCGCCGATGGTGCCGCCGCGGATGCTGCCGTGAACCGCCGCGTGGATTGTAGAATTGGTTGGGTTCGCAGAAGCCGCCGACGCCGCTTACCGTCGCCATGCATTGCTCCCAGGTCAAGAACCCGCAATTGGAGGCTCCGCCCATATCGTATCCGTAGGCCGCGCACCACGGATAGGGATCGTAGGGCTTCTCGTAGGCGCGCGCGGGCGCGGCCGCGGCCACTAAAAGTGTCAGCGCCGCCAGCGTCATGGCAGCAAGGCGCGATGGGTGCATGACATTGCTCCCGGTGAGTTGCGTCGGAAACGAATGGGACAAGGCCCGCCTCCAATTCGGTCAGCGCCGACGATGACCGTCGCCGTGGGACGTCTTGCTCTGCGAAGCGGACGAGCCGTTCGGCTCGCAGGTGCCGATGCCTCGCACGCCGGCGAGGCATTGGGCACGTGTTTGAAAGCTGCAATTGGCCGTGCGCCCCATATCGGTGGGATAAATAGCGCACCAGGGGGCATCCTCGCGCGCGAAGGCGGCGGTCGACGCCGCCAGCATGGCCGACAGTGCCATCACGGTCATCAGCGCGGTTGCAACGGCGAATAGGCGCATGGCGATCCTCCTTGCAGGACGCTTGCACAACGCCAACACCCGAGCGCCAAGAATAGTTCTTTTTTTCGGCGCGGTCAGGCGCGCTGCTTTTGCGCCCAAAACTGGTACATGCCTGCAAAAGTCTGCGGGTTGCGCGTTTCGAATTCGTGCCAGGCGTCGAGGTCGGCGGCAGACCTGCCCGCTTGCGCAAACAGCGCAGCGTAGTGCCGCGCGCGCATCGGGTCGAAAGCGAAACCGATAAAGCGCAGGCCATTGTCGATGAGTAATGTCTTGATCTGCGGAATGGTCAGCTGGTGCTCCTGCACATGAAACAGCAGATCCCGGCATTCGCTGGTGGCGAAGAAATCGCCCGAGCGGGCGACGTCGCGCAAATTCGAGTCCACAAGATCTTGTCGCGCGCGGCGAATGTCGTCAGCGGTCGCGCGATAACCTTTTTCGGCAAGGTAGCCGCGCGCGGCCGTTATGGTGCGGCGTGCAACCTCGCTGTAGAGACCGAGATGCATAAAGCCCCCCGGGCGCAGCAGCGTCATCAGCGTGCGCAAGCCGGCCGCGGGGTCGGCCATGTGATGCAGGACACCGCTCGCATCCACAATGTCGAAACGGCGATCGAGCGTATCGAGCTTGAGGATATCGGCTTGGCCAAATTCGAGTCGGCCGTTGAGCTCGCGTGGTGTTTTGCGTTTCGCGTAGGCCAGGCTGCTCAGGCTGAGGTCGACTCCGAGCACCCGGGCGCCTCGTAATTTCCTCGTAATTTCAATAGGTAACGACCCTGTGCCGCAGCCGGCCACCAGCACCTCCGGACCGTTGGGCAGGGCAAGCGGCGCGAAGGCGGCGCCGGGGATGATGCTGCGCAGGTAGTCGTCGATGCCGAGCGGATCGGCGACGCCGGCGGCATGCACCCAGCGCGGATACGGGTTCTCTTCGTACTGCTCCTGCACCCGTCGCGAGACGTCGTCGTCGATCGAGGTCAGCTGCGGGATCGACGATCGCAGCGCGCGCTCCTGCAGCGGCTCACGCAGCTGCTGCGTCACCACTGCGTCGACGTCCGGCGGCCATTTGCGATCGAGCAAGGCTTGCGCATCGGGCAATGCATGCAGCGGCTCATACATCGCGAACGCCGCGAGCTGGCGCGGCGAAATCTCCGCGCGCGCACGTATCGCCTCGCCAAGCGCGCGCCTGAGCTGCGCGACGCTTTCGTCCTCGGCCGGCGTCGTGGCGAATACGTATTCGTTGATGAAGCATTGCTCGGCGAGCACGCCACAAAACGACAAAGTCGCATCGCCGGTCGGCGCGTTGGCGGCCTCAAGAAGTGCTGCGCGCATGCCGGTCAGGAGGCGTTCGAGCGCAATATCGCGCACCGGGGTCGAGCGCAGGATCGTGAGCAAGAGCGGATCCTCGGCGACCGCGGCGAATCGCTCGCCGGCGAGCAGCGAATCGAGCGGCATGCGGCGCGGCCAGGCGTCGTTGGCGTGCCGCATGGCCTCGCCGAGCGGCGGCAGCAGGGCGGTCAGCGTCGCGCAAATCGGGCCGAAATCGTTGAACAATTGCGGCAGCAGCACGAGGGCGCGGGCAAAGGCGGCCGAGGCCTCGCGCAGCTTGCCCTGCGCCTGCAATACGCAGCCGAGATTGTTGCAGGCTTGGGCGTGATCGGGCTTGAGCTGCAGCAGGCGCTTATAGGCGCGCGCGGCCTCGTCGAATCGCTGCTGCTGCTGCTGCTGCTGCGCCACGGCGAATAATCGCGCGGCGCTATTGCCGGCCCCCGAGCTTGGGCTCTGCTTGCGCGCGGCGCGGCGCTGCTTGCGGTTCATGCTGAGGTGTCATCCAAAGGCGTTTTGATGCAGCCGATGTCGCCGTTTTTGACGGTCGAGGCAACGGGACACTTGCGGCTTCGCGGTTTGACCGCGCAATGCGGAAAGCATAGGTACTGCTGCACGCGGAGACGTGGCCGAGTGGCTGAAGGCGGCGGTTTGCTAAACCGTTATACGCTCCAAAGGCGTATCGAGGGTTCGAATCCCTCCGTCTCCGCCAGGCCGCATCCCGGTGCCTCCTTCCTCACCAAATAGCTTGCTGCCGCGAAATCCTTGCCTGCAAAGATTCGAGGCACCGTGTAATCGTTTGGGGAAACCTGCCGCTATTGCGGTCAATTTGTGGACGAAATAGGCGGCCGGCCGCCGAAACGATGACGGAAATGAGCCGGATTGCCCGTTGGCGGTACCAAGTTCCAGTCGGGCTATCTCGCGCCCGGTATTGGCGAGACAATGTAAGCCAATGATTTAACTTTGAAAAATGCATTTTCCCATTCCTGTTGAGGCTTGTTCCCGGGACGGCTGAATGTTCGTGCCTTTTACGCAACACCCGCCTGAAAAGCGGTTTGTAAGCCTGTGGGAAGGGGTCTTCTTGATTGCGCCTAGGACCTTATCCGCTATGGTCATGGCTGCGACGGAGGGGGGCATCCCCATGTCGCGCTACCCGGTTTTCCGGTTAGCGGGGAGCAAGGGGAAGTTCCATCGGTGCCTGTCGCACTAGACGGATACGGAACCCTCTCACGATAAACATGTTTGGAGGTTCAAGATGAAGATGGTGAAAAGCCTTCTCCTTGGCTCCGCGACGGGTTTCGTTGCGATCGCTGGGGCGCAGGCCGCCGATCTTCCCGTTAAGGCCAAACCGGTCGAGTACGTGAAGATATGCAGCCTGTACGGTGTAGGGTTCTATTACATCCCGGGAACCGATATGTGCTTGAAGGTCGGCGGCTGGGTGCGCGCGCAGTACCAGTACCATGCCAACGGCAGCACGACGAGCGGCAACTTCAACGGCTCCGGAGCCGATGTCCGCAACAACACGACCAACGAATCGACTTGGCGGTCGCGCGGTTATGTGACGTTGGATGCCCGCAACCAGACCCCATACGGCACGGTGCGTGCCTATATGGACGTCGGCCTTATCTCTAACGACATCGGCAACGGCAGCGGCGCTTCTGCCCATACCAACCGTGGCTTCATCCAGTGGGCCGGCTTCACCTTCGGTTTGGCGACGTCTTTCTTCGAGTTCTTTAGTGGTCCGGCGACTTCGTATCTTGCCGACTACTCGCAGAACACGACCGCGGGCGGCGGCTGGATGGTTGCGGGCTATACCGCCCAGTTCGGCAACGGCTTCTCGGGCACGATCTCCGCGGAAAGTCGCCGCGACAACCAGATCGTCTGGGAAGGCAACGTTGCTGGTGCCGGGGCGGCGGGCGTTAGCTCGGGTGCGGGCTACGGCGGCTTCAACGCCCCGGATGTCGTGGCCAACCTGCGCGTCGACCAGGCCTGGGGCTCCGCCCAGATCATGGGCGCCCTGCACGAGGTCAATGCGACCTACTATACGGGCCCGGGTTTTGATGCGGCCGGCCATCCCGACAATGAATGGGGTTGGGCAGCCGGCGCCGGCCTCAAGCTGAATGCGCCGATGATCGGCCATGGCGACTACTTCCAGGCCGAAGTCGACTACGCCGAAGGCGGGGAGTACTACATCTTCTCGCCGCAGATCATGAACCGCAACTACTATATGCGTGAGGGCAACTTCGCCGGCTACGGCGTCATGACCGACGCGGTTTACGGGGGTGTTCTAGGCGTCGACGCGACGAACTTGAACCTGACCACGACGTGGGGCGCCATGGCGGCCTTCGAGCATCACTGGAACGACCAGTGGAAGACTTCGGTGTACGGCGGCTATCAAGAAACCAAGTTTAACGACCAGGCCAACGCAATCCTGTGCTCGCTGCAAGGTCAGGGTACAGGTGGCACTGGCGCCAACGCGGTTGCGGATGCTGGCTGCGACAACGACTGGAACAGCTGGTTTGTCGGTTCACGCACGCAGTGGAACGTCAGCAAGGACTTCTACATGGGCCTCGACGTGATGTATCACGTCCTGCAGAGTGGAAGCGGTGCTGGGGGGTTGTTGCCTGCGGCCATGTCGACACGGGACGCGACCTTCGTCGACGACCAGGACATTTGGCGGGTGGAGTTCCGCGTCCACAAGGACTTCTATCCCTGATCGCGTGATCATGGACCTCTAAACGAGAACCCTCGGCGGGAAACTGCCGGGGGTTTTTTTGTCAGTCGTGCCGAGCCAGCGAGAGCGCGCAATGCCCGTCGTGCGGTTCAAGAGAGCGCGACGCCGCCGTCTTTCCCTCCGTCACTACATCTGTACTGAGACCGGGCCATTCAGAATTACTTCTCGCCTAGCCCGTGAGCTGGCACATGGCGAAGTTGCTGTCCCGCAATTTGCCAATTCTATTCAGCGGATGGTCGAGGTCGTCGTCGAAACGGTTGCTGGCGAGATAAAGGATATCCAAATCCGGCCGACCCATGCACGCTTCGACCAAGAAGGGAAGGTTGATCTTCATGGTGCAGTCGAAGCATGGGCCATTTTTATTGAAGGCTCCTCACCCAAACATCCGTCGGATAAAGTGGTAGACATCGGACCAACGTTAAAAGCCAGGCGTTTCGAACGAGATACGCTGTGGCAAATGTCTAGATCAATCAAACGAGCTATCGTGGCAGACATTAGAGGAGACGCAAAGTTGCCGTTACTCAAACTCTCAAAATGAGAAAAGTTCACGAATGCTTACTCAATTCGTCGAAAATAGTAGTCATTATTTCGGCTGACTGAGCGAGGCGATCAGGAAACAAGTGGGAATATCTTTGGCTGCTTCGGAGATTGGCGTGTCCCAATAGCCCTTGAACGTACTGAAGGCGCTCGCCCCTGTTTGCCAGAAAACTGGCGAACGAGTGCCGTAGATCATGTAGCCGTAGATCAATTAGTCCTGCTCGTTTCCTAATTCGATCCCAAGGGAAAAACAGGTGCGGCATAGGTCTACCAGTTGTTGGGGAAGGGAAGATGTAGCGATTGCTCTGTATCCTCGGGATTGACTTCAAAATCTCGATCGACGCGTTGTTCAGTTGTACATAACGAGGTCGCCCGTTCTTTGATCGTGGCACGAACAGCGTCTGGCGCTGCCAATCGACATACGACCACTCAGCTTGCGTAACCTCGTTGCGCCTTGCGCCAGTCAGAAAGAGCAGCATTATGGCCTTTGCTGCAATTTGGTTTTCATCGGCGCGGATTGAAGCGAGTAGCCGAGCCGCTTCTTCCTTGGTCAGGTAGCGGGTTCGTTGCACGTCGGGTGGCACAGGTATTCCCGATGCCGCGTTCGTTCCGGGCGGCCCCACCTTCCACTTGATGGCGAGATTGAAAACGTATCGCAGGATGATGATGACGCGCCCTACGGAGCCAGGCGCATAGTCGGCGTTACGCATTTTGTTGGTTAGGTCGATTATGTATTCCGGCGTGATTTCGTCGAGGAAATAACGGCCAAGCTCGGGGAGGATATGAACGCGCAGAACGGTTTCGTCCGTCTTCCAGCTTCGCTTGTATCCTTGGATAAACGGGAGATATCGCTCCGCGATGAACGAGCGCAGAGTGGGAATTGCACGACGGTCGTGACGTGTTGCCTGTTGTGGATCACCGCCGAGAATGGCTTGAGCCTTGATCTGCTTTGCCTTGCGCTTCGCTTGTCGCAAGGTCAGGACATCAGCAGGGCCGATCCTATATTGGTGTTCTCGACCACGTTCGTCGGTGTATCGCTGGTAGTAAGTCTTGCCGCCTGACGAGCGCACTTCGAGCATGAAGCCGCGCATGGTGGCGTCGAAAAAGTCTATACTCCGTTCACGCCACAACCCGAAAATCCTTGGGGTTGATGATACGGAAATTGTCGGTGACCGAATCACAGAGGTTCGCCCAATTCCCCGGAACCTTTTCACGCAGAAAACTGAGCGTTGCGTCGGCAAATTGGGCGCAAGTTGCGTAGCACTTGTTGTGCGTGACGTTTCTGTGCATGAGACCCCATAACCGCTCGATCGGGTTCAAGTGCGGGCAATAGCTTGGGATGAAGTGCAGCTTGATGCGTCGTCCCGGCAGGGCTAACCATTCCTGCACGAGCTTGGCGTGATGATAACGCGCGTTGTCCAGGAAAACATGGATGAGCGCCAACATCGGATAGAGCGTCTCGATCGATTGCAGCAGCCTGATCGTCGAGGCGGCGTCGATGGTCAGGGCCTCGATCATCCGGGTTTGCCCGGTCGCCAGGTCGATCGCGCCGTGAATGTTGATGCGTTGACGCCCGCTCGTCTGCTCGATCGCCAGCTTCTCCTGGCTCGGCGCCCAGCAGCCGACGGGCCGTGCGGCATGGGTCGGATGCACGGCGTCAGCAAACAGTACGGCCTCGTCGTCGCCCAAGGAATTCAGCAGCTTTTCGTAGCTCTCAATGAAAGCCTTCTGCTTTTCTTCGTCAAGCTTGCGCGGAATGACATTGGGTTTGTGATATTCGAGCCCCAGGCGGTGCAACAGCGCGATCAGTCCTGACCGGCCTTGGTAAACGACGCTGAATTCATTCTCGATCCAGGCGCCGACCTGGCGCGTTGTATGTGGTAAGGCAGCGGCAACCCAGGCTTTCAGCTTTTCCTGTTGCTCGCCGCTCAACTGGCAAACGCTGCCCTCGTAGCTGAAGTTCGTCAGGCCCTCGATCCCATCCGCTTCATACAGGCGATACCAAGTGCGAAAGCCGTCGCGATAACCAGATCGTCTGGGAAGGCAACGCCAGTGGTGCCGGTGCAGTGGGCGGTGGCCCGGGTGCCGGCTATGGCGGCTTCAACGCCCCTGATGTCGTGGCCAACCTGCGCGTCGACCAGGCCTGGGGTTCCGCTCAGGTTATGGGTGCCCTGCACGAGGTCAATGCGACCTACTATACCGGGCCCGGTTTTGATGCGGCCGGCCATCCCGACGTCGAGTGGGGCTGGGCAGCCGGCGCCGGTCTTAAGCTGAATGCGCCGATGATCGGCCACGGCGACTACTTCCAGGCCGAATTCGACTATGCCGAAGGCGCGGAGTACTACGTGTTCTCGCCGCAGGTCATGAACCGCACCTACTATGAGCGTGAGGGCAACTTCGCCGGCTACGGAGTTATGAGCGACGCGGTTTACGGTGGGGTTTTGGGCGTCGACGCGACTAACTTGAACCTGACCACGACTTGGGGCGCCATGGCGGCCTTCGAGCATCACTGGAACGACCAGTGGAAGACTTCGGTGTACGGCGGCTATCAAGAAACCAAATATAACGATCAGGCTAATGCGATCCTGTGCTCGCTGCAAGGTCAGGGCACGGGAGGCACTGGCGCCAACGCGGTTGCCGATGCTGGCTGCGACAACGACTGGAACAGCTGGTTTGTCGGTTCGCGCACGCAGTGGAACGTCAGCAAGGACTTCTACATGGGCGTCGACGTGATGTATCACGTCCTGCAGAGTGGAAGCGGCGCCGGCGGGCTGTTGCCGACCGGACTGGGAACGAACACCCTTGCGCAACGCGGCGCGACCTACGTCGACGACCAGGACATTTGGCGGGTGGAGTTCCGCGTCCACAAGGACTTCTATCCCTGATCGCGTGATCATGGACCTCTAAACAAGAACCCTCGGCAGGAAACTGCCGAAGGTTTTTTTGTCAGTCGTGCCGAGCCAGCGAGAGCGCGCAATGCCCGTCGTGCGGTTTAAAAGAGCGCGACGACGCCTCTCAATTCGGTATTACACCTGTGCACGGATGACGGGCCGGTGCGGGTGCCGCTCCGTTTGTTCAGAGGTTTGGTGAATGGTGATGTCGTCGCGCCGCACTTTGCCAATTCCTTCCAACGCAAAATTGAGGTTCTAATCTGGTCCGGACCGGGGGAGGGCCGAACGATAGAAATGCGTCCAACGACTTCCCGGTTTGATGCAACTGGAAGGATTGATCTTCGTTACGCTGCCGAAGCAGCGGCAATCGCACTAACGGGCTCTAGGTCGAAGCGGCGAGGGCAAAATATTCTCGATATTGCTCT
>CAWDAB010000012.1:0-163970 GCA_963800155.1 uncultured Alphaproteobacteria bacterium
AAATCGTTGCCGATCATGCTGATGCGGTTGAGATCGGTCGGGCCGTTGCCGATCAGCATGGCGCCCTTGACCGGCGCGGCGACCTTGCCGTTCTCGATCTTGTAAGCTTCGGTGCACTGGAAAACGTATTTGCCCGAGGTGATGTCGACCTGGCCGCCGCCGAAGGAGACGGCGTAGAGCCCGTTCTTCACCGAGGCGATGATCTCCTTGGGATCGTGTCCGCCGGCGAGCATGTAGGTGTTGGTCATGCGCGGCATCGGCACATGCGCGTGGCTTTCGCGCCGGCCGTTGCCGGTCGGCTTCATCTGCATCAGCCGGGCGTTCTGCCGGTCCTGCATGTAGCCGACCAGGATGCCGTCCTCGATCAGCACGGTACGGTTGGTGGGCGTGCCTTCATCGTCGATCGACAGCGAACCGCGGCGTTGCTGGATGGTGCCGTCGTCGACCACGGTAACGCCCTTGGCGGCGACTTGCTGGCCCATCAATCCGGCGAAGGCGGAAGTCTTTTTGCGGTTGAAGTCGCCTTCCAGCCCGTGGCCGACCGCCTCGTGCAGCATGACGCCGGGCCAGCCATTGGCCAGCACGACGTCCATCTCGCCGGCAGGAGCCGCCACGGCGTCGAGATTGACCAGGGCCTGGCGCACCGCCTCGTCGGCCGCGCCCTTCCAAGCGTCGGGCGTAATGAAACGATCATAGCCCTCGCGGCCGCCCAAGCCGAACGAACCAGCCTCCTGGCGGTCGCCGTCGCCTGCTACGACCGAGACATTCAACCGCACCAGCGGGCGGATATCGCGATAGGTCGAGCCATCGGCGCGTAATATTTCCACGACCTGCCAGCTGGCGCCAAGGCTTGCCGTCACCTGGCGCACGCGCTGATCCTTGCCGCGGGTGTAGCGGTCGATCGCCTCCAGCAGCTTCACCTTGGCATCGAAAGCGGGCGCCGCGAGCGGATTGTCGTCACCGTAGAGCTTGCGGTTGGTGCGCCCGGGCGCTTCGGCATAGGTGCCGGTGTGGCCGCCTTTGACAGCGCGCACGGCTTCTGCGGCGCGCGCCAAGGCAGCTTCCGAGAGGTCGGAGGCGTGGGCGTAGCCGACCGCCTCATCCTTGACCGCCCGCAATCCGAAACCCTGCGCGGTGTCGTAGGTCGCCTGTTTCAGGCGCCCATTATCGAACACCAGCATCTCGGCCTGCTTGTATTCCAGGAACAATTCGCCGTCGTCGGCGCCGTCGAGCCCGCGCTTGATGATGCCGGCTACCTTGCCCTTGTCGAGGCCGGCGCGGTCGATCAGCGAGGAAATGCTTTCATCCATACTCTTGGCTCCTGCCTGGGCGCCCAATACTCATCAAATATGGTGTCGGTCTCGATAATGCGAGCGTGCCGCGCTTTGAGCAGCGCCGCTGCGGTGGGTCACGGCAACTTGTCGTAGCCTTCCGCGAACCCGGCCAGGCTCATCGGGAAACCGATGCCTTCCTCCGGCGTCTGGAAAATCACGAAGGTCGCGGTTTTGCCGGTGCGCAGCTTGTTGATGAGGTTGTCGTCCATGACGACCTCGGCGATGCAGCCGTTGGGCAGGCAGCGCACGAAGCCGGCGCGGCCGATATCGGTATTGTCGATCTTGAGCCCCAACCCCGAGGGCAGCAGGACGCCGAGCGGAGCGACCACCCGCATCAGCCGGCTTTTCTGGTCGGCCGTCTTGAGCACGATCACCGTGAGGCCGACATTGGCGCGGTCCTCGGCGACGACGCTTTGCATCAGGGCACATTGCTCGGATTTGGCGCCTGGCGGCGTGTCGCAGCGGATCTGCCAATCCTTGTGTACCGACTTGACGGCGCCTTGGGCGAGTGCGGCGGCGGGCGGCAGCACCAAGGCTGCCAAGAGCGCCACCAGCCAGCCCAGGTGCGCGTTGCTCCGCCGGAAATGTCCGAAATTACCCATTTATTACAGTTCCTTGGCGTATCCGGCCGGTGACGGCCGCCTGCTTGCCGGCGAATCGCCGCGCCGCCCATGTATTTTAGTTCAGTGAACCCCGTTGGGTCATGCCCGACCTTTCCTGTCAAGCAACGGTCCGGCGGCGCGGGGGCGGGGCGCGCCTCATCCAAGACGCTTGCCCATGGCATAAATGCGGCGTCGGCGCCGCCGCCGGGGTATGCGGTTTGTCGCATGGCTACGACGCCAAGGTGCATTGCGGCAGGAACGGAATTGTGGTTTGAGAAGCCGGGATTTCCCCCCGTCCCGCCGCACGACAGCCAAAACTGCCACGCCCGTGGCAAATCGCCGTGCTCAGCGGGCCGCGCCGTCCGTGCTGGCCGGCAAAAAGTGGCCTTGGGCCGTTTCTCGTCGAGGGAGCGCAAATAACTATGTCGGTGATCAAGCGGTTGATCGCACTCGTGGTCACGGCGGGCGTGACCGTTCTTGCCGGCGGCCCCGTAGCGTTAGCTACGACCGGCGATACCGGTCAGCCGAAACCCTGGCAGCTCGGCCTGCAGCCCGCCGCGTCGCCGGTCATGGACGACATCACGTGGTTCCATGATTTCCTGTTGTGGATCATCGGCGCCATTGCCCTGTTCGTGCTGGCGCTTCTGGTGATCGTCATCGTGCGCTTCAACGCGCGCGCCAATCCGACGCCCTCGCGCACCACGCACAACACCGCCATCGAGATCATATGGACCGTGGTGCCGGTGCTCATCCTGGTGGCGATCGCGGTGCCCTCGTTCCGTCTGCTTTTCTACCAGCTGAATATCCCCAAGGCCGACATCACGGTGAAAGCCACCGGCAAGCAATGGTTCTGGAGCTACAGCTACCCGGATCAGAAATTCGAGTTCGATTCGCTGATGCTGCAGGATAAGGACCGCAAAGCCGGCCAGCCGCGCCTGCTCGCGGTCGACAACGACATGGTGGTGCCGGTCAACAAGGTCGTGCGCGTGCTGGTCACCGGGGCCGACGTCATCCACTCGTTCTCGGTGCCTGCGTTCGGCATCAAGATCGACGCGATCCCGGGCCGTATCAACGAGACCTGGTTTAAGGCCGAGAAGGAAGGCATGTTTTATGGCCAGTGCTCGCAGCTGTGCGGGCGCGACCACGCCTTCATGCCGATCGCCATCCACGTCGTAAGCGAGAAGGACTACACGGCTTGGCTCGCGCAGGCGAAGAAGAAATACGCCGCCACCGACGACAACACGCCCGCCAAGACCGACGTGGCGGCGATCGAAAGCAAGTGACACACATATAAAAACGCGAATATAATGCGGATGACAAGGACGAGAGTCGAAGGACAATAAAAATGGCCGAACACGCAGCTGCCCACGGCGCACACGAGGCCCACGAACATCATCCGACCGGATGGCGGCGCTTCGTCTACTCCACGAACCACAAGGACATCGGTACGATGTACTTGGTGTTTGCGATCATGGCGGGCCTGATCGGCGCCACATTGTCGATCGCCATCCGCATGGAGCTGCAGAACCCGGGCATCCAGTTTTTCCCCAGCCCGCACGAATACAACGTATTCGCGACGGCGCACGGCCTGATCATGATCTTCTTCATGGTCATGCCGGCGATGATCGGCGGCTTCGGCAACTGGATGGTGCCGTTGATGATCGGCGCGCCGGACATGGCGTTCCCGCGCATGAACAACATCTCGTTCTGGCTGCTGCCGGCGTCCTTCGCGCTGCTGATCATGTCGATGTTCGTCGGCGGCGAGCCGGGCGCTAACGGCGCCGGCACCGGTTGGACGCTGTACGCGCCGCTGTCGACCAGCGGTCATCCGGGCCCGGCGGTCGACTTCGTCATCCTGTCGCTGCACTTGGCGGGCGCCTCGTCGATCCTCGGCGCCATCAACTTCATCACCACCATCTTCAACATGCGCGCGCCCGGCATGACGCTGCACAAGATGCCGCTGTTCGTGTGGTCGATTCTGGTGACGGTGTTCCTGCTGCTGCTGTCGCTGCCGGTGCTGGCGGGCGGCATCACCATGCTGCTCACCGACCGCAACTTCGGCACCACCTTCTTCGCGCCGGAAGGCGGCGGCGATCCGCTGCTGTTCCAGCATCTGTTCTGGTTCTTCGGCCATCCGGAAGTCTACATCCTGATCCTGCCGGGCTTCGGCATGATCAGCCATATCGTGTCCACCTTCTCGAAGAAGCCGGTGTTCGGCTATCTCGGCATGGCCTACGCCATGGTGGCGATCGGCGGCATCGGCTTCGTGGTGTGGGCGCACCACATGTACACGGTCGGCCTTTCGACCGGCGCGCAGGCCTATTTCATCGCGGCCACCATGGTGATCGCGGTGCCCACCGGCGTGAAGATCTTCTCCTGGATCGCCACGATGTGGGGCGGCTCGATCGAGTTTCGCACCCCCATGCTGTGGGCGCTCGGCTTCATCTTCCTGTTCACCATCGGTGGCGTCACCGGCGTGGTGCTGGCCAATGCCGGCGTCGACCGCGTGCTGCACGATACCTACTACGTGATCGCGCACTTCCACTACGTGCTCTCGCTCGGGGCCGTCTTCGCCATCTTCGGCGGCTGGTACTACTGGTTCCCGAAGATGACCGGCTACATGTACAACGAGACCATCGGCAAGCTGCACTTCTGGATCACCTTCATCGGCGTGAACGTGATCTTCTTCCCGCAGCACTTCCTCGGCCTCGCCGGCATGCCGCGCCGTACCATCGACTACCCGACGGCATTCCACGGCTGGAACGAGATCTCGTCCTACGGGTCGTACATCGCGGGATTCGGCGTGCTGGTCTTCCTGTTCGGCATGGTGGAGGCCTTCGTGAAGAAGCGTGTGGCCGGCGCCAATCCATGGGGCGTGGGCGCGACCACGCTGGAATGGACGTTGCCTTCGCCGCCTCCGTTCCACCAGTTCGAGACGCTGCCGCGCATTCAATAAGGGCTCAATCGGCGTAACCCATGTCGCTCGTCAGCGAAGGCGCAGAATTCCGCGGTCCCCTTGCCGCAGGATCGGGGCTCGGCCTGGCCGAGCCCAGCCTCGCGACCGTCGGCGACTATATTGCGCTGCTGAAGCCACGGGTGATGTCGCTGGTGGTGTTCACTGCGTTGGTGGGCCTCGCCGTGGCGCCCGGCGCCATTCATCCGATCGCCGGCTTTACGGCGCTGCTCTGCATCGCAGTGGGCGCAGGCGCGGCCGGTGCGCTCAACATGTGGTACGACGCCGACGTCGACGCCATGATGGTGCGCACGGCGCGCCGTCCGGTGCCGCTCGGCCGCATCAAGCCGGGCGAGGCGCTGGCCTTCGGCCTGACGCTTGCCGGCTTTTCGGTAGTGACGCTCGGCCTTCTGGTGAACACGCTTGCCGCGGCGCTGCTCGCCTTCACCATATTCTTCTATGCGGTCATTTACACGGCCTGGCTCAAGCGTCTGACGCCGCAGAACATCGTGATCGGCGGCGCCGCCGGCGCCTTCCCGCCGATGATCGGGTGGGCCGCGGTCACCGGCTCGCTTTCGCTCGAGCCGGTCGTCTTGTTCCTGATCATCTTCTTCTGGACGCCGCCGCATTTCTGGGCGCTCGCGCTGTACAAGTCCGACGACTACAAGCGCGCCGGCATCCCCATGCTGCCGGTGGTGGCGGGCGAGGTGAACGCGCGCCGCCAGATCCTGCGCTACACCATGGTCCTGGCGCCGCTTGCGGTGTCGCCCTGGATCCTCGGCTTTGCCGGTCCTCTCTATGGGCTGACCGCTCTGGTCAGCGGCGCGCTCATGATGGTGCTTGCCTGGCAGGTGTTCTGCGAGCGCCGGCCCGACGACCGCGCCAGCAAGCAATTGTTCGCGTTCTCGATCCTCTATCTGTTCCTTTTATTCGCCGTGCTGCTGGTCGAACGCGGTTGGGGCGGGCTGTTGGCCCGGTTGGCGGCGTGAGCTCCGAATTCGTCATGAATGATCGGCAAAAAGACGAGGGCGTCGTGCTCACCGAGGCGCAGAAGCGCGCGCGCCGCTCGCGCTCGATTGCCATCGCGCTGGCGCTCGCCGCGCTCGTCATCCTGTTCTACGTGATGACGCTGGTGAAGGGACCGGGCGTCCTGATGCGCCCGATATGACCCACCCATGATCGCGCCCGATCGACACAACCGGTCTTTACGTCGCGATTTGGCCGTCGCGTTCGCCTGCGGCGCGTTCGTCGCCTGCATGGTGGGCGCGGCCTTTGCGGCGGTGCCGCTCTACAACTGGTTCTGTCGCACCACCGGATTTGCCGGCACGCCGCAGGTCGCAAACGCCGCGCCGGGCGAGGTGCTTTCGCGCTCGCTCGCCGTGCGTTTCGATTCCAACGTGGCGCCCGGGCTGCCTTGGAAATTCGTGCCGGAGCAGAACGAGATCAAGCTGCGCATCGGCGAGGTGGCGACGGTCCGCTATAAGGTGATCAACCAGGCTGCGCGCGAGATCGCCGCGCAAGCTTCCTACAACGTCTCGCCCCCGACCGTCGGCGCCTACTTCACCAAGATCAACTGCTTCTGCTTCACCAAGCAGACGATGAAGCCGGGCGAGACCCGCGAGATGACCGTGGTCTTCTACGTCGATCCCGCGATCGCCAAGGACCGCGATCAGAAGGATCTCAATACCATCACGCTGTCCTACACCTTCTACCGGCTGCCCGAGCGAACGCCGCCGCTCGCGCAGGCAAGCGGTACGAATTCGAACAAGCTTTAACGGGGAATGACGGGCGCCGAACGCCCGACGCGACTGCAACGGAGACGACAAAGATGGCCGACGCGCACGCTAAGCACCACGATTACCACCTGGTCGATCCGAGCCCGTGGCCGGCGGTCGGCGCCATCTCGGCTTTCGTCCTGGCGGTCGGTCTGATCAGCTGGATGCACCACATGTACACCGCCGCGCCCTTCGTGTTCGGGCTCGGCGCGATCGGCGTGCTCTACACCTTCCTCGGTTGGTGGCGCGACGTGATCCGCGAGGCGCAGTACGAGGGCTACCATACGCGCGTGGTGCAGATCTCGCACCGCTACGGCATGATCCTGTTCATCGCCTCCGAGGTGATGTTCTTCGTCGCCTGGTTTTGGGCCTATTTCAACACCGCGCTGTTTCCCAACGAGGCGCAGGAAGTGGCCCGCGTCGCCTTCACCCATGGCGTCTGGCCGCCCAAGGGCATCGAGACCTTCAATCCCTGGCACCTGCCGCTGTTGAACACGCTGATTCTGCTCACGTCGGGCACGACGGTGACCTGGGCGCATCACTCGCTGTTGGAGGGCGACCGGCAGGGCCTGAAATGGGGCCTGGTGCTGACCATCCTGCTCGGCCTCACCTTCACCTGCGTGCAGGCCTACGAGTATTCGCACGCCGCCTTCCACTATTCGGGCAACATGTACGGCGCCGCCTTCTTCATGGCGACCGGCTTCCACGGCGCGCATGTGATCATCGGCTCGATCTTCCTGATCGTCTGCCTGATCCGCACGATGAAAGGACATTTCAGCCCGACCCAGCACCTCGGCTTCGAATTCGCCGCCTGGTACTGGCATTTCGTCGACGTGGTATGGCTGTTCCTGTTCGCCTGCATATATGTGTGGGGCGGCGGCATCGTGCATGCCGAGTGACCGTCACTCGCGCGCTTGAATTGGGGGCGGCGGCGACGCCGCCCCTTTTCTTTTCGGGGGTCGAATTGACCAAGGACGAGCGCGACAAACTCCGTTCATTCCCGCGTAAGCGGGAATCCAGTTTTTCTGGCGGGGTATGCGGCTCCTGGGTCCCCGCTTTCGCGGGGACGAGCGGAGAACTATGATGAGCTTTTCTGCATCACCACCACCGCTGCCGATAGCGCGCGGCTTGCGCGGGCGCTGTCCGCGCTGCGGCGAGGGCCATCTATTCCAGGGCTTCCTAGGTTTGCGGCCGCGTTGCGAGCACTGCGGCCTCGATTTCAACTTCGCCGATGCCGGTGACGGCCCGGCGGTGTTCGTCATTCTGATCGGCGGCTTCGTCGCGGTGTTCGCCGCCATGGTGGTCGAATTCGTGTACCAGCCGCCCTATTGGGTGCACGCGGCGTTGTGGATTCCGCTGATCCTGCTGCTCACGCTCGGGCCGCTGCGGCCGATCAAGGGCCTGCTGATCGCCTTGCAGTACCACCACAAGGCGGCAGAAGGACGGCTCGAGCGGCGAGGGGAAGTGTGAGGGGCGAGCGCCGCGGCATAGTTGAGCCGACGATCTTCGCGATCGTCGGCATAGCCATTCTGGTCGGGCTCGGCATCTGGCAGCTCGACCGCAAGACCTGGAAGGAAAATCTGATCGCCGCCATGAACACGCGGCTTTCGCACGCACCCGCCGATCTGCCGCCGCGCGAGGAGTGGGGACGGCTCGAGCAGCAGCGCGAGGAATTCAACCGCGTCGGCTTTCCCGCCGAATTCCTGCCGGGGCAGGCGGCGCTCGTCTACTCCGCCGGCTCCGCCTTGCGCCCCGACGTGAAGGGGCCGGGCTACTGGGTGTTCGCGCCGGCGCGTCTTGCCGGCGGCAGCCTTGTCGTCATCGACCGCGGCTTCGTGCCGCTCGACCGCAAGGACGCCGCGGCGACGATACCGCCGGCCAGCGTCGACATCGTCGGCGTCATGCGCTGGCCGGAAACGCGCGGTATGTTCACGCCGGCCGACGACCCGAAGGAGAACGTCTGGTATCTGCGCGACATCAAGGCCATGGCAGCCGCGCATCATTGGCACAACATTGCGCCGTTTTATATCGAGCAGGAGTTGCCGGTACCCGCCGGCGGATTGCCGAAGCCGGGCAAGCTGGTGGTCAACCTTCCCGACAACCACCTGCAATATGCCATCACCTGGTTCGGCCTCGCCTTCGGGCTGTTCTGCATCTACGTCCTCTTTCTGGTCCGACGCGTCCGCCGGCAATATTGAGCAGGCGAAAGGCCGCCGGCTTTGCTTTCCCCTCATGAAACGCAGCGATGCAATGTGCGTGCGTTTTGCGCGTCGCTTGTTGTTGCAGCCCAGGCGACGTGGTTTAGTGCCGCGCGCGTGAGACGCGCCGTGTAAAGGGAGAAGCTGCGCATGCTGTCGGGCAAAAAAGTCGTCGTGGTCGGAGGCTCGTCCGGCATCGGTCTTGCCGCTGCCGAGATGGCGAAGGCGCAAGGCGCGGAAGTCATCATCGCTTCGCGCAATGCCGAGCGCGTCAAAGCCGCCGCCGGCAAGATCGGCGCCAAGGGTATGACCGTCGACGTCACCAACGACCAGAGCGTGATCGATCACTTCCACAGCGTGGGCCGGGTCGATCACGTAGTGGTCAGCGCTGCGCAGTTGCGCACCGGCCCGTTCAAGAGCGTGGCCATGGAGGACGTGCGCGCGACGATGGAAGGCAAGCTGTGGGGCGCCTGGCGCTGCGCGCGCGCAGCGAGATCGAGATCAAGCCCGGCGGCTCGCTCTCGCTGGTCAGCGGTTTCCTGAGCATTCGCCCGCGCCCGAATTCGGCGATCGTCAGCGTGGCGAACGGCGCCCTTGAATCGCTGGCCCGCGCGCTCGCGCTCGAGCTAGCACCCATCCGCGTCAATTGCGTCTCGCCCGGCATCATCGACACGCCGATCCGCGCCGCCATGCCGGAGGCCGCCCGCAGGGAAATGCTGGAAAAGACCGCGGCCGGGCTGCCGGTCAAGCGCGTCGGGCTTGGCGAGGACGTCGCGCGTCAGATCATCGCTTTCATGGAGAACGGCTTCATGACCGGCTCCATCGTCTACCTCGATGGCGGCGCGCTGGTGGTCTGACCCTTCAGAATTTTAGCGCGATCAATGGTTTCATCATCCGGGCGCGAACGCCGGAACTGTTGCAACACCTATTTCAAGCGGAACCGCGAACGGTGCGCGGAGTTCGGCGGCTTTCTTGTGCAAGCCCCCGGCGAGGGTTAGTCTGGCCCGCGAGGACCGTCGCGCGGAACAAAATTAATAGCTTTATCAATGCGTTACCTCTCAACGCGGGGCGAAGCCCCGGCCCTCGATTTCGTCGAGGTCATGCTGGCCGGGCTCGCCCGTGACGGCGGTCTTTACGTGCCGGAAAGCTGGCCCTCGCTCGATCCGGCGAAAATCGCCGGGTTCGCCGGCTGCGACTACGCCGAGGTGGCGGTCGAGGTGATGCGTCCCTTTGTCGGCACCAGCCTGCCGGAGGCCGATCTCGCCCGCATGGCGCGCGAAGCTTATGGAACATTCCGCCATCCGGCGGTGGCGCCGCTTACCCAGCTCGGCCCCAGCCTGTTCGTCCTGGAGCTGTTCCACGGGCCGACGCTCGCCTTCAAGGACCTCGCCATGCAGCTGGTGGCGCGGCTGATGGACCACGTGCTGCGCCAGCGCGGCGAGCGTAGGACTGTCGTCGTCGCCACCTCCGGCGATACCGGCGGGGCGGCGGTCGAGGCGTTCCGCGGGCGCAGCCAGGTCGACGTGGTGGTGCTGTTCCCGCACGGGCGTATTTCCGAGGTGCAGCGCCGCATGATGACCACCGCGGCCGACGCCAATGTGCACGCGCTCGCCATCGAGGGCACCTTCGACGACTGTCAGGCACTGGTGAAGGCGATGTTCAACCACCATGCCTTCCGCGACCGGATGCGCCTGTCCGGGGTCAACTCGATCAACTGGGCACGCGTCGTGGCGCAGGCGGTCTATTACTTTACCGCCGCGGTGGCGCTCGGCGCTCCCCACCGCAAGATCGGCTTCACCGTGCCGACCGGCAATTTCGGCGATGTCTACGCCGGTTACGTCGCCTCCCGCATGGGGCTGCCGGTCGACCGGCTGGTGGTGGCGACCAATGTGAACGACATCCTGGTGCGCGCCTTCGCAACCGGCGACTACGAGATTCGCGACGTGGTGGCGACCACGTCGCCCTCCATGGATATCCAGGTCTCGTCCAATTTCGAGCGGCTGCTGTTCGACGCTTACGGCCGCGACGGCAAGAAGGTTGCCGCGCTGATGGGCTCGCTGGCGCAGTCCCGCCGCTTCGCCGTATCCGCGCACGCGCTCGCCACCATGCGCGCCCTGTTCACCGCCGACCGCGCCGACGAGGAGGAAAGCGCCGCCACCATGCGCGCCTGCTGGCGCGAGGCCGGCTATTGCGTCGATCCGCACACGGCGGTGGCACTGGCTGTGGCCGAGAAAGAGACGCGCGACCCCGCCGTACCCATGGTGGTGCTGTCGACAGCGCATCCCGCCAAATTCCCGCAGGCGGTGGAAGCGGCCTGCGGCCACAGTCCCAAGCTTCCGGAATGGCTCGCCGATCTCAACGATCGGAAGGAGCGCGTCAGCGTGCTGCCGGCCGATCAGGCGGCGGTGGAAAAATACGTATCGTCGGCGTCGCACGCGGCGCGTGAAGGAGCAGCGGCATGACCGTGGAAATAACCCGTCTTCCCTCAGGTCTGGCGGTGGTCACCGACCGCATGCCGCATTTGGAATCGGCCTCGCTCGGCGTGTGGATCGGCTCCGGCAGCCGCGACGAACAGGGCGACGAGCACGGCATTTCGCACCTGCTCGAGCACATGGCCTTCAAGGGTACCAAGCGGCGCAGCGCACGCCAGATCGCCGAGGAGATCGAGGCGGTCGGCGGCGACCTCAACGCCGCCACGAGTGTGGAATCGACCGCCTATTACGCGCGCGTGCTGAAGCCCGACGTGCCGCTCGCGCTCGACGTGCTCTCCGACATTCTTTCTGAGCCGACCTTCGATCCGGTCGAGCTCAAGCGCGAGCAGAACGTGATCGTGCAGGAAATCGGCGCCACGGAAGACACGCCCGACGACCTGGTGTTTGACCGCTTGCAGGAAACCGCCTTTCCCAAGCAGGCGGTCGGCCGTTCGATCCTCGGCACACCGCAGACCGTGCGCTCATTCAATCCGGCGCGGCTGCGCGCGTATCTTGGGCGCCATTATCGCGCGCCCGACATGATCGTGGTGGCGGCGGGTGCCGTCGAGCATGCCGCCATCGTCGCCGAAGTCGAGAAACGCTTTGCCGTTTTTGCCGGCGCGGCGGCGCCCGAACCCGAGCCCGCGCATTTCGTCGGCGGCAGCCGGGTCGAGACCCGCGACCTCGAACAGGTCCATATTGCGCTGGCGCTGCAAGGCGTGCCGGTGCGCGACGAGCAGCTTTACAGTCTGCAGGTGTTCACCAGCGTGCTCGGCGGCGGCATGTCCTCGCGCCTGTTTCAGGAAGTGCGCGAGCAGCGTGGCCTCTGCTACACCATCAACGCTTTCCACATGCCCTATTCCGACACGGGCTTGTTCGCGCTCTATGCCGGCACCGACGAGGCCGACGCACCCGAATTGATGCGTGTGGCGATCGGCGAGATCGGCAACGCCACCGAGACACTTAATGAGACGGAGGTCGCCCGCGCCAAGGCGCAGCTCAAGGCCGGCCTGCTGATGGCGCTGGAAAGCTCCGAGGCGCGCGTCGGACAATTGGCCCGGCAGATGCTGGCCTACGGCCGTCCGATCCCGCTCGAGGAAATCGTCGCGAAGGTCGATGCCGTGACGGTCGATTCCGCGCGCGCCGCCGGGCGCATGTTGATCAGGCGTTCGCCGCCCGCCATCTCGGCGCTCGGTCCCGGCGCGGGTCTGGCATCGACGGCCGCCATCGCCGAAAGCCTGGTGCCGCGGGCGGCTTGAACAGGGAAGCGTCGGTTCGCCCATGGCGTTTTTCCGCACCGTCAATCTGAACGAAACCATGCCGAGCGTGCGCGGCGACCGCGTCACGCTGCGCGTGCCGCAGAGCGGCGACTATGGCGAGTGGGCCGCGCTGCGCGAGATGAGCCGCGCCTTCCTCACGCCGTGGGAGCCGACTTGGCCGGCCGACGATCTCACGCGCGGCGCCTTCCGCCGCAGGATCAAGCGCTACGCAGAGGACCTGCGCGGCGATCTCGCCTACGCCTTCCTGATCTTCCGCAGCGAGGACAACGCCATGGTCGGCGGCTTGACGCTCGCCAATATCAGGCGCGGCGTGGCGCAGGCCGGCTCCATCGGCTACTGGATCGGGGCGCCGTTCGCGCGCCAGGGCTATATGACCGCCGCCATGCGCGCGCTCATCCCGTTCTGTTTTGGCACACTTCGCCTGCATCGGCTGGAGGCGGCCTGTATTCCTACCAATTCCGCCTCGATTCGCCTGCTCGAGAAGACCGGATTTCAGCGCGAAGGCTATGCGCGCGCCTATTTGTGCATCAACGGCATCTGGCAGGATCACGTGCTCTACGGCCGGCTCAAGGACGATCCGATTTGACCTCCAGTGCCTTGGGCTTGCCACGCTTGCCTTGCTATAAAGCGGGCTGGCGGCAGGGACAGCGCGCCGAAAAGTCGGTGTGCCGGGGAGTAACCAGATGGCGCGGTTGGGGGCGGGGATCGCCGCAGGCTTGATGTCGGGCCTTGTGCTCAGCGGCTGCGGCAGCACCGGCAGCAGCAGCAGCAGCAGCGGCCTGTTCAGCGCCTCGCCATTGGACATGTTCCACCAATCGTCGAAAGCGACCTCCGGCGGCACCACGTCGACCGGTCCGGTCGTCGATACCGATTTCGACTGTCCGGCGGTCAAGGTGCGCATCGGCGCGAGCACGCTGATGGTGGGAACGAAGCCGGGGCAGACCGAGCCGGCGGCGCTCGACGTGAAATACCAGGGCAGCATCATCCGTACCGCACGCGAATGCCACCTCGCCGGCAACGTCATGACCATGAAGATCGGCATCGAGGGACGCATCATCACCGGCCCGGCCGGCGGGCCCGGCGCGGTCGACGTGCCGCTGCGCATCGCCTTGGTGAAGGAAGCGCTCGACAGTCCGAAGACGATACTTTCCAAATTCGAGCACCAGACGGTGACGATCAGCAATACCGTCGACCGGGTTACATTCACCCAGATCGATCCCGACGTCTCGTTCCCGTTGCCGACGCCGATTACCGACATAAGCCAATACGTCGTCTATGTCGGCTTCGATCCGCTCGCCGCGCAGATGCACAAGAAATTGCCGGCGCGCAAGCGACCGCGCCATCACAAGCGGCCGAAAGCGCCGCCGCGATCGAGTTAGCGCGCAATCCGCTCAGGTTGGATCAACTCCTCGGCCGCGCATGCGCGCGGGCGGGCGGAAAATTTCGCGGCTACCAGCCGCGCAGATCGGCAATCGTGCTTTTGAGCACGCGCATGTCGGAAATTACGATGCGCGCACCGGCCGCGCGCAGGTGATCGGAGAGCCGCGCATGCGCGTGGCTGCCGGCGGCAAAACCGACCACGGTCATGCCGGCTGCGACACCCGCCGCGATGCCGACGGCGGAATCCTCCACCACGATGCAGTCGGCCGGCCGCACGCCCATCTTGGCGGCCGCGTGGAGGAACAGGTCGGGTGCCGGCTTGCCGTACTTCACCTCGCTGGCCGAGAACAGGTTCGGCTCGAAGAAACGGATGAGGCCGGTGCATTCGAGGCTCAGCCGGATGCGATCATAGGAGGACGAAGAGGCGACGCATTTTGGCCCGCGCAGCCAGTTGAGCGCGTGCGCGGCGTGCTTGGTCGGCTGCAGTTCGGCGCGGAAGCGGCGCAAAATCGCGCCCGAGACGGCGGCGGCAAAGCCGGACGGCAGCTCGCGGCCGGCGGCCGCTTCCACTTCGTTGAACATGTCGGAGGGGCGGCGGCCGCTGAAATAGCGGGCGACCACCTCCGGCGTCAGCTGAAAACCGGCGCGGATGAACTCCTGGGATACGACCTGACTGGCCAACGGCTCGCTGTCTACAAGCACGCCGTTGCAATCGAAGATGACCACGAGGCCCTCCGATGCTGAGGCCGGATTACGCGGCCCACGCGACGAACTGTGCGGACGAATCAGAATCCGTCAGGATACTGACGGTGTCATGGTAGGCAAGGCCGCCTGCCACTGCGCACCGGTTGTGCACCGGGGGACATTAAAATAGCGGGGACAAAGCCGGCCGGCGCCCTCGTTGCCCTTGCGGAACGGCGGCGGGCCGACCCCCGGGGTCGGCAGCCGGCTAATTCAGCTTTTGCCGGACGTCCTCGATGCCCTTGGCGATCAGCTCGTCGGCGAGCTTGCCCTTGGCTTCCTTTGCCAGGATCTTCTCGGCGGCCGCGACGGCGGCATCCGCCGCGGCGGCGCGCACCTCGGCGGCGGCCTGCGCTTCGGCCTGGGCGATCTTGGTTTCCGCCATCTTGGTGCGGCGCTCGACGAATTCCGCGACCTTCGCCTTGGCCTCCGTGGCCAGGCGCTCGGCCTCGGCCTTGGCGCCCTCGATGATGCCGGCCGCCTCGCCCTCGGCCTCGTGCCGCTTGCGCTGATAGTCGGCGAGCAGTTGCGCCGCCTCCTCGCGCAGCTTGCGGGCGTCGTCGAGCTCCGCCCTGATGCGGGCGGCGCGGTCATCCAGCGACTTGGCAATCTTCTTGTGCGTGCCGACGTAAAGCAGCAGGCCGAGAAAAACGAGGAAGCCCAGCAGCACCCAGAATTCGGCGTCGTTTAGCATTCGTCGCGCGTCCCCTCAGCCCTTGACCACGTCGGCGACCGCCTCGGCGACCGCCTTTTCGCTCGGCGCCGCGCCGATCAGCCGCTCGACGATAGCGCCGGCGGTGTCCTGCGCGATGGTGCGGACATTGGCCATCGCCGCCTGCTTGGTGGCAGCGATCGTCTTTTCGGCTTCGGCCAGCTTGCCGTTGAGCTCATCCTCGATTTTCTTGCGCGCCGCCTCGGCTTCGGCTGCCTGCCTCTCGCGCGTCTCGTTGGCGATCGCCTGGGCGCGGGAGCGGGCGTCAGCCAGCGCCTTCTCATAGGCCTTAACCGCTTCCTCGGACTGAGCCTTCAGCTTGTTCGCCTCCGCGACGTCGTCGTCGATGCGCTTCTGCCGGCTCTCGATGACGCGGCCGATCTGCGGCAGCGCCCATTTCGCCATCAAGGCGTAGAGCAGAACGAAGGTGAGAACGAGCCAGACGAGCTGCGAGGGGAAGGTCTGCGTGTTGAACGGCGGAAAGACGCCGCCGTGCTCGCCGGCCGGCACCTGCTCGGTTGTCGTCGTGTGGGTTGGCTCAGCCATCGTCGGCCCTCAGCCCGCGTCCCTTACTTCAGCGCGAACAGCAGGAGCAGCGCGATCAGCAGCGAGAAGATGCCGAGCGCCTCGGTGATGGCGAAGCCGAAGATCAGGTTGCCGAACTGACCCGCCGCGGCGGACGGGTTGCGCATCGCGGCGGCCAGGTAATTGCCGAAGATGATGCCGACGCCGACGCCCGCGCCGCCCATGCCGATGCAGGCGATGCCCGCACCGATGTATTTCGCTGCCACTGGATCCATAACCAACTCCTTTTCGGTTTTCGGCTTGTCCGTTCGGGCTCAGTGGCCCGGGTGAATAGCATCGTTGAGATAGATGCAGGTGAGGATGGCGAAGACATAGGCCTGCAGCACCGCCACCAGCGTCTCGAGCGCGAACAGCGCGATGATCATGGCGAACGGCACCACGCCGCCGATCCAGCCGATGGCGCCGAGCGCGCCGCCGAGCAGGATGATGAAGCCCGCGAACACCTGCAAGGCGATGTGGCCGGCCAGCATGTTGGCGAACAGACGAACGCTGTGCGAGACCGGGCGCGAAATGAACGACAGGATCTCGATCGCCACGATCATCGGCAGGATCACGATCGGCACGCCCTTGGGCACGAACAGGTTGAAGAAATGAAAGCCGTGGCGCACCAACCCGTAAGCGAGCACGGTGAAGAATACCGTCAGCGCCAGCGCCGCGGTGATGACGATGTGGCTGGTGACCGTGAAGCCGTAGGGGATAAGCCCGAACATGTTCAGCAGCAGCACGAACATGAAGATGGTGAACACGAAGGGGAAGAACTTCATCCCTTCGTGGCCGGCGGTCGAGCGCAGCATGTCGGCGACGAATTCGTAGGTCAGCTCCACGGCCGATTGCAGGCGCGAGGGCACCGCGCGGCCGCCGGCGGTGCCGAGGATCAGGAACGCGCTCAGCAGCACCACCGCGAGCAGCATGAAGGCCGCCGAATTGGTGAAGGCGATCTCGGCATTGCCGAGCTTGGCGACGGGAAACAGATTGATGATGTGAAATTGGTGGATGGGATCCATGGTAATCGCGTCAGTCGTTCAATCGTCTTTCATCCACGACCCCGGCCGCCCGCATCACGTTCAACACGCCGGCAGCGAAGCCGAGCAAGAGGAGCAGCATGAGCCCCCACGGCGATGTGCCCAGCCAGCGGTCGATGAGCCAGCCCAGCACCGCGCCCACCAACACGGCCGCCACCAGCTCGGTCGAAAGCCGGAAGCCGCGCGCGATCGCCGATCTGTCGGCGGTCTGGCGAGGATCGGAGCGGTTTTCGGATGGCCGGCTCACGTTTGTGAGCCGTTCGCCGAGACGCTGGAGCCTCGCGGAGAGAGCAGCCTCGTCGTCCGACGGTTCTTTGCGCCCGCCTTCGTCCTGCGTGCCGTCCGCCATGGTTAGCGACCCGCTCGGATGAAAGGCCCCGCTTTTTCACCGCCGCCCTAAAAGCCGCGCGGACCATACTGATCGGGTCCGGCCAAGTCAAGAAACGCGCCCTACGGTATAAGTATCTGATATGCATCGACAAATGGCGAAATCTGCGGTCCGGTTCCGCGTGCTGTTCGGCATCGCGGCATGCCCACACGCGGCGGCTTTTCGTTCTTTGAAGGACCCGCCGCGCCGGTGCTAGGCTGCGCCGCGAGCCGAGCGAGAATACGGAAAGGACCACCTCATGCGGACCGTGACGCTCGTTCTTGCCGTCGCCGCGACGTGCGCCGTTTCGCCTGCGCTGGGGCGGGCGCGCATCTTGACGGTACAGGATCAGACGCCCGCGCAAGCGGCGCCCGCCGCGTCGGCCCAGCAGGAAGCTGCGCCGCCGCCCGCCGCGGCCCCGCAAGCCGCACCGGTGGCGCCGCCGCAAGCAGCGCCGGTGGCGCCGCCACCGGAAGCGCTGGCACCGCGGACGCCGCCGAACGCGCAAAGCGAGAGCCAGATGGAAAAGCAGGCCAAGCGGCAGGATCGTGCGCCGCCGCCCGGTCTCGTGTTCCGGTTCGGGTTCACCCGCGTCGACAACGGCTTTTTACGCCTCGACCACACGACCGGCGAAGTCAGCTATTGCACGACGCACACCGCAGGCTGGTCCTGCGAGGCGGCGTCGGAAAAGCGTGCGTCGCTGGAAAAGCAGATCGATGAACTGCGCAACGAGGTGACCGCGGCAAAGTCGGAGATTGCCGCCACGCGATCGGAGATTACCGCGCTCAAGGAAGAAATCGCCAAGCTGCGCGCGCCTCCGCCTCCGCCACCGCCGCCGCATCCGGTGCCGCCGCAGACGGTGCCGCCGCAGACGATGCCCGATCAGACCGGCGGCATCACGCTTAAGCTGCCGAGCAACGAGGACATCGCGCGCGCCCGCGGCTTTATTGCCGACACGTGGCACCGTCTGGTCGAGATGATCGAGACCATGCAGAAGGACCTGCTGCGCAAGGACGACGGCGGCAAGGGAGTGTCCCGGACCTAAGGCCGCATGTCGGGGAAGCTTTCAATCGTCAGCGTGGCAAGCCCGCAGGTGATCGCCAGCGCGACATTGCGCGTGGATACGCCCGGCATCGGCTTCACCGACATCAGTGCGCAGGCGAACAGCTTCATCGCGCAGGCCGGCGCCGGCGACGGTACGCTGCTCGTCTATCTGCGCCATACTTCCGCTTCGCTTGCCATCCAGGAGAATGCCGATCCCGACGTCCAGTCCGACCTCGTCGCGGCGCTCGACCGGCTGGCGCCGGAAGACGCGCCGTGGATCCATGACGTCGAGGGGCCCGACGACATGCCAGCTCATGTGAAGGCCATGCTCAACGGCGTTTCGCTGCACGTACCGGTGACCGGCGGCGCGCTCGAGCTCGGCACCTGGCAAGGTATCTATCTGATCGAGCACCGCCGCCGCCCGCACAGCCGCGAGGTGATCTTTCAGTTCATCGGCAGCAAGCGTTAGGCAACAGCCCCGACCCCGCGCGCCATCGCATTCCCGGCGCCGGTTAGTCTGCGCCGGTTGCGCGCCGGTCGCGCTCGTCCCCCAGCTTGGCGAACATCAGCAGCATGACGATGAAGGCGATCAGCGCGCCTTGGGTCGCCAGATAAAATCCGAGGGGGAATCCGAGCAGCGGAACGCGAATTTGGTTGAGCGGCGCGAAGAACAAATGCAAGGCCAAGCCGAACACCAGCCAGCCGGCAAGATATTGCAGCAACAGCTTCCGGATACGCCCGCGGTTTGTCTTGGAACTCGGTACAGCCATGGGTCACCTACCTTCCAGAAGGCGGCGAACTGGCCTCGAGACCGAAGCAAATCACTTGCAATTTACGCCCTTGCCGCCGGCTTGGCCAGCAGCGGGAGCCAATGCCTTTGATAATATTGACCATTTTCCGATGTCGGGGCGGCCCCGCGTTGCAATTGTTAGCTGAATGCGCTCATTTCGGTGCGCCGGGCAGCGCGGTTGCCGTAAAAGTAGGTCCGCCCATATCCTGCCCTCGACAAAAGTAGGGTATGTAGATGGCGGGCGGGGCCGCCGCGATCGCGGCCTCCGGGGTGGGCGAAAGGTTATTTCGGTTGGGCGAGGCTTCGAACTATCGGTTGGTAATTGCCGACGATCATCCGCTGTTTCGCGGCGCATTGCGCGAAGCGGTCGCCGGCATGCTCGAACGCGTGGACATCGCGGAAGCAGGCACGTTCGACGAGGTGGCGGGCCTGCTCGATCGCGGCGGCGACGTCGACCTCATTCTGCTCGATCTGAAGATGCCGGGCGTGCGCGGCTTTTCCGGGCTGATGTATATGCGCGCGCAGTATCCGAGCGTGCCGGTGGTGGTGGTGTCGGCCAACGACGATCCGAGCGCCATCCGCCGCTGCATGGAGTTCGGCGCCTCCGGTTTCATCCCGAAGACGCTCGGCGTCGAGGCCATGCGCACCGCCATCCGGCGCGTGCTCGACGGCGGCGTCTGGACGCCGCCCGATGTCGACCTTTCCGCCGGCTCGGACGCCGAAACCGCCGAGCTGATGTCGCGCATGGCGACGCTGACGCCGCAGCAGGTGCGCGTGCTGATGATGCTGTCGGAAGGCTTGCTCAACAAGCAGATCGCCTATCAACTCGGCGTGTCGGAGGCGACGGTGAAGGCGCACGTCTCCGCCATCTTGCAGAAGCTCGGCGTGGAAAGCCGCACGCAGGCGGTGATCGCCGCGGCCAAGATCGAAGCCGGCCAGTGGCCGCAGCAGCTGCCGGCGGCGGGGTAGGGCGCTCTCGGCTGTCGTCCCCCGCGCAGGCGGGGGACCCAGTAAACATCGAGAGCGCAGTGGTTACTGGATCGCCCGCCTTCGCGGGCGATGACACCTAACGTGCTGAAAAGCGCTACTCCGCCGCCGCTACGCGCAGCACGCGCCATTGCGCCAAAAGCGCGCGCAACGCCGCCGGCTTGATCGGCTTATGCAGCACCTGAATGCCGTGCGCCCGCGCCGCCTCGCGCACCGTGGGCGAGCGGTCGGCGGTGATCAGAATCGCCGGCAGTTCGCCGCAACGAAGGCGCAAGCTCACGATCGTGTCGATGCCGTTGCCCTGGTCGAGATGGTAGTCGACCAGCAAGCCGTCAGGCGGCGCGTCACTTCCATCGATCACCGCCAGCGCCAGCGACAGATCGGGCGCCTTGATCACCTCGCAGGCCCAGCCCTGCAGCAAAGTTTCCATGCCGTCGAGCACCGCCGGCTCGTTGTCGATGCACATTACGGTCATGCCGGCGAGCTGGCCCCGATCGACGCGGGCGTCCTCGCGCGCGGGCAGCTCGATCGGCGTTGCGCTCGACAGCGGCATGGTGACCGCGAAATGCGAGCCGCGGCCCAGGCTTGAGGTGACTTCCACCGTGCCGCCGAGCACGCGGGCCACGCGCTCGACGATCGAGAGGCCCAAACCGAGCCCGCGCGCGATCTTGGCGCCCTCGTCGAGCCGGTGGAATTCCTCGAAAATGTCGCGCTGCTTGCCGTCCGGGATGCCGACACCTGTGTCGTAGACGTCGATGCGCAGGGCGTCTCCGCGCCGGCGGCAGCCGACCAGCACGCGGCCCGCCGGCGTATATTTGATGGCGTTGGAGACGAGGTTCTGGATCAGCCGGCGCAGCAGCCGGCGGTCGGCGCGCACCACCAGCGAGCAGGGCACGAATCGGAGGTCGAGGCCCTTGGCGTCGGCAAGCGGGGCGAATTCCAATTCGATCTGCCGCATCAGCTCGTCGATGCGGAAGCTGATGAATTCCGGCCGCATGGCGCCGGTGTCGAGGCGCGAGATGTCGAGCAGGGCGCCGAAGATCTCCTCGACGGCTTCGAGCGAGGCGTCGACATTGTCGATCAGCCGCGTGTCCTCGGTGCCGGCGCGCTCGATCAGGCTGGTAACGTAAAGCCGGGCCGCATTGAGCGGCTGCAAAATATCGTGGCTCGCCGCCGCCAGGAACTTGGTCTTGGAGATGTTGGCGGCATCGGCCTCGCCCTTCGCTTTTGCCAGCGCCGCGTTGAGACGGGTGAGCTCCTCGGTGCGTTCGTGCACGCGCCGCTCCAGCGTTTCGTTGGCGCGCTCGAGCGCTTCGGCGGCCTCGACGCTCGGTGTGATGTCGGTGAAGGTGGTGACGATGCCGCCGTCCGGCATGCGGTTGGCGCGCACCTCGATCACCATGCCGGGCCCGGCGAAGCGCTCGCCGAACGGCTCGTGACCGTCGATGTAGCGCGCGAGCTGGCCGTGTACGAATTCATCGATCCGGTCGGCGGTGACGCCGCCGCGCAGGGCGTTGAATCGCAAAATCTCGGCAAGCCCGCTGCCGACGCGGACCAGGCTCGGCGGCAGGTCGAGGATGTCGCCGAATTGCCGGTTCCAGCAGATCAGCTCTAAATCCTTGTCGAACACCGCGATGCCTTGGCGCACGTGATCGAGCGCCGTCTGTAAGATCGCGCGGTTATGCTGGATGGCGGCGTTGGCGTCGTCGAGTAGCTTGAGCGCGGCCTTGGTCGAGACCGTGCGCTTGCGCAAGAGCAGCGAAAGCACCAGCCGCGAGGAGGCCGCCCCGATCGCCGAAGCGAGGATATGCTCGGCATAGCGCACGAGCCGGAAATCGGCTTCCTCCGCGGGCTCAAGGCTGATGCGCTGGTTTTGCGCGAAGTTCTCGAAGGCAGTGCGCGTGCGCTCTTCGCCGAGATAGCGCGCCACCGTGGTGGTGAGCTCTTCCACCGTCACCGAGGAGCGCCACAGCCTGAAGCTCGGCGTGATCGGCGCAAGCTCTGAGGGCACGAACAAGTTGGCTTGCAGGCGCTCGATCGGCGTCGGCTCGCGGCGCAGCGAGAAGCCGACATAGCATAGGACATTGATGACCAGGCTCCACAGCACGCCATGCACCAGCGGCGAAAGCTCGAGGCCGAACAGATGCTGCGGGCGCAGCATGGCGATGCCCCAGGGCCCGTCGGTGAGGACGCGCTGTCCGACCACGCCGATGTCGGCGAAAGTCGGCAGCAGCAGCGTATAGGCCCAGACCAGGATGCCGGCGGTCATGCCGGCGATAGCGCCGCCGGCGGTGGCGCGCCGCCACAACAGGCCGCCGAAGAAGGCGGGCGCAAGCTGCGCGACCGCCGCAAAGGACAACAGCCCGATCGAGGCAAGCTGCGCGTCGCCGGCCGAGCGGTAGTACATATAGGCAAGCAGCAGCAGCGCGAAGATGGAGAACCGCCGCACCAACAGCAGCAGCGACCCGATGTTCTCGCGGCCGGAAATAAGCGTCTCGCGCCGCTGCAGCACCAACGGAATGATCAGATCGTTCGAGACCATGATCGAAAGCGCGACCAATTCCACGATCACCATGGCGGTTGCGGCCGACAATCCCCCGACGAAGGCGGCGATGGTCAGGACGCTGGAGCCGGCTTGCAGCGGCAGCGCCAGCACGAACATGTCGCTGTCGACCTCGCCCTTCGAAAAGGTCAGCAATCCGGCAAGCGCGATAGGCACCACGAACAGGTTGATCAACACGAGATAGAGCGGAAACAGCCAGGCCGCGCGCTTGATTTCGCCTTCGTTGTTGTTCTCCACCACCGCCACGTGGAACTGGCGCGGCAGCAAGATGATCGCGACGAAGGACAGCAGCGTGGTGGCGAGGAAGGTGCCGAGGGTGGGGCTGCGCGCGAAGATGGCGGCCGCATCGGGAGAAGCGGAGGCCGCAGCCAGCAGCGCGTGCGGACCGCCGAACATCCAGAACGTCACGAAAATGCCGACGGCCAGGAAGGCGAACAGCTTGACGATCAACTCGGCGGCGATCGCCAGCATCAAACCGTCCTGGTGTTCGGTGGCGTCGATATGACGCGTGCCGAACAGCACCGCGAAGGTCGCCATCAGGAGCGCCACGAACAGCGAAATGTCGCCGAGCACCGGCCGGCTTGCGTCGCTGCCGGGTGCGATGTGGCCGATGATCGTCTCGAGCGATCCCGACACCGCCTTGAGCTGCAGCGCGATGTAGGGAACCATGCCGACGATCGCGATGAGCGCCACCGTCGCCGCCACCGCCTGGCCTTTGCCGTAGCGCGCGGCGATGAAATCGGCGATCGAGGTGATGTTCTGCGCTTTCGCCAGCCGCACGATGCGCGCGATCAGCGGCGAGAATAGCCCGACCATCAGCGCCGGGCCGATGTAGATGGTGAGGAATTCGTAGCCGGTGCGCGAGGCCGAGCCCACCGAGCCGAAGAAGGTCCAGGACGTGCAGTAGATCGCCAGCGACAGCGGGTAGATCAACAGCCGGCTGCGGCCGTCGCGCAGACCGCGCGCGCGGTCGCCATAGCTCGCCACCAGGAACAGGAGCCCGATGTAGACGAGCGCCACCGCAATGACGACCCAGCTTTGCAGCATACGCACTCCGAATACGCCTAAAGTCGTGTATCGCCTGCTAGGTCATCACAGATTAGCCCCGCGGTCCATGGCGGGAAAAGGCGCGTGAAACGAGGCGTTTGGGCGCGAGGTGCGGCCGCTATCGCAGTCATTCCGGGGGAGCGACCGCAGGACGCGAACCCGGAATTCATTTTCCAAGCACCGGGGTGATGGATTCCGGGCTCCTGGGCTCTCCCCGCGCCGCGGAATGACAAAAATAATAGCGAGCGGCTCTGCGCGATTTGACGTCCTCACCGTCGCCCGGCATTGATCGCGCCCGGTGTCCTCCGCTGCCACCCGCATCACAGCCTTCCGCCGCCTGGCCGAGACGCTCGCCCTCGCAGCCATCGGCGGCATCGCGCTCGGGCTCGCCGGCATGCCGGCCGGCTACCTTTCGGGCGCCATCCTGATCACCGCGGCCGCCGCCCTGTTGGGCCGCCCGCTGCTGATGCCGCAGCTTCTGACGCGCGCGATTTTCCTCGTCATCGGCATATCGCTCGGCGCCGTGGTGACGCCGCGGACGCTCAACGGCATCACCGCCTATCCGCTCAGCATCGCCATGCTGATGGCTGCCATGCTCTGCGTCAGCCTGGCCGTGGCGGCCTATCTCTATCTCGTGCACCACTGGCAGCTGCTCTCGGCCTATCTCGCCGCCTCGCCGGGCGGCATGTCGCAGGTGCTGGTGGTCGCCGCCGAGCTCGACGCCGACCTGCGCGGCGTCGCCATCGTGCAGACCATGCGCGTGGTGATCATCGCGGTCGGCCTGCCGTCAGGCCTGGCGCTGCTCGGGCTCGGCGGCCATGCCGTGCGGCCGAGCAACGGGCCGCTCAACCTGGCGCTTATTGACGAGTTGGCCTTGCTGGTGGCCGTTTCGGCCGTCGCCGGATTTATCGCCTTCCGCATCCGCTTTCCCGGCGGCCTGTTGTTCGGCGCCATGTTCGCCTCGGCGGGCTTGCACGGCAGCGGCCTCATCCACGCCGTGATGCCGCCTTGGGTCGCCAACGCGGCGATGGTCGCGCTCGGCGGCGTGATCGGCGCCCGCTTCGCCAACACGCCGCTGCGGCTGCTGGCCAGGTTTCTCGCTGCGGCCTTCGGCTCCTTCGCGGTGTCTGTCGCCATCGCTGCGGCTTTCGCCGCGCTGCCGGTGAACGTGCTGGGTTTGCCGATCCCCGAAGTGACGATCGCCTACGCGCCCGGCTCGGTGGACGCCATGATGCTGCTCGCCCTGGCGCTGCATCTCGACCCGATCTATGTCGGCGCCCACCACGTCGTGCGCGTGCTGTTCGTGTCGGTCATGATGCCGCTGGTCGCGCGCCAGCTTGCGCGCGCGCCGGCAGGTGCGCTCAAACCGCCGCGCAGCCCGCCGACCTTCCAGGACTAGCGCAAGATCGTTTCATTTTGAATCAGGCCGCGCCACGCGCTCGCTTCACCTCTCCCAGTCGAAGTCGAATATATCCGACTTCGACCATCTGATAGTGCCCGAACTCGGGTAAACCCGAGTTCGGGTGGGAGAGGTCGGATCGCCAACGGGTCCGCGCGAAGCGCGGCCCGATGGTAAACTCCGCGATCCGGGTGAGGGGTTACAGCCCATCGAGAGGCACGAGCCCCTCACCCCAACCTCTCCCCCACCAGGGCGTTCTCGCCCGTCTTCGACGGGCTATGGGGGAGCCGCACCGTTTCAATATGAGACGGTCATACCCTCAGCCGCGCAAACGGATCAGCCGCTTGCCGAGATTCTCGCCGCTGTAAAGCTCGGCGATCGAGCCGGGCGCACGCTCGATGCCGTCGACGATATCCTCGCGGTACTTGAGCTTGCCGGCGCGCACCCAGTCCGCCAGCCGCGCCACGGCCTCTTCGTAGCGGTGGGCGAAGTCGAAAACGATCAGCCCGCTCATGCGGGCGCGCTTGACCAGCAAATGGCGCTCGACACGCGGGCCGGAAGGCCACGGGTCCCAGCTCGCAACCGACGCCGTGCCGCAGATCACGACGCGCGCATGCAGCGCGAGCTGCGCCAGCACCGCGTCGCTGATGCGGCCGGACGTGTTGTCGAAATAGACGTCGACGCCGCGCGGGCACGCCTCGGCCAGCGCTTTGCCGACTTCGCCCGCCTTGTAGTCGATCGCCGCGTCGTAGCCGAACGCCTCCAGGCACAGCTTGCGTTTGACCGCTCCGCCGGCGATGCCGACGGTGCGGCAGCCCATCAGCTTGGCGATCTGCCCGACCGCCGAACCGACCGAGCCGGCCGCCGTCGAGACCACCACCGTGTCGCCCGGCCGCGGCTCGCCGAGATCGAGCAGCCCGAAATAGGCGGTGATGCCGTTGAGCCCGAGCACGCCGAGCGAGAGCGACAGCGGCAGATCGGCTTCCTTGATCTTGCGCCAGACCGCGCTGCCGTCGCCGACGGCGTAGTCCTGCCAGCCGAACATCCCCATGACGGCGTCGCCCTCGGCATAGCCCGGATGACGCGAGGCGATCACACGGCCGGCCGCGAAGGAGCGCATCACCTCGCCGATGCCGACCGGATCGGAATAATTGGCGACCGCCGCCACCCAGCCGCGCATCGCCGGATCGACCGAGAGGAATTCGTTGCGCACCAGGATCTGGCCGGGTGCCGGCTCCGGCATTGCGGTTTCGGCAAGCTCGAAATTTTCCGCTTGCGGAATGCCGTTCGGCCGCGATTTGAGCCGGACCTGGCGATTGATGCCTGCCATGCGCTGTCCCCTTTTGCCTTTGCGGCGGGGATCATTTCAGGCGAGCGGCAGGGAGGCTAGCCCACACCCTGTCATGCCCCGCGAATGCGGGGCATCCAGTACACCGCAGCGCTCGCGATTGGTTCGTCTACTCCGCCGCCAGCGCGTGCCGGCGTTTCGGCAGCTGCAGCCGCTCCCACACGTCGATCAGCGCTTCCGCCAATCGATCGATCAGCGCATCGTCGTGATAGGGCGAAGGCGTGATGCGCAGCCGCTCCTTGCCGCGCGGCACGGTCGGATAGTTGATCGGCTGGATGTAGATGCCGTGCTCGGCCAGCAGCAGGTCGCTCGCGATCTTGACCTTCTCCGGATCGCCGACCAGCACCGGGACGATATGCGTGTCACTCGGCATCACCGGCAGGCCGGCGGCGGTGAGCACCGCCTTGACCCGCGCCGCGCGGTCCTGGTGACGCTCGCGCTCCCAGCTCGACGTCTTCAGGTGCTTGATGGCGGCGGTCGCCGCCGCGCAAATCGCCGGCGGCAGCGCGGTGGTGAAGATGAAGCCCGGCGCGTAGGAGCGCACCGCGTCCACCATCTCGGTTGAGCCCGCGATGTAGCCGCCCAGGCAGCCGAATGCTTTTGCCAGCGTGCCCTCGATCACGTCGACCCGGCTCATGGCCTCGTCGCGGTCGCAAATGCCGCCGCCGCGCCGCCCGTACATGCCGACGGCATGCACCTCGTCGCAATAGGTCATGGCGTTGTAGCGTTCGGCCAGGTCGCAGATCGCATGCACGGGCGCCACGTCGCCGTCCATGGAATAGAGGCTCTCGAAAACGATCAGCTTGGGCCGCTCGGGATCTGCCGCCTTCAGCAGCTCTTCCAGGTGGCCGAGATCGTTGTGCCGCCAGATCTGTTTTTCGCAGCCCGACTGGCGCACACCCTCGATCATGGAATTGTGGTTGAGCGCATCCGACAGCAACAGACAGTTCGGTAACAGCCGCGCGATGGTCGCGATGCCGGTCTGGTTGGAGACGTAGCCGGAGGTGAACACCAGGGCCGCCGGCTTGCCATGCAGGTCGGCCAATTCGCGCTCGAGTTCGACCAGCGGATGGTTGGTGCCGGCGATGTTGCGGGTGCCGCCGGCGCCGGTGCCCATGCGGGTGGCTGCGTCCACCATGGCGCCGATCACCTTGGGGTGCTGGGCCATGCCGAGATAGTCGTTGGAGCACCAGATCACGACCTCGCGCGGCCCGGCGGGCGAGTGCCAAACGGCGTGGGGAAAGCGGCCGGCGATCCGCTCCAAATCGGCGAAAACACGGTAGCGGCGCTCGTGCCGCAAGCGGTCCAGCGCCGACACGAAAATATCGTTGTAATCCATAGGCTTCTCTATTTCCCGCCCCGCGTAGAGCCCCTTTTTAGAAGGCTTCCAGGGCATTTGTCGAGGCGAGATTCGTCGCATTTTGCGCTCTGCCGCCTTGATCGAGGTCAAGGGCCCGCCGCCATTTCGCCGCGCCGGCCAAGGGGCATCGCCTGGGCCGGCGGCCGGGAAGCGCTTGCATTCGCCTCGGCAGCCCGCCAAAAAACTTCCATGAACGAACCTGCCGGCATTGCTCACGGTCTCACCAATTATGGCGACCGCGATTTCTCGCTTTATCTGCGCCGCTCCTTTGCGCAGTCCATGGGCTATTCGCGCGAAATGCTGGCGAAGCCGGTGGTCGGCATCGCCTATACGCCGTCCGGCTTCAACAACTGCCATCGCCATTTCCCCGACATGCTGGAGGCGGTCAAGCGCGGCGTGCTGGCGGCCGGCGCGCTGCCGCTCGAGTTTCCCACCATTTCGCTCGGCGAAGTATTCCTATCGCCCACCAGCCTGAAATTCCGCAACCTGATGTCGATCGACACCGAGGAGATGGTGCGCGCGCAGCCGATGGACGCGGTGGTGCTGATGGGCGGCTGCGACAAGACGGTGCCCGCGCAATTGATGGGCGCGGTGTCGGCGGCGAAGCCCGCCATCGGGCTGGTCGCAGGGCCTATGATGACCGGCCGCCATAACGGCGAGCGCTTGGGCGCCTGCACCGACTGCCGCCGCTTCTGGGCGCAATACCGTGCCGGCGCAATCGACGCCAAGGAGATTTCCGAGGTCGAAGGCAAGCTCGCTACCACCGCCGGAACCTGCGCCGTGATGGGCACGGCTTCCACCATGGCCTGCCTTGCCGAAGCGCTCGGCATGATCCTGCCCGGCACCGCCGCCATTCCCGCCGTGCATGCCGACCGCCTGCGCGCGGCGGAAGCAACCGGCGCCGCCGCGGTCAAGCTGATCGGCTCCAAGCTCACGCCCGACAGAATCGTCAACGAGAAATCGATCGAGAACGCGTTGCGCGTGCTGCTCGCCATCGGCGGCTCCACCAACGCGGTGATCCATCTCACCGCTATTGCCGGCCGTGCCGGCGTGCCGCTCTCGCTCAAGCGGCTCAACGAATTGTCCGACACCACGCCGGTGTTGGTGAATCTGAAACCGGTCGGCAACGGATATATGGAAGACTTCTTCGCCGCCGGCGGCATGGGCGCGCTGCTGCGCGAACTGCGCGACCTCTTGCATCTCGACGCCATGACCGTCACCGGCGAGACGCTTGGCGAGCGGCTCAGCGCCGAAGACAAGGACGCTTTCGTCGACCGCAGCATCATCGCCCCGCGCGACAAGCCGCTGGAGCCGCAGGGCGGGCTGGTCGCGCTGTTCGGCAACCTGGCGCCACAGGGCGCGATCCTCAAGCGCTCGGCCGCCGACAGCAAACTGTTCGAGCACGAGGGCAGGGCGGTGGTGTTCTCATCGCTCGAAGATCTCGCCGCCCGCGTCGACGATCCCAAGCTCGATGTCGAGCCGAACGACATCCTGGTGCTGCAACACGCCGGCCCGCATTCTGCCGCCGCCATGCCGGAGGCCGGCTACCTGCCAATCCCCAAGAAGCTCGCCGCCAAAGGCATCAAGGACATGGTGCGCGTGTCCGACGCGCGCATGAGCGGCACCGCCTTCGGCACCATCGTGCTGCATGTCACGCCCGACGCGGCTTCCGGCGGCCCGCTCGCGCTGGTCAGGAGCGGCGACCGCATCAAGCTCTCGGTCAGAAATCGCAGCATTACGCTTGTGGCCGACGAGGCGGAACTCAAGCGCCGCGCCGCGCAAATGCCGAAACCGGCAGAGACGCCCGCGCGCGGCTATGCCCGCCTCTACGCGCAGGAAATCCTCGGCGCCGATCAGGGCTGCGATTTCGCCTTTCTCAAAGCCCGCTGAGGGCCGGTCGCGTTGACCGGCCATGCAAAGAGCGCCAGCGCTAAACCTTTGAACCCCTATGGCCAATTCCGCTAGTTTATAATTATTCTAAGATATTGAAATTCCTGGCATTTTAAGCCGATCCTCCCTATGTTATGGCGCGGCGCGCAAAACGACGCCGATTTCTCTTCGAAAAAAGGCCGCTCATGGGTGCCGAGGATCAGTCTTTGAAGTGTTCGTGCCTTGGCCACGCGCCGCGCGGATTCCGCGGCCGCATCCGTTCGATCGCGGTCGGCGAGGGGATATCCGATCTGCCGGCGGGCGAACTGGAACGGCGCCTGATCGAGCTCGGCTTCACCGAGGGAGCCTCCATCGAAATCCTGCATGAAGGGATTTTCGGTCGCGATCCCATCGCGGTGCGCGTCAACGACGCCACGGTCGCCCTGCGCCGCCGCGAGGCGATGGCAATTTTGGTCGCCTGATTGGAACAAGCATGAGCGTGATCGCCGAAGACGGTCGGCGGCATTTCGCCCTGATCGGCACGCCGAACAGCGGCAAGACCGCCTTGTTCAATGCGCTGACCGGCAGCCGCCAAAAGGTCGCCAACTATCCGGGCGTCACCGTCGAGCGCAAAGCCGGCATGTTCCGCACGCCCTCCGGGCACAGCGTCAATTTGATCGACCTGCCGGGCACCTATTCGCTGCGCGCGCGCAGCCCCGACGAGGAAGTGACGCGCGACGTCGTGCTCGGCCGTTTCGCCAGCGAGACCAGGCCCGATCTTTTGCTCTGCATCGCCGACGCCACCAATCTGCGCCTGGCCCTGCGTCTGCTGCTCGAGCTCAAGCGGGTCGGCCGCCCGCTGCTGCTGGTGCTCAACATGATCGACATCGCGCGCCGCCGCGGCATCGAGATCGATCTCGACCGGCTGTCGGCGGAGCTCGGCGTTCCCGTCATCACGGCGGCAGCCGTCCGCCGCGGCGGCACCGACGACCTCATGCGGCGGCTCGACGAGGTGGCCGCCGCCGACGACAGCGCGGGCGGCGCGAGCGAATGGAAGGCGCCGACGACGGGAGACTTGCGCGCCGCGCAGCGCGAAGCGGACCGCATCATCGCGGCGGCGGTGCGCATGCCGGCGAAGCCCGACACGCTCACCACGCGGCTCGACGCCGGGCTGCTGCATCCGGTCGCCGGGCTTATCATCCTGCTCGGCATCCTCTTTGTCATGTTCCAGGCGGTGTTCACCTGGGCGCAGCCGCTTATGCAACTCATCACCCATGGCTTCGACGCGCTGGGCGGACTGGTGCATGACGCGGTGCCGGCGGGATTGCTGCAGAGCTTTCTGCAAGACGGCGTGATCAACGGTGTCGGCAGCGTGCTCGTCTTCCTGCCGCAGATCCTGATCCTGTTCTTCTTCATCTTGCTGCTGGAAGACTTCGGCTATATGGCGCGCGCCGCCTTCCTGATGGACCGCATCATGGGCGGCGCCGGGCTGCACGGACGCGCCTTCATTCCTTTGTTGTCGAGCTTCGCCTGCGCCATTCCCGGCATCATGGCGACGCGGGTGATCGACAATCCGCGCGACCGGCTCACCACCATCCTGGTGGCGCCGCTGATGACCTGCTCGGCGCGCATCCCGGTCTATACGCTGATCATCTCGGCCTTCATCCCGGCCAGGCAGATATGGGGGTACGTCAATCTGCAGGGGCTCGTGATGTTCGGCCTCTATGCCGCCGGCATCGTCAGCGCGCTCGGCGTGTCGTTCCTCGTCAAGTTCTTCTTCTGGCGCGACGAGCCGAGCCATCCCTTCATGCTTGAGCTTCCCGACTACAAGCTGCCGCGGCCGCGCAGCATTATCCGGGGCCTTTACACGCGCGCGAAGATTTTCTTGCAACGCGCCGGCACCACGATTTTCTCCATGATGGTGCTGATCTGGTTCCTCGCCTCGTTTCCGCGGCCGCCGGCCGGCGCCAGCGGCCCGGCGATCGACTACAGCCTTGCCGCCATCATCGGCCACGCGCTCGAGCCGGTGCTGGCGCCGCTTGGGTTCAACTGGCAAATCAACGTCGCGCTGATCCCCGGCATGGCGGCCCGCGAGGTCGCGGTCGCGGCGCTCGGCACGGTCTATTCGATCGAAGGCGGCAAGGAGGCTGCGGAACAGATCGGCCACGCGCTGGCCAGCAAATGGAGCTTGGCGACCGCGCTGTCGATCCTGGTCTGGTACATCTTCGCGCCGCAATGCGCCTCGACGCTTGCCGTGATCAAGCGTGAGACCGGAAGCTGGCGCTGGATGGCGGTCACCTTCAGCTACATGCTGGCGCTCGCCTATATGGCCTCTTTCATCACGTACCATATTGCGAGCGCGCTCGGGGCCGGGTGAAACGGCGAAAAGCAGGCCCGGTTCAAATTGCGGCCGCTGCGTTCACGTCAACTTAGCATTAATGGCGGATTAAGGATCGGGGCTCGCGAATTTTAACGCGGAGCCAAAAGCGCCCATCATAAGTTGCGTAAATATAGCGATGATCGTCCAGCGCGGGGCCGTGCAGGCGCACAGTCTATGTCATGTTGCATACGCTGAAATCAGTGCGCAAACACCGCAGCTGGTGCATCGTCGCGATCGCCGGCGCGCTCGGCTTTCTTCTTACCTTCGGGCTCATGGAAGTCATCGACACGTTTTCGGTGTCGCTCACCACGTTGTCGATCGCGCTCGCAGCGGTCGTCGGCTCGCTGGTCGGCATGTGCGCGGTCGGCTGGCTGGCGTCGTGGCGCGTGCGGCGCAAGCTCTGCGAGCAGAACATGCGGCTCGACGGCGCCATCAACCACATGATCCAGGGTCTGTGCATGTTCGACGCGCAGAACCGGCTGCTGGTATGGAACGAGCGCTACCGCGCCATGTACAATATCGACCCGCACGGCATCTGGCGCGGCTGCGGCGTCCGCGACCTGCTGGAGGCGCGCATCGCCGCCGGCACCTTCCCGCTCGATCCCGCCAGCTACGAGGCGAGGCTGCGCGCGGCGCTTGACGAGGGCAAGGCGTTCACCCTCAACATCGAGCTTGCCGACGGCCGCATCATCGCGGTGGTCAACCAGCCCATCGCCGACGGCGGCTGGGTGGCGACGCACGAGGACATCACCGAGCGCAAGCGCGCCGAGCGCGAGCTCGAGCAGACGCGCGCCTTCCTCGGCACCGTCGTCGAGAACGTGCCGTCGCCGATCCTGGTGAAGGACGCGCAGACGCTGCGCTACCTGCTGCTCAATCACGCGGCCGAAAGCTATATCGGCGTTGCCCGCGACAAGGTCCTCGGCAAGCGCGCGGCGGAGATCATGCCGCCGGCGACCGCCAAATATATCGAGGCGGAAGACCGCAAACTCGTCGAATCGGGAAAGATGATGTTCATCGACGAGCACGCCGTGCTGACCCCCGCCAACGGCACCCGCATCGTCACCAGCACGCGCCTGGCGGTGCCGGGCGCCGACGGCAAGCCGCAATACTTGATCAGCCTGATCCGCGATCTCACCGACCGCAAGCGCCACGAGCAGCGCATCGCGCACATGGCGCATCACGACCCGCTCACCGACCTGCCCAACCGCACGGCTTTCAATCAATGCATCGCCTCCACCGTCGAGCTGGCGGCGGTTTCCGGCGAAAGCTTCGCCGTGCTTTCGCTCGATCTCGACCGCTTCAAGTCGATCAACGACGTTTTCGGCCATTCCGCCGGCGACGCGCTGCTGCGCGAGGTGGCGCAGCGGCTGGAGGCGGTGTGCGAAGGCGCCTTCCTTGCCCGCATCGGCGGCGACGAATTCGCCGTCATCACGCCGACCGGGGCGCAGCCCGACGCCGCCGAGGCTCTCGCCAGCCGCCTCGTCGCCGCGCTCGACAGCGATATCGAGGTCGGCGGCGTCCCCATGCGGACCGGCCTCACCATCGGCATCGCGATCTTCCCGCAGGACGGCGCCGACGCCATCACCCTGGTCGCCAATGCCGACGCCGCCTTGTTCCGCGCCAAATCGGAGGCGCGCGGCTCGGTGCGTTTCTTCGAAATGTCGATGGACAAGCAGCTGCGCGAGCGCCGCGCGCTGCAGCAGGACCTGCGGCTCGCCATCGCGCGCGGCGAGCTCGACCTGCACTATCAGCCGCAGGCCCATATCGACGGCGAGGTCACCGGCTTCGAGGCGCTGGTGCGCTGGCATCATCCGCGTTTCGGGATGGTGGCGCCCTCGACCTTCATCCCGCTCGCCGAGGAAAGCGGCCTGATCGTCGAGCTCGGCGAATGGATCCTGCGCACCGCCTGCAGCGAGGCCGCCTCTTGGCCGCGCCCCTTGCGCATCGCCATCAACCTCTCGCCGGTGCAGTTCAAGCGCGGCGATCTCGCCAAGCTGGTGCACGAGGTGCTGCTGGAGACCGGCTTGTCGTCCGCGCGGCTCGAGCTCGAGATCACCGAGGGCGTGCTGATCGGCGACTTCTCCGGCGCGGTGTCGATGCTGCGCCGGTTGAAGAACCTCGGCGTGCGCATCGCCATGGATGATTTCGGCACCGGCTATTCCTCGCTCAGCTATCTGCAGTCCTTCCCCTTCGACAAGATCAAGATCGACCAGGCCTTCGTCGCCAATATTGCGCACAGCCAGCAGGCGGTCACCATCATCCGCGCCGTCATCGCGCTCGGCCGCGGGCTCGACCTGCCGGTGGTGGCGGAGGGCGTCGAGACGGAAGAACAGCTCAAGTTCCTCGCCGCCGAGGAGTGCAGCGAGATCCAGGGCTATTACGTCGGCCGGCCGAAGCCGATTGCCGAATACGCCCATATGGTCGGCCGCAAGCCCGAGCCGCGCAGCAGGCGCAAGGCGGTCCCCGCGGTCGGTTGAGGCTATTTCGTGTTGGCCTTGATGAATTCGGCGATGACGCCGACCGCTTGCGCCTCGATGCCGTAATAGCCGTGCTGGGATTTGGCTTCGCAGGCAACCGAGGCCGGCGGCTTGCCGCCGTCGAGCAGCACGACCGCCACCTTGCCGGCTTTGCTCAGGCGCGCCTTCAGCTTGGGCGCGCCGGACGGCGGCGACACTTCGCAGGCGTCGCCGCGGTGCGCGACGATCAGCGTCGGCACCCTGACGCGCGACAAGGCCATGCTGGCGACGCCGTCGGGATGGCTATGTGCGATGTGCCAGCGCGGCGAGGCGTGCGTGATCGTCGAGGTGAGCACCAGCCCGTCGACATTGCCGGCGGCGATGGCGCCTTCCGCCGCCGAGAAGGTGCCCATGCTGGTGCCGACGAGCCAAACCGGGACCCGCGCCTGTTTCTTCAGATAGGCGGCGACCGCCGCGATGTCGCGCGCGTGCGCGGGGTTCATGCGGAACGTCGCCGGCATGCCTTTGCCGTGATCGGACGGCGCGTCGACCACGGCCACGGCAAATCCCGCGTCCGCAAACATCGCGCGCGTGCGCACCAGGAAATTGCCGGCGCCCCAGTGCATCGACGAGGCGCTCTGCAAGCCGAGCGCGCCTTTGCCGCCGGCGAACAGGATGAGCGATGCGACCGGCTTGGCCGGCTCGAACAGGATGAAGGCCTGGGCGACGCCGCGCGGCGTCTTGATGGTGACCAGCCGCGGCTCGGCGGCGCGCGCCGGACAAGTCGCCGCCAGCAACATCGCCAGTCCCGCCGCCAACTTGATTTGTCGCCACATCGCGCGGCATCCCCGCCAAAGATCGGCAGCAGACTGCAAGGCAAATGGTGCTGCCGGAGTGGATTGAACACTCGACCTCCCCCTTACCAATAAAAGGGGCTACTGATTAGCCTTTATTATCAAGCAATAATATGGGATAAAGCTTATCGTAATGCGATCTTAATACGACGACTATCTGTTATTGAGGTTTGTATCCGCCGAACGTCGTCAAACTGTTTCAGGCGAAGGCTCATTTTTCAACTTTCCAAACCCAACCCGGCAGTGCCTCTATCCGAGCAACAACATCCCTCGGTCCAGTTTTCCCTATTACATTCAGGACTATGTCGCTCTTACCGGCTTTCTTGGAGGGCTGGCTTTCTAAATCGCGCCAAGTCAATCGCCTCGCTTCCCCTATGCGAATGCCGGTGTTGGCGAGGATCAGCACATAGTTTGTGAGCATCACCCGGTCCCAGTAGATCGGTCCCGATTTATTCTTACCTTGCGTCCTCCATTCACGAAGAAAGCGGATCAGCTTTGCCCAATCGTGATCATCAAAGTGAGGTCGCCGTGTTCCGTCCTGTTTCGGGCGTTCGATACGAACCTCGGTATCTATAAAGCCGCGCTGATAGCACCATTTGAGGAATGTTGAGAACTGGCTTGTTTCGTGGAGGATCGTAGTTTCTTTCGGTGTTTTTCGTTTTGCGTTTCTCCGTCGCCAATCAAAGAACAAGGTTATCTGCTTTGCGTTTATTTCAGTTATTTTGTTTTTGGAAAAATATGGAACAGCATAGGTTTTCAAAAACCCAAGAATGTCTTTCTCCCTTTTTGTCTGCTCGCCTTTCACCTTGGAATATGTCTCAAACTCGTCAACTAAATGTTTGAGGTTTGTGCCGGTGATTGCCTTGCCGAGTTTTACCTTGATGCGGATTTCATCTAACAAATCGTCAGCGAACTTTCTTGCTTCATAAAAATCGCTGGTGCCTGTCCCTCTGTAAATGTAACCGGGTCCGTTCGGCACTTTGATACGGCACAGCCATCGGTTCTTCGGTCGGTTTTCAAGTTGGTAAAGCGTCACCTTTCCATCGTGGAAGGACTGCTGATTTATGACCTTGCTGACGGGCATAGACATCATAATACGCGAACCACCTGTAGTCGCCTATTGTAATGTGATTGTATACTCCGTTCACGCCACAACCCGAAAATCCTTGGGGTTGATGATACGGAAATTGTCGGTGACCAAATCACAGAGGTTCGCCCAATTCCCCGGAACCTTTTCACGCAGAAAACTGAGCGTTGCGTCGGCAAATTGGGCGCAAGTTGCGTAGCACTTGTTGTGCGTGACGTTTCTGTGCATGAGACCCCATAACCGCTCGATCGGGTTCAAGTGCGGGCAATAGCTTGGGATGAAGTGCAGCTTGATGCGTCGTCCCGGCAGGGCTAACCATTCCTGCACGAGCTTGGCGTGATGATAACGCGCGTTGTCCAGGAAAACATGGATGAGCGCCAACATCGGATAGAGCGTCTCGATCGATTGCAGCAGCCTGATCGTCGAGGCGGCGTCGATGGTCAGGGCCTCGATCATCCGGGTTTGCCCGGTCGCCAGGTCGATCGCGCCGTGAATGTTGATGCGTTGACGCCCGCTCGTCTGCTCGATCGCCAGCTTCTCCTGGCTCGGCGCCCAGCAGCCGACGGGCCGTGCGGCATGGGTCGGATGCACGGCGTCAGCAAACAGTACGGCCTCGTCGTCGCCCAAGGAATTCAGCAGCTTTTCGTAGCTCTCAATGAAAGCCTTCTGCTTTTCTTCGTCAAGCTTGCGCGGAATGACATTGGGTTTGTGATATTCGAGCCCCAGGCGGTGCAACAGCGCGATCAGTCCTGACCGGCCTTGGTAAACGACGCTGAATTCATTCTCGATCCAGGCGCCGACCTGGCGCGTTGTATGTGGTAAGGCAGCGGCAACCCAGGCTTTCAGCTTTTCCTGTTGCTCGCCGCTCAACTGGCAAACGCTGCCCTCGTAGCTGAAGTTCGTCAGGCCCTCGATCCCATCCGCTTCATACAGGCGATACCAAGTGCGGATGGTGTCGTCGTCCAGAAACAGGACCTTCGCAATCGCTTCGCAGCTCATCCCATCGTCGAGCAACACCAGCGCGTTCGCACGCCGGGCCAAACGATGAGCGGCCGACCCGTTCCGAGCCAACCCGATCAGGTCTTGCCGCAATTCTCTGTCCAGAAACCCGGGCCAAATCATCCGTACGGTAAAATCCGGTTCGCGCCGTTTGGCAAGGGGGGGGGTTCTTCGGATTATCGGGGAGTCCGGGTATAATAAGAAAAAACGGTCGGTTGAAATCCGCGTTGAAATACCCAAGCTTTTGATAATAAACATAAAAATGGTGCTGCCGGAGTGGATTGAACACTCGACCTCCCCCTTACCAAGGGGGTGCTCTACCACTGAGCTACGGCAGCTTGAGCATCGCGCCCAACGCATATAGGGCGGCGCGAACGCGGCGGAAACTGCCATAGGGGCAGGGGTGGCGCAAGACGAAGCAATCCAGCATCGAGTACGTGAGCCTGTGGATTGCGTCGCTTCGCGCGCAACGACGGCTCAACCCGATCGGGATCCGCTCCGAGCGCGTGAGCTTGCCGGGCCCCGCAGGCGCCGCCTAAATAGGCGCATGACGCGCGGCGGCAAGGACGAGAAATCCGGCAAATCCGGCGGCCGGGAACAGCGGCTGGCGGCGGCCTTGCGCGAGAACCTGCGCCGCCGCAAGGCGCAGGCGCGCGGGCGGCGAAAGGAACCCACGTCTTCGTCCGCTCGTCCCCGCGAAAGCGGGAACCCAGGGGCCAAAGGCAGCTGACTCTATACAAACCGTACTGGATTCCCGCTCCCCGCCTGCGCGGGGACAGGTTTCGCGGGAATGAGCGGAGATTGCGGCCGGATTTCGCGCTAACCCAACCGAAATTTTGCCTTTGCCGCCGGCCCCCCTACGGGCCATAACATTGGGCCATAGTTCAAAGGATATAGCGGGGCGACATGGATCGCATACGGATCGTCGGTGGCCAGCGCCTGAACGGCACGATTCCGATCTCGGGCGCCAAGAACGCCACGCTGCCGCTCATGATCGCCAGCATGCTGACCGAGGACACGCTCATCCTCGACAACGTGCCGCATCTCGCCGATGTCGGGCAGCTGGAACGCATCCTCGGCAATCACGGCGTCGACATCATGATCGCCGGCAAGCGCCCCGGCGACAACGGCGACAACGGCCGCACCCTGCACATCTCGGCCAAGACGATCGTCGACACCACCGCGCCTTACGAATTGGTGTCGAAGATGCGCGCGAGCTTCTGGGTGGTCGCGCCCCTGGTCGCGCGCATGGGCGAGGCGAAGGTCTCCATGCCCGGCGGCTGCGCCATCGGCACGCGCCCGGTCGATCTCCTGATCATGGCGCTGGCCAAGCTCGGCGCCGAGATCGAGATCGAAGGCGGCTACGTCATCGCGCGCGCCAAGAACGGGCTGCGCGGCGGCGAGATCGTCTTCCCCAAGGTTACCGTCGGCGGCACCCATACCGCGCTCATGGCGGCCGCGCTCGCGCGCGGCACCACCGTAATCGAGAACGCGGCGCGTGAGCCGGAGATCGGCGACGTCGCCGACTGCCTCAACAAGATGGGCGCCAGGATTTCCGGCGCCGGTACCGAGCGCATCGTCGTCGAGGGCGTCGACCGCCTGCACGGCGCGCGCCACAAGGTGCTGCCCGACCGCATCGAGACCGGCACCTATGCCATGGCGGTGGCGATGACCGGCGGCGACGTGCTCTTGCACAATGCGCGCCCGGAGCTGTTGCAATCGGCGCTCGACGTGCTGGCGGAGACCGGCACCAGCGTAACGCCGACCAACGAGGGCATCCGCATCGCCCGCAACGGCGCCGGGCTCAGCCCCGTCGACGTCACCACCGAGCCGTTCCCCGGTTTCCCCACCGACCTGCAGGCGCAGTTCATGGCGCTGATGACGCGCGCCAAGGGCACCTCGCACATCACCGAGACCATCTTCGAGAACCGTTTCATGCACGTGCAGGAATTGGTGCGGCTCGGCGCGCGCATCCAGCTCGACGGGCAGACCGCCACGATCGAAGGCGTCGAGCGCCTGAAGGGCGCGCCGGTGATGGCGACCGACCTGCGCGCGTCCGTTTCGCTGGTGATCGCGGGGCTCGCCGCCGAAGGCGAGACGCTCGTCAACCGCGTCTACCATCTCGACCGCGGCTTCGAGCGGGTCGAGGAGAAGCTCGTGCGCTGCGGCGCGGCCATCGAGCGCATCAGCGATTAGCCTAACCCCGCCTCATCCTGAGGAGCCCGCCGCAGCGTCAGCGAAGGCGGGCGTCTCGAAGGATGGGGCGGCCTCATGGTTCGAGACGCGCCGCTGACGCGGCGCTCCTCACCACGAGGCCGATTGAGGCTGCGCCTTCCCGCCCTGGGAATCCGCATCCACAAAATGCCAATATGGCGAGCCAGATTCGACGCGTTAAAGCGCGAACCACGCCTATGCTCGACCGTCGCACCTTCCTTGCCTCCGTGGCGGCAGCCGCCGCCTGGCCGCACAGAGCCTTGGCGCAGACTGCGCCGGTCGTCACGCGGCCAATTCCTTCCTCCGGCGAGCAGCTTCCACTGGTGGGCCTCGGAACCTGGCGCACGTTCAATGTCGGCGACGACCCGGAGGGGCGCGATGCCTGCGCCGCGGTGATGGCCGCCTTCTTCGCCGACGGCGGGCGCCTGGTCGATTCCTCGCCGATGTACGGCTCCTCGCAGGACGTAATCGGCTACGGGCTGAAGAAGCTCGATGCCCGCGCCAAGGTCTTTGCCGCCGACAAGATCTGGACCTATTCCGGCGGCGCCGCCCAGTTCGCGGCCACGCGCCAGAAGTGGGGCATCGCGCGCTTCGATCTGATGCAGGTGCATAACCTCCTGTCCTGGCAGGAGCACCTGCCGATGCTCATCGACATGAAGGCGAAGGGCCTCGTCCGTTACGTCGGCATCACCACCTCGGAAGGCCGCCGCCACGAGGAGTTCGAGCAGGTCATGCGGACGCAGCCGCTCGATTTCATCCAGGTCACCTACAATGCGGTCGATCGCGAGGTCGAACAGCGCATTTTGCCGCTGGCGCGCGAGCGCAAGCTGGCGGTGATCGTCAACCGGCCGTTTCGCGGCGGGCCGCTGGTGCGGCGCGCCAAGCGGCACAAGCTGCCGGCCTGGGCAAAAGAGATCGACTGCGCCAACTGGGCGCAAATTCTGCTCAAGTTCATCGCCTCGCATCCGGCCGTCACCTGCCCCATTCCGGCGACCACGCGCGTCGACCACGTGCGCGAGAACATCGGCGCGTCCTACGGACGGCTGCCCGACGAAAGTCTGCGCAAACGCATTGCCGCGCAGGCCGAGACATTCTGATGTCGGTGTGGCTGAGCTACACGCTGTCCGATTTCCTGCTGTTCACGCCGCACACCTATTACCGCTTGTTCGAGCTCTATAATCGCGCGCTCTGGCCGCTGCATTTGCTGGCCGGCGCGCTCGGTCTTGCGTTGCTGGTGCTGCTTTGTTGCGGCGGCGCCTGGCGCGGACGCGTCATCGCCGCCATCCTTGCCGCCGCATGGCTGTGGGTGGCCTGGGCTTATCTTCTGGAACGTTACGACAGCATCAATTGGGCGGCGCGTTATTTCGCCATCGCCTTCGCCGTGCAGGCGGCGCTGCTGGTTCTCTCGGGCCTCGTATTGAACCGGTTCACGCCGGGCGCGCATGCCGTCAATCGCATTGGCGCCGCTATTGTCGGTTTTGCCTTGTTGGCGCAGCCGCTCGTCGCGCCGATCACCGGCCGGTCATGGCCGCAAATGGAATTCTTCGCTCTGGCGCCCGATCCGACCGTCGCCGCGACGATCGGCGCGCTGATCGCGCTGCACCGCGTGCATGTGACGCTGCTCGCCATTCCGCTGCTATGGTGCGTGCTCACCGGGTTGACCTTGTGGGCGATGGATGCGCCCGAGGCGCCGCTCATGCCGGCGATCGCCGTGTTGGCGGTCGGCCTGACGGGATGGAAAGCACTGCGCCGCGACGCCGCGGTGGTGCGGATAAGCGAGTAGAAGCACGCCCTTGCCGCGCGCACGGCGTCATGCCCGGGCTTGACCCGGGCATCCGTCTTCCTGCGAAAGAATTGATGGATTGCCGGGTCTGCAGCGCACCGTTTCACGCGGAGCCTGTCCTCGGGCCGGCCGAAGGCCGGACCCGGGGGCTGCGCCCGGGACACGTACCTGCAAACTCGGCATTCTTTATAGGTTAGGCTTTCGGGACGAGGCGGAAAGGGGCAGCGACTCGCTGCTCGTCGCGAAATCCGCAATCAAATCAAAGCCGAAAAAAACTTATCCCCGGTCTGCGAACCGGCCTCATAATGCCGGCGCTTTGTTTTGATGCGCGACGCCGCCTCGAGGGCGTCGCGCCGATGGGCAAAGCCGGCGCGCCGACAATGCGCGCCGCCGCTGGCAAGCCTGCGCTCGCGCAGGCTTGACGGATGGAGCGCCGGGAGGCGCAGCCCCGGACTCAACCCGGGGCGCGCGCCTTCGCACGGCGCGCAAGGCCGCCCGATCGCAAGGGCGGCCTAAAGGGGCCTCGCCAGCCCCTGGCGCCTCGCGGCGCTCCATTCCCCATTATGGGGGAGGAAAAAGGGAAGCCGGCGTACCCCGCGCCGCAAAGAATAGGGGCGGCGGAGCGTTGGCTTTTCTCCGCCTCATCCTGAGGAGCCGCGCAAAGCGCGGACCCGTTGGCGGCGCTCCTCACCATGAGGAGATAGGCCGCAGCACCGTCAGTGATGACCGGATTGCCCGCTTTCGCGGGCAACGACGGCTGAATATGATCCCGCCCGCAAGACGCGGGAGGCACAAGCGTGGCGACAATAAAAGTCATGGCAACGGGCGCCGTGGAGTCCATGGTGCGGCGGCTCGGGCCGGAATACGAAAAGCAAAGCGGCAACACGCTCGATCTTCATTTCGGTACCGCCGGCGCGTTACGCGCCCGCATCGAACAAGGCGAAGCGGCCGATCTCGTCGTGCTGCCGGCCGCCACGATCGCAAGCTACGACGAGGCCGGCAAATTCGCGCCCGGCAGCGTGGTCGATCTCGGCCGTACCGTTACCGGCGTCGCCATCAAACAGGGGGCGCCGGCGCCGGACATTTCGACGCCGCAAGCGTTCAAGCAGGCGCTCATCAAGGCGCGCGGCGTCGCCTATAGCGACCCGGCCGCCGGCGGCTCGTCCGGCAATTATTTCGCCGGCCTCATCGAGAAGCTCGGCATCGCCGATGAGATCGGCAAGAAGGCCGTGCTCGGCAAGCGCGGCTACGAGGTGGCGCAGGCGGTGGTCGACGGCCGCGCCGAGCTCGGCACCACCTTCATCAGCGAGCTGATGACCGTGCCCGGCGTGACTATCCTCGGCCCGCTGCCAGGCGACCTGCATTTCACCAATACCTATACCGCCGCCATTCCGGCCGGCAGCACGCAGCAGGAGGCGGCGCGGGCTTTGCTGCGGGTGCTTACCAATCCGGCCACGCGCGCCCGCTGGACGGAAGCGGGTCTGGAGCCCGCCTTCCCGGACTTGCGCGGATAAAGAGTGCTGCCTACCTAGCCCCCAGAGGGGAGCGAAACATGTCAGCCGACCAGCTCAAATTTGTCGTCCTCGACGAGGAGGATCTGGAGATCGTCTCCGCCCACGTCCAGGACGCCGTGGTCAAGACCGTCGACGTGATGTGGCGGCCGCAGGAAAAACGGGTGGTGATCGGCCTTAATCGTTTCGACTGGGAAGGCGCCCAGAACGGCAGTCCGGAATACCACCGCCGGCGCGCCGCCCTGCGCTTCGAGCGGGTGCTCGCCTGCAAATGCCGCGACATCGACCCCAAGGGCAACGACATCGTGCTCAACCTGCTGGCGGTCGAATTCGCCGAAAAAGACGCGCCGTCCGGCGTGGTCACGCTCACCTTCTCCGGCGGCAAGGCCATGCGGCTGGAAGTGGAATGCCTGGAGGCGGAGCTTGCCGATCTCGGCCCCTCCTGGGCGGCCTGCGGCTGTCCCGCCCACGCCGTGGTCGAGGGCGAAGCCTTGCGCGCTGCCGAAACCGACGCCGGCGGCAAGCCCGAGGCCCGCTAGCCAGCCCCGGCGGGTTGACGCGACGCAGCGCATCACCCATTGACCTGTCACCCGGCCGCCGCCGGGCAGGATTCGCACGTCATGCCGTTGCGTTTGGACAGCCAAAGCGCCGATTTTGCCGAGCGCTTCCGCGCCTTCCTCGCGGTCAAGCGCGAGGCGGCCGCTGATGTCGAGGAGGCGGTGCGCGGTATTATTGTTGATGTGCAAATGCGCGGCGACACGGCGCTCATCGAATTGAGCGCCAAATTCGACCGCGTCGATCTTGCCAAGGTCGGCCTGCGCGTCAGTGCGGCCGAGATCGAGGCGGCGGAAAAAGCCTGCGACCGCAACGCGCTCGCCGCGCTCAACCTGGCGCGCGAACGCATCGAGGCCTATCACCGCCGGCAGAAACCCGCCGACGAGCGGTTCACCGATGCGCTCGGCGTCGAGATGGGCGCCAAGTGGACGGCGATCGAGGCGGTCGGCTTGTACGTCCCGGGCGGCACCGCGGCCTATCCTTCTTCCGTCTTGATGAACGCCGTGCCGGCCAAGGTCGCCGGCTGCCCCCGCCTGGTCATGGTGGTGCCCGCGCCCGACGGCAAGCTTTCGCCGCTGGTCCTGGCCGCGGCGAAACTCGCCGGCGTCGACGAGATCTATCGCATCGGCGGCGCGCAGGCGGTGGCGGCGCTCGCCTACGGCACCGAAACGGTGGCGCCGGTGGCCAAAATCGTCGGGCCCGGCAACGCCTATGTGGCCGCGGCCAAGCGGCTGGTGTTCGGCAAGGTCGGCATCGACATGATCGCCGGCCCGTCCGAGGTGCTCATCCTCGCCGACAAGACCGGCAATGCCGACTGGATCGCCGCCGATCTCCTGGCGCAGGCCGAGCACGATGAAAGCGCGCAGTCGATCCTGATCACGGACGACGATGCGCTCGCCGATCGGGTCGCGGCGGCCGTCGAATCGCAGCTGACCTCGCTTGCCCGCGCCAAGGTCGCCGGCGCCTCGTGGAAGGACTTCGGCGCCATCATCAAGGTCGGCAAGCTCGACGACGCGGTGGCGCTGGTCGACCGGCTGGCGCCCGAGCACCTGGAGATCGCCGCGGCGCAAGCCGACACGCTCGCCGGCAAAATCCGCAACGCCGGCGCCATCTTCATCGGCGCGCATACGCCGGAAGCGATCGGCGATTACGTCGCCGGCTCCAACCACGTGCTGCCGACGGCGCGCTCGGCCCGCTTCTCCTCCGGGCTTGGCGTGCTCGATTTCATGAAGCGCACCTCGCTGCTCAAATGCGGGCCGGAGCAGTTGCGTGCGCTGGGGCCTGCGGCCATCGCGCTCGGCGAAGCGGAGGGCCTGACCGCCCACGCGCGCTCGGTCGCCATCCGGCTCAATCAGAGATGAGCGCCGGCAAACCACCGCCCAAGACGCCGCCTGCTGCCAAGCAGCGCCTGGTTGCCGTCACGCTCGACGAGGAGACCATCGGCCGCTCCAATCCCGACGTCGAGCACGAGCGCCAGGTCGCCATCTACGATCTGCTCGAACAGAATTCCTTCGCACCGGTCGACGACACGCGCGGACCTTACACGCTGCGTCTGAGCATCACCGGCAACCGGCTGGTGTTCGACATCCGCAGCAAGGACGGCGAGCCGGTGGTCGCGCATCTGCTCTCGCTCTCGCCGTTGCGCAGAATCGTGAAGGACTACTACACGGTGTGCGACAGCTATTATGAGGCGATCCGCACCGCCACGCCCGACAAGATCGAGGCGCTCGACATGGGCCGGCGCTCGATCCACAACGATGGGTCGCGCATCCTGATGGATCGCCTCAAGGACAAGGTGAAGCTCGATATGGACACCGCGCGCCGCCTGTTCACGTTGATCTGCGTGCTGCACTGGAAGGGCTGACCGCATGTCGTGCCGCGACACACTGATCCGCTCATTCCCGCGCAAGCGGGAATCCAGCACCGGCGCGCGTGCGAAACCGCGCTGGGTCCCCGCTTTCGCGGGGACGAGCGGGGAATAGCGCTTGGCGCCCGAGCGCCGCACGCGTCCCCAGGCGGTGCTGTTCGCCTGCGGCCTCAACGCGGTGCGTTCGCCCATGGCTGCCGGCCTGTTGCAGCAGCTGTTCGGCAAGACCGTCTATGTCGGCTCCGCCGGCGTGCAGAAGGGCGAGCCCGATCCCTTCGCGATCGCCGCCATGGCGGAAATCGGCATCGATATTTCCCGCCACAAGCCCGTCACCTTCGAGGAATTGGACGAGCTGGAAGGGCTCAATTTCGATCTGATCGTGACGCTGTCGCCGCCCGCCCATCACAAGGCGCTGGAACTGACCCGGACGCTCGCCGCCGACGTGGAATATTGGCCGACCCACGATCCGACGGCGGCCGAGGGCAACCGCGAGCAGCGGCTCGAGGCCTATCGCGAAGTGCGCGATCAGCTCATGGCGCGCATCCGCGAGCGTTTCGGCAAGCCGGGCAGGAGTAATGAATAGCGTCGGCTTGCCGGTCCGCGATATCGCGATAACATGCGGAAAATTGCGCCGGGAGGAAACCATGCCGCAAATGCTGTCGGAAGCCGCGGTCGCCGCCTATCATCGCGACGGTTATTATTTTCCGGTGCCGGTGCTGACGCCGGACGAAGTCGACTATTTCCGCGAACGTTTGGAAGGGCATGAAGCCAAGATCGGCGAGCCGCTGCAGGGCAACTTCCGCCACAAATCGCATCTCTTGTTCACCTGGGTCGACGAGCTGGTGCATCACCCCAGGATTCTCGACGCGGTCGAGCAGATCCTTGGACCCAACCTGCTGTGCTGGACCACCAATTTCTTCATCAAGGAAGCGAAAAGCCCAGGCTTCGTATCGTGGCACCAGGACGCATTCTATTGGGGCTTGAGCAAGGACGACGTCTGCACCGCCTGGGTCGCGCTGTCGCCCGCCAATCTCGAAAGCGGCTGCATGAAGTTCGTGCCCGGCTCGCAGACCGAAGACCACCTGCAGCACGTCGACACCTTCCACAAGGACAATCTCTTGTCGCGCGGCCAGGAGATTGCCGTGAAGATCGACACCGAGCGCACGGTCGACTGCATTCTCGATCCCGGCGAGATGTCGCTGCACCACGTCAAGGTCGTGCATGGTTCGGAGCCGAACCGGTCGAACGAGCGGCGCATTGGGCTGGCGATCCGCTACATTCCGACCGACGTCAAGCAGATCAAGGTGCGCGACTCGGCGATGCTGGTGCGCGGCGTCGACCGCGACGGCAATTTCGACCCGGAGCCGCGGCCCAAGGCCGATCTCGACGAGGCGGCGCTCGCCGCGCATGCCGACGCCGTCGGCCGGCAGGTGAAGGCCCTCTATTCCGGCACCGACAAGCAAGCGTTCCGGGCTTGAGCTTGCCGCAAACGGCGTTGTGGCGGCATGGGTCTTCCGCTAGTTTCCCGCGCGCAATGGAAACCGGATCATGATCGGGCGGCCCAAATTCGTGCTCGCTTCCGGCTCGCCCAGAAGGCTTGCCCTCGTCAACCAGGCCGGCATCGAGCCCGACGCGCTCAAGCCTGCCGATATCGACGAAAGCCCGCACCGCGGCGAGATCCCGCGGGCGCTCGCCAAGCGGCTGGCCAATGCCAAGGCGGCCGCCGCGCTCGAGAACGTCAAGCTCGATGACGAGCTGCGCGGTGCCTATATCCTGGCCGCCGACACGGTTGTGGCGGTCGGCCGCCGCATCCTGCCGAAGGCGGAACTGCTCGACGAGGCGGCGCAGTGCCTGCGGCTGCTGTCGGGCCGCAACCATCATGTCTACACCGCCATCTGCCTGGTGACGCCGAAGGAGGCTTTCCGCCAGCGGCTGATCGATACCCGGGTGCGCTTCAAGCGGCTGTCGGAAGAGGATATCGAGGCTTATCTCGCCTCCGGCGAATGGCGCGGCAAGGCCGGCGGCTATGCGGCGCAGGGCATCGCCGGCACTTTCATCGTGAAGATCGTCGGCTCCTACACCAACGTCGTCGGCTTGCCGCTCTATGAGACCATGAGCCTGCTCGGCGGCGAAGGCTATCCGATCCGCTTCGGCTGGCTCAACGCGGTCGTGTGAAATCGGATGCGGGTGCCGGCATGAACCTCGCATTGTGGCTTCAGCGCGCGGGCTTGAGTCATCCCGGCCTGCCGGCGACGGCGAGCGCCAAACGGGTGGTCGCGACCTACGGCCAATTGGCCGAGCGGGCGGCGCGCCTCGCCGGCGCCTTGCGCCACAAGTTCGGCCTTGCGCCCGGCGACCGCGTCGCCATCGCCGCCAAGAATACGCCCGACTATGTGACGTTGTTCTACGGCATCTGGCATGCCGGTCTCGCCGGGGTGCCGGCCAATGCCAAGCTGCACGGCTCCGAGCTCGGCTACATCCTGGAGCATTCCGGCGCGCGCGTGTGCTTTGCCTCGCCCGGCATCGATGCCGACATCGCGCCGCACGCGCCGAAGACGCTGGAGCGGCTCATCACCATCGGCAGCGCCGAATATGCCGCGCTGTTCGCCGAAGATGCGATCGCGCTCACCCCGCGCGCGGAAGAAGACCTCGCCTGGCTGTTCTACACTTCGGGCACCACCGGCCGGCCGAAAGGCGCCATGCTGTCGCACGGCGTGCTGGCGCAGGCGAGCTTTGCCTATGCCGCCGAAGTCGATCCGGTCATGCCGGGCGACGCCATCTTGCACGCGGCGCCGATGAGCCACGGCTCCGGCTGTTACATCTTGCCGCATATCGCCCGCCTCGGCGTGCAGGTGGTGCCGGAGAGCGGCAGCTTCGAGCCGGACGAGATCGCGGCGCTGTTCAATCGCTGGCCGCGCATGTCGATGTTCGCCGCGCCCACCATGATCAAGCGCTTGGTCGCCTCCGCGGCCAACTGCAACGCCGAGAACATCCGCACGCTGATCTGGGGCGGCGCGCCGATGTATGTCGAGGATGCGCTCGCGGCGCTCGACCGTTTCGGCCCGCGCCTTGCGCAGATCTACGGGCAGGGCGAAGCGCCCATGACCATCACCACGCTGTCGAAGGAGGACATCGCCGACCGCCAGCACCCGCGCTGGCGCGAGCGGCTCGGCTCCGCCGGTAAGCCCTATAATTGCGTGGAGGTCGTGGTGGCGGACGGCGCCGATGCGCCGGTCAAGACCGGCGAGGCCGGCGAAATTCTCTGCCGCGGCGTCGTCATGTCGGGCTATTGGCGCAACGAGGAGGCGACCGCCTCGACCTTGCGTGGCGGCTGGCTGCACACCGGCGACGTCGGCATCATCGACGAGGAAGGCTATGTCCACCTCAAGGACCGCTCCAAGGACATGATCATCTCCGGCGGTTCCAACATCTATCCGCGCGAGGTCGAGGAAGTGCTGCTCACGCATGGCGGCGTGCGCGAGGTTTCGGTGATCGGCCGGCCCGATCGCGAATGGGGCGAGGTGGTGGTGGCCTATGTCGTCGGCGAGGCGCCCGCCGCCGAGCTCGACACGCTCTGCCTTGCGCATATTGCGCGCTTCAAACGGCCAAAGGACTATATTTTCGTCGAGGCGCTGCCGAAGAACAATTACGGCAAGATCCTCAAGACCGAGCTGCGCGCGCTCGATGCGGGCCGCGCCCAGCACAAGGTGGAGTAAGAATGGCCGACATCGTGCTCGCCATCGGAACCTCGCATAGCCCCCTGCTCAACAGTCCGGCCGAGGACTATCCCAAGCACGCCGCCATCGACGCTTCGGGCCGCAAGCTGCTCGACAAGAACGGCAAGCCTTGCACCTACGGCGAGCTGCTGGCCGAGGCCGACCCTTCGATCAAGCGGCAGATCGAGCCCAAGGTGCTGGAGGAACGCTCCGCCCGCTGCACCGACAATATCGCGCGGCTGTCGCGCGACTTGGCCGATGCCAGGCTCGACGCGCTGATCGTCATCGGCGACGACCAGCACGAGCAGTTCTTCGAGGACAACATGCCGGCCATGCTGGTCTATTGGGGCGAGACGATCGAGAACAATCCCCTGCACATGGACGAGGACGCGCCGCAGTTCTGGCGCAAGGCGCGCTCGCAGTTCCACGCCGGCGAAAAGCCGCGGCAATACCCGGTCGATTCCAAGCTCGGCCTGCGGCTGATCGAAAGCCTGGTCGAGCAGGGTTTCGACGTCAGCCATTCCAAGAAACTGTCGAAGGAGCACGGCGAGGGCCATGCCTTCGGCTTCGTGCACGTGCGCATGATGGGCGACGGCAACGTCATCCCGATCGTGCCGGTTGCGCTCAACACCTACTTTCCGCCGAACCAGCCGCGCCCGCGCCGCTGCTACGAGCTCGGCAAAGCGATTCGGCGGGCGGTGCAAAGCGCCGCGGGCAGCGCGCGCGTCGGCATCCTGGCATCGGGAGGCTTGAGCCATTTCACCGTCGACGAGGAGCTCGACCGCGGTGTGCTGGCGGCTTGCAAGAACAATGACGGCGAGGCGCTCGCCTCGATCCCCGTGCAGAAGCTCAATTCCGGCTCGTCTGAAATCCGCAACTGGATCACGGTGGCGGGCGCCGCCGGGCATTTAAAAAACGTCTGGCAAGAATATATCCCGTGCTATCGCTCGGCCGCGGGCACCGGCTGCGGTATGGGCTTCGCGCTGTGGAAGTAGATAGGCGCCGTCATTGCCGGGCCGCCGCGCAGCGGCGAGACCCGGCAATCCATCTTCTTGCGAAATAAAGATGGATGCGCGGGTCAAGCCCGCGCATGACGACGGACGGTTCGCTGATTTCGGGGTTTCGAGAAATAGGTTACGTTAAGAGCATGAACGAAATTCACCGCAAAATACCCTCGGCACGCACGTGCCCGCTCTGCGGCAAGGCGACCGATCAGGCGTTCCGGCCGTTCTGCTCCAAGCGCTGCGCCGACGTCGATCTCAACCGCTGGCTCTCCGGCGTCTACGCGGTGCCGGTGAAGGAAGCGGAAGACGAGGACGGCGCCCGCCCGCCCGAAGGCGAGGCCGGGGAGCCGTCATGAACGCGCCCGTGAAGACCGAGTGGCCCGACCGGCTCTACGACGCGCTCAAGCGCGCCGGCATCGCCCAGGTCGGCTACGTGCCCGACGCCGGACACGCGCGGCTGATCGAGCGATGCCGCGCCGATCCCGACATCCGCGACGTGGTGCTTACCACCGAGGAGGAGGGCGTGGCGCTTGCCGCCGGCGCCTGGCTCGGCGGTGAGCGCGCGGCGCTGCTGATGCAGTCGAGCGGCACGGGCAATTGCATCAACATGCTGTCGCTGATGCGCAGCTGCCGCTTCCCCATGCTGATGTTCATCACCATGCGCGGCGAGTGGGAGGAGTTCAATCCCTGGCAGGTGCCGATGGGATCGATCGTCGATCCGGTGCTCAAGCTGTGCGAGGCGGAGGTCTACCGCGCGCGCGAGCCCGCCGAGGTCGCCGGGCTTGCCGAGCGCGCCGCGCAGCAGGCCTTCGGCGGCGAGCGCGTCGTCGCCGTGCTGCTGTCGCAGGAACTGATCGGCAAGAAGGTGTGGACGCAATGAGCCAAGGCGCACTCGATCGCCGCGCCGCCATGGCCACGCTGGTCGCCGACCGCGGCGAGGATCTGCTGGTCGTGCCCGGCCTCGGCTCGACCACCTGGGACCTCGCCGCCGCCGGCGACGATCCGCGCAATTTCTATGTCTGGGGCGCCATGGGCGGCGCGGCGATGATCGGGCTCGGTCTGGCGCTGGCGCAGCCAAAGCGGCGCGTCGCGGTCGTCACCGGCGACGGCGAGATGTTGATGGGGCTGGGCTCGCTCGCCACCATCGGCATCCAGCGCCCGGCCAATCTGGCCGTCGTCGTGTTCGACAACGGCGTCTATGGCGAGACCGGCGGCCAGCCGAGCCATACCCGCAAGGGCACCGATCTGGTCGGGGTGGCGCGCGCCTGCGGCATTCCGCTCTGCCTCGACGTGCGCGACGAGGCGGCGCTGTCCGGCCTTGCCGGCCGGCTCAAGAGCCTGGACGAGACCCTGTTCGCGCGCGTGGCGATCTCGGCGGAGGAGCCGCCGCGGGTGCTGCCGGAGAAGGACGGGGTGGCGATCAAGCGGCGCTTCCGCGCGGCGCTCGGGTTTTAGCGGGGAATTTCGCCATATCCGGCCGTTCTGGACAGTGCGGGGGAGGGCCTTTATAACGCCCGCGCTTCCGCCCGGCCGCGGCGCGGCCGGATGCGGCGCCCAGGTAGCTCAGTTGGTAGAGCACGTGACTGAAAATCACGGTGTCGGTGGTTCGATTCCGCCCCTGGGCACCAGGATTTCACAATTGTATCAGTAGCTTAAGTTCGGAACAAAGTGTGGGTTGGCGCGCTGAATTGCGCGCGGGGACGCAAGGGGGACGCAAACGCCGCACCTGCCCCTCGACTGTGATGTGGGCAGGGACGGAATCGAGCATATCCAATAAGCCGTTATTGTTGCTGCCTTTTTCCTGCGCGATTTTGTCTGGCGCCAGCAGCCATCCCATCAAACGATTTCGCTCACCGACGTTCGCAGCTGTTCGCGGACGTCCGCTTCTTTGCCGGTGTCTGATTGAAATTCATAGCTCGTCAAGCACGGGAACTGTCCGCATTATGTTGCAATTATTTGACCTGGCTCCGATAAACGTCGTTATGAGCGCAGCGGCTGATGTACCCAGCATCACATAGAGGTCGTGCCACGTCCGAGTAATGTCTCCGCCTTCCATATGCTGCTCCCAATTGGGATGTTCGTTATGCCGGGCAATTACGATATCTCTCTCGCCACGCTGAATGACGTTGCCGGCGTCCTTACAGTGCAGGAACCTAACCTGCCCGACAATGGGGGCAGTCTATCGGTGCGCCAACCGGCAGATTGGTTCAAGCGTGCAGTGGACGAAAAGTCACTCATCGTTGCGCGACGCGATGGTAAGGTAGTTGGCTATGTGTTGGGTACCTCGCTTGCAGCTAAAGCACACGTGCCGATTATTCAATCCATGCTGCGCGCCTTCCCACCACCGCCTGATTGCTATCTTTATGGGCCGGTCTGTGTGGCCGAAACCGAACGTGGAAGAGGCCTCGCCGGAGCAATGTTCGAACAATTGCAAGCCATATGGGGCGGTCGTCCCGCGATGACATTTGTCCGGGCCGACAATGAACCATCACTTCGAGCGCACCGCAAAATGGGCATGCGGGACCTTGGCCCATTTTTGAACAGCGACGAGCAATACATTGCGCTGAGCTATACGCCCGAATGACTGCGTCGGGTCAATCGCCAGGCCGCAGTTCTTGGATGATCGCTTCTCGCCAAGAGTGCCCAAATTATCGCGCTGCCACGAAATGACGCGAAGGGCCATGGCACTAAATCGCTGTGCGATAGCCCGCTGAGGCGGGCGGCCTGTCTTCGAGCGCGGTAACCGGGGTGGAGATCGTCGGTAGCGGGCGGCGTGTCCTGTCTTGAGGATTGAGGTGTCGTCAACCTCATCCGAGACAGGAGTTGCCTATGAGTACGGAATCCATCACCCCGTTGCGTCAGCGCATGATCGAGGACATGAACGCGCGCAAGCTCTGTGCGGGAACGCAGACGGGCCACATCCGGAGCTGTAAGCGGTTTGCTTCGTTTCTGAAGCGGTCCCCTGACACGGCGACAGCCGAGGATATCCGCCGGTTTCAACTGCACCTTTCCGAGACAAGCGTGAGCATCTGCAATCGCAACCGCATCATGACCGGGCTGCGGTTCTTGTTTCGCGTGACGCTGCGGCGGCTGGACCTTGCGGGCGAGATCTATCACATCCGTGAGCCGCAGAAGATTCCGCTGGTGATGAGCCCGGACGAGACGCGGCGTCTGCTGGCAGTCGCCAGCAGCCTCAAGGTCCGCGTGCTGCTTAGTCTCGGCTATGGCTGCGGCCTGCGCGCCGGCGAAGTGGTCCGGCTGAAGGTCAAGCATATCGACAAGGCGCAGAAGATCATTTGCATCGAACAGTCCAAGGGCCGCAAGGACCGCCATGTCATGCTGTCGCCCGAGACGCTCGATCTGTTGCGCCAATGGTGGAAGGCGCGCCCACCGGCTTACGATGCCAGAACGCCCATGGAGGAACGTTGGCTGTTTCCTGGCCGCAAGCCCGGCAAGCCGATGACCACCCGCCAGCTGAGCCGCCTGTTCCATGAGGCGGCCGACGCGGCCGGGATCAAGAAGAGCGTGACGCTGCACGCGCTGCGCCACAGCTTCGCGACCCATCTGCTCGAGCGCGGCACCGATATCCGCATCATCCAGGCGCTGCTGGGGCACGACAAGCTCGATACCACGGCGCGCTACACGCGCGTTGCCACCGGTATGATCGCTGCCATCGAAAGCCCGCTCGACCTGTTGTCGCAGCCTCGCAAGAAGCCCAAGAAGAGCAGGAAAGACCAGCCGCCGGCGTAACCGCCCGCGGCCATGCCCCGTCCAGCACTGGAGGTCGCGGATATCTTCCGCGACCATGGTCTCGTTTGGCGTCGCGCCAATGCCGGGCACGTCAGCCTCGACCAGATGAAGGTCATGAGTGCGATCGAGCGCTGCCGCACGGTGGCGCTCGGCGGCCATGTTGCGCGTTGCGAGGACTGTGCGCACACGGTCATTGCCTACAAACAGCTGCCGCAACCGACATTACGCCGTGCTTCGAGAACGGCAAATCGGCCGTGTTCCGAAATTTGACGGGTGGGATCGGCGCCGGCACGACCGAGTTGCATATCGTTCGCCCGCTGTTCGTCGATCAGGATTACATCTTGCTGTTTCTCAAGAGCCCGCATTTCATCGAAACGGGCATTCCGAAAATGACCGGCACGGCCGGCCAGAAGCGCGTGCCGACCGAGTATTTCGCGCATTCGCCCTTTCCCCTTCCACCGCTCGCCGAGCAGCATCGCATCGTCGCCAAGGTCGATGAATTGATGGGCCTGTGCGACCGGCTGGAGGCGGCGCGGGCGGGCCGCGAGGCGGTGCGCGACCGGCTGGCGGCGGCGAGCCTCGCGCGCCTCAACGCCCCCGATCCCGAAACATTTCAAGCCGACGCCCGCTTCGCGCTCGACGCGCTGCCGGCGCTGTACGATTATTACAGTGCTTCGGGGGTGATCGACAAAATAGATAACTATCTCTTTGACAAAGCACTCCTGCTGATCGGCGAGGACGGTGCGAACCTAATCAATCGCTCCACGCCCATCGCGTTCATCGCCCGCGGAAAATATTGGGTAAACAATCACGCTCACGTTCTCGATGGCACTTCCGAGGAGTTCCTTCGTTACCTCGAACTGTTTATCAACGCGATTGATCTGAAACCCTATGTGACGGGTACGGCCCAGCCGAAGATGAATCAGGCCAAGATGAACAGCATTCCGGTGGCATTGCCGCCGCTTGGCGAGCAACGCCGCATCGTGGCCAAGGTCGATGAGCTGATCGCGCTATGCGACCGGCTGGAGGCAAACCTTGCCACCGCCGACGAAACCCGCCGCCGCCTGCTAGAAGCCCTCCTCGCCGAGGCGCTCGCTCCGGACGATGCGCGCGAAATGGAGGCCGCGGAATGAGCGGTCTCCCGGTAAAGCCTCGCCACATCTGGCTTCGCGCGTTCTATGGCTTCAGTCCTGAGGACGACGGCTATATCGGCTGGACCGAGGAAGGCCCGCGCGACCGGATGCTAGGGCTGATCGAGGATGGCGATCTGTTCATGATCTATGGGGCTGTGAGCTCTGAAACCAACAGGGCTCATCGCAACCGGGTACTCGGTTTTCTTCAGGTTGAGGCCCGTGCCATCAGGGACATCGACAAGGCCTCGACTGTTGGCATAAACCGCAAGCGCGCCAGAGGCTGGAAGGACAATTGGACTCATGCCATTCCTGTGGTTCGCGCTTGGCGGGTTGACGAACCGATCCTGCTGGAGCGGGTCGCACCACAAACCTATCGCCCCGAAGCTGGACAGGCGATCGCTGTCTGGAGCCCGCCTTTGCTGCCTGAGGAAGTTGAACGGGCTTTTAGGATCAAAGTCACGGAAGTCAGTGTGTTCGGGGAGCCGCCGATAGCAAGTACGGGATTGGAAAAAACCCCGCTAGGGCAGGTCTTCCGACCCTCCCGTGCGTTCCCTGGCAGTTTTGGGGAGAGAACCGCAACTTACGAAGACGGGCCAACGCGTCTCTACCTAGCTCGCTTCGAGGGCGATGGCTTTGCGCTTTTAGGACAGGCGAAGCCCCAATTTGATAAGTCGGCGCTCGTGAAGATTGGTGTTTCTAATGACGTGAACCGACGGCTCTTGGAGCTAAATGCTGGCTTCCCACCTGCCGCAATAGGGAAGTGGACGATGCAGCTTGTGTCAGAGGCCTATGATGGACGTCAGGCGGCAGAAGCTGCAGAGCAGGTCTTTAAGGATGGGGCGGAGAAACAGTTGCAGAGCCTGGGCGGCGAGTTTTTCCGGGGGGATTGGACGACCGCCCAGAGTATTTTTGCAATGGTTCCCGGTGTTTCACGGTTCGGACGATGAACACGTTGCAGAAACACCCCCCCAAACTACCCGCAATAAAGCGCCTTTCACCGAGGAACGCGCGGCGGCTCCAAGTCGGTCTTTCACTTCGACGTGCAGGGCTCGGTGGAGAAATCCACTCATGCCGGCATCCCCTGGCTGCGGTTCATCCGACAGCGGCTCGGGCCGCGCGTGCATTTTTGGCCGTTCGACGATGACGATCACGCCCCAACCCGCGCTCGCCCCGTCTCCGCAACCCCGGCCAGCTCCGACGGCGCGAGCGCTACCGCCAGAACCCGTCGACCAAGGGGGTCAATATTGGACGCCGATCGGGGGTCAATATTGGGCGCCGATTGACACGCCGGGCATTCGCAGATTGCGTTCACGTGGCTCACGGGTGCACGCGATGGCGCTCTCCGTGTTGCCACAAATCGCTGAAAGACACCGGCAAGCCGCTAAAACACTGTCCCGGCCCGTGCCACAAAATGATATGTGCGCCCTGATTGGTAACGACGGGCCTGAATTTGTTTTCTTCGCCTGGCGCACGTTGAGCGGCTAATTGCGTCGAATGAAGTCGGCAAATTTCCTGACCAGTTCTGCTTGATCGTCTTCCGCGCTGGCGCCGTTCGCTAAGCCGATAATGATCTCTGCTTGCCGATGCGCCGAAACCTGTCCGTAACTCGTGAACGTCGTCAGCGGACTTTCGTGGCCCAGATTCTGGCTCCAGGCTTTGAACTCTTCTGGGTTCTTGCAGACGCGCTCACCCAATCGGACCAACGCATGACGAAAGCTGTGCGGATTGAAATACGGCATACCTGCCGCGTCGAATGCCTGCTTAAAGACACGGCGAACCGGATCGGCATTCGCCCAGTGGTTACGCGAGAGGCCCTTAGTCTGGAAGCGGTGCTCCGCGTCCTGTTCGACGAGCGTGGCCGGAAACAAAGGGTCGTCGAGCCCCCAGAGACTCTCCTTCACCAAGTATGCGATCCACTCCTCAAAGATGCGCTGAGCTGACCCGCCAACTGGAAAGAACCACGTGATGATAGCCTTGCTGTTTTTGGTCTTCACCTCCCGCGGATCCTGGTTGACGCAACCGTTTGCGAGGTTCACGTGCTTGACTTTCAAGGAAGCGAGGGCGCCGTCGCGCACACCCGTGAGCCACGTGAAGGCGATAAGCGCCCGATCACGCCGCTGGATTTCGGTTTCCGCTGGCATGTTTTGCAAGACGTGCTCGATCTGATCAGCCGTGGGAACCTTCGGCTCCTTGGGAGCTTTGGCGATGCGTTCATCTTTCTCCGACAGCCGGAAATAATCGGCGTCCGAATAGCGAATGCGGCTCCTGTAGCCTGGTTGCTCTGCCAGCCACACGATGAACGCTCGCATCCATTGGAGCGTGTGCGAGATCGTCGCCTTACTGAGCGGCTCGTCGGTACGCACGGCGGTCGCCTCTTCGAGCCGGCGCCGGAACGGGATTGCCTGTTCGACGTGAAGCTTCTTGAAGCTCCGGAATCCGGTCGAGCATTCAAAACGGTGGATAGCCTTGGCCGCGGCATCGATGCTGACCTCACTCAATCCACGTGCGGCCTTCAAGTGCCTGTAGTAGGCGCGCTTCATCCGCTCGTTTTCGATGTTGTATTGAGGCATGTTCGGTTCTCTAGCTGATTTCACAACTCAGGCTGGGTTTGCCGGTATCGCTTAGCGTGCTCGGCCTGCTTCTCGGGCTCGCCCACGAAGCCGGCTTCGGCCAGTAGATGATCGGCAACCGGCGCCGCCGGCAGCGCGGCGAGCATTTTGATGGCGGTGTCGATCGCCTTGCTCTGCGCGTCGGTGTTGGTATCGACGGCCTGGGCGAGCGTGAGTTTGATCTGCGCCACCTTGGCCTGCATGTCGGCCATAAGGGCGCGGGCCTTGACGGCCGATTGCTGGGCGTCGGCCTGTTTCTTGGCGAGATCGGCCTTGGCGCTGTCAAACTGCATCTGCTGCATCATCTGCTGCGCCTGCGCCTTCTGGACTTGCTCGGGCGTCGGGCCTTCCGCGTCGGGATCAGGCAGCCCGGTTGCCGAGCGGATGCGCTTGACGATTTCCTCGCGGTTCGGGATGTCCATGTTCTCCACGATGAGGTCGATCATCGCGACGGCGACCTGCGGCATTGCCGGCGCCACGGTTTTCATGGCCTCTAGCAGCGATTCCGCCGCCGCTTGGCGCAACGTCGCGTGCCAATCGGCCTCGGAAATAACGAAATCGGCCTTGGTCCTGGTGATGTCGTCGTCGGGCAGCCCGGAGTTGAGGGTCACATATTCGGGTGTCCCGCGCATGGACGTGATGCGAAACTCTTTCTCGTCGGTATAATATTGCTCGATCAGCGAAAGCTCTTTCTCGCCGTGCACCTGCATGGCAAAGCGCAAGTGGTCGAATAGGTTGGTGGTGGCGGTCGAGCCCTGGTCTTGGCGGCGCTGGATGGCAATACCTGATACCGCGTTAGTGTGACGCCCCATCATTTCGTCGGTCACGCCCGATTGCTGCTGGATCATGTTGATAGAGCGCGACATGAGTTCCAGGTGGGCGGCGGCCAACTCTCGCTCGGCATTGAGTTCGAGTTCATAACCCTTCCGCTTAATCAGGATCGAGTTCGGGGCGGGCTACTTCTTCGGCAAATTCCTCAAGCGTGACGTTATCGGGCAGCGCGCCTTCCTCCATAATGACCTTGTTCGAGGCCAGGATGTAGAGCGCCTTGGAAGCCCGCTTGTTTATGTCGGTCTGCACGTCGCGTAGCCCGCGGATCATGCCGTAGGGCATTCCATCGCGGCCACGGCGATAGGCCCAAATCGGCGTGAACGGGAACCGGTTATGCCGATAGGGGCTCTCGCCGTCGCCAGTATGCTAACCTTTTCCAGGCTGAGGGGCTTCCAGCACGGGAGGTCCAGCGATGTGCGACTACAGCCTAAAAAACGTCAGATCGCGGCCCGCTAAGGTGGGCGACAATCTGACTACACGTGATTTCGATACCGGTACACGTGGCTTTGCCGCGGCGGAAGATGCTACGGTGGCGGTTTGCGTTCTTCCGGGAACCGAGCTTGCATTTTCCGACGGCACCATGGCGATGCCCCGCCGCAGCATGGCGAAGGCGGGTTGGCCGGCGGTTGCCTCGCCGGCGAACACGATGTCGCCGCGGCGCGGCGCCATCAGCCCGGCGATGGTTTTCAGCAGCGTGCTCTTGCCGGCGCCGTTGGCGCCGATCACCGCCACCACCTGGCCCGGCTCGACGCGCAGCGACACGCCGAACAGCGCCTGGAAATCGCCGTAGAAGGCGTCGACCTCGCGCACGTCGAGCAGGGGCTCAGGCATCGGCGATTGCCTTTCCGTCATTGCGGGACGGCGCGCAGCGCCGGACCCGGAATCCAGATGCGAGCATTGGATTTGTCTCTGGATTCCGGGTTCACGCGCCATGGCGCGTCGTAGACGCGCTTAGACGCGCTTATGGCGCGTGCCCCGGAATGACAGCAACGACTAGGCATCCGCCTCGATCCCCATGTAGATCTCCGCCACCTGCGGGCTCTTGATCACGGTGCGCGGGTCGCCCTGCGCGATGAAGCGCCCGCCGTGCAGCACCAGGAGCCGGTCGACGGTCGCAAGAAGCGCATGCACCACGTGCTCGATCCACACGATCGACACGCCCCCGGCGCGCACGTCCTTGATCAGCGCAACGAGCGCCGCGCATTCGTGCTCGGTCAGTCCGCCCGCCACCTCGTCGAGCAGCAGCACGCGCGGGCGCGTGGCGAGCGCGCGCGCGAGCTCGAGCCGCTTGCGGTCGATGAGCGTCAGGCCGCCGGCGCGGCGGTTGGCGTTGTCGGCAAGGCCGCAGCGGGTCATGAGCGCGGCGCAGCGATCGTAGACGGCGGCCTCCCGCTCGCCGGCGCCGAAGGCCGCCGCCACCACCACGTTCTCGAACACGGTCATGCCGGCGAACGGCTGCGGAATCTGGAACGAGCGCGCGAGCCCGAGCCGGCAGCGACGCTCGGGGGAGAGCCGGGTGATGTCGATGCCGGTGAAACTGACGCGGCCGGCATCGGGCGCCACGGTGCCGGCGGCGATGCCGAATAGCGTGGTCTTGCCGGCGCCGTTCGGCCCGATGATGCCGAGCGCCTCGCCTTCGGCGAGCGCAAGGTCGACGCCGTCGGCGACCACCACGGCGCCGAAGCGTTTCGAAATATTCTCCAGCGCGAGGAAGGGCGCCATGGTCTTTCAGCCGCTCTCCTGCTCGACCGCCGAGCCTATCATGTCTAGTCTTTGGTAGACGCATTGGCGCGCACGATCAATCAAGGGAGGCGCTCATGAGCACGCTCGCCGCCGAACTGCCGCGGGAAATGACCTCTTTGCAGTTTCGGCCCCTCTTTATCTTCCGCATCGACGTGGCCAAACCTTCCGTCATTGGGCAGACGCCGAGCATCGACCGGCGCGTCGGCGAGATCACCGGCGGCGTTTTCGAGGGAGAGCGGCTGCGCGGCAAGATCCCTCTCCGGCGGCAGCGACTGGCAGACGGTGCGGCGCGACGGCTCGTGGGTGCTCGACGTGCGCTTCGTCATGCAGACCGACGACCAGCATCTGATCGGCATGACCTACAAGGGCATCAGGCACGGACCGAAACCCGTGCTCGACCGCATCGCGCGCGGCGAGAGCGTCAGCCCCTCCGACTATTATTTCCGCGTGGCGCCGTTCTTCGAGACCGCTTCCGAAAAATACGGCTGGCTGAACAATGTGGTGGCGGTGGCGACGGGCCACCGGCTGGCGAGCGGGCCGATCTATCAGGTGTTCGAGGTGCTGTAGCGCGCCGGCGTTGCCGCTGTTCCGCTCATTCCCGCGCAAGCGGGAATCCAGCGGTCAATTCCGCGAGATCCCCGCCTTCCGCCTTCGCGCTGCGCGCTTCGGCGGACTCCAAGAGCGCGCCGAAGCTCGCGAAGCGAGCGGAGGCGGGTCGCGGGGACGAGCGGCAGCTTGAGCGCAGACTGATCGAGAGTCACCGACCTCGCATTCAGGCGATGAACTCCATCTTGCCGGCGGTTGGGATTGCGGGCGCGGTTTTGTTGTCGACGATGACGATGTCGTATTTGTTGGCCGTGCCCTTGCGCAGCCGCCACTGGCCGCCGACCAGCGGCGTCTTGGCGATGTTCTTCTGCGCGAAGGGCGGCAGCTTCTCTCCCGACCAGGCGATGTGGCCGACGATGCTGTCGAGCTTGGTCGCCTGAATGGCCTTCACCGTCGCCTTGGCATCACCGGTTTTGCCGGTGCGCTTGAGCACGTCGACCGCCACTTCGAACAGCGCGTGCGCAAAGCCGATCGGCTGCGTCCACTGCTTGCCGGTCGCCTTCTCGTAGCCGCCGGCGAGCTGCTTGGCGGACTCGCCGGTGAGCGATGACTTGAACGGATGGCTGGGCGTCCACCACACTTCCGAGGACAGGTTGTTGCCGTTCTTGCCCAGCGCTTCCACCGCCACCGGAAACAGCAGCGCCTTGCCGACGGTGGCGACCTTCGGCTTGAAGCCCTGCTGCAGCGCCTGATTCCAGAACGTGGTGAAATCGGGCGGGAGCATCACGCCGGTGATGATGTCGCATTTTGCTTGCTTGAAGGCGGAGATCTGCGAGGTGAAGTTGTCGGAGAGGTTCTGATAGCGGCCGGGATCGGTGAGCTTGTAGCCGAGCTTGTCGAGCACCGGCGGGAAGCCGACATGCTTGTCGCCCCAGGCATTGCCGTCGCCATCATTGGGGAACAGGCCGCCGACCGATTTGTCGGTCTCGAGCTGGCCCCACAAATTGGTGAAGACGGCGATGACGTCTTCGAGCCCCCAGAAGAAATGGTAGGTATAGTTGAATGGCTTCCAGCTCTTGGGATCGTCCGGGTGCTGCTGGCGGCCGATGAAGTAGGGCTGCCACGGCGCCACCGACGAGATGCAGGGCACCTCGTTGACCTCGCATTGCGTCGACACCGGATTGGTGGTTTCCGGCGTCGAGGCCACCAGCATGATGTCGACGCCGCCGTTGATCAGTTCGTTGGCGACGTCGGCGGCGCGGCTGGCGTTGGACTGGCTATCCTTCACCTGCACCTCGACCGGATAGCTGGCGCCGCCGATCTTGATGCCGTCTTTCACCGTCTTCATGAAGCTCGAGATGATGAAGTTGTCGGCCTCGCCGAAGGCGGCGAGCGGACCGGTCTGCGGGCTGACATAGCCGAGCTTGATGGTCTTGGCGGCGCGGAGCGTTAACGCGTATGGCGCGTCCCAGGTGAGCTAGTCTATTCGGCGGGGTTCGAGTTTCCGGCAGGAAAAGACTAGGGGCGTCTTGTTGAATAAGATCGGCCTCCACTGACAATAGAGATTGCCAGAGTTAGAAGCTGGCCGCCGCGATTGGAAGTACTCGCGCTCGCGATCGGCAGCCGTATCAATATTGATGTCGGCGTTGGCAATCGTGACGCTAAGTGGTTTCGTTGGAGTGGGCTTCGCGATCGCAATGCCCGCCCACGCTACCAACATCACTATAACGAGCAATGCTTTCATTGCGCGAGAGCGCAGTAGTTTCGTGCCCTGCCATCACGAACGTCAGGATGTTATCGCGAACATTTATCTCGTTCATGGGGCGGCCAGTCTGCGGATCAATGGTCTCGATCAGGAGAGACAAAAGATCAGTGCGACAGAAGCCGTCGTGTGCGACTTTGGTCCGCCGCGCGCGGCCACGATTTGATCGGGTTTCTCACAATACTACGCAACAGCGGTAGCAACGACAGGGGTTGCGCTGGCGGATGAATCCTAGCCGGAACTACAGCGGTCGGTTCCATGTTGCATTCTATCTCAACAGCGAAGATGAAACGTCCTTCTGCCGGCGAGTGCCCTAAAGGTTCAGGCATTCTCAACGCGCATTGTCCCGAAAACTCGCGCCGCGGATTTTGCCGCCTAAGGCCGACTTCGAAAAGCTGCGGGCGCAGCCGCGGCGGTGACCGCCGGCGACCAACCGCCGGGCCCTGTTCATCCTCGCTATTGCGGCGCGAGAGGCGGCGCTTCGGCTTGGTCGGTGGTTGGCTGATCTTTCGGGGTTGTGGTGGAAATTTTGCGCCTCATTTTCCCGTCTTCAAGATTTCGAAATACAGGGGTACACTTTCAAGGCGCATTCCTTGGACGGACCGCCACCCGGTTCATCAATGGATGCGGAGGCCGCGCTGGGTGAACCTCCAAGCGCGACCTCACCTTTATGGAACTATTAAGCACGACAATCGCGATAACCAGAACGAAGAGGCCCGGCATGGGTGCGGTGCCATGCCGAGCCTTGGGATGCACCGGGATCAAAAATGGGCGCGCTTCAATCCCGATGTTCCAAGCATACAACGTGGTTCGCACTCTCGCATCAAACGGCTCGGCTAATGGTTAGCTAATGGTTAGCCCACGTTGACGCCGACGACCAACCGCCGGTCCTGCTTTCGTCCTCGCGTCGATTTGGCCATGTTGCCCGACCCTCCCGTTTCCAGAGACCAGGGAAGGCCATCCTGGCGTCGGTGGTTCCAGTCAGCCGTCCAGCCCGTCACGAACGCGCATGTAGCCAGGTGCTCGCCTGTTCTTGGTCTTGATCCAGGACTTGCAGCGGCCCGAGCGATAGCGGCTTTGCGCCCGCTTCGATACAATGCCCTCTAGGCCCATGCGGCAGGCTGCACGGAAGAGCGCCTCACCGTCACCCTCGTCATGCTCAATTAGACAAATGGAGGCTAATTGTCGGCGCATTTTCTTTAGCCCGACATGTTCTAAGGTGACTGAGCCAGCAATCACCGACCAGAAATTGCCTGCTGCGTCATTGATTTGCATCAACTCGTCGCCGAAGACGCCGCGCTCATCGAGAACTCGAATGTAAAAGCGATCGCCTCCACTCTGTCTAGCCCTTCGCGCTAATGGATGCCTCGCCTACACCGCCCTGCACTTTCCCGGCTCGCCGAGCGCGCAATCCAAATTCTCGCGGTCCCAATGTGCCAAATCCGCCGCGGCGTCGTAGGTCGACTCCAGGAACCCCATCAATGCCGCGTCTGGGACGCGCTCGTTACGCATTGCCTCGTACGGCAGCAGAAATTCGCCGAGGTCCTTCGACCAGAACGCCGCGTCGGGTTTCACGCGCGCATCGGCAAGGCCCTCCGGCGCCGGATAAGCGTACGAATAGAACGCCGCCTCGTCGTAGACGCCACCGCCCGGCCAGAAACCCGCGCTGGATACCTCGTGCGAATAAGCCTCACGCGCGACGATGTCGGGCAGATGCGGCACACCACCGGGATGCAGGGGCGCGCGCCGTCCGGAAAACCGCGTGACCGCAAGATCGAACGAGCCCCAGAAGAAATGCACCGGGCTCGCCTTGCCGAGAAAACCAGTGCGGAAGCGCCTGAACACCTCGTTCGACACGACCAGCACGCGCCAGAATCGGGACGCGTACTCCGGATCGTAGGATTTGTGCGCGGTATCGTTCTCGAAGCGCACCGCGTTAGGAATCTCGTTCGGCATCGTGTCGATCGTCACCACGATGCCGAGCTCGCGCAGCGCGACCATGACATCGTTGTAGAATTTTGCGACCGTCACCGGTCGCAGCATGATCTGTCGGTACTCGCCGGCAATCGTGCGTATCCAGAGCAGGTGGTCGATGAAATCAAAGTCGATCTCGAAGGTGCGGCCGCCATTCGGGATTGGCGAGGTCGTCAGGCCCCGCGCGGTCACGTAGAGCGATGACGCAGATCGTCGGCAAGATTTGGCTCGCGCTCTCGCCGTGGCAAAACCATTCGTGGCACGTAGCGTGCCCGCGCCTCCTCGGCGCTCTTGCAGTGGCAAATAACTGGCCGCTATGTCATGGCAACGGCCGGACATCGGGAGCCGTGTGAATCGAGAGGTTCATGCACGGTTTTGGGAGCGCCTGGGGGTGAAAGTCCCCCGGCGACTCGACAAAGGACTAAACCGCTCGCGCGGTAGGCGGCTGCGGCGAGCGGCACGAGCGATGCGTCAAAGGCTGCCTCCTGTCTGAAGATGAGGGGTCCGTATTTGCGACCATAGCTCTCGATGAAGGCGTCGAAGGCGGCGTGCGCGTCCTTCCTGGTCTCGGCCATCCAGATGTCGTGCAGCGCGCGCTTGGCCTTGCCAATGCGGAATAAATCGGAGAGAAACGGTCGCAAGTTTGGCGGCATGCGTCGACAATAGCGGAATAAGCGCTGCCTAAAAAGGTCGCTGACCTTGTTCTGCCGCTGCGCGAGATCGGATAACGTCTCCACCCGATAACAAAAAGCCAACACGGAGCCGGGGAGAAACACATGGCCGATCAATCAGTGGTCAAAGTCTCGCGACTGCTCGATGAGGGCGGATTAACCAGCTTCCAAATCAATCTGATCGTCTGGACGGTGTTGCTCGCACTGATCGACGGCTACGACATCGCCGCCATAGCTTTCGCAGCGCCGCACCTAATCAGGGATTGGCACATCAATCCGCACGCACTTGGCCCCGTGTTCAGTGCGAGCCTCGTCGGCATCCTAATCGGCTCCGCGGGCTTCGGCTGGGTCGGCGACCGTTATGGCCGCAAGGCGGCGTTGATCAGCTCCAATCTATTGTTTGGTGTTTTTACTCTCGCGGGCGCCTACGCGACCAGTCTTGATCAAATGTTCTGGCTGCGCTTGTTCGCCGGGCTCGGCATCGGGGGCGTTATTCCGAACGTTGTCGCCATCAATACTGAATTGGCCCCGCGGCAGCTGCGTGCCACCCTGGCGCTGGTTGCGATCGGCTTCGTGCCGGTCGGCGGCGCCATTCCCGGCTTCGTGACCGCGCTGTGGGTGCCGACCTACGGCTGGCCGATCCTGTTCATCATTGGCGGCGTGGTACCGCTCCTGCTCGCCGTCGTCTCGATCTTCGGCCTGCCGGAATTGATCAAATATATGACGCTGCATGAGAGCCAACGCGGCAAGATGGAAAAGCTGATTGCCTCGATTCGCCCCGACCTTAACGTACCGGCCAACGCGCGCTTCGTGATCGAGGATGAGAAGCAGCAATACCCCGGCTTTAGCCCGGTCTATCTGTTCCGCGAAGGCCTTGCGTTGATCACGCCGCTGCTATGGCTTTTGTTCGCGCTCAATCTCATGGGCTACTTCTTCCTCCTGAGCTGGACACCGACCTTACTCAGCAACGCCGATCTGCCGCTGGCGACGGTCGCGCTTGCCGGCGCGTCGATTCAGGTCGGCGGCACAGTCGGTTCTTTACTGCTGGCTCGCTGGGTGCACAAGTATCGCTTCTTCATGCTCTCGATTATGTTCGTCATTGCGGTGCCGGTGGTGGCATCGATCGGTTTTGCCAGCCTGGCGTCGCAGGGCCTGCTGCTGTTGACAACGTTCCTCGCTGGCTTCTGCGTGCTCGGTATCCAAACTGGCATCAACGTCGCCGGCGCCTTGATCTATCCGACTTCGTTGCGCGCCAATGGCTCCGGCTGGGAATTGGGCATCGGCCGCGTCGGTTCGATCGTCGGGCCACTGGTCGGCGCGCTGTTTGTCGCCTTGCCGGTGCAGCAGCTCTACATGTGGTCGGCGCTGCCCTTCGCCTTCGGGGCGGTGGTGTGTTTCGCGGTCTACCGGCTCAACGTGTCGCGACTGAAAGAACGTCCGTATCTGCAAGAGCAGGAGGCGTTGGCGCCTGCCGAGTAGCCCGCTGGCGACGTCAGTCGCGGCTCAAAAGCTTATGATGGAACTCACACCACACCCCTTCCCGGCTGCTAATTTGAGTTGATATGATGCCTCGTTTGGTATTCGGGGGAGACAGTGAGACAGCGGGGGCGAAGGAGCGGCAAAACGGTCAAGCTGCGCCTTCAAAAGTCAGCGTCGCCGAAGCGCCGCCAAGAACCAAAAGTTGTCAGCCGCCGTAGCGCAAACGCGACTAAGCCAGGCACAGAGGTCGCGAGGCTGACCCGCGAACTGGATGAAGCGTTGCGTCAACAGGCAGCATCTTCGGAAATGCTGCGGCTGATCAGTAGCTCGCATAGCGATCTCACTCGCTTTTTTGAAACTATTTTAGCCAATGCGACGCGCCTGTGCAGCGCTAATTTCGGTGTGCTGACGCTTTATGAAGGCGATGCGTTCCGCGTCGTCGCGATGCACAACCCTCCCCCTGCCTTTGTAGAGCTTCGACGGCGCGAACCTGTGATGCGGGCTGGCCCGCTGATGCGCATTGCGGCGACGAAACAGCCGATTCATATATCGGACCTGAGCACCCAGCACCCAGCCTTCAAGCAGGACGACGCTGACAGCACCGCGTTTGCGGCACTTGCCGGTGTGCGCACTATGATCGTCGTGCCGATGTTGAAGGAGCAGGAATTGGTAGGCACGATCGGGGTCTATCGTCGCAAGGTGGCTCCGTTTACTGAAAGGCAGATTGAGCTGCTCCGAACTTTCGCGGCGCAAGCCGTCATCGCCATCGAAAACACCCGGCTGCTCAACGAACTGCGCGAATTATTGTCGCAGCAGACGGCAACCGCCGACGTGCTGAAGGTCATCAGCCGCTCGGCTTTCGACTTAAGGGTCGTGCTACAAACGCTGGTCGAATTGGCCGGACGGCTTTGCGAGGCCGAGCAAGCTATTATATGCCAGCGGGATGATGACGGGCTTTATCGACTTGCTGCAAAATTTGGTTATCCTCCCGACTTCGAGGAGTACCTCAAACGCAACCCAATAGCTCCAGGACGTGGGACCATCACTGGACGAACGGCGCTCGAGGGCAAGATTGTTCATGTTCCGGATGTTCTGGCCGATCCTGAATATACCCTTTTCGAGGGGCAGAGATTGGGTAGCTACCGCAGCAATCTTGGTGTTCCGCTACTACGAGAAGGGGTTCCCCTCGGTGTGTTTGTGCTCACGCGACCAGTTGTAAAGCCATTCACCCAACAGCAAATCGATCTGGCCTCGACATTCGCCGATCAGGCGGTGATTGCGATCGAGAATACACGGTTGCTCAACGAACTACGCGAGTTGCTGCAGCAGCAGACCGCGACCGCCGACGTCCTCAAGGTCATTAGCCGGTCGGCCTTCGATCTCGGGACGGTGCTGCAAACATTGATTGAATCCGCCGTGCGGCTTTGCGATGCCGACAAGGCCACAGTTCTTCGAGAGAAAAATGGGTTGATTTTCCGCGCCGCCGAGTTTTATGGCTACTCACCCGAGTTCCGAAACCTCGCGAAAGATATGCCAATCGAAACCGGTCGAGGCTCGGCGACTGGGCGCGCGCTTCTTGAAGGGCGGGTAATCCATATCGCTGACGTAAAGGCTGATTTGGAGTATGCGATGCTTGAGGCGCAAAGATTGGGCGATTTCCGCACGGTGCTCGCCGTTCCTATGCTGCGCGAGGGCGCTGCAATCGGCGTGCTCACTCTGACACGTACCGAAGTACGGCCATTCACCGACAAACAGATCGAGCTGGTCAGAACTTTCGCCGACCAGGCGGCAATTGCTATCGAAAATGTGCGGCTGTTTGACGAGATTCAGGACAAGAGCCGTCAGCTTGAGGAGGCGAGCAAACACAAGTCACAGTTCCTCGCCAACATGAGCCACGAGCTGCGCACGCCGCTGAATGCCATTCTTGGCTACACAGAGCTTATTAGCGACGGGGTATACGGCCAACCGCCTGACAAGATGCTCGCCGTCCTCAAGCGGCTTGAGAGCAATGGCAAGCATTTGCTGGGGCTAATCAACGACGTGCTCGACCTGTCAAAGATCGAGGCCGGGCAACTGACTCTTTCGCTCGATAACTATTCGATGAAAGACGTGGTGCACAGCGTCTATGGCGCGGTCGAAGCGCTGGCGGCCGACAAGAAGCTCGCCTTCAAGGTCGATATTGCGCCCGATTTGCCACGGGGCCGGGGCGACGAGCGTCGCTTGACGCAAGTTCTGCTTAATCTCGTGGGCAATGCCATCAAGTTCACCGATACCGGCGAGGTAGCCATCAAGGCTTCCGTCGGCCACGGCCAGTATTGCGTCTCGGTGTGCGATACCGGCCCGGGGATTTCCGAGGCCGACCAGAGCAAGCTGTTCCAGGAGTTTCAACAAGCCGACAATTCGATCACCCGCAAGAAGGGTGGTACCGGCTTGGGGCTGGCAATCTCGAAACGCATCGTCGAGATGCATGGCGGCCAAATCAGGTTGGAATCCCAGCTAGGCAAAGGCTCGACCTTTTCGATCACGCTGCCGATACAGGTTGATCAGCAGGTTCAGATACCATGACCAAACGCATCCTGGTAGTGGAGGATCAAGAGGATAATCGCCAGATTATTCGCGATATGCTGTCTGCTACCGATTACGAACTCAATGAGGCCGAAAATGGCGAGGAGGCGCTGGCGGCAGTAGCGAAACAGCGGCCCGACCTCATCCTGATGGATATTCAAATGCCGATCCTGGACGGCTACGAGGCGACACGGCGGATCAAAGCCGATCCAGCATTACGGGCGATCCCAATCATTGCGATCACCTCCTATGCCCTTAGTGGGGACGAACAGAAGGCGAGGGAGGCTGGATGTGACGATTATGTCCCTAAGCCCTACAGCCCGCGCGCGCTGCTCGCCAAGATCAGAGAATTTTTGCCGTAACCTGGATTGCCATGCATTCGCCGCCGCGCATCCTGATTGTCGACGACAACGAGACCAACCGCGACATCCTGGTCACGCGGCTGTCGCTTCACGGCTACGAACTCATCCAGGCGACAGACGGCGAGGAGGCGCTGGCCTCCGCAAAGGAGCATCTACCCGACCTCATCCTCCTCGACATCATGATGCCGAAGATCGACGGCATCGAGGTGTGCAGGCGGCTCAAGGGCGACGATACGTTGCCCTTCATGCCGATCATTCTCACCACCGCCAAGGCGGACAGCAAGGACGTGGTGGCGGGGCTGGAGGCCGGCGCCGACGAATACCTCACCAAGCCGATCGACCAAGTGGCGCTGGTGGCGCGCGTGAAATCGGTGCTGCGGCTGAAGGCGCTGCACGACCAGGTGCATGAGCTCAACAAAGGGCTCGAGCAGCGCGTCGGCGAGCAGCTCGGCGAGATCGAGCGCATGAGCCGGCTGCGCCGCTTTCTGCCGCCGCAGGTCGCCGACCTGATCGTCTCCTCCGGCATGGAAAGCCAACTCGAAAGCCACCGGCGCGAGATAACCGCGTTGTTTTGCGACCTGCGCGGCTTCACCGGCTTCTCGGAAAGCTCGGATCCGGAAGACGTGATGGCGTTGCTACGCGAGTATCACACGGCGATCGGCGGCATCATCCACAAGCACGGCGGCACGCTCGAGCGCTACGCCGGCGACGGGGTCATGGTGATCTTCAACGATCCAGTGCCGGTGGAGAATCCGCCGCTTTGCGCGGTGCAGATGGCGCTGGAAATGCGCGGATCGCTCGATCGGCTGATCGGCAAATGGCGCCGGCTCGGCCACGATCTCGGCTTCGGCATCGGCATCTCGCACGGCTATGCCACGCTCGGCACCATCGGCTTCGAGGGCCGCTTCGACTATTCGGCGATCGGCACGGTGTCGAACGTCGCGGCGCGGCTGTGCGATGAGGCGCTGCCCGGGCAGATTTTGATCTCGCCGCGTGTGTTGATGGCTGTCGAAAATTTCGCGGCCGTCGAACACGTGGGGGAATTCGCACTCAAAGGTCTTCGCCGCCCAATGGAAATTCACAATATTAAAGCAATTCTTGCGACGAAGACCTAAGCTAGGCGGGCGGTAAAGTGCTATTTGGCCCGAAAGGGGACTGCCGGGAGGTCTGCTTTTGCACCCCCACCGAAGTCCGCTGGAGAGGGCCTATCAGAAGGCTCTTTTGAGCCGTTAGGATAGCTGCAATTTGGTGGCGGGAGTTCATGACACGACGTGCCACGAAAAGGGTCAAGGCTCGTAAACCCCGGCGGCGCAACACCAAGAGTCGCCAGACGGGACATTTCCGTTCGATCTCGGCTTTGCAGAAAGAACTCAGTGAGCAAAAACGTGAGCTCGCGGACTTTCGAAAGCGGTTGGCCGAGGCGCTGGAGCAGCAGGCCGCGATCTCTCAAGTTTTTGAGATCATTTCGGCTTCGCCGGGCGAGCTTGAGTCAGTCTTCAATACCATTCTGGCGAATGCAACCCGAATCTGCGAAGCCATATTCGGCAATCTGTTCCTGCGTGACGGATCTATATTTTGTTCGGTCGCCGTACACAGCCAGCAAGGCCACGTGGATTCTTGGAGGCGCGATCCGGTTTTTGATTTACGCAATAATCCTGGGGTGCCGCTAGATCGTGTCGTCGGCACCAAACAACCTGTCCACATTAGCGATCTTCGGGCTGATTCGGCCTACATCGGGAAAAATAGTCGCATTATTACCCTTGTCGAAGTCGCCGGCGCACGCACGTACCTTTCGGTGCCGATGCTCAAAGAGCGGAATGTCGTCGGCGCGATTAGTGTTTTCCGCAGAGAAGTCCGTCCCTTCAGCGACAAGCAGATCGAGCTGGTTCAAAACTTCGCCGCTCAGGCCGTCATTGCCATCGAGAACGCGCGGCTGCTCAGCGAATTGCGCGAGTCGCTTGAGCAGCAGACCGCCACCTCCGATGTGCTCAAGGTCATTAGCTCGTCGCTGGGCGAACTCGATCCCGTGTTCGATGCGATTCTGGAATACGCAACCCGCATCTGCGAGGCCAAATTCGGTGCGCTCTACCTGCGTGAGGGGGACACATTAAGGCGAGCGGCGCTCAAAGGGGTGTCGCCTGCGCTTGCCGAAGAGCTACAGAGGGCCGGGGTATTCCGGCCGGCTCCCAGCACTGTCCTCGGCCGAATTATCGCCACCAAAGAGACGGTTTATACCGCCGACGTGACGGCTGAGCCGGGCTACCTTGAGGTACCACAAGGCTTCGCTGGGCCCGCACTCGCCCACCGGGCGGGCGCACGATCAATGGTTGGCGTTCCGATGCTCAAGGACGATGACCTGGTCGGCGCTATCAATATTTACCGCCAGGAAATTCGGCCGTTCAACGATAAGCAAATTGCGCTACTCGAGAACTTCGCCGCGCAGGCGGTCATCTCCATCGAGAACGCGCGACTTCTGAGTGAGTTGCGTCAGCGCACCGAGGATCTGACCCAGTCGCTGGAGCAGCAAACCGCGACTTCAGATGTGCTGAAGGTTATTTCGAGTTCACCGGGTGAATTGAAGCCCGTATTTGACTCTCTGCTGGCCAATGCTGTGCGCATCTGTGATGCGAAGTTCGGTGTGCTTTTTCTATCGGAAGTTGACGCATTTCGATATGTCGCTCTGCATGGAGCCCCGCCTGCATTTGCAGAAGCGCGGTTACGCCAGCCAGTTACACGAGTAAAGCCGGGCACCACGATCGGACGAGTAGCGGCGACCAAAAAACCTGCCCAAACCGCAGATATTCGGATCGAGGCCGCGTACACAAGCGACCCAGAGCGGTTTCCGATCTTGGAACTTGCCGGCGCGCGCACAATTCTCGCTGTGCCGATGCTTAAGGACGACGACCTGATCGGCGCAATCGTAATTTACCGGCAGGAAGTCCGCCCATTTACCGACAAGCAGACTACGCTTTTGGAAAACTTCGCAGCCCAGGCGGTAATCGCTATCGAGAATGCGCGGCTGCTTAACGAGCTGCGGGAAACGTTAGAGCGCCAAACTGCAATGTCGGAAGTGCTCGGCGTAATATCGAGTTCGCCCGGCGAGCTGCAAACTGTGTTCCAGGCCGTGCTGCAGAACGCCGTGCACCTCTGCGGAGCAAAGTTCGGAAATCTTTATTTGCGTGAAGGTGACGGCTTTCGTGCAGCGGCAATGCACAATGCACCGCTCGCTTATTCTGAACAGCGCGTCGGCATCGTCCATCCAAGTCCAAATACGACGATTGCGCAGGTAGCGCAGACCAAGCAGCCGGCGCAGATCGCAGACATAACAAAATTGCCGGGGTACCTTGAAGGCGACCCCTGGCTGGTCTCTGCGGTCTCGCTTGGGGGATATCGCAGCACCCTTTGCGTGCCCATGTTGCACGAGGATGAGTTGATTGGGGGCATCACCATTTTCCGCCAGGAGGCGGGACCGTTCGCAGACAAGCAAATCGAGCTGCTCGCGAATTTTGCTAAGCAGGCCGTCATTGCCATCGAGAACGCGCGGCTGCTCAGCGAGTTGCGCGAGTCGCTTGAGCAGCAGACCGCGACGTCCGAGGTGCTGCAGGTTATCAGCTCCTCGCCCGGAGAACTACAACCGGTGTTCGATACCATGCTGGCGAAAGCGACAGAGCTTTGCGAGGCGGGCTTCGGCACGATGTGGTTGCTCGAAGGCGAAGGCGAGATGCGCACTATGGCGCTGCACGGCGAACTGCCGACCACATATCGGGAACACTGGGGGGTGGGAACCCTCTTCAAAATGAGTCCTTCAGTACCTTCGGCGCGGGTCATCGAGACCGGCAGGCCGGTCCATGTGCCCGATCTGCGCGAAGATCGCGGCTACGTCGATCGCGATCCGCTGGTGGTTTCCGCTGTCGAGGTTTCCGGCGTGCGGTCGCTGATATCGGTCCCGATGCTCAAGGACAAGCGCGTGGTGGGCGCCATCGCTATCTACCGGCGAGAGTTGCGGCCATTCACTGAAAAACAGATCGAGCTGGTGACGAATTTCGCCGCGCAGGCGGTGATCGCCATCGAGAACGCGCGGCTGCTCAACGAGCTGCGCGAATCGTTGCAGCAGCAGACTGCGACCGCCGACGTTCTCCAGATCATTAGTAGTTCGCCGGGTGATCTGGAGCCCGTATTTAATGCGATGTTAGAAAATGCAACTCGCATCTGCGAGGCCGAAGTCGGAAATTTATTCCTACGTGAGGGGGACAGTTTTCGCGCTGTCGCAGTGCACGGCCAGTCAGATTATGCCGATTCGTTCCGACGTGAGCCAATTGTCAGGATGAGAGATCACCCCGACGCGCCACTCTTTCGAATTTTAAAGAACAAACATGTCCTCCATATCACCGACTTACGACAGGACCAGAGCTATCTCGCGCGCGACCGCCGCATCGTCTCACTGGTGGATACCGCTGGGGCCCGCACACTTCTTGCGGTTCCTGTGCTCAAGGAGCGTGAGCTCATCGGGGCATTTGCGATCTATCGGCAGGAGGTGCGTCCCTTTAACGAAAAGCAGATCGAACTAGTGCAGAATTTTGCAGCCCAAGCAGTAATTGCGATAGAAAACACGCGCTTGCTCAATGAGCTGCGCGAAGCTCTGCAACAGCAGACCGCGACAGCCGACGTGCTAAAGGTCATCAGCCGCTCGACTTTCGATCTGCAAACTGTGCTCGACGCTCTCGTCGAATCTGCGGCTCGTCTTTGCGAGGCGGAAACTGCAGCCATCCATCGCGCAGAAGGGGACAGCTATCCATATGTGGCCAGCTTTGGTCTATCCCGAGAATACGATGAGTATATGCGGGAGCGTCCAATCGTGCCGGGGCGCGGGACAGTGCTTGGTCGGGCGGTCACTGAAGGTAGGCCAGTGCAGGTCTATGACGTCACGGCCGACCCAGAATATACGCTGACCGAGGGGCAGAAGCTTGGCGGTTTCCGCACGGTGCTCGGCGTCCCTCTCATGCGCGAAGGGATTCCAATTGGGGTAATCATGTTGACGCGCAACACTGTCCGTCCGTTTACCCAAAAGCAGATCGAACTGGCCACGACCTTCGCTGACCAGGCCGCAATTGCGATTGAGAACGTGCGCCTTTTCGACGAAATCCAGGACAAGAGCCGCCAGCTAGAGGAGGCGAGCAAGCACAAGTCGCAATTCCTCGCCAATATGAGCCACGAGCTGCGTACGCCACTCAATGCCATCCTTGGCTATACTGAATTGATCGTGGACGGCGTCTACGGTGAAGCGCCTGAAAAAATGCAGGCGACGCTCAAGCGCATCACCGCCAATGGCAGGCATCTGCTGGGGCTGATCAATGACGTGCTCGACCTGTCCAAGATCGAGGCCGGGCAACTGACGCTCTCGCTCGATAACTATTCGATGAAGGACGTCGTGCACAGCGTCTATGGCGCGGTCGAGCCGCTGGCCGCCGACAAGAAGCTCGCGTTTAAGGCCGAGGTGGCGCCCGACCTGCCGCCCGGGCGCGGCGACGAGCGTCGTTTGACCCAAGTTCTGCTCAACCTCGTTGGCAATGCCATCAAGTTCACCGATACGGGCGAGGTGACGATTAAGGCTTCCGCCAGCAACGGCCACTTTTCCGTCTCGGTGTGCGATACCGGCCCGGGGATTTCCGAGGCCGACCAGAGCAAGCTGTTCCAGGAGTTTCAGCAGGCGGATAATTCGATCACCCGCAAGAAGGGCGGCACCGGCTTGGGGCTGGCGATCTCGAAACGCATCGTCGAGATGCACGGCGGCCAAATAAGGTTGGAATCTCAACTCGGTAAGGGCTCGACCTTTTCGATCACGTTGCCGATACATGTTGATCAGCAGGTCCCGGTACCATGAGCAAACACATCCTGGTGGTCGAGGACCAGGAGGATAATCGCCAAATAATTCGCGATATGCTTTCCGCTACGGATTATGAACTCACCGAAGTCGAGTATGGCGAGGAGGCGCTGGCGGCGGCCGCCAAACAGCCACCCGATCTTATTCTGATGGAAATCCAGTTACCGGGCATGGACGGGTATGAGGCAACACGACGCCTCAGAACTAACCCTGCGCTCTCATCGACCCCGATCATCGCGGTCACCTCTTATGCGCCAGTTGGAGAAGAAGAGAAGGCGCGGGAGGCTGGCTGCAGCGACTTTGTCCCTACGCCGTACAGCCCGCGTCAGCTTCTCGCGAAAATTCGACAGTATCTGTCCTAGCCGCGATGTCACCTTATGTGAAGGTTTTCGGATGCCGTTGGCCGGCTTCGATAGCGGGAGCCAGGATTTCGTGCTCGGTGGCGCGGATCACAGGTAGCCACGCCGACGATGATCGGGTCCACGTTGAACAGGCGCGTACCGGCCTACCCCCATTAGATACTGTACCCGGCCGACCCAGCGAAGGGCTCGATCACAGTGGCGGACGGCGGCGCGTACCGCTTCGCATCGCGCCACTTGGAGCCATAGAAGGAAAAAAGGAGCGCATGGTTACGCATCCTCCGTTGGGCGCGGTGGCGGGGCGACTACCTCGTAATCGGCTTCAATGGGGTCAGGCTGGGGCAGCTCACGGGGCTTGGGCCGCATCGCCATTCCCTCGAACTGCTTGAACCAAGCAGCGAGGGGATTGTCCTCGTCCACGCCCGCATGCAGGTGGGATATGTCTTTCCACCGTCCGGGCGCGCGATTGCACAGCCAGAGGCGTATGGAGTTGTAGTCAGGCGGGACATGCTCGCGGACGGGGACGCGGACCACCTGACCGTCTATGACTTTGATTTCCTCGCGGTCGTAGGTGTAGCCCCATGGCGCGCTCGAACAGGGCGCGCTCGACGCGAGGGGCGGCGGTGGTGGCTGATCACGGGCCACGCCGCATCTTTCTTGCCATTTGGGCTGCATCTCCGCGCCGATAGGCAGGTTTCGAAATGAAACACCGTCACGCCGGGGCGAGTCGTGCGATTGTTTTTCGGGCACCTTTTCTGGCGCTTTGGTCGGCCCCCGCTCCGGCGCAGGCTCAGGCGCGGGTCGCGGAGTATAGGCAGGATTTGGAACCGTTTCGGGGATATCGATTGGCGTCGAACCGGGCTGATGTGCTATCATTTGGCCCTCTCCTGCCATAATCCGACCGACTGCGCGAGGAGTTCGGCGCGGTAATGCCGCAGCAACGCTTGCATTTCCGCCAGTATGCCAGGCCGATGGGGAGTGCTTTGCCCCGCTTGGTTGCGCCTCTCTTTCTCGAGCCGTGCAGACTCGTCGAATGCATATGTCATGAGCTCTTGAAGAGCGGAGAAGAATTGCGTGTCGTCAGCCCTCTTTCCAGTCGCTGGGTGGATCCAGGGAACGTCAAGGATCCCCCGTAGAAGATGGCGCTGGAGCAACGCTTCGACATCCGCCACACATTGGCGGCCCAAGTGCTTCCAATAGGCAAGCATCTGATCGTGTGAAAGCAAAGTCGCCATCAGATTGACATTCTCGATATCGGTTTTGCTCTGGCACGTCAGCACGTCGGTGCGCTCCGTGACGAACGGCAGTCGCGGCCTTATCGACAAACGACCTTTCTCAAGATCCCACCACTCAAAGTCCCGGTCGAGATCGCCGTCGCCATCATAAAGCACGATGCGGCGTCCTCGATGCTTGCGGCCGAACATAAGCGTGTCCTGCGAAAAAGTCGTCGTCAGGTCATCGAGGCTGTAGCGTCTGAGAACGTCTGATCCGAGGTAAAATGCAATCGCGAGTATCGCCGCACGCGGCTGATCGAGCCGGCAGGGCGAGCACACCTGGATTTGATACCCGGGATTATGGAAGATGTTGTGCCCGAAGTACTTCTCGATGCACTCGAGCAGCCATATCGCCGAGCGTGCGCTACCCAGGGGCGGCAGGACCACGGTCACCGACGCGCGGGCGTGCGCATAGTATCTATTGCCGATGACCTCAAACCGGCCGCCGAAAGCATCAATGAGCCTCAATAGCTCTCGGTTGTCGCCAAAACAGTGGATCTTGAGCCCCACGGTCGTGAGCCCGTGTTCGACGCTCCTAAGATCCTTGCAGAGCGCATCAACTTTTGCCGGGCAGTGCGGGCGCAAGACGCTGAGCAGATTTTCTACAGTACAGGACACACCCCAATCCCCTCTAAGAGTATGGCGGGGTCTCGGTCGGGATCTGACGGCAGCGGTTTATCTATCCGGCACTCCCGAACGTCGTATTGCCGTATCGTTTACGCGGATTGCGGCAAAACCGCGTGACAGTGCATTGCGAAATCGGGTTCGGCGTTGCGAAAAACCGGTCTCCTGGGCAGCGGCGCGACGCGGCTCGCTTCACGACGGTGTATGTTAGCTGTTCCCGGTGCCGATGTTCAACACCATCCGTGGCGCTGATGAGACTGCGTTGCACGCGAGTTTTATTAAACGGTCGGACACGGCGCGTTTTCCCACGTTTGTTGATGGCATACCAGAGGCCGGGCCAATGAACGCCTTGACAGCCACCGCTTTGATTTTGGCGTCGGGTGTGCTCGCCCGCGCGAACCCCGCCCGAGTCGAGCGCCAAACTGTTGCGCTTTCGCGTGGCAACATAAGCAGGAGCTATGCATGAGGACATGGGCTCGGCGGGACCCATGCGCGAGCGGAATTACTTTGTAGCTCGGCCGTTCGGCGCCGGCGCATTTCGCTGCTAATTTGAGCCGGAGCTGTTCAGCATGACGCATGTAGCGCGGCCACGCCGCTAACCAATAGCGTTGCGTGACTCGATGCCAAAACGGGGAATAACGGGAGGCTCACATGAAAACCTGTCCAGAATGCAATGGCGATTGGATCATTGAAAAAGGTACCGACAATGAGCAGCAATGCCCAACGTGCGGTGGTTGCGGTTTCGTACCTGATGATGAAAACAATGAAGAAGTGCTAAACACATAAAAGACTAACCGCACAATGCGCGGGGCCGACATGACCGAAACACTTGCCGAGAAGAAATGCACGCCTTGTCGCGGCGGTATTCCGCCGCTGACGTACGGGGAAGCAGAGCGCTTTCAAGCGCAAACTCCGAATTGGGAATTATACGATGACGGCCGCCGTATCGAACGAACCTTCCGTTTCAGTAATTTTCAGGAAGCGCTTGGGTTCGTGCGCAGCGTAGGTGACTTGGCGGAAACTGAGGGCCACCATCCCGATATCAGTTTTGGCTGGGGTTATGCGACGATCTCGCTGCGCACCAAAAAGATCAAGGGATTGCACGAGAACGATTTTATCATGGCGAGCAAGATCTCCCGGATGTTCGATCGACGGGATGGCCCGCCCGATAAAAAGTGAAGCCGGAGCTTTGAACCATGGTCGCCGCGGGCAATCGCGTCGTAACAGTTTTTGGCGGGACCGGTTTTCTCGGGCGCCGTATCGTTCGGCATGTTCGTCGGCGCGGCTTTTACGTTCGGGTTGCATCAAGGCATCTCGGCCGCGATGACGTGTCGATTAATCCCGATGATCCGCAAGTTCAACGGATCAAGGCCGACGTTCACGACGAGCGGTCAGTTGCCGATGCGCTTGCTGGTGCTCACAGCGCGGTAAACGCAGTCAGCCTTTACATCGAGCGTGGAGAGGAAACGTTTCATTCCGTTCACGTTGAGTCTGCCAAACGGGTTGCGGTTCAGGCGCGGCGAACCGGCGTCAAACGGCTCGTACATGTGTCGGGACTCGGTGCTGATCCCCGCTCGCGTTCGCTCTATATCCGAAAGCGTGGCGAAGGCGAATTGGCGGTTCGCGAGGCCTTTGCCGATGCCATTCTGATCCGGCCGGCGGTCATGTTTGGGCCGGATGATGCATTTCTCACCACTATTCTCAAGCTGATCAAACGGCTTCCAATCTATCCAATGTTTGGCAACGGTCAGATGCGATTGCAGCCAGTTTACGTGGATGATGTTGGGCAGGCGATCGCAAGACTGCTGGAGCGGGAACAAACTGATCCGACCTTGTTCGAGTTCGGTGGTCCGCGCGTCTACTCCTACCAGGAAGTCCTCAGAATCGTCGCGAATGCAGCCTGCGCCAAGTGCATATTGGTTCCGTTTCCATTCGCCGCTTGGCACGCATTGGCGTGGATCGCCGAAACGTTACCCAGCGCGCCAATCACGCGGAATCAGGTGGAACTGATGCAGTTTGATAGCACGTCATCGCCGGGCGTGCCTGGACTGGCAGAACTTGCCATCTCCGGCCATTCGATCGAGGAAATTCTCCCAGAAATATTGAGGAGTGCGGGCGGGTCCTGACGGACTATTTCCGTCAGTTTCTCGCAGCATCTGGTTCGCTCACGCCCAGAATAAATGGCGTGGGCCGGGGCATGGTTTCGCAGAAAGTGTCTCCATCAACTCGCTTCGATGGCAACCACATGAACTCGGAGACCTGCGGCTCCGAATCCTGCCGTACGACGGCCTGAGCCTTCCCGATCCAATCCTTGATTTCGTCACCGCGCTTGAATGCTTCTTTAGTAAGGTCGTTCTCTTTCAGCAGTCCTTGGTAATTGTCATCACCACGATAGAGCCACTCGCTGTCAATTTGGGCCGCGGATCGCGATGTCGCGATGTCGCGATCCGTGATCGGGCTTCGGGTCATTGGACTAAACGGCTCGCGCGGTATGGCGCCGGGGGCTGGCGACACAGCCAAGAGAATAGCACAGTGGGGCTTCCTTCTCGCGCCGCTCGCGCCATGATTGCGCGGATGCTCGGATTTAATGCCAACGACCAAATAGCGGGCGGTGTGGCATTCATATTTAACGCGACTAAAATTCCTTCATTAAGAGGAGCCAAGCCGATCCGGAACTCTCCCAGGTCTCTTTGACTATCGGACGATCAGCAATCTGTCGATAACCCATCCGTTCATAAAGTCGCCGCGCTCGCGGCGGGCGCAAGGTTTCGTGGCCGGCCGCGAAAGGTACGCAACATGACCGCAGCGATATAGGCCCGCTGAACACTCGGTCAAGCACAGGCAGGCACAAGAGGCCGCGTTGGCGGGACTCTCCGAAGGACCAGGGCTGCGCAAGCGCCCTCGCTAGAACCGGCCGCTAGACCAAGGCAACGAGATTTTCGTTTGCCAACTCCGCTGGGAACCTTTTGATTTAGCACAAGGTTGAGCATTAAGGCCGGATTATCGTGTCTTACGTTACCGATGGTCCCTAGCGGAACGACCGTGCGACGGTCTCGGTTGGGTCGGCAGGAGAAATACGGTCTTGGTTGGGTCGGCAGGAGAAATCAGGAAAGGAGAAAATCGATGGCGCTCTTACGAAAACTTCGGATCGCGGCCACGATTGCAATTGCTACCGCTGGCATCGCGTTGTCCATTCCGACCGCAGCGACCGCCCGCGGCCCTAATGCGGGTCATGTGGGCCGTGCGGGTCATGTGGGCCGTGCGGGTCATGTCGGCCATGCGGGCCATTTTCGTGGTGGCCACGTCGCACGTTACCATGGACGGCGCGGGGCATACGGAGGACGTGGTAGATATTACCGTGGCGGCCGCTGGGGATGGCCCGCCTTCGGCCTCGGACTAGCCCTTGGCGCTGCTCCTTATTGGGGCGGGTATTATGGCCCGTATGGCCACCGCTGCCACATAAGACGGCATTGGATCATCAATCGCTATGGCCACCGCGTGTTGGTGCGGCGTCGCGTCTGTTACTAATCGGCGGTGGATTGAAAGGCGGCGGGTGTACCTCTAGCCCCGCCGCCGCTGCCCTCCGACAAAGCTTCTGCGAGAGAGGTTTTAGTGCAGTCGGGCCGACGTGTAACGGTTTAAGATTGCAAGCGGCCTGAAATTCGGCGTCTATAGGCTCGGGTTTTGGCAACTCGCAGGCGCGTCCCAGGTGAGCTAGTCTATTCGGCGGGGTTCGAGTTTCCGGCAGGAAAAGACTAGGGGCGTCTTGTTGAATAAGATCGGCCTCCACTGACAATAGAGATTGCCAGAGTTAGAAGGTGGCCGCCGCGATTGGAAGTACTCGCGCTCGCGCTCGGCAGCCGTATCAATATTGATGTCGGCGTTGGCAATCGTGACGCTAAGTGGTTTGGTTGGCGTGGGCTTCGCGACCGCAATGCCCGCCCACGCTACCAACATCACTATAACGAGCAATGCTTTCATTGCGCGACCCGGCACTCTTGCGACAATGCCATCCAAATAGGAACGCGGCTGATTTAATTGCGTTCCAACAGCGGCTGCTCTGGCTCCAAAGATAAAAGTAAGGCCGCGTCTCCGTGCGCGGCCTCACCTGCCCTAAATGCCGGCCCGAGGCCGAAGATACTGTGCGTTAGGGAGGCGGCTTGAGCAGTTTGGGCGTCGGAACCGTACTATCGCCAAAGCAGCCGGCGATCACGGCAGAATAACTGTCGCTGCCCGAGCGTATGTCGCTCATACAGTTGGGCGGCCTGTACTGCTTGATGCTGAACTTGAACGTACCCTTCGCGTCGCTCTGGGTCTTATACTTATTGTCCATGGTGACGGTGCGGTGGGGCGCGGTTTGGCCGCTGACGGTCAACTCACCGTTCGCGTAACGCGAAACGTCGACCCGGATATCGGCCGCGGCGGCGCCGATGCTCGCTAGTGATATCAGAGCGGCCCAGAACCAGCGCATCACTGCCTCCTTGCGGCTCCATCAAACAGTAACTCGATTATGCTGATCTTGTTCAGGGATTCGGGTTTGTTTGGCGGGAGTTACCGAAAGCTCGATGACTTAATACAACACAGCAAAATCAATCAATGCCGCCGGCTTGGTTTCTTTCCACCAGGCAAACTCCGGCATCGGCAGCGTTCTATTTGGCGTCCTACGACGTCTTTTTGCCATGGGGCCGTCCGTCCTCTTTCCCTCATCAATGCGTTAGGCCAGCGCGATCCGCGCACGTGATGAAAGCGCCGCCTCCTTTTGGGGGCGCACAGTCGGTGTCAGCGGTTAGAAAATTACCTAATGAGCCGCATGGGCATTCCCCTCGCTGGCCGCAGCGTCGCCCGCATTTTGGGCTTTGGGATATAGCCGGGCCGCAGACGGAGGCGCATAACGAGAGGCCCTTCGGAGAAGGCTCCGTGCCGATCTGCCGACATCTCCCGATGGGAGCATCCGTCTTATGGCGCGTGCTTTTGCCATTCGTGGGGTTCGACCCGCTTAAGCCGCGCATCTGCCATACGAGACGCGCTGGCGCCTGTTTATGGGGGCGGCGAATTTGTTGCCTTTGGGCGCGCCGCATGCGCTGATCTCAAAGTGGGACCGGCGTCGGCCGGCTGCCCGGTTACGTCCTCGCGAGCCGAGCCGGCGAAGGGCTCGATCACGTAGGCGCGCGGCGGGGTGCACCGCTTCGCATCGCGCCACTTGGAGCCGTGGAACGGAAAGAAGGGCGCATGGTTACGCATCTTCCTTTGGGCGCGGTGGCGGTACGTCCTCGTATTCGGCGTTGATGGGCTCGGCCTCCGGCAGCTCACGGGGCTTGGGCCGCATAGCCGTCCCCTCAAACTGCTTGAACCACGCGGCGAGCGGGTTGTCCTCGTCCACGCCGTTCTCAAGCTTGGACAGGTCGCGCCAACGCTTGGGCACGCGGTTGCACAGCCACAGGCGCATGGAATTGTAGTCGGGCCGGACATGCTCGCGGATTGGGACGCGAACCACCTGGCCGTCTATGACTTTGATTTCTTCGCGCTCGTAGGTGTAACCAACGGCGCGCTCGAACAGGGCGCGCTCGACGCGAGGGACGGCGGTTTCTGTACCCGCCTGACACGCTAAGAAAAACTCTTTCTTTTCGACCTGCCACAACGAGATTGTCGAGAGGGCAACGCCGAAATAGCTCGCTAAATCAGCGTTTGTCGCGCCCTGCTCGCATAGCGTGCGGGCGTGTCGGCATATTGGACGTGGTAGGCAGAAGGGCGCCCACCGCCACGGTTGCCGGCGGCGAATTTGTTGCCTCGGGCGCGCCGCCCTTCTTCTTGTGCTTGCGCGGGTTGCGCGCCGGTGTCTTGTCGGATTTGTCAGCCATGGCGCCGAATGGTTAGGGGATGCCGAGCGATTCGCGCTACAGATTTTTCGTGAGCCGTCGGCCGTGGCGTAACCATGGTTACGCGGGTGTGGTTACGCGCGGCTTTCCAGAACCTGACCGCCGCGTCCGCCTTGCAGCCAACAGCCGACCTCAGTGCGCGCTGGTGCCGAATAGGCAGGCGGGTGCTCGCTCCTGCCGTTTGAGTCTGTTTGACTCTCAGCTCCGCGCCGTCGGAGATCACGACCAAATTCGGGACCAGCGTCTTTTTTTACAGCGTCAAAAAATGTTTCGTTGAAACAAGCGTTACGCGTCACGCGACCCTATTCCAGGGACCGGGCGAGGAGGACATAGAGGGAGTGTATCACAGCATCCGGATCATTGCGGTCCTGTTGCCTCAGCAGTCCCCTCCAATAAGGGCAACGATGTGCTTTTCGGGAAGTTCGATCGTTAGGCAATGCAAGCCAAAGCGTTTGCGCATCCGATAGAGGCGCATACGCTGGGCTGCGGAATTAGTCGTATCTCCTGCGGGCGTCTTTGTGTCGTTCGTCATCTCTATTACCTCTATTACCTCGATAAAGTTCCTTCTCGCGAGTGTGTGGCCGATGCTCAGCACAGTACCAGTGGCCGAGTTGGCCTACGCGGCGATTGACGCCGTAGCCGATAGCGGCGTACCGCCCACACTCAAAACAGAAGTGAATAAACAACCCATCCACTTCCAAAACCCTCGCCCGGCGCCGGACGCAGGGTCTATCAAGCGAAGGTTCGAGATCAGCTCTCGGCACCAGGCGGGGTAAAGTGGCAGCCTCTTTGATCGGCTGAATGCCCCAATTCTGCCCCGGCAGGGGGCGGCCCGCCTGCGAAGCGTCGTTTTGCGGCCTGTATCTGGCAAGGACCTGGTGGGCCAATGCTCTCAGATTTGTTTTCGCGGTCATCGCGCCACCCCTAGGCTGGTGTCCCATTGTCCCACTGTCTAGGCCCCGGGACACTGGGACAGTGGAGCGAGTAAGCCCTGCTCCTTGGCACGTTCACGGACGCGCTGGACCGTGGATTTCGACATCGACAACGCGACGGCCGTCTCGCGCACGCTCATGCCATTGCGTGCGGCTTCAGCGACGCGGTTGAGATCAGCATCGACGACATTCGAGCGAGTCCACACCGCCGCGCCTTCGCGCTCCTCATAGCGCGCCTCAAAGGCTTCTGCTTCGGCGCCAAAAAAGCCACGCGCCTTCGTGTATTGGACAACGAAGCGGGCGCCCTGGCTTGCGTTGTAGTTGTCTGGGCGCCGGAGTGCGATTACGGTGTCCATCACATCCTCACGTTTTGACGTTCCGCGTTGCTCGCCAGACTTGTTTGCATGGTGGGCGAACAGTATGGATTTTCCGCCGCGACGATGCTTGAGCGCCCATTCCTGGACACTGCCCCAACTTTCAGCCTCGTTTTCTTTGCCGCTCCGGACCAATGTGGAAATGTTATCCATTATCACCAGCTCCGCGTCGCCAATCGCTTCATCAAACGCGCGCTGTCCCGCTGGAGTGGCGAGGTCGGGCAGCCCACGGTCGCTGGCGTCCGCGCTCAATATGCGGAAATATCCTGGCGCCGTCTCATGATTTGCGCCCGCAATATTGGCCGCGAGGCGCCGCTGCATTTCATCGGCAGGCATCTCGGCATCGATATACAAGACCTGGTGCGGCTCCGGCGCATTCCACCCAAAGAGTTCTCCACCGCTTGCCACTGCATAGCCAACACTCAGCATCAGCAATGTTTTCCCCATGCCACGCGGGCCGTAGATCATGGTGATTGATTTTCGCGGCAGCCAGGGCCGCAAGAGTGTGCGGCGCGGTGGCAATTCGAGGTCGAGGAAGTCCGGAAGGTCGAGCGGGCGTAGCGTGGCCGGCAACTCGTTAGCCGGCTTGGTATCCAAATCCCCAACACCGCGCTGGTCGCCAAGCTCGCCTGCGCCGGCACCTGCTGGCTCGCAAAAGCCGTAATCCTCGGGGCCGGACGGCAAGGGCACGTCAGGATCGAAGGATATCGGATTGTCGGACATGGCACCCCCGGCCTCATGCTCGACGCGGTCGGCGGGGATGAGTTCTGCCTCCTGCTGAAGGTAGGCATCGACCGGATTGCTCATGATTCGAACTCGAAGTCGCGCCATGCGACGAGGCCATGCTCCACTGCGCGTTCAAGCGCGAAGGTGGGCTCGTAGATGCCCGCTTCGAGCGCACGGGCAATGCCTACAAGTAAGTCGAGATCGGCTTGGATGCGCTGACGCTCATTACGCGCGATGCGGTACGCCGCGCGCAAGATCGCGCGAACGCAGTCACTATCGAAGGTAGCGGCACCGGCCCTGGTGACGCCGCCCCTTGGGGCGGGCTGGATTACCCGCCGAGCCTCACCGTCACCAGCGGTTGGGTTCATCTTTGCGGCGCCCATGGTCTACTCCGCGCTTTCGATGAGCTGACGAACGCTGGCGACGATGATCAAGCGGCGGCGGCCAACGCGGATCGACCGGAGATCGTTTTTCGACAGAAGCTCGTAGATTTTCGTCCTGCCGAGGCCCGTCGCCATGACCACATCGTCAACGGAACAGGTGACGCGTTCCCAAAATTGGGCATTGGACTTTGCCATGTTTCCCACTCCTTCAAACCCGAACGAGTGCGAACCTAGGCAAATCGAGTTGGTCTACGCCGCCGATAAAGGCCGGGAAAGGCCGGCAATTGATTTATTGGCCTTCGCTTCTTTTCTGGGCACGCCAGTCAGCGAGCCATTTTGAGACGTACCGGCGAATCATCAATTCACTCGGACCGTTTCCGCTGCCAATTGGCGGGCGCTCCATATAGGCCCGTACTGCGCGTTCCAGATCAGCCTGTGCCTTCCAGCCCGGCTCATCCCACGCATTGAAATCACCCCGCTCGTCTAAAAGTCGGGACGCAAACTCCTCTGCATCGGGCCAGTCGTAAGCAATTTTCCGACCACGCCTTGCTTGCGGGCCGTTCGTCATCGGCCACTGCTTGCGAATATCCGACTTGCGGTAACAAACAGCAGTCCAGGCAATCTTCTTGGGGATTCCTGCCTCGGTGGGGTCAAGCCACCGCGCTTCTCCGTAACACCGACCGCCATGCTGTTCTCGGTCATCAGCGGGCTGGCCATCGGTGACGTCGATATACAGGCGAAACCACGCCTCTGCCGGTACCGGCGAAAGATTGTGCTCAAAGGTTCCGCAATCAGCCTTTAATCCAAAAGCATCTAATTCGCCGGCCTGACAGAGGCGGACAATTCGGCGCTGCGCTTCATCCCACTCATCCCAGCCGGCACGGCTCTCTTCTCGCCAATGTTCGTGATTCATCAGGTAATCTGCAACCCAGAGAAGGACATCGAAATATGAGATGAACGCGCCATGCTCGTCGGACGTCGGCAAATCGCGAAATTCATCGGCGTTGATCCAATTCCCGCTCTCATCTCCGCTTTTTGAATGATCGTGGCGTTTGGATTTCGCCATTTTGACTACCCCCGCCGCCATGAGAGAATTGGCTCGGCGCACGCCCGATCGAGGTGCTGGTTATTCGGCAGCGGCCGGCCACGACCCCGCGCCGACAAAGTATCTAATTGCTCGCGCGCCGACCACGCAACATTATAACCGCTAAGTTGCCCTTCTTGTTTTCGATGATTGTGGACAACATCTGGGCCCAACGTTCCAGAGCGCGTCGTTTCTCGCGCTCGCGGTCGTACAGATCGTAATGCTTCTTGCCTACATCGCGCGGCGTGTGATTGAGCACCGCGTCACGGTCTTCTTTGGCAATACCCAATTCGGCAAGCCGCGTGGCAACGGTGCGGCGCAAATCATGGGGCGAGGGCGGTTCGACCCGCCACGACTTCGCGATTTCCGGATTGGTACCGGCAGCGAAGCGTGCCATGGCGACCGCAAGCGCATGGGCTGTGATCGGCGCGCCTTTGACGGCCATCGACGGGAATAGGTGCACTTCGCCGTTGTCGGCCAATTCGGCTGCAGAAAGCACTGTGCGCCGCGCCACCTCGCTCAACGGCACCAGATGAGCGCGACCATTCTTTGAGCGCGCCGCTGGCAAAATCCACCTAGCCCGGTTTTTCTCAGTGAGCTTTTCAATCTCCGCGCGCGCAATCCCCGCGACCTCACCGGGCCGACAGCCCGTGAGTAAGACCAACCGCAATGCCAGCCCGACGCGGGGAGAGACTGGCTTTCGCACGATGCCTGACCAGAACAGTCGGATTTCGTCATCGGTCAGGACACGGCGGCCGACGGTTTCGACGCCACGCCGCCTCAACCGCGAGCACGGATTGCCCTTCACCAGATCAGCATCCATGGCGAAGCTGTAGATCGAGGAAATCAGCGCCTGTACCCGGTTCGCCAGCGTGGGCTTGCCTCCGGTGACCAGTCCCTCCACCAGTTCAATTACGTCCTTGCGCGCTATTTCGGCATATGGGCGGTTCTTCCATTTAGGCAGAACGTGCAGGCGGAGGTTACGTTCATCGGCGTCGGCCGACCGCTTCTTGCGCCGCGCGTGTTCGTCAAGAAAGCGGTCGGCCAGCGCCTGAAACGTCTTGCTTGCCGCTGTCTCACGCTCGTGCCGCTTACGCTGCACCGGATTGTGCCCGTCAGCGACCTCTTTGCGCATGGCGTCGGCACGCTTGCGTGCCTTGCCCAGCGGCACATCGGGATAGTGGCCAATGGTCGCCCGTGTGCTCTTGCCGGTACGCGGGTCGCGGAAGCGGAAGCACCAGGAGCGCGCGCCATTGGCGGTGACGCGAAAAGATAGTCCGGGTTCTCGCAGATCAGCCACCTCGACCCGTCCCGTGGACGGCGGCGCGATGTTTCGGACGAGTGCATCGGTGAGTGCCTTGCGCATCAAAACCTTCCCCTCGGCCGCGCTAGGGGCATTTTGCGCCCCGCCTCAGTCTTTCCGTTCCTCTCCGCTGGGGACGCGGTGGGGACGCAAAATGGCCCGACTACACCCGAACGACCACGACCTCAGACGATCGATAACCACCAACAAATAGTGGACTTCTAGAGTTCGTGAAAGTCCGCCAGAATTCAGCTTTGTTCACAGTTACGTGACTGAAAATCACGGTGTCGGTGGTTCGATTCCGCCCCTGGGCACCATCTCCATTCTCGATGCCGCCGTTTCGCGGCCCTGACATTCGGGGGCGGCACGCAAGGCCGCTTCTTCTTAAGGCCCCGGCAGCAGAGCGCTGGTGCGGCCCATCAGCCAATAGCCGAACAGGCCGAGCCATTCGTGCACGGCATCGTCAGTTTTCGCAACGCCCTTCACGAACGACGCGTGTAGTCTGAATTTGAAACGCGGCGCGGTTTGCCAATCGACCGGATAGGCTTCCACCGGAAAACCGGCGCGGCGAAAGCAGCCCACCGCGCGCGGCATGTGTTGCGCCGAGGTGACGAGCAGCCAGCGCTCGCCCGCTTTGGGTTGCACGAGCTGCTTGGTGAAGCGGGCGTTTTCCGCGGTGTTGCGCGAGCGGTTTTCCAGCAATACGCGGCCGCGCGATACGCCGAAGCTTTCGAGCAGCGAGATGACTTGGTCGGCTTCCGCCGGGCCGCCGAACAGGCTGGCGTTGCCGCTGGAATAGACGATGCGGGCCTTGGGATATTCGCGCGCCAGGCTGGCGATGGCGGTCACGCGCTCGGCGCTCTTGTTGAGCGCCACCGTGCCGCGCAGCAAGGAAAGTCCCGGGTCGACGGCGCCGCCGAGCACGATGATGCCGTCGGGCGCGCCGCGGCCGGCGTCCCAAGGGGGAAAGCGGTTTTCCAGGATTCGGCCGAGTGCATCGCTGACCGGCAGATAGCCGATCAGCAGGAAGACGATGAGACTTGTCGACGCAATTCGTATTCCGGCGCGGTGGCGGCGGGTGAACATGAGGGCGAGACCGACGAGACCGGCCAGCAGCAGCAGATTGGACGGCAGCAGCAGAAGCCCGAGGAGCTTGGAGAGGACGAAGACCATTCTGCGGTTTCTTGCCGGGCAATCGCGGCCCGAGGCGCGCAGCCACGCGTCACTGTAACATCGCCGCCACGCCGCCCGAAAGCGTTAAAGAATACGCCTGAAAACGGAAAAGCCGCCCACTGCGCTTTGCCCGCCGCGCCAACACTCAAATGACCGGTGCGACGCGCATTCGCCCCGCGTGATACCGCGCTAAAAAAAATGGCGCGCCGGGGATTTCCCCAGCGCGCCGGTCTCGTTCGACGCTGTGCGGCCGCCGCGCGTCGCGCGTCGGGCCGCCGTAGCGGATCAGCTTCCCTTCATCTCGCCGCTCATGACGGGGCCGATGGGCTTCCATTCTTTGCCGTCGAACTGCTGCAGCTGCATCTGCTCGATCGGGTAGTAATCCGTCGGGCTGGTGCTGATCTTGATGCCCGGCAGCAGCATGGGCAGATCGAGATTCTTCAGGTTGGCCGCCTGCTTCATCACGTTCTCGCGCGTGAGGTTGTCGCCGCACTGCTTGAGCACCTGCACCAGCGTCTGCGCCACGGTGTAGCCGTAGACCGTGAAGCTCGAGGTCTTGTCGCCCTGCGGGTGATACTTGTCCATGAAGGCGACCCACTGCTTGTAGCCGGCGTCGTTCTTCAAGGCGGGATCGGTCGAGTCCTTCAAATAGAAGGTCGACAGGATACCCTTCGAGTTATCGAGCCCGGCAGGCTTGAGCACGGCGCCGACCGACTGCGACACGTTGTTGAGCAAGTGGATCGGGTGCCAGCCGATTTCGGCCGCCTTCTTGATCGCCTGGGCGGCGAATTTCGGCGTCGTCACGTTGTAGAAGACGTTGGCGCCGGATGCCTTCAGGTTGACGATCTGCGAGTTGACCGTCGGATTGGTGACTTCGTAGGGCTGCTCGGACACGATCATCTTGGCCGCCTTGGCGCCGAGGCCGTCCTTCAGTCCCTTGACGTAGTCCTTACCGTAATCGTCGTTCTGGTAGAGGATGCCGATCTTGGCGTCCGGGTGCTTGCTCAGCAGGTACTTCGCGTAGATGTGGCCTTCGGCCTGATAGGTCGGCTGCCAGCCCATGGTCCAGTGGAAATGCTTGGGGTCGCCCCATTTGGTGGCGCCGGTCGCCACGAACAGCTGCGGCACCTTCTTGGCGTTCATGTACTTGTGGATCGCAGTATTCGTCGGCGTGCCGAGGCTCTGGAAGATGAGCAGGACTTCGTCGCTCTCGACCAGCTTGCGCGCCATCTCGACGGTCTTCGGCGGGCTATAGCCGTCGTCGTAGGAAATGAAGTTGATCTTGCGGCCGTTGACGCCGCCCTCGGCGTTCACCTTGTTGAAATAGGCGGCGATGGTCTTGCCGATCTGACCGTAGGCCGAGGCCGGGCCGCTATAGGGATTGATATTGCCGATCTTGATTTCCTTGTCGCTCACGCCGGGCCCGTATTTCTTCTGCGCCAGCGCGGCCGTAGTCCCCAGCGCCATGGCGAGCGCAGTGACCGCCAGTAGTCGAAGTCCTTTCATTGCACGTCCTCCCTCATTTTGTTGCACGGGTTCGTGCAACCTTGCTCACGACCAGACGAACCAAGCCGGCGGCGCCGGATGGCATCATGTAAATGACCAGAATCAGAATGATTCCATAGACGGCGCCCGCCAGGCCCTTGGAAACCTGTTCGGCGAAATTTGGCACGAACAGCACAAACAAGCCGCCGAACAGGGCGCCTACGATCGAATCGACGCCGCCCACCACAAGGCCGACGAACAGCGCGATGGCGAAGGCGAAAGTGAAGCTGTCAGGCGCCACGAACTGAATGACAATGGCGCCGAGCGCGCCGGCAACGCCGGTATAGAGCGCGCTCACCCCGAAAGTGAGCGCCTTGTAGAGCGAGATGTCGACGCCCATCGCGCGGGCCGCGATCGGATTGTCGCGGATGGCGATAAGAGCACGGCCGGTGCGGCTGTTGATCAGATTGGTGGCGCAGATGAACATGAGCACGACGATCGCCAAGGTCAGGTAATAGAGCCACTGATCCGGCGACAGCGGCAGGCCGAACGGCGCGTCCGGCTTGAGAATGACGATGCCCTGCACGCCGCCGGTCCAGGGCTCAAGCGGTTGGGATTTGAGCAATTGCGGCGTCGCGACCGCGAGCGAGAAGGTCGCAAGCGCGAGATAGATGCCCTGCAGGCGCAGCGCGGGCAGGCCGAACAGGAAGCCGAACACCAGACTGACGATGCCGGCGGCCGGCAGCGTCCAGATATAGCTGATGCTCCAATGGTCCATCATGATCGCCGCGGTATAGGCTCCGATGGCGAAAAAGGCGGAATGGCCGAGCGAGAACTGACCGTTGAACCCTGTCAGCAGGCTGAGGCCGAGAATGGCGATCGAGTAGGCCATCGCCAAAGTCAGCTGGAACAGGATGAAGTTCTTGACCGCCAGCGGCAGCAGAACCGCGATGACGAGCGCGACGATCGTCAGCAGTAGTTGCGGTCGCGCCGCGTGCCCGCGCGTGCCTTGCAGTCGTTGGAAGATGTCGCGTTTCGACACGGTTACACCCTGGTGACGATGACGCGGCCGAACAGGCCTTGCGGGCGGATCGTGAGAACCGCGACGATGATCGCGAGCGCAATAGTCAGCTTCAATTCCTGACCGACGGAGGGAATGAAGCCGGAAAGGTTTTCGACGACGCCGACCAGGAAGCCGCCGATGACGGCGCCGAACGGTGACGTCAGGCCGCCGACCACGGCGCCGGCGAAGCCGTAGAAAAGGATGAAGACCATCATATTCGGCTCGAGAAACACCACCGGTGCGATCATCATGCCGGCCACAGCGCCGATCGCCGCCGCCATGCCCCAGCCGAGCGCAATCATCCAGCCGACCTTGATGCCGACGAGCCGTGCCGATTCCGGGTTTGCCGCCGTTGCACGCATGGCAAGGCCGATACGCGTGTAACGGAAGAACGCATAGAGCAGCAGCAGCACGATGATGGTGACCGCGATCATGCCGGCGTCGTGCGATGAAATCAGGCTGCCGAACAGCGGCGTGGTGCCGAAGGGAGTCGGGAAGCTCTTGATGGTGAAATCCCAAATGAAGCCGGCGGCGCTGTTGATGATCGCGAACAGCGCGATAAACACGGCGACGTGGCTCAAGATCGGCGCATTCTTCAGCGGCTTGAATACGATGCGCTCGATGAGCACGCCGCCGACGAAGGAGATGGCGATGGTAAGAAAAAACGTCGGCCAATAGGGCAGGCCCCAACTCATGAGCTGCCAGGCGATGAACGTCGAAAACATCGCCATCTCGCCCTGCGCGAAATTGAGATGATCGATCGCTTGGTAGATCATCACAATGGCGAGCGCCATGCAGGCGTAGATGCCGCCGGTCGAGAGTCCCGCAAGGATCTGGCTGATGACGAGCTGCATGGCTTAATATCCGAGGTAAGCGCGACGTATGTTTTCGTCGCGGCCGATTTCGCGCGCGAGCCCGCTCATCACGATCTCGCCGGTTTCGATCAAGTAGGCCTGGTCGGCGAGTGCAAGCGCAACAACGGCGTTCTGCTCGACCAGCAGCATGCTCACCCCTTCGTCGTCCTTAAGCCTGCGCAGGATGGTGTAGACCTCGTCCACAAGCAACGGTGCCAGTCCGAAGGACGGCTCGTCGAGCAGCATCAGCTTCGGGCGCATCATCAGCGCGCGGCCGATAGCGAGCATCTGCTGCTCGCCGCCGGACATCGTTCCCGCCTGCTGGTGCGCGCGCTCGCGCAGCCGCGGAAAGTAGTTGTAGACCAGGTCGATATCGGCCTTGATGCCGGCGCGATCGCTGCGCGACATGGCGCCGAGTTGAAGGTTCTCCTCGATCGTCATGCGGCTGAACGTGCCGCGGCCCTCCGGCACGTGCGCGATGCCGAGACGCGCCCTTTCCTCCGTCGACATGCCGGCGAGCGGCTGGCCCGCGAAGTCGATATCGCCGCTCGTCGCGATCATTCCGGAGAGTGCGCGCAACGTCGAGGTCTTGCCGGCGCCGTTGGCGCCGAGAAATGCGGTTACGTTGCCCTCGACGATGTCGAAGTCGATCCCATGCAAGACGCGCGTCGCGCCGTAGAAGGCACAGAGCTGTCGGGCGGAAAGCAGCGTGCGGCTCATCGGGTCAGGTTCCCAGGTAAGCTCTGATGACTTCGCTGTCGTTGCGCACTTCGTCGGGCGTGCCCTCGGCGATCTTTCGGCCGAAATCGAGCGCCACAACCCGGTCGGAAATCGACATCACCAGGTTCATGTGATGCTCGACCAGCAGCACGGTGACATGCTGCTCGTCGCGGATGTTGCGAATGAGCTTGCCGAGATCGCCGACCTCGTGATGATTGAGGCCGGCCGCCGGCTCGTCGAGCAGCAGCAATTTCGGTTGCGCCGCCAGCGCGCGCGCGAGCTCGACGCGCTTCTGCGTCCCGAAGGGCAGATCGGCGACGCGGCGATGCGCCACCGCGTCGAGGCCGAGATAGTGGATCATTTGCAGCGCCGACTTCTCGAGCGCGCGTTCTTCGCGCCGTGACCATGGAAGATGCAGCGCGTCGCTCAGAAAATCGCCGCGGCTCTGCGAATGGCCGCCGATGCGCACATTGTCGAGCACCGACATCGAGTGGAACAGCGCGAGGTTCTGAAATGTCCGCGCGATGCCGAGGCCGGAGATGCGGTTGGCGGCCACGCTGAGAATATTTTGCCCTTCGAATTCGATGACGCCGCGGCTCGGCGTATAGATCCGCGTCAGGCAATTGAACAAGGTGGTCTTGCCGGCGCCGTTCGGCCCGATCAGGCCGAGAATTTGCCCCCGTTCGAGCTCGAGCGAGACGTTGTCGAGCGCGACGATGCCGCCGAAATTGATACCGACCTCGCGAACCGCGAGCAGCGGCTTGGCCGTCGCCGCCGGCTCTGGGCGCTTCGTTTTGACGGCCGTTGCAGCGCTAGCGGTCATTTCAAGTTCCACTGAGTTCGGCTTCGATGTTGCGCATCGTATTGAGCAGCCGCGGACCGATGTCGTTTTCGAGCCGCGAGCGGCTGAAATGAAAAGCCGGGGCTCCGCAATTGAATGCGAATATACCGGAGCCGTCTACCGGCGCGAGCGGGACACCGACCGCGTTGATGTCGGACTGCCACTCGCCCACCGAGATGCTGAAGCCGCGGGTCTCGACGTCCCTGAGCGCGCGTTCGACGCCAGGGCGCAACTTCGTCCATCGCACGCCCTCGCGCCGCGCGATCTGGCGCAGCAGGCGCTGCTGCTCCTTGCCATGCAAACCGGCCAGCAGGGCGCGGCCCATCGCCGTCGTCGCCAGCGGAATGCGCGCGCCCACGCCGAGCCGAAGCATGGTCGCCGACTTGCCGCGGCAGAACTCGATGTAGATCACGTTGAGGCGGTCGCGCGTGCCGAGCGCGACCGAGGCGCCGGAGTAATTCGCGAGCGCCTGCATGTGCGGCTTTGCCACCTGGCGGATGCGCATATTGGCCAGGGTCGAATAGCCGATGGCGAGCGCGCCGGGAGCGAGCTGATATTTTTCCAGCCGGTCGATATGGCTGAGGTAGCCGAGCGTGGTCAGCGTGTAGGTCAGCCGGCTGACGGTGGCTTTCGCGAGGCCGGTGCGCGCAGCAATTTCCTGGTTGCCGAGCAAGCCTTCGCTCGGCGTGAACGCCCGCAGCACTTCGAGCCCGCGCGCAAGCGCAACGACGAACTTGCGATCGTTTCGCGCCATGCTGTCGTCGAGTCTGTCGATGCCCGCTCTCCAGCTGTCCGTCCCCATCCCCCCATCGCCCTTTCACCCAGGCAGTTTGACACGGATCGCACCACTTCCTAGCATCGAGGTCAAGAATTGCAGAATGATATTCCGCACAGCGGAACGTGCCCACAGGGATTGCCGGAATGTCTTCAGTAGTTGCCATGCAGCGCGACGGCGACGTCGCCATCATCGTCGTCGATAATCCGCCGGTCAATGCATTGAGGTACGACGTAAGGCTCGGCCTTCGCGATGCCTTCGCAAGTGCGAATGCCGACAAGGATGTCGCCGCGATTGTGCTGACTTGCGCGGGCCGCACTTTTATCGCCGGCGCCGACATCACCGAGTTCGACAAGCCGGCGCAAGGACCGGGCTTGGTCAATCTGAACGCGGAAATCGAGAACGGAACGAAGCCGGTGGTGGCGGCGATGTTCGGCACCCCGCTCGGCGGCGGACTGGAAATCGCGTTGTCCTGTCATTTCCGCATTGCGGCACCCAATACCAGGCTCGGCTTGCCGGAGATAAAGCTCGGCCTTATTCCCGGCGCCGGTGGAACTCAGCGATTGCCGCGCCTAGTCGGCATGGCGAAGGCGATGGCGATGATCCTGTCGGGCGATCCGATTCCCGCGCCGGAAGCGCTTGCGCTCGGGCTTATCGACGAAATCTTCGAGGGCGATCCGGCGGCGGCGGGCGTGGCCTTCGCGCGCCGCGTCATGGCCGAGAAGCGGCCGCCTGCGGCGGGCGCGCGACATGGACGACAAGCTCGCGGAATTGCGCGCCCATCCGGAAAAATTCGCCGAGATGGCCGCCCCGCATGTCAAGCGCGCCCGCGGCCTGGACGCGCCGACCGCGGCGCTGGAGGCGCTGCGATCGACGCTCGATGTGCCGTTCGAGCAGGCGCTCGAAGGCGAACGCAAGAAATTCATGGACCTGCGCGGCGGCGAGCAATCGAAGGCGCAGCGGCACATGTTCTTCGCCGAGCGCGATGCCGCCAAGGTTGCAGGCGTGGGAAAGGACGTCAAACCGCGCGAGATCAGGCAGGTCGCGGTCATCGGCGCCGGCACCATGGGCGGCGGCATCTCGATGAGCTTCGCCAATGCCGGCATTCCGGTCACCGTGGTCGAGGCTGCCGAGGACGCGCTCAAGCGCGGCTTCGGCGTGATGGAGAAGAACTACAAGACGTCCGCGTCGCGCGGCGCGCTTGCGCGAGGAGGACGTGACGAAGCGGATGGGCCTGCTGACCGGCACCACCGATATCGCCGCGATCAAGGACGCCGACCTGGTCATCGAGGCGGTGTTCGAGGAAATGCCGATCAAGAAGGAAGTGTTCGGCAAGCTCGATAAGCTCGCGCGCGCCGACGCAATGCTTGCCACCAACACCTCCTATCTCGACGTGAATGAGATCGCCGCCACGACAGGCGCGGGCGCAATCCGTGCTCGGCATGCATTTTTTCAGCCCGGCCAACGTCATGCGGCTCTTGGAGATCGTGCGCGGGGACAAGACCGCGCCCGAGGTGCTGGCGACCGCCATCTCTGTCGCCCGCCGCATCGGCAAGGTGCCGGTGGTGGTCGGCGTCTGCCATGGCTTCGTCGGCAATCGCATGTTGCGGGCGCGCTCGATCGAAGCCGAGAAGCTGCTGCTTGAGGGCGCGCTGCCGCACGAGGTCGACGGGGCGCTGACCGAGTTCGGCTTTCCCATGGGCCCGTTCGCCATGGGCGATCTCGCCGGGCTCGACGTCGGCTGGCGCATGCGCAAGGCGCAAGGTATCCGCGCCGAGATCGCCGACAGCTTGTGCGAGCAGGGCCGCTACGGGCAGAAGACCTCGAAAGGCTTTTATGCGTACGAGCCGGGCTCGCGCACCGGCCGCCCGGACCCGGACGTCGAGCAGCTCATCATGGCGGCGTCGAAAAGGCTCGGCATCGCCCGCCGTCCCATCGACAAGAAGGAAATCGTCGAGCGGCTGATCTTCCCGATGATCAACGAAGGCGCGCGCATTCTCGAGGAAGGCATCGCGCAACGCTCCGGCGACATCGACGTGATCTGGGTCTACGGCTACGGCTTTCCGCGCTGGCGCGGCGGTCCGATGTTCTATGCCGACACGGTCGGGCTCGCCTATATCCGCGACCGCCTGGCGGAGCTCGCCAAAACCTCGGGCGACAAGCGGCACGAGCCGGCCGCGCTGCTCGCACGGCTCGCCGCCGAAAATTCCACCTTCGGCGCGGCGGCCAAGAAGGCGGCCTGATGAGCGCTGCCCCGCAGCCTTGGGAGAAATCCTACCCGGCCAATGTGCGCTGGGACGCGCCGATCGAAACGACGACTTTGCAAACGCTGCTCGACCGCGCCGTCGAAGCCTATGGCGAGCGGCCGGCGCTCGAATATCGCGGGCGCCGTATTTCCTATCGCGAGCTCGGCGACCTGGTGGCGCGCGCGGCGGCTGGTTTCTTGAGCCTCGGCATCGGCCGCGCTGACGCCGTCGCGCTCTATCTGCCCAACACGCCCTATCACCCGATAACGTTTTTCGGCGCGCTGCGCAGCGGCGCGCGCGTCGTGCATTTGAGCCCGCTCGATGCCGAGCGCGAGCTGATCTACAAGCTGAAGGACAGCGGCGCGCGCACGCTCGTCACCACCAATCTGTTCCGCCTGTTGCCGACGGCGCTGAAACTGCTCGCCGCCGGGCATATCGACCGACTGATCGTCGGCGACGATGCCGACTGGGGCGAGGCCGCGACGCCGGCGGAGCCGTTCACCGAAAGCGCCCAGATCGTCTCGTTCGGCCGGCTGATGGCGGAGGCGAAAATCCCGCAGCGCTGGCCGGAAATATCCAAAGACGACATCGCGCTGCTGCAATACACCGGCGCAACCACCGGCCTGCCCAAGGCGGCGATGCTGACCCATGCCAACCTCACCGCGGCGGTGGCGAGCTTCCGGGTCTGGATCGCCGGCCAGCGGCCGCCCGGCCTGCCGCCCGACCGCGTCATCATGGTGCTGCCGCTGTTTCATATCTATGGGCTGTCCAGCGTCATGCTGCGCCACCTGTCGGTCGGCAACGAATTGCTGTTGCGGCCGCGTTTCGACGTCGAGCAGGCCCTGCACGACATCGAAAGCGGGCGCGCCACATCCTTCCCGGGCGTGCCGACCATGTGGATCGCGCTGGTCAACCATCCCGGCATCGAGAAGCGCGACTTGAGCGCGCTGCGCTACGCCGCCTCCGGCGGCGCGCCGTTGCCGATCGAGATTGCCGAAAAGTTTCAGCGCTTGACCGGCCTGCCGCTGCCGAGCGGCTGGGGCATGACCGAGACCTCGCCTGCCGGGATCAGCCCGCCCGCCGGCCCGATCCGCAAGCCCGGCTCGATCGGCATGCCGCTGCCCGGCATCACCGCCGAGATCGTGGCGATCGACGATCCGCGCAAAGTGCTCGGGCCCAACGAGGTCGGCGAGCTGCGCGTCAAGGGCCCCAACGTCACGCGCGGCTATTGGAACCGGGCGGAGGAAACCGCGGCGGCCTTCGTCGACGGCTATTTCCTCACCGGTGACATCGGCTATTTCGACAGCGACGGCTATTTCTTCCTGGTCGACCGCAAGAAGGAGATGATCATCTCCGGCGGTTTCAACGTCTATCCGGTCAAGATCGAATACGCGATCTATGAGCATCCGGACGTGGAGGAGGCGCTGGTGATCGGCATCCCCGACGCCTATCGCGGCGAGGCGGCCAAGGCCTTCGTCAAGCTCAAAGCCGGCGCGCCGGCGCTGACGCTCGAAGCCTTGCGTGAATTCCTCGCCGACAAGCTCGGCCGCCACGAATTGCCGGCCGCGCTCGAAATTCGTGCTAGCCTGCCGCGCACCAGCGTCGGTAAATTCTCCAAGACGGAATTGATCGAAGCCGAGCGGCGCAAACATCGGGAAAAAGCCAATGCATGAAGCTGTGATCGTATCGACCGCCCGCACGCCGATCGGCAAGGCCTATCGCGGCGCCTTCAACATGACGCACGGCGCCGACCTGGGCGGCCACGTGGTCAAGCACGCGGTCGAACGCGCGCGCATCGAAGCGGGCGAAGTGGAAGACGTGATCATGGGCTGCGCCTTGCCCGAGCGCGCGACGGGGCAGAACATCGCCCGCCAGATCGCGCTGCGCGCCGGCATGCCCGTGACCGTCGCCGGCATGACCGTCAACCGCTTTTGCAGCTCAGGCCTGCAGACCATCGCGCTCGCCGCGCAGCGCGTGATGAGCGGCGAAGCCTCGGTCATCGTCGCCGGCGGGCTGGAAAGCATCAGCCTGGTGCAGGACGGCCGCGTGCCGCCGGTGCACAACGAATGGCTGCTGGAGCACAAGCCGGAAGTCTACATGGCCATGATCGACACCGCCGACAACGTGGCGGTGCGTTACAAGGTGTCGCGCGAGGCGCAGGATGCCTATTCGCTCGAGAGCCAGCGCCGCACCGCCAGCGGGCAGCAGGCCGGCCGCTTCGCCGATGAGATCGTGCCGATGGCGACCAGGAAGAAGGTGGTCGACAAGGAGACCAAGGCCGAGCACATCGAGGACGCCATGCTGACGAGCGACGAGGGCAATCGGCCCGAGACCACGCTCGAAGGCCTGGCCTCGCTCAAGCCGGTGCGCGAAGGTGAAAACAAGTTCATCACCGCCGGCAATGCCAGCCAATTGTCGGATGGGGCCTCGGCCTGCGTGGTGATGGACGCCAAGCTCGCCGAGAAAAAGGGCCTGCAGCCGCTCGGCACGTTCCGCGGCTTTGCGGTGGCCGGCTGCGAGCCGGACGAGATGGGCATCGGGCCGGTCTTCGCCGTGCCGAAGCTGCTCAATCGCCACGACATGAAGGTCGACCGGATCGACCTGTGGGAATTGAACGAGGCCTTCGCCGTGCAGGTGATCTACTGCCGCGACCGCCTCGGCATCCCGCAGGAGCGGCTCAACGTCGACGGCGGCGCCATCTCGATCGGCCACCCTTACGGCATGAGCGGCGCGCGCATGACCGGCCACGCGCTGATCGAAGGCAAGCGGCGCGGCGCCAAGACCGCGGTCGTCACCATGTGCGTCGGCGGCGGCATGGGCGCAGCCGGCCTGTTCGAAATCCACTAGGAGGCGGCCATGGACCTGCGCTTTACGCCCGAGGAAAACACCTTTCGTGACGAGGTGCGCGGTTTCATGCGCGACAACGTGCCGGAGGCAACCCGCCGCAAGCTGATCGAAGGCCGCCGCCTGGCGAAAGACGACCTGGTCGACTGGCAGCGCATCCTCAACAAGCGGGGTTGGGCGGTGCCGAACTGGCCCAAGGAATGGGGCGGCACGGGGTGGAATTCGGTCAAGCGCTACATTTTCCAGGACGAGATGCAGCAGGCGCCGGCGCCCGAGCCGCTCGCCTTCGGCGTGAGCATGGTCGGCCCGGTGATCATCACCTTCGGCAACGAGGCGCAGAAGAAGAAATACCTGCCGCGCATCGCCAATCTCGACGATTGGTGGTGCCAGGGCTTTTCCGAGCCCGGCGCCGGCTCCGATCTCGCCTCGCTCAAGACCAACGCGCGGCGCGACGGCGACCACTACGTCGTCAACGGCCAGAAGACCTGGACGACGCTTGCGCAATATGCCGACTGGATCTTCTGCCTGGTGCGCACCGACCCGACCGCCAAGAAGCAGGAAGGCATCTCGTTCCTGCTGATCGACATGAAGTCGCCGGGCATCACCGTGCGGCCGATCCAGACCATCGACGGCGGCCGCGAGGTCAACGAGGTGTTCTTCGACGACGTGCGCGTGCCCGTTGAAAACCTGGTCGGCGAGGAAAACAAGGGTTGGAACTACGCCAAATTCCTGCTCGGCAACGAGCGCACCGGCATCGCCCGTATCGGCATTTCCAAGTCGCGGCTCAAGCGCCTCAAAGAACTGGCCGCGCTCGAGCAGATCGACGGCAAGCCGATGATCGACGATCCGGAATTCCGCCGCAAGATCGCGGCGGTGGAAGTCGAGCTGAAGGCGCTGGAAATGACGCAGCTGCGCGTGGTGGCTGCCGCCCGGCAAGGCGTCAACGGCAAGCCGGACCCGGCCTCGTCCATCCTCAAGATCAAGGGCTCGGAGCTGCAGCAGGCGATTACCGAGTTGCTGCTCGAAGTGGTCGGCCCCTATGCGCTGCCGGCGCCGCGCGGCGGCGACGACAGCGAGCGCTGGAACGAGCCCCCGGTCGGACCCGACTGGGCCGAAACGCTGGCGCCGAACTACTTCAACATGCGCAAGGTCACCATCTACGGCGGCACCAACGAAATACAGAAGAACATCATCGCGAAAGCGATCCTGGGCCTGTGATGCGTGATCGGTTGTCTTCTGTCATTGCGGGACGCGAGCGAAGCGAGCGGGCCCGGAATCCATACTCAGCAGCGCTCGGGTTATGGATTCCGGGTCCGTGGCCTGACGGCCGCGCCCCGGAATGACGTGTGCGAGGCGGGGAAGGCGCGGCAAATGGATTTCGAGCTCAGCGACGAGCAGAGGCTACTGAAAGATAGCGTCGAGCGGCTGCTGCGCCAGCATTATGAGATCGAGGCGCGGCGCAAATATGCGCAGGAGCCGGACGGCTTTTCGCGCAAGATGTGGCGGCAATTCGCCGAGCTCGGACTTCTGGGCCTGGCGTTCGACGAAAAGCATGGCGGTATCGGCGGCGGTCCGGTCGATAGCATGATCGTCATGGAGGCGTTCGGGCGGACGCTGGTGATCGAGCCCTATCTGGCGAGCGTGGTGCTTTGCGGCTCCTTGCTGCGCCTTGGCGGCAGCGATAAGCAGCGCGACGAACTGCTGCCCAAGATTGCCGGCGGCGAGCTGTTGATGGCCTTCGCCCATGCCGAGCCGCAGTCGCGCTACGATCTGGCCGATGTCGCGACCACCGCCCGCAAAGAGGGCGCAAGTTTCGTGCTCGACGGCGCCAAGACGCTGGTTTTGCACGGCGACAGCGCTGACAAGTTCATCGTTTCGGCGCGGCTGTCGGGCAAGCGGCAGGACAAGGACGGGATCGGTCTCTTCCTTGTCGATGCTTCGGCCGACGGCGTGTCGCGCCGCGGCTATGCCACCAATGACAGCCAGCACGCGGCCGAAGTCACGCTCTCGGGCGTGCGGGTTCCGGCCGACGCCGCGGTCGGCCCCGCCGGCGCCTATCCCTTGATCGAACGGGTCGTCGACATGGGCATCGCCGCGCAATGCGCCGAGGCGGTCGGCGCCATGAGCGAAATCCAGGACATGACGGTGGAGTACCTCAAGACGCGCAAGCAATTCGGCGTGCCCATCGGCAATTTCCAGGTGCTGCAGCACCGCGCCGCCGAGATGCTGATCGCGCTGGAACAGGCGCGCAGCATGGCGATGCTCGCCGCCATGACCGCCGACGAAAACAATGCCGCCGAGCGGCGCAAGGCGATTTCGGCGGCCAAGGTGCAGATCTGCAATTCCATCCGCACCGTCGGCCAGCAGGCCGTGCAGCTGCACGGCGGCATCGGCATGACGATGGAATACAAGCTGGGCCATTATTTCCGCCGCATCACCGCCATCCAGGCGACGTTCGGCGATGCGACGCATCATCTCAATCTGCTCGCGCGTGCCGGCTAAGCCATGCCGGCGACATGAGGTTTTCCATGCTGCCGCCGTCCTCGCCACGTTCCGCCGAACTCGCCAAGCGCATCACCGCTTTTCTGGAAGAGCACATCCTGCCGGCCGAGCATGTATTCCAGCAGCAGGTCGACGAGGGTGACCGCTGGGACGAACCGCCGGTGATGACCGAGCTCAAGGCCAAGGCCAGGAAAGAGGGCCTGTGGAACCTGTTTCTGCCCAAGAAGCACGACAAGGACGCGCTCAGCAATCTGGAATACGCCCCGCTGTGCGAGATCATGGGGCGCTCCCCGATCGGCGCCGAGCCGTTCAACTGCTCGGCACCCGACACCGGCAATATGGAGACGCTCATCCTTTACGGCAGCGCCGAGCAGAAAAAGCGCTGGCTCGAGCCGCTGATGGCAGGCGAAATCCGCTCATGCTTCGCCATGACCGAGCCTGCGGTCGCCTCCTCGGACGCCACCAATATCCGCGCCGAGATCAAGCGCGACGGCGACGACTACGTCATAAACGCGCGCAAATGGTGGACCTCCGGCGCGCTCGACAAGCGCTGCAAAGTGGCGATCCTGATGGGGCAGACCGATCCTGCCGCGCAGCCGCATAAGCGGCAGTCGATGATCCTGGTGCCCCTCGACACGCCGGGCGTGACGGTCCTGCGCCCGCTCACCGTGTTCGGTTATGACGACGCGCCGCACGGCCACGCCGAGACGGTATTCGAGAACGTGCGGGTGCCGGCGAGCAACATACTGCTCGGCGAAGGCCGCGGCTTCGAAATCGCGCAAGGGCGGCTCGGCCCCGGCCGCATTCATCATTGCATGCGCATGATCGGCCTTGCCGAGCGCGCGCTGGAGACGCTATGCCAGCGCGCCATCTCGCGCACCGCTTTCGGCAAGCAGATCGCGGAGCACGGCGTCACCCGCCACTGGATCGCCGAATCGCGCATGGAGATCGATCAGGCGCGGCTCTTGACGCTGCACGCCGCGCGCATGATGGACGAGGTGGGCAACAAGGCGGCGCGCGCCGAAATCGCCATGATCAAGGTGGTGGCGCCGAACGTCGCCCAGAAAGTGGTCGACCGCGCCATCCAGGTGTGCGGCGGCGGCGGCGTCTCGCAGGATTTCCACCTCGCCTATGCCTATGCGCGGGCACGCGCCATTCGCCTCGCCGACGGGCCGGACGAGGTGCACCGGGAGACCGTCGCCAAGATGGAATTGCGAAAATACGCGCCGCACGGCGCAAACGTGCGGTAGTCTCTCACCGGTCATTCCGGGGCGCGCCCGAAGTGCGCGAACCCGGAATCCAGATGCAAGCGCCGATCATGTTTCTGGATTCCGGGTTCGCGGCCGTTCGGCCGCGCCCCGGAATGACGAGAAAGCCCGTCATAATTACGCGATCGTCACCCCGCCATCCGCCACGATAATCTGCCCGGTGATGAAACTCGCCGCCGGCGAGGCGAGGAAGGCGGCGATGCCGCCAATCTCGTCCGGCCTGCCGATGCGGCGCAACGGCGTGTCGGCGTTGCGTTTGGCGAGCCGCTCCTCGTCTTCCCACAGCGCGCGGGCGAAATCGGTCTTCACCAGGCCGGGCGCGATGCAATTGGCGCGTACGTTCTGCGGCCCCCATTCGACGGCGAGGTTGCGCGCCAGCGCGAAATCGGCCGATTTTGAGATGCCGTAGGCGCCGAGCTTGTCCGTGCCGCGCAGGCCGGCGATCGAGGACACGATGATCACTGCGCCGCCGCCGCGCGCGGCCATGTCGGGGATGGTCAGATTGCACAGCCAAAGATTGCTGCGGACGTTGGTGCCCATGACCTTGTCGAAGGCATCGTCGGTCAGATCGCGCATGGGCCCGTACACCGGATTGACCGCGGCATTGCAGACCATGATGTCGACCGACCCGTAATGCCGTTTGGTCTCCTCGACCAGGTTGACGACCTCGTTCTTGCGCGAGACGTTGCAGGGCACGACATGCGCGTCGCCGCCTTGCGCGCGGATGTCCTTGGCGACGGCTTCGCAGGCATCTGCCTTGCGGCTGGAAATGACCACCTTGGCGCCGAGCGCGGCCATGGCTTCGGCGATGGCGCGGCCGATGCCGCGGCTCGACCCGGTGATGAGCGCGACCTTTCCGGTCAAGGCGAACAAGGCAAGGCCGCGGTCAGACATGGATGCCCCCGACATGAACTGCATTGGAAGGCCAGCTTATTGAACGCGCGTGCGCCCGTCGAGCGAGGTTATCCATTCGCACGCCAATTCCGCAGTGCGGTTCAGGCCTCGGCGTATCCGATGGTCGACAACAGCGCGATGTTGGGATGGCGCGAATCGAGCCGGGTGTGCTGCACCACGATCGGCACGCTCGATTCGATCACCGAGGCATAGCTGGTGTCGCGCGGCACGGGTGCCGGATCTTGCAGGTCGTTGAAGCGCAGGTGCAGCGTGCGTCGCGCGCCGAGCTTGACGCGGTAGGGGCCGACCGGGTCGCGGTCGGTGAAGAACAATGTGATGGCGATGTCGGCGTCCTTCTCTCCCGCATTGAGCAGGCAGACCGCCTCATGCGAGACCAAGGCGTGGTCCTGGCTCACGCTGCCGCTCGGGATATAGCCCTCGGCAATCGCCCAGCGCCGGTGACCGATGTCAGGCATGGCGCGGCTCCTTGGCGTTGATCAGCGCGAGCCCGGTTTCCGGGTCGGACGTCTTCTGCAGGTAGGACGGCTGCTCGTCGATGATGACTTCCAGCGTCGGGCGCGCATGCGCCTCGCCCAGATGCCCGGCCATGGCGGTGCCGTCCTTCTTGCCCACCACCAGATGAATATGAATGGTCGGTTTGCCTTGCGGGTCGAGCGCCACGTCGCCGATCAGCGAGGCCACCTCCACCTGCTCGCGCACCGGGATGCGGCGGTAGTCCTTCATATCCCAGTCGAAATATTTCAGCACCACGTCGCTGAGCGCCCCGATCGCGGTGATTTGCGCGGCCGCGATGCGCTGCTGCTTGGCGAAGGCGCCGAGCGAGGAAAGCACCTCGTCGCCGCTGTCCATGATGACGGCAAAAGTGCGCATGCCGTCGTGTTCATGCAGAATCTTGCTGTCCATCGACCTGCCTGCCTGTCGCTTTGCGAAAAATTCGCCCCTCATTGCTGAGAAAGCGCACCGTTGCCGCTTGGTTCCATTGGAACAGCCACCTCGCTTATTCGTTGAGCTAGCGTCTTTTCCGATTTTCTCCAGCGGTGGGGGCGATCTTTTGCGCCGCTGAATACTGCTTTCGTGAAGGAGGTTCCCATGGCCACCCCCACCGCCGCCGATGTCCTGGTTGAAACGCTAATCCGCTGGGATGTGGACACGGTGTTCGGCATACCGGGCGACGGCGTCAACGGGATCATCGAAGCGCTGCGCCAGCGGCGCGACGACATCCGCTTCATCCAGGTCCGCCACGAAGAGGCGGCCGCCTTTGCCGCCTGCGCCTATGCCAAGTGGACCGGCAAGCTCGGCGTCTGCGTCGCCACCTCCGGGCCCGGCGGTATCCACCTGCTCAACGGCCTCTACGACGCCAAGCTCGACGGCCAATCGGTGCTGGCCATCACCGGACTGCAATTCCACGACCTCCTGCACACCTTCACCCAGCAGGACGTCGAGCTCGACAAGCTGTTCATGGACGTTGCGGTCTACAACGCCCGCATCATGGGCCCGCAGCACACCGAGAACGTGGTGGAGCTCGCCTGCCGCACGGCGCTCGCCTATCACGGCGTCGCGCATGTCACGATGCCGGTCGACATGCAGTCCGAGCCGATTTCCTCCGATGTCAAGTCGAAGCGCAACGTCTCCCATCACGTGTCGGACATGTTTGCGGTGTCCAACCACATGCCGAACGAGCGCCAGCTCGCGCGCGCAGTCGACGTCCTCAACAACGGCAAGAAGATCGTCATCATGGCCGGCCGCGGCGCGCTCGGCGCCGGCGAGGCGGTGACCGCGATGGCCGAGCGCCTTGCGGCGCCGATCATCAAGCCGCTGCTCGGCAAAGCGGCGGTCGCGGACGACAACCCCTATTGCATCGGCGGCATCGGCCTGCTCGGCACCAAGCCGGCGCAGGAAGCGCTGGAGGAATGCGACACGCTGCTGATCGTCGGCTCGAGCTTCCCTTATATCGAATTCTATCCGAAGCCGGGCCAGGCTAAGGCGGTGCAGATCGAGCTCGACCCCATGCGAGTGGGCCTGCGTTACCCGATCGAAGCGGGTCTCGTTGGCGATGCTTCGCGCGTCCTGCAGGCGTTGTTGCCCAAGCTCGCCATGCACGACGATCGCTCCTTCCTCGAAAAGGCGCAGGCCGGCATGAAGGAGTGGAACGCGTTGATGGAAGAGCGCGGCACCTACGGCGAAAAGCCGATGAAGCCGCAAGTGGTCGCATACGAGCTCAACAAGCTGTTGGCCGACGATGCGATCATTGCCACCGATTCCGGCACCATCACCACCTGGATCGCGCGCTATCTTTCGATCCGCGGCCAGATGATGTTCTCCTGCTCCGGCAACCTCGCCACCATGGCCTGCGGGCTGCCTTACGCGGTCGCCGCCGCGGTCGCCTATCCCGGCCGCCAGGTGGTGGCCTTCGTCGGCGACGGCGGCCTCACCATGCTGATGGGCGAGCTCGCCACCTGCCGCAAATACGATCTCAACGTCAAGATCGTGGTCATCAAGAACAACACGCTCGGCCAGATCAAATGGGAGCAGATGGTGTTCCTGGGTAATCCGGAATACGTCTGCGAGCTGCAGCCGATCGATTTCGCCGCGGTGGCGAAAGGTTTCGGCATCGCGAGCTACAGCGTCGACGATCCGAAGCGCTGCGGCGAAGTCTTGCGCCAAGCGCTGGCGACGCCGGGGCCGGCGCTGGTGGAGGCGGTGGTCGACCCGCACGAGCCGCCGATGCCGCCGAAAATCTCGTTCAGCGACGCCAAGAACTTCGCCGAGGCGCTCGCGCGCGGCACCCCGGCCGGCGGCAAGATCGCGCTCACGATCGCCTCCGACAAGGTGCGCGAACTCATCTAAAGGGTGGCTAACCATGTTGCGTTCGACGCCGGCCATCGACGGCATCACGGCGCGGGTCTTCCGCATCCCGACCGATGCGCCGGAGGCCGACGGCACCATCGCCTGGGACCACACGACGATGGTGCTGGTCGAGGTTTCCGCCGGCGGTGAGCGCGGGCTCGGCTACACCTACGGCGCGCCCGCCGCCGCCGACATCGTCAAGAGCGTGCTGGCCGAGAAAATCCGCGGGCAGAGCGCGATGGACGTCCCGGCGGCTTGGATCGCCATGGTCGGCGCGGTGCGCAATATCGGTTGGCGCGGTATCGCGGCTTGCGCAATCTCCGCGGTCGACACCGCGCTGTGGGACCTGAAGGCCAAGCTGCTCGGCGTTCCATTGTTCATGCTGCTCGGCGCCGAGCGGCGCGACGTGCCGATCTACGGCAGCGGCGGCTTCACCTCCTATTCGGTCGATCGTCTGCAAAAGCAGCTCGCCGGCTGGGTGGAGAAGGAGGGCTGCCGCTGGGTCAAAATGAAGATCGGCAGCGAGCCTGCCGAGGACTATGAGCGCGTGCAGGCCGCGCAGCGCGCCATCGGCCCGGCAACGCTTTTCGTCGACGCCAACGGCGCCTATGACCGCAAGCAGGCGCTTTCCTTCGCCGAAAAATTCGCCGGCGTCGCCTGGTTCGAGGAGCCGGTTTCAAGCGACGATCTCGAAGGCTTGCGCCTCATTCGCGACCGCGCGCCTGCCGCCATGGAAATCGCGGCGGGCGAATATGGCTACGATCCGTTCTATTTCCGCCGCATGGCCGAGGCGGGCGCGGTCGACGTGCTGCAGGCCGACGCCACGCGCTGCGGCGGCGTTACCGGCTTTCTCAAAGCCGCGGCGATTGCCGACAGCTTCTCGCTTCCGCTCTCGGCCCACACGGCCCCGGCGCTGCACCTGCACATCTGTTGCGCGGCGCCGCGCTTGCGCCATCTCGAATGGTTCCACGACCACGTGCGCATCGAACGTGGTGTCTTCGACGGCGCGCCGGTGCCGCGCGACGGCGTGATCGCGCCGGACGCGGACCGGCCGGGCCTGGGATTGGAATTCAAACAGGCCGACGCCGAACGGCTGGCCGCCTAGGAGACAAGCATGAGCCACGTCATCGAGGTCCGACACAAGAAGGGCGGTGGCCGCCCCTGGCAGATGACGGTGACGCGCGCACCCAACGGCCGCATCGTCGATGCGGCTGCCGTCAACGATGCGAAATCCTTCCGCGCCCTCGGCCATGCGCTGGCCAAGAAGCTCGAAGGCGAGGTGCGCTTCGACGACGGCGCCCGTGCGCTTTATGCCACAGACGCGTCCAACTACCGGCAGGTGCCGATCGGCGTGGTGATCCCGCGCCATGCCGGCGACGTGGTCGCCGCCATCGAGTTATGCCGGCAACACGACGCGCCCATCGTGCCGCGCGGCGGCGGCACCAGCCTGGCCGGGCAGGGCTGCAACGTCGCCGTGCTGATCGACTTCTCCAAGTACATGCACGGCATCGTCGCGATCGATGCGGTGAACAAGCTCGCCACAGTGCAGCCCGGCTGCGTGCTCGATCATTTGCGCGACGCCGCCGAGGAGCATGGCCTCACTTTCGGGCCCGATCCCGCCACGCACGATCACAACACGCTGGGCGGCATGCTCGGCAATAATTCTTGCGGTGTGCATTCGGTCATGGCGGGGCGCACCTCGGATAACACCGAGTCGCTGGAAATCCTGACTTATGACGGCCTGCGCATGACCGTCGGTCCGACCAGCGACGAAGAGTACAGAGACATCGTCGCGCGCGGCGGCCGGCGCGCGGAAATCTACCGCGCACTCGACGACTTCCGCGGCCGTTACGCCGATTTGATCCGGGCGCGCTATCCGCAAATTCCGCGCCGTGTGTCCGGCTACGAAAATCTCGACGCCCTGCTGCCGGAGAACGGCTTCAACGTGGCGAAGGCGCTGGTCGGCACCGAGGCGACCTGCGTCGTGATCCTGCAGGCCGAACTCAATCTTGTGCACAGCCCGCCCGAGCGCGTGCTCACCATCATCGGCTTCAAGGACGTGTTTGCGGCCGCCGACGCGGTGCCCGATGTGCGCAAGCACAAGCCGATCGCGATCGAAGGCATCGACGACATGCTGGTCGAGTTCATCACGCGCAAGCACCTGCATCCGGACGACCTGAAGATGCTGCCCGAGGGCGCCGGCTGGCTGGTGGTGGAATTCGGCGCCGATTCAAAAGAGGAGGCGGATCGTCAGGCCAAGGCTTGCATCGACGAATTCAAGGCCAAAGGCAGCGACGGCAAGGTGATCGAAGACCTCGACCACGAGAAGATGATCTGGGAGCTGCGCGAATCGGCGCTCTCCGCCACGGCCCATGTGCCCGACTGGCCGGAAGCCTATCCGGGCTGGGAGGACAGCGCCGTCGCCCCGGAGAATCTCGGCGGCTACCTGCGCGAGTTGAAGGCGCTTTTCCACCGCCACGGTTACGACGCCTCCTGCTACGGCCACTTTGGCGACGGGCTGATCCACTGCCGCATCGATTTCGATCTCGCCACCGAGAAGGGCCTGCTCAATTGGCAGCACTTCCTCGAGCAGGCCGCCGACCTGGTCGTGAAATACGGCGGCTCGCTCTCCGGCGAGCACGGCGACGGCCAGGCGCGGGCGCAGCTGTTGGAGAAGATGTACGGGCCGGAAATGGTGCGCGCCTTTCAGGAGTTCAAGGCGATCTGGGATCCGACCAACAAGATGAATCCCGGCAAGATCGTCGATCCCTATCCGATCACCTCCAACCTGCGGCTCGGCCCGACCTATCAGCCGCTCGAATACGGCGGCCACTTCGCCTATGCCGACGACGGCGGCAGCTTCACGCAGGCGACGCGCCGGTGCGTCGGCGTGGGCAAATGCCGCCGCCGCTCGAGCGACGACGGCGTCATGTGCCCGAGCTACATGGCGACCGGCGAGGAGAAGCATTCCACGCGCGGGCGCGCCCGCCTGCTGTTCGAGATGATGCGCGGCGATCCGCTCGCCAATGTCTGGAAGAGCCGCGAGGTCGAGGAGGCTCTCGACCTGTGCCTCGCCTGCAAGGGCTGCAAGAGCGACTGCCCCGTGCATGTCGACATGGCGACCTACAAGGCCGAGTTCCGTTCGCGGCACTACAAGCATCGGCTGCGTCCGCGCGCGGCCTATTCGATGGGACAGATCCAGCGCTGGGCGCGTTACGCCGCCTGGCTGCCCAGCCTCGCCAATGCCTTCGCCGGGACTGCGCTGGCGAAATGGGTCGCCGGCATTTCGCCGGAGCGTGACATGCCGCCTTTCGCCAAGCAGACCTTCCGCCGTTGGCACGGTAAGCGAGGCAGACCGGCTGCCGGCCGCCGCGTGCTGCTGTGGCCCGACACCTTCAACAACTATTTCAGGCCGCAGACCGCGATTGCCGCGACGCAAGTGTTGGAATCGCTCGGCTTCAGCGTGGCTATTCCCGACCGCCCGCTCTGCTGCGGTCGTCCGCTCTACGACTGGGGTTATATCGATCAGGCCAAGGGCCTGTGGCGGCAGACGCTCGACAGCCTGAGCTCCGAGATCGCGGCCGGCACGCCGGTGGTCGGGCTGGAGCCGGCCTGCGTGAGCGCCTTCCGCGACGAACTGGTCGATCTATTCCCCGATAACAAGCTGGCGCGGCGCCTGAGCGAGCAGACCCTGTTCTTCACCGAATTCCTCGAGCGCAACGATTGCGCGCTGCCGCAGGTCGGCGGCGCGGCGTTGGTGCAGATGCACTGCCATCATCATTCGGTGATCAAGCCAACCTCGGAAAAGAAAATCCTCAAGCAACTGGGCGTCGATTTCGAGGTCATGGCCTCGGGCTGCTGCGGCATGGCCGGCGCCTTCGGCTTTGAAAAGGACAAGTACGAGATCTCAATGGCGGTAGGGGAGCGCGTGCTGCTGCCCAAGGTGCGGCAAGCGCCGCAGGATAGCGTGATCCTCGCCAACGGCTTTTCCTGCCGCGAGCAGATCGAGCAGGGGACGAAGCGCAAAGCCGTCCATATCGCGGAATTGATTGCCGGCCATATCAACAAGGAAGAGAACTGAAGGATAAATACCGTGCTGAAAACGCCAAAGAAGAACAGTGAATCCGTCATCATCACCGGCGCAAGTGCCGGCATCGGCCGCGCCACCGCCCACCGCTTCGCCAAGGCCGGGGCGCGCATCGGGCTGATCGCGCGCGACCAGAACGCGCTGGAAGAGGTCAAGCGGGAAGTCGAGGCACTCGGCGGCGACGCGTCGGTCGCCGCAGCCGACGTCTCCGATGCCGATGCGCTGTTTGCGGCGGCGGAAAAGCTGGAAAGCGAGCTCGGCCCGGTCGACGTCTGGGTCAACGACGCCATGGTGACGGTGTTTTCTCCTTTCGTCGACATGACGCCGGAGGAATACCGCCGCGTCACCGAGGTCACCTATCTCGGTTTTGTGTACGGGACGATGGCGGCGCTGCGGCTCATGCGCAAGAACAACCGCGGCACCATCGTGCAGGTCGGCTCCGCGCTCGCCTATCGCGGCATTCCGCTGCAGTCGGCCTATTGCGGCGCCAAGCACGCCATCCGCGGCTTCACCGATTCGCTACGCACCGAATTGATCCACGACCAAAGCAAGATCCATGTGACGGTGGTCAATCTTCCGGGCGTCAATACGCCGCAGTTCGACTGGGCGCGCGTGCACATGCCGCGCAAACCGCGGCCGGTGCCGCCGATCATCCAGCCGGAAGTGGCTGCCGATGCGATCTTCAAGGCGGCGCACGAGCGCAGGCGCGAATATTGGCTTGGCATGACGACGGCCGAATTGATCTTGGGCAACATGATCGCGCCGTCGTTGCTCGACCGCTATCTGGCGCGCAATACGTGGTCCGGGCAGATGACCGACCAGCCGGTGACGGCGGCTCGGCCCGACAATCTGGAGACGCCGGTGCGCGATCTGCACCGCACCCACGGGTCGTTCGACGGCGAGGCGGCGCGGCACGCGCTCGACCTGCCGGCGCCGGCGACTCGCGTCGCCGCGGTGCTGACCGGCATCGTCGCCACCGCCGCTTTGGCGGCGCTGGCGCGGCGCGTGCTCAGCTGAAAAGTGTCACTGCGGCCCGAAGTAGCGCGAACCCCAAAGCACGATGATCCAGATCGACGCAAGCACGCAGGCTGCAACGGCGAGAATTTCAACTCCCATCGTCACCCTCCATCTCGTCCCGCCGCGTTAGCGGCGCGGGTGTTTCCTCGAGAGCGGCCCGAATTCTACGCCGTGGCGCGCCCGGGCCTTGCCTTCTCCGCCACCAATCGTAGGCCAGCTTTGGCTGCAGCGCCATGCGCATCGCAGCACGGTGGCTGGCCGGTCCGCCGGGCGCCGAAAAAAGCAAGAGGAGTCAGTACCTTGGCGTGCACGCGCCGCACGGGCACCGCGCCTGTGCAATAATCGGCCCGCCGCCTTGGTTTGCCATGGGCGGAAGCGCTTGCGCAGGGATGCGCCCACGAAACGGCGACGGGGAAACGCGCATGAAGTGGCGTGCGGTCTTTGCAATCGCGGCCGCGCTGATGCTGGCCGCTGTCTCGGGGAGCGCGCAGGAATCGCGCCGCGCCCTGGTACTCGATGTCGACGGCGCCATCGGACCGGCGATCGCCGATTATGTCGTCAACGGCATCGCGGAGGCGGGCCATGGCGACACCGGCCTGGTGATCCTGCGCATGAACACCCCCGGCGGCCTCGACGGCTCGATGCGCGCGATCATCCGCGCCATTCTCTCCTCGCCTGTGCCGGTCGCGGCCTATGTCGCGCCGAGCGGCGCACGCGCGGCGAGCGCCGGCACCTACATCACCTATGCCAGCGCCATTGCCGCCATGGCGCCGGGCACCAATATCGGCGCCGCGACGCCGGTGCAGATCGGCGGCGGCGGATTGTTCGGCGGCGGCAAGGATGAGAAGCAGAAGGCCGGCAATTCGACCGCCGATACCGAGACACGAAAGATCGTCAACGACGCGACCGCCTATATCCGCAGCCTTGCCGAGCTGCATAAGCGCAACGTGGAATGGGCGGAAAAGGCGGTCCGCACCGCGGAGAGCATTTCCGCATCCGAGGCGCTGAAACTCAACGTCATTGACGTAATCGCCGGCAACGTTCCGGATCTGCTGCGCAAGATCGACGGCCGCACCGTCGTCGTTGCCGGCGCGCCCGTGCAGCTGCACACGGCCGGCCTGCGTGTGGTCGCCCGCGCGCATGACTGGCGTACCGATTTCCTCTCCATCATCACCGATCCCAACATCGCCTTCATCCTGATGCTGGTCGGCATTTACGGTTTGGTGTTCGAGTTTGCCGCCCCGGGCACCATGGTGCCGGGCACCATCGGTGGCATCGCCCTTCTGCTCGCGCTCTACGCGCTCAACCTGCTGCCGATCAATTACGCCGGCGCCGGGCTGGTATTGCTCGGCATCGGCCTCATGATTGCCGAGGTGCATATCGGCGCCTTCGGCGTCATCGGCATCGCCGGCGTCGCAGCCTTCGGGATGGGTTCGTTCATGATGTTCAACTCCGGCGTACCGGGCTTTCAGCTTTCGATTGCCGTCGTCGTCTCGGCCATGGCCATCACCGCCGCGCTGTTTTTGCTGGTGCTCAGCTTGCTGCTGCGCTCGCGCAAGCACCCGGTCGTCACCGGCAAGGAAGCGCTGCTCGGCGCCGAAGGCGAGGCGCTCGCCTGGCAGCAGGAGGAGGGAAGGGTCCGCGTCCAAGGGGAGATCTGGCGCGCGCGCGCGGCCGGGCCGCTTGCGCCCGGCACGCGCGTCAAGGTCATCAATCGCGAGGGGCTGGTTCTGTTCGTGGAGCCGGCCTGACGCTTCTCACCGCCCGTTCAAAGGAGACATCGCCATGGTTGCATCCGTCGCCGTCGGCCTCATCGTCCTCGCCGTTCTCATCGTCCTTTTCGCGTCAATCCGCATCCTGCGCGAATACGAGCGCGCGGTCATGTTCACGCTCGGCCGCTATACCGGCACCAAGGGGCCCGGCCTAATCCTGATGGTGCCGATTATCCAGCAGATGGTGCGCGTCGACCTGCGCATCATCGTCTCCGACGTGCCGCCGCAGGACGTGATCTCGCACGACAACGTTTCGGTCAAGGTCAACGCCGTGATCTATTTCCGCATCGTCGACGCCGAGCGCTCCGTCATCCAGGTGCGCGACTTCATGGAGGCGACCAGCCAGCTCGCCCAGACCACGCTGCGCTCGGTGCTCGGCAAGCACGACCTCGACGAGATGCTGGCCGAGCGCGACAAACTCAACCACGATATTCAGGACGTACTCGACAAGCAGACCGACGCCTGGGGCATCAAGGTGTCCAACGTAGAAATCAAGCGCATCGATCTCGACGAGAGCATGATCCGCGCCATCGCCCGCCAGGCCGAGGCCGAGCGCTCGCGCCGCGCCAAGATCATCAACGCCGAGGGCGAGCAGCAGGCCGCCGCCAAGCTGGTCGAAGCCGCGCGCATGCTGGCGCCGGTGCCGCAGGCGATGCAGCTGCGCTATCTCGCCACGCTGTTCGACATCTCCAACGAGCGCTCGTCGACCGTCGTGTTTCCGTTCCCCATCGACCTCCTGCAGGCATGGATGCAAGGCCGCCAGCCGGCGGCCGGCTGAGCGCTGCTCAAATCTGCTCGGCGTTGAGGTAGGCGAGCCGCGCGCCGCAGAAGGCCAAAATGGCGCCGAGGCCGAGGGCGGTGAGACCGGCGATCACGTCGGGGGTGCCGCCGACGCTGCCGCTCTCGCTCATGATGCCGCCGGCGGTGGCGACGCCGAAGACCAGCGCGACGAGAAAGCCGCCGGCCAGCCGGTAGACGAATTCGCGCTCGCGCGCGGCGGCGATCAGATAGGCCCCGGTGCCCCAGCCGCTGACGAAGCCGGTGCCGCCGATCGCCCACCAGGCGAGCGCCGAAATGAGCTGATTGCGCGGGCTGCTGGCGGCGTGGAAGACGGCGTTGAGGCCGATGCCGAACACGGTGAGCACGATGTGCATGGCCAGCGCCGCGAACACGCCGCAGGCGACGGCGGCGGCGTAGTTGAGGCGGCGCAGGACATCGGTTTCCATGCCGGCACCTTAGCGGATACCGCGCCGGTCGAAAATAGTTTGCCGGTTCAAGCGCGTAGGCGGAAATGCGCGGCGCCAGGGGCCGCTGCGGCAATTCGCCGAACACGGCTCGCTGCGAGGCGTTAGGCTTCCGGGGGCGGCGAGGGCGGTTCATGACGGCAGGTCATGGCGAGGGCGGTTCATGACGGCAGGCCATGGCGAGGACGGTTCATGACGGCAGGTCCTGGCGAGGGCGGTTCATGACGGCAGGTCCTGGCGAGGGCGGTTCATGACGGCAGGTCCTGGCGAGGGCGGTTCATGACGGCAGGTCATGGCGAGGACGGTTCATGACCGCAGGTCATATTGTCGAAAGCGACATCCCGGCCCGGCTCGACCGCCTGCCCTGGGGCCGTTTCCACACGCTGGTGGTCGCCGCGCTCGGCGTGACCTGGATCCTGGACGGGCTGGAGGTGACGCTCGCCGGCTCGCTCGCCGGCGCCCTGAAGGAAAGCCCGGTGCTGCAGTTCTCCAACGCCGACGTCGGGCTCTCCGCCAGCGCCTATCTCGCAGGCGCCGTGCTGGGCGCCATGTTCTTCGGCTGGCTCACCGACCGGCTCGGCCGCAAGAAGCTGTTCTTCATCACGCTCAGCGTCTACCTCGTCGCCACCGCGCTGACCGCGGCGTCCTGGGACGTCTGGAGCTTCGCGGCGTTTCGCTTCTTTACCGGCGCCGGCATCGGCGGCGAATATGCCGCCATCAATTCCACCATCCAGGAGCTGATCCCGGCGCGGGTGCGCGGCTGGAGCGATCTCTGCATCAACGGCAGTTTCTGGGTGGGGGCGGCCATGGGCGCGCTCGGCTCGCTGGTGCTGCTCGATCCGCAGGTGATCAGTCCCGAGATCGGCTGGCGCCTCGCCTTTTTGATCGGCGCGACGCTCGCGCTGGTCATCTTCTTCATGCGGCTATGGCTGCCGGAAAGCCCGCGCTGGCTGATGACGCACGGACGTGCCGAGGAAGCCCATCGCGTGGTCGACGGCATCGAGGCGCATTTCGACAACTTGCCGTCGGCGCACGGGCTGCCGAAAGTCAAGCTGCGTACGCGCAAATCGACGCCGCTATGGGAAGTGGCGCAGACGCTGTTCCAGCGCCACCGCCAGCGCACCTATGTCGGCTTGAGCCTGATGGCGGCGCAGGCCTTCTTCTACAACGCCATCTTCTTCACGTATGCGCTTATCCTCACCGATTTCTATCACGTGCCCTCCGGTCATGTCGGCTATTACATCCTGCCGTTCGCCGCCGGGAATTTCCTGGGCCCCGTGCTGATCGGGCGGCTGTTCGACACCGCCGGGCGGCGGCCGATGATCGCGTTCACTTATATTGTCTCCGGCGTCCTGCTCGCCGGCACCGGCTGGCTATTTTCGCGCGATCTCATCAATGCCGAGACGCAGACGATCTGCTGGATGATCATTTTCTTCTTCGCCTCGGCGGCGGCGAGCTCGGCCTATCTCACGGTGAGCGAAACCTTCCCGCTCGAAATCCGCGCTCTGGCGATCGCTTTCTTTTATGCGGTCGGCACCGGCATCGGCGGCATCGCGGGCCCCTGGCTGTTCGGCGTGCTGATCGACACCGGCTCGCGCGTGAGCGTTTTCGGCGGCTACCTGTTGGGTTCGCTGTTGATGATCCTTGGCGGGTTGGTGGCTTGGCGCTGGGCGGTGCCGGCAGAGCGCAAATCGTTGGAGATGGTGGCGCGCCCGCTGACGTTCATCGATATTGATTGAAAGGCCGGGCTATCGGTGCAACCGCGCGATCAATGCCTGTGCCGCTTATTGCAGCGCGGTCGGTGCCAAATGGCGCAACTTCTCCGGGTTGCGAACGACATAGATGCCGGCGATCTTGCCGTCGCGGATTTCGAGCGCGGTCGATTGCGGCACGCCGTCGGCTTCGACCGTTACGAAGCCCGGCAAGCCGTTGATGTAGCCGTAAGATGCGTGCGGCGGCTGCGTTCCGGCCAATACTTGGGCGAGTTTCCTGAAAAGCAGCATGACCCGCTCGACCCCGAAGACCGGAACGAGCGCGGCGGGCCGCTTGCCCCCGCCGTCGGCATAAAGCGCGATGTCGTCCGCGAGCAGCGTTTGCAGCGCGCCCATGTCACCGCCGCGCGAGGCGGCGAAGAAGGCCTGCGCGATTTCCATGCCATGCTCCTTCGGCACGTCGTAGCGCGACTTGGCGGCCTGCAAGTGCTCGCGCGCCCGCCGTGCCAGTTGGCGGCAAGACGCCTCGTCACGCCCGATCGCCTCGGCGACCTCGGCGAAAGCGACGTCGAAGACGTCGTGCAGAAGGAAGGCGGCGCGCTCGAGCGGGGAGAGCCGCTCGAGCGCCAGCATCAGGGGCAGGGTGATGTCGTCGATCTCGTCGTCTTCGGTCTCGACCAGCGGCTCGGGCAGCCAAGGGCCGATATAGGTTTCGCGGCGAGCCCGCGCGGATTTCAGCTCGTCCAGGCAAAGCCGGACCACGACGCGACGCAGATAGGCCTCGGGTACCCGGACCGTCTCGCGCTCGGCCGCGTGCCAGCGGATGAACGCCTCCTGCACCACGTCTTCCGCGTCGGCGACCGAGCCCAGCATCCGGTAGGCGATACGCAACAGGCGCGGCCGCAGCGGATCGAATACCGCTGCGGCTTCGGCCTGATCGCCTCTGCCCGTCATGCAGCCCGCCTTTCGCCTTCCGCGGGATGGCTTACGCGGAAGCCGACGCCGAGCTTGTTGAAGCTGTTGATGACGCCGATGAGGAGCGTGAGCGCCACCTGCTCCTCCTCGCTGAACTGGGCCTTGAGCGCGGCGTAATCCGCATCGGGCGCGTGGGTGTCGGACAGCCGGGTCAGCGCGTCGGTCCAGCCGAGCGCGGCCTTTTCGCGCGCGGTATAGAGCGGCGACTCGCGCCAGGCATCCAGCATGTTGAGCCGCATCTGGGTTTCGCCCGAGCGCAGCGCGTCTTCGGTGTGCATATGCAGGCATACGGCGCAACCGTTGATCTGCGAGGCGCGGATCTCGACGAGATGGGCGAGGCTTTCCTCGAGCCCCATGCCGAGCACGGTTTTGCCGTAGTTGATGAGGGGCTGCACGAGAGCAAGGGTCGCCCCATAGGGATTGATGCGCGGTGTCATGGTAGGGTCCTTTCGTCTTGTTTGATCCTGATGACAAGACGAGATGGCCGTGCCGGATGTGACATGACAGCCGGGAATTTTTATGGCGATGCTAAGCCGGCAAGGAACCCAAGTGTGGCGTCAGGTAGCGCAGGGTGGGATCAGGTCGAGTCGCCGCACACTCCGCTCATCCCGCGCAAGCGGGCATCCAGAGCAAAAAATGAATGTTCTGACTGTGTGGCCCTGGGTCCCCGCTTTCGCGGGGGCGAGCGGAGAAAACCGCGCTCGCCAAGTGTTTTTACCCAAACGCATTATGCCCAAGTGGTATCGTTGCCGCGGCGGTCACTGGCTGCGCTATCTGCCGCCCCGGTAACGCGGATTCGGATTGCAGAAGCTGCTGCCTGCCCTATCCCGCAAGCACGCGTCGAGTGAATTGTAGCGGCAGTGCTCGCCGCCAAACGAGCTGATCAGGCACCAGGCGGGCTCGGATGCGTGCACCGGCCGCTGCGCGCAGATCACGATGGCGGCGACGGCGAACGCCACGGCAAAACGCTTCATCATTATCGACCTCGCATAGCCCCAACGATACTAACACGGCAATCGCCTTCTTCGTCCGCAACCGGGCCGATTTACCGTTGTCGGCGTCAATATCACCGACCGCCAAGTGACGGCGGCCGGCAGTAGCATCGGACGAGACAAGTGGTCGGCGCCGCGGGAGGTGTCGCAAGGTTGCTGAAATCTATCGTCTTTTGCGGGCGGTTACGTTCGCTGCGGCCGCCCGCTTTTGCGAGAACGATGGAAGGTGGGGAGAAGCCCACCGGTGACTTGATTGTCGCGCCACGGCAGACTGGCTATCCTCGTTGACGCAATCCACCACGACGATTGCGCAAAAAAACCAATAACAACTCCCTGGGAGGGGAAAATGTCGACATTGCAGGCAGTGTTGGACGACGCCGTGCGTGCGGGCGACGTGCCGTTCGCGGTGGCTATGGTCGGCGACAAGAACGGCATCAAATGGTCGGGCGCCGCGGGCGAACGCGCGCCCGGTCAGGCGGCCGGCACCGATACCGTGTTCCGCATCTTCTCGATGACCAAGCCTGTCGGCAGCACGGCCGCCATGCTGCTGATCGAGCGCGGCAAGCTCGACGCCGAAACCCCGGTCGAAGACATCCTTCCCGAGTTCGCCAAGATCCAAGTGCTCGAGCGCTTCGACGGCGACAAGCCGGTGCTGCGCGCGCCCAAGCGCAAGGCGACGGTGCGGCAGCTCGCCACCCACACCAGCGGCCTCGAATACGAGTTCTGGAACGCGGACGTGGCGAAATACCTGACCGTGACCGGCCATCCACCGATCCTGTCAGGCCTCAAGGCTGCGCTGTTCTACCCGATGGCGACCGATCCAGGCACGCGCTGGGGCTACGGCATTGGCATCGACTGGCTCGGCCAGGTGGTCGAGAAGATCGATGGCCGCCGGATCGACCAATTCTGCCGCGAAGAAATATTCACGCCGCTCGGCATGCCGGACACCGATTTCGAGGTTTCCGCCGCCATGAAGCCGCGGCTGGCGGCGGTGGCGGCGCGCGGCGAGGACGGCAAACTTGTGCCCTTCGACATTGCACCGCCAAGCCATCCGGAATTCTACGGGATGGGGCATTCTCTCTATTCGACGGCGCCCGACTACATGCGTTTCCTGCGCATGTATCTCAACCGCGGCACGCTCGACGGCAAGCGGCTCATGTCGGAGGCCTCGATCGACTGGATGCTGGCCGACCGCATGAACGGGCTGACCTTTCAAAAGATGGTGACCGCGGCACCGCCCGTCACCGCGGATTGCGATCCCTTCCCCGGCACCCGGCGCACGCACAGCTTCGGCTTCTTCCGCGTCGAGGAAGACATCCCGGGCATGCGCTCGGCTGGCTCGCAGGCCTGGGCGGGCGTATTGAATACGCACTTCTGGTTCGACCCCAAGAAGGGCCTGGCCGCGGTGATCATGACGCAGACGCTGCCGTTCGTGGAGCCGCGCTTCGCGAGCACCTATGGCAAGTTCGAGCGTGCGGTTTACGCGGCGTGACGAGTGCCGGCGCTTTACCGCCGCCGCCGCACAGGCGGCGGCGCCGGGGTCGAATTTAGTGGCTATGGCGCGACGGCGGTTCGCCGTCCCGCCTAGCGCCCCGGTAGCGTGGATTGGGATTGCAAAATCCTTCGCCACCCGCCTTGTCGCGTAGGCACGCGTCGAGTGAATAGTATCGACAGTGCTCTTCGCCCTCCTTGATGATGAGACACCAAGGCGGCTCGGCGGCACGCACAGGCCGTGTCATCCCGGCGACGGCGGCTAACCCAACAAATAAAATCCTTATCATCTTTGACCTCGCATCGCCCCGCCGACATTAACACCGCCATTGCCCGTTCATTCGCCTTGGATGCCGAAAATCGAAGCCGGGCGGTAATGCCGCCGTCGCCGGCTGGCTGGTAAACAGGGATCGTGCTTTGCGCCTTCGCGGCTGAGTTTCCTTGCCGTTTTGCCTAAAATGGCGGCCGGTATTTCTTGGCAAACCAGGTGTCTCCATGAGCGACATGACTATCGAAGCCGTCCGTTTGACGAGGCTGCGCGTGCCTTGGCCGCAGGACCCGTGGCTGAAGGGACATCCGTTCGGCGACGCGCGGGACATCCTTGTGGCCGAGGTCGAGACCAAAGGCGGCGTCATCGGTATGGGCTATCTGCACGTGTTCCGTCCGGTCACGAGCACGATCAAGGCCTGTCTGGAGGAAAGCATCCTCCCTCGCGTGATCGGCAAGGACGCGACCGCCGTCGAGGCGATCTGGCATGATCTGTGGACCTACACCGTGACCTTCGGGCGCGGCGGCATCGCCACCATGGCGCAGTCGCTCATCGACATCGCGCTGTGGGATGCGCTCGGCAAGCGCGCCGACCTGCCGCTGCACCGCCTCTGGGGGCATGTTCGCAGCGAACTGCCGGTCTATGGCAGCGGCTGCTTCCGCGGCTCCGGCGGCGACGGCATGATCGCCAAGGCGCTGCATTACAAGAACCAGGGCTTCAAGGCGATCAAGATGCAGGTCGCGCATACGCAGGACTTGAAGCGCGATCTCGACAATGTGCGCCGCATGCGCGAGGCGCTGGGCCCCGACGTCGAAATCATGATCGACGTCAACATGGGATGGACCGCCGATGTCGCCATTGCCATGGGCCGAAAGTTTCAGGATTACGACGTCTACTGGTTGGAGGAGCCGGTGCCGCCGCACGATTTCGACGGCTATAAAAGGATCGCGCGCGCGCTCGATCTGCGCATCGTCGGCGGCGAGACGCATTTCACGCGCTTCGATCTCATGCCGTTCTTGGAGGAGCCGCTGCTGCCGATCCTGCAGCCCGATCCCATGCGCGGCGGCTTCAGCGACCTGCGCAAGACCGCGGCCTTGGCCGAAGCGAAGGGGATTACACTTGCGCCGCACCTGTTTCCGGAATTGAACGTGCAGCTACTGGCCTCGATCCCGAACGGCATTTGGATCGAGGACATGCGGCTATCCTGGGATCTATGGGTCGATCCGTTTCCGGTCGAGAACGGCGTCATCACGGCGCCGGAGCGCCCCGGCCATGGGCTGGCGTTCAAGCCGGAAATCTTGCGCGACTGCGCGGTGGATTGAGCGTTCGTCCCGGAACGCCGACGCCGACGCTCACTTGACACCGGCGAACATGAAGGACTGCACGAACTGGCGCTGGAACAGCACGAAAGCGATGAGCAGCGGCGCCACCGAAATCAAGGTGCCGGCGGTGATGATCGACCAGTTCACGCCCGACTCGGGCGCGCCGAAAATCGCCAGCCCCACGGTGACCGGCCGCGTCTCCACCGAATTGGTGATGACCAGCGGCCACAAAAAGTTATTCCAGTGATAGCTGACCGAGACCAGGCCGTAGGCGATGTAGGTCGGCCGCGCCAGCGGCACGTAGACCTTGAGCAGCACTTGCAGCCAGTTGCAGCCTTCCACGCGGGCGGCTTCTTCCAGCTCGCGCGGCACGGTCTTGAAGGTCTGCCGCAACAGGAAAATGCCGAAGGCGCTCGCCATGTAGGGGAGCCCGATGCCGGTGATGGTGTCGGCGAGCCCAAGGCTCGCCATCACCTTGTAGTTTTCCAAGATCAGGACGTCGGGCAGGATCATGAGCTGCATCAGCACCAGGAAGAAGGCGACGTCGCGGCCGAAAAAGGCGAAGCGCGCGAAGGCGAAGGCGGCGAGCGTGCAAATGATGAATTGCCCGATCAGCACCATGCTGACCAGGAAAAAAGTGTTGAGCATATAGCGCGCAAACGGCGCCGTCGCCCAGGCGCGGGCAAAGTTCTCAAGCGTCAGCGGCGCGGTAAGCTCGAAATGCGTGGCATAGGCCGCCGGGTGGAACGCGCTCCAGAACGCGTACAGCAGAGGGGCCGCCCACAGCAGCGCGAACAGCCAGGCGCCGACCGTTTCGAGCGTGCGGCCGAAGCCGGTCGGGGGCGCAGCAGCTATGGCGAGGCCGGCGCTCATCGGTAGTGGATCCGTCTTTCGAGCAGGGCAAATTGCGCGACCGCGAGCCCGATCAGCACCGCCAGCAGGAACACGGTCTGCGCCGCGGCGCCGGCGCTGTCGAAGAAGCTGAAGGCGGTCTCGTAGATGTAGTACAAGAGCAGCATGCTGGCGTTATCCGGCCCGCCCTTGGTCATGATGAAGAGCTGGTCGACGACGCGGAACGCGTTGATCAAGGCGGTGATCAGCACGAACAGCGTGGTCGGCATCAGCAGCGGAAAGGTGATGCGGCGGAAGTAGGTCAGGCGCGAGGCGCCCTCGATGGCCGCCGCCTCGCGCAGGTCGGGCGAGATCGATTGCAGCGCGGCCAGATAGAAGATCATGAAGAAGCCGGCCTCCTTCCAGATCATCATCACGATCAGGCACCACATCACGGTCGCCGGATCGCCCAGCCAGTTGTGGCCGGGCAGTCCCACGCCGGCGAGAATCTGGTCGATGAGGCCGATGCCGGGCGTGTAGAAGAACAGCCAGATATTGGCGACGGCGATCATCGGCAGGATGGTGGGCGTGAAATAGGCCATGCGCATCAGCACGCGGCCGGGCAGCGCCGAGTCGGCGATCAGCGCCATCAGGATGGCGAGCGCGATGGCGACGGGAATCGTGCCGAGCGCGAACCAGACATTGTTGAACAGCGCCTGGTAAAACACCGGGTCGTCGAGCATCGCCGCGTAATTGGCGAGCCCGACGAAGCGGCCGGGCCGCGTGGCGGTTGCCGGCAGGAACAGGCTTTCCCAGATCGAGGCGATGGTCGGATAGTGCGTGAACGTCGCAAGCAGCACCGCGGCCGGCAGCAGCAGCAGCCAGCCATAGACATGCGGCAGGAGCGAGCGGGGCGGGTGCATCGCACGGTAAGGACGGCCGGCACCTGGGCGCCGGCCGTCGCGGGAGGCGCCTACTGATAGCGCTTGAGCAGTTGCGTGGCGCGGCTTTGCGCGCCTTGCAGCGCCGCTTTCGGCGCGGCCTTGCCGGTCAGCGCCGCTTGGATGGCGTCGTCGAGCAGCTTGCGCACGCGGCCGGTGTCGTAGGTGGAAAGCTCCGCCACCGAATATTTGAGCTGGTCGCGCGCGACCGCCGCCGGCGGGAATTCCGCCACATATTTCTTCAAGGCCGGCGTCTCATAGGCGTCGGGCCGCGTGCCCATGTAGCCGGTCTTGATGCTCCATTCGGCCGTGCGCTCGGGCGCCGTCATCCACTTGATGAAGGTGAGGGCGGCGGCCTTGGCCTCCGGCTTGGCCCCCTTGAAAATGTAGAAATTGCCGCCGCCGGTCGGGCTCCCGCGCCGTTTGTTGGCCGGCAGCATGGCGACGCCGAAGTCGAACTTGGCGGCTTTTTTGACGGCGGTCAGGTTGCCGGTCGAATGCCACATGATGGCGGTCTTGCCGTCGAGGAACGCCTGGCGCAGCGTGCCCCATTCGACCGTGCCCTTGGGCATCGCGCCGTCCTTGGCCGAAAGGTCGTGCCAGTATTGCAGCGCCTCGACCGAGGCCGGGCTGTCGAAGAAGACTTTCTTGCCGTCGGCGCTCATCAACTCCTGGCCATTTTCGATCGCCAGCGCCTGAAACATCCAATAGGGATAGCCGGTGGAGGGAATCTCCACGCCCCAGCGCTCGACGTCGCCGCTGGCGTTCTTCTTCACCAGCTTCTTGGCCATCGCGCGCATTTCCGCCCAGGTCGCCGGCGGATGGTTGGGGTCGAGGCCCGCTTCTTTGAAGGCGTCCTTGTTGTAATACATCACGATGGTCGAGCGCTGGAACGGAATGCTCCAGGTCTTGCCGGCAAGCTTGCCGTTCGACATCAGCGCCGGATAGAAGCTCTTCAGCCACGCCTTGTCCGCCTCCGTCTTGGCCAGATCGTCGAACGGCTGGATAGCGTTGAGCTCGGTCAGCTCGTAGAGGTCGATGGAGAACATCACCGACAATTCGGCCGGCTGGCCGCTCTTGAGCGCGGCCAGCGCCTTGATGCGGGCGTCGTTGTAGTTGCCGGCGTAGATCGCGTGCACCTTGATGTCGGGATGGCTTTTCTCGAAATCGGCAACCATGCCGTCCACGATCTTGGTGAGCGGACCTCCCACCGCCACCGGGTAGTACATCGTGAGGTCCACGGCCTGCGCCGGCGCGCCGAAGGCGGAGGCAAAAACTGCGGCCCCCACGAGGGCGGCCGCGCTGATGAGCGTCTTCAATCGTCGCATCGTTGTTCTCCCCTTGTGTATCTCACCTACGCGCCGGCGGCGGCATTACGCGCGCCGGATCGAGCGATTGCGGCGACCGGCGCGTCCGTGCGCCGGCCATCCGCGTCGAAAACGTGGATGTCCTCGTCGTTCCAGGAAAGCGCCAGGCGCTCGCCCGCTGCGGCCTTTGTGCGGCCCGCCAGGCGCAGGGCGATTGTGCAGCCGCCGAGATCGGCGGTAACGATGGTGTCGGCGCCGAGATAGTCGAGCGAAGCGAGCGTGGCGGGAATGCCGTCGCCGCCGAGCGATATGGATTCCGGCCTGATGCCGATGCGGCGATGCGCCCCAAAGCGCGCAAAGCCGGGCGATGCGCGCAGGCTCGAATCGAGCGCGTCGAGATCGATGATGTTCATCGGCGGCGTGCCGATGAAGCCCGCCGCGAATACCGTCGCCGGCCGGTCGTAGAGCTCGGCCGGCGTACCTTCCTGCTCGACGCGGCCGTCGCGCAGCAGCACGACCTTGTCGGCCATGCTCATGGCCTCGGTCTGATCGTGCGTGACATAGACGAGCGTAATGCCGAGCCGGCGTTGCAGCGCCTTGATTTCCAGCCGCATGTCGTGCCTGAGCTTGGCGTCGAGATTGGACAGCGGCTCGTCCATCAGACAGATCGGATTCTCGGAAATGATGGCGCGGGCGAGCGCCACGCGCTGGCGCTGGCCGCCCGACAGTTGCGCGGGCTTGCGCTCGAGCAGGCCGGATAGCCCGACCAGGCCGGCCACGCGGTCGAGCCGCTGTTGCCGCTCGGCGGCCGGCACTTTGCGCACCTTCAGGCCGAACAGGATGTTCTCGCGCACGTTCAGGTGCGGAAACAGCGCGTATGATTGGAACACCATGGAGATCGCGCGCTGCGCCGGCGGCAGATGCGTGACGTCCTTGCCGCCGATCAGGATACGGCCGGCGCTCGGCTCATCGAGACCGGCGATGAGGCGGAGCGCGGTCGATTTGCCGCAGCCGGAGGGGCCGAGCAAAACCAAGAGACGGCCTGCCTCAGCCGCCAGCGACACCTCGTTGACCGCCACCGTTGAGCCCCAAGACTTGCTCACGCGATCGAGCAGGATACTGCTCATCTCACCCACGACTGATGGCTGTCCGAACGGCGCTGCCGCGCCAGCCGGGCCATCTTTACCGATCGAGTCATCTTTGGCCAGCGCTCATGACAGCGCGATGACCCGGCGGGGAACTTGCTGTGGGTGGAACGTTGGTGCGCCCAACTCTCCCGACCCCGAACTCGGGTTTACCCGAGTTCGGGCACAATCAGATGGTCGAAGTCGGATTTATCCGACTTCGACGGGGAGAGGTGAAGCGCGTTCGCGGCGCGGCCATATTCACAATGAAACGACTTGCTCTAGACGCTTTGCGCCGCGCCACTTTTTCGTGTGGCGCGGCGCAACGTTCAACCCGTTTTGTAAGGCCGGCTCAGGCGGCGAAGCGACAGACTAGCCGCGCGACCCGGCTCATCGCGCCGCGGCGCGACGTCTACGGCCGCTTTGGGGTCTTGTATTCGGCTTCCTTCTGGAACGGCTCCCAGACGGTGTCGTAGCCAACAAACCCCTTTTCGTTCGGCTCTTTCTGCCGCGTCGTCAGAAAGCGCGATTTGCCCTCAGGGACTTTCGTGACGGGTTTTTGCTCGCTCATATGTCACCTTTTGCCGTGAAGCCGGGATTGCAAGTGAAGTAACCGAAGTCTCAAACGGGTCGCATGAGTGAAGGGTCGATATCCGCCTGCGCGCCGATAGCTCCGCCCAGGTTTAGCTCTTCATCGGTCGCTTCCCGGACCGTCAAAATCTCGAGCGTGAAAACGACCTCTCTGCCGCAAAGCGGATTATTGCCATCGACCGTCAGCGTCTCGTCGTCAATTCGCGTCACGATAAAGCTGCGGGTCTGGCCCTTGTCGTTTTCCATGAGGATGGAGGTGCCGACCTGCCGATACTCCTCGGGAACGTTATCGAGATGATCGGTAAAGACCAGCAACTCGTCTCTGGCGCCGAAAATCTGATTGCCGTCGATCGGCACCTTGATGACATCGCCCGCGGACTTGCCCTCAAGCTGCTTGTGGACGAATGGAGCCAGGATTTCATTGTGGCCGTGAACGTAGCCCAATGGAAATTCGACCGTGGTGAGGACGTGTCCCGATTTTTTGTCGATCACCTTGTAGGTTAGCTCGACAAACTTGCCGTCCTGGATGGTTTCACGCATGGCAAATCCGCACTGGCTGCTCAGAAGATGGACGCACCGAAAATCCTGACCTTTTCATTTTCATAGCCGAGAACGAGTCTGCCGAGCCATTCGCCCTGCTTTTTGCTGCTTCGTTGCCGGTAGAGAACCGTCACGTGTTCGCCCCGGCGGATAATGCCGAGATAATCGAAGTCTTCCGACAGATTTCTGGCCAGTTCGCTGTTTGCGAACTGGTGGCCGACCTGAACCTGATCCATGGCAAGCGCCAGCGAACTGGAGAAATTCTTGACGAAGTCCCCGTATTTGCCTTCGTTTGAATTTTTCAGGAGGTCGCGCCACAAGGGATCGGCTATGGCCCTTATCTCATCGCCGGTTTTGTCAATAATGTTCACGCTCGGCTCTCCGTGACTTGGAGCGGCCAGGATTTCAGAGCGCATCTGAGGAAGACCAACGTGCGACATGCCGGTTCTTTCGCGTCCTGGCAGAATATCAACGCGAACTTCTGCCCGGGGCCATAGCTATTCGTCCGCGCCGACGAGGTGATAACAAGGCGCCTTCTCCATGGTGTACTCACCGGTGTTCGGATCGCGACGCGAAACGGTCAGCACATGCCAGTTTTCGTCGTCCACCTTCATGGCGTCGCCCCGGTAGTAGTAGCCCGGCCAGCGCGTCTCCTTGCGGAAAAGGGTGTGCTGCGTCACGCACTCGGCGGCGCGATGGCGGTGCTTCAACTCCCACGCCCGCAGCAACTCGTGAATATCCTTTGCGGCCAAGCTCTCGAGGTCTTCTTCCATGATCTTGAGTTTCTTGAGACCGATATTCAGGAGCTTCTCGTTGGTCATGTAGCTGACGGTCACGCCGCCGCAATACTCGTCCATCAGCTTCTGCAGACGGTCGAGGCCCTGCTGCGGATTGATGTAGTGCGGGTTGACATCGCCCGCCACGATCGCATTGCGGTAGATCTTGTAATGCTCCAGCGGCTTGTAGATCTCTTTCTTACGGCGCTCGATCTGCGCATCGGACACGACGATGCCTTCGCCCTTGCCGTCGTCGATATATCTGCAGGCGGCCTTGGCGGCGAGACGGCCTTCGGTGAACGAGCCGGATGAGAAGGCGTGCGGCGTGCCGCCGACCGCGTCACCGGCGCCGAACAGACCTTCGATCGTCGTCATGCGGTTGTAGCCCCAGAAATACTCGGACGGGGAAACGTCCTCCGGACCCGAGCACCAGGCGCCCGAGCAGGTCGCGTGCGAACCCATCACGTAGGGCTCGGATGTGGTCAGCTCGGGATTCTCGTTCTTCGGGTCGACGTCGGTCGCGGCCCACAGCACCGCCTGGCCGACGGTCATGCCGAGGAAGTTTTCCCAGCCGACCTCCTCCAGATGCGGATCCTGGAAGGCGCGCATGGTCACCATGTGAATGGGACCGCGGCCGGCGTTCACTTCACTGATGATGCAATGGTTGCGCAGGCAGGTCGGGATCGGGCGGTGGGTCAGGTGCGAAGCTTCCGGATCGAGATATTCCTTGCCGACCATCTTCTGCAGTTCGGGGAACCACTTGGATTCGTACTCTTCGCCCAGGCAATTTTGCGTATAGGTCTTCAGATGCAGGAAGTAGGCGCCGACCGGGCCGTAACCGTCCTTGAACCGCGCCAGCACGATGCGGTTTTCCATCTGCGTCATCTTGGCGCCGGCGTTGATCATCAGCCCGTAAGCGGAGGCGGACGACCAGGGCGCATACCAGGTGCGGCCGGAGCCTTCGCCCACCGAGCGCGGCTTGAAGATGTTGGAGGCGCCGCCCGCACCGCAGATGACGGTCTTGGACTTGAAGACGTGGTAGTTGCCGGTGCGGACGTTGAAGCCGACGGCGCCGGCAACCCGGTTCTCCTTGCCGTCGTCCATCAGCAGGTGGGTGACGCAGATGCGATTGAAGACCTTGTCTGCGGATTTCTTGGCGGCCTCGGCCACGATGGGCTTATAGGACTCGCCGTGGATCATGATCTGCCAGCGCCCTTCACGAAGATAATGCCCGGTCTTCGGGTTCTTCATGATGGGAAGGCCCCACTCCTCAAACTGATGCACCGTGGAGTCAACGTGACGGGCCATGTCGAACAGCAGGTCTTCGCGCACCAGCCCCATCAGATCGATGCGCGCGTAGCGGACATGGTCCTCCGGGTTATTTTCGCCCCAACGGGTGCCCATGTAGCAATTGATGGCGTACAGACCCTGCGCGACCGCACCGGAGCGATCGATGTTTGCTTTCTCGGCGATGACGATCTTTTTGTTCTGACCCCAGAATCTCGCCTCCCAGGCGGCGCCGCTGCCGCCAAGGCCCGCACCGACGACCAGAATATCGATGCCGTCTTCGACGATCGTTTTGTAAGCCATCAGTAATACACGCCTTTCTTCATCTTGAGACCGGCGGACTGAAGCGTATGCAAACCGCCGTCATCCAAGCGGATGTATTTCGGCTCGTTGTACAACAGCTGGCTGTCGCGCATTTCCTTGCTGGGTCCGGGAACGTCGGCGAGCTTGGGGATCGCCGTCCCCCAGGGCTTGGTGGTGATCGGCGACAGGAAATTCTTTTCCGTGCCGTTGCGGAATTTGATCTTCCAGGCGATCGTGCCTTTCTCTTCGTCGCGGATGACGCGGACGCTGTGACCGAGCGGAGCGAAGTCGGCGTATCCGCGCACATCGATCGCATTTTGCGGGCAAGCCTTGACGCAGGAGTAGCACTCCCAGCACATGTTCGGCTCGATGTTGTAGGCGCGCCGATACGTCTTATCGATGTGCATGATGTCCGAGGGACAGATGTCGACGCAATGTCCGCATCCGTCGCACCTCGTCATGTAGACGAAGGTAGGCATAAGTCCGGCTCCTTATCTAATCCGGTAGAGCTTGCGGGCTGCTCTTTAGTAGTGGCGGGGCGCTTCGCGCTTGATGCCAAGTCCCATTCGCATCGGAGCGTTTTGCAACAGTTCCATGGAGTGTCGTTTTTGTTGTTCGGGATCGTCACGGGTCAGCGTCGGCAGGTTCTGGGCCGAGCCGTTGGCCTTGGAGACTCTTTTCTCGAAGGCGGCCGCCGGCTTGAAGAACATGTGCGAGAACTTCGACCACGGGATCGAGCCGAACAGCACCGTGGTGGCGATCAGGTAGAGCGCAAGGAAAATCCAGGCCGCCGTCGGGTGGCCGCTCCACTGCTGCCAGGCCCAGATCAGGCCGAAGGTCATGCTGGCGAGCAACGACACGATGAATAGGTCGGCCTGCTCGAGGCGGAACGGGGTGTGGCCTTCGGCGGAGACGTCGACGCGGATGAAGAACCAGAACCAGTAGCCGCCGAAGCAGACCATCAGTGCGCCGGCCCACCAGAGCTGGCTCACGATGGCCGGGCCGTTCGCGGTCGGATAGCCGAACACCAGGATGGCGGTGGTGACGATATTGATGATGAGGCCGTACATCGTGAACAGGTGGGCGATGCGGCGCTTCTGGTTGCAGAACTCGGCCGAGGTCATGACGTCCACGACCGCGGTCTGCACCGCCAGCCCGGCCATCTGGCCGCCGCCGACCGGCTTGCCCTTGCGCTTGGCATTGCGCCAATTGTCGAAGAAGTAGCGGGCGCTGCCTTTGTGGATGATGTCGGCCAGGGTGCCGCCGGCGACCAGCACGACCATGACAACAACATAGGCCTGCATCACCGCCGGCGCTATCGACGCCGACAAAACGGCGAACGGATTAGTGGCGAACATTGCTCAATATTTCCCCCGATGAGCCCAGATTTTAAGCGTAGGTTAGCCGACAGAGCGTGCTCCCTGCAATCATTCGAATATATGTGCATGGAGCCGGCGGCGCCGCGAGTGTCGCCCGATCAATCAGACGGCGCCTTCTATATTCTCTCCGCCGAATGTGTAAAGCAAAACCTGCGTGCTGCGCCTTGTATTCATTCGGGAATTCCGAACGTTACGTTCGAGAGATTTTGTGAGTCGTCACGGCGTAAATGTCGGACTGGTGGCGGAGTGGTTGAAGAGGATTGCAGCCAGCAAGCGCCGGCGACTGCGCTGCGGCGCCCACCTGGATGAGCAAAGAGCGGCGGCGCCATTCGGGTCCTCCGCGCAAAGCGCATTATTGCGCGCGAATGGCCACCGATCCGGGCGTTCCGTCGGCCAAGACGCGCCAATTCCATTGGTTTTCATCGCTAGTTCGTTCGGCTAACGTGCCGGCGCCAGGGGAGGAACGCTATGTCCAAGTCCAATAAAGTCGCCGCAAGCCGGCGCCACATCCTGAAAGGCGGCCTCGCCATGGGCGCACTTCAGGTCGCGAGCCCGTTCGTGCGCAGGGCGTTCGCGCAAGCGCCGGTCACTTTGCGCATGCACACCCACGTGCCGCCGGTGGCTGGTTCGTACAAAAGCCTGTTGTGGTGGACCAAGAATGTCGAAAAGGATTGCGGCGGCAAGCTGAAGATCGAGCTCTATGGCTCGATGCAGCTCGGCGGCAAGGCGCCGGACATCTACGACCAGGTCAAAAACGGCGTGGTCGATCTCGGCTGGACGCTGCCCGGCTACAAAGCGGGGCTGTTTCCCGTGACCTCGGCTTTCGAATTGCCCTTCATCGGCGCGCCGGCGCACATTGTTTCGCCGGCAATCGACGCTTTCCTGCGCAAATACGGGCAGAAGGAATGGGGCGCGGTGCACCCGATCGTTTTCCATTCTGCCGGCATCTCCGTCATCCACATGAAGACGCGCAAGGTGGAGAAGCTGGAGGACTTCAAGGGCCTGAAGCTGCGCACGCCTTCGCGCATCTCGAGCGCCGCGCTGTCGGCGCTCGGCGCCACGCCGGTGCCGATCCCCGGCCTGAAGATGACCGAGGCAATGATGCATGACGTGGTCGACGGCGTGATCACGCCGTGGTCGATCGCGCTCGCCATCCACACCATCGACGTCGCCAAGTGGCATACTGAGACCACGTTGCACGAGCCGACGCTGGCGTTGTTGATGAACAAGCAGAGCTACGCCAAGCTGCCGGACGCGCTCAAAAAAGCAATCGACGCAAATTCCGGGGAAAAGCTCGCCATCGCTTTCGGCGAGCGCTGGCAGACGGATGACATGCGCGGCATCGCACGTGCCAAGAAGCTCAACCATCCGATCATCGAAGTGCCGGAGGCCGAGCAGGCGCGCTGGCGCAAGGCGACCGAACCCGTCTATCAGAGCTGGATCAAGGACATGGACGCCAAGGGCCTGCCGGGCAAGCAAATGGTCGCCGACGCCGAGCAGCTGGTGGCCAAATACAAGGCGCAAGACAAGGCCAAATGAGCGGTGCCTTGCAGGCCGTAACGCGCGGCCTCGCGCTGGCCGGCGGCGCGTTCCTCATCGTCGCGGCCGTCATCACGGTGGTGAGCGTCGCCGGCCGCTACGCCTTCGGCGCGCCGCTGCCGGGCGACTACGAGCTGGTGGAAATCGCCTGCGCCGTCGGCACCTTCATGTTCTTTCCCTATACGCACGCCGTCGGCGGCAATATTTCCGCCGATTTCTTTACGGCGGGGCTTTCCGAGCGGCACCGAAGCCTGCTCGATATCGCCAATGACGTGGTGTTTGCGCTCGTCGCGCTGCTGCTGACCTGGCGGCTGGCGGCCGGGCTTGCCGAGAAATACGCAAACGGCGAGACGTCGATCCTGATCGGCGTACCGGTGTGGTGGTCCTACCTCGTCGCTGTGGCGTCGATGGCGCTGCTGGCGATCGTGTGCGTGTTGCGGATCGTTGCGGGAGTCGGAGCGCTGCGGCGATGAGCCATCTGGAAATCGGCGGCGTGCTGTTCGCGCTGATGCTCGTGCTCATCGTGCTGCGCATGCCGATCGCGCTTTCCATGCTGGTGAGCGGCGCGCTCGGCTTCGGCCTGATCGCCGGATGGCGGCCGCTACTCGGCCTGATGAGCGAAGTGCCCTATTCGCGCGTCGCCAATTACGAGCTCACCGTCATTCCCCTGTTCGTGCTGATGGGCCAGTTCGCGGCGCAAGGCGGCATCAGCCGATCGCTCTATCGCTCGGCGCTCGCCTGGGTCGGGCACTACCGCGGCGGCATCGCCATGGCGACCATCGGCGGCTGCGCGGCCTTCGGTGCAATCTGCGGCTCGTCGGTGGCGACCGGCGCCACCATGGCGTCGATTGCGCTGCCGGAGATGCGCCGCTACGGCTATTCCGGCGCGCTCGCGACCGGCGTGCTGGCGGCCGGCGGTACGCTGGGGATTCTGATCCCGCCGTCGATCATCCTGGTCATCTACGCCATTCTCACCGAGCAATCGCTCGGAAAGCTTTTTCTCGCCGCGATCGTGCCGGGCATCATCGCCACGCTCGGCTACGGGGCGGCGATCTGGGCCTATACGCGCGTGTATCCGGAAGCGGGCCCAGCGGTCGCGCGCGCGAGCTGGCGCGAGCGCTTTACCAGCCTGCAGGGCGGTCTGGCCGGTTCTGCTCATCTTCGTGGTGGTGATCGGCGGCATCTATTGGGGCGTGTTCACGCCGACCGAAGGCGCCGCGGTCGGCGCGGCGGCGACCGGTCTGTTGTCCTGGGCGGTCGGCGGCATGCGGTTTGCCGGCGTCAAGGCCGCGATCCTGGAGACGGCCAAGATCACCGGCATGATCTTTCTCATTCTGATCGGCGCCGAATTTTACTCGTCTTTCCTGGCGCTGTCGCAACTGCCGCAGGCGCTGGCGCAGTGGGTGGCCGATACCGGCTGGTCGGCTTACAGCATCCTGGCCGCAATCGTGCTTATCTACCTTGTGCTCGGCTGCCTGATGGACGGGCTCGCCATGATGCTGGTGACCGTACCGGTCTTTCTGCCGCTGATCTTGCGGCTCGATTTCGGTTTTTCGCACGAGGCGGTGGCAGTCTGGTTCGGCATATTGGTGCTGATCCTGATCGAGGTCGGCCAGATCACGCCGCCGATCGGTCTGAACGTCTATATTATCAACTCGATGGCCAGGGATGTGCCGATGACCGACACCTTCAAGGGGATCGTCCCGTTCTTCTTGTCGGATCTTGTGCGCATCGCCATCGTCATTTTCGTGCCGGCCACGACCACTTGGCTTGCCGGCCTGACATGAATTTTCCGGTGGAGCGCGATCGTGACGGGTGAGCGGCCAAGCGTCATCGTCGTGGGCGGCGGCATCGGCGGCCTGTTCGCCGCCAACGCGCTTCACGCACACGGGATCGAGGTTTCGCTCTACGAGCAGGCGCCGGCCCTGGGCGAGGTCGGCGCCGGCGTCTTTATTACCCCCAACAGCGTGCGCCATATGCAGCGGGTGGGGCTCGGGCCCGCGGTCGACAAATGGGGCGCGCTGGTCGGCACCGGCTCGCATTATTTTCGCCACGACGGGGCGCCGATTGCCCCGGTCCAGGTCAAGGACGCGGCCGGGTGGAACGCCACCTACGGCATGCACCGCGCCGACTTCGTCGAATTCTTGGCCAAGGCGCTGCCGCAAGGCATGGTGCGCACCGGCCACCGCTGCATCGGCCTCGCGCAAACCGGCGAACGCGCCCGCGTGACGTTCGACAACGGTGCCGCGGCGGAAGCCGACGTCGTGATCGGCGCCGATGGTATTCATTCCGAGCTGCGTCCGTTCGTCTTTCCGCCGTCGAAGCCGGTATTCCACGGCACCATCTCCTATCGCGGTGTAGTGGCGCATGATCGCATCGGCGACTGGCCGACCGACCGCTGGGAGATGTGGCTCGGGCCCGGCAAGCACTTCCTCACGTTCCCGGTGCGTGCCGGCAAGCTCATCAACTATGTCGGCTTCGTTCCGGCCGACGAGGAGATGAAGGAATCCTGGTCGGCGCCCGGCGATCCTGACGTGCTGCGGCGCGAGTTCGCCGGCTGGGATGCGCGCGTCGGGCGCGTGCTGCGCGCGGTGGAGAAAACCTTTCGCTGGGCGCTTTACGATCGCGAACCGCTGCCGACCTGGACGAAGCAGCGCTTGAGTTTGCTAGGCGACGCCGCGCATCCGATGCTGCCGCATCTCGGACAGGGCGCCAATCAGGCAATCGAGGACGGCATGGCGCTGGCGACGATCCTGGCACGCGCGACCGCAAAGACCGCTCCGGCTGCGCTTCTCGCCTATGAGCGGCTGCGGCGCGAGCGCGTGGCGCAGGTGCAGCGCGGCGCGCGCGAAAACGGCCTGCGCTACGATTCCGCCTATTCAGATCTCGGCCTGCGTGACGCCGAGATCAAGGCGCATGCCGAGTTTCGCAAGCAGCTTTACGCCTATGACGTGGTGCCGGAGGCGCAGGCTGCGGCGGCGGCGCTGGCGTAAGTCCCGCTTCGGCGGACTCACCGCGTCTCCATATGCACCATGATTTTGGCGGTCTCGAGCGCGGGCAGGGCGGCGCGCAAGGCGAGCACGATGACAAAAAGAACTCCACACCGCCACGAGCGCGACCCCGGTCCAGAAGCCGAGCACCCCGAAGCCGCCGCCGACGTCACTTAAGCCCGACAGCACCCACATGCCGCCGAACCAGGGCAGCAGCCAGGCGATGTAGCGCCAGCCGAAATCTTCGCGTGGTCTTTTCGCGACGTGATAATAATACAGCGCATAAAGCGCGAAACCGACCGCGACCAGGCAGAAGAGGAAGGAGGTGGCCTTGACGCCGGTCCAATAGATGATCCAGTTGCTGCAAATGAAGGCGAGCGGCGCGAGGATCTCCGCGCCCCAGAGCCGGAACGGCCGGCGCAGGTCGGGCTGGTTGCGGCGCATGACCAGCAGCACGATCGGCCCCAACCCGTAGGTCAGCACGGTGATCAAGGTGATGTAATTCACCATCAACTGCCAGGCGGGGAACGGCAGCAGGAACAGAATGCCTGCCGCCCACATGATCAGCACCGCGAGCCACGGTGCCTTTGCCCTGTTCAACAGCATCAGCCAGCGCGGGCCGGCATTCATGTCGCCGACGGCATAGAGAATGCGCGAGCCGCCGGTGACGTACATCAGTCCGGTGCCGCCGGGGGAAATATAGGCGTCGATATAAAGCAGCGTCGCCATCCAGCCGATACCGAGCGTGGCGGCCAGCCCCGCAAACGGTCCCGCCTCGCCGGTGAAAGTCAGATGCGCCCAGCCGTTGGTCAGGTCCGACGGACGCAACGCCATGATGAAGGCGACCTGCAGCAGGATGTAGATCGCCGCGGAAATCAATACCGAGCCGATGACGGCCATCGGGATATGGCGGCCGGGATTGGAGCTCTCGCCGCCGAGATCGATCGCCGTGCGGAAGCCGAGATAGCTGAACACGATGCCGGCCGCCGGCAGAGCGGTGAAAATGCCATCAATGCCGTAGCTGCCGGGGTCGGCATGCCAGACGTCCCAATGCGAGCTGGCGGCGATCAACACGACGATGGTCAGCAGCGGCACGCCTATCTTCCACCAGGTGATGGTGGAATTGACGGTGAGCAGCATGCGCAGCGCCAAAAGGTTCAGAAGCGCCAGCACCCCGATCAACCCCGCACAAGCCAAGACACCGGTCGCTGTCAGCAAGCCATTGGTGTTCGGCTAGATGAAATAGGGCAGGTAGTTGTTGGCGTAGGTGACAATGGCCTCGGCTTCGACCGGCGCCACCGGCACATAGGCAAGAAACAGCATCCAACCCCACAGTCGGCCGAGGCCTTCACCGTGACCCGTGGCTCATATGCACCAGCGCGCCGCTGCGCGGGAAAAGCGCGGCGAGTTCCGCGAAGCACAGCGCGATCAGCATGATGATGACGGCACCGATCACCCAGCTCCAGATGCTGAGGGGGCCGGCGATCCTGGCGGCGTGATAGGCGCCGAACAGCCAGCCCGAACCGATCATGCTGGTGGTCGAGGCAAACAGCAGGCCGACGATGCGCGCCTCGCGCCGCAGCTCGTTGGAAATGCCTGACGCGAGGGACTCGGCCATGAGCGCCTGACCAATTCGGTCGCCGGAACCGATGTTTTCAGTTCCAGATTACCGGCGCAAGCGGATTGTCCCTGTCCGGCCGGAAAAGCAGCCCGGCGCGTTGCCCCGCGCCGGACTGGCACAGGCAAATTCGCTCAAACCCAAACACCACGCGGGGTGGAGTCCGCGTGCAGGGTCGGGCCTCGGGAAAGCGGCAGCGCAATACCGACGGGCTCAGTAACAGTTGCGCTCCACCATGACCTGTCCGTACTCGCGGATGGTCGTCACCCGGCATCCGCCCGGATAGCTGTACTTTGTGTAGCCGTAGTCGCCATTGCTGTACGTGTACACATTGGTCGGGGCCTGAGGCACGACATAGCCGTAGGTGCCATAGCTCGGCGTCACCACCACCTGGGCCGGAGCGGTCTGATAGACCACTTGTGCGGTCGCCGGCGCGGCGAGCGCGAGCCCGGCGGCAGCCAAAAGCCCGACTGAAAGCTTGCGCATGGGAACCTCCATCGCTGATCGCTAAGCGTGGAACGTACGCCGCGTTGCGTCGTTCCTGTTCCATTGTCACGCAATGTTTCGTCCGCCTCACATTGAGCCTGACGAAAGATATTTCGCCGGCGCAAAATGCCGCATCCAGAAATTACCCGATTGTCGCCTTCAATTCGCACCAGGCGACTTTTAGGCCGGGGGGCCAAGAAAACTAGGGGAAATCACAGAATGGTGGTGCGCTTGAGCGCCGCGCTTTGCGGCGTAGCGATGATCTTTGCCTGCGCACAGGGCGTCACGGCTAAATCTTCAAATACCTCGACTGATCCTGTTCCCAAGAAAAGCGCAAGCCGCAAATCCTCGCGCGCGACCGCGCCGCAGGGAAAGCCGGCGCTCGATGCGAACGGACAGGTCGCTAATCCGCTCAAAGGTCACGTCTTTGTGTCCCGTGCCGCGCCCTTTTTGTGCGAGGCGCTGTCGGACGCCATCAAGGAAAGATTCCGGGCGGCGCAGATTGCGATCAGCAAATCGGAACTCGAACAGTCGAATCCGGATGCGCTAGGGGTGGCGATCGTCGGCACGGCGTCGATGTACAATCCGTTTCGCCGCGGATTCCAGGAGGGCGGCCTCGAGACGGCGTCCGGCGAACTCTACGACCCCGCAGCCTGGACCGCCGCGATTCTCACTGATCTGCGCGGCGACTTCGGCGGCATTCACTACGGCAAGGAATACCAGCCCGCCTATGCGCTGGTCGAAAGCGGCGGCAAGCAGGTCGTCGTCAAGATCAACGACGTCGGACCGCTCCGCCCCGGCCGCGTCATCGATCTCAATCAGCAGGTGATGCACTATTTCGATCCCTCGCTGCAGCACGGGCTCGTTCCCGACATCATGGTCACGCCGCTGGCCGGCGACGGCTGGGTGCCGGGGCCGGTGGAGGGCCATCTGCTGGTGACCACGGCGCAAGTGGTGGCGGCGGCGCCGGCCTACTGATAGGGGATTTGGTAGATCGTCATCTTGTCGGTGAGGCCGCGCAGCATTGCATCCTGCGCGGCCGGCGCGAGATTTGACGTTTCGAGGATCTTGGAAACCTGCGGGTTGTCGACCACCGGCTTGGTCACCAGGATCGCTTGCGAGTCGGCGAGCCCCTGCACCCGCGCGGCGATGTTGACGGTCTGTCCGAAATAGTCGAGCCGGTCATTCAGGGTCACCGCGAGGCACGGGCCCTCGTGGATACCGATCTTGATCACGAGGTCGTCCTTGATGCCGCGCACGGACTGGCGCATGCGCAGTGCCGCTGCGAGCGCGCGGTCCGGCGTCGGGAAGGTCGCCATCACTGCGTCGCCGATGGTCTTAACCACCGCGCCGGCTTCCGCCGCGACGATCTCATGCAGCACGCGGAAATGCTCGCGTACCAAGTCGTAGGCGGCGAGATCGCCGACGCGGTCGTAGAGCTCGGTCGAGCCTTTGAGATCGGTGAACAGGAAGGTGAGGCTGGTCAGTTTCAGCCCCTGGTCGACGTCGAGCGTGTCGGTGCGGTAGATGTCGCGGAAGATTTGATTGGTGAGCAGGCGTTTGGCAGTCACGAACGGTCGTCGCTTGCCGAGCAGATCATGCAGCGTGTCACCGGCGATCCACACCGATGGCAGCGTGCGCAGATCGGAACGGTTCTCGAGAGAGAGCCGCAGCGGCCCGGGCCGCATCTCGGTGGTCGCCGTCGGCGCCTGCACCTTGTTGTAGATGAGCGAGAGCGTCTGCCGCTCCTTGGTCGGCTCGCCTTTGACGTCGATGAAATGTGCCGCGTGCGTGACCGGCTCGAACACTATCAGGAACATGGCCGGCATCTGCAGCGACAATTGCGCCTTTTCGCCCGCCGGCAATTCGATGGAATCGAGCGAAACCTTCTCCATGAGGTCTTCGAAACCGTCTTCCGGCAGATCGACGCCGGAGCCCCAGAAGATCTGTCGGAAATACTCCGATACCGGCAGCAGATGCGGATCATGCGCGGCGATGCGGCGCACACGCGGGCTCACCGTAAAGGCAACCTCGACCATCTCGTCGAGCGTCGGTTCGTAGCCGGCGGCGCAGAGCGCGCAATCATAAGTGTCCTTACGCACGGTCTTGAGCGTGTGCATGGCGTCGAGCACGCCGCCGCAGCCGGGACACAACACGTTCCAAGTCAGTTCGAATAGGCCGAGACGCGCGGCGTGCAGGAAGCCGCCGATTGCCTTTTCCTCGTCGAGCCCGCGTTGGGCGGCGAAGTTCAGCACGTTGACGCGGCACAATTCGCGGTCGCTGCCGTCGGCAATCAGCTGCTCGATCGCCGTGGCGATTTGCGGGTCGGCCGAATTGCGCAAGGCGCCGAACAGGGGCGTTACGTCGTCCATGAGAACCTGCCGTAAAATCGCCCGCGGGCGGGCGGGGATTTCGCCGCTCGCTGTGCGAACCGGCGGCAATGCTAGCGCTTTCCCGGATATCTCGGTAGCCCGGGCATGGCAGACAAGGCAGCCATGCCGGCCCTTGACGCCCGCGTGCGGCGCGCTCCCCTGGCTTCCAAGGCGAACGACGATCGGGTAGGTTTTGCGGACATTACGGGGACGGCGCCGGGGGCGGGGGAAAAATTCGCATGATCACTTTCGGTAACATCATCCTGTCGATTTTCGTGGTTGGCGTTTTGTCGCTGGTCTATGCGCTGGCGGCGGCGCGCACGGAAAACCGGCTGGGCCGGCGCTCGGCCGGATTGCAGGCGCTCGAGGAGCGCTACGCCCGCGGTGAAATCGGCCGCGACGAGAATTTGGAAAAGAAGCGAGACATCGGCCGCTGAGCGGCGCCGCCGCGCCCTCAATCCTGCGCCAGCACGCCGCGCTCCGAAAGCGCCGTGGTCTTGAGCACCTCGGCGAGCGCGGCCACTTCCTTGTCGTCGAGCTTGGCGTAAGGCGGGTAAGGGTCGCCTACGGGCAAGCCGATCAGCCGCATCGCCGCCTTCATGGTCGGCGTCAGCCCGCGATGCATCCAGCGCGAGGGAAACAGCGCGAACTGCAATTGCAGCTCGGCCGCCTTGGCATAATCGCCGGCAATGTAGGCCTGTACGACCTTGTTGGCGATCTCGGCCGCCGGCGGCGGCATGGTGGCGCCGGAGCCGCCGAGCTGCAGCGTCGCCAGCAGCATCTGCATGGTGGTGAAGTAGCGCGCGTGGCCAGCGTGGTCGATCTCGACGATCAGGCGCGACACGCGCGCAAGATCGCGCGAGCTCTCCTTGACGTATTGCACCTTGGGCAGCCGCGACAGCGCGATCGTCGCCGGGATCGACACCTCGGCGCCGGGCCCGGGATTGAGATAGAGCACGATCGGTAGCGAGACCTCGCGGCTGACCGCCTCGAAATAGGCGACGAGGTCGGCGTCGCTCGGCGGCCCGCCATGCGCGCGCAACGGCGCCAGCACCTGCACGGCGGCGGCGCCGAGCTTCTCGGCGTAGTTGGCAAGCTCGATGGCGACTTTAAACGAAGGGTGCGAGATGCCGACCATGACCGGCCGGCGGGTGTCGACCAGGTCGATGGTGCGACGGATCAGCTCCTTGCGCGCGTCGAAGCTGAGATAAGTGTATTCCTGCGCCTCGACGCCGGCGGCCACCACCATGGTGGCGTTGCAGTCGGTGACCACGTAATCGATCTGCCGGCGCAGCGCGCTCACGTCGAGTTGTAGGTCCGGCGTGAACGGGGTCAGCGGCGCGACCAGCAGCCCCGGTTGATGCGTCGTTCGTTGCGCCATGGCTTCCCCCGAATTGGCGGCGCCATTGTGGTGCCGGACCGCCGGTCGGATCAAGCCCACAGGGGGCGGGCAACGTGGCTGTTAGTCCTTCGCCATGAGCCGGTGTTCGACCCAATTCAGGCCGAACAGAATCGCGAGCGTCAGGACGATGCCGGCCGCCACCACGGTCCATGCCGCCAGCGCGCAGGCGATGCCGAGCGCCGCCGTGATCCAGACGGTTGCCGCCGTGGTGAGGCCGTGCACGGTTGCGGCGCTGCGGTCGTGCAGCACCACGCCGGCGCCGATGAAGCCGATGCCGGGAAGCGCCCCACTGAGGATGCCTTGCACCACGCGGGCAACCGCGTCCGCCGGCGCGTCCGCGCCTATGAAGCTGAGAGCCGCAATTGCGGCGACCGCGGTGCCGAGCGCGACTAGCGCCAGCGTGCGCATGCCGAGCGGCTTGCCGCGCAGCTCGCGATTGAAGCCGACCGCCACGCCCACCGCGGCGGCGACAAAAAGGCGCAGGACTTGCTCAAGATCCGCGACGTTCATTGAGCGTTCCTTCCATCGATCCGTCCGAATCAATGGCTGAGGAACCGGCAAAGTTCCGCGGATCGGGCGGCGCCTATGCCGCGCTGTCTTTGCGTGCCGCCTGCCGCCAGCGCGCGACTTCCGCCAATTCGGCCTCCGGCTTCTCCACCACGAGCTTGCCACAGCCGCGATAGATGGCGCCCGCCTCGCCGTCAATCGACAGCCAGTCGCCCTGCTTGAGCGCATGCCCGGCAAGCATGGCGCCTTGTCCGGAAGCATCGACCTGAAGCGCGGCGCAACCGACGACGCAGGGCTTGCCCATCTGCCGTGCGACGAGCGCCGCATGTGCCGTACGGCCGCCGACCGCGGTCACGATTCCCGCCGCAACGGCGAAGCCGGCCACGTCGGCGGTGCTGGTGTCGCGCCGCACCAGGATGACGGGGCTGTCCGGCGCCATGCGTTCGGCGCTCGGCGAGTCGAAGGCCACGCGGCCGACCGCGATGCCGGCGGAGGCCGGCGTCCCGTGCGCGGCGGGCGCGGTGACGTCGGCCAGGCGCTGACGCGCGATCTTGTCGAGCGCAATGCCGTCCAAGCGCTGCAAAGATTGTGCCGGCGTGATCAGGCCCTCGTGCACGAAATCGACGGCGAAGCGCAGCGCGGCAAGCGGCGTTCGCTTGGCCGCGCGCGTCTGCAGCAGCCACAATTTGCCGCACTCAATGGTGAACTCGACATCCTGCACGTCGGCGAATTCGCGCTCGAGCAGCGCAAGCGTTTCGCGCAGTTGCGTTGCCGCTACCGGCAGCCGCCGCTCGATTGCGCTTTGCGTCCCCGGCGTGCGGGTGCCCGAGACGATATCCTCGCCCTGGGCGCCGAACAGCACTTCGATGACCGGCGTCGGATCGCCGGTCGAAGGATCGCGCGAGAAAGCGACGCCGGCGCCGGAATTGGCGCCGCCGTTGCCGAATACCATGGCTTGCACGGTGACGGCGGTGCCTTGCAGGTCGTCAAGGTGCTGGAGCCGGCGATAAGTCTGCGCCCGCGGACTCGTCCAGGAGCGGTAGACCGCGTGCGCGGCGCTTTCCAGCTGGGCGAAGGCATCTTCGGCGACGATCTCGCCTTCGTCCTCGATCGCCTGCAATTGCGCGTGGGCAAGACGCTCCATTGCCTCGCCGTCGAGCATCGGCTCGCTGCTCACGCCCTCCGTGGCGACGATCTGCGCCAGCGGCCCGGAAAGCACGACCGCTTCGAGGCCGAGCACGACATGGGCGTAGCTTTCGAGAAACCGGCGGCGGCAGTCCCAGGCAAAGCGTGGATTGCCGCTTGCGCGCAGCAAGCCGTGCACGGCGCCGAGCGTGCAGCCCACGTCGGTCACGGTGTCGAGCATGCCGGGCATCGAGCGCGCGGCGCCCGAGCGCACCGATACCAAGAGCGGCGCGCGGCGGTCGCCGAATTTGCGGCCAGTCGCCTGTTGCAAAAAGGCGATGCCTTCGCGCAAGCCCTCGCCCACATTGCGCTGCGCTTGTTGATCGCCGGCGACAACCGCCGCGCACAGTTCGATCGGCAGCACAAAAGCCGGCGGCACTGGCAGGCCGAGCGAAGCCATGGTGGCGAGATTGGCGGCTTTGCCGCCCACGATCTCGCGCGAATGCCGCGCGGTCGTTCGATCGCCGATGCGTACCATCTGCACTGCCAGACCTCAGCCCGAGAGATCGGCCAGCACGTGCCGATGCAACAGATGGCCGAAGCGCGCCAGCCGGTTGGTCGCCCTCTCCAAGGCGCGCGCGAGCTCGAGCACCGAAAGCGCGGTTTTCGTGTCGAAGCTGTCGCGCAGCACGATCGCGGTGATCGCGCGCTCGGCGGCGTCAGCCTTGTGCTCCATTTCGACCAGGCGGCCGATGGCGGCGAGCGTGTCCTCCAAGTCGACCTGCTGGCCGTCCGGCACGTCGGAGGCGGCGGCCGCGCCGGTGGCGGCCGCTTCCGCCCCGGCAAGCGCAGCCGAGGCAAGCTCGGAAAGCGGCTCAAGCAGCGTATCGGCAAGCGCGTCGGGGGTGAGCGAGGAAATGAACGCAGCCTGCTCCAATTCGTCGATGGCGATCTTGTCGGCCTTCTCCTCGATGTGGCGCGCGCGCGCGGCAAAGGCGGCCCGATCGAACGGGCGATGCGCCTGCTGTTCGGCGACGAAGCGGGCAATGCCCGAGGCGATGTCGCGGGCCAATCCCGCCTGCCGCACGACGATCGCCAGCAGCGTACTTTCCACACGCTCGAGATGGCGCGCCAGATCGGCTTCGATGCGGTCGCGCACGACGCGGATCGAGCTGCCGGCGAGCAGCGCCTCCGCTGACGCGCGCAGCGCCGATTTGAGAAAATCGACCGCACCGACGCGGCCGAGCGCCTGGTCGAGGCGGTCGCCGAAGCCGATGCGGTTGGGCGCCGCATTGTGCACGGCCGCGCCGACGAGCTCCGCGCCGCCCAGTTCGAGGAAGGCGCGGTGGCCGACGCGCTGGCGCGCCGCCCAGTCAAGGATGTCGACGGCGTCGCTTTTGCTCACCCAGTTGCGCAATGCTTTGCGCGCCTTGTTCCAGTCGATCAGGAAGACCAGCGAAGCGCCGACGGCTTCGAGGAAAGAGTCGCGCGCTTTCGCGTCGGCGGCCGGATAGCGGCCGGTCACCAGGTAGAATACCCCGCCGTCGCCCAGGCCTTCGGCGCTTTTGCGGTCGAGCCCGCTCCATTGCACCGGATAGTCCCGGAACAGGCCGGTGAAGAAATTGGCGCGGGCACGATGCACGTTGGTATAGGTGATGACGACGGCGCTCGGCTCAACCGCGATCACCACCACATGGGCGTCGGTCTCGCCGATATCGTTCTGGATGGTGAGGCGGGTTCCCGCGCGCGTCGCGGTGGTGGCGAGGCCGGGATGGCCGAACTTCAGTTTGCGCGTGGACTCCACCCCGCGCATGAAGGCTTCGACCGCTGGCCGATCCTCGCTGCGCAGACCGTAGACATGGGCGCCGGCCAGCACTTCCTCGGCGTGCGCGGCCGACAGGCGGTTGAGATCTTTATGCAGGTCCATGACCAGGCGATGCAGGCTGTCGCCGCCGCCTGCCAATCCGGTCAGGCGCGCGATCTGCGCCAATTCGGCCGTATCGCCTTGCGGCACACCGCTTTTGATCGCCGCCAGCCGCTCGCCCGCTGCTTCACCCTGGCCGCCGTCGCCAGCTTTCACCGCCCGCGCCATGGTTGCCACACCGTCGAAGATGGCGGCGATGAGCGCCCCAAGGCCAGGCGCGGTGACGCGTTCTCCGGCGACCAGGCTCGCCCCCTCGACCAGCTTTTCCAGCGGTGCCGGATCAATTTCGGCTCCGCGGCATTCCTCGCCGAGATCGAAGGGTGTGCCTTGCGGATCGCGGGCATGGCGCGCCGCCGCTTGCAGCACGCTGAGGCGTGCCTTGGTGCGGTCGTTGGCGCTCAGGCCCTCGGCGATGAGCGCGGGCAGCAGGATATCGGTCTGGCCGAGCTGCTCGATGATCTGGGTCTTCATGGCCTGGTCATCCTGGACCTGGCCAAATAACGCACGGCCTGATGACAGCAGTATTGAGCCAGATCATTCACCTGGCTGTCACAATGGCGCGCCTGGACGCACTCGCCGGTCAGGCGGCGGCGATGGGCTCTTCTTCGGGCTCGGTCGGGGCAAGTGGCGACGTTTCCCCTTCGGCATGTGGGGCGAGGGGGGCGAGCTCGCGGTAGAGTGCGAGATAGCGCTTGGCCGAAGCTTGCCAGCCGAAGTCCAGGCTCATGGCGTGCCGCTGCAGCCGCCGCCAATTGAACGGTTGCGCATACGCGGCGAGCGCCCGGTCGAGGCAAGCGAGCATGGCCGGCGCACTTAGCTCCTGGAATGTGAAGCCGGTGGCGGTACCGCCGCGCAACGACTGCTCGTCGGCGTCACGCACGGTATCGGTCAGTCCGCCGACGCTCGAGACCACGGGGATGGCGCCGTAGCGCATGGCATATTGCGGGGTCAGGCCGCAGGGTTCGAAGCGCGAGGGGTGCAGCAAAATGTCGCCGGCGGCGTAGACGCGGTGCGCCAGCGCCTCCTCGTAGCCGATTCTGACGGCCACGCGGCCGGGATGGGCCTGCGCCAAATCCGCGAAGCCGCGCTCATAGGTCGGGTCGCCTTCGCCGATCAAGGCGAACTGCACCTCGCGCTGCAACAGCCCCGGCAACATCTCGAGGGCGGTATCGGCCATCTTCTGATGGGCCAGGCGGCTTACCCAGACCACCAGCGGGATGTCCGGCACTACCTCGAGGCCGAGTTCGCGTTGCAGTTCGCCCTTGCAAATCTGTTTGCCGCCCATGGCATGGACGTCGAAACGGGCGGGGAGAAAAGGATCGGCCGCCGGATTCCATAGCGCGCAGTCGATGCCGTTAAGAATGCCGCTTAAATCGTGGGCGCGGTCGTTCAACAGTCCGTGCAAGCCGCAGCCGAATTCGGGGGTCAGAATCTCGCGCGCGTAGGATGGGCTGACTGTATTGAAGCGGTCGCTGAAGCGGATGCCGGCCTTCAGGAAGGAGATGCGGCCGTAGAATTCGATACCGTCCGGGCCGAGAAGCTCTTGCGGTAGCTTGAGTTCACCGATCGCTCCGCCGGGGAATAGGCCCTGGAAGGCGAGATTGTGGATGGTGAACAATGTGGCCGGCGGAGCCTCGTCGCCTTGCTTGAGCAGCAACGGCAACAGGCCGGTATGCCAGTCATTGGCATGCACCACGTCGGGGGCGAACGGAGCGGCCGGTGGCAAGCTTGGCGGCAACACGGGAAAGCAGCGAGAAGCGGTGGTGGTTGTCGTGCCAGTCCTCGCCGTCGTTATTCTGGTAGAGGCCGCCCTGGCGCTTGAACAGCGCCGGGCAGTCGACCAGCCAGACCGGCAAGCCGCTGTCGGGCAGCCGCGCGCTCAAAAGCCGTGTGCGCACGCCGTTATGGCGGCATTGTGCCTCGACCTTGACGTCGGCGGCGGTATCGAGCGCTTCCGGATAACCGGGCATGACCAGGCGGACATCGACGCCCAGACCTGAGAGAGCGATGGGGAGGGCCGCACTGACGTCGGCCAGACCGCCGGTCTTGGCCAGCGGGTAGATCTCGGAAGAGGCAAATAAAACTCGCATAAACATTCCTGCTTGCGCGACGCCGCCGCAATGGAACCTTGCTCGCAAGCATCCACTCGCGGCCTTGATATGTCTCAAAGCCGACAATGCCGCACGACTGCTTCATGATGATGACATGCAACCTGCGTGCCGAAGCGCGCGCTCGAAGTTGGACGTCGGTTAGGTGGTGTAAGTCGGATTTCAGCTAAACGTCGCCCGCCTCCCGCCATTGAAATTTTCAATGCAACGGTTTCGGCCCTGTCCGGTTCCGGCACGCTGCCGAAATATTGCGCAAATGCCGACTGTCAGTGCACGCGGCTCAAATGCCGGCGAGCTCTCGCATGATGCGGTAAAGCCTGGCCTGGCCTTCGAAGCCGATGCCGGGCCGGTCCGATAGCGCGATCATGCCGTTCTCAACGCGGGCATCGTCGGCAAAGCCGCCGAAGTCGCCGAATACGCCGGGATAAGATTCGGCGCCCCCCAGCCCGAAACCGGCGGCGATGGCGAGCGACATCTGGTTGCCGCCGTGCGGAAACAGCGCGCTACGCAGCCAGCCATGGCGCTTGAGCATGGCGAGCGTGCGGGAGAATTGCACGATGCCGTAAGCTTGCGGCGGGTCGACCTGAATCACGTCGCGATCGGCGCGCAAGCCGCCGAAGCGCACCAGGTTCTCGACGTCCTGCGTCGAAAAAAGATTTTCGCCGGTGGCGAGCGGGCTTTCGTAAGCGTCGGCGATATCGCAGAGCAGCGCAAGATCGAGCGGGTCGCAGGGCTCCTCGAACCAGCGCAATTGGAGCGGCGCCAGCGCCTCGGCGTAGCGCAGCGCCTCGTCGTGCTGAAAGCGGCAATTGGCGTCCACCGCCAGCCGGTCGCCGGCACCGACGACCGCGAGGACCGCTTCCACCCGGCGCAGGTCCTCGTCGAGCGGAAGGCCGCCGACCTTCATCTTCAGCATGGTGTAGCCGGCGTCGAGATGGCGGCGCATCTCGTCCTGCAGGTCCTTGATCGTCTGGCCCGGCCGGTACCAGCCGCCGCCGACATAGCAGAACACGCGCGCCGGCATTTTGCCGCCGCTGAAGCGCTCGGCGAGCAGGACGTGCAACGGCTTGTCGAGGATCTTGGCGAGCGCGTCCCACACCGCGACCTCGATGGTGCCGATGGGGATCGAGCGCTCGGAATGGCCGCCCGCCTTCTCGCGTTTCATCATGACCCCGAGGATCTTTTCGGGGTCGAGCTGGCCCTCCCTATCGAGCAGCAGTGGCGGGTCGGTGGCGAGAATGCGCGGGATGAAGCGCGCGCGCATCTGCGCGCCGCAGGCGTAGCGTCCGGTGGAATTGAAGGCGAAGCCGCAGACCGGCTTGCCGTGGCGCACGACGTCGGTGATCACCGCGACTACCGACGTGGTCATCTCGGAAAAATCGAAGCTCGCATTGGCAAGCGCCGACTTGAGCGGGACGGCGGTTTCGCGGATGTCGACGATGCGCATTGACTCGTGTCCCGGGCGCAGCGCAGCGCGTCAGCGGTGCGCTGCAGGCCCGGGACCCCGGTTGACAGAAAGCCGGGCCCCGGATCGGCGGCGCACCACTTCGCTATCGCTTCGTGCTGCGCCGCGTCCGGGGCACGCGCTATGGTAACACCGCGCGGGCGCCGGCGCGCAAGGGCTTGCCATGGCGGCCGCCGGCAGGCTCAATTCGCCGGCCGTCCCTCCGCCGCATTTCATCAAAGGAAACGAAGATGGCCGCCCGAAAAATCAACCGCCAGGACCTGCGCGAGGCCGCCGAGAAATACAAGAACTGGGGCAAATGGGGTCCCGACGACGAGATCGGCACGCTCAACTTTACCACGCCGCAAGACATCGTCGCCGCCACGCGGCTGGTGAAGAAAGGCAAAGTGATTTCGCTCGCGCTCAATTTCGACCACACCGGCCCGCAAGGCGCCAAGAGCAAGTATCCGGCGATGGGCCGCACCAATCCCATCCACACGATGATCCGGACCGGCACCGACGCCTATTCCGGCGTGCTCGACAAGCGCGGCATCCGCGCCGCCGACGACATGGTGACGATGCCGCTGCAATGCGGCACGCAGTGGGACGGGCTCGGCCATGTCTTCTACGAGAGTTATATGTGGAACGGCTACGACTGCCGCGAGGTCACTAGCGCCGGGGCGCAGAAATGCGGCATCGAGAAAACGAAGAACAAGATGGTCGGCCGCGGCGTGCTGCTCGACGTCGCGCGCGCAAAGGGTGTCGAGTCGCTCAACGACGGCTACGGTATCACCTGCGCCGATCTCGACGACTGCGCGAAGAAGCAGGGCGTCGAGGTCAAGCGCGGCGATTATGTGATTGTGCGCACCGGCATGATGGAGCGCTGCCAGAAGGCCGGCAGCTGGGACGGCTACCCCGGCGGCGACGCACCCGGCTTCGCCTTTGAGACGCTGGAATGGATCAAGCGCACCGAGCTCGCCGCCCTGGCGAGCGACACCTGGGGCTGCGAGGTGCGGCCGAACGAGAGCGAGGAGGGCATCAACCAGCCCTGGCACTGGATCACCATTCCGATCATGGGCATGACCATGGGCGAGATTTTTCAATTGAAGGAGCTGGCCGACGACTGCGCCGCCGACAAGACCTATGAGTTTCTCTTCGTGGCGCCGGCTTTGCCCATTACGGGCGCGGTCGGCTCGCCGATCAACCCGCTGGCGATCAAGTGACCGCGAAACGGTCATCCCGGTTGGCGAAGCCGATCCGGGATCGTTCCAACCGCTGATGCGATCCCGGGTCTGCAGCGCGTCGCTCACGCGGCGCGCTGCGCCCGGGAAAAGTAGAAAGGTCGATCATGGCAAAGACCTATCCCGTCACCCACAGCGAAGCCGAGTGGCGCAAGATTCTCACGCCTGAGCAATACGCGATCATGCGCGAGCATGGCACCGAGATGCCGGGAAGCTGCGCGCTTTTGTATGAAAAGCGCCCCGGCACCTTCCACTGCGCCGCCTGCGATCAGCCGCTGTTCGCCGCCAAGCTCAAGTTTGAGAGCGGCACCGGCTGGCCCAGCTTCAACGACCCGATCCCCGGCGCCGTCGAGTCCGACGAGGACACGAGCCACGGCATGGTACGCGACGAGGTGCATTGCAGCCGCTGCGGCAGCCATCTCGGCCACGTCTTTCCGGACGGCCCGCCGCCCACCGGCCTGCGCTATTGCATCAACGGCGTGGCGATGAAATTCGTGCCGGAGTGAGGTCACTTGTCCCGGACCCGGTGCAGCATGCAGCGCCGAAGGCGCGGAATGATGCACCGCAGATCCGGGGACCGCTCTAAGCTCGGTGTGTGAAACGATCCCGGGTCTGCAGCGCACTTCTCACGCGCTGAGCTGCGCCCGGGAAAAGGTGAAAGGCGATCCCGCATGACCCTCGGCCACAACGTAAAACGCAGCGGCGCCGAAGTGCTCGCCGACATGCTGGCCGGCTACGGCGTCAGCCACGTGTTCATGGTGCCGGCGGTGCTCCGGCGCACTTTCGCCGAGATGGAGCGGCGGACAAAAATCGCGCGCGTGCAATGCCACGGCGAGAAAGCGGCCGCCTACATGGCCGACGGCTATGCGCGCGCCTCGGGCAAGCCGGGAATATGCATGGCGCAGGTGATCGGCGCGCTCAATCTCGCGGCTGGCCTGCGTGACGCTTATCTTGCGCATTCGCCGGTGATCGCCATGACCGGCGGGCGCGACCCGAGAACGAAATTCCGCAAGGTCTACCAGGAAATCGACGACGTGCCGGCTTTCGAGCCGGTCACGAAAATGAACGTCACCATCGACGAGGCGGCGCGCATACCTGACATGGTGCGGCAGGCCTTTCGCACCGCCACCACGGGCGCGCCGGGGCCGGTGCATCTGCAATTCCGCGGCAATGAGGGTCAGCTCGACTTGGAAGAAGCCGAGATCGAGGCGCTGGTCGAGGCGCAGTTTGCCCGCGTGCCGCCGTTCCGCCCGCAGCCGGAAGCGGCGCAGGTGAGGGCCGCGCTCGATCTTCTGCAAAAGGCCGAGCGGCCGATCTTCGTCGCCGGTGGCGGCGTGCGCGCCTCCGGCGCCCAGCGCGAACTCGTGGCGCTGGCGGAAGCCTTGCAAATCCCCGTCGCCACCTCGCTCAACGGCAAGGATTCGATCGCCGGTACGCATCCCTTGTCGGTCGGCGTGGCCGGCACCTATTCGCGCGAGAGCGCCAATCGCGCGGTCAACCGCGCCGATCTCGTTTGTTTCGTCGGCAGCGAAACCGGGGGCATGACCACGCATTTTTGGGCGGTGCCCGAGATCGGGCGGCCGGCGATCCAGATCGACATCGAGCCGGAAGCGCTCGGACGCAATTATCCGCTGGCGGCAAGTGTCTTGGGCGACGCCAAATCGGTGCTGGCGGCCATGCTGGCGCGGGCCGATAAGGCGAGCGCGGCCCGGCGCGCCGCGTGGGTCGAGGAAATCGCCGCGCTGCGCGGCGACTGGTATGCGAAATACAAGGCGGACCTGGAGTCGGATGCTGTCCCGATCCACCCGGCGCGCATCTGTCGCGAGCTCACGCACGCTTTGCCCGACGATGCCATCGCTGTGGTCGACACCGGGCACGCGGGCATGTGGATGGGCGGCCTGTACGACCTGCGTGAGACGACGCAGAGCTATATGCGCAGCGCCGGTCATCTCGGCTGGGCTTTTCCCGCCGGCATCGGCGCCAAGGCCGCCTGCCCGGAACGGCCGGTGGTGGTGTTCACCGGCGACTCCGGCTTCTGGTACCACATCGCCGAGGTCGAGACCGCGGTGCGCTGGAATATCGCCAGCGTCACCTTGGTCAACAACAACGCCGGCGGCAACCAGTCCAAACGCGGCTTCGACCGCGCCTATGGCGGCACGCAGACGCCGAAAGCGCGCGAGCTATGGACTTTCAACGCCACGAATTTCGCGCGGCTGGCCGAGGACATGGGAGCGCTCGGCATTCGCGTCGAGCGGCCGGGCGATATCGCGCCGGCGCTCGAGCGCGCGCTGGCGGCAAAGCGCCCGGCGGTGATCGACGTCGTCAGCGACATCGAGGCGCTGGCGCCGCTCGCGGTGACGTAAGGCCGTCTTAGAGCACTGGCCGCGCCGCGAGCCCGCCTCACCCCTCCCATGGGGAGAGGTCGGCGCACCAACGGGTCCGCGCGAAGCGCGGCCCGATGGCAAACTCCGTGCGCCGGGTGAGGGGATACGACTTTTCGAGAGTCATAGGCCTCCCCAACCCTCTCCCCAACGGGAGAGGGGGGGCGCTATCCCGCGTCGCATCACTTCGATCCAATACAATCCTGCTCTCGTCCCGGCTGCAGCGGAACACCTCGCCGGTTGCGTTTGACCCACGTCAAGGCCGCCCCCGTCGCACGGCGATAAAGGACGTGCGGGTTTTTCGCGCCAGCTTGCCCAGGAGGAGCGCAATTCATGAAATACGTTCGCATGCATGCCGACAAGAACGGCAACAGCCATTTCGACGACGCCACGCTCAAGCTCGACGAATACGACTACCGTCCGCCTGCGCCGATGGCGTTCGTCTCGCACACCTACCAGACCGACGGCGTTCAATTTATCCGGCTGCCCGCAGGCTGGGCCGCCAACTCCATCCAGGTGCCGAAAAAGCAGTTCTTCGTCTGCCTGAAGGGCCATGTCGAAATCACCGCGAGCGACGGCAAGAGCCGCAGCTTCGGGCCCGGCGACACCGTGCTGATGGAGGACGGCGAGGGCAAGGGCCACCGCACCCGCGTCAAGGGCGACGGTGAGTTTTTGGCGGTGGTGATCCCGGTGGATTGAGTAGGTTTCGTTTGGTCGATGCACACTCCGCTTTTCTCGCGCAAGCGGGAATCCAGGAATGGGTGCCCGCGTTCGCGGGGACGAGCTCGCCTTAGCGGCGCAACGTTACGACTCCCCGATCTCCTTCAAAACCTCCGCCGTGTGCTCGCCGAGCAATGGCGCGGGGCGCTCCGATGCCGCCTTCCACCCATCGATCACGATCGGCGTGCGCACGCCGGGGATCGTGCCGCCCTTGGCGGCGTCGCGCTTCAGCGTGAGCCGCATGCCCCGGTGGATCACCTGCGGGTTCTCGAAAACTTGCGCGATGTTGTTGATCGGTCCCGCCGGCACCTGCACCGCTTCCAGCTTGGCGAGCAGTTCATCGCGCTTCATCTTGGCGGTAAGCGGGATCATCGCATCGATCAGCGGGCCGCGGTGCTGCAGCCGGCTTGAATTATCCTTGTAGTCGGGATTTTTCGCGAGCTCCGGCGCGCCCAGCACGCCGCACAGCTTGACGAATTGCGTGTCGTTGCCGCAGGCGATGATCACGTGGCCGTCGGCGACCGGGAATACCTGATAGGGCACGACATTGGCATGCGCATTGCCGAGCCGCTTCGGGATCTTGCCGGAGATCAAATAGTTGAGCGCCTGGTTCGACAGCACGCCGACGGTCGAATCGACCAGCGCCGTGTCGATGAAGCACCCCTTGCCGGTCTTCTCGCGTTCGTGCAGTGCGGCGAGAATGCCAATCGCCGAATAAACGCCGGTGAAGATGTCCGACACCGGAACGCCGACGCGCAGCGGTTCGCCGTCCGGCATTCCCGTCAAATCCATGACGCCGGCCATGCCTTGCGCCATCAGGTCGTAGCCGGCGCGCTTGGCATAGGGGCCATCCTGGCCGAAGCCGGTGACCGAGCAATAGATCAGGCGCGGGCATTCGTCCTTCATGCTGTGATAATCGAGGCCGAACTTGGCGAGGCCGCCGACCTTGAAATTCTCAATCAGGACGTCCGAGCGCGCCGCCAGCTTGCGCACGATGCGGGGGCCCTCTTCGCTCTCGAAGTCGAGCTCGATCGAGCGCTTGCCCCGATTGGCGCCGTGGAAATAGGCCGCGCCGAGGTGCTTGCCGTCCTTGCCCTCCACAAACGGCGGTCCCCAAGTGCGGGTGTCATCACCGGCGCCTTTGCGCTCCACCTTGACGACGTCGGCGCCCAGATCGGCCAGGATTTGCCCCGCCCAAGGGCCGGCCAAGATGCGGGCGAGTTCGAGGACGCGGAGGCCCGCCAACGGCTTCGGCATTTCTTGATGCTCCCAGGGACGCGGAAGGAGTGACAATGGCCGGGGTTATAAAGCTATCGCCCCAGGCAGGCCAAGGGCGGGTTTAGCCCTATCGTTACATGGGCTTGCGGGCGGTCATGGCACCCGGCTATAGCGTGGACAGGGCGGCAGCTATGGTCTCGCGCGGCGCCGGGGGCAGGATCTCTGCCGCTATGCCGGTCAATAAAAGGCGAATCGCCCGTCCGCGCGCACAATGGGAGGAATTCCGATGAGGACGATGAAACTACTCTTTGCCACGGCGGCGGCATGCATGCTGCTGTCCGGGGCGACCAATGCGCAGGTCACGTTGCGCGCCTCGCACCAGTTCCCAGGCGGCAAGCACGACGTGCGCGATGACATGGTTCTGATGATCGCCAAGGAGGCCGAAGCCGCCAATGTCGGCCTCAAGGTGCAGGTTTATCCGGGCGCCTCGCTGTTCAAGCCGAAGGAGCAGTGGAACGCCATGGTCAACGGCCAGCTCGACATGGCGCTGTTTCCGCTCGACTACGCGAGCGGCAAGGTTCCGGTTTTCAGCGCGACCTTGATGCCCGGGTTGATTCGTAACCAGGAGCGCGCCAAGCGCGTCAACGATTCGCAATTCATGAAGGACATCCGCGCCGAAATCGAGAAGCACGGCGTGATGGTGCTTTCCGATGCATGGTTTGCCGGCGGCCTCGCCGCCAAGGGCAAATGCATTCTCAAGCCGGGCGACATGAAAGGCCTCAAGATTCGCTCGGCCGGACCGACCTTCGCGGCCATGTGGCAGTCGGCCGGCGCTTCGATCGTCAGCCCGCCGTCCAACGAAATCTACAACGCGTTCCAGACCGGCGTGGTCAGCGCCACCGATACCAGCCTTGGCACTTTCGCCTCGATGCGCCTCTACGAGGTGACCGACTGCCTCACCGCCGGCGGCAACAATGCGCTGTGGTTCATGTATGAACCCGTGTTGATGTCGAAGAAGAGCTTCAACAAGCTCAACAAGAAGCAGCAGGCCGCGATCATCAAAGCCGGCAAGGAGGCGCAGGCCTTCTACGAGAAGAAGGCCGAGGAAGTGAACGAGAATGCGATCAAGACCTTCCGCGATCACAAGGATAAGGTAGTCAGCATGAGCGACGCCGACTACAACGAATGGCTCGCCGAAGCGAAGAAAAGCTCGTACGCCACGTTCGCCAAGCGGGTGCCCAACGGCCAGAAGCTGATCGACGAGGCGCTCTCGGTTAAATAGAGCGGTCAACGTTCAAGCGGCCGGCGGCAGAAGCCCGCCGGCCGCATTCTTGCGGGGCGCGCGCTTTACCGCTATCGACACGAAGCGGCACAGGCCGGACAATCGATCCCATGGACGCTTACATTCGGACGGTCAGGTTCCTGTCGCGGGTCGCGGGCGTCGTCGGTGCTTTGTTGATCGCTTTCGCGGTGCTCGTCATCTGCGACATGGTGATCGAGCGCTATATCTTCAATCGCACGACGATCTGGCAGATCGACGTGGTCACCTACAGCATCATTGCCACCACTTTCATCGGCAGCGCCTACGTGTTGATGACGCGGGGGCACGTCAACGTCGACGTGCTGCCGCTGCATCTGGGGCCGCGCGCCCGCTTCTGGCTGGCGCTGTTCACCGGCATTCTCGCCTTCGGCTTTTGCCTAGTGCTTTTCGTTCTCACGACCGCCTATTGGTACGAGTCGTGGACCAAGGATTGGCACTCCGACACGGTCTGGCGGGCGCCGCTTTGGGTGCCCTATTTTTCCATGCCGGTCGGGCTCGGCCTCTTGTGCCTGCAATACGCCGCCGAACTGCTCTGCCTGCTGACCGGCCGCTCGCCGCCGTTCGGCATTTCGGACCAGGCCGACGCGGAGGAAATCGCGCGTGAGCAGGCGCGCGAAGCGCTCGGGGGCGCCGGATGAGCCCGACGCAAGAAGGCTCCATCGTCCTCGTCGTCACGCTCTTGATGCTTTTGTCGGGTGTTCCGGTCGCCTTCGGTCTCGGTGCGATCTCGATCATCTTCCTGCTGATCTTCCAGGGCTTCGACAGCATGCACGTGGTGGCGGAGACATTCTATTCCGGTCTCGACGAGTTCACTCTGGTCGCCATCCCGATGTTTGTGATGATGGGGGCTGCCATCGGCTCGTCGCCGGCCGGCAAGGATCTCTACGAGGCGCTCGACCGCTGGCTTTACCGCTTTCCCGGCGGCCTGGTGCTGTCCAATCTCGGCGCCTGCGCGATCTTTGCGGCGCTCACCGGCTCCTCGCCCGCCTGCTGCGCGGCCATCGGCAAGATGGGCATCCCGGAGATGCGCCGGCGCGGCTATCCCGACGAGGTAGCCACCGGATCGATCTGCGCCGGCGGCACGCTCGGTATTCTGATCCCGCCCTCAATCACGTTCATCCTTTACGGCATCGCCACCGAAACCTCGATCGGACGCCTGTTCATCGCCGGCGTGCTGCCCGGCCTGATGCTGACCGTGATGTTTATGGCCTGGTCGATGTTCGCGATTTGGCGTTCAGGCTTCCGGTCGCACGCCGCCGACTTCCGCTACACGTGGAAGCAGAAATTCTCCGGCGTGCCAAAGGTCGCTCCGTTCATCGCCATCGTGGTTGGCGTGATGTACGTGCTCTACGGCGGCGTCGCCACGCCGTCAGAGGCGGCGGGTGTCGGCGCCGCGCTTTGCGTCGCCCTCGCTGTCCTCATCTATCGATTGTGGAGCCGGCAGGAAATCTGGCAAATCCTGCGCGACACCATGCGCGAGTCGGTGATGATCCTGACCATCATCGCGGCCGCCGTGCTGTTCGGCTACATGCTGACCTCGCTCTATTTGACCCAGACATTGGCGCAGGCGATTGCCGACGCGCATTTCAATCGCTGGGTGCTGATGTTGATGATCAATTTGTTCCTGCTGGTCTGCGGTTTTTTCATCCCGCCCGCGGCCATCATCCTGATGACCTCGCCCATCCTGCTGCCGATCATCACCGCGGCCGGCTTCGATCCGGTTTGGTTCGGCGTCATCCTTACCATCAATATGGAGATCGGCCTGATCCATCCGCCGGTAGGACTCAACATCTATATCGTCAATGCCATAGCCCCCGACGTGCCGGTAACCAAAGTTATGTGGGGGACGTTGCCCTACGTCCTCTGCATGATGCTGGCTATCGTGATCTTGTGTATATTCCCCGAAATCGCCACATGGCTGCCGAACCATCTCATGGGGCCCGGCCATTGATAGACGGCTGCCGGACCGTCGGGCGGTCACGGGAGCGTCATGATGAACACCTCGTTTTTCGGCGAAATGCTGCAGACGATTTCCGAGCGCGGCCGCGCCTTCATCGACCGCGCCCGCGAGCGGCGCGGAAGCGACGCCACCCGCTCGGAAAGCCTCGTCGAATTGGCCGAGCATCTGCTGAGCGGCCGCGGCGAAGCCTCGGGCGCGGCGCTCGCCCGCGAAATTCTCGGCCGCTATGCGGAACTCACCACCGGGCCGCGCATCGCCTTTTTCGAGGCATTGGCCGAACGCTTCGGCCCCGATACCGCGCGCATGGAGACGGCCCTCGCTGCCTGGCGCGCGCATCCCACCGACGCGACCGCGGCGGAAGTGCATGCCGCCTCCGAGCCGCGCCGGCAGGAGCTGTTCCGCCGGCTCAACCTGGCGCCCGGCGGCACCGCCGCGCTGGTGCGCATGCGCGAACAGCTCATGGACGTGCTCGCCCATCGCGACGCCGATCTCGGCCAGGTCGACGCCGACTTCCTCCACTTGTTCTCGTCCTGGTTCAACCGCGGCTTTTTGGTGCTGCGGCGCATCGATTGGTCGACGCCGGCGATCGTGCTGGAAAAGATCATCCGCTACGAGGCGGTGCACGAGATCCGCGGCTGGGACGATCTGCGCCGCCGCATCGATCCGCCCGACCGGCGCTGCTACGCCTTCTTCCACCCGGCGCTGGTCGACGACCCGCTGATCTTCGTCGAGGTGGCGCTCACCCGCGACATCCCGGCGGCCATCTCCCCGATCCTGGGCGTCGAGCGCGAAGTGGCCGACGTCGAGAAGGCGCGCACTGCCGTGTTCTACTCGATCTCCAACTGCCAGCGCGGGCTCGCCGGCGTGTCGTTCGGCAGTTTCCTCATCAAGCAGGTGGTCGAAGAGATCAGCCGCGAGATGCCGAAGCTATCAACTTTCGTGACGCTGTCGCCGGTGACGGGCTTTGCCGCCTGGCTCAAGAACGAGCGCGGACAGGAAAGCTCCGCCGTGCTCACCGAAGGCGACAAGGCGCAGCTCGCCGCCCTCGACGAGCCGGGCTGGTGGGCCGATCCCAATTCGGCGGCGCGCTTGCAGGACCCGGTGATGCGCGCGGCCGCCTGGTATTTCGTGCGGGCCCGTAGCGCACGCGGCTTGCCGCTCGATCCGGTGGCGCGCTTCCATCTCGGCAACGGCGCCCGGCTCGAGCGCATCAACTGGCTGGCCGATGTCTCCGAGAAGGCGCTGGCGCAGGCCGACGGCTTGATGGTGAATTATCTCTACGATCTCGATGACATCGAGAAAAACCACGAGGCTTATGCCGAAGGCCGCAACGTGGCGGCTTCCGGCAACGTGCAGCGCCTGCTGCGCCCGCCGCTCGAGCTGGTGCCGATCGCGGGGTGATGCTGCGTGTCCCGGGCGCAGCGCGAAAGCGGTGCGCTGCAGACCCGGGATCGCTACGAGCTCAGAAATTGGAACGGCCCCGGATCAGCGGCGCGTCACTCAGTGCTGCGCCGCGTCCGGGGCACGTAAGCCTCACGCCTTGCCGTATACCGGCACGACCGCGCCGCGCGTGACCTTGTTCTCCGGCGAGGCCAAAAATAAAATCGTTGCCGCCACTTCTTCCAGCTTCGGCCACACCGCGAAATCCGCCTTCGGCATGGCGGCGCGGTTGGCCGGCGTATCCATAATCGACGGCGCCACCGCGTTCACCAGAATGCCGTCCTTGGCGGTTTCCTCCGCCAGCGCGACGGTGAGCGCCGCGACCCCCGTCTTCGCCACGGTGTAGGCGGCCATGCCGGCGCCGCTGCGCCATTCCAGGGCCGGCCGCGCCGCCACATTGACGATGCGCCCGGGCCCGCGCATCGCGTTCACCGCGGCGCGGCAGCATAGGAAGCAGGAGACCAGGTTGGTGTTGAGTTGCGCCATCAGCGCCGCCTTGTCGGTCTCCGCCACCTTGCCCATGGCGAAACCGCCGGCGATGTGGATCGAGGCCCATGGCGTGAGGCCTGCATAGACCTTGGTGATGTCGCTCTCGTTGGCGAGATCGCCGATTGCGATCAGCTTGACATTGGGATCGCCGGCATGCGCGAAACGCTGCGCTTCCGCCGCCACCGCATAGGGCACGCTGCAGGTGGCGCCGGCGCCGAGCAGACCGCCCACGACCGCGCTGCCGAGCGCGCCGGTCCCGCCGGTGACGACGACGTGCTTGCCGGAGAAGTCCATGATGGGCTCCCTTGCTACTGTCATTCCGGGACGCGCCGAAGGCGCGGGCCCGGAATCCATACTCCGCAGCGCTGGGGATATGGATTCCGGGTTCGCGGGCTTCGCCCGCGCCCCGGAGTGACAGAGAAAATGCTACCCCCGCCCGCGCTTGACCCGCGTCGGCAGCACCTGGAACTCCACCCAGTTCGCCACCTCGCTGACGCGCAGCTTCTTGTCGAGCACATTGCTGGAAACGCCGTGCCGCCACGACAGCCGCTTGCAGGCGGGGTCGCGGTCGAGCACGTCCAAGTCTTGGGCATAGCTCAGCATCTCCACCTCGTTGGCGAAGAAGCCTTCCCCGACCAGCCGCGTGCCGATGCGGCGCACGATCGCCGCCAGTTCGCGCAAGGGGTATTCCGGGTGATACTGCACCGCCCAGGCCACCGAGCCGTTGGTGCGGATTTCCGCGCTCTGCACGGCCGACATCGAATTGGTGGCGAGCACCGTGGTGCCGGGCGGAACCGTGTCGACCTCGTCGAGATGCACGGTCGGCGCGTTGAACACGTCGAGCTTGCCGACATACATCGGATGTTTGCGGCCGGCCTCGGTCAGACGGATGCCGCGGCCGAAGCCGATCTCGCGCCCCTTCGGGTTCTTGCGCACGCTGCCGCCGGCCGCCGCCGTGATCACCTGCAGCCCCCAGCAGGAGCCGAAAATCGGGGTGCCGGTGCCGAGCGCCGCACGCACCAGCTCGACCTGCCGCATCACCTCCGGACCGCCGGCGTAGACGTGCAGCGCCGAGCCGGTAATCGCGATGCCGTCATAGCCCTGCAGTCCTTCTCCGGCGGGAAGGGTCGCCGCCGCATCGCCGGGGCAGCAGATGTCCACGACGGCGCCCGGCAGCAGTTCGCGCAGGAGCGCAGCATAGCCCTTGCTCGCGGGTATGCCGCCGGCGGCCACGTGTTCGGCCATGGTCTGCGGTGAATTGCCTTCGATGACGAGGAGGCGAGGGGAAAGCATGGGGTCAGGGTCAAGTCCCGCCGCATTATGCGTTTTGGGCGGCGAAAAGGACGCTGTTTACGACATATGGCTAGAATAAGGGCGTTTGGCAATCGCATCCCGAATGTTGTGGCTTTAGGCGGGTTTTGCGGCGGCCGCTGCTTGAGCCCGCCGTCCGGGCCGCTCATTCTGCGCGCAGCAGGACCGAATCAGCAGCAATGGCCGACTTCGACCTCGCCGTCATCGGCGGCGGCATCAATGGAACCGGCATCGCCCGCGACGCCGCCGGCCGCGGCATAAGCGTGCTGCTGGTCGAGATGCGCGATCTCGGATCCGGCACCTCCTCGGCCTCCTCGAAGCTCATCCACGGCGGCTTGCGCTACCTTGAGCACGGCGCGTTCCGGCTGGTGCGCGAGGCGCTTTCGGAGCGCGAGGTGCTGCTCGACATGGCGCCGCATCTGATCCGCCCGACGCGTTTTCTGCTGCCGGTGGCGCCGGGCGGGCGCAATCCGCTGCTGCTGCGCATCGGCCTCTTGCTTTACGATCGGCTGGGTGCGCGCAAGCGCTTGCCGGCTTCGAAGACCGTCGACCTGACCCATCACAAGCTGGCTGCCCCGTTGCAGCGCTCGTTCCGCTACGGCTTCGAATATTCCGATTGCCTGGTCGACGATTCGCGCCTGGTGGTGCTCAATGCGCTCGATGCCGCCGAGCGCGGCGCCGTCATCCGCACGCGCACGCGGCTTGCCCGCGCCGAGCGCGGCGAGGAATGGAAGCTGGTGCTCAACACGCGCGGCCGCCGCGAGGCCGTCAGCGCACGGGCGCTGGTCAACGCCACCGGCGCATGGATCGGCGAAGTAGCCGACACCGTGATCCGCCAGCCTCTGCCGGCGCCGGTGCGCTTGATCAAGGGCAGCCACATCGTGGTGCGCCGGCGCTTCGAGCACGACTGCGGCTACATCTTCCAGGCGCGGGACCGGCGCGTGGTGTTCGCGCTGCCCTTCGCCGAGGCGTTCACGCTGATCGGCACCACGGACGAGAATTTCGTCGGCGACGTCAATGCGCCGGCGCCCGATACCGAAGAGATCCTCTACCTATGCGATACGGTGAACCGATATTTCCGCGAAAAGGTCACGCCCGACGAGTTGGTGTGGTCGTTCGCCGGCGTGCGCGCGCTCTACGATGACGGGTCGCGGCGGGGGCAAGACGTCACCCGCGACTACGTGCTGGCATTCGACGCGCCCACACATCAGGCGCCGCTGCTCACCGTCGTCGGCGGCAAGATCACCACGCACCGCAAGCTGGCGGAGAATGCGATTGACAAGATCGCTCATTTCTTTCCGGCGCGGTCGCACTGGACCGCCGGCTCCAAGCTGCCGGGCGGCGAGTTCGCCGCCGACGCGTTCGACGCGGTGGTGGCCGAGCTGCGCGCGCGCTGGCCGTTCGTCACCGCGCAGCATGCGCGCCGGCTGGTGCACGCTTATGGGCTGCGCGCCGAACGTTTCCTGCAAGAGGCCCAGCGCATGGAAGACCTCGGCCCCTGCTTCACCGGCGATCTGAGCGCCGCCGAGGTGCGCTACTTGGTCGAGCACGAATGGGCGCAGACCGTCGAAGACGTACTCTACCGGCGCAGCAAGTTCGGTCTCACCGCGAGCCAAGAGGAGCGCGAGCGGCTCGAGCAGTTCCTCGCCGGCCTCGCCCGGCGCGGGGTTGAGCCGCATGCTTAGCAAATCCTTTCCACGATCGGCGCAATTGCAACCCACCGCTTCAGCCTGCCGCCATAGCTTCATGCTTTAATGGCGTCGGGTCACTACCGTTTCGATGGGGACCGGTCCGCCATGCCGATCGATACCAAGGAATTCGCGCAACGCCTCGCGGCCACCAAGATGGTGGTGGTCGACGATGAGCGTTACATGCGCAAGGTGGTGCGCACCATGCTCATGAGCCTGGGCGTGCGCAACATCTACGAGGCGCCTGACGGGCCGGCGGGCTTGGAGACGATTCGTGCGACTGCGCCCGACGTCGTCATCCTGGATTGGCAGATGCCGGGCCTCGACGGCGCGAGCTTCGTGCGCATGGTGCGCTCTCCCAATACTTTCCCCTATCCCGACGTGCCGATCATCATGCTCACCGGCCACGGCGAGCGCTCGCGCGTCGTCGAAGCGATGCAGATCGGTGTCAACGAGTTCCTGCTCAAGCCGGTCTCCTCCAAATCCTTGCAGGACCGCCTGGTCTCGGTGCTGGCCAATCCGCGGCCGCTGGTGCGGGCCGGCGGCTATTACGGCCCGGCGCCGCGCAAGGTGGTGGCGGCGGCACTCCACGCCGACGACGACGCAGCGGTCGCCAGCCTCGTTTTGGTGAACTAAAGCAAGATCGTTTTGGATCGAAGCGATGCGATGCGGGATAGCGCGCGCCCTCTCCCCGTTGGGG
>CAWDAB010000013.1:0-16676 GCA_963800155.1 uncultured Alphaproteobacteria bacterium
CGCTGGTGCTGGCGCCGGCCACCTCCAACACGGTCGCCAAATGCGTCTACGGCATCTCCGACACGCTGGCGACCAACGTGTTCGCGCAGGCGGGGAAATGCCGTGTGCCGTCCATCGTGTTCGCCTGCGACACCGCGCCCGAGCTAGAGACCGAAGCGCCGAAAGGAATGGTGAAGGTCTATCCGCGCCCGATCGATCTGGAAAACACCGCCAGGCTCAAGTCGTTTCAGGACGTTGCCGTGGTCGAGAGCCTCGCCGAGCTGACGCAAGCGCTCTCCCGCCGCAAGCGAGAGCTGACATGACCGAGCGCATCGCCTTCCTCACCGGGCACCTGGCGCAGCCGCGGCTGGAGAAGGTGCTGGCGGGCATGGGCGATCCGGGCTTCGAGTGGTCGGTGATCAATGTCGGGGTGAAGGTGGCCGCGCTGATGACGGAAGCCATCATCGCGCGCCGCCTGCCGCGTCCGGTCGAGGCGACGCGCGTGCTGGTGCCGGGACGCTGCCGCGCCGATCTCGAACGGCTGAGCGCGCAGTTCGGCGTTCCCTTCGAGCGCGGCCCCGAGGAGCTCAAGGACTTGCCCGCGTTCTTCGGCAATGGCGGCCGCGGCGTCGACCTTTCGCGCTACGATATGCGCATCTTCGCCGAGATCGTCGATGCCTCGGCGCTCGAGGTCGACGCCATCCTCGCGCGCGCGCGCGCGCTGCGCGAGGCCGGGGCCGACGTGATCGACCTCGGCTGTCTGCCGGATACACCATTCCCGCATTTGCAGGATGCGGTGCTGGCATTGGCGGCCGAGGACATTCCGGTCAGCGTCGATTCGGCCGACATCGACGAGTTGCGCGCCGGCGCCGCGGCAGGCGCGCAATTCCTGCTCAGCCTGAACGAGATGACGCTCGATCTCGCCCTCGATACGGATGTGACGCCGGTGCTGGTGCCGGCGGCTCACGGCGACCTGGTTTCGTTGTTGCGGGCGGCGGAGATGGCGGACAGGTTCGGCATCGACGCGATCCTCGACCCCATTCTCGATCCCATCCATTTCGGCTTCATGGAATCGCTGTCGCGTTACGCCGAATTGCGCCGGCTTCTGCCGGAGGCCGAGGTCCTCATGGGCACGGGCAATCTCACCGAATTGACCGACGCCGACAGCGGCGGCGTCACCGCGGCATTGCTCGGCATCTGCTCGGAGCTTGCCATCCGCAACGTGCTGGTGGTGCAGGTCAGCCCGCATACCCGCCGCACCGTGCAGGAACACGACGCGGCGCGCCGCATGATGTTCGCCGCGCGGGCCGACGACGGCCTGCCGCAGAACTATGGCGGCGCGCTGTTGCAGCTGCACGACCGCAAGCCGTTTCCCAACAGCGCGCAGGAAATCGCCGAGCTTGCCGAACAGGTGCGCGACGGCAATTTCCGCATCGAGACCGCCGAGGACGGCATTCACGTCTATGCCCGCGGCATCCATCTGGTGGCCACCGACGCGATCTCGCTCTATCCGAAGCTCGCCGTCGCCAACGACGGTGCGCACGCTTTTTATCTCGGCACCGAACTGGCCAAGGCCGAAATCGCCTGGCGCCTGGGCAAACGCTATAGCCAGGACGAGCCGCTCGACTGGGGTTGCGCAGTCGACCGCAGTCCGGACGACCTGACCCGCCTGCGTGAGGCGGGTCACACGCTACGCGGTGCCGGCTCCGGCGGCTCCTTCGGGGACAATAAATAATGAGTAGGGGCAATCGGGCCGGGCGATGCCGCTGATCCGTGAGACGATCGTCACGACGGCCGACAGGCAGGGCCGCATCCATATCGCGCCGCTCGGCCTGATCGCCGATGGCGAGGACTGGATCATTGCCCCGTTCCGGCCCTCGACCACGCTCGACAATTTGCTGGCGGTGCCATTTGCCACCGCCAGCCACACCGACGACGTGCGCATCTTCGCGGGTTGCCTGACCGGACGGCACGACTGGCCCACGGTCGCCGCCGAGGAGGTGCCAGTGCCGCGCCTTGCCGGCGCGCTGTCGCATGCCGAGCTTGCCGTTGCGGAAATTACAGACGACCCGCAACGGCCGCGGCTGCGCAGCCGGGTGGTGCGCACGGTCATCCACGCCCCGTTCCTGGGCTTCAACCGCGCCCAGGCCGCCGTGCTGGAGGCTGCCATCCTGGTCAGCCGGCTGCACATGCTGCCGCGCGACAAGGTCGAGCGGGAAATGGCGTATTTAAAGAACGCGGTGGATAAGACTGCCGGGCCGCGCGAGATCGAGGCCTGGGGGTGGCTGGCGCAGAAGTTCCAGGCGCATTTCGCCTCCTCTTAATCAGCCTCTTAATTATGGGCCAAAGCTTCTGCGCTGCCCGTGGAACAAGCTGGTCTGGCTCGGATTTTGCTTGTTTGCGGGCAAGAAGAAACGTCCCGCGACCCTATATCCGGAACCGCGACTGGAAGGACGCGCTCCTAACCCGGACCTTTTGATGCTGACCGCAATGATTCTGATCTGTTCGCTGACGAATATGCCCAGTCTCAGCGATTGCAGCCGAAACAAGCCCGCGACGTCCTCTGGGTCGCGGAAACATTCAACAACCCAGCGACCTGCTTCATGCACGGGCAAGCCTATATCGCCGGAACCGCACTCGACCGCAATCTCAGAAGCGACGAGCGCACCAGAAATTTGTGCCGGCCGCGACGGGCGGCGGCGTTGCCTGACGAAACGACACTCGCTTTCCGCCGCGCGCGCGCTCGCTGAAGTCGAGCGACGTTGCTCGCACCGGCTCCGCCCGTTCGCCAGCTTACTTGTTCTGTTCCTGGCTCCGCTCGCCCATGTGCTCGAGCTCGCTCTCCTTCCGCTTTTCGATTTCGGCTTCCTTTTGACCCAGGTTGCCCTTCTGCTGCGCGGCTTGGTCCTTGCGTTCCTGTTCGGATTTCCCTGCCATGTTTGCCTCCATGTCACGTGCATGAAGTCAACGCCTGCTTGCTCCATTCGTTCTTCACGGAACGAGGCAAACTTCGGGCGAGGGAACAGCCGCTACTTTTTGTTCCTTTCTCGTCGAACTGCTTCAGATAGGCGATGACGTCGGCGCGCTGTTGCGGCTGTTTCAACCCGGGAAATATCATCTTGGTGCCGGGTGCGACGGCGCGCGGATTGTCCAGCCATTTGTCGAGCGCGGCTTCCGTCCAGGTCTTCACCGTCTCCTTCAATTTTTCGAGCGCGGGAGAATAGCTGTAGCCCGGCCACGATGCCACCGGACGTCCGACAACGCCGTTGAGCGGCGGCCCGACCTTGATCTTTGCATCGGGCCCGATGTTGTGACAGATGGCGCAGGTCTTGAAGACTTGTGCGCCTTTCTCGGCGTTTCCGGGAGGCAGCGGCTGCGCCCACGCGGCGGTCGGCAACAGCATCGCCAGTGCGAACAAATGAACAGGTCTGGACATCAATCCCTCTCCTTGTTTCCTCGTCGAAAAAAAAATCGCCAAGCCGATGCGCAACGTCGGAGACGTCCGTGCAAGCGAATGCGCCATGTGAACGGAGAAGGCGGGTGGACGAGCGCGGCGGCTTTGACGTGACCCAGCATTGTTATCTGCTGGCGATTTCTAAATTTCCTCCTTCATCGCCTCGTGTGTGCGCCCCGCGTCTTTGCATTATGAGCGCGCCCCTCGAGACATTGCAAGCAAGCACGACCCGCACGCGGGATTGGCGGACAATCATTGTTTCGGACGTGGCTCGGCCTTCGTCTCCTTTAGCGGCAGTCCTGCCTGCGACCAACCATCAGTGCCGTCCGGGTACCAGATGACGTTGTGGTAACCCATCACGAGCGCGCGGCGCGCCGCATTCCACGACATCCAGCAGTTCTGCAAGCAGTAGATCACCAACGGCTTTTCACGATTTCCTCCGCTCGCCTGCTTGAGGCCATCGCGTAAATAGGCCTGCATGGCCGGCGCAAGCGCGCCATAACCGGTGTCCGGCAGCCAGATACTGCCAGGGATGTCGAGGCGCGGTTCGTCGCGCCACAGCGTGCCCGGCGGCAGCTTGGGCTTTGGCGGACGCGGCAGCACGTCGATGAAGGCCGCGCTGCCCTGCTTCCACAGCGCTGCGGCTTGCGCGGTCGTCACCACGCGCGCGCCATGCAGGGTCTGCGGCACCGGCGCGCGATAATGATCGGTGCGGTAATGGTCGGGCTCGGGTGGCGTGGTCTCCTGCCCGCGCGCCGCCGCGGTTGCCAGCAACGCCGCCGCCAGCACGCCGATGCGGGGCAGCCATTGGCGCGCCGCCCGCCTACCGAGCCGTCGAGGCCGGCGTGATGAGATGATTGTTAGCATCCAGCAACGGCACGCCGTATTGCATCAGCACCGCATTGATTTCGGATTGCTTGGCGCGGATCATCTGGTTCAGCCGGCGCTTCCAATTCTGATCGGCGAAACGCACGCCCATGCCGATGCGATAGCTCATGCGCGGGCCGTTCTTCTCCTTGAGCAGCGGTACCACTTTCACCGGCACACTGGCCTGCTTCGCGAACCAGCCGGCCAGCGGCCCCCACAGCACGCCGGCATCGATGGTGCCGGCGGTGAGGTCCTTGATCATCGCTTGGCCGGAAGAATCGTAGCGAGTGTCGACCACGAGCGGGTAAGGCTTGGCCTTGTCCATTAGGCCGTCGAGCACCATGTTGGTCGCCGGCGGCGTGCCCGCGACGACGCCAATGCGTTTGTCTTTGAGGCGCGGATCGGTGAGCGAATCGACGCCGTCAAGGCCGTGGCCCGGCAGGTAAACCAGTGCATAGGTCGTGTGATAATAGGGGTTTGTGACCTGCACCATGTCGTCGCCCTGCGGCACGCCCATGATGACGTCGCATTTGTAGACAGCGAGCGTGCGGCGCACGAATCCGGGCGCGTTGGGGTACCAAGCATAGGCGACGGTCTTGCCGAGCTCCTTGGCGAACAGGTCGGCGATTTTATTTTCGAAGCCTTCGCGCTCGGTGTTGGAAAACGGCAAATTGTGCGGGTCGTCGCAGACGCGGAACACCTTGGGATCGACCATTTCGAAGGGCGCTTCGGTTGCCGGCCGCGCACCGGGCGCGCCTGGCGGCAGGTGCCGCATATCCCCCGGCGGGGTGCCGGGTTGCGCGGCGCCGGGGACGATGCCTTGCTGCGCCAGCGTGGCGGTAGCGCAGAGCATGACCGGCAGCGCCGCGCAAAGGGCAACACCGGCTAAAAACCTTGCGGCACGCACGATCACGAGCGACCTCATCTTTCCCGGTAAGCCACCGCCAAGCGTGCCTTGCTACCAGGGCGCAAATTTGACCGCAGCCGGCCGGTGCCGCGCATTCAACTCGGCCCCATGCAGCTGTCTTCCGCTGCCTTCGCCGCTTTGGACATATCCGCATGTGCTTGCGGCCGGCCGCGTCCAAGCGCGCCGTCGGAGCGGGCGCGCAGATAGACGAAGATGTCGTCCAGGTAGCACATGACGTTGGGATTGGTGCCGAAGGCCGGCATCACCAGATCCGACGCGGTGTTGACCGACTTTTTGCCGTTCACCACGGTCTCGACGAACTGGGAGTACGTTAGCGACTTCAGCGAATCGATCAGGGCAGGGGCGTAAGTGGAGCCGGCGCCATCGGGCCCATGACACACGATGCAATCAGCGTTGTAACGGCGGAAGCCGGAGAACGTATACCAGTCGACTTTGCCGTCCTTGCCGATGTGGAAGGTCGGCGTGCCGCTCTTATCGAACCATTTGCCGCCGTCCTCTTTGACCGCGGTGGGGTCGCCGGAACCGTCGGCGACCGCGCGGCTGAGGCCGGCGGTCAGAGCAAGCGCCGCGGCCAGCGTCGTGGCAACCAGAGAAATTCGTCGCACAGTATTTCCTTTATGCCTTTGGCGTCACCCACGCCGATCCCGGCGCGCCTCGAGAGAGGCGCGTCGGGAATCTTTGGCGTTCGTCTACGTGCGCAGCGTTCAGCTGCCGGGGAGCGCGAAGACCGTGAGCTGTCCGCCGAGCGAGGTGTAGTTCTTCAGGGCGGCATAGCCGCCGACTGCACCAAGACCCGCATGCGGATCGGTCAAGCCTGCGGCGAGACCGATACCGGCCCAACCGCCGACGCCGGACAGAACGGCGACGTATTGCTTGCCGTTATGCTCGTAGGTCATCACGTTGCCGATGATGCCGGACGGGGTCTTGAACTTGTAGAGTTCCTTACCCGTCTTGGCATCGACCGCCTTCAGATAGCCTTCCAGCGTGCCGTAGAAGACCACGCCGCCGGCGGTCGCGAGCGCGCCTGACCAGACCGAGAACTGCTCGGGGTCGGACCAGACGATCTTGCCCTTGGCGGCATCCCACGCGATGAAGTTGCCCATGTTGCTGTCGCCCTCGGGCGGATACATCGACAACGTCGCACCAACGTAGGGCTGACCGGCCGTGTAGGAGACGCGGAACGGTTCATAGTCCATGCAGACGTGGTTGGTCGGCACGTAGAACAGGTGCGTCTGAGGCGAATAGGCCGCCGGCTGCTCATCCTTGCTGCCGAGAGCCGCCGGGCAGATGCCCTTGGTGTTATGATTCTCGCCGCCCTTCTCAGTCGAATACTTGGCGACGCGATTCGGCTTGCCGGTCTTCAGGTCGATGCTCGTGGCCCAGTTGACCTTCGGGTCGTACTTGTCTGCGACCAGCAGTTCGCCGGTGCCACGGTCGAGCGTATAGCCGAAGCCGTTGCGGTCGAAGTGCACCAGGACCTTGCGCTCTTTGCCGCCAACGTTGATGTCGGCGAGGATCATTTCATTGACGCCGTCGTAGTCCCACTCGTCGTGCGGGGTCATCTGATAGACCCACTTCGCCATGCCGGTATCGGGATTGCGGGCGAAGACGGTCATCGACCACTTGTTGTCGCCCGGACGTTGCACCGGGTTCCAGGTCGAGGGGTTGCCCGAGCCGTAGTACACGAGGTCGAGTTCCGGATCATAGGAGATCCAGCCCCAGGTGCAGCCGCCGCCGATTTTCCACTGATCACCCTTCCAGGTTTTCAGACTGGAATCTTTGCCGACGGGCTTGCCGAGATCGGTGGTCTTTTGTGGGTCGACCATAATCTGATCGTCAGGGCCCTCTGAATAGGCCTTCCAGACCGTCTTGCCGGAATTTTCGTCATAGGCGGTGACGCGGCAATGCACGCCGAATTCGCCGCCAGAGATGCCGATCAGCACCTTGCCTTTGACCACCAGCGGAGCCGAAGTGCCGGTTTCGCCCTTCTTGGGGTCCCCGTCCTTGGTCTGCCACAGCACCTTGCCGGTCTTGGCATCGAGTGCCACCAGCGTTGTATCGGCTTGGTGGAGGAAAATCTTGCCGTTGTCATACGCGAGACCGCGATTGACCGTATCGCAACACATCACCGGAATGACGTTGGGATCCTGCCTCGGCTCGTATTTCCAAAGGATCTTGCCGTCGTGATCGAGGTCGAGTGCGAAAACCGGATTGGGGAAGGGGCCGTGCACATACATCACGTTCCCGATCACCAGCGGCCCGCCCTCGTGACCGCGCAGCACGCCGGTAGAGAACGTCCAGGCAACTTGCAGCTTGCCGACGTTTCCGGTGTTGATCTGCTTGAGTTCCGAGTAGCGCTGGTTGGCGTAGTTACCCGCGGGCATCACCCAATCTTTCGGGTTCTGCGACATCTTCTGCAAATTTTCGCTGGCACTAGCGGCGGTCATAGCGAACGCCGCGGCTGCGCCAATGCAGCCGGCTAAGAGCAGATTGCGCATCCGTATCCTCCCTGCGACATTGCCGCGGGCGACCGGCACAACGACACTTTGCGTGCCGTGTAGCGGCACCCGTGCTATGGGAAGAGCTTCCGACAGCGTGTCACAGCGTGGCGTGGCATCTGGGGCACTCTGCTCGATGCCCCGCCTAGCCTACGAAGAAACGTCGGCATTCCCGTTTGACCGACGCCCTTGAAGCCGGAAACTTTCTCAAGTCTATGCTCATGATTCTGCGACCGCAACAAAAAACGTGCGTCGACGAGCCGCAGATTTGCTGGTGGGACGAAAGCACGCCTCGTGCGGAGCGGTTTTGGATTTAGTGGGGACCACGGCAGCGCAATGCCAGCTATTCGCTTGCGGTTAAGCAGCAGGTTACCGTCTTGGCCGCGCATTTTTGTGTGCTGTGCTGCGTTATTCGTCAGCGCTTGCTTCCCAACCTTTTCTGCCCACACAGCGGACCGCATAGAACCTCTTTCCGTTTCCGAAGTTGCCCCTGGCGTCTTCGTCCATTTCGGCGCCATTGCGCTGATGAGCGAGAAAAACGATGGTGCCATCGCCAATATCGGCTTCGTCGTCGGCAATCGGTCGGTGGCGGTGATCGATACGGGCGGCAGCGTGCACGAGGGCCGTGCATTGTTGGCGGCTATTCGTGTGCATACGAACCTTCCCGTTCGTTACGTGATCAACACGCACATGCATCCCGACCATGTCTTCGGCAACGCAGCATTCGCCGACGCCGGCACGGTGTTTGTCGGGCACAAGACCCTGCCGCATGCCTTGGCGACCCATGGTCGCTACTACATCGCCAATTTCCGCGCCTCCAGGGGTTCGACGCTGATAGCGCAGGTCAAGATCATTCCGCCGACGGAGCTGGTCGCCGATACGCGCGAGATCGATCTCGGAGGGCGGCGGCTCGCGCTGAAGGCCTGGCCGACGGCGCACACCGACAACGATTTGACGGTACTCGATCGGGGAAGCGGCACTCTGTTCGCCGGCGATCTGCTGTTCTTGCGCCACGTGCCGGTGCTCGACGGCAGCCTGCTCGGCTGGCTGAAGGACATCGACGCACTCGCGCGCATTCCGGCGCGCTTTGTGGTGCCCGGACACGGACCCCTGGTGCGCGCATGGCCCGCGGGGCTATCCGACGAAAAGCGCTATCTCGAATGCTTGGCGAGCGATATCCGCGGCATGATCAAACGCGGCGTGCCGCTCGCGCAGGCCGCAACGGATGCCTGCGCATCGGAAAAAGATCGCTGGCAGCTGTTCAAGGCCTATAATGCGCGTAATGCTACGGCGGCATTCGCCGAGCTCGAATGGGAATGATCGAGAACTGCCTCGGCGGTGCACGTGATCCAGGGAGACCAGTCATGGGCGGGAAGCCTCTTCGCGTGATCTGCATGGCCGGTTTGACCGCCGCCATGCTGGCCTGCTGCGTGCTCGCTTCCGCGGCGGAAGCGGCAAGCGACGATCCTTGGCCCGCGCTCGCGCGCGACCTGTTCAAGAACAGGCAGTTGGCCGATGGCGCCGGCTTGATCGCGCTCGACATGCCTTACCGGGCCGAGGATGCCGCCATCGTACCGCTGACTTTTCGCGCCACCTTGCCGGCGGGCGACAAGCGCAGCGTGACGGCGTTGACCATCGTCATCGACCGCAATCCTTCGCCAGTGGCGGCCTCCTTCACCTTCGGCGGCAAGGCCGGCATCAGCGCGCTTTCGACCCGGGTGCGGGTGAATACTTACACCGATGTGCATGCGGTGGCCGAGCTGAGCGACGGCAACCTCTACATGGTCAAGCGCTACGTGAAAGCGGCCGGCGGCTGCTCCGCGCCGGCCATCAAGGACGCGAACGTCGCCAACGTCGGTATCGGAAAAATGCGATTCCGCCAGTTCGCCGTCGCGGCCGGATCGGCCGGTCGGTCGCGGCAGGCGCAGATCATGATCCGCCATCCCAACAATTCGGGGCTGCAGATGGACCAAATCACCCATCTCTACATCCCGGCGTTTTTCGTGAAGGACCTTAAGGTGTGGCAGGGCGACCAACTGATCCTGGCAATGGACGGCGGCATCTCGATCTCGGAAAACCCTAGCATCCGGTTCGCCTATCGGCCGAACGGGGCGAAGACCTTCCGTGCGCAGGCGATCGATACCGACGAGCACGTCTACAAGGGCGAATGGCCCGCCTCGCCGCCGGGCATGTGAGCGCAGCGCAAGGCGCGTTCAGAAACAGCGCACCTCGGCTTCCGCCTGGGCGCGCCGCAGGCTTTGCACGGCTTGCTTGGCCGGCGCCGGTGAGCGGAACATGCCGCCGAAGCGGCCGGGTACCTGCTCGAGACTGAGCACGGTCTGCGCCGCCACGTATTTGTCATAGGGCAGCAGCGAGGCGATCACGTCGATCGAGCAAGAACACTGGCTGAGCGCGACCCGCGTGTCGCCGTTCGTTTTCATGCAGGCGAAGACGTAGTCGGCCCGCGCCTCGGTGGGATAGTCGTTGAGTTGACCGAGCGTCACCGGTGCCGCCGAAGCGGCAGTCACGAGCGCGAACAGCGCCGCGCATCCGAGCCACTTCAACCGTGTCATCGATCTGCTCCCTGCCGTCTACCGGAGCCGCCCGAACGCATGATATTTGTTCATGTGGCTTACTCAAGGCTCCCGCGACGCAATGGCCCTTGCGCCGGCTTGCCAGCGCGCGGGCTTTGAAACTAGGCTTTCGCGCCATAGCAGGAACGCATTCGTGCCTGAGGTTTCGAAGCGTTGCCTCAAGGCCTCGGGATCACGTCATGTCGAATGCGCGCGTGGCCGTCTGCTGCTTGTGTCTCGCCGTCTTGACCTTCCTTGCGCCGGTTCGCGGGGCCGCCGAGACGTTGCGGCTGGCCGTCCAGAAGACCGGCACGGTGGCTTGGGAACTTGATGTGGTGCGGGCGCACGGCCTCGACAAACGCGAAGGCCTCACCATCGAGACACTTGAACTTGCCAGTCCCGAGGCCGGCAAGATCGCCTTGCGCGGGGGCTCGGCCGACGTGATCGTCGCTGACTGGCTGTGGGTTTCGCGCGAGCGCGATCTCGGCGCCAAGCTGGTGTTCTATCCCTATTCGAGCGCGCTCGGCGCCGTGATGGTGCCGAAGGATTCGCCTATCAAGAGCCTCACCGACCTCGAGGGCAAGCGTTTGGCGGTCGCAGGCGGCCCGATCGACAAGAGCTGGCTGCTGTTGCAGGCGGCGGCCAAACGCAGCGGCATCGATCTGAAGGCACGGGCTAAGGTGGTCTACGGCTCGCCCGCGCTGCTCGCCGGCAAGATGCTGCAAGGCGACATGGACGCGATGCTCAACTACTGGAATTTCTGCGCGCGGCTGGAAGCGAAGGGCCATCGCCGGCTCATCGGCATCGACGCGCTGCTGCCGCGGTTCGGGGTCTCCGGCAAGCTGTCCATGGTCGGCTATGTCTTCAACGAGGCCTTCGTGGCGGCGCATCCGAAGGCGGTGGCCGCCTTTCTCGACGCGACGCGCAAGGCCAAGGAGATTCTGCTGACCTCGGATGCCGAATGGCAGCGCATCGCGCCGCTCACCGGCGCCGCCGACGCCGCGACGTTGCAAATCTATCGCGACCGTTATCGTGAGGGGATTCCCCACCGCCCGGTCGCAGCGGAAGAAAAAGACGCGCGCATGCTCTACCGCGTGCTGGCCAAACTCGGCGGTCCGGCCTTGGTGGGGCAGGGCAAGGAGCTTGCGGCCGGGACCTTCTATCGGCCGGCGGAATGACCGCCCATGCAGCGGCTCGCCTCGCTCATCCTGTTCATCGTGGTGTGGTGGATCGCCGCGCAGTTCGTAGGCCCGCAGATGCTGCCGGGCCCGGAGCGCGTGCTGGGCGTCATTGTCGCGCAAGTGAGCACTGGTGACTTGTTTTTCCAGGTCGGCGTCACACTGCTGCGCGTATTCTTCGCCTTCACGCTTGCCATGGTTGCCGGCACCGCGATCGGACTGCTGATGGGGCGGGTGAAACTCGCCGACCGCATCGGCGATCCCTGGCTGATTGTGTTGCTCAATCTGCCGGCGCTAGTGATCATCGTGCTCGCCTTCATCTGGGGCGGGCTGACGGAAATCGCCGGCGTGCTGGCGGTGGCCATCAACAAGCTGCCCAACACCGTGGTGACCGTGCGCGAGGGCGCGCGCGCGCTCGATCCCGGCCTCGACGAGATGGCAAAGGTTTTCGCCCTGCCGCGCTGGAAAGCGCTGCGGCACGTGGTTCTGCCGCAGCTTGCGCCCTATGTCGCGGCGGCGGCGCGTTCCGGCCTGTCGCTGGTGTGGAAGATCGTGCTCATCGTCGAATTGCTCGGCCGGCCGAACGGGGTCGGCTTCGAGATCGGCGTAGCCTTTCAGCTATTTGACGTGACCTTGATCCTTGCCTATGCGCTGACTTTCGTCGTGGTGATCCTATTGATCGAAACCTTGTTGGTGCAGCCCATTGAACGACGCGCGTCCCGTTGGCGAATCCGGGCGGCTTGAAGTCCGCATTGCGCGCAAGGCCTTTACCGCGGCGTCGGGCGAGCGCCTGGAGGTTCTGCACGATGTCGTCTTCAGCCTCGGGCAGAGCGAGGTTGGCGCGCTGGTCGGCCCGTCCGGTTGCGGCAAGACCACGATGCTGCGCGTCATCGCCGGCCTCGATTCCGATTTCGAGGGTACGATCGTGCGTCCGCCGACGGGCCGGCTCGGCATGGTGTTCCAGGAGCCCCGTCTGCTGCCGTGGCGCACGGTCGAGGACAATGTGCGCCTGGTGGCGCCGGACATCGCGGAGGCTGCGCTCGCCTCGTTGTTCGAGGTGCTGGAGCTGACGGCGCACCGCGCGCATTACCCGGGCGAGTTGTCGCTGGGGCTCGCCCGCCGCGTCGCCTTGGCGCGCGCCTTCGCGGTCGACCCGCTGCTGCTGCTGCTCGACGAGCCTTTCGTGTCGCTGGACGAAGCCTTGGCCGCGCGCCTGCGCGGGCAGCTGGCCGCCTTAGTGGACACGCGGGCGATGACGACGCTGCTGGTGACTCACGATCTGGAAGAGGCCGTTCGCCTCGCCGACCGTGTCTTCCTGCTGTCGTCGCGTCCGGCCGGGATTCTGGCCGAGATTGCCTTTGCAACGCCGCGGCGCGCGCGTAGCGAGGCGGAGATCGCCGCCCTGATGGCCGACGTCGCCAACCGCCTGAACGGGCGCCAATCGTGACGCTTTTGATCTTCGATTGCGACGGCGTCCTCGTCGATTCCGAGCTTATGGCCAGCGCGGCGCTGGCCGAGTTGATCAGCGCGCTCGGCCATCCAATGACCACCCAGCAGGCGATCGACACTTTCACGGGCCGGAGCCTGCGCGACGTGCTGGCCACCGCCGAGACGTTGCTGTCCCGTCCGATACCGGCCGATCTTGGCGCGCAAGCGGGGCGGCGGCTGCTCGAGCGCTTTCGCCGCGAGCTCAAGGCGGTGGTCGGGATGCGTGAGGCGATCGACGCGCTGGATTACCCCCGCTGCGTTGCATCGTCCTCGACACGCGAGCGGATCGCTCTATCGCTCGAGGTCACCGGCCTGTCGCCGTTGTTCGGCGCCAACGTGTTCAGCGCCGATCAGGTTACACACGGCAAGCCGGCGCCCGATCTGTACCTGGCTGCCGCGCATGCGCTCGGCGCTGCGCCGGCCCACTGCATCGTCATCGAGGATTCGCCGCTCGGCATCGAAGCGGCATTGGCGGTCGGCATGCAGGCGATCGCCTTTGTCGGCGCCAGCCACGCAACCGCGCGCTTGGCAGAGCAGCTCGCACAAGCCGGCGCCGCGATCGTGATCCGGACCGCGTCCGATCTGCCGGCTGCTGTGCGGCGGCTAGCGAGGACGTGATTTGCGCTTGCCGTGCCGCGGCGCAATCATTGCGGCGCGAAAATTCCGGGAGCCCCGATCCATGCGGAAAAAATCGATCGCAATCGGCGCGCTGATGCTGTGCGCCTCCGCCGCATGGCCGGCGGTTGCGCAGGACATGATGAGCCATGTCGACATGAATTCGCCGGCGATGACCATGGCGGAAATGACTCGCGCCCAGGTCGCCGCCATGGCCAAAGCGGCGGCGCCCGGCCATCCGGCCGATTTCAGCGGCAAGGCGTTGAACGGGCTCGATCTCTCCGGCCTCGATCTTTCCGGCGCGATTTTCCGCGCGGCAAGCTTGAACAAGGCCAAACTGGTCGGCGCCAAACTCGATCATGCCGTGCTCGATCAGGCCTGGATGCTGAACGCCGACCTCAGCCGCGCCAGCCTGCGGCACGCCAATATTTTTGCCGCCCAGATGCGGCACGCCAAGCTCGACGGCGCGGATTTGTCGGGGGCGCGCGTGGTGGCCGACCTTTCCGACGCGAGCTTGGTCGGCGCCAAGCTGGTCGGCGCCAATCTCGCCGCCGACATGAAAAACCAGTCCATGGGCCTGATGCATGCCGTGCTCAAGTCGGCCAATCTCGACGGCGCCGACCTGCACGGCGCCGATCTCTCTCGCGCCGAGCTGGAATTTGCCTCGCTGAAGAAAACCAATCTGAGCGGCGCCTCGCTTCTGGGCGCCGATCTCAGCGGCGCGGCCCTGATCGATGCGAACGTCACGGGCACCGACTTCGAGGGCACGGATCTGGCTTCCGCCCGGCTGGTGACGCCGGTGGGGCTTGATGCCGCGCGCAATCTCGACAAGGCTGTCAATCGAGAGCGCATGCTGCGGCAATAGGCCCGCGGCACCCGATGAGAAATTCGGAAAAGGAAACCGCATGCGAAGCTTGCTGATTGCCGGTGCGGCACTCGCTCTTTTTGGCGCGTCCGCGGCGGCGAAGGACAAGCCGACCCGCTTCTGGAACCTGACTATCTACACCGTGACCAGCCTGCAGCTGTCGCCATCGGGCATGCAGGACTGGGGCCCCGACCAGTGCAAGAACGACCGCGACGGCACGGTCGACCATGACGAGCGCGTGGCGGTCACCGGCGTGACGTCCGGCCGCTACGACGTGAAGCTCGCCGACAAGATCGGGCGGGTCTGCGTCGTGCGCAATGTCGACGTGAAGGAAGGCGGCATCTTCTTCATCGAGGAAAAGCAGCTTACCGACTGCAAGAAATAGCGCTCAACCGCGCAGCGTCTGCAGCACCTTCAGGGCGGCGACATGCGCGGCGACGTCGTGCACGCGTAAGATTGCGGCACCGGCGGCGGCTGCCGCCAGGCCGACGGCAAGCGTACCGGCGGGCGTCGCCTCGCTGCCGTCGCCGGTGAGCGAGCCGAGAAATTTCTTGCGCGAGGCGCCGACCATGATCGGCAGCCCATAATCCTTCAGCTCGCCGAGGCGGGCGATGGCGTCGCGGTTCTGCCGGCTGCTCTTGGCGAAGCCGACGCCGATATCGAGAACGATCCGCTCCTTGCGGATGGCGGCGCGCGCGGCAATGGCAAGCGAGCGGTCGAAGCAGCGCCGAATATCCGTGATGATATCGATGCCTGCATCCTTCTCCGGCCGATTGTGCATGATCACGAGGCCGGCCTCGCCCTCGGCGACCGTATCGGCCATGGCCGGATCGCTCTGCAGGCCCCAAACGTCGTTGATCATTACGGCGCCGAGGGCGAGGGCGCGCGCGGCAACCATTGCCTTGCAGGTGTCGACGGAGAGCGGCGCGTCGAGGCCGGCAAGCGCCGTCAGCACGGGTTCGAGACGCGCAAGCTCCTCGCTTTCTCCGACGGGCGTGGCGCCGGGCCGTGTCGATTCGGCGCCGATATCGACGATGTCTGCGCCGGCAGCCGCCATCTGCCGGGCGTGCGCGAGTGCGGCGTCGACCGCATGAAAGCTGCCGCCGTCGGAGAAGGAATCCGGCGTCACGTTAAGAATGCCCATGATGAGCGGCGGGCGCGAACCGATACGGGTCAGAAAGGCGTCGCGTTTGGCACGCTGCTCGGGACGCATCACGAACGCGGCATCAGATGTGCCGTTGTCCGGGATATTCGCAATGCCAGCGCACCGCCCGCCATTTCGAATGCTCGCCGATATACTGTGCGATGTACGGCGGCGCACCCATGGCGCATTGGCGCAGCGACTCGCCGTGCGAAATGTATTGCAGGTGGCGATCCTCACAGCGCGTGGGGTGCGCTATCGCACACACCGTGATCACGAGGATGATGAAGCCCATGGCCCGACGCTCCATGCCAAGCGGTTCATTGTACTCCCAACGCGCTTGGCTGACGAGCTAGGTTCAGGCCGGTGGATAAAATATTTCGCCCTTGCCGGTGACCGCCATGTCGCCGAGCAGCCGGCGCCACGGGCGCCGTAGCAACTCGCTTATGGTGGGACTGTAGGGCTTGACGAAATTCGCCATCAAGGCGGTAGCTACCAGATCGTGCACTCCGCAATCGGCGAAAGTGGGTGATAGATCATCGCACCCGCCGCCGCACACGAGGGTACCGCGCGCCATGAGGTAGCCGGGCAGTGGCCTGGCGCGGCCGCCGATCACGAGGGTGCCGGCGATCATGCGGCTGCCGGCATGCCTGCCGGCCTTACCCTCGACGATGATCGTGCCGCGGCGCAGGCGGTCGGCGGCGCGCTCCCCGACATCTCCTCGCACCACCACCACGCCGCCGCGCATTCCCCCCATTTCCCCACCCAGCGGTCCACCGAGGCGCTCGCCGGCATTCCCGGCGATTTCGATCGTGCCGCCTTTCATGCCCGACGCCGCCCAGGGCCCGGCATTGCCGCCGATTGTCAACTTGCCGCCTGACATCAATCGCCCGGACTGCGTGCCGACATCGCCCTCGGTTCGCACCGTGCCGCCTGTCATGGCGCAGCCGACGCGATCGAAGCGTTCGCTGCCGCCTTCGATCACGATGTCCGCCGCGTCGCCCCTGCGCAGCCTGAAAACGTCGCCGACGCATACGCGCTCGCGCGTGGTGTTGAGCGGCAGCGCTGTTATCTCGGCTTCGCTCTTGCC
>CAWDAB010000014.1:0-16677 GCA_963800155.1 uncultured Alphaproteobacteria bacterium
CGCTGGTGCTGGCGCCGGCCACCTCCAACACGGTCGCCAAATGCGTCTACGGCATCTCCGACACGCTGGCGACCAACGTGTTCGCGCAGGCGGGGAAATGCCGTGTGCCGTCCATCGTGTTCGCCTGCGACACCGCGCCCGAGCTAGAGACCGAAGCGCCGAAAGGAATGGTGAAGGTCTATCCGCGCCCGATCGATCTGGAAAACACCGCCAGGCTCAAGTCGTTTCAGGACGTTGCCGTGGTCGAGAGCCTCGCCGAGCTGACGCAAGCGCTCTCCCGCCGCAAGCGAGAGCTGACATGACCGAGCGCATCGCCTTCCTCACCGGGCACCTGGCGCAGCCGCGGCTGGAGAAGGTGCTGGCGGGCATGGGCGATCCGGGCTTCGAGTGGTCGGTGATCAATGTCGGGGTGAAGGTGGCCGCGCTGATGACGGAAGCCATCATCGCGCGCCGCCTGCCGCGTCCGGTCGAGGCGACGCGCGTGCTGGTGCCGGGACGCTGCCGCGCCGATCTCGAACGGCTGAGCGCGCAGTTCGGCGTTCCCTTCGAGCGCGGCCCCGAGGAGCTCAAGGACTTGCCCGCGTTCTTCGGCAATGGCGGCCGCGGCGTCGACCTTTCGCGCTACGATATGCGCATCTTCGCCGAGATCGTCGATGCCTCGGCGCTCGAGGTCGACGCCATCCTCGCGCGCGCGCGCGCGCTGCGCGAGGCCGGGCGCCGACGTGATCGACCTCGGCTGTCTGCCGGATACACCATTCCCGCATTTGCAGGATGCGGTGCTGGCATTGGCGGCCGAGGACATTCCGGTCAGCGTCGATTCGGCCGACATCGACGAGTTGCGCGCCGGCGCCGCGGCAGGCGCGCAATTCCTGCTCAGCCTGAACGAGATGACGCTCGATCTCGCCCTCGATACGGATGTGACGCCGGTGCTGGTGCCGGCGGCTCACGGCGACCTGGTTTCGTTGTTGCGGGCGGCGGAGATGGCGGACAGGTTCGGCATCGACGCGATCCTCGACCCCATTCTCGATCCCATCCATTTCGGCTTCATGGAATCGCTGTCGCGTTACGCCGAATTGCGCCGGCTTCTGCCGGAGGCCGAGGTCCTCATGGGCACGGGCAATCTCACCGAATTGACCGACGCCGACAGCGGCGGCGTCACCGCGGCATTGCTCGGCATCTGCTCGGAGCTTGCCATCCGCAACGTGCTGGTGGTGCAGGTCAGCCCGCATACCCGCCGCACCGTGCAGGAACACGACGCGGCGCGCCGCATGATGTTCGCCGCGCGGGCCGACGACGGCCTGCCGCAGAACTATGGCGGCGCGCTGTTGCAGCTGCACGACCGCAAGCCGTTTCCCAACAGCGCGCAGGAAATCGCCGAGCTTGCCGAACAGGTGCGCGACGGCAATTTCCGCATCGAGACCGCCGAGGACGGCATTCACGTCTATGCCCGCGGCATCCATCTGGTGGCCACCGACGCGATCTCGCTCTATCCGAAGCTCGCCGTCGCCAACGACGGTGCGCACGCTTTTTATCTCGGCACCGAACTGGCCAAGGCCGAAATCGCCTGGCGCCTGGGCAAACGCTATAGCCAGGACGAGCCGCTCGACTGGGGTTGCGCAGTCGACCGCAGTCCGGACGACCTGACCCGCCTGCGTGAGGCGGGTCACACGCTACGCGGTGCCGGCTCCGGCGGCTCCTTCGGGGACAATAAATAATGAGTAGGGGCAATCGGGCCGGGCGATGCCGCTGATCCGTGAGACGATCGTCACGACGGCCGACAGGCAGGGCCGCATCCATATCGCGCCGCTCGGCCTGATCGCCGATGGCGAGGACTGGATCATTGCCCCGTTCCGGCCCTCGACCACGCTCGACAATTTGCTGGCGGTGCCATTTGCCACCGCCAGCCACACCGACGACGTGCGCATCTTCGCGGGTTGCCTGACCGGACGGCACGACTGGCCCACGGTCGCCGCCGAGGAGGTGCCAGTGCCGCGCCTTGCCGGCGCGCTGTCGCATGCCGAGCTTGCCGTTGCGGAAATTACAGACGACCCGCAACGGCCGCGGCTGCGCAGCCGGGTGGTGCGCACGGTCATCCACGCCCCGTTCCTGGGCTTCAACCGCGCCCAGGCCGCCGTGCTGGAGGCTGCCATCCTGGTCAGCCGGCTGCACATGCTGCCGCGCGACAAGGTCGAGCGGGAAATGGCGTATTTAAAGAACGCGGTGGATAAGACTGCCGGGCCGCGCGAGATCGAGGCCTGGGGGTGGCTGGCGCAGAAGTTCCAGGCGCATTTCGCCTCCTCTTAATCAGCCTCTTAATTATGGGCCAAAGCTTCTGCGCTGCCCGTGGAACAAGCTGGTCTGGCTCGGATTTTGCTTGTTTGCGGGCAAGAAGAAACGTCCCGCGACCCTATATCCGGAACCGCGACTGGAAGGACGCGCTCCTAACCCGGACCTTTTGATGCTGACCGCAATGATTCTGATCTGTTCGCTGACGAATATGCCCAGTCTCAGCGATTGCAGCCGAAACAAGCCCGCGACGTCCTCTGGGTCGCGGAAACATTCAACAACCCAGCGACCTGCTTCATGCACGGGCAAGCCTATATCGCCGGAACCGCACTCGACCGCAATCTCAGAAGCGACGAGCGCACCAGAAATTTGTGCCGGCCGCGACGGGCGGCGGCGTTGCCTGACGAAACGACACTCGCTTTCCGCCGCGCGCGCGCTCGCTGAAGTCGAGCGACGTTGCTCGCACCGGCTCCGCCCGTTCGCCAGCTTACTTGTTCTGTTCCTGGCTCCGCTCGCCCATGTGCTCGAGCTCGCTCTCCTTCCGCTTTTCGATTTCGGCTTCCTTTTGACCCAGGTTGCCCTTCTGCTGCGCGGCTTGGTCCTTGCGTTCCTGTTCGGATTTCCCTGCCATGTTTGCCTCCATGTCACGTGCATGAAGTCAACGCCTGCTTGCTCCATTCGTTCTTCACGGAACGAGGCAAACTTCGGGCGAGGGAACAGCCGCTACTTTTTGTTCCTTTCTCGTCGAACTGCTTCAGATAGGCGATGACGTCGGCGCGCTGTTGCGGCTGTTTCAACCCGGGAAATATCATCTTGGTGCCGGGTGCGACGGCGCGCGGATTGTCCAGCCATTTGTCGAGCGCGGCTTCCGTCCAGGTCTTCACCGTCTCCTTCAATTTTTCGAGCGCGGGAGAATAGCTGTAGCCCGGCCACGATGCCACCGGACGTCCGACAACGCCGTTGAGCGGCGGCCCGACCTTGATCTTTGCATCGGGCCCGATGTTGTGACAGATGGCGCAGGTCTTGAAGACTTGTGCGCCTTTCTCGGCGTTTCCGGGAGGCAGCGGCTGCGCCCACGCGGCGGTCGGCAACAGCATCGCCAGTGCGAACAAATGAACAGGTCTGGACATCAATCCCTCTCCTTGTTTCCTCGTCGAAAAAAAAATCGCCAAGCCGATGCGCAACGTCGGAGACGTCCGTGCAAGCGAATGCGCCATGTGAACGGAGAAGGCGGGTGGACGAGCGCGGCGGCTTTGACGTGACCCAGCATTGTTATCTGCTGGCGATTTCTAAATTTCCTCCTTCATCGCCTCGTGTGTGCGCCCCGCGTCTTTGCATTATGAGCGCGCCCCTCGAGACATTGCAAGCAAGCACGACCCGCACGCGGGATTGGCGGACAATCATTGTTTCGGACGTGGCTCGGCCTTCGTCTCCTTTAGCGGCAGTCCTGCCTGCGACCAACCATCAGTGCCGTCCGGGTACCAGATGACGTTGTGGTAACCCATCACGAGCGCGCGGCGCGCCGCATTCCACGACATCCAGCAGTTCTGCAAGCAGTAGATCACCAACGGCTTTTCACGATTTCCTCCGCTCGCCTGCTTGAGGCCATCGCGTAAATAGGCCTGCATGGCCGGCGCAAGCGCGCCATAACCGGTGTCCGGCAGCCAGATACTGCCAGGGATGTCGAGGCGCGGTTCGTCGCGCCACAGCGTGCCCGGCGGCAGCTTGGGCTTTGGCGGACGCGGCAGCACGTCGATGAAGGCCGCGCTGCCCTGCTTCCACAGCGCTGCGGCTTGCGCGGTCGTCACCACGCGCGCGCCATGCAGGGTCTGCGGCACCGGCGCGCGATAATGATCGGTGCGGTAATGGTCGGGCTCGGGTGGCGTGGTCTCCTGCCCGCGCGCCGCCGCGGTTGCCAGCAACGCCGCCGCCAGCACGCCGATGCGGGGCAGCCATTGGCGCGCCGCCCGCCTACCGAGCCGTCGAGGCCGGCGTGATGAGATGATTGTTAGCATCCAGCAACGGCACGCCGTATTGCATCAGCACCGCATTGATTTCGGATTGCTTGGCGCGGATCATCTGGTTCAGCCGGCGCTTCCAATTCTGATCGGCGAAACGCACGCCCATGCCGATGCGATAGCTCATGCGCGGGCCGTTCTTCTCCTTGAGCAGCGGTACCACTTTCACCGGCACACTGGCCTGCTTCGCGAACCAGCCGGCCAGCGGCCCCCACAGCACGCCGGCATCGATGGTGCCGGCGGTGAGGTCCTTGATCATCGCTTGGCCGGAAGAATCGTAGCGAGTGTCGACCACGAGCGGGTAAGGCTTGGCCTTGTCCATTAGGCCGTCGAGCACCATGTTGGTCGCCGGCGGCGTGCCCGCGACGACGCCAATGCGTTTGTCTTTGAGGCGCGGATCGGTGAGCGAATCGACGCCGTCAAGGCCGTGGCCCGGCAGGTAAACCAGTGCATAGGTCGTGTGATAATAGGGGTTTGTGACCTGCACCATGTCGTCGCCCTGCGGCACGCCCATGATGACGTCGCATTTGTAGACAGCGAGCGTGCGGCGCACGAATCCGGGCGCGTTGGGGTACCAAGCATAGGCGACGGTCTTGCCGAGCTCCTTGGCGAACAGGTCGGCGATTTTATTTTCGAAGCCTTCGCGCTCGGTGTTGGAAAACGGCAAATTGTGCGGGTCGTCGCAGACGCGGAACACCTTGGGATCGACCATTTCGAAGGGCGCTTCGGTTGCCGGCCGCGCACCGGGCGCGCCTGGCGGCAGGTGCCGCATATCCCCCGGCGGGGTGCCGGGTTGCGCGGCGCCGGGGACGATGCCTTGCTGCGCCAGCGTGGCGGTAGCGCAGAGCATGACCGGCAGCGCCGCGCAAAGGGCAACACCGGCTAAAAACCTTGCGGCACGCACGATCACGAGCGACCTCATCTTTCCCGGTAAGCCACCGCCAAGCGTGCCTTGCTACCAGGGCGCAAATTTGACCGCAGCCGGCCGGTGCCGCGCATTCAACTCGGCCCCATGCAGCTGTCTTCCGCTGCCTTCGCCGCTTTGGACATATCCGCATGTGCTTGCGGCCGGCCGCGTCCAAGCGCGCCGTCGGAGCGGGCGCGCAGATAGACGAAGATGTCGTCCAGGTAGCACATGACGTTGGGATTGGTGCCGAAGGCCGGCATCACCAGATCCGACGCGGTGTTGACCGACTTTTTGCCGTTCACCACGGTCTCGACGAACTGGGAGTACGTTAGCGACTTCAGCGAATCGATCAGGGCAGGGGCGTAAGTGGAGCCGGCGCCATCGGGCCCATGACACACGATGCAATCAGCGTTGTAACGGCGGAAGCCGGAGAACGTATACCAGTCGACTTTGCCGTCCTTGCCGATGTGGAAGGTCGGCGTGCCGCTCTTATCGAACCATTTGCCGCCGTCCTCTTTGACCGCGGTGGGGTCGCCGGAACCGTCGGCGACCGCGCGGCTGAGGCCGGCGGTCAGAGCAAGCGCCGCGGCCAGCGTCGTGGCAACCAGAGAAATTCGTCGCACAGTATTTCCTTTATGCCTTTGGCGTCACCCACGCCGATCCCGGCGCGCCTCGAGAGAGGCGCGTCGGGAATCTTTGGCGTTCGTCTACGTGCGCAGCGTTCAGCTGCCGGGGAGCGCGAAGACCGTGAGCTGTCCGCCGAGCGAGGTGTAGTTCTTCAGGGCGGCATAGCCGCCGACTGCACCAAGACCCGCATGCGGATCGGTCAAGCCTGCGGCGAGACCGATACCGGCCCAACCGCCGACGCCGGACAGAACGGCGACGTATTGCTTGCCGTTATGCTCGTAGGTCATCACGTTGCCGATGATGCCGGACGGGGTCTTGAACTTGTAGAGTTCCTTACCCGTCTTGGCATCGACCGCCTTCAGATAGCCTTCCAGCGTGCCGTAGAAGACCACGCCGCCGGCGGTCGCGAGCGCGCCTGACCAGACCGAGAACTGCTCGGGGTCGGACCAGACGATCTTGCCCTTGGCGGCATCCCACGCGATGAAGTTGCCCATGTTGCTGTCGCCCTCGGGCGGATACATCGACAACGTCGCACCAACGTAGGGCTGACCGGCCGTGTAGGAGACGCGGAACGGTTCATAGTCCATGCAGACGTGGTTGGTCGGCACGTAGAACAGGTGCGTCTGAGGCGAATAGGCCGCCGGCTGCTCATCCTTGCTGCCGAGAGCCGCCGGGCAGATGCCCTTGGTGTTATGATTCTCGCCGCCCTTCTCAGTCGAATACTTGGCGACGCGATTCGGCTTGCCGGTCTTCAGGTCGATGCTCGTGGCCCAGTTGACCTTCGGGTCGTACTTGTCTGCGACCAGCAGTTCGCCGGTGCCACGGTCGAGCGTATAGCCGAAGCCGTTGCGGTCGAAGTGCACCAGGACCTTGCGCTCTTTGCCGCCAACGTTGATGTCGGCGAGGATCATTTCATTGACGCCGTCGTAGTCCCACTCGTCGTGCGGGGTCATCTGATAGACCCACTTCGCCATGCCGGTATCGGGATTGCGGGCGAAGACGGTCATCGACCACTTGTTGTCGCCCGGACGTTGCACCGGGTTCCAGGTCGAGGGGTTGCCCGAGCCGTAGTACACGAGGTCGAGTTCCGGATCATAGGAGATCCAGCCCCAGGTGCAGCCGCCGCCGATTTTCCACTGATCACCCTTCCAGGTTTTCAGACTGGAATCTTTGCCGACGGGCTTGCCGAGATCGGTGGTCTTTTGTGGGTCGACCATAATCTGATCGTCAGGGCCCTCTGAATAGGCCTTCCAGACCGTCTTGCCGGAATTTTCGTCATAGGCGGTGACGCGGCAATGCACGCCGAATTCGCCGCCAGAGATGCCGATCAGCACCTTGCCTTTGACCACCAGCGGAGCCGAAGTGCCGGTTTCGCCCTTCTTGGGGTCCCCGTCCTTGGTCTGCCACAGCACCTTGCCGGTCTTGGCATCGAGTGCCACCAGCGTTGTATCGGCTTGGTGGAGGAAAATCTTGCCGTTGTCATACGCGAGACCGCGATTGACCGTATCGCAACACATCACCGGAATGACGTTGGGATCCTGCCTCGGCTCGTATTTCCAAAGGATCTTGCCGTCGTGATCGAGGTCGAGTGCGAAAACCGGATTGGGGAAGGGGCCGTGCACATACATCACGTTCCCGATCACCAGCGGCCCGCCCTCGTGACCGCGCAGCACGCCGGTAGAGAACGTCCAGGCAACTTGCAGCTTGCCGACGTTTCCGGTGTTGATCTGCTTGAGTTCCGAGTAGCGCTGGTTGGCGTAGTTACCCGCGGGCATCACCCAATCTTTCGGGTTCTGCGACATCTTCTGCAAATTTTCGCTGGCACTAGCGGCGGTCATAGCGAACGCCGCGGCTGCGCCAATGCAGCCGGCTAAGAGCAGATTGCGCATCCGTATCCTCCCTGCGACATTGCCGCGGGCGACCGGCACAACGACACTTTGCGTGCCGTGTAGCGGCACCCGTGCTATGGGAAGAGCTTCCGACAGCGTGTCACAGCGTGGCGTGGCATCTGGGGCACTCTGCTCGATGCCCCGCCTAGCCTACGAAGAAACGTCGGCATTCCCGTTTGACCGACGCCCTTGAAGCCGGAAACTTTCTCAAGTCTATGCTCATGATTCTGCGACCGCAACAAAAAACGTGCGTCGACGAGCCGCAGATTTGCTGGTGGGACGAAAGCACGCCTCGTGCGGAGCGGTTTTGGATTTAGTGGGGACCACGGCAGCGCAATGCCAGCTATTCGCTTGCGGTTAAGCAGCAGGTTACCGTCTTGGCCGCGCATTTTTGTGTGCTGTGCTGCGTTATTCGTCAGCGCTTGCTTCCCAACCTTTTCTGCCCACACAGCGGACCGCATAGAACCTCTTTCCGTTTCCGAAGTTGCCCCTGGCGTCTTCGTCCATTTCGGCGCCATTGCGCTGATGAGCGAGAAAAACGATGGTGCCATCGCCAATATCGGCTTCGTCGTCGGCAATCGGTCGGTGGCGGTGATCGATACGGGCGGCAGCGTGCACGAGGGCCGTGCATTGTTGGCGGCTATTCGTGTGCATACGAACCTTCCCGTTCGTTACGTGATCAACACGCACATGCATCCCGACCATGTCTTCGGCAACGCAGCATTCGCCGACGCCGGCACGGTGTTTGTCGGGCACAAGACCCTGCCGCATGCCTTGGCGACCCATGGTCGCTACTACATCGCCAATTTCCGCGCCTCCAGGGGTTCGACGCTGATAGCGCAGGTCAAGATCATTCCGCCGACGGAGCTGGTCGCCGATACGCGCGAGATCGATCTCGGAGGGCGGCGGCTCGCGCTGAAGGCCTGGCCGACGGCGCACACCGACAACGATTTGACGGTACTCGATCGGGGAAGCGGCACTCTGTTCGCCGGCGATCTGCTGTTCTTGCGCCACGTGCCGGTGCTCGACGGCAGCCTGCTCGGCTGGCTGAAGGACATCGACGCACTCGCGCGCATTCCGGCGCGCTTTGTGGTGCCCGGACACGGACCCCTGGTGCGCGCATGGCCCGCGGGGCTATCCGACGAAAAGCGCTATCTCGAATGCTTGGCGAGCGATATCCGCGGCATGATCAAACGCGGCGTGCCGCTCGCGCAGGCCGCAACGGATGCCTGCGCATCGGAAAAAGATCGCTGGCAGCTGTTCAAGGCCTATAATGCGCGTAATGCTACGGCGGCATTCGCCGAGCTCGAATGGGAATGATCGAGAACTGCCTCGGCGGTGCACGTGATCCAGGGAGACCAGTCATGGGCGGGAAGCCTCTTCGCGTGATCTGCATGGCCGGTTTGACCGCCGCCATGCTGGCCTGCTGCGTGCTCGCTTCCGCGGCGGAAGCGGCAAGCGACGATCCTTGGCCCGCGCTCGCGCGCGACCTGTTCAAGAACAGGCAGTTGGCCGATGGCGCCGGCTTGATCGCGCTCGACATGCCTTACCGGGCCGAGGATGCCGCCATCGTACCGCTGACTTTTCGCGCCACCTTGCCGGCGGGCGACAAGCGCAGCGTGACGGCGTTGACCATCGTCATCGACCGCAATCCTTCGCCAGTGGCGGCCTCCTTCACCTTCGGCGGCAAGGCCGGCATCAGCGCGCTTTCGACCCGGGTGCGGGTGAATACTTACACCGATGTGCATGCGGTGGCCGAGCTGAGCGACGGCAACCTCTACATGGTCAAGCGCTACGTGAAAGCGGCCGGCGGCTGCTCCGCGCCGGCCATCAAGGACGCGAACGTCGCCAACGTCGGTATCGGAAAAATGCGATTCCGCCAGTTCGCCGTCGCGGCCGGATCGGCCGGTCGGTCGCGGCAGGCGCAGATCATGATCCGCCATCCCAACAATTCGGGGCTGCAGATGGACCAAATCACCCATCTCTACATCCCGGCGTTTTTCGTGAAGGACCTTAAGGTGTGGCAGGGCGACCAACTGATCCTGGCAATGGACGGCGGCATCTCGATCTCGGAAAACCCTAGCATCCGGTTCGCCTATCGGCCGAACGGGGCGAAGACCTTCCGTGCGCAGGCGATCGATACCGACGAGCACGTCTACAAGGGCGAATGGCCCGCCTCGCCGCCGGGCATGTGAGCGCAGCGCAAGGCGCGTTCAGAAACAGCGCACCTCGGCTTCCGCCTGGGCGCGCCGCAGGCTTTGCACGGCTTGCTTGGCCGGCGCCGGTGAGCGGAACATGCCGCCGAAGCGGCCGGGTACCTGCTCGAGACTGAGCACGGTCTGCGCCGCCACGTATTTGTCATAGGGCAGCAGCGAGGCGATCACGTCGATCGAGCAAGAACACTGGCTGAGCGCGACCCGCGTGTCGCCGTTCGTTTTCATGCAGGCGAAGACGTAGTCGGCCCGCGCCTCGGTGGGATAGTCGTTGAGTTGACCGAGCGTCACCGGTGCCGCCGAAGCGGCAGTCACGAGCGCGAACAGCGCCGCGCATCCGAGCCACTTCAACCGTGTCATCGATCTGCTCCCTGCCGTCTACCGGAGCCGCCCGAACGCATGATATTTGTTCATGTGGCTTACTCAAGGCTCCCGCGACGCAATGGCCCTTGCGCCGGCTTGCCAGCGCGCGGGCTTTGAAACTAGGCTTTCGCGCCATAGCAGGAACGCATTCGTGCCTGAGGTTTCGAAGCGTTGCCTCAAGGCCTCGGGATCACGTCATGTCGAATGCGCGCGTGGCCGTCTGCTGCTTGTGTCTCGCCGTCTTGACCTTCCTTGCGCCGGTTCGCGGGGCCGCCGAGACGTTGCGGCTGGCCGTCCAGAAGACCGGCACGGTGGCTTGGGAACTTGATGTGGTGCGGGCGCACGGCCTCGACAAACGCGAAGGCCTCACCATCGAGACACTTGAACTTGCCAGTCCCGAGGCCGGCAAGATCGCCTTGCGCGGGGGCTCGGCCGACGTGATCGTCGCTGACTGGCTGTGGGTTTCGCGCGAGCGCGATCTCGGCGCCAAGCTGGTGTTCTATCCCTATTCGAGCGCGCTCGGCGCCGTGATGGTGCCGAAGGATTCGCCTATCAAGAGCCTCACCGACCTCGAGGGCAAGCGTTTGGCGGTCGCAGGCGGCCCGATCGACAAGAGCTGGCTGCTGTTGCAGGCGGCGGCCAAACGCAGCGGCATCGATCTGAAGGCACGGGCTAAGGTGGTCTACGGCTCGCCCGCGCTGCTCGCCGGCAAGATGCTGCAAGGCGACATGGACGCGATGCTCAACTACTGGAATTTCTGCGCGCGGCTGGAAGCGAAGGGCCATCGCCGGCTCATCGGCATCGACGCGCTGCTGCCGCGGTTCGGGGTCTCCGGCAAGCTGTCCATGGTCGGCTATGTCTTCAACGAGGCCTTCGTGGCGGCGCATCCGAAGGCGGTGGCCGCCTTTCTCGACGCGACGCGCAAGGCCAAGGAGATTCTGCTGACCTCGGATGCCGAATGGCAGCGCATCGCGCCGCTCACCGGCGCCGCCGACGCCGCGACGTTGCAAATCTATCGCGACCGTTATCGTGAGGGGATTCCCCACCGCCCGGTCGCAGCGGAAGAAAAAGACGCGCGCATGCTCTACCGCGTGCTGGCCAAACTCGGCGGTCCGGCCTTGGTGGGGCAGGGCAAGGAGCTTGCGGCCGGGACCTTCTATCGGCCGGCGGAATGACCGCCCATGCAGCGGCTCGCCTCGCTCATCCTGTTCATCGTGGTGTGGTGGATCGCCGCGCAGTTCGTAGGCCCGCAGATGCTGCCGGGCCCGGAGCGCGTGCTGGGCGTCATTGTCGCGCAAGTGAGCACTGGTGACTTGTTTTTCCAGGTCGGCGTCACACTGCTGCGCGTATTCTTCGCCTTCACGCTTGCCATGGTTGCCGGCACCGCGATCGGACTGCTGATGGGGCGGGTGAAACTCGCCGACCGCATCGGCGATCCCTGGCTGATTGTGTTGCTCAATCTGCCGGCGCTAGTGATCATCGTGCTCGCCTTCATCTGGGGCGGGCTGACGGAAATCGCCGGCGTGCTGGCGGTGGCCATCAACAAGCTGCCCAACACCGTGGTGACCGTGCGCGAGGGCGCGCGCGCGCTCGATCCCGGCCTCGACGAGATGGCAAAGGTTTTCGCCCTGCCGCGCTGGAAAGCGCTGCGGCACGTGGTTCTGCCGCAGCTTGCGCCCTATGTCGCGGCGGCGGCGCGTTCCGGCCTGTCGCTGGTGTGGAAGATCGTGCTCATCGTCGAATTGCTCGGCCGGCCGAACGGGGTCGGCTTCGAGATCGGCGTAGCCTTTCAGCTATTTGACGTGACCTTGATCCTTGCCTATGCGCTGACTTTCGTCGTGGTGATCCTATTGATCGAAACCTTGTTGGTGCAGCCCATTGAACGACGCGCGTCCCGTTGGCGAATCCGGGCGGCTTGAAGTCCGCATTGCGCGCAAGGCCTTTACCGCGGCGTCGGGCGAGCGCCTGGAGGTTCTGCACGATGTCGTCTTCAGCCTCGGGCAGAGCGAGGTTGGCGCGCTGGTCGGCCCGTCCGGTTGCGGCAAGACCACGATGCTGCGCGTCATCGCCGGCCTCGATTCCGATTTCGAGGGTACGATCGTGCGTCCGCCGACGGGCCGGCTCGGCATGGTGTTCCAGGAGCCCCGTCTGCTGCCGTGGCGCACGGTCGAGGACAATGTGCGCCTGGTGGCGCCGGACATCGCGGAGGCTGCGCTCGCCTCGTTGTTCGAGGTGCTGGAGCTGACGGCGCACCGCGCGCATTACCCGGGCGAGTTGTCGCTGGGGCTCGCCCGCCGCGTCGCCTTGGCGCGCGCCTTCGCGGTCGACCCGCTGCTGCTGCTGCTCGACGAGCCTTTCGTGTCGCTGGACGAAGCCTTGGCCGCGCGCCTGCGCGGGCAGCTGGCCGCCTTAGTGGACACGCGGGCGATGACGACGCTGCTGGTGACTCACGATCTGGAAGAGGCCGTTCGCCTCGCCGACCGTGTCTTCCTGCTGTCGTCGCGTCCGGCCGGGATTCTGGCCGAGATTGCCTTTGCAACGCCGCGGCGCGCGCGTAGCGAGGCGGAGATCGCCGCCCTGATGGCCGACGTCGCCAACCGCCTGAACGGGCGCCAATCGTGACGCTTTTGATCTTCGATTGCGACGGCGTCCTCGTCGATTCCGAGCTTATGGCCAGCGCGGCGCTGGCCGAGTTGATCAGCGCGCTCGGCCATCCAATGACCACCCAGCAGGCGATCGACACTTTCACGGGCCGGAGCCTGCGCGACGTGCTGGCCACCGCCGAGACGTTGCTGTCCCGTCCGATACCGGCCGATCTTGGCGCGCAAGCGGGGCGGCGGCTGCTCGAGCGCTTTCGCCGCGAGCTCAAGGCGGTGGTCGGGATGCGTGAGGCGATCGACGCGCTGGATTACCCCCGCTGCGTTGCATCGTCCTCGACACGCGAGCGGATCGCTCTATCGCTCGAGGTCACCGGCCTGTCGCCGTTGTTCGGCGCCAACGTGTTCAGCGCCGATCAGGTTACACACGGCAAGCCGGCGCCCGATCTGTACCTGGCTGCCGCGCATGCGCTCGGCGCTGCGCCGGCCCACTGCATCGTCATCGAGGATTCGCCGCTCGGCATCGAAGCGGCATTGGCGGTCGGCATGCAGGCGATCGCCTTTGTCGGCGCCAGCCACGCAACCGCGCGCTTGGCAGAGCAGCTCGCACAAGCCGGCGCCGCGATCGTGATCCGGACCGCGTCCGATCTGCCGGCTGCTGTGCGGCGGCTAGCGAGGACGTGATTTGCGCTTGCCGTGCCGCGGCGCAATCATTGCGGCGCGAAAATTCCGGGAGCCCCGATCCATGCGGAAAAAATCGATCGCAATCGGCGCGCTGATGCTGTGCGCCTCCGCCGCATGGCCGGCGGTTGCGCAGGACATGATGAGCCATGTCGACATGAATTCGCCGGCGATGACCATGGCGGAAATGACTCGCGCCCAGGTCGCCGCCATGGCCAAAGCGGCGGCGCCCGGCCATCCGGCCGATTTCAGCGGCAAGGCGTTGAACGGGCTCGATCTCTCCGGCCTCGATCTTTCCGGCGCGATTTTCCGCGCGGCAAGCTTGAACAAGGCCAAACTGGTCGGCGCCAAACTCGATCATGCCGTGCTCGATCAGGCCTGGATGCTGAACGCCGACCTCAGCCGCGCCAGCCTGCGGCACGCCAATATTTTTGCCGCCCAGATGCGGCACGCCAAGCTCGACGGCGCGGATTTGTCGGGGGCGCGCGTGGTGGCCGACCTTTCCGACGCGAGCTTGGTCGGCGCCAAGCTGGTCGGCGCCAATCTCGCCGCCGACATGAAAAACCAGTCCATGGGCCTGATGCATGCCGTGCTCAAGTCGGCCAATCTCGACGGCGCCGACCTGCACGGCGCCGATCTCTCTCGCGCCGAGCTGGAATTTGCCTCGCTGAAGAAAACCAATCTGAGCGGCGCCTCGCTTCTGGGCGCCGATCTCAGCGGCGCGGCCCTGATCGATGCGAACGTCACGGGCACCGACTTCGAGGGCACGGATCTGGCTTCCGCCCGGCTGGTGACGCCGGTGGGGCTTGATGCCGCGCGCAATCTCGACAAGGCTGTCAATCGAGAGCGCATGCTGCGGCAATAGGCCCGCGGCACCCGATGAGAAATTCGGAAAAGGAAACCGCATGCGAAGCTTGCTGATTGCCGGTGCGGCACTCGCTCTTTTTGGCGCGTCCGCGGCGGCGAAGGACAAGCCGACCCGCTTCTGGAACCTGACTATCTACACCGTGACCAGCCTGCAGCTGTCGCCATCGGGCATGCAGGACTGGGGCCCCGACCAGTGCAAGAACGACCGCGACGGCACGGTCGACCATGACGAGCGCGTGGCGGTCACCGGCGTGACGTCCGGCCGCTACGACGTGAAGCTCGCCGACAAGATCGGGCGGGTCTGCGTCGTGCGCAATGTCGACGTGAAGGAAGGCGGCATCTTCTTCATCGAGGAAAAGCAGCTTACCGACTGCAAGAAATAGCGCTCAACCGCGCAGCGTCTGCAGCACCTTCAGGGCGGCGACATGCGCGGCGACGTCGTGCACGCGTAAGATTGCGGCACCGGCGGCGGCTGCCGCCAGGCCGACGGCAAGCGTACCGGCGGGCGTCGCCTCGCTGCCGTCGCCGGTGAGCGAGCCGAGAAATTTCTTGCGCGAGGCGCCGACCATGATCGGCAGCCCATAATCCTTCAGCTCGCCGAGGCGGGCGATGGCGTCGCGGTTCTGCCGGCTGCTCTTGGCGAAGCCGACGCCGATATCGAGAACGATCCGCTCCTTGCGGATGGCGGCGCGCGCGGCAATGGCAAGCGAGCGGTCGAAGCAGCGCCGAATATCCGTGATGATATCGATGCCTGCATCCTTCTCCGGCCGATTGTGCATGATCACGAGGCCGGCCTCGCCCTCGGCGACCGTATCGGCCATGGCCGGATCGCTCTGCAGGCCCCAAACGTCGTTGATCATTACGGCGCCGAGGGCGAGGGCGCGCGCGGCAACCATTGCCTTGCAGGTGTCGACGGAGAGCGGCGCGTCGAGGCCGGCAAGCGCCGTCAGCACGGGTTCGAGACGCGCAAGCTCCTCGCTTTCTCCGACGGGCGTGGCGCCGGGCCGTGTCGATTCGGCGCCGATATCGACGATGTCTGCGCCGGCAGCCGCCATCTGCCGGGCGTGCGCGAGTGCGGCGTCGACCGCATGAAAGCTGCCGCCGTCGGAGAAGGAATCCGGCGTCACGTTAAGAATGCCCATGATGAGCGGCGGGCGCGAACCGATACGGGTCAGAAAGGCGTCGCGTTTGGCACGCTGCTCGGGACGCATCACGAACGCGGCATCAGATGTGCCGTTGTCCGGGATATTCGCAATGCCAGCGCACCGCCCGCCATTTCGAATGCTCGCCGATATACTGTGCGATGTACGGCGGCGCACCCATGGCGCATTGGCGCAGCGACTCGCCGTGCGAAATGTATTGCAGGTGGCGATCCTCACAGCGCGTGGGGTGCGCTATCGCACACACCGTGATCACGAGGATGATGAAGCCCATGGCCCGACGCTCCATGCCAAGCGGTTCATTGTACTCCCAACGCGCTTGGCTGACGAGCTAGGTTCAGGCCGGTGGATAAAATATTTCGCCCTTGCCGGTGACCGCCATGTCGCCGAGCAGCCGGCGCCACGGGCGCCGTAGCAACTCGCTTATGGTGGGACTGTAGGGCTTGACGAAATTCGCCATCAAGGCGGTAGCTACCAGATCGTGCACTCCGCAATCGGCGAAAGTGGGTGATAGATCATCGCACCCGCCGCCGCACACGAGGGTACCGCGCGCCATGAGGTAGCCGGGCAGTGGCCTGGCGCGGCCGCCGATCACGAGGGTGCCGGCGATCATGCGGCTGCCGGCATGCCTGCCGGCCTTACCCTCGACGATGATCGTGCCGCGGCGCAGGCGGTCGGCGGCGCGCTCCCCGACATCTCCTCGCACCACCACCACGCCGCCGCGCATTCCCCCCATTTCCCCACCCAGCGGTCCACCGAGGCGCTCGCCGGCATTCCCGGCGATTTCGATCGTGCCGCCTTTCATGCCCGACGCCGCCCAGGGCCCGGCATTGCCGCCGATTGTCAACTTGCCGCCTGACATCAATCGCCCGGACTGCGTGCCGACATCGCCCTCGGTTCGCACCGTGCCGCCTGTCATGGCGCAGCCGACGCGATCGAAGCGTTCGCTGCCGCCTTCGATCACGATGTCCGCCGCGTCGCCCCTGCGCAGCCTGAAAACGTCGCCGACGCATACGCGCTCGCGCGTGGTGTTGAGCGGCAGCGCTGTTATCTCGGCTTCGCTCTTGCC
>CAWDAB010000015.1:0-886604 GCA_963800155.1 uncultured Alphaproteobacteria bacterium
GCCAGCACTTAGCACCCGATTTCCGTGCAAAAAATTGCAGATTTTTGCGGTTTTCCTGCGCGACCGCGCCTTGGCGGTCGGTTCCATGGCCCCCGTCGGCGTAGTCGTCTCGACCGCAATCGTCGGCATTGGCTTCTGGCTCGCGGCGGGTGCGCTTGGGGTACGATGCCTTTTGCATGGGCTCTGGTTTTCGGTGCGCTCATCAGTCCGACAGATCCGACAGCCGTTAGCTCGACGTTGAAGGCGGTTCGTGTGCCGAAGACGCTTGAGTTCGACATGACCGGCAAATCGCTCTTCAACGACGGCATTGGCTCGTGATCTTCACCGTACTGATGGCTGCCAGCGCTGAAGCGGCGGCATCGATCTTCTTCACAACGGCGAACTTTTTTTATCGAGGCGCTCGGGGGACGCCGTGTTCGGCCTCTTCAGCGACTATGTAGCTTACATAGCGATGCGTGCGATCGACTATTATCCGATCGAGGTTCTGATCTCGCTTGCGCTGGTGACCGGCATCTAAACGCTTGCTGCCAAGCTCCACTTGAGCGGCCCTGTCGCTGTGGTCGTCGCCGGGCTCCTAATCGGCAATCGCGGGCTGCACGATCCATCGTTTGGCTGGCTAGCGGCGGTTGCCGTGCCGCTTGTCCTCTGCGCCAACCTGTTTGCCGTCTCGGTTCCGGTACTGGCTCTGAGCGCGACCCACACCTTCGTGCGTGGGACGATCTCGGTTCTGACGTGGGGTGGATTGCGCGGAGGCATCTCCGTCGCCCTCGCCCGTTCGCTACGGAAACGGCCGAGAAATTCATCATTCTAGCGGCGACCTATGCGGTTGGTCTATTCACCATCATCGTGCAGGGCTTGAGCCTGCGCGCCTTGGTCGAACGTGTTGTCAAGTGATAGGCCCGCTTCCCGAGGCGGCGCTCGAAGCGGGCGACGGGACGGACTCCATCTCGCGAAAAGAAACGAGCTTATGCCGGCCCTCATCCCAAAGAGCCTTGCGCAAACAGCGGAGGCTCTGGAACAGCGTCAGTCGTCCGACGGTAGAGAGCTGCGGGTGATCCCGTAACACCTGTGGCAGGCGATAATAAGGAATTCGGCTACACAGATGGTGAACATGGTGTATTCCTATATTGGCGGTAATCCAGCGCAAGACGCTTGGCAGTTCATAATGCGAACTGCCGTACAGCCCGGCCTCGTGAAGATTCCAGCCCTCATCATGGGCCCAGAATGTATCCTCGAACTGGTGCTGGACATAGAACAGCCAGACGCCGATCGAGGCGGCGATAAGCGTGATCGGCAACTGCACAAGCAGGAATGGACCAACGCCGACCAGCCAGATCAGGGTTGCGACCAGAACCGCGATTGCAACATTTGTCGCCATCGCGCTAAGCCAGGGCTGCCAGCCGCTGCGCATCAGCCCCATAGGCAATCGGTGCCGCAAGATGAACAAATACGCTGGTCCGACGCCGAACATCACGATCGGATTCCGGTACAAGCGATACAAAATCCGGCGCCCCTTGGATAGCGCCAGGAACTCGCGCACGGTCAGCGTGTCGATGTCGCCGATTCCGCGTCGATCGAGATTGCCTGAACTGGCATGGTGGAGAGCATGCGCGCGCCGCCAGAAATCGTACGGCGTCAGTGTCAGCACGCCGATGACACGTCCGACCCAATCGTTTGCCAGACGGTGGTGGAAGAACGATCCATGGCCGCAATCGTGCTGGATCATGAAGAGGCGCACGAGAAATCCCGCGGCTGGCACGACGAGCAGCAGAGAAATCCAGTAGCCGTTGTTTAGTGCGGCCCAAATCAGAATCCAGATCAGAATGAAGGGTGCCGCCGTGATCATAAGCTCGAACACGCTGCGGGCGCAGTTCGGCTTGCGGTAGCTGGCAAGCATACGCATCAACGCCAAGGGATCGGCTGGTGCGTCCGGAATATGCAACGCTCGATTTGTGTCGATTGCCACGCACGAATCCAAGATGGGTTGGTCACGCATTTTGCTCTGCCTTTGGGCCACAGGCAGCAGGAAAATGACCAAAGTCACGCTGGCCGGCTTTCCCCAGCCGAGGCCGTGACTGGGCGCCTGGGGCAATGGGGGGACATTGGGGACGCCCAGAAAAAATCAGCCTAAGCGTCGGTTACGCACCCCGTCTGTGCAAAATTGCTCACTCGGCGCGCAGTGGACGGCCGGATTTCCTCTTCTCGATATCCGCAAGGCTGAGCTTCCAATTCTTTTCCGGCTCATCGATATGCGCCAGGAAGCGCTTTCGCTGTTCCTACTCCCAAACGTGGGGGCAAAACTTGACGATGCGGGTGCCATTGGCATGGAGATGTTTCTCCGAATCCACGATCGAGCGATACCGATCTTGCCAAACCTTCGTGTCGTGATGCGGGGTGTCCGGGATTGCTTCGCTTTGCAGAATCTGGGGATGTACGCGGACGATCAGGACCTCCTCGCAATAGGACCGGTTGAAGATTCCGATCCGCCCGCGTTCGGGCAGATCGCAACTGGTGCGCCATAGAAAGTCATGTTCCAATTCGGCTGCGCTGGGATGTTTAAAGCTGAACACTTGGCAGCCCTGGGGATTGACCCCGGACATCACATGCCTGATGGCGCCGTCTTTTCCCGCCGCATCCATTGCCTGAAAGACCAGCAGGACGGCATAGCGGTTGGATGCGTAGTGAAGATGCTGTAGCGCGCTCAGTTTCGCAACGTGTTCTTCCAGGAGTTTTTGATAATGCTCCTTCGACTTGTACACGGGATCGACCTTCGTCGGCCACTTTTTCAGGTCGACCTCGTTTCTCTCGCGTACGCGAAATTCCTTGGAGTCAATTTTCATCTTATCCCTCCCGACGGCGCAGATCGCATGCGTCGTGCTGGTTCATTTGGGGGGCCTACTTTCGCGAATCTCCCGCTCCGCCTGGAGCCAGTCCTGATCCGCATGGTCTTCGTGGTGGCCGTGGAGCTCATACAATTCATAGGCCCGCCTGGCGATCTCTGCTGTCGCATCGTCAGCTTCCGTGGCCAACAGGGGCGCGGCCGTCGGATCGAATATCCGATACGCAAGCAGTTTCACGCGGTCATTCACCAGGAACCAAGCCAGGGCGTACGCCCAAACGAACAATGCCCAACTCCAGCCAATGGGTGTCATAAACAGTCCGTAAACCGCAATCAGCGTCGCCAGCGCCTGCGTCCCGAGCACCGCGATCCAGAGAATTCGTGCCGGGCGTATGGACCAAAATGGACCGCGCGTGCGCGTCAGAAAGATCGTCAGATGGCCGGCCACGGACAGCTTCAAATACATCAGTGTCTGGATATGCGCACGGTCGAGATGAAAGACGCGCTCACCAAGGTAGAACAGGCCAAACGCGGCCGCGACCCCGATGAGGCCCAGCACCGTGGAAACCCCCAGCACCATGCGCATGTTCCAGGCTTCAGGCTTGTCCTTGTAATGAACATTGTCATAGGCAATGGACAGAATGGCGCCGTCATTCAGCAACACCAGCATCACGATCATCACCGCCGTTAACGGATAGAAATTGAAGACCAGGATCGCGAGTGTCATGAAGAAGAGGACGCGTAATGTCTCGGCGATGCGGTAGATCGCGTAGCTGTTCATCCGCTGGAAGATTTTCCGGCTCTCCTTGATCGCGTCGATGATCACCGACAGGCCGGGCGTCATCAGAACGATGGACGCCGCAGCGCGCGCCGCGTCCGTCGCGCTCGAAACGGCGATACCGCAGTCGGCCTTCTTCAGCGCGGGGGCGTCATTCACACCGTCGCCCGTCATGCCGACGATGTGGCCGCATTGCTGCAGGACATCCACAATGTGGAACTTGTGCTCGGGGAAAACCTGGGCAAAACCGTCGGCCTTCTCGATAGACTCGGTCTCGGATGCGGTCTCCTTATGCTTTGCATCGCCCAGATTGGCGGCATCGAGGATATTTGTGCCCATCTCGAGTTTCTTGGCCGTTTCCTGGGCGATGGCCAGCGCATCGCCCGTCACCATCTTGACCTTCACGCCCATATGTTCCGCGGTCGCGATGGTTGCCTTGGCATCGTCGCGTGGCGGATCGAACAGAGGCAACACACCCTGAAACTGCCATTTGCCATCGCCCTCGGCCCGCGCCACGCCCAATGAACGAAATCCGCGCGCCGCGAAATCGTCGACTGCTTTGTCGACGGCGAACTTCACCTCTGCGGCATTGGCCGCCAACGCCAGGATCACCTGCGGCGCGCCCTTCGTCGCCTTGAACGCCTTTCCGTTCGGGCCAATGACGGCGGCCTCTGTGCGCTTATGCACCGGGTCGAACGGCTGGAAATGAGTTACCTTATAGTCTTTCAAGGTCTGATCGCTTTTCAAGCCGCCCAGAACAGCCAGATCGATGGTGTCGTTATTGTCCGCGCGTGATGCCAACGCGGCATTGAGGATCACTTGCTCGCTGGTGATAGTGTTCACGCTGAACGGATCGCCTAGCGTCAGCTTGTTCTGCGTCAGAGTGCCAGTCTTGTCCGCGCACAGCACGTCGACGCCCGCCAATTCCTCAATTGCCGCCAACCGGGTCACTATGGCCTGTTTCCCGGCTAGTAGCCGCGCGCCGACCGCCATGGTCACGGACAGCACCGTGGGCATCGCCACGGGGATGGCGGCCACGGTCAGCACCAGGGCGAACTGAAGCGTGGTGAGGATCGGGTCGCCGCGGAACAGCGCGACAGTGATAATCACTGCCACCAGGGCCCCCGCGAGAATGATCAGGTAATCACCGATCTTCAGTACCGCGCGTTGGAAATGACTGACGGTGTGCGCCTCCTGCACTAGTTGCGCCGTCTGGCCGAAGTAGGTGTTCGCACCGGTGGCGTAGACCAGTGCGCCGATTTCACCTTGACGAACGATCGAACCGGAAAATGCAGCCTCGCCGAACTTGCGTGTGGCGGGGAGCGACTCTCCCGTCAGCGCGGACTGATCGACTTCGATCGGGTCGCCCTCCAGCAGGCGCGCATCCGCCGGCACGATGTCGCCCAGGCGCAATCGGATGGCATCGCCCGGCACCAGCTCGCGCGCCGGCCGGTTGACCCATTTTCCATCGCGTTTCACGCGGGCCTTGATCGCGAGCTTCGCCTTCAAGGCGGCGATGGCATTGCCGGCCTGGTGCTCTTCCCAGAAACCAACTATGGCGTTGGCCAGAAGCAGAACGAGGATGATGCCAAAGTCCGGCCAATGCCGCGCCACCGCCGACAGGATCACGGCCGCTTCGATCATCCACGGGATGGGACCCCAGAAATAGCTGAGGAATTTCAGGAGCGGATTGGTCTTCTTCTCTTCAATCTCGTTGGGTCCATATTGAGTCAGCCGCTTTTGCGCCTCGGCTTGAGTGAGGCCCTCCGCCGAGGACGCCAATTTTTTCTCCACCTCCGCCAGAGTCAGGGACTTCAAATCATCTTTTGCCGCCGGCTTCGATCCCGGTTTTGCTTCTGGAGGCTTCCGCTGGGCGGCATTCGGCTTCATGGCGGGGATTCCTTCTGTCCGCTCAGCGAGAGCGCATGAGCGCCAACGTGTGATGCGCGATCATCAGCTCTTTGTCCGTCGGAATGACCCACACGGACACCCGACTGTCCGCAGTTGAAATGCATGGTCCATTCGAATCATTCTCCTGCCGGTCCAACTTCACGCCGAGCCACGCCAGCTTGCTGCACAGCGCCGCGCGAACCGGGGCCGAGTGCTCGCCGATGCCGGCGGTGAACACGAAGGCATCGAGCCCGCCGAGCACGGCCGCGTAGGCGCCGGCATACTTCGTCATGGCGTGGACAAAATATTCCACCGCCCCGCGTTCGCGCGCCGATCCCCTGGAGGCAGCGGTGAACACCGCATGTCGATCCAAATAATCACAATTACAGCGATTGGACCTTCAGCCTTCTTGATCCAACTCAAGACAAGATGGGATTGTCCAATCGCCAGTCCGATCGGCGCAATGCAAGCAGATGTCGCTACTGGCGGCGATTGGCAAGCGCCGCCGGCCCGTTGGCTTTTTGCGGCGCTGTTTCCTGACCGACCAAAGCCAGCGCCACCACGGGATTCATGCTGTCGACCATCGATGTCGGAAGCAGGATCGTGGCGCCGCGCTCTTTCGTTGTCTCGTAAATAATATTCATGGCGCGCAACTGCAGAGCGGTCGGATGATCCGCATAGGTCATCGATGCCTCGACGAATTTGCCGGCTATCGCGGCCTCGGCGGAACCAAGAATCACACGGGCCTGCTTTTCCCGTTCGGCCTGGGCCTGTCGGGACATGGCGTCCTGCAGCGCTTCGGGTATTGCGACATCGCGGATTTCGACCGACTTCACCGAGATGCCCCAGTCGGCCGTTTTACGGCCGATTTCGCCGCGCAACAACTCATCAGCGGCGTTCCGTTCCGATAGAAGCGCCGACAGCATCGATGATCCGATCATTTCGCGGAGCGACGTTTGGGAGACACGATCGATCGCTTCGCGATAGTTCGTGATGTTCAAGGCCGCTTTTTGCGCGTCATGAACGAACCAGAAGATAATTGCGTCCACATTCACCGGAACGGTATCTTTCGTCAGCGCCGCCTCGGCGCTGAAGGCTGTCGTCTGTATCCGCTCATCAATGACGGCCACGACATTGTCGATAACCGGAATGATAAGGAAGAGTCCCGGCCCTTTGACCCCGCGCAACTTTCCGGCACGCAGGATGACGAACTTTTGCCAAGTGTTCGCCATTTTCAGTGCGGAGGCAACAACGACCGCGGCGACCAAAAAGACAATGCCAAAATAAAGGTGCCCTATCGCGCCTAATGCCGCGCCAATCGCGATGCAGATGATGGTAAGAAATACGGTGATGGGATTCATGGTCATGGCTCCAGACGCCGGCCGACCCCCAACCATGCATGTTGCACTTCCGCTCAGTCAGCTACTGAGCAAAAACGCTCACATGGATTCTTATTAACGTGGTGTCTATGCGGTGAATTCATCGGTGCCGCTCAGGCGTATTTTCATCTTCACGCTGATTGGCCGATTTTGGTTTGGAGGATGAGTTGTTGGAAAATGCTAATTTAATCCGTGTCTAGCGGGATTGCCCGCCCGAATCGGGAACCGAACGACTGCTCTTCAATGGGGTTGTTGCACCGGACGTCGACGTGGCGACACCCGTGTTGGTCGTATTTGCCTGATGGTGTGGCACCATAAATGACATCGCCATCCAAAAGCCCAACCAAACCCACCAGTAGCTTGTCAGTGGTGCGCGGCCCTTTGCAGCTCCTGTCGCGGCATTTGCGGTTGCCGGCGCCGTAGTGGCCGCAGCTTGGCCTGGCTGTGGCAGCAGCCGAACCAGCCGCGCCGCAATAGCCGCTGCTTCGGGCGACTTCCAGCTTCGTCCCGAGACCCGATCGAGTGCCGACAGCAGCGTCTTCTCCGCGGTCGCCTTCGGCATGGCTGCCAAACGGCTCGCCTCTTCCCACGGATCGACATTCATCCGCGCCAGCGCGGAAAGAACGCTGAGCCGCATCCCGTTCGCGTCTTCGCAGACCGGCGCAAACAGAAAGGCGTCGTAACTGGCGCTAAGTGTCGAAAACCTTGCACGATGATCCACGAGGAGGCGCCTTTGGCTACGGTTACCGGAGCAGCGAGTTGCTAAATTGGAGCTTCCCGGATTGGGGCGACGAAACGGAGAACTGGCCATGGAATAACTGCCATCGAAGCCCATCGTTCGCTATTACAAATCATATATAGTGTTGCGGCAGTCAAATTGCATCCAACGCATGAGCTGGATGGCAGAAATACACGCAATTGTATTTAGAAAGGGAGGAGCACTTAGATCCGCCGCGTTGATCTAGGTCAACACGCGATTTCCAAGTTCATTGTTATGCTTATTTAGTGTCGGATTCGCTAAACGCAGAAAAAATGTTGCTGACATTGAGATAAGCGTCGGCAAAGGCGCCATCTTAAAAGTACAGGTTTAGATTGGTCACGGCAAAAGGGGGCAACGCCATGTCACTGGGATTCATTCTTGTCATCGTTCTCATTATCTTCTTGCTTGGTGGCTTCAGTGGCCGCTTCGGTGGCTACGGCTACGGCTTCGGTCACGGCGGCGTCGGTGTCATCGGCATCATCTGATCATTCTCGTCGTACTGGTTTTAATGGGGCGGCTGTGATCTGACAGGCGGGGTATCGGATGAGCCGTCTTCGCCTGCATCCGGAGAATCACTTCGTTGACCGCATTGGCTGGCTGCGCGCCGCGGTGCTCGGCGCCAACGACGGCATCATCTCGACCGCGAGCTTGATCGTCGGCGTTGCCGCGGCGGCCGCGACGCAGAGCGATGTTTTGATCGCGGGTGTCGCTGGCCTGGTGGCTGGCGCCATGTCGATGGCCGCCGGCGAGTATGTGTCGGTCAGCTCACAATCCGACACCGAACAGGCAGATCTCGCGCGTGAACGTAAAGAGTTGAGCGAGAATCCCGAGTTTGAGCTCGATGAACTTACCGGACTCTATGTCGAGCGCGGTGTCGATCAGGCTCTTGCACGACAGGTCGCGCAACAGTTGATGGCGAAAGATTCCTTGACTGCCCACGCGCGCGATGAGCTTGGGATTTCGAAAATCACCACCGCGCGTCCCGCACAAGCCGCGCTAACGTCGGCCGCAACGTTTTCGGTAGGTGCTGCCATGCCTCTGCTTATGGTCGTCGTATCTCCGGCGAGTGCGCTGGTCCCCATCGTATCGGCGGCGTCATTGGGCTTTTTGGCTCTGCTGGGTGCGATCGGGGCGAAAACGGGCGGTGCAAAGGTGCTGCGCGCCACGGCCCGCGTGACGTTCTGGGGCGCCTTGGCGATGGCGCTCACCGCAGGGATCGGGAAATTGTTCGGCACGGTTGTCTGAAGATTGGGTACAGGCAAGAGACGCATCGGTTCGTCAAAGGCAAATCGTGAAGTGTCTAAGGAGCGATGACATGCCGCTCTGGCAGAGACTACTGATCACGCTCGCGACCATGCTCGTGACGAGCCTCGTCGCCGGCCTCCTGTGGCGCTCGCTCTTCAACACGGACATTCCGAGCTATCTGAGCGGGGTTGTTGGCGGAGTTACTGCGGTGCCGATGTGGGAGGTGCTGAAAAGGAGTCAAATGCGGTGACGGCTTGCCTCGGCTTAACATCGAAAGGATGAGACGCGATGGCGCTGCGCTTGCTGGAGATGGTGTTGCAGGAGAAGGACGGCGCGGGCGTCCGCGAACTCTTGAACAAGTGCAAGGTGCTCGAACACCGGCAAATCCGACTGGCGGACGGCGAAGTTCTGGTCCGTATCCTGTTGGATGCGGAAAAGAGCGAAACAGTGATGGATCTGTTGGAGAAGCGCTACTCCGGTGGCGAGGGCAACCGGGTGGTGATTCTGCCGGTCGAGGCGACTTTGCCACGCGCCCAGGCGGAGCCAGAACCGGAGGCGGCCGCTACATCAGAACAATCACCGCCCGAGGAAAAACCGCCGGAGCGGATCGGCCGCGAGGAGTTGTACGAGGACATCAAGAATGGCGCGCGGCTATCGAGCGTCTATTTGGCGATGGTGGCGCTGTCGACCGTCGTGGCGGCCATCGGCCTGAATCACAACAGCGTGGCCGTCATCATCGGGGCGATGGTGATTGCGCCCTTGCTCGGGCCGAACGTGGCGTTGTCGCTCGGCATTACTTTGGGCGACCGGTCGCTGCTTCGGCAAGGGCTCTTGACTGCGCTGGCAGGGATTGCGGCAGCGCTGACCTTGTCCGTGATCATCGGCGTGCTTCTGGACGTGGACCCGACATTGTCCGAAATGGCGTCGCGCACGCGGGTGGGTCTGGGCGACATCGTCGTGGCATTGGCGTCCGGCAGTGCCGGCGCGCTGGCGTTCACGACCGGCGTATCGGCAACTTTGATTGGTGTCATGGTGGCGGTGGCATTGTTGCCGCCGCTGGTGACGTCGGGGTTGCTGCTGGGCGGCGGGCATCCGGTTCTGGCAACGGGCGCGTTTTCGCTGTTTCTGGTGAACCTTATTTGCGTGAACCTTGCCGGTGTGACGACGTTTCTGCTGCAAGGCATCAAGCCGACGAGTTGGTGGGAGAAGGATCGGGCCGTGAAGGCCACGCGCATCGCCATTGCACTATCGGTGGTCCTGTTGGCGGTGTTGGTCGGCCTGATCCTGCTGGTGCACAAGCGTTGAAGTGCTCGGAACATACCGATGCACGTCGTCGGTGTTGTCCTGCACACCGCCCCCAATTGATTTGAGGCTGCATGTGCGGCTGCGCAGCCCTATGCTAGCCGCAGTACTCCGCGAACAGCTCGAACGAGAAGGAGTGCGTGTTGTTATCGATATTCGACCTTGTGGCGATCCTGCTGACCATCAGCGCCGTGTTCGCCTTCATCAACGCCAAGCTGCTGCGGCTGCCGACCACGATAGGGGTCATGATCATGGGGCTCGCCGCCTCGCTCATCCTCATCGGGATCGAACTGCTAACCGCAGGGACGGAATTGTCCCGCGCGCTATCTGATGCGGTGCGCCAGATCGACTTCACGGAAGCGCTGATGCACGGCATGCTGGCGTTCATGCTGTTTGCAGGAGCGCTGCAAGTCGACCTGGGCGAATTGAAGAACAGGGCAGCGAGCGTCGGGCTTCTCGCTACCGTTGGCGTTGTCCTCTCGACGGCGATTGTGGGCGTCAGCTTTTGGCTGGTCGCCGGCTGGCTCGGTAGCCCTATCCCGCTGGTATGGGCGCTTGTATTCGGCGCGCTGATTAGTCCCACCGATCCCGTTGCGGTGCTCAGCATATTGCAGTCCGTGCATGTTCCAAAAGATACGGAAGTCGAGATGACCGGCGAAGCGCTCCTTAACGACGGCGTTGGTGTGGTGATGTTCACAATTCTCGTAGCCGCAGGTGTTGGAGCAAAAAGTGCGGGGTTTGGCGCTGTGCAAGTCGCGCAAGTGTTTTTCGTCGAGGCGCTCGGTGGCGCAATTCTTGGCCTTGTTGCCGGCTACTTGGCTTATCGCGCCATGCGTCTTATAGACGATTTTCACATTGAGGTGCTGATCTCGCTTGCGATGGTCATGGGCACATACGCGCTCGCCGGGAAATTCCATCTTAGCGGTCCGATTGCAATGGTATGTGCTGGCCTATTGATCGGCGAACGCGGGCCTGCGGACGCTATGAGCGAAACAACGCAGCAATATCTGTTCGGCTTTTGGACGCTGATCGACGAAATTCTCAATATCGTACTGTTCCTGTTGATCGGGCTCGAAGTGTTTGTGCTGCGCCCCGATCAGGCCGTGGTGCCGATCGCCATCCTGGCTATCCCCATTGTTCTAACGGCGCGGTTGCTTTCGGTGGCGGCTCCCGTCGCCGCGTTGAGCGTCCGAGTTCCGTTCACGAAGGGAACAATTCCGGTGTTGACCTGGGGTGGCGTCCGCGGCGGGATTTCAATCGCGCTTGTCCTATCGGTCCCGGAATTCACTCAGAAGCCGCTCATCCTGGCCGCGACATATGCGGTTGTTATCTTTTCTATCCTAGTGCAGGGACTGACTCTTGCCCCGCTCGTACGCAAGGTCGTGACTACGATAAAGTGATAGTATAAAAAAATGACGCATGTCATGGCGGGGCGTTGGTGATGTTTTTGTCCACCGCTGTCGGGAAATGTTCAGTGCAAATGGTCCGGAGATCGACGCATATGGATCGATCCCCTGCTGGTAAGCTGACAACGGACCTTGCGGAGCGGTCACGCAACTGGAGAGCAGGAGGCAAATCGCACCGCAAACGGTACGACGACTGAGACCGCCATTGACCCAGCGCAAATATCATCTCGATTTTGATCAGATGCGGTCGTGCCAAACCGACTGATCGTTGATCTGGATCAATACGTTGCAGAGGTCCACATTTATTTTACTTAAACTGATCCAAGTGCGCCCGGCATACCGGCATAAAATTTAACATCTAGGAGGTCCCGTGATGGCCCGATGGTTTGTGCCCCCGATCGTCATACCAGCAGGCTTCATCGTTATGGTTGTTGTGGTGGCGCTCCTGCGGCATTCTTTTGGAACTTGAACGACAGAACTGTCGCTCAAGTTATTGTTGGTCCTACTCGTCGGCAAAAGCGGGACGCGCATCGCTTGCATGGTCAGCTTCGATAGACGAGAGATAAGCGGGCGCTTTTTTGCCGCACTGCATGCGTCGCCGGTGATGCCACCGCCGCACCAGCACGACTTTCAAATGAGGTACAAATGCCAAGCTTTAAAGAGTTCTTGAACGAGCGCAAAGGCAAGGCGGCGAGAGTGTACGTGCCGATCTGGACTACGCAGCAGGGAGATGCGCAAGTTTATTATGAAGGCACGCTCGATGCTGTAGGAGACGACTACGTTCTTTTAGATAAAACGGTCGCCATTCCCTTCACAAGTATAAGCTACGTCAAGGTCACTTAGTAACGAGAGGATCAATGGAATACTCAACGTTTCGAACGTGGCTCACTGAACGCGGGTGCCGCTTCGATACACAAAGCAAAGAGCGCGGAGAAGGTCATGGGACTGTGACGATCCACCGTGCAGGCCGGACCGCGGAGCTGCCATTAGTCGGTGCGAGCCATAACCTCGACCCGCGTTCGGTTCGCCAAGTCTGCGAAGCACTCGGCCTTGATTGGTCTAAACTTCCCGGACCGGAGGGCCGCGTCTGAAGCCGTCCCAGTGGGCAGCTTTTTTTGAATCGCAGACCTATGTCCGCTCAAGCGCCCGTTCCAGCAGCGCCTTCTTCAACTACTTAAACAGCCTATGGTCGCCAAGCAAATCTTCCAGCTTATCGTAGCCGGCACGAGCGGTTTCGTTCAATGAGCTAAGGCGGACAACGGCAATGCATCATCGCGAGCAGCTCGCCGCGCTGACTGTTCGATAAGTTTGGCCTCTGCTTTCTTAACCTCGTCTTGAGCCATCAACATTCTGATCTGATGCTTGATGGCGATCGTCGCAGGAAGTTTAATTTTTCGTCCAAACCGGTGCGTGCGCATTGGGCGCTCCTTTGGTCGAAATTCATATATGTATGACTGGAGGAAAATTACAGGTTGACGAGCTATTTTGAGTGCAGTGCGTTCAGCGTGACTTTTAGGCGATATTGGCCACGCCCAACGGCCCTGTGATCAATGCTGCCGGTAGGCACGATGCAGCGCTGCACGCAAATTCGCAGCGCAGCACGTCTCCGGGGGAATGCTACTTCGGCGAGCTCACAGTTCGCGGCTGATCGGCCAGCAGCACGCTCAACAAAGAATTATGGATTTCGAGATGTCCATTGTAATTTATGAAGCCCAATTTACGGAACTTATTCATGAAGTGGCTCACGCGTGACCGCGTCGTGCCGATCATCTCGGCGAGCATCTCCTGACTGATCTTCGCGAGAATTGGCTCCGGTCGACCTTCTTTTCCAAAATTGGCCAACAGGAGCAACAGGCGCGCAAACCGTTTTTCGGTCGAGTTGAAGAGCTGATCGACCAGATCTTCTTCAACCCGCGCATTCCTCGACAATATATGGGTGACAAACATTTGCGAAAATGCGGGCTCGTCATGAATGACCCGCTGAATTTCACTTTTTTGCACGCGCATCGCTTCGCATTCCGTCATGGCAGACGCCGTCGCCAACCGCTTTGGCTGCCCGAGCAAGCACCCTTCACCGACAAATTCAGTCGGCCCCAAAAGTGCGACAACGGCTTCCTTTCCATCCTTGGACACGACGGCGACTTTGACTTTGCCTTTCCTGATATAGAAAACCGCATCCGCACCATCGCCCTGAGCGAAAATGACTTCTTTCTTTGAATACGTGGAAATGTCGCGACCGGCGCCTGCCGTAGCCAAAAACACCGCAGGATCGAACAGCGGGACCTTAGCTGTTTTGCGGTTTGTGTTGCGCTTTGCGGGCCTTGATCTAGGTACGTGAGACACGACGGATTTGCCTCCATTCAGGCGAGAGTACAATTGTCTCTCAGCCACCGACGCCTGACGCAGGTCTACTGTTGGTGATGCGTCAGTGTATGCTTCCAGACATAAGAAAGCGAGGACATTCGTGTGTCTTCGATCGACCCCAGACGGTTCACGATCGTGTGAATGCCTGCCGCGCGCGTGAATTCCCAATGGGTTGCGCTGCCAATTAGGCGGTTAAAAGAAGGAAAAGTGGTCTGTATGGATCAGCCATCGTCCACTCGATGCAGCTAGGTCTTGTTTCATCACCGAAATAGCTTCGAGCCAAGGTGACTGAGGGACGTTGCCGCGCTCCCCGCTCGTTCATTCAGGAGGTCACTATGACAAAAACTCCGATCCAAGACGTTTGGTTCGACGACGCCGCGACGTCGGCTATGGGCGAGGCTTTCGACCGCGCCTGCGCTTCGCTCCATCGCTTCGGATCATTAATCACAGCGCGTGAAATGATCGCAAAGCGGATTATTGAAGCCGCCAAAAAGGGTGAGCGCGATCCGGCCCGGCTCCATAGGCAAGCATTAAAGGCGTTTCGCATCGAAGAGATGTCGACGCTCATTGTTAGCGTAGGCCGCAGTTCCCCCGTCCCAGCCTATGCTTCGGTCGCGCACGCAGCGTGATCCTGGAGAGCCCGGCTAGCCCCAAGCCGGGCTCTTCGCTATGCAGACCGTCCGAATTGACGATGTTTTCCATTTCTCGTCAGAGCAGGTTCAATCTCTCATGGAGTGTATCGTCATTTGCGGACGTGGTCCGAGCAAAAATTATGATTGAAACCTTTCTGGCCTTGCACGAGTTGAGATGTGTATTCAGCCAATCGATCAGGGTCTGAAACGGCGCGCCAGTTGTCGCGGACGCGGTCGGCAACACATCTCCGCGACGGCTCGTTCTAAAGGAGGCTTCCAATGGAATTACTTTTGATTATCGTTGTGCTCTTTCTGCTCTTCGGCGGCGGAGGATACTTTGGTCGCCGTCGCGGCTACTGGTAAAGCCAACTTTTGTCGTTCCCGACAAAGTGGCTCGTGTGATGATCAAAAGGATATTGGTGGCCTCCGTGGGACTGACGCTTCCGTTGGCCGACGCGGCCTTGGCGCAGACCGAAGACCAATGCAATCAGGTCCGCGCCGTCGTGGCGCAGTATGGCTACAAGGCGGCGAAAGTGTATGCTGATGCCACCTTCAGTCATGATGAGGTACGAGCCGCCAGCGCCTGCCTGAAGCGCAAGCCGGTGGCGAGAAAACCTCATCAGGTGGTGAGAGAACGTCATATCGCTCGCTGAGCCGCATTCCGGGTCGCGCTTATGCGACTTCGGTAGCCAACCCAACCCTTCTATGACACCCGCTTTCCCGCAAGGGCCAGGCTTCACGGGCTTCGGTTGTGCCGCATCGACCGTTTCTACTGTTAGCCCAATTGAGAGCCATTGAAGACGTCCCGCAGGATGCGCGTCCGAGCATTTCCGCCAATTGGGTGCGCTTCCGGGAACATTCAGCCGGTAGACAAGTTATACCGCTGGCCGAGACGCTATTTCAAAGCGCCCGGACCTTCAATTCAACTTGTCGGTCGGAACCCATCTGGGCGTCCGTAACCTCGCTCCGAAACATGTCGGGCGAAAGGAAACATTATGCAGTTACCAAAAATCTTCCAGGGAGAATCGATCACGCGTCTATTGCAGGGAGCCTTCGCAGGAGTTGTCGCTACCTTGGTGATCGGCTTTACGTGGGGTGGCTGGGTAACCGGAGGCACTGCAACAAAAATGACAAGCGAGGCGGTCGAGGCAACGCAGGTGACGCTATATTCGCCAGTCTGCGTCGAACGCTACAGGGCCAAGGCGACCTCCGAGCAACGAGCTGCGTTCGCCAAGGAGAACGACTGGAATCGCGATGCGATCATTGAAAAGACCGGATTCGCGACACTTCCAGGCTCAAGCTCTCCGAGCACCGCAGTCGCCGACAAATGCGCCGCGACGCTTAGTAAGCAACTGAAAGCGGCCGCGGATAACGCGGACAAGCAGGTGAAGACGAACTAATTTAACTCGGTGCTACAGCGTAAGGTCTGCACCGCAGCCAATCGGCGAACATCCGCCACAAAAACAAGACCGCCCCTCAAGGCGGCGTAACCTCTGCGACATTGACGTGAGGCCGCGGATTCGTTCGTTGTGCCCATCCGCGAATATCTAAAAGTTCCAATAGCCAGTTGGACCGAGCCCGCGCCACGTGTAGGTCTGCGTCAGCCCGCCATTGCATGCGCAAAGACTCAAAAAGCGTTCGCACGTTATTGTCGAGCCAAGCACTTTCTTTAGTTAACTCAGCCAATGTCATTCCGCGCAAGCTTGACGAAGAAAAGCAGAAGGCTTTCATTGAGAGCTACGAAAAGCTGCTGAATTCCTTGGGCGACGACGAGGCCGTACTGTTTGCTGACGCCGTGCATCCGACCCATGCCGCACGGCCCGTCGGCTGCTGGGCGCCGAGCCAGGAGAAGCTGGCGATCGAGCAGACGAGCGGGCGTCAACGCATCAACATTCACGGCGCGATCGACCTGGCGACCGGGCAAACCCGGATGATCGAGGCCCTGACCATCGACGCCGCCTCGACGATCAGGCTGCTGCAATCGATCGAGACGCTCTATCCGATGTTGGCGCTCATCCATGTTTTCCTGGACAACGCGCGTTATCATCACGCCAAGCTCGTGCAGGAATGGTTAGCCCTGCCGGGACGACGCATCAAGCTGCACTTCATCCCAAGCTATTGCCCGCACTTGAACCCGATCGAGCGGTTATGGGGTCTCATGCACAGAAACGTCACGCAAAAGTATCTATAGACCATTAGCCATACGGGCTACGAGCAAGTTCTCCCGAAACGCCTTCAGTTCGGCAGTCTCTACAATCTTGCCGTCGCTGATCGACGCTGCCTCGAGCAGCTTGCTCAACTCTGGTATTGAAGATGGGACAAAACAAAACGCGGCCCGCCTTAGCGCCGTAAGATGCTCAGATTGCTCTGAGGCTGTGAATTCCGCACTAACCACGAGGTCATAGGTCCCAACGATGGGCCTTTGAGCACCTCGATCCAAGTCTTCATTCGCTAGCTTCCGAGAAGCGCCGGAGAGGACCGGAAACCCCCTACTGTCCGGGCCGGGGAGTTAGCCGGGGGCTGCCATGAGCCGCCCCCGTTGAAGTGGTCCGACTTGAGGTATGTCTTTTGGCATCAAGGAGGACCGATATGTCGAGGAAGAGGTACAAGCCGGAAGAGATTGTCGCGAAGCTGCGGCAGGTGGATGTGCTGGTCTCGCAAGGGGCGAGCATGGCCGATGCGATCCGGCAGATTGGGGTAAGCGAGGTCACGTTCTATCGCTGGCGGCAGGAGTATGGCGGGCTAAAGACCGATCAGATTAAGCGGCTGAAGGAACTGGAGCTTGAGAACAGCCGGTTGCGGAAAGCCGTCTCTGACTTGACCCTCGACAAGCTGATCCTCACCGAGGCTGCCAAGGGAAACTTCTGAGCCCCGCGCGTCGTCGCGCCTGCATCGAGCACATTCGAGAGCAATTGCACGTGTCCGAGCGTCGCGCTTGTGCGGCCCTCGGGCAGCACCGCTCGACGCAGCGCAAGGTCTCGCGGGGCCGAGAGGATGCCGAACGGCTGACGGCCGACATCATCGAATTGGCTCGGCAATATGGCCGCTATGGCTATCGCAAGATCGCAGCCTTGCTGCGCCAGGCAGGCTGGTCGATCAGCGATGGCCGGGTGGAGCGGATCTGGCGGCGCGAGGGGCTGAAAGTGCCAGCCAAACAGCCAAAACGCGGGCGGCTCTGGCTGACGGACGGATCATGTATCCGGCTCCGGCCCGCGTACCCTAATCACGTCTGGTCCTACGACTTCGTAGAGGACCGCACCCATGATGGCCGCAAATACCGGATGCTCAACGTGGTGGACGAGTTCACGCATGAATGTCTGGCGATCCGCGTCAGCCGGAAGCTCCAGGCGGTCAACGTGATCGACGTCCTGTCCGACCTGTTCATCCTGCGCGGCATTCCCGGCCACATTCGCTCAGACAATGGCCCCGAGTTCGTCGCCAAGGCGCTCCAGCAATGGATCGCGGCAGTCGGTGCCAAGACCGCCTACATCGAGCCGGGGAGCCCATGGGAAAACGGTTACGTCGAAAGCTTCAATGCGCGCCTGCGCGACGAGCTGCTCAATGGCGAGATCTTCTACACGTTGCGGGAGGCTCAGATAATCATCGAGAGCTGGCGACGGCACTACAACGCGATCCGCCCACATGCCTCTCTCGGATACAAACCACCGGCACCCGAGGTGTTCGTGCCAGCATTCGCCGCGTGGCCGGCTTCGCTACGTGGAGCGGCTCCGCCGGCCACGCTGGCGCCACGGCCACCGTTAAACTAACATTCGACCTGGACCACTCAATGCGGGCTGCTCAATGAAGTAAAAATTTTTGAAGAGACAGTCAACGTGTCAACGCCATGACAACTGTAACACGGGGCAGCGTTTCAGTTTGCGGCCGTTGTCAACCATTCAGCCTCCATGTCGCCTCATGGCCCGTCTTTCCAGTGTCGCGATCGACGGCTCACTTCTGCACCTGAACGAATAGCGGAGATCGCAAAACCAGCGCGGCCACTTGCAGCCGTGTCGCCCTAGAGACTGCCCGACAGCCGGCTGGCATCTGCCAATTTATATCCTCAGTCAGAGGATTATAGTGAAGCTTGCGGCCGTAACCGGAGGCCCACATGCGGAGACCATCTTTGTCCCTTCTCGCGGTCGCAATTGGCTTTGCGATGCTAGTAGGCCCAGGCCGGGCCAACGCGTTCGAGCTCCGCTTTTCCTGGGCGGGAATACCGGCCTGCGAACGGATTTCGCCGGAATTCCATTTGTCCAACGTGCCTGCCGGCACCAAGCGTCTGCACTTCGAAATGCACGACCTCAATATGCCGGCTTTTCGTCACGGCGGCTCAACCGTCTCCTACGAAAGCGATTCAGTGAGGCGGGGCGCGATACATTACGTCGGGCCATGCCCGCCCAATGGCGAACACCACCGCTACCGCTGGACAGTCGAAGCGCTCAATGCCGTAGGTAAGGTGCTCGGCACAACGACCGCGACGGAGACGTTTCCGCCGTGATTGCGTGCAGGCTGATGAACCCGATGGGGTCGGGCTGGCTGGGGAGGACCGAGCCGGTCGCGGCCTCAGAGACCGGCCCCAGACGGCACCGCTCCCGTTTCCCCAGAGACCGCCGGAGAGGGCGCCAGGCCGGGCCCGGACCATGGTTGCCGCCGCCCGCGGGTCAGAAAACCCCAGACGGCGATCTGGCGGGCGCTGGACTCGGTCAGGGCGGGCGGCCGGCCCGATCATCATGCCCAGCGCGGCGTCGACCTGAAGGCGATCGCGGAGATCGCGGGCCACACCAGCATCTGCACGGCGGCGATGTACGTCGAGAGCAACCCGAAGCGACTGGCGCGCATGCTGCAGGACGTGACGTTCTGAGGGCCCGCGGTTTTACGGCGTAAAGACCTGCGGACGTCGGCGAGCGCATTTCGGACGTTGAGCGGACATTGCCCGAGGTCGCAGTTTGCCCCAACTGCGACATCGGCTGTGCACTGCGGCAACCGTTTTGGTGCTAGGGCCAAAACTCTGGATCCTAGTTTAAGCCCCTATTAAAGTGCTCCTATAAACCGATACAATGCGGCCTCCTGAGCTCGGGGGCCGACATGAGGCGGCGCGACTTCATCACGCTGGTTGCGAGTGCGACCAGTTGGCCGCTGCTGGCACAAGCGGAAAAAACGCGGGAGCCGGTGATCAATGTCGGTGTGCTCACCGACATGAGCGGTCTTTATGCGACGCTCTCCGGTGCAGGCTCGGTCGCCGCCGCAGAAATGGCGGTGGAGGATTTTGGCGGCAAAGTGCTCGACAAGAAAATCCGTGTCGTGTTCGGCGACCACAAACACAAGATTGATGTCGCCAAGGCACTGGTCACGCAATGGTTCGACGACGAGCGCGTTGGCGCCATTTTCGACATGCCGAACTCGAGTGTCGCCCTCGCCGGTCAGAAGCTAGCTGCTCAGTACGGTCGGATTTCCGTCACTGTTTCCGGCGGTAGCAGTGACCTAACGGGCAAGGATTGCACCAATACCGGCTTCCATTGGGCCTATGATACATATTCAAATACGGTTGGTATCGCCTCTGCGATGGTCAAGTTCGGGCTCGACACTTGGTACTTTGTGACAGCCGACTATGTGTTCGGCTGGCAGCTTGAGCAGGATGCGAGTTCAGCGATTGAGAGAGCGGGCGGCCGTGTCGTTGGCCATTCGCGGCATCCGTTGAACGCTAAAAGTTTCATCAACTATTTGGACGCAGCACAGGAATCCGGCGCTAAAGTCATTGCATTGGCCAACGCCGGTGGTGATACGATCAACGCCGTCAAACAGGCGGCCGAAATCGGTATTTCCCCACGCTCGCAGACGCTCGTCCCACTATTAGTGTTCATCTCAGACGTTCACACGCTCGGCCTGGAAGTTGCCAAGGGCATGACCTTTATCGCCGGCTTTTATTGGGACGCGAATGATCACACACGTGCGTGGTCGAAGCGGTTTTTCGACCGTCGCAAAGTCATGCCAACCATGGGCCATGCTGGCGTTTACTCCTCTGTGCTCCATTATTTGCGCGCGGTTCGGGCCGCAGGCACCGATGAGGGCAAGGGGTTGCCAACAAAATGCGCGAACTTCCGGTCAACGATTTCTTTGCGAAAGACAGCGGAGTCCGCGCTGACGGTCGTCTTATTCACGACATGTACCTTGTCGAGGTCAAAGCGCCCGAGGAATCTCGCTACCCTTGGGATTATTACAAGATCCCGTCGACTATCCCGGGCAATCAGGCATTCCGGCCGCTCGGTGAAGGCAAATGCCCCCTCGTTCCCGCGTAGTGTGAGCTTGGGACCAATGACAGCCGCTCAAGTCGCCGATTTCCGGGACACAGAGAAGCCAAACGAGACCCGCGGTGGTTTCCGCTTCGGTGTCGCGTTGCGCCTACTGATTGCGTTTGCCGCAGTCACCGCATTTGCCATTGCTGTTAGTGCTGTCGCGCTGTTTACGTTCCGCGCATACGAAGACGGATTTTCGCGAATCACATCCTCCTCTTCCAGCGCTCGTTGCAGCGAGCGAGCTCGCCCAGCGTAGTCAGGCTTTAGCAGCCAACGCCCCGAACCTCTCGGTTGTCGACGGACATTTCGGGCGCCGCGCGGCAACTGAATCGTTGCGCAACCAGCTTCAGACCATCACCGAGGCCGGTGCGCAGGTTAAGAAACTGGCGCCTAAGACTCCAGGCTTGGGGGACCTCATCCGCAACGAAGCTTCACTTAAAGAAAAACTAAGGAAACTAGATGAGTTAGTCGCCGAGAAGATCGAATCCGACCGCGTGGCTGCTAATTTTATACTGCGACTCAGCAGGCTATCGAGCCGCGTGCGCGCGGCTGGCACCGCCGTCTTACCGAAGATCTCAGATGAACCCTCCTCACGCGCGCAAATCGATGCACCTGCGGCTTGGACCGCCGCCGCCGACCAGGCAATCGTCGTGATGCTCTCGACGTCGAGCGCCGACACGACAGTAAGGCTTAATCGCCTGCGGTCTGATTTTTCGCAGGCGGGCAACCGGCAACTCGCTGCGCGAGAGCACCTATCACCTGCGCTCGCCCAGGCTGTCGATCCACTTGAACGCACACTCGCCCAGTACGGCAGCGGGTCTCCTAACATTTTCGATGTGCGCGCAGTGCAACTTGCTTCAGCCTCCGCCGTTCGCGGCGCCTTGCTGGATACAAAGGAAGCGGCGGCCAAGTTCGTCGAATTGGCTGACCGCGTGTTCGCCGACGTGCAAAAAGACGCGCGCACGCAGAGTGATTATTTTAGCAGCCTTATCGTGGACTATTCGCGTATATTCACCGTTCTCTCATTGCTGTGCTTCATTGGAGCGGCCGGCGTTTTCTTTTACATCAATAGTTCGGTCATTTCGCGTTTGCAAATGTTGAGCGATAACATGCGCCGCTCTGCCGACGGTACCGCGGCGCCAATCCTGATTTCGGGAAATGATGAAATCGCTGACATGGCCAAAGCGGCTGATTTCTTTGCCACCTCGCTTGCTCAACGCGAGCGAGGCTTACGCGAGTTGGTTGCCGAGCTGCAGGCACTTGGCGAAGTCACACGAGCTGTCAATTCGAGCGTTGATCTCGAAACCGTGCTCACCACCATTGTCGCCAAGGCGACGCAGCTCTCCGGCACCGAAGCTGGCGCCATCTATGTGTTTAATGATGCTGAACGGGAATTCCAGCTGCGGGCAACTTACGGGCTCGACGAGCCGATTGTCGCCGAATTGAGGCGAAGCCATATACGCGTCGGTCAGACCGGTATTAGCGAGGCGGTTGAGCGCGGCATGCCTTTTCAAGTTGCGGACATTCAAAACGATCCGACTGTGACCCTCGATGTCATTGTCCGCGCCGGCTTTCGTGCGCTTCTTTATGTACCATTGCTAGGTACTCAGAGGATTGTCGGCGCTTTGGTAGTGCGGCGAAAGCAGCCGGGCGAATTCACCAAGAATTCTATTGAACTCCTGCAAACGTTTGCTGCGCAGTCTGTCCTTGCAATCCAGAACGCAAGACTATTCAGCGAGCTCGCGGATAAAAGCGATGAACTAGCTGCGGCAAGGCATCGCCTGTGGCCGATCTCTGCCGTCCGACGATTAACGTTCCACTTCTGCACCTGAGTGAATAGCAGACCTCGTAGCTCACGGCGAACAGAGCGGCATGAAACGTACAGGCGGGAAGGCTTCGGGCTTGCTAATCATCGACTGAGGCGCAAACAGAGCTCGCGATGCTTTCTCTCCGCGGCGCGCCGAAGCGTCAGCGCCGGCGTTCAGTACAGTATTCAGCCCGCCAGCACGCCAACGCCCGCCCTTCGGGCGGGGGCCTCGCCCTTCGGGCTCGGCCTGCTCGGCATGGATGATCGCGCAAGGCGACGTAGATCTGCTTCCAATCATCATCATCGCCTCATTCTTCCACCCTGATGGGTTTGTTCGGAGCATAGGACGCCCACGAGGGGCGCGTCCTAAGCTACGAGGGCCACCTGATTGGGATGTCCCGTCGCATAACTGGATCGCACGCTCTCTCGAGCACAGGAGGTTGGGCTGTCTCCGTTCGGTGTGCGGGTACGCTCAGCATCGCTGCTGACCCAGCGGTCGCCTGTGCTCCCAGCCATCCAATCGACCGGGCAGGCTAGGTGGTCGTTCGTCCACCATCTCGCCGAGTAGTTTTTTGCGGACGTGTCGGCTCCGGTCCGTCAGGATCATTATCAACGATAGAGGCACACGCGTCGCTACGCGATGCTTATGGGGATTGCCGGCCATCCCTGGACCCGAACCTCGCGGTCGAATTGTTCATGATGAAGGGTCGGCGCGAATCTGCCGACGCGTTTTATTTATCGGGCGCGCTCGGGCGTGTCGACTGAAAAGGCACGAGTGCGGCGACAATTGTCACTGCTCACCGCTCGCTTCGAGCGCTCACTGCGACGACAAGCGCCTCGCGCTCGCCGAGCAGGTCCCAGAGCGCGTTCATGCGGCTCACGCGGTCCTCGTTCAGCACGTCGCTGGGCAGCATGACGGCCGCGACGTCCAGGCCGAAGACTTCAGCGCACATAACGCCGTCGGCTCTGTCGGTCGTATCTTCGCCGTCGAAGCCGGCGATGAACTGCTTGAGGCTGAGCATTGGTGTTCCCCGAACAATTGCGCGGGCTAATTATCAGCGCAGCAAGTTCGATAAGGCGAAGACGGCCGGGAATGATCGGCGGCGACGGGCGGAGGCCGCGCTCTGCATGGCAGGTCGGCCGGATTCCTGCGCCGCCGGAATAAACGCGACTATAATGGCGCAATCGAACGTCCAGGGCGCCGCGCTTACGCTCGACCTCCGCGAGCTCAAGCGCCGCGGCGTGCTCGCGCCCGGAACGCGGAGGCGCGGCGGGCGAGATCGTCGCCTCGGTCGCCTACCGGACCGAAATGACGCGTGAAGACGGCGCCTGGCTGCGCCTGCGCTTCTCGGTGCCGGCGCCGGCGGCGCGCGGAAGCAGGTCGACCGGCTGGCACCGCTCGACGCCACGCGGCTCGGGTTCGGCGGGCTGCGCTGGTGCTTCCAGGACGAGGACCGGCGCGGGCGAGCTGCAGTTGGAACGGGGCGAGGCTCGCCTCGGCGCGAAGCGTCTGAAGGCGCACGGCGCGATCCCGGCGTAGTCGGCCGTGGGGGCACAGCCATGAACGCGCCTCGGACGCCTGCTCCCTTCAGTATTTGATAATAAGTTGCGCCTAGGGTCGGCGGGCGCTCTGGTTTCGAGTTCGCGTGGCTAAGAGCCTCGGCCTTCGGACAAACCGGCCGGGGCTCTTTCTACTTGCAAGGTCGCCCGGGGCACTTCCCGGCCGCCCGACCCCGACCCGCCCCCGCTTCCCCAGAGACCGCCGGAGAGGGCGCCAGGCCGACCTGGCCCATGGTCGACGCCGCTAGGGGGCGAGAAAAACTCCCGACGATGATCTGGCGGGCGCTGGGCTGGGCCCTGCCGCCGCTCGGCCCGATCATCAAGCCCAGCGAGGCGTCGACCTGAAGGCAATGTACATCGAGAGCAACCCGAAGCGGCTCGCTCGCATACTGCAGGCCCTGACGTTCTGAGCCGCGGCCAGTCTTACGCCATAAAAGAGACGTCGCTACGTCCATCCTCGAATCGAAATTATGCCGTGAAAAATGCAGGCAATAATCACAGCGCAGTGCACTCTCTAAGAAATCAATAGAAAATTGAACTGATATCGCGTGTAGAAAATCAGCAGCTCGGCTGAGCGCCGACAAGCCGCCCGCGGAACTTCTCGGCAAATAGCACCGCGATTAAGCCGTTAGAGAAAACCCAATCGACATGATAGTAGCCATGCTCCCAGCGCCCAAAAGCGGTGCGAACGGGGACATTGTAGCGGACGCAAAACAGCTGCATTGCGTTCAATCGTTCGCAAAATCCGCCGAGCGGAACACTAATGTTGACGGCTTGGGAGAAGCCTTGATTGCGGATATTGCGGTGAAGCCGATATTTGTGGCGACACCTGTTACCTCTGCGCAGCCTCATTTCGCTATCCGCAAATCTGAAATATCCGTCCCTATTTGGTTAAACGCAGTCACGAGCTGCGACGATGAGGTCAGATAGAAGTATTTACCTGAGTCGGTGGCGCAGTTCTGCAGCAACGACGAAGGCGCTGTGCCATCGGTGCTAATCTGAACAGTGTAGAGCGTTATTCCTGCTGCTTTGGCGTTGGTGCAGGTCATGGTCTGCCTGGCATCAATCGACGCTTGATCCGTGTACCAGCGATTCTCCGTATTCAAACCGTCGGTAAACAAGATGATGATGTTTTTGTAAGTGACATTTGGATCTCTGGCCGGGACACTAAAAGGCCCGCCCCCTGCAATGGACATCCAGCCCAATTCAAGGCCGATATTCTGGTTGGTATAACCGCTCGGCGACATATTATTGATCACTGAGGACATGCCCGACCAGTCATAGCTCAGTCCCGTCGCTTGTTGCGGACAAGCGGAGTAATCGTACGCGCCGCCGGTATGGTCCATATTTCTTGTCGAAATCGAATTCTGTCCACTCTGCACCGCGCAGCTCACCGACGCGAACGAACGTGTAGCCGAGCACCTTGCGCGCGGCGTTTGGCCGTCCGATGAAATCGGCCGGGCCTTCCTCATTTTCGCAATGCTTGATTATCCGTCGCTAGTGGCGCGCCGATGGCGGCACCCGCACGAACACGCACGCGCGTCGCTTTGGGAATTGCAAGGCCAAGCGCCAATCGCGATCAAGAGCATTGCGTGAAACACCCGCCGCATAGGCCGCCGCGAAGTCGCATTCAGGAAGTGCAATTCCTGACGGCGGTTTGGCATGACCCGGTGTTGCGTGAGTTGGCAAAGCATCCGCCCAACTTCACCCCGATGCAATGGGCTTTGGCCGAAGCGGTTATTGAGTTCAAGAGTCACGGCGGCGACTTGACCGCGATAGCTGAAAGGCACGGCGTCACGCTTGGCGCATTGCGTAAGGCAACCTTCAAAGCGATTTTTGGCGGCGAGGTTGTTCAAGAACCGCATTGAGCGCCACACCATGAAAAAAGCCCCTCCGCAGACTGAAGGGGCCTTTGCTTCTTTGCAAAAGGGCTAACGATTAGTCCTTGTCCTTTTCGATCTTTATGCTGGTGCCTGTATTCTCGTCGTCCGAACAAACCGTCGTGGTCTTAACGCGATCCTCTGCCTCTCTGTGGGTCTTGAAGGCGAGCGGCCCGATTTGCGTCACTTCAGTCTCATGTGTTGGCTTCGTGGTCGTGACGGTGCAATGCTTCGAATGAGGCTCCCGCACAACGTAGTACTCGTCAGCCATAGCGGGAAGCGCGAATGAAACGGCAACAGCTACCGCAAGTACGGTTTTCGTCTTCATGATCGTTACCTCTCAGCTCAGCGAGCGGGCGTCCTCCGTATCGAAGGAGAGCCATCGTTGAGGCTTCTAAATCAATTTTCTCGGCGTCAAATTGTTCCGAAGAGTTAGAAGGGAACAAAGCGCCTTTGCCTGCAATTAGTCATGGGCGATCTTCAACGACGTTCCTTCGGGTTGGGCTTTTATGACTGATACGATAACGACTAGGCTGTTCGGATTAGGATTGGGCGGTGTGTTTCTTATCATGCTTGCGCTCAACGCGATGGCACATTGAGACACCGTCTCTAGTTAAACGCCGACATTATGCATCACGGATCGCGCCCACGCCGAAGCGTTCAAAACAATTTTTGGCGGCGAGTTCGTCGGCTAGACGGACGACCATTCGTCTGTGTTAAAAGACGCAGCGAACTAATCTTCAACGGCAATCTCTGTCTTTTCACCGCAGTGGTTTCCGCCTCCTCCGGCGCTGGAGGGCGCAAACAATATCCCACCCGACGGCAATCTTTCGACAAGTGAACAAGCACGATCCCTATAAGCATCACGATGCGCTCGAATTTCCGAATGGGCACATCGTTCTGCTGACGGAGTTGCGGGAATCGTCGTCTGGTGCACGGCGCGAGACTGCAATCACGCGGGGATCGTCCACGTCGAGCGGCTCGGCGACGACGTGCCGGTGCCGTCGCTGGGCGCGCGGATGCGGTGCAGCCGATGCGGCCACCTGGGCGCGGACGCGCGGCCGAACTGGAGCGAGCGGCGGACCGTTGGTGCATTCGGCCCAGCGCCTCCATCTCCTGCACCGTGTTAGCTCGCGGGAGCCAGCGCTCCCCAGACGCCCATTAGAGTCGAAAGGCAGCTGAGCACGACCGTCGCTGCTGTCCAACAAGCCGCAATCGCGTTAAAACGGCCGCTTTCAGTCATGGCTTCGACCAGCGCGGTTATCATTTGATTGAGACAGTTCAGAAATCACTGGCTCAACCTCACCCAAGGCAATCCAAATTGGTATCGGACGAAGCTCACTAGATCGCAACCAGTACCAAGCGGCGACTAACCCAGCGCTGATGGCCAATAAGGCGAAAATGCCGGTCAACCACATCTTAAGCTGCCTCCATGCGCAAAAGCTTGCACCTACGATCAATGCGTCCCGAAATCATTGTAAGGCGTCCCGAGCACGACGGCGCAGTATATCTCCAGCAACGCTTGTCGGTTCTGGTCGGCCTCTTCGACGTAGCGGAAATCCATCACGCGGATGCGCGCCTTCGCGGCTCGGAAAGCCTCGGCAAACTGGGGATCGAGCATCAACCCATCGCGGCTGCCCTCGCCGGGGCGGTACGCAGCCGCCGTATTTCCAGTCATTTCGCGCGCTAGCAGGAATGCGAAGGCTGCCTGGCGGCCCGTTGCGCTTGGCAAGCAATGACGACCATAGCGCCGCCGGAGATTATTCGAGCGGCCCACATACAAATGCCGATCGCCCTCGCTGAACAGGTAAATGCCGCTGGAGGGCATGGCGCGGGGCAGCACGCCAGCGGTGATGGGGCGTTGAGCCAAGAGGACCCGCAGCTTCGGTTCAAGCTGCTCTACTAATGTGGCGAACTTCGGATCCAAGCGTCGGTCCTCACCTCTTGCACACACTGCTCCGTCCTTACAGCGTATCAAACAACAGCACGATCCCACTCTAACATTCCAAGAGTCCGGAGCCACGCGGCGCGCTCGACCTCCAACGTCCACGATAGTCGGCGCATGGCTCGCGGTAGAGAAGCCGCGGTGCTCGTTAGGGAATAGCGACCGCGGGTCAACCCGCCCAGCGGTATTTGTCCTCAAGCGGTTGAGTCTTGAGCTGCCGCAGGCGGCGCGGATCGACGGCCACTTCGTGCTCCTGGCGATTCAGGAACAACGCGAGCACGTGGTCTTTCGGAATTACCGCAGACGCCAGCGTCGGATGGTCGTTGACGCAGCGCTTGCCCGCGGCGAAGCCCCGCGCGACGTCGAGGTCTGTAGTCCACGAAAGACCACGCAAGCGACTCAACTCGCAGCCGCGATACACGCGTATGAACGGCCCCATCGAGTCGAACCAGGCGCGCTCCTCCAAGGGCAGCACCTCACGAAGAGGAACTTGCTTGAGCGCATCCCGCAGCATCTCGGCAAAGTCGCCCCTGTACGACCAGGGCGCATCGCAGAGGTTGGCCCAATCCAGGTAGAGCGAGATTCGCTCGCGCGGCGAGCGCGTGATTACCATCGACAGCCATAGCTCGTGCGTCCGCTCGTAGCTGTTGCACTGCGCGAGCCGGCTAGCGATTGCTTGCGCGTCGGCCCCCGGCCGTGAAGCCTCCTCACTCGGTGTACCGGTCATGTTGCTGCTCATCGGACTGAGTCTGTTCCTTGCGGCGCCGCGCAGGCGAAATTTCCGGGAAGAATTCCTCGAGCGTGGCCCTTTCCGCGACGAAGCGCTCGCCGCCGGGGCCTCGCGGCCTCAGCCAGACGAGGCGCCGCCGGCGCCCGCGCCGCGTCTTGCGCATCCTGTCGAGGACATCGGCCGCCGCGCGCAGCAGCGTCGACGCTTCGGGCGTCGAGCCAACTTTGAAGTGCCCCCACTCGCCCCCCTTGCAAACGATTCCGACCATGCCGGTCAGCTCGCGGTGGTGGACGCGAGCGCTGAGTTCCGAGACCACGCCGTCACGGCGCTGTCGCACCGCCCGCGCGCGAATCTCGCGGTGCTCCTCGCGGCTAACCTCGCGGAATTTCAGCGACGGGTCCGGCTCCGCCGCGCCGCCCTGCTCCTGCTCGAGCCGCTCGATCAACTTCCAAAGCTGCCGAGCCGTGTCTGCATCGTAGATGCCATAGCGGCCGACGGAGGCGCCGTCGGGGCCGTAGGCGAGCGCGATCATTTCCTGGAGCTCGCCGCGCTCCCATAGCAACCGCATGTCCTTGATGATTTCTTTCATGGTCATGCCGAAGACTCCGCTTTCGTGTCCATGGAACGCAGCTCGATCAGCGGCGAGCGCCCCGTCTGCCGGCGCACCGAAATCAGGCCTGCCGCCTCAAGCTGGCGCATCGCGCGCGCCTTCGTGTCCTTGTCGACGCCGAGCTCAACGAGCAGCGCCGACGGCAGCTTCACGGCCGCGCGGCGCGTCAGCGCGGTCTGGTGGTGGAGCGCGATGAAAACGGCGAGCGCCTTGCCGGGCAGGCGTGCGGCGACGGCAATGTCCCGCATGGGGATCGGCCCCTTCAGGAATCGGCCGGCGCGACGCTGGCGCGCCTGGCGCAGCGCCGACGTGTCGACCTCCACGGCGCGGATGACGCCGACGTCGCTGGAAGCGGAAGAAAAGGCATAAGATTCTGTATAAGAGGGACCGGGTTCGCACTGATGCGAAGGTACCCTCGCGCCAGCGCGAAGGTCGGAGGCCTTCGGGTTCTGGTTTCCGGTCACTTCACGGCCTCCACCTCGTCGAGCAGGCGCATGACGCGGTCCCACATGGGCTGCGCGCCGTCGGCCATGTAGCGGTCGGGCCAGCGAACGACTTTCGCCTCAGTGCGGACGTCGAGCCCGCCGGCGACCGCGTTGCCGGCCCGGGTCATGATGTCGCGCATGCGCGCGACGTCTTCGTCGAGGCGGTCGAGCGGCGCGGCGATTAAAAATGCGTCGTGCACCGGCGCGCAGACCTCGGTGCCGGCCTCGGTGGCGGCGATAGCGGCGATTCGCATCATGTCCGCGCCATTTGCCTGCATAGGGAAGTTGGCGATGGAGCGCGGGTTTGCGTTCGGGCCAATGTGCCGCGCCCAGCCGAAGAGGCTTACCGCGTACCGCCCGCGCATCAGCGCACAGGGCCAGTCGATACGCGGCGCCATGGTCAGAAAAAGCACTTGCAGCGCGTCGACGTCGCCGGCGCAGTAATCGAAGATCGCGCGCTGCTCTTCGACAGACCAGGCTGTCTGGCCGATCACCAGCTGGCGCATCGCGTCTTTATGCTCGTGCTCAACGTGCGGCAGGCCGCGGTGGGCGAGCGCGCCCAAGAGGCTATTGCTGCAGTAGCAGGCCATTGGTATGGCAGCGGTGCTCGAAGTAGAGGTCGAGGACGTTTGCAGGCAGCGCCCAACCGAGCTCGAGCATGCAGCCGATGTCGGCGGCGGCGGCGTAGGCGACAAACAATGTGTCTGGGCCGACGTCGAACGGCGCGTGGTCAAGCCGCTGCAAGTCATCGCGCCAGAGGCGGATTTCGCGGCCGCGTCGCAGCTCGCGCGCGACCAGGCACACGGGCCAGGGCCGCTCACCAGCTTGCTGGCGGAACTCAAAATCGCCCAGCCAGATTTCACGGAAGGGCACGGCGTCGACCGATTCGCCGCCGTGCGCATTCTTGACCATGCTAGGCGCGCCCGCGCAGCCGACGAACGAGCGGGTGATCGAGCCCGTGACCCTCGATGACGCGGTCACGAAACGCGATACGAAGCATTTCGTTGAGCGTCAGTTCGGGCCAGGTCGGCTTCGGCAATTCGCCCTCCGCGCGATACAGGCGGTAGGCGCCCAGGCCCATGTCGGCGACCAGCCTGATCCAATGCTCCATGGCCAACTCCGCGCCTTCCCGCGCCGTGCGGTGCCAATCATTGCGGCGACCGTCATCGAGCGGCAGCGGCACGGGCCAGAGGAACAGCACGCCCTGCGTGGTGATGGTCGGCAGCAGCAGCGCAGGGCGCGCCTCGCCGAGAAGCGCGGGCAACGCTTGCGGCGGGACGAGGTAGACGTCCTCGCGGTTGTCGGGGTCGGTGTACACCATTGTCGGCACCCGCATCGCCGGGTCCGGATGGGTCATCACGAACTCAGTCCGCTTCGGCTTCCGCGCCGGCACGTGCATCGACACTTCCTGCACGGCCACGCCCGCGGCGAGGCCGTTCGCAGGCTGGCGGATGGCGTCGAGGTTCTCGAAGATATCGGGCATGTTGAGCTCCTGTTAGGCACGTAAAGAACGTCTTCATTTTGTGAACGTTGGATTCAGTTAGGCTGGTCACCGTCGAAGTCGTCAGGCGCGTTCGCGTGGACGACAAAGAGGCGATAGCGAGAAGCAGCTAGCCGCATAAGGCGATCAATCCTCTTGCGGTGGTCATCGGGAAGATTTTCCAGCCCAGTGACCCTGTAAGATTCTTGCTGCTTGGGCGCGTCAGCGGGGCGCACGTTTCGGAAACGCCAGGCGCGCGCCACGGCGAGCTGCGCTTCCTCCGTTTCCTCCGCTGCAATGGCCAGCAACGCGGTTTGGTTGTCGTCCAGCTGCTGAAAGCGCGCCTCGTCCTTGGCGCGCGGGAAAATGCGCGTAGCGATACGAATGTGGCGCTGGACGTATTGCCGCTTGGCCGAGTTGGACATGTACTTCGGCAACGGCAGCCTGCGGGCGGCTTCGGACACGCCGCCGCGCGGGCGCCCACCTTTGAGTTTCTGCTCAGGTTGAGCAGAAATCGATGCGAGCGCGTCATTCATGTCCGTCCAGTGCTTGATTGCCTCTCCCTGATCGAGGACCGACATCGCGGCGGCGGCGAGAAGGTTTTCAATGCCTCTCATGTGCACCATCAGCTGCGCCGACTCAGCCTCGCCCGTGCGGGCGTAGGATTCATGGAGAGCGCCATTGGTGACCACCGCGCGCTGCAAAAGGACGAGGGGCCCGCTGCTCATTTCTGCAGTGCCTTCGCGATGATCGCCGCGATGTCGGCGCGGCGCCAGGCGCTGGTGCGCTGAGAGGGGTGCAAAGGGGCGGGGTAAATGCCCGCCCTGATGCCGGCGTAAAAAGTGCTCTTCGAGATCTGCAAGATCTCGAGCACGGCCTTAAGCCTGAGGAGACCCTCGCGGGGGCCAGCGTCACCGTTCATCGCAACCATCGCCAAAAAAAGTCGATGGCGGTTTCTTACATCAACGGTAGGCTAGCCGGGTTAGGCAATAATGGTCACGGCTATTCAATTCTAGTCAGCCGATCTAGTTCACCAACCGTATTCCTCGTTGCGCGCACGACGCATCGTCGACGGCGAGACAGGCGTCGCTTTACGCTCGGCAAGCTCGACGTTGACCGCGCGCTGCACGGTTTCGTCCGAGTAGCCGATCGGGCCATTCGCATCGTATAGCCGCCGTAAGATTTGGCGCACAAGCGCGCGCCGCGTGCGATTCTCCCTCGGTACCGACGCCGCGGCCGTCACACCGGCATTGCCCGCCATGCTGTCTTTTCGAACGGGCTCGGGACCTTGCACGGACCACCGCCGCATGACCGACTGCCGGTCGACGAGCAGAGGACGCTGGGCGATCGAGGTGAAACAGTGAATCCCTGTTCCGAGCAGCGCGGGATGCAGTTTCTGCCCTATTTTCGCTAGGACGACCCCGCCGCGTTCCATAGAGATGTACGCCTCGTCCCAGAAGCCGCGTGAGCTTGGCGGGTAGTCGTCAGCATCGCGGGCATCACCCCAACGCTTCAGCATTAGGGGAAGGTCGGCCCTGAGCTGAGCAAGTGCGTTCTCGGTCGAGCATCCTTCAACGGCTCGAATATGCCGGAGGGCCTGCTCCAGGGTCATCCAGCGGTTCCGGACGTCTGTGTCGGCAGAAGGCATGGAAGGTGGCGTGGGATCGTCGGGCGGCCTCGGCATTCCGCCACACGCAGCCATCGCCTGAAACTGGTGGTCCGACGGCGGCTCAAATGCGCTGCACGAACCGCGCCTTAGCAGCATTTGGGGCATGACTGCGGTCCCGGTAAGAATCCAACGCCCGCGTTCTTGCCCGAGCCGCGAAGCATGTCAACCAGCGCGCGCTTTTGAGAAACGCGGGTGCTTTTCAGAAGCGCGCTGATCGAACGCGGCGTACTCGCTCCAAGCCGTCATCAACTCGCGCCGCTTCGCGATGAGCGTTCTCGATCTTCTCTACACTCTGTACTTCGACGAGATAATCCGCCCACCTTTGCATCATCGCGCGTCGCTCGTTGATGTATTCTGCGCGATGGTAGGCGGCGCGCACTTTATTGCGCTCCTGGTGCCCAAGCTGCCGCTCGATAACATCGGCGTCGAAGCCAAGCTCGTTAAGTAACGTCGAAGCCGACGCGCGGAAACCATGCCCAGTAGCGCGGCCATGATAGCCGAGCCGATAAAGCGCGTATAAAATGGTGTTTTCAGACATCGGCTGCGGCCGGCGCTCGCTCGGAAACACCCAGCGTGACCGCCCCGTGAGCGGCTTCAAGTCTGCACGCAACTTGATCACCTGGCGTGACAGCGGCACTACGTGCGGCGCGCGGGTCTTCGTTCGCTCGGTCGGAATGGCCCATAGCTTCTTGCCGAAGTCAATCTCTATCCACTCGGCGCCGTGCAGCTCGCCAGTGCGAACGAAGGTGTAGGCGAGCACCTTGAGCGCCGCGCGCGTGACGGGGCTGCCGTCGTAGGAGTTGATGGCGGCAAGCAGCTGGCCGAGCTCTTCCGCTTTCGTGAGCGCAGCGAAATTACGGGGCTGATGGGCTTGAAACGTACCGCGGAGAGGCGCCGCAGGATCTGCATCGGCGCGGCCAGTGGCGATGGCGTATCGAAAAACAAGCGAGGCCCACATGCGAACCTTGCGCAGCGCCACCAGGGCGCCGCGCTTCTCCATCAGCAGCAGCGCGTCGCGCAAGATCGGGACCGTGATCGTCTTGACCGGCATGCTGCCGATTTGCGGGTAGAGGTTGGCGGCGAGCGCCGAGCGCACCGTTTCCGTATAGGAGGATGACCAGGCACCGGCACGGCTCACGATCCACTCCTCGGCCAGCGCCTGAAACGTCTGCGCCGATTCGGCGGCCGCCGAGGCTCGCCGCGCGCGCCGGTCGTGCACTGGATCGATACCGGCAGCGATGAGGCGTTTCGCTTCGTCGGCCTGACCGCGCGCATCGGCGAGCCCAACCTGCGGGTAGACGCCGAGCGCCAGGAGGCGCTCTCTCCCGGCGTGGCGATACTTCAGGCGCCAATAGCGCGAACCGTTCGGGTGCACGAGCAGGAAAAGCCCGCCACCGTCGAATAACTTGCGAGCCTTTGAGGTCGGCTTAGTGCGCCTGATCTGGGCGTCCGAGAGGTGGTGGCGCGGCAAGGGAATATCCTCCGATCGACGGAGACGATATGTACCCCCACGCGCCGCGGCAAGTACCCCGAATTATACCCCCGATCATTTCGGATTTCACCGGACCACGATGGACGCCTTCCGACTAGAAATTATTATTTTGCAGGCGCTTCTTGCACGAGCTGGACTTCGCTGGACCTACTCGCACCGGAAGGTGGCGGCGGACGCAGTCGCAGTCGAACCCGTCTCCAGCATCCCACTTCCCTGCTAACAGGGAAATTAACAGGGAAAATCGAAGAATTAGGCCTGAAGCCGGCGACGAGATCGGCGATTGACGCAAGCATCCATAGGGGTTTTTGGCGCTAATCCCCCGCGAAAATTAACAGGGAACGACTTCGGCGTAACAGGGAAACGTTGGCCAATAACAGGGAAATTAATCGCGCAGCCGATGTCCGCTCAGTTGGATACCGCCCTCTCGGCCAACTTTCCGAACACCCCCGGCTGCGTAATCGGCTTCCACTCCTTCCCGGAAAACCGATTCCTCGCTCAGCAAGATCGCACAGGCACTGTATGCGCCTCGCCGATTTCAGCACCGACGGCTCGATACACTTTATTTGTAATGATTGGAGGCACATCCGCGAACTGTTAGTCACGCTGAGCCGACTACAGCAACTCAGTGCGATACCGACGGCCCCTTCGTGACATTATCTATTCCTGCTCGTCTTAAGCGGGTCGGCAAGGAGATGAAGATCCTCATCGAGAATGGGTCGGATTCCGCAAGTCCTGACGCCAGCTTGGTGCGCGTTCTCGTTCGCGCCCATATGATCCGGGATCGGTTTCTTGCGGACAAGGGCCTCACATTCGACGAAATTGCGAAATCGGAGGGTATAGTCCCGTCCTATGTAACACGGCTGTTCCGTCTCACGCTGTTGGCTGACATTGTCAGCGCAATCCTCGGCGGGAAGCATCCGCCCGAACTGAACGCACGCAAACTTCTGGATGACACGCGATTGCCGCTCGATTGGAACGAGCAGCGGCGAAGTCTCGGGTTTGCCTGAGCACAGCCAAAATCAATATCTGCGTCACAATTCAATCACGGACCGACCTGTTCTCTTTTTGAGGTTCGTCTCTCTAGCCACGAATTCGCTGACGACGTCGGAGACGCCCGTACCACCGAATTCCGGCATCGAGACAGCCACCTACTTGCAGCACGCATCCGCGGACTAAATTGTCTCTGCTCAACGCGCGACATCATCACAGTAACGAAAAGGACCGAGAATACCGGACCAATTCGCGTTTCCGCCAAGAGCCAAATTGGAGCTACGTCAATCTCTTAAGGACTGGCGGAGCGAGTGAGATTCGAAACAAGTGTACGGTCTGAGGAAATCCCCATTTGGGATGAAGGGCCCTTCCTTGCAAAAACCGTAAAAATCGGTAATTTTTTGCACGGAAGTCGGGTGCTAAGTGCTGGCGCGCCCGAAGAGATTCGAACTCCTGACCTCCAGATTCGTAGTCTGGTGCCCAGGCCGCGTCATTTGATCATCATTCGCTCGATTATCCGCGATCCGAGAACAAGATTATTCAGAAAAGACTGGCATTTGGTCCTAATCGGAGCGCTACTGTGCAGGCTTCGGAAGCGCCTATGGCGCTTCGGGAATCCCGCCCCGCCGGCATCATCGCCACTGCGGGGCTTCGGCGGTGCAGCCAGATGCGCGACCTTGATACTAAAGTCCTGCGCGCCCGATGGCGAACAACCTTCGGGCGCGAGCCAGCACCAGGCATTGCTCGGCATCTTCTATTTGCAATGCTCGCCTATCGTTTGCAAGCCGAGTTGATGGGCGATCTCGATGCTGAAACGGTGCGCTTTCTCAGACAGATCGAATCGACGTCCTCCAAGGAAGCGGTCCCCCTGACGGAAGCTTTCGAGGCGCGCAGACGTGATCTCTCGCCTGGTACGGTGCTGACCCGCGAGTGGGGCGGGCAGCGTCACAGCGTCATGGTGCTCGACGGAGGCTTCGCCTGGGCGGGGCGAACCTACAGCAGCCTCTCTGAGATCGCCAAGGCCATCACCGGCACCAAATGGAATGGACCCCGGTTCTTTGGCCTCCGCGACAAGAAGCCGGCGGAGGCGGCGGAATGACAAGCAGCGGCAAGTCATCCGTCCGTTGCGCCATCTATACCCGGGTATCGACGGCCTCCGGCCTCGATCAGGAATTCAACTCCCTGGATGCCCAATATGATGCGGCGTCCGCCTATATCTGCAGCCAGGCGCACGCACACTGGGCGCTTGTTCGAACGCGCTACGACGATGGCGGCTTCTCAGGTGGCTCAACCGATCGCCCAGCCCTGCAGCGTCTTCTGGCAGACGTCAAAGCCCGGAAGATCCAGGTCATTGTCGTCTATAAAGTGGACCGGCTGACACGATCGCTCGCTGATTTTGCAAAACTGGTGGAATTGTTTGATGCGCATGGGGTGTCGTTCGTTTCTGTGACCCAGCAATTCAACACCACCACCTCGATGGGCCGGCTGACTTTAAATGTGCTGCTCTCATTTGCCCAATTCGAGCGGGAGGTCACCGCCGAACGCATTCGCGATAAGGTCGCCGCCTCCAAGCGCAAGGGCCTTTGGGTTGGAGGCGTGGTGCCACTCGGATATCAATTGAACGACGGCAAGCTCTCGATTGTCGAAGAGGAAGCGGAGAAAGTCCGGACCATTTTCACACGTTATCTCGCACTCGGCAGCGTTAATCGCTTGGCGATTGAACTGCGGGAGCGCAAGTTTCGAAGCAAGGTCCGTAAGCTGGCCAATGGCGCCAGGCGTGGGGGCGTGTTCTTCACTCAAGGCCCCCTCTTCTACATGCTGCGTAATCGGTTCTACATCGGTGAGGTCGTCTATAAGGGCGAGATCTGCCCTGGCTCACAGCCGCCCCTGATCGAGCGCGAACTCTTCGAAGCCGTGCAGAAGCGGTTAGCCGAGCAGCGAACCCACTTCACCGCCACCAGGACCAAGGGCGCAGCGCCGCTGCGCGGCATCCTGTTTGATGAGGCGGGGCACCTTATGGTGCCAACCCATGCGACCAAGCAGGCTGTGCGTTACCGTTATTACGTCTCGCAGCCCTATTTTCGCGGACACGCCAAACCGCCGGCGGGAGCGATCATCCGCGTCCCCGCCCCAGACATCGAGGCGGCCGTCGCGAAGGCTGTCACGGAGAAACGCCAGCATGTGAGCGGTGAACACAACAGACAATCGGATCAGGCCAACCTTCTCGAAATCGTCCGCCGGGTAGAAGTCCGCAAAAACGCACTGGCGGTTTGGCTGAAGGCTCCCGATGCTTCAGAGGACGCTGCCGAAAATTTGGATCAGCGGCACGTCCGTGAGCAGGCGCCTTCCCTTCTGATTCCGTGGACCAAGCCGTCGAGCAAGCGGTTCAAGGAAATCCTTGTCCCTGCCGATGTCGAACGTAATCGAATACGACCGATCAAATTCGAGCGGCGCGCGGCGCTGCTCAAATCAATCGCGCGAGGGCGGGCGTGGTTGGACGAGATCGTCTCCGGCACGGCTACCATCGAGGGGATTGCTGCTCGGCAGAAGTACAGCGTTCGCCACGTCAACATGACGATCTCAATGACGTTTATTGCACCGGGGCTGGTCAAGGCCGCCGTTGAGGGCCGCCTCCCCCGCGGGATCGGCGTCGCGAAGCTGCGTGAACCTCCAGCTGAATGGTCGCTGCAATATCAGCGGCTCGGTTTGATGCTAGCCTAATAGCAGCATCATCCGCAGTGGATACCCGATCGCTTCGGCGCGACACCATCTGCGCCACAGGCATACATTGATCGGGCGAAACATCATTTCTTTTGCGGCCGACAGCTCACAGGCGAAATTTTCAGCACCACATTTTTTCGGCGTCAGGAACGGGTATTTAAGCCTCGGAGACAGAAGCCCGCATTACGCCCTTCACCCGTTGCGGAGACGCGGAGACCGGATAGGCGCATCGAAAAAGCCCGCTACAGGCGGACCTATTCGGCAAATCTCCCGAGGAGCCGAGAAACCGTGAATGCGTGGTGGGGCTGGAAGGACTCGAACCTGAGACCAGTCCGTTATGGACCTGCCACGTCGGCGGAGAGAATGCCGAATACGGCGTGTTTATAGAACGTCGCCTCTGACTTTCGACTGGACTTCCAGCCCAAGAAGAGCGTGCATACAAACCTGACAGGACCGCTGAGACCTCTGTGTCCACGCCTGTGAGCCCGGCATTGCCCGGGCTTGAGGTGGTGGAAGCACCCACTTTGGGCGCCAACGCACCGAGGTCTCGCGACTTGCAATGCGGCGATGACTGAACTCGTAAATTCCTCAGAGCCCGATGAGCTGTCACAGCGACTTGTCGGCCTAAATAGGTTGACCGCCCAGCAGCTGCGCGACGAATGGCGCCGGCTCTATCGGGGCCAACCGCCACGGCTAAGCCGCGACCTGTTGATTCGTACCATCGCCTATCGCATCCAGGAGCTGGCCTACGGAGGCTTGAGCAAGGCAACGCAGCGTAAGCTCGACGCGCTGACCAAGGAACTAAGACTGAAACGGAGCATCGCGGTCACGCCCGATCTTTCACTTAAAGGGGGCACGCGGCTGGTCCGCGAGTGGCGCGGCAGGACGCATACGGTGGTCGTGATGGAAGATGGTTTCGAATACTGCGGAAAGGTGTTCCCATCCCTGACCAAGATCGCGCATGCCATCACGGGGGCTCATTGGTCCGGGCCCCGCTTCTTCGGCCTGATCCGCAAGCCCGCAACGAATGGCCAATCAAACCCTGACCCTGGCGATCTTAAGGAGGTGGCCAATGGCTAATCGATCTGCGGTCGCTGCCAATCACGGTCGGGCAAAACTTCGTTGCGCGATCTATACCCGCAAGAGCAGCGAGGAAGGGCTGGAGCAGGACTTTAACTCACTCGATGCCCAGCGCGAGGCCTGCGAGGCCTTCATCTCCAGCCAGAAACGCGAAGGATGGACTCTTACCCGTGAGATTTATGATGACGGAGGCTTCTCGGGCGCGACAATGGATCGCCCGGCTTTCCAACGGCTCCTGTCGGACGTGAGCACGGGCAAGATCGACGTGGTGGTCGTCTACAAAGTCGACCGTCTAACGCGGTCGCTGTCCGACTTCGCCAAGATCGTCGACATTTTCGACAAGCAGTCTGTCTCGTTTGTATCGGTCACGCAGCAATTCAACACCACGTCCTCGATGGGACGCCTGACGCTCAATATCCTCCTGTCGTTTGCCCAGTTCGAGCGCGAGGTCACCGGCGAGCGCATCCGTGACAAGATTGCGGCCTCAAAGAAGAAGGGCTTGTGGATGGGCGGCCTGCCCTCGCTGGGCTACGATGTCAAAGATAGAAAACTCGTCGTCAACCACGCCGAGGCCGAAACCGTCCGATACATCTTCCGGCGCTATACGGAACTCAAATCGGTCCGCGAATTGAAGGAGGACCTCGATGGCGCCGGCATTGTCAGCAAGGTCCGGATGGGGTCCGACGGCAGCCGGTATGGCGGCCAGCCTCTCGCCCGCGGTGCGCTCTATCTGATGCTGCAGAACCGGATCTATCGCGGCGAGATCGTTCACAAGGGGAAGAGCTACCCGGGCGAGCAGGAGGCGATCATCGACCAGACACTTTGGGACAGCGTGCAGGCCATCCTGTCCGAGAACCGCGTCGAGCGAGCAAATGGGAAGCCGGGCCTTGAGCCCAGCCTACTGAGGGGACTCTTGGTTGACGCCCACGGCGGCCGGATGAGTCCGACTCATGCGAACAAGAAAGGGACCCGCTACCGATATTACATCTCGCGGTCATTGCTGGCCAGGGCGACGAAAGCCAGAAGCGAGGGTCAGCGGATTCCGGCGCTTGCTCTCGAATCTCTGGTTATCCGCCGCGTCCGCGATTGGCTGACCGACCCGGCCGCTGTCCTTCGGGCCGTTCAATATGCCGCTACCGGTGCAGCAACACAAAGGCGGTTGATCGTGCGCGCGAAACATGTTGCCGCGGGCGAGAACGATGGCCTGCACACATTCATCCGCTCAACCGTCCTGCGTGTTCAAGTCCATGCGGACCGTATCGATATCGTCTTGGATCCGGACCAGGTCTGTCGTTGCCTCGATGAAGACGTCCGACGGGTCGAACCGACCGCAAAAACGGCACCCAAGGCCGATCACCAACTGACAACGTTGTCCATTCCTGCCCGACTCAAACGTACCGGCAAGGAGATACGGATCATCGCCAACAATGGCTCCGAACCGGGAATTCCCGATGTTGGCCTTGTGCGTCTCCTTGTCCGGGCCAACGCGATCCGCGACCGCCTCCTCGCAGATCGGAGCCTGACTTTCGAGGATATTGCCAAATCTGAGAGCTTCGTTCCGTCTTATGGGACGCGGCTCTTTCGGCTTACGGTATTGGCGCCCGACATCGTCAGTGCGATCCTCAGCGGCGAACATCCGCGCGAACTGACCGCGCGCCGTCTCATGGACGACACACGGCTGCCGCTCGATTGGAATGAGCAGCGGCGTCGCCTCGGGTTCGCATCTGCTCGGTGACAAGCCGACATCGTGCGAGTGCCGGCATTCTTCGATCTCTTGTTATGTGTCTCGCTCTCCCGCGACAAATTCCCGCCAGCGCGAGAGACTCCCGTACCACCAAACTGCGCAAACGAGACCCGTGCCTGATCGCCGCGCCAAATGTCGCAGAAAATCATCTCTGCGCGAATTGCAGCGTCCAGCGGCGTCGTAAGGTCGCGGGAATTGCGGACCATTTGGCGCTTCGCCCATAACAAAAACACGAGCAATATCTGACCGGTTCGCGTACGACTGGCAATCCGCCGCCACGATATGGGTATCAAACATGATCCGACAAGCAGACGCATCAAAAGCGCGGCATTGTCAGGCACCGCCTTCAGGAGTGCCTGCATCAACAGCACGTCGACCATGGAGGTCTCGTCGACGACCAACAGAGCGGGGACGGCGAGAGCTCAGCGAGCTCTTGTCTCCAGGTGTGCGACAGGATGGGGAGCATCGTCAGCGTGAGCGCGCATGCTGCGCCAGGTTTTGGCAATGTCCATCGCGCCGCCATACTGACTCGAACTCGCTTCTGATGAAACACAGGCCGCATGCGCGCCCTTACGTCTCGCAACGACCATGCCCACAGCTCTAGCGTCGTTTCAACCGATGCTCCCGCCATCCATAACCCTCCGAATCATGGTGGCTCATGGATTCAGACGCCAAGCAAAATTGTAACTGTAATGCTAGTCCGGCCTTACATTGTTTCGCCTGAAATCAGGAATTCCGCCAAAGCCGACGACACTTCGATAGTAGGGTCGTCGACCTCAAGGAAAAGAAATTGCCCCGACGGGTTTATCTCAAAGAAAATATACTCTCCTTCTTGTACCATTCCGGCCATTCACGGGACCATTTTCGTTCCGCCCAGCCAGGATGAAAGAAGCTCTCGCCGTGAATCTTGCGGTAAAAGATAAACTTGCCCGACATTCTCTCTCGGACCGCCAGTCCTTGAGAGGAATTGTCGGTAGCGCCGCCGCTGACGTCCGACCCCTCAAGCACCTTCTTGGCGATAGCAAGCGCGGCAGGCGCGAGGATTTGTCGCTGGTCGGCGGCCCCGAGGAATGGGGCAAGCGCGCCATCGCCGCCTATCACTACTACAAGGCCGACCATATCATCGCCGAGAGCAATTTCGGCGGCGACAGTCCGTCACCGTGACGGTGATATGGCTCTCGTCATCTTTTACGAACAATAGCCGGCGGATATTGGCCGTCAAAATCGATCTGCTTGTGAAAATGGTCTGGGTCGACGGCAACTTCCACTAGCGCCGAGCCGCGCTGCATCGACTTCAGCATCCCCCAGGTGACGAGCTTGGGAGCGCGGCAGCCGGGCACCCGCGGCGGCGATCAAACTCGATGCTGCCCTGCTATAAAAGTCATACTTGCGGCTCATTGGATGGACGCTGCCGCCGCAACCGCCCTCCGCCCACGGCAACGAGTCCCGTTGGCCGCTCCTCGCGGCTGCGTAACATGCTCGCCAAGCCTTCGGCGGAATCCCAGATGTCCTGGCTAATGGCTTGGCGGGCGCCGGCAGCATCGCGCCCGCGCAAAGCGTCGATGGCCCGCTCGTGGTTGCCCAGCGACCCGATGAGACTCTGCCGGTCCGGCAACATTAGACGGACATAGGGACCGATACGCATCCAGGTCGGCTCGATCAAGGACACCAGCAACTGCGAACGGCTTGCGCGATAAATCGCCGAATGAAATGCCCAATTGGCGCGCACGTAGGTGCCGGGATCTCCCGCCGACGCCGCGGTGGCCATCTCTTCGTAACAGCGCTCGACCTCCGCCAGTTCTTCGGCGGTAATGAACGCGACCGCCTTCTCCGCGGCCAGACCTTCGAGAACCATGCGCACCTCGCGCAGTTCCATCAGCGAGGCGAAGGTCATTTCCGGCACGCTCAAAGTCCGATTTGACCGCGCCACCAACGCATGTTCGATCTCCAGGCGCCGCACCGCATCGCGCACCGGCATCGGGCTTGTGCCCATGGCCTCGGCCGTCGCACGCAGCGTCAGGTTCTGGCCGGGAATAATGAGCCCGGTCATCAAAGCCTCGCGCAGCTTGTTGTAGGCCTGTGACTGCAAAGTCTCGCGCACAACCGGCGATAGTGCGGATGCCCACGGCTCAGTCGACCGGCGGACTTTTTCTCTTCCCAGCAACGGCGACATGGTGGACAGGGACAAAATGCTTTTCGATCTTGAAGCGGGTTTCCTCGCCATTTCTCCCAAACGCCTTTATTTTTGGCCGGTTTTCATCGGCACCTAACATTACAGTTGCAATTGTATTCGCCAGTTTCACGAGGTGAGGATTCTGTCAATAACGCGACAAAGGTTCCGCAACCTGCAAACTTGACATATCATATCACATGTACTGAGATCGTCCAGACTGGCGCCGCCGCCACCCGGCAAAGATCGCGCGGAAGCGTTCAGCTCCCTTTGCAGAACTTGCGGAGAAACGAATTGGTATCTCTCGGCAATTCAACGGCAAGCCGCGACATCGAATCGCTGCTTCATCCCTATACGAATCTGCGTTTGCACCAGACCAAAGGGCCTCTGGTCATCACCGGCGGCCGCGGCGTATACGTGCACGACGATCAGGGCAAGGAATATATCGAGGGGCTGGCGGGGCTCTGGTGCGCCTCGCTCGGCTTCAGCGAATCACGCCTGGTCGAGGCGGCGCAGCGGCAGTTGAAGACACTGCCTTTTTATCACCTGTTCACGCATAAGTCGCACGAGCCGAGCATCGACTTGGCCGAGCGCCTGCTCAAGCTGTTACCGGTCCCGATGTCGAAGGTCTTTTTCAACAATTCGGGGTCAGAGGCGAACGATACGGCGGTCAAGATTGTCTGGTACTACAATAACGCCTTGGGGCGTCCAAAAAAGAAAAAGATCATCGCGCGGCAGCGCGGCTATCACGGCGTCACCGTCGCCGCGGCCAGTCTGACCGGCCTGCCCGCCAATCACCGCGATTTCGATCTTCCGATCCCGAACATTCTCCATACCGCCTGCCCCCACCATTATCGCAACGCCTTGCCCAACGAGAGCGAAGAGGACTTCGCGACACGGCTCGCCGCCGAACTCGACGCCTTGATCGAAAAGGAAGGGCCGGATACGGTGGCAGCCTTCATCGCCGAGCCGGTGATGGGTGCCGGCGGCGTTGTGGTGCCGCCACGCACCTATTTCGACAAGGCCCAGGAAGTGCTGCGCAAACACGACGTTTTGCTGGTGGCCGACGAAGTGATCTGCGGGTTCGGGCGGCTGGGAACGATGTTCGGCATGGAGACTTTCGGCATGAAGCCGGACATCGTCACCATGGCCAAGCAGATTTCCGCCGGATACATGCCGATTTCCGCCACGGCGATCAGCGCGCCGATCTACGAAGCGTTGGTCAGCCGGAGCGACCAAGGGCCGTTCGCCCATGGCTTCACCTATTCGGGTCACCCCGTGGCGGCGGCGGTCGGCATCGAAACCCTGACAATTTACGAAGAGCGCAACATCCTCGAGCACGTGCGCTCCATTGCGCCCCATTTCCAGGAGCGCCTGCGCGCCCTTGCGAGCCATTCGCTGGTCGGCGAAGTGCGCGGGGTCGGCTTGATCGGCGGGCTGGAACTGGTGTCGGACAAGGCGACCAAGGCGCCCTTCGATCCCGCCATGGGGGTCGGCCTGCTGGCCGCCGACATGGCCACGGAGAACAACCTGATAACCCGTGCCATGGGCGACACCCTGGGCATCTGCCCGCCGCTGATCATCACCAAGGACGAGATCGACATGATCTTCGACCGCATGACTGCGGCGCTCGATATGACCGCAGCTGAATTGTGCCGCCGGGCCGCGTAAACTGGTCCCGTCAGCGCGCAGAAGGGTGCCGACATGACGATCATCAATTGTGACATGGGTGAGGGCTTCAGCATCTACAAGCTGGGCGACGACGAGGGCATCATGCCCTTGATCACCGCGGCCAACGTCGCCTGCGGCTTCCACGGCTCCGATTTCAATCATATGCGGCGAACGGTGCAGCTCGCAAAGCAGCATGGGATCGATGTCGGCGCCCATCCGTCATTGCCCGATCTACAGGGATTTGGCCGGCGCGAGATGAAGATCGGACGCGACGAACTGGCGAACTGCCTCATCTACCAGATCGGCGCGTTGAAAGGCTTTCTCGAGGCCGAGGGCATGCCGCTCGCCTTCATCAAGCCGCACGGCGCGCTTTACGGCATGGCCGGACGCAGCGAGGAGATCGCCCATGCGGTCTGTGACGCCGCTGACGTGTTCAAGGTGCCGCTGATGGGCATCATCGGCACGCTGCACGAGACGATCTACGCGCAGCGCGGCCACAAATTCATCTCCGAGTTCTACACCGACCTCAGCTACAGCGACGAAGGCCAGCTCATGATCACACGCGAACATGCTGCAGTCGATCCCGCCGACGCCGCGGCGCGCAGCGTGCGCGCCATCCGCGAGGGGCTGGCCCGCTCGGTCGGCGGCAAGGACGTCAAGGTGCGCGCCGACGCCATCTGCGTGCATTCCGACACCCCCAACGCCGTCGCCATCGCCAAGGCGGTGCGGGAGGCGATCGCTCCCCACCTCTCCGCGGCCTGAGCTGCCGCACCAGCCGGGCCGGAGGGGCGCCCATGAAGCTCGAAGGCAAAGTGGCCATTGTCACCGGCGGCTCGCAAGGCATCGGCGAAGCGATCGCCAAGCGCTACGCCGCCGAAGGCGCGCACGTCGCCGTCGTCTATCACCACAACGACGCCAATGCCGAGCGCGTGGTCGCCGACATCGCGGCCAAGGGCGGCGAGGCCAAGGCCTTCAAGGCGGACTGCGCCAAGGTGCCCGAGATCGAGAAAATGGTGGCCGACGTCATCGGCCATTTCGGCGCCGTCCACATCTTGGTCAACAATGCAGGCATTTTCCGCACCGTACCGGTGGCGGAGACCACCGAGGAAATCTGGGATGAGCAGATCGACCTCAACCTGCGCGGCGCGTTTTTTTGCGTGAAGACGGTGCTGCCCGAATTCCGCAAGAACGGCGGCGGCAAGGTCATCAACGTCACCTCGATCGCCGGCGTCGGCGCCTTCCCCAATTGCCCCGCCTATTGCGCCTCGAAGGGCGGGCTGGAGATCCTCACCAAGGCGCTGGCCGCCGAGCTCGGCCGCTTCAACATCAACGTCAATTCGCTGGGGCCTGGCAACGTCGCAACGCCGCTCAATGCCCATTTGCGCGGGCCGGGCCACGAGGAATACCGCCAGCTGATGCAGACCATGACGCCCACCGGCCGCGACTTCCTCAGCGCCGAGGAAATGACGGGCGCCGCGGTTTTCCTCGCCTCCGACAACTCCACGGCGGTGCACGGCGCCACCTTGATGGTCGATGCCGGCTGGTCGGCCTGGTAGCCCGCATCGCTCACGCGTCGGAGCGGCGGAAGCCCGACAGGAAAACGCCGGCAAACATCAGCATCATCGCCAGAAAGAAGGTGAGCGTCAGCCGCTCATCGAAGACTAGTGCTCCCCAGCCGATGCCGGCCAGCACGGCGAAATAGTTGAACTGGGCGAAGAAGGTCGGTCCCGCCCGCCGGATGATCTCGAAGAACAGCACCAGGAAGGCGGCATCGATGGCGACAGCGATCAGCGTCGCGGCCAGACCGGCATTGAAAGCACGCGGCACCCAGCCCTGCCCAGCGACCAGCATCACCGGCAACAGCACCAGCGAGGAGCCGAACAGAACGCCCGCCCCCATCGCCGCCGACGAGGCCGCGGGCGGGCGCAGCACGGCGGCCGCCACGTTCGACGAGGCAAACAGCAGCGGCGCGATCAGGGCCAACAGAAACCACTTCCAAGCATCGGGGCCACCCAGCGTCGCGCCCGGTACGACTACGACCACCACGCCGAGGAAGCCGCAGAGCAGGCCGATGAGACCCATGAGATGAAACCGCTCCAGCCGGCCGAGCACGCTCAGCATGAAAGTGAACGGCGGCGACAGTGCCAGCACCAGCGTCACCACCCCCGCCGGCAGCTTGGGCGCGATATAGGTCAGCAGGGTGATGGGAATCCCGATCACCAGCGCACCGATCACGATGTACCCAACCACGTGCTGGCGGGTGACGCCCAACCGCTCGCCGTTCAGCGTCAGCACCAGCCACAGTACCAGGCCGGCGCCGAACGACTGCCAGAACGAATAGGCGAGCGGCGGCACGCCGCCGGTGGCGGCCAGCTTGTTGACGGAGAAAATGGCGCCGTAGATCAGCGCAGCCGCCGCCAGCATGACATAGGCCGAGGCCGGCTTTGCCGGCTGCGTGGCTTTCATAGCGTCTTCCCGATCGCCGTGTCCTTGAGCTCGATCTCGATGAACACCATCTCGCCCGGCCCGTTATTGATGACGTCGTGCTCGACGCCGGCGTTACGGAAATAGGACTTGCCGACCGACAACTGCGCGGTCGAAACCTCTCCCTTGGGGCCTACCAGCTTCAATTCGCCGTCGCGCGCCGGCACCACCACGTAATCGTGCTCGTGCCGATGGAAACCGGTCGCCGCGCCCGGCGCGAACCGCCATTCGGTGACGCGAAGATGGTTGTTGTCGATCTGTACGGTGGGGACGGCCGCCAGCTTGTTCATCGTCTCCTCCTCCGACACCTTCGTCTTTGCCGACGGTTAGGTGCGCGTGACCCGGATACGATCCAGGAATGTCGCGCCGATGATGACGCAGCCCAGCAGGATCTGCTGCACGTAACCGCCCACCTGCAGAAGGTCCATAGCATTGGACAGCATGGTAACGAACAAAGTGCCCAGGATTACAGGAACGATACCCCCTACCCCGCCCTGCAGGCTGACGCCGCCGATGACCGCAGCGGCGATGCTCTCCAGCATGAGACTGCCGCCCAGATTGGGCTCGCCCGAACCCGTCCGCGCCGTCAGCACGAGCGCGCCGAAGGCGGCCAGCAGCGAACAGACGATATAGGCGAGCATCAGGTATCGCCTGCTCGGCAGGCCAGCCAGTTGGGCCGCCCGCGGATTGTTGCCGATCAGATAAAGCGAGCGCCCGAACACTGTGCGATCGAGCAGGAAATAGAGATCCAGACAGACCAGGATGGCCAGCAACAACGGCATGGAGACGCCGGGGATCAGCTTGCCGTTATAGAGCAGGCGGCTGAAAGCGTCGGGCACGTTGAAGACCGGCGCGCCGCCCGAGATCGTGGTCGCCAGCCCCATGCAGATGTTGAGGCTGCCCAGCGTCACCACGAACGGGTTGATTTCCAGCCAGGAGACGAAAAAGCCGTTGAATATCCCCACCAGCGCGCCGAAACCGAGGCCGGTGACCAGCCCCGCCGTGACGACGACCACGTCCGGCGAGCCGGATTTGGCGAGGCCTGTCATCACCAGGGCGCTGGCCACGCTGACCGCCGAAACGGTCGTGCCCAGCGACAGGTCGAACCCCCTGGTCAGGATGACCACCATCTGCCCAGCAGCGAAGATCAAGAGGTAGCTCGACTGGTTGAGGATGTTCACGATGTTGCGCGGCGCGAGCACGTCGGGCGCCACCGAGTAAACGCTCAGCTCCATCACCACCATGATGATGGGCAGGATCAGCATCAACGCCCAGCTCACATAGCTGCGGCGACTTCCGCTTCGGCCCTCGCTGGCGCGCTCGATGACCGCGGCGTCAGGCAATGATCGTCCTCCGCTTGGCCATCTCATCCAACGCGACCGCCAAGACGACGATCACGCCGAGGAAGATCGTCTGGACGCGCGGATCGATCCTCAGCAAATCCATGGCGTTGGTCAAAATCAGAAGAAAGACGGCGCCGAGCGCCACCATTTCCACCCGGCCCACGCCCCCCTTCAGGCTTACGCCCGCGACGACAGCGGCGGCAATACTTTCCAGCGTCAATTGCGAGCTGATCACGGCCTGTCCCGATCCGATCTGAGCGGTGAGCGCCAGGCCCGTCACCGAGGCGAGCATCGAGCACGTCGCATAGGCGACGATCAAGTAGGTTTTCGCGCGCACGCCGGAAACGATGGCCGCCTGGAAATTGCCGCCGATGGCATAGATATAGCGGCCCATCCGCGTGAAGTTCTGCATCACCCAGACCAGGGCGACGATGCCGATCGCCAGATAGACCGCGGAAGGAAGATCCAGCCAAAGCCCTCTGCCGAACTCGTCAACATAGATCTTGGGCATGCCGTAGACCGGGATACCGTTGGTGAGCAGCAGCGCAACGCCGGTGGCGATCGACATCGTGCCCAGGGTGACCATAAACGGGGATATGCGCAGGAATGCTACCGTCAGCCCATTGATCAACCCGATCGCCAGCCCACTGCCGAGCCCGGCTAGAACACCGACCACGATGATAATTTCGGGGTTGTTGGGCAGAGAAGGTCTCAGCCCGGCCATGGCCATGGCGCTGGTCACACTGGTCAGCGCGACCACCGCGCCGACGGAAAGATCGAAGCCGCCGACGATGAGAACAAGCATTTGCCCGGCGGCGATGATGACCAGGTAGGACGAGCTGCGCAGCACGTTGAAGACGTTCTGCAAGGCGAGGAAATGGGGCACGAACAAAGCCATAAGGACGACGAGAATGACCAGAATGATCGGCAGAAACCCGATCTTCTCATACGCCCGGTACCAGCGGTCGGACGCCCTCGACGTACCCCCGATACTCGTGCGCGCTGTCATCACCGTTCCGATGCTCTGCGCAAGGAGCCTGGCTGCTCCTCCGACTCTTCGCGGAAGAAAAAGTGCGAAAGAACCTCAGGTTCGTTAATATTCGCGCCGGTCAGCTCGGCAACCATGTGCGAGCGGTGCATCACGTAAAGGCGGTGCGACATGTTCATCACTTCCGGCAACTCGGACGAAACCAGGACGATGGCGGCGCCGGTCGAGAGCAGCGCCTTCATCCATTCGTAGACTTCGACCTTGGCGCCGACATCGATACCCACGGTCGGCTCGTCGAACAGAAACACCGAAATGTCGCGCGTCAATCCACGAGCGAGCAAGACTTTCTGCCGATTGCCGCCAGAAAAATTGGCGACCGCGCGCTCGATATGGGGCGGGCGCAGCTTAAGCTTATCGACGATGCCCTGTATAGCGCGGCGTTCGCCGCCCTTTTGCAGGACTTGCCGCCAGGAATAGGTCGGCAGGTCGAGCGCCGCCATCGACGCGTTCTCACGCACAGGCCGCGACAAGGCCAAGCCCTCAGCCACACGGTCGGACGGAAAATAGCAAAGCCCCCGCTTCAACAGCGCCGACGGCGACGGTTGCGCCACGACCTCCCCGTTGACGCGGATGGTACCGGTGTCGATGGGCTCCAATCCGAAAATCGCGCGGATGAGCTCGGATTTGCCGCAACCGACCAGGCCGGCGATGCCGGTAATCTCGCCGGCGCGGGCATGGAAGCTGACATCGGTCACCGAATGGTCGGCGAGCGTGAGGTGCTCCACCTCGAGCAGTTTCTCGCCGGGGCGATGATCGGTGGGCGGGAACAGCACGCCGATCTTGCGCCCCGTCATCAATTCCACCAGCTCGTTCTCGGTGACGTCGCCTGCCGCGACAGTTGTGATCTTAAGGCCGTCTCGCAGCACGGTGATGCGGTCGGCGATCTGTTTGATCTCGCGCATGCGGTGCGAGACGTAAATGATACCGACCCCGGACGTTTTCAACTTGGCGACGAGGTCGAACAGTTTCGCCGCCTCGGCTTCGGTCAGCGACGCCGTCGGCTCGTCCAGAATGAGCAGACGGACGTCGGTAAGGAACGCCTTGGCGATTTCCACCATCTGCTGGTGGGCGCGCGACAATTCCCGGACTTTGCGGTCGGGGTCGAGATCGAATTCAAGATCCCGGATGATCTCGATCGCGCGGGCCCGCATGGCGGGCTGGTTGAGGAACCCCCCGCGGCTTATCTCACGGCCGAGGAAAAGATTCTGCTCCACCGTGAGGTCCGGGACTAGGCTAAATTCCTGGAAGACTGGGCTGATGCCGATGACGCGCGCCATGTGCGGCGTCAGATGAGCGACCTTCTCGCCCTGGTATTTGAACTCGCCGGCATCCGGTGGGTAAGTGCCGGCGACGATATTGATGAGCGTGGATTTGCCGGCACCGTTCTCGCCGAACAGAACGTGCACTTCACCGTGATGCAGATCGAAGTCGACGCCGTCCAGCGCCATGACGCCCGGGAAGTACTTCGACACCCCGGTAAGCTCAAGGAGAAGCGCCTCCTCGCGGACGGCCGAAGCCGTCCGCGATAATCCCAGCACGCTTGAATCAGCCGTCGTCATCCCATGATCGCGAGAGGGCATTCTCTCGGGATCAGTGAGCTTTCACCGAATAGACGGCCTTGAAGTCCGCCGGTGCCAGAACCAGGCTCATGTTGATGGACTTCAGGTTGTTCTTGGCGATCATGTCCGGGATGGCTTTGAGGCTCTTGTAGTACTGCTTGTGCTCGAGCAGGCGGACCGCCGTATCAATGGCGATGCGGCCCTGCAGAACCGGGTACTGCGTGGCGAAGCCGAGGATTTCCCCCTTCTCCAGCGCATCCAGCATGGCCTGGTTCTCATAGGACGACATGATGAGCACGCCGCTGCGCCCGGACTGCGCGACAGCACCGACCGCAGCCTCGGCCGCCGGGGCGCAACCCCAAATCACGTTCATGGTCGGATAGGCCTGCAATGCGTTCTGGATCAGCCCCGACTGCACGGCCACGCCGGAGTCGCCGAACTTGTCGCCGAGCACCTTGACGTTGCTCTTGCCCTTCACCGCTTCTTTGAAGCCGTTGAGGAAGGCCTCCGCCCAGCCGGAGCCCGCCGGACCGGGGAAAGTGCCGACATTGGCTTGCTTGCCCTTGAGATAATTGACCAGATAGGAGCCGGTTTGCTTACCCATAAGGGTGAAGTCGACGGTCATCTTTGATGTCGCAGTCTGTTTCGACACAGGATTGACCGTGCTGACGATAACCTTGCCGGCCTTCACGCCTTCAGCGAATTTCTTATCGAGGCCGGCCTCGGAAATGGGGCCCACCACGATGGCATCGAAGTTGCCGGCCATGCAGTCGTCAAACTGCGACAACTGCTTCGGCAGGTTCTCATAGCCGCCGGCCTGGTACAGCGTCATATTGACGCCCATCCGCCTCGCCTCTTCGACCACGCCGTAGTCGACCGCAACCCAGAAGGTGTCCTTCATATGCGGGAAGAGAACGCAAATGTTCCAAGGCTTTGATGCCTTCGGCAGCGGCTTATATTCGACGACCTTCTCCTTCCCCGTATCGTAACTGTAGACCTTGGCCGGCCACCAATTGCTGGCCGCCTGCGCGTTTCCGCCCAACACCAGGGCCGAAGCCGCCATCGCCGTTCCTGCTATCAGAGCTGCATACTTCATCGCACATCTCCCCGATTTTCTACACGAACCAACTGCCTGACCGCCCGGCGCCGGCCCCGAGCTTGGCAAAATTCCCAATCGCTTGCAATCTGATATTTGTGATATCACTGCATCAGGGCCGTGATTGAGCGCGTGGCGATGGTCAAGCCCCCTCACGAACGGCGAGCCGATTTCCGGCGCGCCATGACGTAGGAACCGCTGGCGTGCAGCCTCACGGTCCAGCCCGGCTCGACTACCAGCGTCGTCGTTACTTCCTCGATGATGGCCGGCCCCTGCACGGTGGCGCCCGCGCCGAACTTGGCCCCGTCATAGATCGGCGTGCGCTGTGCCTTGCCGGTCGCGCTGAAGATCGCCCCGCGATGCCCCTTGAGCGCATTGGCCACCGGCACGCCGCGTCCGATCTTCGGCGGCTTCGGTTTGTCCACCCGGCCGAACAAGGTGCTTTCGATGTTCACGGCCTCGACCGCATTGTGCCGCTCGGAATAGGTGTAGAGTTCCTCGTGGCGCCGATGGAAGGCATCTTTCACCTTCTCAATGGTCTTGTCGTTGATCTCGAAATTGCCGATCTCGACGGTGCATTCGTGCACCTGGCCGACATAGCGCATGTCGATGCTGCGGCGAATGTCGATCTGACTCCGTTTGAAGCCGTCGCTTTCGAGATGTCTGATGCCCTGCGCCTCGATCTTCTTGAACAACTTGTTTATCGTCTCATAGGCCGCCGAGTGGTCAAGCCGGACCGGGCAAGTGGCCATGTAGTTGTATTTCACGTCGGAAATGATTTGCCCGAAGGCACAGAGACCAGACGCTAGCTTCGGCAGAATGACGGTCTCCACGCCCATTTCCCGGGCGAGCGAAGTGACATGCGCGGCGGTGGCGCCGCCGGCCCCTACCAGGACGAAATCGCGCGGATCGTAGCCCCGCTCCACCGACACGCGGCGGATGCCGTTGACCATGTTGTTGTTGACGATCGTGTACATGCCGTAGGCCGCACGCTCGACGGAAATGCCGAGCGGATCGGCGATGCTCGTGATCGCGGTATGCGCCTTGGCGACGTCCAACGGCAAGCGGCCGCCAAGAAGTCCGTCCGGATTAAGATATCCCAGGATGAGATTGGCATCGGTGACCGTCGGCAGCTTGCCGCCCTGACCGTAGCAGGCGGGGCCGGGATCGGCGCCCGCGCTCTGCGGTCCCACCTGCAGCAGGCCCATGCTGTCGATCCAGCCGATCGAGCCGCCGCCTGCGCCCAGGGTCTCCACCTGAATCATCGGCACGCCGATCCGGTAGCGCAGAAAGTCGATGTTCTTGTTGATGTTGGTGACGCCCTCCTTGGTCAGCGTGATGTCGAACGAGGTGCCACCCATGTCGACCGAGATGACGTTTTTCTTCTTGAACGGCGCCGCCACGAACAGACCCGCCTGGGGCGCCGACGCCGGCCCCGAATTGATCGCGTAGACGGCGCGGTCGGTCAGCGCCTTGCCGATGGCGAGACCGCCGTTGGACTGGAAGTAGCGTACGGGATTCTTGGCGCCCAGCTTGTGGAAATAGGAATTAACCGCGGCAACGTAATGGGAGAGCACCGGCACAAGATAGGCGTTGACGACGGCGGTCGAGGTGCGCGTATATTCGCGCACCTGGGGATAGAGTTCGCTACCAACGGTGAGCGCCACCCCAGGCATCATCTCGCGCACAATCTGCGCTGCCCGGTGCTCGTGCTTCTGGTTCAGCACGGACCAGACAAAGGAGATGGCGACCGCCCCAACGCCTTCTTTCAAGAAGAATTCGCACGCATAGCGGACGTCGTCCTCGTTCAACGGCGTCTTGATCGAGCCATCTGAGATGACTCGTTCGCGAACCCCCTTGCGGAGGTAACGCGGCACGAGCATCACGGCCGCCGGATATTCCGGATCGTATCGGTAACCGTCTTCCTTGTGGCCAAGCCTGATCTCGATCGAGTCCTCATGGCCCGCCGTGCAGAGGAGCCCGGTCTTGCCGCCCTTGTGCTGGATGAGGGCGTTGAGAGCGACCGTGGTGCCGTTGATGCACAGGTCGCATTCGGAGATGATATCCGCCTCGCTTTGGCCGAGTTCCTCGGAGATCTGATGCAGCCCGTCCTTGATAGCCTTTGTCGGATCGGACGGCGTTGACAGCACCTTGAACAGGCGGACATTGCCGGTTTGGTCTGCCAGCACAAAATCGGTGAAGGTGCCGCCGGCATCGATTCCAAGGCGATATTTGGAACGCATCGATTCGATTCTTTCTCGTTGGATTGCGGTCGGATCAGCCGGCTGCCGCCATTGCCTTGCCGCGCGACGCCTTGGTCGCCGCCAGGTCCGCCTCCAGGGTCTCGGCGTCCTTGATGACGACGCCGTAATCTTCGAGCGCGCCCTTTATCGAGACCAAGCCATTCTTGACGTCCCAGACAACCTTTTCGATCGGCCGCTCGTAGGGATTGCCGTAGCCGCCGCCGCCTGGATTCATGTTGGTCACTGTCTCGCCAGGCCGCACCGTCCCGATCACGTTCTTGCGGATGGTCTCGACCTTGTTGTCGCGCCGCAACTCCAACCGCCCCACCTTGCTGTCGACCATCTTCGAAGCGGCGCCGGCGGCGCCGACCGCGGGAATGCGGCGTCCCTCGCCGAAAGTGATGAAGGTCATGTCCCGATCGATCGGCTCGACCTCCCAAGCTGTGCCAGAGCCGCCGCGGTGCTTGCCGGCGCCGCCGGAGTCCTCCATCAGCGAATAGCGGTGGATGATGATCGGGTAGGAATATTCGAGCAGCTCGATGTCGCCCGAAGTCAGAGCGCCGAAACAACACTCCGGACCACAGGCGTGCCAGCCGTCCTGGTGCGGCGTAGCGCCGGCGCCAGAGATGATGGTCGCCAGAACCATCGTCACATATTCCTCGTTGGTACGGGTATCCCAGCCTGAAATGTTGAAGCCGTTCGCATGCCCCCAGGATGCCGCCACTTTGGACGGCATGGCTTTCTCGAAGGCGAGCCGTACCGCATCGGTCAGCGTTTCCATCGGCGTCGTCGTGCAATTCATGTGCGGAGCCGGCTCGACCGCGTTGCAGAGCGTGCCCTTCGGCCCGAAATCGAGGCTCACGCAACGGTAAAGCCCCTCGTTGTAGGGCGGCGGCAATTGCGCGAACATCATCAGACCGAGATAGACGCCCGAGTGCGAATTACCTTCATAAGAATTGATGAAATAGGGAACCTGCGGCGGGCTCTTGATGGCGATGTGGCAGGTGTCCGTCTTGATGGTTACCGTCGCCGTGATCCCGAAATCGCCGAAGCCGTGGCCGGCGTCCTCGAGGATGGCCGTTCCTTCGTAAGTCCCGTCGGGCACTCCCTTTATGAGCGCCCGCATGTGCCGGTCTGCCATGTCCAACAATTCGGCGATGCAGGCGTCAACTTCGGCAATGCCATACTTGTCGAGCATGGCGATGAGATTGCGTTCGCCCACCTGGCAGGCGCCGATCAAGGCATTGAAGTCGCCCTCCTGATCGCGGCGCGCCCGCATGTTGGTGAAGATCATGTTCATGATGTCATGGCGAGGCTTGCCGCGGTCCCAGATCTTGATCGGCGGGATGCGCAGGCATTCGGCATAAATTTCCGTGGCGTTCGGATTGTAGCCGGCGGGCACTGGGCCGCCGATATCGGTGAGATGGCCTTTGCACACTGTCCAGTAGCGCAGCTTGCCCTTGTAGAAGACCGGCTTGTACATGCAGACATCGATGGCATGGCTGCCGCCGAATGCTGGATCGTTGTGCAGGATCAGATCGCCTTCATGGATGTCGCCTGCAAAGAAGCCGGCGACCGACTTCATAGCAGGAATCAGTGAACCAAGGTGAATGGGGATGTCCTGGCCCTGCAGAATCATTTCCGGGACGTGATTGAACAGTGCCGTCGAATAATCGTGAGCGAGATTGAAGACGCTCGATCGGGCCGTCTTCTCCAGCGACAAGGTCATTTCGCGCTGGGTCGTCTCCAGCATTCCGCGAATGACCGAAAGCGTGATTGGATCAACTTTCCGAGCCATCTTCTTCATCTCCTGATTGCCGGTTCGTCGGGACCGGCGCGGCGGGGAGTGGCACCGTGCGTATCGAAAATAATCAACATTATGCGGGTTGTCGCTGTCAGGTCGGCAGATATCGACTAATCCTGATCGTCGCGGTTTTGTGCACGTTGGAGCTGTCCCTTCGGTTGGAACAACCGTTTGGCGAGACTAATGCGACATGCCAAGATGGAATCTGTTGAGGAATATTGTTATACTCCGTTCACGCCACAACCCGAAAATCCTTGGGGTTGATGATACGGAAATTGTCGGTGACCGAATCACAGAGGTTCGCCCAATTCCCCGGAACCTTTTCACGCAGAAAACTGAGCGTCGCGTCGGCAAATTGGGCGCAAGTTGCGTAGCACTTGTGCGTGACGTTTCTGTGCATGAGACCCCATAACCGCTCGATCGGGTTCAAGTGCGGGCAATAGCTTGGGATGAAGTGCAGCTTGATGCGTCGTCCCGGCAGGGCTAACCATTCCTGCACGAGCTTGGCGTGATGATAACGTGCGTTGTCCAGGAAAACATGGATGAGCGCCAACATCGGATAGAGCGTCTCGATCGATTGCAGCAGCCTGATCGTCGAGGCGGCGTCGATGGTCAGGGCCTCGATCATCCGGGTTTGCCCGGTCGCCAGGTCGATCGCGCCGTGAATGTTGATGCGGTGACGCCCGCTCGTCTGCTCGATCGCCAGCTTCTCCTGGCTCGGCGCAGCAGCCGACGGGCCGTGCGGCATGGGTCGGATGCACGGCGTCAGCAAACAGTACGGCCTCGTCGTCGCCCAAGGAATTCAGCAGCTTTTCGTAGCTCTCAATGAAAGCCTTCTGCTTTTCTTCGTCAAGCTTGCGCGGAATGACATTGGGTTTGTGATATTCGAGCCCCAGGCGGTGCAACAGCGCGATCAGTCCTGACCGGCCTTGGTAAACGACGCTGAATTCATTCTCGATCCAGGCGCCGACCTGGCGCGTTGTATGTGGTAAGGCAGCGGCAACCCAGGCTTTCAGCTTTTCCTGTTGCTCGCCGCTCAACTGGCAAACGCTGCCCGCGTAGCTGAAGTTCGTCAGGCCCTCGATCCCATCCTCTTCATACAGGCGATACCAAGTGCGGATGGTGTCGTCGTCCAGAAACAGGACCTTCGCAATCGCTTCGCAGCTCATCCCATCGTCGAGCAACACCAGCGCGTTCGCACGCCGGGCCAAACGATGAGCGGCCGACCCGTTCCGAGCCAACTCGATCAGGTCTTGCCGCGATTCTCTGTCCAGAAACCCGGGCCGAATCATCCGTACGGTAGAATCCGGTTCGCGCCGTTTGGCAAGGGGGGTTCTTCGGATTCTCGGGGAGTCCGGGTATACATCAAACAACGATCGATGGCCTCACACTGACCGGAGAACTGTGGTGCGTGATCACTTGGATGGGATCGGCACAATCCAAGCCAAAACACGAGATCCGATGAACGTCGGCAAAAGCTTGCGCACATTCGCCAGAGCGCGGACCTGTCGCAGCGAGAGCTGGCGAAACGCGCGGTGTCAATAACGGCACCATCTCCCTCATCGAACAGGGTCGGATCAGCCCGTCCGTGCCGCTGCTGAAGAAGCTTCTCGACGCCATGCACGTCACTTTCGTCGAATTCTTTTCCCTCACCGCGATCGATCCCGACGCGATCTTCTTCACTGCCGCACAGATGATGCCGCTGACCAAAGGGAATGTTCGCCTCAGCCGGGTCGGCGGCGGCGCCGGGCTGAACCAGATTCAGATTCTCTATGAGGAGTATGCACCGAAGGCCGATACCGGCCAGGAAATGCTTCAGCACGAAGGCGAGGAAGGCGGGATCGTCATCCAAGGCAGAGTTGAGGTCACCTTCGGCGAACTGAAGCGCGTGCTCGGCCCGGGAGAGGGTTACTATTTCGACAGCCGGCGGCCGCATCGCTTCTGCAACGTCAGCGACGAAACCGCCATTGTGGTCAGCGCCTGCACGCCGCCGTCGCTCTAGCGGCCAGGCGGCACGGAAAAGCAGCACCGAGGGAGTAGGAAGAGAGGGTCGTCGATGCTTTGCTGCCCGATGACCGCGAGCGCTGGACCTCGCTGTGGCGCGGCTACTTGGATTTCTATCAAGTCACCTTGCCGTCGGCGATTTACGGGGCGACATGGCAGCGCCTGCTCGACGGCGGCCCGGTGAACGGTTTGGGCTTGCGCGAGCGAGCGGGCGGACCGCTAATCGGGAACGTCCACGATCTCTTCCATCCTAGCGCGGATTTCTCACACTACTGACGGACTGTGCGGTCGGTAAGGCGATTTTGCTAGCAGCTGGATTGGGGGCAAGCAAAGCCGTGGCGCCGAATGGCGCGGTTTGTGGTTGATGTTTTTCTGGGTCTCCGTGTGGGCCTGTGGGTTGTGCCGCGCGGGGGGTGGCGCCGCGGCGGCGCGTGTCATGCGGGGGCGGCGCGGGCGATTGCGAGCCGGAGTGCGGCGCGGCCCCAGTCTTGGGCGGCCGGACAGGCCGATGCCATGGCGATCTTGATGCGACGGACGCTGACGCGCACGAGCGCCCCGATCTTGAGCAGCTTGAGACGGATGGTGCCGCAGGTGGCCTGGGCGAAGTCGGTGCCGTGGAGCCCGATGCGGCGCAGGGCGCAGAGCAGAACATAGGCCATCGAGTAGAACCACAGACGCAACTGGTTGGCGCGCATCGTGGCGGCCGAGGTGCGATCCGCATAGAGGTCGAGCTGGCACTCCTTGATCCGGTTCTCCATCTCGCCGCGAGCGCAGTAGATCTTCTCGTAGAGATACTTGGCCTTGCACTCGTCGCGCCGGAGCGAGGTGACCACAAAACGAGGATTGGCTTCCCCCTTCGTCCACTCGGCCTTGGCGACGACCCGGCGCCGGCGGCTCCAGGTTCTGCGCGTCGTCCACATGAAGGTCTTGAAGCGGCGCTCCGGTCGGCCGGTGCGCCGGCTCTTGGCGGCGACAAGATCAAGCTCGGTCTTGATCTCGGCGGCGAGCCGCTCGTTCCTCGCTAGCCCGAACAGGAAGTCGACGCCGTTGGCCTCGCACCAGGCCATCAGGTCTTCCCGCGCGAAGCCCGAGTTGGCGCGCAACACAATGCGCGTGCGCGGCCAACGGGCACGGATACGCGCGACGACGCGCGCTACCTCCTCGACCGCGCCGGCCGCCGCGTCCATGTCGGCGCGCCGCAGCTTGGCGACCAGCAGATGGCGGCCGCAGAACACGTAGAGCGGCAGATAGCAGTAGCAATCGTAATAGCCGTGGAAGAACCGCCCCTCCTGCTCGCCGTGCAGCGGATCATCGGTCGCATCGAGGTCAAGAATGATCCGCCTGGGAGGCCGCTCGTGCGCCTCCAGGAACAGGTCGACCAGCAGCGCCTTGATCGCCACCGGATTGTGGCTGATCTTGTGGTAGCGCGTCGGCGCAAGCTTGCTCAGCTCCAACCGGTTGAGCGTCGATTTACCGGCCACCGGCGCGCATTCCGCGCGCCGCGCCGCGAGCTTGCCCGCCAGCACCGCCATCAGCGGATCGTGCCGCAGCTCATCATGGTCGTTGAGGTCCTCATAGCCGAGCGCGATCCCAAAAACCCGCTGGCCAACCAACGTCGCGACCTCATGCTCGATCAGGTCCGCTCGCCGCTCGTCGTGGAAGCACGCCGCAAACCGATCCATCATTCGGATCGCTCGATCCGTCGTTCCCAGAAGCAACGCGCCCGCATCCGACGTCACCAGTCCGGCATCAAACGCCGCTTCCACTGCGCGACCATCAACCATTCCAAAATCAAAGCGTTCTGCGCTACACTCTGTCGGCATCGGGGCTCTCCTTAGAATCGCGCGAAGTTGTTGCAGCACAACTACTTTCGCTGATTCGGAGCCCCGATGCGCCTAATTAGCGTGAGAAATGCGGGCTAGCGCGAAAGGTCGCCAAATTCAACGGCTTCCTCCGCTACGACTACCCGATGACGTGACGCGTGAGACGCGTCCAGGCGGCTCACTTAAGCGACTGCCGCACCCGCGCTATTCGAGCGTTGCGCTCCTGCCGCGCCGCCAAGGCTGCCGCCATGTCGACGGAGATGAAGCGCGTCGGCATATTCGGCTGAAGCTGGCCGATCACGTCCATGTCGGCGGAGATCACCGTGCCCAGCATGAAATAGCCGCCGCCGGACACAGCGTCCCGATGCAGAATTATCGGTTCGGTGCCCCCAGGCACCTGGATGGAGCCGTACGGATAGCAACTGTCGACGATATTGGAGGGATCGGAACCCGCGCCGAATGGCTGTTTGCGCGGATTGAATTCGAGCGGGCGGCCGCCGCGAAATCGGTAGCCAATGCGGTCGGCCTCCGGCGCCACCTTCCAGGTGTCCTCGAAGAATTGACGACCCGCCTGGTCGGTGAGGCGGTACCAATAGAGCCCAGTCAGCACTCGCAACTCCGCCGCCGACATCACCGCGCCGCGAAGAACGGCCGCCACCGTGGCGCCCTCGCGCGCCGGGCGCTTGGCCGGCCCGACCTTGAGAACGTCGCCGGCCTGCAATGGCCGTCCCTCGTAGCCGCCGAGCGCACCCAGAGCATAGGTCGACCGGCTGCCGAGCGCGACCGGAACGTCGATGCCGCCGGCGATCGCGATGTACGCGCGCGCGCCGCGCTTGAGAAATCCAAACGACAGCAGTTGGCCCGCTTTCACCCGCAATGCCGTCCACGTCGGCTGCTCCACGCCGTCCAGGTTGGGCGGCAGTTCGGCGCCGGCGATGGCGATCGTTGCTTCCACGGTAAAGCGAAGTTCGGGACCCATGAACACAGCTTCGAGAGCGGCATCGCTTTCGTCGTTGCCGACGAGAAGGTTGGCAGCGCGCAGCGCGTAGCGGTCCATGGCGCCGGAGACCGGAATGCCAAGATGGTAGTATCCGGGACGGCCCAAATCCTGGACCGTGGTACCGAGTCCGGGTTTGACGACCTCAATTGCCATGGAGCGCCTCCAACAGCTTGGCGTTATAGCCGGTGGGATCCTTGTGGAAATCCACGAGCGAAAAGGTGACCGGCCGGACGAGCGGTTGGAAGCTACCGGCCTCCACCTCCGCGATGTCATGGTCGTATTCGGCCCGATCGACCGGTTTGAACTTTATTATGTCGCCCGGCTTGAAGAAGATCATGAACTCGCGCAGGTAGCTGATCTGCTGTTTCGGGTCGTAGATCGGCATAGGCGTGATGCCGAACATCTGGTAGCCGCCGGCGCCGCGCACCGAGTAGATGCAGCCGAAGCAGCCGCCATGACCGACGGTCAGCTTCGGCGTGTCGGTCCGCGGCCGCAGATACTTTGGCGCCTCGATCTGCTTGGCCCGCTCGACCAATTGGTAGGTGAACGGCAAGCCGGCGACGAAGCCGACCATGGAGACGAACCACGGCGAGCCCGAATGGGCACCGACGAACGCTTCGACACTCGGATAACCGTTGACGCGCGCGGCGTATTCGATATCGGTCGACTTGGGATCCTGGTGACGCTCGCGGAAGCGCATCAGCGTTTCGCGTGTCCAGGGATCGTTGTAGAAGACCGGAATTTCGATGATCCGGGTGTCGATCACCGGTTCGGCCTTCTCGGCAGCCGCTTCGAGCGATTTGATCTCCGCCATCATGTCGTCCGGCCCGATCACGTCCGGATCGAACTTGACCTGGATCGACGCGTTGGCCGGACATATCTCGGTGACGCCGTTGATGCGGCTTTCCCGCACCGCGTTGGTCAGCGACAGGCTTATGAAGAACGCCTCCAGCGACATCTCCTCGTCGACTTCGACGAAGACGTGCTCGTCGCCTCCGAATGAATATCTGGTCTTCATCGGCATCGGACCTCCTCATCTCGGCGCCATGGAGAGTGGGTTTCTTTCCAACCACGTCTCCAGCCACCGGGTGTGAATCTTGTGCGCGGCCACTTCGGGATCATTGGCCAGCGCCACATGCAGCGAAATGGTGGTGTCGATCCCGCCTACCTCGAGCTTGCCCAAGGCCGCCGCCATGCGTTCGCGGGCCGCGTCGCGATCTTCGCCCCAGACGATCAGCTTGCCGAGCAGAGAATCGTAAAACGGCGGCACGACGTAGCCGTCGTACAGCATGGTATCGAAGCGGATGTGCTCGCCCTCCGGGAGCGCCAGAGAGGTGATTTGACCGGGCGAAGGGAGGAACCCCTTTGCCGGGTTTTCCGCGTTGATGCGGCACTCGATGGCGTGGCCACGCAAACGCACGTCGTTTTGCCCGAAGCTCAGCCGGTGGCCCGCGGCAATGCTAATCATTTCCTTGACCAGATCGATGCCGGTGACCATCTCGCTGACCGGATGCTCCACCTGAATGCGCGTGTTCATCTCGATGAAGAAGAATTTGCCGGTTTCCTCATCGTAGAGGTATTCGAGGGTGCCGGCGCCCCGATAATTGACCGCATGAGCGAGAGCCACCGCCGACGTGCAAAGCTTGTTGCGGATGTCGGGCGCGAGACAGGCCGCCGGAGCCTCCTCCCACACCTTCTGGCGCCGCCGCTGCACCGAGCATTCACGCTCGTAGACGTGAACCGCTCGCTCGCCGTCGCCCATTATCTGCACTTCGATATGGCGCGCCCGTTCGATGAAGCGCTCGAGGTACAAGCCGCCGTCACCGAAAGCGGCGATTGCTTCTCCGCTCGCCAGCGGGATCAGCCGCTCCAGCTCGTCGGGTGACCGGGCGATGTGGATTCCGCGTCCGCCGCCGCCGGCAGCCGCCTTGATCATGATCGGAAAGCCAATACCACCGGCAAGCTTGCGCGCCTCGTCGATACCGACGATCCGTCCCACGCTGCCCGGCACGGTCGGCACGCCCGCCCGCGCCGCCATCTCCCGAGCAGTTGCCTTGTCGCCCATCTGGCGGATGGTCTCCGCGCGCGGACCGACAAAGGTCAGGCCGGCGGCTTCGACCGCTTCGGCAAAGCCCGCATTCTCTGACAGAAAGCCGTAGCCGGGATGGATCGCGTCGGCACCGGTTGCGGCGGCGGCCGAAAGAATGGCTTCTATGTTGAGATAGGATTTGGCCGCCTGCGGTGGGCCGATCTCCACGGCCTGGTCGGCCAATTTCACCGCCAACATGTTCTGATCGGCTTTGCTCATCGCCTGAACGGTGGCGATGCCGAGATCGTGCGCAGCGCGGTTGATCCGCACGGCGATCTCGCCCCGGTTGGCAATCAGCAGCTTCTTGATCGGCATTGCACGGTCCGCCGAAGGTCAGCCGTCGATCTCGGCGAGCGCCTGCCCTGCCATGATGGGCTCTTCATTTTCGACGACGAAGCGGACCAGGCGGCCTGCCTCTTCGGCCACCACCGGCGTGAAGGTCTTCATCACCTCGATCAGCCCCAAAGTGTCGCCTGCGGCGACGGCATCGCCTTCATTCTTAAACGGCGGTTGGTCGGGCGCCGGTCGGCGATAGAAGACGCCGGGGATCGGTGCTTGGATCGTCTTAATTGCCATAATGTCCTTGGAATCCCGAATTGCCTCAATAACAGCCCGCGCGATGACGGCCACCCGCCGATTTGGCACAATTGATATATGTGATGTCAAGCTCCACTAGGCCCTAGATATCAGCTATCTGTTCTGCACCGACATCGACGACCGCAAACGAGTGCAGATGGCGTCATGTGAATCGGCATGCAAAAAGGGCTCTGCCTCAATTCTGATGAAGTCCAGCGGCGACCTGTGGTTCTCCAACGGAGAATCAACGCCCTGCGGACGGATTTCCGAATTTCGTCGCTGCTACCGAGTGGCTTGGTGTTTTCTGGCGTAAGTGATTCATCAGAACTCGATTATTCTGGTTGTTCGATCGGAATCTGCCAGGGCCAGTGCCTGCTTTGCGGCGGACCGGACGACGACGCCGCCTGGCGACAGCTTCAATTCCTGGCCCACCTTCGAGCCAACGGCATGCCTTTATGACGCGCCCCGCTTCTCACTTTCGGACAGGCAATTGAGGCTCGTCCAGGACGCCGCCAGGGGCGGTGCCGTTTCGCGGCCGGGACGGATTCTTGCAGTCCGTGGCCAAGCATCTTGCCGGCGAGCCAAGTGACGAAGCGGTTTCGGCCGCCGTCAACAGGGCGCTTGATCTTGTGCCCGTATTTCTGTGCGACACAAAAGGAGACGCTCCATGATGACGACATACAAATGCGGCGGCCGCACCGTCACCGAAGCGGAAGCCCTCGACACCGACGGTTGCCTGCGGGACGGCTACACCATGAACGTCGGGCTTATGTTTCGTGACGGCGCATCTCGTGACGGTACGGCCACGCGCCGCATCACCAAAGAGATACGCGATCCCATGGGACGCTTGCTCAGCACTTCAGAAGCGATCGAGGAAGAGCTCGACGACGAGGACGAGAGCGTGCTCGACGCCGCCACCGTCGCCTTCCATGACGGCCACGGCCGCGTTCTCCTCCCCCGGGGCAATGACGTGATTGCACAATCACACTTACGTTGAACAGCGGCGAGCGCCGCCCGCTGCTGCGCTCGTTGAACTGTCGCTCGCACTGACTGGTGAGGCATCGCAATTATAATCAGGCGCGCGGCAGTGCCGGCATTCTTCGATCTCTTGTTATGTGTCTCGCTCTCCCGCCACAAATTCCCGCCAGCGCGAGAGACTCCCGTACCACCAAACTGCGCAAACGAGACCCGTGCCTGATCGCCGCGCCAAATGTCGCGGAAAATCGTCTCTGCGCGAATTGCAGCGTCCAGCGGCGTCGTAATGTCGCGGGAATTGCGGACCAATTGGCGCTTCGCCCATAACAAAAACACGAGCAATATCAGATACCCATATCGTGGCGGAGAGAGCGGGATTCGACCATGAATCTGCATCGCCGTATCCATTTTAAATCTGTAGATAATTCAGTTAGTTAGGTAGCAGAGACGTAACAGACGCGAAAGCCCGGGCAACGGTTCGGCGCGCAACCGCAAACGCGTAAGGGCCTACCTTGGGCGCGCGGCGATCACGCCCACGGCTGCGACCAGCGCGTCATGCTGAACGGTGAGCCCGCAGCCGCTGCGCCCGCCTTTTCCTAGCGCGAACAAGAGCGACCCATTTTGACTCGGGCTTGGTCCGTGACGCGGACGGTGAGTTCCTTTTCTTCGCCACGGTTGTCTTTATTCCGGCGGGCGTCTTGCCTCCCATTAATCTCTTGGACCGCTGGGAGCGCCTCGGGGCGGTAGGGATGGAGGTATCTGGATTTTCGGTTTCGGCCATCTCTAGTCCAAACAGGGCCGCGACATCACTGTCGTTGAGCACCCTCGCCCGGCTGGGCGCTTTTTTCGATAGCGAAAGGTCTTCCCCGGCACTGGCGATCAATTCGCTTTCATCTACGCCGCGCAGTTTAAAAAGAAGCTGAGGCTTTTCGTCGAGCCTAGCGCCGACGCCATAGAGCGTCGCCGCAACGTGCTTGCACATGTCTGCCCAGTCCGGACAGCTGCAGGACAGCTTGATCTCGCCCGGCGACGGAAACAGGCCGTCACCCTCCCGACAGACTCTTTCCATAACACCTTTGGCCAAACGGCCCTGCAACAGCTCAACCAACAATTCGATAGTTCCGGCGCAATCCCGACAGACGGATTTCCAGCGTGCCGCCTTGACCGGTGCGATGGCGATCTTGACATTGTAGAGATCGGACCCGCTCACCCTCGCCCTGATCTCGCCCTTCGCGATTTGCAGGTCGACGACGAAACCATTGCGGACGTAGCTCCGGCCACGCGGCAAGCGGTACTCGTAGTCGCTGTACCGCTCGAGGTTGGTGCACCACGACTGGCCCCAAAAACTCTTAGCGATCTTCCGGCCTTCGATCGTGACGGGTGCAACGGACTGTCCCTGCTTCCTGAGCTTTGCAAGCGTTTTTTGTGCCTGCCGCCGCTTCTCGCCCACCGACACATAGTCGCCCCATGCGTAGAAGCTCATCCCTCACCCTCCTTCATTGCCGCGCCCAGGTCGAGAGCCACGAGCTTCAGCAATTCCTCATCCTTCATCTCGGTCAACAGCATGTCAGCTCCGCCGCTCAAGAAATCCCCAGCCAATTGCTGCTTCGCCTCGATCATCTGGTCGATCTTGTCCTCGACGGTGCCGCGGCAAATGAACTTGTGCACGAGCACATTCTTAGTCTGCCCGATTCGGAATGCCCGGTCAGTGGCCTGGTTTTCCACGGCCGGGTTCCACCACCTGTCGAAATGGATGACATGGGATGCGGCGGTGAGATTGAGCCCGGCGCCCCCGGCTTTGACCGAGAGCACGAAGAAGGGGACGTTCTCATCCTCCTGGAACTGGCGCACCAGATCCTTGCGCTGCTTGACCTCTGTCGCGCCATGCAGGACGAGGCCAGGCTGCCCGAACACGGAGCCAAGGAATGCCGCCAGCGGCCCCGTCGTCTCCTTGAATTGCGTGAAGACGAGCGCCTTCTCTTGCCGGGCAGCAACCACCTCCGCGATGTCGCGCAGACGCGCGAGCTTACCGCTGTCCTCCTCAGCCCATGCGCCGTCGCCGAGCCAGTGCGATGGATGATTGCAAATCTGCTTCAACCGCATGAGGAAGGCCAGGACGATGCCCCTGCGCTTCATTCCGTCGACGTCCTCGAGATGGCCGGCTAGCTCTGCCACCGCTTGCTGGTAAAGCGCCGCCTGTTTGCGGCTCAAGGGGCAGAAGGTCTTCACCTCGGTCTTGTCGGGCAAGTCGGCAATGATGCTCTTGTCGGTCTTCAGGCGCCGCAGGATATAGGGGCGCACCAGGTTGCGGAGCGGGCCGTAAGGATTATGCGGGCGATCGGCGAGGCGTTTGATGAACGATGAAAATTCCTTCGACGATCCCAACAATCCGGGATTGATGAAGTCGAAGATCGACCACAGGTCACTGAGCCGGTTCTCGATAGGAGTGCCAGTCAGAGCAATGCGCGTATCGGCCCGGAGTTGCTTGACGGTCTTGGTCTGGTTGGCGGCCGGATTCTTGATGGCCTGCGCTTCGTCGAGCACCACAAGCCGCCACGGTGTGACACCCAGCCAGGGTATGCGCGCGAGATATCCATAGCTCGTGATGACAAGGTCTACATCCGCCAGATTGTCGGCGCTGTTCGGCTTCAGTTTCTCGGGCGGCATCGCCGATGGATGGACCACGACCGATTTGAGGCTTCGCGCAAACCGCGCAATCTCCGCAGCCCAATTGGCGAGCAGCGAGGCCGGCGCAATGAGCAGGCACGGTTTCCGCTTGCCGGTCGCCTCGTTCTTGAGCACCAACAGGAGCGACAAGACCTGGATGGTCTTGCCTAGCCCCATGTCGTCGGCAAGGCAGGCTCCAAGTCTGAGCTGGGTCAGCAAATAAAGCCATTGCACACCCGCCTGTTGGTAGGGGCGCAGTGTGCCGTGAATGGATTGCCCCGGGTCGATCTGTGCGAGCCCATCGGGACGGCGCAAGGCCGCCAGCGTCTCCGCGAGCCAGGGCCCGGCCACAGTCTGGCTCCAGTCGATGTCGGCTTGCCCGCCGGAGCCATTCTCGGCGATGGCAGCCCCGGCCAGCATGCGCATCGCCTCGCAGAATGACAGACCATCGGCGGCGGCATGACGTTCGATCGCTTCGAATTGATCGAGGGTCCGGCGCAGGCGTTTATGGTCGATCTCGACCCACTTGCCGCGTACCAAGGCCAACCCGTCGGAATGCGCCAGGAGCCGCTTGACTTCGGCCGCCGAGAGTTTTTCGCCGTCGAGCGTCATCTCCATCCGGAAGTCGAGCATCGCATCGATCCCCAGCTTTGACGGCGCGTTGCCCCCGACCGTTGCCTTCACCTGCGGGCGGGCAGGGCGGTTCATGCGCCAGCTCGCTGGCATCCGCACGACCACCCCAGCGTTTTCGAGCTTGGGGACGTCCTTCAGAAATTGCAGGGCCTGTTGCGCGCTCCAGCGCAGCGGGTGAAAAATCTCGCCCGCGTCGACCATGGCCTTCAACCAAGGGCAATGCTCGGCGGCGCGCCGGACGGGCGTCAACAGCGACAACAGGCGTTCGCGGTTTCTCGCACCGGCATATTCCTGCAAAGCCTTGCCGAGAGGCAGATGCTGGGCCTTGGCCTCGGCCGAAAGCCGTGTTGTGTAGGTCGCAAGAAACGCGAACGGGGCTTCCTCGTCCTTCCGGTTCTCAGCAAGGTTGAAATGCACCCGCCCAACCAAATTCCAGGCTGGGTGACGGCGCTTGAGGAACTCCTGTACGGAGAGCTTGGCTTCAAACAGCTCAGAATCGAATGCCGCATCCATGCCTCGCCAAAGATCGGCAAGCACGACCGCGGTCAGGTACTCCGCGCCGGTCATGGGCGGAACGGCCGCGGCCATCTTGGCCAACTCCCCGTCTGCGGGGATCGGCACAGCCGGCTTGGCTCCCTCGGCAATACTAGGAAGAGCGCACAGCGCTGTCACGTAACGCGCCCCAAATTCCCGCCAGTAGGACATCACAGGGGGAAGAGCCGTCCCCACCTCGTCGGCACCCAGGAACAACAGTCCGTGCCCGGAGCCCCGTGCAAACGCCTGCTCAAGTCGCGAGCCGTGCTCGGACTCCAATGCGAGTGCCTCCGGCGATTGTTTGAGGATCAGCAAACCATGCGGCGTGAGAACGGGCGCGAGCATCTTCATGACGGATGTGTCCCTACGACCCAATGGATACCTTTTGCGCTCGTTTGCGGCATCGTTGTGAATTGATCCGGGCAGAGCACAGGCTCGTTGAGCATGGGTCCAATCATGCAATTCCTGATGCCAACTTCGTGCGCCTTCTCGTTCGCGCCAATGTGATCAGGGATCGGATTCTTGCGGACAAGAGTTTTACATTGGACAACGTTGCGAGGTCGGAGGATATTGTGCATCCGATTGCCTCCCATCCGAAGCGCTCGCGGATCACTCCATTCCTGTCGCGAGCTCCGCGAAAAAATGACAATCATCGGGCGTGCTGGCGACTGCTTACAGGTCGGCGAGAAAACTTTCAGCGCGTCAGATTTTTCTAAGTCTCGCTCGCCCGCCAGAATTCCGTATTGGCGCGAGAGGCCGCCGTACGACAACAAAGCCGCAAATGAGACACGCCGCAAATGCCTTCGATGTCGAAGAAATACACTCAAAATCCAATCAGCAGTCCATTGCAATCCTACTCGACCGAAGGAAATCAAGAAAACCGATGCCTCGGCATCGCAAGGTCTGTTGCACGGACAATAGAACGCAATACTCAGCCGTGCCTTTAGGCGTACTGGTAACCATCACGTTGCGCAGGCGAGTGAACGCACGAACAGCGTGTTCGGCATTGTTGTTATTCCATGGCACATTGTCGTAGTCGAGAAATATGAAGAGCCTATCTCGATTCTTACTGATCCGCTTTTGCAAGGAGGAGCTGACCTCGGTCGTGCATTGCAGGGCCGCCACATCATCCAGAAACCGTTCGGCAGACCCCTTGTGCTTCTGGAGATGTCTTTTCTTCAAGCCATATGCGTCGATGGTTGCGACAATCTCCCGAAGCAACGCTCCAAATCGCTTGGCAACGAATGTCAGCTCCTCATTGAACGGGTGTTTCAGAATGTCCTCGTTTATGTCGCGCATCAGGTGGATCAGACACTTTTGCTGCCGACAAGGCATGCCGTCGTACCCGCCGTAGAAGTCACTCACCAGCACGCCCTTGAATTCTGCCAAAACATTGTTCAATACCGATGCGTCGCGCGACGCGGAGTAGACGTAAGCAACAGAGGTCATGTTGGCAAAGATCCAAACGTAGTGGCCGCCTCCGTAGACGACCCCTTTGGTCTCATCGGCATGGACAAGAGGTCCCCTGGCGATCTCTTCGAGGATCGTCCGGTACATTGGCTCATATTTCTTCGCCATTGTGGATTTTATCTCGGATGCCTTGGTCGTGAGCATATTCACATTGAAAACTGTGGCGACGTGATCTACTGCCTGTTGGTGCGACAGGCGCATCTCAATTAATAGATAGATGACATAGGCACGCAAGTTCGGGCCGTATTTCGAATCGCTCGAGTAGATCGTCATTTCCCTCCTGCACGCGCTGCACCGGTACATGTTATATCGATAGCGGATCGCCCATCGCTTGATTCCTCGGCGTGTGAACTTCAGATCAAAGATAACGTGAGACTTCCCGCGGTAAGTCCAGAACTGGGATTTCCCACATCTTGAACAAACCGGAGGCTTGTCTTCGACCTTCACCTCCTTTTCCACCGCTATCTTCTTCACACGGGTCAGGGTCCTTTTGAGACTTCGCTGGAGTGTTTTGTTGGTACGGACAAAGACTTTTGTCCTCTGGTAGTCCCAGTACGCGGCTGCGTTGATCTTCTCGAATTCTGGCATCGCGCTTGCGAACTTACCGAAAGTCCGCTGAAATCCGACCTCAAGGGAACCAACGTTCACCGTTTCCAAGTTCCCGGTACCGCCAGTTTCGCCATGGGCGCAAATATGGGTGAGGGCCTCGGTGACCATGGCAGCTGCGCGGCAGTCTTCGATGTTGTAGGTGATCAGCTTGCGCCGCAAATCATCGTCGGAGGTCAGTTCCCAACATCGCCGGAAGAGCATCGCAGCAGTGCCTGACCCTTGCTGCCAGGTCCACTCGAATCCTAGCATTCGGGCGATATCCTTTAGCCCGTTGGAGTAAGTCGGGAAATAGATCCTCCCGTAAATGACCGCTAGAAGGTTGACCGATGTATCAATAAGGCTGTCGACGAACTCGGCGTCTTCCGCACCAGGCTGGTAACGCTCCCTCATACGCTTGAGAAATCGCCCTTCGTACGCCCCGTAGTGAACGATTTGTGGGTTGTCGATTTGCTTGATCGCGCAAAGACAACGCCGCCACATCTCCCGTTCATCTTCGAGTCGGTTCGCCCAGAAAGATTGTTCAACCTGCGCACCTTGCGCCTCGTATCGAAGACCTACGAGGTAATAGAAGCTGCGATCTGCCATGCCCTCGACATCCATGAAGACCGGGGTTCCCTCGATGGACAGCGACGGAGAACCAACGATGTGGATCTGGGCTTTTTTGATGGCCAGAGCTTTGAGCTTTTGGTCGTTCTTGCTCGGTTTGTCGTCCTTAGCGGAAATCGTTTTCCTACGCTTTCGTCGCCGGGGGCGATAACCGTACGAAAGGTGCGTTACCGTCGAAATGCCCCTCTCTTGGCATTTGATCCGCTCTTTCGCGGTCATCGTTCCGAGTAGGCTCAGGTCATCTCGCTCGACCGCGAGAGCACGGCATCGTGATTGGAAGTCACAAGTTGGGCAATGCTCGTTCAGGACGAGCGGGGGCGGTTCCCTGGAAAAACAGGTGGATGCGATTTCCTCGACAATCTGACGTGTTTTCGGGAGGTGGTCGGGGATCCTGACGGTCTTTGTGCGGTGGCTTTCGCCGTAAACGACCTTCCCCTTCGAGGGAATTTCGGTTCCTGTCGCCTGCGCGATTTCCAAGGCACCGAAGCAAACGAGAAGATCGTCGGATTGATCGCTTTTCTCCCAAGCAGAATACACTATCGGAACATTGTGGCGATTCAACCCAACTCTCTTAGCCCGATGATCGACCCAAGCGGGCACAGCGCCCTCAGTGGTGTACGATGCGGTTTCACAGTCCACGAATACGGTGCCCGCGTCGTCCATGACGCCATCTGCCAGCCTCGAGAAATCAATCGGCACGGTTGGTCCCGTGTATGCGCGTTGGCCAGCAATGGCCTTGTAAGCGGCAGAGACACGCTTGCACATCTCCGTGAACACGGGATCCGGCGGCTTCTCGCGGTGCGCCGTGAGATATGCTTTCGTTCGGCATTTCAGGTAAGCGGCAAAAATCGCCGCGGTGATGTTCGCGCCGGTTTCCATCCTTCGAACCTCCCTCCTTAATGATGATTATAGCGAGGGAGTGATCACCTGTTAATTGTCACCCGCTGTCATCAATCCGAGAGGCAATCGGAATTGAAATCCCCGGGAATGTGTGTCGATCAACTAGAACGTTTGGGCCGCAATAAAGAGGCAGGTTTCCGATGCAATGAGCAGAGGGATGGTGTAGGACTTATTACTAAGTCGTATTTGGGGGCGCTAGGCTAGACTTCTGTGGTTTTCATGCGTTGCTAGCCCGCGGCTGCCAATTGGGGCCGCTTCTCAGCACGCCACTCTTTCGTCTCAGGACATTGGCGACTGACATTGTCAGCGCGATTGTCAGTGGCAAGCATCCGAGCGCTGTTCCGTCTCACGTTATTGGCGCCTGACATTGTCAGCGCAATCCTCGGCGGAAAGCATCCGCCCGAACTAACCGCGCGCAAGCTCCTGGATGGCACGCGATTGCCGCTCGATTGGAGCGAGCAGCGGCGAAGTCTCGGGTTCGCGTGAGCACTGCCAAAAACAAAATCTGCACCACCAATTCAATTCCAAACCGACCTGTTCTCTTTTTTTGAGTTCGTCTCTCTAACCAGGAATTCGGTGACGATGTCGGAGACGCCCGTACCACCAAATTCCTGCGTCGAGACATTGACCTACTTGCCGCGCGAATACGCGGACTAAATCGTCTCTCCTCAACGCGCGGAATCAACACGCCGACGAATAAGACCGAAAAATCCGGGCCAAAACGCGTTTCCGCCATAAGCAAAATCGGAGCCAGGTCAATATCTTAAGACCTGGCGGAGGGAGAGGGATTCGAACCCTCGATACGGTTTCCCGTATACACGCTTTCCAAGCGTGCGCCTTCAGCCACTCGGCCACCCCTCCGGTTTGGAGCCAATCTCAATATAAAGACGCGCCAGGCGGCTTCCGCACCTCGGCGCCCGAGCAGGCGCCGGCACTATAGCCATCGGACGGCACCGAACAACCGGCTTCAAACCTTGAAGGCCAACCGGATCAGGCCGTCCATTTAATTGCATTATCCTGTATAACTTCCGTGGCCTGGCTTCCTTGTAGGATGAACGTAAAAGAACTAAAATAACGCTACCCCAGGCAGCATATCAAGTAAGGCCCGCCAGGATGGCCGAAGACAACGTTTCGGCACTTCATCTGGTTCTTGCCGGCGACCCGGTGTTGCTGGCCATCGTCGCCTTGTCGCTGGAAGTCAGCCTCAGCGCGGTATTCTTTTCCGCCCTGATCGGCGTGCCGGTCGGCGCCTTCATCGCGCTCAACCGCTTTCCTGGCCGCGAAATCACCATCGTTTTTCTCAACGCCATGATGGGCTTGCCGCCGGTCGTCGTTGGCCTTGCGATCTACCTGTTGTTGTCGCGATCGGGACCGCTCGGCGCCTGGGGCCTGCTGTTCACGCCGCAGGCCATGATCATCGCGCAGACGGTGCTGGTCACGCCCATCATCGCCGCCCTCTCCCGCCAGACCATCGAGGACCTGTGGGCGGAATATCACGACGAGCTGGCGGCCATGAATGTCGGCCCGCTCGCGCGCATCAGCACCCTGATCTGGGACGCCCGTTTCAGCCTGGTGACCGCCCTGCTGGCGGGCTTTGGGCGCGCGGCGGCCGAGGTCGGCGCCATCGTGATCGTCGGCGGCAATATCGATGGCTTCACCCGCACCATGACGACGGCCATCGTGCTGGAAACCTCGAAGGGCGACCTGCCGCTGGCGATCGGGCTGGGCATGGTGCTGATCACCATCGTGATCGTGATCAACGGCCTCGCCTGGGGCGCCCGCCGCGCCGGCGAGCATTACGCGGGGTGAGCATGCGCACGCACGCCCTCGACCTGCCGATCATGTTCGTGGAAGTGCGCGTGCTCGCGCGTGACCTGCCGATCCTCGACGGCATTACGCTCAAGCTCGATGCCGGCCCGCCGACCGTGCTGATCGGACCGAACGGCGCCGGCAAGACCACGCTGCTGCGCGTGGCCATGGGCCTATTGGCACCGTCGAGCGGGCTGATCAGCTGGGGCGGGCGCGAACGCGCGGCCCCGACCCGGCGCGCCATCCTGTTCCAGCGCCCCGCCATGCTCAGGCGCAGCACGGCCGGCAACATCCGCTATGCGCTGGCCGCGGCGAAAGTACCGCGCGCACGGCGCGCGGCCCGCGTCGCCGAACTGATGGCCGATGTCGGGCTCACCGGGCTCGAGCGCCGGCCGGCGCGTCGCCTGTCGGGCGGCGAGCAGCAGCGGCTGGCGCTCGCGCGCGCGCTCGCGCGCGATCCCGACGTGCTGTTCCTCGACGAGCCGGCCGCCAGCCTCGATCCTGCCGCCACCAAGGCGATCGAGGACATCCTGCGCAAGATCAGCGCGCGCGGCGTCAAGGTGGTGATGTCCACCCACGACCTCGGCCAGACGCGGCGCGTGGCCGGCGACATCGTGCTCCTGCATCGCGGTCGCCTGGTCGAGAACGCGCCGGCGGAAGAATTCTTTGCCGATCCGCGTACCGACGCGGGACGGAAGTTCATCGCCGGCGAATTGCTGGTGTGAGCGTGCGGCGAGTGGCCGGGTCGACAAGCACCGCTGTCGTTCCGGCCACGCGCGCATTGGCGGGCCGGGAGCTCGCAAGCCGGGTCATCGCAAGCGGAAAACGCAGAGGAGTACGCGGGGGACGACAGCGCAGAATTGATCGCAAGCCTAATAACAAAGGGAGGATTACCATGCTCAAATCTACTCATCTGATTGCCGCCACCGCGCTCGGCGCCGCCATCCTGGCCGCACCGCCAAGCTACGCGCAGGATAAATCCATTGTCGTCGCCTCCACGACTTCGACACGCGACTCCGGCCTGTTCGATTACCTGCTGCCGAAGTTCAAGACCAAGGCCGGCATCACGGTGAAAGTGGTGGCGCAAGGCACCGGCAAGGCGCTCGACACCGGCCGGCGCTGCGATGCCGACGTGCTGTTCGTGCATGCCAAGGCGGCGGAAGAGAAATTCATCAAGGAAGGCTACGGCGGTCCGCGCCATCCGGTGATGTACAACGACTTCGTCGTGGTGGGCCCGAAGAGCGATCCCGCTGGCATCAAAGGCATGAAAGACGTCGGCAAGGCGCTCACCACCATCATGAACAAGAAGGCCGATTTCATCTCGCGCGGCGACAACTCCGGCACCAACAAGGCCGAGCTCAGGCTGTGGAAGGCGTCGGGGATCGACATCGCGAAGAAGAAGGGCCCCTGGTACAAGGCGATCGGCCAGGGCATGGGCGCCACCTTGAACACCGCGGCCGCCTCCAATGCTTACACGCTGACCGACCGCGCCACCTGGATCCACTTCAAGAACAAGCAGAACCTGGTGATCGAGGTGCAAGGCGACAAGCGGCTGTTCAACCAGTACGGCGTGTTCCTGGTGAACCCGAAGCGCTGCCCGCACGTGAAGGTCGACCTCGGCCAGACCTTCATCAATTACCTGATCTCGCCGGAAGGGCAGAAGGTCATCGAGAGCTACAAAGTGAACGGCCAACAGCTGTTCTATCCGGACGCCAGCGATCCGAATGCGTGATCATTTCTTTCCTTCCCCGCTGGCGGGGGCGGGAGGATTGCTTCGAATTCCGGGCGTACTCGATGCTCCGCCTTCGCGGAACATGACAGTCCGGGATGGGCATGACAGCTCTGGGATAAGGAACAGCCCATGAAATTCAGCGCGCGCAATCAGCTCAAGGGCAAGATCATCGAGGTGAAGAAAGGCGCCACCACCGCCCATGTCCGCATCGACATCGGCGGCGGCAAGATCATCACCGCCTCGATCACCAACGGCGGACGAGCTCGGCCTCGCCGCCGGCAAGGACGCCTACGCCATCGTCAAGGCCAGCAATGTGATGGTGGGGGTGGATTAGCGAGGGCTGTCATTGCCCGCGCAAGCGGGCAATCCAGTACTCACGGAACATCTTGTGGTTACTGGATCGTCCGCTTTCGCGGACGATGACAGGTGAGTATGGATAGACCGCCCATGTCCCTCACCCGCCGCAGCCTTCTCGCCGCCTCCGCCGCCGCGCTGGCCGCGCCGCGGTTGGTGCGCGCCGCCGGCGTTACCGACGCCACCGGCCGCACGCTGCCGATCCCGCAAAAGGTCGAGCGCGTGTTTCCGGCCGGGCCGCCGGCCGCCATTCTGCTCTACACGCTGGCGCCCGACCTCCTGCTCGGCTGGCCGCGCCCCAACCGGCCGGAGGAATGCGCCTATATGCTGGCCGACATCTGCTCGCGGCCGACAATCGGCCGCCTGACCGGCCGCGGCAACACGGCCAACCTGGAAGTGGTGCTGGCGCTCAAGCCCGATCTCATCCTCGACGTCGGCTCGACCCGCGCCACCTTCGTCTCGCTCGCCGAGCGCGTGCAGGCGCAGACCGGCATTCCCTATGCCCTGCTCGACGGGCGCTTCGACGCCATTCCCGCAACCTATCGCAAGCTGGGCGGCCTGGTGCGCCGGGAAGCAGACGCCAAGAAGCTCGCCGACTATTCCACGCACACCTTGCAGACGATCACCGGGCGCATCGCCGACATCCCGCACGACAAGCGGCCGCGCGTCTACTATGCGCGCGGGCCGCGTGGGCTGGTGACGGGGTTGGGCGGCTCGATCAATGTGGAGACGATCGAGCTGTTGGCGCAGAACGTCGCCGGCGGCACGCATGGCGGGCTCGCCAACGTGTCGATCGAGCAGGTGCTGTTGTGGAATCCGCAGGTGATCGTGACCATCGACCTGGACTTCGCATCGACGGTGCGCGAGGACCCGGCCTGGCGGGCGGTCGACGCCGTGAAGAGCGGCAAGGTGCACCTGTCGCCCAAAATGCCGTTCGGCTGGGTCGACTTTCCGCCGTCGGTCAACCGGCTGATCGGGCTGTGGTGGCTGGCGAAGATCCTCTATCCGGAGCGCTTTGCGGAGGACATGAGCAAGCTGACGCGCGAATTCTACGCGACGTTCTATCACCGCACGCCGACGGACGCGCAGATCGCGGACGTGCTGGCGGGAAGAGGTTGACAGAACATCCGACATTACCGGGACCGTGCAAAAACTTCAGGTGTCATCGCCCGCGAAAGCGGGCGATCCAGTAAACGCGAAGCGTGGGGAAGCGCAGTGCGCTTATCAAAGACCGGGGATATTGGATGCCCCGCTTTCGCGGGGCATGACAATCGAGAGATGCCGGCAAGACAGGGGATACAGGGCCCCCACGGGGACGACACGCTGGAGATTACGGCCTCGCAATGCTCGCATACAAATCATCCCAGTTCGGATTATTCTCTTCAATGAGCCTGATCTTCCAGGCACGATTCCATTTCTTCAGCCGCTTCTCGCGGCGAATTGCGGCCTCGATATCGCTATGCTGTTCAAAGTAGACTAACCGGGCAACGCCATACTTTTTTGTGAAGCCTTCCGCGAGCTTCTCTTGATGCTCATAAACCCGCCGGATCAGATCGTTTGTCACGCCAATATAGAGGGTGCCGCCTATCTTGCTGGCGAGGATGTAGACCCAATAGCAACGCTCTTTGCTCACGCCGCCGGCTCCGCGATTACTGGATCACCCGCTTTCGCGGGTGATGACAGCCGCAAATATAACCGGTCATGCCCCGCGCAGGCGGGGCATCCAATGGCTCATAGACTAAGAAAACCGCAACCCCGAGCAACGTGCACCGGCGTTACTGGATCGTCCGCTTTCGCGTACGATGACACAGAGCTTGTATCATGACGCGCTCCGCCCTGCCCGGATTGGCGATCGCGACGGCCGTGCTCGCGCTCGGCCTGCTGCTCGCCTTCACGGTCGGGCGCTATCCGGTGTCGCTGGCCGATCTCGTGAGCGTCTTGTTCGCCAAGGCGAGCGGCGGGCCGATGCACGTCTCCGCCGCGGTGCAGAGCGTGATCCTCGAAGTGCGCGGGCCGCGCGTGCTCGCCGCCGTTATGGTGGGCGGCGCGCTCGCCGTCGCCGGCACCGCGTTCCAAGGCCTGTTCCGCAATCCGCTGGTGTCGCCCGACATTCTCGGCGCGAGTTCGGGCGCGGCGCTCGGCGCGGTGATCGGCATTTTCTTCTCGCTCGGTGTCTTCGCGATCCAGGCCTTCGCCTTTATCGGCGGAGTGATCGCGGTGGCCGCGGTCTATCTGATCGGCTCCCTGGTGCGGGCGCGCGATCCGATCCTGGTGCTGGTGCTGACAGGCGTCGTGGTGGGCGCGCTGCTCGGCGCCGGCGTCGGCCTCGTCAAATACCTCGCCGATCCCTACAACCAGCTGCCGGCCATGACCTTCTGGCTGCTCGGCAGCCTCGCCGCCACCGAAGTGCACGATCTCCTGCCGTTGTTCGGTCCGGTGGCGCTCGGCGCCGCGGTGCTGATCGCGTTGCGCTGGCGCATGAACGTGATGTCGCTGCCCGAGGAGGAAGCGCGCGCGCTCGGGGTTTCCACCGGTCCGCTGCGCATCGTGATCGTGGCGGCGGCAACGCTGGTGACGTCGGCGAGCGTGGCGACCGCCGGCATCATCGGCTGGGTCGGGCTGGTGGTGCCGCATCTCGCCCGCTCGCTGGTCGGGCCGGATTTCGCCAGGCTGCTGCCGGCGGCGGCGATATTGGGCGGCGGCTATCTCTTGCTGATCGACACGCTGGCGCGCACCGCGGCGCAGGTGGAGATCCCGCTCGGCATTCTGACCGCGGTGGTCGGCACGCCGTTCTTCATCTGGCTGTTGGCGCACATGCAGAGGAATTGGTCGTGAGAGGCTTCGCTCGTTCGTGTCCCGGGCGCAGCGCGGTGCGCAGTACCGCGCTGCAGACCCGGGACCGCGCTGCAGTAAGCTGGGCCCCGGATCAGCAGCGCAGCATTGCATTCTGCGCTGCATCCGGGGCACGAAGCCTGCCATGATCATCGCAGGTCGCGATCTCACCATCGGCTATCCCGATCACACGGTCGGCCGCGGGCTCAACGTCGCGCTCGAAACCGGCGAAGCGCTGGCGCTGCTCGGGCCGAACGGCGGCGGCAAGACCACGCTGCTGAAGACGCTGCTCGGCCTGCTCAAGCCGAAGGCCGGCGAGGTGCGGCTCGCCGGCAAGCCGCTCGACGATTATTCGATCCGCGAGCGCGCACGTTCGATCGCTTATGTGCCGCAGGTGCATGTCGGCACTTTCGCCTTCACGGTGGAGACCGTCGTGCTGATGGGACGCTCGGCGCACGGCAATCTGTTCAGCCGGCCGAGCGCACACGACCGCCAGGTAGCGCAAGGCGCGCTCGAGCGCTTCGGCATCGCCGCGCTGTCGCCGCGGCCCTATACGGAGATCTCCGGCGGCGAGCGGCAGCTCGTGCTGCTGGCGCGGGCGCTGGCGCAGGAGCCGCAATTCATCGTGCTCGATGAGCCGACCGCCAGCCTCGACTTCGGCAACCAAGGCAAGGTCATGCGCGAGATCAAGGCGCTGGCCGCCGCCGGCCATGGCGTGCTGTTCACCACGCACGATCCCAACCACGCGATGCGCGCGGCGCACCGCGCCTTCCTGCTGCGCGACGGCACATCGCTGGCGGAGGGCAAGGTCGCCGACGTGCTCAACCGCGCGCAGCTCGAGACGCTCTACCGCGCGCCGGTCGAGCAACTCACCGATCCGGACACCGGCGGGGCGGCGTTTTTGCCGGGGTGGTGAGATCGCGTGTCCCGGGCGCAGCGCGGCATGCAATGACGCGCTGCGCCCGGGACCGTTACGCATCCGGCATTTAGAACGGCCCCGGATCTGCGGCGCACCACTTCGTGCTCCGCTGCGTCCGGGGCAAGCTTCGCGGTCACTTCGCTTCCACCACCAGCGAATAGCGCGGGTCGGCGGCGAGCACGTCGGCTTGCGGAACCCCGAGCTCCTTGCGCACCATGTTGGTACCGAGCACCAGCGACACGGTCTTGTAATAGGCGTGGCGGCGGCTCATGCCTTCGCGGCCCATGCCGCAGTCGGACGAGATCACCAGCCGCTCGGCGGGAATATGCTTCAGCGCCTTGCGGATGTGGTCGGCGATCTCCTCCGGCCGCTCGACCTGCAGCGAATGATGGTCGATGACGCCGATGCAGATCTTCTTGTCGGTGATGACCTTGCCGAAGGCTTCCAGATCCATGCCGTGCGCGCTCGCCGATTCGAAGGTGATGACGTCGGCGTCCACCTTGTTGAGCATTTCGAGCGCCGACTGGTAGCTCTGCACGTCCTTGAACATTCTTTGCTGCGAAGGATTGCCCCAGCAGGTGTGGCACCAGACTTCCGTCTTGGCGCGCAGGCCCTTGACGGTGCGGTTGAACACTTCGACGCTGAAGGCCGGGTTGATCACGTCGTCGACGATCTTGCGGATCGCCAGCAGGTGGATTTGCGGCTCCTCGAACTGGATCACGGGACAGCCGGCGTCGGCGAGGTCGTGCAGCTCTTCGTTCAGCGCGTCGCTGATCGCCAGGATGCGGTCCTTCATGCTCTTGTAGTGTCTGTCCTGCACCGCGAAGGCGACCAGCTCCGGCCCGATGGTGCCGAACTTGACCGGCTTCCTGGTCATGCGCTGCGCCACCTTCCACATGGCGGCGTATTGCAGGTCGCCGCGCGTGACCGGGCCGCCGATGCCGGGCATCACGCGCGATTCCAGATAGTCGTGCAGGATATGGCCGGGCGGGAAGGCAAGCCCGCCTTTACCGGCGGGCGTCGGCTGCGGGTTCTTGTCGAAGCCGCCCATGTGGCGCGGCGGGTAGTTGGTCCAGCTCTGCCCGCCGACGTCGGAATCGAAATGCGCGTCACCGTCGGTGACGATGTCGAGCCCGGCCAGTTCCTGCTCGTGCAGATAGACCGAAACCGTGTCGACATATTGCTCGCGAAATTGGTTGTTCACCATGGCGTCGAGGAAAGAGCGGCCGGCCAAGTTTTCCGTGTACCAGCTCGGCCGCGGCAGCGAGCCGGTGATGGTGGTCGGCAGCACGACGTCTTTGGTGGCGCGATACATGGCAGGCGTCTCCCCGGGCGATGGCGGGCCTTCAAGCGGGCCTATTGCCGCTTATCTTAAGACGGCGGCGGCGCCATTGGGAACCGCGCCGAGGCGAAATTGCCTAGATATTTGCGTGGCTTGCCCACCGAAGGTGGGCAGATTTCAGCAGGCGGCTCTGCTATAAGGCGGCCATGAGCAAGGACAGCTACATCATCCGCCCGGATCCCGCCGACCCGCGGCTGACCGAGCGCGTCACCGGCATCGACCAGACCGGCGCCCGCGTCGACACCTCGGTGACGGTCGAGCGCGCGCTGACGATCTTCCTCAGCGCGCAGGAGATCGTCACCGCCATGACCATCAACGATTATCCCGAGTATCTGGCGATCGGCTATCTGCTCAACCAGAACATGCTGCTGCCGGACGACGAGATCACGAGCGTCGACTACGACGAGGAGCTTTCCACCGTTGTCGTGCGCACCAAGCGCAAGACCGACTACGAGAAGAAGCTCAGGAAGAAGGTGCAGACCTCAGGCTGCGCGCAAGGCACGGTGTTCGGCGACCTGATGGAGGCGCTGGAGAATGTAGCGTTGCCCGACGCCGAGTTGCGCACCTCCTGGCTCTATGCGCTGACGCACAAGATCAACACCACGCCGTCGCTTTACCTGGAGGCCGGCGCCATCCACGGCTGCGTGCTGGCGCAAAAGGACCGGCCGCTGGTCTACATGGAGGACGTCGGGCGCCACAACGCGGTCGACAAGATCGCCGGCTGGATGTTCCGGCAGAAGGTCTCGCCGGCCGACAAGATATTCTACACCACCGGGCGGCTGACCTCGGAGATGGTGATCAAGACCGTGCGCATGGGCATTCCGATCCTCATCTCGCGCTCGGGCTTCACCGCCTGGGGCGTCGAGCTCGCGCGCAAGGCCAACCTGACGCTGATCGGCCGCGCGCGCGGCAAACGTTTCGTCGCTCTCGCCGGCGAGGGCCGCATTGTATTCGACCAGGACCTAGATGCGGTGGCGGAAGAAAGCTCCAAGCACCGGCGCAAGGCGGCGGTGGCGGATGACTGAGTTGAGACCCCGTGTCCCGGACGCGGTGCAGCGCGCAGCGGTGCACCGCAGATCCGGGACCCCGCTTGCTTCAAAAACAAATCGGGATCCCGGGTCTGCAGCGCATCACTTCGTGGTGCGCTGCGCCCGGGAAAAGTAGGAACGCATGACTATCCCCGTTCCCCCCACCCTCGGCCTCGTGCTCGCCGGCGGGCTCGCGCGCCGCATGGGCGGCGGCGACAAGGCGCGCATCGAGATCGGCGGCGTCTCTATCCTCGACCGCGTCCTGGCCGTGCTGTCGGCGCAGTGCACCGGCATCATCATCAACGCCAATGGCGATCCCGAACGCTTTGCCGATACCGGCTGCCCGGTGGTGCCCGACAACGTGGCCGGACACCCCGGCCCGCTCGCCGGCATTCTGGCCGGGCTTGACTGGCTGGCGACCCAGGACAACGGCATCGATTGGATCGTTAGCGTGCCGGGCGATTGCCCCTTCCTGCCCGAAGACCTGGTGGAGAAGCTGCACCAGGCGCGCCGCAAAAAGGGAATGGGAATGCCGCTTGCCTGCGCCCGCTCCGGGCAATGGCGCCATCCGGTGGTCGGCCTGTGGCCGCTGGTGCTGCGCGGCGACCTGCGCAAGGCGCTTGTTGAAGAAGACATGCGCAAGATCGAGGTGTGGACCGCCCGCCACGGCATCGCCATCGCCGATTGGCCGGCGGAGCCGGTCGATCCCTTCTTCAACGTCAACACGCCGGAAGACGCCGTGCGCGCCGCGCGCATTGCACTGCAACATACGGCGCCGTGAGTTCGACCTTTCGCTTACCGCGCGGCCGATAATTTTTTGCTATAGTGCCGCGCAATGGGTGGAAAGAGGGAGCCAGCGCCATGAAGACATTCATCATCGCCTGCGTTGCGGCCATCGTCATCGCGATCGTCGGCTGGGGTGTGCTCGACAGCGTGCAGAAGCCGTCCGAGCAGGCATTCACGACGCCTTACGTGCGGGTATAGGCGAGCGGTTTCCCTCCTCCCTCCCCCTGCAAGGGCGAGGGTGGCCGCCGAAGGCGGCCGGGTCTGCGCCGAAATCTCAGATGACCCCCACCCGACCGCCATCGCTTGCGCGATGACGGTCGACCTTGCCCTTGCAGGGGGAGGTAAGAGGAAGCGTCAGCCGATCAACGCCGCGTAAGACAGGAACCCGACGCGGGCGCCCGGCTCGATCGCCGTCACGTCTTCGGGAAATTCCAGCAAGCCGTCGGTCTCGGTCAGCGAGGTCAAAATGCCGGCGCCGTCCTGCGGGTGCTTGACCGCCTCGATCTCGCCGTCACTGCCCGTGCGCAGTGCGACCCGCACATATTCGCGGCGGTCTTTCTTCTTCTTGTAGGCGAAGGCCGCGCGCACCGGCAGCGCCACCAGCTTCTGCGCGCCGGCGCCGGACAGGCGGCGCAGCAGCGGCTTCACCACCCGCACGAAGGTGACGAACACGGCGACCGGATTGCCCGGCATGCCGACGAAGGCGGCGCTTTGCCCGGCGGCGCCGGGTATCACCCCCATGGCGACCGGCCGCCCCGGCTTGATGGCAACGCGCCAGAACACAAGACTGCCGATGCGCTCGACCGCCGTGCGCACGTGATCGGCCTCGCCGGTGGAAACGCCGCCCGAAGTGAGCACCAGGTCGTGATGGAGCGCCGCCCTCTCGAGCGCGCGCGCGAGCGTCGCCGGCTCGTCCGCCAGGATGCCGAGATCGGTGACGATGGCGCCGAGCCGCTCCAAGAGCTCGACCAGCAGGAAACGGTTGGAATCGTAGATCGCGGCCCCGCCGCGCGCGCTGCCCGGCTCGACCACCTCGTCGCCGGTGGAGAAGATCGCGACCTTCAGCCGCCGGCGCACCGCAAGCTCCGTCAGCCCGAGCGCCGCGGCGAGCGCGACGTGCTGCGCCTCCAGAACGGTACCGGCCGGGATGACCACGCGGCCTTGCGCTACATCCTCGCCGGCCAGGCGCTGGTTGGCGCCAAGCTTCAGGCCGCTCGGCACCGTCACCTTGTCGCCGTCGAGCTTGACGTCCTCCTGCATGAAGACGGTGTCGGCGCCCGCCGGCATGGCGGCGCCGGTGAAAATCCTGGTGGCCTGACCCGGCTTGAGCGCAAGCTCGGCGCGCGCGCCGGCGGTCAACCGTCCGGCCACCGTCAACGTGGTGTCACCGTCCGGGCTAAGGTCGGCGTAACGCACCGCGTAGCCGTCGACCGCCGAATTGTCGAACGGCGGCAGATCGACCGGCGCCTTGACGTCGAAAGCGGCGACGCGCGAGCGCGCGCCATGCAGCGGCACGCGCTCCGTTTCCCGCACCGGCTTGACGCGCTCGCCGATCAACCGCTCCATGTCGTCGAGCCGCAGCAGCGGACCGGAAAACGCGAAACAGTCGTCGGTGAGTTGCGCCATTGAGTCCGATCTCGTTTGCGCCGCAATACTTCAGTCATTCCCGCGGAAAGGATCAGCCTTGCGCGACATTGGTCATCATCCGGCTGATTTCGTTCACCGGCACCGCGCGCTGCATGAGCAGATCGGCGATGGCTTCGATGTCGTCGAGGTCGACCACCGGCACTTTCGCTTGCGGCAGGGGGATATCGGCGGCGATCGCGATGACGTGCGGATCGTCCGGATGAATCAACGGCTTGCCGTTGGCGACGCGGTGAATCTCCAGCTTGGGGAACGGATCGCGCTTGTAGCCCTCCACCAGCACGAGATCGACCGGCGAGATCTTGCCCACCAAGTCGGGCAGATCCCATTCCGGCTCGCCGCGCAGCTCGTGCAGGATGGCGAAGCGCTTGGCCGAGGAGATCACCACTTCGGTGGCGCCGGCAGCGCGGTGGAAGAACGAATCCTTGCCGGGCTGGTCGAGGTCGAAGCCGTGATGGGCATGCTTGAGCGTGGAGACGCTCACGCCGCGCGCGATCAGGCGCGGGATCACCTTGGTGATCAGCGTCGTTTTGCCTGAGCCGCTCCAGCCGGCGAGACCGATGATGCGCATGGCGGGCATATAAGGACGGCACTCCCAATCGGAACCCTGTATAGCATGGCGGCCTGCAATGCTGTCATTCGGGGACGCGCCGGCGCTCTCCTGAAAGAAAAAACGCCCGGCGCTGGGGCCGGGCGTTTCGCCGATCTTGAGGGGCGGAAGCGTTATTCGGCGGGCTGCGCGCGGGCGCCGCCGGCGCCGCCCTGCATCTCCTCTTCCACCCAGAGGTTATGGTGCTCCTTGGCCCAATTGACGTCGACGGTGCCCGTGCTCATCGATTCGAACGCGCCCTCCATGCCGAGCGTGCCGAGATAGATGTGCCCCAGGATCAGCGCGACGAACAACATGCCGACGATGCCGTGGAAGACCTCGGCGAGCTCCATGTTGCCGATGTTCAGTCCGCCGTAGAAGGGGAACATCAGCATATAACCGCTGATGATCATGGCGGCGCCGCCGAGCGCGACGAGCCAATAAAGCAGCTTCTGCCCCCCGTTGAACTTGCGCGCCGGCGGGTGCTGATGGCCCTTGCCCATGCCGCCGCCCATCTTGAACCATTGTACGTCGACCGCACTCGGGAAGTTCTGCCCGATCCACATCAGGAACATCAGCACGACGCCAAAGGTAAAGGCGAAGCTGAGATAGTTGTGGAAATACTTCGCCCATTGCGACCAGGCGCTGAAGGCGTCCGGCCCCATCCACGGCAGCAGCAGCGCGCGGCCGAAGGTGATGTTAAGGCCGGTGATGCCGAGAATGACGAAGGTCGTGGCGGTCAACCAGTGCACGAAGCGCTCGAAGGCGTTGAACCGCACCATGGTGCGGCCGGAGCGGCCGCCCTCGATCCTGATCGTGCCGCGCCACAGATAGAAGAGCACGAGCAGCGCCAGCATGCCGAGGATGGCGATGCCGCCGATCCACTTCAGCGTGACGGTGTGGAAATTCTGCCAATTGCGGCCGCCGGGATGCTCGAGGTTCGCCGCCTTTTGATCGGGAATGCTCACCGTGCCGGAAATCACGCCGCCTTTGAGCTGATTGAGCATCTGCTGCTCGCTGGTCGCGGCAGTCGGGCCGTGCTGCGCCGATGCCGGCGCGGGCGCAATTGTTGCGACCAGAAATGCGAGCGCGAGAGCGCCGGCGACGATGCGGATCGTAGCGAACACTTTCGCCATAGCATCCTCTCCCTTTGAAACAGTTTCTTGTCGACCGGCGGCGCGAGAGACCCGCGCCGCCGAAGCGGATCAGCTTGCAATCGTCTCGTGGTAGGCGGTCTGCCAACCCCAGGCGCCGGAGCCGTAGCCGCGCGTCTTGACGCGCTCCTTGTAGATCTGGGCGATGATCTCGCCGTCGCCGGCGAGCAGCGCCTTGGTCGAGCACATTTCCGCGCACAGCGGCAGCTTGCCCTCGGCCAGACGGTTGGCGCCGTATTTCTCGAACTCCTCCTTGCTGCCGTCGGCTTCCGGGCCGCCGGCGCAGTAGGTGCACTTGTCCATCTTGCCGCGCGAACCGAAGTTGCCGAGCTTCGGATATTGCGGCGCGCCGAACGGGCAGGCGTAGAAGCAGTAGCCGCAGCCGATGCACAGGTCCTTGTTGTGCAGCACGATCGCGTCCGCCGTGGTGTAGATGCAGTTCACCGGGCAGACCGCCGAGCAGGGCGCGTCCGAACAGTGCATGCAGGCCATCGACACCGAGCGCTCGCCCGGCTGGCCGTCGTTCAAGGTGACGACGCGCCGGCGGTTGATGCCCCACGGCACCTCGTTCTCGTTCTTGCAGGCGGTGACGCAAGCGTTGCACTCGATGCAACGGTCGGCGTCGCAAAGGAACTTCATGCGTGCCATGTCATATCTCCTTTACAGGCGCCTTAAGCCGCCTCGACGCGACACAGGGTGACTTTCGTCTCCTGCATCTGCGTGACCACGTCATAGCCGTAGGTGCCGTCCATGTTGGAAGCCTCACCCAAGACGTAAGGATCGTTGCCCTTCGGGTACTTGCCGCGCAGGTCCTTGCCCTGCCAGTAGCCGCCGAAGTGGAACGGCATGAAGACGACGCCGGGCGCGACGCGCTGAGTGACGAGCGCCGCTACCAGTACCTTGCCGCCTTCCGGCGAATGTACCCAGACCTTGCCGCCGTTCTTGACGCCGAGCTTGCCGGCGTCGGTCGGGTTGATCTCGCAGAACATCTCCTGCTGCAGTTCGGCGAGCCACTTGTTGGAGCGCGACTCGTCGCCGCCGCCCTCGTATTCGACCAGGCGGCCGGAGGTGAGGATGGTCGGGAACTGCTTGGAGTGGTCGTTCTTCTGGATCGATGCGTACAGCGTCGGCAGGCGCCAGGCCTTGCGGTCGCTGTAGGTCTGGTATTTCGGCAGCAGATCGCGCCGCGGCGTGTAGAGCGGCTCGCGGTGCAACGGCACCGGATCCGGGAAAGTCCACACCACGGTGCGGGCCTTGGCGTTGCCGAACGGCGCGCAGCCGTGCTTGATGGCGACGCGCTGGATGCCGCCGGAAAGATCGATCTTCCAGTTCACCCCGCCGAGTTTTTTGTCGTAGGCCGCCACGGCCGCGGCATCGCTTGCGTTTGCCGGTTTCGCGGCGCCGGCGACCTTCTCGATGGAGGCAAGCTCTGCAGGCGTCAGGTCCTTATCCCAGCCGAGCTTCTTCAGCATGGCCATGGTGAATTCCGGATACCCGTCCTTGAGCTCGGAATCCTTGGAATAGGAGCCTTCGGCCAGTAGGTTCTGGCCCTTGTGCTCGACGCCGAAGCGGGCGCGGAAAGTGAGACCGCCTTCCGCCACCGGCTTGGAGGTGTCGTAGAGGATCGGCGTGCCCGGATGCTTGAGCTCGGCCGTGCCCCAGCACGGCCACGGCAGACCGTAGTAGTCGCCCTTGCACGGGCCTTCCTTGGCCTGCAGCGTGGTCGGATCGAAGGTGTGCTGGTTGGCCATGTGCAGCTTGAGCCGCTCCGGCGACTGGCCGGTATAGCCGATGGTCCAGGAGCCGTTGTTCCATTCGCGGGTGATGTCCTCGATCAGCGGCTCGTTGCCGTTGACCTTGATGTGCTTGAACATCTCCTTGTCGTAGCCAAACTTCTTGGCGAACAGATACATGATCTCGTGGTCGACCTTAGTCTCGAACCACGGCTTGAACACGCGCTCGCGCCATTGCAACGAGCGGTTCGATGCGGTCACCGAGCCGTAAGTTTCGAACTGGGTGGTCGACGGCAGAATATAGATGCCGTCCTTGCGGTCGGGAATGACCGAGGCAAAAGTCGGCACCGGATCCACAATGACCATGAGGTCGAGCTTCTCCATCGCCTTCTTCATCTCGGGCAGACGGGTCTGCGAATTGGCGGCATGACCCCAGAACACCATGGCGCGGATGTTGTTGGGCTGTTCCAGGTTCTTCTTGTCCTCGAGTACGCCGTCGATCCAGCGCGACACCGGGATGCCCTTCGACTCCATCAGTTTCTGGCTGGCGAAGCGTCCCTTGACGTAGTCGTAGCTCACGTCCCAGACGCGGCACCAATGCTTCCACGACCCGGTGGCCAGGCCGTAATAACCCGGCAGGCTGTCCGGCAGAACGCAGACGTCGGTGGCGCCCTGCACGTTGTCGTGGCCGCGGAAGATGTTGGCGCCGCCGCCCGCCACGCCGACATTGCCGAGCGCCAGTTGCAGCGAGCAATAGGCGCGCGTGTTGTTGTTGCCGTTGTGGTGCTGCGTGCCGCCCATGCACCAGACCAGCGTGCCCGGGCGGTTTTCATGCAGCATCTTGGCGACGCGCTCGAGCTGCGCGCCCGGCACGCCGGTGACCTTCTCGGTCTCTTCCGGCGTCCATTTCATGACTTCCTTGCGCGTGTCGTCCATGCCGTAGACGCGCTGCTTGAGGTATTCCTTGTCTTCCCAGCCGTTCTTGAAGATGTGGTGGAGGATTCCCCACACCAGCGCGACGTCGGTGCCGGGCCGGAAACGCACATATTCGTCGGCATGGGCGGCGGTGCGCGTGAAGCGCGGATCGCACACGATCAGTTTCGACTTGTTCTTCTCCTTGGCGTGCAGGATGTGCTGCACGGCGACGGGATGCGCCTCGGCCGGATTGGAGCCGAACAGGATCATCGCCTTCGAATTGTGCATGTCGTTGTAGGAATTGGTCATCGCGCCGTAGCCCCACGTGTTCGCGACGCCCGCGACCGTCGTGGAGTGGCAGATGCGCGCCTGGTGGTCGCCGTTGTTGGAGCCCCAGAAGGCGTAGAACTTGCGGAACAGGTAGGCCTGCTCGTTGCTGAACTTGGCCGAGCCCAGCCAGTAGACGGAGTCAGGCCCCGAACTCCTTGCGGATCTGCAGCATCTTGCCGCCGACTTCGTCAATCGCCTGTTGCCAGGTGATGCGGTGCCATTGACCGCCGGCGAGCTTCATCGGGTATTTCAAGCGGCGTTCGTTATGCGCATGTTCGCGCACCGAGGCGCCCTTGGCGCAGTGCGAGCCCATGTTGAAGGGGCTGTCCCAGCCCGGCTCCTGGCCGACCCAAACGCCGTTCTTCACTTCGGCGATGACGGTGCAGCCGACCGAACAGTGCGTGCAAACCGATTTGATGCGGGTTGCGCCGGCGGTGAGCGGACCGGCCGCCGCCGCCTCCGCCTTCCTGACCGCGCCCGGCATCATGCCGACCGCCGCCACGCTGCCGGCGACGAGGCCGGACCGCGCGAGGAATTTGCGGCGGTCGATCGCAGTGCCGGCGACCGTCGCCAGCCCTTGCATCAAACGGGTGGTCCTTGCGGTGCCGTTGGATCTCTTCGTGAGCATGTCTTCCTCCTGAAGTCGGTCGGCCGGGCCCGCGGCGTTGGCGCGGGCGGAGAATTCAAACGGGGATCAGAAGCGCGCAAGCTTGTAGTAGGTGCGGACATCATCGCTTTCGCGATACCCGCGTGGTGCGGACGCAGGCCGCTCGCGGCCAGCCGCTGTCTCGCGCGCGGTCGCCGTGCCAGTCGCCGCGGCCGCGCCGATGGCAAGCCCCGCGCCCTTGAGCAGGCTGCGGCGATCGACCTGTGCCGCATTGGTACGGTCTTTACGCATGGTCAGTCCTCCCATGATGCGGGCGCACGGCCGCAAGGTGTGGCGCCGCGCGCGCGGGCGGATGAATGAAGATTTGCAAAGGCGCTGAGGCGGACGGGCCCTGCGGCAGGCGTGGCGACGATGCACCCGCGTCGCGCGGGATACCGGAATGCCATCTTTCCTCCCCAGAAAAAGACGGTGATTTGCTCTGCAAGATCCGCGAACGTTATTCCGCTACTTGCGGGCCTTGCTTAGAATTAGAAGCGAACAAAATTATAGCGTTACCCTATAGGATAACAACGCCGATTAGGGCGCTTTATTCTGCTTCCAAAGTCGAAAGATGGGTGGGCAGCGCTTTTTATTGCGCTGCACCATATTTTTCGGATGAGCAAATAGGCTTGTGCTATGCCGACCCACCGGCGGCGGCATCGTCCTCGGCCTCGCCCACTTGCCGCGCCGCGGCGGAAGACTCATCCACAGGTGCGACACTTTGGTCGTCGTTATCGGCGCGTGGCGCGGCAGCAGCCGCGCCAGGAGCGCTCACATCGCCGCCCTCGCCCGATTCTGCCTGGCTCAGCATCTCGGCGGCTTCGTCGACATAGCCTTTGCCGGCCTTGTAGGCGGTCTGCAGCGCGCTGATCGGCGTGTCGATCACATTGTAGTCTTCGTCGTAATTGTTGAGCCCGTCGAGATTGGCGAGCACCGGATCGCTGGTCCAAAGCTTGCGCAAGGCCGCCCGCCGGATCGCTTCCGGCACCTTGTCGGCCAGGAAAACCGTGTAGTCGGATTCGGCGTTGAGCTCCTCGACCGGCGGCAGCGGCGGCGTTTCCTCGGCAGCCGGATGTGCGGCCGTCTGAGCCTCTTCCGCGTCCGGGGTTTCGCCGGAAGACGTGCGCGCTTCCTCGCCGCGCTCGACGGGCGCATCGTCGGCCGCGACGCCGCGCCGCGCCGCGTGCTTGCGCTGCGACCACCGGCTCAGCCTCGTGCTTAGATCTTCGCTCACGACGGCCCTCGCCCGGGATGCGGTCGCCGGCCGCCCTCATCGTCCCGATGGCGTTTGTTCTTGCGCTTCACAAACGGCACATCGACGTGATGCCGGGCCACGAACTCGCGCACCCACGCCGTGATGGGAGGCGGCATCGGCACGCCCTCGACGATATCGTCGCCGCCCGACGTGTAGCCCATGGCTTCGTAGGGACAGACGGTGGCCAGGAATGGCTGGAAGTCCAATCCATCGCTTTCTTCATTGCGCCGAAGCACGACATAGACGACCGGCACATCCTGCGAGAGATTGGTGAGATAGCCTTCGGTTTCGCCGCGAAACAGCTCGATGTCGAGGTTGCCGCCATAGAATTGCGACCAGCCGTCGCCGGAGGCCAGGACCTGGCCGGGCTCGCCGGCGATATGCGGGAGGACGCCGAGCGGGCGCCAGACATAGTCCTGCCAGGCGTGATCGCTCGCGCGCCGCTCGATGAGCACGGTGATCGGCATTGCGGCATCGGCCGGCATGCGCGCTCTCCGTTGGCCTTCGCGGCTGGTGCCGAAGGCAGCCTCAGAAGCGGTTGACGCGGTAGAAGTTCTTCACGTCATCCGAATTCGGATTGTAGCGCTTCTTCTTGGCCTCTGCGTCGGACTCGGTCGCCTGCGCGTCGGTGGCGAGCGGCACGGTCGCGGCCGCGGCGGCAGCCGCCAGTCCGGCGCCGGCGCCCATTGCGCGCAGGAAATCGCGGCGAGCGAGCTTGTCTTTGCCTTGCGATGTCATCGCCATTCCTCCTTGCTGCGATCCCGTGCAAGCATGTGTACGCCTATCACGCCGGCAGTGCAAAGGCTTGCGCTTCGATCTCGAAGAACAGGCGGCCGACCGCCCCGACCCGGCGGTAGAAATCGGCGCTTTCCGCCTGTTCCATGTCGGCGAACAGCCGGCCGAGCCAGGGCGCCATATGCTTCTCGAAGATCTGCCGGTCGCAGCCGGCGGGCGTGCCGAAGGCGCCGCCGATGACGCCCGACATGATCTCGCACAGGATGGCCGCGTGGTCCTCCGGTTCCACCACCCCTTCGCTGCGGGCGATGCCGAGTGCGCCGAGGTCGTCGCGCAGCCGCGCCAGCGGGCGCTCCTGCAAAAAGCCGGTGAGATAATAAGACGCGTAGGGCAACAGCTCGCCCCGCCCGATGCCGATGAAAAGATCGAAAAACTCGCGCTCGACCTTTTCGGGATCGGCCTGCGCCGCCGCGTCGGCCAAAGCGACATGGGCAAGCCCGAGCGGGCTCGGATCGCCGCGCAATTCGGCGACGCGCTTGAGCATGGCGGCATCGGGGGCGCGCGCGAGCAGCACGGCCAGCAGGGCGTATTCCTGCGACCGGGCAAGATCGACGTCGTCGATCGCGGATGCGGTCTCCCCCGCGCCGTAGAGATCGGGGCGCAGCACGGCACGCGCGATGCCGGTCACCGCCTCGACCGCGAGCACGCGCTCGGCCGGCACCCGCGTCCAATTGGACACCGAGGGCTGCGAAATCCCGATCCGACGCGCGAGCTCCGTCACGCCGCCGGCGGCGCGGATGGCTTCCTGGAGTCCTCGGTCGGGCATGCGTGTCGCTCGAAATTTGCGGTCTTGGGCCGATTTTTAGCGCGCGCGGGGCCGAAGCGCCATATGCAAGCCACGCGTACGTTGACCGCTGACAAGATCGTTTCACGGCGGATCGGGTCGCGCCGCACGCATTTTTCGCCTCTCACATAGGAATTGCGTCGACCCGCGGCTGGCGCTTGGCAATAGATCAATGGTTGTTGGGGTGGCCGAAGCGGGCCACCGGCTTCCGAAGAGGATCGGATAAAAAAATAGTAAACCGCCAGGCGACAGGCGTCGCCGCTCCCACGCGAACTTGACAGTCACATTCGGGGCTCTGCATAATTTTGAAGCAATCAAGAAGAATGAAGCGGGGGCTTCAATCGTGACAGGATTCATTGGCGGCGGCGGAATTGCCGCAACGATGATGTATTCGCCCCTCGGTCGGGAAACCTACTAAATATTTTTGACCGCGAATATGTTCGGGGCCGAGCTTTATGTCTGAATCGAATTTCGAAGGGCCGGAACCGCGCGTCGACCGTCGGCTTGCCGCCATCTTCGCCGGCGACGTCGCGGGATACAGCCGGCTCATGGCCTTGGATGACGAAGGGACGCTGCGTCAGTTAAAGAGCCATCGCAAAGAGCTCGTCGATCCCAAAATCACCGAGCACCGAGGAAGAATTGTCAAGACGACGGGAGACGGAATACTGGTTGAATTCGTGAGCGTGGTCGATGCGGTGCGCTGCGCAGTCGATATTCAACGCGCAATGGCCGAGCGCAACGCTGCCGTACCCGGCGATGAACGCATCGAATTCCGTATCGGCATCAATGTCGGCGACATAATCAGCGACGCCAATGACATCTTTGGCGACGGCGTGAACGTGGCCGCGCGCCTCGAGTCGCTGGCTGAGCCGGGCGGCATTATGGTATCGCGAATTGTCTACGAGCAGGTGCGCGACAAGCTGAATTTTGGCTTTGAAGACCTGGGCGAGCAGACTGTCAAAAATATCGAGCGGCCTATCGGCGTGCACCGCGTATGCCTTATCGACAATGCGCCTCCGGTCACGCTCAAGAACGCCACCCTCGGCAAGAAAGAAACTCATGGTTCGGAGCGGCCATCCATCGCGGTGTTGCCGTTCGCCAACATCGGCGGAGACCCCGAACAGGAATATTTTGCGGACGGTATTTCCGAGGACATCATTACAGGTCTCTCGAAGCTGCGCTGGTTTTTCGTCATCGCGCGGAACTCGTCCTTCGCATACAGAGGCAAGGCGGTCGATGTAAAGCGTGCGGCCCGTGAATTGGGCGTACGCTATGTGCTTGAGGGAAGCACTCGGAAGGGTGGAAATCGCGTCCGCATAACCGCCCAACTGATCGACGCCACGACCGGCAATCACATCTGGGCCGACCGCTACGATGGCGAACTGACCGATGTCTTTGAGTTGCAGGACGACATTACAAGGAAGGTCGTCGCCGCTATCGAGCCAAAATTGCTCGAAGCGGAAGCCATGCGCTCGCAACCCCGATCGTCGGAGGATCTGGATGCGTGGGACTCGGTCATGCAGGCGAACTCGCTGCTCTGGCGCCTGACTAAGACCGACATTGACGCTGCGATCGCGCTGTTGGGTTCCGCGACCGCACGCTATCCAAATTACTCGCCTGCCCACAGCATGCTGGCTATCGCCCTTTTGTACCGGGCAATCCCCTTCGGAATTGCTCAGAGCCAGGATACCAAATCGGCGGCCCTGCTCGCGTCCCGCGCGGCGGAACTCGACGATGCGGATCCGTGGGCACATGTTGCGCTCGGCTGGTTGGCCTTTCTGACGCGGCGCACTCACGACGCTGTCGTGGAATTTCAGCGGGCGCTCGACATCAATCCGAATTTCGCCGCCGCCCTCGGCCATCTCGGCCAGGCGCTCGCATACGACGGGCAATCGGAGAAGGCCCTTCCCTATCTGGAACAGGCCCTTCGGATGAGCCCGCATGATCCGCAGAACTTTCTCAGCTATGTGGCGCTCGCGACCGCCCATTATGTGGCCGGAGGCTATGCCGACGCGGTGGGCTTCAGCCGCAAGGCGGTGCAGCAGCGTCCGGGCTTCACCGGCGGGCATCGTATTTTTGTCGCGAGCCTCGCCCAGGCTGGGGAGATGGATGACGCGCGGACCGCCCTTGAGCGCCTCAAGGCGTTGCAGCCGGATATCTCCATCGCCTGGCTTGAGCACAATGCTCCGTGGAAGCCCGGTCCCATGGCGAAAATCGCGGAAGGCTTGCGCAAGGCGGGGCTGCAGTAACCCAAAGTTCGCTTGGCCGGGAAAAATCCGCCGTTCACGAGCAGGGCGAACCGACGAGGCCGTATCCAATGCAGGCCTCGCGGGTGTACAAATTCCGCTGCGCGGCGAAATCGTGCGCGCCGGCGTCACGCTGGATGCGGGAGCTCCGCGGCCGACGATGCGGGATCTCATCCAGTTCGCCCGTGCGCGCGGTGGCTACAAGGCGCCGGAGGGATCATCGTGCTCGCCAAGATGCCGCTCGATGCGACCGGCAAGATCGACCGCGTCACGTTGAAAAATGGGGCGGCGGACAGGCTTAGACCGACGGCATGGGGGGCCGGATGACGGCAGCGGTCGTGCCGCGCGCAGGCACCGGAGGGTGGACCGGCCTTGCCGGCACGGTCGGCAGCCTGCTCGAATGGTACGACTTCACGGTCTACGGCTTCCTCGCGCCGATTCTGGGCAAGCTCTTCTTCCCCGCCGAAGACCAAGTCGCCTCGCTGCTCGCCGCCTTCGGGGTCTTTGCCATCGGCTACGCCGCACGACCGGTGGGCGGCGCCATCTTCGGCCACATCGGCGACAGGGTCGGGCGCAAGCCGGCGATGATCATGTCGGCGGTGATGATGGGCCTCGCCACGCTGGGCATCGGCATCCTGCCGGACCACGCCCAGATCGGCACCGCGGCCGCCTTGCTCCTGGTCGTCCTGCGCATCCTGCAGGGTCTCTCAGTGGGCGGCGAATTCACCGATTCGGTCGTCATGCTGGCCGAGCAGGCCCCGCTCGACCGGCGCGGCTTCGTTGCCAGCTGGGCGGAAATCGGCGGCATCGTCGGCATGCTGCTCGGCTCCGGTATCGGCGCGCTCACCAGCAGCGTGCTCGGCGACGCTGCGATGCATGCCTGGGGCTGGCGGATTCCGTTTCTGCTCGGCGCCGTGATTGCCGTCTTCGCTTTCGTGTTGCGGCGGCGCCTGGCGGAGTCGCCCGCGCTCGATTGCGTTGAGCGTACCAAAAGCTCGCCGGTCATCGTGGCGATCCGCCACCACTGGCAGCCGATCCTTCGCATGGTCTGCCTGCTGCTGATGCAAGGCATCGGGTTCTACATGGTGTTCATCTACGCTGCGTCGTACCTGACCGAGCGGATGCACTTCTCGACGGCGCGCGCGCTCGACATAAACACGCTGGCTCTCGTCGCCATGCTAGTGGCCGCACCGGTGGCTGCGATCGCCTCCGACCGCATCGGGCGCAAGCCGGTCCTGTATTTCATCGTCGTCACGACGTGCGTTCTGGCGTGGCCCCTTTGGAGCCTGATGCACCACGAGAAATTCACGCTGATCCTGTGTGGACAGGTTGGTTTCGGCTTGCTGATGGGGCTCGCTTTTGGCGTCACTCCAGCCACCATGATCGAAATGCTGCCCACGGAGGTTCGCTGCAGCGGCGTGGCGCTCGGTTACAACCTTTGCTTTGGGTTGTTCGGCGGCACGACGCCGTTGATCGCCACCTATCTGGTCGCGCGCACGGCAGACGATTTCGCCCCCGCCTACTATCTCATCGCGGTGACGATCGTCTCGTTCATCGCCCTGCTCGGACTACCGGAGACGGCGCGCAAGCCGCTGCGCTGATCGGCGCCCGCCGGAGCGGCGTCAGTTATTGACCCTTCCCGGACCTTCGCTTCGCTCGCAATGACGCCCCAGTACGCGCCCTAACTCACCGCCTCCAAGCGGGCGATCGGCAGGCCGGTGATGAGGTTCTGCGGCTTCATGCGGATGACGTTGTCGCCCGCCATGGCGAGAATGAGGTAGACCGGGTCGCCTTTGACCTTGTCGAGCATCAGCGCGGGATCGCGGAAGCTTAGGCGGAACAGGCCGACCACCCGCGCCATCACGGCCTCGTCGAGCGCCTCGCCGTTCCACAAGGTGTCGCCGATGCGCGTGCCCTCGGCGTCGAGCCCGACATACCAGGTGAGCGCGGCGTCGCGCAGCTCGGTGAGCGGTTCGATGTCGACCGCCACGGCGAGCAGATGCGCAAGCCAGCGCCGCATCGCTTCCGCCAGCGCGACGAGACCGGCGCGGCGGCCGGTCAAGTCGAGCGCCATGTCGAAGCGGTCGCTGCGCTCCCAATAACTGTCGGCATTGTCGTCGTTGAGCACGTCGACCTGCGCCTGCGCCGGCAGCCCGAGCATGGTGACGAGCGGCGACACCGGCGTCTGCGAAATGCCGGCAGCGGTCTCCTCGTCGACGGCAAGCAGCGAGCCTTCGTGCAGCGTGACGCGCTGGCTGCGGAAGAACAATTCGCCGGCGCGGGCGACGCGCGCGTCCTCGACGCCGTCGAGCGCGTTGCGCAGGATCACGTGCACCAGCTGGTTGACGAACAGCGGCGGGGTGGCGCCGACGCCGCTGCGCACGAGATCGACATAGGCCGCCTCCAGCGTCTTGTGACGCATGAGATGATCGCGGAAGGCGACGAGCAGCTGCCAGTTCTCGCGCGCGTCGGCGTCGGCGATGGCCGCGATCTCGGCGGCGGCAACCGGCTTGCGCGGATGGCCAAGCAGCGCGGCATGCAGCGCGCGCTCGGCGGTGCAAGCCTCGGGCGGCGGGATCAGCTCCGGCCGCGCCAGGTACACTTTGAGAAAATCGTCGGTGACGACGAGCCCGCCGCCCTCGTCGCGGTCGAGCAGATGATGGCCGCAGGAGAGCCAGAAGTCGGTCATCGGTTTTTTCTCTCCCCTCCCCCCACGAGCGCCAGCGAGTGGTGGGGAGGGGCCGGGGGTGGGAGGCAAACTGAAGCGAAGCAATCAAGAGCCCCCCACCCCGGTTTGCAGGGCTGGACGCCCTGCAAATCGACCCTCCCCACCGCTTCGCGGGGGGAGGGTAAAAATGCGCAACCCCTCATGCCACAAATCATTTGCGCTCCTTGTCGGCCAAGGAAATCAGATTGACCTCGTCGCCCGGCTCTTCCTCGCCCTCGACCTCCATGAAGGAGAAGGCGCGGGCCGGTTTGGCGCCCTCGCGCGGGCGCAGCGTGCGGAACGCCTCGCGCACGTTGCCGTCTTCGTAGGAGCGGTGCACGGCGATCAGCGTGTCTTGCGGCTGCGAACACAGCGACTCGACGAAGGCGACTTCGTCTTCCGCCGCGGCCGCCGCCGCGGCCAGATCCGGCGCGCCGAAATGCGCCACCAGTTGCTTCGCCAGCAATGCGACCAGGTTGGCGCGGTCGGCCGCGCTCGCCTCGACGATCTGCACCAGCGTCGACCAGCCGAGAGATTCGGCGCTCAAGAACCCGCTGCGGAAGGCGGTGCGGGCCTTGCCCTGCAGCGTGGACGGATCGCCGCCCCAGAAAACGAAGGCGCCCGACACCGCCCATTCGCCCGGCTCCGCCACGGGATCGAACACGAACGTGTCGGACGGGTCGAGCCTGATGGTGCGCAACAGCTTCATGCCAGCGGGCTCTTGGTCTGCGCGTCGTACCAGGCAGGCACGGCCAGCCGTGGCAGCAGCGCTTGGCGCTCGACCTCGCTTGCCACCATGCGGCGCAAAAGCAAATCGCCGTTCTCGTCGATGTCGCGGCGCACGCCCTGCTCGCGCCCGCAGTAATCGAAATAGCTTTTGGCGACCGCGCCGAAGCCGCTTTCGCGCCAGGCATCGAGCGCGACCATGAAATTGCGCGCGAAGCTTTCCACCACTTGGCTCGACATGGCTTGGCCGAAGCCTTCCTCGTCCAACGCGGTGACGTTCGGGCTCGCACCCGGCTCGCTGCCGGGCATCGAGGCGGTGCGGATCATGGCGCCGAACACGAGCCAATCCGGCGCAGCGTCCTCGCGCGCGCCTTGCGGCCAGGCCAACCGGCCGCCGCCCACCAGCCCCATGTTGACGTAGACCGCATCCGGCCATTCGATATTGATCGCCGTTTCCGGCTCGGCCAGCGCGGCAAGCGCATCGGCCAGCGCCGCCATGCCGGCGTAGAAGGCGCGCCGCGCCTGCCGCAGCGGCTCCTCCGGCTCGAGCACCAGCGCGAATTCGGCGAGATCGAAGCGGCCGACATAGACCAGCGTGCCGGCGCCCTTTTCCGGCGCGAGCTTGAGCGCATGCGCAAAGGCGTCGCCGAATTCGCGCAGGCGCGCCGCCGTGTAGGGCGGCGGCAGCCTGAGTTCCTGCGTCAGCGTCGATCCCGAGCGTGGTGTCGGCATCGTCCCTCGGCCTTACTTTCTTTTTGGAATAGTTATAGTTATAGGCCGGAAGGTCGCGTGGCCAGCCCCGCCGCCACGCCGACGCTTGGGATAAAGCGATGCCGCTTCGGGGTTTTCGCTTCGGAACAAGGCGGGTCCGCAAAAAGGTTGAAGCGCGAGATGGCCGAGCGGCCGCGTAAAGTCCTGATCTGCTCCTGCGAAGACACCATGCCGCTCGACGGTGCGGCGGTGCGCCGCGCCTGCAAGGGCGCCGACGTGATCGAGGGCCGGCAACTGTGCCGCGCCGAGATCGAGCGCTTCCGCGCGGCCGCCGCCGCAGGCGGCGCGGTGCAAATGGCCTGCACGCAGGAAGCGCCGCTGTTTTCGGAAGTGGCGGCCGAGAGCGGCGAGGCCGTGCTCACTTTCGTCAACATCCGCGAGACGGCCGGCTGGTCGAAGGACGCCAAGGCCGCCGGTGCGAAGATGGCCGCGCTGATCGCCGCCGCGGCAGAGCCGGCGCCCGACTATCACTTCGTCAACCTCAAAAGCGAAGGCGTGACGCTGCTCTACGGCAAGGACGAACAGGCGCTCGAGGCGGCCAATCTGTTGAAGGACCATCTCGACGTCACCGTGCTGCTGAAGCAGCCGGACGGCGTTCTGCCCGCGCGCGTGACCGCGTTTCCGCTGATGAAGGGCAGCGTCAAATCGGCCAAGGGCGCGCTCGGCGCTTTCGAGGTGACGGTCGACGATTACGCGCAGCCGGCGCCGTCCTCGCGCGCCGGGCTGCAATTCGGCGCCGCGCGCAACGATGTGGCGATGCGCTGCGACGTCTTGCTCGACCTGAGCGGCGGGCCGGCGCTGTTTCCCGCCGCCGATCTGCGCGACGGCTATCTGCGCGCCCATCCCGGCGACCCGGCCGCGGTGCTGCGCGCGGTGCTGAAGGCGCGCGACCTCAGCGGCGAGTTCGACAAGCCGCGCTACATCAATTTCACCGCCGAGCTGTGCGCGCATGCGCGCTCCAGCATCGTCGGCTGCCGCCGCTGTCTCGATCTGTGCCCGACCGGCGCCATCGCGCCCGCCGGCGACGTCGTGCGCATCGACGGCGCCGTCTGCGCCGGCTGCGGCCAGTGCGCCGCCGCCTGCCCCACCGGCGCCGCCGGTTATGCGGTGGGGGGGGCGGAGGCGCTGATGCGGACGATGCTGACGATGCTGACGGCGTACCGCGACGCAGGCGGCGCGCAACCGGTCGTGCTGTTCCACGACGGCGAGCACGGCGCGGAGATGATCGACGCCCTGGCGCGTTACGGCGACGGCCTGCCGGCCAACGTGCTGCCGCTGCAGCTCAACGAGATCACGCAGGCGGGCCTGGAAGCCGTGGCCGGCCCCTTCGCCTACGGCGCCGCGGCCGTGCGCTTCCTGACGCGCGCCAAGCCGCGCCACGATCTAAGCGGCCTGCACAAGACAATCGCGCTGGCCGCGCCGATCCTGGCCGGGCTCGGCTTTGCCGGCGCGCGCGTCGGCGCGATCGAAGCCGACGACCCCGATGCGCTCGGCGACGCCTTGCGCGCGCTCGCGCCGATGGACGGCGCCGCCAAGCCCGCCACATTCGCCGCTATCGGCAACAAGCGCGACGTGGTGCGGCTGGCCTTGCGCGAACTGCACGGCGTGGCGCCGGCGCCGGTCGACGTCATAGCGTTGCCGGAAGGCGCGCCCTTCGGCGCCGTGCAAGTGAACGTCGAAGGCTGCACGCTGTGCCTCGCTTGCGTCAGCGCCTGCCCGACCGGCGCCATGGGCGACGATCCGGAAAGGCCGATGCTGCGCTTTGCCGAAGACGCCTGCGTGCAGTGCGGGCTGTGCAAGGCGACCTGCCCGGAAAAGGTGATCAGCCTGAAACCGCAGATCGATTTCCGCGCCGCCACCGCCGAGCGGCGCGTGCTCAAGCAGGAGGAGCCTTATCAGTGCATCCGCTGCGGCACGCCGTTCGGCGTGAAAAGCTCGGTCGAGCGCGTGGTGGCGAGCCTGGAAGGCAAGCACTGGATGTTCAAGGACTCCAAGAAGCGGCTCGACGTCATCAAGATGTGCGCCGACTGCCGCGTGCAGGCGATGGCGGACGAGAGTTTCGATCCCTTCGGCGCGCCGCAACGGCCGGTCCCGCGCACGACCGAGGATTACTTGCGCGAGCGCGAAGCCGGCGAGCCGAAGGGCGAGAGCTGAGCGGCTGCTCTGGTGGCATCATCCGCGAAAGCGGATGACGCAATACGCCGCAGAATGCATCCGCCTCATCCCGAGAGCCTGGCCGCACATGACGCGAACCGGTTCAATTCCGTGAGCGCAGCGCTTCCACGCCGTCATGGCCGGGCTTGTCCCGGCCATCCACGCCTTATCGCCAATGCAGATCAGCAAGGCGTGGATGCCCGGCACAAGGCCGGCACGACGAAGCATGCGTAAACTTGTGCTCGACATCGGCATCGGGAACAATGCAGGCGATGAGCCTCAAGCGCATCCGCACCAGCGTGCTGGAAATCGCTTACGAAGAGAGCGGCCCCGCCGCCGGCGCGCCGGTGCTACTGATGCACGGCTGGCCCTACGACGTCCGCGATTACGATCAAGTCGTTCCGTTGCTCGCGGCCAAGGGCTGCCGCGTCATCGTGCCCCATCTGCGCGGCTTTGGGCCGACGCGCTTTCTCTCGGCCGACACGCCGCGCTCCGGTCAGCAGGCGGCGCTCGGCGACGATCTGAAGGAATTGATGGACGCGCTCGCCATCGAACGCGCCGCGCTCGCCGGTTACGACTGGGGCGGGCGCGCCGCCTGCGTCGTGGCGGCGCTGTGGCCGCGACGCGCGCACGGCCTGGTGACCGGCAACGGCTATAATATCCAGGACATCGCCCAGTCGGGCGCGCCGGCAGCGCCGGAACAGGAATTGCGCTACTGGTATCAATACTACTTTCACAGCGAGCGCGGGCGCGCGGGGCTCGAACAGAACCGGCGCGCCTTCATCAAGCTGCTCTGGCGCCTGTGGTCGCCGAACTGGGCTTTCGACGACGCGCGCTTCGAGCGGTCGGCGGCGTCCTGGGACAATCCCGACTTCGTCGACGTGACGATTCAATCCTACCGGCACCGCTTCGGAAACGCGCCCGGCGATCCCGCGGTCGAACGGATCGAGCGGCAATTGGCGATGCAGCCGGAAATCACTGTGCCGACGATTGCGTTACAAGGCGAAGTCGACGGCGTGCAGCCGCCGGCCGCGTTCGTCGGACAAGACCGCAAGTTCACCGGCCGCTTCGAGCGCCGCCTGCTGCCGCGCGTCGGTCACAATCCGCCGCAGGAAGCGCCGCAGGAGTTCGCAGGCGCGATTCTTGAATTGATGGCGGCGACGGCTTAGCTGTCTTGTCATTCCGGGGCGCCGCCAACGGGTCCGCGCGAAGCGCGGCCCGATGATAAACTCCGCGGCGAACCCGGAATCCATACTCCCCGTCTTTGTTGTAAGTCCCTACGGATTCCGTCAATCTTGGGATTATGGATTCCGGGCTCGCGCCTTCGGCGCGCCCCGGAATGACAAAAGCTAGTTCGTCACCCGTCCCAAAAAATCCACCAGCGCCTTGCGGTCGGCGGCGGAGCCGATGGTCTGCTCCGGCATCTTGGTGCCGGGGGTGTAATGCGCCGGGCCGATCTCGAACAGCTTCGACACCGTCTCTTTCGACCAGACGATCTGCATCTTCTTCAGCGCGGGCGAGAAATTATAGCCCGGCAGCGTGGCGATGCGCCGGCCGAAAATGTGCCAGAGCGAGGGGCCGGCGCGCGGGCCCTCGTCGGGCTTGAGCGTGTGGCAAGCGACGCAATGGCGGAACACCTGCGCGCCGTGGTCGCCGGCATAGGCCTTGAGCGGATCCTCGGGCGTGCCCACCACCGCCGTGTCGATGGGCTCGCCCTTCTCCACATCCCAGCGCCTGATCATGCGGTCGGTGCCGCCGGTCAGGAGCGTGCGGCCGTCGGGAAAAAAGGCCACCGACCACACCGGCAGCCCGGGGCCGATCAGCGTGCGCGCGAGCTTGCGCTTTTTGCGGTCGATGATCGCCACCGAGCCGCGGATGCCGGCGGCGGCGGCGAGCTTGCCGTCGGGAGAAACGACGACGGCGATGATCGGCGTCGGCGCGGCCTGCACTTCGCCGCGCACCTCGCCCTTGGGCGAGAGGAAATACACCGTGCCGCTGGCGCCGGCGGTGACGATCTCGCCGTCCGGCGCGACGGCCACGCTGTTGAGCGGCGAGGCAAGCGTGCGCACGCTCGGGTCGCCGCCGCTCATCGGCCAGATGCGCAGCGTGTTGTCGTAGCCGGCGCTGATCAATTGCTTGCCGTCGGGCGAAAAGGCGACGCCGTTGACGTTCTGGCTGTGGCCCTTGAGCACGCGCGGCGCGCCGCCGTTAAGCGGCCAAAGCCGCACCGTGTGGTCCCAGGAAGCGGAAGCAAGCCATTGGCCGTCGGGGGAGACGGCGAGGTCGACGATCGGCGCGGTGTGGCCGTCGAGTACCTTGTCGGGCTTCGGCCTGCCCGGCGTCCAAATGGCGATATGCGCGTCGGCGCCGGCGGTGACGATACGGCCGTCCTTCAGCCAGGCGACCGCATTCACGGCGTCGTCATGAAAGCGCATTACCTGCTCGGCCACGTTGCGCTTAAGCGACCAACGGATGGCCGCGGTGTCGAAACTGCCGGAGACGGCTTGGCTGCCGTCGGTCGAAATCGCCAGCGCGCGCACCGGGCCGCCATGGCCGCGCAATTGCGCCTGCGCCGCGGCGAAGGCGAGCGGCAGCAGCAGGATGGCGAGGGGGAGGCTTTTGACACGGAAATACATGACGGCCCTACCAGACTAGCGCGACTTTAGAAGATTGTGAGGCAACCGCGAGCGCTTCGGTTCCCTCCTCCGGCTCGCTTCGCTCGCCGACGTCCCCTTGCGGCGGGAAGGCGAATAGAGGCCGCGGTACATCTCGAGCTATCTCGTACAGCCCCTAGTTCGGCCGCATGAGCTGCGGCAAGCTCCAGGCCATGGTCTGGCGGCCGTTCTTGAAGGCCGCGAGAGGCTGCGCGATCTCGGCCACCGCCTGCTCCGGCGTCTGCGCGTTGATGATGACCACATCGGCCGGATTGCCGACGGCAAAGCCATAGTTCTTGAAATTCAGCAGTTGCGCCGAGCGCGTGGTGAGCATCTCGAAGCACTGCCGCAGCTCGGCCGGGCGGTCGAGGAAAAGCACATTCGCGTAAAGATTGGCGATGCGCATGAGCGAGCAATCGCCGTAGGGCGTGGCCGGGTTGAGCACGTTGTTGGTGGAGAGCGAGCAGCGCACGCCGTGGTCGCACAGCACGTTGGCGTCGGCGACGCCGCGCCGCACGCCGTGGTCCTGGTCGCGGCCCATGAGGAACAGGTCGGTGGCCGGCAGCACGGTGACGGAAATTCCGCTGTCGGCGAGCTGTTTGGCGATGGCCGCCATCTCGGCCGGCGGCAGCAACGAGAGCTTGGCCATGTGACCGGCCACCACGCGGCCGCCGCGCTGGTAGCGGTCGGTCAGCTCGCGCACCAAGTGGATGTACATGTCGTCGGCGCGCGGGCCGACGTCGAGATGCATGTCGATGTCGACGTCGAATTCGCGCGCCAGCTCGAAGATGCGTTTGATCTGGCCCGGACCGTCCTTGTCGTAACGCGGCGCGCCGCCGATCACCTTGGCGCCGCGTTGCAAGGCTTCGACCAGCAATTCGTCCGTTCCGGGAAAGCTTATCAGGCCCTCCTGCGGAAACACGCAGATTTCGATATCGATCGCCCATTTATATTCGCCGATCAGCGCCTCGACGCCGTCATAGCCGCGCATGCCGATGCCGGGATCGACCTCCACCTGCGTGCGCATGCGCGTGGCGCCGTGCTTGATGCATTCTTCCAGCGTCCGCCTGGCGCGCGCATGCACGTCCTCGACCGTCATGGCCTTCTTCACCGGCGTGACGCCGAACACGGGGCTGAGCGTCTTGCGCTCCTGCGGCGCGCAGCGGTCGATGATGCGCGACTTGTCGAGATGGATGTGGCTTTCGATCAGGCCGGGACAGGCGAGAAGGCCCTCGACGTCATATGCCGGCGCGTCCGCGGAGATGTCGCGCTCGATCGCGGCGATGCGGCCGCCGGCGATGCCGATGTCGAGCGGCTCGGCCTCCCGGTCTGACAGCCGCGCATTGCGGATGATGAGGTCCATGGGGTTCGGGTGTCAGGTGACAGAGATCAAGCGATCAGAGTTTACACTCATTTTCTGATTTCCGATTTCTGATTTCTGATCACTGATCACTGCTACCTGATACCTGCATGCCGAGAGCGGCAATGCGCGCGCGCACGTGTTCATCGCGAAGCGCCGCGAGGAAGGCCTGCACCGCCGCGCGCTCCCGCCGGCGCTCGACAATGAGGAAGTCGTAGTGCTCGGGCGCCACCGGCAGGAAGCCGAGGCCGTAGAGCTTGGCCACCGGCTCGATGGCGAGGCCCCAGTCGGCGCGTCCCTGCGCGATCGCGGCGGCCACGGCATTGTGCGATTTCGGCTGGTTGGCGTAGCCGGCGGGCTTGGCGCCGTCGAGCAGCCTGTCCATCAGGACGCGGGTGCCGGAGCCGGCATTGCGGTTGACCATCAGGGCGGAGCCGTCGGCCAGCGCGGCTTTCAGCGCTTCCGCCGCGCTCCTGCCTTCGAAGCGCTTGTCGCCCGGGCGGAACAGGATGCCCTGCATGCGCCGCCAACCCGGCACCAGCGTAAGACCCGGCTGCGCCAGATGCACATTATATTCGCCGCTTGCCGGATCGATCAGATGCACCGGCGCGACGTCGCATTCGCCGCGGCTCGCCGCCGCCACCCCGCCCAGGCTGCCGACCGCGAGCACGCGGGCGGCGAAGCCGCGCTCGGAAAGCGCACCCACCACCACGTCGAGCGCCACGTCGTGGCTACCCATGATGACGATGTCGGGGGCGCGCGCGGCGCTGCCGATCAGCGTCACCTGCGCCCGGCTGCCGGCGTCGAGCGCGGAAGCAAGCGCGTCGATCTCGACGAAACCGTCGGCCTGCGAGAAACTGGTCACCGCCCCCGAACCTTTGCCGGTCGGAAAGGCCACCACCCCCTCCGCGCTCTCGACCAGCGACACCAGCAGGAATTCCTTGCGGCCGAGCTCCGAGGCCACGCGCAGCGGCACGGTGGCCGCGATCGTTTCGCCCGCTTCCGGCGGCAGCCCGGCGCGGGCGCGAATTACCGGCGCGACATAGGCGTGAAAGGTGAAGATGGCCGAGGTCGGAAAGCCGGGCAGCACCACCACGGGCTTGTCGCCGGCAAAGCCGAGGCAGAGCGGCTTGCCCGGTTTCAGCGCCACGCCATGCACCACGATGCTGCCGAGCTTGGCGACGACGGCATGCGACAGATCGCCGGCGCCTTTCGAGGTTCCGCCAGACAGCACCACGATGTCGCTGGCCGCGAGTGCTTCGCGCACGGCTTTTTCCAGGGCGCGCGCATCGTCGGGAATGGCGCCGAAGGCGAGCGGCTCGCCGCCCGCCTCCCGGACGGCGGCGGCGATGATGGCGCCGTTGCTGTCGTAGACTTGCGCCGCTTTCAGCGGCGTGCCGGGGGCCACCAGCTCGTCGCCGGTCGACAGCACCGCCACTTTCGGCCGCCGCACGACGGCGGTCTCGCTGAGGCCGCACGCCGCCAGCATGCCGATCTCGCGCGAGCCGACGCGCGTGCCCCGCCGCAATAGCGTTTCGCCGCGCGCAATATCGGAGCCGGCATACGAGACGAAATGGCCCGCAGGTAGAGCACGACGCACCTCAATGCGTGTCGGCTTTCCTTCGATCAGCTCCGTGTGCTCGATCATCACCACCGCGTCGGCGCCGCGCGGGATCATGCCGCCGGTCGCGATGGCCGTGGCGGTGCCGGGCGCGACTTCCAGCACGGCTGCGTCGCCGCAGGCGATCACCTCGGCGTTGAGCGTGAGCACTTTCGGGTTGCCCTCGCTGGCGCCGAGCGTGTCGGCCGCGCGCAAGGCGAAGCCGTCGACATTGGAACGGTCGAAGGGCGGCGCATCCACCGCCGCCACCACGTCGCCCGCCAGCACGCGGCCGAGCGCTCCCGCCAGTGGCACCGTCTCGGCCGGCAGCGGCGACAGGTCGAGATGCTTGGCGAAGCGGGCGCGCGCCTCCTCGGCGGACACCACTTCGAGAAACTGCTCCTGCCGCGCGGCGGCGCGCACGCGCGCGATCAGATCGTCCGGCGGCAGACTGGGCTCGCTCATCGTGCGTCGCTCGCACTGGGACCGATTCGGCCATTCCGGGGCCGACCGAAGGCCGGAATCCGAACTCCAGAGATGAGTGCCGAGTTCGCATCCGGAGTCCGGGTTCGCTCGCTACACGAGCGCCCCGGAATGGCGCGTTGACGTTCCATTTCGAACATCATGCCCATGCTCACGGCCATGGCCTCACCGGCACCGGCGTCCCGGCGGCGTAGCCTTCGCTCTCGGCCGGCACCAGGATAAAGCCGTCGGCGCGCGTGAGCGAGGACAGCGGCAGATAGCGGCTGGCCAGCGGCTCGGCCTCGCCGTCCTTGCGCCGCACCGGCACCAGTTCGGCAAGGCCGACGGCGGAAGCGACCTTGCGCGTAAGGGTGAGCGTATCGGCCGGCTCGTCCTGCCTGCCGGCGGCGAGCCGCTCCAGGATGCGCCGGCCGACCACCAGCCACACGGCGAGCGCCGCATCGAGCCGGCCCGGCAACAGCAGCACGGGATGCCGCCCGGCAAAGCCGAAGGCCGCCGTCTCGCCCGGCGCCAGCGCGAGGCCGTGCACCGCCAGGCGGCCCTCGCGCGCCAACACGTGCACGCTGGTGTCGTTGCGCCCCGCTCCGGTGCCGCCGATCGCCACGAGAAAGTCGGCGCTCTCGGCGCCGAGGGCGACGTCGAGCCGGCCGGCCTCGTCGACGCGGGCGGCGCCGCCGCGCCGCTCGATGTCGCTCGCCACCAGGCGCGCGGCGGCGCTGACGATTGTCGAGCCGCGCAGCGGCAGCACGCGCACGCGCGGCTCGCGCACGGTGACGCGCGCCAGGCCGGCGGCGGCAAAGGCGGCAAGATCGATCGGGCGCAGGCGGTCGCCGGCGCGGCGCAGCGGCACGCCCGGCTCGCAATCGCCGCCCGGCGCCAATACGCCGTCGCCCGGATTGACGGTGACGAGCGCCTCGGCGCCGGTCGCGGTCGTCTTGACGGCGTCGAAGGGGGCGACGCTGTCGGTGTCGGGCGGCATGGCCTGGCCCGCCTCCACCCGCGTCGGCGCGCGCGGCAGCGGCGACGGGGCATAGCCGCCGGCGCCGAGCGTCAAATCGGCGGCGAGCGCCCAGCCGTCGGCAAGTGCGGTGGCGGCGGCCGGCCGCGCCGGCGCCGCGACGTCGGCGGCGAGCGTGCGCCCCGCGGCGGCGGCGATGTCGAGCGGGCGCTGGATGACCGGCTTCACCTCGTGCGCGATCAGGCCGAGCACGTCGGCGAGCGGCGTCAGGCGCGAAATGAGCTGCAAAGGCTGGGTCTTGGCGGCCATGCGGCGACCATGCCGCCGCCGCCAGGGGGTGTCCAGGGGAGGGAATTCAAGGGGTTAGGCGGCGGGCCATAGCGGGCCGCGGGCGCGCGGACGTGGCGGCGCCGCCGACAATTTGGCGAAAGCGGGCGGTTTCGCTAATCTTTGGTTGTAGCCGGGACGGGATGCAATGAGTATCGCACTGCCAGCCGAAGGGCGCGCACGTACGGAGGCGGAAGCCTTCGCCCGCCGCGGCTATGCGCTGTTGCCGGGGCTGATCGCGCCGGCGCTCGCGGATTATTTCTGGTCCTACGTGCACACCAAGTTCGCCAGCCGGCTGCTGTCGGCGGGCGACCCGCAGGTGCCGCACACGCCGACGGAGTACGGCGATCCCGCTTTCGACGGCCTGCTCGAATATCTGCGCCCGCAGGTCGAGCGGCATTCCGGCTTGGCGCTCCACCCGACCTATTCCTACTTTCGGCTCTACAAACGCGGCGACATTCTCAAGCGCCACCACGACCGGCCGGCCTGCGAGATCAGCGTCACGCTCAATCTCGGGCAGACGCCGCAGGAGCCGTGGCCTATCTATGTCGAGCGCGACGCGGGCCCCTTTGCCGCGCGGCTGACGCCGGGCGACGCGCTTATTTACCGCGGCTGCGACTGCTTCCACTGGCGCGAGCCTTACGAAGGCAGCCAGCTGGCGCAGGCATTCCTGCACTATGTCGACCGCAACGGCCCGCACGCCGCAGAGAAATTCGACCGCCGGCAGACGCTGATGCGGCCGAAGCGGGACGCAATGGCGGGCAATCAGGCGCAGATTGGGTGAACGGGGATTCAAGGACGCATGACGGTCGATATAGATCCAGGCGCGAAGGAAAAGCCGGCTGCGCGCACGATCATGCCGCCTTATCTGGTGCTGCGCGATTTCCTTCCCAAAGAAACGGTTGCCGGCCTGCTCGACTTCGCGTTGGCGCGCGAGGCGGCGTTTTTCCCAACAAAAACCGGCCGCCGCGAAGAGGGCAGGATCAATCCGAACATGCGCGTCTCCACCGGAACGCACGAGCTCGGACCGTTCAAGTCAATCCTCAAATCAAAGGTGCTGGCACTGCTGCCCGACCTGATCGACAAACTAGGCGCGACACCGGTGGAATCGCCCAAGGTCGAACTGCAACTGGTCGCCCACAACGACGGCGCCTTCTACAAGCGGCACATCGATACGCAGACCGCCTCCGATCGGCACGGCATCCGCGTGCTGAGCGGGGTCTATTACTTCCATGGCGAACCCAAGGCGTTCACCGGCGGCGCGCTACGGCTTTACGCCATCGGCGCGGGCGAACACCACGTGGACATAGAGCCGACCCTTAACAGCCTGCTCGTCTTCCCGTCTTGGGCGCCGCATGAGGTGATGCCAATCGGTTGCTCGTCCAGGCGGTTTGCGGATTCGCGCTTTGCCGTCAATTGCTGGGTATATCGGACAGCTTCCCGCGCCGACCAATGATCGACGCCTCCGGGACATGAATTCAGGAGCGACATAGATGACGAAATCACCGGACGAACTCTTGGCCATGCAGTTCGGCGGCGCGACGGTCGCCGAAAATCTCAGGGCCGCGATTGACGCCGGAATGCTGATTGAAAACGAGGACGGAACGCTTGAATTGGCCGCCGATTCCCATTTTGGACCGGTGAGATGGATGCGCGTGCAGAACGCGTCCGAACAGGAGCCTCCCGCGCCAAACTCGCATTTCCTGTCCCAAGTCATGTTTGAACAAGCGTACGCGCGGTCCGCCGTCCCCTACGGTTGCCGCGAATGCTACAAGGTCAAGGCGGTGCCGCGCACACTGCGGCAGCTCGTGGCAGCATGGGGGATCGCCAAGCACATTCAATGCCGGTCCAAATGGGGAATCGATCTCGACAATCCATATTCACAGGATGTCTATGCCGGATATTTCTATACGACCGGCCTGGATAGAGCGCGTGCCCTCTTCAAGGCCGCGCGCGAGGCGTTCGATGCGGATGCAAAGCTGGGGCCCGAGGTTCCGCTGACCATCAAACGCGGTTGCTCCGAGTTCGAAGCGAAACTGGGGCCGTCCGATCAATACACATTTGCGCCGGAGCTGGAGGAGCTCGAAACCTATCTGCGAGCGAAATTTCGCAAGCGAAAAGGTCGCGATACCCTGAATATCGCCCTGGCCTATTGGATCGATGTCGCCTACCGGATCGGCGACGATACTTATTTGGATTTCACGGGCGGCAAGCGGTTGCGTCCGAAGATGGTCACTTACGACCCTCGGGAGGATGCAACGGCGGAATTGTTATGACTTCCGCCTCAGCCAAACTCCATAGATGAGTGCGATTTTCGGCATCCTGCGCTTCGACGGCGGCGCCGCGAACGCCCGCGACCTGGAGCGCATGGGCAACGTGCTCGCCCATCGCGGTCCCGACGGACGCAAGTCCGTGGTGGAAGGCTCGATCGGGCTCGGCCATTGCCTGCTGCGGGTCAATGAGGAAGATCGGTTCGAGCGCCAACCCCTGATCGACCGCGAAGCCGAGCTGACTCTGGTCGCCGACTGCCGCATCGATAACCGCGAGGAGCTGGCGAATGCGTTCGGACTTTCCGCCGCCGACATCCGCGACCTGCCCGACAGCGCCTTCATCCTCGCCGCCTACAAGAAATGGGGCGAGGATTGCCCGGCGCATTTGCTCGGCGACTTTGCATTTGCAATTTGGGACGGCCGTGCCGGGAAGCCGCAAGCGCCGACGCTCGCCTTGTCATGGATGGGCTCGTCGGCGACGACACGCTCAACCCGCGCGGTCGCGGCTCGCTCGCGTATCTGCTGCGTACCGGCCAGATCCGGCGCTTCATGAGCGAATTCCAACTGCATCTTCACGCCTCAGGCCATTCGCTGCGGCGGACGCTGCTCTATGACATCGCTTGGCAGCTCGCGCCGTATTGGGCTCGGCGCGCATGGCAGGCGGCCCGGCGTGGTTTCAAGCCAGCTTGGGGCAAGCCGCGCCGTCTTGCCGAATTTCGCCGAGACGCAGCTTCGAGCCGGTGCGGTGCATATTTCCGAACTGGCCGGCCAGACGCCGCGAAATATCGGCATGCGCGCGCGCAGTCTCAAGTCGCTCAATAACTGGGCTATCAGGAGCCGTCGTAACGAAGCCAACGAAGCGGCCGCCTTTGGCCTCGACATCACGCGTCCTCTCGCCGACAAGCGCGCGGTGGAATTCGGCCTCGCCGTACCGGAAGAAATCTACGTGAAGAACGGCAGGAGCCGCTACCTCGCCTGCCGCGCCCTTGCCGATATCTATCCGGCGGAATTCCAAACCCGCGGGCGGCGGCAGGACATGCTCGAGCCCGATTACGTTGACATGCTGCGGAGCGTGCAGTCCCGGATCAATTCAGAGGTTGAACGCCTCTCGACGATCGCCGCCCTGCGACCCTATGTCGACTTCGACAAGCTCAGTGCGGCCCTAAGCACCGCGGTCCCGGAACCGACCGCGCCCGTTCAAACGATCGCTGCGGTTAGGTCGCTTCGTGTCGTGCAATACATTGCCTGGTTTCGAAGAGGCAACGTGTGAGGACCGGAAGGCGAGCGGCGAAAATATTACGATGAGCCGTATCCCACGGAATAGGGCTCAGGCCCCGAAACCACCCCACCTCGCGCCCCGGCGGCTTCCGCAACAATCACCCGCGGCGTCGCCCACGGCCTGCGGGCCCGCGGAATTGAGATCGGCGCTTCATCGTCCCTGTTCGGTTCATCTGGACGCATCGCAATTCCTCTGCTGCCGCCCCGCCATTCGGCGAGAGGCTTGCCCCAACGCTAAAGCGCAACCTTAGGCGATAAATAGCCACGATACAACATCTAGGCGAAATGGAGCAGCCGCGGTTACGCCGAAAATCAACGGCCATTTCGCCATTAAATTCTTCGTCGGTTCGCATAAGTTGAGTTTATTGGGCGCACACTATAGAATTGCATACGGCGGATAATTCAACTATGGTTTGCACGTCGGAAATTCGATCCCGCCGTGCGCCCGCGCCGGGGGGTCGCGATGGGGCGACTGTAACGGAGATAGCCAATGGATCAGTTTCTCGGCGAGATCAAACTGCTTCCGTGGGACTGGCCGCCGAAAGGCTGGGCGCTGTGCCAGGGCCAGCTGTTGCCTATCGCGCAGAACACCGCGCTGTTCTCGCTGCTCGGCACCACCTATGGCGGCAACGGCACGACGACCTTCGCGCTGCCGGACCTGCGCGGCCGCGCGGCCAATCACCAGGGCAACTTTCAGGGCAGTCCTTACGTTATGGGCGAGATGAGCGGGTCGGAGACCGTGACGCTGATACAGTCGCAGCTTCCGGCGCATCAGCACGCGCTGACTGCGACCACCATCGTGGGAGCCCAGTTGCAGGCAATTGGCAACTTGCTGGCGCAGTCCACCGCCGGACGCTACGCCTCCGATGCATCCAACACCGTCATCATGAACCCGGCGAGCATCCAACCGATCGGCGGCAGCCAGCCGCACAACAACATGCAGCCCTATCTCGCGCTCAGCTACTGCATCGCCCTCACCGGCATTTTCCCGTCGCGCACCTAGCCGGCTCGGGTCCGCTTACCTTCAGCAAGGACGACTTCGATGGCAAACCCTTTCATTGGCGAGATCCGCATGTTCGCCGGCAATTTCGCGCCGCGGCAATGGGCGCTGTGCAACGGCCAGCTCCTGTCGATCGCGCAGTACCAGGCGCTGTTCTCCCTGCTCGGCACCACCTATGGCGGCAACGGCACGTCAACCTTCGCCCTGCCCAACCTGCAGGGGCGACTGGCGCTTGGCTACGGCCAGGGCCCCGGCCTGTCGAATTACGCGCTCGGCCAGACGGGCGGCAGCGAGACGGTGACGCTGTCGGTCAATACCATGCCGGGACACACCCATTTCCTCAGCGCCACGACCACCGGCGCCGATCAAATGTTGCCGACCGGTCAGCTGACCGGAAAGCTGTCGGCGGGAAACCTGTACGTGGAGCCCGGCAGCAAATCGCCGACGTTAGGAAATCTCAGTTCTCTATCTTGCGGCAACAGTGGCGGCAGCCAGCCGCACAACAACCTGATGCCGGCGCTCTGCGTCACCTTCATCATCTCGCTCACAGGCATATTCCCGAGCCGCAACTGAGCCGGGCAGGAGGAGCATCATGTCCGAACCTTTCATTGCCGAGATCCGCGCCTTCGGCTTCTACTTCTCGCCCTACGGCTGGGCCTACTGCAACGGCCAGCTGATGCCGATCTCGCAGTATACCGCGCTGTTTTCGCTCGTCGGCACCACCTTCGGCGGCGACGGCGTCAGCACCTTCGCCCTGCCCAATCTGCAGGGCCGCGCCCCCATGCATTGGGGCAACGGCGCCGGCTTGAGCTCTTATGTCTGGGGCGAGCCCTCGGGCACGGAAACCGTGACCCTGACGCAGAGCCAGATGCCGCAGCACAACCATCCCATCCAGGTGGCCGAGGCCCCCAGCGGCAGCGGCGAAGCAACGCCAACTCCAACCAGTTCGACTTGGCTTGGCGATTCATCACACACCTACGCCCCCGGCGGCACTGCGCCCGACACGCAACTGTCGCCGAAGGCGATCTCCGCCACCGGCGGATCGCAGCCGCACAACAACATGCAGCCCTACCTGACGGTGAACTTCTGCATCGCGCTCGACGGCATTTACCCGTCGCGCAACTAAAGCGATGGACGCGCGCGCATCGTCGGCGCCGCCGGCCTTCACCCTGCCGGCGGCGCTGGCATCGCAGGGCTTGCACCTACGGCCGGAGACCGACGACGACATCCCCTTCCTGCAGCGCCTCTACGCCTCCACGCGGGCGGAGGAGCTGAAGGTCGTGCCGTGGAGCGAGGAACAGAAGCAGGCCTTCCTCGTCGACCAGTTCCGCGCGCAGCGCCTGCACTACCGCCAGCATTTCAAGAGTTGCGCCTTCGACGTGATCGAGCGGTGCGGCCAGCCTGCCGGGCGGCTCTACCTCGAGCCGCGCGGCAGCCGCCTGCACGTCGTCGACATAACGCTCATGCCCGAATGGCGCGGCCAGGGCATCGGCACCGCCATCCTGCGCGCGTTGCAGGAGAGCGCGCGCGCGCAAGGCTTGCGCGTCGGCATCATGGTCGAAGTGTTCAACCCGGCGCGGCGGCTCTACGACCGCCTCGGCTTCGTCGAGACCGCCAACCACGGCGTCTACCTGGAGATGGAGTGGCGGTGCCAGGAATCAGAGATCAGAGATCAGTCATCAGTAAGCGCCGAACCGATGAATAACCTCTGATTTCTGATTTCTGATTTCTGCTACCTGGTCCCTGTCAATTGAACACCGCCTGATAGCTCACGCCCTCGGCGTCCTTGCCGACCGGCACCAGGAAGATGGCGAGCGCGCCCATCTCCTCGTGCTCCAGCCGGTAAAGCCGCTGCGGCAGCACGCGCGGGTCCTTGCCGAGAAAGACGAGCGAGAACGGCGGCCGCATGCCGTCGGGTCCGCGGCGCGTCGGCAGTGGCTCGGCCTCTGCCAGGGTCAGCGGAATGGCCGGAAATTCCTTCTCACCGACCACGAAAACCTCGCCGACCCGGTCGGCGAAATCCTCGAATACGAGAACTCTTTCAGCGCCTTGCGGCATGCGGGGGGGCCCGTTTCCGGTTACTACTTTAAGGCGAGTGCGATGCAAAGTGCAAGCGGCGCCGGACGTCCGTCCAGCCTGTCCAAGCGGCGGCGGGCGAAGCCGCGCATATTTTGTCGCGAGAAGGCGGGAAATCCCCATGAGGCGATTAGGCCGATGCGCGTTAACCACGCGCAGACCGCCGCCGCTCTTTTTTGAAATTAAGACTACTAGTCGGCATGACCTTGCGGCGGCGGTTTTTCACTGAAACTGCGCGCCAATTACGCACCGCGGTGCGAGGGAGACATCAACAGCCGCGACAAGCAGGATGACGACAATGCGATGCATGCTGCCTTTTGTCGTCGGCTTCGCCTGGCTAGCGCTAACCTCGTTCGTCGGTGCGGCTCCTCTTCACGCCGGCGTGCCGGCGGCGAGCTACCATTTCGTCGATTTTCGTGCGCGGTCCACCGGCTATGTCGGCCATACATACGTCGTATACGGCACAATCGACGATCGCGGCCGAATCGTTACGGCTCGTGCGGCGGGCTTTTACCCGCGCGGCGCGCTGTCGGAATCGGTGTTCTCGACGGTGCTGCCGATGCCGAGCTTTGTCGGATTGGAACGCTCTGATCGCAGTGATCCGCCAAGCGCGGTCTTTCGCCTTCGACTGGGCGCCAGCTCATACCGACGTCTTGTGACCACGGTCGAGCGGCTGCGTCGAAGGCAACCGCCATGGCACCTGTTCTTTTTCAATTGCAACGCATTTACCGCCAGCGTGGCCCGATCGATCGGGCTGCGCGTGCCGTCAACGCTGGAGCTTCCGACCGATTTTATTTCCGGCCTTCATTCGATAAATCATTTGCCGCCGGTGAAGTTCGACCGCGGCGATGACCGCCCCGAATGACGGTTCAATTGCCGAAATGCGAGCACGCGAAGCCTTACCGGCGTTGCCGCGGCGGCGTGCTGGTGCATCCAATTGTCGGACAATTCAGGCCGAACCCGCGTTCGTCGAACCGGCAGGCTACGACGGATTCGCCGCGATAGGGCAGGCCATAACAGCGCTTGTCGGCCTTGCACGCCGCGGTGTTCGGGTGATGCGCGCAAGGATCGGCGGGATTGGCGACGCACCAATCGTCGACCTTCGTGCCGCATGGCGTGGCGACTGTTGCACCCGCCGTCACAAGAAAGACGACAATGGCTGACGCGATCATCGGCCCCATCTTCGCCAAGCCCGACGTAACCGGCCCTATTTGTTCAACCAGCGGCGGGCGAAGCCGAGCAGGCCCTGCGGCAGAAAGATGATGATCACGATGAAGACGACGCCGAGCGGGATCAAATAGGGAAACTGATCGCCGAAAATGCGCGATAACAGCTCGCGCAGCAGCTGGAAGAAGCCGGCGCCGACGATCGGCCCGAACAGCGTGCCGATGCCGCCGACGACGTTGAAGATGACAGTGTCACCTGAGGTAACGAAGAAGACGAAATCGGGCGCGGCGAACTCGTTCTGCACGGCATAGAGCACGCCGGCCAGCCCGGCGAACAGGCCCGACAGCATCACCGATACCATCTTGTAGCGCTCGACCGGGTAGCCGATGGCGCGGGTGCGCGCCTCATTCTCGCGAATCGATTGCAGCACCATGCCGAACGGCGACTGCGTGATGCGGCGCAGGATCAGATACGAGCCGGCCACCACCGCCAGCACGAACCAGTGCATCGAATAAGTGCTGAAGCGAAAATCGACGAGGAAGGGGATCGTAAAGTTCGGGCGGGTGAAGATCAGCCCGTTCTCCCCGCCGGTCACCCGTGTCCAGGTGAAGATGATCACGTAGAAGATCTGCGAGAAGATCAGCGTGGTGATGGCGAAATAGATGTCGCGCAGGCGCGTCGAGAAATAGGCGACAAACAGCGCGGCGCCCGCGGCGCCGGCAAGCCCGAACAGGATCGCCAGCCACAGATTGGGCGGGCTGACTGCAATCAGCGCGCCGGCGGCGCCGTACATGCCGAGGCCAAAAAACGCCGAATGACCGAACGAGACCAAGCCGGTGTAGCCGATCAGCAGGTCGGACGACATCGCCAGCAGGCCCCAGATCAGGCACTCCGTGAGGAAGCGGCGCCAGAACTCATTCAGCACATAAGGCGCCACGATCAGCAGGGCCATCACGCCGCAGAAGCACAGCCAGAAAACGGCAGTATGGCTCAACCTGCGCGTATTGAGCGGCATCGGTTTATGAAGCGGGGCGGTCGTCATTTCGGTGTCGGGACGAACAGCCCAGTGGGCCGGAACAGCAGGGTGAGGATGAGAACGACGAATGAAACGATCACCGCCTGCGAGGGATCGACCCACATCGCCGCGTAAGCCTCGAGCAGGCTGATGAAGATGGCGGCGGCGATCGAGCCGCCGAGATTACCCATGCCGCCCACCACCACGACGATGAACGCCTTCAGCACCCAATCGAGGCCCATGGTGTGGTTGACCCCGACCAGCGGCGCAAACAGCACGCCGCTCGTCGCCGCCATGGCGGCGCCGAGCGCAAACACGCCGGTGTAGACCCACGGCACCGGGATGCCCATGGCCTGCGCCATGACGCGGTCTTGCGCGGTCGCCCTGATCCAGACGCCGAACTTGCCGTATTTGAGGAACAGCCAGAAGCCGCCAATGATGGCCGCCGACAGCGCCGCGATCAGGATGCGGTACCAAGGATAATGCAAGTAAAACAGGTTGAAGTAGCCGCTGATCGGCTCGCCGATGCGCCGCGCGGTCGGCCCAAACTGCCAGAGCGCGTAATTCTGCAGGATAAGCGAGACGCCGAAAGTGGTGAGGATAGTGTTGAGCGGGTCGCGCCCGATCAGCGGCCGCAGCGTTGCGATCTGTATGCCGGCGGCGAGGAGCCCGACGATCAGCCCGGCGAGCACCAGCGCCAGCCAGAAATTGCCGGTCGCCGAGATGACGACGACGCCGACATAGGCGCCGAGCATGAACAATTCGCCGTGCGCGAAATTGACCACGTCGAGGATGCCGAAGATCAAGGTCAGGCCGGAGGCGACCAGCGCCAGGATCATGCCGGCGACGATGCCGTTCACCGTCTGGATGACCAGCAGATCGAGCGGGACGCCGTGAATGTATTGGCCGATCGCCCCCATCGCTCACACCCCCAGATATTGCTTAATGACGGGGTCGTCGACCTTGATCTCGGAGGCGGCGCAATGATGGCGCACCATGCCCTTCTCCATGATATAGACGCGTTGGCTCGCCTCCAGCGTCAGCGGCACGTTCTGTTCGACCAGAAGAATGGCGACGCCCTCCTTATGCAGCACCTCGATGATCTCGCGGATCTGCGAGACCATGCGCGGCATCAGGCCCTCGGTCGGCTCATCGAGCAGGATGATCTTAGGCTCCAGCATCATCGCCCGTGCGATCGCCAGCATCTGCTGCTCGCCACCCGACAGCGTGCCGCCGGCCTGGCTGCGGCGCTCGGCAAGCCGCGGGAAATAGGTAAAGGCCTTGTCGAGCAAGGCGCGTTTGCGGTCCTCGGTGACGCCCTGGCGGTCGAGGCCTGTGCGCAGATTCTCCATGACCGTGAGCAGGCGGAAAATACGGCGGTCCTCCGGCACGTAGCCGATGCCGAGGCGGGCCAGCCGGTGCGGAGGAAAGCCGGTGATGGCGGCACCGTTGAGCTCCACCTTGCCCTGGCTCGGCCGCACCAAACCCATGATGGTTTTCAGCGTCGTCGATTTGCCGACGCCGTTGCGGCCGAGCAGGCCGACCACCTCGCCGGGCGCCACGTGCAGCGAGATGCCGTGCAAGATATGGCTCTTGCCGTAGTACGTATGCAGGTCATCGAGCAGCACGAGCGGCTGCCCGTTGGCGGCGGCGCTCATGTTTTGAGATAGACCTCGAGCACTTTGGGATTTTCCTGAATCTCGGCCGGCGTGCCTTCCGCCAAGACTTCGCCGTAATGCAGCACGGTGATGCGGTCCGCGAGCTCCATGACCACCTGCATGTCATGCTCCACGATCAGGATGGTCAAATCCTTGGATAGGCGGCGCACCAATTCCATCGTTCCGTGCGTCTCCGCCGCGCTCATGCCCGCCGTCGGCTCGTCCAGCAGCAGCAGCGTCGGCTCGGTCGCCAGCGCGATGCCGATCTCGAGATTGCGCTGCTCGCCGTGCGACAGGTTGGCGGCGAGTTCGTCGGCCTTGGCGAGCAGGCCGACGGCGTCGAGAGCTTCTTCCGCTCGCCCGTTGATGTCCGCGAAAGCGCTGTGGTGCGACACGATATTCCAGGAATGCCGGCGCGACTGTGCGGCGATGCGCACGTTTTCGAGCGTGCTGGCGTTCGGCATGAGGCTGGTGATCTGGTAGGAGCGCGCGATGCCTTTCTGCGAAATCTTGTTCGAGGCGAGGCCGGTGATTTCCTCGCCGTTGAACATGATGCGCCCAGCCGAGGGGCGCAACACGCCTGTCAGGCAGTTGAAGAAAGTGCTTTTGCCGGCCCCGTTTGGCCCGATGATCGCGCGCACCTCGTCGCGCGCGAGCTCGAAATTCACCTGACTAAGCGCGGCAAGGCCGCCGAAGCGGACACTCAGCTCTTCGGTTCTGAGAATTGGCGCCGCCGCCGCTCCCCGGCCGGTGGCCGGGGAGCGTTCGCCGGTCGACGGTTCTGCGCGCACTTACTGGCCACTCCGCGATCAAGCCGAGAAGTGGCACGCCGGCGGAACGAGCGTTTTGTCTTTCGGCACCGACTGCTTGAGGTGATAGGTGCCGCCTCTGACCTCGAAGATGAACTCGGTCAGGAAGGCCTGGTGGTCCTCCTTGCGCAGCGTCTTGTCGCCTTGCGGGAAACCGGGCCCGGCCTTGGCCTCAAAGCCTTCGAGAGCCTCGATCAGCTTCATCGTGTCCTTGCGGCCGTCGAATTTCGATTTCTCGATGTTGATCTTCACCGCGTTCAGGGCTTCGAAGTTCGACTGCACGTATTTGTCGGGCAGTGGACCGGAGGGGTCGATCTTGGCCAGACGTTTCTTGGCTTCTTCGAAGAAGGCCCTGTGATAGGGCGTGTCGAGCGGCCCCGCAAAAATCGGAATGTAGCGGTTGATGCCGATGAAGCCGTCGATCTTGCTGCCGATTGCCTTCAGATTGGTCGACTCGGAGATCGAGCCGTCGCCGGCCCATTTGTACTTCTTGGTCAGGCCGAGATCGTAGGCTTGGTTGCAGATGTTCACGCCGTCCTTTCCGAAGAAGATGCCGAACAGGCCGTCGAAATTGCCGGTGATCTTCGACAGGAACGGCGTCATATCGGCAGTGCCGAGCGGGATGCCGGTGGTGCCGACCACTTCGCCGCCGCTTTTCTTGATCTGGTCGGCGTAGGCGTCGCGCGTCGACTGGCCCCAGGAATAGTCGGCGTAGGCGAGGTGCCACTTCTTGCCCATCGAGACCAGGGTCGGCGCCATGGCCACCGCCTGCGCCGGCGCGTAGTCGTGCAGGCGGAAGCTGTAGCGGTTGCACTTCGAGGTCGTCAGCGTGGTGTCGAGGCACACGCTGATCATGTTGACGATCTTGGCGTGCTCCCACACCGGCATGCAGGCAAGGCAGATGTTGGAGAGGAAGCCGCCGACATGCACGTCGATATCGTCTTCCGACACCATCTTTTGCGTCTTGCGGCGCGCGACCGCCGGCGAACTTTCGTCGTCGGCGATCACGAGCTGGACCGGCCGGCCGCTGATGCCGCCGCTCTTGTTCATGCGGTCGGCGGCCATTTGCAGGCCGATCACCGCGGTTTTTCCGCCGGCGGCGCCGGGACCGGAAAGCGGCTGCTCGGAGCCGATCTTGAACGGCTTGGCGGCGCCGAAGGCGGCGCGCCAGGGCGCCGGCATCAACATCATGGCGCCGATTGCGCCGCCGCCCCAGCCGATCACCCGGCGGCGCGTGACCTTGCCGTCATACCAATAGTCCTGCGCCCAAGCTTCGTCTCTCCATTTCTCAGTCATCGCTCATCCTCCCACTTGGATTTCACGTGTTCATGCAAAAAACAAACGCCCGCGCATTCGGCACGGACGTAAGACAGCATCTTGAAATTGAAGGCACGACCGCCCCTCGCGCTTTGCCCGGCCGCCGCCGGCAAAGCGCATGACCAGCCAACGCGCGCCAGCGTAAGCCGGCAGAACGTGGCATCGCTTACTCCTCCCCCTGGCTGGCCCTTTGCAGGCTCTTGGTGCGACGATGCCGTTAGCAAACGCGGTCCCGCGGCAAGTTTCAACCGCTATTTTCGATGATTGTCGCCGTTTTCGTATCGTCGTATCTTGCCCGAGAAATGGGCATTAGGTGAAACTAACCTCCGGCGCCTGTGGTGCCCGGGCAACAGAGTTTGTACGAACAATGTCGATCGCACCTTTGCGTCAACAAGATTCAGCGCCGGCCGGCAGCGGCTTGGCGGCACGCCTCGCAGTGCGCGGCGACCTGCATCGCGGGCCGACCGCAGGACTGGCACCCGGCTATGTGCAGGGCAATCTCGCTATATTGCCGCAGGCGCTCGCCGCCGATTTCCTGCGCTTCTGCCAGCTCAACCCCAAGCCCTGTCCACTGATCGGAACATCGGCGCCGGGCGACTGGAGCGTGCCGGCATTGGGCGAGGACATCGACATACGCACCGATCTGCCGCGCTACCGCGTGTGGAAGAACGGCGAGCTCGTGGCGGAACCGGAGGACGTGCGGGAATTCTGGCGTGACGATCTGGTAAGCTTCGTCATCGGCTGCTCGTTTTCGTTCGAGGAAGCGCTCACGGCGGAAGGCATCGAGCTGCGCCACATCGCGCAGCGCTGCAATGTGCCGATGTACCGCACGTCAATTGAGACTGCGGCGGCCGGTCCGTTCCACGGGCCGATGGTGGTGTCGATGCGGCCGCTCAAGCCCGCCGACGCGATCCGCGCCGTGCAGATAACCACGCGCTTTCCCTCCGTGCATGGCGCGCCGGTGCATATCGGCAAGCCCGAGTCGATCGGCATCGCCGACGTGATGAAGCCGGACTACGGGGACGCGGTCGAGGTGCGCGACGACGAGCTGCCGGTATTTTGGGCCTGCGGAGTGACGCCGCAATCGGTGATCGCGACGGTGAAGCCGGAATTCTGCATCACGCATTATGCGGGCGCGATGCTGGTGACGGATCGAAAGAATACCGAATTTGCGATCATGTGAGGGGCCTCTCTCCGCCTCATCCTGAGGAGCGCACGGAAGTGCGCGTCTCGAAGGATGGGGCGGCTGCGGCGTATGGGTCCCGGCTCTCGCTTCGCTCGGCTGGGACGACCGTGCATTCAAGCCGCGTCTCTTGCGTTCCTGTCGAGCAGGCCGGATTCGATCAGCGCCTGCCGGATGCGCGCAATTTCCGCGCGCTCGATCTTCACCAGCGGCGGGCGCACCACGGCGCGCGGCAACTTGCCGAGCAGTACCAGCGCTTCCTTCATGCGGTTGTGCATGTCGACGAAGGGATCGGCATAGAACACGCGCATCAAGGGCTCGATGCGGTCGTTGAGCCGCTTCGCTTCGGCCAGATCGTCGCCCTGCACGGCGCGGAACAGGCGCGCCTGCAGATCGGCGATCACGCTGCCCGAGCCCGAGAGCAGGCCGTTGCAGCCGAGCACCAGCGAGGAGAACAGCCAAGCGGAGTGCGTGGTGAGCACGTTCACCGGCCGCGGCAGGCTCTGCAGCGTGTGCACGTGCCATTCGTGATGCGGCACGTTGCCGATCCAGTCCTTGATGGCGCGGATGCTCGGCACCTCCTCGCACAGTTTCAGCAGCGTGTCCTTCGCATAGCCCTGGCCGGTGGCGAGCGGGTACTGGAACACGATCAACGGAAGATCGGTGGCATCCGCAATGCGCTTGAAATGCGCGAGCGCCATGGCCGGCGACTGGCCAAGCGTGAACGGCGCCGGCGGAAAGACCAGCAGCGCGGAGGCGCCGCCTTGCGTCGCCATCTTGGCGAGGCGCGCGGCCTCGATCGAGCCGTCGGCCCAGATGCCGTTGATTAGCGGGAGCTTGGCGCCGATCTCGTCCTGCGCGATCTCCACCACGCGGCGCTGCTCGTCGAAGGTGCAGGAGCCGACCTCGGTCGAATGCGCATTGACGGTGACGGCGGAGAGGCCTTCGACAGACGCCACGTCGCGCAGATGCTTGCGGAAATTCGCCTCGTCGATGGCGAGATCGGTGTCGAACGGCAGCAGCACCGCGGGGATGACGCCGTGGGGGATGTAGCTTGCGTGTCGCGGCATGGCTTGCTCCACATTACCGTCATTCCGGGGCGCGGGCGACGCCCGCGAACTCGGAATCCATAGTCCCTGCGCCGCGGCGTATGGATTCCGGGTCCGGCCCTTCGGGCCGTCCCGCAACGACAAGTCCATATATCACTTCGCCGGCACCGCGTCCGGCAAATACCGCTCGCCGAACACCGGCTCCTTGTACGGCGTCGGCGGCAATTGCCAGGCGCCGGTCGAGGGCGGGCGCACCTCGGCGTCCACGTGCACGTCAAGCAGGAACGGCTTGTTGGCTTTCACCGCGTGCTCGAGTGCGCCTTTGAAATCCTGCGACTTGCGCACAGTTAGCGCTTCCACACCGCTCGCCTTGGCCCAGCCGGCGAAGTCGGGGTTGTAGGGTTTCTGGTTTGGTCCTTCGTGGAACATGGTGCCGAGCTCGCGCCCGCCGAACATGCCGAGCTGAATGTCGCGAATCGATACCCAGCCGAAATTATTCCAGATTACCCAGACCACCGGAATGTCGTATTCGACCGCGGTGCATAGGACATGCGGCACCATGGAGAAGCAGCCGTCGCCCGTGACCGCGATCACCGGGCGGTCGGGGTGCGCGAGCTTGGCGCCGAGCGCGCCAGCCGCCCCGAAGCCCATGCCGGAGAAGCCCCAGGAGTTGAGCATGGTCTGCGGGCGGCGCGCCTGCCAAAACTGCATGTACCAATTGTGGCTGACGCCGACGTCGCAGCACAGAATCGCGTCGGCCGGCAGCACGTCGCGGCAGTCGGCGACGATGCGCTCGGGTCTTATCGGAGACGCGTGCAGATCGAAATTGGGCGCGGTGAATTTCTGCCATTCGGCCTGCCACTTCGCGATGTCGGCGTGCCACGCCTTGAGCGCGTCAGCGCTTTGCGCCGCGGCGATCGATCTCCGCGAGGAGCTGCCGCAGGAACGTGCGCGCATCGGCGCGCACGGCGATATCGGGCGGATAGTTGCGTCCGAGCTCGGCCGGATCGACATCGGCGTGAATGAGCTTGGTCGCCGGGAAATTCCACGAATAGCCGGGCAGCCAGGACGAGGCCGAGCGGTCGTCGAAGCGCGCGCCGATGGCGACGACGACATCGGCGTGGCGGCCGGCCTGGTTGGCCGGATAGGCGCCGTTGCGGCCGATGAAGCCGAGCGAGAGGGGATCGGTCATGTCGAGGCAGCCCATGCCGTTGGGCGACGCGATGACCGGAATGCCGAGCTTATGGACGAACTCGGTGAGCTCCTTCGACGCCTCCGACAGGGTGACGCCGTGGCCGACGAAGAGCACCGGGCGCTGCGCCTTCAGGATCATGTCGACGCAGGCGGCGATCTCATCGGGCGAAGCGCCGCTGCGCTGCGTGTTGAGCGCGGGCGCGGCCGCCGGCAGCTCGACGTCGTCTTCCTCCTGAAACACGTTGAACGGCACGTCGACATTGACCGGACCGGGCCGGCCCGACAGCATCGTAGTCATGGCCTGACGCAGCGCCAGCGGCAGCATGTCGACGCGCGTCGGCTGGAAGCTGCGCTTCACCACCGGGCGGATGATGTTGGGGAAGTCGGCTTGATAGTGCTTGTTGATCTCCTGGAACGGCGAGCGGTTGAACTGCGAGGTCGGCACGTTGGCGGTGATCGCCAGGAGCGCCGAGGAGTCGCTGATGGCGCAGGCGAGCGGCATCACGATGTTGCAGGAGCCGGGGCCGCAGGAGGTGAGCGTCGCCACCGGCTCGTGGCGCACGCGGAAATAAGCGTCCGCCATGTGCGCGGCCACCTGCTCGTGGCGCGGTGAAATCATCTTGATGCGGTCGCGCGCCGCGTAGAGCGAATCGAGCATGCCGACATTGCCGTGCCCGCAGATGCCGAAGACGTAGGGGATCTTGTTGGCGACCAGATATTCAGTGATGAGATCGGCACCCTTCATCCGCGGCATCTGTCACCCATGGCTGTCGGCGAGGTTCGGCGAGGCGGCGGCCTTGCCGGAAAATAGCAGGCGTTTGCCGTTGCGAAAAAACGCGGGGGACTTTAACCATATCGACGCGTATCGACAATATCGGCGGCCGTTCCGGGTGTAGGCGTTCATGAAAGCAGCACCGTTTTCGTATTCGCGCCCCGCCGATGTCGAGGAAGCTTGCGCGCTTCTGGCACAAGACGACGGCGCACGCATCATCGCCGGCGGGCAGACCCTGGTGCCGATGATGGCGATGCGGCTGGCCCGGCCGACGCGCCTCGTCGATATCAACCGTATCCCTTCGTTGTCCTATGCGCGTGAGGAAAAGGAAGGCGTTGCCATCGGCGCATGCACGCGCCAAAGCGTCATCGAACGCGACCGCGCTGGTGAAGAAACGCCTGCCGTTATTGGCCCGTGCGATGCCCTTCATCGGCCATGCCGCCACCCGCGCGCGCGGCACTATCGGCGGCTCGCTCGCCCATGCCGATCCGGCGGCGGAACTGCCGCTGATCGCGATCACGCTCGATGCGGTGATGCGCTACCGCGTGAGCAACAGCGACGGCGAGTTGGCGGCGCGCGATTTCTTCAGCGGGCTGATGACGAACGCCCTGCCGGCAGGCGCATGTCTAACGGCCGTTCATTTTCCCGTTTGGCATGGCGAAAACGGGATAGGCGTCGGCTTTCACGAGGTGAACGCGCGGCGCAGCGATTTTGCTTTCGTCGCGGCAGCCGCGCAGGTCGAACTCGACGGCAACGGCAAGGCCGAACGGATCGCCATCGGCGTCGGCGCGGCAACCGACACGCCGCTTCGGCTCCACGACGCCGAAAAGAAATTGACCGGGACGGCGCTCGAAGATGCGCAGGTTACCGAAGCGCTGCGCGCGGCGCTCGCCGACGTCGAGATGCTCAGCGATCTGCATGCTTCGGCGGACTACCGGCGGCGCGCCGCCGTGACATTGGCAGCGCGCGCCGTCGCAGACGCCAGGGCGCAAGCGTCGAGGAAGACCCATGCGCATTAAGCTCATCGTCAACGGCGCCGAACACGAGCTCGACGTCGAGGAGCGCACCACGCTGCTCGACGTATTGCGCGATCATCTCGGGCTGAAAGGCGCACATGCCGGTTGCGAGCACGGCGTCTGCGGCGCCTGCACCGTACTGTTCGACGGCGCGGCGGTGCGCTCCTGCCTGATGTTCGCGCCGCAGGCGGAGGGCTCCCCCGTCACAACAATAGAAGGCGTGACGCCCGGGCCCGGCGAACTGTCGCCGATCCAGGATGCCTTCTGCGAGACGCACGGCATGCAATGCGGCTATTGCACCCCCGCCATGATCCTGGTGGCGCACGCGCTGCTCGCCGACAATCCGGAGCCGACGCGCGAAGATATCGTGGAGGCGATCTCCGGCAATATCTGCCGCTGCACCGGCTACGCGCAGATCATCGAGGCGATCGCGCTCGCCGCCGAGCGCATGCGCGGCGTCAACCGGCCGACGGAGCTAGCCGAATGAGCGCGCTTGAAAAATTCCGTTTCGTCGCCTCGGACCGCCGCGTGCGGGAGGACCGCCGTTTCGTCGCCGGCAAGGGCAATTTCGTCGCCGATATCGAGCTGCCGGAGACGCGCCACGTCGCGCTCATCGCCTGCCCGCATGCAGCCGCGCGCATCAAGCGCATCGACAAGAGCGCGGCGCTGAAAATGCCGGGCGTGCATTACGTCCTCGACGGCGCCGAGCTCGCAGAAGCCACCGACCCGCTGCTCGCCGGCCTCGACACGCCCAACGTCCCGCGCCGCGCGCTCGCTCACGGCATCGCGCGCTATTCCGGCGAATGGGTGGCGGCGGTGGTCGCCGACACGCGCGCGCTGGCGGAAGACGCCGCCGAAGCGGTCGAGGTCGAGTACGAGCCGTTGCCCTTCGTGCTCGACGCCGAGCGTGCATTGGAAAAAGACGCCCCGCTGGTGCACGAGAAGCATGGCTCCAACGTGCTGCTCGACAAGACTTTCGTGTGGGGCGAGGTCGACAAGGATTTTGCCGCGGCTCCGCACAAGCTGGCCCTGCGCGTGAAATGGGCGCGCTCGTCCACGGTGCCGATCGAGACCTTCGGCGTGGTGTCGCGCTGGGATCCCTGGCGCGAGATTCTCGATGTCTGGGCCTCGATCCAGCTGCCGCGCTATCCCGACCAGATCGCCGCCGCGCTCAAAATTCCGGCAACTTCCGTGCGCGTGCATCACGACGTCGACGTCGGCGGCTCCTACGGCGTCAAGCGCGGCATCAAGCATACCGTCATCACGGGTTATCTTTCGCGCCGGCTGGGGTTTCCCGTGCGGCTGATCGAGGACCGGTTGGAGAACATGCGCGCCGGAGACGCGCACGGGCCGGAGCGGCTGTTCGACATCGAATACGCCTATGGCGACGACGGCGTGGTGCATTCGATGAAGCTGCGCGCGCTGGAAAATGTCGGCGCCTATGCCGGGCGTTCGCCGTTCCAGCTCGGCAAGCCGATCGGCTCCATTGTCGGGCCGTATAAGATCAAGAGCGTCGCGTACCGCGCCATCGCGGTGGTCAGCAACAAGGCGGTGCAGGAGGCGGTGCGCGGCTTCGGCCAGGGCCCGACCAATCTGGCGCTCGAGCGCGCCATGGACGAGATCGCCGCCCACCTCAAGCTCGATCCGCTGGAAGTGCGCCGGCGCAACCTCATCCACCGCGATGAGTTCCCCTACCGTATCCCCAGCGGCACCGACTACGACAGCGGCGACTACGAGACGGTGATCGCCAAGGTACTGGCCGACACGCCCTACGAGGCGCTGAAAAAGGAGCGCGATAAGCTTGCGCAGCGAGGGCAAGCTCGCCGGCATCGGCATTGCGGCCTGTCTGGAGCCTTCCGGCGGCAACGCCACCTTCGAGGCGCTGCTCAACCCCAAGATTACCACCTCCACCTTCATGGATTCCTGCCGCGTCGCCATCGACGGCACCGGCGCCATCACCGCCACCATGCACACGACTTCTTCCGGCCAAGGGCACGAGACGCTGGTCGGCACCGTGGTCGGCGAAGTGCTGGGCGTCGATCCCGAGCTGGTGCGGGTGACGCGGCCGGATTCGCTCAATTCATTGCCGAGCGGCACGCCGGTCGGCAGCCGCATGGCGATCATGCTGGGCGGCGCCGCCTTCCATGCTGCCACCGAGCTAAAGGAAAAGCTCAGGGCGATCGGCGCGCACGACCTCAACATCCCACTCGACCGTGCGGTCTACGAGCAGGGTAACGTCTACGAGCGCGACAAGCGCACGAACAGGCGGACCTGGGCTGACCTCGTCGCCATCGCGCACCGCAACTTCCACCGCATGCCGCAAGGTTTCGAACCCGGTCTTGCGGCGAGCCACATCTACCAGGTGCCGACCGGCGGCACGCTGCCGACGCCGGACGGCCGCGTGCAGATGTATCCCTGCTTCTCGTTCGAATTTCATTTACTCCTGCTCACCATCGATCCCGCGCTCGGCACGCTTAAGATCCTGCGCTACCGGGTCGGGCACGACTGCGGCACGCAGATCAATCCCAAGATCGTGCACGGCATGACCATGGGCGGTATCGCGCACGGCATCGGCGCCGCGCTCTTGGAGGAGTTCGCCTATAACGACGAAGGCCAGATGATCGCGCAGAGCTTCATGGATTATCTGTTGCCGTCCTCGCACGAAGTACCGGACGTCAAGATCATCGATCACGAGACGCCGTCGCCGCACACGGTGCTCGGCCAGAAGGGCTCGGGCGAATCGGGCTATCTCGGTGCGCCGGCGGCCATCGCCAACGCGGTCAACGATGCGCTGCGCCCGCTCGGCGTGTCGATCAACACGCTGCCGCTCACGGTCTCCAAACTCGGCGACCTGATCGCGCAGGCTGGCGGCCAGCGCTAATCGCGTTTGTGTCCCTCCCCTGTCCGCTCCTCCCCGCGAAAGCGGGGACCCGGCGTGAAAGCTGCCTGCCTTACGAAATTGGCCCCGGATTTCCGCTCGTGCGAAAATGAGGAGCAATCAGCCAGGACGGACAAGCTCTAATAGTCTCATCTGCGTTTACGGCGATCCGGCAGCATTTGGAATGACGTGATTTAGCCTGTTCGCTCGACAAGATGCGCGCGCGAGGGCGCAGGGTCAAACGGGCTGGCGAAATATTGCGTTTCGTTGGCCACCAGTCCGTCGCTGAAATTCATGATGCTCACAGCGTAAGATGGTGTGCCATCATAGGTAAGCACGAATTCGGTGACCCAGAAATCGCCGCTGCCGGATATTCGCCGGACCGTAAAGCGCTTCTTGTTCGGCTGGACGAATCGGCTCTCTTGAATGTTGCGCCGACCGCGGATCCGCTCGCCCGATTGCGGATAATCAAGCACAGCATCCTCGCGGTAGATTTCATGTTCGACCTCGAAATCGTTCGCGTCCGAAGCTTGCCAATGCCGTTCCAGCGCCGCTCGCACGGATTGATCATCCATCTCGATCTCCCACTACGCTTCCGGATATCGTTTCGGGACCACTGAAATCATTGTGCCGCACGCTATTCTGAAACGTGGAGCGCTATTGCCGATTGCGCCAGTCGTGTGCCGCCTCATGATGCGGGCGATTGCGGTTATGGCCGTGGCAAAGTAACAGGTTTATGCCAAGAATGCCGCCACACCGGGGGCGGGGAGCAACAAGGCCATGACGACGAACACCAGCCAATTGCGCCTCCTGGTGCTGGAAGGCGATGGTATCGGTCCGGAGATCATGGCCGCGACATTGCGTGTCCTGCAGGCGGCCGAACGCGCCTTCGGCTTGAAGCTCGCCTTCGAGCCCGCGCAGATCGGCCTGGCCGCGCTAAGCGCGCAAGGCACCACGCTGCCGGATCAGGTCGTCGAAAAAGCCAAGGCCGCCGACGGCGTGCTGCTCGGACCGGTGACGACGCACGAGTATCCGCCGCGCGCGCAGGGCGGCCGCAACCCGTCCGGCGAATTGCGCAAAACGCTCGACCTCTACGCCAATATCCGGCCAGCGCGCTCGCGCGCGGGCTTTCCACCGCGCTGCGGCAAGCCGATCGATCTCGTCATCGTGCGCGAGAACACCGAAGGCTTCTACGCCGACCGCAACATGCATCTCGGCTCAGGCGAATTCATGCCGACGCCCGACCTCGCGCTGAGCGTCCGCAAGATTTCGCGCGAAGGCTCGATGCGGATCGCCGAAGCCGCGTTCTGGCTCGCCATGCAGCGGCGCAAGAAGGTGACGGCCGTGCACAAGTCGAACGTGCTGCGCGTCACCGAAGGGCTGTTCCTCGAATGCGTGCGCGCCGTCGCCACGCGCTATCCGGACGTCGCTTACGAGGAGCGCATCGTCGACGCCATGGCGGCGCTCCTGGTGCGCGATGCGAGCGCGTTCGACGTGGTGGTCACCACCAATATGTACGGCGATATCTTGTCCGACGAGGCCTCGGAGATTTCCGGCAGCCTCGGCTTGGCCGCCTCGCTCAACGCCGGCAGCGCGCACGCGGTGGCGCAGGCCCAGCACGGCTCGGCGCCCGACATCGCCGGCAAGAACATCGCGAACCCCGCCGCGCTGATCGGCTCGGCCGCCATGCTGCTCGCCTGGCTGGGCGATCGTCGCAAGGACGGCGAACTGACTCGCGCAGCGGCCGCAATCGAGACCGCGCTCGATAGGGTGATCGCGCAACCGGAATGGCGCACGCCCGATCTCGGCGGCCGGCTCGGCACCGATGCGTTTGGGGAGAAGGTCGCGGCTGTTCTTTCTGCCTCTCCCTGAAGGGAGAGCGAGAGGCCCTTACACAAAGCCGTAAAGCCTTGCCGGGTTCTCCACGAGTACCCGGCGCACCCAACGATCGTCCCCGAGCCACCGCGGCACCAGATTCAGCAAGCCTTGCGTGTCGATGTTCTGGAACGGCATTTCCTCATCGAGCGGAATTCGCAGATCGTGTCGCGGGGTGTGCGGCCAGTCCGAGCCCCAGACGATGCGCTCGGGATTGGCGGCGGCGAGCGCACGCGCCATCGGATCGATGCGTCCATCGTTCGGATCGTCGCTGATGCGATAGGCGCCGGAAATCTTCACCCAGGTCTTCCCGCCTTCCAGCAGGCCTTGCAACGCACGCAGCGGGCCGTCTTCAGTGCCGGGCGGGATCAGGCCGAAATGATCGAACACGCTGTCGACCGGCAACGCCGTCAACAAAGGCGCAAGAGGCTCGATCGCACCCGGCGCGACGAATAGCTGAACGTGCCAGCCGTGCCGCTCGCACAGCCGCGCCGCTCTTAAAACGGCGTCCTTGATGGCGTCGATCGACGCCGGACCGCCACTCGCGATATTCACCCGCAGACCGCGAATGCCCTGCCTGTGCAATGCATCGAGCTCGCCTGCAGGCGTGCGCTCGGGCAGGACGGCCACGCCGCGCGCATTGTCGAGCTCAGCCATGGCGGCGAGCATGCAGGCATTGTCGGTCCCGTAGAAGCTCGGCTGGATGACGACCACGCGGTCGAAGCCCAGCCGTTTGAGCATGGCGGCGAGCTCGCCGGCGGGCGCGTCCGTCGGCGTGTAGCGGCGGCCGGGCGGCAACGGATAGCGCTGCTTCGGGCCGATCACGTGCACATGGCTGTCGGCGGGAAGCCCGTCACTGCATCCATCCCTTCGCCCTCTCTTATAGCTTGATGTAATGACGCCACTGCGCCCCGCGCACGCCCGACTGAAGTATAATGGCTGAGTTGGCACCGGGGTGCGGCGCTCCGCGGAACCATTCCCGGACGGGCGATTTATCCGAACCGTCTTCGCCGAGCCTGCGCGTTAACCACAACCCCGTCGCCGCATGCCCTGCTAGGGGCTTGTGCAAAGAACGAGGGCAAGGTCGCCCGCGGACTGTTCCGGCCGTGCCGTTTTGTGCATAAGTGTAGAGGCGCAAAGCATTTTCGCGGTGGGCTTCCCGCCTCGCCCGCTACGGTCACATGAAATTCGACGCCGCGACGGTGGATGCCCGAAATCCTTCGGTAGCTGCAAACAGTCGACATGCCGCAACTGAAAACTGAACATAGAGCTTCCGCGCTGCCCGATCTTCAACCCAACGAGCTTGAGCTTCGCCGCGCCATCGAGACGAAGCTGACTTACGGCTTGGGCAAGCGGCCGGAAAATACCAACGATTACGACTGGTACCAGGCGACGGTGCTGGCGGTGCGCGATCGCGTGATCGACATCTGGATGCGCTCGAGCGCCGAGGCCAAGCGGCTGCGCAAGAAACGAGTCTACTATCTCTCGATCGAATTCTTGATCGGTCGCTTGCTGCTCGACACGCTGAGCAATCTGCGATCGGTGGAGCCGGCGCGGCGCGCGCTCGCAAGCATGGGCGTCGACCTCGACCAACTGCGGCGCGTCGAACCGGACGCGGCGCTCGGCAATGGCGGGCTCGGCCGCCTGGCGGCTTGTTTCATGGATTCGATGGCGGCGCTCGGCATTCCGGCTTACGGATACGGCATCCGTTACGAGAACGGCTTGTTCGAGCAGCGCATGCGCGACGGCTGGCAGCTCGAATATCCGGAGGACTGGCTCGCCAACGGCAATCCTTGGGAATTCGCGCGCTTCGGCCAGCAATATTCCGTCGGCTTCGGCGGCGTGGTGGAGTATCTGGGCGGCGATCAGGCGACCGCGCGCGCGGTCTGGTATCCGGCGGAGACCGTGCTGGCCGTGCCTTACGACACGCCGATCACCGGCTGGCGCGGAAGGCATGTCAACCCGCTGCGGCTGTGGTCGGCGCGCGCCCCCTCGCCCATTCAGCTCACCGCGCTCGACCGCGGCGACGTGGTCGGCGCCACCGCCGCGCGCACGCAGGCCGAAGCCATATCGCGCGTGCTTTATCCGAACGACGCCACGCCCGAGGGCCAGGCGCTGCGCCTGCGGCAGGAATATTTCTTCACCTCGGCATCGCTGCAGGACTTGACGCGCCGGCATCTCGACGAATTCGGCACGCTGCAGTCGCTGCCGGAGCACGCCGCCGTGCAGCTCAACGACACGCATCCGGCGATCGCGGTGGCCGAATTGATGCGCATTCTGGTGGACGATCACGACGTGGCCTGGGCCGAGGCCTGGTCGATCACGCGCGCGACGCTGTCCTACACCAATCACACGCTGCTGCCGGAAGCGATGGAGACCTGGCCGGTCGACTTGTTCGGGCGGCTGCTGCCGCGGCATTTGCAGATCATCTATCTGATCAACTGGTTTCACCTGCGGGAGACCGAGGAGCGCGGCTTCAGCGATGCCGATTTCCTCGCCAATATCTCGCTCGTGCACGAGAACCACGTCAAATGCATCCGCATGGCGCATTTGGCCTTCGCCGGCTCGCATTGCGTCAACGGCGTATCGATGTTGCACACCGACCTGCTGCGCCGCACCGTGTTTCATGACCTTGCGGAGACCGTACCGACCCGCATCGTCAACAAGACCAACGGCATCACCTTCCGCCGCTGGCTGTACGATGCCAACGAGCCGCTGACGGCGCTGCTGGTGAAGCGGCTGGGCGAGCGCGTGCTTGACGATCCGCGTTGCCTGCACGAGCTGGAACCGCTAGCGGACGACGCCGAATTCGTGGAGCAATACCGCAAAACGCGCGCGGCCAATAAATGGCGGCTGGCCGACCTGCTGCATGCGCGCACCGGCGTGCGCGTGCCGCCGCAGGCGCTGTTCGACGTGCAGATCAAGCGGGTGCACGAATACAAGCGCCAATTGCTCAACATCCTCGAGGCGATCGCGCTCTACCAGGCGATCCGCGCCCAACCGCAGGAGAATTGGGTGCCGCGGGTGAAGATTTTCGCCGGCAAGGCGGCGGCGAGCTACGAGCGAGCCAAGCTGATCATCAAGCTGGCAAACGACGTCGCCAAGGTGGTTAACGCGGATCCGGTGGTGGGCGACCGCCTGAAAGTGGTGTTCGCGCCGAATTACAGCGTGAGCCTCGCCGAAGCCATCATTCCGGCCGCCGATCTGTCCGAGCAGATATCCACCGCCGGCATGGAGGCCTCCGGCACCGGCAATATGAAGCTCGCGCTCAACGGTGCGCTCACCATCGGCACGCTCGATGGCGCCAATATCGAGATTCGCGAACATGTCGGCGACGGCAATATCGTGATCTTCGGCCTCACCGCGGCCGAAGTGGCGGCGCGGCGGGAGGCGCAGTTCGACGGCGCAACCGCGATCGAGGCCTCGCCGCGGCTCAAGGCCGTGCTGGACGCGCTCGCCGACGGCGCGTTTTCGCCCGACGATCCGGCCCGCTACGCGCCCATCGTGCAGTCGCTCTCGGGCTACGACCGATTCATGGTAGCGGCCGATTTCGACGCCTATTGGCGGGCGCAGCGCTCGGTCGATCGGCTGTGGCAATCGCCGTCCGACTGGTGGCGCGCCAGCATCACCAACACCGCCCGCATGGGCTGGTTCTCGTCCGACCGCACTATCCGCGAATACGCCCGCGAAATCTGGCGCGTGCCGGTCGGCTGATCATTTCGTGAAGCTGCGGCCCGCCTGCGCGAACGCGCCCGCCACGCGCCGCATGCCGTCATGGCCCTGCAAATCTTCGACCGGCACCGGCAGCTTGCGTCGCCAGTTCGGGTGCTGGTCGACGGTGCCCGGAATGTTGATCTGCTCGCGCACGCCCAAAATATCGTCGAGCGCGATCACTGCCAGCAGCGAAGGTGTCATGCCGAGGAAGGCGGCGATGGCAGCAATGTCGTCCGGCGCATAGGCCGGCGCCCATTGCGCGAGCGCTACGCGCAAGGCTTCCCGAGTGTGCGCGCGTTGCTCGTCGCTTTCGCCGGGTTCGAAGCCGATGGCGCGTTTGACGCACAGGTCATGGCCTTCCAGCCAGCCACGGAAGCTCGGCATGTCGTGGGTGTTGAAGGTCGCCAGCGCCTCGGCCGGATAAAATTGCGGAGGCCGAAAGCGGCCGTCGCCTTCGCGTTCGAACAGCATGACCCGGCACCCCCATAGGCCCCAGTGGGCGAGCGTGTCACGAAAATGCTCCGGCACCGTGCCGAGATCTTCGCCGATGACGATGGTGCGGAAGCGGTTGCTCTCCTCGGTAATGACGCGCAACAGGGGCTCGAAGGGCATGCGCACGTAGGTGCCGCCACCGGGCAGACCGTGCGGGATCATGAACAGGCGCTTTAGGCCGAGCACGTGATCGAGCCGGACAGCGCCGCAATGGCGCATGGTGGCGGACATCAGGCGGCGCATGGCGGCGAAATCGTCGGCCGGCAGCGCCTGCGGATTGAACGGCGCCAGCCCCCAATCCTGTCCGATCGGGTTGAACTCATCGGGGGGCGCGCCGACCGATACGTCGGTGAGCACGGCGCCCTGTTGAATCCAAGCGTCGGCGCCGTGCGGATCGATCCCGACCGCAAGGTCCATATAGAGGCCGATCGGCATGCCGTGTCGGCGCGCGGCGTCCTGGCAGGCGCGCAGCTGAAGATCGGCGACCCACTGCACGAATTCGTGGAATTCGCATTGCTCGTCGTGCCTCTCCCGTAGCGCCTGCAGATCGCCGCGACCGGGATGATGCCAGGGCGCCGGCCATTCGGGCCACGGCTTGGGCGCGTATTGCCGGCGCAGACATTCGAAGCATGCGAATCGTAGAAGCGTGTCGCCCTCCTCCTCGCGGAAGGCGAGAAAATCGGCGCGCCGCCGCTCGCTTGCCGAGGCGCGGAAATGATCGTGGGCAAGCCGCAAAGCCGCGAGCTTCGCGCGCGCCACGCCCGCGTAATCGATGATGTCGCGCTCGCGCAACGCGGCCAAGTCCGCTTGCAGCCCAGCTGCGGCAGCGCCGGGAAATTCCTCGATCGCGTCGACGTCCACGTAGAGCGGATTGAGGTAAAGCCGGCTGTTGGGCGCGTAGGGGCTGGCATCCTCGGCGCGATCCATAAACAGCGCGTGCAGCGGATTGAGGCCGATGGCGGACGCGCCGTGCGCGGCGGCGGCTTCGATCAGGCCGGCGAGATCGGTGAAATCGCCGTGCCCCCAATTGCGGTGCGAACGAACCGCGTAAAGCTGGACTGCGATCGCCCACAGCCGCCGCCCGTCGCCTTGAAAGGCGCGCTGCGCCTCCCCTGGTGCCGAGTCGCTAGGGCGCGGCCAATCGCGGCCGGCAGAAATCGCGGCGATCAGCCGCGCCAGCGTTTCCCTTCCGGCGTCGTGACGTTTACCGAAAACATCATAATATTCGGGGTCGATACCCCAAAACTGAGCCGTTGCCGCCAAATCGTCCATTGCGGGCTCTATTTCGTGTCGCGGCCGCAATTTGGCCGGCTGGAATGTCCGTTAAGCCCCCAGGAACTTTGGGCTTTTTTTGTGGTTTTTCTGAACGTTCATTTGTGGTTTTTTCGATGGGTCAACAGCAGCGAGCGTCGGAATGAAACAACCCGCAGCGGAGCGGATTGATCCCCGCATGCCACCGGAATCCCGCGCCGAAGCCTGGGACGTTTCGCCGGCCGACCCGACCGGCCCGCGCTTTCGCATAGAGCAAATTTATCCTTGCGTCGACTGCGGCCGCTATGCGGTCAAACGCATCGCCGGCGAAGCGCTCGAAGTGTGGGCCGATATCTTTCGCGAGGGCCATGACGTGATTGCGGCGGCCCTGTTGTGGCGGGCCGAGCGCGAAACGGAATGGCACAGCGTACCCATGGCGCTGCACAGCAATGACCGCTGGCTCGGCCGCTTCACGCCGCCCGAGCCCGGCTGGTATCTCTTTGCGATCGAGGCGTGGACCGATCAGTTCGCCACCTGGCGCAAGGAATTCCAGCTCAAGCAGCAGGCCGGGCAGGATGTCTCGCTGGAGGCGCGCGAGGGCGAGCATCTGCTCAACGAACTGATGCCGCGCGCGCGCAAGCCGCGGCAGGTGGCCGAGGCGGCGGCGAAGAAATTCGCAAGCACCGGCGACGCGTCGGCGCTGCTCGACGATAAGCTCGCGACGGCAATGGCGCAGACCGAGGTGCGGCCCGATCTCACCCGCAGCCACGTCGTGCCGCTGGTCGCAGACCGGGAACGCGCCCGCGCCGGCGCCTGGTACGAGATGGTGCCGCGCAGCCAGAGCCCCGAACCGGGCAGGCACGGCACCTTCGACGACTGCATCGCGCGCGTTCCCGCGATCGCCGCGCTCGGCTTCGACGTGCTCTACCTGACGCCGATCCATCCGGTCGGCCGCACCAACCGCAAGGGCAAGAACAACACGCTCGACGCCGGGCCGGAGGATCCCGGCAGCTTCTACGCCATCGGCAACGAGCACGGCGGCCACGACGCGGTCAATCCAGAGCTCGGCACGCTCGCCGATTTCCGTCGCCTGGTGCAGGCCTGCCATGAGCACAACATGGAGATCGCGCTCGACATCGCGATCCAATGCTCGCCCGACCACCCATGGCTGAAGGAGCATCCGGAATGGTTTCGCTGCCGGCCGGACGGCTCGATCAAATTCGCCGAGAACCCGCCGAAGAAATACGAGGACATCGTCAATCCCGACCTCAACGGGCCCGAGCGCATCGCGCTGTGGCGGGCGCTGCGCGACGTGTTTTTGTTCTGGGTCGGCCAGGGCGTGCGCATCTTCCGCGTCGACAACCCGCACACCAAGCCGCTGCCGTTCTGGGAATGGCTGATCCACGAGGTGCAGTCGCGCCATCCCGACGTGCTGTTCCTGTCGGAAGCGTTCACGCGCCCCAAGTTGATGAAGGCGCTCGCCAAGCTCGGCTTCTCGCAGTCCTACAGTTATTTCACGTGGCGCACCGAGAAGTGGGAACTGCAGGAATACCTGAGCGAGATCACCGGCCATCCCGAGCGCGATTTTTTCCGCCCCAATTTTTTCGTGACGACGCCCGACATTCTGCCGATCCAGCTGCAGACCGGCGAGACCTGGCTGTTCAAGTGCCGCGCCATGCTGGCGGCCACCTTGTCTTCGAATTACGGCATCTACAACGGCTTCGAGCTGATCGAATACGAGCCGATCCCGGGCCGTGAGGAATACATCAATTCGGAAAAATACGAACTTAAGACACGCGACTGGGACAAGCCGGGCAACATCAAGGATTATCTGCGCGCGCTCAACGAAACGCGCCGCGCCAACCCCGCTTTGCTGCAGACCGCCGATCTGCGTTTCTTGCAGGTCGACGACGACAACGTCATCGGCTTCATCAAGGAATCGCCGGATGGACGCAACGCCGTGGCCGTGGCGATCGCGCTCACCGGTGCGCCGCACGAGTTCTGGCTGCATTTCGGCGACACGTTGATCGGCCCGGAGAACGAGAAGCGGCAAGTGCGCGAGATCGAAAACCTCATAACCGGTGAACGACATCTGCTCGAATGGGGCGGCCGCCGTCTGCGCATCGACCCGAGCCAGGACCCTGCCCTGCTGTTCCGCTGTCACGCATAGAGGTGCAATGAATATCGCCCCCACCATCGAGCCGACCGCCGCGCAGCAAGCCGACGACGACGCGCTGTGGTTCAAGGACGCGATCTTCTATCAGCTGCACGTCAAGGCGTTCCAGGATTCGAACCAGGACGGAATCGGCGATTTCGCCGGTCTTACAGAGCGGCTCGATTATCTGCGCGATCTCGGCGTCAACACCCTTTGGCTGCTGCCCTTCTATCCGAGCCCGGGGCGCGACGACGGCTACGACATTTCCGACTACGGCGATATCAACCCGCAGTTCGGCAACATGAAGGATTTCCGCCGCTTCATGCAGGAAGCCAAGCGGCGGGGCCTGCGGGTGATCATCGAGCTCGTCGTCAACCACACCTCCGACCAGCACAACTGGTTCAAGCGCGCCAAGCGTAGCGGCCGCGGCACCAGCGCGCGCAACTGGTATGTGTGGAGCGACAACGACCATAAATACGCCGGCACCCGCATCATCTTCACCGACACCGAGAAATCGAACTGGACCTGGGACGATGAAGCCGGCGCCTACTACTGGCACCGCTTCTTTGCGCATCAGCCCGACCTCAACTTCGACAATCCGCGCGTGGTCAAGGCGGTGCTGCAGGTGATGAAGCGCTGGCTCGATACCGGCGTGGACGGGTTCCGCCTCGACGCGGTGCCCTACCTGTGCGAGCGCGAAGGCACCAGCAACGAAAATCTCCCCGAAACGCACGCCGTGCTCAAGCGGCTGCGCGCCGAGCTCGACGAATATGCGCCCGGCAAGGTGCTGCTGGCCGAGGCCAACCAATGGCCGGAGGACGTGCAGGCCTATTTCGGCGACGGCGACGAATGCCACATGGCCTATCACTTCCCGCTGATGCCGCGCATCTACATGGCGATCGCCCAGGAGGACCGCTTCCCGATCACCGACATCATGCGGCAGACGCCGGAAATCCCGGCCAACTGCCAATGGGCCATGTTCCTGCGCAATCACGACGAACTGACGCTGGAAATGGTGACCGACTCGGAGCGCGACTATCTGTGGTCGACCTACGCCTCCGATCCGCGCGCGCGCATCAATCTCGGCATTCGCCGCCGCCTCGCCCCGCTGATGGACAATGACCGGCGCAAAATCGAGCTGATGAACTCGATCCTGATGTCGATGCCGGGCACGCCGATCATCTATTACGGCGACGAGATCGGCATGGGCGACAACATCTATCTCGGCGACCGCAACGGCGTACGCACGCCCATGCAGTGGACGCCAGACCGCAACGGCGGTTTCTCGCGCTGCGATCCGGCGCAACTTTTCCTCCCCTGTATCATGGATCCGGTCTACGGCTTTTCCGCCGTCAACGTGGAGGCGCAGGCGCGCTCGCTGTCCTCGCTGCTCAACTGGACCAAGCGGTTGATCGGCGTGCGCAAGTCGACGCGCGTGTTCGGGCGCGGCACGCTCACATTCATCCGTCCGGCCAACCGCGCAGTTCTTGCCTATGTGCGTCAGCTCAACGAGGAGGCCATTCTCTGCGTCGCCAACATTTCGCGCTCGGCGCAGGCGGTCGAGCTCGACATGAGCCAGTGGAAAGGCCGCATCCCCCTCGAAATGCTGGGCCGCTCGCGCTTTCCCCGCATCGGCGAATTGCCCTACCTGGTGACGCTGCCGCCATACGGCTATTTCTGGTTCTCGCTCGAGCAGGAAGCCGAGAGCGAGCCGGAAAAGGTCCTGCCGCGCGAGATCACCACGCTGGTGCTGGGACCGGGCTGGGAGGCGCTGCGCTCGGGCTGGACGCGGCGCACGCTCGAGCTCGATGTGCTGCCGGGCTTTATTCCCGACCGGCGCTGGTTTGCCGACAAGGCCTACCGGCCGTTCACCATCGCCGTTTCCGCCGCCATCCCGATCGAGCAGGGCAACGACCATTTCGTCGCCGCCATCACCGACGTGACTGGCGGCCACGGAACCAGCCGCTATTTCCTGCCGCTCACCATCCGCTGGACGCGGTATACCGCGATCGACAGGGGACCGGCGAGCATCCTGGCCGCGGTGCGCCGTGGACCGCGCGAAGGCACGCTGCTCGACGCTACGGCGGAGCAGGAATTCATTAGCGCGCTCCTGGCGAAGATTCACGCCGGCGAGACGATCGGCGACGAGGCGCAACGCATCGAATTCCGCGCGACCACCGCTTTCGCGCTGACGCCGCTGCCCGAGATCAAGACAGTCAACGCCGTCGAGCGCGAGCAATCAAATTCGAGCGTGATCGTCGACGGCAAATACGTGGTGAAAATCCTGCGCCGTATCACCCCCGGCATCCACCCGGAGATCGAAGTCGGACGCTTCCTGGTCGACGTCGCGCACTACCAGAACGCGCCGGCGCTGCTCGGCAGCGTCGAATTGCTGGAGGGCGAAAACCGCAGCGCCCTGGCCGTGGTGCATGCTTTCGTCGAGAACCAGGGCGACGCTTGGACCGTCACCAGCGCTTCGCTCGATCGCTTCGTCGAGGATCAGCGGCTGCTGCCGGGCGACGCCATCGCCGAGACCTCGGAAACCGCCTCGATGCTGCAGCGCATGCGGCAGATCGGCAAGCGCACCGGCGAACTGCATCTGGCCTTTGCCAGCAGCGCCGACATCCCGGCTTTCGCGCCCGAGCCGATCGTGCCCGCCGATACGGAGCGCTGGACCGATGCGCTGCTCGCGCGCGCCCGCGGCGTCTTCGTGCTGCTCGAGCGCGGCCTGAAGAATTTGGGCGAACCCGCCTTCAAGCTCGCCGAGCGGCTGCTGGAAAATTGCGACGCGATCATCCGCCATATCGAGCAGGGGCGCCGCGAGATCTTTGACGGCATGAAGATCCGTCATCACGGCGACTTCCATCTCGGCCAGGTGCTGATGGCCAAGGACGACGCCTATATCCTCGACTTCGAGGGCGAACCGCGCCGCTCGCTCGAGGATCGGCGGAGCAAGCAGCCGCCGGCGCGCGACGTCGCAGGCTTCATCCGCTCGATCGACTACGCCACCAGCGCGGCGCTATTCCGCGCCCCCAATCTCAGCGCGGAGGACAGCGCCACCCTCACCCAGCGCGTCCGCGCCTGGGGTGAGCGGCTGACGGCGGCGTATTGGGAAAGCTATCGCGAAACCCTCGGCGAGGCGCATTTATGGCCGGCCGAGGAACCCAAGGCGCACGACCTGCTTAACCTATTCCTACTGGAAAAGGCGCTTTATGAAATTGAGTACGAATTGAGCAACCGGCCGTCCTGGTCGCATATCCCGATCGAGGCCACCTTGCGAATCCTCGAGCAGCGCGGGGTGATCAGCACCGAACAGGGCGGGGAGACCACCGTATGACCGATCTGTCGCCCACCGCCCGCGAGATCCTTGCCGGCCGCAATGCCGATCCGTTCGCCTATCTCGGGCTGCACACCGAGAACGATGAGACGGTGGTGCGCGTGTTCCTGCCCGATGCGCGCCGCGTGGTCGCGGTCGGCGAACGCGGCGAGCGCGAATTGCAGCGCATCGACCCAGCCGGACTGTTTGCCGGCACCGTCGACGGCCCGCAGCGCTACCGGCTGCGCGCGCAATTCGGCGACAGCGAGGTCGAGTTGGAAGATCCTTATCGCTTCCCTCCGCTGCTGACCGACTATGACCTTTATCTTCTCGGCGAGGGCAATCACCTGCGGCTTTACGAGAAGCTCGGCGCCCATGTCATGGCGCTGGACGGCGTCGAAGGCGTCGGCTTCGTGGTATGGGCGCCGAATGCGCAACGCGTCAGCGTGGTCGGCGACTTCAACTACTGGGACGGCCGCCGGCATGCCATGCGCGTGCGCGGCAACGGCTACTGGGAAATCTTCGTGCCGGGCGCGCGCGCCGACGACAAGTACAAATACGAAATCATCACGCGCGACGGCCGCCTGCTGCCGTTGAAGTCCGACCCGCTCGCATTCGGTTCGGAAATGCGCCCCGCCACGGCGTCCGTCATAGTCGATAGCGCCAAGCTGCCGCGGCCCGCGCCGGCACGCGACAACGTCAACGCGCTCGACCAGCCGATGTCGATCTACGAGGTGCATCTCGGCAGCTGGCGGCGCAAGGGCGAGCACGGCCAATATTGGCTCAGCTATCGCGAGCTGGCCGAGCAATTGCCGGCGTACGCCGCCGACATGGGCTTCACCCATGTCGAGCTGCTCCCCATAGCCGAGCATCCGTTCGACGGATCGTGGGGCTATCAGCCGACCGGCCTGTTCGCGCCGACCAGCCGGTTCGGCTCGCCGGCGGAATTCGCTCAGCTCGTCGACGCCCTGCACAAAGCCGGCGTGGGCGTGCTGCTCGATTGGGTGCCGGGGCATTTTCCCGACGACCCGCACGGGCTTGCCGAGTTCGACGGTACCGCCCTCTACGAGCACGCCAACCCGATGCAGGGCCGCCATCTCGACTGGGGCACGATGATCTACAACTACGGCCGCGTCGAGGTCACCAATTTCCTCTTGTCGAACGCGCTGTTCTGGCTCGATCACTACGGCGTCGACGGCCTGCGCGTCGATGCGGTGGCGTCGATGCTCTATCTCGATTACAGCCGGCCGGCCGGCGCGTGGATTCCGAACAAATATGGCGGGCGCGAGAACATCGACGCCATTTCCTTCCTGCGGCGGACCAACACGGAGCTGTTCAAGGACTACCCGCACGCCACCACCGCCGCCGAGGAATCGACGGCATGGCCCATGGTGTCGCGGCCGGTCGATTTCGGCGGCCTCGGTTTCGGCTACAAATGGAACATGGGCTGGATGCACGACACCTTAGAATATATTTCCAAGGATCCGGTCTACCGCCGATACCACCACGGCAATATTCTGTTCGGCCTGCACTACGCCTTTTCGGAAAACTTCATCCTGCCGCTGTCACACGATGAGGTCGTGCACGGCAAACGCTCAATCCTCGGCCGCATGCCGGGCGACAAATGGCAGCGCTTTGCCAACCTGCGCGCCTATTACGCCTTCATGTTCGGCCACCCCGGCAAGAAGCTGATGTTCATGGGATCGGAATTCGGTCAGGACAACGAATGGAACCACGACGTCGGCCTGCCCTGGCACCTGACCGAGCAGGAAAGCCATGCCGGCGTCCAGCGGCTGGTGCGCGACCTCAACAAGGTCTACCGCGAAATCCCCGCCCTGCACGCATTCGATTGCGATGCCGCAGGCTTCGAGTGGCTGGTGGCAGACGATGCCGCCCACTCGACCTTTGCCTGGCTGCGCAAGGGCCGCAATCCGACCGACCGCTGCATCGTCGTGGTAAATTTCACGCCGGAAATCTTGCGCGATTACCGAGTCCGGGTCCCCTTCGCCGGGGGCTGGCGCGAAGTGCTCAATTCGGACGCGGCGGTTTATGGCGGCAGCAATGTCGGGAACGCTGGCGCGGTTTTCACGTTCCCGACCCACGACAGTCCGGAGCTCCGCCTTGTTGTCCCACCGCTTGCTGCCATCTACCTCGTTCCTGAGGTCTAACGGGCACGTTTCGGCTGGCTCGCCCTATCCGCTTGGGGCGAATTGGGACGGCCGCGGCACCAACTTCGCCCTGTTCTCAGCCCATGCCACCAAGGTCGAGCTTTGCCTGTTCGACCGCGACGGCAGACGCGAAATCGAGCGCGTCACGCTGCCGGAGCGCAGCGAGGACATTTGGCACGTTTATCTCTCCCATGTGACACCGGGACAGCTCTACGGCTATCGCGTGCACGGGCCTTACGCGCCGGAAGCAGGCCACCGCTTCAATCCGCATAAGCTGCTGATCGATCCCTACAGCAAGCAGCTGGGCGGACATTTCACCTGGACCGATGCGCATTTCGGCTACCGCACCGGCGCCAAGCAGGAAGACTTGTCGTTCGACCGCCGCGACAATGCCCGCTCGATGTACAAGTCCGTGGTGCTCGACCCGGCGCATACCTGGCGCCACGAGCCCCGGCCAAAGACGCCGTGGGAAGACACCATCATATACGAGGCTCACGTCAAAGGGCTGACGCAACAGCGCGACGATGTCCCCGCCTCGACCCGCGGCATGTTCCGCGGGCTGAGCGAACCCGGCGTGATCGCGCATTTGCGCAATCTCGGCGTCACCGCCATCGAACTGTTGCCGGTGCACAGTTTCCTAGACGACCGTGCCCTGGTCGACCGCGGTCTGCGCAACTATTGGGGCTACAATACGCTGAGCTTCTTCGCGCCGGACGCGCGCTACGCCAGTACAAATGTGATCGACGCTTTCCGCGCCACCGTGGCGGCGCTGCACGATGCCGGCATCGAGGTCATCCTCGACGTGGTCTACAACCACACCGCCGAGGGCAACCATATGGGCCCGACGTTGTGCTACCGCGGCGTCGACAACGCTTCTTATTATTGGCTGCTGCACGACCAGCCGCGCTATTACGAGAACTTCACCGGCACCGGCAACGCGCTCAAGCTGACGCACCCACGGGTGCTGCAGATGGTCATGGATTCGCTGCGCATGTGGACGGAGGCCTTCCACGTCGACGGCTTCCGATTCGATCTCGCCACCACGCTCGGGCGAAAGCCGGAATTCGATCGCAACGCACCGTTCTTCGCCGCCATTCGCCAGGACCCGGTGCTGTGCAACGTCAAGCTGATCGCCGAGCCCTGGGACCTCGGCATGGGCGGCTATCAGGTCGGCGGCTTTCCCACCGGCTGGTCGGAATGGAATGACTTCTACCGCCACACTGTGCGCCGCTTCTGGCGCGGCGAGGCAAACCTGGTAGGCGACCTCGCCCACTGCATGACCGGCTCATCGGCGCAGTTTCAGCACGACAGCCGCAGCCCGCGCGCCAGCATCAACCACGTGACCGTACACGACGGCTTCACCTTGGCGGATCTCGTGAGCTACGAGCGCAAGCACAACAGGGCAAACGGCGAGGACAACCGCGACGGCTCGGACGACAATTTGAGTACGAATTGTGGCGCCGAAGGCGCGACCGACAACACCGCGGTGATGGCTATGCGCCAGCGGCTGCGGCGCAATCAGCTGGCCTGCTTGTTTCTGGCGCAAGGCGTACCTCTGCTCCTCGCTGGCGACGAAGTCGCCAACAGCCAAGGCGGAAACAACAACGCCTATTGCCAGGACAATGAAATCGGCTGGGTCGACTGGTCGAAACGCGGCAGCGAGGACGATCTCACCGCCTTCATAGGCGAATTGACCAGGCTGCGCCGCGACTTTCCCCAATTACGGCCGGTGCACTGGCTGCAGGGCCAGAACGCCGATGGCTCCTACGACGTGAAATGGCTAACGCCGAAGGCAGAGGAAATGTCCGAGGCGGATTGGAACCTGCCGCATGCGCGCTTCCTCGCCTATGTGCTCGCGTCACCGCGGGAAGGCGGCAAGCCGCTGTTTATCGTGCTCAACGGCGCCGACGAGCCCGTGGAAGTCACATTTCCGGAATGGCCCGGCGTGCGCTGCTGGGACTGCATCCTCGATACCTCGGATGGTCACGAGCCGCCCGTCAGTTTGCCGCCGGGCGCCAATTGGGGCGCGCATGTACGCTGCGTGCTCGCCTTCGAAGGGCGCCCGTGAGCGCGCCGCCGCGTTTTGGGCCGCTTGTCACCGCGGCCGGCGTGACCTTCCGCCTGTGGGCGCCGGCCGCGCACGCGGTGAAGCTGTTGCTTGACAAGCCGCGCGAGATGGAGAAGCGCGGCGGCTGGTTCGAACTGCATGCGGCCGACGCCGGTCCCGGCACGCTCTACCGCTTCAATATCGACGGCGAACTCGACATTCCCGACCCGGCCTCGCATTTCCAGCCGGAGGACGTGCAGGGACCGAGCGAGGTGATCAACCAGCAAAGCTACCAGTGGCAGACGCATGACTGGAAGGGCCTGCCATGGGAACGCGCGGTGTTCGTCGAGAGCCATGTCGGCACCTTCACGCGCCACGGCACCTTCCGCGCCATGATGCGGCGGCTCGACCATCTCGCCGACACCGGGATCACGGCGCTCGAATTGATGCCGGTCGCCGATTTTCCCGGCCGCTGGAACTGGGGCTACGACGGCGTTTTGTGGTACGCGCCCGATTCAAGCTACGGCCGGCCCGAAGACCTCAAGGCGCTTATCGACGCCGCGCATATGCGCGGGCTCATGGTGTTCCTCGACGTGGTCTACAACCACTTCGGGCCGGAGAGGAATTACCTGCACCGCATCGCCCCGCAATTCTTCTCCGACGAACATCACACGCCCTGGGGCGTCGCCATCGACTACCGCGTGCCGGAAGTGCGCGCCTTCGCCATCGAGAACGCGCTGCACTGGCTCCGCAACTACCGTTTCGACGGTCTGCGGCTCGATGCCGTGCACGCCATTGTCGAGCCGGGCACACCGAACATCCTCACCGACTTGGCGACGGCAGTGAATGAGCTTGCAGCCGAAACCAGCCGCCACATCCATCTTGTGCTGGAAAACGACGACAATGCCGCCCAATTTCTTGCGCCCGCCGCGGACGCCGGCGACGGCTTTTATCGCGCGCAATGGAACGACGACTACCACCACGCCTGGCACGTGCTGCTGACCGGCGAGCGTCAAGGCTATTACCGCGACTACCAAGACGCCAGCATGCGCATCGTGCGTACGCTGGCCGAGGGGTTTGCCTACCAGGGCGAACATTCCCCTTTCCGCAAAAGGGCGCGCGGCGAGCCGAGCGCATCGCTGCCGCGCGCCGACTTCGTCAATTTCGTGCAGAACCACGACCAGATCGGCGACCGGCCCATGGGCGAACGGCTGTCAACTCTCGCTCAACCCGAGGCCTTGGCAGCCGCGCTGGCCGTGCTTTTCCTGCAGCCCGGACCGCCCCTGATGTTCATGGGCGACGAATGGGGCGCCGACGAACCCTTTCCGTTTTTCTGCGATTTCAAAGGCGAGCTGGCGCAAGCCGTGCGGCAAGGGCGCCGGCGCGAATTCGCCGAAGCTTACGCGTTGCATGGCGATGAAATCCCCGACCCGCTTGCCGGCGCGACGCGCGATGCCGCCGTGCTCGATTGGGACGCGCGCGCAAAGCCAGTGCAGGCCAAGCGGCTTGTCCTCACCCGCGCGCTGCTTGCCGCCCGACATCGCTTCGTCGTGCCCATGATCCCGTCCATGACGACACCCGGCGACGTCCGCTTCGCGTCCGGCCTGCTCACCGCGCGTTGGGTCGCCGGCGAAAAGACCCTGCTGCTGCTGGCCAACCTCACCGATAGCGCCAAGGCCAAACCGGCAGGTACATGGGGCGCACCAATTTGGGGCGATCACCCGCCGCCCGAGCTGCCGCCCTGGTCGGTCTTTGCGGCAATCAATTCAATTCAGTCATTCCGGGGCGCGAGCGACGCGAGCGAACCCGGAGTCCAGAAACAAATGCGGAGCTCGCATCTGGATTCCGGGTCCGGCGCTGCGCGCCGTCCCGGAATGACGGTAAACGACAGCGGAGCCCGCTGATGCCGCCCGCGGTGCCGCTCGCCACCTACCGGCTGCAGCTCACCAAGTCGTTTGGTTTCGACGCCGCAGCCGCGCTGGTGCCTTATCTCAAAGAGCTCGGCATCACGCATCTGTATGCCTCGCCCTTCCTCAAGGCGCGGCCCGGCAGTCTGCATGGCTACGATGTCGTCGATCACGACCGGCTCAATCCCGAGCTCGGCGGCGAAGAGGGCTTTGCGCGCCTTTCGGCGGCGCTCAAGCAGAACGATATCGGGCTCATTCTCGATTTCGTACCCAACCACATGGGCGTCGGCCATGCCGACAATGTCTGGTGGCTCGACGTGCTGGAGTGGGGCCAGCGTTCGCCCTATGCCGCCTCCTTCGACATCGCCTGGGATGGCATTCCGCACCGCCGCCATCCGGGCGTGCTGGCGCCGATCCTCGCGCGGCCCTATGGCGGGGTGCTGCAAAGCGGCGAGCTGGCGATCAAATACGATGCCGAAGCCGGCAGCTTCGCCGCCTGGTATTTCGATCACAAGCTGCCGATCAACCCGCAACGCTACGGCGAGATGCTGCGCACGGTCGTTGCGGCAGCGAACGGCGGTGACAGCGCGCCCGGCCGGGCGCTGCTGGCGCTGGCCGACCACTACCGCGATCCACGCGCGCCCTCCTATCGCGAAGCTCCCGAGCTCAAGCGCAAGCTGGCGGAGATCGAGGGCGCCGCAACGCTCATCGAGCGCGGCCTAGCCGCCTATGCCGGCACCAACGAGGCCGGCGCCGCCGCGCTGCATCGCCTGCTCGAGCGTCAGCACTATCGTGTCGCCTATTGGCGCGTGGCGGTGTCGGCGGTGAACTATCGGCGCTTCTTCGACATCAACGACTTGGCCGGCCTGCGTGTGGAAAATCCGGCGACCTTCCGCGCCGTGCATGCGCTGGTAGCGCGGCTGATCTCGGCGGACCAATTGCAGGGCCTGCGGCTCGACCATATCGACGGCCTGCGCGATCCGGCGCAATACGCGCGTCGCCTGCGCCAGCTCATCGGCAAAATGCGCGGGAGGGCGCGCGGGCGCGGGCCGTTCTACGTCGTGGAAGAGAAGATTCTCGGCTCGGACGAGCCGCTGCCGAAATTTCCCGGCATCGCCGGCACCACGGGTTACGAGTGGCTCAACGTCATTTCCCGTATCCTGCTGGACGGCAAGGGTCTCGACCGACTCGAGCGCAGCTGGCGCGGCTTCACCGGCGAGCAGCTCGACTTTCCCCGCATTCTCGAAAGCGCCAAGCTGCGCGTGATCGAGTCGATGCTGGCCTCCGAATTCACCGTGCTCACCAGCGCCCTGGCGCGCATCGCCGCCGGTCATTTCTCCACCCGCGACTTCACCCTCGACCGCCTGCGCGCGGCCTTGCAGCTATACGTCCTCGAATTCCCGATCTACCGCAGCTATGTGACCGATGCCGGTGCGTCCGCCCGCGATCGCCAGATCATCGAAGACACGGTCGCACGCGCACGTGCGGGCTGGCAGGGACCGGATCCGCAGATTTTCGATTTCCTGCGCGACACCATTACGATCGACCTTGCCGCCAACCCGAGCTACAGCGCGCCGCGCGTGCGCAATTTCTCGCTCAAGCTGCAGCAGTTCACCGGTCCGCTGATGGCCAAGGCGATGGAGGACACCGCCTTTTACCGCTACCACCGTCTGCTCGCGCTCAACGAAGTCGGCGGTGAGCCGGCGGCGGGCGCGCTGACGCTCGACGACTTCCACATGTTGCAACGGCAGCGCGCGGAATCCGCGCCCGGCGGTCTGACCGCCACCGCAACCCACGACACCAAGCGCGGCGAGGACGCGCGCATGCGCATCCTGGCGCTGGCGGAACTGGCGCCGGAATGGGATGCCGCGGTGCAGGGCTGGCGCGAACTGAACGCGACGCTGGTGAGCCAGGCGGGCGGCAAGCGCAGCCCCTCGATCGGCCACGAATACATGCTGTATCAGGCGCTGATCGGCGCGTGGCCGGGAGCTGTGGACGCCGAATTCAGCGAACGCATGCAGGCCTATGCGCTGAAAGCCGCGCGCGAGGCCAAGCAGGAGACCAGCTGGAACAATCCTGACCCAGCCTATGAACAGGCGTTGCAGGATTTCGTCGGTCAGCTGCTGGACGCGAATGTCTCGGCACGATTTCTCGAGTCGTTCTCCGCCTTCGCCGCGCGCACCGCGCTCCTGGGCGCGCTGAACGGCCTGTCGCAGCTCGCCCTGAAAGCGCTTACCCCGGGCGTGCCGGACTTCTACCAGGGCAGCGAATTCTGGGACTTATCGTTGGTCGATCCCGATAATCGCCGACCCGTCGACTTCGGCATGCGGCGGCGCGAGCTCGCCGGCGCGGCGCACGACTGGCGGCGGCTTGCCGCCGATTGGCCGGACGGCCGCATCAAGCTCGCCTTGACGCGCGCGCTGCTGCGGTTGCGCCACGAATTCGGCGACCTGTTCCAACACGGCGCCTACGAACCGCTAAAGGTCGCCGGCCCGCATTCGGAGCACGTCATCGCCTTCGCCCGCAGTTCGAAGCGCCAGCGCCTTGTCGTGGCGATCGGCCGGCATTTCTGCCCGCTCAGCGACGGCGGCCGGCAATGGCCGGCGCAATGGGACGCCACGATCGAGGCGGACACCAAAGCGACCTATGAATATCTCATCGGCCGCGAAGCGGGGCGGCGAACCGATGCGCTGGCACTCGCCGATCTGTTTCGCGATCTACCGGTGACGGTGCTGCGCAGCTTTTGAGGCGGCGCCGCATCCTACTTCTTCGGATAGGCCGCGATCATGTCGAGTTCGACCCGCGCGCCGGGGGTGGAGAGCTGGTTGACGCACACCGTCGTCGAAGCCGGCGTCCAGTCGCCGAAATATTCCGCCAGCACCGCCACCATGCCGTCCATGTCGCGCATGTCGGTCAAATATTTCGTCACCTTCACCACATCGGTCCAGGTCAGGCCCTCATGATCGAGGATCGACTTGACGTTCTCCATGGCGAGCCGCGTCTGCGCCTCGATGCCGACCGGATGATTGTGCTCCGACAGCACATGCGGATGCTTGTGATAGAGCGGCGAGGGCGTGGCGCCCGAGATGAACAGCAGGTCGCCGGGCGCCTGCACCCGGATCGCCGGCGCGTAAGGCATGTCCGGCTTGCGCTCGGGCAGCGTCTGGATTTCGCCGAGCGCAGCGTTGGTCGGCGAGTTCTTGAAGGCTGGGCGCCGGGTCATGCGACTGTGTGTAGCCGCAATCGCCAAGTCCGGCAACGATCAAGCCTTCGGGTAGCCCACGGTTTGACAGAAGGTGACGAATTGCCCGCTGCCGAGCTGCATGGCCTTTTCCAGACTGGGATAATCGACCGCGCCGCGGAAGACGCTGCCCAGCCCCTCGGCGGCGCAGAATAGATAGACGTTCTGCCCGATGAACCCGGTATCGACCGACGCGAAAAGGCGGCGGTCGCTCGGCGCGACGTCGTGCATGCGCTCGCCATGCGCCACGTAGATGAGATTGAGCGGCGCGCCGCCGACGAAATCCTGCGTGCCGGTCAACGCGCGAATATCGGCCGGCAAATGCCGAAGCAACGCATGCGCCTTGGGATCGTAGAACCAGACGCCGTCCGCCATGGCGGCGTAGACGTCGATCACCATGATGTGCCGCCAATAGGGCGCGGTGCGGTCACCCGACGGCCGGTTGACGCCGAAGGCCGCCCACAACAGGTCCGACAATACTTGCGGCGGCAGCGGGCGGTCGGCATAGGCGCGCGTCGAATGGCGCAGCTTGAGCGCCTGCATCAGCGACAGGCCGCCGCGCATCTGCGGCGGCGGCAGCTTCTTCGTCGTCGTCTCTGCCGCGGCAAGGCCCGAGGTGCCCGCCAGCACGGCCGCGGAAAGCAGGCCGGCGCTCGCTTGTCTTCGCGACATCATAATGACGGCGCTCCTTTCGCGTTGCGCGCATGATAGGCCGCCGTCGCCGTTCCACTTTGACCAGGATCAATCCGCCGCGGCAGCCTTCGCCTGCGCGCGTTCGCGCGCGGCGGCTATGAACGCCGCGTAACTCCAGGCGAGATGGCGGGCCGAGCGCTGCACGCCGCTCGTCCGGTCGACCTGCTCCGATAAAGCGCCGTCCTCCGGCGTCAGGGCGCGCACCGTCGCCATGAAGGCGTCGCCGCGCGCGAGCAAAGCCTCGCGCTCCTGTCCGGCATTTCGGGCGCGACGGTAATAAAGCGAGGCCGCGGCGAGTGTGGTCGGATACCAGGCGCCGCCGCCGAAATAGCGGTCGCCCTTGTAGCGGCCGAGCGCCGGCGCCTGCCGGCCGCGGTTGATGGGAAATTCGCGCGCAAAAAACTTCTCGATCGCGATTTGCGTCTGCTGCACGCGCGGGTCCCGCACGCTGTGCGGGCCGTCCGGCAGGTCGGCATCGAGCACCGCGAGCAATTGCGCCGCGTCGATCAGATCATCGGCATTGTCGCCTTCTGCCGGCAGCATCGCCGCGTAGACTTGATGCTGCTCCGACCAATGCTTCGCCAGACCGGCGCGCAAGTTTTCTTCCGCCAAGTCGCGCGCGCGCGCATCTTCGACCCAAGCGCGACCGTGCGCCAGCGCGCCGAGCTGCACCAGCCCGACATAGTAGTGATGCGTGTTCTGTCCCAGCTCCTCCCACGGGCCGATGCAGGCATCGCCCGCGTGACGCAAAGTGAATTCGAGATCGAGACGCAGCAGCCGTGCGAGCGCTGACGTTCGCGGTCCACCTGCGGCGAGATAGCCAAGGCACGCCAGCGCGCGCAACGCAGGTCCATCATATTGCGGACGCGACCAGCGAAAGATGTCGATGGTGCCGTCCGGATTGAAACGCGGCTCGCCGAGCAAGGCTTCGCCGCTGAGCGTGGCAATCTCACCCTCGGGCCGAAGGAACTTGCGAAATTCCGCTTCCGTCGTGCGGAGATAATGGCTGCGCGCCAAGAATTCTGCGCCGTCGAGTTCACTCAGCGCCAAGCTGAAGCCGACAAAGTCCTCGAAGTGCCCGAGCCAGCGCGCGCGCTCGGCATCGGAACTTGCATCCTGCATCAGACCAGCGACCACGCGCATGACGATGGCCGAGTCACGCAGCCAATGAAAAAAATAATCCGGTTCGGGATTCCAATCGGCGATCACGGGTGACGCAAGCACCGACCCCTTGGCGGGCGTCACGATCTGGCCAAAGGCGTCACGCCGGCAAATCAACTGCGTCGCCGAGATCGCGCTTTCCATGGCTGCGGTTGCGCGCCGCTTTACGCGTGCGATCCAGGGCTCCAAATCCGCGGGTTTCGCCATTAAATATCACCCAGGAACTTTATTTCGCACGCATTTGCGCACAAAAAAGTTCCAAATCGCACGCATAAACCCTTTGTCGAGGAATCGCGATTTATGCTTGCAATCAGCGCCTCTTTGATGCGAGTCATGGTCGCACCTGCGAGCCTACGGCAGCAGTGATGCTGGCCTCGGGGGGCCAGCGACGAAAGCGACGTGCAACAGCGAAATAACGGACAGGTATCCGGCGAGCACGCCGATTCGCGCCTGCAGGACGACGACCTCCTCAGCGAGGTCGGCGGCCGGCCCGATGCGGCCGGCGCAACGCACGAATTCCAGCCGCCGGTTGCGGTCTACGAAGGAAGGAGTGCGGCTTCCGAAAGCCGCACTCTGTTGCGCGCGCTGTGGCACTCGACGCATAGGCTGCGCATCGTCCTGCTGGCCCTCGGCATCGCCGCGCTGCTGATCGGCAACATGGCCGGACAGATCCGGCTCAACACCTGGAACGGTTCTTTCTTCGATACGCTGGCGCAGCGCAATCTTTCCGGGCTGCTGCACGAGCTCCTGCTGTTCTTCGCCATCGTCGGCGCGCTGCTGGCGCTGGTGGTCGGACAGACGTGGATGCAGCAGATGCTGAAAGTGCGCCTGCGCGAATGGCTGACTCACCATCTGCTGGACGAGTGGCTGGTCGCCGGCCGCGCCTACCGGCTTGGCCTCGCCGGCCCCATCGGCGTCAATCCGGACCAGCGCATCGAGGAAGACACGCGCAAGCTGACCGACCTGTCGGCAGGTCTCGGCGTCGGCCTGTTTCAGGCAACGCTGCTGCTGGTCAGTTTCATCAGCATCCTGTGGTCGCTGTCGGACAAGCTCATCTTCAACCTTTTCGGCTCGAGCTTCACCATTCCGGGCTACATGGTCTGGTGCGCCATTATCTACGCCGCCATCGGCTCGTTGCTGACTTGGCGCGTGGGCACGCCGCTGATCGGCCTGAACGCCGAGCTCTACGCGCGCGAAGCCGACCTGCGCTTCGCGCTGGTGCGCGTCAACGAAAGCGCCGAAAGCATCGCGCTGTGCGGCGGCGAGTATGATGAGCGTCGCCAGCTCGACAGCAGGCTCGACCGCGTCATCTCCACCATGGGGCAGCTCTCCGGCGCGCTGTCGCGGCTCACCTGGATCACCTCCGGTTACGGTTGGATCGCCATCGTCGTGCCGATCGTGGTCGCCTCGCCCGGCTATTTCAGCGGCGGTCTGACCATCGGCGGCCTGATGATGGTGGTTGGCGCTTTCAACCAAGTGCAGTCGTCGCTGCGCTGGTTCGTCGACCAGTTCCCGTCGATTGCCGATTGGCGCGCAACGCTGCACCGGGTCAGCGCCTTCAAGGCTGCGGTCGACAAAGTCGACATGATCGACGAGGCGACCGACGTCATCAAACTGACCAAGCACCCGGAGGTCAAACTCGCCTTCGACGGCGTCAGCGTGTTGTTGTCGGACGGCCGCGTGGTTATTTCGGACGCGACCGTAGAAATCCAGCCCGGCGACCGCGTGCTGATCGTCGGCGAGTCCGGCGCCGGCAAGAGCACGCTGTTCCGCGCCCTCGCCGGGCTTTGGCCGTGGGGCAGCGGCACCATTCGCCTGCCCGATCCGGAAACCATGATGTTCATGCCGCAGCGTCCTTATTTGCCGCTCGGCACCATGCGGGCCGCGATCACCTATCCCGATCCGCCCGATGCGTTCGACACCGCCGAAATCACGGCAGTGGTCAAGCGCGTCGGCCTGGCGGAGTTCCTGCCGGCGCTCGATTCCGAAGCGCGGCTCGACAAGAACCTTTCGCTCGGCCAGCAACAATTGCTGGCTTTCGCGCGCCTGCTGCTGCACCGGCCGGCCTGGGTGTTCTTGGACGAGGCAACTTCCGCGCTCGACGAAGTCAGCCAGCGGCGCGTAATGTCGATTTTCGATCACGAGCTCACCGATGCCACGGTGGTGAGCATCGGCCACCGGCCCGGGCTCGAGCACTTCCATACCCGCGTATTGACGCTGGTGCGCACGCCCAACGGCGCCATGCTCGACCACACCCCGCAGCAGAAGCCTGCGCACCGCTTCTGGCCATTCGCGCGCCATGGCGCGCCGGCCGCCGGTTACAGCCCGGCTGGTGGCGACGAAAAGCAGCCCGCGCGGCGCGCCGGCGTACGCAGCGCCTGATCGCGCAGCGTTCAGGCTGCGCCGTCCGGCGGGAAAAACTGGTAGAGCCAGGTTTCGGTTAATGTCTTGTCGTCGAGGCGCAAAAAGCAGCGCAGGTCGATCTGCTTCTTGCCGGGCGCATGGATGTCGAAGGCCGCCCGCCATTGCTCCGTACCGACGATCTTGACGACGTAGGGATTGCTGACCTCGCCGCGCGAAACGTTCAGTACCGGTTTTAAGTCGTAGCGCGGCGCCATTCCCGTCATTGGGCCGCCGGCAAAATCGATCACGAACTTCCAGCTGTCCTTGTCGGTGGGCGCCGGCTGCCCCGGTACCCCGCCGCGCCCGATACGGGTGGCGACCACGCGCGCAACATCGGTCGGCGGATGCGGGTTGTCGTTCTGCCAGTAGAGCTTGTAGGCGAATTTCAAGCTGTCGCCGGCTTTCACCTCGCGCTTGGGCTTCCAGAAGGCGACGACATTGTCGTGGATCTCGTCTTGCGTCGGGATTTCTATCAGCAGCACGGCGCCCGGCCCCCATTCGCCGAGCGGCTGGACCCAGATGCTCGGCCGACGGTTATAGAAGGCCCCATCGTCCTGGTAGTTGGAGAAACTGCGGTCCCGCTGCATGAGGCCGAAGCCCTTGGGGTGTTCGTCGAGGAAGGAGTTGGTGATTACCGACGGGGGGTTGATCAGCGGGCGCCAGATCCGTTCGCCCTTGCCGGTCCACAGCGCCAGGCCGTCGCTGTCGTGGATTTCCGGACGCCAATCGGTGGCATAGCGCCGGTCGTTCTCCCCATACCAATACATGCTCGTCAGTGGGCCGATCCCGAGCTGGGCAATGTCTTGGCGGATGAACAGGTCGGCTTCCACCTGCATTATGGCGCCGGCCTGCTTTGCCGCGGTGAATTTGTAGGCACCGGTCAGGCTCGGCCCGTCGAGCAGGGCGTAAATGGTGATCGATCGCTGCTGCGCGTCCGGCTCCGAAAGCCAAAACTCGGTAAAGCGGGGAAACTCCTCTTTGGTCGAGGCAGTGGTATTGACGGCAATACCGCGCTCCGAGGCCCCATACTGGTTGTCCTGGCCCGAAGTGCGGAAATAGCTGGCGCCCTGGAAGGCCAGCCAGTCGGTCTGGCTGTCCGGTCCGTCCATCACCCGGAAGCCCGAAAAGCCGAGGTCGGCCGGCAGCTTAGCTGCCAAAGCCGGATTGCCATATTCGAAATCCTCGGCCGAATAGAGCACCTCGCGCGCCGTGCTGCCGGCGACGATGTGGATCTTCACCCCCAGCTGATTGAATTTATCGACGTGGAAAAGGCGCACCGGGAAGGGCGAGGTACCATCGGCGAACAGGGCCTTGCCGGAACGGAATTTGATCTTTTGCGCCTCGTCGAAATCGATCTTTTCGACGATCGCCGGCGCCGGCTTTGGCGCACCATAAGCTTTGCCCGCCAAGGCCTTGGCGGCTTGCTTCAGCTTCTCAAAGTCGAACGGCTGCGGCGGTCCGAGGCTTGGCCCCGGTTCGGCCGCAAGGGCGCGCGATGCTGGCATACCGATTGCGGGTAGCGCCAGGGAGGCACCGGCGAGCAACAGTTGGCGGCGATCAAGTCCGGCAGTAGCCGAGCTCGGCGTATAGCGGGTCACGTTTACGTCCCCATGTCAGATTCGCATACCGGAGGCTGTCGATATGCATTCCGCCCGACTTGCCATTTTTTTGGCGGAAACCAATTCAACCTGCAATGCGTTTGCGGAGAAAGCTGGGCAGCGTTCGGGGGTCCGAACGTCCGAAGACATTCCTGGTTCCTCCGTGAAAGGCGTTTGTTCAAATGTCCGCACAGAAAGAGACTGACGTCAACGTATCCAGCCTCGGTTCGATACCGGCGCTCGAGGATGCGACCCCACCCCTTTGCCCAGCCCCGATGCCGCACCAGGAACTCGTTTTCTGGACGCCGCGGCTCATGCTGGCAGCAAGCCTGCGCGCCGTCACGGAACTACGGCGCCCGCAGCGGGCCGTGCAGCACGCCATAGTGTCGGTCCCCAACACCGATGAACCGAGATGAGGTTGCGGTCCAGCGCTGGCTGATTCTCGGCCTCGCGCTGTCAATCACCGCCGTCGCAGCCACCCGGCTGTTGGCGATCTTTCGCGTCGACGGCGTGTCGATGCTCGAAGTGGCGCTGATCGCCGTCTTCACGCTGCTGTTTTCGCTGATCGCCATTTCGTTCTGGGTCGCCTGCGTCGGCGCCCATGCGCTTTGGACCGGCAAGATCGACCTGCCGCTGCGAGAACCCGACGGCATGGAATCGCCGGCCGATGCCGGCCGGCCGCGCACCGTGCTGCTGGTGCCGGTCTATAACGAGCATGTCGGGGAGGTTTTCGCGCGGATCGAGGCGATGCGGGAATCCTTGCGCGAGATCGCTGCGCACACCGCATTCGATTTTTTCGTGCTCAGCGATTCGACCGACGCCGCCTGCCGGGCCGCCGAGGAAGTCGCCTGGCGCCGCATGCGCAGCCGGGATGAAGGCTCCCGGATATTCTACCGCCATCGCCCCGACAATGTGGGCCATAAGGCCGGCAACATTGCCGAGTTCTGCCGCAACTGGGGCGTGCTCTACGACTATATGGTCGTGCTCGATGCCGACAGCCTGATGAACGGCCGGACGCTCGTCCGGCTCGTCCAGCTCATGGATGCCAATCCGCGTAGCGGGTTGATCCAGGCGGCGCCCTTGCTGGTCGGCGGCGAGACCCTGTTCGCGCGCAGCCAGCAGTTCGCCTCCTGGGCCTATGGCCGCATGTACGCGGCCGGCCTCGCCAAGCTGCAGGGGCCGGACGGCAATTACTGGGGGCATAACGCGATCATCCGGGTGCGCCCGTTCATGGAGCATTGCGGACTGCCGATACTGTCGGGACGGCCGCCACTCGGCGGCCAGATCATGAGCCACGATTTCGTCGAGGCGGCGCTCCTGCGCCGCGCCGGGTGGGAGGTGTGGATGGCCCCGGAGTTCGACGGCAGTTACGAAGCTTCGCCGCCCACGCTGATCGAGCATTTGAAGCGGGACCGGCGCTGGTGCCAAGGCAATCTCCAGCATATCAGGCTGCTGTTCGCGCAAGGCCTGCGCATGCCAAGCCGCTTGCACATGGCGTTCGGGGCCTTGAGCTATCTGTCTTCGCCGCTGTGGCTGATGCTGATCCTGCTGTTCTCCGCCCATGCCGTGCAAATCGACCGCTCCCCGGTCACTTACGTAGGCCGCTACCCGGTGTTGGCTTGGCCCATCTCGCATACCATCGCGTTCGTCAGCATCGCCATCGCCGCCATGATGCTTCTCTACGTGCCGAAAACGGTCGCGCTTGCCGTGCTGCTGCGCGACCCCAAGGCTACGCGGCAGCATGGCGGCGCGCGCAAGCTCATCCTCAGCGTGTTCCTCGAGAGCGTCTTGTCGACCCTGCTCGCACCCATCTTCATGATCTCGCACAGCTGGTTCGTGGTGAACATCCTGATCGGCCGCAATACGCGTTGGGGCGGGCAGCTGCGGCGCGGCAAGGGGACCGGTCTTGCCAATGCGGCTGCGGCTTTCGCCCCGCACACGGTGATCGCGATTGGTGCCGGCCTGCTGGTCTGGGCCTGGACGCCGGCGGATTTTTGGTGGTACCTGCCGCTGCTGGCGGGGCTGGGGATTTCGATCCTCCTGGCTTGGGTGACCAGCCTGCCGAGCGCGGGTGCGGCCGCCCGCCGCGCCCGGATTTTTCTGGTGCCGAGCGAGACGACCGGGGTTGCGATCGTTGAGCGTGCGGACCAGCTTATTGCCGAACGCGATCTGGGCGAGCGCATAACGGCCGCGGCTCCCGCCGGCGAGGCGCTGCAGACCGCCTGATTGCCTCGCTGCAAATTCGGGGCGATCCTGGCACGCGATGTCCGATTTCATCGAAGCCCTGCTCAGCCGCATGACGCTCGCCGAAAAGGTGGGGCAGCTCAACCTGTTGACGCCCGGCGGCGGCGACACCACCGGCGCCGGCACCGCCGCCGGCAACATCGACAGCTGCATCCGCCGCGGCGACGTCGGCTTCCTTCCGGGCGGGGTTTCGATTCCGCAGATTGCGCGCTGGCAGCAGATCGCGGTCGAAGAATCGCCGCGCCGAATTCCGCTCATCTTCACGCTCGACGTGATCCACGGTCACCGCACAATATTTCCGCTACCGCTCGGCCTCGCCTGCACCTGGGACATGGACTTGGTCCGCCGCACCGCGCGCGTGGCTGCGACCGAGGCGGCGGCCGCCGGCATCACGCTCGCCTGGGCGCCGATGCTGGATGTCTCGCGCGACGCGCGCTGGGGCCGCTGCGCCGAAAGCCCCGGCGAAGACCCGGTGCTCGGCGCCGCGTTCGCCGCGGCGATGGTTAAGGGTTATCAGCAGGGCGATTTGGCGCAGCGGGACAGCGTGATGGCCTGCGCCAAGCATTTCGCCGGTTACGGTTTTGCCGAAAGCGGCCGCGACTACAATACCGTCGATGTGAGCCCTTACCGCATGCACAACGTGGTGCTGCCGCCGTTCAAGGCAGCAATCGACGCCGGCGTCGGCGCCGTCATGGTCGGCTTCCACGACCTCGCCGGCATTCCCTGCACCGCACACCGCGAATTGTTGCGGGATCTACTGCGCGGCCAATGGGGCTTCGACGGCCTTATCGTTTCGGACTACACGGCAATCCCCGAACTGGTAAATCACGGCGTAGCCGCCGACAGCAAAGAAGCGACGCTGCTCGCCTTCAAGGCCAGTGTCGATATCGACCTGGTTAGCGGGTGCTATTTCCGGCACCTGCCGGAGCTGGTCTCGGAAGGCCGCATCGATGAGGCCGAAATCGATGCCGCCTGCCGCCGCGTGCTCAAGGCCAAGCAGCGGCTCGGGCTGTTCGAAGATCCCTATCGCGGCCTCGACCAGACGCGCCTGGACAAAGTGACGCTGACGGCCGATGGCAGCCGCCTGGCGCGCGAAGCGGCGGCGAAATCCTGCGTTCTGCTCAAAAACAATGGCGTGCTGCCGCTGACACCCGGCAGCACCCTCGCGGTGTTCGGGCCGCTGGCCGATAGCCGCGCCAACATGCAAGGGACCTGGGCGGTGGCCGCGCATTCAAAGGACAGCGTCACGCTGCTGGAGGGCATCCAGGCCGTCGCGACGGGCCCCGTTCGCTACGCCAAAGGGGCCAATATTGTCGATGACCCGAACATTGCCGCGCGCCTCAACGTATTCGGCGAGACTTTCGCCATCGATGCGCGCACGCCGGAGGAGATGATCGCGGAAGCGGCGCGCGTCGCTAGAGAAGCCGACATCGTCATCGCCTGCGTCGGCGAGGCCAAGGAGCATAGCGGAGAATCGTCGACCCGCACCGATCTCGGCTTACCGGGCAGCCAGCCGCGCCTGCTGCAGGCACTACGGGAGACAGGCAAGCCGCTCGTGGTGGTGACACTCAGCGGGCGGCCGATGGCGCTCGAATGGGAGGAGCGGCAGGTCGACGCCATACTTCACGTCTGGTTCGGAGGCACCGAGACAGGCCATGCCGTCGCCGACGTTCTTTTCGGCGCGGTCAACCCGGGCGGCAAGCTGACGATGAGCTTCCCGCGCAATTCCGGACAAAGTCCAATCAGCTATGCCGAACCGCCGAGCGGCCGTCCGATCGACAAGATCGGCATCGATGTCGCGGGCGACCAGGAAACAGACGACCGAGGCGTTCGCGTATTCCGCAAATTTACCACCGCCTGCCGGCTGGAAGGTCCCTATACGCCGCTCTATCCATTCGGCTACGGCCTTTCCTACACGAGCTTCGCATACGGCCAGATAGAACTTGACAAAGCCAAGCTGCGCGGCAGGAACGATGTGCTCGCCGCCGCAGTGACGGTGCGCAATACCGGCACGCGCGCCGGCGAGGAAATCGTGCAGCTCTATATCGGCGATCCCGTGGCCAGCCGCTCGCGGCCGGTGCGGGAGTTGAAAGGCTTCCAGAAGGTCGCACTCGCGCCGGGCGAAGAAAAGCGCATCAGCTTCAGGATCACCGCGGCCGAAATGGGCTTTTTCCGTGCCGAACGGCTCGCCGTACCCGAACCTGTGTTCGAACCCGGAATGTTCGTCATTCAAATAGGTTCAAGCTCACAAACCCTTGCGACGGCTAGCGTGGAATGGTGCGCCGACGCATGACCGACACCGGCGATTCCGTAGCCAAAGAGCGCCTTGCCGACGACGATCTGCTCGATCTGGTGCAACGGCAGACGCTGAAGTATTTCTGGGACTTCGCTCATCCGGAAAGCGGCATGGCGCGGGAGCGCAGCAATCCAGTCGCCGGTTATGACTACCTCGAGACGGTGACGACAGGCGGCACCGGCTTCGGCATCATGGCCTTGCTCACAGGCATCAAGCGCGGATTTCTTGCGCACGCTGCGGTGCTCGAACGCATCCACAAGGTTTTAGGCTTCCTTGCCCATGCGGAGACTTACCACGGCGTCTTCCCGCATTTCCTCCATGGCGGAAGCGGCGCGGCGATCGCCTTTTCCGCCAAGGACGACGGCGGCGATTTGGTCGAAACGTCGTATCTGATGATGGGCCTGTTATGCGCACGGCAGTTCTTTGCGGCTGCCGCAGCGCGCGAAGCGGAGCTGCGCGCCAGCATCGACCGGCTCTGGCACGCGGTCGAATGGAACTGGCACACCAATGGGCGCGAGGTGCTCTATTGGCATTGGAGCCCGCACTACGGCTGGGACATGGATCATGCCATCACCGGCTGGAACGAGTGCCTGATTACCTATGTGCTGGCGGCTTCCTCGCCGAGCCATCCGATCGCGCCCGAGATCTACCACCGCGGCTGGGCTCGGAGTCCCAGTTTCCGTAACGGCAACGCCTACTACAACATCACCCTGCCGCTCGGCCCGGCCTTCGGCGGCCCGCTGTTCTTTTCACATTTTTCGTTCCTCGGTCTCGACCCGCGCGGTCTGAGCAATTCGTATGCCGATTACTGGCAGCAAAATCGCGCTCACACACTGATCAATCGTGCGCACTGCATTGCAAACCCGGGACGCTTTGCCGGCTACGGCGCGAATTGCTGGGGGCTCACCGCCTGCGATGGCGACGCAGGCTACGGCGCCTTTTGCCCGCACCACGATCGCGGCGTGATTGCGCCTACTGCGGCCCTGTCGGCGATGCCCTATACGCCGGCAGAGTCGATGGCGGTTCTGCGGCATTTCTACGAGGAGTTGGGCGACAGGCTGTGGGGACGCTATGGCTTCATTGACGGCTTCAACCAATCGCGCGACTGGTTCGCCGCAAGCAATCTCGCCATCGATCAAGGGCCGACCGTGGTCATGATCGAGAACCATCGCTCCGGGCTGCTCTGGGACCTATTCATGAGCTGCCCCGAGGTTCCGGCCGGACTGCGCCGCCTGGGGTTTGAGAGCCCGCATTTGTTCGGCAGCGGCGGTAATTCTCGCCGGCTGGCGGCGAACTCCGACAACCGCGGATAGGGCTTTTCAGGGCAACCGACCGGTGCCAAAGTCGCGCCGGATCCTGGAAGATTCAGCACAAGACGCAGACAGCGGGCGAGGAACGCGGGCATGGCAAGCGAGCCGGCGCTGGAGGGAAAAGTCGTCATCGTCACCGGCGCCGGACGCGGAATCGGGCGTGAGATCGCATTGCTCGCGGCGGCGGAGGGCGCCAAGGTCGTCGTCAACGACCTCGGCGGAGCGGCGGACGGCCAAGGCGCGAGCGCCACCCCCGCCGACGAAGTGGTCGAAGAAATCCGCCAGCGCGGAGGAACCGCCGTTGCCAATTTCGACAGCGTCGCCGAGCCGGCATCCGCCAACGCCATCGTCAAGACCGCGCTCGACAATTTCGGACGCCTCGACGGGGTGGTGAACAATGCGGGCATATTGCGCGACGCGATCTTCCATAAGATGAGCGTTGCGGATTTCGAGCTCGTCATCAAAGTGCACCTGCTCGGCAGTTTCTACGTATCGCATGCGGCCGCTCGCCTGTTCCGCGATCAGCAGAGTGGCGCCTTCGTGCATTTCACATCGACTTCCGGCCTTATCGGCAATTTTGGCCAAGCCAACTATGCCGCGGCCAAGATGGGCATCGTCGGCCTTTCCAAATCGATCGCGCTCGACATGGCGCGCTTCAACGTGCGCTCGAACTGCATTTCGCCCTTTGCCTGGAGCCGCCTGATCGGCACGATCCCGACCAAGACAGAAGAGGAAAAGGCGCGCGTCGAGCGCATGCAAACCATGACGCCCGATAAGATCGCTCCCCCTTGCGTGTTCCTGCTCAGCGACGCGGCCAAGGATGTGACCGGCCAGATTTTTGCCGTGCGCATGAACGAAATCTTCCTGATGGGTCAGCCGCGGCCGATCCGCTCGGTGCACCGCGCAGAGGGTTGGACCTGCCGGTCGCTCGCCGAGCACGGCATGCCGGCGCTGAAGGCCTCGTTCTATCCGCTCGACCGCTCGGGTGATATTTTCTCATGGGACCCGATCTAGTGTTCGATCGGCCACGGCCAGGACCTTGAATATGTCATTCGGAATTCTCGCCTTCGGCGCCTATATCCCGCGCTACCGGCTCGCGCGACGCGCCATCGCCGAGGCCAATGGCTGGCTGAATCCGGCCTTGAAAGCGCAAGGGAAGGGCGAACGCGCCATGTGCAATTGGGACGAGGATCCCGTGACCATGGCGGTCGAGGCGGCGCGCGACGCGCTCGTCGGCCGCGACCGACAAACGATCGCGGATCTGCGCTTCGCCTCGACGACGTTTCCGTTCCTCGACCGGCTCAATGCCGGCGTCGTGGCCGAAGCGCTGTCGCTTTCAGAGGACGTCGCCGCCCTCGATATCGCCGCCACCCAACGGGCGGCCACCTCCGCTTTGGCGAGCGCCCTGGCGGGCTCGACCGAAACGCTGATCGTGGCGGCCGACAAGCGTCATGCAAAGGCCGCGAGCCCGGTCGAAATGGCCGCCGGCGACGGCGCGGCCGCAATCCTGGTCGGCAACGGCGAACCGGTGGCGCGGCTGCTCGCCGCCGCAACCCGGGCCGCCGACTTCGTCGATCACTTCCGCACGCCAGAATCCGAATACGACTATCAATGGGAAGAGCGTTGGATCCGCGACGCCGGCTATCTGCCCATCGTGGTGCCGCTCATCAAACGGTGCCTCGACAAAGCGGGCCTGAAACCCTCCGATGTCACCCATTTCTGCATGCCGGCAACGCTGCCGCGGGTTGCTTCCGCCGTCGCCAAAGCGGCGGGGCTCGCCGACGCCACCGTGCGCGACAACCTGCATGCCGTCTGCGGCGAAGCGGGGGCCGCCCACCCGCTTATGATGCTTGTGGCCGCGCTCGAGGAAGCAAAGCCCGGCGATCGAATTCTCGTCGTCGGCTTCGGACAGGGCGCAGACGCGCTGCTGTTCGAGGTAACGCCGGCGATCGCCGGCCAGCCGAGCCGTCTCGGGGTCAAGGGACACCTCGCGCGCCGCCGGGAAGAGACGAATTATGCGAAATTCCTCGCCTTCAATGACACGATCGAGATCGAGCGCGGCATGCGCGCCGAAGCCGACAAACTCACGCCCTTGTCCGCCTTGTGGCGCAACCGCAAGACCGTCACCAGCTTCATCGGCGGCCATTGCAGCAAATGCGGCACGCTGCAATTCCCCAAGAGCCGCGTCTGCGTCAATCCAAATTGCAACGCGATCGACACGCAGGAACCGCATCCCTTCGCCGACAAGACCGGCCGCATCAACTCCTACACGGCTGACCGCCTGACCTATTCGCCGGACCCGCCGGCTTGCTACGGCATGATTCAATTCGACGACGGCGGCCGCTGGATGATGGATTTCACCGACGTCGATGCTGATGGCCTCGCGGTCGGGCAGACGATGCGCATGATGTTCCGCGTCAAGGACATCGACAGTCAGCGCGGCTTCCGCCGCTATTTCTGGAAAGCTGCCCCCATCGCGGCGGCGACAGGGAGGGCCTGACATGCCCAAAGGCATTCGCGACAAGGTCGTCATTCTCGGAATGGGCTGTTCCAAATTCGGCGAACGCTGGGATATGAACGCCGACGACCTGATGATCGAGGCCTACAGCGAGGCGCTCGCCGACTCCGGCATCGAGACGAAGCAGATCGACGCCGGCTGGCTCGCCACCGCGATCGAGGAACAGCATGTCGGCAAATCCGCCGTGCCCCTGGCGGTGGCGCTCAGGCTGCCTTTCATCCCAGTGACGCGCGTGGAGAATTATTGCGCCAGCGGCACCGAGGCGTTCCGCGGCGCGGTCTATGCGGTCGCCTCTGGCGCCGCCGATATCGCGCTGGCGCTCGGCGTCGAGAAGCTGAAGGACACCGGCTATGGCGGCTTGCCGCAACGCGGCCGCGGCACCCTCAACAACATGACCTGGCCCAATTTGTCTGCGCCCGGCTCCTTCGCCCAGCTCGCCGCCGCCTATCGCGCCAAGCACGGCAGCGCGCCGGAGGACCTCAAGCGCGCGATGGCGCATATCTCGGTCAAGAGCCACGACAACGGCGCACGCAATCCCAAGGCGCATCTGCGCAACAAGATTACCATCGATACGGTGCTGAACGCGCCGACGGTCGCCGAACCGCTCGGGCTTTATGACTGCTGCGGCGTCAGCGACGGCGCCGCCTGCGCCATCGTGACCACGCCTGATATTGCCAAGGGGCTCGGCAAACGCGACCTGATCGCGGTGAAAGCGCTGCAGCTCGCCGTGTCGAACGGGCTCGAGGCGCAGCACAATTCCTGGGACGGCAGTTATTTTGCAACCACGCGCGTTGCGTCAAAGCGCGCCTATCAGGAGGCCGGGGTCGACAAGCCGCGCGAGGAGATCGACCTGATCGAGGTGCACGATTGCTTCTCGGTGACCGAGCTCGTCACCATGGAGGATCTCCATATCTCTCCCGAAGGCGGCGCCATCCGGGACGTCCTCGACGGCTTTTACGATTCGGAAGGCACGGTCCCCTGCCAGATCGATGGCGGCCTGAAATGCTTCGGCCACCCGATCGGAGCGTCCGGCTTGCGCATGATCTACGAGCTCTATCTGCAGATGCAGGGACGCGCGGGCGAGCGCCAGCGCAAGGAGCCGCCGCGCCTCGGTCTCACCCACAACCTTGGCGGCTTCCCGCACCAGAACGTGAGTTCGATTTCGCTGATCGGGCGATACGACGGGTAACGCGGAACCCGGTTGATTGATTCCGACCATTCCGGGGGCCCACTGAAGGTCGGAACCCGGAATCCAGATGCAAGCTCGGAGATTGTTTCTGGATTCCGGGTTCGCCCGTCTGCGCCCTTCGGGCTTCGACGGATGCCCCGGAATGACGGCGATGCTGGATTGCTCGTCGTCCTTTAAGGGCTCCTCGCAAGGACCGATCCGCTTCCACCGCGTCGGGTCATGCCCTAAATCCGCCGTCCTGCTTTCTCCCAATACGGGTCGCGCAGCCGGCGCTTAAAAATCTTGCCGGAATCCTCGCGCGGCAGGTCGCTGCGGATCTCAATGTGCTTCGGGACCTTGTAGTCCGCCAAATGATCGGCCATCTGCTTGCGTAGCGCTGCAACGTCCAGCTCGGCGCCCGACCGCGGCTCGACCACCGCCATCAGGGCTTCGCCGAATTCGGCGTCCGGCACGCCGAACACGGCGCAATCCTGCACCCCAGGCGCGGTATGGAGCACGGCCTCGATCTCCGCCGGATAAATATTCGTACCGCCGGAAATCACCATGTCGCGCTTGCGGTCGCAGACGAAGAGATAGCCGTCTTCGTCGAGGTAGCCGAGGTCGCCGCAGGTGATGAGGCCGTCGCGCAGGACGTCGGCCGTCTTCTCCGGCAGATTGTGGTAGATGAAATCGGGATAACCCTCGATCCGCGAATAGATTTCTCCGACGGCGCCCGCCGGCAATTGCTTGCCGTCGTTGTCGAGGATGCGGACTTGCGCCCCCGGCGACGGCCTTCCCACCGTCCCCGGCTTGCGCAACGCATCCTCGCTCGTAGCAAAGGTCACCGGTCCATTTTCGGTGCCGCCGTAAAACTCGTAGATGACCGGGCCCCACCACTCGATCATCGCGCGCTTGACGTCCGCCGGGCACGGCGCGGCGGCATGGATCACGTGGCGCAGCGACGTCACGTCGTATTGCCGGCGCACCTCTTCCGGCAGCTTGAGCAGGCGGATGAACATGGTGGGAACCATGAAGATCGCCTCGATGCGCTCGCGCGCGACGATTTGCAACATCGTCTCGGCGTCGAAGCGCGGCATCAGCACGAGCAGCTCGGCGAGGCGCGCGGCGCGCAGGCCGAACGAATTGGGCGCCGAGTGATAAAGCGGACCCGGCAGCAGGCAGCGGACACCCTGCATCACGCCGTAAACGAGAGAACGAAGCGCCTCGTTGACTTCGTGCTCGCGCGCCGTCGGCGCTTTGCGGCGAACGCCCTTTGGATGGCCGGTGGTGCCCGAGGTGTAGATCATGCTCTGCGGCTGCGGCACCGGCGGCCCTTCGTAGGGCGGCTGCGCCGCAAGCCACGATTCGAATTCGACGGCGCCGGCCGGCACCGCCGCATGGTCCGGCTCTATGCGATAAGCGCTCAGGATCTCCGGCGGCGTCGCCAGCCAAATGACGGGGAGGTGGGCCGGCGCGGTGACAGTCACGGCGGAAAGCAGGTCCGCATGGCCGATGAGCGCCTTCGCGGCGGAGTCGGTGAGGATGTAAGAAACCTCCTCGGCTTTGAAGTGCCAATTGATCGGCACCGCATAGGCGCCCAGCATCATGGCGGCGAAGCTCGCTTCCAGAAAGGCGATATCGTTGCGCATCAGGATGGCGACGCTGTCGCCAGGCTTGACTCCGAAAGCGCGCAACCCGCTGGCAACCCGCCGCGCGCGAAGGCCGAACTCCTGCTTGCTGCGGACACGACCGCCGCTGACGATGCCTTTGTGCATAGCTCAATGACTTTCAGACAAGTGCAATTCTATCATCGCCGGCATTGCATTCCATCCTGTACGCTCCCGCCGACGCCGGAAAAGCAGGGCGGTACGGTCACCGGCAACGCACCTCCTCTCTCGCCGCCATGGCATTCGATTGGCCTGCTCGCGGGCTGAGTGAACAACGCGAGCAATTATTGGGTTAGTGGCGCTGCGAGCAGTGGTATAAGTTGAGTCGGGGTGGCTGTGATTCTTCGACAGATGGAAAACGAGAGTCACTCGGGCGTCGACACGCAAGGTGGCGCGCGCAGGGTCCTCGTCTGGGACCTGCCGACGCGCCTTTTCCATTGGCTCGCGGCCATATTGGTCGGCGTCGCCTATGCAACTTGGCGGCTGAATTGGATGGACTGGCACGCCTGGGCGGGCAATGCATTGCTTAGCTTGGTACTGTTCCGGCTGCTTTGGGGTTTTTTCGGCAGCGATACCGCGCGTTTTGCCCGATTTCTCGCATCGCCGCGGAGGGTTGTGCGCCACCTGGCTCGAATATTGCGTCGCGAACCCGACCGGCGGATCGGCCACAATCCCGCCGGCGGGTGGATGGTGCTTCTGCTCATCGGGCTGCTGCTCGTCGAGTGCCTGACCGGGCTTTATGTCCTTAATGAAGTCGCCGACAAAGGTTTGCTTACCCCACTCGCTCCTGCGGAACTTTCGGACGTAATCACCACTCTGCACCGCATCTTCTGGGATCTGCTGCTTGGCGCAGTGGTGGTGCATGTGCTGGCCATTCTGCTTTATGCCGTCGCCAAGGGGCAAAACCTCGTAGGCCCCATGTTCACAGGCTGGAAGACCCTGCCCGGATCGCTACCGCCGCCACGCATGGTGGGGACCGGACGCGCAATATTACTTTTCGGTCTAAGCATTCTTGCCGTCGCGGGCCTTGCCGGCTTCTTGTGATTCGGTTTCTCGGGTGAGGGCTCTCTCTTGTCTTTCCGAGACCCCGACAATGGGTCGGCGCAAAACGCTTCCCGACGGTGGCCGCGGCCCGAAATGATGCTCACTATTGGATCGCCAGGCACTCGACCAGTTCGACGCGACCCTTTCCCTTCAAGTCGAACGCACCGTGACTCCTCGCCTGGCAGCGATCGCGGATGCGCATCCATTCCAAGCCCGACATGAAAACTGAATTAACCCCCGCGCAAGCGCCGACCCGCGCGGCCATATTTACGGTATCGCCCCAAAGGTCGAACAGGAACTGCTGCTTGCCGACGATGCCGGCGACGACTGGCCCGTGGTGAATCCCGACGCGGACGGCCCAACGCGGGTTAACCCGTCGCGCGCCAGCGACCAGATCGAGCCCGCAGCCTACCGCCGCGATAAGCGGTTCATCGACGGGTTGCAGCAGCCCGGCCGTCGCCAAAAGCGCATCGCCGATCGTCTTGATTTTTTCCAACCCGTGCGCGGCTACGATGCGTTCGAACTCTTCGATCAGGATCTGCAGCTCCGCCACCACATGCTCCGGCGCGTTGCTGTCGCAATAGGAGGTAAACTCGACGATGTCGCAGAACAGCACGGCAACACCTTCATAGCGGCGTGGCCGCACCTCGTTTGTGGCCTTCAATTCACGAATTGCGCCCGGCGGAAGCACCGCCTGCAGCAACTGGTCGCTCCGCCGTTTCTCGGCTTCGATCTGGCGCGTATAGGCATCCTCCTGAAAACGCAGCCGACGCTTTTCCAGCGAAGCGCCGATGCGCGCCTTTAGAAGCGTGGCGTTGAACGGCTTGGGCAGGTAATCCTCGGCCCCCAATTCGATGCAACGAACGACGCTGTCAAGAGCGTCGACCGCGGAAATCATGATCACCGGAATATCGCGCAGAACCATGTCAGATTTGACGTGGTTCAATACCTCATAGCCGTCCATGTCCGGCATCATGACGTCGAGCAGTATCAGATCGAAAGGACGCTCGCGCAATTTCTTGAGCGCGGTGCGGCCGTCGGCGGCCTCGGCGAGGTCGCTGAAATTCTCCCGCTGCAGCCGACGCAACAAGGTGTAGCGATTGTTCTCGTCGTCATCGACTACGAGGATTGCGGGCGTGCCGTCAGACATCGCCATTCCGTTGAGTGAGCATTGCGCCGATCTTCTCCAACAAACGCGGCAGTTCGACGGGCTTGGTGTCGTAGTCGTCGCAGCCCGCCGCCAACGCGCGGTCACGGTCGCCGGCCATGGCATGGGCCGACAAGGCGATGATCGGAATATGCTGCGTTTCCGGCGTCGCCTTCAGCCGCCGGGTGGATTCCCAACCGTCCAAGACGGGGAGATTGAGGTCCATGAGGATGAGCGCCGGCATCTCGCGCCGGGCCATGTCGATCCCTTCCTGGCCGTCGCGCGCAATCAGCACCTCATGCCCACGCCGCGTGAGTCGGTTTTCCAACATGTATATGTTGTCTTCATTGTCTTCGACGTAAAGGATCTTGGCCATGGCTATCCGCCTGTCCCGGTCTGTTTGATGGCGCTCGCGTAATTCGCCACAAGGCGGCGAATCTGACCGAGGAGTTCTTCCCGCACGTAGGCCGCTTTTTCCAGAATGTGAATGACGCCGTCGTCCAGGCGACGGCGGTCGTCCGCGCTGAGATCGGCCGCGGTGACGATGATGACCGGAGTTCGTTCGTGGTCCGGATCGCAGCGGAGCTGCGACAAGAACTCGAACCCGTCCATTTCCGGCATCAGGAGGTCGAGCAGTATGAGATCCGGCGGTTTCTTCCCGAGTTGCATCAAGCCGATACGGCCGTTCGTCGCCTCGGCAACCTCCCAGCCCTCGGCCTTAAGCAGGCGCCCCAGCATGAGTCGCGTCGATTCGTCATCTTCGACGATGAGCGCGCGCGGAGTGCCATCGCCGAATTTGAAATCTTCGAGGAGCGCTATCAGTTTTGCGCGGTCGATCGGCTTGTTCAGGTATCCCGAGGCACCGAGGGCGATGCCTTTTTGCTGCTCGTCGAGAATCGAAATCATGATGACCGGGACGCCGGCAAGATCCGGATCGGCCTTGAGCTCCTGCAATACCGACCAGCCGCCCGTGCCCGGCATCAAAATATCGAGCGTGATCACCGACGGCCTCAACTCGCGCGCCAAGGCGACGCCTTCGCCGCCATCATGCGCGGTCACGACATCGAAGCCCTCGCGGCTCAGGTAACGGCGCATCATGTCGCGCACCGTTGCGTCATCGTCGATCACCAGAACGCGATTCGTTCGGCGCATTGCCGCGGCGACCGGCGCAGCGCGCGTGCGGGCCTCGATTCGCGTCGGCGCCGCCACCGCCCGGCGAGCCGGCAAAATGACGGTGAAAGTCGTGCCCTTTCCAGGCTCGCTTTCGACGGCAATATTGCCGCCCATCATCTTGCAAAGCCGGTCGGTGATGGCGAGGCCGAGGCCGGTGCCGCCATATTTTCGTGTGGTCGACGTATCGAGCTGGGTGAACTCCTGAAACAGCTTTCCAAGCTGTTGCGGCGCCATACCGATACCGGTGTCGGATACGGCAAATGCGATTTTATCGCCGTCGTTCTCGCTATGGCGGGAGACCTTGAGCGACACAATCCCCTGGTCGGTAAACTTGCAGGCATTGCTCACGAGATTGAGGATGATCTGGCGCAATCGCATGGAGTCGGCCAGGATGGTTCCGACTTCCGGCGGACATTCGACGACCAGGCGATTGTTGTTCTTGGCGGCAAGCGGTTGCGCCGCACCGACAACATCGCCGATCAAGGCCGCGACCTCGACATCCTCGTCGTGCAGATCGAGCTTTCCGGCCTCGATCTTGGAAAGATCGAGGACCTCGTTGATCAACTCCAACAAATGCTTGCCGGCGCGCGCGATACGATGAAGCGGCTCAACGAACGCATCCTGGCCGAATTCCTCCGCATCCTCGACGAGCATTTCCGTGATGCCGATAACCGCGTTGAGCGGGGTGCGCAGTTCGTGGCTCATGTTGGCAAGAAAGCGGCTTTTAGCCACCGTCGCCTGCATTGCCTGGTCGCGTGCATCGGCGAGCCGGTCCACCAGCTCGGCGAGCTCCCGCTCACGCGTCTTGAGGTCGGTGATGTCCATGTAGACGCCGACAATGGAGCCGTCGCTGGTGCGCGTCTCGCTGATCTTAAGCCAGCGGTTCGACGCAATCTGGTGTTCCAAGGATGCAGCGCAATCGCGGTGGCTCGTAAGGCGCTTTTCGACCCAATCTTCGATACCCTCAGGCGACAGCGAAGGACTACGTGAGCGCGCAATCGAACGAGCGATTTCTTCGAAGCTGACGCCCGGCACGAGCGCGGTATCGAGTTTGCCCAGCATGCTGCGCAGGCGTTCGTTGCAGACGACCAGTCGGTCGGAGTCATCCCAAAGCGCGAAGCCCTCGTCGATGGAGGCGATCGCTTCCTGAAGTTGCAACTGCGCGCGCGCGGCCTTGGCCTCCGCATCCGCACGCTCCCGCTCCAAGCGCTCGCGATCGAGAAGCCTCAAGCGGAACTGCTCCAAGGCACGCGTCATCGCGCTGATCTCGTCGTTTCCACTCGCGGTCACGGGCTGGTCGAGCTGCCCATGGGATATCGACACCATCGCCCGCTCGAGCTGCTGTAACGGCTGCACGATCGAGCGCACGATCAGCACGAGAAGAACGATTGCCAGCAGGGTCGCGGCCAGGCCCGCGACGACCGCAATGTCGACTGCGGCGCGCGCGCTCCTGCCGGCCGTATCGCGCGCGACGACGGCCTGCCGCTCAAGCTTCTCGACGATAGACGACAGGTCCTGGTCAACCTTCCGCACGTGCTCGCGCGATTCCGCCATGAGCGCGTTGCCGGCCGCGCGCTCGTTGGTGCCATAGGCTTGGGTCGCTTGCAGGGAAAGGTTTTGCAGCTCGGCGAGCTCGGCCTCGATGCGCGCGACACCTGCCGCATCGATGATGGAAAGGGCCTTGAGGTTCTTATCGAACTCCTGCTGCGCCGTCGCCGCTCTCACCTGCGACTCATCGAGCAGGCTAAGCGCGTATTCTTCCAGCCAATATTTGAAATCGCCGAAGTGCTTTTCCGCTTGGCCGGCGATCTTCAGCTGTTCGGCGACACTCGCTTCGCTGCGCACCGCCTCCGAATCGTTGATCAGCTGCGCGGTCAGATAACCGACAGTGAGGATCAGGATCGCCAAAAGCGATACCGCAAGCAGGATCAGCCGCCCGCGGATCGACAAGCGCGATATGTTCAGTTGCATCTTCATTCCATTCGACAGGCGGCGCCTGCCATCGATGCTTTAGTATAATTCTAGCATTCTTAGGTTCGCCCGGCGATTCCGGGCGCGCTGCACCGCGGCAGCTTTATTTCGTCAAGTCAATGGTTTATTCGCAGGCAGACCGCCGCCGGCGGCGCCGAATACCGTCCTTATAGGACAAATGCAGGCAGAATTGGTCCTGACCGCAAGGCGACCGCCGACGATGCAGCTATTGAGGTTGACGCTAAATGAATTGCGCGCCGCGTATTTTCTGCATTGAGGCGCCGGTGCCCGGCTATTCCGCGGCGGCGTGCTCCGCCTGATCCAGCGTTTTCAGCTCGCGCCGCATGATCTTGCCCGACGACGTGGTCGGCAAGGCGGGCACGAATTGCACGTCGCGCGGCACCTTGTAGGCTGCCAGGTGCTTCCGGCAATAGCCGATGATCTCGTCCGCGTCTGAACTGGCGCCTGTCTTGAGCACGATATAGGCCTTGGCGATTTCGCCTTTGGCCGGGTCGGCTTTCGCGCCGACGCCGACCATGGCGACCGCCGGATGCCCAGCGATGACCCGCTCGATCTCGGCAGGATAGATATTGTAGCCCGCCGTCAGAATCATGTCCTTCTTGCGATCGACGATATAGAAATAACCGTCCGCATCCATTTTGCCGAGATCGCCGGAATGCAGCCAGCCGTCCGGCTCGATGGTCTCGCGCGTCGCTTGGTCATTGCCGTAGTAACCGAGCATATTCAGCGGGCCTTTCACCATGAGCTCGCCCACTTCGCCGACCGGCAGAGTTTTCGACGGGTCCGATAAATCGGCAATGCGCCCTTGCATGAACGGCATCATGATTCCGACGGAGCCCAGCCGGTTCTCGCAGTAGGAATGCTGCATGATTCCTGGTCCGGCGAGTTCCGTCATGCCCCAGAGCTCGAGCAATTCGGTGCCAGTGCGCTTGAACCATTCGGTCGACTTTGCCGGCGGCATGGATTGCCCTCCGACCACAGCCGCCCGCAGCGATGAAAGGTCGTATTTGTCGAAATCGGGATGCGCCAGCATGTAGAAATACATGGTCGGCACGCCGTCGATGATGCTCACTTTATGGCGCTGCATTGCCGCAAGCGCCTGCTGGGCGTCGAATTTTTCCAACAGCACGAAGGTCAGACCGAGCATGAAGCTCAGATTCATGACGATGGTGCCGTACACATGGGCGAGCGGCAGGCCGGTGAATTGCACGTCATGCTCGGTACGCACGTTCATTGCCGCGGTAAGCGCCGTATTGAGCACGACGTTCCGGTGGCTCAGCATGGCGCCTTTGGGGAAACCGGTGGTGCCCGATGTGTAGCAGATGGTGGAGAGATCGTCGGCGCGGTTGCCGGGCGCTTCGATGGTTTCGGCCCGGCCCTTGAGCAAATCGTCGAACGCCATCGTATTGGCGAGCGGTGCGCCGATGACGACGATTTCCTTCAAGTGGCCTTCGGATTTGAGATTAAGCACGGGCTTGGCGCGATCCGGCGTCGTGATCAGCACCTTGGCGCCGCAATCCTTGACCACGTAAGCCAACTCCTCCGCGGTCAGCATGGCGTTGACGGGATTGATGACGCCTCCGGCCTTGGCGATACCAGCATAACCGATTGCCCATTCGGGACTGTTTTGCGCGAACAGCGTGACCCGGTCGCCTTTCTTGACGCCCAAAGCTTTAAGCCCGTTGGCCGCCTGATTGGTCAGCCGTTCCAGCTCGCGGAAGGTGAAGGTTCGTTCGCCGAAAATCAGGGCCGGCTTGTCGGGCAGGCGGGCAGCGGTGCCCGGCAGCAACTCATCGATGCTCTGGTGCAGCATGACGTTTCCTCGCGCTATTTTCTTATAATCAATCGAAACCCATCTAGAAGAAAGCCTGAATGCCGGTCTGCGCGCGGCCGAGGATGAGGGCATGGACGTCGTGCGTGCCCTCATAGGTGTTGACGGTTTCCAGGTTCACCAGGTGGCGCATGACGTGGAATTCATCGCTGATGCCGTTGCCGCCGTGCATGTCGCGGGCGGTACGGGCGATATCTAGCGCTTTACCGCAGTTGTTGCGCTTGATCAGCGAGATGGCCTCCGGCGCGATCTTGCCGGCGTCGAACAGGCGGCCTGCCTGTAGGCAGGCTTGCAGGCCGAGCGTGATCTCGGTCTGCATGTCGGCGAGTTTCTTCTGGACGAGCTGATTGGCGGCAAGCGGCCGGCCGAACTGCTTACGGTCGAGCACATATTGGCGGGCGGCGTGCCAGCAGAACTCCGCCGCCCCCATCGCGCCCCAGGCAATGCCGAAGCGGGCGCGGTTGAGGCAGCCGAAGGGTCCGGCGAGGCCCGTCACGTTCGGCAGCAGGTTCTCCGCCGGCACGAACACGTCTTCCATCACGATTTCGCCGGTGATGGAGGCGCGCAGGCTTAGTTTCCCCTCGATCTTCGGCGCCGACAGCCCTTTCATGCCGCGTTCCAGCACAAAGCCGCGGATCACGCCGTCATCGGTCTTGGCCCATACCACGAACACGTCGGCGATCGGCGAATTGGTGATCCACATCTTGTTGCCGGTCATGCGGAAGCCGCCGTCGACCGAGCGCGCCCGCGTGGTCATGCCGCCGGGGTCCGAGCCGTGGTCGGGCTCCGTCAGGCCGAAGCAGCCGACCCACTCGCCGCTTGCGAGCTTGGGCAGATATTTCATCCGCTGCTCTTCGGTGCCGTAGGCATAGATCGGATGCATGACCAGCGAACTCTGCACGCTCATGGCCGAGCGGTAGCAGGAATCGACGCGCTCCGCCTCGCGCGCCACCAAGCCGTAGACGACGTAGCTCGTAGCGGCGCAGCCATATTTTTGCGGAAGCGTCGGACCGAGCAGGCCCAGCGCCCCGAGTTCGCGGATAATATTGCGGTCGAACTCCTCGTTGCGGTTCGCCATCAGCACGCGCGGCATCAACTTTTCCTGACAATAGCCGCGCGCCGTGTCGCGCATCATGCGCTCGTCTTCCGTCAGCTGGCTTTCCAGCAGCAGCGGATCGTCCCAATGGAAGGCGCCGTACTTGTTGGAAGGCACCGTTTCGACTTTCTTCGGAAGAGCTATCGTATTCATATCGGTCTCCTGCGGCCGCTGCCGGACCGCTCATGTGGCGGGTCGGTCGTACACCCTCAAACGCCCAATTCGGGAGCGGCTTGCGCGCATTGCCGCGCTGCGTCCGCCCGTTTGTCTTCGCCCAGCTCCGTCAGCACATCGGCATAAGCGACCCAGTTGCCTTTATGGGTGCCACGGGCCAGCACCCGCTCCGACAGCAGGCTGCGCGCCATTGGCAAGTTATGCGCGCGCGCCGCCGCGTCACAGATGAGTTGCGCGAACAGATCGCGCTGCGCATGGCTGCCGCCGATGGCGACGATTTCGATGCGCACCGCCCAAAGCAGATCGCTGGCATGCGCATAGTTTCCCTCTTCATAGGCTATCATGCCTTCGCATAGCGGGATCAGCACATTGCGCGTGACCTGGGCGCGCCAACCTTGCTCCTGGCCGGCGAATTCAGCCATGGATTCGACGTGCCGCCGCGCCACCTCGAAATTTCCGTTGGCGGCAAGCGCCAGACAGAAATGCGCGTCGCGGAACGGAAGCATGTGGTCGTGGATGCGCTTTTCCGAATGCTCGGCCAGTGCCCTCCAGCGGCCGCCGATGTCGACCCCCCGCATCTGCAGGCGCTTGAGCAGCGCAGCCTGGTTCGATACGTCGATATAGGTTTCCGAATTCACCGAACAGAGCTCGTGGTCATATAGGCTGAGCGCGCGGTCGTAATCGCCTTGCGCCATGAAGAACAAGGCGGCGTGCCACCACACATGCGCCTTGAACGGATTCTTCTTCGCCCATTGGTCCGGCGAATAATCAAGCCATTTGACGCCCTCCGCGGACCGCCCCTGCATCTCCAGCACGTGGGCGACGGAGTGGATGGCCCAAAGGTCGCCGGGATTTTTCTCGACCGCGGCGCGGCCCCAACGCTCGGCCTCCTCGTAGGCGCCGCACTCCTCGAGCGCGTAGGCATACATGCCCTGCACGCAGCCGTAACCCGGCACGTCGTCGTCCCATTCGCCGAGGACGCTTCCCAGCACCGAACGCATCACCTGGCTGCGCCCGGCGTAGAAGCTCATGGTGTGGTGAAGCTTGAGGGCAAGGAGATCGCGCGGGCTTTCGACCAGCACCTTTTCCCAATGAAAGCAGGCCTTCATGACGTCGCCCGCCGCCCACGCCTGCAAGGCGTCGACGTGCAGGCGCTCGCGCTTCGTCGCCGCCTCGAGGTGGGGCCGGATGTCGCCGAGCGCCTGCTGGACCTTCGGCAGAATCGCCTTGTTCTCCAGCATCAGCAGGAAATAGCCGCGGAAGCACTTGCCCAGTACAAAGGCCGGGTCGGCATCGAGCGCGGCCTTGACCTGCGCCGAAGCGGTGGTCCCGTAGTCCAGGTAGTCGGTAACGGCCTGATCGATATGCCTGGCCGCATCAGCGCTCGCGGTGGTGAGCTCAAGGCCTCGGCAATCGACTTGCATACGCGTTCACTCCAACTCGAGGTCCTTCGCCTCACATCGATGCGCGCAGCGGCCGTTCAAGCCCCGCCGGGCAGCACGCCCAAGCCTTTCAGCACACGCTCCGGCGTCGCGGGAAACTCGTGAATGTCGCCGCCGCGGCGGCTCAATGCATCCGCCACCGCGCAGGATACCGCGCCAAGCGCACCGATGATCGAGCCCTCGCCGCAGCCCTTGAAGCCGCCGAGCGCGGCCGACGGCGTATTGGCGTGATGCAGCTCGATGCGCGGAACTTCAAGGGCGGAGGGGACGAGATAATCGGCCAAGGTGACCGTGCGCGGCTGCCCCTGCTCGTCGTAGACGATCTCCTCCAAGAGCGCCTCGCCGATGCCTTGCGCGATGCCGCCGATGATCTGACCCTCCACCACCGCCGGGTTGATGACGGTGCCGACGTCCTCGGCGGCGACGTAGCGGACGATCTTTACATCGCCGGTTTCGGGATCGACGTCGACAACGACCAGATGCGCGCCCGCGGCAAAACTCCCGCGTTTCGGGTCGTAGAAGGACGTGACCTCGAAGCCGGGATTGAGCTCCTCCGGAATATCCTTGGCGGAGAAATAGCTCTTCTCCGCCATCTCGCGCAGCGAAATGCTCTTGGAGCGGTCGAGCGTGTGCACCGCGCTGTTGGCGACGGTCACCTCCTCGACAGGCACTTTGAGCAGGAACGCGCCGAGCGCTAAAATGCGCTGCCGCAGCTCCTTCGCCGCCTTGATGACCGCGCCGCTGCCGAACACTGCGGTGCGCGAGGCAAAGGTGCCGAAGCCATAGGGCGCCGTGGCGGTATCGTTGGTCAGGCAGTTGATGTCCTCGAGGTTGATGCCAAGCTCGTCGGCCGCGACTTGCCGCATCGCCGTGATGATGCGCTGGCCCTGCGAGGGCAGCGCCGCCGCAACCGTAAGGACGCCGCTCGTTTCCAGGCGCAGCGTGACGGCGTCGCGGCCGGGATGCAGCAGCGTGCCAGGACCGACCGCCGTGGTCGTGCCGAGCCCGGTCAGCTCGGCGAAGCAGGAGATGCCGATGCCGCGCAGCTTGCCGTCGGACGACGCCTGCTGCTGCTCGGCACGCAGCCGCGCATAATCCGCCTTGGCGGCGGCGAGCTTGAGGCAGGGAAGATAGTTCACGTTGTCGTGCACGAGATTGTTGGCATTGCGGTACGGCATCGCCTCGTTGGGGATCAGGTTGCGCTGGCGGAATTCCACCGGATCCATCTCGAGCTTGCGCGCGACTTCATCCAGCAACAATTCGAGCGAGGCCGAGGCGGAAGGACGGCCGACCGCCCGATAGGGCCCGACCGGAGTCTTGTTGGTGGCAACGCCGCGGGTGCGGTAGCGCATCGCCGGAAACTTGTAGGGCCCGGGCATCAGGCCGGCGGTTTGCAACGGCTCCATGCCCGCCGACCAGAGATAGGTGGAATAGGCGCCGACATCGACCCAGACGTCCGAGCCGAGCGCGAGCAGATGGCCTTGCTTGTCCACCGCCACCTGCACCTCGATGTACTGGTCGCGGGCATGGGTGGAGGCGAGCATGTTCTCCAGGCGGTCTTCCACCCACTTCACCGGACGGCGCAAGTCGAGCGCGAGGTAAGCGCAGACAAATTCTTCCGGATAGATGGATGCCTTCTGGCCGAAACCGCCGCCGGTATGGGGAACGATGACGCGGACGTCGGTCTCGTGCAGCCGCAGATGCTGGGCGAGATAGTGCCGCACGACGTATGGAAGCTGGTGGCTCATCCATATGGACAGCGCGAACGAGCTTTCCCGATAAGCGGCGACGCAGCCCCGGCTCTCCAGGCAGAGCGCCTGCTTGCGGCCGATGCGGAACTTGCGCTTGACCACGAGATGGGCGTCACGAAACGCTTCGTCCACATTGCCGCGCTGGTATTCGCGCTTGATCAGGTAGTTGTTGGGGCAAGAGTCGTGCACGAGCGGGGCATCGTCGCGCTCGCCCAGGCGGGGATCGGTAACCGCGGGCAGCGGTTCGTAATCGACCTCGATCAGCTCGCAAGCGTCCTCGGCGGTGGCGCGATCCTCGCGCCACGACGGCGCAGATCGCCTCGCCGCAAAAGCGCACCTTGTCGACCGCCAGCCAATGCTGCACCGACTCGCCGCCGGAGAAACGGTTCGGCATGCTGCGAAACGGATCGACCTTGCCGAACAGCTCCTTGCCGGTCAGCACCTTGATGACGCCGGGTAGTTCACGCGCCTTGCCGGCGTCGACCGAGCGCAAGCGGGCATGCGCGTGCTGGCTGCGCAGGAACGCCACGTGGTACATGCCTTGCAGCTGGATGTCGTTGAGGAAGCGGCCGAAGCCCTCGACCAGAGGGATGGCCTCGTCGGGCAAAACCGGCGAGCCCACCGCGCGCTCATTGACGAAGCGCTTATCCGCCATCACGCGAACTCCTTGCGCGCCACGGCCAGCACCGCATCGACAATGGCCTGATAGCCCGAGCAGCGGCAGATGTTGCCGGACAGCGCTTCGCGCACGTCCTGCTCGGTCGGGTCGGGGTTCTCTCGCAGCAGCTCGATCGCGGTGATCAGCATGCCCGGCGTGCAATAGCCGCATTGCAGCGCGAACTTCTCGTAGAAAGCCTGCTGCATGGGATGGCGCGTGCCGTCAGCCGAGCGCAATCCCTCGATGGTGACGATTTCGGCGCCGTCGGCCTGCACCGCCAGCGTCAGGCAGGAGCGCGCGCTGCGCCCGTTCAGCGAGATCGTGCAGGCGCCGCACACCCCGTGCTCGCAGCCGAGATGCGTGCCGGTGAGATGCAGATGATCGCGGAGGAAGTCCGCCAGCGACAGCCGCACCGGCACAGTCTTATCATGGACCGTTCCGTTCACGGTCACTTTGATGCGTTGCTCCTTGGCCACGTCAGGCTCCTCCGCTGCGCGCCAGCGCCATCGCCAAAGCCCTCGTGGTCAGCACGCCGGCCAGGTGGCGCCGATAGGCGGCCGAAGCATGCACATCGTCCACCGGCTCCACGGCGGCAGCAGCCTTGGCGGCTGCTTCGGCGAAAGCGTCTTTGCTTTGCTTGCCGCTCAGCGCGCGCCCCGTGAGCACGGCTTCGGCGTCGCGCGCGCGCACCGGCCCGTCGCCCATGCCGACGATGGTCAGCCGCGCCTTCTCGCATACGCCCTCGCGCATGGTCAGCATGGCAGCGGCGCCGGCGAGCGCAAAGTCCCCGAGACGCCGCGCGTATTCGACAAAGGCGGCGCCGGTGCCGGCGGGCGGACGCGGATAGCGCAGGCCAACCACCATCTCGCCGGGCGCAAGCGCGTTCGACATCATGCCGGTGAGGAATTCTTCCGCCGGCAGTTCGCGCTGGCCTGCGCCGCCGGCAATCAGCACGGTGCCATCCAAGGTGACCAGCACGCTCGGTTGCTCGGCGGCGGGATCGTTGTGCGCGACGCTGCCGCAGACGGTGCCGCGATTGCGGATCGCCGGGTGCGCGACGTAAGTGGTTGCCTCGGCCAGCAGCGGCCAGCCTTTGCCGACCTCGGCATGGCGCAAGATATCGGCGTGGCGGACCAGCGCGCCGATCGTCAAACCGTCCGCCGCCACGTCGAGGCGGTCGAGGCCTTCTATGCGATTGATGTCGACGAGAACCGCGGGGCTGAGAATGCGGCAATTGAGCATTGCCATCAGGCTCTGGCCGCCCGCCAAGACCCGGCCGTCTTGCCCCGCGTCCGCGAGGACGCGCAGCGCCTCGTCGACGCTGCGCGGCGCGTAATAGTCAAACCCGGCCGGCTTCACGAGCTTGTCGATCCCTTCGTCTGTGCGCTGCGGTTGACGAGGCGCGCGTCGGCCGCTGCGACCTCTTGCGGGGCAAGCCCGCCGCACGCATGCTGTGTCCGCTATAGCTCAGCTCTTTACTATGTAAGTAGTTTACTATAGTCCTCGCCGGAGCGGCGGTGTCAAGGGTCGGCCTTCGGCGCGATCGGCGGAAACCTGGCGACGGCCGGCGGATGTTGCCGCAGCGAAATTTCAAAAGGCGACACTCATGGACATGCAGCTCAAGGACCGCGTTGCCCTTGTCACCGGCGCAACCCGCGATGTCGGGCGCGAGATCGCCGTGTCGCTCGCCGCCGAGGGGGCGGCGGTCGCGGTGCATTACCACGGCGCAGCCGATGCCGCCGAAGCAGTCGTTGCGGAAATCAAGAACAAGGGCGGCAAGGCGAAGGCCTACCAGGCCGACATTTCCGACAACGCGGCGGTGCAGAAGATGGTCGGCGCCGTCGTGGCCGATCTCGGCGGCCTCAACATCCTGGTGAGCAATGCCGGGCTCGCCATCCGCAAGCCGTTCAAAGACACGACGCCCGAGGAATGGCGTCGGCAGATCGACGTCAACCTCATGGGCGCCATCCAGCTTTGCCACGCGGCCGGCCCGCATCTGGTGAAAGGCGGCAACGGACGCATCATCGCCATGGTCGGCGACTCCTCGCGCGTCGGCGAATCCGGCCTGTCGATCGTCGGCGCCGCGCGCGCCGGCGTGATCATGCTGATGAAATCGCTCGCCCGTGAAATGGGCCGCGCCGGCGTGACCGCAAACACCGTCTCGCTCGGACTTGTCGAGACCGGACACGATCCCGAATGGCTGGAAGCCAACCGCGAAAAGCTGATCAAGCTCTATCCGGTGCGCCGGCTCGGCCGCCCGGAAGACATCGCGCCGACGGTGACGCTCTTGGCCTCGCCCAAGAGCGGCTGGATCACCGGCCAGGTGATCAGCGTGAGCGGCGGCTATTGCATGGTTTGAACCGGCGGGAGCGGGACCCTACGCGATGAAGATGCATTTCTTGTCCGGCGGCCGCCTGCGCATGCGCAAGAACATCTTCTTGCCGGACGCCGACCGCAGCGAGACGATCGAGCTTCCCGTCTCCAGCACGCTGCTGCGGCACGGCCAGGCCAACGTGCTGTTCGACACCGGCTGTCATCCCACGGTGCCGGAAAACCCAGAAGCGCGCTGGGGCGGCCTCGCCAAGCTCATGACCCCGATCATGCAGCCCGGCGACCACGTGCTGTCCGGCCTCGCCGCGCTCGGCCTTGCCCCCGAGGATGTCGACGTGGTCATCAACTCCCATCTCCATCCCGACCACTGCGGCTGCAACGAATTCTTCCGCAAGGCGACTTTCCTCGTGCACGGCGAGGAGATGGCCGCCGCGCGCGCGCCTGGCAGCGAGGCCATGGGCTACATCGCCGCCGACTGGGACGTGCCGATGCCGGTCGACGAGATCGCGGGCCAGCGCGACGTGTTCGGAGACGGCCGCATCGTGTTGCTGCACCTGCCCGGACATACGCCGGGCTCGATCGGCGCCCTCACCCAACTCGAGCGCAGCGGCACATTTTTGCTGGCCGGCGACACCGTCAGCCTGCGCGAGACGCTCGACACCGGCGTCGTGCCGCGCAACACCTGGAATGGCGAGGCGCTGCTCAAGTCGCTGGCCGAAATTCGCCGCATCGAGGCATCCGGCGCCACCATCGTGTGCAGCCACGACGCCGCGCAATGGGAAACGCTGCGCAAGGGAGCCGACGCCTATGATTGAGCGTGGCAGCCGTTTCCCCGGGCGCGGCCGCCGCGCGAAGCGATAGGTCGCACACGGGATGTCCCTTCGCTTTGCCTTGCTTGGCCTGCTCGCGGTCGAACCGGCATCCGGTTACGACTTGAAGCGCGCCATCGACCGCTCGACTTATTTCATCTGGAACGCGACCGGGCCCCAGATCTACAACACGCTGCACAAGCTGCGCGAGGAAGGCTACGTCACCAGTAAGTCGCTGCCGCAGACGGGCAAGCCGGACAAGCACATCCACACCATCACGCCCAAGGGCCGGACCGCGCTGCAGGATTATGTAAGCGAGCCGGTGCGCGCTTCGGTGACGCGCGACGAGGTTCTGCTGCGGATCTTCTTCGGCAACTTCGCCAACAAGAAAACCATCAGGCGCGAGCTCGAGTCCTATCTGGACCGCATTCGCCAGGAGCGGACTTACCTGGAGGCAACCAGGGCGCGCGTCGACGCCCACCCCGGGCGCAGGCACGAGGCGAGACGGTTTCAGTTGCTTTCCCTGCGATTGAAGGTCGCCCAGTATCGGGCGATGGAGCAGGAGCTGATCTCCTTCCTGGCCGACGAAACCGCCGAAAAGCAGCATGATGCGCGGCCAAGCGCCCGCCCGTCCGAGCGTGCGCCGGCGACGGAGAAAAAGCGCGCGAAGCCGCAGCGCGTCGGCCAGGGCTAGAGCAAGATCGTCCCGGTTTGACTCCGGTCGCGCCACAAGCGCGCTTTACCTCTCCTATGGGGAGAGGTCGGATCGCCAACGGGTCCGCGCGAAGCGCGGCCCGATGGTAAACTTCGCGATCCGGGTGAGGGGTCATAATCTATCGAAGCGTCGTAACCCCCTCACCCCAGCCCTCTCCCCGACGGAGAGAGGGAGCGCGCTGTGCCGGGTCGCGTCGCTTGCGATGACGAATCAGCTTACCCGGATTCCGCACTAGCTCGCGCGTGCAATCTGCCATAATCGTGTCGCGATGACGCGCGCTACGGCCCGGCGCCTAGGCGTGCCGCCAGCGTGCGCCCATTCTATTCAGAAGGAATTGCCGATGACCGCCCCCATGACTTTTGCGGATGCGCGCCTGGCGGCGCTGGACGGCTTTCGCGTCGAGCTCGACGAAACGCACGAGCGCGCCGACGTCGTTCTCGACCGGCCGCCGTTCAACATCATCGCCATGCCGCAACGCGACCAGTTGCGGCTGGTCTTCGAGGCGCTCGACGAGGATCCCCGGGTCCGCATCATCGTGTTGCGCGCGGCCGGCGAACATTTCTCCAGCGGCGGCAACATCAGAGGCTTCATGGAGGCCACGCCCGAGCACGTATCGAAGCTCGCCTGGAACATCGCCGCGCCGGCGCGCTGCGCCAAGCCGGTGATCGCGGCCAATCGCGGCTATTGTTTCGGCGTCGGCTTCGAAATTTCGCTTGCCTGCGATTTCCGCCTCATCTCGGAAACCGGTCAATACGCGCTGCCCGAGCAGCGGCTCGGCCAGATTCCCGGCTCCGGCGGATCGGCGCGGCTGCAGAAAATTATCGGCATCACGCGCACCAAGGACATCGTCATGCGTTCGCGGCGCATTCCGGCGAAGCAGGCCTATGAATGGGGAATCGCCACCGAGTGCGTGCCCGACGACAGACTGGAAGCCGCCACCGACGCGCTGGTCGAGGAGCTGCGCGCCTTTTCGCCGCTCGCGCAGCGCACGGCCAAGAAGCTGCTCAACGACACCGAAGACGCGACATTATCGGTCGCCATCGAGTTGGAAGGGCACTGCTACAGCCGCCTGCGGCAATCCGACGATTTCCGCGAGGGCGTCGAGGCTTTTCATGCCAAGCGGCCGGCGCAGTTCAAGGGGACCTGAACGCTATCGCCGCCGACTGCGCTCATTCCCGCGCAAGCGGGAATCCAGGGCCAAAATGAAAGTTCTAACGGTGCGGCCCTGGGTTCCCGCTTTCGCGGGGACGAGCAAAGAAAACTGTGCTGGCCTGGTGCTTCAACTAGGCGCCTTCGCTATTTAGCTCACGACCGGCAAAACCCCTCCGTCGTCATGCCCAGCCTTGTCCCGGCCATGACGAAAACTTGATTTCTTGCAGCCGAGACATGCCAGGGCGGCGCATTCGCTGCTTAGCTGACAATCGGCAAAACCTCGATGTCGTAGGCATGGCTCATGCTTCGCGACAGAACGGGATCCTCCAGCACCATCTCAAAACGGGCGGCCGGCCGGATGCCGCCGATGGCGCCGAGCGTGCCGCAAAGCATGATGGTGCCCGGCGACAGCGAAGCGTGCGGCTTGATTTTCGCAATCAGATCCGACGGCTGACGCATCGCCGACAGCGGGCCCTCCTGATATTTGACCCGCTGGCCGTCGATGGTGGCGAATGCGCGCAGGATCAGCTGGTCCCAATGATCGGCAACTTCGTCGAGCGGCCAAAGTACGTTGGCGAGCGGCTTGCCGCAGAGCTGCTTGGACAGCGCGATGCCCATGGTCTCCGCCTTGCGGTCGGTATGGTCGGACCCAAGCCCCAGCCACAGCCCGTCGTTTAAGGCCACGATGACGGGTTCCACCTCCCCTGAGGTATCCGGGCCGAGCACTTGCAGGCGCGAGCTTTGCGTCAGATTGGCGGTGGCGGCGCGGTAGAACACCGGGACTGTCGACGGGCGTGGCACGCCGATCGCGGCGAGCTCCTCGATATGATGACGCAGCGCCGCTTCGTCACGACCGGTCCAGCCGGCGACAATCAAGGCTTGCGGTTCAATTTCGATGCGATTGCTCCCGCTTTGGGACTGGCGCTCGAAGGCGAGCATGGATCGGCCTCATGTTTCTTGAGTTGGCGGTTGCGGTCTCGTAACATAATTTGCCAAAGAAATTCGTCTTTCGACGAGGAATTGTCCCCGTGACCCTTGATGCCAGACGCCTGCGTAACGCGCTCGGCCAGTTTCCGACCGGCGTCACGATCATTACGACCGTCAGCGGCGACGGCGAGCGTCTCGGCATGACGGTCAGCTCGTTCACTTCGCTGTCGCTCGATCCGCCGCTCATCCTGTTCAGCATCCACAGGCACGCGCACAGTTTCCCTGCCTGGCAGCAAGTCAAGCACTACGCGGTCAACATCCTCAGCGAGTTGCAGGAAGAGCTTTCCAACCGCTTCGCCACCGCCAAGGGCGACAAGTGGGCCGGATTGGCAACACGCAGCGGAAAGACCGGCGTGCCGCTGCTGCCGAACGCCGTGGTCATATTCGAATGCGAGCCCTACGGCCGTTACGACGGCGGCGACCACGAGATCTTTGTCGGCCGCGTCATCGAGCTGCATGAAAACATGGCCAAGCGCGGCCAGCCGCTGGTTTTCTCCGGCGGGCGATATCGCCAACTCGTGGCCGGCGCGGCGCACGCGCCGCCGAGGGAAGCCCACTTCTTTTACGGATGGTAGCCCGGCCAAAGGAGCTGCCGCCGCCAACGGAGAGCACTGCAATGAGCGTGAACAAGGCGCACACGGAATTCCATGCCCTCGACATGAGCACCGGCTGGGAAACGCCGCCCGGCTACCCGGCGGGCATCCAGCAGAAAATCCTCTCCGGCGCGCTCGACGAGAAGGCGAAACGCGGCACCCGCACGCGGCTCCTGCGCTTTGCGCCGGGCGTCTACACCACCAAACCCTTCGTGCACGACTACTGGGAGGAAGTGTTCCAGCTTTCGGGCGATCTCATCGTCGGCAACGACGCCAACGGCCAGGGCGGCGAGGCATTTGCGCCCAACACCTATGCCTGCCGGCCGCCGGGCGCCTATCACGGCCCCTTCAAGTCGGAAAAGGGCTGCATGCTCCTGGAAATTCACTACTTCGATCCGGCGTGAAGCGCCGCGGCGTTATTTGCTCCGCCGTGCCGCTTCCCGCGCAGGCTTCACCATATGGCTTTTATAGATAGACTATGTATCATGCCGCCGCTTCAAGTCGGCCACTTCGAACCGACGGCGCGAGGACAATGCCCCAACTCGCTACGCTCAAGCGTGCAGCGCGCGCGCAACGTGTCGTCAAGGAACGCCGCGCGAAATCCGCGCGCGTGCTGCATGAGCGCAACTGCTCCGTCGGCCGCACGGTCGCCATCCTGAGCGACAGCTGGGCTTTCCTTGTCCTGCGCGAAAGCTATTTCGGCGGTACGCGCTTCGAGACATTTCAACTGGCGCTCGGCATTCCGCGCCAGACGCTGACGCAACGCTTGCGCATGCTGACCGCGCAAGGACTGTTGCGCAGGGTGCAATATTCCGAACGCCCGAAACGGTCGGAGTATCGTCTGACGGCGATGGGGCTCGACCTCTACCCCGTCATGCTGGCCCTTCTCTCCTTCGGCGACAAATGGCTTTGCCGATCGAAGAAACCGCCGATCCAGCTGGTTCACAATCGCTGCGGTTCCGTGTGCCATCCGGTCGTCGCCTGCTCGCACTGCAAGGAGGAAGTGACCGCACGCAGCGTGAAGTACCGCGATGGGCCCGGCGCCGGCGTACGGGGGTACTGGATGTTGGTCAAGCGGACGCTTTGTTTCGCCGATGAGGTGAACAACGAAGCCGGCCAGCGTGTCGATCCGCCGCTGCGCAAAGTTGCCGTAGCCGCCATCGTCGACAATCCGTTTGCCGGTCGCTACGAAGCCGACCTCAGCCCGCTGACGGAGGCAAGCGCCGAAGTCGGCCGGCATATCTGCGGGATCGCGATGGCTCTTCTGTCGCCGCACGAGCCCGCGAGCTACGGCAAGGCCGCGATCATCGGAATGAACGGCGAGCAAGAGCACGGCGTCGCCATGCTGACGACCGTTTACGGCAACGTCATGCGCGAGGCTGCAGGCGGCGGCAAAGCCTGGATTTCCTCCATCACCAAGCGCGCCGCGCCGGGTACCGCGATCGACATTCCGCTCGCGCACAAAGATGCGCTTTACGTCCGCTCACACTATGACGGGATCACCGTGATGCTGCCCGATGCGCCGCTGCCCAATGAAATCGCGATCATTTGCGCCTTCGCCAACCGCGGCAGGCCCAATCATCGCGTGGGCGGGCTGGCGGCCGCCGACATCAAGGGCATCGACGGGTTGAACTAAAGAAAGGCCGGAAGCGAAGCCGCGGAACCGGCAAGGGAGCCGATCATGACAACCTGCAAGACCGGCGCAGATCACATCAAATCCCTCAAGGACGGCCGTACCGTCTATATCGACGGCGCGCTCGTTCCCGACGTCACCGAGCATCCGGCTTTCCGCAATTCGGTGAAATCGGCGGCAATGCTCTACGACTTCCAGGCAAAGCCCGAAAACATCGAATTGATGACCTTCGTTCCGAACGGCTCGAATCGCCGCATCAACCGCTCTTGGCAAATGCCGCGCAACTACGACGAAATGGTGCTGCGGCGCAAAGCGATGCAGGCGTGGGCCACGCTCTCCTATGGCTTCATGGGTCGCTCGCCCGATCACCTCGCCTCCGCGCTGGTCGGGCAGCGCATGGGCATCGACGTTTTCGAGAAGCACGGGCCGGCGCGCGCCAAGGCGCTGCGTGATTATTTCGAGGAAGCGAGCAGCAACGACTACTTCCTCACTTATGTGATCATCAACCCGCAGGCCGAACGCGCCAAGGACTGGGGCGAGCAGAAGGAAGAGCTGGTCGCGCGTATCGTCGACGAAGATTCCAGCGGCATCACCATCCGCGGCGCCAAGATGCTGGGCACGAGCTCGATCATGGCCAACGAGGTTTTCGTCGCCAATCTGCAGCCGCTGAAGCCGGGCGAAGAAGACCTCGCCTTCTCCTGCGCGCTGCCGATGAACGCCAAGGGCATGCGCGTGCTCTCGCGCAAGTCCTATGAAGGGTCGGCCGTCTCCATCTTCGACAATCCGATTTCGTCGCGCTTCGACGAGAACGACGCGCTGATCTATTTCGAGGACGTCAAAGTGCCGTGGGAGCGCGTGTTCGTGTGCCGCGACAGCGACATGTGCCGCGCGCAATTTCACGATACAGCGGGCCACACCTATCAGAACTACCAGTCGCAGATCAGGCTGTCGGTGAAGATCAAGTTTTTGACCGGCCTCGCGCACCGCCTCACGGAGGCGATCGGCACCACCAATATCCCGTCGGTGCGCGAACAGCTCGGCTACCTGGCGGCGCAGACCAGCATGGTCAACGCCATGATGGCCGGCATGGAAGCCGAAGGCTCGATGCGCGGCGAATGGTACGTGCCCAACAAGCACTTCATGTATTCCGCCCAGGTGCTGACGCAGGACCTCTACCCGCGCATCGTCAACACGCTGCGCGACCTCTCCGGCGGCGCGCTGATCATGCTGCCGTCCTCGATCCACGACTTCGAGAACCCGCAGCTCAAGAAGATCATCGAGGTGACGCAGCGCGCGGCGAAGATGGAGCCGGAGGAGAAGGTCAAGTTCCTCAAGGCCGCGTGGGACGCCATCGGCTCCGAGTTCGGCTCGCGTCACACGCAGTACGAGATGTTCTATGCGGGGGCGCGCTTCGTCACCACCGGCCACAGTTTCCGCACTTTCGACTGGGACGGCGCCACCAGCCTGGTCGACAACCTGATGGACAGCTATCAGCTGGCGGACGAAATCGGCCGCAAAGCGAACTGACGGGAGCATGAAAGTCGCGATCGTCAATCTCGGCCGCATCGTCACCGGCAACTGGCGCGAGCCGTTTGCGGGCGGCGACGCGATCCTCGTCGACGGCGAGCGCATCGCCTCCGTCGGCAGCGCCTCCGCCGACGCCGTGGACGCCGCCGACGTGGTCATCGACGCCGACGGCATGACGGCGATCCCGGGGCTCATCGATTCGCACGTGCACGTCACCTTCGGCGACTACACGCCGCGCCAGCGCACCGTCGGCTATCTGGAGAGCTACGTGCACGGCGGCACCACCACGGCGATCTCCGCCTCCGAGGTGCACGTGCCCGGCCGGCCGCGCGACGTCGAGGGCGTGAAAGCCCTGGCGGTCGCGGCGCAACGCTGCTTTGCCGACTGGCGCCCGGGCGGCATGCGCGTGATCGCCGGCTCGGTGATCCTGGAGCCCGGCCTGCAGCGCAAGGATTTCGACGAGATCAAGCAGAAGGGTGTGCGGCTGGCGAAAGCCGGCTTCGGCGCGGTCAAGAGCTCGTTCGACTACGTGCCGCTGGTCGCCGACGCCAAGGCGGCGGGCCTGATCACCACCTGCCACACCGGCGGCTCCTCGATCCCCGGCTCGGGCGCCATCACCGGCGACCACCTGCTGAAGATGCACCCGCACGTATCCTTCCACATCAACGGCGGCCCCACCGCCATGCCGGACGCCGATTTCGAGCGGGTCGTCGTCGAATCCGAAATCGCCCTGCAGGTCTGCACCGCCGGCAACCTGCGCACCACCCTGCTCTGCGCCAAGGTCGCGCAGGCGCATGACGCCTTCGACCGCTTCATCGTCGCCACCGACACGCCGACCGGCAGCGGCATCATGCCGCTCGGCATGCTGTACACGATCGCGCACCTGGCGAGCCTCACCGACATGCCGCCGGAGCATTTTATCTGCGCCGCCACCGGCAACAACGCCCGGGTCTACGGCCTGGACAGCGGCTATCTGGCCGCCGGCAAGGCGGCCGACATCGTTCTCATCGACGCCCCCGACGGCGGCACGCAGCAGACGGCGCTCGCCGCCATCAAGCACGGCGACATCGCCGCCATCGGCGGCGTCATCACCGCCGGTGTTCCGCGCTTTGTCGGGCGCAGCCGCAACACGCCGGCGACGACGCGCAAGGCGCGGGTGGCGGCTTCGCGCGTAACGCAGGATTTTTCCGCAACGGCTCACTAGGCGCGGCGACCGCATGTGGGAGGCACAGGCCAGGGGACGCAAAACGGCGACATGTTCTACCAACAGCTGATCAACGGCCTGATGCTCGGCGCCTCCTATTCGCTGGTGGCGATCGGCTACACGCTCATATTCGGCGTGCTCAACCTGCTCTACTTCGCGCACGGCGAAGTATTCATGATCGGCGCCTTCGTCGGGCTCTACCTGGTGACGCTGGGCGGCGCCAACATCTACGTCGCCCTGCTCGGCGCCATGCTCGCCTGCTCCCTGCTCGGCGTCGTCGCGGTCTATGTGTCGGTGCGCCCGGTCAGCAAGGACCATCCCTTGGCGCCTTTGATCAGCACCATCGGCCTGACCATCGTCATTCAGAACTTGGCGATCTATATTTTCGGCGGCCAGCAGGTGGCTTTTCCGGACACCATCGAAGACGCGCTCTACCAAATCGGGCCAATCACCATCAGCTCGGTGCAGATCTTCATCTTGACGGTCGCCGTCGTGCTCATGGCCTTGCTCTGGCTGTTCATCGAGCGCACCAAAATGGGGCGCGCCATTCGAGCGACGGCGGAAAACCACGAAACCGCGGCGCTGCTGGGCGTCGACGTCAACCGGGTGGTGCTGGTGACCTTCATCATCGGCTCGGGCATCGCCGGCATCGCCGGCGTGCTCGACGGCATCAAGAACAGCGGCATTTCGCCGTTCATGGGGCTCGGCGCGGCGGTGAAAGGGCTGATCGTCATGCTGGTCGGCGGCCTCGGCAACGTCGTCGGGGCCATGGTCGCCGGACTTTTGCTCGGCATGATCGAGATCCTGTCGTCGGCCTATATCGGCGCCTCGGAACGTGACTTCTTCTCGTTCGCGATCCTCATTCTCATCCTTCTCTACAAGCCGACGGGCTTGTTCGGCACCCGCACGACGGAACAAAGGTAGCGGCGCGTATGCTCGATAGTCTTTTCGACGGCTATACGCGTTCGCTGCTGATCTTTGCCGGCATCAACGTGATCGCCGCCTACAGCTTCTACGCCCCGTACAAGACGGGCCAGGTCTCGCTCGGCCAGGCCGGCTTCATGGCGGTCGGCGCTTATACGTCGGCGATCATGACGCAGAAATTCGGCATGCCGATCGCCCCGTCGCTGGCGGTGGCCGGCGTGCTCACCGGCATATTGGGCGTGGCGGTCGGATTTCCGGCCTTGCGCATCAAGGGCATCTATCTGCTGCTGCTCACGCTCGGATTCTCCGAAATCATCACGGTGGTGGCGCTGAGCTGGGACTACGTCGGCGGCGCGCAAGGGTTTCCCAATATCGCTTTCAACCCGTTCTCGCTGGACTATGTCGCCGCATCCGTCGCCGTTTTGATCTTCTTCTTTGCCCGGCTCGAGCGCTCGAGCCTCGGCCGCGCCATGGATTCCATCCACCAGGACGAAACCGCCGCCGAAGTGATGGGCGTCGACGTCGTGCGCACCAAGCTGTTCGCCTTCGGGCTCGGCGCCGTCATCGCCGGCGTCGCCGGCGCGCTGTTTGCCCACCAGGCCACGTATCTGGACTCCAACACCTTCGGCATCATGGCTTCGGTCGAGGTCCTGATGTTCGTGGTGGTCGGCGGAGGCAGTACCTATTGGGGGCCGTTTGTCGGCGCCGTGGTGCTCAACGCCATACCGGAAATCCTCCGCTCGCTGCGCGATTGGCTCGATCTCGTGCCGGTGTCATGGACCAATTTCTATCCGATGAACAACGTCTACGATTTCCTTCACAATTTCCTGGATTTCGAGAACGCCAAGCGCCTCATCGCGTTCGGGCTGATCCTGATCGTGATGATGATCTTCCGGCCGGACGGCCTGGTCACGCGCGACTCCTTGCGTCACTTGTTGCGCCCGCTGCAATTCTGGCGCTGGAGCACCCGCCGTGCGTGAAGTCACCGCCAGCACGGTCTGCCTTGCGATCGAGGGGCTGACGAAGCGCTTCGGCGGCTTTTACGCGCTCAACGACCTCAGCATGGAGGTGGCCGAGGGCCACATTCACGCGTTGATCGGCCCGAACGGCGCCGGCAAAACCACGTTCTTCAATCTGCTGACGGGCGTCTTGCCGGCCGACAGCGGCAAGATCATTTTCGAAGGCGAAGTCGTCGACGACGTGCGCCCGTCCAAGCGAACCGCGCGCGGCATCGCCCGCACGTTCCAGAATATCCGGCTGTTTCCGCATCTGACCGTCCTTGAATCGGTCATGATCGGCGAACACTGCCGTGTGTTCCCGTCGGTATGGAAGGCGCTCAGCAGGGGCGTCCTGCATCCGCCGTTCCGCGAAGCCGCCGAAGAAGTGCAGATGCGCGCGAGCGCGCGCGAGCTGCTCGAATTCCTCGGGCTGGACGACAAGCGCGACTCCAAGGCCTCCGACCTGCCCTACGGCGAGCAGCGCAAGCTGGAAATGGCGCGCGCGCTCGCCACGCGGCCGAAACTGCTGCTGCTCGACGAGCCGGCCGCCGGCATGAACCCGCATGAGACCGAAGAGCTCGACGACGTCATCACGCGCATCCGCGACCGCGGAACCACGGTCATATTGGTCGAACACGACATGCGTCTGGTCATGGGCATTTCGGACCGCGTCACGGTTATCAATTTCGGAACGAAGATTGCCGACGGCACACCCGACCAGATTCAAAACGATCCGGTCGTGATCGAGGCCTACCTGGGCGAAGACGTGGAGCTGTAACGATGCTGACGGTACATGGGCTGCGCTCCGGCTACGGCAAGATCGAAGTGCTGCACGATGTCGACTTGACGATCGAACAGGGGCAAACCGTTACGCTGATCGGCGCCAACGGCGCCGGCAAGACGACGCTGCTGAAGACCATTTCCGGACTTATCCGGCCGAGCGCCGGCACGATCGAGTTCGAGGGCAAGAGCCTCACGCGGCTTGCGCCGCACAAGATCGTCGGACTCGGCCTCGTTCAGGTGCCGGAAGGCCGCGCCATTCTCAAGCGCATGACCGTGATGGAAAATCTGCAGATGGGCGCTTTCAAGCGAAACGACCCCGAGATCGCCGGCGACATCGGCGCGGTGCTGGAGCGTTTTCCGGCGCTTGCCGAGCGGCGCGAGCAGTCGGCCGGAACGCTGAGCGGCGGCGAGCAGCAGATGCTGGCGATAGGGCGCGCGCTGATGGCGCGGCCTAAACTCCTGTTGCTGGACGAGCCGTCGCTCGGCCTCGCGCCAAAGTTTGTCACTCGGATTTTTCTCACGATTCGCGAGCTGCAAAAGGAGGGCAAGACGATCCTCCTGGTCGAGCAGAACGCGCGTCATGCCCTGCAAGTGGCGGATCGCGGCTATGTTTTGGAGCGCGGCCGCATCGTTCTGCGCGGGTCGGGGCAGGAACTGCTGAACATGCCCGAGGTTCGAGACACCTATCTCGGACAACGTGCCGCATGAAGCGCAATCGGACAGCAACCAATCGCTATGGAGGTGCGACAACCGGAAATCTGAGATAGCATGCAGGTAACTCCGCAATGTTCGCCTTGCACCAGCACGGCGCGGCAGAACGGTCATCAAAAGCTCACGGGAGGGCTGTAACAATGAGACTCATCTCTAAGCTCGCAATATCAACGGCCGCGATGACCTTCGTGTTCATCGCGTCGTCGGCGCATAACGCCGACGCGGCCAAGCTGGCCGGACGCAACGTCAAAATCGGCTGCATGGTGCCGCTGACCGGCAAGGGCGCCGAATGGGGCCAGGCCGCCAAGACGTCCATGGAAATCGCGGTCAAGGAAATCAACGCCAAGGGCGGCGTCGGCGGCGTGCCGATCGATCTCATCTGCTACGACACGCAGACCAAGGAATCGGAAGGCTTGAAGAACATCAGCCGCCTGGTCCAGCGCGACAACGTGCTGGCGATCTCCGGGCCCTGCTACAGCTCGGTGTACGAAACCATTGCGCCGCAGTTGGATTCGCAATTCAAGACCGTCATCAACTCGTACTGCTCCGCCAAGCCAGGCTTGGCGGCGATGAGCAAGTGGGCGTTCCGCAACACGCTCACCAGCGACAAGCAGCTCAAGCCGGTGGTGGCGGCCTGGGTGAAAGCGTATCACCCGAAGAAAGTGGTCGTCATTTATGACGACCAGGACGCGGTATCGAGGGCCGAAGGCGCCAAGATCCTGCCGGTGCTGCTCAAGGCCAACGGCGTCGACGTGGTCGGCATGCTCAGCTACCGCACGGACGATACCGACTATTCGGCGCAAATCACCAAGGCCAAGTCCATGGGCGCCGACGGCATCGCGCTTGGCTCCTCCTATCAGAATGCGGGAGCCATCGTGAAAGAAGCCCACAAGCAGGGCCTCAAAGTGCCGTTCGTGGCCGGCGCGGCCACCAGCACGCCGGGCTTCATCAAGATCGCCGGCAAGACGGCGGAAGGCGCCTATCTGTCGACGGCGGCCTGGATCGACGACCCGCGTCCGGCGGCGGCGAGCTACCTGAAGAAATATCACGCCGCCACCGGCGGCAAGGACCCGAACTACGGCGGGCCCCGTTCCTACGACAACATCTACCTGTTCAAGCACTGCATCGAAACGGCGGGCGTCACCAACAAGCCGGCCGACCTCGCCTCCGACCGCGAAAAGATTCGTGAGTGCATGGCCAAGACCAAGCACTTCCCGGGCGCCGCGGGCGACATCACGTTCGATGAGCATGGCGACGGCACCGGCATCACCGCCATCCTCAAGGTGGAGAACGGCAAGTACGTCAATATCCTCAAGTAACGATCGTTTCCGCCCACCGGAATCGATCCGACCATACGCATGTGCCACGGCGCCCCGCCCCCGCGGGGCGCCGTGAGAGTTTCGTTGCGGGACGCCCGGTTGCGCCTATACAAAAGGCGGCAATCCGCCGAGGCCGGCACCATACTCACGGCGCAGGCATCACACGGGTTTTCGAGCCGCATCGGTAAAGTCACTGCGGCATCTTTCGCCTGAGATCCATGAGTAATCTTCTCTCCCGCGTACCGACCCCCTACGACGACCGCATCTATTCGGACGAATGGCGTCAGTGGCGCGACCCCGATATTCCGCCGACGCTCGACCCGGTCAGTTTCCTGATCGAGCGCCACCAGAACACGCCGGTCGCCGCCAAGCCGGCCATCGTCTGCGGCGAGGAGGCGCTCACCTACGCCGAACTTTCCGGCGAGGTGGCGCGCTATGCGGCGGCGCTCGCCGGCTTAGGGCTCGCGCCCGAGCAACGTCTGCTTTTGTTCGGCACCGACAGCCTCGACTACGTCACGCTTTGGCTTGCCTCGATTCGGCTCGGCGCCATCCCTGTCGTCATATCCGATCTCTACAAGGCCAAGGACCTCGCCTATTTTCTGGCCGATACGGCGGTGCGCCTTCTGTTCGTCGACGCGGAGCAACTGCCCAAGCTGTTCGACATCGCCGACGACCTGCCGTCGTCGCTGCAAACCATCCTGGTGCGCGGCGAAATCCCGGCTGACCTTGCGGCACGGCTGCCAGGCCGCAACGTCATCTCGCTGCAAGCGGCGCTGGCGCAAGGCGGGCCCGCGGTCGCGCCCTTCAAGCGCCACGCCAACGACGTCGCCTATATGTTCTATTCCGGCGGCACCACCGGCACGGCCAAGGGCATCACCCATCTCGCCCATGACTTCGTGCTCGTTCCGGCGCGCCACGGCCGTTTCTGGGAATACGGCGCCGACGACGTCGTGTTCGCCACGTCGAAAAAGTACTTCACGCACGGCCTGTGGCCGGGCGTGCTGATCCCGCTGTTCTGGGGCGCCACCATCGTGCTCGACCGCCGCCCCCCGACGCCCGAGGTGGTGCTCGCCACGCTGAGCGAGCGCAAGGTGAGCAAGTTGATCACGGTGCCCACCGTGCTCAAGAACATGATCGAAATGATGATGAAGGCGAAGCAGCCGATGCGGTTTCCCGCGCTTCGCCTGGTGATCAGCGCCTCGGAGAAGATGCCGCCGGAAATGTTCGAGCGTTTTTACGACCTCACCGGCGTCGAGCTGTTCGATTCGATCGGCAGCTCGGAAATCACCTATGAATGGATCGCCAACCGTCCCAAGGTGTTCAAGCGCGGCAGCCTGGGCAAGCCGGTGTTCGGCTGCACCGTCCGGCTGATCGACGCCGACGGCGAGGACGTGACCGAGCCGAACGTGCCGGGCGAAGCCTGGGTCAAGAGCCCGACGGCCTGCTTCTACTACTGGCGCAAATACGACAAATCGCGCGAGACCTTCGTCGGCGACTGGGCGCGCACCGGCGACAATCTCTTCTTCGACGAGGACGGCTTCTTCTGGTTCAGCGGCCGCAACAACGACCTGTTCAAGGTGAAGGGCCTGTGGGTGTCGCCGATCGACATCGAGGCGGCCTTGACCGCGCATCCGGCGGTGCGCGAGGCGGCGGTGGTGTCGTTCGAGGACGCCGACGGGTTGACCAAGCCGCGCGCGTTTCTCGTGCTGCGCGAGGGCTTCGCCGAAAGCCCCGACCTGATCGACGAGCTGAAAGCCGCCGTGACGCCGCTCGGCTCCTTCAAGATCCCGCAGTCGTTTCGCTTCCTCGACCAGTTGCCGCGCACGACGCTGCTCAAGATCGACCGCAAGGCGCTGCGCGAGTAGCCGCCCGGGCGCGCCTGCCTTGCTACGCGGGCGGCGGCTCCATGCCGTGCGCCAGGACGACGGGCGCGGCGGCCGCCGAGGTGATGAACGCGACGAAGCGGCGCGCCAGTTCGGGCTGGCGGGCGCTCGCGGCGACGGCGGCGGCAAAGACCGTGACCTGCTGCAATTCGGCCGGCAGCGGACCGGCGAGTGCGACGCCGGCGACGGGCAGGATTTCGGCGATCTGCTGGATGCCGATCTCGGCGTCGCCCGCGGCCACCGCCTGGCACACCACGACGACGCTGCCCTCGCCGGCGCCGATCAGCCGCAATTTGGGCTCGATCTGCGCGGCGATGCCGAGCCGGTGCAGCAACGCCATGAAATGGTTTGCGCTCGGGCTGCCGGTGGCCGGATCGGCGCAGGCGATCGACTTGGCGGCGAGCAGCACTTGGCAAAACGCGGCGGCCGAGCCGAGGTCCGGCGTCGCCGCGCCCGCTCTGACCGCCACGCCGATGCGCGAATGGGCAACGATTTCAGTGCTTTGCGGCACGATGCGGCGGCCGCGCTCGAGCGCCGCGACGGCCGCCTGGGTGCTGATCACGACATCAACAATCTCGCCGCCCATCACCCTCCCCCTCACCGCGCCGGAGCGATCGAATTTGAAGGAGACGTCGATGCCGGACGTCAGCGTGAAGGCGTGCGCAAGTTCGACGATGAACTCGCGCACGGCGCCGGCGCAGGCAACGTCGATTTCTTTCGCCGAATTTGCAGATCGGGTGGACATGCGCAACGCGACAAATCTTCAAACCAACTCAACGGCAATCACGATCGCGCAGCCAATGCGGTCGCGGCCTCGACAAGCTGCCCGAGCGGCCAGTCGCTGCTTTGCCCACGATAACCATGGGCGCGCAAATAGCCCTCCAGATTGGCGCGGGCGGCAGCCGGAATTGCCGCCTGCCCTTCCGCCGGCAACCGCTGTTCCGCATGGGCAAACAGCATGGCCTGCTCGATCTGCTCGGCATCGAGTTCGACACCCTTCACGCGCGTGCGCAACGCGGCGATTTCGCCGTCCGGCAGCTCTTTCATGATGCGCCGCACCGACCTCAAGGGCCTGACGACGTGCTCGTGCCATGACGCTACGACCGCATCGAGCGCCTCGATATCCTGCGGCCTCAGTTCGGTTTTGCGCGCCCGAGCGACCCAGGCGCAGAACAGAAGAGCATTGACGTCGATGCCATATCGTTCCTGAACCGCGAGGCATTCGTCGGCGACGCCCGGCGAGGCGTAAACCCTGATCGAGAATTGCCAAAAGGCATTGTCGCGCGTGAGCGCCAAGTTGATCGTCTCCATGTCCGCAGGGGGCGGCGCAAAGACAGAGCAGACGCCCGCCGCCGTCGGCATCGCCGCGCCGGAGCGCGGCGATGCTTTTTCGTTTCTACGTCTTCAGGCCGGTAGCGGCTTGCCCTTGGTCTCAGGCAGGAACGGCACCACCACGAAGCCGAGGATGTAGATGAAGGAGAAGGCCACGGCCACCTTGCTGAAACCGCCCAGCTGGGAAATCAGCAGCCCGGCGAACAGCGGCCCGAGGAACGCGATGAAACGCGGGCCGTTGAACACGAAGGCCATGCCCGTCGCGCGCATGCGGGTGGGGAACTGCTCCGGCAGCCACACCGCCATCCACGAATATTGGCCGAGCGTGAAGAAGCCGTTGATTGCCGCGATCAGCACCAGCATGTGGAGGTCCGTCGTCCACATGTAGAGCGCGGGCGTCAGGATCAGCGACGCCGCAAAGAAGATCATGATGACCGGCTTGCGTCCCCAGCGGTCGGCGAAGAAGCCAAGCCCGATATAGCCGAGGATCGCCGCACCGTTATAGCTCATGCTGGCATAGCTCGCCCACGTTTGCGCTGGCAGGTGCTGCTTGGCGGCAATGCCGGCGACGAACGGCGGCACCCAGGTCGAGATACCCCACCAGGCCAAGGTCGTCGTCAGCGACATCAGGAACAGCAGGATGGTGCGTTTGCGCATCTCTGGGTCGGCGAACAGGTCGGCGAAGGTGAAGCGGGTGAGCGCGTGCTCCTCTTCCGCCATGGCGGCACCGCTTTCCTTTTTGGCTCGCGCCGCCTGACGTTTCTCATTGGTGTGCTCCCACGGCTTCGATTCATCGACGCCGCTGCGCAGCCAAAAAGCGAACAGTGCCGGGATGACACCGATGAGGAACATGTAACGCCAGGCGTTCGGTCCGTAGCCGGAAACGAACAGCCAGATGATCGAGGCGAGGAAGAAGCCGATGCCGAGGCCGCATTGCATCATGCCGGCACCGCGCCCGCGCGCTTGGTCGGGCCACGCTTCCGCGGTGATCGAAGCGCCGGTCGCCCATTCCGAGCCGATGGCAATGCCGACCACGAAGCGAAGGACCGCGAACGACACCCAGTCCCAGGCGAAGGCGGACAGGCCGGTGGTCAGCGAATAGGCGAGAATGGCGTACATCATGGTGCGCCGGCGCCCGATATAGTCGGCCAGGATACCGCCGATCACGCCGCCGACGCCCCACCCGAGCAGCGTAATGCCTATCACCGTGCCGGCGTAGGCGCGCAATATCGGGTACTGCGCCGGTTCGAGCAGTTGGTGCAGCGCCACGCCAACCACCAGGATCAGCGCGAAAGTCTCGTAGCCGTCGAACATCCAGCCGATGTTCGAGGCGATCATGGTCTTCCACTGGTTCGCATTGAGGCTGCGATACCACGGTCCCGCTCCAGCCATGGTGGCAGTAGACATCGTACCCTCCCTCGTCGTCGCCCGTTTCGGTTCAGCCGGCTTGGCCGGTCTTGTTTTTGCGTGCGGCTATTCTGACCGCATTTACGATTTCTGGATAGGCCGCACAGCGGCACAGATTGCCCGAAAGGTAGCTTTTGATCTGGTCCTCGTCCGGATCGGGATGGCGCGCCAGCAGCGTTTTCACCATCAGAATAAAACCGGGCGTGCAGTAGCCGCACTGGAAGGCGCCCGCCTCGATGAAGGCCTGCTGCACCGGATCGAGCGCTTGCGTGGAGCCGAGATGCTCGACGGTGACCACCTCGGCGCCGTCCACGAAGGCGGCGAGGTAAAGGCAGCCCGACACGGGCGCGCCGTCCACCAGCACGGTGCAGCAGCCGCACAGGCCCTGCCCGCAGCTTTCGCGCGCGCCAAAGAGCGCGAACTGCCCTTGCAGCATTTCCACAAGATTGTGTTGGGCTTCCACCGCCGCCGACACGGCGCGGCCGTTGAGGGTGAAATGGATGGTGCGCGCGCTCATCTGACGCGTCTCGCGTATTCCGCCCGTCCCCGCGAAAGCGGGGACCCAGGGCCGCAAATCTCAGCTGTCGACCTTGTTGCGCTGGATTCCCGCTTGCGCGGGAATGAGCGGTGGCGGGCTTGCGTCATGTCACTCATCCCCCAGCGGCTTGCCGGCCTTGGCACGCAGGGCACGGAATATCGCCTCCGGCGTTAGCGGCAATTCGGTAAGCCGTATGCCCACCGCGTCCTCGATGGCGTTGGCTATCGCCGGCGAGACGCCGAAGGTCGCTAGTTCGCCCGCCCCCTTGGCGCCGAACGGCCCGTTCGACTGATAGGCCTCCACCGCCACGTTCTCCATGGCCGACGGCACATCGTGGATGCCGGGAATCTTGTAGTCGGCGAACGACGCGTTGGTCACCTGGCCGCCGTCGATTTGCATCTTCTCGAACAGCGTGAAGCCGAGCTGCATCAGGGAGGCGCCGGAAAGCTGCGTCTCGACGATCTTCGGGTTGATGGGGGCGCCGACATCCGCCACGTTGATGAGCCGCGTCACGCGCAGGGCGCCGGTTTCGGTGTCGATCTCCACCTCGGCGCCGGCACCCGCCGCCATCCAAAACGGCGTGGCATTCGGAGTCTGCCCCGTCCGCGCATCCGGCGGCACGTAATCCGGCTTGTAGCTGCCGGTGCCGATGATATTGCCGGCGCGCATGCCGTATTTCTTCACGAACAGATCGGGCAGCGGCGCGTTCGAGCCTTCCGGCTCGCCCACCTCACGCGCGAGGGCGGCGATCTTGGCTTTGGCGTCTTCGGCGGCGAGCCGCACCGCGTGCCCCATGTGGAAGAGCGAGCGAGAGCCGAGCGTGCCCATGTCGTAGGGCGTGACGTCGGTGTCGCGCGGCACGATGCGGATTCTTTCCGCGGCCATGTTGAGCACTTCACCGGCGATCTGCGCCATGGCCGTGTCCGAGCCCTGGCCCATGTCGATGGTGCCGCAATAGATCGTCACGCTCCCGTCGGCGGAAACGTTGATTATGGCGACGGACGTGGTCGGCGAGATTACCGCCTTCAGTCCGACCGCCAGCCCGCGCCCACGCCGCACGGGGCCGCTGCCGCGATCGAAGGGCGCATCCCAATGCAGCCGCTCGGAGATGGTATCGAGCACTTTCTCGATCGCGGCGTCCTTCAGGATTGTGCCGGTGGCATGCGGGCGGCCGTCGCGCAGCAGGTTCTGCTTGCGAAAGTCGAGCGGGTCGCGCCGAAGCGCACGCGCCACCATGTCGGTGTGGCTCTCATACGCCCACACCAGCTGCGGGATGCCGAAGCCGCGCAGCGCGCCGGCTGGCGGCAGGTTGGTGTAGAGCGCGTATGAGTCGATCGAGACGTTGTCGATATCGTAAGGGCCCGAGGCGGTGAAGCCGGATTTCTGCGTCACCCGCGGACCAATATCGGCATAGGCGCCGCCGTTCCACCACACATCGCATCTGCGCGCGACGATTCTGCCGTCGTTGTCGACGCCGGTCTTGATGCGGAACGTGCTTGGATGCTTGGTGATGGTGACGAACTCCTCATCCATCGTGAGCGCGACCTTGACCGGCCGCCGCGCCAGCATCGAGAGCGCCACCGCCAGCGCTTCCAGCTTGATGTAAAGCTTGCCGCCGTATCCGGCGCCCAGATAGGGCACCTTTACGCGCACGCGGTTTTCCGGCCAACCGAGCAGGCGGGCGATCTCGGTGCGCACAAAGGAGGGGCCCTGCGACGCCGAATAGATGGTGACGCCGTCGTCGTTGTAGTCGGCGATTGAGGCATGCGGCTCAAAGGCAAGATGCAGCACCTTTTGCGTCTTGAAGGTATGCTCGAAAACATGGGCGGCCGACGCGAATGCCTTTTCCACGTCGCCGCGCCGCAACTTGAAATCGAGCGCGCAATTGGTGCCCTTGACGCCCTTCAAGTGCTTAAGGTCGGCAAAAGTGCTGGCCGGTTTGAGCTCGTCGTGCACCAGCGCCTTGTTCTCGGCGGCCTCGACCTCGTCGAATACCGCCGGCAGTTCTTCGTATTCCGCGGCAATAAGTTGCACCGCTTGCTCGGCGACGTGCGGATCGTCGGCCAGCACCGCGGCGACCGGCTCGCCGACGTAATGCACCTTGCCGAGCGCCAGGATCGGTTGATCGTGGAAGGCCGGGCCGTAGTAGGGATCGGGGATTACCTTTCTGATGTCATCGCCGGTATAGACGGCGAACACTCCGGGCAGATCGCGCGCAGCCGAAACGTCGATGGACTTGATGCGCCCATGCGGAACCGTGCTGCGGAACAGCTTGGCGATCAGCATGCCGGGCACCCGCATGGTGTGGGTGTATTCGGCGCGGCCGGTCACTTTCGCCCGCGCCTCGAGCCGCGGCAGCGAACGCCCGATCTGCTTGCCTGTGGTCGGAGCGTTCATGGCCGGTCTCCGCGGGCCGCGCGCAGGGCGCGGCCGATATAGACGCGCAACAGTTCGCGCTTGTAGGCGGCCGAGCCGCGCACGTCGCCGATGATGTCGGCCTCCGCTGCCGCGGCATCGCCGGCCGCTTGCAACGTCTTGTCGTCGATGCGCGCACCGGCCAGCAGCTTTTCCACGGTCGCCAAGCGCGTTGCCTTGGGCGTCGCCGCGCTTACCACCACACGAGCCGAACCGATCTCGTCGCTGCCGAACTCGAGCGCCACTGCCACACCGAGCGCCGGCCAGTCGTCGGCGGCTCCGGCAGTCACTTTCATATAGGCGGCACGCGTTCTGCCCTGCGCCGGGATGATCAGGCCGGTGATCAATTCGTCGGGCTTGAGCGCCGTCTCGTAATAGCCGGTGAGCAGGTCTTCGACCGGCAGCTCGCGCTCGCCGCTGTTGCCGGCGACACGCACGCGGCCGCCCAACGCAATCACGGTCGGCGGCAGGTCCATATGCGGATCGCCATGCGCCAAGGCGCCGCCGACGGTCGCCACATTGCGCACGCGCACGTTCGACAGCCGCGCCATGATGCGCGTGAGAACGGGCGCATGCCGCTTGACTTCCGGCGCATGCTCGACTGCCGATAGCGGCGTCAGTGCGCCGATACTGAGCGCTCCATCGGACGCCGCGGAGATACCTTTCATGCCGCCGTTCACCCGCCGCAGGCTGATCAGCCGGCGCGGCTGGTAGACGCCCGCCTTCATCATCAACATCAAGGCGGTGCCGCCGGCGAGCGGCCGCACCGTCGGATCATCGGGATCGATCAGCGCGATGGCGTCCTGCAGCGACGTCGGCTCGAGCAATTCGAAAGGCGTCATGATTGCGCCTCCGGGCCGCTCGCGAAGGCCTTGAGCAGACGCTGCGCGAACTGCTTCTCCATTTCCTTCGCCTTGGCCTTCAGCACCGGCTGGCCGATGCTGCCGAGCTTGCCGGTCAGGGTCGCGTCGATGGCATAGTGGATGTCGGTTTGTCCGTCGTGATCGGCGAGTTGCGTAACGGCGGTCGCGGTCAGCCGGCCGACCACGCCGAGCGGCGTGCCCTCCACTTTGGCTTCGATCTCGCTCGGCGGCGAGACGCGCGACATTGCCACGTCCACTTTGAAGTTGAAGCGCATATAGGCGATCTTGGTGGCAAAAGACGCGCTGTAATGCTGAGGATCGATCTCGGTCAGGTTCTCGACGCCGTCGATGCAGGAAGCGAAGAAGCGTGCGTCGCTCAAGTGGTTGAACACCAGATCGCGCGGTGCATCGACCCTGATTTCTCCCTCGACCTTCATGCCGGCCTCAATCTTTCGATAGTATCGCCACTGGGGATATCAGCTTGCGAGTTTCTGGCGTGCGGCCCAATCCTCGCGCAGCTTGTCGCGCAGGATCTTGCCGCGGTCGTTCTTCGGCAGATCGGGAACGATGAAGATCTCCTTCGGCGTCTTCGCCGGCGGAAGATACTGCTGGCAATGCTGACGCACGCTGGCCTCCGTCAGGCCCGGCTGCTTGGCGACGACATAGCAGACCACTTCCTCGCCGTAGATCTTGTCGGGAACGCCGACCGCGGCGGCATCGAGGATCTCGGGGTTCTTGAGCAAAACCTCGTCGATCTCGAGCGGCGCGATGTTCATGCCGCCGCGGATGATCAGGTCCTTGGTGCGGCCGGTGACGCGCACGAAGCCTTCCGCGTCCTGGATGCCCAGGTCGCCCGTCTTGATGCGGTTGGGCCGCAACGGCTCGATTGTGCCGTCGTCGCGCAGATAGCCGACCGCCGTATGCGGCCCGCCGGCGGTGATCTCGCCCTCGATGCCGGCTGCAACCGGCCTTCCCTCACTGTCGACAATCTCGAATTCCTGGTGCAGCGCCGGCAGGCCGACCGTACCGAGCTTGAACTTGTAGTGGCGGTTGCCGCACACCCAGCCCGCTTCCGACATGCCGTAGCACTGCAACAGCTGCACGCCGTACATCTCCTCGAACTGCTTCCACTGCTGCGCGGTGAGCGGCGCCGTGCTGCAGGTCATCAGGCGCAGCGTCGGGATGTCCTTGGCCGTGTAGCCGAGCGGCTTGTTGAGCAGCATATTGAGCACGGTCGGGACGCCGACCGAGAAGGTGATGCCGTGCGTCTTGATCCACTCGAAGAAGCGGCTGTGCGAGAAGCGCTTGGCGATGTGCAGGGTGAGGCCCTTCTCGAGAAAGGGCATCAGGCTCGCCACCTGCGCCGAGTTCCAGCCGAACGAGCGATATTCGAGCGTGCGGTCGTCCTCGCCGAGGCCGAGAAACTCCAGCGTCGACAGTCCATTGAGCCAGTAGGCGGCGTGATCGTAAACGACCACCTTCGGCCGCGCGGTCGTGCCCGACGTGCAGAAGATGCAAGCCAGGTCTTCCGGATTGTTGCGCTCGGGCAGGTCGGCCGGGTCGGCGCCTTTCGGCACGGCCGTAAAGAATTCATCCTGGCCGTCGCCCGCGCCTTCCGCCGACCACCGCCCGAAGCGCATGCGCGGCGCCGGGTGGTCGCCGACCAGGGCCTTCATGTCGAGGTCCTTGTGGCAGAGGATCAGCGCGGGGTCGACCGCGCGCGTCAGTTCCACCATCAGCTTCTCGTTGAGCTCGATATTGAGCGGGCAGACGACCGCGCCAAGTCGCCAGATGCCGAACCAGATCAGCAGCTTCTCGAGGCATTCGTCGGAGAGGAGCAGAACGCGGCTGCCCTTGGCGATGCCCTTGCTCTTGAGAAAAGCCGCGATGTCGGTCGTGACCCGATCGAGCTCGCCGAAGCTGATCGACGATGCCTCGTCGAGATCGACGATCGCGGTCTTGCCCGGATCGCGCTCTTTGTATCTGGCGAACAGCTCGGCAATCGGCCGGTAGGGAATGCCGAGCTGGTGATTTCCAAAAGCGTCCGCCATGGCGACTCCCCCAATCAGCGCCGCACGGATTTAGTGTCCAGTCTTTGCCAGCAACGCGGTCCAGCCTTCCAGGCGGCTTTGCGCGTTGGCGATCTGCTCCTTGGTGAAGAAGTCCTCGAGCTTCACGCGGTCGACCGGATAGACCGGACGCATGAAGTCGTTCTCGTAGCCATAGGGCACGGTGGCATCGATGCCCATGCCCCCCTCATAGCGCGTGTTCGACGCCGTCCATTCGCGGTCGCCGGCGGTCATGCGCTCGGCCGGCATGAAGGTCTGGCCGCGCCCGCCCGGCGTCGGGTTGAGGATGTCCTTTTGCGGGTTCACGCGCGTCGTGATCGCCCACATCACGTCGTCCATGCTGTAGATGTTGGTGTCTTCGCTGACCGCGATGGCGACGCGCATGCCCTGCGAGGTCGCCAGCAGCGTGGTGAGGAAGTTGCGCTGCCAGCCCTCCTCGAGGCGGTTGCGTTTCTTGACCTGGATGATGGCGCCGCCCCAGTCGGTCATGCAGTAGGGGATGTTGACGTCCTGGATGATGCCGGGCTGCAAGCGGTGGCACAGTTCGAACATCGCCGCCTCGCGGATCGAGGTGTCGATATTGTGCTCGTCGAGCGTGTGCGCGCCCAGGCAGTAGATGATGCGCTTGGCCTCCTTGCGCATGGTGATCGCGGTGACGTGGAAGGTCGGCGCCTTGTAGGCCTTGCCCATGTAGCCGGCCCATTCCGGGTGGAAGTGATGGCGTCCCTGCGTCTGGTCGGCTTCGGCTTCCGCCGTCTCGAAGCGGCGGTCGCGCGGATCGACATAGCCTTCGATCACGACTTCCGAGTCCGCGATCGCCCAGGCATCGACCGTGCGCGCCTTCACCACGCGCACCGGAAACCCCTGCGCGGCGCCGGCGACGCCCAATTCGTCGCAGCCGTAGGGCAGGATCACATAGTCGAACGCCCCGCCAGCCATCAGCGTGCAGGCCGGCGGCACGCCGAAGCAAAATGTCAGCGGCACCTTCTCGTTGCGGCGATAGGCCTCGCTCACCACCTGCCACATGTGCGAGCCGGGCGAGATCTGGAACGTGCCGACATTGCCCCAGCGGAAGTTCATGCGGTTGTAGCCGACGTCGGTGCCGTCGCCGAACTGCGCGCCCGAGACGCAGCGGATGCCGGAGCCGATGGTGAGCTCCTTCTCGAGCGCCGTGTGCCGGATCGGCACCACGTGCTCGTTGACGTCGTCGGGATGCTCGATGACGACTTGCTGGCAGGGCGCGGCTGCTTGCGGAATTTCCTCCGGCGGCAGCGGCTTCGACAGCGCGCGCGCCAGTCTATGGGTGCGTTCCTTGTCGTCAGCCCAGCCGAACATGGCGTTGACGACCTTGATGTCGCCGAACAGGTTGGTGAGGACCTTGTGATTCGGCTTGCCTTTGACGTTGTTGAAGAGGACCGGGCAGCCGCCGTCCATCAGCTTCTGCAGGCCGGTGACTTCGAGGTCAGGATTGACCTCCTTGTCGGTCTCGATCAGCTCGCCGCGCGCCTTGAGCCAGGCGAGCGTGCCGCGCAAGTCCTGCAAATGCTGCTGAGCGCCGGCCGCGGCCGGCACGGTCTTGGCGCTGATGTTCATTCGTTTCCTCCTGTCGGCAGGACTGCTTGTAATTGTTCAGCGAAAATGCGGTGCCACCTTGGCGTCGGCATCGCTGATGCGGCGGTAGCGAACCTGGGTGCGTGTCTCGATCATCCGCATGTGCCCCAGCACGACGAGATGATTCAGGTGAGCGATGATCTCGCCCATGGCAAAGCCGATCTGATGGCCGTCCAGCCCTCCGCGGAACAGGACGTCGATCAGTTCGCCGGCCGACGCCTCGCGCCCGGCACCGGTCAGGATCAGATTGAGACGGTCGGCGTGATGCACCGCGAGCTCGCGCAACCGGTGGCGAACGTTGAAGAACGGCTTGCGATGCGACGGCAGGATCAGCGTCTCGGGATCGAGCAGATCGAGGAATTTCCGGCAGGTCGCGAGAAAGGTGCCGACGGCGTCGAATTCGGGCTCGCCGGGCCACGTGCTCACATTGGTGGTGATGGAGGGCAGAATCTGATCGCCGGCGATCAGAATGCGCCGCTCGGCGCAATAGAGCGAGACATGCTCCGGCGAATGCCCTTCTCCAATAACGACACGCCAGCGGTCGCCATCGATCTCGACGACGTCGCCGCCGCGTAGGCGCTTATAGTCGCGCGGCAGCTTGACGCCGTCCTTATAGAGGAGAACCTCACCGCTGAATTTTCCGACCTGAGAGTCGGAAAGGCCGTGCCGCCGATAGAAGTCTTCCCGCGCCTTTATGGCGTCGGTGTCCTTGTCGGCATGTGCAAGATTGGCGGTGAACCATTCGCCCTGGCTCATCAGCGGCCGCAAGTTCCAATGGTCGGCGATGAAACCCGAATTACCCGCATGATCGGGATGGAAATGCGTGACGATCAGCCGGGTGATCGGCCGGCCGCCGAGCACGCTTTCCCATACCTGCATGAGCTGTGCGCGAACGTCGGGCTTGCCATAGCCGCAATCGATCATGGTCCAGCCCGGCCCGTCGCGCAGCAGCCAGAGGTTCACCTGCTTGAGCGCGACGAAAGGGACCGTGGTTGATATCCAAAAAATGCCGTCGGCAACTTCCGTTGCCGTGCCGGGCGCCGGATAGTCCGCAAAGGGAAAGGTGATTGCGTCATTGCCTGACGCGTTCCGCGCGGCCTCGGTCGTCAACGTGTCCATTACGCGTGTTCCATGCTTGTTCAATCAGCTTCAGGAGACCGGCCAACGCAATTGCACCATTTCGTCGAGCTTGAGATGTTTACCGAAGCGCGCCACCGCCACCGGGATCTCGGAATAAAGAGCGGTTTCATCGATCTTGGTCAGTCGGCCGCCGGCCACCACCTGCTCGCCGGCGACGAAAACGTCGCGCACCGAGTCGCCGGTGGCGCTGTAAACGAGGTTGGAGAGCGGATTGATCAAGGGCTGCCATTCGGGCCGCTGGGTGTCGAAGAGCACGACGTCGGCGTCCTTGCCGACCTCGATGCTGCCGATGCGGTCGGCCTGCAGCGCGGCTTTGGCGCCGTTGATCGTCGCCATTTCGAGCCCCGTCTCGGGCGGCATCACGCGCGGATTAAGCCGTGTTTCCTTGTAACAGCAGCAGGCCAGGCGCATTTCCTGCGGCATGTCGACGATACCGGAAGAGGCGTGGTCGGAGCCGACCGTCACATTGACGCCGAGCGCCAAAAGCTCCGGCAGCTTGCCGACCAGGAAATTGCCGTAGCCATTGTGGATGCTCGAACTCGGCGCGCAGACGAGCGACGGCTTCCGCTTCGCCAGGATGGCCACCTCTTCCGGCTCGAGCCAGCCGGAATGGACGACCAGGAAGCTCTCGTCGAGCACGCCGAGCGATTCCAGCCGCTCGATCTCGGCAAGCTTGGTGCGGCTGACGCTGGAATCATGCGTCGAATAGCTGAAGCAGGCATGCGTTTGCAGCAGCGTGTTGTAGCGCTTGGCGAGCTTGTCGAGTCCGAGGATCAGTTCGTCGGAGGCGTTGTTGAGGCCGCGAAATGAGGCGCTGGCGCCGAGGCGCGGATTGCCGGTGTTGGCGTATTTCTCCAGCACTTCCTCGGCCCGCTCGAGCGCCACTTGCGTTGTCTCGATCATGCGCTCCGGCAGAATGCCGAGCACCGACTTGGTAAGATCGAATGACGAGCGCGATACGATTGATCGGATGCCCGTCGACATGATCCCTTCGACCGAGGCCTCCGGATGATAGTTGCCGGGATCGATGAAACAAGTGACCCCGTGCTTGAGCAGCTCGGCCGCCGCCAGCGTCGCCGACAGGCGCACGTCGTCGTGATCGAGCGCGGCCTCGTAGGGATACATGCGCTCGAACAGGAAGGTCTGCGCATTGGCCTCGTCCGCCAGACCGCGTGAGAGCTGGAACGAGGAATGGAGGTGGCAATCGATGAAGCCCGGCGTCGCCACAGTTCCTTTCGCATCGACCGTGCGGGCGGCGGGGTAGTTTTTCGCGATCTCCACAGATTTGCCGACGGCGACGATCTTGCCGCCATTCACCGCGAGGGCCGCATCGCGGATGACGCGGCGCCCTGGATCGACGGTGATGAGCCAATCTATATTGGCGATGACAAGATCAACGGACTGCACGGAACGCTCGCCTACTCTCTTATTTATTTGGTCTCGCCCACATAGGTCAGCGGATCCGAAATCTTTAGCTCGATCAAGACGTTATCATCGGTGGAGTCCTCGCACAGCATGGAGCGATGACCGATCCCGCGCGGGATGAGCAGCATGTCTCCCGGATGCATGATGCGCACGCCCATCTCGGTCTCCCATTTCAGCGCGCCCTTCACGCAGAAGATGATCTCGTGCGCGTCGATGTTGCGGTGCCAGAAGCCCATGTCGTGCTTGCGGCGCTTGGAGACGTCGATCTTGACGTGATCCGACGTGTAGAGGCGAAGCGGCGTACCGTCCGCCTTGTCGATATTGGTCGGCGAGAACTTTTCCGCGAAGATGTTGATCATGCGGAACATGTCCTCATTGGCGAGCACGCCGGAGTTGATCACCGGCGGCTCGTTGTGCGAGAGCACAACGTTCTTGCCGTCGATGGTGACGCGTTCTTCGTAGACCTTGCTGGCGGTCTTTGGCGCTTCGGGTTTATTCATGGCTTTCCTCCTGTAGTCGAATTCACGTGACCGGCCGCTTCGAGAACGGCCGCGATAATGCCGGCATAACCGGTGCAGCGGCAGATATGTCCGCTCAGCACGTCGATCACCTGCGCCTCCGACGGCTTCGGGTTGCGCCGCAGGAAATCGGTGAACGACATCAGAATGCCGGGCGTACAGAAGCCGCACTGCAGGGCGTGGTTCTTGCGGAATGCCTGCTGCAGCGCGTTGAGCGCGCCGTCGCTACCGGCGAGAGATTCCACGGTCGCGAGCTCGCGGCCATCCGCTTGCATGGCAAGCGTCAGGCACGAACGCACAGCCACGCCGTCGAGCAAAACGGTACAACAGCCGCACACGCCGTGCTCGCAACCGACATGGGTGCCGGTGGCGCCGAGCGCCTGGCGGATGAAATCGCTCAGCAGCATGCGCGGCTCGGCCTCCGCCGAAACGTTGCGGCCGTTGAGCTTGACGCTGACGCGGCGGCGCTGATCGCGGCCTACACGGTGCATTGCAGCGCCTCCTCGATCACCGCCGGTCCGACGCGGCGCAACAGATCGCGCCGCATGCGGCTCGTGGCATGCTGGTCCTCATAGCCCTCGAGCTCCCAAGCGAGCGTATTTATGAAGTCGGCTAGATCGACCCCAGTCGGGAATTCTCGAATGGACGGTTGGCCTGCCATGCCCCCTACGCCGAGCCTGATGCGGCTTCCATCGGCGATGGCACCGACGGCGATGATGGCGAAATCGCCATGCCGGCGCGCTACCTCGCGAAACGCAACGCGACGCGTCGACTGCACCGGAAAGCGCACGGCAGTCACGAGTTCGTCTGGCTTGCGCGCGGTGGTGAGCATGCCGACCTGAAATTCGCTGGCTGGAACGGCGCGCGTGCCGCGGTGCGAGCGTAGCACGACTTCACCCTTGAGCATGGCGAGCGACAGCGGGATTTCGGAGCTTGGATCATTGTGCGCCACCGAACCGCACACGGTGCCCTTGTTGCGGGTCTGGAAGTGGCCGACGAACGGCAGCGCCGCTGCGAGCAGCGGCAGCTTGTCCTTGAGACCCGGCCAAGCCATCAGGCGGTTCTGTGTCACGGCCGCGCCGACCTCGATATTGCCGCCGACCTCCCTGATCTCGGACAGCTCCGCGATGCGATTGATGTCGATCAGCACCTCCGGCTCGAGCAGGCGCAGATTGAGCATGGCCAGCAGCGATTGGCCGCCAGCCAGCACACGCGCGGCGTCGCCATGCTCGGCCAAAACCTCGATCACCTCTTCGACCGTGTCGGCGCGGACGTAATCGAACGGATGCGGCTTCATGCGCCTTCTCCGCCCACGCCCAGGCGTTTGAGCAAGCGCTTCCAGGTCGAGCCGTGCGATTGCCCGCCGGCGGCCTCGGGGTTCAACTGCCGCGCCAGCCGCTCGAAGAATTGCCGGATGATGATCGCCGCAGCGCCGTCGAGCAGGCGCCCCCCAACCGAAACGACCTTGCCGGTGGCGGTGACCGCATAGTCGTAGTCGATGCGCGTACCGGCCACGCTCTTCTCCAGCCGCAGATTGCCGGCACCCGAAGCGCCGCCCAGCGGCCCAGTGAGCGTGCCGGCGATGCGGCCCGATTTTTCATTCACCAGGTCGCTCAGCTTGACGGTCGCCGCGAACTTGCCGCGCACGGGGCCAATGCCGAGCGAAACCAGGGCGCGATAATCATTGTCGCCCAGGCGCTGCAACTCGTGGCAGCCGGGGATCGCGGCCTTGAGGCTGTCGGGATCGAGCAGCGAGTGCCAGACCGCGCTCGGTGGCGCCGAGACTTCGAACGAGCCGCGGCCTTGCAGGTTGCGTCCGCCCTCCACGCTTGGCGCGGCGGCGGTCTCGCTCCTTGCACCAGCCGGGGGCGGCGGCTCGGCCTGCGCCAGCCAGCCGTGAATGCGGCGCGGCGTCACCGGCACGGCCACATCCTTGATGCCGAGCGCGTCGGCGACCGCATTGGCGATGCAGGCCGGCACGCTCATGCAGTTGCCTTCCGCCAGGCCTTTGGCGCCGAGCGGAGTAAAGGGCGACGGCGACTCCATATGAAGAAACTCGACTGGCGGAATCTCGCTCGCGGTCGGCACCAGGTAATCGGCGAAGGTGCCGGAGAGGAACGCCCCGGTCTCGTCGTAGACGAATTCCTCGTAAAGCGCGGCGGCGATGCCCTGCGCATAGGAGCCGCGCATTTGACCCTCGGCAAGCATGGGATTGAGTATCTTGCCGGCGTCGTGCATCGACACGTAGCGGTCGACGCGAACCTGATCGGTCAAGGGATCGATCTCCACCCCGCACATGTCGAAGATAAAGCCGTAGGTGAGCGAGGTGTTGATGCGGTCGTCGGCCGAGGGCGGCTCGAGCTCCGGCGGCGACCAGACCGCGGTCTCGCGCAAGCTCGGCGCCATTCCCTCCGGCAACATCACCGGCGACCAATGCGCCGTGCCGGCGACGCGCCCGAAAGGCATGGCGTTGTCGGGATTGCGTTTGCTGCCGATCTTGCCGTTGACGAACTCGATGTCGTCGGGGAGCGTATTGAGCTGCTTGGCGGCAATCTGACTGAGCTTGTCGCGCACTTGAATGGCGGCCATATGGGCGGCAACCGCGGTGCCCGGCGTGAAACGGCAGGAATAAGTGCCGGCGGCGATCGACCACTGGTCCTTGCCGGTATCCATTTCGAGGATGACGTTGACGTCGTCCGGCTTCAGGCCGAGCTGGTCGGCGACGAGCTGCGCGATCACGGTTTCGTGCCCCTGCCCCTGCACGGTCACGTCGGCGGTGACCGAGACGGCGCCGAGCGGATCGACATTGACCGTCACCATCGACACGGCGCCGTTCTTGGGGCCGGCCTTTTCGCGCGCGTCGGCGGTCAGCAGCGTCGACAGATAACCCATATTCGACATGCCGGGCTCGACCACGGCGGCAAAGCCGATACCGTAACGGCGGCCGGCGGCGCGCGCGGCGTCACGGCGTTTTTTCAATTCGTCGAGGCGTCCGTCGCCGACCGTCAATTCGATCGCGCGCAGATAATCGCCCGAATCGTAGAGCGATCCGGCCGCGGTTTTGTAAGGAAACTTCGCCGCCGGAATGATGTTGCGCTTGATCACGTCGAGCGGATCGAGATCGAGCTCGACGGCGATGCGCTGCATCAGCCGCTCGATAGCCAGGTAAAGCTGCGGGCCGCCGAAGCCGCGGATCAGGCTTGCCGGCATCTTGTTGGTGAGCACGACGCGATTGACGACATCGACATTGGCAATGTCGTAGGCGCCGGTGACCGAGCCGTGCATGCGGTAGAGCGGCCCCGGCATCGGCGCGCGCAGGAAAGCGCCGTAGTCCTCGAGCTGGTCGAGCTTGAGGCCGAGGATGCGGCCGTCCTTGCTGACAGCCGCCTCGACCTCGGTAATGCGGTGCGGGCCGGAGCTCGCGGCGATGAGATGCTCGACGCGGTCCTCGACCCATTTCACCGGCCGGCCGGTCACGCGCGCGGCGATTGCCGCGAGCACCATATAGGGAAACACCGAGAGCTTGATGCCGAAGCTGCCGCCGCTGTCGGGCGGTATGCGCACCCGGAATCGCGTGCCTGGGACGCGCACCGCGCGCGCCATCACCGGATGCGTGCTGAAGGGACCTTGGAAATTCGCCAGCACGTCGTAGCTGTCGTCGGTCGGATCGTACTGCGCGACCACGACGTAGCACTCCATCGGCGTGTAGGAGAGCCGCGGATACTCCGTCGTTAGCTTGACGACCCGGTCAGCTTTCTCGAAAGCGCTCTTGGTGTCGCCGTAGGAAAAATCACGAACCGAAATTTCATTGCTCTTTGCTTCCGGATGCAGCAGCGGCGCCGATTTTTCGCGCGCTTTAAGCGGATCGACGACCGCGGGCAGTTCGCGATATTCGACGCGCACGAGATCGGCGGCGTCCTCGGCGAGATATCGGTTTTCGGCGACCACCAAGGCCACCGGCTCGCCGACATAGCGCACGCGGCCGACGGCGAGCGACCACTGATGCACCGGCGCCTTGAGCGCGATCAGGAACGGATCGGAGAGCTTCTTGATTTCCTCGCCGGTGAGCACCGCCCACACGCCGGGGTACTTCAGCGCCTCGCTCACTTCGATGCCGACGATGTCGGCGTGCGCATGGCTCGAGCGGACGACGTGGGCGTGCAGCGTTCCGGCGGGCGTCGGCAGATCGTCGGCGTAGCGACCGCGCCCGGACAGCAGGGCGGGATCCTCTTTCCGCAGTATCGGCGTTCCTACAGACGGCGCCACCAGCGACTCCCGGACGGCGTACTGGGCCTGAGCACGGTTCGCGCGCCAGCCAGCCAGCTCGGCTCTAAATGTGCCGAAACGCTAACATCCATTCCGGCGGCCAGTAAAGGTATTCATGTATCATAATTGCTTTATTTCGGCCCGGTGCTGAGATATCCTGCGCTTACAAATGGATGCCGCGATCATGAGAGGCGGAACGGTCCGTTCGCCGATGAGCTCCTTGGACGCGATGGCGCAACCGCACGTTAGCGCTCCGCGCGCGAACGTTGTTGTCAGCGATGCCAACGCCGCCGATCTTTCCGAGATCGTCGCCCTCGATGCCAAGATCTCGGGTTATCCGCGCGAGGATTTCTGGAGCGACCTGTTTCGCCGCAAAGCAACGAGCAAAACGCTGTACGTCCTTGTGGCCAGGAGTTCAGACAAAATAATCGGCTATGCGCTCGGCGAGATTCGCTCGTGGCCGGTGCGGGATCCGATGTGCGGCTGGTTGTACGCGATCGGAGTTGAGAAGGAGCACCGCCAACAAAAGGCTGCCACCGCGCTCATGACGGAGCTCATTGCGCGGTTCAAGAAAAATGGGGTCGGCGCCATCCGCACGATGATCGACATCGACGACCATCTGCTGATGTCATTCCTGCGCAGCTTCGGCATGACGGCGGGGCCGTTCGTCGAGCTGGAAATGAAGGTCGGCGCAGCCGTGAAGCGACTCTTGCGCGGGCTTCGATAGCAATGAAACTGCAGCAAGCGACACGCTATGCAATCTGGGCGGTAATCGAGCTCGCATCCCGTCCCGATGAGCAGGTCCCGGCACAAGAGCTGGCGAGGACCTACCGGATTTCCCAGAACCATCTCGTCCGGATTCTGCATGCGCTGGCCAAGGCGAATATCGTCAGCTCGGCGCGCGGTCCCGGCGGCGGCTTTTCGTTCTGCGGCAACGCGAAACGTCTCACCCTGTACGACATCATCTGCCTGTTCGAGACCGGATGGCCGAACGAGGAAGGCCAGAATTTGCAAGCCGGCAACGCGCTCGCCAACGAACTGGGGCGCGTACTGCACGAAGTCGATCGCATCACCTCGGCGACGCTGCGCTCGGTGACGGTGCACACGATCATCAACAACGCACGGCGAAGTTCGGAGGCCCACTCGCTCTTGGACGCACTTTCCCGGGCATCGTGACGCCTCCCGGCCGGCAGGCGATCGCCGGATCGTGCGGCGTCGCATCGAATGCCACTTTGCCGGTCCCACGGCCGCGCACGCCGACAAGCAACAATGCTGGAGACACATGGTGCAATTTGAACTTCCCGCCCCCAGCCTCGTTTTTGACGTCGGCCTCGATGACGGTGCCAAGATCCGCATGCGCCGTCATGGCAACCCGGAAGGGCCGCGCATCCTGTTGTCGCACGGCAATGGCTTCGCGACCGATGCCTATTACCCGTATTGGCGGCTGTTTCTCGACCGCTACGACCTCATGATCTTCGATTTTCGCAACCACGGACAAAACGTTCCCGCGGAGCCGCCGCACCACACCTACGCCCAGCTCAGCCGCGACCTCGAGCGCGTGGTGCAGGAAGTCGGCGCGCGGCTGGGGGCCAAGAAGACGATCGGCATTTTTCATTCGATGTCTGCGCGCAGCGCGATGAAGCATGCCATCGAAATCGGCTGGTGCTGGGACGCCCTGCTGTTGTTCGATCCGCCGGATGTCCCGCCGCCGAACCATCCGACCTACGCCGCCATGGAAGCATTCGAAAAGCGCCTGACGGAATTTGCGCTCAATCGGCGCCGCAAGTTCGCCTCGGTAGAGGAATTGACCGACGAATACCTGCAATCAAGGGCGACAACCCGCTGGGTGCCTGGCGCACACGAATTGATGGCCCGCTCCGTGCTGCGCAGGAACCCGGACGGCGATGGGTTCGTGCTGACCTGCGCGCCGGAAAACGAGGCCGGCATTTACGCCGAAGCGTTGACCTTGAATCTTTGGCCGATGGCGAAGGAATTCGCCGGCCCGGTCAAGCTCATTGGCGCAGATCCGACCATGAAAGGCACACCGGCCACCGCGGCGGCAAACAAAGCGCTTGGTCAAGAGGGCGGCTACGACTATGCCTGCGTTGAGGGAACGGGACACCTCATGCAGATCGAGAAACCGGATGAATGCTTTCGGCTTTCAATGGAATTTCTCGCCAAGCACGAGCTCGGTTAGATGCGCGCATGTCGCCAATTCTTCGCGACGCGTTACGTCACTTGCGGCATGGCGAATTCCGCCATGTCCTTGACCGTTCTGGGCAGCCGGCGGTAAATGGCCATATTGGAGATTGCTCATGAAACTCGAGCGTCACGCGCAAGCTAAGCCGCGACTTGTCGTCGGAATCAGCGGCGCGTCCGGCACGATCTATGGCGTGCGCCTGCTCGAATTGTTGCAGGGCACGGGCATCGAAACCCATCTCGTCATGTCCCGTTCGGCGCAGGTCACGCTCGCGTGCGAGACCGATTACAAGGTGGCCGATGTCGAAAAGCTCGCATCGGTCGTGCATTCCAATCAGGATATCGGCGCGGCCTGCTCGAGCGGCTCGTTTCGCACGCTCGGTATGGTCATCGCGCCTTGTTCGATCAAGACCATGGCGGAAATCGCCTCTGGGGCCACGGCCAATCTGCTCTCGCGCGCCGCCGACGTCGCTTTGAAGGAGCGGCGCCGCGTCGTGCTTTTGGTGCGCGAAACGCCGCTCCATATCGGGCATATCAAGTCGATGGCGGCGGTTACCGAGGCGGGCGCGATCGTTTACCCGCCGGTGCCGGCGTTCTACGCTCAGCCGAAGTCGCTTATGGAAATGGTCGATCACACGCTAGGGCGCGTGCTCGACCTTTTCGACATCGACATGGGTCTGGTGCGGCGCTGGACCGGCGACAAGGCGCGGCCCAAAGAGGCCGCGCCCGTTCCATCGGTCAAGTAGCGTCACACGCTTTCGTGTCGTTCCGGGGCGCCGCGAAGCGGCGGGCGGCCTTCGGCCGCGCACCGGAATGACGAACCGAACAGCCGATCCTCGTATTACTTGCCGGATTTGAACCCGTATTCCTCCCAGCGCTTGTCGACGATGTCTGAGTGCTCCTTGAGCGGCACCACCGAACGCGGATAGCGTTGCGCCGCCGTACTGCTCCTGCGGGCGGAAATCCAGGTTCATGGTCGCGTCGATCAGCACGCGGCACCATTTACCGGTGCCGAACAGCCGCGGATCGCGCTCTTCCAGGCGAGTCGATGGATCGAGCAGCGAGCCGAACGTGCCGGGATAAAACACGATGTCGTCTTCGGCGGCGTTCACCCGATAAGCGAAGGCCCAGTCGATCGAGCCGTAGTCGTGGATGTCGATGTCCTCGTCGACGACCCAGATATGCTTGTAACGAAGATGCGCTGCGTTCGAGCCCCAGATCGCGGCGGCCGCCTGCTTGGCCTGGCCGCGATAGGTCTGGTGGAGTTGAATCACCAGCGTTGTGCCGTTGTTGGCCGCGGGACAATGCACGTCGGTCACGCCGGGCACGCCGGCCGTCTTCAACACGTTCCAGGCCACGCCCGCGCGTTGGATCGAGCTCGTCACCGAGTTCTCGTTGAGGCGCTTGGGCAGCGTGCCCTCCAGCGTACCGCGGAAGATCGGATTCTTGCGCATGGTGACGCAGGTAACCTTGGTCACGTGCTTGGGGCCGCGGTCGCCGCCGAAATAGCCGGTGTACTCGCCGAACGGGCCTTCCATCTCGAAGGTCGCCGGATCGGAGTCGATGTAGCCCTCGACCACAATCTCGGCACTTGCCGGAACCCAGAGGTCGTTGGTTTCACATTTGACCAACGGTACGGGCTCGCCGCGGATCGCGCCCATCACTTCGTATTCCGACACGCCGGTCGGGATCGGCGCCGAGGCGCAAAATGGCAGCGCCGGCTCCCAGCCGTAGACATGCGCGACCGGCATCTTCATGCCGCGCTCTTCCCAGCGCTGAAAGTGGACGCCCCAATTCTGCGCGCGCCACAGCAATACCGGAAGCGTATCGGGATGCTCACCGAGCATGCCGCGGTAAATTCCGATGTTGTGCTGACCCGTATCCGGGTCCATCGTCACCGTGCCTTGATAGGTGTTGATGTAGCGGCCGCCGTCCATTCCGTGCCAGCGCGGAACGGGAAACTTGTATAGATCGACGTCGCTGCCCTTGAAGATCAGTTCCTTCACCGGGCCGGTGTCGACTTGCACAGGCTTCACGCGCTGCGAGAAATAGTGCTGCGTGGCTTGGACGAGGTCGGTGACCGGCGCGCCCTTCGGCAGGCCGAGCAACATCGCAAGGCGCGAATAGTTGGAAAGCCCGCCCGTGAAAAGCTGGCGCGACCAGACGTTGTCGGTTTTGCCGTAGCCTTTGATGTTGTTGAACAACAGTGCCGGACCGTTGCCCTGGCCGAAGGCACGCCGCGCAATCGCGCCAATTTCGCCGTCCCAGTCGACCTCGGCGTTGATTTCGTGCAGTTCGCCGGCCTCTCGCAGCGCTTGGATCCATCCACGCAAGTCGCCGAACGCCTTCGGCTTGATGCGGTCGGAAATGTGACCTTGGCTTGGCATCGCTTCCTCTCCCGAACCTTGTGTCCTGCGGGCGGCCGAGCGGGCCCCGCGGATCAGCGGCAACTTGTCGTTTTCGGCTCACCCGATCGCGGGCCGCCAGCGTGATCTCTTGAAGTTGCATGGCCAGCTGATACTAATGAAATTATAAATTTGGATGTTAGCGATAAATACTATGAATATCAGGAATTTCGACCTGAATTTGCTGCTCGTTCTCGATGCGCTCATGGACGAACGCAATGTGACCCGCGCCGCGGAGCGTCTGCGGCTGTCGCAGCCGGCGGTCAGCGCCGCGCTCAACCGGCTGCGCGCATCCTTCGGCGATCCGCTGTTTGTACGGATGCAGCGGGGCATGCTGCCGACCCCGCGCGCCATTGAATTGGCGCATGCAGCCAAGGCCGTCCTCGGTCAAATCGAGGAAATTGTCGAGGCCCAACCCTTCGATCCATCGCATTCGCAAGCGGTATTTCGCATCGGCGCCAACGACTATGCCCAGCTTGCGGTCGTCGTGCCTTTGATGCGCCGGCTCGGCGATATCGCGCCGAATATCCGCATCGAGGTCGTTGGTCTCGGCCAAAATCTGGGCGAACAACTCGAACGTCAACGCGTCGATCTTGCCGTAACGTTGTTCACCGAGCCGCCAAAGGGCGCGCGCACGGCGATGCTGTTCCGTGAGACGTATATGTGCGCCGCGCGCAAAGATCATCCGCAGATCGGCAGAACTCTCTCGCTCGACCAATTTTGTGCGCTTCCGCAGGTGGCGGTCGCATCCGCCGACCCGCGCTCGGCGGACCCCGTCGATGAAGCGCTCGCCGCGCTCGGCCGCAAACGGCGAGCGGTCCTGAAAATGCCGAACTTTTTCATTCTGCCGCACATGTTGCAGCACAACGATTTCATATCCGTGGCACCCGAGCGGCTGATCCGATACTTCAGTCCGACGCTGAAGGCGTTGCCGCTTCCGATTGATGTGCCGGGTTTCTCGATGAACCTTGTCTGGCATGAGGGCACGCATGCGGGCGCAGCTCATGTTTGGCTGCGCGAGCAAATCTTGAAGCTGTCAAAACAAAATACCTGGCGCTAGGCGCGGCGGCGCTGAGCTTTCAAAAGACCGCTGGCCGCCGACGGAACTTCTGCCGTTCGTCCCATTGATTCATCGTGCGGGCCGACTCAGCTTTTCGCGCGCAATGATAAGTTTCATGATCTGTGCCGTGCCGTCGCCGATTTCCAGACCCATGACATCGCGCAGGCGCTGTTGATGCGGCAGATCGAGCGACCAGCCGTAATGTCCATGCGTCAGCAGACATTGATGGATGATGTCGACGGCGGTCTTGGGCCCGAGCCATTTGCACATGGCGGCCTCCGCCGTATGCGGCTGGCCGGCGTCGCGCAAGCGCAGCGTGTGGTAGCACAATTGGCGCACCGCCTCGGCCATGCTTTCGTGTTCAGCCAGCGGAAACGTCACGCCTTGATTGCGGGATAGCGGCGCTCCGAAAGCCTTGCGCTCGCTCACATAAGCCCAGGTTTCGTCGAGTGAAGCTTGTGCCGCCGCGATGCATTGCAGCCCGATCAGGGCGCGGCTGAAATCGAAGCCCTGCATCACCTGCGTAAAGCCTTTACCCTCGGCTCCGAGCCGGTTCGCGCGTGGCACCTGCACGTCATCGAAGAAGATCGAGCCGCGACCGACCACCCTGCTACCCAGATCGGAGAACCGGCTGGTTTTCACGCCGGGCGCGTTCATCGGCACGAGAAAAGCGCTCACGCCATGGGCGCGGTCATCAAGCGTTCCGGTGCGGGCAAAGACCAGTGTGGCATCGGCCTGGTCGGCGATACTGATGGACGACTTCTCGCCGTTGAGCACGTAGCCCGTATCCGTGGGCCGGGCCGACAGTGAGAGATTGGCTGCGGCCGATCCACCGCGCGGCTCGGTGAGCGCGAGCGAAACGAGCACCTCTCCGGCGACGATGCGCGGCAGCCATTCGGCGGCGAGGTCGTCGGCGGCATGCCGCGCGACGATCTGCCCGCAGAGCGAGCCGAGCAGCTGCACATAGGCCACGTTGAAGTCGCCGAAAGCAAGCGCCTCGATGATCAGGCCTGTTGTTTCGCTGGGGAGGCCGAGGCCGCCGTGACGTTCCGGAAGGTCGGCGCCAATTAGGCCGAGCGCGCCCATTTCGCGCACGAGTTTGCGGTCGATCGCCGCTTCCTGCTCGCGCGCCTGATAGCGCGGCGCAAGCTTCTCGCGCGCGAAGCGTTCGGCGGCAGACTTGAATGCTCGCTGCTCTTCGCTGAACAGAATGGTCACGAAGATCCTCCTGGCGCAGCGCGCATGAATATTCGACCCCTTTGCGCTACTTCACGTAGCGCCGAAAATCCGGCTTGCGCTTCTCCAGAAAGGCGCGCACGCCCTCGCGCAATTCCTCAGTCTGATAAAACAGTTTGAGCGACTGCATCCCCATGCTGGCGATGCCGCGGATACTGTCGCTGTCGGCATTGAACGAGCGCTTCGCAATTGCGATCGCGGTCGGGCTGCGCTCGAGGATTTCCGCGCACCAGCGTCCGATCTCGGCATCGAGCTCCTCGGAGGGCACCACTGCGTTGACGAGTCCGAATGACAACGCTTCCTTCGCTGTGTAGCGCCGGCACAGATACCAGATTTCGCGCGCCTTCTTTTCCCCCACCACGCGCGCAAGATAGGCCGTGCCGAAACCGGGATCGACCGAGCCGACCTTGGGGCCGACCTGGCCGAACACGGCGTTTTCCGAGGCAATGGTAAAATCGCAGATGGTGGCAAGGACATTGCCGCCGCCGATGGCGTAGCCCTGCACGCGCGCGATGACCGGCTTCGGCACGTCCCGAATTACCGAATGCAATTCCTCCACCGGCAGCCCGACCGTGCCGCGGCCGTCGTATTGGCCCTCATGCGCCGACTGGTCGCCGCCGGTGCAGAAGGCCTTTTCGCCGGCGCCGCCCAGGACGATGACACCCACCGACTTGTCCCATCCGGCGCGGTTGAAGGCATGGATCAACTCCTCGCAGGTTTGTCCGCGAAAGGCGTTCATTTTCGACGGGCGATTGATGGTGATGCGCGCGACGCCCTCTTTGCTTTCGAACAGGATGTCTTCGTAGGTCATTGTTTTCGGCCCTCGGTTCATCCGGCCATGGTAAGGCCGCCCGACACGCTCACCACCTGCCCGGTCATGAACGCGGCGTCGTCGCTTGCGAAGAAGCAGATCGCGCCGTGCAAATCGTCGGGCTCGCCGAGGCGGCCCACCGGAATGGCGCGGCGAAAGGCCTCGTCGAGCTTTTCCGGGTTACGCGCCCCCTTTTTGTAGTCCGCGTAGAGCTTGGTGTTGACGATGCCGGGGCACACGACGTTGACGGTGATGCCGTTGCGAGCATGTTCGCGCGCGATCGTCTTGGAAAAACCGATGAGGCCCGCCTTGCAGGCGGCATAAACCGCCTCGCCGGAGGAGCCGACGCGCGCAGCATCGGAGGAGACGTTGACGATGCGTCCGCGTTTGCGCGCGGCCATGCCGGTGAGCACCGCGTGGTGCATGTTCAGCGGGCCGATCAGGTTGATGCTGATGAGCTTGTCCCAATCCGCGGGCGTGGTCTCGACAAACGGCTTGAACACCTCCCAGCCGGCATTGTTAATCAACACGTCGATGGGCCCGAAGGCGGCCTCGGCGGCGCGCACGGCGGCCTGACAATCGGCATGTCTGGTGATGTCGCAGGCAAAGGCTTCAGCCTTGCCCCCCTCCCTGACAATCGCCTGTGCCACGTTGGCGGCAGCCGCATGGTCGATGTCGAGGACCGCGACTTTGGCGCCTTCTTCGGCAAAGCGCCGGCAGGTTGCGCCGCCGATCCCACCGCCGCCGCCGGTGACGACGACGATCTTGTCTCTCAACCCACGCACACTGCGAATTCCATACTGGAAGATCCAGGGATGCTAATGCCATACGTCTCGATGAAGCAATAGCTTGGGCTTCACGCACCAAAAACGTCTGATGCCATTGCTCGATCGTTTGCACCTTGCCACGCTTTGAATTGGAGCGGCGCGATCGAAAGCGCATAACCTCTCATGCACACCGACAATGGCGGCCGATCGGCCGATGATTACGTGTCAAAACAAATGCACAGCGTGCGGCGCCCACAGGCCGATGGCGGTGAAGCCGAGGCCCAGGATTCCGAGCACGCCGGCGAAATAAGCCAGCGCCACCATTCCGGTGATCACCGCTGCTGAGGCGAGCACGATGCCGATCTGGAAGGCGGCGGAAGCGACCTCGTAGTGGTGATAGCGTGCAAGCGCCAGATCGCGTTTGTGCTCGGCCGCTTTGGCCTTGGCGGCGAGCTGCTTGCGGCCCTCCCCGCTTTGCGGATCGTCGTTATAGCGCGCCGCCGTCTTCTTCCAATCGGCGAGAGTCTTGGCCAGCCGCGTCTTGATGCCCGAACTCGGCGGCGCGCTCGGTCTCGATCTGCATCTGCTCGGCGGCCGCGCTCAAAATCGTCTGGCGGATGTGCTTGGCCTGGTAGAAGGCCCAAAAGTCATTGGCGGCGACATTTTGCGTGATCGTCTCCGTCTGCGCGCTCTTGCCGAGCGTTTCGGAGAAGGCAAGAAACAGCGCCAGCACCGAGATCAGCAGCGCGATCCGCTTGCTGGATTGACCGGCATGCTGGGCATGCTCGGCATGTTCCATCTGCTCATGGGCGCTCATCGTCCCCTCCGTCGTTCGTCGGGCGGTGACGATGATACGAAAATCCGAACCGCTGCAAGAGCTATGCCTGATCGACCTCGCGCGTGACGGTTTTGCGACTATGCGCGCGGATGAGTGCTGGCATAAACGTCGAGTAAACGCTCGGCGTCGACCGCAGTATAGATTTGCGTGGTCGACAGCGAAGCATGACCGAGCAGCTCCTGAATCGCGCGCAGATCGCCGCCGCGCGCTAGCAGATGCGTGGCGAAGGAATGACGCAGCGCGTGCGGCGTGGCGCTGTCCGGCAAACCGAGCGCGCCGCGCAAGGCGGCCATCGCAAGCTGCACCACGCGCGCGGACAGCGGTCCACCGCGCGCACCGATGAACAGCGGGCCGTCCGGCGGCAGGCTCGGGCAGAGCGCGACGTAGTCGGCAATCACCCTCGCCACCTGCGGCAGCAACGGAACCATGCGCTTCTTGTTACCCTTGCCGGTGACGGTGAGCGTGTCGCAGCCTTCGGAGAATTCGCCGCGCTTGAGCCCCAGCGCCTCGGAAATGCGCAAGCCGGCACCGTAAAGCAGCGCCAGGACGGCGGCGTCGCGCGCGAGGATCCAGGCATCGCGCGCTTCGCCCGCGCGCGTATCCGCTTTGGTCATCCGCATGGCGGCGCTTGCCGGCAGCGGCTTCGGCAAGGTGCGGCCCGGCTTGGGCGTGCGAACGGCGGCGAGCGCGGCCATTTTGCCCTTGCCGTTGCGTTCGAGGAACCGCGCGAAGGAGCGCGCACCGGCAACGCCGCGCATCAACGAACGATTGCCGGCTCCTTGTGCGCGCCGTGCCGCCATGAAAGCGCGCACATCGGCCGGCTCGAGTTTGCCGAGCTGCTTGAGGCTCGGCGCACCGCCCAGATGTTCGGCAAGAAATCCAAGAAACTGCGCCACATCGCGCTGATACGCGTCCAGCGTTTTTGGCGACAACCGCCGCTCGGCGCCCAAATAGGCAAGCCAGCGGACGATCTCGGCGGCGACATCCGGGGCGGTGGTTTGCATCTTCATGCGGCTGTCATCCCGGCCAAGGCCGCGTAGCGGCCGCGAGCCCGGACCCGGTAACCCCCTGTCGGCCTGATGCAGATAAACCGGGGTTACCGGGTCCCGACTTTTCGCGGAGGCGACAGTAAGCGGCCTTCCTTCACCCTTCCTTAACCGCGTGGAATCGGCCAGACCTTTCATTATGACGGTGCGTGTCGTCGACGTCCTGGTGCCGGTCGCGCTCGATCAGGCCTATTCCTACCGCGTGCCCGCGGGCTTGGCGGTTGCGCCGGGTGACGTGGTGGCGGTGCCGCTGGGGCCGCGCGAATCCCTGGGCGTCGTGTGGGAGGAAAACCCCGAGCCCAATCCGCGCCTGCACAACCGCCTCAAAGACATCGCCGACAAAATCGACGTGCCGCCGCTCAAGCCGGAGCTGCGCTCGTTTGTCGACTGGGTGTCCGGCTACACGCTCGCCTCGCGCGGCATGGTGCTGCGCATGACGCTGCGCATGGGCGAGCACCTCGGCCCCGGGCGCGAGCGCGTCGGCGTGCGGCTCGTAGGCCCGGCGCCGGGCCGCATGACCACGGCGCGCGCGCGTGTGCTGGCGCTGTTGCGCGACGGGCTGACGCATTCGAAGGGCGAGGCCGCGCGCGAAGCAGGCGTATCCGCCGGCGTGATCGACGGGCTGATCGACGAAGGCACGTTGGAAACGTTCGTGCTGCCTCCCGAGCCGGTGGCGCCCGCGCCCGAGCCGGACTTCGCCAAGCCGGAATTTTCGCTCGGCCAGCTCGCCGCCGCCGATGCGCTGCGCACCACCGCCGCGCAAGGCGGCTACACGGTCACACTGCTCGACGGCGTCACCGGCTCCGGCAAGACGGAAGTCTATTTCGAGGCGGTGGCGGAAAACATCAGGCGCAAGCATCAGACGTTGATCCTGATGCCGGAGATCGCGCTCAGCGCGCAGTTCCTCGACCGCTTCTCGGCGCGCTTCGGCGTGCGCCCGGCGGAGTGGCATTCGCAGCTTTCCCCGCGTCTGCGCCAGCGCACCTGGCGCGCGGTGGCGGAGAACGAAGTCTCGGTGGTGGTCGGCGCGCGCTCGGCGCTATTCTTGCCCTATGCCGATCTCGGGCTGATCGTCGTCGACGAAGAGCACGACCCCGCCTACAAGCAGGAGGACGGCGCGCATTACCATGCGCGCGACATGGCGGTGGTGCGCGGGAGTATCGCCAAGATCCCGGTGGTGCTGGCCTCCGCCACGCCCTCGGTCGAATCGGAAGTCAACGCCCGGCGCGGCCGCTACCGCCATCTTCATTTGCCGGAGCGTTTCGGCGGCGCCCATCTGCCGGCAATCGAAGCGATCGACATGCGGCGGGAAGGGCCGCCACGCGGCCGCTTCATCTCGCCGCGGCTGGCGGAAGCCGTGCAGCACACCCTCGAGCGCAAAGAGCAGGCGCTGCTGTTCCTGAACCGGCGCGGCTATGCGCCTCTCACTCTGTGCCGGGCCTGCGGCTTCCGTCTGCAATGCCCGAATTGCGACGCCTGGCTGGTCGATCACCGCTTTCGCCGCCGCCTCGTCTGCCATCACTGCGGCTTCTCCATGCCGCCGCCGGCGGAATGCCCAAATTGCCACGCCACCGAAAGCTTCGCCGCCGTGGGCCCCGGCGTCGAGCGGCTCGAGCAGGAGGCAACCGAGCTGTTCCCCGGCGCGCGTATACTTGTTCTATCGAGCGATCTGGTGGAATCGATCGAACGCCTGCGTTCGGAGCTCGACGACGTGGCGCAAGGCCGGTTCGATCTCGTCATCGGCACGCAGCTCGTCGCCAAGGGCCACCATTTCCCCAAGCTCAATCTGGTCGGCATCGTCGACGCCGATCTCGGCCTCGGCAACGGCGACCCACGCGCCGCCGAACGCACTTTCCAATTGCTGCATCAGGTGGTCGGCCGCGCCGGCCGCGAGGAAGGGAGAGGCGTCGGATTTCTGCAAACGCACCAGCCCGAGCATCCGGTGATGCGTGCGCTCATTTCTGGCGACCGCGAAGCCTTCTATACCAGCGAAATCGAGTTGCGCGAGCGCACCGGCTACCCGCCGTTCGGCCGGCTTGCCAGCCTCGTCGTCAGCGCCAACGAGCGCCACGCCGCGGAATCCTATGGCCGGGCGCTGGTCGCGCACGCGCCCAAGAACGATGAGGTGCGCGTGCTCGGCCCCGCCGAGGCGCCGATCGCGGTGGTGCGCGGCAGGCACCGCTTCCGGCTGCTGGTGAAATCCCCGCGCGCTTTCGATCTGTCCGCCTATTTGCGCGACTGGCTCGGCAAGGCGCCGCGCCCACGCGGTAATGTGCGACTCGAGGTGGACGTCGATCCGATGAGTTTTCTGTAGATATCGAAGCTGTCATTCGGGCTCGCCGCTGCGTGGCGTCCCGGAACGACGACAAACTCACTCCGGCAATTCGTCATGCCGCGCGGTCGGCTGCAGCAGCACGCTCGCCGCCGCGGCGAAGATGCAGGCAAAGCCTATGGCGTCGTAAAGGCTGGGGCGCTCGCCCACCAGCCAGGCCGAGCCGACCACGCCGACGACCGGCACCAAAAGCGAGCCGAGCGAGGCGGTGGTGGCGGGCAATCGGTCGACCACCACGAACCAGAGGAAATAGGCGAGCCCCATGCCGATCAGGCCGTTGTAGCCGATCCACGCCAGGATGTGCGGCGGCAACGGCCACAAATGCGGCAGGCCTTCGAACATCAGCGTGCCGCCCGCCAGCATGAACCAGCCGAACAGCAACTGCCAGGCCGCCACGGCCAAGGTCGCGGCGCGGATCTTTGCCCATTTCAGATAGATGGTGCCGGCAGCCCAGCTCCACGCACAGATCAGCGCGAACAGCGCGCCGAACGGAAAGCCGGCGCGCGCCAGCGGAAATATCAGGATTGCCAGGCCGGCCGCGCACAAGGCGAGCGCCGCGAGCTTCACGCGGGTGAGCCGTTCGCCCAGCACGAAATACGCAAGCAGCGCCGACCAGATCGGCATCGAATAGGCGATGACGATCGCGCGCGAGGTCGTGCCGTAGATTTGCGCATAAGCCGAGCAAACATTGAACACCGCGACGTTGAAAAATCCGGCGATCAGGATCTTCAGCCGCTCGCCGCGCGGAACGCCAAGGCTCACGCCGGTGACGGCGGCGGCGGCAAACAGTGTCAGGTCGCCGAGCCCGATGCCCACCGCGCGCATGGTCCAGGGCGGCAGCGTCGTGAGGATGATGCGCGCCGCCACCCAGTTGAAGCCCCAGGCCACGCCCATGATCACGACCAGCAGCCTGGCGCTGGCTGCCGCGTCGCTTGCTTTGCGCGCCGTCACTCCGGCATCTCCGTATGCTTCACGTTCGGCTGCAGCAGCACGCAAGCCGCGGCGACAAAGATCATGGCAAAACCGGCGATATCAGAGCCGGTCAGGTGCTCGCCGAGCAGAAAGGCCGATGCCGACACGCCGATTACCGGCACCAGCAGGGAGCCGAGCGAAGCGGTGATCGCCGGCAGCCGTCCGACGATCGACCACCACAGGAAATGCGCCAGCCCCACGCCGATGATGCCGACGAACAACACCGCCACAATCGCCTCGCCATGCACCGGCCACAGATGCGGATAGCTTTCGAATGCGAAAGTCCCGACGGCAATGAAGGCAAAGCCGAACAGCAACTGCCAGGCCGCATTGGCCAAGGGCTCGATCGTCACCTTCGCCCATTTGATGTAGACGGTGGCAAAGGCCCAGCTCAGCGCGCAGCCGAGCGAATAGAATACCGAAGGCGGAAAGCCGGCCGCGAACAGCGGCCACACCAGGACGCCCACGCCGCTTATACACAGCGCGAAAGCGAGAAGACGCACCGCGGTGAGCTTTTCGCCCAGCACCAGCCAGCTCAGGATCGTGGCCCAGATCGGCATCGAATAGGTGATGATGATGGCGCGCGTGGTGGCGCCGCTTAATTGCGCAAAGCTGGACAGCACCTGAAACGTCGCCACGTTAAAGAAGCCGGCCACCATGATGTGCACATGCTCGCCGCGCGGCACTTTGAGGCGGTGGCCGGTGAGCACGGCGGCGCAGAACAGGATTGCGGTGCCGATGCCGGCGCCGGCAAAACGCAGGCTCCAGGGCGACAATTCGCGCAAGGCCACCGCCGCCGCGATCCAGTTGAAGCCCCAGGCGAAGGCGAGCAGCACGACCAGAAGCTTGGCCGTGTCGGCGGCGCCGGAGGTTCTGGCTTGCGGTACTGGCATCCCGGCGGACGTTCCAACAAGTTCCGGTCGCCGCCGCATTCCGCCGCGCCTGACCGCGCGGCCCGCACGCTATAGCGCGTCGGGCCCGCTGGCGAGGCATTGCGGACATGCAAATTTGTGTCGCGGGACGGCCCCTCTCGCCAGGACTTGCCTGCGCCAAGCCGCCTTGTTGCACCGCGAATTGGCCTGTGTTAGCTAGCGCCTCGATTTTGTGGGGGTTTCCGCAGGCTTCCGCGACGGTCCCCATGGTCGGAATTCCCTCTTGGATTCCAATAGGTTGCGCCGCCGATTTCCGCGACGGCGTACTGTTCTTGGATGAAGTGAAGCAACGGGCGTCCGGTGGCAGGCGAAGACCATATCGTTCCCGGCATGGCGGGCCGTTACGCCACCGCGCTGTTCGATTTGGCGCTCGAGCAAAAGGCACTCGATGCGGTCAGACAAGACCTTGATCGTTTCGACGCCCTGATCGCGGAAAGCCCCGATCTGGCCCGCCTGGTGCGCAGCCCGGTGTTCGGCGCCGAGGAGCAGCTCAAGGCGCTCTCCGCCATCCTCGACAAGGCCGGAATCAAAGGGATTGCCGCCAATTTCCTGCGGGTGATCACGACCAACCGGCGCCTGTTCGCGGTGCGCGACATGATCCGCGGCTTCCGCGCGCTGCTCGCCCGCCACCGCGGCGAAGTCACCGCCCAGGTGACGGTCGCCGAGCAGCTCAGCGAGAAGAATCGCGACGCACTCAAGAGCGCCCTTAAATCCGTGACCGGCGGCAAGGACATCGATCTCGCCGTCGATGTCGAGCCCGGCATTATCGGCGGCCTGATCGTCAAGATCGGCAGCCGCATGATCGATAGCTCCCTCCGCACCAAGCTGAACGCGATCAAGTTCGCGATGAAAGAGGCCCGCTGATGGATATCCGCGCCGCAGAAATTTCCGCCATTCTGAAAGAGCAGATCAAGAATTTCGGCCAAGAGGCCGAAGTCTCCGAGGTCGGCCAGGTGCTTTCGGTTGGCGACGGCATCGCCCGCGTCTACGGCCTCGACAACGTGCAGGCCGGCGAAATGGTCGAGTTCGAGAATGGCACGCGCGGCATGGCGCTCAATCTCGAAATCGACAATGTCGGCATCGTCATCTTCGGCTCCGACCGTGAAATCGCCGAAGGCCAGACGGTCAAGCGCACCGGCGCCATCGTGGACGTGCCCGTCGGCAAGGGGCTGCTCGGCCGCGTGGTCGATGCGCTCGGCAATCCGATCGACGGCAAGGGCCCGATCAAGGCGGAGCGGCGCGCCCGCGTCGATGTCAAGGCGCCCGGCATCATCCCGCGCAAGTCGGTGCACGAGCCGATGGCGACGGGGCTAAAGGCCATCGACTCGCTGATCCCCATCGGCCGCGGCCAGCGCGAATTGGTGATCGGCGACCGCCAGACCGGCAAGACCGCCATCATCCTCGACACCATCCTCAACCAGAAGCCGCTCAACGCGCAGCCCGACGAGAAGATCAAGCTCTATTGCGTCTATGTCGCGGTCGGTCAGAAGCGCTCGAGCGTGGCGCAGTTCGTCAAGGTGCTGGAGGAGAACGGCGCGCTCGACTATTCGATTGTGGTGGCCGCCACCGCCTCGGAGCCGGCGCCGATGCAGTTCCTGGCGCCGTTTGCCGGCTGCACCATGGGCGAATATTTCCGCGACAACGGCATGCACGCGGTCATCTTCTACGACGACTTGTCCAAGCAGGCCGTCGCCTACCGCCAGATGTCGTTGCTGCTGCGGCGTCCGCCGGGCCGCGAAGCCTATCCGGGCGACGTGTTCTACCTGCACTCGCGCCTGTTGGAGCGGGCCGCCAAGATGAACGACGAGAACAAGGCCGGCTCGCTTACGGCGCTGCCGGTGATCGAGACGCAGGCCAACGACGTCTCGGCCTATATTCCGACCAACGTCATCTCCATCACCGACGGGCAGATCTTCCTGGAGACCGATCTGTTCTATCAGGGCATCCGCCCGGCGGTGAATGTCGGCCTTTCGGTGTCGCGCGTCGGCTCCGCGGCGCAGACCAAGGCGATGAAGAAGGTGGCCGGCCGCATCAAGGGCGAGCTCGCGCAATACCGCGAAATGGCGGCCTTCGCGCAGTTCGGCTCGGACCTCGACGCCACCACGCAGCGGCTGCTGAACCGCGGCGCGCGGCTGACCGAACTTTTGAAGCAGCCGCAATTCTCGCCGCTGAAGATGGAGGAGCAGGTCTGCGTGATCTGGGCCGGCACCAACGGCTATCTCGATCCGCTGCCGGTCGAGCGCGTGCGCGCCTTCGAGCATGGCCTGCTCAACCTGCTGCGCACCCAGCACGCCGATCTGCTCGAACTCGATCCGCAAGAGCGGCGACCTCTCCGACGCCGACGCCGCCAAGCTGAAGAGCGCGGTCGAAGCCTACGCCAAGACGTTTGCCTGATCCGGCATTGATGATGCGCACGAAGTTCGCCACGCATACGGGACTGTTCCCTCCCCCCTTGAGGGGGAGGGCGCGCGTCTTGCCGAGAGGATAGCTCGCAATGGCCTCCCTCAAGGACATGCGCGTGCGCATCGCCGCCACCAAGGCGACGCAGAAGATCACCAAGGCGATGCAGATGGTCGCGGCGAGCAAGCTGCGCCGCGCGCAGGCGGCGGCCGAAGCCGCGCGTCCGTACGCCGAGCGCATGGGCAAGGTGCTCGGCTCGATCGCCGCGGCGGTCAAAGGCAGCGATTCGGCGCCCAGGCTGCTCGCCGGCACGGGCAGCGACCGCGTGCATCTGCTGGTCGTCTGCACCGCCGAGCGCGGCTTATGCGGCCCGTTCAATTCCTCGATCGTGCGGCTCGCGCGCGAGCGCGCCAACGCGCTGATCGGTCAGGGCAAGGAAATCAAGATCCTCTGCGTCGGTCGCAAGGGCTTCGACCAGTTGCGCCGCCAGTTCAGCCGGCAGATCATCGAGACGATCGAGTTGCGCGGCGTGCGCGTGCTCGGCTTCGAGCAGGCCGAGATGATTTCGCGCAAGATCGTCGCGCTGTTCGAGGAGGGCGGCTTCGACGTCTGCACGCTGTTCTTCTCGCGCTTCAGATCGGTGATTGCGCAGGTGCCGACCGCGCAGCAGATCATCCCGCCGGTGTTCGAGAAGGAAGCGGAGGCCGGCGCATCTTACGAATACGAGCCCGAGGAGGAGGCGATCCTCGCCGAGCTCTTGCCGCGCAATCTGGCGGTGCAGGTGTTCCGCGCGCTGTTGGAGAACGCCGCCTCCGAGCAAGGCGCGCGCATGACCGCCATGGACAACGCCACGCGCAACGCCGGCGAGATGATCCGCAAGCAGACGCTCACCTATAACCGCACCCGCCAGGCGATGATCACCAAGGAGCTGATCGAGATCATCTCCGGCGCGGAAGCGCTATGATGGCGCGGCGCCAACATCGTCTTCACCCTTCCCTGAAAGGGGAGGGTCGGACCGCGAAGCGGTCCGGGGAGGGGTCGATCTTCGACGCCTCCATGACCCCCACCCGACGCGCTTCGCGCGTCGACCTCCCCCTTGCCGGGGGAGGTAAAAAGCTTTCGTAAAGAGGACGACATGGCTACAGCAAACGCAGTCGGAAAAATCACGCAGGTCATGGGCGCCGTCGTCGACGTGCAGTTCGAGACCCATTTGCCGAAAATTCTGAACGCGCTCGAGACCGATAACAAAGGCAACCGCCTGGTGCTCGAGGTGGCGCAGCATCTCGGCGAATCGACCGTGCGGACCATCGCCATGGACGCGACCGACGGCTTGACCCGCGGCCAGGATGTCACCGACACGGGGGAGCCGATCGAGGTGCCGGTGGGCGAAGAGACGCTCGGCCGCATCATGAACGTCATCGGCGAGGCGGTCGACGAGGCGGGCCCCGTCAAGACCGCCCAGAAGCGCGCGATCCATCAGCCGGCGCCCGAATATATCGAGCAGTCGACCGAGGCGCAGATCCTGGTCACCGGCATCAAGGTGGTCGATCTGCTCGCGCCCTACGCCAAGGGCGGCAAGATCGGCCTGTTCGGCGGCGCCGGCGTCGGCAAGACCGTGCTGATCATGGAGCTGATCAACAACGTGGCCAAGGCGCACGGCGGCTATTCGGTGTTTGCCGGCGTCGGCGAACGCACCCGCGAGGGCAACGACCTCTACCATGAGATGATCGAGTCGGGCGTCAACAAGGACCCGAAGAAGGGCTCGGTCGAAGGCTCGAAATGCGCGCTGGTCTACGGGCAGATGAACGAGCCGCCGGGCGCGCGCGCCCGCGTGGGCCTCACCGGCCTCACCGTCGCCGAATATTTCCGCGACCAGGGCCAGGACGTCTTGTTCTTCGTCGACAACATCTTCCGCTTCACGCAGGCCGGCTCGGAAGTGTCGGCGCTGCTCGGGCGCATCCCGAGCGCGGTCGGCTATCAGCCGACCCTCGCCACCGACATGGGCGCGCTGCAGGAGCGCATCACCACCACCACCAAGGGCTCGGTCACCTCCGTGCAGGCCATCTACGTGCCGGCGGACGACCTGACCGACCCGGCACCCGCCACCTCCTTCGCGCATCTCGATGCCACCACGGTGCTGTCGCGCGACATCGCCGCCAAGGGCATCTACCCGGCGGTCGACCCGCTCGATTCGACCTCGCGCATGCTCGATCCGCGCGTCGTCGGCGAGGAGCACTACGAGGTGGCGCGCACGGTGCAGTCGACGCTGCAGCGCTACAAGTCGCTGCAGGACATCATCGCCATTCTCGGCATGGACGAGCTGTCGGAAGAGGACAAGCTTACGGTCGCGCGGGCGCGTAAGATCGAGCGCTTCCTGTCGCAGCCGTTCCACGTCGCCGAAGTGTTCACCGGCTCGCCCGGCAAGCTGGTCGATCTCGCCGACACCATCCGTGGCTTCAGGGATCTGGTGGCCGGCAAGTACGATCACCTGCCGGAGGCCGCCTTCTACATGGTCGGCACCATCGAAGAGGCGGTCGAGAAGGGCAAGAAGCTGGCGGCGGAAGCCTGAGGACGAATTCGCTGAGGAAAATCAAATAGGCGGCAAATGGCTCCCCCCCTCCATTTCGAACTGGTCTCGCCGGAAAAGCTCCTGTTCTCGGGTGACGTCGAGCAGGTGGACGTGCCCGGCGCCGAGGGCGATTTCGGCGTGCTCGCCGGACACGCGCCCTTCGTCACCACGCTGCGCCCCGGCATCCTGACCGTGCACGGCCCGGGCGGCGCGCAGCAGATCGTGGTGCTGGGCGGCTTCGCCGAGGTCTCGTCCGAAGGCCTGACCGTGCTCGCCGACGTGGCCGAAGCGATGGAGACGGTCGAGCGCGGCATGATGGCCGGGCACATCGGCGCGCTCGAAGAGCGCATCGGCAAGACCGAGCCGGGCAACGAGCTCGACAGGCTGATTACGCGGCTCGACCACTTCAAGGAAGTCGACCGGCACATCCAGACGACGGCGATGCACTAAGGCGCTGTGCCGGGCGTTTACGGATATGGGGCGTTTACTGGATTGCCCGTTTTAGCGGTCAATGACAGACAGAATTATTTCGCGAATTTCTCAAATTCCCGCACCACCCGCTCATAAGTCGCTCGCTTGAACGGCACCACCAGGTCGGGCAATTTGCCCATCTCGGTCCAGTGCCAATCGACGAATTCCGGCTCGTGCCCGCCCGCCGGATGCACGATATCGATCTCGCTGTCCTCGCCGGTGAAGCGCAGCGCATACCATTTCTGCTTTTGGCCGCGGTACTTGCCGCCCCAGGCCTGGCCGACGATGTCGCGCGGAATGTCGTAGTAAAGCCATTCGGCAATCTCGCCGAGCTTTTCGACCGATTTGATATTGGTCTCTTCGTGCAGTTCGCGCAGCGCGGCCTTGTAGGGATCCTCGTCGTCGTCGATGCCGCCTTGCGGCATCTGCCAGACATGCGTGGCGTCGATGTGTTCGGGGCCGCTCGAGCGCCTCCCAACGAGCACGAGGCCGGCACGGTTGAGCACCATCATGCCGGCACAGGGGCGGTAGGGGAGCGACTCGAAGGGGGGCATGGGGAAGACCGGTGAATAGTGAATGGCGAACAGCGAGGAGATGCTTGAATAAAGATAGGCCGTCTACCGACTGCTCGCTATTCCCTATTCGCTACTCTCTATTCGCCTGATGCGGCGTCGCCTTCAGCGCCATCGCGGTGATCGGGACGAGCACGAAGCCTTTTCCCTCGACCGCCTTGGCCCAGGCCGCGATGCGCTTCACCGTTGCCGGCAGCGCGGTGGCAAGCCCGATGGCGTTGCCACGCTCGCGCGCCATCAGTTCCAGCCGTGCCAACGCATGGTCGATTTCTGTCGGCGTCGATACCGCGTCGACCACGATGTCGGCCTTGGCGTAAGGCAGGTTTTGCGCGCCGGCGATTTGTCCGGCGACGCTGCGCGGCGAGGCACCGTCGTCCACATAGATCAGCCCGCGTTTGGCGGCATCCTGCATGACCGGCGTCAGCGCGCGGTCGGAAGCGGTAAACTTGCCGTCCATATAGCCGATCAGCCCGACATAGCCCTGGAAGCGGCTCATCTGCCAGTGCAGCCGGTCGACGTTCTGCTCGGCGTCGAGCGAGGTCATGAGGGTGCGCGGGCCGGGATCGTTGTCGGGAAAATTGAACGGCTCCATCGGCACCTGCAACAGCACTTCATGCTTGGCGGCGCGCGCCTTCGCCGCCAGTTCTTGCAGGTCGGTGCCGTAGGGTGCGAGCGCAAAACTTACCGGCGCCGGCAGCTCGGCGAGGGCGTCGGCGGTGCCGGAAGCGCTGATGCCCAGACCTTCGACGATCAGCGCGATGCGCGGCCAATCCTTCTTGCCGGCCGGCATTGCGAACTTCTGCGCATAGCGCACGTAGGCACGCGCACCGTCCGGTCCGATCTTCGGGATCGGACCATGCCGCGTGATTTCCAGCATTTTCGGATCGAGCGGCGTTTTTGGCCCCGCGCTGTTTGCCGGACCCGGAATGATCACGTCACGGCTCTTGCCGCTGGAGCCGTCGATGATGGTGACGGTGGTGCTGCCGGGCGGCGCCATCTTTTTGATCTTGGGGTCGGCGGCGGGCGGCGCGCCGGCCGCGTTGCCGTCATGCCGGGCGTGCTGGCGCTCGCCGCCGCCAAGCGCCGTCGGCATGCCCGATGTCGACGGGGCGGTGGCGACAACCGCCACCGGCTCACCGCCCAACGGGTCGCTGACGAAAGCACCCCAGATCGCCACCGCCAATCCGAACAGGGCAAGCACGCCCGCCAGCGCTTGCGGCGCCAGCGCCGGCAACTTGCCCAACGGCGGTTTTTTCTTGTCCTGGCCGAGCGGGGCGTTCAGGTCGTCCGATGACAAGGGGCCAAAACCTCGCGAATCATCGGCAGTCTATCACGCAAGCGCCTGCCTCTCGCTGACCGGATGGGCGCAAAAATGCGACGGGGCGGCCGGTGAGGCCGCCCCGCGCCGTTCATATCGGCCGAAGGCTCTGCTCAGTTCGGGATCGGCGCCTTGGCATTGGGCGGGAACGCCGAATTGACCTGGATGCCGCGCAGCAGATCGTCCGCCATGTGCAGCGCCTTGTCGTTCTTCGGGTCCGGCGGAACGTAGGACTGCGAGCCCTTCTTTTCGCTGCCGGCGGCGGCCTTGAGGTGGCCCCGCAGGGACGCTTCGCCCATGGTGTCCGTCTTGGACTTCAGGTCATCCGGAATGTCCTGCATCACCTCGATATCGGGTGTGATGCCGGTGGCCTGGATCGAGCGCCCGGACGGCGTGTAGTAGCGCGCCGTGGTCAGGCGCAGGGCGCCGTTGCCGGAGCCCAGCGGGATGATGGTCTGCACCGAGCCCTTGCCGAAGCTCTGGGTGCCGAGGATCGTCGCCCGCTTGTGGTCCTGTAGGGCGCCGGCGACAATCTCGGAAGCCGAGGCCGAGCCGCCGTTGACCAGCACGATGACCGGCTTGCCGCTGGTGAGATCTCCCGCCCGGGCGTTGAAGCGCTGCGTCTCTTCCGGGTTGCGCCCGCGGGTGGAGACGATCTCGCCCTTCTGCAGGAACGTGTCGGACACCGAAATCGCCTGATCGAGTAATCCGCCCGGATTGTTGCGCAGGTCGATAACGTAGCCCTTGAGCTTGTCCTCGGGCACCTTGGCCTTGATGTCGGCGATCGCCTTCTTCAGGCCTTCGGTCGTCTGCTCGTTGAACTGGGTGATGCGGATATAGCCGACGTCGGGGCCCTCGACGTGCGAGCGCACCGAGTGCACGCGGATGACGTCGCGCGTGAGCGTCACGATGATCGGCTTATTCGCGCCCTTGCGCATGATGGTGAGCTTGATCTTGGTGTTCACCGGCCCACGCATCTTCTCGACCGCCTGGTTCAGGGTGAGGCCCTGCACCTGCTCGTCGTCGAGCTTGGTGATGATGTCGTTGGCCAGGATGCCGGCCTTGGCGGCGGGCGTCTCATCGATCGGCGCCACCACCTTGATCAAGCCGTTTTCCATGGTGACCTCGATGCCGAGGCCGCCGAATTCGCCGCGGGTCTGCACCTGCATGTCGCGGAAGCTCTTGGCGTCCATGTAGCTCGAATGCGGATCGAGACCGGCCAGCATGCCGTTGATCGCGGATTCGATCAGCTTGCCGTCGTTCGGTTTCTCGACGTAGTCGGCGCGCACGCGCTCGAACACGTCGCCGAAAAGGTTGAGCTGCCGGTAGGTGTCGGCGGCCGCCGCCTTGGCGCTGGCCCCGGCGAAGATCATGCGAGGCTGCGTCGCGAACAGCGCCATTGCCGCTCCGAGTGCCGCGCCCAGTAGGATCAATGAAGTCTTGCGCATCATCCGCGAACCTTTTCGCCTTCGCCAGACGCCCACCATGGGCCTGGATCGACGGGAGTCCCGTCTTTTCTGAACTCGATGTAGAGCACCGGTTGGCTGGAACCTGTCGCGAGGATAGCGGCGATACGGGAGCCGTTCCCCATCACCGCGACCGGTTCTCCGGTCAGCACGAACTGTCCGAGATCAACAGATATCCGATCCATCCCAGCGAGCAGTACATGATACCCGCCGCCGGCATTCAGGATCAAGAGTTGCCCGTAGGACCGGAAGGGCCCGGCATATACCACCCAGCCGTCGGCCGGAGAGGTAACCTGGGCGCCCGCGCGCGTGGCAATGGAAATGCCTTTTTCCGAGCCGCCGACGCCGTCGGGTGCGCCAAAATCCTTCAGTTTGACGCCGTTAACCGGGATCGGAATTTGCCCGCGCAGCGATGCGAAGGCGACCGCCGGGGCCAGCCGGCCCGGGTCGTGCAAGGCAGCCAGCGCCTGGCGCCCGGCTTTGCGAACCGCCTCCTCGCGGGCCTCGCGCGTGGTCGACGGCAGGCTCTGCTCCAGGTTGGCGATCAAATCTCTGAGATTGGCCGCCTTTTTTGCCAGTTCGGCGGCGTGTGCGCGCTCCGTCTCCAGCGCCTTCTCGCGCTCGGCCTGCTGCTTCTGACGCTCGTCGACCAGCGCATGCACGCGTGCGCGCTCGGCGTCGAGCGAAGCCATCTCGCGTTTCAGGAGATCGCGCTGAGTAATGATCTCCTTGCGCAGCTTGACCAGCGCGCTGAGATCGTTGGCGAGCTCCGCCACTTGGTGACGCATCTCGGGGAGCACGGCATCGAGTACCATGGCCGTGCGCACCGCCTTGAGCGCGTCTTCCGGGCTTGAGATCAAGGCCGGCGGCGCATGATGGCCGATACGCTGCAATGCCGCCAACACTTCACCGATCACCGCGCGACGGCCTTCCAGCGATTTGCGGATGTTGCGCTCGTTTTCATCGAGCGGGGCGAGGCGCGCCTGCGTGGACTCGACCTTGCCTTCGACGCTGCGCAGCTTGGCCGCGGTATCGATCAGGGCCTGGTTGAGCTTGCGGCGGTCGTCGCCGATCTTTTCGATCTCACGCTTGAGGGCCGCCTCGGTGTCGGCCGACTTGCGCTGCTGGTCGCGCGTGGCCTTGAGCTCTACGTCATGCTTTTTGATCGCGTCGAGCTTTTTCGCCTTGTCGCTTTGCGCCGGCTGCGCCGGGCGATCTTGCGCAGCCGCCGGGCCGGCGAGCGCAAGCGGCAGAGCGAGCCCGAGCCCGGCGACGAGCGCTGAGCGCGGATCCAGGCTGAACCCCCCAAGGCAAATCATTTCCGGCAAGTTACGCCCGCGGTTTGGGACGGCAAGGACATTGTGAGCGAAGTAATTGCGCCCCGATTAAGACCAAATCGGGACCCGCGGATTAAATGTGCCGGGCCGCTCAGCCCCGGTGATAGGGGTGCCCGGTGAGGATCGTAGCGGCGCGGTAAAGCTGCTCCAGCAGCATCACGCGCACCAGCTGATGCGGCCAGGTCGCCGCCCCGAACGATAGCCGCACCGTCGCCTCGTCGCGCAAGGACGCCGCCAGGCCGTCGGCGCCGCCGATCAGGAATACCGCCGCCGGCCGGTCGTCCGCCCGCCACCGCGCCAACAGCCCGGCGAGGCCTGCGCTGTCGATATTGTCGCCCTCGGCCTCGAGCAGCACGCTCGCCGAACGCGGCGGGATCACATTGGCGAGCGCGATCGATTCCTCGAGCATGCGCTTGCCGGCGTCGGCAGCGCGGCTTTCTCTGACTTCGACGATCTCGATGTCGCGCAAGCCGAGTTGGCGGCCGGTTTGTGCCGCGCGCTTGCGATAGCGCTCGGAAAGCTCGGTTTCCGGGCCCCGCTTCAGGCGTCCCACGGCGGCAACGATGATACGCATCGCGCCGCCAAGATTATCAGTTCGCTCGCCGTGCGTCCGCTCGACCGCCCGCCCACATTTTCTCGAGATTGTAATGGGCGCGCACTTCCGGCCGGAAAATGTGAACGATCACGTCGCCGGCGTCGATAAGCACCCAGTCGCCTTGCCGCTGACCCTCGACCCGCACCTTTGGCACGCCGGCTTTTTCGACGTCCTTGACGACGTGCTCGGCGATGGACGCGACGTGGCGCTGGGAGCGGCCGGAGGCCACCACCATGAAGTCCGCGATCGAGGATTTACCGGTGAGATCGATGCTGACACTGTCCTCGGCTTTCATGTCTTCCAGACGCGCGAGGACGATGCGGAGCGTCTCCTTGGCGCTCGGGTGCCGGGAGACGGATTCGGGCGCGCGACGCGTCGCCCGAGAGAGTGCAGATATGCGCAGGGTTCTTGATCCTTTCGGTTCGTCGCACTCGCCCCGATTCTTACTCGGGGTCCGTTAAAAGATAGCTATTTGCCTCGCTTCTTGCCAGCCTTGCGACCGACCTTGTTGGCAGCCTTGTTGGAGCGCTTGCGACGGGCCGGCGCCGAAGTGGAACTCGGCGTGCGGCGCCGGAGCGCCCGCAACGCGGTCGACGACAAGGGCGATTTGAGACCGTGCAGAAAAGTCCAAGCCGGCGGCTTGCGGCCGGGCAAGGCGCTTGCCGCGTATTCGGGGATGCGCGCGTCGCGCAATGCTTGGCCCGCCGCGCTGGCGCCGGCGTAAAGGCTGGGGCCGAGGCGGTCGACCACCGCAATAGGCACCAGCTTCGCGATTCCACGCCATTTCTGCCAGCGGTGAAAGCTCCGCAGATTGTCCGCGCCCATGATCCAGACAAATCGCACGCCGGGGCAGCGCGATTTCAGCCAGAGGATGGTGTCATAGGTGTATCTCGTCTTGATGACAGCCTCGAGCCCGGTGATGTCGATGCGCGGATGACGGGTGAGAGCGCGGGCGGCCTCGATGCGCGCGGCCACCGGTCCGAGCCCACTCGTGTTCTTGAGCGGGTTGCCGGGCGTCACCAGCCACCACACGCGGTCGAGCTTGAGCCGCTTGAGCGCAAGCAGCGATGCACCAAGATGCGCTTGATGCGGGGGGTCAAAAGTCCCGCCAAACAGGCCAATCCGCATCCCGGGCGCGTGCGGCGGGAGCAGGCGCCCCGAACTCAAAGGGAGAGGCGGTTTCACGGTCTGATCTGGCCGCTTCCGCGGATGCGGTATTTGAAGGTGGTCAATTGTTCGACACCCACTGGCCCGCGTGCGTGCAGCCGGCCGGTGGCGATGCCGATTTCGGCGCCGAAGCCGAACTCGCCGCCGTCGGCGAACTGGGTCGAGGCGTTGTGCAGCACGATCGCGGAGTCGACTTGGGCCAGGAATTTCTCGGCCGCTGCGGGATCGGCGGTGACGATCGCATCGGTGTGGTGCGAGCCGTAGCGCTCGATATGGGCAATAGCCTCGTCGACGCCGTCAACCAGCCCCACCGCCAGAATTGCGTCGAGATATTCGGCCGACCAGTCCTCTTCGGTCACCGGTTTCACCCGCTTGTCGACCGCCTGGGTCGGCTCGTCGCCGCGGATCTCGCAGTTTGCCGCGAGCAGGACTTCAACAAGCGGCTTGAGATGGGTGTCCGCCACAGCGCGGTCGACCAGCAGCGTTTCCGCCGCCCCGCATACGCCGGTGCGCCGCATTTTGGCGTTGAGCACGATCCGCTTGGCCATGTCGAGGGGAGCAGCCCCGTCGACATAGACGTGGCAGACGCCTTCCAGATGGGCGAAGACCGGCAGCCGCGCTTCCGCCTGCACGCGGGCGACCAAGTCCTTGCCGCCGCGCGGCACAAGCACGTCGATATTGCCCTCCAAGCCGGCCAGCATGAGGGCGACGGCGGCGCGGTCGCGGCTGTTGATGACGTGAATGGCGGCCGCCGGCAGGCCGGCCTCGCGCAGGCCCTGCTGCATGGCCAGGTGGATGGCGCGGCTCGAGCGCAGGCTGTCCGAGCCGCCGCGCAGGATGGCAGCGTTGCCCGATTTGAGGCAGAGCGCGCCGGCATCCGCGGTCACATTGGGGCGGCTTTCGTAGATGATGCCGACGACGCCGAGCGGCACTCGCACCCGCTCGATGGTCATGCCGTTCGGCCGCGTCCAAGAAGCCATGACGCTGCCGACCGGGTCTGGCAGGTCGCCGATGACCTCCATGCCGGCGGCCATGTCCTCGACGCGGGCCGCGTTGAGCGCCAGCCGGTCGATAAAGGCCTCGGTCGCGCCGGCGGCGCGCGCTTCGGCGACGTCGCGGGCGTTTTCCGCGAGGATTTGGCCCTGCTGGGCGCGGATAGCGGCAGCCATCCGCTCCAGCGCCCGGTCCTTTTGCCCGGTCGGGGCCAATGCCAGGACGCGGGCCGCCGCACGGGCATCGCGGCCGATTTCGGCCATGGCGAGCCCGATATCGCGGGTTCCCTCGATGCTTTTCAGCGGCGCGGTCATGGTCGTGAATGGCCCGTCAGCCCACTAATCCAGCATTTCCTAACACGGACGCGCGGCCGGGGCGAGGCGGCCGGGTGCGCATGCGGTTCAGCCACTAAGTTGGGGATAGCGTGGATAAGCGGCCAGAAGGGCCAGCGGATCAATTGACCTACACAATGCGCTGGCAGGGTGAGCGTGTCGCAGGAGGGTTCCATGGCGTACGGCAGCAAGCTCCCCAGCCGCTTTCCGGTTGGCACCAAGTTCGTGATCGAAGGCCGCAAGGGCGGGGAGGGCCAGGTGCAGGTCTACAGCCGCTACCTCGAATTTCCCGACGGCACCTTCTTCCCGCTGCCAGCCCGCCCCGTGCCGGCCCAGCTCAAGCCGAAAAGCCCGATTTCGCGCCGCCAGCGCGCGCGCCGGCGGCGAAATCGCAAAAGCTAGTGAAATCATAGCCTTACCGCGCAGCATAAGCGCAGCAAACGAACCGCTTTGCTGGGCAGCAATGACGCCGCCAAGCGCAAAAAAAGAGGGGCCCGCGAGGGGCCCCTGGGGGATAGTTTTTTGTCTCCGGCGCCAAAGCACCTTCGACCTCCCGCAACGGTGGCCCGGGTGGGGTGCAGGTACAGACTGCCCCGGCCGCCGTGGCTTGCCCAAGGAAACCTCCCTGCGCGCACGCTCACAACCTGCCAAATCGTCGCGCGGCGGCTCGCCGCGCGCCCAAAGCGCGCAAAAACCCCGGCTTTGGAGCCGGGGTTTAAGGGCGATCGGTCAATCGCCTTCCAGAAGTGTCGCGTCGCGTCGTTGTGGGGACAACGCGGCCGAATCCGCAGGGTTCCTCGGAGCTGGCCGGAAATGAGCAGAGCCGGTTCAGTCGGATATGCGAAACGCTTCCACACCGTCATGGCCGGGCTTGTCCCGGCCATCCACGCCTTATCGGCAATTCAGCGAGCCAGGCGTGGATGCCCGGCACAAGTGTGCGAGCCGGCCGGCCCAACGGGTCCGGCCATAGGCCGGCCCGATGGTAAACTCCGCCCGGACCGCTTGGCCGGGCATGACGACTGAACGGTAACGCCCTGAATTTGCTGTCCTCGTTTCCAGCCAGGCTTTCAAAGCGGCCAGCTCATTCCCCGCCCATCACCAGATCGTCGCGGTGGATCATCTCGCTGCGCCCGCCGAAGCCGAGGATCGACAGGATGTCGGCCGAGGAGCGGCCCTTGATCTTGTCGGCGTCGGCGGCGTCGTAGGCGATGAGCCCGCGGCCGATCTCGTGCCCGTCCGGACCACGCACCACCACCGCATCGCCGCGCTCGAAGGCGCCCTCGATCTTGACGACGCCGGCCGGCAACAAACTTTTGCCGCTGCGCAACGCGCGCACGGCGCCGGCGTCGACGGTCAGGGCTCCGCGCGGTTCGAGCGAGCCGGCGATCCATTTCTTGCGCGCGGTCACCGGATTGGCCGGCGTGAGGAACCAGGTGCAAGGCGCGCCATCCGCGATCGCCTGCAGCGGATGATCGACGCGGCCCGAAGCGATCACCATGTGCGTGCCGGCGGTGGTGACGATCTTGCCCGCCTCGATCTTGGTGCGCATGCCGCCGCGCGCGAGCTCGGAAGCGGGATCGCCGGCCATGGCCTCGATGTCGCGCGTGATGCGCGGCACCACGGCGATGTGCTTGGCGCCGCCGCCTTCCGGCGGCCGATCGTAGAGCCCGTCGACGTCGGACAACAGCACCAGCAGGTCGGCGCTCATCATGGTGGCGACACGCGCAGCGAGCCGGTCATTGTCGCCATAGCGGATCTCGGTGGTGGCCACCGCGTCGTTTTCGTTGATCACCGGCACGCTGCGCCATTCGAGCAGCCGCGCGATGGTGGAGCGCGCGTTGAGATAGCGGCGGCGCTCCTCGGTGTCGGTGAGCGTCACCAGCACCTGGCCGGCGGTCAGCCCGCGTTCGCCGAGCGCCTCCGACCAGGCGCGCGCCAACGCGATCTGGCCGACCGCGGCGGCGGCCTGGCTGTCCTCCAGCTTGAGCGCGCCCGCCGGCAGCTTGAGCACGGCGCGGCCGAGCGCGATGGCGCCGGAGGAGACCACCAGCACGTCACAAGGCGCCGCGCCTTTGGCCGGCGCCGACAAAAAGTCGCCCTTGTGCAGCGCCGCGATGTCGGCGGCGAGCGCGTCCAGCCAGGCGCGCTTCAAGGCGCCGGCGGCGGCGTCGACCAGGAGCGAGGAGCCGACCTTGACCACGATACGGCGGAAGTCGGCGAGAGCGGGGGTTTTGGACATCGGTCCCGGCGCAGCGCGTTAAATGCGCGGGGTGATTAGCACGGTCCGCGCGGGCCGTCATGGCTTTGCCGTCCTCGCTGGCCGTCCAGGCGCAATTCGGCGGGCCCCCGGCCACATTTCCACCTGTATTGCCGCGTGGTATTTTCCCCGAACGAACCTGCACTCAGGAGCCATGGCTATGAGCGGTCTTTCGCGGCGAGCATTTGTTTCGGCGGCTGTCGCAGTCACGCTGGGCGGCGCGGCGTCCGTGCAGCTCGCGCTGAGCGGCGGCGCCGCGGCGCAGAACGCCGCGACCGGCGGCAAAGCGCGCGTCGCGCTCAAGGGCTACGATCCGGTGGCGTATTTCACCGACGGCAAGCCGGAGAAGGGCTCGAAGGAATTCACCTTCGCCTATGACGACGCCACCTATTGGTTCAAGAGCGCGCCCAATCGCGACAAGTTCGCCTCCAACCCCGAGCACTACGCGCCGCAGTTCGACGGCTATTGCGCGATCCAACTGTCGCGCGGCCTCAAGGTCGAAGCCGACCCCGAGGCCTGGACGATCACCAACGGCAAGCTCTACGTCTTCTCGAAAAGGAAGGGCGTGAAGAAATTCAAAACCGAAGGCGTGAAGATCGCCGAAAAGGCCAAAGAGAATTGGCCGAAGCTTCGTAACCCTTAAAACGCCCGCAAGGGCCTAAAGACCCGCCTTCGCCAAGGCGCGCGTGAGCTTTGCGCGCAGGTCGGGCTTCTGCAACAGCGAGCCGAAATCGGCGCTGTCGAAGCGTGGGTCGATCTTGCGCACTTCCTGCGATTGCCTTGCCGCATCGTCCTTGCGCCCGGCTTCCGCATAAGCCGCGGCCAGGATCGCCCGCGAGTAAATGTCGGTCTTGTTGGTGTCGACCGAGCGCTCGAGCACGCGGATGGCATCGGCATTGCGGCCGGCAAGCACATAGGCGAGGCCCAGCAAGAAAGAATTGTTCACATTCAGATTGAGGCCGAGCTTGACGGCGATTTCGAAATTCTTGATCGCTCCGTCGATGTCGCCCGACCACACCGAGGCCCCCGCGAAGCCGGCATAGGCGTCGGGATCGCTGCCGTTGAGCGTGATCGCCCGCCGCATTTCGTCGAGCGCGCGATCGTAGTCGCCGTAACGAACATAGGTGGAGCCGAGCAGCTCGTGTGCGCCCGCGCTCGACGCATCGAGGTTGATCGCTTTTTGTCCGAGGCTTTGGGCGCGTTGGACCGCCGCCGCCGGATCGGCGGTCCAGCCTTGCAGGACGCCATTGAGCTCCACGCGACCGAGCCCGACATAGGCGGATGCATAATTGGGATCGAGCTCGATGGCGCGCTTGAACAGCGCGCGCGCCTGCGAATTGGCGGAACGGTCGACGCGCTCGTACAAGGCGCGGCCGCGCAGGACGAGATCGTAAGCTTCCAGGCTGCTCGGCGGCTTGGTGGCGACTTTGGCGAGTTCCAGATTGGTCAAGCGGCTGACCAGCGTGCCGGCGATGCGGCGGGTGATGTCGTCCTGAACCGAAAAAATCTCCTTCGGCACGACGTCGTAATTCTCCGACCAGAGCTGCGTGCCGTCGCCGGCAGCAGCGAGGTTGATCGAAATGCGGACGCGCTCGGGGCTGCGGCGGATGCTGCCTTCCACGATGTAGCGCACATCGAGCGAACGGCCGACGTCGGTGGGGTTGGGGGTTTTGCCCTTGTAGGCGAAGACGGCGTTACGCGAGCGCACCGTGATGTCGGAAAAGCGCCCCAGCGCGGAAATGATGTCCTCGGTCAGGCCGTCGGCGAAGTAGTCCTCCTTCTTGTCCGCCGCGAGCGAGACCAGCGGCAGCACCGCGACGGTCGGGCGCGCGTCCATGCTGGCGGGGCCGGTCGCCGTCTGCGACGGCGGGCCGGCGCGCGTCACCCACCAGACGCCGGCGCCGGCGAGGATCAGCGCGGCGGCAAGCGCCGCTGCCGGCAGCGCAAGACGGTGCGTCTTGGCTGGCACGGCGCGGCCGGACGACAATTCCGGCGCCTCGGCGATCGCCTGCGGGGAAAGCGCAAAGACCCGCACCGGGCGATCGATGTTCTTGACCCGCTGCTCGCCTTGATCGGCGAAGGTCAACGGCAGCTTGCCGCGAATCTGATCGCAAGCGGTATCGGAAATGCACAGACCGCCCGGCTGGCAGATCGATTCGAGCCGCGCCGCGATGTTGACGCCGTCACCGAAAATGTCGTCGCCGTCGATGATGATGTCGCCGATATTGATGCCGACGCGGAAGACGACGCGTTTTTCTTCCGCTACGTCCGTGTTGCGCTCGATCATGCTGCGCTGAAAGGTCACCGCGCAGGCGACCGCGTCGACGACGCTGGGAAAATCCGCGAGCAGGCCGTCGCCGGTCGTCTTGACGATGCGGCCGCCATGCGCGGCGATGGCCGGATCGAGCCGATTCTTGCGGACGTTTTTGAGGGCGCGCAGCGTGCCGACCTCGTCGGCCCCCATCAGACGGCTGTAGCCGACAATGTCGGCGGCCAGGATAGCGGCGAGCCGGCGCTCTACGTGTTCGGGTTTGGCCAAGTGCAGCCTTTGGGAATTAAGGGCGTCGGATCATCTTATCTCGCTCGCCTGCTAGAACAATCGACGAACGGATTTCTGCCCACTGTCAACGGCTTGGTCGGCTTGCGACGGCCGACCGGTGCGCGTCCCGACCGCGCCGAACATGCAAAAGGGGCGGCCGGCGGCCGCCCCCTCGGCATCGACATCGCGTATCGGCGATGACGCGTATGACCCGCGTTACTTGCTGTATTTGACTTCCGGCATCGACTTGAGCTGCTCCTTGCTGGCGTTGAGGACCGCGTGGTCCGGATAATACCGGTCCTTGCGTGCGTTTTCCCCTGCGCCAGTCGTCGTTGTCGGCCTGTTGGCGGACGTGGTGGTGCTGCGAACCGGCTCGTCGGACCACTTCAGCTCGCTGAATTTGACCGCCACGTCGTGTTCGCCCATGCCGAGGAATCCGCCGACTCCGATGACGACCGTCTCGACCTTGCCCTGCTTATCGAGCAGCAATTCGTTGATGTCGCCGATCTTCTCGTTCTTCTCGTTGTAGACGTTCAGCCCGATGAGTTTCGAGCCGCGCCACAGATCGCCGACGAAGGTTTTCTGTTGAGTCTGCGCCTGGTGGTTGGCGGGACTCGCGGGCGGCGCCTTGGCGTTCTCGGCCAAGGCGGGGGCGGCGAGCAAAGTTGCGCCCAACAGCGCAGCGGTGAAGCATTTCGCGTACATAGCGTTCTCCCTGGGAAGGAACCATTCCTTCGATGTGTCTCCAACTCGCAGGCGCAGCTTCGGTTCGGCATCGGACAAAAAGCCGCGAAACTTTTTCATGCGTTAAATGACATGCTGCGCCGCACAGACCTCGTTCTACTGGCGCAAATTTCGCTGCAGCTCTTGCAGCCGGACATTCAGCGCGCGGAGCTCTTGTGTGATCCCGAAAAGGGCCGCACGATCGTGCATGCGGTCCTTTGCCTGTTCCTTTAGCTTGGCGATCTCGGTTTGTACGGCCGCGATGCTTTTCTCGATCGCCGATTTCAGTTCCGCGTTCGGCATACAGCCCTCCCGCCGCTGACGTGCTTCTCAAGCGGGAATGCCCGCGATCCGTTCCGCAAGCCGCCGCGCGCCGCCCGGCAATCGCGCGGGTGAAAGCGCGGCGAATGCGGGTCGCACGGAACTTTCCGCAAATGCTCAAGTTATCGGCAGCGCCATCAGGACTCGGAGATCTCCCATGGTTGAGGTAACGCGCAGCGAAGTGACGGCATTTGATGCAGACGCGCCAGCGCTGTCCTGGAGCGCCATCGTGGCGGGCGCCTTTGCCGCCGCCGCCCTTACGCTTGTGCTTGTCGCGTTGGGCAGCGCGGTCGGCTTTTCGGCGGTCTCGCCTTGGTCCAATTCCGGCGTGTCCGGCCAGACCTTCCATATCGCCAGCGGCCTCTATTTGGTGGTGGTCGCGATGCTGTCTTCCACCGTCGGCGGCTACTTGAGCGGCCGCCTGCGCACCAAGTGGCGCAGCGTTCACAATGACGAGGTGCTGTTCAGGGATACCGCGCACGGCTTTCTGGCCTGGGCCCTGGCCTTGCTGCTGGGAGCGGCAGCGCTCGGCGCCGCGGCAACCTACCTCGCCGGCGGGGCAGCCAAGCAAGCAGCGACCGACACGTCCGGCACGCAGGCGATCACCGCGCCGTACAATTACTTTGCAGGGATGCTGTTTCGGGTTCCGCCCGGCCGGTCACCTGCCGCCGGGGCCGGCGCCGGCGCTTCACCCGTCGTGAGCCACGAGGCGCAGGTGATCCTCGCGCACAGCACGGCGCAGGCGGGCAACCTGCCGGCCGCGGACCGTTCCTATCTGGCGCGGCTCGTTTCGGTGCAGACCGGGCTGAGCGAGGCGGATGCGGAAAAACGCGTGGCCGCGGTGCTCGATGAGGCCAAGGCGGAAGCCGACCGGGCGCGCAAGGCTGCCGCCGCGCTGTCGATCTGGCTCACGATATCCATGTTCATCGGAGCCTTCGCCGCGAGCCTGGCTGCGATCGAGGGCGGCCAATTACGCGACCGCCGCTGGAAAGGTGTGTTCGCCACGCGGGCTTATCGCGAAGCCCGCATTGAAAATTAGGAGAGGACAATGGGCTACATTCTGCTCTGGCTGCTGGGAATTCCAATTCCGATTCTAATTTTGATCGCCTTGCTCAGCCACTAACGCATGTCCCGTCATGGCCGGGCTTGTCCCGGCCATCCGGGGAGCTTCCTACTTTCTGCATTCGTGAAGGCGTGCATGCCCAAGGGCGGGACGCCACGAAGGGCTTGCTCCGGCGAATCCATGCGGGCGCGCGTGCCGGTGCCGCGCGCCTGCCGCCTTGACCGCCGGACGATACGACCGCTTCCTTGGAAGGCCGGCCGCCCGCGGCACGCGGGAAAAGATCACCCCTCCCCTACGCGTCGGTGCGCTGCCGCCTGTGCTAAAAGAAGTGCGGGTCGTCCACGCCATAGCCGGCTTGCGATGCCCGTTGCGAGGCAAGGGAGCCGCCCATGGCCGACGAGACGCCGAAGACGAAACGCATTCTCACCGTCAAGCTGCGCGCGCCGTCGGCGGATGCCGGCACGCTGCTCGCGTCGATGATGAAGAATGCGCTGCCGCTCTATCAAAGTTTTGGCGACGCCAAGATCCGGCTGTTGCGCAATGTCGATGACAAAACGCAATTCCTCCAGGTCATCGAGTATCAAGCCGACCAGGCGTTCGAGCTCAACCGCCATAAGCTCGCCAGCGATCCCACGGTGCAGCAATACCTGCAGGGCTGGCGCGTGCTGTTTCCCGGCGCCGTCGAGATGGACGTCTATGAGGATTTGACCGAGGTGTAATACCCAATCCGCATGGTCAATTCGCCGGCAATCACCGCAGCGGCGCGCGGCTAGCGCACGATGGGAGCCGCGTTATGCGTGATCGCTAGCGCGGCAAGCGCGTCGTGCGGCGCGCTGGCGTGATGCGGGTGCAGCGGCGGCGCAAAGACCATGCCGCCCATCAACACGCCGATGAGAAAGACCGCCACCACCAGGCCAACCAGAATGGGGGCAGGCGAAGGTTCTTCCACCCCATGCATTTGTTTGGCCAAAAGCTCCGCGTCCCGTCGGTCCATGGCCCAGCCTCCGTCGCTGGAAGTCTCCCCTGATCGGACCCTTTTGTTATTGCCCCGATAAAACTCGCCAGGACGCGCGGTGTTCCACCCGCCGTTGCGGCCGTGTCGGTAAAATAAAACCGCCCGGCGCCGCCGGGCGGTTCATGCGACGGTGCGCGTCAGGTTCAGCGGCGATGATGGCGATAATGACGCCGGTGCACGACCGACTGCAGGCTGAGCCCGGTAATGGTGGCGACACCGTTGAGTCCGGTCATGCCTTCGAAGCTCACCGGTTGCAGGGCGAAGGAGTTGGGATAGCCGCCGAACAGCGCATTGGCGCGCGCCCCGATGGCCACCGCCGCGCCGGCCGAGGCGCCGCCATAGGCGCCGGCCAGCGTGCCCTGACCGACGCGCGTGCTTGCAGCAAATACCGCCCAAGCCAACGTCACATTGCTGCTGACGCCGGCCTGCGCTCCGAAGCGATAGATGGTGGCGCGGTAATATTGCCGCGGCCCGACCGTCGGGGTGAAGACGCAGTCATAGGCTCGCGCCGAAATCACGAGGAACCCTTCCGGTTGCGGGCTTCCGCAGACCAACATGCCGACTTCGCCGGCGCGGACGGGGCTCGCCACGGCGATGGCGCCGGCGAACAGGGTGGCGGTAAAGGCGAGGCGAACGAAGAACTTGAGCGACATGGCATTCCCTTTCGATCAGCACGCGACATTTCGAACTTGCAGGCAGTCGTCGACGTTCGCGCTTTAGCCGGTGACAGTCAACCGAAGAGGACGCCAGCTACGTTGCGCAATCGCAACATTGCGAAAGCAGCCTTTTGCTGCGCCGGTGTGAAATGCTTCACAGCGGGGGACGTGCGGGGCGTCATACAAGAGGGCTATGGATCGTGCGCCGGCCAAGCATCCATTGTGCCCCAATTGCGGTGAGCCCATGCGGCTGGCGCGCGTCATCGCCGGCACGTCGGCATTGGCGCCTGTCAATGTCTACGAGTGCATGGCGTGCGGCGTCTATTACAGCGAGGCGAGCAGCGAGCCGGCCGCCCAGCCGAAAAAAGGCTCGGCGCGCTGTTGAAGTCCCGGCTGCCGGCGCCTCACCAGCGAATCAGCGCTGAGGAGCGCCCCAAAGCGTTCGAAAAGCCGCCCCACCCCGGCATGCTTTCCAGATCGTAACCGGCCGCCGCTCTAGCCGGATGCATCCCTTAATCGAGCATTAACGGCAAAACGCCAGTCTTATGCGCCGTCAATCCACGGCTAAGGTCTATTTGGCAAGACCTTACCATCTGTTGCGCAGAGGGCTTAATTCGGCTTGGCCAATTCATGCGCTTCGACCGCGGGGTGCGGTCGAATGGAAATCGTGTGGGGAGCCGGTCGCGGTCGAAATATGACATCAATGCAAAGATCCGAGCGGGCATTCCAGGGCCGCGACATCGCGCCGGAAATCTACATTCCACTGGTCGACTCTCTGTACCAAGAGGGACGAACGCTTCTGCTCGGCTATTTCGCCTCCAACGGAGCCATCCTCCTCACCTATTTGAAGACCGGCGACGTCCTGCTGTTGCTTTGCGCGCTAGCTTTTTCGCTCGTGGCCGGGGCACGCGCTCTCGACTTGCGAGCCTATGCGCGCGCGCGCAACAGCGTCAAGTCAAGCGAGCACGCCATTGGGAAATCCGCTATGGCGTCGGCGCGGCGTCGTCTTATGCGATCTTGGGCTTCTGGTGCTTCTTTGCCATCACCGGCTCGACCGATCCATTCGTGCACCTTGTCAGTTTCACCGCGACTACCGCTTATGTAGTCGGCATCACCGGCCGCAATTTCGGTACGAGCCGCCTCGTCGTTGCACAGATCCTGAGCGTTGCGGTCCCGATGATCGCGGGACTGTTACGCGTGGGAGAGCCGTTCCATCTGGCCTTTGCCCTGCTCCTTGCCATGTTTTTTGTCGCGGTTGCATTCGTCTGCGAACGCTTGCGCCATAGCCGAGCGGATTCTGCGTTCGATCGGCACAATTTACGATATCGACGAGAACGAAGTGGCGATCAGCGCCAGCATCGGCGTTGCGCTCGCGCCGCACGACGGCACCACTGCCGATGAGATCCTGCGCAACGCCGATATGGCGCTCTACCGGGCAAAAGCCGAGAGCCGCGACACCTGGCGTTACTTCAAGCCTGAGATGGAGGCGGCGGCGCAGGCGCGGCGCAGCCTCGAACTCGACCTTCGCAACACGATGGCAAACGAGGGCTTCGAAATCTACTACCAGCCGCTTGTCGACCTGAAAACGGGCCGCATCTCCACCTGCGAGGCGCTGCTGCGCTGGCCGCATCGCGACCGCGGTCTCGTGTCGCCCGCCGAATTCATTCCGGTCGCCGAAGAGATGGGCATCATCACCGAGATCGACCAATGGGTGTTGCGCAAGGCGTGCATCGAATGCCGCCGCTGGCCGGGCAATGTCAGCGTCGCCGTGAACCTGTCGTCCATACAGTTCACACGCAGCAACGTTCCGCAGCTCGTGCGCAAGGCGCTTGCCGAATCTGGATTGGCGGCCAATCGGCTGCAGATCGAGATTACCGAAACGACGCTGATGCAGGACATGGCAAAGAGCCGCGCGGCATTGCGCGAGCTGGAGCGGCTCGGCGTTCAGGTATCGCTCGACGATTTCGGTACGAAATATTCGAGCCTGAGCTATCTGCACAGCTTCCCGCTGCACAAGATCAAGATCGACCAATCCTTCGTGCGCAACCTCACGAGCAATACGCGGATGGTTACCTTGCTGCGCGGCATCGTGCGCCTGAGCGCCGAGCTCGGGCTGCGCGTTGCCATTGAAGGAATAGAAACGGAAGAACAGCTTGCGCTGGTCGCCAGCGAGGCCGGTGTCGACGAGGTTCAGGGCTATCTGTTTGGAGTGCCAATGCCGTCGTCCGCATTGCGCACGCTGCTCCAGGCGTCGACGCCGGCCCGGCTCGGCGCTCGGGTCGCCTGATGGCAAAGCGGCTCGAATAACCCCCGAATTTTCATTACAATTTGAGGTGGAACTCCGGAGCTATGCGGGAGTGGCAACCGGGTTTTGCCGATTCCGTTAACTTTAATGAAGGGTTAAGGCTTCCCCACAGCCTTAATGAAGTGTTAATGTCCCTCGTCGGGCGCGAAGGCGCGATCGAGCCTAATGCATCTCATCCTTCACGGACGCCCACGACGACGACAAAAACGCCCGGACATTCGGCGTCTATATCGATAATGAACTCGCGGCCTCGATCCGCATTCACCTTTTAACCAAGGACGCTCATGACTCTCCAAGCTTTGAGGCGTTTTTCGACGTCCTTGAGCCGGAGCTCGAAGCGGGAAAGACCATCGTCGATCCGAACCGTTTCGTGATCAATCAGCAGTTGGCGCGTCTCTATCCAAATCTTCCTTACGCTATGCTGCGTGTGTGCTGGATGGCGTCCAATATTTCAACGCCGAACATACTCTCGCCGCCGTGCGGCCGGAGCATCAGGCGTTCTACCGGCGGGTATTCAAGCACCGTCCGCTCTGCGGGGCGCGCGCTTACCCACCGCTCATTAAGCCGCTCACCTTGATGACCACGAACTATCGCGAGATCACCGAGTACGTTTACCGGCGCTATCCATTTTTCCGCTCGAGTTATTTCGAACGCCGGATGCTGTTCGAGCGCCGCCCGTCGGCGGCGGTCATTCCGCTCACCCCTTTCGCGAGCGAGCAATTGCCGTCTGCCGACGAGCAACTCCCGCTGTTCGCGCAAGCGGGCTAGTTGCCGGCTACGCCAGATTCACTGCCCGGCGAACCGCTCGCCCGGCGGCGCGATCTCGGTGACCAGATCGCGCACCAACTTCTTATTTGAGAGCGGCGCAATCTTCATTTCGCGCGGGCTGAGCCGCTCGGTGCAGGCATAGACGGTCTTACCGTCGATCTCGACCATGCATTCCTTGCAGGCATTGGCGTTGATGCAAGAGAAGCGGATGGCGAGCGTCGGGTCACGGTTGATCCTGATCCAGCGCAAACCGTCGAGCACCGACTGACCCGGCTCGAACGGCACCTCAAAGCTCTCCCACCGGCCGTCCCGTGTATCGCTGCCGCGCCGGATGGTGAGGATCGCGCGTTCGCTCATGACGCCGCCGCCGCAACGCGCGCCGGCGGTTCCGACACTTCCATGCGATCGTCGCGCAAGGTGACGCGCTGGTTGACCGCCCAGGCGGGAGAGCTTTGCGGAAAGTCTTCGCGCGCCTGGGCGCCGCGCGTTTCCTTGCGTGCCAGCGCCGATTGCGTCACCGCGCGCGCCACCAGCAGCATGTTGCGCAGGTCGAGCCATTCGAGCCGCCGCATGTCGAAGGCGCCGCCGGCCCCGCCGGGCGGCAGCGCGCCGAGCGCATGCGTCATCTCGTCGATGCGATCGAGCGCGCGCGCGAGCTTTTGTCCGCTGCGCAGCGGTCCGACGTCATCCTGCATGGTCGACTGCAGCCTTTGCAGCATCTCGGCCGTATTGAGGACTTGCGGACCGCGGTCTGCGGCGATCAGCGCGAGCAGGTCGTCTGCATTATCGGCGCGGCCGGGTGCGGCTGTGCGCTTGGCGTAAGCGGCCGCGCTGCGGCCTGCTTGCCGGCCGAACACCAGCGCCTCGGTGACGGCATTGCCGGACAGCCGGTTGGCGCCGTTGGCGCCGCCCACCGCCTCGCCGGCGGCGTAGAGGCCGGGCAATCCCGTGGCCATCGTCTCGTCCACGGCGATACCGCCCATGTGGTAATGTGCGATCGGCGCCACCTCGACCGGCATCTTGGTGAGGTCGATGCCGTTCCTCGCGAGGCGGTCGATCACCGGGCCGAAGGCCGAACGCAGCTCCGCTTCCGGCACGTGCTGGAAACTCAAATAGACGCCGCCGTGTGGCGAACCGCGCCCGGCTTCGACTTCCTTCAGGATGGCGTAGCTGCCGGCGTCGCGCGTGATGACGTATTTGCCGTCCTCGACCACGCCGTAGCTCTTGGTGAACTCCTCGCCGCGGTTGTTGATGAGGCGGCCGCCGAGCTTGTAGCGGAAGGGGTCCCACATGATCGGGTCCATGCCGATCAGACGCGGCGCCAGATGGCCGATGGGGAAGAATTGCACGAACTCCATGTCGGTGAGCGCCGCGCCCGCGCGCAGCGCCAGCGCATAGCCGTCGCCGCCCATATTGGCGGAGGCGCTGTTGCGCCGGTAAAGCCGGGTGAGGCCGCCGGTGGCGATCACGGTCGCCTTGGCCTCGATAATGACCGCGGCGCCGCTGCCGAGATGCAGCGCGGCGGCGCCCACCACGTCATCGCCGTGCTTGAGCAGGTCGACCACGCATAGATCGCCGGCGCGGCGGATGGCGCCGATCTTGTTGACCTGCGTGCGCAGCGTCTTCGATACCGCGGGGCCGGTATTGAGGAAATCGACATAGACGCAGCGCGGCCGGTCATGACCGGGGGCCATGGCTTGCGTGATATGGCCATCTTTCCTCGCCCATCCCACGCCCCATTCGTCCATGGCGCGGATGCAATCCGGGCCCTGTTCACAGAGGAGCCTCGCAAGACTCTCGTTGCACAAGCCGCGGCCGGCCTTGAGCGTGTCGTCGAAATGATGCGACCAATGATCGGGCGTCTCCGATCCGAGCGCGACCGCGACCGTCATTTGCGCCATCACGGTGGCGCCGCCGCGCCCGATGAGGCTGCGGTCGGCAAGCAGAACGCTCGCGCCGGCGCGGGCGGCTTCGATCGCGGCATACATGCCGGCGGCGCCCGAGCCGATCACCAGGACGTCGGTTTCGGCGCGCATAACATCGGGCGGCATGGACGGCCTCGCAATACTGCGGGCGGTTTAGCACACAGCCGTCACTTCGTCATGGCCGGCATTTCAGGCGGCGAGTTTGCGCCTTTGCGCGCCGAGATCAGCCAACCGCGGCGGTTCTGCACGCGGTGCGATCATCAGGCTCTGCGCCGGCAGCCTAACGGAGACGCGATCGACCGCGCCAGATGGGGCCGGCGCGCGCGAGACCTGCATGCTGCGGCGGGACCAGATGACCCTGAGGGTCGCGATCGTGGAAGCCCATGCCGAGGTGTGTCCGGCCATATTTTCGACTCCCGACGTAAACAGCTTGCGAATGAGCAAATCGCGCTCGAGCGATTGCGGCAGATCGAACTCCACTCCCAGGAAGCCCGGTTCCCGGCGCACCACGCGGCCGCCTACGAAACCGACTTCGATGATGTAGAGGTTGACCAGGTCTCCCACGGCCGGCATGGCGCGCTCGTTGTCGGCTATGATGCCGGCGCCTGACATCGACAAATCCTTGGCCTGCGCGGCCAGCAGGGCGCCGCTGGCGCGGCCGTCGCCCAAACTACGTAGCCGCCCGGCATGGTCAGGTCGAAATGACCGGTGCGCGACAGGCGTTCCGTTTCCTCTTGGATCGCTGCGGCGAGTTGTTCGGCTTTCGACCGCTCGTTGAGCAGTTCGGTTTCAAGCTCTTGCCGCCGCAGCAGAAGCCTATCCCGCTGCTGCTGGGAATAGGGCGCGTCGTTGGCGCCGTCGCGGAGAAAAATGCCGCGCCTGGCGGCTTCCAATTCGACAGCAAGCCGTTTCGCGCGCGCGTCGGAAATTCCGCAGCGCGTGAGAGTGGCCTCCTGCGTGGCGAGCGCCTCGGCAGATCGGATTTGCGACGCCGTGCCGAGCTTGGCAAGCGCCTCAAAGCGGCTGCCGACTTCCTTCCGCAACTCGGCTTCCGCCATGCATCCTTTGTTTTCCGCCTTGGTCTCTTCGATTTCCCCGCCGATCCGCTCAACCGTACCCAGGATAGGCATTCACGCGCTCCGCCAAATCATGATCGCTCTTCTGAATTTCCGTGAGCTGCGCTCGCGCCAGTTCCGCGCGACGCTGCGCTACGGCGTGTTGCTGGCGTAAGTCGAACAAATGGCGTTGATCCGGCGCGAGTGCGTGCACCAAGTCCACCGTGCGCTGTTCGCTTATATACTCGCCGCGCTGCGGCAGATCGCGCGTCAGGCGGCCGGCAATCGGCGTGGTGACGCGCACCAGCGGTGCATTGATAAAAGCCGATGAGGCGACGCGGGAGCCGAAATAGGGACCGAACGCCCAGATACCTGCGGCCGGCAGTACGGTCGCCACGGATACGCGCGCGACTCGATTGTGCAAGAGGCGTTCAACTGTAGTCCGGGTTTTCATCGCGAAAATCCAATCTTGCCGATTTTGGATTTCGCTTGTGCACTGGCGCTATCGTTCCCGCGCGCATCAAGATCAAAGCCTAAAAATATCGCCGTGACGTTTACCGTGCCGCACGACGAAGGCAGGCGGAAGGTATCTCGGTATGCGGGTTATTTGTTCTTCAAAAACGCCGCGCACAAGGCGGCGTCGAATTCGCGGTAATCGTTGGTGATCTCCTGGCCTTTGCGGATGGAACGGCGGGCGACGATGTAGCCGTTGCTCCAATAGGTGTTGGGATCTTCGGAGTGATTAATGTGGTGATCGTGATCCACGGTCAGCAGAATTTCGCCGTCGACGCGGTAGCCGTGGTGCTTGATGTAGTCGCGCGCCGCCTTCGGCAGGCGGGCGAACGCCTTTGGCGAGTAGGCGCGGTCGAATCCGTCGACGAAACGCCAGACCTTGGTCCCCTTGCGGATGTATTCGCCGGCGAAGACACCAAGGCCATGAATGGTACTCTTGGCGAGATAGGTTTTGACGAGCAGCATGGAATCAGAATCGCGCAGTCATTTCCAAAAAGCATTGCATAGGGCCTCGTCGGACGAGTGGCGAGTGGCCCGACAAACGGTCCACATCATTTTCCTATAAAAATTTACCGATGCCTGGCCGCCGCACCCTGGAACTCATTGGAACTTCAGACAACTTTCAGCCATTGCAGGAACCGGCGCTTCCGTTCCGGCGTTGCACTCGGCGTAAGCGATTTGGCGCGGGACCGCATAATGGCATTCATCTTCTATTTCATCGTCATCCTTGTAAGCGCGGCGAGCGTGATGTTCGGGATAGACCTCGCGACCTCGCCGCTGCCCTCGACGCCAAATGTGCCGATCGGGCAGGCGCATGCTCCGCTTCCCGCGCCTGTCAAAGAGGCGCACGTGAAGGCGAACCGCGCCGCGGACAACCGCGAGCTGAGCCCGGTATTTCCGGCAACGCCGGGCGCGAAGAAGGAAGCGCAATCCGCGCAGCCGGCAACGAGCGGCGCGGCGGCTAAGGACGCGTCGAGTAACGAATGGCTGCCCCCAGCGCCGCAAAAGCGGACAGCAGAGGTGGCGAAGCAGGACGCGCAGCCGAAGCAAGCGGCGCAACCAACGCAAGCGGCAACGCCGCCGCAGGAACCAAAGGCAGCGGCGAAACCGCCGGAGCAGTCACAGCCGAAGCAGGCAGCAACGCAGGCGGAACAGGCGCAGTCTAAGCAGGCTGAAGCGTCGACGCCGCCCGCGGCCAAACCTGAAGCCGAGCCTCAGGCCGTCAAGAGCGCGAGCGAAAAGCCCGTCGTCGAAAAATCAGCCAATGAGACGGCTCCGCCGGCGGTTGACAACAAGCCGCAGCAGACCGCCGCGCACAGCGCGCCGCATTGCGACGTAGCGGCGTGCAGCGCGGCCTATCACTCTTTCCGCGCGTCCGATTGCAGCTACCAGCCCTACGACGGCCCGCGCCAAGCCTGCACCAAATCGGGCGGCACGGTCACGGCGTCAGCACCAGCAAGACGCTGGCACCGCCGCTACAGCGAGCGAAGAACGGCGCCCGAATCCGCTACCGCACGCGAGCCGGACGACAGGCACGAGCTCGACGAGGTTACCCGCATCGTCGGGCACATGACGCGCGGCGAGCGCCGAGACGTGGCGGTGCAGGACTCGCGCGGCCACATCATCGTCGTTCACCCGGGCAGGGCGCGCGCTTACGGCCCGTATGGCGACTATTATGAAGACGACTATGACGACGACTATGCCGACGGCAATTGACGTCGCCGTCGGCTTGCCGATCGCAATCGGATCTTCCGCTTAACCGACGACCTGAATCGAGACAGGCGCCAAGCCGGACATGCCTATGGCGCGCGCCGCCGCCGGCGTGAGATCTATCACTCGGCCGCGCACGAAGGGACCACGGTCATTGATGCGGACCACGACGCTGCGCCCGTTGCGCTTATTGGTGACGCGCACCCGCGTGCCGAACGGCAGCGTGCGATGGGCGGCGGTGAACCCGCCAGGCGAAGCCCGCTCGCCGGCGGCGGTGCGCCCGCCATGGTAGGCATAAACGGAAGCAATCCCGCTCTGCGCGTTTGCCGCCACGGGCGAGAGAGCAAGCAGCATCGTCGCGCCGCACAGCGCGGCGCCCAAACGTGACATCATTGATGAAAACTCCCCGAATTGGCCCCCGCCGCGGCGGCTCTTAACAGCGTGTTGTGCGCTTTCAGGGCAAGAATTGGGTCATTTGGCGGGCATGGAACAACGCGCGTACCGCGTCGTGCTTGCCGCCGCATTGCGAGGCGGCGATGATCGGCCATGCCGACACACAAGCGCGCGCACGCGATCTACATCGGTACGTCGGGCTGGAGCTACGCATCGTGGCGCGGACGGTTTTTCCCGCGCGAAGTGATGATCAGGCACCAGCTCGCCTACTACGCGACGCCGTTCTCGACTGCCGAGCTCAACGGCGTGTTCTATCGCACGCCCTCGCTTAAGACGGTGCGCGCCTGGCGCGATCAAACGCCCAAGCATTTCGTTTTCGCCTGGAAGGCGTCGCAATTCATCACGCATTGGAAGCGGCTCGGTGCAAACTCTCGCAACAGCTTGGCGCTGATCGAAGAGCGCCTGAAGATTCTCGGCCCCAAGGCCGGGCCGGTGCTTTTCCAACTGCCGCCGCGCTTCGAAGCCGACGGCGAACGACTGGCGTCGTTCCTGAAGCTATTGCCCAAGCGCCGGCGCTACGCGTTCGAATTCCGCCATCCGAGCTGGTACGCCAGCGACATCCTGGCGCAGCTACGCCGGCACGATATGGCGCTCTGCATCTCAGACCACCGCGATGCGCCGGCGCCGTGGCGGGCGACCGCCGGCCACGTCTATATCCGAGGGCACGGGCCGGGTGGGGCCTACAAGGGCCACTATTCCGACACCGTTTTGCGCGACTGGGCGGGCCGTATCGCGGCATGGCGCCGGGCTGGCCGGACCGTGTATATTTACTTCGACAACGATCAGAAGAGCGCGGCCCCAGCCGATGGCTTGCGGCTTGCCGCGATCCTCAAGCGGATTTACCGCCTGACCCCGGAATAAAGGGTGGGGCAAACGAGTTTGGTGTCGGGTGATGGCGTCACGTCCCGGTCAGGCAGCGTCGGTGCTGTTTTATTTTTCGCTCGTGCTCGTTGCCGCCAGCAGCGTGGCGTTCGGGCTCGACTGGATGAAGGCGCCGCTGCCGCCGATGCCCGAAACCGAAGCCTCGGTGCAGGCAGCCAAGCTCGCCGCGCACCTGCCGCCGCCCCCGCAACCGGCGATCGCGAAAGCCACGCCGCGCTCGGTCTATCCGACGCGTACGCAGCCGCAATCGCCGCAAGCCGGCCGCGCGGTCGCTTCCGTCGAGCCGACCGCCAAGGAGGAAACCGCGGCGCCGGGAGCCCCTGGCATCACGGCGCCGGAACCGACCGCCGCGCAGACGCCGGCGCCGAGCACGCCGCCGAAATGCGACGTGGCCGCTTGCAGCGCCGCTTATCATTCTTTCCGCGCCTCCGACTGTACCTGGCAGCCTTTCGATGGACCGCGCCGCCTATGCGACAAAGGCCAGCCTCCGCAGCAGCAGGCGACGAACGAGGCAGTAGAGCCGTCGCAATATTCCGACAAATGCGACATCGAATCCTGCCGGCGTGCGTACTTCACTTTCGATCCGACCGATTGCACCTATCAGCCGTCGAATGGACCGCGCCGTCTGTGCACCAGAGGCACGCCGCCTAAGCCGGCGACAGCGGAGGCACCCGCCGACGAGAAAGCCAAGCAGCAAGCGGCGGCGCCGGCCATGTCGAACAAATGCGACGTCGACGCGTGCAAGCGAGCCTATGTGACGTTCAATCCGGCGGACTGCACCTATAAGCCTACCTTGTACGGCCCGCGGCAGTTGTGCACCAAGGGGACGCCGCCAAAATCGGAAGCAAAGACCGCGCCCGAGCCTGCGGCTGCCGCGCCGGCGCCGACCACCACACCGCCGCCAGCCAGCCCTTCGCCGAACGGCGAGCAGGCAAAGCAGGAAGCGCCAGCCGCCGCACCGCAGAGCGAGCAGGCAAAGCCTGACGCGCCGGCTGCTCCGCCTGCTTCCACCGCACCGCCGGCGCCCGCTGCTCCGCCCGCTTCTGCCCCAACGCCGCCGACCGCCGCTCCAAACGGCGAACAGGCGAAGCAGGAAGCGCCCGCCACTACTCCTGCGCCGGCGACCGCGCCGCCCGCTGCAGCCGCGGCGCCGGTTTCGGACAAGTGTGATGTGGAGGCTTGCAAACGCGCCTATCACACGTTCAACCCGGCCGACTGCACCTACAAGCCGTCCTACGGGACGCGCCGCCTCTGCACCAAGGGCACCCGGCCGAAGACACAGGCGGCTGCGCCTGCCGCCGCGCGGACGCCGCAACCGGCGCCCAATCACCTCGTGCCGCCGGGGCTGGTGCCGGCGGGCCGTTAGAGCACGATGTAGTGCAGAATTGCCGCACACTCCGCTCATTCCCGCGCAAGCGGGAATCCAGAGCCAAAATGAAAATCTAACAGTGTCCCTGGGTCCCTGCTGGCGCGGGGACGAGCGGAAAAATTTTTGGCTAGCCGAGCGGTTCCGCCTAAACGCATAGCGCGGCTAGTAAATCACCACGCTCCTGATCGACTTGCCTTCGTGCATCAAATCAAAGGCGTCGTTGATCTTCTCGAGCGGCATGGTGTGGGTGATCAGGTCGTCGATATCGATCTTGCCGTCCATGTACCAGTCGACGATCTTCGGCACGTCGGTGCGCCCGCGCGCGCCGCCGAAGGCGGTGCCGCGCCACACACGGCCGGTGACCAGCTGGAACGGACGCGTGGCAATCTCCTGGCCGGAGCCGGCCACGCCGATGATGATGCTCTCGCCCCAGCCGCGATGACAGCATTCCAGCGCCTGCCGCATCACGTTGACATTGCCGATGCACTCGAAGGAGAAATCGGCGCCGCCGCCGGTCAGATCGACGATCGCCTGCACCACTTTGTCGCGGCCGACCTCGTCGGGATTCACAAAATGCGTGAGACCGAAATTCTCGGCGATGGCGCGGCGGGCCGGATTGATGTCGACGCCGATAATCTTGTCAGCGCCGACCATGCGGGCGCCCTGAATGACATTGAGCCCGATGCCGCCAAGGCCGAACACGGCAACGTTGGCGCCGGGCCATACTTTCGCGGTGTTGATGACGGCGCCGACGCCGGTGGTGACGCCGCAGCCGATGTAGCAGATCTTGTCGAACGGCGCGTCCTCGCGCACTTTCGCGACGGCGATCTCCGGCAGCACGGTGAAGTTGGAGAAAGTCGAGCATCCCATGTAGTGGAACACGGGATCGCCGTCGCACCGGAAGCGCGAGGTGCCGTCCGGCATCAGGCCCTTGCCTTGCGTCGCGCGGATAGCGGTGCACAGGTTGGAGCGGCGCGACAGGCAGGTTTTGCACTGGCGGCACTCCGGCGTGTAGAGCGGGATGACATGGTCGCCCACTTTCACCGACGTGACGCCGGCGCCTACCTCGCGCACGATGCCGGCGCCCTCGTGGCCGAGGATGGCCGGGAAGATGCCTTCCGGATCGGCGCCAGACAGCGTGTAGGCATCGGTGTGGCAGATGCCGGTGGCCATGATCTCGACCAGCACCTCGCCGGCCTTCGGCCCTTCGATCTCGATTGTCTCGATGGTGAGCGGTTCGCCGGCCTTCCAGGCGACCGCGGCGCGGGTTTGCATGACGTCCTCCGGCGTTGTGTACGCTTTCTATAGCGATTTCGGCTCAAATGAAAAACCGCCGCGCCGCGCTGACAAAAGCGCGGCCCGGCGCAACAGATCGGCCGGCGTAGGCTACATGGCGTTGCGCGGCGCGGCCTTGAGCAACTCGTCGAGCTGCTTGGCGTAGAACTTGGCCATCCCGGTGGTGAGGTGGCCGCGCGTGTCCTTGCTGGCCGGCACCAGATAGAGACTGCCGTGTTTCAGCCGCTTGACCGCAGCTTCAGTGAGCCCGTTTTCCGGCGGATTGCGCTCGTCGTCGGCGGCGTTGATCACCAGCACCGTCGCCTGAATACGGTCGAGACCACCCGATGGGTCATAGTCGGCGGACGAGGCCCAGGCCCAGAGGAAATCGTTGGGATCGGCCTTGATCGGCGCCGCCAGCCGCTTGTCCACGTATTCGTCGGCTTTGGCGTTGGTCGGCGCGATATTCTGATAGTTGAGCGTGCCGCCGGCGGTCGCGATGCCGAAAAACGCGGTGGCGATGCGCATAATGCGCGGGTAGCTCGTGTAGTTGCCGTCGGCGTAGCTCGGGTCACGCCGGATGGTTTCGATCATCATCCGCCGCAGCATCCAGTTGCGCGCCGCCATCGGCGTCGGCTGCGAGGCCATGGGCACCACGGCGTCCATGAAGCCGGGATATTTCTCGGCCCACATCCAGGCATGCATGCCGCCCATCGAATGGCCGATCACCAGCCGCAGATGTTTCACGCCGAGGCCTTCGGTGAGCAGCAGATATTGCGCGTTCACCATGTCGTCATAGTCGTATTTAGGAAATTTGGTCTTCAAGCCGTCGGACGGCTTCGAACTTTTGCCGTGTCCGACGCTGTCCGGAATGATGATGTAATATTTGCTGGCGTCGAGCGGCTGGCCCTTGCCGAACAAGACATCGGCGAAAACGGGGCGCAGCATGCTGGCGGCCGAGCCGCCGGTGCCATGCAGGACGAGCACCGGCATGCCCTTCGGATCGCCGACCGTGGTGTAGTGCAGGCGCAATTCCGGCATCACCTCGCCGGTGTGGAACTTGAAATTATGCGCGATGAAGTCGCCGGTCTTCGGCGCCGGATAGTCGGCGGCCACAACCGCGGAGGCGAATGTCGCGAAGACCAGCGCGGCGAACGCTTTGAAAACTCTCATTGGTGTCTCCCCCTTAGTTCATGCGGCTATTGGCCGCCCGCGCTTTGTCGCGCTGCAAGCAAAATTCTACGAGGGGAAGGGACGCGCGAATAGTGGGGCTGCTACGACGGCTGCCATGCGGCTTCGCGGGAGTAGGATTCCTCCCCACGGGCGCGAGCCTCATCGATTACGTGAAGCAGAGCGCGTAGCGCCTCTTGCACGCCCTGTCCGGACTGCGCCGAGAGCACGAGTGGCGTCTTTTTAGCGGCCTTCTTCAGCTTCGCAGCTTGCGCCTTGATCTGCTCGGGCGTCAGGGCGTCGGCCTTCGACAACGCGACGATCTCCGGCTTATCGGCGAGACCATGGCCGTAAGCCTCCAGTTCGCTGCGCACGATTCGATAAGCCGCGCCCGGATCCTCAGCGGTGCCGTCGACCAGATGCAAAAGCACGTTGCAGCGCTCGGTGTGTCCGAGGAAGCGGTCGCCCAGTCCCGTGCCTTCATGCGCGCCTTCGATCAGCCCCGGCAGGTCGGCCAGCACGAACTCGCGCTGGTCGACGCGCACCACGCCGAGCTGCGGATGCAGCGTGGTGAACGGGTAATCGGCGATCTTCGGCTTGGCCGCGCTGACCGCGGCGAGGAAGGTCGACTTGCCGGCATTGGGCAGGCCGATGAGGCCGGCATCGGCAATGAGTTTCAGCCGCAAGCGGATGGTCAGTTCCTCGCCGGGCTGGCCGGGATTGGCGTGACGCGGCGCGCGGTTGGTGGCCGATTTGAAATGCGCGTTGCCGAAGCCGCCGTTACCGCCCTTGGCGATGACGGCACGCTCGCCTACTTGCGTGAAGTCGGCGAGCAGCGTCTCGCCGTCCTCCTCGTAGACCTGCGTGCCGACGGGGACTTTGAGCACCGCGTCCTTGCCGTTGGCGCCGTGGCGGTCCTTGCCCATGCCATTGCCGCCGCGTGCGGCCTTGAAGTGCTGCTGGTAGCGATAGTCGATCAGCGTATTGAGCCCGGTAATCGACCTCGACGACGACGTCGCCGCCCTTGCCGCCGTCGCCGCCGTTCGGCCCGCCGAACTCGATGAACTTCTCGCGGCGGAACGAGACGCAGCCGTTGCCGCCGGCGCCAGACTGGACATACACCTTGGCTTCGTCGAGGAATTTCAACTTGCTTTTGCCTTCGTGCGTCTGTGTCCGCTTACGGCACGTTCGAGCACGTGGCGGATGTAGCGTTGATAAGGCACGCCTTCGCGCTTAGCGGTTTCGCGCACCGCGTCGTACAGCGCTTCCGACATACGCAGGTTCACCGATTTTTCCTTCGGCCGGATCTCGAAGTGCATGGGCGCGAAATTGCCGGCGTGAAGATAATCGCTCAGATCATCTTGTTCGAGAAACGCCTCGACCTCTTCATCGGTTTTGAAGCGCGGAACTTTCTTTTTCATAGCGTCTGATTTGCTTGCCGTGCATATAGCGTGCGCTAATGGGCCCTAAAAGAATCCGGCTATCGCGAGTCCGGTAGGTGAACGCGACGAAGGCGAACCGGCCCTCAGGCGTGCGGCCTATGGCGATGAACCGGGTTTCACCCGCCGAGTTCTTGATGTCACGGACATTCAAGGTTTCAGCATGGCTGACGACATGTTCGATCTGCTCAATCGAAAGCCCGTGCTTTTGGCACTTGACCCGATTGCCGGCGTCCCAATCGAAGCCATCCGCGGCTACGCGCCATAGGCTTTTAGATTGGCATTTGTCTATACAAATGTCAACCTCGTGACACGATTCGACTCTCACCGCGCGTGCAGGAAATGCGTGGTGCCGTCCTTCTTGATACGCTCCAGCAGGTCCACCTCCCACGACAAATAGGCGTTCATCGCCGCCTCGTTGTCGTTCGGCCGTTCATAGGGCTTGAGCCAAACGTCGAGCGGCTCGTCGGCCATTTTCTCCGCAGTGGAGAGCGGAAAACCGGCGGCGGCCCAGGCGGCGTTGCCGCCTTTGAGCCAATGCACCGGGCGCTCGGTCAGCGTCTGGGCCTCGGCGGCCGCGAGGCTCGCCAGCACGCCGTCCTCCGAGGTGAGGATCACATCGCCGGTGGGCGCGATCTTCTCAAGCGCGCGGTCGAGCCGTGAGCGCATGGCGAACCAAGCGCCGGGAATATGGCCGCGCCGGTAGTGCGGGCTGGTGGAGAGATCGATCACCGACACATCGTCGAACTCGATAGCCGCCGAGGGCTCGACCGCGTGATCGGCATCCGGCGTGCCGAGCAGGACGGGCGCCGGCTCGGCCTTCTCGTCGCCGGCTTCCGCCAACACGAACACGTCCTGCCAGCCCATCTGCTTGAGCCACGATGCGCTCATCAGCGCGCGCACTTCCCGGTCGTCGCTGACGACGACGCGGGCGCCGAGCACGCCGGCATAGATGCCGGTTGCCTGCACCAATTGCCCGCCGGGCGCGGAAATGGCGCCCGGGTAGTGACCGGCCTTGTATTCGGCTGGGTCGCGCACGTCGAAGACGTAGGTTGTGCGCGTCGTGTCCTTGCGCCAGGTTTCCACCGCGGCGCGGTCGGTGCGCGCGACGCCGTATTTCTTCGCGACGCCTTCAGCCGCCTGTTTCGCCCAGGCGAGGCCTTCGTTCGAGAATTGCGGCGCGCGGTCGGCCTTGCCGCTGGCACACGTCAAGCCGGCGAGATGCCAGCCCATGGTGCCGTTACGCAGCGCCACCACCTTGTTGGGAATGCCGGCATTGATCAGCGATTGCGCGCCGATGATGCTGCGGGTGCGTCCGGCGCAATTGACGACGATGGTGGTGTCGGCGGAGCGTGCGATGTCGCGCGCACGCAGAACGAGCTCGGCGCCCGGCACATTGATGCCGGTCGGGATCGAGATGCGCGTGTATTCGTCGAACGGGCGGCTATCGAGCACGACCAGTTTTGTTCCGTCGTGCATCATGGCGTCGAGCTCTTGTGCCGAGACGCTGGGCGTGCCGCTGTTGTGCTCGACGAATTCGCCGAAGGCCTTACTCGGCACGTGCACTCCGGAGAACGTGACCAAGCCGGCCTGTTCCCACGCCGCCGTGCCGCCGTCGAGATAGGAGATGTCGCTGTAGCCGGAGCGCGAAAGGACGGCCGCGGCGCGCTGAACCAGGCCGTCATTGTCGTCGATCAGCACGATGCGGGTCGCTTTGCGCGGCACCAGCCGGGCGAAGCGCAATTCCAACCGGCTGAGCGGCACATTGCGCGCCCATAAGAGATGGTTCTGCGAGAAGACGAGCTCCTCGCGCAGATCGATCAGCGCCAGTTCCTTACCGTCGTCGAGCATGGCGCGGACGGCGGCGGCAGGAAGGGGGTGAGCGCTTGTTTTTTCGAGCATGGCTTCTCCTTTGTCATGCGCGGGCTTGACCCGCGCATCCATCTCTTTTCGCATGAACGATGGATTGCCAGGTCGCGCCGCTTCGCGGCGGCCCGGCAATGACAACTAAAATTTACGTCGCCTGCTGCGGCGTCATCTGGTCGACCGTGCCGGTCTTGAGGTCGATCTTGATGCGGTTGATCTTGTCGAGATCGGTGCCGGTGACGCGCACGAAGCGCGCGTAGTCGGGATAGTCGATCGAGTGGATGTCGCCGTCCTGATAGATGCCGGCGTGGCCGGGCGTCAGCCGGTATTTCTTCTTGACCTTCAGCTTGGCGCGCTTGGGGTCGCTGCCGTCGTCCTCGCGCTCCCATTCGGTCATGTCGGTGTATTTGGTCGCTTGGCCGTAGATCGCCCAGGAGGCGCCGTGGTCGTGCGGCGGCGACACGCGCGCCTTGTCATTGATATGGGCGAGAACCTGGAAGCCGAGCTTGGGGTCCTCGTACAGCACCTGAAGGCCGCGGGGCTGGTCGTCGCCGCAATGCTTGTTGATGAAGTCGTGATTGCTCAGCAGCTTTTCGAGGTCTTGCCGCACCTTTTCGCGCCCGGCCGGGCCGGGGTCGCGCGCAAGCGCGGCGCGGGTGTCGGCAATGAACTGGTCGAGATCGTAGGCCATGGACGTCCTCCCTGACGCACAAAACGGCAAAAACCGCCCCTCATTGCCGGGAAAATAGCACGAAATTCCCTCGGGAATAAATGGCCGGCCGCCCCGATCCAGTCCGCGAAGGCCCCGCAAACCGAAGGGAGACCGGCCATGAGCGCGCACGACCACGACCACGATCCCAGCCGCCGCAAGGTGCTGGAATGCATGACCTGGACCGGCACGGGGGTCCTCTGGACCGTCGCCGGCGGGGTGCCGGCTTCGCTCGGCATGATCGACGAGGCGCTGGCCGCCGAGCCGAAGGGCTTCACCTTCCTGCAGATCAGCGACAGCCATATGGGCTTCGACAAGCCGGCCAACCCGAACGCCAAAGCCACGCTGGAAGAGGCGATCGAGCGGGTGCGAGCCTTGCCGACGAAGCCCGCCTTCATGATCCACACCGGCGACATCTCGCACCTGTCGAAGCCTGCGGAATTCGACGACGCCGAGCGCATCATCTCGCAGGCCCGCCTCGACGTGCATTACGTGCCGGGCGAGCACGATTTCGTCGATCCGGAGCAGAAGCTCTACCGCGAGCGTTACGGGCGCGGCAGCAAAGGCGCCGGCTGGTATTCGTTCGACGCCAACGGCGTGCATTTCATCGGCTTGGTCAATGTGCACGATCTGAAGGCCGGCGGTCTCGGCAATCTCGGCCGCGAGCAGCTTGAATGGCTGCAAGAAGACGTCAAAGGCCGCTCGGCATCGCAGCCGATCGTGGTCTTCGCGCATATTCCGTTGTGGACGGTCTATCCGGATTGGGGTTGGGGCACGCAGGACAGCGCGCAGGCGCTCGGCTACCTCAAGCGCTTCGGTTCGGTCACCGTGCTCAACGGCCACATCCACCAGGTGATGCAAAAGGTCGAGGGCAACGTGACCTTCCACACGGCACGCTCGACCGCTTTCCCGCAGCCGGCGCCCGGCACAGCCAAGTCGCCCGGGCCGATGAAAGTCCCGGCCGACCAGCTGGAAAAAATGCTCGGCATCGCCAGCGTGACGTTCCGGCAAAACGAGCAACGCCTGGCCATCATCGACACGCCACTCAAGGCTTGACTGCCATGATGAGGACAATCGTATTGCTCTCCGTGCTCGCTGCCGCGTGGCCGAGCGCCGCGACGCGGGCGGCCGACGTCGGCATCAAGATCGCCAATTTCACCTTCAGCCCGCAGCGGCTGACGGTGAAAGCCGGCACGACGGTGACCTGGACCAACGAGGACGATATCCCGCACACCGTCAATGCAAGCAGCCAGGCTTTCAAGTCGGGCGCGCTGGATACAGACCAGAAGTTCTCGTTCACATTCGCGACACCGGGCAGCTACCAGTACTTTTGCGCCTTGCATCCGCACATGACCGGGACAATCGTGGTGGAGGCGGCGACCGGCAGCAATATGCCGCGATGACGGCTCAGAACTGGGCAATTCCGGCGATGACGGCGGCGGGCGACGGCGGTGTCGACAAGGCGCAGCGCTTCAGGGCCGCGGCGCTGCCCTACCTCGACGACGTCTACACGCTTGCGCGTTATCTGCTGCGCAACGCCGCCGATGCTGAGGACGCCGCGCAGGAATGCTACCTGCGCGCCTTCCGTCATTTCGAGACTTTTCGCGGCGGGCCGATCAAGCCGTGGCTGCTCGCCATCCTGCGCAACGTCTGCCGCGCCGAATATGCAAGGCGCGGCACGCTCGCCGCGCTGGCGAGCGAAGGCCTGGACGCCGCCGAACAATGCGCGGAGGGGCTGTGGAACGAGGGCGAAGCTTCCCCGGAAGCGGCGGCGCTGCGTCAGCTTGACGGCGAAACCGTGCAGCGGCTGATCGCGCAACTGCCCGATCAGTTTCGCGAGGCGCTGGTGCTGCGCGAGATCAATGAGTTGAGCTATCGCGAAATCGCCGATGTCATCGGCGCGCCCGTCGGCACGGTCATGTCACGGCTGGCGCGGGCGCGGGCATTGCTGCGCGCCGCTTGGCTGGCCGAGGAGAAGGAGACCACGCATGACGCACGATGAGGCGACCGTGCTTCTGCATGCGCTGATCGATGGCGAACTCGACGCCGGCCATGCGCACGAGGTCGAGAGCCATGCGGCCTCTTGCGCTCGTTGCGGCGCCGAACTCGCCGCTTACCGCGAGTTGCGGCAGGCAATGCAGGGCAAAAAGTTGCGCCATGCCGCGCCGGTGTCGCTGCGCAGCCGCGTCGACCGCGCCGTGCCGGCGCCGGCGGCGGCGCCGAGCCGGCGCTCGCTGCTCAAGGGCTTTGCCTTTGGCAGCGCGCTGACGGCCGCGGCGGCGGCCGGGGTGACATTCGTGATCGTGGGGCGGGACCGCGACGACCTGATCCTAAGCGAAGCGGTGTCGGCCCATTTGCGCTCGCTGCAGGCCGAGCATCTGACCGACGTGCAGTCGAGCAATCAGCACACGGTCAAGCCGTGGTTCAACGGGCGCATCGATCTGGCGCCGCCGGTCCACGATCTCACCGCCCAGGGCTTCACGCTGATCGGCGGGCGGCTCGACTATATCGACGGCAAGCCGGTGGCGGCGATCGTCTATCGCCGCCGCGTGCATGTGATCAATCTGTTCGTCATGCAAGGCATGGGAGCGGCGCTGCCGACGCCCGGATTGCAGACCGTACAGGGCTTCAACGTGCTGCGCTGGAGGGACCGGAATTTCAACCTGATGGCGGTCAGCGATCTCAATCAGGAAGAGCTGAAGGAATTCGAGGTCAAATTCGAAGCAGCCGCGAAGGCGGACTGAGCGCGAGCCATCATCCTCCGCTCCTCCCCGCGCAAGCGGAGACCCAGCGACATAGGCTTCGGCCATAGCATCCCGCCCTGGATTCCCGCTTGCGCGGGAAAGAGCGGAGTACTGCTCTTAAGGCGTATCCCGAGCGCGCTCGGCGCCATCCGTCTTTGAGCAAGATCGTTTCGTTTGAATAAGGCCGAGCCGCGATCTCGTTTCACCTCTTCCCATGGGGAGAGGTCGGCGCGCGATAGCGCGCCGGGTGAGGGGTTACGACTTATCGAGCGTCCTAGGCCCCCTCACCCCCACCCTCTCCTCAACGGGGAGAGGATGCGCGCTATACCGCGTCGCATCGCTGCGATCCAAAACGATCTCGCTTTAGGTCACGGTCGCGTCGGCCTCGATCTCGATGAGCCACTCACCGCGCGGGAGAAACCGATGGTCGTAGGGCGAGCCCGAGGCAACGAGCTTCCTGTTCACTCTGTCACCTGTTTTTTCGTTCGGCGACCAAAGCCGCCATCGCGTCTGCACTCTCGCTCCGGCCGCGCAGGCCGTCGATGACGCCAGCCTGGTCGGCCGCGGGCCGGTTCTGGCTGACCTTCCACTTGCCCTCGATGCGGGCAATCGGAATTTCGAGGCCCACGATGCCCTTGAGCTGAGCCGCCACGAAGGGCTCCGGCGCATCGGAGACGAGCCAAGGATCGGCCCGCGATGCTTCGTTATGGTTTGTCAAATCGTCGACCTGACGACGCAGCCAGCCGGCATCGTCGATGACCCGCGGACGGCCCCAGGCATGCACGGTGATGTAATTCCACGTGGGCACGACCTTGCCGGTCTCGCGCTTGGTCGCATAAAGCGATGGGCTGATGTAGAGCTGCGGCCCTTGGAAGACGACCAGGCATTCCGCGACGGCGGCAAGCTCCTCGAGCTGCGGATCGGCGCGTGCGAGATGTGCGCGCAACGTGCCGCGTTCCGAATCCTCGGCGGCGACGAGGAACGGAATGTAGTTTGCCTGCAATCCGCCCGGCCCAGCCGTGATCAAAAGGCCGAGGGAATGGCTGCGGATCAGCGCGTGCTGAACCGCAAGCCGTTCCTCGCGGAAGTGCGCAGGTTGGTACATGGCAAGCCCCCAATGCTGCGACTACGACACCTTCTTCATGCGTCCCCAGCCCTTGATCGCCGACCAGATGCCGCGCTCCAGGCGGAAGCGGTCGATGGGCGCGGAGGAATGGATGGCGCGGATGCGGTAGAGACCGACGCCGGTCCACTGGAAGCCGCACTTCTCCAGCACCCGGCGCGAGGCCGGGTTGGTCACGCGGGCGCCGGCCTGCAGCGCCTGATGGCCGAGATCGGCAAAGGCGTAGTCGATCACCGCGTGCAGCGCCTCGGTGGCGTAGCCGTTGCCCCAATAGCGCACGCCCAGCCAATAGCCGAGCTCCGGCGTTTGCTCCTCCCCCACGATGCCGCAGGCGCCAATCACGGTCTTGTCGCGCAGCGTGATCAGGAAGGTGGCCTCGCCGGCGCCCTTGTTGGCCGCCCCGATGAATGCGTCGGCATCCGCCATCTTGTAGGGATGCGGAATGCGCGCCGTATTCTCGGCGATGCGGCGGTCGTTGGCGAGCCGCGCTACCGTTTTAGCGTCCTCGAGGCGCGGGGCGCGCAGGGCAAGCCGCTTGGTCTCGAGGACGGGGATACTGGCCTCGCGGAATTCTCCTCTCGGTAAGGCTTCGCAGAGTGTCATGGCACGGGCTCCGGGTTGCACAGCAAGAGCGCTGTAAAAGCGAAGAGGGGGAGCCGGTCACCCGTCTCCCCCTCTCAGAGCCCGATGAGCCCCGCCGGTTTGACTGAATGACCGGCGGACCTCGATTTATGTCCACCGTCTTACTCGGCCGCTGCCTCCGTCATCGGAACTACCGACACGTATTTGCGGCCTTTGGTTTTGGTAGCGAACTGAACCTTTCCATCGACGAGCGCGAACAGGGTGTGATCCTTGGCGAGACCGACGTTGCGGCCGGCGTGCCATTTGGTGCCGCGCTGGCGCGCAATGATGTTGCCGGCAAGCACGATCTCGCCGCCGTCCGCCTTCAAGCCAAGGCGCCGGCCCGCCGAGTCGCGGCCGTTTCGCGAAGATCCGCCTGCTTTCTTATGCGCCATAATGGGTCTCTCGAATTCTGTTCTGTTTCTTACACCGATTCCGTGAAGGAATCATCTCACTTCTTTTTGCCTTTTGTGGCTTTGCCTTTGGCCGCAGTTTTTCCCGACTTTTTGGCAGCCGGCTTCTTGGCCCTGGCCGACTTCTTGGCCGGTTTGGCCTCTTTTGCCTCGCCTTCCGCGGCTTCCGCTTCCGGCGCCGGTTCAGGCTTCTTCGCCTCGCGCTTGGGCCGCGCCGGCGGCGTCTTCGAGGGCTTGGCCCCCTCGGTCAGGATCTCGGTAATGCGGACCAGCGAAAATTCGTGGCGATAGCCGCGCTTGCGGCGCGAATTCTTGCGCCGGCGCTTCTTGAAAGCGATCACCTTGTCGCCGCGCTCGTGCTGCAGCACCTCGCCGGCCACGGTGGCGCCAGCGACCGTCGGCAGCCCGAGCTGCGGCGTGTCGCCGCCGAGAACCAGCACCTCGCCGAACTCGACCACCTCGCCCGGCTCGCCTTTTACGCGGTCGATCCGGATCACATCTTCCGCGGCAACACGGTATTGTTTGCCGCCGGTCTTGATGACTGCGAACATCTTTCTGTCCTCGTGTTCGTTTCCGATCTCGGAACGCGCCGGACCGGCTTCTTTCAGTCGGTTTTTTCGTTGTGTTTTGAAGGGCTTAAACGCCCTGGCAAAAACACGCGGGCCGCAAGGGCCCGCGTTCGGCCTTCATATGCGAAGAAAAGGCCAATCTGTCAAGGAAACGGGCGAACCGCGGTCACGCCAACGTCAATGTCCGGCGCTTATGGCTTGGCCGGCGCCTGCAAAGGCGCCCGCTGCACAGCGGCAAAGGCGCCGGTGTCGGCTTCCGACTGCGCCAGCCGGTAGCCGACTCCCAGTTCGGTCACCAAGATGCGCGGGGAATCGGGATGCGGCTCGATCTTTTGCCGCAGCTTGCGCACGAATATGCGCAGGTAGTGGGTGTCGTGCAGATGCGTCGTACCCCACACCTCCTTCAGCAAGTGCTGATGCGTGACGACGTTGCCGGCGTGCTGCGCCAGGACCTGCAGCAGCCGATATTCCTTCGGCGTCAAAGCGAGCCTCGTGCCATTGAGCAGCACCGCGCGCGCAGAAAGGTCGATGGTAAGCGGGCCCGCCTTGACGGTCGGCTCGCCGCTGACCGCGCGCATTTGACGCCGCAGCGCCACGCGCACGCGCGCCAACAACTCGGCCATGCCGAACGGTTTGACCACGTAGTCGTCGGCGCCGGCCTCGAGCAGCCGAACCTTCTCGGCCTCGCTCGAGCGCACCGACAGCACGATGATCGGCACGCTCGACCATGAGCGGACGCGCTCGACCACTTCGATGCCGTCCATGTCGGGCAGGCCGAGGTCGACGATCACCAGATCGAGCGGCCGCAGCGTGGCGGTGCGGATCGCTTCGGAACCGGTCGAGGCCTCGTGCACGACGAAGCCGTTGAGCTCGAAACCGGTACGCAGGAAGCGGCGGATTTGCGTTTCGTCGTCGACGACAAGAACGATGGGAGGAGCTTCAGTCATCAGTGTCGGTTTCCAGTTGCGGGACGGCGGCTTGCGTCGCCGGCAGTTCGATCGTCACCATCGAGCCCTGACCCGAGCCGGCGCTGGCGGCGGTTATCTTGCCGCCATTGGCGGCGACAAAGGCATTGGCGATCCATAAGCCCAGGCCGGAGCCGCTGGCGGTGGCGGCATGGCGTTCGCCGCGGGTAAAGCGCTTCCAGATCTGCGGCTGCTCGTCGGCGGTGATGCCGGCGCCCTCGTCGGAGACGGTGACGACCAGCCGGCCGTCGCGCGCGCGCGCGGAGACCGCTATCTGCGAGCTTGGAGCGGAGTATTTCACCGCGTTGTCGAAAATCTGGACCAGCGCCTGCTGCACGAGCACCGGATCGACCTGGACGAGAGGCAGATCGGCCGGCAGGTCGCGCGCGATGTGGCGCTCGGTGAGCCGGTAACGGCAGCGCTCGATCGCCGAATTGACGATGTCCTGGGGGTCGGCCCATTCGATGCGCGGCTTGATGCCGTCGCTGCTGATGCGGGTGGCGTCGAGCAGATTCTGAATGTCGTTGTTGAGCCGCTCGGCCTCGTCGCGCACGTCGTGGGCGAGCGCCTTGAGCTTCTTCTCGTTGGCGAGCGCGGGCGCGGCGGCGAGCACGGTGGCGGCGCCGAGGATGGAGGCGAGCGGCGTGCGCAGCTCGTGACTGACCGAGCCGATCAGCGCCTCGCGCAGCTGATCGGTCTGCGAGCGCATGCGCGCCTCGCTGATGGCGTGCGCGACGCCGAGACGCTCGAGCGTCGCGGTGGCGTCGGCGAGCACGGCGTCGACGCGGCTGCGCAGCTCGCCGATCCGTTCCGGCGTTTCGCGGCCGAAATTGACGGCGATCACGCCGAGTTCGAGATCGCGCGGCGACACCGGGCGCACCAGCCACACCTCGCCGCTGTCCGCGGTCACCGTGACGCCGCTCGCCGGATCGCGCCGTCCCGACGCCGCTTCGGCCGTCGCGGCCAGCACCTGCGGCGGGATCGAGGTGCCGGCGTGCTGCCCGCCCAGGCTTGCCTCGCGCACGCCGGCGAACAGCACGACCTTGCGCTGCATGATCGTGGCAAGATGCTCCTCGATGGCGGCGTGGATATCCGACACGTCGAACGCCACCGCCAGGCGGCGCGAGAATGCATAGAGATCGCGCATGTCGATTTCGCGCTGGCGCGACAGTTCGAGCTCGCGCTTGAGCCGGGTGGCGAGCTGGCTGACGACGACGGCGACGACGATGAACAGGATGAGGTTGAGAACCTCATGCGGGTCGCTGATCTGCAGGCTGTAGCGCGGCGGATAGAAGAAGAAGGCCGAGGCTACCACCCCGCACACCGCGGCTACAACTCCAAGGTCACATCGCAGAAGCGCCCTAGGACGGTCGCTGATGCGTTGAAAGCCGGTGACGGCCGCTATGCTTTCGGGAATTCGATTTACCTGATCGTGCGCGGCGGCAGCGCCCTGTGGGAATACCAATTCCGGCAAGATACACGGCTTCGCACCATGTCGTTCGGATCGGCCGTCGCCCGCGTTCCGGGCGAACAGCCGGTGACGGTCCAGCAGGCGCGCGCCAAGCGGGCCGCCGCATGGCTGGCCCGGCGGAACGGCGAGGGGCCGCCAGCCGGACAACCGGGCCAGCGGTTCGCGGAAGCGACGGCCCAATACCTAAAGGATCATGCGGCCGAATGGTCGCCCAAGCAGGCCAGGGACCACGCGCGGCGGCTGGAACTTTACGCGAGCGACCTGAACGCCAAGCCGGTGAACCGGATCACGGTCGACGACGTGGCCGCCATCTTGCGGCCGATATGGACCGGTCCCAATCACGGGCGGGGCTCGAAGCTGCGAGGCATGATCGAAAACATCCTGAACGCACAGGAGTCGGTGAAGCAACCGTCGCCCGCCGCATGGTCGCGCTTGAAGGCGAAGCTGTCGAAAGACAATCAAGAAACGAGGTCATATCCGGCCCTTCTGGCGGCTGACCTGCCGGGCTTGATGGCTGACCTTGCGAAGGACGATTCCACAATCGCGCGGGCTATCCGTTTCGTGACGCTGACGGCGACGCGGCAGATGGAAGCCCTTGGCGCGAAGTGGTCCGAAATCGACTTTAAAAATAATACGTGGATCATTCCAGCTTCGCGCACGAAAAAGCGCATAGAACATGCGGTGCCGCTGACGAAGGAAATGCTCGATTGCATCGGTCCGCGTGACTCGGACTCCGAATTCATCTTCCCGTCGGTGCGCGGCGAACATCTTTCGCACGCCAGCACCGGCCCCGTGCTAGCGGAGTACAAGCGCAAAGACCATAAGGGGCGGCCGATCACGCTACACGGAATGCGCAGCACCTTCGCACAGTGGGCGGAAGGTCAAGGACAATTCGCGAAAATCACCATTGATCGGTGCCTCGCGCACAGTCTTAGCAAGGTGGATTGCGCCTACTGCCGGGGTAGCGAATTGACACCCGACTATCTGACAAGCGGTGCGTTCAAGCTTCGCCGCGATCTAATGGAAGCGTGGTCAAAATTCGCCACGGGGCCGAACCGCTAAAACGGAATTTCGTCCTCGCCCGGCGGCGCGAGGAAGCCGTGTTCGCGGCACCAATCAGTCAGAATTTTCCGGATGAGCGAAGCGACCTGCCGCTGATCGGCGCGGGCCGCCAGTTCCAGTGCATCGCGTAGTTCCCCGGACATTCGGAACGTCAGGGCGCGCTCCTTAACCATGTGTTTAAAACCCTGTTGCATTCCAATGCATCACATTGTAACACAAAAAGTGACGGTCGATGCATTTGGAACACGGAACCTGATTCGGCTCAACGAGTCCACATGTCATCGCTCAACAGTTGCCGCCGAATGGTGTGCGACGAACCCGCCTTCCTGCCGCTGCGGCGACGTCGGGAAGCGTACCTGAAACGCCGAAACAGTGAGAGGTTCAATGACCACCGAAATCCGCGACGCGAAGGAATTCAGGCGATGCCTGATGAAGATCGCCAAACGAAATCGGGATGACTTCGGCCCGGTTGACACTCCCGAAAATCTCGCTCGCCTGCGCGACACGCTCCCCGATGTGGGCATCGCCGTCGCATTCTTCCCTGGCGAACAAGGCCGATGGGATTATGACATTCTCAAAGGCGAAGCCGAAATGAGGCAGTGCGTAGAAACGGGCGTGCCTATGAAGGCACCTGTTATGGCGGTGCTTTGCCAGACGCTAGGCGAATTGCACTCGGTCTACAGCGCTCTGAATATAACGCGCGAAGCAACAGCGCACTGAGGGGCAATGTTGAAAAAGCCCAAACGGGTGCGACTGAGCCTCACCGAATTGCCGAATCACGTAGACGCATTCGTTGAAGGCGACACGAAGCTAGTCGGCCGTATTTTCGTTTCGGCAAATGAAAAAGGGCGGCAGTGTGTGGCCGCACTTTTCCCGCCCGCTCACATCCAATGGCGAACGGGCGATAGGCATAAGGCAGGATGGAGTCACACTTCAATCGACATTCAATTTTTTCAGCGACGTCGCGGCTTCCGACCAATATCATTCCGGCAAGTCGCACGCTGGAAGACAGCAACGCCGACCAATACGCGGTGCTTGTCGGAATGGGAATCCAGAGGCACGGCGGTCGCGTGGGGCAAATCTACGGCCGCACAACAAAACGCGCATCAACCTTTACATGCCCCACTCGGAATCCACACGTGTCTAAGCGTAAATTGACCGAGGACGAACGCGACCTGCATCGCGCGCGCGGCGTGCTGAACTCGCTGTTTCTTTCGCGGCGGGGCGTGTAGTGCACGACCTTCATGCTTGACGGCGGCGGCTTCGGCTGTGGCGTCATTTCGGGAACCCTGAAATCGTCGCCATGACACCGCCGATGCGCGGTACCATAGTGCGCGGCACGTTCGGGTCGCATTGCTATTTGCATCGGCGCGAAGCTAGATTTGATCTAATGGCTTCCAACCGGAAGCTTCGCACTCGCCTTTCAGACGATCCAACAAACGCTACGGCCAGCGAGATCGTACTAATATCTGGTCAGGCGAAATCGACATGCTCTGGGATTGGCGCATGCAGAATCAACGCCGATGACGCACGCCATGAAGTTAGAGCCGGCTCAGTCCACGCAGGAAGTGCTAGCGGGCCTAGTCGAACGCGTGACGTTCCACAACGCTAAAAACGGCTTCTGCGTACTGCAAATCAAAGCGCGTGGGCATCGCGATGTCGTGACGGTCGTCGGGCATTCGGCCACAATCGCGGCCGGCGAGTGGATCACCGCCTCCGGTGAGTGGGTCAATGACCGGACCCATGGTCAGCAATTCAAGGCACGGTTCCTGCGCACGTCGCCACCTACGTCGGCCGACGGCATCGAGAAATACTTCTCATCCGGCATGATCCGAGGGGTGGGGCCGGTCTACGCCAAGAAGCTCGTACGCGCGTTCGGCGAAAAGGTCTTTGACGTTATCGAGTCGACGCCAGGCCGGCTGCGCGAGGTCGATGGGATAGGCCCGGTGCGCGCGGCCAGCATTCTGGCCGCCTGGGCCGAGCAGAAGGCTGTGCGGGAAATCATGGTTTTCCTGCATAGCCACGGCGTCGGCACGGCAAGGGCGGTGCGGATCTTCAAAACCTACGGCGCCGACGCCATCCAATTCATGACCGAGAATCCGTACCGGCTGGCCCGCGACATCCGCGGCATCGGGTTCAAGACCGCCGACGCGATCGCGATGAAGCTCGGCATTGAGAAGACCGCAACCATGCGAGTACGGGCGGGGATTTCCTACGCGCTGACCGAAGCCATGGACGAGGGGCACAGCGGGCTGCCGACCGAAGAACTGGTGCCGCTCGCCGAGAAGCTGCTGGAGGTGCCCCAGGAGCTCGTCCGCACGGCCCTCGATCTCGAACTCCACGAAGGAAGCGTGATCGCGGAACGGGTCGGCGAAACACCCTGCGTCTTTCTGGCGGGTCTCCATCGCGCCGAGCGCACCATCGCCGACAGATTGATGCGACTCACAAACGGCGCGCTGCCCTGGCCCTGGATCGATCCGGACAAAGCCCTGCCATGGGTCGAGAAGCACATCGGCCTGTCGCTTGCGGAAAGCCAGGTCGCAGCGATCAGGCTCGCGCTTAGATCGAAGGTCATGGTGATGACCGGTGGGCCCGGCGTCGGCAAAGCCACCATTGTCAGGGGTATTCTGCGCATCCTTGCCGCCAAAGGCACCGACCTCCTCTTGTGTGCTCCGACCGGCCGCGCCGCCAAGCGCATGACGGAGGCGACCGGTTTCGAGGCCAAGACTATTCACCGTCTTCTCGAGGTCGACCCTAAGAGCGGTGGGTTCAAGCGTGGCGAAAACAATCCGCTCGACTGTGATCTCCTGGTGGTGGACGAAGCCTCCATGGTCGACGTCATGCTGATGCAGGCGCTGCTGCGAGCCGTACCGGACCGAGCCGCTTTGCTGATCGTGGGCGATATCGATCAACTGCCTTCTGTCGGGCCCGGCCAGGTGCTGGCCGACATCATCTCGTCCGGCGCCGTGCCGGTGGTCCGGCTCACCGAGGTGTTCCGGCAGGCAGCCCAAAGCTGCATCATCACCAGCGCGCATCGCATCAATCAAGGTTCGATCCCGGATCTGAGCCCTCCGCAGAACGAGAGCGATTTCTATTTCGTGCAGGCCGAGGATCCGGACACAGCAGTCGCCCGCATCATCGAACTGGTGAAGACGCGAATTCCCAAGCGGTTTGGCCTCGACCCGGTCCGCGACATCCAGGTGCTGTGCCCGATGAACCGCGGTGGCGTCGGGGCCCGCTCGTTGAACATTGAACTGCAGGCAGCGCTCAATCCCGCGGGCGAGCGCAAAATTGAACGGTTCGGCTGGACCTTCGCGCCCGGCGATAAGGTCATGCAGATCGAAAACGACTACGACAAGGAGGTCTACAACGGGGATATCGGCATGATCGATGACGTCGACGCCAATGCAGGGGAACTTTTCGCCAGCTTTGACGGCCGGTCGATCGCCTATGGTTTCGGCGAACTTGATATGCTCGTGCCGGCTTACGCGGCAACCATTCACAAGAGCCAGGGCTCCGAATACCCAGCCGTGGTGATCCCGATCCTCACTCAGCATTACGCCATGCTGCAAAGGAATCTGCTCTATACCGGCGTCACCCGAGGCAAGAGGCTTGTGGTGCTGGTCGGACAGAAGAAGGCGGTTGCCATCGCGGTGCGCAACGTTTCGGGACGGCGACGGTGGTCGAAACTCGCTGAGTGGCTACATCCAGCCAGCTCGGCCACGCCACTGGCCGCTATGACAGGCTGACGATGATTGCCGAGGAATTTCTGTGTGATCCTAGCAGGCGCCATCATCAACCGGCCACTTCCGCTGTGACAGACAACAATATTCTGATCTTACTTCCGCCTTTGTGAAGGTTTTCGGATGCCGGCCATATTGCAGGCGGTGCGGGGCGTTTGGAGGCCGGCGTCCGAAAACCTCCAAGGGAGGAAACCGCGGCAAGGGATACGTTGGCGGTGCGTCGTTGACTATGGGGATTTGAGTGCCGCGGATGATGCGGGTGCTTGATGGCGAGAGGCCGCGGCGCGTTGACCTATGGCGAGGCAGCTGCTGAATGAGCGTGTAGCTTCGTTGAGCAGCGACGATGCTTGCCCGATTTGAGCTGGTCGTTTGATATTTGAGCGCGCTCCGCCGTTGCCTGTCGAGGACCGGCGAAGAAGCCGACCGAATCTGGAGACTTGCCGTGCGAGTGCAGTCATGAGGTATCGGTCCTCAGGCCTGTCGGTTGATGGCGTGGCGTTGCGCCACGCTCGAACCTCTCGATGATCAGCATGCGACCGCCGCAGCATGGGCAAGCTGGCTCATTGTGAGCGGTCGCTGTGTCGTCGGCTGGCTCTGGCTTGTCGCTGGCTGGCATGGCGAGCAGTTCGCGGACGCGTGCGCTATTGTCGGCGCAGCAGCTTTTGGCGAACAGGCCGTAGTGGCGGATGCGGTGGAAACCCTTGGGCAGCACGTGGATGAGGAAGCGGCGGATGAACTCGTCTGTTGCGAGTGTGATGCGCTTGTATCGATCGCGGCCCTCGATCCGATAGTCCTTCCACTTGAAGGTGACGCCCGCCTCGTCGAAGGCGATCAGGCGGCTGTTGGCGATGGCGACGCGGTGGGTGTAGCGCGACAGATAGGCCAGCACGGCTTCGGGGCCGCCGAACGGGCGCTTTGAATAGACGACCCATTCGGCCTTGCGCAGTGGAGCCAGGAACGCGGCGAAGGATTGGGCGTCAGCGAGATGCGCATGGTCGCCGAAGAAGCTGAGGCGGCCGGCTTCGTGGGCGGCAGCGAGGGCTTCGAGGAACAGGCGGCGGAACAGACGCGAGAGCACGCGAACAGGGAGGAAGAACCCGCGCCGGCATGAGACCCAGCGTGCACCGTCGGGGGAGATGCCACCACCCAGCACGATCATGTGCACATGGGGATGATGGGTGAGTGCCGAGCCCCAGGTGTGCAGCACAGCGGTGATGCCAATGCGGGCGCCGAGGTGTTTGGGGTCGGCCGCAATCGTCAGCATGGTCTTGGTCGAGATCTTGAACAACAGGTCGTAGACCGCCGTCTTGTTCTGGTAGGCGATCTCGGCGATCGGCGCTGGCAGCGTGAACACCACATGGAAGTACGGCACCGGCAGGAGCTCGGCTTGGCGTTGGGCCAGCCAAGCCTGCGCCGCCGCGCCCTGGCACTTCGGGCAGTGTCGGTTGCGACAGGAGTTGTAGGCAATGACCGTGTAGGCGCAGTCCTCGCAGCGCGCGACGTGGCCGCCGAGCGCTGCGGTGCGGCAGCGCTCAATGGCCGACATCACCTTGAGCTGATCGAGGTTGACATGGCCGGCATAGGCTTTGCGCCATGCCGGGCCATGGCCGCGGAAGATATCCGCAACCTCCAACGCCGGGCGCGGCACGCGCGCCGCGCGTCAGCTGGGCGGCCGGATCTCCTTAAGCTTGACCGCGATATGCTCCAGCGGGCTCATCACCGCATTGATGGTCTTGGTGGCCACCCGCGCGTAGAGCGCCGTATTCTCAAGCTTGGCGTGGCCGAGCAACACCTGAATCACCCGGATGTCGGTGTTCTGCTCCAGCAGATGGGTGGCGAAGCTGTGCCGTAAGGTGTGCGGCGATACGCGCTTGTTGATGCCGGCGGCCTCGGCTGCGATATGACAAGCGCGATTGAGCTGGCGGGTAGTCATCGGCTGCACCGGATTGCGTCCCGGAAATAGCCAGCCTTGTGGGCGTTCCACCATCCACCATGTGCGCAGCACTTGCAGCAGATGCGGCGACAGCATCACGTTGCGGTCCTTGCTGCCCTTGCCGTTCTCCACCAGGATCAACATGCGCTTGCTATCGATATCGGACACCTTGAGCGCGACCACTTCGGCGGCGCGCAAGCCGGCGCCATAGGCCACGCTCAACGCCGCCTTGTACTTGAGCCCAGGCGCAGCATTGAGCAGCCGTGCTATCTCCCCGGGGCTCAACACCACAGGCAGCTTGCGCGGCTCGCGAATGAACGTCGTGTGCTCGATGATGTCGTGGCGCTTGAGCGTAACTCGGAAGAAGAACCGCAGCGCTGAGACGGTGTGATTGAGAATGGGCGGGCGCGTGCCATTGCCGGCAAGATGCAGTTGAAAGCGCCGAATATCTTCCGCACTCGCCGTATCCGGCGAGCGGCCGAGAAACGCGGCGAGATTCTTGATCGTGCGGATGTAGCCTTCCTGCGTCTTCGGGGCTAACTTGCGGATCGTCATGTCTTCGATCATGCGCCGGCGCAACGGGCTGATGGCCTCGTCGGTCATGGGGTGCTCCTGTTTTGAAGTGAGGTTGAACGCAACCCCTCATCTTCAGACAGGACGCGCCTTCCCGTTACTGCCCAGCCCACGCCGCTCGCCGCAGCGCCCTACCGCGCGAGCGGTTTAGTCCAATGGAGTCACAGCCGACATGACTGGATACGCTGCTGACCATGCCCCCAGTCGAAAGTGACCGATGTTGTCGAAAAAGACCTCGTGATTATCGACACGGCATGATTCTCTGCTGCTTGATTCGCTTAGCAGCAGAGGTGGGCCATGATGGGTCGGCAAACGGGTGATCAGCGTCAGCCAGAATGAATTTTCGCACAAGCGTCTGAGTACAGTGGCGACTTCTCATATTGTGCAGGTTTTCGGACGCCGAAACAGCGAGACCATCCGGCCTCATTCCTGTTTTCCAAAACACTAACAAGTGTGCTGCCTCCGACGGCGATCGTGACAAACCCGAATGTTGCCGCAATCAAGGCAGTATGAGCGCCCACCGCGGGCGGGATGTTTCAATTATCACCCGCTTTTCCTCACTAGCTGCCTGAGCGCTGCGCAGAGTAACGAATTCATCTGCCGAGCCTGCGCGTCGAGCTTGGAAGTGGCAGGTCCCCAAAGTCGATTGTCGAGCGCTGGACGATAGCTCCGCTTTCGTCGACGACGAGGCGAAAGCGTCGGTTCTCGGAAAAGAACGTCAAACGATACCGGCCGTGATCCGCGTCGATTCCCCGTTCGCACACGCTGGTGATTTTGCCTTTGCGCAGGCGCTCCAAAAGGAGCGTTGGCAGGATCCCGAATGCCTTTGCGACAATCGTCGCATCAATCTGAATGGCACCATCTTCGAACTCAAGTGATTTCATTGTGTCTACCGGCTGTTGCGCGCGATCAATGGAATCCGATGCCCATCACGTAGTCACGTAGCAACGATTCCTCGTTCTCGACTTCCTTTAGAAGTACCTGAAGCGCATCCCGTGCATTAAGCACTCCTACCGGTCGAGAATCCCTATCCGTAATAGGAACATTCTTGAAACTGCGCTCCTTCATTTTCGACCAAACTTCGCGTAGCCAATCGTCTGGTCGGCAAACGGTAGTATCCCGCGTCATCGTCAATGAGACAGGGGTCATGCAAGCTGCTCCCTGACAGTTGCTAATCTGTCTAACGACATCTGTCTTTGTGATGACGCCAGACAAAAGACCTACAGAATCGCATACGACCACGAGATCTGTTCCCGCACGCAGAAGTTTTGCCGCTTGTATCAGCGGAGCCTCATCTGCAATCGTGACCAGCCTTTCACGCGCAGCTGGCAGCAGGTATTCGACGAGCATCGATTTGTCTTTCATTCACTAGGTACGTAGTCGTTCTGAGTTGATGCAGCCGTCATATACCGCGTCAGCTTTGTCATATGTTTTTGTGCGGGCGCATGATGCCTCTCAGCCACCAAAGCCGATGCGCAAGGCGGCCACGATTCCTGTAGTGGCGAGGGCGAAGCAACCAAGGCGAACCGCTACCAGCGCTGCAAGTTTGACCCCCGAGTGTACGTAATCCTCAATCACGACCCGGAGCCCGAGTGCGGTGTGATAGAAGAGGGTGATCAGCAGCAGGACCATGAGAATGCTAGTGAGCGGCGTTCTCAGCCAAACGATGAATGTGGGGTAATCGCTGCCGGTATGCCCGATGATCGAGGCGACGAACCACAATGTCAGTGGGACGAGGGCGACGGCCGATACGCGCTGCATCCACCAATGCTCAACACCGTCCTTTGCCGAACCGAAGCCCGTGGCGCGAGCCAGGGGCGAGCGAATGCGCTGGCGATCCATCGGCTTTACCCTGCAAATAAACTGGGCAGCCAGGCTGCCACCGTGAGGACTACGCTCGCCGCCACAATCGCCCATCCCGAGGCGTATATCGACCGGAGCTCGAACCCGTGGACCGTGTCCCACACGAGATGCCGAATACTCCCGCAGAGGTGCAGGAAAAATGCAAAGGTGGCCCCGAACAGAACGATCTGACCGATCCAGGAAGCAATAGCGCCTTGCACCACGGCATAGACGTGGGGTCCTGTTGCCGCCGCGACCAGCCAGACAACCAGCACGACGGCACAGACGCTCAAAAGCACGCCGGTGATCCGATTGACGATCGATAAAACCGACGTGAGCTGCGGCCGATAGATCTGAATGTTAGGAGATCGCGGTCTGGGCCGTTTTGCCATTTGGTTGGACATTGAATTTCCCATCCTGGCGGGGGTCAGCTTCGGCGCTCGAAGACCTTCTTTTTAGTCTCGGCGATGGCCTTTCCGGGGTTTAGGCCCTTCGGGCAGGTCCGAGTACAATTGAGGATAGTGTGGCAACGGTAGAGCCGGAACGGGTCTTCCAAAATATCCAATCGTTTTCCCTTCGCCTCGTCACGGCTATCAACTAGCCAGCGCCAAGCCTGAAGAAGTACGGCTGGTCCTAAAAAGCGGTCGCCGTTCCACCAATGGCTCGGGCAGCCAGATGTGCAGCAGAAGCAGAGAATGCATTCGTAGTAGCCGTCGAGCTTGCTACGCTCGTCCGAGGATTGGAGGTGTTCCCTCTCGGGCTCTGGTGTCTTGGATTGGAGCCAAGGCTCGATCATTGCGTATTGCGCAAAGACATGCGTGAGATCAGGAACAAGGTCTTTGATCACCCTCATATTCGACAAAGGATAAATCGTCGCCGGCGTCCCCAGGTCGGAAATGAACCTCGTGCACGCGAGCCAGTTCGTGCCATCGATGTTCATGGCGCAGGACCCGCAGACGCCCTCCCGGCATGAGCGACGGAAGGTAAGCGTCGAGTCCAGTTTGTTCTTGATCCAGATGAGAGCGTCCAGAACCATCGGGCCGCAATCGTCGAGATCGACTTCGAAGGTATCGAGACGTGGGTTCTCGCCGGAATCTGGCTCGTAGCGATAAATCTCGAATGACTTAGGGCGTACCGCGCCAGCTGGCGCAGGCCACGTTCGTCCCTGCTCGATGCGCGAGCCGGGCGACACGCCTAAATTCCTCGGCACCGGGAATCGCTTCAGCACCGTGACGCGAGGTACTTGATATGAAGAGTTGATGAGCACTGGAGACCTCTTTTGACGACCTCGACGCATCAAATCGGCATACGATACCCATAGAATTCATGATCTTCGTTATAGCCGCCTTGGCCGGCACCGAGGTAGTCGAAGCCGTGCACAAACTCGATCGCTGAGATCCACTTGACCATTTTGAAGCCCAACTCATTCTCGCAGCGCAGCCGCAGCGGCGCGCCATGAAGCACACTGAGCGGCGCTCCGTTCATTTCGTAGGCGAGGATGGTCAATTCATGGCGCATGTTGTGAATCTTGTGAACGTCGTAATAGCCGCCGCCTGCCGAGCCTTCGGAGAGCGAATAGAAGACGGCGTAACGAGCGTCGGCTGTCGGCTTTACGATGTCGAGGATGTGGGGCATCGGAACGCCGCCCCATTTTGCGATGCCGGACCATCCCTGAATGCAAAAATGTTCAGTGATCTGTTCTTGCTTTGGCATCGCCTTGATCTCGGCATAAGAGAACGTCTTCGGGTTATCGACCAGCCCGCTCACGCGGAGCCGGTAGTCCACGAAGTCGCCCCTTACGAATGAATCAAACTCTTCGGAGTTTGGCAGTGTGCCATTGGGCCAGAAATACGACGAGATCTCTGGTCCTGTGTACTGGATCCTCGGGTTTCCCCATTCCCCGATAGCCATAAGGGGGCCGACTACAGTCTGCCCGATCTTCTGAACTAGCCGGGCGTGCTTGATCGTGAAAGGCGAAGCGAGCCACCACGTCACGATCACCAGGACCATAGCGCAGCCGCAGATCAGAAGTCCGTCCCATGAATTGTCATTCACACCTGCCCACATATAGTTCAAATTTTGTCGCGCCCCGGTGATGAACACCAGCGTCACATGGACGAAGATGAAAAACAGAAACCAGCACAACACGCCGAAGTGGATCGTGCGGGCTGCCTGTCGATTGAGAATTCTAGCGAACCAGCCAAGCTGGTTGGCGATCGCCGGACTTTGCATCAAGCCGGTAACAACCGCCAACGGGGCAGCAACGAACACCGTGATAAAATAGGCAAGCTGTTGCAGGCTGTTGTAATTCGTCCAGCTATGCTCGACGGGGAACTGCAGCGACAAATACTGAAGCGCCGTCGAGACGGCGTTGGGGAAAACCGCCCAGGTGGTTGGAACCAGTCTCTGCCATTGGTCGGTGGTGAACAGCAGCACATAAAAAATCGCGCCGTTGATTACCCACAAGAGATCGAAGGAGAAATGCCACCACCGAGCAAGTCCTATCGAATGGCGAACACCGGGAATGCCGAGCCATTGCGGGATGGTCACGGAATCGTCTTTCGACGTCCATACGCGGTCTTTCGGAACGTCATGCTGGAAGCGGAACCAATCAGTTCCGGGCGTGCAGTCCCGCCGCCAATAAAGGCGCGGATGATCGGCGAGAATCTCGATACCCGCCCGGATGATGAAAATCATCAAAAAGAAATTGAAGAAATGCAGCAACCGCAGCCACAAGGGGAAGCCCGAGTAAACCGCCTCCGAGGACGGGGTGACACCGGGGTAGCGCGCGATGAATTCCTGCACCCCGGGCATTGTCCGCATTTGCTGGGCCACGGCGATTCCGAGTATCAGGAAAACGACGATCAGCGGTATCGCCCACAGCACATTGATCGATCGGCCGCCCAACCGGATGCGCGGGATTACGCCCTCTTGCGGAGGCAGCCAGTCGCTCTGACGAATACGGTCATCCGCGACGCTCAAGCTTGTCGCGTCGTGCGGTTGCGGGGCTTGGCGAGGCTCCTTCGCACGAGCCACCGCCGTCATACGAGCCTCCTTCACGCGAGCCTCCGTCATAGATGCATCCTGCGCCTTGACGAGGCGCCGATGTTCGCGCGAGCGCTAAGCTTTCGGCGTGGCCGTTGTGGGCGTTCGCTTCGTCTGTCGTCCCAACAGAAAGCTTCTTAGCGCAACGGCGTCGTTATGAACCTCATCGTGAGCCGAAAACACGAGCGTGATCGGGCCTTGTCTTGCCAGGGCACGTAGCCTGTTGAGCTGTTTAGGATGCTTGTAGACCTCCACAGCGTAGCGGCTGCGAAATTCTTGCCAGCGAGCGGGATCGTGGCCGAACCATTTCCGCAACGCGGTGCTGGGCGCGATGTCCTTGACCCATTCATCAATGGCTGCGTCGATCTTCTTCACCCCGCGGGGCCATAGTCGGTCGATCAATATGCGGGTGCCATCATCAGCAGCCGAGGGCTCGTAGGCTCGCTTGAGCTTGACATTATCGGCCGTAATTCTCTTGCCCATCAGCGTCGCTCCGAATGATACAAGCAGCCTCAGGCGCCCGCTTTTTTCAGTGCATGACCTTTATGCGCCGCGATGTGGTCTGTCTTGGCGCTCTTGATTTCATACTGCGGGTCGTCCTCGCTCGCGCGGTGGGTATGTCCTTTGTAGTCAAAATCCTTGGTGTGCACCTTGATGATTGTGCCGCTGACGTGCCCGGCTTCCGAGTTCCACGTCACGTGATCGCCGACCTTGAATCGTTTTTTCATTACGAAAACTCCGATCGCGGTTTCACCTCGGTCGCCCGTTGAGGCAGGGCCGGGCGGTTATTCACGCGTCTCAACTCCCACGCCATAGACGTGCACCATTTGGCCGCCAAGCCATCCCGACACGGCGATCATGCATACGCCGATGATCGAAAGGACAATGGGCACTTTCATGCTTTCCTGACCGCTCGTGCGTAGCCAGATATTTACCGCGTACAGAACGACGGCGGTTAGGTTGATCGTCATGTGGGTCAGAGCTATTTTCTTAACGGGTGGTGCCCCGCCTTTGTAGAAAAGCAAATCGATCAACCCAGGCACCGCCGCGGCCAATGCGCCGATCAAACCGCCGATCATTGTGTAGAGCGCCACCGTGAACCAGATGCCCGTCGTGGCGATACTCATGCCAATCAGGTCGCAAACCAGCGAAAAAATCCATAAGCCGATCGGGAAAACCACCAGCATGGGATGGATCGGATGTCTGGCGAGACTCGCAGGTGTCCGCATTGGGTTCATCCATTGTTCAAGAACATCACGACGACACCGGCTCTTTCTTCATGCATGCCTGTCGGCCAGTTGCAGCCACCGCGCATAGGAAATCCGCCTTACGGCTGGCCCATCGTTCCACAGCGTCTGAGCAACCCGCCGTGGCTCCATTCACGTCTTCTCGCGCACCTCGATGCAATTTGAATTTTCTGACATGACGTAAATTCTCGATCCGTCAAATGAACGGCGCACTTCAAGAAATCACTCACCAGCACGTTCGATGTCTTTCCGTACCTTGGAAACAGCATCCGCACTGAGTCGCCATGTCAGGGGGCCGTCCCTGTGCAGGGCCACAACGCGTTTGACCAACATCATCTTGTCAGGCAGCCGTTCCAATTGAGTCCATGCCTCCGAGCCCTATGTTTTAAGCAATCGAAGCCACATGTCATTGGCTCGCGGTGGCGTCATCTAGGCCAAGGATTACGATCTTTCCGGTCACAACTTCGGTTGGCCAGAGGATCGATGTAAAGCCGGTCGCTACAGCAACTTTTTGCGCACCGTTCGCGCTATAAGTGATCACACCACCGCCAATCGCGCCGCCGATCTTCTGACCCCATAGCTTCTTGCCGTTGGCAGCATCCAACACATAGAAGTTGCCGCCCATATCACCAAAGAGCACGACGCCGCCGGCCGTCGGGGTCATGCCGCTCAGGACCGGATAATTCGACTTCAGCCTCCATTTCCAGACGCCGGTATCTGCATCGATGGCGTAGACCCATCCAGCCCAGTTTCCGAACGAGTCTGGTGTGCCGTAAGTATGATAGGGATTGAGCGTTGCCATCCCAGACCATGGCTTGCCCAGCCTCACCTTCTGAATTTGTCCGCCGTCCTGCAACGTCACCGTGGCGCACCAATCAACCTCGCCGATGAGGATGAGGTTGGTCTGCGGATCGTAGGCCGGGCCGTTCCATTCTGCCCCGCCCACCGTACCTGGGCAGAAATGGACGGCCTTGTTGATCGCGAAAGTCGCGCCGGTATTCTCTGTGCGGGTCGCCGCCGTGCGATAGAGCAGGGTGTTGGTGGCGAGATCGAAGCCATAAAGGTGGCCATCCTTGGGCGCGACCGACAGGATTTTCTTGCCGCCCTTCGTATGGATCAAGGCGGGCGCGGTCGAGACGTCCCAATCGTGCCAGTCCTGTGGCACAAGCTTGAAATGATTCTTGTAGGCCCCGGTCTTGGCGTCGAGCACGACAATCGAGCCGGAATAGAGATTTCCGCCCCCGCGAAGGCCGCTCGCGAAGTCGGGCGCCGGATTGCCGCCGGGGACGTACAATAGCCCGGTGGCCGGATCCAGAGTGTAGGAAGTCCAGGTTGCGCCACCGGTGATGGGTACGCCGGAAGCGTTTTTCCATGTCGACATGTCGAGTGGTGTCGCGCCTTGTGGTCCGCGGGTCAGATCGCCCTTGGCTTTGGGCACTAGATAGAATTCCCAGACGATCTTGCCGGTCTTTGCGTCGAGCGCATACATGCGCCCCTTCACGCCCTTGTTGTCTCCGCCGGCATTGCCGATGAAGACGAGACCGTTCCAGGCAATCGGGGCGGCAGGTGTCGACTCGCCGAGTTTCGGGTCCGCGATCGTCGTTTCCCAAACGCGCTTGCCGGTTTTGAAGTCGTAAGCCAGCACCCGTCCATCCTCGGTGCCGCGAAACAATAAACCATCCATGTAGGCGGCGCCGCGATTGACCGCCAGAAGACTGGCGGGTTTGTAGTCCTCATGCGTGCGCCAATTCTCGTGACAATTGGCAGGGTCGAGCGAGAAAATATCGTGTTCGGTCGTGCCAATCAGGGCGCCGTTCACCATGATCGGGCCGGTCTCGAAGCTTGTGTACTGCTTGGTGTCGTAGGTGCACAACACCCTTAGCTTGCTAACATTTATCGCATTGATCTGGCTGAGCTGCGAGTAACGCTCCGAAGTGAGTGTCTTGTTGTAACTTGGCCAGTCCGCGGCGGCCGCGCTTGACGATGGTGCCGCAGAGGCAGGCGAGGGTGTAGCAGGCGCGGTATCTTTTGAACCCGCTGCTAATTCCGTAGTCGTTGTTCCCGACGGCGCAGACCAAGACCTAACATAGTTGATCGCCATGCCCGCAAGTGGGACCGCCTGATCCCAGTACGCGTTAAGTGTGCCCACCGCGGCCGCGCCTATCACAACGAATACGCCAGCGGTGATCAGGATTTTGTTTATCGCGGACAGTCTGCGCGTCATGATTTCATCCAATGCGTCGAATACGCAAGGCGGTCACAATTCCTGTGGGGCGAGTGCGAAGCAGCCAAGACGAACCGCTACCAGCCCCCGCAAATTTGGCCCCGGAATAAGCGCGACTTTTTGCGGCCGCCGGTCAAAATTGACCACATCGCAAATTTCTGTCGTGGGTTCGCAGAACTAAGTCCTTTACCCCGCATCACCGCGCGATCATGGCAACAACTTCTCGATGTGGCAGCTGTCCGTTCAAGCATTTCTCTTCGAAAAGCTCTCGTCAGATCAAAGGAATACCGCTAATCGTTCGGATCATTATTTATGGTGGCGATAAATACCTTCGGGCCAAAGCAGCTCACGTGGTCAGCCGGTCCACGTCCGCGGAATCCTGGCGTTCACTCCATTGTGAGACAGCCTGGTCTTTTTCCGCCAAACTCGGAGAGCCATTTAGATGACGGCCCGTCCGTTAGACGTGGTGATTGAATTATCGTTGTTACCACCACGCTGAAGCAATAGGCCTAAGACTGCCCCGACATTTTAATGCAGAGTTGTGTTGCTGTGTCTTTTCCGTTCAAAGGCAAGGTATGTGAGTACGTACTTTACAATTGGCCATTCCACTCACGCGTTTAGTGAGTTCATTGCGATTTTGTTGACCGAAAAAATTGAGATGGTCGTCGACGTTCGTACTATCCCTCGCTCGCGCACTAACCCGCAGTTTAACGCTGAGACGTTGCCCATAATGCTTGCCGAACAGGGATAGAATACGTGCATCTGGCTAAGCTAGGCGGGCGACGTGGACGTCAGCCAAGTGTCAATCCGTCGCCGAATACGTTCTGGCACAATCAGAGCTTCCGGAACTATGCGGACTATGCGCTGTCGAACGACTTTCAAGCGGGACTGCAACACCTGAAGAGATTGGGTGAGTTAAGACGGTGCGTCATTATGTGTGCGGAATTGCTGTGGTGGCGCTGCCATCGCCGTATAATTGCGGACTACCTCATTCTCAGCGGCGCTACGGTGATTTACATTATGGGTCAAGGAAAAACGGTAGCCGCGCGAGCGACATCGGCAGCACATATGAAATTGGATGGCAAAGTCGTTTATTTTGATCCTGATCACAACACCGTCGAGGCGAGCGCGAGCGCCGATAATCTTCACTGTCAAATTGAAAGATGGGTGAATGAAGGCGGCGCGGGGGGCGAAGACAACGCTACGCCCGTGTCCGTCAAAGCCGGTGAGCGATCACGAAACAGTACCAGGAGTCTTATTGCTCAGCGGTTGATGTGAGGATCCTCATGCAAGACGACATTCAGCAATGAGCTGCGGATTTCCAGGTGGCCGTTGTAATCAATCAAGCCCAATCTTCGAAACTTGTTCATAAAGAAACTCACGCGGGAACGCGTCGTACCGATCATCTCCGCGAGAGTCTCTTGGCTCACCTTTGCGATGACCAGCTCGGGTCGATCTCCCTTGCCAAAATTCGCCAGCAAAAGCAGGGCCCGGGCCAAGCGCTTCTCGCTCGAATTGAACAGCTGATCGACCAGGTCCGCTTCAACTCGGACGGGTGCGCACCAAGAGATGCGAGACGAACATCTCTGCAAAGGCGGGCTCCTCATGGAGGAGGCGGATGATAGCTGCCTTCTCGAACCGCATGATCTCACATTCGGTCATGGCTGTGGCAGTCGCTAGGCGCAGCACCTGTCCTGTCAGACATGCTTCTCCGCAGAATTCATCAGGACCTAAGATTGCAACAACGGCTTCCTTTCCTTGCTCAGAAATCACGGTCTTCTTGACCTTACCTTTTTGAATGTAAAACACCGCATCCGCAGGCTCGCCCTGTGCAAAGATAGGCTTACCCCGCCGATAGTTCGAAAGAGTTCGGCCATCCAGGGTGGCGAGAAACATCTTCGGATCAATTGGGAGTTGTTTCACGTTCTTCGACATGGCCATCTCGCGACGCCTCAGGTCAGGATAGGCTGCCTGTGCTCACGACACTAGTCCGAGCCGGATGTGGCACAATGCGCACCGTGCCTCTGCAAATGAGGCTGTGTCTCATTTGGGGGAACCTAATCCCTTCGTCTAAAGTTGACCAGAAAACGGATACTCATTGAACCCAACCAGGACCTCAGGATGAGCGAAGCCAGGCGACGGACCGTGATTTTTTATTGGGCGGCTACCGTTATCTCTGTCCTGATCGTGGTGGTGGTAGTAGTAGGCTACGCGTCCAACGCTAGCGAAGGCAATACCGTTATGCCGATCATTCCATTGCTGATTGCCGGAGCTATTTGGCTGATCGGGTGGGGCTTCCGCCATGTGCTCGCTGCGCGTTAAAGTTCTTTCGTCACAAATGACCCTGTCGGTTTGCACCGGCTAGGGAATTGGTTCACGAATGCGTGAGAGCCCGACGCGCGCAGGATTTTCAATGGATTGCGTAGCCGGTTAGGCAGTTAAGTCATATTGTATCGAATTGCTAGTCATAGTGACCTCCCGAAATAGCGAGCGGGAGCGCAAGGGCGTCTCTCAGTCACCGAGGCTCGAAGCTGTTTCGGTGATGAGGCAAGGCTAGCCCCATCGAAAGGACGAGGGCTGGTCCATACAGACCACTTCGCCTTCTTGTACATTCGACGACGCCGCGACCTTGGCTATGGGCGAGGCTTTCGACCGCGCCTGCGTGTCGCTCCGTCGCTTCGGATCATTAGTCGCCGCGCGTGAGATGGTCGCAAAGCGGATCATTGACGCCGCCAGAAATGGCGAGCGGGATCCCATCCGACTCTGCGAGCAAGCATTAATTCCCTTTGGCATCGAAGATATGTCGATGCTGGTTGTTAGCGTAGGCCGCGATCCCCCGGTCCGTGCCTATGCTTCGGTCCCGCGCGCAGCGTGATCATAGAGAGCCCCGCCCTATGCAACCCATCCCCCCAGCGCATGGAGGCGGGGTACTCTTTCGAGGTGCATAGGTTCAGTCATGTCGGCTAATATAATACGCACTTTCCACACCCGAGCTACGAACGTCCGCCGTGCCCGAAGTGCGGTGCGACGATGATGCTATCCCGTTTTGATCGCGACGATCCGGATTACGGTAAGCGCACGTTCGACTGTAGCTCATGCCACCACTACGAAACTGTGACCGTGCAGTACGGCTAGGCCGTTTCAGTAGGTGGTCTCTCTTTGCGCGACCGGTAGGCGTGATGTCGCCTTTTGTGAAGGTTTTCGGATGCCGGCCATATTGCAGGCGGTGCGGGGCGTTTGGAGGCCGGCGTCCGAAAACCTCCAAGGGAGGAAACCGCGGCAAGGGATACGTTGGCGGTGCGTCGTTGACTATGGGGATTTGAGTGCCGCGGATGATGCGGGTGCTTGATGGCGAGAGGCCGCGGCGCGTTGACCTATGGCGAGGCAGCTGCTGAATGAGCGTGTAGCTTCGTTGAGCAGCGACGATGCTTGCCCGATTTGAGCTGGTCGTTTGATATTTGAGCGCGCTCCGCCGTTGCCTGTCGAGGACCGGCGAAGAAGCCGACCGAATCTGGAGACTTGCCGTGCGAGTGCAGTCATGAGGTATCGGTCCTCAGGCCTGTCGGTTGATGGCGTGGCGTTGCGCCACGCTCGAACCTCTCGATGATCAGCATGCGACCGCCGCAGCATGGGCAAGCTGGCTCATTGTGAGCGGTCGCTGTGTCGTCGGCTGGCTCTGGCTTGTCGCTGGCTGGCATGGCGAGCAGTTCGCGGACGCGTGCGCTATTGTCGGCGCAGCAGCTTTTGGCGAACAGGCCGTAGTGGCGGATGCGGTGGAAACCCTTGGGCAGCACGTGGATGAGGAAGCGGCGGATGAACTCGTCTGTTGCGAGTGTGATGCGCTTGTATCGATCGCGGCCCTCGATCCGATAGTCCTTCCACTTGAAGGTGACGCCCGCCTCGTCGAAGGCGATCAGGCGGCTGTTGGCGATGGCGACGCGGTGGGTGTAGCGCGACAGATAGGCCAGCACGGCTTCGGGGCCGCCGAACGGGCGCTTTGAATAGACGACCCATTCGGCCTTGCGCAGTGGAGCCAGGAACGCGGCGAAGGATTGGGCGTCAGCGAGATGCGCATGGTCGCCGAAGAAGCTGAGGCGGCCGGCTTCGTGGGCGGCAGCGAGGGCTTCGAGGAACAGGCGGCGGAACAGACGCGAGAGCACGCGAACAGGGAGGAAGAACCCGCGCCGGCATGAGACCCAGCGTGCACCGTCGGGGGAGATGCCACCACCCGGCACGATCATGTGCACATGGGGATGATGGGTGAGTGCCGAGCCCCAGGTGTGCAGCACAGCGGTGATGCCAATGCGGGCGCCGAGGTGTTTGGGGTCGGCCGCAATCGTCAGCATGGTCTTGGTCGAGATCTTGAACAACAGGTCGTAGACCGCCGTCTTGTTCTGGTAGGCGATCTCGGCGATCGGCGCTGGCAGCGTGAACACCACATGGAAGTACGGCACCGGCAGGAGCTCGGCTTGGCGTTGGGCCAGCCAAGCCTGCGCCGCCGCGCCCTGGCACTTCGGGCAGTGTCGGTTGCGACAGGAGTTGTAGGCAATGACCGTGTAGGCGCAGTCCTCGCAGCGCGCGACGTGGCCGCCGAGCGCTGCGGTGCGGCAGCGCTCAATGGCCGACATCACCTTGAGCTGATCGAGGTTGACATGGCCGGCATAGGCTTTGCGCCATGCCGGGCCATGGCCGCGGAAGATATCCGCAACCTCCAACGCCGGGCGCGGCACGCGCGCCGCGCGTCAGCTGGGCGGCCGGATCTCCTTAAGCTTGACCGCGATATGCTCCAGCGGGCTCATCACCGCATTGATGGTCTTGGTGGCCACCCGCGCGTAGAGCGCCGTATTCTCAAGCTTGGCGTGGCCGAGCAACACCTGAATCACCCGGATGTCGGTGTTCTGCTCCAGCAGATGGGTGGCGAAGCTGTGCCGTAAGGTGTGCGGCGATACGCGCTTGTTGATGCCGGCGGCCTCGGCTGCGATATGACAAGCGCGATTGAGCTGGCGGGTAGTCATCGGCTGCACCGGATTGCGTCCCGGAAATAGCCAGCCTTGTGGGCGTTCCACCATCCACCATGTGCGCAGCACTTGCAGCAGATGCGGCGACAGCATCACGTTGCGGTCCTTGCTGCCCTTGCCGTTCTCCACCAGGATCAACATGCGCTTGCTATCGATATCGGACACCTTGAGCGCGACCACTTCGGCGGCGCGCAAGCCGGCGCCATAGGCCACGCTCAACGCCGCCTTGTACTTGAGCCCAGGCGCAGCATTGAGCAGCCGTGCTATCTCCCCGGGGCTCAACACCACAGGCAGCTTGCGCGGCTCGCGAATGAACGTCGTGTGCTCGATGATGTCGTGGCGCTTGAGCGTAACTCGGAAGAAGAACCGCAGCGCTGAGACGGTGTGATTGAGAATGGGCGGGCGCGTGCCATTGCCGGCAAGATGCAGTTGAAAGCGCCGAATATCTTCCGCACTCGCCGTATCCGGCGAGCGGCCGAGAAACGCGGCGAGATTCTTGATCGTGCGGATGTAGCCTTCCTGCGTCTTCGGGGCTAACTTGCGGATCGTCATGTCTTCGATCATGCGCCGGCGCAACGGGCTGATGGCCTCGTCGGTCATGGGGTGCTCCTGTTTTGAAGTGAGGTTGAACGCAACCCCTCATCTTCAGACAGGACGCGCCTTCCCGTTACTGCCCAGCCCACGCCGCTCGCCGCAGCGCCCTACCGCGCGAGCGGTTTAGTCCATTGGCCCAAGACGGACATAGTCTAATGCACTGCACATGTCCGCTATCGGGAGTGAAGCGGAAATCGGTTGGATCCGATAACGACGTTTATCGGATCCAGGCCAAACAGTCCTACTTGCAACATAAAGCGGACAATTCCTGTGCTGGCGATGAATTTCAATCAGACACCGGCAATGAAGCGGACGTCCGCGAACAGCCGCGAACGTCGGCTTAGCGAAATATTTGATGGCATGGCAGCGCAACGAGCCAGCTTTGCGACCTCTTGTCCAATTCAGTGATGAGCCTTTTGATATGGGCGGCGTAAATTCTTCGACGAGACATAGATTGGGATTATCGATGTCAGACGCTGCAATTGTCCCGCGGACCGGGATCAACGTAAGCATAAGCAGATATTTGATTGGCGCTGACGAGCATCAATCGCTCTCCCGCCTGCAACGCAAGGGAGCGCGCCATGGGACAAGCGCAACCATTTCATTATGAGCATTCTGCTCTATCGACCACATCTCCGCCCTCCGACGACTTTTAACCCGACTTAGAATCGGGGAAAGCCGCAATTGCAATAGATGGCGTTGATGCCAAGCGAATACCTGCTGATCCTTAAGGCGCAAATCCAACACATCCAGACGTTACTAGAGGAATAGTCACTTCACTGGGAGCAGCAAATGGGTCCGAGCTCCCCCAAGCGCCCGCGTCCACCGCCGCGCTGATGGTCTGCCCGAAATGTAAACGAGAAATGGCGCTGTTCGGGATCGAGCGTGAAGCGCAACCTCCTTCGGACGTCGGGATGGCGGGCAACTAGAAGTCCATGGTGTTCGCATTAAGTAGGCCGCGGTTGGCGGCCTTTTTCGTCCACGTCTCGCTATTAACATTTTGTAAGGCGCAGTTGCTCAGACATTGAAATATTGTTTTATGCTGAAATATTTTAGGCTTGTAATATTGTCTCGCGCGCCGCATGCTGACCGCCGGGCAACTAACGCGGAATCGTCGATGCGAGCGGCAGTGCTTGGGGGAGGTCCGGGCGGGCTCTATTTCGCGATCTCGCTGAAACTGCGCGATCCCGCACACGAAGTCGTCGTCATCGAGCGCAACCGTCCGGGCGATACCTTCGGTTGGGGCGTCGTGCTCTCCGACGAGACGCGTGACAATCTCGCCGGCAACGATCCGGTCAGCGCTGAGGCGATCCGCCGATCCTTTGCCTACTGGGACGACATCGCGGTTTATTACCGCGGTGCGGTGGCTCGCTCGGGCGGCCACGGCTTTTGCGGCATCGCCCGTAAGCGGCTGCTCAACATCCTGCAGGAGCGCGCCGCCGGCCTCGGCGTCGAGCTGCGTTTCGAAACCGAGGTCAAGGATCCCGCCGAGTATGCCGACTACGACCTGATCGTCGGCGCCGACGGCATAAATTCGCGTGTGCGCGCGGCTTATGCCGACGTGTTCAAGCCCGATACCGACGTGCGCGCCTGCAAGTATATCTGGCTCGGCACCCATCAGAAATTTGACGACGCCTTCACCTTCATTTTCGAGGAGACCGAGCACGGCTGGATCTGGGCGCACGCCTACCAGTTCGACGCCGACACCGCGACCTTCATCGTCGAATGCTCCGAGCACACCTGGCGCAATTTCGGCTTCGACACCATGTCGACCGAGGAGACGATCGCGACGTGCGAAAAGATATTCGCGCGCAATCTCGGCGGCAACGCGTTGATGTCGAACGCCAAGCATCTGCGCGGCTCGACCTGGCTCAATTTCAACCGCGTGCTGTGCGAGCGCTGGAGTTATCGCAACATCGTGCTGCTCGGCGACGCCGCCGCCACCGCCCACTTTTCGGTGGGCTCCGGCTCGAAGCTGGCGATGGAGAGTGCGATTGCGCTCGCCAACTATATCCACGGCGAGCCGAATCTCAAATCCGCCTTCCGCCGCTACGAGGAAGAGCGGCGTCTGGAAGTGCTGCGCCTGCAAAACGCCGCGCGCAATTCGACTGAATGGTTCGAGGAAGTCGAGCGCTATTTCCACCTCGACCCGGTGCAATTCAACTATTCGCTTTTGACGCGATCGCAGCGCATCAGCCACGAAAATCTGCGCCAGCGCGATCCGGCATGGCTCGCAGGCGCCGAGAAGTGGTTCGAGCAACAGGCGACCGGCCGCTCCCCCAATGCGGCGCGCCCGCCCATGTTCGTGCCGTTCCGCGTGCGCGGGGTCGAGCTCGCCAACCGCGTTTGCGTTTCACCGATGGCGCAATATCGCGCGGTCGACGGCACGCCCAACGATTGGCATTTCGTGCATTACGCGGAGCGCGCCAAGGGCGGCGCCGGAATGGTGTTCACCGAAATGACCTGCGTGTCGCCGCAAGGACGCATCTCGCCCGGCTGCACCGGCCTTTACAGCGAAGCGCACGAACGCGCCTGGAAGAAGCTTGTGGATTTCGTGCACGCCGAGACCGAGGCCAAGATCGCCATCCAGCTCGGCCATTCGGGTCTGAAAGGCTCGACGCAGCTGGGCTGGGAAACGCCGGACGCGCCTCTGTTTGCGGGAAATTGGGAAACCATCGGCCCGTCCTGCGTCGCCTGGAGCGGCGATAATCCGCCGCCCCGCGAGATGACGCGCGCCGATATGGAAGCGGTGGCCGATGCGTTCGTGCGCGCGGCCGAAATGGCCGACCGCGCCGGCTTTGACTGGCTCGAACTGCATTATGCGCACGGCTATTTGATGTCGTCCTTCATTACGCCGTTGACCAACAGGCGCACGGACGAATACGGCGGCAGCCTGGAAAACCGCATGTGCTTTCCGCTCGAAGTCTTTCACGCGGTGCGCAAGGTATGGCCCGACGAGAAGCCGATCTCGGTGCGCATCTCCGCGCATGACTGGGTCGGCCCGGCCGGCATCCAGCCGCAGGATGCGGTGACGATCTCGCGCAAGCTGGCAGAGCACGGCGTCGATCTGGTCGACGTCTCCGCCGGCCAGACCTCGGTCGAGGCGAAGCCCGTCTACGGCCGCATGTTCCAGACACCGTTCTCCGACCGCATCCGCAACGAGGTCGGCATCGCGACGCTGGCGGTCGGAAATATCTACGAGCCCGACCACGTCAATTCGATTCTCATGGCAGGCCGGGCCGATCTCGTTTGTCTGGCTCGGCCGCATCTTGCCGATCCCTATTGGACGCTGCACGCCGCCGCCGACCTTCACTACGAAGGCGTGCCCTGGCCCAAGGCCTATCGCGCGGGTCGCGACCAGCTCTACCGGTTGAAGGCGCGCGCCGAAGCCATGACGGGGAAGGTGTGATGGACGCGCTCGCCGGCCGGCATGCGCTTGTCACCGGCGGCGGCACCGGCATCGGCGCCGCCATCGCCCGCGCCTTCGGCGAGGCCGGCGCCGCCGTAACAATTGCCGGCCGGCGTAAGGCGCCGCTTGATGAAGTCGTTGCCAGCCTGCCGAAGGGCAATGCGGCAGTCGCCGACGTCACCCGCGAGGCCGATTGCGCAGCGATGGTGGAAGCCGCCCGCGCAGCGCACGGGCCGCTCGATATCGTCATCGTCAATGCCGGCGTAGCGGAGAGCGCGCCATTCGCGAAGACGGATCTCGCCCATTGGCAGCGCGCGCTCGACGTCAATCTTACCGGCTCGTTTCTCACGGTCAAAGCCGCGCTCGCCGACCTCATGCGCACGCCGGCGGCGGACGGCCGTCGTATCGTCTTTGTCGCATCGACCGCCGGCCTGAAGGGCTACCCTTATGTCGCCGCCTATTGCGCGGCCAAGCACGGCGTGGTCGGGCTTATGCACGCACTCAGCGTGGAATTCGCCCGCAAAGGCGTGACGGTCAATGCGGTCTGTCCCGGCTATACCGAGACGCCGCTGCTCGCCGCCGCCGTGGACAAGATCACCGGAAAGACCGGCCGTTCGGCGTCCGAGGCGCGCGCCGAACTCGCCAAGGACAATGCGCACGGCCGGCTGATCGCGCCGGAAGAGGTTGCGCAGACCGTATTGTGGCTGTGCTTGCCGGGGGCGGCTTCCGTCAACGGCCAGGCGATCGCCATCGCCGGAGGCCAGCTATGAGCACGGTCGCGAAGGTGCGCCCCCGTGCGGCGACGCGTCCTTTGAGCCGGCAGCGGTTGCGCCTGTGGCTGCGTATGCTGCGCGCCACCCGCGCGATCGAGGCGGAGCTGCGCGAGCGCCTGCGCGTGCGGTATTCGCTCACGCTGCCGCAGTTCGACGTGCTGGCGGCGCTGGCGCGCCAGGACCACGGCATCAACATGACCGAGCTGTCGCGCATGCTGATTGTCTCCAACGGCAATGTGACCGGCATCGTCGACCGGCTGGTGGCGGACCGGCTGGTGGCGCGACAGGCATCGCTCCACGACCGGCGTTCGTTCCTGGTGCGGCTTACGCCGCGGGGCCGATCGGAATTCGCCGCGGTTGCGCGCGCGCATGAGCAATGGATCGACAAGATGCTGTCGGAATTCGACGCCGGCGAAGCGGAGACGATCATCCAACACCTTGACGGCCTCGCCGGCCGCGTCCGCAACGGAGGAGCACGGCCGTGAACATGAAGGATTTCAAGCCGCAGCATTTCAACTGGCGCATGGAGGGCGACGTCGCCGTGGTCACCTTCAACCGGCCGGAGCGCAAGAACCCCGTCACTTTCAACTCATATGCCGAGCTGGGCGATACCTTCCGCAAACTGGCCGATGCCGACGACGTCAAGGCGGTGGTGTTCGGCTCGAATGCCGGCAATTTCTGCTCCGGCGGCGACGTGCACGACATCATCGGGCCGCTGCTCGAGCGCGACATGAAAGGCCTGATCGCCTTTACCCGCATGACCGGCGAGCTCGTCAAGGCAATGCGCGCCTGCCCGCAGCCGATCATTGCGGCGATCGACGGCGTCTGCGCAGGCGCCGGGGCCATGATCGCCTTGTTTTGCGATATTCGATTCGGCACTTCGCAGGCCAAAACGGCCTTTCTGTTTACTCGGGTAGGTCTTGCTGGATGCGACATGGGCGCGTGCGCGATGCTGCCGCGCGTGATCGGGCAAGGCCGCGCCGCCGAACTTTTGTTCACGGGCCGCACCATGACCGCGGAGGAGGGCGAGCGCTGGGGATTCCTTAATCGCCTGGTCGCAGCCGATGCGCTGGAGCAAGAAGCCGTCGCTTTTGCCGCCAACTTGGCCAAAGGACCGACCTTCGCCCACATGATGACCAAGACCATGCTGGCGCAGGAGTGGTCGATGTCGCTCGAACAGGCAATCGAGGCGGAGGCGCAGGCGCAGGCGATCTGCATGCAGACGCAAGATTTCCGCCGCGCCTACGAGGCATTCGTTGCCAAGCAGACCCCCGGCTTTTCCGGAAACTGAGATGCTCGATAGAAGCTTCCTCAACTGGCCATTTTTCGAAGCGCGTCACCGAGCGCTGGCCGCGAAGCTTGATGCCTGGGCGGCCGATAATCTCGTCGGCATCGAGCATCGTGACGCCGACGCCGCTTGCCGCAAGCTGGTGAAAGATCTGGGCGAGGCAGGCTGGCTGCAAATGACCGCGCCGGGCGAGCGCAACGAGCGGCTCGACGTGCGTTCGCTCGCGCTGGCGCGCGAAACGCTTGCCCGTCATGACGGGCTTGCCGATTTCGCCTTCGCCATGCAGGGCTTGGGCGCCGGGCCGATTTCATTGTTTGGCACGCAGGCCCAACGCGCCGCTTGGCTGCCCAAGACACGCGCCGGTGAGGCGATTTCAGGGTTCGCTTTGACTGAGGCTGCGTCCGGCTCCGACGTTGCCAATATCGCCACCAGTGCCCGGCGCGACGGCACCGACTATGTGATCGACGGCGAAAAATGCTGGATTTCAAACGGCGGCATTGCCGACATGTATGTGGTCTTCGCCCGTACGGGCGACGCGCTGGGCGCGCGCGGCCTGTCGGCTTTCGTTGTGCCGGCCGGTACTCCGGGCCTGACAATTGCCGAGCGCATTCCTGTCATTGCGCCGCATCCGCTGGCGCGCCTGAAATTCGAGAATTGCCGCGTGCCGGCCGAGGCTATGATCGGGGAGCCAGGTGAGGGCTTCAAGGTCGCCATGGCGACTCTCGACGTCTTCCGGACAACGGTCGGCGCAGCCGCGCTGGGATTTGCGCGGCGCGCCTTGGCCGAGACCGTCCGCCGCGCCGGTCGGCGCCAACTGTTCGGCTCAGCCATGACGGAGCTGCAGATGGTGCAAGGTCATATCGCCGACATGGCGGTCGAGCTCGATGCCGCAGCGCTGCTCGTCTACCGCGCCGCCTGGGCGAAGGACACCGGCGCCGCGCGCATCACGCGCGAGGCGGCCATGGCCAAGCTCTATGCCACCGAGGCGGCGCAGCGCATCATTGACAAGGCGGTGCAGCTGCACGGCGGCGACGGCGTCCGATCCGGCCACCCGGTCGAGACGCTTTATCGGGAAATCAGGGCGCTTCGCATCTACGAAGGCGCTTCGGACGTTCAGAAAATCATTATTGCCCGGGCCGTGTTGTCGGAAATTTCGGGAGCCGCGTCATGACAAACGCCATCAAGCTTGGTCCTTCCGCGCATGTCGATACTTTCACGCGTGACAATCTTCCGCCCTTCGAACAGTGGCCGGACATCCTCCTCGACCGGCCGGAATTCCAATACCCTGAACGGCTCAACGCCGCAGTCGAATTGACCGACCGCATGGTGGAGAAGGGCTTCGGCGACCACACAGCCCTTATCGGCAACGGGCGCCGGCGCACCTTCAAAGAACTCACCGACTGGTCGAACCGCCTGGCGCATGCGCTGGTGGAAAATTACGGCGTCAAACCGGGCAACCGGGTGCTCATCCGCTCCGGCAATAGTCCGGCGCTGGTCGCGGCCTGGCTCGCCGCCACCAAGGCCGGCGCGGTCGTCGTCAACACCATGCCGTTGCTGCGCGCGGGCGAGCTCGGCAAAATCGTCGATAAGGCGCAGATCGCGCTCGCCCTTACCGACAGCCGCATCGCCGACGAGCTGGTCGCCTGCGCCAAGACCAGCAAGTTTCTGAAACAGGTGGTCAGTTTCGACGGCACCGCCAATCACAACTCCGAGCTCGACCGCATCGCGCTCGACAAGCCGGTCAAGTTCGACGCCGTGCCCACCGGCCGCGACGACGTCGCATTGCTCGGCTTCACCTCGGGCACCACCGGCGAGCCCAAGGCCACCATGCATTTTCACCGAGATCTCCTGATCATCGCGGATGGCTATGCGCGCGAGGTTCTGAACGTCACGCCCAACGACGTGTTCGTAGGCTCGCCGCCGCTCGCCTTCACCTTCGGGCTCGGCGGCTTGGCGGTCTTTCCGCTGCGTTTCGGCGCCACCGCGACGCTGTTAGAAAACGCATCGCCCGCCAACATGATCCAGATCATCGAGACGTATAACGCGACGATCTGCTTTACCGCGCCCACCGCCTACCGCGCCATGATGGGGGCCATGGACCAAGGCGCCGACCTGTCATCGCTGCGGCTGGCGGTGTCGGCCGGCGAAACGCTGCCGGCGCCGGTGTTCGAGGAATGGACGCGCAAGACCGGCAAGCCGATCCTGGACGGCATCGGCTCGACCGAAATGCTGCACATTTTCATCACCAACCGCATCGGCGACGCCCATCCGGGCAGCACGGGGCGCCCGGTCGCTGGCTACGAGGCGAAAGTGGTTGACGACCGCATGACAGAGGTCGAGCGCGGACAGATCGGCCGGCTCGCCGTGCGCGGGCCGACCGGGTGCCGCTATCTGGCCGACAAGCGGCAAAAAGATTATGTGCCCGATGGCTGGAACCTGACCGGCGACACCTTCATGCAGGACACGGAGGGGCGCTTCCACTTTGTCGCGCGCGCCGACGATATGATCGTCTCGGGTGGTTACAATATCGCCGGACCGGAAGTCGAGGCGGCGTTGCTGCAGCACCCCGATGTAGCCGAATGTGCCGTGGTCGCCGCCACCGACGCCGACCGCGGCCAGATCGTTGCCGCCTATGTGGTTTTAAGAGCAGGCGTTGCCGGCGACGCCGAGTGCGTCAAGCGGTTGCAGGATCACGTCAAGGCGGTGATCGCGCCCTACAAATATCCACGCGCGGTGAATTTCATCCAGGCGCTGCCGAAGACACAGACCGGCAAGGTGCAGCGCTTCCGTTTGCGCCAGCAGTGAGCGACCCATGAGCGCCGCCGACTTTGAAATCCTGCAGCCGAAAGGCTGGATGAGTCCGCAGGGCTACGCCAACGGCATCGCCGCTGAGGGACGCCTCGTCTTCATCGCCGGCCAGATCGGCTGGAACGCCGAAGCGCGCATGGTGGCGGACGATATCGTTGCGCAATCCGAGCGGGCGCTGGAGAATATCGTTGCGGTGCTGGCGGAAGCCGGCGGCGAGCCCCACCATATCGCCCGCATGACCTGGTACGTCGTCGACAAGACCGAATACGTTGCGCGGCGCAAGGAGATCGGCGCGGCCTACCGCCGCGTCATTGGCCGGCACTATCCTGCCATGTCGCTGCTGGTGGTTGCAGGCCTATTGGAAGACAAGGCGAAAGTAGAAATCGAGGCGACGGCCGTTATCCCACCGGCGTGACTTCGTCGCGCCATTTCAAACGGCGGAGCCACGAAACAAGAGATTGATTTGAGAATGAAAACCGCCTTTCAACCTCCGATTCCGGTGATTTTCCTTCAGGGGATCGTTGGCGCGGCCCGGCTCTGGGGCCCCCAATTGGCGGACTTCCGCGCTGCCGGTTACGAGCCGGTCGCGCTCGACTTGCTCGGCTATGGAGAGCGCCCGCCGGTCGACGAAATGAGTTTCGGCATGCTGGCCGCCGATGTTGAAAAAGCAATCGAGGAGCGCGCGCTCGACAGCCCGGTGATCGTCGGGCACTCCTTCGGCGGGATGATCGCGCAGACCTGCCTGCGACGCCGGGCCAGCGGCTATCGCGCGGCGGTGCTGTCCGGCACCAGCCCGGCGTTCGGCAATCCGAGCGGCGATTTTCAGAAAAAATTCGTGGCCGACCGACTTAGCCCGCTGGATGCCGGCAAAACCATGGCTGACATCGCGCCCGGCGCGGTCGACCAGCTCTTAGGCAAACAAGCCGATGAGCGAAATCGCGCGCTGTTCGTCGAGGTGATGGGTGGCGTCTCGCCGCGCACCTATCGCGCGGCGGTGCAATGCCTGGTCGGCTTCGACGAACGCGCCAATCTGGGCCGCATCGAGATTCCCGTGCTGTGCATCGTCGGTGAGTTCGATCGCAATGCGCCTGCCGGCATGATGGAGCGCATGGCGGCGAAAATCCCGGCCGCAAAATATGTCTGCCTGCCGGGCTTAGGCCACATGCCCAACCTGGAAGCGCCGCGCGCCTATAATGCGGCTATTCTCGATTTCCTGCGTGAGGCGCTTGCGCCGGTAGCATCTTGAGTGGAGTTGATACGATGAATGTTCATCACACCGATGCCGACCAGGACGCGCCGATCTTCGCGCCCGACGCTTTTCGGCTCACCGATTTCCAAGCCGATCTGATCGCCAAGGCGCGCCGTTTCGGGAAGTCGAAGCTTGCTCCACGCGCGGCTGAGCACGACCGCGATGCGACCTTCCCGATCGAAAATTTCCGCGACATGCATCCCGAGGGACTGCTGGCGATATGCATCCCGAAAGAAGACGGCGGCCTTGGCGCCGATTTCCAGACTTATTGCTTGGCCGCCGCTGAACTCGGCCGTTACGACGGCGCCACCGCGCTGTCGTGGAACATGCATGTCTGTTCCACTCTGTGGTCGGGTGCACTTTCAGACGACCTCCCGATGGACCCCGACGTGCGCGAGGGGCATTTGCGGCGCCGGCGCATTCATTATCGGCAAATCCTCGATAAGGGCGCGCTTTACGCCCAGCCGTTTTCGGAAGGCGGCGCGGCCGCCGCCGGCGGGGTCGCATTCGGGACGGAAGCCAAGCCCGTCGACGGCGGTTTCATCGTCAACGGCAAGAAGATCTTCGCTTCGCTTTCCGGCTCGGCCGACTACTACGGCGTGCTCTGCACCGAGCGCGCCGAGGGCGAGGCGGCAAGCCGGCGCAATACCCTCTATCTCGGTGTGCCGGCCGATGCTCAAGGCGTTTCGGTGGTCGGCGACTGGGACCCGCTCGGCATGCGCGGCACCGTATCGCGCACGCTGCTGTTCAAGGATGTATTCGTGCCGGAAGACGGCATGCTGATGCCGCACGGCGTCTATTTCCAGGCGGCGACGCGTTGGCCGCACATGTTTCTGACCCTATCGCCCACCTACATGGGTCTTGCCCAGGCGGCCTACGATTTCACCGTCGCCTATTTGCGCGGCGAGGTGCCGGGAACGCCGCCGGTCAAGCGCCGCATGTTTCCCACCAAGCAGATCGCCGTTGCTGAAATGCGCATCATGCTGGAGCAAACCAAGACGCTCTGGTTCCAGGCCATCACCGAAGCGCGCGCCAATCCGACGAAGGAGCAGGTGTTGCGCGCCTATGCGGCCCAGCACACGGTAATGGAGAACGCCAACGCCATCGCGACCAAGGCGATCCGTACCTGCGGCGGGCAGTCGATGCTGAAGAGCCTGCCGCTCGAACGCATCTACCGCGACAGCCGCTGCGGCGCGCTGATGCTGCCGTGGACAGCGGAAATCTGTGTTGACCGCATCGGCCGCGAGGCGCTCTACGAGCCGGGCGAAAAGGACGAGTGAGGGCGTGCCGTAGTCAATGGCGCGCTTCTTTCACCTGAAAAGGGGGTCGAGGCGGGACCTTGCATCGTGTTGCCAATGCGAGATGTATTTTTGTTCGCATTCAGCCAATCTCCGCTCACTCCCGCGCAAGCGGGAATCCAGGGCCGCAATTGCAGCGCGCGCGTTTGCACCGGGGTCCCCGCTTTCGCGGGCACGCGCGGGTGATTTGTCATGAATCTATCCGACCTGATCGACCGGAATGCCGCTTTCACGCCCGACAAGGTGGCGCTGCGGTATGAGGGCGCGACGCTGACTTATGCCGGCTTTGCCGACCGCATCGCGCTTGCCGCGCGCGCGTTGAAATCGCGGCTTGGCGTCGGGCGCGGCGACCGCGTCGCCATTCTCAGCCTCAATCATCCCGACTATCTGGTGCTGCTTTATGCCTGCGCCCGCCTCGGTGCCATGCTGCTCCCGCTGAACTGGCGGCTGGCGGCGCCGGAACAGGTGTTCATCCTCAGCGACGCCTCGGCCAAAGTGCTGGTGGTGGAGCCGGACTTTTCCGGAATCTTGCCGGCGCTGAAGGAGGCGCTGCCGGATATTCGCGTCGTCGGCCTCGGTGCCGCCGAAAACTGCGAGGCGACGCTTGACGGTCTCCTGGCCGCCGGTTCAGGCGACGGCCGCAACCCCCATATCGACGAATTCTGCCCGCTGCTCCTGGTCTACACCTCGGGCACTACCGGTCGTCCCAAAGGCGCGGTGCTGCGTCAGGAAGCACTCCTATGGAACGGCGTGATGAGCCAGCACATGCACGACATGCGAGCCGAGGATCACATCCTCACCGTGCTGCCGCTGTTTCATGTCGGCGGGCTCAACATCCAGACGACACCGGCGCTGCATATCGGCGCCACCGTCACTATCCACCCGCGCTTTACGCCGGACGCGACGCTGCAAGCAATCGCGCAAGACAAGCCGACACTGACCGTGCTGGTGCCGGCCACCATCCAGGCCATCGTTGCGCATCCGGACTGGGGGAAAACCGATCTGTCCAGCCTGCGCGTGCTTACCACCGGCTCCACGCAGGTGCCGATGCCGCTAATCGAGGCGGTGGAGGCGCGCGGCGTGCCGGTGCTGCAGGTCTACGGCTCGACGGAAACCTGCCCGATTGCCGTTTACACGCGGGTGGGCGGCGACCTGTCGCGCAAGACGTCGACCGGCCAACGGGGCCTGCTGTGCGAAGCCCGCATCATCGACGAGCAGGGCCGTGAGGCTGCGCCCGGTGTCGCCGGCGAGGTGCTGGTGCGGGGACCGACCGTGTTCTTCGAATATTGGGGCAACGAGGCAGCGACCAGCGACGCGCTGCGCAACGGCTGGTACCACACCGGCGACATCGGCACCCGCGACGACGATGGCTATTTCTATATCCATGACCGCAAGAAGAACATGATCATCTCCGGCGGCGAAAACATCTATCCGGCCGAGGTCGAGCGGGTGCTGCACGATCATCCGGCCGTGGCGGAAGCCGCGGTCATCGGGCGTCCCGATCAGAAATGGCAGGAGGTGCCGGTCGCATACGTTGTGAGGCGGGCGAATGTCACCTGCGACGCCGCGGCGCTGATCACGCATCTCTCCGCCCAGCTCGCCCGCTTCAAGGTGCCGCGCGAGATCGTCTTCGTCGACGCGCTGCCGCGCAACGCACTCGGCAAGGTACAGCACTTCGTGTTGAAAGAGCAGGCAGGCCGCGCATGAAGATCGCGGTCCTCGGAGGCGGCAATGGCTCGTTCGCCGCGGCGGGCGATTTCGCGCTTGCCGGCCACGACGTGCGGCTGTGGCGGCGCGACGCCCAAGCAATCGCCGACCATCGCGCGGCGGGCGGCACGATTCTGGTAAAGGTTTTCACCGGCCGCCACGAGGCCAAGCCTGCGCTTATTACCAGTGATATCGCCGAGGCGGTCAAAGGCGCCGAACTGATCCTGTGCCCGGCGCCGGCCACGGCGCAGTACGACATCGCCCGTGCACTGGCGCCGCATCTTGCCGACGCCCAGGTGGTCTTTCTGCCGCCCGGCACGTTCGGCTCGGTGATCTTCGCCAGAGCCGCGCACGAAGCCGGCAACAAAGCCGAGGTCGCCTATGCCGAAACCGGGACGCTCCCCTGGCTCACGCGCAAGCACGGGGCTCACGAAGTCGCCATCACCATACGCGCGAAAAGATTGCCGACCGGCGCCTTCCCGCTCACGCGTCATGATCATGCGTTGAAAATAGTCGGCGAAGCCTTCCCCGGCGTGATCGAAGACTGCGGCGACGTACTTTCCGCCGCGCTGATGAATGCCGGCCCCATCATCCACCCGCCGCTAATCGTGATGAATGCGGGGCCGCTGGAACACTTCGAGCGCTGGGACATCCACAAGGAGGGTACGCAAAGATCGATCCGCCGCGTTACCGACGCGCTCGACGGCGAGCGCATCTCGTTACGCGAGGCGCTCGGCTACGGGCCGCCGCACTTTCCACTCGCCGATCATTACGCCAAGTCTGGGCCGGAATGGATGTATGGCCGCGGTTCGCACGACAAGCTCACCAACTCCGGCGATTGGCGCGAGCACATCGTGCTTACTGAACACCGCTATATGCGCGAGGATACGCGCATCGGCCTGTCGTTTCTTATTTCGGTGGCGGCGCTGGCCGGCGTCGAGGTCAAACTGGCGCGGGCGTTTCTCGCAATCGGCGGCGCCATCTGCGGCGAGGACTTCATGGCGACGGGTCGCACGCTTCGCTCGCTCGGCCTCGGCGCGCTCGACCGCGCCCAATTGCAGGCACTCTTGCGGGTCGGATTCTGATGACGGCCCGCGAACGCATCGCCTGTCTCGGCGCCGGCCGTATGGGCCGCGGCATTGCCGTGGTGTTCGCCTATGCCGGTCACGCCGTGACGGTGGCCGATTTCAAGCCGCGTCCGCCTGCCGAATCCGACAGGCTCGCCGCTGCCGCGCTGGGGGAAGTCGAGCGGACGCTTGAAAGCCTCGCCGCGCTCGGGCTGTTCGAGCCGAGCGCCATCGAGGTTATCGCCAAGCGCGTGACGGTGGCGCCGGAAAGCGATGCCGCCGCCGCGCTGTCCGCGGCCGACGTGATCTTCGAGGGTGTGCCCGAAGTGCTCGAGGTCAAGCGCGAGGCGCTGGCGCGTTGCTCTCAGCTTGTGGGCCAAAAATCCATCATTGCCTCGACCACCTCGACAATTCTGGTTGACGATCTCTCCGGCGCGGTGGTGGGCGCCGAACGCTTCCTCAATGCCCATTGGCTCAACCCCGCCTATCTCGTCCCGCTGGTGGAGCTGTCGCCCGGCGCCAAGACTGCGCCCGAAACGACCGACCGGCTGAAGGCGTTGCTCGAGCGAATCGGCAAGGTTCCGGTGGTCTGCGCGGCGCGTCCCGGCTACATCGTGCCGCGCATCCAGGCGCTGGCCATGAACGAGGCCGCGCGCATGGTGGAGGAAGGCGTCGCCTCGCCGGAAGACCTCGACAAGGCGATCAAATACGGTTTCGGCTTCCGCTTTGCCGTGCTTGGCCTGCTCGAATTCATCGATTGGGGCGGCGGCGATATTCTCTACTACGCCAGCCAGTATCTCACCAAGGCGCTCGACAACGAGCGTTATGCCGCCCCCGAGATCATCGAGCGCAACATGCGCGAGGGCCGCATCGGCCTGACCACCCGCCAGGGCTTCTTGAACTACGAGGGCCGCGATCTCGACGCCTATCGCGCCGGGCGGATGAAGGAATTCGTCGGTATGTTGGCGTTCTTGGGTTTGGTGAAGCCGCCGGTACTCGACTAGCCGAACACATCCTGCAGCACGCCCGCCTTTACCACCACGGTGTTGTCCACCGTGATGGTCGTCTTCATCACCGGGATATCGAAATGGCCGGCGGTATGACGGCCGGCAAATTCATTGGCGCCGGTGGAAAACAAAAAATTGCCGGGAAGCGCACGCAATTCGGTGCCATTGGTATCGCGCAGGTCGTACATCGCCAGCGCCTCGTATCGCGCGCCCGGATTCATGCCCCAACCCACGTGCGACACCGCATAAGCATCCTTTTCGTTCCAAGCTGCGAAGTAGCCGCGCATCATCTCGGCGTCCGGCCCGTTGCCTTCGATCCGGGTCACATAGTCCTTTTCCAAAGTGAGCTGGATACGGTCCTGCAGATAGCGCTTGAAGGTAAGGTTGATGTCGCCGCGGTCCAGCACCAACGTGCCGTCGACCGTGCCGCTCTTGGGAAAACTCACAACGATGCCGCCCGGCCAATGCGCCAGCGTGCCCGGCTTGTCGGTCCAGCCCCAAACACCGACCGTGGAAGCACCTTCCATGTTGACGTCGAGGTCGGTGCCGGCGGCTGAGGCCACTTTCATGCGTTTGGAGCCGCGCAGCATCTTGGCCGCTGCCCGCACGCGCGACTGCAGCGCGTCGTTGGGGCGCATGCGTTCGAGTGCCTCCGGATGTTCGTTGGAGATGACCATGATGCGCGCGCCGGCCTTCAAGATCTCCGGCGTTTCCGGCGCATGCATCAACCCTTCCAACGTGCAGTCGACGACGAAGCCCGACTGCGCCAGCGCGGTGACGACCGGCGCCAGCCGCCCAATGGCCTCGCTCGACCCGGTCGAGCGTACCGGCACGGGATGCGGATTGCGCGGTGTGGGCACCACGACGTGGAACGGCCGCGCGCCAAGCCGCATCAGCGCCAGCTCGGCCAGATTCACGTTGAGCGGCCGCGACTGCGTCTCCGACAAAATCGATGCCGTGTCGCCGCTTTTGACGGCGCATTTTTCGAACACCTCGCAAAAGGCGTCGATCCATTTGCCTTCAATGCGGTCGGCAAACATCGTGCAGGGCCCCCGGGCTGACTTGTATGGGCGCACAGCGGCTCGCCGTGAGCCCCCACTTTGCGTTACTTTTCGTTGGCCTTCACCTGCGCGATGAAATAATCGAGCGCCGCCTTGCCGTCGACGCCCTTCTCCTTGGCCTTGGCGATCCATTCCGCGGTCATCGGATCGAGCTTGGCGTGCAGATCCTTCATCATCGTTGCGTCGGCGACATGGAATTGCGTGCCGAGCTTCAAGAGGCCCGCCTTTCCGTCGGCGTCGGCCTTGTCCCACATCGCGCCGGCGAGCCTCGCGATTTCTTCGCCGGAGACAGAGTCGATCGCCTTCTTGTCGGCCGGCGAGAGCGCATCCCATTTCGCTTGGTTGACGACGATATACATGGCCAGCCGATAGAGGCCGCCGGGAATTTCCAGGCCCTGCTTGATCACCGGGCCGAGCTTGAAATTGTAAATCGACTCGGTCGGGAAAAAGATGCCATCGGCAACGCCCTTGGACAGCACGTCATAAGCCTGCGAGGCGGGCGCAAACACCGGAACCGTGTTCAGCCGTTTGGCGATTTCGTTCACAACTCCGCCCGGCACGCGCATCTTCAGATGATCGAGATCGGCGATGCCGTTGACCTTTTTTTCGCGGGTGAAAATCTGGCCAGGACCGTGCACCCAGATTCCCAGCAAATGAACGCCCTTGTATTCGTCCGTCTTTTCGAAAAACTTTTGGTAGGTTTTCCAGTAGGCGATGCAGCCGGACATGGCGTTAGGCGCAAGAAACGGCAATTCGACGCCCTCGCTCAGCGCAAAGCGGTTGGCGGTGTAGCTGTTGACGCTCATGCCCACGTCGGCGACGCCATCCTTGACCAGGTCGAAATGGGAGGGCGGATTGCCGAGCGCGCTGACGAACTGGATCTTGACGCGGCCGTGGGTGGCTTGCTCGACGTTTTTGGCCCAGACCTCGAACACCTCTTTGCTGAGCGGGTGGGTGGGCGGCACCCATCGCGAAAAGCGCCACACCGTGGTTTGCGCCGAAGCCTGGCCCTGCGCCAGCGTGATTGCTGCTGCGGCAACCACCAAAGCGAGGAAGTTACGCGTTGCCCATTTCAGCATATGGTTCTCTCCTGTTCCGGGTTGCCGTCATCATGCCGGGTAACCTGGGTTCATGACAAGCGGGGCCGACCGGACTTCAGCTAATACAGGGCCTGTCCAGCAGCCGGGACGTGCCGCCTACATCAGCGCCGGCAGGAAGAGGACGATCTGCGGCACCAGGACGAAAAGCGCGAGCCGCACGATGTCGGCCAATATGAAATAGCTCACCCCCCGAAAGATCGTGGCCACAGGCACGTCCTTCAGCGTCGCCCGGAGTACGAAAACGTTGAGCCCAATGGGCGGGGTGATCATGCCGATCTCCACGACAACCACGATGATCACGCCAAACCAGACCGGATCGAACCCGAGCGCTCTCACGATAGGGAAGAAGATCGGAATGGTCAGCAAGATCATGCTCAGGCTTTCCAACAGGCAGCCGAGGGCGATGTAGATCGCCAGGATGCAGAACATCACCATCATCGGCGCCGTCCCGAATGCATTCAGCCAACTGGAAAGTTGCGCCGGAAGACCGGCGATGTTGATGAAGTTGGAGAAGATGATCGCGCCGATCAACAGGATGAACATCATCGCCGACGTGCGCGCCGTTTCCACCAAGACATTGAACAATATGCGAAGCGTCAATTTGCGGCGCGCGATGGCGAACAGAAAGGCGCCGCCGGAGCCGATTCCGGCCGCCTCCGTTGGCGTGAACAGGCCGGCATAAATGCCTCCCATGACGACGAGGAACAGAAGCAGCACGCCCCATATCTTCGACAGCGCCTGGGCGCGCTGGCGCCAGCTCGATCGTTCGCCCGGCGGGCCCAATTGGGGATCGATCCGGGTCACGGTCGCGATCGCGATGATGTAGAAAGCGATGCCGATGATGCCGGGCACGATTCCGGCAATGAACAGCTTGCCGATATCGGTGGAAGTCATGATGCCGTAAAGCACCATGATGACGCTCGGAGGAATCAGGATCCCGAGCGTGCCGCCGGCGGCGATCGAGCCGGCGGCGAGGCTGTCATCATAGCCATAGCGGCGCATCGCCGGCATTGCCACTTTGGACATGGTCGCGGCCGTCGCCAGGCTCGACCCGGAAACGGCGGCAAAGCCGCCGCAGGCGGCCACTGTGGCCATCGCCAGGCCGCCCCGGCGATGACCGAAAAAGGCGTTAGCGCAGTCATAAAGCTCCTGGCCGAGGCCCGCGTGATTGATGAAGCTGCCCATCAAAATGAACAACGGCAGGACCGAGAGATCGTCGGAAATCGTCGTCTGGTAGCTGATCTGGCCGAGCATTGCCAAAGCTGCGTGCCAGCTGGTGAACCACGCAAAGCCTCCGAAGCCGACCAGCGCCATGCCGAACGCGATCGGCGCCCCGAGAAACAGAAGCGCGAATACGACGATGAAACCGATGAAACTCTGCAGCAGCGGCGGGCCTACGGCGTGTTTGGAGGGCTGCGAAGGAAGGCGACGATCTGAAGCCCGACGACCCCGACGGCAAGAGCGGTCATCAGGCTCATGAAATAGGCGAAGGGGGCCACCGGGACGTTCAGGTAGGAGGTGAAATCACCGTAAGAGGCAAGCGATCGCGCCTTGTCCCACAGCTGCCACGCCATCAGGGAAAGCGCCACAAGCGAGGTTGATAGCAGCGTGACGCGTTCGATCCTGCGAGTGTAGCTCCCCCCAATCATTTCCAACAAACCGACGCTGACGTGTTCGCTGTGGGCGGTAATGATCGGCAGCGCGGCAAAGATAAGAAGCGCCAGACCGAGCCCTGTGAGCTCGGAAGCGCCCGGAACTGGCGCATTGAATGCGTAGCGCCCGACGACGTCGATGCAGCGTAGGATCATCAAGGCAAACAGCACCAGAGCGACGAACAGGCTCAGGAGCATTTCGAGCCGGCCGAGCACCGAAACGCCTGTGGTCAATTTGGGCGCGGGATCGTCAGTCGTGCTCACGTGGGCTCAACTTTTGCGATTGCGCCGGCGCGCGCGTTGCACACACGCTAGCATCTCGTCCAAGCCTCGGACACTAGCGCAAAACTATCATTCGGAGAAACGCGGCAGGGGGCTCCTGGGTCGAAGCCATCCCCAGGGGATCCCTTTCAGATTCTGACCGTTGGCCCGCAAAGATTGGGTAATGGCCGGCGTTCTTGTGGATAGCTGAAGATTTTGGGTGCTGCGCTTCAGGCTGATGGTGAAACGAGGTCACCGTGGTTACGAGCCTCAAGCATCAGAAGGAGAAGCGCAGCATGGACCATTTTGCTGGATTGGACGTGTCAGTCAATGAGACGAGCGTCTGCATTGTGGATGATACGGGCAGAATCGTTCGAGAAGCCAAAGCCGCGAGCGAGCCAGATGCGTTGCTGGCGGTGCTCAAGAATCCGACCTACCACTTCAAGCGCATTGGATTGGAAGCCGGGCCGCTGTCGCAATGGCTTTACAGCGCCCTCGGAGAAGCAAACCTGCCGGTCATCTGTGTTGAGACCCGCCACATGCGGGCTGTTCTGAAGGCGCAGATCAACAAGACCGACCGTAACGACGCCCGTGGCATTGCTCAGATGATGCGTGTGGGGCTTTATCGGCCCGTGCATGTGAAGACACTACGCAGTCAGAAGCTGCGGATGTTGCTGACCCATCGCAAGCTACTGCAGTCAAAGGCTATTGCCATCGACAACGACCTGCGTGGCACCTTGCGCAACTTTGGCCTCAAGGTGGGCGTGGTAGGAGCGGCCAGGTTCGAGGCGCGCATCAAAGAGCTGATCGAGAACATCCCCGACTTGGCCGTTTTGATCGAGCCGCTGCTCGTCGTCCGCAGGGTGCTGCGCGAACAGATCGCTGTCCTACACCGCCGCTTGCTCGCAATTGTCCGGGACGACGAGGTATGCCGACGTCTGATGACCGTCCCCGGCGTTGGGCCCGTGGTGGCGCTGACCTATCGTGCCACTGTCGATGTGCCTACGCGCTTTCGCAACTCCCGGGCGGTCGGGGCGGTATTGGGTCTAACGCCTTGCAAACATCAATCAGGCGAGAGCGACCGCACTGGCGCAATATCCAAGTGTGGAGACGAGATGATGCGGGTCATGCTCTATGAGGCGGCCCAGATCCTGCTGATGCGCTCGGCCCGGTGGTCCTGGCTCAAGGCCTGGGCGATGCAGATCACCGGACGCCGTGGCTTGAAAAAAGCGATTGTGGCACTCGCGCGCCGCTTGGCCGTGATCATGCACCGCATCTGGATGGACGGCACCGAGTTCCGTTGGACCCGGGAAGAGGCCGCAGCGACATGAAACTGCACCATTAAGTCCAATAGGAGGAAATGCGAGCTCCACCCTGTGGTGGCATGACGTCCCTCGCGGGACGACGGATGAGGTGAGATCGTATGTCTGCTCGGACCCGCTGTTCATCTAAACGGCAAGGCCGCGGCAAAGATTGGTCCGCCTCGTTCTCGAACCCCATGATGGAACGGCTTTGGTGTCGATTCCGAAGAGAAGCACGAGCCCGCGAGCGACATCTACACCGTAGTCGTGGATAGCCTGAAAGCGCGCGCTGAAACAATTGAACAGTCGCGCGGCGAAAGTCGCCCATTTCCGAATGCCCGAAACGGGCAGACCGCTGAGAGCAAATTGCCGCGTGAGCGATAGGCGGCCATTCGACAGTTCGTATACCGACGTTTATCGGACGCTCCACATCACAACAGCGAACAGCAGTGCGCTTGTGGCAAAGCTGATAAGGGCAATTGGTCCATTAACAAACCGATCGGGAAAGGGACGAAGTGCTAGAGGCGCTACAAGCAGCCCTGCGCCACCGCTGATAACGATTGCGAACCAGGGCAGCACATCGACCGCGACGATGACGGCTGTAATTGCCGCCAGGCATGCCACGATAAGCGTCGCCCATATGGCGACAGTGCCACTCTCGGTTTGCAGTTCCTGGCTACGAAATTCCGCCGGAAAATGGCCGCTTAAACTCAAGCCGTAGAGCGCCACCAGTGCGATGGTTATCGCGAACAGCAACAGGTTAAGCGCGACCATCATAGTCCATCGTGCGTCCCGGTACGGCCCGACCTACTTGACCACTCCGCTTCAGGACACCTAGCATATCATAAATATATCAGAGCGTCGCAAAGACCATTCGAGGAATTCTTGATGAATCAAGCCGCAGCCGATGCGCAGCCGAAAGCCGCCGAGCGCAAGAAGCGGACCATCACCGACATCCGCGATTCCAAGAAGACCGGCGAGAAGATGGTCTACATGTCGGTGCCGGATTATACCTCGGCCAAATGGGCGGAGGCCGCCGGCGTCGACGTCGCGGTGGTGGGTGACAGCCTCGCCATGATCGCGCACGGCCATCCCTCCACCATCCCGGCCAGTATGGACATGATGATCATGCACGCGCAGGCGATCCGCCGCGGCGCGCCCAACACCTTCGTGCTCGGCTGCATGCCCTATCAGAGCTATCACACGGTCGAGCGCGCGCTTACCAATGCCACGCGCTTCATGCAGGAGGCGGCATCCGACGCCGTCAAGCCGCAGGGCGGCAAATCGCAGGCGCATATCTTGAAGGCGCTGGTCGACGCCGGCATCCCGACCGCTTCGCATATCGGCCTTACGCCCCACACCATCGCGATGTTCGGCGGCTTCAAGATTCAAGGGCGTACGGCGGACGCCGCCATGAAGATTTTGGAGGACGCGCTGGCGATCGAGGACGCCGGCTGCTTCATGCTCGAGTTCGAGGCGGTGCCGGCGCGCATCGCCAAGCTCATTTCCGAGCAGCTCACGATCCCGACCATCGGCATCGGCGCCGGCGTCGGCACCGACGGGCAGATCCTGCTCTGCCACGACCTGCTCGGCGTGTTCACCGACTTCAAGCCCAAATTCACCAAGCGCTTCGCCAAGCTCACCGAGGTCGCGGTCGCCGGCATCCAGCAATACGTCAAGGAGGTGAAGGAAGGCTCGTTCCCCGACGACGAGCATTCCTACACGGTCAAGGACGAGGAATACGAGAAATTCGCGCAAATGGTCGCAAAGCGGCGACAAGTTTAATAGGTTTGGGAACCGATTCGCGGAGATCAATCGCGCATGTCAGGAGGAGCTGCGCGCAAGGAGCGCTCAAACGCACGGCGCGCCCGCACCAGTCGGAAGGTCGGCAGCGAAACATTGACCGACAAGGCCTATCGCGAGCTGGAAGAGCGGATCGTCACGCTGCAACTCAAGCCGGGCGAGTTCCTGTCCGAATACGCATTGTCGAGCAGTCTGGAGATCGGACGCACACCCATCCGCGAGGCATTGCAGCGCCTTGCGCGCGAAGACCTCGTCACCATCTTGCCGCGCAAGGGAATTTTGGTTTCGGCTACCGACCCGCGCAAGCAAATGCTCGTGCTGGAAGTCCGCCGCGAGTTGGAACGGCTGATTTGCCGCTTAGCAGCGCAGCGTGCGAACGAGACGCAACGCGAGCGGCTGCGTGAAATAGCCGCCAGCATGGATCAGGCGGCCAAGACCAACGACGACATGATGTTTATGCGTCTCGACCGTGAATTGAATCTGCTCCTGGTCGATGCCGCACAAAACGATTATGCGGCGCGCACAATGCGCTTCCTGCAAGGACATGCCCGGCGATACTGGTATCTGCACTACAAGCAGGCTGCCGATTTGCCGCTGTGCGCGCGTCTGCATGCCAGCCAAGCGCGCGCCGTGGCGGGCGGCGATATGAAAGCCGCGGCAGCGGCCTCGGACAGATTGATCAACTATGTCGTCACCTTCACCCGGACCACGGTCGCAGGGTTCTGATCGCAATCGTCCGGCGGCGCCCGTTTACAAGGCCGAGTCGGCCGGCTAACATACTGGTGATATATCTTGCGGTCGTCGGGGGCGTTTTGCGTTGAAGATTTACCGGGGCAAACGCGAAATTGACGGGCTCGTGGTCACGGTCGACGGCCGACCACTCAGCGAACATTACGAAGTCAAACAGTTCACCAACTGGGGCTTCGAGTGGTCCTACGAGGGCGCGAGCCCGCAGCAGCTCGCGCTTGCCATACTCTATGAAGAACTGCGCGATAAAGAGCGTGCCATCCAGTTCTCGGAACCGTTCATGAAGTCGGTGGTCGCAAACTTTGACAACGATTGGACATTAACGGGCGAGGAGGTCGACCGCGCCGTGCACGCCATCGCTTAACGCTACCGAACATACGAAACGGCGGCGCTGCTTCGCCCACACGCAAGGGCAAAAGCCCGCGACTTAGTAAAACCCCAAAGGGAGGAACAAGCATGCGAAGGCTCACCCGCTCCACCGCCGCGGCCTGCGGTCTCGCGATCGGCATCGCCGCGATCGGGCTGGCCCCCGCCTCCGCGCAGGAGGTGGTCAAGCTTGGCGAGATCGAAGCGCAGAGCGGCGCTCTCAATACCTATGGCTGGATGTCGTCACAGGGCGTCCGCATGGCCGTGGACAAAATCAACAAATCCGGCGGCTTCACTGTCGCGGGCAAGACATACAAGTTTCAGCTGATCAACCCCGACACCCAAGGGAACCCGCAGCAGGCGCTGGTCGAACTCAAGAAGATGCTTGAGCAGGAGCAGGTCAAGTTCGTGTTCGGGCCGTTCCTCACAAACGTCTACAAAGGCATCGCGCCTTATGCGCAGACCGCCAACGGGAAGTTTCTTATGATGGGCGGGGCAACCGCGATCCACTTCGACCTCGGCAAGCCCGGCCACGACTTCCTTATGCGCAGCTGGAACTGGGATGCCGGCGCATCCGGTTTCGGCTCCCTGATGGTGAAGAATCTGAAGGACCGTGGCGCCAAAAAAGTCGCCATGCTGATGCAGAACGACGCCTTCGGGCACGTCGCGCGTGACATTTACGCGCCGCTGTTCAAACAGGCCGGTATTGATTTCGAGGAGGAATGGTTCGAGCCCGGCACCACCGATTTCTCGAGCGTGCTTGCCAAGATCGCTGCCGGCAAGCCCGACTACCTTTTTCCCGGTTACACCGACGCCGTGCTCTACGACATCGTGCGCCAGGCAACCGAGGTCGGCCTCAACAAGTTCTGGCTCGTGCGAGGCTCGCTCGGACCCGGCCTAAAGAACAAGGATGCGATCGACGAATACATCATCTATATCCCGAAATACTTCGAGAAGGCCGAAAAGACCGAGCCGAAGGTGAAAGCCTTCATTGAAGACTACAAGGCGTTCTACAAGACCAAGTTCCCGTATGACCAGGCACCGCTGTGCTCGTCCTCCTGCTACGACCACGTTTTCATGCTGGTTGAGGCGATGAAGAAGGCGGGTACCGTGAGTGACGTCGCCAAAGTCAAGCAGGCGCTCGAGTCGATTACTTACCCAGGCATGTGGAACATGCGCTTCGACACGACCGGCGAGGCCGTGTTCGACTTCGATGTCGTCGACATCAAGAAAGGCGGCAAGATCGAAGTAACGCATATCGCGCCGAAGTGACTACCCGGTAGGCGCTCGTGATCCAGCTTATCGCCGGACAGCTGCTGAACGGCATCATCGTCGGCACGCTGTACGGGATCATCGCGCTCGGGGTGACGCTTACTTTCGGCATCACCGGAATCGTCAATTTCGCGCTCGGCGCGTTCATGGCGGTCGGAGCTTATCTCGGCTGGTACCTGACCGACGAGATCGGCATCGCTTATCCGTTGGCGGTGCCGATCGCCGTTGCCGGTACGGCGGTCTTCGGCCTGCTCGCCGACCAGACGCTGTTCCGTTTCACACGCAACAACTTGATCAACGGGCTCATCGTTTCGATCGGGTTGATCTCGGTGATCCAGAGCGTCCTGCTTTTGCTGTGGACCACCACGCCCAAAAATATGCACTACGTGCTGCCGGGCGTGCTCAACCTCGATTTGTTCATTGTGCCCAAGATGAAGGGCGTGGTCTTTCTGGTGCTGATCGCGGTCATTCTGGCGACCTATGCCGGCTTGACGCGCACCTGGGCCGGGCGGGCGGCCTATGCCTTTGCACAGGCGCCCGAAGCCGCAACGCTGATGGGGGTGCGCACGAGGCTGCTGCAAACCGGCGTGGTCGTCTATTCGACGGCGCTCGCCGGCCTTGGCGGCGCGCTTTACGCGAGCCTCTATTCGCTCGAGGTCTCCTTGGGCTCGAGCTACATCCTGAAGGGGGTGGAGGCGGCGATCCTCGCCGGTATAGGCAGCGTAATGGGCTCATTGGTCGGGGGTATCCTGCTTGGCGTCACTGAGGCGATCGGGTCGATCTATTTTCCGCAAGCCTATCGCGATGCCTACGGCCTGGTCTTTCTGGTGCTGATCCTGCTGTTGCGGCCGGCGGGGCTTTTCGGGGGCAGGCGGTGATGAGAGCGGAGCTGCTTTGGCTGCCGCTCCTCGGCCTGCCGTTCGTCCTGCACAATGATGTCGCGCTGACTGTGCTTATCTTCACCTTCATCCTTGGCATTCTCGCCGTCAGCTTCAACCTGATCTTCGGCTATACCGGCCAGCTGTCGATGTTCCACGCCGCCGCCTTCGGGATTGCGGCCTATGCCACGCATCTTTCGATGGCTCATTTGGGCGTCTCATTCTGGGTCGGGATGTTGGTCGCGATTGCAGTCGTCACCGGAATTTCGCTGGTGGTGGGAACGATCTGCTTTCGCTTCCGCCTGAAGGAGTTCTATTTCGCCATCGTGACGCTTGCGTTTTCCGAGATCGCGCGCCTAGTCATCCTCAACTGGAGCAGCTTCACGAACGGCACGCTCGGCATCAACCTGACCACAAAGCCGATGCTTTGGCTGCCTGGCAGCGGGCTGGTGCCGGTCGAGGGCACTCGCATGTGGTACTATCTCACGCTGGCCGCGTTGATCGTCACGGTCTTCGTCTGCACGCGTGTCGTCCATTCCTGGATGGGCCGCTGCTTCGCTGCGATCCGCCTCAACGACGAGCTCGCCGATACGCTCGGGATCAATGTATTTCGATACAAGCTCGTTTCGTTTCTGGTCGGGAATGCCGGTGCTGCTGTCGCCGGCGCGCTTTATGCCTATTATCTGAGCTACATCGAGCCCAATTATCTCTCGATCGAGCAGTCGCTCGCCATTATCGCGATGGCGCTGCTGGGCGGACGTCAACCGGTTGCCGGTCCTGTTCTTGGCGCGCTTGTTTTGACCGCCTTGCCGCACGTGATCGAGCTTTCGGCCGAGCTTCGCGTTCTCGTCTATGGGCTAATCCTGATTCTCACGATTCTTCTACTGCCGCGGGGGATCATGGGCATGCTGACAAGGCGCGGTCATGTTCTTTGAAGTGAACAATTTGACCAAGCGCTTCGGCGGGCTGACCGCCGTCTCGGGGATATCTTTCTCGATCGCGCGCGGCGAAATCATCGGAATCTTCGGGCCTAACGGTTCGGGCAAGACGACACTGCTCAATTTGATCGCTGGAATTTATCCTCCCACCGACGGCGGGCTGGTATGGAAGGACCGCGCACTCGCTGCGCCGCGGCCGCATGAAGTGGCCGAGCTCGGAATCGTCAAGACTTTCCAGAATCCGCAGTTATTCCAAGAGCTGAGCGTGGCCGAGCACATTTGGATTGCCGCCCATTTGCGGCTCAAGCGCAGCCTAGGCGCCGGGCGCATCACGACCCTGTTCAGGCCTGCGCGCCACGACCAAGCGGTGAGCACGCAGGTCGATCATGTCCTTCGGCTGTGCCGTCTCGTGGAGGTGCGCGACGAGCCGGCCGCCAGTCTGTCCTACGGCAATGAAAAAATGCTTGGCGTTGCCATGGCGCTGATGTGCGAGCCGGAGTTGCTGCTGCTTGACGAGCCGGCGACCGGGCTGGGTCACGACGAGATCCAAAACCTCGACGCCGTGCTGCGCGACCTACGCGAACACGGCACTACGCTTTGCATCATTGATCACAAGGTCGGTTTTCTCGGCGGTTTGGCCGATCGCGCCATCGCCATGCATCACGGCAGCAAGATCGCCGAAGGTCCGCCCGCGGCGGTGCTCGAAAATCCGGCCGTAATCGAAGCCTATCTCGGGCGCCGTCATGCTTGATCTCGCCAATATCAGCGTGCAGTACGGCAAGCGTCCAGTATTGCGTGAGGTGACGCTTTCGGTCGGCGCTGGCGAGGTAGTTTCGCTGATCGGCGCCAACGCCGCCGGCAAGACCACGACGCTGCGCACGATCATGGGACTCAAGGAAACGACGGGCGGCACGATCCGCTTCGAGGACGACGAGATTTCGCGGCTGTCGACGGTCGAACGCGTGCGCCGGGGTCTGGCGCTTTCCCCGGAAGGGCGGCAGGTGTTCCCGAAATTCACGGTCGAAGAAAATCTTTTGATGGGCGGTTACCACCGCGACTGACCGCAACCAGTTGGACGAGGATATCGCGCGCGTCTGCGAAATGTTCCCGCGCCTGGCCGAGCGGCGGAGTCAAAAGGCTGGTTCGATGTCCGGTGGAGAGCAGCAGATGCTCGCGATCGGCCGCGCCTTGATCTCGCGCCCGCGCTGCCTCTTGCTCGACGAGCCGACGCTCGGTCTGGCGCCGATCATCGTCGACGAAATTGTCGGCATCGTGCGTCGGCTGGCCAAAGGCGGGATGACGATTCTGCTCGCGGAGCAGAATGCCGCCATGGCGCTGGCGGTCGCCGATCGCGCCTATGTGCTGGAGTCGGGCCATATTTCGCTTGAAGGTGAAGCCGGCGCACTCAAGGAGGCGCCTGAGGTGCGCCGCCTCTATCTCGGCGCATGAGCTTCGGCGACACGCATTTTGTCATATCCCACTGAGACTTAGTCCCGCGGGAAGCCGGCTCGCGTCGGCGGCCGCGTTTGACGTGGCAACCAATCTGGTCTATCTGTGATATATCAGTGAGTGTCCGCCCGGCAGTTGGGCCGACCCCTGATGCTCCATGCTCCCGCGAGGCAGATCATGACACCCGAGCAAGTGCTTTCGATCAAGCCGCGTATCCTCACCCAGAAGCAGCGCGAGTTCTATTTCGAGAACGGCTACATTCTGCTGGAGAAGTTTCTGCCGGACAGTTGGATCGAGCGGCTGCGGGCAGTAACGGAGGAGATGGTCGATCGGAGCCGCAACGTCTCAAGTTCGGATGCTGTATGGGATATCGACAAGGGCCACACCCGGGAAAATCCGCGGCTGCGGCGCCTTTCGAGCATGAACGACCATCATCCGGTCTACTGGGAATACGCCTCCGGCGAAAATTCGCCATTACCGGACGCGATTGCCGATCTCGTCGGCCCCGACGTGAAATTTCATCAGTCGAAGCTCAACTTCAAATGGTCAAAAGGCGGGGATGAAGTGAAATGGCATCAGGACATCTCGTTCTGGCCACACACGAATTACAGCCCCTGCACGGCCGGCACCTACATCTACGACTGCAATGCCGAACAGGGGCCGCTCGGCGTGCTGCCGGGCAGCCATAACGGCCCGGTCGTCGATCAATACAACGAAAAGGGCCAGTGGGTCGGTTGCCTGCGTCCGGAAGACGCCGCCAAAATCGACATGAGCAAGGTCGTCTATCTCGAAGGGCCGGCCGGCTCGGTGACAATCCACAACTGCCGCACCTTGCATTATTCCAAGGCGAACTGGTCGGAAACGCCGCGGCCGCTGCTGCTCAACGTCTATTCCGCAGCCGACGCCATGCCGTATACGTACAACCCGTTGCCGTCGAAATATTACGGCGCAATTGTTCGCGGCAAGCCGGCGCGCTGGGCTTACCACGATCCGCGCCCATGTCTGCTGCCGCCTGATTGGTCGGGCGGCTACACTTCTATTTTCGCCGTGCAACAGGAAGAAGACTGGAAAAAAGATCAGCCCCAGGCCGCCGCGGCCATGTGAGGGCGCGAAGGAGAATCGCAATGATCACGGAACGGCAAAAGGCGTTTCGCCAGGAATACCGGTCGCGCATCATCGGCTGGTATGACGGCTACGTGCACGTCATCATCATCTATGCCATGGGCGCCGCTGCGTTTTACATCTACGTCGAGCACATCAGCAATGTGACGCCGGTCGAATGGCTGACCGTGCCGTTGACGTTCCTTTTTACCAATTTGTTCGAATGGGCGGTGCACAAGTACGTCATGCACCGGCCCGTCAACATCAAGGGACTGCGCTCGGTGTACGAGCGCCATACGCTTAATCACCATCAGTTCTTCACGGACGAGGAGATGCGTTTTCGTGACAACAAGGATTGGCGGGTGACGGTGTTTCCGCCCTATGCGCTAGTCGTGTTCATCATTATGTCGATCCCGATCGCGGTGGTGCTCGGGCTCTTGCTGACGGCCAACGTCGGCTGGCTCTTCATGTGCGTGACCACCGGCATGTACCTGATTTACGAGTTCATGCACTTCTGCTGCCACGTGGACGAGAACTGGTTCGTGCGCAACTTCCCATTCGTCAACACGCTGCGGCGACATCACACGTCGCATCACAACGCAAGGCTGATGATGGAGGTCAACATGAACCTGACCTTCCCGATCGCCGATTGGCTGTTCGGCACCTCCGACCTTAACCGCGGCTTATTCGGGCATCTGTTTAATGGTTATGACGAAAGCCACCTGAAAAAGAATCTTCGCGGCCATCCGAAACGGCCGGACGAAGCTGCGGCGGTGCCCATCGGCAACTACTAGGTTCGAGCATGCCGAACGACGTCAAAGCGTATCTATCGGTGGCGGTGATGGTCGTCGCAGCTATCCTAGCCTACTGGCGCGGCTCGCCCATCCGCCCGGAGTTTGGAACGTTCGTCCTGGTGACGGCGGCATTTATGGTCGTCGCCATGTGGATCTTTCCGGAAGCGGGTGGCAAAAGGCGCGCGCCAAAATAGGCGGCGCCCACTTCTGCACCTGGCTTTTCTAACGCTCCACATTCTTGTCCGTCGCCTGGTCCGCACGGCCGAAAGTTGGAAGCATCAATTGCCGTCGCCCTCACTGAAGAAATATCTTCAAGTAATTCACCACCGTAATGAGAAAGCATGCGGTGTGGCATTCGAACGTGGTGACCGGGTTCGTCGCTGCTACCAGAAGACTCGAACATTCGAGACATTGTCATAGAGAAATTAGCCAAACAGTATCGTGCTACGTGCGAACTTTGGTAGCAATTCAACACAGTCATCGAACCTCTGAATTGCTTCGACCATATTAGGTGTTGATAACTTTGCCAGCGTGAGTTTAGATGGTTCCTTGTTTTCGCGAGTGTTTGTGCTTGCTTATAATGGAATTTACGAATGGCAAAGCCCCAACGTGTGGCAGGAACTTAATGGGTCCGACGAGGGACCGATGGCTTCGGCGCGAAACTTTATCTATGGCTTCCATCGTGATCGTGGCGTACAAGCGCGAAGCCAGCGGCGCGGCGAACATGACTTCGTTCGGTGGTGCTTCGCGGATCGCGCCGACGCCGAAGCGTTCAAAGCAATTTTTGGCGGCGAGTTCGTTGCGTAGGTGCGCCCAGTTTCCGTTATGCGAACAGGCGGTTATCTATTCGACGAATGAAACAAGGCGTCATAGTTCATCTTCACTGTCTGATAGCACTCGCAAGCAGTGTCTTGCAGTGCCTCAAGATCATTCAGCTTGATATGCCCGCGTGTGTACGCAATCATTCCTGATTGCTTCAAGGTTTGCGCGACCATCGTGACGCTGGTGCGCCGCACGCCCAACATCTGCGCTAGGTATTCCTGCGTTAATGGGAGTTCAGTGCTCCCATGAAGGTTGGAGGCGCGCAAAAGCCATCGTGCGAACCGGCTTTCAATCGTGTGCGTGGCGTTGCAGGCTGCGGTTTGCTGAGCCTGCGCGAAAAGCGCCTGTTCGTGGCCGCCGACGAGTGACCGGAAGTGCTCGTGCTCCTTCAAAATTTCTTTCAGCGGCTCGACGGGGCAAGCGAGACAAGTGCCACCGACCTGCACAACGGCGCGATTGAGCGCGACCTTGCCGTTAAGTGCGGCGGCTGTTCCAATGATGCCGTCGCGGCCGACCATTGCTGTTTGGATAATCTCACCGGTCGAAAGCGGAACGGTGAGTGACACGACGGCATCCAGCGCGAAATACACGTCGGTGACCTCATCGCGCACACCGAACAACGTTTGATGCTGGCAGAGATTGACGCGGGTAAGATGTGGCTCTATTGCCCGCTTTTCGGTTTCGGTCAACGCGCGCAAAATGAGATTGGTTTCGGCTGACATGGTACCGCGCTCCTCTTCGCAAACAGGCGGGAGCGCTATTAGTCTCTCAGCCACCAGTGCCTGCGGTCTTTCGAACCGATGCTGGTGACGTACCCGACATAGGACAGCATTCGGTAATGCGCAACGTCTTGCGCGTTTTTATTTGACTTTCGGTCATCGCAGCGCAACGATTACAGAAGGCCAGGATTTTTCAGACGACGAGGCTGCCCGTGAGGAAGCGGTAGTAGTCGCACGCGAACTGGGCTGCCACAAACCCGTATCAAGTCAGGAGCGGGTAGTTGTGACCAATGAGAAGGGGCGGGTTGTTTGCGAGGAGCCGTTCTTTCCAAACTAGTTCCCATGTTGCGCCGCAGTGACGGGTTACCGGACAACAAGCTTGGTCCGGCAGACTAGCAGTGGACATCGCGGACGCTTTACTAGATCGGGGGCCGCGGCTTTTTTTACTGGCCGTTGACCTGCCTCAAAAAGGAACTTTAGAGCCGATGCTAATGGTACCAACATGTACAAGATTGGCGACCTATGAAGCTTGCCCACTACGCGCGTGCCCGAGTCGCCGTGAACACAGATACTAAGCGCGCTATCGTTCAGCTCGGCGACAAAAACCTTAAGGAAGCCGACGAACTGCAGCGGGGGCGCGTCGTGGTCCAAGCCGCCTTTCCGAAGCCTGACCCCAAGATCAGGCCGGATGAAGGGAGGGACTCTGGCCGCATTGCTGCGGTCATTTTTTTATCGGGAGGCCGCCAAATGCGACGTGTCTATAGAGATAGCTATGGCCTTCGCTACGCGCCGACGCCGAATGATCGGCCCCCATCGAGTGGTCCAGGTGGAATGTTAGTTGAGAGTCGGCCCTTGCGCTAGCGTGGCCGGCGGAGTCGGTCGACGTAGCGCAGCCGGCCACGCGGCGAAGGCGGGCACGAATACTTCCGGTGCTGGTGGCTTGTAGCCCAGCGATTCATGCGGCCTGATTGCGTTGAAGTGGCGCCGCCAACTTTCGATGACGATTTGGGCCTCCCGCAGCGTGTAGAAGATTTCACCATCGAGCAGTTCATCACGCAGGCGTGCGTTGAAGCTTTCGACGTAACCATTCTCCCAGGGGCTGCCTGGTGTGATGTAGGCGGTCTTTGCGCCGACCGCTGTGATCCACTCCTGCACAGCCTTGGCCACAAACTCCGGCCCATTGTCGGACCGGATGTGGCCGGGCACGCCACGCAGGATGAAGAGATCGGACAGCACGTCGATCACATCGATGGCCTTGAGCTTGCGGGCGACCCGGATCGCCAGGCATTCGTGGGTAAACTCGTCGATGACATTGAGCATTCGATACTTCCGTTCATCGTGGGTGCGATCCTCGACAAAATCGTAGGACCAGACGTGATTGCGGTGCTCGGGCCGCAGCCGCATGCACGATCCGTCCGCCAGCCAGAGCCGGCCGCGCTTGGGTTGTTTATGGGGGACCTTTAGCCCCTCGCGCCGCCAGATCCGCTCGACCCGCTTGTCGTTGACGATCCAGCCCGCCTGCTCCAGCAACCCGGCGATCTTGCGATAGCCGTAGCGGCCGTATTGGCGGGCCAGCGCAATGGTGTCGGCGGTGAGCCGCTCTTCGTCATCACGGCCCCGCGGTACCTTGCGCTGCGTCGAGCGGTGCTGCCCGAGCGCCGCACAAGCGCGGCGCTCGGAGACATGCATGACTTCTATGACCTGCTCGATACAGGCGCGTCGGCGCGCGGGGCTTAGAAGTTTCCCCGGGCGGCCTCCTGCAGAATGAGCTTGTCCAGCGTCAGGTCCGAAACCGCCTTGCGCAGGCGGCTGTTCTCGGTCTCGAGCTCCTTCAGGCGCTTGACCTGTTCGGTCTTCAGCCCGCCGTACTCCTGGCGCCACCGATAATAGGTGACTTCGCTCACGCCGATCTGGCGGATGACATCAGCAATGTCCTGCCCCTGCGATATCAGTACATCCGCTTGTCGCAGCTTCGCGACGATCTCTTCAGGCTTGTGCTTCTTCTTCGGCATCTCGGTCCTCCTTCATGTCAAAAGACATAGTTCAGGTCGGACCACTTTTCAGGGGGAGGACCAATCCGCCAGGACGGGCGGATCGTCGCTGAGCATCCCCGCTCGTTCGGTCGCGGCGATACGGTCTATGACCCCTGGCATTACGTGCCGGTGCTCGCCCGCAAACCCGGCGCCTTGCGCAACGGCGCGCCATTCAAGGACTGGGTGCTGCCGGCCGCCATGGAGCGTGTGCGGCGCAGGCTTGCCAGCGCCGACGACGGAAATCGGCAGATGGTCCACATCCTCACCGCGGTGCTCGCCGACGGGCTGCCGGCGGTCGAGGCTGCCTGTGCTGAAGCGATCGCCCACGGCGTCCATTCCGCCGACGTCATCCTCAACATTCTGGCCCGCCAGCGCGATCCCGGTCCGCCGGAAACGATCCTCACGCCGGCTGCGCTGACGCTACGCCATGCGCCCATCGCCGATTGTGCCCGTTACGACAACCTCAGGAGGACCATCTGATGGAACGAACCCAACTCTTCGACCTCATGGGCGAGCTCAAGCTCTACGGCATGAAGGCCGCCTTCGACGAGATCATGGCTACCGCCGTCAAACGGCAGCATGAGCCTCAGCGCATCGTCGGCGATCTGCTCACGGCCGAGATCAGCGAGAAGCAGGCGCGCTCAATCAAATACCAGCTCACCATCGCCAAGCTGCCGCTCGCCAAAGACCTCGACGACTTCCAGTTCGAGGACACGCCGATCAACCAGACGCTCGTCAATGACCTCGCTAGCGGCGGCTTCATCGCCCAGCAGCGCAACGCCGTACTGGTTGGCGGGACCGGCACTGGCAAGACGCATCTCGCCATTGCCATCGCCCGCAGCTGCATCCGCACAGGCACCCGCGGCCGCTTCTACAACGTGGTCGATCTCGTCAATCGGCTCGAAACCGAGACCCGTAATGGGCGGCAGGGCCGGCTCGCCGATCATCTGACTCGCATGGACTTCGTCGTCCTCGATGAGCTCGGCTATCTGCCCTTCGCCCATTCCGGCGGCCAGCTCCTGTTCCACCTCGTCAGCCGCCTCTACGAGCGCACCTCAATCATCGTCACCACCAATCTCGCCTTCGGTGAATGGCCCGCCGTATTCGGTGATGCCAAGATGACCACCGCACTGCTCGATCGCCTGACCCACCACTGCGACATCGTCGAGACCGGCAACGACAGTTGGCGCTTCAAGAGTCGTGATGACGATCACGCCCCAACCCACGCTCGCCCCGTCTCCGCAACCCCGGCCAGCTCCGACGGCGCGAGCGCTACCGCCAGAACCCGTCGACCAAGGGGGTCAATATTGGACGCCGATCGGGGGTCAATATTGGGCGCCGATTGACAACCTGCGCATTCGATCTGCGCCTGACGCTTGGTGCCTGCGAAGCTGTGCCACTTCCGGCGGCGATTACCGGTTGTGGGATCGCGCACGTCGATTACGATTGCCCAGCGGCCAGGTGAACGTTCGCGGATATGACCCTTCACAATTTTTCATCCTTTGAGGTTTTTGAAAACCGCGCTGAACGGTCGAACGATCCATAAGCCCCATTGTACGGTTTTCATACCTTCCGGTTCGTCGGCTCTATCCACGGGACCGGTGCCTTACGATCTCCGCTCACTCACCACTGCTCTTTTGTAGCTGGGCGGCTTTCATTTGTAGCCGGGCGGCTTCCAGATGTGGATAGTCGTGCGCGCGCCGATCATCCCTTTCGCGTGTCCGGCCGATCATCTTCGTTTCGTCCTCTTTAATCTCAAACTCTGGATCAACCATCATCTCCGGAGCCGGAGGGGGTGCATAGGCGGCAAGCCGCTGCACTACCGCTGCTGCGAACGCTTCGTATGCTCCCGGCCAAGCATGCCACTCGGCTCTAAAATCGACGCGCAACAACGCAGCGATATTGATCAGCCCCTCGACCAGCTCGCGCGTGACCGGGTCAACTTCGTCGTACTTAAAGGTGCGCTCCAGGCGCTCTCGTATTTCATCCGATAAGCCGCCCTGGCCCCTGCGAAGGCGATCTGCGACTGCAGGATCGAGTCGGATACCGACTTGGACCAGCGACCGGTCGGCATCCGTTTGACCGGTACGTGCCTCACGTTCACGCCTCGATCGATTGCCATTCATTTGACCTCCTTAATATTGTTTGACACTAACACGAGTATCGTTTTACACAATAGCTCGACTCGTAAGACAACTCAAGACTGGTTGTCACGCAACGGAAGGAGCGCCGGCAGTGAATAGTCCGACGGAGAAAAAGAGCGAGTTTCCCCCGGCCCCAGCACCGTCCAATCGTGCCAGGTCAGATGATCCGCAGCGTCTCACGCTATCTGTCGAGGAAGCCGGCCGCATTCTGGGAATTTCGAGAGGCGCGGCCTATGCGCGTGCGGAAGATGGGAGCCTCCCTACCATCCGACTGGGCAAGCGGCTTCTGGTGCCGAAGCGTGCTTTGGACAAGATGCTCGCAATGGACTGATAGCGACTTCTGTTTCAACCCCTCAAGCCATACGCCGTTACAGGTCGCGGCCCAAACTGCGGACAGCTGCTTATGCACCAGTTCCGACCGGCATCCAAAACGTATCGCCTGCTCTACGGAAGAGCACGGTGTCCGCTAGCCACTGTCGTCCCCGACACTCGATGGCCGGACATGTGGCGCATTGCTTGGCCGGACGGGCAGATCTCCGACATGGTCAATCTGACCCGCGCCAAGGATGCCGCCGTGGCGATTGCTGAGCGCGGCCCACCGAGCAGGTACCAAAGGCTCCTGTGGTGGAAATTATGCATCGAGGACGGCCGCATAGCCCCACTGGTTAGTTTAAACCCGGATTGACCCGGGACAGCAAATCGAGTCCTGCACGCCAATCACACCATCCGATGATGAACTCGTGGATTGCCCATCGCCTGATAACGGTTCGCCATGACAAGAAAAGACCGGCCCGAACTATCCTTGCGCGGCGTACTGATGCGCCAATGCTCGTTAGATGAGAGCGACATCGTTGACCGGCATGTGGCCGCCTCTCTTTTGGGGGTCTCGGTCCGAACATTGCAGCGGTGGCACAACACACGATTTGGGCCATCCCGTGAACACTGGCGGGGTCGCCATGTCGGATACAGCAAGACCATGCTTGAGTGTTGGCGAGACACCCATTGCCCGCAATCAAAGCCGCGGAAAAAGAAAAACTCTGGTCAAGCTGGCACTGCCAAGTCGGGCAAAGTCTGAGCCACTTTGCAATCAGCTGCAATCGAGTGGACAAATTCAAGGTTGGTCTGGCCAATGTTGACGGTTGTTACCCGACGTCAAGAAAGAGCGGCCAAGAGGCACGCAGCGCACCTGCTTTATGAAGTTGCGTCAGCTTATAAAGCGGGCGACCTAAGGTCCGTAAATCACCTAACGCGTGTGTTTCTTAGGTCTCACCAGGTGCACCTAGCGGCTGTCTGCGAAGCGCGCCGTAAATTGCCGATTTTGCAAAGACCTACCAGACAGCAGATTCCTATCATAGCCGGCAAGTTAAGCGCGTGGGCGGGAACGGATGAGCCTGTGAAAGTCAACTTGGTGAAAAAGGATCAGGAGGGCAACACGCGTACTGTGTTGGATTTTGGCATAGAGAACCGATCTCTCCAGCACATGATCTTGGCCTTGGTCCAGGCGAGAGGCGACCCGCACCCGATGCAGTTCGGCGCAAAGGGTGTTCCGAAAGCAATCGACAAAGTCGTCGAACTCATGAAGGGCGGCTGCCTCTGGACTATCGAAACCGACCTCGCGAACTGTTTTCCGAGCTTCGAAGGTGAGAACCTGCATAAGTTCTTGTACCTTCCGAAGAGAGTGATCCGACACGTCATCATGGCGGAGCACTTAAATCTTGTCCCTGGTGACAGACTGAAATACATGTTCGGCGCTGCCGGTGATTTCGGAGGTGATCCCGAAGGGATCGCCCTGCACCTGGCAGAAGCCCGACGAGGCATTCCACATGGATCGGCACCAGCTTCTTACATCGCTGAGATACTGTTAGCCCCGGTGCTCAAGTCGCTTCCATTCGCGTCGAGAGTACCAAGTTATGCTGACAACTTTCTCACGATGGCTCAGAGCAAGGAGGAGGCTGTGTCGATGACTGAGAGCTTGTGGAGCGTCATTAAGGCGCACCCCGTCGGGCAACTTAAGCCGAAACAAATAAGCCGTTCGGAACCCGGTGACGCCATCCAATTCCTTGGCCACCGCTTAAATCTGAAGGACAGCGAGGTTCTAATTACGCCCACCCTTGAAAACGACGTGGAGTTTGAGCGGCAAGTGCGCCGGGGGTTTAAAGGCTTGGACAAACCCGCCAAGCCTGCCGTCCTGCAAGCGCGTGCCGAGGAACTACGCGGGTATGTCGTTTCATGGACCGGGGCTTTTTCTCGATGCGCGGGAGTGCAGTCTCGAAGAGACTATTGGCTTCACCAGATAAAATCGAAAATTGGTTAAGTACTTTCAGACACGTCGATCACACAGGATGGCATCTATGCAGTCGAACGAACGTGGAGATACCGGGCGCAATGCCCGATCTTGGGGAATTTGGCCTGGCGTTGAGTACGCCCACCCAACCTCCGATAATCTCATTGATCGCGCATGAACATTCCAGTCAAAATCAAACCCGAACGCAAGGCTATTAATCGAAGCGAGCGCGAGAGCAAGCTCACGCTCTCGGGCTAAGTGGATCGGTCATCAATTGAAAAGGCTGGACCCGACGGGTATCCGCAAACGGCAAAGGTGCACGATGCCTGTCTATTTTAAGAAACCACAACAAAACCGTGTCCGCGGCGACCGCGGCCGGCAATTCGCCCTGGCAGTTGCGTCGTTAGCCCCCACGATAAACGAGCTTCAGTCGGATGGCATTTGTGATATCCGTCAGTTGGCCAAACGCCTCAATGACAAGGGCCTGTTAGCGCCGAGCGGCGGACCATTCACCTACGCTACGACACGGCGCGTGCTCCGACGCCTCAACGAACTTCATCTTGGACCGGGACCTCGAACCCTCAGCCAAGCCGCAGCACAGCGGCCCGCACGACCATATAAGTACCGTCCCCGGAAACCGACGAAGGTCTCCAATTGTTTAGCGTTGAAGAAGGCCTTCGCTGATTTTGGAGCCGAGTGATGGCGATCAAGGTCGCGACGACCCCGTCGCGGCGAGCGCCAATGATCGCAAAATAACTGGTGCAGCGGCTTGTATGGAGTATATGGCCAGTCGTGCATCCCGACGTGGGACACTCAACGCGCCGGCGGGCAAGTGTTGGGCCGATTTGTCCACAGGGTAACTACAATCAGTCGCAGACCCGCACGCGGCGGACCCTGGAATTTAACTGTACCGGGTCCGGATGCCATATTGAACGCGGCTAAAGTCCCAGGAGGCCTGCCCTCGGCTTCGGACAATCCTTATGATCAGACTGGGTTTATCACATGTGCAAACGTGCCCGCGGGTTGTATGACTCCCGGGACCGCGCTGGACAATGCCGCGGATAACAGCGCTACGTTGAGCCGTTGCTCGAGGACCCGCCATGCTCGCTTACATATTCTGGCATCGCCCATACGAGACCACCACCGTAAAGCAATACGAGGAAGCGCTGCTGCGCTTCCAGCAGCATCTTGGGCAACAGCACCCTCCAGGCTTCGGCGGCAGTGCCTCATTCCGTGTGGCTGCCTTGCCCTGGCTCGACAATCGGCCGGGATACGAGGATTGGTGTTTACTAGACGGCTCGTGGGCGCTCGATCCGCTCAACGCCTTCGCTGTTGCCGGCCCGGTAATGAGCGCACACGATGCCGCGGCAGCCCAGATGGAAGAGGGGCATGGCGGGCTCTACGCTTTGGTCTGGGGCGAGCCTGTTTTACCGGGACGTTCGACAGCCGTCTGGCTGACGCGGCCGCGCGGCATTCAGTGGCGGCCGGTTCTCGACACGCTGCGCCGGCAACTTCCGCAAACGACCTTATGGCGGCGTCAGATGGTGCTCGGTCCAGGCAAGGAGTTCGCTCTCATCGTGCCGCCGGGCACCACTGTCGCCGCACCAGCAGGTTGGTCCGCGCTGGACATCGAGCGGGTGCGCGTCGATGCCACGGGCAGCTAAGCAGGAAAGAAAGACAATCCGGTGCGCATCGTCGTCAACCGATGGACTGCTGACTAGGGTCCACACGCAAGCTGACGAAGGTGTGGTGTGGACACCATTTTGGACATGAGTAAACACCCCGGGGGTGTGCTCCGTTTCCGGCAATTCTTGCGATCCCAACTGGCTTTATCGAATGTGCAAGTGCCCACCGGATTGGAAGGTAATTTTGACTGAAACGACTATCAAAAAAAATCGTTGGATCGCAACACCACGGGTTGGTCGGCCTGAGCCTGCTCTTCGAAAAACTTACGCGATGCTCGCTCCTCAATCACTTCGCCGCCCTTGCCGCGTTCATCAGCCGCTCGACCTCGGCCTCGGTCAGGTATTCGCGGGTCCGTAGGTCGGCGTTGGGCGGCCGGCGGGGCGCAACTGTTCGATTTACGGTGGCTGGCGTGACCAGGCGAAGCTTCGCTTTTGTCATGGTTTTGGCACTCCCTCCCACACGACTGTTCGTATAAGACATGTTTTATGACCAGCCCGTGAAGGGATCGGCAAGGTCGCACAAAATATAAGCTATCAACAGGACCGCTTGTAAGTCGAACCCGACTCAGGCCAGTTATTTCATTGCGTTCCTCCCACGGACTTTCCCGGCTTACCAATCCCGGCGAGCCGGGCCTTTTTTGGCCAACCGGGAGTGCCCGCCGAGATCGAGAGCGGCGCGACATTCCCGTCGTATCTCAACGGCACGCGATGGTCAGTGGCACGCAAAGCAGGCGCGTCCTCGGCGGCGCATAGGTCCCCTATTGCCTGCGATTTGGCCAGGATTTTCGACCCGGCCCCTATTTCAAAAAGCTCCAGTAAAGCCCAGCGGCTGATCAGGTGACAGCAGCGGCGCCGTGGTGCTGTCGCCCGGTGGCGATGTAGCCGTTTGTTTCGACGCATTGGCATTAATCTTGGTGCCGTCCAGCGCGACATGGCCGAGCTTCACCAGCCCGGCCTTCTCGGCCAGCCTGAGCACCTGCACGAACAAAGCGGCCAGCGCCTTAAGATGCCGCCTGTCGTAGGAGGTCATCTGCGGCGGCCCGAGCAGGTCTTGCAGTTTGCGCGCGTTGTAGCGAACCGGCTTCATATAATCGGGGCAACCTGTAGCAGCTCCCGCAAATCCTTGTTGAACAAGCTGACGATGCGCAACATCGCCATTCTTGCGGCCCGCAATTTGACCGGCCGCCCCAGATGCCGCCCGGCGATGTCGACGGCCTGCCGGCCGCTAAGCGGGCCGCCACCGGGTAGGCACCAATGCCCGCCGAAGGCTTCGGCGTGAGCGCCGATAGCGGCGGCGATGCGCATGGCGTCCGGTACATAGATGTATTCGCGTTCAATATCCGCCTTGCCGATTCTGCAGCGTGCTGACCTGGACCTGGGGTCCGTAGAAGTCTGCGGCGGCGCATCCGTAATTGGGCGTGACGCCAAACCTGGCGGCAGATTGCGAACGTGAAATCGAACGCCCTGCACACCTAGGTCGGGCGCATTGTTTCACAGCGACTTCAATCCGGATGGGATTTTGAACCAGACCGGCTCCAGTTGCCCAGCTTTAACGCTGGGCGTTCATCCGTCGCAAGAAAAGATCCCAATCGGCGGGCGGCCCATTGAACACATTGCGATCCACATTGCCGACAATCCCGGCCACGCGGCCAGTGGTGGTGAACTGCCAGAACAGCCAGGGCCGATCACGATAGAGGGTATGTGGTTCCGCCGCGACCGAGCGCAGCCAGAAATGTTGCTGTCCGAGTCTGCCCCGTAGAACTTCGGCATAGAAGACAGCGTCGGTATAGATGATCGGCATCTTACCCGTATACGCCTGCATTGCGGCGAGCAGGACCCTTACCATCGCCACTGCACGGTCCGGCTGCACCCGCTTCGGGCAAGTCTTCGAATGCGCGTTCCACTCCAAGTCGAGAACCGGCGGCAGCGCATCCACGTCCGGCGGCACATTCAACATGAACCAGAGTGCCTGCTCATGGGCAGGCCGGCACCAATAGACGAAGTGATAGGCGCCGCGCGGCACGCCGGCGCGTTTGGCGCCCATCCAATTGTCGTTGAACTTGGCGTCGAGATGATCTCCACCCTCAGTCGCCTTGATATAGGCGAACCGGACCCCGGCAGCGCGCGCCATGCGCCAGTCGATATCGCCCTGCCATTGCGATACATCGATCCCTTGCACCGGCATTTGACGCGCCCGCGCTACGCCCTGATTAGGATTGGCGTCGCCCTTAAGCACCGTGTTGGCACCTGCCCCGCCCGCGAAGCCCAGCATACCCCCGGCCAGAGCCAAGCCGACGAGGCACCACGCGCCCATCAGGATATCGCCGCTCCGATTATAATCGTCTTTGTCCATTCACAATCCCTAAGCCATAGCCCCTCCGGCATTCATGCGCTCTCCTAGGGGACAGGAGCGGCATTATGTGCACCGCCAAGGTCCACTTCGGTCCTCAGCTATCTGCATCATTCGAGTTAAAATGCTAAACAGCTGTTAACTGGATTGAAATATCTTTGGGAGAAGGCAATGCACATGAGGACAAAGCTATGAACATTCCGACGCCGCCGGCAGATGCTGAAATGCCGCTTCCGATGAATTCCGACGTGGAGGTAGAGATCAGCAAATTGGTAGAGCAACAGATTCCAAAACGTAACGCGTTCGAAAACGCGGAACGGCTTAGAACCTCACTGACACGGTTAACTTCGGGTTCGATCAACAACCTCGAGGGACTAGCGTCTGAACTTCAAAATCTCCAGGAATTCCTCAAGTCTGAAGTGGGCCGGATTCAAGGCGAAATCGAAAGCGTATTGGCCGGAGTTAAAATCATAATTGAGACTATCGCTCCATGGAATAGCGCTGGGGATTCGCCTGTCCCGCCGCCGAAAGGCGGGCGCGGAGTTCATGCGGCCACGACAGCAAATACTACTTCTGCACCTCTGCCAAACCTGAAGACTTCGCCATAGGTTACTACTCGATCTCATCACCGCTATCTGTTCGATGCGGCAACTCCGAAGCGGAAGCTACGACTGCTTCGGGTATTCATACTGTGAACCGTTGCTCGGTATCGGCGTGCGGATGTCGATAGCAGTGCAGGCAAACACCCGCGTTTCCAGTAGCAGCCGCCGCTAGATTTCGCGTGTCTCCGGCCTTCATTGAGAAGGTGCGCAACTGCAATCGCCTCAAGTTAGCGTTGGTCACCGTCCTAAAGGTAGGGGAGAAATAGCCGGGCTGTTGCGTCACGCAGCTGCGCCCATTTTGGTGCAGTATAAAGCTCGTGACGGCTTGGCCTCCTACTGCGGGAAATTTTCTGCTCAATCAACGCATCGACCTCTGCGGTCAGAGCGCGGTCGTAACATTCCAGATCGAACTCGAAATTGAGTCTAAAGCTCCTGGTGTCCCAGTTAGAGCTGCCGATCAAGCACCATTGCCCGTCGACCGTCATGAGCTTGCCATGGTTGAACGGCGATGGACCAAAATAGAGCGTGGCCGGTACGTCCTCGAAGAAGCGCAGATGTGCGCGCATTGCCCAATCGAGAAAGAAATAATCGCATCGCTCGGGAATCAGAATCTCGATAGCGACGCCGCGCAGCCCCGCTTGCGCGATGGCGAACTGGAGACGCTGATCGGGTAGGAAATACGGCGTGACGATGCGGATCCGCTGTCGCGCTTGCGCAAGCGCCGCGCCCAGGATTGTCTCAAGCTTGAATATGTCGGCATCTGGCCCCGAGTGGATGCCACGGGCGAAGACAGATCCCGCGCGCTCGATAGGCGGCCACCAGGCTTCCTTGTCGAGAACCTCGTTAGTGGTAAAGGACCAATCACGCGCGAAGGTATCCATGAGCTGTCGCGTGACCGGCCCTTCGATGCGGACTTGAACGCCATCTACATAGCCTTTCGAAGCGAGTCGGAACGAGTGCCCTGCTTCGATATTTAAGCCACCAGTGAACCCCACCCTTCCGTCGACGATCAAAAGCTTCTTGTGGTTTCGCATGTTGAGGAAAGGCATGCGCCACGGCATCCAGCTGTGCAGGAAACGCGCGGCGGGGACCTTCCCGGCCTTGAGTCGGCGTAAAGCCCCCGACAGAAAATAACCGCTGCCGACGCTGTCGATGAGAACCCGTACCGCAACGCCGCGCCTTTGTGCCTCGATCAGCGCGTCGATAAAAGCGCCGCCGATTGCATCGTTGCGGAAGATGTAGGAGGCGAACGCGATGCTGTGTCGGGCTGCGCCGATGGCGGCCAGCATCGCCGGATAGGCTTCGTCGCCCCCTTGCAAAAGCGATGCAGCGTTGCCCGCCAGCAACGGGCTTCCGGTGACGCGCTGGCTGACCTCGGACAGTGTGGCGATATTGGCTGGGACCGTCGGCTCGGAATCGGGTCCGGTCGCGCTGCCCCGCTCGTGCTCCAGCTTTGTAAAGTGCAGGGCCCGGCGCGTCACACGGTTAATCCCGAAGGCAAAATAAAGCAGCGCGCCGAAAATAGGCGACAGCCAAGCTACGGCGACCCAGCCTAGAGCGGCGCGGACGTCACTCTTCGTCAGCAATACATGAGACGTGGCGATGCCGGCGACCAGCACATAGACCGTGATGAACAGCCACTCCATTAGTCCTGGTGCCTCTTGTGTTGGATTGGTGGCCTACCACAGGCTTCAGCTATGGCTCGGCGCGGCCCCTAAACACCCCGCTTTCAATCGGCGCGGCGGGCAGTGGCGCGGCCGCGTCTTGGCGACTGTGTCCGTGGCGCTGCAGCCTTGAACCGTCAGGCTCGCTCACCAAATATCGACCAAATTCTGCTTTCGAACGATTGGGGGCTGGCTGTTGGGTCAAATTCGGGCAAAATTCAGTAGTGCCCGCCTGGAACGTGGAACTTGAGAATCATCAGCTGGAACTTGCTGCGCTTGACCGGCGCAGGCGCGAAAGACGTTACTGCGCTTATCAAGCGTCATCGCCCCGATCTCCTGCTCCTGCAGGAAGCGACCGAGGACCTGGCGGTATTGCCGGCGATCGTCGGCGGCCATTTTTTTCACGAGCCGATGAACGGCCGCGACTACGGGTTGGCGGTTTGGAGTCCTCACCCGTTGTCACCGCCTTATACGCTGCCTCTGCCGGCCTCGTCGGTGCCAGGCCGCGTGCCTCCGCGTGTGGCGCAGATCGTCGAGGTTCAAGGGGCAGCTTTCGCCAACGTCCACCTCTCCCACGGACAGCTGCTGAACCGGCTGCAGCTGCTCCACATCGCGCGCGCCATCGAGGGTCCGGCGGCTGTTATCGGGGATTACAACGCCGTCGGTCCGATCAAGTTGGACAGCTTCAAAGACATCGGTCCGCGCCAGCCCACACACATTGCAAGCAATATCATCTCGTTCCGTCTCGATCGGTGCATGGCGCGCGGATTGCGTTGTTCACACGCGGCGGTGTTGGACCGAGGGCCGTCCGACCACCATCCGATCATTCTCGATCTCCACGTGGTGTCGGACAATGCGGAAGTGCCGTGGCGGGATAGAATGGTGCGAGTCAGGCGATTAAGATCCCATGCGGTGGAGAGGTGGATTCGCGCTATGGTGCGCACTCCTGACCGGATTCTCGTGCCGCAGGGCTTCCTTGCAAGTTTGGATCTGAGGTTCAGAAAAGGCGCCCCCAACAAGCCGCATAGGCAAGGTCGGGCGCGAACGCGCCGCATAAATTTTGCACGGCGCCGCTCCAGCAATCGCGCCAATTCGGAAATGCGGTGAGCTCCCACGCTCTCGAATTCGCGCACAATTGACGTGCGTTAGGGCGGAGAACAGTTAAGCAAAAAAGACCCGTCCTAACCTCCGATAATTTTCCATTATCGCGACTAAACGCGCCGCGCAGATCAAATCGAGCAGGATGGTCATCGGGCCGATGCGATCCAGGCAAGGGTCTGACCGATGCCGGCGTCGTAGGAGGTCATCTGCGGCGGCCCGAGCAGGCCCTGCAGCTTGCGCGCGTCGTAGCGGACAGGTTTCATATAATCGGAGGCGACCTGTAGCAGCCCGTCGAATTTGATGGGTCGTATGCGATGGCGTTCGACATTGGCAGGGACGAGGATTTTCTTGAACCGCTTGATCGGCGGCTTGGTCCACGGGATCAGCAGGAGGCGTTTGCTCACGGACGTGCCGCTGATCCAGATTTTCGGCAGCGTAAATGGCGCGTCATATGCCCTCCTCCGCCCGCTCTTCTTTTTTCCGCTCTCAACAATGTGAACCAGCAAGCAAGCGCCTTTTGTCAGCCGACGCCGGAGCTGAGATCACCCGCACGGTGTCGGCGGCCAGTGCGGCCCGAGACGGAAGCCGGCGACGCCAGGGCACCGGCGTTGGACTGGCAGCGGCGGGGTTATCTGCGATCGCCGCGGTGGTTCTCTTGGGCCTAGACCCGGGATGGCGAGCGCGTGGCGTCAATCAATGTCCGAACGGAACGCCGTTGTGTTACCTTAAAATACCGCAGTCGCTCATGTGGCGAGGATTGGAGCGATATAGAACAACGCATTGCCGTCGTTCCACTAGCGCGGATTTCTCACACTACTGACGGACTGTGCGGTCGGTAAGGCGATTTTGCTAGCAGCTGGATTGGGGGCAAGCAAAGCCGTGGCGCCGAATGGCGCGGTTTGTGGTTGATGTTTTTCTGGGTCTCCGTGTGGGCCTGTGGGTTGTGCCGCGCGGGGGGTGGCGCCGCGGCGGCGCGTGTCATGCGGGGGCGGCGTGGGCGATTGCGAGCCGGAGTGCGGCGCGGCCCCAGTCTTGGGCGGCCGGACAGGCCGATGCCATGGCGATCTTGATGCGACGGACGCTGACGCGCACGAGCGCCCCGATCTTGAGCAGCTTGAGACGGATGGTGCCGCAGGTGGCCTGGGCGAAGTCGGTGCCGTGGAGCCCGATGCGGCGCAGGGCGCAGAGCAGAACATAGGCCATCGAGTAGAACCACAGACGCAACTGGTTGGCGCGCATCGTGGCGGCCGAGGTGCGATCCGCATAGAGGTCGAGCTGGCACTCCTTGATCCGGTTCTCCATCTCGCCGCGAGCGCAGTAGATCTTCTCGTAGAGATACTTGGCCTTGCACTCGTCGCGCCGGAGCGAGGTGACCACAAAACGAGGATTGGCTTCCCCCTTCGTCCACTCGGCCTTGGCGACGACCCGGCGCCGGCGGCTCCAGGTTCTGCGCGTCGTCCACATGAAGGTCTTGAAGCGGCGCTCCGGTCGGCCGGTGCGCCGGCTCTTGGCGGCGACAAGATCAAGCTCGGTCTTGATCTCGGCGGCGAGCCGCTCGTTCCTCGCTAGCCCGAACAGGAAGTCGACGCCGTTGGCCTCGCACCAGGCCATCAGGTCTTCCCGCGCGAAGCCCGAGTCGGCGCGCAACACAATGCGCGTGCGCGGCCAACGGGCACGGATACGCGCGACGACGCGCGCTACCTCCTCGACCGCGCCGGCCGCCGCGTCCATGTCGGCGCGCCGCAGCTTGGCGACCAGCAGATGGCGGCCGCAGAACACGTAGAGCGGCAGATAGCAGTAGCAATCGTAATAGCCGTGGAAGAACCGCCCCTCCTGCTCGCCGTGCAGCGGATCATCGGTCGCATCGAGGTCAAGAATGATCCGCCTGGGAGGCCGCTCGTGCGCCTCCAGGAACAGGTCGACCAGCAGCGCCTTGATCGCCACCGGATTGTGGCTGATCTTGTGGTAGCGCGTCGGCGCAAGCTTGCTCAGCTCCAACCGGTTGAGCGTCGATTTACCGGCCACCGGCGCGCATTCCGCGCGCCGCGCCGCGAGCTTGCCCGCCAGCACCGCCATCAGCGGATCGTGCCGCAGCTCATCATGGTCGTTGAGGTCCTCATAGCCGAGCGCGATCCCAAAAACCCGCTGGCCAACCAACGTCGCGACCTCATGCTCGATCAGGTCCGCTCGCCGCTCGTCGTGGAAGCACGCCGCAAACCGATCCATCATTCGGATCGCTCGATCCGTCGTTCCCAGAAGCAACGCGCCCGCATCCGACGTCACCAGTCCGGCATCAAACGCCGCTTCCACTGCGCGACCATCAACCATTCCAAAATCAAAGCGTTCTGCGCTACACTCTGTCGGCATCGGGGCTCTCCTTAGAATCGCGCGAAGTTGTTGCAGCACAACTACTTTCGCTGATTCGGAGCCCCGATGCGCCTAATTAGCGTGAGAAATGCGCGCTAGCTGTCCGGCTATGTCAACGTGCCATCGCGTTGAGCGCAAGCATGGCAAGAAATACGGCACCCAGCCCGAATGCGAACAGCCTGGTCGTCATTGTTTCATTCATAAAAGTCTTAGCCCAAATGAACAGCATTCAATGAAAGGACGTGGGTACTTACATTCTGTGTGGCGAGGTCCATCAAGTAAATGTAGCCAAAGCCGTTTTGTTCCTACCGCACTCTTCGGAACAATTTGGCGTCCGGAAAATTAAATTGGAATCGTAACGCGACGGCCCCTTCAATACGGAGGGCGCCCGCTCGCCTATTCATCCAGTTCTGAGAGGAAACGATCATGAAGATGAAGACCATACTTGCCGTAGCTGTTGCCGTTTCATTCGCCGTTCCCGCTATGGCCGACGAGTACTACGTTGTGCGGGAGCCTCATTCGAAGCACTGCACCGTTACGACCACGAAGCCAACGCATGAGACTGAAGTGACGCAAATCGGGCCGCTCGTCTTCAAAACTCGCGAGGAGGCGGAGAATCGCGTTAAGACCACGACGGTTTGCTCTGGGGACGAGGATACGGGCACCAGCGTAAAGATCCAGAAAGACAAGGATTAATCATTAGTCCTATGCAAGAGGCCAAAAGCCCCTTCGCTATGGAGGGGCTTTTTCGTGGTCCCGCGACGATCGCATTTATTTCCCGACGTCCGCTTCGGCGCCAAAGCGTAACGTTCCAGGGACGCGAGAAACTACGTGTCGCGTCCACCCCGCCGGCGGCGCACTTAATTCCGATGCCAGCGGGGGCCATCTGTTGCGCAGCTAGAATTAGCCAGCGCCCGCCAGGATCGTCGTCTGGGGTTCTGACGCGTCGCTGGTGGTGGCGACCCCGGCGCCAGCGGTCGACCCGGGAAGGATGCGTAAACCACGCCGATTAGCTGGACCGTAACTGTGCCAAGCGGATTGCATGTCGCAGCGATTTGTTGAATTTGCATTGTGCGATTTCCCATTGCTGGTCAGCTGCGCCCGCAATGTTGAGTTTTAAGACCGATTTCGCCCGCAATCACGCACGCGGCAGCTCTTTAATCGACGACAACAAGAAACTTGGGTCTGATGGGGGTCGTCGCATTGACAATGACTTTGTGGAACCCATGTGGAACCCGAATGAGACGTGACATCACTCTGGGAACGACCAGCCAGGAATAGTCGTTGAGCCGACATCTGAATCCATTTCCAGACGAGGCCTGACATGAGGAAAATGCAGTTATTGTCGACGGTGACGGCAGCAGTCTTGCTGTCATTCAGCGTCGCTTCGGCGCAGTCCGACAAAGGGGAATCCCATAAGGCGCCGCAACACAGCAAGCAGATTAGTCGAAGCGCGTCTCACAATGAGAACTCGAACGACAACGAACGATCCAAGCAGCATGCACCCGGGGCGGAACAGCGCGGCGCTTCACAGCAGAAGCAGAATGCCAAGAATGCTGGGGCGCACAAGTCCACCACCAAGGGACAGGCCAGCCAAAACCAGCCGAACGGGCCAAAGGCCCGTTCCGATCAGCCCGGCGCGACAGGCCACGCCTCGAACAGCAGGTCCAATGAGCAACAAAAAGCCGGCGCCAACAAGTCTGGGACAAGCGGTCATGCCAATCGAGAAATATCAAACCATCAGAATGCTGACGTAAGAAAATCCAGCACGACTGGACAAGCACCCAAGACCCAATCCGAAAAGAGCCAATCCCAAAGACAAAACAACGCGTCGAACAAGTCCAGCACCACGGGCCAGGCCACTCAAAACGAATCAAAAGGCCAAAATGCCGGCACGAGAAAGTCGAATGCGACGGGCGCAGCGAGCAATTCACAGGCGCAGCAAGCAAACGGGGCGGCTAAGGCCCAGGGCGTAACCCAACAGCAAACCAAAATTCGACAGACGGTATTTGCCAAAAGCAACGTTCCTCATGTCGAGCACGTCGATTTTTCGGTCAGCGTGGGCACCGTCGTGCCGAGCCATGTGCACCTGGTAACGGTGCCGGGTACGCTCGTGGAAATCTACCCGAAATGGCGTGGAGATGAGTATTTCGTCGCACGTGACGAGATCATCATCGTTGACCACAGCCGCAAGATCGTTGCCGTCATTCCTACTGGCGGACATCGCGCAGCCGCTGGGAGCAGCACGACCGTGGTCAACCTTTCATCGGACGAAATCCGCCAAGTCCAACTTGTTTTGATCCGCAAGGGCTTCCTGAACGGAGAAGCAGACGGCGACTTCGGACCTAAGACGCGAGATGCCCTGATCGAGTTTCAGCGGCGCGAGGGTATTCAGGCGAGCGGAAAAATCGACCGCCGAACGGTGTCGTCCCTTGGCCTCTCGAGTAAGATCCAGGTCGGTGGCGCAGGTGGCCCGACCGGGGCGGGGAATACCTCCTCGACTGTCGGGCAGGCTCCGCACCAGCCCAAGGCGGGTCAGCAGAACGAGCCGAGCAACAATCAGTCAAACCAGCCGAGCAACAGCCGAAACTCCTCGAAACAGGGGTCCACAACCGGTCAAGGCAACTCAATGCAGCCAAGCGACAATGCAGCGCAGCCGCGCGCGAACAAGAGTATGCAGCCCGGAAAAGATCAAAGCAGTCATCGGTCTGCTCCCTCCACAACCGGCCAGGGAAGCAACCAACCTTCTGCAGAAAAATCGGATCACAATCGCCGCGGCGACGATAAGGACCAGAACAAATAGGCGATCCGATCCAGATCGCAGTCGAAGTGCTCCGCCTCTGCGGAGCACTTTTTACCCGCTGTTAGTTGGAGAAGGTACTCGGAGAAAGGACCGCAAAGACGTGCATTGGCAACGACGACAGCGTCGGCCACAGTCAAGACTCGCTGCGGGACATAGCGGACGCGCTGAATGCCAGTACGAATTTGTCCCAGTTGGCCATGCCGGTTCGCTTCTCGCGCATATAGTTCCAGCGGTCGTAGCTTTTCGAGCTTACATCCTGCAAGGCGTGGTTTTGGATACGATCGCGAATCTCTTTTGGAACGCCAGCCTGGCCAAGACCGCGGCTCGTCGAGTTATTTTTTCAGCATCCGCTCTGGGTCGGTGATTAGACGCGCGCCGCGCTGGAAGGTGAGATAGCCCCACAGCCATGCAATCCCTTGATCTTTTTGGTGCGCAGCGAAATCGTCGCATAACCCCAGCCAAAACTGATATCAGGATGATGGCCCTCAGATTCCGCCAAGTCACCTACGTCGCGCACGAAGCCAAGCGCTTCCCGAAAATTACCGAAACGGAAGGTTCGTTCGATACGGCGGCCGTCATCGTATAATTGCCAATTCGGAGTTTGCGCTTGAAAGCGCTCCGCTTCCCCGTACGTCAGCGGCGGAATGCCGCCGCGACAAGGGGTGCATTTCTTCTTGGCAAGCGTTTCGGTCATGTCGGCCCCACGCGGTAAGTCTTTTATGTGTTTAGCACTTCTTCATTGTTTTCATCATCAGGTACGGACCCGCAACCGCCGCACGTTGGGCATTGCTGCTCATTCTCGGTGTCTTTTTCAATGACCCCATCGCCATTGCATTCTGGACAGGTTTTCATGTGAGCCTCCGTTATTCCCCGTTTGGCATCAAAATCACCTAACCCTAATGGCTAGCGGCACGCCTGCGCTAGATGAATCATGCTGAACAGCACCGGCTCAAATCGGCAGCGAAATACTCCGCTGCCCGACGGGAAAGGTTCAAAGTACTTCCGCTCGCGCATGGCTCCCGCTGATCCAATGTCTCCATGCATAGCTCCCGACAAGCCAATGTTTGTGTTGCCGTGCGAAAGCGCAAACGTTTGGCGCTCGACCGGGGCGAGGTTCGCGCGGGCGACCGCACCCAACGTCAAAAGCAAAACGATGGTTATCAAGGCTTTCATTGGCCCGGCCTTCGGTATGCTCGAACTCGTGGGATAACGCGCCGTGTCCGAGCTTTAACCAAACTCGTGTGCTACGCAGTCGGTTTCATTGACCTGCATCAAATCGACAGCGGCACAGATGGGGTTTAAGCGGTGCCGGAATAGCTAACATGAACCGTCGTGAAGCGAGCCGCGTCGCGCCGCTGCCCACGAGACCGGTATTTCGCAACGCCGAACCCGATTTGGCAATTCACTGTCACGCGGTTTTGCCGCAATCCGCGCGAATGATACGGCAATGCGACCATCGTTCGGGAGTGCCGGATAGTATAGCCACCGGCATAGTCTTAGAGGAGATGGGGCGTGGCCTATATGGAAAATTTACTCACTGTGCTGCGCCCGCACTGCCCGGCCAAAGTTGACGCGCTCTGCAAGGATCGCAGGCGCGTCGAACACGGGCTCACGACCGTGGGGCTCAAGATCCACTGCCTTGGCGACAACGGAGAGCTGTTGAGGCTCATTGATGCTCTGGGCGCCCGGTTTGCGGCAAACGCCAATAGGCATTATGCACACGCTCGCGCGTCGGTGACCGTGGTCCTGCCGCCCGCGGGCAGCGCACGTTCGGCGATATGGCTCCTCGAGTGCATCGAGAAGTACATCGGACACAGCATCTTCCATAATCCGGGGTATCAAATCCAGGTGTGCTCGCCCTGCCGGCTCGATGGGCCGCGTGCGGCGATACTCGCTATTGTGTTTTACCTAGGATCAGACGTTCTCAGGCGCTACAGCCTGGACGACCTGACGACGACTTTTTCGCAGGACACTCTTCTAGGCCGCAAACATAGAGGGCGCCGGATTGTGCTCTATGATGGCGACGGCGACCTCGACCGGGACTTTGAGTGGTGGGATCTAAAGAAGGAACGCCTGTCGATAATGCCGCAACTGCCGTTCGACACCGAGCGGACCGATGTGCTGACGTGTCAGAGCAAAGCCGATATCGAGAATGTCAATCTGATGGCGACGTTGCTTTCCCACGATCAGATGCTTGCCTATTGGAAGCACTTGGGCCGCCGCTGTATCGCGGACGTCGAGGCGTTGCTCCAGCGCCATCTTCTAAAGGGAATCCTCAACGTTCCCTGGATCCACCCAGCGTCTGGAGAGAGGGCTGACGACACGCAGTTCTTCTCCGCTCTTCAAGAGCTCACGGCATATGCATTCGACGAATTTGGGCGGCTCGCGAAAGAGAGGCGGAACGAAGCGGGCGCTTCCGGGGGCATACTTGCGGAAATGCAGTCGTTGCTGCGGCATTACCGCGGCGAGCTCCTCGCGCAGTCGGTCGGATTATGACAGGAGAGAGCCAAATGAGAGCACATCAGCCCGGTTCGACACCAATAGATATCCCCGAAACGATTCCAAATCCTGTCTACACTCCGCGACCCGCGCCCGTGTCTGCGCCGGAGCGGGGGCCGACCAAAGCGCCGGAAAAGGTGCCCGAAAAAACAATCGCACAAGTGTCGCTAAAACGCTGCGCCAGGGGCGATGCAGTCTCGAAACGAAACCCGGTCACGCCCGAGGGCGAGTTGGGTTGCGCTCAGCTAATGTACGGTCGGTTAGTTGACCTTCGCTGGGACTAGGATTTCGACCACCTCGACGGCGTGCCGCTGTAGCGCCCGCAGCTCGGCTTCTGCCTCGACGACCTCGGCCTCGGTGAGCACCTCGGGCGCGCGAAACAGGCTCGGCGGCGACCAGCGCGCGGGCCGTTGTTTGGCGACGAGATCACGCTTCGTGGCGGCGTGGGCGACCGCGCGCGGTAGGGCGTAGGTGCGACCCGCCTCGTAGAGCCTGAGGCAGCCGGCGCGGCTCATGTGAGTGAAGTCGACGAGCACGAAGCGGCGTTCGGACATGCCACATCTCGGAATGACCGGCGGCGAGCATAGCGCCAGATCGCTCAGCTCGGCAATCACACTTTGCTGGCGAGAGACCCTCAGGCGGCGTGCTTCCAGTCGATCACGTCGGCGATCCAGCAATCCTGCTCCCGGTCAAGCCGCATCCGGTATGGCACCCAGCCACGCTCGCGCAGTCTCATCGACACGTCGGCAGCATCGGCCGTCTCGGGCACGCTGAAACCGGCGCTGATGCGCCCCTTGTTGGTATCGACGAACACGCGGCGGCGACGATACGGCATCCGATGCACCAAAAATATGGATCGTCGCGCCGGCAACCGCGGCGACCGCCGGTGGTGGAAATCGGATCTCGTCGGATTTCATGGAAACCGGCGCTGGGAGAGCCTGCGCGACCTGGCGGCTAGGTAGGTTGGGCGCGCTAATTTTCAAGTGCGGGGTCAGGCGGGTCATTGCCGACCACCAGGCCGATCCGGAAAAGCTCTCCACGGACATCCGGCGGGCGGGGACGCTGGCCCGATCAGCCGCTGAGGCCAGTCATGCGGCCTCATCGCACAGCGGCGTCAGGCGCTGACCACGCGACTTGCCGAGTGGGGCATCGAGTTCAAGGTGATCGCGCAGCGCGCCGGGCCATCTGAACGTTAGACGTGCGCCGGGTGACTGGCGGAGGGCAGGATTGCAATCACCCGGCGCGCGCTGATGCATCAACCCCGCAACGAACATCGATTCGATGCGGCAGGCAACAGGGACGGGGCGGCTTAGTTCGCGGCAATAACTTATTGAAACAGCAGCGGTATTTGCTATATTTTCATTATAGTTCATCGAATTTCCGCGATGGAAGATTGGCTCGCCAAGGCGCTCTATTCTTACGACCACCTCCCGTTCGACGCCGACGCCAAGCTCGATGCTCTTACCTGCAACCGATGGATCGCCTCAAGCGCCCTGCAGAAGGCCATTCGCAGGGGCGATGCTGCTGTCGCATGCCGGGCCGCATTGGCGCTCCACCGGGAGGACAGAGCGAGTGCCTGGCGGCGTTTGATCGCAGTCGCCTTTGAGGACGTCGGGCCGGCCGATATCACGGCGGTCCTGCAGACCGTCGCGGCTGCTGTCTCTCCCGGCTGGCGTGCCGTGCACGGCGAACAATCGGCTCTTGTCTCGACTACCGCACGACTTGCCGCTGCCCCCAAGGACTGCAGCGCCGACTACCTGATGTGGGTCGCGACCGAGCACCCGGACCAGCGTGACACTCGCGCTATCTGCGGCCGCGCCCCGGTGTCCGAATGCCTCAGCATGCTTATGGACCTTTCGCGCTCCCTTCCCGACCGCGCGGTGGCCGCCTGGTTTTGCTCGGGCATCAACTACCCCTATCAGCATCGGGTCGGAGCCGGGGACCTTCCCGGCCTGGCGGACGCCTATGGCCAGCTCGGAGCGCCACCCGATCTCGTAGCGGCCACCATGCTGGCCGCCAGGCGCACGCGGCAGCCTTATGCGGTGTTGGTGCCCCTGGTCTGGCTTGAAGTCCAGCGCAGCGGGCATACGGCGGTTGAGGATGCGTTCGTTTCGCCCTCCGGCAGCGTCGCCGGCATCCCGCTCTACGCCCTCGACGAGCACACGCGGCTCGGTAAGCGAGCCATCAACACGCTGGCGCAGCAAAACCCGTCGATCCGCGCATGTTTGCAGCAACACGTCCCTCGGCGGCGCTGGACCGCCGCCGCACAGCACGCCGCCTTCTATGCCGAGGGCTCGGCCGCGTCCCGGCGACTGCTTTGGCCGCAGTCGCGATCATTGGAGGCGCTGGGCATCGAGGCAGAGCTATCGACCGCTGAAGTTAGGCCGGACGGCATCGAACCGCTGATCGGCGCAATCCGCCGCTCGCTCGACCAGCTCAACGCCATCCGGACGCAGCTCTTGCTGACGGTGGGTGCCGATGCGGGATAAGACCGAGGCATGGCCGCTGTCCAGCCTTCTAACCTCCGATAATCATCAATTATCGAGACCCACAATAGCGAAGCTAAGCAGCGCTGAATTGATTGCAATTAATTGCATTGACGAGCTGCCCGCCTCAGTTGCCGCCTATGTTCAGGGTAGTCTCTCGGAAAACAGCCGCAAAGGTCTTATTTCGGAAATGAGCCGTGGGCTCTACATCGAACCGGCAAAGATCACGCTGGCGCAATTCCTCGACCGGTGGTTGGAGGACGTGAAGGCGCGGGTCACGCCCAAGACGCACGAGAGGTACACCGAGATTGTGCGAAAGAACATCAATCCGCTGCTCGGTGCCGTCGTTCTGACCAAACTGAGGCCGATGCAGATATCCGATGCTTACGCCAAGGCCCTCTCCACTGGCCGCAGGAATGGTCGGGGCGGCCTTGCCCCCAGCACGGTGCGATACATGCACGTCGTTTTGAAGGCTGCCATGCAGCAGGCGGTGCGCTGGCAAGTGCTAGTTCGCAATCCGGTCGGTGCGGTCGATCCTCCCAAGATCGAGCGCGGTGTCATGACTACCTACGACCTTGCGCAGACTGCTGACCTAATCGATGTCACGCGAGGAACGCGCATTAGGATCACGGTCATCCTCGCCGTCCTTTGCGGCTTACGTCGTGGCGAGATCGCGGCTCTCCGCTGGCGCAACATCAATCTCGATGCGGCTCAACTCGCGGTGACTGAGAGCGCCGAACAGACGGGAGCAGGCGTTCGCTATAAGAAGCCCAAGAGCGGGAAAGGCCGCACGGTGGCGCTGTCGGCGCGTGTAGTGAACGAGCTACGGGTACATCGCGTCCAGCAAGCCGAAGAACGTCTAAAGCTTGGCGTTCCCCTAACAGATGACGCTTTTGTCGTTGCCCAGGCGGACGGCAGTCCCTTGCAGCCGCGAACCATCACCCACCGATGGCATCAGCTGCTGGCGAACACCAAGACGCTGCCGCGCATTCGCTTCCACGATTTGCGACACGCGCACGCAACCCACATGTTATCCTCTGGCGTGCATCCCAAGATCGCCAGCGAGCGGCTCGGACATTCGAAGGTCGGGATCACAATGGACTTGTACTCGCACGTGATGCCGGGGATGCAGGAAGACGCTGCCGCGCGCGTTGACCGTGATCTCGAAGACGTAATAAAGAAGCGCGCGAAAACGATTGGGTAGCAAAGCGGTAGCAAACAGACATTTCACGCTTGGCCATCAGCGCGAAATGCCTTTACCTTTCAAAGGCTTGGAGAGGTGGCAGAGTGGTTGAATGCACCGCACTCGAAATGCGGCATACGGGCAACCGTATCGGGGGTTCGAATCCCTCCCTCTCCGCCAGTCTCCCGCGCTTTTAGACGGTCCGGTTCCCCGCCCTATAACCGCTGGAAAAGCCCGGAACGCGGGCGATGCATTTGCGCTTCACCGGGTCACGACCGCCGCCATCGACATTGAGCGTCTGGCCGGTCATGAAGGCGGCATCGTCGCTGGTGAGAAATGACACCGCGCCGACCAGGTCGTCGGGAACCTCGGGGCGCTTGATCGCCTGCATTTGCGCCACGGCGGCGAATTCCTCCTCCATGCTCGTGAAGGCCGGGCGCGGCGCCCGCGCGAGCGTGCCGGGCGAGCGCGTCAAGCCCGGCGCGATGGCGTTCACCGTGATGTTGTAGGGCGCGAGATCGGTGGCGAGCCCGCGGGTGAAACCGACAATGCCGCCCTTGCTGGCCGTGTAATGGGCAAAGCCGGTCACCACCGAGCCGAGCGTGGAGGAGGCCATGTTGACGACGCGGCCCCATTGGCGCGCCCGCATGCCGGGCACGAAGGCTGCGGTGACGAGGAAAGTGCCGTCGAGATTGATCGAGAGCACCTGGCGCCAGTCGGCGAACGTCATGTCCGCGAAATTCTTCTGCGGGAAAATGCCGGCGCAGTTGATGACGATGTCGACGTGACCGAATCTGCCGTTGACCTCCTTGGCCATGGCGGCGACGGAGGCCTCCGAGGCCACGTCGCATTTGACCGCGATCCCCTTCCGGCCGGCGGCATCCACCAGTTTCACGGTTGCCGCGCCGTCGCTGAGATCGACGACCGCAATGTGCACGCCGTCCTCGGCCAGCCGTTTGGCGAAGGCCTGGCCGATGCCGCCGGCCGCGCCGGTGATGACGGCGACTTTGTCCTGATGGCCTTTGGCCATTGGTGATCCTCCGCACCAGCCTTGATCCGCCTCATCCTGAGGAGCGCCCGCAGGGCGCGTCTCGAAGGATGGGGCGGCCCCATGCTTCGAGACGCGTCGCTTCGCGACGCTCCTCAGCATGAGGCCGAGCAAAAGCTACATATGAATCGCGCGCTTGCCCACCGCCATGGCGGCTTCCTTCACCGCCTCGCTCAACGTCGGATGCGCGTGACAGGTGCGGGCAATGTCTTCGGCAGAAGCGCCGAACTCCATGGCGAGCGCTGCCTCCGCGATCATGTTGCCGGCGTCGGCGCAGATCATGTGCACGCCGAGCACGCGGTCGGTTTTGGCGTCGGCGAGGATTTTGATGAAGCCTTCCGTTGTCATGTTGACCTTGGCGCGGCCGTTGGCGGTCATCGGAAACTTGCCGACGGTGTAGGAGATGCCGGCGGCCTTCAGCTCTTCCTCGCTTTTGCCGACCACGGCGATCTCCGGGTACGTGTAGACCACGTTGGGGATGGCATCGTAGTTCACGTGGCCCGCCTGCCCGACCAGGATTTCGGCGACCGCGACGCCTTCGTCCTCGGCCTTGTGCGCCAGCATCGGGCCGGCGATGACGTCGCCGATCGCCCAGATACCGGGGACGTTGGTGGCGAAGTATTCATCGACCGCGATGCGGCCGCGCTCGTCGAGCTTGACGCCCAACTCCCTGAGGCCGAGGCCCTCGATATAGGGCACACGGCCGACCGAGACGAGCACGACGTCGGCTTCGACTGTTTCCGCCGCGCCGCCTTTGGCCGGCTCGACCGTGGCTTTCAGGCGCGGGCCGGAGGCGTCGACCGCACTCACCTTCGACGACAGCTTGAACGTCATGCCCTGGCGCTCGAACAAGCGCTGCGCCTGCCGGCGCACCTCGCTGTCCATGCCGGGCAGCACGCCGTCCATGAATTCCACCACCGTCACCTGCGCGCCGAGGCGGCGCCACACCGAGCCGAGCTCGAGCCCGATCACGCCGGCGCCGATTACCAGCAGCTGCCGGGGTACTTCAGGCAGCGACAGCGCCCCGGTCGACGAAACGATGCGCTGCTCGTCGATTTCGATGCCCTTCAAGCGCGCGACGTCGGAGCCGGTGGCGATGACGATCGATTTGGTGTCGAGCGCCTGCGTGCCGCTCTCGCCCTTGACCTCCACCTTGCCTGGGGCGGCGATGCGCGCGGCCCCGCGATAGGCATCGACCTTGTTCTTCTTGAGCAGGAACTCGACGCCTTTGACGTTGCCGTCGACGCCCTCGTTCTTGAACGCCATCATCGTGGGGAGGACGAGCTTCGGCGTGGTGACGCCGATGCCCATCTTGGAGAATTTGTGCCCGGCCTCCTCGAACAGTTCGGAGGCGTGCAGCAAGGCCTTCGACGGTATGCACCCGATATTGAGGCAGGTGCCGCCGAAGGTCGCGCGCTTCTCCACCACCGCGGTTTTCAGCCCGAGCTGCGCCGCGCGAATGGCGCAGACATAGCCGCCGGGCCCGGTGCCGATGACGATGAGGTCGTAGGAGGGCATTATCAAACGTCCGCTGCTGCTTCACCTCTCCCCTTCGGGGAGAGGTCGATCCGAAGGCGAAGCCTGTGGATCGGGTGAGGGGGGACAAAAGCTAGCGAGGAATGAGCCCCCTCACCCGCTCGCTTCGCTCGCGACCTCTCCCCGAAGGGGAGAGGTGAAGTAATCACAAATCCAACACCAGCCTTGCCGGATCCTCCAGGCATTCCTTCACCCGCACCAGGAAGGTGACCGCCTCGCGGCCGTCGACGATGCGGTGGTCGTAGGAGAGTGCGAGATACATCATCGGCCGCGCCTCGATCTTGCCGCCGATAACCACCGGCCGCTCCTGGATCTTGTGCATGCCGAGGATGCCCGACTGCGGCGCGTTGAGGATCGGCGTCGACATCAATGAGCCGTAGACGCCGCCATTCGAGATGGTGAAGGTGCCGCCCTGCATCTCCTCGATCTTGAGCTGGCCGTCGCGGGCGCGGCGGCCGAAATCGGCGATGGCTTTCTCGATCTCGGCCAGCGACTTCAGTTGAGCGTCGCGCACCACCGGCACCACCAGGCCCTTTTCGGTGCCGACCGCCACGCCGATGTGATAGTAGTTCTTGTAGACGATGTCGGTGCCGTCGATCTCGGCGTTGACGGCGGGGATTTCCTTCAGCGCCTGGATGCAGGCGCGCACGAAGAAACCCATGAAGCCCAGCTTCACGCCGTGCTTCTTCTCGAACAGTTCCTTGTATTCGTTGCGCAGGGCCATTACCGCGCTCATGTCGACCTCGTTGAAGGTCGTGAGCATGGCGGCGGTGTTCTGCGCTTCCTTGAGGCGGCGCGCGATGGTCTGGCGCAGCCGCGTCATGTGCACGCGCTCTTCGCGTGCGGCGTCGTCCGGCGGCGAAGGCGCGCGCATCTGCACCGCGGCGGGCGCCGCAACCGGCGTCGGCTGGGCGGCGGCGCGCTCGATCGCCGCCATCATGTCGCCCTTGGTGACTTGCCCGTGCTTGCCGGTACCTTCGACCCTGGAAACATCCATGCCGCTCTCTGCCGCGAGCTTGCGCACGGACGGTGGCATGGCGGCGGTGGCGGGCGCCGCGGCCGGCGGCATTTCGCGTGGCGCGGGCTGCTCGGGACCGGCGCCGATCGGCTTCACCTTGTCCGTTTTTTCGTCGGGCGCGCCGGTCGGGCTGGCGGCGGGCTTGGTGGCCACAGCCGGCGCAGCCTTGGCGGCCGCACCGCCGTCCTTGATCTGGCCGAGCAGCGCGCCGACCGCGACCGTCTCGCCGTCCTTCACCGCGATCTCCGACAAGACCCCGGCGGCCGGCGCCGGCACTTCCAGCGTGACCTTGTCGGTCTCCAGCTCGACCAGCGGCTCGTCGACGGCCACCGCATCGCCGGGCTGCTTGAACCATTTTCCGACAGTCGCTTCGGTGACCAATTCGCCGAGGGTAGGCACGCGGATCTCAGTCATGGTCGATTGTCCTCGATCGTCATGGCCGGGCTCGTCCCGGCCATCCACGCCTTTTGAAATTGCACACCATCAAGACGTGGATGTCCGGCACAAGGCCGGGCATGACGGAGTGCGAACGACTACCCCAACGCCTCGTCCAGCAGCTGCTTCAACTGCGCCAGGTGCTTCGACATCAGGCCGGTGGCGGTGGCGGCCGCCGCCGGACGCCCGGCATAGCGCGTGTGCTTGTGCGCCGCGCCGATCTGGTTGAGCACCCAATTCAAGAACACGTCGACGAAGAACCAGGCGCCCATATTGCGCGGCTCCTCCTGGCACCAGACCATCTCGGCCTGCTTGAAGCGCGCAAGCTCGGCGACCAGCGCCTTCGAGGGGAACGGATAGAGCTGCTCGATCCGCAGCAGGTAGATGTCGTTGATGCCGCGCTTCTCCCGCTCTTCGTACAGGTCGTAATAAACCTTACCCGAGCACATCACCACGCGGCGAATTTGGTCGTCGGGCACGAGCTTGATCGGCTCGTCGGGCGATTGCTGCGCGCCGTCCCACAGGATGCGGTGGAAAGTGGTGCCGCTCACCATCTCGTCGAGCCGCGACACCGCACGCTTGTGGCGTAGCAGACTTTTCGGCGTCATCAGGATCAGCGGCTTGCGGATCTCGCGCTTCAGTTGCCGACGCAGGATGTGGAAGTAGTTGGCAGGCGTCGTGCAGTTCGCCACCTGCATGTTGTCTTCCGCGCACATCTGCAGGAAGCGCTCGAGCCGCGCCGAGGAATGCTCCGGACCCTGTCCCTCGTAGCCGTGCGGCAAGAGACAGACGAGGCCCGACATGCGCAGCCATTTGCGCTCGCCGGAGGAGATGAACTGGTCAAAAACCACCTGGGCGCCGTTGGCGAAGTCGCCGAACTGCGCCTCCCATAGCGTGAGCGCCTTCGGCTCGGCGGTGGAATAGCCGTATTCGAAGCCGAGCACGGCCTCTTCCGACAGCATGGAATTGAGCACCTCGAAGCGCGCCTGCCCATCGCCCAGATGATTGAGCGGGGTGTGGCGCTCCTCCGTCTGCTGGTCGAACAGCACGGAATGGCGCTGCGAGAACGTGCCGCGTTCGCTGTCCTGGCCGGACAGGCGCACCGGATGCCCCTCCTTCAGCAGCGAGCCGAAGGCGAGCGATTCGGCGGTTGCCCAATCGATGCCCTCGCCGCTCTCGATCGCCTTGGCGCGGTTGTCGAGGAAGCGCCTTATCGTGCGGTGGACATTGAAGCCCTCCGGCACTTCGGTGATATTTTCCCCGATGTCGCGCAGCACGGCGATGTCGACACCGGTGACGCCGCGGCGCGGATCGTCGAGTTCGTGCGCCGCCTTCAGCCCCGACCAGCGGCCGTCGAGCCAGTCGGCCTTGTTGGGCTTGTAGCCTTGCGCGGCCTCGAATTCGACGTCGAGGCGCGCGCGCCAGTCGGCCTTCATCTTGTCGATTTCGCCTTGAGTGACGATGCCTTCACCGACGAGCTTCTGGCCGTAGATTTCCAATGTGCTCGGGTGCGCATGGATCTTGCGGTACATGATCGGCTGGGTGAAAGCAGGCTCATCGCCTTCGTTGTGGCCGAAGCGGCGATAGCAGAACATGTCGATGACCACCGGCCGCTGGAACTGCTGGCGGTACTCGGTCGCCACTTTCGCGGCGAAGGTGACGGCTTCCGGATCGTCGCCGTTCACGTGGAAGATCAGCGCCTCGATCATCTTGGCCACGTCGGACGGATAGGGCGAGGAGCGCGAATAGCGCGGATAGGTGGTGAAGCCGATCTGATTATTGACGATGAAGTGGATCGAACCGCCGGTGCGGTAGCCCTTCAGGTCCGACAGACCGAAGCATTCCGCCACCACGCCTTGCCCGGCGAAGGCGGCATCGCCGTGAATCAAAAGCGGCAGCACCATCTTGCGCTCCTCCGGCGTGGCGCTGTGCTGGTCCTGCTTGGCGCGCACCTTGCCGAGCGTTACCGGATCGACGATTTCCAGATGCGAAGGATTGGCGGTGAGCGAAAGGTGCACCTTGTTGTTGTCGAACTCGCGGTCGGAGGAGGCGCCGAGGTGATATTTCACGTCGCCGGAGCCCTCGATCTCGTCGGGCGTCACCGAGCCGCCCTTGAATTCGTGGAAAATCGCGCGGTGCGGCTTGCCCATCACCTGCGTCAGCACGTTGAGGCGGCCGCGGTGCGGCATACCGAGGCAGATTTCCTGCACGCCGAGATTGCCGCCGCGCTTGATGATCTGTTCGAGTGCGGGAATCAGCGATTCACCGCCGTCGAGACCGAAGCGCTTGGTGCCGGTATATTTGACGTCGAGGAATTTCTCGAAGCCTTCCGCTTCCACCAGCTTGTTGAGGATCGCGCGCTTTCCCTCGCGCGTGAAGGTGATTTCCTTATCGCGGCCCTCGATGCGCTCCTGGATCCAGGCCTTTTGCGCCGGATTGGAGATGTGCATGAACTCGACGCCGAGCGTCTGGCAGTAGGTGCGGCGCAGGATGGCGACGATCTCGCGCATGGTGGAGAATTCGAGACCGAGCACCCAGTCGAGAAAGATGCGGCGGTTCATGTCGGCTTCGGTGAAGCCGTAGGAGGCGGGTTCGAGCTCCGCCTCGTCCTTCTCCGGCTCCAGGCCGAGCGGATCGAGTTTGGCGTGGAAGTGGCCGCGGATGCGGTAGGCGCGGATCAGCATCAGCGCGTGGATCGAGTCGCGCGTCGCCTGCATGACGTCGGCCGAGGTGAGCTCGACGCCCTTGGCCTGCGCCTGGGAGGCGATCTTTTCGCCAATCTTCTTTTCGGTCTCGGCCCATTGGCCGTCGAGCGCGGCGACGAGATCGCCGTTCGGACGCGGCGGCCAGCCCGGTTTCTTCCAGGAGGCGCCGCGCGCGCTCTTGGCGACGTCGGCGGCTTCGTCCTTCAGCCCTTGGAAAAACGCCTGCCACTCGGCGTCGACCGAGGCCGGGTTCTGCTCGTAGCGGGCGTAGAGGTCTTCGATGTACGGGGCGTTGCTGCCGTAGAGAAAGGACGTGCGGGCGAAGGCGGTGTTGGCGTCCTGGCGGGACATGGCGGGTTCCTGGCGCGGCAATGCACGTATGTGTTGCAGTGCACGATCTCGCAATCCGCCGCCGGCAACGCCCCGGCACCGACGACAGAACAGCTTTTAACGCTATTTATGACGCCGGTAAGTCTACGAAAGACCTAAGAAGTGAACCTGAACTTCGGTATTTCGGTGGGTGAATCACTGCGGCCAAAGTGACACGAGAGTTCCTCCCCGTCGACCGCCAGGCAAACCGGCGGTCAGTGGCGCCAGGCGAACAGATAATCGTGCTCGCTAAGAGGCGCCAAAAGGTCCCTGACGCCGGGAAAGTCGGCGGTTTCGACCAGGATGAATTTGGGTCTATGCCGCGCCAGGTCGAGGCCCTGCAGGACCGGGATTTCGTAACCCTCGACGTCGAGCGAGAAGAAATCGACCGCAGCGATCGCGTGCTCATCGAGCAATGAGGAAAGCGAACGCACCGGCACGGTGATTCGCCGATCGCCCGCGGTCGGGGCGGGGCTTGAGTTCGGCCGCCGTGGTGAGATCGGCAAGCCGGAGCGTTACCGTCGCGCCGTCAGCTTGCCCAAGCGCCACATTGGCAACCGGTGCACGGCGAAACCGCCGCGCGAGCGCGGCAAGCTCAGGCACGGGCTCAATAAGGAGGCCCGACCAGCCGCGATAGGCCTCAAGGTACCAGGTATTCGACTGGCTGACCCCGTCGTTGGCCCCGGCCTCGACGAACACGCCTCCCCGCTGCGGCAGATAGGCAAGCATCTTGCGGTCGATGGCATTGAGCGCCGGAAACGCGTCGATACCAAGCGCGGCCATGCTCCTGAAATAGATGAATTTCAAATGCTTCTTGGTTCGGGGCCGCAGCGGCAAAAGCCGAAAAAGTCTGCGCAACATGGCGCCCGTTCCGCAGGTCAGCCTCGCAGCACTTCCACCAGGGTCTTGCCGATGCGCGCCGGGGACGGCGATACCTTGATCCCCGCCTCTTCCATAGCCGCGATCTTCGATTCGGCATCGCCTTTGCCGCCCGAGATGATGGCGCCGGCGTGGCCCATGCGGCGTCCCGGCGGCGCGGTGCGCCCGGCGATGAAGCCGACCATGGGTTTCTTGCGGCCGCGCTTGGCCTCGTCCTTGAGGAACTGGGCGGCGTCTTCTTCGGCCGAGCCGCCGATCTCGCCGATCATGACGATGGACTGCGTCTTGGGATCGGCGAGAAACATTTCCAGCATGTCGATGAATTCGGTGCCCTTGACCGGATCGCCGCCGATGCCGACCGCAGTGGTCTGCCCGAGGCCTTCGGCGCTGGTCTGGAACACGGCTTCATAAGTGAGCGTGCCGGAGCGCGAGACGATGCCGACCGAACCGGGCTTGAAGATGTTGCCCGGCATGATGCCGATCTTGCATTCGCCCGCGGTCATGACGCCGGGGCAGTTGGGACCGATCAGCCGCGATTTCGAGCCGGACAGCGCGCGCTTGACCTTGACCATGTCCATCACGGGGATGCCTTCCGTGATGCAGACGATGAGCGGGATCTCGGCCTGGATCGCCTCGCAGATGGCGTCGGCGGCGCCGGCCGGCGGCACGTAGATCACGCTCGCCTCGCAGCCCGTCTTCTCTTTGGCTTCCGCGACGGTATCGAACACCGGCAGGTTGAGGTGGCTCGAGCCGCCTTTGCCCGGCGAGGTGCCGCCGACCATTTTGGTGCCGTAGTCGAGCGCCGCCTGCGAATGGAAGGTGCCGTTCTTGCCGGTGAAGCCCTGGCAGAGGACCTTGGTGTTCTTGTCGATGAGGATGGCCATGACGTTACTGCTTTGCGTTTGACGGTTGCACACGGTTCAACACAATGACCGCATGCGTCGACTTCTGCTCGAGATTGAGGTCGATGCGCGAGGCCTTGCCGTCGATCTGCTTTTCCCAAACCACGCTGTGCGCTCCGTCCTTGGCGCCAATGCCGTCTTTGACCGGCGCGCCGAGCGAAAGCGATTTGACCAGCAGATCGCGCGGATTTGCGCCCTTCGGCCCGGCGAGAAACACGCTGCAAATGCGCAGTAGTTTCCCATCTTCCGTCGCATCGACCGCGCCGAGGTTAAGGTCCACGCCGTCGACACGCGCGTTCCATCGCTTAATGTGCAGCGCCGAACCTGCGGGCAGCGATGGGTGGACTTCCTCTGCTAGCTTGCCATTCAATTTTGCCGACGCCCGCACAAGCTCGCTGAATTCGAATGGGCTGCCCATACAGAATGTCTGGAACGCGCTTACGGCAACCGCGACCGCATCGCCGGCTGCCGCCGGGCAGCATCCCGCGGCGAGCACGAAGCAGCAGCAGATCGCAGCTCGCTTCATCATGTCGTCTTTATCGCCTTGACGATCTTCTGCGCGGCGTCGTCGAGGTCGTCGGCCGAGGTCACGTTGAGTCCTGAATCCGCGATGATCTTCTTGCCGAGATCGACATTGGTGCCCTCAAGCCGCACCACCAGCGGGACTTTCAGGCCGACCTCCTTCACCGCCGCCACCACGCCCTCGGCGATCACGTCGCACTTCATGATGCCGCCGAAGATGTTGACCAGGATGCCCTTCACGTTGGGATCGGAGGTGATGATCTTGAAGGCCGCCGCCACCTTCTCCTTGGTGGCGCCGCCGCCGACGTCGAGGAAGTTGGCCGGCTGCGAGCCGTAGAGCTTGATGATGTCCATGGTGGCCATCGCCAGCCCCGCGCCGTTGACCATGCAGCCGATCGAGCCGTCGAGCGCGATGTAATTGAGGTCGTATTTCGAGGCCTCGATCTCCTTGTCGTCCTCTTCCGTCAGATCGCGCAGCGCCACGATTTCAGGATGGCGATAGAGCGCGTTGTCGTCGAAGCCGACCTTGGCGTCGAGGCAGATAATCTTGTCGTCCTTGGTCACCACCAGTGGATTGATCTCCAACAGGCTCATGTCCTTCTGCGTGAAGGCGGCGTAGAGCTTGGGAAGCAGATCGGCCACCTGCTTGGCGAGGTCGTCGGAAAGCTTGAGCGCCTGCGCCACCCGGCGCGCGTGATGCGGCATGACGCCGGTCGCCGGGTCGACCGAGAAGGTGAGAATCTTCTCCGGCGTCTTGTGCGCCACCTCTTCGATGTCCATGCCGCCTTCGGTGGAGACGACGAAGGCGACGCGCGAAGTCTCGCGGTCTACCAATGCGGAGAGATAAAATTCGCGGTCGATGGCCGACCCTTCCTCGACGTAGAGCCGGTTGACCTTCTTGCCGTGCGGCCCCGTCTGATGCGTCACCAAAGTTGAGCCGAGGATGCGCGTAGCTTCCTTGTTTACTTCCCCGACGGACTTGACGACCTTGACGCCGCCGGCCTTGCCGCGTCCGCCGGCGTGGATCTGCGCCTTCACCACCCATACCGGGCCGCCCAGCTCCTCGGCGCCCTTGACCGCCTCGTCGACGCTCATGGCGGGCACGCCGCGCGGCACCGGCACGCCGAATTCGCGCAAGACGGCTTTGGCCTGGTATTCGTGGATGTCCATGAGCCTATTCCTGCCCTCGTGTCCCGGGCGTAGCGCAGCACGTAGTGACGCGCTGCAGACCCTGGACCGTTACAGATTCACTCCGAGACGGTCTCGGATGAGCGGTGCACCGCTAACGCGCTGCGCCGCGTCCGGGACACCCTCAAGCCAAATTCGGCGCGATCTTCTTGCAGACTTCAATCAGTCCTTGCACGGCCTTTGCGGAATTCTCGAACGCCGTGCGCTCGCCGCCGCTCAGATCGATCTCGACGATGCGCTCGACGCCCCTGGCGCCGATCACCACCGGCACGCCGACATAGAGGTCGTTGATGCCGTATTCGCCGTTGAGCCAGGCGGCGCACGGCAAGACGCGCTTCTTGTCGAGCAGATAGCTCTCCGCCATGGCGATGGCGGAGGCGGCTGGCGCGTAAAAGGCCGAGCCGGTCTTGAGCAGGTTGACGATTTCGGCGCCGCCATTGGCCGTGCGCTTGACGATGTCGTCGACGCGCGCCTGCGTGGTCCAGCCCATTTTCACGAGATCGGGCACCGGAATGCCGGCTACGGTCGAATAGCGAATGAGCGGCACCATGGAATCGCCGTGGCCGCCGAGCACGAAGGCGGTGACGTCCTCGACCGACACGTCGAATTCGTCGGCAAGAAAATAGCGGAAGCGCGCCGAGTCGAGCACGCCCGCCATGCCGACCACCTTCTGCTGCGGCAGCTCGCAATATTTCTGCAGCGCCCACACCATGGCGTCGAGCGGATTGGTGATGCAGATGAGAAACGTATTCGGCGCGTATTTCTTGATGCCGGAGCCGACCTGCTCCATCACCTTCAGATTGATGTCGAGCAGGTCGTCGCGGCTCATGCCGGGCTTGCGCGGCACGCCGGCGGTGACGATGCAGACGTCGGCGCCTTCGATGGCATCGTAGGTATTGGTGCCGATGAAACGTGCGTCGAAACCGCTGACCGGCGAGGACTCGGCGATGTCGAGCGCCTTGCCTTGCGGGATACCCTCGGCCACGTCGAACAGCACGACGTCGCCGAGTTCCTTGAGGCCGATGAGGTGGGCGAGGGTGCCGCCGATCTGGCCGGCGCCGATCAAGGCAATCTTCTTACGCGCCATGAGGGGAAAGCTCTCAGAATTGGATGCTGCCGCGGGGCGCGGCCAAGGCGTGGTTAAACGCTTAGATGCGCTGCGACAAGAGTTCGGTTGCAGGCTTGTGCGGGCCCCGCGTGCCGGGTCGCCGCGACTTTGTATACATTATACCAGCACTGCGCGGGCGACGAGTCCAGGAATTTGATGCAGGACATTATCGATTCCGAACTCGCGGCCGGAGTTCACCATCGGACCGGCCTGCGACAGGACCCGTTGGGCCGTGCCGCGGAATGTCAGGATCTCACCTTTTCCGCCGTCCCGTGTCCTGCATGATCTCGAGCTGAATCTGCTGGATTTCGGTCAGCCGCTCCCATTGCCGGTTGAGCAGATGGTCGATCTTTTCGTGCAGGTGGCGGATCTCGAGCTCGGCCTTGAGGTTGACGCGGAAGTCGTTCTCCGAGCGCAGCCGGTCCTTCGCCTCCTGCCGGTTCTGGCTCATCATGATGATGGGCGCCTGCACGGCGGCGAGGCACGACAGCACCAGATTGAGCCAGATTGAGCAAGATAAAGGGATAGGGATCGAATACCGCCCGCGACGCGGCCCAGATGTTGTAGGCCATCCAGATTACCAGGACGGCAAAGAACAGCCCGATGAAGATCCACGAGCCGCCGAAATCGGCGACCGCGTCGGCCACCCGCTCGCCCAGCGTACGGTGACGCTCCCAGGTGCGCTCGACGTCGCGGCTGACCGTCTCCTCGCGCGCGAGACTCTCCACCACTTGCTTTTCCAGCTCCGACAGTTCGCCGCGCTCGCTGGCCAGCAGTTCGGCGACATAGCGCGTGCGATAGTCGCTGACATGGCGGCCGCAAATGTGATCGCCCGGCTTCAGCTCGGGGTTATCGGCGATCATCAGGTTGGCGATTTCTGGCCGCACCGAATCGAAGCGCGTAGAGGCGCGCGCCTCCTTGCCGCAAATGGCGCAGCGTGGGCGGTTGCGCTTGCGCGGCTGCGCAGGCGGGCCGGCGGAAGTGTCGGGGATCGGGTCGGGCGTTTGGTCGGACATGAGGCAACTCCCGGATGAGCCATCTTACCCTTTTTTGGCTAAGGCCGCGCTGTCCTCAGGTTTCCACGATGCCGCCGGTGTCGCCGCTATCGGCGTGCGAGCGCGAGCCGTGCGGCAGGCCGAGATATTGCTCCGACCGCATCTCGATCAGGCGCGAGGCGGTGCGCTTGAATTCATTCGCCTCGTAGCCGTCGGTAGCGAGATAGAGGTCCGGCGGCTCGGCCGCGGCCGAGGCGATCAGCTTCACGGCGTGGTCGTAAAGCGTGTCGATCAGGATGATGAAGCGCTTGGCGGCGTTGCGCTGCGGGTAATCCATCACCGGAATATTGTCGAGGATGAGGGTGTGGAAGTCGCGCGCCAGCCTGAGATAGTCATTTGCAGCGAGCGGCTGATCGCACAACTGCGCAAAGGTAAAACGTGCCACGCCCTTGGCGGCCGCCGGCACCCGCAAAACGCGGCCTTGCAAATGGAGATTGCGCGGCTCGGCGTGCAGCACGCCGGTCAGCTTCTGCCAGGCCATGTCGAGCGCCACCTCGGCGTCCTCGTCGGCCGGCACGTACCAGACGGCGACGCCTTCGAGCTTCTCGAGCCGGTAGTCGGTCCGCGCCTCGAGCTGCACCACGTCGACGCAGCGCTCGAGCAGACGGATGAACGGCACGAACAGCGCGCGGTTGAGCCCGTCCTTGTACAGCTCTTCCGGCGGAATGTTGGAGGTCGCAACAAGCGTCACGCCGCGCTCGAATAAGCGGGTGAACAGCCGGCCGAGTATCATGGCGTCGGCGATATCGGTGACGTGGAACTCGTCGAAGCAGAGCAGCGCGGTTTCATCGGCGATCTGGTCGGCGGCAAGCAGGATCGGATCGGTGTCGGTGATCTCGCCCTGTTTGATGCGGTGGCGGAAATCGCGGACGCGTTCGTGAACATCGGTCATGAATTCGTGGAAATGGGCGCGCCGCTTGCGCTCGACCGCGCTGGTGGCAAAGAACAGGTCCATCAGCATGGTCTTGCCGCGGCCGACCTCGCCGTAGACGTAGAGCCCCTTCAGCGGCGCTTCGTGATTGTTGCGGCGGCCGAACAGCCAGCCGAGCGACGAGGACTTCTGCGCCAGCCGGTTCCGCTCGAGCCGCCCGGCCAATTCGGCCAGATGGGCCGCGAGCCTGGCCTGGCCGGGATCGGCTTCGATCTCTCCGGCGGCGATCAGCGCCGCATAGCGGGTGGCGAAGGTTTCCGACATGGGGGACGTATACGGAGGGGCGCACGGAGCGGGAATGCCCTGGCAGACCTAGGGCGACCGCGGCCGCCTGTAAAATGGGCGCAGTCTTGCGCTACCGCATGCTGCGCAAAAAATGTGCGGTAAATCTTTGACCGGCCATGCGTTTTGCGACGGGGAGCCGTGTCCGCCCCGAGGCCCCCGGCCGCCATATTGCTGCAATGCACAACATACATGGTGGCGAGTAGGCAATTCGTCGCCTCAAGGGAAAACGGAAACGCGACCGAGGCGGGCCAACCGGACTTTAGGAGACCGGCCATGACCGAGTTCTTGCCTCTGCCCGACGGCGGCGCCATCCGCAAATTGTGGGTCGGCGAACGCGATGCCTATCGCGACCACCTGCTGCGCCTCGACCGGGAGAGCCGTTACCGGCGCTTTTCCGGCGCGGTGTCCGACGCGTTCATCGCGCGCCACGCGGCGACCGCCTTCGAGCCGCGCGCGGTGCTGCACGGCTTCTACGTCGACGGAACCTTGCGCGGCACGGCCGAGCTGCGCCGGCTCGGCCCGATCTTCGCGCGCGAGGGCGAGGCCGCTTTCAGCGTGGAACAGCCGTGGCAGAGCCAGGGCGTCGGCAGCGTGCTCTTGCAGCGCACGCTGCTGTCGGCGCGCAACCGCGGCATCAAGACGCTGCACATGCATTGCCTCGCCGAGAACCGGCGCATGCAGCAGCTTGCCCGCAAGTTCGAGGCCGACCTGCATTTCGATTTCGGCAGCGTGGTGGGCGAGGTCGATCCGCCGCGCTACACCGCACTGTCGCTGATGCGCGAGGCGCTGGCCGACGCGCACGGCGTGGCGGCCGCCATGCTGGAGGCGCAGGCGCGGTTCATGCGGGTGGCGTAGCAACAGGCCGCGCCATTCACTCCGCTGTCATGCCCCGCGACCCGCCTACGCTCGCTTCGCGAGCTTCGGCGCGCTTGCAGTCCGCCGAAGCGCGGAGCGCGAAGGCGCAAGGCGGGGCATCCAGTACTCCTGGGCATGGCCCGATGTGACAGAATCAAATCGTCATTGCGAGGCGCCCTGAAAGGGCGACGACGCAATCCGGCATCGAGCACCGAGCTCTCGACGGCACCAACACGTCCGCGCTTTACTTCACTTCCCCGTCATTCCGGGGCGCGGCCGAAGGCCGCGAACCCGGAATCCATACTCCGCAGCAGGCTTATGGATTCCGGGTTCACGCGCTACGCGCGTGCCCCGGAATGACGACGGTTGCAGAGCGCGGCCCCTTGGCGCCGGACCCGGAATCCATAGCCCCGGTATTTCAATTCTAACGAAAGACAAGGGGTGATGGATTCCGGGTTCGCGCACTTCGTGCGCGCCCGGGAATGACGATCACGCACTCAGCGGAAAGCTCGCCTCGACCACGTAGGGCCCGCCACCCACGGACGCCCGCGAGGAGAACAGCACGAAACGCGAGACGCGGAACGGCGAGGTACGGAAATAGCCGCGCGCCGACAGGTATTCCGCCACCTGGCGGCTGGAGGAATCGCGCAGGCGCGCCAGCGTCACATGCGGCGTGAATTTGCGGCCTTCCGGCTCGAGCCCGATCCTTTGCATCAGCCGCTCGTGCTCGGCCTGCACGTCGAGCAGCGCCCGCACCGGTGCCACCTGCGCCACGACCGCGCGCGGCTTGCGCCCGCCGAACGAAGTCAGGCCCTCCATGTGCAGCTCGAAGGTGCAGCGCTTCACGCGGCCGAGCATGTCGGCGACCTCGTGCGCGGTGATCTCATCGACGTCGCCGATGAAGCGCAGCGTGAGATGGTAGTTCTCCGGATCGATCCAGCGCGCGCCCGGCAATCCGCCGCGCAGCGAGGACAGCGCCTGTCCGACATCGGAGGGAATTTCGACACCGGTGAAGAGACGCGGCATTGGCGTAATTTCCGATTTACGTCTTGCGCGCGGCGCGCACGCGAGTGATCAACGTCTCCACACTCGGCAGGATACGCTTGACGATCACGTCGACGCCGGCGGCGGTCGGGTGCATGCCATCGGCCTGCTTCAGCTTGGGATCGGTGGCGACCCCGTCGAGAAAGAAAGGATAAAAGACGACCGGATGAGTCGAGGCAAGCGCCGGATAGATTGCGTCGAACTCCTGAATGTAATCGGAACCCATGTTACGCGCCGCCTTCATGCCGGCGAGCAAGACAGAAATGTGACGCTCGGCCAGCCGGGCAAGGATCTTGCCAAGGGCCGCCTTGGTCAGTTTCGGATCGATGCCGCGCAGCATGTCGTTGGCGCCGAGCTCGACGATCACCGCGTCGGTGCCCGGCGGCACCGACCAGGACAGCCGGTCGAGCCCGCCGCTGGCGGTGTCTCCCGATACGCCGGCATTGACGATTTCGGCGGCGATGCCCTTGGTCCTGAGCGCGGCCGCAAGCTTGGTCGGGAAGGTGTCTTTCGCCGGCAGGCCGTAGCCGGCGGTGAGCGAATCGCCAAACACCACGATCTTCACCGGCTTTTCGAGCGGCATTGGCGGCGGGGCGGCGGGCTTGGCTGCCTGGCCGAAAGCGGATCCGCACAGAAAGGCAAATGCGACAAGCGCGCCAATATGCTGGACGCGAGCCGGACGGTTCCCATATGAGCGGGGCTGCGAACGGAAAGGCCACATGAACAATAACCCCCAGGCGGGACCGGCAATCGCGCTTGCCGGTGTCAATCTCTCGCTCGGGCAAGGCGCCGCCCGTGTTCATATCCTCAAGGATATCCACCTCAATATAGGAAGCGGCGAAGCCGTTGGCTTGGTGGGTCCCTCCGGCTCCGGCAAGTCCACGCTGCTGATGGTGATGGCCGGACTCGAGCGGGCCGATACCGGCAGCGTGACGGTGTCCGGTGAGAATCTGGGCAAGCTCGACGAGGATGCGCTGGCCCGCTTCCGCGGCCGTCATGTGGGCATCGTGTTCCAGTCCTTCCACCTCATCCCGACCATGACCGCGCGGGAGAACGTGGCGGTGCCGCTGGAGCTGGCGGGTATTGCCGATGCACAGGATCGCGCACGCGAAGAACTTGGCGCGGTCGGTCTCGCCGACCGGCTCGATCACTACCCGGCGCAGCTTTCCGGCGGCGAGCAGCAGCGCGTGGCGATGGCGCGCGCGCTCGCGCCCAACCCGGCGATCCTGGTGGCCGACGAGCCGACCGGAAATCTCGATGAGGACACCGGCAGCCAGATCATTGAGCTGCTGTTTGCCGGCCACGAACGGCGCGGCACCACGCTGGTGCTGGTGACGCACGACCCGGCGCTGGCGGCGCGCTGCGCCCGCGTCGTGCGGATGCGGTCGGGGCACATCGACGGGAGCGAGGCATGACACCGTGCTTCGTCATTCCGGGACGGCCCGAAGGGCCGGACCCGGAATCCAGAAGCTCGGTCCTGTGCGTCTGGGGTTCGCTCGCCATCATCGGGCCACGCTTCGCGCGGACCCGCAGGCTCGCGCCCCGGAACGACAGAGTGGGAGCGCCGGCATGAACGCTGACGCTCTGGCGCAAGTAGCGCAGCGTGCTCAGCCTGCTCCCTCCCCCCTTGTGGGGAAGAGTTGGGGAGGGCGGTCGATGGCAGCGCAGGCGTTTCGATCCACCCCGCTCCCTGTCCCTCCCCCACAAGGGGGGAGGGAACGAAAACCGCGAGGCTCGCGTGTCCATCACGGTTGAATCCAACACACCCGCCTCTGCGGAACGAAAACCCTGGGCGCTCCCCCTCCGCTTCGCCTTGCGCGAATTGCGCGGGGGCTTGCGCGGCTTCTACGTGTTCATCACCTGCATCGCGCTCGGCGCCATGGCGATTGCCGGCGTCGGCTCGGTGGCGGCGAGCCTTGCCTCGGGCCTCGCGCGGCAAGGCCAGGTCATCCTCGGCGGCGATCTGTCATTTACGCTGATCACGCGAGCGGCGAGCGAACCAGAGCTCGCCTTCCTGCACGCGCACGGCAAAGTCTCCACCGCCGCCACGCTGCGCGCCATGGCGCGCGCCGGCGCCGGTCAAGCGACGCTGGTCGAGCTGAAGGCGGTCGACGCCGTCTATCCGCTGTTCGGCCAGGTAACACTCGATCCGCCCGGCCCGCTCGACGACGCACTCGCCGAACGCGACGGCGCTTACGGCGCGGTGGCCGACCCGGGCCTGATGGCGCGCCTGCATTTGCAGCGCGGCGCCCGGCTCACCGTCGGCAATGCCACGTTCGTCATCCGCGCCGCGCTCCAAAACGAGCCGGACAAGCTCGCCGGCGGCATCGGCTTCGGGCCGCGGCTGATGCTGAGCGTTGACGCCTTGCGCGCCACCGGCCTGTTGCAGCCGGGCAGCCTGGTGCATTGGCATTACCGCTTGCGCTTGCCGCAAAACGGCACCAGCGACGCCGCGGCGAAAACGACGATGGCCGCGGCGCGCAACCGTTTCCCGCAGGCCGGCTGGGAGATCCGCAGCCGCAGCAACGCCTCGCCGCAGCTCGAGCGCAATGTCGAGCGCTTTACCCAGTTCCTCACCATCGTCGGCCTGACCGCGCTGCTGGTCGGCGGCGTCGGCGTCGGCAACGCGGTGAAGAGCCATCTCGACCGCCGGCGCGACACCATCGCCACCATGAAGGCACTGGGCGCGAGCGGACAGCGCGTTTTTTCCATCTATCTGACGCAGGTGCTGCTGCTGGCGCTGGTCGGTGGCATCATCGGCATGGCGCTCGGCGCCTGGCTGCCGTACCTGGTGAGCTGGATTTTCGGCAAGCTCATTCCGCTGCCGATCGAGCCTTCGGTGCACCCGCGCGATCTCGGGCTCGCGCTCGTCTACAGCCTGCTCACCGCGCTCGCCTTCGCGCTGTGGCCGCTGGGACGCGCGCATGACGTGGCGGTCGGCGCGCTGTTCCGCGACGCCGTCGATCCGCAGTCGCGCTGGCCGCGCAAGGGCTATATCGCGCTGACCGCAGTCGCGGTGCTGACGCTCGCCGCGCTCGCGGTGCTTGCGGCCTATGACCGGCGCGTGGCGATCATCTATGTCGGCACCGCGGCCGCCGTGTTCGTGCTGCTGCGGCTGGTGGCGGCGCTGGTGATGTTCATCGCGCGTCACGCGCCGCGGGCACGCTCGACGAGCTTGCGCATGGCCGTCGCCAATATCCACCGGCCGGGGGCGCTGACGCCGACCATCGTCTTGTCGCTGGGCCTCGGCATAGCCCTTCTCGTCACGGTGATCGAGATCGACGGAAACCTGCGCCAGCAATTCTCCGCCGAGCTGCCGGCGAAAGCGCCGTCGTTTTATTTCCTCGACATTCCGTCCGGCGAAGCAAAGCGCTTCGATGCCTTCCTGCGCGCGCAGGCGCCGGACGCCACGCTGCAAGAAGTGCCGATGCTGCGCGGGCGCATCATCGCCGCCCACGGCACGCCGGCGGAGAAACTGAAGCCCTCCGACAACGCCGCCTGGGTGCTGCAAAGCGACCGTGGCATCACCTATGCCGACAAGGCGCCGAAAGGTTCGCGCGTAGTGGCCGGAAAGTGGTGGCCGCCGGGCTATGACGGGCCGCCGCTGGTATCGTTCGAGCAGCGTATTGCCGACGGGCTCGGGCTGAAGCTCGGCGACACCGTCACCGTCAACGTGCTCGGCCGCAACATCACGGCACGCATCGCCAACATGCGCACCGTCGATTGGCAAAGCCTGAGCATCAATTTCGTCATGGTATTCTCACCCAACAGCTTCAGCGGCGCGCCGCATACGCGGCTGGCGACGCTGGCCTTTCCCGGCGGCGCGACGGCGGCGCGGGAAGGCGCCCTGCTCGGCGACGTGGCGCAGGCGTTTCCCATGGTCACCACAGTGCGGGTGAAGGAAGCGCTGGAGGCGGTCGGCTCGATCGTCGCCAACCTGGTGCTGGCGATCGACGGCGCCAGCGCCATCACGCTGATCGCGGCGGCGCTGGTGCTGGGCGGGGCGCTCGCCGCCGGCCACCGCCACCGGGTCTATGACGCGGTGATCCTGAAGACGCTGGGCGCCACGCGCGCTCGGCTGATCGGCGCCTACACGATCGAATATCTCTTGCTCGGCGCCGCCACCGCGCTGTTCGGCGCGCTCGCCGGCTCGCTCGCCGCTTGGCTCATCGTCGCCCAGTTGATGCATCTGCGCTTTGCATGGCTGCCCTGGCCGGCCGCCGCGGCGGCGCTGGGCGCCGTGGCGGTGACGGTGGTGCTCGGACTTGCCGGCACTTTCGGCGCGCTCGGCCAGAAGCCGGCTTCGGTCCTGAGAAACCTTTAGAATTAGCGACATTCCGCCGCGCGAAGCGCCTGCGCCGACCACCACTTTTCGGCTATACTGCCGTCACCGGGTCATTAACGATCCGCAATGATGCTTGGCCATCATCGCGCCATATCTGGAACAAAGGCTAAGTCCACATTAGATTAGCGTCGAATACCGGCGGTCTCCGCCGCCGCAACCGGCCCCGCAAGGGCCTCAGAGAGGAAACTTCGATGTCGGACTTCGACCGTAATTATGCCGCCCGCCCGGGCGTCGGCGCCCAACGGGCAGCCGTGATCGATGCAGGCCTGCGCGCCTACATGATCCGGGTCTACAACTACATGGCCGCGGGCGTGGCGCTGACCGGCGTCGTCGCCTGGCTCACCTACAACGCGGCAGTCGTCACCGACGCCGCCGGACATATCACCGGGCTGACGCCGTTCGGCCAGACCATCTTCAGCGGCCCGCTGGTGATCGTGCTGTTCCTCGGCACGCTCGGCCTCGTCTTCTTCATGAGCTTCCGCATCGGCCATCTGCAGCCGAGCACCGCGCTCGCCCTGTTCCTGCTCTACGCGGGCTTGCTCGGGCTGATGCTGTCGTCGGTCTTCCTGGCCTACACGCAGGCGTCGATCACCCGCACCTTCTTCATCTCGGCGGCCTCGTTCGGCGCGCTGAGCCTGTACGGCTACACCACGCAGCGCGATCTTTCGCCGGTCGGCTCGTTCCTGGTGATGGGCCTGTTCGGGCTGATCCTCGCCATGGTGGTGAACATCTTCCTGAAGAGCCCCGGGCTTGAATTCGCCATCTCGGCGATCGGCGTGTTGATTTTCGCCGGGCTGACCGCCTGGGACACGCAGAAGATCAAGGAGATGTACGACGTCGGCGACGACGGCACCATTACCGGCCGCAAGGCGGTGATGGGCGCGCTCACGCTCTATCTCGACTTCATCAACCTGTTCCTGTTCCTGCTGCGTCTCATGGGCGACCGGCGCTAAGCAGCACCCGACAGAACGAAGGAAGAGAGACGCCCGGGCCTCGCGCCCGGGCGTTTTTGTTTTGCGCGCTGTGCATCTATCCTCATGGTGAGGAGCACGGCGACGCCGTGCGTCTCGAACCATGAGGCCAAGGCGCGGGCCTCATCCTTCGAGACGCGCCTAACGGCGCTCCTCAGGATGAGGAGCTGACGTCTTTGCATATCCGCCCCGCCAGCCTGGCCGACATCCCCGCCATCACCCGCATCTACGCGCATGCCGTCAGCACCGGCACCGCGTCGTTCGAGCTCGAGCCGCCGGACGAGGCGGAGATGGCAAGGCGCATGCGGGCGCTGCTCGACGGCAAATTCCCCTATTTCGTCGCTGAGGTCGACGGCGCTGTCGCCGGCTATGCCTATGCTTCGCTCTACCGCGCGCGGCCGGCCTATCGCTACACGATCGAGGATTCGGTCTACGTGGCGCCCGCCGCGCAGCGGCGCGGCCTTGGCAGGCTGCTGCTGGAAAAGCTCATCGAGGTCTGCACGGCGCAAGGCTACCGCCAGATGATCGCGGTGATCGGCGATTCCGACCAGGCCGCCTCGATCGGCGTGCACCGGGCCTGCGGGTTCGTGGATGCGGGCAACCTGCGCAACATCGGCTGGAAATTCGGCCGCTGGCTCGACACGCCGCTGATGCAGCGGGCGTTGGGGGAGGGAAGCGCGACGAAGCCGCCTGACCCGCCCTCATCCTGAGGAGGCGCCAAGCGCCGTCTCGAAGAGCCTGCCCCCGACCTGATCGGGGGATGGGGCGGCCGCATGCTTCGAGACGCGTCGCTTGCGCGACGCTGCTCAGCATGAGGCCGAGCTAATTCACCACCAGCGCCAGTTGCGACTTGTCGATGGCGCGCAGCACGCGCTCGAGCTCGTGGCCGCGGCGCACGATCAGGCCGGTGGCCGAGATCACGCTGTAGGTGCCCTGGCGGCGCGACAGCTTCGGATTTTTTTCGATGCGGTAGATCGGCACTTCGCTCGTGCGCCGGAAAACGGAAAACACGGCGCGGTCTCGGAGGAAATCGATGGCGTAGTCGCGCCACTCGCCGGCGGCGACTTTGCGCCCGTACAGATCGAGGATGCGGTGGAGTTCGCGGCGGCTGAAGGTCACTTGGCTGGGGGCGGGAGGGCGCTGCGTTGGGGCTCCGCCCCCCAGGGACTGGCTCGGGTCGATTTCGCCGGGACCGTACGACATGCGGCGCCTCCTTTTACTAAAATGTCATGATCGCGCCGCCGCGCCTGGACGGCAAGGCCTTCGTATGGGCCGAAAAGCCGCATAAACGCGCCGAAAACGCCGGGCCTGCGATCACGAATTCGTTAAAGGCATCATAATAACGCCCAGATTCCGTCAATCGCCCGACATGCTGGGGTGGGATAAGTCGATCGTTGCCTCAAAGGCCCGGTCCGGTTCGAGACTCGGATTCCTCAGCCCCCCAGCCCCCCGGGGCTCAGCCGGCCGGGCCAATTGAGTTCCGCGTACGGTTCAATCCCCATACCCTTCGGGCCGGTGCGTTGTTGCCGGCCCGATTTTTATTGCCCGAGGCGCGCACGGTGTGCGCATCGGATAGGGCGCTCCATGGTTCGAGACGCGTCCATTCGCGACGCTCCTCAGCATGAGGCCGGGATCGGCAGCGATATGTGATTGCTAACGCACCGCCGGCGCGTGCAAGCTCGCCGTCGCGGCGCCGAGGATGAGGCCCGGCTTGCTGCCGGAACCGCTCTGCACGATCAGCGCAAGATGATCCACGTCTTCGAGCGAGTAGCCCGAGCCGGCGAGTTTTGAAACCGGCAGCGCGAAATCCTCAGCTTGTCCGTTCCAATCGCCGAGTTTCACCCAGCGCCGCACCACGTTGTAGTAGTTCAAGGTGTGGCCGCGATTCTCACCGCGCCCGATCTTGACGCTCGCCTTTGCGGTAACCGGGAACAGCCAGACCTCGCCGTTTTTACTCGCACCGGTCGCGGCCGGCACGTGCACGCTCACTTTGCCGTTCGCTACCGCCAGCTTGACCGGCAAGACGAGCGGGCCGCGGCCATGGGATTTCGCGATCGCATTTTCGATCGCATCCGGGTCGGAGCCGAGCGCGTGCGCCACGCCGTTGATCACGGCCTGCGGCGTATAGACCTCGCGGTCGCCGCGCGTGACGGCGTAGTCGCGTTGCAGCGTGGAATTGCCGTGCAGCGCCAACGTGTCCTTCCAACCAAGATAATCCCAATAGTCGACCGGGAAGCTCATGGTCACCAGCGTAGGGTCCTGCGCGAGCCGGCCCATCAGCCGGTCGGCCGGCGGGCAGGACGAGCAGCCCTGGCTGGTGAACAGTTGCACGACGGCGCGCGGCTCGCCCGCGGCGGCCGACGCGGCAGCGCCACAGGCAAGCGCCGCGGCGAAGATGATGGTGCGGAAATTCATCGGCATCTTCCGCGGTTTCCCGTGAGTATCCAACGAGGCGCCATCTAACGCGCCCGGTCGATCACCCGCCACTCACTTCGCGGTGAGCCAAAACGCGCGTTTTCGTGAGGTGGCGCGATTTATTCCGCTCGTTCCCGCGCAAGCGGGCATCCAGGCAACCCAATCGCAAAGCCTAGTCGTCTCTCCCTGGATCCCCGCTTCGCGGGGACGAGCGGCCACCCATCAATTGGCCAGCTGGCGCAGCACGTATTGCAGGATGCCGCCGTTCTTGAAGTAGTCGAGCTCGTCGAGGGTATCGATGCGGCAGATCAGCGGCACGCGCTTGAGCGTGCCGTTGCCGTGGACGATTTCGGCGATCAGCCGCTGGCGCGGCTTGAGCTCGCCGTGCAGGCCGCGAATCGTGACCTGCTCGTCGCCCTTCATGCCGAGCGATTGCCAGGACGTGCCTTCCTCGAACACCAGCGGCATCACGCCCATGCCGATGAGGTTGGAGCGGTGGATGCGCTCGAACGTCTGGCAGACCACTGCGCGGATGCCGAGCAGCACCGAGCCCTTGGCCGCCCAGTCGCGCGAGGAGCCGGTGCCGTACTCCTTGCCGCCGAAGACCACCAGCGGGACCTTGTCGGCCTTGTACTTCATGGCGGCGTCGTAGATCGTCATGCGCTGCTTCGACGGATAGTGAATCGTGAAGCCGCCTTCGACGCCCGGCACGATCTGGTTCTTGAGTCGTATATTGGCGAAGGTGCCGCGCATCATGACTTCGTGATTGCCGCGACGCGTGCCGTACTGATTGAAATCGGCCGGCTTGACCTTGTGGCCGACCAGGTATTTGCCGGCGGGCGAGTCGACCTTGATCGAGCCGGCAGGCGAAATGTGGTCGGTGGTGATCGAATCGCCGAGCAAAGCCAGCACGCGCGCATCGACGATGTCCTCGAGCGGCGTGGGGTGCTTCTTCATCCCCTCGAAATAAGGCGGGTTGCGCACATAAGTGGACTTCTTGTCCCAGTCATAGGTCACGCCACCCTTGACGGAAATCTTGCGCCAGTTGGCCTCGCCCTTGAACACGTCGGCGTATTTCCTGGCGAACATCTGCTTGGTGACGTTCTTGCCGACGAAGGCGCCGATTTCCTTGTTCGACGGCCAGATGTCCTTGAGGAACACATTTTTCCCCTTCGCATCGGCGCCGAGCGGCTCCTTCACCATGTCGGCCTGCATGGAGCCGGAGATCGCATAGGCGACCACGAGCGGCGGCGAGGCAAGATAATTGGCGCGCACGTCGGCGTTCACGCGGCCTTCGAAATTCCGGTTGCCGGAAAGCACAGCGGCAGCGACCAGATCGTTGTCGTTGACGGTCTTGGAAATCTCCGGCGGCAGCGGCCCCGAATTGCCGATGCAGGTGGTGCAACCGAAGCCGACAAGATTAAAGCCGAGCTTGTCGAGATCCTTTTGCAGTCCGGACTTGTCGAGATATTCCGCCACGACCTGCGAGCCGGGCGCGAGCGAGGTCTTCACCCACGGCTTGACGGAAAGGCCTTTGGCCGCAGCTTTGCGCGCCAAAAGACCGGCGCCGATCATCACGTTCGGGTTGGAGGTATTGGTGCAGGAGGTGATCGCTGCGATCACCACATCGCCATGGCCGAGGTCGTAGTTCTTGCCCTTGACCGGCACGCGCTTCTTCATCTCGGAAGCTTTGTTGAATTCCTTCTCCATCGAGGCGGCAAAGCCCGTCTTGACGTCCTTGAGCGGGACGCGATCCTGCGGCCGCTTGGGGCCGGCGAGCGACGGCTCAACCGTCGAGAGATCGAGCTTGAGCACGTCGGTGAAGATCGGATCGGGCGTGGTCTTCACCCGATACATGCCCTGCGCCTTGGCGTAGGCGGCGACCAGCGCGACCACATCGGCGGGGCGCCCGGTATTCTTCAGATACAGAATGCTGTCGTCGTCGATCGGCGAGAAGCCACAGGTGGCGCCGTATTCCGGCGACATGTTGCCGAGCGTGGCGCGGTCGGCGATGGTGAGATGGGTCAGCCCGGGGCCAAAGAACTCGACGAACTTGCCGACCACGCCGCGCTTGCGCAGCATTTCGGTGACGGTGAGCACCAGATCGGTGGCGGTGACGCCTTCCTTCATGCGGCCGGTGAGCTTGAAACCAATCACCTCGGGCAGAACCATCGACAGCGGCTGGCCGAGCATGGCGGCTTCCGCCTCGATGCCGCCGACGCCCCAGCCGAGCACCGACAAGCCGTTGACCATGGTGGTGTGGCTATCGGTGCCCACCACGGTGTCGGGATAGGCGACGTCCATCGTCGTCTCTTTGCCGTCGACCTTGACCTTGCCTTTGCGGCTCCACACCACGCGCGACAGATATTCGAGATTGACCTGGTGGCAGATGCCGGTGCCCGGCGGCACCACGGCGAAATTGTCGAACGAGCGCTGCGCCCATTTGAGGAACTTGTAGCGCTCCTGATTCTGCCGGTATTCCTCCTCGACGTTCTTCTTGAAGGCCTGGTTGTTGCCGAAGAAGGTGACCGCCACCGAATGGTCGATGACCAGGTCGACCGGCACCTGCGGATTGATCTTCTTGGGATCGCCGCCGAGGCTCTTCATGGCGTCGCGCATGGCGGCGAGATCGACCACCGCCGGCACGCCGGTGAAGTCCTGCATCAGCACGCGCGCCGGGCGGAAGGCGATCTCACGCTCTGAGGACTTGTTCTTCAACCACTCGGCGCACGCCTTGATGTCGTCCTTGGTGACGGTGCGGCCGTCTTCGTTGCGCAGCAGGTTTTCGAGCAGCACCTTCAGGGCGAAGGGCAGGCGGGAAATGCCCTTGAGGCCGTTCCGCTCAGCGGTGGGCAGGCTGTAATAGGCGTAGGTTTTGCCGCCTGCTTTCAGGGTCTTGCAGCATCGAAAACTGTCGAGCGAAGTCATGAGGGCTGTTTCCATTCCCGGCGCGAAGACATCGTCGCGATTTGGCGTAAGCAATTGAAAAGACGAACGTCTTTTTGGCGGCGGGACCTACGCCTGAAATCGTTGAGCTATGCCGTCGGTGCGGGCTTATAAGGTCTTTTTGGCGCCAACGCCACTTTTACCGGGAACAGGGCCAGGAATGCACGAAAGTCCGGAATTTCCGGTATTTGGCTCGGCCGAGCCGTCGGCTTGCAAGGTCAGGCGGGCGGCTTGATGCGGCTTTCCGGCGAAAATCTCGCCTGCGAGCGCGGGGGCCGGCTGGTCTTCCGTGGCCTGAGCTTCACGATCGCCAGCGGCGGGGCCCTGCTGGTGACCGGCCGCAACGGTGCCGGCAAGTCGTCATTGCTGCGCATGATCGCCGGACTGCTGCGGGTCGCCGCAGGGCGCCTGACGCTCGAGGGCGGCGAGCCGGAAGCGGAACTCGGCGAGCAGGCGCATTACCTTGGCCATCTCGACGCACTCAAGCCGGCGCTGACCGTCGCGGAGAATTCTGCGCTTCTGGGCCGAGTTCCTCGGCAATCGAGGAGAGATCGCGCCAGCCTTGGAGGCAGTCGATCTGGCGCCGCTCGCCGACCTGCCAGCGGCCTATCTGTCGGCCGGCCAGCGGCGGCGGCTGTCGATCGCGCGGCTGGTAGCGGTGAAGCGGCCGATCTGGCTGCTGGACGAGCCGACCTCGGCGCTCGATGCGGCCTCGCAGGCGCGTCTGGCAGGGCTGATGCGCGGCCATCTTTCCGGCAACGGCCTCATCGTCGCCGCCACCCACGGCGCCATCGGCCTGGAAGGCGCGCGGGAACTGAAAATGGGGGCGGCATGATTAACGTTTGGCTGCGGAATTGCGACGGCTCGCGCCACAACGTTCCCTCCCCCCTTGAGGGGGAGGGACAGGGAGGGGGGTATGCGGCACGCACCGTGTTTGCATCGTACCCCCCTCCCCAACCCTCCCCCACAAGGGGGGAGGGAGCACGCTCCAATCCGCCGCACTGGTATTACCCATGACCGCCTTCACCGCCCTTGTCATGCGCGACATGCGGCTTGCCGTGCGGGTCGGCGGCGGCGCGCTGATGGGCGCGCTGTTCTTCCTGGTCGTGGTGGTGATGGTGCCGTTCGCGGTCGGGCCCGATCTGAAGCTCCTGGCGCGCATCGGGCCGGCCATTCTGTGGCTGGGCGCGCTGCTGGCGAGCCTGTTGGCGCTCGACCGGCTGTTCGCCACCGACTACGAGGACGGCTCCCTCGACCTGTTGATGACCTCGGGCATGCCGTTGGAATTGGCGGTGGCGGCCAAGGCCATTGCGCATTGGATCACGAGCGAACTGCCGCTGGTGGTGATCGCGCCGCTGCTTGGGCTGATGCTGAACGTGGAGATGAGCGGCATGGGCGCGCTGATGCTGACGCTCGCCGCCGGCACGCCGGCGCTGACCTTCATCGGGCTGGTCGGCGCGGCCTTGAGCGTGTCGCTGCGCCGCGGCGGTATTCTTTTGGCGGTGCTGGTGCTGCCGCTGACCATCCCGGTGCTGATCTTCGGGGTGGCGGCGGCGGAAGCGGCCATCACCGGACCACAGCCGTTCGGTCCGCCTTTCACCGTTCTTTGCGCCTTGAGCCTGATGAGCTTTGTGCTGGGGCCGATCGCGGCAGCCGCGGCACTGAGACACGGATTTGAATAAACTACCTTTAGTTGCCAGCGCTTCAAATTAGCCATAGGCTTTACCCACGGTCGCAGCATCCAGTCCGATGGAGCATGCGATGGGTCGCTTCCAATTCGCCAGGTTCGCCGCAGCCGCCGCAACAATCGCCTGCTGTGCGGTTCCCGTTCACGCGCGCGACGCGCCGGTTCGCCTTGCGGCCGAGCAACTCAATCAGCAACTCTTCGAGCAGAAACTCCAGGATACCCGCGCCAACATCAAGAAAGAACAGACGACGTCGCGGCCCGCGGGAATTGCCGGCGCATCCGACCAACTGGTCGTCGACATCTGCAAAAAGAATCCTCATCTCCCGCAGTGCAAGTTCAAGTGAGCGATGGTGGAATCCCGCACCAAGGTCGCGCCGAGCCATCTCAAACTGCCCCTGGGCAGGAAGACGTACGACTTCCTGCTCAACACCGCCAAAGTGGCCGGCGTCCTCTCGCTGGTCTACGGGGTGGGTTTCGGGATCTTTCAGTACTATGAAGCAAAGAAGGAAAAGCGCATCGAGGAATCCCTGTCGCTGTTCCGGCAGTTCAACAGCATGCCGTTCACGGGATATCGCAACGACATCGATATCGCGCTCATCGACAATCGCAAGGAAATAGCCGACGCTGCGAGCGACGAAAAAAAGTTCGCAGCAACGATCGCGGACGTGGTGAGGAAGAGCAAGCTCGAGGCCGAACTCGCTTTCGTATTCAATTTCTTCGACACAGTCGTTTACTGTGCGGCCAAAAACATCTGTGATCCCGACGTCACCTACGACCTTTTCTACGCCGGCGCCCAAGAGCTTTACATTCCATTCTACCAATACATCCAAGCGCAGCGAAATTCCTTTAACGACTTCGGCCTCGGCGTCGAGACGCTGGTCAAGCTCAAGCAATCGAGCGGTCGGCCGCCGCCGAACGTCGCCGCGAAATAGCCGGACTTTGCCGATTACCCCGCAAAATTGGCCCGATAACTGGATTGCGCCCGGAGCCAAGGACAATTAATTCAGTTCCATGGCCTTGACCGACCTCGCCAATCCGACGCGCTTTCTCAAGCTGGTCGACCGCGTGCTGCCCTGGCTGATCGCGGCGACCGTGCTCCTGTTCGTCGTCGGCCTCTACCGCGCGGTGAACGCGCCGGACGACTATCAGCAGGGCGCCACGGTCAAGATCATGTACCTGCACGTGCCGGCTGCCTGGCTCGGCATGATGGGCTGGGCGCTGATGAGCGTGGCGGCGCTCGGCACGTTGGTGTGGCGCCACCCGCTCGCCGACGTCGCCGGCAAGGCGGCTGCCCCGATCGGCGCCGCCTTCACCTTCATCTGCCTCGTCACCGGCTCGCTGTGGGGCCGCCCGACCTGGGGCACGTACTGGGTGTGGGACGCGCGGCTGACCTCGATGCTGGTGCTGCTGCTCCTCTATCTCGGCGTTATGGCGCTCTACTGGACCGCCGAAGACCCCGGCCGCGGCTCGCGCGCGGCTGCCGTTCTCGCGCTGGTCGGCGCGGTCAATCTGCCGATCATCAAATTCTCGGTCGACTGGTGGAACACACTGCACCAGGGCTCTTCCGTCTTCCGCATCGGCGGCTCGACCATCGCGCCGTCGATCCTGTGGCCGCTGATCATCATGGCGCTTGCCTTCACCTGCCTGTTCTTCACGCTGCATCTTGCCGCCATGCGCAACGAAATTCTGCGCCGGCGCGTGCGCTCGATGCGCATGATGCAGGCGCAGGAGCTCGCCGAGGTCACCTCATGACCATGAGCTTCGCGCAGGAAGCAGGCTTCATCGTCGCCGCCTACGCGATGACCGCGTTCGTGGTGGCGGCGCTGGTCGGCTGGGTGGTGCTCGACTATTCGGCGCAGCGCCGCATTCTCGGCACTCTCGAAGAGCGCGGCGTCACCCGGCGCTCGCGGCGGAGCGCCGAATGAGCTCGACGACCAGCCAAGGTCCCAGCAAGACCAAGCGCAGCATCATCGTGCTGCTGCCGCTTGCCGGCTTTCTGGCGCTGGCGGTGCTGTTCTATGTCGGGCTGCATGAAGGTGATCCTTCGATGTTGCCGTCGGCTCTCATCGGCAAACCGATGCCGAAGACGGACCTGCCGCCGATCGAGGGTCTCGTGCGCGACGGCAAGCCGGTGCCCGGGCTTTCCGACGCGACCTTCAAGGGCAAAGTGACGCTGGTGAACGTGTGGGCCTCATGGTGCATTCCCTGCCACGACGAGGTGCCGTTCCTGGAGGCACTGGCGAAGGACAAGCGCATTCAGTTGGTCGGCATCAACTATAAGGACGCGCCCGCCGACGCGCGCCGCTTCCTCGGCCGCTACGGCAACCCCTACGCCGCGAGCGGCGCCGACCGCAGCGGCCGCGAGTCGATCAATTGGGGCGTCTACGGCGTGCCGGAAACCTACCTGGTCACGCGCGACGGCCGCATCGCCTACAAGCTGGTGGGGCCGATCGATGCCCGCAACCTGGCGAGCAAGCTAGAACCCGAGATCCAGAAGGCGCTGGGCGAAAAGTAACTAACGCGGTCGTTCCGGGTTCGCGCCTTGGCGCGCCCCGGAATGACAGCGAAGAGTGTGGCGACGCCCCTACTCCTTGACCTCCGGCGTCGCCGCATAGCGCTGCAGCAGCGGATATTGCGCCGCGCCGAACAGGAAGGTGAGCGGCACCACGCCGAACAGCTTGAAGCTCACCCAGGTATCGGTCGAGAAATTGCGCCAGACGATCTCGTTGAGCACCGCCAGCGCGAAGAAGAACAACGCCCAGCGCCAAGTGAGCTTGCGCCAGCCTTCCTCGGTCAGGTCGAACACCGAATTGAACAGGATGCCGATGAAGGATTTGCCGAAGGCGAGGCCGGCGACCAGCGTGCCGCCGAACAAGACGTAGATGATCGTCGGCTTGAGCTTGATGAAAGTATCATCGTGCAGCACCAGCGTGAGGCTGCCGAAGATCAGTACGATGACGGCGGTAACCAGCGGCATCGTCTCGATACGGTGCGTCAGCACATAGGCGACCGCGAGCGCGACCAGCACCGCCACCATGAAACCGGCGGTGGCGGCGAAAATGCCGAAGCGGGCATTGGCGGCGAAGAACAAGACCAGCGGCCCGACGTCGAGCGTGAGCTTGAGGATGGGGTTGAGTTTTTGTTTTTCACTCATGGGACCGTCTTAGCGCGCCTGTCTCTTTGCTGTCATGCCCCGCCACCGCGGGCCATCCAGTATCGTTAGCGTCTGGGTTTTCATGAAACCCTGCGTTTACTGGTCAACCGCTTTCGCGGATGACGACCGCCTCAAGTCTCCAGCCCGGCCACCGCCCGCGCGAAGTCGCGCGCGGTGAACGGCGACAAGTCCTCGACGCCCTCGCCCACGCCGATGAAATGCACCGGCAGGCCGAACTTGGAGGCGATCGCCACCAGAATGCCGCCGCGCGCGGTGCCGTCGAGCTTGGTCATGACCAGCCCCGTGACGCCCGCGGTCTTGCTGAAAATCTCGACCTGCTGAAGCGCGTTCTGCCCCACCGTGGCGTCGAGCACCAAGAGCACCGCGTGCGGCGCCTCCGGCTCGACCTTGCGCATGACGCGCACGATCTTCTCCAGTTCGCCCATCAGCTCGGCGCGGTTCTGCAAGCGTCCGGCGGTGTCGACCAGCACGATGTCGGTGCTTTGCGCCTTGGCAGCGGCGATGGCGTCGAAAGCGAGGCTCGCGGCGTCCGCGCCCGGCTCGCGCGCGATGATGGAGGCGCCGGTGCGCTCGGCCCAGATTTTGAGCTGGTCGATGGCGGCCGCGCGGAACGTGTCGCCGGCGACCAGCATCACCGACTTGCCCTCTTTGCGGAAGCGCGCGGCGAGCTTGCCGATGGTGGTGGTCTTGCCGGAACCGTTGACGCCTGCCACCAGGATGACGAAGGGCCGCGCGGTGATCTCCAGCGGTTTGGCGACGGGGCTGAGCACTTTCTCCATCTGGCCGGCCAGCACTTCCTTCACCTGCTCGGGCGTGATGCCTTGCGGGTAGCGGCCCTGGCCGAGCGCGTCGGCGATGGTGAAGGCGACGTCCTGGCCAAGATCGGCGCGGATCAGCTCGGCTTCCAGTTCCTCCAGCGTCGCCTCGTCGAGCCTGCGGTTGCTCACCAGGCCGGTGATGGCGGAACCGAGCGAGGACGAAGTGCGCCCAAGCCCGCTGCTCAGGCGCTTCCACCAGCTCCCCGCTTTTGCGGGCTCGGTCCCGGTTTCGGTCTGCGTGCTGTCGTCCATAATGCTTCCTTGGCGCGCCCGTGATAGCCGTTCCCCATTGACCTCGAAACCCCATTTGGTCATTCCGGGGCGCGAGCGAAAGCTCGCGAACGCGGAATCCAGATGCGACTTCAGCGCTTGTTTCTGGATTCCGGGTTTGCGCCCTTCGGGCGCGTCCCGGGATGACGAGAGCGGGATGACTGCGGAAGAGATGCTCGCCCGGTTGCTTTACCGCGACGGGCTGATGCTGGTGATCGACAAACCCGCCGGACTTGCGGTGCATCGCGGGCCGAAGGGCGGCGACGCGCTCGATGCGCATTTCGACGCGCTGCGTTTCGGACTGCCGCGCGCGCCGGCGCTGGCGCACCGGCTCGACAAGGACACTTCCGGCTGCCTGGTGCTCGGCCGCCACCGCAAGGCGCTCGCGCTGCTCGGCAAGCTGTTCAAGCAGGGCAAGGTGGGCAAAACTTATTGGGCGGTGGTCGAAGGCGGGCCGGCGGAGGACGAAGGCCGCATCGATATGCCGCTATCCAAGCTCGACGAGTCGCGCGGTTGGTGGATGAAGCCCGACCCGCACGGCCTGCCGTCGGTGACGACGTGGAAGGTGATGGGGCGAGAAAATCTCGACGCGAGTGCGCCGCATGCTCCCGTCGCCTCCCCCCTTGTGGGGGAGGTCACCGACGAAGGCGGCGCGAGGGGGCTAGCGGCAAAGTTTGAGCCTGCATCCACCCCCCTCCCCAACCCTAGGGAGCACGCTGCGGCGAGCGGCAGTGCATCGAAAAAGCTTACCTGGCTGGCGCTCGAGCCGCTCACGGGGCGCACGCATCAGCTGCGCGTACACTGCTCAGCGATGGGTTGGCCGATCCTGGGCGACACGATTTACGGCAGCGCGCCGCGCACGGGCGGGCCGCCGCTGCAGCTGCACGCGCGTGAGGTCACGGTGCCGATCTCCAAGCACAAACCGCCGGTGACGGTCACCGCGCCGGTGCCGGCACATATGCGGGAATTGCTGGCGACGTGCGGCTGGCGGGATCAGTAAAGCATCGCCCTGTGGCGCTCGGGCAGTTCGCGGTCGTATTGCTCGCCGCCGGCTTTGCCGTCGCTCAATTCGGCAAGGATCGTCCCTGTCGACGGCAGGCTCCTGCGGTCGACCTTGCTCGCTTCATCCCACAGCTTGGAGCGCATGATCGCCTTGGCGCAATGGAAGTAAATGCTCTCGACGTGCACGACGAGCACGCAGCGCGGCAGCTTGCCGTTCACCGCGAAGCTCTGCATCAACTCCGGATCGATCGAAATGCTGGCGCGGCCGTTCACGCGCAACGTTTCGCCGCAGCCGGGGATGAGAAACAAAAGCGCAATGCGCGGATCGCGCACGATGTTACGGAAGCCGTCGATGCGGTTGTTGCCCGGCCGATCCGGAATCGCCAGCGTCTTGTCGTCGAGGATGCGCACGAAGCCCGGCGCGTCGCCCTTGGGCGAGCAGTCGAGTCCTTCCGGCCCGGCCGTCGCAATGGCGACAAAAGGCGCCGCCTCGATCAGCTTGCGATAGCCGCTGCTGATATGGTGGGTCTCCTTGATCACCGAATTGGGATTCTTCTCGCCGTAGATGGATTCGAGCTGCGCCATCGTGGTGATGAGATGATCGCTCATGGTTCCCCCTAGGCCGCTAAAAGCTGTCGGCCGTCATGGCCGGCGATTGTCAGATCGAATATTTCGCCGGGCGCCACAGAAGCATTGAACCGCACCGGAATGAACTGCTCGGTGCGAGCGAGCGCGCGTGATTCCGCGAGCACGCGGCGCCGGCAACCGACTTGAGCTGTGAGATGCGCGTATAATGCCGCCTCGCCCTTTTCGCGCAGACGGCGGGCGCGCTCCTTGACCGCCTCGCGCGCCACTTGCGGCATGCGCGCGGCCGGCGTGCCGGGCCGCGGCGAAAACGGAAACACATGCAGCTGCGTCAGCCCGCATGCGTCGACCATTTCGAGCGAGCGCACGAACATCTCCTCGCTCTCGGTCGGGAAGCCGGCGATGATGTCGGCGCCGAAGGCAACGTCCGGCCGAAGGCTGCGCACCTTGTTGCAAAAGGCGATGGCGTCGGCGCGGCTGTGCCGGCGCTTCATGCGCTTCAAGATGAGATCGTCGCCGGCCTGCAGCGACAAATGCAGATGCGGCATCAGGCGCGGTTCATCGGCGAGCGCGTCGAACAGATCGGCGTCGGCTTCCACGGAGTCGATGGAAGAGAGCCGCAGGCGCGCGAGCTCCGGCACCTCGCGCAAGATGCGCTTGACCAGCGCGCCGAGCCGAATATCGCCGTCGCGGTAGCCGGTGATGTCGACGCCGGTGAGAACGACTTCGCGATGGCCGTTCGCGACCAGGCGGCGTACCTGCCTCACCACCTCGTCCGCCGCCAGCGAGCGCGAATTGCCGCGGCCGAAGGGGATGATGCAGAACGTACAGCGATGGTCGCAGCCGTTCTGCACCTGCACGAAAGCGCGGGCGCGACCTTCGATCGCATCGATGGCGTGCGGCTTCATTGCGCGCACCGCCATGATGTCGGCGACCGCGATCTTGCCATCCGCCTGCCACAACCGCGCGTCGAGCTTTTCCTCGTTGCCGGCGACGCGCGTCACTTCCGGCATGGCCGCGAACAGATGCGGCTGCGTCTGCGCCGCGCAGCCGGTCACCACGATGCGCGCATCCGGCCGCTCGCGCCTGATCCGGCGGATCGACTGCCGGGCCTGCCGCACAGCTTCCGCCGTCACCGCGCAGGTATTGACCACCACCGCGTCGCGCGCGCCGGCGCGCTCGCCCTCGCGCCGGATCACTTCCGACTCATAGGCGTTCAGGCGGCAGCCGAAGGTGACGACGTCGACGGGCATATGCAGCGACACTCTCCTGCTGTCATTCCGGGGCGCCGCCAACCGGTCCGCGCAAAGCGCGGCCCGATGATAAACTCCGCGGCGAACCCGGAATGACCGGTTATTAGGGCGTACTCACTTTCTCGAACAGCTTCGCATGGAACTTCCCTTCGAACTCGAACTGCACCGGCCCGGTCATCAGCACGTGGTCGTCCTTTTCGCGCCATTCGATCGTTAGTTCACCCCCCGGCAGCGTCACCTTCACCTTGCGTTCCGCGCGCTTGAGCCGCGCGGCGGCGACCGCCGCGGCGCAGGCGGCCGATCCGCAGCCCTTGGTCAAGCCGGCGCCGCGCTCCCAGGTGCGAATGACGATATGGTCGCGGGAGGCGATATGGGCGAGCGTGATATTGGCGCGTTCGGGAAAGATCGGGTGATTCTCCAGCAGCGGGCCGAAACGGGCGAGATCATAGGCGTTCACGTCGTCCACCCAGAAGATAGCGTGCGGGTTGCCCATGTTCACCACCGAGGGCGTATGCAGCGCCGGCTTATCGATCGGCCCGATCTGCAATTCGATGTTGCGCGTATCGCGAATCTCCTCGGCCAGCGGAATCTCGTTCCACTTGAAGCGCGGCGCGCCCATGTCGACGGTGAACCGGCCGTCGGCGATCTTCCAGCAGTTGATGATGCCGGCGGTGGTTTCGAACGTAAGCACATCCTTGCCGCTCTTTTTGGCGACCTGATCCGCGACGCAGCGCATGCCGTTGCCGCAGGCGCCGGCTTCCGAGCCGTCGTTGTTGTAGATGCGGATGAAGGCGTCGGTGCCAGGCGTGCGCGGCGGATAAAGCGCCATTAGCTGGTCGTAGGGCACGGCGCCGGGCTGCGCCGCCGCGCGCGCCTCCTCGGGCGTGATCGGAGCGGGCGCTGCACGCAGATCGACCACGACGATCTCGTTGCCGACGCCGTTCATCTTGACAAAGCTGTGGTTGGCGAGCGCGCCCATCGTTTAAGTGCCGAATTCGACCCATGCCAGGGTTTCGCCCGGCTTATATGGCGAAAATGCACGGCGTGGCCAGGGGCCATGCTACTATGTCCGGCAGTCACCAGGACCGTCGAAAACGGAGACTGGACGATGTCCCACCTGCGACTGGCAGTGCCAATCGTCCTCGCCGCGGCGCTTGGGCTTGCCACCGCGCCGGCGCCCGCCGAAACCGATCAGTCGCCGACCGAGCAAACGCCGCCGACGCCCCGTCCCGGCATGGAGGCGCCGTCGCCCTTGCAGCCGGGCGACGCTTTCGGCGAAGTGGTGATGCTGCCGGAACGCACGATCCTTTACCTGCAAGGCCATAGCACGTGGGAGAACGCGCTTTCCGCGCTGGTCGATTCCTTCAAGTCGCTCGATGAATATCTCGCCAAAGAGAGCATCAAGCCGGACGGCCCCCCGATGACGATCTATACCAAGACCGACGATAGCGGCTTCGACTTCCGCGTGGCGGTGCCGGTGGCGCACGCGCCGGCCAATCCGCCCAAGGGCGGCATCGCGGTCGGCCAAGCGCCGTCGGGCAAGGCGCTCAAATTCGTGCACCGGGGCGCCTATGAAGCGATGGATGAAACCTACGAGGCCATCGTCAATTATCTCGACGACAAGGGGCTTGAAGCCAGAGACGTATTCGTCGAGGAATATCCCGAAGGCCCGCTCAATAAGGGCGACGACGAGATCAAGGTTAACGTATTCGTACCGGTGAAATAGCCATGCGTCGATTGGGCATCTCTATTCTTGTTTTGCTCGTCGCAGCCGTCCTGCCGCCGCAGGCGCAGGCAATGGACAAGCTCGTCACCGTCACCGGCCAAGCCGCGATCAAAGTCGCGCCCGATACCGCGGTGATCCGCATCGGCGTGAGCAGCCACGGCAAGACTGCACGCGAGGCGAGCGACGCCAATGCCAAGCAGATGACCGCGGTGATGAGCGCGATCAAGAGCAACGGCATCGCCCCGCGCGACATCCAGACCTCGCGGCTATCGCTGCAGCCGCAATACGATCCCAAGGGCGGCGCCAACCGGCTGCTCGGCTTTCAGGTGACCAACCAGCTCACGGTCAGCATCCACGATATCGGCCGGCTGCCGGCGCTGCTCGACCGCGCCATCGCCGCCGGCGCCAACGAAATGTCCGGCATCGAGTTCGAAGTGTCCGAGCGTTCCAAGCTGCTCGACCAGGCGCGCGACGAGGCGATCGCGGACGCCCACCGCAAGGCCGCGCTCTATGCGCAGGCGGCAGGCGCCAAGCTCGGCGGCGTGGTCGCCATCACCGAAGAGGGCGCGCCTACCCCGCCGCGGCCCTATGCCACCATGCGGGCGGGCGCCGGCGCTGTGCCGGTGGCGCCGGGAGAGCAGACGCTGCGGGCGGTGGTGACGGTGAGCTACGCCCTGGCGCCGTAGCGACCGCCTTTCCCGGCCTCATCCTGACAGCCTAGCCGGAAATGAGGCGCGTCAATTCAAGCGGTCGGGCGCAGTGCTTCCACACCGTCATGGCCGGGCTTGTCCCGGCCATCCACTGGCGCTTCACTTCGCAAGGCGTGGATGCCCGGCACAAGGCCGGGCATGACGGCTGTATGGTAACGTCCTGAATTCACCGCACTCACTACCGGCCAGTCTGCCAAGATGAGGGCGGATCGGCCCTGCCTTGACTTGATCGGGCCACGTCCCTAGGTTCCGCGCGTCTTCGCTCAAGACGTGAAGTTACAGGTTCCGCCACCCGGTCCTTTAGAGGCCGGAGGCCCCCGCCCGACAGCGCGATGCGCCCTCGGGCGTTAAGTCGTTTGCGATCCTCTCTTCACCTCTCCCCTTTGGGGAGAGGTCGATCCGAAGGCGAAGCCTTGAGGATCTGGTGAGGGGGTCGGACCATCGAGAGGGCGCAACCCCTCACCCGGATCGCTTCGCGATCCGACCTCTCCCTGTGGGAGAGGTGAAGGAAGCAAGAGAATGTTCGATTCACTGTCGGAAAAGCTGGGCGGCATTCTCGACCGCCTCACCCGCCGCGGCGCGCTCACCGAAGAGGACGTCGACGCCGCGTTGCGCGAGGTGCGGCGCGCGCTGCTGGAGGCCGACGTCGCGCTCGACGTCGCGCGCGCCTTTACCGAACAGGTAAAGCAGCACGCCGTGGGCGTCGAAGTGATGAAGTCGGTCACGCCCGGCCAGATGGTGGTCAAGATCGTGCACGACCAGCTGATCGAGACGCTGGGCGCCGAAGGCCAATCGATCGACCTGCACGCCGCGCCGCCGGTCGCCATCATGATGGTCGGACTGCAGGGCTCCGGCAAAACCACCACCACCGCCAAGATCGCCAAGCGGTTGAGCGACCGCCGGCGCCAGAAGGTGCTGATGGCTTCGCTCGACGTGCGCCGCCCCGCCGCCATGGAGCAGCTCGCGGTGCTCGGCCGCGATACCGGTATCGACACGCTGCCGGTCGTGCAGGGCCAGGCGCCGCCGCAGATCGCCAAGCGCGCGCTCGAAGCCGCGCGCCTCGGCGCCTACGACGTGGTGCTGCTCGACACCGCCGGCCGCACCACGCTCGACGAAGCGATGATGAGCGAGGCGGCCGAGGTGAAGCAGGCGGCCGATCCGCACGAGGTGCTGCTGGTCGCCAACTCCTTGACGGGTCAAGACGCGGTCAATCTCGCGCGCGCCTTCGACGAGCGCGTGGGTCTGACCGGCATCGTGTTGACGCGCGTCGACGGCGACGGCCGCGGCGGCGCCGCGCTGTCGATGCGCGCGGTCACCGGCAAGCCGATCAAGCTGATCGGCACCGGCGAGAAGCTCGACGCGCTGGAGGAATTCGAGCCCTCGCGCATCGCCGGCCGCATCCTCGGCATGGGCGACGTGGTGGCGCTGGTGGAAAAGGCCGCCGCCACCATCGACGCGGAGAAAGCGGCACGCGCGGCCGAGAAGATGCGCAAGGGCGCCTTCGATCTCGGCGACCTGCGCGAGCAGCTCATGCAGATGCAGGCCATGGGCGGCATGAGCGGGCTGATGGGCATGCTGCCGGGCGTCGGCAAGATCAAGAATCAGCTCGCCAACGCCAATATCGACGAGACCATGCTAAAGCGGCAGGTGGCGATCATCGACTCGATGACGCCGAAGGAGCGCCGCAACCCGGACATCCTCAAGCACAGCCGCAAGAAGCGTATCGCCGCCGGCTCCGGCACGCGCGCGGAGGACATCAACCGGCTGCTGAAGATGCACCGTTCGATGGCCGACATGATGAAGGCCATGGGCAAGGGCAAGCGCGGCCCGCTTGCCGGGCTGGCGCAGGCGATGGGCTTCGGCGGCGGCGCCATGCCCTCGCCGGAGGAGATCGCCAAGCTCGCCGAGAAGATGCCGGGCGGCCTGCCCGGCGGCGGCTTGCCGCCGAACATGCCCGGAATGCCCAAGCTGCCGCCGAATTTCCCCGGAGCGCCAGGCATGCCGGGACTCGGAAAATTTCCCGGATTGCCGGGACTTCCCGGGGGCAAGAAGAAATGAACTACGCCCGTCCGCACGAGCGATTTGCCGCGCGCCTATCGCTGACGCCGAACGCGGTAAGCGCGTTCGCCCGCGCCGTCGGCGACGAAAATCCGCTGCATCACGACGAAGCCATCGCCGCCCGCTCGCGTTTCGGACGTGTGTTCGCGAGCGGCGCGCAGACCACCGGGCATCTGATGGCGTTGACTGCCACGCATTTCGCCGAACGCGGCGCGATGGTGGGACTCGAGTTCTGGTTTGGCTTCAAGAAGCCGGTCTACGCCGACGAGACGGTCGATCTGGAATGGCTGGTCATTTCGGTGAAGCCGACTTCTCGCCGCGACGGCGAAATCATCGACCTGCGCGGCCGCCTGCGCAACCAACGTGGCGAAACAGCCGTAGGTGCGAAAGGCCGCGTCCTCGTTACCAAACACACAAGCACGATTGAAACGTAAGAAAGGAAATTCGAATGTCTCTCGTCATCCGCATGGCCCGCGCCGGAACCAAGAAGCGGCCGTTTTATCACATCGTCATCGCCGATTCGCGCTCGCCGCGCGACGGCCGCTTCATCGAGCGCATCGGCTATTTCAATCCGCTGCTGCCGAAGGACAAGGAAGAGCGGCTGAAGCTCGATCTCGACAAGGTCAAGGACTGGATGAAGAAGGGCGCGCAGCCGTCCGACCGCGTGATGCGCTTCCTCGACGCCGCCGGCGTTGCCAAGCGCACGCCGCGCAACAATCCGCAGAAGGCGGTGCCGCGCAAGGAGCGCAAGGCGCGCGAGGAGGAAGCCGCCAAGGCCGCGTCTGCCCCGCCTGCCGCCGCCGCAGCGCCGGCTGCGGCTCCGGCCGCGGAAGCGCCGGCGAGCTGATCGCATCGCGGCCATGGCACCGCTCCGCAACGAGCACGCTTTCCCCTCCCCCCTTGAGGGAGAGGGAAGGGAGGCGCGACACTCTCCACCATGAGGTCGAAAATCCGGGTCGCGCGCATCGGGGCCGCGCACGGTCTCCGCGGCGAGGTTCGGCTTTGGTCTTTCACCGAAGACCCGACGGCGGTGGCCGACTACGGGCCGCTGGAAACCGAAGACGGCGCACGACGTTTCGAGATCGACAGCCTGCGCGCCGGCAAGGACTTCCTGGTCGCGCGCCTGGCGGGCGTCGACACCCGCGCCGCGGCGGAGCAACTGACCAACACCGATCTGTTCGTGCCGCGCGGGCGGCTCCCGGCGATCGAAGAGGCCGATACCTATTACCACGCCGACTTGATCGGGCTCACGGCGGTGACGGCGAATGGCGGCGCGCTCGGCACAGTGAGTGCGGTGCATAACTTCGGCGCCGGAGACATCATCGAGATCGCGCCCGCGGACGGCGGTCCGACGTTGATGCTGCCATTCACCCAAGCGACGGTGCCAGAGGTGGATTTGAAAGCGAAGCGGATCGTGGTGGTGGTGCCTGAGGAGATCGAAACCCGCGAATCAAACTCCGCTCATTCCCGCGCAAGCGGGAATCCAGAGCGATAACGTACAGACTTTACACTGGTGGCCCCCGCTTGCGCGGGGACAAGCGGGAGAGGACAAGAACCTGACCATGTGGCGCGCGTCGGTGCTCACCATCTTCCCGGAAATGTTTCCCGGCCCTCTGGGCGCAAGCCTCGCCGGCAAGGCGCTGGCCTCCGGCGTCTGGTCGCTCGACGTCCACGACATCCGCAACGCCGCCAGCGATAAGCACCGCACCGTCGACGACACGCCGGCGGGCGGCGGGCCGGGCATGGTGATGAAGGCCGACGTCTTGGCGCGCGCGCTGGACGGCGTGCCGCATGACACCCGCCCGCGTCTGCTGATGAGCCCGCGCGGCAAGCCGCTCACGCAAGCCAAGGTCGTCAAGCTCGCCGCCGGCCTCGGCGCGGTGATCGTTTGCGCGCGCTTCGAGGGCGTGGACGAGCGGCTGATCAAGGCGCGCAAGCTGGAAGAGGTTTCGCTCGGCGATTTCATCTTGTCGGGCGGCGAGATCGCCGCCCTGGCGCTGCTCGACGCCTGCGTGCGGCTTCTTCCCGGCGTCATGGGCAAGGAGGCGTCCGCCGCGGAGGAAAGTTTCGCCGACGGCTTGTTGGAATATCCGCAATTCACGCGCCCGCCGGTATTCGAGGGGGAGCCGATCCCGGAGGTTCTGCTGTCCGGCGATCACGGCAAGATCGCCGCCTGGCGGCGCGCCGAGGCCGAGCGCCTCACCAGGGAACGCCGGCCCGATCTATGGGCCACGCATCAGGTGCGGAAAAGGCCCTGATTTTGCCTGTCATTCCGGGCCCGCCACTTCGGGGCGTCCCGGAATGACGCTTCGAAAGGTGACAAGCCACATTCTTTGGTCTAAAAGCCCGCCGACCCATTCAGACCGGACCTTAAGCCCGCGCGCCGAATGCTGGCGCTGCCGACGGAGACATGCCCAATGAACCTCATCCAACAACTCGAAAAAGAGCAGGTCGAGAAGCTCTCCGCCGGCAAGGAAATCCCCGATTTCGGGCCGGGCGACACCGTGCTGGTGAACGTGAAGGTGGTGGAAGGCGAGCGCAGCCGCGTGCAGGCCTATGAGGGCGTGTGCATCGGCCGTTCCGGCCGCGGCCTCCACGAGAACTTCACCGTGCGCAAGATCTCCTACGGCGAGGGCGTCGAGCGCGTGTTCCCGCTCTACTCACCGATGATCGACTCGATCAAGCTCGTGCGCCGCGGCAAGGTGCGGCGCGCCAAGCTCTATTACCTGCGCGGCCTGCGCGGCAAGAAGGCACGCATCGCCGAGGCCAGCGGACCGGTGGGCGAGGAAGCCGCGGCCGCGGGCAAGGCCGAGTAAGCGGCTATCATACGCGACGCAAAAGGGCCGCCTGCGCGGCCCTTTTTGTTGCGACCGCCGCCTCGTGTCCCGGGCGCAGCGCAGCGTGAAACGGTGCGCGGCAGACCCGGGACCCCGGTTATGAATCGGGACCCCGCGTCCGCGGCGCATCATCTCCGTGCTAAGCCGCGCGGGGAGGACGCGGCCGGTCCGCGTTGTCCGCCACAACGCAAGCGGCTATATAACCGGCATGGTTACCAAGGCTCAGCGCATCGTCCTGGCCGATCACGCCCGGTTGCCCTGGCGCTTCTTCGGGCGGCTGATGGCGAGCGTGCAAGCGCGCCTTTGACCGGCTCCCCGGCCGGCCCCGAGCCGGTGCCCGCGAGCCCTTTTCCTTTCGCTCAAGCCAAGGCCTTCGTGTCATGAAACCGCGTACCCTCTACGACAAAATCTGGGACGACCATCTGGTGGATGAGCAGCCGGACGGCACCTGCCTCATCTACATCGACCGCCATCTTGTGCATGAAGTCACCTCGCCACAGGCTTTTGAAGGCCTGCGTCAGCACGGCCGCAAGGTGCACGCGCCGGACAAGACGCTGGCCGTGGTCGACCACAACGTGCCGACCACCGACCGCCATCAGCCCAATCCCGATCCGGAATCGACGGCGCAGATCGAGGCGCTGGCCAAGAACGCCAAGGACTTCGGCGTCGAGTATTACGACGAGTTCGACAGGCGCCAGGGCATCGTCCACATCATCGGGCCGGAGCAGGGCTTCACGCTGCCCGGCACGACGATCGTGTGCGGCGACAGCCACACCGCCACGCACGGCGCCTTCGGCGCGCTCGCCTACGGCATCGGCACGTCGGAAGTCGAGCACGTGCTGGCAACGCAGACGCTGATCCAGAAGAAATCGAAGAACATGCGCGCGGTGGTGCACGGCAAATTGCCGGACGGCGTCACCGCCAAGGACATCATCCTCGCCATCATCGGCGAGATCGGCACCGCCGGCGGCACCGGCTATGCGCTCGAATACGCGGGTGACGCCATCCGCGCGCTGTCGATGGAAGGCCGCATGACCGTGTGCAACATGTCGGTGGAAGGCGGCGCCAAGGCGGGTTTCATCGCACCGGACGAGAAGGCCTACGAATACCTCAAGGACAAGCCGAAAGCGCCCAAGGGCAAGGCCTGGGACGAGGCCATGCGCTACTGGGAAACCTTGCGCTCGGACGACGAGGCCCATTTCGACCGCGAGATCAGGCTAGATGCGCACGCGCTGCCGCCGCTGGTGACCTGGGGCACCAGCCCGGAGCAGGTCGCGTCGATCACCGGCCGCGTGCCGGTGCTGTCGGACATTCGTGACGACAACAAGCGCGCCGCCGCCGAACGCTCGCTCGGCTACATGGGGCTCAAGGGCGGCGAGAAGATCACCGACATCAAGCTCGACCGCGTGTTCATCGGCTCATGCACCAATGCACGCATCGAGGATCTGCGCGAAGTGGCGCGCATCGTCGGCGACAAGCGCGTCAACGGCAACGTCAACGCCATGATCGTGCCCGGCTCAGGCCTCGTGAAAGAGCAGGCGGAAGCCGAAGGCCTCGACAAGATCTTCAAGGCCGCCGGCTTCGACTGGCGCGAGCCGGGTTGCTCGATGTGCCTCGCCATGAACCCGGACAAGCTTGCGCCGGGCGAGCGCTGCGCTTCGACCTCCAACCGCAACTTCGAAGGCCGTCAGGGCCACAAGGGCCGCACCCACCTGGTGTCGCCCGCCATGGCCGCGGCCGCCGCTATTGCCGGCCACTTCGTCGATGTCAGGGAGTGGAAGTAGCGCTCTACTGCAATTGCGCGCGCAAGCGGGCGATCCAATCATCGCCCTGCAAAAGAGTCTGATGCCCCGCTCGCGCGGGGCATCGCGTTTTACGGCTCACACCTTATGGCTCACCAGCACCGCCATACGCGGCGATGGTGCCAATGACCGTGACGGTGGTAGCGAACGCGCACCCAGCCGCATTCCGGCCCCCCGTAGAGATAACCGGGATAGCCCCAGGCGAAAAAGATACCGGGACCAGCCCAGCGTAACGGGCGGTGACGAAAGCGTGGGTGGAAGTGGCGTCCGCGAAAGCCACGGCGAAAGTGCCCACCATGGAAAGCGTGACCGCCGCCATGGAACCGGGCCATGTGGTGGCCGCCACGACCGCCACCGTGCGGGCGGGCAAGTGCCGTCCCCGGCACGAGCGCAAGCACGGCAAGGATCGCCAAAATCTTGAAAGCTCTATTCGACATCGTCGTTTCTCCGATGCCCCCAAGCGCCGCGAGTATACCCGAAATCCGCCGGACCGTTACCACTGCCACCAACAACGCATTTGCGGCGTGATCACCGGCCCGCTCGGGCGATTTTCCTTGGCCAGCCAGGAAACGCAGTGCCGCTTGGCGCTCGGCGGCAGGTACCTCTGGCGCGGATGGATGACGATGCGCGGGCGCGACTGCGCCGCGTATTCATGCGTCGCGTCTTGTTCACGCGTAGCGACTTGTTCGGCGGCGGCCGGACGCGCGAAGCCGGCCAGCAGCAGGGCGGCCAGCGCCACTGCACTCATGCCAATCGCCGGTCTCGGCATCGCCCGCTCCCAAGCTCCCTCGCCGCAAGATTATCATTGTGCGCGCTTATGCCAATAACGTCGAGCGCGGGAATGGGTCGCAGGCGTGGACCCCGCCCGATAGTAGCGGGTATGGGCGGAATAGTCGGTGCCGCCGTAGGCGCGCGAGCTGCTTACGTGGCTGTAGTGCTTGCCGCGGCTGCGGTAGCTGTCGGGCGTGCCCTCATAGCTGTACAGCACTTGCCCCGGCTTATCATGGCAGGTGAACATTTCCGCCGCCGCCGGCGCGGCCATGGCAAAACTGAGCGTCAGAACGCTCCCCAAAAGGCCAAAGCCCGTATAGATACGCATCGGGGCCTCACTAATTCACCTTACTCCGCAAAGACTAACATGGTTAACGGAAGCTTTCCAGCCGTTTACCGCGGTGCCTGGCAGCAGGCGGAACAGCGCCTAAATGACTGGCATGAAAGGCCCTTTTGACCATCGCACCGCCTCCCCGGCGGAATTCGAGGCGCTCGCCGTGCACTGCTATGCGCGCCTGCCGGAGAATTTCCGCAGTCTTTGCCAGGACTTGGTCATCCGGGTGGACGATTTCCCCACCCCCGAGGTGGTCGCCCAAATGGGGGTCGGCAGCCGCTATGCCCTTCTCGGCCTGTTCCAGGGCATCGGCCTTCCATTCCGGCCGGACGTCACCGGCCTGATGCCCAACATGATCTGGCTCTACCGCCGGCCGATCCTGGCCTATTGGACAGACCACCCCGAGGAGACCCTTATCGACATCATCACCCATGTCCTGGTGCACGAGATCGGCCACCATTTCGGCTTTTCCGACGAGGACATGGCGGCGATCGAGGCGGCGGCGGACTGAGCGCCGATCAGCGCGCCGAATGGATGCGATCAGCAAGCGGCATTTGACGGTCCCGGCCATGGCGCCGATAGTTCCCCCCGGCCAACGATAGGGAAAGGCGGCCGCAATGATCGTCACCGTTTTCCGTTCCCGTCTCATGCCGGGCATGAAGGAAGATTACGTGGCGCTGGTCGAGCGCATGGCCGAGCTTGCCAGCAGCATGCCGGGCTATATCTCGCACAAGGGCTTCTTCGCCGAGGACGGCGAGCGCTGCACTATCGTCGAGTTCGAAACCGAGGAGGCGCAGCGCGCCTGGCGCATGCACCCCGAACATCGGGAAGCCCAGCGCAATGGGCGGGATATCTATTACGAGACGTACAGCCTGCAGATCTGCGAGCTGAAGCGGGAATCGAAGTTCGACCGCAACGCGGGCCGCGCAGCGGCGGAATAGCGGCCGTCATGCGCAAAGCGAGGGTGACCGCCCGCTATTGACCCCGCCGGCGCGGGCTTTATGAAAAACGCCGCTAAATGCGGCTTGGAGCAAAAGGAACCATGCAGAAATTCACCGTCCTCGAAGGCGTCGCCGCTCCTTTGCGCATGATCAATGTCGACACCGACATGATCATTCCCAAGCAATATCTGAAGACCATCAAGCGCACCGGGCTGGGCAAGGGCCTGTTCTCGGAGATGCGCTACAACGACGACGGCTCCGAGAACCCGAATTTCGTGCTCAACAAGCCGGCCTACCGCAACGCCAAGATCCTGGTGGCAGACGACAATTTCGGCTGCGGCTCGTCGCGAGAGCACGCGCCCTGGGCGCTGATGGATTTCGGCATCCGCGCCGTCATCTCCACCTCCTTCGGCGACATCTTCTACAACAACTGCTTCAAGAACGGCATCCTCCCCATCCGCGTGTCACCGGAGGATTTAGAGAAGCTGTTCGAGGACGCCGAGCGCGGCGCCAACGCCACCCTCAGCATCGATCTCGAAAACCAAGAAATCCGCGGGCCGGATGGCGGCGTGGTGAAGTTCGAGGTCGATGCGTTCCGCAAGCACTGCCTGCTCAACGGGCTCGACGATATCGGGCTGACCAAGCAGAAGGCGGATAAGATCGCGTCTTACGAGAAAGAAGCCGCTGAATCGCGGCCGTGGGCGTAAGGGCTTCTCACTATTGCCGGGCGGCGCCCGGCTGACCGCGGTTGAGCGACAGCATCGGCGGGGACTTGACGCTGCGTTTGCGCACGTGACGGCTGCGGTGGTCATGCCGCACGCTGCGCGCCGATTGCGTCAACTGCGGCGACCGCGCCTGCGCAAGGCAAAGCGTATCGACCGCGGCGACCACCGCCGCGCCGATCAGGTTCTGCCGCGCGGGCGTCCCCATCGCCAATTCCTCGTCGCGATTGATGATCGAGCCCGCTTCCAGCAGCGCGGCCGGCATCCGGCTTTTCTTCAGCACGAACAAAGTGTCGTAGCGATAGACGCCCGCTTGACCGTCCAGCAGCGCGTGCCGATTATGGCCCATGAAGGCCGCGGCATAATGCGGCGTGTAGGCAAGGCCGCGCGCGCGCAGCTGATTGCCGAGAATGCTGCCGAACTCCAAGCTGGCTTTGCCTTCGGCGTCGCGGTCCGACACGAAGATCGAATAGCCCTTGAACTGGTCGTTGTAGATGTGCGGCTGGCCGTTGAATTCCCATTTCTTGTAGAACCGGTCCGGCACCGAGTCGTGATGGATCGATAGCAGCAGATCCGCCGACAGTCTGTTGGCGTGCGCCATGCGCAAATACAGAGTGCGCCTGGCATCGCCGCCGGTGACCATGAGGACTGTTTTGTCGAAGCCGGCATCGATGAGCGAGCGGTCGATCAGCTTGGCCAAGCGCAGATTGAATCCGTATTCGCTTTTGCCCCGCGCGCTGATCGCCCCTGGGGCTTCGGCGCTGTGACCGACATCGAGCACCACGCGGAAATGGTCGCGGTCGCATTTCGGCGCCGGCCTCGGCAACGGAATGTCAGACGCCGCACGTGTCGGGTTAAGCGTGATGAGCGCGAAAGCAGCGGCGAGTGACGCCACCGCGACGCCCCGAGCCCAGACGTTTCCCCTCGACCCCATCATCCCAAGGGAATCATACCACCGGATTGGGTGATCGGCATCCCCTCAGCCGCGGCCGCCCGACCGGGCGTTGCAGCACGGCTGGGTCAGCTTTCTTCGACCAGCACGACCTCATAGAGGGACGGATCGATCTCGTCGGCGATCTTGCCGAACTGCGGCCAGCGCTTGCGAAACTCCGGCGAGTGATGGGCGGCCACGAGCTTGTCCCGGTCGCTCCACTGCACGTAGTTGATGACGTGGCTGCCGTCCCGGCTGCGGTGCAAGCTGATCGAGACGAAGCCCGGCTGCTGCGCCATGTAGTGGGCGCGCTCGCTCATCAATTGCAAGACCTCTTCCTGGTGGTCAGGATCGACATCGACGGTGGTGATCTGGGTGACGACGCCGTTGCCCTCGTGGATTTCCGGCATAGGTCTGGCTCCTTGCTGCTTTGCCTGCCGCAACAACGCCGCGAGGGCAGCCCGGGTTTCAGGGGCTAGGCGCGCGCCGCGATCGCCTCGGCGATGGCCACCGTCCGCCGCGCCATGTCGGCGTGCAGGCGCTCGACCATGCGGCCCTCTATCGACACCACGCCCTTGCCCTTGTTCTCCGGCAAATCGAACACGTCGATGACCTTGCGCGCCTGCGCCACTTGCTCGGGCGACGGCGAGAAGGCGTGGTTGCACGGCTCGATCTGGTTGGGGTGGATCAGCGTCTTGCCGTCGAAGCCGAACTCCGCCCCCTGCACGCATTCCATGGCGAAGCCGTCGGTATTGCCGAGGTCGTTGTAGACGCCGTCGAGAATGTCGATGCCGTAGCTGCGCGCGGCGGCGACGCAGGTCGATAGCCAAGCCAGCATCGGCGCCCGGCCGGGCACCAGGTGCGCGCGCGTGTCCTTGGCGAGATCGTTGGTGCCCATGATCAGGCCCGACAAGCGCGATTCCGAGTCCTTCGCCTCGGCTGCGATCGCCACGATGTTGAAGATGGCGAGCGGCGTCTCGATCATTGCCCACACCCGCGTCTTATGGTCGGTGCCCATGTCGAGCAGGCGCTGGCCGATCAATTCGAGCGTGTCGGGGCTTTGCACCTTGGGAACCACGATGGCGTCGGGCGCGGCACGGGCGGCCGCCGTGAGGTCGTCGGTATGCCAGGGCGTATCGATGCCGTTGACGCGAATAAATAGCTCGCGCGCGCCGAAGCCGCCGGCCTTGACCGCCGCGGCCACCTGTTCGCGCGCCGCCTCTTTGGCGTCGGGCGCGACCGAGTCCTCGAGGTCGAAGATGACGCCGTCGCAGGCGAGAGTCTTCACCTTCTCCAGCGCGCGGGCGTTGGAGCCGGGCATATAGAGCACGCTGCGGCGCGGGCGGATGGTCATAATAACTCTCCAACTCCAGATTTAGCCTAGCGAGGTACCAATCGCGGTGCCATAATTTAGGTAGTGGCCAAGAAACGCAATAACGTCTGGCTTGCTGGCGTCGACGGTTGCCGCGATGGCTGGATGGTTGCGTTCGTTCGACCAAATGGAAAAGCGGTTCGGCTCCGGGTCATTTCCAATTTTGCAGACATTATTTCTGGGCCGGAGCGACCGGTAATTGTTGTTGCTGATATCCCAATTGGATTGCCTGAATATAGCCCGTATCGAGGTCGCGCTGCGGAAGAAGAAGTGCGTTCGCGGGTAGGGATCCGGCGTTCAAGTGTTTTCCGGATACCTTCACGCTCCGCAGTGTATGCGGGAGTCAATAAGAGAAAAATTCGTAATGACAAGAGGCGCTATAAGCGAGCCTGCACAATCGCGCGACAAACATCCACCGATCGCAAGGCCTTTGCAAAGCAAGGCTTCTATCTGTTCCCCAAAATTGTGGAGGTCGACAAGCTACTGCGTTGCCAAAAAAAACTAAAAATGAGTGTCTCGACGCACCCAGAACTGCGTTTTGGCGCTGAACGGAGAACGCACGGTCCGGCATTCAAAAAAACACCGCAAAGGAATTATGTTGAGAAGAAAATTGATTATTGGGGCAGGCATTTCGCACGCCATCACGATGGAAAAGCCACCAAAAGGCACAAAGATTGACGATAAGCTCGATGCACTTGCGTGCGCCCTCATTGCGCGTCGCCTGCACGCCGGGCTGGCGCAACCTTTCCCTGACCCGCCGCCGCGCGACGCTTACGGCTTGCCGATGGCGATCTGGGCGTGAGGCCGAGCCCGTCATGGCCGGGCTTGACCCGGCAATCCCGCTTGGGCAGGCAAGGTGCGCGTCTAAGCGAGATGGCCGGGTGAAGCCCGGCCATGACAAAGGTAAGCAACGATGATGACCTTCCCCCAGCGCCTGATCGACGGCTATAGCGCCTTCCTCGCCGAGCGGCTGCCGCGCGAGCAAAGCCGCTTTCGGGAACTGGCAGAAGCCGGGCAGCACCCGGAAATCATGGTGATCGGCTGCTGCGACTCGCGGGTGTCTCCTGAAGTGATCTTCGACGCGCGGCCGGGGGAACTTTTCGTGGTGCGCAACGTCGCCAATATCGTGCCACCGTTTGCGCCGGACGGGCGTGCGCATGGCGTGTCGGCGGCGCTGGAATTCGGCATCGGCGCGCTGAAGGTCAAGCACATCGTCGTGCTCGGCCATGCGCAATGCGGCGGCGTCAAAGCCTTCGCCGAGGAGGCCGAGCCCCTGTCGCCCGGCGACTTCATCGGCAAGTGGATGAAGCTGATGCAGCCGGCCGCCGAGCGGACGCCGCGCGGCGCGCTGACGCCGTCCGAATATTTGACGCGACTCGAGCAGGCAAACATCGCCAATAGCCTCGCCAACCTGATGACCTTTCCGCGGCTGGCCAGACTGATCGAGGGAGGCGAGGTGGCGGCGCACGGCGCCTATTTCGGCGTCGCCACCGGCGAGCTCTATGTGCTGGACCGCGCGAGCGGCGAATTCCGCCACCTGGCTGCCGAGCAGCACGCGCGCGCCTTCGCGCAGCCGCGGTTTTGAGGCGGCGCGGCCGCGCAAAACCGCTAACCATTCCTTAATCTTGATTGGAGCGAGGCGCTGGCAGGCCGGCAAGGTGCGGCAGTGCGCGCGCAGTTCCGACAATGCGGCCTTTCCGCCTAACGCGGCGGTAATGTCCTTTTGGTTATTCTACCCCTGCTGACTATGGCCAAAACTAAGTCGAGCGGTAATGGCAGAGCAGTCCCTTCTCATCGAGATAGAAAGCACGCTGGCGTCCGGCCCGCCCGGCAAGCAAGCTGAGCTGCTGCGGCGGGTAACCGACCTGTTCCTGGCCGGCGCCAGCAACTTCACCGAAGAACATGTCGAACTCTTCGACGGCGTGATTTGCCGCCTCGCCGAGACGATCGAAAGCAAGGCGCGCGCCGAGCTAGCTCAGCGCTTGGCGCCGGTCGCCAACGCGCCGCTCGGCATCGTGCGCCGGCTCGCGCACGACGCCGAGATCGAAGTCGCATCGCCGATACTGACCCAGTCACCCCGACTGACCGATGAGGAGTTGCTCGCCGTCGCCGCCGGCAATAGCCAGGAGCGCCTGCTCGCCATTTCAAAACGGGCGACGCTCAGTGAGCACGTCAGCGACGAGTTGGTGGCCCGCGGCAATCGCGACGTGGTCATCTCGGTCACCCGCAACGAAGGCGCGCGCTTCTCCGACACCGGCTACGGCACGCTGCTCGACAAATCCATCGACGACGAAGTGCTGGCGATCTGCGTCGGCCTGCGCAAAGACATCCCGCGCGAACATTTCCGCACGCTGATCTCGCGCGCCTCCGAGCGCGTGCTGGAAAAGCTGACCGCCGGCAACCCCGCTGCCGTCGCCGAGGTGCAGGAGGTTTTGAGCGGCATCACCGGGCAGAAGGTCACCGCCTCACCCGAAGCCCGGCGCGCCGAAGCGCAAACCCAGGCCGAAAATATGCGGCGCGCGGGAAAATCGGCCGACGCCGCGGTCTATGATCTGGCCGCGGGCGGCAAATTCACCGAGACTGTCGTCGCCTTATCGGCGCTCTCGCACACGCCGCGGGCCCTGGTGGAAAGCATCCTGAGCGACCGGCGCAGCGAAAAGAACGATTTCGCCCTGCTGCTCGCCAAGGCCGCCGGCCTGTCATGGCCGACCGCGCTGCAGATCTGCATTTTGCGACGAGGTCCCAACGGCCTGCCGCAGCTCGCGATCGAGGCGGCGCGGCGAAATTTCGAACGCCTGCAGCGGGAAACGGCGCAGCGGGTAATCGGTTTCTACAACGACCGCCAGTCGGCAATCGGCGATTTCCAGCGGCTGGCGCAGAGCATGGGCGATTAGGGCGGCGCTTTTTGTTCGTCATTCCGGGGCGCTCGCCACCGGGTCCGCGCGAAGTGCGGCCCAATGATAAACTCCGCGAGCGAACCCGGAATCCATACTCCCGGTGCGTCTGCAATCATTCCGGCCGGGGTTATGGATTCGGGGCCCACGCGCTTACGCGCGTGTCCCGGAATGACGGAGAAATTACGCCGCCTTGCGCTTGGCTTCGATCAGCTTGCGGTTGATCAGCACTTCCGCGATCTGCACCGCGTTGAGCGCGGCGCCTTTGCGTAAGTTATCCGACACCACCCACATCTGCAGGCCGTTCTCGATGGTGGCGTCCTCGCGAATGCGGCTGATATAGGTCGCGTCCTCGCCGACGCATTCATAGGGCGTGACGTAGCCGCCGGATTCGCGCTTGTCGATCACCAGGCAGCCCGGCGCGCCACGCAAGGTCTCGCGCGCCTCATCGGCCGAGATCGGGTTTTCGAACTCGATGTTGACCGCTTCCGAATGGCCGACGAACACCGGCACCCGCACGCAGGTGGCGGTGAGCTTGATCTTCGGGTCGAGGATCTTCTTGGTCTCGACCATCATCTTCCATTCTTCCTTGGTGTAGCCGTCCTCCATGAACACGTCGATCTGCGGGATCAGGTTGAACGCGATACGCTTGGGAAACCTCTTCGTTTCCACCTCATCGACGGTGAACACCGCCTTGGTCTGCGAAAACAGCTCGTCCATCGCGTCCTTGCCGGCGCCCGATACCGATTGATACGTGGCCACCACCACGCGCTTGATCTTGGCCCTGTCGTGCAGCGGCTTGAGCGCGACGACAAGTTGCGCAGTCGAGCAGTTGGGATTGGCGATGATGTTCTTCTTACGGAAGCCGACGACGGCATCGGCATTCACCTCGGGAACGATCAGCGGTACGTCCGGGTCCATGCGCCAGGCCGACGAATTGTCGATCACGACCGCGCCCTTGGCGGCGATCCTGGGCGACCATTCCTTCGACACCGCGCCGCCTGCCGACATCAGACAGATATCGACGTCGGAGAAATCGTAGTGATCGAGCGCCTTCACTTTCAGCGTCTTGTCGCCGAACGAGCATTCGGTCCCCTGGCTTTTGCGGGAGGCGAGCGCCACCACTTCGTCGGCGGGAAACTCCCGCTCGGCCAGGATATCGAGCATCTCGCGCCCGACATTGCCGGTGGCACCCACCACGGCGACCTTATAACCCATTGTTAACTCTCCGAAAAACTTATCGTCACCCCGCTACCGCCGGGCAATCGGATGGCAGTGCTTCTAGGCGAGAACATAGCACAAGATAACGCCAGCCTGCGGAGAGGCGAGGGGCATGCATCCAGCCCTTTATTCATGGCGCGAGCAGTTGCCGACCACGGTCGTGCGCATGCTCGCTTATCTGGGTGGTGTCGTGGTGCTTTCGATGGCAGCCGCGCAGGTTTTTCAATCGCGCCCGGCGGCGTACGTGATCAAACCCATTGAGCGCGGCCAATGGAATGAGATTGCGCGGCCGTTCCCGGCCTTCGCGCTGTCGATCCCGGAGGCCGCCGGCGCGCCGCAACGTTACGCCATGCGCTATAACCGCAACGGCGTCGGCCGCAAGGACATCCTCACCCTGGGCGAGCCGGACTCGCCGGATCCCTATCTGCGCGTCGAGATCTACCGGCCGGGTAACGAGATTGCGGGCTTCGCCGAGCCCATGACCACGATCGTCGACGACGCGCTAGGGCTCGGACCCAGCCATCTCGAGCGCGGCGAGCCGCTCGCCAGCAAGTTCGGCCCGCTTTCCATCCTGAGCTTCGACACGTCGAAAGGCACGCCGCGCCGCCCCGCGCCTGCAACTGTCGGGCTGGTTCTGCCGGGGCGGCGAGCTCGTGCAGCGCTCAACGCTTTCCTGCGCGCTCGACCGCCTGACGCTGCTGGCGGCGGGCAGCGAGCCCAAGGTCGGCGCCCTGTTCGCCAAGGCCGAGCTCAAGCGCAGCTACTGCGGCGAGCACGATCCGATCATCGCCGCGACGCCGAAATACAAGCTGTTGTGGAAGGCGCTGGCCACGCGCCCGGAGCCGCGCCGCATCGGGCGATAAGCTTTCAGTTGCATATCGTCGGAGCCGGCCCGATAGTTGCGGCTCGGTTTGACGGGGCGGCAGAGTCCGACGTGGCCAACGATCCGCATGACGGGCTGATGGCGTTGCTGCCGCGGCTTTACGCGTTTGCTCGCACCATGCTGGGCGACGCCGACGCCGCGCGCGACCTCGTGCAGGAAGCCGCCACGCGGGCGCTGGCGGCACGCCGCGTGCCCGACGAGGCGCCTGCCTACCGCGCTTGGCTCTTTCAGATCGTGCGCAACGCCGCCCTCGACGAGCTAAGACGGCAGAAACGGCCAGCGCTCGACGAGCAGCCGCCGGCCGATGTCTGGCACTACGATGAGGCGAGCATTGCCAAGATCACCGTCAGTCAGGCGCTGGCCGTGCTGCCGCCGCCGCATCGCGAGATCATCTCCTTGATCGACATCGCCGGCTTCAGCTACGGCGAGGCCGCCGTCCTGTTGAATGTCCCGGTCGGCACCATAATGAGCCGCATCGCCCGCGCCCGCGGCGCCCTGCTGGCGGCGATCGAGGCGAGCAGCATCCGGCCCATGAAATCCCGCCATGGATAGCGACCCCAAACAACAAGACCTGTTGCGCCTCAACGCGCTGGTCGACGGCGAGCTGGCGCCGGCAGAGCGGGCGGAGATGGCGGCGCGGCTGGCGGGCGAGCGCGATCTCGCGCGCGCCTATGCCACGCTGGCGCGGCTCAAGGCGGTGATCGGCGAAAGCGCCGATGAAGCGCCGGCAATTTCCTTGCCTTCGAAAAGGCGCCGCGGCTGGCCACGCGCGGTTGCCGTGGCTGCGGCCTTGGCGGCCATGCTCGCGGTCGCACTGTTTGCCGCCAGGGGTTTCCTCGCGCGCGAGGCCGAAGGCCCCGACGAAGCGCCGACCGCGATCACGCTTGCCTCGCTGCCGGCAGGCACCACCATTCCCCGGCTTGACACGGCCGGCCTGAAGCTGGTCAATCTCGACATCGATCCCGGGCACGTGCCGATCTTCACCGCGCGCTATCGCGGGCCGCACGGCTGCCGCCTCGACCTGCGGGCTTGGCCGGTCGGCGAGACGCCGCCGCCGCTTGAAGGCACCAGGCGCTATCGCTGGACGGTCGGCAACCTCATTTACGAGCTGGTGGCGCACGGCATGCCGGCGGCGCGATTCGATATCATTGCCGATGCCTCCGAGCTGCAGACGCGGCTGAATGTCGACCACCAGCGGATCAACCGGCGCTTGCGGCAGGCCGAATATGGCGCCCCGCCCTGCGCCGGCTGAGGCCGGAATCCCCACAATTGATAGCCTGTTGATCTAGGTCACGGGACATTTACCGGCGACATGGCCTATTGCGGCGAACCAAACCCGGCTACACTGCATTGCATCCGGGGGGCTCGAGTCGAGGACACCATGCGGTTGAAACAGCTTGCCGTCGCGTTCGCGTTCACCGGCGCCGTCGTCGCGGCGGCCGGGCTTTTGGCCGCGCCGGCAACCGCCCAGACGACGAAAAAGCGCGTCTACTACAACCGCGACCACACCGTGGTGGTCAGCCGCGATGAAAACGGCCGCACGCGCACCAAGATCATCGTGCAAAAGCGCTCCTACCTCGATCCCGGCACCGAGCCCTTGCCGAGCGAGCGCAATAGCTTGGACTACGTGGCAAATCCCGACCACCGTGCCGACAGCGTGCTCGATCATACGATCTTCGGCAGCGATATGAGTCCGCTGCCAGGCCCGTTCACGCTGCCGAGCGGTCACAATCCCTGGATCCACTACCAGGATTGACGGCGAACGGGCGCGAATGCGACGCGGCCCTTTGCGGGCCGCGCTTTTGTTTGGACGCCGCTTCGCGCCGCCCCGCAATGACCGCTTATGCGGAGAGCGTCTCCAGCTCCTGCAAAATTGCCGAGCCCATTTCCGCGGTCGAGATGGTTTTGGCTCCCGGCGATGCGATGTCAGCGGTGCGCAGGCCCTTGTCGAGGGCAGCCGCGATCGCTGAATCGATCATGTCGGCCTGCTTGCCCATATCGAACGAGTAACGCAGCGCCATGCCGAACGAAGCGATCATGGCGATCGGGTTCGCCACGCCCTTGCCGGCGATGTCGGGCGCCGAGCCGTGCACCGGCTCATACAGCGCCTTGCGTTTCTTGGTCTTGGCATCGACCTCGCCGAGCGAGGCGGACGCCAGCATGCCGAGCGAGCCGGTGAGCATGGCGGCGACGTCGGACAGCATGTCGCCGAACAGGTTGTCGCAGACGATGACGTCGAACTGCTTCGGGTTGCGCACCAGCTGCATGCCGCCGGCGTCGGCCAGCATGTTCTGCAATTCGACGTCCTTGAACTCGCGCGCATGCACCTGCTCGATCACCTCTTTCCACAGCACGCCGGTCTTCATGACGTTGTGCTTTTCCATGGAGGTGACCTTGTTGCGCCGCTTGCGCGCGAGCTCGAAGGCGACGCGCGAGATGCGCTCGATTTCGTAGGAGTCGTAGACCTGGGTATCGACGGCGCGCTTCTGCCCGTTACCGAGATCGGTGATGGTCTTGGGCTCGCCGAAATAGACGCCGCCGGTAAGCTCTCGCAGGATCATGATGTCGAGGCCTTCGACCAGCTCGCGCTTGAGCGAGGAGGCATCGGCCAGCGCCGGATAGGTCACCGCCGGCCGCAAGTTGGCGTAGAGGTCGAGGTCCTTGCGCAGGCGCAAGAGCCCCGCTTCCGGCCGCACGTCGTAGCCGACCTTGTCCCATTTCGGCCCGCCCACCGCGCCGAAGATGATCGCGTCGGCGGCTTTCGCCTTCTCCATGGTTTCTTCGGTGATGGCGACGCCGTGCGCGTCGTAGCAGCAGCCGCCGACCAGCGCCTCTTCGGTCCTGAATTTGTGCGGACCCTTGGCGTTGAAGAAGTCGACGAGGCGCTTCACCTCGGCCATGACTTCCGGGCCGATGCCGTCGCCGGGGAGCAGCAGGAGATTGTGGGTTGCCATGAGGGGCCTCGTTCGCGCGGTACTCAACCCGTCATTCCGGAAGCCGAGCGGAGCGAGGCTCTCCGGAATCCATAATCCCGGCGTTCGAGACTACGGGCAGGCTGGGATTATGGATTCCGGGTTCGCGAGCGAAGCTCGCGCCCCGGAATGACGACGGAGAGGATTGCTAAAGGCCCGCGGCAGGCTTGGCAAGACTCAGTGCACGGCTACAGGCCCGAGAACCAATTATACCCCTGGTTCTCCCAATAGCCGCCGTGGTCGGTATTGGTGACTTCCATGGCCACCACGTATTTCGGCTGCTTGAAGCCGAGCTTGGTGGGCATGCGGATCTTCATCGGGAAGCCGTAGGCACGCGGCAGGAGTTTGTGGTCGTATTTGAAGGTCATCTGCGTCTGCGGATGCAGCGCGGTGGGCATGTCGATGGTGTTGGTATAGCCCTCGGCGCATTTGAACCAGATGTATTTGGCCCTGGTGTCGGCGCCGATGCGCTGCAGGAAATCCGACAACCGCGCGCCCTGCCAGGAGCCGACGGCGCTCCAGCCCTCGACGCAGACGTGACGGGTGATCTGCGACACTTCGGGCAGCTTGTGCAGCTCGTCAAGCGTCCACGGCTTCTTGTTGTCGACCAGCCCGGAAATCTCCAGCTTGTAGCTCGCCGGATCGACCACCGGCGCCTCGTCCTCGTTGTAATAGGCATTGAACGGGAACGGCCGGGTAAGCTCGGCTTCGCTATAGGTCGGCGCCAGCTTGTTGGGATTGAACAGGAAGGCCTGCACGCGGTCGTTGAAGCGCGACACCACCTTCAGCGCATTCTCGGTGCTGTCGCTGTCGATGATGTTGCAGCCGGTCAGGAAGGCGAGCGCGCCCAAACTTGCGGCGCCGCGCAGGAAACCGCGCCGCATGGGATCGGGCATCAGCTTTGCGGCATCCTTGATGACGAGCCTGGGATCGACGCCGGGAATGATTTTGCGTTGCTTCATCGCGCCCTCCTAACGGCCGACGATCATCGCGCGCAGGCTCTTCGGCACGATCGCGGCGAGCGTCACATGCACCACCAGGAAGACGACAATCGCCGCCATCGCGGCGAAATGCACGTAACGCGCGGTGTCGTAGCCGCGGAAGAAGGCGGTGATTTCCTGGAATTGCACCGGCTTCCAGATCGACAGGCCGGAGGCCACGATCACCACGCCGGTGAGGAGGATGCCGGCGTAGAGCACCTTCTGCACCGCGTTGTAGTGCGTCAGGTCGTCGTGCGAGAGCTTGAAGGTGAGCGCGGCTTTTAAGTCGGCGAAGACCTGGCGCGGATAGATCGGCAGCAGCTTATGGCGGAAGCGGCCGGTGACGAAGCCGAGCGTGACATAGACGACGCCGTTGACCACCAACAGCCACATGGCGGCGAAATGCCAGAGCAGCGCGCCACCCAGCCAGTTGCCGAGCGCGATCGACCGCGGAAATGTGAAGCCGAATAAGGGAGAGGCGTCGTAGATCTGCCAGCCGGAGCCGATCATCATCAAAATGGCAAGCGCGTTGATCCAGTGGCAGATGCGCACCCAGGCCGGATGGATGACGGTTTCGGTGGAATCCAGGCTGACGGTTTCCGCGGTCATGATGCTCTTTCCGCTGCCACCCCTTGAAGCTGCATCCTAAGCCTTGGCCGTACGGTTGGACATACGGCGCGGCCGGACCCGCGGATGCACGGGCCCGGCCGCGTTTGGCCGCTACTTCTTCATGTCGTCCTTTTTCATGTCGTCCTTCTTCATCGAGTCCTTGTGCATGGAGTCCTTGGTCATGCTGTCCTTGGTCATGCTGTCCTTGCTCATGTTATCCTTCTTCATATCGTCTTTCTTCATGCTGTCGTGCATGGAGTCTTTCTTCATGTCGTCGGCGGCGTAGGCGGCCGGCGCCAAGGCAACGCCAGCGGCGATTGCGGTCGACAGAAGCGCGGAAAAAAGAATGCTCTTATTCATCGTAGGTCCTCCAGAGGGCTGTTTACAGTTGCACCTGCAATTCACGGGCTAACATGAGGCCCTGCACACGCCCTCATCAGTTCGCCTTGTGCGTAGCTGGCGTTCGGCTCACGGTTTTGTGAGAATGGCGGCGCCGGGCGAGACCGGCTGAAGGAGCCGGCTTGTGAGTAACCCGTCCGCCACGAAGACCAACCCGGGCAATTTTTTCGAGGATTTCCGCCTCGGTCAGCAAATCCGCCACGCGACGCCGCGCACCCTCAACGCCGGCGACGCGGCGCTTTATCAAGCGCTGTTCGGCTCACGCTTTGCAGTGCAGTCCTCGGACGCATTCGCCCGTGCAATTGGCTACCGCCAAGCCCCGCTCGACGATCTCCTGGTCTTCCACATCGTGTTCGGCAAGACCGTGCCCGACATCTCGCTCAACGCCGTGGCCAATCTCGGCTATGCCGACTGCCGCTTCTTGAAGCCGGTTTATCCCGGCGCCACGCTCAATGCGGTGTCGGAAGTGATCGGCCTGCGCGAGAACGCCAACCGCAAGACCGGCATCGTCTATGTGCGCTCGCGCGGCTTCGACGAGGTGGGCGACTGCGTGCTCGACTATGCGCGCTGGGTGATGGTGCGCAAGCGCGACGAGACGGCAGCGGCGTCGCCGGAAAAAGTGCCCGAACTGCCTAAAGCCGTCGAGCCGGCGCAGCTCGGCGCCGCCTGCCCGAAAATCGACCGCGCCGTCTACGACACCGTGCTGGCCGGAAGCCCGCACCGTTTCGGCGCATACAAAGTTGGCGAGAAGATCGACCACGCGGACGGCGTCACGGTGGAAGAAGCCGAGCACATGATGGCGACGCGGCTTTATCAGAACACCGCGCGCGTGCACTTCAATCAGTTCACCGAGAGCAAGGGCCGCTTTGGGCGACGCCTGATCTACGGCGGCCACGCCATTTCGCTCGCGCGCGCGCTTTCATTCAACGGGCTCGGCAACGCCTTCCACGTGGCGGCGATCAACGGCGGACGCCACGTAGCGCCGCTTTTCGCCGGCTGCACCGTGTTCGCCTGGTCGGAAGTGCTCAGCGTCGCCGACCTGCCGGGCCGCGACGACGTCGGCGCGCTGCGCCTGCGCACCGTCGCCAGCAAGGACCGTCCGTGCACGGATTTTCCCTATAAGGGCGGTGAGGAGTACGACGCATCGGTCATTCTGGACCTCGATTATTGGGTATTGATGCCGAAATGAGGCTGGGGAGCATCATGTTTGGCATGGCCGTCGCGCTCGCGTTTTTCGCGCTCAGCCTGACCGTGGACGTTGCAAAGGCGCAGACCAAACCCGACGACGCGCCGCTCACGGATTGCGACAAATACGCCGCCAATTCGCTCGATCCTCAGCGCAAGGCGCCCGGCGTGACGCTCATCGCGCTGAATGCCGCGCTCGCCATGCCGGCCTGCGAAGCGGCCGTGCAGAAATATCCAGATGCCGCCCGCTTCATGTATCAGCTCGGCCGCGCGCACCATAAGTCCGACAATTTCGCGACCGCCGCGCTCTGGTACAAGACGGCGATGCAGCATGGCTCGGGCTTCGGGGAAGCCGCCTACGGCCTCATGCTGATGGACGGCATGGGCGTACCGAAAGACATGGCCAAGGCGGTGACTCTGTTTCGCGACGCCGCCGAAAAGGGCGTGCTGATTGCGGAGAATGCGCTCGGTTATCTATATGCGCAGGGAAACGGCCTCCCGCAGGACACCGCGCTGTCGCTGATGTGGTACCGCAAAGCCGCCGAGCAGGGCGCGCCGACGGCGCAGCTCGCGCTCGGCATCGCCTACGAGGAAGGCAAGGGCGTCAGGCAGGACCTTGCACAAGCGGCGGCGTGGTATCGCAAAGCCGCCGCCTTCGGCATCGAAGCGGCCAAGAAGCGGCTCGCCGCGCTCGAGGCGAAGATGAAGGCGCAGGTGAAATAAAGATCAGGCGCTTCCGCCCAGCTTGATGCCCGAGATAAAAACTGAATTTCAGCAGAAATACAGGTTAACCGGCGAAAACGAGCCGATCCGCGCTTCGAATCTTTCACCCTCTTGTGCCGCGACCATAGGACCGAGCGCTCCGGTCAAAATTAAATCACCGGCGCGCAAAGGTTCGCCGTCCGAAATCAAGGTACGCGCAACGTTGCGACGCTGTACGGCGTACGCCAGGGAAATATCGCCGATGCCGAGTTCGTGCGCGAAGGGCGCTACCGGTCTCCGTGTTCTTTCGGCCTCGCGCAGCCGAGCCGCGACGGTTTCATCCGCTTCACCTGCCGCCATTGGGCCACGCCTCGGTGCCCGCGCTATCTTAGCGCATGATCTGGCGAGGCAATGCTAGACGCATCCGGCATTGACCGAAAATGAAGTTTGCTGATTGGGAGAATGACGCCGCGTGATCGGTATGAGTTTTTACGCGCTTGCACGCAGGTGATCCACCAGCTGCCGCGCGTAGGGCGGCAGCGTGTTCTCGTCGCGCACGCAGATGGTCAACTCGCGCAAGGCCCAAGGATCGGACAGCCGCACCGAGGTGATCGCCATGTTGCGCTCGGTGCGTTGCACCGTGGTTTCCGGCACGACACCGACGCCGACATTGCATTCGACCAATCGGCAGATGGCGTCGAAGCTGCGCAGCTGCACGCGCAGCCGCAACGGGCGCCCGATGCGGGCGGCCTTGTCGGCGAGGAACCGTTGGATCGCGCTGGCGCGGTCGAGTCCGACCATGTCGTAATCGAGCACTTCGGCGAAGCTGATGCGCGAACGGGCGGCGAGCGGATGGTTGCGCGCCACCACGAGCACGAACCTGTCGCTTCTGAATGGGAAGGTGTGCAACCCGCCATGGTCGACGGTGCCGGCGACGATGCCGACGTCGCCGGAGCCCTCGGCGATCAGGCCGACGATCTCGTCGCTCAGCCGCTCCTCGAGGTCGACGCTGATGTCGGGATAGGCCGTGAGGAAGGAGCTAAGCGTCTCGGGCAGAAACTCGGTAAGCGCGTTGGTGTTCGACAAGACCCGCACCTGGCCGGCGAGCCCACGCGCATAAGGCGTAAGGTCCTCCTGCAGGCGCTCGGTCTGCGCCAGGATGGCGCGCGCGTGCTGCAGCAAGGTGCGGCCGGCCTGGGTCGGGGTCACGCCCTGACGGCTACGCACCAGCAGTTCGGCCCCGAAAGCCAGTTCCATCTTGCGGATACGGGTCGAGGCCGCCGCCAGCGCGAGATTGGCGCGCTCGGCGCCATGGGTGATGCTGCCCGCCTCTATGATGTGGCGGAACAGGCTGAGGTCGGTGAAGTCGAAGCGCATGGCAAAGGCTACCTTCTTATTACGCGAAGGCAGGCTATATAAAGGACATATTGCACCGAGTTATTTTTGGTTTCAAGCTTCGTTTTTGTTGAAGTGTTGCCTGGCCATCGGTCCCGCCGTTTCTCGCAGCCAAAGCAGCCCTGGGCGATTCGTTGCTACTGCCCCCGGCGTGTTGCGACGACTGAGAAATCCAAAGGCCCGGCTCGCCGGGTGATGCGTTGCGGCACCGGCCCACATTGGTTACGAACCGCGCGGGCGCCGGCACGAAACGTTCTGGGAGAATGACGATGGCCGAGCTTGAAGCCGGAGTGACGCCACGGGCACGCCCCCTGTCACCACATCTGGGAATCTACAAGCCGATGCTGACGATGGTGATGTCCATCGTGCATCGCATTACCGGTGCGGCGCTCTATTTCGGCATGGCGCTGCTTGCCTGGTGGCTGATTGCGGTCGCGTCCGGCCCCAATGCTTATGCGGATTTCCAGTCGTTTGCCAACTCGGTCATCGGACGCCTCATCCTGTTCGGCTTTACCTGGGCGCTGATGCATCACATGCTGGGCGGCATCCGCCATCTGATCTGGGACACGCTGCACGGGTTCGAACCGCCCGAGCGCGAGCTGCTCGCGGTCACGACGATTGTCGGCTCGATTGCGCTCACGATCCTGCTCTGGGTGATTGCCTATTTTGCCATGGGAGACCTGCGATGAGGGCGCCGTTGCACATGCGCACGCCGATGCGCCGCGTGCGCGGCCTGGGCGCCGCCCGCTCCGGCACCATGCACTTCTGGTATCAACGCGCGACCTCGGTCGCCGGCGTTCCGCTCAGCATCGGCTTGGTGGTCATCATCATCGCCCTGCTCGGCCGCAGCCACGCCGCGGTGGTGCAAATCCTCGGCTCGCCGCTGATCGCGATCGTCATGCTGCTGTTCATCCTCAACACCGCGCATCACATGTGGATCGGCATGCAGGAGATCATTCTCGATTACGTGCATGACAACCGCTACAAGGTGGTGTGCCTCATGGCCAACACCTTCTACATCGTCGCGGTCGCCTTCGCGGCGAGCTACGCCGTCCTCAAGCTCTCGTTCGGGGTCTGACGAAGATGGCGACGAACGGACAGGGGAACGGGAAAAGCAACGGCGCGCCGGCGGTCAACGGCCGCGCCTATCCGGTCGAGGACCACGCCTACGACGTCGTCGTGGTCGGCGCCGGCGGCTCCGGATTGCGTGCGGTGGTCGGCTGCTCGGAGGCCGGCCTGCGCACCGCCTGCATCACCAAGGTCTTCCCCACCCGCTCGCATACCGTGGCGGCGCAAGGCGGCATCGCCGCCGCGCTCGGCAATATGGGCGAGGACGACTGGCGCTGGCACATGTACGACACCGTCAAGGGCGCCGATTGGCTCGGCGACCAGGACGCCATCGAATATCTCTGCCGCAATGCGCCGGACGCCGTCTACGAATTGGAGCACTGGGGCCTGCCCTTCTCGCGCCGCGAGGAGGACGGCAAGATTTATCAGCGTCCGTTCGGCGGCATGACCACGCATTTCGGCAAGGGCACGGCGCAGCGCACCTGCGCCGCTGCCGACCGCACCGGCCATGCCATGCTGCACACGATGTACGGGCAGGCGCTCAAGCACGCGGCCGAGTTCTACGTCGAATATTTCGCCATCGACCTGATCATGGACGACGAGGGCCGCTGCCGCGGCGTGGTGGCGCTCAACCTCGACGACGGCTCGATCCACCGCTTCTCCGCCAACGTCACCATCATGGCGACCGGCGGCTACGGCCGCACCTATTTCTCCTGCACCTCGGCGCATATCTGCACCGGCGACGGCAACGCCATGGTGCTGCGCGCAGGGCTGCCCCTGCAGGACATGGAGTTCGTGCAGTTTCATCCGACCGGCATCTATCCCGCCGGCTGCCTGATCACCGAAGGCTCGCGCGGCGAAGGCGGCTATCTGGTCAATTCCGAGGGCGAGCGATTCATGGAGCGCTACGCGCCGTCGGCGAAGGATCTGGCCTCGCGCGACGTGGTGTCGCGCGCCATGACGATCGAGATCCGCGAGGGGCGCGGCGTCGGCAAGGACAAGGATCACCTGTTCCTGCACCTCGACCATCTCGACCCGGCGGTGCTGCACGAGCGCCTGCCCGGCATCAGCGAGACCGCGCGCATTTTCGCCGGCGTCGATGTGACGCGCGAGCCGATCCCGGTGCTGCCGACCGTGCATTACAACATGGGCGGCATCGCCACCAATTATCACGGCGAGGCCTTGACCAAGAAGAACGGCGACGCCGATTGCGTGATCCCCGGACTGATGGCGCTCGGCGAAGCCGCCTGCGTGTCGGTGCACGGCGCCAACCGGCTCGGCTCCAATTCGCTGATCGATCTCGTCGTGTTCGGCCGCGCCGCCGCCCACCGTTGCGCCGAAATTCTCACGCCCGGCGACAAGCAGCCGGCATTGCCGAAAGACTCCGCCGACAAGGCCCTGGCGCGGCTCGACAAGCTGCGCTTCGCCTCCGGCGGCACGCCGACCGCGCAGTTGCGGCTGAAGATGCAGAAGGTGATGCAGGAGGATTGCGCCGTGTTCCGCACCGGCGAAGTGCTGGAGCGGGGCTCCAAGCGCATCCATGAAATCTACAAAGGCATGGGCGACGTGCACGTCACCGACCGTTCGCTGATCTGGAATTCAGACCTCATCGAGACGCTCGAGCTCGACAATCTGCTGGCGCAGGCCGTGGTCACCATGGATTCGGCGAAGAACCGCACCGAAAGCCGCGGCGCCCACGCCCGCGAGGATTACCCGGATCGCGACGACAAGAACTGGATGAAACACACGCTGGCTTGGATGGACGGCAAGGGCAACGTCACCATCGATTACCGGCCGGTGCACGCCTACACGCTCACCAACGACGTCGCCTACATCGAGCCGAAGGCGAGGGTTTACTGAGTTCTGTCATGCGCGGGCTTGACCCGCGCATCCATCTTGCGAAATGGGATGGATTGCCGGGTCAAGCCCGGCAATGACCGGGCAGAGAAGGCGGAGATACGATGGTCGAATTCACGCTGCCGAAGAATTCCAAGATCAGCGAAGGCAAGACTTGGCCGCGCACGCCGCACGCCACGCATGTCACCGAGTTCCGCATCTACCGCTGGAATCCGGACGACGGGCAGAACCCGCGCGTCGATACCTACATGGTCGACCGCGACGACTGCGGCCCGATGGTGCTCGACGCGCTGATCTGGATCAAGAACACGGTCGATCCGACATTGACCTTCCGCCGCTCGTGCCGCGAGGGCGTGTGCGGCTCCTGCGCCATGAACATCGACGGCACCAACACGCTCGCCTGCACGCGTGCCATCGACGAGACCAAGGCGCCGGTGCGCATCTATCCGCTGCCGCACCAGCCGGTGGTGAAAGACCTGGTGCCGGATCTGAATAATTTCTACGCGCAATACGCTTCCATCGAGCCCTGGCTGAAGACGGTGACGCCGGCGCCCGAGAAGGAGTGGAAGCAGAGCCACCACGACCGCGCCAAGCTCGACGGCATGTACGAGTGCATCCTGTGCGCCTGCTGTTCGACTTCCTGCCCGAGCTATTGGTGGAATTCGGACCGCTATCTCGGTCCGGCCGCGCTGCTGCAGGCCAATCGCTGGGTGCAGGACAGCCGCGACGAGGCGACCGGCGAGCGGCTCGACAATCTCGAGGACCCGTTCCGTCTCTACCGCTGCCACACCATCCTGAACTGCTCGAAGGCTTGCCCCAAGGGCCTCAACCCGGCCAAGGAAATCGCCACGCTGAAGAAGGCGATGGTGGACCGGCAACTTTAGCCCGCGCCGTCCGTCATTCCGGGGCGCGAGCGGCGCGAGTAAACCCGGAATCCATAATCACTGACCGGGAGTTTTGGCTTCCCGGCTCGCAGCCTTCAATCGCGTCCCGGACCGACAATGTCGGGAACCTGGGCGTCGCCTCTCCGTTGACGCGCGATGGATCACGAAGCGCGCGTCTGGGACATCCTCGAGAAAACGAGCGTCGGCATGTTGACGACGCGCTTCGCGGGCGGATTGCGCGCGCGTCCGCTCGACGCGCGTCCCGACCGCGAGGCCGGCTGCATCTACTTTCTTGCCGACCTGCGCGGCCTCAAGGACGACGAGATCGAGGCTTGCCCGGACGTCTGCTTCACGGTGACCAACGCCAAGGCCAAGGCTTATCTCTCGATCGCCGGCCGCGCCGTGGTGACGACCGATCCGGCGCGCGCGGCGCGCATCTGGAAAAAAGCCGACGATGTGTGGTGGTCCGGGCCGCAAGACGCAGACTTGTGCGTGATCCGGCTCGAGCCGCACGTTGCCGAATTGTGGGACGGACCCGCGAGCGGCGCCGAGGCGCGGTTCGAGTTCGCCAAGGCCCGCGCCACCGGCGAAAAGCCCAACCTGGGCGAAAACCGCAAGGTCAGTGTCGACATGACATGACGCCGCGCGCCGGAATGCGTTACAGTGGCGAGCATGGACGAGCCGGCGCTCAGCTTCGATGGCATCACCCTCACGCCGCAGAAGGAAACGGTGTTGCGTCTTCTACAAGGAGATGTGGGACCATGCCGACAAGAGCTTGATCCCGCGCATCTTCCATGAGGGCTTCACCTTCCGCGGCTCGCTCGGGCCGACGCTGGTCGGCCACGCGGAGTTTGCCGGCTATGTCGACTGGGTGACCGGCGCGCTCGGCAATTACACGACCGACATTCTGCTGCTGATCGAGGAAGGCGGCTGCGTTGCCGGCAAGATGCGCTTCCACGGCGTCCACCGCAAAGAAATGTTCGGCGTCCAGCCGACCGGCAAGCACGTGTGGTGGATCGGCATGCCCGTGTTCACGTTTGACGGGCCGAAAGTGCGCGACCTCTACGTGCTCGGCGACATTCACGGGCTGATCGAACGGTTGAAAGCGTGAGCCGCGCCCAAACTCGTCTCCGATCCCAGATTGCCGATCCCTTATTTCCGGTCTCTGATTTTCTGACCCCTGATCCCTGGCTAGACAACGCTCCGCCGCCCCTATTCTTTGCGGCCCGGGGTACGCCGGTATCCCTTTTTCCTCCCCACAAAAAGTGAGGGAATGGAGCGCCGGGAGGGCGCCAGGGGCTTGCGAGGCCCCTTTGGGCAGCCCTTGCGATCGGGCCGCCCGCGCGCCTTGCGAGGGCGCGCGCCGGCTTGCGAGGCCGGCTGCGCCCCCCTGGCGCTCCATCCGTCAAGCGTGCGCTGTCCGCGCAAGCTTGCCAGCGGCGGCGCGCATTGTCGGCGCACCGGCTTTGCTCCTTCGCGCGGCACCCTCGAGACGGCATCGCGCGTCAAAACAAAGCGCCGGCATTATGAGGCCGGTTCGCAGACCGGGGATAAGTTTTTTCGTGCGTTGTTATTGCAGGATTTTTCCTGACGCGCGGCCAACCGGGTGAGACCGATTCCGGCGCTCGCGCGTTGACACCCAAGCATGAGCCTCGCCCTGCATCGCCCCTTTGCGCCGATGGAAGCGCTCTCCGTCGACAAGATCCCGGAGGGCCGCAACTGGCAATACGAGCCGAAATGGGACGGCTTCCGCTGCCTTGCGTTCCGCGACGGCGAACGCATCGAATTGCAATCGAAGTCCGGCCAGTCGCTGACGCGCTATTTCCCCGAGCTGCTGGCGGCGCTGGCGGCGTTGAAGGCGGCGTGCTTCGTGCTCGACGGCGAGATCGTGGTGCCGCGCGGCAAGGTGTTCTCCTTCGACGACCTGCTGCAACGTATCCATCCGGCGGCGAGCCGGGTGAAGAAATTGGCGCAGCAGACGCCGGCGCTGCTGATCGTGTTCGACCTCCTGGTCGCCGACGATGGCGCGCTGTTGACGAAAGCGCCCCTCACCGAACGGCGCAAACGGCTGCAGACTTTCGCCAGAAAATTTCTGCGCGGCCGCGACCGTCTGCGGCTGTCGCCGGCGACGACAAAGCTGAGCGAAGCCAAGAAATGGCTGCAACAGGTCGGCGCCACGCTCGACGGCATTATCGCCAAGCGTTGCGACCTGCCCTACCAGGGCGGCAACCGGCACGGCATGCAGAAGATCAAGAACTACCGCTCCGCCGATTGCGTGGTCGGCGGCTTCCGCTACAACGAGGGCAAGAAGACGGTCGGCTCGCTGCTGCTCGGCCTCTACGACGGCGACGGCTTGCTCAACCATGTCGGCTTCACCTCCTCGCTCAAGGGGGCGGAGAAGGCCGCGCTGACCGCAAAGCTGGAAAAGCTGATCGCGCTGCCCGGCTTCACCGGCAACAAGCCGGGCGGTCCCAGCCGCTGGTCGAGCAAGCGCTCGAACGAATGGCAGCCGCTCAAGCCCAAGCTCGTCGTCGAAGTCTGCTACGACCATTTCTCCGGCGACCGCTTCCGCCACGGCACCAAGCTGATGCGCTGGCGCCCCGACAAGGCGCCGCGGCAATGCACGATGGAGCAGGTCAGGCAGAAGAAGGCGGATCTGATGAAGCTGCTGAAGTGAGCGATAGGGTGCGCAGCAAATTCGGCCGTCATGACCCGCGAAAGCGGGGCATCCGGTAGTCACTGCACCATCAGCGATTACTGGGTCCCCCGCTTCCGCGGGGGACGACAGCGGAACATGTGTGGCGACGACAATGCCCTCACTGCGGCAGCGTCCCGTTCTGCCGCAGCACCTCGCCCGCCAGGTACAAAGAGCCGGTGATTAAGATGCGCGGCGGCGGGTCGAGGTCGAGCTTGCGCGCGGCTTCCAGTGCTTCCTCGAGATCGTCGCGGCTGGTGGCGGGCAGGCCGATGGCGCGCGCCGCGTCGGCCACGGCCTCCGCGCTCATGCTTTTTTCCAGGTTCGGCACCGGCACCGCGATCATGCGGCGCGCAAGCCCCGTGAAGTTGCTCAAGAACCCCTGGCAGTCCTTGGTGGACATCATGCCCACGATCAGCACGAGCGGGCGCGACACGCGCTCCTCCAGATCGGCGAGCGCGGCGGCCACGGTACGGCCGCCGTCCGGATTGTGGCCGCCGTCGAGCCACAGTTCGCTGCCCTCCGGCGCGAGCGAAACCAGCGCGCCCTGCGCCAAGCGCTGCATGCGCGCCGGCCAGTCGGCCTTGGCGATGCCGGCTTCGTAGGCGGCCGGCGTCAGCCTGAACTGCTTGACGGCGCGCAAGGCCGCGATGGCGAGCCCCGCGTTCTCGAACTGGTGGCGGCCGAAGAGCCGCGGCGGCGGCAGGTCGAGCAGGCCGGCCTCGTCCTGGTAGACCAGGCGGCCGCGTTCTTCGGTCGCCGTCCAGTCCTCGCCGGCGACGCGCAGGCGCGCGCCGACGCGCGCGGCCTGCCGCTCGATGACGGCGAGCGCGTCGCGGTGCTGGGCGGCGACGACGGCAGCGGCGCCGCGCTTGAGGATGCCCGCCTTCTCGGCGGCGATTTTCTCGATCGTGTCGCCCAGAAAATCGGTGTGATCGATGGCGATGGGTGTGATCACGCTGGCGAGCGGGGCGTCGATCGCGTTGGTGGCGTCGAGCCGGCCGCCGAGGCCGACTTCCATGAGCAGCGCGTCCGCGGCATGGCGCGCGAACAGCAACAGCCCGGCCGCGGTGGTGATCTCGAAAACGGTGATCGGCGCCCCGGCATTGACGCTTTCGCACTCGGCGAGCGTGGCGGCGAGTTCCTCGTCGGAGACGAGCTTGCCGTTGCCCCAGGCGCCCAGTCGATAGCGCTCGTTGTAGCGCACCAGATGCGGCGAGGTGTAGACGTGCACGCGATAGCCCGCCTCTTCCAGCATCGCGCGCATGAAGGCGATGACCGAGCCCTTGCCGTTGGTGCCGGCGACATGGACGACCGGCGGCAGCCGCCGCTCGGGATGACCCAGCGCCTCGAGCAGACGCTCGATGCGCCCAAGCGACAGATCGATGTGCTTGGGATGCAGGCTGGTCAGGCGCGCGACGATGGAGTCGATGGGGGACATAAAACCGGTTCTGTCATTCCGGGACGCGAGCAAACCGAGCGGGCCCGGAGTCCATACGCCGCAGCGTCGGGGTTATGGATTCCGGGTTCGCCGCTTCGCGGCGCCCCGGAATGACGGATGACGAGCGAATAAGGCCGGGTCAAGCCCGGCCATGACGGCTCCTAGGCCGAGGCGCTTGCCGACGCCGGCGCGGGCAGTTGTTCCGGCGCGGGCGGCGTGGGCTCGGCTGCCGGCGCCCTCATGAGCAGCCGGCAGAGTTCGGCAAGCGTCGCGCGCAGCTTGTGACGGTGCACGACCATGTCGACCATGCCATGGGCTGCGAGATATTCGGCGCGCTGAAAGCCCTCCGGCAATTTTTCACGGATGGTCTGCTCGATCACGCGCGGACCGGCAAAGCCGATGAGGGCGCCCGGCTCCGCGATCTGCACGTCGCCCAGCATGGCGTAGGACGCCGTCACGCCGCCGGTGGTCGGGTTGGTGAGCACGACGATGTAGGGCTTCTTCGCCTCGCGCAGCAGCTGCACCGCCGCCGTCGTGCGCGGCAATTGCATCAGCGCGAGGATGCCTTCCTGCATGCGTGCGCCGCCGGAGGCCGCGAACATGATAAAGGGCGTGCCGCGCTGTACGGCGGTTTCCATCCCGGCAATGACCGCTTCGCCCGCGGCCATGCCGAGCGAGCCGCCCATGAAATCGAAGTCCTGCACGCCGATGGTGACCATGAGCCCATCGAGACGGCCGATGCCGAGCTTGATGGCGTCGTCGAGCCCGGTCTTGGTGCGCGCGTCGCGCAAGCGGTCGGCGTAGCGGCGCTCGTCGCGAAACTTGAGCGGATCGAGCATCACTTCGGGCAGCGCGATCTCCTCGTATTCCTCGTTGTCGAACATGTGCTTCAGCCGCTGCGTCGCGGAAATGCGCATGTGGTAGTTCGACGAGGGGATGACGAACTGGTTGGCCTCGACGTCCTTGTAGAAGACGAGCTGGCCGGTCTCCGGACATTTGATCCAGAGGTTTTCCGGCGTCTCGCGGCGCAGGAAGCTGCGGATTTTCGGCCGCACGACGTTGGAGATCCAGTTCATATCCGCTCCGCTGTCATGCCCGCGAAGGCGGGCATCCAGTAGTCACAGAGATAAGCCGTGTTCGTCTACCGCGCTACAGTGAATATATTGTGATCGCTGAATTGCCCGCTGAAGTCTATCCCCGCGTGAGCGGGAACATGCAGTGACGGCGGTCACGACTCCGCCGTGACCCGCCGCGCCGAGCGCACGCCGGCCGCCAATTCGGCCGCCAGATCGGTGACCGCCTTGACGGTTCCGGCGGTCGCCTTGCCGTCCTTATCGAGACTCTTGCGCAGCGCCTCGACCAGCGCCGAGCCGACCACCACGCCGTCGGCGCCTTGCGCGATGGCGCGGGCGCTGGCCGCATCCTTGACGCCGAAGCCCACCGCCACCGGCAGGCCGGTGTGGCGCTTGATGCGCTCGACCGCCGCGGTGACCTTCGACGTGTCGGGGATGGCCGCGCCGGTGATGCCGGTGATCGACACGTAATAGACGAAGCCGGACGTGTTGCTGAGCACCTTGGGCAGGCGCTTGTCGTCAGTGGTGGGCGTCGCCAAGCGGATGAAGTTAAGCCCCGCCTTCAACGCGGGCAGGCACAGCTCCTCGTCTTCCTCCGGCGGCAGGTCGACAATGATGAGGCCGTCGACGCCGGCGGATTTGGCATCGGCGAGGAATTTATCGACGCCGTAGATATAGATCGGATTGTAATAGCCCATGAGCACGACGGGCGTTAAGTCGTCGGTCTTGCGGAACTCGCGCACGATGGCCAGCGTCTTGGTCATGCGCTGGCCGGCTTTCAGTGCGCGCTGGCCGGCCGCCTGGATGGCGGGACCGTCGGCCATGGGATCGGTGAAGGGCATGCCGAGCTCGATCAGGTCGGCGCCCGCCTTCGGCAGCGCCTTGGCGATGGCGAGCGAGGTGTCGCTGTCGGGATCGCCGGCCATCATGAAAGTGACCAGCCCGGCGCGGCCTTCGGCCTTCAGCGCGGCGAAGCGGCGTTCGATGCGGGTGGTCATGGCCTGCCGCTGGCTCTGCTATACCTCTCCCCTGCGGGGAGAGGTCGGCCGCGAAGCGGCCGGGTGAGGGGGATGGAACGATTCAGGCGGCGCGCGCGCAAACTGCGTGCAGCGCAAACAAGTGCAGAAGCGCGCCTGTGGCAAGCCCTGCGCGGGCGCCGACTGGCACACTGGAAATTTCGTCGCCAGCATCCAATCGACAAATACATCGTCGACTTCGTGACGATTGAAGGCAAGCTCATCGTTGAGGTCGACGGCGTGACCCACGGGTCGGCGAACGAAGTCGCGCGCGACGCGGCGCGGACCGAACTGCTCGAAGCGTTCGGATACCACGTCGTTCGCGTCACAAATGTCGACTTGTATGAAAATCTCGGCGGCGTGATGGACATGATCGACCAGACGCTACGCCCCCCTTGAAGGCATACCCCCCTCACCCGCTCGCTTCGCTCGCGACCTCTCCCCGACGGGGAAAGGTGAAGGAGAGACTCCGCTTTCATCGCTTCTTGCTTTCCAAAAACGCCTCGACGCTGGCGAGATCCTTGTCGCCGCGGCCGGAGAGATTGACCACCATCAGGTGATCCTTGGGCTTCTGCGGCGCCAGATCGAGGACGCGGGCCAGTGCGTGCGCCGGCTCGAGCGCCGGAATAATGCCTTCCAGCCTGCTCACCAATTGGAACGCCGCCACCGCCTCGTCGTCGGTCGCCGACAAGAATTTCACGCGGCCCATGTCGTTGAGCCAGGCATGCTCGGGGCCGATGCCGGGATAATCGAGGCCGGCCGAGATGGAATGCGCCTCGATGATCTGGCCGTCGTCATCCATCAGCAAATAGGTGCGGTTGCCGTGCAGCACGCCCGGGCGGCCGCCGGCGATCGAGGCCGCGTGCTGGCCGCTCGGCAGGCCGTGGCCGGCCGCCTCCACGCCGTAGATTTCGATTTGGCGCTCGTCGAGGAAGGGATGAAAAAGCCCCATGGCGTTGGAGCCGCCGCCGATGCAGGCGATCAGCGAATCCGGCAGGCGGCCTTCCGCTACCTGCATCTGCTCGCGCGTTTCGCGCCCGATGATCGACTGGAAGTCGCGCACCATGGCCGGATAGGGATGCGGGCCGGCCACCGTGCCGATGCAGTAGAAGGTGTCGGCGACATTGGTCACCCAGTCGCGCAGCGCCTCGTTCATGGCGTCTTTCAAGGTGCGCGAGCCGGAACTGACGCCGCGCACCTCGGCGCCCAGCATCTTCATGCGCAGCACGTTCGGCTTCTGCCGCTCGACGTCGACTTCGCCCATATAGACGACGCAAGGCAGGCCGAACTTGGCGCACAGTGTGGCGGTGGCGACGCCATGCATGCCGGCCCCGGTCTCGGCGATGATGCGGGTCTTGCCCATGCGCTTGGCCAGCATGATCTGGCCGAGCACGTTGTTCACCTTGTGCGCGCCGGTGTGATTGAGCTCCTCGCGCTTGAAATAGATCTTGGCGCCGCGACAGTGTTCGCTCAGCCGCTCGGCGAAATAAAGCGGCGAGGGCCTGCCGACATAGGTGGCGAGGTGGCCGTCCATCTCCTTCTGGAAAGCAGGATCGGCCTTGGCTTGCGTGTAGGCGCGCTCAAGCTCGAGGATCAGCGGCATCAGCGTCTCGGCGACGAAGCGGCCGCCATAGATGCCAAAATGCCCGCGCTCGTCGGGGCCGGTGCGGAATGAGTTCGGCTGCTGCACGGTCATGATTTCTCTACCAGTCATTCCGGGACGGCGCGAAGCGCAGGGCCCAGAATCGAGACGCGAATGCCGAGCTTGTTTCTGGATTCCGGGTTCGCTTGCCACAGCGCGCTAATGGCAAGCGCCCCGGAGTGACGATTAGAAGTGCGGTCATACGATGCTCGCCTGCGACAATTCGAGCGGCTCCTCGCCGGCGCGCGCGGCGCGGATGAATTCGCGAATCTTGGCGGCGTCCTTGACGCCGGGCGCGCTTTCCACGCCCGAGGAAACGTCGACGCCGGGCGCGCCGGTGATGCGTAGCGCTTCCGCCACATTGCCGGCGTCGAGCCCGCCCGACAGCATATAGGGCGCGCCGGGATTGACGCCGGCGAGCAGCGTCCAGTCGAAGCGGCGGCCGAGGCCGCCGGGGCGGGTGGCGTCCTTGGGCGGCCGCGCATCGAAAAGCAGCCGGTCGGCAAGTTGCGCATATTCGCGGATGGGCGAGAGGTCGGCGCGCGCGGCAATCGGCAGCGCCTTCATCACCGGCAGGCCGAAGCGGGTGCGCACCTGCACGACGCGGTCGACCGACTCTTTGCCGTGCAGCTGCAGCATGTCAGGCTTGAGCGCCTCAATGATGGCGAGCAAGGTATCGTCGTCGGTATCGACCGTGAGCGCGACCTTGCCAGCGCGGCCCTTGACGCGTTCGCCCAAACGGCGCGCGGCCTCCAGCCCGAGATTGCGCGGACTCGGCGCAAAAAACACAAAGCCGACCAGGTCGGCCCCGGATTCCAGCGCCACATCGAGCGCTTCCGGGGTGCGCAGGCCGCAGATTTTGACAGTCAATGCCATTAGCCAATCTTCTTTATCAGCCGCTCCAGCGAGGTTGCCAGGTCGGATGTATCGGTTTGCGCGATACGTAATAGGATCGTGCTGTTGATTAGCCAATATCCGTGGATCAATCGATTCCGCAGGCCAGTTATTGACATCCAGCGTATTTCGGGGGCCAGAGCCTGCACATCCTTTGGCACCCGATTCATCGCCTCGCCGACCACGACGAGGCAAAAGCAAACGGCAAACCGAGTGCGAGAGTCGTTATCGAACGCCCCTTGACTGAGACCGCCGGCGAACTTCTGGGCTTCCAAGGCAAATTCACGTGCTTCGCGCAGCCATTCGAGCGCCGAGCGGTCGTTCATAAGGGCTTGAGCCCCGCGAGAATACGCTTTTCATCGTCGCCACGCAGTTCGCGGCGCAATATGATGCCGACCGGACGGCCGAGTCGGTCGGATAGCTCCACTTCGGCGCCCGCGACACCGAGGTAGGAGAGGCCCTCACCATCTTCAGCCAAGAAGTTCACCGCGTCGTCGCCGAACACATGTGGCGCGCTGCCGCGCTCCAACAGCCCGACGAACCGCAAGGGGAATTTCTCCTCCACGGCATGCAGGTGGGTCAGCAGGATTCGGCGATCGATGCTCTGGATATTCATGCCGGATATATAGCACCTCCCCTCGCTCCTGTTCCACCGGCGGCGAGCCGGCGCGGGAACGCGCATTTCGGCTCAGGAATCGCTCGGCGGCAGGTGCGGAAATGAAGGAGGCGGCGCCGGCTGAGGCCGGGTACCAAACTGCTCCCGGATGGCCGCCAATTCAGCGTGCAGCGCCTGCACGTCGGCGTCGAGCTTGCGGGCGGTGCGCCGCCACGGGCTCTGCCGCAGCCAGGCGGCGGCGCCGCCCACGATCACGCCGAAAATCAGCACGATGAAGATCAGCACGAACAGCGGCACGGAACCGCTGAAGGCGGGGTTGGTGGAGGAGAACGGGTCGAAGGACACCGTCACCATCTGCCGGTTGGCGACGGCGAACACGATGATGACGATGGCTAGCGGCACCAGGATGATGCCGGCGATGATCTTGCGGGCCATGGTTAACCTCGTGTCCCGGATGCGGTGCAGCGCGCAGCGCAGCGAAGCGGTGCACCGCTGATCCGGGACCCATCTGCTGCGCTCTTACATAGCATCTGAGCCCCTGGAGCGCAGTGCAACCTTGTATATTGCGCTGCGCCGTGAACACGATGTCAAATCTCGCCGGACAGATCTTTCCAAATTGGATTGCTCTTCTCGATAAGCTGGATTTTCCAGGCGCGCCGCCAGCGTTTTAGTGCCCGCTCCCTCGTCCTCGCCTCGAGGATGGAAGAATATTCCTCGACATAAACCAACGTGTCGACGCCGTGTTTGCGAGTGAAGCCGGGGACCAATCCCGCCTTATGCTCGCCGATACGGCGGCTCAGATTATTGTAACGCCCACGTAGAGCGTACCGTTACCTTTGCTGGCCGTGATGTATACCCGGACTCCCCGAGAATCCGAAGAACCCCCCCCCTTGCCAAACGGCGCGAACCGGATTCTACCGTACGGATGATTCGGCCCGGGTTTCTGGACAGAGAATCGCGGCAAGACCTGATCGGGTTGGCTCGGAACGGGTCGGCCGCTCATCGTTTGGCCCGGCGTGCGAACGCGCTGGTGTTGCTCGACGATGGGATGAGCTGCGAAGCGATTGCGAAGGTCCTGTTTCTGGACGACGACACCATCCGCACTTGGTATCGCCTGTATGAAGCGGATGGGATCGAGGGCCTGACGAACTTCAGCTACGAGGGCAGCGTTTGCCAGTTGAGCGGCGAGCAACAGGAAAAGCTGAAAGCCTGGGTTGCCGCTGCCTTACCACATACAACGCGCCAGGTCGGCGCCTGGATCGAGAATGAATTCAGCGTCGTTTACCAAGGCCGGTCAGGACTGATCGCGCTGTTGCACCGCCTGGGGCTCGAATATCACAAACCCAATGTCATTCCGCGCAAGCTTGACGAAGAAAAGCAGAAGGCTTTCATTGAGAGCTACGAAAAGCTGCTGAATTCCTTGGGCGACGACGAGGCCGTACTGTTTGCTGACGCCGTGCATCCGACCCATGCCGCACGGCCCGTCGGCTGCTGGGCGCCGAGCCAGGAGAAGCTGGCGATCGAGCAGACGAGCGGGCGTCAACGCATCAACATTCACGGCGCGATCGACCTGGCGACCGGGCAAACCCGGATGATCGAGGCCCTGACCATCGACGCCGCCTCGACGATCAGGCTGCTGCAATCGATCGAGACGCTCTATCCGATGTTGGCGCTCATCCATGTTTTCCTGGACAACGCGCGTTATCATCACGCCAAGCTCGTGCAGGAATGGTTAGCCCTGCCGGGACGACGCATCAAGCTGCACTTCATCCCAAGCTATTGCCCGCACTTGAACCCGATCGAGCGGTTATGGGGTCTCATGCACAGAAACGTCACGCACAACAAGTGCTACGCAACTTGCGCCCAATTTGCCGACGCGACGCTCAGTTTTCTGCGTGAAAAGGTTCCGGGGAATTGGGCGAACCTCTGTGATTCGGTCACCGACAATTTCCGTATCATCAACCCCAAGGATTTTCGGGTTGTGGCGTGAACGGAGTATAGACGAAATAGCGTCCGGGCATAACGGTGCTTTATGGGTCCCGGTTCTGCGGCGCACCACTTCGTGCTGCGCCGCGCCCGGGACACGTAGCCCTGAAAAATGCCGCCTACGCCCCGCCTTCCTTGTTCAGGCGCTCGCGCATTTCCTTGCCGGTCTTGAAGAAGGGCACCGATTTCTGCTCCACCGATACATGCGCACCGGTGCGCGGGTTGCGGCCGGTGCGGGCCGGCCGGTGCTTGACCGAGAAGGCGCCGAAGCCGCGCAACTCGACGCGGTCGCCACGCGCCATGGCGTTGGTGATCTCGCCGAGGATGGCGTTGACGATATTCTCGACGTCTCGCTGGTAGAGATGTGGGTTCTGGGCGGCGATACGTTGGACAAGTTCCGACTTGATCATTGCCGCCGCCTTGATTGGTCAATTGGGACTGGGAGGGTGCCAAAGCGCCAAGAGACCGTCAAGATTAAGCCGCTCTATCGCCCGCACGCCGCCCCATTCCTCGATGCGTTGCGCAACGGCGGAAAGCCCCGCCGCCTGGAAGGTCCAGGCCACCGCATGCAGGAAGGAAAGCTCGCTATAGGCGGGCTCCAGCGAATAATCGCGTACCGGGATATCGGCCGGCACATTCTTGACCTGCGCCAGCCAGGTGCGCGCGGTCTGCTCGTTGCCGAGCGCGTCGACGAGCTTGAGCCCGAGGCCCTGGCGGCCGGTGAAGACGCGGCCATCATCGACCGCGGCCAATTGGACAGCGTCCATCTTACGGCGCGTCTGCACCAGATTCTTGAACCAGGCATAGGAGTCGAGCACGACCGCCTGGATGGCGGCCCGCGCCTCGGGGCTCGTCGGCTCGAAACCGCTGGGCTCGGCCTTGAGCGGCGTCGATTTGATCGTCTCGACCTGGATGCCGAGCGTTTTCAACGCGTCGGTGAAGTTCGGATACTGGAACAAGACGCCGATCGAGCCGACGAGAGAGGTGTCGTGGGCGATGATATGGTCGCTGCTGAGTGCCGCGATATAGGCGCCGGAAGCGGCCAAGCCATCGACCACCACCACCATCGGCTTCTTGGCCTGCAACGCCCGCAGGGCGTCGTAGAGCTGCTGCGCGCCGGAGGTGGTGCCGCCGGGGCTGTCGACGTGCAGGATGACGGCCTTGGCGCGCGACTTGGCGAGCCGCGCCAGCGCCTCGACCCGGTCGCTGTTGTTGCGGATCAGTCCGCTGATGTTGATGCGGGCGATGTAGCTGCCGCTCGACAGCAGGCGGTTGCCGGGCATCAGCACGAGAGCGAAGCCGCCGGCGGCCAGCAGAACAATGACGGCGGCGAGCACGCGCCAGAAGGTCAGCTTGCGCCGCAGCCGGCGGCGATCGACGATGGCATCGGCATAGAGCGACATGGGTAGCAGTCCCGAGTTTGAGTCGCGGTCCGGAATCGACCTCAGTCGTCATTTCGGGGCGCGGCCGCCAGGCACGCGTCCTGGAATGACACCTCGAGGCCTTATCGAGCGGCTTTTTGGCACGTTCGTGTCCGAAAGGAAAACCCCGGGCGGGCGGCCCGGGGCAAACGCGGTCATGCCCGGCCTTTTGCCGGGCATCCCATGCCTTTCGCACGGCCGAGTAGCTCAGGCGTGGATGGCCGGGCCTCCGCCCGCCGATGGGCTACTGGGCTACAAGCCCTAAGCAGCGCTTCGGCCCGCAGGCGGGACGAGCCCGGCCATGACACAGCCCGGTCTTACTCTTCCGCCTTCTCGGCCTCGGCCTTGTCGCCTTCTTCCTTCTCGCCGCCGGCCCGTTGCTTGAGCGCCGCGCCCAGAATGTCGCCGAGCGAAGCGCCGGAGTCGGCGGTACCGTATTGGGCGATCGCCTCCTTCTCCTCGGCGACTTCCAGCGCCTTGATGGAGACGGCCACCTTGCGGGTCTTGCGGTCGAACTGGGTGACGCGGGCGTCCACCTTCTGGCCGACCGCGAAGCGCTCGGGGCGCTGCTCGCCGCGCTCGCGCGCCAGATCCGAACGCTTGATGAAGGCGGTGAGCTCGGTGCCGACGATCTTGACGTCGATGCCGCCTTCCTTGACCTCGGTCACTTCGCAGGTAACGACCGAGCCCTTCTTGAGCTCGCCGGCGGTCGCCATGGGATCGCCCTGCAATTGCTTGATGCCGAGCGAGATGCGCTCCTTCTCGACGTCGACGTCGAGAACCTGCGCCTTCACCATGTCGCCCTTCTTGTATTCCTCGATCACCTGCTCGCCCGGCCGCTTCCAGTCGAGGTCGGAGAGATGCACCATGCCGTCGACGTCGCCGTCGAGGCCGAGGAAGAGGCCGAACTCGGTCTTGTTCTTGACCTCGCCTTCGACCAGCGAGCCGGGCGGATGCTTCTCGACGAAGGTCTCCCATGGATTGCGCATGGTCTGCTTGAGGCCGAGCGAGATGCGGCGCTTGACCGGGTCGACCTCGAGGATCTGCACTTCCACTTCCTGCGAGGTGGAGACGATCTTGCCGGGGTGCACGTTCTTCTTGGTCCACGACATTTCCGACACGTGGATGAGACCCTCGATCCCCGGCTCCAGCTCCACGAAGGCGCCGTAGTCGGTGATGTTGGTGACGCGGCCCTTGAAGCGCGCGCCCACCGGGTATTTGGCGTCGATGCCCTGCCAGGGGTCCTCGAGCAACTGCTTCATGCCGAGCGAGATGCGGTGCGTCTCGTGATTGATCTTGATGATCTTGACCTTCACCTGCTGGCCGATATTGAGCACCTCGGTCGGGTGGTTGACCCGGCGCCAGGCGATGTCGGTGACGTGCAGCAAGCCGTCGATGCCGCCGAGGTCGACGAAGGCGCCGTAGTCGGTGATGTTCTTGACCACACCGTCGATGACCTGACCCTCTTCCAGGTTCTGCACCAGCTCCTGGCGCTGCTCGGCGCGGGTCTCTTCCAGCACGGTGCGGCGCGATACCACGATGTTGCCGCGGCGTCGGTCCATCTTCAGGATCTGGAATTGCTGCGGCGAGTTCATCAGCGGGCTGACGTCGCGGATGGGGCGGATGTCGACCTGGCTGCGTGGCAGGAAGGCCACGGCGCCGTCGAGGTCGACGGTGAAGCCGCCCTTGACCTGGTTGAAGATGACGCCCTGCACCTTCTCGTTATTGTTGAAGGCCTTCTCCAGCTTGCCCCAGCTTTCCTCGCGGCGCGCCTTGTCGCGCGAGAGCACGGCTTCGCCCAGCGCATTCTCCACGCGCTCGAGATAGACTTCGACCTCGTCGCCGACCTTGAGGTCGGATTGCCGGCCCGGCCCGGCGAATTCACGCACGGCCACGCGCCCTTCGGTTTTCAGACCGACGTCGATGACGGCCATGTCCTTTTCGATGCCGACGACCTTGCCCTTGATGACGGAACCTTCCTGCAGGTTTCCGGAGCCGAAGGATTCTTCGAGCAGCTTGGCGAAGTCCTCACGCGAGGGAGATTGAGCTGTAGCGGTGGCGGTGGCCATGGATACTCCTGTTTGCGGCGCGCCGGCGGTTTGCATGGCGTCCAAAAAGCGCGGGCCAAAGCTCCCGCAGAGCTTTGACGGCCCCGGAATCCCGGATGGCCGGCGCAATGACCGTGCTTTTGGACGATTGGTTCAGGTCAGGCCGCCGTACGAAGAGACGCGAGCGGGGCTTTGTCCTCCAACAGCGAGGGGCGTTTCAGCCGCGCCCTCGGCCCGCTCGGGTGGCCTCGACGATGTCGATGGCGGCCCGGATGACGGAGGATATATCCATCTCGGTGGTATCGAGCAAGTGCGCGTCAGCTGCCTGCCTTAACGGCGCTGCGGCGCGGCCCATGTCTCGCTCATCGCGCTTCTTGATGTCGGCCAGCACGGCGGCCTCGTCGACCGGGCGGCCGGCGGCCCGATATTCCTTGGCGCGGCGGCGGGCGCGCGCCTCCGGGGTGGCGGTGACGAAGATTTTGACGTCCGCCTCGGGGCAGATGACCGTGCCGATGTCTCGGCCGTCGAGCACGGCGCCCGGCGGCTTGCCGGCGAAATCGCGCTGGAAGGCGAGCAGCGCCGCGCGCACCTCGGGGATGGCGGAGACCACCGAGGCCGCCTCGCCCACCGCATGGCCTTTCAGCGCCGCCTCGTCGAAATGGTCGGGATTGAGCGCTTTGGCGGCGGCCGCTGCGGCGTCTTTGTCACTGACTGCCCGGCCGGCATCGAGCACGACTTTCGCCACCGCCCGGTAGAGCAAGCCGGTGTCGAGATGGCGCAAGCCGTAATGGGCGGCCAGCTTTTTGCCGAGCGTGCCCTTGCCCGAGGCGGCAGGTCCGTCGATGGCGATGATCATCTCTCGTCCCCCCTGTCCAGGCCAAACGCTTCGCGCAAAGCGAGCGGGGCGCTGGGATCGATGGTGATCGCGCCCGCCTGCTTTTGACCGATCAGTCTGGGAACGGCGCCGGAGTTATCGAAGAGCGCTGCTTGATCCGCTTGTTCGAGAAACCAGGGAAGTTGAGCGAGCGATCTTGTCCATCGCCTTCTAATGCTGGCCTCCGGAACATCATGACCGCCCTTTTCGACGCGCAACCGAACACGCTGCACGTTGAGGTCCGGTGAGTTGAGCATAACAAAGATTAAGCGAATGGCGAATTCGCGCCGCTTGGCCTCAATCACAAGCCGGCGGTACTTGTCGGTTGAAAGGACGGTCTCCACAGCCACCGTCTGGTATGCGCGGATCGAAGCCTCGAGCCAGGCTTCAATGCGCACGACCGCTTCGATGTTCGCCTGGGCGAGCGGTAACTTTTCTACCCGTCGGATGCGCTCGGTGAGGAGGTCGGGATTTATGATCCAGACCGACTGATCGAATGCTTCGAATTCAGTATTTTCGTACAGGCTGCTTTTTCCCAATCCATTCGGACCGGCAACGATCCAGAAAGTTGGCCTTTCGCCGGCCGTCACTTTTTGGCTCGTGAACCGTTCTTGGCGCGTGGCCCCTCGGGCGACCCAAACAGCCTGACATTTTCATGGCGGGCTTTGGCGACGTTTCTCTCGAAGACGGTAGTCAGGTCATCGATAAAGGTGGCGCTATTAGCGTCAAGCGACAGCACGCGGACGAGCTTTCCCGCCGAGTTGCGGATGCGTTTTTCGCGTACAGAACCCGCTTTCTTGCCGGCTCGCGATTTCCGTTTCAAATCGCGCATAACCACGTCGGTCATGACATCACCTCGCCAGACTTTATCGTGCAAATATATGATTTCGTCGTTTGCTCCGCCACGTCCATTTGATGCCAATCAACCCGACAAATCCGCTCCCAGCCCGCGCATCAATTCGACGAAGCCGGGAAAGCTCGTGGCGATGAAGGCCGAATCGTCGATGCGCACCGGATTGTCGCTCGCCAGTCCCATGATCATTGCCGACATGGCGATGCGGTGATCCATGTGGGTGGCGACTTCGCCGCCGCCGGCGACGGCGGGCTTGCCGTGCACGATGAGGTCGTCACCCTCGATTCCGATTTCGACGCCGTTGGCGCGCAGCATGGCGGCGGTCGCTTGCAGCCGGTCGCTTTCCTTCACGCGCAGCTCCTTAAGTCCGGCCATGCGCGTAACGCCTTCGGCGAATGACGCGGCGACCGCCAGCACCGGATATTCGTCGATCATCGAGGGCGCGCGCGCGGCCGGCACCGCAACGCCCTTGAGCGCCGACGTCGTCACCCGCAGGTCCGCCACCTCCTCGCCGCCGTCATGGCGCGTGGCAAGCGTCTCGATCTGCGCGCCCATCTCGCGCAAGGTCGTGTAGAGGCCGGTGCGAAACGGATTTGTCATCACCGCTTCCAGCACCACGTCGGACCCGGGCACGATAAGCGCGGCGACAAGCGGGAACGCCGCCGAGGAAGGATCGGCCGGCACCAGGACGTGGGCCGGCTCGAGCTCGGGCTGGCCGGCAAGCGTGATGCGGCGGCCATGCTCGCCATGCGGCTTCGAGACGATCTTGGCGCCGAAATATCTGAGCATGCGCTCGGTGTGGTCGCGGCTGGCCTCGCTCTCGATCACCGTGGTCTCGCCCGGCGCCGCCAGCCCCGCCAGCAACACCGCCGACTTGATTTGCGCCGACGCCACCGGCAATTCGTAGACGATCGGAATGGGATCGCGCGCACCCTGCAGCGTGAGCGGCAAGCGGTCGCCATCGACAGCCTCGATCACGCGCGCGCCCATCCGCTCCAAGGGATCGAGCACGCGCCGCATCGGCCGCTTGCGCAAGGAGGCGTCGCCGTCGAAGGTTGCGGTCACCGGACAGCCGGCGACCGCGCCGATGGCAAGGCGGCAACCGGTGCCGGAATTACCGAAATCGAGCGGCCCCGCCGGTTGCGCGAAGCCACCCACGCCGACGCCGTGAATGCGCCAGATACCGTCCGCGCCGCGCTCCAAGCGGGCGCCGAGCGCGCGCATGGCGTCCGCCGTGTGCAGCACGTCCTCGCCTTCCAACAATCCCGCAACCGTGCTTTCGCCCACCGTCATGGCCCCCAGGATGAGGGCGCGATGCGAGATCGACTTGTCGCCGGGGACCCGCACGCGGCCGGTCAGGGGACCGGCCCGGCGGGCGGTCAGCGGCGTCAAAACGGCGGAGTCCACGGGCTCATCCTTGAAAAATCAGCGCCGTCCTACCATGCGCCGCGCGAGGCCGTCATCCCGCAGCCGGCGCCTCGCGCCGGCCATTTTCCCGCTATTGACACGGCCGTTGCGACTAGCCAAGTGAAGCACCGATTTAGCGATTTTTGTCCCAAGGAACCTGACCGTGGCGAAAGCTGATCTCGGTACCAAACGCGTTTGCCCCGACACCGGGCGTAAGTTCTACGACCTCAACAAGACGCCGGTCGTCTCGCCCTATACCGGCAAGGTGGTGCCGATCGCGCCGGTCCCGACGCGGTCGCGGCCCGAGCAGGCGGCGCCTGCGCGCCCGCAGCCGGTAGTGGCGGAGGCGGCAGCGCCCGAGACGGCGGACGTCGAGATCGTGTCGCTGGAAGATGCCGACGCGGAGGCACAGGGCAAGAAGACCGGAGCCGAAGCGGCCGAGGTGCCCGGCGAGGAGGAAGAAGTCGAGATCGACGAGAGCATGGACGACGCCGCCTTCATCGAGGAAGAAGAGGAAGGCGACGCCGACGTGACCGACATCATCGGCGAGAGCATCGAGAAGGAAGAGGAGCAGTAGTAGCAGGAATCAGTGGTCAGTGATCAGAAGCGTCACTTGGCTTTTGATCTGATACCTGATTACTGATCTCTGTTCCCTGGAGGGGCCATAGCTCAGTTGGGAGAGCGCGTGAATGGCATTCACGAGGTCGGGGGTTCGAACTCCCCCTGGCTCCACCACTTCCCGCCAGATGGGCGGAGGATGTCCGCCGAAGCTTTAGGGCGTGATGATATAAGGTGGAATCGCTGCAAGTCCCGCTCATTCCGGCACCCGCCTGCGCGGGTGCAGACTCCAACGGGAATCCAGGATTGAACGTGAAAGTTCTAACATTCTGGCTCTGAGTGCCCGCTTCGCGGGGACGAGCGGAGAAAGCTACGCTCGCCCGGTGCTTCGACCTAAACGCATCGTGCTTTAGCGTTCCCAGCGCATCTTCTGAATGCGCTCGTCGGCTTGAAACGCATCATGCCCGAAGTCCAAATTGATGCGCGGCAATTCGCAAATGGCGCGGGCTCCGTTGGAACTGAGTATTATCCGCCAAGTTTGCCGCTCGATGGGCTCAGCTGCCGCGAACGCCAAGCAAGACAAGAGTGCAAAATTTGTTCGATGTTGCGGATCGCGCACCGAAGAATATTCTATAATTCGAATTTCAGATTGTCTTGCAAGGTCCGCGAGTTCCTGGCAGCCCTCGTAATGAGTTGGGTGCATCCAAACGTCCTTGCGCTTTTCGAAAGGCGGCGACTTTAAATCTATTGCACGATCGGTTCTGAATAGCGCTGAAAATGCGGTGCATTCGCTCGCCTGCGGAGGCCACTTCGTTGCCGGTGACTCCACATAGAAGAGAATTCGGGAAAAACACATTTCAGCAATCGCTGTTGCCGGAGTACTGCTCGAGTAAAAAACGCCAGGGGTGTGGCCCGCACGTCGAAAACGCGATCCTCGAGGATAAGGGGCTCCATATCTGAAGGGGGGAAAAGAGCAAAAAGTCTAGATTTGCACATTCGGGCGGAACGTTCGGCTTGGATTTTTCAATCTCACTTTCGAGAACAGCCTGTTCGTCGGCGGTATCGGTGAGCTTTGCGGTGGAAATTACGTGTTGAGGCTCTACGACGCGCCAACAGCGCCCATTGAGGGGGCGCGCGTTAGACGACAGCTCGTCTAGCGTCGAGATATTCGATGACATTCGAAAGCCCGGAAATCGATTGAATTAGATCCACTGGTTTCCCGCCAAGGACAGTATTTTGATTGTTGATCCAATCCGCGGCCACATTGTCATCCCCGCCAATGATTGCGTCGAGAGAACGGTAAAAGCGGATAAAGAGTACGGCCAACTCATACGGCTTCGATCCGGCCTGGAGAGAATAACTCCCGCTATACATGCGAGAGACGGTGGGCCCGGAAAGACCGATGATCTTTCCCAGCGTGCGGTTTTTGAGTTGCAGGCGGTCGGCAGCCCGCAAAGTCGCTTTCGTCACGACTTTGGACGGGGCCGGACCGGATGCCGGACTTGGTTCAATTGACATACCCTGCACTCCCGCCAAACTAACAGAGAAATAATAGCAGCTATTCCTTTCTATGGAAACCCTAATATGCTTTTATAGGAATAATGCGTATTAATTATTTCACAAGAAAAAATTCATCGCGAGCGTCCTCTAATTTGGAAATGTAGAAAACGCCCGGTTTTCGTAGCGAAGTGCGAAGGCTGTCGCGCCGTAGCCCACCGGGCGAAGGCCGGCTAGGTTGCCGGCATGTATTGCTCACGTGTCGTTCGGCTACCCGCAAATTTGCCTCTGACAAGCCGCTTCATATCGGCGCTCGCCTTGGCCGCCGCCATGGCCGCCTTGGCGATGCCCGCTATGGCCGCGCCCAAACATAACGTCCTCGATATCCACCACCTGCCCCTGGGCGACGGCCGCGTCAGCGCCACGCCGCGCCGCGGCTACGTCATGGCCTGCCGCATGCATGGGCGGCGCGGCCGCGGCGCCCGCCATGCCGGATCGTGGATTCACGGCAAGACCTGGGATCTCACCGAAAAGATCCACGTGCAGGGCCGCGTGACATGGCCGCAGGCACGCTTCACCATCCGCGACACCGGCAGCGGCCGCCGCATCGAGGGCAACGGCTTGCCGGCCGCGACGCCGTCGCGCACGAAGTGCAGGACTTGTGCGACGGCCATCCGCAGATGCACGGCGAATATCACTATCACGGGCCGAGCCCCTGCCTGCCCAACGAAAACGCCGACGAGAAGCTGATCGGCTACGCGCTGGACGGCTTCGGCATCTACAGCAGCTACGACGCGCACGGCAATGAATTGACCGATGCCGATCTCGATGCCTGCCATGGCCGCACCAGCACGGTGACGTGGAACGGCCGCCGCGTCTCGATCTACCACTACGTGCTGACGCGCGAATATCCCTATATGCTCGGCTGCTTCAAGGGCACGCCGGCGATCGACCGCCAACGGCGCGGCCCGCGCGGCGGCAGGGGCCGGCCCATGCGCGGCGCCTTCGGCCCGGAGGGGCCGCCGCCGGGCCGCCGGTTCTGACGCTTTCCTTTTTCCATTTTGCGAATGGCAAGCGCTGACAAGCGAGCAGGCAGCGGTGCATGATGCGGCAACCGCTCGGGCAAGATGCGTCGCCACGCCGCCATGTTTGGCGCTGGGTCCCCGCTTGCGCGGGGACGAGCGGTTGATTCAATCTGAGGGACAAAGGTCTAAGGTAACCGCATGCAGGGCAAGATCGCGCTCGAAGAGCATTTCGCCATCAAAGCGACGCTGGAAGATTCGCACGTGTTCGGCGCGCATGTCTGGGACCAGCTGGCGCCGCGCCTCCTCGACATCCAGGACATGCGCCTGAAGGAAATGGACAAGCACGGGATCGAGCTGATGATCCTGTCGCTCAACGCGCCGGCGGTGCAGGCGATCCACGACGTCAAGCGCGCGATCGCGGTGGCGCGCGAGGCGAACGATACGCTCGCCGCCGAGGTCGCCAAGCGGCCCGATCGCTTCGCGGGCTTCGCCGCGCTGCCCATGCAGGACCCGGAAGCGGCCGCGCAAGAGCTCACCCGCTGCGTCAAGGAGCTCGGCATGGTGGGCGCGCTGGTCAACGGCTTTTCGCAAGCTGGCGACCCGGAAAACCTGCTCTATTACGACCTGCCGCAATACCGGCCGTTCTGGCGCACCGTCGCGGCGCTCGACGTGCCGTTCTACCTGCACCCGCGCAATCCGCTGCCGAGCTGGAGCAAATTCTACGAAGGGCATGCATGGCTGTGGGGCCCGAACTGGGCCTTCGCGGCGGAGACCGCCGTGCATGCGCTGCGGCTGATCGGTTCGGGCCTGTTCGACGAATGCCCCGGGCTCCAGATCGTGCTCGGCCATCTCGGCGAGGGCATCCCGGTGCAGCTCTGGCGCCTCGACGGCCGCAACGGCTGGATGAAGGAGCCGCACCGTTACGCCGCCAAGCACGGCGTCGGCCATTATTTCCGCAAGCACTTCCACGTCACCACGTCGGGCAACTTCCACACGCCCTCGATGCTCAACTGCATGACCGAGCTCACGCCGGCGCGCGTGATGTTCTCGGTCGACTGGCCGTTCGAAGCGGTGGACGAGGCGGCCGCCTGGTTCGATCGGGCGGCGATCGGTGAGGCCGAGCGGGCAAAGATCGGCCGCAGCAACGCGGTCGAATTGTTCAAGCTGAGGGTATGAACGGTCATTCCGGGGCGCCGCAGGCGGGCGAACCCGGAATCCATATTCGCAGACAGGGGTTATCGATTCCGGGGTCCCGCGCGTCGCGCGGTCCCGGAATGACGCGACTCAGCGCCGCTTCTTCAGCGCCACGAGCTCGGCGCGCGCCCAGATCGGTTCGTCGGCGCCGCTGCCCCAGGCATAGGGCCGGTAGAACAGGTGGATGCCCTCGCGCGCGACCCGGCGCATCTCGCGCACCCAAACCGGATGCACATAGGTGGCGTGATAGTGGGTGGCGGTGCCGACCGCCGGCACATAGAGCTTGCCGTCGAGCGTCTCACGCGCGATGCGGCGGGCGCGCGCCCAGGCGTCGTGCTCGTCGATCACCTTGCGCCGGCCGTCGCAGGCGAAGGTGAACTGGCAGGCGAGATGGTGGCTGGCGTTCTGATACACCACGCCGCAGACGTCGCGCGGGTAGATGCCGGAGAACACGCGGTTCATCACGACTTGCGCCACCGCCACCTCGCCGCGGAATGGCTGGTCGCGCGCCTCGAAATAGACCGCCTTGGCGAGGCACAGCTCGGCCTTGGCACGCGCCTCGCCCTCCAGATGCAGGCGCTGCGCCGGCGACGGCGGCGCCGGCGGCGGCGCCGGCGGCGGCAACACCGAAATCATCGCCGGCAACACCACATGAATCACCGGCGGCTCCAGCGTCGCCATGGCGGGCAGCATAATGGGCTCAAGGCTGGCGAGCTAAATCTTGGCGGGCTCTTCAGATGTCGCCGGCTTTGCGGGCGGATTTTCAGTAGCCTTGGCGATGGTTGGCGCGGCGGGCTTTGCCGCCGGCGAATTTTCACTGGCCTTGGCGAAGGCCCGCCGCGAAGGCTTTGCGACCGGAGCGGGCGTCGTCCTGCGGCGGGCCTGGCGCATCAAGTCCTGCGCGCGCTGAGCAAGATCGGCAACCGTTGCCTTCGCCGGCAGCGGCGGGGTCATCGCGACCTGCATGGCGTCTTGATGCCGCGCGGTGGCAAGTTCTTCGACCGGCGACCAATCGGCGGCAACGACCTTCGGCGGGCTGAGCGCGGGCAGCAACTCCATGGTGAGCCGTTCGGCAGGAATCGCAACCACCACCGAAGGCGAGGCCACAGCGCTGATCGAAATCTCGTTGATGCCGCCGCGAATGATCGCCGGCCAATCGGCAATTCGCATATCCCTATGCCCGTGCGCGAACGCCACCGCCATGTCGAGCGGGCGAATGTGCATCAAGTCGAGTCCGCCGATCGCCACTGCGGCCACCGCGAAGACGACGCAAGTTTTTTGGGTGCGATGAAGAAGCTTTTCTTTGAACGACAGCTCGAATTGAGCGTGGAGATCGGTGCTATGCGTCAACAATGTTCGCTCCCCCGATATCGCCGAATGATTTTTTTCGTCGACGAGGGGGGATCATAACGGCGCATTACCGGCGCGTGACAAATGTTAAGAAACTTTTGCTCAAACAAAGCAAAGATAAATGATTAATATCGGCGCGCGAATTGCGCGGTTTGAGAGAGTCAATTCATCTGGCGGATTGCGCCGCGCGTCCGCGGAACACGCGGTTCAATCGATGCGATAGTGCTTAACGGCGTCGGCGTTCCACACCAAGCCGCTGCCCGCCCGCTCGGGAATAACAGCGTGACCGTCGGCAATTGCCAGCGGCTCCTGCAGCACGGGATTGGCCCAATCGACGTATTCGAGAAAATGGCAGGTCGGCGTGGCGGCGAGCAGATGCGCGCTCGCTTCGGGAAACAGATGCGACGACATCGGGATACGGTTAACGGCGGCGAGCTCGGCGGCTTCGCGCCAGCCGCTCACGCCGCCGATGCGTTCGAGGTCCGGCATCACGTAGTCGGCCGCGCCCTGCTCGATCGCCACCGCCATGGCCGCCGGCAGCGAGAAATTTTCGCCGATCTGGATCGGCGTCTTCAGCGCGCGCGCAGCTGCGCCGCGCCCGCATAATCGTCGTGGCGGATCGGCTCCTCCAGCCAGCAAACGTCTTCGCCGTCGAGCGCGCGCCCACGCTCGAAAGCCTCCTCAAGCGAGAGCGCCTGATTGTAGTCGACCATCAGTGTGACGTCCGCGCCAATGCGTTTGCGCACGGCGTGCACGGCGGCGATGTCCTCGCCGAGCGTCGGATAGCCGAGGCGCAGCTTGACCGCGCGGAAGCCGCCCATGCCGAGAAACGTCTCGGCCTCGTCGGCGAGCGCGCTCATGTCGTCCATCAGGCCAAGGCCGCAACTGTTGTAGGCCGGGATCGGTCGCGGCGCGGCGCCGAGCAGACGGCACAAGGGCTGTCCGGCGGCAAGCGCCAACGCGTCCCAGCACGCCGTATCGAAGCCGGCGATCGCCATGCGCACGACGCCCTGCACGCCGATGAGCGTGAAGCGACGCATCAGCTTCGCCCAAAGCGCGGCCGGATCGGCCGGTTCACCTTTAGTCAGCCGCTCGACCTCGCTCAGCAGGCTGACGATGGCGGCCGCCGCCGGCTTGAGATAGCAGAACAGCCAGGCGCGTCCGGTGACGCCCTCTTCCGTTTCCACGTCGACCAGCAGCAGCGGCACCCGGCTCAAGGTCCCCTGGCTGGTGCCGAGGACAAAACGCAGCGGCAGTTCAACCGGGGTGGCGCGTACGGCCCGCACGGTGAGGGCCGGAAATGCTGGGGTGGCGGACATGGCAGACCCTCGTGGCGGCGAAACACTATAGCGCGGGGCGGAAAGCCTCGTGTTCTTGAACCTTTAACCCGCCCCGCCCATATTAGCGGGACCGGCGGGCGGAGGCCCTCCGGTAAGGGGGTGCCGCGTTCCGGACCCTGCGTCAAAGTCGCTTCGTTCCAAGGACTTTGAGGAGCCCATGTCACGCGTTCCGTCCCTATCCAGCCCGTTCCTTTTGGGCTTCGACGAGATCGAGCGGCTGCTCGACCGCGTCACCAAGGGCGCCGACGGCTATCCGCCCTACAATATCGAACGGCTGGCGCGCGATGGGGCAAATCCTGAGCGTTTGCGCATCACGCTCGCCGTCGCCGGCTTCACCCGTGACGAGCTCGACGTAAGCGTGGAGGAGAACCAACTGGTGATCCGCGGACGCCAGATCGACGACAAGGACCGGCACTACATCCATCGCGGCATCGCCGCGCGCCAATTCCAGCGCACCTTCGTGCTGGCAGATGGCATGGAGGTGCAGGGCGCCGACTTGAAGAACGGCCTGCTGTCGATCGACCTGGCGCGCCCGCAGCCGGAGCGGATCGTCAAGACGATCGCCATCAGCGAGCAGGAAGACTAGCTCGCAACAACCGGGACTCGACCTGAAACAAGAAAGGAGTCGAGGGCCAATGAACACCAAGATGACCAAAGACAAGACCGCCGAATTCGATGCCGCGCATCCCGTGATCACGCAGGAAGCGCTCGCGCAGCTCGGTGACGGGCAGCTCGCCTACGTCAAGCAGATCCGCTCGGAAGACGTGGCCAAACAGTTTCCGCAGGCGCCCGAGCTCGAGCCCGGCATCATGCTGTTCGCACTGCACGCCGCCGACGGCACGCCGATCATGCTGACCGACACGCGCGAAGCCGCCGTTGCCAATGCCTGGAGCCAGGAGCTGGAGCCGGTCAGCGTGCACTGACAGGGGTCGGTAATCAGAAGTCAGTAATCAGAAAACAGAAGGGCCAGCGTTTCCGCTGGCCCTTTTCGCTTGTCCAAATCCGATCACCGACTACTGATTACTGTCCCCTACGCCGCGGACGACGCCGGCGGCATCGCCAGCACCGCATAGATTGCATCCGCATCGCGCGATTCGCGCAGCTTGCGCGCGATTTCGGGGTCGCGCAGCAGGCGCGCCACGCGCGCCAGCGCCTTCAAATGATCGGCACCGGCCGCTTCCGGCGCCAGCAGCAGAAACACCAGATCCACCGCTTGTCCATCGAGCGCCTCGAAGTCCACCGGACGCTCCAGCCGCGCGAACAGTCCGAACAGCCGCCCGAGCTGGGGCAATTTCCCGTGCGGAATCGCCACGCCATTGCCGACCGCGGTGGAACCAAGCTTCTCGCGCTGCGACAGGATTTCCAGAACAGCGCGCTCGTTCTGCCCCGAGAGTTCGGCCGCACGCGCCGCGAGTTCCTGGATCACCTGCTTTTTGTTGTTGACCTTGAGAGCCGGAATGATGGCATTCGGCGCGACGAGATCGGTGAGCGTCATGGACATGTCCGATGATCGGAAAAGGCAGCGCCGAGTTGCAAGGGATGGTGAAGGGGGCGGACCATAAGAGCGGTCGCTTCCGCCGTCAATGGCAGGGGCGTCGCGCTGAATGCCGTTTTTCCATGCATTTTGTTAATAGTCAGCGCCCGCGTCGGGCCTGATGTCCTTTGCGGCGGCGTTTGTAGCGGCGGAGCCGTTTTTCGATACGAATCGCGGCTTGATCGGCGCTCTCGTAAGCATCGGCGGCCATACCTTCGGCCTCCAGAGAGGCGCCGGAATCAAGATGCAGAACGCATTCGGTACGAAAGCCGAAACCGTCCCGGCCGACGGTGGCGTGGCCCGAATAGCCGCCGCGGAAATATTTCGATGTCGCTTCCTCGACTCGGCCGGCAATTCGCTCGCGCAATGCGGCGCCGACGCTGATGTTCTTGCCCGAAACGCGCAAAGGCATGACCCCGCCTCCTGTCGGGCGCGGGAACTTTTGCCCGCGCCGCCGACCGCCCCCGGCTAACGATTCAAGCTTAGGAATGTTGCGGCAAAGGTCAATGCGGCCTGATGTGCATGATTGAATCGCTCATTCGCGGGCCCTTGTCGCAGGCGCAGCGCAGCGCGGCACGAAGCGACGCGCAAGAACGTGATGTTGCACCGCATCCGGACACGGCGACGCATTGCGCGGGAATTTCTCGCCGCTAACTCGCCGCCTGCTTCTCGCGGCGGCGCTGCACCGAGGAGGGGATACGCATGGCTTCGCGGTATTTGGCGACGGTGCGGCGCGCGATGTCGACGCCCGCCTCGCGCAGCTTTTCCACGATGGTATCGTCCGACAGCACGGCGGCCGCGGTTTCTCCGTCGATCAATTGACGGATGCGATGGCGTACGGCTTCGGCGGAATGGGCTTCCCCGCCGTCGGCGGCGGCAATGGCGGACGTGAAGAAATATTTTAATTCGAAGATGCCGCGCGGCGTCGCCATGTACTTGTTGGCGGTGACGCGCGACACCGTCGATTCGTGCATGCTTATGGCATCGGCGACGGTTTTCAGATTGAGCGGGCGCAGGTGCTGCACGCCTTTTTCAAAAAACGCGTCCTGCTGGCGCACGATTTCGCTCGACACTTTCAGGATGGTTTTGGCGCGCTGGTCGAGCGCGCGCACGAGCCACGTGGCGGTCTGCAAGCAGTCGGCGAGATAGGTCTTTTCCTTCTCGTTGCGCGCCCCCTTCGACACCTGCGCGTAATAGCGCTGATTGATAAGCACTTTCGGCAGCGTGTCGGAATTGAGTTCCACCTGCCAGCTGCCGTCGGGGGCGGCGCGCACCACGACATCCGGCACAATCGGCTGCACCGCGGTCGATCCGAATGAGAGGCCCGGCTTGGGATTGAGGTTGCGGATCTCGCCGATCATGTCGGAGAGATCCTCGTCGTTGACGCCGCAAATGCGGCGCAGGGCGGCGAGATCACGCTTGGCCAGGAGATCGAGATGTTCGACCAGCGCCTGCATGGCCGGGTCGAAGCGGTTGCGCTCCTTCAACTGGATGGCCAGGCATTCGGTGAGATTGCGCGCGCAGACCCCGGGCGGATCGAACGCCTGCAGCACGCCGAGCACCGCCTCGACCGCGGCAAGCGGTGCACCGAGCTTTTCAGCGACTGCCGCAAGATCGCCAGCGAGATAGCCGGCCTCATCCACCATGTCGATCAGATAGCGGCCGATCATGCGGGCGGCCGGATCGGCTATCGCCAGCGCCAATTGTTCGGCCAGATGATCGGCGAGCGTAACCTCGGCCGACACGAAAGCTTCCAGATTGTAATCGTCGCCGCTGCCGGCGCCCGCCCCTATCCATTCGGCATGCGCCGGCGGCACCGCCTCGGGCGCAGCCTGCTTGGCGTCGCTGTCGTCGGGGAAGACGTTTTCTAATTCGGTGCCGAGGCCCTCCTCCATGGAGCTGCGGCTGGTCTCCAGTTCCTCGCCGATCCAGTCGGGGCCCTCCTCGTCGCTGCCTTCGCCGGAGCCTTCCGCCTCGGCGGGGGGCGGCGGCGTCTCTTCGTCTTCGCTCCGCTCAAGCAACGGGTTGCGCTCAAGCTCGCCCTCGACATAGGCGGCGAGATCGAGACTGGAGAGCTGCAGCAGCTTGATGGCTTGCAATAGCTGCGGCGTCATCACCAGCGCTTGGGTCTGGCGGAATTCGAGGCGTGGCGACAGCGCCATAAGCGGTTTTTCCGGCGGAAACTGGTCCGATTCTTGCTTGTAATTGTTTATATCAGGTTCCCGCCGGGAGCGGTATGCGATTCCGCGCCGCACCATGCATAAAATTTGTGCGGGAATAACCGGTGGAAAACGGGCGGGCCGGCTCTTAAAGCCGGAATTCCTCGCCCAGGTAGAGGCGGCGGACGTCCGGGTTGTTGACGATGTCGTCGGCGCGGCCCTCCATCAGCACCTCGCCGGAGTAGATGATGTAGGCCCGGTCCGTTAGGCCCAGCGTCTCGCGCACATTGTGGTCGGTGATCAGCACGCCGATGCCGCGGTTGGTGAGGTGGCGAACCAGCGCCTGGATGTCGCCCACGGCGATGGGATCGATGCCGGCGAAAGGCTCGTCGAGCAGCATGTAGCTCGGCCGCGTGGCCAGCGCGCGCGCGATCTCGACGCGGCGGCGCTCGCCGCCGGACAGCGCAATCGTCGGCGTCTTGCGCAGGCGCGCGATGTTGAATTCCTCCAGCAGCGCGTTGAGATCGGCCTCGCGCCGCCGCCGGTCCGGCTCCACCACTTCGAGCACGGCGCGCACGTTTTCCTCGACATTGAGGCCGCGGAAGATCGAAGCCTCCTGCGGCAGATAGCCGATGCCGAGGCGGGCGCGCTGGTACATCGGCAGCGCGGTGACATCGTAGCCGTCGAGCTCGATGCGGCCCCGGTCGGCACTGATCAGGCCGGTGATCATGTAGAACACGGTGGTCTTGCCGGCGCCGTTGGGCCCGAGCAGACCGACCGCCTCGCCGCGTCTTACATAGAGCGTGACGCCCTTGACCACGGTGCGACCGGCGAAGCTCTTCTCGACCCCGTGCGCGGCGAGATAGGCGCGTTGCGGTACCTGCCTGCCGTCGCCGTCGCGCCGCCGTTGCACCGCTTGCGACTGCGCCACCGCGTTGGGCTGACGCACCGGCTGGCCGGCCGCGCGGGCGGCAGTCTGCGGCTGGCGCGCCTGGCCGGATGCCAGGGGCCGGCGCGGCGACGGCCGCCGCTGAAACAGCGTGAGGATGTTCACGAGGAGCCCCCGCGGCGCAAAGCGGCCTTGACCTTAGCTGATTCCCCGGCGGAACGGGCGAACGGACTGGCGCAGCGCGGCATGCAGGTCAATGAAGCGGCTTAGGCGGCGGGGCTGCCGGCGCCGCCGGTATACCGCCGGACGACGTCAAGCTGGGCGGTGCGCTGCTGGGCAGAAACAAGCCTTCCACGCGACCGCGGCCGTTTTTGGCCGATTCGACCTTCGACACGCCGCTTGTCAGGTTCACCACCAGTTTATCGCCGCGCAGCACGTTCTGGCCTTGCGTCATCACCACGCCGCCGGTGAGGGTGACGGTGTTCGACTTCATGTCGAAAATGCCGAGACTGCCGGTCGCGGTCTGGTCTTTCTGCGTCACCACCACGCTGCCGCGTGCCTCCAGCCGCTTGATGCGCTGCTGGCCGCCGGGGCCGGCGTCGGCGGCCGGCATCGTGTTGGCGTTGCCTTTCGTGTCGTCCTGCTCGTAGAAAACAACCAGCGACTTGCACCGCATATTGGTATCGCCCTGCGTCACGTGCACGTCGCCGCTGAAGGTGGCGACCTTTTTCTTATCGCGCACCTCCAGAGTCGTCGCCTCGATATGCACGGGCTGATCGCGGTTCTGCGAGAATCCCTGCAGCGCGTTGGGCGGACCACTCGGCTGCGGCGGTTGCTTCTGCGGCGCGGCGAATGCCAGCGCGGAAACGAGCAGCGCAGCCGCGGCCGCCGACAAGAGCTTGCCCGCGCGCGCCATGATCAATCGGCTCCGCTTGTGAGTTTCGGCGCAGGGCCGCTGCCGGCCGGGCCGGCGCCGTCGGAATGTTGCAAGCGCAGGTCCATGGTGACGCCGCCGCTGAATATCAGGCGGTCGCCGGAATTGATGATCTCCAGTGCGTTGGCGTCCAGCGTACCTTGCAGCAGTTTCACCTTTACCGGCTTGGTAGAAACGATGTGCCCTTTGCGGATATCGACGACCGCCTCGCTGAGATGGCCGGCATAGCCGGTGGTGGAGGTGATCTCGACGTCTTGCTCGAGGTTCAGCATCTCGCCCTTGCTGTTATACACGCCGCGCAGGGCGGTGAGCTTCACGATGCTCTTGTCCTGCATCTGCACCTTGGCGTGGATACGGTTGAGGTCGACGATGTCTGGCTTGGTCAGGTCCTGCGCCGCGCTGTCGGCGGACAATTCATAGGCGCGCGCATCGCGCGTGAAGCCGGCCAGATGCGGCGCCTCCATGGTGATTTTGGTGCCGGAAATGACGAGATTGCCGACATTGGCCGGCAGCTTGCCGAGCATGCGCAGCGGATTGAAATAGGTCATCAGGAACGCCGCCAGCGCCAGCAGCGCCACGAAAGCCGGCACCGCCACGCGCAGCACGCGCACCAGCCGGCTGTGCCGGCGCGCGGCGTGGAACGCGCGCTCGCTGTCGCCGCGGCCCATGGTCCAATAGGCGCGCGCGGTCTGCGGGTCGGTTCTGGCCGTAATAGGACGGTTCATGCCACCCCGGGTTAGACGGATCGCCCTAGCGGGCGCAACATGCCGGGCGAATATGGCCCCCCGGCGGCAAAAAATCCGTCCCGGCAGCGCGGAACGGCAACCAATAACGCCCGCACTACAGACACTTAGAGAATCACGCGCCGTGCGAGAAGATGTCCTCGTCCGGCCAGCCGGCCAGGTCAAGCCGCGCCCGGTCAGGCAGGAAGCGGAAGCAGGCCGCCGCCAGTTCGGTGCGGCCCTCTCGCGCCAGCATGGCATCCAGCCGATCTTTCAAGGCATGCAGATGCAGCACGTCGGTGGCCGCGTAGGCGACTTGGGCGTCGGTCAGGTCGTCGGCGCCCCAGTCGGTCAGCTGTTGCTGCTTGGAAAGGTCGATGCCGAGCACCTCGCGGGCAAGATCCTTCAGCCCGTGCTTGTCCGTGTAGGTGCGGGCGAGCCGCGAGGCGATCTTGGTGCAATAGACCGGGCCGGCCATGACGCCGAAACTCGCAGCCAATAGACCGATATCGAAGCGGGCGTAGTGAAAGATCTTGAGCACCGACTTGTCAGCGAGCAGCCGCTCGATATTGGGCGCGTGCTTCTGCTCGGCGGCGATCTGCACCACGTCGGCGGAGCCGTCGCCGGGCGAGAGCTGCACGACGCAAAGGCGGTCACGATGCGGATCGAGACCCATGGCCTCGGTGTCGATCGCCACGGAGCCCTTGTAGGCGGAGAGGTCGGGCAGATCGCCACGATGCAAGCGGATGGTCATGCTGCATCCGGGTTGGAGGATGGTGCCCAGGAGAGGACTCGAACCTCCACGGTGTTACCCGCTAGTACCTGAAACTAGTGCGTCTACCAATTCCGCCACCTGGGCTTGCCGGGTCTAGGTATTGAGCGCCTTGGCCCTTGTCAATTGAAGCCGCGGAGCCGCCGGCGCGGGACGACGCCGGCACCGGACGCCGAATTGGGCGGACAAACTCAGTACTTTTTCTGAATGCCGGGTTGCCGGCTTTCGCGCGTGGTGCGGATTGACGGTTCTGGTCGCCGCCCCTGGACGGGCCGCGGGCGATCCTGTAAGGGGCGCCGAACGCCGGCCTTTCCTCTGCCCCGACGCGCGATGACCGCCCGCAGCAACAGCGAAACCCTCGTCACCATCTACGGCGGTTCCGGATTCCTCGGCCGCCATCTGGTGCGCGCGCTCGCCCGGCGCGACTACCGCATCCGGGTGGCGGTGCGCCGGCCCGAGCTCGCCGGCCACCTGCAGCCGCTCGGCAAGGTCGGCCAGATCAACGCCGTGCAGGCCAATATCCGCAACGCCGCCTCGGTCGAAGCGGCGGCGCGCGGCGCCCACGTGCTGATCAACCTGGTCGGCATCCTGTTCGAGCGCGGCCGCCAGCGCTTCGCCGCCGTGCACACGCAAGGCGCCGAGCAAGTGGCGCGCGCCGCCGAGGCGCATGGCGCCCGCATGGTTCACGTCTCCGCGATCGGCGCCGACGAAAACGCACGCTCGCACTACGCACGCACCAAGGCCGCCGCCGAGCAATCGGTGCTGGCGGCGCAGCCGAGCGCGGTGGTGATGCGCCCTTCGATCATGTTCGGGCCGGAGGACCATTTTTTCAACCGCTTCGCGGCCATGGCGCGCATTTCGCCGGTGCTGCCGCTGATCGGCGGCGGCCACACGAAATTCCAACCCGTCTTCGTCGCCGACGTGGCGGCGGCCATTGCCGAAGCGGTGGACGGCAATGCGCGGCCCGGCACCGTCTACGAGCTGGGTGGGCCGGACGTGCGCACGTTCCGCGAGTTCATGCAGTTCATCCTCGAGACGATCGAACGCAAGCGGCTGTTGCTGCCGTTGCCGTTCTTCGTCGCCAAGATGAAGGCGGCATTCCTGCAATTCGCGCCGACACCGATCCTTACACCCGACCAAGTCGAGCAGTTGCGCGTCGACAATGTGGTCTCGCAAGCGGCGATCGACGACCGCCGCACGCTGCAAGGCTTGGGGATCGAACCCGAGCCGATCGAAGTGATCGTGCCGACTTACCTCTGGCGCTTCCGCAAGACCGGGCAATACCGCACGCTGCCGGAGGCGTAACTCAAGCGCCGTCATTGCCGGGCTTGACCCGGCAATCCATCATTACACGATTTGCATTTTTCACATGGACCCCCGGATCAAGCCCGGGTGTGACGAGCGCAGAGAATGCCGCTCACAAAAAATAAAGCGCGAAGATGCCGACGGTGCCGACCACGATGCGCCACCAGGCGAACAGCGCGAAGGTGTGGCGCTGCACGTAGCCAAGGAACGTCTTCACCACGATCCAGCCGAAGATAAAGGAGAACACGAAGCCGACGGCGATGGCGGTCACGTTGCCGCTGGCGAGCTCGTGGCGGTTCTTGAACGCTTCGAAGGCGAAGGCGCCCACCATGGTCGGCATGGCGAGCCAGAATGAGAACTCCGCCGCAGAGCGCCGGTCGCCCCCGCACACCATGGCGCCGACGATGGTCGCGCCGGCGCGCGAGACGCCAGGGATCATCGAGAAGCACTGGAAGATGCCGATGATAAAATACACCAACAGCGGATAACCGGTCGCCTCGTGATAGCGCGGCTTCAGATCGAAGCGGTCGATCCAGAGCAGGATGAAGCCGCCGATGATCAGCGAAATGCAGACCACGCGCACGTCGAACAGATAGGTCTTGATGTAGTGATAACTGAGCGCGCCGATGACCGCGGCCGGCAGGAAGGCGATGAGCACGCCGATGACGAAGCGCGCCGCCTGCCAATCGCTGAACATGTGGATGGCGAGCTGCCACAAACGGCCGAAATAGATGCTGAGCAGCGCCAGGATGGCGCCGAGCTGGATCAGGATGGCGAAGGATTTGCCGAATTCGGTGCCGCCCCAGCCGAGCACGCGCTCCATCAGCAAAAGATGGCCGGTCGAAGAAACCGGCAGAAATTCGGTGAGCCCCTCGACGAGGCCGAGCACGGCCGCCTCGACGAGTTCCACAGGCGACGAAAGGCCGGGAAGGGCCGCCTGCATGGCGTCGATGGTCATTGTGGAAGCTCCGGAACAGTCGCCTGCGCTGCAACAGCGGCAGGAATCGGGCGGGTGAGCGCTTTTGGCGCAAGTCCCAAAGGCGGGCAACGAAAAAAAGCCATAAGGCGTGGGAAATTACGCCACGGCGGTGGATTCCTATCGTGCGCCGGACTATTCCCGCCTAAGCACCGGCCACCCGCATTCCGTAGGCTTCATGCTGACCCTGCTGCAACAACCGCTTTGCCCGCTGTCGCGCTATGTGCGCCTGATCCTAGGCGAATACGGCGTCGACGTGCGGCTGGTGGAGGAGCGCTTCTGGGAACGGCGCGAAGAATTCCTGCTGCTCAATCCGGCCGGCGAACTGCCGGTGCTGGTGGCGGACGGTCAGCCGCCCGTACCGGGCGCCGGGGTCATCGCCGAATTCATCGAAGAGACGCGGCCGCCGTCGGAAGGCGAAGACCGCCTGCTGCCGCCGCGCGCCGCCGCACGCGTCGAGGTGCGCCGCCTTGCCAACTGGTTCAACGACAAGTTTCACGCGGAAGTAAGCGGCCCGCTGGTTAACGAGCGGGTATTCAAGCGCCATATGACCGCCGAACAGGGGGGTGGGCCGCCCAATACCGACACGTTGCGGGCGGCGCGCCACAATATCCGCTATCATCTGGCCTATCTCGGCTGGCTGGCGCGCACGCGCGACTGGCTCGCCGGCGAGCGGCTGTCGCTGGCCGATCTTGCCGCCGCGGCGCATCTGTCGGCGGCCGACTATCTGGGCGAAGTGCCGTGGACCGAAGACGAAGCCGCCAAACACTGGTACGCGCGGGTCAAGTCGCGGCCCGCCTTTCGTCCGATCCTGGCGGAAACGCTGGCCGGGCTGCCGCCGTCGCCGAGCTACGCCCCTCGGACCTGCGAGCGAGGATTTCTGAAGCCGAACCGTTCGCATGAAGATCAAAGCACGCGCTTGCGCGAGCACGCGCGTGCGCTCGGCTTCGACGCGGTGGGGGTGACGCGGCCGGACGCGGTGCCGGAAGCCAAGGCGCGGCTCGAACGCTTTCTCGCCGAAGGCGCGCACGGCGACATGACCTGGATGGAGACCACCGCCGGCCGGCGCGGCGCCCCGGCCGCGCTGTGGCCGGACGTGCGTTCGGTCGTGATGCTCGGCGTGAACTACGGGCCGGACGGCGACCCGCTGGCGATTTTGCGCGCGCGCGGGAACGGCGCGATTTCGGTCTACGCGCAGGGCGACGACTATCACGATCTCATCAAGAAGCGCCTGAAGCAGCTCGCGCGCTGGCTGACCGAGAATGCCGGCGGCGACGTGAAAGTGTTCGTCGACACCGCGGCGGTGATGGAGAAGCCGCTGGCGGCAAGCGCCGGGCTCGGCTGGCAGGGCAAGCACACAAACCTGGTTTCGCGCCAATATGGATCCTGGCTGTTTCTCGGCGCGATTTTCACCACGCTCGAGCTGCCGGCGGACGACAAAGGCGAAGACAGTTGCGGCAGCTGCCGCGCCTGCCTCGATGTCTGCCCGACCGCCGCCTTTCCGGCGCCCTACCGGCTCGATGCGCGGCGCTGCATTTCCTATCTGACCATCGAGCACAAGGGCCCGATCCCGCGCGAGCTGCGCGCGAAGATGGGCAACCGCATCTATGGCTGCGACGATTGCCTCGCGGTTTGTCCGTGGAACAAGTTCGCGGTCGAGGGACGCGAGGCCAAACTGGCGGCGCGCGAGGTGCTGCGCGCGCCCAAACTGGCGGAGCTGGCGCGGCTCGACGACGCGCAATTCCGCGCGCTGTTTGCCAAGAGCGCGGTCAAGCGCAGCGGGCGCGACCGCTTCCTGCGCAATGTGCTGATCGCCATCGGCAATTCGGGCGATGCCTCGTTGGCGGGCGAAGCCGAGCGCTTGCTCGCCGATGCTTCGCCCTTGGTGCGCGGCGCGGCGGTATGGGCGCTATCGCGCCTGGTGGCGCGGGAGAAGCTTGCAGCGCTGCGGAAAATGGAAAGCGAGCCTTCGGTGCAGGAAGAGTGGGCCGCGGCGCTTGCCTAGCGTGTCCCGGATGCGGCGCAGCACGCAGCGAAGCGGAGTGGTGCGACTCTGATCCGGGACCCAGCTTTCCTGACAATAACCGGCGCTAAAACTCCTTCACCGCCGCGATCAGCCGCTCGATGTCCTCCGGCCGCGACAGGCGGTGGTCGCCATCCTTGACCAACGTGAGCACCACGTCGTCGCGCGCGCAGCGCGACACCAATTCGACCGCGTGGTGCCAGGGCACGTCGGGGTCCTGCACGCCTTGCAGGATATGCACCGGACAACCGGTTTCGATCAGGCCGCCGAGCAAGAGATGCTCGCGCCCCTCCTCGATCAGTTGCTTGGTGATCGGATAGGGCGCTTCGGAATATTGCGACGGCCGCAGCCACTGGCCCTTGCTGTCGATCTCTTGCTTGATGGCATCGGGGAACCGCTTCCACATCAGTTCCTCGGTGAAGTCGATCGCCGGCGCGATCAGCACCATGCCGGCGATCGGCGCCGCGCCTTCGATGCCGCGCAATCGCTGCGCCAGCAGCAGCGCGATCCAGCCGCCCATGGACGAGCCGATCAGCACCTGCGGTCCCTTGGCAAAGCGCGTATAGACGGCGAAGCTATCGGCGAGCCAGCGCCCGATGGTGCCGTCGGTGAATTCGCCGCCGGATTCGCCGTGGCCGGAATAGTCGAAGCGCAGGCAGGCGCGGCCTTCCTGCGCCGCCCAGCGGTCGAGCGCCTCCGCTTTGGTGCCCTTCATGTCGGACTTGAAGCCGCCGAGCCAGAACAGGCCGGGGCTCTTGCCCTCGCGCGCGCGCACGGCGATGGTCCGCGCAGGCGGCGGCGATTCGACGGCAATGGAGGTCAAGCGAACTTCGCTCATGCGCGACCGGCCCACATTCGGGACAACCAAGCCCGCACCTTCTCGCCGCAAGCGGCCCTCCGGCGCAAGGGGGGCACGGGCATGAGCAAGGCGCATGCGCGCTCGCTCGCCGGTGCCACCATCCTGCAGCTGGTGCCGGCGCTGCGCGACGATCCGGCCGGGCATGCCGCGGTCGACATCGCGCTCACGCTGCTGCAATCCGGCGCCCGCGCCATGGTGGCCGGCGACGGCGGCCCGCTGGTCGGCGAACTGCGCGCCTTCGGCGGCGAGTGGCTGCCGATGATCAACGACACGAGCAATCCGCTGCGCATCCATTCCAATGCACACGCGATTGCCAAGTTGATCGCCGCCGAGCGCGTCGACATCGTGCACGCGCAGAGCGCGGGCGGCGCCTGGAGCGCGCTCTTCGCGACCGACAAGCAACCCGTGTTCACGGTGACTTCATTTCCCGACCGGCTGCCGGCGCATTCCTATTTCGGCAATATGTTTCGCGGCTCGCTCGTGCGCGGCGACCGGGTGATCGCGCCGTCAACTTACGTCTCGCGCGCGATGATCGAGCGCTACAAACTGCCGGCGGACCGCATCACGGTCATTCCGCGCGCGGTCGACACCGTCAAGTTCAATCCTGCCGCGGTGAGCAGCGATCGCATCGCGGCGATCCGCCGCGTGTGGGGCGTGCTGCCGCACATGCGGGTGGTGCTGGTGGCGGGACGGGTCGCGCCTTGGAACGGACAGATGAACGTGCTGGACGCCGCGCGTCTGATCATCGGCGGCGAAGCGGCGCGCAACATCACATTCGTTTTCGCGGGCGAAGACCGCAAAAACGCGCGCTATGCGCGTGCGCTGCGGCGGCAGGCACATATGCACGGCATCGACACGCTCTGCCGCTTCGTCGGCCATTGCGCCGACATGCCGGCGGCGCTCGGCGCCGCCGACGTGGTGGTGGTGACCCCGCTCGCGCCACCGCTCGCCGGCCGCGCCGCGGCGGAAACGCAAGCGATGGGACGCCCGCTGGTCACCTCGACGGTGGGCGTGCTGCCGGAAAACGTACTGGCACCGCCGCGCATGCGCGAGGAATTGCGCACCGGCTGGCTGGTGCGGCCGGGCCATGTCGACGAGATCGCGCGCGCTATTGCCGCAGCGCTTGCGCTCGACGCGACCGCCTACGAAGCGCTGGGGGCGCGCGCGCGCCAGTTCGCCGAATTCATGTTTTCGCCGCAGAGCGTTGCCGAAGCTATCCGCGGGGTCTATACCTCGCTTCTTGCGCGCGACAGCTGATTGTTTCGAACCGTCGCCGAGCGCGATGCGACAAAAGCATCGTGCGACCATAGCCGAAACGTATCGAGGCAGTGATTTTTTATGTCGAGTATGCCGGTGCCTGATTTGAGGGTCGAGGATCGCCGCATCGCCAAGGCGGCTGCTTTCGCCCCCGCGCCGTCCGGCGAGAAAGCGCGCAAACCGATCGCCGTGTTGATCGTCGTGCCGAGTCTCGACGTCGGCGCCGCGGATGCCGGCGCGCTCGAACTCACGCGCTTGCTGACGGCCGCCGGCCACCGCGCCATCGTCGCCTCGCGCGCGGGCCGACTGCTCGCCGACGTCACCGCGGCGGGCGGCGAGTTCGTGCCGCTCAATCTTGCGAGCAAGAATCCCGCGGTGATGCTGCGTAACGCCGCCGCGCTCGTCCGTATCGCGCGCGAACGCAACTGCGATGCCATCCATGCGCTCGCCCGCGGCGCCGCGTGGAGCGCCTGGCTGGCGGCGCGCATGCGCGGCATTCCCTTCATCACCAGTTGGTACAAGGGATTCCGCGATCAAAACGTATTCAAGCACGCCTATAACGGCATCATGGCGCGCGGCGACCGCGTGGTGGCGCTGAGCGAGCAGATCGCCCAGCTCGTGCACGACCGTTACGGCACGCCGTGGCAGCGCATCGCGGTGTTGCCGGTCAGCGTCGACTTCGCGCGCTTCGATCCGGCAACCGTGTCGCCCGAACGCGTCGAGGCGATACGCGCCGCCTGGGGCGTCAAGCCGGAGACCAAGGTGATTCTGATCAGCGGCCGCATTCTCCGCCGCAAGGGGCATCACGTGGTCGTGCGCGCGGCGCGCCGGCTCAAAGACATGGGGATGAAGGATTTCCTCTGCGTATTCGTCGGCGAGGACCGCGGTCATACCCGCTACACCGGCGAATTGTGGGATCTGGTGCTGGCGACCGGCACCATCGACGTCATCCGCATGGCCGCGCCGGTCTACGATATGCCAGCCGCCTATGCGGTGGCCTCGGTGGTGGTGTCGGCGGCGGTGCAGCCGGAAGGCCTGCAACGGGCGATCCTGGAGGCGCAGGCGATGGCGCGGCCGGTCATCGTCTCGGACCTCGCCGCCGGCCCGGAAGTGGTGCTCACCCCGCCGGCCGTGCCCGAAGGCCGCATTACCGGCCTGCGATTTCCCGCCGGCGACGACGCCGCGCTTACCGCCACCCTGCTGCGGCTATTCTCGATGCCGGAACCGGTTCGCCGCGCAATCGGCCTGCGCGGGCAGGACTGGGTGCGCGCGCATTTCAATGCTGCGTTGGTTGCCGAGCAAACCCTGAAGCTTTACGGCGAGATCGCCGGTGCGCGCGACGAGGCTGCCGCCCTCGTTGCTTAAGGCCCGACAAATTAGAGAGATTTGAACCATTTGACCGCGCTTATGCGCTTGCCTATCGACAAATGGCGCGGAACCGCGTTGACTTATTCGTCGTTTCTACCAATGTTTCTGGCGCCGGGGGTGCTACCCGCCGGGGAGGTCGCAACAGCATGAGGAGACAGTAGCCATTCGTCGTCCGATGAAGTCCGCGCTGCCCGTTCAGAAGGACGGCCCGCGCATCAACGAGGAGATCCGCTCCCGCGAGGTTCAGCTGATCGATAGTTCCGGCGATAACAAAGGTGTCGTCGATTTTCAGACCGCCATGAGCATGGCGGAAGCTGCGGGGCTGGATCTTGTGGAGATCGCCCCCAATTCCTCGCCGCCCGTCTGCAAGATCCTGGATTACGGCAAATACAAGTACCAGGCGCAGAAAAAGGCGGCGGAAGCCCGCAAAAAGCAAAAAATCGTCGAGGTCAAGGAGATCAAGCTCCGGCCCATGATCGACGATCACGACTACGACGTGAAGATGCGCTCGATGAGGCGCTTCTTCGAGGAAGGCGACAAGGTCAAGATCACCCTGCGCTTCCGCGGCCGCGAAATGGCCCACCAGGAGCTCGGCTTCAAATTGCTCGACCGCGTCAAGGCCGACGTCGGACCGATGGCCAAAGTCGAATCGGAGCCGCGCTTCGAGGGCCGGCAGATGATCATGGTGCTGGCGCCGCGCTGACGCGCCGCGCCTTGTGAGAGCAAGAGCATTCGAATGCGCCGTCCGCCGATTAAGCGGACGGCGCATCGCTTTTGCGAACCTAAGGCGATCGGCTACTTGCCTCGATCATCCTTGTTGTATACGGTGAAGGGCGAGGTCGGCACCGTCGCGCCGACCGCGATGTAGGCGTAGCCCTTATTCTGCCAATAGGTCAGCGCGTAAGGGCCGGCCGGGATCACGGTTACGAAGCCGTGCAGATCCTCGGGCTTGAAACCGAGCGCCCGCGCGTCATTGCGGCAGATTTCGAAGCGCACGCCCTGCTTGGCGAAGCTTGCCGCACGGTCGACGATCGTCTTGTATTTGTCGTAGTTCTTCTTGGCCCAGACCACCACCTCGGGGCCATGCGAGACGATGACCACTTTGAGCGGATCGATCTCTTTCGGCCCGAAATCGCTGGTCGCCTTTAGCAGCGCATTCAGATTATTGAGCACGACGCCGACGGTTTTGGGGTCCTGGAAATTGAAATCCCAGACCACCTTAAGCTGCTTGACCTTGTCGATGTCGGCGTAGCTCTCGAATTTCGACGTGCCGTACGGCGCCGCCCCTTGCGCGCGAGCGGCGCCCGCGACGGCAATGCAGGCGGCGATCAGGATCGCGAGTGCGGTAAATGCGCGTGGCATTTCGTCCCCCTTGCTTGAACTTGGCTCCGAATGGCCGGAGCGGTCGCGCAAGTGTGGACGCCTTCACGCCTCGCGGGCAATAAACTTGTGGTTATTGGCCGCGCCGGTTCAGGACGACGCCACCTTGGCCAGCGCCGGCTGCGCGGCGCGGGCGCGACGCAGCGCCGACGGCCCGTAGCTGCCGAGCACATTGGCGCCGACCGGCCACAGCTTGTTCATGCCGCTGACCAGGCTCACCAGCTTCTGGATCGGGCAGCGCTCGATCTCCTCCGGCGGGCGCGAGATGAACAGGTTGGCGTGGAAAAGGCCCTCGGTCTCGCGGCCTTCCGAGTCGAGGCCGCGCGCCTCCACCGCCCGGACGGTGGCTTCCATTTCGTCGCGGTTGGCGAAGCGCCGCTGCACGAAGGTCGCTCCCTCATAGAGCTCGGTGACGAGACCGTAGGCGCCGAGCGTCCTTGCGATGTCGTCGAAGGGAAACATGCGCAGCACGAAGGAGGCGACCCACGGCGTGCGGCCGCGGCGACTCGCCTTCAGCACGCGCTCGAAGGTCTTGCTGCCGACGTAGCCGACGCAGCCGGTGGAGACGATGATGTCGACGTCGGCGAGGTCGGCGGCCTCGTCCGGGGTGAGCTCGCGCCCTTCCAGGTCGATGGCGAGCCCGCGGTCGAGAAGCCCGCATTTTTCCCCATAGCGGATGGCGTTCTCGGAAATGTCGAGGCCGATCACCCGCACGCCGCCATGGCGCGGCCAGGCGCGGTAGAAGTGGCGGTCGAGCTCGAGCAGTTCCTCGTTGCTCAGCGTCTGCAGCGACGGCGCGGTGTAGCGCTGGCGCAGCGCTTCGTAGTCGAGCGCGTATTTCATCAGCGCGCCGTTGATGGCGTAGGAGCAGCCGAGGTCGAGCACGCTGACCGGCTCGCTTTGCAGCTCCTGGCGGGCGCGGATCAACTGGCCGAAAATCGGCTGCGCAAGATGAGGGATGATGTAGTCAAGTTGACCTAAGTATTTAAAATAACTTCTTGGGTCTTTCGAAATATAGAGATCGGAAAAATCCATCTTCGATTGATTAAGCTTCGTATAGTTCGCAGATTTATTCATTCAATAGCTCCCTCTCCGCGGATAAGTCGGCTATCCAACCCCTCGTATTTGTGCTGTGTAAATTTAATATAAACGAGATTTCCTATGCTGGCAACCGTCTAGACTTACCAATACATATGCAGATCACGGCAAATCGGGCCGCCACGGCGATGTTGGCCCGATAGCGCGCTTCCTGAAACCCTCCGTCTCGCCGCGTACAGACACTCTGCGCCAGCGCGCGATCTGCCCCGATTCAGTTGTCAACCGGCAAGTCGTCTGCCATAACGCCGCCCTCTCGCCGCCCGGCTGATCAAGGGCTGCCGTGGCGGCGATTACCCGCTCAATTTCGAGCGCCCCCGCGCGAGGATCACGCCCCGCGCAGTCCGGCCGCACGTATGCGCGCCCGGCCCGTTAGGAGAGCCAAATGCCCAAGATGAAGACCAAATCGGGCGCCAAGAAGCGCTTCAAGATCACCGGCACCGGCAAGGTGAAGTACCAACAGTCCGGCAAGCGCCACGGCATGATCAAGCGGACCACCAAGACGATCCGCGAGCACCGCGGCACCGCCGTGCTGTTCAAGACCGACGGCGACAACATCAAGAAATACTGGCTGCCGAACGGCTGACCGGATTTCGTGGCCGCGCGCCTGCCCCGCGGCTTTCCCCGTATCGTTCGTTTGCCAGACCGAGGAGATTTGTCATGGCCCGCGTCAAGCGTGGCGTCACCGCGCACGCCAAGCACAAGAAGGTCCTGAAAGCCGCCAAGGGCTATTACGGCCGCCGCAAGAACACCATCCGCGTCGCCAAGCAGGCGGTGGAGAAGGCCAATCAATACGCCTTCCGCGACCGCAAGCGGCGCAAGCGCACCTTCCGCGCGCTGTGGATCCAGCGCCTCAACGCCGCGGTGAGGCCCTTCGGTCTCAACTACAGCCGCTTCATCGACGGCCTGGCCAAGGCCGGCGTCACGGTCGACCGCAAGGTGCTCTCCGACCTCGCCATCCACGAGCCGGCGGCCTTCCAGGCGATCGTCGAGAAAGCCAAGGCGGCGCTGCCGGCGTAAGCACAGCGTGTCGTCCCCGCGAAAGCGGGGATCCAGTAATCACCGGCCTCACGTAATCTCGCGAGCGCAGGGATTACTGGATCGTCCGCTTCCGCGGACGATGACGGTCAGTGGACTGAGAAAGGCCCCATGTCCGACATCGCGCAACTGGAACACGACCTGCTCTTAGCCGTCGCCGCGGCCAAGGACGAAGCGGCGCTGGAAACCGTGCGCGTGTCGGCGCTCGGCAAGAGCGGCCAGGTCACGGCGCTGCTCAAGACGCTCGGCTCGATGACGCCGGACGAGCGCAAGGCCAAGGGGCCGGCGATCAACGGCCTGAAGGATCGCGTCGTCGGGGCCATCGCGGCGCGCAAAGCCGCGCTCACCGATGCGGCGCTCGATGCGCGCCTCAACACCGAAGCGGTCGACGTCACTTTGCCGGTGCGCGAGCCGCCGGCCGAGAGCGGCCGCGTGCATCCGATCAGCCAGGTGATCGACGAGCTCACCGCCATTTTCGCCGACATGGGCTTCGCGGTGGCGGAAGGGCCCGACATCGAGACCGACGACTACAACTTCACCAAGCTGAATTTTCCGGAAGGCCATCCGGCGCGGGACATGCACGACACGTTCTATTTCCCGCCCAAGCCGGACGGCTCGCGGCTCCTGCTGCGCACGCACACTTCGCCGGTGCAGGTGCGCACCATGCTCGCGCAGAAGCCGCCGATCCGCGTCATCTGTCCCGGCCGCACCTATCGCAGCGACAGCGACCAGACGCACACGCCCATGTTCCACCAGGTCGAAGGCCTGGTGATCGACAAGTGCGTCGCATCTCGGCCACCTGAAATGGATTCTCGAGGAATTCTGCAAGGCCTTCTTCGAGGTCGACAGCGTGAAGATGCGCTTCCGGCCCTCGTTCTTTCCCTTCACCGAGCCGTCGCTGGAAGTCGACATCCAATGCAGGCGCGGCAAGGATGAGATCAGGTTCGGCGAGGGCGAGGATTGGATGGAGATCCTCGGCTGCGGCATGGTGCATCCGAACGTGCTGCGCAATTGCGGGCTCGACCCGGAAGAGTATCAGGGCTTCGCCTGGGGCTTGGGCATCGACCGCGTCGCCATGCTGAAATACGGCATGCACGACCTGCGCGCCTTCTTCGAGGCCGACGTGCGCTGGCTGTCGCATTACGGCTTCCGCCCGCTCGATTTTCCGACGCTGGCGGGGGGATTGAGCGGATGACGACGCTGGGTGCGCTGTGATGGGCAAGGCAATGCGAATGGCACGGCCTGTTCCCTCCCCCGCGTGCGGGGGAGGGTTAGGGAGGGGGCCGCTGCGCTCCACCCGCCGATCATGAAATTCACCCTGCCCTGGCTCAAAGAACATCTCGACACCGACGCCTCACTCGCCGAGATCGTCGACAAGCTCACCATGATCGGCCTCGAAGTGGAGAACGTCGAGGACAAGGCGGCGCAGCTTGCGCCCTTCGTCATCGCCTCGGTCATCTCCGCCGAGAAGCATCCGAACGCCGATCGTCTCAGGGTCTGCATGGTCGATATCGGCCAAGTCGCCAAAGGCGAAAAGCCGATCCAGGTCGTGTGCGGCGCGCCCAACGCGCGCGCCGGCATGAAGGGCGTGTTCTCGGCCCCCGGTACCTTCATCCCGGGCAAGAACATGGTGCTGGAGGTCGGCAAGATCCGCGGCGTGGAGAGCCGCGGCATGCTGCTGTCGGAAGCGGAGATGATGATCTCCGACGACCACGACGGCATCGTCGACCTGCCGGCCGACGCACCGGTCGGCACGTCTTACGTCGCATGGGCGGGCGCCGCCGAGCCGGTGATCGAGATCAACCTCACGCCCAACCGCCCCGACTGCACCGGCGTCAACGGCATCGCCCGCGACCTCGGCGCCGCCTCCCTCGGCACCTACAAGGACAACACCCCCAAGCCGGTGAAGGGCGCCTATCCCCTGTCCGGTCACGGTGACCCTCGAGGCGCCCGAACTGTGCCCGGCCTTCGGGCTGCGGCTGGTGCGCGGCGTCAAGAACGGTCCGTCGCCCGACTGGCTGCAGAAGCGGCTCACGGCGATCGGCCTGCGCCCCATCAACGCGCTGGTCGACATCACCAATTTCATCACCTTCGACCGCGGCCGCCCGCTGCACGTGTTCGACGCCGGCAAGGTGCACGGCAATCTCGTCGTTCGCCGCGCCAGGAACGGCGAGACGCTCTTAGCGATCGACGGCCGGACCTACACGCTCGACGCCGCCATGTGCGTCATCGCCGACGAGAAAGCGGTCGAATCGCTGTCCGGCATCATGGGCGGCGAGGCCAGCGGCTGCGACGCGAACACCACCGACGTGCTGATCGAATCGGCGCTGTGGGATGAACTCAATATCGCGCAGACCGGACGCAAGCTCGGCATCAATTCCGACGCGCGCTACCGCTTCGAGCGCGGCGTCGATCCCGCCTTCATGGTTCCGGGGCTCGAACTGGCGACGCAAATGGTGCTCGATCTCTGCGGCGGCGAGCCGAGCGAGATAGTGGTGGCCGGCGATCCGACGCCGAAGGAACTGGTGATCGACTTCCCCTTGAGCGAACTGACGCGCATCGCCGGTCTGCGGCTCGACATCAACGAGGCGCGCCGCGTGCTGGAGAAGCTCGGCTTCTTCGCCGCCGGCCAGGCCAAGCGCGTGAAAGTGGCGGTGCCGTCGTGGCGGCCGGACGTGCACGGCCGCGCCGACATCGTCGAGGAACTGGTGCGCATCGTCGGCGTCGACCAGGTGCCGTCGACGCCGTTTCCGCGCGGCGATCTGGCGCGCAAGCCGGCGCTCACGCCGATCCAGAATCGTACCCGCAAGGCCAAGCGCGCGCTCGCCGCGCGCGGGCTGACCGAGGCCGTCACCTGGTCGTTCGTGTCCAAGCGCGACGCCGAACTGTTCGGCGGCGGCGGCGCGGCGCTCGCGCTCGCCAACCCGATCGCGGCGGAGCTTTCCGACATGCGGCCGAGCCTGCTGCCCGGCCTGATCATGGCGGCGCAGAAGAACGCCGACCGCGGCTTTCCCGACGTCGCGCTGTTCGAGGTCGGCCAGGTGTTCAAGGGCGACCGGCCGGAGGACCAGGCCACAGCGGCGACCGGCCTGCGCCGGGCGCTGGCGCGCCCCGACGGCAGCGGCCGCCATTGGTCGCACAAACCCGAGCCGGTCGACGCTTTCGACGCCAAGGCCGACGCCTTCGCCGTGCTGGCCGCCGCCGGCGCGCCCATGCAGGCGCTGCAAGTCGTGCCCGGCGGGCCCGCCTGGTTCCATCCCGGGCGCAGCGGCACCATCCAGATCGGCCCGCAGAACGTGCTCGGCCATTTCGGCGAGCTGCATCCGCGCGCGCTTGCCGCGCTCGATGCCGAAGGACCGCTGGTCGGCTTCGAAGTGGTGCTGGAGAAAATCCCCGAGCCCAAGGCGAGGGCGACGCGCGCCAAGCCGCTCCTGGAATTGTCGCCGTTCCAGCCGGTGACGCGCGACTTCGCCTTCATGGTCGACAGCGGCGTGAAGGCCGGCGACATCGTGCGCGCCGCCCAGAACGCCGACAGGAAGCTGATCGCCGGCGTGAGCGTGTTCGACGTCTATGAGGGCCAAGGCATCGAGCCGGGCAAGAAATCGATCGCCATCGCCGTCACGGTGCAGCCGCGCGACAAGACAATGACCGACGAGGAGATCGACGCGCTGGCCGCCAAGGTGGTGGCCGAGGTGACGAAACGCACCGGCGGCGTGCTGCGGGGCTAGAGCAAGATCGTTTCATTTTTAGTCAGGTCGCGCCGCGAACTCGCTTCACCTCTCCCATGGGGAGAGGTCGGCGCACGAAGTGCGCCGGGTGAGGGGATACGACTTTTCATGAGTCCTAGACCCCCTCACCCCAACCCTCTCCCCAACGGGGAGAGGGAGCGCGCTGTCCCGCGTCGCATCGCCTCGATCCAAAACAATCTTGCTCTAGTACTCCGCAGCCTATCGAACCGACACGGCGTACTGGGTCCCGGGCCTCGCTCACCCGGGACGACAGCGGTGCATCAAACAGGCCGCCTACCGCATCGTAAACCGCGTCATCGTGAACGCGGCGCGCCCGCGCAGAAGTCTGACGCCGTGGCCGTAGAAGCAGCCGCCGCCGAACGTCACGCCCACGCGGCCCAGATCGGCGAGCGCCTCGGCGAAGGCGCCCGGATTGGCATCGCCCATCTTGCCGAACACCGAGCGCCAGAGTGCCGGCTCGAGCGGGACCGTGAGCGTGAACGAGCCGGCCCTCAGCACCGTTCCGGCAACGGACCACCAGCGATAAAACTCATAGGGCCCGGCGCCGCTGAGATTGTCGCCCTTACGCTGGAGCAGCAGGCGCACCGATGCCGGCGCGCCGCAGGTATTGTCGGCGGCCGTGCGAAAATCGAAAACGGCACCGCCGCTCATCGCAATCGAAAAGCCTGCCTGCACGGCGCCTTTGGCAGCGCCGGCCGCCGGCTTGCTGATGTAGCCGACCGAGCCCGGCGCCAGCGGAAAATCGAAGGAGAATTCCTCGCCCTGCACGGGCGCATGCAATGTGACGCCGCTCGAATAGCGAATTTCCCAGGCTTGCGCCGCACTCGCGCAAAGGACGAGCAGCACCAGCGCGCCAAGCGGCGCGGCTGGTGATTTACTGCGCCAGCAGATCCGCAAAGGCAAAGCCGTCTCGCTCCACCGTCTCGCCGACCGTTACGGCGATCTTCCCCTTCAGCATTGGCCCCGCCGAAACGAAGGAATGGAATTCACCGTTCTCGCCGCAAGGATCGGCGCCGGGCGGCAGGTCGGCGAGCAGCGCCGCATCGAAGCGGCGGCCGGCGAACGCCGCCGGCAATTTCTTCAAGTCGACCGTCGACAGATGCGCTTCCACGCCCGCGCCGATCATCTCGCGCGCAAGCTGGGCGGTCGGCTTGAGCCAGAGCGGAAACAGCGGCGTCATGCCGGTGCCGGCGAGCTGCTTCTCGCGGTAGGCGCGGATGTCCTGCAGGAACAAATCGCCGAAGATGATGTGCGTGACGCCGCGCCTTGGCGGCCGCGACCGCCGCCGCCATTTCGCGCTCGTAGATCTCGTTCGGACACGGATAGGGAATGCGCACGATGATCGGCTCAAGGCCGGCCGCCGCGAGCTGCGCCTGCAGCAACTGCTCGCGCACGCCATGCATGCTGACGCGGGCGAAGCTGTCGGTGACCGTGGTAAGCGCGCCGACGATATCGTAGTCGCCGGCGTGGCGCATCTCGTGCAGCGCCCAGGCGCTGTCCTTGCCGCTCGACCATGCGATCAAGGCCTTTGCCCGCGCTGCCATGTCCGGCGCCTCAGTCGCGACGACGGCGGCGGCGGCGCCGACGTTCGTGCTGGCGCTCGCGCGAGCGGTGCGGGGAGCCTTCGCGTTTCGGCTTTTCCAGCATGCCCATCTGGTCGAGAGCTGCGAGCGCGGCGCGCTCGCCCGATTCCCAGGCGCCGTCCACCGTGCCCCATTTGGTGGGATGCACCGCCTCGCCGGCAAACCATATGCGGCCGCCGACCGACTCCACCAGCGCCCGGCGCGCGTCGGCATTGCCGGGCGTCGCCGCCGACATGGCCCCGAGTACCCAGGGCTCCTCGTTCCAGCGCGTGACATGGCTGCGCGCGATGGCGTTCTTGACCCCGGGGCCGAACAGCGAGGTGAGCCAGCCGCGCGCGAAATCGACCATGGCGGCTTCGCCCTGCCCGGTGAGCTCGCGGCCGAAGGCGCCCGCCACCTCGATCAGGTGCAGATCGGTGCCGGAGACGCGGCCGAGCAGCGCCGCCGTGCGCTCGCTCGAGGATTGCTCGAACACCAACTCGTCCGGCTGCAAATCGAGCGGATTGCCCGGCATCATCAGGGCAATATGGTCGTAGCTGCCGAGCGTGAGATTTTGCCATGCCTCGCGCACGCGGTGCGATATTTCCGGCTTGAACGCGATCTTGCCGGCGGCGAGCACGTTGGTCGAGGCGGTCACGATCACCGTGCGCGTGCGCATGCGGTCCTTGCCGGTGCGGATGTCGACGCCGCGGCGGTCCCAGTCGATCAGCGTCACCGGCGTGGAAAGATGCGGCCGGGCCTCTGCGGCGAGCTTCGCCAGCAGCGCGCCGTAGCCCTGGCGGCAGAAATCGGCGATGTCGCGCACGCCGCCGCGCGCGAGGTCCTGGGCCGAGACGCGCTCGAGGTTCTTGCCCGCGGTGAAGGGCCCGAGGATGAATTTGATGGTCGACTGCCAGCCGCCGAGATCCCCGGGCAGGGCGCGGGCGGCCGCCAGGTCGCCCTTGCGGCCGGCCTCGTCGATGGCGCGATGCGCGCGCACCAGCGCGGCGAGGAAATTCTCCAGTTCGGAGTCGCGCGCGCTGCGCGGGCCGACGCGCACGTCCTGTCCGCGCGGCGCCGGGTAGACGTCGAGCGCGGCGGTGGAGGCGAGCGCGACCAGCGGGTTGCTGCTCGGGAAGTGCATCCAGTGCGCGCCGAGATCGAACGGCACGCCGAACAGGCCGGTATCGGTGATGCAGCGGCCGCCGACGCGCGGGCTCGCCTCGAGCAGCGCCACCCGCGCCTTGGCGGCGCGGGCGCGGCGGGCGGCGGCGACGCCGGCGGCGCCGGCGCCGACAACAACAAGGTCGACGTCGTAGTCGTCGCCCCGCGCCCGCACCACCGGTGCCGCCAGCAGTGCGGCGGAACCGGCGAGAAAGGAGCGGCGGCTAAACCTCGGCATGGTGTGCGAATGGTTGACGGCGACGGGGGTGAGATTGCCTGAAGCGGCGCAGCGCCGCAAATTTCATGGTCAAGAAACCGTAACAAAGCCGCGCCCGAGATGAACCAAATTGCAATCTGTTTTCGCTAAATTGGCCGGCAACGAGAAAGACGGCGCGGAACTTGTTGCAGGGCCAGCGCCGCGACGCCGGCGCCAAGAACTGGCGTCAAGGGACGGGCGAAATGGGCTTTATCGTCGACGGAGTCGGGCGCTTCATCGCCCACTATCTGGAGAAGCCGGAGCAGGGCTACGAGCCCTACACGCCGAGCGATCCCGAGGCGCTGCGCGCGACGCTGCAGCCCGGCGACGTGCTGCTGGTGGAAGGCAGCAACCACATTTCCGGCGTCATCAAATATCTCACGCAATCCACCTGGTCGCATGCCGCGCTCTATGTCGGGCCGATCGGCGACCGCGTCACGGCCGAGGGCGAGGCGCTGGTGCTGGTGGAAGCCAATATCGGCGAGGGCGTGGCGGCGGCGCCATTGTCGAAATACGCGCGCTTTCACACCCGCATCTGCCGGCCGACCGGCCTGACCGCCGACGACTGCGCGCGCGTTTGCGCCTACGCCGCCGAGCGCATCGGCTTCGACTACGACCTGAAGAACATCATCGACCTGATGCGCTACCTGCTGCCGCTGCCGGTGCCGCAGCGCTGGCGGCGGCGCATGATCGCGCTCGGCTCCGGCCATCCCACGCGCATCATCTGTTCGGCGCTGATCGCGCAGGCTTTCGAGCAGGTGCGCTATCCGATCCTGCCCAAGGTGACGCGCGTCGAAAGCGAGGCGGCGCGCGCGGAAATCCTGGAGATCCGCCACTCCTCGCTTTACGCGCCGCGCGATTTCGACATTTCGCCGTATTTCGAAGTGGTCAAGCCGACGCTGGTGCACGGCTTCGATTACAAGACCGTTGCCTGGGCCGACGTTCTGGCGGAAGACGCCGACGAGCTGATCTCGCTGGTGCCGGCGGACGATGCGCATGTGGCGGCGCTGGAGGCCGACACACTGGCGGCGATGCGCTAGGACGCGAAGATATCAGTGGAATCGCTGCGAATTCCACACGCGCCTGGTGTTTCGACTGAAACGCATCTTGCCTTAGCCACAGGCGTGCCGCGATCTCTCTTACCACCCTCTCCCCCTTGTGGGAGTGGATAAGTGCGTCTCCCGCGCGCCCTTGCCCAAATCCTCCCGCTCCCTTACCTCTTCCGAGCCATGCTCGACGCCGCCGCCAAAGCGCTTGCGCAGATGCTCACGCCCGCCCTGCGCGCCGTGCTGTTGAAGGCGGTCGGGCTTGCGCTCATTCTGATCGTTATCGTCGGCATCGTGCTGCAACGCTTTCTCTCGGCGCTGGCCGAGAACGGGGCAACCTGGGCCGAGCAGACGTCCGGCGTCGGCTATCATGCCATATGGACGGTGCTTGCCTGGGTGCTTTCGATCATGGCGAGCGTCGGCATCGTCACCGGCGCCTTGTTCCTGATGCCGACGATCGCCGCCTTCATCGGCACTCTCTTCGTAGACGAAGTGGGCGGAGCGGTGGAGCGTGAATATTACCCGGCGGAACCTTTGGGCCGCGACCTGCCATTCTTCCGCGCGCTTATCGAAGGCCTGAAGATCGCCTGGCTGACGCTCCTGGTTTACTTCTGCGCCCTGCCTTTCGTGTTGTTCGCCGGCCTCGGCGTAATCGTGCTGTTCCTGGCGAACTCCTACCTGCTCGGCCGCGAATATTTCGAGCTCGCCGCCATGCGCTTCCGCCCGCCTTATGAAGCGAAAGCCATGCGCAAGGCCAACGCGGCCTACGTCTTTCTCTGCGGCATGGTGATCGCGGTTTTCGTGTCGATCCCGGTGGTCAATCTGGCGACGCCAATCTTCGCCATGGCTTTCATGGTGCATATCCACAAACGCATGAGCGGCAAGCGGGCGGAACTGCTCGAGCCGGCGAGGTGAGTCATTCCGGGACGCGAGCAAAGCGAGCGGACCCGGAATCCAGACGCCGCAGCGATAGGATTATGGATTCCCGGTTCGCGGCCTTCGGCCGCGCCCCGGAATGACGGCGTTAGGCCTTAGCCCTTCTGCCGCAGATCGATGATGCGCTTGGCCTTGCCCAGCGAGCGCTCGACCGTGCCGGGCTTGACCGTGCGCACCGCTGCCCGCACGCCGATCTGCGCCTTGATGCGATAGGAAAGGTCGCTGTCGCAGGCCGCGAAAATCGCTTCGTCGGCATCGGGCCGCGCCTCCACGACGACGGTCATCTCGTCCAGCCGTTCGACCCGGCGCAATTCGATCACGAAATGCGGCGCCAGCCGCTCGTCCTTGAGCAGGACTTCCTCGATCTGGCTGGGGAATACGTTGACGCCGTGTACGATCATCATGTCGTCGGAACGCCCGGTCACCTTCTCCATGCGGCGCATCGAGCGCGCCGTGCCCGGCATGAGGCGCGAGAGATCGCGCGTGCGATAGCGCACCACCGGCATGGCCTCGCGGGTGAGCGTGGTGAACACCAATTCGCCCGCCTCACCGTCGGGCAGCACCTTGCCGGTCGCGGGATCGATGGTCTCCGGGTAGAAATGATCTTCCCAGATGTGCGGGCCGTCCTTGCTCTCGATGCATTCGCAGGACACGCCCGGCCCCACCACTTCCGACAGGCCATAGATATCGATGGCGTGCAGGTCGAACACTTCCTCGATCTCGGCGCGCATGGCGTTGGTCCAGGGCTCGGCGCCGCACATGGCGATCTTGAGCGAGGAGGCGCGCGGATCGATTCCCTGCCGATGGAATTCGTCGAGGACGACCAGCAGATAGCTCGGCGTGACGAAGATGACGTCGGGCTTGAAGTCGCCGATCAGCTGCACCTGCCGCTCCGTCATGCCGCCAGACACCGGCACCACCGTCATGCCGAGGCGCTGGGCGCCGTCGTGGAAGCCGAGGCCTCCGGTGAACAGCCCGTAGCCGTAGGCGTTCTGCACCAGCATGCCGGGCTGACAGCCCGCCGCACGCATGCAGCGCGCCATCACCTCGGCCCACATGTCGAGGTCGCGCCGGCTGTAGCCGACTACGGTCGGCTTGCCCGTGGTGCCCGAAGAGGCGTGAATGCGAATGATCCGCTCGCGCGGCACGGCGAACATGCCGAACGGGTAGTGCGCGCGCAGGTCGTCCTTGCCGGTGAAGGGAAATTTGCGCAGATCGGCGAGCGTCTTCAGGTCGCCGGGATGCACGCCGGCCTTGTCGAACGACTTCTTGTAATGGGGAACGTTGTTGTAGGCGTGCGCGACCGTCCATTGCAGCCGCTCGAGCTGCAGCGCCGAAATTTCGTCGCGCGACGCCGTCTCGAGCTTGTCGAGACCTTCGCGTCGAGGCGCCAGGTTGACGCCCTTGAGCTGCAGACCCGGCATCAGATTTTCCTTTGCGCCGCGTTCCAGTGCTTTTCCAGGTTGGCGATCAGCGCCGGCGAGAAATGGCAATAGGCCTGCTCGCGGCAATAGACCGCCATGTAGCGGCGGAAATCGTCGAGCGGCTCCTCGCCGACGCGCAGCGCGCGCCGGTTGCTGGCGGCGCTGACTACGCCGGAGCCGGTGAAGTCATCGACCACCTGGTCGATCGCAGTCTCCATCTCGCCCGGCGGCACGATTCTGTCGCAGATCATGCGGCCCTCCGGGGTGTCGCAATCGAGGCGGCGGCCGACCATGATGGCCTGGCGCGCAATGCGCGGGCCGACGAAGCGCGTCATCCGCAGGTTCGCGGCGCCGGGGATGATGCCCTCCTTGCGCGCCGGCAGCGTCATATAGGCGTCCGCGCCCGCCACGACATAATCCATCACCAAGAGATACTGGCAGCCGCCGCCGATGGCGAACACGTCGAGGCCGGCGACCCAGGGCTTCTCGCGCGTACCACCATAGACTTCGTCCGGGCTGGCGCTGCCAATGGCAAGGCCGCGCAGGATCTTGTTGACGATGCCCATGTCGCGGCGGATGTACCAGAGATAGGGGATTTTCCCCATGTAGAGATGGGTGAGGTTGATGCCGGCGGAGAAGATCTTGCGGCCGGCATATTTCGGATGCTCCACCACATCGCCGCGCATCACGCAGATCTCGCTCATCGGATCGAGCAGCGCGATGTCGGCCGAAGTCTCGGTGTCGTCGAGCGTGTCGTCGTCCTCGGCATTGAGAAAGCGCGGGTTCTTGACCGTGACCACCGCCGACTTGCCGCGCCGCTCCACGCGGGCCGGGCCGAAATCCACGACGCCGTTCTTGATGAACTCCGGTACGCGCTCCATCGCTTCCGGCTTTGGCAGCAGCATGGCGTGGCACAGATGCGTGCCCGCGGCGGGCAGCGCCAACACCTGCGCGAGGAAGATGCCCTGGTCGACCTCGACGCCGCCCTTCTCGCTTTGCATCAAACCGCTTTCGGCGGCGACCTGCTTCTGCGTCGGCGCAAGCCCCGGCACCAGTTTCGCGGCGTCGTAAACGATGTCATCTACCCGCCGGAAATTGCCGAGATTCTTGGTCAGCTTGCGATAGATGGCGTCGGCGTGGCGCGTGAGAAACTCTTCGCGCGACGCGCGGCAGGCTTGCAGGATGGCATCCGCCGCCATTTGCTGGTCGACATTGCGCTTGGGCTTTTTCGGCAGCTTGGCGAGCAGATCGGCCCCCGTGCGCCAAAACTTCGCGGCCGTGGCGGTATCGCGCTTGAGATTGCCGCTCACCCGCGGCTTCGCCTTGGTCCACGCGGCAGCGTTTTTGGCGGGCAACCCGGCCCGGCGAAGAAACTCGTCGAAGTCTTGGCGAATGAGTTCTTTTGCCTTCGCTGCCGCGGAGCCTTCCATGACGCATACTCCCTCAACGCTTGCTATTTCTGTACGACCGTCTTGCCCGGCCATTGGCACAAATCCGCGATGATACACACCTCGCAGCGCGGCTTGCGTGCGAGGCAAGTATAGCGCCCGTGCAGAATGAGCCAATGGTGCGCGTGGCGCTTGTATTGCGCCGGCACAACTTGCTCCAATTTCATTTCAACCTCGAGCGGCGTCTTGCCGGTGGCGAGCCCGGTGCGGTTGCCGACGCGGAAAATATGGGTATCGACCGCGATGGTCGGCTCGCCGAAGGCGATGTTGAGCACGACATTGGCGGTCTTGCGTCCGACCCCGGGCAGCGCTTCCAGCGCCTCGCGCGAGCGCGGAACCTGGCCGCCGTGCTGCTCGACCAGCATGCGCGACAGCGCCACCACGTTCTTCGCCTTGGTGCGGAACAGCCCGATTGTCTTGATCAGATCGCGCACTTTGGCCTCGCCGAGCCCGACCGTCTTTTCCGGCGTGTCGGCGGCGGCAAACAGCGCAGGCGTCGCCTTGTTGACGCCGGCATCGGTCGCCTGCGCGGACAGCACCACCGCCACCAGCAGCGTGAACGGGTTGATGTGCTGCAGTTCGCCCTTGGGGTCGGGATTGGCGGCTTGGAAACGGCGGAACGCCTCCTCGACCTGCGCATTGGTCCATTGCGGCAGTGCCCCGTGGGCGGCCTTCACATCCGCTTGCAGACGCTGACGCTGGCCTTTGACCTTGGCGGCTTTGCGCTTCTTCGCCGCCGGTTGGCGGGACTTGCGCTTCGCTTGTTTGCGGGCCGGTTTTTTCGCCATGATTTTGGGTATACTGACAGCCATGACCGCCGACAACACCGACAGGCTCGATGCCCTCGAACCCACGATCTTTTCCGCCGTGCTCACGCCGCACCGTTCGCTCGGCCGCGTCGGCTTTTGGATTCTGATCGGCGCTTACGGGCTGGTCAGCTTCGTTGCCGGCATCGCCTTCCTGCTCATGGGCGCCTGGCCGGTGTTCGGCTTTTTCGGGCTCGACGTGCTGCTCCTTTATTGGGCCTTCAAGCTCAACTACCGGGACGCGGCCGCCTATGAGGAAGTGAAGGTGACGCCGGCCGCGCTCACCGTGCGCAAGGTCAGCCACCGCGGTAGCGCGCGTCAATGGGTGCTCAATCCGCTTTGGGTCAGGCTAGAAAAAGTGGTGCACGAGGAATTCGGCATCGAGCGTCTGTTCCTGGTGTCGCGCGGCAAGGAATTGGCGATCGCCAGTTTTCTCGGCCCCGACGAGAAGGCGAACTTCGCCAAGGCGCTGGGCGCTGCGATCAGCGAGGCCAAGCGCGGGGTAACGCGGACGGTTGTTCCTTAATCGGCCTCGTGCTGAGGAGCGCCCGTGGGGCGCGTCTCGACGCATGGGGCCGCCCCATCCTTCGAGACGGGCGCGTTCCGCGCCCTCCTCAGGATGAGGTCGGTGTCAGGAATCGGGTGGCTTGCGTGGCGCGCCCGTCCTAAATGGCGGTCATGACAATGACACACACAGCCATGACCCAAGCCCAGCCGGCCCTGCCAGGGCCCTTCGGCACCTTAAGCCCGCTCTCCGCCGCGGCGGCCGACTACGACGTGGTACGCCGCGCCATCGCCCATATCCGCGGCAATTGGCGAACGCAGCCCGAGATCGAGAAGATCGCGCATGCCGCTGGCGTTTCCGCCACCGACCTGCATCACTTATTCCGCCGCTGGTGCGGGCTGACGCCGAAAGCATTTTTGCAGGCGCTCACGCTGCATTACGCACGCGACCTGCTGCGCTCTTCGGCGAGCGTGCTCGACACCGCCTACGAGGTCGGCTTGTCCGGACCGGGCCGCCTGCACGATCTGTTTGTCACGCACGAAGCCATGTCGCCCGGCGAGTGGAAGGCGGGCGGCGAAGGCCTGACCATGACTTACGGCTTTCATCCCTGCCCGTTTGGCATGGCGCTGGTGATGACCACGCCGCGCGGGCTTGCCGGGCTTGCGCTCGCTGATCCCGGCAAGGAACGCGCCGTGCTGCGCGACATGAAAGCGCGCTGGCCAAAGGCCAAATATGTCGAAGACTTCGCCGCCACCGCGCCGACCGCGCGCCGCATCTTCGACGCCGCGCTCTGGCGCGAGGATCAGCCGCTGCGCGTCGTGCTGATCGGCACCGACTTCGAAGTGCGCGTGTGGGAGAAGTTGCTGCAAGTGCCGATGGGCAAGCTCACCACCTATTCCGATCTTGCCGCGCGCACCGGATCGGCGAAAGCCGCCCGCGCGGTCGGCGCCGCGGTCGGCAAGAATCCGATCTGCTTCGTGGTGCCGTGCCATCGCGTCATCGGCAAGAGCGGCGAGCTCACCGGCTACCATTGGGGCCTCACGCGCAAGCGCGCGATGCTCGGCTGGGAAGCCGGCAAGGTGGCGGCGTAAACGCTTCCGCAGCGCACCTAAGGAGTGGAAGCCGCATATCCCGCTCATTTCCGCGCAAGCGGGACTTGAGCGTCAAACATGAGAGTTCTAACGCTTCGGCCCTGGGTCCCCGCTTTCGCGGGGACGAGCGGAGAAAACTACGCCCGCCTGGTGCTTCGACATAAACGCATCGTGCGTTAGCCGGACCAGCTTCGCAAACACGAATTCCACCCCATTTGGATCACGCCCCAGCGCCGTGCCTCTGAGCAGGAACGCGGCGCGGCGCCTGTGCGTTGTTCCACTGCAAACCTGCCAATTTGCATGGGACGAGACGGCGATGCGCGTTCGTTTCATCGTGACGTTGCTGGTGGCAATGGCGCTCGCGCCAGCCGCGGCATCTGCACAATACGCAATCGGTGGCGCCGTGGGCGGCGCCCTGGTCGGCGGCGCCGTCGCCGGGCCGGCGGGTGCGGCGGTCGGCGCAGCCGTGGGCGCCACGGTCGGCGCGGCCAGCGAGTTTCAGCTGCCGCCGCCGCAGGTTTACGTCAAAGGGCAAGCCGTGAACGCGGCGCAAGGAATCAAGGTGGGCGAGCCGCTGCCGCGGCACATGGCGATCCACCCGATGCCGCGCGGCCAATATTCTTACGCCGTGGTCGGCCACACGCGCGTGTTGGTCAATCCGCAAACCCGCGTCGTGGTCAAGATCATCAAGCAACCTTGACGGCAGCCGTCGCGATCCAGGCGGCGGGCTCCCTGTGCGGTTATCACAAGACGTTACGTAATGTGTGCGGGAACTGCACGGGTTCGCGCGGTCTCCGGCAGGGAACGTGGAGGAGCGGCAACGCGTTTGCTCTCATGCTTACAACTGCAATGAGGAGGCACTCATGCGAACGCGTTTTCTTCTCGCCCTGCTGGCGGCAACGGCGATCGCGCCAGGCGCAGCGTTGGCGCAAGACATACAAGGCGGCGCCGCGCGCGGCGCAGCCGCCGGCGGACACGTCCTTGGGCCGGTCGGTGCGGCGGTCGGCGGTATTGTGGGCGGCGCCATCGGCGTGATTGAGCCGCCACCGCCGCCGGTGGTGACGTATGTGGAACGGGAAGACGTTCCCTCGGTGACCGTCGAGCGCGAGGTGGTGGTCGGCCGCCCCTTGCCGGAAACGGTCGTCGTGCACGAGATCCCGCACCATCCGAAATACGCCTACGCGGTGGTCAACCACGAGCGTGTGATCGTGGAGCCGCATAGCCGCAAGGTGATCAAGATCATCAGGCGCGACTAACCCGCGAGGGTGTCGAGGCGACGGGAAAAGCTCCGCCTTGCGCGGCGGGGCTTTTTCTTTATGCCGACGGCCATACCGGCGCGTGGCTGCCGAGCGGCACCGAGGGCCGCGCCCAGAACGGCCGCGTCTCCGACAGCGTGGCGGGATGGCGCACCGCCGACAGGCGGCCGAAGCCGGAGGCGCTCTCTTCCAGGCAGTCGAGCACTTCCTCGCGCATTGGGATTCTGCAGCGCAAGCCGTCGATGCGGCCGAGCGAGCGCAGCCAGAAGCCGGTCTGCGCCAGCGCGGCGCGCACATGCCAGCTGCCGCCCTTGGTCGCCCGCCGCAGCAGTGCGCTCATCGCGCCGCAGGCCATGAGATAGCCGGTGGTGTGGTCGAGCACTTGCGCCGGCAGCTCGCGCGGGCGATCGAGGCCGGCGGCTTCCGCCTCGGCGGCATTGAAGCCGCTTGCCGTCTGCACCAGCGAATCGAAGCCGCGCCGCCCCGACCATGGGCCGTCATGGCCATAGGCGCAGAGCGAGACGTAAATGATGCCGGGACGCATGCGCGCGAAGTCTTGCGGGCCGTAACCGAGAGCGGCAAGCGCGCCCGGCCGGTAGCCTTGCACGAGCACGTCGGCCTCGGCGACCAACGCCTCGAACGTCTTGCGGCCCGCGCTTTCGCGCAGATCGATATGCGTCGACAGCTTGCCGCGCCCGGTGTCGATCACCAGCCGCGGGATGGCGGGAAGATCGGGCGAGGTCACCAGCATGACGTCGGCGCCGTGCGCGGCGAGCGTCAGGCCGCAAATCGGCCCGGCAATGACGCGGGTGAGGTCGAGCACCTTGATGCCGGCGAGCGGCCGCTCGCCGGCGGGCCAGGGCGGCGCCGGCGCGTCGCCGATGCGTTCGAACGAAAGCAGCGGCAAGCGGGCGATCGCCTGGCCTTGCGGATGGGCATCCCATTCCGCGAAGCTGCGCATCGCGGTCACCACCAACCCGGCCTGCGCGCAAGTCTCTTCCAGCTCGAGCGCTTTCCACTGCAGCAACGCTTGCGCGACCGCGGCCTTGTCGTGCGCGCATTTGAGGATCGCCAGCACGCCATCGCGGTGGTGCGGGAAGTTGGTATGCAGCCGCACCCAGCGCCCGTCGCCGCACCGGTAAACACCGAAGATCTTGTCCGAGGTGTCTGGCGGGGCCGCCCCGTCCACGGTGATGTAACGCTCGCTGCGGCTCGCCACCGCGGCGGCGCGCATATCGACGCCGACGCGTTGGGCGCCGCCGGTGCGGGCGCGCCAGATTTCGGCCGCCGCCAGCGCGGCGGCGGCGACGCTTGCCTGTATCGCCGTTCCGACCGCAAACGAGGATGGCAGGACCGGCTCGGCGCCGCTCAGATCGACCCGCTCAAGCGCGCTTTCGTCGTGACCGAGACCGGTCCACAATTTCTCCAGTGCGGCACGCGGCTGGATCAAGCGGCAAGGTCGAGCTTGGACGCAACGGTCGAGTCGGCATTGAGCCGGTAGATCATCGGCACGCCAGTGGCGATGTTGAGCTTGGTGATGCTGTCGGTGGTGTGCTTGTCGAGCACCATGACCAGCGCGCGCAGGGAGTTGCCGTGCGCCGACACCAGCACGCGCTCGCCGCGCAGCACCGCCGGCAGGATTTCGTTGATGTAGTAGGGCAGCACGCGCGCGGCGGTGTCGCGCAAAAACTCGCCGCCGGGCGGCGCCACGTCGTAGGAGCGCCGCCAGATATGCACCTGCTCGGGCCCCCACTTCTTGCGCGCGTCGTCCTTGTTGAGTCCCGACAAATCCCCGTAATCGCGCTCGTTCAGCGCCTGGTCCTTGAATTGCGGAATACCGGTCTGGCCGAGTTCCTCCAGCATGATGTCGAGGGTGCGCTGGGCGCGGATCAAGGCCGATGTAAAGGCCATGTCGAACTTGAGCCCTTGCGCCTTTAATTTGCGCCCCGCTGCGCGCGCCTCTTCGACCCCTTGCGGGCTGAGGTCGACATCGCGCCATCCGGTAAAGAGGTTTTTCTTATTCCAGTCGCTCTCGCCGTGGCGCACGAGCACAAGCAGTCGGTCGCTCATCAGGAAGGCCCTCTTTGCTTCGTCGCTGCCACGCATATAGCCGTGGTTTCGCGCCAATTCCAGCCGGGGCGCTTTCGTGGCACGATCGGCCGGTCAAAGGAGAGCCGCATGGCCGAGCAGGGAACCGAGGGCTTTACCGCCCTATGGCCGACCGTTTTTCTGCGCAGGACGTTGCCCGGAGCGGAGGTCGCCAACCAGGCGCTGGCCGCCCTCATTCTGGAGCTCGACGAGGCGAAGACCGATCTCACCACCGACTATCTAGGCGCCAACTTCCTGCTGCTCGACCACCCGGCAGTGGCCTGGCTGCGCGACTGCATCAACCGCACGGCCGCCGGCTATTTCGCCGAGCTCGGCATGAATTTCCAGATCGACTGGTCGCTGCACGGCTGGGCCAATGTCAACCGGCTGGGCGACTACCATGACCCGCACAATCATCCGCACTCTTACCTGTCGGGCACCTACTACGTGCAGGTGCCGACCGACCGCGCGCCGCTGCGCACGCGCAAGGACGTGCGCCCCGGCGCCATCACCTTCTACGACCCGCGCGGGCCGGCGGTGAACATGAACGCGATCCGCGGCGATCCATACGTCAACCCGGAGCACACGGTGATGCCGGCGCCGGGCGATATCCTATTGTGGCCGGCGTTCCTGATGCACTTCGTGCACCCGAACCTGAGCGAAACCCCGCGCATCTCTATCAGCTTCAACGTGATGCTGAAGTGGTCGGACGAGTATGTGCCGCGGCAGGAGTGAGGACGCTGTCATTCCGGGGCGCGGCCGAAGGACGCGAACCCGGACTCCATACGCCGCAGCGGCCAGCGGATACCGAAAGTCACGGGTTATGGATTCCGGGTTGCCTCGCTTCGTTCGGCCCCCGGAATGACGGAACTAAAAATCCCCCAGCCCCAGCACGTCCATCATCGAATAAAGCCCCGGCTTCTGCGCGCGCCCCCAAAGCGCCGCGTGCAGCGCCCCGCGCGCGAAGATCATGCGGTCCTCGGCCTTGTGGGTGAGCTCGAGCCGCTCGGCGGGACCGGCGAAGATCACGCTGTGCTCGCCCACCACGCTGCCGCCGCGCAGCGCGGCAAAGCCGATGTCGCCCGCCTTGCGCGCGCCGGTATGGCCCTCGCGGGCCATCACCTTGTGGCGGTCGAAATCGATGCCGCGGCCTTCCGCCGCGGCCCGGCCGAGCATGAGCGCCGTGCCGGAGGGCGCGTCGACCTTCTGATTGTGGTGCATCTCGAGGATTTCGATGTCGAAGGCATTGTCGAGCGTCTTGGCCACGCGCCTAGTCAGCGCCGTCAAGAGATTGACGCCGAGGCTCATATTGCCGGACTTGACGATCACCGCCTGCTTGGCGGCCTGTTTGATCTTGGCTTCATCGGCGGCGCTCAAGCCGGTGGTGCCGATGATGTGCACCTTGCCCGCCTTGGCGGCGAGCTCGGCGAAGACAACCGTCGCCACCGGCGCGGTGAAGTCGACGATGCCGTCGGCCTTGTCGATCAAGGCCGCGGCGTCGTCGCTGAGCTTGACGCCGTTTTCCGGCGTGCCGGCGAGCGTGCCGGCATCCCAGCCGATCAGCGGCGAGCGCGCGTCTTCCAACGCGCCCGCGAGCGCAAAGCCCTTGGCGTCGGCGATCGCCTTGACCAGCGTGCGCCCCATGCGGCCGCCGGCTCCTGCCACGATCAAGCGCATCTCGGCCATCGGTGTGCTCCCGGATGGCGAGGGTATAGCGGGAGGGAGCACTCTCTGTCACCTCTCCCCGTTTGCGGGGGGAGGTTGCCCGCCGAAGCTTTAGCGAAGGCGGGCGGTTGAAGGGGGCGTCTCGGCGCGTCTGAGCTTTTGCAAAGGTCGCCCCACCCTGACCTCAAGGCTGCGCGCCGTCATAGCCCTCGATGACGATGAGGTCGGCAACCGAATGCGGCAGCCGCCGCTGGATGTTTTCCTGGTATTCCGGCGACCGGTAGCACGCCATGGCGGCGGCGTAGTCGGGGAATTCGATCACCACGTTGCGCGAGCGAGCCTGTCCCTCGACGCATTCGAATTTGCCGCCGCGGATTACGTATTTTGCGCCGTATTTCTTGAAGATCGCCGCGTTGGCTGCGGCATAGGCCTTGTAGCCCTCCTCATTGTTCACGTCGACGCGGCCGATCCAGTAGCCTTTTGCCATCTCGTTCCTCCCTGTTATCGCGTGCCGGCGGCCTGCGCGATCTCCTTGACGATTGCTTCGGCCGCCTGTTTTGGATCGGGCGCCTCCGTGATCGGCCGTCCGACCACCAGATAGTCGGCGCCGCTGCGGATCGCGCGTGCCGGGCCCATCACGCGTTTCTGGTCGCCCACCGCGCTGCCGAGGGGACGGATGCCGGGCGTGACCAGCACCATGTCGGGGCCGACGATCTTGCGCAAGTTCGTGGCTTCTTCCGCCGAGCAGACCAGACCGTCGATGCCGATGTCGCGCGCCTGTTGCGCGCGCTGCGCGGCGAGCGTGCCCACGCCTTTGCCGTAGCCGGCGTCGGTGAGATCGGCATCGTCATAGGATGTGAGCACGGTCACCGCCAAGATACGCAGGCTCGAGCCGCGTTTGCCGGCGACCGCCGCCCTCATGGTCTGCGCATAGCCGTGCACGGTGAGGAACGTCGTACCCATCCGGGCCACGCTTTCGACGCCCTTCTCAACCGTGTTGCCGATGTCGTGCAGCTTCAAATCGAGAAAAACGTGCTTGCCGCCGGCAATCAACTCGTGAGCAAACGGAAGGCCGCCGGCAAAGGCGAGCTGATAGCCGATTTTGTAGAATGAGACCGATTCCCCCAGCCGCGCCACCATGTCCCCGGCGGCTTTGACCGAGGGCAAGTCGAGGGCGACGATCAGCCTTTCGCGCGGGTCGAGGCGCAAACCTTGTTCCTCACATCAAGAGCCGCGCCATATCCACGAGCCGCTGCAACTCGGCGCGGAGCAGGTTGGCGACGCCCAAATCCGCGATTTCGTCATTGTCGTCGAAAGCCATTTCGGCGTTCGGGATCGCGACCTGTTCGGGGATCACGAGGGCGCCGCAGCCTAGCTCGAGGATCTGCCGCAGCGCCATCAGCGAGCGTAGGCCCCCCGAGCGCCCCGGCGAGGCCGACGCGACCGCGAATACGCGGCCTTTGAACGCGGCATAGGTCGGGTCGCCGCGCTCGCGCACGCGCGAGACCCAGTCGAGCGCGTTCTTCAGAAGCGGCGTCACCGACGCGGAATATTCGGGGCTCGTGATGAACACGCCGTGATGCGCCATGATCATCTGCTTGAGCGACAGCGCGTTGGCGGGTTGGCCATGGCGGGCATCCAGATCGGCGTCGTAGATCGGAAGCTCGTAGTCGGCGAGCGAGATGCGCGTGACATCGGCGTCGATCAGCGTCAACTCCTTGGCCGCCAGCGCTGCCAGCTTGACATTGTGCGAGCCGGTGCGGTTCGAGCCGGGCAGCACGAGAATTTTCGGAATGGCCATCGAAGGCTCCGCGGAAGGCTCCGCTCTGAATAACACGCGGCTATGCGGTCGTCATTCCGGGGGCCGAGCGAAGCGAGGCAACCCGGAATCCAGATGCAATTCCGGTGCTGGTTTCTAGATTCCGGGTTCGCGCACTTCGTGCGCGCCCCGGAATGACTGCGGTGATGGAGAGGGGTTACGCCCCGCGATAGACCCACACGCGCGCCGGCGGCACGTTCATCCAGATGAGCTCGGAGGCCTGCGCGGTGATGCCGGCGATCGCCTTTGGAATTGGCGTGACCATGGCGTAGGTGAATTGCACGAACGGGGCGCCCGGTGCGAGCAACGCCATGGCATCCGAGATCAAGCGGAGTCGCGCGCGCACAGGCTTGGTGACCAGCGGCAGACCGGACACGATGGCTGAGGCCGGCTCCTTCACGTAGGTCTCCAGCAGGCGACGCAGCCGATAAGCGTCGCCCTGCACGACGGTCGCCGCCGGATAGCGCGTGCGCAGCAGGCGGCAAAAATCGGGATTGAATTCGACCAGGATGAGCCGCGCCGGATCGACGCCGTGCTCCACCAGCGCCTCGGTCACCGGTCCGGTGCCGGGACCCAGTTCGATCACCGGGCCGCTCGAGTCACGATCGACATAGCTTGCCATGCTGCGCGCGAGCGCCTTGCTCGACGGCATGACGGCGCCAGTCGACAGCGGCTTCTCGATCCATGAGCGGATGAATTGCACCTCGTCATCGAGGCGCAGGGGTTTCTTGGCGACGCGGACGAGGGATTGTGGCGGCATTGCTACTGTCACGCGTGCGTGTGGCAGGCCTTTAGCCATGCCTCCTAAAGTTCACCGGTATAGATCGGCGGGCGGGGGGTCAAGATGGTCGCTCGGAATGGCTGCTGCGATTTCCCAGGCCATCGAGAAACTCCTTGACTCGACTGAAAAAACCGGCGGATTCCGGCTGGGTCGTCTCGGATGAAAGACTTTCGAATTCGGCCAGCAGCTCGCGCTGCTTTTTGGTGAGATTCTGAGGCGTTTCCACCATTACCTGAACGTACATATCGCCGGTTTGTTTCGCCCGCAGCACCGGCATGCCCTTGGCCGCCAGACGGAAGCGGCGCCCGGTCTGGGTCCCGGCAGGAACTTTGACGCGCACCTTGCTGCCGTCGATCGCCGGGACCTCGAATTCGCCCCCGAGGGCTGCCGTGACCATCGACACCGGCACCCGGCAATGCAGATCGGCGCCGTCGCGCTGGAAGAATTCGTGCGGCTCGATCGACAGGAAAATATACAGATCGCCCACCGCCCCGCCGCGTAAGCCGGCCTCGCCTTCGCCGGCGAGCCTTATGCGGGTACCGTCCTCGACGCCGGGCGGGATGTTCACCGAAAGCGTGCGCTCGCGCATGACGCGCCCGGCGCCCGCACAGGCCGGACAGGGGTCTTCGATCACCTGACCGCGCCCCTGGCACGTCGGACAGGTGCGCTCGAGCGTGAAGAAGCCCTGCGCGTGCCGGATCTTGCCGGCGCCGCCGCAGGTGGCGCAGGTCTTCGGCTTGGTGCCGGCCTTGGCGCCGGTGCCCGAGCAGACCTCGCATGTCACCGAAGTCGGAATGCGAATTTGCGCGGCTTTGCCCGAGAACGCCTCGTTGAGATCGATCTCCATGTTGTAGCGCAGGTCGCTGCCGCGCTCGCGGCCGGAGGCGCGGCCGCCGCGCGCGCCACCCATGCCGAAAATGCCTTCGAAGATGTCGGCGAAGGTCGAGCCGAAGTCGGCGCCGAAGCCGTGGGCGCCGCCCATGCCGCCATGCTCGAAAGCGGCGTGGCCAAAGCGGTCGTAGGCGGCGCGCTTGTCGCCGTCCTTGAGCACGTCGTAGGCCTCGTTGATTTCCTTGAACTTGTGCTCGCAATCCTTGTCGCCCGGATTGCGGTCCGGATGATGCTTCATGGCGAGCTTGCGGAACGCGGCCTTGAGCTCGACCTCGGTGCAGGTGCGCGTGACCCCGAGAACTTCGTAATAGTCGCGTTTGGACATCCGGACTTCCCCGCCCTCAGTTCGCTACGCGCCCATCCTCAAACTGACACCCCCGGGTACCGCCCGGGGGTGACACGATTGGGAACAGCCTGCGCACGGTCCACGTGCTCCGCGTCAGGCGGATTTCTTGTTGTTCTTGTCGTCGTCGACTTCGGTGAACTCGGCGTCGACGACGTCTTCCTTCTTGGCTTCGCCGCCGCTTGCGCCCGCTTCGCCGCCGGAGGCGCTCTGCGCTTCCTGCTGCTGCTTGTACATGGCTTCACCGAGCTTCATGGAAGCCTGCGCCAGCGTATTGGCCTTCGCCTGGATGGCGTCGGCGTCGTCGCCTTTGAGCGCTTCCTTGAGATCCGCCATGGCGTTTTCGATCGCGTTGCGCTCGGTGTCGCCGACCTTGGAGCCGTGCTCGGCGAGCGCCTTCTCGGTCGAGTGCACCAAGGCTTCGGCGTGGTTTTTGGCCTCGACCGCCGCCTTGCGCTTCTTGTCCTCGTCCGCGTGCGCTTCCGCGTCCTTGACCATCTTCTCTATGTCGGCTTCCGACAGGCCGCCCGAGGCCTGGATACGGATCTGCTGCTCCTTGCCGGTCGCCTTGTCCTTGGCCGACACGTTGACGATGCCGTTGGCGTCGATGTCGAAGGTGACCTCGACCTGCGGCACGCCGCGCGGCGCCGGCGGGATGCCGACCAGATCGAACTGGCCGAGGATCTTGTTGTCGGCCGCCATCTCGCGCTCGCCCTGGAAGACCCGGATGGTCACCGCGTTCTGGTTATCCTCCGCGGTGGAGAAGACCTGGCTCTTCTTGGTCGGGATCGTGGTGTTGCGGTCGATGATGCGGGTAAACACGCCGCCCAGCGTCTCGATGCCGAGCGACAGCGGGGTCACGTCGAGCAGCAACACGTCCTTGACGTCGCCCTGCAGCACGCCGGCCTGGATGGCGGCGCCGATGGCGACCACTTCGTCCGGGTTGACGCCCTTGTGCGGCTCCTTGCCGAAGAACTGCTTCACGACTTCCTGCACCTTCGGCACGCGCGTCATGCCGCCGACCAGGACCACCTCGTTGATCTCGCCGGCCGAGATGCCGGCATCCTTGAGCGCCTTGCGGCAGGGCTCGACGGTCTTCTGGATGAGGTCGTCGACCAGCGCCTCAAACTTGGCGCGGGTGAGCTTCATGGTCAGGTGCTTGGGACCGGCGGCGTCCGCCGTGATGAACGGCAGGTTGACCTCGGTCTGCGTGGTGGACGACAGCTCGATCTTGGCCTTCTCGGCCGATTCCTTGAGGCGCTGCAGCGCGAGCTTGTCGCGGCGCAGGTCGATGCCCTGCTCCTTCTGGAACTCGTCGGCGAGGTAGTTGACGAGACGCATGTCGAAGTCTTCGCCGCCCAGGAAGGTGTCGCCGTTCGTCGACTTCACCTCGAAGACGCCGTCGCCGATCTCGAGGATCGAGATGTCGAAGGTGCCGCCGCCGAGGTCGTAGACCGCGATGGTGCCGGTCTTCTGCTTGTCGAGGCCGTAGGCGAGCGCCGCCGCCGTCGGCTCGTTGATGATGCGCAGCACGTCGAGGCCGGCGATCTTGCCGGCGTCCTTGGTCGCCTGACGTTGCGCGTCGTTGAAGTAAGCCGGGACGGTGATGACCGCCTGCTCGACCTTCTGCCCGAGATAGGCTTCTGCCGTCTCCTTCATCTTTTGCAGGGTGAAGGCGGAGATCTGCGAGGGCGAATATTGCTTGCCTTCGACCTCGACCCAGGCGTCGCCGTTCGACGCCTTCGAAATCTTGTAGGGAACGAGCTTTTTGTCCTTGTCCACCGTCGGGTCGTCATAGCGCCGTCCAATCAGGCGCTTGACCGCGAAGATGGTCTTTTCCGGATTGGTGACCGCCTGGCGCTTGGCCGGCTGGCCGACGAGGCGCTCGCCGTCGTCCGTGAAGGCGACGATCGAAGGCGTGGTGCGCATGCCTTCGGCGTTCTCGATGACTTTTGGATTCTTGCCTTCCATGACGGCGACGCACGAATTCGTGGTGCCGAGGTCGATGCCGATGACCTTGCCCATGGTTCTTCCTCTCAAATTGCGGCAGGCCGGTCGGACCGCTTGGCGCCCGATGGGTCAAGTCGGCGGCTCATCCGCAGACCCCCCTTATCCAGCCCCTGGATACGCGATTCACCGCGGGTTTCGCGGCTTATGGCTCATATAGGAGGGGCCTTAGGGGCCGCAAGCCAGGGGATCGCGAAATCGCCACCGACGGGTGGGCCGGCCGCGTCCTGCTGCCGCGAGCGTTAATCTTTTCATTGCGGCGGACCCTCCGGGCCGGTTAGGAGGCCGCCACGCCATCCAGAAAGCAGGCCGCTATGTCGCTTCGCTTGCCGATCCTTTTTGCCGCCGTCTGGGCCGCGCTCGCCGTCTGCTTGCCCTCCGGGCCGGCCTTCAGCGACGAGGCGGCCTTTCCCAGGGACTCGCGCATCGGACTGGTGCTGCCGCCTGGCAACCTCAAGCCAAGCGCACGTTTCGTCGGTTTCGAGGACAGCGCGCGCAAGGTCACCATCGCCATCTTCGACCTGCCGGGGCCCGCCTATGAGGCGGCCGAGCAATCCGCCTTCGGCAAGACGGTGAAAGGCCTGGCGGTGGAGACGCGCGAGATGTTCTCCTTCGCCGGCGGCCTCGGCTATCTCATCACCGGCCGCGCCACCGTCGACGGCCAAAAGGTGCACGCCTGGTATCTGCTGACGAACACGCTGACCCACCACGCCGGCCGCATCGCCGCCTTCATCCGCGTGCATGTGCCGGACGACGCGCTTGCCGCCTATCCCGACCGCGCAATCCGCGCCGCGTTGCACACGCTTACCTTCCGAGCGCCGCCGCTCGATGCCTTGCTCAAGCGTCTGCCCTTCACGTTCAAAAAGATGGCCGGCTTCCGTGTCATGCGGGTGGCGCCGCCCGGGCTGGCGGTGCTCATCGATGGACCGACCGACGATCCGATCAAGCATCCCTATATGGTCGTGGGGGTGGGCACCGGAGCGCCGCGCGAGCCGGCCGACCAAGCGCGCTTTGCGCGCGATCTGCTCTCGTCGGCGCCGGTGGGTAACCTCACGATGACCTCGATGGAGTCGATGCGCCTCGGCGGCTGGCCGGGCATCGAGATCAGGGCAACCGGCAAAGGGCCGGACGGCGCGCCGCTCGCCTTGGTGCAATGGCTGCGCTTCCGCGGCAACGCCTTCGTGCGTGTCATCGGCGTCGTTGCCAAGCAGGACTGGGACAGCCTGTTCCCGCGCTTTCGCGCCGTGCGCGACGGCATCGACCTGCGCTGAAATCAGAACTTGATGATGCTGCGGATGCCGCCGACGAAGGCGTGATCGAGCGTCAGCGTCGGATCGTCCGGGTTCTGCCCGCCGTTCGGGTGATGGATGTATTGGATATCCGGCTGCACGATCCACCAGGGCGCGATTTGCACCAGATAGCTCAGCTCGAACACGGTTTCCGCATCGCGCACGGCGTAAGGCGCACCGCTGATCGCAAGATTGTCCTGGTCGAGCGCCACCGCGTCGGGACTGATCTTGGCGTAGGCCACGCCAAAGGTGAGCCTGTCTTCCGGACGGTGGGGCAATAGTCCCTTGAGGCCGATGCCGCCGTCGACGTAGTAGGAAACGAGGTTGCGGTCGGACGGCGACACGCCGCCGCGCACGAACAGATTTACGGAGCTCTCGCCGCGCCGCCACACCATCTGATCGGCAACGCCATAAATACCCCAATTGCCGCGGTGCAAGAGCGAATCCGGCGCTGACGGATCGGCCAGCGTGAGCTGCGTGCCGCCCGGCCCGACGCCGAAATGCTGATCGGCGAAATCCGCCGTGGCATACCAGGCACCCACCTTGTAGACGCCGGGCAGGCCCAGCGCGCGCTTGCCCTGATTGACCTCGTATTGCACCTCGCCCAGATACAGCGCGCCGCCGTCGAGACCGAAGCCGGCGAAACCGTATCGGTTGCACCTTTGCGGAACGTCGTCCGGGCCGCAATTGGCGCCGGCCGGATCGCCCGTAAACACGGCGGCCAACACCGAGACATCCTCGGTCGGCTTGACCTTTAACCGCACGCCCGGTGCGGCCAGCGGATAGGCGGGGCCGCTGTGCAGCATGTTTGCCGCCATGATGTCGCCCCATCCGAACGTGCCGTTGATAAGCCCTGCGGCGGTGTCGCTGAAGAAGAATTCGGCATCGCCGGCGAGCTGGCCGACGCGCAGCCAGGCCACCTGACCGAAGCTCTGCTCGAACCAGGCGGCGAACAGCCGCGTGGTCGGCAGCGCATCGATGCTGCTGGGCGGCGAGATGCTGCCGGCCGCGGCAGTGATGCCGCCCTTGGTGTTCTGAATGCCAAAGACGGTGACTTGGGCCGTGGCGCCGCTCCAGCCGACCAACTTCTGCAAATCGGCTGCGGTGGTGAACTCCAGCAGGCCCTCATACACGCTGCGGCGGTTGACGCCTCCCGAAAGCAACGAAAGCATCTCGCCGGTGTAATTGAGCGTAATATCGAGACCGCGTTCCTTCAGCGCGGTGTGCGCGCCGCCCCAATCGCCGGTCAGCGTCTCCTGCTCCCAGATCGATTTGGGTGCCGGCTTAGCCTTGTCTTCCGCCTGCGCGCCGCAAATTCCGGCCATCGCCGCCAAGGTCGCAACCGCCAGCCGCCAAGCCGCCGCGCCCCGCCTCATGCCCCACATCCCAAACGCCCCTTTTTCCGCTCTCAACGCACAAGCCGAAAATCATTGTTTCGCAAGCTTGCTGAGCCGCCCGAGCGCGGCGAAATGCGCCTGCCGCACCACCGGATTGAACAGCGACCAGGCTTCCGCCAGCTTCAACTCGGCGCCTCCGCGCGCCGCGGCTTCGCGATACTCTCCGTAGGCGCGCGCGGCGCCGGCGAAATCGTCGGCGGCCGCCGCCATGGCAATGCGCCGTAACGTCAACACGAGGCCGCGCACCGCCCCCCGCGCCTGCCGGCGCTCGGCAAAGCCGCCCGCCACGCTGGAATCCTTCGCCGCCGGAAAGGTTTCGCCAAGCTCACGCCATTCGTTACCGACCGAATCGACGGTCAGCGCAATCACTTCCTTGTTGCGCTCACGGATCGCGGTTTCCAACACGCTGGCGAAGGCCGCGATCTCGTCGAGTTCGATCTGCACCGTGTTGCGCGTGAGCGGCTCTTTCACGTCGCCTACCGCCTGCAGATAGGCGACCAGATCGGCTTTTTCGTCCTTGCCCAAGCCGAGATCGAAATGGCGGTCGAAATAATCGACCACCTGCCGGTAGCTGTCGAAGCGGCCGTCGTGGAAATACGGCGCGTTGAAATTCGCATTGATCAGCGTCGGCGTCTTGAACAAGCCGCCGCTGCCGACGTCGTGCATCGCGTGATCGACAAAGGCGCCGTCCGGCCGATGGCAGCTTGCGCAGCTCATGGCCACGTCGCGGCGGAACGGCTTGACGAAAAGCATCTGTCCGCGCCGCGCCGCGTCGGACGCCTCGCCGCTCAGGCGTCCGCCGGCGGCAAGCTTCGGATTGGGCAGGAAGGCGATTTCCTTCACGTAGGTCACCAGCGCGTCGAGCACCTGCGGCGACGGTTCCTCGCCGGCGAACTCGTTGACGATCACGTTGCGGATGAAATCGCGCAGCGAAGCGAAACGTCCGTCATGACCGTAGGGCGCCAGATGGCGCACGCCGCGCAAGCTCGGCGGCGTCACCGGATCGAACACGCCGTTGTCGGCCTCCGGATTGAACAGCGCGCCGCTCACGTCGAAGGTGCCGGGACGGCTCGACAGGCCGGGCACGAAAAGCTTGGCGTTGCCGGCGCCTTGCTGGTGGCAGGTGTTGCAGCTGATGCCGGCGGCGCGGGCGACGCCGCCGAAGACCGACGGCGACGAGAACAGCATGTCACCCAGATTGAACTGATAGAAGCGCTTGCCGCCGGCCTGCTCGAAGGCAAACAGCTCGGTCGGCTGATCGAGGATTTCCTCGTTCAGATCGGTGCCCGGCGGCAGCACCCCTTCCCGCGTGGCGATCGGCCGGCCCTGCGCCAGGCCGACGGCGACCACGGCCGCCGCCCCCGCCGCCAACAAAGCCGCTGCTAGCGCGCGCCGCATGTTCAGTCCCCCAGCTTCGGCGGCTTAAGGCCCAGCTTGGGCGCCGCGCTTTGCATGAGCACCGCCAGTTCCTCGCCGGCCTTGTTGAGCGCCGGCTGATCGAGTGCCTTGAGGTCCTTGACCTTCACCAGCGCCTCGACCTGCTCGGTCTTGTCGTCGATGGCTTTTGCCAGCTTAGCGTCGTCTTTGGTCAGCGCGGGCTCGAACACCAGCTTGTAGACCGCCTCGATGCCTCCGACGTTCTCCTGCATGTCGATGAGCGAGGTGCCGGCATAGGGCGATTCGCCGCCTTTCGATTTGTTCTCGCCCACTTCATAGGCGAGCTTGGTGACGCCGTTGAGCAGGCCCTGCGGCGTGAACGTAAAGCTGTCGGCCTTGAGCTCGCTCTCGAACCGGGCGAGGTTGGTGACGAGCTCGTCGACCGCCGCGCCGGTTTCGCCGAGCTTGCCGGCAAACACCGCAGCCTCGACCGCGTGATAACCGTGCTTGGCGTCAGGCCAGACGTCGATCGCCTCGTCGAGCTTGCCGAAGAATTCGCCGGTGATCGGCTCGATCGCTTCCCAGCCTTTGCGCGACTCGACCCAAGCCGCTTGCGCCGCTTTCACGTCGTTCGCCTTTACCGCCGCCTGCAACCTCTTGGCGCCGGTGAGCGCCTTGCCGATGTGCTCGACCGCGAACGGCTTGTAGTCGGCCGCGCCCTTCTCGAGCGTTTGCGCAACCACGCCGCCGACGCTCAACGCAAAGCTCAACAATGCGCCGGCGACGACGCCAACGCTTCTCATTCGCATCGTCGAGATGCTTGTCATCGTCGTTGTCTCCCCGAGCAGATTTCATCGACGGAGGATTCAGCGCGCCGATCGGCGCGTCAACAAAAATCTCTGCAAAATCAATAGTTTATAACTAGTCTAATGTAAGATCGGTGGAGCGAATTTGCCGCCGCGCATCGCTTTCAAATTATTCCAATGAAGAAATCGCGCTTAAGCACCTGCGCGCTCTCGCGAACGCGCGCGATAAGGGGATGCTATCGATCGAAAGAGGCGCGCAAACGAAGGTGAGACACCTTACGCGCCGCCGGCGCGACAATTGCGCGCAGCCGCGTTCAGTTCGCGTCGGTATTGTCGTTGCTGGCCGCGCGCGACGCCTTCGCCGCCTTGGCGACCGCGACCAAGGCCGGCCGCAAAACGCGGTCGCCGATCATGTAGCCGGCCTGGATCACCTGCGCGACATGACCGGGGGGCACGTCGGCGCTTTCCATTTCGAACATCGCCTGGTGCACGTTGGGATCGAACTTCTCGGCCGTCGGCGAGAACTTCGTGACGCCGCTTTTCTCCAGCGCCTTCATGAGCTCGCGCTCGGTTAATTCGACGCCCTCGATCAGCGATTTGATTTTTCCATCGGCATGCTCGCGCAGCTCAGGCCCGATCGCCTCCAGCGCGCGGTGCATATTGTCCGCCACCTGCAACACTTCGCGGGCGAAGCTGGCGATGCCGTAGACGCGCGCATCCATCACTTCGCGCGCGGTGCGCTTGCGCAGGTTCTCCATCTCGGCAAGCGTGCGTAAGAGCTTGTCCTTGTAGTCGGAGGCTTGGCGCTGGGCCTCGGTCAGCGGGTCTGGCGCACCGGCCGCCCCCGCCGGCGGATCCTGCGCGGGCGCGCCGTTACCATTGGCGGTGCTTTGGCCATTCTCGGTCTCGGCCGCTGCGTCCTCGCCTTGGCGGGCGGTCGGGTCCGTCATCGTGGATCAACCTCACAAATTGGTCGGATGCCCGGCATATCAGGGCTCCGGGCGCAAAAATCAAGCTTTCAGCCGCCCAAGCCTTTTAGCCGCCTAAGCCTTTTAGCCGCCTAAGAGCTTGCTCACCACCCGCGCGGTGTAATCGACCATGGGAATGACGCGGGCGTAATTGAGCCGGGTCGGACCGATCACCCCGATCACCCCCACGATGCTGCCTTTGGTGTCGCGGTAGGGCGCCACGATGGTGGAGGAGCCCGAGAGCGAGAACAGCTTGTTCTCCGAGCCGATGAAGATGCGCACGCCTTCGGCGCGCTCGGCGCGGCCCAAAAGATCGATCACGCCGCGCTTGGTTTCGAGCGCGTCGAACAGCGAGCGCACCCGCTCCAGGTCCCCGAGCGCATGCAGGTCCTCGAGCAGATGGGCATGGCCGCGCACGATGAGCTGGCGCTCGTCCGTATCGCCGCCCGACCAGCTGGCAAGCCCGGCCGAAACGATCTTCTGGGTAAGCTGATCGAGCTCGGCTTGGCCTTCGTTGACCGCGGTTTCGATATCGTTGCGGAGCTCCGCGAGCGTCCTGCCGCGGATGCGGGCGTTGAGGAAATTGGCCGCCTCGATGAGCGCGGAGGTCGGCAGGCCGGGCGGCACGTTGAGCACGCGATTCTCGACCTGGCCGTCCTCCGCCACCAGCACAGCGAGCGCCCGCTCCGGCTCCAGCCGCACGAACTCGATATGCTTGAGCCGCACGTTGGATTTTGCCGTCAGCACGATACCGGCCGAGCGCGTGAGCCCCGACAGCATCTGCGAGGCCTCGGTGAGGATCGTCTCCAGCGACTTGCCGCTCCCCGACCCCGCCACCTGCGCCTCGATGGCCCTGCGGTCGCTCTCGGTCACGTCGCCGATTTCCATGAGCGCGTCGACGAAGAAGCGCAGGCCCAGTTCGGTCGGCAGGCGCCCCGCCGAAGTATGCGGGGCGTAGATCAGACCGAGCTGCTCCAGGTCCGACATCACGTTGCGCACCGAGGCCGGCGACAGCGGGATCGGCAGAATACGCGCGAGATTGCGCGAGCCGACCGGCTCGCCGGTCGCCAGATAGGTCTCGACGATCTGGCGGAAAATCTCGCGCGAGCGCTCGTTGAGGGCCGCCAGGCTCACTTGCGTTGCGCCGATCGGAATGTCGTGCGAGGCCAAGCGCTACTCCATGAATTCAAGCGGCGGCGACGGCTTCGATTTCGAGTAGGAAATCGGAGCCATAGAGCCGGGCGACTTCGATCAAGGTGATCGCCGGCGCGGCCGGCGGATCGACCGTGGCGAAGAATTGGTTGCGCGCCTCGCGATAGGCGCCGAGGCTGTGCATGTCGCGCAGATACACTGTCAGCTTGACCAGGTTGGCCGCCGTGCAGCCGACCGCCTTGAGTGCGGCGCCGAGGTTGCGGAAGACCTGCTCGGCCTGGGCGGCAAAGTCGCCCTTGCCGATCACGCTGCCCTCGGCATCAAGCGCCGTCTGTCCCGCGATAAAGAACAGCCGCCGCGCCGCCACCTCCACGATTTGGGAGTAGCCCGGCGGCGCTCCCAGATCGGGAGGATTGATGCGGTTGATCGCTGCCCGCTCGGTCATTTCGGTCCTGGAAAATTCTCTCACCGATGGCAAAGGTGACCATTTCCGCGGCCTTGTTCAAGCCGGACATCCGGCTATGGTGTGCGGCCACGATAGCTGGAGGAGCCATGCGGCCGAGCGGGCGACAGGCGGACGAGTTGCGCAGCGTTTCGCTCGAGCGCGGCGTGGTCAAATACGCGGAAGGCTCCTGCTTCGTGAAGTTCGGCGACACCCACGTGCTGGTCACCGCCAGCCTGGAGGAGCGGTTGCCGCCCTGGCTCAAGGGCCGGGGGCGCGGCTGGATCACCGCCGAATACGGCATGTTGCCGCGCGCCACCTCCGAGCGCACCCGCCGCGAGGCGACCGCCGGCAAGCAGGGCGGCCGCACGGTGGAGATTCAGCGCCTGATCGGACGCTCCTTGCGTGCCGTGGTCGATCTGCCGGCGCTGGGCGAGCGGCAGATCACCATCGACTGCGACGTCATCCAGGCTGACGGCGGCACGCGCACGGCCTCCATCACCGGCGCCTGGGTGGCGCTCGCCGATTGTCTTTCCTGGATGAAGGCGCGCGATATGTTCAAAAGCGAGGTGCTGCGCGATCACATCGCCGCGGTGTCCTGCGGCGTCTACGAGAACATCGCCGTGCTCGACCTCGATTATGCCGAGGATTCGGAAGCCGAGACCGACGCCAATTTCGTCATGACCGGCGCCGGCCATATCGTGGAGATCCAGGCCACCGCCGAAAAAATCGCATTCAGCGAAGATCAGTTCCTGGCGCTCCTGGCGCTCGCGCGAAAGGGCATCGGTAAGCTCGTCGATTTGCAGAAGCTGGCGGTGGCGTGACACTACGCGCCGCAAGCACGCTTCACCTCTGCCAAGCGGAGAGGTCGACGCGCCAACGGGTCCGCGCGAAGCGCGGCCCGATGATAAACTCCGCGCGTCGCGTCAGGGATTACGGCCTCTCGATAGTCCCGATCCCCCTCACCCCGGTCCTCTCCCCAACAGGGAGAGGTAGTCCCGCCGAATTCGTGGCAATCCTGAAATTTGCTCGCACGTCGAATTGACCATGCCACGCCAACTCACCTCCCCCGTCGTCATCGCCACGCACAATCCGGGGAAGCTCAAGGAAATGCGCGAGCTGCTGTCGCCTTACGCAATCGAGGCGCAATCGGCCGGCGAGCTTGGCCTCGCTGAGCCCGCAGAGAGCGGCACCACCTTCGCCGCCAACGCGCGCATCAAGGCGCTGGCCGCGGCGAAGGCGACCGGCAAGCCGGCCTTCGCCGACAATTCCGGCCTGGTGGTCGATGCGCTTGACGGCGAACCCGGCATTCACTCCGCGCGCTGGGCCGGACCGGACAAGGATTTCCGCGCCGCCATAAATCGCATCCAGACCCTTTTAATCGAGGCCAACGCCAAGACACCAAACGAGCGCCGCGCGCATTTCGTCGCCGCGCTTTGTCTTGGCTGGCCGGACGGGCACGTGGAGGAGTTCGAAGGCCGCGTCGACGGCGCCGTCATCTGGCCGCCACGGGGGGATCGGGGCTTTGGCTACGATCCGCTGTTCCTGCCCGACGGTCATGACCGCACTTTCGGCCAAATGAGCGCCGAGGAAAAACATGGGCTGCCGCCGCAAGGCAAAGCCCTGTCGCACCGCGCCCGCGCCTTCGCCAAGCTCGCGGCGGCGTGCTTGCGCGGCCCCTGAGGAGACCTCTTGCGTCGGCTAAAAATCGTTACAATTTTAAGCACTTATCCGCAGCCGACAACCGCTCCGTGCTGGCGGGCAAGGCCCAATGCAGCCTAGTATGGTTAACATGAAAGCGAACCCAAGCGCGTTTGCCGTCTACGTGCACTGGCCCTTCTGCCTGTCGAAGTGCCCCTATTGCGACTTCAACAGCCACGTCCGCCACGGCGGCATCGACGAAACGCGCTACCTGCGCGCCTATGAGCGGGAGATCGCCAGCGTCGCCGAGCGCATCGGCGCGCGTGACGTGTCGAGCATTTTCTTCGGCGGCGGCACGCCTTCGCTGATGCAGCCCTCCTCCGTGCAGACGATCCTCGACGCCATCGCCCGGCACTGGAGCATCGCGCCCGATGTCGAGATCACGCTGGAAGCCAATCCGACCAGCGTCGAAGCCACGCGCTTCCGCGGCTACCGCGCCGCCGGCGTCAACCGCGTCTCGCTCGGCGTGCAGTCGCTCGACGACGCGGCGCTGAAGGAGCTCGGCCGCCTGCACAGCGCGCAGGAAGCGCTCGAGGCGGTGGCGGTCGCGCGCTCGATTTTCGAGCGCTATTCCTTCGATCTCATCTACGCGCGGCCGCACCAGACGCTCGCCACCTGGGCGGCGGAGCTGCGCCGCGCCATTGCCGAGGCGGCCGAGCATCTCTCGCTCTATCAGCTCACCGTCGAGCCGGGCACGCCGTTCTTCGGCCTGCACGCGGCCGGCAAGCTCGCGGTGCCGGACGAAGACCGCGCGCGCGACCTCTACGATCTCGCGCAGGCGATTTGCGCGCGGGCCGGCCTGCCGGCTTACGAGATTTCCAACCACGCGCGGCCGGGTGCGGAGTGCCGGCACAACCTGATCTATTGGCGTGGGCACGAATATGCCGGCATCGGCCCCGGCGCGCACGGCCGGCTCAATATCGCGGGCAAGCGTTACGCCACCGAAACCGAGAAACGTCCGGAGAGCTGGCTGATGCGCGTGGAGGCACGCGGCGCCGGGGTGACAGTCGACGACAAGCTGAGCGCCGGCGAGACCGCCGACGAATACCTGCTGATGGGGCTGCGGCTGGCGGAAGGCATCGACCCGCAGCGCTTCTCGGTGCTTGCCGGGCGGCCGATCGACCCCAACCGCGTGTCATTCTTGCGCGAGCAGGGCACGGTGGAATTAACCGCCGCGGGCCGCCTGCGCGTGACGCAGTCGGGCTTTCCGCTGCTCGACGCGGTGGTGGCGGATTTGGCGGCGTAACGCGGGATGGGATCAGGTCGAGTCGCCGCACACTTATTCCCGCGCAAGCGGGAATCCAGAGTCAATAAATGAAAGTTCTAACAGTCTGGCCCTAGGTCCCCGCTTTCGCGGGGACGAGCGGAGAAAACCACGCTCGCCAAGTGTTTCGCCCTAAACGCACCATGCCCTGGCTGGCCGTCAATCGCCGCGTCGAGGCGAAGGCGCGGTTCTGTAGAGCGCCCAAAGCGCGCCGATCTGCGCATCCGTCAGCGGATTGGCGAAATGGAGCGTTGCGTCTCCTTTCACGCCGTTCACCAGGCGCGCGAGAAATACGTTCGCGGCTTCTTCCTGCGCCATCTTGAAGAGATCGCGCGCCGGCAGAGCCGCGTCCGGCGCGCCGTGGCCGGCGCCGTCATGGCAGCCGGCACAATAGGTGTCGTGTATGGCGCGCGCTTCGCGCAGCCGCGCCGGCGTTGGCGGCGACTGCAAGAATGGGCCGGTATCGCTAGGATGATGCGCGATCGCGGCATCGAGCTCCGCCGCCAAGGCGCCGCGGACGGCAGCTTCGCCGAGCCCCCGCCCTTGCCAGGGGCGCAGGCGCTCCGCACCCGCGGCGTCGCCTGCCTGGCGCAGCAGCCACGGCAACAGGCCGAGCGCGCCGGCAATACGCCGGCGCAGGCCGTCGCGGTTTTGCGCAGAGAGGCCGGCTTCGTCGAGACGGTGGAGATCCCCCCGCAGGATCAAAAGCTCGGCGGCGAGCCGGCGCGCCGGATCGGGGACGGCAGGCGATGCGGCCGAAGCAGCCGTGACCACGACGGCAAGCGCCACCGCAGTCACGGCCGGCCACATCGTGGCGCAAGGATACCGGCGCGCCTTGCGCGGCGCGCCTTCCGTCTTTGTCACTCGACCTTGATATGCGTTTCGGTCGGCATCTTGTGGTGCGTCCAGTCGCTCATCGAGCCGTCATACATCTCGGCCTGCTTGTTGCCGAGCACTTGCGAGGAGACGAACCAGCCGATCGAGGCCCAATGGCCGGTGTTGCAGAAGTTGATCTGCTTTCCGGCGGTCGGGACGCCCGCGGCCGAGTAGAGCTTCTCAAGCTCGGCCTTGCTGCGGAAGGTGCCGCCGCCGTTCTTGGTGAGCCATTCCTGCGGCACGTTGCGTGCATGCGAAATGGTGCCGCTCGCCGTGTCGACCGGCGGGCGGGTGACGCCGAGATACTGGTCGGACGGACGGTTGTCGACCAGCGTGACGCCCTTGTCCATCGCCGCCTTCACGTCGTCGCGGTTCGGCAGCATGTCTTTGCGCAGCGAGACCTTGAAGGTCTTGGCTGCGGGCTTCGCCATGCCCTTCTCCAACGGGTTCGTTGGATTGCCCTTCTTGTCCACGTCGGCGAGATAGGCCGCCATGCCGCCGTTGAACACCGAGACGTTGTCGTCGCCGAGGACCTTGAAGGTCCAGAACAAGCGCGTGGCGATGCCCATGTCGGTCGAAATCTTGCCCGGCGCCACCAGAATCACATGCGTGGAATTGTCGATGCCGAGATCGCCGATCAGCTTGGCGAGCTTGCCGGTGTCGTCCGGGAACATGCCCACCACGTCGCCCTTCTTCACCCGCCAGCCATCCTTGGCATAGTCGGTGTGCACCGCGCCCGGGATATGGCCGCGCAGGTAATCGACCTGCGGACGCGTATCGACGAACACGACGCCCGCTTTGCCGATATTGGCCTTGACCCAGGCCGCGTCGACCAGCGGTTCGGCGGCCATCGCCCGCCCGCCGAAGCCGGTGAGGCCGAGTAACGCCGCGGCCAACGCGACGCCAAACCACTTTCGCTGCTGCAACAATGTCATTGCTTAGTTCCTCCCTCAGTTGGGCCCGCAGCGGACGTGCCGCTACAAGGTGACAGTCAAATCGGCAGCGAGGATCGCCTCGGCTGCCTTCTCCCATGCTTCTTGGTCTTCCGGGGCCAGCTCGGAGACGTCGATGCGGATGACCTCCACGCGCGCCGCATTGGCGGCGATAGCGGCTGCGACCGTCTCGGCGTCCGGAAACAGACCCGTCTTCAACTCGACGATGCGTCTCATCGTCGTTTCTTCGCGCTCCTTAAATGTTGATGACGCGATCGCTGGCGGCGATGGCCGCGCCCAGCGCCTTGGCGTCGAGGAAAGTGAGATCGCCGGCCATCTCCGGCACCGTGGTTTCCGGCGTGATGTCGGACAATTGGAGAAGCTCGGCGAGCTCCGCATTGACTTTGTTTTCCGCCACCGGCTCGGTCATGAACACGAGCTGCACGGCATGGCCGAAAATGGTGAGGCCGGCGGCCACCCGCATGGCTTCGGCGTGGTCGCGCCGGCCGAGCACCAGGATCGATTTCGCCTCGCTCGCCATGGGGGCACCTCAAAGGCTCACCACGCGCCCGGCTTCCGCCATCAGCGCGCTGTTGACGGTCTGGCTCGCCTGCTCGGCCGGGCAGGCTTGGCCCGCCATGTGCTGCCGCCAGGAATGCTCGCAGACGGCGACGCGTCCGGCGGCTTTGATCGCCGCCGCGAAACCGGGGTCGCCAAGCGTGCGCACGCCGTCACTGGTCAGGAAGCAGCCCCAGCGCGCGCCTTTGGCGGTCAGCGCACGGGCGAGCGGCGCGGCGATGCGCGCGGCGCCCGGGGTGGCAATGTGGAGCAGGACATCCATCGGCGTTGTATCGCTCATGGCGACAGCCGCAGTCGCACCGGCTGCGCGTTGTTGGCAGCGCGGTGCGCGAAGCGGCGCAGGCGCGCGGCCGCCGGTCCGGTGTCGATCACCGTGTCGCTTACCTGCTCGGGCGCGGCCACCAACAGGCGGTCGCGCATGGGCGCCGTGAACACCGTTTCACGGGTGATGTTGCGACCGGCGCCGCCGGGCGCCCCGGCGGGGATCGCCAGCCGCCGATCGAGGACCGCGACCTCGCGCTGGCCGGCAAGGAAAAGCAGCGCCCCAACCGCGGCGGCATCGCCGGCGTCGGCAGCGACCACGAGCACGCGCTCATGCCCGCTGAGCCCAATGGTGCCGAGCAGCCAGCGCAGGGTATGGAAATCGACCGGATGGCCATCGGCCGCGAACAGATCGGCGGCAGGCAGGCAGCGCGCGCCGGTCAGCGAAGCGCGTTCGCAGGCCTTGCCGCCGCGCACGTCCACGACGCGCGTCTGTGCGTCGATCCTCGTTTGCTCGGTGAACGCAATGGCGCCGCTGGAAGCATAAGCAGGCGCTGCCGCAACGGCCGCCAGCATCGCCACCCCGCAAAACATCCGCCTGAAGGGTGGCCGGCAGACCATGTCAGCAGCCCCCGAAATGAATGTGCGGAGCGGCAGCCGAGCCGGCAGCGGCCTTGGCCGGCGGATGCGCGATGTAATAGTCCATCAGCGTGTTCACCGGCACCACACCGAAACCATTGCCGACGTCCACCGATCCGAGCGCGTCGGCCGGCTGCGGCTTGGCGGCGCGCGCGAGCTCGTCGGCGGGCATTGCGGCGAGCGGAAAAGCGAGCACCGCCGCCGCGAGCGAAGCCGCAAGCGCGCCGATGCAGAAGATCAAGCTAGCCCTGTTCATGGCTTTGCGCTCCTCACATGGTGTCCTTGAGGAACAGCACGTACATCGTGCCGAACGCCATCGCGGCGAAAGCGAATTGAGCGGCGGTTTCAATGTCCATGGATACTCCTTCAGTCGCCGCGGTAATGGCGCACGAGCACGCTCAAATCGACGGCTTTGCCGGTCACCGGGTCGATCACTTTCGGCGTGAAATAGGCGACGCCGTCGACATCGACGCGCGTGCTGGCCGGCGGCACGATCAACATGGCCGCCAGGCCCGCCACCGTCACGACCAGCGCGGCCCAGGCATAGATGTGCATGTAAAGCTTGGCCATTCGTGATCTCGCTCAATCCTTGCGGATATAGACCTTCCAGGCGCGCGCTTCCTTGATGGTGGCCAGATGGGTAGCGGCCATTTGCGGACACATCGGCGGCAGCGCCTCGACCGAAGTGGGGTTGTCGAGAACGATCTCCACCACGCCGCCGGCGCCGAGCTCGCCGACCGCCTTCTTGGTCATGAGCTGCGGTCGCGGACAATTATCGCCCAGGCAGTCGACCGTTGCGGCGACCATGTAGGTGACGCCGTCGTTCAAGGTGACGGCCCGGTTGCCGGCCGGCGCCTCGCTCACTTTCTTCTTGCCGAATAGTCCCATCAAACGATCCTCTTGTGACGCTATTCCGCGGCCTCGGCTTGCGCGCCGAGCGTCTCAGTATCGGTTGTCTCGCTGAGACGGCCGGCGCGCATCGCCTCTTTGCGCAGGATGGCGCGGTAGATGACGAACAGCACGCCCGCCTGAATGACGCCGAACACGATGGCCGGGATGCCAAGCTTCGCTTGCAACGTGGCCGCGTTGGCAAAGCCGAATTGCAAGGCTTCGAGATTGGGCCGGCCGCTCATGCTGGTCGGCGCCGGCGGCCAGTAATTGGCCGACCACACAAGCGAGAACAGGAACATGCCGATGAAGGTGAACAGCAGCGCCCAGAAGGCGCCGAAATTGCCCTCGCCGGTTTTGACCCAGGTCGACACCGTGCAGGCGCCGGCCAGCACCATGCCGATGCCGAAGATGAACAACCCGGCGAAGGTGTTCAGCCCGACGTCGAAATGCATCGGGTGCCCCTGACCGACCGTGATGAACAGCGTGAAGCCCACGGTGAGAATCATCATGGCGACCAGAAGCGCCTTGGTGTTGCGGTAGGTCTTGAACAGGATGGCATCACGCAGCGCCGCCGTGTTGCAGAAGCGCGAGCGCTGCACCAGCAGCCCGACCACGGAGCCGAAGATGAAGGCGGCGAGGCATTGTCCGACGACTGACATGCGGCCTCAGACCCCCAGCACTTTCTTGTAGATCAGCGAACCGATCCAGGCGCCGGCGAGAATGCCGCTCACCGCCAGGTAGCCGCCCAGATTCATTTCCGGCGTCAGCCCGAAGAAGGTCGACACGTTGCAGACGAAGGCGAGCCGGATGCCGACGCCCATCAGCAGACCGCCGATGGTGATCATCACCCATTCCGACAGCCTGCGCGGAAAGCGCAGGTAGAATTCCTTGCTAAGCACAGCGCCGACGAAGGCGCCGAACAGCATCCCCAGGCTGATGTAGATTTTCCAGTAACCGAAGGTCGGCACGAAGACGAGCTGCCAGAACGGCAAGCGATCGAGTGCGTCGCCCATGAACGCCTTGGCGATCAGGCCGGTCATCATGGTTTCGCCGCCGCCGACGGTCCAGGCGCCGACGACCATGAACAGAAAGACGTCCAACACCGCAATTGCGATCAACGCAATGACCGGATCGAGCGTCTTTTTGAAGAACTCCATTCTCGAGCCTCTCCGGGCTTGTTCTTAGGCGGTATCGATACCGCCCTGCTTTTTGCGGCGCGGAAGCGCGAATTGCAAAAAATCTTAGGGCCGCGCCAAGCCGAGTGGTAGTAGATATTGCAAACGCGGCGGCGTTTTGACCGGACTATTGTCCGCTTATTCGGCGCGACAACCGGCCTCGCGCCACCGGTCGGGAGTCTGTGGGCGATGTCGATCTTCATAGAAATCGAGCCGGGCGATTTCCTCGGGCACATGTTCAATGCCTGCTCGCAGGACCAAATCAGCGAATTCATTCCGGAAAAACGCGGCTTCCGCATCCACGGTCACAGCACCACCATCCGCCTCGAGCGGGTGTTCTGGACGGTGTTGGAAGAGGTCACCGCGCGGCTGCACTTGACCATGCCGCAGCTGATCGAACGGATTTACGACGGCTGTCTGGTCGCCAACGACAAGAACATCGCCTCGTGCCTGCGCGTCATCTGCATGAAGTACATGAACACGTATACCTGACGCGCAATCCGGCCGCGCAGTTCGTCATCACCGGCCGCGCCGAAGGCGCAAGTCCCGCTGATCCCAATTCATTGGGCGCTGTGCTTCTCTAGGCGGGATGGCCGGGTCACGCCCGGCCATGACTGAAGAGTCATCGTGTAGTGCCGCTGGTCTTACGTCCCCGGCCCGAAATTGTGCGGCGCCGGGCTGATCACCTGGCCGCCGGTTGGGCCGACTTGCAGCACAGCAAGCCCGCGGTCGTTGGTGCCGTCGGGCTTGAAGCGGAAAATGCCGTCGATGCCGGCAAAGCCCGACGAATTGGTCAGCACCTGCTCGCGGAACGGCTGCGCGCCTTGCGTCTTCACCAGCGCCGCGACCAGCGCCACGGCGTCGTAGGCGAGCGAGGCGGTGCGCACCGGGTCCTGGCCGAATTGCGCGCGGTAGCGCGCCGAGAAGCTGCGGAAGCCGCTCGGGTCCGGCCCGGCATACCAGGCGCCGTGCAATTCAGTCGTCGAGAAGATGTGCGGGTCTTGCCACAAGCCGGTGCCGAGCAGCTGCAGCCGCCGCAGGTTGACGTGATCGCCGGCGAGCGCACGCACGATCTGCACGACCGACTCGGCATTGTCGGGGATGAATACGCTGTCGATGCGGGTCGCCGTCTGCGCCACCGCGTGCACCGGCGCGGCGATCTTGCTCGGCTCGAGCGGGTATTTCTCCAGCACGACAATGCGGCCGCGGTGGCGCGGCACGTCCTGCTGGAAGGCCGCCTGCACCACCGCGCCATAGGCATTGTCCGGAATGAGCGCCGCGAAGGCGCGCTTGCCGCGCGAGCTCGCGTAGGAAACGATGCGGTTGACGTCGCTTTCCGGCAGGAAGCTCAGCAGATAAACGCCGCGCGCGGCGACGCTCGAAATCGGTGGAGAAGGCGATCACCGGAATGTTGCTCGAGCGCGCGACCTGCCCGACCGCACGCACCGACTGCGCGAACAGCGGGCCGAGGATGATCTGCGCGCCCTCGTTGATGGCGGCTTGCGCGCCGGCCTGCGCGCCTTGCGGCGTGCCGCCGTCGTCCTTGACCAGCAGCTGGATGTTCGGGTTCTTGAATTCGGTGAGCGCGAGTTGCGCGGCGTTCTTCATGGCTTGCGCGGCGATGCCGGCATTGCCGGGGGCCGACAGCGGCAGGATCAAGCCGACCCGCACCTGGCCGGTGCCGATGGCGGCTTCCGGCGCGGCGGCCACCTGCGGGCCGGGACCGCCGGCATTGCCGAACTCGCCGACATTGCCGCCCGCGCACCCCACCAATCCCAGCCCCGCGGCTGCGCAAAGGCCGACCGTCAGGCTTCGCCTGCTCAGCACCAGCTCTTTTTTGGGCGGCGGCGTCCTCGACATGGCTCCCCACGGCAGCGGCTTGCCGCTGCCATTGCTTTTCGAGAATCGCGGAATTTATCCCACAAAACTTAAAGCGATGAAAGAGAAGGGGATTTTGTCGCGGCATGACGGCGCCGCAGGCCGCGTCTAGAGTGGCGGCATGGCCAAAGCCGCCAAACCTGCCCCGGCCACGCCAACGCGACGCTATTGGCTGCATGGAACCGCGGTCGAAGCGGCGCAAACGCCGCCCGGGCTGTATCTTGTCGCCACGCCGATCGGCCACCTCGGCGACATTACCTTGCGCGCGCTCGAAGTGCTGGCGGGCGCCGACCGCATCGCCTGCGAGGACACGCGCATCACCCGCAAGCTCACCGAGCGGTACGGGATCGACACGCCGCTTACCCCCTATCACGAGCACAATGCCGCCGAGGCGCGGCCGAAGCTCATGGCCCGGCTCGCAGGGGGCGAAGCGGTCGCGCTGGTGTCGGACGCGGGCACGCCGCTGATTTCCGATCCCGGTTACAAGCTGGTGCGGGCGGCCCAGGATGCCGGCCACCCGGTCACCGCGATCCCGGGAGCGTCCGCCGCGCTCGCCGCCTTGAGCGTCGCCGGCATGCCGACCGACCGCTTCTTCTTCGAAGGCTTCCTGCCGCCCAAGCAGGTGGCGCGGCAAAAACGCATCGCGGCGCTCATTGCCATTCCGGCCACGCTGGTGCTGTTCGAGAGCGGGCAGCGGCTCGCCGACACGCTCGCCGACCTCGCCGAAGGCTTGGGGCAACGCGCGGCAGCCGTCTGTCGCGAATTGACCAAGCTGCACGAAGAGGTGCGCCGCGGGGATCTCGGCTCGCTCGCGCGCGACTACGCGCAGGGCGCCGAGACGCGCGGCGAGATCGTCATCGTCGTGGCGCCGCCGGCTTTAAGCGAAAAGGCGATCGATGTCGACGCGCTATTGCGGCGCGCGCTGGCCCGCGTCTCGCTGAAAGACGCGGTCGGCGAGGTGGCGCTCGCCAGCGGCCGTCCGCGTCGCGAGGTCTATCAGCGCGCGCTCGAACTGAGCAAGGAAAGCGGCGATGGCGCGGCGCGCTGATCCGAACTTGCCGAAGGCGACGCCGCTTGCGCGCGCAACGCGGCCGCAGCGGCAAAAGCGCGAAGCGCGCCCCGACAAAATCGTCGCCTTTCAGCTTGGCATATCGGCCGAGAGCCGCGCCGCCGCCTTCCTCATCGCCAAGGGTTTCCGCATCCTGGCGCGGCGATGGAAGTCGCCCGTCGGCGAGATCGATATCGTGGCGCGCCGGCGAGCGCTGCTGGTGTTCGTAGAAGTGAAGGCCCGCAACAATCTCGACGAGGCGGCCGAGTCGCTCGGCCCACGCCAGCAGCGCCGCATCGCGGCGGCGGCGGAGGCCTGGCTCGCCGCCTATGGCAGCGATGGTTTGCGCGACATCCGCTTCGACGCCGTTTTGGTGGCGCCGGGCAAGCTGCCGCGGCACATCCCGGCGGCGTTTGAGACGTCCTGATCTTGCGGAAAGCCCAAAGGGCCGGGCGCGCTCGCGTGTTCGAACAACTGGCCGCATTGTGGGCGCCGCGAGCACAGGCCTAGTGCGGCGAAGAAAAGCCGAAAATCCACGTGGCCAGCGAGTCAGGTTTCGGGTGGCTCTCACCGGTTGCGTTGTGGTTGTTCAGCAGCATCATCGTTATCGGGGGCACCGAAAGTAGACATGACCAGCAAGACCTACGGCACGGTCAGTGCCGAGCGGCAGAAGTCGATGAGCGGGCTAGAGTTCGTCAAGGGCCTCGCCAGCGGACTGCTGCCGCTCAACACGATGGCACAGACCTTGGGCTATGACGTGGTGGAGGCCGAAAGCGGCCGCGTCGCTATCACGATCACTCCAACAGATGCTCACCTTAATCCATGGGGCACGGTGCATGGCGGCCTCACGGCGACTCTTCTCGATAGCTGCATGGGCCTCGCCATCCAATCGATGCTCGAAAAGGGCGTCGGCAGTACGACGCTGGAGTTCAAGATTTCGTTGCTCCGAGCCATCACGCTGGAGACCGGTCCGATCAGAGCCGAGGGCAGAGTTCTCAACTGCGGCCGTCGGGTCGGCGCGGCGGAAGGCCGCGTCACCGACGCAAAGAGCCGATTGCTCGCACACGGCACGACGACATGTCTCATTTTTCCGAGCTGACGCGGCGGCAGAAAAGTGGCCGCAGCCTACGCGCTGAGGCGCTGGAAGAAGTGATCCACCTGGCCGCGGATGCGCGAGGCGACGCTGCCCAGATCGTCGGCCACCGCCTTGACCGCGCCGGCACTGGTGCGCGTCTCCGCCGTGGCGGTGCCCACGTGGTTGACCACTTCGGCGGTATCGGCCGCGCGCCGCGCCGCGGTCTCCACGCTGCGCGCGATTTCGCCGGTGGCAGCGCCTTGCTCGGTGACGGCGGCGGCGATGGCGCTGCTGATATCGCCGATCTCCCGGATGATCGTCTCGATCGCGGTGATCGCCTCGATCGAGCGCCTGGTGGCGCGCTGCATGCCGGCGATCTGCGCGGCGATCTCTTCCGTGGCGCGGCTGGTTTGTCCGGCCAGCGCCTTGACCTCGCCGGCCACCACCGCGAAGCCACGGCCCGCTTCGCCGGCGCGCGCGGCCTCGATGGTGGCGTTGAGCGCCAATAGATTGGTCTGCTCGGCAATGTCGGTGATCAGCTTGATCACGTCGCCGATACGCCCGGCCGCCTCGTCCAGTTCCTTGACCGCGAGATTGGTACGGCCCGCCTCGCTCACCGCCTTGCTGGCGATATCGTTGGATTGCGCCACTTGGCGGTCGATTTCACCCACCGAGGCCGACAGTTCATCGGCCGCCGACGCAATGTCGCGGACGTTGCCGGAGGCCTCGGCGGAGGCTTCCGCCGCACGCGCAGTCTTGGCGGAGGCCTCGTCGGCAAGCGCGGCGAGCTGGCCGGAAGCGCCGAGCATCTGATCGGAAATGCGGCCGAGCTCGGCCAGCGTCGCTTCGACCTCGGCCGAGAAACGCGCGATCTCGTCCGAAATGCGCGTGCGGCCGAGTTTCTCCGCCTCGGCATCCTCGGTGATCTTTTGGCTGAGCTCCTTCACGTGCTGCATCGCCTGCTGGAAAATCTCGATCGCGCGCGCGAACGCGCCGATCTCGTCGCGCCTGTCGCGGAAAGGCACCTGCATATCGGCGTCGCCGGCGGCGACCTGCTCGGTCACGCGGGTGATCTCGGCGAGCGGCCGGTCGATGCTGCGGAAAATGACCAGGGCGCCGCCGAGCGCCAGCAGCACGGCAAACCCCGCCAGCAATGACAACAGCATGGCGGTGCGATCGATGCCGCCATTGATGCGGCTGTAAACATCCCTCGCGCGCTTAGCGTAGTGATTGCCGAGCGATTCCAGGTCCTTGCTCAACTGATTGCGGGTATCGGAAGGAAAATTCTTCTGCGCCCAGTCATAGGCCGCCTTGGGGCCGGCTTCATTGGCGATGCGCGTAAGCTCGGGCGCAAAGTTCTGAAACGCCGACAACCTGATGGAAAATTCCCGAAAGGCGTCGGCGTCGGCTGCACGCACGTTGTTCGACCAGTCCGTGATGACCTTGTCGATCATGTCGTTGGACTTGCCGAGATCGGCGAGATAGGGCGCGGCGGTATGCATGTCGGGCGACATGACCACGCCGCGCGCGGCCGACTGCACCGCATAGATCAGGCCGTTGATGCGCTCTACGTTCCAGCTGCCGGCATTGGCCGACTCGAATTCGTGGGTCAGCGCGGCATGGCTCCGTGCATTGAGCACCGCCACCAACGACAGCGCCAGCGTCGTGGTGGCCATCAGCGCAAAGATCGCATAGAGCTTTGCGGCAATCGAAAATTTCGGCAGTGTCACGGCCGCCCCTTAACCAAGCGCGAGGTTTCTCGGGCGGCTATCATGGCGGTAATGTGTTAACGGTTTGTTTTCCTTAAGCTTCCCAGCCGGATTGACCGCCAAGCGCGGCGGCAAACGGAGCCAAAGGTCATGCCATGAGTCTCAAAATCGCGGTGCAGATGGATCCGATCGAGCGGATCAACATCAAGGGCGATTCGACCTTTGCCCTGCTGCTGGAGGCCCAGGACCGGGGCCACGCGCTTTCCTATTACACCCCCGACCGCCTCGCTTTGCTCGACAACCGGGTTTTCGCCACGGTGGAGACGCTTCGTGTGCGCGACGTGGCGGGCGATCATTTCACTCTGCGCGACGCGCGCCGGGTAGAGCTGACCGCCTTCGACGTGGTGCTGCTGCGGCAGGACCCGCCCTTCGACCTCGCCTATGTCACCACCACCCACTTGCTCGAGCGCATCCACCCGCGCACGCTGGTGATCAACGATCCGAGCGCGGTACGCAACGCGCCGGAGAAGATCTTCGTCACCGAATTTCCCGAGTTGATGCCCCCGACCTTGATCACCCGCGACCTTTCCGAGATCAAGGCATTCCGCGCGCAACACGGCGATATCGTCATGAAGCCGCTCTATGGTTTCGGCGGCGGAGCGGTCTTCCGCGTCACCAAGGATGACATCAATTTCGGCTCGCTCTACGACATGTTCTCCACCACCTACCGCGAGCAATGGGTGGTGCAGAAGTTCCTGCCCGCCTTCAAGCAAGGCGACAAGCGCATCATCCTGGTGGACGGCGAATTTGCCGGCGCGGTCAACCGGGTGCCGGCGGCCGATGACCTGCGCTCCAACATGGTGCGCGGCGGCGCTGCCAAGGCGACCGATCTCACCAAGCGCGAACGCGAAATCTGCGCGATACTGGGACCGGAGCTGCGTCAGCGCGGGCTATTGTTCGTCGGCATCGATGTGATCGGCGACTACATCACCGAGATCAACGTCACATCCCCCACCGGCATCCGCGCGGTGAAGAATGTCGGCGGCCCCGACATCGCGGCGATGATCTGGGACAAGATCGAAGAGATGCGCAAAAAGGCGGCGTGAGCCGCCGCGCACTTTGAACGGGAGATTTCAGAAATGATCGGCTTGATCGTGCTGCTCGCAATCCACATTGTGGCCGCCGTGTTCTGGGTCGGCGGCATGGCGTTTGCCTATATGATCCTGCGCCCTGCCGCCGGCCCGCTCGAACCGCCCGGACGGCTGCCGCTCTGGCGGCGCGTGTTCGCGCGCTTCCTGCCCTGGGTGGGGTTGAGCATCGTGGCGCTGCTCGTGAGCGGCTTCTGGATGATCTTTATCATCTTCGGCAGCATGGCGGCCGCGCCCACTTACGTGAACCTCATGCTCGGCGTCGGCATCGTGATGATGCTGATCTACCTGCATCTGGTGTTCGCGCCGTGGAAGCGGTTCCGCCGCGCGGTCGACGCCTCGCTCTGGCCGGACGCCGCCAAGGCGCTGGCTCAGATCCGCATGCTGGTCGGCATCAACACGATCCTCGGCGCCATCGTCATCATCGTCGGCGGCACCGGCCGCTATTGGTGAGGCCCTGCGGCTAGGCCGCCGGCGCAAAATCGGGCTCACAACCGACGATCGAAAACACTACGCGTTTGTGCCCGAGCCTGAGGTGCTGAACCGCCCAAATCAGCTCCTCTAAATCGTCGCTTGCGGCTTCAGCCTCGATGCGGGCCAAACGGGCCTGATTCAGCTCATTTTCCATCGCCTTGCGGTCGATCATGGCACCGATCCTCATTCTTTTGCCTCGGACCAGAATCTAGTCCGACTCGTTTTGTTCTGCAAATGTTCTTGTCGATGTCCCCAATTTCAGCTACTACTCTTGCGGGTAGTGGGATTGAGGCGGGCACATGGTCCAGCGGGTCTCTACCGTGGCGTTCGAGGGCATCGAGGCGCGGGCTGTTGATGTGCAAGTGCAGGTGGCGCCCGGCCTGCCCGCCTTCAACATCGTCGGCCTGCCCGACAAGGCGGTATCGGAGGCGAAAGAGCGGGTGCGCGCCGCGCTCATCGCCTCCGGCCTGGCGCTGCCGGCCCGCCGCATCACCGTCAACCTGGCGCCCGCCGACCTGCCCAAGGAGGGCAGCCATTACGACCTGCCGATCGCGCTCGGCCTGATGGCCGCCATCGGCGCGCTGCCGGCGGACGCCGTCGCCGGCTTCACCGTGCTGGGCGAACTCGGCCTCGACGGCTCGATCGCGGCCGTCGCCGGCGTGCTGCCGGCCGCGATCGGCGCCAACGCGCGCGGGCAGGGCCTGATCTGCCCGGCCTCCTGCGGCGCGGAAGCGGCCTGGGCCTCGCCCGAGATCGAGATCGTCGCCGTGCAGTCGCTCATCCAGCTCGCCAACCATTTCCGCGGCGCGCAGGTGCTCACGCGCCCGAGCCCCAAGATTCGCGAGCTCGACGGCGTGCCGCTCGATCTCGCCGACATCAAGGGCCAGGAGAGCGCCAAGCGCGCGCTCGAAGTGGCCGCCGCCGGCGGGCATAACCTCCTGATGATCGGCCCGCCCGGCGCCGGCAAGTCGATGCTGGCGGCGCGGCTGCCCAGCATCCTGCCGCCGCTCACGCCGTCCGAATTGCTGGAAGTTTCCATGATCGCTTCCGTCGCCGGCGAGATCGAAGGCGGTGCGCTCACCAACCGGCGGCCGTTCCGCAACCCGCATCATTCCGCCTCGATGCCGGCATTGGTCGGCGGCGGCTTGCGCGCGCGGCCGGGTGAAATCTCGCTGGCGCATAACGGCGTGCTGTTCCTCGACGAAATGCCGGAGTTCGCCGCGCAAGCGCTCGATTCGCTGCGCCAGCCGCTGGAGACCGGCGAGGTCGCCATCGCCCGCGCCAATCACCGCATCACTTATCCGGCGCGCTTCATGCTGGTGGCGGCGATGAACCCGTGCCGCTGCGGCAAGGCTTCCGATCCCGGCTTTGCCTGCCGGCGCGGGCCCAATGCGCGCTGCGCCGCCGAATACCAGGCGCGGCTGTCCGGCCCGCTGCTCGACCGCATCGACCTGCATATCGAGGTGCCGGCGGTGACCGCCGCCGACCTGATCCTGCCGCCGCCTTCGGAAGGCTCAGCCGAAGTGGCCGCGCGCGTCGCGCGCGCCCGCGACATCCAGGCCGAGCGCTATGCGGCGCTGGGCCAACCGAGGGTGCTGACCAATGCGCAGGCGAGCGGGCCCTTGCTGGAACAAGTGACGCGCACCGACGGCGCCGGCTTGAGCCTGCTGCGCGACGCCGCCGACGCCATGCGTCTTTCCGCGCGCGGCTATCACCGCGTGCTGCGGGTCGCGCGCACGCTCGCCGATCTCGACGCCGCCGAGGCGGTCGCCCGCGTGCATCTCGCCGAGGCGCTGTCCTACCGCGCGCTCGCCGACGAGATGCGGCGCGCGGCGTAAGCCGCCTCCACGCCATTTACCGCCCGTTCACCATGATCGCGCCCGCCGGCCCTGTCCCGCCGCGCGATTGCATGAAATCGAAACATTCGCCGCGCCAAATGGCTATCGCAGAGGGCCGGCACCGGCGCGCCATTTCCGAAACGGCAATACGACCCATGCCACGCGAGTTTTTGAATTCCGTGCAGCGCAAGGCACGGCCCCAATCGGCGGCCAAGCTGGTGCAGCGCGCCCGCACCTCCTGCGCGCAACAAGAGGGCGCTGATCCTGTTCGGCCGCGCCGCCATGACCACCATCGCGGTGATCTCGGCGGCGTTCGGCTTCCTGTTCGGCATCCTGATGCAGCGCCCGAACTACAACCCCGAAACCTACGCCGCCGGCGTCGCCGCGCTGCTGGCCCTTGCCTGCGCGGTGATTACCTTGATGCTGGTCCGCCGCCGCGTGCAGCTCGCCAAGCTGCGCAAGCTGGAGGCGCGCTGCGATGAATTGTCCGACCGCGTCTGGGAGCTGGGCGAGGCGGAAGAGCGTGCGCGCAGCCTGCTGGAGGCGCAGGGCGACCTGATCGTCCGGCGCGATGCGCAAGGCGCGATCACCTATGCCAACGACGCCTTCTGCGCGCTCGCCGGCCACAAGCGTGCCGATCTCGTCGGCAAGCCGGCAACGCTCACGGTGCTCGAGCAAGGGCCCGTCGACGTGCTCGCCGACGGCACCCGCACGCATGATCAGAAGATCGCCTGCAACGGCGGGGAGCGCTGGATCGCCTGGCGCGAGGTCGCGGTGCGCAGCGAGACGGGAAGCGAAACGCAGGGCGTCGGCCGCGACGTCACCGACCGCGTCGAAGCCGAGCACGCGCTCGCGCACGCGCGCGATCAGGCGGAAGCCGCGAGCCGCGCCAAGTCGCGCTTCCTCGCCATGGTCAGCCACGAGATCCGCACGCCGCTCAACGGCATGCTCGGCATGGCCGATCTGCTGCTCGACACGCAGCTTACGCCGGAGCAGCGCACCTACGCCAAGGCGGCGCGTACCTCGGGCGAGACGCTGCTGTCGCTGATCGAGGAAGTTCTCGATTTCTCCAAGATCGAGGCCGGCAAACTCGATCTCGAGCAGCGGCCCTTCGCGCTCGGCCCGCTGGTCGAGGAGGCGGTCGAATTGTTGGCGCCGCGCGCGCAGGCCAAGGGCATCGAGATCGCATCATTCATCGACGAGCGGCTGCCGGCCACGCTGGTGGGCGACGCCGCCCGCCTGCGCCAGGTGCTGCTCAACCTCGCAGGCAACGCCATCAAGTTCACAGAGAAGGGCGGCGTCGCCGTGATCGTCGAGCCGGGCGAGACGACCGGCGACGTGCGCTTCGAGGTGCGCGATACCGGCATCGGACTCAAGGCCGAGGACCAGGCGCGCATCTTCCGCGACTTCGAGCAGGCCGACGGCTCCTCCACCCGCAAGTTCGGCGGCACCGGACTGGGGCTCGCCATTTCCAAGCGCATCGTCGAGCGCATGGACGGCGCTATCGGCGTCGAGAGCGCCCCCGGCGCCGGCGCGACCTTCACCGTCACGCTGCCGCTCGCCGCGGCGATGACGGAGGAACAGGAGAGCGCGTTTGCGGCGCCTGCTCTCGACGGCAAATCGGTGATGATCGTCGCCGGCGCCGAGATCGAGGCGTCGCTGTTGGCGCGCCGGCTCGGCCGCTGGGGCGCGCGCACTTGCGCTGTGCATGACGAACGCGTCGCCATGGCGCTTTTGCCCGAGCGGCCTTGGGACGCGGTGCTGGTCGATTATCCGCTGGCCTCGGCGACGATCGCGCAAGGCGCGCTCGCTGCTTTGAAAGCTACACGCCGCATCGTGCTGATCCGGCCGACCGAGCGCCACGAGCTGCCGGCGCTGAAGGCCGCGGGGTTCACCGGCTATCTGGTCAAGCCGGTGCGCGCGGCCTCGCTTGCCGCGCGCCTCGCCGACGATGACGCTTTCGAGCACGCCACCGCCGAGCTGGCGCACGAGGCCGAGCCGGCGCCCGCCGGCGGCAAGGGCCTCTCGATCCTGGTCGCCGAGGACAATGAGATCAACGCGCTGTTGATGCGCGCGCTGCTCACACGCCTCGGCCATCGCCCGACCGTCACCGGCACTGGCGATGCGGCGGTGGAATCGTGGCTTTCCGCGCGCGCCGCGGGCAGCCCGTACGATCTGGTATTCATGGACGTGCAGATGCCGGTGATGGACGGCCTTGAAGCCGCGCGCCGCATCCGCGCCGCCGAGGCGCAAGCAAAGGGCGAGGACAGCAAGCCGGTCCGCATGCTGGCGCTCACCGCCAATGCCTTGCCGGAAGACCGCGAGGCGGCGCTTGCCGCCGGCATGGACGGATTATTGGTGAAGCCGCTTGACGCCGAGCGCTTGCGCGAAGCGATCGCCGCGGCGAGCGCCTCTCACGCCGAGACGCTGGCGGCTTGAGCGTCCGTTATCCAGCATTGTCATAAATCGGTGTTGGCCCCATGCTGTACCGGGGCGACGGCACGCGCCGACTGATTCGCCACTGCGCCTTGCCCCACATGGACAAGCAGCCCCATGGCCGACATCATCGACACTCCCCGCAATCTGTTCGAACGTTTGCGCCCGGCGCCCGCGGGGATCCCCGGACTGCTGTCGGCGCTGCAAGCCTATGGCGGCTTGCAGGCCTGGGCGGCGCGCACCCACCGGCCGGTGCAAAGCCTCGGGCGAATGGGGACATTGGAAGTGCGCTTGGCGCAGACGGCGCAGGAAGTGCGGCAGGCGCAGAAAGTGCGCTACCGCGTGTTTTACCAGGAGGGCTCCGCCGTCCCCAATCCGGCGCGCCTTTTCGCGCGCCGCGATGTCGATGCCTATGACGCAATCTGCGAGCACTTGCTGGTGCTCGACCACGCGCGGCGCGACACGCCGCTCAATCGGCCGGCGGTAGTCGGCACCTACCGGCTGTTGCGCCAGCCGCTGGCCGAGGAATTCGGCGGCTTCTATACGGCGGGCGAGTTCGACATCGACGCGCTGATCACGCGCCACGCCAATCTGCAATTCCTCGAGCTCGGCCGCTCCTGCGTGCTGGCGCCCTACCGCAACAAGCGCACGGTCGAGCTCCTGTGGCACGGCGTCTGGGCCTATGTGCTGCAGAATCGTGCCGACGTGATGATCGGCTGCGCCAGTCTCGACGGCACCGAGCCCAAGCGGCTGGGGCTGGCGCTGTCGTTCCTGCACCACTACGCGCGGGCGCCGGAGACTTGGCGGGCGCGCGCGCTGCCCAACCGCTATATCGAGATGAACCGCATGTCGCGCGAAGCGATCGACCCGAAGGCGGCGCTGCGCATGCTGCCGCCTTTGATCAAGGGCTACTTGCGGCTCGGCGCGCTGATCGGCGACGGCGCGGTGGTCGACCACGAGTTCGGCACCACCGACGTGCTGATCGTGCTGCCGGTCGCCGCGATCAAGCAGCGCTATCTCGAGCATTTCGATTTGAGCAAGCGGGCGGCGTAATTGCTGTCATTCCGGGGCGCGCCCAACGGGTCCGGCCGAAGGCCGGCCCGATGGTAAACTCCGGCGCGAGCCCGGAATCCATTACCCCGGCTGCGGAGTATGGATTCCGGGTCCGCCGCTTCGCGGCGTCCCGGAATGACAAGAAAAAAATTACAACTTCCGCAGCGCCACTTGCTCGACCTGGTGGCTCTCCACCTTCTTCAGGATCAAGTCGGCGCGCTGGCCGTCCTCCCTGCTGTCATCGCCCGCGAAAGCGGGCGATCCAGTACACACGAAGCCATCGATCTATCGAAAGACCGGGGTTACTGGGTCCCCCGCTTGCGCGGGGGACGACAGCCGGTGAGTCTACAGCTTCCGCAGCGCCACTTGCTCGACCTGGTGGCTCTCCACCTTCTTCAGGATCAAGTCGGCGCGCTGGCGCGTCGGCAAAATGTTTTCATGCAAGTTGAGCAAGTTGATGCGGTCCCAGATGCCGGACGCGGTCTCGATCGCTTCCTCGTCCGACAGGTTCGAATAGCGGTGGAAGTAGGATTTGGGATCGCGGAAGGCGGTGCCGCGCAGGGTCAAGAAACGGTCGACGTACCAGTGCTTGAGCACCTCGTCGTCGGCGTCGAGATAGACCGAGAAGTCGAAGAAGTCCGACACGAACGGGATGGCCTTGCCGTCGCGCGGCAGCCGTCCGGTCTGCAGCACGTTCAGACCTTCGACGATGAGAATATCCGGCCGGTCGACCTCGACCCATTGGTTGGGGATCACGTCGTAAATCAGGTGCGAATAGATCGGCGCGCGCGCCGGCCGTTTGCCGGCCTTCACGTCGGTCAAGAAGCGCAACAGCGACGGAAGGTCGTAGCTCTCCGGAAAGCCCTTCTTCTCCATCAGGCCTTCGCGCTCGAGAATCGCGTTCGGATAAAGGAAGCCGTCGGTGGTGATGAGATCGACCTTCGGCACGTTCGGCCAGCGCGCCAGCAAGGCCTGCAGCACGCGCGCGGTGGTCGACTTGCCGACCGCCACCGAGCCCGCCACCCCGATCACGTAAGGAAGCTTGAAATCCTCGGTGCCGAGGAAGCGCTGCTGCGCCACGAACAGCCGCTGCGTCGCCGCGACGTACATCGACAATAGGCGCGACAGCGGCAGGTAGATGTCCTGCACCTCCTCGATGTCGAGGCGGTCATGCAGCGAGCGCAGGCGCATCACCTCGTCCACCGACAGCGTCATCGGCGTGTCTTCGCGCAGCGCCGCCCATTCCGCGCGCGTGAAGCTGCGGTAGGGCGAAAGGTTTTCTTCGGTGCGCTGTTCCATGCCTTAGCTTTAGCTCCGCGACGCCTTTTCCTGGTGCCCGCTTTGCGCGGTGCGCTTTTCGAGCGCGGTCTCCACCTCGGCGAGCGTCACCCCGCGCGCCTCCAGGAGCACGAGCAGATGGTAGAGCAGGTCGCTCGCCTCCGCGATCACCCGGGTCCTGTCTTCCTGCACGGCGGCGAGCCCGGTTTCGATCGCTTCTTCGCCCAGTTTCTTGGCGCAATGGGCAACACCCTTGTCGATCAACGCGCGCGTATAGGATTCGGCAGCGCTTGCCTGCGCGCGCTCGTGCACCCGCTTTTCCAGGTCGGCCAGGGTGAATTTGCTCATTTCAGCGGATCCTTCGGGGCGCGGGTTTAGCAGCTTTGCCTCTCGCCGTCATTCCGGGCCTATTCCGGCCCTCATGGTGAGGAGCCGCGCGCAGCGCGGCGTCTCGAACCAGGGGGCCGCCTCATCTTTCGAGACGCGGGCTGCGCCTGCTCCTCAGGATGAGGCGGATCAAGGATCCAGCCGCATCGGCAGCCCGGCCTTGGCCATGTAAAGCTTCGCCTCGCGCACCGAATGCTCGCCGAAGTGGAAGATCGAGGCGGCCAGCACGGCGGTCGCGTGGCCGTCGCGGATGCCCTCGACCATGTGCTGCAAAGTGCCGACCCCGCCGGAAGCGATCACCGGCACGCTGATGCTGTCGGCTACCGCGCGCGTGAGCGGAATATCGTAGCCCTGCTTGGTGCCGTCGCGGTCCATCGAGGTGAGCAGGATTTCGCCGGCGCCGAGCGTCACCACTTCCTTGGCGTATTCGACCGCGTCGAGGCCGGTCGGGTTGCGCCCGCCATGGGTGAAAATCTCCCAGCGGTCTTTCGCGCCGGGCTGCGACACTTTCTTGGCATCGATCGCCACCACGATGCACTGGTCGCCGAACTTCTCCGCCGCCTCCTTGACGAACTGACGCCGCGCCACTGCCGCGGTGTTGATCGACACCTTGTCGGCGCCGCAGGTCAAGAGCTTGCGGATGTCCTCGATCGTGCGCACGCCGCCGCCCACGGTGAGCGGCATGAAGCAGGCTTCCGCCGTGCGCGTGACCACGTCGTAGATGGTGTCGCGGTTCTCGTGGCTGGCGGTGATGTCGAGGAAGGTGAGCTCGTCGGCGCCGGCCGCGTCATAGGCGATGGCCGCTTCCACCGGATCGCCGGCGTCGCGCAGGCCGACGAAATTGACGCCCTTGACCACGCGGCCGTCCTTGACGTCGAGACAGGGAATGACGCGGACTTTGAACATCACACCGCGGCCCTTGCGGCGCGGATAAGCGCGAGCGCCTCCGCCGCGTTGAGCCGTCCGTCATAGAGCGCGCGGCCGGCGATGGCGCCTTCGAGCTTGGCGGCGCGTGGGCTCAGCAGCGCCTTGATGTCCTCGATGGAGGCAAGCCCGCCGGAGGCGATGACCGGAATCGAGATGGCGCCGGCGAGCCCGATGGTGGCGTCGAGGTTGAGACCGGTGAGCATGCCGTCGCGCGCGACGTCGGTATAGACGATCGCCGCCACGCCCACGTCCTCGAAACGCTTGGCGATCTCCAGCGCCGTCAGCTCGGATGTCGCCGCCCAGCCCTCGACCGCCACCTTGCCGTCGCGCGCGTCGAGCCCGACCGCCACCTGCCCCGGATAATCGCGCGCCGCCTGCTTGACGAAGGGCGGATCGCGCACCGCCGCGGTGCCGATGATGACGCGGGTGACGCCTTTCTCCAGCCAGCCCTCCACCGTCGCGGTGTTGCGGATGCCGCCGCCGAGCTGCACCGGAATGCTCACGCTTTCCAGGATGCGGTCGACGGCGTCGGCGTTGACCGGGTGGCCGGCGAAGGCGCCGTCGAGATCGACGAGATGCAGATAGTCGAAGCCTTGTTGCTCGAAAGCGTGGGCCTGCGCCGCCGGATCGCGGTGGAATACGGTCGCGCGCGCCATGTCGCCCTGCTCCAGGCGCACGGCGAGGCCTTCCTTCAGGTCGATGGCGGGGAAGAGGATCACGGCATCCACCGCAGAAAATTGGCGATCAGCTTCAGGCCCAGCCGCTGGCTCTTCTCGGGATGAAACTGCGTGCCCACCATGTTGTCGCGCCCGACGATCGCCGTGAGCGGGCCGCCGTAATCGGCCTGCGCGATCAGGTCTGCGCGCTGCGCCGGTTTGAGCTCGTAGGAATGCACGAAATAGCCGTGCAAGCCGTCGGGCCCGAGCGCGATGTCGTCGAGCAGCGCATGCGGCCGCAGCATGTTGAGCGTGTTCCAGCCCATGTGCGGGATTTTCAGGTTCGCATCGCCCGGCTGAATGCGGTCGACTTCGCCGGCGATCCAGCCGAGGCCGGGCGTGACCTGGTATTCGCGCCCGCACTCGGCCATCAACTGCATGCCGACGCAGATGCCGAAGAACGGCCGCCCGCGCTGCAGCACATTTTCATTGAGCGCCTCGACCATGCCGTCGATGGCGTCGAGCCCGCGCCGGCAATCGGCGAAGGCGCCGACGCCGGGCAGCACCACGCGCGAGGCGGCCGCGACGTCCCGCGGATCGCTGGTCACCTTGATCGCCTGCGCCTTGTCGAGCTCGCGCGCGGCGCGCTCGAAGGCCTTGGCCGCCGAGTGCAGATTGCCCGAGCCGTAATCGACGATGGCGACACTCATTGTCCCGGCTCCGGGAACAGGCCGATGACATCCGAGCCGGAGGGCGGCCCGCGCCGCACCGGCGTCGCGTATTGCGGCGTGGGCGGCGCGGCGGGCGCCGGCGCCTGTGCCCGCTCGCTCCAGGCGCCGAAGAAACGCCGCTCGGCGCTTTCGCTGTCGTCGCCGACGACGAAGCCGAGCGTGCGCCAGCCGCGGCGCGCCAACGTCCAGCGCCTGAGCGTCGCCGCCTCGATGCCGAGCAGCAACGCGATCAGCACGTCGAAGGTAATCTGCAGCCCCGTCGGCATGCGCAGCGCGGCCAGGACGGCGCCGCCTCCGCCGGCGACGACGAGATAAAGCAGCAGCACCAGCCAAAGCCTGCGGTAGATCAGCCACAGCGGACCGAGCAGGAAAGCCCAGAAATGAAATCCGTCGCGCACGAACAGGAAGCGATGCGGATCGCTTGTCGTTGCGCCTGCCGGCGGCGGCGGTGCGTGCACGGTATAGGTGGGCATTCTGCTTAAGCCTTACGACGACTGACGTCCCATATACTGAGCGGTCATGCCCCGCGAAAGCGGGGCATCCAGTATCCCCTGCCCCTAGATAATCCGAGATCTCGGCGATTACTGGGTCCCCCGCTTTCGCAGGGGACGACAGCCGCGAATATCTACCCGCCGAGCGAGCCCTTGGTGGAGGGCACCTCGTCCTTGGCGCGCGCATCGATCGCCACGGCGGCGCGCAGGGCGCGCGCCAGCGCCTTGAAGCACGACTCGGCGATATGGTGGTCGTTGGTCCCGTACAGCGTTTCCACGTGCAAGGTAATGCCGGCGTTCATGGCGAAGGCCTGGAACCATTCCTGCACCAGCTCGGTGTCGAAGCTGCCGACCTTGTCGCGCACAAACTCGGCTTTGAACACAAGGAACGGCCGCCCGGAAATATCGAGCGCCACGCGCGTCAGCGCCTCGTCCATCGGCACGTGCACGTCGGCGTAACGCGTGATGCCCTTCATGTCGCCGAGCGCCTGCTTGACCGCCTGCCCGAGCGCGATGCCGACGTCCTCGGTGGTGTGGTGGTGATCGATGTGCAGGTCGCCCTTCGCCTTGACGGTCACGTCGATGCGCGCATGGCGCGCCAACAGGTCGAGCATGTGGTCGAGGAAACCGATGCCGGTCGCGATGTCGCCGCGGCCCGCACCGTCGAGATTGACTGCAACCTCGACGTCGGTCTCCTTGGTCTTGCGCGTGACGCTGCCTTGCCGCATCGGCGAACCTCTTGAACCGCGCGCCTTTTATCAGGGGTTGCCGGGATTCGCCAATTTCGACCTCGCCATAGCGGCGATTGGCAACGCGCCGCGGCTGCAGCGTCCTCCCCCGCTTGCGGGGGAGGGACAGGGAGGGGGCATGCGGCAGCACCGGAGCGATCTGCTTCCCCCTCCCCAACCCTCCCCCGCACGCGGGGGGAGGGTGCAGGCGGGTGCAGGCGGGAGCTTTGCTGTTGCGCCTTTGGCGCGCCGCTTGGTTTGCATCCCCTGCCCTGCCCCCTTACATGTCTGCCACCCAAAGGGTTCCTGTATGTCCTCTCCCGAGCTTCCCGCCTGGCACGGCACCACCATTCTCACCGTTCGCAAGAGCGGCAGCGTTGTGATCGGCGGCGACGGTCAAGTGTCCATCGGCCAAACCATCGTCAAGGCCAACGCCAAGAAGGTGCGGCGGCTGGGCAAGGGCGACGTGATCGGCGGTTTTGCCGGCGCCACCGCCGACGCCTTCACTTTGTTCGAGCGGCTGGAAGCCAAGCTCGAGCAGTACCCCGGCCAGCTCACGCGCGCGGCCGTCGAGCTCGCCAAGGATTGGCGCACCGACCGCTATCTGCGGCGGCTCGAAGCCATGATGATCGTCGCCGACGCGCAAGTCTCGCTGGTGCTGACGGGCACCGGCGACGTGCTGGAGCCGGAAAACGGCGTGATGGGCATCGGCTCGGGCGGCAACTACGCGCTCGCCGCCGCACGCGCGCTGCTCGACGGACCGCTAGACGCCGAGGCGATCGTGAAGAAGTCGCTCGACATCGCCGCGGAGATTTGCGTCTACACCAACCGCAACGTGACGATCGAAAGCTTGAAGACATGACCGCGTGTCCCGGATGCGGTGCAGCGCGAAGCGCAGCGAAGTGATGCGCCGCTGATCCGGGACCGTAGCGAATTCTGAGTTTGTAACGATCCCGGGTCTGCAGCTCACCGCTTCCGCTTCCGCGTTGCGCCCGGCAAAAGAGGCTCAATGACCGACTTCTCCCCCCGCGAAATCGTTTCCGAGCTCGACCGCTTCATCGTCGGCCAGGGCGACGCCAAGCGCGCGGTCGCCATCGCGCTGCGCAACCGCTGGCGCCGCCTGCAGCTCGACGATAAGCTGCGCGAGGAAGTGCTGCCCAAGAACATCCTGATGATCGGGCCGACCGGCGTCGGCAAGACCGAGATTTCGCGGCGGCTGGCGCGGCTCGCCGGCGCGCCCTTCCTCAAGGTGGAAGCCACCAAGTTCACCGAGGTCGGCTATGTCGGCCGCGACGTCGAGCAGATCGTGCGCGACCTCGTGGAAATCTCCATCGCCCTCACGCGCGAGAAAAAGCGCAAGGACGTCAAGGCCAAGGCCGAGCTGAACGCGGAAGAGCGCGTGCTCGACGCCCTCGTCGGCCCCGGCGCCAGCCCGGGGACGCGCGAAAGCTTCCGCCGCAAGCTGCGCGCCGGCGAGATCAACGACAAGGAGATCGAGATCGAGATGCAAGCCGGCTCTTCCGGCATGCCGATGTTCGAGATTCCCGGCATGCCCGGCGCGCAGATGGGCGCCATCTCGATCGGCGACATATTCGGCAAGCTCGGCGGCGGCCGCACCAAGACGCGCCGCGTCACCGTCGAGGAATCGCACGACCTTCTGGTGACCGAAGAATCCGACAAGCTGCTCGACAGCGATTCGCTGACCCAGGAAGCCATCCGCACGGTCGAGCAAAATGGCATCGTGTTTCTCGATGAGATCGACAAGATCTGCGCGCGTGAGGGCCGCATGACCGGCGACGTCTCGCGCGAGGGCGTGCAACGCGACCTGCTGCCGCTGATCGAGGGCACCACCGTCAACACCAAGCACGGGCCGGTGAAAACCGATCACGTGCTATTCATCGCCTCCGGCGCCTTTCACCTCTCCAAACCGTCCGATCTGTTGCCCGAGCTGCAAGGCCGGCTGCCGATCCGCGTCGAGCTCAATGCGCTCACGCGCGACGATTTCCGCCGCATCCTCACCGAGCCGGAAGCCTCATTGATCAAGCAATACGTGGCGCTGATGGCCACCGAAGGCGTCACGCTCGAATTCACCCAGGACGGGATCGACGCCATCGCCGACATCGCGGTGTCGGTGAACGCCGCGGTGGAAAATATCGGCGCGCGGCGGCTGCAGACGGTGATGGAGCGCGTGCTCGACGACATTTCATTCGCCGCCCCCGACCGCCACGGTGAGACCGTCACAATCGACGGCGAATTCGTTCAGAAAAACATCGGCGATCTCGCCAAGAACACGGACCTCAGCCGGTTTATTCTCTGACCCTTGTCTCCCGGGCATAGCACCGCGCCGCAGCGATGCGCCGCCCGCCGCCGCCAAGTGCGCAACGACAACGCTATTCTCTGATCGAGCGCGTCGGGTCGGTCTGCGCCAGCGGATCGGAGCCGGGAAAAGTCTCGCGCAATCCTTCCTCCAGCTCGCGCTCGGCGCGCGCCTTGCGCCTTTTCTTCGCGGCCGGACGGTTGCTCTTGCGCGCCGGGCGGCGCGCCGGCGCCTTTTTCTTTTTGGTTTTCTTGGCTTTCTTGGCTTTCTTCTTGGTTCTCTTTGTCGCCATAGCGTCGCCTCCGGTTTACTTGCGCAGACGGCGTATCCTCACATAAAGCGCGCCCTCACCGCCATGGGCGATATGCGCATCCTCGAAGCCGATCACGAAGGCGCGGAATTCGGGAAGCCCCAGCCACTGCGGCACCTGGCGCTTGAGCACGCCGCGCTCGCCCTCGCCGCGCTCGCCTTTGCCGGTGATTACCAGCACCAGTTTCTTGTCGCGCGCGCTGGCGCTGCGCAGGAAATGCAACAGCGCCGAGTGCGCCTGCGCCTGCGTCAGGCCATGCAAATCGATGCGCGCGTCGATCGCCTCCTTGCCGCGCGCGACCCGGGCGCGCAGCCTGCGGCCGAGCGGCGCCAGGGCAGGCAGCGCAGGTGCGGACGGAGTGGGCGCTGTCATTGCAGAGCGTATGGCGCTCGCCGCCGGCCGCGCAGGCGCCGCTGCATCCGGCTCGTCCTCCGGCGCCATCAGCGGGCTGGCGCGCAAGGGCTCGATGGAGTGGGTCACGGTCTGCCACAGCACGCGCTCGTCGCGGGAAAGAACGCGGCGCCGGCTGCCGTCCCGTGAGCTCATGACCGGGCGCTTAACGGCGCGGCCTGGGCAGCGGTGTCTTGGCCGCGGCAGCGGCGGGGACGGCGCCGGTCGCCATGCGCCGCGGTTCCTTGGCCTTGGCCATCGCCTCGCGCACCATGATTTCCGGCGGCCGCGGCCGGGGCAGCGGGATGCCTTGCGGCCCGCTGGCATCCACCGCGACGTCCTTCGGCACCAGCATGATGAAATTGCCGAATTGCTTGATGCGGCCGGCGATCGAGCCTACGCCATCGCCATGGCCGAAATAGATGTCGGCGCGCGCCACGCCGCGGATCGCTCCGCCGGTATCCTGCGCAAACATGAGGCGCTGGAACTTGTCTTGCGGCGCGGTGCCCTTGATGGGGAATTTGGCGTCGATCCAAATCGGCGTGCCATAGACGTGGTGCGAGGAATCGACCGCCAGCGATCGCCCCGCCGTGAGCGGGATGCCTTCCGCGCCGACCGGCTCCTCGTTCGGTTTTAACTGCGTCTCCTTGAAGAACACGTAGGAGTGGTTCATCAGGCGCAGCTCTCTGCCCTCTTTCGGATGCTCGGTCATATACTCGCGGATTTTAGCCATCGACATTTCTTCCGGAGTATAGACGCCGCGCTCGATCAGGATGCGGCCGACCGGCGTGTAGCTCTTGCCGTTGCTCGAATCGAAGTTGAGGCGCAGCAGTTCCCCGTTGTCGAGCTTGACGCGGATCGAGCCCTGGATCTCGGCGAAGAAGGCGTCGATCGGGTCCTTGATCCAGCAGATCTCCAGATCCTTTCCCTTCAATGCGCCGCCGGCGATCGAAGAGCGGGGCAAATACCGCAGCCTGCCCTTCGGCGTGCGATAGAGCGGCACGGTGAATTCATCGGTTTTCTTGCGCGAACCCGCGACCTGGAGCTCCCAATAGCCGGTGTAGAAGCCGCCGCTGCCGCTGTAAAAGCCGATCGTCTGGTTCGTCTTGACGCGCACGGGCTTGAAATTCGCCTCGAAGAACTTGCGCGCGCTCTCTGCGCTGGGCGCGCTATCGGCGAGCGCATGCAGGCAGGCGTCGTAAAGGCCGCCGTAGAGCGGCCGCGCTTTGCGCGTCGCCTTGCTCGCGTGCTTGATCGCGTCGCAGCTTTTCAAATAGGCCCGGAAAGCGGCGACCAGATCGTCCTGCTTCCAGCCCTGCAGCTTGTCGAAGCTCAGTGCCTGCAATTCGGCGTGACGAAAGCTGAGCCCGTGATGATGGACGTGGCGGTGATGCCGGTGCGCCTTCTTGGCGAGCGCGGGCCCGCCCCCGATGAGGCAGACAACCACAGCGAAGCCGACGATGGCGCGGCAAAGCGTCATGCGAGTCATTGTCCGGCTTCTGTGGCGACCAGTTTCCAATTCGGATCGCGCGAGGAGGCATCGCGCGCGAAGGTCCATACGTCGGTGACGTCGGTCACCCGCTCGGCATTGCCGTCGATCACATTGCCGTTCTTATCGCGGGTCGCCGACACCAACTTGGATTGGAATTTCACCGTGAGCTGCGCCGCCTTGCCGCGCATTTCGGCGCCGGTGATGGCGCAGTTGTCGACCGAGATGAAGCGGTTCTCCACCGTCTCGCCGCGCTTTTCGCGCTCGCCGATGGCGGCCTCGAAGCCGTCATAGACCTCGCGCGACAACAGGCCTTTCAGCGTGCGGCGGTCACCCTCGGCATAGGCGTTGACGATCATCTCATAAGCGGTGCGCGCGCCGGCCACGAAGTGCTGGGCATCGAAGCTTCCGTCGGCTGCGGCAATCGCATCGAGGCCGCTGGCGAGCGGCGAACCCGGCTCGGCCACGCCTTTCCAGCGCTCGCCTGGCGCCACCGGTTCGGCCGGCTTGGAGGGAGCGGCTTCCGCCGTGCGCGCGTTGGGCAGGGCGACCACCTTTTCCGGCGCCGGGCGAACCGGCTCGCGCGCGGAATAGGGATCGTAAGGCGGCCGCTCACGCCCGGTGCGCTGGCCGAGCACGCTGCGCAACCGCAGAAAAATGAAAACTGCGAGCGCTAGGAAAATGATGGTGTAGATGTCGAACACGTCGCGCATGCTTTCGAATAACCGTGGCGGCAGATCAGACCCGGCCGGCGGCCGAAACATGGCGGCCGGCCCTCCCGTGACTTATGTAAGCTGCCGGGCAAACCGATCCATAGGCCTGGCGCCGCTTGATTCGGCGCTTTTTGAGCCTCATGCAAAGACCTTAAACGATCGTGACGCTGCCGCCAACCTCGCTGGCTGAAGAGAAACGCCGATGAATGTGGCAAAATGGCTGTTGCTCGCCCTGCTCGCGCTGCCGGTGATGGAACTGGCGGCCTTTGTCGCAGTGGCCGCCCAGATCGGCGTGCTGGCGGCTCTGGTATTGATCGGAGCGACCTCCTTCGCCGGTGTGCTTATCCTGCGTCATGCCGGCGGCAGCCATATCGCGCGCATGCGCGTGGCGCTGGGCGAAGGCGGCTTCACCGCCTTGCAGGCCGACAGCAGCGGCAGCCTCATCCTGATTGCCGGGATTCTGCTGTTGATTCCAGGGTTTATCACCGATGCCCTGGGCCTTTTGCTGCTCCTGGCGCCGCTGCGGCAGGGTCTGAGCGCGGAGCTGCGCCGCGGAACGCCCGCGCGCGCCGATGGCGTGGTCGACCTGCCGCCCGAGGAATGGCGCAGGGTCCCCGATCCGGAATTGCCCGACCGACGCCACGATAGCGAGCGGCGCTGAGCGGCTGACGTCGCGCCTCCTCCCCGATCCTTGTTCGCCTGTAATCGCTATGTTAGCCACCGCGCGGCGTGACCGAGCAGCGGTGCGAGGGAGACATCATGAGCACTAGCAATGACGGCCCCTTCGAAGGCGCAGGCGCGCCACCGCAAGGGCAGCCGCAGCTCACGGTGATGGCGCAATACATCAAGGACTTGTCATTCGAGAACCCGAATGCGCCGCGCTCGCTGATGAGCGCCGGCCAGCAGCCGCAGATCGCGATCCAGATCAATGTCGACGGGCGGCCGCTTTCGGACACCGATTTCGAGGTAACGCTGCGGCTCGAGGCCAAGGCGGAAGTCAGCGGCGAGTTGATGTTCGGCCTCGAGCTGGACTTTGCCGGTTTGTTCCGCTTCGGCAACGTGCCGCCGGAAAGCAGAAATGCGATCGTGCTGATTGAGTGCCCGCGCCTGCTGTTCCCGTTCGCGCGCGAGATCATCGCCACCACCGTGCGCAACGGCGGCTTTCCGCCGTTGTTGCTCGAGCCGGTGGATTTCGCCGCACTTTACCGGCAGCGCATGAGCCAGATGCCGCCGAGCCAGCAGCCGACGATGTGAGGCGCAGCGGGCGGCATTGAGCTGAAGCGATCGGAAACGCGCGTCGGCTTAAGTCTCGGCCGCCAGATAATTCCGCCACAATGCGTCTTCGCCCAACTGCGCGATGAATTCGCGGTGCGCCGCGCGCTCGGCTTCGCTGATGCGGGGCGGGAGGATGATCGGCCGCGCGCGCAGGATTGCCGCGCCGTCGGCGTTCACCGCGCGCGCGCCGAGCTCGGCGAGGCCGAGCTGCGCCTGGCGCGCCCCGATCAGCTCGACATAAACCTCGGCCAGAATCTCGGCATCGAGCAGCGCGCCATGCTTGGTGCGCCGGGAATTGTCGATGCCGTAACGCGCGCACAGGTCGTCGAGCCGGTTGGGCCCGGCCGGGTGCTTGCGGCGGGCGAGCATCAGCGTGTCGATCAGCCGCTCGCGCGCGATCAGCGCGCGCTCGACGCGCTTGAGCTCGGCGCAGAGGAACCCGTGGTCGAACGCCGCATTGTGGATCACCAGCGGCGCGTCCTCGCCGATGAAGGCGAGGAACTCGTCGGCGACAGCGGCGAACAAGGGCTTGTCCTTGAGGAATTCGCCGGTCAGCCCGTGGATGGCGGCGGCTTCCGCCGGCACGTCGCGCTCGGGGTTGAGGTAGACATGAAAAGTCGCGCCGGTCGGAATGCGGTTGACAAGCTCGATGCAGCCGAGCTCGACCAGGCGGTGGCCTTGCGCCGGGTCGAGGCCGGTCGTTTCGGTGTCGAGGACGATCTCGCGCATGGTTTCACCTTGTCATTCCGGGACGCGCGCGTAGCGCGCGCGCGGAATCCAGATGCTTGCTCAGAACTTGTTTCTGGATTCCGGGTTTGGCCGTTCGGGCCGCCCCGGAACGACTATCGCTGATTCGCCATTGTAGCGACCTGGCGCAGAATATCACGCACCTGCGCGCGCGCGTGCTCGAAGCCTTGCCCGCTATCCACCACGAAATCCGCGCGCGCCCGCTTCTCTGCGTCGGGCATCTGGTTGGCCAAAATGGCGCGGAATTTCTTTTCATCCATCCCCGGCCGCTCGAAGGCGCGCAGGCGCTGCACGTCCGGCGGCGCCGACACCACCACCACCGCGTCGCAGCGCTTGTCGCCGCCGGTCTCGAACAGCAGCGGAATGTCGAGCACCGCCACCTTGGCGCCGCCGCGCTCAGCCTCGGCCAGGAATTGCATTTCCGCCGCGCGCACCAGCGGATGCACGATCGCCTCCAGTTTCTTGATCGCCGCCGCGTCGCCCAGCACGCGTTTTCCCAGCTTGTCGCGGTCGACCTTGCCGCCGCCGGTGGTGCCGGGAAACGCCGCCTCGATCAGCGGCACGGCCGCGCCCTCGTAGAGCGCATGCACCGCGGCGTCGGCATCGTGCACCGGCACGCCCTGCTCGGCAAAGAATCTCGCCGTAGTCGATTTGCCCATGCCGAGCGAGCCGGTGAGACCAAGGATCAACATGCCGCGCGCTACCCCGCCAGGAATCCGCCCCGCCGCAGAAATTCCAACAGCGGCAACAAGGGCATGCCGAGAATGGTGAAATAGTCGCCCTCCACCCGCTCGAACAAATGCACGCCGATGCCTTCGAGCTGATAGCCGCCGACGCTGGCCAGCGCCGCGCCGCCCACCAGGTCGAGATAGGTCTCGAGAAAGCTGTCGGAGAAATCGCGCATGGTCAGCCGCGCGGTGTCGACGCACTCGAACAAAACGTCGCCGTCGCGGACCAGCGCCAGCGCCGAATGAACCGCATGCGTGCCGCCGCGCAGGCTGCGCAGCTGCGCGACCGCGGCGGCGCGGTCCGCGGGCTTGCTGAAGCGCGTCTCGCCGCGCGCGAGCGTCTGATCGGCGCCCAACACCAGCCGGCCGGGCAGGCCGGCCGCCACGTTCAGCGCCTTGGCGCGCGCCAGATGGGCGGCGATGGCGGTGGGTTCCCTTATCCCTACCTGCGCTTCGGCGGCGCGCTCATTGATCTGCGAGGGGCGGGTCTCGAAGCGCAGCCCCGCGCCTGCCAGTACGCGGCCGCGTCCCTCGCTGCGCGAGGCAAGCACCAAAGGCTGTGGGGCGAGCCAGAGCGGCATGACACCCTAATCCGCTCGTCCCCGCGCAAGCGGGGACCCAGGGCTACGTTCGCCGGATTCCGGCTTTCGCGGGAATGAGCGGTGATTGCGGCCGGTTTGTCTACACATGTTCACGTCGCCGGCTGCCGGCGCCGCTCGGTCAACAGGCGCAAGACAGCTGCTGCAGTTTCCTCGATCGAGCGCCGCGTCACGTCGATGGAGGGCCAATTGTGCTTGGCGCACAGCCGGCGCGAAAACGCCACTTCCTCGGCCACCGCCTTTTTGTCGATGTATTGATCGTCGTCGCGGTGCGCGCGCAGGCCGAGAAGGCGGTTCTCGCGGATCTGCACGATGCGCTCCGGGCTTGCATACAATCCCACCACCAGCGGCCGCGCGAGCCGCTCGACCTGCGGCGCCAGCGGCACGCCCGGCACCAACGGCACGTTGCCGGTCTTGATGCCGCGATTGGCGAGATAGATCGAGGTCGGCGTCTTGGAGGTGCGCGATACGCCCACCAGCACGACGTCGGCGTCCTCCAGCCCTTCGACATGCTGGCCGTCGTCATGCAGCATAGAGTAGTTGAGCGCCTCGATGCGCTGGAAATACTCAGCGTTGAGCACATGCTGTGCGCCCGCGCGGTGGATCGTCTCGGCGCCGAGATAGGACTGGAACAGGCGCAAGATCGGCCCCAGCACCGACATGCAGGGCAGGCCGAGCTCGCGGCATTTCTCTTCCAGTGACTGGATGAGATCCTCTTCCAAGAGCGTGTAGAGCACCAGGCCGGGCGATTCGGAGATCTCGGCCAGTACGTGGTCGAGCTGCTTTTTCGAGCGCACCATGGGGTAAAGGTGCTCGACCGGGGACACGTTGGCGTATTGCGCGGCCGCCGCGCGCGCGACCGTGATCAAGGTTTCGCCGGTCGCGTCGGACACGAGATGCAGATGGAAATAGCCGGTGTCGGGCATCGGGATAGCGACGGGACGTCCTGTGGACAGGACGGGAGAAGGCCACGGGTTGGCGGCCGGTGCAAGCGGCCCGCCCAACCGGCTTCATATCCGTCCACATCACTGCCCTCGGGAAGCAACACAAGCCGCCTCGCGGTTGCTGAACGAATATGTGGACGGCGCTTTGGGGAATACGTGGGATAGCTGCCGAAAACCCCGTTAAAACCGTGGTCGGACTGTGGACGGCGGGACGCGGCATTGAGCGCATTTGTGAGCAGGCTCTTTGCCGCCGGTGGACAGGGTGTTGATCGGCAGGCATGAGTTCCAATCCACGCCCTAACAAACACTACAAAGAAGTCTTAATAGGATTTATGGAAGAAGGCGTTCGAAACACGAAGCTGAGGACAAAACCGCTGTTGGCCGTTTTGTCAGGACAGCGCCTTGAAGTTCCGCCGGTTTGGATGATGCGGCAGGCGGGCCGCTATTTGCCGGAATACCGCGCGTTGCGCGAGAAGGCCGGTGGTTTTCTCGATCTGTGTTTCAATCCAGAGCTGGCGGCGGAGGTGACTTTGCAGCCGGTGCGCCGCTTCGGTTTCGACGCGGCCATTCTGTTTTCCGACATTCTGGTGATCCCGCTGGCGCTCGGTCGCAAGCTGTGGTTCGCGGAAGGCGAAGGGCCGCGGCTCGAGCCGCTTGGCGATGCCAAGGCATTGCTGGCGCTGCGCGGCGAAGTCGATGCGGAAGTCTTGGCGCCGATCTACGAAACGGTGAAGCGGGTGAAATCAGCCTTGCCGCAAGGCACTGCTTTGATCGGCTTTTGCGGCGCGCCGTGGACGGTCGCCACCTATATGGTGGCGGGCCGAGGCACGCCGGATCAGGCCCCGGCGAAGACGCTTGCCGCGCACGAGCCGGCCGCCTTTCAACATTTGATCGATTGTTTGGTTGGGGCTTCGGTCGCCTATCTGGAAAAGCAGCTCGATGCCGGGGCCGAGGTGGTGCAGATTTTCGATACCTGGGCGGGCTCGTTGCTACCGGATGATTTCCAGCGCTGGTGCGTTGAGCCGACCAGGAGAATCGTGGGCAAGCTGCGCGAGAAAAAACCCGGCGCCAAGGTCATCGGCTTTCCGCGTGGCGCCGGCCGCAATATTCCGCACTACGTCGAAGAGACAAAGGTCGATGCCGTCAGCCTGGGCAACGAGATCGATCGCGCTTTCGCCCACGACGAAATCCAGACGCGCGTGCCGGTGCAGGGCAATGTCGACCCCAATATACTGCTGCAAGGCGGCGCCGCGCTCGACCACGAGGTCGACGACGTGCTGAATAAGCTTGGCTCCGGCCCGCTGATCTTCAATCTCGGCCACGGCATCTTGCCGCAAACCCCGATCGCGCATGTGGAGCGGATGCTCAGGCTCGTGCGGGGGTAGCTCTGACCCCGGTGCTAACATAAAGCTGGGTCCCGGATCAGCGGTGCACCGCTCTGCTTACGCTGCGCACTGCACCGCATCCGGGACACGAGACCCAAGCCATGTACCTCTGGATCAAAGCCTTGCACATCATCGCCGTCATCGCCTGGATGGCGGGGATGCTCTATCTGCCGCGGCTGTTCGTCTATCACAGCCAGGCCAAGCCGGGCTCCGAGCAGTCGGAGACCTTCAAGACCATGGAGCACCGGCTGCTGCGCTACATCATGACGCCGGCCATGATCGTCACCTGGCTGCTCGGCATCGTGCTGGTGCTGCAGGGGCAGTTCCTCGCCGCCACCTGGTTTCACATTAAGATTACCCTGGTATTGATCATGACCGTCCTGCACGGCCTGTTCAGCCATTGGGCGCAGGAGTTCGCCCTCGACCGCAACACGCGCTCGCAGAAATTCTATCGTATTGCCAATGAGATACCGACGGTCCTGCTGATCGTCATCGTGATCATGGCGACGGTGAAACCCTTCGGCTGAGCGTCCGAGCCTTGCACAGGCCTTGCCGCTGCCTCTTGCGCGAAACCGCGGGTCAACTTATCTTGATTACATCCCACCGAACGCAGGCGGATGCAGTCGCGTTCCGGGCCCAGACGACGGGTCCGATCGCAGCATCGGGTTCCGGGATACTTCCCCAATAGCCTCTCCAGACCTGCGATCCCTACCTTCGTTCCGCACCAGCGTCGGCCTTTTCGTTTTTTGCAACACGCCGCCGGTGCATCTTCCAACAGGACTCCACCCGCATGCGGGAAATGAAACTCCAAGACCTAAAATCAAAGGCCCCGGCCGATCTGCTCTCCTTCGCGGAAGAGCACCAGGTCGAGAACGCCAGCACCATGCGCAAGCAGGAGCTGATGTTCGCCATCCTGAAGCAGCTCGCCACGCAGGAGGTCGACATCATCGGCGAGGGCGTCGTCGAGGTGCTGCCCGACGGCTTCGGCTTCCTGCGCTCGCCGGAATCGAATTACCTCTCCGGCCCCGACGACATCTACGTCTCGCCCAGCCAGATCCGACGCTTCGGCCTGCGCACCGGCGACACCGTCGAAGGCCATATCCGCTCGCCGAAAGAGGGCGAGCGCTACTTCGCGCTGCTCAAAGTCAACACGATCAATTTCGAGGACCCCGAAAAGGCGCGGCACAAGATCAACTTCGACAACCTGACGCCGCTCTATCCCGACGAGCGCCTGCGCATGGAATACGAGGATCCCACCAAGAAGGATCTCTCGGCGCGGGTCATCGACATCGTGGCGCCGATCGGCAAGGGCCAGCGCGCGCTCATCGTCTCGCCGCCGCGTACCGGCAAGACCGTGCTGTTGCAGAACATCGCGCACTCGATAACGGCCAATCATCCGGAGACCTATCTGATCGTGCTCCTGATCGACGAGCGGCCGGAGGAAGTCACCGACATGCAGCGCTCGGTCAAGGGCGAGGTGGTGTCCTCGACCTTCGACGAGCCGGCCTCGCGCCACGTGCAGGTCGCCGAAATGGTGATCGAAAAGGCCAAGCGCCTGGTCGAGCACCAGCGCGACGTGGTGATCCTGCTCGATTCGATCACCCGCCTCGGCCGCGCCTACAACACGGTCGTGCCCTCCTCGGGCAAGGTGCTGACCGGCGGCGTCGACGCCAACGCCTTGCAGCGGCCAAAGCGCTTCTTCGGCGCCGCGCGCAACATCGAGGAAGGCGGATCGCTCACCATCATCGCCACCGCGCTGATCGACACCGGCAGCCGCATGGACGAGGTGATCTTCGAAGAGTTCAAGGGCACCGGCAACTCCGAGCTCATCCTCGACCGCAAAGTGGCCGACAAGCGCACCTTCCCGGCGATCGACATCACGCGCTCCGGCACGCGCAAGGAAGAGCTGCTCACCGAACCGGCGGTGCTCAAGAAGATGTACGTCCTGCGCCGCATCCTCAATCCGATGGGCACCATGGACGCCATCGACTTCCTGCTCGACAAGCTGCGCAACACCAAGAGCAACGCCGAGTTCTTCGAGAGTATGAATACGTAAAGGCGCATCAGCGCGCCATGGAGCATCGTGGCCGGGCGAAAGCCCGGCCATCTTGTTTAGGCGCGCCGTATTTTGCGCGCCTTCGGTGCGATCAAGCGCTCAGCCTAATGCCGCCGACGGAGCGGCCGCCGGACGCAGCCAACTCCAGCGGGATGCCGCGCGATGAAGCCCATGCGCGGCGAATATCGACGCCGCCGCGACGGCTGCACCCCCTGCGAGGTCGATGAAATAGTGCGCGCCGATCACCGGGGTCGCGGCGATCAGCATGGCGTTGAGCACCAAGCCGACCCAGCGAACGTATGAGGTCCTGACCAGCGCCCATGCGAACATCAGCGCGCCCGCCGTATGAAAGCTGGGAAACGTGATCAGCCCTTCGAGATTGTCGAGGCGGATATTATGCAGCGCGCCCGAGCGCAACGCTTCGAGAGTCGGCACTTGTGTGAATATCAGGCTAGATATCTTGGCGAAGACCCGCGGAGTGATGTCGACATAGACGAAGGCGTCGACCGCCGGAATGAAGATTGAGATGGCGCTCGTCAGGATCAAGGCGATGCCTATGGCCAGCATCATGGCGTGAAGTCGTTCCACCTGCCCGCCGATCAGCAATAGCAGCATCGGCACCAAGGCGAATTGCGGCAGGAATGAAAAGTAGGCCACGGTCATCGTCGATAGGAGCCAGGGCCGGCTATGGAAGAAATCGAGATAAGCGTGGCGGCTGAGCCCCAGCGTTTGATCGATCATGTACAGGTCGGCGTCGCGATACGGAAAATCCGTCGCCATGGCGGCATAGGTGAGCAGAATGCCGAACAACAGGATGAGCAGGATTTGCCCCGCCGTCGCCGTCATCAGATGGAGGCGCGCGTTCGGCCGCACCGACGCATAGAACCAGCTGATCGCGAACAGCAGCGCGATGGCTATGAAGAAGTAGGGATTGCTGGCGAAGTCGAGCCGAAGCCCGGCGAGCGCAAAGCTTACCGCCGTCAGCAAGGCCATGCCGGCGATCAACGGCCAGATCACGCGCGAGTGGCTGTGCGGCATCATGGCGCGGCAGCCGCGGCGACAGGCCCCGGATGCCTTCTCCCTGTTAGAGATCGAGCCCGAAAGCCCGGCTCAGGTGTGGCACGCGTGGGGTAAAAGGTGGGTAAAACGGCCCGCTAAAGTTGCGTTTACTCAGCACTCGGCGCCGATTTTCGCCAAGTGTTCCATCCTTTGCGCGGTGGTAAGCGAGGGTGCTGGGGAGGGAACGCATCGCACGCTCGCTCGTTAAGGGGCGAAGTCTCTTCGGGAGGAATCGTCCGATACCCGACTTTCGGCATTTCGGCCTTCACCGTCGCGCCGCGCCTGGCCCGCGCAGCGCGAGCGGCTGTCCGTTGCGACTCTCAGCGGCCGGGGCGGGGACAAATCCGCACCATGTCTGTCACTACAAAAGAGGGATACCATGAATCGTTTGAGTATCATGGCAGCGCCGACCACTTTGCTCTTGATTGCTTTCCTCAATCATCCCGCCTTAGCCCGTCACCACCATCGTCATCATAGTTCTCATCATTCTCATCGCTACCTTGCATTTGCAGGCGGCTGCAAATTCACCAATGACGGCCGACAACAATGCGGACGTTCCGTGCGCGCCGCGCGCTCGACGCGCTCGACGCGCTCGCGCCGGAACGTGCGGCACTACACGATCGACGCCAACGGCAGCCGCGTCGCGCGCGTGGCGAATGAAGGGACAGTGATCGGCTCGCGTCCATCAGGTTGCCCCCACGCCTATTGCGGCTGCGGCCTGCGCAAGTATCTCGGGCTCGCCGACAAGCGGCTCAATCTCGCCAGCAACTGGGCGCGCCTGTTTCCGCACGTGGCGGGACCGCGCGCCGGCGTCGCGGCGGTGCGCAATCATCACGTGATGTATATCGAGGGCCCTGCCGGGGACGGGCAATGGCTGGTGCGCGATTACAATTCGGGCGGCGGCCTCTCCCGCGTGCACATACGCGACGTGCGCGGCTACACCTTCGTTCAGCCGCACGGCTAAGGGCACGCCACTGAAAGTCGGAATTTCCGCTCATTCCCGCGAAAGCGGGAATCCAGGCGCTACAATCGAACGGGCATCTTCCTGGCCCTGGGTCCCCTCTTGCGCGGGGACGAGCGGTTGATTTCGAGTTTCGTCAGCCGTTCGCCGGGTCGGGCATGCAGATGACCGGCTTGTCGCCAGCCTTCTTGTCGGTGGGTTTCTTGTCGGCGAGCTTCGCCTTGCACACCTGCAGGCTGGAATAGCCGCAGTGCACGCGCGAATGCGGCTTCTGGCGGAAGCCGCACCAGTCCGACGCGCTGGCCGGCGCGGCCGGCAATGCCACGAGTCCCGCGAGCGCCAAGCCCGCGGCTAGCTTTAAGAAAATCCGCATGTACCGTTCTCCCCACGCCCCCGATCGGTGGACGCCCGATTGTCGTCTTTGACGGCGCGAGATCAAGTCCCCCGCATGGCGGCGACGGCGCGCGCGATGTCGCCTGGCGCGCTGACCGGCAGCGAGCAGGTCTGCCCGACGCAGACGAAGGCGGCCGAACCCTGCGCCGCTTTAAGCTTTTCCTGTGCCGGGTGGCCGGCCGGCAGATCGGCAGCAGCTGCCGCGCGCAGCACGATGCGGTCGAGAAACGGCAATTTGAGCGCGGCCTGCACCAGCTCGTCGGCCCCGCCGGTGACCACGATCTCCGCCGCTCGCAGGCGCAGATCGAGTGCGTTGAGCAGCGCCACGTGGCTGAACAGGTTGCGTGCCTGCGCCGCAAGGATGCCGTCGAACAGACGGTCGGCTTTCTGCCGCCAGGCATCGTCGCCGGCGAGCACGGCGAGCCGCAGCAGGTTGCCAGCTTCGATCGCGTTCGGGTTGGGGATGGCGTCGTCGGCGGTCGAATGCGGGCGCACCACCAGGCCCTCGGCATCGTCGGCGGTGAGATAGTAGCCGCCGCTCTCGCGGTCGGCGTAATGGGCATCGAGCTCACCCTGCCAGGCGAGCGCCTGCTCGAGCAGCGCGCGCTCGCCGCTCGCCTCATAGAGCGCGAGCGCGGCGCGGATCATGGCGGCATAGTCCGAGGCGAGGCCCGGCAGCAGCAATTGACCGGTGCGGAAGGAATGGCCGAGCCGCCCGTCGCGCGTCATGTGCCGGGCGATGAAATCGAAGGCGCGCCGGGCCAGCGCAATCCACTCCGCCTCGTCGAGGATCACGCCGGCATTGGTCAGCGCGGCGATCATCAGACCGTTCCAATCGGCCAATGCCTTGTCGTCGAGCCCGGGCCGCACGCGCCGAGCGCGCACCGCCAGCAGTTTCTCGCGCAGGAGCGCCAGCCGGCGCTCGTCGTCGTCGTTGCGCTCGGCGCTGCGTAGCCGGTTGAGAATGCTGTGGCCCTCGAAATTGCCGGAAGGCGTCACGTCGTAGTGCCGCGCGAAATATTCGCCGTCCTCGGCGCCGAGCGCCTCGAGCACCTCCTCGTGGGACCAGACGTAGAACTTGCCCTCCTCGCCTTCCGAGTCGGCGTCGAGCGAGGCGCAAAAGGCGCCCTCGGCCGTGAGCATCTCGCGCTTCAGCCAGGCGACGGTCTCGCGCGCGCGCTGCGCGAACAAGAGCGTGCCGCTGCGTTGCCAGGCGACCGCCAGCAGCTCGAGCAATTGCGCGTTGTCGTACAGCATCTTCTCGAAATGCGGCACCAGCCATCTCTCGTCGACCGAATAGCGCGAGAAACCGCCGCCGAGATGGTCGTAGATGCCGCCTTCGCTCATGCAGCCGAGCGTATGCGTCACCGTGTCGAAGAAACGCGCATCGCCGGTGCGCATACCGGCGCGCCACAAAAATTCAAGCATCGCCGGCTGCGGAAATTTGGGCGCGCCGCGCAAGCCGCCATTGACGGGATCGAACATGTTGCCGAGCTGTCCGGCCGCGCCGTTGAGATCGTCGGCCGTGACAGTCACGCGGCCTTCCGGCCGCGCCTTCTCGGCGAGCCGCGCCAACAGCGCCTTGCGGTTCTGCTCGATCCTCGCCGGCTCTTCGCGGAACAGGCGCGCCACCTCGTGCAGCACGTCGACGAAGGCCGGGCGCCCGTAACGCGCGTCCTTGGGAAAATAGGTGCCGCCCCATACCGGCTCGCCCTTGGGCGTGAGAAACATGGTGAGCGGCCAGCCGCCCTGCTCGCCCAGGAGATGCAACGCGTTCATGTAGATCTGGTCGATATCGGGGCGCTCCTCGCGGTCGACCTTGATGTTGACGAACAGCTCGTTCATCACGCGCGCGGTCGCCGCGTCCTCGAACAACTCATGCGCCATCACGTGGCACCAGTGGCAGGCGGCATAGCCGATCGACAACAGGATCGGCTTGTTGTCGCGCTGCGCGCTCGCCAGCGCCTGCGGCCCCCACTGCCACCAGTCCACCGGATTGTGCGCATGCTGCAGGAGATAGGGCGAGGTCGCCTGCGCCAGCCGGTTCGTGTGGGCGTTGTCGGGGGAGGAGGACATGGGGGCACACTAGAGTAGTTTGGCGGCGTGGTGAAACGCCCCGCTTTTAATACCGGGGTCCCGGGTCTGCAGCGCACCGCTCCACTGCGTTACGCGCTGCGCTGCGCCCGGGACACGCCATTCAGTGCTACGTCACGGCAAAATCGCGAACGCCCGCGCCGGGAAGCCGAGCCCGTGCCGCACCTTCGGCCAGGTCACCACGATGAGCGCGCCCTTCTCCGGCACCTTGTCGAGATTGGCCATCACCTCGATCTGGTAGTGCCCGTGCTGCAGGATATAGGTCTCCGAATCCATCTTGTCGGTGGTGTCGGTATCCATGGCCTCGTGGCCGGTGGCGGTGACGCCGCGCTGCTCGTAGAGGAATTTGATGGTCTCGAACGCCCAGGCGGGAAACGGCGCGCGCTTGAAGCGCTCGGGATTGGCGTCCCAGTCCTTGTACATGTCGGTGCGCAGCGCGACGAACGAGCCGCGCGGCACCGGGCCGTGCTTTTTCTCCCACGTCTTCAGATCGTCGACCGAGAAGGCGTGGTTGGGATCCTTCTTCAAATAGGGCGTGTCGTCGAGCACGATGAGCGGCAGGATCATCTGCTTGAGCGGGATCTGATCCATGGTGATGCCGTTTTCCGCGAAATGCGCCGGCGGATCGACATGCGTGCCGTATTGCCCGACCATGTTGTAGTAGGTGGTGTGGAAGCCGTCCTGTTTGATCGTGTAGGCGCGGTGCGTCTTCGGATCGTAGGCCGGCGTGAACTGGGCCTGCCCGAAGCCCGACCACACCGGCGTGTCGGGCGAGAAGCTGTGGGTGAGGTCGACGAACTTCTTAGCCTCGATGATCTCGTAGGCGCGCATGAGGTCGCTGTCTGCGCGCGCCGGCAGTGCAAGCGCGACCAGCGCCAAGGCGGCGGCAAAATGCAGAGCGGTCTTGCTGACGGTCATGGAGCCCTCCCTTGCTGCTGCCGCCATCATAGCGCGCTTGGCAGATCGCTTCCTACGGCGGCGGCAATACTTCGGGAGCGCTCGCTGCGAACAGCCGCCCGGGCGGACTGCGCACCAGCGAAACGACGATACTGAGCATGAGGATGCAGAGGAGCGGTCCTTTCATCGCATTGAAAGTGCCGTGCATGAGGGTGTGAATTGCTTTTTCCATAACAGTTTGCCGTGCAAATACGGTTGCCTTCTCCCCTGTGCGGTGAAATTTGCCCTTGGCCCGCCTGACTAACGTGGCGTTACCCGCTCGGGTTCCGCCACGAAGGCGTGAGCGAAAAAGCGCCTGAAACGGGGGTGTTTGCCTGAAATTGCCGGCTCGGCATGCTAGATGTCCGCTCTGTCGGCTACGGTACCGTGCATGACGAAGCAAAAACCGGACGAGGAGGAGACGGAGGCGGAGCGCCGCATCACCAACATCGTCCTGTTGGTTGGCGCGGTGATCCTGATCGGCGGCGGCATCTGGCTGGTCAACGCGCTGGTCGATACCAACAAGTTGCAAGAATGCTTCGAATCGGGCCGGCGCAATTGCGCGCCGATCGAAGTGCCGCGGACGACGCGGGAGTGATGAATTTATATGCCGAGCGCGCAGGCTCGTGTCCCGCGCAGCGCAGCGTGAAACGGTGCGCTGCAGATCCGGGACCCCGGTCGATTCGAACAAACCGGGACCCCGCGTCTGTGGCGCATCACTTGCGTGCTGCGCCGCGCGCGGGGAACGCAATCACCGCACCTCCAGCACCAGCTTGCCGCGCAGGTGCCGGCCTTCGCTGATTTCATGCGCCTTGGCCGCATCGGCGAGGCCGTAGCGCGTGATCTCCGGCGCGTGCACGGCGCCGGCGGCGACGAGATCGAGCATGCGTTGAAGATGCGCGCGGTCGCGTTTGACGTCGGGCCTTAGCGTCTCGACGTCGGCGCGCGGCACCTTGAAGCCATTGGGCGCCGGCGCGATCCACACCAGGCGGCCGCCGGGCTTGAGCACCTTGTAGCAGCCGGCGCGCACGTCGCCGCCGACCGTGTCGAACACCACGTCGCAGATCGGGCCGATCGCGGTGAAGTCCTCTTTGTTGTAGTCGATCACCTTGTCGGCACCGAGCCCGCGCACGTAGGCGTGGTTGCCGGCGCTGGCGGTGGCGATCACATGCGCGCCGATATGCTTGGCGAGCGCGACGGCAAAGCCGGCCACGCCGCCGGCGCCGCCCTGGATCAGGATGGTCTCGCCTTTCTTGAGCTTGGCGGTGTCCTCGATGGCCGTGATCGCCGTGAGGCTGATGAGGCCGAGCGCCGCCGCCTCGGCGTGGCTCAGCGTGTCCGGCTTCTTGGCGACGAGCGCGGCCTTGATGGCGAGCTTCTCGGCATAGGTGCCCTCCTGGCCCTGGTCGAGCACGCCGAACACCGCATCGCCCACCTTGAGATCGCTGACGCCCGGCCCGACCGCGCTGACCACGCCGGAGAAATCGCGGCCGAGGATGTGCGGGAACTGGCCGAGCTGATAGCGCCCGCCGCCGCGCCTGACCTTCGGGTCGGCGCCGTTGACGCTGGCCGCGTGCACGTCGACCACCACCTCGCCCGGGCCGGCCTTCGGGTCGGCCGCGTCGCCGTAGCGCATCATGTCGGTGCCGCCGTGGCCGGTGAGCAGCATGGCTTTCATGGGGTGTTCCTCCGTTTCCGGCCGCGGATAATAAGGAAGCACGGGCCGGCCTCAATCCGCCCCATGGTGAGGAGCCCCGCCGAGGCTTTAGCGAAGGCGGGCGTCTCGAACCATGAGGCGGCCGCATGCTCCGAGACGCGCTCCTTGCGGAGCGCTCGTCAGCATGAGGCCGGGATAGACCGATTGTTGATTGATCATGCGCGGGCTTGACCCGCGCATCCATCCATAAGGGGCAGTCCCGAGCAGATGGATTGCCGGGCCGAGTTTACAGCCGGGCCGGCCGAAGAACGGACCCGGTTGTCCGGCAATGACGGCGTAGAGGCTGGGGCCGCGCTACTTCTTGCTGCCGGCGGACATCAGCTCGGTGAGACGCAGCTCGCCGCCTTGCATCTTGCGATCGGCCCAGCGCTCGAGATCGGCAACGCTGAACTTGTCGAGAAACGGGTTGGCTTTGACGATCTGCGCGCGCTTGGTATGGCCCGTGGCGTCGGCATAGGCCATCACCTGCGCGGCGTCGGCCTCGAGCGGGGCCGTCAGCAGCGCGGCGGCGCCGGCGCCGCCGGCAAAGTGCGCGAGATAGACCGTGGCGGGCGTCACCGGCAGGCCGCGCCGCGCCAGCATCGCCGCGTGCCGCTCGGCAAATCGCCGCGTCATTTCGCGCGCGATTTTTGCATCGCGGCGCAACGCCAGCATCTGCTCGCGGCTGCGTCCCTTGGCGAGATCGGGTCGATAGGCGCGGATCATGTCGAGCCAGGTCTCGTCGAGAAACTGCGCCGGCCCGGTCGCGCTCGAGCGCTTGTTTTTGGCGGCGGCGTTGTTGTTCGATTCGGCGGTGATGATGCGCTCGACCGCGGCATCGACCGCGGCGCGGCCGCTGAGCGGCCCACTGAGCCACGCGTAGAGGCTCAAGCACACGGCGCAGGCGGCAATGATCGTGCCCGCGATCGCGGCCAGGTGTAACGCGGAGAGTCTGCGCGGCGTGCGCGGTGCAAGGGCGTCGGGCTCTCGGCGAACGCCGCGCGCAAGGGTCAAGGATGGCGAAATTGCTGGCGCGATCGCCCGCGGCGCTGGGCGTGCGGCCGGTAAAGCGGCGCCGGAAAAAATGGCAAGCTGCGCGTCGAATTCGCTGAACAGGCTGTCGCCCTGCTCGTCCAGCAGCGCAAAGCCCACGCGCCGGACGAGATCCTCACGCCAGCGCGCGTCCCTCGTCTCCGGGCCGCGTGCGGCCGTGTCGATGACCGTGGCGCTCATGGCTTTGACCGCGTGGTTGCCCATTCAATGTTGAATGAAAGCCTTAAGCTTCCGGCAAGGCTGCCGCCGCCGCGTGGCAACAGCATGGCCGGCAGGACGGCGGCCGCGCGGTATGGCTAATGAAAGGCTAACGGCGGGCGTTTGGCGCGGGCGAGGCGATTACCGATCGGTCATGCGCGGGCTTGACCTGACGATGACGGTGCAGGGTTCTCGCGGGAGAGCCTGAATCCGCCTCATCCTGAGGAGCATCGCCAACGGGTCCGCGCCAAGCGCGGCCCGATGATAAACTCAGCGATACGTCTCGAAGGATGGGGCGGCCCATGCTTCGAGACGCGGCCTACGGCCGCTCCTCAGCATGAGGCCGAGATGCGCTGCGGCATTGAGTTAGTGCGGGGACGCGCGGCAATCTCGCTTCCCTCTCCCCTTGTAGGAGAGGGTGGCGAGCCGGTGCGATAGCGAAGGCGAGCCGGGTGAGGGGTCTGTGAGTCTCGTGAGGCAGGAACCCCTCACCCGCCCTCGCTCGGCTTCGCCTCCGCTCGGGCACCCTCTCCCACAAGGGGAGAGGGAAAGTGCGCGGGCGGCGCGGCCGAGTTTTACCGCGACATTGCTTCGACCCACGCACGGTCCTCGGCAGCAAAGCGGCTGCAATTGGCCATGCGCGATTGGCAATAGGCCAGCCATCGAAATGAAGGCTGGTGCATCGTCACGCGTGTTTGCCAGCGCGGCGGAAGTGAGTGCTTCCGCCGCTTAGACTTTTTTGTTGCGGGCTTCTTGTGCATGTCCAGTCCAGCGAGGTCGAGTGCGGCCGTACCCTATTTTTTTCAGATAATGCTTCTTGCGCGCGCCGAGGTCTGACGACAGGCCGTCATCTGCGGCGCCGATGAGGTCTTTGATCGAGTCGTATCCGCTCGCGGCGGCATGTTGTTTGTGGGGTTTGGTTTTTCGAGCTGGGTGTTTCTTGCGCATCAGAAATTCTCTACACCCGGCCCTTCGCTGATCCATACAAATGCCGGGTCATTGCTTGCTTTGACGCTCCGCCAGCAGCGCCTCGGCGCGTGCGAGATTGCGGCGCGTTCCTTCGATGTAATAGCTCGCCTGCGCCTCCTTGCGCGTAACCATACAGCCCTCGGACGCGGTGCTTCAGGATATCGCTCGCCTGATTTCCGCGTTAAATGGCCGGCAATGTCCGCTGAGCGCCCCACCATCTTCGCCCTCTCCTCCGGCCGGCCGCCGGCGGCGATCGCGGTGGTGCGCATTTCCGGGCCGCGCGCCGGTGAGGCGCTGCAAGCCCTGACCGGCAAGGCGCCCCCTCCCCCGCGCCAGGCCGCCTTCGTGCGCCTGCGCGATCCGCAAACCAAGGCCATCATCGACGAAGGCCTGGCGCTGTTCTTTCCCGGCCCGCGCAGCGAGACCGGCGAGGACGTGGCCGAGGTGCAGCTGCACGGCGGCCGCGCGGTGATCGCGGCGACGCTGGCCGCGCTTGGCAAGCTCGAAGGCCTGTGCCCGGCCGAGGCGGGCGAGTTCACCCGCCGCGCCTTCGAGAACGGCAAGCTCGATCTCACCGCGGTGGAAGGCCTCGCCGACCTGGTGATGGCCGAGACGGAAGGCCAGCGGGCGCAGGCGTTGCGGCAGATGCAGGGCGGATTGCGCGCGCGCGTGGAGGACTGGCGCGAGCGGCTGATCCGCGCGCTGGCGCTGGTCGAGGCGCGCATCGATTTCTCCGACGAGGCCGATGTTCCGGAGGATCTGTTGCGGCCGGCGGCCGACATTGCGCGCGAGCTGGCGGGCGAGATCGAACAGGCGCTCGCCGACCGCCACCGCGGCGAGCGGCTGCGCGAAGGCGTGGTGGTGGCGATCGCCGGCCCGCCCAACGCCGGCAAATCAACCCTGCTCAACCGCATCGCCCGGCGCGAGGCGGCGATCGTGTCGCCCTATGCCGGCACCACGCGCGACGTGATCGAGGTTCATCTCGATCTCGGCGGGTTGCCGGTGACGCTGCTCGACACCGCCGGCATCCGCGAGAGCGACGATCCGGTGGAGATGGAAGGCGTGCGGCGGGCGCGCGAGCGGGCGGCGAGCGCCGACCTGGTGCTGTGGGTGGTGGATGCGAGCGAGGAGGTTGCGCAGCCGGGCGTTTCGGCAAGCGGTGAAATAGCCGCTGCCCGAGATGCAGCGGCGGCCGCGCAAAACCGGCCGCCTCATTCCTTGCGGGGCGGGCCCCGCGATCATGCCGCGACAAATCGCCTCACGCCGGCAGGCGGCGGTCCGCATCCGGCCGAGCCGCCGATTTGGCTGATCCGCAACAAAATCGACCTGATTCAGGGCCTACCAAGGAATGAAGATGAAAATCAACGTATAGGAAGAAATGAACCGGGAGACCGATCTAACGAGCCGTTAAAAAGTATAGTTAATCAGGGGCTAACGGGTAGAACTGAACCCAGGTTCACTAGAAATGAACTGGAATTCGCTGTTTCGGCGACCGCTGGCGAAGGTTTTGAGCCGCTTTTTGCGGCCCTCACCCATTACGCCGAACAATTCCTGGCGGGTGCCGAACCGGCGCTGGTGACCCGCCAGCGCCACCGCTCCGTCCTTGAGGAGGCGCTGGCGGCGCTGCGGCGCGCCTTATTGCCCGATCTGGCCGCCCGCGAGGACCTGCTGGCCGAGGAACTGCGCCTCGCCGCCCGCGCCCTCGGCCGGCTGACCGGCCGGGTCGACGTGGAGGACATTTTGGACGTGATTTTCCGCGATTTTTGCATCGGCAAATAGCGTCGCTGCGCAAAAAGCGAGCGAAATCGCGTGTGGCAAACGGCCGCCGTGGCAACCGGTCGTCTCGCGCGTCGACCCTCATTGCCGGACTCTGGGGAATACGAGGGAGCGCCGCATGCCCGAGATGACGGGTTGGAAACGGGTGCTGCAAGAGCCGAACGCGATCGGTTGGATCGCCTTTTTCTTCCTGGTGCTCGTGATCGGCTTCGGCTCGATCTATTTTGGCGGCGGGCGGCCGCCCGGCCAGCAATCGCACCACGCGGCAAGATAGGCGCGGCTAAAACCGTTCTCCGCCGGGCCTGCGAGGATCGTTAAAGTCCCGCGGGCCGTCTGCCCCGTATCGACACCCTTCTGGCGATGTTTCACGTGGAACACTCGCCAAACCGCGATTTCTTTGACCCTGCGCGGGCCCTTCGCTACATACGCCCGCATGGAGCGCTTCGACGTCATCGTGATCGGCGGCGGCCATGCCGGCTGCGAGGCCGCGGCGGCGAGCGCCCGCATGGGCGCGCGCACCGCCCTGGTGACGCATCGCTTTGCCACCGTCGGCGCCATGAGCTGCAATCCCGCCATCGGCGGCCTCGGCAAAGGCCATTTGGTGCGGGAAATCGACGCCTTGGACGGCCTCATGGGCCGCATCGCCGATGCCGGCGGCATCCAATTTCGCGTGTTGAACCGCCGCAAGGGCCCGGCGGTACGTGGACCGCGCGCGCAGGCCGACCGCAAACTCTATGCGGAAGCCATGCAGGCCGCGATTCGTGCGACCGCCAACCTGGACGTCATCGAGGCCGAAGCCGACGATCTGCGCATCGCCGGCGGCCGCGTCTGCGGCATCACCCTTGCCGACGGCCGCGAAATTTCCGCCGGCGCCGTCGTGCTGACCACCGGGACGTTCCTGCGCGGCCTCATCCACATCGGCGAAAAGAAAATCCCCGCCGGCCGCGTCGGCGAGGCGCCGGCCGCCGGTCTGTCGCGCACGCTGACCAACATCGGCTTCGCGCTCGGCCGTTTGAAAACCGGCACGCCGCCGCGCCTCGACGGGCGCAGCATCGACTGGTCGGCGCTGCACATGCAGCCCGGCGACGAGCCGCCGGAGCCGTTCTCGACGCTGACCGCGCGCATCGCCAATCCGCAAATCCAATGCGGCATCACGCGCACCGTCGCGGCGACGCACGACATCATCCGCGCCAACGTGCATCGCTCGCCGATGTATTCCGGCCAGATCGAAAGCACCGGCCCGCGTTATTGTCCGTCGATCGAAGACAAGATCGTCAAGTTCGGCGAGCGCGACGGCCATCAGATTTTTCTCGAGCCGGAAGGCCTCGACGATCACACCGTCTATCCCAACGGCATTTCGACCTCGCTGCCGGAAGACGTGCAGCACGCGCTGGTCGCGACGATTCCCGGATTCCAGAACGCGCAATTCATTCGGCCCGGCTACGCAATCGAATACGACTATGTCGATCCGCGCGAGCTCGAGCCGACGCTCGAAACCAAGCGCCTGCGCGGATTGTTCTTGGCCGGGCAAATCAACGGCACGACAGGCTACGAAGAGGCTGCGGCACAGGGACTTCTTGCCGGTCTCAACGCGGCTGCCGTCGCCGGCGGCGGCGAGAAAGTCGTGCTCGATCGCGCGCAAGCCTATATCGGCGTGATGATCGACGATCTGGTCACGCGCGGCGTCAGCGAACCCTATCGCATGTTCACTTCGCGCGCCGAATATCGTCTGACGCTGCGCGCCGACAATGCGGATCAACGCTTGACCGAGAAAGGCGTCGCGATCGGCTGCGTCTGCGGCGTGCGCGCGCGCGCCTACGCGCAAAAATCATCGGCGCTGAAAGACGCGCGTGATTTCGCCGACGCGGTTTCGCTCACGCCGAAGGAAGCCGAGCGATTCGGCATTGTGCTCAACAAGGATGGTCAGCGCCGCACGGCTTTCGAGATGCTGTCCTATCCGAATATTTCGCTCGCGGATCTTGCGCGCGCATGGCCGCGCTTCGGCGAGCTTGCGCCGAAGATCGCCGAGCAGATCGAGATCGACGCCAAGTACGACGTCTATCTCTCGCGCCAGGCCGCCGACGTCGCCGCCTATCGGCGCGATGAAAGCTTCGCGCTGCCGGACGACTTCGACTACGCATCGCTGCCGGGTCTGTCGAACGAAGTGAAACAGAAATTGCTGAGGCATCGGCCACGCACGATCGGTCATGCGGCCCGTATCGACGGGGTGACGCCGGCGGCGCTCACGCTGCTGCTCGCGCATGTGAAGCGCGGCAGAAAACCTGCCGCGAAGTCGGCGTGAGCAAGCGCGGGCAGGGCGATCTCACGGCCGACAAAAAGCGCGCGCTCACGCTCACGCCCGTTTCACGTGAAACGCAGAAGCGGCTCGAGGTCTTCGTCGAGCTGCTGCTGAAATGGCAGAGCAGGATCAACCTCATCGCCCCTTCGACGATCGACGTCGTTTGGACGCGGCACATTGCCGATTCGCTGCAGATCATCGAGCTGGCGCCGCGGGCCCGCGTGTGGGTGGATTTCGGGCCGGGCGGCGGATTTCCCGGCCTGCCGATTGCCTGCGCGCTTGCCGACGAGCCGGGCGCGATGGTCCATCTCGTCGAAAGCAACGGCAAAAAGGCCGCTTTCTTGCGCGAAGCGGTGCGAATCGCCGCGCTTCCGGCCAAGGTGCATCAGGAGCGGGCGGAGAATTTTGGGGAAAGCTGTCAGGAAACGGTGCATGCCGTGACGGCACGCGCGCTCGCTTCGTTGAAAATCCTGTGCGATCAAGCCTTTCCTCTGATCGCCCGCGGCGCGGTCGGTTTGTTCCCCAAGGGCCAAGATGTAGATGCAGAATTGACGGAAGCCGCTAAATATTGGAGGATCCAGGCCTCGAAAGTGCCCGCCAGGATCAGCCCATACGGCTGCATTGTCGTCGTCCGCAGCTTACGGCCCGCCGAAGCAACGTAGGGGCAGCAGGATCGAAAGTTCGGCCGCGCGAGGCGCTGGCCCCAGTTCGCACGGCTTCCCGGACCTGAATTCCCGCATGCGCGGGTCTGAAAACGGACCCGCGGCGGCCGGCGAAACCGAAGATGACATGAAGGCATGACAGCATGACCGATACAGCCGACCCGTCCGCACCGGAGGCGAACGCCCCCCAGGTCGTCCCCTTCGAGAAGCCGCCGGTGAAGACCGAGCCGGCGCCGCGTCCGCGCGTGCTGGCGATCGCCAACCAAAAGGGCGGGGTCGGCAAGACCACGACCGCCATCAATCTCGGCACCGCGCTGGCGGCGATCGGCGAGCACGTGCTCATCGTCGACCTCGACCCGCAGGGCAACGCGTCGACCGGGCTCGGCATCGAGCGCAAGGCGCGCCGTACCTCGACCTACGACGTGCTGACCGGCGCAGCGCCGATGCGCGACGCGGTGCTGCCGACCGCGGTGCCGCAGCTCTATATCGCGCCCTCCACCATGGATCTTTCCGGCCTCGAATTGGAGATCGGCCAGCAGCGCGACCGCGCTTTCCGCCTGCGCTCGGCGCTCAACGCGCTCAATGCCGGTGCGCGCCCGCACGACTTCACCTACGTGCTGGTCGATTGTCCGCCTTCGCTCAACCTGCTCACGGTCAACGCCATGGCGGCCGCGGATTCGATCCTGGTGCCGCTGCAATGCGAGTTCTTTGCGCTGGAAGGCCTGTCGCAGCTTTTGAAGACCGTCGAGCAGGTGAAGAACAATCTCAATCCCAAGCTCACGATCCACGGCATCGTGCTGACCATGTTCGACTCGCGCAACAACCTCTCCAGCCAGGTGGTCGCGGACGTGCGCCAGTTCATGGGCCGCAAAGTCTACGACACGGTCATTCCGCGCAACGTGCGCATCTCGGAAGCGCCGTCCTACGGCAAGCCGGTGCTGGTCTACGATCTCAAATGCGTCGGCAGCGAAGCCTATTTGCGTCTCGCCACCGAGATCATCCAGCGCGAGAAGGAGTTGAGGGCGGGGTAGTTGTCATTCCGGGGCGCGGCCGTAAGGCCGCGAACCCGGAATCCATAGTCCCTACGCTGCGGCGTATGGATTCCGGGTCCGCCGCTTCGCGGCGTCCCGGAATGACGGCGTCGGGAATTGCGGACATCAAAAGAAGAAACGAGGTCAGCGTGGCGAGAGGTTCAGGAGCGGCGGAAATGGCGGATCATTCGCGATTGGGGCGCGGGCTTGCCGCGCTGATCGGCGACGTCGGCGACGAAAGTGCCGTCGCAGAGCAGGGGCGCAAGTCGCGGCGCGCGCCGATCGAAAGCCTCAAGCCCAATCCGCGCAACCCGCGCCGCAACTTCACCGAAGCCGAGCTTGACGAGCTCGCCACGTCGATCGCGGAGCGCGGCATCATCCAGCCGATCGTCGTGCGTCAGCTCGCGGGCGAGAAGGACGGGTACGAGATCGTCGCCGGCGAGCGGCGCTGGCGCGCGGCGCAGCGCGCAGGTTTGCACGATGTGCCGATCGCGGTGGTGGATGCGACCGACGCGCAGTCGCTCGAGTTCGCCATCATCGAGAACGTGCAGCGCGCCGACCTCAATCCGATCGAGGAAGCGGCCGGCTACGTCGCGCTGATGGAGCAGTGCAATCATACGCAGGACGAAGTGGCCAAGATCGTCGGCAAGAGTAGGCCCTACGTCGCCAACATGGTGCGGCTGTTGAGGCTGCCGGAGCCGGTGAAGGCGCTGGTGCGCCAGGGCAAGCTATCGGCCGGCCACGCGCGGCTGCTCGTCGGCCACATCAATGCGCAGGTGCTTGCCGAGATGGCGATCGACGAAGGCTACAGCGTGCGCCAGCTGGAAGAATGGGTGCGCGAGGAGACGGACAAGCCGGGCGACGCGACCTTCGACGCCATGCAGAAAAAGATCCACGCCGCGGCCAAGGATGCCGACACGCGCGCGCTCGAGCGCAAGCTGTCGGACACGCTGGGGCTGGAAGTGAAGGTCGACCACAAGCCCTCGGGCGCGGGCACGCTGCACATCAAGTACAAGGATCTGGACCAGCTGGACGCGGTGTTGAAGAAGTTGGATGGCCGCTGAGAGCGGATGATACGATGACCAATAAACCTCGCCTAACCTTCCTTACTTTTTCGGTCTTGCGCGCCGTGCATAATCGCCAGGATGGTCACTTCTTGTCGGGCCTCGTTCACACGATAAACAATCAGATACGGATATTCGACGAGCTCCAGCGTGCCCTCGACGAGCCCAAACCTACCCATATGGGCAAGAGAGTTCTAACTCAAGACTGTTTATGCGATCCCGAATCCGCGCGACCATATCGGCTGCCGCACGCGGATTGTCTTTAACGATCCACTGAAAGATATTTTCTAAATCGTCTTCCGCTTTCGATTGGATGACGACTTTCATACGCCGTAGCGGCGTTTGAGATGCTCGTTGAACTCCGCAAGCGTCAGGGTCTTTGGATCGGGGTCGGCCAATCGGCGCCGAACTTCTTGCTCTTGTTTTTCGGTCAAGCGCAACGGACTGTTGTCCTGCTCCTCCATCAACTCGGCAATATGGGCAAGGGCGGCTTGCCGCTCAGGCGGCCAGCTCAACACGCGGTCAAGGATTTTCTTCACTTGCTCTTTGGTCATGGCAGGAAAATAGCACGATCGCCTTGTTGTTTTGAAGCCATCCCGCTGAGTGAACGCTTCTGTTGCGGCGTGCGGCGATGAGCGCCGCTTCCATTGCTCGCCCTTCAGGTCTTCCGCGCGCTCAAGGGCACGACCCGCTGGGGTGTAATCAGGCCCGTCATTGCCAGGAGCCCTGCAAGGGCGACGAAGCAATCCAGCCTGCAGCGCTCGCCCAGGCTCCTGGATTGCTTCGCTTCGCCCGCAATGACGGATCGACCTGATCGGATTGCGCCCTAGTGATGCGCCGGCACCTTCTGCTCGAACAGTGCGTCGAGCGTATAAGCGTTCGGGCAGTACTCGTGGAAATGCGCGGTGGCGGTACCATGCGCCAACTCGTGGCGGCAGCGGTTCTTGTGCGCGCAAGCGGCGCACAGCCGCTGCAGATCGCGCATCGTTGCCGGGTCGCGGTTGGCAAAGACGTCGGGATCGACACCGAGCGCCTGCAGCATGCGCCGCAACTGATCGGCGGCGCCGGGCCCCTTGGCCGCGATGTCTTTCAACTCGCCGGTGGACAGGCCTAAATCTTTGGCGATCAGCTTGACGTCGTTCGCTCCGCACTGGCCCAACCCGCCATCATCGAAGCGCAGGCGGTACTTGTTGATCCAGTCGACAATCGCATCGACGACGTGCTCGAGCGTCGGATGCTTCGCCTGGGTGTCAGCGTCGGGCATGGCGCCCTCCATCGCGGTGAAGAAAATTAGCGAATGCTTGGCATGCCGCGCTGGCGAGCGCCTTGCGCTATGTCAATAAATACCCGTCGGCTATAGCGGAGCTGCCACAACGCACACCGGGCATCTTTCGGCGGCAGCTGATCGGATCCCGCTCTAATGGGCCCTTTTTGCCGGAGGCCTTTGAACCTTTCCGCCACGCAGGCGCACTTATCCGACACGATATCCATTCCAGCGGGGGCATCATGAGCGACAATCCGGACGGCGCGCCTAAAGCCAAAAGCACCAACTGGGGTCTCATGGCGCTGATGACCGGCGCGGTAACGGCCTGGCTGATCTACGACATGGCGACCACGACCGAGGCACCGCGGCAGGCGGTGCTTCTGCTGCAATACTTCCTCCTCGCCGGCGCGCTGATCGGGTTGGTGGGCTCGCTGGTGAAGCTGCTGACGCGGGAGTGAATGGCGCGCCTGGTTGAGTACAGATGTACCTACACGCAAGGATGACCGTCAGTACATTTGTATCGCAGTCACCAGCGCAGATACCGGCGCAGTGAAAGACCAGGTCCATATCCGCGAACGCACGCGCGGCTACGTCGGCCATGTCGCGCTATGACTCATCCGGCCTCGCTGCGCGCCTGAGGCCTCGAATGGAACCAACTCTGGAACACGCGCGTTGCCGGTCCGGCTCAATGCCGAGGAGGCAACAATGCGATTTATCCTTTTCATTATCGTGATCATTCTCTTGATCGGCGCGCTGCCGACTTGGCCGTACAGCTCGGGTTGGGGCTATTATCCGTCCGGCGGGCTCGGGCTGGTGCTTGTCATCCTGCTGATCTTGCTGCTGGTCGGCAGAATTTAGCGGGCGTGTGCGCCAGGGGCGCGCGTGAGCGCCGCCCGTCGCGTCAATCACATAGTGCTGTCATCACCCGTCCCCGCTTTCGCGGGATCGACCCCGGCGGGTGATGCAGCATACTCCGACATCTCAAGGATGGCTGAAGAGGCTCGCCTGCCGCGGTGCTTGATAGCCGGCGGTTAGAGCGGCCTCACTCCTTCTTGGCGAAGAATTGGCACCAGCCCTCCGGTTTGATGTTGCCCTCCACCAGCTGGCACTCTTTCGGCGGGCGGAAGAAGCGGCAGTCCGCGCACTTCTGCCCGTTCTTCGGGGTATCCTGGTATTTCGCAATCTCCTTTTTGACCTTCGACTGTGCCTCGGCGATCCGGCTTTTCGCGATCGTCAGTGCCGCGGCGAACATGGCGGCGGCGCCGAGCAGCCTGGAAATGAATGCGCGGCGCGATAGCGCGCCGCCGGCCATCTTGTGAGGTGAGCGGGATGAATTGCGGTGATCGGGGCCGGGCATAGGCGCGCCTCCAGAAAACAACAACGCGGTCGCCTCCGGCGGGCCAACGCAAGCTGGCACGCGAGGTTCCGCAAGGTCGCCCCCGGGGTGGAACTAACGCCCTACAGCCTGCTAAGCAAGCCCGCAACGAGACCTATGCGCAGGGAGGACGAACGGTGCCCGCATCGATGCAAGGGGAAATGCAGCCGACCATCTACCGCTTCAAGCTCGGCGGCTTCGAGGTCGCCACCATCATGGATAGCAAGGTGGTGCGCTCCGGGCTCACTCCGTCCTTCGGCGGCGAGCAGCGGGCCGAGGAGGTCAAGGCGCTGGCGCGGGCCAACCGGATCGACACCGAGCGCTACGAGCACCCGTTCACGCCGGTGGTGGTCAATACCGGCAAGGAGCTGGTGCTGTTCGACACCGGCAACGGCTCGCTGCGCGAGGAGCACGAGCAACTCAAGGGCAGGCTGCCGGCGGGCCACCTGGTCGAGCGCATGGCTGCGGCCGGCTACAAGCCGGAGGACGTCGACGTGGTGGTGCTCACGCACGGCCATCCCGACCATATCGGCGGGCTGACCAAGGGCGGGCAGCCGGTGTTTCCCAACGCGCGCTACGTCATCGGCGCCGCCGAATTCGATTTCTGGCACAAGGGCGAGAACGTGCGCGAGGCGCGCAAATTCAACCGCGAGCTCTACGTGAAGATCGTGGTGCCGCTCGCCAACCGGGCGACCTTCATCAAGCCGGGCGACGAGGTGGTGCCGGGCATCCGCGCGGTCGACGCCTTCGGGCACTCGCCGGGGCTGCTCGATTTCACCATCGAGAGCGAAGGCAAGCGCATGATCAACTGGGCCGACACCTGCAATCACTACGTCATCGCGGTTCAGCGGCCGGACATTCATCTCGACGTCGACGACGACAAGGAGAAGGCAGTGGCCACGCGCAGGCGCATCCTCGACATGGTCGACAAGGAAAACCTGCTGGTGGCCGGGTATCACATGCCGTTTCCCGGCATCGGTTATGTGGAGAAAGGCAAGGATGGCGTCTATCGCTGGGTGCCGCACGGCTATCAGATGAATTTGTAAGCTTTGTCATTCCGGGGCGCGCACGAAGTGCGCGAACCCGGAATCCATAGCCCCTGCGCCCGTGAATGCGCAGGCGCTTCCTGACGAAGACAGGGAGTATGGATTCCGGGTTCGCCGCTGCGCGGTGCCCCGGAATGACGAGTCAGGACTTCCCGCCTGCGCGCGCCGACCGCGATCGACAGCAATGCGCGCTGGGCGATTGCTTCCGCCAGCGGCGCATTGCGGCGCGCCTCGAGCGAGGCGTCCGCGAGCTGCGCCAGGGCGCGCAAGAGGCGCGCGCCTTCCCACGCGCGCAGCGCCTTGCCGACCGCCTCCTTACGCGTGAAATGCACGGGCGGCGCGCCGCGCTGCATGGCGAAATCGACCGAGTCGCCGCCGTCCACGGCGAGCCGCATCTTGTGCAGATTGGCGACGTGACGGATGGCGGCCGAGATGATGGCGGCGGGCGAGGCGCCGCCGGCGCGCGCCTTGCCGAACTCGCTTTCCACCGCGCGCGTGTCGCCGGCGAAGGCTGCGTCGAGCACGCCGTCGAGCGCAAGATCGGAAGCGTCCGACACGACGGCCAGCACGTCGGCGAGTTCGACCCGTTCGCGCCCTTGCGCGTAGAGCGCAAGCTTGCGGATCTCGCCGCGCGAAGCCAGACGGTCGCCGCCCAACAGCGCGGTCAAGGCGGCGCGCGCGTCCGGTGCGATGGCAAGCTTGGCCGCGCCCATCTCGTCGTCGATCAGCCGCGCCAGATCGCGCGCGCCGTCGGCATAGCAGGGCAGGGCGGCCGCGACCTTGGCTTTCTCGCACAACGCGCGCAAAGGCGCCGACTTGCGCAGGTCGCCGGCCTCGATGATGACGCGGCATTCGGCCGACGGCGCGGCGATCACGCTCTCCACCGCCGCGGCGATGTTGCGGCTGCCGGCCTTGACCAGCACGGCGCGGCGGCCGCCGAACAGAGGCACGGTGTGCGCCTCCTCCACCAGCCGCGACGGGTTGGCGGCAAGCTCGTCGCCCTCGATGCGCGCCAAGGCAAACGGATCGTTGGGGTCCTCGACGCTCGCGCGCACGAGCGTATCGACGCGCTCGCGCACCAGGCCGGCGTCCGGTCCGAACACCAAAAGGATCGGCGCCCCCGCATCGGGACGGGCGATGTAGCGGTCGACCTCGGAGGCTTTGATGGCGGTCATATTCTTTTGCATGTCCCGGGCGCAGCGCAGCACGAAGTGGTGCGCTGCAGACCCGGGACCCCGATTTATTCAGAAAGCCGGGTCCCGGATCAGCGGTGCACCGCTCCGCTTTCGCTACGCGCTGCACCGCATCCGGGACACGACCCCTTACGTCCCCGCCACGAAATACGAGGCGAGGCGCGAATGGATGCTGTCGGCGATCACCTTGGCGGCGCGGTTCTCGGCGTCGCGCAGGCCGCGCGCGCCGGCGAAGCGCTGCTCCTGGCCGGGAATGTTGTAGGACACGCGCGAGAAGGTCGAGCCGGTGACCACGACCTTGCCGGTGCGCAGATCGGTCAGTTGATAGGAGGCGTCGATGCCGTAGTTCTGCACGTCGGGCCGGCCGCTGTTGACGTCGACGATCACCTGCACGTTGGTCGCCGCCAGTTGGATGGTCAGCTTGTGCGTCGGCGAGAGCTCGCCGCCGCCGCCGGTGAGGTCGTAGATCAGCTCGTTGCGGATCTGCACGCTGACGCGGGCGAGCGGGGTGGCGTTCGGGGTGCTGATCGGCTCGACCTTGACCGCGGCGAGCCTGTTGTCGAGGCCGGCGGTGTGCACCACCGCGGAATTGCCGTAGAGCGGCTGGAAACAGCCGGCATTGAGCCCGGCGAGGAGCAAAACGGCCGCCAAACGCGCCCAGCGCCGGGTTTCAGGCCACCACATTCACGATCCTCTGCGGGACGACAATGACCTTTTTCGGGCTCCTGCCGTCGAGGGCCTTTTTTACCTCATCAAGAGTTAAAACGGCAGCCTCTACCGCATCTTTTCCGGCGTCGCGGGCAACCGTCACCTCGGCCCGCTTGCGGCCGTTGATCTGCACCGGCAGCGTAATGGTGCTTTCCACCAGCAATTCGGGCTCGATCTGCGGCCAGGCCTCGGCGGCGACGAGGCTGTCGTGGCCGAGCGCCGCCCAGCACTCCTCGGCCAGATGCGGCATCATGGGGTGGAATAGGCGGACCAGGATGTCGGCCGCTTCGCGCAAGGCCCAGGCGAAGTCGGGCGACGGCGCGGCCTCGGCCGCCCCGATCGCGTCGGACAGCGCGTTGGCGCATTCGTAAATGTGGGCGACGCAGCGGTTGAAACGCAGCTTGTTGATGTCGTCGGAGACATTGGCCAGCGCGCGGTGGGCGGCCTTGCGCACGGCAAGCGCCGGCGCGAAGAACTCGGCCGGCCGCGTCGCCGGCGCCGCGATATCGGCGATCTCCCCCACCAGCCGCCACAGCCGCTGCACGAAGCGCGAGGCGCCCTGCACGCCCTCCTCCGACCAGATCACGTCGCGGTCGGGCGGCGAGTCGGACAGCATGAACCAGCGCGCCACGTCGGCGCCGTAGCTGTCCATGATGTCGTCGGGGTCGACCGTGTTGCGCTTCGACTTCGACATTTTCTCGATCGGGCCGATCTCCACCGGCTCGCCGCTGGCCGTGAGCACCGCCTTGCGCGCGTCGCCTTCGCTCGTCACCGTGACGTCCGCCGGCATCACCCACTCGCCGTTCTTGGCGCGATAGGTCTCGTGCACCACCATGCCTTGCGTGAACAGGCCCGCGAACGGCTCGTCGAGATTGACGTGCCCGGTCTTCTTCATGGCGCGGGTGAAGAAGCGCGAATAGAGCAGATGCAGGATCGCGTGCTCGATGCCGCCGATATATTGATCGACCGGCATCCAGGCGTTGGCGATCGGCGGTGTGGTCGGCGCGTCTTCGTTCCACGGATCGGTGAAGCGGATGAAGTACCACGACGAGTCGACGAAGGTATCCATGGTGTCGGTTTCGCGCCGCGCCGCGCCGCCGCATTGCGGGCACTTCACGTGCGTCCAGGTCGGATGGCGGTCGAGCGGGTTGCCCGGCTTGTCGAACGAGACGTCCTCCGGCAGCGTCACCGGCAGGTCGCTCGCCGGCACCGGCACCACGCCGCATTTGTCGCAGTGGATGACCGGGATCGGGCAGCCCCAATAGCGCTGGCGCGATATGCCCCAGTCGCGCAGGCGGTAGTTGACCTGGCGCTGAGCGACGGGCGCCATATCCCGCTCATTGCCGCGTGAGCGGGAGTCCAGGGGTTTTATACCTTGCGATTGCCGCCCTGGGTCCCCGCTTTCGCGACGAGCGGATGAGTGCAGCGGCAGCATCTCGCGCTCCAGCCGCCGCGCCACTTCTTCCTTCGCCTGCTCGATGCTCATGCCGTCGAGGAAGCGCGAATTGATCATGCTTCCTTTGCCGTCATAGGCCGTGTCGGTGATGACGAAGCGCGCCGCATCCTCGCCCGGCGGCAGCACCACCGGCGTATTGCCGAGCCCGTACTTGTTCACGAAGTCCAAGTCGCGCTGGTCGTGCGCGGGGCAGCCGAAGATAGCGCCGGTGCCGTATTCCATCAGGATGAAGTTGGCCACGTACACCGGCAGCTTCCAGCTCGCATCGAACGGATGCACGGCGCGAATGCCGGTGTCGAAGCCCATCTTCTCGGCGGTCTCAATCGCCTCCTGCGAGGTGCCCATGTGGTGGCACTGCTCGATGAACTTGGCGAGCGCCGGATTCTTCGCCGCCGCCGCCGCCGCCAGCGGATGATCGGGCGACAGCGCCATGAACTTGGCGCCGAACAAGGTGTCCGGCCGCGTGGTGAAGATCTCAAGCTCGCTTTCCGCGTTCGGCGTCGTTTGCGGATCGAGCATGAAGCGGATCAGCAAACCCTCGCTCCGGCCGATCCAGTTCTTCTGCATCAGCCGCACTTTGTCCGGCCAGCGGTCGAGATGATCGAGCGCTTCGAGAAGCTCCTGCGCGTAATCGCTGATCTTGAACACCCACTGGTAGAGATCGCGCTGCTCGACGACGGCGCCCGAACGCCAGCCGCGGCCGTCGATCACCTGCTCGTTGGCAAGCACGGTCTGGTCGACCGGGTCCCAGTTCACCTTGCGGTATTCGCGCGCGACCAGGCCTTGGCCAAGAAAGTCGAGGAACAGCTTCTGCTGGTGCTTGTAATAGGCCGGGTCGCAGGTCGCCACCTCGCGCGCCCAGTCGAGCGACAGCCCCATGGACTGCAGCTGCTTCTTCATCGCGGCGATGTTCTCGTAGGTCCATTTCCTCGGGTGAATCTTGCGCTCGGCGGCGGCGTTCTCGGCCGGCAGGCCGAAGGCGTCCCAGCCCATCGGGTGCAGCACGGCGTGGCCCATGGCGCGCTTATAGCGGGCGATGACGTCGCCCATGGTGTAGTTGCGCACGTGGCCCATATGGATGCGCCCCGAGGGGTAGGGGAACATCTCGAGGACGTAGTATTTGCCAGGGCCTTTGCGGGCGGCGGCGGCGATCGCCTCGTTGGAGGTGGCGAAGATTTCCCGCTCGTCCCAGACCTTTTGCCAGCGCGCCTCGGCCTCGCGGGCGTTGTAGCGCTCGGGGCGCGGGGTTTTGGGGGATTCGGAGGTCATTTGGAGGTCTTTTAGGGCGCGCGGACGAGATACGGAAGGGGCAAGCGATAATCAAACTGCGGGGCCCCTTCGCCCGAACCCGGCGTCGCATTGTGTGTTGGAGTAATTGACAACGCTGGCTAGGTGTTGGTACAAAGTCCAACACGAGCGCCGAGCCGTTGATCAATGAACGGCACGTTTTGGACTCGGAAACGTTTGTCGAGATCGTGGTCTGGCGTCTACCGCAGCCGCTGCATGGCCCGGTGCATCGTTTCAAATATCGGCTCGCGCTGGTACATGGCGGCGTTTGCTTGCTGCGTTACGATAATGAGGCAGGTAAGGGTGACCATCGGCGCATACGGGGTTTGGAACCCCCTTATGCGTTTAAGGGGCCGGATGCATTGCTTGCCGATTTCTGGGACGATGTAAGTAAGTGGAGGCGATGACGTGAAGGTGGTGACATTGCAAGTCGCCTCGCTCGACGAGGTAAAGCGCCGCGCGCAGGAAGCGTTTCGCGGTCGCAAGCAGGGCGCGCGGGTAACGTTTGCTTCCCCTGAATTGCTGTTCAAGCTGCTAACCGCGAAACGATGGGAATTGATCCGGGCCATGACCGGCGCGGGACCGCTGACGATTCGCGAGACGGCACGTCGCGTCGATCGGGACGTCAAAGCGGTTCATGGCGACGTGCACGCACTGCTCAAGGCTGGCGTGCTGCAAAAGACCGACAAGGGCAAAATCGTCTTCCCCTTTGACGCGGTGCGTGTCGACGTTACGCTTCGCGCGGCCTGAACGGGGAGATGGCGCGCGCTGTGCCGTGCGCATCGCCGTGGTCAAGAACTATCTCGCGCCAGGGCGTGATCTGATGCGGCGGCATCAACTCCGTCATTGCGAGGAGCCCGGCAAAGGCGACGAAGCGATCCAGCATCGAACTCCAGCCCCTGGATTGCATCGCTTCGCTCGCAATGGCCGATCGACTCCATCGGATTGCGGGCTAGACCTCACGCCGCCCGGTCGGGCTCGCCGTTTGCGCCGAGCGCGGCGCGCAGCGCGGCCATCAGCGCCGCGAGCTCATAGGGCTTCTCCACCACCGGCGCGGCGGGAAAGCTTTGCGCCTGCACGTGGTCGGCGCTCATGCCGGTCAAATAGACGAAGGGCGTGCCTCGCTCGGAAAGCAGCGCGGCAACCGAGGTGCTGTTGCGCGCTTTGCCGCTCAGCTTGATGTCGAGCACGGCGAGATCGAATTTGGCGCCGCCGTGCAGTGCGTCGAGCGCCTCTTCGGCGCTGGAGATCGAGATCACGATGGCGCCGGCCGCTTCCAGCGTCTGCTGGATGTCGAGCGCGATCAAGAATTCGTCGTCCAGCACCAAGCAACGTTTGCCGGAAAGAAACGCGTAGCTATCCGTCACGCCGGTTTCCCCGAATGTCGCCTGTGGAACTTTTTTCCACCTGCCGCATTGTTTGGTACGGATTGCGGAAATCAGCATTTAAAAAAGACATAGGGGAGCGTGGAATTAATGGTGTCGGGGCCTCCACTGCATGATCATGGGAAACGGCCGCTCGAACGGCCACATCACGCCTTGCGTGCAATGCCCGTTGCGCCGTTGTACAGCGCTCCGCCAATTCACCGCGGAAGAGCTCGCCTTCGTGCAGGAGATGAAAACCGACGAGCTGCACGTCGATCCCAGCATCAGTTTTCTGCGTGAAGGCGCCAGCAGCGAATATCTTTATACCGTGCTGTCCGGCTGGGCCTTCCGCTACAAGATGCTGCCGGACGGCCGCCGCCAGATCCTCAATTACGCGCTGCCCGCCGACATGGTCGGCCTGCAAGGCTCGATCATGCGCGAGATGGAGCACTCGGTGGAGGCGCTCACGCCGTTGACGCTGTGCGTATTCCCGCGCGGCAAGCTGTGGGAGCTGTACAGCAAATTTCCTTCGCTCGCTTTCGACATCACCTGGCTCGCGGCGCGCGAGGAGCAACTGATCGACGAAAATCTGGTCAGCGTCGGCCGGCGCACCGCGCTCGAGCGCGCCGCCTACCTGCTGCTGCATCTGTTCGAGCGCGCCAAGGAGGTCGGGCTCGCCAAAGGCGACACCATCCAGTTTCCCTTCACCCAGCAGCATCTCGCCGACACGCTCGGCATGTCGCTGGTGCACACCAACAAGACGTTGAAGCGGTTGTCGGCCTCCAACGCGGTGCGCTGGAAGGACCGCGTGTTCGAGATTTGCGACCGCGCCGCGCTCGAGCGTATCGCCGGCGACGACGGCGCACAGAAGCGGTCGCGCCCGTTCGTTTGACCGAGGGCATGGCGCCGATGCTTGTCATGGCCGGGCTTGTCCCGGCCATCCCGCTTAGGTAGGCAAGGCCGTGCGCTCCTATCGGGATCGCCGGGACAAGCCCGGCGATGACAACGGAATGAATTCGCCAAACGCCTCCCCCGGCCTCGATCGCGTCCGCGCCGAAATCGCGCGCGGCTGCCGCGAGGCCAACCGCGATCCGGCCGAGGTGACGCTCGTTGCGGTGTCGAAGACCTTCGGCGCCGACGCCATCGAGCCGGTGATCGCCGCCGGCCAGCGCGTGTTCGGCGAGAACCGCGTGCAGGAGGCGAAGGCGAAATGGCCGGCCTTGATGCAGAAGCATGACGGGATCGAGCTGCACCTGATCGGCCCGCTGCAATCGAACAAGGCCAAGGAGGCGGTGGCGCTGTTTGACGCCATCCATTCGCTCGACCGGGTAAGCTTGTGCGAGGCGCTGGCCAAAGAGATCGCCCGGCAGGGGCGCCAGCCGCTGCTGTTCGTCGAGATCAACACCGGCGCCGAGCCGCAAAAGGCCGGCGTCTTGCCGGAAAACGCCGACGCCTTCCTGCGCGACTGCCGCGACAAATATGGGCTGACGATCTCCGGGTTGATGTGCATTCCGCCGTTCGAAGAAGCGCCGGGACCGCATTTCGCGCTCACCACCAAGATCGCGCGCCGCAACGGCCTGCGGCTCTTGTCGATGGGCATGAGCGCCGACTACATCACCGGCATTCAGCTCGGCGCCACGCATGTGCGCATCGGCAGCGCGATTTTCGGCGAGCGGGAGAAGAAGCCGTAACCGTCGTCCCCGGCGATTGAGCACTCGGCTCGACGCTTCGTGCCGTCCGAACACAGGCTTTGCGAAGGAGGCCGGGACCCGGTATTCCATGCCCCCTCGATATGCTGCGGCGTACTGGGTCCCCGCCGTCGCGGGGACGACAACATGGTGTTGATGAGAGCAATGACCGACAATCCCGATCTCGCCCACTGGGAGCAGCGCTTCGCCGGCGCCGACTATCTGTTCGGCACGGCGCCGAACAAGTTTCTCGCAGCGCACGCGCATCTCCTGACGAAGGGCGAGAAGGCGCTGGCGCTTGCCGACGGCGAGGGGCGCAACGGCGTGTTCCTGGCCGAGCGGGGGCTCGACGTGCTGTCGATTGATATCTCGCCGCGCGGGCAGCAGAAGGCGCGCAAGCTCGCCGCCGCACGCGGCGTCAGCCTGCGCTTCGAGCTTGCCGATCTGAATACCTGGACGTGGCCGCAAGCGGAATTCGACGTGGTCGCGGCGATCTTCTTCCAGTTCGCCTTGCCGCCCGAGCGCGACCGCATCTTTGCCGGCATCAAGAAAGCGCTGAAGCCGGGCGGTCTGCTGCTGCTCGAGGGCTACGGGCCAAAGCAGCTCGAATACAAGACAGGCGGGCCGTCCGATCTTGCGCGGCTATACACGCGCGAGCTGCTGGAGCAGGCGTTCGGCGATTTCGCCTCGATCGAGATAAAGGAATACGACGTCATGCTCGAGGAAGGCACCCGCCATTCCGGCATGTCGGCGCTGATCGACCTGGTCGGGCGAAAGCGAAAGTAGCTACTTGAACCGCCGCGGCGGCGGATAGCCCGGCGGCGTGGCGGGTGGATTGCCCGACGGATAGCCAGGCGGCGTGCGCGCCGGGCCGCTCGACGGATAAGCCGGCGGGGCGGCCTGGGCGCCGTTATCGGCGAAGGCGTTGGGATCGAGCGGCTTCTTCAACAGGCTCGAGCGCAATGCCTCGCCGCGCGGCGAGGGCGGTGGGACGGCGGGCGCCGCCGGCTCGGCCGGCTGCAGCGCCGGCGCATCGAGCGGCGAGGTGTAGTCGATCTCTTTCGAGCCGGCGCGGTGGCTCATGCTGGCAATGCGCCAGCGCTCGATCACGGCGCCGATCAGCTCGTTGCCGACGTTGTTGCCGGCATCCGAGCGGGTGCTGCCGGCGGCTTCGCTGTTGGGCCGGACCTCCGGCGGCAATTCCTGGAAGCGCATCCGCGTCGGCAGCGCCAGGCCCGAACCGAAGGTGAAGACCTCGCGGGTGCCGAGCGAGGGGATGAAGGTCAGCAGGCTGGCGGCGGCGTCCGACACCGCCGAGCGGATCAGCGCCTGGTCGCGGTCGTTGGCGAGCCGCATGACGAACAGGGTCGAGCACTGCGAGATGATGGTCGGGTCGATCTCGGCCGGCCGTTGGGTCACCAGGCCGAGGAACACGCCGTATTTGCGGCCTTCCTTGGCGATGCGGGACAGCGCGCGCTTGGTCGGGCCGAAGCCGACCTTCTTGTCGGCCGGCGCGTAGCGGTGCGCCTCTTCGCAGACGAACAGCAGGGGCGCGGCGCCGTCGCTCCACAGCCCGAAATCGAAGGCCATGCGGCAGAGCACCGAGACCACCGAGTTCGACCACCTCGGCCGGAAAACCGGCGAGCTGCATGATGGTCATCGGCACGCCGTCCGGCGGCAGCCGGAACAGATGGCCGATGATCTCCGCCATGGTGTCGCCGCCGATGTTGGCGTTCTCGAACATGAAGGCGTAGCGCGGGTGATTGCGGAAGGTCTGCACGCGCCCGATCAGCCGGTGGTAGATCATGCGCGAGTTGCGGTTCTCCAACTTGCCCATGCGCTCGTCGAGCAGCGTGATCAGGTCCTCGATGCGGTAGGGCACCGGCGTGTCAGCGGTGAAGCCGATATCGCGCGGATCGCGGCGCCTGGTGAGCGGACTTGTCGGCGTCGCGCGGTATTGCAGATAGGCGGCCTTCGCCAGCGGAATGACTTCCGACAGGATCTCGATCTCTTCGTCGACGCCGGGCCGGCCGCCGAAAAATACGTCGACCGTTTCCTCGAAATTGAACAGCCAGAACGGCAGGCGCAGATTGCGCGGCGTCAGCACCTGCGCCTTTTCGCCGAAGCAGCGGCCATATTCGTTGTGCGGGTCGATGAGGAAGATGCGCAGGTTCGGCCGGGTGCTGAGAATCTTCTGCAAGATGATGGCGACGCCGCTCGATTTGCCGACGCCGGTCGCGCCGAGGATGGCGAAGTGCCGGCTCACCAGCTGGTCGATATCGATGCTGACGGGGATGTTCGGGTTCTGCTGGAGGTCGCCGATATGGGCGCGGTCTTCGTCGGCCGGACCGTAGACCATGCGCAGCTCGCGCTCGGACAGGAGCTGCGCGCCGTCGCCGATATTGGGATATTCGGTGACGCCGCGCTGGAAGCGGCTGGCGCCGTTGTCGGTGCGGATCTCGCCGATCAGATCGAGCCGCGCCACCCGGCGGAAAGTCGGTCCGCCGCTCGTTCCGCTCACGGCCTGCTCGGCGACCTCGGTGATCATGCCGATGGCGATGCATTTCCCCGCCATCAGGCCCATGTACTTGCCGACGGTCGGGTGGTCGGCGTCCGCGCGCGCGTCGAGCTCGACCGTCGCCTGCGCGCCGGTCACCGCCGTAACGCGCCCGATCAGGTCGCCTTGCGCAGGAGCATGAGCGTTTTGTGCCGTTGCAAGGTCCATAAGCTGTCCCTGTCGCAATCTTTTTTGGGCGGCCAAGCACTGTGGCGCCGGCTGACATCGGTATCATGGACGGGACGCTGTTCTATTAACGCCGCGGATATGGCGGTACGCGCGTGGCTCTATGCTTAACCAATGGTCGCCGGTTTCGGTAACACTCAATCAACCACGATGCGGGTGTGCGGCCCCAGACGCGCGAGCAGGCGACGCAAGGCGCCGATCTCGAGCGCGATGCAGCCGGCGGTCGGCGCCAAGCCCGGCCGCGCGGCATGGATGAACACCGCGCTGCCGCGCCCCGAGACACGCGGCCGCGTGTTGTGGTCGATCTCGACGATGAAGTCATAAAGCGCATCGGCGCGCTTGAGCCGGTCGGCGCCGCTTGCGGGCGAAAGCTTGATCGGCCTGTTGTAACGGCGGTGGCTCGGATCTTCGCACCAGCCGTCATCCGCCGCGATCCGGCGCGACGGCAACAGCGTTGCCGGCCGCGCGTGCTTGTCGGCGCGCCACCACAAGCGCTGGAGGCGGAAGGACCCGCGCGGCGTGGCGCCGTCGCCTTCGCGCTTGTTGGCCTTGATGCCGGTGCGGCCGAGCGCAACCGGCAACACCATCCCGGCGGCGGTGAGCCAGCCCTTGGCCGGCGCGCCCGGGCGCCGCCGCACGGTCAGCCGCGACAACGTTGTTTTGCGCATGACGCCCATTCCGCCCGTGCTCCGGGCGGCACCCTAAGCCTCAGTTCATGCTTGCTCTTTTAGCCCTGAATGCTCTACTCCGCGATACGCGCGCGTGGGGCGCGCGCCTTTGAGCGCCCGTGGGGGCCCTTGCCGACATGGCCAACAAGCGGACCATCCTGATCGTCGACGACGACGTCGAGTTGCGCGACGCCCTGGTTGAACAATTGGCGCTGCACGAGGAATTCGACGCCATCGCGGTCGACAGCGGCACCAAGGCGGTGCAGGCGTCCAAGGGCGGCCAGATCGACCTGGTGATCATGGATGTCGGCCTGCCCGACGTGGACGGCCGCGAAGTGGTGCGCATCCTGCGCAAGAACGCCTTCAAGGCGCCGATCATCATGCTGACCGGCCACGACACCGATTCGGACACCATCCTCGGCCTGGAATCGGGCGCCAACGACTACGTGACCAAGCCGTTCCGCTTTGCGGTGCTGCTGGCGCGCATCCGCGCGCAGCTAAGGCAGCATGAGGCGAGCGAAGACGCGGTCTTCACCATCGGTCCTTACATGTTCCGGCCGAGCTCGAAGCTGCTGCTCACGCCGAAGGGCGGCAAGGTGCGGCTGACCGAGAAGGAAACCGCCATCCTGCGCTATCTCTACCGCGCCGGGCAGAAGCCGGTGTCGCGCGAGACGCTGCTGCAGGAAGTCTGGGGCTACAATTCCGGCGTCACCACCCATACGCTGGAGACGCATATCTACCGGCTGCGCCAGAAGGTGGAGAAGGACGCCGCGGCGCCGCAGATCCTGGTGACCGAAGCCGGCGGCTACAAGCTGGTGCCGTGAGTCGGTGCGGTCGAATCTCAACCTGTCATTCCGGGACGCCGTAAAGCGGCGAATCCGGAATCCAGAAACAAACTCGGCATTCGTATCTGGATTTCGGGTCCACGCGCTTTGCCCGGGGCCCGGAATGACCGGGGCGTGAGCCATGACCATCGAAGACGACATCGCGTTCTTCGAGCAGGTACCGACGCTGGCCGCGCTCGGCACGCAGGCGCTGCGCGTGCTGGCCATCGGTGTCGAGCCGCGCCATCTGCAAAGCGGTGCGGTGCTGTGCTATGCCGGCGAACTTACCGACGGCGGCTATATCGTGCAGGAAGGCTCGCTCTTGGTGGAGCCGGGCACGCCGGGCGAAGGCGCCGAATACACCGTGGGACCGGGCACGCTGCTGGGCGAACTCGCCTTGGTGACCGAGACGGTTTCGCCGGTGACGGTCATTGCCAAGGAGCCGACCGTGCTGATCCGTATCCCGCGCAATCTTTTCCGCAAGATGCTGGAGGGATATCCGGCGGCCGCCGCGCGCCTGCGCGACAGCATGGCAGAGCGTGTGGATTCCTGGACGCGCGAATTGACCGCAGTGAAAGGCGCGCTGGAGCGGAAGGGTTAGGGCGTATTACGGCACGCCGTAATAAAGTGTGACGGCGTGCGTGGCTTCGGCGAAAAACAGCCAGCGCTCGATCAACATCCCGGCCAGCTGCAGCGGAACGGCGAGCACGCAAGCGGCGAGGGCCGTCCACGGCGCGGCGAAGAGGGCGACCGCGAAAAGCGCCAGCGGTACGGCAAAGGCGAGGACTTGCGCGATGCGCCGCAGGCGCGTGCTGTGCTTGCGGGCGACGCGGTAGCCCATCTCCTTGAGCAGATAGTTGCGTTCACTGTGCGGCCATTGCACAGAGCTGACCTTGCCGCCGGTAAGCCCCGTCGCGCTGTTCAGCGTCGGCCGCTTGCCGGCGCCCGCGTCGTAGCGCCAGACGGCGCGCTTGAAGCCCCAGCCGCACAGCGTGGCGAGGGCCGCCAGTGCGATCAGCCATTTCGGTCCAAGCCCGAAGACCTGCACTATCGCGTTGAACAGGGTCAGCCCCGTCATCGCGGCGAAAATCAAATAGGCGGGCAGCGTGAAGGGCGTATGCCATTGGGCGACCGGCTTCAGCGACGCGTAGATCATGCCGGTCATCGCAACCGTCACAACGGCGCCGAGCGCGGCGAGTGAGCCGGCTGCCGCGACCCAGCCATTGAGCTCGCCAAGAACGATCCAGCCGAAGGCAAAGACGGCGGCCGGCACATAGGTCATGAGCGCGGCGACGCCTTCGCGCGACAGCCAGGACGAACGCCATTGCGACAGCGCCCGCCAGGCCCGTTCCGGACGGCCGAGATGCGCGGTGGAGGCAAGCAGCCCCGCGGAGATCAGCGCGAGGGCCAAGCCGAGCCCCGTCAGCCCGAAGCCGAGATGCGGCGGCAGAACGCCGAGCGCGGCGCCGACGCCGAGCAGCGCCAACAGGCCGTAGCCGGCGCCGCTCGCGGTGGTGAAGAAGATAACGGAAATTGCGGGATGCATGGCGTCAGCGTGACAGCACGCGATCGACCCAGCCGAGAAATCCACCCTCGGCCTCAACCGCCTGCAGCGGCGGCGCCGCGATCGTAATCTCGTGGTCGGTGCGCTCGCGCGGCGGCAGGTAGCGGTTGGACGGCCGATAGCCGAGCTCCGGCATCAATTCGACGCCGCCACGTTCGGCGGCGAGCCGCGATACTGCCGAGTTGGGATCGGCGAAGTCGCCGAAATGGCGCGCGCTGGTCGGACAGGCGGCGACGCAAGCGGGGACGCGATCCTCCTCTGGCAGGTTCTCGTTGTAGATACGGTCGACGCAAAGCGTGCACTTCTTCATCGCGCCGACGTCGACGTCGAATTCGCGCGCTCCATACGGGCAGGCCCAGCTGCACAGCTTGCAGCCGATGCACTTGTCCTCGTCGACGAGCACGATGCCGTCCGAGGCGCGCTTGTAGGATGCGCCCGTCGGGCAAACGGTAACGCAGGCCGGCTCGGCGCAGTGCAGGCAGGATCGCGGAAAATGGATGGTGCGGCCGCCTAGCGCGCTCTCCTGCTCGTAGGTGTGCACCCGATTGAACCAGACGCCGTCGACGTCGCCGCCATAGGGGATCAAATCGGTCAGCGGCGCCATGTGCCCGCCGGTGTTCCACTGCTTGCACGAGGTGACGCAGGCATTGCAGCCGACGCAGGTGTCGAGATCGATGGCGAGGCCGAGTTGCCGCTCGGTCGTTGCGGGGAGGCAGGTCATTCGACGCGCTCCTTGTCCTTGAATTTCGCGCCGAACGAAAGCTTGCGCGGAGACGGCGCGAAATTCGGCGGCGAAGCGACCGGCTCGAATTGCGGCTCGGTAAATCCTTCCTCGTCGGCGGTGCATTTGCGCAGCCGCACGCGCAGATCGAACCACGACGCCTGCCCCGTCACGGGGTCGCTGTTGGAATAGCGCCGGCCACGCGCATCCATGGGCAACAGGTCGGCGATGGCGTGATTGAGCAGGAAGCCGCGGTTCGATTCGCCCGCGTCGTTATCCAGGCCCCACGTGCCCCTGCGCTTGCCGATGGCGTTCCAGGTCCACACGGTATTCGGATTGACGCCTTCGACGAGACTGATTTGGCCCTTCACGCGGCCATTGGCGCTTTCGATCCAGACCCAGTCGTCGTCCGCGAGGCGGAGGCGCGCAGCCGTCGCCGCGTGGACGAAAAGTCTATTCTGGTTGGTGATCTGCCGCAGCCAGGCATTCTGCGATCCCCACGAATGGTACATGTGCATCGGGCGCTGCGTCAGCGCATGCAGGGGAAAGCTTTCGCCGCCGGCCGCGGTTTCTTCCAACGGGACGTGCCAGACGGGGAGCGGATCGAAATAGCTCTCGATGCGCGCCCGTTCGCTTTCCGGCGGGAGGACCGCGCCGTGGCCGCGCGCCGCCAGCCGGAAGCGCTGCAGCGGCTCGGAATAGAGCTGGAAGACGATCGGCTCGGCGCTCGTCAGGAAGCCCATGCCGACGGCGAAATCGAGATAGGCGCGGTTCGCCATCTTGTAGTAGCGCTCGTCCGGCGCCAGCGCATGATGCCAGAAGCCGCCTTGTTCGATGTAGCGCTCGAGTTGGCGCGGATTGGGCGCGCCGCGGCCGATGTCGCCGCCGTTATGGCCGCGCCAGCCTGCGAGCGGACCGATGCCGGGCGAGCGTTCATGGTTGACGATATAGTCGGCGTAGTCGGCATACTTGGCGCTGCCGTCGCCGTTGACGAAACCCGGCAGACTAAGGCGCGCGCCGAGATCGATCAGCACGGATTGGAAAGCCCGCACGTCGCGGTCGGGCGCGACGACCGGATGGCGGATCGCGTCGCCGGGACCGTCGGCATGGCTGATCGGCCGGTCGAGGAGGCTGATGCAGTCGTGACGTTCGAGATAGGTCGTGTCGGGCAGCACCAGATCGGCGAAAGCCACGGTCTCCGAGTGGTAGGCGTCGGAATAGATGATGTAGGGAATCTTGTAGTCGCCGTTCTCGTCCGTATCGGTCAGCATCTTGATCGTTTCGGACGTGTTCATCGACGAATTCCACGCCATGTTGGCCATGTACATCATCAACGTGTCGATGGGATACGGATCGGCGGCCCAGGCGTTGCGGATGACGGTGTGCATCAACCCGTGCGCCGCGAACGGCGCTTCCCAGGAATAGGCCTTGTCGATGCGAACGGGTGTGCCGTCCGCCTCGACCAGGAGATCGGCGGGATCGGTGACGAAGCCGAGCGGCGAACCGGACAGGGGTGTCATCGGCTTGCCGCCGTCCTTGCCGGCCGGCTTGTTGGGCGGCGGAATTTGCTTCGGGTAAGGCGGCCGGTAGCGGAAGCCGCCGGGCACGTCGACGGTGCCGAGCAGCACCTGCAGCAAATGGATGGCGCGGCAGGTGTGGAAGCCGTTGGAATGGGCCGAAATGCCGCGCATGGCGTGCATGGCGATAGGGCGGCCCTTGATGGTCGCGTGACGGCGCCCGGCCCAGTCGGTCCAGGCGATCGGCAATTCGATCGCCTGCTGGAAGGCGACGTAGGCGAGCTCGGCCGCCACCTGTCGGATCTTCTCCGCCGGAACGCCGCAACGGTCGGCGACCGCATCCGGCGAATAGGCCGCGTCGAGATAGCGTTCGGCGATCAACTGGAAGACGGGGACGCAAGTGCGGCCGTCAACGGTGAACGTGCCGGCGAGCGCCGGTTCGATGGTCGGGTCGCGGGAATCGGCCGGCGTCTGCCGCGTGCGGTCCCATGAAAGCATGCGCCCTTCGCCGTCGCGCATGAACAGACCGTCGTCGGCTGCGCCCGGCTCGCGGATGACAAGAACGTGCGCATTCGTGTAGCGGCCGAGATACTCGAGATCGACCTTGCCGGCCTTGAGGAGTTCGTGGATCAGCGCCAGCACGAAAAGGCCGTCCGTGCCCGGCCGGATGCCGATCCATTCGTCCGCGATCGCGCTGTAGCCGGTGCGGCAGGGATTGATGGAGACGATCTTGGCGCCGCGCGCCTTGAGCTTGCCGAGGCCGATCTTGATCGGGTTGGAGTCGTGGTCCTCGGCCACGCCGAAGAGCATGAAATATTTGGCGTGATCCCAATCGGCCTCGCCGAATTCCCAGAACGATCCGCCGATGGAATAAAGCCCGCCCGCGGCCATGTTGACCGAGCAGAAGCCGCCGTGGGCGGCGAAGTTCGGCGTGCCGAATTGCGTCGCCCACCAGCCGGTCAGCGCCTGCGACTGGTCGCGCCCGGTGAAGAAGGCAAGTTTCTTCGGATCGCTGGCGCGAATGCGGCCGAGCCGCTCGGCGGCGATGCGCAGCGCCTCTTCCCATTCGATCTCTCGGAATTCGCCCGAGCCGCGCGGCGCCGTGCGCAGCAACGGCTTTTTCAGGCGCGCCGGGCTGTAGTGCTGCATGATGCCGGCGCTGCCCTTGCCGCACAGCACGCCGCGATTGACCGGATGGTCCTTGTTGCCGCTGATGTACCGAATCTTGCCGTCGCGAACATGCACGTCGATGCCGCAACGGCAAGCGCACATGTAGCAGGTCGTCTTGGCAACGCGGTCGGCGACGACGGGTGAGGTCGGGACGCCATCGTCTTCGTTGGGAGCCCGCGTATCGGCAAGCGGCTGTTGCGATGGCGCGGAATTGGCGCCGCGAACGTGTCGGGCGGGCATCGGCGATCTCCTACCTTCGCGCCTGTTCAAGCCCGATAGAATGGGTTCGTCAGATCAATCGATCCAACGCATTAATTTTGTCGAATTAAGCTATAATATCGATTAGGGACGATCGGATGGCCGTGGGGCCAGGTCCGTCATTGCGAGGTGGAGCCGACCGGGCCGATCCGTATTCCCAAGCATTCTTTTGCGCACGATGCCGGGGCTATCCGGCGGTGCCGCGCGCTTGCGCGATTAGATGGCGGGACGCGTCGATAGCGGGACGCGCGAATTCAGCGCGGTGGGGTAAGGCGCGGATTCGCAAACAAGCAGCCAAGAGTTTGCGCACCAAGACGCTTCGATCGGCCGTCTCACCTGATGAATATCGACACAAGGCTGCCGATCAATAACCAGTTGGCGAGCCAGATGAGCGTCGAGACCAAGATGGATGGCAGAATGCGAAGGAAACCCAAAATTTGCTGAGCTTGCCGCTCGTACGTGCTCGCGTACTCAAAAGCATAGATTAGTTGGTAGATTGGCAACGCGAACAAGACCTTGACCGTTTCAGGCACCCGGCGAGACCATCGCTTGATGGGCTGAACTAGCACGGTGGAGCCGTGGCGGGTTGCATTGAAATTATTTGCGTGGGCATCCGGACGCGTTCCCTTTCAACAATCGACTCGATCCATCATGATGAGTCCCCCGACTAGCAAGATCGGCCGCTAGGAGGACTATCTGAAATTTGCTCTCGATGCCAATGAGGTCCTCCTGATTTCTCGAGGAAGGGGTCATGTTGCGCTGGTTTCATGCCTTGATGCCGAAGGAGGAGCGCTTCTTCGAGCTGTTTGCCCGCCATGCCGAAGCCGTGTTGGGAGGCGCCCGCGCGCTGCGCGCCATGCTGGAAGGCGGCGCGGAGGTCGAAAGCAGATGCCGCGAGGTCATTGAATTCGAGCACCGTGCGGACGACGCCACCCGCGAGGTGCTGATCGCCGTGCGCCGCACCTTTATCACCCCTTTCGACCGCGGCAGCATCCGCGACCTCATTACCTCGATGGACAACGCGATCGACCAGATGAACAAGACCGCCAAGACCGTGACGCTCTTCGACGTCAAGGAATTCACGACCGAGATGAAGCAGATGGGCGACGCCATCGTCAAAAGCGCCGAGCTCACCGGGGAGGCGGTGCCGCTTCTGCGCGCCATCAGCCAGGAAGCCGTCCATATCAGCAGTCTGACCGAGCAGCTCTCGCAGATCGAGGGACACGCCGACGAACTGCACGATCTCGGCCTCAAGGCGCTCTACCAGGCCACGTCGAAATCCGATCCGATCGCGTTCTTCGTCGGCAACGAGGTCTACGACCATCTGGAGAAGGTGGTCGACCGCTTCGACGACGTCGCCAATGTCATGCATGGCATCGTGATCGAGCATGTGTAGCGCGACATGACCGCCGCGCTCTCCTTACCGGTGCTGATCGGCCTGATCTTCGTCGCGCTCGCTTTCGACTTCCTCAACGGCCTGCATGACGCCGCCAATTCGATCGCCACGATCGTCTCCACGCGCGTGCTGCGCCCGCAATACGCGGTCGCCTGGGCGGCGTTCTTCAATTTCATCGCCTTCCTGTTCTTCGGCCTGCACGTCGCCAACACGCTGGGCACCGGCATCGTGGCCGCAAATGTCGTCGGCCCGCGCCTGATATTCGGCGCGCTTGTGGGCGCCATCGTCTGGAACCTGATCACCTGGGCGCTCGGCATCCCGTCGAGCTCGTCGCATGCGCTGATCGGCGGCCTGGTCGGTGCCGGCATCGCCAAGGCGGGCCTCTCCGTCATCGTGTGGAAGGGCCTGGTGCCGACCGTCATCGCGATCGCCGGCTCGCCGCTGATCGGATTTTTCCTCGCGCTGATGATGATCCTGGCGCTTTCCTGGCTGTTCGTCCGCACGACGCCGTTTGCGGTCGACCGCACCTTCCAGCGCCTGCAATTCGTCTCCGCCTCGCTCTATTCGCTCGGCCACGGAGGCAACGACGCACAGAAGACCATGGGCATCATCGCGGTGCTGCTCTTTTCGCAAGGCCATCTCGGCAGTCATTTCTACGTGCCGTTCTGGGTGGTGATCGCCTGCCAGGTCGCCATGGCGCTCGGCACGCTGATCGGCGGCTGGCGCATCGTGCGCACCATGGGCTCGCGCATCACCCGGCTCACCCCCATGCAGGGCTTCTGCGCCGAGGCCGGCGGCTCGCTCACTTTGTTCGGGGCCACCTGGCTCGGCATTCCCGTGTCGACAACCCACACCATCACCGGATCGATCATCGGCGTGGGCGCGGCGCGCAAGATGTCCGCGGTGCGCTGGAGCGTCGCCAATAACATCGTCATCGCCTGGATCATCACGATACCGGCGTCCGGCATGATCGCCGCGCTGTTTTATTGGCTGAGCGCGCTATTCTAGGCCGTCATGCGAGGAAGCCTTCGATCCCGCGCCCCAGCTCGGCGCGTCAGCTCAGACTGGGCCGCTTCAGCCGGCAATCGCGGCTGGAACCATCAGCCATTATAACCCTTGCGCGTGCAAATGACCGAAGCCGCCCGCGCGTCGTAGCCGCGCTTTTTGAAATAGGCCATGCAGCCGGCGTAGCTATTTTTCTTTTTGGCCTTGGCTTTTTTGGCGTCGCTTACGCTGGCCGCGCTGGCCACGACCGCCGCCGTCAGTGCCAGTGTGAGAAGTTTGCGAAGCATGCCGCCCTCCGTTGGAAACCGGACCGCGGCTTATTCCTAATCGATACAAAGTTCGCCCGACAAGCGGTGTGACGCGGCAATCGGCTTCTTCGTGAGCGCGATATGTCAAAGTTTAATGCGCGGCACTCTGCGCAAGTGACCTCGCGCCCGACCTAGGTTTCCACCACCGCCGTCACCGGCACGTGGTCGGAGGGACGGCGGGCGCCGCGGTAGTTCTTGGCGATCTCGATCCTCGACACGCGGTCGGCGATCGCGTCCGAACTCCAGACGTGATCGAGCCTGCGGCCGCGGTCGGCAGTTTTCCAGTTGTCCATCGCGCGGTAGCTCCACCAGGTATAGAGCTTCTCCGGCTCCGGCGTGAGCACGCGCATCGTATCGATCCAGCCGCCCGCCTGGCGCGCCGCGGTGAATTTCTCGCATTCGACCGGCGTGTGCGAGACCACCTTGATCATTTGCTTGTGGCTCCAGACGTCGTGCTCGAGCGGCGCCACGTTGAGGTCGCCGACCAGGATGGCGCGCTGGTCCTTGGCGGGCCGCAGGCCGGCGCGGTCGCGCATCTCGTCGAGAAAGGAGAGCTTGTGCGCGAATTTCGGGTTGAGCTCGGGGTCCGGCTCGTCGCCGCCGGCCGGCACGTAGAAATTATGCAGCGTGACGGGATCGCGCAGCCCCGCGCGCTCGCCGAGCGTCACCGACACGTGGCGGCAATCGATCTTGCCGCAGAAATTCTGCAGCTCGACGCTCTCGAACGGCACGCGCGCGACGATGGCGACGCCGTGATAGCCCTTCTGCCCGTTGAGCGCGGCGTATTCGTAGCCGAGGCGCTTGAAACGCTTGCGCGGAAAGGCGTCGTCCGGACACTTGGTCTCCTGCAGGCAGAGCACGTCGGGCCGCGCGCTCTTGAGGAAACGGGCGACCGGATCGATGCGCAGGCGAACCGAGTTGATGTTCCAGGTGGTGATCTTGAGGGGCATCTCGCTAAGCATGCGCATCATCGTCATCCCCGGGCTCGACCCGGGGGTCCATGCAGCGTCGCCGTTCGATGAAGCGTCAGATGGATTGCCGGGTCAAGCCCGGCAATGACGGCGCCGAGTTTGCATCCACTAATTATGATAATTCGTGAAATCGATGTGGAACATGCCGGGATTGGGCTTCTTGGTGGTGTCGAGATTGTACACCGCCACCGTGGTGTCGTAGCCCTGCGGGTCGGTGACCGTCCACTGCTTGAGCTGCATGTCCTTGGCCGAGAACATGATCATCAGGCGGCTGGTGCCGACGATGCCGTTCTTCTCTTCCACGACCACCGTGATGAACACGTCGTCGGCATAGACGGCGACCAGATTGGTGTCCTTCAACAGGTCGACGTGATCGGCGAGCAGGAAGCGCAGCGGCGTCTGCGAGAGCGGATAGACGTCCTGCGTCGCCAGCCGCGTGTCGCGCACCACCACGGTCTGGCCGTCGGCGACGATGGAGATGGGGCTCGGCGCATCGTAGTCGAAGCGCACCCGGCCCGGCTTCTGGATGAAGAACGCGCCCTGGCTGCGGCGGCCGTCGGGGCCCACCTGCACGAACTTGCCCGACAACAGGTCGGTGGTGGAGAGATATTTGTCGACGCGGTCGATGAGGGCGCGCTGCTTCGGCGTCAGCGCGGTGGTGGTGCCGGGCGAGCCGAGCAGCGCGGCGAAGGGGTTGGAAATCGGGTTCGGCGGTTGCTGCTGCTGCTGTTGCTGCTGTTGCTGCTGTTGCGCCTCTGCCTGCGGCGCCTGCGCGCGCGCCCCCGCCGCAACTGTCCCCGTCACCAAGTGTTTTTTGGCATGCGCCTGGGCATGCGGACGCGGCGCCGGCAGGGGCACGCTGTCGGGTGCCGTCTGCGCCAGCGCCGGAGCGGCCGCCAGACAGGCCAACAACCCAGCAACCGCTATGGTCCGGCCGGTGGCTCGCGCCTTGTACAATTGCATCCGGTTCTCCGCCTCGCTTACCCTGCTTAAGGGTCCCGCGATCATATAGGGGCGGGTGTGGCTATTTCACGGCCCCGGCGACGTCCGCTGAAGCCTCGCTTAATCGCGAATGCGGCGATTCTCAATAGCAATCAGTAGCCGTCCTGCCCCTCCTCGGGGACCAGGATCTCGCGCTTACCGGCATGGTTGGGCTGGCCGATGATGCCCTCCTGCTCCATGCGTTCCATGAGCGTGGCGGCGCGGTTGTAGCCGATCTGCAATCGGCGCTGGATGTAGGAAGTGGAGGCCTTGCGGTCGCGCCGCACCACAGCGACCGCTTGGCTGTACAGGTCGCCCCCATCCGCGAGCCCCATGCCGGTCGAATCGAACACGGCACCGTCGTCGCCTTCCTCTTCATCGTCGCCGGCGGTGACCTCTTCCAGGTAATCCGGCTGGCCTTGCGACTTCAGATGCCGCACGACTTTTTCGACCTCGTCGTCGGAGACGAATGGCCCGTGCACGCGGCTGATGCGGCCGCCGCCGGCCATGTAGAGCATGTCGCCCTGGCCGAGCAGCTGCTCGGCGCCTTGCTCGCCGAGGATGGTGCGGCTGTCGATCTTGGAGGTCACCTGGAACGAGATGCGGGTCGGGAAATTGGCCTTGATGGTACCGGTAATGACGTCGACGGATGGACGTTGGGTTGCCAGGATCACGTGGATGCCGGCGGCGCGCGCCATCTGCGCCAGGCGCTGGATCGCGCCTTCGATGTCCTTGCCGGCGACCATCATCAGATCGGCCATTTCGTCCACGATCACCACCACGAAGGGCAGCGGCGAGAGGTCGAGTTCCTCCTTCTCATAGATCGCTTCGCCGGTCTCCTTGTCGTAGCCGGTGTGGACCGTGCGCGTGAGCTTCTCGCCGCTGGCTTTCGCTTCGGCGAGCCGTGCGTTGTAGCCGTCGATATTGCGTACGCCGAGCTTCGACATTTTCTTGTAGCGTTCTTCCATCTCTCGCACCGCCCATTTCAGCGCGACCACCGCCTTCTTCGGATCGGTGACAACGGGCGTGAGCAGATGCGGGATGCCGTCATAGACGGAAAGCTCGAGCATCTTAGGATCCACCATGATCAGGCGGCACTGGTCGGGCCGCAGGCGATAGACCAGCGACAGGATCATGGTGTTGATGGCGACCGACTTGCCCGAGCCGGTGGTGCCGGCGATCAAGAGATGCGGCATGCGCGCGAGATCGACGATCACCAACTCGCCGCCGATAGTCTTGCCGAGGCAGAGCGGCAGCTTGGCGGCGGTTTCGTTGTAGTCGCGGCCGGACAGCAGCTCGCGCAGCACGACTTTTTCACGCGTGGGGTTGGGCAGTTCGATGCCGATGGCGTTGCGGCCCGAGACGACGGCGACGCGCGCCGAAACGGCGCTCATCGAGCGGGCGATGTCGTCGGCAAGTCCGATGACCCGCGAAGACTTGATCCCGGGCGCGGGCTCGAGCTCGTACAGCGTGACCACGGGCCCGGGACGGGCGTTGATGATCTCGCCGCGCACGCCGAAATCCTGCAGCACGGTCTCCAGCGCCTGGGCGTTGGAATCGATCAAGTCTTTCGACAACGTGGTGCGGTCCGAGGGTTTCTGCGCCACCAAGAAGTTGAGCGAAGGCAATTCGAAACCGCCGCCCGAGCGGCGCACCGGGGCGCGCGCCGCCGCGCGCCGGCGCGGCGGGGCCGGCGCAGCTTCCTCCTCGTCGACGTCATCTTCATAGTCTTCGTCGATGGCGGGCTGCATGGGCGGCGCGGCGCGGGCGTGCGCATCGAAGCGCGGCTCCATGCGCGCGCCGTTCGACGGCGGCACGCTGCGTTGAACGATGCGCGGCGCGCCGCGCAGCAGGCGAACGATGCGCGCCTTCCAGCTCAGCAGCGCATGCGCGACGAGTCCAAGCCAGGCGGAAGCGGTCTCGTCTTCGACCTCGGCGGGCTCCTCTTCTTCTTTTTCAGCTTTGACCGCTTTCTCGGCAAAGGGGCGCGGCAAGCGCAAGCCCGTTGCAACCGCCAGCGCCGCCAGCGTGGCAGCTGCGAAAGCTAAAGAAACGACGAACAACGAGAAACCCTTGAGCGACCCCAAGACCAGCGCCGGCAGCTGCAACAGCGCGTCCCCGAACACGCCGCCAAGACCGGTCGGAAGCGGCCAGGAGCCGATGCGCGGCAGCGTAGAGGCGAAAGCCGACGCCAAGAAGGTCACCAGGATCCACAGCAAGCCGCGCCATTTCTGGCCGAGCGGGCGATGCGACAACAAGCGCCAGCCGAGCAGCGCCGGCGGCGCCAGCAGCAACACGGCGGCGAGCCCAAGCAGCTGCATCGCCAAGTCGGCAAAGATGGCGCCCGGGAAACCGAGCAGATTGTGAATCGATTTTTGCGTAGCGTGGCTGAGGGAGGGGTCCTGCACCGACCAGGTGGCGAGCGAGATGGCGCCGAGCAGCGGCAGCAGCAGCAGCAGCAGACCGGCCAGTTCGCTCAAGCGTCGGCGCAAGATGTCGCGGAGATGCTCCGAAACGAAGGCGACGATATCGAGACTGCGATCGGCTGCCGGCATTGCGCTTCCTTCAGCTTAGGACCGCGACCAGCCGATGCAGCGCCTCGGCGGTAGCGGCTTTGTCCTGCACCATGGCGACGCGGATATAGCCTTCACCCGGGTTCGAGCCGTCGGCCTGCTCGCGCGCGAGATAGCACCCCGGCACGACGCGCACGCCGGCCTGTGCCCAAAGCCGCTTGGCGACCGCCTCGCTGCCGCCGTAGGCGGCGACGTCGAGCCAGAGGAAGAAGCCGCCGGCCGGCCGCTCATAGCCGTAGCGGTTTCCGATGATCTGATCGGCGAGATCGAATTTGGCCGAATAAAGCTTTCGATTTTCTTGCACGTGGCTCTCATCGCCATAGGCGGCGACCGCGACATGCTGCGCCGGGACCGGCACCTGCGGCGCCGCCACGTTACGCAACTCGAGATATGATTTGAGAAAGCGCGCATCGCCGGCTGCGAAGCCGACACGCAGGCCGGGCAGGTTGGATCGCTTCGACAGCGAGTGGAACACCACCACATTCGCGAAGTCGGCGCCCGCCGCCTCCAACATGCCCGGCGGTGCATGCTCGCTGTAGATTTCGCAATAGCATTCGTCGGCGAAGACAAGGAAACCGTAACGGCGCGCAAGATCGGCCAGTCTTGCGAGATAGGCGCGGTCGGCGACGGCGCCTTGCGGATTGGACGGCGAAGCGAGGTAGCAGGCGACAGTGCGCTGCAAGAGCGCCTGGTCGAGCGCATCGAGGTCGGGCAGAAAACCGCTTTCGCGCGTCGCAGGCAGGTAGACCGGTTCGCAGTCGGCAGCCAATGCGCCCGCCGCATAGGCGGCATAGAACGGATTGGGGATCAGCACCGCCGGCTTCCCGGCGCGCGGGTTCACCCAGCTCTTGGCGGCGATCGACGCCAGAAAAAGACCCTCCCGCGTGCCGTTGAGCACCAGCACTTCGGTTTCCGGATCGAGCGCGCGCGCTAGCGCATAGCGCTTGCCCAGCCAAACAGCGACCGCGCGGCGGAACGGCTCGATGCCCTTGTTGGCCGGGTAGCGGCCGAAATCGGCGATATGCTGGGCGATGACCGGCCCGACGAAGGGCGGCACTGCATGCTGTGGCTCGCCGACCGAAAGATTGATGGCCGGCTTGCCGGGCTCGATGCCTGCGATCAGTTCGGTCAGGCGCACAAAGGGTGAGCGGGTATCTACCGCCTGAGCAGTGGGTAGTGAGGGCTCGCGCTGGGCGGTCATTGTGGGCATGGCTTTACACGAGCGGGTGCCGCCCGCGGTAACAAGGGCTTAGCCACAATAAATAGGACGAGGTTAAGACCCGATTAACCAATAGAGCCCGGTCTTGCTTCCAGCAAAAAGAGAGGCCCCGGCCCATCGCTGGACCGGGGCCTCGACGGAAGGGACAGTGCCGGGTTTCCGCCCCTACCGCTGACTTGTTGTCCTTACGGAACCACCTCGCCGTGCAGCGAGAGGTCGAGACCGTCGCGCTCCACTTCATCACTGACGCGCAGGCCTATAACGGCCTTGATCACGAACAGGATGATCAGCGTGGCGATGGCGTCGTAGATCAAAGTGCCGAGAATGCCGTAGATCTGCGTCAGCACCTGGCCGGCGTTGCCGTCGATCAGGCCGGAGCCGGCGCTGTTGATGGCCTTCTCGGCGAAGACGCCGGTGAGCAAGGCGCCGATGATGCCGCCGACCGCGTGCACGCCGAAGGCATCCAGCGAGTCGTCGTAGCCGAACATGTGCTTCAGGCTGGTGGCGCCCCAGTAGCAGCCCGCTCCGGCGGCGGCGCCGATTACCAGAGAACCGATCGGACCCACAAAGCCCGAGGCGGGCGTGATCGCAACGAGGCCCGCGACCGCGCCAGAGCAGATGCCGAGCACCGAAGGCTTACCCTTGAGCGCCCATTCGACGAACATCCAGGATAGCGCCGCCGTGGCGGTAGCGATCTGGGTGACCGCCATGGCCATGCCGGCCGTCTGGTTGGCGGCAACCGCTGAACCGGCGTTGAAGCCGAACCAGCCGACCCACAGCAGCGAGGCGCCGATCATGGTGAGCACGAGGTTGTGCGGCGCCATGTTCTCGTGACCGAGACCTTTGCGCTTGCCGAGCACCAGCGCGCACATCAGGCCGGCGACGCCCGCGTTGATGTGCACGACCGTGCCGCCGGCGAAGTCGAGCACGCCAAGGCCGCCCAGCCAGCCGCCGCCCCACACCCAGTGCGCGATCGGCGAGTAGACGAACAGCGACCACAGACCCATGAACCACAGCATCGCCGAGAACTTCATGCGGTCGGCGAAGGCGCCGCAGATCAGGGCCGGGGTGATGATGGCGAAGGTCATCTGGAAGGACATGTAGACCGACTCTGGGATCGTTGCCGCCAGCGGGCTGACGACATTGGTCCCCATGCCTATCAACAGAAAGCGCGAATTCCCGCCGAGATAGGGCCCGCCATCCGTAAAGGCCCAGCTGTAGCCGATCACCATCCAGAGCACGGTCACCAGGCAGGTGATGGCGAAGCTCTGCATCACCGTCGCCAGCACGTTCTTCTTGCGCACCATGCCGCCGTAGAACAGCGCCAGGCCGGGGATGGTCATCATCAGCACCAGCGCCATCGATGTGAGCATCCAGGCGGTGTCGCCGGAATCGGTTTTGCAGTCCTTGAGAATAGGCGGCTTGGCCGAGGCGTCGCAGGCGGGCGGTGGGGCGGCCGGCGCAGCCGGCGCGGGCGCAGCAGCCGCCGGCGCTGGAGCCTGAGCTTGCGCATAGGACGCGTCATACGTCGCGACGCTCAAGAAGAGCGCGAGCATTACTCCGAATACGAGAGCCAGCAGCCCCGCACCGGAAAGTTTCTTCAACGTCATGGTCTTAACTCCTGTCCGTATTGTTTGCGGTGCGAGTTTGGTTAAAGCGCCGCCGCGTCGGTCTCGCCGGTGCGGATGCGCACGGCATGATCGATGCCCAAGACGAAAATTTTGCCGTCGCCGATCTGGCCGGTCTTCGCAGCTCCGGTGATGGAGCTGACGACCTTGTCGACCTGATCGGACGGCACGGCGACTTCCACCTTGATCTTGGGGAGGAAGCTCACGGCGTATTCGGCGCCACGGTAAATTTCCGTGTGCCCTTTCTGGCGCCCGTATCCCTTGACCTCGGTAACGGTCAGTCCTTGCACGCCGATGGAGGTCAGGGCGTCACGGACCTCGTCGAGTTTGAAAGGCTTGATAATGGCCATGACGATCTTCATGGATTCGATCCCCGCTTGAGCCCGTTTCATTCATTACGCAGTGCGGGCGGAACACTGAGCCATCGCCCCCGAAGCTCGATCCGCAGGCACGGCCACAGAAGCTCAATCAAGCCCCGTGCCAATTGCGCGGCCCGAGCCTAGGCTGCTGAATTCACAGGCGAAAACTCTCTTCCATGGTCCGGGCTGCGATACCGCCATGGGTTGCCGCACAAAGACAGGTCAGCCTTTCTGCCGCCTGCACAAAGATTGGGCAGTGCTGGCCGCACAAAAAGAGCCGCGCCCGGGCTCCCGCCGGCGCGGCTCTCAAAGCGCTGTGGTCAGATGCTCGCCTCGAGCCTATTGCACTGCTTCGCCGTGCTGGCTGACGTCGAGCCCCATGACCTCGTCCTCGGCGCGCACGCGCAGCGGCACCGCGGCGCCAATGATCTTTAAGATGATGAAGGTCAGGATGCCCGACCAGGCAATGGTGACGAGGACGCCATAGACCTGCGCCAAAAGCTGCTTGGCATTGCCTTCGAGCAGGCCCGGCACGCCGCCTGGCAGTTCCGGGCTCGCCGACAAGGCGCTAACGGCGAACACGCCGGCGAGCAACGTGCCGGTCAGGCCGCCGATGCCATGAACGCCGAACACATCGAGCGAATCGTCGTAGCCGCATTTGAGCTTGAGCCAGGTGCAGGCCCAGAAGCAGATGCCGCCGGCGATGATGCCGATCAGCAGCCCTTGCATCGGCAGCACAAAGCCGGAAGCCGGCGTGATCGTGCCGAGCCCCGCGACCGCGCCCGAGATCATGCCGAGCACGGAGGGCTTGCCGCGCGTCCACCATTCGAGCGCCATCCAGGTGGTGGCGCCGGCGCTGGCGGCGAGATGGGTGGCGACGATCGCCATCACCGCGCGCCCGTTGGCGCCCAGCGCCGAGCCGCCGTTGAAACCGAACCAGCCGACCCACAACAGGCCGGTGCCGACGACGGCAAGCGTGAGGTCGAACGGCGCCAGATTCTCGTGGCCGTAGCCGCGGCGCACGCCGACCACATAGGCCGCCGTGAGGCCGGCGACGCCGGCATTGAGATGCACCACGGTGCCGCCGGCAAAGTCGATCAGTCCCCAGCGGGCAAGGAAGCCGCCGCCCCATACCCAATGCGCGATCGGCACATAGACGAACAGCAGCCACAACACGCAGAACATGAGAAAGGCCGAGAAGCGCAGGCGATCCGCCACCGAACCTGCCACCAGCGCCACCGTGATGATGGCGAAAGTCATCTGGTAGATCATGAACAGGCTCTCGGGGATGGTCTTGGCCCAAGGCGAGATCGAGCCGGCCGACATGCCGATCAGAAAGACGCGGCCGAGCGAACCGATGATGGCGTCGCCACCGGCGAAAGTGAGCGAGTAGGCGATGAAGGCCCACAAGATCGAAACGACGAAGGTGGCGGCGAGAGATTGCGCCATCGTGGCGAGCACGTTCTTCTTGCGCACCATGCCTGCATAAAAGAGTGCAAGGCCCGGAATCGTCATCATGAGCACCAGGCCGGTGGCGCCGATCATCCAGGCGGTATCGGCGCCGTCTATCTTTCCGGTTTGTGCAAAGGCCGGCGCCGCCGACAGTACGATCAAGACAGCCGTAGCGCTGACGATCGCAAATCTTCCCCGTGACATTTCATTCCCCCCAGAAAAAGTTTGATCAGCGTAAGCCTTGCGCCGCTCATTCCCGTCCCCGCCTGTGCGGGGATAAACTCCAGCGGGAATCCAGTGCGCACCTGTACTGGGTCCCCGCTTGCGCGGGACGAGCGGTAGGATGATCAGAGGGCGCCGGCGTCGGTCTCGCCGGTGCGGATGCGCACAGCGTGTTCGAGCGGCGTGACGAAGATCTTGCCGTCGCCGATTTGGCCGGTCTTGGCGGCGGCCGCGATGGTCTCCATCACCTGCTCGAGATGCTCGCTCGGTATGGCCACTTCGATACGCACCTTGGGCAGGAAATTGATGGCGTATTCGGCGCCGCGATAGATTTCCATGTGGCCCTTCTGGCGGCCGTAGCCCTTCACCTCGGCCACGGTCATGCCGTGAATGCCGATACGGGTGAGGGCATCGCGCACCTCGTCGAGCTTGAAAGGCTTGATGACGGCGATGACCAGCTTCATTGGCGTCGTCCCCCGGCAATTGAGCGAGCCTCGCCGGCATGGGCCGAAAAGGGGCTCGGCTGGGCAGGCTATCGGCTGACGGCCTAAATTTTAAGCGGGATTATTGCTGCGCCCACAGGCAACAGCCGCCGAAATCGGCATTTTAGGACAATAGGGCTGCCCTATCTCGCATGGGCGAAGGCGAGATGCAGGTCGGCGATCACCTTCGGCACCTCGACGCGCGCTTGCTCCTGAGTCATGCCGGGCGTGACGCGCGGGTCGTACAGTAAGGTGAGCAGGCTGCGGTCGTAGACGGTCAGGTAGCCGACCATGCGGCGCTGATTGAGCGTGGTCCAGCGGTTGTGCTGATCATGGTTGGACAGGCCGAAGGCGTGCAGCAACTCGTGATAGGCGCAGTCGAGAAAGACGTCGTTGCCCTTGTCGACGATGATGAAGGAGACCGAGCGCAGGATGTCGCCCTCGGTGCTCGACTTCACGCTGGTCATGCATTGCGGGTCGGTGCGGTTGATGAATTCTTGCGCCACTTTGGCGCCGAAGGCCGCCTTCAGCGCCGACCTGAAATCCTTCTCGTCGATCAGCCGGACCTCGATGTCGGCGGGCGGGCTGTCGACCACGCCGAGCTGCAGCGCGGGAACCTTGCGCGCATATTCCTCAATGATGCGGGTCATGGCCGCCGAGCGGTCGACGCTGCCGCCGGAGATCACCTCGGCGTGAATCGGATGGTTGAAACGGCGGATGCCGCGCGGCGCCGCACCGATGCGCAGATCGGAACCGAAGGCAAGCTTGAGGAAACCGCGCATCAGTTCCGAGCTAGAGAAGCGCGTGTACTCAGGCGGCGCGCCGGGAAGGGCGTCGGGCGGCGCGGCCCGCTTGCCCGAAGCGGCGAACGCCGCCGCGGCTGTCGCGAGTACGACCGCGCTGACTGCGAGCGATCTTTTCATCCCTGCCGCGTTACGGCTCGCGCCGCAGCCGCACCAAGCCTTCCTGGGCGACCGAAGCGACCAATGTGCCGTCGCGGGTAAATATAAGCCCACGGCTGAAGCCGCGCGAGCCATGCATATTCGGCGAATCCTGCGCGTAGAGCAGCCAGTCGTCGGCGCGGAACGGCCGATGCAGCCACAGCGCATGATCGAGGCTCGCGGCCATGAATTCGCGCTCGAACAGGGTACGGCCATGCGGCGCCAGCGCCGCGTCGAGCAGCGTCATGTCGGAGGCATAAGCCAGCACGCATTGATGGATGGCGGCATCGTCGGGCAGCCGCTCGGTGGTGCGGATCCAGATATGGAAACGGCCCTCCGCCACCTTCTTGCCGCCGTAGCGCTCGAACTCGACCGGACGCAATTCGATCGGCCGCTCGCGCTCGTAATAGCGCCGTACCGGGTCGGGCATGGCCGGCAGCATGGCCTTGCGCAGATCGGACTCTTTCGGCAGTTGCTCCGGCGGCACGACGTCCGGCATCTTGGCCTCATGCTCGAGGCCCGGCTCGTCGTGGTGGAACGACACCAGCATGGAAAAGATCGGATGACCGTGCTGGCGTGCGGTGACGCGGCGCGTGGTGAAGCTCTTGCCGTCGCGGATGCGGTCGACGTCGTAGATGATCGGCACCTTGGGGTCGCCCGGCAGCAGAAAGTAGGCGTGCATGGAATGGGGCGGGCGGCTGGCGTCCACCGTGCGCACCGCCGCGACCAGCGCCTGGCCGATGACTTGGCCGCCATAGACGCGCTGCCAGCCGGACTGGGGCGAGCGGCCACGGAACAGGTTCACGTCGAGCGGCTCGAGATCGAGGATTTCGAGCATTTCCTTGACGGCGGAGGGCATGGGGCGAGGGCCTCGGACAGGGTCAAAAAGTCAGGCCCAAACTGCTATGCTGGCGCAGAATTTACAAGGAACACGGCATGGCCGCTGATCGGGCGGAAAAGCGCGACGTGGTGATCGGCGGGGCGGGCTTTGCCGGCCTGGCGCTGGCGATCGCGCTACGCCAGGCGCTGGGCGGGGCATTCACAGTCGCGGTCGCCGACCCGGCCCTGCGGCACGAGACGTCCAAGGATCCGCGCGCCACCGCGATTGCGGCTGCTGCCTGCCGGCTATTCGAGGCGATCGGGGTGTGGCAGGCGGTCGAGCACGAAGCGCAGCCGATGCTCGACATGGTGGTGACGGATTCCAAGCTCGACGACACGGTGCGGCCGACGTTTCTGACCTTCGGCGGCGAAGTGGAAGACGGCGAGCCCTTCGCGCATATGATCGAAAATAGGCTGCTGATCGACGCGCTCGTCGCCAAGGCAAAAGAGCTCGGCGTCGATTTGCGGGCGACCGCCGTGACCGGATTCGAGCCTGCGCGCAACGCAATCGACGTGATGCTGGCCGACGGCGCGACGATTTCCGCTCGCCTCCTGGTCGGCGCCGACGGCGCGCGCTCGCAGATCCGTGAGCGCGCCGGGATCGCCACGCACGGCTGGAACTACGATCAATCGGCGATCGTCACCACGGTTGGGCACGAACGCGATCACGAAGGACGCGCCGAGGAGCATTTCCTGCCGGCGGGTCCGTTCGCCATTTTGCCGCTGACGGGCAGGCGCTCGTCGATCGTGTGGACGGAAAGCGAGCAGGAGGCCGAACGCATCGTCGCGCTGCCCGACGATGAATTCCACGCCGAGCTCGAGAAGCGCTTCGGGCTCAAACTCGGCGAGATCGAAGTGATTGGCCCGCGCCGTGCCTTTCCGCTCGGCCTGTTCACCGCGCGCGCGTTCATCGCCGGGCGCCTCGCGCTGGTGGGCGACGCCGCGCACATCATTCACCCGATCGCCGGGCAGGGGCTGAACATGGGGCTGCGCGACGTGGCGGCCTTGGCAGAAACAGTGGCCGACGCCGCCAGGCTCGGGCTCGATATCGGCTCGGAAGATGTGCTCGAGCGCTATCAGCGTTGGCGGCGCTTCGACACCGCGATGATGGGCGTCGCCACCGACGGTCTCAACCGGCTTTTCTCCAACCGCTCCGACGTGCTGCGACTCGTGCGCGACGTGGGCCTCGGACTGGTCGAGCGCGCGCCCGCCTTGAAGCGCCTCTTCATCCGCGAGGCGGCGGGCTTCACCGGCGAGGTGCCGAAGCTGCTGCGCGGGGAGGCGTTGTAGCTTCTCCTCCGCTCGTCCGCGCGTAAAGCGGGGACTCGGCGCTGGAATCCCGCTTACGCGGGAATGAGCGGAGCAATGATCAACTCAGCGGAATGCTTCCCACGTGATCCTTGAATGCCGGGCGCTGCGCGATCGCGTCGTACCAGCGGTCGAGGTGAGGCGTCGCCGGACGGCCGGGCACCAGCTGGCGGTAGCGATAGCACATGACGCCGACCGGGATGTCGCCATAGAAGAAAGCGTCGCCCGCCATGAATTTCGTCTTGGAAAGCTGCGCGTCCATGATCTGCATGGCCGCGGTGGTCTTCTCCTGCGAAGCCTTGATCGCGGCCATGTCGCGCTTTTCCTCCGGCGTGCGGATCAGGCCCCAGAACGCCGGCGTGATCGCCGGACCCACGACCGACAATTGCCAGTCCATCCACTGGCTGGCGCGCGCGCGTTGATGCGCATCCTTCGGCTCCAACACGCCGGACTTGTCGTGCTTGCCGGCGAGATAGCGCACGATGGAATTCGACTCCCACAGCAGGAAGCCGTCTTCCTCTTCCAGCGTCGGCACCAGACCGTTGGGGTTCATCGCCAGATATTTCGGCTCCTTGTTCATGCCGAACTTGCCGCCGATGTCGATACGCTCGCATTCGAGCTTGAGCTCGCCCACCGCCCACATCGCCTTCTGCACGTTGGACGAGGTGTTGCGGCCCCAGATCTTGATCATGTGCGTTCCCCTTGTTGCTTCGTGTCCCGGCGGCAGCGCGGCGCGAAGTGGTGCGCTGCAGACCCCGGCCCCGGTTTTAAAAAAGCTGGACCCCGGATCAGCAGCGCATCATCCTCGCATTCGCAGGGCCTGCCCCCGCGGCGCGCATAGCGCGAGGATGCTGCGCAGCATCCGGGGCACGACGCCTCCAATCACTCCAGCTTGCGCGCTTCCTCAGGCAGCATGATCGGAATGCCGTCGCGGATCGGATAGGCAAGCTTGGCCTTGCGCGAGATCAGCTCCTGCTTGGCGGCATCGTATTCGAGCGGGCCCTTGGTGAGCGGACAGACCAGGATTTCGAGCAGCTTGGGATCGACGCTGCCGGCGGGGCGTTCGGGGGTGGGGTCGGCCATGGGTGCTCCGGCGAGTTTGGGGCGTTATAGCACGGCTTTATCCCCTGTCGTCCCGGCCGAGCGAAGCGAGGGCCGGGAGCCATACTCCGCAGCCTATCGAAATACTGCGGCGTATGGGTCGCCGCCTTCGCGGGAACGACGGAAGTACGACTACTGCAGCTGCGGCTCGCCCTCGGTGTTCTTCTTGGCCAGCTCGATTTCGGTGATGGCGACCAGGATCTCCGCCCGCGTCTTCAGGTCCGGCGCTTCCAATAATGCCTGCTTCTCGGCCGCGCCGTAGGGCGACATCATCGACAGCGCGTTGACCAGCGCCTCGTTCGGCGCCTTGTCGATGCCTTCCCAGTCGGCATTGAGATTGTTGGCATCGAGAAACTCGTGCAACGCGGCGAGCAGCGCGGCGCGGTCGACGGTTTCCTCGCCCTTGCGCGCGATGAAGTCGTCGGCGAACGGTGCGTAGGTGACGCGGCACTGGCGGTAGAGCGTGCTGACGGGCAGTTCCGCCTCGACGCGGAAGCGCGCTACGCCGGTGAGTTCGATCAGGTAACGGCCGTCGCCGCTTTCGGCAAGCTGCGTGATGCGGCCGACGCAGCCGATCTTGTAAAGTGCGGGCTTGTCAGGTGCACCGCCATGGCTGACGTCGGGCTGGATCATGCCGATCAGCCGGTGGCCGTCGCGCAAAGTATCGTCGATCATGGCAAGATAGCGCGGCTCGAAAATGTTGAGCGGCATCTGCCCGCGCGGCAGCAGCAGCGCGCCCGGCAGAGGAAACACCGGGATGACTTCCGGCAGATCGACCGGGCCGCGATAGTGGGCGTTCATCGGCATGGTTGATTCACTCCGCCCTCATCCTGAGGAGCCGCGCGAAGCGCGGCGTCTCGAAGGATGGGGCGGCCCCATGCTTCGAGACGCGTCGCTAACGCGACGCTCCTCAGCATGAGGCCGAGTTAGGCCGCGCGACGCAATTCACGAAAACAAAATCGACGACAGCCGCTTGCGGCCTTCCACAGCGGCCGGATCGGCAAAGCCCCAGGCCTCGAAGAACTGCACCAGCTGCTTGCGCGCGCCGTCTTCGTTCCAGGTGCGGTCGCGCTTGACGATCGCAAGCAGCTGTTCGACCGCCTCGGCGCGCTTGCCGGCGGCATTGAGCGCAGTGGCGAGATCGAAGCGCGCTTGATGGTCGAGCGGATTGGCTGCGACTTTCTGTTCGAGCTCATTGAGCGGGCCGACCGATTTTGCCTGCTTGGCCACTTCGAGTGCGGCGCGCGCCGCCGCGACCGGCGCCTCGTTCTGCTTGGCGGCTGGCACCATGGCGAGCGTCTTTTCCGCCTGCTCGGTGTTGCCGGTTTCGACGTAGCAACGGGCAAGGCCGGCGAGCGCGTGCACGTTTCCCGAATCCTGCTGCAAAAGCTGCGCGTAGATGTCGGCGGCGGCCGCCGGGTCGCCTTCGACCAGCGCTGCGTCGGCCGCCTTCAATAGGTCCTTTTCCTCGCCGCCGACCTTGCCCTTGGTGAGCCGCTCCAAAAAGGCGACCACCTGGCCTTCCGGCAATGCGCCCATGAAGCCGTCGACCGGCTGGCCGTTGGAGAAGGCAATCACCGCAGGGATCGACTGGATGCCCATCTGGCCCGGGATGGCGGGGTGCTCATCTATGTTCATCTTGGCAAGCTTGACCTTGCCCTTGGCCGCCTTCACCGCCTTTTCCAGAACCGGGGTCAGCTGCTTGCAAGGCCCGCACCAGGGCGCCCAAAAGTCCACCAGCACCGGCTGGTTCTTGGATTCTTCGATCACGTCCTTCATGAAGCCTTGCGTGGTCGTGTCCTTGACCACGTCGGCTGGCGCCGTCATTACCCCGCCGTTTTGCAACATCGTACCTCGCCTCTTGGTCGCTCTTTTTCGGCTAAACCCTGGGTTCCATAGCGAAATAGATGGGTCATCCAGCCGCCGAATGCAATCGGGTCAGTCCTCTTCCGCGGGGCGGCCGGACACCCGCTCGATCCGCGGCTCGTGGCCGGTCGATCGCAGGAATTTCACCAGATCGTCCCGCAGGATCGCGGTGGTCATGACGTTCACTAAGGGATGAAAGTTGAGCGTGTCATGCTCCATCATGGCGGCATCGAGCACGACGGTGACGCGGCCCTGGGTGTCATTGATGGCGCCGAACGGCGTCACCGCCCCGGGCTCGACCCCCCAGACCTCGCGCAAGAGATCGGCCGAGCCGAAGGAAAACCGCCCGGCGGCGCCGAGTACGCGGTGCAGGCCCTTGAGATCGATTTCGGCATCTTCCTCGGCCACCACGAGGTAGAGCGCTTGCTTCTTGTCGCGCAGGAACAGGTTCTTGGTATGGCCGCCGGGGATCTGGCCGCGCAGTGCGCGCGACTGTTCGACCGTGAACAGCGGCGGGTGCGTGACCGTCGCGTGCTTGATGCCGAGGGCGTCCAAGGCGGCGAAAAGCTGGTCGGGGGCCGTTTGCATTGAGCAACAATAAGCGGCGAAGCGGAGTTGGTATCAAGGTCAACCTGATGAGGTAGCAAATGCTACGGTTTTTAATGGCTGCAATCGCAGTCCTGACGCTTGTTTATTCGAGCGGACAGGCAGCCCGGGCCGAGGAAGGCCCCTGGTGTGCGATCATGGATCTCGGCACGGGGAACGCGTACTGGGATTGCCGCTTCTATTCGCTCGAGGCCTGCCGCCCCTATGTAATCAGCGGCAATCGCGGTTTTTGCAATCCCAATCCGCGGTATCACGGGGCCGTCGACCGCCCCGCACCTCGACACCATCTTCACGGATGAGCGCGGAGTCGTTTGCGGGCTCGGTAGGAACAACTAAATGCGGGGCGGCGGTGTTAGTGACTGAGAAGCAGTGAGGTCGAAAATGTTGCGGATTTTGATGGCTACGGCCGCGGTACTGGCTGTCATGTCATTTGCGGGCCGACCGGCGCAGGCCTACGGCGATGCTCCCTGGTGCGCGGTCTACAATATAGGCTGGGGCGCGGTGCACTGGGAATGCGAGTACTGGTCGATCGAGGCCTGCCGGCCGCACATCCTTGCCGGCAACCGCGGCTTCTGCAATCCGAACCCCCGCTACCACGGCCGGGTACGGCATCGGCGCCACGACTATCGCTAGCGAGGTCGTCAGGACAGCGACGCAATGACGAAGCTGCTGCTTGCCGGGTTGATAATGCTGGCCGTGGGCGCATTAGGGGGGCGCCCGGCGCTCGCCTATGGCGACGCGCCCTGGTGCGCGGTCACGACCGGCGGCTTAGACGTCCACTGGGAATGCGAATACAACTCGATCGAGGCCTGCCGGCCGAACGTGATCGCCGGCAACCGGGGCTTTTGTAACCCGAATCCCCGTTATCACGGGCCTGTCGAGCGCAGTTCCACGCCGCACCGTAACCGGCGGCGGCATTGAGGCTGCCGGCGCGCCGCGGTTGCCAAGCGCTAGGGCTTGTGGCTATAGGATCGGGCTCTTAGCTGTCTGGCCGGCCGGTAACGCAATATTGTCGGTTAGCGCTTAGACGGCTGTCGGATGCGGGTGTAGCTCAGGGGTAGAGCACGACCTTGCCAAGGTCGGGGTCGAGGGTTCGAATCCCTTCGCCCGCTCCAATTAATCAAGCGCCGCTTGCAAGATGCGAAACAAATTTCGCCTGAGGCGCACACTATGGCGCAAAAATTTGGCGCAGTTTTCGGCGACGAGTCGCCAGCCGCCAGCCGCGACCGCAACGTGATCGTCGCCGCTGACGCCTCTCAATGCCCGTGCAAATAAACCGCGTATGAGCTGAACAGATAGACGAGCAGCAGCGCGAGACTCACCCAGCCGATGGTGCCGCGCAGGCGCGTTTCCGGCTTGTACAACATCGCCACCACGAAAATGCCGGACATGATCACGGCGGCGAACGCCGTGATGGCGTGCGCGGGCGACACCGCGCTGAGCAGCGGGCCCTTGCTATAGGCGATGTCATCGATCGCCACGATCAGGATGTCGAACAGGTTGCTGCCGAGCAGGTTGCCGATCGCCATGTCGACGGCATTGAGGCGCAGCGCGCTGACCGTCACCACCAGTTCCGGGACCGAGGTGGCCGCGGCGATGAACAGCGTGCCGACGAACGTAGTCTTCCAGCCCATGACGGTCGCGAGCTGCTGGCCGATGAACGGCAGCCAGGCGCCGGCGGCGACCACCACGGCTGCGGCGGCACCATAACGGATGAGTGCCGCGGTGAGCGTGATGTCTCGCTCGGTCTTGATGATTTGCGGCGGCGGCTTGGTGCGGCGCTCGTAGACGAAGGCCGCGCGCATGGCGATGAGATAGACGACGATGATGAAGGGCGTGTAGCCGCTGATATGCAAAAAGCGGAAGCTGAGCGCGTTCTGGCTGAGCAGCAGGAAAGCGCCGGCCGCCCCGATCAGGATGACGCCGAAGCCGGCCGTCAGCACGTGGCCCTGGTCGATGCGGCGGTACATCGGCTCGCCGCGGCTCAATTCGTCGAGCAGCACCAACATCACCAGGTTGAACACGCAGCTGCCGAGCGCGTCGCCGACGGCGATGTTGGGCGCGCCGGCGACGGTGACCGACGAAACGCCGGTGATCAGCTCGGGCAGCGAGGTGGCGGTGGCAAGCAGCACCAGCCCGATCCAGGAGCGCGACAGGCCGGTGAGGCGTGAAATGACGTCGCCATATTGGATGAGGAAGGGGCCGGCGACACCGATCAGCAGCACGCAAAGCGCGAATTCCAGCCAGGGCAGCAGGACCGCGCTCATGGCTCGAACCTCGCGCGCAGCGCCACGAGCGCCATCGTGACGGCTTGCGTCACTACAAGCGGCGCAATGCTCATGCCGAGGACAATCGTCCACATCGTCGGGGTCGGCGGCGCCAGGTGCATGACTTCCGCCATCGGCGCGATATAGGGCGGCGCCACCAGCAGACCTGCGCACAGCAGCAGCGCCCCCCAGACCCAACGGTTGCGGGTCACCTCGTTGCGCAGAAGGCCCGATTGCGGATGGCGCATGTTGAAGACGTGCCAGAGCTGCGCGAAGGCGAGCGTGAGGAAAGTGACCGTCACCACCGAGACGCCGTCAAGGTCGAGACCCAGCCGCGCCGCCGCCAGCGCCCCGAAGGTGCCGGCGGTCAGCGCCAGGCTCTGCAAGACGATGACGATCCATTGCGGCCGGCCGAGGATCGGCTCCTTCGGGTCGCGCGGCGGCCGCTTGAGGATGCCGGGCTCGCCTTCACCCATGGCGAGCGCGAAGGCCGGGAAAACGTCGGTGACGAGGTTGAGATAGAGGATTTGCAGTGGCAGCACCGGTAGCGGCAGCGTCGATATGACCGCCAGCCCGACCACCAACACCTCGCTCAGATTGCACGACAAGAGATAAGCGACGAAGCGGCGGATATTGCCGAAGATGACGCGGCCCTCGCGGATCGCCTTGACGATGGTGGGGAAAGCGTCGTCGAGCAGGATCATGGCGGCGGCCTCGCGCGCCACGTCGGTGCCGCGCAGTCCCATGGCGACGCCGATGTCGGCCTGCTTCAGCGCCGGCGCGTCGTTGACGCCGTCTCCCGTCATGGCGACGATTTCGCCGGCCTCTTGATAGGCGCGAACCAGAGTGAGCTTCTCCGCCGGGCTCACCCGCGCGAAGATGCCGATGTCGTAGAGCGCGTGATTGCCGCCATTGGCGAGCTCGGCGACCTGCTTGCCTTCCACGACATGGGCGGCGGCATGGCCGAGACCGACCGCGCGGCCGATGCTGCGCGCCGTCACCGCGTGATCGCCGGTCACCATGACCACGCGGATGCCGGCGTTGCGACAGTCATGAATCGCCTGCGGTACGTCGGCGCGCGCGGGATCTTCCAGGCCGATGAGGCCGACGAAGGTCAAACGCTCGTAGGGCGCGGCATCGGCCTGCGTGAGTGTTTTCGCCGCGCAGGCGATGACGCGCAGTCCGTGATGCGCGAGCTCCTCGATACGCGTGTGCCATTCGGCGCGCGTGGCGCCGTCGAGCATCGCCTCGCCGTCTTCCACAACGGCCTTGTCACAGGCCGCCAGCACGGCTTCCGGCGCGCCCTTGACCGCGAACAGGAATTGCTCGGCGCGGTGGTGCACGGTCGCCATCATTTTGGCTCCGGTGTCGAAGGCGTGCTTGTGCACGAGCGGGCTGTGCTGAAGGAGCGTGGAGCGCTTGAGCCCGGCGCGGAAGCCAGCGCGCAGCAACGCCAATTCCATGGGGTCGCCGCTGCCCTGGTCGCGCGCGCTTTCGAGGGAGGCGTCATTGCACAGCACGGCGATCTCCAAGAGCTGCGAAAGCTGCGCGTCGTCGCCGAGCTTCATCTGATCGCCGCCACTGTCGAGCTCGATTTCGCCGCTCGGCACCCACAGCCGCCGCACGGTCATGCGGTTTTCGGTCAGCGTGCCGGTCTTGTCGGTCAGGATGACGGTCGTGGCGCCCAGCGTCTCCACGGCAGAGAGTCGCTCTATCAGCGCGTTCTGGCGCGCCATGCGCCACATGCCGCGCGCGAGCGCAAGCGTCGCCACGATCGGCAGACCTTCGGGAATTGCCGCCACGGCGAGCGCGATCGCCGCCTCGATCATGAGGAATGCATCCTTGCCGGTGCTGAGGCCGACGGCGCCGATAACCGCCGTCAGGGCAAGAACCGCCCAGACCAGTTGCGCGGAGAGCCGTGCGAGCTTTTTCTCCAGCGGCGAAGAGCCGGGCTCTGCTTCTTCGACGAGTTGCGAGACGCGACCGAGCTCGGTCGAAATACCGGTGGCCGTCACCACGCCGATGCCGCTGCCGCGCGTCAGCGAAGTGCCTTTGAACAGCATCGACGAGCGGTCGGCGAGCCGCGCGTCGGCGGCGACCGGTCGCACGTGCTTATGCACCGCGACCGACTCGCCGGTCAGCGTCGATTCGTCGGCCGCGAGGTTAGAGGCCTCCACCAGGCGCAGGTCTGCGGAGATGGCATCGCCGGCTTCCAGCACCACAATATCGGCCGGCACCATGTCCTCGGCTGGGATCAGCCGCACATGGCCGTCGCGGCGCACGCGCGCCGAGCGGGTGCCGAGCGCGCGCAGCGCCTCGATTGAGCGCGCCGCCTTCAGTTCTGTCAGGAAGCCGATTAGCGCGTTGACTGCCAGCACCAATGCGATTGCCGCGGCTTCCTCGTATTGCGCGAAATAGAGGGCAAGCGCCGCGGCCGCGCCCAACAGATAGACGACCGGGCTGTGGAACTGGTGGATCAGCAGCAGCAGCGCGTTGGCCTTGCGCCGCGCCACGATAGTATTGCGCCCGAAGGCGGCCTGACGGCGCCTCACCTCTTCTTCAGATAGGCCACTGGAAACCGTGACGCCCATGCGCGCCAGTACGTCGGCTGCCGGCAGCGCGTGCGGGTTTTCCGGCAGGGCGGCGGACGATTTCGCGCTTGCTGCTGCGGTCGGCGGGCGAATGCGGCGGCCTCTTTCCGGTTTGCCTCGAGTGGCGAACGAAACTATTGAAATAACTTGGAAAAAACTTGATCCAGGTCAACGCGACCAATCGCCGTCATGACGATTATATTTAGTAGATGGATAAGCGGCGACGGAACCACGCTCTGAGCCTCAAAACAGGCAGCAAGAGGGAGCTTGCCGATGCTGGTACCGGAGGGTTCGCAGGACGCCCGCCGCTTCAAGCTCACGTCCGTAGAGGATTACGAATCGTTGATCGGCGGCGAAGCAGTCGAGCGCCTGCTCGCGAAGGCCGAGCGTTTGCGTGACCTTCATGTCGTCAATATCAACTCGACCTATTATGGCGGCGGCGTCGCCGAACTTTTGTCATCGCTGACCTTGTTGATGAATGCGTCCGGCATCCGCACCGGCTGGCGCGTCATCCAAGGCCGGCCCGATTTCTTCAGCATCACCAAGAAAATGCACAACGCGCTGCAGGGCGGCGACATCCAGCTCACCGACCTCAAGGTGCAGATCTACGAAGAAGTCGCCTACGAAAACGCGGCACGCCTGCACATCGATCATGACGTGGTGATCGTGCACGACCCGCAGCCGCTGCCGCTCATCCAGCATTTCCGCAAGAAGTCGCCCTGGGTTTGGCGCTGCCACGTCGACCTCAGTAACCCGCATCGCGACGTGTGGGACTATATCGCGCCATTGGTGGAGCAATACGACGCGGTGGTGATGTCGTTGCCGGAGTACGCGCAGAAACTCACGACGCCGCAACGCTTTATCATGCCGGCGATCAATCCCTTCTCCACCACCAACAAGGAACTGTCGGAGGCGGAGATCAGTGACCGTTTCGAGCACCACAAGATTCCGACCGACCTGCCGCTGGTGGTGCAAATCTCGCGTTTCGATAAATGGAAGGATCCGCAAGGGGTGATCGACGCCTTCCGCATCGCGCGCAAGGAAGTCGATTGCACTTTGGTGCTGGTCGGCAATGTGGCGACCGACGATCCGGAGGGCCAGGAGGTGTTCGCCTCCATTTGCTCGCAGGGAGAGGACCGCATCCGCATCCTGTCGGTGCAGGATTCGGCCTTGGTCAACGCGCTGCAGCGGCGCGCGGCCGTCGTGGTGCAGAAATCGATCCGCGAAGGTTTCGGCCTCACCGTCACCGAGGCGATGTGGAAGGGCGCGGCCGTGGTCGGGGGCAGTGTCGGCGGCATCAAGCACCAGATCGAGCACGGCGTGAACGGTTATCTGGTGAACAATGTCGACGAAACGGCCGCCTGCATCGTTGCGCTGCTGAAGGACCGCAAAATGCGCGAGCGCATGGGCCATCACGCGCGCGAGAGCGTGCGCAAGCGTTTCCTCATGACTCGGCTGATGGAAGATTGGCTCGATCTGATCGGCTCGTTCGAGGCACGATTTCAGTTGAGAGGGGCGGGGCAACACTGAACTTCAAGGAGAGACCGTTATGAGCGCAAATCCCCCGCAGGTGCTGTGGTTCGAGAATGTCGGCCGCGGCGACGTCGCCAAGGTCGGCGGCAAAAACGCGTCTCTCGGCGAGATGGTCGCCAATCTCGGCGGCAAGGGTGTCAAGGTGCCGCCGGGCTTCGCCACCACGGCCGACGCCTACTGGGGCTACGTCGAGGCCAATAACCTGAAGCAGAAGATCACCGACGCGCTCGCCAAGCTTGCCGCCGGCAAGACGACGCTTGCCGAGACCGGTTCTGTCATCCGTACCATGTTCGTGCAGGGCGAATGGCCGAAGCAAACCGCCGACGCCATCCGCAGTCACTACGCCGAATTGTGCAAGCGCGCCGGCAAGAAGGACGTGGACGTCGCGGTACGCTCGAGCGCGACCGCGGAAGACCTGCCGGACGCGAGTTTCGCGGGCCAGCAGGAAACCTACCTCAACATCCGCGGCGACAAGGCGCTGCTCGATGCCTGCCGGCGCTGCTACGCCTCGCTGTTCACCGACCGCGCCATCAGCTATCGCCACGTCAAGGGTTTCGATCACATGAAGGTCGCGCTGTCGATCGGCGTGCAGCGCATGGTGCGGTCCGATCTCGGCGGCTCCGGCGTGATGTTTTCGCTCGATACGGAGTCGGGCTTCGACAAGGTGGTGCTGATCAACGCCGCCTGGGGCCTGGGCGAGAACGTGGTGCAGGGCGCGGTCGATCCCGACGAATACATCGTGTTCAAGCCGCTTCTCGCCAACGCCGCGCTTACCCCGATCGTCGAAAAACGCAACGGCGAGAAGGCGAAGAAGATGATCTATACCTCGGACGCTGTGCATCCGACCAAGAACGTGCCGACCTCGAAGGCCGAGCGTGCGAGCTTCGTGCTGAACGATGACGACATCTTGCAGCTCGCGCGCTGGGCGGTGACCATCGAGCAACACTACGGCCGGCCCATGGACATGGAATGGGCAAGGGACGGCGAGACCGGCGAATCCTTCATCGTGCAGGCACGCCCCGAGACGGTGCAGTCCCGCCACAGCGGAAGCGCCTTCCGCACTTACCGCATCAAGTCAAAGGGCAAGAAGCTCGTCTCCGGGCTCAGCATCGGCGACGCCGTGGTGGCCGGCAAGGTTTGCATCATCGACAGCCCGAAAGAGATCGACCGCTTCGTCGACGGCGCCGTGCTGGTCACGCAGACCACCGACCCCGATTGGGTGCCGATCATGAAGCGGGCGGCGGCGATCGTCACCGACCACGGCGGGCGCACCTCGCACGCCGCCATCGTCAGCCGCGAACTTGGCCTGCCGGCGGTCGTCGGCACCGAGAACGCCACCGAGGTGCTGCACGACGAGCAGCAGGTCACGGTCTCCTGCGCGGAAGGCGAAGAGGGCTTCATCTACGAAGGCACAGCCGACTTCGAGTTCGAGCGAGATCGATTTTTCCAAGGCGCCGGCAACCAAGACCGACGTGATGCTCAATCTCGCCAACCCGGCGGCAGCCTTCCGCTGGTGGCGCATTCCCGCCGACGGCGTCGGGTTGGCGCGCATGGAGTTCGTGGTGTCGAACCACATCAAGGTTCATCCCATGGCGCTGGTGCATTTCGACAAGCTCAAGGATCAGCAGGCCAAGGCTGAGATTGCGGCGCTCACCGCCGGCTACGATGACAAGAAGGAGTATTTCGTCGACCGGCTGTCGCGCGGCCTGGGCCGCATCGCCGCCGCGTTCTATCCGAAGCCGGTGATCGTGCGCATGAGCGACTTCAAGACCAACGAATATGCCGGTCTCGTCGGCGGCGCCGAATTCGAGCTGAAGGAAGAAAACCCGATGCTCGGCTTCCGCGGCGCTTCGCGCTACTACTCGCCGCGCTACAAGGAAGGTTTCGCGCTCGAATGCCGCGCCATGCACCGCCTGCGGGAGAAAATGGGCTTCGCCAACGTCATCGTGATGATCCCGTTCTGCCGCTCGACCAAGGAGGCGGACAAGGTGCTCGCAGTGATGGCGGAGAACGGGCTCAGGCGCGGGCAGAACGGGTTGCACGTCTATGTGATGTGCGAGATCCCGTCCAACGTCATCCTGGCGAAAGAATTCGCCGAGCGTTTCGACGGCTTCTCGATCGGCAGCAACGATCTGACCCAGCTCACGCTCGGCGTCGACCGCGATTCGTCCGAGCTTGCCGGCTTGTTCGACGAGCAGGACGAGGCGGTGAAGTGGATGATTCACAGCGTGATCGAGGCCGCGCATAAGGCGGGCGCCAAGGTCGGCCTGTGCGGCCAAGCGCCGAGCGATCATCCGGAATTCGCCGAGTTCCTGGTCGATTGCGGCATCGATTCCATGTCGGTCAGCCCGGACAGCTTCCTCGCCGTCAAGCAGCGGATCGCCGCGCGCGAAGCGGTAACGCCGCAGCCGCGCGCGCGGGCGCGCGGGTAGCACCGCCCTGTGCTTCCTCCGCTCGCCGCCGCGCTCGGGTCCAGCCTTTCGGCCGGCCCGAGCACAGGCTGCAGCGGGAACCCAGGGCGGACAGTCGTGGCTATGGAACGAAGAGCTCAATTCCCGCTTGCGCGGGAATGAGCGGAGTATGGAACAGGCGCGAATGAAGCATCTCATCGACACGGCTCTTGCATGGGCGAGCTGAGACAAGACCGCACCACCGGCACCTGGGTCATCGTCGCGCCGAAGCGCGGGAAGAGGCCGCAAGCGCGTGAGGTCAAGGCGCGGCGTGCACCGCGCCCACGCTACGATCCGCAGTGCCCGTTCTGCCCCGGCAATGAAGCGCAGCTTCCCGGCATCGTCACCGAGACCAAGACGCGCCAGGCGCCCGGCTGGCGCGCCCGCGTCGTGCCCAACAAGTTTGCCGCCGTTGAGCTCGAGCCGCCGCTGCCGGCCGCGGTCAGAGGCCATGCGGTGAAACCCGCGCGCGGGCTCCAACAGGTGATCATCGAGAGCCCGTGGCACGACGCCGATCTCGACAGCATGGGGGCGGAGGAACTGAACGCCGTTGTTGGCCTGTACGTTGAACGCTCGCGTGCCCTGCTCGAGGAAAACGGCATGCAAGCGGTGATCTTGTTTCGTAACCGCGGCCGCGACGCCGGCGCCTCGCTGCTGCACCCGCACGCGCAGATCATTGCGCTCGAGCTGCTGCCGCCGAAGCTCGCCGCCATGGCCGCCTGGACCCGGCACTACTATCAAGAGCATGGGCGCTGCGCGCTGTGCGACGAAATCGGGCGCGAACGCGAGGCCCGCGTGCGCTTGGTCGACGAGAACGATGCCTTCCTCACGCTGGTGCCGTTCGCCGCCGAGCATCCCTTCGAATTGTGGGTCGTTCCGAAGCGGCACGAAGCTTCGTTCGCCGCGCTCGACGACGACGAATTGCCCGCCTTCGCCGGTATGCTCGGCCGCGCCTTACGCCGGCTCGGCGCAGCCCTCGGCGACCCGAGCTATAATTTCGTCGTCGATAGCGCCCCGAAAAGTGAACGCGAGGCGCCCCATTGGCATTGGAAACTGCGTATCGTCCCCGATGTCGCCACCTGGGGCGGTTTTGAGCTCGGTGGCGGCTTGCCGATTAACCCGTCAAGTCCGGAGGACGACGCGCAAGCTTTGCGCACCGCGCCGGTCGGGATTGAGGGCCGCCCATGAAGATCGTCATCTTCGACACTGAGCCGCGGGAGGCAGCCGCCTTCGATGCCCTCAAGCAGCAGGGCCACGAGCTTGTTTTGGCCGCGCAGCCGTTGCGGGCGGACAATGCCGGCCAATTTGCCGACGCGAGCGTCGTTTCCACCTTCATCTATTCCAAGCTCGGCCGCGACGTGTTGGAAAAGCTGGCGGCGCTGAAAATGATCGCCACCCGCTCGACCGGCTACGATCACATCGACACCGGCTATTGCGCCGAGCACGGCATCACCGTCAGCAACGTGCCGACCTACGGCGAAAACACCGTGGCCGAGCACGTCTTCGCGCTGCTGCTCGGCATCAGTCACCGCATGCGCGAGGCGGTCGAGCGCGCGCGTTCCGGCCGCTTCACGCCGGAGGGGCTGGAAGGCTTCGACCTGCAAGGCAAGACGCTCGGCGTGATCGGCACAGGCAATATTGGCATCCACGTTATCCGCATCGCGCGCGGCTTCGGCATGAAGGTGCTGGCCTTCGACGTCAGGCCGCAGCCGCGGCTCGCTGCCGAATACGGCTTCAGCTATGCCCCGATGGATGAGCTGCTGGCCGGTTCGGAGACATCATCACGCTGCACGTGCCGGCCATGCCGCAGACCGAGCACCTGATCGACGAAGCCGCCATTGCGCGCATGAAAAAGGGCGCCATCCTGATCAATACCGCGCGCGGCTCGATCGTCGACGCGCGCGCCTTGATCGAGGGCTTGCGCAGCGGCAAGCTCTCCGCCGCCGGCCTCGACGTGCTGCCGGACGAGCCGCTGATTCGTGAGGAGGCCGAACTGATCTCGTCGATCTTCGCCAACCAGCAGGATATCCGCGAATTGGTGGCCGACCATATCCTGCTCACGATGCCGAACGTGATCGTGACGCCGCACAGCGCCTTCAACACGCGGGAGGCCATCGAGCGCATCGTGGCCACCACCGTCTCCAATATCGCCTCGTTTCTCGACGGCGCGCCGAAAAACGTCGTGGCGGGACCACACGGAAAGGGTTCATGAGCGGGACGGCGACGGGACTGATTGCCGATATCGGCGCAACCAACACGCGGCTCGCCTTGGTGCAGCCGGGCGGCGCGGTCGCGCGCGCGCGCGTCTTCGCGACCGAGGATTTCACCGGCCTCGCCGAGGCCATCGACGCCTATCTTGCGGCGGAAAATCCGCCGGTGCGGCCGACGGTGGGCGTGTTGGCGGTGGCGGCGCCGGTGACCGGCGATACGGTATCGCTGACCAATCATCCCTGGACCTTTTCGGTCGACGCGATGCGCAAGCATTTCGGCTTCACTGCGCTGCGCGTGATCAACGACTTCGTCGCCAATGCGCTGGCGGTGCAGCACCTCACCGAGGGCGACCGCATGCAGGTCGGCGGCGGCATGCCGGTCAAGGGCGCGCCGGTCGGCCTGCTCGGGCCGGGCAGCGGGCTGGGCGTCAGCACCATGATCCCCAACGGCGACGGAGAAGCCATCTTCGTTCAGGGCGAGGGCGGCCACGTCACCATGGCGGCGGCCGACGACCGCGAGGCGGCGGTGCTCGCCTTGATGCGCCGGCGTTTCGACCACGTCTCGGCCGAGCGCTTCCTGTCCGGACCGGGCTTGATCAATCTCTACAACGCGCTCTGCGAACTGTCGGGCGAGCCGGCGGCGCCGCTCACCGCCGCGCAGATCACCAATGCCGGCATCGAGCACGAATATCCGCGCGCGCGCGAAGCGACCGCCATGTTCTGCGCCATGCTCGGCACCATTGCGGGCAATCTGGCGCTTACCGTCGGCGCCCTCGGCGGCATCTATATCGCCGGCGGTATCGTGCCCAAGCTGGGCGGAGGCTTCGCGCAGTCGGATTTCCGCGCGCGCTTCGAGGCCAAGGGCCGTTTCCGCGCCTATCTGGCGGCGGTCCCGACCTACGTCATTACCCACCCGGACCCGGCGCTGCTGGGTGCTGCCAAGCTGGCGGCACAATTGTGAGCGACCGAACAGGCGGGCAATTCATTGTGCTGGGTCAAACTACTGAGTGCGCAACGCGCGAGGCCATGATCCGATGCGGTGGAATCCGCGCCGTCATTGCGAGGAGCTCTGAAAGCGACGAAGCAATCCAGCATCAAGCGCCCAGCGTCTGGACTGCTTTGCTTCGCTCGCAATGACGGATCAACCTGATCGGGTTCCGCTCCAGTTTCTTCCGCAACCTAGTCCGGTCGGCCGATGTCCATTCGCAATCTCGACAAGATGTTCAATCCGCGCTCGGTCGCGGTGATCGGCGCCTCCGATAGGCCGAAATCGGTCGGCGCCGCGCTGATGGACAATATGCTGCGCGCGGGCTACCGCGGCCCCGTGCTCCCGGTGAACCCGAAGGCGACGGCGACGCACGGCATCATGGCATATCCGGACATCGCCAGCCTGCCGATGCCGCCCGATCTCGCGGTGCTCGCGACGCCGCCCGACACCATCGCGCCGCTGGTGGCGGAGCTCGGCGCGCGCGGCACCCGCGCCGCCGTCATCCTGACCGCCGGTTTTGCCGAAGGCGAGGCCAGGGTCGGCAAGGAGCGCGCCGTCGAACTGCTTGCCGCGGCGCGGCCGCATCTGTTGCGCGTGGTCGGCCCGAACTGCCTCGGGCTCGCGGTGCCCGGCATCGGGCTCGATGCCACCTTCGCGCCGGCGCCGGTGCTGGCCGGCAACATCGCTTTCCTTACGCAGTCGGGCGCCATGGCGACCACCGTGCTCGATTGGGCGCTGCCGCGCGGCATCGGCTTCTCGGCCATCGTCTCCATGGGCGACATGGCCGATGTCGATTTCGGCGACCTGCTCGACTATTTCGCGCTCGACGAAAAGACCGAAGCGATCCTGATTTATGCCGAGGCGGTGACGCATGCGCGCAAATTCATGTCGGCGGCACGCCGCGCCGCGCGCGTCAAGCCGGTGATCGTGGTCAAAGGCGGGCGCGCGGCAGAAGGCGCGCGCGCCGCCACCTCGCACACCGGCGCGCTGGCCGGCGCCGACGTGGTCTACGAGGCGGCCTTTCGCCGCGCCGGCATGCTGCGCGTTAACGAGGTCGAGGAGCTGTTCGACGCCGCCACGACGCTGGCGCGCAACGCGCCGCAGCGCGGCAATCGGCTGGCTATCGTCACCAATGGCGGCGGCGCCGGTGTGCTGGCGACCGACCGCCTGATCGAGGAGGGCGGGCGCCTGGCGCAGCTTTCGCCCGATACGATCGCGAAACTCGATGCTGTGCTGCCGGCGACCTGGAGCCACGGCAATCCGATCGACATCATCGGCGATGCCGACGCCGAACGTTACGCCAAGGCGCTTCGTATCGTCATCGACGATGACGCCATCGATGCCGCGGCGGTGCTCTATTGCCCGACGGCCGTGGCCTCGGCCGAGGATGCCGCCAAGGGCGTGGTGAGCGTGCTCGCCGGGGGCCCGCCCAAGAAGAACGTATTCGCCTGCTGGATGGGCGAGACAAGTGTGATGGAGGGACGCGCGCAACTGATCGCCGCGCGCGTGCCCGACTACGAGACGCCGGAGCGGGCGGTGCGCGCCTTCATGTATCTGGTGCGCTCCCGGCAGAGCCAGGAACTGCTGCTGGAGACGCCGTCCACGGTCATGCCCAGCCCGCGCGGCAATGTCGGCAAGGCGCAGGCAATCCTGCGGCAGGCGCTCGCCGACGGCCGCGAATGGCTGGACGCCGGCGAGGTGGCGTCGTTTCTCGCCTGCTACGGCATTCCCTTCGCGCGCACGCAGGCGGTGCCGGACGCCAAGGCCGCCGGCGAAGCAGCAGCCGCCATCAAGGCGCCGGTGGCGCTGAAAATCCGTTCGCGCGACGTCATCCATAAATCCGACGTCGGCGGCGTGGCGCTCAATCTCTTGGGGCGCGAAGAGGTCGAAGCCGCCGCCAGGCGCATCGAGGAATGCGTTGCGCGCGCGCTGCCGCGAGCACGCCGCGAAGGCTTCATCGTGCAGGAGATGGTGGTGCGGCCGGGCGCCTTCGAGCTGATTGCCGGCGTCACCGCCGATGCCACTTTCGGGCCGGTGATCCTGTTCGGCCAGGGCGGCACGGCGGTGGAAATCATCGGCGACAAGTCGCTCGAATTGCCGCCGCTCAATTCGGCGCTGGCGCGCGCGCAGATCGAGCGCACGCGCATCGCGGCGCTGTTGAAGGGCTATCGCGGCCGCCCGGCGGCCGACATCGACGGCACGGTCAACGTGCTAATGGGGTTGAGCGAGATCGTGTCCGATTGCGCGGAAATCGCCGAGCTCGACATCAACCCGCTGCTGTGCGATCCGGCCGGCGTGATCGCGGTCGACGCACGCGTCCGCGTGCGCGCGGCGAGCGGTCCGGCGCAGGCGCGGCTTGCCATCAGGCCCTATCCCCAGCACTTCGAATGCGAGGTCAAGACGCATGAAGGCGCGCGCTTCGCCGTGCGCCCGATCAGGCCGGAGGACGAGCCGGCGTTGCGCAAATTCGCCGACGAGATCGACGACCGCGATCTCTGGCACCGCTTCTTCGTGCCGTTGCGCGCGCGCACGCACGAGACGGCGGCGCGCTTAAGCCAAATCGACTACGACCGCGAAATGAGCCTGATCGCCTGGCAAGACGGGCGGGTGGCCGGGCTCGCGCGCGCGACAGCCGACCCCGATTTCGAGGAGGCCGAATGCGCGGTGATCATCCGCGCCGATCTGCGCGAGAAGGGCTTGGCGCGCCAGCTCTTGCAGGCGCTGTTCAATGTGATCGCGGCGCAGGGCGTGCGCCATGCCGTCATGCGCTTTCCGCCCGAGCAGGCTCGCATTCTTACCGTCGCCAAGGAGCTGGGCTTTGCGGTCACGCAGGACGAGGGAGAATTGCGGGCGGTGAAGACGTTGGGAAAGCAGAGCTAGCGCGGGATGGGATCAGGTCGATTCGCCACTCACTCCGCTCATTCCCGCCCCCGCCTGCGCGGGTGCAGGCTCCAGCGGGAATCCAGAACCAAAAATGAAAGTTCTAAAAGCGTGGCCCTGGGTCCCCGCTTGCGCGGGGACGAGCGGAAAACTTCAAGCGCCAAGGATTCCGGCGCTCACGCATCGGATGCCGAGCTTTTTGAACAGCGCGCGCGTGTCGTCGGCCGAGCCGTTGAGATCGATGGCGCGGCAGGCGTCTTCGATCACCACCGCCTCGAAGCCCTCGCGGTGGGCGTCCTCCGCCGAATAGCGCACGCAGAAATCGAAGGCGAGGCCGGCGAGGAACACGCGCCTGAAGCCGCGCTCGCGCAGATAGCCGGCGAGGCCGGTGTGCGTCTTGCGGTCGTTCTCGTAGAAGGCCGAATAGGAATCGATCTCGCCGTGATAGCCCTTGCGCAGCACGAGCTCCGCTCTGTCGACATGCAGGTCGTCGCGGAAGGCGGCGCCGCGCGTGCCCTGCACGCAATGGTCCGGCCACATGACCTGCTGGCCGTAGGACACCTCGATGGTCTCGAACGGCTTGCTGCCCGGATGTGAGGAGGAGAAAGAGAGGTGACCGCGAGGGTGCCAGTCCTGCGTGAGCACCACATGCGCGAACTTGCCCGCCAGGGCGTTGATCACCGGCACCACTTCGTCGCCGCGCGGCACCGCCAGTGCGCCGCCGGGGCAGAAGTCGTTCTGGACGTCGACTGCGAGCAACAGGTCGCCTTCGTCGGGCGTGAATGTGTCGGTCATGGCGCTGCGCCCTCACGTTGCGCGATGCGGTTGTCGACCTCGACGGCAGCCGCGCCAGCAGGTCGGTCACCTCGACCGGAGGTCAAAGCATCCATCGAGACCTCCGCCTGCCGAAACGGGCGCGCAGAAGGCGGCTCACATGGTAAGCGAGTTGGCCGGGCGCTTGTTCGCCAGGAATTCACGCGGAACCGGATGCGGTTGCGCGCTTTGGAACATGGTCAGCTCCCATTCGGCGCTGTCCTCATCGAAGCGCAGCATATACGTGTCGCCGGTGGCGGTTCTCACTTTGAAATAGCAATCGTCATCGCCATACCAGCGGTCGACGATCTCGGCGATATCGATGGTGCGAGCCTCAAGATGCAGGCGGAGCGGCACCTCGGCGCCGCGGCGGTCGCTACAGGTTTCCACGCAGACACGCATCATGTCACCGTCTATCGCTGGGCCGGTCAATACAGTGTGATATGGGCGCTGATCTCGGTCAATCGTCTGCACGCCGGCTGCACGGTTTCGAGCTGATGCCGTCTATGCCGGCCGGCGAAGTCGGCTATCGCATGCCGGCCTCGCTCGGGCCCGGCGGCGAGAGCGCGCCGGTTACAGCCGGTTGATCTCGTAGTCCTCGCAGGAGAAGCCGAGCAAGGACAGGCCTTCCTCCAGGAAGTCGCCGAGCATCGGCTCGCCCAGCAGATATTCGGCGGTGTGCTCGTTGTGGGCGCGCGCGGCCTCCTCACGCACCGAGGGCCAGTCCTCGGCGGTGTAGTCGTCACGGCCAAGCCACATCATGGCGACGAGATCGACCTGCTCGTCGAGCGAGAGCGCGTCGATGAACTGCGTCATCTCCTCGACGACCGGGTCGTCGCCGTAGTCTTCCAATACCTCGATGTCCTTGTCGTCGGAGGGGTTGGACCCGGGATCGGGCTCCTCCACCTCTTCCTTGGCGTCGAATTCGCGGGCCTTGATGATGAGGAAGCAGACCTTCTCCGGCGAGATCGCCAGGTCAACGTCGACGCCATTGACGGAGCTCGGTTCCTTGGCCATGGCCATTTCTTCCTAATTCAGCAAAAACAAGGATAGGCGGACAATGCGCCATCGTTTTGACATGGCGCAACCGCGGCGGCCCCCGCCGGCGTCCCTGCCTGTGCAATCGATCGCACCGGGCAAGGTTCCCCGATTTCGGATCACCGCGCGCCCCCGAAGCGATCGGGGCCTACGGAGATCGGCATCCCCGACGCGCACGCCACGCGCTCGCTACGGCTTCAGCCCGGCGAACAAAATTCGCGCTATGTCGTTGAGAATCGGCGCCTTGCGCGCCGTTCCGCGGGCTTGAGCCATGTCAATGAAGTTCGGGGGGTGGGGCGCAAGATAGAGGCGCAAGATAAAATTATATTGATGAACCACGGGACTGAACCATGGAAACGCCAGTCGAGATCGACTTTCAGGGCATGGACGCCACGCCGGAAACGCGCACCGCGGTCGACAAACATGTCGCCGTGCTCGAGGACCGCTTCGGGCGGGTGACCGCCGGCCGCGTGATGCTGAAGGCACCCGGCGGGCGCCACCGCAGCGGCGGCCTGTACGAGATCAATATCCATCTGGCTCTGCCGGATGGCCGCGACGTCAATGTCGGCCGCACGCCGCAGAACGACGAGCGCTACGCCGATCTGAACTTCGCCCTCAACGACGCCTTCAAGCGCGCGCGCCGGCAGCTGCAAGACCAGGTGCGCAAGCTGCAAGGACACGTCAAACAGCATGACGGTCCGCCGACCGGAACGGTGACCGAGCTCGACCCGCTCGGCGAGTTCGGTTTCATCGAGACCAGCGACGGCCGCGAGATCTATTTCCACCGCAACAGCGTGCTCAACGGCGATTTCGCCAAGCTGGAGGTCGGCGCGCGCGTGACCTTCGCCGAGGAAATGGGCGACAAGGGCCCGCAGGCGAGCACCGTGAAGCTGATGGGCAAGCACAGTATGAAGGCGTAACCGCGAACCCCGCCGCGGCGGCCAGCATGGCGCGCGAAGGTGAAACCCGCGAGGTCGCGATCCCGCCGGTCGGGCTGGCCGGTACATTGCACGTTCCGCGCACCGCCCATGCGGTCGTCGTCTTCGCGCATGGCAGCGGCTCCAGCCGCTTCAGCCCGCGCAACCGCGCGGTGGCGCAGGCGCTGAACGGGCATGGCTTCGCCACCCTGCTGTTCGATCTGCTTACCGCTGACGAAGAGGCCGACCGCGCCAATGTATTCGACATTCCGCTGCTGGCGGCGCGGCTCATCGATGCCATGCGCTGGCTCGACGGCGACCCGTGGGCGGGCGGCGTGCCGCTCGGCCTGTTCGGCGCCAGCACCGGGGCCGCGGCTGCGCTGGTCGCCGCCGCCAAGGCCGGCGCACGCGTAGGCGCCGTGGTGTCGCGCGGCGGCCGCCCGGATCTCGCAGGTCAAGCGCTTGCGCGCGTGCGGGCCCCGACGCTGCTGATCGTCGGCGGCGCCGACACCGGCGTCATCGAGCTCAACGAGCAGGCGCTGGCGCAGCTGCAAGGGCCGAAAGCGCTGGAAATCGTGCCCGGCGCCAGCCATCTGTTTCCTGAGCCGGGCGCGCTCGATGCCGTGATCGATCATGCAACGCGCTGGTTCGCGCGCTATCTTGTGGCGTGAGGCAAGCCGATGTCTTTCGCGAACCGAACCCAGGCCGGCCGCCAGCTCGCACAGGCGCTTGCCGCCTATAAGGACCGGCAGCCGGTGGTATTGGCGCTGCCGCGCGGCGGCGTGCCGGTGGCGGCGGAAGTCGCCGCCGCGCTCGCGGCGCCGCTCGACTTGATCCTGGTGCGAAAGATCGGCGTGCCCTCGCAGCCGGAACTCGCCATGGGCGCAGTCGTCGACGGCGCCACGCCGCTGATCGTGCGCAACGAGGACGTCATTGCGCTCGCCGGTATCTCGGAAGCGGAATTCAAGCAAGTATGCGACCAGGAGTTGGCCGAGATCGAGCGCCGGCGCGCGCGGTATCTCGGCGGCCGCGCACGCGCCGAGGTCGAAGGCAAGACGGCCATCGTCATCGACGACGGTGTGGCGACCGGCGCTACTACGCGCGCCGCGCTGCGCGCCACCCGCCTGCGCCAGCCGAAGACGCTGGTGCTGGCGGTGCCGGTCGCGCCGACCGAAACCCTGCCGGAGATGCGCGAAGAAGCCGATGAGGTGGTGTGCCTGGAAGACCACGAGATGTTCGGTGCCATCGGCTTCTACTATGCGGACTTCCGCCAGACCTCCGATCAGGAGGTCATCGACACGCTCGCGCGCTTCGCCAGGGCGCCAAGCCAGGAAGCGTCGCGATGAGCGATGACGCTCCGCTGCAACTGTTCGCGCTGAAGGCCACGGCCGAGCTAGGCAATGATGTCGCCGCGGCGCTCGGGGCATCGCTGGCCGCGCACGAGGAGCGCGACTTCGAGGACGGCGAACACAAGACGCGCCCGCTCGATGCCGTCCGTGGCCGCGACGTCTACGTGGTGCAGAGCCTGCACGGCGGCCCGGCCGAAAGCGCCGGCGACAAGCTGGTGCGGCTCCTGTTCTTCATCGGCGCGCTCACGGATGCCGGGGCCGCGCGCGTCACCGCGCTGGTCCCCTATCTCGCCTATGGACGCAAGGACCGCCGCACCAAGCCGCACGACCCGGTGAACACCCGCTATGTCGCGCAGATGTTCGAGGCCGTCCGCACCGACGCCATCGTGACGCTGGAGGTGCACAATCCGGCCGCCTTCGAGAATGCCTTCCGCATCCCGACCGTGGCACTGAAAGCGGCGCCGCTGTTCGTCGATTACGCCAAGCGGCTGGCGGCCGAGAAGCTGTGCGTGGTGTCGCCCGATCTCGGCGGCGGCAAGCGCGCCGAGCTATTCCGCGAGGCGCTGGAGGCGGCGGTTGGCCAGCCGGTCGGCAGGGCTTTTGCCGAGAAACACCGCAGTGCCGGCGTGGTGAGCGGCGACATGTTCGTGGGCGAGGTGGAAGGCGCAACCGCCCTCGTCATCGACGACCTGATCAGCACCGGCGGCACGCTGCTGCGGGCGGCGCAAGCGGCGCGCCGGGCTGGCGCCAAGAAGGTGATCGCGCTGGTGACCCACGGTTTGTTCATGCCGGGCGCAGCGGAAGTGATCGCCGATCCGGCCATCGACCGCTTCGTCGTCACCGACAGCGTCCCGCCCTTCCGGCTCGACCCGGCGGCGCGGGGCAAGATCGACATGTTGCGCGTTGCGCCGCTGCTCGCGGAAACCGTGCGCCGCCTGCACGAAGGCCGCGCACTGACCGACCTCATGGCGTTCTAGCGCAAGACCGTCTCTGTTTGAATCGGGCTGCGCCGCGGCCTCGCTTTCACCTCTCCCATAAGGAGAGGTCGGTACGCGAAGCGTGCCGGGTGAGGGGTTTAGGCCTGACGAGAGCCACTTGCCCCCTCACCCCAGCCGTCTCCCCGACGGGGAGAGGGAGCGCGCTGTGCTGGCCGCTTCGCTTCCATCCAAAAAACGATCATGCCCTCAGTATTCTTTCCAGGCGTTCGGCGTCGGCCGCCGCGATCGCCAAATATTCGCGCGCGTGCCGCGGCCACTTCTCCGGCGTGCGCGGGTTTGGCTCCAGCAGATGTGCGATCGTCAAGCGCGCGCGCAAGCTGGCGCGGTGGCAGCGATAGAAGGTGAACAGCTGCTCCGACAAATGGTCGTGCAGGGCGTGAATGGCGCGGTCGCGAATGTGCTCGCTTGCCCAGGCGCCGCCCAGGCGCTCGCATTCGATGCACAAGTTGGCGATCTCGTCGAACGGATCGACGGCGCGCAAGGCGGCATTGAACTCCAGGCAGTCGATGATGGTGATGGGCTCGATGAGCCAGATGTGCTCGGGGCGCAGGTCGCCATGACCGTCGACGATGGCGCGCGCGCGTACCCTGCCGGCGATCAACTCTGATCGCGCGGCCAAAAATCGGCGTTGCGCGCGGTCGATGCGCCGCACCAGGCCGGCCGGCAGGCCGAGCCTTGCATCGAGCAGCACACGCTTGTTGTAGGCGAGACTGTCGCGCCAGCCGCGCAGGAGCATTTCGGGCGAGACGAAAACGGCGTGGGCGCGGCGGTAGAACCTCACCAACGTCGAGACCACGTGATCGAGCTGCGCGGCATGCAGCGCCCCGGTGAGAATGGCGTGCTCGAGCGTCTTGCGCTCGTCGAGCCGGCGCATCACCACCAGCCAATCGACGACGTTCTCCTCGCCGCCGAGAGCAAGGCCTTGCGGTGTACGCGAAAGCGGCGCGACCGCCTCGTAGACGTCAGGCGCGAGCCTGCGGTTCAGCGCCAACTCGGCGCGGCAGGCGGCTTCGCGCCTGGCGAGCGTCGAATAGTCGAGATAGGGGAAGCGCACCGGCTTCTTCAGCTTGTAGACCTTTTCGCCGGCCAAGAAGACCCAGGACATATGGGTCTCCTTGCGCCGCAAATCCGGCGCCGGGTGCGGGTAGGAGCCGGGGCTGCCGAGGAACGCCACCTTGTCGGCAAGCGATGGCGTCTCGCTAGCCGGTGCCGCGGCACCCCGAGGCGCTGGTTCTGTTGTTGACGCTGCGCACCTCGCCAATGCGGCCTCGCTCACGTCCCTGATAACGGCTTTTTACGACATGCAGCCGGCGTGCGCGCCGGTCAAGGAACTCGGCTCGTCACAAAGCAAACCCGCTGCTTTCAAAAAACTGTAATGATTAGAGTTACTTGGTTGGCGCGGCAGTTTCGTTTGAGAGCGTTAGGCGCTTCAAAAACGTCTCGCGAAATGATTGTATGATGCCGATCCGGCAGCCGGGGGACGGTGGCCGGAACCTGTAGGAATTCCCGGGGGTGCCGTGAATTTATATTGTGTTGCCGGGCTCGTCGTGGCGAGCGAGATCGAGCTGCCCGGCGCCATCGCGGCGGCGCAGAGGCCCGCTGCCGCAGCCAATATCGTGGTGCGCGCCGGCCGCGTGCCGGAAACGCTGCCGCGGGCAAGCGTACGCGGCCCGACCTGGGAAATCGCCGGCGACAAATTCCTTCTGAACGTCCCGGACGTGGCTCGTTATCTGCTCGACGGCGGCCGTGAAATCGTGGTCGAGCCTGCCGTGGGCGCCGAAGCAGCCGACATCGCGATCTTCCTGGCCGGAACGGCTTTAGGCATCCTGCTGCATCAGCGCGGGCAGGTGGTGCTGCATGCGAGCGCCGTGCGCGTGAACGGCAAGGCAGTGTTGTTCTGCGGCGCGTCGGGAGCGGGCAAATCGACCCTGGCCGCGGCGCTTGCGCAACGCGGCTTCCCGCTGGTGACCGACGATTTCTGCGCGGTCGCACCGGGCGGCGCCGGCGCCGTCATGGTGCAGCCTGACGGCCGCAATCTCAAGCTATGGGCGCAGGCGATAGAGAAGCTTGATCTCGCGGAACGGCGCGGCGCGCCGGTGCGCAACCGGCTGCAAAAATTCTTCGTCGAGCCCAGCGCCGTGTTCAGCGAGCCGCTGCCGCTGGGCGCCGTCTATGCGCTGCGCGAAGCGCGGCCGCCGCACCAACACGGTATCGAGCGGCCGAACGTGGTCGACGCGGCGCTCGTCCTGCGGCGCAGCGCCTATCGTCCGCTACTGGTGAGCCGCATGGGACAGAAGGCGGATTATTTCCGCGCCGCCACGGCAATCGCGAATGTCGCCGGCGTTTTCCATCTCACCCGCGCGCTCAATTTCGACCGCCTGCCCGAGGTGGCCGCGCAACTCGAGCGGCATTGGGCCGACATCGGCTTGACGGAGCGGGCGGCATGACGCGCACGATCTGGCTCGCCTCCTATCCGAAGTCGGGCAATACCTGGATGCGCATGCTGATCGCCAACCTGTCGGCGACCGATAGGCCGGCGGACATCAACGGTCTGCCCGAACGCGGCGGCATCGCCAGCGCACGCGGGCCCTTTGACCGTCTCACCCTCATCAACTCCGGGCTGCTCACGCACGAGGAGATCGATTGCTTGCGGCCCCGCGTCTATGAAGAGTTGGCGCGCGGCGGCGCGGACGACGAATACGATGCACCGCCGGAGTCGGCGCCGGTGCGCTTCGTGAAAGCGCACGACGCCTACACGCGCACGCCCAAGGGCGAGCCGCTGCTGGCCGGCGCGCGCGGCGCCGATGCGGCGATCGTCATCGCGCGCGATCCGCGCGACGTGGCTTCCTCGCTCGCCAATCATAGTCGTATCGGTATCGACGAGGCGATCGCGCGCATGAACAGCGACACGGATGGGTTCTGTGGGCGAACCGACCGCCAGCACATTCAATTGCGGCAGCGGCTTTTGGGCTGGAGCGGGCACGTGGCGAGCTGGCTCGAGCAGACCGACATCCCCGTCCTGCTGGTCCGCTACGAGGACATGCAGGCCGATGCCGCCGCGACGCTGAGCCGCGTGCTTGCCTTTGCCGGCTGGCCGGTAACGGCGGATGAGGCGCTGCGCGCGGCGGCGTTTGCGGATTTCGCCCAGTTGCGGCAGCAGGAGCGGGAGAAGGGCTTTCGCGAGGCGCCGCGTCCGGGGAGCGGCGGCATTTTCTTCCGCCGCGGCCAAGCCGGCGCCTGGCGCGACGAGCTGAGCGCCGAGCAGGTGGCGCGGATCGAAATGGCGCATGCGCCGATGATGCGGCGACTTGGTTATGAATTGTCGTCCGCGCCGGCCTTGGCGCGGTCCGCATAGGAGAAGCCTCCATGATGGTGCGAAAGCAGGGCGATTGGCTGGCCGCCAAGGTGGGCGACGAGCTGGTCATGATGAGTGCGGAGAAAGGCAATTATATCGGCTTGAGCGAGGTCGGCGCGCGCATCTGGGAGCTTATCGACACGCCGCAGGAGGTCGACGCCGTCTGCGCGCAATTGCAGAGCGAGTACGATGTGGCGCCGGAGACCTGCCGCGCCGAGGTGGAAAGCTTCCTCAACGAAATGGTGCAGCATGGCGCCGTGGCGCTCGATCCGCCGTCCGCTGCGTAGGTTCGCGCAGGTCGGCCACGCCCGCCGCGCGCTGGTCGCCGAGGCGGTCGCTTGCCTTTGGCTGGCGCGGCTGGGCCTGATCTTCGTGCCCTTTCCCATGCTGGCGCGCCGGCTCGGCACATTCGTGCCGCCAAGCGATCCGCGTACAGGCGCGGCGCATGCCGCCGCCGGGCAGCAGCAGACGCAGCTCGCCGAGGAGATCGGCTGGGCGGTGACGCGCGCGGCACGCCACGTGCCGTTCAAGGCGGTGTGCTTGCCGCAAGCGATGGCGGCACGGGTGATGCTCAAGCGGCGCGGCGTCGCCAGCGTGATGCATTTCGGCGCGGCGCGCGGGCGGGAAAAACCGCTCGACGCCCATGCCTGGCTCGACGCCGCGGGAATCGAGGTCACCGGCTATCCGGTGGGCGAGCGGATCACCGAGATCGCCTGTTTCGTATAAGCGGCGCCTTTAGACTGTTGTCCACTCGGAATGAGCGGAGTGTGAGTTAACCCGAATGGATCATGCTTCAGCCTTCCTTGACGTCGGCAACCTCGCCGCCGGTCATGTGCACGAGCGCGGCCGGACTGGTGCGGAACACGTGGCGCGGCGAGCCCGCCGCGGCCCAGACCGGATCGAGCGCCATCAGGTCGGCATCGATGAAGACGCGCGGCGGGTTGGCGTGGCCGACCGGCGCCACGCCGCCGATGGCAAAGCCGGTGGTGTCACGGACCCAGCGTCCCTCGGCCGGCTTTACCGGGCGCGCGAGGCGGGCGCACACTTTCGCCAGGTCCACGCGGTTGGCGCCGGAGGCGATCACCAGCACCACCTGCTCGCCGGCGCGCAGCACGATCGATTTGGCGATCTGCGCCACGGTGCAGCCGACCGCATCGGCGGCATCCTGCGCCGTGCGCGTGCCGTCGGGAAACAGCGTGATGGTGTCAGGATGGCCGGCGGCGGCGAGCGCCGCGCGCACGCGGTCGACGGAGGCGCTCATGCTCAGTACCCCGCGGCGGTCGCCCCGCGCGTGCGGCGGTCGGCGGCGCCGATGTAGCCGCCGGCTGTGACTTCGATCGAATTGGCGTCGGTATGCGGCGCGGTCGGTACGATGACATGGCCGCGCGCCGCGAGGGCCTCGAGCACTGACGGCTCGAAACCCGGCTCCACGAAGGTCTTGTCCGGCTCCCACTGGTTGTGCAGCCGCGGCGCGCTCACCGCGTCGGCGATGCCCATGCGAAAATCGACGACGTTGGTGATCACTTGCAGCACGGCCGTGATGATGCGGCTGCCGCCGGGCGAGCCGGTGACGATGAACGGCCTGCCGTCTTTCAGCACGATGGTCGGCGTCATCGACGACAGCGGCCGCTTGTTCGGCGCCGGCAGGTTGGCGTCGAAGCCGACCAGACCGTAGGCATTGGAGGCGCCGGGCTTGGCGGTGAAATCGTCGAGCTCGTTGTTGAGCAGCACGCCGGTGCCGCCGGCCACCAGGCCGAGGCCGTAGGCGAAGTTGAGGGTGTAGGTGTTGGCCACCGCGTTGCCGTCGCGGTCGATGACGGAGAAATGCGTGGTGTTGCGGCCTTCGCTGCCGGCCGGCTTGCCGGGGCGGATGGCGGCGGCGGGCGTCGACTTGTCGCCGATGCCGGCGCGCCAGGCGGCGGCGTATTGCTTCGACAGCAGGCGATCAAGCGGCATTTGCACGAAGTCGGGGTCGCCCAGGAAGATGGCGCGGTCGGCATAGGCGCGCTTCATCGCCTCGATCATGTCGTGCAGCGCCGGCGCATTGCGGCCAAGCTTGCCGAGGTCGTAGCCTTCCAGGATGTTGAGCGCCTCGATCAGGCAGACGCCGCCGGAGGAGGGCGGTGGCATGGACACGATGTCGTAGCCGCGATAGCGGCCGCGTATCACCGGCCGTTCCATCGCCTTGTAGCCGGCAAGATCCTTCGTCGTCATGATGCCGCCGGCTTGTCGCACGGCATCGGCGATCGCTTGCGCGACGCGGCCGGTATAGAAGCCGGGCGGGCCGTGCGTCGCGATCGCTTGCAGCGTCTCGGCAAGGTCGCGCTGGACCAGCCGGGCGCCTTCATGCAGCGGATCATCGCCTTGGAAGAAGATGGCTTTCGTCGACGGCCAGCGCGCCAGCCGCTTGGCGAGGAACGGCAGCGTCTCGGCGGCATGGCCTTCGAGCGGAAAGCCGTTGCGCGCAAGATCGATAGCGGGAGCGATCAGTTCGGCGAGCGTGAATTTGCCCGAGCCGTATTTCTGTTCCGCCAGCGCCAATCCTGCGACGGTGCCCGGCACGCCGACGGCAAGACCGCTATCGCGCGACTTCTGCGGATCGGGATTGCCGGCGGCGTCGAGAAACATGCTGTTGCTTGCCGCGGCCGGCGCCGTCTCGCGATAGTCGATGCTGGTATCGCGGTTGCCCTCAGCGAGGTGGATGACCATGAAGCCGCCGCCGCCGAGATTGCCAGCTTCAGGATAGGTGACCGCCAGTGCGAAGCCGACCGCCACGGCGGCGTCCACCGCGTTGCCGCCGCGCTTGAGAATGTCGATGCCGATGCGCGCCGCGCGCGCTTCTTGCGCCACCACCATGCCATTGCGCGCGACCACGTTTTGCGCCGGTGGGATGGCGGGCGTCTGCGCATAGCCGGGGACGCAAAGGAGGGCAAAAATGAATGCGACGATGCGATATTGGTTCATGCGGCAAACTTAAGCTGTCGTCCCGGGCGAGCGAAGCGAGACCCGGGATCCAGTACGCCCTGTCCTCTCGATAGACTGCGGAGTACTGGGTCCCCGCCTGCGCGGGGACGACAGGTTCTTTTTATCGCGCCTGCCCGTGATAGACGACGTTCGGCCGCATGTCGGTGGCGCTCGCCACCCGGTTCGACATGTTGAAGAAGCCGACCACGGCGGCGATGTCCCAGATATCGCGGTCGGAGAAGCCGGCGCGGCGCAGCCGCTCGCGGTCGGCTTCCTCGACGCTGCCCGGCTGCACCGTCAGTTTGACCGCGAAATCGAGCATGGCGCGCTGGCGCTTATTGATCCGCGCGACGCGGTAGTTCATCACGATCTGCTCGCCGAGCAGCGGATTGCCGGAATATTGCCGGATGGCCGCGCCGTGCGCGGTGAGGCAGTAGTAGCAGCGGTTCTGCGATGACACCGCCACCGCGACCATCTCGCGCTCGAGCTTTGAAAGCCCGCTCTCGCCCAGCATCAGGTCGTTGTACATGGCGACGAAAGCTTCCAGCTTCGCCGTATCGAAGGCATAGGCCAGCAGTACGTTGGGGACGAAGCCGAGCTTGTCCTGACATTTCTTGAAATAGGCCGCCATGGCTGGCGACAGCTTGCCCGGTGGCAGGTTGAGCGCGATGACCGGCTGATCGTCGGCGGACGCGACCGGCTTGAGCATCGGCTTGGACGCGGGTTTTGCCGCCGCTTTGGCCGAGGCTGACTTCACCGCCTCGCCCGTGAGCGCGCGCAACGCCGGCTTGCCCTGCGCAACCGCCGGTTTGCCGGCCGGTTTCGCCGGTGTGCTGGCCTTGGCCATATTCATTTGCCCCTGTTTCGTCCCGATCGAGCTCAAGCCTACAACGTTCCGCGCTCGTGCGATACGACCGGCTGGCGGGGCTTTCGCCTTTTGTTTCAGTGATTTAACCAGATCGTCCGGGGACCTTTTGCAAATCCTGTCGCGAACCCGTCACCAAAAGATGGGTTGCTCTCGACGCGCGCGCGCGGAAGGTAAAAACTCAAGCGCGACTGATTCTTAGGCGATGCGCGTCGAGGAAACCCCATGGCCGTCGAGCTTCCCGCCAGTCAGGAGGAAACCGCCGCTCGCGCGCTCCTGAACGAGGCGGACACTGCGCTCAGCAAGCGCCGTCCGGACATTGCGCCGGCATTCGTCGCCCGGCTTTATGGCCGCACGGTGCCCGAAGACGTGGTGCACTACGGCGCCGCCGACCTTGCAGAACTTGCCGAACGCGCCTGGGATTTTCTCACCGATCGAAAGCCCGGCTCGCCGAAGATCCGCTGCGAGACGGTGAGGCTTCCGGGCGCCGGCGAGCCTCGCGCTCTCTCGGTGGTCGAGATCCTCAACGACGACATGCCGTTTCTGGTCAACTCGGTGATGGGTGAACTCGCCGATCGCAAGATGTCGATCCGGCTGGTGGCGCATCCGGTATTCGGCGTGCGGCGCGACGGTGAAAAGCTCGTGGCGCTGGCGGCGCCGGATGCGGCGCAAAGCGCGCGCGAAAGCTTCATTCAAATCCATCTCGATCCGCTCGACGCCGCCGCCTGTCCGAATGTCGTGAAAGCACTCGGCAACGTGCTCTCCGAGGTGCGGCTTGCCGTGCACGATTGGCGCCCGATGCTCGAACGGGTCAACGCCGTTGTCGCCGATCTCAAGACCAACCCGCCGCCGCTGCCGGTCGACGAGATCGCCGAAGCAATTCAATTCCTGCAATGGCTGCTGGCCGACAATTTCACTTTCCTCGGCGTGCGCGACTACACCTTCGACGGCCGCGAACTCGTACCTGACCACGGCACCGCGCTGGGAATCATGCGCGCACGCGAGCTGCGCGTGCTCAAGCGCGGCGAACAGTTGCTCGAGATTACGCCGGAGATCATGGCCTTTCTGAAGGAGCCGCGCCCACTGATCATTGCTAAGGCCAATATTCACGCGCGCGTGCACCGCCGCGTCTATCTCGACTACATCGGCGTCAAGCGCTTCGACGCCGCCGGCAACCTGACCGGCGAATTCCGCATCGTCGGCCTGTTCACCTCGACCGCCTATACCCGCTCGGCGCACGGTATTCCCTACCTACGGCGCAAGCTCGCGGCGGTCGAGAGACGCGCCGGCTTCGAGCCCAGCAGCCATTCCGGCAAGGCGCTGGCGAACGTGCTCGAACATTACCCGCGCGACGAATTGTTCCAGGCCGACGAGGACACGCTCTATCGCTTCGCGCTCACCATCATGCAGCTCGACGAGCGCCCGCGCGTGCGTGTGTTGCCGCGCGTTGACCGCTTCGACCGCTTCGTTTCGGTCTTGGTCTATGTGCCGCGCGAGCGCTACGATAGCCATGTCCGCGCGCAGATCGGCGATTATCTCGCGCAGGCCTTCCATGGGCGCGTTTCCGCCTTCTACCCCTTCTTCCCGGAAGGCCCGATGGTGCGCGTCCTTTTTATCATCGGGCGCTCAGGCGCGGCCACGCCGCCGGTCGACCAGGGCAAGCTTGAACGCGATGTCGCGGCTATCGTGCGCACCTGGAACGACGAATTGGCCGAAGTGCTGGCGCATAACAACCCGCCCCAGCAGGCATCGGAACTGTTCGAGCGCTATTGCGACGCCTTCTCACCCGGCTTCCACGACATCTACTCGGCACAAACGGCCGCCGCGGACATCCATGTCCTTGAGTCGCTCGGCGTGCAGCGTCCGCTCGGCGTCGATTTCCACCATCGGCAGGAGGGGGACAACCGCTCGGTCGGGCTGAAGGTGTGGAGCTTTGCCCGCCCGCTGCCGCTGTCTGAACGGGTGCCGGTGCTGGAGAACATGGGCTTCCAGGTGGTGAACGAACGCACCTACCGGATCGCGCCGGCTGACCGGCAGGACGTGCTGTGGCTGCATGACATGCGGCTCGAGCGCAAGGACGGCGGCGCCATCGATCTTGACGGCGGCAAGGCGCGGCTGGAAGCCGCCTTCCTGATGGTGATGCGGGGCCAGGCGGAGAACGACGGCTACAACGCGCTGACCATGGCAGCGGCTCTCGGCTGGCGCGACGTGGCGCTGATCCGCGCGCTGTCGCGCTTCCTGCGCCAAATTCGCGTGCCGTATTCGCAGGATTATATGTGGGCGACGCTGGTCAAGCACCCCGGCATTGCCGCGGACATCGTCGAACTCTTCCATGCTCGCTTCGATCCGCATCTTTCGTCAATCCGGGGCGCGAGCGCAGCGAGCGGTCCGGGAATGCACAACTCCGACCGCGATGCAAGGCAACAGGAAATCGCCGCTCGCGTCGAAGAGGCTCTGCAAAGCGTCGAAAGCCTTGACGAGGACCGCATCCTGCGCCGCTTCGTCAACGCGGTGCAATCGGCGATCCGCAGCAATTTCTTCCAGACCGACGGGCAGGGCCAGCCCAAGCCGCTGATCTCGATCAAGTTCGAAAGCGGCAAGCTCACCGGCATCCCCCTGCCGCATCCGCTCTTCGAAATCTTCGTGTATTCGCCGCGCGTGGAAGGCGTGCATATGCGCTTCGGCAAGGTGGCGCGCGGCGGCATTCGCTGGTCCGACCGGCCGCAGGACTTCCGCACCGAAATCCTCGGCTTGGTGAAGGCGCAGCAGGTCAAGAACGCGGTGATCGTGCCGGTCGGCGCCAAGGGCGGCTTCGTGCCCAAGCAGATGCCGCGCGGCGCGCCGCGCGAGGCGGTACAGGCGGAGGGCGTCGCCAGCTACAAGCTGTTCATCTCCAGCCTGCTCGACATCACCGACAATATCGGCCCGGACGGCGCCATCGTGCCGCCGCCCGACGTGGTGCGCCACGAGCGCGACGACCCCTATCTCGTGGTCGCCGCCGACAAGGGCACCGCCACGTTTTCCGACATCGCCAACGAGATCGCCATCGCGCACGACTATTGGCTGGCCGACGCCTTCGCGTCGGGCGGCTCGGCTGGCTACGACCACAAGACCATGGGAATCACCGCGCGCGGGGCCTGGGAGTCGGTCAAGCGTCATTTCCGCGAGATGGATGTCAACATCCACGAGACGCCGTTCACGGCCGTCGGCGTCGGCGACATGTCGGGCGACGTATTCGGCAACGGCATGCTGCGCGAAGACACCATCACGCTGGTGGCCGCCTTCGACCACCGTGACATTTTCATCGATCCCGACCCCGATCCGAAAGCAAGCTTCGCCGAGCGCGAGCGCCTGTTCAAATTGCCGCGCTCGAGCTGGCAGGACTATGACAAAGCGCTGATCTCCAAGGGCGGCGGCGTCTACCCGCGCTCCTCCAAGGCGATCGCGTTGTCGGCGGAAGCGCAAGCGCTGCTGGGCCTCGGGGCGAGCGTTACGCCGCAGGAACTGATGAAGGCGATCCTGAAAGCGCCGGTCGACCTCTTGTTCTTCGGCGGCATCGGCACCTATGTGCGGTCGTCGCAGGAAACGGACGACGACGTCGGCGACCGCTCGAACGACGCCATCCGGGTCAGCGGCTGCGACCTGCGCTGCAAGGTGATCGGCGAGGGCGCCAATCTGGGCATGACCCAGCGCGGCCGCATCGAGGCGGCGCGCGCCGGCATCAGGCTGAACACCGACGCCATCGACAACTCTGCCGGCGTCAACACCTCCGACGTCGAGGTCAATATCAAGATCGCGCTGTCGGGCCCGGTGCACTCCGGCGCGCTGACGCTTAAAGATCGCAACGCGCTGCTCGCCGAGATGACCGACGAGGTCGCGCGGCTCGTCCTGCGCAACAACTACCAGCAGACGCTGGCGCTTTCCTTGGCGCAGCGGCGCGGCCTGGAGGATCTCGGCTTTCAGCAACGCCTGATGCAGATCCTGGAACAGCGCGGCGAGCTCGATCGCGCGGTGGAGTATCTGCCCGATCAGCTGGCGCTCGAGGAGCGGCGCAAGCGCGGCGAGCCGCTCACCCGCCCCGAACTGGCGGTGCTTTTGGCCTACGCCAAGCTTTCGCTCTATGCGGAATTGCTCGACTGCGCGGTGCCGGACGATCCGTTCCTCGGGCGCGAGCTCAACCGCTATTTCCCCAAGGAGATGATCGAGCGCTTCCCCGACGCGCTCCAGTCGCATCGATTGCGCCGGGAGATCATCGCCACGCAGCTGACCAATTCGATGATCAACCGCGGCGGCGCGACGCTCATCGTGCGCATCGCCGACCAGACCGGTGCTGCTGCTTCTGCTGTTGCTGCTGCTTTTGCCGCCGTGCGCAACAGTTACGGCATGGTCGAGCTCAACGGCGAAATCGACGCGCTCGACAACGAGGTGGCGGGCGAGGTGCAACTCGGTCTTTATGCGGCGGTGCAGGACCTGCTGCTCGACCGGCTGGTCTGGTTCCTGCGCCATGTCGATTTGACGCGTGGGCTGGAAGACATCGTCGCGCATTACCGCGACGGCATCAGGCATGTCGAAACCGCGCTCGATGCCGCGCTGTCGAAGCAGGCGGCCGCGGCGCGCAAGGCCCGCATGGCCGAGCTTGCCGCAGCCGGCGTGCCCGCCGCGCTCGCTCACCGCGTCGCCAGCTTCGCCGCCCTGAAAGCCGCGCCCGACATTGTCCTGGTTGCCGACCGTGCCGGCAAGGCGGTCAGCGACGTGGCCGCCACCTATTTCGCCACCGAGGCCTTCTTTCAGCTCGACCGCGTGGCCGGCGCGGTGCCGAACATCGTGGTGGCCGATTATTTCGACCGCCTCGCCCTCGACCGCGCGCTCGACTCGATCGGCGATGCCGAGCGGCGCCTCACCGCCGCCATGGTCGGCAACGGCCAAGGAAACGGACTTGCCGGCGCCGGCGCGGTGGAGGAATGGGTTCGCCCGCGCCAAGCGGAAGTCGAGCGCATCCGCTCGGCCATCCACGAGATCGCCGGCTCTGGGCTCACGCTGTCGAAGCTGTCGGTGGCGGCGAGCCTGCTGGGAGATTTGGCGAGAAACTGAACGTATGTGTCCCGGGCGCAGCGCAGCGCGAAGCGGTGCGCTGCCGACCCGGGACCCAGCTTTCTTCAATAACTGGCGCCCCGGATCAGCGGCGCATCACCTCGCTGCGCTTCGTGCTGCACCGCGTCCGGGACACGAGTCAGTGCCTAATGCCTGAAATGCCGCACGCCCGTAAACACCATCGCCACGTCGTGCTCGTCGGCCGCCTTGATCACCTCGTCGTCGCGCACCGAGCCGCCGGGCTGGATCACCGCGGTGGCGCCCGCTTCGATCGTGGCGAGGAGGCCGTCGGCGAAGGGGAAGAAAGCGTCGGAGGCCACCACCGAGCCTTTGGTAAGCGGCTCCTTGAGCTTCATCGCTTCCGCCGCATCGAGCGCTTTGCGCGCGGCGATGCGCGCTGAAATCGACCCGGCTCATTTGTCCGGTGCCGATGCCGACGGTGGCGCCGTCCTTGACGTAGACGATGGTGTTCGACTTCACGTGCTTGGCCACACGGAAGGCGAAGCGCAGATCGGCAAGCTCCTTCTCGCTCGGCGCACGCTTGGTGACGGTCTCGAGCTGCATCTCGTCGACCACGGCATTGTCGCGCGACTGCACCAGCAGGCCGCCCGCCACCGACTTCAGCGTCAAGCCCGTGGCGCGCGGATCGGGCAGGCCGCCGGTGACGAGCAGGCGCAGATTCTTTTTGGCCGCAACGATCTTGATCGCTTCCTCGTCGGCGTCCGGGGCGATGATCACTTCGGTGAAGATTTCCGTGATCGCCTGGGCGGCTTCCGCGTCGAGCTTGCCGTTGAGCGCGACGATACCGCCGAACGCGGAGACCGGATCGCAGGCGAGCGCCTTGCGGTAGGCTTCGAGAAGGCTTGCGCCTTCCGCCACGCCGCAGGGGTTGGCGTGCTTGACGATGACGCAGGCCGGCCCTTTGCGCGGGTCGAACTCGGCCACGCATTCAAAGGCCGCGTCGGTATCGTTGATGTTGTTGTAGGAGAGTTCCTTGCCCTGCAATTGCCGCGCGGTGGCAACGCCAAAGCGTTCGCCTGGGCTTCGATAGAATGCCGCGGTCTGATGTGGGTTTTCGCCGTAGCGCAGCGCCTGGATCAGCTTGCCGCCGAAGGCGCGGTATTCCGGCGCCTCGTCGTGCAGCGTGTCGGCAAACCAGTTGGAGATCGCGGCGTCATAGGCGGCCGTGCGCGCATAGGCTTTCGCCGCCAATTGCTGCCGCAGCTCGAGCGTGGTCATGGAGGCATGCTGGGCAAGCTCCGCCAGCACCTTCGCGTAGTCGGAAGGCTCCACCACCACGGTGACGTCGGCGTGGTTCTTGGCGGCGGCGCGGATCATGGCCGGCCCGCCGATGTCGATGTTCTCGATGCAGTCCTCGTAAGCGGCACCCTTCGCCACCGTCGCCTCGAACGGATAGAGGTTCACCACCAGGAGATCGATCGGCTTGATGCCGTGCTCCTCCATCGCCTTGGTGTGCTCAGGATTGCCGCGCATGGCGAGCAGGCCGCCGTGTACTTTCGGGTGCAGCGTCTTGACGCGCCCATCCATCATCTCCATGAAGCCGGTCAATTCGGCGACGTCGCGCACCGGCAAGCCGGCGTCCTTGATCGCCTTTGCGGTGCCGCCGGTTGAGACGAGCTCGATGTCGTATTCAACGAGCGCGCGGGCGAAATCGATCAGCCCCGTCTTGTCGGACACCGACAGCAGGGCGCGGGTGATGCGGCGGGGATGGCTGGCCATAGGCAGGGGCTAGCACAGGAAGCGGGCGGAAGTGTATGCGGCGGGATGACGGAGGTCTGCGCATCCACAAGCAGAGACAGTCGTCGCGAGCGGCTTACAACGGCAGTTCCGGCTCCTCGGCGCGGTCGGGACGCGTGCCGGCTGGTACCGGGGGCGTGTGGCGCAACGTCCAACGCACCGACGGATGCTGGCGGGCATGGCCGTAGATGACGATCTGCGCCGTGCGCCGCGGTCCGTCCGGTCCGGAGAGGAACACGCTTTCCTCGAGCTGCACCGTCTCGCCAAAAGTGCTGAACGACCACAATTCCTGGTCCGGTAGCAGCATAAGCACGCCGTGCCCGTCGGGCAGGCGGTTGGCCTTGACCACCGGGTGAAGGTGAAAGCGTATGGCGTATTCGTCACCGGTTTTGAGCGGCAGCTGGCGGCCGTCGGCCGGGACAAAGCTATCCTCGCCGTCGAGCGCGCGGCCGTCCGCGCTCAGCCGGATGGTGCGGTGATGGATCAAGCCGAAGTCGGGGGCGTAGCCACTATGGGACGCGCTGAGCAGCACGCCATCCGGCCGCTCGTCGCGCTCGATGATCACGGCGTGCGGGCCGCTGACGATGGGGATACCGCCCAGCATCTTGCGCAGGCTCGATTCGAAGAAGCGGCACGAGGATTGGTCGTTGAAGGTGACGGTGGAATGCGCCGCCGTGGCGCGCGTCACCTGCCGCCAATTCTCTTTGTTGACGGCGGGCAGTCCGCAATTGATCACGACCCGGTGCGCCTTCCACGACAGTTCGAACGACAGGCAGCCGGCATGCGCCTCTTGGCTGACCGCGATCGGCGGCGGCTTGCCCGTGTCCATGACCAGCGCAGTCTGACCCGCGTCGATGCGCTGATAGCCGGAGTGCGGCGCGTTCGCCACTGGCGTGCCGCGCGCATCGTCATAGGCGAGGACGGTGGCGAGCAGGTCGACCGATGTCGGCCCCATGCCGTTGAACTGCGCGAAATTGCCGTCGGCGTGGCGGAAGAAGCGCAGCATCGGCATCATGCGGTCGATGGCATTGTTGAGCGCCGCCGGCGGCTGCAGATGCCGCGCGGCGAACAGCTGGCGCAGCGGCAGCAGGTCGGCCAATACTTCGATAAGCACGCCGGGATTGCGGCTGATATGGCCGCCGTCGGGGAGGATCTGCCGCCGCAACTCCTCGATCAGCCGTCGCGCATGGCTGCGCAGCGTGTTGGACTGGCCTTGCAGGCAAAGCGTGGCATAGTTGAGCGCGAGCAGCGCCTGCAGCCGCGGCACTCCGTCCCGCGTCTGTTTCAGCGAGCGGCGCAGATAGCGCACTTGACGCGATAGGCTGCGGATGAAGCGGCGGTAGAAGCGTGCGTCGGCATCCTGCAGCACGAAAGGCGACTGGCTGAGCCAGCAGATGATCCGGCGCGATAGGATATCGAGCCGCCAGCCGAGCGGATGGTAGCTGCCTTGCAGGTTGATCCATTCGTCGATGAGCGAGCGGGCGTTGGCGCGGGTGATGGCGGAATCGGCGGCGCGCAGATGCCGCAGCCAGCCGAAGCTCAACAGCATGACCGCCCATTCGTCCGACGGCGGCGTCATATCGAAAGGCGAGCGGCGGTCGCAGATCACCACCTTGCCGGCGAAGGCGAAGCGGCCGGCATATATTTCCTCGGCGCGGGTGGCGTCCGCCGTGCGCAGGTCCTGCGGCGCGATCACCAGCCGGTCGGTGGCGGCCGAGCCGAAGCGCCAGCGCAAAAGCGGATGGGCGAGGATGCGGGATTGCAGGCTGCGGAACGCGCGGCGCCCGATCAGCAGGGTGAGCCTCGCTCGCTCCGCGACGGTAACCCGCATCATAAGCTGCCCGTCTCCTGCAGGCGCGGTCCAATTCCCGCGCCCGCCCACGATAGCGAAGGGCTGCGGCAGGGCCAATATGCCTTTCCGGTCCGTGAATTAGGCTTCGGTCTCGTACCCCGCGCGTGGCGTAAGGGTTGCGCGGGCGCGCGCTAAGAAGTGCGCCGTAGCCGCGCGGCGTAGAAGCCATCGAGGCCGCCCCAGCGCGGATCGGGGTCGGGTAGGTGCTGCGGCAGGGTGCGCAGATCGCCAGCCGGGGTAATGAATTCGCCGTGGCCACAGACCTCCGCGGGCATCACCGGCCGGCGTTCGACCCGCGCATCGCGCGCCAATAGGGCCTCGATCTGCCGCTCACCTTCTTCCGGTTCCAGTGAGCAGACGCAGTAGACCATGAGGCCGCCAGGCTTGGTAAGTTCCACCGCGCGTTCGATAAGGCGCGGCTGCAATGCCGCCAGCGTCGCGATATCGGCCTCGCTTTTCAGCCAAGGCACGTCGGGATGGCGGCGGATGGTGCCGGTAGAGGAGCAAGGCGCATCGAGCAGCACGGCATCGAATGGGCCAGCCTGCCATTCCAGGACGTCGGCGACGACGGTTTCCGCTTGCAGCCCCAGGCGTGCGAAATTCTCAGCGGCGCGGGCAAGGCGCACGGGCGAGCGGTCAACCGCCGTGACGTGGGCGCCGCCAACGGCCAATTGCGCCGTCTTGCCGCCGGGCGCTGCACAAAGGTCGGCAATGTTCAGGCCGCGCACGTCGCCAAGCAGCCGCGCCGGCAACGAAGCGGCGGCGTCCTGCACCCACCAGGCGCCTTCGCGGAAGCCGGGTAACAGCGCGATGGCGCCTTGCGCCAGGGTGCGCACGGTGCCGGTCGGCAGCACGCGACCGCGCAGGCGCTCGGCCCAGCTTTCCGCATCCGACTTGACGGTGAGATCGAGCGCCGGCTCGTGACCATTGGCGGCGGCGATGGCGGCTGCCGTTTCGGCGCCATAGGCCGTGGTCCAGCGCGCGAGCAGCCAGGCCGGGGTGTCGCGCGTCGCCTCGGTTGCGCCGAGATTTGCGCGGTTCTGCGCCACCCGCCGCAGCACGGCATTGACCAATCCCGCGTAGCGGGCGGCACGCCGGTCGGCCTGCGCCAGGCGCACGCAAAGATCGACCGCGGCGTGATCGGGCACATCGAGCCACAGAATCTGCACGGCGCCGAGCAGCAGGATAGTTTCAACGCGCGGGGCGTCGGCGGGGAAGCCCTTGTCGAGAAAAGCGCCGAGCAGATACCGCAAGCTGCCCAGCCGCCGCAGCGCGGTCGCGACGAGCCGGCGCATCAGCGCGCGGTCGCGGTCGGACAGGGCAGCCAGACCGGCATGTGCAGCCTTGCCAGACAGCTGCTCGTCAAGCGCGTTGCGCCGCCGCAGCACGCCGTCGAGAATGTCGGCGGCGACACGGCGGGCGGCTAGGCCGGGAACTTCCGGCTGGGCGGAATTGCGCGGGCGGGCCATGGCTGGCGATGTTTGGGCGGTAATTGTGTCGCTGTCGCGAAGCGGGCGGCGAACAAGTGAGCGCCTCTCGGGCTTTGCGGACGGGCAAGCTGGCTTGGGAGTTGTATAAATATTTACCGCTATCGGAGATTGTGCTTGCAAAGAATCATTTTCGGGATATAAGCCTAGGAGCATGTTCCTGATATCGAAGACGGTGGCGCCTCAGCGCGGCGGCGTCCTCCTCCTGGCCGGGGCCTGCTTCGGCGTAGGCTTGACCGCCGGCGCGTGGATTGCGCCGGTCGCCGCCAGCCGCAGCATCGAAGCGCCGGTGACCCTTGCACCTGAGCCGATGGTCGCAACGCCGGCGTTGCGCGGCGGGCATCCGGCCGAGGTGTTGCGCGTGATCGACGGCGACACCTTCGAAGCGCGCGTGCACATCTGGCCGGGCATGGCCGTGACCACGCGCGTGCGTCTACGGGGCGTCGATGCGCCGGAGCTGCGCGCCCGTTGCGACGACGAGCGCGCCAGAGCCCAGGCTGCTCGCGACGGACTGGCCAAAATTTTGCGCGAGGGCGCGGTCGGGATATCGCGCGTCGGCCAGGACAAATATGGCGGCCGCGTGGACGCCGACGTGTCGACCGCAACGACGCCCGATGTGTCGGCCGCGCTCCTCGAGCGCGGTCTCGCCCGCCGCTATTCGGGCGGACGGCGCGCAAGCTGGTGCGGCTGAAATTCGAATCTCGTCATTCACTCCAGCACGATCACTTGCGTGCCGATATGCGCGCGGCGGTACAGGTCCAAAACGTCCGCGTTATGCATTCGGATACAGCCGTGCGAAACGAACCGGCCTACCGAGCTCGGATTGTTGGTGCCGTGGATGGCATAGTTGCCGCGATCGAGACCGAGCACCGCGGCACCCATCGGATTATGCCGGCTGCCGCCGGGAATAATGGGGGCGTGTCGCCTGATGCTGGGCGGCGCGCGCCATGCCGGCCGCAAGAACTTCTCCGCCACCTCGGCACGCCCATGCCAGGCCATGCCCGCTTTGCCGACCCCCACCGGATAGCGGATGGCGCGGCCGCGCCCGAGCACGTAGTAGAGCAGGCGCTGATGCGTGACGATCACGATGCTGCCGCGCCGATAGCGGTCGGAAAACGGCACCAGCTCGCCGGCGAGCGCCGGTAGCGCCAGCGCCAGCAGCAGCGCGCCGGCGATGAGGCCGATCGGCCAATTCCGCCGCGCCAATTTCATCGCTGGACGACAACGCGCGTCCCGACGGAAACCAGCCGGAAAAGCTTCTTGATGTCGGCGTTGTACATGCGAATGCAGCCGTGCGAGACGAAGCGGCCGATCGAGGCTGGATTATTGGTGCCATGGATGGCGTATTCGCCGCCCTGCAGCGTGAGCGCGGCCACGCCCATCGGATTGCGCGGACTGCCGCCGGGAATGACGCGCCCGAGCACGCCGTGATTGATCGAGGCCGGCGCACGCCAGGCCGGCGCGACATATTTGCCTGAGACGCGCGTGACGCCGCTCCACTGCATGCCCGAACGGCCGACGCCGACGGGAAAACGCAGTGCGCGTCCGCGACGCAACACGTAGTAAAGACGTCGCTCCTGCGTGCGCACCACGACAGTGCCGGCCTTGAAACCGTCGAAATGGACGATCGACCGCGATGTGGCGCGGCTCGCCGGCGCCGTCAGTACGAATACTGTGATGATCGCGAGCAGGAATATCGTTCGCCGCAGATGCAGTGCCATGATGCTCACCCGTCCTTACATCCCCGCGCAATACTAATGCGCCGGCGCATGCATCCGGGTGAATGCTCGAAGTTAACGTAAACGGTCAGTGCGGTGTGCGTTAACGGTCATGGGCTGCTCATGCCGGCGAATGCCGGCAATCCAGCGATCAGAGACGGTCGATGAATACGCACGCACCCGCTAGGCATGATGCGCTTAGGTCGAAACACTTGGCGAGCGTGGCTTGCTCCGCTCGTCCCCGCCCCCGCGCAGACGGAGGCGGGAATGAGCGGAGCGGTCGTCGACTCGACTGATCCCATCCCCCGCCGACGCGGGGCACGCCAGCCGGACGTGACTGGGCCTCGCGCGAAAAGCCTTAAGCCCGCGCCTTGGCGTGGCGCTTGTTCTGCCGGTTGTCCACCAGATCGTCGACCACCGCCGGATCGGCGAGCGTCGAGGTGTCGCCGAGATTGCCGAACTCATCCTCGGCGATCTTGCGCAGGATGCGGCGCATGATCTTGCCGGAGCGCGTCTTCGGCAGGCCGGGCGCGAACTGGATGAGATCGGGCGAGGCGATCGGGCCGATTTCCTTGCGCACCCATTGCACCAGCTCCTTGCGCAGATCTTCGCTCGGCTTCTCGCCGGCCATCAGGGTGACATAGGCGTAGATGCCCTGGCCCTTGATGTCGTGCGGATAGCCGACGACCGCGGCCTCCGACACCTTCGGATGCGCGACCAGGGCGCTTTCCACCTCCGCGGTGCCGAGCCGGTGGCCGGCGACGTTGATCACGTCGTCGACGCGGCCGGTGATCCAGTAGTAGCCGTCGGCGTCGCGCCGGCAGCCGTCGCCGGTGAAATACTTGCCCGGATAGGTCTTGAAATAGGTCTCGACGAAGCGGTCATGGTCGCCATAGACCGTGCGCATCTGGCCGGGCCAGGAATCGGCGATGCACAGGTTGCCGCTGGTGGCGCCCTCCTGCACGCGGCCTTCCGCATCGACGATCTCCGGCTGCACGCCGAAGAACGGGCGCGTGGCCGAGCCCGGCTTGAGCTTGGTTGCGCCCGGCAGCGGCGTGATCAAGATGCCGCCGGTCTCGGTCTGCCACCAGGTGTCGACGATCGGGCAGCGGTCTTCGCCCACCACGTGGTAGTACCACTCCCAGGCTTCCGGATTGATCGGCTCGCCTACCGTGCCGAGCAGGCGGACGCTCATGCGCGACGTCTTCTTCACCGGCGCATCGCCGCCCTGCATGAGCGCGCGGATCGCGGTCGGCGCGGTGTAGACGATGTTGACCTTGTGCTTGTCGCATACTTCCCAGAAACGCGAAGTGCTCGGATAGTTCGGCACTCCCTCGAACATCAGGCTGATGGCGCCGTTACTGAGCGGGCCGTAAACGATATAGCTGTGGCCGGTGACCCAGCCGACGTCGGCCGTGCACCAGTAGACGTCGCCGTCGTGGTAGTCGAACACGTATTGATGCGTGATCGAGGTGTAGACCATGTAGCCGCCGGTGGTGTGCATCACGCCCTTCGGCTTGCCGGTCGAGCCCGAGGTATAGAGAATGAACAGCGGGTCCTCCGCGCTCATCTCCTCGCACGGACAGTCGGTTGAGACGGTCTTGGCGATCTGATCGTAATAGACGTCGCGGCCGTCCTTCATGGTGATGTCGCCGTTGGTGCGGCGCACGACGATGACGGTCTTCACCCCGCCGGCACGGTCGCAGGCGGCGTCGGTATTGTCTTTCAAAGGAATACTGCGGCCGCCGCGGATGCCCTCGTCGGCCGTGATGATGCAATCGGATTTGCAATCGGTGATGCGGCCGGCGAGCGAGTCTGGCGAAAAGCCGCCGAACACCACGGAATGGATGGCGCCGATGCGGGCGCAGGCGAGCATCGCCACCGCCGCCTCCAGGATCATCGGCATGTAGATGGTGACGCGGTCGCCCTTTTTGACGCCGCGCGCCTTCAGCACGTTGGCGAAGCGGCAGACCTCGGCGTGCAGCTGCTTATAGGTGAGTGTCTTGGAGTCTTTCGGGTCGTCGCCTTCCCACAGCAGGGCAACCTGGTCGCCGCGGTCGCCGAGGTGGCGGTCGACGCAGTTGTAGCAGGCGTTGAGCGTGCCATCCTCGAACCATTTGATGGAGACGTTGTGGGGGTCGAAAGAGGTGTTCTTCACCTTGGTGAAGGGCTTGATCCAGTCGATGCGCTGCGCCTGCTCGCGCCAAAAACCGTCCGGATCCTTGGTCGAGCGGGCGTACATTTCCCGGTATTTGGCGTCATCGGCAAAGGCGCGCTTCTTCCACTCGGCCGGCACGTCATAAATCTTCTCGGACATTGCAATATCCTCCCTGCCACGCGGCTGCCCCCGCAGGCTTTTTCGAAAGCTTTGCCCCATTATGCGACGGGGCTCGCGGGCGCGACAAGGCGCGGAATGCCCCACTTTTGGCGGAGGCGTGCGCCAATTGCTTACTCGTCATTCCAGGGGCGCGGCCGGAAGCCGCGAACCCCGACTCCATAGTCCCGGCTGCGGCGTATGGATTCCGGGCGCGCCGAAGAGTTGGCGGCGTCCCGGAATGGCAGTCAGAGGCCACCCATCTTGCACACGATCTTCCACTCCTCCGGCGTGACCGGCTGCACCGATAGCCGCGTGTTGTTGATCAACACCATGTGCTTGAGCTTGGGCTCTTTCTTCACATCGTCGATCGACACCGGCTTGGGCAGCGGCTCAAGCGCCTTGACGTCCACGACCACCCAGGGCTCGCCCGGCTTGGCGGTAGGGTCGGGATAGGCCTCGCGGATCACCTCCACGATGCCGACCGCCGCCTTGCCGACATTGGAATGATAGAACAAGGCGCGGTCGCCCTTCTTCATCTTCATAAGGTTGAGCTTGGCCTGGTGGTTGCGCACGCCGCTCCAGGCTTCGCCCTTGGCGCCCTTTTTCACCTGCTGCTGCCACGACCAGCTGTCGGGCTCGGATTTCATCAGCCAGTAGGCCACGTCGTCCTCACTGTCATTCCGGGGCGCGCGCGGAACTCGCGCGAACCCGGAATCCATAACCACCAAATCCTCGGCTCCATCGCAAGATAGGGGTTATGGATTCCGGCTCTCGCTTCGCTCGGCCGGAATGACAAGGCTCTACTACTCCGCCTTGATCGGCCGCGCCAGCAGTGCGGCAATGGCTTGATCCACGCTCATCCTCTTCGCCAGCACGTCGGCGACCGCGGCCGCGATGGGCATTTCCACGTCCTTGGCTTGTGCCAATTCCAATAGCACCGGCGCGGTGAAGGCGCCTTCCGCCAACTTGCCATGCGCGGCGGCGTCGGGCGTCTCGCCCTTGCCGAGCGCGACACCGTACGAGAAGTTTCGCGACTGCGGCGTCGAGCAGGTCAAGATGAGATCGCCGAGGCCCGATAGTCCCATCATCGTTTCCGGCCTGGCGCCAAAGGCGCTGCCGAAGCGCGTAAGCTCGGCAAAGCCGCGCGTGGTCAAAGCGGCGGCGGCGCTGGCGCCAAGCCCGCGTCCGGCGACGATGCCGGCGGCGATGGCGTAGACGTTCTTGGCGGCGCCTCCCAGTTCCACACCGCGCACGTCCGTGCTGTGATAAAGCCGCAACGTGGTCGAGGCGATGGCATGCGCGAGGTCGCGCGCGATGCTCTCCTGCGCCGCCGCCACGGTGACCGCGGTGGGCAGCCCGCGCGCTACGTCGGCCGCGAAGCTCGGGCCGGACAGGATCGCCGGCACAGCTTTGGGCGCGCATTCGGCGATGATTTCACTCATGAACTTGTGCGTGCGCTCCTCGATGCCCTTGGCACAGGCGATCAGCGGCGTGCCCTCCTTCAGCGACGGCGCGAGCGCGGTCACCACCGAACGCACCGCCTGCGCCGGCACCACTAGCAGAATGGCGTCAGCCGTCTTAGCCGCCGCCAGGTCGCGCGTAAAATTGATGGCGTCGTGTAACCGCACACCAGACAGGAAGCGGCTCTCGCGTGTCTTTTCCAGGCTCTCGGCATTGGCGGGATCGTGCTCCCACAGCGTGACCGCGCGGCCGATGCGCGCGCAGGAGAGCGCCAGCGCCGTGCCCCAGGCGCCGCCGCCGAGCACGGAGATTATTTCGATGGTCATGCGGCGCCACCCACGATGGCGTCGGGGTCGAAGATGAGCGCAGCCGCGGCGCGCGCCCTGCCCCGCTTGCGGGGAAGGGATGGAGAGCGGGCATTGCCCAGGAAAAATTCGTTCTCCCGGCGTCCTTCGTTATCGCTCCAGCGGCCGACCTCCACCGCAAGCGGGGAAGGTGAAGAGAGAGGGTTGCCGCGCTCAGCCATGCAATGAGGTGCTAGCATGGTCGTAAGGTCACTTGTACGCCGCCGTGCGCTTGAGCTTGCCCTGCGCCGCGGCGATCTCGTCGAGCGGCCAGCGCGCGCGCGGCGCAACATCGAGCGCATCGGTCAAGCCGAGTGCTAGCCGCTCGGCGCCCGCCCAGGCGATCATGGCGCCGTTGTCCGTGCAGAGTTCGAGCGGCGGCGCGACCAGCGCAATGCCTTGCTCGGACGCCAGGCGATGCAACACTTCGCGGATCGCCTGGTTGGCAGCGACGCCGCCGGCGGCAACCAGCGCGCTCGGCGCGCCGTATTTGGCGCGGAAGATGCGCAAGCCCGCCTGCAGCCGGTCGAATACCACATCCACCACCGCCTGCTGGAACGAGGCGCAGAGGTCGGCGACGTCCTGGTCGGAGAGCGGCGCGATCCTCTCCGCTTCCAGGCGCAACGCGGTCTTCAGGCCCGAGAGCGAGAAATCGGCGTCCTTGCGGTGTTGCATCGGGCGCGGTAACGCGAAGCGCTGCGCATTCCCGCGCGCGGCTTCCTGCTCCACCAGCGGCCCGCCGGGATAGCCCAGCCCCAGGAGCTTGGCGGTCTTGTCGAATGCCTCGCCGATCGCGTCATCATGCGTGGTGCCGAGCCGCACGTAATCGCCGACGCCGCGCACCGCCACGGTCTGCGTGTGGCCGCCGGAGGCAAGGAAGAGGCAATAAGGAAACGGCGTTGCGTCGGTGAGCCGCGCGGTGAGCGCGTGCGCTTCCAGATGATTGACCGCGATCAGCGGCTTGTTCTCGACCAGCGCGATCGCTTTGGCGGTGGTCAAGCCGACGATGACGCCCCCGATCAAACCGGGCCCGGCCGCGGCGGCGATGCCGTCGAGCGCGTCGTATCCGCAACCGGCTTCATGCATGGCGCGCGCGATCACGAAATCGAGAGCCTCGACATGGGCGCGCGCGGCGATCTCGGGCACCACGCCGCCGAATGCCGCGTGCTCGCTCACCTGGCTCAGCACCACGTTGGAAAGGATTTTGCCGCGGCCGTCCTTGGAACGCGCAACAACCGCTGCCGCGGTCTCGTCGCAAGTCGTCTCGATGCCAAGGACGATCATGGTTTGTCGCAGGCCTATTGCCGTCATTCCGGAGCGCGAGCGAAGCGAGCGAACTCGGCCGTTGCATCTGGATTCCGGGTCCGGCGCTGACGCGCCGTCCCGGAATGACCAAGAAGGTGACACTCCCCTTTCCGGGAAGCCTGAACTAAAAGGTGCCCTAGCATCGAGAGGTTCCATGGCGCAATCCACCGCCCTGTTGCGCATCGGCACACGCGGCAGCCCGCTGGCGCTGGCGCAGTCGCGTATCGTGCGGGCGCGGCTCGCGGGCACCCTGGGCGTACAAGAGGGCGATATCGAACTGCTGATCATTCGCACCTCCGGCGACACCATCCAGGATCGGCCGTTAGCCGAGGAGGGCGGTAAGGGCCTGTTCACCAAGGAGATCGAGGAGGCGCTCATCGAGCGCAAAGTCGATCTGGCCGTGCATTCCACCAAAGACATGCCCACGTTTTCGCAGCCCGGCCTCATGCTGGCGGCCTGCCTCGAGCGCGAGGACCCGCGCGACGTGTTCATCAGCCGCAAGGCGAAATCGATTCAAGAACTGCCGCGCGGCGCCACGCTCGGTACGGCGTCGCTGCGGCGGCAGGCGATCGCCAAGCGGCTGCGCCCCGACCTCAACGTGACGCCGCTGCGCGGCAATGTCGAGACGCGGCTGCGTAAACTCGAGGAAGGCCATGTCGACGCGACTTTGCTGGCGCTCGCCGGCCTAAAGCGGCTCGGTCTGGCGGACCGCGCCACCAAGATCATGCACGTCAACGAATTTCTGCCGGCGGTCGGCCAGGGCGCCATCGGCATCGAGGCGCGCGAAGACGATACGCGCGTGCGCGATATGCTGGCGCGCATCGATCACGCCGACACGTCGACGGCGGTGCGCTGCGAGCGGGCCTTTCTGGCCGAGCTTGACGGTTCCTGCAAGACGCCGATCGCCGGCCATGCGACGGTCTCCGGCGATACGGTGGAATTCCGCGGCTTGGTCGCGCGCCCCGACGGCAGCGCCGCGCATGACATTGCCGGCCACGGAAACCGCAAGGATGCCGCCGCCATCGGCGCCGACGCCGGACGTGAGCTCAAGCACCGCGCGGGGCCGGGCTTTTTCGACTAGATTTAGTCCGCTAGCCCCCGTGAAAGCGGGGACCTAGGGCGGCAAGCCGGAGAGCCCGAACTCAAGTGCTGGATTCCCGTTTATTGCGGGAATGAGCGGAGAAGGAAAAGTGGCGCATGCGCGTCGTCATCACCCGTCCGCAGCCGCAAGGCTCCCGCACCGCCGCCGTGCTGGCCGCGCGCGGCCACGACGTGTGGGAAGTGCCGCTGATGAAGATCGAGCCGGTGGAAGCGGATCTCTCCGGCACCTGGGGTGCCGTGGTGGTCACCAGCGCCAACGCGCCCGGCGCGATTGCCGATAATCCTGCGCGCGCTTCGCTCGGCAAATTGCCGCTCTATGCGGTGGGCCGCCGCAGCGCCGAGGCGGCGCAAGAGGCGGGCTTCGTCAATGTCACCTCCGCCGGCGGCGACGCGCGCGATCTCGTCCAGCTGCTGCGCGAGCGCAAAGCCGCTGCGCCTTTGCTCTATCTCGCCGGCGAAGACCGCGCGGCCGATCTCGTCGCCGACCTCGCCGCGCATGGCATCGCCGCCGAGATGCGCGTTGTTTACCGCTCCGTCATCCAGCCGTTTCCCGACGAGCTGGTGGCAGCGCTCGAGGCTGGCGGCGACGTGCAGGCGGTATTGCATTTCTCCAAGCGCAGCGCCGAGAACTACATTGCCGGTGCGCAGACGGCAGGCGTCGGCGGATCGGCCATGGCGGTGCGGCATTATTGCCTGTCGGAGCAGGTGGCCGCACCGCTGCGTGCAGCCGGCGCCGCGCGCGTCGCGGTCGCGCCGCGGCCGGAAGAGGCGGTACTGATTGAACTTCTGCCGCTTTCGCCGGGTTAACATGGCGCCATAGCGCCAATTGCGTTATTTCGGGGCTGCCGTTAGACGGCGATTCGAAAGGCTTCAGCGTATGACGGACAAGCGCAAAGCGCCCGACGCGCCCGAAGGGCGCCGCAAGCGCGCAGCGCCCACAATCGATCTGACCGCCACCGAGGTGCCGGCCGAGGAAACCGCCTCGCCGGAAGCGCCGCCGCACGCCGAGGAGGCCGCGCCCGCCGCGCAGCCCGCTTCCGAGCAGCAGCCGGAGCGCGAGCCGGGGCCGGAACGCGAGCCGGTACATCGCGCCGGCGTCTTCTCGGTGGCCGGCTTCGTCGGCGCCGCCATGGTAGTCGCGGCGCTCGCCGCGCTTTGGGCAGCCGGCATGTTGCCTATCGCTCCGGGCGGCAACGGTCAGGACGCGCAAGTCGAGGCACTGCAGAAGCAGATTGCGGGGCTGCAACAGCAGATGCAGCACCTGCAGAACCGCCCGGCCGCCACACCCGATGCCAAAGCGGTGGACGCGCTGCGCCAAACCGTGCGCAAGCTCGAAGGCGACATTGCGCAGCTGCCGCGCGGCGACGCCACCACGGGGGCGCGGCTAACGGCAATCGACAACGCCATGAACGCGCTCAGCGCCGGCATCGGCGCACTCAACAAGCGCAGCGACACCATCGCCGCCGAGGCCCACGAGGCGCAGGCAAGCGCCGCCAAAGCCGAGAAGGCCGTCGGCGATCTGCGCGACAGCGTGCAGCACGCCGCGAAAGAGGCGAGCGCCGCGGTCGACCCCGCCCAGCTCGATGCCCTGCAAAAACACGTGGCGGCGCTCGAGCAGTCGCTTGCCGCGGCGCGCGGTGAAATCGCCAAGGCCTCGGCCACCGACCGGACGGCGCGGCTAGCCTTGAGCGCCGTCGCCTTGCGCGCGGCGGTCGCCAGCGGCCATCCCTACCAGGCCGAGCTGGCGCAAGCCAAAGCGCTCGGCGCCGACGAAAAGCAATTGGCGCCGCTTGCGCAATTTGCCGCGTCGGGCGTGCCGGCCAAGAGCGCGCTCGCGCACGAGCTGCGCGCGCTGATCCCGGCGCTGCTGAAAACCTCAGGCGCGCAAGAACCACCCAAGGGTTTTCTCGAACGCCTGCAGGCCAATGCCGGGAAGATCGTGCGCTTTAGTCCGATCAACGCACCGCAAGGCGGCACGCCCGCCGACCGCCTGGCGCGCATTGAGATTGCCGCCGCGCATGACGACATCCATGCGGCTCTCGCCGATCTCGATAAGCTGCCGCAAGAGGCGCGCGCCCCCGCGCAAGCTTGGATCGACAAGGTCAAAGCGCGCGAGCAGGCGCTCGCCGCCGCCCGCGCCTTCGCCGCCTCCACGGCGCACGCGCTCGGCCAAACGGGAAAATGAGAACGGCATGATCCGGCTCGTCCTCTTCCTGCTTGCGCTTGCGGCGATTGCCAGCGGCTTTGCCTGGATCGCCGACCGCCCCGGCGAGGTGACGCTCACGTGGCCATGGCTCGATCGAGCCTGGCCCGGGCATGGCCAGGCCGAAATTTCCGTGATGGTGGCGATGCTGGCGGTGCTTGCCGTCGTCGCCGTCATATTGCTGGTGTGGAGTTTTCTGCGCGGCATCCTGCGCTCGCCCGAGCAGGTTTCGCTTTTCTTCCGCCACCGCCGCGCGGTGAAGGGCTATCTCGCGCTCAGCCGCGGGCTGATTGCCATCGGCGCCGGCGACCTCAAGCTCGCGCGCCGCTCGGCCGACGATGCCGCGCGGCTGGCGCCCGGCGACCCGCTCACGCTGCTGCTCGCCGCGCAGTCGGCGCAGATGGCCGGCGACCGGCCCGCCGCCGAGCGCGCGTTCCGCGAGATGGCCAAGCACGACGACACCAAGCTCTTGGGCTTGCGTGGCCTCTATATCGAGGCGCAACGGCGCGACGACCATCAGGCGGCACGCGCGGTGGCGGAGCAAGCCGCCAAGGCCGCGCCCGGCCTTTCCTGGGCGGGCCAGGCTGTGCTCGACGACCGCTGCTCCGCCGCCGACTGGCACGGCGCGCTCGTTGCGCTCGAGCACATGAAGGGCGCGCTGGACAAGGCCGACTACCGGCGCAAGCGCGCGGTGCTGCTCACGGCGCGCGCGCAGGCGCTCGACGCGATCGACCGCGATGCGTCGCGCGCGGCCGTGCTGGAGGCTGTCAAGCTCGCGCCCGATCTGGTGCCGGCCGCCGCGCTCGCCGGCAAGCGGCTGGCGGAATTGAACGAGCAGCGCAAGGCAGCGAGAATCCTGGAAGCCGCCTGGACGATCAATCCGCACCCCGACATCGCCGAGGCCTATGCCAATCTGCGCTTCGGCGACAGCGCGCGCGAGCGGCTCGCGCGCATGCAGCGGCTTGCCGCCAAGACGCCCGGCCAGCGCGAAGCCGCTCTTGCCGTGGCGCGCGCCGCGCTCGATGCGCGCGTCTTCCAGACGGCGCGTGACGCGCTCGCGCCCTATGCCTCGGCGCCGACGCGCCGCGTGGCCGAGCTGATGGCCGCGCTCGAGGAAGCCGAGCACGGCGATACCGGCCGCGCGCGCGAATGGATGGCCAGGGCCATGCGCGCTCCCAGCGATCCGGTATGGACCGCCGACGGCGTGGTGTCCGACCGCTGGTTGCCGGTAACGCCCAAAGGCAGGCTCGACGGTTTCGAGTGGAAAGTGCCGCTGGCCGAGATCGGCGTGTCGCGCCCCTTGGTCGAGATATCGGCAACGCCCGCACCAGAGCCCGCCGCGACCGCGCCGGCGAAAGCCAAGCCTGAAACGGTGGTGAGCGAGGCGAAGCGGGAGCCTGCTCCGCGCAAGGCCACGCGAACGGCCGACAAGCCGGCGGCAAGGGCCAAGCCGGCCGAGCCGGTGATTCCCCTGGTACACGCTCCCGACGATCCCGGCCCAGAAACCGCTATGGACGGTGATCCGGTGCCGGAACCCTCAACTCCCCCTTCCGGCGACGCCTGGCAGCGCATCCGCGGCCTGTTCCGCTGACCTTGCGTGGCTTGCAATGAGCAGCTTCCGCCTCTATCAGGGGCGCAGTTTGCGGCGCATGGTTTTTCCCAACCCCGCTCCCTAGTTTTCGGGACATGCGCGGAGCCGGCGTAGCTCAGCGGTAGAGCATCCGCTTCGTAAGCGGGTGGTCGGGGGTTCAAATCCCTCCGCCGGCACCACCCGCCACCGCAAAGCACAAGCCGCCAGGGCCCTCCCAGCGCCGCTACCCGCCGAATCTTCGGCGCAGGCAGCGTTTGGGCGCGCCCGCGATTGGCGCAGATTGCCCGCCGAAACGGCAGCGAAGTGCGGCGTTTCCCGTTGTCACATAACCAATTGAAAAACCGGGGAATCGCATTGGCCTGGCGGCGAGCCCGGCTAAGCTTTTGCACAGCCGAGCAAATTATCGATGGTCGGCGGCCCGGTTCGGTGTAGCTTCGGTGTCATCTGGAATCGCACCCGAGAAGTGAAACGCCATGGCCAAACCTACCGTCATCATCGTCGGCGCGGACAAGGGCGGGGTCGGCAAGACCACCGTCGCCCGCACGCTGCTCGACTATTTCGGCGCCCATCACACGCCGGCGCGTGCGTTCGACACCGAATTCCCGCGTGGCACGCTCAAGCGCTTCCATCCCAACCTCACCGACGTGGTGGACGTTGCCTCGGTTGCCGACCAGATGAAGATCTTCGACACGCTCGGCAGCGCCGAGGCCCGCGTCACCGTCATCGACGTGCGCGCCGGGCTGTTGTCGGCGACACTGCAGGTGCTGAACGACATCGGCTTCATCGAGTCGGCGCGCAAAGACCACCTGAACTTCGCCGTGTTTCACGTTCTCGGGCCGTCGATCGCTTCGCTCAACGAGATTGCCGAGACCGCCGGTGTGGTGGGCGAGGCCAGCTATTTCCTGGTCAAGAACCGCATCAACGAGACCACGTTCTTCGAATGGGATCCGGCGACCTACAATTCTTATTTCAAGCAGATCAGAGGGGCTGCCGAGATCAGCATCCCGAAGCTCAACGAGATGGCGTGCGAGCAGGTGGAAGTGGCGAGCGAGCCCTTCGTCTCGTTCATCGCCAACAAGAATGCCAAAGGGGAGCCGGCCAACTTCTCCTTCGTGCTGCGCGGCTATGTACGGCATTGGCTCGGCAATGTGTGGAGCGAATACGACCGGGTGAAGCTCATCGACTTGGTAGCTCCGCAGCCGCAGCCGATCCGGCAGCAGGCCGTGGGCTGAGGCCTTTGATTTTCTGCCGTCGCCGGGCGCGACCCGGCGATCCCGCTTCGGAGAGCAATGGGCCTCCCTAAGCGGGATGGCCGGCTCTTCGTTCGCCCCGCGGTTCGAACAAAGCCCGGCGATGACGAAGGGATGCCATGAGGCGCCCAACCTGATGCCCTTCCGCAACTCCGTCAGCATCGTCGCCTCGCCGCGCTCGCGTGTCGGCAAGACGCTGCTCGCGCGGCTGCTTGTCGATTTTCACCGCGAACAAGGCCGTGCGGTGGAAGCTTTCGATGTCAATGCGTGCGGCGCCTTGGCGGAGTTCGTGCCTGCGCTCACCACCGTCTCCCAAATCGGAAACACGAAGGGCCAGATCGCGCTGTTCGACCGGCTGATCGCCGACGACGGGACCACGAAGGTTGTCGATCTCGGCCATGAATCCTTCGTGGCCTTCTTTGCGCTCGCCGAGCAGATCGGCTTTGCCGAAGAGGCCGCGCGGCGCGGCATCGCGTGCGCCGTTCTGTTCATCATCACGCCGGACGCCACGTCGGTCGAGGCCTTTCGTAGCCTGCGCGCCCGCTTTTCCGGCGCCCTGTTGGTCCCGGTGCACAACGAGATTTTCGGCGCAGCCCCACACAGCGTTAAATACGAAAGCGACGGCACGCTGCTGGCCCGGCTGCCATTGCTTGCGTCGGGACTGCATCGGTATATCGAGGCGCCGCCTTCTTCCTTCAGCAAAGAAGACCTTGCCGTCGCCGCGCCGCCCGTGGCGTATGATGCGCTACAACAATGGCTGCGCCGCAGTTATCGCGAATTCCGCAAGTTGGACCTGCACATCCTTCTCGCCGACCTGCAGTCGGCGATCCGGCTGGAACTGTAATGGGAAACCCGCCGCGTTTGTTGTCGCGGCGGTTCGCGCCGCTTTTCTGCTGCCAGTTCTTCGCCGCCTTCAACGACAATTTTCTCAAGACAGCGCTGGTTTTCCTCATCCTGTTTCGTACCGGCGGGGGCAACACGGCTGCGCTGATCACGCTGGCGAGCGCGGCGCTCATCGCGCCGTATTTCATTCTTTCGGGGCTTGCCGGCCAGCTCGCCGACCGCCACGACAAGGCACGCGTCGCGCAATGGGTGAAGTTTTTCGAACTGTTCGTCGCCGGCGTGGCGGCGTTCGGCTATATACAGCAATCCTTGGCCGTGCTGTTCGGTGCGCTGATCGGCTTCGGCGTGGTGGCCGCGCTGTTCGGGCCGATCAAATATGGCATCCTGCCCGACCATTTGCAGCGCGAGCAATTGCCCACCGCCAATGCGCTGATCGAGGGCGCGACCTTCATCGCCATCCTCACTGGCACCATCGTCGGCGGGCTGGCCTCGCGCGGCGGCGGCGATCCTGCATTGTTCGCTGCGTTGATCATGAGCTTCGCGCTCGCCTGCTGGCTGACGGCCTTGCTCATACCGCCGAGCGGGCAGGGCGCACCGCACCTGCGCGTGACCGCCAACATCGCCGCCTCCACCGTCGTCATGCTGCGCTACCTGCGCGCCGACAAGCGGTTGTGGTGGGGCGCCATGGTGACCAGCTGGTTCTGGCTCACCGGCATCGTGGTACTTTCGCTGCTGCCGACGCTGATCAAGTTCCTGATCGGGGGCGATGAGGACACCGTGACGGCCTATCTCGCGCTGTTCACCATCGCGGTCGGCGTCGGCTCCGGCCTCGCCGCCGCGATCGCGCGCGGGCGCATCGTGCTGAAGACCACGGTGGTGGGCGGCCTGCTGGTGGCCGCTTTCGCGCTCGATCTCGGCGTGGCGACGCTCGGGCTTGCGCCGGCCGCGATGCCGCAAGGGCCAGGCGTGGTGTTGGCGAGCGCGCCCGGCATTCGCGTGGCGGTCGATCTCGCCGGCATTGCGGTCGGCGGGGGACTTTTCATCGTGCCGGCTTTCGCCGCCGTGCAGGCCTGGGCCGGCGCCGACTACCGCGCGCGTACCGTGGCGGCATGCAACATGCTCAATGCCGCCGCCATGACGGTCGTCACCATCACGGTCGCCATCTTACAGCGCTATGGCGCGACAGTTCCCGCGTTGTTCATGGCAATCGGCGCGGCGACCTTACTGGTGGCGCTGGCGATTTGGTGGACGATGCCGAAGGGCTCCGCCTCATCCTGAGGAGCATTGCGAAGCAAGGCGTCGCGAAGGATGAGGCGGCCCCATGGTTCGAGACGCGTCGCTGACGCGACGCTCCTTACCATGAGGGCGAACTACTTCCGCATCGCCAGCACGCGATCGACCATCTCGCCCGCGACCCCGAGATAGTGCGCCGGGTCCACCAGCTTCTCCAACATCTTGCGGTCGGCGTATCGGCGGATCTCGTCGTTTTCTTCCAGCAGGTCGATCAGCGGCCGCCCGGTCTTCACCACCTCGCGGCATATCTCGTAGACGACATCGTGCGCATAATTGCGTCCCATCTTGTCGCCGAGCCCCATCATCACCGCCTCCGACATGATCAGCCCGTTGGTGATATCGAGGTTCTCGCGCATCTTCTTTTCGTTCACCTGCAGGCCCTGCACCAGGAAGCGCGTCTGCGCCAGCGCGCCTGCGGACAGCATGAAAATCTCCGGCAAGGCGATCCATTCGATCTCCCAGGGGCCGGTCGCGCGCTCGTGGTCCTCGACCATCGCCTCCAGCAGCGCGGCGACCAGCTGCTTCACCATGGCGGTCTGCGCCGTGATGTAGACCGAGGAGATTGGATTGCGCTTCTGCGGCATGGTGGAGGACGATCCGCGGCCCTGATGGAAGGGTTCCTGCACCTCCTCCACCTCGGTCTGCATCAACAGTTTCACGTCGAAGGCGATCTTGCCGCAGCTTCCTGTCACCAGCCCGAGGAAGCAGCCGACCTCGGCGATCGTGTCGCGCACCGTGTGCCAGGAGATCGCCGGCTGGCCGAGCTTCAATTCCTTCATGAGCTCGGCCTGGCATTTGAGACCGTCCTTGCCGAGCGAGGACAGCGTACCGGCGGCGCCGCCGAACTCGCCGATCAGCGCGCGCGGCCTAAGCTCGGCCAAGCGCTGCCGGTGCCGCTCGAAACCGGCCAGGATGGTGGCCATCTTGTAGCCGAAGGTGATCGGCACCGCTTGCTGCAAATTGCTGCGGCCGGCCATCGGCGTGTCGCGGTACTTCTTTGCGAGTTGAGCCAGGGCATCGCAGATGGCGTCGATATCCTGCGCGACGAGGTCCAGCGCCTCGCGCATCTGCAGCACGGTGGCGGTGTCGGTGATGTCCTGCGTGGTGGCGCCCCAATGCGCCCATTCGCCCAGCTTGTCCTTGCACAGTTTCACGAGCTGCTGCACCACCGGCAGCACCGGATAGCCGATGCGTTCGGTCGCCTCCTTCAGCTTCGCCATATCGATGAGCTTGGCGTCGCAATGCTTGACGATCTCGTCGGCCGCCTCCTGCGGGATGATCTTCAGGCGGCCTTGCGCCTTCGCCAATGCCGCCTCGAAGTCGAGATATTTCTGCACGCGGTTCTCGTCCGACCACACGGCGCGCATGGCCGGCGTGGTGAAGATGTCGCGGAACACCGCGGAATCGAGGATGGTTGAAGGCATCGACCGCTCCTAATGCTGGGCGGGCCGCAAGTTAGCGTTTCCCTCGACGCGATCAACACCAGGTGTCATCGCCCGCGCAGGCGGGCGATCCAGTAAACGCAGCCTTCCAATCGACCGAAATGCTGCGGCGTACTGGATGCCCCGCATGCGCGGGGCATGACGCCGGCGAGTTAGCGAGCTACCGCAATTGCTCCGCCATCCAATCGGCGCTCTGCGGGCGCCAGCGGTAGGCGCGGTTGGTGGCGATGTGGTTGCCGTCCTCGATCATCATCAACGTGGCCGGACCCTTGACCTCGCGCGCCAGCCGCTCGGCGTCGGCCGCCGGCACGATGCGGTCGAGCCGGCCGTTTACGATGAAGATGGGGCAGGTGATGTTCTGTGCGACGCCCTCGAGCGAAAGCGTGGCGGCCTTGTCGCGCGCCGCCTCTTCCGTAAGGCTGTGGCTGCGCACCCGAAACGCCTCGCGCGTCAATCCGGGCAGCCCGTCCCAGGCGGCGCCGAAGTTGAACGGCCCGCCCAGCGCGATGCAGGCCTTGATGCGCTTGTCGAAGGCGGCGGCGCGCGGCGCGTAATAGCCGCCGAGGCTGACACCCCACATGCCGACGCGCATCGAATCGAGATCGCGCCGCGTGCCGACGTAATCGAGCACCGCCTGCACCGCCACCTCGTAGTCGCCGCGGATGGCGAAGTCGTATTGCCCTTCGCCTTGGCCCGGCCCGTCGAAAATCAGCGTCGCCATGCCGCGCGCCAGGAACGGCGCCTCATAGGCGTCGCCTTCCTCCTTCGTGGAGTCGAGGCCGACCGCCATCACCACGACCGCCGGCTTGTCGTAGCCTTGCGGCTTGCGCAGGATGCCGGCCAGCATCCCGCCTTCGTAGGAAATCTGCACGCGCTCGCCGGGCGGCTTCAAATGCGGCAGCGCCGCGTGGCGGCATTCCACCGCCTTTGCGTGCGCGGCGCGCATCTGCGGCTGATCCTGCACGAACAGAAAGGCGGCGAAGTGGTAATAGACGCCGGCGCGCTGCAGGCATTCTCCGGCGGTCAGAGCATGGCCGCGCTTGAGGGCCTCGCGCCCGAGCTGCTCGTGATGCGCGGCGCGCGCGCTCCAGGCCGCGCACCAGCCGTCATGGCTTTCGAGCGAGCAGGTCACTTCCTCGAAGTCGGTGAGCACGACGCCGTTGGCGACGAAGCGCGGCGCCCAATGCGTAATGGCGGCCTCAAGGCGCGGGTCGGTTTCTACCGAAATTTCCATCGTGATCAGCGTTCGATCTGGAATTCCGCCTCGCGCGCCTCGCGCATCAGCGTCGACCACACGCGTTCGCGCAACTCGGCGAAGCGTGGTTCGCGCAACGTCGCGCGCGTGCGCGGATGCGTCAAGTCGATCTTGATGGTCTCATGGATGTTCGACGGTCTGCCCTTGAGCACGATGACCCGGTGGCCGAGCAGCACCGCTTCCTCGATCGAATGAGTGACAAAGACCATGGCGGTGGGTCGCTCCTCCCAGATGCGCAGGAGCTCGAATTGCAGGATCTCGCGCGTCTGCGCATCGACGGCGGCGAACGGCTCGTCCATCAACAGCACGCCTGGCTCGACCGCCAGCGCGCGCGCCAAGCCGCAACGCTGCTGCATGCCGCCCGACATCTGATAGGGAAAGGCGTTCTCGAAGCCGGAGAGACCGACCATCTTGATGAACACCGGCACCTTGCGATCCACGTCTGCCTTCGGCGCACCGGCCATGCGCAGGCCGTAGGCGACGTTCTCGTATACCGTCTTCCACGGAAACAGCCCGAAATGCTGGAATACCATGGCAACGCCGGCGATCGGCGCGCTGACGCGTTCGTTGCCGACCCATATTTCGCCGGCGTCGTGCGGCAACAGCCCATCGATACACCGAAGCAGCGTGGTCTTGCCGCAGCCCGAGGGCCCGACAATGGCGACGATCTCGCGCTCGCCCACCTCGAAGTCGATATTGCTGAACACTTCCAGCGTGCCGTAGCGCTTGGCCAGGCCCCTGACGCGAATGCGCGCCTGCCCCGCGGCCGCCGTGGGCGCGGCGCGGACCGCGCTAGCCGTGCCGTGCTGCGCGCTCATGCCGGCGTCCTCTCGGCAAGGTGAATGCAAAGTTTCGCCATCGCGGGCCTCTCCATTGCGGCTTTTGCCTATTGGCCGGCATGTTGCCGCAAGCGCGGCTTGCGGGCAACGGCACGATAACCTTGCCGGAAGCTTGCGGCTTGTTTTCCCGGCCAATGCGCGGCGCTGCCGCTGCGCGCAAAAACCGCGATTTTTCAGGCGAGGCGCGCCGCCGCAACGAAGCGTTAGGCTGAACGCAACGTTAGCCGCCGCGCGCGCATACGAAGCGTTAGCGCTAACCGCCGCAAGGTTACTCGAAGGTTCATCGCTTAGGATACCAAGCGTAAACAATAGGAATTCAGCGGCTCTTCAGCATAGCCCGCGATGCGCTTGCGCCGTTAGTAATTGAATACTGCCTGCGGCCTAATCTCCCGGCACAAGAAAGCAAACCAAAATTCGGTTTTGCGTCAAACGGGACAGACCGCCGTGCGTGCCAGTACCTTCGTCATGATCGGGTTTGCCGTCGTCTTCGGCTTGCTCGCCGTGTTCATCGCCCAGGTCTGGCTCAACAACCAAGCCAATATGCGGGCGAAGAACATGGAGCGCGGCCAGAAGACGGTCGCGATGCACACCGTCGTCGTGGCGGCGAAGCCGCTGCGCTTCGGTACCGAGCTCAGCGCCTCGATGCTCAAGGAAGTGCCGTGGCCGGCGCAGGCGCTGCCGCCCGGCGCCTTCCGCAAGATCGGCGACATCCTTTCCGGCGGGCGCCGCGTCGTGCTTGCCGCGATGGAGCGCGACGAGCCGGTGCTGGCGCTCAAGATCACCGGCCCGGGCCAGCGCGCCACGCTCTCGGCGCTGGTGCGCGACGGCATGAAGGCGGTGACCATCCGCGTCAACGACGTCGAAGGCGTCGGCGGCTTCGTGCTGCCGGGCGACCACGTCGACGTCGTGCTCACGCGTCAGATCGAAAAGGGCAAGGCCACGACAGAAGTCGTGCTGCAGGACGCGCGCGTGTTGGCGGTGGACCAGGTCGCCGACGAGCGCGCCGTCAAGGCGAAGGTGGCAAAGTCGGTCACGTTGGAAGTCGGCACGGTGCAGGCGCAGAAGGTCTGGCTTGCCGCGTCGGTCGGCAATCTCTCGCTGCTGCTGCGCAAGGCGGGCGAAACCGCCGAGACGCGCACGCGCAAGATCACGCTCGACGATCTCGGCACCAACGATCCGGTCAGCAACGGCAAGGTGCCGACGACGACGATCACCGTGATCCGTCCGCACGCGAAGCAAGATTACACCGTCCCGGTCGAGCGTAAGGGCAATGGTGCCTTGGCCGAGGCGGAAATGCGCAGATTGGCCCGTTAGGGGCGGGCCGTTTTCGAACCATCAGGGGTGGGGGAGTGTCGTGAATAATAACGAATCAGAATACGCCGCCGGCTTTGCATGGCGGCGCCCGGACAGGAGCGGCCGCGCCGGCTGCTGGCTGCGCGATCTCGCGATCGCTTTGGCCGTCGCGGTGGTGGCTGCGATGCTGGGCTTCGCCGTCGACGCCCACGCAGCCGACCGGCTGATTCAGATCGGCGGCAACCATCGCACCGCCATGCTGACGGTCACCATCGGCAAGTCGCGCGACGTGCGCACCGACAACAGCTTCATCAACGTCACGGTCGGTGACCCCGACGTCGCCGACGTCAACCCGCTCACCGACCATACGTTGTCGATCCTCGGCAAGAAGATCGGCACGACCCGCGTGTCGGTCTACGGCGACAACAAGCAGCTGATCGGCATCTTCGACGTCGAGGTGACCTACGACATCAGCCGGCTGACCAACGAGCTCGCACGCCGCTTTCCGCGCTCGCACCTGCGCGCCTCCTCGGTCAACGGCCGCATCATGCTGTCGGGGGAGGTGGCCGACGCCGCCACTCTCGATAAGGCGGTGACCATCGCGCGCCAGTTCGGCCCGCAGATCATCAACGCGGTGTCGGTGGCGTCCCCGCAGCAGGTGCTGCTGGAGGTGCGCTTCATCGAGGTCGCCCGCAATGCCGGGCGCGATCTGGGCGTGCAGTGGAACCACGTCGGCAACCAGTCCATTGTCAACATCGGCAACAACACGTCGGCATCGAGCCTTCCGATCTCGGCGAGCTCCGTGGCCACCGAGACGGCCGCCGGCGTGCTCTCGGGCAGCAATCCCTTCGGCTTTCTGGTCGCGCGCCTTGTGTCGGGCGGCACTTCCGCCGACGTGCTCATCAACATGCTGGAACAGAAGGGCGTCGCCCGCAGCCTGGCGGAGCCCAACCTGGTCGCGCTCTCCGGCGACACGGCGAGCTTCCTCGCCGGCGGCGAATATCCGATCCCGGTCGCGAGCGGCACCAGCGGGCAGATCACCGTCGACTACAAGAAATACGGCGTGGGCCTTGCCTTTACCCCGACCGTGCTCGGCCACGGCCTGATCAATATGAAAATCGAGCCGGAGGTGTCGCAGATCGATCCGACCCATACGGTCGGGGTGGCCAACGGCATCTCGGTGCCGGCGCTGATCGTGCGGCGCGCCTCCACCACCGTCGAGTTGCGCGACGGCCAAAGCTTCGTGATCGGCGGCCTGTTGCAGAGCAACGGTCAGCACACCATCGACCAGTTGCCCTGGCTCGGCAGCGTTCCGGTGCTCGGTACGTTGTTCTCGTCGAAGTCGTATCAGCGCAACGAGACCGACCTCGCCATCATCGTCACGCCGCATCTGGTGCGGCCGGCGCGGCCCGGCGATCAGATCAAGACGCCGCTCGACAACACGCTGCCGCCCAACGACGTCGACTTCTTCCTGCTCGGCAAGACCGAGGTCACGCGGGCCGAGGCGCGCAAGCTCACCCCCGTGTCCGCGCGCGTCGATGCCTTCGACGGCAAACCGTTCACCGGGCACATGCTCGACATGCCGAGGAGGGTCTCCGATGCGTCCGTTCACTGACGTGCCGCGCACGCTCGCGCTCGCGCTGCTGCTGACCGCACTGACCGGCTGCTCGGAATATCTCGACCGCCGCGACAGCGTCGCCCTCAGCGCCGGTGACGCCGTCGCCGGTGACGCGATGACCGAGATGGTCGATCCGTGGCCGCGCGTGGCCGCCGAGCGCAACATCGCCTTCAACGGCGAGCGCATGGAAAACGCGGTGCAGCGCTACAAGACGAACCGCACCTATCCGCCCAGCAACAGCGGCACCTCGACGAGCTACGCGCCGACGACGTCGTCCAGCAGCGGTACCCCGGTCGGTCCGACCGTGACGCAGCCGGCGGCGCCGACAAAGTGACGGAAGAACACAGGTAAGCCATGCGCCTCGGCCGCGATGCCAGCTCAAACCGGACCCGTGTGGTGGTGCTCACCGCCGACGCCGAGTTCGATGCGTCGGTGCGCGCTACCTTCGGGGCGTCGAACGCAATCGATCTCACGGTGGTGGCCGGCACCATCGCCGAACAGGGCGAGACGCTGGCGGTGGCGGAAGCCACCGTCGTTGTGGTCGATTTCGATGCCGCGCACGCCGACGAGATGGCGGCGCTGGCGCGTCTGATGGCGCGCATCGGCGCCTGGCCGCCGGTGATCGCGGTCACGCCGGGCTTCGACGCCGGCCTTGCCCGCACGCTGCTGCAGATGCGGGTCGCCGATTTCCTGGTGAAGCCGGTCGCCCCGGTCGATTTGGTGCGGGCTTGCGCCCGCGTCGCGCAAAGCCCGGCGGGCGCCGAGCAGCAGACCGAAGCGAAGATCTACACCTTCCTGCCCGCGGTCGGCGGCGCCGGCGTCACCACGCTGGCGGTGCAGACCGCCATGATCCTGCTCAACAGCGGCGGCCCGCGCGCCAAACCCGCCACCTGCCTGGTCGACCTCGATTTCCAGCACGGGACGGTCGCCGATTATCTCGATCTCGAGCCGCGCCTGAACTTGGCGGAAATCGAGCCGCGCCCGGACCGGCTCGACCGGCAATTGCTGGAGGTGATGCTGTCCTATCACGCCTCCGGCCTGGCCGTGGTGGCGGCGCCCAACCGGCCGGCCGAAATGCGCTCTTTCGATCCCGACGTGGTGACGCGCCTGCTCGATCTGGTATCGAGCAATTTCGAATACGTCGTGTTCGACATGCCGCGCACCTGGTTCTCCTGGACCGACAGCGTGCTGCTCGGCTCCGACAAGCTATTCGTGGTGAGCGAGACCACCGTGCCCGGCCTGCGGCTCGGCAAGCAGCTGGTGGCGGCGATCACCGAGCGGCTGGGCGAGGGGCCGAACCCGCGCGTCATCGTCAACCGCTTCCAGCCGAGCATGTTCGGCTCGGGCCTGCGCCTCGGCGACCTCCAGCAGGTCCTGGGCGATGCCTTCACCGCGGTGATTCCCAACGACTATGCGCTCGTGCGCGAGGCAATCGACCGCGGCGTGCCGCTCGACGAGGTCAAGCCCGGCAACAAGATCACGGCGCAGCTCAAGAAGCTGTTGCTCGACGACGCGCCTAAGGCCGAGGCCAAGCCCGCGCTCGCGCCGATCGAGGCGATGAAGAAACTCAAATTCGCGGGCGCAAAGTAGCCGAAGAGGAAGTGATGGCCGGCCGTTTCACCGTCCGCCGCGCCGCGGCGCCCGAACTGCCGGTGGCGGAAGCTCCGCCCGTCGCGCTCGCCGGCATGGCATGGGCTGCGCCGGAGGAGCCCGAACAAGCCGCGCCGCAGGCCAATCCGCTGCACAGCGACAAGCTGCTCGACGCCAAGGTGCGCCTGCACCGCAAGCTGATCGAGGAGATCAATCTATCGGCGCTGGAAAAGCTGCCCGAGGACGAGATCCGCCGCCACGTGCAGGGGCTGGTTTCGCAATACGTGTTGGCCGAACGGCTGGCGCTCAACGCCCAGGAGCTCGAAGATTTCATCTCGGAGATTCTCGACGAGATGACCGGCCTGGGGCCGCTGGAGCCGCTGCTCAAGGATGAGAGCATCAACGACATCCTGATCAACGGCCACGAATGCGTCTATGTCGAGCGGCGCGGCGTGCTGGAGCCGCTGGCCGTGCGCTTCAAGGACGAGCAGCATCTGCTGCGCATCATCAACAAGATCGTTTCCGCGGTCGGCCGCCGGGTCGACGAATCCCACCCGCTCTGCGATGCGCGCTTGCTGGACGGCAGCCGCGTCAACGTGGCGGTGCGCCCGATCGGCGTCGACGGGCCGCTGGTGTCGATCCGCAAATTCTCCAAGAAGCCGCTCAGCCTCAGCCGGCTGGTCGAGGTCGACGCGCTGCGTCCGCCGATGGCCGAGCTATTGGCGGCGGCGGTGAAGGCGCGCATCACCACCATCATTTCCGGCGGCACAGGCTCCGGCAAAACCACCATGCTCAACGCACTCTCCTCCTTCATCTCGGACAAGGAGCGCCTGCTCACCATCGAAGACGCCGCCGAACTGCAACTGCAGCAGCCGCATGTCGGCCGCATGGAGACGCGCCCGCCCAATGTCGAGGGCAAGGGCGAAATCCGCCAGCGCGAGCTGGTCAAGAACGCGCTGCGCATGCGGCCCGATCGCATCATCCTCGGCGAATGCCGCGGCGAAGAGGCCTTCGACATGTTGCAGGCGATGAATACCGGCCACGAGGGATCGATGGCCACCATCCACGCCAACACCCCGCGCGACGCCATCTCGCGCCTGGAACAGATGATCGGCATGGCCGGCATGCCGATGACGGTGGCCTCGATCCGCGGCCAGATCGCCGGCGCCATCCAACTGATCGTGCAGTTGCAGCGGCAGTCCGACGGCAAGCGCAAGGTCACCTCGGTTGCCGAAATCACGGGGCTCGAAGGCGACATCATCCAGATGCAGGAAATCTACAAGTTCGTGCGTACCGGTACCGCAGCCGACGGCGCCGTGCAGGGGCATTTCCAGGCGACCGGCGTGCGCCCGCGCTTCCTTGGCCACCTTGCCAATCTCGGCATCAAGCTTCCGGGCAACTATTTCGATCCGACCCACCCGCTATGAGCAACAAGCGCTCCGCTCGTCCCCGCGAAAGCGGGGACCCAGTTCTCCCGGGCATCGCCAATCTGGATTCCCGCTTGCGCGGGAATGAGCGGAAATAATCGCCATGCCCGACTTCAACCCGGTCTATCTGTTCTACATCCTGATCGGGCTGTCGGCCGCGATGTTCGCGGAAGCCGTCTATCTCCTGCTCTACAAGAACGCTTCCTACCGCAAGAATCTCAACCGCCGCCTCAAGGTGATGGACGACAAGCCGGACCGCGAAAGCGTGCTGGTGCAATTGCGCCGCGAACGCGGCTTGAGCGGCGGCGGCGATTACCGGCTGCCGCTGCTCCACCTCAACCGCCTGGTGCTGCAATCCGGCCTGACGATCGGCTTCGGCCGTCTGCTTATGCTGGTGGCCGCCGGCACGGTCGCCGCCTTCTTCGCCGCGCTGTTCTACGAGGGCAAGCTGCTCTACGCGGTCGGCGCCGCGCTGTTTGCCGCGGGCCCGCTTCCCTATCTCGCCTTGCGCATGCTGCGCGCACGACGGCAAAAGAGGTTCGCCGCCCAGTTTCCCGATGCCATCGACATCATCGTGCGCTCCTTGCGCGCCGGCCACCCCGTTCCGGTCGCCATCAGCATGGTGGCGCGCGAAATGGCCGATCCGATCGGCAGCGAGTTCGGCATGGTCACCGACGAGATCACCTACGGCGCCGACCTCGAGACCGCCATGCGCAATCTTTTCTACCGGGTCGGCGGCGACGACCTGCCGCTGTTTGTCACGGCGATCGCCATCCAGGGCTCGACCGGCGGCAATCTCGGCGAAATCCTGGAGAACCTGTCCTCGGTGATCCGCCAGCGCTTCAAGATGCGCCGCAAGATCCGCGCGCTCGCCGCCGAAGGGCGCGCCTCGGCGCTGATCCTGTCGTCGCTGCCCATTCTGATGTTCGCCGTCATCCAGTTTCTGGTGCCGAGCTTCTACGCCAAGGTGTGGCACGAGGACATGACCAAGATCGCGCTTGCCATGGCCGGCGGCTGGATGGGCATCGGCAATTTCATCATGTACCGGCTGGTCAACTTCCGGATTTAGCAATGAGCGCGCTTTTTTCCGTCTTCGCCGACGCCTTCCGCGACAGCCAGAACATGCTGATGGCGGTGCTCGTGTTCCTTGCCGGGGGCACGCTGGCCTTTGCCGCCATGGCCGTCGTGCGCGTGCGCGGCGCGGTCAAGCGGCGCACCGCGCGCGTGATGGACGAGGGCGAGCGCAGCGGCAAGGAACGCCGCTCGCTGCGCTATTCCAGCCGCCAGGCGGCGGCGCGGCTCATCGAGTACACCACCAAGCACTACGCGGCGAGCAACGGCGACGGCATGAAGGTGCTGCGCACGCGGCTCATCCAGGCGGGGATTTACGACCCGCGCGCCGTGGCCTTCTTCTTCATCGGCCGGGCCGTGCTGGCGGTGGGGCTGGCCGCCGCGGTGTTCGCGATCGTGCCGCTCATCGTGCCCCATCACGGCTCGCTGTTCTGGCTCTTGGTGATCGGCGGCGGCGCCGCCGGCTATGTCGGCCCCTCGTTCTACGTCGATCGCCGCATCGCTGCGCGCAAGCTCGAGCACCGCTCCGGTTTCCCCGATTTCATGGACCTGCTGGTGGTCTGCGCCGACTCAGGCCTGTCGATGGAAGCCTCGCTCGAGCGCGTCGGCCGCGAGTTGGGCGACGGCTATCCCTCGCTCACCGCCAATATCCACATGACCAACCTGGAAGTCCGCGCCGGCCGCGCGCTCAAGGACGCGCTCGAGCGCTTCGCCGAGCGTCTCGCGCTCGAGGAGGCGCGCGCTTTCGCCACGCTGATCAACCAGTCGATCGATCTCGGCTCCTCCATCACCGACGCGCTGCGCGTCTATTCGGAGGACATGCGCCACGCGCGGCTGTCGCGCGCCGAGGAGAAGGCCTACGCGCTCCCGGCCAAGCTCGCGGTGCCGATGATGGTGTGTATCTTCCCGGTGCAGTTCGTGGTGATTCTGCTGCCGGTGTTCGTGCGCCTGCACGTGGGGCATTATTTCTAGCGTCGGATTTGCGGCACGGGCGCGCGGCCACCCCACCCCGGCGCGCCCGTTGCGCCGTGTTCCCCCACCCCCCGGAAAGTAAACCCTTCTTAACCACCTTGGCCTAGCCTGCGTGGTGTCCCGGTAGCGGGCGTTTCCGACAGGCCTTGTGATGCGTAGTGGAATTGCCCGGATTCTGGCTGTTGCCGCCTTAGGTGCCTGGCTCGCCGGCTGCAGCACGGCCAAGGACAAGCTGGCGCAAGCCCCCGACCCCGACCATCCCTTCAAGACCGCCGAGGCGACCCCGGCCGCGGCCGCCACAGCGGGTGATGCCGCGCCGAAGGCCGACCCGGTCACCACCGGCACCGTGGGGCAGACGCCCGGCGCCCCGGCTGCCGCCGGGACGGGCCTGCTCGGCTCCGACCCCAATGACGAGCTTTCGCTCGGCAAGAAGCAGTACCACGCCAACAATTTCGGCCTCGCCGAGAAGCATTTCCGCCGCGCGGTCGAATTGCACCCGCGCGACGCCGAGGCCTGGCTCGGGCTCGCCGCCTCCTACGACCGGCTGCGCCGCTTCGATCTCGCCGATCGCGCCTATGCCGAGGCGACCAAGATCGTCGGCCCCACGGTGGAGATCCTCAACAACCAGGGCTTCTCCTACATGCTGCGCGGCGATTATGCGCGCGCGCGCGAGAAACTGCTGGCGGCCGAGCGCAAGGATCCGGGCAACAAGTTCGCGGCCAATAATCTGAGGCTGCTCAACAAGGGCTGGCGCAAGGGCAAGGCGGTGGAATAGCCGCCGCCCAACGCTTTGCTGCCTCTATTTCCGCTCGCCGCCGCTTTGACGTGAATCAACGCGCTTTCCGCGCCGCGCGCTATTTCTTGTTTTGCAAGATTGCCCTCATCGCCAGAACAAGATCGGCCGGCGCGAGTTTATTTTACGACAAAGGAGGCCATGCCATGAGCAGCGAGCCCGTCGTTCTCGTCCGGCCGGATGAGGAAAGCTTGAGCGACGTCGTGTCGGACGAGGCGCTCGAACGCGCGGCGGCGCCGGCCAAGGCGCAAGCCATGTCATTCAGCTTCTGCACCAGCGTCTATGTCTGCCCGTGGTGGCGGTGACACGCGCGAAGGTAATCATCCGGTCGTCCCCGCCCGCGGCGCCAAAGCGAGATCGTCTGAGTTCGCATTGGGCCGCGCCACAAACCCGCTTCACCTCTCCCATTGCGAGGCGTCGGCGCACGACGTGCGCCGGCCGACTTCGACCATTTAAAGTGCCGAACTCGGGTAAACCCGAGTTCGGACGGGGAGAGGGAGCGCGCCGTGCCGGCTCGCATCGCTTGCGTCAAACCGAACTTGCCCTGAGCGCTCGCGCCGAGCCACCCCGGTAGCGGCGCTTTCCGCCGTCGATTAATCTTTCTCCCCGAGCCGGCGGCAAGACCGGCCATGCAAACCGCACTGAGGGGAGAAAACCGACATGGCTAGTTCCGTGAACGCCGGCGCGCGTCTCGACCGGCTGCCGATCTCGTCGTTTCACTACCGCATCTTTTGGCTGGTCGGCGCCGGCATGTTCTTCGACGGCTACGACCTCTACGTCGCTGGCGGCGTCTTGGCGGCGACCATCAGCACGAAGTTCTCCACGCTGCCGCAGAACCTGCAGTTCCTTTCGCTCACCTTCGTCGGCATGACGCTCGGCTCACTGATCACCGGCTTCGTCGGCGACCACATGGGGCGCCGCTTCACCTACCAGATCAACTTGCTCATCTTCGGCCTCGCCTCGCTCGGCGCGGCATTCGCGCCGAACATGGGCTGGCTGATCGTGTGCCGGTTTATTCAAGGGCTCGGCCTCGGCGCCGAGATCGTGGTCGGCTATTCGACGCTCACCGAATTCGTGCCGCCGCGCACGCGCGGGCGCTGGCTCGCGCTCATGGCCTTCATCGTGGTCGCCGGCTTCCCGGTGACGTCGATCCTGAGCTACCTGATCATCCCGACCTGGGGCTGGCGGCCGATGTTCGTCATCGCCGGCATCGGCTCGCTCATCGTCTGGTATCTGCGCAAGGGCCTGCCGGAATCGCCGCGCTGGCTGGAATCGAAGGGCCGCGACGCGGAAGCCGAAGCGCTGATGAGCAAGATCGAGCAGGAAGCGGCCGCAGCCGGGGCGCTGCCGGCGCCCGCGCAGGCCGCGCCCGCCGCGCAGGTGACCGCCGCCGACATGCTCAAGCCGCCGCTGTTGCAGCGCATGATCGTCGGCTCCTGGGTGCTGATCACCATCAACACGCTGATCTTCGGCTTCGTGATCTTCCTGCCGCAGTTCTTCCTGCGCCAGGGGCTCACCATCGCCAATTCGCTCGCCTATACGATGGTGCTGGCGGGGGCTTCGCTGGTCGGCTGCGCGGTGGGCGCCTGGTCGTCCGACGCGCTCGGCCGCCGCGCGAGCATCATCGGCTCTTCCGTCGCCACCATCGTGCTTGGCTACGTCTATGCCAAGTTCAACGCGGCGTCGGATCCGACCATCGTGCTCTCGGTCGGCTTCTTCCTCATCGTCGCCATCTATGTGCAGACGGCGCTCTTGTTCGGGGTCTATACGCCGGAATTGTTCCCGACCGAGATCCGCCTGCGCGCCAACGGCATCTGCAACACGCTCGGCCGCGCCGCCACCGTGGTGTCGCCCTTCGTGGTCGGCTTCCTCATGGTGCACTACAAGCTGCCCGGGGTGCTCTGGCTGATGATCGCGCTCCTGGTGGTGCAGATCGTGGTGGTGTGGGCTTGGGGCGTGGAGCCGGCCAAGCGCGGGCTCGAGGAGGTGGCGCTGGCGAGGGCGTGAGGACCTGTTCCGCCTCATCCTAAGGCGCGGCGCGAAGGCGCCGAGCCTGCCCCTGACGTGATTGGGGGATGGGCGGCCACATGCTTCGAGACGCGCTTCTGCGAAGCGCTCCTCAGCATGAGGCCGGTAGAGGCCGCAAGCCATCGCGAATCGGAAGGTGGGCAAAGCGCGGTGCGCGCCGTGCCCGCCTTCTTTTTTCCCGAGGGCTCCCGCGATGCCTACCGGCCGGGCGGCGGGATTGTTAAATAGCGGCGGGCGGCAGCGCGAGAGATACGGGACGCTGAATGTTCGAATCCTTCAAGAAAATGTTCTCCGAACTCGGCCACGAAGAGGGCAAGCATCCCGGCCATTACGACGAGAACGACTACCGGCTGGCCGCCGCCGCGCTCCTGGTGCACGCCGCCGGCATCGACGGCTCGACTTCCGAGGTGGAGCAGACAAAGCTGCACGACGTGCTCAAGCAGCGCTTCGATCTGGACGACGCCGAGACCGACGAGCTGGTGGCGGAGGCGACGCAAGCCGAGCAACAGGCGATCGATCTCTACAAGTTCACCGCCCGCCTCAACCGCTCGCTCAACGAGGCCGGGCGCGCGCGCGTGGTCGAGATGATGTGGCAGATCGTCTGCGCCGACGGCGTCATCACCGAGTTCGAGGACAACCTGATCTGGCGCGCCGCCGACCTGCTCGGCATTTCGCGCACCGAGCGCATCGCGCTGCGCGAGCGCGTGATGGCGCAACGCGGAGGCGGCGGGTGATGCTAATTGCTTGTCATTCCGGGACGCGAGCGAAGCTCGCGGACCCGGAATCCGTACTCCGCAGCGCCGGGGTTATGGATTCCGGGTTCGCGGCCTTGCGGCCGCGCCCCGGAATGACCGAGAAAAACGGACCCGCTGGAAATCGATGAGTCTGCATGACTGATCTCCGCCCCATCGCCGTCATCACCGGCGCTTCCGCCGGCATCGGCGTGGAACTGGCGCGCGTGTTCGCGCGCGAGGGGCACGAATTGGCGCTGGTGGCGCGACGCGAAGATCGCCTGCGCGCGCTTGCCGACGAGCTTGCCGTCGCCGGCGGGCCGCGGCCGATCGTGATCGCCGCCGATCTCGTCGCGCGCGACGCCGCGCAAAATATCGCCGACGCCTTGCGCGCGCAGGGCGCCGAGCCGCAATACATGGTCAACAATGCCGGCTTCGGCCTCGTCGGCCTTGCCGACACGCGTCCGCGCGAGGACGAGCTGGCGATGATCGACCTCAACGTGCGCGCACTCACAGATCTCTCGCTCGCCTTCGCCGACAGCCTGGCGCGGCACAAGGGCGGCGTCTTGAACGTCGGCTCGGTGGCCGGGTTTCTGCCGGCGCCGGGCATGGCGGTGTATTACGCGACCAAGGCCTATGTGATTTCGTTCAGCGAGGCGCTGCACGCGGAGCTCAAACCCAAAGGCGTGCGCGTCACCGTGCTGTGTCCGGGGCCGGTGCCGACCGAATTCGCCGAAGTCGCGGGCTTGAAGAAGAACAGCGCGCCCGGCCTGCTCACGGTCAGCCCCGAGCGCGTGGCCGAGGAGGGCTACCGCGGGCTGATGCGCGGGCGCCGTATCGTCGTCCCGGGCCTCGCCAACAAGCTCGTCACCAAGATCGTGCCGCTGCTGCCGCGCAGCGTGCTGCTGCGCGCGGCGGGCTCGCGCCAGGCGCGGCGCCGGGCCGCGCAGGGCACATAGCGGCCTTTCCGGCCGCAACTAGGCAAATCGGGGCAAAGCAGCTAGAGAGATTGTCCGCTCGGTCGGCACAAACTCCGCTCATCCCCGCGCAAGCGGGAATCCAGCGATGCGAGCGCGAAGTTTGCCGCCCTGGGTCCCCGCGTTCGCGGGGGACGAGCGGTTGATGCGTGCAATGCGATTTTGAAGTCACCGCCTTAAGCCATGTCGAAGCCGGTCCTTATCATCGTTCACCAGGAGCATTCCTCGCCCGGCCGCGTCGGCCAGGTGCTGTCGAAGCTCGGCTATCCGCTCGACATCCGCCGCCCCCGCTTCGGCGACCCGCTGCTGGAGACGATGGCCGAGCACACGGCGGCGGTGATCTTCGGCGGGCCGCAAAGCGCCAACGATACCGACGACTTCATCAAGGCGGAAACCGACTTCATCGGCGTGCCGCTCAAGGAGAACAAGCCCTTTCTCGGCGTCTGCCTCGGCGCCCAGATGATGGCGCGCCATCTCGGCGCGCGCGTGTGGCCACATCCGCACGGCCATGCCGAGGTCGGCTATTACCCGATCCGTCCGACGGAACCGGGCTTGCAGATCACGCCGGAATGGCCCGACCACGTCTATCAGTGGCACCGCGAGGGCTTCGACCTGCCGGCCGGCGGCGAGCTGCTGGCGGCGGGCGAGGGCGCCTTCGCCGTGCAGGCGTTCCGCTACGGTTCGGGCTACGGCATCCAGTTCCACCCCGAAGTCACCCACGCCATGATGTACCGCTGGCTGGTGCGCGGGGCGCATCGCATGACGCTGCCGGGCGCCAAGCAGCGCGCCGAGCACATCGCCGACCGCGCCGTGCACGACCTTGCCTCGCGCCTGTGGCTCGCCGCCTTCATCAACCACTGGCTCGGCCGGGAACCGGCGGAGGGGCAGGCGGAAGCTGCCTCCTGAGAGGCGGGGGACGGCGAAGCGCCGCGGCTCACGCAACGGTTGACAAGCCGCCGCGCGGTCATGCCCGATAGCGCCGGGGAATAAGGGGTCGAGGATCCTCGCCCGCGGAGGCGTGCGGATGCTGGACTCGAACGACAGAACGCGACCCGCCGCCCGGCCCATTCCCCCGGCGTTGCGGGCGATGTTGCGGGCCCCCGACGGCATCCTCGACCTGCTGCCGGTCGCCACCTTCATCTGCGACGCCTCCGGCACCATCCTGCAGTTCAACCGCCGCGCCGCCGAGATCTGGGGCCACGCGCCGGCGCCCGGCCAGACGCACGACGAATTCAATAAAGATGCGAAATTCTTCATGCTCGACGGCACGCCCGCCGGGCGCTCGATGGTCACCGAGGTGCTGACGACGGGCGTTGCCGTGCGCGACGTCGAGCGCGTGGTCGAGCGGCCGGACGGCAGCCGCGTGACGGTCTCGATCAATATCGATCCGCTGCGCGACGCCGCCGGCGCGCTGGTCGGCTGCGTCAATTGCTTCATCGACATCAGCGAGCGCAAGCGCATCGCCGCCGCGCTCGAGACCTCGCGTCTGCTCGCGCTGGAGCAGGAGCAGCGCTTGGCGGCGACCTACGAGCACGCCGCCATCGGCATCAGCGAGCTCGCGCCCGACAGCAGCTTCCTACGCGTCAACGAAGCGATCTGCAATATTACCGGCTTCAGCCGCGACGAGCTGATGTCGATCGCCGTGTTCGAGCACAGCCATCCCGACGACAACGAGCCGGACCGCGAAGCCTTCCGCAAGCAGGTGGCGGGCGAGCTCGAGTTCTATACGGTCGAGAAGCGTTTCCGGCGCAAGGACGGCCGCGTCATCTGGATGTCGGTCAGCTCCTCGCCGGTGCGCGACGCCGAGGGCAACCTGCTCTACCTGGTGCGGGTGGTGCAGGACGTCACCGAGCGCAAGGCGGCCGAGCAGCGCAACCGGCTGCTGATCGACGAGCTCAATCACCGCGTCAAGAACACGCTGGCGACCGTGCAGTCGCTCGCCTCGCAAAGCGCGCGCGGCGTGCCGAGCCCGGCCGAATTCCGTGCTCGTTTCGAAGGCCGGCTGATCGCGCTGTCGAAGGCGCACGACCAGCTCACGCAGCATCACTGGGAAAGCGCCGACCTGCGCGAGCTGCTGACCGCGAGCCTTGCGCCCTATGCCGGCGCGCGCGGCGAGCGTGTCGTGTTGCGCGGCGAGGACGTGTTGTTGCGCCCGCGCGCGGTGCTCACGCTCGCCATGGCGTTCCACGAGCTCGCCACCAATGCCGCCAAATACGGCGCGCTGTCCGTCCCCGGCGGCAGAATCGAAATCCGCTGGCGGCCGCAGCGGCAGGAAGGCGACGCGCGGGAATGGCTGCGTATCGATTGGCGGGAGCAGGGCGGCCCCCCGGTCGTCGCGCCGCAGCAGCGCGGCTTCGGCAGCAAGCTGATCGAGGGCGGCGTGGCGGCCGAGCTCGGCGGCCGCGTGTCGCTCGATTTCGCCGCCGATGGCTTGCACTGCGACTTCCTGGTGCCGCTGGAGAAGGCCGCGCTCGAGCGCGACGATCGCCCGGGCGCCCAAGCCGACTGGTCGATTTGAGGTTTGCGCCGATTGGCAATTTTCCGCTCATTCCCGCGAAAGCGGGAATCCAGTTCTTTTTTCGAGCTCCGTGCGTTTTCGCTCTGGGTCCCCGCTTTCGCGGGGACGAGCGATTTGATGCGCCTCACCAGAATTCGATGGTCGGCGCGTTTGCCAATTCCGGCGAAGGCGAGAAGGCGCCGTAGCGGCCGCCCTGGTAGACCAGCGGCGGCCGATCGTAGTCGCGCATGTGCACGATGCGGCCGACGAACAAGGTATGGTCGCCACAGGCGTGGCGGGCCTGCGTTTCGGCTGCAATCACGGCGCTGGCGCCCTTCAACAGCGGCACTTGCGCCACGCGCTCGAATTCCGCGTGCCAATGATCGCGGCTGTGCCCGGCGAAATGCGCGCTCAGCGATTCCTGGCCCTTGGCGAGAATGCTGACGCCGAAGCGTCCGGCGTTGAGCAGATGCGCGTGCATGTGGGCTTTGACCGCGACCGAAATCACGCAGAGCGGCGGCGCGAGCGAGCCCGACATGAACGCATTTGCCGTCATGCCGCGCACATGGCCGTCCGCTTCCGCGGCGATCACGGTCACGCCGGTCGAGAACCGGCCCATGACGCGGCGGAACAGCGCCGAATCGTGGCCGGCGCGCTGGTCATGCACGTTCACGCGCGCTCCTTCCCGAAGAGCTCAAAGCGGGGTGCGCCTGGCTCACTTGCCGCCCTTGGTGGCGTGGTAGCTGAGTTCTCCCGGATCGGTGAGATCGGGCACCCGCCAGCCGTCGAGGTCGTATTCGGCCATGCATTCCTCGGCGAAGCCCTTGAACTTGTCGGCGTTGCCGGAGGCCTGCGCGCCGAACAGGCAATAGCGGCGGATTTCCTCGGTCGAGCCGCCGTAGTTGATCTCGTAGAGTTCGTGCCGCCCGCCGAACTCGCTGCCGAGACAATCCCACAAGAGCTTCATCAGCTTGACCCGCTCCTCGGCCTTGTATCCGTTGGAGCCACGCAGGTACTGGTCGAGATAAGGCCTGATCTCAGGATTCTTGAAATCGCGTGCGTGCGAGTTGAGGTAGATGAGGCCGGAGGCCACGGTCTGCTCGATGATGTATTTCACCTTGGTGTAGGCGATGGTGGCGATGATGGCGTAGGCGTTGCCCGGGTCCATGTTGGGCAACAGATAGTCGCCGATCCACGGCCGCGGGTCGCGCACCATGGCGTCCGAGAGCGCCCAGAACAAATTGCGCCAGGCGATCACCTCGCCGACATTCGCCTGCACGCCGCGGAAATCCTTGGTGCCGGCGGCTTCCGTCGCCTTCAGCAGCAGGCCGGCGATGAAGTCGAGCTTGACCGCGAGCCGCGTGCAGCCGTGCACCACGAAGCGCGGCAGGAAGCCGGTGCGCGGGAAGAAATTGTTGGCCTTCTCCACGTCGCCATAGACGAACACGTTCTCCCAGGGCACCAGCACCTTGTCCATGATGAACACGGCGTCGTTCTCGTCGATGCGGCTCGACAGCGGATAGTCGAAAGGCGAGCCCATGACCGTGGAGGTCATCTCGTACGACGTGCGGCAGATGAATTTCACGCCCGGCGTGTTGGTCGGCACTATGAACACCACGGCGAATTTCTTGTCCTGCACCGGAATGAGGCCGTGATGGGCGACGAAGGTATAGTTGGTCAGCACAGAGCCCGTCGCCACCACTTTGGCGCCGGAGACGATGATACCTTTGTCGGTTTCCTTCTCGACATGCGCGCAGACGTCGCCGACCTCGTTGGGCGGGCGGTCGCGGTCGACCGGCGGATGGATGATGGCGTGATTGACAAAAGGCACGCGCTCCTGGCTGTACTTGTACCAGCGCTTGGCGTTGTCCTGATAGGGCTCGTAGAACTCGGCATTGGCGCCGAGCGTCGCCAGGAACGCCGCCTTGTAGTCGGGCGCGCGGCCGAGCCAGCCGTAACAGAGCCGCGCCCACTCGGCGATCGCCGAGCGGCCGCATCACCATCTCATCGAGATTTTTCGGCGCCTTGAAGAAGGCGTGCGTCATGCCGCCGTTGCCGGTCTCGGTCGGCACCAGGATTTTGCTCTTGTGCTTGTCGTCGTGCAGCGCGTCGTACAGGCGCGCGACCATGCGCGCTGTGTTGCGGAAGCCGGGATGGGTGGTGACGTCCTTGACGCGCTCGCCGTAGAGGAAAACCTCGCGCCCGTCTTTCAGCGACTCCAGATATTCCGCGCCGGTCTGCGGCCGCTTCACCGCCACGTTGCCGATGGTCGTCGGGTCGGCCGCGAAGGCCTCCGCGTTGGCGCGCACGTTCATGGGGCCGCTCCTCCTTGAGACTGTTGCCGCCTTCTGGATTTTCTTATGCTTCTTTTCTGTGTTCGATATCCGAACGCATGTACGATGTCCGAACCTGGCAAACGTTAAATCGCAATGCGCGTGAAAACAAGAGTGCCCACTAGATGACTCAGGGGAATAAGGTCCCGGCCGATGGTGAACGCCGCGGCTTACGCCACCGAGCGTCTGATCTCCTCGGCCGCGACCTTCAGCGCCGGCAAAAAATGATCGCGCATTTCGTTGCGCGTGGTGCGCGCCGAGTGGGTGGAGAGATTGAGGGCGCCGATTGCTTGCCCCGCGCGGTCGAGCACCGGCACCGCGATGGCGCGCAGGCCGCGCTCGAGCTCCTCGTCGACGATGGCAAAGCCCTGCTCGCGGTCGGCGCGCACGCGGTCGAACAGCGCCTGCAAATCGGTGATGGTCGAGGGCGTGTAGCCTTCGATACGCTGCGACTTGAGCCGGCGCCAAATCTCCGCCTCGTCGAGATAGCCGAGCAGCACGCGGCCAAGCGCGGTGTGAAAGGCCGGCAGCCGGCTGCCGACGCTGATACTCGCCGACATGATGCGCCGCGTCTGCACGCGCACCACGTAGACGATCTCGCTGCCTTCCAGGATGGCGGCCGACGCCGACTCCTGCAGCCGCTCGCTCAGTTCTTTCAGCAGCGGCTGCGCCCGCTCGATCCAGCTTTGCGTGGCGAGATAGGCGAAGCCGAGCTTGAGAATGTTGGGCGAGAGCGCGAAGTCGCGGCCCTGCTGCTCGACATAGCCGAGCTCGGCGAGCGTGCGCAGGATGCGACGCGCCGTCGCGCGCGACAGATTGGCGGCGCTCGCCGCTTCCGACAGCGTCATGGTCGGGCGCTGCTTGCCGAAGCAGCCGAGCACGGCGAGCCCCTTGGCGAGCGTCGCCATGAACTCCTTGTCTTCGGGCTCTTTGCGCCGCGTTTTCTCAAGCATCGCTTGTGCCTGCGTCTCCGCAATTGACAGCAATCAGCCCGGGGCTACAATGATCGAATAACGAACTAATGTTCGATAATCGAACGCAATAATTAGGTCAAGGCTGGCGCGTCTTTTGGGGCCGTAGACTGCCGTTGCCGCCTCCAAAACCGTGACAGCCGGCCTGAGGAAACGCCGGCGCCGTACTGGGGCCGTCACACGGGAGGGGACTTCCATGCTCGATGGGAAGCATCGCGGCCGCTCGCATGGCCGCACCGTTACGCGTCGCAAGTTCGTCGCCGGCTCCGCCGCCGCCGGCGCTGCGCTGGCCTTGAGCCCCGTCTTCGCGCCGGCGGTCCGCGCCGCCAAGACCGTCAAGCTCGGCTATGTCAGCCCGCAGACCGGTCCGCTCGCCGCCTTCGGCGAGGCCGACAACTTCATCATCTCGAGCTTCATGAAGACGGTGAAAGACGGCATCAAGATCGGCGGCGCCAGCTATCCGGTCGAGGTGCAGGTGAAGGATAGCCAGTCCAACGCCAGCCGCGCCGCCGACGTCGCCAACGAACTGATCAACGGCGGCGTCGACATCATGCTGGTGGCCTCGACGCCGGAAACCACCAATCCGGTGTCGACGCAATGCGAGGTCAACGAGGTGCCCTGCATCTCGTCGGTGGCGCCGTGGCAGCCCTACTTCATCGGCCGCCAGCAGCACCCGGACGATCCCAAGAGCTGGAAGCCATTCAACTATACCTACCATTTCTTCTGGGGGCTCGAAGACGTCATCGCCGTCTTCACCAATATGTGGGGCCAGCTCGAGACCGACAAATCGGTCGGCGGCCTGTTCCCCAATGATGGCGACGGCAATGCCTGGGGCGACAAGCATGTCGGCTTCCCGCCGGTGCTCGACAAGCTCGGCTACAAGCTCACCGATCCCGGCCGCTATCAGAACCTCTCCGACAACTTCACCTCGCAGATCTCCGCCTTCAAGCAAGCAAAATGCGACATCATCACCGGCGTGATGCTCCCGCCCGATTTCACCACGTTCTGGAATCAGGCGCTGCAGCAGGGCTTCAAGCCGAAGGTCGCCACCGTCGGCAAGGCGCTGCTGTTTCCGGTGGCGGTGGAAGCGCTGGGCAAGAACGGCAACAACCTGTCCTCGGAAGTGTGGTGGACGCCCAGCCATCCGTTCAAGTCATCGCTCACCGGCGAGTCCGCCAAGCAGCTCGCCGGCGGCTACGAGAAGGCGACCGGCAAGCAGTGGACGCAGCCGATCGGCTTTGCGCACGCGCTGTTCGAAGTGGCGGTCGACGTGCTCAAGCGCACCGGCAAAACCGGTGATGCCAAGGCGACGGTGAAGGCCATTCAGGCGACCAAGCTCGACAGCATCGTCGGCCACATCGCCTGGTCGGGAGAGAAGCTGCCGCCCTTCGCGCAGAAGAACATCGCCAAGACGCCGCTGGTCGGCGGCCAGTGGCGGCTGCGCAAGGGCACGGCCAACAAATACGACATCGTCATCGTCGACAACAAAACCGCGCCCGCAATCCCAACCGCCGGCAAGATGGAGTTCATCGCCTGAATGCGAGGTCGGTGACTCTCGATCAGTCTGCGCTCAAGCTGCCGCTCGTCCCCGCGACCCGCCTCCGCTCGCTTCGCGAGCTTCGGCGCGCTCTTGGAGTCCGCCGAAGCGCGCAGCGCGAAGGCGGAAGGCGGGGATCTCGCGGAATTGACCGCTGGATTCCCGCTTGCGCGGGAATGAGCGGAACAGCGGCAACGCCGGCGCGCTACAGCACCTCGAACACCTGATAGATCGGCCCGCTCGCCAGCCGGTGGCCCGTCGCCACCGCCACCACATTGTTCAGCCAGCCGTATTTTTCGGAAGCGGTCTCGAAGAACGGCGCCACGCGGAAATAATAGTCGGAGGGGCTGACGCTCTCGCCGCGCGCGATGCGGTCGAGCACGGGTTTCGGTCCGTGCCTGATGCCCTTGTAGGTCATGCCGATCAGATGCTGGTCGTCGGTCTGCATGACGAAGCGCACGTCGAGCACCCACGAGCCGTCGCGCCGCACCGTCTGCCAGTCGCTGCCGCCGGAGAGGGATCTTGCCGCGCAGCCGCTCTCCCTCGAAAACGCCGCCGGTGATCTCGCCGACGCGCCGGTCGATGCTCGGCGTCTGCCCAATGACGGAAGGTTTGGCCACGTCGATGCGGAAGATAAAGAGGGGCCGAAACTGCAAAGAGGTCATTTCCCGCGGCAGTTCGGCGGCGAGCGTGCTCATGAGCGCCTCCCTTGATTGATCGTGCGCGCCAATGCGTCTACCAAAGACTAGACATGATAGGCTCGGCGGTCGAGCAGGAGAGCGGCTGAAAGACCATGGCGCCCTTCCTCGCGCTGGAGAATATTTCGAAACGCTTCGGCGCCGTGGTGGTCGCCGACGGCGTCGACCTTGCGCTCGCCGAAGGCGAGGCGCTCGGCATCATCGGGCCGAACGGCGCCGGCAAGACCACGCTATTCGGCATCGCCGCCGGCACCGTGGCGCCCGATGCCGGCCGCGTCAGTTTCACCGGCATCGACATCACCCGGCTCTCCCCCGAGCGTCGCTGCCGGCTCGGGCTCGCGCGCTCGTTCCAGATTCCGCAGCCGTTCGCCGGCATGACCGTGTTCGAGAACGTGGTGGTGGCGGCGGCCTTCGGCGCCGGCGAGCGGGAGGCCGCCGTCTACGATCGCTGCGCCGCGCTCATGACCCGCTGCGGCCTTGCCGACAACGCCAACCGCCGCGCCGGCGGCCTGACGCTCATCGACCGCAAGCGGCTCGAGCTCGCGCGCGCGCTCGCCACGCGCCCGCGCGTGCTGCTGCTCGACGAGGTGGCGGGCGGACTGACCGAGCACGAATGCGCGGCGCTCGTTGCGCTGATCAAGGACGTGCGCGCCGGGGGCGTGTCGATCGTGTGGATCGAGCACGTGGTGCATGCGCTTCTTGCGACCGTCGACCGGCTCCTGGTGCTGCACGGCGGGCGCTTCATCGCGCAGGGCGACCCGCGCACCGTGATCAAGAGCCCGCAGGTGGCGGAGATCTACATGGGGATCGAGGCGGATGCCTAGTCGTTGCTGTCATTCCGGGGCACGCGCCATAAGCGCGTCTAAGCGCGTCTACGACGCGCCATGGCGCGTGAACCCGGAATCCAGAGACAAATCCAATGCTCGCATCTGGATTCCGGGTCCGGCGCTGCGCGCCGTCCCGCAATGACGGAAAGGCAATCGCCGATGCCTGAGCCCCTGCTCGACGTGCGCGAGGTCGACGCCTTCTACGGCGATTTCCAGGCGCTGTTCGGCGTGTCGCTGCGCGTCGAGCCGGGCCAGGTGGTGGCGGTGATCGGCGCCAACGGCGCCGGCAAGAGCACGCTTCTGAAAACCATCGCCGGGCTGATGGCGCCGCGCCGCGGCGACATCGCCTTTGCCGGCGGGGCAACCGCCGGCCAACCCGCCTTCGCCATGCTGCGGCGGGGCATCGCCATGGTGCCGGAGGGGCGCAGGCTTTTCCCCTCGCTTAGCGTCGAGGAAAACCTCAAGATCGGCGGCCAAGCCAGGCGCCCGGGGCCGTGGACGCTCGACCGCGTCTATGCGCTGTTTCCCGCGCTCGCCGAGCGGCGGCATCTGCCGGCGCCGGCGCTCTCCGGCGGCCAGCAGCAGATGGCGGCGATCGCGCGCGCGTTGATGGCCAATCCGCGCCTGTTGCTGTGCGACGAGATCAGCCTCGGCCTGGCGCCCATCATCGTGCGCGACATCTATGCGCGGCTGCCGCAGATCGTCGGCGAAGGATTGTCGCTGGTCATCGTCGAGCAGGACATCGTGCAGGCGCTCGCCGCGGCGGGGCAGGTCTATTGTCTGCAGGAGGGCCGCATCGCGCTGCAGGGCAAGGCGGGCGAGCTCACGCGCGAGGATATTTCCGCGGCGTATTTCGGGGTGTGAGGAAGATGCAGATACAAGCGTGGTCATTCCGGGGCGCCGCGAAGCGGCGAGCCCGGAATCCATACGCCGCAGCCGGGATTATGGATTCCGGGTTCACGCGCTGCGCGCGTGCCCCGGAATGACGGGAAGTAAACCATGACCGAATGGGCGAACGTCATCCTGCAGGGCGTGCTGATCGGCGGGCTGTACGCCATGTTCGCCGCCGGCCTGTCGCTCATCTTCGGCGTCATGCGCCTCGTCAACATCGCGCATGGCGACTTGATCGTGCTCGCGGCTTACGTCGCGCTGATGGCGACGCAATCGACCGGCATCGATCCGCTCGTCGCCCTCATCGTCGTGGTGCCTGTCATGGCGCTGATCGGCTACGCGCTGCAGCGCGGCCTGCTCAATTTCACCCTCGGCGAGGACATCTTGCCGCCGCTGCTCGTCACCTTCGGCCTTTCCATCATCATCCAGAACGGCCTCCTGGAATTGTTCACCGCCGACAGCCGCAAGCTCAACGCCGGCGCCATCGAAATCCAGACCGTGCAGGTGGCGCACGGCATCTGGATCGGCATCTTGCCGCTCATCCAGTTCGTCGTCGCCGTCGCGGTGATCGCCGGCTTGCAGCTCCTGTTCTACCGCACGGCGCTCGGCCGCGCCTTCCGCGCCACTTCCGACGACCAGCCGGTGGCGCAGCTCATGGGCCTCGACACCCGCCACGTCTTCGCCATGGCCATGGCGCTGTCGCTCGCCGTCATCGCCATTGCCGGCGTGTTCCTCGCCGTGCGCGCCAATTTCGATCCGTCGATCGGGCCGGCGCGGCTCATCTTCGGCTTCGAGGCGGTGATCATCGGCGGCCTCGGCTCGATGTGGGGCACGCTCGCCGGCGGCATCATCCTCGGCGTGTCGCAGGCGATCGGCGCGCAGCTCAATCCCGGCTGGCAATTGCTCGCCGGCCACATCGTCTTCCTCGTCATCCTGGCGGTGCGGCCGCAGGGCCTGTTTCCCAAGGTGTCGGGATGACCCGCGTCGCGCATTCCACAACGTCGAGCCGCATCGGCGTCGCAGGCATAGCGCTCGGCCTCATCGTGCTGGCGCTGGCGCCCTATTGGGGCGAGCGCGAGACGCTGCGCCTGCTCGCCGAGATCTTCACTTACGTCGCGCTGGCGAGCTTATGGAACCTGCTCGCCGGTTACGCCGGCCTCGTCTCGGTCGGCCAGCAGGCTTACGTGGGCTTGGGCGGCTACATGCTGTTCGCGCTCGCCATGATCGCCGGCGTGCATCCGATCCTCGCCATCCTGATCGCCGGTCCCGTGGCGGCGCTCGTCTCGGTGCCGGTCGCGCTGCTCATGTTCCGCCTGCGCGGAGCTTACTTTGCCATCGGCACCTGGGTCATGGCGGAAGTGTTTCGCCTCGTCGCCTCGCAGGTCTCGGTGCTCGGCGGCGGCTCCGGCATCAGCCTGCCGGCGCAGGTGGTCATCGCCATGGCGCCGAGCCGGCATTGGCGCGAGCTGGAAATCTACTGGCTGGCGCTGGCGCTCACCGTCCTGGTGCTGGCGTCGATCGTCGCGCTCTTGCGCTCGCGCCACGGGCTCGCGCTCACGGCCATCCGCGACAACGAGCTCGCCGCGCGCAGCAACGGCATCGACGTCACCCGCGTCAAGTTCATCGTCTACGTGCTGACCGCCTTCGGCACCGGGCTGATCGGCGGGCTGATCTTCCTGATGAAGCTGCGCATCTCGCCCGACACCGCCTTCTCGGTGAACGACTGGACCGCGGTGGTCATCTTCATCACGGTGATCGGCGGCATCGGCCGCGTCGAGGGGCCGATCGTCGGCACCGTCATCTTCTTCGTCATGCGGCAGACGCTGTCCGATCTCGGCAGCGTCTATCTGCTGATCATGGGCGCGGTGGCGATTGCCGTGATGCTGTTCGCGCCCAAGGGCCTGTGGGGACTTTTCGCCGAGCGCTTCGGCTGGCAGGCGCTGCCGCTGCAGCGGCGGCTGGTGGGGGAGGGAGAGGCGAAGCGGTAGCGCGGGTGGTGTGCCGTAGCCCGGATGCAGCGCGGTAGCCCGGATGCAGCGAAGCGAAATCCGGGGGCGCGGTTTGTGGGACAACGTCATTCCGGGACACGCGCGCAGCGCGTGGACCCGGAATCCATACGCCGCAGCGCTGGGGTTATGGATTCCGGGTTCGCGGGCTTCCGCCCGCGCCCCGGAATGACCAAGAAAATGCGCGCCGTTCGCTATGCTCACGCGGCCTGCGCCCGGACACGGGCCTCTCGCACTGCGCGACGGCCGCTTCGCCCATGTTAACTCTGTGCTAAAAAAAGCCATGAACATGATCCGCCGCACGCTCGAGATCGACGCCGCCACCGATGCGCGGCTGCGCGCGCTCGCCGCCGAGCGCGGGCAGGATGTCGCCGCCGTGCTGGCGCAAGCCGTCGCCCTGCTCGATTCGGTGGTGGACATTGGCGGCCCCGACCCGGCGGAAGACCGCCGCCGTCTGGAGGAGTTCAAGCGCACGCGGCAGGCGATCCCGCTCGATGAGGTGAAGGCCTGGGTCGCGAGCTGGGGCAGCGCCGACGAACTGCCGGCGCCGCAGCCGCGCAAAATCGAATGATCCTGCTTTCGCCCGACGCCGCTGCCGACGTCGAGCGTGTCCGCAACTTTCTCGATCGGCGCAATCCGGACGCCGCGAAGCGCGCGCTGGACGCGATCTGGCAGGCGCTGGACAAGGTGACCGTGTTTCCGAAACTCGGCGCGCCGACGGCGGATGCCGACATCCGCCAAATCGTCGTGCATTTCGGCTCGTCCGGCTACATCGTGCGCTACACCGTGCTGCCGGACACGGGCGATATTCTGGTCACCCGCATCTGGCATGGGCGCGAAGCGCGCGAATAGCCCGTAGGCGATAGTGAAATCCGGGGCGGCTTCGCGTCGATCAGTTGCCGTCCTCTCCCCCGTCATGCCCGGGCTTGACCCGGGCATCCACGCCTTTCTTATCGGCGCTTCAAAGGGCAAGACGTGGATGGCCGGGACGAGCCCGGCCATGACGGGCTGCGACGCCGCGAGGGCCGTTATGGCATGATTGCAAAATGAGCAAATTGCTTGAAGCCGCCATCAAGAAGGTGCGCGAGCTGCCGGAGTCCGACCAGGACGAAGCCGCCGAAATGCTGCTTTCGGTGGCGTCGCGACGCAGCGGTCCCGTTCACCTCGATGACGAAACCAGGGCGGCGGTGAAGGAAGGCCAAGCGCAAGCCCGCCGCGGCGAATTCGCCAGCGATGAGGACATGGCAGCTTTCTTTAAGCGCCATGGCGTGAAGCCCCACAAGGCATGAGGGTTCGCTATACGCTGAGAGCGCAAGCGGACCTCGACGCAATCTATACGTATCTCGACACGCGGGCGCCTGCCGCGGCGCAGTCCGACAAGAGCGTCATCGAGCGGCGCATTGCTTACCTTGCCGACTTTCCGCACATGGCGCCCGAGACGGACGTGCCAGGCGTCTACGAGCTCACCGCGGTCCGGCTATCCCTGTTTCAATTTCTCCATTGCGACGCGAAGCGCTTGCTCCATCGCCGGCAATTGTACTTCGATTTCACGGGCGGTGTGTATCGCCTGTTGCGGGGCCAAAATTTTAGCCTGCTCGCAATCGAGGACAACGCCGTCTGTCGCGACCGCGTATGCGGCAGCAGCCATGTAGCCGGCGAGAGACGCCTTAAGGTCGGCACCCCAACGGAAAGCGAGGCAATATCGCCATTGGTGGGGAAAACGAACCTTGGAAGAATAACCGTCTATGACATCGCGCGCGCTCCAATGATCGCATTCAAATCCCGTTTGGGCCCCGTTCAATTGGACTGGCAGGAAATGACGGATGTCAGAAAATGACCTTGTAGTCGACAAGGTCAGCGCAAAACCTTCCGCCTTGATCGCCGCCTGCCATTCAGAGAGTGAGCGGAGTTGCCGGTCGGAGAGCACGTAGATTTCCATAGCCATTTTCAAATATTTCCTTGCTAGCGCAGAACATGTCGATCGAACGTTGTGTTGAGAAACGCCTTCACCGTCGCGCCCCTTTCGATATGAATTTCGATTACCGGAATATCTGATCCGGGCGCGACAGCATCTCGCAGTTCTTGCACTCTAGATGACGTCAACGTCGCCCCGCCGGTTTTCACGTCGTAAATCGCTACCGGATCGCCAAAATCGTCGCGTAGGATGACGTCTGTCCGAACACTGCCAAGGGAGCCATATCGGAGATCGACGCCACCCCACGTCGTCTCGACATCACTAAATCCGATGCCTGGGAAATTGCCAAATCGAACAGCCATGCTGAAAGCTGTGTGCACGGCGATCCCGTAAATGGGCCCGCGCCCTTTCGGCAGGGTATCGATGACCTTTGCTAGCGTCATTCCAAGCCTCGTGGTGGTGTCGTCAATATTCGAAAAACCAGTCGACGCATTATTGATAAACGGCGTTCCCGTCCCCGGACCACCTGACCACTGCCCGGCTTCTCTTCCGCTGCCTTTCGGCCATCGCGGCTGATCTTGCCGGAAGCCCGCCTTGCGACGCACAAAGGCGTGCCGGATCAAAGCCGTTTCGAATCGCGCGGCAGCGAGTTGATATTTGATCTCCCGGCAGGCCTTTTCGAACCGTTGCGTGGCAAGTAACTCGCTCAGTTCACTGATTTCACTTTGTATTTGCCGAATGGCGCGCTTTAGGTTTGCTGGTTCGAAAATGACCGTCTAAACCATATCGCGCATCCTATCTATTTCGGCATTTGATCCTATCATTTTGCGTCGCGGCAGGCAAGCATTATTTCCTATCCCGGGCTGCCTCATATAAAAATATTCCTAGTTACCCTTGACAACAATCCTATAGGACTAATATACTAACACGTCCCGCTCTTCGAGGGGCGTCTTCTAGAGACGATCCTGAGGACGGAGCGGCGGACGGCGGTTGCCGGAGATGCGGCAGCCGCGGCGGTTCGGGCCTGACGCGCGCTTTAAAGCGCGCTTTCGGGCCGATGCGGCGCCCGCGCGCGGGCTCGTAACCCGCGCCCGGGAGGTCCCGGGACCCGACCGGGGGGCACTACGACCCCTCCGCAGGGAGCTCTGCTGGACTGGGGCCGCCAAGCATTCGCGGAAATTCGCGGCGCGACAAGGCGATGAGCCGAACTGGCGCCAAGGAGGACAGCGGATCGGGGCGGGAACCAGGAAGCGCGGACCCGGGAACGGAAATCGCCGCCCATGGAGCGTCGCGGGGCGAGCGCGCCTTATGGTGAAACGCAAGACGCGCGCCGCGCCTCGCAAGCGCGGCAGTTGAGCGCCTCGCGGCGCTCCATCCCCTCGGCTTCTTGCTGGGGGACGACTACCCCTGGCCCCCTGTTGCCGGGGGCGACTCCGCCGGGCCGTGTTGCCGGGGACAACTCCCCGGGCACGAGGCCCGGGCACGAAGGCCGACCCCGCGCATCGCGTGGGGGCACAAGAGCACGGCGCCCCCGCGCCGCAAACAATAGGGGCGATGATGCACGTCTTCTCGACACACACTCGGCTGTCATCGTCCGCGCAAGCGGACGATCCAGTAATCACGACGGTGTCGGTGTTTACTGGGTCCCCGCCTTCGCGGGGACGACACGCAGTGACGCGTCTCCAAGAGCCTGCCCCCGACTTGACCGAAGGATGCAGGCGGCCACCGAGGCCGCATGGTTCGAGACGCGCGGCTTACGCCGCGCTCCTCACCATGAGGGGAAATGCCGGCGCGGGAATGAGCGGAATTTGGAGCGAGCTCAATGGAAAGCTTTTCAATAAAGCCTTTGCGACGCGAGATCGGCGCCCTCGCGCAAAGCCCGCAGCTTCGCCCACACCACGTCTTCCGCCACGCGGCCCCAGCCGGCGGAGGTGTCGAAGCCGCAGTCGGTGCCGGCGAGCACGCGGGTCGGATCGCCGACGACGGCCGCCACGCGGTCGATGCGGTCGGCGACCACTTCCGGATGCTCGATGATGTTGGTCAGTGGATCGATCACGCCGGCGACCAGCACCTGCTCGTCCTGCAGCGGCCATTGGCGAAAGCAGGTGAACTCGTGCGCGTGACGCGGGCCGGCAAAGGGCAGCACGAAGCCGCCGACCTTGGCCTGCCGCACCACCGGCAGGATATCTTGCAGCGGCACGTCGCAGTCGTGCGGCGATTCCGAATTGCCCCAGCACACGTGCAGCCGCACCCGGTCCGCCGGCACGTTGCGCAGCGCGCGGTTGATCTCGCCCACCACCGCCTCGACGAAGCGCAAGAATTCGCCGAGCGGCTTGTCCTTGAAGCTGATGTGCCGCTCCAGCGCGAGGTCGGGCGCGTCGATCTGCAGCACGAAGCCGGCGTTGACGATCGCTTCGTATTCCACCCGCAGCGCCTCGCCGAGCGCGGCGAGATAGGCGGCCATCGTGTCGTAATATTCGTTCTTGATCGCCGCCGCGACGATGCCGGGCGACGGCGCGTTCATGAAGGCTTCGGCGAAAACGTTCGGCGTTGCCGCCAGCACCTCTTTGAAGTCGCGGCATTCGGTTTCGATCGCGCTCTTGTCCTTGTAGCGCACTTCGCCGAGCGCCATCGGCAGGCCTTCGTTGGGCGACACGCGCGTCTGCGCCGAGGTCTGCGCGAGCCAGCGCTGCTTGAACAGGGGATAGCGCTCGACATCGGCGCGCGCCGGGCGCTGCCAGCTGCCGCCGAGGCCGGTCAGCCGCTCCTTGAGATAGAGAAAGAAGGAGTCGCGCGGCTGCTCGCCGTTGTTGCCGATGTCGATGCCGGCCTGCGCCTGCTTGGGCACGATTGTCCGCACGGCGGCGCGGCCGGCCGCGGCGATGACGCCTGCGTCGACGCTTTCGCCGCGGGCGCGGCGCACGAACAATCGGCCAGCCCCGCCGGGCGCGGCAGGCTGCCGGTATGGGTGGTGAGAATGCGGTCGACGCTGCGGCGCATGGGTTAGACCGTTGTCCACGCAGATTGAATCAACCGCGCGTCCCCGCGCAAGCGGGGTCCCAGGACAGACGTGTTGGCGGTGCAATAAAACCCCGGACCCGCCTTCGCCCAGCGGGCTCCGGCGCGGCAACCTTCGCCGTTCGCGAGGCCGTGCTTGCAGCAATTGCCGGCGCGAAGGTTGGTGGAGCCGAGGGGGATCGAACCCCTGACCTCCTCATTGCGAACGAGGCGCTCTCCCAGCTGAGCTACGGCCCCGCCATAGGGCGGCGGCGAGCGGGCCGCGGCCGGAAATTCGGCGAGATCGCGCCATTTAGGGCCGGGGTCGGGGCCTGTCAAGGATGCGGGGGCCGGGGTTGTTCGGGGCCATGCGACCCGCTACGTTCCGCCGGTTTGAGCAACGGACGATTCCCGCATGCGCGCGATTCTCGACATTATCCTGCTGGTTCTGCAGATCTACATTTGGCTGCTGATCGCGGCGGCCGTGCTGTCGTGGCTGATCGCCTTCAACGTGGTCAACACGCGCAACCAGCTGGTGGCCTCGATCAGCGAGTTCCTCTACCGCATCACCGAGCCGTTGCTGCGGCCGATCCGCAACATGCTGCCCAACCTGGGCGGCATCGACATCTCGCCGGTGATCCTGATCCTGATCATCCTGCTCATCGAAAACATCATCGTCCGCTACATCTATCCCAACGTCTTCTAGGCGCATGAGCGCGAGGCCGTGGGCGGCGGTGGCGGGCGGCGTGGCGCTGGATGTGCGGCTGACGCCCAAGGGCGGACGCGACGCCGTCGGCGGCATCGAGCAAATGGCCGACGGCCGCAGCGTGCTGAAAGTGCGCGTGGCCGCTCCGCCGCGCGAGGGCGAAGCCAACGATGCGCTGCTGCGCCTGATCGCCGGGCAGTTGGGCGTCGCGCCGCGCGACGTTGCGCTCGCGGCCGGCGCCGCGTCCCGCGTCAAGCGTTTGATGATCGCGGGCGAGCCGGCGGCCCTGATCGCCAAGTTGCAACGCCTTGTGGCTTCTCAGTAGGGCCCGGCCACGAACCCGCAATCCATGATCCGCAGTGCCGCGGCGCATGGATTCCGGGTCCGGCGCTTCGCCGCTGTCGCGGAACGATAATCGAAAGATTGCAGTGACTAGCCCTGCCAGGCGTAGGCAACCTTATCGAGCGTCTTCTGCCCGAAGCGTTCCGAGGAGCGCGCCACCGCGCGGCCGCCGAGCGCGCGGTAGAATTCGACGGCCGGCTCGTTGTCGGACAGCGCCCACACCACCAGGCTCTTCAAGCCGCTCTGCACCAGGTCCTTGCGCGCGGCGGAAAACAACCTGCGGCCGAAGCCAAGGCCCTGAAACTCGGGACGCAGGTAGAGCTCGTAGATCTCGCCGTCATAGAACAAGCTGCGTGCGCGGTTGCGGCCGTAATTGGCGTAGCCGGCGATCTGTTCGCCGAACTGCAGCACGGTGATGCGGCTGCCCTTGCGGATCGCCGAATCCCACCAGTCGGGCCCGCGCCGGTTGATCAGCTTGTCGAGCTCGTTGCCGGGAATGATGCCCTGATAGGCCGTGCGCCATGCCTCGTCATGGGTCTCGGCCACGTCGACCGCGTCCGATGCCTTGGCGCGGCGAATCTCTATCAGGGTCGTGCTCATTGACGAATAGAAGCAACGAACCCTGCGCCCTTCAAGCCCTATGATTAACGATGGGTTAACGGTGTGGATTACTGGTCACAGATAAGCAATAATTGCGCGCCGGAACCGGCAAGTTCTACGCGCCGGCGCGCATGCGCGCGATGGGCCCGGTCGGGCTGTGCCGCTATGGGGCGGGTCGCCGCTGCCGCGGGCGTCGCAAGTGATTCGGCGCGATCAATCCGAAGATTGTTGAGCGGCTTTGGAGCAAGCGCCTTCTTGCTCTATCTCTCCCCGCTGGCGGGGAGAGCGAAAAAGCGTCACACCGCCTCGGCTTCCTTCTGCCGCTCGGCCTTCTTGCGGTCGTTCTCGTCGAGCAGCTTCTTGCGCAGGCGGATCGACTCAGGCGTGACCTCGACCAGCTCGTCGTCCTCGATATAGGCGAGCGCCTTCTCCAGCGTCATGCGGATCGGCGGCGTCAAGCGCACCGCCTCGTCCTTCGATGTCGTGCGGATATTGGTGAGCTTCTTGCCCTTGAGCACGTTGACGATGAGGTCGTTGCCGCGGGTGTGCTCGCCCACGATCATGCCGGCATAGACCTTCCAGCCCGGCTCGATCATCATCGGCCCGCGATCCTCCAGGTTCCACAAGGCATAGGCGACCGCCTCGCCTTGGTCGGTAGAGATCAAGACGCCGTTGCGGCGGCCCTGGATCGGACCCTTGTAGGGCGCGTAGCCGTGGAACAGCCGGTTCATGATGGCGGTGCCGCGCGTGTCGGTGAGCAGCTCGCCCTGGTAGCCGATCAGCCCGCGCGTCGGCGCGTAGAAGACGAGACGCAGCCGGCCGCCGCCTGACGGGCGCATCTCCATCATCTCGGCTTTGCGCTCGGCCATCTTCTGCACCACGATGCCGGAATGCTCCTCGTCGAGGTCGATCACGACCTCTTCGATCGGCTCCAGCGTCTCGCCGGTATCGGGATCGTCCTTCAGCAGCACCTTCGGTCGCGACACCGACAGCTCGAAGCCCTCGCGCCGCATGGTCTCGATCAGGATGCCGAGCTGCAATTCGCCGCGCCCGGCCACTTCCATGGAATCCTTCTCGTCCGAACTCGCGCACGCGCAGCGCCACATTGCCTTCCGCCTCGCGCAGCAGCCGGTCGCGGATCATGCGGCCGGTCACCTTGTCGCCTTCGGTGCCGGCGAGCGGGGAATCGTTGACGCGGAAGATCATGGCAAGCGTCGGCGGATCGATCGGCTGCGCCGGCAGCGGCGTCTCGACGTCCGTCGCGCAGATCGTGTTCGACACGGTGGCGTTCGGCAGGCCAGCCACCGCGACGATGTCGCCGGCTTCCGCCTCGTCCACGCCGGTGCGTTCAAGCCCGCGGAAGGCGAGCAGCTTGGTGACGCGGCCGGTCTCGACCAGCCCGCCATCGCGGTCGAGCACCTTGACGGCCTGGTTGACCTTGACGCTGCCGGAAAAGATGCGGCCGGTGACGATACGGCCGAGATAGGGATTGGCCTCGAGGATGGTGCCGAGCATGCGGAACGGCCCCTCTTCCACGGTGGGCGACTTCACGTGAGCGAGCACGAGATCGAGCAGCGGCGCCATCGATTCCTTCGGTCCTTCCAAATCCTTCGCCATCCAGCCTTCCTTGGCCGAACCGTAGAGGATCGGGAAATCAAGCTGTTCGTCGGTCGCGTCGAGCGCGGCAAACAGATCGAACACCTCGTTGACCACTTGCGTCGCGCGCGCGTCGGCGCGATCGACCTTGTTGATGGCGACGATGGGCTTGAGCCCCATCTTGAGCGCCTTCGACACCACGAACTTGGTCTGCGGCAGCGGGCCCTCGGCAGCGTCGACCAGAACGATGGCGCCATCCACCATGTTGAGGATGCGCTCCACCTCGCCGCCGAAATCGGCGTGGCCGGGCGTGTCGACGATATTGATGCGCGTGCCCTGCCAGACGATTGAGGTCACCTTGGCCAGGATGGTGATGCCGCGCTCGCGCTCCAGATCGTTGGAGTCCATGGCGCGCTCGGCCACCCGCTGGTTCTCGCGGAAGGCGCCAGATTGCTGCAGCAGCCGGTCGACCAGCGTGGTCTTGCCATGGTCGACATGGGCGATGATGGCGACGTTGCGAAGATTCATGTGCCTTAAAAACCAATGCGCGGGCCGATTCGGCCCGCGACGCGCTGTTGCGATGCAATATAGTCACGGTTTGTCGAGAAGCAACTGCCGGGCCTTCCGTTCCTTCGGCTGAAAACGAAGGTTTCGAGCGGCTATGCCCCCGCCGCGCGCCCCCAGGGACCCATGCGCGGTCCCTGCGGCAGCGCATCGCGCAGCATCATCATTTCGGCGATGGTCTCGCCGGTGACCAAGCCGATGAGCTTGCCGGCATTGTCGACGATGCCGACGGCCGGCGCCGTCCGTTCCTGCAGCACTTTGAAGGCCTGTTCGAGCGTCGCGCGGTGGCTGACGGTCGGGAATTGCGCGCTCATGGCGTCGGCGACACGGGCGTCCCGTCCCAGCGTCTTGATCGCCCGGATGAGCGCGCCGCGGTCGAGCACGCCGACCGGCTTGCCGGCGCCGTCCACCACGGGGAACTCGCCCTGGCCGGTCTGCAGCAGCGTCTGCACCGCGTCGTCGAGATGCGCCTCCGGCGACAGCGCTTCGAAATGCGTCACCATGGCATGCGACACGGGCACGCCGTGCGAGGCCGCGCGCAGCGCCACCATGTGCGATTCGGAAGCCGCGGCGAGATAGACGAAGATGGCGATGAAGATCAGCAGCGGGTTGTACATCAATCCGATAAAGCCGAGCGCGAAGGCGACGAACTGGCCGATGGTGGCGGAAATCTCGGTCGCCCGCACGTAGCCCCATTTGCTGGCGAGCGCGGCGCGCAGTACGCGTCCGCCGTCCATCGGGAAAGCCGGGATCAGATTGAACAGCGCCAGGAACAGATTGACGATCGCCAGCCGGTCGATCATCGAAACCTGCGCGTTGTCGACCAGCGCGGCGTCGCTCGGATGGAGTTGCGCGCCGGCGAGGAACACCAGCACCAGCGTGATGGCGACATTGACCAGCGGGCCGGCGATGGCGATGAGAAACTCCTCGTAGGGCTCCTCGGGGATGCGCTCAAGCTGCGCCACCCCGCCGATCGGCAGCAGCGTCACATAAGGGGTGGTGACGCCGAAGGCGCGGGCGGTGAAGATGTGGCCGAACTCGTGCAGCAGCACGCACAGAAACAGCAGCAGCACGAACAGCAGCGTTCCCCAGGCCGTGGCGGCGCCGCTCGCCGCGTAGGCCGCCGCGAAGATCCAGGCGAGAAACAGCAGGAAGGTGATGTGGATGCGGACGACGGTGCCCGCCACCCTGCCGATATTCAATGACCAGGACATGCAGACCCCTTGCTCGTCGCCGCCTGGCCTTAAAATAATATTGCCGAGCGCGGTTTGCGAGGCCCGCCGGATGGCCGTCCGAGACTGGGCAAAAGCCGCCGCCTTGCGGCTGCCGGATTTAGCGCCCACATTAACGACATGGCTTCCGCCGGCACCGGTTTCGACCCCAATACGCTGCGCCGCGAATTCTGGCGCAAGCTTGCGCCTATCGTCGCGCGCATCCCCTTCGCCGAGGACCTGCTCGCGGCCTATTACTGCGCCTTCGACCGCGAAACGCCCAGCCATGTGAAGGCCGCGCTGCTCGCCGCGCTTGCCTATTTCGTGCTGCCGATCGACGCCATTCCCGACATGCTGCCGATCATCGGCTACGGCGACGACGCGGCCGTGCTCGCCGCCGCCCTCAAGCTGGTCTCCGACCATATCGGCCCGGCGCATCGCGAGGCGGCGAAGAACAAGCTTTCCGATTTGGCCAAGGGCTAAGCCCTCCGCTGTCATTGCCGGGCTTGGCCCGGCGATCCATCGTTTTTCACGAATAAAGATGGATGCGCGGGTCAAGCCCGCGCATGACGTTGGATATGCTGAGCGATCCGACGGCTTGAAATCAGGCTCGTCATTGCGAGGAGCCCTGAAAGGGCACGAAGCAATCCAGCATTGAGCAGCCACCCTCTGGATTGCGTCGCTTCGCTTGCAATGACAGATCAACCTGATCGGATGCGGCCCTACGGCTTCAAGATCACCTTGCCCATCACCTGCCTTGACGCGATCGCCTTGAGCGCCGCCGGTCCCTCGGCCAGCGGGTAGGCCGCGTGCACATGCGAGGTGAGCTTGCCCTGCGCCACCCAGGCCAGAAGCTGCTCGGTATTGGCGCGATGGCCGGCCTTGTCGCGGTCGATCCATGCGCCCCAGAACACGCCGAGCACGTCGCAGGCCTTCAGCAGCACCAGGTTGAGCGGCAGCTTGGGTATCTCGCCGGCGGCGAAACCGATGACCAGAAACCGCCCGAGCCAGGCGATCGAGCGAAGCGCCGCTTCGCTATAGGGCCCGCCTACCGGATCGTAGATCACATCGGCGCCGCGGCCTTGCGTGAGACGGCGCAGGCCGTCTTTCAGGTCCTCTTTGGCGTAATCGATGCCTTCGTCGGCGCCGTGCTTGCGCGCGAAGTCGATCTTCTCCGGCGACGAGGCGCAGGCGATCACGCGCGCGCCCATCAGCTTGCCGAGTTCGACCGCCGCCACGCCGACGCCGCCCGAGGCGCCGAGCACCGCCAGGGTCTCGCCGCTCTTGAGCTTGGCGCGGTCCTTGAGCGCGTAGAGCGTGGTGCCGTAGGTCACGGTCAAGCCCGCCGCGTGGTCGAAATTGACGCCGTTGGGGAGCTTCACCAGCCGGTCGGCGGGGATGGCGATCTGCTCGCGCGCGGCGCCATGGCCGCCATAGCCGAGCACGCGGTCGCCGGCTTTCAGCCCGGTCACGCCGGCTCCCAGCCGTTCCACGGTCCCGGCGAATTCGGCGGCCGGCGAGAACGGCATGGCCGGTTTGCTTTGGTATTTGCCGGCGATAATGAGCGTGTCGAAGAAGTTCAGCGCGGCGGCGGCGACCTTGACCAGCGCCTCGCCGGGGCCGGGCTCGGGCACCGGAATGTCGGCGAGTTCGAGGTCGTCGGGTCCGCCGTAGCGGGTGCAGAGCAGGGCTTTCATGGTTGGGCTTCGTCGTTGCAAACGGGAGCTGCTTTCTAGCACGCGGTGCCTCGGGCTGGCGCCGTCAACCTTTGGCGGCTAGTCTCGCCGCACAGCGGCGCAATGCCGCCTTCACATTGTAGGCTTTGACCCCTAATGGGCTAGTATTCATCCGTAAGGGGGGCGGTTCCAAAACCGTCGTAACGTCTCGACCGGTAGGGCCCGATGAACATGACCTTTTTGCTCCGCAGCGCGACCGCCGCATTGACCGCTTGTGCCTGCGTTTATTTGAGCCCCGCATCCGCCCAGTCGAAGAAATCCGCGCCGACCGATCAAGCCACCTTGCTCGGCCAGTTCGGCGACTGGGGCGCCTACAAGGCCTCGCCGGGCGGCAAGCTCGTCTGTTTTGCGCTGTCGAAGCCGACCAAGGCGGTGACCGACCCGCCCGGCCGCAACCGCGACCAGCCCTACGCCTTCGTCACGACGCGCCCGGCCGAGAAGGTCAAGAACGAGGTCTCGGTCATCGTCGGCTACCCGCAGAAATCGGGCGTCGATGCCACCGCTTCCATCGGCTCGGCGAGCTATGTCATGTACACCCAGAACGACGGCGCCTGGGTCAAGAACGCCGCCGAGGAGTCGCAGATGGTCGACGAGATGCGCAAGGGCTCCGAACTGGTGGTCAAGAGCGTCTCCGGCCACGGTACCAAGACCACCGACACCTATTCGCTCAAGGGCATCTCCGACGCCCTCGCCAAAGTGGCGGCGGAGTGCAAGTGACCCGAAGGGTCATCACCAGCAAAGCTCGTCATTGCCGGGCTTGACCCGGCAATCCATCATGGCGATGTGGGCTTCTGGGTCTACATTCTCGCCAGCAAGCCGGGCGGCACACTCTACATCGGTGTGACGCGCGATTTGGTTCGACGCGTGTTTGAACACCGTACGGGGGCCGAGAGCGGCTTCACCGCGCGCTATGGCGTAAAGCGACTAGTGTATTTCGAGCGCTACGATACGGCCCTCGACGCGATCCAACGGGAAAAGAATATCAAACATTGGCCGCGCGAGTGGAAGATCGACTTAATCGTGGCAGCGAACGCGGAATGGCGTGATTTGTATGACGAAATTTGTCGCTAGGTCATTGCCGGGCTTGACCCGGCAATCCATCTAGAAAAGGGATTTTTGCGCAGATAGATGGATGCCCGGGTCAAGCCCGGGCATGACGGCCGAGAGGCTCTACGCCAAGTCTGCGACTGTGCTAGGTGTGATGCTTAAGATGTCGACGGTCACGAACGATCAGGCTGTTCCGCTCTTCCTCGAGAAGGCGCCGCTCGAGCGCTATGTGGCGCCGGCGAAGCCCTCGCTGGTCGGGCTCACGCGCGCCGAGCTCGCCGAGGCGCTTGCCGAGCTCGGCGTGCCCGAGGCGCAGCGCAAAATGCGCGTGCAGCAGCTCTGGCATTGGATCTACTTCCGCGGCTTCACGTCGTTCGCCGCCATGACCAGCGTGTCGAAGGAGCTGCGCGCCAGGCTTGCCGAGCGCTACACGCTGGAGCGGCCCGAAGTGGTGGCCGAGCAGGTGTCGCTCGACGGCACCCGCAAGTGGCTGCTGCGGCTGCCGGGCGAGCCCTTGAGCGCCCTGCCGCACGAAGTCGAATGCGTCTACATCCCCGATACCGAGCGCGGCACGCTCTGCGTTTCCAGCCAGGTCGGCTGCACGCTCAACTGCTCCTTCTGTCACACCGGCACCCAACGCCTGGTGCGCAATCTCACCGCCGGCGAAATCGTCGGCCAGGTGATGGCGGCGCGCGATCGCCTGGGCGATTGGCCGGGTTCTTCTCTTAACCCTCCCCTGAAAGGGAAGGGTCGGATCGCTGAAAGCGATCCGGGGAGGGGTCAAAAAGCGACTCCCCACCCGACCGCCTTCGGCGGTCGACCTCCCCCTTGCAGGGGGAGGCAAAGAAAGAAAGATCACCAACATCGTCATGATGGGCATGGGCGAGCCGCTCTATAATTTCGAGGCGGTGCGCGACGCGCTCGCCATCATGGCGGACGGCGAGGGGATCGCCATCTCCAAGCGCCGCATCACGCTGTCGACGTCCGGCGTGGTGCCGATGATCGAGCGCGCCGGCGCCGAGATCGGCTGCATGCTGGCGGTGTCGCTGCACGCGGTACGCGACGACTTGCGCAACGAGCTGGTGCCGCTCAACCGCAAATATCCGATCGCCGAATTGCTGGAGGCCTGCCGCAACTACCCGGGCGTCTCCAACGCCAAGCGCATCACCTTCGAATACGTCATGCTCAAGGGCGTCAACGATTCGATCGAGGACGCCAAGGCGCTGGTGCGGCTGTTGAAGGGCATCCCGGCCAAGATCAATCTCATTCCCTTTAACCCCTGGCCGGGCAGCAAATACGAATGCTCCGACTGGGAGCAGATCGAGAAGTTCTCGCAGGTCGTGTTCGATGCCGGCTACGCTTCGCCGGTGCGCACGCCGCGCGGGCGCGACATTCTCGCGGCCTGCGGACAGCTCAAAAGCGCGAGCGAGAAGCTCACCGCGCGCGAGCGCCTGGCGCTGCGCGCGATGGCGACGGTGGAGTGAAAGCTCTTGCCATGCTCTGCGCAGTCATTCCGGGGCGCTCGCGAAGCGAGCGAGCCCGGAATCCATAATCCCTGTGCTGCGGCGTATGGATTCCGGGCCCGCGCACTTCGTGCGCGTCCCGGAATGACGGAATAGAGATGGCGCTCATCGGCCGCATCTTCATCGTCATCTTCTCCGTGCTGATCGCCTCGCTCGCCGCCGGGGTGGTGATCGCCTTGGGCGTGCTCGGACCGCAATGGCACGGTCTCACCGGCGATCCGTTCGAGCGCGGCGCCTTCACCGTGACGGTGTTCATCGGCGCGGTGTCTACCGGCAGCATCGGCTTGTTGCCGCTGGCAATCCTCATCGGCATGGCCGAGGCATTCAAGGTTCGCTCGCTGCTCGCCTATGCGCTGGCCGGCGTCGCCGTGTTGATGCTCGGCTACTACACCAGCGGCATGGCGCCGCCCTCCTACGAGGAATCGATCGATCGTCCGCCGCCGCCGGTACGGCACGATACCGAGGTGGCCATGGCGGCGGGCGTGGCCTTCGGCCTCACCTATTGGGCGCTGGCCGGCCGCAACGCGGGGCGCTGGCGCGACAAGCGGCGGCCGGCGGCGTAAGGCTCCTGTCCCGGCCGCAGCGCGTCCTGCTGGCGCGACAAGTGGCGGTAGAGCCGGTAGGCCGTTTCCCCGCGCGTCTCCGCGCAAGCGCGGACCCAGGGGACAAGGCTCGGCGTCGCATGTCGACTCTGGATTTCCGCTTGCGCGGGAATGAGCGCACGATGTGTCAGCGAGCCGCCCATTCGAGCGCCGCCTCCAATCGGTCATTGCCCCAGAACAATTCGCCATCTGCGGTCACGAAGCTCGGCGCGCCGAATATCCCCAGGCGCTGCGCTTCCTCGGTCTGCGCGCGCAAGGCGGCCTTGATGTCGTCGCCTTGCGCCTGCCGCATCACGGCCGCCGGATCCCGTCCCAACCCTTGCACGATCGCCGCGACGGCGGCGGGCTCGCCGACATCGCGGCCATCGCCGAATTCGGCGCGATAGACCGCGCGGCAGAAATCCTCGCCCCAGTCCTGCGCCAGCGCGACGAGGGCGACGCGCGCCGCCGTGAGTGCATTTTGCGGAAACACGGCGGGCCGCACGAACGGCAGATCGAGCGCGGCGCAGACGCGCGCGAGGTCGCGCCACATATAGCGGCCCTTGGCGGGATAGAGATTGAACGGCGAATTGTCCCAGCCCTGCGCCTTGAAGATCGGCCCGAGCAGGAACGCGCGCCAGCGCACCTCGACGCCGCGCGCTTGCGCCTGCGCGGCGATGCGCATCGCCGCCGGATAGGAATAGGTCGAGGCGAATTCGAACCAGAAATCGAGACTGGGCGCCACGGCTGGGCCCTCGGTGCAATGACAGGCGGCCATATTAGCCGCGCCGATCCGTGGAACCAGCCCTGCCTTTTCTTTGTCGCCACGCTCGGCTAGACCGCAGCGCATGAATCGCGCTGGACTGATCGCCGTACTCGTCATCGTGCTCGCCGCGGGCCTCGTCTTCGGCCTCTATCCGCAGCTCGACCTCGCCGTCGCGTGGCATTTCCACGCCTATATCGACAACAACCACAACGCCTTCGCCTGGCGCATCTATCCGCCGCTCATGCTGGTGCGCGATGTCGGGCTCTGGATCAGCACCGCGCTTGTCGCGCCGGCGGTCGCCGCGCTCGTCATCAAGCTCGTGCGGCCGCGTCACAAGATGTTGGTGCCCGGTCGCGCCGTCTTTTTTCTCATCGTGACGCTGGCCCTGGGCCCGGGTCTCCTGGTCAATGGCATCCTCAAGGACCACTGGGGACGCCCGCGCCCGATCGACGTCACGCAATTCGGCGGACAATACGAATTCACGCCCTGGTGGGATCCGCGCGGGCGCTGTCCGAACAACTGCTCTTTCGTTTCGGGCGACGTGGCCGGCGCGGCGTGGACCGTCGCCCCGGCGGCGCTGGCGCCGCCGCAATGGCGTGCGCTCGCCTATGGCGCGGCGCTGGTCTTCACCGCGGGCATGGCCACGATGCGCGTGATGGCCGGCGGGCATTTCGTCAGCGACACGGTGTTCGCCGCCTTGTTCACGTTTCTGGTCGTCTGGCTCGCCTATGCGCTGATCTATCGCTGGTCGCGCACAAAGCTCTCCGATGAAGCGATCGAGCGGTCACTCGAGCGCTTCGCCACGCCGCCGCACGATTTCATCGCCGGCCTGTTCGGGGGCAAACGCAAGTCGGAGCCGTAAACCGCTCTGCGGTGCGGCCGCTCTTGCAGATCGGTTGGCAGCAGGCAACTATTTATTGTATTTCCGTGTGCGACAACACAAGGCAACAGCTCCCGCCGGTTTGGCAGCCTTGCGCCCGGGGCGTCTCCCCCTATAGTCCGGGCGACTTTTCAACTGGTTGCGGCGTTTTCCGCGCCGCCGCGGCCGAACAGAGCGCCCGATGAAAAAGACCGACGTCAAAAAAGTGGTGCTCGCCTATTCCGGCGGCCTCGACACTTCGATCATCCTGAAATGGCTGCAGCAGACCTACGGCGCCGAGGTCGTCACCTTCACCGCCGATCTCGGGCAGGGCGAGGAACTGGCGCCCGCGCGCGAGAAGGCGCTCATGCTTGGCATCAAGCCGGAAAATATTTTCATCGAGGATCTGCGCGAGGAATTCGTGCGCGACTACGTCTTCCCCATGTTCCGCGCCAACGCGGTCTACGAGGGGCAGTACCTGCTCGGCACCTCGATCGCGCGCCCGCTCATCGCCAAGAAGCAGATCGAGATCGCGGAGAAAGTGGGCGCCGACGCCGTCTGCCACGGCGCCACCGGCAAGGGCAACGACCAGGTGCGTTTCGAGTTAGCCTATTACGCGCTCAAGCCCGACGTGACCGTGATCGCGCCCTGGCGCGAATGGGACCTCACATCGCGCTCGAAGCTGATCGAGTTCGCCGAGCAGCACCAGATCCCGATCGCCAAGGACAAGCGCGGCGAGGCGCCGTTCTCGGTCGACGCCAACCTGTTGCACACGTCCTCGGAAGGCAAGGTGCTGGAGGACCCGGCCAGCGAAGTGCCGGACTACGTCTATTCCCGCACGCTCGATCCGGAAGCCGCGCCCGACAAGGACACCTACATTACCGTCGATTTCGAGCGCGGCGACGCGGTGGCGCTCGACGGCAAGAAGATGTCGCCGGCGAGCCTGCTCAAGGCGCTCAACGACCTCGGCAAGGCCAACGGCATCGGCCGGCTCGACCTGGTCGAGAACCGCTTCGTCGGCATGAAATCGCGCGGCATGTACGAGACGCCGGGCGGCACCATCCTGCTCGCCGCCCACCGCGGCATCGAGCAGATCACGCTCGACCGCGGCGCCGCGCATCTCAAGGACGAGCTGATGCCGAAATACGCCGAGCTCGTCTATTACGGCTTCTGGTTCGCCCCGGAGCGCGAAATGCTGCAGGCGGCGATCGACAAGAGCCAGGAATTCGTCAGCGGCCGCGTGCGGCTCAAGCTCTACAAGGGCAACGTCGTCCTGGTCGGGCGCGAAAGCGAGTATTCGCTCTACGATCAGGAGCTGGTCACTTTCGAGGAGGGCGCGGTGGCCTACGATCACCGCGACGCCGAAGGCTTCATCAAGCTCAACGCCCTCAGGCTGCGCACGCTCGGCCAGCGCAAGCGCAAGCTGAAGCTCGATTGATGCTGGGCCGGCTTGCAGTGCGGCGCTGGACGCGGAAAATGAGGCAGCAGGGCGGCGCGGCGGTGGGGAGAACGGGCATGGGCAGGGCGGCGGCAAGACTTTTCTTGCTCCTTGCCCTCGGCGTCGTGCTCGGCGGCTGCCCGGCGGACAAGCCGCCCAAGATCGAATCCAATATCTATCCGACCGACTACAAGAAGGAGATCATCGAAACGCTGAAGGCCGGCGTGTTCACACAGAACCAAACGGCCAGGGTCAGCGATGCCTTCATTTCCGATCCGTCGCTGCAGCCGGTCGGCAAGGAGCAGCACTATGTGTCCTGCGTCCGCTACACCTCCCACGGCACGGCGTATCATATCGCCGCCACGGCGACGCGCATCGCGTATTTCTACGGCGGCCATATCAACCAGCTGATCCCCGCGGACCAGGGCGAGTGCGCAAAAGCTGCCTTCAAGCCATTCCCTGAATTGAACGCGGTTTGCATCGGCGCAGGCTGCAAATAGCGTTTCTTATCGAAGCAGGCCGTCTCCGCGCCACAAGCGCAAGTCTCAATAAATGAATTCGGCCGCCGGTGCGGCTGGTGCCGCGTTCTCCTTCAGCTCCGGTAGCAGCGGCAGATGGCGCTGCTTCTTCTCGGCGATTTCCTTGGCCACTTCGCGCATCTGGATGAAGCGCGCGGGCGATACGGGATGATTGCTGGCAAAGCTCGTGCCGCGTAAGGCGCGCCAGATTTCCGCGGCGTGCGAAACGTCATAGCCGGCGCGCGCGGCGTAATAGGCTCCGACATAGTCGGCCTCGCGCTCGAACGCGACGGCGTAGGCCTTGGCGCCGACCTTCCCGAAATGCCGCCTGAAAGCGCCGTGCGTATAGATGCCGCCGAGCAGAAAACCGCCGTCGATCGCCGCGCCGCCGAGCTTGCCCAGCCAGGTGTTCTGCACGCGCATTTGCACGTGGCCCAGGTTGGCATGCGCCAGCTCGTGGCCGATGACGATGGCGAGCTGGTCGTCGGCCTTGGCCGACGCCACGGCGGCGGAGGAAATGACGATCTTGTCGCTGGTCGAGCGGTCATTGGCGGCGCCTTTGGAGCGGGACCTTGCCGCGTCTTTGCTGCCGACCTGGATCGGCATGGCGCAGCCCATCACCGGCGACACCGTCAGCGCCATATCGGCTCCGCCGCGGCGCAGATTTACTGTAACCGGCGTCATGCCGTTGCTCTTGAGATAAGCGTCGATCCAATGCTGCGCGTTTTCCGCCGGCACCGGCTTGCCGTCGAGTGCCAGTACCTGGTCGCCGCGCTTTATGCCGGCGGTGAAGGCCGGCGAACGGTCCGCCACCGCGATCACCGACGGAACGGTCAGGTCGATATTGAGCGCCTCGCCGCTGTAGTAGCGGTATTTTTTCGGCAGGCTGCGCACGGTCGCCACGCGCAGGCCGATCTGCGCCGCCACGATCTGGCAGAACTGCCGGTTGGCGACGCGGATACGGAAGGCGACGTTGTCGATCCGGGCCAGCCGCGTGTGATAAGTGTGGGCCAGCGTGACGTTCTCGCTGTGCTCTTCCGCGGCCAATGCCTGCGCCGGGAGCTCCGGCAGCCTCGACACCGGCATGGCACAGCCCGCGCAAAGCCACGCGCAAACCACAGTGGCCGGCAGGCATCGCCCGAACGCGCGACAAGACACGGTACAACCCCCCTACAGCCGGAGATTGCATCGCTGTTCCGCTGCGATCAAGCAAAACCGGACGACCGGACGACCGGACGTCGAGGCGGCCCCTTGCTCCGCGCTAAGCCCCCGCAAGCCGGGAAAGGGGAATGCCAACAAAAATGGCCGGGCGGTGCCCGGCCATTCGCATCTCACGGCGCGGCAAAAATCAAACGGCGCCGCTGATCCACTGCTGCAGCTTCTGCTTGGGCGCGGCGCCGACCTGGCGCGAAGCGATCTCGCCATTCTTGAACATCATCAAGGTCGGGATCGACATGATGCCGTATTTCGCCGCGGTGTTCGGGTTCTCGTCGACATTGAGCTTGACGATCTTGACCTTTTCCCCGAGCTGTTCGGCGATCTCTTCCAGCGCGGGCGCGATCATGCGGCAGGGTCCGCACCATTCCGCCCAGAAATCGACTACCACCGGCTCGGACGATTTCAGCACATCCGATTCGAAGCTTGCGTCCGATACTTTGCCGACAGCCATGGGAGTACCTCGTGTTGGGCGCGTTCACGAAACGTGCCGTGCATTGGAGGCCCCGAACCTATGAACGCTGTCCAGTAGCGTCAAGACGGCGTCACGCTGCTCTGACCTGCGCCAGGGCAGCGTCCAGGAGGTCGGTTGAAATTTCAAGGATTTCAGGCGTTTCCGTCCAGACGAGGGCACAGCGCACGGAGCGGCCGGGATAGAGCTTGGCGAGCACGGCACGATAGAGCGCAAGCTGGGTGACGTAGGGGCGGGGCACATCTTTCGGTACCGGGCGATTCGTTTTGAAGTCGGCGATGAGAACCGCGTCGGGCGTGATCGCCAGACGATCGATCTGGCCGGAGACACGAAAGGCTTCACCGCCGATGGTCAGCTTGCCGACAATCGGCACCTCGGCGCGGCTGTCGGGTCCGTAGAGGGCGGCAAAGCGCGCGTCGGCGAGCAGGGCCATGACCTTCGCCGCGATGCCCTCGCGCTCGGCTTGCGCAAGCTGTTGCCCGCGCCTGGCGAGAAATTCTTTCGCCGCCGTGGCGCGCCGCTCAGGCGCAATGTCCGGCAGCGCTTGCAGCAGCCGGTGGGTGAGCGCGCCGCGCAGCAAAGCGGCGCCCGTACCGGCCGTCGCTGCCGTGCGCGGGGCTTCTTCCTCGCCCGCGCTCGAAGGCGTCACGCTGTGCAGCGCGGGCTTCTCCGGCGGCGCGGGGCTCGTGAGCCAGGGCGGCAGGACGATTTCTGCCGGCGGCCCGGATTGCGCCTGCGCACGCGCAGGCTCGGCGGCGCCGGCCTTGCGATAGCGCAGGACCTCGCCGTCGCCGTCGTCGGCGGGCTCGCTGACGCATTCGCCTTCAAGCGCATCGCGCACCAATTGATGCCAGCAGCCGTCGGGCACTTTCTTCTGGCCCTTTGTCCCGCAGACGACTAGCCGGTCGGCGGCGCGGGTCATCGCCACGTAGAGAAGCCTGCGATATTCGTCGCGCGCGGCGTCAAGCGTGCGCGTGCGCGCATCCGCCATCGGTCCGGCATCCTTGTCCTTGGCGACGGCCCAGATCAGCGCCTCGGCGCCGGGCGCCGCGCGGGCGATCGGCGTCGTTAACAGCCGCGGCGGGTAGGCGCCTTCCGGCCTTGTCGTCGTCGAGTCGGCGAGAATGACGTTTTTCGCCTCGAGGCCTTTGGCGCCGTGCACGGTCATCACGCGTACCTCGTCGCGCGCGATCTCCATGTCGCGTTTGACCTCGCTTTGCGTGGCGCGCACCCAGGCGAGGAAGCCCTGCAGCGAGGCCATTTCGCGCCGTTCGTATTCGAGCGCCAGATTGAGGAATTCATCGAGCGGGTCGGCTGCCTCGACGCCGAGCCGCCCGAGAAAACGCTTGCGCCCGCCCCGCGCGCCGAGCACGTGCGCGTAGAAGGCGAAGGGCGGCAGCGTGCGCGCCTTGTCGGCGAGTTCGTCGAGCGTGGCGGAGCTTGCCGCGAACGCCGCATCTTCGGCGGCCTTGGCGCGCAGAACGGCGCGCAGCGGGCCTTTCCGTCCGTAAGCGAGCGCGAACAACTGGTTTTCGCTCAACCCGAACAAAGGGCTCTTGAGCACGGTGGCCAGAGCAAGATCGTCTTCCGGCAGCAGCAATGCGTCGCCCAGCACCAACAGGTCCATGATGGCGATGTGCTCGGTCAGCACCAGCCGGTCGGCGCCGGCGACGGCGATGCTCTCGCGCTTCAGCGCGCGGATGATGGCCTCGAACAAGGCCCCGCGCTGGCGCACCAAAATGAGCACTTGGTGCGGCCGCGTGCCGCGCGCGCACCATTGTTTGACGGTGCGCGCGATCTTGCGGGCGAGCTTGATCGCCGGGCTTGTTTCGGTGGTTTTGTCGAAGGGCGCGTCCCAGCCCTCCTTGGCATCGTCCTTTTCGTCCGGCGCGACGAGGTCCCAGATTTCCACTTCGCCGGGCGCGGCGTCCGGCAGGGCCTGGTGCACGGTCCACACCGGATCGGAGGTGAGCCCGCGGAACGCTTCCGGCCGGCGAAACACCGAGTCGACCGCCTGCAGCACGAAGGGCCCGGAGCGGAACGAATATTCGAGCTTTTCGACGCCGAACGGCGTGTCGCTTTTCTCGTGCAGCCTGCGGAAGTGCTCGCGGTTTGCGGCGAAGGCGTCCGGCGCCGCGCCCTGGAAGGAGAAGATCGACTGCTTCTCGTCGCCGACCACGAACACCGTGCGCCGCGTGTTCTCGCGCGAGCCGCCGGGCAGGAATTCCTCGACGATGGCGCGGATGATTTCCCATTGCTTGGGGCTGGTATCCTGCGCCTCGTCGACCAGCACGTGGTTGATGCCGAGGTCGAGCTTGTAGAGCACCCACCTCGCGGACATGTCGCGGAAAAGCCTCAGCACTTTGTCGATGAGGTCCTCGTAGTCGAGCAGGCCGCGCCTGTCCTTCTCCTTGCGGTAGCGCTCAATCACCGTCTCGGCGACGGTGAGGAGTGCGGCGCTGCGGTCGCGCGCCTTGACCGCGAACTCTTTGGCGACCAGGGCGCAGACGCGGTCTTGCTCGGCGAGGAGCCGCTCAGCCCATTGCGGATGCTCCTTGGCGAAGGGCTTGGTGACGACGCTATCGCGGCCTTTGCGCTCACCGGTGCAGAACACGTCAATGTAAAGCTCGACCTTGTCGCGCCCGGACGCGCGCTGCGCCGCCACGAGCCGCTCGGCGTGCGTGCGGTCGGTTTTGTTCTTGCTCGCCACCAGCGCGGCAATGAGGTCGGGCCATTCGGCGGCCGGGACGAGCGCGCGCGCGAGGTATTCGCTCTCTATCGATTGCAGCGTATCGGCGGCCGTGAGGCCGAACATGCGGTTGAGCTCGGCGATCGCGGCATCAAGACCGCCGGCGCGGCGCACCCAGTTCTCGACGATATCGCGCTTGCCGATCGCCTCCGCGATCACCTCCTTGAAGGTGACGTCGGCCGCAGAGGTGATCGCGGTCGCCAGCGCCCTGCCAAGCGCGCCGTTGGGGCTTACGGCGGCCTCGAGCATCACTTGCAGCGTCAGATCGTTGAGCATCTGCGTGGTTGCCGCTTCGTCGAGCACGTCGAAACTCGCCGCCACGTCGGCCTCGAAGGGAAACTGGTGCAGCAGGCGCGTGCAGAACGCGTGGATCGTCTGCACCTTCAGGCCGCCCGGCGTTTCCAATGCGGTGGCGAACAGCCGCCGGGCGCGCGCCCGCTGCGCCGGGCCGGACGTGTTGCCGCCGCTTGCCCTGATGCGGGCATCGAGCTCCTTGTCGTCAAGCGCGGTCCAGATGGCGAGCGTGTCGAACACGCGCTTGGCCATATTGGCCGCCGCTGCCTTGGTGAAGGTAATGCAGAGCATCTTCGCCGGGTCTTCGCCGCGCAGCAGAAGGTTGATGACGCGCTGCGCCAGCACGTGCGTCTTGCCGGAGCCGGCATTGGCGGACACGAAGACGGAGCGCTCGGGATCGGCCGCCGCTACCTGCCGCCTGCGCACGCCTTCCGGAATTTGACGCTCGATGTTGGCGCTCATGTCGGCGGCACCCAGTCGGCTTCGCTTTCGCCGCCCGAGGCGGCCCATTCCTTCACGCGCGCCAGATGGTCGTAGTCGCCGTAGTGCTTCAGCCACATCGGGTGAACCAGCGAGCGGTAGGCTTCGCCGTCGATGAGGAACTTGCGCGCGATCTCGGTGAGCCTTTTCAGCGCATAGTCGGCATAATCATCAGGCCCGCTCTGCTTGAAATCGACAAGTTCCGGCTTGCCCGCGGGCTCGCCGCCCTTGAGGTAGACGTAGCAGAGCTCGGCGACCGAACCCGAGGCGAACTCTTTGAATCCGCCGCCACGCAAGATCGCCGCCTCCAAGGTGAGCTGCGGCGCCAGGCCGCTGCGCACCTGTGGCGACGTCGGCGGCCTTCCCGTCTTGTAGTCGAGGATCGCATAGCGGCCGTCTTGCAGGCGCTCGATGCGGTCGGCGCGGCCGGAGAGAGTGAACGTCTTGGCGCCGAGGGCGATCGGCAACTCGCCGCGGATTTCCCCGTGCAGCGCCGCCACCGCGGCACGCCGCTCGCGCTCGAAGCCGGCGAACCAGCGCGCGATGCGCAGGAAGCGCGGCCACCAGAAGGCGCGCGCCTCGGGAAAGTCATTGAGCGGCGCGAAGCTCTTTTCGCCCAAAGCGATGAGCTCCTTTTCCGGATCGGCGGGCAGCCCGGCGGCGAAGTTTTGCGTGAAGGCGCCGATTGCCTCGTGAATGGCGCTGCCGCGGTCGGCGACGCCCGGCGGCGTGTCGACGGCATCGAATGGGGCCAGCCTGAGCACGTGCTTGGCATAGATGGTGTAGGGATCGCGCAGCCAGTTTTCGATGTCGGTCACGGACAGTCGCTGCGGCCGGATATCGAGCGGCGGCGACGGCTCGGGCCGCGCCGCGGGCACGACCTTGGCCGGCGCGTCGAGCGCGCGCGCGAATGCGAGATAGTCGTCGCCGCGCGCGACCACGTCATTCCAGCCCTTGCCTGCCAGCGCCGCAAGGCGCTGCACGAAGCGCGAAGAAACGGTGGGGGCGCCGGCCACTTTCGCCGCGCGCGAAAGGATGACCTCGGGCGCGCCCAGAGCTTGCGCGAAATCGTGCGCGGAGAGGCCGATGCGCCGCTCGGGCGGATCGAGCCCGAGCTCGCGCCGCATCGGCCGCGACAGCCAAGGATCGCTGCGCGTCTCGGGCGGCCAGGTGCCCTCGTTGAGCCCGCCCAGCACCAGGCGGTCGACGCTTTGCAGACGTGCTTCCAGCGGCCCGTAGATATGCGCGCGCACGTCGCGCGTCTCCGGCCGCCGCACCACGCGGTCGCCGATGGCGGCTTCGAACAGCTCGGCATAGTCGCCGCGCGCGACCGCCATGTTGGCGGCAATGGGGCTTTCGATCAGTTCCTCGAAGGCGCGGCTCAGCGCCGTGCCGTCATGGTTGGCGAAGGCCGCATAGACGCCTTTGCCGTCGCCGCTCAACGCGGCGACGACGTCGCGGTGGCTTCGGGCGAGCACGCTCAACGATTGCGAGCCGGCGTCCCGACTTTCGAGCGGCGCCAGCGCGGCGGCGAGGCGCTCGGCCAAATGCCCGGCGGCATCGAGCTCGCGGTCGGCCAGCCAGCGCCGCGGATCGCTCGCATGCAGCGTGCCGCGGCTGGCGCGGAAAGTGGCCAGCGCGTGCGCCAGCCCTTCCGTGCCCGCGCGCGGACGCGGGCCGCGCAGCACTGCGCGCTCCAGCACGGAAATGGCCGCGCGATGGGCGTCTTCGCCTGCGCCGAGCCGCAGCAGCGGATGCTTGAGCAGCGCCAGCAGCGTCACCGGCTCGAGCCCGTGCAGCGCGGCCTGCGCCGCAAGCCGGGCGAACACGCCGGCGTTTGTGTCGGCGAGCGGGTCGCCGCCGGAATCGTCCACTGCCACCTGCCAGCGTTCGAGCGCCGCCACCACGCGGCGGGCAAGCGCGCGGTCGGGCGTCACCAGGGCCACCGTCCTGCCGGGCTGATCGAGCGCCTCGCGCATCGCCGCCGCGATGGCGAGCGCCTCTTCCTCGGCATTGGCTGCCTCGATCATGGCGAGCGAAGCGAGCGCATCGCCGGCCGCCGCCTTGAAGTCGGGTTCGGCCAGCCGCTGCTGCCAGCGCTCGGTAGTGGCGGCCGGCCGCAACGCTTCCGACACCAGTGCCTCGCGGCCGCCGGGCTGCGCCAGCTGCCGCACATCCCCGCGCGTGATGCCGATGCGGTCGAGCAGCGCATGCATGGCGAACTGCGCATGGCCGGCGGCCGGCAATCCGTCGTGGCTTTCGTCGTCCTCGTTGCCGGCGATCAGCTTCCACGACTCATCATCGAGCGCCATGTCGAGACCGGGCAGCACCAGCGCGCCGTGCGGCACGCCGGCGATGGCGGCGAGCAGCTTGGCGGTCGCGGGCATCGAGCCGGTGGAGCCGGCGGCGATCACCGGCGCGTCGGAGTCGGCGAGGCGCTTGGCTTCCGCCGCGATCAATTTATCGCGCCGTTCGGCCGCCTCTATGGCGGCGTGATCGTTGAGGATGTCGCGCCAGCGCGGATGCACGAATTTCAGGAAATCGAGCGACTGCTTCCAGTATTCGTCGAGCTCGTCCGGCACCAGCCTGTCGAGATTTTTCCAATCGACCTGCCGCGTGATCATATCGTCGATCAGCCGCGCCAGCGCGTCGGCGAGCGCCACGGCAGCCTCCGGCGTATTGGCGATGAGCGGCGCGCCCTTGTCCGGTGCGATGCTTGCCGCCCATTTCGAGATGAGCTGCGCCAGCGTCAACCGCCGCTCGAGCGCGCCGAAGCTCGCCGGCAATTGCAGCGCTTCCTCCGTCAGCGCACCGGTGGCGGCTTCGGCGAAGGCAATTTCGTCCTCGTCGAGGTCACCGAGCGCGATAATGCGCGGCAGGATGGCGGCCTCGCCGTCGAGCCGTTCGAGAAACACCTCGCGCGCGAGCCGGCAGGCACGCCGCGTCGGCAGATAGAGCGTCGCCCGCGCGAGCGCCAGCGGCTCGTTGCTCTGCGGAAATCCGGGCACCAGCCGGCCGTCACGCAAGGCGTCGATCAGCATCGGCAGAAACGGCGCCGAGGCGGGGATGTTGAAAACGTTGGGACGAGTCATGGACATGCGTCCAGCATACTCTGAATCGTGTCCCGGATGCGGTGCAGCGTGAAGCGAAGCGGAACGGTGCACCGCTGATCCGGGATCGTTCCAAACGATGGTGTACTCTACGGTCCCGGGTCTGCAGCGCGGTACTTTGCACCGCGCTGCGCCCGGGATACGGAAAATGCGGCGCTATTTCGCGCCCGCCTCGATCGCTCGTTCCGCCAGTGCAATGGCTTCCGGCGTGCCGACATGCATCCACTGACCTTCCAGCTCGAGGCCGTGGAGGCGGCCGGCTTGGGAGGCGCGCGCAAACAGCGCGGTGAGCGGGAACTCGCCGGCCGGCGCATCCTCGAACAGCCTGGGCGAAAGGATTGCCGCGCCGGCAAAGACGAAGGGCGCCGTCGCGCGTTCGCCGCGCGCGGTCAGCCGCCCGTCCGGCGCCATGAGAAAATCGCCGTGTCCGTCATAGCCGATGCTGCCGGCAGCCGGCGCCAGCAGGAGCAGCGCATCCATGGCGGCGGCATCGAAAGCCTCCGCCAGCCGCCGCAAATTAGGCGTCGCACCCTCGCGCCAGATCGTGTCGGAATTCATGTGCAAGAAAGGCTCGTCGCCCAGCAAAGGCAGCGCTTTCACCACGCCGCCGCCGGTGCCGAGCAGCATGCCGCGCTCATCGGAGATTGCGATTTTCGGTTTGCTCCGGCCGGCCAGGTGCCGCTCGATCTGGTCGGCGAAGTGATGCACGTTGACTACCGCGCGCGCGACGCCCGCATCGGCCAGGCGGTCGAGCACATGGTCGATCAGCGGCTTGCCCGCCACGGGCACCAGCGGCTTCGGCATTTGTTCGGTGAGCGGGCGCATGCGGGTGCCGAAGCCGGCGGCCAGCACCATGGCATTGCGGGGCATTTTGTGTGCGGGCGCCATCGGGTCAGAGCGACTTCAGCGCCGGCACATTGGCGCGGAACCAGGCATTGAGCGGGGCGAGCGCCGGATGCGCCAGCGAGCGCTGCAGATAGCCCCATACGCGCGGCAGGTGGCGCAAATATTGCGGCTTGCCGTCGCGCCGGTCGAGGCGGGCGAAGATGCCGAGGATCTTGGAGGCGCGTTGGGCGGCAAGCGTTGCATAGGCACGCGCGAAGACCGGCGCGTCGAAGCCGGGATCGGCCGCGAGGCGGGCCCGCGCATAGCGCGACAACAAAGCGATCTCCAGCGTCTCCGGCACGTCCACGCGCGCGTCCTGCAGGAGCGAGGCGACGTCGTAGGCCGGGTTGCCCAGCACCGCGTCCTGGAAGTCCAACAGGCCGACGCGCGCCAGGCCTTCGCGCTGCGAAAGCCACAGCAGATTGGGCGAGTGGAAATCGCGCAGCACCCAGGTAGCCGGCGCTTGGACTATCGGGCGCAGCGCATCGCGCCACAGCGACATGTAAAGGTCGCGCTTGGAGTCGGATATTTTCGCTTTCAGCTTGGGCAGGTACCAGTCAGCCAGCAGCTCGAGCTCGATCAGCAGCGCTTCCATGTCATAGCGCGGCAGCCGGTATTCGACGCCCGCCTCGACCGGCAGCGTTTCAGGCAACGGCTGGCGATGCAGCGCCGCCAGCACGTCGACCGCCACGGCGTAACGCTCTTCGATGGGCGCCGGCGGTTGACCGGCGACCACCAGCTCATTGCCGAAGTCTTCGAGCACCAGCAGGCCGGCGGTGCGATCGGCGGCGAAAATTGCCGGCGCCGACAGGCCGCGCGCGCGCAAACCGCCCGCCATGGCGACGAACGGCGTCACGTCTTCCGCCAGATGCGCGATCTGGCTGTACGGCTTGCCGTCGCGCACCGGCGGTCCGTCGGCGCGCTTGGGCGAATTCATCAGGATGTAGGTCGCGCCTTGCAGCGCCAGCCGCTCGTAGCAACGCATCGAGGCGTCGCCCTGAATGCGGTTGCGCGCGGCCTCGGCGAAGCCGTGCGCTTCGAGGAAATGGCGGATGGTGAAGATGCGTTCGGCTCTGGCCGCGAGATTTCCATAGCCGGTGACGCGCGCGTTGCGGAAGGTCTCGCCGTGCTGCGGCGACAAAGTGAGCGCGACATCGAGCCGGTCGGCCGGCAGCAAGCCGGCGGCGCGGTCCGGCCATTCCAGCAGCCTCACGGTGCTTTCGGCCTCGTCCTCGAAACCCAGTTCGGCAAGCTCCGCCGGTCCAGACAGCCGGTAGAGATCGGCATGCACCAGCCGGAATCGCGGCAAGTCGTAAGCCTGGGTCAACGTGAAGGTCGGGCTCGGGACCTCGACCGCGTCGTCGCCGGCAAGGTGGCGGATGAGCGCGCGGGCGAACGTGGTTTTGCCGGCGCCGAGGTCGCCCGACAGCGTGATCAGGTCGCCCGGCTCGATCAGCGCGGCGATGTCGACCACAAGCCGGCGCGTTGCCTGCTCGTCGGCCAACGCCGCCGCGAAGCTATAGCCGCCGGAAGTGGAGGGGAACATCTTGCGCCGACTCTCACAACTGACATGCCCGCGCAGAGGCGGGGCACACAGTATTCATGAGTTGGCAGGCTATGCACGAGGCCGGCCCGATTGGCCAGTGGATACTCATCGCTGTTTTGCGCGGGCGACGAGCCCATAGGAGTTGCAAAAATTAACCGGGCCGGCGGGGGAGCCGCCGGCCCGGTCGATCGGTCTGCCTTAATGGCGGCAGGAGAGGCTTGGATTTAGCCCGGCAGCGCCTGCTTGAGCTTCGCGCTCGCCGGCGAAGCCGGCGCGTTCATCGCGGCGGCGTTGCCGTTGAGCACCTTCGACGGGTCGATCTGCTTGCCGTAATAGGCCTTGTTGTTGCCGTCGGCGTAATTGATGTCGCTCACGCTGACGGTCGCGCCGGCGTAGGCGCCCTTGGTGTTCGACCAGAAGACGATGTCGCCCTTGCCCCAGGAGGCTTGCGCGTTCTTGGAGAAGTTCACGATCGTGAAGCCCGCCCCGGCGTTGAGCGAGACCTTGTTGCTGCTCTTGAACTTGTCGACCGCCTGATTGGACATCAACAAGAAGGCCACCGGGCCGCCGGACGCGCCGGCCTGCGCGCCGAAGCTAATCGAGCCGAAATCGAAAAACACCGGATCGGTCCACTTGCCGTTCACGTGCGCCAGCACGACGCCGGAGCCGCCGCGGCCGCCGACCAGCAGCGCACCGCGCCCGAAATTCGGCACCAGATAGATGCCTTTCGCCTTGGCCATCAGCTGCTTCAGCTGCGGGTTTTTCTCCATAGTCCGCGCCTCGGCCAGCGCCTTCTGCACCAATTTGTCGGCGTCGTTCTTGTTGGTCTGCTCTTTTGCCGCGGTGCCGGTGGTGGCGCGGCCGGTCACGGTCGCATTGCTATTGTTCATCTCGGTCGCGGCTTTGGAACTTGCGTTCCCGTTGTTGGCGGCAACAGCCGGCGTAAGCGCGAGCGCACCGCTAAGAAGCAGCGGCGCCGTCGCCAATAGAAGTGTTTTCTGCCGGATCATGGCATTGTTCCTCTCTGTTCGTCGATTGGTTTCAATACCGTCGCCCCGTCCTAGGGCTAACGATTGACGCCATGACCAGTTCCGAATTGGTGTTCCACGCGCCCGTACGATGGCGCACAAACAAGAGGATGCGAGCGCGAGCGAGGCGCGGCGGCATCGCTGCCAATTCAAGAATTAAGCGGCGGTCTGCGCCGCCTGCTGCGCGGCGGGAAACACGCAGGTGACGGTGGTGCCGCGGCCGACTTCGGAGTTGATGGTTACCGTGCCGCCGTGCAGATGCACGAAGGAGCGCACCAGCGAGAGGCCCAAACCCGTGCCGCGGTGCTGCGAGCCCCGCGAGTCGGTCTCGAACCAGTCGAACACTCTATCTTTGGACTCGGGCGGGATGCCGGGGCCGTGGTCGCTGACCGTGAACACCACGGCGTCGGGCCGCCGCTCGGCGGCAAGCGTGACCGTCTCGCCTGGCGGCGAGAATCCGACCGCGTTCGACAGCAGATTGAACAGGATTTGCCGCAAGCGACGCTCGTCGGCGGTGAGACTGCCGATGCCGGGCGCGGCGCGGATATCGAGCTCGATGCCGTCCTTCTTCAGGCGGTCCTGCACGCCTTCGACGGCGGCCTGCATGGCGTCGGTGATGTCGACGTCGGTGAGGTTGAGGCTCATCGCGCCGGCATCGATCGTGGCGAGATCGAGGATGTTGTTGATCAAGGCCAGCAGCGCATTTGTCGAGGCGGTGATGTAGCCGAGATATTCGCGCTGCTTGTCGTTCAGCGGGCCGAAGGCGGGATCGCCGAGGAAATGGGCGAATCCGATGATGTTGGTGAGCGGGGAACGCAGTTCGTAGGAGACGTGGTGGACGAAGTCGATCTTGATGCGGTCGGCGGTCTCCAGCGCCTCGGTGCGCTCGCGCAGCGCGCGCTCGACGTTGACCGTGTCGGACACGTCCTGGAATGTGACCAGCGTCGCGCCGTCGGGCAGCGGCATGGTGGTCATGTTGATGGTCGCGCCGTCGCGCCGCTCCATGCTGGCGGCGATCGGCTCGCGCTCGTCGATGGCCGTGACCGCGGCGCGTAGGCTGCGCCACACCGCGCCGTCGTCGTGCAGCGCCTGGCACCAGGCGGTCACCTGCTCGATATGCGGGTGCTGGTCGAGCGCCTCCGGCGAAAGCTTCCACATGCGCTGGAACGCCGGATTGTGCAGCCGCGCGCGGCCGTCCGATCCGAACACCGCGACCGCTTCGGCCAGATGGTCGAGAGTCTCGCTTTGCACTTTGATCAGCGCGTCGTAGCGCCGGTGCATATCGAGGCTCTCGGTCACGTCGTCGTAGAGGTAGGTCACGCCGCCTTCCGGATTGGGCGTGGTGACGACCCGCAGGGTGCGCCCGTCCGGCAAGTACCAGGCGTGCTCCTGCGGGTCGGTCGCGCGGTAGGCCTCGTAGAGCTGCTGCTTCCACTGCCGGAAATCCTGCTCTTCGGGCAGCTTGTGCGCGCTGCGCAGGCGGTCGAGCACGGCGCTGTCGGTCGGCGTCTGATCGAGGAAGCCGGCGTCCAGCTCGAACAGCGAGCGAAAGGCGGAGTTGTAGAAGGTGAGCTTGCGATCGACGTCGAAGATGGCGACGCCGGTGGCGAGCTGGTCGAGCACGCGCCGGTGTGCCTCGATCATGCGGCCGAGCTCCGCGCGCATGGCCGCCACCTCGGTGCGGTCGATCGCCATGCCGGCGCTGCCGGCTCCGCTTGGCGCGTCGACCACGTCGAAAATGCGGCGCTGGCCGGCGACGATAGCCGGCAGACGGCCGGCGTAAGACTTGCCGCCCGCGCGCGCTTGCGCAACTTCGGCGCGCACGTCGCGGTCGAGCAGCTCCAGTTCGCGCGCCACCGCGTCGGTTGGGTCTTCCGCCTCGACAGCGCGGGCATAGGCGGCGTTCACGAAGACCAGCCTGCCATCGCCGTCGCGCGCCCACACCGGAGCGGGCAGCGAATCGAGGGCGGCGCGCATCGTGGCGACGTCGCCCCGCAGCTTGTCGTAGCCCGCGGAGAGCTCGATCAACTCGCGCGCAACCCCGCTTACGTCGCGCAGACGCAGCACCGCGCGCCCGCCGACGGCGCGGCCTTCCGCCTCGACCGGGCGGCCGCTCAAGCTGGCGAGCGCGATCGTGAAGCCGCGACCTTCGCTGCGCACCATGTCGACCGCCCGTTCCATCTGCTGCGCCGCCGCCGGCTCCAGCCAGCTGCCGAAGGCGAGCACCCGCTCCGGCACGCCGCCTCCGACCAGGAGCGTGGTGTCGCCGAGGATGTCGGGCCGCTCTCCCGCGGCCGCCCATTCCACCAGCACTTGCGGCTCCGCTAGCAGCAGCGCGCGCAGCCGGTCGATCTCGGCGTGCAGCGCAGCCGTGTCGTCGCGCACGGCCGTTTCCAGGCGGTCGGCGTAGCGGCGCGTTCGCAGCAGCGCCAACGTCGCAAGCAATGCGAAAACCAATAGCCCTATGGTGAGGGCGAGCGCGGACACATCCTGCCGGCTGACGGCCGCCACGGCGCCGCGCAATGCGTCGCTGACGGCGCTCAAGCCGCCGGCCGCGGCCTTTGTCGGCGCCGCGAATACAATGGTGATGCTCAGGAATGCGACGCAGGCGGCGGGGAAGCCGCCCCGCCTCGGACGTGAACGCAGCCTCTCGTTCGCCGCCCGGATCGTCTCCGGCATTCAGGCTTGCCCCAGGAATGCGGACGCTGTCCGCCACACCGCCCGCGAATCGAAAAGAATGTACCCCCAGCGGGAGTCGGGCCGAAAGAGTCCAGACCGTGAACGGGGGTGGGAAGCCGGCGCGGGACGCGGCTATTTCAGCGCCTCGGCTGCCTTGACCATGTCCTCGAGACTGATGCGGGCAAGCGCCGCCGAGAAACTGCTTTCCGCCTGCGCCAGCGCCGGACGCACGACGCTGCTCAGCAAGGACGAAGCGGGCAGCGGCGGCTCAGCGTCGGCATCGACGCTGCCGGCGGCGCGCATGATGTCCTCGGCGGTGATGCGTTCTCGTTCGCGCGCGAGCTCGTAGCCGCCGTGCGGTCCGCGAATGCCGCGCAAGATGCCGTCGCGCACCAGCGCTTGCAGCACCGGTTCGAGATGGCGCGGTGGCAGCTTGTGGCGCGCGGCCAGCGCCATCGCCGACACCGGGCGGCCGCGCGCATGGATAGCGATGTCGATCACGGCGGCGATGGCGAGGATGCCCTTGCGAGGGATGAGCGGCATGGAACGACACCATTCCCTAAAGGCATGGAACAGTGCCGGTAATAAGCTACGGTCGCCTAATCGTCTAGGAAATTTGGAATATCCGTCGCATCAACTTCCAGTAGAACCAAAGCCACCTTGCCCGCGTAGCGTTTCGTCGAGCGAAGCCGTCTCGCGCAAAGCGGCATGTGCGACCGGAGCGATCACCAACTGCGCGATGCGCATGCCGCGCGCGATCGCCACCGTTTCGCTGCCGAGATTGATCAGCAAGACCTGCACCTCGCCGCGGTAGTCGGCATCAATGGTACCGGGCGCGTTGAGCACGGTGAGACCGTGGCGTGCGGCGAGTCCCGAGCGCGGGCGCACCTGCGCTTCGTGGCCTTGAGGCAGCGCGATGGCGATGCCGGTCGGCACAAGCGCGCGCGCGCGAGGCGCCAGCGCGAGCGGGGCATCCGCCGGCACCGCGGCGCATAGGTCGAGACCGGCGGCGTGCGCGCTCTGATAGGACGGCAGCGGAAGATCCTGCCCATGCGGCAGGCGCATGATTTTCACTTCGACTGTCATGCTTCGATTCTCTCTCGGTCATTCCGGGACGCGAGCGGGAGCGAGCGAACTCGGAACCAGAAATACGGAAACCGTTTTATTGTATAATATCTCGATTCCGGGCTCGCGCCTTCAGCGCGCCCCGGAATGACCTGGAAATTCCTCGCCCCTTATCTCTTCAGCGTAGCGGCGATGCGCGCGATCAGCATCGCCGCCACGTCTTCCTTCGATTGCGGCGGCCAGGCTTCAACGCCGGACGCGCTCACCAGCTCGATCGTATTCATATCGCCGCCCATGATGCCGGTCTGCGGCGATACGTCGTTGGCGAGGATCCAGTCGCAGCCCTTGCTCTTGAGCTTGGCCTTGGCATTGGCCGCGACGTTTTCCGTCTCGGCGGCGAAGCCGATCACCAGTTCGGGCCTTTGCGCCTTGCGGTGCGCGATACTGGAAAGAATGTCGGGATTTTCCACGAAGGCGAGGGCGGGCGCGGCTTGGCCCGGCGCCTTTTTGATCTTCTGCACCCCGGCATTGGCGACGCGCCAATCGGCAACCGCCGCCGCGAAGATCGCGGCGTCGACCGGCAATGCGCGTTCGACCGCGGCCAGCATCTCGCGCGCGCTTTCCACGTGCACGGTATCGACGCCGGACGGATCGGGAATGTTGACCGGCCCGCTGACGAGCGTCACCTCTGCGCCGGCTTGCGCCGCCGCCGCGGCGATGGCGTGGCCCTGCTTGCCGGAGGAGCGGTTGGCGATGTAGCGCACCGGATCGATCGGCTCGTGCGTCGGCCCGGAAGTGACAAGCACCCGCTTGCCCGCGAGCGGGCGCTCGCCGCCGCGCGCCAGCAATTTTCCGGCAGCCGCGGCGATCTCCAAGGGCTCGGCCATGCGGCCGCGCCCGCGCTCGCCGGCCTCGGCCATCTCGCCTTCGTTGGGGCCTATGAAGACAAAGCCGTCGGCGGCAAGCTGCGTGACATTGCGCTGCGTCGCCTTGTTCGCCCACATGTGCGGGTTCATCGCCGGCGCCAGCAGGACTTTTGCGCCGGTCGCCAGCAGCACGGCGGTGGCGAGATCGTCGGCATGGCCGCCGGCGAGCTTGGCCATCAGGTCGGCCGTCGCGGGCGCCACCACGATCAGGTCGGCCTCGCGCGCCAGGCGAATATGGCCGACGTCGAATTCATGCGCGGGATCGAACAGGTCGGTGAACACCCGCTCGCCGGTAATGGCGCCGGCGGCGAGCGGGGTGACGAAGTGCTCGACCGCCTTGGTCAAAATGCAGCGCACGGCGATCCCGCGCTCCTTCAGCCGGCGGATGAGATCGAGCGATTTGTAGGCGGCGATGCCGCCGCCGATGATCACGAGCACGCGCTGAGCCTGCGGAGAAACCGCCTGGCGCGTGGCGACGCGGGATTGCGGCGCCGGCGGCGTGAAGGACTCGAGCACGTCGCGTCCGGCATCGTCGGCGGCGGCGCGCAGAATGGTGCGGATCTCGTCCTCCATGGAGCGGCCGTTGCGGGCCGCCCGCAAGCGTAGGAGCTTCTTGAGCGTGTCGTCGAGCTGCCGGACGGTGAGGGACGCCATAAGAATTCTCTTTCGGTTATAGCTATTTAGCCATCGAACGATTTCATTGCAATCATCGCAATCAAAGCCCCACAAATATTTCCCAGGCAGCCTGTTGACGCCGCCGGCCCTCGGCTGTATTTAACCCGTCAGTTATTTAACTGAGCGGTTTAGTACGCCATGGCGCCGACCGATCGACTCTCCAGCACCTTCGCCGCGCTGTCCGATCCGACGCGCCGCGCCATCCTCGCCCGGCTCGCGCTCGGCGAGACTTCGGTGTCGAAGCTGGCGGAGCCGTTCGACATGAGCCTGCCGGCGATCTCTAAGCATCTGAAGGTGCTCGAACGTGCCGGCCTGATCACGCGCGGGCGCGACGCGCAAATGCGTCCCTGCAAGATCGACGCTCAAGCTTTGAAAGAGGCCGACGACTGGCTGGAAGAGTACCGCCGGCTGTGGGAGCAGCGGCTCGATCGGCTCGACGACTACCTGCGCACGCTGCAGGCGGGAGATGCCGCGGGTGGCAAATCAAAGGAGACGAAACGTGGCCGCAAGAAATAGCATCGACGTTACGTCCGACCCGCGCTCGATCATCGGCATGCGCGTGTTCGAGGCGCCGCGCGATCTGGTGTTCGCGGCTTTCACCGATCCGAAGCACTTGGCACAATGGTGGGGTCCGAACGGCTTCTCGCTCACCACGCACAGTTTCGACTTCCGCGTCGGCGGCGCCTGGCGCTTCGTGATGCACGGGCCGGACGGCCGCGACTATCAGAACCGGGTCACCTACGACGAGATCGCGCCGCCCGAGCGCATCGTCTACCGCCACGGCGGCGGCGAAGACGTCGAGCCGGTTCAGTTCACGCAGACGCTGACCTTCGAGGATCTCGGCGATGGTCAAACACGCCTCACCTGGCACGGGCGTTTCCCGAGTGCGGAAGAGCGTGCGCGCGTGATCAAGGAATACGGCGCCGACAAGGGATTGGCGCAGACAATGGCGCGGCTCGCCGACTACTTGGCGGCGACGGCCGCGCAAAGAGCACCAACATAAAGCGCGTCGTGATGCTAGCGAGGGCGCCGACAAAACGTTCGTCCCCGCGCAAGCGGGGACCCAGCGCGAAATGACGAGAACTCTGCGCACGGGGCTCTGGTTTCGCGCTTGCATCAAAACGAACGGACCACGCTGTCACGCCAATGCCCTTAAGGCGCCGCGCAGTTCATTCGCGCTCAATCCCGCCAGCTCCTTCTCGACCGTCGCATGCGCCTTTTTCCAGATCGGAAACGCTTTATTGAGCAGGGCCCGGCCGGTCGACGTGATGGTGAGCAGGCGGTTGCGCTTATCCTCCTTGTCGACTGCAACCCTCACCAGCTTCCGGCGTTCCAGCACCTTGAGCGCGGCGGTCAGCGTCGTGCGGTCCATGGCGAGCAGGGTGGCGACACTGCCGAGGTTGGGCGGAACCGGGCGATTGAGCGCCATCAGCAGCGAAAATTGCCCATTGGTCAGGTCGAGCGGCCGCAGGGCCTCGTCGAAGCGGCGTGCCAGCGCGCGCGCGGCGCGCTGGGTGTGCAGGCACAGGCAGGTGTCACGCACCACCGGGGTGACCTCGAAGGGGAACGCCTGGAACTTTGACATTGGTTTAATATGTTGATATCAACCTAATTGTCAATGGCCCGCCCGCGGGGCCAAGCGCGTTATCCAAGGCAAGTGCCCGAACGCACAAAGAGGAGGACGACATGCAGGTTCAGCCCTATCTGTTTTTCGACGGCCGCTGCGAAGAGGCGATCGAGTTCTACAAGAAAGCGGTCGGCGCTTCGGTCGGCATGATGATGCGCTGGAAGGACAGCCCCGACAAATCGATGTGCACGGCCGACAATGAGAACAAGGTGATGCACGCGCAATTCAACGTCGGCGACACCACCGTCATGGCAAGCGACGGCCGCAATACCGGCAACCCGAAATTCGAAGGTTTCGCGCTGAGCATCGGCGGCAAGAACGAGGCCGAAGTCGACAAGCTTTTCAACGCGCTGGCCGACGGCGGCAAGGTCACGATGCCGCTCAGCAAAACCTTTTTCTCGCCGCGCTTCGGCATGCTGGCCGACAAATTCGGCGTCCATTGGATGCTGCTGGTGGCGCAGTAGGCGCCGCGTCGAGATCGGCAACGGCGCAAAAGTGTCAAGAGCAAAACAATAGCGGAGGGCGCAGGCTGTGTCGCTCAAGCTCTATTTCCATCCGCTCTCGTCCTTTTGCCACAAGGCGCTCATTGCCTTGTACGAAAATCGGACCACGTTCGAGCCGATTTTTGTCGATCTCTCGGACGAGAAGTCGAGTGCCGCTCTGCACGCATTGTGGCCGGTCGGCAAATTCCCGGTACTGCGTGATGAGGCGCGTCAACGCACGATTGCCGAGGCGACGGTCATCATCGAGTATCTCGACACGTTCTGCCCGGGACCCACGCGATTCATCCCCGCCGACCCCGATCTCGCCTGGCAGGCGCGGATGTGGGACCGCTTCTACGATATCTACGTCCACACGCAGATGCAGAAGATCGTCGGCGATCATCTTCGCCCGGCAGACGCCAGGGATTCCCTTGGCGTGCAGCAAGCCACGGCCATGATCAATCGTGCCTATGGAATGATCGACCGGGAGATGGCCGGCAAGACTTGGGCGATCGGCGGCGCCTATGGTCTCGTGGACTGCGCGGCGTCGCCCGCCTTGTTCTACGCCAACACCGCCGTGCCGATCGATCCGGCCCTGCGGAATCTCACGACCTATTTCGACCGCCTGATGGCGCGGCCTTCCTACATGCGGGCGCTCGAGGAAGCTGAGCCCTATTTTGCGATGTTTCCAATGGATCAAAAACCCCAGCTCGCCATGGAGAAGCACTGATGCGGGATGAGACGGCGAAGGTGCCATCCAAAGACTTCGTCATGTCGCGCGTATTCGACGCGCCGCGCGACCTGCTCTGGCAATGTTTCACCGATCCGCAGCGAATGAAGCAGTGGTGGGGGCCCAAGGGCTTCACCGTCATCGCGTCAAACATGGATCTGCGCGTCGGCGGCACCTACCACTACGGCATAAAGGCGCCGGACGGCACGCCGATGTGGGGCCTGTTCACCTATTGCGAGATCGTGCCGCGGGAAAAACTGGTCTTCATCAATTCGTTCTCGGACGAGAAGCGCGGCGTGACCCGGCATCCGATGTCGGCAACCTGGCCGCTCACCTTGCTCTCGACCTTCACCTTCGAGGACGCGCCGGGCGGCAAGACCAGGTTCACCGTGCGCTGGCAGCCGCATAACGCCAGCGCGGAAGAGCAGAAGACGTTTGAGGCCGCCCAGGACAGCATGAAGCAAGGCTGGGGCGGCACCATGGACCAGCTCGAATCTTATCTCATCAAGGCGAAGTAGGGAGTCCAGCCATGCAGCATCAGACAGGTTCCCGCGAGCAATGGCTTGCCGCACGCAAAGAACTGCTCGCCAAGGAAAAAGAACTGACCCGCCACCGCGACCAGGTGAACGAGGCGCGGCGGCGTCTGCCTTGGGTCAAGGTCGAAAAGTCCTACGTATTCGACACGCCGACAGGCAAACGCACCCTGGCCGAGCTGTTCGACGGCCGCAGCCAACTCATCGTGCAGCATTTCATGTTCGGCCCCGACTCTCAGGAAGGCTGCACCGGCTGCTCGTTCGGCGCCGACCACATCGACGGGCCGATGCAGCATCTCGTGCATCACGATGTGACTTACGTCGCGGTGTCGCGGGCGCCGCTCGAAAAACTCATGGCCTACAAGAAGCGCATGGGCTGGAAATTCCCTTGGGTGTCGTCGGCCGGCTCGGATTTCAATTTCGACTTCAACGTCTCGTTCCGGCCCGAGGATCTCGCCAAGGGCAAGGTGTTCTACAATTACGAAATGATCGACAATCAGATGGACGAGTTGCCCGGCGCAAGCGTGTTCTACAAGGACGAACACGGCGACGTCTACCACACCTATTCGTCCTACGGGCGCGGCAACGAGGAAGTCATCGGTGCCTATATGCTGCTCGACATGACGCCGCTCGGCCGCAACGAGAACGGCCCGCACCACAATCTGATGGATTGGGTCAAGCGCCACGACCAATACCAGGCCGTCCCGCGATCAAGCGCGGCGTGAAGCGCCGCGTCCGCCTTTCAAACCTTCGTTCGCGTCAAGGAGCAAGTCATGCCGCTCGCCAAGCAGACAATTACGCCCTGCCTGTGGTTCGACACGCAAGCCGAGGAGGCTGCAAACTTCTATTGCTCGGTGTTCAAGAACGCCAAGGTCACGCAGGTGAGCCGCTATCCCGAGGCCGGCCAGGAAATCCACAAGAAGCCGGCCGGCTCCGTGATGGTGGTGGCGTTCGAGATCGACGGCCAGCCGTTCACCGCGCTCAACGGCGGACCGAACTTCAAGTTCGACGAAGCAGTGTCGTTCCAGGTCATGTGCGAGACGCAGGACGAGATCGACTACTACTGGAGCAGGCTCACCGCCGGCGGCCAGGAAGGTCCCTGCGGCTGGCTGAAGGATAAGTTCGGCCTGTCCTGGCAGGTGGTGCCGGCGGCCATCCCGCGCATGATGAGCGATCCGGACACGAAGAAATCCGCGCGCGTCATCGCCTTCATGACGATGCGCAAACTCGACATTGCCGCGCTCGAGCGCGCCTATGCGGGGCGGGCGGCATGAACGCGACCTACGGCGAGCGCACGGTCACGCTCACGCGTATCTACGACGCGCCGCGCGAACTGGTGTGGAAGGCCTGGACGGAGCCGGCGCGGCTGGCAGCGTGGTTCGGCCCGCGCGGCTTTTCCAGCTCGGTGCCCGAACTGGACCTGCGCGTCGGCGGGGCCTTGCGCATCGTCATGCACGGGCCCGACGGCAACGACTACCCGATGAAGGGCGTGTTCCGCGCGGTCGAGCCGCCGGCGCGCCTGGTGTTCAGCACTGTCGCCCTGGACAACGACGGCAATCATCTCTTGGAAGGCGAGACCACGGTTGCGCTGGAAGAGCAGGGCGGCAAGACCAAGCTCACGCTGCACAGCTTCGCCAAGGGCATAGTGCCGACGGCGCCGCAAATGCTGGCCGGCATGGACGCCGGTTGGAGCCAGTGCCTCGATAAGTTGGGAGAATTGGTAGCGAATGTTGATTGACGCGTCCCGGGCGCAGCGCAGCGTGTAGCGAAGCGGAACGGTGCGCTGCAGACCGGGGACCTCGGTTGAAAAAGCTGGCCCCCGGATCTGCGGTGCATCACTTCGCTACGCTACGTGCTGCACCGCCTCCGGGGCATAACGCTCATAGCAACATCAGCCCGATCCACAAAAGCAGCGCCGCGATCACCCACAGCGCCACCACGGTCCAGCGGTTGCGGCGTGCCTCCGCACGGCCGATGGCTTCCACCGTGTCCGGCGACAGCACCAGGCCTGCGCGCGTCATGTCGTCGAGCTGATCGATCAGCGTGGCGCCGCGGGTGAGCAGGCCCGGCACTTGGCCGACGAAGCGGCCGACCTCGCCGGCGCCCTCCACCGCGTCCTCGATCTTGCCGAGCGGCCCGAGATTGCGCTCGATCCATTCGCGCACCACCGGGTCGGCCGTCTTCCACATGTCGAGCTTGGGGTCGAGCGAGCGCGCCACGCCCTCGACCACCACCATGGTCTTCTGCAGCAGCAGCAGCTCCGGGCGCGTGCGCATGTCGAACAGGCCGGTGACCTCGAACAGCAGCGTCAACAGCTTGGCCATCGAGATGTCTTCGGCGGTGCGATTGTGGATCGGCTCGCCGATGGCGCGGATCGCCTGCGCGAAGCTCTCCACCGAATGATGGCGCGGCACGTAGCCGGCGTCGAAATGCACCTGCGCCGTGCGCATGTAGTCGCGGGTGATGAAGCCGAACAGGATTTCGGCGAGGAAGCGCCGCTCCTTCGGGCCGAGCCGGCCCATGATGCCGAAATCGACCGCCACCAGCCGCCCGTCCTCATCGACGAACAGGTTGCCCGGATGCATGTCGGCGTGGAAGAAGCCGTCGCGTAGCGCGTGGCGCAGGAAATTCTGGATCACCGCGCGGCCGAGCGCCGGCAGGTCGAAGCCTTTGCTGCGCAGCGCGTCGTGGTCGTGCAGCGGCGTGCCGTCGATCCATTCGAGCGTGAGCACCTCGCGCGCGGTGCGGTCCCAGTCGACCGCCGGCACGCGGAAGCCCTTGTCCTCGCGGGTGTTCTCCGCCATCTCCGACAGCGCCGCCGCTTCCAGGCGGAAGTCCATCTCGATCGCCACCGAGCGGGCGAGCGTCGCCACCACCTCGGTGAGGCGCAGCCGCTGCGCTTCCAGCGACAAGTTCTCGGCATGGCGGGCGACGAAGAAGAAGGCGGCGAGATCGGATTTGAAGCGCCGCTCGATGCCGGGGCGGAGGATTTTCACCGCGACGGGCTTTCGCCCGCCGTCCTGCGCGACCTCGGCGCGGTGCACCTGCGCGATCGAGGCGGCCGCCACCGGCGGTCCGAAGCTGGCATAGACCGCGCGCAGCGGCTTGCCGAGCGCGGTGACCACCGTCGCCTCGGCGTCCTTGTGCGCAAACGGCGCCATCTTGTCCTGCAAGCTTTCGAGGTCGCGCGCGATCTCGTTGCCCACGACGTCGGGGCGGGTGGCGAGAAATTGCCCGAGCTTGACGTAAGTGGGGCCAAGGCGCGTGAGCGCGGCGGCGAGCCGGCGGCTGCTCTCGCCGGCGCTGCGCCGCTCGATCAGGCGGCCGACCGCGATCGCCGTCTTGGCCGGCAGCGGCAGCGGCCGCGTGTCGATCAGCGCCAGTACGCCCTCGCGCGCGAACACGAAGCCGGCGCGGGCGAGGCGGAGAAGATGCGAGAGGCCAGAGATCACAACGTCGAGTCCGCGAGCTTGCCGTCGTCGTTCCCTCCCCCCATGAGGGGGAGGGACAGGGAGGGGGGTATGCGGCAAGTGTCGCGTGTGCGGTCTACCCCCCTCCCCAACCCTCCCCCGCAAGGGGGGAGGGAGCACGCCGAGCGCGCGGCGAGGATTTTTTTTGCTCGCAAGGGCATCATCACAGCTTCCAGCCCGAATGCAGCGCCACCACGCCGCCGGTGATGGGCGTGAAGGAGACGCGGCGGAAGCCGGCCGCTTCCATCATCGCCGCCAGCGCCTTCGGCTTGGGAAAGCGGCGGATCGATTCGACCAGGTATCGATAGGCCTCGCGGTCGCCGGTGACCGCGTGCCCGATCACCGGGATGACGTTGAACGAATACATCTCGTAGAGCGCATCGAAGCCCGGCACGTCCACCGCCGAGAATTCCAGGCAGAGGAAACGGCCGCCGAGCTTGAGCACGCGGTAGGCTTCGGCCAAGGCGCGCTCGATGCGCGGCACGTTGCGGATGCCGAAGGCGATGGTCACGCAATCGAAGCTGCGGTCGGGATAGGGCAGTTCCTCGGCATTGGCCTGCTCGAAGCTCACGCGGTCGTCGTAGCCGCGCTCGAGCGCGCGCTCGGCGCCGATCGTGAGCATGTCGGCATTGATGTCGCAGACGGTGACGCGGGTGCCGGCGCCGCCGGATTCGATCACCCGAAACGCCACGTCGCCGGTGCCGCCGGCGAGATCGAGCAGCGCGAAGGCGTGTTCGTCCCTGGGGGGATTGGCGGCCGTCACCAGCGCGTCTTTCCAGACGCGGTGCAGGCCGCCCGACATCAAGTCGTTCATCAGGTCGTAGCGGCGGGCGACCGAGTGGAACACCTCGTCCACCCGGCCCTGCTTGTCCTCGAGCGGCACGCTCTCGAAGCCGAAATGTGTCTCGTCCGGGCTGCCGGCCATGGGCTTTTGTCCTTTGCGCCAAGGACCATAACGCGGGCATGCAGGAGGCGCTATCGGGCAGAGGAGGTCCGCTGCGTGCGGCTGGAGCGGAATCCGGTCAGGTTGAGCCGTCATTGCGGGCGCAGCGAAGCAACCGAGAGGCCCATGCGATCGAGGTTGGATTGCTTCGACGCCCTTGCAGGGCCCCTCGCAATGACGGCCCTGATCGCCCTCTCGGAGCGGGCGCTAGTCGATCTTTTCGTTCGGATAGGCGCCCCACAGGCGGTCCTGGCGCACCCAGCCGTTGAAGCCCTTGCCGCGGAACTCGCACCAGGTGCCGGTGCAGGCTGCAAGCGTCCCCAGCACGCCGCCCTGCAGCTCGGCCACCACCTTGGCGCTCATGTCGGGCCGGGCATAAAGCGGGACCAGCGCATCCTTCAGGTTCGGCACCACCACGGCGGTGCGCTTGCCCGACAAGAGCGAGTGGTAGACCCAGCCGTCCGCCCCTTCCCAATCGCGGATGTGCCGCCAGTTTTCGAATTCGGCGATGACCTCGACCGGCATGCCGGCGCGGGTATAGACCCAGCGCACATCCTGGTCGGTATTCGGCCCGGTGCGCACGTTGACGCGGTCGGCTTTGAGGCTGACGAAGCGGGGCACCGGTAGGCCGCTGACCGAGCCCTTTGTCAGCGGCGCCGGAGTCGCGGGCCGCGGCCGCCGGCAAGGCCAGAAGGCTCAAGGCCAGCACGGCAAGACCGGCGCCGCGAAAGCGCATGAGCAGGTCCCGAATGCTTTGTGTTGTCACGGCCATCTGGTAGGAAAATGAAGGAATTAGCGCCCCCGCGACGTGTGCGGTGCAGTGTGGGGGAGCAGGGTTAAAGAGGGCTGAATCGGCGTGCCAAAGACGAAAAAGCCGCTGGTCATCGTGACCCGCAAGCTGCCCGACAAGGTCGAGCTGCGCATGCGGGAGCTGTTCGACGCCCGGCTCAACCCGGACGACAAGCCGATGACGCCGGCCCAGCTGGCCGAGGCGGTCAGGAGCGCCGATGTGCTGGTGCCGACGGTGACCGACGAGATCGACGCCTCCGTGCTGAGCAAGGCGGGCGAGCAGCTCAAGCTGATCGCCAATTTCGGCAACGGCGTCGACAACATCGACGTCACCACCGCCGTGCAGCGCGGCATCACCGTCACCAACACGCCCGGCGTGCTCACCGAGGACACCGCCGACATGACCATGGCGCTGATTCTCGCCGTGCCGCGGCGGCTGGTGGAAGGCGCGGGCGTGTTGATCGCCGACAAGGATTGGGCCGGCTGGTCGCCGACCTGGATGCTCGGCCACCGCATCTGGGGCAAGCGCCTGGGCATTATCGGCATGGGCCGCATCGGCCAGGCGGTGGCGCGCCGCGCGCGCGCCTTCGGCCTGCAGATCCACTACCACAACCGCCGCCGGGTACCGCCGCGCATCGAGGAGGAGCTCGACGCCACCTATTGGGAGAGCCCCGACCAGATGCTGGCGCGCATGGACATCGTCTCGGTCAACTGTCCGCATACGCCGGCGACCTATCATCTGCTTTCGGCGCGGCGGCTGAAGCTGCTGCGGCCGGAGGCCTACATCGTGAATACCTCGCGCGGCGAGGTGATCGACGAGAACGCGCTGGCGCGGCTGATCGAGGGCGGGCAGATCGCCGGCGCCGGCCTCGACGTGTTCGAGCATGAGCCGGCGGTGAACCCCAAGCTGGTGAAGCTCGCGCGCGCCGGCAAAGTCGTGCTGCTGCCGCATATGGGCTCGGCCACCATCGAAGGCCGCATCGACATGGGCGAGAAGGTCATCATCAACATCAAGACCTTCATGGACGGCCATAGGCCGCCGGATCGGGTGTTGCCGTCGATGCTGTAGCCTCTCTCGGCCTCATGCTGAGGAGCGCACGAAGTGCGCGTCTCGAAGCATGGGGCCGCCCCATCCTTCGAGACGCATCGCTTCGCGATGCTCCTCAGGATGAGGGCGGAGCAGTGTGAACCGACAAATCCCTGATCGTCGGCTTCTCGCCGCTCAGCGGATTGTTCGGGTCCCATGCATAATCGAGCGTTTCGAAGCGCATCGAGCGCGCATCGACCATCAACAGCCGGCCGACCAGACCCTCGCCGAAGCCGACGATCTCGCGGATCACTTCCAGCGCCATCAGCGAGCCGAGCACGCCCGGCAGCGCGCCGAGAATGCCGGCCTCGGCGCAGGCCGGTATCGAACCGGGCGGCGGCGGCTCGGGAAACAGGCAGCGGTAGGTCGGGTTGGGCGTGCCGTCGGCGCCTTTCTCATATGGCCGCGGATCGAGGTGAGCGAGCCGTCGAAGGTGCCGACCGCGGCGGTCACCAGCGGCTTCTTGGCGAAATAGCAGGCATCGGAAACGAGATAGCGCGTGGCGAAATTGTCGGAGCCGTCGGCGACGATGTCGTAGCGCGCGATCAGATCGAGCGCGTTGCCTGCGTCGAGCCGCGCCATGTGCGCGTCGACCGAAACATGCGGATTGAGCCGCGCGATCACCGCTTCGGCGCCGTCGACCTTGCGCTTGCCGATATCGTCGGTGCCGAAGATCACCTGCCGCTGCAAATTCGACAGCGACACGCTGTCATCGTCGATGACGCCCAATGTGCCGACGCCCGCCGCCGCGAGATAGAGCAGCACCGGCGCGCCCAAGCCGCCGGCGCCGACCACCAGCACGCGCGCGGCCTTCAGCTTGGCCTGGCCGGGGCCGCCGACCTCGCGCAGCACGATGTGGCGCGCATAGCGTTCGAGTTCTTCACGATCGAGCATCAAGCTTAACCCTATGGCGCAAAGCGGCGTTGGGCCAGAGGGTTGCATCGTGCGCGGCGCCGCGCCCCGGGCACCGTAGCGCGCGGCCACGGCGATGGGCTAAGCTTGCCCGAAAAACAACGGTCAAGGTCGCGCCAAAACCATGCGATGGTTTCCCGTATTGCTCGCGCTGCTGATCAGCGGGGGTCCGGCCGTTGCGCAATGGGTAGCCAATCCAGGCCCGGTGAATCCGCAGTCCAAGACCGTCAAACACCATCACCATCGGCACAAGCGGGCGGCGCGGCGGCATGAGACGGCGCGCGAAGCCGTGAAACCGCCGGCGAAACCGGAGGCTGCTGCTCGCAAGGCGGTGACGCTCGCGGCCAGGCCGAAGCCCGATCCGCGCAAAGCCGAGGCTGCGGTTCCCGCCAAACGGGTTCCGCTGCCGACGCCGGCGCCGACCAAGACCGCCGCCAAGCCTGTTCCCTTGCCGACGCCTGCGCCGACAAAGATGGCTGCCAGGTCCGCACCGGTGCCGACCCCGGCGCCGAACAAGACGGCAGCCAAGGCCGCGCCGCCGCCGAGCAAGACCGAGAAGACGGAGCCGGCGAAATCCGACACTGCCAAGGACAGCGCCAGATCAGCGCCCGTATCGGACGCCTTGGCCGGTATCCCGCCGGACGAGCGGCTCAAGATCCAGTCGGCGCTTTACTGGCACGGCGACTATCCCAAGGAAAAAAGCGACGACGATGCCTTGGAAGCCGCCATCAAGAGCTTCCAGGATCGCAACGGGGCCAAGGTCACCGGCGTGCTGACCGAGGGTCAGCGCAAGGAGCTGGTCGCCGCCGACGAGCGCTACCAGAAGGAATATGGCTGGCGCGTCGTGGTCGATCCTGCGACCGGAATCCGTATCGGGCTGCCGACCAAACTGGTGTCGAACGCCTACGAGGCTCCCTACGGCACGCGTTGGTCCTCGCCGCACGGCACGGTGAAGGTCGAGACCTTCCGAATAAAAGGCAAGGATGCAGACCTCGCCAAGCTGTACGAAGAGGCCAAAAAGCATCCGCCGGACCGGCGGGTGGAAAGCAGCACGCTGCGCGACGACAGTTTCGTCATCAGCGGCATGCAGGGGCTGAAGGATTTTGTCGTGCGCGCGCAGCGCGGCGACGGCGAGGTGCGCGGCTTCACAATTCTCTACGACCAGATGATGGAAACCATCGTCGAGCCGGTGCTGGCGGCGATGGCGAGCGCCTTTGCGCCGTTCCCGCAACGGCCGGCGCCGTTCGCGGCACTGGCCAAGCGCGTCGAATACGGCACCGGACTGATCGTGAGCGCGCGCGGCGACATCGTGACCGCGCGCAAGGCGGCGCATGGCTGCCAGGTGATCGTGGCGGATGGCCTCGGCAATGCCGAACTGGTCGGCGAGGACGAGCACGACGGCTTGGCGCTGTTGCGCGTCTACGGCGCCGCCGAGCTTTCGGCGGTGGCGCTGCCGCGCGAGGCGGCGGCGAAGCCCGGCGACGTCTCGCTGGTCGGCTTTCCCGATCCGAAGGAGGAAGACGGCGGCAAGGAGCTCATTACGTTCAAGGCGCGGCTCAGCGGCAGTCACGCCATCGTGCCGCGCCAGGCGGTGCCGATGGCGGGTTTGGCTGGCGCCGCCGCCCTCGACAGCAACGGCGCATTTCTCGGCATCGTGGAGACGCGCAACTACGAGCTGGCGAGCTTGCACCCGGCGGTTCCGCCGGTGCGATTGATCGCGGCTCCGGCCATCCGCGCTTTTCTCGCCAAGCATCATGCGGTGGCGGACGGGGCGGCAAGCAGCGTGCGCCAGGCTGCCGTGCGCATCATTTGCGTGCGAAAGTGATCCGATCAGATCAATCCGTCATTGCGAGCGAAGCGAAGCAAACCAGAGGCGTCGCCCTTTCAGGGTCCTCGCAATGACGGACCTGATTCCGCCCTGTCGGATCATGCCTAGGGCAAGATGGTTTCGTTTTGAATCAGGCCGAGCCGCAGCCTCGCTTCACCTCTCCCATGGGGAGAGGTCGGCGCGCGTTAGCGCGCCGGGTGAGGGGTTATAGCCTAACGAGAGTCCCGATCCCCCTCACCCCAACCCTCTCCCCGACGGGGAGAGGGAGCGCGCTGTGCCGCGTGGCATTGCTTCGACCAAAACGGTCGTGCCCTAGGACCGTCATCGCGGGCGCATAATGACAGGTCTAATTACTCGTTCTTCCACTTCGGCGGGCGCTTTTCGACAAAGGCCTTCATGCCTTCCTTCTGGTCTTCGGTGGCGAAGAGCGAATGGAAGATGCGCCGCTCGAACATCACGCCTTCCGCCAGCCCGCCCTCGAAAGCGCGGCTGACCGCCTCCTTTGCCGCCAACACCGAAGGCAGCGATAGGCCGGCGACGGTTTCGGCGACTTTCATCGCTTCTTCCATCAGGCTGGCCGCCGGCACCACGCGCGCGGCAAGGCCCGAGCGCTCGGCTTCCTCGGCGTCCATCATGCGGCCGGTGAGGATCAAATCCATGGCCTTGGCCTTGCCGACCGCGCGCGTCAGCCGCTGCGTGCCGCCGATGCCGGGGATGACGCCGAGCTTGATCTCGGGCTGGCCGAACTTGGCGTTGTCGGCGGCGATGATGAGATCGCACTGCATGGCGAGCTCGCAGCCGCCGCCGAGCGCAAAGCCGGCCACCGCCGCGATTATCGGCTTGCGCGCGCGGGCGGCGCGGTCCCAGTCGGCTGCGAAGTTGCCGCGATAGGCCTCGATGAAGCTCTTGTCGGCCATCTCCTTGATGTCGGCGCCGGCGGCGAAGGCCTTCTCGTTGCCGGTGATCAGCATTGCGCCAATCGCGTCGTCGGCATCGAAGGCATCGATGGCTTGCGACAGTTCACCAACCAGCGCACGGTTAAGCGCGTTGAGCGCCTGCGGTCGGTTGAGCCTGATGATCCCGACGCGGCCTTTGGTTTCGACGAGAATATTTTGGTAGGTCATGACGCTCTCCCGGCGGCCGTTTGATGCGTTGTCCGACAGTCTAGCTCAGGATGTCATCGCCCGCGAACGCGGGCGATCCCGTACTGCCATAGCACCGCGATTGCTGGATGCCCCGCTTTCGCGAGGGATGACAAGAAACGTCACTTCTGACACGCCGGACAATAAAAAGTCGAGCGGCCGGACTGCACGATGCGCTTGATCTTGCCCTTACAGCCGGGGCACGGTTCGCCCTCGCGATCGTAAACCTGAAAGTTGTGCTGGAAGTCGCCGAGCGAGCCGTCGGCGCGGCGGTGGTCGCGCAGAGAGGAGCCGCCGGCCTTGATCGCCTCATGCAGCACCGCCTTGATGGCGTCGACCAGCGCCACCGCGCGCGCGTTGGGCTTGCCGTTGCGATCCGCGATGGTCGAGGCCTGCCGCTTCGGCGAAAGCCGCGCGCGGAACAGCGCCTCGCAGACATAGATGTTGCCGAGGCCGGCCACCACGCGCTGGTCGCTGAGCGCGGCCTTGAGCGAGGTCTTCTTGCCGGCGCAGGCTTGCGCCAGCATGGCGGCGTCGAATGCGTTGCCGAGCGGTTCGGGGCCGAGGCTGCGCAGCAAGGGCTCCTGCTCGAGCTTGGCGCGCTGCACCAGCTTCATGGAGCCGAAGCGGCGCGGATCGTTGAAGGTGATGGTCGCGCCGCCCGACATGTGGAAGACGACGTGGTCGTGCTTCGCGTCCTTGGCGAGGTCGAAATAGCGGGGGTCGCCGAGCAGATGCCGTCCGTTCTTGCGCAGGCGGAACGATCCGGACATGCCGAGATGCATGAGCAACACGTCGCCGGAAGAAAGGTCGGCGAGCAGATATTTGGCGCGGCGCCCGAGGCCTTCGACCTTCTGCCCCTGCAGGCGCTTCTCGAAATCCTTGGCGATCGGCCAGCGCAGGCCGCGGTGGCGCACCTCCACCTTGGCAAAGCGGGCGCCCTCCATGGCCGGGGCGAGCCCCATGCGCACCGTCTCGACTTCGGGAAGCTCGGGCATGCGGCGCTCACCCTCGGCCCTGAAACCCTCATAACGAAAATGGCCGGGAGGGGCCCGGCCACAGCACTAGCAAGCATCGAAAAGCGGCGCGCTACGCCTTGCGGCGCAAGCGCACGATGACATCAACACGTTCGATTTCGTACCCCTCCGGCGCCGTCGGCGTGTTGCCGACGAGCACATCGGCGCCCGGGATGTCGAGCAATTCGCCCTCGCGCTCGACGAAGAAGTGGTGATGCGCGGTGGTGTTGGTGTCGAAATAGGCTTTGGAGCCGTCGACCGCGACTTGGCGCAGCAGCCCCACTTCGCGGAACTGGTGCAGCGTATTGTAGATGGTGGCCAGCGATACCGGCACCTTGGCGCGGGAGGCTTCCTCATAGAGCATCTCGGCCGTGATGTGGCGGTCGCCTTTGCCGAACAGCAACCAACCAAGCGCCATCCGTTGGCGGGTCGGCCGCAAGCCAACCTGACGCAGCATCGCTTTCACGTCGTGCCAAGGACAGCCGGTGAAGTCGCTGGGTTGTCCGGGCTTGGCCGAGGGAAATGCCGTACGGCTCGGTAAGCTCATCGGGAACGCCTCATACGCGACCCGCGCGGGGCCGGTAAATACTGTTTCATTCGCAACATATACGAATTGGTGGGCTAGATGCAACTCCTTCGCAACAGCGCGTTATGCCTCGGTAGAAAGGCCAATTTGCCGCGCTTGCTTGCCCGAAAACCACGATTGCCTCCATGCCATCCGCCCTCCATCTTTCCTGGGTCAACCCCAGTATGTTACGAACTCAAGCATGGGACTTCGGGAAATCCCGCCGCGCGGGGGCTTCACGGTAATGGAAGATAGGCGCCATAGCTTCGAATACGAAGATTTGCTGGCCTGCGGCCGCGGGGAACTTTTCGGGGCCGGGAACGCCCAGTTGCCGCTGCCGCCGATGTTGATGTTCGACCGCATCGCCGAGATCAAGGAAGATGGCGGCGAGCACGGCAAGGGCATGGTCCGCGCCGAACTCGACGTGAAGCCGGACCTCTGGTTCTTCCTCTGCCATTTCAAAAACGACCCGGTCATGCCGGGTTGCCTGGGGCTCGACGCGCTCTGGCAATTGGTCGGTTTTTTCCTTGGCTGGCTAGGCGCGCCCGGGCGGGGCCGCGCACTCGGCCTGGGCGAGGTGAAGTTTTCCGGTCAGGTGTTGCCCTCCGTGAAGAAGGTCATCTACGGCGTCGACTTCAAGCGCGTGATGCGCTCCAAACTTGTGCTCGGCATTGCCGATGGTTGGCTGTCGGCGGACGGCAACGTGATCTACCGCGCGCTTGACCTCAAGGTGGGCTTGTTCAAGCAAGATGAGGCGCTGCAACCGAGCGGCGCTTGAACCGTCTTAGGCGGGCCTTGCAGAATTGCTTCTTCCGGCCAATCTTTGGCCCAATCACACAATAATGAGCTAAGTGAGGGACTATGCGGCGGGTCGTCGTCACCGGGATGGGCATCGTTTCGTCCATCGGCAACAACACGCAGGAAGTGCTGGCCAGCCTGCGCGAGGCGAAATCGGGGCTCAGCCGCGCCGACCAATTCGTCCAGCACGGGTTCAAGTGTCAGGTGCAAGGCATGCCGACGCTCGATCCGGCGGGATCGGTGGACCGGCGTGCCATGCGCTTCCTCGGCCAGGGCGCGGCTTGGAACCACGTCGCCATGGAGCAGGCGATCCGCGATTCCGGCGTCGAGGAAAAGGACATCTCCAATCCGCGTACCGGCATCGTCATGGGCTCGGGCGGACCCTCGACGGCGACGATTGTGGAGGCCGCCGACATCACGCGGGAAAAAGGAAGTCCCAAGCGAGTGGGTCCCTTCGCGGTGCCGAAGGCCATGTCGTCGACTGCCTCGGCGACGCTCTCCACCTGGTTCAAGATCAAAGGCGTCAACTATTCGATCTCGTCGGCCTGCGCGACATCCAACCACTGCATCGGCAATGCGACCGAACTCATCCAGTGGGGCAAGCAGGACATGATCTTCGCCGGCGGCTGCGAGGACTTGAGCTGGACAATCTCCAACCTGTTCGACGCCATGGGCGCCATGTCGTCGTCGTTTAACGACAGGCCGGAAAAGGCGTCGCGCGCCTATGACCGAGATCGCGACGGCTTCGTCATCGCCGGGGGCGCCGGCGTCCTCGTGCTGGAAGAGCTAGAGCACGCCAAGGCGCGCGGTGCGAAAATCTACGCCGAGGTCGCCGGCTACGGTGCAACCTCAGACGGCTATGACATGGTGCAGCCGTCGGGCGAGGGCGCCATCCGCTGCATGAAACTCGCGCTCGAGTCGGTGCAAGCGCCGATCGATTACATCAATCCACACGCCACTTCGACGCCGATCGGCGACCTCAGAGAGATTGAGGCCATCCGCGAAGTATTCGGCGGCAAGGCGCCGCCGATCTCGGCCACCAAATCGCTCACCGGCCATTCGCTTGGCGCGGCGGGGGCGCAGGAGGCGATTTATTCGTTGTTGATGATGAACAACGGCTTTATCTGCGAGAGCGCCAACATCGAAAATATCGACCCCGCCTTCGAGGACATGCCGATCGTGCGCGAGCGACGCGACAACGTCGCGCTTGGCGCCGTGCTGTCGAACTCGTTCGGCTTCGGCGGCACCAACGCGTCGGTCGCGTTCAAGCGGCTGGACGCGTGAGTTCACTTCCAGTCATTCCGAGACCGCGAGCGCAGCGCGGGACTTGGATCCAGAGTCACGTGCAAGTGGCTGGATTCCGGGGTTCGCTCGCTGCGCTCGCGCGCCGGAATGACGGCAATGTAGGAAAGCAACCATGCCGGGGATGATGGAAGGCAAACGCGGGCTGGTCATGGGGGTGGCCAACGACCACTCGATCGCCTGGGGTATTGCCAAGACGCTCGCCCAGCATGGCGCCGAGCTTGCCTTCACCTACCAGGGCGATGCGCTGGGGCGGCGGGTCAAGCCGCTTGCAGAATCCGTCGGCTCCTCCTTCGTGATGCCCTGCGACGTCGAAAACATCGCCACGGTCGACGCCGTGTTCGATGCCGTCAAGCAGCAATGGGGCGCCATGGATTTCCTGGTACACGCCATCGCCTTCTCCAACAAGGAAGAGCTGAAAGGCCGCTACGCCAACTCCACGCGCGAGAACTTCGTCCGTACCATGCTTATCTCCTGCTATGCCTTCACCGAGGCCGCCAAGCGCGCCGCCGACTTGATGCCGAACGGCGGCGCCATGGTGACGCTGACCTATAACGGCGGCGACCGCGCCATGCCGAACTACAACGTGATGGGTGTGGCAAAAGCCGCGCTGGAGGCCTCGGTGCGCTATCTCGCGGTCGATTTCGGCCACCAGAACATCCGTGTCAACGCCATCTCGGCCGGGCCGATCCGCACGCTTGCGGGAGCGGGCATCACCGACGCACGCTACATGTTCGCCTTCCAGCAGAAATATTCTCCGCTCGGCCGCGGCGTGTCGCTCGACGAACTGGGCGGCGCCGGACTTTATCTCCTGTCGGACCTGTCCGCCGGCGTCACCGGCGAAGTGCACTTCGTCGATTGCGGCTACAACGTCATCGCCATGCCGCAGCCCGACGCACTCAAGCAAGCCGGCGGCAAGGTGGAAGGCAACGAGGGCGGCTAAGCCGTCCGCCGTCCCATTTTTCCGCTCAATCCCGCAAGCCGCGGAAGTCCGGCGCGACACCGCAATATGCCTCCTCCGGTTTCCCCGCCGCGAGGTCACGATAACATTTTGAAATCATTAGCTTAATCCTAAAGCGACATTCTGTGACCGCGGTCACAGTGCGCGACCCCGGTCCTCGGTAGCTTTAATTCGAAAGCAACGGGCTCAGCGGTAAGGAAGCGCCCGGAAGACAGGGAGTAGCGTCATGCGTAAGACCATCATCCTCGCTTTCGCGACCGCCGCGCTTGCCGTGTGCGCCACCGTTACCGACTTGATCCGCGCCTATGCCGCCGATGCAGGTTCAGCTCCTGTGACCCACGTGCTGGCGCGGTAGTCCGAAGTTTTCACGACCCACCCAACCTCCAAACTGAAACGACCGGGGAAATTTCCCCGGCCGCTTTTATTTGTGTTGCGATGCCTGGCCGAGATCAGGCTTGCAGATCGAAGCGGTCGGCGTTCATCACCTTGTTCCAGGCCGCCACGAAGTCCTTGGCAAACTTCTCCTTCGAATCCGCGCAAGCATAGACTTCCGCGAAAGCGCGCAGCTGCGAGTGCGCCCCGAAGATCAGGTCGACGCGAGTCGCGGTCCACTTCAGATCTTTCGTCTTGCGGTCGCGGCCTTCGTAGGTGCCGTCCGAGGTTGGCACCCACTGCGTGTCCATGGTGAGCAGGTTGACGAAGAAGTCGTTCGTCAGCGTCCCTGGTTTCTTGGTGAAGACCCCGTGCTTGGACCCGCCTGAATTCGCACCGAGCACGCGCAGGCCGCCGATGAGCGCGGTCATTTCCGGCCCGGTCAGTTTCAGCAGTTGCGCCCGATCGACCATGGCCTCTTCCGGCGCCATGAACTGCCGCTTGCCGCTGTTCGCATAGTTGCGGAAGGCATCGGCGCGCGGCTCGAGGGGGGCGAAGGATTCGGCATCCGTCTGCTCCTGCGAGGCGTCCATGCGGCCCGGCGTAAAGGGCACCTTCACGTCGACCCCGGCATCCTTGGCGGCTTTCTCGACAGCCGCACAGCCGCCGAGCACGATCAGGTCGGCGAGCGAGACCTTGACGTCGCCCTTCTGCGCCGCGTTGAACTCCTTCTGGATCGCTTCGAGCGTTTGAAGGACCTTGGCGAGCTGCTTAGGCTCGTTCGCTTCCCAATCCTTCTGCGGCGCGAGTCGAATGCGTGCGCCGTTGGCGCCGCCGCGCTTGTCGGAGCCGCGGAACGTCGAGGCAGAGGCCCACGCAGTCGAGACCAGCTCCGATACCGACAGGCCGGAAGCGAGGATCTTAGCCTTCAGGGCCGCGATCTCGGTGTCCCCGATCAGCTCATGATCAACGGCTGGAATAGGGTCCTGCCAAATCAGGTCTTCGGCCGGAACCTGAGGGCCGAGATAGCGCACCTTCGGCCCCATGTCGCGATGCGTGAGCTTGAACCAGGCGCGGGCAAATGCGTCCGCGAACTCATCGGGATGCTCGTAGAAGCGCCGCGAAATCTTCTCGTAGGCCGGATCGAAGCGCAGCGACAAGTCGGTGGTCAGCATCCTTGCCCGATGCTTTTTCGAGGGGTCGTGCGCGTCGGGCACGTCGTGCTTCGTGGTCTTTGCCACCCACTGCTGCGCGCCAGCGGGGCTCTTCTCCAGCTCCCATTCGTTTTCGAACAGGTTCTTGAAGAAGAGATTGCTCCATTTGGTCGGCGTCTGCGTCCAGGTGACTTCCGGGCCGCCGGTGATGGTGTCGGTTCCAACTCCGGTACCGTGCTTGCTCTTCCAGCCGAGGCCTTGATCCTCGATGGCCGCGCCTTCCGGCTCCGGACCGAGCAGCGAAGGATCGCCGGCGCCATGCGTCTTGCCGAAGCTATGACCGCCGGCGATCAGCGCGACGGTCTCCTCGTCGTTCATCGCCATGCGGAAGAAGGTCTCGCGGATGTCCTTGGCTGCCGCGACCGGATCCGGCTTGCCGTTCGGGCCTTCCGGATTGACGTAGATGAGGCCCATCTGCACCGCGCCGAGCGGATCGGCCAGCTCGCGTTCGCCGCTGTAGCGTTCGTCGCCTAGCCACGTTCCTTCCGGGCCCCAGAACAACTCCTGCGGCTCCCACTCGTCGCAGCGGCCGCCGGCGAAGCCGAAAGTCTTGAAGCCCATCAACTCGAGCGCGACGTTGCCGGCGAGGACATAGAGATCGGCCCAGGAAATCTTGCGACCGTATTTCTGCTTGATCGGCCACAACAGCCGGCGCGCCTTGTCGAGATTGGCGTTGTCCGGCCAACTATTGAGCGGCGCAAACCGCTGCTGGCCGCCGCCGGCGCCGCCGCGTCCGTCGGTGGTGCGATAGGTGCCGGCGCTGTGCCACGCCATGCGGATCATCAGGCCGCCGTAATGGCCGAAGTCGGCAGGCCACCAGTCCTGCGAATCCGTCATCAGCTTGCGCAGGTCCGCGATCACCGCATTTAGATCGAGGCTCTTGAACTCCTTGGCGTAGTCGAAAGTCCCGCCCATCGGATTGGATAGTTGGGAGTTGCTGTGGAGCACCTGGACGTCCAGCTGCTCGGGCCACCAGTCGCGGTTCCTGAATCCATGGCCGGTGAACGGGCACTTGCCCGCGCTCTTGTCGTCGGTCTTTGCATCCATGTGTTTCTCTCCGAGCGTTTTCTGAATTCTGTTTCAGCCAGTCGTTCGACTGCTGGCGGCTGCAATCAGGTCGGGTTCTTCCGCTGCCTCGGATGCCCGCCACGCGCTCGACCTGTGATCGGCGGCGGCGTTTCGGTTCGTTGCGTATGAAACCAATTATCCTCCATTATGTCGATCAGGTCCAATCGTATTGATTGCCAGCACCAATAAGATTATCTGATCGGCATGATCACCTTGCGACAGCTGCGCTATCTGGTCTCGCTCGCCCGCCACCGGCATTTCGGCCGCGCCGCGGAGGACTGTGCGGTGACCCAGCCGGCCCTCTCCATGCAGATCCGCGAGCTCGAGCGCGAAATCGGCGCCGACCTGGTGGAGCGGCGGCCAGGCGAGATCGTGCTCACCGATATTGGCATCGAGGTGGCGGAGCGCGCCGAGCAAATCCTCACGGCCACCCGCGACCTGGTCGATTTCGCCCGGCACCGGGATACGCTGAGCGGTCGATTGCGGCTCGGCATCATTCCCACGCTGGCGCCTTACGTGCTGCCGCGCGCGCTGCCCAAGCTGCAGGCGGCCTATCCAAGCCTGCGGCTGGAGGTGCGCGAGACCCAGACCGCGACGCTGCTTGCCGAGCTCGGCCGTGGCGAGCTCGATGCCATCATGCTGGCGCTGCCGGTGGATGGCGCCGACGTGCAGACGCTGCCGCTATTCGACGATCCGTTCCTGCTGGCGGTGCCGGCGCACGAGCCCCTGCCGGCGCGCGGCCGTGTCGGCGCCGCCAATGTCGACCAGAGCCGGCTCATTCTGCTGGAGGAGGGGCATTGCCTGCGCGACCAGGCGCTCGCTTTCTGCGCCGGGCGGAGCGGCGAGCGGCCGGCCGGCCTCGGCGCCACCTCGCTCGCCACGGTGATGCAGATGGTGGCCAATGGCTATGGCGTGACCCTGGTGCCGGAAGTGGCGGTCGATGCCGAATTGCACGATCCCCGCGTGAGGCTGTTGCGCTTTGCCGAGCCTGAGCCGGCCCGTACCATCGGATTGGCCTGGCGGCGCACTTCCCCGCGCAGGCCCGATTTCGAAGCGCTGGGCGCGGTCGTGAGCGAAACGATCCGCCCCACCGCCGCGCGCCGCGCCGCGCGTTAGATCTCGATCTCGCGCTCGAGCTTGCCCGGATCTTCCAGACAGTAATAGCCGGACAGCCGCGTCACGGTCTTGGCGCGGATCCAGTCGTTCATGATGCGGCTCACGTTTTCGCGCGCGATTCCGGCCATGGCGGCAAGCTCGCTTTGGCTCACCTTCTGGCGGATGACGACGCGTTTGCCGCCGACATTGTTGCCGAAGGCATGCGCGAGATCGAGCAACGCGCGGGCGACGCGTCCCTTGAGCGGCAGAAAGCTTCCCGCCGCTACGATCGCGTCGGTATCGCGCAGGCGGGTAGCCAGCAGCTTGACCAGGTATTTGTAGATTTCCGGTTCATTGCGCGAAAAAGCTTCGAAGGTGGTACGGCTGACGAAGCGCAGCTTGCAGTCGCGCAACGCGGTGACGGTGGCGGAACGCGGTTTGCCGTCGATGATGGAGAGATCGCCGACGATCGCCCCCGGCCCTAGGATGGCAAGGATGCGCTCGGCGCCGGTGGCCGATTCGATGGTGACTTTGAGCAGGCCTTCGTCCAGCCGGTAGAAGCCGTCGCCGGGATCGCCGGCCAGAAACAGCGTTTCGTCCGCCGCCAGTTGGCGCGAGGTGGCGTGCGCCAGCAAGCCGGCGGACAGCCGCTCGGGCAGGTCCGACAGCAGGTTGGACGACGGCGGGGAAGGCGTTGCCATGGGTTGCCCGAAGCCGACGGAATCCGCACTGGCGCTTGGGGCAATCTAGCAGAAGGCGGAGAGATTTGCCTCCGCGCGCCGGCAGTTTCGACCTGCCGGCGTTGACGAATTTCTACGGCCTCAGCCGTGGGCCGACGGTGTCGGAACCTCGCCCACCGACAGCTGCAGCGGGCTCAAGGGGTTCAGCCCATGGTCGGCCGCCGGATGATAGGTCACGAGATTGACCGTCCAGGCGCTGGCGATCATGAAAAAGGCGGTGACGGATATCAGAACTGTACGGGTCATGACGGGCTCCCATAATCTTTCCGAGGTTCCCCGGCGGAGCTTTCGCTCTCGATTGTCTGTCAACGTAGAAGCACGGGTGGTTCATTGCTGTGACCCCTGTCACAAATTGACGCATTTCAATTTTCTCATAACTATCTGATTTATTTAGATAAAATAAAAAGAGCGGCCGTCGGGCCGCTCTTTTGGCGATCGTGGCTCGGCCACAAGCCGAGTTTACCGCTTGCCGGATCGGCCTCTGGCCGAGCCCGGCATACGGCAGGCGTTTACTCCGCGGCGTCGCCGCCGGCAGCCTCGCGCTGCGGCTCTCGCTCGGACTTCTGCTTGGCTTCCAGGTCCTCGCCGGTCTGCTGGTCGACCGCCTTCATCGACAGACGCACCTTGCCGCGCTCGTCCATGCCCAAAAGCTTGACCTTCACCTTTTCGCCTTCCTTGACCACGTCGGTGACCTTGTTGACGCGGTGCGGAGCGAGCTGGCTGATGTGCACCAGCCCGTCCTTGGCGCCGAAGAAGTTCACGAAGGCGCCGAAGTCCATCACCTTGACCACGGTTCCCTCGTAGATCGTGCCGACTTCCGGCTCGGCCGCGATCGACTTGATCCAGTTGATCGCCGCCTTGATCGATTCACCCGAGGCGGACGCAACCTTCACCGAGCCGTCGTCCTCGATATTGATCTTGGCGCCGGTCTTCTCGACGATCTCGCGGATCACCTTGCCGCCGGTGCCGATCACTTCGCGGATCTTGTCGGTCGGGATCTTGAACATCTCGATGCGCGGGGCGTGCTCGCCGAGCTCGGCGCGTGCCGCGGTCAGCGCCTTGCCCATCTCGCCAAGGATGTGCATGCGGCCGTCTTTCGCCTGGGCGAGCGCGACCTTCATGATCTCCTCGGTAATGCCGGCGATCTTGATGTCCATCTGCAGTGAGGTGACGCCGTGCTCGGTACCGGCCACCTTGAAGTCCATGTCGCCGAGATGGTCCTCGTCGCCCAAAATGTCGGAGAGCACCGCGTAGCGCTCGCCTTCCAAAATCAGGCCCATGGCGATGCCGGCGGTCGGCCGCTTGAGCGGCACGCCCGCGTCCATCAGCGCCAGCGAAGAACCGCACACCGTCGCCATCGAGGACGAACCATTCAATTCGGTGATTTCCGAGACGATGCGGATGGTGTAGGGGAATTCCAGCGCAGTCGGCAGCAGCGGATGGATCGCGCGCCAGGCGAGCTTGCCGTGGCCGATCTCGCGACGTTTGGTGCCGCCCATGCGGCCGGTCTCGCCGACCGAGTAGGGCGGGAAATTGTAGTGTAGCAGGAAGGACTCCTTATAGGTCCCCTGCAGCGCGTCGATGAACTGCTCGTCCTCGGCGGTGCCGAGCGTGGTGACCACCAGTGCCTGGGTCTCTCCGCGGGTGAACAGCGCCGAGCCGTGAGTCCGCGGCAGCACGCCCACTTGCGCAACGATCGGGCGCACGGTCGAGAGGTCGCGGCCATCGATGCGTCTCTTTGTATCGAGCACGTTCCAGCGGACGATCTTCGCTTCCAGCTCCTTGAAGACGCCGGCGATGCGCTGCTTGTCGTAGTCCGGGTTTTCGGCGCCGCCGGGGAAATAGTGCTCGATCACCTTTTCCTTCGCCGCGGCGACCGCGTTCTGGCGCTCCTGCTTGGCCGCTATCGAGTAGGCTGCGCGCAGGTCCTTTTCGACCAGCCCGAGGATCTCCTTCTCGAGCGCTTCGTTGTCGGGCACCGTCAGCTCGCGCGGTTCTTTGGCTGCTTTCTCGGCGAGCCGGATGATGGCCTCGATCACCGGCTGGAAATGCCGGTGGCCGAACATCACCGCGCCCAACATGATGTCCTCGGACAGCTCCTTGGCTTCCGATTCGACCATCAGCACCGCGTCATTGGTACCGGCGACGACCAGATCGAGCTGGCTCTCGGTCATCTCGTCGAGCTGCGGATTGAGAACGTATTCGTTGTTGATGAAGCCGACGCGCGCGGCGCCGATCGGCCCCATGAAGGGCGCGCCGGACAACGTCAGCGCCGCCGACGAGGCGATCATCGCCAGGATGTCGGGATCGTTCTCCAGATCGTGCGACAGCGTGGTGACGATGACCTGCGTCTCGCACCGCCAGCCGTCGGCGAAGAGGGGCCGGATCGGGCGATCGATTAACCGCGATACCAGGGTTTCCTTTTCGGTCGGCCGGCCCTCGCGCTTGAAATAGCCGCCGGGAATTCGGCCCGCGGCGTAGAATTTCTCCTGGTAGTCGACGGTCAGAGGCAGGAAGTCCACGCCTTCGCGGGGGCTCTTGGCCGCCACCGCAGTAGCGAGCACGGTGGTCTCGCCATAAGTGGCGAGCACGGCGCCGTCGGCCTGGCGCGCCATGCGGCCGGTCTCGAGGGTAAGCTTGCGCCCGCCCCAATCGAGTTCAACGCGATGAATATCGAACATTTTCGTGTGTCTTTCTCTCATGCTTTTCGGCGAGCCCCGAAAGCCATGAGCAAGACGGCAAGAAGCTGCCGTTTGGTCCGCTTAGCGCGAAATGCGAACAGCGTCTTGCGATCCTGCCATGGCGTTTCGAACCTGGCCTGGGCCCAAGGCCGATCCTTATCGGTCCTTGCCCGTCATTGCCGGCGGCGACCGCCGCCGGTCGAAATGGGCGCCTGCACCTTGCGGGCGCCTCGTTAATCGCGCCGGGCGCACGCCCTGCGCGGGTGGAAAATCACCGGCGGATGCCGAGCTTGTCGATCAAAGCCTTGTAGCTCGCTTCGTTCGAACGCCGCAGATAATCGAGCAGCTGCCGGCGCTGGCTGACCAGCTTGAGCAGGCCGCGCCGCGAATGATTGTCCTTGGTGTGGGACTTGAAGTGCTCGGTCAGATTGTTGATCCGCTCCGAGAGGATCGCGACCTGCACTTCCGGCGACCCGGTGTCGCCGGGTTTCTTGGCAAATTCCTTGATCACTTCGGCCTTGCGGCCGGCGGTTACCGACATCGGTCATCCTTTCTTTGCGCCGCGGCTGCCCGTCAGCCCGGCGAGGTTGAACACGCGCTTGGGAACGATTTCGCCGTGGTCAACCTCGGCGAGCGCCAGCAATTGGCCGGCGACCGTGACATAGACCGTCCCACGGAAAAGGGGGGCGTCCCGTCCGCGCAATATGGCGGCTTGGCCCCTCTGGAGCCTTGCCGCCTCTGCCCGGCCGACGGCCAGCGCCGGGATGTCGTCCAGCGCGGTCTCGACGGGCAGGATGGCGTCGGCGAGGCTTGCCTCGCCGGCCGCGGCTCTATGGCACACGGCCTCCAAATCTTCCAGTAAAATCATGGTTTCTTCGCCGAACGAGCCGACCGCCACGCGGCGCAATGCGCTGACATGGCCGAAGCAGCCCAGTTCGCGGCCCATGTCGCGGGCAATCGAGCGCACATAGGTGCCTTTGCCGCATTCGGCCTCCAGCACGGCGTGATCCGGGTCCGGGGTTTCGACCAGCTCTAGGCGGGCGATCTCAACCGGACGGGCCGCCAATTCCAGCGCGGCGCCCTCGCGGGCGAGGTCATAGGCGCGCTCGCCTTCCACCTTGATGGCCGAAAAACGGGGAGGGACCTGCTGGATGGTGCCGGTGAAGGCCGGAAGCAGGGCACGGATGGCTTCCGCGGTAGGCCGCTGGACGCTCGTCTCGGTGACGCGACCCTCGGCATCATCGGTATCCCTTTCCTCGCCCCAGCGCACGGTGAAGCGGTAGAGCTTGCGGCCCTCCATCACAAAAGGGACGGTCTTGGTGGCTTCCCCCAACGCGATCGGCAGCGCGCCGGAGGCGAGCGGGTCGAGCGTACCGGCGTGGCCCGCGCGCTTGGCCTGCGTCAGGCGCTTGACGATGCTCACCGCGTGGGTCGAGGTCATGCCGACCGGCTTGTCGAGCACGATCCAGCCGTGCACGTCGCGCTTGTCGCGCTTGAATTGCTTTTTGCGTGTCCGATCGGCCTCATGCTGAGGAGGCGCCGAAGGCGCCGTCTCGAAGCATGGGGCCGCCCCCGTCCTTCGAGACGGGCGCTTCGCGCCCTCCTCAGGATGAGGGCGGTCTACCGGCTCTAATTCGTTTTCGCTCACTCGTCGTCCTTCTTCAAATCGCGTGCGACTTCCGGCGAGTGCAGCAGCTTGTCGATGCGCTCGGCCTCCTCGAAGCGTTCGTCGATGCGGAAGCGGACGTCGGGGGCGAATTTCAGGTTGATGCGATGCGCGATTTCGGCGCGCAGGAATTTCTTATGGCGCTCAAAGGCGGCGACCACCTGCTCGGCGTCGCGCCCGCCCATCGGCATCACGTAGATAGTGGCGAGCCTGAGGTCCGGGCTCATGCGTACCTCGGGCACGGTGATGAGATGGCCCTCGATGACGGCATCGTGTACCTCGCCGCGGGTGAGCATGTCGGCCAGCGCGTGGCGCACCAATTCGCCGACGCGCAGCTGACGCTGCGAGCCTCCGGACGTCGATTCGCGATGCTGGTGCTTGTGACGCATTGCCAATCTCTCCGCCGTCAGCATCCGCGAAAGCGGACGATCCAGTAATCGCCGTCGCTGCGGGTTACTGGATGCCCGCTTTTGCGGGGCATGACAGTGTTGGTGTCAGGGTGGAGTTCTTCGCGCTTACCTGAGATTCGGACTCACAGCGAGCGTTGAATCTGCTCCACCCGGTAACATTCGATCACGTCGCCTTGCCGCATGTCCTGGTAGTTCTCGAAGGCCATGCCGCATTCCATGCCGGTGCCCACCTCGCGCACGTCATCCTTGAAGCGCTTGAGCTGGGAAAGCTTGCCTTCGTGCACCACGACGTTGTCGCGGATGAGCCGCACATTGGCGCCGCGCTCGACTTGGCCGTCGGTGACGCGGCAGCCGGCCACGTTGCCGACCTTGGAGACCTTGAAGACTTCCAGAATCTGCGCGTTGCCCAGCATGGTCTCGCGCAGCGTCGGCGCCAACAGGCCGGACATCGTTTTTTTCACGTCGTCGACGAGATCGTAGATGATGTTGTAGTAGCGGATTTCAATGCCGGCGCGTTCGGCTGCCTCGCGCGCCTCCTTGTTGGCGCGCACGTTGAAGGCGATGATCGGAACGCCCGAGGCCTCCGCCAGCGTCACGTCCGATTCGGATATGCCGCCGACGCCCGAATGCAACACGCGCGCCGCCACCTCGTCGGTCGCCAGCTTGTCGAGCGCGCCGATGATGGCTTCTACCGAGCCCTGCACGTCGGCCTTGACCACCAGCGGGAATTCCTTGCGGCCTGTGGTCTTGGCCTGCGCCATCATCTGCTCGAGCGAGCCGCGCATGCCGCTGGCGCGCGCGGCCATTTTCTCGCGCTTCTGGCGGGCGCGGTAGTCGGTGACTTCGCGTGCGCGGCCCTCGTTCTCGACCACCGCCAAGCGGTCGCCGGCATCAGGCGTGCCCGAGAAGCCGAGGACTTCGGCGGGCGTCGAAGGCCCGGCGCTTTGCACGGTGTCGCCGGTGTCGGATACCAGCGCGCGCACGCGGCCCCATTCGGCGCCGGCCACGACGATATCGCCGGGCTTGAGCGTGCCCCGTTGCACCAGCACGGTGGCGACAGGCCCACGCCCGCGGTCGAGCTTGGCCTCGATCACCGTGCCTTCGGCGGGGCGATCCGGATTGGCCTTGAGCTCGAGGATTTCAGCCTGCAGCCCGATCATCTCCAGCAGCTTGTCGATATTGGTTTTCTTGGTGGCGGAGACTTCTACGTCCACTACTTCGCCGCCCATGGATTCGACCTGCACCTCGTGCTGCAGCAGATCGGTGCGCACGCGCTGCGGATTGGCATCGGGCTTGTCGATCTTGTTGATGGCGACGATTATTGGAACCTTGGCCGCCTTAGCGTGATTGATGGCTTCGATCGTCTGCGGCATGACGCCGTCGTCGGCGGCCACCACCAGCACCACGATGTCGGTCACCCGCGCGCCGCGCGCGCGCATCGCCGTGAAGGCAGCGTGGCCGGGCGTGTCGATGAAAGTGATGCGGGCGCCAGAGGGCGAGGTCACCTGGTAGGCGCCGATATGCTGGGTGATGCCGCCGGCTTCGCCCGCAGCTACTTCGCTGGAACGGATCGCGTCGAGCAGAGAGGTCTTGCCATGATCGACATGGCCCATCACGGTCACGACGGGTGCGCGCGGCTCAAGCTTTGCCGGGTCGTCGGCGGTGTCGAACAGTCCCTCTTCCACGTCCGATTCCGATACGCGGCGCACGGTATGGCCCATTTCCTCGGCCACGAGCTGGGCGGTATCGGCGTCGATGGTGTCGTTGATCGTCGCCATCTGGCCCTGCTTCATCAGCAGGCGGATGACGTCGACCCCGCGTTCCGACATGCGGTTGGCGAGCTCCTGGATGGTGATCGCGTCGGGGATGGTCACCTCGCGCACCAGCTTCTCTTTCGGCTCGGCGCTGGCATGACCTTTTAGCCGCTGCGTGCGGCGGCGGAACGAGGCGACCGAGCGCTCGCGCACCTCGTCGGCGCTCAATGCATTGACCAGCGTCAAGCGGCCGCGCTGCTTCTCGCCGCCGGCGCGCGGCGTCGGACGCGGGGCGGCGGCCGGGACGGCCGGCGCCGCGACGTGCGCTGCGCGGAGCCTCTTCTTCTTCGGCTTCGAGCGCGAGGCGTGCCGTGGGTCCTGTGGCGCGCCGGCCCTCCTCCTCGCCGAAACGCTTCTTGGCGACTTCGTCGGCCTTGCGCTTGGCTTCTTCCTCGTGCTTGCGGCGTTCCTCTTCGTCGCGCTTGCGCGCTTCGGCAGCTTCGCGTTCGGTCTTCTCGGTTACTTCGCGGGAAGCTCGGCGGCGCGCCTCTTCCTCGGCGATCCGGCGCTCTTCGGCCTCGCGCACGCGGCTGTCGGCGAGCGCATGGGCGCGCGCGGTGCGCTCCTCTTCGGTCAAGGTGCGCAGCACGACCCCGGAGGGCTTGGGTGACTCCCCGGCAGGGGCTGGGGTGGCGGCCGTTCGCGGCGCGACGCCCCGCTTCTTGGGCGCTTCCGCCGGCGCAGGCTCGGCCTTTACCTCGGTCGGCGCGCCGATGACGCGGCGCTTGACCTTTTCGACCACGACCTGCTTGCTGCGGCCATGGCTGAAGCTCTGGCGCACGACACCCGTCTCCGTGCGCGGCTTGAGCGTCAGCTTGCCGCCGCCCACTCTGAGTTTGGTATCGCCAGGGTTCTTCGTTTCACTCATTCCGAACTTTGTCCTCATGCGCCGTCCGCCGACGCAGATGCGGTGGTCGCAGCGCCTGGATGGCGAAAATGCTTCAAACGCGCAGTGCGCGCGAGAAACGTCTCGCTCCCGGGCCCGGCAAGCAGGGCTGCATGTACCACATTTGGGCGGTGCAATGCCAAATCCAATTGTTCGCCGGAAAATATGTCGATGATCGCGATTTCACGCGATTTTTCCGGCGTTTTGCGGCGTAGGGCGGCGTCGAGCTTGTCCTTGAGCTTGCGGGTGCCGTCATCGGCCGCATCGGCCGCGTGGATCAGCGCAGCGAGATCGTCGCGCGCCAGCGCGTTCTCGACCTTGCTGAAGCCCGTGAGCGCCAGCCCGGCCTTGCCGGCGACCGCCAGCGCGTCGAGCGCGGAACGCTCCAATAGCCGCTCGGCCACGGATGCCAGGTCGGATGCCACGCTTACCTCGCGCTTGAAGCCGCGCGGGAACACGTTGCGCCGGGCCGCTTCGTCGATCGCGGCGCGGTTGGCGGTAATCCAGATGCCGCGGCCGGGCAGCTTGCGCTTGACGTCGGGCACGACCTCGCCCGCCGGCGAGACCACGAAACGGATCATCTCGGCCGTCGGCTTCATCGCACGGGTCAGCGCGCAACGCCGCTCGCTGCCGGGAGCGACGCTGGTCGTCCCGCGGTCGAGCTCTAGATCCTCTGCCATCGCCAGCATCGACGCTGCCGTTCTCCTTGCTTAAGCCTGGCGCCTCGGCTTCACCCGCCTCCGCCGGCACTCCTTCCGCCGGCGGCGGGTTGAGCTCTTCCTCGGTCACCCAGCCGGCTTTCAGCCGCGCCTGCATGATCAGCTGCTCGGCATCCTCGCGCGTAATGTCGAAGCCTTCCAGGAAGCCCGGCTCGTGCTTCACCTCGCCGTCCTTGCGCTCCGTCCAGCCGGTGAGATCGTCGGTGGCGCAGCCGGCGAGATCCTCCATCGTCTTGACGCCGTTTTCGCCAAGCGCGACCAGCATCTTGGTGGTGATGCCCGGCACTTCCTTGAGCGCCTCCTCGACCCCCAGCTCCTGGCGCTTGGCGTCGAGCTCGGCCTCCTGCTGGTCGAGATATTCGCGCGCGCGCTGCTGCAATTCGCGCGCGGTTTCCTCATCGAAGCCCTCGATCGACGCGATTTCCTTCTCGTCGACCAGGGCCAATTCCTCGATCGAGCCGAAGCCTTCGGAGGCCAGCAATTGCCCGACCACCTCGTCGAGATTGAGCGCGTCGACGAACACCTTGGTGCGGCTTTCGAACTCGGCGTGACGGCGTTCCGACTCTTCCTGTTCGGTCAGGATGTCGATATCCCAGCCGGTGAGCTGCGAGGCGAGCCGCACGTTCTGTCCGCGCCGACCGATCGCCAATGAAAGCTGTTGATCCGGCACCACCACCTCGATGCGCTCGCGCTCCTCGTCGAGCACGACCTTGGCCACTTCCGCCGGCGCCAGCGCGTTCACCACGAAGGTGGCGATGTCCGGGGACCACGGGATGATGTCGATCTTTTCGCCCTGCAATTCGTTCACCACCGCCTGCACGCGCGAGCCGCGCATGCCGACGCAGGCGCCGACCGGGTCGACGCTGGAATCGCGTGAAATCACCGCGATTTTGGCGCGCGAGCCGGGATCGCGGGCGACCGCCTTCACCTCGACGATGCCGTCGTAGATTTCCGGCACTTCCTGCGCAAACAGCTTGGCGGTGAATTGCGGATGCGTGCGCGAAAGGAAGATCTGCGGCCCGCGCGGCTCGCGCCGCACGTCGTAGATATATGCGCGGATGCGGTCGCCGTTGCGGAATACTTCGCGCGGCAAGAGTTCGTCACGCCGCACGATCGCCTCGCCGCGGCCGAGATCGACCACCACGTTTCCGTATTCCACGCGCTTGACGATGCCGTTGACGATGTCGCCGATGCGATCCTTGTATTCGGCATATTGCCGGTCGCGCTCGGCTTCGCGCACTTTCTGCACAATCACCTGCTTGGCCGATTGCGCGGCGATACGACCGTATTCCAGGGGCGGCAGCGGATCGGCGATGGTGTCGCCCACTTGCGCCGCCGGATGCCGCTTGCGCGCGTCTTCCAGCGTGATCTGGTTGGAGGGGTTTTCCACGCTCTCCACCACCAGCATGTGGCGGGTCAGACGCAGGTCGCCGGTCTTGCCGTCGATCTCGGCATGCACGTCGGTCTCCGCGCCGTAGCGCGAGCGTGCCGCCTTGGCGATGGCGTCCTCCATGGCGGTAATGACGATGCCGCGGTCGATCGCTTTCTCGCGCGCTACCGCATCGGCAATCTGCAATAGTTCGAGCCTGTTGGCGCTGACAGCCATAGCTCAGTCTCCTTTGTGAGGGGCAGCCCTAAGCTGGGCGTGCCGTCGCTGCCGTTGTTCCTTCTTGGCCGCCTTCGCTTCGCGCTTGGCGGATTTTTCTCTTCGCAATGCGTCCTTCACCAATTCGTCGGTAAGTACGAGCTTGGCTTCGCTCATTTCGCTGATGGGAAGCAGCACGTCCGCTTCCTCGCCCTCGCCGGGGTCGTCGCGGTGGACGCGCGCGACCTCGCCCTCGGTGCCCGAGAGCGTGCCGCGGAAGCGCTTGCGGCCGTTGATCGGCACCTCCATCTCGATGCGGGCGAGGTGGCCGGTAAAGCGGTCGAAGTCCGATTTGCGCACCAGCGGCCGGTCGATGCCGGGCGAGGAAATCTCCAGCCGGTAGGCGCGCTCGATCAGGTCGGCGACGTCGAGCACAGGCGAGAGCGCGCGCGACACGGCCTCGCAATCCTCCACCGTCATCGAGCCGTCCGGGCGCTCCGCCATGATCTGCACGGTGCAGCCGTCGGCGCTCGACACTTTCACCCGCACGAGCCGATAGCCGAGCTCCTCGATCACCGGCTCGGCAACATGGGCGACGCGGGCAGACAGGCCCGGCTCCACGATCAGCCGCGGCTCGTTCTCCTTCTCTGCGGCCCGCACCGCTTGGATGTCCAGTTCCTGGCTTTCGGCCATTTCGGTAACAAAAAAGAGCGGGCCCCGGGGGACCCACTCTCAAAACCGTTCGGTTATGAGGGTGTCTTAACTTCCACTTCCGGGCTGGAATATAGCGGTTTTCCGGCTGTTTGCAAGGCCGCCGACGCCGTCCCAGCTAACCGTTCCTTCAGAATCTGCCCATAAATTTCGTTAAAGCCGCCGCTCCCGCCGCGTCTTCAGGTTTTGGCAAGGGTGTTCGATGTCTGTCCCCGCTTCGCTGCTTCCAGAGCTGGAAGAGGTCGTCCAGCATGGCTCGGCGGAAAAGCGCTCGGAGACGCTGCGCCGCATCACCACTTTGTTTCTCGATGGCGCGCCATTGTTCAGCGCCGAGCACGTCGCGCTCTTTGACGATGTGATCGGCTGCCTGATCGAGGAGATCGAAGCGAAGGCGCTGGCCGAGCTCGCGCGCCGGATCGCTCCGGTGCCCAATGCGCCGGCCGGCGTCGTGAAGAGCCTCGCCGAAAGCGACGACATCGCGGTTGCCGGGCCGGTGCTCAAGCAGGCACGGCTCGACGAGCCGGAGCTGATGCGCATCGCGGAGAAAAAGAGTCAGGCGCATCTTTTGGCGCTGTCGACGCGCGCGCATTTGAGCGAGGCCTTGGGCGATATCATCGTCGCGCGCGGCAATCGCGAAGTCGCGCGGTCGATCGCCACCAACCAGCAGGCCAAGCTTTCGGAGAACGCGTTCACGGCGCTGGTCAAGCGCGCCGAAGACGACGGTGTGCTGGCCGAGAAGGTCGGATTACGCACCGATATTCCGCCGCGGCTGTTCCGCCAGCTTCTCATGCAGGCGAGCGAGGTGGTGCAGAAGCGTCTGCTGGCGCAGGCCAAACCGGAGACCCGTACCGAGATCCGGCGTATCCTCGCCAAGGTCACCGAAGAAGTCGCGGCGCGCGCGGCGCCGCGCAACTACACCGCCGCACTGGCCGCCGTGCGGGCGCTGCACAACGAGCGCAAGCTGACCGAGGCCGACATCGCCCAATTCGCCAAGAGCGGCAAATACGAGGAAACGGTCGCCGCGCTCGCCACCGTCTGCGCGGTGCCGGTCGAGGTGGTCGACCGGTTGATGAGCGGCGAACGCGCCGACCCCGTGCTGATCCTTGCCCGCGCCGCCGGCTTCGGTTGGGACACCGTGCGCGAAATCATGAACGCGCGCCCGGGACCCAAGCCGGGCAGTCAGACGCTCGATGCCGCCAAGGAAAATTTCGAGCGGCTGACGGCGGCCACCGCCCAACGCGTGGTGCGCTTCTGGCAGGTGCGGCAGGGGACGGGGGAGTAGGCTTCCGTTCCAAGCCGCCGCTCTCCGCCTTGTCATTGCCCGCGAATGCGGGAAATCCACTAACCGCAAATCTATCGATTTACACACGATGCCTGTGATTGCTTGACGCCCCGCTTACGCGGGGAACGACAGCCGCATTAGTTGCGACGAAAAGTGAAATATGCTGGCACCCGACCCTCGCGTTTGGCCTTCGCCTCGTAGCGCGTGCCGGCAAAATCCGGCCAGGCCTTTCGCCAATCGTCGGCGCGTTCGGCGGTCCATTCGAAATCGGGCGAGCGCAGCACGCGCGCCAGGACGTGGGCCGCGTAATCGCCGATGTCGGTGGCAAAGCGCAGGTTGCCGCCATGCTTCAGGATGCGCGCCAGCCGCCCGAGCGATTCGTCTTGGACGAAGCGCCGCTTCCAATGCCGCCGCTTCGGCCACGGGTCGGGATAGAGCAGATCGATGCGCGCGAGCCCTTCTTGCGGCAGCCAATCGAGCAGTTCGCTGGCATCGCCGAAATGCAGCCGCACATTGGCGAGCTTGTGCTCGTCGACAGCCGCGAGCGCTTTGGCGACGCCATTGATGAAGGCGTCCGAGCCCATGAAGCCGATGCGTGGATTAGCCTTTGCCTGCGCGATCAGATGCTCGGCTCCGCCAAACCCGATCTCCAGCCGCACTTCGTTGGCATGGGGAAATAGCGATCGCAGGTCGGTGGGCGCCGGCCGCGTTAGATCGAGCGCGAGCTTGGGCAGCAGCGTGTCGAACAGCGCCGCCTGGCGTGGGCGCAGCGGATGGCCCTTGCGGCGACCGAAGAAGGCGCGCTGCGATGCTAGCGAATCGGGGCCCATCATTTGTCATGCCCGGCCTTGTGCCGGGCATCCACATCTTATGAACGCGCAACTATCAAAGACGTGGATGGCCGGGACAAGCCCGGCCATGACGCAGCTTTATAAGGTCAGCCCCGTTTCCGCGGGCCATGACAGCAGAGAATGGTGTGCGGCTAAAGCCTTACCGCACCGCGCTTCTGATCGCCGCCGCCAGGTCGGTCTTCTCCCAGGAGAAGCCGCCGTCCCGCTCCGGCGCGCGGCCGAAATGGCCATAGGTGGCGGTGCGCCGGTATATCGGGCGGTTAAGCTTGAGCGTGCGCCGGATATTGGTCGGCGTCAGGCGGAACAACTCCGGCAGGACCTTTTCGAGCTTCTTCTCTTCCACCTTGCCGGTGCCGTGCGTGTCGACCAACAGCGACATTGGATCGGCCACGCCGATAGCGTAGGCCACCTGAATGGTGCAGCGCTCGGCGACGCCGGCGGCCACTACGTTTTTGGCGAGATAGCGCGCGGCATAAGCTGCCGAGCGGTCGACCTTGGTCGGATCCTTGCCGGAGAAAGCGCCGCCGCCGTGTGGCGCATAGCCGCCATAGGTGTCGACGATGATCTTGCGGCCGGTGAGCCCACAGTCGCCGTCGGGTCCGCCGATCACGAAATTGCCGGTCGGATTGACCAGGAAGTCGGACGGGCGCTGCGGCATCCAGCCCTTCGGCAGCGCCGACTCCACGGCGTCGGCGATCATCTCCTTGATCAGACCGGGTGTATATTTCCGACCGTTGCGGCTCTGCGGCTTGTGCTGGGTGGACACCACCACTTTGGTACAGCCAACCGGCTTGCCGTTGACATATTTGACCGTGACTTGGCTCTTGGCGTCCGCCTGCAGGTCGGCCAATTGGCCGGCGTGGCGCTTTTCCGCCAAGACCTTGAGGATCTTGTGCGCGAAATAAATCGGCGCCGGCATGAACGAATTCTTTTCGTATACTTCGCTCTCGGTGCACGCGAAGCCGAACATCATGCCCTGGTCGCCGGCGCCTTCTTCCTCGCCGCTTTTTTTCTTTTTGGCGTCGACACCCATCGCGATGTCGGGCGACTGCCCGTGCAGCAGCACTTCGACGTCGGCCCCGTAATCCGAAAAGCCGTCCTGGTCGTAACCGATATCCTTGACCACGCCGCGCGCGATCTCGGTGATCAGCTCGCGGTTTACCACCACTTTCTCGCCGTGCTTGACGAAAAATGGCGCCTGGCCGCGACCTTCGCCCGCGATCACGATCTTGTTGGTGGTGGTGAGCGTCTCGCAACCCAGTCGCGTGTTCACCTTGCTTTCGTCCGCAATACCGAGCTTGACGTCGTTCTCGATGAAAGCATCGAGAATCGCGTCGGAAATCTGATCGCAGACCTTGTCCGGATGACCTTCGGAAACCGATTCGCTGGTGAACAGAAAATTTGTGTGAGCCACTGAGAATACTCCTCCCCGCGCGGCTATAAGCGCGCCGTTACACGTCGAGGATGTTTCTTGCAGTGCTGGGCGGCGAGGTCAAGATGCGGGCCGCATGGGCAGCAGCCTCGTCGCATGGTGGGATGGTTCAGTCTTCGCCCGCGATTTGTTCGACGAGATCGACAATGCGGCGGCGCAACTTGCTATTCTTGATGCGCATGAACGCTTTGGTCAGGGAAAGGCCGTCGGAAGTCGCGAGAAAGTCGGACACATAGGCGGGAGAGGGCGCTTCGCTCATGCCGCCCTGATGATGACTGCCGACATGCGGTGCGCCTTCGAAGAAGAAGGAGACCGGAACTTGCAGAATATGGGCGATCTGCTGGAGGCGGCTTGCGCCAATGCGGTTGGTGCCCTTCTCGTATTTCTGAACTTGCTGAAAGGTTAGGCCAAGCGCGTCCCCAAGTTTTTCCTGGCTCATGCTCAGCATCATCCGGCGCATTCGCACGCGCGAACCGACATGTTTGTCGATCGGATTGGGGGCCTTCTTCGCCATAAATGTCTCCTATACAACCATTCTGCATCGTAATGTCACATTTGAAGGCGTTTATGCAATCCGTCATTTCTAATTGATCGATGACTATCGTCAAAAGAAGGTGTAAATTACCCCTAGTTTTCAGGGGTTTTTGGTATCTTCCACAATGCACCTAGACGAAAAGTAGCAGGCAACCTTCATCTAACATTTCGCTCGCGTTCAATCTATGGCTGCATCCGCCGCCGCACCACGAAGATCAATCCCGCTACCAAGAATAGCATCACGACATAGTCGCCGATTCTCACATAGACGGTCGGCGCGATCGCGCGCGGCAGATTCGCGTCAAGCACGCCTTCGGCGCCGAGCGGAAGCGACTTCACAATGCGACCGACTGGATCGATGACGGCCGAGATGCCGGTATTGGCCGCGCGCACCAGCGGCAAGCCCTCGGCGATGGCGAGCGACCTCGCCTGCTGGAAGTGCTGATAGGGCCCCGACGAGATACCGAACCAGCCATCATTGGTGACGTTGACGAGCCAGCCCGGGCGCTCGCCGCGCGGTACCGCCGCGCCGGGAAAGATTGCCTCATAACAGATGAGCGGCAGCATTTTCGGCGCGCCGGGCACGTCCATCGCGCGCCTTCGCTCACCCGACACGAAGCCGCCGACGCTGTGCGCGAGCTGGCGCAGGCCGATGGCTTTGAGCAGCGGCTCGAACGGCAGGTATTCACCGAACGGCACCAGATGCAGCTTGTCGTAGATACCGTGGATCGTACCGTCCGGATCGACCACGTAGATCGAATTGTAAGCGTGGACCTCTTGGGAGCCGGAGACCTGCGGCGCCAGACGTACCGCTCCGGTGATCAGCTCGGTGCGCGGCTTGAGCAAGGCGACGATCTTCGCCAACTCCTCCGGCTCGCGCGTGAGAAAGAACGGAAAAGACGAATTCCGGCCAGATCAGATGCGTGACGTCGTGTACGCCATTCGATTGCGGGCCGGTGGCGCGATCCGACAGCGAAAGATACCGCGCCATGATCTTGTCCTTGTCGGCGTAATTGAATTTTTCGTCCTGCTGCAGGTCGGCTTGCATGATGCGCAGCTTCACGCCTTTCACGTACGACGTCGGATGTGCCTTGAGCCGCGCCAGGCCGAAGCCCGCCATGGCGGCGAGGATCACCAGGGCAGCAACCGGCGCGCGGTAGGGATGCGGTGTGTCCTTGCGCTCGTCGGCGAGCACGGCGGGGCTGGCGAAGATGGCAACGCTCAAGAAAGTGAGACCCCAAATGCCGACAAGCGAAATGCTTTGCGCCAGCGCGAGCGGCGCGGTCAGCGCATAGCCGAACGCATTCCAAGGGAAGCCGGTGAATAGGTGGCCGCGCAGCCATTCGGTGGCGGTGAGCGCGACCGCGAGCGCCAGCACGCGCTCGCTCCCGCGCACCCACATCAGCCGCGCCAGCGCAAGCCCGACCGCGGTATAAAGCGCGAGTACCGCCGGCAAGCCGCCGACCGCGATCGGCAACAGCCAGCCGAAGGTCTTGGCGTCGACCAGGAAGGCGTAGCCAATCCAATAAAGGCCGGCGAGGGAGTAGCCGAAGCCGAAGCACCAGCCGATGCCGAAGGCGCGCATGACGCCGTTGACGCGCCCGGCCGCCGAGCCGTCCAGCAGCCACACCAGCACCGGAAAGGTCAAAAACAGCACCGGCCAGGCATTGGTTGGGGCCATGGCGGCGGCCGAGACCGCCCCGGCCGCAAAGGCAATTAGGGCGCGCCGCCAGCCCGATGCCAGCACGACGGCATGGGCGATACGGGTGAGCGTCACGGGCGATGCGTACCGGCGGGAACGCTGGAAGAGCCCCGGCTGTCGTCTTTTGGCTTGCCCGCGTCATCGACATTGAGCGAGGGCGGCGTGGTGCCGGCGAGCACCGCGTCGGGCTCGCCGCGCCGGCGCGGCTCGCGCGGCCTTTCGCGCCGCTCCTTCAGCCGCGTAATGCGGATGCGCTTGACCCGGCGCGGATCGGCGTCGAGCACCTCGAATTCGAACAGCCCGGGACCGGGAATGATCTCGCCGCGCAACGGCAGCCGTCCCGCGCGCGTCACCAGATAGCCGCCCAGCGTGTCGACCTCTTCGGCGGCGTCGCCGACGTCGAAGTCGTTGCCGACCAGCGCCACCACGTCCTCGAGCGGCGCGCGCGCGTCGGCGAGATAGGAGCCGTCGGGCTGACGCACCACCGCCGGCAATTCGTCCTCGTCGTGCTCGTCGGCGATCTCGCCGACGATCTGCTCGACGATGTCTTCGATCGACACGAGCCCGTCGCTGCCGCCATATTCGTCGATCACCAGCGCAAGATGGATGCGCGTCGCCTGCATGCGCGCGAGCAGGTCGATCACCCGCATCGACGGCGGCACGAACAATATCTCGCGCACGATCTTGGTTGCCGACAGCGGCATTGCCAGATCGATAGCCTTGAGGTCGAGCCCGGCCGGCAGCGGCCTCTTGCGCTTGGCGTTCTTTTCCGGATCGACCGCCGCGCGCGCGGTCATGAAGGCGATCAGGTCGCGGATGTGCACCATGCCGATCGGATCGTCGAGCGTGTCGTTATAGACCACGAGGCGCGAATGCCCGGCGCGCTCGAACGTGCGCATCAATTCGCCGAGCTTGATGTCCTGCTGCACGTCGATGATGTCCGCGCGGGGCACCATCACGTCGCCTACGCGGCACTCGCGAAGGCCCAAGATGTTCTTGAGCATCCGGCTTTCTTCCGGCGAGAAGCCGGATTCGCCGGGCGTCATGGCATCGAGCACGTCCTTGAGGTCGGCGCGGATCGAGCCCGGCTTCCAGCCGAACAGGGCGCGAAACATGCGCGCGAAAAAGCCTTCGCCGTTCGGCCGCGGCGTCACCGGCACCGGCAGGTTGCGCGGCTCGAAATGACTGGCGGAACTCGCAGGGTCGTTGTCAGGCATCGCGATCAGGCATTGCCCGTTTCTTGCGGTTGCTTAGGCCAAACGCCGTAAGGATCGGCGATGTGAAGGCGCGCCAGCGCGGCGCGTTCCAGCCCTTCCATCGCCTCGGCTTGAGAATCGTTTTGATGATCGTAACCCAACAGATGCAGAAATCCATGCACCGCGAGATGGGCAAGATGATGGAGCATGGGCTTGCTTTCCCGGGCGGCCTCGCGCTCAAGCGTCTCATGCGCAATGGCGATATCGCCGAGCAATCGGCCGCCGGCTTTGGCGGCGGGAAAGGATAGAACATTGGTCGGCTTGTCGACCTTGCGCCAAACGCGGTTGAGCTGCCTGACGGCCGCGTCGTCGGTCAGCAATACGCAGACCTCGCCCTGCGCCGGGACCAGTGCGGCCGCCGCTTCGATCGCCGCGCGCACGGTAGCGGCCGCGGCAGGTTGGGCGTCCCAAAGCGGCGACTGCGTTTGCACGTCGATGGTGGGCGCCGCCGGGCGCTGCTGCGGCGACCAGCTCATGGCTTATCCTTACGTGCGCCCGCCCGGTCGTAGGCGGCGACGATGCGCGCGACCAGTTCGTGGCGGATCACGTCCTCGTGGGTGAAGGCAACATGGCCGACGCCCTCGACGCCGGAGAGCAGATTGACCGCCTCGGCCAACCCGGAAGTCTGGCCGTGCGGCAGGTCGACTTGGCTCGGATCGCCGGTGACGATCATGCGGCTGTTCTCGCCGAGACGCGTCAAGAACATCTTCATCTGCATGGAGGTGGTATTCTGCGCCTCGTCGAGGATGACGCAGGCATTTGACAGCGTGCGGCCGCGCATGAAGGCAAGCGGCGCGATCTCGATCTCGCTGGCCTGCAATGCGCGCTCCACGATGCGCGTGTCCATCAAGTCGTAAAGCGCATCGTAGACCGGCCGCAGATACGGATCGACCTTTTCGCGCAGATCGCCGGGCAGGAAGCCGAGGCGCTCGCCGGCCTCGACCGCCGGGCGCGACAGGATGATGCGGTCGATCTCCTTGCGTTCGAACATCTGTACCGCATGCGCGACCGCGAGCCAGGTCTTGCCCGTGCCGGCCGGTCCGGTGCCGAATACCAGCGCGTACCGCTTGAGGGCGCGGACATAGGCATCCTGCGCCGCGGTGCGCGCGCGCACCGGTCGCTTGCGCAGGTTGATCTCCTCGAAGACGGGACGCGCGCTGTCCGGCGCGTAGTCGAACAGCGACCCTTGCGCGATGGCCTGGCGGATGGCGCCGTCGACGTCGCCTTGGCTTAAATCCCGCCCGCGCTTGATCTGCTCGTAGAGACCCTCCAGCACGCGGCGCGCCTGCTCGCAGGCGCCGCGCGAGCCTTCCAGCGTGACGTGATTGCCGCGCTGTTCCGCCACCACGCCGAGACGGCGTTCGATCAGCGCCAGGTTTTGTCCGTATTGGCCGAACAGGATGGACGCCAGCCGATTGTCTTCGAACGCGAGCACGATCTGCGTGGTGGCCGTCTCTTCCGAGGCGGCGGCCGGCGGGATCACGGGATCCGGTGTGCGCAAGGGATTTCCTTAGGCTCCTGCTGCGGCAAGCCGCGGCGCGCCGGCTTCTTCAGAGAGCGCGCCGAACAGGCTGTTGCTTCCGATTTCGGTGACGGACACGCGCACGACCTCGCCGATCAGCGATTGCGGCGCCATGACCTGCACCGCCTGCAAATATGGGGAGCGGCCGACCAGTTGCCCAGGGAGCTTGCCCGGCTTTTCCAGCAGCACGTCGAGCTCGCGCCCGGCGAAAGCGGCGTTAAAGGCACGCTGCCGGCGGGTGATCAGCGCCTGCAGCCGCTGCAGCCGCTCGGCGCTCTCCTCCGGCGGCACCTGATCCTCCATCTCGGCGGCCGGCGTGCCCGGGCGCGGCGAATACATGAAGGAGAAAGCGCTCGCATAGCCGACCTCGTCGATCAGCGAGAGCGTTTCGCGGAAGTCATCTTCGGTTTCGCCGGGGAAGCCGACGATGAAGTCCGAGGTGAAGGCGAGGTCGGCGCGGCCGGCGCGCAGGCGCGCCACGACGTCGAGATAGTTCTTGCGCGTGTGCCTGCGGTTCATCGCCGCCAATATGCGGTCCGATCCCGACTGCACCGGCAAGTGCACGTAAGGCATCAGCGCCTCGAGCTCGGCATGCGCGCGCACCAGATCGTCATCCATGTCGCGCGGATGGCTGGTGGTGTAGCGCAGGCGGCAAATGCCGCGCACGGTGCTGAGCCGGCGCAACAGCTTGCCCAGCGATGCGGGCGTGCCGTCTTCACCCAGCCCGTGGTACGCGTTGACGTTCTGTCCGATCAGCGTGACCTCGCGCACGCCGGCCTCGGCCAGACGCTCGACCTCCGCGACGATCTGCGCAACCGGCCGCGACACTTCCGCGCCGCGCGTATAGGGCACCACGCAGAAGGTGCAGAACTTGTCGCAGCCTTCCTGCACCGTGACGAAAGCCGAGATGCCGCGCTTGCGTGTGGCCGCGCGTTCCGGCGCGGCGAGCCGCTCGAACTTGTCCTCCAGCGGAAACTCGGTATCGACCACCTTCTCGCCGGTGGCCGCACGCGCGACGAGCTCGGGCAGGCGGTGATAGTTCTGCGAACCGACCACCAGGTCGACCGCGCCGGCGCGGCGGACGATCTCCTCGCCTTCGGCCTGCGCCACGCAGCCCGCCACCGCGATCATAAGGCTGCGGCCTTGCGCGGCGGCCGCCTCCTTCATGACGCGGATGCGCCCGATCTCGGAATAGACTTTCTCGGCCGCCTTCTCGCGGATGTGGCAGGTGTTGAGGATGACGAGGTCGGCGTCTTCGGGGCTCGCGGTCTCGCTGAAGCCGGCCGGCGCCAGTGTGTCCGCCATACGATGCGAATCGTAGACGTTCATCTGGCAGCCGAAGCTTTTGACGTGGACCTTGCGCGGATTGCTCATGCCGTGACGTTGTGAACCGGGCCCTAATCTAACGGCCGTGCCGCGATTTGTCCCGCCTATCCATATGGTTGATTTTGTTGCGATTTTAAGACGTTACCGGGAAAATCCGCACCCGGCTTGGGGAAAGGCTTGAAAATCCGGGCGCTATTGTCCCCAAGAAAAGCTCGTCCGCCCAGTCCGGACCGCCGGCCACGGAATGCCGGGCGGCGTTACTCCGCTGCATGGGCCGCCCGCGGCCGCCCCAAAAGCGTCGCCGCGGTCAGGCTGCGCACCGCGCCTTCGAGCGCCCGGGTCATGGCTTTGCGGTCCGCGCCGGCGGAGGCCGGAACCGGCTCGCCGTAGCTCACCACAGCGTCGACCGCCCCGCGCGCGATGAACTCCCGGATGTGCGGCATGAAGTCGAGATCGCCGTACCAGGCGACCAGCGGCCGGCTCTGCCGGCCCATCGGGATGCCATGCTGGCCGGTGTAGCAGATCGACATCGGCTGGATGAGGATGTCGGCGGCGCCGCCGCCGTGCATGGCCGCGTGCTTGATGGCGCCGATCAGCGCCGAGCGGAACGGCAGCACGCGGTTGCCGTCGCTGGAGGTGCCCTCCGCGAACAGCACCACCGAGGTGCCGGACTTGAGCCGCGCGACGATCTCGGCGATGGCGTCGGCCGCCTGGTGGCGGCGGGCGCGGTCGACAAAGACCGTGCGCTGCATCTTTGCGGTGATGCCGACGAGCGGCCATTTGCGCACTTCGCTCTTGGCGACGAAGGCGACCGGTGCGATCGAACCGATCACCACGATATCGACCCAGGACATGTGATTGGAGACGAACAGCACGGGGCGCCCGCGCACCGGCTCGCCCACCACCCGCAACCTGATGCGCATGATGGCGCGCAGCACGCGGTAATAGTTCGAGCAGATGAAGCCCCAGCCGGGCAGATGCAGCTTTTCCAGCAGCCACTGAATAAAAATCAGCAGCGGCGTCATGGTGAAGAAGAACGCCCCGATCAGCAGCGCGCGGAGCATCACACCCCTGTAATCGCCCGGCCGCTGCGCTCTCCGGCGTCATGCGCGGGCTTGACCCGCGCATCCATCTTGTTTTCTGAAAAAAGATGGATTGCCGGGTCACGCCGCTTCGCGTCGGCCCGGCAATGACGGTGGGAGAGTCCCGCAAAAGCCATCGCTAGCTGCCGCTCTTCTCGTCCTTGATCGGCACCGCGTAAAGCTCGAGCCGGTGATCGACCAGCTTGTAGCCGAGCTTGCGCGCGATCTCCGCCTGCAGGCGCTCGATCTCCTCCGATTGAAACTCGATCACCTCGCCATTGCGCAGATTGATGAGATGGTCGTGATGCCCCTCCGTGCTCGTCTCGTAGCGGGCGCGTCCGTCGCGGAAATCGTGGCGCTCGATGATGCCGGCGTCCTCGAACAGCCGCATGGTGCGGTAGACGGTGGAGATCGAGATGCGATCGTCGACCTCGGCGCAGCGCCGGTAGAGCTCCTCGACGTCGGGATGATCGGCCGATTCGGCCAGCACGCGCGCGATGGTGCGGCGCTGCTCGGTCATGCGCATGCCCTTGGCCGCGCAAAGCGCTTCGATTTGACCCTTGTCGCCGTTGGGCTTGCCGGCTTCCGCCATCATCATCGCTCTCTTTTTGCGCCCTCTATCATAAAAAGCGTGTAGGCGCTGTGTCCACCTTCTCTCCGGTCATTCCGGGACGGCCTGTACGGCCGGACCCGGAATCCAGGGGCAAGTTCGCTGCAAGTTTTCTGGATTCCGGCTTCGCTCGCGGAGTTTGTCATGGGGCCCGCGCTTTGCGCGGAGCCGGTGGCTCGCGCCCCGGTATGAGGAGGCGGTATCACGCCAAGTCCCGCCGCAGCACCAGCGCGGCGGCCGGCCGGCCGTCCGCGCCGGGATAATAATTGGGCCGGCGTGCCACTTCGCGGAATCCGGCGCGGTCGTAGAGCCTGATCGCCGCTTTGTTGTGTTCGTCCACTTCCAGGAATACCGCGCGGGCGTGCAATCCGGCCAGCCGGCGCAAATGCAGGTGCAACAATTGCCGCGCGAGCCCGCGCCCGCGCTGACGCGCGGCGACTGCAACGGACAGGATTTCCGCTTCGTCCGCCGCCAGCCGCGACATGATGAAGCCCGCAAGCCTGCCGCCGAGCACGGCGCGATGGGCGATCACGGCGCGCTCGAGCAAGAGCCCCTCGACCTCCTGCTCGCTCCAGCCGCGACGGAACGAGGCGGCATGCAGCGCGGCGATCGCCGCGGCGTCGCGCGGGCTCGCTTCCGAGAGCGCCGGCTCGCCGCGCACGAAGAGTTGCGTGAAGAAGCCCATCATCGGCGTGTCAAGCGGCTTGCGTCCTGCCGCTGCGCGTCGGGGGCGCGCAGGTAGAGCGGCTTGGGAGGGCTTGGACTTTCCTGCGCGGCGGCGCCGAGCCGCGCCACCCAGTCGATGTCGGGCGCGCCGCGTTGCTCGACCGCGCTCGGCGGCTTCTCGCCCGCCGGCCAGGCCTTGGCCAGGATTTCAGCCGCGTTGCCGGCAAGCCGCGGGGCGCCACCCGCGGCGGCGCGCAGCGCTTCGCGCAACGGCGCCAGCCGCGGCGCAACGAGCGTGCGCCCGCCAGGTCCGAATACCTGCAAATAAACTTGGTCATGGCGGGCGTCGATCGCCGCCACGACCGGCAGCGTGTCGTCGGCGGCAACGAAAGGCGCGGCGTACGCCGCAAGCGTGGTCAGCCCGACTGCCGGCTTTCCGGCGGCGAGCGCAAGCCCACGCGCCGCCGCGATGCCGACGCGTAGGCCGGTGAAGCTGCCGGGGCCGGTGGTGACCGCGATGCGGTCGAGATCGGCGAAGTTGAGCCTTGCGCGTTCCATCACACGGCTGACCAGCGGCATCAGCGCCTCGGCGTGTCCGCGCAGCATGGTCAGCGATTCACGCGCAAGCAGCGCGCCGGCATTGGTGTCGAGCACGGCGGCCGCGCAGGCCTCGAGCGCGGTATCGATGGCGAGGACGCGCATAATTTAGCTTAGCACCGCGCCGGCAAAAACAACGCTGTCATTCCGGGACGCCGCCAACGGGTCCGCGCGAAGCGCGGCCCGATGATAAACTCCGCGGCGGGCACGGAATTCATAATCCGGTCTGTGCGTATGGATTCCGGGCTCGCGGCCTATCGGCCGCGCCCCGGAATGACAAGATCACATCGGCCGCACTTCCACCACTTCGGGCACGAAATGGCGCAGCAGGTTCTGGATGCCGTGCTGCAATGTGGCGGTCGAGGAAGGGCAGCCGGCGCAGGCGCCTTTCATGGCGAGGTAGACCACGCCCTGCTTGTAGCCCTTGAAGGTGATGTCGCCGCCGTCGCCGGCCACCGCCGGGCGCACGCGCGTCTCGATCAGGTCCTTGATGAGGGTGACCGTTTCGGCGTCGCTTTCATCGAAGAATTCGTCCTCGGCTGCGGCTTTCGCCTCGGCGGCCAAGAGCGGCGCGCCGGACATGAAGTGCTCCATGATGGCGCCGAGAATGGCCGGCTTGAGCTGCTGCCATTCGCCGTCGGTCTTGGTAACCGAGATGAAGTCGGAGCCGAAGAACACCCCGCCGACATTGGGGATCTCGAACAGGCGCTGCGCCAGCGGCGACTGGCCGGCGGCTTCACGGTCCGGCATGTCGAGGGCGCCGCCTTCGAGCACGGGGCGGCCGGGCAGGAACTTCATGGTCGCCGGATTGGGCGTAGCTTCGGTCTGGATGAACATGGCTGTCTCCGTGCGGGTTCAAGGCCCGTGGATGGCTTAAACGATAGCAGATAGATGGCCCTTGCGGGGGCTGCGGTCAACCGGTGGAAAAGCCGCGGCCTGCCGGCGAAACCCTCACGCCATCGCGTCGAGCTCGTCGTCGCTCAAGTGCCCCGGCACGATGGCGACGGGGATGGGGAAGGTGCTGGCCGTCTTGCAGATGCTCGTCACCAGCGGCCCCGGGCCTTCCTTGCCGACGCCGGCGGCGAGCACGAGGATGCCGATGTCGGCGTCGTCCTCGATGAGCTTGACGACCTCCTCGGCGGTGTCGCCTTCGCGGATCACGCGGTCGGCGACGTGATGCGAAATCTTCTTGGCGATCTCGCCGTATTTGTCGAGCGCCTTCTCGGCGGCCTCCATCTCCTCGGCCTTCATGATGTCGGCGACGCCCAGCCATTGCTGATTGCGCTCGCTGGTCTCGATGACGCGCAGCATGATGAGTTTCGACTTGGTGCGGCCGACGCGCTTGGCCGCCCAATGCACGGCGCGCTCGCATTCCTCGGTATCGTCGATGACCACAAGGTATTTGCGCTTGTGGCCGGCCTCGAAGCTGCGGCGCTTGGTGCTCATGCGGGCTCCCGATTTCATTCACGCGCAAGCCGCGGATGGTTGCACGGCTGCGGCGGCGCCGACAAGCAGGAACAATGCCCTAATCTGGCGCGCGCCGACGAATGCGGCGGCGCGAATATGAATTACCGCCGTACGAATCCGACGATGTCCTTGACCGCTTTCATGGTGTCGGCGGCAAGCACCCGCGCGCGTTCGGCGCCGTCGGCCAGCACTTCGTCGATATAAACCGGGTCTTGCACGAGGCGCTTCATCTCGGCGCCGATCGGCCCGAGCTTGTCGACCGCCAGATCGACCAGCGCGCTCTTGAAGGTGGAGAACTGCCCGCCGCCGAATTCGTTGAGCACCTCGGCCTTGCTCACGCCCTTGAGCGCCGCATAGATGCCGACCAGGTTTTCCGCCTCCGGGCGCGGCTCCAATCCCTTTTCCTCGCTGGGCAGCGGTTCCGGATCCGTCTTGGCCTTGCGGATCTTCTGCGCGATGGCGTCGGCGTCGTCGGTGAGGTTGATGCGCGAATAGTCGGAGGCTTCCGACTTCGACATCTTCTTGGAGCCGTCGCGCAGGCTCATGACCCGCGTCGCCGGTCCTTGAATGATCGGCTCCGGCAGCGGGAAGAAGGCGTCGCCGAAACCATGCGCGTGGATGGAGCCCACGTAATCGTTGTTGAATTTCTGCGCGATGTCGCGCGCGAGCTCGACGTGCTGCTTTTGGTCCTCGCCGACCGGCACGTGCGTCGCGCGGTAGAGCAGGATGTCGGCGGCCATCAGGCTCGGATAGACGAACAGGCCGACCGACGCGTTCTCGCGGTCCTTGCCCACCTTCTCCTTGAACTGCGTCATGCGGTTGAGCCAGCCCATGCGCGCGACGCAATTGAACACCCAGGCGAGCTCGGCATGCTCGGCCACCTGGCTCTGATTGAACACGATGTTTGTCTTCGGATCGATGCCACAAGCGATAAAGGCCGCCGTCACCTCGCGCGTCGCGCGCGGCAATTCGGTCGGGTCCTGCCACACCGTGATGGCGTGCATGTCGACGACGCAATAGATGCAGTCGTAGCGCTCCTGCAGCGCGACGAACTTGACGAGGGCGCCGAGATAATTGCCGAGGTGCAGATTGCCGGTCGGCTGCACGCCGGAGAACACGCGTTCCTTGAACGCCATTGGCTTTGGCCTCTTGCGATTAGACGGGCGTTGCCATGCCACGGCGGACCGCCGCTCCGCAAGGGGCTTAGGCTTTGCGGCGGAGCGCAGCGCGCAGCTCCGCGAGTTTTGCCACGCCGAGTCCGTTAATCGCCGCGGCATAGACGACGACGCCGATCGCGACGAGCGCGAACAGCACCACGAGCCGGCCGACCGCGGAGCCGGCCAGCATCGGCAGCAGCACATCCACGATGGCGAGCCCGCCGGCGACGCCCGCGCCCATGATCGCGCTCGCGCCCGCGATGCGCGGCAGGTTGCGCGCGGCGGCTTCGTCGAGGCGCAGCCAGCCGCGCCGGTAAAGCACAAAACCGAGCAAGCCGGCGCCCACCCAGCCGGACAGCGCGATCGCCGCCGCGACGCCGACATAGTCGAAGGCCGGAAAGAGCGCGATGCCGCCGGCGACGGCCGCCGCCAGGCCGGTGAGCGCGGCAAACATCGGCGTCTTGGTGTCCTCGTGCGCGAACGACACCGCGCCGAACACCTTCTCCAGCACGTGGCCGGGCAGTCCGGAGCAGATCGCCAGCAGCGCGGTGGCGACGGCCTCGGTGTCGCGGGCGCCGAACAGCCCGTGCTCGAACAGCCCGCCGGCGATCTGCGGCGCCAACAGCGCAAAGCCGGTGGCCGCCGGAAGCGCGACGCCGAGCGCGATCTCGTAGCCGCGCGACTGCGCGTGGACATAGGTCGAGGCGTCGCTCGCATGCACGCTCGCCGCGATGCGCGGCACGATGGTCGCGGCGATGGCGATGGAAGCGACGCCGAGCGGCAGCTCGTAGAGGCGATTGGCGTAGTAGAGCCACGACACCGCCGCGGGCGAGGCCGACACCAGCGCGGTGGATGCGATCAGCTTCAGTTGCGGCACGCCGGAGGCGATCAGCCCGGGCAGCGCGCGCGCATAGAAGGCGCTGCCCTGGCGGCGCGCCCGCACGCGCACGCGCGCAAAGCGGCGCCCGCTCGCCAGCCAGGCGATGCCGGTGATCGCTAGCTGCAAAAGGCCGGCGCCGACGATCGCCACCGCCAGCCAGACGCTCAGATAGAACAGGGGCACGTCGTCGACCATGGCGAAGCTCAAGAGCCCGACCAGCACCATGTTGAATACCGCGGTGCTGATCGTGACGGCGGCGACCCGCCGCTCGGCATAGAGCGCGGCCGACAGCACCGCCACCAGCGCGCTCACCACGATGTAGGGCGCGACGACCATCAGATAGAGCGCCGTCAGATCCTGCTGTCCGGCGCCGAAACCCTGCGCGATCACCGCCACGATGAAGCGCGCCAGCACGACGACGAGAAGCGCGATCGCGCCGGTGACGACGCCGACGGTAACCAGCGTGCGCGTGGTAAAGCGATTGGCATTGGCAAGGCCGTCTTCGCCGCCGGCAAGCCGCAGCCAGATCGGCACGAAGGCGGAATTGAGCGCGCCTTCCGCCAGCAGCCGGCGGAAGAAGCTGATCGCCTGCAGCACCACGAAGAAGGCTTCCGAGAACGGGCCGGTGCCGAGCAAAGCGGCGATACTGGCATCGCGGGTATAGGCAAATACGCGCGAAATCAGCGTGCCGATCCCGACCGTGCTGACGTCGCGCGCCAATGACATTTCGTTGGATCCTCGCCCGCAGCCTTTATCCGTCATTGCCGGGCGCGACCCGCCTGCGGGCCGAAGCGCCATCACGTGGGGATGACGCTCGTAACCCTCCGGCGGGCGAAGGCCCGGCAACCCATCATTTTCGCACAATAGATGGACGCGCGGGTCAAGCCCCGCGCATGGCGCCGCGCGGAGCGGGATCGCCGATCCCGCATTGCCACATGGGGTTCACTCGGTATAGTGCCCCGCTTTTCCACACAATGAGGTTCGCTAATGGCTGCTCCCCGCTACGACGTGCTCGGCATCGGCAACGCCATCGTCGACGTCATCGCCCGCGCCGAGGACGATTTCCTGGTGGCGCAGGGCATGCACAAAGGCGCGATGGCGCTGATCGACGAAGCGCGCGCCGCCGCCATCTACGACGCCATGGGACCGGCGACCGAAAGCTCGGGCGGCTCCGCCGCCAACACCATCGTCGGCGTCGCATCGTTCGGCGCGCGCGCCGCTTTCGTCGGCAAGGTGAAGGAGGACGAACTCGGCCGCGCCTTCGCGCACGACATCCGCGCCGCCCGCGTCGCCTTCGACGTGAAGCCGGCCAAGGACGGCCCTTCGACGGCGCGCAGCTATATCCTGGTGACGCCGGACGGCGAGCGCACCATGAATACCTATCTCGGCGCCGCGCAAGACCTGATGCCGGAAGACATCGACGAGAAGGCGGTGGCGGACGCCGCCGTCGTCTATCTCGAGGGCTATCTGTGGGACCCGCCGCAAGCGAAAGAAGCTTTCGTCAAGGCCGCCGACATCGCGCACAAGGCGGGCCGCCAGGTCGCGCTCACCCTCTCGGATGCGTTCTGCGTCGACCGCTACCGCGCCGAATTTCTCCAGCTCATCAAGTCCGGCACCGTCGACATCGTGTTCGCCAACGAGCACGAACTGCACAGCCTCTACGAGACCGCCGATTTCGACACCGGCCTGCGCGCGCTGCAGCAGGATGCGACGCTTGCCGTGGTCACCCGCAGCGCCAAGGGCTGCGTGGTGGTGAGCGGCGAAGGGATGGAGGCGGTCAACGCCGTGCCGGTCGAGCAGGTCGTCGACGTGACCGGCGCCGGCGATCTGTTCGCGGCCGGTTTCCTGGTCGGTCTCGCGCGCAATCAGGACCTGCGCAACGCCGCGCGGCTCGGCGCGCTCGCCGCATGGGAAGTGATCCAGCATGTCGGCGCGCGCCCGGCGGTGTCGCTCAAGGCGCTGGCTGCGGAAAACGGGCTGGAGGTGTAGGCGCCGACCGGCCGGTAACCGGCTGGTAACCGGAACGTGGTTACCGCTTTGTGAAGCAAATTCGCGGAGCGGTCATGGCCGAGGACATTGCAAGCGGCGGCGAGGCAGCCAAGCCGCCGGAAGGCGCCCCACCGAACGTCAATGCGGCTGGCGAATTGCCGGCGGTCGAATCTCCGGCGCTGTCACCGGCTGCCGACGCGCCGGACACGGTGCCGGATCCCACTTTCGCCGTCGTGCCGCCCGCGCGCGACGAAGGCGCGCAAGCGGCGTCGGCTTTCCGCATCCGCCCGCGGCACCGGCGCCAGGCCGTCCTGGCCGCGTCGGTGGCGATCGCCGCCGGCATCGGCGTCCTGGCCGGCAGCCTTTTGACGGCCGCTCCGCCGGCGCCGAGCCGTGACGGCCTGCAGCGCCAGCAGGCCCTGCAGGAATCGATCGACCGCCTCGGCAATGAGGTCACGGCGTTGAAAGCAAGCCTTGCCGCCAGCCGCCGGGCGGAAAAGAGCGAGATCGCCAAGATAGCCGACCGGCTGCGCCCGGCCCCGGAAATCACCGGCTCGATTCCCAAGCCCGCCGCCGTGCCGCTCCCGCCGCCGCGGCCCTCGGCGCCTGATGCCGGCCGCATTCTGTCGGACTGGACCATCCATGACGTCTATGACGGCAGCGTCTATGTAAAAGGCCACGGCGAAATCTATCAGGCGGCGCGCGGCGCCCCCTTGCCCGGCCTCGGCCCCATTACGGCGATCGAGCGCCGCAATGGCCGTTGGGTGGTGGTCACGCCCAAGGGCATGATCGTCTCGCAACACGAGCGGCGGCATTTTGAGGCGAATTAAGCGCTTATTTTAGCAATCAGCGTGCGGCGGCGCCCATTGGGCGCCGTTTTTCGCTGCGCCGGCCCGGACCCGCACCCAGTGGCGGCGCGGCCGGAACCATGGCAAATTCGATTAACCTCGGTTAATCGGGTGCCTTCGTGTTCGGCCCGGCGCGTAGATTTTCGCAGCTTGTTTTAGCGTCCGCCCTGGCCGCCGGTCTGGGCGCGCTGGCCGCGTCCGCGTCCGCGGCGCAAGGCGCCGGTTCACCCGGCGTCAAACCGCAAATGGTCAAGAGCTGCCCGGGTCTGGTCGCGCGCAGCGCGCCCGCTCTCGTTCCCGCCGCATTCCAACTTGCCGCGCTCGCCGCCGACCAGCTGCGGCTGACTTACATCGGCCATTCCACGTTCCTGATCGAGAGCCCGCAGCTGGTACGGATCGCCACCGACTACAACGACTATGTGCGCTCGCCGGTACTGCCCGACATCGTCACGATGAATCACGCGCACTCGTCGCACTACACCGACAATCCCGATCCCGCCATCAAATACGTGTTGCGCGGCTGGGCCGGCGAGGAAAAGCCGGCACGCATCGACATGACCTACAAGGACGTGCGGGTGCGCAACGTGCCGACCAATATCCGCTCATGGGACGGCGGCACCGAGCGTCACGGCAATTCGATCTTCATCTTCGAGGTCGCCAATCTCTGCATCGCCCATCTCGGCCACCTGCATCACACGCTCACGCAGCAGCAGCTCGACGAGATCGGCCGCGTCGACGTCGTCATGGTGCCGGTCGACGGATCCTACACACTCGATCTCGAGGGCATGATGGAAGTGCTGCAGGCGCTGAAGGCGCCGCTGATGATCCCGATGCACTTTTTCAGCAGCATGACGCTTGAAAGGTTTCTCGCGCGAGCGCGACAAAGCTGGGATGTCCAGGTCGCCGAAATACCATCCGTGGTGGTATCCAAGACCAGCCTGCCGCCCAAGCCGAAAGTCCTGGTGCTGCCGGGCCATTGAGTGGAGCGCATGCAAGGAACGAACGTATTGGGAACTTTATCCATCAGCCGGCTTGACCGCGTGGAACCGTTGCGGTCTTGTCGCGTTCTTGATGCGCCTCGCTGCGGTTTAACACAGGGGTAATGTGATGGTGCAAACCTGGAGCAGTTGGAAGCGCTTTCCCGATGCCGAAAGCGGCGACAATGTCGAGGCGCCGATCGGGCCGGGCGTTTATGAGGTGCGCCACACCCTGACCGGACGCGTGGTGGCGTTCGGGCCGGCCGCGAACGTCGCGCAGGCGCTGTCCGAATTGAAGGTCAATGGCGGGGTCGGCAGCACGTTCACCCGCCTGTTTCGCAAACAGCCGCTGGTGCCGCGCGTGTCCGACCTCGAATACCGGACCTGCGCGGCGGCGAGCCGTGCGGAGGCTAAAACGGCCGCGCACCGCCTGCTGGGTCTGCGGCAGACCGCTTGGCGCCGCCGCATGGAAGCCGGCTGGGCCGCGCGCCAGCCGAGCTGATTGCGCGCGCGTTCTTGCTGGCGGCCGGCTCCACGCCGGCCGCTTTGTTTTTGGCCCCGCTGCATAATCCCCTATGATCCGCCCTGGGCCGCCAAGCGCCTTAGCCGTCCGGGACCTTCGCAATGCCTTACGCCACCACCTCCGACAATGTGCGGCTCTACTACGAAGAAGTAGGGCAGGGCACGCCTATCCTGTTCGTGCACGAATTTGCCTCGGACTATCGCGGCTGGGAGCCGCAGATGCGCGAGTTCGGCAAGCGCTATCGCTGCATCACCTATTCGGCGCGCGGGTATACGCCGTCCGACGTGCCGCACGACAAGGAGGCCTACAGCTACCTGCACGTGATGCGGGACGCGGTGGCCGTGCTCGATCACCTGAAGATCGACAAGGCACATTTCATCGGCCTGTCGATGGGCGGCTATACCTCGGTGCAGGCCGCGCTCAACCATCCGCAGCGCGTGCGCTCCATGGTACTGGCCGGCACCGGCTCGGGCTCGGAGCGCTGGTACACGATCGACTTCCATAAGGCTTCGCACGCGCTGGGCGATCAATTCGAGCACGAGGGCTCGGCCGCGGTGGCGGCGAGCTACGGCGTGAGCGCCGCCCGCGTTCCTTTCCTGCTCAAGGACCCGCGCGGCTTCGCCGAGTTCACCGCCCGGCTCGGCGAGCACGACGCGCTCGGCTCGGCCAACACCTCGCGCGGCTTCCAGGGCGCGCGCCCCTCGCTCTACGATTTCGCCGACAAGCTCGCCAAGCTCGCGACGCCGGCGCTGATCGTGGTCGGCGACGAGGACGCGCGCTGCATCGAGCCGAGCCTGTTCCTGAAGGAGATCATCCCCGCTTCCGGCCTGTGCATGCTGCCGAAGACCGGGCATGTGGTGAATCTGGAGGAGCCCGATCTGTTCAACGCGATCGTCGGCGATTTTCTCACGCGCGTCGATGCCGGACGCTGGCCGGCGCGCGATCCGCGCACGCAGGCGCCGGCGCCGGGACCCGCGCCGTGGAACTAGGCAGTCGCCCGTTCATTGACAGGCCGCAGACAGCGAGGAATTGCCGATGCTGAAATGGGCTTTCATCTTCCTGGTCATCGCCATCATTGCCGCCATCTTCGGCTTCACCGATATCGCGCACGCCGCCACCACCGTCGCGCAATGGCTGTTCGGCATTTTCCTGGTGCTGTTCATCGGCGCTCTGGTGATCGGATTGGCGATCGGCAGCAAATTGATGTCATGACGGCGCGGGCAAGGGCGGTGGTTGGCCGCCCGCGCCGCCAGCAGGCTCATACTCCCCGGCGGCATCGCAATAGGGCGGTGCACAGCAGAATACCGGTTGCCACCGGCCGTTAACCTGTTCGCCGCGGCTCGCGGAACTATTCGCCGCAAAGGCGCCTTGGTGAGCATTCGCCCGGTCGACGGCGGCGCAACCGAAGGGAGATCTGCCATGCGAGCTATCTTTGCGGCGCTTTGCTTGTGCGCATTCGCGCTCACCTTGCCGGCCGCACCGGCGCAGGCCGGCGGTTACGGTATCGGCGTCCATGGCCCGGGTTATGTCTGGTACAGCAGCAGCTGTTGCTACCGCAGGGTGGTGCGCCACCAGCGCGACGTCTTCTATGTGCGCGCCGGCGCGTTCGCGCCCGATGCGGTGGTCGTCTATCCGCGCGCGCGGGTCCGCACGGTGGTGCCGCACCGCCGCGTACGCTTTTCGGAATTCGACACCTTTTGGAACGACGACGAGTTCGGCCTGACCGGCTGCTATTGGCGCGAGGCGCCGATCCACGTGGCGCCGGGCGCTTGGTTCTGGGGCCGCAAGACGACGTGCTATTGAGGGCGGGCGAGCATTGGCGGCAAACTGCCGTCTTGGGCTCAAAGGATAGCGGCATGCAGCGCCCTCTGCGGCGGCTCGTCGGCAACCGCCTGGCCCGTGGCCAGCGATAGACGGCCGCGCCACAGCTCCCAGGAGCGATCGCTCAGCCAACCCGGCTGTGCCTGTGTCATGACCGCGGCAAGGCGTTGCGGACCGATCGTCGTTTCAAGCCGGCGGATTTCGGCGAAGTCGGCTTGGTCCATCGCCTGGGCGAGAATTCGGTCCTCCGAGCGGCGCTGCTGGCCGATCGGCTCCCACCAGAAATACTTATTCTCCAATTCAGAGAGCAGGCCGGCCGGGATTTTATCCAACGGAGCCATTGCTGTTTCTACACATCCACGCTCGCCGCCAGCGCGTTGTTCTGGATGAACAGCCGGCGCGGCTCGACCGCGTCGCCCATCAATTCGTCGAACAGCATGTTGGCTTCGTCGACTTCCTTGATCTTGACCTGCAGCAGCGAGCGCACGTCGATGTCGAGCGTGGTCTCCCACAGCTGCCCGGGGTTCATCTCGCCCAGGCCCTTGTAGCGCTGCAGCGACACGCCTTTGCGCCCGGCCGCGATCACCGCGTCGAACAGGCCGACGGGGCCGTAGATCGAGGTCGTCTCGTCCTTGCGCCGCAGCACCGCCGGCGGGGTGGGGCGCGGAAACGCCGCCTGCAGTGCCGGCGCGAATTCGTCGAGCTTGCGGGCGTCGGCCGAGCCGAGCAGCGCCTGGTCGATGACGGCGACTTCCTTGACCCCGCGCACGGTGCGCGAGAACGTGAAGCCCGCGGCCTCGCTGAACTCGCCCTGCCAGCCGCGCTCGGTCTCTTCGGCAAGCGCGTCGAGCCGCGCCACGATATAGGGCACCGCCGCGCTCGCCTTCTGCGGGTCGCCGCAGATGTCGGCGTTGAGCACGCCGAGAATGGCGGCCTGCTCGATCACCTTGCGGCTATAGCGGCTGTGCAGCCCGTTCAGAATGTTGCGGATCTGGCGCGACTGGTCGAGCAGCCGGCGCAGGTCGTCGCCGGCGCGTTCCTCGCCGTTGGTCAGGCGTAGGACCGCGTCCTCCAGCCCCGTATTGATCAGATAATCCTCGAGCGCGCGCTCGTCCTTGAGATATTGCTCCGACTTGCCGCGCGCCACTTTGTAGAGCGGCGGCTGCGCGATGAACAGATGGCCGCGCTCGATCAGCTCCGGCATCTGCCGGTAGAAGAAGGTCAGCAGCAGCGTGCGGATATGGGCGCCGTCGACGTCGGCGTCGGTCATGATGATGATCTTGTGGTAGCGCAGCTTGTCGACGTTGAACTCGTCGCGGCCGATGCCGGTGCCGAGCGCGGTGATCAGCGTGCCGATTTCCTGGCTGCCCAGCATCTTGTCGAAGCGCGCGCGCTCGACGTTGAGAATCTTGCCGCGCAGCGGCAGCACCGCCTGGAACTCGCGGTTGCGGCCCTGCTTGGCCGAGCCGCCGGCCGAATCGCCCTCGACGATGAACAGTTCGGATTTCGCCGGGTCGCGCTCCTGGCAGTCGGCGAGCTTGCCGGGCAGCGAGGAGACGTCGAGCGCTCCCTTGCGCCGCGTCAGCTCGCGCGCCTTGCGCGCCGCCTCGCGCGCGGCGGCCGCCTCCACCACCTTGCCGACGATGGTCCTGGCTTCCTGCGGGTGGATTTCGAACCAGTCCTGCAGCGCCTGATTGATCACGTTCTCGACCACCGGGCGCACTTCCGAGGACACCAGCTTGTCCTTGGTCTGCGAGGAGAATTTCGGGTCCGGCACCTTGCAGGACAGCACCGCGGTCAAGCCTTCGCGGCAGTCGTCGCCGGTGAGCGCGACTTTTTCCTTGCGCGACGACCCGATGGTCTCGGCATAGGTGGTGATCTGGCGGGTGAGCGCGCCGCGGAAACCGGCCAGATGCGTGCCGCCGTCGCGCTGCGGGATGTTGTTGGTGAAGCAAAGCACGCTCTCGTGGTAGCCGTCGTTCCACCACAGCGCGCATTCCACGACGATGCCTTCGCGCTCGCCCTTGACCATGATCGGGCTGGGGATCAGCGGCGTCTTGCTGCGGTCGAGGTATTTCACGAAGGCTTCGACGCCGCCTTCGTATTTCATCTCCTCGCGCTTCTCCACCGCGTGGCGCTTGTCGGAGAGGACGATGGTGACGCCGGAATTCAGGAACGCCAGCTCGCGCAGTCTGTGCTCGAGCGTGGCGAAATCGAACTCCGTCATGGTGAAGGTCTTCGGGCTCGGCAGGAAGGACACTTCGGTGCCGCGCTTGCCGCCGGCGTCGCCCATCGGGTTCAGCGGCGCCGCCGCGACGCCGTCGCGGAATTCCATGAAATGCGCCTTGCCGTCGCGCCAGATGGTGAGCTTGAGCCAGCTCGACAGCGCGTTGACCACCGAGACGCCGACGCCGTGCAGGCCGCCCGACACCTTGTAGGCATTCTGGTCGAATTTTCCGCCGGCGTGCAGCTGGGTCATGATGACCTCGGCCGCCGAGATGCCCTCGCCCTTGTGGATGTCGGTGGGGATGCCGCGGCCGTTGTCGACCACGGTGCAGGAGCCGTCCGGGTTGAGCGTCACCTCGACTTGCGTGGCGTAGCCGGCAAGCGCCTCGTCGATGGCGTTGTCGACCACCTCGTAGACCATGTGGTGCAGGCCGGAGCCGTCGTCGGTGTCGCCGATATACATGCCCGGCCGCTTGCGCACGGCGTCGAGGCCCTTGAGGACCTTGATCTGCTCGGCGCCGTACTCTTCATGACCGGGAGTCAGGTTTCGGGCTGGTTCAGCCATCGACAACATCCTCAAAACGGACTGGAAATTGAATCGGATATGGGTGTTTGTCTGACATGAAATAAGGGCGTCGTACAGCGCAATCTATAGCTATTAACACATTGATTCGAAAGAATTATTCCAATACCCCCGAGCGCAAAAATCGCCGCTTTTCAGGCCGCTTTTGCGCCGCCGAATCGGATGCCGCCGCAGCCGCTTTCTCGCCGGTCATCGTACGGCCTTTAAGTGCGTTCTTGCTGAGTTCAATCCGTTCACTCTTGTGCGCGCACGCGCATTGCCTTCTAAGCAAGGCGGTTCTCATTCGATTCGATTTGCCTTTCGATGCGCTGGTTCAGTCCTAAAGCCCAAGCCCGGCAACTTCCGACATTCGAAGTTCCCCACCGCTTGCGCGCCTTCGTGCGCGCTCGCGAGTCGAGCATCATCCTTTTGGCGATCCTGGTCGGCTTTCTCGCCGGCCTGGTGGTCGTCGGCATGGGTGCCGCGGTCGGCTTCATGCATGTGACGGCCTTCGGGCTCGACCCGGGCGAGCGGCTGTCGGGCCGCATCTCGCTCGAACCTTTGCGCGCCTTCCTGACGCCCTGTGTCGGAGGCCTCTTGTTCGGCCTCGTCACCGCCTACATCACGCGGCGGCGCGGCACCGAAGTCGACCCGATCGAGGCCAACGCGCTGCACGGCGGCCGCATGTCGATGCGCGGCAGCCTGATCGTGGCGGCGCAGACGGTTTGGTCGAGCGGCGTCGGCGCTTCGGTCGGGTTGGAGGCCGGCTATACGCAGTTTGCCAGCGGCATCGCCTCCAAGATCGGGCAAGCCTTCCGGTTGCGGCGGAGCGACATGCGTATCCTTGTTGGTGCCGGCGCCGGCGCCGCCATCGCCGGCGCCTTCGGCGCCCCGCTCGGCGGCGCCTTCTACGGCTTCGAACTGATCATCGGCAGCTATTCGATCGCCTCGCTGGCGCCGGTCGGCATCGCCTCGCTGGTCGGCTATCTGACCACCCAGGCGCTGTCGCCGACGCCGGCTCGGCATCGAAACCGGCGACATCGCCACGCCTCGCCGTGCACGACGTGGTCATCGCCGCCGGCGTCGGCCTGCTGGCGGCCATTTACGGCATCCTGCTGATGCGCGGCGTCGCCGCCTGCGAGCGGCTGTTCGTCCGTCTCCGGATCAAGCCGGCGATCCGCCCGGTCTTGGGCGGCGCCGCGGTCGGGCTTTTGGCGATCGTTTCACCGCAGGTGATGTCTTCCGGCCACGGCGCGCTGCACTTGACCGGCTTGTTCAAGCTGCCGCTGGCCACGCTCGCGCTTATCTTCTTGTTGAAGTCGTTTGCCTCGATGGCGTCGCTCGGCTCGGGCTTCCGCGGCGGGCTGTTCTTTGCCTCGCTGTTGCTGGGCGCGCTCGGCGGCCAGATTTTCGCCAGCGGCCTCGCCTTGGTCTGGCCCGGCGGCCATGTCGACGCCGACGCCTATGCCATCATCGGCATGTGTGCGCTGTCGGTCTCGGTGATCGGCGGGCCGCTGACCATGACCTTCATCGCCCTGGAATCGACCGGCGATCTTTGGCTCTCCACCGCGGTGCTGATCGCCGCCATCGTCGCCATGATGGTGACGCGCGAGTTCTTCGGCTACACCTTCGCCACCTGGCGCTTTCACCTGCGCGGCGAGACGATCCGCAGCGCCGCCGATGTCGGCTGGATCCGCGATCTCACCGTCGGGCAGATGATGCGCGCCGACGTGCGCACCACGCCGGCGGAGACGCCGGTGGCCGCTTTCCGCGAAGCCTTCCCGCTCGGCTCGACCAACCAGGTGGTGGCGGTCGACGAGGACGGCCGCTATGCCGGCATGGTGCTGGTGGCGGAAGCGCACGCGGCCGAGCTCGGCGCAACCCTGTCGGTGCGCGATATCCTGCACCACGCCGACCACATGCTGCTGGCGCAGATGACCGCGCAGGAGGCGGTCGCCGCCTTCGACCGCTACGAGGCGGAAGCGCTGGCGGTGGTCGACACCGCCGAGCGCCGCCAGGTGATCGGCCTGCTCAGCGAGGCGCACGCCTTGCGGCGCTATTCGGACGCCTCCGAGCGCCAGCGGCGGGAGCTGCTGGGGGAGCTGTAGGGTCAGGGATCAGTGGTCAGCAATCAGTGGTCAGAAAGACGAAGCCGACCAATGAGGCAGGGACCGAATTGGGGATCAGTCATCGGCGGCCGGAAAGTCGTGCGGCAACGCAACCTGTCACAATGGGCCAACAAGAGACGTTGCAGCTTTCCCGAACGATCCCGGAGCCGTGACACGTCGGTCAAAAATTAATGTCATCTTGGATCGCGGCAAGTCCGGCTTTCGCGCAAGCATCCATCGCATCCCCGGTCGGCGCGCCTGAAACCGCGACCGCGCCCACCAACGAGCCGCTTGCTTCGACCATCATGCCGCCACCGACCGTGACGACACCCGGCAGGAAACGAACGCCGGACTGCGACATGCCTGGCTGAGTGGCGCGCACCATTTCCGTGGTGTTAGTGCGAAAGTTGACTGCGGTCCGCGCTTTGTCCGCGGCCGCATCAACCATGGTGGAACCCGCAAAGCGGTCGCGTAATATTACCTGCGTCCCTCCGAAACTGTCGACGACCACTACCGCCACTTGATATCCGCGCTTCTGACAGTCGGCAAGCGCCGCATTGGCGAGCTTGAGCGCAACGTTCAGGCTCAATGTTTTGTGTGTAACAAGAGCCTCTTTAGCGCTCGCCGGAGCGTATCCAAAAAGCGCAATGGTTGTCGCTATCATCAGGGTTTTTGTAATCATGGCCCGATGCCTCCGCCTTTGAGTTGTTGAGGGCCACCAACGTCCACAATATCTGCGCTTCGCGTGGATTTTCGACGGCGCGATAGCCTCCGAGGGCGGCCAATGAACTTACAAGTAAGAATTTCGATTTCATGGCGCGCCGTATTTTGACGGCTTGGCGCCACATCAAATTCGAGCACCCAGCAGTTGTGCTGTCAATATGTCCGGGGCGCTGAGCCCTTCAAAAAGTTGGACCTTTCGGACATTTTGATGAAGGTCCTTTGTGTTGCAAAGCTCTTTGCTGCGCTGCGAACGCGCAATAATCGCGTCGGAGCGAACGGTGATTTGAGTCAACAACTATGCGAGTTGGTTTCAGCAGCGCGTCATTTCATGCCGCGCCGCGCCCGGGACACGTACCGGCGCCTCAGCCCGCCGCCAATTGCCGATGCCGGCTGAGCAGTTCGGTCGCCGCCTTTGCCGGCATGGGCCGGCCGAAATAGAAGCCCTGCGCCAGCTTGCAGCCGGCCGCCAGCAGAAAGCGGCGCTGGGCGGCGGTCTCCACGCCTTCCGCCAGCACCTCGATGCCGAGCGCGTGCGCGAGCCCGATGGTGGCGCGCACGATGGCCGCGTCGTCGGAATTGGTGGTGACGCCCTCGATGAAGTCGCGGTCGATCTTCAGCCGGCCGACGCGGAACGAGCGCAAATAATCGAGCGAGGAATAGCCGGTGCCGAAATCGTCGATGGCCAGCCGCACCCCCAGCCGCTGCAACCGGCGAAAGGTGTCGCTGTGGCGCTGCGCGGTCTCGATCAATACCGATTCGGTGAGCTCGAGCTCCAATTGGTGCGGCTGCACGCCACAGCGCTCCAGGCAATCGGCGACGATCTTGTCGATCTGCGCGGCGAGCTTGAACTGCGCGCCCGACAGGTTGACCGCCACCACCGGCGGGGCGATCCCGTCCTTGTTCCAGGCCGCGATCTGCCGGCAGGCTTGCGCGATTACCCATTCGCCGATCGGCACGATGCTGCCGCTGGTCTCGGCGATCGGGATGAAGTCGGACGGCAGCACCAGCCCGCGGGTCGGGTGGTTCCAGCGGATCAGCGCCTCGAGGCCGACGATAGTGCCGCGTTCGAGGTCCGCCTGCGGCTGGTAATAGAGCTCGAGTTCGTTGCGCGCGAGCGCGTGGCGCAGATCGTCGGTAATCAACATGCGTTCGCGCGTCTCCTCGTCGAGTTCGGCGACGTGGAAGCGGAATTGGTTGCGGCCTTCGTTCTTGGCGCGGTAGAGCGCGAGATCGGCCTTCATCATCATGGCGTCCGTCCCGGCAATGTCGCCGCGATAAGGCACCACGCCGATGCTGACGCTGGTGATCACCTCGTTGCCGCCGATGGCGTAGGGACGGGCGATGGCCTCGCTGATTTTGCGAGCCAGGCCCTCGATGGCGGCACGGTCGTCGCCGATATCGACCTGCAGCACGGCGAATTCATCGCCGCCGAAGCGCGCCACCATGTCGATCTCGCGCACGCAGTTCGTCAGCCTTTCGGCGACCGCGCGCAGCAGCTTGTCGCCGGTCGGATGGCCGAGCGTATCGTTGATGTCCTTGAAATGATCGAGATCGAGATAGAGCACGGCGAAGCGCGTGCCGCTGCGTCGCGCGCGGGCGAATTCAAGGCCCAGCCGCCCAAGGAAGGCCGTGCGGTTGGACAGGCCGGTGACTGCATCGGTGCGCGCCATCGCGGAGACGCGTTCCGCGGCGCGCTTCTGCTCGGTGATGTCGCGGAAGAACCAGACGCGGCCGAGGTAACTGCGTTTCGCGTCGTAGAGGGAGGCGGAGTGGCGGTCGATGATGCGCCCGTCCGCCGTCTCGAGCTCCTCGTGGCTTTGCTCGTCCGGATGATCGTAGAGATAGCGCACGCGCGAGAGGAATTGACCCTTGTCCTTCACGCGCGATGCCACCGTCATCAGCACCGGTTCGTCGACCGCCGCTTCCACCAGCCCGTTCGGAATGTCCCAAAGGTCGATGAAATGCCGATTGAATGTGATGATGCGGCCGGTTTCATCGACGATGAGGATGGCGTCCGGCGAGCTCTCGATCGCCGTCGTCAGGAGGATGTGCGAAAAACTGAGCTTTCGTTCGGCGTTCTTCCGCTCGGTCACATCGGAAAGAATGCCCTCGATCCCGGTCAGCTTGCCGGTCGCGTCGCGCAGCGCGTAGCCCTCGCTGTCGAACCAGACCGACGCGCCGTCGGCCTTCTTGAGGCGGAAGTCGAGCTGCACATGGTCGGTCTTGCCCGCGATCAGCAGATCGAGCTTGGCCATAAGGGGACGGATGTCCTCCGCCCACACCAGCGTCAGCCAGCGGCTCGGCTCGGCCATCAGCTCCTCAGGCGAGTAACCGTAGCGGCGGACATTTTCCGATACATAAATCAGGTCGAAATGCGGATCGGGGCTGAGCCGGTAAAGGATGATCGGACTGCTTTCGACGATGCGCTTGGCGTCCGCCAAGGTTTTGAGATGAAAGGCGCGGGCGATGGCGCCGCCGACGAGTTCGGCCAAGATCTTGATCGTCTCGATCTGCGCCGGCGTCCAATCGCGCTCGTTGCGGCAATCGTCGAAGCCGATGATCCCGTGCCATTTGCCGTCGGCGAAAACCGGGACCGCCAATACGGATTTCACACGGCCGATTTCAAGCAGCGCGCGCGCCGACGGATCGAGGTCACGGGTGTGGGCGGTGATTGTTTCGCCGCCGGCCAGGCGCGGAATCCACGATTGCAGGCCGACATCGGCCATGGACCGGGTCGGCGTGCTGAATTCCGGCGGGGTCGGCAGGCCGGGCACGATCCACACGCAGTGGCGCAGGATCGCCGCCTTGGGGTCGTCGCCATTGACGAGAAAGATGTGCACGCGATCGACGTCCGTCGCGGCGCCGATCTGCTCGGCCACCGCCGGCAGAATCGCGTGCAGATCGGGCGAGTTCAGCAATTCGCGCGCGCTAATCGCCACGGCTTCCAACAAGGCGTCGCGCCGGCGCGTATCGAGCGCCGCCAACGCGTCGACCAATTTGTCGTCTTGCGCGCGCGCCTGCGCACCTTCGGCCGCGGCGGCTTCGGCGGCCGGCTTACCGGAACCCATGGCAACATCCGTCGGTGAAATTTAGCGAATTGTGCCAATAAGTTGTCGGGTTTCCGTTGCGCCGATCGTTAAAATTGTCGGGAATTCCGGTTCCAGGCCGACGATCAGGTCTCACCGCTCCGCGATCGTCGTTTCGCCAAGTTCGAACCGATCGAGCTCACGCAGATTGAGGTGATGGAACGAAGGTTCATAATCGGGAACCGGCCCGCTCAAGGCGTCGAGCGCCGCCGCCAGAATCTCGATGCGTTCGAGCTCGGCGTGCACGTTTGACAGCGCGCGCTGCATGTCGTCTCGCAGTTTCTCCGATGCCGTCGCCATAGCGGGCCCCATGCCTGCTGCTACAATTGAGTAAAACACTGCCCGCCGTGATGGTTCCTGGATACTAGCAATTTTGTGATGTAGATAACATTGAACCGGGAACACTAAGCGCGTGCGCTCAGGGTTCCATTGCGCACCTCGAAGAGCCGGGCGCGCGATGCGATGTCGCCGAACGCTGCCGGATCCGCGCCGGTCATCCACACCTGCGCGCCGAGCGCACTGAGCGCATCGTAAAGCGAGGCGCGGCGCCTCGGATCAAGGTGCGCGATCACCTCGTCGAGCAGCAGCACGGGCGCAAAGCCGGTCATGTCCTTGATCAGGCCGGCGTGCGCGAGCACGAGGCGGATGAGCAGCGCCTTCTGCTCGCCGGTCGAGGCGTTCTCCGCCGGCACGCTTTTGTCCGCGTGCGTGACCTTCAAATCGGACAAATGCGGGCCGTCGAGCGTGCGGCCGGCGGCGGCGTCGCGCGCGCGGCTGTCCTTGAGCAGCGCGCGGTAGCGGTCTTCGATCTCGGTGGCGCTGTGGGCGGGCAAAAGCTTTTCCATCCAGCCGTCGAGCGCCACCTCGGCGCGCGGGAACTCCGGCGCAATGTCGCGCGCGGCGGCGAGCGCCCCGGCAAGCCGGGTCACCGTCTCGGCGCGCGCCGCCGCCACCGCCACCGCCAGTTCCGCCGTCTCGTGCTCGACCGCCTCGAGCCAGTGCGGGTCGTTGGTCGCGTCCTCCAGCAGCCGGTTGCGTGAGCGCAAGCTGCGCTCGAGCGCGTTGACGCGGCCGGAATGCGACGCATCCACCGCCAGCACCAGGCGATCGAGAAAGCGGCGGCGCTCGGCGGCCGGTCCGTTGAACAGCCGGTCCATGGCGGGCACGAGCCACACCACGCGCAGGTGATCGGCGAAGGCGGCGGCGGAGCCCGCGCGCTCGCGGTCGACGCGGCATTGCCGCACGGGCGCTGCGTCCTCTCCGGCGGGCGCATCGATGCCGGTGCCGAGCGTTGCAAGCCCCAACATGCCCTCGATCTCCGCCGACACCGCCCAGGAGCCGTCGCCCTCCGAGAAGGCCAATTCCTCCATCGTGGCGCGCCGCAGCCCGCGGCCGGGCGCCAACAATGAGATTGCTTCGATGAGATTGGTCTTGCCGGCACCGTTGGCGCCGGTGAGCACCACCGGCCCGGCCTCGGCAAGCTCGACTTGCGCGGCGTGGTAGCTGCGGAAGTTCGTCAGGGCGAGGCGGCGCAGGAAGGCGGCGGTCATGCCAGGGATCAGTAGTCAGTTATCAGGCATCAGAATAGGCCGGCCGGGCTTCTGACGACCAATTCCTGATCCCTTTCACACCCGCATCGGCATCAGCACGTAGAGCGCGCCCTTGGCGTCCTTGTCCTGGATCAGCGTGGGCGAGCCGGGATCGGCGAGCTTGAGCACCGCCACTTCGCCCTCGATCTGCGCGGCAATGTCGAGCAGATAGCGCGAGTTGAAGCCGATATCGATCGGGTCGGCGTCGTAATCGACTTCGATTTCTTCCGTAGCGCTGCCCGAATCCGGATTGGTGACCGACAGCACCAGGCGTCCGCCGGTGATCGACAGTTTCACCGCGCGACCGCGCTCGCTCGACACGGTGGAGACGCGATCGACCGCCGCCTCGAAATCCTTCTTGTCGACGGTCAGCATCTTGTCGTTGTTCACGGGGATCACCCGCGCGTAGTCGGGGAAGGTGCCGTCGATCAGTTTCGAGGTGAGCACCACATTGCCGATGGTGAAGCGGATCTTGCCGGCCGACAGCTCGATCGCTACCTCGCCCTCGCCGTTCTCGATCAGCCGTTGCACCTCGCCCACGGTCTTGCGCGGCACGATGATGCCGGGCATGCCGGCGGCGCCGTCGGGCAAGGCGAGCTCGCATTGCGCCAGCCGATGCCCATCGGTCGCCACGGCGCGCAAGGTCGCCGCATTGCCCGAGCCGACCGTGTGCAGGTAGATGCCGTTCAGGTAATAGCGCGTCTCTTCGGTCGAGATGGCGAACTGGGTCTTGTCGATCATCCGCTTCAATTCGGCGGCCGGCAGCCTGAAGGAATGGCTCATCTCGCCGGCGGCGAGATCGGGGAAATCGCTCTCCGGCAGCGTCTGCAGGGTGAAGCGCGAGCGGCCGGCGCGCAGCGAGAGCACGGCGCGATCGCCCGAGCCTTCCAGCACGATCTGCGCGCCCTCCGGCAGCTTGCGCACGATGTCATAGATCATGTGCGCCGGCACCGTGGTGGCGCCGCCGGGCGATACCTCGGCCGCGATCGAGTTGGTGACTTCCAGGTCGAGGTCGGTGGCCTTGAGGCTGAGGCTGCCTTTGTCTGCCTTGATCAGCACGTTGGCGAGGATCGGAATGGTATTGCGCCGCTCAACCACGCGGTGCACGTGGCCCAGCGACTTCAAAAGCTCTGCACGCTCGACGGTAATCTTCATGGGAGAGACCCGCTGGGGCGCCTTCGAAAAGGGCAGGGAGAGGGCGCGACGGCAAGCCGGCCGATCGCGGTATGCGGGGGCCGGGGAGCAAAGGTGACGTGCCGGCGCGAAAATCGCAAGGCCGGCGGTGTTCCCGCCCGCAAGCGTCCACAGGACCCCCGGGCGTCATGGCCGGGCTCGTCCCGGCCATCCGCGCCTGGCTTTAGGCCCGCAGGCGTGGATGCCCGGCACAAGGCTTGTGCTCGGGCCGGCCGAAGGCCGGACCCGGGTGCCGGGCATGACGAGGGTAGTCCACGTGGCTGGGCGTTTCGGAGATTGGGCGATCCCGGGTCTGCAGCGCACCGCTTTGCGCTGCGCTGCGCCCGGGAAAAAGACGCCCGCGCCTACTCCTGCAGCTGCCGCTTGAGGACCTCGATCTCCTCGGCGAGCGCCATGTCGTTGCCGACCAGGCCCTCGATCTTGCGCACCGCGTGCAGCACCGTCGTGTGGTCGCGCCCGCCGAACCGGCGGCCGATCTCGGGCAGCGAGCGCAAGGTCAGCGTCTTGGCCAGATACATCGCCACCTGGCGCGGGCGCACGACGTTGGCGGTGCGGCGCGAGGACAACAGGTCGGAGCGGCTCACATTATACTGCCGCGCCACCACCCGCTGGATGTCCTCGATCTTGACCCGCTTGGGTTCCTGCGGGCGGATCAGGTCGCGCACCTCGCGCTCGGCCATTTCCAGCGTCACCGCGTGCCCGGTCAGCTTGTTGTGGGCCAAGAGGCGGTTGAGCGCGCCTTCCAGGTCGCGGCCGTTATGGGTGACGGTCTTGGCGATGTAGGAGAGCACCGGCAGCGGCACGTCGAAGCTCGGATGGTGGGCGCGGGCGGCCTGCACCCGGGCCTTGAGGATTTCGAAGCGCAATTCCTCGCCGAGCGGACCCATTTCGACGACGAGACCGCCGGCCAGCCGCGAGCGCACGCGGTCGTCGAGGCTTTCCAGTTCCGACGGCGGCCGGTCGGAGGCGATCACCACCTGGCGGCCGGCGTCGATCAGCGCGTTGAGCGTGTGGCAGAACTCGGCCTGCGTCGACTTGCCTTGCAGGAACTGCAGGTCGTCGATCACCAGAACGCCGATGCCGCGCAGCGCCTCCTTGAAGGCCAGCGCCGTCTGCGTGCGCAGCGCCGAGACGAAGCCGTACATGAATTTCTCGGCGGTGAGATATAGCACCTTGCGCTCGCCGGCGGTGTTGCCCGCCCAGGTGATGGCCTGCAGCAGGTGCGTCTTGCCGAGGCCGACGCCGGCGTGGATGTAGAGCGGGTTGAACATCACCGGGTCGGCGCGCTTGGCGGCCGCCACCTGTTTTGCCGCCGCATGCGCCAGCGTGTTGGAGCGGCCGACCACGAAGCTCTCGAAGCTCAGACGGGCATCGAGCGGCGAGCCGCCGAGCGCCTCATGCACGCTCGCGTCGCCGGCGCTCATCGGCCGCCCATGGCCCTGGCCGTTGCCGGCCGGCAAGCGGGCGCCGCCGCCGGCGCCGTCGAACTCGGGCTTGGGCTTGACCACCGCCGTGCGCAGCACGGCCGAGCGCACGATCAATTCGATGCGGCCGACCTTGCCGTCCTGCGCCTGCCAGCAGGCGAGGACGCGCTCGGCATAGTGCGATTGGATCCAGCTCTTGAGGAAGCGGGTCGGCACCGACAGACGCACCGAGCCGTCTTCGATCGCCTCCAGGTCCATGCGCGCGAACCAGCTCGAATAGACGTCGTCGCCGACCTCCGCCCGCAGGCGCTCCTTGACCCGTGACCAGCTTTCCTGATCAGCGTTGGACATTTTCTTATTCTCTTTTCTGATTTGATTGGTTGAAACGGACGCTGGTGGCCCGGCCAGGCGGATTCAAGCCGACGCGCCGGAAACGGAAACGCAACAACACTCAGTCGATGATGTCGGTTGATGGTTGCTCCGCGAAGGCTTCAGCCAAGCGGCGCGACATCGAAACGAGCAAGCTGCGTCTTTAGCCGGTCGGAGGCGGGACGGCGCCCTGCACTCCGGTCGCGAAAGCCGACGCGTTATGGCTGGAGGAGCGCACTCTGCATGAAAAATCGGAAAACAAGGAGGTGGCAGCGGTATCGGACCCCAAAACGATGGATAAGCTCTCCATCGTACCGTGCTTGGCAAACGGTGCTGCACCCTGCCTTGTCATAATCAACCCCCCTCATCCGGGCTATTGCCCATTTTGTCCGTCCACACGCGCGCCCCGTCGGATTTTCGCGTGTCGAAATCCGAGGCCGCTGGCGCGACGTTGGAACCTCGACCTTGGCTGCGCGCGCTCACGTCGCCGCAGGCAAACGACAGCCGTTCTCATCCGCTGATGAGCGTGTGGTGAGACCTTTTCCTGATGTCGCCGGGGAATTCCGGACGCGCAAATAAAAATACACAAGCGTTCAGTGACGGCAATGAATTTTGACGGCGTGCAAGCCGCGCCTGCAGGAACCGTCGACCACGCGACGGTACTCATGCGTCAGGATTGTTTCTCAACACGTTGAGAGTCACGTAGAATTTGCCGGTCACCTTGTCGCAGCGAAAAGCCGCCGCAGCATGCAATATCGTTCGGTGCCATGATAGCGAAAAGCCCTGTCGCACGGGCGTTTCCAAGTCCTCGCCGGCGCTTTGAGCTTAAGTCATTATCGTTGCGTTAAAATTTTTGCGCGATAAACCAAGGTAGCCTTTGCGAAGAAACCTTTGCCTTATCGCGCTTGCAGCGCCGCTCCGCGCAACTTATCGAGCAAAATCGCGGCGAGCAGATTTTTGCAACGAAGCAATGACGATTTCATAACAGCCCGCGCCAAACGCGAGCTGCGACGGCGCGTTCTCGTCGAAATTCATTCGGATTCGACACTAAACGCCGGTGTCGCGCGGCGCGCCGGCGCGTTGGACGCCAAAAAAATTACTTGCCGAGCTTGGCGACGCGATGAGCGAGCCGCGAAACTTTGCGGCTGGCATTGTTCTTATGCACGACGCCGCGCTGCGCCGCCCGCATGATCGCCGGCTCGGCCGCCTTTAGCGCTGCCGCCGCCGCGGCGCGGTCGCCTGAAGCGATGGCTTCCTCTACCTTGCGCATGGAGCCGCGCAGCGCCGAGCGGCGCGTTTTGTTGACTTCGGTCCGGCGCGCGATCACGCGCGTGGCTTTGCGGGCGGACTTTGTATTGGCCATTTGAGTCTCATTTAACGTGGCGCCGACCGAATTATCGGCGGAAGCAGCCGGAATTTCCAAGAAATGCGGCGGCGGATTGGCCCGCCGCCAAGGCAGAGGCTTATAGTGAGAGGCCGCGCGAACGTCAACGCTTTCTCGCGTGCGTCAGGCCACCCGTTTGGAGCGTACCGCGTCGTAGCCCGCCGCCGTGACGGTGCGATCGGCCGCCGCGTAGGGTGCCAGCGGCGGCTTCACGCGGGCCAGCGCCGGATCGCCGTGGATATGCGCGAGCAAAGACTTCACGCCCGGCACCAGGGGTTTGCCGTCGAACAGTTTGCGGACCGTGATCGCCGCGTCGAGCGCGGCTTTATCGCCTTGCCTCCAAGCCCGACCGCATAGATCGGCGTTGCAATTGGCGGTCGCCGAGATACAGCCAGCGAAAACGCCAGAGCGCGCCTCCAGGAGCGTGGCTTCGTTCGAAGGGAACACGGCGAAATCGGGTGCGATCGCCGCCGCCTGACGCGCGAAAGCCATGTCGCCGGATGAATCTTTCAAACCGACGATACGTCCAGGGTATGCATCGCGCAGCCGCTTGATCAACGTCGGATGCCAGGGCAGGCCCGACATGGCGGGAAAATGGTAGAGGTAGAGCGGAATCTTGCTCGCCTCGACCAGTGCTCCGACATAGGCCGCGAGCCCGTCGTCGGGCACGCCCTTATAATAAAACGGCGGCAGCACCAATGCGCCGGCGAAGCCGAGCGCCTCGGCGTGGCAGGTGAGCGCCACCGCGTCCGCCACTGCGGCAGCGCCCGTGCCGACCATCAATCGCTGCATGGGCAAACCATCCTGCTTGTAGGCGCTCATCACCGCCATTCGCTCCTCGCGCGCGAATGAGGTGGCTTCCCCGGTGGTGCCAAGCACGTTGAGCCCGTCGCAGCCATTGTCGAGCAGAAAGCGGGCGAGCTTGGTCGCGCGCTTGAGGTCGAGCGCGCCGCCTTCTTCGATCGGCGTGGCGATGGCGGCGATGACGCCGGAGAGCATCTTCGACATTCTTTCCTCCTCTACGCCGCGAATAGCGAATAGTGGATGGCGAAATAGCAGGCTTCTTTCACTGTTTCATCGTTCGCTATTCGCTACTTCCTATTCGCTCTCGTTAGCCACTGATGTTGTACGCCGCCAGCGCCGCCATGTTCACGAGCTGGGCGTCCTTGGCGCCGAGTTGCACGATCTGCACCGGCCGGTCGAGCCCGACCAGCAGCGGCCCGATCACCGTGGCGCCGCCCAGCTCCTGCAGCATTTTGGTTGAGATCGAGGCGGAGTGGAACGCCGGCATGACCAGCACATTGGCCGGGCCGGACAGCCGGCAGAACGGGTAGGCCGCCATCAGCTCGGCGTTGAGCGCGATGTCGGCGGCCATTTCGCCGTCGTATTCGAAATCGACCCGCCGTCCGTCGAGGATCTTCACCGCCTCGATCACCCGCGCCGAGCGCTCGCCCTCCGGATGGCCGAAGGTGGAGAATGCGAGCATGGCAAGCCGCGGCTCGTAGCCGAGCCGGCGCGCCACGCCGGCGGCTTCGACGGCGATGTCGGCGAGCTCTTCCGCACCGGGCATTTCGGTCACCGCGGTATCCGCCACCAGCACGGTGCGCCCGCGCGCCACCACCAGCGATGCGCCGATCACGCGGTGGCCAGGCTTTGGATCGATCACGCGGCGCACGTCCTCGAGCGCCACGGAGAAATTGCGCGTAACCCCCGTCACCAGCGCGTCGGCATCGCCCAGCGACACCATGCAGGCGGCGAAGTGGTTGCGGTCGGTATTCACCAGCCGCTGGCAGTCGCGCAGCAGATAGCCGTGCCGCTGCAGCCGTTCGTAGAGATAGTTGGTGTAGACGCCGTTGCGGGTCGACAAGGCCGCGTTGATGATTTCGATGCCCTCGCCGAGCTCGATGCCCACCTCCTTCGCGGTCGCCCGCACGCGGTCCTCGCGCCCGACCAACTGGGCGGTGCCGAGCCCAAGCTGCACGAAGCTCGCCGCGGCGCGGATCACCTGCTCCTCCTCGCCTTCGGCAAAGACCACGCGCTTGGGCGAGCGGCGCAGCCGGTTGAACACGTTGGTGAGCGTGCCGGCGATCGGATCGCGCCGCGAGCGCAATTGCTCGCGATAGCCGTCCATGTCCACAATCGGCTTGCGGGCGACGCCGGTATCCATCGCGGCCTTGGCGACCGCCGGCGGCACGTAGGAAATCAGCCGCGGATCGAACGGCACCGGGATGATGTAGTCGGGGCCGAATTTCGGGCGCGCGCCATAGGCGGATGCCACCTCGTCCGGCACATCCTCGCGCGCAAGATCGGCGAGGGCCCGAGCCGCCGCGATCTTCATTTCCATGTTGATGGCGGAGGCGCGCACGTCGAGCGCGCCGCGGAAGATGTAAGGGAAGCCGAGCACGTTGTTGATCTGGTTCGGATAGTCCGAGCGGCCTGTCGCCATGATGGCGTCGTCGCGCACCTGCGCCACTTCCTCCGGCGTGATCTCGGGATCCGGATTGGCCATGGCGAAGATGATCGGCTTGTCCGCCATCGACTTGACCATTTCGGGCGTGAAGGAGCCCTTGGCCGACAGGCCGAAGGCGACGTCGGCCCCTTCGAAGGCCTCTTTGAGCGTGCGCGCCTTGGTCTTGATGGCGTAGGCCGACTTCCATTGGTTCATGCCCTCGCTGCGTCCCTGATAGATGACGCCTTTGGTATCGGCGAGGATCAAGTTCTGCGGCCGGAAACCGATCGCGCGCAGCAATTCGAGGGAGGCGATACCGGCGGCGCCGGCACCGTTACACACCAGCTTGGTATCGGCGATCTCGCGACCGGTCAGATGCAGCGCGTTCAGCAGTCCGGCGGCGGCGATGATGGCGGTGCCGTGCTGGTCGTCGTGGAAAACCGGAATGTCCATCAATTCGCGCAACCGATGCTCGATCACGAAGCATTCCGGCGCCTTGATGTCCTCCAAATTGATACCGCCCCAGCCTTTGCCCAGGAGCTTGACGCAATTGACAATCTCGTCGGGGTCTTCGGAAGAGACCTCGAGATCGATGGAATCGATGTCGGCGAAGCGCTTGAACAGCACCGCCTTGCCTTCCATCACCGGCTTGGCGGCGAGCGCGCCGCGGTTGCCGAGGCCGAGAATGGCGGTGCCGTTGGTGATGACGGCGACGAAATTGCCCTTGGTGGTGTAATCGTAGGCGCGGCTGGGGTCCTCGGCGATGGCGAGCACGGGGACGGCGACGCCCGGCGAATAGGCAAGCGAGAGGTCGCGCTGGGTGGCCATCGGCTTGGTCGCCACCACTTCCAGCTTGCCGGGCCGTCCGCTGCTATGAAATTGCAGGGCTTCCTGGTCGGTAAAGGTCGGCCGGGTGCGGCCGGGGGGCTTGGCGGACATTACGACTCCATCGACGACACAACCGGGGTCCCGGCGCGAGCGACCCTAGCGGAAGCCGCGCCCGCTGCTCAAGTTGACGCCGGCGACCGCCCGGTTGAACCGGAGGCCAGCGCGGGGTAACCAACCCCCATGGGCGCGTGCAACGACCGTTAGACCATGATCCGCTTCCTGTTCCGCTTTATCGGCCTGATCTGCCTGGCCGCCGCATTTATCCTGGTGATCTATGACGGCACCAAGTCGATTGCGGGCAGCAACCTCTACATCACCAGCGTGCGCGCGCTGTGGGACACCATCAACGCCGCGAGCCTGGCCAATCTCAAGCCGGTGATAGTGCCTTATGCCCACGGCATGCTGTGGGACCCGGTGATGTTGACGTTCCTCGCCGCGCCGAGCTGGGCCGTGCTTGGTTTCCTCGGCATGGTGTTCGTCCTGCTCGGCCGCAAGAAGCGGCCGTTGATCGGCTACGCCAGGCCTTAACCCGCTCCGCGTGCGACAGCGCGCTCCCGCCTTCGTGACCGGTGCGTCTTTTCGCCTGCCCGAGACGTGATCGGCGCGCGCATTTAAGCTAGGCTTGCAAGCGCCTATATTCCTGCCATCCGATGCAGGAGGAGGAAGCGATGTTCGGCTTCAAGAAGGTCTCCATGCCCAGCCGCGGCGAGGCGCTGCCCGGACGCAGCGAGCCTATTCCCACCGCCGCAGACCACTTCATCAATCATCGCGCGCTGAAAGGCCCCTATCCGGCCGGCCTGGAGAAGGCGCTGTTCGGCCTCGGCTGTTTCTGGGGCGCCGAGCGCAAGTTCTGGGAGCTCGGCGAGGGCGTCTATGTCACCGCGGTCGGCTATGCCGGCGGCTTCACGCCCAATCCGACTTATGAAGAAGTCTGCACCGGTCGTACCGGCCATAACGAAGTGGTGCTGGTGATCTATGACCCGAACAAGATCTCGTATGAGACCCTGCTCAAGACGTTCTGGGAAAGCCACGACCCGACGCAGGGCATGCGCCAGGGCAACGACGTCGGCACGCAATACCGTTCGGGTATCTACACCTACACGCCCGCGCAAAAGAAGGCGGCGGCGGCTTCCAAGGCGATGTACGAGGCGGAGCTGAAGAAGATGGGTTACAAGCCCGTCACCACCGAAATACTCGACGCGCCCGAGTTCTACTTCGCCGAGGACTATCACCAGCAATATCTGGCGAAGAATCCGTTCGGCTATTGCGGGCTCGGCGGCACTGGCGTCGCCTGTCCCATCGGCACCGGCGCCAAGCTGGCGCAGGGCGCGACGGCCTAAAGCGGCATCCGCTCGGGTTGATCCGTCATTGCGAGCGCCTTCCCATGCCTCCCGAAAAAGACGGTGAGGGTGGGTCGTTTTCGGCAGGCAAAGACCCGCGCCGCCGGCGGGGGGCCATACCTCCCGTCTGAGGGCAGGTATGGCCAAGAGGCCCGGCAAGCTCGCCCGCCGGTGAGAGTTTATTAACCATATAAAGCGTTAATCGGACCGCTAGCTCCCGCCACGCGGCCCGGATTCGTTTTCATGCGGGTTACCAGATCTATGACACCGCTTCTGATCGCGTTGGCGATTGCCGCCTGCGCGGTTCAACCGGCTGCCGGCCAGGCCGCCAGCTATGTGATCGATCCGGCCACCGGCCAGCCGGTGCCGGTGGTGCAGCACTATGGCGCTTCGCCATACGCCTACTCGGCGCCGCAATACCGCTACTCTCAATACGGCTATGCCCAAGCTGCGCCGCACTACGCGCAAACCTATCAGACGCCATCACAGCAATATGCGCCGGCGCAATATCCACAAACACCGTCCGCGCAGACGGGCAGCCGCGGTTTGTTCAACGGCGCCGCGCAAGGTGGCAGCTATGCGCCGAACGGCCGCGGTCTTTTCAATGGCGCGCCAGCCGCCAGCTATCATGCCGGCAGCGGGCGCGGCGTGCTCAATGCGCGGCAATACGCGCAGCAGCCGATCTATGCGCAGCAGCCGCAGCAATATGTGCAGCAGCAGCAGCAATATGTGCAGCAGCAGCAGCAGTACGCGCGGCCTTATCCTTACCAATCCTACGTGCTGCAATATCACCCGCCGGCGGCGCCCGCGCGTCAGCAAGCGGCGCCCTACCGCTACGGCTACAATTACGGCTACAGCTACGCCTACGCGCCGTCGACCTATGAGCAGAGCTACACGCTCGGCCCCGGCGACAAGCTGCGCGTGGTGGTATTCGGCCAGCAGGGCATCAGCGGCACCTACACGGTCGATGCCGGCGGCAATGTGACGCTGCCGCTCGCCGGCACCGTGCCGGCGCGCAGCTTCACCACGCGGCAGCTGGCGAAGGAAATCACCGACCGGCTCAAGCAGGGCTATGTGCGCGAGCCGCATGTGACGGTGACCGTCGAGGCCTACCGGCCGTTCTTCATCCTCGGCGAGGTCACCACGCCCGGGCAATACCCCTACGTGCCGAACATGACGGTGGAGAAGGCGATCGCCGTGGCCGGCGGTTTTGCGCCGCGCGCACAGAAGCAGACCGTCGAGCTCACGCGCGACGGCAACGGCCAGCGCTTCACCGGCAACGTGCCGCTCACCTATCCGATGCGGCCGGGCGACACCATCGTCGTGAAGGAGCGGTGGTTCTAGAGACCGCTCGCACCTCGCTCTTTGCTGCATTGGCCGGGCATGTCCCGGCCATCTCGTTTAGGATGGCAGTGTCGAACGCGTCGGGATCACCGGGTCACGGCGCTAACGCGCCGGCCCGGTGATGACAAGTCAGCTCGCTCCCTGCGCCCCGCCTTGTCACTTCATATGCTTCGCCAGGAACGCCTGCGTCCGCGTCCAGGCGAGGTCGCTTGCTTCCTTGTTGTAGCTTGCGCGCTCGTCGCAGGAGAAGCCGTGCGCGGCGTTGGGATAGACATAGGTCTCCGCCTGCGGCTGCTTCTTCTTGATGTCCTCGACCGTCGCCATCGGGATGCTCTCATCCTTTTCGCCGAAATGCATCTGCAGCGGGCATTTCGGCTTCTCGTCGGCGAACTTGCCGATCATGCCGCCGTAATAGGCGACCGCGGCCGACAGGCCGGGAATGCGGCAGGCGGCGAGAAAGGTCGCGGTGCCGCCCATGCAGTAGCCGACGACGCCGACCGGGCCTGCGCCTTTCAGGTCCTCAACGGCGGACGCGATGTCGGCCATCATGTGTTCCCAGTTGAGGTTGCCGAGATAGCTGCGCGCATGCGCGATCTCGTCCGGTGTGTAGCCGCTCTCGAAATTGCGCACGAAGCGGTCGAACACCGCCGGCGCTACCGCCGCGTAGCCGATGGCGGCGAAACGGTCGCACATGGCGCGGATATGATGGTTGACGCCGAAAATTTCCTGCACCACGACCATGCCGCCCTTCGGCTTGCCCTGCGGGTCGGCCCGGTAGGCGCCGAGCGAATGCTTGTCCGTGGTGGTGAGTGTGAACTGCTTACCCAAGGAATCCTCCCATTCTTTGTCAATCGAAGCGGGATCAAACCTGTCGCGCCCGGTGCGGGTTTTAGCATGGCTGGCAGCGGCGCAACTACCCGGCGTGCCCCGGATGCGATGCAGCACGAGCGCAGCGAAGTGATGCATCGCTGATCCGGGGTCCAGCTTCCTTGTAAGGAGCGGGGCCCCTGGTCTGCAGCGCACCATTCGCTGCGCTCAGGCTGCGCTGCGCCCGGGACACGAGTTCAGACAAACGCCTGCGCCAACAGCGCGTAGGAAGCCTTGCGCGCCTCGTGGCCGTACATCATCGAGGTCACCATCAATTCGTCGGCCTGCGTCGCCGCGATCAGCGGCTCGAGCCGCGCCTTCACCGTCGCGGGCGCACCCACCGTCAGGCGGCTGCGGTTCTGCGCGATGCGCGCCTTGTCGACCGGCGTGTAATCATAGGCTGCCGCCTCTTCCGGCGAAGCGAGCGGCAGATATTCGCCTTTGGTGCGCCGCACGAAGTTCAGTTCCACCGTCGTCGCCAGCCGCTCGGCTTCCGCGTCGCTATCGGCACACACCACATGCGTCGCGAGAATGGCGTAGGGCTTGGCGTGCGCCGGCGAGGGACGGAAATTGTCGCGGTAAAGCCGCATCGCCTCGACCGCGTCGAAATTGGCGAAATGATGCGCGAAGGCAAAGGCCGCGCCGATTTGGCCGGCGAGCTGCGCCGAATAATCCGACGAGCCGAGCAAAAAGATCGGCGGCAGCGCAACGTCCGAGGGCATGGCCTGCACCTTGGCGAAGGGGTGCCCCTCCGGGAAGCCATGGTTCTCCAGCAGCATCAGTTCCTGGAAGCGCTCGAGGAAGTCGTCCTCCTCGCTGATGCCCTGGCGCCGCCGCAGCATGTAAGACGTGGCGGGATCGGTGCCCGGCGCGCGGCCGAGCCCGAGATCGATGCGGCCGGGGTAGAGCGCCTCCAGCACCTTGAAGCGCTCGGCCACCATCAGCGGCGCATGGTTGGGCAGCATGACGCCGCCGGAGCCGACCCTGATGCGCTCGGTCGCCGCACAGATCTGCCCGATCATGATTTCGGGCGCGGAGGAGGCGATGGCCGGCAAGTTATGATGCTCGGCCACCCAGTAGCGCCTATAGCCGAGTTTGTCGGCAAGCCGCGCCAGGTCGAGCGTGTTGCGCAGCGCCTGCGCCGCCGTGGAGCCGGCCGACACCGGCGAGAGATCGAGGACCGAGAGTGGAAGCATGCGGGCTATCCTATCATGTCATTCGCGGCCGCCGCGAAACGTAAAGCCGTCGCCCCCGCGGAAGCGGGGACCCGGTACGCCGCAGCCTCTATCCGCCTCGTCCCAAGATCCTGGCCGCAAAGAGCGGTGAAAATTCATTGCGTTCCCCGCGCGCGCACCGTTTCACGCCGCGCTGCGCCCGGGACACGTATCTGCAAACTCGGCATACTCGTTCGGAGAGGTTCTGAAGGAGCGCACCTTCGGAGCGCTCCGCAGCATGAGGCGAGGCTTGCGTGGGGGCATCTTCTCACGCCCATTGATCCGCGTATGATGGCGCCGGGACTGGGATAAGGAGCGACCCGTATGGCCTCGCTGCTCGAATGGAAGGTTCCGCCGGCCGCGCAGCCGCGCCCGGAAGACTACGGTTACGATCTCGAACGCGCGCTTGCCTCGGTGGTCGGCCTGCATTCGCTCATTCCCTCCGACGCCTTCACCGCCGATACGCTCGGCACCGAGCGCGCCGGCAATGGCGTGCTGATCGACGACGGCCTGGTGCTTACCATCGGCTATCTGATCACCGAGGCCGAGACCATTTGGCTGCATTACGGCGACGGCCGCGTGGCGCCCGGACATGCGCTCGGCTTCGATGCCGAAACCGGCTTCGGCCTGGTGCAGGCGCTCGACCGCATCGATATGCCGGCGCTGCCGCTCGGCTCCTCCGCCAAGATCGAGATCGGCGAGCGCGTGGTGGTGGGCGGCGCCGGCGGCCGCACGCGCTCGCTCGCCGCCCGCATCGCCGCCAAGCAGGAATTTGCCGGCTATTGGGAATACGTGCTGGACGAGGCGATCTTCACCTACCCGGCGCATCCCAACTGGGGCGGCACCGGCCTCATCTCGCCGCAAGGCGAGTTGATCGGCATCGGTTCGCTGCAGGTCGAGCGCCAGCGCGAGGGCCGCGACGAGCATCTCAACATGATCGTGCCGATCGACTTGCTCAAGCCGATCCTTTCCGACCTGCGCAAGTTCGGCACAGTCGAGAAGCCGGTGCGGCCCTGGCTCGGGCTCTATTCCACCGAGATCGAGGACAAGATCGTCATCGTCGGCATCGCGCCCAAAGGACCGGCCGCACGCGCCGAGCTCAAGACCGGCGACGTCGTCGTGGCGGTCGCCGGCGAGCGCATCTCCACGCTTGCCGGCTTCTATCGCAAGGTGTGGGGGCTCGGCGACGCCGGCGTCGAGGTGCCGCTCACGCTTTACCGCGAAGGCGTCACCTTCGACGTCGCCGTCAATTCCTCGGACCGCGCCAAGTTCCTCAGGACCCCGCGCGTGCATTGAGCGCGGTTGCGTTCAGCGCTGGCGCAGGTGCGTAAAGATGTATTTCGCGGCGTAGCCCGCCACCCATAGCGTCAGCAGCGAACCGACCAGCGCAGCGAAGCCAAACAACGAGCGCCCGATGGCTTCCGCCCAGCCCGGCGGCAGCGGAATAGAAAATTCGAAATGCCGCTTGCCGGCGCCGAAGGCGACCCAGGCGCTGATGCAGCAGAGCCCGATCATGGCGCCGGACACGGCGGTCCATTGTGCCGCCACCAGCAGCGGCGGCGCGTCGGCCGGCAGATCGTCGGAGCCCCGCACGTTGAGCCAGCCGCGCACCAGCGCGGTGACGCTGGGGGCAAAGAACACAAGGCCGAAGCAGCCGACGATCCAGACCGGGCCGCTGCCCTCGCTCGGCGGCGGCAGCAAGCCGAGGCCGGCGAGCACCAAATAAACACCGGCGGCGCAGCCTGCCGCGCCGGCGGCGATCAGGCGCCAATCATGCGCGGGTCGCGAGGTCTGCGCCTCAGCCATGCCGGCGCTCCGCTAGCTTCGCCTGCCGAAAACTTTTTTGGCGCCGGCATGCGCGAAGGCCAAGGTGATCAGCCAGGCGAGCAGCGCGCCGAAGCCGAAAGCCGCGCGCCCGATTATTTCGCCGAGTGAGTTGCCGAGCGGGATCGGCAGCACGAAATGGCGTGGGCCGTCGCCGAAGGCGACCCAGGTGCCGGCGCTCGCCAAGCCGGCGCAGGCTGCCACCACCGCCAGCCATTGCAGTGCGACGAGCGCGCGCGGCGCGTCTGGCGGCAGGTCCTGCGAGTCCGTCACGTTGAGCCAGCCACGCACCAGCCCCATGACGCCGCCGGCGAGGAAGACCAGGCCGATGCAGGCCCCGAGCCACTGCGGCCCGTTGATCTTGCCGGGCGGCGGCACCAGGGCAAAGCCCGCGAGCAGGAAATAGACGCCGGCGCCGGCGCAAACGGCGCCGATCGCCAGCAAGGCGCGGTCGTGCGTATGCGAAACAGGACTGAACTCGGCCACGCAAGCAAACTCCGATACGCTGCCGAGCCTGCCACAGCTTGCTTGAAGAATAGTTGCGCTGCCGCCTTATCGTGCCTCTACGCATGCCGCGGGCCCGCGGGCGGGACCAGCCCGGTCATGACGGTCCACCGCCTCAGCTTTCCTCGATCGCATCCACCCGGCTCGGATAGAACGCCAGATGATCCTTGATCTCGGCCACGGCGGGGTAGGGCTGCTCATAGGTCCACACCGCGTTGTCGGCGCTGCGGCCGTTGGCGGCGATGGTGAAATAGCTGGCGTCGCCCTTGTAGGGGCAGTGGCTTGCATGATCGGTGCGCGTGAGCGCGCTCATGTCGGCGTCGGCGCGCGGAATGTAGTTAACCGCAGGATAGCTCGCTTCCTTAAGCGATAGTGCACGCGTCGATTCCGCGATCGTCTTGCCGGCGAAAATCACGCGCACGCGTTTGCCGTTGCGCGTGATCGTGATCGGATGGTCGGGTCCCGGCTGTTTCATCGCGCGCCATTCCTTTTACAAACCGTTAGCCATGCCGGACAAACGCGCCGGCGCGCGCATGCGATCCGCGGTTACGACAAATTGAACGGTTGATCTTAGCAAAGTCGCAGAACCTTTGAACTAGCGCGGATTTCTCACACTACTGACGGACTGTGCGGTCGGTAAGGCGATTTTGCTAGCAGCTGGATTGGGGGCAAGCAAAGCCGTGGCGCCGAATGGCGCGGTTTGTGGTTGATGTTTTTCTGGGTCTCCGTGTGGGCCTGTGGGTTGTGCCGCGCGGGGGGTGGCGCCGCGGCGGCGCGTGTCATGCGGGGGCGGCGTGGGCGATTGCGAGCCGGAGTGCGGCGCAGCCCCAGTCTTGGGCGGCCGGACAGGCCGATGCCATGGCGATCTTGATGCGACGGACGCTGACGCGCACGAGCGCCCCGATCTTGAGCAGCTTGAGACGGATGGTGCCGCAGGTGGCCTGGGCGAAGTCGGTGCCGTGGAGCCCGATGCGGCGCAGGGCGCAGAGCAGAACATAGGCCATCGAGTAGAACCACAGACGCAACTGGTTGGCGCGCATCGTGGCGGCCGAGGTGCGATCCGCATAGAGGTCGAGCTGGCACTCCTTGATCCGGTTCTCCATCTCGCCGCGAGCGCAGTAGATCTTCTCGTAGAGATACTTGGCCTTGCACTCGTCGCGCCGGAGCGAGGTGACCACAAAACGAGGATTGGCTTCCCCCTTCGTCCACTCGGCCTTGGCGACGACCCGGCGCCGGCGGCTCCAGGTTCTGCGCGTCGTCCACATGAAGGTCTTGAAGCGGCGCTCCGGTCGGCCGGTGCGCCGGCTCTTGGCGGCGACAAGATCAAGCTCAGTCTTGATCTCGGCGGCGAGCCGCTCGTTCCTCGCTAGCCCGAACAGGAAGTCGACGCCGTTGGCCTCGCACCAGGCCATCAGGTCTTCCCGCGCGAAGCCCGAGTCGGCGCGCAACACAATGCGCGTGCGCGGCCAACGGGCACGGATACGCGCGACGACGCGCGCTACCTCCTCGACCGCGCCGGCCGCCGCGTCCATGTCGGCGCGCCGCAGCTTGGCGACCAGCAGATGGCGGCCGCAGAACACGTAGAGCGGCAGATAGCAGTAGCAATCGTAATAGCCGTGGAAGAACCGCCCCTCCTGCTCGCCGTGCAGCGGATCATCGGTCGCATCGAGGTCAAGAATGATCCGCCTGGGAGGCCGCTCGTGCGCCTCCAGGAACAGGTCGACCAGCAGCGCCTTGATCGCCACCGGATTGTGGCTGATCTTGTGGTAGCGCGTCGGCGCAAGCTTGCTCAGCTCCAACCGGTTGAGCGTCGATTTACCGGCCACCGGCGCGCATTCCGCGCGCCGCGCCGCGAGCTTGCCCGCCAGCACCGCCATCAGCGGATCGTGCCGCAGCTCATCATGGTCGTTGAGGTCCTCATAGCCGAGCGCGATCCCAAAAACCCGCTGGCCAACCAACGTCGCGACCTCATGCTCGATCAGGTCCGCTCGCCGCTCGTCGTGGAAGCACGCCGCAAACCGATCCATCATTCGGATCGCTCGATCCGTCGTTCCCAGAAGCAACGCGCCCGCATCCGACGTCACCAGTCCGGCATCAAACGCCGCTTCCACTGCGCGACCATCAACCATTCCAAAATCAAAGCGTTCTGCGCTACACTCTGTCGGCATCGGGGCTCTCCTTAGAATCGCGCGAAGTTGTTGCAGCACAACTACTTTCGCTGATTCGGAGCCCCGATGCGCCTAATTAGCGTGAGAAATGCGGGCTAGCCTTGCGGCGACATCGAGACAATTGTAGCGCGAAATTCAATGTCCGGCAGCTCGCATTCATTGGCCGACAAGTCGATCGAGAAGATGCTTCAGGGTCTCAACATCCTGATCATCGACAACAATTCCTACATGCGCCGGCTCACCCGCTCGATGCTGATGAATCTCGGCGCCAAGTCGGTGGTGGAGGCGGCCGACGGGCTTGCCGCACTGGAGGCGATCCGTACCTGCGATCCCGACGTCATGCTGCTCGACTGGGACATGCCGGTGCTCAACGGCATGGAGGTGATGCGCATCGTGCGCTCCCCCGGCGTGTTCCCGCGTCCCAATCTGCCGATCATCATGCTGACCAACCGCGCCAACCGCTCCTATGTGGTGGAGGCGCTGCGCGCCGGTGCCAACGAGTTCTTGCTCAAGCCCACCTCGCCCAAGGCGCTGTGCGACCGGCTGATGTCGATCATCATCAATCCGCGCCCGATGGTGAAGCTCGGCGAATACTACGTGCCGCAGCCGCGCCGCATGCCGGTGGTGCCGGACCTTTCGCTCGGCTGAGGAAGACCAAGCGCGCCAGAGGCAGCGATCGCTAGCCCCGCGGCGGCAGTCCCGCGAAGGAACGAACGCCATCCGCAACGAGATGAAACGGCTGCCCCTCCGCGGTGAAGATCGCCATCTGGGCGCCGCCGTAGATTGAGGGATCGTCCAGCGTGCCGATCTTCAGCACCACCGGCGGCAGACCGGGCCGCCGCGTGAGCATGTGCGTACCGCACGCGGCGCAGAACTCGCGCGTAACGGCGTCGGCTTTGTCGGGACGTGTGTAAGTCTTCGGTGCGCCTTTGGTGTAGTGAAAGCCCTCGGCGGGCATCAACATGAAAAGATTGGGCGCCCCGCCGGAAAAGGTTTGACAGGCGCGGCAATGGCATTGCGCGCGTAGAACGGGCTCACCCTCTGCGACATACCTCACCGCGCCGCAGTAGCATCCGCCTTCGAGCCGCATCGCGCTGTCTTCCCGTCGTGTCGGCGCAGGTTTTGCGCCCGCCTACAGGCTTGGTCAGCCGCACTTATTATGCAAGCGACTGACGATAAATCGGCCGTCAATAACCGCTCGGCCGTCGGCATTCTGCCGACTCGAACATGTGCGAGAAAGCCGGGGGGAATGCTCAAAACTGGCGCGCCCGAGACGATTCGAACGTCCGACCTTTGCCTTCGGAGGGCAACGCTCTATCCAGCTGAGCTACGGGCGCCTGGAAACCTCACATTAGACGATAGCGCGTCAGCCGGCAACGGCGTCGGGTTCCGGAAAAGCGCGGAAAACCTTCGTTTTCTGTGGCGAAACCGCCGCTTGCGCGCAGAATCCCCTTGCGCCGCAACGCGAATCTTTTAGTGCTTTGATTCCGCGCATTGTGCGCGCAAGGAGCAATTTCAATGGCAGCAAACGCAGCCGCCTCATCCAAGCCAAAAGCCGGCAAACCGGTCACCACCCGGCAGCTGGCCGCGGCGCTTTCCGAGCAGCACCAGCTGACCAAGAAGCAGGGCCTGGAAATGCTGGAGGAACTGGTCGGCATGATCACCAAGCACCTGAAGAAAGGCGAGCGGGTCAAGATCGCCGGTCTCGGCATTTTGCAGGTGCGCAAGCGCGCCGCCCGCATGGGCCGCAATCCGGCCACCGGCGAGGCGATCAAAATCAAGGCTTCGAAGAAAGTGGCCTTCCGCGCCGCCAAGGACCTCAAAATGGCGATCTGACGGCAAGCGTGACGAGCTTGGCGAAAGCCCCGCCGTCGCCCGGCGGGGTTTTTGTTTGGCCGGGTCGGCTTCGCGCCAGAGGGCAAAATCTCCTTCTATCTGTATGGAAGGACACGGGCACCGGCGGCGGGGTCAACGACAGGCGCGGAAAAAGCCTATAATCGCCGCGCTCAGAACGGTTGAGGAGGTTGCCATGTCGCAAGCGGCCGAACGGCGCGAGACCAAGCCCGCCCTGCTGAAGGACGCCGCCTTCAATTGGGACGACCCGCTCGCTCTCGAAGCCGAACTGACGGAAGAAGAGCGCATGGTGCGCGACAGCGCACGCGGCTTCGCGCAAGACTACCTGATGCCGCGCGTGGTGGAGGCCTGGCGCGAGGAAAAGCACGACACGGGCATCATGCGCGAGATGGGCAAGCTCGGGCTGCTCGGCGCCACCATTCCTGAGGAATATGGCGGGGCGGGGCTCGGCTATGTCTGCTACGGGCTGATCGCGCGCGAGGTGGAGCGCGTCGACTCAGGCTACCGCTCCATGATGTCGGTGCAGTCGTCGCTCGTGATGTATCCGATCTTCGCCTATGGCAGCGAGGCGCAGCGCCGCAAATACCTTCCCAGGCTGGCGAGCGGCGAGACCGTCGGCTGCTTCGGCCTGACCGAGCCCGATTACGGCTCCGATCCCGGCTCCATGGTGACACGCGCCGAAAAAGTCGCGGCCGGCTACAAGCTCAACGGCGCCAAGACCTGGATCTCCAATTCGCCCATCGCCGATGTCGCCGTGGTGTGGGCCAAGCTCGATAACGTCATCCGCGGCTTCCTCGTCGAGCGCGGCGCCAAGGGCTTCTCCACGCCCAAGATCGAAGGCAAGCTTTCGCTGCGCGCCTCCATCACCGGCGAAATCGTGCTGGAAGACTGCGTGGTGCCGGAGGACGCTCTCCTGCCGAACGTGACGGGCCTCGCCGGTCCCTTCGGCTGCCTCAACAATGCGCGCTTCGGCATTTGCTGGGGCGCCATGGGCGCCGCCGAATTCTGCTGGCACGCGGCGCGGCAATACGTGCTCGAGCGCAAGCAGTTCGGCCGCCCGCTCGCCGCCAATCAGCTGATCCAGAAGAAGCTCGCCGACATGCAGACCGAGATCGCGCTCGGGCTTGCCGGCGCGCTGCGCCTCGGCCGCATGCTCGAGCAGGGCAAGGCCGCGCCGCCCTCGATCTCGCTGATGAAGCGCAACAATTGCGGCAAGGCGCTCGACATCGCGCGGGCCGCACGCGACATGCACGGCGGCAACGGCATATCGGAGGAATATCACGTGATGCGCGTGCTCGCGAATCTGGAGACGGTGAACACCTATGAAGGCACGCATGACATCCATGCGCTGATCCTGGGGCGCGCGCAGACCGGCATTCAGGCATTCTTTTGATGCGAGGCCCAGCCAAGCACCCGCTCGTCTCCGCGCAAGCGGGGACCCACGAAGGATGTGGCTGACGCTTCGGCTCGTGGCCCTGGATTCCCGCTTGCGCGGGAATGAGCGGAAAGTGCATCGACGCCCATGGACCTCTTCCACGTCGCGCTGCTAACCGGCACGGGCATCATCGCCGGTATCATCGCCACCATGGTGGGCGGCGCGGCGGTGGTGATCTATCCGGCGCTGCTGGCCGCCGGCGTGCCGCCGCAAATGACGGCGGTCGCCAACGTCGCCGCCATCGCGCCGGCCGCCATGCTCGGCGCATTGGCCGACCGCTCGCAACTGCCGCCGTTCAACCGCGCTTTCGTCGGCATGATCGTGGCCTCGATCGCGGGCGCCGGGATCGGCGCGCTGCTGCTCGTGCTCACGCCCGAGCGCATGTTCGCGCAGCTGATGCCGCTGCTGGTCGGCTTCGCCACCGTCCTGTTCGCCTATGCCGAGCGCATCAGCAAATGGCTGCGCGATCGCGCCGAAGGCCGCGGCCATGAGATCACTTTCAGCATCGCCAGCTTGCGTGTGCTGCTGCCGGTGTCGTTCTACGGCGGCTATTTCGGCGCCGGCGTCGGCATCATGCTGCTGGGCGTATTCTCGCTGGCGACCGGCGGCGATTACCGCGCCGCCAACGTGGCGAAGAATTTCGTCGCCAGCCTGAACGGCATGACCGCCACCGTCGTCTATGCCGCGCACGGCGCGGTGCCGTGGCCGCAGACGCTGGCGCTGATGGCCGGCACGCTGTGCGGCGGCGTGATCGGCGCCCATGTCGCGCGCGTGGTGCCGCGCCGGCTCATCCGGGTGCTGATCGTGCTGGTGGGCGTCGGCTTAACGGCCGCGCTCGCCCGCCGCTATTGGTTCTAGAGCGTGATGGCGGCGACCTGTTCGGCCAGTTCCGCCACGCGCTTGGTCATCGCGCTGTCGGCATCTTCGAGCGGGTCGACCACGGTGAAATGATTGGCGCCGGGCACTTCTCCGTAGCGGGTCTCGACCATGCCCTGCCGCCAGGCCTCGGCAATGATCCTGCTTTGCCGCAGGAACTCGCTCGACTCCAGAGCCCCGACGACCGCGTCGAGCGAGCGGCCGGCCGGCACGTCCCAATAAAGCGGCGAGACGGCATGCGCGCTCGCGTCGTCGAGCCGCAAGTCTTGATTTTGCGAGACGTGAACGAGCGGCGTCAGATCGAACACGCCGGAGATCGCATAGCCGGCAGGCACGAGATCGGCGGGCGCGTCGGGCGCCAGCGCCTTCCAATCGGTCGCCACCATGCAGGCGGTGAGATGGCCGCCGGCCGAATGTCCGACCGCCATGATGCGCTGCCGGCGCCGGCGCCAGAGATAAAGGCAGGCCGCGCGCATCTGCTCGATGATCGTTGCAATCGACACATGCGGGCACAGATCGTAGCCGGCGACGGCGACCGTCACCCCGTGCGCGTTCGGCCCGGCGGCGAGCTGGCTGAACATCGTCGGCTCGAGCGAGCGCCACCAGCCGCCATGAATGAACAGCACGAGCGGGTCGTCGGCATTTTTGGCCGGGAACAGGTCGATGCTTTGGCGCGGTGAGGGACCGAAGGAAAGCCCCAGCTCGGCGCCGCGCGCCGCCGCGCGAAAGTCTGCCCCCGCGCGCGTCCAGCGGGCGAAAATCTCCGGATGCTCCGGCACGCGGGCGCGGTTGTCGTATTCTTTTTCGTAGTCGATGTGCATTGCATCCTCCCAATGCGACAATGCGGCACTGTGTGGCGGCAAACAAGACGTGTCGCCCCGGCCGAGCGAAGCGAGAGCCGGGATCCAGTAACCCCCGTGGTCACGATACGTCCAGTCCGGGACTATTGGGTCCTCATCTTCGCGGGGACGACAGCCTCGAAAAAAACCGCTATCTCTTGCTCATGAAAATCGACAACAAAGCCTGGCGCACCATCTGGCTGGAAAGCGACGGCCGCAGCGTCGGCATCATCGACCAGACGCAATTGCCGCATCGCTTCGTCACCGCCCGGCTGCAGACGCTCGACGATGCCGCGCGGGCGATCAAGACCATGCAGGTGCGCGGCGCGCCGCTGATCGGGGCGACCGCCGCCTATGGGGTGTTTCTGGCGCTGCGCGAGGATGCATCGGACGAAAGCCTGGAGCGGGCCTATGCGGTCCTGCTGGCGACGCGGCCGACCGCGATCAATTTGAAATGGGCGCTCGACGAGATGATGGCCGCGGTGCGCAACCGGCCGCGCGGCGAGCGGCTGGCGGCCGCGCTTGCCCGCGCCGGCGAGATCGCCGAGGAGGACGTGGCCATCAACCAGGCTATCGGACGCCACGGCCTGAAAATCATCGAAGACATTGCCGCGAATAAAAAAGACGAGCGCGTCAACGTGCTCACCCATTGCAATGCCGGCTGGCTGGCGACGGTCGATTGGGGCACCGCCACCGCGCCGATCTACATGGCGCACGACAAAGGACTGCCGGTGCATGTATTCGCTGACGAGACCCGCCCGCGCAACCAGGGCGCTTCCTTGACCGCCTGGGAGCTCGGCCATCACGGCGTGCCGCACACCGTGATCCCGGACAATACGGGCGGCCACCTCATGCAGCACGGGCTGGTCGATCTGGTGATCGTCGGCACCGACCGCGTCACGGCGCAGGGCGACGTCTGCAACAAGATCGGCACTTATCTGAAGGCGCTCGCCGCCGCCGACAACGGCGTGCCGTTTTACGTGGCGCTGCCTTCGCCGACCATCGATTTCACCGTGAGCGATGGGGTCGCCGAGATCCCGATCGAACAGCGCGCGGGCGAGGAAGTGGCGACGATGACCGGCAAGACCGCGGACGGCCGCATCGAGACGGTGCAGGTGGTGCCGGACGGATCGCCCGTCGCCAACTACGCCTTTGACGTCACGCCGGCGCGGCTCGTCACCGGGCTGATCACCGAGCGCGGTGTGTTGCAAGCCGGCCGCCAGGCGCTCGCGCAAGCCTTTCCCGAGCGCGCCGGAAACAAGCTACAATCGCGCGCGTGATCGCGAAGATCATGCGAAGCGAAGATGCCAAGGTCGCCTCATGAGCCTGCAGTCGGCAGCGCCCTTGCAAGTCCCGCTCGACGGCCGCCAGTCGGAAACGGCGCTGGCGGTCGCGCGCGGCGCCGCGCGCCTTCTGCATGCGCACGGCTTCTGCGTGGTGAGCGAACTGCCGCTGCCGTCGGGACGCCGCGCCGACCTGGTGGCGCTCGATGCCGGCGGGCAGATCTGGATCGTCGAAATCAAGTCTTCGGTCGCCGACTTCCGCGCCGACCAGAAATGGCAGGACTACCGCCTGCACTGCGACCGGCTGTTTTTCGCCACCACGGTCGCTGTGCCGTGCGAGATCTTCCCGCCCGACACCGGGTTGATCGTGGCGGACGCCTTCGGCGCCGAATTTCGCTGCGAGGCGCCCGAGCATAAGCTGCCCGCCGCCACCCGCAAGTCGATGATGCTGCTGTTCGCCCGCGCCGCCGCCCTGCGCCTGCAGTCGCTCGCCGATCCAGCCGGGCCTTATGGAGATGTTTCCTGATCGTCATTCCGGGGCGCGTGCGCAGCACGCGAACGCGGAATCCATAACCCCGGTGCTGCGGAGTATGGATTCCGGGTCCGCGCCTTCGGCGCGTCCCGGAATGACATTGAAAGAATTTCTTGTGCCTACCGCGGCGCGCGCTTGGCCAAAATGCGCTGCAAGGTGCGACGGTGCATGTTCAGCCTGCGAGCCGTCTCCGACACGTTGCGTCCGCACAATTCGTAGATGCGCTGGATGTGCTCCCAGCGCACGCGGTCGGCGGACATCGGATTTTCCGGCGGCTCGACCTTTTCGTTTTCCATGGCGAGCAGGGCGGCCACGACATCGTCGGCATCGACGGGCTTCGCCAGATAATCGACGGCGCCCATCTTCACCGCGTTCACCGCGGTGGCGATATTGCCGTAACCGGTAAGGATGATGCCGCGCGCTTCCGGGCGACGGCGCTTGAGCGCGGAAATGACGTCGAGCCCGTTGCCGTCGCCGAGGCGCATGTCGACCACCGCGAAGGCGGGCGTCGATTTTTCCACCTGCAGCAGGCCGTCGGCCACCGATTCTGCGGTCGCCACGGTAAAGCCGCGTTGCTCGAGCGCCTTGGCGAGCCGCTGCAAGAAGGAGCGGTCGTCCTCCACGATCAACAGGCTGCGCTCGCTGGGAACGCTCTCTTTCGGCGCCGGCGTGACGACGTCGTTCATGGCCATATCCACGATGGAAGCTGCCTCCTCGTTGCAGCCTCAACATAGTCATCATGTCGCGCGACCTCAAGCCGCAGCGAAGGTTAATGGCCGCTCGAATTCCTCGCGCCGCCAATGGATGCGGACGACCGCGCCGCGCGCAGGGAACACGCGGTTTTCGAAGGTAAGCACGGCGCCCGAGCGCTCAAGCAGCGTCTTGGCAATGAAAAAGCCCAGTCCGAGGCCGGTCGGCTCTTCGTCGGTCCGCGTGATGTCGCGATTGCGGCTGGTGACATAGGGCTCGCCGATGCGCGCCATGATTTCCGGCGCAAATCCCGGTCCATCGTCGCTGATGACGACCTCCACCGCGTCCTCGTTCCAATGCGCGTCCACCACCACGCGCTCGCGCGCAAAATCGACGGCATTCTCCAGAAGGTTGCCGAGCCCGTAGACTATCGCCGGATTGCGCGCGCCCACCGGCTCGGACGGCCGCTCCGACGGCATCTCGACCTCGATCACGACGCCGAAATTGCGGTGCGGCGCGACCACCTCTTCGATCAGCGCGGAAAGCGGCATGCGGTCGAACGGCTCGCCGCCGGACGACAATTCGGCGAGCTTGGCGAGAATATCGCGGCAACGCGTCGCCTGCTCACGCAACAACCGCACGTCTTCGCCATGCGGGGCATTCTGCGCGATGGCGTTTTCCAGCTCTTTGGCGATCACGCTGATGGTCGACAGCGGCGTGCCGAGCTCGTGCGCGGCGGCGGCAGCCAGCCCGTCGAGCTGCGACAAGTGCTGCTCGCGCGCCAGCACCAGCTCGGCGGCGGCGAGCGCGTCGGCGAGCTGACGCGACTCTTCCGTGATCTGCCAGGCATAGACGCCGATGAAGCCGATGGCGAGCAGGATCGAAAGCCAGACGCCCATCATGTAGATCGGCGGCAGCTTCAGTGGATCTTCCGAATCCCACGGCAGCGGGTAGTGCACGAACACCAGGACGGTCGCGCAGGCGACGGCAAAGCCGCCCAGCATCAAGGTGAAGCGCGGCGGCAGCGCCGTTGCCGACAGCAGCACCGGGCCGAGGAACAGGAAGGCGAAGGGATTCTGCAAGCCGCCGGTCAGGAATAACAACACCGCCAATTCGCCGATGTCGAATGCCAGAAGCCAGGCGGCGCGGTCGGGATCGAGCCGCTGCGTGATGTGAAAGCGCAGACGCAGCGCCACGTTGAGCCAGGCCGCCAGCGCGATCACCGCCAGGCAAGCATAGATCGGCAGTTCGAAATCGAGGCCGTAATAGACGCCGAGCACGGCGGTGGTCTGCCCGATGATGGCCAGCCAGCGCAGCCGCACGAGGGTATCGAGCCGCACGTTGCGGCGCGGGTGGTTCTGGGCGAGGCCGAGGGCGGGCATAGCCGCAGTGTAGTGCCTCGGTGGCGCCGGCACCAATCAGCCCTTCTGTCATTGCCGGGCCGCCGCGTCAGCGGCGAGGCCCGGCAATCCATCATTCTTCGAAAAGGATGGATGCGCGGGTCACGCCCGCGCATGACGGCAACTGGCCCTTGCGCTTGCCACGGCGGGGCGGCACATCTCACGGCAGCATGGACGCCAGCAATACCAGCGCCGTGGCCGTCGACCGCCTGGTCAAGCTCTATAAGGGCGTGGCGGCGGTCGACGGCATCTCGTTTCGCCTGGCGCCCGGCTCGATTACCGGCCTGCTCGGCGGCAACGGCGCCGGCAAGACCACCACCATCGCCATGATCATGGGGCTGGTCATGCCCACCTCCGGCACCGTCAGCGTGCTGGGCGCGGCCATGCCGCACGAGCGCTACCGCGTGCTGCACCGGATGAACTTCGAGAGCCCCTATGTCGACATGCCGACGCGGCTGACGGTGCGGCAGAACCTGTCGGTATTCGCGCAGCTTTACGGCGTCGCCGACATCGCGGCGCGCATCGCCAAGCTCGCCGCCGACCTCGACCTCACCGAGCTGCTCGACCGTCCCAACGGCAAGCTCTCCGCCGGCCAGAAGACGCGCGTCTCGCTCGCCAAGTCGCTGCTCAACACGCCGGAAGTGCTGCTGCTCGATGAGCCGACCGCCTCGCTCGATCCCGACACCGCCGACTGGGTGCGCTCGCGCCTGGAGGACTACCGGCGCGACAACCGCGCCAGCATCCTGCTCGCCTCCCACAACATGAATGAGGTCGAGCGGCTGTGCGAGCGCGTCATCATCATGAAGCGCGGCCGCATCGAGGACGACGACACCCCGGCGCGGCTTTTGGCGCGCTATGGGCGGCAGACCATGGAAGACGTGTTCCTCGACGTCGCGCGCGGGCGGCGCCAGCAGGGCGAGGCGGCGCAATGACGAACGCTTTGTCCCGGACGCGGCGCAGCGTGCAGCGAAGCGGAACGGTGCGCCGCAGATCCGGGACCGTCATAAACTCCGCATTTGAAACGATCCCGGGTCTGCAGCGCATCGTTTCGCGCTGCGCTGCGCCCGGGAAAAGTAGAAAAGCCGAGCAATGAGCGCCATGGACACCGGCTTGGAATTCTCCCCCAACCGCGTCGGCGCCATGGTGCGGCGCTACTGGTATCTGTTGCGCTCGTCCTGGCCGCGCATTCTCGACCTCATCTACTGGCCGACCGTGCAGATGCTGATGTGGGGCTTTCTGCAGATCTACGTCGCGCAGAACGCCGGCTTCTTCGCGCGCGCCGGCGGCGTGTTCATCGGTTCGGTGCTGCTGTGGGACATCCTGTTCCGCGGCCAGCTCGGCTTCTCCATTTCTTTCCTGGAGGAGATGTGGTCGCACAACCTCGCTAACATCATGATGTCGCCGCTGCGCCCTTTGGAATTCATTTCGGCGCTGATGATCATGAGCCTGGTGCGGCTGTCGATCGGCATGGTGCCGGTGACGTTGCTGGCGGTCGCCTTCTTCGGCTTCAATCTGTGGTCGCTGGGATTTGCGCTCGCCGCCTTCTTCGTCAACCTGATTTTGACTTCGTGGGCGATCGGCATTTTCGTCTCGGGACTCCTGCTGCGCAACGGCATGGGGGCGGAGAGTCTCGCCTGGACCATCATGTTCCTGTTTCTGCCGCTCACCTGCGTTTACTATCCCGTCGCGGTGTTGCCGCAGTGGCTGCAATACGTGTCGTGGGCGCTGCCGCCGACCTATGTGTTCGAGGGCATGCGCGAGCTGCTTATCCATCACGTTTTCCGTGTCGACCTGATGATCGAGGCCTTCGGCTTCAACGTCGTCCTGTTCGCGGCTGCGTCATATGCCTTCCACCTGCTGCTGCAGAGCGCGCGCCAGCAGGGCAGCCTGCTGCAGACCGGTGAATAAGCCAAAAAGCGTAATACTTTCGAACAGTTGGGCGGCATCCGGTGTTGTAAACGGGATACGAACAACTTATTTGTAAAGTTGACGCTATGACGGAAAAACGACAGTCTGCTGCGCCGCAACAGGGGCCGGGGACAGAATCAATGGCAATCGGTGAATTCGACGGCGCGGCAACGCTGCCCGGCGACCATGGGCATTTGCTGGCCACGCCGATGTATTGGTTCTACGAGATGGGCCACGCGGCGCTCAATCCTTCGCGTGCCTTCGCCGACGCCACGCGCCTGTTTTTCAAGAATCCGGCCAATCCGCTCGCACACACCGCCTACGGCAAGTCGGTGGCCGCGACCATGGAATTGTTCGAGCGCTCGACGCGCCGCTATCAGAAGCCGGACTGGCGCATCCACGACACGGTCTTGGGCGGCGAGCGCGTGCCCGTGCATATCGAACCGATCTGGCATCGGCCGTTCTGCCGGCTCCTGCATTTCGAGCGCGCCTTTTCGCATCCGCCGCGCCGCCCGCAGCCGAAGCTGCTGATCGTCGCGCCGATGTCGGGTCATTATCCGACGCTGCTGCGCGGCACGGTCGAAACCTTCCTGCCCAACCACGACGTCTACATGACCGAATGGATCGACGCCCGCATGGTGCCTGTCGGTGAGGGCCGCTTCGATCTCGACGACTACATCGATTACGTCATCTCCATGTTGCATTTGCTGGGCGGCGATTGCCACGTCATCGCGGTGTGTCAGCCCTCCGTGCCGGTGTTGGCGGCGGTGGCGCTGATGGAGGCCGAGAAGGATCCCTATGTGCCGCATTCCATGGTTCTGATGGGCGGTCCGATCGACACGCGCGTCAATCCAAACGGGGTCAACGAGCTGGCGGCGACCCGCGGCATCAACTGGTTCCGGCGTAACGTCATCACCAAGGTGCCGTTCCCACACCCAGGCGTGATGCGCGACGTCTATCCGGGCTTCCTGCAATTGCACGGCTTCATGAGCATGAACCTCGATCGCCATATCGAGGCGCACCGCAACCTGTTCATGCACCTGGTCAAGGGCGACGGCGACTCGGCGCAAAAGCACCGCGAATTTTACGACGAATATCTCGCGGTCATGGATCTCGCCGCCGAATTCTATCTACAGACGGTCGACACCGTATTCATCCGCCACGCGCTGCCCAAAGGCGAGATGACCCATCGCGGCCGCAGGGTCGATCCGTCCGCCATCAGCCGCGTCGCGCTCATGACGGTGGAAGGCGAGAATGATGACATTTCCAGCGTCGGGCAAACCGAGCCGGCGCACGCGTTGTGCGCCAACATCCCGGCGGAAGATAAAGTGCATTACGTGCAGCCCGCCGTCGGCCATTACGGGGTGTTCAATGGCTCGCGCTTCCGCGCCGAGATCGCTCCGCGCATCGCCGATTTCGCGCTCTCGCACAATGGCGGGGTGCGCAGCTCGGCGCGCCAGAAAGCGGCGGCAAGCCGCTAACGGCGGGGCTTTTCTGCCGGGGCGCCGAAGCACACCGAGTCGCGCTGCTAAGCCCTTGTCGGTTATTACGTTTTTGTCGTGTGCCAGAGTGAGTCTGGGGCTATGGGGCGTGATCTCGCCCGCGCGGTCCTTGGAACCCGGAATCCACCTGTAGCGGCACAACATCTCGTGGCTCGAAACTCGTTTCTCCCCCGTCTCTTGCGACCCTTCGATTTCGGCGGGGAAGGGGATGTGCGGCCGGGCGGATATGGCACAATCCGCGTCCTCCCCGAGCCGGGTTGGACCACGTCAATGCCGCAGCGCGCCTTGCTCTATCGCCGGCCGAGCGAACCGTCGGCGATCAATATCGTCTTCGATCGCGAGATCTATCTCGTGCGCGTGCGCCGCCACCGGCAGGCGCGGCGCTACACCCTGCGCATTCATTCCGCCACGCGCGAGGTGCTGCTCACCATGCCGCCGCGCGGCAGCCTGAAGGAGGCGCGCGACTTTGCACAGAAACACGGAGCCTGGATCGCGGCGCGCCTCGACCGGCTGCCGGCGCCGGCGCCCTTCGTGCACGGCATGGTGATCCCGCTGCGCGGGGTCGACCACAAGATCGTGCATCGGCCGAACAAGCGCGGCACCGTCTGGATCGAGGTCGACGGCGAGGAGCGCCGGCTCTGCGTCGCCGGCGAGTCGCCGCACGTCGCCCGCCGCATCCGCGATTTTCTCAAGCGCGAAGCCAAGAGCGATCTCGACGCGGCAAGCCGCGCCGCCGCGCTTCGCCTCGGCGTGTGCGTGAAGCGCGTTTCGATCCGCGATCAGTCGAGCCGCTGGGGCTCGTGCTCGACCACGGGTGTGCTGTCCTATTCCTGGCGGCTGATCCTGGCGCCGCCCTTCGTGCTCGACTATCTCGCCGCGCACGAGGTCGCGCATCTGATCGAGATGAACCATTCGCGGCGCTTCTGGCGGCTGGTGGAGCGCATCTGCCCGCATGTGACGCGCGCCAAGACCTGGCTCGACGTGCACGGCACAAACCTGCATCGTTACGGGCTCGAGCATGGCCGCCGTTCACGGCGCTAGCCTTGATGCGGCGCTTAATGTAATCGCTCGTCATGCCCGGCCTTGTGCCGGGCATCCACGTCTTCGGCGCACCTGCGTCGAAGAAGTGATTGGCCGCGACGGCCGCGCTATGACGAGGGAAAGTCGTCCATGCTCCGCGCCGGCACGTTCGCGCTCACCGCACTGCTTGCCGGCCTGAGCGCAGTCGGTCCGCTCACCACCGACCTCTACCTTCCCTCGCTGCCGCAGATCGCGCGGCTGCTCGGCGCTTCCACCAGCGAGGCGCAACTCACCATTTCGACTTATCTGATCGGCTTCGCCGTCGGGCAGATCGTTTATGGCCCGGTATCCGACCGGCATGGCCGCAAACCGGTGCTGCTCGGCGCGGTAGCACTTTACGGCGCGGCGAGCCTGGCTTGCGCGCTGTCCAACTCGATCGCCATGCTGATGGTGGCGCGCTTTGCGCAGGCGCTCGGCGGCTCCGGCGGCATCGTGTTGGCGCGCGCCATGGTGCGCGATCTTTACGCGGGGACGCGCGCCGGCCGCGAACTGTCGGTGATCGGCGCGGTGATGGCGCTGGCGCCGGTGTTGGCGCCGATCGCCGGCGGCGCGCTGCAGACCGGGTTCGGCTGGCGCTCGGTTTTTTTCACCTTGCTCGCCGCCGCCGTCGCGGGCGCCGCCGTCGTCGTGCTGTTGCTGCCCGAGACGTTGCCGCAGCGCGCGGCCGAGCCGGTTTCGCTGTCATCCATCGCGCGCTGGTACGCGGTCGTCGCGCGCAACGGCGCCTATCTCGCCTATATGGGGCTCGCCAGCTTTAGCTATGCCGGGCTGTTCGCCTGGATATCGGCGGCCTCCTTCGTGCTGCAGGATACCTACGGCTTGTCGCCCTTTGCTTTTGGATTCGTGTTCGCCGTCGGCTCGGTCGGCTATGGCATCGGCTCGATGGTGTCGGCACGGTTGACCCGTCATATCGGTCTCGATGGCATCCTCGGTTTTGGCGCCGCCACGGTCGCCTTGGGCGGCATCGCCATGGTTTTGGCGCTCGCGCTCGGGGCCGCCTCCGCGGCCGCCTTGGTGCTGTCGATGGCGGTCTACTTGGCCGGCCTCGGCATGCTGCTGCCGCACGCGATTGCCGGCGCCTTGACGCCGTTTCCCGAGCGGGCGGGCGCCGCTTCCTCGCTGCTCGGCTTCGTCCAGCAGAGCGTCGCGGCCCTGAGCGGGGCGATCGTCGGCCAACTGCTTGGGCAAAGCGTCTGGCCGCTCGCCATAGCTGTGGCGCTGAACGGCGGCGCCACGCTGGTGCTCTGGCTGGCGACGCACGGCGTGCGCGCCGGCGCCAAACACTGATCAGCGGCGCCCGAACAGATTGTTGAGGAGCCAGCCATCGAGGCCGGCGCTTTCGCCGCGCGCGGGCGCCGCGTTCGCGCGGACATTGGCGGGCGGCCGCGGCGCCGCGCCGTTCGTGGCGGAAGCGGCTATGGGCGCTCGCCTGTCGCCGCTGCGCGACCGGCCGAAGAATCCACCGCCGGCGCCGGGCAGGCCGGCGACCGGTACGCCCTCGTGGGCGCTGCGCATGAAGTGGCTCCAGATATCGACCGGCAGGCTGCCACCGGTGACGTGGTTGGTCGGCGAGCCGTCGTCATTGCCGAGCCAGACGCCGGTGACGAGATGCGCGGTGTAGCCCATGAACCAGGCGTCGCGGAAATCCTGGCTCGTGCCCGTTTTGCCGGCCGCCGGCCAGCCCGGCAGCGAGGCGTGCTTGGCGGTGCCGATCAGCAGCGTCTGCTCCATCATCTCGTTCATCATGTCCACGGCGCTCGCGTCGACGACGCGATCCGGCGCGCGGCGGGCGCGCTCGTAGAGCAGCAACTTGCGACCGGCGGTGATCCGTTCGATCACGTGCGGGGTGACCGCGTAGCCGCCGTTGGCGAAGGTCGCGTAGGCGCCGGTCAGTTCGAGCACCGAGAGCTCCGAGGTGCCGAGTGCGATCGAGGCGTTGGCCTCCAGCTTGGAGAGGATACCGAGCCGGTTCGCGGTGCGGACCACCGCTGCAGGGCCGAATTCCAAGGTGAGGCGCACCGACACCGAATTGAGCGACAGCGCCAGGGCCTGCGTCAGCGTCACCGACCCGAAATACTCATGCGCGTAGTTTTCCGGCCGCCATCCCTTGACCGAGATGGGCCGGTCCTCGAACACCGTGTCGGGCGTCAAGCCGTGCTCGATCGCGGTGAGATAGACGAACGGCTTGAATGCGGAGCCCGGCTGGCGCTTGGCGGCGACCGCGCGGTTGAACTGGCTGGTGGCGTAGCTGCGTCCACCGACCATGGCCCGCACCGCGCCGTCCGGCGTCATCGCCACCAGCGCTCCCTGCGTGACCTTGTCCTTGGCGCCCTTCTGCGCCAGCTCGTCGTCGAGCGCCTTTTCTGCGCTCGCCTGCAAGGCGCCGTCGATGCTTGTCTGCACCACGATGTCCTGATCGATATGGCCGAGCACGTCGTTGACCACATCCATCACCCAATCGGCGACGTAGTTGATCGAGCCATTCCCGGCCTGCGCCGCGATGTGCGGCGGATTGGCCAGCGCCATGCGCTCGCGCCGCGTGCTGATGTAGCCGAGCGAAGCCATGGTCTTCAGCACGATCTGCGCGCGGTGCACCGCGGCGGCATAGTTGCGCGTGGGCGCAAGACGCGACGGCGAGCGCACCAGCCCCGCCAGCATGGCCGCCTCGGCGAGCGTCATGTGCCGGGCGGATTTGCCGAAATAGCGTTGCGAGGCCTGTTCGATGCCATAGGCGCCGGCGCCGAAATAGACGCGATTCAAATAGAGCTCGAGGATGCGCGTCTTGCTGAATTTGCGCTCCAGCCACAGCGCCAGCAGCACCTCCTGCAGCTTGCGATAGATGGTGCGTTCCTGCGTCAGAAAAAGATTTTTCGCGAGTTGTTGCGTAATGGTGGAGCCGCCCTGGCTGACGCCGCGGTGCAGAATGTTGGCGACCAGCGCGCGCGCGATGCCCCAGGGATCGACGCCGTAATGTGCGTAGAAGCGCCGGTCCTCGATCGCGATGAAGGCTTGCGGCACGTAAGGCGGCAGCTCTTTCAGCGACATGACTTCGCCCGCCATGTCGCCGCGCGTCGCCAGCACGCGCCCGTCGATGCCGACGATCTCGATCGAAGGCGGCCGCTTCGGAATGGCGAGCGTTTGGATCGGCGGCAGGCGGGCGCCGACCAGCGCGAGCGTGGCGGCGCCGCCAATTCCGAGCCAGAGGGCGGCGACCAGGCTCCAGTAGAGCAGGCGGCCGGCGAGCGAGCGCTGGCGCCCCGCGCGCGCCTTGCGCTTGCGGCGGCGGCGCGGGGCCGTGCCGGCCGGACGGTCGGCGGCGGAGACGCGCGGGGATGGTGCCGCCTCGAACACCGGCTCCCGCCGCGTCTTTTGCTTGCCCGACCCCATACGCCACCCGCAAAGCCGGCGCGGGATGCCGCCGCCGGGCCCTGGCGGGCACGCTAAGCGGGCTCGTTTAAGGGGTCGTTAAGGGGAGATTGGTGTGCAAACGCCGGCGCTTAGGCAGGCCCGCTGCCGCTTGACACCCGGGGCCCTCGCGGGCTGATCTCGCTCAGAGCGGACACCGATTGCGCGGGAAACACCATGGCCGAGCGCATGCTGATCGGCTGCGGCGCCGGCTATTCGGGCGACCGGGTCGACGCCCCCATCGCGGTGGTGCGCGACCTGCGCGCTTCGGGCGAGCCGGCGGCCATCATCTTCGAAACGCTGGGCGAGCGCACGCTGGCGCTGGCGCAGCTGCGCCGGCGCGAGAAGCCGTCCACCGGCTACGAGCCGAAGCTCAGAGCGCTGCTTGCGCCGGTGCTCAAGGACTGCATCGACAGCGGCATTCGCATCATCGGCAACTTCGGTGCCGCCAATCCCCCGGCCGCCGGCGAAATCATCGCTTCCCTTGCGTGCGAAGCGGGCGTGAGCGTGCGGCTCGGCATCGTCACCGGCGACGACATGCTCGATGCCGAAGGGCTCGAGGTGCTGCGCGCCTGCTGCGAGGACCTGCCGGAGGACAAGGCGCTGGTTTCCGCCAATGTCTATCTCGGCGCTGCGCCCATCGTCGAAGCCTTGCAGAACGGCGCGCATGTCGTGATCACCGGCCGCGTCGCCGATCCCTCGCTGACGCTGGCGCCGCTGATCAGTGCCTTCGGCTGGGCCGAGGACGACTGGCCGCGCCTCGGACAGGGCACCATGGCCGGCCACCTGCTCGAATGCGGCGCGCAGGTCACCGGCGGCTATTTCGCCGACCCCGGCTTCAAGGACGTGCCGGCGCCGGATCTGATCGGCTATCCGATTGCCGCGGTCGCGCGCGACGGCCTGTTCATGATAGGCAAGGCCATGGGCGGCGGTGTCGTCGACCGCCGCACGGTGACCGAGCAGCTGCTCTACGAGGTGCATGATCCGGCCGCCTACCTCACCCCCGACGTCACTGCCGACATCAGCGCGGCGAGCGTCACCGAGCTCGGCAGCAATTGGGTGCAGGTGGACGGCGTCACCGGCCACGCGCGCCCCGAGACGCTGAAGGTCACCGTTTGCTACGACGGCGGCTGGCTGGCGGAGGGCGAAATCTCCTATCTGGGGCCGAACGCGGCGGCGCGCGCGCAGCTTGCCGCCGATATCGTCAAGCGGCGCAGCCCGCGCGGTCTGCGCATCCGCTGCGATCTGATCGGCGTCATGAGCGTGCTGGCCGACGATGCCGGCGAGGCCTGGGTTCGGCTCAATGAAGTGCCCGACAATGAGGACGTGCGCCTGCGCGTCGCCTTTGCCGGCCCCGACAAGGCCGAGGTCGAACGCGGGCTGCAGGAAGTGGAGGCGCTCTATTGCGCCGGGCCAGCGGGCGGCGGCGGCATCCGGCTGGCGCTGCGGCCGCGTATTGCCGCGACTTCCTGTTTCGTGCCGCGCAGCGCGGTCAGGCCCAAGGTCGAGATCGCGGAGGCGCGCGGTGCCTGAGCTGCCGCTGCACGCGCTCGCCCACGCCCGCGCCGGCGACAAGGGCGACCGGCTCAACATCTCGCTCATCGCCTACGCGCCCGAGTTCTATCCGCTGCTGGTCGAGCAGGTGAGCGAAAGCGCCGCCGCCGCGGTGCTGGCGCACCGGCGCCCCTCGGCGGTCAGCCGCTACGAGCTGCCGAAACTGCACGCGCTCAATTTCGTGTTCGACGGCGTGCTCGACGGCGGCGTGACGCAAGCGCTCAATCTCGATTCGCACGGCAAGACGCTGAGCTTCGCCCTGCTCGGCCTGCGTGTTCATGTTCCCGACGAGCTCATGAAGTTCGCGCGGTTGGGACCGCGCGGTCGCTGAGGCGGCGGCGCACCGGAAATTTATAAAATCGCCGCACAATCGGCGCATAGGGGCGTTAACGGTTGCAGGGGGCGACAGCAGGCAGGGACAAATCCGTGTCCGAAAAAGCCCTAACCAAAGTCCCCGAAGTCACCCTCGTTTTCTGGATCATCAAGATCGCCGCCACCACGCTGGGCGAAACCGGCGGCGACACGGTGACGATGACCTGGCTGCACGCCAATCAGAACGCGCATAATGGCGGGTATCTGTTGGGCACAGGTCTCTTCCTGGCGCTGCTCGTGGCGCTCGTAATTTGGCAGACCGTCGCCCGCAAATTTCATCCCTTCTTATACTGGGCGACCATCGTGGCCTCGACCACCTTCGGCACCACGATGGCGGATTTCGCCGACCGTTCGCTCGGCATCGGCTACACCGGCGGTTCGTCGCTCTTGTTCCTCTGCCTGATCGCGACGCTCGGCCTTTGGTACTGGTCGCTCGGCTCGATCTCGGTGCAGACCGTCAGCACGCCGAAGGTGGAGGCTTTTTATTGGGCGGCCATCACGTTTTCGCAGACATTGGGTACCGCGCTCGGGGACTGGCTCGCCGACACCGGCGGTCTCGGTTACGAAGGCGGCGCGCTGGTATTCGGCGCCGGGCTCGCCGTGTTGGCGGCGCTTTATTTCTGGACCGATATTTCGCGGGTGCTCTTGTTCTGGGCGGCCTTCATCCTCACGCGCCCCCTCGGCGCAACGGTAGGCGACCTGCTCGACAAGCCCGTCAGTCATGGCGGCCTCGATCTGAGCCGGCCGCTCGCATCGGCGGTGATCGCGGCGTTCATCGTCGGGTGCATCCTGCTGCTGCCGCAGCGAGCAGGCATGCATCCGGCGGCCGTCCGCCTCTTGAACGAAGGTGGTGAACGGTGAGGTGAGCCCGGCCTTGCTCACGCCGGTCGCGGCGTGACAGCCCCGGGCTATTGCACGGCTTGCAGCGGTGCCCCGGCGGGCTTGGCGACCTTCTGCCGCGTCTGCCAGAAGCGCAGCAGGCGCTGCGCCGATTGCGGCGAGAGCGTCTCGTATTGCTCCTGCAGCGAATCGAGCTCGGCCTGAAAAGTGGCGGCGGCGGCGCTGGCCATGATGACCGCCCAGGCGCTTTGCCAATCCAGCAGCACCGAGCGGCAGATGGCCATGAGGCCGATCGCGCTGGATACTGAAAACAGGCGGTCGATGTCTTCGGGCGGCACCGCGCTGAGAATGGAAAGGCCGACAATGACTTCGGCCGGCCGTTTCTTGACGGCAAATTCGAAGACCTTGGCCCGCAGCAGTTCGGTGTCTTGGCTGAAATTCTTCACCAGCCGCTGCGCTTCGATATAGCGCGCCGCCGACACCGGGCGTGGCGCGATCTGCGCCGCGATATTCGCCAAAACCGTCCCGATCGCCTGCCGGCGCTCCGGTGGGGCGGATTGCAGCAGTTTCTGCCGCACCGCATCGGTCGCCTGCGCCAGCAAGTTCTGAAAATGGTGCGGCGGAACGTCGGCCCGGCAGGCGAGCAACTCGGTCAATCGGTTGTCGCCGTCGGACCGCATGACGAGTTTGGCCATGCCGATGTCGGAAAAGCGCGCACCGGAATTCAGCGCCAGCGTATGGGCGACGTCGGAATTGCCGTGATCGACGAGTGCGTCGGTGACCTTCATGGTGAGGCTGCTGCGGCCGGCGATGCGGGCAAGATGCGCCTGGCTCTTGGTCGACGCGATCTCGATCAGATCGCCATCGGTCAGCCGTCTCGATTGCGTCAGAATCGGCCCGGAAATTTCTATATTGTCATGTCGCGCCAGCGCGCGCACGGTCTCGCACGGCGCATTCGGGATCGGCGCCATGCGCGCGCTCAGCTCGGCGATCGCTCGGTCCTCGATGTTCTTGATCAGTTCGTTGAGGACGCCGCCGAACAGATCGGTCTGTTGTTCGGAATACTGGTCGGATTGAACGACGAAAAGGTCGGTCACCCGGCGCAAGATCTCGACGCGCTTTGCATCCGACGCTCCATGCAGCGCGGACTCCACTTCACCAAAGATCGACGCAGCGTGCGACATTGGACAATTCTTGTCATGAGGCGGAGCGTTCTGCTTGACCGCCGGGTGTCGTCTTGCGCGCAATTTTGGCTAGAAGGTTTTAAGAATTCGGAATCAAGCCCCGCGATCCGACGCCGAGCGGGACCGCTGGAGCTTTGTCGCGTCGTGCGCGCGATGGTTCTTGCCGGCTCGATTTGCGCTGATTCACAAGGGAAAACGCAAACTATTCGCACGTTCTGTGAGTTATTGCAAACTCTCGATTTAGAAAAAAACTTTACACGTTTATCGCGAGTTGGCGCGTTGCGGCGTGCTCGGCCCCGCCTCTGCCGCTGCGAACACGGCGATCAGCGCGCGCTTGATGGCAGCCTGCCGCGTCGGCGAGGTGATCTGCGCTCCCATCAGGTCGGTGACGTAGAACACGTCCACGACCCGCTCGCCGAAAGTGGCGACGTGGGCGGAGGCGATGTTGAGGTTGAGCTTGGACAGCGTCGCGGTCAGCTCGTAGAGCAGGCCGGTGCGGTCGAGCCCGGTGATCTCCACCATGGTGTAGCGGTGCGACCATTGATTGTTGATGGTGACGGTGGGCTCGAGGGCGAAGGCCCTGATGCGGCCCTTGGGCGGCGCGCGTTTCGCCACCACGTCGGGCAGGCGCAATTCGCCGCGCAGCGCCTTCTCGATCGAGCCGGCGATGCGGTTGGCGCGCCGCTCCTCGTCCTCTTCGCGGTCGAACTCGCGGCTCAGCGAAATGGTGTCGAGCGCGCGGCCGTCGGTGGTGGTGTAGATCTGCGCATCCACGATATTGGCGCCGGCCATGGCGCAGGCGCCGGCGATGATCGACAACAGCCATGGATGGTCGGGCGCCAGCACCGTGAGCTCGGTAACCGCGCGCTCTTTGTCGAAGGCGACGGTGGTGGCGAGCGTCTTATCGGCGCGCTCCGCCGCCAGCAGGAAATTGGCGTGCTCGATCTTGTGCGGCAGATCGACCTTCAGCCAATAAGCCGGATAGTGTTTGGCGATATAGGCCTCGAGCTCGGCTTGCGGCCAGTCCTTCATGGCCTCGCGGAACTCGGACTGCGACAGCGCCACGCGCTGGGCGCGGTTGACCTCGGAGAAGCCGCCGGTCAGCACCGGCTCGGTCTCGAAATAGAGCGTGCGGATGAGCTGCGCCTTCCAGCCGTTCCACACGCCGGGACCGACCGCCTTGATATCGGCGGTGGTGAGAATGCAGAGCAGTTTCAGCCGCTCGGCCTCCTGCGCCACATTGGCGAAATTCTCGATGGTCTTGCGGTCGGACAGGTCGCGCGACTGCGCCACGCTCGACATCACCAAATGATTGGTGATCAGCCACGCGCAGAGCTCGGTTTCGCCGGCGGTGAAGCCGAGCCGCGGGCAGAAACGCTTGGCCACGCGCGCGCCCGCAATGGAGTGGTCTTCCGGGCGGCCCTTGGCGATATCGTGCAGGAACAGCGCGACGTAAAGCACCTTGCGGTGCGCGGCTTGTATCTTGTGGATCAGCTCGCTGGCGAGGGGGGTGTCGCTGCCACCGCCGCGCTCGATCTCATCCAGCACGCCGATGCAGCGCAACAGGTGCTCATCCACCGTGTAGTGGTGGTACATGTTGAACTGCATCATCGAGACGATCTTACCGAAGGCGCGCACGAACTTGCCGAGCACGCCGGACTCGTTCATGCGGCGGAGCACGGTTTCCGGGTCGTTCTTCGAGGTGAGAATCTCCAGGAACAGGGCGTTTGCTTCCTCGTCGGTGCGCAGCTTGGCGTCGATGAGCCCGAGCGAGCGCGTGATCGCGCGCATGGCATCGGGGTGGAAGGCGAGGTTGTGCTTCTGCGCCAGGTGGAAGATGCGGATCAAGTTGACGGGGTCGCGCCGGAAGACGCCGGCATTGACGACGCTGATGCGGTTCTTGTCGACCAGGAAGTCGTCGCTGCCGGTCAGGCGCACGCGCTTGGGCGGACGGCGGAAGCGCGCCATCAGGCGGCTCAACACCGGCACGCTCTTGGCGTGGCTATCCTCCAGCTCGGCCGCCAGGATGGCTGTCAGGTCGCCGACGTCCTTGGCGATCAGGAAGTAGTGCTTCATGAAGCGTTCGACGTCCTGCAAGCCGGGGTGCTCGGTGTAGCCGAGCCGCACCGCGATCTCGCGCTGGATATCGAATGACAATCGCTCCTCCGCACGGCCGGTCACGAAATGCATGTGGCAGCGCACCGACCAGAGGAAATCCTCGCAGCGCCGGAACAACTGGTATTCCTGCTTGTCGAATACGCCGCGCTCGATCAGCTCTGCCGGCTCGCGCACGCGATAAACGTATTTTGCGATCCAGAACAGCGTGTGCAGATCGCGCAAGCCGCCCTTGCCGTCCTTGACGTTCGGCTCGACCAGATAGCGCGACTGACCGGCACGGCGGTGGCGCTCCTCGCGCTCGGCGAGCTTGGCGGCGACGAACTCGGCGGCGGTGTTGCGCACGACCTCGTCATCGAATCGGGTGATGAGCTCGTCGAATAGCGCCCGGTCGCCGAGCAGGAAGCGCGCCTCCAGGATGGCGGTGCGGATCGTCATGTCCGCCTTGCCCTGCCGGATGCATTCGTCGACGGAGCGGGTGGCGTGGCCGACTTTGAGGCCCGTGTCCCACAGGCAGTAGAGGATGCTTTCGGCGACCTGTTCGCCCCAGGCCGTCTGCTTGTAGGGCAGCACGAACAACAGATCGATGTCGGAGCCGGGCGCCTGCAATCCGCGGCCGTAGCCGCCGGTGGCGACCACCGCCATGCGCTCGGCCTCGGACGGGTTCTGCGAGGGGTAGAGATGCTTGCGCGCGCAGTCGAACAGCAGGCAGATGATGGTGTCTTCCAGCTTGCACAGCCGTTCCGCGCAGCGCCGCCCGTGGCGGTCCTTCAGCAGCAACTGCTCGGCCTTGGCGCGGCCCTCGACCAGCGCGGCTTTCAGCCGCTGCGCTATGACGCTGCGCAGTTCGCGCTCGCCGCCGGAATGCGCCGTGGCGAGTTTTTCAAGCTCTTCGGCAATCGCGCGCGCGTCGATCAGGTCGTTCGAGCCCCGGAGGGGGTGCTCCGAGGGGGCACGGGTTTCGACGGCGAGCGAGGTCATGGGCCAATCCGGATAGCGGAGCCAACGGCGGAAGTCACCGCCTGGCAGGCAAGATAGTTGTGCCGGGAGCGTTTTTGAGCGTCCGCGGCGAATTTGCCATCAAATCGGCGCCGATTGACAACCTCGGCGGGCGTGGTGACACAGGGCGCCGGCGGGCTATTCTCGGCCTGTCATCGCCGGGTTTGTTCCGCCTGCGGGCCGAAGCGCTCCTGGACGCGGTGCTGCCTGCACCGCTTCAGCGGCCGAAGGCCCGGCGATTCCGCTCAGCGAGGTGGCCGAGATAAACCCGGCCATGACTAATCAAGGTCGGGGAGGAATTTGACATGCGCATGTTCCAGGTCTGCGTCTGCGGCCAGCCGCTCGAATGCCGAGAAGGGCCGACGCCCGAGCCGAAAGGCACCGAGGTTCTGCTCAAGGTCTTGGCGGCGGGCGTCTGCCACAGCGACCTGCACCTGTCCGACGGCTATTTCGACCTCGGCGGCGGCAAGAAGCTGAGCCTGGAGGAACGCGGCATGAAGCTGCCGATCACGCTCGGCCACGAAAACGTGGGCGAGGTGGTGGCAGTCGGGCCGGAGGCCAAGGGCGTCAAGGTCGGCCAGCGCATGCTCGCCGATCCCTGGATCGGCTGCGGCAAGTGCCCGGCCTGCCAGCGCAACGAAGACAATCTGTGCATGGCCATGCGCAGTCTCGGCGTTTACTCCAACGGCGGCTATGCCGACTACATGATGGTGCCGCATCCGCGCTATCTGTTCGACATCGGCGACATGCCGCCGGAGCGCGCGGCGCCGCTGGCCTGCTCGGGCGCCACCACCTTCGGCGCCCTGAAAAAGGTGCCGACGCTGACGCGCGAGCCGACGGTCATCATCGGCGCCGGCGGGCTGGGGCTGATGTGCCTCGCCTTGCACAAGAAGATGGGCGGCCACTCGGCGGTCGTGGTCGATATCGACCCGGCCAAGCGCGAGGTCGCCAAGAAGGCCGGCGCCGCCGCCGTGGTCGACGGCAAGGCGGCGGACGCGGTCGACCAGATCAAGCATCTCACCAATGGCGGCGCCTGGGCGGCGATCGACCTGGTCGGCTCGTCGCAGTCGGCGCGGCTCGGCTATGACAGCCTGACCAAGGGCGGCAAATACATCATCGTCGGGCTGTACGGCGGCGATCTCACCGTGTCGCTGCCGCCGATCCCGATGCGGGCGCTCACCATCCAGGGCTCCTATGTCGGCAGCGTGCCGGAAATGGCCGAGCTGATGGACCTGGTCAAGCGCACCGGCCTGCCCGACGTGCCGGTCGCCACCCGCCCGCTCGATGACATCAACAAGGTGATGGGCGACCTGCGCGCCGGCAAAATCGTCGGCCGCGTCGTGCTGACGCCGGCGTGAGCGGCACGCCGTCATTCCGGGGCGCTCGCGGTCGCGAGCGGACCCGGAATCCAGAAGTCCTTTCGGTGTTTGTATACTCCGTTCACGCCACAACCCGAAAATCCTTGGGGTTGATGATACGGAAATTGTCGGTGACCGAATCACAGAGGTTCGCCCAATTCCCCGGAACCTTTTCACGCAGAAAACTGAGCGTTGCGTCGGCAAATTGGGCGCAAGTTGCGTAGCACTTGTTGTGCGTGACGTTTCTGTGCATGAGACCCCATAACCGCTCGATCGGGTTCAAGTGCGGGCAATAGCTTGGGATGAAGTGCAGCTTGATGCGTCGTCCCGGCAGGGCTAACCATTCCTGCACGAGCTTGGCGTGATGATAACGCGCGTTGTCCAGGAAAACATGGATGAGCGCCAACATCGGATAGAGCGTCTCGATCGATTGCAGCAGCCTGATCGTCGAGGCGGCGTCGATGGTCAGGGCCTCGATCATCCGGGTTTGCCCGGTCGCCAGGTCGATCGCGCCGTGAATGTTGATGCGTTGACGCCCGCTCGTCTGCTCGATCGCCAGCTTCTCCTGGCTCGGCGCCCAGCAGCCGACGGGCCGTGCGGCATGGGTCGGATGCACGGCGTCAGCAAACAGTACGGCCTCGTCGTCGCCCAAGGAATTCAGCAGCTTTTCGTAGCTCTCAATGAAAGCCTTCTGCTTTTCTTCGTCAAGCTTGCGCGGAATGACATTGGGTTTGTGATATTCGAGCCCCAGGCGGTGCAACAGCGCGATCAGTCCTGACCGGCCTTGGTAAACGACGCTGAATTCATTCTCGATCCAGGCGCCGACCTGGCGCGTTGTATGTGGTAAGGCAGCGGCAACCCAGGCTTTCAGCTTTTCCTGTTGCTCGCCGCTCAACTGGCAAACGCTGCCCTCGTAGCTGAAGTTCGTCAGGCCCTCGATCCCATCCGCTTCATACAGGCGATACCAAGTGCGGATGGTGTCGTCGTCCAGAAACAGGACCTTCGCAATCGCTTCGCAGCTCATCCCATCGTCGAGCAACACCAGCGCGTTCGCACGCCGGGCCAAACGATGAGCGGCCGACCCGTTCCGAGCCAACCCGATCAGGTCTTGCCGCAATTCTCTGTCCAGAAACCCGGGCCGAATCATCCGTACGGTAGAATCCGGTTCGCGCCGTTTGGCAAGGGGGGGGGTTCTTCGGATTCTCGGGGAGTCCGGGTATACCTGGATTCCGGGTTCGCGTGCGTCGCAACGCGCCCCCGGAATGACAGCAATCGACGGAGTACAATATGGACGGCAATGAATTGCGTGCCATGCAGGCGCCGCTCAAGCAGCGCTACAGGGACAATCCCGAAGCCGCGGTCGTCACCTTGCGGGCGAATGGCACTCTCGACGACGCCAATATCGCCTGCAAGCTGGAGACCGGGCGCATGCTGGCTGCTGCCGGCTTGCATCCGGCGACGGGCGGCTCCGGGCTCGAACTGTGCTCCGGCGACATGCTGCTGGAGGCGCTGGTCGCCTGCGCCGGCGTCACCGTAAAGGCGGTGGCGACCGCGCTCGACATCCCCTTGCGCTCCGGACGGGTGTCGGCGGAGGGCGAGCTCGACTTCCGCGGCACGCTCGGCGTCGCCAAGGACGCGCCGGTCGGCTTCCGCGAAATCCGCCTGCGCTTCGACCTCGACACCGATGCGGACAAGGACAAGCTCGATCAATTGCTCAAGCTCACCGAGCGTTATTGCGTGGTCTATCAGACCATCAAGGCCGGGCCGCCGGTTGCGGTGACGCTGGCGCGGGTGTAGGAGCCGCGTGTCCCGGGCGCGGCGCAGCATGCAATGCTGCGCCGCTGGGACCCCGGGTTCTTAAGAAGCAAGCTGGGTCCCGGATCTGCGGTGCACCGCTAGCGCGCTGCACCGCGTCCGGGACACGAGTCTGAGTGAATGCCCCTCGACCACGTCGCCCTCACCCTCCTCGCCAAAATGGCCATCACCGCGGGTTTCGTGGTGACGGCGACGCTCGCCGCCGAGCGCGCAGGCCCGTTGGTCGGCGGCCTGGTGGCGTCGCTGCCGCTCGGCGCGGGGCCCGTCTACGTGTTCCTGGCGATCGACCACGGCGCCCGCTTTATCGCGGCGAGCGCGGTCAACAGCCTTGCCATCAACAATGTCAACGTGATCTTCGCGCTCTGCTACGCGCTTCTGGCGCAGACGCAATCCTTGGCGGTCAGCCTGCCGTTCGCGTTGCTCATTTGGTTCGTGCTGGCTTACGGCGTGCATGTGGTGCACTGGAGCGTGCTGTCGGCCGTCCTCACCAATATCGTGGTGCTGGCGACCTGCGTTGCGCTGGCGCGGCCTTTGCGCCACGTGCGCATCCCGCCGGTCCGCACCTACTGGTACGATCTGGCGCTGCGGGCGGCGATGGTCGCGACCCTAGTGGGGGTGACGGTAAGCTTGAGCTTCCGCATCGGGGCGAGCGGCACCGGTATCCTGTCCGTGTTCCCCATCATCCTGATCAGTATCATTTTGATTCTGCATCGCCGCGTCGGCGGCAAGCCGACCGCCGCTGTCATGGCCAATGCCGTGCTCGGGCTCACAGGTTTCGCCAGCGCCTGCGTCGTCCTGCATTTCACCGCGGTGCCGCTCGGTTCTGCCGTCGGGCTGTCGCTTGCGCTGGCGACGTCGGTGGCTTGGAGCCTGATCGTGTTCACCGCGCGCCGGCACGGCTTCGACGTCTAAGGCAAGATCGTTTCATTTTGAATCAGGCCGCGCCGCGCGCTCTCTTCACCTCTCCCATGGGGAGAGGTCGGCGCACGAAGTGCGCCGGGTGAGGGGATATGGCTTATCGAGAGTCCTAGACCCCTCACCCCAGCCCTCTCCCCAACGGGGAGAGGGAGCGCGCTATGCCGCATCGCATCGATCCAAAACGAACGTTCCCCAACTCAGCGCGGGGGCCGCCAATCGCGGCGAAGTCGGCCTTGGTAGCTGCCCAGCGGCATCAACACCAGCTCCGGCGGCTTGAGCGAGCTGCTTTTTAAATCGGTGATGTATTGGACGTTGCCGGAGGCATCGCGGCGGCCGATCGAGAAAAGATAGCCGGTCTCCGCGTGCCGCCGGCTATTGCCGAACCGGTACTTTATGCAAAGCGCGACCAGATGCGGAAACCCTTTGCCGAAGTCCTTGCGCGCCAGCCACGCTGTGCTGGTCTTTTCAACCGTTTCATCCTTGAAAAGAGTGGGTCCGATGCCGCCGCCGACGCCGTAATTGCCGCAGGCTTTTCTGTACGGCTCTTTCGCATCCCCCAGCAGCAGAATAGGAGCGCTCAAGACGTCGGTGGCAGGGATCGGCCCGCCGTTCTTGAGCGTCATTTTTAGCGTGATGCCGCCGCCCTTGTCGTCAAAAGCGAGCTGAACGGGTTCGACCGCAGCGGCGACCCATGGGCGCTGGGAGGCGAGCAGGAAACGTTGCATCCGGTGGATTGCCCGCCACTGGGCCCAAACGCCGGCGGCAATGACGATGATGGCCAAGGTCGCGATCACCGCCAAACTGCGAGCGAACCAATTTCTTCTTGCCGGCGCGGCTTGGCCCTCAGGCCTCGTTTCGGTCATGGATGAGCCCCGTTATAGCAGCCCTTCTTCCAACGCCTTGATCTGGATGGCGAGATAGCGCGAGAAGATGCGGCATTGCGCCAGGCTGCCGGCGGTGAACCAGAGGCCCCGCTGCGCCGTGCGCCGCCACATGTTGCGCAGTTCGCCGCCCTCGTCGAAGCCCCAAACCGGGCCGATCCTGTCGGCGATTTCGTCGCCGAGATAGTGCCGCACGGTGTCCTGCTGGTTCTTGTAGCCGGTCGCCAGCACCAAGAGCTCGGCCGGCGCGAGGCTGCCGTCTTTCAATTGCGCCCCGCCGCCGACGAAACGGTCGATATCGGAGAACTGCAACAGCTTGACCTCGCCGGAGATGATCAGCTCGGAGCAGCCGACATTGAAGTAATAGCCGCCGCCGTAACGCAGATACATCATCTGGAAGCCGGTCTCGTCCTCGCCGTACCAGATCTTGAAACCGCGCTCCTCGAGGGCTTTGATCAGCTTGCGGTCGACCATTTTGCCCTTGGTCGTGGAGAGCTGATAGGCGCGCTGCAACACGGGGTAGGGGAACGACGTGGCGAGCAAGTCGCAATCGTCGAACGGGATGCCCTCGGAATAGATGGCGTAGACGCTCTGCGCTTCCTTCAGGCTCACCACATAGGTCTTGCTGCGCTGGATGATGGTGACGTCGGCGCCGTGCGCGTGCAGTTCCTGCGCCACGTCGTGCCCGCTGGTGCCGGTGCCGAGTACCAGCGCCTTGCGGCCCTTCCAGCGCGTGGCGTCGTGGAAGCTGCCGGAATGCACCACTTCCCCGGCGAAGTCCTTCAGCCCCGGCAGGTCGGGATAGGTGGGTATGCTGCTGACGCCGGTGGCGAAGACGAGATGGCGCGGATGCATCACGCGTGTCGAACCGTCCGCGCGCTTGAGCGTGACGTCCCAGCGCTTGCGCGCGTCGTCGTAGCGGCCGGTGGTGAGCTCGGTGCCGGTCCAGTAGTTGAGCTCGAGGCTCTCGACGTAAGCCTCGAACCAGTTCGCCAGCTTGTCCTTCGGGATATAGACCGGGAAGGTGGGCGGGAACGGCATATAGGGCAGGTGATTGACGTGCACCTCGTTGTGCAGCGTCAGTGAATGATACCTTTTACGCCAATTGTCGCCGATGCGTGCGTGCCGGTCGACGATCAACGTGTCGACGCCGAGCTGGCCGAGGCGCGCGGCGATCGACAGCCCGGCATGGCCGCCGCCCACGACCAGCACGGCCGGGTCGCGGTCGGCAAACGCGCGCTGCTTGTCACGGCGGTCGAGCCAGTTCTCGGCGCCGAAGTCGCGCGTCGAATCGGGCTCGCCGCGCCGCTTGAATTCTTCCTCGTAACCGCGCAGCTCCTGCAGGTTGGTGTTCATGGTCCAGGCGAGCAGGCGCGCCGGGTCTTGCTCGTCGCGGGTCAGCCGCACCACCCCGCTGCACGGGCCGGAAGCCGCGTCGAATTCAAACAGGCACTCGATCGCCTCGCTGCCGGCGCGGCTGATCCAGCGGGGCGGCGTGCGGTGCGGCGGGATGCGGAAATTCGATGGGTTCGTGCGCGCCAGTGTCTCGCCGAGCACTTTCTCAATAGCCGGCCGGCCCGCCATGGTCTGGATGTTCCAGGTGAAGGCGAGCAAGTCACGCCATAGCCCATCGGCTCGGAACAGAGCGGCCGCGGCAGCCGCATCCCGCGCTTGCAGCGCGGCTTCCAGGCGCCCGAGCCAGTCCCGCGCCTCGGCCGGCGCGTTGGCCTTGGTTCGTTCGGCGATGTTCATCATGGCGCTCTATTCACCCACATCCGTTCGTCCCCGCGCAAGCGGGGACCCAAGGCTAAACACGCCAACTGGCGATTGTGGCTCTGGAATCCCGCGTACGCGGGAATGAGCGGAATTTTCTGCACCGCAGGCAACCTAGTTCTTCTCGGTTTTAGCCAATTGCTCCTTCAGGCGATAGAGCGCCTCCATGGCCTCGCGCGGCGACATGTCGTCGGGGTTGAGCGCGGCAATTGCCGCGGCCAGCAGGTCGTGCGCGGCCGTCTGCGTCGCCGCGGGCGGTTTGTAGGGGGCGGCGAACAGCGGCAGGTCCTCGAAGCCTTTGGGCGCGGCGCGGTCCTCCTTCTCGAGCTTGGCCAGCACCACCTTGGCGCGCTCGATCACGCTGTCCGGCAAGCCGGCGAGCTTGGCCACCTGGATGCCGTAGGAGCGGTCGGCAGCGCCGGCCGTGACCTCGTGCAGGAACACCACCTCGCCCTGCCACTCCTTCACCCGCACCGTGGCGTTGTGCAGCCGTGCAAGGCGCGCCGCGAGCGCGGTCAACTCGTGGAAATGGGTGGCGAACAGCGCGCGGCACTTGTTGATGTCGTGCAGGTGCTCGACGGTCGCCCAGGCGATCGACAGCCCGTCGAACGTGGCGGTGCCGCGGCCGATCTCGTCCAGGATCACCAGCGAGCGCGCCCCCGCCTGATTGAGGATGGCGGCGGTCTCCACCATCTCGACCATGAAGGTGGAGCGCCCGCGCGCCAGATCGTCGGCGGCGCCGACGCGCGAGAACAGCCGGTCGACCACGCCGATGCGCGCCTGCTTGGCCGGCACGAACGAGCCCATTTGCGCCAGGATGGCGATCAGCGCGTTCTGCCGCAGGAAGGTGGATTTGCCGGCCATGTTGGGGCCGGTGATGAGCCAGATGCGGCCGGCCTGCTCGCCCGCGGGGGGCGAAAGATCGCAATCATTGGCGACGAAGGGCGTGCCGTCTTTCGCCAGCGCCTGCTCGACCACCGCATGGCGGCCGCCTTCCACCACGAAGTCGAGCGAGGAATCGACATGCGGGCGGGCATAATCGCGCTCGGCCGCCAGATGCGCGAGCGCCGCCGCGGCGTCGAGCATGCTCAGCGCCTCGGCGCAGGCCTTGATGGCGTCGGTTTCGGCGCTCACTTGCGCCGCCAGCTTGTCGAAAATGTCGAGCTCCAGCCCGAGCGCGCGCTCGGCGGCGCTGGCGATCTTGGCTTCGAGCGCGCCGAGCTCGGTGGTGGTGAAGCGCACCTGCCCGGCCAGAGTTCTGGCGGTGGATGAAAGTGGCGTTGAGCGGCGCCGACATCAGCCTGTCGCCGTGCTGGGCGGTCACTTCGACGAAATAGCCGAGCACGTTATTGTGGCGCACCTTAAGCGCGCGCACGCCGCTCTCCTCGGCATAGCGCGCCTGCAGCGCGGCGATGACGCGCCGCGATTCGTCGCGCAAGGCGCGCAGCTCGTCGAGCGAGGCATCGTAGCCTTCGCGCACGAAGCCGCCGTCGCGCTTGAAGGCCGGCAGTTCGGCGGCGAGCGCGGCCGCGAGTTCGGCCGCCAGCATGCCGTCCGGGCGCTGCGCCGCCCGCATCGCCTGCACGATCTCGGCCGGCGGCTCGTTCAGCGCGCCGAGCGCGCGGGCAAGCTCGGCGGCGGCCAGAATGCCGTCGCGGATGGCGGCGAGATCGCGCGGGCCGCCGCGTCCGACGGCGATGCGCGCCAGCGCGCGGGCAAGATCGGGCGCCGCGGCCAGGCGCGAGCGCGTCTCGGCGCGCAAAGCGGCGTCCTCGACGAATGAAGCGACCGCATCGAGACGCCCATTGATCGCCGCCGGGTCGGTCAGCGGCGCCGACAGCCGCTGCGCCAGCAGGCGCGAGCCGGCCGCGGTGACGGTCCGGTCGACGGCGTCGAGCAGCGAGCCGCGCCGCTCGCCGGCGAGCGTTTTCATCAGTTCGAGATTGGCGCGCGTGGCCTGGTCGATCGCCATGGTGGCGGAGGCCGCCTCGCGTAAGGGAGGCGACAGCGGCGGCCGCTTGCCGAGCTGGGTGCGCTCGACATAGGTGACGCAGGCCGCCGCCGCGGTCAGCTCGAGCCGCGTCAGCGCGCCGAAAGCCTCGCTGGTGGCGACCGCGAAGAACGAAGTCAGTCGCCGTTCGGCGGTGGCCGAGTCGAACACGTCGCGGGTAAGCGGCGTCACCGCCGGCAATTCGCGCCAGAAGCGGGCAAGCTCGGCATCGCCGTAGAGCGCGTCGGAGACGATGATCTCGCCCGGCTCCAGCCGCGCGATTTCGGCGGCGAGCGAGGAACGGGTCGCTTCCGTGACGCGGAATTCGCCGGTGGAAATATCGATCCAGGCCAGCGCAAAGCGCGCCTCTTCGCCGACCGAGGAAAGGCGGGCGCGCGTCACGGCAAGCAGGTAATTATTGCGCCTGGCGTCGAGGAGGGTGTCTTCCGTCAACGTGCCGGGCGTGACGAGGCGCACCACGTCGCGCTTGACGACGCTTTTTGCCCCGCGTTTCCTCGCCTCCGCCGGGTCCTCGAGCTGCTCGCACACCGCCACGCGGTGGCCGAGCGCGATCAGGCGGTGCAGATATTCGTCGGAGCGCTCGACCGGCACGCCGCACATCGGGATGTCTGCGCCGAGATGCTTGCCGCGCTTGGTCAGCATGATGCCGAGCGCGCGCGAGGCGACCTCGGCATCCTCGAAGAACAGTTCGTAGAAGTCGCCCATCCGGTAGAACAGCAGGCAATCCGGATTGGCGGCCTTGATCTCGATGTACTGCTCCATCATCGGCGTCACGCGGCCGCCTTCGGGCGCGCCGTTGTCGTCGTTTTGCGGCGGCTCGGGCTCGGAAAGGCCGATGGGTCGCGTCAACGCCATGGTCCGGAGGGTAGCAGATGTGGGCAGGGATTCCATTGCCGGTCATTGAATCCCCAGCGCGTCATTCCGGGGCGCGGCCGTAGGCCGCGAACCCGGAATCCATAATCCCGGTCTGCGTTTATGGATTCCGGGTTCGCTCGCTTCGCTCGCGCCCCGGAATGACGTCAAGATGGAAACGTCACCCCGGTGATCCGCTCCAGATTGCCGTGCCAGATCTTTTCCTTGTCGGCATTCGGCATGTCGATCCCTTCCAGGATGCGCAGCGTCTCGCGCGTGTACATGGTGCCCTTCTCGGGATCGAACGGGCAGTCGGAGGCGAACACGATCTTGTCGAGATCGTAGAAGGCAAGCCCGCAATGCGTCGCCGGTTCGCCGCCGAACACGGCGGTGTCGGCGTAGAAGTCGTGTTTGAAATAGTCGAGCGGCCGCTTCTTCAGCTCGCCGAGCACCGCGTGCAGGTCTTCGTCCGAGGTGCGCGCGCCGATCTGGTCCCAACCCGGGCCGATGCGGCCCTCGAGCATCGGCACGATGCCGCCGAAATGGTGGGTGATGATCTTCAGCTTCGGATACTTGTCCATGATCTTGGAGAACACCAGCCGCGCCATGGCGGCGGCGGTCTCGTAGGACCAGCCGAAGGTCCACCAGATTTCGTATTTCGATTTCTTTTCCGTGAGATAATCGGGGAAGTTGGCGGCGCGTGCCGGGTGCAGCCAGATCGGCTTGTCGAGCTTGCTCATGGTTTCGAACAGCGGCTCGAAAGCGGGATCGTCGAGCGGGCGGCCGGCCGCGTTGGTGTAGATCTGCACGCCGAGCGCGCCGTTGGCGACGGCCCGCCTGGCTTCGGCGGCGCCGGCGTCGGGCGCGTTGAGGCCGACCTGCGCCACCCAGCCGGGGAAATGCGCGCGGTTCTTTTCGATCAATCCGGCGAAGCCGTCGTTGATCACCTTGCAGAACTCGTCGGCCTCCGCGGGCTTGGCGAGAACTTCGATCGGCGGCTGCGGGTAGGAAAGGATTTGCGCGTAGTCCTTGAACTGCTCGACCACTTTCTTGCGCGCATCGAGATCGTGAATGCAGGGGACTTCGCGCACGCGCTTGCCGATGCCCGGAGGGCCGATTTGCAATAGTCTGTCGAAGAATTTCGCCGGGATGAAATGGGTGTAGGTGTCGATGCGCATCAACTAATCCTCCAATACGCTTTTTCTGTTTGCCGGATTTCGCCCATCGGTCAACTCCGCTCGTCCCCGCGCAAGCGGAGACCCAGGGCCGCAGCGGGCTCGACAATAGTCGCTCCGGGTTCCCGCTGGCGCGGGAATGAGCGGAGCGCGGCGCCACGGAAGTCGACCATGCATTGAAGCTTAGTAGGGCGTGATGACGTTGAGCAGCGCCTGGCGGCGCCCGCCGACCACGGCGTCGCGCGCGCGCACGAGCGCATCGGCAAGGTCGGAGGGCTTCTCGACGCGTTCGGCATAGGCGCCGTGCGCGTGGGCGATCTCGTCGTATGGCGGCGAGGGATCGAGATCGGCGAGGCCGCGGCCGTCGGTTTCGCCGGCGACGCCGTCCTTGAACATCGACAGCGTGGCGTTGCGCACGGCGCCGTAGCGGCTGTTATTGAAGACGATCGTCAGGATCGGCAGCCCGTATTTGCCGGCGACCCAGTGCGAGACGGTCGGGTTGCCGAACATATAGGCGCCGTCGCCGAGCGTGGCGACGACGAAGGCGTCGGGCGCTGCTAGCTTGGCGCCGAGCGCCGCGCCGAATCCCCAGCCCAGTCCGCCGGCCGGTCCGAGCGAAAAGAAAGTGCCGGGCTTCTCGCGCGCGCAATGATCGTGCCGCAGCGGGTATTCGTTGAAGATGACGGCGTCCGGCCCGAGCGTTTCGCCGATCGCGCGCGAGAGATACGCCGGCGAGATGCGCTCGCCGGCCGCCGAGTCTTTCGCGAGCTGGGCCCGCCGCGTGCGCATGCGCTCGGTCAGCCGCGCGCGGCGGGCGGCGATGCGCGCCTCCGCCATCTGCAGGCGCGGCTCGACCGCGTCGGAGAGCGCGGTCAGCGTTTGCGTGACCCCGGCCTGCACGGCCAGGTCGCTGGGGAAGCTGCGCATCGGGTAGCGCACGAAGAACGGCTCCTCGCCGATATGCGCGACGCGGCAGCCGGCCGGCGGATGCGTGAGCTGCGGCATCCAGGGCACGTCGTTTTCCAGCGCGATCACCAGGTCGGCGTCGGTGAGCAGCGCCGCCGGCTCGAAGCCGAAATGCATGGGATGGCTCGACGGCAGGCAGACCGTGCGCGGATTGCTCACGACCACCGGAATGGCGCAGCGTTCGGCGAGATGCGCGAGCGCGGGCACGGCGTTTGCCGGCAGCCGGGCGGCGAGGATGAGGGGCCGCTCGGCGCCGGCGATCCAGTCGGCGAGCGTGGTAAGCGCCGCGGGGTCGGCATGCGGGGCGGCCGCCTGCGGGCGCGGCTTGGCCGGCCCGGTCGGCTCGATCGCGGCGGCGAGTGGCTCGCGCGGCAGCATGAGATAGACCGGCCCGCGCGGATGCGCCATCGCCACTTCCACCGCGCGCGCCACCACGTCGCCGGTCTGCGCCGGCACGCGCAATTCGTAATCCCACTTCACCATCTCGCGCAGCATGCCGGCCTGGTCGAACATTTCCTGGCCCCACTGGATCGGCCGCGTGCGCGAGCCGAACGAGCCCTTCTCGGTGATCGGCGTGCGGCCGGCGGCGAGGATCAGCGGCGCGCGGTCGCGCGAGAGGTTGAGCAGGTTGTTGAGCGTATTGGCGGTGCCGGCGGTGGTGTGCACCATCACGGCCTGCGGATGCCCGTTCATCAGGTAGACGCCGTGCGCCATGGCGACCGCAAGGTTTTCGTGCGGCACCAGGATCGGCCGGGGAACCTTGGCGTTGGTTTTGCCGGCGCGGCTGAAGGCTTCCACGATGGGCGGAAAGTCGGTGCCGCTGTTGCAGAAGAAATAGTCGGTGCCGTGATCGGCGAGCGCACGCAGCAGGGCCTCGGCGGCGATGATCGGCCGTTCGCGTCTGGTCGGTGTGACGGCCATTCGTTTCGCCCCCGGTTTTTACGCAGCGCAAGCCCGGCGGGGCATGCGTTCTTGTGGTTGGGCGGTGTTTTACTCGACGCGCCGAAAGCTGACAACGGAGCTACTTGCTCCCCCTGTCAGGGGGAGGGAACCCGGGCGCTGCGGGGGACGACGCTACTCCGCCGCCAGCGGCAGGCTGACGTGGCCCTCGATCTCGGCCAGGCATTTGGCGAGGCTCTCGCCGTCCGGATCGGTGAGCGCCGCGGTGCGCGCGCTCGCCACCGCGTCGGCCGCCTGCGCCATCGGGATATGCCCGGCCAGCGCCGGCCGGATGACGCGCGCCTCGATCGCCGCGTAGTTCGCGCTGCCGCGCGCATGCGTGTCGCCATAGCCCTTGATCAGCCGCGCGCATTCGGCGACTTCGAGCGCGAACTCCGTCGACTGCTTGGCCGCTTCGGTGACCAGCGCGAGCCAGGCGTCGATCGCCTTTTGCTCCTGCTTGAAGCGGTAGCCGAAGGGACGCAGCGGCCGCAGCTTGGCCAGCAGCAGGAAACGCAGGAAGCCGCCGATCGAGGTGGTTTCGATCTCCATGCCGAAATAGACGCGGCCGAGCCAGCCGCGGCGCCTGGCGACATGAAGGATCGGCCGCGCCAGCCACGGCGGCAGCAACTGCGTGAGTTCTTCGATACCCGGCTTGAGGAAATCGTGCACGGTGAACGGCTCGTGCGTCGCGCGCAGTTCCTCGCGCGCGATGCGCCGCATGCGCTCGGGCGCGATCTTGGCTTGCGCCACCCGCACCACGTCCTCGTAGGACATGCGCACGGCGAGGTGGCGGGCGACTTCCTTCAGCAGCTTGCCATGCACGGCGGCCGTCTCGTCGGCCTCGGTGAGCGGGCGCAGCCGGTCGAGGTAACGCCGCGCATAGCCGACGCTCTGATAGGCGTGCAGCCGGCGCACGCCTTCCAGCGCGGTCGCCTGCGCCAAGGCCGGGAAGGTCCAGGCGACCGCCTGTTCGAGCGACTGCCGCGTGGCGGCGGCATTGCGCTTCCGGTCGGGCATTTTCGCCGGCGGCAGCTTGCCCTGCGCGGCCTGCAGCCCGGCGCGGAAGCCGCGCAGGTTCGCATCGACCTGCTTGCCGTCGGCACGGATGGCGGCTTCGAACTGCTCCGGCGTGAGCGGCAGGCGGCCGGAGCCGGCGACGGCGCCGAGCATCACGGCGTTGACGATCGAGCCTGAGTCCCGCGCCAGCCGGCCCATGTCGATGAGCAGCGCGTCGCGCGCGTTGTCGCGGATGACCTTGGCGAGCTTGTCCTGGTCGAAACGCCCGTCGCCCATGGCGATCTTCTCGTCCATGGCATAGAAGCGGCTCGACGAGGCGATCACGTGCGTGCGGTCGGGCGTGACGAAGCCATTGGCCACCGTGCGGCCGGCCTCCAGCAACTCGCTGGTCAGCACCACGTCGATGTCGCCGACGCCGGGCGTGAGCGCCAGCACCGGGCGCTTGCCGCCGAGCTCCTTCTTCGCCAGCGGCAGGATCTCGACGTAATAGGTGGTGGCGCCGGTGCGCTGGGCGACGCCGGGGATCGACGTGCTCTGCACGGTGTAGCCCGCCTCGGCCGCCGCGGCGACGATCCAATTGGTCAATACGCCGCCGCCTTCGCCGCCGAGCGCCGCGATGAGCAGTTTTACGGGACTCGTTGTCGAGTCTGCACTCTCCCGCTGCACTGCGTATTCCCTCCCCCCTTGTGCGGGAGGGCTGGGGAGGGGGGCAGCAGCGGGGGTTTGCGGCACGCTCGCCGGTTTTGTCGACGCGCCGCTCAACCAGCCGATCACGCTGCCGCGCAAGCGGTGCTTCAGCCGGTCGCGCCAGGTGGCGTTGCGTACGATCTCGGCGCGGTAGAACGAGGGGCAAAGCACGGCCGCGTGCGCGACCTCGCCGCACAGCCCGCAGCCGACGCAAGAATCGACCACGGTGGCGACCGGGTCCGTGCGCAAGGGATCGGGCGAAGGCTTCACCGTCAGCGACGGGCACCCCGACAGGCGGATGCAGGAATGGTCGCCGGTGCAGATCTCGTCGTCGACGCCGTAGCGCGCGCGCGTGACGCGGTCGCCGCGCTTGAGCTTGTCGGCGTCTTCGGCGCGCACGCGGCGCTGGCGCGCCAATTGGCATTCGCCGTCGGCGATGATGACCTTGAGGCCCTTCTCGGTCGTCTTCATCGCCTCTTTCAGCGTCGCCGCCATCTTGCCGACGCTGTAGGTCCGCACCGTTTGCAGCCATTTCACGCCCATGGCGCGCAGCGTCTGTTCGATGCTCATGCCGGGCGCCGAGCCTTCGCGGCTCGTCGTGCTCGACGGGATGTATTGCTGGCCGGTGGCGGAGGCGTAGCCGTTCTGCATCACCACCAGCACGCCGTCGCCCTTGTTGAACAGGTTGGAGGCGACGCCGGTGATCAGCCCGTTGTGCCAGAAGCCGCCGTCGCCCATGACGGCGATTGGGCGCTTCTGCATGTTGGGCGCCACGGCGGCGGCGCTGGCGAGCGACATGCCGTAGCCGAGGATGGAATTGCCGAGCGAGAACGGCGCGAAGGTTGCGAACGAATGGCAGCCGATGTCGGCCGAGATGTGCGTGGGCCCGATCTCGCGCTGCATCAGCTTGATGGCGGCGAATACCGGGCGCTCCGGGCAGCCGGTGCAGAAGGCGGGCGGGCGCGGCGGCAACGGGCCGAGCGCGGCGGCGGCTGTCGGCTTGTGCGCGGTCAGCGCGCGGGCTTTGCCGGCCAGCGCATCGGCGTCGAGGCCTTGCGGCCTGGCGGCTTGCAGGAATGCCGCGAGGCCTTCCAGCAGCGCATCGGACGAATATTCGCCGGCCTGCGGCAGCGGGCCTTTGCCGAGCACCTTGGTCTGGATGTCGGCATGGCGCAGCTCGACATTGACCGCGTCCTCGATATAGGCCGGGTTGCCTTCCTCCACCACCAAGACGGCGCGCTTCGAGGCGCAGAACTGGCGGATCTCCTTCGGCACCAGCGGGTAGACGACATTCAGGATCAGAAGCGGCACGCGCGCGGCGCCGAACCCGTCGGCGAGGCCGACGCGCTCGAGCGCGCGCAGCACGCTGTTGGTGAGCCCGCCCATGACGATGATGCCGATGTCGTCCACGTCGCCGGGGACGACTTCGTTGAGCTTGTTGTCGCGGATGAATTTGCGCGCCGCCGGCAGGCGCTCCTCGACCTTCAGCTTCTCCTGCGTGAAGATCACCGGCGGGTGGGCGAGGCGCCCATATTCGAAGCGCGGCGGGCCGGCCAGCTTGTTGAGGCCGGAGACCGCGCCCTTGCGGTTGTTCTTGGCGGTGAATTCGCCGGTGGCGTGGCAGGCGCGGATGCGCAGCTCGAGCATCACCGGCGCGTGGCTCGCCTCCGACAATTCGAAGCCCTTCTCCACCATGCGCACGATGGAGGGCAGATCGGGACGCGGGTCGATGAGCCACATCGAGGATTTGAGCGCGTACGCATATGAGCGCTCCTGGATGACGCTGGCGCCTTCGCCGTAGTCCTCGCCGAGGATGATCAGGGCGCCGCCCACCACGCCGGGCGAGGCGAGATTGGAGAGCGCGTCGGCCGCGACGTTGGTGCCGACGATCGATTTCCAGGTCACCGCGCCGCGCAGCGGATAGTTGATCGAGGCGCCCAGCATGGCGGCGGCGCTCGCCTCGTTGGAACACGTCTCCAGGTGCACGCCGAGCTCGCCCATGATGTCCTCGGCGTCGACCAGCACGTCGAGCAGGTGGGAAACCGGCGCCCCCTGGTAGCCGCCCACATAGGAGACGCCCGACTGCAACAGCGCCTTGGTGACGGCCAGGATGCCTTCGCCACGGAAGGTCTCGCCGTCTCCCAGCCTGAGCGCCTGCACTTCTTTCTTGAAAGAGCGTTCCATGGGGTCAAGCCGATGGTTTGGGTCCCAACTATTATAGGCGTCCCCGGCTACATATGCGAGGGCAGCCACGTCGCCAGAATCGGAAACGAAATGAGTATAGCCAGGCGCACGATGTCGGTCAGCACGAACGGCAGGACGCCGTAGAATACCGTGGAGAGCTTGACCTCGCGGATCACGCTCTTGATCACGAACACGTTCATGCCCACCGGCGGGTGGATCAGCCCGAGCTCCACCGTCATCACGATGATCACCCCGAACCAGATCGGATCGAAGCCGAGCGAGGTGATCACCGGGAACACGATGGGCACCGTGAGGATGATCATGGCCATGGCGTCCATGATGCAGCCGAGCACCAGATACATCAGCATGATCAGGATGAGCACGCCGTAGGGACCGATGCCGAGCCCGGTGAGAAAGGCGGTCAGTTTCTGCGGCACCTGCGTGATGGTGAGGAAGTAGCCGAAGATCAGCGCGCCGATCAGGATGGTGAACACCGCCGCCGTGGTGCGCAGGGATTCGATCAGGCAGCGCCAGAAGTCGGCGCGCGTGAGCTTGCGCCGCGCCACCGAGATGATGAAGGCGCCGGCGGCGCCCATGCCGGCGGCCTCGGTCGCGGTGAACATGCCGGCGTAGAGCCCGCCGATCACGAAGATGAACAGCAGCACCACCGCCCAGATGTCGCGCACCGAAGCCATGCGCTCGTCCCAGGAATGCCGCGGCGTCTTCGGCAGAAAGCCCGGGCGCACGACAGCGATGATGTTGATGGTGACGATGTACATGCCGACCGCGATGATGCCGGGAACAATGCCGGCGATGAACAGCTTGCCGATGTCCTGCTCGGTGATCAGCCCGTAGACGGCGAAGACGGTGGAGGGCGGGATCATGATGCCGAGCGAGCCGCCCGCCGCAATCACGCCGGTCGAGAAGCTTTGCGGATAGCCGAACTGCCGCATCTCGGGATAGGCCACCTTGGAAAACGTGGCGGCGGTGGCGACGGATGAGCCGCAGATCGCGGCAAAGCCGCCGCAGGCGGCAATGGTGGCGATGCCCAGCCCGCCGCGCAGATGGCCGAGGAAAGTGTTGGACGCGCGGAAGAGTTCGCGGCTCATGCCGGAGGCGGAAGCGAAAGCGCCCATCAGCAGGAACAGCGGGATGACGGCGAATTCGGCGTCGGTGGCGGTGCGGATCGGCGATTGCGACAGGATCTTCAAGGCCGGCCTGATATCGCCGATCATGTAGCCGAAGCCGAGCACGCCGACGGTGCCCATGGCGATGCCGACCGGCACGCGCAGCAGCATCATCGCGAACAACGTCGCGAAACCGATGAAGGCGACGGCGTCGGCGCCCATCGCTACCGTACCCCCGTCATTCCCGCGCAAGCGGGAATCCAGGACCTGCTTTCGTGCGCTTGCGTTTGCAGCCCTGGGTCCCCGCTTGCGCGGGGACGAGCGGCCGCTCCGTCGCGTCGATGGTGTGTCGATCGTATCGGCATTGCGCGCGTCACTCGCCGCTGTGGGCTTCGCCGCTCGGGGCGAGCTTGTCCGGCGCGATCAGGAGCCGCACCGTGCGCAGCACGAGAAGCAGTACGGCGGACGCAAGGCCGACCAGCGCGACGAAATAATAAGGCCACACCGGCTGGCGCAGGTCGAAAGTGCCGGTGCCGGCGTGGCGGATGTCGATCACCTTCTCGGCAAACATCCAGGTGAAGGCGGCCATGGCGACGAGCGTGATCAGCGCCGAAAATACGTCCATGGCGCGCTTGGCCCATTCCGGCGCCGCGCTCCAGACGAGATCGACGGTGATGTGGTCGCCGCGATAGCTCGCCACCGCCATGCCCCAAAAGATCAGGATGCCGAGCAGCAGCCGAGTGAAATCATAGGAGTCCGGGATCGCCCAGGAGAAGAAATAGCGCAGGATCACCGACACGAATGTGAGCACGGTGACGACGGCGAGAAACCCCGCCGCCATCACCTCGATCAGATCGATGAACTTGTCGACGGGGCTTGGCCCCCTCGCTGCACCGTTCATCAAAACGCTGCGTTCTCTTTCTTCAGGTCCGCCTTGAGCTCCTTGAGCGCGGCTGCGGGATCGATGCCGGACTTCTTGGCCTGCCCCTCCCACTTAGCCGTCAGCGGCGCGGCCGCCTTCTCCCACATCGCGACCTGCGCCTTGCTCGGCGCGTAGACGTTCTGCCCGGGCTCGGCCTTGATCTTGGCGATGCCGTTATGCTCGAAATCGGCCCATGGCGCGGCGATCTTCAGCGCCCATTCCTTGTTGCAGTGGTCGTCGATCGCCTTTTTCTGCTTGGCATCCATCGCGTCATACGTCGCCTTGTGGAATACCAGCGCGAAGGTCGTCGTATAGAACGGCATTTCCAGGTGGTATTTGGTCACCTTGTCGATACCGAACAACACGATCGAGCCCCAGGGGAAGGTGACGCCGTCGGCCACGTGACGCGCCAGCACGTCACGCACTTCAGGGGCCGAGGCCTGCACGTTGGTGCCGCCCAGGAGCCGCACGAATTCGGCGATGGTGCCCTGCGCGGGGCGCATCTTCAGGCCTTTGATGTCGCCCGGCACCAGCACCTTCTTGTCGACCATGTGCAGGGCGCCCGGGTCATGCACGAAGGCGAGGCAGAACTTGACGTCCTTCATCTCCTTGGCGGCGTATTTGCGGTACCACTCGTCGAGCGCCACGGTGCCGCCCTTGGCGTTCGACATCAGGAAGGGCAGTTCGCCGGCGGCGATGATCGGGAAGCGGCCGGGGGTGTAGCCGGGATTGATGTAGGTCATGTCGGCAATGCCGTCGCGCGCCATGTCGTAGTGGTCGAAGGCCTTGCCGAGCTGCTGCGAGGGATAGACCTTGTAGTGGATGGTGCCGCCGGATTCCTTTTCCACCGAGGCGCCCCATTGCTCGAGCGCCTTTTGCAGCGGGTGCGACGGCGGAACCCAGTGCGAAATCTTGAGATTGAAGGTCTTTTCCTGCGCCTGCGCGCCGGCCGCGCCGCACAATAGGGCCGCTGTCGCTACAGCCGCCGCCAGCATCCCGGCAAAACTGGTTTTCATGGGCTTCCTCCCTCGGTTATCTGTTGGCTACCATGGCCAACCTTTGCGGCAATTGAGCCGGACTTCGGCGGGATTGTCAAAGTTGGTTTGAGGTCAAACTAATGGGTGCGGCGGGGGCTGGGCTTTTGGGGGAAACGAGATTGAACGAACGCACGCGACGCATCCGGCGCGCCCGCAACGGCGCCGCCGCCGCCGGACCTATCGATTTCGGCCCGCTGGCGGACTGGATCGGCTTCAATCTGCGCATGGCGCAAGAGGCGACCTTCCAGGCGTTCTCGCGCCGCTCGCAGGAGATCGGCGAGAGCCCGGGACGTTTCGCGGCGCTGACCTTGATCGCGCGCAACCCGGGCATCACGCAGACCGAGCTTTCGCACGCCAGCGGGCGCGACAAGTCGAGCGTCACGCCCGTCGTGGAGGCCCTGGTGCGGCGCGGACTGATCGAGCGCAAACGGGTGCGCAACGACCGGCGCGCCTACCGGCTCAATCTGACGGCGGCCGGCAGGAAGACGCTTGCCAACATGGCGCGGGTCGCGCGCAAGCACGAAGCCAATCTCGACCGCATCATCACCCGCCGCGAGCGCGCCCGCTTTCTGGCGGTATTGAAGAAGATCGCGGCGGAGATCGAGTGACACGCATTCGGATTGATTGCTTGCCGTCATTCCGGGGCCGACCGAAGGTCGGAACCCGGAATCCAGATGCAAGTTTGAACTTTTTTCTGGATTCCGGGTTCGCTCGCTCGCGCGAGCGCCCCGGAATGACATGCTGTCCAACTGGATAGGTATGCTTCTCTCTCCGCGCGCGCGGACAGATAGAGCGCGCCCGCGCGTTGTCAGGAGCCGCCGAACTTCTTGCGCACCTCCTCCGGCACCGGCTGCGGCTTGAGCGCGCCGCTCGCGGGATCGCGCACCACCCAGACCCGCGTCTCCTGGCATTCGACGCAGAGCGCGCCGTCGAGGCTGAGGCGGTGCTCGATCTGGAAGCTCGAGCGGCCGAAGCTCACCGTGGTGTCCACGGTGACTTCGTCGCCGAAGCGGGTGGCCTTGAGGAAGCGCGCGCGCGTTCTGGCCAGCGGGTAGCCGGCGAAAGCGAAAGCTTTCAGTTGCTGGAACTTGGTGAGGCCGAGCGCGCGCTCGAACAGCGCCGCCACCGAGGCGTCGAAAATCTCGAAATAGCGCGGATAGAAGATGATGCCGGCGGGATCGCAGTCGCCCCATTCGATCCGCACCGTGCGGCTGTTGCTGAAGCTGCCCACGAGAGACTATCAGCGCGGCGAAAGCCGCAGCGCGCCGTCGAGGCGGATGACCTCGCCGTTGAGATAGGCGTTGTGGATGCAATGCATCACCAGCGCGGCGAACTCGCGCGGCTCGCCCAGCCGCTTGGGGAAGGGCACCGCGGCGCCGAGCGAGTCCTGCGCCTCCTGCGGCAGCGAGCGCAGCATGGGCGTGGCGAAAATGCCGGGCGCGATCGCCAGCACGCGGATGCCGAACTGGGCGAATTCGCGCGCCGCCGGCAGCGTGAGCGCGGCGACGCCCCCCTTCGAGGAGGAATAGGCGGACTGGCCGATCTGGCCCTCGAAGGCGGCGACCGAGGCGGTGGAAACGATGACGCCGCGCTCGCCGTCGGCGAGCGTGGGCAGGCCCTGCATGCCGGCGGCGGCAAGCCGCATCATGTTGAAGGTGCCGATGAGATTGACGCGGATGACGCGCTCGTAATCGGCGAGCGGCATCGGCCCGTCGCGCCCGACGATGCGCTTGGCCGGCCCGATGCCGGCGCAGTTGACCAGGATGCGCGCCGGCCCGTGATCGGCGGCGGCCTTTTTGACCGCCGCCTCGGCCGACGCGGCGTCGCCCACATCGCAGGCGACCGCGATGCCGTTGATGTCGATCGCCACCTCGGCCGCGGCCTTCTGGTTGACGTCGATCACCGCCACTTTGGCGCCGGCGGCGGCGAGCGTGCGCGCGGTGGCCGCCCCCAGACCCGAGGCGCCGCCGGTGACGATTGCCGCCTGTCCCTTCACGTCCATCAGCCTGTTCCTTCATTCCGCTTGCGCATGATCTTATCCGAAAACCGGCTCCCATCCCCGATCAGGCCGAGGACATGCTTTTCGCGATCATGCGCCGATTGCGATCACGCGGGCAGATAGCGGCGTGGCGTAAAGCTCGTCAACAAGCGCCGCCCGGTTGGCCAACACCGCGCGCTGGTTGATCGAGCCCTTGTCGGTCGCCTCGCTTTTATCCATCGAGGGCGGCTCCGCCATCAAGAGCGCGCGGGCGACCCGGGTCGAGGAGCCGGTGCTCGTGGCGGCGAGGGTGCGCAGCAGCTCGGCGAATTTGGCGCGCACTTTGGCGTTTTCCACGACGCTTGCCGGCGTCGCATCGGCGCCGAGCCCGGCCAGCCGGCGGCAGGCCTCGATGTCGGGAAACACCAGGACGGCGATGTCGTCGCGGTTGGGCCCGGCGAACACCACGTCGCGCACATAGGGCGCGAAGTGATCGATGAAACGCGCGCGCAGCGGCCCGAGGCTGACCCAGGTGCCGGTCGACAGCTTGAAATCCTCGGCGATGCGGCCGTCGAACAGCAGGCCTTTCAGCGGGTCGCCGGGATCGGCGAATTTCAGCGCGTCGCCGATCTTGTAGAAGCCTTCCTCGTCGAAGGCGGCGCGCGTCAATTCCTGCTGGCGCCAATAGCCGGGCGTGATGTTGGGCCCGCGCAGGCGCGCCTCCAGCTTGCCTTCGTTCGGCACCAATTTCAGCTCCACCCCCGGCGCCGGCAGCCCGATATTGCCGGCGCGGTCGAACTCCCAGCTGCAGGCGACGGCGAGCGGCGAGGTCTCGGTCGAGCCGAGCGAGGACAGGAAGATGATGCGCTCGCCGGTCGTTTCGACGGCGAGTTGGGTGAGGTCGTCCCAGGTGGTCTGGTTCAAGCCGGCGCCGGCATAGAACATCACCTTCAGGCGGCTGAAGAAGTTCTTGCGCAGCGTCTCGTCGGCGCGCAAATGCGGCACCAGCGCCTCGTAGCCTTTCGGCACGTTGAAATAGATGGTGGGCGCGATCTCGCGCAGATTGCGCGCGGTCTTCGGCGCGCCGGGCGGGGTCGGATTGCCGTCGTCGATATAGAGCGAGCCGCCGTTCACCAGCACCAGGTTGAAATTGTGGTTGCTGCCGAAGGTGTGGCTCCAGGGCAGCCAGTCCACGACCACCGGCGGCTCGTCGGTGACGAAGCAGAAGCCGTCGGCGACCATGGCCTGGTTGGAAAGCAGCATGCGCTGCGTGTTGATCACCGCCTTGGGCGTGCCGGTGGAGCCGGACGTGAACAGGAACTTGGCGATGCTGTCCGGCGTCACGCGCGCGTGCGCGGCCGACACGCCCGCGGCATCCTCCGCCCCGATGAGGTCGGTGAACGGCGTCGTCTTGCGCTCGGCGGGCGGATTTGCCGCCACGACCAGTTCGGCGTCTTGCGGGACCGCCGCCGCGATTGCGCGTCCGAAGGCTTGGCCGTCGGCGGCGAACACCAGGCCCGGCGTCAGCAGTTCGATGATCATGCGCAGCTTGCCGAAGTCGCTCGAGAGCAGCGAATAGGCCGGCGAGATCGGCGCGTAGGGGATGCCGACATGCATGGCCGCCAAGGCCAAGAGCGCGTGCTCGATCGAATTGCCGGAGAGAATGGCGATCGGTCGCTCGGCCGACAGGCCGCGCCGCAGCAGGGCCGCGCCGATGCGGCTCACCTGGTCGAGCACCTGGCGATACGTGAGCTTGCGCCAGGCGTCGTTTTCGGCGCGCTGCGCTAGGAACACATGCTCGGGCCGCGCTTGCGCCCATTTTTCCAGCGCCTCGCCCAGCCGGTCGCGATAGGGGGCAAGCGGGCGCCCGGACCGCATCAGGATGCTGCCGTCCGCCCGGCGCTCGATCACGGCGGCGGGCGCGCCGAGGCGCACCGCGCGCAACGCCGCCGCGGCAGGTTCGGCTTGCAGGCTCGGAATCGACATCGCTTCCTTGGGCGTTGTTTTGCGAATTTTAGCGCGGCCCGGCGCGAATGCCTACGCGCGGGATATATTTCGGCGCATCGGCGCATCGTGGTGCGCGCGGACTAGGGTCGTAAGACGGGCGATGCCACATCGTCCCCCTCCCCCGCTTGCGGGGGAGGGACAGGGAGGGGAAATGGCACGCGCCGAGCTTTTCAGCGTGCCCCCTCCCCAACCCTCCCCCGCACGCGGGGAGGGAGCACGCCGTGCAGCCGGCGCTGCTTTGCCTTTGCCGCAACGGGACTTGCGTTAGCTGCGCGTCACCTTAGGCGCGCGTTTCTCCAGAAACGCCTGCAGCCGCGCCTTGGCCTCGGGGTCGGCCTGGCTGATCGCGGCCATCAGGGCCTCCATGGCGTAGCCGGCGGAGGGGCCGCTTTCGGCGATGCGCGGCAGCGCCTGCATGACGGCGAAATTCGTCAGCGGCGCGTTCGAGGCGATGCGGTGGGCAAGCTCCAGCCCCTTGGCGAATCCCTTGCCCGGCTCGACGAGGTAAGTGGTGAGCCCCATGGTCTGGCCTTCCTCCGCCGAATAGGTGCGTCCGGTCAGCATCATGTCCATCATGCGGGCGACGCCGATCAGCCGCGGCAGCCTCACCGAGCCGCCGCCGCCGACGAATATGCCGCGGCTGCCCTCCGGCAGCGCGTAATAGGCCGAGCGCTCGGCGACGCGCACATGGGCGGCGGCCGCCAGCTCCAGGCCGCCGCCGACCACGGCGCCGTGCAGCACCGCCACCACCGGCACCTTGCCGAACTGGATCTTGTCGAAGGCGCGGTGCCACGTGCGCGAATGCTCGATGCCTTCGACGATGGCGAGCTCCTTAAGCTCACCGAGGTCGAGCCCGGCCGAGAAATGCTCGCCTTCGCTGGCGAGCAAAACGGCGCCGGCCTCTTCGGGCAGCGCGCCGAAGAACGCGTCGACGCCGGCGATGGTTTCGTCGTCGAGCGCGTTGCGCTTTTGCGGCCGGTTGAGTCGGAGGATGGCGACGGCGCCCTGCATCTCTGCTTTGAGCGAGGCGGGAAGATCGAGCGGAAAAGCGTTCTCGGTCAAGCAAAACACTCCGGCGTCTGGCGCGGTCCGGCGGTGAACGTGTGGCTGGCGTCCACGCCTTGCGAACCTGCAACAATGAAAGACGTGGATGGCCGGGACAAGCCCGGCCATGACGATTCACAGCACCTCATACACCTTGAGCCGCACACTCATGGCCTGCCGCTCGCCGCGCGCCAGCGCCAGGATGCGGTTGAGCCAAGAAAGCCGAGCATCGCCGGTCTCGAACCGCATGACGGTGCGGAAATAGTAAAGCGCCGGATCAACCTTTTCGCCGCGCGCCAATTGCTCGATGACCGCGGGAGGCCCGTGCCGCAGGCCCACGCTGTCGACCAGAATATGCGCGCCGCCCGCCGCCTCGATGGTGTAGCGGGCCTCGATGTCGGCGGCGCCGTCGCTGCGCACGAACTGCCAGTCGGCGCCGCCGGGCAGGATGCGGCCGGTAAGTTTCGGTCCGTGCACGCGGCCGCCGGCGATGCCGACGATGCGGCGCTCGCCATAGGGCGTGCGGCCGAGGTTCAGCATCGGCTCGAGCTCGGCCTCGACGGTGAAGATCGGCTGGTCGGACAGGAGCATGGTTGGGGGTCCAACTGATGGGTCGGATGGCATTTGACCCGTCCTTTGGGCAGCCGTAAATACGAAAGCGGCAACCGGGAAAGTCCAAATGGCGCGTATTTCCTCCCTCGCCGAGGCCATCGAGGCGACCGTGCGCGACGGCGACACGCTGGCGGTGGAAGGTTTCACCCATCTCATTCCGCACGCCGCCGGCCACGAGATCATCCGCCAGAAGCGCAAGCACCTGACGCTGATCCGTATGACGCCCGATCTGGTCTACGACCAGCTCATCGGCATGGGTTGCGCCGACAAGGTCGTCTTTTCATGGGGCGGCAATCCGGGCGTCGGTTCGCTGCACCGCTTCCGCGATGCCACCGAGAACGGCTGGCCGAACAAGGTTGCGATCGAGGAACATTCGCACGCCGCCATGGCCAACGCCTATGAGGCGGGCGCCGCGGGTCTGCCCTGCGCGATCTTCCGCGGCTATGTCGGCGTCGACCTGCCGAAGGTGAATCCGAACATCAAGCGCGTGACCTGCCCGTTCACCGGCGAACAGCTCGCGGCGGTGCCGGCGCACCGGCCGGACGTGGCGGTGATCCATGCCCAGCGCGCCGACAGCCAAGGCAATGTGATGATCGAGGGCGTGCTCGGCGTCCAGAAGGAGGCGGTGCTCGCTTCCAAGCGCTCGGTGGTGACGGTAGAAGAGATCGTCGACGAATTGCCGCGCGACCGCAGCCTCAATGCCTGCGTGTTGCCGCACTGGACCGTCGGCCATGTGGTGGAAGTGCCGGGCGGAGCGTTTCCCTCCTATGCGCAGGGCTACTACCCGCGCAACAACGCCTATTACAAGAAATGGGACGCGATCTCGCGCGAGCGCGACACGTTCCTCAAGTGGATGGAAGAGAACGTGATGAAGGGCGGTCCTGCCGATTTCGCTCAATACGCGCGCAAGCACCGCGCGGCGGCGGAGTAACGGCAATGCCCCACTTTTCTTTCTGGTCATTCCAGACGAGAGCACGGCGTTTGTTTCTGGATTCCGGGTTCGCGCCTGAGTTTACCATCGGGCCGGCCTTCGGCCGGACCCGTTGGGCGCGCCCCGGAATGACCCGAGGTAGCAAATGACGGACTACAAGCCGAACGAAATGATGACCATCGCGGCCGCGCGCGCGCTCAAGGACGACGATGTGTGTTTTGTGGGAATCGGCCAGCCGTCGGCCGCCTGCAATCTCGCGCGCCTCACCCACGCGCCGAATATCACGCTGATCTACGAATCCGGCACGCTCGGCACCAAGCCGAACATCTTGCCGCTGTCGATCGGCGACGGCGAATTGTGCGAGACCGCGCTCACCACGGTGCCGGTGCCGGAAATGTTTCGTTACTGGCTGCAGGGCGGCCGCATTAAGGTCGGCTTCCTCGGCGGGGCGCAGATCGACCGCTTCGCCAATCTCAACACCACGGTGGTCGGTGCCTACGACAAGCCGAAGGTGCGGCTGCCGGGCGGCGGCGGGGCCCCCGAAATCGCCATCTCCTGCGGCGAGATTTTCATCATCATGGCGCAGTCGAAGCGCGGCTTCGTCGACAAGCTCGATTTCGTCACCTCGATCGGCCACGTCTCGGGCGGCGACTCGCGAAAAAAACTTGGCGTCAACACCAAAGGCCCGACCAAGCTGATCACCGATCTCGCGCTGTTTGCGCCCGATCTGGAGAGCAAGGAGATGACAGTCGTCTCCATCCATCCCGGCGTCACCCGCGAGCAGATCCAGGAAAATACCGGCTGGCCGGTGAAATATGCCGCGAAAGTCGAGGAGACGCCGCAACCTACCGCGCAGGAGCTGGAAGTGCTGCGCGACCTGCAGGCGCGCACCGCCCGCGCCACCGCCGAGGCTGCCGTGATAATGTCTCGTAATTTCGGGGCGCCCGGCGAAGCCCGAAGGGCGAGGACGGGCAAACCGAGCCGGCGAGAATGGCAATTGCTTCTGGATTCCGCGTCCGGCGCTAACGCTTCGTCACGGAATGACCGTAAATTGAGGAAGAAGCATGCGTGAGGTCTTCATCTGCGACGCCGCTCGCACGTCGATCGGCCGTTTCGGCGGCTCGCTCGCCAATGTGCGCGCCGACGATCTTGCCGCCGTCCCGATCCGCGCGCTGAAACAGCGCAATACCCATGTCGACTGGGAAAAGCTCGACGAGGTCTATCTGGGCTGCGCCAACCAGGCCGGCGAGGACAACCGCAACGTGGCGCGCATGGCGCTGCTGCTCGCCGGGCTGCCGCAGAGCGTGCCGGGCGTGACACTCAACCGGCTGTGCGCCTCGGGCATGGAAGCGGTCGGCACCGCGGCGCGCGCCATCAGGGCCGGCGAAATGGATTTCGCCATCGCCGGCGGCGTCGAATCGATGACGCGGGCGCCCTTCGTGCAGGGCAAGGCGGACGCAGCTTTCGCGCGCAAGGTGGAGATTTTCGACAGCACCATCGGCTGGCGCTTCATCAATCCGCTGATGAAGCAGCAATATGGCGTCGATTCCATGCCGGAGACCGGCGAGAACGTGGCGGAGGAATTCCAGGTCAGCCGCGCCGATCAGGATGCGTTCGCTCTCAGGTCGCAGATGCGCGCCAGCGAAGCCGAAGGCCGCGGCTATTTCACCACCGAGATCGTGGCGGTCGAAGCGCCGGGCGGCAAGAAGGGGCCGGTGCTGGTCGACCGCGACGAGCATCCGCGGCCGGACACCTCGCTCGAGCAGCTCGCCAAACTGAAGACGCCGTTCCGGAAGGACGGCACGGTCACCGCCGGCAACGCGTCCGGCGTCAACGACGGCGCCGCCGCGCTGATCGTGGCGTCGGAACAGGCGGTGAAGGAGCATGGGCTGACGCCGCGCGCGCGCGTGCTCGGCATGGCCTCTGCCGCCGTGCCGCCGCGCATCATGGGGATCGGCCCGGTGCCGGCGACGCGCAAGCTGATGCAGCGGCTCCAGCACAAGATCGGCGATTACGATTTGATCGAGATCAACGAAGCCTTCGCCTCGCAATCGCTAGCCTGTCTGCGGCAGCTCGGGCTCGCCGACGACGCCGAGCACGTCAACCCGCACGGCGGGGCGATCGCGCTCGGCCATCCGCTCGGCATGTCGGGCGCCCGCCTGGTGCTGACGGCGGCGCACGGCCTGCATGAGCGCGACGGCAAGCGTGCGCTCGCGACCATGTGCGTCGGCGTGGGGCAGGGCGTGTCGCTGGCGCTGGAACGGATTTCGTAAGGAAAAAGGAAATAATAATGTCGCTGATCTATCCGCGCGAAAGCCTCGGCGTCTATCCCAAGCATCTGTCGCCGGACTATCGCAGCACGGTCAAGCGCTCGCCGTCGAAGCCGCTGATCGTCGTGCCGCACACGCTGTCGGAATTGACCGGGCCGGTCTACGGCCACGACGCGGTACAGGAGGGCGACAACGACCTGACCAAGCAGCACAAGGGCGAGCCGCTCGGCGAACGCATCATCGTGCACGGTCACGTGCTCGACGAGGACAAGCGGCCGCTGCCCGACACGCTGGTGGAGATCTGGCAGGCCAATGCCTGCGGCCGCTACATCCACAACGTGGACCAGCACCCGGCGCCGCTCGATCCGAACTTCACCGGGGCAGGGCGCACCGTCACTGACAAGAGCGGCTACTACCGCTTCGTCACCGTGAAGCCCGGCGCCTATCCATGGGGCAATCACTACAACGCCTGGCGGCCGAACCACATCCATTTCTCGGTGTTCGGCCACTCGTTCCTGTCGCGGCTGGTGACGCAGATGTATTTTCCGGGCGACCCGCTGTTTCCGTTCGACCCGATCTTCAACTCGGTGAGCGACGAGAAGGCGCGGGCGCGCATGGTCTCGACCTTCGATCTGGAGAACACCATTCCCGATTGGGCGCTCTGCTTCCGCTTCGACATCGTGCTGCGCGGGCGCGAGGCGACGCCGCAGGACACGGATAAGCATTGATGCGCATGTCGCGCCTCACATACTCCGCTCGTCGCCGCGCAAGCGGCGACCTGGGGCGGGAAGCCGCAGAGTCCGAGATCTCAGGCCTGGATTCCCGCTTACGCGGGAATGAGCGGAGTTGGGTACAATCAGTCAAACCCAATAAGCGGGCTTTCCATGTCTGAGATCACGCCATCGCAAACCGTGGGGCCGTTCTTCGCCTACGGGCTGACGCCGCGCAACCGCTGTGAGTGGCGGCCGGAGCACGACAAGCACCTGTACGACTGGAAGGAGACCGTCGGGGCCGACCTCGTCACGCCGGACGCTTCGGGCGAGCGCATCCGCATCGAGGGCGCCGTCATCGACGGCGACGGCCGGCCGATCCCCGACGCCATGGTCGAGATCTGGCAGGCCGACGCGGCAGGACGCTACGCGCATGCGCGCGACAACCGCGCCAATCGCAACGCCAAGTTCGTCGGCTTCGGCCGGTCCGCCTGCGACCCCGACGGCGTCTATGCTTTCGACACAATCAAGCCTGGACGGGTGCCGGGGCCCGACGGCAAGCGGCAGGCGCCGCATATCGTGGTCGCCATCTACGCGCGCGGCATGCTTCGGCAGATCTATACGCGGCTCTATTTCTCCGACGAGACATCGAATGCCGATGATCCCATCTTGGCGCTGGTGCCGGAGGATCGCCGCGGGACACTCGTTGCCCACAAGCAGGGCAAAGGCGGGCAGGCTGTCTATCGGTTCGATATCCGCGTGCAAGGCGAGAACGAGACGGTTTTCTTCGAAATCTGAACGGGTCAGGCGGCGGGTTCACTGCCCATTATCGCCCACTAGAGTGTTGCTGTTCGTGGGCAATCGCCCGCCAAGCCTCGCAAAAGCCCAGACAGGCCCCTCTTACGGCATGTTAGTTTATTATATAGACGTTTTTTCTTACCGCATTCTTCGCCCACCCACTTTGCCCATCTTTTCCCAACTTGAGTTTTGTGGTTGACGAACTGCGCAGGGCTTGGTTCCCTTTGCTCCCGGGCGGCCGCCTTAGAGTCGGCATCGGGAAACGCCATGAACGAGCAGATCCTCCAGGAGATCAGCGAATTCTGCCGGGCGCGCGGCCTGGCTGAATCGACCTTCGGCCGCCGCGCGGTCAACGACGGCAAGCTCGCCAACCGCCTGCGCAACGGCGGCCGCATTACCACCGATACGCTCGACCGCATCCGCGCCTTCATGGCGCGCAACGCCGACGTCGCGCCCGGCCGCCGTCGCATGCTGTTCGATCCTTCAACGGCGACGCAAAGATTGCCCGAAGTGACTCCGGCGTCGGCCGCGATAGCGCCGGCGAGCGACGATCCGACGCGCAACTTCCGTTTCTTCGACAACAGGCAGAAATATTTGCTGTTCGTGAACACCTGCTCGGAGAAGTGGGAGATCGCCAACCGCGTCGGGCTCGAACTCGCGAACATCCATCCGCGCCCACCGGCGGTGCGCGTGTTCGACGCCGGTGTCGGCGACGGCACCGTTCTGTCGCGCGTGATGCGCACCATGCACGACCGTTTCCCCACCATGCCGTTCTACGTCATCGGCAAGGAGATCAGCCTGGAGGACGTCCGCCTCACGCTGCAGAAAGTGGCGGACCGGTTCGTCGAGCATCCTGCCACCGTGTTGGTGCTGACCAATCTCGCCTATGCCGAGGCGCCCTGGCTGGCGGTGAAATCGCTTTCTGCCGCCGCCAGCCTGGTGTGGAAGGAACTGTCGATGGATGGTGACAGTGCGCACCGCTTCGAGGAGCAGATCACCGGACTCGAGCCGTTCCTGGCCGAGAACTGGAAGGCGCGCGTGTCGGAGAAGAGTGGCAACCCCGTCTACGAGCGGCCGGTCGTCCTGGTCCTCTACCGCAACGACCACAAATTCCTGCTCGACCAGATCATCCCCAAGCCGGGAGGCACCGTCGCCGACTACGATCTGGTTATCGCCTCGCAGCCCTATCGCGCGCGCGCTTCGCTCGAGTTCAAGGCCAAGCGCGTGCTTTCGCCACTCGCGCGCGCGCTCGGACCGGGCGGGAGGCTGATCGCGATCCACTCCTACGGCCACGACCCCGGCATGGAGATCATTCACAAGATCTGGCCGAACGATCATCCTTTCACGCATAGTCGCCACGATCTGCTCAAACAGGTCAAGCACGAACTGGGGCCTGCCGCGCGCGATCTGAACTTCAACGCTTATTCCGACCAGCGCTCGCTGTTTCGCTACGAGATGCACACCCTGCCGTCGGAAATCTCTTCTTCGATCGGCACGTCGACGCTGCTCGCCGCCTGGAACGCGGCGATCTATGTGGGGCAGATAGAGGACGACCGCCTGTCCGACGTCAACAGCGATCGCCGCTATATAGAGGCCACGCGCGAGGTGTTGCAGAAGAACGGCGGCTTGTGGTTCTACGACGAAAGCTTCGTTATCTCGCGCCGGCGCGAGTGAGCCGTGTCGAGCTTCGCGCAGCAATTCTCTATCGAGACTACGCGGCCGAGTGGCGAGGAAATCGCCGCGCTCGCCGAAATCCTGCCGCGCGCGACGCACGTCTATTTCTCCGCGGTACCCACCATCACTCCGCGCGACATCGTCGCGGCAGCCAGCGCGGTGCGCCACTCTGGCCTTGAGCCGGTCGTGCATATCGCCGCGCGCCGCTTCGCCGCCGCGGGCGACCTGCAGGACTTGCTCGCCCGCCTGCACGGCGAGGCCGATGTCAGGCGCCTATTGGTGATCGGTGGCGATATCGAGGCTACGGGCGCTTTCGCCGACGCGCTGGCGGTGATCCAGAAGGGCCGTTTGCGCGAGGCCGGCATCGAAGAGATCGGCATCGCTGCCTATCCGGAAGGCCATCCGCGCATCGCGTCCGGCCGCCTCGAAGCCGCCCTCGACGAGAAGATCGCGGCCGCCGCGGCACAGGGCCTGCGCGTCCACATCGTCAGCCAGTTCTCGTTTTCACCGGAGCGTATCCTCGCCTGGCTCAAGCAGCTGCGCGCCGGCGGCATCGCACGGCCGGTCAAGGTCGGCATGGCGGGTCCGACCAGCGTGCCGGCGCTCATCCGCTATGCGCGCCGCTGCGGCGTGGCTTCGTCCCTGCGCGGCCTCGTCTCCGGCGCGGGCGCCGGCCTCGTCGGCCACGCCGGACCCGACCGCATCCTCGCGACCCTGCGCGCCGCCGAAGGCTTGGGCGCCTGCATGCCGCATTATTTTTCCTTCGGGAGTACCGTTGAAACCGCGCGCTACGCATGCGATGCGTCCGTGGGACGCCACGGCGCCGGCCGTGCTATGGCAGACTCAAAATAACCCAGCGCGCGCTAGACGCCGCGGGTGACTTCGCGGAGGAAACGATGACACAAAGAAAACAGCCGCCTTTCCGCGCCGATCATGTCGGCTCGCTGCTGCGCACCGCGCCAATCAAGGAGGCGCGCGTCAAGCGCGAGAAGGGCGAGATCACGGCCGCGCAGCTCAAGGATGTCGAGGACCGCGAGATCGAGAAGATCATCAAGAAGCAGGAGGAGATCGGGCTCAAGCTCGCCACCGACGGTGAATTTCGGCGCTCATGGTGGCATTTCGATTTCTACGGCATGCTCGACAACGTCGAGATCTACGAGCTCGACCACGGCATTCAGTTCCAGGGCGTGCAGACGAAGCCGCGTTCGATCCGCGTCACCGGCAAGATCGGCTTCTCCGGCCACCCGATGATTGAGCACTTCAAATTCTTGAAGGCGCACACCAAGGTTGTGCCGAAAATGTGCATTCCGGCGCCCTCGACCTTTCACTTCCGTCTCGAGCCAAACGCGGTGAACAAGGACACCTATTCGAGCCGCGACGCGATCTTCGACGACTTGGCGATCGCCTATCAGAAGGCGATCAAGGCCTTCTACGATGCGGGTTGCCGCTATCTGCAGTTCGACGACACGGCCTGGGCCTATCTATGTTCGCAGGAGCAACTGCAGAAGGCGCGCGAGCGCGGTCTCGACGTCGATCATCTGCAGGCGACCTACGCCAAGTGCATCAACAAGGCGCTGGAGGCGAAACCTGCCGACATGGTCGTCACCACGCATGTCTGCCGCGGCAATTTCCGTTCCACCTTCATCTCATCGGGCGGCTACGAGCCGGTGGCGCAGACGCTGCTCGCCAACTGCAACTACGACGGCTATTTCCTCGAATACGACACCGACCGCGCCGGCGGCTTCGAGCCGCTACGGTTCCTGCCCAAGGGCAACAAGATCGTGGTGCTCGGCCTCATCACGTCGAAATCGGGCCGGCTCGAGCCACGCGACGACATCAAGAAACGCATCGAGGAGGCGACCAAATTTGTCGCGCTCGAGCAGCTTTGCCTGTCGCCGCAATGCGGCTTCGCTTCGACCGAAGAAGGCAACGTGCTCGCCGAGGATGAGCAGTGGGCGAAGCTGCGCATGGTGGTGGAGTTGGCTGACGAGGTGTGGGGAAAACAGTAGACCGCTCGTTCCCGCGTAAGCGGAATCCAGCGAATAAGAACTGGGTCCCCGCTTTCCGGGGGACGAACGGATCATTCGGGAGCAGCAAATGACCCAACGCACTTCGCCGCCCTTCCGCGCCGATCACGTCGGCAGCCTGTTGCGCACCACGCCGTTGAAAGAGGCGCGGGCCCGGCACGTGAGGGGTGACATCGATGCCGCGGCTCTGAAAAAAGTCGAGGACCAGGAAATCGAGAAGATCGTCCGCAAGCAGGAGGAGGTCGGCCTCAGGCTTGCGACCGACGGCGAATTCCGCCGCTCCTGGTGGCATTTCGATTTTTTCTGGGGCTTGCAGGGCGTTGAGAGGATCAGCGCGCCGCCGATCAAATTCCACGGTGTCGAAACGAAAGCCGAGGCACTCAAGATTACAGGCAAAGTGGATTTCGTCGGTCATCGGCAAATCGAGCATTTCAAGTTTCTCAAGAGCGTATGCAAGGTCACGCCGAAAATGTGCATCCCGGCGCCGTCGACCTTCCACTTCCGTCAGGGCCGCGCGATGGTGAGCAAGGAAGTCTATCCGGGCTATGACGAGTTCTTCGCCGACGTCGCCACCGCCTGGCGCAAGGCGATCCGCGCCTTTTACGACGCGGGTTGCCGCTACCTGCAGCTTGACGACACGGCTTGGGCGATGATCTGCGATCCCAAGGAGCGTGAGGCCTCGAAGGCGCGCGGCGACGATCCGGACACGCTGCCAGCCATTTACGCGCGCACGACCAATGAGGCGCTGAAGGACAAGCCGGCCGACATGGCGATCACCATGCATTCTTGCCGCGGCAATTTTCGCTCTACCTGGATCGCGCAAGGCGGCTACGAGTTCGTCGCCGAGCACCTGCTCGGCAATACCGGCCTCGATGGCTATTTCCTGGAATACGATACCGACCGGGCCGGCAGCTTCGAGCCGCTGCGCCATTTCCCGAAAGGCAAGCAGCAGCTCGTGCTCGGCCTCATCACCTCGAAACAGGGCCGGCTGGAGCGCAAGGACGACATCAAGCGCCGCATCGACGAGGCGAGCAAATACGTGGCGCTCGATCAGCTTTGCCTCTCGCCACAGTGCGGCTTTGCCTCGACGGAAGAGGGCAACGTGCTGGCGGAGGAAGAGCAGTGGGCGAAGCTGCGCATGGTGGTGGAGGTCGCGGAGGAAGTGTGGGGCAAGTGATGCTGCGTGTCCCGGGCGCAGCGCAGCACGAAGTGGTGCGCTGCAGACCCGGGACCCGGCATTCTTAGGCACAAAGAACCGGGGTCCCGGATCAGCGGTGCACCGCTACGCTGCGCTCCGCGATGCACCGCGTCCGGGACACGAGGCAGAGCAATGACACAACGCACCACACCGCCCTTCCGCGCCGACCACGTCGGCAGCCTGCTGCGGCCGGCCGCCCTGAAGCAAGCGCGCGCGCAATTCGGCAAAGGCGAGATCGAGGCCGCCGCGCTCAAAGAAATCGAGGACCGGGAGATCGCGCGCGTCATCGGCAAACAGGAGGAAGTCGGCCTCAACGCGATCACCGACGGTGAATTCCGCCGTTCCTGGTGGCATCTCGATTTCCTCTGGGGCCTCGACGGCATCGAAAAACATGTGATGGACACCGGCATCGCCTTCGCCGGCGTCAACACGCGTAACGAAGGGCTTAAAGTGACGGGCAGGATCGGCTTCTCCGGTCACCCGATGATCGAGCATTTCAAGTTCGTCGCCGCGCACACCAAGCGGACGCCGAAGATCACGATTCCTTCGCCCTCGGCGGCCTATGGCCGGCCGGTGCGCACCCCGATCGACAAGGCGACCTATCCGAAGCTCGATGCGTTTTTCGACGATCTCGGCCGAGCTTACAAAAAGGCCGTGCGCGCCTTCGCCGATGCCGGCTGCCGCTATCTCCAGCTCGACGAAGTGTTCATTGCCATGCTGTGCGACGATAAATACCGGGCGCAGATGCAGGAGCGCGGCGATAACCCGCAAGCGCTCGGCCCGCTCTACGGCGATCTCATCAACACCGCGATGTCGGATATCCCGCCCGACATGCGCATCACCATGCATCTGTGCCGCGGCAACTACAAATCCACTTTCATGGGCACAGGCGGCTACGAGGCGGAAGAGGAGATCCTGTTCGATCGCATCAAGGTGCACGGCTACTTTCTCGAATACGACACCGAGCGCGCCGGCGGCTTCGCGCCACTCAGGCTGGTGCCGAAAGACCGCCAGGTGGTGCTCGGCCTCGTCACCACCAAGACCGGCCGGCTGGAATCGAAAGACGCCATCAAGCGGCGCATCGAAGAAGCGACGAAATACATATCGCTCGACCAGCTCTGCCTTTCGCCGCAGTGCGGCTTCGCTTCGACCGAGGAGGGCAACCTGCTCGCCGAGGAGGAGCAGTGGGCGAAACTGCGCATGATCGTGGAGATGGGGGAAGAGGTGTGGGGGAAATAACGCGCGCCGCCTCGTGTCCCGGGCGCAGCGCAGCACTTCGCTACGCTCGCGCTGCACCGCATCCGGGACAAGCGGACTTGTCCTCGCCACCCACCCCGCTAATGTGCCCGGCGCAAACCGCCCGGGAGCTAAAATGGCGATCGCTCACGAAAAGCTACTTTCACTCGACATCCCCGCGGTCGAACACACTTACGGCCCCAAGGACGTGATGCTCTACGCGCTCGGTCTCGGCTTCGGCCAAGACCCGCTGAACGAGGACGAGCTCGCCTTCGTCTACGAGAAGAACCTCAAAGCGCTGCCGACCTATGCGCTGGTGCAGGCTTATACGCCCTATTGGCTGCGCCGGCCGGAGATCGGCGTGACCTGGACCCACGTCGTGCACGGCGAGCAAGGCTTCACATTGCATGGGCCGGTCAAGCCGCAGGGCACAGTTATCGGCAAGACGCGCATCCTGGATGTGATCGACAAAGGCGCGGGCAGAGGCGCGCTTGTATTCTCCGAGCGGCGCATAACCGACAAGGCGAGCGGCGAGTTGCTCGCCGTGCTCAAGCAGACGACCTTCTGTCGCGCCGACGGCGGCTTCGGCGGGCCGACGCATGCGGCGCCGGCGCCGCATCCGCTGCCCCAGCGCGCGCCGGACCTCATTTGCGATCTGCCGACACGGCCGGAAATGGCGCTGATCTACCGGCTCTCCGGCGACGTCAATCCGCTGCACGCGGAGCCCGAATTTGCCCGTTCTGCCGGCTTTCCGCGCCCCATCCTGCACGGGCTTGCCACTTTCGGTGTGGCCGGCCATGCCTTGCTCAAGTCGTTATGCGGTTACGATCCCGCACGGCTCACCGGTATGGCGGGGCGCTTCTCGGCGCCGGTTTATCCGGGCGAAACCATCCGCACCGAGATCTGGCGCGACGGCAATATGGTCAGCTTCCGCGCCCGCGTCGCCGAGCGCGACGTGATCGCGATTAACAACGGGCGGGCGGAAATCGCCGTTTGATCGTTTGCGCTCGCCATGTAGTCTGGTCATGGCCGGGCTTGTTACCGGCCATCCCGCTTAGACAGGCATGGCGTTGTGTTCTAAGCGGGATCACCGGGACAAGCCCGGCGATGACAAGCCGGGTAAAGCGTCATGGCATCGACTCATAAAGACCAAGGCCACGCCGACATCCGCGAGGGCGTGCGCGCGCTTTGCGCCAAGTTTCCCGGCGAGTACTGGCGCGCGCTGGATCGTGAGAGGGCCTATCCGAGCGACTTCGTGCAGGCGCTGACCGAGGCCGGCTATCTCGCCGCCCTCATCCCGGAGCAGTACGGCGGCAGCGGGCTGCCGATCAGCGCGGCCGCCGCCATCTTGGAAGAAATTCACGCCTCCGGATGCAACGGCGCGGCCTGCCACGCGCAGATGTACATCATGGGCACGATCCTGCGCCACGGCAGCGACGCGCAGAAAGAGCGTTACCTGCCGAAAATCGCGAGCGGCGAATTGCGCCTGCAGGCCTTCGGCGTCACCGAGCCGACCTCCGGCACCGACACGCTTTCTTTGCGGACGACGGCGCGGCGGGAGGGTAACGATCATTACGTCGTCAACGGCCAGAAGATCTGGACCTCGCGGGCGCAATACTCCGACCTAATGCTGCTGCTCGCGCGCACCACGCCGCGCGAGGAAGTGCAGAAGCGGACCGACGGTCTCTCGGTCTTTCTGGTCGACATGCGGCTCGCCGAAGGCACCAGCATGACGATCACACCGATCCGCACCATGATGAACCACGCCACCACGCAGATTTTCTTCGACGACCTGCGCGTGCCGGCAGAGAACCTGATCGGCGAGGAGGGCAAGGGCTTCCGCTACATCCTGTCCGGCATGAACGCCGAGCGCATTCTGATCGCGGCAGAAGCGGTCGGCGACGCCAAATGGTTCATCGACAAAGCCTCGGGCTATGCCAAGGACCGCGTGCTGTTCGGCCGCCCGATCGGGCAGAATCAGGGCGTGCAGTTTCCGATCGCGCGCGCCTATGCGCAGATGCGCGCGGCCGAACTGATGGTGCACGAAGCAGCCGCAAAGTTCGAAGCCGGCGGCGAGATCGGGCCGGAGGCCAACATGGCCAAGCTCATCGCCGCCGACGCCGCCTGGTTCGCCGCCGACACCTGCGTGCAGACGCACGGCGGCTTCGGCTTCGCCGAGGAATACGACGTCGAGCGCAAATTCCGCGAGAGCCGGCTGTTCCAGGTGGCTCCGATCTCGACCAACATGATCCTGTCCTACATCGCCGAGCACGTGCTCGGTCTGCCGAGGTCGTACTATGCTGTCATGCCCCGCGAAAGCGGGGCATCCGAAGTGCCCCGCTGCCGGGACGTTGATAATCTAGGCGTTCGTGGTTACTGGATCATCCGCGCGGATGATGACACTTGAAAAGCGATGCGAGCCCACGGACTCACATGACCCTCCCCCTGGAAGGCCTCCTTGTCGTCTCGATCGAGCAAGCGGTCGCCGCGCCGCAATGCACCTGCCGCATGGCGGACGCCGGCGCGCGAGTGATCAAGGTCGAACGCCCGGAAGGCGACTTCGCGCGTGGCTACGATCACATCGTGCACGGCGAAAGCGCCCATTTCGTCTGGCTCAACCGCGGCAAGCAGTCGGTGGTGATCGATCTCACCAAGGATGACGACAAGGCCTTGCTCGAAGCCATGCTCGCCAAGGCCGACGTGTTCGTGCTGAACTTGAAGCCCGGCGCGCTCGCCAAGCAGGGCTTCGCGGTCAAACGGCTGCGCCAGGATTATCCGCGGCTGATCTGCTGCTCGATCTCCGGCTACGGCGAGAGTGGCCCTTACGCGCGGCGCAAGGCTTACGACCTGCTGATCCAAGCCGAGTCCGGCATTTCCTCGGTCACCGGCGGGCCCGAAGGGCCGGCGCGGGTCGGCGTCTCCGTCGTCGATATCGCCTGCGGGCTCGAAGCCTACGAGTCCATCCTGGAAGCGCTGATCGCGCGCGGCCGCAGCGGCGAGGGCGCCGAAATCTCCATCTCCATGTTCGACGCCATGGCGGAATGGATGACGATCCCGCTGTTGAACCAGGAGTGGGGCACACCGTTCAAGCGTATCGGGCTTGCCCATCCGACCATCGCCCCCTACGGCGTGTTCAAGACGCGCGACCGCGCCGACATCCTGATCGCCATCCAGAACGACCGCGAATGGCGGGTGCTGGCTGAAAAGGTGCTGGGCGATGCGTCGCTCGGCACGAGCGAGAAATTCGCCACGGTGCCGAGCCGGCAGCAGCATCGCGACGAAACCAACGCGAAGGTTGCCGCCGTGTTTGCGTCGCACGACGTCGAGCCGCTGATGCAAAAGCTCGCCGCGGCCGATATCGCTTTCGCGCGGGTCAACGATTCGGAATTGCTCGGCAAGCATCCGCATCTGCGGCGGATATCGGTCGACACGCCGAGCGGGCCGGCGAGCATTCCGGCGCCGGGGCCGTTGCGCGCCGGCGAGCCGCGCCGCTATGGCCCGGTCCCGCCGCTCGGCGCGCACACGGATGTGGTTAGAAGAGAATTCTTGTCTTCGGGTGTCGTCCCCGCGAAGGCGGGGACCCAGTAATCCCCAGCCCTTCTGCATCGCCGCCGCCGCGGTTACTGCGGCCCGGGTCTCGCTCGTAAGTGCTCGCTCGCCCGGGACGACAGCCGAATTACTCCAGCACCGCCGCCTCTTCCAGGTCTTCCTCGGTCGGCGCCCGGCGGGCCGCGCGGATGATGAACACCAGCGGCATCATCGCCAGCGTCAGTACCATCAGCAGCTTGAAGTCGTTGAGATAGGCGATCATCGTCGCTTGCTGCGTGATCATGAGGTCCATCATGGCGCGCCCGGTATCGGTCGCCATGTTGAGGATGCGGTGCACGTCCGGCATCTGCAGCGCGTCGTTGAAAGGCGTCACCTGCGCGGCCAGCCGCGCGTGCATGTAGTTGGCCTCGTTGGTCAGGTTGGCGATGACCATGGAAATGCCGACCGACGAGCCGATATTGCGCACCAGCGTCAGGATGGCTGTGCCGCCGGTGCGCAGTTGGTGCGGCAAAGTCGAAAATGCAGCGGTAGTGATCGGCACGAACAAGAGGCCGAGCCCGATGCCCTGGATGATGCTGGTGACGACGATGGTATTCTGGGTGGTGTCGAGCGAAAAGCCGGTGAAGTAGTAGAGCGTGCCGCCGGTGAGCGCGAGGCCGATCAAGATCAGATAGCGCGTCTCGAGCAGCTTCATCAGCCGCGGCGCGACCATCATGGTGAGCAGCGTGCCGATGCCGCGCGAGCCGAGCAGGAAGCCGGCGGTCTGGATCGGATAGTCGAGCAGCTTCTGCATGAAAGGCGTCACCAGCGCCATGGTGCCGAACAGCACCACGCCGATCACCACCATGAACACGCAGCCGGAAACGAAGTTGCGGTCCTTGAACATATCGAAACGCACGAACGGCTCGTCGGTAGTCAGCGAATGCGCGAAGAAATAATAGAAGCCGACGATTGAGACGATCATCTCGATCCAGATCTCGCTCGCTTCGAACCAGCCGACCTGCTCGCCGCGGTCGAGCAGCAATTGCAGCGAGCCGATGCCGATGGCGAGCGCGATGAAGCCGAACCAGTCGAAGCGCAGATGCTCATGCCGCTCGGTCTCATTCATGAACAGCAAGAGGCCGATCACGGTAATGACGCCGATCGGCAGGTTGATCAGAAATACCCAGTGCCAGGAATAATTGTCGGTCAGCCAGGCGCCCAGCGTCGGACCCATGATGGGCCCCAGCATCACGCCGACGCCCCAGATCGCCATGGCGCCGCCGCGCTCCTCCGGCGTGTAGGAATCGAGCAGCACCGCCTGCGACAGCGGCACCAGCGCGGCGCCGGCCATGCCCTGCAGCAGGCGGAACAGCACGATCTGCTCGATGTTCTGCGCCAGCGCGCACAGGAACGAGGCGAAGGTGAAGCCGGCGACGCAGACAACGAAAAGCTTTTTGCGGCCAAAGCGGTCGGCGAGCCACCCCATCGGCGCCGTCATGATGGCGGCGGCGACGATGTAGGAGGTGAGCACCCAGTTGATTTGGTCGAGCGAGGCCGACAGCGAGCCCTGCATGTAAGGCAGCGCCACGTTGGCGATGGTGGTGTCGAGCGCCTGCATGATGGTCGCCGTCATCGCGCACACCGTCACCAGCGTGCGCAGCAGCTTGGGCGACAACGATGAGGCGAAGCCGCTCATTTCGTCGCGCCGGTTTTTTCCTTGGCGAATGCCGATAAGAACCAGGGCAGCCGGCTATGCCCGGTGTCGATATCGACGTTCACGCTCATGCCGGCACGCAACAGCCGCGTGTCTTCGTCCTTGTCGAAGGCGATGCGCACGGGCACGCGCTGCACCACCTTGACCCAGTTGCCGGTGGCGTTCTGCGGCGGCAGAATCGAAAACTGCGCGCCGGTGCCGGGGCTGACGGCGATCACGTGGCCGGTAAATACGTGGTCGGGGAACGAATCGACCTCCAGTGTCGCCTTTTGGCCGATGCGCAGGTAGGTGATGTCGGTTTCTTTCGGATTGGCGTCGACCCAGGGCTTCTGGTCGTCGATCACGCTCAGCACCGGCGTGCCGGCGGGGACGTAGCGGCCGAGCTGGATGTTGTCGACTTGCGTGGCGGTCCCCGACATGGGCGCGCGTACGACCGTGTGGTCGAGATTGCGCTGCGCGTCGTCGAGCGCGGCCTTCGCCTGCGCGTATTCGGGGAACCCGGCGAGCGGCAAGTTCGCGTTGCCGAGCAGCTGGTTGAGCGTGGAGTCGCGCTGCTGCTTGGTGAACTGCGCCTGCAGCTCCGAGACCACCAGCGCCGAGGCTGCGTTGTCGACGTCGACCTGCGAGGTGGCGCGCGAATGCAGCAGGGCTTGCTTGCGGTTGAGGTCGGATTTCTTGAGCTCGACGTTCTTCTCCGCGAGGCTGGCCAGCGTGACGAGCGACTTCAGCGCGGTCTTGAGCTTGTCATAGCCGCTGCGCGCGGCGTCGAGCTTGGCCTGCGCCTGCCGCAGCGCCATCCGATAGGGCTCGGCATCGAGCGTGAACAATTCGTCGCCCGGCTTGACGTGCTGGCCTTCGATGACGGCGACATGGATGATCTTGCCGGAAATGTCCGGCGTGATCAGCACTTTCTGCGCCCCGACATAGGCGTTGTCGGTGGAAATGTAGCGGCCGCCCATCAGATAGAACACGGCGCCGGCGATAAGCGCGATGAGCGGCAGCACGATCAGCAGCATCATGCGCAGGCGCTTGCGCGCGTCGCGCGGCGCCGCCTTCTTCTCGCGCGCGCCGCTCTTGCTCTCCGGCTCGGCGAGCGGCGCGGTCTTGGCGTGGGGCGCCGGAACGACCTTCAGGTTCTTTTCGCTCATGAGGCTTCGACCGTGGAATTGTGCTGTGCGTTGGAATGGCCGCTGATGGCGGCGCGCAGGTTGTCCTTCATGCGCCCGAGGTCGCGCAGCAGGCGCTCGTTGGCTTTGCCGTCGAGCCCGTCCAGCACCTCTTCCATCATGCCGGCGCCGAGCTTGCTGAGCTGCTCGATCACGGGACGCGCCGCCGGCTTGAGATAGAGCCGGTTGGCGCGGCGGTCGTTGGGATCGGGGCGGCGCTCGATCAGTCCGTTCTCGGCGAGACGGTCGAGGAGGCGCGTGAGCGAAATCGGCTGCAGGTCGAGGATGTCGGCGAGCTCGGACTGCTTGAGGCCTTCCGAGCGGTCGAGCCGTACCAGCACCACCCATTGCGCGCGGGAAATACCGAACTGGCGGGCGCGCTGGTCGGCGTAGGTCCGCAGCATGCGGGCTACGTCCATGATGTTCACGGCAATTTCGCGGGCGACACGTTGCTCGGGCATGACGGCTCAATGCTTCAGGAACTTATGTTATTATAAGTATGCTTATTATAAGGTCAATAGGCAATTCGAACCTTGCTTAACCGGACGTTCCGAAGCGCCCCGCGACCGACCAGCCGCTGGCCTAGGCCCCTGAGGCTTTCGTCTGGACGACCGCAGAGTGGTGACGCCGCCGGCGCCATCGGGCAAAGTCGCGCCGCCAAGAAAACTGCCAAAACGGGGACGGAACGACATGGACATTGGCTTCATCGGGCTGGGCAATATGGGCGCGCCGATGGCGCGGCGGCTGATCGAGGCCGGCCACAAGCTCGTCGTCTACGACACTCGCAACGACGCGGTAGCGCCTTTCGTGGCGCTCGGCGCGCAGCTCGCCTCCTCCCCGCAAGACGTCTCCGACCGGGTGGAAACAGTAATGGCGAGCCTGCCGGAGCCGCAGGTGGTCGCCAAGGTGGCGGTGGGCGAAGGCGGTTTGTTGCGCGGCAAGCGCATCAAGCGTTTCATCGACCTGTCGACCACCGGCGCCCGCATGGCCGAGACCATCGCCGCCGGTCTTGCCAAGCGCGACATTGTCCAGATCGACTGCCCGGTATCGGGCGGCGTCGGCGGCGCGGTCAAAGGCACCCTGGCCGTCATGGTGTCCGGCCCGCAGGATCACATCGATCTCGTCAAGGATGCGCTCGGCGTGTTCGGCAAGGTTTTCGTCATCGGCCACAAGCCGGGCATGGCGCAGACCATGAAGCTCGCCAACAATTTCCTATCCGCCACCGCCATGGCGGCGACCTCGGAAGCGGTGGCGATGGGCGTGAAGGCGGGCCTTGATCCGGCGGTCATGATCGACGTCATCAATGCCGGCTCCGGCCGCACCACCGCTTCCTCCCAGAAATACCCGCAGTCGATCTTGCCGCGCACGTTCGATTACGGCTTCGGCACCGCGCTGATGCTCAAGGATGTGCGGCTGTGCTTTGCCGAGGCCAAGGCGCTCGGCACGCCGCACGAGGTGATGAGCGCGGTGCTCGATCAATGGGAGCGCACCAATTCCGAGTTCGGCGGCGGTACCGACTTCACCGTCATCGTCAAGATGATCGAGCGCCAGGCGGGCGTCACCATCGGCACGGAGAAAAAGTCGTGAGCGACGACATGCACGAAGTCTACGCCATCCGCTACGCCGAGCACGCGCGCATGCGCAGCGAGAACTATATTTTCGGCGACCCGCACGACGAGATGACCTCGATCGCCTACTACGTCTGGGCGATCAAGGGCGCGCACGGCACCTTCGTCGTCGATACCGGCTTCGACGAGAAGGCAGCCAAGGAGCGGGGACGCAAGATCATCCATTCCGTCGGCGAAGGGCTTGAGGCGCTCGGGGTGAGACCCGACAAGGTCGACCACGTGATCGCGACGCATATGCATTGGGACCACGCCGGGAATTACGACCTGTTCCCCAATGCGCGCTATCACCTGCAGGACACCGAAATGGCCTATTGCACCGGCCGCTGCATGTGCCACCGGACGCTGCGCATTCCGTTCAGCGAGGACGACGTGCACGCGATGATCGCCAAAGTCTACGCCTATCGCGTCGAGTTTCACGACGGCAGCGAGGAATTGGCGCCCGGCATCACCGTGCACAAGATCGGCGGCCACTCGAAGGGACTGCAATGCGTACGGGTGAAGACGCGGCGCGGCTATGTCGTGCTCGCCTCCGACTGCTGCCACCTCTATTCGCATATCGACGAGGGCCGCGTTTTCCCCATCACCTACAGCGTCGGCGACACGCTCGAGGGCTACAAGACGCTGCTCAAGCTCGCCAGCTCGCGTCGCCATATGGTGCCGGGCCACGATCCGGAGGTGCTGAAGATCTATCCGGCGGCGGGGTCGAACCTGGAGAACTGGATCGCGCGGCTTGATGTGGAGCCGAGATCCGCCTCATCCTGAGGAGCATCGCGAAGCGATGCGTCTCGAAGGATGGGCGGCCTATGGTTCGAGACGGTGCTTCGCGCCTCCTCACCATGAGGCCGATAACTATACCAACCCCAGCTCCGCAAACGCGGCCGTGTGGTGCTCCGCGCTCTCCGGCGAGAAGCAGCAGAAAACGACGCGCTGCATGCCGCGCGGGTGCGCCGCGATCTCCGAGGCCACGGTGCCGACCGCGACGCGCGCGGCGCGGTCGGGCGGAAAATGATAGACACCGGTGGAGATGGCCGGGAAGGCGATCGAGGCAAGCTTGTGTTCGGCGGCGAGGTCGAGCGCCGTGCGGTAGCAGCCGGCGAGCAGCGCGTCTTCGTCATGGCCGCCGCCGTGCCAGACCGGGCCGACCGTATGGATCACGTAACGCGCCTTGAGCTTATAGCCGCGCGTGATCTTGGCCGATCCCGTCTCGCAGCCATTGAGCGTCTTGCACTCTGCCAGTAGCTCGGGCCCCGCCGCGCGATGAATGGCACCATCCACCCCGCCGCCGCCGAGCAGCGAGCGATTGGCGGCATTGACGATCGCGTCGACGTCAAGCGTGGTGATGTCGGCGACGATGACGTCGAGCCGGGTGTGGCCGATTTCGGCGGTGAGTTCGGTCATAGGCGCAGCATAGCTCTCTGCTGTCGTCCCGGCCAAGCGAGCGTCAGCGAGCGCGAGTCGGGACCCAGTAACACAGGCGCTCATGATGCGGACGTACAGGGGTTACTGGGTCGCCGCCTTCGCGGGGACGACAGCCCGAGGTTTACCCTCTTTCCGCATGTACCTCAGCGGCCAGGTCGATGCTGCTGCGCTCGCCAATGTCGGCAAAATGCGCGTCAAGAAAGCGACGCGCCGCGCGCTGGCCGAGCTTGCGCAGCAGCTCGAACGATTCATAGTCATTGCGCAGCTTGGTGGCGTAGGCGAAGCGCTCGCCCAGGCCCTCGAGCACGATGCGGTGGACGTTGATGCGGCGGTATTCGTCCGCGCCGGTGCCGCGCGGCAGTCGCCCTAACTCGATCAGCCGGTTGATGAACTCGATGGCGCGCAATTCGCCCATCAGCGGCGCGTTGAAGGTGATCTCGCTGACGCGCGACATGATCTCGCGTGTCGAGGTCGGCAGCTTGCGGCGCACGAGCGGATTGATCTGCACGATCAGCAGGTCCTCGGTTTGCGTCGCGCGGAAGAACGGGAAGAGCACCGGATTGCCGAGATAGCCGCCGTCCCAGTAATGAACGCCTTCGATCTCCACCGCGCGAAACACCGCCGGCAGGCAGGCCGACGCCATCACTGCCTCGGCCGAAATCTTCTCGGGCGGAAAAACGTGCAGCTGGCCCGTCTGCACATTGGTAGCGGCGACGAACAGCGCGCGCGGATCGGCGCGCAAGCCTTCGAAATCGACAAAACGCTCGATCAGCTCCTTGAGCGGATTGATGTTGAGCGGGTTGACGTCGTAGGGCGACAGATAGCGCGACCAGGCCGTCAGCCAGTCGAGCGTGGGCGAGCTAGGCTCCGGCAGGAGCGAAAACAGCCGGTTGATCACCGCGCGCTGCACCGCCGGCAGGTCGCCGCCGAGGCTCGCCGCTCGCCAGAAATCGGCAAGCCGCTTGCGCGCTTCCTGTGGCCCGCCGCGCCGCAAGCCGTCGGCCAGCATCACCGCGTTGACCGCGCCGGCCGAGGTGCCGGAAATGCCCTCGACGCTGAGCCGGCCGTCCTCGAGGAGATGATCGAGCACGCCCCAGGTGAACGCGCCGTGCGCGCCGCCGCCCTGCAGTGCCAGATTGATGCGCTTGCTGCTCTGCGGCTTTTGCGCCGTACCGCCGCCGAAGGCGCGGGCGAGAAAGTCGATCATGAGTTTCCTACCTTGTCATTCCGGGGCGCTCGCGAAGCGAGCGAACCCGGAAACCAGAAGCGTGTACCGAACGTGCATCTGGATTCCGGGTTCGCGGCTTTCAGCCGCGCCCCGGAATGACTGGGTGTGTATCACTGCGCCGTCCAGCCGCCGTCGATCGGAAAAGCGGAGCCGGTGATCGTGGCCGCCGCTTCGCTCGCCAAGAAGGCCGCGAGCGCGCCGATGTTCTCCGGCTTGGTGTATTCGTGCATGGGCTGCTTCTCCGATACCAGCGCGACTTTGGCCTCGTCGAAGGATTGGCCGGCTTGCCTGGCGCGCGCCTCGATCTGCTGCGCCACGAGCGGCGTCATCGTCCATCCCGGGCAGATGGCGTTGCAAGTGACGCCCGCATTCGCGGTTTCAATCGCCACCACTTTGGTGAGGCCGACGATGCCGTGCTTGGCCGCAACGTAAGCAGCCTTCTGCCCGCTCGCCACCAGCCCGTGCGCGGAGGCGATGTTGATGACGCGGCCCCATTTGCGCTGCTTCATGCCCGGCAGCGCGGCGCGAATGGTATGGAACGCCGCCGACAGATTGACGGCGATGATGGCGTCCCATTTCTCGATCGGGAAGTCCTCGATATTGGCGACGTACTGGATGCCGGCATTGTTGACCAGCACGTCGAGCGCGCCGCATTCCTTCTCGGTGGCCGCGATCAAGCCGGCGATCTCCGCCGGCTTGGCCATGTCGGCGGCGGTGTAGCGCGCCTTGACGCCGTAATCCGCCGCGATGCCGGCGCGGAGCTTCTCGATCTCGGCCTGGTCGCCGAAGCCGTTGAGCATCACGTGGGCGCCGCCTTCAGCCAACGCGCGGGCAATCGCCAAGCCGATGCCGGAGGTGGAACCGGTGATCAGCGCCGCTTTGCCTTTCAGCATGGGTCTCCTAGTCCGGGGATGGCCAAAAATGGGCCTGAAAACGCGGGCGGGAAGCTGCTCCCATTTTTGCTGCAATGCAATATATACGAACGTTGCTGCCTCGGCTGGAGCGGCAGGTCGCGATCTGGCCGCCGGCGCGTTAGATTGGTGGGGCGAAACGGAGTAGCGCTTGGCCCGCGAGACAAAACTCGAAGTCGTGTTCCCGGCGCCCGGTCATGATCACGACCGCTGCGCGAGCGACGCCATCACCCATGCCGAGGCGATCTGTACCGAGCGCGCCGAGCGTCTGACGCCGATGCGACGCCAGGTGCTGGAGGCGCTGCTGGCAAGCCATGCGCCGCTCGGCGCCTATGAGCTGATCGACCGGCTGGCGGCGAAAGGCGCGCGTCCGGCGCCGATCACCATATACCGCGCGCTCGACTTTTTGCGCGAGCAGGGCCTGGTGCACCGGATCGAAAGCCGCAATGCTTTCATCGCCTGCGTGCACAATCACGCGACCGGCGATCCGGTGGTATTCCTGATCTGCCAGCGATGCGGCGCGGTCGGCGAGGCGGCGAGCGCCGCGGTCGCCGACACCATCAAGTCGGCCTCGCGCGCCGCCGGCTTCACGCCCAAGTCGCAGGTGATCGAGATTTCCGGCATCTGCGCCCATTGTGGGGCGGGGTGACAAGGGCCGAAGGCATTGCCATAAGGTCCGCCGTCATCGCCCGCGAAAGCGGGCGATCCAGTAATCCCGGAACACGTGTTGGTTACTGGATGTCCGGCTGGAGCCTGCGCCCGCGCAGGCGGGTGCAGGGCATGGCAGCCGCAATTTTGGAAACCGTATGTCCACTTCCCCCACCCATCACCACCCCACCCATCACCACCACACCCGTCCGCTCGACGCCCTCGCCGTCGCCGCCGTGGTGATGTTGTGCCTGTCCTGGGGCTTCAACCAGGTATCGGTGAAGCTCGCCATCCACGATATTCCGCCTTTCATGCAGGCCGCGGTCCGCTCGTTCGGCGCCTCGCTCGTGGTCGCGGCGATCGCGCGGGCGCGTGGGCTGCCGCTGTTCGCGCGCGACGGCACGCTCATTGCCGGCATCATCGCCGGGCTGCTGTTCGGCGCCGAGTTCATCCTGATCTATCAGGGCCTGGTCTACACCACCGCCACCCGCGCGGTGCTGTTCATCTACCTCGCGCCGTTCTTCGTCGTGCTCGGCACCCGCATCTTTCTGCCGGCCGACCGTTTTCATCTGGCGCAGTGGGCGGGGCTTGCGCTTTCCTTTGCCGGCATGCTGGTCGCCTTCGGCGTGCCGACGCCGGCGCTCGATCCGCGCCAGGTCATCGGCGATCTGATGATGGTGGGCGCCGCGCTGTTCTGGGCCGCCACCACGCTGATCATCAAGGCGAGCCGGCTCGTCCGCGTCTCCTCGGAAAAGATGCTGCTCTATCAGCTGGTGGTTTCTGCGCCGATGTTCGCGCTCGCCGCTTGGCTTGCCGACGAGCGCATTGCGCACGTGCCCTCGGCGCTCGCGATCCGGGCGCTGGCCTATCAGACCTTCTGGGTGGTCAGCGTCACCTTCGTGATCTGGTTTGCGCTTGTTGTGCGCTATTCGGCGAACCGGCTGTCCGCCTTCACCTTCTTGACGCCGCTGTTCGGCGTGGCGGCCGGCCACCTGGTGCTGCACGAGCCGCTGACGCCTGCCTTTGCGGCCGCCGTGGCCCTGGTGGCCGGCGGGCTGATTTTGGTGAACAGGGCGAAATAGAGGGCCTTTTCCTTGCGTTGACCCTGTCATATTTGTCTGGCACTCCCGGTGTAGGGAACTTTCGCCGGGGCGAGCCGGTTTCCGGAAGGTCCGATGAGCACGAGCGCGCAGAGTCGTCACATAACGGTGGGGGTGGACGTCGCCGGCGTCATGGTGGGCGGGGCTGCGCCTATCGTCGTGCAGTCGATGACCAATACCGATACCGCCGACGTCGAGGCCACCGCCCGCCAGGTGGCGCAGCTCGCACGCGCCGGCTCCGAATTGGTGCGCATTACCGTCGACCGCGACGAGGCGGCCGCCGCCGTGCCGCACATCAAGGACCGCCTCGGCCAGATGGGCGTCAGCGTGCCGATCGTCGGCGATTTCCACTATATCGGCCACAAGCTCTTGGCCGATCATCCGGCCTGCGCCGAGGCGCTCGACAAATACCGCATCAATCCCGGCAATGTCGGCTTCAAGGACAAGAAGGACAGGCAGTTCTCGGCCATCGTCGAGTTCGCCATTCGATACAACAAGCCGGTGCGCATCGGCGCCAACTGGGGCTCGCTCGATCAGGAGCTGCTCACGCGGCTGATGGACGAGAATTCGAAGGCGGCTCAGCCGCTCGACGCGCGGCAGGTCACGCACGAGGCCATGGTGCAGTCGGCGCTGTTGTCGGCCGCGCGCGCGGAAGAGATCGGCCTGGCGAAGAACCGCATCATCTTGTCGACCAAGGTCTCCTCGGTGCAGGACCTGATCGCGGTCTATTCCATGCTTGCCGCGCGCTCCGACTACGCGCTGCATCTCGGCCTGACCGAGGCCGGCATGGGCTCGAAGGGCATCGTCGCCTCGTCGGCCGCCATGGGCGTGCTGTTGCAGCAAGGCATCGGCGACACCATCCGCATCTCGCTCACGCCCGAACCGGGCGGCGATCGCACGCGTGAGGTGCAGGTGGCGCAGGAGCTGTTGCAGACCATGGGGCTGCGGACGTTTGTGCCGCTGGTGGCGGCCTGCCCCGGCTGCGGCCGCACCACCTCGACCACCTTTCAGGAGCTCGCCTCCGACATCCAGGGCTTCATCCGCGACTCCATGCCGCAATGGAAGACGCGCTATCCCGGCGTGGAGGCGCTCAACGTCGCGGTGATGGGCTGCATCGTCAACGGCCCGGGCGAGAGCAAGCACGCCGACATCGGCATCTCGCTGCCCGGCACCGGCGAGCAGCCGACCGCGCCGGTGTTCATCGACGGCAAGAAGGCCGCGACGCTGCGCGGGGCCACCTTGAGCGCCGACTTCAAGCAGATGGTGATCGACTATATCGAGCGCCGCTTCGGCACCGGCGGCGCACGGACCGCGGCGGAGTGAGCGCCAAGCCGTTCGTGATCGGCTTCATCGCGGTGATCGTCTGCGCGGCCGCCGTTTCGGTCTACATGAACGTGACGGCGACGGGGCCGCGGAAGTCGGTGACCTCGGCCGCCTCGCCCGACGGCCGCTACAAGGCGGTGCGGGTTTCCTTGACGCAAGCCGGCGCCTGCTTCGACACCATCTCGGTCTACCTCAGCGTCTATCCCGACAGCTTCGCCGAGCGCGAAAAGACCTACCGCGTCTATGCCGGCCCCTGCGCGCCGCAGGCCGAGCGCGCGACTTTGCCGAAGATGCAGTGGCTGTCCAACTCTGCGCTGCAGATCAACTATCCAACGATGCCGGATGCCAAGCGCACGATGAATCCCGAAGACGCCTCGCATTTCGTGCATGTGACTTATGACGCGCATAAATAGAGCGGCGCCTCATCCTGCCGCCTTCATCATCGCCGCGGCGAGCGCGTAGCCGCCTTGCGCGCCGTCGATGAAATGCACGTGGTCGGGCTTGGACGGCGAGGGCGCGAAGCAGGTCATCATCGCCGCCTGCTGGCGGTGCGTGCCGTAACGCACGACGCCTTCGGCCGCCGCCTTCTTCAGATAGTCCTCGATCTCGTCGGCAAGCTGCGGCGTGCAGTCGAGCACCATGCGCAGCGAATCGTCGAACTTGCGGAAATCGGAATTCTCGATCAGCTCGCGCTCGTAGCGTTCCGGCACGAAATTGCCGAGCCGCAGGCGCAGACGCATGACGAGAAAATAGAACAAGGTCAGCGCCAGCACCTTCACCTTGCGCGCGGCGACCGACTCGTCTGCGCGGCGCGAGGCGCGCGCCTCCAGATCGAAGCCCGCGGGCGGCCACTTCAGCGTCAGTCCCTTGCCCGGCAGCGGGCGGCTTGAGTCCGGCTGCCGGTCGACGATGCGCGTGATGGCCTCCACCACGCGGGCGAAATTTGCCGCGTCGGCGCGCGGCCCCGGCATCACCACCAGCGACAGCACCAGGCCTCTCTGCGCGGGGATCAATTCGTAACGGCACGACAGGCCGGTCAGGTCGGGATGCGCGCCGGGCGGCGCCGGCGCAAGGGCGATCTCGCCGCGCTTCATGGCGGCGTCCGCCCAGGCGAGGCCACCGCCGGCGAACATGGCGATGGCGACGTTTTGCGAAGCGCCGAAACGTGCGACGCGCACGTCGGAGCCCTTCGCCCGGATCTCGCGCACCGGCACCATGCCGATGCGCAGGCTCAGGTCGAGGTCCTCCTTCACCCAGGTCGCCGTCTCGGCGAGCGCGCGCCGCGCCGCCTCCGCCTCGGCCGGCGCCACCGCGAAGCCCGCGCCGTCGCCGCCGAACACGAAGGGGAAGTCGCGCCCCTGCAGCGCATTGGTGATGGCGACGATCACCGCCGCGCCCGCCATGTTGACTGCCTTGTAGCGGTTCTCACCGATCGCCTTGGTCGATCCCACCACGTCGGCGACGCCCACCACCCAGCCGTCCGGCAGCGGCGCAAACAGCTCAAGGTGCGTCACCTGCGTGAAGTCGCGGAATACCGGCACACTGGCGTAGAAGTCGTCGCTTTTAGCGGGCGCGTCCATGCGGCGGATAATAGCGGATTTGGCCGGTGGCAGAGCATCGGCTAGTTTCGGCTGTCGTCCCCGCGAAGGCGGGGACCCGGTAAACGCAGGTATTTCAGTGATGACTGGATCGTCCGCTTTCGCGGACGATGACACCAGAGGGTGACCTCGCTGCTTTCAATCATTCAACAAGCGGAGGGAGCGACTATGACCAAAATCCAACCCGTGCCGCTCGGTATCGCCATCGGCGTATTGTGGGCGGTCTATGTGTTCTGTATCGGCATCACCGCCATGTTCAACTGGGGCACGGGCCTCGTCGGCCCGCTCGGCTCGCTCTATATCGGCTACGGGCCTTCGATTTTCGGCGCGCTCATCGGCGCCGTCTGGGCCTTCGTCGACGGCCTGATCGCCGGCGTGATCATCGCCTGGATCTACAACCTGATCGCGGCGTAAATACCCGGCTGTCGTTCGTTGCGGCGGCGAACGTCGCGAGACTCTCTCTCTCCTCAGAGTCTGATCGGAAAAGAGGGCCGAGTTTGCAGGCACGTGTCCCGGGCGCAGCCCCCGGGTCCGGCCGGAGTTTACCATCGGGCCGGCCTATGGCCGGACCCGCTGGGCCGGCCCGAGGACAGGCTCCGCGTGAAACGGTGCGCTGCAGACCCGGCGGCGCATCACTTGCGTGCTGCGCCGCGCGCGGGGAACGCGGTGAATTTCACGGTTCTTTTCCGGCTGGAGAATGGTCGTGATTACCCGTCGCGCCTAGTTCCGAGCCGACGTGTCATTTGACAATCCGTTGCCGCATGCGTGCCGAATTTGTGGCGGCGCGGAACACAAAGCGGCACGAGCGGTTAGCATTCTAGACAAACAAATTTCACGCAACGGCCGCCGAGCGCGGTGGCGCAGGCGCTGTCGCTGAGAGAGGGAACAATTATGGCACAGATGGAAGAGACGTCGCGTCCTGCCGCATCGCCGCAGGATTTCGCGCGACGCAACGCACCGCGCAGCGGCGAGGGCGTCACCGGCATGGTCGGCAACGCCGCGCAAGCTGTGAAGAACAAGGCGCGCGAAATGGCCGAGGAGCAGAAATCCGCCGGCGCGGCGCGCATGGATTCACTCGGTCGCGCCGTCCACGAGGCGGCCGACGAGCTCGGCAAGGAAATTCCGGTGGGCGCATCCTACATTCATTCCGCCGCCAATTCGCTGCAAAGCGCTTCCCAGCGCCTGCGCGAGAGCAGCGTGGGCGATCTCGCCTCCCAACTCGACGGTTTTGCGCGCCAGCAGCCCGCCATCGCCTTTGCCGGTTCCGTGCTGGCGGGCCTGGCGCTGTCCCGCTTCCTCAAGAGCTCGAGCCATTAAGGCGAAAGGACGGTTCCATGGCCACGATACGTAGCGAACGGTCCATCACCGGGCTTCTCACCGACCTGTTGATGCAGTTTACAACCTTGGTGCGCACCGAGAGCGAGCTGGCGCGCGCCGAGATCAGCGAGAAGATCGGCCGCATGACGGCGGGCCTGGTCATGATCGTTGCCGGCGCGGTGCTGCTGATGCCGGCGCTGGTCATTCTCTTGGAGGCGGCCGTCAGCGGCCTCGAGCGGACGGGGCTGGCACCCTATTGGTCGGCGCTCGCCATCGGCGGCGGCGTTTTACTCGTCGGCTTGATTCTCACCATGATCGGAGTCGGCCGCCTGAACGCCAAGCGGCTGCTGCCCGAGAAGACCATTCATCAACTTCAGGAAGATGCCGCGGCGGCAAGGCGGCAGGCAAGGAAAGACCATGAGTACCAGCGAGCAGCTTGAACGGCGGGCGGAAGCGGCCCGCGGCCAGATCGTCGATTCTCTCGACGAATTACGCGAGCGTATGACCCCCGGACACATCGTGGACCAGACCATGGATTTCGCGCGTGACGGTCGCGCCGGCCAATTCGTGCGCAATCTCGGCCGGCAGGCGGTCGAGAACCCGATCCCCGTGATGCTCATCGCCGCCGGCGTCGGCTGGCTGATGATGGGCGGGCGCCTTCCCCGCGGCAACGGCCGTTCCATGTCGGACGCTACAGACGCGATGGCGCAGCGCGCCGCGCGCACTGGCGCGCGCCTCAAGAACCGCGCGTTCGATACTGCCGCAGACATGACCGACAGTGTCGGCGATTTGGCGGGTGACCTGACGCAGCGCACCGGCGAATCGGCCGAGGAATGGGCCACGCGCACGCGCGGCACGCTCAACGACTTGGCGCAGCGCGCCGGCGAGACCAGCGAGGAATGGGTGGCGCGCACGCGCGGCGCCGCCGGCGGCATGGCTCAGCGCGCCGGCGAGACGGCCGAGCAATGGGCCGTGCGCGCCCGCCGCATGATCGACGACGCCTCGCAACGTACCGGCGAAACCGCCGAGCAATGGGCCGAGCGCACCCGCAGTGCAGCCGCCAGCTTGATGGCGCGCGCCCGCGCGCTGCGCGAACGCATGCGCGAGGCGGCCAATTCGGCAAGTGAGGCCGCATATTCCGCCTATGACAGCGCAGCCGATATGGCGTCCGGCGCCTACGACGCCACCGCCGGCGGCGCCATGCGCGCAGCCGGGGCGATCGGGCGCTCGGCTTCCGCGGTCGGTTCCGGCGCGGCGAGCGGCGCCGGCAGCGTCGCCCAATTCCTCAAGGAGCAGCCGCTTGTGCTGGCCGGCATCGGCATCGCGCTCGGCGCCGCCATCGGCGCCGTGCTGCCGGAGACCGACGCCGAGAACCGCTTCATGGGCGAAACCAGCGATGCGGTGAAGCAGCGCGCCGCCGAGATGGCCGACGAGAAATGGCGCGAAGGCAAGGAAGCGGCGCAGCACGTCGCCGATGCGGCCTTGCAGCAGGCCAAGCACGAGGCGGCGGAGCAGGGGCTGATGCCGAACGGCGAGGAAGGCGAGCAGGCCTCGCTCATTCCGGACAAGCCGGCCGAGAGCAAGCGGCACGAGATGAAGCCGAGCGGGTAAAAAGCTCTGCGCCGCAATCAACTCGTTTTGTCATTCCGGGACGCCGCGAGAGCGGCGAGCCCGGAATCCATACTCCGCAGCGCTGGGTTTATGGATTCCGGGCTCGCGGCCTAACGGCCGCGCCCCGGAATGACGAACCAAAGCCCGGCGATAACTCTCCAAGGCGCAACATCAAATCCACCCGCCGCCGTCGCTGCCGCGATTGGCGAGCGAAGCCTCCTCAAGGTCCAGTTCATATTCGATGCGCCGGCGCGCATCGTCGGTGATCTTGCCGTCGCGCATCAGGCGAAAGATGAACGCGCGTTCGGCGTCGATCAGTTCCCTCTTCACCGCCGCGCCGACGCGCGTGAATTCGAGCCCTTCGCTCAGGTTTTGGGGCAGGATCTGCGTGCGGCTCAAATGGCGCGTGCGCAGCAGGTCGACGATGCCGTCCGGCAGGTTGCGCTCGCCGGCGAATTGCTCCAGCCGCTTTTCGATCTCGGCCAGCGCGCTCTGGCGCGCCTCCAGCTCCGTCGCGATCTCGCTCATGTGCTCCTCGCTGCCGAGCCGCGTCAGGCCGAGCCAGCGCACCACGAACGGCACCAGCGAACCGAGCCCAATCAGCGTCACGATGATCACGCCGAAAGTGACGAACAGGATGAGGTCGCGATGCGGAAACGGCGCGCCGTTGTCGAGCGTATAGGGGATCGCCAAGGCCGCGGCGAGTGAGACCACGCCGCGCACGCCGGTGAACCCGACGAAGAAAGGAAACTGCCAGGGCGGTGGCGGATCGCGCCGAGCGATTGCCGGAATCCAGCGCGGCACGTAAGCGGCCGGGAAAACCCAGATAAAGCGTGCCACGATCACGATCAGTGCGGTCAGGGCCGTCGCCGTCAGCAATTCGGAAAATGAGAAAGGGGCGGCGTTGTCCATGAGCGTGCGCGCCTCCAAGCCGGTGACCAGGAACACCAAGCCCTCGATCAGATAGACCAGCAGATCCCAGAAAAAGATGCCCTGCAGCCTGGTGGCGGACGAGATCAAGAGCGGCCCGTTCCAGCTGACGTAAAGCCCGCAGGCGACGGTGGCGAGCACGCCGGAGCCGCCGAGATGCGCCGGCACCCAGAAGGCGAGATAGGGCGTCATCAGCGACAGCGTGATCTCCACGCGCGTATCGCCGGCCCATTGCCGCAGCCGCAAAGATAGCCAGCCGACCGCGACGCCCCAGACGATCTCGCCGGCCACGATTGCCGCGAAGGTGCCGGCGGCTTCCGGTAGCGAGAAGGTGCCGGTGGCGACCGCCGCCACGGCGAAGCGATAGAGGATCAGCGCGGTCGCGTCGTTGTTGAGCCCTTCGCCCTCCAGGACCAGGATTAAGCGGCGCGGCAGCGCCAGCCGCCGCGCCACCGCCAGCGGCGCCAGCACGTCGGGAGGCGACACGATGGCTCCCAGCAGGAAGCCGGCGGCCCAGCTAAAGCCCAACAGATAGTGCGCCGCTGCCGCCACCACGCTCGCCGTGAACACCACGGAGCCGAAGGCGAGCAGCAAGATCGGCCGCAGGTTGAACTTGAATTCGCGCCAGCTCATGGCGACGCCGGCCGAATAGATGAGCGGCGGCAGGATCACCAGCAGCACCACCTCCGGCGCGATCTGCACCTTCGGCAGCCCCGGCACCAGCGCCATGCCGATGCCGGCGACGACGAGCAGGATCGAGGGCGCGATGTTGAGCCGCTTGGCCGCGACCGCCACCGCCGCCAGCACCGCCAGCATGAACAGCAGCGTCTGCATGATCGCGGTCATGACGCGCGCCCCTCGCGGCTTGTCGCACTCAGATCACGCCGGCGGCGATATTGACGGTCAGCGCGAGCAGCGCGGCGTTGAACAGGAACGACACGATACCATGCGCGGCGACGGTCCGCCGCACCGGCTTCGTCACCGCCGCCACGTCCGATACCTGCGAGGTCATGCCGATGACGAAGGAAAAATAGACGAAGTCCCAGTAGTCCGGCTGCTCGTCACCGGGAAAATTCAGCCCGCTCTTCTTGCCGCCGCGCTCGCCGTAATATTCGTGCGCGTAGTGCAGCGCGAAGATGGTGTGGATGAAGGTCCAGGACAGAAGAATCGTCAGCGTCGCAAGCCCGAGCTTGGCCGGGTCGCGCCCGCCGCCGTGCGAGCTGCCCAGAAGCGCGATGATGGCGCCCAGGCTCGCCAGGGCGGCGGCGACCGTCAGGATCAAAATGCCGAAGCGCCCTTCGTCTTCGAGCGCGGCCCAGCGGCGCATGCGCTTTTCGTCGCTCGTCGCCATCAACTGATAAGCGGCGATCAGGTAAAGCGTGATGCCGACGTCCCAGCCGGCCAACAGGCGCGTCGACAGCCCCCAGCGCTCGGGCGACAAACCGATGACGATCAATCCCACCAGCGCGGAGATGAAGAGCCGCGGCCGCGCCCTGATGATGCGGACGAAACGCGGCAAGCGGCGCACGGGATGATCGCTGCTCTCCGCCATGTCCGTTGCTCACTTGCGCCGGGCAGCGACGAAGCGCGCGGCGGCGCGCAGCGTGTCGGCCTTGCCGGCGAAGGGTGCCAGCGCGTCTTCCGCCTCCGCCACCAGCGCATCGAGCCGCGCATGCGCGCCTTCGGCCCCGAGCGATGCGACCAGTGTCGCCTTGCCGGCAGCGGCATCCTTGCCGGCCGCCTTGCCGAGCGTGGCGGCGTCGCTTTCCAGATCGAGCAGATCGTCGGCGATCTGGAAGGCTTGGCCCACCGCGCGGCCGTAACGGTCGAGGCATTGCAGAGCCTTGTCGTCGGCTTGACCGACGATTGCGCCGGCGCGCGCGGCAAAACGAATGAGCGCGCCGGTCTTCATCGCCTGCAAGGTTTCGATCTCGGCGGTCGTCAGCGTGCGCTTCTGCGCAAAGCGCCCTTCCGCCGCCAGGTCGAGCATTTGCCCGCCCGCCATGCCGCCGAGGCCCGCCGCGCGCGCAAGCTCCAAGACCAGGGCGGCGCGCACCGCCGGGTCGCGATGCACTTGCTCGCGCGCCAGGACGTCGAAGGCGAGCGTCAGCAGGGCGTCGCCGGCGAGGATCGCGGTCGCCTCGTCGAAAGCCTTGTGCACCGTCGGCCGTCCGCGCCGCAGATCGTCGTCGTCCATGGCCGGCAGGTCGTCGTGCACCAGCGAATAGCAATGCACCAGTTCGAGCGCGCAGCCGGCGAGCAAGGCGCCGCCGCGGTCGGCTCCGAACAGCGCCGCGCTTTCGACCAAAAGGAACGGGCGCAGCCGTTTGCCGCCGCCCAGCGCGGCGTGCTGCATGGCGGCCAGCAGGCGCGGCGGCCGCGCCGTCTCGCCGGTCAGGGGGGCGTCGCCGAGCAGGCGTTCGAGCAGCCCCTCGCTCTCGCCCGCCACGGCGGCGAGTCGCGTGCCGAAATCGTGCGGGGAACCGGCGTCCATGGCGGCCATTTACCTCTCCGCCGCAGCCACGGCAATTGGCCCGCGGGATGGGGTAGTGTCGTCGGGATGCACCGCCCCGCCAAGCGCCGCCCCGCCCGGCGGCTCAGTCTAGCCCACGACGTCCTGCGCCTGCCGCGGGTGCCGCGGCCTTTGCGGCTGCTTCTGCTGTGCTTGCTGCTTCTGCTGCTGCTGCCCTACCTGATCGCGCCGCTCTATAGGTTCGGCGAACCCCCCTCCACCGTAATGATTTGGCGGCGGGTGATGGGGGAACGGGTCGAACGTATTTATGTGCCGATCTCGCGGATCTCGCCGAACTTGCGGCTCGCCGTGATCATCGCCGAGGACGGCCGTTTCTGCACCCATTACGGCGTCGATTTTGCCGAAATCCAGAATGCCATCGACACCGCCGACGACCTCGGCGACGTGCGCGGCGCCTCCACCATTACCCAGCAGGTCGCCAAGAACCTGTTCCTGTGGCCGGGCCATAGCTTCCTGCGCAAGGCTCTGGAATTCCCGCTCGCATTGTGGATCGATCTGGTGCTGTCGAAGCGGCGTATCCTGGAAATCTATCTCAATATCGCCGAGTGGGGTCCGCACGGCGAATTCGGCGTCGAGGCCGGCGCGCAACGGGCATTCCGCAAGTCGGCCCGCAGCCTCAGCCACTACCAGGCAGCGCTCTTGGCTGCGATGCTGCCCGATCCGCACGGCCGCGACGCCGGCCGCCCAGGACCGGGCTTGCGCAGGCTAGCCGGGCTTTACGTCGCCCGCGCGCGCGCAGCGCCAAACGCGGCGGCCTGCTCCTCCAGGTATCAGTGATCAGTGATCAGTGATCAGTCATCAGAATGCTTATTTGAGTTTCGCCTTCCGATGACTGATCACTGAACCCTGAGCCCTGAGACCCCCTGGACCGGGCGAAAGGCATCCTCTATAAGCCCGCCTCAAACCGACAAATCGATGCGTTTCCTGGAGTTTTTAGCCCATGGCTGTGCCGAAAAGAAAAACCTCACCGTCGCGCCGCGGCATGCGCCGCTCGGCCGACGCACTCAAGCGCCCGGCCTATGTCGAGGATAAGGATTCCGGCGAGTTGCGCCGGCCGCACCACATCGACCTGAAGACCGGCATGTACAAAGGCCGCCAGGTGCTGAAGGTGAAGTCCGAGGTCTAGCGCCTCGGCGCCGGGGAGAGCCCTGTCATGTTCATGCTCGGCTTTCCCCTGCTGCTGGTCGCCTTCGCGATCTACAACATCGTCGCTTTCCTGATGCCGGGCGTAAGCTGGACAGCCACGCTGACCAGCGTGCACATGGTGTCCGGCGCCACATGGACCATGTCGGCCGGCGACATGCTGATCGCGCTTGGTATCTTCTTACTGTTCGGCGAGATGATGAAGTCGACCCGCATCGGCATCCGCACGGTGGTCGATCACGGGCTGTCGCTGATCCTTTTCCTCGGCATGCTGGTCGAGTTTCTGCTGGTGAACCAGGCCGCGACCGCAACCTTCTTCCTGCTGCTGGTGCTCAGTTTCGTTGACGTGCTTGGCGGCTTTGCGGTTACGCTGCGCACGGCGCAACGCGATTTGACGGTCGAAGGCATCGATCATCGCATGTCCTGACCGCCGATCAGCCGCGCAACAACATAAGATGAGCCGCGACTTCCAATTCCCCGGCCGCTCGCCTGTGATCGCCTGCGAAGGCATGGCGGCGACCTCGCATCCCTTGGCGACGCTTGCCGCCATCGACGCCCTGCGCGCGGGCGGCAACGCCGCCGACGCGGCGGTTGCGGCCTGCGCCACGCTGTGCGTGATCGAGCCGCACATGACCGGCATCGGCGGCGATTGCTTCACGCTGATCGCCAAGCCGGGGCAGCCGGTCTGGGGCTATAACGGCTGCGGCCGCGCGGGCGCCAGGGCTTCCGACCAGGTGCTACGCGACAAGGGGATGGAGGCAATCGGCTCGACCTCGGTGCACGCGGTCACCGTGCCGGGCTCGATAGAGGCTTGGGAAGCCATCCTGAAAGCGCACGGTCGCCTCGGGCTCGAACGCGCGCTGCAACCGGCGATCAAATACGCGGAAGGCGGATTTCCGGTCGCCGCGCGCGTAGCCTGGGACTGGGAGCGCCACGTCGCCAAGCTCAAGGCCGATCCGGCCGCCACCCGGCATTATCTGTTCGACGGCAAGGCGCCGAAGGAAGGCGATGTCGTCCGTCTGCCGGCGCTGGCCGAAACACTGAAGAGCATCGCCGCCAAGGGCGCGCGCGCCTTCTACGAAGGCGAGATTGCGCAAGACATGGTGGCGACGATTTCCGCGCGCGGCTCTTTCCTGACCGCGGAGGACTTCGCCAACCATCGCGGCAACGCGGTCGAGCCGATCTCGACCAACTATCGCGGCCTCGACCTTCTGGAGATACCGCCGAACGGGCAGGGGCTCACGGCGCTGGTGATGCTCAACATCCTGGAGCATTTCGATCTTGCCGCGCTCGATCCGCTCGGCCCCGAGCGCTTCCATCTGGTGCTGGAAGCCGCGCGCTTGGGATTTGCCGTGCGCGACAGCCACATCGCCGACCCCGCGTATATGCGCGTCGTCGTCGCCGACCTGCTCGATAAGGGCTTTGCCAAGAAGCTTGCCGGTAAGATCGACCTGAAGAAGCGCGCCAAGTTGCCGCCGCATCCGACGCCGGGCAGCGACACCATCTACCTCACCGTGGTCGACCGCGACCGCATGGCCTGCTCCTTCATCAACTCGCTCTATTCGAGCTTCGGCACCGGCATCTGCACCGACAAGAGCGGCATCCTGCTCAACAACCGCGGCTCCTGCTTCACGCTCGAGCCCAGCCATCCCAACGTCTTCGGCCCCGCCAAGCGGCCGATGCACACCATCATCCCGGCTATGGCCATGAAGGATGGCCGGTGCGACATGAGTTTCGGCGTCATGGGCGCCGACTATCAGCCGATGGGCCATGTGCAGATCGTCACCAACATGCTCGATTACGGCATGGACGTGCAGCAGGCGATCGACGCCCCACGCTTCTTCTTCGAGGACGAGCTGACGGTGGTGGAGCGCTCGACCAAAGCCGCCACCGTCGAAGGCCTGAAAGCACGCGGCCACAATGTGGTGATGGCGCCGACGCCCTGGGGCGGCGCGCAGACCATCAAGATCGACTGGCAGCGCGGCGTGCTGATCGCCGGCTCCGAGCCGCGTAAGGACGGCTGCGCGATCGGGTATTAGCCCCGGACGCGGTGCCGCACGAGCGCAGCGAAGTGATGCACCGCAGAGCCGGGGTCGTTCCAGGCTCTGATGCCGTAACGGTCCCGGATCTGCAGCGCACCGCGTTCGCGCCGTGGGACAAGTTGCTGCAAACTGCCCTAAAGCTTTGCCGACAGCCCTGCCGTCGCCCGATAGGCCGCAATCGCCTCCGCCGGCGCAACGCGGCGGCGCTCGCGGGTCTGGGCGTGCTGGTCTTTCACCGCCAAAAGATGGGCGAGGAATGCCGCCTGCTGGTAACGGGCTGAGGCTTCGCGCGGGCGCGGGACCGTGGCCAGGACGACCAGCGCGCGGCCGGGCGTCTGCTCCGGCGCTTCGCCTTCGCCCGCGGGCTTTTCGGTGTCGTCCAAACGCATAAACACCGCCCTGTCTCAAACCGGGACAACGGCCCTTGTCCCACCCTCAAGGTGGCAAGCCCCGTGCCGCCCTTGCTTTTCGTGCCTCCGCGCTCGCCCAGAACAGCGAATTTTCGAATTGTTTAAGGATTATCCGTAGCTTGGATGCGGCCTCCATTTCGCCAAGCAACGCCCGACGAGGCGCGGGCGTTCCCAAAAAGGGGCAAGCGTGAACCGTTCCGACCAGCCGGCCAATGCGCCCGACGCGGCAGAGATTCTCGCCTCGGTGGGCGAGGTCGTCTACGAATGGCGGCTTGACAGCGATGCGTTGCGCTGGAGCGGCAACGCTGCCGCCATGCTCGGCACCGAACCGGCGGAAATTGACAGCGGGCGAGCCTATGCGACGCGCGTTGAGGCCGATGGCGGCAAGAGCCGGCTCGACGCAATCTCCTTGTCGGCGCAAGGCGACTCTGCCGAGGGCGGCCTTTATCAGGCGCAGTATGCCTTCAGGCGCGCCGACACCGGCAAGACGACCTGGCTCGAGGACACCGGCCGCTGGTTCGCCGGCCCCTACGGCAAGCCTTTGCGCGCGCACGGCGTAGTGCGCGCGATCGACGCCCGCCACGCACGCGAGCAGCGCCTGATCAAGCTCGCCAATTTCGATCCGCTCACCGGCGAGATCAACCGTGCGCAGCTCACCGAGGTCATGAGCGCCACGCTCGACGAAGCGGTGCGGTTTCGGTCGTCCTGCGGGTTTCTTTTGGTCTCGATCGATCATCTCGGCCATCTCAACGAAGCCTACGGCTTCGACGCCGCCGAGGAGGCGATCGCGCAGGTCGCCAAGCGCATCCGCGCGCTGCTGCGCGGCAAGGATCATCTCGGCCGCTTCTCCGGCAACAAGTTCGGCGTCGTGCTGACAAGCTGTACTGCCGAGGAGATGGCGGTGGCCGCCGAGCGGCTGCTCGCAGGCGTGCGCGACGCGACCATTCCGACCGCCGCCGGTCCGGTTGCGGTGACGGTCACCGTCGGCGGGGTGACGGCCCCGCGCCACGCGCGAACGGTGCCGGAAGTGTTCTCGCGCGCGCTCGATGCGCTGCACGCTGCGCGTTCGCGCCGGCACGGCTCTTTCGTCGCCTATCGACCGAGCGTGGAGCGCGAGAACCTGCGCCGCGAAAGCGTGCGCGCCACCGACGAGATTGTCGCCGCGCTCAACGAGCGGCGTATCGCGCTCGCCTACGAGCCGGTGGTGGAGGCGAAATCGCGCGCCGTCGCTTTCTACGAATGCCTGATGCGGGTACAGCGCGCCGACGGCAGTTTCGCCCAGGCGAACGAGATCATTCCCGTGGCCGAGCGCGTCGGCCTGGTGCGCATGCTCGACCACCGCGTGCTCGAGCTCGTGGTCGACGAGCTCGCTCAAGCACCCGCGCTCCAGGCGAGCGTCAACGTCTCGCCCGCCTCCACCGTCGATCCGAACTGGTGGGCGAGCCTCGGTGCGCTGCTGCGCGCCAATGGCGGCGTGGCTGGGCGGCTTATCATCGAGATCACCGAGACCGCCGCCATCCAAGATGTTGACCAGGCGCGCGGTTTCGTCACGCGCGTCAAGGACCTCGGCTGCCGCATCGCCATCGACGATTTCGGCGCCGGCCATACCTCGTTTCGCAATCTGCGCAAGCTCGGCGTGGACATCGTGAAGATCGACGGCGCCTTCGTGCAGAACATGCTGAAGTCCGACGACGATGCTGCCTTTGTGCACACGCTGATCGATCTCGCAGGCCGGCTTGGCCTCAAGACCGTGGCCGAATGGGTGCAGGACGAGGAGACGGCGAAGCAGCTAGCCGAATGGGGCGCCGACTATCTGCAGGGCGCGCTGATCGGGCTTGCCTCGCCCGAGCGGCTTTGGGCACAGCCTAGCCGCGCCGCTGCTGGCAAGTCTTAGAGCAATATCGCTTCAGTTTGCATTAGATCGTGCTGCAGGTGCGCTTCACCTCTCCCATAGGCAGAGGTCGGCGCGCGATAGCGCGTCGGGTGAGAGGTTATGGCCTAACGAGAGTCCCGGTCCCCCTCTCCCCAACGGAGAGAGGGGGCGCGTTGCGCCGTGTCGCACGCCCTCCAGCCTAATAAATTACGTTACCCGCCGCGCACGCGGTCGATGAGCGCGAAGGCGTCGGCCGGCATGTCGTCGGCGCGCCAGGCCACGTGGCCGTCCGGCCGCACCAGCACCAGACGGCGCGCGTAGATCGCCGCCGCTTCCTCCGAATCGATATCGGCCACCGTCAAGGGGACGCCGCGCGCAGCGGCGGCGTTCAGCAACGCCGCCGGATCGGGCGCGCCGGCAAAGCGCAGCAGCACGAAGCCGCGTCCGAACAGATCGAGCGTGGATTTGCCGTCCTTCAGCCAGACATGCGGCGCCCGTGCGCCCGGCCGCGCATTGGCAACGTAATTCGCGGGCTCGTCCGGCGGCGGCGGCGTGCCGTCGGCGATGCAGATCGGCGAGTTTTCGTAAGCATAGCCGAGCTGCAGGCCGAGCGTGCGAAATTCCCCGCCGACCTTGCTCACCAGCATGTCGCCGAATTCACGCCGCGCGCGCTCACCTTCGTCGCCGTCCGCTTCGAGCTGCGGCGTCCAGTGCGCGAAGGCTTCGTTGTGCCGGTAGAAGCCGGTCGCCATCTCGACATTGCGTTTGCCCACCGGACGGCGCTCGGCGTCGTAGCTTGCGATCAGCCGCGATCCGCCCCAACCGTCCAGCACGGCGGCGAGCTTCCAGCCGAGGTCGACGGCGTCGGCGACGCCCGAATTCATGCCGAGCGCGCCGGTAGGCGAAAGCTGGTGCACGGCGTCGCCGGCGATCAGCACGCGGCCGCTGTCGTAGCTTTCCGCCACCAGGCTGCGCCGGCGCCAGACATTGACGTCGATCCATTCGACCGCGACGTCGCGGCCGAGCGCGCGCCGCAGATAGCCTGCGCGGTCGACATTTTCCGGCGTCACCTCGTCGCCGGCCTGGTCGACCATCAGCCGCCACACCCCGCGCGCCGGATCGATAATGCGCAAATTTCCCCACACGCCGCTGCGGTCGACTGGAATGAAGAACGTGCCCGGCTTGCGGCCGCTCTGTTTGATAAGATCAGGCGCGCGGAAGAACATATTGACCGGATAGCCCAGCGTGCCCTTGCCAGTGAGAGCGATACCCAAAGTGCGCCGCACCAGGCTCGCCGCCCCGTCGCAGCCCACCAGATAGCCGGCGCGTAAGCTGTATCGGGTCCCGGTCGCCAGATCGGCGATCTCGGCGCTGACGCCATCGCCATCGTGCGTAAAGGATTCCAGCCGATGCCGGTGCTTCACTGTGACGCTCGCAAACGAGCGCGCGAGCTTCAAGAGCAGCGGGTCGAACCAGATTTGCGAGCAAGCCTGCAACCGGTAGGGGCTCGCAGGTTCTGGGGTCTGGTGATTGCGCGCCGGCCGCGCCACGCGGCCGAGCTCATGGCCGAACAGGCTGGTGACGAATACCACATCGAGCGGATGCTCGCCGGGGAACGGGCAGTTCAACACATCATCGGCGATGCCCCAGCGACGGCAAAATTCCATCGTGCGGGCGTTCACCTCGTTCATTTTCGGCGTCGCGATGCTGCCGTCGCCTTGCTCGATGAGCGTGCAGGCGATCCCGCGCCAGCCGAGCTCGGCGGCGAGCGCCAGGCCGACCGGCCCGCCGCCCACGATCAGGACGGGAGTGTGGCCTTGCATCACGGTCGCGAGCGGCCGCTATTCTTTGGTGCTGAGGCGGTCGATCTTCTTCTGCATTTCTTCGAGCTGGCGCTTGAGCTGGTCCATCTCGCTGCCGGCGCCGGCCGGCTTTTCGCTCTCGGCGCTCTTCGCCTGCCCGCGCGCAAAGGGCGCGAACATGGCGAAGGTCTTCTCGAAGATCTCCATGTTGCGCCGGACCTGCTCCTCGATCGGGCCGAAGCCGCCGGCGCCGAAGGCCTGCGCCATCTGCTCGCGAAACTTGCCCTGCTCGCGCGTGAAGGTCTCGATCGACTGCTCGAGATAGCGCGGCACCAACATCTGCATGCTGTCGCCGTAGAAGCGGATGAGCTGGCGCAGGAAGGTGATCGGCAGCAGGCTTTGCCCTTCCTTGTTCTCCTGCTCGAAGATGATCTGCGCCAGGACCGAACGCGTGATATCTTCACCGGTCTTGGCGTCGTAGACGACGAAATCCTCGCCATCCTTCACCATAGCGGCGAGGTCCTCCAATGTGACGTACGTGGAAGTGCCGGTGTTGTAGAGCCGCCGGTTTGCGTATTTCTTGATCGTGATCGGCTCTTTTTCCTCTGCCATGGCGCTCACGGTGTTCCCCTGCCCAGAACATAAGCATACCCACATTCCAGGCGTGCGGGCCAATATTTTATCGCGCCGCGGCAGGGGTCCTGATGCGTTGCGGCATCCCTTGCGGGACCGGCAAAAAAGGGCCAATTCTCAGGGGTAATCGCCATCCGCCCGCTGTTGACAGGGCGGCCGGGCTGGTCTGAGGATGCGGCAGCGCCAAAAAGCCGCCCAGCCTCGTGGGCGACCGACCGCAAAAAGGAGTTCCTCCGATGTCAGACGATATCGTGATTGTCAGCGCCGCCCGCACGCCGGTTGGCGCCTTCAACGGCGCTTTCGCGAACCTTCCGGCGCACGAACTCGGCAAGGTCGCCATTAAAACGGCGATGGAGCGGGCAGGGATCGAGCCGGGCCGCGTCAACGAGGTCATCATGGGCCAGATCCTGACCGCCGGGCAGGGTCAGAACCCGGCGCGCCAAGCCTCGATTGCCGCCGGCATTCCGGTCGAGAGCCCAGCCTGGGGCGTAAACCAGCTATGCGGTTCGGGCTTGCGCTCGGTCGCGCTCGGCTATCAGCAGATCGTCAACGGCGACGCCGAGGTGGTGGTGGCCGGCGGCCAGGAGTCCATGAGCATGGCCCCGCACTGCCAGCATCTGCGCCAAGGCGTGAAGATGGGCTCGTTCGAGATGATCGACACCATGATCAAGGACGGGCTGTGGGACGCCTTCAACGGCTATCACATGGGCAACACCGCCGAGAACGTCGCCAAGCAGTGGCAGATCACCCGCCAGCAGCAGGACGAGTTCGCGGTCGCCTCGCAGCAAAAGGCTGAAGCGGCGCAAAAGGCCGGCAGGTTCAAGGATGAGATTGCCCCGGTCACCATCAAGACTCGCAAGGGCGAAACGATCGTCGATGCCGACGAACATCCCAAGCATGGCACCACGTTGGAAGGGCTCGCAAAGCTGCGCCCCGCCTTCGACAAGGAGGGCACCGTCACCGCCGGCAGCGCCTCCGGCATCAATGACGGCGCCGCCGCCGTGGTGTTGATGAAGGCTTCCGACGCAGCCAAGCTCGGCAAGACGCCGCTCGCCCGCATCGTGTCCTGGGCGCATGCCGGCGTCGATCCGGCGATCATGGGCACCGGCCCGATCCCCGCTTCGCGCGCTGCGCTCAAGAAGGCTGGCTGGAAGAAAGAGGACCTCGACCTGATCGAGGCCAACGAGGCCTTCGCGGCGCAGGCCTGCGCCGTCAACAGGGATCTCGGCTGGGACACCTCCAAGGTCAACGTCAATGGCGGCGCCATCGCCATCGGACATCCGATCGGCGCCTCCGGCACGCGCGTGCTGGTGACGCTGCTCTACGAGATGCAGAAGCGCAACGCCAAGAAGGGCTTGGCCACGCTCTGCATCGGCGGCGGCATGGGTATCGCCATGTGCGTGGAGAGGTAAGTAGCCACACAGGCGCGGGGCGACGAAATGGCGCAAGTTGGGGCCGAGGCGAGCGCTGCTAGCGGGCGACCGGTCGCAATCACGATCACCTGCGTGATCGGGTTCATCGGCATCATCGCGACGATCTTCCTCATGTTCTCGGAGGAGGCCCGCCACATTGCGCCTTGGTATCTGCCGCTCCTTGGGGTGAGTGCGGTGGCCGGTCTCGCTTCATTCATCGGCTTGTGGATGATGCGGCGCTGGGGCCTGTATCTCTACACGGCCCTGTCGCTGGTGGTTCAGGCCATCCTGTTATCCGGCGGCATTTGGCAACCAAAGGCGCTGCTGTTGCCGGCCATCGTGATTTGGGTCGGCTTTTACTACCTGGGTAAAATGCGTTAGCCGGCCGGCTCGCGTCGGCCGCCATCCTACCGCAGATGGGATACGTCGACGGGACATCGCGGCGGCGATCCCCCTGTCTGACTTGGATCAAACCTTCTGTTGCGAAACGCGCTAGGGGGAACCGATCGAACCGGGCGGGATTCAGACTGAGAGATTGCTAGGGGAGGAAGCGAATGGCTCGCGTAGCGTTGGTTACAGGTGGCACCCGCGGCATCGGCGCCGCGATTGCGAAGGCGTTGAAGGCGGCCGGTTACAATGTCGCTGCCGTCTATCACGGCAATGAGGAAGCGGCGCAAAGATTCAAGGCAGACACCGGCATCCCGGTTTTCAAGTGGGACGTCTCCTCGTTCGATGCCTGCGCCGAGGGCGTGAAGAAGGTCGAGGCCGAGCTCGGGCCGGTTGACGTGCTGGTCAACAATGCCGGCATCACCCGCGACACCATGTTTCACCGCATGACGCCGGAGCAGTGGACGGCGGTGATCAACACCAATCTCGGCTCCTTATTCAACATGACGCGGCAGACCTGGGAAGGCATGCGCGCGCGCAAGTTCGGCCGCGTCGTCAACATCTCTTCGATCAACGGGCAGAAGGGCCAGATGGGCCAGGCCAATTATTCCGCCGCCAAGGCGGGTGAACTCGGCTTCACCAAGGCGCTGGCGCAGGAAGGCGCGCGCGCAGGGATCACGGTCAACGCCATCTGCCCCGGCTACATCAATACCGAGATGGTACAGGCGGTGCCCAAAGACGTGCTGGAGAAGAACATCATCACGCAGATCCCGATCGGCCGCCTGGGCGAGCCGGAGGAGATCGCGCGCTGCGTCGTTTTTCTCGCCTCGGACGAATCCGGCTTCATCACCGGCTCGACGCTCACCGCCAACGGCGGGCAATATTTGGCGTAATACGAAATTTGTTTTTCGATGCGGCGTCATCACCGGGCCGGCGCGGAGCGCCGTGACCCGGTGATCCATCTTTGCGAAAAGGATGGATTGCCGGGTCAAGCCCGGCAATGACCGAGTGATCACGCCAAGCTATTGTTCGCTCTGCCCTTGCGCTAGCCTTGCCAGCGGTCCGCAAAGCCCGGAGGCAAGCATGGCAAAGGTTCTCTACGAGCGCGACGGCCGCATCGCGCGCATCACGCTCAACCGGCCCGATGTTCTCAACGCGATCGACGACGAGGTGCCGCGCGAGCTCGCCGATTGCGTTGCACGCGCCGATAGCGATCGCCAGGTGCACGCGATTGTGCTCGCGGGCGCCGGCCGCGCCTTCTGCGCCGGTTACGATCTGACCTATTACGCGCAGGCGACCGGCACCAAAGCTGCGACCCAGGACATGCCTTGGGACCCGATGAAGGACTACGCCTTCATGATGCGCAACACGGAATTGTTCATGAGCCTGTTCCGCTCCAAGCGGCCGGTGATCGCCAAGGTGCACGGCTTCGCCGTCGCCGGCGGCTCCGATATCGCCCTCTGCTCAGATATCATCGTCATGGCCGAGGACGCGCGCATCGGCTATATGCCGGTGCGGGTCTGGGGCTGCCCGACCACGGCGATGTGGCTCTACCGGCTCGGCCCGGAAAAGGCCAAGCGCATGCTGTTCACCGGCGACAAGATCGACGGACGCGAGGCCGAGCGCCTCGGCCTCGTGCTGAAGGCGGTGCCGCCCGACCAGCTCGACGAGGAAGTGGATGCGCTGGCGCATCGCATGGCGAGCGTTCCGCAAAACCAGCTCACGATGCAGAAGCTGATGATCAACCAGGCGCTCTACAATATGGGATTGCAGACCACGCAGATGATCGCCACCGTGTTCGACGGCATCACGCGCCACAGCCCGGAAGGTGTGAACTTCAAGCGCCGCGCCGAAACGGTGGGCTGGAAGCAGGCGGTCGAAGAGCGCGACCAGGGCACGTTCGACTGGACGGCGAATGCGCCGATGACGGCGAACAGGTGAGGCGAGTTAGAGCAAGATCGTTTCATTTTGAATCAGGCCGCGCCGCGAACTCGCTTCACCTCTCCCATGGGGAGAGGTCGGCGCACGAAGTGCGCCGGGTGAGGGGATATGGCTTATCGAGAATCCTAGGCCCCCCTTACCCCAGCCCTCTCCCCAACG
>CAWDAB010000016.1:0-69081 GCA_963800155.1 uncultured Alphaproteobacteria bacterium
GCGTTGCGCCGAAGGATTACGACCTCATCGGCCTGTGCATGCAGGAGCCGCAATACCGCTCGCCCGGCGTGCGCGAACTGCTCGACGCGGTCGGCAAGTCGGGCAAGCCGTGCATGTCGATCATGAACATGCCGCCCTTGCCTTACGTAAAGCGCATTCCGGGTCTCGATTACGAGCCGCTGAAGGCCGCCTATACCGATCCGACGGTGTGGGACTCGTTCGACCCCAAGCTCATCACGCTCAACAGCCCGGACCCGCAGGCGATCCGGCCGCCTGACGGCAAGGCCAACGAACTCTTGGTGACGCTGCCGACCAATTTCAAATGCGCTAGGTTCGACGACGACAAGAACACGGCAATCCTGCGCCAGCTCGAGAAGGACGTGGAAGGCGCGCGCTTCGAGGCGCCGGAAGGCAAGATCGAATTGCCGGTGAAGCTGAAAGTCTACGATTCGATTTTCGTGCCGCTCGCCAAATGGTCGATGCTGCTCGCCGGCAATTACCGCTGCATCACCCGGGAGGGCATGCGCACCGCCAAGGAGGCCGTGCACGCCAATCTGGAGGAATCGCGCTCGGTCTACAATTTCGTGTTCGATCTGTGCGTGAAGCTCGGCGCCGCGCCTGCCGACCTGGTGCCGTTCGAGAAATATGCCGCCGCGGCCGAGAGTCTGAGCCGGCCCGCTTCGGCCGCGCGCGCGCTCTATAACGGTGCCCCCAATATCGAGCGCGCCGACAAGCTGGTGCAGCTCATCGGCCGGCAAAAAGGCATGAGCCACCCGGTGGTCGACGCCACCGTCGCCCTGGTCGACGAGTTGCTCGCCGCCAACCGGAAAAAGGCGGCGGCCTGACCGCAATTCTTGGCCGCTAAGGCGCCGCCCCCGGCGCGCTTTTGGGCGGGCAGCAAAGCCGCGCTCATGGCGGACTGCGGACTACGGCGGCTTGAGGAAAAACCTTCGCAATGGGCGCGGAAATTTTCGCTGTCGGCAAAGCGCATCCTGTTTGAGGCGCGAATTTTGTGACAATGCGGCAACAGTCGCGTGGATTATAGCGGCAAGCACCGCGTTCGCCTAAAAAGGCAGCAATTGCTGAAGTTTTCGCCTTGCGGCATTGCAAGGCCGGGTATGAAACTTTCCCCAATACGCGCCCTGTTGCGTACGAGTTCGTCGCAGTCGAGTTCGTTCTTCGCTTCATTAGTACGCAAATGGCGCGTGATTTGCATCGACTGCATGTCGATCGAACTGAAAAAGGGGCAGGGTCAGATGAAAAAAGTTGTTGTGTCAGTTGTTGCTGCGCTCGCGGTAGCGGCTGTTGCGGCGCCGGCGTTCGCGGCCGACATGGCGGTGAAGGCGCCCGCAGCGGCCCCGCCCCCGCCGCCATACATGCTGGATATCGCCGCCGGCGGCTCGGTGAGCACGGACTACATTTTCCGCGGCATCTCGCAATCCGATAGGGGGCCTTCGGGCGGCGCCTATTTCGAGCCCGACCTGACGACACCGTTCGGCGTCTTCTATGCCGGTGTCGCGGCTTGGGCCATCAGCTGGCCGAGCGCTTTTCCCTACGGCTTCACCGATCCGAACGCGGAAGTCGATTTCTACGGCGGTTGGCGGAAAACGTGGGGTCCGCTCCAGGTCGATGTCGGATTGATCTACTACTACTACCCGAGCGAAAGCTGGAACGGCGTCACCAACAGCAGCGATTTCTACGAGGTCTACGGTAAGCTGGGTTACGACTTCGGCAACGGCTTCGCTATCGGCGGCACCGTCTTCTATACGCCCGACCTGCTGCACTACAGCGAGACCTTTACCGGACTTGGCCTGAGCGTCGGGAAGCCGGAAGCGGTCTATTTCTCCGGCCTTGCGTCCTACACGTTCCCGCAAAAATTCTTGGACATCACCACCAAGCTCTCCGGCGAACTCGGCTACTGGGATATCGCGACCAGCGGCTTCGTCCTTGCCGGCCCGCTTGTCGGCAATCCAGGAGCCTCCAATCCGAGCTATACCTATTGGAACGCCGGTGTCTCTTTCACCTACAAGTCGCTGACGCTCGATCTGCGCTATCACGGCACCGACCAGAGCGTTTCGGACTGCGCCAGCTTCCTGGTGGTTGGTACAGTGCCTGGCTCATTCAACGGTTCGAACAGCTGGTGTGACGACCGCTTCGTCGCCACGCTCAAAGTCGACACGACAATCGCTGTCGGGCACTGAGCGATCTTCAGACCTGTCCTTGGGCGGCGGCTCTATGGAGGGCCGCCGCCCTTTTCATTTTAGAACCTGCCGCCGCACGAGAGCCACGTGCCGGCCGCTACTCCGCCGGCGCCAGGCTGCCCTCGCGCAGTGCGTAATGGTCGCCTTCGCGCGCCAAATCCAGGCGGCGGCCGTGGAAGGCGGCGAGCGTGGCGCGATGGCCGATGGAGACGATGGTGGTGCGCGCAAGCCGCCGCTCCAGCAAGTCATAGAGCGCCGCCTCGGCCGGCTCATCGAGCGAGGCGGTGGCTTCATCGAGCAAGAGGTAATCGGGCGCGTGCAGAATCGCCCGCGCGAGGCCGAGCCGCTGCTGCTCGCCGAGCGACAGTATCCGGTTCCAATGTGCTTCTTCGTCGATGCGGGCGGCGAGATCCGGCAAGCCGACCGCGGCGACGAGCTCGGCGACCTGCGCGGCGTCGTAGCTGCCGGGCTCACCCGGATAGGCGACCGCCTCGGCCAGCGGTGCGATCGGGAAATAGGGGCGCTGCGGCAGAATCATCACGCGGGCGCCTTTCGGTACTGAAATCGTTCCGGCGCCGAACGGCCAGACGCCCGCCAGCGCGCGGAACAGGGTGGACTTGCCGGCGCCGGATGGGCCGCTCACCAGCACGCGCTCGCCCGTCTTGATCGTCAGTTCGTCGGCGCTGACCAGCGGCACGCCGCTCGGCAGCCGCACCGCCAGGCGCTCGAAACCGATGGCGGAAGTCTCGCCCGGCGCGAGCGCGATCGACGGCTGCGCGGTTGCCACCGCCCGCGCCGCCGCCACCGACTGATCGAAACCGGACAGCCGCTCGATCACCGCGCGCCACTCCGCCAAATTGACATAGGCGTTCACGAATACCGACAGCGCGTTCTGTACCTGGTTGAAGGCGTTTGCCGTCTGCATCAGTCCGCCGAGCTGAATGACGCCGGCGAAATAAGCGGGGCTCACGACCAGGTAGGGAAATATGATGGAGACCTGCGAATAGCCCGCGGTGAAGAAGGTGAGCTTCTTCTGCCGCGTCATGATCGCATACCAGTTGGCGACCACGTTGCCGAAGCGCTCGAGCAGACGGCCGCGCTCGGCTCGATCGCCGTCGAGCAGCGCGATCTGTTCCGAGTTCTCGCGCACGCGCACGAGGTTGAAGCGGAAGTCGGCCTCGTAGCGCTGCTGCTGAAAATTGAGCGCGATCAGCGCGCGGCCGATCAGATGGGTGAGCGCCGTGCCGATGCCGGCATAGATCATGGCCGCCCACAGCAGATAGCCGGGGATGCCGACAGCCACGCCGAATAGCTCCAAGGGCGCCTGCGCCGACAGCGCCCACAGGATCACCATGAAAGAGGCGAGCGTGACGCAGGCGTTGAGCACCTGCAGGCCGATCGACAGCGTCAGCTGGATGAACAGGTTGATGTCGTTGGCGATGCGCTGATCGGGGTTGTCGGCCGCGTCGCCCAGCAGCTGCATGCGGTAATGATTGGCGCCGCCGAGCCAATGATCGAGATACGCCGCGGTCAGCCAGCGCCGCCAGCGGATCTGAAGCCATTGATTGAGGTAGAGCTGGTAGACCGCCAGCACGATGTAGACCGCGGCCAATATGCAGAAATAACCGAGCTGGTAGATGAAGCCGTGCCAGTCCCGGATTTGCAGCGCGTTATAGAAGCGGTTGTTCCACCCGTTGATCAACACGGTGATGCCGACGATCGACAGTTCGATGGCGATGACCGCCGCCAAGAGAATGCGGCCGCGCCAGCGGTCCTCGGAGCGGAAATAAGGGCTGGCTATTCGCCAAACGGTGGCGAGCGTGGCGAGAATGGCTTGCACGGGCAGTCTCCTTTGGGGCGGCACAATCAGTCCGGCTAAGCGCCCCGCTATCGACTAATGGCTAATGCCGCGAAATCGGTTCTATTTTTGCGGTCTCGCATATAAAAAGGGCCAGGAATGGGCGTCCCACGCGCGCCCAATATTGCGTCCGGTCGCCGTAACCCGTACCATTGCGAGCAAGGGTTATGCTGATCCGGGCCAAAAGGCCGGGTTTCGGAATAAAACCCGACAAAAATTGTTCAGGGAAGAACCAAAGGGAGGGTACCAGAATGACCGACAAAAAACTCGCGTCGGCGTCCAGCCGTCGTAAGTTCTTGAAGGGCGCAGCGGTAGCGGGCGTCGCCAGCGTCGCCATGCCGCAGGTTTCACGCGCGCAGACCGTCACCCTGAAGATGCAGGGATCCTGGGGCCAGGGCGATATCATCGACGATTACGCCAAGCAGTATGTGCAGACCGTCAACGACATGGGCGGCAGCCGCCTGAAGATCGACTATCTCGAAGCCGGCGCCGTCGTGAAGGCGTTCGAGGTGCAGGACGCGGTGTCCAAGGGCGTGCTCGACGGCGGCCACCTGGTTCCCGCGTACTGGTACGGCAAGAACCGCGCCGCATCGCTGTTCGGCACCGGCCCCTGCTACGGCTGGGACGCCCACCAGTTCCTCGCTTGGTTCTACGGGCCCGGCGAAGACCTCTATAAGCAGCTCACGCAGAAGGTGCTCGGCCTCAACGTCGTCGGCTGGTTCCTGATGCCGATGCCGACCCAGCCGCTCGGCTGGTTCAAGAAAGAGCCGAAGAGCCCGGCCGACCTGAAGAACCTGAAATACCGCACGGTCGGTCTCGCCACCAACGTCATGCAGGCGATGGGCTGCAAGGTGACCCAGCTGCCCGGCGGCGAAATCATCCCCGCGATGGAGAAGGGCGTCATCGAGGCGTTCGAGTACAACAATCCGACCTCGGATATGCGCTTCGGCGCCGCCGACGTGGCCAAGATCTACATGCTGAGCTCCTATCACCAGCCGTCCGAGTGCCTGGAGATCGAGTTCAACAAGAGCAAGTTCGACGCGCTGGCCAAAGAGCAGCAGATGCTCCTCAAATACGCGATCACCTCTGCCTCTTCGACCAATCTGTTCATGGCCTATGCGAACTATCCGCGCGATCTGCAGGTCCTCAAGAAGAAGGGCGTGCAGGTGCACCGCACCCCCGAGTCGATCTTGAAAGCCCAGCTCGAAGCTTGGGACAAGGTCATCGCGCAGTACGGCAAAGAGGAATGGTTCAAGAAAGTGTCCGACAACCAGAAAGCCTGGGCGAAGGACGTCGCTTACTACCAGCTCCTCAACGCCCACGACACGAAGCTGGCTTACAACCACTTCTATGGCAAGGAGCAGCCGCTCGGCTACTAGGCCACTGGGCTTAATTCCGGGTTGAATTCAAACACGCGTGGGGACGGCGACATTCTGCCGTCCCCGCAGTTTGTTGGGCGCTGGGACACTAGGTAACCCAGCATGCTTGCCTATATCGGGCTCGTCGATCGCTTCAGCACCGCGATCGGGAAGGCCTTCGGCTGGTTCATTCTGATCATGACCTTCGGCACCAGCTACGAGGTCTTCGTACGCTACGTGCTGAACAATCCCACGATCTGGGCTTACGATCTTTCCTACAATATGTACGGCGCGCTGTTCGTGATGGCCGGCGCCTATACGCTGTCGCGCAACGCGCATGTACGCGGCGACGTGATCTATCGCATGTGGCCGCCTCGCACCCAGGCCACCATCGATCTTCTGCTTTACTTCCTGTTCTTTTATCCCGGCGTCTTGGCGTTGACCTTCGCCGGTTTTCGCTACGCGGGCAAATCGTGGCGCTACCACGAGGTCAGCGTCTACAGCCCGAGCGATATCCCGATCTACCCGCTCAAGACCTTGATCCCTATCGCCGGCGCGACCCTGTTGCTGCAGGGGCTGGCCGAGGTGTTCCGCTGCATCATCTGCCTGCGCACCGGCGCATGGCCGCAGCGCGCCCAGGATGTCGAGGAACTCGAAACCGCGATCATGCATGAGCGCGAATTCGCCGCAAAACACGATGCCGAAATCGCGGCACACGCCGCCGCCAGCCAGGAGAACAAGCCATGACTGGCGGCGAAGTCGGCCTGTTGATGATAACCCTGTTCATCCTCACGGTGCTGCTGGGTTTCCCGATCGTATTTACCCTGATGGGGATGGGGGTGTCGTTCGGCTATTACGCCTACGCGACGCCGGATTGGTACAACCACGTTTTCGACAATCGAATATTCGATCTGCTGGTCCAGAACACGTTCAGTATTCTCAGCAATGACACGCTGACCGCGGTGCCGTTGTTCCTTTTCATGGGTTATGTGGTCGAGCGCGCCAACATCCTCGACCGGCTATTTTATTCGATCCAGGTGGCGGCCCGCCGCGTTCCGGCTTCGCTCGCCGTGGCGACGCTCATTACCTGTGCGCTATTTGCCACCGCCACCGGCATCGTCGGCGCGGTGGTGACGCTCATGGGACTGCTGGCGTTCCCGGCGATGCTCAAGGCCGGCTACGACACCAAGCTGGCGGCGGGTGTGATCTGCGCCGGCGGCTGCCTCGGCATCATGATCCCGCCCAGCATCCTGCTGATCCTCTACGCGGCCACAGCCGGCGAATCGGTGGTCAAGCTCTATGCCGGCGCCTTCGTTCCCGGCTTCGTGCTCGCCGGGTTCTACATCCTCTACGTGATCATCCGCGCGATCCTTAATCCAAAGCTCGCGCCGCCGCTGCCGGAGGACCAGGGACGCATCCCATTCGGCGAGATCATGCTGGCGCTGCTGACCTCGTTCTTTCCGCTCGCCGTGCTGATCCTGTCGGTGCTGGGCGCCATCTTGTTGGGCCTGGCGACGCCGACCGAGGCGGCCGCCGTGGGGTCATTCGGCTCGTTGGTCCTGGCGGCGGCCTACCGCGAACTCGACTTCACTCGCTTGAAGGAGGCCGTGTACCTGACCGCGCGCACCACGGCGATGGTCACCTATCTGTTCGTGGGCTCCTGGACCTTCGCCTCGGTATTCGCCTATCTCGGCGGACAAGGCGTGGTGGAGGACCTGATCAAGAGCCTGCACATGAACCGGGTCGAGTTTCTGCTGCTCACCCAGTTCATCATCTTCCTGCTCGGCTGGCCGCTGGAATGGACCGAGATCATCATCATCTTCGTGCCGATCTTCCTGCCGCTGCTGAAATATTTCCACGTCGATCCGATCGTGTTCGGCATCCTGGTGGCGTTGAACATCCAGACCTCGTTCAATACGCCGCCAATGGCGATGGCGGCCTATTACCTGAAAGGCGTAGCCCCGCCGCAGGTGCGCCTGACGCAAATCTTCGGCGGCGCCCTGCCTTTCGTGTTCATGGTCTTCATGACCATGGCCTTGCTCTACATGTTCCCCCAGGTTGCGCTCTGGTTGCCCAACCAGCTCTACAGCCACTGACGGCAATCGAGGCGGTCGGTTGAAGTGTGGCCGGCCCGCGGAGCGCGGCCGGTCGAGGAGGAATTGCAAACATGGCCGAAGCGCCGACCTTGTCGAATACGATGGCGGCGTTGCGCGACGGCGCCGTCAGCGCGCTCGACGTAACCGAATCCTGCCTGGCGCGCATTGCGGAGGTCGACGCCGATATCGAGGCTTGGACCTATCTCGACCCCGAACATGCCCGCGCGCAAGCGCGCGCGCTCGATGATGCGCGCCGCGCCGGCCGTCCGCTCGGTCCGCTGCACGGCATTCCGATCGGCGTAAAAGACATCTTCGACACGGAAGACATGCCGACCGAGGACGGCACCGTGCTGCATGCCGGTCGCCAGCCGCTGCGCGATTGCACGGTGGTCTCGCTGCTGCGGCAGGCGGGTGCTGTGATCATGGGCAAGACGGTGACTACCGAGCTCGCATTGTTTACGCCCGGCAAGACCCACAATCCACGCGATCCTGCGCGCACCCCCGGCGGCTCTTCGAGCGGATCGGCCGCGGCCGTCGGCTCCGGCATGGTGCCGCTTGCGCTCGGCTCGCAGACCAACGGCTCGGTCATACGCCCGGCTTCCTTTTGCGGCGTTGTCGGCTACAAGCCCACGCACGGTCTCATCTCGCGCCAGGGCGTGCTGTCGCTGTCGCGCACGCTCGACCACGTCGGCGTCTTTGCCGGCAGCGTCGAGGATGCAGCGCTGCTGGCCGAAATCTTGATGCAATACGATTCTGCCGACGCCGACATGCGCATGCAGGCGCGCCACCAGCTCAGCCAGATGGCGGCGCAGGAACCGCCTTTGCCGCCGAAACTGGCCTTTGCCAAGACGGCGGCCTGGGACCAGGCCGAGGCGGACGCCCAGGAAGCCTTCGCCGAATTGGCCGACATGCTCGGCGACAGTGCCGTCGAAGTCGAACTGCCGTCCATCTTCGATAACGCGTGGGAATTGCACCGCACCATCCAGGATGCGGAGGTGGCGGTGAATTTCACCCCGGAATACGAGAAGGGCCGCGACCAGCTCAGCGAGCGGCTGCGCGGCATCATCGAACACGGCTACGAAGTGAAGGCTTCCGACTATATCCGCGCGGTCGCGCGCATTCCGCTGCTCAATCTGACCCTCGACGAAATCTTCGACCGCTATGACGCAATCTTGACGCCGGCGGCGCCCGGCGAGGCGCCGCTCGGGATCGAGAGCACCGGCAGCCCGGCGTTTTGCAGTACCTGGACGCTATTGGGCACGCCGGCGATCACGCTGCCGCTGTTGCAAGGGTCGAACGGCATGCCGATCGGCGTGCAGCTTGTCGGGCGGCGCGGCAATGACGGTCGTCTGCTGCGCACGGCGCGCTGGTTGTCGGAACTGGTCGCCGAACAAGTCGAATAAATTTGCGCAAACTTCAAAAGGGTTATTTCTGCGCGTGTTCGCTCATAATGCGCGCTTTCTCGCGATCGACGTGCATGTCGTCGTAGAAGGAATAGATCATCAGCGCGAGGCACAGCACGACGATGATGGTCAGCGGGGGTTCGCCGACTTTGTAGGCAAAAAATCCGACGAATACGATGGCGCCGATTGCGCCGATGATATTGGCAATGAGATTGACGACCACCTTCATGCTCCCCGGCGGCGAATGCCGCGCCGACAAATTAGAGCACGCCGCCGCGCCTGCCGCAATATCCGCCGCTTTCCGCTCAGGCCATCTCGCTTTGACTCACAAGTCCGCCCGGCGCGTCGCGCCGCGCCGACCGAACAAGGGCTGCTGGCTGGTGGTGGCCTCCGGCTTGACGAAAATCGCGATCACCTCGGGATGCTCGTCGTGGATCAGACGCTCGAGCTCCTTGGTGGCCTCCTCGATCGACGGCGTGGTGAGGTCGTCGCGGAATTCGAGACTGAGCGCGACGACCACCTGATCGGGCGCGAGATGCACGGTGAATACGATCTGCCCGCGTTCGATGCGCGGCATCTTGCGCAGGATGCGCAGGATGGAATCGCGCAGGTCGCCGCTCGCCGGCTCGCCGATCAGCAGCCCCTTGCTTTCGCGGGCCAGCGCCAGCGCGGTGAGCCCGAGCAACAGGCTGATGCCGACGGAGGCCGCACCGTCAAGTTGCGGCATCGACAGGGCGTCTGCGGCGTAAGTGCCGAGGGCGGCTACGGCCAGGCCAAGGAGGGCGGCGGAATCCTCGAACAGCACGATGAACGCCGGCGGATCCTTGCTGCGCCGTACCGCTTCATAGTAGCCGGCGCTGCCCTTGGCTCTGCGGAATTCGCGCAGCGCAACGACCCAGCTCGAGCCTTCGAAGATTGCGGCAGCACCATAGACGGCATAGCTGACCAGCGGGTGATCGATCTTTCCGGGATTGAAAATACGCACCACCCCCTCATAGCCCGCCACGCCGGCGCCGATGGTGAACATCAGAAGTGCAACCACGAAGCTCCAGAAATAGAGCTCGCGCCCGTGGCCGAGGGGATGCAGTTCGTCCGGCGGCCGCGCCGAGCGAAACATGCCATAGAGCAGCAGCAATTGATTGCCGGTGTCGATCAGCGAGTGGATCGCTTCGCTCAGCATGGCCGAGGAGCCGGTCCACCAGGCGGCGAAGAATTTCGTGAGCGTGACCAGCGCGTTGCCGGTTGTCGCCGCATAGACGACGAGCTTCGATCGCCGGGAGGCCATGCGCGGTCAACGCCCCAGGGTGAGGCCGGTTTCATTGCGCGGGCATTGCCGCGGACAAAGAAAAAGGGCGCGGCTGGCGGCCGCGCCCTTGATATGTCGGTGGTTGCGATCCCGGGTCTGTAGGGCACCGCGAAGGCGCGGCGCCCGGGACGGCCTTACATCATGCCGCCCATGCCACCCATGCCGCCGCCGGGCATTGCCGGCGCAGCTTCCGGCTTGGGCAGTTCGGCGACCATGGCTTCGGTGGTGACCAGGAGGCCGGCGACCGAGCCGGCGTCCTGCAGCGCGGTGCGCACCACCTTGGCCGGGTCGATGATGCCGGCTTCCACCAGGTCGACGTATTTCTCGTCCTGGGCGTCGAAGCCGAACGTCTCCGATTTCTCGTCCATGATCTTGCCGACCACGATCGAGCCTTCCATGCCGGCGTTCTCGGCGATCTGGCGCACCGGCGCTTCGAGCGCCTTGAGCACGATGTTGATGCCGGCCTGCACATCCGGATTGTCATCGTGGATGCGGCCGACGGCCTTCTTGGCGCGCAAGAGTGCCACGCCGCCGCCGGGCACGATGCCTTCCTCGACCGCGGCGCGAGTGGCGTTGAGCGCATCCTCGACGCGGTCCTTCTTCTCCTTCACCTCGATCTCGGTGGCGCCGCCGACGCGGATCACCGCAACGCCGCCGGCCAGCTTGGCCAGCCGCTCCTGCAGCTTCTCCTTGTCGTAGTCGGAGGTCGTCTCCTCGATCTGCGCCTTGATCTGGTTGCAGCGCGCCTCGATGTCGGCCTTCTTGCCGGCGCCGTTGACGAGGGTGCTCTTCTCTTTCTCGATGATCACCTTCTTGGCGCGGCCGAGCATGTTGAGGGTCACGTTCTCGAGCTTGATGCCAAGGTCTTCCGAGATCAGCTGGCCGCCGGTGAGGATAGCGATGTCCTCGAGCATGGCCTTGCGGCGGTCGCCGAAGCCGGGAGCCTTGACGGCCGCGACCTTCAGGCCGCCGCGCAGCTTGTTGACCACGAGCGTGGCGATCGCCTCGCCTTCCACATCCTCGGCGACGATGACCAGCGGCTTGCCCGACTGCACCACAGCCTCAAGCACCGGAAGCATCGACTGCAATCCGGAAAGCTTCTTCTCGTGCAGGAGGATGTAGGCGTCCTCCAGCTCCGCGATCATCTTCTCGGCGTTGGTCACGAAATAGGGTGAGATGTAGCCGCGGTCGAATTGCATGCCCTCGACGATGTCAACCTCGGTATCCAGGGCCTTGGCTTCCTCGACCGTGATGACGCCCTCGTTGCCGACCTTCTGCATCGCCTGCGCGATCATCTTGCCGATCTTGACGTCGCCGTTCGAAGAGATGGTACCGACCTGGGCGACCTCGGCGGTGGACTCGACCTTCTTGGCGCGCTTCTCGATGTCCTTCACCACGGCGCTGACCGCGATGTCGATGCCGCGCTTCAAGTCCATCGGGTTCATGCCGGCGGCGACCGCCTTGGCGCCTTCCTTCACGATCGCCTGCGCCAGGACGGTGGCGGTGGTGGTGCCGTCGCCGGCGGTGTCGTTGGTCTTCTGCGCCACCTCGCGCACCATCTGCGCGCCCATGTTCTCGAACTTGTCCTCGAGCTCGATCTCCTTGGCGACGGTGACGCCGTCCTTGGTGATGCGGGGGGCGCCGAACGACTTGTCGAGCACCACGTTGCGCCCCTTGGGCCCGAGCGTGACCTTCACCGCATTGGCGAGCACGTCGACGCCGCGCAGCATGCGGTCGCGCGCGTCGCCGGAAAATTTCACTTCTTTGGCAGACATTTCAGTTTACTCCAGTTGGGTTCGCATTGTTCCTCATCCCTGCGGAGCCGCGCCCTGCGCGGCGTTTCGAAGGACGAGGCGAGTTGTCAGGCGATCACGCCCATGATGTCGGACTCCTTCATGATCAGGAGGTCCTCGCCGTCGAGCTTGACGTCGGTGCCCGACCACTTGCCGAACAGCACGCGGTCGCCGGTCTTGATGTCGATCGGGATCAGCTTGCCGCTTTCGTCGCGCCCGCCGGGGCCGACGGCGATCACCTCGCCTTCCTGCGGCTTCTCCTGGGCGGTATCCGGGATGATGATGCCACCCTTGGTTTTCTCCTGGGCTTCGATGCGGCGCACGACCACGCGGTCGTGCAGGGGACGGAACTTGGTCTTGGCCATAGGCTTCCTCGTCGGCGCTTCCCGCGCGGTTTTTGGACCGAAACTCTAGATTTGATAAGCTTTTAGCACTCAATACCCCAGAGTGCCAAAAGCTGCCCGGGAGATATGGCCTTAACGTTTGGGTGTCAAGCTTGCTGTCGAATCGCACTTTTCAGGGTTAACCGGCGCCTTGCACTGCCAGCCAATGCCCCGCACAGTCCTTCTCAAAGTCCGCCGGGAGCCCCAATGAGCCATTTGCGCCGCCCCTCCATCGCGACAGGCCTCCTGGCCGGGTTCATCGCGCTGGCGCTTGCCGGGTGCGAAACCACCGGCCAGCCGCAGCCGGCGGCGCCGACGGCGCCGGCGGTGGCACCGACATTGCCGCCGGCCTTCCCGCCGCATGACCTGGTCGGGCGTTGGGGTTTGGCCGCCTACCACAAGTTAGAGGACCGCGAGCGCACGGAGACCGCCGCCGCTAATCAGTGCCGCAATCCCTACGTCATCACGCTCGGGCCGAGCGGCGGCGTGATGATGCATCTTGCCGACCAGTCGCACCCGTCCGAACTCGCGCTGAAGGGCGCGCCCGGCGGCAAGACTTTCATCGGTCCGAAGGACGAGCCGCCCGGCGTCGCGCAGGACCGCGAAGTGGTCTCCTTCAACGGCCGTGTCTTGATCCTGCGCTGGATGGATCCGGAAGTTCAGAGCCGTTACGGCACCATGGTCTATGTCCGCTGCGCGCCGGAAGGCCAGCACCGGCCCGCGCGCCATAAGGCCAAGCCTAAGGCCAAGACGAAGCCGAAAGCCAAGGCGCAGCCCGCGCCGAAGCCTACGCAGGCGCCCGTGCCGCAGCAGCGGTGATCGGCAGGCGCAGCCGTTTACCGAGGCTGGCGCGGCCGTGCTAGAGATCGCTTCTCACCATTTGCGCTCCGCCCCTCCATGACCGCTGTGCGCGATTTCATCGACGGCCCCTGGCGTGCCGTCCCCGTGCTCGGCGTCACCCAAATCCTGTCCTGGGGCACGATCTTCTACACGCCGGTGCTGATCGTTCCATTGATTGCGCAGGCGCGTGGCTGGACCATGTCGTTCGCCATGGGCGGCTTCTCCATCGGGCTCTTGGTCGCCGGCCTGACGGCGCCTTATGTCGGGCGCTCGATTGACCGTTATGGCGGCCATGTGGTGATGACGATCGGCTCGCTGATCGGCGCGCTCGGCCTTTTCCTGATTGTCTATGCCGGCAACCGCATCGCCTATCTCGGCGTCTGGACCGTGCTTGGCGTCGCCATGGCCTCGAATCTGTACGATCCCGCGTTCGCCAGCTTGGGGCGCATTTTCGGCGTCGGCGCGCGTAGGCCGATCACGGCGCTTACGCTCATCGGCGGTTTTGCCTCGACCGTGAGTTGGCCGACCACGCACTTCCTGCTCGAATCGCTCGGCTGGCGGGGCACCTATCTCACTTATGCCGTTCTGATGGCGGCGGTCGCAGCCCCGCTGCACGCGCTGGCCTTGCCGCGCGCTCGCCATGAAGCGGAAACCGCGCCGAAGGCGAGTGCGGGCGAGCCGGCCAAGGCCTGGCCGCCTTATGGGCTCGTTTTCGTGTTGGTGGCGGCAGCCTTTGCCTCTTACGCCTTTGTCCCGTCAGGCATGTCGGCGAACCTGCTGGCGATCTTTCAGCGCTCCGGTATCGACGCCGGCACGGTGGTGTGGATCGGCGCGCTGTTCGGGCCGGCGCAGGTCGGCGCCCGCCTGATCGAGTTCGCCTTCGGACGCGACGTGCATCCGCTCTGGGTGGTGCGTGGCGCGCTGACGGCGCTGCTTGCCGCTTTCGTCATGCTGGCGCTGTTCGGCATAACGCCGGTGACGGCGGCCGCCTTCGCGCTGCTGTTCGGCGGCTGCAACGGGCTGGTCACCATCACGCGCGGCGCGGTTCCGCTCGCGCTGTTCGGCGCCTCCGGCTACGGCCGGCTCATCGGGCGGCTGGCCGGGCCCTTCCTGCTGATGCAGGCGGCGGCGCCGGTCGTCATGGCCTTCGTGGTGGATCGCGCCTCGGACGCCGCGGCGCTGGCGGTGGCGGCCCTGTTCGCCGCCGTCGCGCTTGCCTGCTTCATCGTGATCAAACGGCCCGCTTAATTGAAGATTGCGTCGATGTCGCGCTGGCTGGCGTGGCCGCTGTCGCCGTCGAGCCTGGGCCCATTGAGCAGTCCGCCGTTTTCCGCCGGCGCCGGCTTTGCAGCGTCGTCCGCGCTGGAGGGCTTGCCGCAGCGCGCGAGCATGCCCGCAAGCTGCTCCTCGAGCGTATTCATCAGGTCGATCACCTTGGCGATCCGCTGGCCGGCGAGGTCCTGGAAATTGCAGGCCTCGTAGATCAACACGGTATGGTCCTGGATATCCTGCGCCAGGCCGCGCTCGAATTCGCTCTTGAGCGCCGAGCCGAGCGATTTTGCGCTGTCGTCGATCAGCTCGGCCGCCTGCAGGATCTTATGCGTGGCTTTCTCCATGCCGTCGATCGCAGCGCCCAACTCGCCGGCCGCGCGCGCCATTCGGCGCGACTTGTTCTCGCCGATCAGCACGGCCAATTCCGCGCGATTGCGGGCGATCACCTCGCGCACCAGCACGAGCTCGCGGATTACCTCGTCGCCGGCAAGATCGCGCCGCTCGCCGAGCGCATGCAGCGCTTTCAGCCGATCGACCGCCCCATCTGTGCCGGCATCATCGGCCTGGACCGCCGTGCGGCGCTCGCCGAACATCTGTTCAACGCGGAAGACTTTGCGTTGCACGCTTGTTACCCCTTCGACCCAGAGGCAGAGTTTTATCCCGCCGCCCATTAACATCGGGTTTGCGGATAAGAATTAAACGCGGCGTTTACCATGGCGCGTCGCGTTTTACGCAAAATAAACGCTAATGCGACGAAGCGGCTGCTGCGGTAGCGGCAATGCGGTGCGCGGCGGCCATGGTTTACAAATCGGTTTCACTTTCGCTCTTTACTGCGCGCATCCGAGTTTGTTCTGCGAGCATCGCGATGCTGCGTCCCACCATTCCAATCTTCGCCGTGTTGTTCGCCTGCTCGCAAGCCTCGGCGCAGACCGCTTCCTTTGCGTCGCCGGGGCAGGGCGTAACCGTGACGCCGCCGATGGTGGTGACGGCGGCGCCGCCGCCGCCGATGCGCAGCGACATGGGCGGCGGGTTTATCGAGTTCCTCTTCGGCGATCGGGGCACGCGGCAGGCGCCGTCGTCCTACTACGCCGCGCCGGCGCCGCAGCCCTATTTCGCCAATGTGCCGATGGCGCCGCCGCCCGCCGTCGATCGCCCGCGGCCGTCCCGGCAGTTCGATCCGCGCTTCCGCCGCCGCGAGGTCGCCTATAGCGGCAAGGAAGCGGCCGGCACCATCGTCGTCGATACGCCGAACCACTTCCTCTACCTCGTGGAGAATGACGGCAAGGCGCTGCGCTACGGCATCGGCGTCGGGCGCGAGGGCTTCACCTGGTCCGGCGTCCACCACATCAGCGCCAAGAAAGAATGGCCCGATTGGATCCCGCCGAAGGAAATGATCGAGCGCCAGCCCTATCTGCCGCACCACATGGCCGGCGGTCCTAACAATCCGCTCGGCGCGCGCGCCATGTATATCGGCAAGACGCTCTACCGCATCCACGGGTCGAACGAGCCTTGGACCATCGGCCACAACGTGTCGTCGGGCTGCATCCGCTTGCGCAATGCCGACGTCATCGACCTTTATGACCGCGTCAAGGTCGGCGCCAAGGTGATCGTGCTGCCGGCTCACCCCGACGGCGTCGCCAGCGCGATCCCGTGAGCGGCGAGCAGCGCCGGAAAAGCATCCGAATTGAGAAATTCGAATTCGCGCTCGCGCTGGTGGGTGACCCAATCGAGCGCTTCGAGCGCCGCGTCGACGTGACCGGGGTGCACCATCACCAAGGCGCCGTCGGGCAGGCCGGCGAGAAAACGCGGGAAAATTTTCGCAAAGGGCGTCTTGCTGTTGAAATCATAGGCGCCGGCGAAAGCCGGATTGGTGGCGATGCCGCGCCGGCTCGCGTTGCGGCGGAAGCCGAGGCTGAGAATGTCGAGCCCGAGCGCCTTGCGGTCGGGCCGCCGCCGTGCCGCGGGCGCCCGCCCGCATTGCCGCACCCAGGCATTGGGCGCGGTCTGCGCCACGACCTTCAGGAAGGCGCCGCGCACCTGCGGCATCAGGTGCACGTGCTGGTGCCCGTCGAGAAAATCGGGCAGGCGGCCGAAGGCGTCGACGAAAGCGCGCAGTTGCGTGGCGATCTCGATCGTCAGGCGCTCGCTGTGCAGCCGCTGCGCCATCGCCGCCCGCGTCATCTCCGGCCGCGGCAGGAAGCGGCCGTCGCGCAGCGGCGCAAAGCCCTCGCTTAGCGGCCGGAACGGACCGGTAAGCGTGACGTGCAGGCCGATCGCCGCGCGCGGCTCGCCCGAATTGAGCGTGTCGAGGGCGCTCGACTTCATCGGCATCTAGATGCGGCGCCGCCACCATCACCGAGGTGGCGTTGAGGCGGCCGCGCAGGATCAGCTCGCGGATGCCGGCATTGACGGCGGGGGAAATGCCGTAGTCGTCGGCGCAGAGCCAGATATGACGCTCGTGCTTCGTCACGCTTACTCGGCCGCGCGCGTGGCCGGCGGGGATTTGTCGTCGGCTTCGGCGCTGCCGCTTGCGCGTTTCACGCTGCGCTCGGCGACGAAATAGACCGGCCGCGCCTTCACCTCCGCCAGGAGCTTGCCGATATATTCGCCCAGCACGCCGATCATGATGAGCTGCACCGAGCCGAGCACCATCATGCCGACGAACAGAGACGGGTAGCCCGGCACGTCTTTTCCGTAGAACCAGGTTTCGAACAGGATCTGACCGCCGGAGATCAGCGCGACGATGGCGAGCAGCGTGCCGAGCATGCTGGCGATGCGCAGCGGCGCCACCGAAAACGAGGTCAGCCCCTCGATCGACAGGCCGATCAGCCGCCGCGTGTTCCATGACGTGGCGCCATGGGCGCGCGGCTCCGGCTGGTAGTCCACGCGCACCTGGCGGAAGCCGATCCAGCTCGACAGGCCTTTGAAGAAGCGGTTGCGCTCCGGCATCTGGCGCAGCGCGGCGGCCGCGCGCGGCGACAGCAGGCGGAAGTCGCTGGCGTCTTCCGGGATCTTCTGCCGCGCGCCGAGATTGATCAGCGCATAGAACCAATGCACGCCGGCGCGGCGCAGGACGGATTCGGTAGGCCGCTCCGCCTTGGCGGTGAAAACCACGTCGTAGCCGTCGTCGAGCCAGCGCTTGACCAGCGTGTCGATGAGATCGGGCGGATGCTGGCCGTCGCCGTCCATGAACAACACCGCATCGAGCCGGGCGTGATCGAGGCCGGCAAGGAGCGCGGCCTCCTTGCCGAAATTGCGCGACAGCGTGAGCACCTGCATGTCGGCGGCGCCGGCCGGCAGCGCGCGGGCGACCTCGCCGGTGGCATCGCTGCTGCCGTCGTCGACATAGACGATCTCGACCTTGAGACCGCGCTCGGCCTTCAGCCGTTCGGCTGTCTCCAGGAGACGCGTATGCAGATTGGCGAGGCCGATCGCCTCGTTGAACACCGGCACGACGATGGAAAGGCCGCGCGCGGATTGTCCGGCCGCGCCCGTTTTGCGCGATTTGGCGGCCATTACGCTTGAGCCCTTGCGTTCATGCGGCTTCTATAGCGCAAGGCGCGGCGTCTGTCGCGTCAGGGAGGAACGCGGCAATGCTTGAGCGCTACAGCCCCGCCTCCAACTTGGCGTAGAGCGGGTTGTCGCGCGAGAACACGTAGTCGAGATCGGCGACCGCCACCGCTTCCGCGCCGTGCTCGCGCAGGAAGGAGGTGAGGGCGTAAACCTCGCCCGGCGGGCAATGCAGCGTCAGCATGCCCGAGGAGGTCGGGCCGCCGAAGGGCGTGGCGACGCCGAACTTTTGCTTGGCGTTCTCGACGAGCTGCGCGTCACAGGCGGCAAAGCGGGCGCGCACCTCGCGGAAGGCGCGGGCGCGCGCTTGCGCCGCGATGCGGTCGAGGATGACGCGCGCCGTCTCGCGGTTGCCATCGTCCCAGGCCGCGGTGCGCGCGGCCACCAGGTTGGCTTGCGAGCGCAATATCACCCCGTCGTCCACGATCTTCAGCGCATTGGCGGCGAGGGTCGCGCCGGTGGTGGTGATGTCGACGATCAGCTCGGCGGTGCCGGCGGCCGGCGCGCCCTCGGTCGCGCCCGAACTCTCGACGATGCGATAGTCGATGATGCCGTGCGCCGAGAAGAAGCCGCGCGTGAGGTTGACGTATTTGGTCGCCACGCGGAGCTTGTGGTCGTGGGTGTGGCGGAAGGAGGTGGCGACGTCGTCGAGATCGGCCATGGTGCGCACGTCGATCCAGGCCTGCGGCACCGCCACCACGACATTGGCGTGGCCGAAACCGAGACCCTCGATCAGCACCACCTTGGCGTCGGCGTTTGGGATCATCTCGCGCACCAGGTCCTCGCCGGTGACGCCGAGATGCACGGCCCCCGCCGCCAGCTGCCCGGTTATTTCGGCGGCCGACAGGTAGGCCACCTCGACGCCATCGAGGCCGGACACGGCGCCGCGATAGTCGCGCGCGCCGCGCGGCTTGATCAGCGCAAGGCCTGCCCGCGCGAAAAAGGCTTCGGCGTTTTCCTGCAGCCGGCCTTTCGCCGGGACCGCCAGCACCAAAGGCGCGCTCATGTGGCGCCTCCATAGACGCTGAGGCGCTCGATCCAGACGGCGAAGCCCACCGCCGGGATCGGTGCGGCGGCTCCCAGCCGCGCCAGCAGCCCGTCATAGCGCCCGCCCGCGACGAGCGGATCGCCGGTGCGCGCCGGATCCGTCAACTCGAACACGAAGCCGGTGTAATAGTCGAAACCGCGGCCGAAGGCGGTGGAGAAGCGCAGGCGCTTGAGATCGATTCCTTGCGCGGCGAGGAAGCCGGTGCGGCTCTCGAACAAGTCGAGTGCCGGCGACAGCGCCTCGGTCATGTTGCCTTCGCTGGCAAGCGCGCGCAGGTCTGCCGCCGCTTCGTCGGGATCGCCGCTGATGGTGAGGAAACGCTCGATCAGGCCGCGCACGTCGCGCGGCAGCCTGGCGCTGGCGCCGAGCGCGGATTGTTCGAGGAAGCGGTCGGCGATTTCGCCGACGGAGCGGCCGCCAACGGCGTTGATGCCGGCAATCGACAACAGATCGGTGACCAGGGCATGCGCGCCTTTCGGGTCGGAGCCGGCAAGCGCGGCCAGCACGCCCTGATATTCGGGGTGCTGATTATTGCCGCCGAGCACGAGGCGGTCGAGATCCTGCGCCAGGTTGGCCTTACGGTTGAAATCCTTGACCAGCCGCCGCTTCCAGGCCGGCGGCAGGTCGAGCCCGGCGATCAGGTCGGTGAACAGCGCCACGTCGCCGATGCGGATGTCGGGTTGCGGCAGGCCGTATTGGGCGGTGGCTTCCAGGCCGAGCGCCAGCATTTCGGCGTCGGCGGCGGACTTGTCGGTGCGGCCGAAGCTCTCGATGCCGGCCTGCAGAAACTCGGCCGGCCCGTCGCTCTGGTGGCGGAACACGGGCCCGAGATAACAAAAGCCTGCCGGCTGCCCGGCCTCCGGCGAGGCCAGATAGTCGCGCGAGACCGGGATGGTGAGGTCGGGCCGCAGGCAGAACTCGCCGCCGCCGGGCGCGGTCGTCAGATACATGCGCTTGCGGATATCCTCGCCCGACAGGTCGAGGAAAGGCTCCGCAGGCTGCAGGATAGCGGGTGCCAGGCGCGCATAGCCCGCGCGCTCGTAAGAGGCGACCAGCGCCTCCGCGCGCGCCTCCGGCCCTTTTGCCTGGCTCATCACGCTCGCGTCCATGTCAAAACGCCCGCAAACCCGTTCCTGCCGCTATGGGGCGGCCCTTTAGCACGATAGCTTTAAGGATTCGACGCCGTTTGCCCGCCGCGAGACCGGCCCCGCCAAATATCTGGCGTCGTTAACGAATTTTTCCAGCCGCCGCGTGGGCGAAATGCCGTTGCGGGTAAGACAATTTCAACTCAACCAGCGTTCACTGGTGCCGGGAGCGAAGGGGCTTTTCATGAGCTATTCGGTGCCGCGCGAGGTGGTCGAGGGCTTCTATGCGGCCTATGCGGCGCGCGACATCGAGCGCACCGCGGCCTTCCTCGACGACGACGTGCGCTGGACCATCAGCGGGCCGGTCGACCTTTTGGCCTTCTGCGGCGTCCGCCGCGGCAAGGCGGCCGTGCTCGACATGATGCGGCGCCAGGTGGCCGAGGTGTTCAGCATCTACAGTTTCGTCACCGACACGATGCTGATCGAGGGCGATCAGGTGGCGACCTTCAACCGGCTGTCGGCGCGCATGGACGAAGACGGCCGCGTGATCAGCTATCGGCTCGCGCATTTCATGCGCTTCCGCGACGGCAAGGTGGTGGACAACCTGTCGCTCATCGATTCCTTCGACGCGGCCGAGCAGGTGCTCGGCTATCCGCTCGCCGGGCAATCCGGCGAGGCCGAAATCGAAGACGCCACTGCGCCGTAATCGGGGGACTAGCGCCAATGGCCTATAAGGTTCCGCGCTCTTTGGTCGAGGATTTCTACGCGGTCTATGCCACGCGCGACGCCGACAAGATCGCGCACTGGCTGCACGATGACATCGAATGGACCATCAGCGGGCCGATCGATTATCTGGCGTTCTGCGGCACCCACCGCGGCAAGGGGCGGTGGTCGACATGATCAAGCGGCAGATTCCGCTGGTGCTGCGCACCTACAGCTTCGTGCCGGAGGCGATGGTGGTCGACGGCGACCAAGCCGCGATGCTCAGCCGCCAATGCTCGCGGCGCACCGCCGACAACCGCGCCATCAGCTACCGGGTGGCGAATTTCATGCGATTCCTCGACGGCAAGGTGGTCGAGAACATCTCGCTCATCGATACGTTCGACGCTGTCGAGCAGGTGCTCGGCCGCCCGCTCGCCGTGCCCTGCGCGCAGGGCAACGGCAAAGGCGGGATATTCGCCGTTTAGGCTCGTTTTCCAAAGACACCGATTTCACCAAGCCGGCGGCGTGCTAGTCTTACTGCGTCACAAATTTTTCCGTCGGGAGCGTCTTTTCATCGGCGCTGAGCAGCATGGACATCGCGGTAGCGTTTGGACCAGAGCGGCAATGAGGCGGCGACGCATGGTTGCGATGGAGTTCGGGATGTGACGCTCGGGCCGCAGCGGCGGAGCCGCGGGGTCGATAACCGGCGGATAGAGCAGCCGCCGGGAACAGCCTGGTGGAACGATCTCCTGAGGGGGGAATCGTCTCTCGCTCGGAGATCAAGAAGCCATAGGCGGCGATGCACAGCGTAGCGTGGTGATGGAAGCCGCGCCATCCGCGCCCCTCGAAATGCCCTAAACCAACCTCCTGCTTGAGCTCCTGATAATCACGCTCGATACGCCAGCGCAGCTTGGCAAGATCGACCAGGCGATCAAAGGCGATATCGGCGGAGAGCGTCGAGAGCCAGTATTTGGTCGGCTCGGTCTCGCCCTTTGGCCACTCGATCAGCAGCCATTCCTGCGGCCGCAGATCAGCGCGTTGATCATCACGATGGGCAACGCGAACCCTAACCCGCGCAAAGCGCGAGACAAGTGGCTCCGCTGAGCCCTCGCGCCATTCAATCGTGCGCCAGGAGCGCTTGGAAAGGCTCAGTGCAAGCTCCTTGACCGAGACCGGCCGATGCCCGGCACCGCGGCGAAGCCGCGTCGGCCGTCGACCACGACCCGACCACCGCTTCGGCGGCAACGGTGCGGTGTCGGGCGCCCACACGGTCGTGCTTGGCAGGATGCCGGCCACATAGCTCAGCTCGAGCGCCGTAATCTCGCTGCGCAACTCGCTGTTGTTGCCATAACCAGCATCGAGCAGCGCCACGCCGCGCGGCAGGCCTGCCGCGCAGGCCCAACGCAGTTGTTCAAGCGCAATCTCCGGCTTGCTGTGAAACACGATCTCTTTCGGAACGTGCGCCTTGCGTCGACGCACAGGGTCCGCCGCCCACTCTTGCGGCAGATAAAGTTGGTAGGCCACCGGCAAACTCGCATGCCGATTAGCCAGCGACAGCGACACCGCTACCTGGCAGTTGTCCTGCTTGCCCAGTTGTCCGCAGTACTGCCGCGCCACCCCAACCGAGTGCCGCCCCTGCTTCGGGAAGGCGGTATCGTCGATGATCCAAGCTTCAATTGCGCCCTGCCGCTCGATCCCCGGTAATACCAATTCGCGCACCTTGGCCAATACCTGCTCGTCCGACCAGCCGCCCTCGCCGATAAAATGCAGCAGCGACTGATGCTGCGCCGCCGTGCGCGCCGGCGCCGTCATCGCCGCCATTGGCTCCACGCTCTTGCGCTCGCAAGGCAGCATCAGTCCCGTGCAATAATCGCGCAGCGGACTGACCCGATCTTTGTGGCCGATCACGCTCGCAAGCCCCTCAACATACGTCGCAAAGCGCAATTCACTGGCAGCCCGCCCACCGAGATCCATCGCAACCTCCTCAGGCTGAAAACAGAATCTCGGCAAATAACTGATTCTCAATGATCCTCAGCCGCGACTTTCTGACTCAGTCAAACTAGGAGCGTGTCCGTTTAGTCCCTGTTGGAGGGCGGCGGTAGCATGATTGCATCATGCGGCGGCGCGGGCGAGCTTGCGCAGGTTGTGACCGGTGCAGATCATCGCCCATTCGGCCTTTACTTTTTCGACCCCCCGCAACAGGAACTGACGGAAGCCGTTGGCTTGTTTGATCTGTCCGAATACCGGTTCGACCACCTGCTTGCGTAATCGGTAGCGGCTGCGATGGCCGGCGCGTCTGAGCTTGGCGCTCATGCTGGCAACCAGCGATCCGGGCTTGAGCGGTCGCTTGGCGGTGGCGGACTTGGCGCCGTGGTGCTGTCGCCCGGTGGCGATGTAGCCGTTGATCCGCCGCCGGCCGAGCGTGGCCAGATTGGCGGCCGAGCAGTAGCCGGCATCGGCCGAGACCTCGTCCGGGTTGCGCTTGAGGTTGGTCTTGATGCCGTCGAGCAATGGCGCGAACTGCGCCTGATCGCTGCCGTCGTTGGACAGCGTGTGCGCGACGATGATCTGCGCCGTCGCATCGACCGCGGCTTGCGCATTGTAGCCCTGGATGTAGCCGTCCTTGGTCTTGAGGATGCGGCTTTCCGGGTCGGTGAAGTTGCGTTGCACCTTGCCGTCGGGCTCGGCTTTCGGCGGTGCTGGCGTCCGGCCCTTTTTCTTCCGCCCGTCTGCCGGGCGCTGCTGTTGCGCCTGTTGCCGGCGCCTCATCTCCTCTGTGGCGGCGGCCTTGGCTTCGGCTTCAAGCTCGGCCTTGGCGGCGCGAAGCTTGGCAAGCCGTTGCGCCTTGTCGGCCGCCCAAGCGGGCATCTCGTCGCCGCGCTTATTGCCGTAGAGCTTGTCCTCCTCGGCATCGGCGGCCTCAGCCGCCTTGAGCCAGCGGTCCACCTCCGCCGCAAGCTCGGCTTCGCGCTGCTTCATGCGCTCATAGCTCATCGCTTTGTGTTTCGACGCATTGGCCTTAATCTTGGTGCCGTCCAGCGCGACATGGCCGAGCTTCACCAGCCCGGCCTTCTCGGCCAGCCTGAGCACCTGCACGAACAAAGCGGCCAGCGCCTTAAGATGCCGCCTTCGGAACTCCGAGACGGTGCGGAAGTCCGGCGCATCGCCCGCCACGATCATCATGAAGTCGGCCCGCTCCACGGCCGCCTTGGCGATCCGGCGCGACGAATAGATGCCGCTCGCATAGCCGTGTAGCAGCAGCGCCGTCATCAGCCGCGGGTCGAACGGCGGCTGCCCCAGCGCGCTCCGGTAGCTCGCGGCAATCGCGGAAAGATCAAGCTCCTCCCGCACCAAAGCCACGATCAGCCGCGACAAGTGGTCCTTGGGCACGTAGTCCTGCACGCGCGGCGGCAGAAGTTGTGCCTCATCGATCTTCCAGGGGCGAAAATCCTTGCTCATGGCCCGCAAAGAATCAAATTCGTCGCCGCTTTGACCAGCCATTACTTGGACAAGCTCCTAGGCTCGCGCGTATCCCTTTGCGCGACGGAGGATTGCCATGCGTCATCATCCCACCGTGTCGGCCGCCGCGGTGATCGCCGGCGCGCTCGTTTGCGCGGCGCCCGCCTTTGCGCTCGACTTGCCGCAGCGCAAGGCCGGCTTGTGGCAGCTGAAAATGAACTTCGAAGGCCGCCATTTGCCCGGCCGGACGATGCAGCAATGCATCGACGCCAAGACCGACAAGCTGATGAACAGCGATTTCGGCGGCGGCTCGCCGGGGCATGCGTGCGCGCAGCGCAGCATCAAGCCGGCACCCGGCGGTTTCACCGTCAATTCGACGTGCACGTTCAACGGCGCCACCACGAGCTCGCATGCCGTGATCAGCGGCGACTTCAGCAGCGCCTACACCGTGCACGTCACCTCCACGCGCCACGGCGGCCCGCCGATGCCGGGACGGGCGGGCGGCGCGACCAGCATGACGCTTTCGGCGAAATGGCTCGGGCCCTGCCGCGCCGGCCAGCGCCCGGGCGACATCATGATGGGCAACGGCATGAAGATGAACATTTTCGACCTGGGCAAGATGGGTCACGCGCCCGCGTCGCGGCAGTAGGGCAAGCTTCGTTACGCGACCGTCTAGCCGGTCTTATGGCGGGCGAGCAGCTTGCGCACTTCATCGACCAGTTGGCCTTCCGGCACCGTCACCTGCGCCTGCGCCTGTTTCTGCAGGTATTCCTCGTGGCCTTGTTCGAGCTTGGCGAGCTCTGCGCCGACGACCAGATCCTTGACGGTGATCTTTCCGTCTTTCTTCTCGTCCGGCCCTTGGATGACTGCGCAGGGGCTGCCGCGGCGGTCGGCATATTTGAGCTGTTGTCCGACCGCGTGCTTGGGGTTGCCGAGATAAAGCTCGGCGCGGATGCCTGCGCCGCGCAGCAGCGCGACGAATTTCTGGCTGTCGGCGATTTCCATCCCCGGAAAAGTCGTCACGACGACCGGGCCGGGCGGCGCTCGTTCGCCGAGCTTACCGAGCGCGGCGAGCGCCGCCTGCAAACGCGACACGCCGATGGAGAATCCGGTCGCCGGCACCGGCTGACCCATGAAGCGCGAGACGAGGCCGTCGTAGCGCCCGCCGCCGCCGACCGAGCCGAAGCGAATGGGGCGGCCCTTGTCGTCGTCGATCTCGAAGGTGAGCTCAACCTCGTAGACCGGGCCGGTGTAGTATTCGAGACCGCGGACGACGGAGGGGTCGATTTTGATTCGATCTTCGTAGCCCGCCGCCTGAATTAGCTCCTTTATCGTTGTTAGCTCGGCCACGCCGTCCTCACCTATTGAACTTCCGCGGATCGCATCTTCAAAATTTGCAATCGCAACTTCATTCGAACCAGGGACGCTGCCGGATCCTGAACCCTTTTCTCCCCAGCCGGTAAAGTTGAGTACGCGATCGATTTGTTCGCCTGAAAGCTCGGCTCCTTTGGTGAAATCGCCACTCTCGTCCTTGCGTCCTTTGCCCAGGAGCATCTGCACGCCTTCAAATCCAAGACGATCAAGCTTATCAATTGCGCGCATGGCAATGAGATGTTTTTCGCCTGTGATGTTTGCGACTTCCATTACGCCATCCAGCACCTTGCGATTATTCACCTTCACCACATAATCGCCGCGCTTGATGCCGAGCTCCTCCATCGTGTCCGCCGCCAGCATGCACATCTCCGCATCCGCGGCCATGGATGCAGCGCCCACCGTATCAGCGTCGAACTGCATGAACTGCCGGTACCGCCCCGGCCCCGGCTTTTCGTTGCGGAATACCCAGCCGTAGCGGTAGCTGCGATAGGGCAGAGCGAGGTGCTGGAAATTCTCCGCCACGTAGCGCGCAAGCGGCGCCGTCAGGTCGTAGCGCAGCGAGAGCCACTGCTCGTCGTCGTCCTGGAAGGAGAACACGCCCTCGTTCGGCCGGTCCTGGTCGGGCAGGAACTTGCCGAGCGCGTCGGTGAATTCGATGGCCGGCGTCTCCACCGGCTCGAAGCCGTAGCGCTCGAACACCAGGCGGATCTTTTCCACCATGTGGCGGGTGGCGGCGATCTCGGCCGGCCCGTGGTCGGCGAGCCCGCGCGGCAGGCGCGCCTTCAGCTTTTGCGGTTTCTTGGGTTTGTCGGCCATTTGGCGGCCTACATAGCAGACGGGGGCATTCCGGCAACGTTGGAAAGCGTCGTGGCCGGGCTTGTCCCGGCGTTCGATGCCTTTATGTGTTATAGGGACAGAAGGCGTGATCCCCGGCACAAGTTTACGACCGGGCCGGCCCATGGCCGGGCCCGGTTGGCCCGGTATGACGGTTCAATGAGGGTTGATAGCCATGGCGCAAGCGCAACAACGAACTCCCGTCACCGCCAACGTCCCCAACGACCTCGAGCCCTATTGGATTCCGTTCACAGCCAACCGCGCCTTCAAGGCGCGCCCGCGCCTGATCGCCGGCGCCAAGGACATGCACTACATCACGGCGGACGGGCGCAAGCTGATCGACGGCTCGGCCGGCCTGTGGTGCACCAATGCCGGGCACAACCGCGATCCGATCGTCAAGGCGATCCAGGCGCAGGCCGCCGAGCTCGATTACGCGCCGGCCTTCCAATTCTCGCATCCGAAGGCCTTCGAGCTCGCCGCGCGGGTGGCGGCGCTGGCGCCCGGCGACCTCGACCACGTGTTCTTCTGCAATTCCGGCTCGGAAGCGGTCGACACCGCCCTCAAGATCGCGCTCGCCTATTACAATGTGCGCGGCAACGGCGGACGCGTGCGCCTGATCGGGCGCGAGCGCGGCTATCATGGCGTCGGCTTCGGCGGCGTCGCCGTCGGCGGCATCGTCTCCAACCGCAGGCAATTCGGCACGCTGCTGGTCGGCGTCGATCATCTGCCCACGACCTATAACCGCGAGCAGCAGGCCTTCACCATCGGCGAGCCGGAATGGGGCGCGCATCTGGCGGACGAGCTCGACCGCATCGTCACGCTGCACGACGCCTCCACCATCGCCGCCGTGATCGTCGAGCCGGTGGCGGCCTCCACCGGCGTGCTGCCGCCGCCCAAGGGCTATCTCGAGCGGCTGCGCGCCATCTGCGACAAGCACGGCATTCTCTTGATCTTCGACGAGGTGATCACCGGCTACGGCCGCCTCGGCTACGCCTTCGCTGCCGAGCGCTACGGCGTCAAACCCGACATGATCACCTTCGCCAAGGGCATCACCTCCGGCTCGGTGCCGATGGGCGGCGTGCTGGTGCGCAAGGGCATCTACGACGCCTTCATGCAGGGACCGGAGCACGCCATCGAGCTGTTCCACGGCTACACCTATTCGGCGCATCCGCTCGCCTGCGCGGCAGGGCTCGCCACGCTCGACGTCTATCGCGACGAGGGCCTGTTCGAGCGCGCGCGCAAACTGGAAAAGCCGTGGGGTGAAGCCGCCATGGGCCTCAAGGGGATGCCGAACGTGCTCGATGTCCGCACCGTGGGGCTGACCGTCGGCATCGATCTCGCCAGCCGCCCCGACGCCGTCGGCAGGCGCGGCTATGACGCCATGGTGGCCGGCTTCTTCGAGCACGACCTGACCTTCCGCGCGATCGGCGACACGCTGGCCATGAGCCCGCCGCTGATCGTAAGCGAGGCGCAGATCGGCGAGATGTTCGACAAGCTCGCCAAGTGCATCAAGCAGGTGGCGTGAGCCCCATCTGTCATTCCGGGACGCGAGCGAAGCGAACGGGCCCGGAATGACGGCTGCTTGCTCTACTTCAAGACTTGGCCGCCTTGCTCGGCTAGGTTCCCGCCCGTGAAAGCGCGCAGAATTTTCATCGCGATAGTCCTGATCCTGGCGCTGGCGGCCGCCGGCGGCTGGTGGATGATGCGGCTGGTGCCGAGGGTCGCAGCCGTGCCGGCAAGCCGCGGCACCGCGGTCGAGATCGTCTATGCCACCGGCGGCGTCGAGCCGGTCACCTGGGCCAAGGTCGCGAGCCTGGTGCGCGGCCGCATCGTCTACATCTGTCATTGCGAGGGGCGGACCGTCAAACAAGGCTTTGTGCTGACGCAGCTCGACGACAGCCAGGCCAAAGCGGCGCTCAAGGAGCTCATGGCGCGCGAAGATTTCTTGAAGCGCGAAATGTCGCGGGTAAGCGCGCTGATCGCCAGAGGCGCCGCCACCACCCAATCCTACGAGCGCGCCTCCATGGATCTGCGCCAGGTGGAAGGTCTGATCTCGGTGCAGAACGAGAAGATCAGCGAATACACCATCCTCTCCCCAATGGACGGCGTGGTGCTGCGGCGCGACGGCGAGACGGGCGAGATCGCCGAAGTGGGGCAGGTGCTGTTCCGCGTCGGCGTGCCCAAGCCGCTGCAGGTAGTGGCGGAGGTGAACGAGGAGGACATCCCGCGCGTCCAGGTCGGGCAGGTCACACTGTTCCGCACCGACGCCTTCCCCAGCCGCCGGCTCGAGGGCAAGGTGAGCGAGATCACGCCGATGGGCGACTACGCCGCCAAGACGTTCCGCGTAAAGATCGCGCTGCCCGACGACACGCCGCTGCACCCCGGCATGAGCGTCGAAGCCAATATCATCACGCGCGAGAAGCCGAACGCCCTGCTCGTTCCGGCCGATTCGCTGCAAGGCGACGCCGTGTTCGTCGTTGAGGGCGGCCGCCTGCACCGGCGCGAGGTGAAGGCCGGCATCCGCGGCACCCGCCAGGTCGAAGTGCTTTCCGGACTCAACGAGGGGGAGCGCGTGGCCTCACCGGCGCCGGCCGATGCGAAGGACGGCGGCCGCGTGCTCGTCGTGGGGAGGGGCCAATGAATCTCGTGCTCGAGATTGCCTGGACCCATGTGCGCGCGCATGCGCGCCAGACCGGCTTTGCGGTGGCGGGCGTCGCCACCGGCGCCGGTTTCTCGATCATGATGGCGGCGCTAATGGTCGGCTCGCAGGACGATTTCGTGCATCGCATGGTCAACAGCCTGCCGCACATCACCATTTCCGACGAACAGCGTAATCCGCCGGTGCAGCCGGCGCAGAAACTGTTCGACGCCGTCGAGATGCACAACCTGACGCCGGAGGTGCGTCGGCGCGGCATCAAAAATCCGCTGGCGACGATTGCTTCACTGGAGGCTTGGCTGCCCGGTGCGGTCGCGCCCTCGAGCAAGGTGCAGGCCATCATCCGCTACGCCAACCACGACGTGGCGGCGAGCGTGATCGGCATCGAGCCGCGCCGTGAGGCCAAGGTGTCGGAGCTGCCCAAGCAGATGCGCGGCGCCACCCTCAACGCGCTCTACCGCGCGACCAACGCCATCGTGCTGGGCGACCGCCTGGCCGAGAAGATCGGCGCGCGTATCGGCGCCAATATCACGCTGCAATCGAGCGAGGGCGCCAACATCAATTCGCAGGTGGTTGGCTTCTTCCATTCCGGTGTGCGGCTTATCGACGAGAGCACCGCCTATACGCTGACCAAAACCGGCCAGATCCTCGCCCGGCAGACCGGCATGATCAACGAGCTGCGCGTGCACCTGAACGATCCGCTCGACGCGCGTGCGGCCGCCGCCCGCATCGAGAGCGAGACCGGCTACAAATCCGTGTCCTGGCAGGAGGCCAACGAAGACCTGCTGTCGACATTCGTCATCCGCAACATCATCATGTACGCGGTGGTCGGCGCCATCCTGCTGGTGGCGAGCTTCGGCACCTATAACATCATCTCCACCATCACCCACGCCAAGGCGCGCGACATCGCCATCATGAAATCGCTCGGCCTGAGCGAGCGCACGGTGCGCTCGATCTTCGTGATCGAGGCGGCCATCATCGGCCTGATCGGCTCGCTGATCGGCTTCGCGCTCGGCTATGTGCTGTGCCGGGCCTTGGGCGCAGTGCGCATCAGCAATCCGTTCATGGATACCAATTTCCTGCCGCTCGCCTACGATCCGCTGCATTATCTTTTGGCCGGCGCGGTGGCGATGGTCTCCTCGGTGCTTGCCGGCTACGCGCCGGCACGCAAGGCGGCCCGGCAAAATCCGGTTGAGATCATAAGGGGCGCCACATGAGCGACGCCTCCACGCACGATACGAGGCCGCATGCCGCCGCCGCGCCGTTGATCGAAGCGCGCAACGTGACCCGCATCCTGCCGGGCGTGGTACCGACCACGTTGGTGCGCAACATCAGTCTCGCCATCGGGGAAAACGAGTTCGTCGCCATCACCGGCCCGTCCGGCTCGGGCAAGTCCTCGCTGCTTTACTTGCTCGGCCTGCTCGACCTGCCGACCGAAGGCGAGGTGTTGCTACAAGGCCGCAACACCATTCATATGGACGAGGCCGAGCGTGCCCTCACGCGCCTTGCCTTCCTCGGCTTCGTATTCCAGTTTCACTTTCTGCTGCCGGAATTCACCTTGCTGGAGAATGTGATGCTGCCGATGCGGGCGCTCGGGCGCCTGTCGCCGGCGGCCATGCGCGCCCGCGCCGGCGATTTGCTTTCCTCGCTCGGCCTCTCCGACCACATCACCAAGCGGCCGGATCAACTCTCCGGCGGCCAGCGCCAGCGGGTGGCCGTCGCGCGGGCTCTCGCCAATGAGCCGCCGGTGATCCTCGCGGACGAGCCGACCGGCTCGCTCGACTCGCATGCCAGCGAGCAGGTCTTCGAGCTCTTGCGCGATCTGGTGAAACAGCGCGGCAAGACCGTGGTGGCGGTCACCCACGATCTGGCGTTCGCCGAGCGCATGGACCGCCACGTGGAATTGCTCGACGGCCAAGTCGTCTCCGACGACGTGCACACGCACGCTATGGCGCGCTGAAGCTCAATCAGGAGATATGCCGCACGGCGTGCTCGCTCCCGCGACCGCTGGCAGAATTGGGGAGGGACCCCTTACATTTGCTCTCCTGGCCTTCTTCGCAGGGAACGAGGGCATGGTAATAATCCTGCCGAGCATCGACTCGCGACCCGGATGCGGCGCAGCATGAGCGCGCGCCGCTCCACTTTGTGACGCGCCGCGCCCGGCACGAGGCGCTGCATGACGGGGTTGGCATGACTTGGAATCTGCGCAGCTGGCGGAGCGTCCTTCGGCTTACGAGCGCGCTCATCATGCTCGCGTTCGTGATCTGCCATCTGTCCGCGCACACGCTGCTGCTGGTCTCGTTCGAGGACGCGGAAACCGTGCGCGGCGCGCTCATGCTGCCCTGGCGCACCTGGGTCGGCACCGGCATCCTGGCGGCGGCGGTTCTCGTCCACTACGGCAACGCCTTGTGGTCGGTCTATATCCGGCGCTCGCTGCGGCTTTCCCGCTGGGAATGGGCGCAGCTTGCGCTCGGCCTAACCATTCCGCTGCTGCTGATCCCGCACGTCGTGGCGACGCGCATTGCCGAAGAAACCTGGCAGGTGAGCAGCCTTTATTCGACCGTGCTGCTCGCGCAGTGGGTGATCTTGCCCTGGTTCAGCTTCCTGCAGGCGATAGCGGTACTGGTGGTGTGGACGCATGCCTGCATCGGCATCCACTATTGGCTGCGCACCAAGCGCTGGTACCCCGATTGGCGGCCCTATTTCTTTGGCTTCGCGCTGCTGCTGCCGGCCTTGGCGCTGGCTGGTTTTGTCAGCGCTGGCAATCACATCGTGCGCGAGGCCAAACAGAAAGACTTCGTGCAGGCGGTTTTGGACGGTTCGAACGTGACGCCTGAATCGCGGGCCGCGGTCGTCCGCATGGAATATGCCGGCTGGGGCCTCTGGCTTGGCCTCTTATTGCTGCCGTTTGCCGGGCGCGGTGTCCGCGCCTGGTACTACCGCAGCAAACGGCCGCCGATGCTGGCCCATACCAGCGGACGCCGCGTGCCGATCCTGCCGGGCGCGACGGTCCTGGAAACCTTGCGCGAAAACGGCATTGCCCATGCCTCCGTGTGCGGCGGCAGGGCGCGCTGCTCCACCTGCCGCGTTCTTGTGACCAAGGGCATCGAGCGATTGCCGCCGGTGACCGGCTTGGAGGCGAGAACGCTCAAACGTATCGAGGCGACGCCGGGCATGCGGCTTGCCTGTCAGATCCGGCCGACCGCCGATATTTCCATTATGCCGCTGTTGGCGGCGGACGCCACGGCCGCCGACGGCGGCGTGCGCGGCGGATTGGAGGGCAGCGAGCGGCTGATCACCGTTGTTTTCGTCGACCTGCGCGGCTCGACCAGCTTGGGCGAAGCGCGGCTGCCTTACGATGTGCTGTTCATCCTCAACCAGTTTTTCCACGAGATGACGAGGGCGCTTCGCGCCACCAATGGGCATTATTCGCAATTCACGGGCGACGGGCTGATGGCGCTGTACGGCCTCTATTCGGCCGATCCTGCCGCGGGCGCCGCCGATGCGTTGCGCGGCGCGCGCGAAATGCTGGCGCGTCTCGAACAGCTGAACTACCAACTGCGGGCCGACTTGCGCGAACCGCTGCGCATCGGCATCGGCATTCACCACGGCGAAGCGATCGTCGGCAGCATGGGGCCGCCGCGCTCGCAGATCATCACCGCCATCGGCGATACGGTGAACACCTGCGCACGGCTCGAAAGCCTGACCAAGGAATACGATTGCCCGATCGTGGTATCGCGCGCGGCAGCCGAAGCAGCCGGCCTCGAGGTTGCCGGGGAGACCTTGCATGAAACGCCGGTCAAAGGGCGCACAGAGCCGGTGCAGTTCTACGCCTTGCAGGCCCCCGCGGCCGTGCCGGCCTGAGCGTCAGCGCTGCGCCGGCACTATCGCCCATCCGGCGTAGAGGTTCGATGAGCCGCGCCGGTAATGCAGCAGGAGCGGCGGCTGCACCTGCGCGCCGGCCGCCACGTGTTGAAATATTTTCGGCACGCGCTGCAGGTCGCCCACCGTCCAAACCACCACGGCGCCTTGCCGCCTGAGATCGGCAAGGTCGATCCACGGCGCGCGTTGGGGTTCGCCGTCCACCAGCACGCGCGGCTGGTCCGGCGAATAGTGCGCCAGGTTGCCGCCGTCCCACATGGTGCCGATCACGTATTTCAGTTTCTTGCCGGTGATCGCATGGTAGCGCTGCGTGATATCGCGGCCGAGATCGCCGCCGGGGAAGAACACCGCGCGGTAGCGGTGGTCGAAGCGCGGCAGCACATCGTAGTTGATGTAGAAAGCGGCGCCCAAGCAGGCGAACACGATCGCCCAGGTGGTCAGGATGCGCGTGAGCCGTCTGCCGACGAGCGCCCGGCGCGCGTGCAGCATAAGCCACAGGCCGAGGTACAGAAAAAGCGGATAGCCCCACATCGCCACGGCGCCGCGCCCGCTGACGGCGCTCATCGCCAGCACGGTTGCCAAGGGTCCGAAGGCAAGCCAGGCGATGATGCGCCGGTCAAAATCGTCGGCACGCTGGGCGGCCTGCGGCTCGCCGGCGGTCCGGCGCGGCCAGAACAGCGGCGCGGCGATCAGCAGCGACGGGATCAAAAAGAACAGCTGGCTGACCGCGAACAGGAACGGATGCCGGAAGTGGTCGTACCAGCCGCGCGGCAATAGGGCGCGGTGTTCGGCATAAGCGAACGGCAGGAAATCGGTCTTGATCAGCCAGACCACGTGCGGCGCGACCGTGATCAGCGCGACTGCGACGGCCATATAGGGCCCCGGCGTCGCAAGAACTTTGCGCGCGTCGCGGTCGATCAGGACGAACAGCACCATCGGCGCCGCCAGCACGACGACGAAATATTTTGCCCACAGCGACAAGCCAACGGCGAGGCCGAGCAGCAGCCAGTCGGCGAGCAGGCGTTCGCGCAACGCGCGGTGATAGGAAAAGCCGGCCAGCGCCCAAAACGGCAGCTGGATCACGTCATGATTGAATTTGGCGGCGGTGTAGTTGAAGTAGTGCAGTCCGTCGATGATCAGCACCGAGACCAGCGCGCCGACGCCGCCGACCAGGGGGCGCGCCGCTGCATAGACGAGGGCGAAGGCGGCGCAGACCGAAATCTCGGCCAGCAGGTAGTAGGCGAAGTCGTGGCCGACCAGCTGGTAGACGGCCTCGACCAGCCACCAAGGAAGCGGCGGCAGCTTGTCGTAGCCGAGCTGCCATTCCCGGCCGTACATCAAGGCTTCGATCAGGTCGAGCGGCAGGTTCGGATAGACGAGTGCCGGCAGCGCGGTCCAGACAGCGGCATGCAGCGCGAGAAAGGTGGCGAAGGCGCGGCCCGGATAGGCCGCGATCTGCTCCGTGAAGGCAAAACCGCGGGATGTTGAGAGGGCCGGGGCGCCGGGTTCCATCGGGCTTTCAGGCTTTTCCTGCGACGGCGGAGGAAATTGTCGTTAGCATAGCAAGGGTCCGAGGTTGCGCGGACCGGCCCGCTCGGGAACATTGGGGTCGGGCGGCGCGAATCAGGGCCGCCCGGCGGGGGCCGCCCAGGAATAGCGCAATGGTTCGTCTCAGCGCCATCTTCATCGGCATCTGCATGGTGCTCATCGCCGCCTCGCTCGGCGCCGTGCTTTATCTCGCCTTCGCCTTCGACATGCGGACGGCCGGGTTGATCGCGCTCGGGGCGCTGGTGTGGATGGCGCTGTTCAGCACGATCAGCAGCCGCTTGGCCGACCGCCGCACGCTCGGCGACCAGATCGCCGATCTCTCGCGCGGCACCGCCGACCTCGCCCGCCAGGTGGCGGAAATGGGCCGCCGGCTCAATGCCATGGAAACCCGCGTCGACAAGGCCGTAAGCCGCGCGCAGGGCGCGGTCGAGCCGCTCACCGCCGAAATGGGCGAGCTCGGCGGCTTGGTGCGCCAGATCGCCGAGACGGTGGCCTCGCATGCCGCGGCCTTGCAGGGCCAAGGCGTCGCGCCCGCGCCGGGTATCGCTTCGGAGCCGACGCCCGCGCCAGCCCCTCCGCCGGCGGTCGATGGCGCGTTTCAGTTAAGTGTGAGCGACGCGGTGAGCGGCGCCCGCCACTTCCACGGCCTGTCGCGCGAGGAAATTGCCGCGCTGATCGGCCGAGCGGTCGATGAGGACCGCATCGATCTCTACCTGCAGCCGATCGTGACGCTGCCGCAGCGCAAGGTGCGCTATTACGAGGCGATGTCCCGGCTGCGCACCGAAGCCGGCGACGTCATCCCGGCCAGCGACTTCATCGAATTGGCCGAAAACGTCGGCTTGATGCCGAAGATCGACAATCTGCTGGTGTTCCGCTGCGTTCAGGTGACGCGCCGCCTGCAACTCAAGAGCCGCGATGTCGGCGTGTTCTGCAATATCAGCGCCTCGATGCTGACGGACCCGGCCTATTTCAAGCAGTTCCTCGATTTCATGGACGCCAACCGCGCGCTCGCCGGCGCCTTGACCTTCGAATTCACCCAGAGCGCCTACCGTTCATTCGGACCGATCGAGCACGAAAGCTTGGCGGCACTCGCCGAACGCGGCTTCCGCTTCTCAATGGATCATGTCGCCGACCTGCGCATGGAGCCGAAGGAATTGGCCGGCCACTCGTTCCGCTTCCTGAAAGTGCCCGCTCGATTGCTGCTCGGCCGCGCCACGGCGCAGAGCGACATCCACCCCGCCGATCTCGCCGATCTGCTGGCGCGCTCCGGCATCGATCTGATCGGCGAGCGCATCGAAAGCGAAAGCATGGTGCTCGATCTTCTGGACTACGACGTCCGTTTCGGTCAGGGCTTCCTGTTCTCGCCGCCGCGGCCGGTGCGCGCCGAGGCCTTGAAGTCGGGGGCTTCCGATGGCGCAAAACCGGACGTCGAATTGGCGGCGCCGCTTGCGGCCGCCGGCGGCAGTATCGCCTAAACCGGCGCGTCTAGCCGGTGTTAGGCCGCACGCCATGAGTTTTTCGCCCTTGCCATGACCGCCGTTTTCCCGCCCCTCATCCAGCATTTCTCGGCGCTTGCGCCCGATTACGACCTGCTGCTGTGCGACATCTGGGGCGTGGTGCACAACGGCCTGGAGGCACATGCGCAATCCTGCGACGCGCTGATGCGCACGCGCGCCATGGGCGGCACGGTCGTGCTGATCACAAACTCGCCGCGCCCGAGCGACCAGGTCGGCCGCCAGCTCGGCCGGCTGCGCGTGCCGGCGGAAACCTATGACGCCATCGTCTCCTCCGGCGACGTCACCCGCAGCGTGATCGAAGAGCGCCGCGGCCAGAGCCTCTACCATCTTGGTCCCGAGCGCGACCGTTCGGTGTTCGGCGGGCTCGACGTGCGCTTTGCGCCGCTGGAAAGCGCCGACTACGTGGTCTGTACCGGCCTCGAGGACGACGACGTGGAAACGCCTGACGATTACCGCGACCGGCTCGAAGCGATGCTCAAGCGTGGACTGTTCATGGTTTGCGGCAATCCCGACGTCGTGGTGGAGCGCGGCCGGAGGCTCGTCTATTGCGCCGGCGCGCTGGCCGATCTCTACGCCACCATGGGCGGCGAGGTGCTCTATGCCGGCAAGCCCTACCGGCCGATCTACGATATGGCGCTGGCCAAGGCCAAATCCGCTTCCGGGCGCGAGCTTGCGCTCGCCCGCGTGCTGGCGGTCGGCGATTCCGTGCGCACCGACCTCAAAGGCGCGCGCATGCTCGGGGTCGATTTCCTGTTCGTCACCTCAGGGATTCACGCCGAGGAGCTGGGCGGGCGCGAGCGCCCCGATGCCACCGCCCTCAAACACGTTTTCACCGCCGCCGGCGATATGCCGAAGGCGGTGATGCGGCAGCTCGTGTGGTGAGCCGGTTAGGCGCCGGCGCCGGTCTTGAAAACCGCCTCGATCTTGCTTTGCAGAGTCTGCGCGTTGAACGGCTTGACGATATAGTTGGACACGCCGGCCTTCTTGGCCGCGATCACGTTTTCGGTCTTGGATTCCGCCGTCACCATGATGAAAGGAGTGCGTCCGAGCTGCGGATCGGAACGCATTTCCTTCAGCAAGTCGTAGCCGGTCATCGGCTCCATGTTCCAGTCGGAGATCACCAGGCCGTATCTGCGCGCGCGCATCTTCTCCAACGCGGACGAGCCGTCGCGGGCATCGTCGACGTTTTCGAAGCCGAGCTGCCTGAGCAGGTTGCGAATGATGCGGACCATTGTGCTGTAGTCGTCGACCACGAGAACCGGCATCGACAGATCAACCGACATGACGTATCCCCCCGCGATCGGGGCCCCCGAATGCCGCGCTCTATTACCACCTGTACTTGAATAAGCTGTTAATTTGGAAGTCTGTTTACCGCCCGCTAACCATGATGGCCCGACAAAGCTCGTTTCCCGCCCTTCGCCCATGAGCCACAACCGGCCTCCCCATGCTTTCCATGTCGCCCGCGGCGGCGCCGATGGCGTCGATGCCGGTCCGCTTGCCGGGGCGGTGGTGGCGATCGGCAATTTCGACGGCGTGCATCGGGGCCATCGCGCCGTCATCGCCGCAGCGCGCGGCCGGGCCGCGAAGCTCGGCCGCAAGGCGGCGGCGCTCACCTTCACGCCGCATCCGCGCGCGCTTTTTCGACCGCAAGAGCCGCTGTTCCAGCTCTCGAGCGAGCGCGACAAGTTGCGCCTTCTTGCCGCCACGGGGCTCGACGGCGCCGTCGTCATGCGCTTCGACGCAGCGCTCGCCTCTACCACGGCGGAAGATTTCATCGCCCGCATCCTGGTCGGCCAACTCGGTATTGGCGGCGCGGCCATCGGCTTCGACTTCCATTTCGGCAAGGATCGCGCGGGCTCGCCGACCTATCTCGCGGAGCAGGGGGTTCGCCGCGGCTTTGCCGTCGACGTCGTGCCGCCGCTGGAGGACGAGGGCCGGCCGGTATCCTCCGGAGCAGTGCGCACCGCGCTCAGCCAGGGCAAGGTGGTGGAGGCAGCCGAGCTCCTGGGCGCGCCCTGGTTTGCCTCCGGCGAAGTCATTCACGGCGACAAGCGCGGGCGCGAGCTCGGCTTTCCCACCGCCAATCTTGCGCTCGATCCGGCCTGCGGGCTCAAGCACGGCATTTACGCGGTGCGGGTATCTGCGCGCGGCCGCCGCCATGACGGCGTGGCGAGTTTCGGCCGCCGCCCGATGTTCGACAATGGCGCGCCGTTGCTGGAAGTCTACCTGTTCGATTTCGCAGGCGACCTCTACGGCGAGCGCATCGACGTCGCCTTCATCGGCTGGATCCGCCACGAACAGAAGTTCGAGACAATCGAGCGCCTCAAAGAGGCCATGCAGGCGGACGCCGCGCAGGCGCGCGAGGCGCTGGCCCGGGCGGAGACGGCGTTTCCGCAGCTGGGCGAGATTGGCGAATGAGCCGGCGCCATTGTCTGTTAAGGGCCGGTGTGGTATTTGATGGCGCCCTTTGGAGCAGGGTCTTTATGCACTCGATATTCTTATTTTCTTCTTTCCGCGGCCGGGCGGCTTCCGCCGCCGGCATCGTTATTATTATTCCCAGCTAGCGAATATCCGCCCCCTGGCTTGACCGCTCTTGTTCTGGTCGCCGCAGGGCGGCACCGGAAGCAAACCGTCATGACCAGACAACTTTTCGCCGTTACGAACGCCTGCTAGAGAGCGCTGCCATGCCGAAGCCCGAGCGCGATTATTCCGAAACGCTGTACCTGCCGCAGACGGATTTCCCCATGCGCGCCGGCCTGCCCCAGCGCGAGCCGGAAATACTGGCGCGCTGGGAGAAGGGCGATCTCTATGGCCAGCTGCGCGCGGCGGCCAAGGGGCGCGACAAGTTCATCCTGCACGACGGCCCGCCTTACGCCAACGGCCCGATCCATATCGGCACCGCGCTCAACAAGATTCTCAAGGACCTGGTCACGCGCAGCCAGCAGATGCTCGGCCACGATTCCAATTACGTGCCGGGCTGGGACTGCCACGGCTTGCCAATCGAATGGAAGATCGAGGAGGAGAACTACCGCGCCAAGGGCAAGGCGAAGCCGGACCTGACCGATCCCGCCGCCATGATCGCATTCCGCCGCGAGTGCCGAGGCTATGCCGAGCACTGGCTCAATGTGCAGCGCGAGGAGTTCAAGCGTCTCGGCGTCGAAGGCGACTGGACACACCCTTACACGACCATGGCCTATTTCGCCGAGGCGCAGATCGCGCGCGAATTGATGAAGTTCGCCGCCAACGGGCTGCTCTACCGTGGCTCGAAGCCGGTGATGTGGTCGGTGGTCGAAAAGACCGCGCTGGCCGAAGCCGAAGTCGAGTACGAGGACTACACGAGCGATACAGTGTGGGTGAAGTTTCCGGTCGTCGGTGCGGCTACGAAGCAGGACAACTTCAGCTCCGATCTCCTTGGCGCATCGGTGGTGATATGGACCACGACGCCGTGGACGATCCCCGGCAACCGCGCCGTCAGTTATTCGCCGAAGATCGACTACAGCATCTTTGAAGTAACCGACGCGCCGAGCGGTAATTGGGCGTCGAAAGGCGACAAATTCATTCTAGCCGACAAGCTCGCCGACGACGTCATGAAACAAGCGCGTGTCGCGACCTTCCGCAAACTGCGCGAGCTCGTCGATGGTGAGCTTTTTCCGCTGCAATGCGCGCATCCGCTCGTTGCCTTCAACCCTGGTTACGGCTTCAAGGTGCCGCTTCTGGAGGGCGAGCACGTCACGGAGGACGCCGGTACCGGATTCGTGCATACGGCGCCCGGCCACGGGCGCGAGGACTTCGATATCTGGATGGCGAATAAGGCCGCGCTGGAAGCGCGCGGCGTCAACACCGCCATTCCCTACACCGTCGACGAGAACGGTGCGTTCACGGAAGCCGCGCCCGCCTTCACCGGCAAGCGCGTCATCAACGACAAGGGCGAGAAAGGCGACGCCAACGAGGCGGTGATCAAGGCGTTGATCGACGCCGGTATGCTGATCGCGCGCGGCCGCCTCAAGCACCAGTATCCGCATAGCTGGCGTTCGAAGAAGCCGGTCATCTTCCGCAACACGCCGCAGTGGTTCATCGCCATGGACAAGCCGATCGAAGGCTTGCCGCCCGTCATTCCGGGGACGGCCGCAGGCCGGAACTCGGAATCCATACGCCGCAGCGCCGGAGATATGGATTCCGGGCTCGCCGCTGCGCGGCGCCCCGGAATGACAGGCGGGGAGGGCAACACCCTGCGCGGGCGCGCGCTGCACGCGATCTCGGTCACCCGCTGGGTGCCGCCGCAGGGCGAAAACCGCATCACCGGCATGATCGAGAGCCGCCCCGACTGGGTGATCTCGCGCCAGCGCGCCTGGGGCGTGCCGATCGCCGTATTCATCAAGGAGAAGCCGGACGGCTCGGTCGACATCCTGCAGGACCCCGAGGTCGAAGTACGCATCGTCGAGGCCTTCGAGGCCGAAGGCGCCGACGCGTGGTACGCACCCGGCGCGCGCGAGCGCTTCCTGGGCAAGCTCGCCAATGACGGCTGGCAGAAGGTCGACGACATTCTCGATGTCTGGTTCGACTCCGGCTCGACGCACGCCTTCGTGCTGGAAGACGCAGCTCATTTCCCGACGCTCGCCGGCATCAAGCGCAAGCGCGACGGCGGGCGCGACACCGTGATGTATCTGGAAGGCTCCGACCAGCACCGCGGCTGGTTCCAATCCTCGCTGCTCGAATCCTGCGGCACGCGCGGCCGCGCGCCCTTCGACGTGGTCGTCACCCACGGCTTCACGCTCGCCGAGGATGGCCGCAAAATGTCGAAGTCGCTCGGAAACACGATCGCGCCGCAGGACGTGATCAAGCAGTCCGGCGCCGATATTTTGCGGCTGTGGGTCGCCTCCTGTGACTATTGGGACGACCAGCGCATCGGGCCTGAGATCCTCAAACAGACGGTCGAGACCTATCGCAAGCTGCGCAATACCGTGCGCTGGATGCTCGGCAATCTTGCGCATTTCCACGAGGACGAGCGCGTCAGACATCACGAGCAGATGCCGGAGCTGGAGCGGCTGATGCTGCATCGCCTCGCCGAGCTCGACGCGCTGGTCCGCAAGGCTTACGAGGAGTTCGACTACAAGCGCATCTTCGCCGCGCTCAACAATTTCATGATCACGGAACTGTCGGCCTTCTATTTCGACATCCGCAAGGACGCGCTTTATTGCGATCCGGCCTCGTCGATGAAGCGCAAAGCCTGTCTGAGCGTGCTCGACCATCTGTTCCGCTGCACCGTCACTTGGCTTGCGCCCATCCTGTGTTTCACGGCCGAGGAAGCCTGGATGTCGCGCTATGGCAACGATGCAAGATCGGTGCATCTCGAGCTTTTCCCGGAAGTGCCTTCGTCTTGGCGTGACGACGCGCTCGCCGACAAATGGCGCAAGGTGCGCACCGTGCGCCGCGTCGTCACCGGCGCGCTGGAGATCGAGCGCGCACAGAAGCGCATCGGCTCTTCCCTCGAGGCGCATCCGATCGTGCACGTGTCGAACGCCGAACTGGCGGAAGCCGTGCTCGACGTCGACATGGCCGAGGTCTGCATCACCTCGGCTTTGACTCTGGTCGAGGACGAAGGCCCGGCCGATGCATTTCGCTTGCCGGACGTCAGCGGCGTCGCGGTGATGCCCAATCTCGCCGAGGGCAGCAAATGCGCGCGCTCATGGAAGATCCTCACCACCATCGGCGCCGATCCCGAATTTCCCGATGTCTCGCCGCGCGACGCCCAGGCGCTGCGCGAATGGGAAGCCATGCGCAAGGCGGCGGAGTGAAATCAGCTCTCGTCATTCCATGGCGTCCGAAGCCCAAAGGGCAATGGCGGACGAGCCTGGAGTCCATAACTCGGGCGCTGCGGAATATGGATTGCGGCGCCCGTGGCGTCGCGGAATGACGATTAGAGTGCCTGAATGAATTGCTCGAAATACCTCCACGGTCCGCTCACGTGGCTCGGCCTCGCCACCGCGCTGCTTGCTTGCGCGGTCGATCAGGCGAGCAAGCTCTATCTGCTCAAAGTGGTGGATCTCGCCGCCAACGGGCCGGTGCGGCTCGGACCGTTCTTCGATCTGGTTTTCACGCGCAATACCGGCATCAGCTACGGCCTGTTCCAGACGGAGGGGCCGGTGGGTGGATGGGTCCTGCTCGGCACCAAGGTGCTCGCGGTGCTGCTGCTGTGGATATGGCTGGCGCGGTCGCATAGCCGGCTGACCGCCTTATCGCTCGGTCTCATCATCGGCGGGGCGGTAGGCAATGCGATCGACCGGCTGGCCTATGGCTGGGTCGTGGATTTCGTGTTTTTTCACGTTACTACCGCTACTTGGCGGTTCGACTGGTATGTCTTTAACCTCGCCGATGTCGCCATCGTTGCCGGGGTTATAGGCCTGTTGTATGAATCCCTGGTCGGGGAGCACGCCGCAAAAGCGCCCTGATCCGCCGCGATAGTTTACGGCGCGAAACGTCGATTTCCCGGGGATTGGCAGCGGTTTCGACGCGCAAATGGCAACAAGACACGGCGACCGGATGAATTTGACCCGCGCGACCTGGCTGAAAGAAGCCGCCGCCGCATTCGGCTTGGCGGTGGCGGTGGGGCTGTTGGCAGCGCCGCAAGCCGCGCGCGCCGGCGACGACAACAACAGCAGCAGCAGCAGCAGCAGCGAATTCTACAAAGCGACCTTCGGCCGCTTCCTCGAAGGCTTCGGGCTCAAAAGCGCGGATGACAACGCCGCGATCGATTACCGCGAGCGGGCGCCGCTGGTGATTCCGCCCAATAGCAATCTGCCGCCGCCGGAGAAGGCGAGCGCCGTGCCCAACCCGGCTTGGCCGAAAGATCCCGATGTCGGGCGCCGCAGGCAGAGGGAGAAGCTGGAAAGAAACCGCAACGTCGAAGAGGAACGCGAGCGCGAGGAGCGCCCATTGCCGGCCGACCAGCTCGCGCCCGGGCCGCGCCCGCGCGGCAGCGTGAACAAGGACGTGGAAGGCCCAAAGGACATCGGCGAGCTGCTCAAGCCGTCCGAGCTCGGCTACAAGACCGGCGACGTGATCAAGAACATGTTCCACGGCAAGAACGAAAGCGTTGCGGGATTCACCGGCGAGCGGCCGCGCGCTTCGCTGACGGATCCGCCGCCCGGCTACCAGACGCCTTCGCCCAATCAACCTTACGGTACCGGCCGCGCACCGGCTCCCAAGCCGACGGACAACTACCTCGAGCGCGTCGAGCCGCAGAAGTGATGAAATCGTGAAGCCTCGGCCGTCGCGGCAATTCGCTTGAGTTCGTTCGTGCGCGCCGAAGGCGGCACTGCGCGTGGGGCGCATCAACCCAGAGCTTGCAAGGTTTCCAACGTGCTCTCAAAACGAATCGTCTTCCTGGCCGCCGCGGCGGCCATCGCCGTGTTATCGGCGCCGGCGCAAGCTGGCGCCGAGAAGGTGGCCGACTTCAGGCTGACCAACGGCCTCGAATTGGTGGTCATTCCCGACCATCGGGCCCCGGTGGTCACCCACATGATCTGGTACAAGGTCGGCGCCGCCGACGAGACGCCGGGCAAGTCGGGGCTTGCCCATTTCCTCGAACATTTGATGTTCAAGGGCACGGCCAAGCATCCGGCGGGTCAGTTCTCGCAAGTGGTCGCGCGCATCGGCGGCCAAGAGAACGCCTTCACTTCCTACGACTACACCGCCTTTTTCCAACGCGTGCCCAGCGAAAAGCTCGATACCTTGATGGCGTTCGAAGCCGACCGCATGACCGGCCTGCAACTGACCGACCAGGTCGTGCTGCCGGAACGCAACGTCATTCTCGAGGAACAGAACCAGCGCGTACGCAACGATCCGCGCGCGCGGCTCGGCGAGCAGATCAACGCCGCGCTCTACCTCAACAGTCCCTATGGCCGGCCGGTGATCGGCTGGCGCCACGAGATGGAGGGGCTGACGCGCGACGACGCCATCGGCTTCTACCGGCGCTTCTATGCGCCCAACAACGCGATCGTGGTGCTCGCCGGCGACGTCGATCCACAGGCTGCGCTCAAGCTGGCGGAGGAAACCTACGGCAAGATTCCGCGTCATAATGGCATTTTGCCGCGCAACCGACCGCAGGAACCGAAACCCGCCGCTGTGCGCTCGCTCACGCTCGCCGACCCGCGCGTCGAGCAGCCGCTCATGCAGCGCTCTTATCTGGTGCCCTCGTTTCATATGGCAAAGCCCGGCGAGTCGGCGGCGCTCGAGGTGCTCGCGCACATCCTCGGATCCGGCAGCAACAGCCGCCTGTACAATGCCCTTGTGGTCGACAAGCACATGGCCGTCGGGGCCGGCGCCTGGTACGAAAGCGACGCCATCGACATGTCGAAATTGAGCGTTTACGGCGCGCCGCGCCAAGGCGTCACGCTGCCCCAGCTCGAAACGGCCATGGACGCCGTGATCGCCGAGGTCGTGGCGAAAGGCGTGACGCAAAAGGAAATCGAGCGCAGCAAGACCAAGCTGATCGCCGACGCCGTTTATGCGCACGACAGCCAGCGCAGCATGGCGCAGTGGTATGGCGAGGCGCTGGCCACGGGCTCGAGCGTCGCCGATGTGGAGCACTGGACCGACCGCATCCGCGCCGTTACCGCCGAACAGGTGCAGAATGCCGCGCGCCAATGGCTCGACAAACGGCGTTCGGTCACCGGCTATTTGATCAAGGACACCAGCCCGCAGGTGGAGAAACGCACATGAGGCGATTCATCGCTCCGATCGCGCTCGCTCTGCTGGCGCTTGCGGCGGGAGCTTCGGCGGCTTCGGCCATGACGATCGAGAAGATCGTCAGTCCCTCCGGCATCCACGCCTGGCTGGTGCGCGAGCATGCGGTGCCGCTGGTCGCGCTCAACTTCGCCATTCACGGCGGCTCCAGCCAGGATGCCGCCGATAAGGCAGGCACCGCCAACCTCGCCGCCGACCTGCTCGACGAGGGCGCGGGCAACCTCGAAAGCAAAGCGTTTCACGAGCGGCTGGAGAACCACGCCATCGAGCTCAGCTTCGACGTCGGCCGCGACTATTTCCGCGGCTCGGTGCGCGTGCTCAAAGAGCACCGCGAGGAGGCCTTCGATCTCTTGCATCTCGCATTGACCGCCCCCCGCTTCGACGCCGACGCAATCGAGCGCGTGCGCGGCCAAGTGCTTGCGCAGTTGCGGCGTGAAACCACCAATCCGAACAATCTCGCCAGCCGCCGCTGGTGGCAGACCGCGTTTCCCGACCATCCTTACGGCCGCGTAAGCGAGGGCACGCTAGAGACCGTGCCGCGCATCACCGTCGACGACCTGCACGGCTACGTCAAAAACGTGTTCGCGCGCAGCGAGCTTACCGTTTCGATAGTCGGCGATATCGACGCCGACACTGCAGGTAAGCTGATCGACCGCGCCTTCGCCGGCCTGCCGCAGACCGGTAAGCTCAAGCCGGTGCCGGCCGTCAGCCCGACCAATCTCGGCCAGCGCATCGTCATCGACGTCGACGTGCCGCAGGCGGTGGTGAATTTCGGCGGGCAGGGAATCGGGCGGCAGGATCCCGATTTCATGGCCGGCTATATCGTCAATTACGTCCTCGGCGGCGGTACGTTCTCCTCGCGGCTCTACAGGGAAGTGCGCGAGAAACGCGGGCTTGCCTATGGCGTGTCGGACAACCTGGTCTGGTTCCGCCGCGCCGCGGTCGTGATCGGCGGCACCGCCACGCGCGGCGACCGCACGGCCGACGCGCTCAAGGTCATCGAGCACGAGATCAAGCGCATGGCCGAGGACGGCCCGACGCCTGAGGAGCTCGCGGCGGCCAAGGATTACATCAAAGGCTCCTACGCGCTGTCGCTCGACACGTCGAGCAAGATTGCCGCCCAGCTCACCCAGATCCAGATCGACAATCTCGGCATCGACTATATTCAGCGCCGCAACGCGTTGATCGACGGTGTGGGTATCGAAGACGCCAAGCGGGTGGCCAAGCGGCTATACGGCGGCGGCCTCCTGGTGACGGTCGCCGGCCGGCCCAAGGGACTGACCTCGGGTCTCGTGAAAGAGTGAAATCCCTGAGCTGTCATGCCCCGTCCCCGCTTTCGCGGGGACGGGCTCAGGCGGGGCATCCGGCATTCAAGGAACTTGCCGTCGGAAAGGCCTTTTTACCAACATCGTTCGGTGAATACCGGCTCGTCCGCTTGCGCGGACGATGACAGTCCGTAAAGTTCTGCCATGCCCCTCATCCAATCCATCGACGGTGCGCTGGAAAAGCATGTCGGCCGCCACGGCGTTACCGAATCGACGCTCGCCGGCGCATTGGCGCGCGCGGAAGGCGCGCTCGACCGCCTGCGCGAGCATTACGCGGAGGGCACGCTGCCGCTCCTGCGGTTGCCGGAACGAAACGACGATCTCGCGCCAATCCACGAGGCCGCCGGCAAGCTCACCCAGGGCGCGACCGACATCGTCGTGCTGGGCACCGGCGGCTCTTCGCTCGGCGGACAGACCCTGGCGCAACTCGCCGGCTACAACGTTCCCGGCGTCGGCGCCTTGCGCCAGCCGCCGCGCGTGCATTTCATCGACAATCTCGATGCGCATTCTTTCGCAGCGATGCTAGCGGGCCTGCCGCTCGCCACGACGCGGTTCGTGCCGATCTCGAAATCCGGCGGCACCGCCGAGACGCTGATGCAGACCATCGCCGCCTTGTCGGCGCTGCAGGCGGCGAAAGTCGACCCTGCGCAGGCCATGCTCGGCATCAGCGAGCCGGCCAAGGCTGGAAAACGCAACGGCCTGCGCGAGCTGCTCGGCGGGCACCGCGTGCCCATGCTCGATCACGACACTGGCGTGGGCGGACGCTATTCGGCGCTCACCAATGTCGGCCTCTTGCCGGCGGCCGCGTTCGGCCTCGACATCGCCGCCATCCGCAAGGGCGCAACCGACGCCTTGCTGCCGGTGTTGGACAAAAAGCCGCCGGCGGAGGTGCCGGCAGCCCTCGGCGCGGCGCTCGCCGTATCGCTCGCCGCGAGCAAGAACATCAGCGTGCTGATGGCGTATTGCGATCGCCTCGAGCGCTTCACCCATTGGTACGTGCAGCTCTGGGCCGAGAGCCTGGGCAAGGACGGCAAGGGCACCACGCCGCTCGCCGCCCTCGGCCCGGTCGACCAGCACAGCCAGGTACAGCTTTTCATCGCCGGCCCGCGCGACAAGCTGTTCACGGTCGTCACCGTCGATGCCGCGGGCCTTGGTCCGCGCATGGACGCCGAGCTCGCCAAGCTTGCCGGCGAACCCGGCTTTGCCGGCAAAAGCATCGGCGACCTTGTGGCGGCGGAAGGCCGCGCCACCGCGGAGACGCTCGCCAAGAACGGCTGCCCTGTGCGCACCATTCGTCTGCGCAAGCTCGACGAGCCGGCGCTCGGCGAATTGCTGATGCATTTCATGCTGGAAACGATCATCGCCGCGCATCTGTTCGGCATCGACGCCTTCGATCAACCCGCGGTGGAAGAGGGCAAGGTGCTGGCGAAGAAATATCTCACCACCTAGTCATTCCGGGGCGCCGCGCAGCGGCGAACCCGAAATCCATACGCCGCAGCGAGTCAATATTGCACGGCTTTTGTTTCACCGACGGTTCTGGGAGTATGGATTCCGGGTTCGCGGGCTTCGCCCGCGCCCCGGAATGACTGCAAGATGCCCCGCATCACCGACACCATCGAGATCGACGACTCGGAGCTGGAGGAAAGCTTCGTCCGCGCCTCGGGGCCGGGCGGGCAGAACGTCAACAAGGTGTCGAGCGCAGTGCAACTGCGTTTCGATGCGCGTCATTCGCCCTCGCTGCCGAGCGACGTGGCGGTGCGGTTGATGCGGCTCGCAGGAAAACGCCTGACCAAAGAGGGCGTCATCGTCATCGTCGCGCAGACCCACCGCGACCAGGCGCGCAACCGCGCCGAGGCGCGCGAGCGCCTGTTCGACCTGATCCGCCAAGCAGCGGTCAGGCCCAAGCCGCGCCGCCCCACCAAGGTGCCGAAAGCGCAGAAGCGCCAGCGCCTGGAGGGCAAGCGGCGGCGGTCGGAAATCAAACGTGCCCGTAGCGGGAAGCGGTGGGATTGATCGACGGCTGTCATCGCGCGCGAGGGCGGGCGATCCAGCATCCACAGAGATTTCAGGGACTACCGGATGCCCCGCATTCGCGGGGGCCTGACAGGTTAGGGATAGTGGGGCAGATCGATGCCACGCCTCGCTGCCGCCTATTTAGGCCGATAGAGTCGGGCAACTTCGAATCAGGCCAGCCATGCCCGTCCGCCAACTGCCGGAAAATGTCGTCAACCGCATCGCCGCCGGCGAGGTGGTCGAGCGGCCGGCAAGCGTCGTCAAGGAGCTGGTCGAGAACGCGCTCGACGCCGGCGCTTCGCGCATCGATGTGCTCACCGACGGCGGCGGCCGCCGGCTGATCCGCGTCACCGACGATGGCGAGGGCATGTCGCGCGGCGATCTGGAACTGGCGGTCGAGCGCCACGCCACCTCCAAGCTTTCCGGCGAAGACCTGCTGTCGATCCGCACGCTCGGCTTCCGCGGCGAGGCGCTGCCTTCGATCGGCGCGGTGGCGCGGCTGACCGTCACGACGCGCCACGAGTCCGAACCGCACGCTTGGACGCTCACCGTCGACGCCGGCGCGAAGTCTACAGCCAAGCCGGCGGCGCTGACGCGCGGGACGACGGTGGAAGTGCGCGACCTGTTCTACGCCACGCCGGCGCGGCTGAAATTTCTCAAGAGCGACCGCAGCGAGGCGGAAGCGGTGCGCGAAGTCGTGCGCCGCCTCGCCATGAGCCGGCCCGACGTCGCCTTCACCCTCGCCGGCGAGGAGCGCTTAGCCGTCACCTGGGGGCCGGCGTCCGACAATCTGGCGCGGCTCGGCGACGTGCTCGGACAGGACTTCCGCGCCAATGCCTTCGCGGTCGAGGCCGAGCGCGAAGGCGTGCAGGTGACCGGCTTCGCCGCTTTGCCGACGCTGTCGCGCGCCAATTCGCTCGGACAATATCTGTTCGTCAACGGCCGCCCGGTGCGCGACAAGCTATTGTTCGGCGCCGTGCGCGCGGCCTATGCGGACTACCTGCCGCGCGACCGCCATCCGCTGCTGGCCTTGTTCGTCGCGCTGCCCGCGCGCGAGGTGGACGTCAACGTGCATCCGGCGAAAACCGAGGTGCGCTTCCGCGACGGCGCGCTGGTGCGCGGCTTGATCGTGCGCGCGCTGAAAGAGGCGCTGGCGCGCGAGGGCGGCCGCGCCGCCACGACCGGCGGCGGCGCCACCATCGCCGCCTTCCGCCCTGCCGCCGCGCCGCGGCGGACCGGCTATGACTGGCGCCGCTCGCCGGCGCGGCCCGCCGGCTTTGCGCCGCTGCGTGGAGGCGCCGCCCTCGGCTTTGCCGAGGACACGCAGGCGGCTTTCGACGTGGGGCAGCCGGCCGCGGACGCGAGTGTCGTGAGCTTCGAGCCGGCGCCCGAACTGATCGAGCGTCCGCTCGGCGCCGCGCGCGCGCAGGTGCACGAGACCTATATCGTGTCGCAAACCCGCGACGGCCTGGTGATCGTCGACCAGCATGCCGCGCACGAGCGCATCGTCTACGAGCGGCTGAAGGCGGCGATCGCCGCGTCCGGCGTGGCGCGCCAGATCCTGCTGATCCCCGAGATCGTCGAGCTCGACGAAGCCGACGCCGCGCGGCTTGTCGCGCGCGCCGGCGAACTCTCCCGTTTCGGGCTGGCGCTCGAGGATTTCGGCCCCAGCGCGGTGGCGGTGCGCGAGACGCCGGCGCTCTTAGGCGAGGTCGACGTTACGGGCCTGATCCGCGATCTCGCCGAGCACATGGCGGAATGGGACAATTCCTTGCCGCTGGAGCGGCGTCTGCTGCATGTCTCCGCCACCATGGCCTGCCACGGCTCGGTGCGGGCGGGGCGTAGGCTCAAGCCCGACGAGATGAACGCGCTGTTGCGCGAGATGGAGGCGGTGCCAAACGCCGGTCAGTGCAACCACGGGCGGCCGACCTACGTGGAGCTGAAGCTCACCGACATCGAAAGACTTTTTGGACGGCGATAAGCATCCGGCTGTCGTCCCCGCGAAGGCGGGACGAGCGGAGAAAACCACGCTCGCCAAGTGTTTCGACCTAAACGCACCTTGCCCTAGTGATTTCGAAGAAAAGTAATCGCCGTATCATCGTACGTGCGCCGCTCCAGCTCCTGAAATCCTTCCGGCGTAACGAAGCCGGCATCGGCTGCTTCCTCCACCACGACCAGCGCCTGAGGCTTCAGCCAGCCGCCTTCGCGTGCGCTCGCCAAAGCCTTCTCCGCCAAGCCCTTGCCATAGGGCGGGTCGAGGAACACGAGCGAGAACGGCTGCAGCGGATGCGCGGGCCCGAGCCTGGTGGCGTCGCGCCGGAAGATGCGGGTGACGCCGCCGAGGCCGAGCGTTTCGGTGTTCTGCCGCAGCAGCGCGCGCGCCTCCACGCCCTCGTCGACGAACAGCGCGTAGGATGCGCCGCGCGAGATCGCCTCGATGCCGAGCGCGCCGGTGCCGGCGAACAGGTCGAGCACGCGCGCGCCCAGGACCGGATCGCCATAGGCGTGGGTCAGGATGTTGAACAGCGCCTCGCGCAGCCGGTCGCTGGTTGGGCGCACGGTGTCCGACTTCGGCCCGGCGAGCGGGCGCGAGCGCAGTCTGCCGCCGACGATGCGCATTAGTGCGGCCGCGGCCGCGACGGGCGCGGCCCTCCGCGGCGGTCGCGCGGACGATGCTGTTTTTTTCCGCTATTCCCGGACCCGCGAAGCGGGGTTTCGGAATCCAGACGCGGGTTGCGCGCCTGCTGCCGGAATTCGGGTTCGCCGCCTTGCGGCCGCGCCGCGGAATGACGTGGCGCGCGCGCGCGCTTCTCGCTCTCGATCGGCGATGTGAAATCCGCGCCCGCCTGCGCCGCGACGTCCGGCCCCAGCAGCTTGCGCAATTCTTCCGTCTCGACTTCCTCCGCCGCGCCGTCCTCGAGCTCGCCAAGCTCGAACGGCCCGAAAGCGATGCGGATCAGCCGGTTCACCTTTAGCCCGAGATGCTCGAGCACGCGGCGCACCTCGCGGTTCTTGCCCTCGCGCAAGGAAACCGTGAGCCAGACATTGGCGCCTTGCTCGCGGTCGAGCGTCGCTTCGATCGGTCCGTAGCGCACGCCGGCGACGGTCAAGCCGCGCTTTAAGCCGTCGAGCGCGGTTTGCGTCACGCGGCCGAGTGCGCGCACGCGATAGCGCCGCTCCCAGCCGGTCGACGGCAGTTCGAGCGCGCGCGCGAGGCCGCCGTCATTGGTGAGCAGCAGCAGCCCCTCGCTGTTGAGGTCGAGCCGCCCGACGCTGATCAGCCGCGGCAGCCGCTTGGGCAGCTTGGCGAAGATGGTCGGTCGCCCCTGCGGGTCGGAATGCGTCGTCACCAGTCCGCGCGGCTTGTGGTAGCGGAACAGGCGCGTGCGCGCGCGGCCGGGCAGCGGCTGCCCGTCCACCGTCACCTTGTCGCGCCGGGTGACGTTGAGCGCCGGCGATGAAATCACCGCGCCGTTCACCGCCACGCGGCCGGCGGCGATCATGGCTTCGGCCGCGCGCCGCGAGGCGATCCCCGCCCGCGCCATCACCTTGGCGATGCGCTCGCCCGGGCTCTCCGACTTGTTGCTCATGACTCTCCGCCGCCATGCCCGGCACTCGGGTCCGGCTTCGCCGGCCCGAGCACAAGCCTTGTGCCGGGCATCCACGCCTTTATACACAGACAAAGGAAAAGACGTGGATGGCCGGGGACAAGCCCGGCCATGACGGGCATCTATGGCATCGCCATCCTTCATGCAAATGGCGCTGGACGAAGCCCGCGCCGCGGGCGCGCGCGGCGAGGTGCCGGTCGGCTGCGTCATCGTGCGCGGCGGCGAGGTCGTGGCGCGCGCCGGCAACCGCACCGTCGCCGACAAGGACCCGACCGCGCATGCCGAACTGCTGGCGATCCGCGCGGCGGCGGCCGCGCTCGGCAGCGAGCGGCTTATCGATTGCGACCTCTATGTCACGCTCGAGCCCTGCGCGATGTGCGCCGCGGCAATGTCGTTTGCCCGCGTGCGCAGGCTCTATTTCGGCGCCGCCGACCCCAAGGGCGGCGCGGTCGAGCACGGCGTGCGGTTCTTTTCGTCGCCCAGCTGCCATCACCGCCCCGAGGTCTATGGCGGCATCGGCGAGATGGAATGCGCCGCGGTGCTGCGCGAATTTTTCGCGGCGCGGCGCTAAAGGAAAATCGGCGCTTGGCTACACCGTGCGGTCGACCAGCTTGCCCATGCCCGGCGGCGGCGGCGGCGCGTGCTCGGGCGCGGCGTCTTCGACGCTCTCTTCCGGCGCGGCCTTTTCGGAATCGTCATCGTCGGGCGTCGTCACCCGCGCCGTCTGCGGCGAGGCGCCGCTTTTTGCCCGAATGGTCTGCACCGCGCTCATCGGCTTGACGTGCTCCCGGTTGCGCGCAGGGTAGCGGGCAGCCGTCAATTTTACGCGAGCGCGATGCGCGAAATCGGACTATCGCCGGAAAGAATTCGTTGACCTTAAGCGCGCCGCATCAAGCCTGCTGCGCGAACTGCCAGGCGCGCTCCGCCATCGGACGGATCAATTCGGCCTTGGCCGGCGCGAATTCGCTGGTCGCGGTGCCGTCGCGCACGCGCCCGATGATGCCCTGCAAAATGGCGGCAATGCGGAAGAAATTATAGGCGAGATAGGCGGGCAAATGCGGGCGCGGATCGAGCCCGGTGCGCGCCACGTAATCGTCGACATAGTCCTCCATCGACGGAATGCCCAACCCGCCGAGATCGTGGCCGACCAGCGTGGCGGTGCCGGCCGCGCTTTCCGACGCCGGCATGTGCCAGGCCATGAGATGATAGGTGAAGTCGGCGAGCGGATCGCCGAGCGTCGACAATTCCCAATCGAGCACGGCGACAATCTTCGGTTCGTCACGCGCCAGGATCATGTTGTCGAGCCGGTAGTCGCCATGCACCAGCCGCACCGGCCCCGCCGGCGGGATGTGCACGGGAAGCCAGGCGATCAGCCGCTCCATCTCCTCGATCTTTTCGGTCTCCGAGGCGCGGTATTGCTTCGACCAGCGCTCGACCTGACGGGCGACGTAATTCTCGCCGCGGCCGAAATCGGCAAGTCCGATCTCGGCCGGCTCGAAGCTGTGCAGCCGCGCGATGGTTTCGTTCATCGCGTCATAGACGGCGGTGCGCTCGGCCGGATTGGAGGCCGGCATATTCGGCTCCCAGAACACGCGGCCATCCACGTAGCCCATGACGTAGAACGCGGTGCCAGCCACGCTCTCGTCGTCGCAATAAAGGATCGGCTCCGCCACCGGAAAGCCCTGTGCGTGCATGGCGCGGATCACGCGGTATTCGCGGTCGACCGCGTGCGCCGACGGCAGCAGCTTGCCCGGCGGCTTGCGCCGCAGCACGTAAGCGCGCGCCGGCGTCTGCAAATAATAAGTCGGGTTCGACTGCCCGCCCTTGAACTGCTTGATCGTCAGCGGGCCGGCGAAACCCTTCACTTGGCCGGCCAGATATCGCTCGAGCCGCGCGGCATCGAGCGCCAGCGCCGGCGCGATGTCCTTGGTGCCCGAGAAGGCCTGCTGGCGGTCGATATCGGTCATTGAACAATCATACGGTCATTCCGGGGCGCGCCGAAGGCGCGAACCCGCAATCCATATTCCCGCTCTTTGTTTATGGATTCCGGGTCCGTCCCTTCGGGCCGTCCCGGAATGACAAAAGGTGTCACTTCTTCCCCCCGAATTCGATCGGCGCGTCGGCGTAGATCTTATAGGTTTGCGTCTTCGGCTTCGCCTTGTCTTCTTCCTTCACGTAAGCGATCGAGCTCTTGCCGGTCAGCGCGCGCGGCAGGATCATGCAGCGGATGAAGCGGCTCGGCACCTCCGCGGCTCCTTGCGCGAACACGGGATCCGGCCCGGTCTCGTACCAGGCGCCGCCCGGTCCGTAGCTGGTCGAGCGCCCATGCGTGTCGATGCGGATGCCGCCCTCGATCAGACAGCGGATGCCCGGCCCTTGGTGCACATGGGTATAGGCGCAGCCGGCGGGAGGAAAGGCCACACTGTCGCCGCGCATCAGCAGGTCGCCTTTCGGCAGGGTCTCGAGAAAGGCCGTAAGCTTCTCATGCGTCATCATGCCGGGGCCGTTGGCGACCGTCGAGCCGGCATCCCCGCGCGCCAGCTCCCAGCGCCAGCAGCTGGCGCCCTCGGGTCCGGGCCGCACGACGACTTCGCGCTCGCCCTGCCACGCGTCGCCCGCCTGCACGACGCGGCCGCCGATGGTGGCCGAGCCATGCACCACGAAGATGAAGCGCGGCAGCGGCGGCAGCCGGAACTCGACGGTTTCGGCGCTCGACAGCACGTCTTCGTAGAGGCGCAGGACGGGGTGCATGCGAGAGGTCTCCGGGGCGCAGTATAATCACGATCTGTCATGCCCCGCGCAAGCGGGGCATCCAGTAAACGCCGATAGTGCAGTGATTACTGGATCGCCCGCTTTCGCGGGCGATGACAGTCTTACTTTGTTTCCCTCTCCACCGCCCGCCAGCCGATGTCGCGGCGGCAGAAGCCTTGCGGCCATTCGACAAGGTCGACCGCCCGGTAGGCGCGCGCCTGCGCTTCGGCGACCGTCTTGCCGCGCGCGCACACGTCGAGCGCGCGGCCGCCGTTCGCCAGGATGCGTTTGCCGTCGGCCTTGGTGCCGGCGTGGAAAATCTCCACGCCTTCCACCTGCGCCGCGGCATCGAGCCCTTCGATGAGCGAGCCTTTCTCGTAGGCGCCCGGATAGCCCTTGCTCGCCATCACCACGGTCAAGGCGGCGTCGCCATACCAGCGCAGATCGAAATTCTTCAACTGCCCGTCGCGGGCGGCGATCAGCGCCGGCACCAGGTCCGACATCAGGCGCAGCATCAGCACCTGGCATTCCGGGTCGCCGAAGCGCACGTTGAATTCGATCAGCTGCGGCCCTTGCGCCGTGATCATCAAACCGACGAACAGCACGCCCTTGTAGGGCGCGCCGGCTTTCTTCAGCGCGGCGACCGTCGGCTTGACGATCTCATCCATCACGCGCTTTTCCATTTCCGCCGTCATAATGGGCGCCGGCGAATAGGCGCCCATGCCGCCGGTGTTGGGTCCCTTGTCGCCGTCGAAGGCGCGCTTGTGATCCTGCGCCGAGGCGAGCGCGATGGCCGTTTCGCCGTCGCACAGCGCGAAGAAGGACGCTTCCTCGCCGATCAGACAATCCTCGATCACGATTTCCCAGGCGGGCTGACCCAACCCGCCGCCGAACATCATGTCGATGGCGGCCTCGGCCTCATCGACGCTCTCCGCGACCACGACGCCCTTGCCGGCGGCGAGCCCATCGGCCTTCACCACGATCGGCGCGCCGTTCTGGCGCACGTATTCTTTCGCCGCCTCGGCGCCCTTGAATCGCCGGTAAGCCGCGGTGGGGATGTTGTGCGCCTTGCACAGGTCCTTGGTGAAGCCTTTCGAGCCCTCCAGCCGCGCCGCCCATTTGGTCGGCCCGAAGGCCTTGACGCCGGCCGCTTCCAGATCGTCGACGATGCCGGCGCACAGCGGCGCCTCCGGGCCCACGACGACAAGATCGATTTTCTTCTCCTGGGCGAAAGCGATGACCGCCTTGTGGTCGGCGGCATCGAGATCGACGCATTCGGCCTCGCGGGCGATGCCGGCATTGCCCGGCGCGCAATAGAGCTTGTCGACAAGCGGGCTGGCGGCGATTTTCCAGGCCAGCGCGTGCTCGCGCCCGCCGGAACCGAGGATGAGGATATTCATGCCCGCGCTTTCTCCGCCTCATGCCCGGGCTTGACCCGGGCATCCATCCATCTGAAACAGGGTTTCCTGGCGTCCCGCAAGATATTCAGGCCCATGGCACAGCCCGCGCTCAACAACCTTGTGGAATGGACCGTTTCCGAACTGTCGGCGGCGCTCAAGCGCACGGTCGAGGACGCCTACGGCTTTGTGCGGGTGCGCGGCGAGGTGTCGGGTTTCAAGGGCGCCTCGCCCTCCGGCCACTGCTATTTCCGCCTGAAGGACGACCGCGCGGTCATCGAGGCGGTGATCTGGAAGGGCACCTTCGCCCGCATGTGCGTGCAGCCGGAGGAAGGGCTCGACGTCATCGCCTCCGGCAAGCTCACCACCTATCCCGGCTCCTCCAAATACCAGATCGTCATCGACACGCTGGAGCCCGCCGGCATCGGCGCGCTGATGAAGCTCCTGGAGGAGCGCAAGAAGAAGCTCGCCGCCGAAGGCCTGTTCGCCGAGGCGCGCAAGCAGCTTTTGCCGTTCCTGCCGCAAGTGATCGGCGTGGTGACCTCGCCGACCGGCGCGGTCATCCGCGACATCCTGCACCGGCTGGAGGATCGTTTCCCGCGCCGCGTGCTGGTCTGGCCGGTGCGCGTGCAGGGCGAGGCCAGCGCTGGTGAAGTGGCGCGCGCGATCGAGGGCTTCAACGCGCTGCCGGAGCGCGGGCCCTTGCCGCGGCCCGATCTGATCATCGTCGCGCGCGGGGGCGGCTCCCTGGAAGACCTCTGGTCGTTCAACGAGGAGATCGTGGCGCGCGCGGCGGCGGCGAGCCTGATCCCGCTCATCTCGGCGGTCGGCCACGAGACCGACGTCACGCTCATCGATTTCGCCGCCGACAAGCGCGCGCCGACGCCGACCGCCGCCGCCGAATTGGCGGTGCCGGTGCGCGCCGAACTGATGACGCAGCTCGCCAATCTCGGCGCCCGCAAGCTCGGCTGCTGGCAGCGCAACATGGATCAGCGCCGCCGCGAGCTGGTCATGCTCGCGCGCGCGCTGCCGGCGCTCAACGAGCTGCTCGCCGGTCCGCGCCAGCGGCTCGATGCCTGCGCCGACCGCCTCCCGCGCGCGCTCATCGCCAATGCCCGGCTTCACCACAATCAGCTCACGCGCGTCGCCGCGCGATTGTCGCCGCGGCTGCTGCGCCAGCGCCTGACGCGCGGCAGCGAGATCGTCGGCAGCCTCGATGAGCGCCGCACGCGCGCGCTGCGCGTCCTCCTCGACCGCCGCGCCCAGCGTCTGCGCGGCGCCGGCCAGTTGCTCAACGCCTATTCTTATCGCGGCGTGCTCGGCCGCGGCTTTGCGCTGGTGCGCGACGGCGAGGGCCGCCCCTTGCGCAGCGCGGCGGCGGTCGCGTCCGGCATGAGGCTGGACATCGAGTTCGCCGACGGCCGCGTCGGCGCGGTCGCCGACGGCGAAAGCGCCGCTCCGGTTCCCGGACGGACCAAGCCGCGCCGCGGCAGCGGTGAGGGCGGCAGCGGGCAGGGCAAGTTGTTTTAGCGTGTGAGGGAATTAGCCGGAATTGCCGCAGACTCCGCTTATTCCCGTCCCCGCCTGCGCGGGGACAGGCTCCAGCGGGAATCCGGGGGCCAAAAAATGAAAATAGTGTGGCCCTGGGTCCGCGCTTTCGCGGGGACGAGCGGAAAAAGCCATGCTCGCCCGCGTGTTTCGACCTCAAGGATCGCGCATGAGGGGACGGCGACGGGCTTTCGCTTGCTAGCGCCAAGCACTATCTTTCGCCGGTCCGCACTGGAGACCGCGTTTTGCTCAATCGCTACGACCGCAACCCGCCGATGGATGGGGAGGCGGAGGTCAAATACCTCGACGGCGATTTCCGCGTGGTGCGCCCGGGCGCCTATGTGCGCTGCGCGGTGACCGGCGTGCCGATCCCGCTCGAAGAGCTCAAATATTGGAGCGTCGATTTGCAGGAGGCCTACGCCTCGCCGGACGCTGTTTTGCAGCGCCACCGCGCGCACTACGAAAAGGCCAGGCGGTAGCAGGCCCGCTTGCTCGCCCGTGCCCCGGATGCGGCGCAGCACGAGCGCCAGCGAAGTGATGCGACGCTGATCCGGGGCCCAGCTCGAACAACCGGGGTCCCGGGTCTGCAGCGCACCGTTGCACGCTGCGCTGCGCCCGGGACACGAACCTGTGTTATCGCCGCAGCGCTTTCGCCACCAGCATCTGCAACTCATCCGTCTCGCGCACGTCCATCTTCACCGGCAGCACGTGCACCTGCACCGCCAGGGTCTCGCTGACGGAATCGCCGATCATGCGCGCGCGGTCCTTCTCGGTGGTCAACAGCGCAAGTCCGTTCTCGTCCGCTTCCATGATCAGTGCCGCCACCTCCTCGACATCGAAACGATGATGATCAGCGAATGCCCGGCGCCGCACCACGTCGATGCCGGCTTCGCTCGCGGTGGCGAAGAACTTCTCCGGGTCGCCGATGCCGGCGAAGGCCAGCACCTTGCGTCCTTGCAGCGCGGTGACCGAAGCGGCATCCGGCACCAGGCGCCCGTGCAGCACCGGCAAGCCGCGCTTTTGCGCGGCGGCCACGACGCCGGCGGCGCCGTCTCCGTCGCCGACCAGCAGCAGCGCATCGGTTGCCGCCAATTGCGCGGAGAGCGGCGCCCGCAGCGGCCCGGCCGGGAACACGCGCGCATTGCCGACGCCGCGCTTGCCGTCGACCACGGCGATGGTGAAATCCTTGGCGAGCGAGGCGTTCTGCAAGCCGTCATCCATGACGATGACGCTGGCGCCGTGCGCGCGCGCCAGGGCCGCGCCCGCGGCGCGGTCGCGCGCAATGACGGTGGGCGCCACACGCGCCAGCATCAACGGCTCGTCGCCGACTTGCGCCGCGTGGTCGCTCTCCGTCACCAGCTTGGGCCCGGTGAGGCTCCCGCCATAGCCGCGGCTCAGGCAAAAGACCCGCTCGTTCGCGTCGGCCAGCATGGCCGCTAGCAGCATGGCGGTCGGCGTCTTGCCGGCGCCTCCAAGGGTGAAATTGCCGGCGCACAGCACCGGCACGCCGGCATGCGCGCCAGTCGCGCTCATGCGGCGCGCGGCGACCGCCCCGTAGACGGACGCAACCGGCGCCAGCAATGCCGCGCGCAGGCTTCGGCGGCGCCACCAGAAGGAGGGTTCATGCATCGCCGTCGCGCCCCGGCAATTGCAGCTGCATCAAATAGGGCTCGAGCGACGCCAATGTGCGCTCAAGCGCGCCGCCTAGATTTTCGACCGTCGCGCGCGCGGCTTCTCCGGCGCGCGTGCAGGCGGCAGGGTCGCCGAGCCAGGTGTTGAGCCCCGCCGTCAGGCGCTCCACATCGTCAACCCGCATGGCGCCGCGCGCTTCGTCGAGCGCGGCATAGATGTCGGCAAAATTCCACACGTGCGGTCCATGCAATACGGCGGCGCCCAGCTTGGCGGCCTCGATCGGGTTTTGGCCGCCGTGCCGGATCAGCGAGCCGCCGATGAACACGCCCGGCGCCAGACGGTAGATGAGGCCGAGCTCGCCCAGCGTATCCGCCACATAGACGTCCATTGCGGCGTCCGGCAAGGCGCCGCGCGAGCGCAGGGTTGCCTTCAGGTTCAAGGCTGCGGCGAGTTCCGCCACGCCCGGTCCGCGCTGCGGGTGGCGCGGGGCGATGAGCGTCAGCAGCCCGGGAAAACGTGCGCTCAGATTCCGGTGGGCGCCGATCACCGCGCTTTCTTCGCCGGCATGGGTGGAAGCCGCCGCGATCAGCGGCCGGCCGGCGATGGCCTGCTGCAAGGCCGCGAGCTTGCCGCGGTCGGCCGGCGGCGCCGGCACGTCGAGCTTGAGATTGCCGGCGGTGAGCACGCGCGGCGCGCCCAACGCGCTGAGCCGCTTGGCATCGCCGGGCGTGCCGGCAAGGCACAGTTCGAAACGGCCGAGCAGATTGCCGATGGAGCCGCGTATGTATGTCCAGCGCCGGAATGAACTCTCCGACAGCCGGCCGTTGACCAGGATCATCGGCACGCCGCGCAGCGAGGTCTCGATCACCATGTTGGGCCAGAGGTCGGATTCCACGAACAGCGCCAGGTCCGGACGCCAGTGGGCGAGAAAGCGCCGCACAAAGCGCGGCACGTCGAGCGGCACGAATTGGTGGATCACGCCCGCCGGCAGCCGCTGCTCGGCCAGGCCGCCCGAGGTCACGGTGCCGGTGGTGACCAGCACGCCGATGCCGCGCCGGGCGATGCGTTCGATCAGCGGCAGCACGCTCGCCAGTTCGCCGACGCTCGCGCCGTGCAGCCAGACCAGCGGCCCTTTTGGCCGCGCCATGCGCGCCAGGCCGCGCCGCTCGTCGAGCCGGACCGCGTGCTCCTTGCCGTGCTTGGCACGATAAGACAACAACAAGGGCGTCAACGGCCCCGCCCCCCCCGCCAGCAGCCGATAGGTGCGCAGCGCGGCGGGGAGCCTGCTCACGGCTTGGCGCTCCGGCCATTGTCGGCCAGTTCATAGGCGCGCGCGGTCAAGCTGTTGAGCACCTGCTCGACGCGCTGACGCGCGGATTCCAGCGTCGTCTCGTCGGCATCATGCGGCACCATGATCGGCCCGTTCGCCACAATCGCCAAGCGCGAGAACGGGAGATTGAGGGCGCTGCGATCCCAGTTGTCGAGCTCGATGCGGCGACTGGAAGCGATCGCCACCGCGTAGATCGGCCGGCCCGAATGCTGCGCCAGTTTCACCGCGCCCATTCCGGCGACGCGCGCGACTTTCGGCACGTCGGCGGTGAGCGCGACATTGTAGCCCTCGCGCAAAGCATCGAGCATTTCGGTGAAGGCCACGGCGCCGCCTTTGCGATGGAACTCGCCGTTATGGGCGCCGGATCCGCGGATGGTGCCGATGCCGAGCCGCTCGGCCGCGCGCGCATTGATCTCGCCGTCGCGGTGGCGCGAGATCAATACCTTGGCGCGGTGATGGCTGTCGCGCTTGATGAAGGGCGCCATGAAATGCTGACCGTGCCACATGACGAGGATCGCCGGCATATCGACGCGGTCGTAGATGTCGGACGGCTCGACGATGAGCCGACTTGTGCGCCACACCAGGCGCAGATACCAGGCGGCAAAGGCGCCGACGGCGCTCTGGAAGGCCGGCGAATAGCTGAGGCGTTTGAGCGGCGGCATCGACACGGGATGTCAGCGCGCCGGCCGGCGCGCGCCCTCAGGGTTGAGCAGGCGGTGCAGGTGGACGATGAAATAGCGCATATGCGCATTGTCGACGGTCTGCTGCGCCTTTGCCTTCCAGGCGGTGTAGGCGGTGGCATAGTTCGGGTAGATGCCGACGATATCGAGCTGGTCGAGATCGCGGAACTCCGAGCCGCCGAGCTCGCTCAACTCGCCGCCGAAGACCAGATGCAGCAGCTGTTTTCCGGGCACTGTTTCGGACATGGTTCGATCTCTTAGTGCATGATTCGGGACAGGCCTGCTCCCGATTGGGTCGCGGGTGGGAACCGTTTTTCAGCCCAGATCATGCGAAAAGCGGACGTTTTTAAGCCCGTTGCGGTCAAAGCCGGGTAGGGTGGCCTCGAAAGGGCTCGCGGCGCAAGTTTTTCAAGCGAATTCGGCCATGCGGCCGCGCATCAATTCGACAAGCGCGCCATGGCGGGCGGGACCCGCGGCAACCAGCGCGCCATGCGCCCCGCCTGGACGGTCGTAGCGCAACGCCCGGCCGGCGAAGTCGGTGAGCGCGCCGCCGGCTTCGTGCACCAGCAGGTCGGCCGCGGCAAGATCCCAGTCGTGGCTGCCGCCGGAGGCGAAAGCGGCATCCAGCTCCCCTTGCGCGACGCGGGCGAGCCGCAGCGCGAGCGAGAATACCTTGGGCTGAGCGACAATTTGCGGATTGAGGCCGCTGAGGCGCTCGAGATAGCGCTTGGGGCCTGCGAGCTTGGCGCCCGAAAGTTCGGCGCCGCCGCTCGCCCGCAGTGGTGTTCCGTTGTGCGTGGCACCTTGCCCGCGCAGCGCAAGAAACATCTCGTCGCTAACCGGAGCATAAAGCGCCGCAAGCACAGGGCTGGCGTCTTCGACCAGCGCCACCGAGATGGTCCAGTCGGCGCGGCCCGCAATATAAGCGCGCGTGCCATCGATCGGATCGACCACCCAGACGCGCTTCATGGCGCGTTCGGGATGGTCTTCCGTTTCCTCCGACAGCCAGCCGGCGCCCGGCAATAGTTCGCCCAGGCGTTCTTGCAGCAGGTCGTTGACCGCGATATCGCCTTCGCTCACCGGCGAGTCGTCGTCGCCCTTGGTCCAGCGCTTGAACGGGCGGCGCGCGGTGACGCGCGCTAGCTCGCCGGCCTCGCGCATGACAGCTTCGAGCGGCGCGCGCAGGCACGCGGCGTCATTGCCCGGCAACGGTCAGGCCCTCCAGCCGCAGCGTCGGCGCGTTGGTGCCGAAGCGGAATTCGAGATCGTTGGCCGGCGTCAGCGAGCGGAACATGTCGAGCAAATGACCGGCGATGGTGACCTCGCTGACGGCATAGCCGAGCGTGCCGTTCTCGATCCAGAAGCCGGAAGCGCCGCGGCTGTAGTCGCCGGTGACCATGTTGACGCCGGCGCCGATCAGATCGGTGATGTAGAAGCCATCCTTGATGCCGGCGATCAGATCTTGCGGGCTCACCTTGCCGGCCTCCAGGTGCAGATTGCTCGCCCCCGGCGACGGCACCGTCGAGACGCCGCGCTGGGCATGGCCGGTGGTGGTCAGGCCGAGCTCGCGCGCGGTGGCGCAGTCGAGCAGCCAGGAGCGCAGGACCCCGTCGTCGATCAGCGCCAGGCGCTTGCCCGCGACGCCTTCGCCGTCGAACGGGCGCGAGCGCAGGCCACGCTTGCGCAGCGGATCGTCGATGATGCGGATGCCGTCGGCGAACAGCTTCTGGCCAAGCTTGCCGTGCAGAAAGGTCGTCTTGCGCACCACGGCGCCGCCGTTGACGGCGGCGGCAAGATGCGAAACCAGGGTGCCGGCCACCCTGCGGTCGTAGATCACCGGCACTTTGCGCGTCGACACCTTGCGCGGGTTGAGCCGCGCGACCGCGCGCTCCCCGGCGGTACGGCCGATCTTGTCGGCGCTTTCGAGGTCGGCGGCGTGGCGCACGGCCGAATAGTCATAGTCGCGCTCCATCGCCGTTCCTTCGCCGGCGATCGCCGTCATCGACAGGCCGTGGTTGGAGCCGAGAAAGGCGCCGCGAAAGCCGGTGCTGGTCACCAGCACCATGCCGCCGAAGCCGGCCGAGGCGGACGCGCCGCCCGACTTGGCGACGCCCTTGACCGAAAGCGCCGCCTCTTCGGCGGCGCGCGCCAGAGCCTCGAGCGCGCCGACGCTCGGCATGTCGGGATCGATCAGGTCGAGATCGGGGAAGTCATGCGCCAAAAGGCCTTCATCGGCGAGCCCGGCATATTCGTCCTCGGGCGCCGCGCGCGCCATGGCGACCGCCCGCTCCGCCAGTGTATTGAGGTCGCCGGCGAGGTCATTGGTGGAGACCACCGCCTGCCTTTTTCCCACCAGCACGCGCAGGCCGAGATCGTCGCCTTCCGCGCTCTCGGTTTCCTCCACCGCCCCGTCGCGCAGCTCGATCGAAAGCGCAAGCGAGCGCATGGCCACCGCGTCGGCTGCGTCGGCGCCGCACTTCTGCGCCGTCTGCACCAGCCGCTCGGCGCGCTCCATGAGCGCCGTCTGGTCGAACAAAGAAGGGGTGGGAGCGTGCATGGCGGGTGAGCTTTTCTTACCTTACGACAGGGAGATGGCGCCGAATGCGGCCGAGCGCAACCGCCGATTCCGGACATTTTGCGCGAGTCCGGCAACGCCTCGTCAATCATGCTTCGCAACGCGGCGTCAATCATGCAGGCGCGCTAGAAAGGATTAACCCCAAACATTAAGCCGATTCCGACGCGCTTTTGCCGTGATCGCCGTCAGCGACCGGGCGCATAAGCCCGGCGCCGGGAGAGTTTGAGGCGTCAGATGCGAATGGACGGTTGCCCGGCCGGGTCGGGCCGCGCGCTGCGGCTCGACCCGTTCGCCCTGCCGGTGCGCTTTGTGGCAAGCGACGCGAAGGCCGACGGCTACCTGCGCGAGGTGGAACTGCACCGCACGCGCGTAGTGGTGCGGCGCACGCTTGCCGGCATGCGCATGGCGCTCAATCTGCCGGTCTCGGCCTTCAGCGGCGTCGGGCTGCGGCTGGTGGCGGACGCCACCGGGCACGCGCTGGTCGTGCTGGCGCACAAGGATCCGGGGCTGGCGCTGCCGCTGTTCGTTTCCTGGGAGCCTGAGGATGCCGTGGCCGAGTGGCGCTGCTGGAGCGCCGCGCTCGGCTTACCGTTGCTGGTGGAGGACGAAGGCGGCTGGCGCGAGGCCTGCCCCCGGCTGGGTAGCCTGCGCGTCGGCGCAGTGCGTCCGCGCCGGCGCCGCCGCAGCGCCTTGAAGCGCCGCCGGCCCGCAATCCTGATGCGCCGCGCGCGCGGCCAATTGACCGCCGCGACGCCTGTTCACCGCGGCGAGCGCGAGATCATCGCCAGGGATTGAGCTACTTGCAGCGCTGAAACGTCACCGAGCCGCCCTGCATATCGACCACGATGCGATCCTGGTCGATCTGGCGCAGGGTGTAGCTGACGTGCCCGTTATGGACCAGCCCGTTGCTGAAACTGTCGACGATGCGGTATTGCGACGGTCCATCGGCGATCACCGAGCTGTTCTGGAATTGCCGCACGCTGCCGCCGGTGTCGGTGCGCTGGCTGCCGCTGAAGCTGACGGTGCGCTTGCCACTGCAATCGATCGTGCCAGCCTTGTCGCCCGTGCTCTGGCCGAACTGGCCGGAGACGGGATAGGTGGCGGCGGCAGCCGGCGCCGCGAGCGCGGCCCCGAGCATGGCGGCGAGAATCATGTTGCGCATGGCCGCAAGATTTGCCCCGCTGGCGGCAAACGCAAGCGAAGGCACGGACGATGCTTAACGGATCGCGCCAGCGTTTACTCCAATTAACGCTTAAGCCTTCCCACATCCCCCCGCCGTCGGGGTTTGGATAATGACGGCTTCGCCGGCGTCGATCACCGTCTCGTCGCAGCCTTTCAGCTTCTCCATGCGGCCGCCTTTGCGCCGCGCCCAATTCTCGCCGATCTGGCCCGGCTCGCCGCCGTCGAGCCCGAAGGGCGGCACGCGGCGGTGGCCGGACAGGATGGTGCAATCCATCTTTTCCAGGAAACGGATGGTGCGGCGGATGCCGTCGCCGGCGTGCCATTTGCCCCTGCCGCCCGAGCCTTTGCGGATGTGGAAGTCCTCCAGCACCACGGGATAGCGGAATTCCAGCACCTCCGGATCGGTCAGCCGCGTATTGGTCATGTGCGTATGCACGGCGTCGGTGCCGTTGAAGCCGGGCCCCGCCGGCGAGCCGGAGCAGATGGTCTCGTAATACTGATATTTGGCGTTGCCGAAATTCAGGTTGTTCATGGTCCCTTGCGCCGCCGCCATGGCGCCGAGCGCGCCGAACAGGCAGTTGGTGATCGCCTGCGAGGTCTCCACATTGCCGGCCACCACGGCGGCGGGATATTCCGGCGACAGCATCGACTGCTTCGGGATGACGATGTTGATCGGCCGAAGGCAGCCGGCATTCATCGGAATGTCGTCGTCCACCATCACGCGGAACACGTAGAGCACGGCGGCGCGCGTGACCGGCTCCGGGGCGTTGAAATTGGTCGGCTGCTGCGGCGAGGCGCCGGTGAAGTCGACGGTCGCTTCGCGCCTCTTCTTGTCGACCGAGATCTTGACGTTGATCCAGGTGCCCTGGTCCATCTCGTAGGCGAATTGCGCGTCGTGCACGCGGTCGATCACGCGGCGCACGCTTTCGGCGGCGTTGTCCTGAACGTGACCCATATAGGCCTTCACCACCGGCAGCGTGAATTGCTTCACCATCTTGCGCAGTTCGGCCAAGCCCTTTTCGTTGGCGGCGATCTGCGCCTTGATGTCGTTGATGTTCTGCACCGGGTTGCGCGCCGGGTATTTGGCGCCGGTGAGCGCCGCCATCAGCTGCTTCTCGCGGAAGCGGCCGCGGTCCACCAGCTTGAAATTGTCTATGTAGACGCCTTCCTGCTCGATCGTGGTGGCGTTGGGCGACATGGAGCCAGGCGATATGCCGCCGACATCGGCGTGGTGTCCGCGCGAGGCCACCCAGAACAGGATGTTAGGTTTGCGGCCCTTCGCCCCTCCCCCCGCCGAGCGAAGCGAGGTGGTGGGGAGGGGGGTGCTCTTCTTGACAGAAGCCCCCCCAGCCCGACGCGCTGCTGCCGCAGCGCGTCGACCCTCCCCACCGCTTCGCGGGGGGAGGGAAGAAGAAAGGTCAAACACCGGCGTGCACACGGTGATGTCGGGCAGATGCGTGCCGCCGTTATAGGGGGCGTTGATCGCGTAGACGTCGCCGGGTGCGATCTTGCCCTTGTTCTCGCGAATAATGGTCTCGACGGCGCGGTCCATGGAGCCGAGATGTACCGGCATGTGCGGCGCGTTGGCGACCAGCGTGCCGTCATGCGCGAACACCGCGCAGGAAAAATCGAGTCGCTCCTTGATATTGACCGAATAGGCGGTGTTCTGCAGCGACACGCCCATCTGCTCGGCGATCGACATGAAAAGATTGTTGAACACTTCGAGCATGACGGGATCGGCATGCGTGCCGATGGCGTGCGTGCGCTTGAGCTTCTTTGCCCGCGTCAGCACCAGGTGATTCTTGGCGGTCAGCTCGGCCTGCCAGCCGGGCTCGACCACGATGGTCTGGTGCGGCTCGATAATGATGGCCGCGCCTTTCACTTTTTGTCCGGGCTTGATCTGGCCGCGGGTGAAGACATTCGCCTTGTGCCATTGCCCGCCGGAAAAGAAGCGCGTGCGCCGCGCCGGCTTCGGCAGCTTGCCGCGCGTGCGTTTTACGCTGCGCTCTCTGAACTTGGCGCCGCCGCCGACCGCTTCGACCGACACCGCTTCCACCACCAGCTGCTTGGAGCGGTCGACGAAGCCGAAGCGCGCCTTGTGCGCCTGCTCGAACGCGCGCTTCATCTTCGCCAGTGGCACGATCTTCACCTCCCCCTGGAGGGGGGAGGTCGGCGAGCGAAGCGAGCCGGGAGGGGGTGAACTTCTCTTGCGCTGCTTCACCCCACCCCGTCGCGCCGCTGACGCGGCGCGCCGACCCTCCCCCTCCAGGGGAGGGTGAAACGTGCCCGCGCTCACGACCAGCGCCGTATCGGTGCCCGCGTATCGGATATGCGCGCGGGCGATGACCTTGATCTTGCCCGCCGGTACCCCCTGGCCGACGACTTCTTGCTTGCACTCGCGCGCAAGCCGTGCGCCGGTCTTCTTGATCTCGGCCAGCGCCTTGCCCCCGAGCGGCAATTCGATCGCCTGCTGGCGGGTGGCGCGGATATCGGCGAGCCCCATGCCATAGGCGGACAGCAACGACGAGAATGGATGGATCAGCACTTTGGTCATGCCGAGTGCGTCGGCGACCAGACAGGCGTGCTGGCCGCCGGCGCCGCCGAAGCAATTGAGCGCATAGCGGGTGACGTCGTAGCCGCGCTGCACCGAAATTTTCTTGATCGCGTTGGCCATGTTCTCGACCGCGATCTTGATGAAACCGTCGGCCACCTCTTCGGGGCTACGACCGTCGCCGACTTGCGCGGCGAGATCGGTAAAGGCGAGCCCGACGGCGTGGCTATCGAGCGGCAGGTTCTGCGACGGCCCGAAGATCTTCGGAAAGAAATCGGCGATCAGCTTGCCGGTCATCACATTGGCGTCGGTCACCGCCAGCGGCCCGCCGCGCCGGTAGCATTTCGGCCCCGGATTGGCGCCCGCCGAGTCGGGCCCGACGCGAAAGCGCGCGCCGTCGAAATGCAGGATCGAGCCGCCGCCGGCCGCCACCGTATGGATCAGCATCATGGGCGCGCGCATGCGCACGCCGGCGACCTCGGTCTCGAAGGTCCGCTCGTATTCGCCGTCGTAGTGGGAGACGTCGGTCGACGTGCCGCCCATATCGAAGCCGATGAGATGCCTGAAGCCCGCCTCCCGGCCGGTCTCCGCCATGCCGACCACGCCGCCTGCCGGTCCCGACAGGATCGCGTCCTTGCCCTGGAACAACTCGGCGGCGGTCAGGCCGCCGGACGACATCATGAACATCAGGCGGATGTGGTTTTCTGAATCTCTACTCGCATCGACCTGTTCCCTCACCCGCTTGCGGGAGGCGGCAGATGCTTGTTCCGCGCTAGCAGAAGAGCCCCCTCCCGACCCGCCTTCGCTCCGCTTTGGCGTGTCGGCCTTCCCCGCAAGCGGGGGAGGTGAAGACGGAGCCCGCGGGGAGTGGTGACCGCCGTGCAAATCGCCCGCCACCTGCGAAACATATCGCCGCAAGATCGGCGAGAGATACGCATCGACCACCGTCGTGTCGCCGCGCCCGACGAGCTTGATCAGCGGCGATACCTCGTGGCTCACCGAGACCTGCGCGAAACCCATGTCGCGGGCAAGCCGCCCGACTGCGCGCTCGTGCTCGGGGTAGCGGTAGGCGTGCATGAACACGATCGCCACCGCCTTGATGCCGTCGGCCTTCGCTGCCGAAAGGTCCCGCTGTACGGCGGCAAGTTCCGGCGCGCGCTCGACCGTGCCGTCGGCGCGCACGCGCTCATCCACTTCCGCCACCCGCTCGTACAGCATGTCGGGCTTGATGATCTCGCGCGCGAATATCTTCGGCCGCGCCTGGTAGCCGATCCTGAGCGCGTCGCGGAAACCGCGCGTGATCAGCAGCAGCGTGCGCTCGCCCTTGCGCTCAAGCAGGGCGTTGGTGGCGACCGTGGTGCCCATCTTGACCGCGCCGACCTTGCCGGCCGGGATCGGCTCGCCCGCTTTGACGCCGAGCAGGTCGCGGATGCCCTGCACCGCGGCGTCGCTATAGGCCTCCGGGTTTTCCGACAGCAGCTTGTGCGCCGTGAGCGTGCCGTCCGGGCGCCGCCCGACCACGTCGGTGAAGGTGCCGCCACGGTCGATCCAGAAGTCCC
>CAWDAB010000017.1:0-127167 GCA_963800155.1 uncultured Alphaproteobacteria bacterium
ACGCCTTCGCGATCTGGCTTCTCAACGGGACCATTGGGAACGCGGCCAGGGGCGCTTCAAATGTGTGCTCAACGTTATTTCGAGCGCCCGCGCAACTTCCATGTGCGCGCTTCGAAGCGTTACCTGGAGTCCAAAGAACGAGGTGTTCGCCGCAGTGCGCGAGGAAGCAGCCAAAGCGTTTGCGGCCGGTGAGCGCGAACTGGCCTAGTGCGGTAGCAGTCGAGCTGCGTTTTCAAATGGCAGTGTGAACGCGACCAAATTTCGCGAAAGCGGTGCTAAGCATCACGACGCTGCGCGGCGTCGTGTCGGTTCTCGGCTTGCTTGTCGTCTGGGAGCTGGTCGCCGCTTTCAGTTGCCGTTTCCGCGCCGTGCCGGCCCCGAGTGAGGTGATCAAGTCGCTCGACAAGATCGTCGGCAGCGAGAAGTTCTGGAAAAAATGACTCGGCTCGCGAGGTTACTCGCGAGTTGTACTGGCCGATTGTCGCTGCGCAAATCGTCGGAATCCCCGCTTGGCTTGGCGATGGCCATGAAACTGACCCTTCTTCCATTTCGTTTTTGCACCGCTTGAGGTTCTGAAGGCCAATTCCACCGTTGGCTTGGGTCCCGACAGCAATCATATTTTGGCCGACCACCGAACTCAGCATCGCATTTGTCATTTTCCTCGGGGCGTTTTTTACAGTTGTCCTGAATGTACTTGGCGGACCAGCAACATAGACGAACGCCATCTGCGGGCGGCAGCATCGTTTGGGTCTCGGCGTCGAGGACATATTCTGGAAGATCGTGCTGCCAGCGACCCTGCCGAGCATTTTTACGGGAATGGCTGTCGGCATGGGCATAACCTGGGAGGTAGTCGTTGCGCGGAGATGATCGCGGGCAAATCCGGTCTCGGCTATTTCACTTGGGCCTCCTACGTCGGCGGCAATTATCCGCAGATCATCATTGGAATGGTGAGCATTGGTATCGCTGGTTATCTTTCCAGTGGCGCTATTCGACCTGCTGGGAAAATGGCCACGCCTTGGCAACGGCGGTCTGACAATGCGCAAGGAAAGCGATAATTTCTCCGCATCGGCAGATTTTATTCGACGTCAAAGAGGTCACAAAAAGCTTCAACATAGGTCCATTGCGGCAGCTGGCGCTGGATCATTGCACTTTTTCAATCGAGGCAGGCCAACTGACCGTCTTGATTGGTCCTTCGGGCTGCGGAAAGAGCACGGTCGTCAATCTTCTGGCGGGCTACGAAAAAGTCGATGGGGGCGAGGTTGACTTCTTGGGCAAGCCAGTGCGCGGTCCGGCAGCGGATCGCCTGGTGGTGTTTCAGGAGTCTGCGCTATTTCCGTGGATGACGACATATCAGAATGTGATCTATGGGCCCGTCGTAATGCGAAATCGCGACTTTGCAGGGATCGAGGCGGACGCAAACTTGCTGCTCGAGCGGGTCGGATTGCTTGAGTTCAAGGATAAGTACCCCAACCAACTCTCCGGCGGCATGCAGCGACGCGCAGAGCTTGCTCGCGCCATGATCAATAATCCGACGATCATGATGCTTGACGAACCCTTCCGCGGCCTCGACGCGATGACACGCGAGTTGATGCAGGAGTACTTCCTCCGACTCTACGAGGACCGCAACCAAAGTGTATTATTCGTTTCATCTGAAATCGATGAGGCAATCTTTATCGCCGATCGGCTTTTGATCATGACGAATCAGCCGGGACAGATCAAACATACAATGCAAATCGATCTGCCGCGGCCGCGCACCCCTGATCTTCTGACGTCCACTCGCTATCTTGATTTAAAGCAAGAAGCGCTGGATATCCTCCACAGCGAGGCGGTGAAGGCATTTGCAAAAGGCAGCAAAGCGGCTGCCGATTTCCTTGAGGCCTATGCCGCGCAGACTAGCAAGATATCCTAAAGGTATCTATCTAACATTTCGGTCATCGACTTTCGTTTTTCGCGGAACAAGCTAGATTTGTGCGTTTCGCTTTCCCAGCCGGCAGCATAACCTCGGTAGGTTAAACTCGCGAGTACGGACCGCGCCGAGCAGGCACCGACGCCGGTATCATCACGGCCGGAAATCGCCGCGTTTCTCGAAAAGGCGCGCGCCCGGACCGAGTTCGGAGGGGCGGGCTGGTTCTCGCGCCGGCAGCGGACGCGGGCCCCTGCCTGCACGATACAGATCTCCATCTGGGTCGCCAAAACGCTCCGGGTCCAGATGGAATGTGAAATTCACAGCCTTATACAGCGCGTTAAGCGCCGGCCCCTTCAATGCAAGGTGTGATTCTTTCAAATGCACCAAAGGCCAAGTCCGGCAGTTAAAGAAAGCGCTGCGATGGAAAGGGCGCCCAGAACAGCGCCAGCGCATTCAGATGTGTCTTTGGCGGTGGGCTCGCCATCGGCTTCATAACCGCGCCGGGCGAATGGTATACCGGCCTCGGCAGGCCGTCGTTCAATCCGCCGAACTGGGTGCTTGCCCCGGTCTGGTCCGTTCTCTATGTGCTGATCGCGGTGGCCGGCTCGCGCACCTTCGAGAGCGACCGCGCGGGCTGGCCGATGAAACTGTGGTGGGCGCAGCTCGCGCTGAATTTCCTGTGGTCGCCGGTCTTCTTCGCCTCGCACCGGATTGGGCTCGCGCTCGTCGTCATCCTCCTGCTGCTCGCCGCGATCCTCGCCTTCATCGTCGCGTCGTGGATGCAGGATCGCCTGGCGCCGTGGCTGTTCGCACCTTATGCCACCTGGGTGGGTTTTGCCTCGCTACTCAATGGCGCGATTTTCGCACTGAATTGAGGGCGGACGCGGCATCATGAATGAGGATCGCGAACTGGAGGCGGTGGAATAGGATGCCGATCAATCTCGTCATCGCCGTCACGGATGGCGATTGGTTCGACATGCTGCGCCAGCAGCCGAACTTGGACGAGGTCAATTTCTGGGCGCCATCCGCAGCGAACTTCCGCGCCCTGCAACCGGGCGAGCTGTTCCTGTTCAAACTCCATGCGCCGCGCAATGTGATCGTCGGCGGCGGCATCTTCGCCTACGCCAATGCGCTGCCGTGCTCGCTGGCCTGGGAGGCGTTTCGCGAGGCGAATGGCGCGCGTTCGCTGCCAGAGATGCGCGCCCGCATTGCCCGCTATCGCCGCGCTGATCCAAGCGACCGAAGCGACTTCGAGATCGGCTGTCGCATTCTCACGCAACCATTCTTCTTCGACGAAGCGGACTGGATCGCCATTCCGCCAAGCTGGTCGCCAAACATTGTCTCGTTCAAGACCTACACCACCGGCGACGCCGAAGGGCTCGCCCTATGGGATGCGGTGAATGATCGCCTGAACCGGCCGAAGCTTCTCGGGAATGGCCGAAACACAGGCGCGATTTGGCGAACCGCACCTGATCCGTCCGCGTCTTGGGCAGGGCGCGTTCCGTGTGCTCGTCACCGACACCTACAATCGCCGTTGCGCGATTACGCAGGAGCGGACCCTTCCAGCGCTTGAAGCCGCACATATCCGGCCGTACAGCGATGGCGGCGAACATGAGGCCCGGAACGGGCTTCTGCTTCGGCGCGACATCCACAGCCTGTTCGATGCAGGCTATGTAACGGTGACGCCCGACCTTCACTTCGAAGTAAGCCGCAGGATCAAGGAGGAGTTTGAGAACGGGCGGCATTACTATGAACTGCACGGAAAGCCTATCCGCCCACCCGATGACGCTCTGAGACGCCCCGATCCCCAGGCGCTGCGCTGGCATAACGAGCACGCCTATCGGGGGTGAGACGTGAGCAGCACACCCGCCGCCTTCGCTCGCTACATCGGCAATTCCGGCGCACAGACGCCCACCGCGAGGCTGAAGAGATACCGAATGCGCGATCAATCGGCGGCGGCTTCGCCGCGTGGATCATCATGGAGCGCGGGAGCACATATGATCGCTTCTGGGGGAGCGATGGTGCGCAAGATTACAGAGCCCACCTTCGAACTCTTTGTGAGGGCCTTCAGCGAAGGCTTGGGCTATCTCGATATCGGTTGTCCACGACATACCGTAGCTCCGCCGACGGCGACTTCGAAAAGCTGTCACCGCGAAAGAGCGTTACCGCAGGGCCGGTGTAGCGGGGCAACAGGGCCCAAAGAACGTCGTGATGGCGACACGATGGGTGTAGCGGCCTAGATAGGCCAGCACCTGTTCGGGGGCGCCGAACGGCGGCTTGGCATAGACGACCCAGTTGATGCGCCGCAGTTCGCCGAGCCGGACGGTGAAGGTCGCAGGCTCGGCAAGGACGTTGAGATCGCCGAAGAAGCGTAGCTTGCCTGCGTCGAAGGCATCCCGCATGCCCTGCAGGAACAATCGGCGGAACAGGCGTGAGAGCACATGCACCGGCAACCCAGTGTCGGAGCCTACATAGATTCACAGCCCCGCCATGTGGTCAACGTTGACTTATTCAACGGTTGCATGGCGCAGTCTGCTTAGGATGGGCGCGGGTGCGCGGGTGCTGAGAATTGCTCGAGGGCCGCCTGTGGCGGCGCGCGGGGGCGGAAAAGAGAAATGCTATTGGCTTTGGCTTTTGGTGACGGCGCTATGGCGGCGAAGCCGCCGACTTGCCGCCGGGTGTTTTATTGTGTCGGCGGCTTTGGCGGCGGAAGCCGATCGCCGCGGAGTGTTTGATACGCTTTGGCCGTAGCCGATAGCCGGATGTGTTTAATCTTCTCCGGGGGTCATTTCTTGGCCTCCCGGCGCGCTAGATCGCTCAACTCGCCGATCGCCTCCGTCGTGGGCGTCGCGGGTGCGGGTGCCGCGACGATCGCGACCTTCGCGCTGGCGCTCTGCCTGAAGCCGGGATTTGCTGCGACGCGCGTGCGGTGGCCGCGAGCTGTTTGGTGTGGGCCGTGCTGGTGTCTTCGGCGGTGTCAGTGCGCAGGGATCGTGCGCTATCGCCCTTTCGCCGGCTTCGACGTATCCGTGACGACCGGTGCAGCAGCTTTCTCGCGCTCACGGCTCTTCCGAAGCAGGCGCAGAAACGCGGCAACCTCTTCCGGAGGTCGGCCTTGCAGAACACGAACAAGGTGGGGTGAAATCTCAGGAAGGGATTGCCCGGATTCGGCGCTAAAGGGTAGATTTCGGTCATAGCGACGGCTTCACTCCGTTGCAACTGGATTGACCGCCGGCTGCTAACTGGCGGTTAGCTTAAAGGGTCGTCGGGGGCGAAACCGGCGGCGCTTTTCATTAACTAATTCCATTTTGCCGGCTCGGCATCGTGATCGCAAAAGAAAATTACGTGTGCGCTTCGTTCCGGTGCGCTTCCCGAGAGGTCAGCGCAAAACTCGACGAAGTTGGCACCTGAAGCTTGGCCTCGCTACAGCGGGAAGCCATCGAACTTTAGCTGATCGATTGCTTGCTTCAGCTTCTCGATGGAGTGGGCGTGGGTGTATCTCGCCGCCATCGTGCCATCAGTGTGTCCGGTCAGACGGTCGGCAACGGCTTTTTCGATGCCGGCAAGCTCGCAGGCTGTGCGAAACGAATGCCTAAATGAGTGCCAACGTTTTCGAGCATCGTGAATGCCCACCCGAGGCAAATAGCTAATGTTAAATTTTTTTGGGACGAACTTCGGCCAGTGCAGGTTCAAGCTCTTGCTTACGGCGCGCTGTTTCAATTCCAGCCCCTTTCGATACCACTTGGGAAAAAAGTGTGTCTGCCAGTCCTTCCGAAGCTTCATCACGCGATCTTCAAGCCCAAGCACGAGAAGCTTTCGGTGGATGGGGACGAGGCGCTGTGAGGCGAGGTTCTTCGTCTGCTCTTCGATGCGCATGACCAGCACGCCGCGCTCGTGGCGGATAGAGTCCAGTTTGAGCTGGGCCGTCTCGCTCGCACGCGTGCCGGCGAACAGGGAAATCAACATCGCCCATCTAAACTCTTCCGGCTGACGAGCGAACTCCTTCCCGAACAGGCGGGAGAGATCGTCCGGCGAGAAGCTTACGCGCGGGGCTGAGCGGGCCTTTATGGGCTCGAGCTTCACGCCGGCGGACGGGCTGTCGGGCAGAACCTCGTTTCTCGCGCACCACGCAAACAGTGCGCCGATCCTCGACAGATACTTGTTGTGGATTGTTCGCCAACTCAGGGTCGGGAAGGGGACAGCGCGTCGCTTGTTAGCCTTGATTGCTTCCGACATTCCCAGGCCGGGAAACTTGGTCGCATAATGAAGCGGCAACTCCTGCAATGCGCGGGCAAACTCGCGAATGTCATTTCGTTGGATTTGATAGACCGGCCGATCTTCGCCGAGATGTTCAATCAGCAAGCGCACTGCCACATCGAACTCGTGGCTCATAGTGAACGTTTCGCCCCGCTCCTTCAAATAGCGGTTCTTAATCTCTGATATTGGGAGCTCTGATTCTGGCGACAAGCGGCGCGCCCCCAAAGGATCGTCGGCCTTCGGCAGCGCCTTGCTAACCAGTGCGGGGTGGGAGGGCTGACCTGCAAAGTCCCCGCGATCGCGTTCGTCCGCGCGCGAGAGAGCCTCGAGTTGGATGCCGGCAAGAGTCCGCGCCAGCCGTCGCCAATCTAGCGAGCCCCGCTGCACAGCAGTGTTGCCTTGCTGAATAAATCCATCGATCGCCCAGCCAATAACGGCATCAGCTTCGTCGTCCTCCGCGTATCCTGCTGCCACCTTCGTTAGCACGCGCCTATACCCGTCACGCCAGAACTTCGCGTCTCGGGCCGGATCTTCGCCCGGGTACAAGGGTCCATAATCCCGTCGCAGCACGTCGCGCTCTAACTCGCTCGCGTAATGAGCTTTGGCGAGCTGCAGTGGAAACATTGGGCGCGAGTTCGGTGCTGCGCGGAAAGGGCGGCTCGTCGCGCGTGCGCTGTGTAAGGCCCCCATCATCTCTGCAACGGCGCCGGGGAGCTGCCTCAATGCCTCCCTTCGATCGGGGCCAAGGCTCTTAAGCAGCTCACGTTTGCCAATAGCCGCGCGGAGTGTTTCTGGGACACCAACTCGCGCCCAGTAACGGCCATCGCGGTTGAGCAAGTATCTGACTTTCGCCGCCATCGCGCCCCACTTTTGTAGCGCGATTTGTAGCACAATTTCGGAACGAATGGCAATGAAAAACAGCAACATAGATAGATCTCAACACGTTAAACTTGATCCAGAAAGGATTCCCTTCACCCGCTCCAGTTTCTTGAGTTCCTAATTCGTCGTCGCGCGGCCCCGATCGGCCTTGCGGAAAACAAATGCGCCCGGGTTCCGGGGAAGCATTGCCGGCCAATTTCTTAGCCGTCGAAACACACCATGCCGCCGAGACGGAACAACCACGCCTGGGTCTTGGTTCTTCACGAGTGTCGCGGCACGCGACGCTTAACGCAGACAATCGAGGTAGAAGATGATCAGGAAAGGGATGGTGGCCATCGGCCTTACGTTGGCCCTGGCGTTTGCCGGCTCCTTCGCCCAGGCGCAGAGTAAGGCGCCAAGCCAGGCCGAAAAGTCATTCATGAAAAAAGCGATGCAAGGCGACATGGCCGAGCTGAAGATGGGCCAGCTTGCCCAACAGAACGGCCAAAGCGAGAAGGTCAAAGAGTTCGGCAAGACGCTCGTGCAGGACCACAGCGCCAATCTCGACAAGGCCAAATCGATCGCCCAGTCCATGAACGTGCAGGCGCCGAGCGCACCAAACGCAAAACAGAAGGCGACCTACGACAAGCTGAGCAAGCTCAATGGAGCGGCCTTCGATAAGAAATTCGCGCAAGAGATGGTGAGCGACCACAAGAAGGACATATCGGAGTTCGAGCGGGAGTCGAAAAAGTCCGGAAAGGCCGCCGACTTCGCCAAACAGACACTGCCGACGCTGAAAAAGCATCTGAGCATCGCGCAATCGCTGAAGTCCGGGACGACAGGTAGCAAGTAGCCGATCGCGGTTTTGCCCGCTCGTTCCCGCGCAAGCGGGAACCGAAGGCCACACTGCTGGGACTTTCTTTTTGGCTCTGGATTCCCGCTCGCACGGGAATGAGCGGAGTGTGCGGCGGCTCGACCTGATCCCAGGCCGCACTACCGCAAATTATATCTGATCGGCACGACAATGGCGATTTCCGCGCCGCGCACCTCCGGCGGCGGGGGCGGCAGCGGTTGCGCACGCTGGATCAATTGCATTGTAGCCCGGTCGAGCAGGCTGGAACCGGAGCTGCGCACGATGCGGGCACGATGCACGCCGCCGTGTCGGTCGACGCTGAAGGCGAGTTGCGCCACGCCCTGCACGCCGCGCGCTTGCGCTTCCGCGGGGTAGCGCTTGTAGCGCTGCAACTGCCGTACCAGAGCGCTTTTCCAGCGGGGCACCGCGTTAGGATTGTTGGCGCGCGCGCCTGCATGCGGTGCCCTCGGGCGCGACGCTTCATGTTTGGTCCGGGCCGGCTCCGGCGTGAGCTTGGCCAGTCGCTGCCGCCGCTGGTACTTTCTGATTTCCTGGGCCGGACGCGGCAGCGGCATCACCACATCTTGCAGCAGCACGGTTTGCGCTTCCGGCGGCGGCAGCGGGACGGGCAGCGGCGTCGGCGCGACCTTCTCGACCGGCGGCTCCGGCGTCGGCTTGAGATCGGCGGTGACCGCGGGCTTATCTGGCTTGACCGGCTTTTCGACCTTTTTTGTTTTCTCCTGCGTCGGCTCGGGGGCCGGCGCGGGCCGCGACTGCGTCGGTTGCGGCGCAGGAGCCACGTCGTTCGGCGTCTTGGCGGGCGCGGCCTCGATCGGTGCGAGATCGATGAGGATGACCGGGCCTTGCGTGACCGCATCGTCCTCAGGCTGCCAGCGGCCGATCAGCGCCGCCGCCGCCGTCGCGTGCACGCCAAGCACCAGCACGAAGCAGCCGGCCCAGCGCAAGCCGTCCGGCCAATGCCGCCAGAACGGAAGCTGCCGTCGTAAGCTCATGGCGCAAGCTTGTCCGCTTCGAGCCCGACCAGCGCCACGTGCAGATAGCCGACATCGCGGAGCTCGTTCATCAGGCCCATGACGGCGCCATAGGGGACCGCCTTGTCGGCGCGCAGGAAGACGCGTTTCTGCTTGTCGCCATCGGAAGCCTTGTCGAGCGCGCCAGCGAGGTCGGCGCGGCTCACCGTATCCTCGCCGACCGCCAGGCTGAGATCCGATTTGAGCGTCAGGAAAAGCGGCTTGTCCGGGCGCGGGGTTGCTTGCGCGCTGGCGGCAGGCAGGTCGACGCCGACGTCGACCGTCGCCAGCGGCGCTGCGATCATAAAGATGATCAGCAGCACCAGCATGACGTCGATAAACGGCGTGACGTTGATCTCGTGCAGCTCGGCGAGGTCTTGGTCGTCGCGGTCGATACGCACGCTCATGCTTTAGCCTATTCGGCTGCCGCGATCGCGCGCGGCCCCGCTGTCGTCCGCTGCGCGAGCGTGCCGCGGTCGAGATCACGGCTGATCAGGCGCAGGATCGCCGCGGAGGCGTCGGCTTGCAAGGCGCGATGGCCGGCGTTCCAGCGTGAGAAGATGTTGTACATCACCACCGCCGGGATCGCCGCGACGAGGCCGAGCGCGGTCGCCAGCAGCGCCTCGGCGATGCCGGGCGCGACCACGGCCAGGTTCGTTGTGTGCTGCTTGGATATGCCGATGAAGCTGTTCATGATGCCCCACACCGTGCCGAACAGGCCGACGAAGGGAGCGGTGGCGCCGACGGTGGCTAGCACGCCGGTGCCGCGGATCATACGTCGGCTGCCGGCCGCTTCGATGCGCTCGAGCCGCGAGGCGACGCGCTCCTTCACGCCGGCGGCGGAAAGGGCGCCGGCCGAAAGCGTCACCTCGTCGTGAGCGGCGCGCACCAGGGCGCCCATGCCGTCGCGGCGCTCGGCAAGACGTTCAGCGGCATCGTTCCAATTACGTGCGTGAATGAGCACGTCAATGCCGGCGCGCAGGCTGCGGCGCGCCATCAGCAGTTCGATCGACTTGGCGAGCCAGATAGTCCAGGTCAGCAGCGAAGCCAAGGCAAGTCCGATCATCACCGCTTGGACCACAGCATCGGCCGAGATGAACATGCCCCAGGGCGACAGGTCATGCGGCAGCTTGAAACGGACGTCATTTCCCGCCGGCGCGGGATTTGTGGCCGTGACGGATTGTGGCGCCGGTCTTTCGCTGTCTGTCCCCGCAGCCGACGGGGCCGGTGCTGTGGGAGCCGATGGGCTGGATGTAGCAGGCACGGCGCTCGGAGCTGGCGCCGCTTGCTGCACGGGAGTGGCCTGGACAGCCGCAGGGTTCGGCGTTTGTGCAAATGCGAACGCGGGCAGTGACAGGCTGAACGCCAGGAGAAGAGCCGCACGCGGCAAATTCTTCAAACAACCCGCATGCATTGCACCGGCAGCCCTTTGCACCAACGCATTACTCCGTTGCCCCAGCAACGTTGGGGCCATTTTGATACGAACATGCTTGTGGCGCCACCGTCTTGGCGCCGCTCGAATTGGCAAACGAGTATGCGCCAACGCTCCCATAATCCGCAAATAAGGCGCTGACGCGTCATGACCGCGTTGCCGCACCGCACGCGGGTGGCGGATGCTCTTCGCGCTTGCTTGATGGGGCTGCATTGAGGATTCTGTCAGCGTAGTTGGGGGCCCGTCTGACGGGCGGCGTTGGCGTGGTTATGGGTGGCGTTGGCAAGCTCGCATTAGGCCTGGCCCTGGCGGGCGCGCTGTTGCTTCGTCCCGCGAGTGCGCCGGCGCAAACGCTCGCATTGCCGACGATCGAAGTCATCGGCAACACGCCGCTGCCGGGGTCGGAAATCGACCGCGACAAGATCCCGTCGAATGTCGTGACCGTCCCGGCATCCGATTTCGATCATACCGTGGCGCCGAGCCTCACCGATGGCATGGTGCGCGCGTTGCCCGGCGTCTCACGCGGCGACACGACGGGCAACTCGTTCCAGCCCGATCTCGATTATCGCGGCTTCACGGCATCGCCGGTGCCGGGCACGCCGGAAGGCATCGCGGTCTATCAGAACGGAACGCGCATCAACGAGGTCTTCGGCGACACGGTCAATTGGGACCTCGTCCCGGAGAACGCCATCAACCGCATGACGCTCGCGCCGAGCAACCCGATATACGGGCTCAACGCCTTGGGCGGCGCGGTGTCGGTCGAGATGAAGAACGGGTTCAATTATCAGGGGGTCGAAGGCGAGGTGAGGGGCGGCTCGTTCGGCCGCATCGGCGGATCGGTCCAGGCCGGCGGCCAGAAGGGAAACGTGGCAGCCTATGTCGCCGCCGACGCCGTGAACGATGACGGCTGGCGCGATTATGCCTCGTCATCGCGGCTGCGCCGGCTCTATCTCGACGTCGGCGCGCGCGGCGACAAGACCGAGTTCCACGTTTCCTTTACCGGCGCCGACAACAAGCTTGGCAATGTCGGCGCCACGCCGGTCGAGCTGCTCGATCAACGCTGGTCGAGCGTCTATACTTGGCCGCAGGTTACGCACAATCAGCTCGCCTTCCTGCAGGCGAACGCGAACTACAAGCCGACCGACAGCATTTCACTGCAAGGCAATGCGTATCTCCGCGGCTTCTGGCAAACCCACACCGACGGCAACACCACCGACGCGCAATCCTGCGCGGCCGGCGGCCTGCTCTGCTTTGGCGACGACACCACGCCGCTATTGAGCTATTCCGGCGCGCAGCTCGTGGACATATACGGGGCGAATCTCGGCCAAATCGACCGTACCTGGACCTCTGCCAACAGCTTAGGCGGCTCTTTGCAGCTCACCGACTCCGACAAGATCATCGAGCACGACAATCATTTCGTGATGGGCGCCAGCATCGATCACGGCCGTGCCCATCTCAGCGGCACCAGCGAGCTTGGCACCATCGACCAGAATCTGTTCGTGAACGGCACCGGCGTATACATCCAATCGCCGAGTGCCGATCTCTCGCCGGTGACGCTGCACAGCAGCAGCACCTATAGCGGCCTCTATGCCACCGACACCTTCGATTTGACCGAGAAACTGTCGGTGACCGCCGGCGCTCGGTTTAACGATGCGCACATCACGCTTTACGACCTGCTCGGCACCGAGCTCAACAGCGACAGCCACTATTCGCACCTGAACCCGGTCGTCGGCTTGACCTACAAGTTCGCGCCGGCCCTGACGGTCTATGCCGGCTATTCGCAGTCCAACCGCGCGCCGACGCCGCTCGAGCTCGGATGCTCCGATCCGGCGCATCCCTGCCTGATCGACAACTTCCTGATCTCCGATCCACCGCTCAAGCAGGTCGTGTCGACCACCTATGAGGCGGGCTTACGCGGCAACATCGATATCGGCGGAAATTTGCAGTGGAACGCCGGCGTTTATCGCACCACCAATCGCGACGACATCATCAATGTCGCGAGCGACATCAGCGGATTTGGCTATTTCCAGAACGCGGCAAAGACGCGGCGGCAAGGGGTGGAAGCGGGAGTGAAATTCACCAAAGGCTCCTTGAAGCTCTATGCCAACTACACGTACGTCGACGCCACCTTCCAGACGCCGCTCGCCCTGTCATCGCCGGACAATCCAGCCGCCGACGAAAACGGCCTCATCTATGTCGTGCCCGGCGACCGCATTCCCGCCATTCCCGACCAGCGTTTCAAGGCCGGCTTCGACTACACTATTGCGGAACCGTGGCTGGTGGGCGCGGACCTGAACGTGGTGGGCCGCCAATATCTGATCGGCGATCAGTCGAACCAGAACCCCCAGGTTCCCGCCTATTGGGTGGTCAACCTGCACACCTCCTACAAGCTGAACAATCACGTCCAACTGTTTGGCTTGGTGCAGAATCTATTCAATCAGCACTATTACGCCTCGGGCACGTTTTTCGACACGCAAGGTCTATCGTTCTTGACCTTCAACGATCCGCGCACCTTCGTCCCCGGCATGCCGCTCGCCGCCTGTGCCGGCGTGCGCGGGACGTTCTGATTGCGTTCGTAATAACTAGACACGCCCCCGCCGCCCGGCATGTCTGTTATTCTCAGCGACACCGGATTAGCATCTGTAAAGCTTAGCCCCAGCCGATTGGACCTCGCATGGAATTGCGCCATTTGCGCTATTTTCTGGCGGTCGCCGACACTCGCAGCTTTACGAGGGCGGCGGGGCGGTTGCACATGACGCAGCCGACGTTGTCGCATCAGGTGAAGCAATTGGAGCAGCTCATCGGCACCAAGCTGTTCGAGCGCGGCGCGCGCGACATCGAGCTCACCGCCGCCGGCCGCCTGTTCAAGCCCTATTGCGAGCGCATCCTCAAGGAAATCGAATCGAGCGCGCTCGCCATCTCCGAGCTCGAGGGCCTGATGCGCGGCAGCCTGCGCATGGCCGTGTTCCACTCGTTCTCGCATTCCATGCTGCCGCCGATCATGGCGCAATTCGCGCTGCGTTATCCCGGCGTGCACGTCACCGCGCGGCTGGTGCCGCGCAACGAAATGGAGCGCGACCTGGTCAATGCCGAGCTCGACATGGCGGTCGCCTATATTGCCGGCGACAACGACCAGATCGTCGCCGAGCGGCTGTTCGACGAGGAGCTGGTGCTGGTGGTCGGCTCCGCGCATCCGCGCGCCGGCCTGAAATCGCTGCCGATGCGCGAGCTCGCGGCGCTGCCGCTGGTGCTGCTCACGGCCGAGTTCGGCGCCCGCCAGTTCGTCGACCGTTTCTTCGCCGACGCCGGCCTGCGGCCGCACGTGGTGCTGGAGATGAACGCGATCGAGCCCATCCTGGCGACCATCCGCAACTCCGGATTGGCCAGCGTGTTGTCGGCCGGCGCCATCGTGGAGACCGGCGGCCTGAAAATCGTACGGCTCACCGGGCCGCGACCCAAGCGCACGGTCGGCATCCTGTGGCGGCGCAACGGGCATCGCTCGGCGGCGGCGCAGCGCATGGCCGAGATGATCAAGACGGCCTATGGCGAGCAGGGCGAGAGTGCGCGCGATCTATAGATGTTGTCTATGCGTGTCATTATCAGAATACGCTTGATCTATTCAGGTGCGATTCCTAGGCTGCGTCGATAGCGCCCGCCGATCGCCACAAGAGCGGGCCTTCGCGGGAGGAATATCGGTGTCCGGTTCATCTGCGCTGCCGTCGCGCGTTCCGGTGCTGCTGGTCACCGGCTTTCTCGGCAGCGGCAAGACCACGCTGGTCAACCGGCTGCTCAAGACGCGCGCCTTCGCGCGCGCTGCGGTGGTGGTCAATGAATTCGGCGAGGTGAGCATCGACCACGTGCTGGTTGAAGCGCCGCGCCGCCGGCTGCGCGTGATCGACGGCGGCTGCATGTGCGGGCATGTGCACGAAGAGGTCGCCTCCAGCCTGCTCGATCTCTACGTCAAGCGCGAGCGCGACCCATCGCTCGATTTCGACTGCGTGCTGATCGAGACCTCGGGCCTCGCCGATCCGGTGCCGATCATTCAGATCCTGCTCACCGACCGCCATATTTCCGCGCTTTACGAGCTGAAAACCGTCATCGCGCTGGCCGACGGTCTGCACGGCGCCGAGCAGCTTGCGCGGCATCCCGAATCGATCAAGCAGGCGGCGGTGGCCGACACCATCGTCGTCAGCAAGACCGACCTGGCCGACGGCGGGCGGCTCGACGCTCTCGCCGCCCGGCTGACCGCGATCAATCCGGGCGCGCGCCAGTTGCGCGTCGCGCATGGCGAAGTGTCTGCTGCGGAAATCCTCGATCACGCCGGTTTCGATCTCGCTGCGCGCAGCGACATTGCGCGCGGCTGGCTCAACGATGCGTCTTATGCCGCGACCGTGCGGCCGGCGTCCGCCGATCCGGCAATCTCGACCTTTGCGCTCACTTATGACGAGGAAATCACGCTGCCCGGGTTCGTGCTGTGGATGAACCTGCTCGCCGGCTTCCGCGGCGCCGGTCTTTTGCGCGTCAAGGGCATCGTCAACGTGGAAGGCCGCCCCTACGCGGTGCAGGCGGTGCAGACCGTGATCGGCGAGCCGGCGCCGCTTGCCGATTGGCCCGACGACGACCGCCGCTCGCGCCTGGTGTTCATTACGCGCGGCATCGACGCCGGCGATATCAAGCGGACGTTTGCAACTTTCCGCTTCGATGCCGGCCGCGCCGCGCGCAACATGACCATCAACCCGGCGACTTACGCGCAATTCCGCGACACGATCGAATTGTTCCGCACGTCGCCGCGCAAACCTTCAGAACATCAGGAAAAAGAGTTGGAAATCCGATGACAGCAGCAGCCGAAGCCGGCGCCGGTAGCGGCGCGGTCAAATACATCACCGCCGCCAGCATGATCGACGGCACCGGCTCGCCGGCACGCAAGAATCCGGTGATCGTGCTCAAGGGCAATCGCATCGAGACGATCGGCGGCAAGGACGACATCAAGATTGCTCCCGGCGCCGAGGTGGTCGACTGCGGCCAATGCACGCTGATCCCCGGCATGATGGACATCCATCTGCACACCATGATGTTCAACTGCCTCACGTTCCACAATCACCGCGTGGCGCAGTGGGAAATCACGCCCGAGCTGCAGCAGATGTACGGCGCTTTCCACGCCCAGCTTTGCTTCGACATGGGTTTCACCACGTTGCGCGATCTCGGGCTTAATTCGCAGCGCGGCCTGTTGGTCGCGGAGGCCTGCGCCATCCGCGACGCCTTCGACGCCGGCATCCTGGAAGGCCCGCGCATGCTGGTGGCGGGCTTTACCACCATCACCGGCTCGCACCTCGCGCTGATCCAGCCGCGCGCGGCCGTTCGTCTCGGTTTCCAGACCGCCGACGGCCCCTGGGAGCTGCGCAAGCTCGCGCGCACCAATCTGCTGGCCGGCTGCGACGTCATCAAGACCTGCACCACCGGCGGCGGCGGCACCGACAAGGAAGAGCCCGACATCCGCAACATGACGCAGGAGGAGCTCGACGCGGTGGTGGACGAGGCGCACGCCTTCCACAAGCCCTGCGCCGTGCACTGCTTCACGCCGGCGGGCCAGCGCATGGCGCTGAAGGCCGGCGTCGACACCATCGAGCACATGGTGTTCTCCGACGACGAGACGATCGGCATGATCGTCGAGAGCGGCACCTGGATGACCCCGACGCTGGCGCACCGCACCGACCACGCCATCGAGATCCGCAAGGACATCGGCACGTCGAAATTCGTCACCGACAAGATGAAGAAGCTGCAGCCCTACTGCTTCGACACGTTCCAGAAGATGGTCAAGGCCGGCGTCAACATTGCGATGGGCACCGATATGGGCTTCGATCCCGAGATGGGCACGAACGCCAGCGAGCTCGCGATCTATGTCAAGCTCGGCATGAAACCGATGCACGCGCTGCAGACGGCGACGCTCAACGCCGCCAAGGCGATCAAGATGGACAAGGAGCTCGGCAGCTTGGAGGCCGGCAAGCTCGCCGACGTCGTGGCGGTAAACGGCGATCCGCTCGCCGACATCGCCTGCTTGCAGGAGAAGAAGAATATCCAGCTGGTGATGAAAGAGGGCAAGGTCTATGCCGACCGGCGGCCCGGCAAGCCGACCAAGAACGTGGTCAATGCCCAGCCGGGAAGCTGGAAGATCATCGACTATCTCTAGATCCGGCGGGCCTTGAAAGGGTCGCCCATGGCGGTCGCGGATACAGCGGTGGTGACGGGTGCCAGTTCCGGCATCGGCGAGGCCATTGCCGCTTCGCTGCTCGCGCGCGGCGTCCCGGTGATCACGCTGCAACGCTCGCCGCCCAAGCTTAAGCACAAGGATCTGCATTTTCGCCCGATCGATCTCACCGATCTGGAGGCGACGCGCAAAGTCGCCGGCGAACTCGCCGCCGAATTCCCGGTGCGATATCTGGTGAACAATGCCGGCGAGAACGCGCCCAATCCGCTGGAAAAAGCGACGGTCGACGAGCTCAATTACGTCACGACGATCACGCTCGGCGCCGCGCTGGTGCTGATCCAGAGCTTCGTGCCGGGCATGCGCGCGGCCCGCTTCGGCCGCATCGTCAATATTTCCTCGCGCGCGATCCTCGGCAAGTCCGAGCGCGTCGTCTATGCCAGCGCCAAGGCCGGGCTCGAAGGCATGACGCGGGTGGTGGCGATCGAAACCGGCGGCGACGGCATCACGGTCAATGCGGTCATGCCGGGACCGGTGGAAACCGCCCATTTCAACCGCGGCCATCCGCACGGCTCGGTCAAGCGCCAAACCGTGATCGACAAGATGCTGGTCAAGCGGCTGGGCACGCCGCAGGACGTCGCGCACGCGGTCGCTTTTCTGCTGGCGCCGGAAAGCGGCTTCATCACCGGCCAATCGCTCTACGTCTGCGGCGGCACCAGCGTCACCGGCACGGGAGGCGAATGATGGCGCTTAAGACAGCCCTGATCGGCGTCGGCGCCTGGGGACGCGTGCTGGCCAAGGCCGCCGCGCAATCTGACAAGATCGAATTCGCCTGCTGCGTCGGGCGCAATCCGGAGCGGCTGGCGGCGTTTTCGCGCGATCTCGCCATGCCGGCGCGCGACATCGAGGCGGCGCTGGCGGACAAATCCATCGCGGCCGTGGTTTTGGCGCTGCCCAACGAATTGCATTGCGAATTCGCGCGGCGCGCGGCCGCGGCCGGCAAGCACGTCTATATCGAGAAGCCGATTGCCAATACCATGAGCGACGCGCTCGCCATTGCCGGGCTCGAAGCCGCGCACGGCGTGCGCATCGTGGTCGGCCATTGCGCGCGACTGCTCACGGGTATCCGCGCCATCCGCGCGGCCATCGATGCGGGCCGGCTCGGCAAGATCAGCCAGATCGAGGCGAACTTCTCCAACGACCGCGGCTTGCGCCTCACCGCGCAAGACTGGCGCTGGTACTCGGCGAGCGCGCCCGGCGGCTCGCTCAGCCAGATCGGCGTGCACCAATTCGACACCTTGCGCTATCTCGGCGGCGACATCGCGGCGGTAGGCGCCAGCGCCGCGCGCCATTCGCCGGTGGGCGCCGAAGTCGAGGACCAGTGGATCGTCACCGTGCATTTCGCCGACGGCAAGCTCGGCACCGTGATCTCGAACTGGACCAGCCCGGGCACGTTCAATGTGCGCGCGACCGGATCGGACGCGTTGATGTTCTACGAGATCGACCAGACCTTTTGGCCGGACGCCGACCGGCTGCACGAGAACGCCACGCTCTATAGGCAGGCGCGCGGCAAGGGGCCGGCAGACCGCGAGAAGCTGCCGGTGCCGGCGGGCAACATGTATCGCGACGAGCTCGAATTGTTCGCCGACAGCGTCGCCGGCGAGAGGCCCTGTGAGTTGTCTGCGGCCAATGGTTGCCAGGCGGTGGCGGCAATCTATGCCGCGCTCAGGTCGGCCGCGGAAGCGGGGCGCGTCGTGCCGCTGGCGGAAATCATCGATGAAGCGCAGGCCGCGTTAGCTGCCGGCGGGGGCAGGCGGGCAAGCGTAGGCCGGGGATAGCAGGATGGATGCCGTGGCCGATCGGATCGACGTCAGGAACGTCAGCTTCGAGTATCAGGTCGACAAGGGCCGCGTGCTGGCGATCAAGAACATCAATTTCTCGGTGCGGCCGTCCGAGTTCCTCTGCCTGTTGGGGCCGAGCGGCTGCGGCAAGACCACCATCCTCAATATCCTGGCCGGCTTGTTGCGGCCGACCGTCGGCGAAATCCGCATCGGCGATGCGCCGCTCGACGCCAGCAAGCAGAACCGCGGCGTTGTCTTCCAGGACTTCGCCCAGCTTTTTCCCTGGCGCACCGCGCGGCACAATGTCGAGTTCGGCCTGGAAATGCGCAAGGTGGACAAGGCGACGCGCGAGCGCACCGCGCTCGAATTCCTCCGCCTTGTCGGCCTGGAGAAATTTACCGACGTCTACCCCCACCAACTGTCGGGCGGCATGCAGCAGCGCGTCGCCATTGCGCGCGCGCTCGCCTACAATCCGCAGGTGCTATTGATGGACGAGCCGTTCGCCGCGCTCGACGCCATGACGCGCGACGACATGCAGCAATTGCTCACCGATGTCTGGCAGAAGACCAAGAAGACGATCGTCTACATCACCCACAACGTCGCCGAGGCGGTCTATCTCGGCGACAAGGTGATCGTGCTCGACGCGCATCCGGGAACGGTCAAGGCCGAACTGACGCTCGACCTGCCGCGCCCGCGCGATCCGCTGAGCGAGCCTTTCATCGAAAGCCAGCGCGAAATCATGCGTCACTTGCGGCACTGACGGGGAATGGAAAATCGAAAAACCGGCAGGGGAAAGCACAGTAGTGGGAAATCGACTGACAAACGGGAGGACACAATGACCAAGCTTGTTCTGCCTCGACGCGACTTCTTGACGATCACGGGCGGCGCGCTCGCCGCCGCCGCGCTTCCCGGCATGCATGCGCTTGCCGCGATGATGAAGACGATCAATTTCGGCTACCAGACCACGTCCTGGGGCTCGGTCGGAATGATCGCCGAATCGCAGGGCCTGTTCAAAAAGGCCGGCGCCGACGTCAAGGTCTTCCAGTTCAGCAGCGGCAAGGACGCCCGCAACGCCATGATCGCCGGCCGCGTCGACGTCGGCGTCATCGGCACCACGCCCTTTATCATCGGCGCCGCCAAGGGCGACATGCAGGCGATCGGCTCGGCCCTCTACGCCTCCAAGACGTTGGCGGTCGTGGTCAGCAACAAGTCCGGCATCAAGACGCTCAAGGACCTCAAGGGCAAGAAGATCGGCTCGCAGTTCGGCTCGGCCACCGACTACGTGTTCCTGAACAAGATCCTGCCCAAAGCCGGCTTGAGCAAGAACGACGTGCAGATGGTCAACGTCCGCTTCCAGAACCACGTTGCGGCGCTGACGGCCGGCTCGGTCGACGCCTTCGCCGGCGTCGAGCCATTCCCGTCGGTGGTCGAGGTCAACGGGCTGGGCAAGGTGCTGACCGATTACAGCTCCTACGATCTGCTGCCGATCATCCTCGGCGCCAACACCAAAACGATCAGCAATAACCACGACAACCTGGTCGCGTTCATGCGCGGCTGGCTCGCCGCCATCGATATCTATGAGAACCACCGCGACGAAGCCACTCGGATCGTGCTCGATTTCTTCAAGAAGAAGGGCTTCGACGTCAACGAGAAGATCATCAAGACGATGCTCAGCAAGATCGACGTCAAGCCCGATTTCGGGCCGCAGCTCAAAACCTATCTGGAGGAGCAGTCGAAGGTGCTGGTCAAACAGAAGAAGATCGCGGCCGTGCCGGATTGGGGCAAGCTGCTCAATGAAAGCGTCCTGAAAGCGGCGCGCGCGAAATCCTGATCGCGCGCCGCATGAGACGGGCGCTGTCGATCGGCTTGCCGGTCGCGACATTTGCCGTCATCGCGGTGGCGTGGCAGCTCTTCGCCACCTATGGCGGCTATTCGCACAAGCTGGTGCCTGGGCTCGGCGCCATTGCCGCAGCCTTCCTGCGGCTCAGCGGCAACGGCATCATGCTTTCGGCAACCGTGGCGACGCTCTACCGCCTCGCCGGCGGTTTCGTCATCGCGGCAATCGTCGGCGTGGCGCTCGGCATCGCCATGGGCCGGCGGCAATGGGTCGAAGACACGCTGTTGCCGATCGTCACTTTTCTCTATCCGATCCCGGGGCTCGCCTACGCGCCGCTGTTCGTCTTGTGGTTCGGACTGGGCGACATGCCGACCATCCTGCTGGTCGGCGTCGCCTCCTGCTTCACGGTCATCATCAACACCTGGAAGGGCGTGAAGGCGGTCAAGCCGGTCTGGCTGCGCTCGGCCGAAGTGATGGGCGCGCGCGACCGCGATATGTTCCGCCGCGTCGTGCTGCCGGGGGCGCTGCCTTACGTCCTGATCGGGCTGCGCCTCGGCCTGGCGCAGGCGTGGCGCATCCTGATCGCGGTGGAGATGTTGATGTCGGTGCAGCGCGGGCTCGGCTGGCTGATTTTCGGCGCGCAGACCTTCCTCAACACCGACGTGATGCTCGCCAGCATCGGCATGATCGGCATCATCGGCATCCTGCTCGAACGCCAGGTATTCGCCCGCATCGAGCGCTGGACCGTGGTGCGCTGGGGGATGGTGACGGCATGAGGAAGGGATTTTCCCGCCTTGCCCTCATGCGCGGCGCAGCCGGCATCGCGGCGCTGCTGGCGGTCTGGCAAGCCTTCGCGCTGAGCGGCATGTTCTCCACCGCCATGACGCCGCCGCTCGGGCAGATCGTCGGCGTGTTCTGGCGCATGCTGGCGGACGGCTCGCTGGTGGAGAACGCGGCCGCCACGCTAACCCGCGTGTTCGTCGGGCTGGCGATCTCGTTTGCGGTCGCGGTGCCGCTCGGCGTGCTGATGGCGCGCTCCTTCGTCGCCGAGCGGACCTTCATGCCGGTGCTGAGCCTGTTGCTGCCGATCCCTTCGCTCGCCTGGGTGCCGCTGTTCATCCTGTGGTTCGGCATCGGCAACACCGCCACCATACTGGTCGTGGTCTATGCCTCGGCTTTCCCGCTGGTCTACGCGGTGTGGACCGGGGTGCGCGCGGTCAATCCGCTGTGGCTGCGCGCCGCGATCGTGATGGGCGCCGACGAAGCCGCCCTGTTCCGCAAGGTGATGTGGCCGGGCGCGCTGCCTTACGTGATCACCGGCGCGCGGCTCGCCTTCGGCCGCGCCTGGATCGGCGTCATCGGCGGGGAATTGTTGGCGAGCCCCAAGCTCGGTCTGGGCGAGATCATCTTCAACGCCGCCGAATTCCTCGATGCCGGGGTCATGCTCTCCACGCTGATTGCCATCGGCGTGGTCGGCGTGTTCTTCGAGCGCTTCGTGTTCCAGAAGCTGGAAGAGGCGACGGTGCGCCGCTGGGGCATGGTGGCCGGACAAGAACCGTAGACGGAGCCCGCGGGCGGCACGCAATGCCGCCCTCTTATTCCGCGCCGGGCTCGGTCATTTGCAGCGCCGGCACGTGCGCGACTTCCACCGTGGCGGGGCCGCCGGTTTCCTCGCTTGCATCGGCCCGCCCGCAGACCTTGACCAGCTGCTCGAACACCACGTTGCACAGATGGTTCTTCGGGCTGCCTTGCGCCTGCACCAGGCCGAGGGTGCGGTAGAGCGGCGGCTCGCCGAAGGGCAGGAGTTTCACCGGCAGGCGCAGCAGCGGCTCGACGCTGCGCCGCGGCACGATGGAGACGCCGAGGCCATGATGCACCATCATGGTCACCGCCTCGATCGAGTTCGAGCTGCATGATCGTGTGCAGCGACACCGCCATCTTGGCGATCTGCTCTTCGATCATGCGCAGCTGCCAGGCGCCGCGCACCAGCTTGATGTAGGGATAGCGGCGCAGCAGTTCCTCGGCGCTTTCGCCGGCAGCGTCGGGCGGCGCGATCACGCAGATCGCCTCCTGCACGAAGGGCCGAAACAGCAGGCCGCCCGGCAGGCTCGGCGGCTCGCCGATGATGGCGGCGTCCAGCTCTTCGTCGTTGAGCAGCTTGAACAGCGGCGTGTTCATGCCGGTGACGATCTGCACCTCCAGCAGCGGGTAGGTTTGCGTCAGGCCGGCGAGCGCCGCCGGCACGAAGCTCGACAGAGCGGTGGGGATGACGCCGAGGCGCAGCCGGCCGACGAACTCGTCGGGCGAGGCGGCGGCGTCGCGCAGGCTGTCGTGCAGGCCGATGATCTTGCGCGCGGTCGGCAGCAGCGCCATGCCCTTGGCGTTGAGCATGGGCGGACGCCGCGAGCGGTCGAAGAGCTCGGTCGCCAGATGCTGCTCGAGCGCCTGAATCTGCATGCTCACCGCCGACGGCGACAGGCCGACCACATTGGCCGCGGCCGCGAAGGTGCCGTGCTCGGCCACCGCCACAAGCGTCTTCAGAATGCGCACGTCCACGGGCCGTCATCCCGACATTCGAGCGTGATGGCCGACAAATTACCGCCCGGCGGCGGCTGTGGCCACAGGCAAGGTCGGGTCAGGACAGCGTGAAACGGGAAATTGCGTCTTCATCGACCTCGACGCCGAGGCCGGGCGCGGCGCGCAGTTCGATCTTGCGGTCTTGCAGCCGCAGCGGGTCGCGCACCAGGTCCTCGGCCAGGTAGACGTGGGTGAGGTTCACGCCCCAGTCGAGCACGGGGGAGGCGCAGGCGGCGGCAAGCGTGGCGGCCGCCGATATGCTGCTGCCGGCGACCTTGCCGGCAAGCGTCACGGAAAGGCCGATCTGCCGGCACAATGCGGCGGCGCGCAGCAAAGGCGTGACGCCGCCGGCCTTGATCAGCTTGAGGTTGACGCCGCCGATCGTGCCGGCTTGGCCGAGCCTGAGGATTTCATCGCCGCCGGAAATGCATTCATCGCCGCAGATCGGCAGGATGCCGAGGCGGTTGAGGGCGGCCATCCCCGCCGACTGGTCGTTGGGCAAGGGCTGTTCGAGGAACATTAAGCCTAAGTCCTCGACGCCGCGCAGATATTGCCGCGCTTTCGGCACGGTCCAGCCGGTATTGGCGTCGGCGCATAGCTTGACGTCGGCGCCGAGCGCAGCGCGCACTTGCCGCGCCGCCTCGATCTCGGCTTCCACGGGTTTGACGCCGACCTTCAGCTTGAAGAAGCCGTAGCCCTCGGCCGCCTTGCGTTCGGCCTCGGCGATGTCGGCCGCCGGGTCGGGATTGCCGAGCAGCCACATGTTCTCCACCGCGCGGCGCATGGCGCCGCCGATCAGGTCGACGCAAGCAACGCCCAGATGCTTGCCGGCAAGATCGAGCAAAGCGATTTCGACCGCGGCCTTGGCGCCGCCATTGTGCTCGATGCTGGCGCGGCAACGCTGCGCCAGCACGGCGCGGTCGCGCAGGTCGGCGCCGACGAGCAGCGGCGCCATGTGCTTGCGCACCGCCGCGACGATGCCGGCCAGCGTGTCGCCCGTCATGGTCGGCGCCACGGTTGCTTCGCCCCAGCCGACGAGACCGTTGTCGCCCTCGATGCGCACGAGCAGGTTTTCGGCGGTGCTGATCTTTTCCGCCGCCATCAGCATCGGCTTGGCGAGCGGCAGCGCGACCGCAATCGCGTCGACGCGCTTGATGCGCAGCGGGCGCGCCTGTTGCTCGGCACGGATGCTGGATTGCAGGTTCATCGACTGCCTCCCGGCTGCGGCGCTGGATCGCCCGGCATCCTATGGCAGACGCGGGCAAGCGCAACCGGGATTCGCGCCGCCATGCGCTAGCTTCAATGTCCTTGATTCTAAGCCTTAAGGGAATTCGTTGGCCGCGTCGGAGCGCGGCGCTATAGTCCGGCCAAATCGGCAAATGCTTTCGGGAGGCGGTCAATGATCGAGGTTTTGCGCGAACAGGTGAGCAACAGCCGCACCTGGCGCGGGCCGGACATCCAGGACGATCCTTCGTGGATCATGCCGTTGACCGACGAGGACATCGCCGAAGTCGATGCCGCGTTGCGGCAGGTGCAGGCGCGCGGTCTCGCAATTCCCTTCGCCGCCGCCGAGTTCCCGCTGCAAGAGCTCGCCGCCAAGCTGGACACGATCCCCGACCGGCTGGAGAACGGCTCCGGCGTCGTGTTGATCCGCGGCCTGCCGCGTTCGCGCTACACGACCGAAGAATGCGCGCTGATCTATTGGGGTTTCGGCGTGCATTTCGGCACGCCGGTGTCGCAGAACACCCGCGGCCATCTGCTCGGCCATGTGCGCGACGAAGGCCGCTCCATGAAGGACCCCAACGCGCGCGGCTACCAGACGCGCGAGAAGATGGATTTCCATTCCGACCAGCTGCCGGTCGACGCCCTCGGCCTGTTCTGCGTGCGCACGGCCAAGGCCGGCGGCGCCAGTGCGTTGACCAGCGTCGAGACCGTGCACAACGCGATCCTCAAGGAGCGTCCCGACCTGCTCGAAGTGCTCTACCAGCCCTTCGCCATCGACTGGCGCGGCGAGGAGCCGGCCGGCGAGCGGCCCTGGTACCGCTGCCCGATGTTCTCTTACGCCGGCGGCAAGGTCACCTCGCGCATCACCAGCCGCGCTTATTTCGACAGCCTCACGCGCTTCAGCCCGGATCTGGCCTTGACCGACATCCAGCGCGAGGCGCTCGATTACGTGCAGCAGGTCGCTAACCGGCCGGAGCTGCGTTTGCGCATGCACTTTCAGGAAGGCGACATGCAGTTCATCAACAACCACGCCATCCTGCACGCGCGCGAGTCCTTCGAGGACCACGAGGATCCAGAACGAAAGCGCCACCTGCTGCGCATGTGGATTGCGTTCCGGCCCGAGCGCAGGCGCCAGCTCGCACCGATCCTCGCCGAGCGTTATTCCTTCGTCGAGCGCGGCGGCATCCCGAAGAAGATCGCCGCCTGATGTCCGCGCCGCGCACGATCGACGTTCACGCGCACATCATCGAGGAAGAAACCGTCCGCCTCCTGCAAAAGGAGACGCCGGCGGCTGGCTTCAAGCTGGAGCGCATCGACGACGAGTTCGCGCGTTTCGAGTTCGGCGGCACCGGCATGACGCCGTTTCCGCGCGGCGGCTTCGATCTCGAGCGGCGCTTGCGCGACATGGACGCGCACGGCTTCGACATGCAGGTGCTGTCGGTGTGCACGCCGACCATTCTCTACGGCCTGGAAGGCAAGCTCTGCCTCGCCGTGTCGCAAATCCAGAACGAGCGGATCGCCGCCCATGTGCGCGCCATGCCCGACCGTTTCCTCGGGCTCGCCACCGTGCCGATGCAGGCGCCGGAATTGGCGGCCGAAGAATTGCGCCGCGCCATGACCAAGCTTGGCCTGCGCGGCATGGAAATCGGTTCCAAGGTCAACGGCCGCAATCTCGACGACCCGGCGTTGGAGCCGGTGTGGGCAATGGCGGCCGAGCTCGGCGCTTTCATTCTGGTCCACCCGCTGAACGCGGGCGGGGTGCCGGGCCTGGAGGCCTACTACCTGAAGAACTTGATCGGGAACCCGTTCGACACCACCGTAGCTGCCGCCTCGCTGGTTTTCGGCGGCGTGCTCGAACGCCATCCGACGCTTTCATTCTGCATGGTGCATGGCGGCGGTTTCGCACCCTATCAGGCGGCGCGCTGGACGCATGGCTGGGAGGTGCGGCAGGAGGCAAAAGCCCGCCTCAAATCCCCGCCGCAGGCTTCGCTCGACCGCCTGCTTTACGACACGGTGCTGCACGATGCGCGGCCGTTGCAGTTTTTGGTCGATCTGGTGGGGCCCGCCCGCGTGCTCTTGGGTAGCGACTATCCCTTCGACATGGGGCAATACGACATCGGCATCGTCCAGGCGCTCAAAGTCTCACCCGGCGATAAAGCGACCATGCTTTGCGGCAACGCGATGCGCCTCGTGGGCAACGCGATGGCCAGCAAGGTCGGCATCGGCGCATAGAGTCGCTGTCAGATAGCGAAACAATTGCATCAGCCGAAGCGGAGGGCCGGTAGCTGCTGCGAGCACCGCCCGGTCCCTTATTCACTTGAAAATTACATCAAAGGGGCTGAACCTATGCACCAACGTAATTCGTTCGGCTGTTGATGCGATCCGCGCTAGCCTAGCAACGCTCAAAAAAACGAATAATCCGAGGGGAGGAAACAGGATGCGACGTGTGATGCAGTCTCTCTGCAGCCGCACCGGCGCGGCTCGGCTTCTAGCCTTGCTGCCGGCGGCCGCGATAGGGCTTTTCCTGATTGTCCCATTTGCCCACGCCCAATCCCACAAGGGCTGGCCTTCGCGCGTGACCTTTGCCACCGGACCGACGGGCGGCTTCGGCTACACCATGGCCGCGCCGTGGTCGGCGACCGTGGGCTCGGCGACCGGCGTCGCCATTTCGCCGGAGGTGACCAGCGGCATCCCGTTCAACGTGCAGATGACCGAGACGAAAAAGGCGGAAGTCGGCGTCGGCACCAGCGACATCATCATCATGGGCCTGAAGCGTCAGGGCTTCTTCAAGGACAAGAAGCCGATTTCCGACGTGCGCACCATGTTCATGTTCGTGCCCTTCGTGTTCCAGATGTACACGGACGCGCGCTCGAACATAAAAACGATCGACGATCTCAACGGCAAAACCATGAACCCGAGCCGCCGCGGCTCGCAGACCGACGTCGTGCTGCGCAGCCTCGTCAGCACCTTCAATCTCAAGCCCAAGCAGATCAGCAATGTCAGCCCGCCGCAGGCCAACGACCTGATGGCCGACGGGCGTCTCGACGTCGCGATGGCGGCCGGCGCCGTGCCGCATCCGGCGGCGACGCAGTTCGAGGCGCGTCTGCCGCTGCGCATCATCGGCCTCACCAAGGAGCAACAGGAAAAGTTCCTGGCGGCCAATCCGCAGCTGTCGCCGATGACGATACCCGCCAACGCGTTCAAGGGTCAGACCGAGCCCGAGCTCACGGTCGGCAGCTACACCATGGTCGTGGTCAACAAGGACCTGCCGGCCGACTTCGTCTACGCCATGCTGAAGGCGACCTACGACCACAAGACCGATCTTGCCCACGCTTACAAGGCCTACAGCAAGCTCGACTACAAGAGCATTCTGAACTCGCCGATCCCGCTGCACCCAGGCGCCGTCAAGTTCTTCGAGGAGCACGGGATCAAAATTCCCGACAAGCTGAAAGGCTGAACGCGCCACTTGATGGGGCAGGGCGGCGCGTCTCGACGAGCGTCGCGCCTGCTCCTTTCTTGTCCAGGCTGAAGAGCACGAGGCCCGACCCATGTTGAAGCTCTATCAAGGCCGCACGTCGGTATGCGCCATCAAGGTGCGCCTGGTGCTCGCGGAAAAAGGCCTCGATTGGGAGCCGGTCAATTTGAACCTGCGGGCCGGCGAGCAGCACCGGCCGGAATACCTCAAGCTCAATCCGAACGGCGTGGTGCCGACGCTCATCCACGACGGCTTCGTGCTGATCGAGTCGTCGGTCATCATGCAGTATCTCGATGAGGTGTTTCCCGCGCCGCCGTTGCAGCCCGCCGGCGCGAAGGATCGCGCGCCGATGCGCATCTGGATGAAGCGGGTCGACGAATACCTGCATCCGGCCAACGCGACGCTGACCTATGCGATGGTGCATGGCCGCGAGATGCGCAAGAAAAGCCCGGAGGAGCGCGAGGCCTATTACCGCGGCATTCCCAATCCGGTCACGCGCGAGCGCCAGCGCGTCGCTATCGAACAGGGCATGGATGCGCCGGCGGCGGTGCAGGCGCTGCAATTCTACGACAAGGCCTTCGCCGACATGGACGGACAGCTGGCGCAGCATCCTTGGCTTGCCGGCGAGGCTTATTCGCTCGCCGACGCCGCCATGACGCCCTACGTCAACCGCTTCGTCATGCTCGGCCTGTCGAGCATGTGGACGCAGTCGCGGCCCAACGTCGCCGCCTGGTTCGATCGCATCATGGCGCGGCCGTCTTACGCCGCCGCCGTCACCGCCTTCGTGACGGATGCGGACCTGCAGGGCTATGCCGGACTCCAGGACTGGGCTTGGACGAAGGCGCAATCGTTACTGAAGGCGGCGTGATCGGGACGTCCGTGCGGCGGCAAAGAGCCGGGCGAAAGCGAAGCAAGGCGGGAGACGCGTCAGTTGCAAGAAAGCGAAACGGATGTCGCCCGGACCCGTTACGACTGGGCGCGCAATCAGCTGACCACGATCATCGCCGTCGGCGTGACCTTGTTCCATTTCGCGGCGCTGGCGCTGATCCCGCTCGACCCGTGGATCTTCCTCGGCTGCAGCGCGCATCTGTTCTGCATCCTGGTGTTTATCAGCCATCCGCTGCTGCCGCGCCGGCCGCGCCTGTCGGCGGCGGTAGACGCCGCCCTGTGCGCGGCTTCCGCCGCCGTCATCGTCTACCTGGCGCTGAACTACGAGCAGATGTACGACCGCGTCGGTTTCGACCCGACCACCATGGACGTGGTGTTCGGCACCGTGGCGCTTGTCGTCATCCTGGAGATGGCGCGCCGCTCGGTCGGGGCGGTGTTTCCGATCATCGGCCTCGCGCTGGTGCTGTATGCCTGCTACGGCAATTACATTCCCGGCATCTGGGGCAACCGCGGCTATGAATATGGCCGCGTCATCAGCACGCTGTTCAGCACCGTCGGCCTCTACGGCTTCGCCATGAACGCCGCGGCCTCCTACATCGTGCTGTTCGTGACCTTCGGCGCCTTCATGGAAGCGACCGGCGTCGGCGAATTCTTCATTCGGTTTGCCAATGCCGTGGCCGGGCGCAGCCGCGGCGGGCCGGCCAAGGTCTGCGTCGTGTCGAGCGCGCTGTTCGGCATGATATCCGGCAGCTCGATGGGCAACGTCATGACCATCGGCACTTTCACCATTCCGCTGATGAAGCGCACCGGCTACACGGCGACCTTTGCCGGCGCGGTCGAGGCGGCCGCCTCCACCGGCGGTCAGCTCATGCCGCCGCTGATGGGCGCGGTGGCCTTCGTACTCGCCGACGCCACCGGCACGCCCTATCGCGACGTCATGCTCGCCGCGGCCATCCCGGCGGTCTGCTATTTCGCCACCGTGTTCTTCGTGACCGATTTCGAAGCGCTCAAGCAGAACCTGCGGCCGTCGGCCGACGCCAAGATGCTCAGCCCCTGGAAAGTGCTGCGCGAGGACTGGCTGCTGCTGGTGCCCATCGTGCTGCTCGTCTTCATGGTCGTGTGGCTGCAGCACTCGATCACGATGTCGGCGATCTATTCGATCGGCGCGGCGATAGCCGTCGACATGATCCGCCGGCGCAGCTTCGTGCGGCCGAGCATGATCTGGAAAAGCCTGGCGGCCGGCTCGCGCAACTCGATGCAGGCGGCGGCGGCCTGCGCCGCGGCCGGCGTGCTGGTCGGCGTGTTCGCGCTCACCGGTCTCGGCAACCGCTTCGTCATGGTGGCGACCGGCCTGAGCAGCTCTTATCTCGTCCCCGCCTTGATCGTGGTCATGGTGCTGACGCTGCTGATGGGCTTTCCGCTGCCGACCGTGCCCGCCTACGTCATCACCGGCATGATCGGCGCGCCGGTGATCGTCAAGCTGAGCGGCGTCGAGCCGCTGGTCGCGCACATGTTCGTCATGTATTTCGCCTGCGTCTCCACCGTGACGCCGCCGGTGGGCCTCGCCGCCTTCGCCGCCGCCAGCATCTCGGGCGCGAACCCGTACCGCACCGGCTTTACCGCGCTACGGCTTGGCACGGCGGCCTACGTCATTCCTTACGTCTTCATCTTCAATCCGCATCTGCTCGGCTTCGGCACCTGGTACCAGGTGACGAGCGCACTGGTGATGGCGCTGGGCGCCGGCTACGCGCTCGCCTGCGCGGTCAACAGCGACTACCACCCGCTGGTGCGCGTCGCCATGGCGTTGAGCGCGATCCCGATGCTGTGGCCGACCGTGGTGGTCAATGCCGCCGGCTTGGTTCTCATGGCGGTGATCGCCTATTTCGGCCGCCGGACCAGCGTCGCCGGCGCGCTCGCCTTGCGCCCGGCGGTGGCCGGCGCGCGCCATTCGGGGCCGCCGAAGTCGGCGGGCTAGGCATTCCAGGAGGGGAGGAGATAGCGTGGCGGAAGTCGTCGGCTTGGTCGGCATCGGCCTGATGGGCACCGCCTTCGCGCGGCGGCTGCTCGATGCGGGCTACAAGGTGGTCGGGTTCGACATCGCGCCGGCGCGGCGCGATGAATTGCGCAAGCTCGGCGGCGAGCCGGTCGCCTCGCTCACGGAGCTGGCGCGCGGCGCGCAGACCTACTTGCTCTCGGTCATGACCGTCGGGCAGGTCGAGGACGTGGTCGAGGGCAAAGGCGGCCTCCTCGAGGCGGGCGATGCCGGCGCGCGGCGCATCGCCTTGTGCACCTCGACCTGCGAGCCGGAGCGCATCGAGGCGCTCGCCGCCCGCGCCGCCGCACGCGGGCTCGCCTTCCTCGACACGCCCGTTTCCGGCACCAGCCAGCAGGTGGCGGGCGGGCAGGGGCTTGGCCTTGTCGCCGGCGACGGTGCCGCCGCCGCCGCCGCCGCCGCCGTCCTCGACGTGATCTATCCGCGCCGCAAATTCGTCGGCGCGGCCGGCGCCGGCACCAAGGCCAAGCTCGCCATCAACCACATCCTCGGCCTCAACCGCGTGGCGCTGGCCGAGGGCCTGGTGTTCGCCGAAACGCTCGGCCTCGACAAGGCGACCTTCCTCGGCGTGGCGCGCGAGTCGGCCGCCTATTCGCAGATCATGGACATCAAGGGCGACAAGATGGTCGAGGGCGACTTCTCGCCGGTGAGCAAGGTGTCGCAGCACCTGAAGGACGTCCACACCATGCTCGACTACGCCGCCGGGCACAAACAGACGCTGCCGTTCCTGGCGCTGCTTGCCGAGGTGCTCGAGGCCTGCGAGCGCCATGGCGACGGCGAGCGCGACAACGCCATCACCATCGAGGAAATCCGCCGCCGCAGGGCGGCCTAAGCACCGACAGGAGCACACGTTGAGCAAATCAGCGGTCGGCGTCATCGGGTTGGGCAATATGGGCCGCGGCATCGCCAGCAATCTCGGCAAGCCCGGCCGCGACGTCTATGTCTGGGATCTCAAGCAATCGGCGCGCGAGCGCTTCAAGGACAAGCCCGGCTTCGTCATCGCGCCGCAAGGCGAGATGGCGCGGCACTGCGAGGCCATCCTGTTCCTGGTGCCGGCGACGCCGGAAATCAAGGACTGCCTCGACGGGCCGGACGGCATCGTCGCCAACGCGCGCAAGGGTCTCGTTCTCTGCGATCTGACGACCTCCGATCCGCTCGCCACGCGGGCGCTTGCCGCGGAGCTTGCCGAGAAGGGCATCCACTACATCGACGCCGGCACCAGCGGCGGGCCGACGCGCGCCGACAGCGGCGAGCTCACGCTGATGCTCGGCGGCGACCCGGAGGCGTTCAAGCGGGTCAAGCCGTTCCTCGACGACATCGCGCCGACGATCTACTACCTCGGCGGCAGCGGCACCGGGCACACCATGAAACTGCTGCACAACGTGGTGTGCCACGCCACCTTCTTCGCCACCACCGAGGCGCTGCGGCTGGGCGAGCGCGCCGGCCTCAAGCTCGCCGACATGGTGGAAGTGCTCAACAATTCCAATGCGCGCAGCTACGTGACCGAGTCGCGCTATCCCAAGCACATCCTGTCGCAGAAATGGGACGGACGCTCGCGCATCTTCAATATGCACAAGGATATCGGCATGGGCGTCGCGCTCGGCCAGCGCCTGGGTGGCGGCACCGAGTTCTCCGAAGCGACGCTGCGCTATCTCGACAAGGCCATTGCGCGCGGCATGTCGGAGGACGACTACACGCTGATCTATCGCGATTTCGATGAAATCCGGGGAACGGACGCAGGCGCGCCGGGCGGCGGCAAGACGCGCGCCGGCGCCGCGTGACGCAACGGCCGGGGGGAACATCGATGAAGGCGGCATTGCGATGGGTCGGCGGCTTCGAAAGCGCATTGGCCAATGTGCTGCTGGTGACGCTGACCGTGCTGCTCGTCGTGCAGATCCTCAACCGCTATATTTTCAACACATCCTTCGTCTGGCTCGAGGAGATCGCCCGCATCAGCTTCGTGTGGCTGATCTATTTTTCCGCCGCCAGCGCCGCCAAGGACGACCGCCATATCCGTGTCGAGGTTGCCGACCTGTTCGTGCCGCCGGCCGGGATCAGGGTGATGACGCTGGTTGCCGATGCGCTGGTCATCGGCTTCGACCTGGTTGTCGTCTGGCTCGGCATTCTGCTCGTCTATTCGACCATCCAATATGGCGACGTCACGCCGGTCACCGATATTCCCATGGGCGTGATCTACGCCGTCATTCCGGTCTGCTTCGCGCTGATGGCCTTCCGCGTGCTCGGCTTCAACATCGCGCATTGGCGCAGCGGGCGACCGCAGCATCCCGACCGGGCAAGCTTCGAAACGTGAACGGGCAAACGCAGCAGGTTCGAGAAAGGCCGCCAGATGCCGATGCCCGCCGTTTTGTTTGGTCTGCTCGCGCTGCTGCTGGTCTTGCGCGTGCCGCTCGCCTTTGCGCTCGGCATCGCCACCGTCACCACCATGGCGATCGACGGCATGCCGCTGACCTCGCTGGCGGTGACTTATTTTTCGTCGGTCGACACCTTCGCCTTCATGGCGATCCCGCTGTTCCTGCTGGCCGGCAGCCTCATGGAGCACGGCGGCATTTCCAAGCGTCTCATCGATATTTCCGATGTGCTCTTGGGAAGGCTGGTCGGCGGGCTGAGCCTGGTGACGATCGGCACCAGCATGTTTTTCGGCGCCTTGACCGGATCGGGCAATACGGCGACCGCCGCGGTCGGCTCGCTGATGATCCCGACCATGATCAAGCGCGGCTACGATGCGCCCTTCGCCGGCGCGGTCACGGCCATCGGCGGCACCATGGGCATCCTCATTCCGCCGAGCATCACGCTCATCGTCTACGGCATCATGGCGGACCTCTCGGTCGCGCGGCTTTTCCTGGCGGGCGTGGTGCCCGGCATCATGCTGGGCATCGGCTTGATGGTGACGGCGTTTCTCATCAGCAAGAAGCGCGGCTACCGGGGCTCGGAAACCTCGTTCAGCACGCGCGGTCTCGGTGCGGCGCTGTGGGAGGGAAAATGGGCGCTGATCGCGCCGATCATCATCCTCGGCGGCATCTATGGCGGCTTCATCACGCCGACGGAGTCGGCGGTGGTCGCGGTGGTCTACGGCTTCGTCGTCGGGGTCTTCATCCACCGCGAGCTGACGCTGGAGAAGCTCGGGATCTGCCTGCGCAATACGCTTGCCGTCACCGGCATCCTCGGCGTCATCTGGGGCACCGCCCTCGGCTTCGGCGAACTGCTGACGATCTATCAGGTGCCGCAGATGGTCTCCCACGTGGTGCTGGGCGTGACGAAAAGCGCCGCCGTCGCGCTCGTTCTCATCAGCGTCTGGGAGACGTTCATCGGCATGTGGATGAACACCATGGCGCAGATCCTCGTCATGACGCCGATCTATCTGCAGATCATCCGCACGCTGGGCATCGATCCGGTGACGTTCGGCATCATCTTCACGCTCAACTGCGAGATCGGCTTCGTCACGCCGCCGCTCGGCACCAGCCTGTTCGTGGCCATGCCGATCGCCAACGTCAAGCTCGGCGAGATTTCCTACGCCTCCATTCCGTTCATCATGACGGTGTTCGTGGTTATCGGCATCATCATCGCCTATCCGGGTATTCCCTTGTGGTTGCCCAATCTGCTGATGGGACCGGGACATTGAGGCGCTGAAAGATGCAAAGTGACTAAAGAGGGAAGCGGCTAATGCGTGAAAACGCCGGGCCGAAGACGCTCCGGCAGATCAGGGGAGGAACGAAAAATGAAGACACGAATCTTATTGACGTCGTTGCTCGCTGGCATGGCGAGCCTGCTGTTCGCGCAGGCGGGCTCGGCGGCCGACATCACCATCAAGTTCGCGCATAATTCGCCGCCGCGCATGGATGCGGATTTCCACCGCTATTTCGTCACCTTCGAAAAGCTGGCGACGAAATATACCAACGGCAAGGTCGCCTTCCAGGAGTTTCCGGCGAGCCAGATGGGCTCCGACCAGCAGGCGGTCAAGAAGCTGCAGCTCGGTTTGCTCCAGATGATGGATCTGGCGTCGAATAACATCGCCCAGCTCTACGGCGGCTTCGATCTGTTCACGCTGCCGTTTTTGATCAAGAGCATGGATTGCGGCATCAAGCATGTGCTGGTCGACGACAAACTGCTGCACGAAATCTCCGAAGGCGCGCAGAAGAAGGCCAATATCCGCGTGCTCGCCTTCGAGACCGGCGGTATGCGCAACATGATGAACAGCAAACATCCGATCATGTCGCCGGCGGACCTCAAGGGCATGCGCATGCGCGTGGCGAAGAACCCGATTCTGCTCGATACCTACCACGCGCTGGGAGCGGACGTGATCGGCGTGGCGGCGGCCGAGACCTACGGCGCCTTGCAGACGCATATGGTGGACGGCAACGACGGCGGCGCCGGCTGGGCCTATGCGCAGAAGCTCTACGAGGTGCAAAAGTTCTACTCGATCACCGGCCACCAGATGGTGGTGACCTCGGTCATCATCAACAACAAGTTCTTCGAAGGTTTGCCGAAGGACGTGCAGGCCGGGTTGACGAAAGCCGCAAGAGAGGCCGCCGTCGACAACATGAACTGGATGGAGCAGTACTCCGACAATATCTACAAGCACTTCAAGGAGGCCGGGCTCAAGATCGACCATCCCGACCTGACGCCGTTCCGCGAGGCGGTGAAGCCGGTTTGGAAGAAGTACGCCGAGCGCGTCGGCGGTATGCAGCGCATCGACTACGTCGAACAGCTGCAGAAGTCCTGCAAGTAGGGGATGCGGCAGGCGAAGCGGCCGTCCCGGTGGGGCGGCCGCCGGCTGGCCGCGCGCGAGACCGCCCCATGAAATTCCGCGACGTCAGCGAAACGCGCGACGGCATGTGCATCGATTGGGACGTGCCCATCGCGATGGAGGACGGCGTCGTCTTGCGCGCCGATGTCTAGCGCCCGCCCGACGATGGGCGCTATCCGGTCATCATGAGCTACGGGCCTTACGGCAAGTGGCTGCGTTTTTCCGATCTCTATGTCGATCAGTGGCAGCGTCTGGTCGAGCTACATCCCGACGTGGCTGCCGGTTCGAGCAACCGCTACCAGAACTGGGAGGTGGTCGATCCGGAGAAATGGGTGCCGGACGGCTATGCCGTCGTGCGCGTCGATTCGCGCGGCGCGGGGCGCTCGCCCGGCGTCATGGATATCTGGTCGCCGCGCGAGGCGCGCGATTTTTACAATTGCATCGAATGGGCGGCGGCGCAGGCCTGGTCCACCGGCAAAATCGGCCTCAACGGAATTTCGTATTATGCGATGAACCAATGGCAGACGGCGGCGCTGCAGCCGCCGCATCTCTCCGCGATTTGCGTGTGGGAAGGCGCGGCCGACTATTATCGCGACCTGACGTTCCACGGCGGCATCCATTGCCCTTCGCGCGACCGCTGGTTTCCCTCGCAGGTGCTGCGCGTGCAGCACGGCCGCGGCAGCCGCGGCTTGCGCAGCAGCATCAATGGCGAATGGGTGTCCGGCCCGGAAACGCTGAGCGAGGAGGAACTGGGCAGCCTGCGCCACGATTGGGTGGCGGAAGCCTTCCCCAACAAGCTCGCCACCGACAAGTTTTGGACCGAGCGCATGCCGGACTGGTCGAAGGTAACCGTGCCGCTGTTGTCGGCGGCGAACTGGGGCGGGCAGGGCCTGCATCCGCGCGGCAATTTCGAAGGCTTCGTGCGCGCGGCCGCGCAAGAGAAATGGCTGGAGGTGCACGGGCTCGAGCATTGGACATCGTTCTACACCGACGACGGCGTGCGCCTGCAAAAGCGCTTCTTCGGACATTTCCTGAAAGGCGAGGACACCGGCTGGGCGCGGCAGCCGAAGGTGCTGCTGCAGGTGCGCCATCCCGGTGAAAGGTTCGTCGAGCGCGGCGAGAACGATTGGCCGCTCGCGCGCACGCAGTGGACGAAGTTCTATCTGGACCCGCTGCGGCACCGGCTGGTGCGCGAGGCACCGGATGGCGGCAGCGTGACCTATGGCGGTTTCTCGGAGGGCGTCATCTTCCTCAGCGATCCGCTGTCGCAGGAGACCGAAATCACCGGGCCGATCGCCGCCAAGCTATTCGTCTCGTCGGCGACGGAAGACGCCGATCTGTTCCTGATCGTGCGGGTGTTCGCGCCGGACATGAAAGAAGTCACCTTCATGGGCGCGCTCGACCCGCACACGCCGATCGCGCAAGGCTGGCTGCGCGCCTCGCACCGCAAGCTCGACAAGGAGTTATCGACGCCGTACCGGCCCTATCACAGTCACGACGAAATCCAGAAGCTGAAACCGGGAGAGGTGTACGAGCTCGACGTCGAGGTCTGGCCGACTTGCATCGTGGCGCCGAAGGGTTATCGCATCGGTCTGACCGTGCGCGGGCGCGACTATGAATGGCCGGGCGGCCTGGTGAAGGGGCTTGGCACGCACGCGCCGACCTTCACCGGAGTCGGCCCCTTCCAGCACGCCGAGCCGCGCGATCGGCCGGCCGCCGTATTCGGCGGCGACGTGACGCTGCACATGGGCGCCGATCGACAGGCTTATCTGCTGTTGCCGCTGATCCCGTCGAAATAGCGCGGCGCAGCGACGCGGTGCGACGCGGCACAGTGCGCTCCCGCTCCTCGTTGGCGAGAGGGTTGGGGTGAGGGGGCCTAGGACTCTCGATAGGCTGTGCGTTTATGCCGAAACACCGGGCGAGCGTCGCTTTCTCCGCTCGTCCCCGCGAAAGCGGGGACGCAGGGCCAAAGCGTGAGAATTTTCACATTTAACCCTGGATCCCGCTTGCGCGGGAATGAGCGGGATTGACGGCCGGCTGCACCTTATGTCGGGCCGCCCCGGTCTGCAGCCGGGCTGCCCGCCTCACGTTTCTTTCGTCTCCAGCGCGTCGAGCGCCAAGAGCAGCGTCGCCACCCGGTGCACCGCGGAGCGCCAGTCGGCCAGCCGCTGATAATTGTCGACCAGCCAGTTGAACGCATTCTGCACGACGACGAAAGCGGCGGCCGCTTGCGTGAGCTCTCCCAAGCTCATCGTGCCGGCGAGGTATTTCGGCGCACACAGGAACCAGGCCACCACCGGCGCAAACAGGAAATTGCTGTAAGACACCAGCGTGGTGCGCACGGTCTGCCACAGGAATTCGCGCCACCACAGCAGCGTGGCCTGCAGCTTGAGCCGCAAGGTGTCTCGCTTGCCTCGCTGGTTTCGGCCTTGGCGCCTTCCGCCTCCTGGCGAAAGGCGTCGGCGGCGGCGCGGAATTCCGCTTCGCTCTGGTTCATGCGCTCGATGACGCCGGTCATGTGGCGGCCGAACACAAGCATCAATGCCGAAACGGCGCCGGAATAGATGACCACGCCGAACACGAGGTAGCCGGGGATAGTGACCGTCGATCCGAAGAGGACGACGGTCAAGCTGCCGCCGACGCTCCACAGCACGCCGAAGAAGGTAAGCGCGGTCAGCACCGAGGACAGAAACGCCAGCGTCAGATCGACCGGCGCGTCGGTCGCGATGCGAATATCGACGACGATGCGGTATTCGGGGTTTTCCGATCCCTTGACCAGATGATGATTGAGGCGGCGAAAGCGCGCGCGGTCGAGCCATTGCCGCAGCACGAGCCGCGTCAAAGCGGCGCGCCAGCTGCGCGTCGCCGTCATGCGGCCCCATACCGACGTGGCGGTCAGCAAGATGCTGGTGGCCGCCAGCGGCACGAACAGCTGCGTCTGAATCCACAGCGCGTGAGCATCCCTGCGGCCGAGCGCATCGAAGAAGTGGCGGTTCCAGAGGTTGAGCAGGACCTGCACCAGCAGCTGCAGGAGGACGAGGGCGACGAGAAATACCGCGAGGCCGGTGAACCAGGCGCGCTCGCTGCGCAGGGCCTGCACCGCGGAGTGCCAGAAGCGGACGAAGAGCTGGTCGTGCGTGAAGGCGATCTGTCGAAGCGGGCGCATGGCCTTTTATGGGACCACCATGACCTTGCAGGGCGCGAGACTCGCCAGCTTCTGCGACACGCTGCCGAGCAGGAGGCCGGACAGGCGGCTGCGGCCGCGCCGGCCGACCACCAGCAGGTCGGCTTTCTTGCGCCGGACCGTGTCCATGATCGCCTGGGCGGGATCGCCCCAGGCGGTCTGCAATTCGACCGTCGGCACACCGGCGCGCAGGGCGCGCCGGTGCGCCCGGCTGAGCGTGCGCTTGGCCGCCGCTTCCAGCATCTCGCTGAGGTTGCCGCCGGTGCTCGCCAGCCGCCGCATCTGCTCACCGCCCACGTTGTCGCCGACGGTCAAGATGACCAGCTCGGCGCCCGCCATTTTCGCAAGACGCGCAGCGGCGTCGACGGCGCGATTTGCGCCGGGGGAGCCATCGGTGGCGACGAAGATGCGTTGCATCGCAGATGTCTATTCGCCTGCGCAAAGCCCGCGCGCGCCTAGAGCACTCCCACCGTCCACACCACCAGCTCCTGCGTGGTTTTGGTGAACGCCTGATCGAGCGCGGCGACCGCGTCGGCCGGCTGCAGGCTCTTGGCCGGCGCCGAGGCGTCGAACATGCGGGCGCCGAGCACCTTGCCCTTGTCGTCGAGAATGCGCGCGGAGAATTCCACCCGCGCCGCCGGCGCGGGCGTCGGCACCAGCTGGAAATTGCGGATGCCCAGCTCCAGCCGATAGGCGCCCTCCGACTGGTCGCCCGCCCGGCTCACCGCGCCGAGCTGATGCGCGTTTTCGAAGCTCTGCAATATCCGCGCCTGCATCAGCTTCGGCAGGTTGTCGGCCCATTGCGCGTCTTCCAGCGGCGAATACGTGCCGGCCGCGCTGCGGATCAGGATGCGCTGGGTGTCGAAGGTCAGGATGGAGGAGGGGTCCGGCACCACCAGGCGCTGCGTGATGGTTTTTTCCAATCCGGGAAATTTGTCGGCCGCGGCCAGGTCGAACACCGCCACCGGCTTCTTCTCGCCGCCGCCGGTCAGCTTTTCCAGCCCGCCGATGATGCCCTCGAGCCGCTTGGAATTGCGCCCGAGCATGTCGGCGAAGGTGGAGAAGCCGCTGATGGCGGTATGCAGCTCCTTGGAGTTGTCGGAGAGGATCGTGTCGATGTGATGCAGGGTGCCGCGCGCGGCTTCCGTCAGGTTCTGTCCGACGTCAGGCCCCGCGACCAGCACCGGCAGCCCGCGCTCGGTTGCCGTCAAGGCCGGCGCGTTGGCGTCGCCGCCTTTGAGCGCGATGGCGGGCGCGCCGGTCAGTCCCTGATAGGACACGTCGACCTGCGTATCGGCGCGCACCGGCGTGCCGCGATCGACGCCGATTACGATATCGAGCCGCTTGGGGTGCTGGGGATCGAGCCGCAATTCGCTGATGGCGCCGACGCGCACGCCGTTGAACAGAACGCTCGAGCCGATGGTCAGCCCGGCCACCGGCTGCTCGAAGCGGATCTGATAGCTCGCCCGCTGCGTGAGCCCGCCGGTGTTCTTGATCCAATAGACGAAGCCGAACATGCCGAGCGCGAAGGCCAGCACGAAGCCGCCGATCAGCATGTAGCGGGCGCGGATCTCCATGGTGCCGATCCGGTTATGCGCTCATTGCCGTATCCGACGTCGTCAATGTTGCTGCAGGGTGAGCGACGCCTTGACGATCTGGCCGCCGCCTTGCGCGTCGATCGACACGCGCTGCTGGCGGCTGTTGGTGTTGATGCTCATGTCGGCGGTGAAGGCGTTGCTTTCGACATGCAGCTGGAAGCGATTGCCGTGCACGTTGCCGACCACGATGCCGCCGACATTGCGCGTGTGCTCGGTCCACTGGCCGGAGACATGGTTGCCTTCATCCGCCCGGAACAGGCCGCCGAGATTGAATTTGTAGCTGTCGCTGTCGCATTTGAGCGTGAGATTGATCTCGTGCCCGCTGCTGCCGCGCGTCCGGTAATTGGCCTGGCAGCGGATGCGCTCGGCCTTGCCGTTGATGCGCATGGTGCCGGTGCCGGACCAGTTGCCGTGGAACTCGGCGAACGCACCGGCGGCGGCGGCCGGCTGCCAGCCGGCGCACAGCAAGAGGGCGATGGCCGCCGCCGTCGCCGCGACGCGCCCGCATGCGTGAACGAGTGAAACTCGCATCGAACTCAACTCCCTTGCCGGTAAGCGGGTGAACCTGGGCGCAGCCCAAGGCGAATCCGAGGCCTTGGCCGTCCGAGCGCGGCCCATGTTCATCAAGACGATGCCCGACGCAAGCCCGCCGCGGGATAAGGACCTTTTCGCGCAGCGGGCGCGCACTATATCCAGGCACCGCGGCGGCGCCCGGTCCGGCCGGACGGGCGGAAAACCGCCTGGAATTGGGGCGCGGCGGCCTTGCATTGGCCAACGGTATAATGCATGACATGGCCCGCGGCGGACCCTTAGGTTCGCCGCCTCCGCTTCCGGAGGAGTGTAGCTCAATGGCTAGAGCACCGGTCTCCAAAACCGGGGGTTGGGGGTTCGAGTCCCTCCACTCCTGCCAGGCGCAAGGCTAAAGCGATAAGATCGCCGCCTTCAGGCCGGGCAAAAGCGGCCGGACGACACTACATTGGCACGCGTTGGAATAAGTCAGGGAATCAGGACCAGTCGGCATGGCGACGTCTCCGTTCAAGTTTCTGCAGGAAGTGCGGGAGGAAACCCGCAAGGTGACGTGGCCTTCGCGCAAGGAAACCGGGATCACGACGGCCATGGTGTTCGTCATGGTGGCGCTCGCCTCGGTGTTCTTCCTGGTTTCCGATCAGATCATTCGTATTGCCGTGACCTTCGTGCTCAATATCGCAAGGTGAGACTTAAGAGATGAGCGACATCGCCGCCACGACGACCACCCGGCCGAAGCGCTGGTACATCGTCCACGCCTATTCGAACTTCGAGAACAAGGTCGCCGATTCGATCCGCGAGCAGGCCAAGCAGCGCGGCTTGGGCGAACACTTCGAGGAAATCCTGGTGCCCAAGGAGAAGGTCACCGAGGTGCGCCGCGGCCGCAAAGTGGAGGCCGAGCGCAAGTTCTTCCCCGGCTACGTGCTGGTGAAGATGGACCTGACCGACGAGGTCTACCACCTCATCAAGAACACGCCGAAGGTCACCGGCTTCCTCGGCACCGACAAGAAGCCGATGCCGATCTCCGACGCCGAGGCCGAGCGCATCCTGCACCAGGTGCAGGAAGGCATCGAGCGGCCGAAGCCCGCGGTGTCGTTCGAGGTCGGCGAGCAGGTGCGCGTGTCGGACGGGCCGTTCGCCTCGTTCAACGGCACGGTCGAGGAGGTCGACGAAGGCCGCTCGCGCGTGAAGGTGGCGGTGTCGATCTTCGGCCGCGCCACGCCCGTCGAGCTGGAATTCACGCAGGTGGAGAAGCTGTAGACGGAAATCGTGAAACTTCAGGGCGGGCCTTTTCCGTGGTCAGTTTCGTGAACTTGTCTGTCGAGGGCTTTTCGTACAAATTCTACGGAATCAATTGCCGCCCCGAGCTGGGTGCGAAATTGCTCGATCGCTTCTTTCATCGGCCGTGGCAGGTCTCCCCACCAGTCAACAACCTGACTCATGGCTTCTTCGACGGTTCCGATCATTTCCTCGATTGCGAGTTCGCGGTAGGTTCTCGCCATGGCGCTGTCACCTCTTCTTCCCGCGGATAGGCCGGTTGAGTACGGCCCGGCCATTCCATCACGGACCTCTACACTGCAATGGCTGCGGCCGATGCGATCAATGCGACAGCGGGCGTTGTAACGGTGATGGTCTCGTATCTCGTCATGACGGTTGCGGCTGCTTACGCTTGGCTCGGCGCGCTTTTGTGGACGATGTCGTGGCTGCCCTGGCGCCGCATGGCGATCGCCTTCGCGCCGATGAGCCCGGCGCCGCCGATGACTACGATCTTCATCGTCTAACCTCCCTTGTCGCGAAGGTCATTGAATGTAACGCAAAGCGGGCTTCCGGTGGGAGGCCCACTTGGGTCTACAACCCGAAGCCCAGCCATCAGCGCGCATCGGGCGACAACGCGCGCTGAGTTTGGACACAGCCAAGCCGCTAAGCCGCCTTCTCCTTTTCTTCCTTGGCAATGAACGCGAGCAGGTCCGGGTTCACCGACATCGGCGTGGGTGGTGCACATGCCGTGCGGGAAACCCTCGTAGACCTTGAGCGTCCCGTTCTTCAGGAGCTTTGCCGAGAGCGGCGCCGAGTCGGCGATCGGCACGATCTGGTCGTCGTCGCCGTGCATCACGAGCGTCGGCACCTCGATGATCTTCAGGTCCTCGGTGAAGTCGGTCTCCGAGAAAGCCTTGATGCCGTCGTAGTGGGCCTTGGCGCTGCCCATCATGCCCTGCCGCCACCAGTTCTGGATGACGCCGGGGATCGGCTTGGCGCCCGGCCGGTTGAAGCCGTAGAAGGGGCCGCCGGCGAAATCGAGATAGAACTGCGCCCGGTTGGCGGCGAGCGCCTTGCGCAAGCCGTCGAACACCTCGATCGGCAGCCCGCCTGGATTGGCCGGCGTCTTCACCATGAGCGGCGGCACGGCGCCGATGAGCACGAGCTTGGCGACGCGGCCCTGCGGCTGCCCATGACGCGCGACATAGCGGGTCGCTTCGCCGCCGCCGGTGGAGTGGCCGATATGGACTGCGTTTCTCAGATCGAGATGCTCGACCACGGCGGCGGCGTCGGCGGCGTAGTGGTCCATGTCGTGACCGTCGCTCACCTGGGCCGAGCGGCCATGGCCGCGCCGGTCATGGGCGACGACGCGGTAGCCCTTGTCGAGGAAGATAGAGCATCTGGGTGTCCCAGTCGTCGGCGCTCAGCGGCCAGCCATGGTGGAAGACGATCGGCTGGGCGTCCTTTGGGACCCCAGTCCTTGTAGATAGATCTCGGTGCCGTCCTTGGTGGTGATCGTGGTCATTGTTCTAGCTCCTGTGCTCGTATGAGAGGGAACGTTGTCTAAGCGAGGCCGGTGGCAGTCCGAGGCAGCCAACAGTGGTCAGTAATCCCAGAAGGCCGGGACCCAACGGAAAGCGTCGCCGTCGACCGCCACATGGCAGACGGACGGGAACGGCAGGTGAGTGGCCACCAGCGACTCGCGGTTCGCCGCCAGCTCCCGCAAAAGACGGACCCGGACGCGGGCCGCCTCCTCGGGGTCGTGTTCGAAGCCGTTGTGCCAGTCGGGGTGCTCGAACCCGACCGTGGAACACGGCGTCGCCGGCGAACGTCAGCCGGTCGCCGCCGGACGCCAGGCGGACCACGCTGTGCCCGGGGGTGTGGCCGCCGGTGCGACGGACGACCACTCCCGGCGCCACCTCGTACTCCGCCTCGAACGGCCGCAGCTGGCTGTGGTACTCGTTCAAGAACCGCTTGGCCGCCCGCCGAAGCGCGTCCGGGAACCCCGGCGGCATGGAGGTGCGGGAGAAATCGGGCGACTCCCAGAACTTGGCCTCGGCGGCCGCCACGTGGATCCGCAGGTCCGGACGCAGCCGGTCCTTCACCCCGTCGACGAGCAGCCCGCCAATGTGGTCCATGTGCATGTGGGTCAGCACCACGTCGGTCACGGACGCGAGATCGATGCCGGCGGCCTCCAGTCGCTGGACCAACTGCCCGGCCCGCGGCAAGTTCAGGTCCGGGTCCAGCCCTAGCCCAGCGTCGATGAGTATGGTCCGGCCGCCGCTACGCACCACGACCACGTTCAGCGCCCAATCGAACGCGTCCGGCGGCAGGAACATGTCGTTCAGCCAGGCCGCCCGGACGGCCGGGTCGGCATTGGTGGCCAACATCATCGGCTGGCAGCGATAGCACCCCATCGCTGACCACCAGCACGTCAATCTCGCCGACCTGCAGCGCGTAGCGCGACGGAACCAACTCGTCGGGCCCCGGTCTACCGAGGGTGTGAAATGTTGTCCAAGCTCATGTTTGTCTTCTGCGCGAAGCTCATGTTTTTCTCCTGTTGACCGTCTTACCCACGGCCCTTGCTGGGGTTGCGCTGGGGACATTTTGCCTGTCATCTGGCCGAAAGATTTTGCAGCGATCTTTTCTTGGTCTTGGATTTTTTCTTGGACCGCCGGTGACCCGATACAGTCATTAGACGCTTTCATCGGCGTTCCGGAATTCGGATATTGTTGACTGAATTGGCCCTTGGATACAGAAGCAGCTGCAAGGCCGATGGAGTCAGTTATGCAAGTTTTCCGCTGTGACAGATGGTTAGTTATGCTAGTTTTTTGATATGACAGATGCCGCTGTGAGAGCTGGGCGTGTCTGCTGAGTTGCCCCGATACGAACACATCGCGCGAACGCTGAGCACGCTGATTGAGCGCGGCGTGCTGCGGCCTGGCGATCGTGTGCCTTCGCTTCGAGACACGCGTGAACAAAGCGGTGCCAGCTTGGGCACCGTGATGCACGCCTATGAGCGTCTCGAAGACTTCGGCCTGATCGAGGCACGGCCGAAGTCCGGCTACTACGTGCGCGCGCGCCCTCCGACGCCTGCCGCGGAGCCTGTGGTGTCATCGCCTCCGACGGTGAGTACGGAGGTTAATGTCGCAGACCTTGTGTTCGACGTGCTGGAGGCGATCAAGCGTCCCGAAATCGTGCCCCTGGGATCGGCTTTCCCGAGTCCCGAACACTTTCCCATCGAGAAGCTGAATAAGGCTGCAGCCGATGCAGCACGCCGATTGTCGGCATGGAGCAGCGTAAGAGATTTGCCACCGGGCAACAGCGAATTGCGACGACTTATCGCGCTGCGCTATGCGGAGTCCGGGATGGACGTTGCACCTGAGGATATCGTCATCACCTGCGGCGCTATGGAAGCGATTAATCTCAGCCTGAATACCGTCGCGAGGCCAGGTGACATCATTGCGATCGAGTCTCCGACCTTCTACTCCACCCTGCTCTCAATTGAACGCATGGGTATGAAGGCGGTAGAGATCGCGACGAGTCCGCGAGACGGCATTGATCTTGGCTCGTTGCAAAATGCACTCGATACTCTTGATGTGAAAGCCTGCATTGTGATGTCTAATTTCCAAAATCCGCTTGGGGCCTTGATGCCCAATGAAAAAAAGCGCGAGTTGGTTGCCATGCTCGCAAAGACTAAAGTCCCCCTTATCGAAGATGATGTCTATGCGGAACTCTATTTCGGCAAAACGAAACCGCGACCTGCCAAATTTTTTGATCGGTCAGGACTCGTTTTACACTGCGGGTCTTTCGCCAAAAATCTCGCGCCGGGGTCCCGCATTGGGTGGATACTACCCGGCAGGTTTAAATCGGATATCGAGCGCTTGAAATTCATCACTACTATTTCAACAGCGTCGTTGCCGCAGGCGGCGCTGGCCGAATATCTGAAACACGGCGGCTATGAGCGCCATCTGCGGGGACTTCGACTGCGTCTATCGGCAGCACTTACGGCCATGACGCAAGCCGTGACGACATTTTTTCCTGCTGGTTGCCGGCTCACGCGGCCTCAGGGTGGTTACATGCTTTGGGTGGAAATGCCGGAGACGATTGACACATTAAAGCTGCATCGACTTGCCTTGGCGGAGGGGATCAGCATTGCTCCTGGTCCTCTCTTTTCAGCAAAAAGAAGATATCAAAATTTTGTACGCCTGAACTATGGCCACTTTGACGCCAAGTCGACCGTCAATGCGGTTCGAACGTTGGGTCGCCTCAGCGCTGGTCTCATGCGGTAGGCTGTGAGCGAAGTAAGGCGAAAATGTCCGCTTGTGGCCCAAGGCGGACATGCCAACTGTAGGACGAATGTCCGCTTTCAGGAGTAGAGCGGACATGGCGCTCAGCGAATCTTATGAGTATGCGTGCTGAGGCAGGGCACCCCGCTGGACACGCCCCCCGCAACCCCCTAAATGTCCCCGCGGCCGATGAGGCCAACATAGAGGCGTGGGAGGTGAGGCGGTCGCCAACCGCCAAGATCCGCACCACTAACCGGAGTAAGTCATGGCAAAGAAAGTCACTGGATTCCTCAAATTGCAGGTGCCCGCGGGCGCCGCCAATCCGTCGCCGCCGATCGGGCCGGCGCTCGGCCAGCGCGGCCTCAACATCATGGAGTTCTGCAAGGCGTTCAACGCGCAGACCCAGAAGATGGAGAAAGGCGTGCCCATCCCGGTCATCATCACGACCTATCAGGACCGCTCCTTCACTTTCGAGATGAAGACGCCGCCGGTGTCTTATTTCCTGAAGAAGGCGGCCAAGGTCGAAACCGCCTCCAAGACGCCCGGCCGCGACGTCGCCGGCTCCGTGACCAAGGCGCAGGTCAAGGAGATCGCCGAGCAGAAGATGAAGGACTTGAACTGCGACACGATCGAAGCGGCCATGAAGATGGTCGAAGGCTCGGCCCGTTCCATGGGCATCGCGGTGGCGGAGTAACGGACATGGCAACCGGAAAACGCATGAACGCCGCCCGCGAGGGCATCGACCGCAACAAGGCCTATCCACTCGCCGAGGCGATCAAGCTGGTGAAGGAGCGCGCCAAGACCAAGTTCGACGAGACCATCGAGATCGCCATGAATCTCGGCGTCGATCCCAAGCATGCCGACCAGATGGTGCGCGGCGTGGTCAATCTGCCCAACGGCACCGGCCGCACCGTGCGCGTCGGCGTTTTCGCCCGCGGCGCCAAAGCGGACGAAGCGAAGGCCGCCGGCGCCGACGTGGTGGGCGCCGAGGACCTGGTCGAGCAGGTGCAGAACGGCAATATCAATTTCGACCGCTGCATCGCCACGCCCGACATGATGCCGCTGGTCGGCCGTCTCGGTAAGGTGCTGGGCCCGCGCGGCATGATGCCGAACCCGAAAGTGGGCACGGTCTCCATGGACGTCACCGGCGCGGTGAAGGCGGCCAAGGGCGGCGCCGTCGAATTCCGCGTGGAGAAGGCCGGCATCATCCAGGCCGGCGTCGGCAAGGCCTCGTTCCCGGAAGACAAGCTGGTCGAGAACATCAAGGCCTTCGCGGACGCCGTGCAGAAGGCAAAGCCGCCGGGGGCCAAGGGCCACTACATCAACCGCGTCGCGGTCTCCTCGACCATGGGCCCGGGGGTGAAGGTCGATATCCCCAGCCTGTTCGGCGGCGGCACCGCGCACTAAGGCGCTTTCGGCAGCCGCGGACTCGCTTCACCTCTCCCATAGGGAGAGGTCGGCGCGCGATGGCGCGCCGGGTGAGGGGTTACAAAATCGAGAGTTTTGGAACCCCCTCACCCCAACCCTCTCCCCCATCAGGGCGTTCACGCCCGTCTTCGACGGGCTATGGGGGAGAGGGCGCGCGCCGTGCGCGCCGAGATACCAGTCGTTCCAGCTTTCACGGAAAAGCCACGCAAAAAGGGGCTTGGCAAACGGATCGTGAAAGTCTAGATAGGTGACACGGGCGTGCCGGCCCATTTGTCGGCACGCCTTTGCGCGTCTCTACAAAACAGCGGTGATCGGAATCCATTCCTTTTGGACATCCCAGCGGGACATCTAGAGGGGACGAAAGCCGGTATTGCTGCCTTTGAACGGCGCGCAAGGCCGCTCCAGCGATGGATCGGCCACCTGTCCAAGACTGCCGGCGCCTTAAGCCCGCAAGGGCTTTTAGGCTTAATCCCGGTCCACCTCGTGTCAGCGAGGTCGGACAACGAAAGCGGGGCCAGCATAGACGGGGAAGCGAGCAGAATTTGCGCGTCCGAAAGGCGCGCCGGTTTGGTTCGAACCTCGGAAAGACCGTGGCGGCATGCAAGCCGCCGACGGGGGCAGGCTTAAGCAACGTCGTCCTGCCCGATTGCTTCGCGTCGAAGCTAAAGAGCGGGACGGCTGGTCGAAACCCGGCGGCTCCCGCCAAGAAAAATGCGGCGAGCCGTCAAACCGGAAAGAGCTTGCAGTGGATCGAGCGGCTAAGCAGGAGTCCATCACCGAGCTGAGCGGGGTCTTCAAGGCCTCCAACGTGGTGGTGGTGGCTCATTATTCCGGCCTCAGCGTTGCCCAGATGCAGACTCTGCGCCAGCAGATGAAGCAGGCCGGCGCGCGCGTGAAGGTCGCGAAGAACCGTCTCGCCAAGCTCGCCCTCAAGGACACCGACGCCGCCGTCATCGAGCCCCTGCTGAAGGGGCCGACCGTGCTCGCCTTTTCGGGCGACCCGATCGCGGCGCCGAAGGTGGCCGTCGATTTCGCCAAGGCGAACGAAGCGTTCGTCATTCTCGGCGGCTCGATGGGCAAGACGGCCCTGGACCTGGACGGCGTCAAGGCGCTCGCCTCGCTGCCGTCGCTGGATGAGTTGCGCGCCAAGATCGTCGGCCTGATCCAGGCCCCGGCGACCAAGCTCGCTCAGCTCAGCACCGCTCCGGCCGCGAAGCTGGCGCGCGTGATCCAGGCCTATGCCTCCAAGGGCGAAGCGGCCTGACGGCTCTAAAAGACAAGCAAATCTGACTGGTTCGAACCGATAGGAACTGAAAATGGCTGACTTGCAGAAGATCGTCGATGAATTGTCCACCCTGACCGTGCTGGAGGCGGCGGATCTGGCCAAGATGCTGGAAGAGAAGTGGGGCGTTTCGGCTGCCGCTGCTGTGGCGGTGGCTGCTGGTCCTGCTGCTGGTGCTGGTGCTGCTGCTGCTGAGGAAAAGACCGAGTTCACCGTGGTCCTGGCCGCCGCCGGCGACAAGAAGATCGAGGTGATTAAGGAGGTCCGCGCGCTCACCGGCCTCGGCCTGAAAGAGGCCAAGGACCTGGTCGAAGGCGCGCCCAAGCCGGTCAAGGAAAGCGTCAACAAGGAGGAGGCCGACAAGATCAAGGCCACCCTGGAAAAGGTCGGCGCGAAGGTTGAGTTGAAATAAGTAATGCTTATTTCAGCGAAATCCCCGGGGGAGCATCAGCGAGACCCGGGGATCTCGCGAGGCAAGATGAGTACCCCCGGGCCGAGCGCCCGGGGATAGCAGGCTCTGAGAGGCGGTGGCCGGTTACTCCCAAGCCTGGTCCCGCCGAGACGGCGTGAAAGAGAAGAGTGCGGCGGTTCGGGCCAGGCCCGAATCACATAGAAACGGGCAGCCCCGGCGCCTGTCCTGATGGTCGCGATTGGATGGCGGCCGTCCGGAGAGGCGCCCGCGCTGCTCGCCCGATCCGAATCGAAAGAGAAGTGAAACGATGGCGCAGACGTTTACCGGTCGCAAGCGCGTAAGGAAGTTTTTCGGGACAATCAAGGAAGTGGCGGAGATGCCGAACCTCATCGAGGTTCAGAAGGCGTCATACGACCAGTTCCTGCTGGTGAAGGAGCCGCACGGCGGGCGCCCCGACGAGGGCCTGCAAGCCGTGTTCAAGTCGGTGTTCCCGATTTCCGATTTTTCAAATTCCTCGCAGCTTGAATTCGTCAAATACGAATTCGAGCCGCCGAAATACGACGTCGACGAGTGCCGCCAGCGCGGCATGACCTATGCCGCGCCGCTGAAGGTGACGCTGCGGCTGATCGTGTTCGATATCGACGAGGAAACCGGCGCGCGTTCGGTCAAGGACATCAAGGAGCAGGATGTCTACATGGGCGACATCCCGCTCATGACCAATAACGGCACCTTCATCGTCAACGGCACCGAACGCGTCATCGTCTCGCAGATGCACCGTTCGCCCGGCGTGTTCTTCGACCACGACAAGGGCAAGACGCACTCTTCGGGCAAACTGCTGTTCGCCGCCCGCATCATTCCCTACCGCGGCTCCTGGCTCGACATCGAGTTCGACGCCAAGGACATCGTCTATGCGCGCATCGACCGCCGCCGCAAGATTCCTGTGACCTCGCTGCTGTACGCGCTCGGCCTCGACGGTGAGGAAGTGCTGCGCACCTTCTACCGCCACGTCGCCTACAAGCGCGTGAAGGACGCTTGGCGCGTGCCCTTCGACGCCAACCGCATGAAGGGATACAAGGCGGTCAACGATCTGGTCGACGCCGACACCGGCCGCGTCGTGGTCGAGGCCGGCAAGAAGCTCACCGTGCGCCAGGCGCGTCAGCTGCACGAGAAGGGCCTGAAGGCCCTGCGCATGGCCGACGAGGAGTTGATCGGCCACTACATCGCCGAGGACCTCGCCAACGGCAAGACCGGCGAAATTTACGTGGAGGCCGGCGAGGAGATCACCGAGAAGAACCTCAAGGTCCTGATCGAGGCCGGCTACAAGGAATTGCCGCTGCTCGACATCGACCACGTCAATGTCGGCGCCTACATCCGCAATACGCTGGCGGTCGACAAGAACATGACGCGCGAGGACGCGCTGTTCGACATCTACCGCGTGATGCGTCCGGGCGAGCCGCCGACCGTGGAAACGGCGGAGGCCATGTTCCGCTCGCTGTTCTTCGATGCCGAGCGCTACGATCTCTCGGCGGTCGGCCGCGTCAAGATGAATATGCGGCTCGATCTCGACGCGCCGGACACCATGCGAGTCCTGCGCAAGGACGACATCATCGCGGTCATCCGCACGCTGGTCGATCTGCGCGACGGCAAGGGTGAGATCGACGACATCGATCATCTCGGCAATCGCCGGGTGCGCTCGGTCGGCGAATTGATGGAGAACCAGTACCGCATCGGCCTGTTGCGCATGGAGCGCGCGATCAAGGAACGCATGTCCTCGGTCGATATCGACACGGTCATGCCGCAGGATCTGATCAATGCCAAGCCGGCGGCTGCCGCGGTGCGCGAGTTCTTCGGCTCTTCGCAGCTCTCGCAGTTCATGGACCAGACCAATCCGCTGTCGGAAATCACCCACAAGCGCCGCCTGTCGGCGCTCGGCCCGGGCGGCCTCACGCGCGAGCGCGCCGGCTTCGAGGTGCGCGACGTGCACCCGACGCATTACGGCCGTATCTGCCCGATCGAGACGCCGGAAGGTCCCAACATCGGCTTGATCAATTCGCTCGCGACCTACGCGCGGGTGAACAAATACGGCTTCGTGGAGACGCCGTACCGCAAGGTGAAGGACGGCCGGGTCACCGACGAGGTGATCTATCTCTCGGCCATGGAGGAGAGCCGCTACGCGGTCGCGCAGGCGAACGCCTCGATCGACGCGCGCGGGCGCTTCACCGAGGACATGATCGTCTGCCGCCAGGCCGGCGACGTGCACCTGGTGCCGCGCGACAAGGTCGACTTCATGGACGTGTCGCCGAAACAGCTCGTGTCGGTGGCGGCGGCGCTCATCCCGTTCCTGGAGAACGACGACGCCAACCGCGCGCTGATGGGCTCCAACATGCAGCGCCAGGCGGTGCCGCTGATCCGCGCCGAGGCGCCTTACGTAGGCACCGGCATGGAAGGCGTGGTGGCCCGCGATAGCGGCGCCTCGATCGCCGCGCGCCGCACCGGCATCGTCGATCAGGTGGACGCCACCCGTATCGTGGTGCGCGCCACTGGCGAGACCGATCCCACCAAGCCGGGCGTCGATATCTACCGGCTGATGAAGTACCAGCGCTCGAACCAGAACACCTGCATCAACCAGCGTCCGCTGGTGAAGGTGGGCGATCACGTCGAGAAGGGCGACATCATCGCCGACGGTCCCTCGACCGATCTTGGCGAGCTCGCGCTCGGCCGCAACGTGCTGGTCGCCTTCATGCCGTGGAACGGCTACAACTTCGAGGACTCGATCCTGCTCTCGGAGCGGATCGTGAAAGACGACGTGTTCACGTCCATCCACATCGAGGAATTCGAGGTGATGGCGCGCGACACCAAGCTCGGGCCCGAGGAAATCACCCGCGACATCCCGAACGTCTCCGAAGAGGCGCTCAAGAACCTCGACGAGGCGGGCATCGTCTATATCGGCGCCGAGGTCCACGCCGGCGACATCCTGGTCGGCAAGATCACGCCGAAGGGCGAAAGCCCGATGACGCCGGAAGAGAAATTGCTGCGCGCCATCTTCGGCGAGAAGGCTTCCGACGTGCGCGACACCTCGCTGCGCGTGCCGCCGGGCGTGCAGGGCACCGTGGTCGAAGTGCGCGTGTTCAACCGCCACGGCGTCGAGAAGGACGAGCGCGCGCTCGCCATCGAGCGCGAGGAGATCGAGCGGCTCGCCAAGGACCGCGACGACGAGCAGGCGATCCTCGACCGCAACGTCTATGGGCGTCTTGCCGAGTTGCTCGAGGGCCGCCAGGGCATCGCGGGTCCCAAGGGCTTCAAGAAGGACTCCAAGATCACCAAGGCGGTGCTGGACGAATACCCGCGCTCGCAGTGGTGGCAGTTCGCCTCGCCCAACGACAAGCTGATGGCGGAGATCGAGGCCATCCGCAAGCAGTACGACGAGTCGAAGAAGCTGCTCGAGCAGCGCTTCCTCGACAAGGTCGAGAAGCTGCAGCGCGGCGACGAGCTTCCGCCCGGCGTGATGAAGATGGTCAAGGTCTTCGTCGCGGTGAAGCGCAAGATCCAGCCCGGCGACAAGATGGCCGGCCGCCACGGCAACAAAGGCGTGGTGTCGAAGATCGTGCCGGTCGAGGACATGCCGTTCCTCGACGACGGCACGCAGGTCGACATCGTGCTCAATCCGCTCGGCGTGCCGAGCCGCATGAACGTCGGCCAGATCCTCGAGACGCATCTCGGCTGGGCCTGCGCCGGCCTCGGCCTCAAGATCGGCGAGGCTTGCGAGGCCTACAACGCCAAGAAGGACGTGCGTCCGCTGAAAGACATGCTGCGCAAGGTCTACGGCGACGACGCCACGATCAAGTCGTTGAATGAAGACGAGCTGGTCGAGCTCGGCGGCAACCTTCGGCACGGCGTGCCGATCGCGACGCCGGTGTTCGACGGTGCCAAGGAGGGCGACATCGAGAAGATGCTCGACCTCGCCGGCCTCGACCATTCGGGCCAGGTGACCGTGTTCGACGGCCGCACCGGCGAGGCGTTCGATCGCAAGGTCACCGTCGGCTACATCTACATGCTGAAGCTGCATCATCTGGTGGACGACAAGATCCACGCCCGCTCGATCGGTCCGTACTCGCTGGTCACCCAGCAGCCGCTCGGCGGCAAGGCGCAGTTCGGCGGCCAGCGCTTCGGCGAAATGGAGGTGTGGGCGCTCGAAGCCTATGGCGCCGCCTACACGCTGCAGGAACTGCTCACCGTGAAGTCGGACGACGTCGCTGGCCGTACCAAGGTGTACGAGGCGATCGTGCGCGGCGACGACACCTTCGAGGCGGGCATTCCGGAAAGCTTCAACGTGCTGGTCAAGGAAATGCGCTCGCTCGGCCTCAACGTCGACCTGCACAATTCCAAGCAGCAGCGGCAAGGTTCGGAGCCGACGGCGGAAGCGGCGGAATGAATTGAGCGGGAAGCGGCGGCCGCGCCGCTTCCACTGGGTGTCATCGTCCGCGAAAGCGGACGATCCAGTAACCCGCAGCGGCGGTGATTACTGGATGCTCCGCCTTAGCGGGGCATGACAGCGGAATGAATGTCGGCCGCCGAGGCGGTCAAGGAGAATGCGATGAACCAGGAAATTATGAATCTCTTCAGCCCGCAGGCCCCGGCTCAGGTCTTCGACCAGATCCGGATCTCGATCGCGAGCCCTGAGAAGATTCTGTCGTGGTCCTACGGCGAGATCAAGAAACCCGAGACGATCAACTACCGCACCTTCAAGCCCGAGCGCGACGGCCTGTTCTGCGCGCGCATCTTCGGGCCGATCAAGGATTACGAGTGCTTGTGCGGCAAGTACAAGCGCATGAAGTACAAGGGCATCATCTGCGAGAAGTGCTCGGTCGAGGTCACGCTTTCGCGCGTGCGCCGCGAGCGCATGGGCCATATCGAGCTCGCGGCTCCGGTCGCGCACATCTGGTTCCTGAAGTCGCTGCCGAGCCGCATCGGCCTGCTGCTCGACATGACGCTGAAGGACCTCGAGCGCATCCTGTACTTCGAGTACTACGTCGTGCTGGAGCCGGGCCTCACCCCGCTCAAGGACCGTCAGCTTCTCTCCGAAGACGAGTACCTGAAGGCGCAGGACGAATACGGCGCCGACTCCTTCACCGCCACGATCGGCGCGGAAGCGATCCGCGAGATGCTCAAGGCGCTCGACCTGGAGAAGATGCAGGCCGATCTGCGCGCCGAGCTCGCCGAATCCGACAGCGACATCAAGAAGAAAAAGATCGCCAAACGGCTGAAGCTGATCGAGGCGTTCCTCGCCTCCGGCAACAAGCCGGAATGGATGATCCTCACCGTCGTTCCGGTGATCCCGCCGGATCTCAGGCCGCTGGTGCCGCTCGACGGCGGGCGCTTCGCCACGTCCGATTTGAATGACCTCTATCGCCGCGTCATCAACCGCAACAACCGCCTGAAGCGGCTGATCGAGCTGCGCGCGCCGGACATCATCATCCGCAACGAAAAGCGCATGCTGCAGGAGGCGGTCGACGCGTTGTTCGACAACGGCCGCCGCGGCCGCGTCATCACCGGCGCCAACAAGCGCCCGCTGAAGTCGCTCGCCGACATGCTGAAAGGCAAGCAGGGCCGCTTCCGGCAAAATCTGCTCGGCAAGCGCGTCGACTATTCCGGCCGCTCGGTGATCGTGGTCGGTCCGGAGCTCAAGCTGCATCAGTGCGGCCTGCCGAAGAAGATGGCGCTCGAACTGTTCAAGCCGTTCATCTATTCGCGGCTCGATGCCAAGGGGCTTTCGACCACCGTCAAGCAGGCCAAGAAGCTGGTCGAGAAGGAAAAGCCGGAAGTTTGGGACATCCTCGACGAGGTGATCCGCGAGCATCCGGTGTTGTTGAACCGTGCGCCGACGCTGCACCGCCTCGGCATCCAGGCCTTCGAGCCGGTCTTGATCGAGGGTAAGGCGATCCAGCTGCATCCGCTGGTCTGCGCCGCTTTCAACGCCGACTTCGACGGCGATCAGATGGCCGTGCACGTCCCGCTGTCGCTTGAAGCGCAGCTGGAAGCGCGCGTGCTGATGATGTCGACCAATAACATCCTCCACCCGGCCAACGGCTCGCCGATCATCGTGCCCTCGCAGGACATCGTGCTCGGCCTCTACTACCTCTCGACCATGCGCGAGGGCGAGGCCGGCCAGGACAAGGTCTTCGGCGACATGGCCGAGATCGATCATGCTTTGGCCGAGAAAACCATCACCCTGCACACCAGGATCAAGTACCGCTGGGAGGGCCTCGACGAGAAGGGCGAGCGGGTCAAGAAGCGGTACGAGACCACGCCGGGCCGCGTCGTGCTCGGCTCCGTGCTGCCGGAGAGCCCGAAGATTCCGTTCGACGTGGTCAACCGCTTGATGACCAAGCGCGAGATCTCGTCGATGATCGACGCCGTCTACCGCCACTGCGGCCAGAAGGAGACGGTCATCTTCTGCGACCGCATCATGGCGCTCGGCTTCTATCACGCCTTCAAGGCCGGCATTTCGTTCGGCAAGGACGACATGGTGGTGCCGGCGTCCAAGTGGAAAACCGTCGAGTCGACGCGCGAGCTCGCCAAGGAGTTCGAGCAGCAGTACAACGACGGCCTCATCACGCAGGGCGAAAAGTACAACAAGGTGGTCGACGCCTGGTCGAAATGCACCGAGACGATCGCCGAAGCCATGATGAAGGAGATCTCGGCCTCGCGGCGGGACGCCAAGGGCGTCGAGCAGCAGGTCAACTCGATCTACATGATGGCGCATTCCGGCGCGCGCGGCTCGCCGGCGCAGATGCGCCAGCTTGCCGGCATGCGCGGCCTCATGGCCAAGCCGTCGGGTGAGATCATCGAGAGCCCGATCATCTCGAACTTCAAGGAAGGCCTCTCCGTGATGGAGTACTTCAACTCCACGCACGGCGCGCGCAAGGGTCTGGCCGACACCGCCTTGAAGACGGCGAACTCGGGCTACCTGACGCGGCGTCTGGTCGACGTGGCGCAGGACTGCATCATCACCGAGGAGGACTGCGGCACCAGGGGCGGCATCAAAGTGCGGGCGATCATTGACGCCGGCACAGTGGTGGCCTCGCTGGCCTCGCGCATCCTCGGCCGCACCACGGCGGAGGACGTGAAGGATCCGGCCGGCAACAAGGTCGTGGTCAAGCGCAGCACGCTGCTGGAGGAGCCGGACGTCGAGCAGATCGTCAATGCCGGCGTGCAGGAGATGAAAATCCGCTCCGTGCTCACCTGCGAGACGAAGAACGGCGTGTGCGGCGCCTGCTACGGGCGCGATCTCGCCCGCGGCACCCCGGTCAACATGGGCGAGGCGGTCGGCGTGATCGCGGCGCAATCGATCGGCGAGCCGGGCACCCAGCTCACGATGCGCACGTTCCACATCGGCGGCGCGGCGCAGATTTCCGAGCAGTCGTTCATCGAGTCGAACTTCGACGGCGAGGTCAAGTTCAAGTCCAAGGGCGTGGCCAAAAACTCGGACGGCGACACGGTGGCAATGGTGCGTAACTTGGTGGTGGCGGTGGTCGATCCGGACGGGACCGAGCGCGCGCATCACCGTGTCCCCTACGGCGCGCGGCTGCGCGTCGAGGACGGAGACAAGATCAAGCGCGGCCAGCGCATGGCCGAATGGGATCCCTACACCCGGCCGATCCTGACCGAGGTGGAAGGCTCCATCGACTTCGAGGACTTGGTCGACGGGCTGTCCATGTCGGAGCAGCTCGACGAGTTCGACCGGCATCGCCAAGCGCGTGGTCATCGACTGGCGCACGGGGTCGTCCCGTAATCAGCAGGAGCTGCGTCCGGCGATCGTGGTCAAGTCGGGCAACAAGGTGCTCAAGCTCGCCCGCGGCGGCGACGCGCGTTACCAGCTCGCGGTCGACGCCATCATCTCGGTCGACCCCGGCGCCCATGTGAAGGCGGGCGACGTGATCGCGCGTATCCCGACCGAAAGCGCCAAGACCCGCGACATCACCGGCGGTTTGCCGCGGGTGGCGGAGCTGTTCGAGGCGCGGCGGCCGAAGGAGGCGGCAATCATCGCCGAGATCGGCGGCACGGTACGGTTCGGCAAGGACTACAAGAACAAGCGCCGCATCACCATCGAGCCGTCGAACAAGAACGACGAGCCGAAGGAATACCTGATCCCGAAGGGCAAGCACATCCATCTGCAGGATGGCGACGTCATCGAGCAGGGCGACTACATCGTCGAGGGCAACCCGGCCCCGCATGACATCCTCGCCATCAAAGGCGTCGAGGAACTCGCCGCCTATCTGGTGAACGAGATCCAGGAGGTCTATCGGCTGCAGGGCGTCAACATCAACGACAAGCACATCGAGGTGATCGTTCGCCAGATGCTGCAGAAGGTCGAGATCGACGACGCCGGCGAGACCGAGCTCTTGCAGGGCGAGCAGCTCGACAAGGTCGAGCTCGACGAGGTCAACGCGCGGGCCGAAGCCGAAGGCAAGAAGCCGGCGACCGGCCACCCGGTTCTGCTCGGCATCACCAAGGCGAGCCTGCAGACCCGCTCCTTCATCTCGGCGGCCTCCTTCCAGGAGACCACGCGCGTGCTCACCGAGGCCGCCGTCAACGGCAAGGCCGACACGCTCGACGGGCTCAAGGAGAACGTCATCGTCGGCCGCCTGATCCCGGCCGGCACCGGCGCCATGATGAACGAGTTGCGCGAGGTGGCTACCAAGCGCGACGCGCTCATCCTGGAGGAGCGCGAAAGGGACGCGGCAAAAGCCGCGGCCAAGGTCGAGGAAGCGCCCGCGCTGCCGGCGGCCGAATAGGCCTCGCCGCCATCACACGATGCCAGGGGCCGCCCCAAGCGGGCGGCCCTTTCGCTTGGCGGGCCCGTCTTCCTGGAGCCATGAAAGGCCCGCGAAACCGCTATTTTTCGACTGTTTGCTCCTTGACTTAGCGGAATCGCGCCGATACATACGCGACACTTTTCGGCAGGCGGTGAGCTTCGCTTGCTTGGAACGGCCCGCCCGGCCAAGTCACTGAAAGCACGTAAGTTTTTTCAGTCTTGGCCGGCGCAACGCCTCGAGAAAAGAAGCTCAGACGCTGCCTCTGACAGCCAATGTCAGGCTTGGAGTGAACGGCCGCGTGGCCCTGCTGCTGCGCGGTCGTCCGAACCGGAAAAAGCGCCCCCGCGAGCGACGCGGATGGCGCGATTTCCTTTTGCGCGTGGGAAACACCACGCGGAATGCCGGGGCGTTACGCCCAAATGAGGGACCCGCAAGGTCCTGTCGCGACAAGGGGGCGAGAGCCCGAACCGATTCCGGGCGCGAGCCCAAACGTAAGGATGCGAAGGCTTAAACGATGCCGACCGTCAACCAGCTGATTGCCAGGCCGCGCCAGCCGCTCAAGGCGCGCAACAAGGTGCCCGCGTTGCAGGCTTCCCCGCAGAAACGCGGCGTCTGCACGCGCGTTTACACGACCACCCCGAAGAAGCCGAATTCGGCGCTGCGCAAGGTGGCCAAAGTGCGCCTGACCAACGGCTTCGAGGTGATCGGCTATATCCCGGGCGAAGGCCATAACCTGCAAGAGCACTCGGTGGTGATGATCCGCGGCGGTCGCGTGAAGGATCTGCCGGGCGTGCGCTACCACATCCTGCGCGGCGTGCTTGATACGCAGGGCGTGAAGAACCGCAAGCAGCGCCGCAGCAAGTACGGCGCCAAGCGTCCGAAATAACTGGAGCGAAGCGACGGTTATCCCGGGCGAGCGAAGCGAGACCCGGGATCGCCAGAGCAAGGAACAGATAGAGCGAAACAATGTCCCGCCGTCACGCCGCCGAAAAACGCGACATCATTCCGGACCCCAAGTTCGGCAATATCGTCGTCTCGAAGTTCATGAACGCCATCATGTACGACGGCAAGAAGTCGGTTGCCGAGCAGATCGTCTACGGCGCGCTCGATGTGATCGAGACGAAGACCAAACAGAACCCGATCACAGTTTTCCAGCAGGCGCTCGACAATGTGATGCCGTCGATCGAGGTACGTTCGCGTCGCGTCGGCGGCGCCACCTATCAGGTGCCGGTGGAAGTGCGCACCTCGCGCCGCCAGGCGCTCGGCATCCGCTGGATCATCTCGGCGGCGCGCGAGCGCAACGAAAAGACCATGACCGAGCGGCTCTCGGCCGAGCTGCTGGACGCGTCCAATAACCGGGGAAACGCCGTCAAGAAGCGCGAGGACACTCACAAGATGGCGGAAGCCAACCGCGCATTCTCGCACTACCGCTGGTGACAGCAGAAAGAATTCAGGAACGGATCCCCCAATGCCACGCAGCCACGCAATCGAGGACTACCGCAACTTCGGCATCATGGCCCACATCGATGCCGGCAAGACGACGACGACCGAGCGGATCCTCTTCTATACCGGCAAGTCCCACAAGATCGGCGAGGTGCACGAAGGCGCCGCGACGATGGACTGGATGGAGCAGGAGCAGGAGCGCGGCATCACCATTACCTCGGCTGCCACCACCGCCTTCTGGAACGGCAAGCGCCTCAACATCATCGACACGCCTGGCCATGTCGACTTTACCATCGAGGTGGAGCGTTCTTTGCGCGTGCTCGACGGCGCGGTGTGCGTGCTCGATTCCAACCAGGGCGTCGAGCCGCAGACCGAGACGGTCTGGCGCCAGGGCGACAAGTACAAGGTTCCGCGTATCGTCTTCGCCAACAAGATGGACAAGATCGGCGCCGACTTCTTCAAGTGTCTCGAGGACATCAAGACCCGCCTCGGCGCCAAGCCGGTAGCGATCCAGCTGCCGATCGGCGCCGAAAGCAATTTCAAGGGCCTGATCGATCTTGTGCGCATGAAGGCGCGGATCTGGGACGACGAATCGCTCGGCGCCAAATTCGAGGACGTCGACATTCCGGAGGACTTGCTGGCGCAGGCCAAGGAGTGGCGCGAGAAGATGGTCGAGGCGGCGGTCGATATGGACGACGACGCCATGACCGCCTATCTCGAAGGCAAGGAGCCCGATGAGGCCACGCTGCGCTCGCTCATCCGCAAGGCGGTGCTGACGAGCGCCTTTTTCCCCGTGTTGTGCGGTTCTGCTTTCAAGAATAAGGGCGTGCAGTCGCTGCTCGACGCGGTGGTCGATTATCTGCCGTCGCCGCTGGACGTGCCGCCGATCAAGGGCATCGACGAGAAGGGCAACGAGGTCGTGCGCAAATCGGACGACAACGAGCCGTTCGCTGCGCTCGCCTTCAAGATCATGGATGACCCCTTCGTAGGCACCATCACTTTCTGCCGCATCTATTCCGGCATCCTGCAGAGCGGTACCGGCGTGGTGAACTCCACCAAGGACCGCAAGGAGCGCATCGGCCGCATGCTGCTGATGCACGCCAACAACCGCGAGGACATCAAGGAAGCTTATGCCGGCGACATCGTCGCGCTGGCCGGCCTCAAGGAAGTGCGCACCGGCGACACGCTGTGCGATGCCAAGGACCCGGTGATCCTGGAAAAGATGGAATTCCCCGATCCGGTGATCGAAATCGCCATCGAGCCGAAGTCGAAGGCCGACCAGGAAAAGCTCGGCGTCGCGCTCGCCAAGCTCGCCGCCGAGGATCCGTCCTTCCGCGTCTCCACCGACCAGGAGAGCGGCCAGACCATCCTCAAGGGCATGGGCGAGCTGCATCTCGACATCAAGGTCGACATCTTGAAGCGCACCTATAAGGTCGACGCCAATATCGGCGCCCCGCAGGTGGCTTTCCGCGAGAAGATCACCCGTCCGGCGGAAATCGACTACACCCACAAGAAGCAGACCGGCGGCTCCGGTCAGTTCGCCCGCGTCAAGATCGTCGCGGAGCCGACCGCGCCCGGCGTGCCGTTCGAGTTCGAGAACGAGATCGTCGGCGGCGTCGTGCCGAAGGAGTACATCCCGGGCGTCGAGAAAGGTCTCGAATCCGTACTCGGCTCCGGCGTGCTCGCCGGCTTCCCGGTGGTCGATCTCAAGGTGCGGCTGATCGACGGCGCCTATCACGACGTCGATTCCTCCGCGCTCGCCTTCGAGATCGCCTCGCGCGCGGCTATGCGCGAGGCGCTGCAGAAGGGCAGGCCGGTACTGCTCGAGCCGATCATGAAGGTCGAGGTGGTGACGCCGGAGGATTACACCGGCTCCGTCATCGGCGATCTCAATTCGCGGCGCGGGCAAATCCAGGGCCAGGACATGCGCGGCAACGCCAACGTGATCAACGCGATGGTGCCGCTGATGAACATGTTCGGTTACGTCAACAACTTGCGCTCCATGTCACAGGGGCGCGCCACCTTCACCATGCAATTCGACCACTACGCGGAACTGCCCGCCAACGTCTCGGCCGAAGTGCAGAAGAAATTCGCGTGATCCGCGAACGTTAACGGAAAAGGATCTGAACGGAGAGTGCTATGGCCAAAGAGAAATTCCAACGGACCAAGCCCCATTGCAACATCGGCACCATCGGTCACGTCGACCATGGCAAGACGACGCTCACCGCGGCGATCACCAAGGTGCTGGCCGAGACCGGCGGCGCCACCTTCACCGCCTATGATCAGATCGACAAGGCGCCGGAAGAGAAGGCGCGCGGCATCACCATCTCGACCGCGCACGTCGAATACGAGACCGCCAACCGCCACTACGCGCATGTCGACTGCCCCGGCCACGCCGACTATGTGAAGAACATGATCACCGGCGCTGCGCAGATGGACGGCGCCATCCTGGTCGTGTCGGCCGCCGACGGCCCGATGCCGCAGACCCGCGAGCACATCCTGCTCGCCCGCCAGGTCGGCGTGCCGGCGATCGTCGTCTACCTCAACAAGTGCGACATGGTCGACGACCCGGAGCTGCTCGAGCTGGTCGAGCTGGAAGTTCGCGAGCTGCTCTCGAAGTACAATTTCCCGGGCGACAAGATCCCGATCGTCAAGGGCTCGGCGCTGATGGCGCTCGAAGGCAAGGACGAAAAGCTCGGCAAGCAGTCGATCCTCGACCTGATGAAAGCGGTGGACGACTACATCCCGCAGCCGGAGCGCCCAAAGGATCAGCCCTTCCTGATGCCGGTGGAAGACGTGTTCTCGATCTCCGGCCGCGGCACCGTCTGCACCGGCCGTGTCGAGCGCGGTATCATCAAGGTCGGCGAGGAAGTCGAAATCGTCGGCATTCGCCCCACCACAAAGACCGTGGTCACCGGCGTCGAGATGTTCCGCAAGCTGCTCGACCAGGGCGAGGCGGGCGACAATATCGGCTGCCTGCTGCGCGGCACCAAGCGCGAGGAGGTCGAGCGCGGCCAAGTGCTGTGCAAGCCCGGCTCGGTCAAGCCGCACACCAAGTTCAAGGCGGAAGCCTACATCCTCACCAAGGAAGAGGGCGGCCGTCATACCCCGTTCTTCACCAACTATCGCCCGCAGTTCTACTTCCGCACCACCGACGTGACCGGCGTGGTGCACCTGCCGCAGGGCACCGAGATGGTGATGCCGGGCGACAACGTGGCGATGGAAGTGCACCTGATCGTGCCGATCGCCATGGAGGAGAAACTCCGCTTCGCCATCCGCGAGGGCGGCCGCACCGTCGGCGCCGGCGTGGTGGCGAGCATCATCGAGTGAGGAATCGTTGCTGTCGTCCCCCGCGAAAGCGGGGGACCCAGTATTCCGCGAGGTCGCGGGCGAACTGAGGCGCTAGCGTTTACTGGATCGTCCGTTTTCGCGGACGATGACAGTCCAGAGAGACGAGACAATGAACGGCCAGAATATCCGGATCCGGCTCAAGGCGTTCGATCACCGCATCCTCGATGCGTCGACGCGCGAGATCGTGAACACGGCCAAGCGCACCGGCGCCCAGGTCCGTGGCCCGATCCCGCTGCCGACGCGCATCGAGAAGTTCACGGTGAACCGCTCGCCGCATGTCGACAAGAAGAGCCGCGAACAGTTCGAGATGCGCACGCACAAGCGCCTCTTGGACATCGTCGATCCGACGCCGCAGACCGTGGACGCGCTGATGAAGCTCGATCTGGCCGCCGGCGTCGACGTCGAGATCAAGCTGTAGAGGCCCGAGAGGAACGAAAATGCGTTCGGGAGTCGTGGCGCAGAAGATGGGGATGACCCGGGTGTTCACCGAGGCCGGTGAGCACGTGCCGGTGACCGTCCTGCGTCTGGCGCAGTGCCAGGTGGTCGCCCACCGCAGCAAGGACAAGAACGGCTACGTCGCGCTGCAGCTCGGCGCGGGCGAGCGGCGCACCAACAACATGATCAAGGCCGACCGCGGCTATTTTGCCAAGGCCAAGGTCGAGCCCAAGCGCAAGCTCGCCGAGTTCCGCGTGAGCGATGACGCGCTCATCCCGGTCGGCGCCGAGATCACCGCCGATCATTTCGTCGCGGGCCAGTTCGTCGACGTTTGCGGCATCTCGATCGGCAAGGGCTTTGCCGGCGCGATGAAGCGGTGGAATTTCGGCGGCCTGCGCGCCAGTCATGGCGTATCTATCTCGCACCGTTCGCACGGCTCGACCGGCGGCCGCCAGGATCCCGGCAAGGTGTTCAAGAACAAGAAGATGGCCGGCCATCTCGGCACCGAGCGGGTGACCACGCTCAATCTCAAGGTCGTCTCCACCGACGTCGAGCGCGGCCTCATCTTGGTGCAGGGCGCCGTGCCCGGCGCCAAGGGCGGCTGGATCACCGTGCGCGACGCGGTGAAGAAGGCGCTGCCGAAAGAGGCGCCCAAGCCCGGCAAGTTCCGCCTGGGCGAGGCGGAAGAAAAGCCCGCCGCGGCCGCGAGCGCCGAAAGTGCGCCCGCCGAGGCGCCGGCGCCGGAAGCTGCCTCCGCGGAGAAGGAGGGCGCCTGACATGGAAATGAAGATCACCACGCTGGAAGGCAAAGAGGCGGGCTCGGTGCAGCTGTCCGACGCCATTTTCGGCCTCGAGCCGCGCCCCGACATCCTGCAGCGCTGCGTCAACTGGCAGCTGGCCAAGCGCCAGCGCGGGACGCACAAGACCAAGCTGCGCGGCGAGATCAATCGCACCACCAAGAAGATGCACGCGCAGAAGGGCACCGGCGGCGCCCGCCACGGCGCCCAGAGCGCGCCGCAGTTCCGCGGCGGCGGCAAGGCCTTCGGCCCGGTCGTGCGCAGCCATGCCATCGACCTGCCCAAGAAGGTGCGCGCGCTCGCGCTCAAGCACGCGCTCTCCTCCAAGGCGAAGGACGGGGGCATCGTCGTGCTCGACAAAGCCTCGGTGAAGGAGTCCAAGACCGGCGCGCTCGCCAAGCAATTCGGCAAGCTCGGCCTCGCCAACGCGCTGATCATCGACGGGGCCGAGGTGGAGGCGAACTTCCGCACCGCCGCGCGCAACATCCCGAACATCGACGTGCTGCCGGTGCAGGGCATCAACGTCTATGACATCATGCGGCGCAAGACCCTGGTGCTGACCAAGGCCGCGCTCGATGCGCTGGAGGCGCGCTTCAAATGACCACCAGCGACCCGCGCCATTACGACGTCATCATCGCCCCGGTGATCACCGAAAAGGCGACGATGGCGTCCGAGCACAACAAGGTCATGTTTAGGGTGCGCAAGGACGCCACCAAGCCGCAGATCAAGGAAGCGATCGAGAAGCTGTTCGACGTGAAGGTCAAGAGCGTCAACACGCTCATCCGCGGCGGCAAGGTCAAGGCCTTCCGCAACCGGATCGGCCGGCAGTCCGATTCCAAGCGCGCCGTCGTGACGCTCGAAGAGGGTCACCGCATCGACGTGACCACGGGATTGTAAGGAATAGTCGCGATGGCGTTGAAAACATACAATCCGACCACGCCGGGCCAGCGCCAGCTGGTCAATATCGACCGCTCGGCCCTGCACAAGGGCCCGCCGGTCAAGGCGCTGACCGAGGGCCAGTCGTCGACCGGCGGCCGCAACAATGGCGGGCGCATCACCAGCCGCTTCCGCGGCGGCGGCCACAAGCAGGCCTATCGCCGCATCGACTTCAAGCGCACCAAGTTCGACGTGCCGGCGACGGTCGAGCGCATCGAGTACGATCCGAACCGCACCGCCTTCATCGCGCTCATCAAGTACCAGGACGGCGAGCTCGCCTACATCCTGGCGCCGCAGCGGCTCTCGCCGGGCGACAGCGTGATCGCGTCAGAGCACGCCGACGTGAAGCCGGGCAATGCGATGCCGATCGGCAATATCCCGGTCGGTACCATCGTGCACAATATCGAGCTGAAGATCGGCAAGGGCGGCCAGGTTGCGCGCTCGGCCGGCTCCTATGCGCAGATCGTCGGGCGCGACCAGGACTACGTGATCCTCCGGCTGAACTCGGCCGAGCAGCGCCTGGTGCACGGCCGCTGCATGGCGAGCGTCGGGGCGGTGTCGAACCCCGACAACATGAACACGGTGATCGGCAAGGCCGGCCGTCAGCGCTGGAAGGGCCGCATGCCGCATAACCGCGGCATCACCATGAACCCGGTCGATCACCCGCACGGCGGCCGCACCAATGGCGGCGGCAACTGGGTCACCCCGTGGGGCTTTCCCACCAAGGGCAAGAAGACCCGCAAGAACAAGCGAACCGGCAAGTTCATCGTGCTCAGCCGGCACACTCGCAAGAAGCAGAAGTAGGATAAGTCATGTCGCGATCTTTGTGGAAGGGCCCTTTCGTCGACGGTTATCTGCTGCGCAAGGCTGAGGCCGTGCGCGCGTCGGGCCGTCACGAGATGATCAGGATCTGGAGCCGGCGCTCGACCATTCTGCCGCAGTTCGTCGGGTTGAATTTCGGCGTCTATAACGGGCAGAAGCACATCCCCGTGCTGGTGACCGAGGAAATGGTCGGCCACAAGTTCGGCGAGTTCGCGCCGACGCGGATGTTCTACGGCCATTCCTCCGACCGTAAGGCCAAGCGCACGGCCGGACCGGCGGCGTCTGCTGCGCCGGCGGCAGCCGCGCCCGCCACGCCGGCCGCGAGCTAAGGGATAGAGAAGCGTCATGGGCAAGAGCACGCGCGCGCGAAGCCTCGCCGAGAACGAGGCAAAGGCGGTGACCCGCATGCTGCGGGTCTCCCCGCAGAAGCTCAATCTCGTCGCGCAGCTGATCCGCGGCAAGAAGGCGGCGAGCGCGCTCGCCGACCTGCAGTTTTCGCGCAAGCGCATCGCCAAGGACGTACGCAAGTGCCTGGAGTCGGCGATCGCCAACGCCGAGAACAACCACGATCTCGACGTCGACGATTTGGTCGTCGCCGAGGCGCATGTCGGCAAGGCGCTGGTGATCAAGCGCTTCACCCCGCGCGGCCGCGGGCGGGTGGGGCGCATTTTCAAGCCGTTTTCCAACTTGACCATCGTCGTGCGCGAGGTCGAGGCCAAGGCCGAAGCCTAGAGGAGAGAACAGAGTGGGTCAGAAGGTCAATCCAATCGGGCTTCGGGTCGGCATCAACCGCACCTGGGACTCGCGCTGGTATGCCGGCAAGAACGAATACGGCTCGCTGCTGCACGAGGACATCAAGATCCGCAAGGAGCTGATGAAGCAGCTCAAGCAGGCGGCGGTGTCGCATATCGTGATCGAGCGGCCGCACAAGAAGTGCCGCGTCACCATTCATTCGGCGCGTCCCGGCGTGGTAATCGGCAAGAAGGGCGCCGACATCGAGAAGCTGCGCCGCTCCGTGGCCAAGCTCACCGACTCCGACGTCGTCATCAACATCGTCGAAATCCGCAAACCGGAGCTCGACGCGCAGCTGGTCGCCGAATCGATCGCCCAGCAGCTCGAACGCCGCGTCGCCTTCCGCCGCGCAATGAAACGTGCCGTGCAGTCGGCCATGCGCCTCGGTGCCGAAGGCATCCGCATCAACTGCTCCGGCCGCCTGGGCGGCGCCGAAATCGCCCGCATGGAGTGGTACCGCGAGGGCCGCGTTCCGCTGCACACGCTGCGCGCCGACGTCGATTATGGCGTTGCCACCGCCTTCACCACCTACGGCACCTGCGGCGTCAAGGTCTGGATCTTCAAGGGCGAGATCCTCGAGCACGACCCCATGGCGCAGGACAAGAAGATGGCCGAGGGCGAGGCCGGCCGGCCGCGCCGCGAGACGGCGGCCTGAGAGGGATAGAGTCTAAGTCATGCTGCAACCCGTCCGCACCAAGTTCCGCAAGGCGCACAAGGGCCGCATCCACGGCGTCGCCACCAGCGGCACCCGGCTGGCCTTCGGCCAATACGGCCTCAAGGCGCTCGAGCCGGAGCGCGTCACGGCGCGCCAGATCGAGGCTGCGCGTCGCGCGCTCACCCGCTTCATGAAGCGATCGGGCCGGGTTTGGATCCGCATCTTTCCCGACGTGCCGGTGTCGAAGAAGCCGATCGAGGTGCGCATGGGCAAGGGCAAGGGCACGCCGGAATTTTGGGTGTGCCGCGTCAAGCCAGGCAAGATCCTGTTCGAGGTCGACGGCATTCCGGTCGCCGTCGCGCGCGAGGCGCTGGCGCTCGCCGCCGCCAAGCTGCCGGTCAAGACCCGTTTCATCGAACGCATCACCGAGTGAGTGTCATGAAAGCCGCCGACGTAAGAGCTCTGACGCTCGACCAGATCGACGACGAGGTGCTCAAGCTGAAGAAAGAGCAGTTCAACCTGCGCTTCCAGCGTGCCACCGGCCAGCTCGAGAACACCGCGCGCGTGCGCGTCCTCCGTCGCGACATCGCGCGTTTGAAGACCATCGCCGCGCAGAAGCGGGCCGGGATGCCGGAGCCGGCGCCGAAGGCGGAAGCCGCCGCTCCGGCGGCAAAGAAGGCCAGGACCACACGTGCCAAGGCCGCCGCGAAGCCGAAGTCGCGCGCCAAGGCGAAGAAGTAAGGGGTTTAGCAAATGCCGAAACGCACGCTGCATGGCGTCGTCGTCAGCGACAAGCAGAACAAGACGGTGATCGTCCGCGTCGAGCGGCGTTTCACCCACCCGACGATGAAGAAGACCGTGCGCCGTTCGAAGAAGTACCACGCCCACGACGAGACGAACGAGTTCGCGGTGGGCGACATCGTGTGGATCGAAGAGCGCCGCCCGCTGTCCAAGCTGAAGTGCTGGGAAGTGATCCGCGGCGAGAAGCGAGCGAAAGTCTAACGGTCGATATGCAGTTCCAGAAGATGAGAGCCGCGCCATGATTCAGATGCAAACCAACCTCGACGTGGCGGACAATTCCGGCGCGCGCCGCGTCATGTGCATCAAGGTGCTGGGCGGCTCGAAGCGCAAATATGCCACCATCGGCGACGTCATCGTCGTCTCGGTGAAGGAGGCGATCCCGCGCGGTCGCGTCAAGAAGGGCGACGTGATGAAGGCCGTGGTGGTTCGGCTCGCCAAGGACATCAAGCGGCCGGACGGTTCGGTTATCCGCTTCGACCGCAACGCCGCCGTGCTGATTACGCCGCAGATGGAACCGGTCGGCACCCGCATCTTCGGGCCGGTGCCGCGCGAGTTGCGCGCCAAGAACCACATGAAGATCATCTCGCTCGCGCCGGAGGTGCTGTGATGGCCGCCAAGATCAAGAAGGGCGACAAGGTCATCGTGCTCAGCGGCCGCGACAAGGGCCGCACCGGCGAGGTGATCGAGGTGCGCCCGGCCGAGGCGCGCGCGCTGGTGCGCGGCGTCAACATGGTCAAGCGCCACCAACGTCAGAGCGCGCAGCAGGAGGGCGGTATCATCTCGAAGGAGAGCCCCCTCCACCTGTCCAACCTGGCGCTCGCCGATCCCAAGGACGGCAAGCCGACGCGCGTCGGCTTCAAATTCGTCGGCGAGGGTCATGAGCGCCGCAAGGTGCGCTTCGCCAAGCGTTCCGGAGTTGAGATCGATGGCTGATACGCAAGAACAGCAGGCCGGTAAGCCGGCGAAGACGCCGCCGCCCAAGGCCGGCAAGGAGCCCGCCGCGCCGAAGGCGCCGCGCGAGCCTTACGTTGCGCGGCTGAAGACGCAGTTCGACCAGAATATCCGCGCCGAGTTGACCAAGCAGTTCGGCTACGCGAACCCGATGCAGGTGCCCGTGATCACCAAGGTGGTGCTCAACATGGGGATCGGCGAGGGCGTCGCAGACCGCAAGAAGGTGGAGGGCGCCGCCGCCGACCTGTCGCTGATCGCGGGGCAAAAGGCCGTCATCACCAAGGCGCGCAAGTCGATCGCCACCTACAAGCTGCGCGACGGCCAGGCCATCGGCTGCAAGGTCACGCTGCGCAAGGCGCGCATGTACGACTTCATCGACCGCCTGATCAACATCGCGCTGCCGCGCATCCGCGACTTCCGCGGGCTCAATCCAAAGAGCTTCGACGGCCGCGGCAATTACAGCATGGGCATCAAGGAGCACATCGTGTTCCCCGAGATCGATTTCGACAAGGCCGTCGACGTCTGGGGCCTCGACATCACCGTTTGCACGACCGCGCCGACCGACGACGAGGCCCGCGCGCTGCTCGCTGCGTTCAACTTCCCGTTCCGGCAGTGAGGGCAATCCCTCAAACGCGGGACCGTTAGGAGAGACAAGAATGGCGAAGAAAAGTTCGATTGAGAAGAACAAGAGGCGGCGCAGGATGACGAAGAAATTCGCCGGCCGGCGCGCCAAGCTGAAGGCGATTGCGCACGACAAGAAATTGCCGACCGAGGAGCGCTTTGCCGCGACGTTGAAGCTTGCCGAGCTGCCGCGCAACTCGTCCGCCACGCGCATCCGCAATCGGTGCGAATTGTCGGGCCGTCCGCGCGCCTACTATCGCAAGCACCGTCTGAGCCGCATCGCGCTGCGCGAGCTTGGCTCCAAGGGGCTGATTCCCGGCCTCGTGAAGTCGAGCTGGTAGGGGGAGCGACATGGCAGTCAACGATCCGATCGGCGACATGATCGCGCGCATCCGCAACGCGCAGATGCGCAGCAAGTCGAAAGTGACCATGCCCGGCTCCAAGCAGCGCGAGCGCGTGCTGGAAGTGCTCAAGAGCGAGGGCTTCATCCGCGGTTACGCCAGCGTCGCGCACGCTTCCGGCCGCAGCGAACTGGAAATCGAGCTGAAATATTTCGACGGCGAGCCGGTGATCCGCGAGATCGCCCGCGTGTCGAAGCCGGGCCGGCGCGTCTACGCCTCGGTCAAGGCGCTGCCGCGCATCAACAACGGGCTCGGCGTCGCCATCCTGTCCACCCCCAAGGGCGTGATGGCCGACCATGACGCCCGCGAAGCCAATGTCGGCGGCGAAATCATCTGCACGGTGTTCTGATGTCACGCATCGGCAACAAAGCGGTCGCTATCCCTTCCGGCGTCACCGCCAACGTCGAAGGCCAGACCGTCAAGATGAAGGGCCCGAAGGGCGCCCTCCAGGCGGTGCTGCACGACGACGTGTCGGTCAGCATGGACAAGGCGGCCATCAAGGTGGAGCCGCGCTTCGAGACCAAGCGCGCGCGCTCGCTCTGGGGCACCTCGCGCACGCAGGTGGCCAACCTGGTCGCCGGCGTGACCAAGGGCTTCGAGGAGAAGCTGGAGATCAGCGGCGTCGGCTATCGCGCCGCCGTGCAGGGCAAGCAGCTCAACCTGCAGCTCGGCTTCTCGCACGACGTGAACTATGCGATCCCGCAAGGCATCACCATCGCCACCCCGAAGCCGACCGAGATCGTGGTGACCGGCATCGACAAGCAGCTGGTCGGCCAAGTCGCCGCCGAAATCCGCGGCTTCCGCGGGCCGGAGCCGTACAAGGGCAAGGGCGTGAGATACGCCGGCGAATACATCTTCCGCAAGGAAGGCAAGAAGAAGTAGAGGACGAGGCGCCATGTCGAGATTGAGTGACCGGACCGCGCGGCGGACGGGTGTGGTGCGGCGCAAGCTGAAACTGGCGGGGCGCGGGCGCACGCGCCTCACGGTGTTCCGCTCGTCCAAGCACATCTACGCCCAGCTCATCGACGACGACAAAGGCATCACGGTCGCCGCCGCTTCGAGCCTTGAAAAGAATATGCGCGAGGCGGGCAAGGGCGCCGACATCGCCGCCGCCAAGGCGGTCGGCAAGCTGATCGCCGAGCGCGCCACGGAAAAGGGCATCAAGGACGTCGTGTTCGACCGCGGCGGCTATCTCTACCACGGACGCATCAAGGCGCTGGCCGACGCCGCGCGCGAGGGCGGCCTCAACTTCTGAATGGAACGGTAACTCATGGCACATGAACCTCGACGAGATCGCGAGCGCGGCGGGCGTGACCGCGAAGAGCGCGATAGCGAGTTCATCGACAAGCTGGTGCACATCAACCGCGTGGCCAAGGTGGTCAAGGGCGGCCGCCGCTTCGGCTTCGCCGCGCTGGTGGTGGTGGGCGACCAGAAGGGCCGCGTCGGCTTCGGCCACGGCAAGGCGCGCGAGGTGCCGGAAGCGATCCGCAAGGCGACGGACGCGGCCAAGCGCGGGCTTACCCGCGTGCCGCTGCGCGAAGGCCGCACGCTGCATCACGACGTGCTCGGCCGCCACGGCGCCGGCAAGGTTTTTTTGCGCGCGGCGCCTCCCGGCACCGGCATCATCGCCGGCGGCCCGATGCGCGCGGTGTTCGAGACGCTCGGCATGCAGGACGTGGTGGCGAAATCGCTCGGCTCGTCCAATCCGTACAACGTGGTGCGCGCCACATTCGATGCGCTCAAGAATCAGGATTCGCCGCGCTCGGTAGCGGCCCGCCGCAATATCAAGGTGTCCACCCTGCAGGCGCGCCGCCGCGAAGGCGGCGAGGCCGAGGCGGCGGCGGACTAAGGAAACGACGAACATGGCCCAAGGAAAGACCATCAAGGTCGAGCAGATCGGCAGCCCGATGCGCCGTCACCACGATCAGCGCGCGACGCTGATCGGGCTCGGCCTCAACAAGATCGGCCGCATGAGCGATCTGCCGGATACGCCGGCCACCCGCGGCATGATCCGCAAGGTGCAGCATCTCGTGCGCGTGGTCGGCGAAGGGAAGTAATTGTCGTCACCGGCCTCATGCCGGTGGCCCCGCTTAGGGACGCGCAATGCTTTCCTAATCGAGACGGCCGGGACGAGCCCGGCCATGACGGAAGAGAAGTCGAGGGTTAGACGATGAAACTCAACCAGATCGCCGACAAGCCCGGTGCCCGCAAGAGCCGCATGCGTATCGGCCGCGGCATCGGTTCCGGCAAGGGCAAGACCGGCGGACGCGGCGGCAAGGGCCAGACCGCCCGCGCGGGCGTCGCCATCAAGGGCTTCGAGGGCGGCCAGATGCCGCTGCACCGGCGGCTGCCCAAGCGCGGGTTCCGCAACACGCCCTTCGCGGTCAAGCTCAACGAGATCAATCTCGGCAAGGTGCAGGCCGCAATCGATGCCGGCACGCTCGACGCCGGCGCGCCGATCGACGTCGCTGCGCTCGTCAAGGCGGGTCTCATGCGCCGCGCCAAGGGCGGCGTGAAGCTCTTGGGCGCCGGCGAGTTCAAGGCCAAGGCCGAGTTCTCCGTCTATCGCGCGTCCAAGTCCGCCGTCGAGGCGATCGAGAAGGCGGGCGGCAGCGTCAAGATCCTGACGCAGTCCAAGCAGGAGCCGGCCGAGCCGAAAGGCAAGAACAAGCGCATGGCGCTGGATGCGGCCAAATCGGGCGGCAAGGGCGAGGGCAAGGCGAAAACCGGCAAGGGCAAGCCGGCGGCGGAAACGGAATAAGTTCTTTGTGGCGCGTCCGCCCCGCGCAGCCGGGCGGCCGCTGCGCTCGGTCTACCGGTCCGTAGCTCCGAGCCTATCTAAACGGTCGCGATGTGCGCATGTCCCTCGTCGCTGGGGCGTGTGGAAGGTGGGATGGGGCCCGAAGGAGCAACCGATGGTTTCGGCAGCTGAACAACTGGCAGCCAATCTCAACTTCTCGGCGCTGGCCAAAGCCGAAGAGCTCAAGAAGCGCATCTGGTTCACCCTCGGCGCGCTCATGGTCTACCGCCTGGGCACCTATATCCCGCTGCCCGGCATCGATCCCGACGCCTGGGCGCAGATTTTCCAGACCCAGTCCGGCGGCATCCTCGGCATGTTCAACATGTTCTCGGGCGGCGGCATCCAGCGGATGGCCATCTTCGCCCTGAACATCATGCCGTACATTTCGGCCTCCATCATTATTCAGCTGATGACCACGGTCTCGCCCGCGCTCGAGCAGCTCAAGAAGGAGGGCGAGCAGGGCCGCAAGATCATGAACCAGTACACGCGCTATTTGACCGTGGTGCTGGCGGCATTCCAGGCCTATGGCATCGCCATCGGGCTTGAAGGCTCGACCAATGTGGTGAGCAATCCCGGCTACTTCTTCCTGATCTCCACCACCATCACGCTGACCGGCGGCACCGTCTTCCTGATGTGGCTGGGCGAGCAGATCACCTCGCGCGGCGTCGGCAACGGAATTTCGCTCATCATCCTCGCCGGCATCGTCGCACGCCTGCCCTCGGCGATCGTCGGCACGCTCGAGCTCGGCCGCCAGGGTGCGCTGTCGACCGGGCTCATCCTCGTGGTCATCGTGATGGTGGTGGCGGTGATCGCCTTCATCGTGTTCATGGAGCGCGCGCAGCGCCGCCTGCTGATCCAGTACCCCAAGCGCCAGGTCGGCAACCGCATGTTCGAGGGCCAGTCCTCGCACCTGCCGCTCAAGCTCAACACCTCGGGCGTCATCCCGCCGATCTTCGCCTCCTCGCTGTTGCTGTTGCCGACCACCGTCGCCAACTTCAACGCCGGGCACGGGCCGAATTGGCTCACCACCGTCACCACGCTGCTCGGCCACGGCCGTCCGCTGTTCCTGATCTTGTACATCGGGCTGATCGTGTTCTTCGCTTTCTTCTACACGGCGATCGTGTTCAACCCGACCGAGACCGCCGACAATCTGAAGAAACATGGCGGCTTCATCCCCGGCATAAGACCGGGCGAGCGCACCGCGGAATATATCGACTACGTGCTTTCGCGCATCACCGTGGTGGGCGCACTCTATCTCGCAGTCGTGTGCTTGATCCCGGAGATCCTGATCTCCTACGCGGCGGTACCGTTCTATTTTGGCGGCACCTCGCTGCTGATCGTGGTCAGCGTCACCATGGACACCGTGGCGCAGATCCAGGGCTACCTGCTCGCCCACCAATATGAAGGCTTGATCAAGCGATCCAAGCTGCGGGGTTCCCGGAGATGAGGTTGGTCCTGCTCGGCCCGCCGGGGGCGGGGAAGGGCACGCAAGCCAAGCGCCTGGTTTCCAAGTACGGCATCGTCCACCTCTCGAGCGGCGAAATGCTGCGGGCGGCGGCCGCCGCCGATACGCCGCTTGGCATGCAGATCAAAAATCTCATCGACCACGGCGAATTGGTGCCGGACGACCTGATCGTGTCGATTATCGCCGAGCGGATCGACCAGCCGGACGCCAAGTCCGGTTTCATCCTCGACGGCTTTCCCCGCACCGTGCCGCAGGCCGAGGCGCTTGAGCGCCTGCTCGCCGAGCGCGGGGTGAAGCTCGACGCCGTGGTCGCCTTGGTGGTCAACGAGGGCATCCTGCTGCGGCGCATCGAGAAACGCGTGGCCGAAATGTCCGCCCGCGGCGAGGCGCTACGGGCCGACGACAATTCGGAGGTGCTGCGCGAGCGACTTTCCGCTTACCGCGCGCAGACCGCGCCGCTGATCGACCACTATGCCAAGAAGAGCATGCTGCGCCCCGTGGACGGCATGGCTGCCATCGAGGAAGTCGGCGCCGAGATCGACGATATCCTGGCCTCGGCCGCCGCGACCGATCCGGCGCCGGCCGATCCGCCGCCAGCCACCGGCTCCCGAAACCCTGCCAAACCCGCCAAAAAGGCCGGCCAGGGCAAGGGAGGGCGGGCCAAAGGCAAGACCAAACCCGCCAAGCGGGCTAAGCCGGCGGCGAAACCCGCTGCCCGGCGCAGCGGTGCGGCCGCCAAGAGAGGCCCATTGGGCCGCGCCGCCGCCGCCAAAAACAAGCTTGGACGGGGCAAATCGCGCAGCCGACGGAGGTTGACGAAGCCACGATGAATCCCTTAATAAGCTGCACATTCAGGAGCTTGACGCGATGCCGGACCCCGACAAGGCGGGGGCGGGTGTCGTGTTACGCTTTGCGCTATCCCCTTCCAGGGAAAGAAGAATTCAGCCCCTCGGGGGCGGTCGGCCGGTAACAGGAGAGCGAATCCGTGGCTCGTATCGCGGGCGTCAATCTGCCCACCAACAAGCGCGTGGTGATCGCGCTGCAATATATCCATGGCATCGGGCCGAAACTTGCCCAGGACATCATGGGCAAGGCCAGTCTGCCGGCCGAGCGGCGCGTGTCGCAGCTTACCGACGCCGAGGTGCTGCAGATTCGCGAAATCATCGATCGTGACTATATGGTCGAGGGCGATCTGCGCCGCGAAACGGCGATGAACATCAAGCGGCTGATGGATCTCGGCTGCTACCGGGGCCTGCGTCACCGCAAAGGTCTGCCGGTACGCGGGCAGCGCACGCACACCAATGCGCGCACCCGCAAGGGTCCGGCGAAGGCCATTGCCGGCAAGAAGAAAGTTACGGCGTAACGGGTTTGACGATTGGTCCGCCCCGCTTCGGGCTGCAGGACCGCGAAAGGATCGAGAATGGGTAAGGAAGCCACCCGCGTCCGCCGGCGCGAACGCAAGAACATCGCGTCGGGGGTCGCGCACGTCGCGGCCTCGTTCAACAATACTATGATCACCATCACCGACGCGCAGGGCAACACCATTGCCTGGTCGTCGGCGGGGACCATGGGCTTCAAGGGCTCGCGCAAGTCCACGCCCTATGCCGCGCAGGTGGCCGCCGAAGACGCGGCCAAGAAGGCGCAGGAGCACGGCATGCGCACGCTCGAGGTGGAAGTGTCCGGCCCCGGCTCGGGCCGCGAGTCGGCGCTGCGCTCGCTGCAGGCCGCCGGCTTCACCATCACCTCGATCCGCGATGTGACCACGATCCCGCACAACGGCTGCCGGCCGCGTAAGCGTCGTCGCGTGTGATTTTTTCAAGAGGCGGACGCTTTGGGCGAAGCCTCCGCTGCCGCCAAACTTTCCCCACATGGCGGGTGGGGTTTGCGCGAGGCGATGGGCCCGCGCCGCTGAAAAGGTGAAGACGTGATCCAAAAGAATTGGCAGGAATTGATCAGGCCGAACAAGCTCCAGGTCGCCGCCGGCACCGATGCGGCGAAGGTTGCGACCGTGGTCGCCGAGCCGCTCGAACGCGGTTTCGGCGTGACGCTGGGCAACGCGCTGCGCCGCATTCTGCTCTCCTCGTTGCAGGGCGCGGCGGTGCAGTCGGTACACATCGACGGCGTGCTGCACGAATTCTCCTCGATCGCCGGCGTGCGCGAGGACGTCACCGACATCGTTCTCAACATCAAGGACATCGCCATCAAGATGCAGGGCGAGGGCCCCAAGCGCATGGTGGTGAAGAAACAGGGTCCCGGCGCCGTCACCGCCGGCGACATCCAGACCGTCGGCGACGTGGTCGTGCTCAATCCGGACCTCGTGCTCTGCACGCTCGACGAAGGCGCCGAGATCCGCATGGAGTTCACCGTCAATACCGGCAAGGGCTACGTGCCGGCCGAGCGCAATCGGCCCGAGGACGCGCCGATCGGCCTCATCCCGGTCGACAGCCTCTATTCCCCGGTGCGCAAGGTCTCCTACAAGGTCGAGAACACCCGCGAGGGCCAGATCCTCGACTACGACAAGCTCACCATGACCATCGAGACCAACGGCGCGGTCAGCCCGGAGGATTCGCTCGCTTACGCCGCGCGCATCCTGCAGGACCAGCTCAACGTGTTCGTCAATTTCGAGGAGCCGCGCAAGGAGGCCGCCGCCGAGGCGATCCCGGACCTGGCGTTCAATCCGGCCTTCCTCAAGAAGGTGGACGAGCTCGAGCTTTCCGTGCGTTCGGCCAACTGCTTGAAGAACGATAACATCGTCTATATCGGCGACCTCGTTCAGAAGACGGAAGCCGAGATGCTGCGCACGCCGAACTTCGGCCGCAAGTCGCTCAACGAGATCAAGGAAGTGCTGGCGCAGATGGGCCTGCACCTCGGCATGGAAGTGCCGGGCTGGCCGCCCGAGAATATCGAAGAGCTCGCCAAGCGCTTCGAAGACCATTACTAGTTCCGTCACTCCGGGGCGCGCCGAAGGCGCGAACCCGAAATCCAGAGGGATGCGCTGCGTTTGTTTCTGGATTCCGGATCGCCGCCGCGCGGCGTCCGGAATGACGGCAAGAGAGAAGGACTGAGGCGATGCGTCACGGCAAGGTTCACCGCAAGCTCGGCAAGCGTCCGTCGCATCGCCGCGCCATGTTCGCCAATATGGCGGCGGCGCTGATCAAGCACGAGCAGATCGTCACCACGCTGCCGAAGGCCAAGGAGCTGCGCCCGGTGGTCGAGAAGCTGGTAACGCTCGCCAAGAAGGGCGGCTTGGCCGCGCGCCGTCAGGCCGTCGCCGAGATCCGCGACGCGACGCAGGTCAAGAAACTGTTCGAGGTCATCGCTCCCCGCTACAAGGAACGCAACGGCGGCTATACCCGCGTGCTCAAGGCCGGCTTCCGCTACGGCAATTCGGCCGCCGTGGCGGTGATCGAATTCGTCGATCGCGACGTCGAGGCCAAGGGCAAGGATTCGGGGCCGGTGCAGGAGAAGAAGGTTACGGAAGAAGAGGCGGTGCCGGCGTAAACCTTCGCGCCAAACGAATGCCATTTGCAAAGGCGGCGCTGGGCGCCGCCTTTTGCGTTTTGCCGCCGCGCGCGATGCGCCTTTTGATGTGCGCAGCTCCTTGCCTGCCATAGCCGGGCCGAGCGCGGCGCGCTATCGTTCGCGTAATCATCGAAAAGGGGGGATTGCATGATCCGCATCGGGCTGCTCGGCTTGTCGTTCGCCGTCGGGATCACGGCTGCGGCGCACGCGGCGCAACAGGATCTGGTCAAGCGCGGCGACTATCTCGTCAACACCATCCTCACCTGCGGCAATTGCCATTCGCCGAAGGGCCCGGACGGCCGCGACATCGAGGCCAAGGTGTTCTCCGGCGGCCTTTCCTGGGACGAACCGCCGTTCAAGGTGACCGCGCCCAACATCACCCAAGACAAGCAAACCGGCATCGGGACCTGGAGCAATACCGATATCCGCCGGCTGCTGCGCAAGGGCGTCAAGCCGGACGGCACGCCGATCGCCACCATCATGCCCACCGGCTTCTACGACATCATCACCAAGCGCGACATGAGCGCGATCGTCGCCTATCTGCGCACGCTCAAGCCGATCAAAAACAAGGTGGCGGACCCGATCTACAAGATGAAACAGGTGCGGCAGATCTTCCCCGGCGCCGAGCGCCCCTACAAGGAAGCCATGTTCAGCGACCGCATCAAGCACGGCTTCTATCTGGCGACCATCGGCCACTGCATGGAGTGCCACACCCCGATGGTGAAGGGCCGGCACGACTGGACCAAGGACCTCGGCCGCGGCGGCTTCGAGTTTCCCGGCCCCTGGGGGGTCTCGGTCTCCCGCAATATCACCCAGAACAAGAGCAAGGGCATCGCCGCCTGGACGGATGCCGAGATCAAGCGTGCGATCACCATGGGCGTCGACAAGGAGGGCAAGCACCTGAAGCCGCCCATGGGCTATTCCTACTACGCCAAGATGACCGAGGCCGACCTCAACGACATCGTCGCCTATCTGCGCACGGTGCCGGCGAAGGAGTAGCCGCCTCAACCTCGCCCCGCGTGCGGCGAGAGGTCGCCCTGCCGCAGCGATAGCCAAGGCGGGCGGGCGAGGGGGGGCCTAACCCGGCAGGCAACTGCGCCCCACCCCTCTCGCTCGCGCGCGCCCGCTCGGCGCCCTCGCGCGCGCCCGCTCGGCGCCCTCGCGCGGAGGGAGGGGACGTCGGCCTTCATTTGGGCCCGTTCTAGGCCTATATCTCCGCGTCTGCCGGGAATCGCCGCCATGCCGCTGATGCTTCGTCCGACCGCTCTGCTCGCTGCTTTTGCTGTTGCTGCTGTTGCCGCTGCTGCTGCGCCCGCGCCGGCGCAGACCGTGCAGCGCAAGCTGCCCACCGACCCGCAGGTGCGCCTTTCCTATGCGCCGGTGGTGAAGCGGGTGGCGCCGGCCGTAGTCAACGTCTATGCCGCCAAGGTGGTGCGCACGCAGAACCCGCTGTTCGACGACCCGATCTTCCGCCGCTTCTTCGGCGGGCCGGGCGGCGGCATCAACCAGGTCCAGCGTTCGCTCGGCTCCGGCGTGATCGTCGACCCGCACGGACTCATCGTCACCAATGTGCACGTGATCGAGGGCGCCACCGACATCAAAGTGGTGCTCGCCGATAAGCGCGAGTTCGAGGCGCATGTCGTGCTCAAGGACAAGCGCAGCGATCTCGCCGTGCTGCGCATCAAGGACGGCAGTGCCCGGTTTCCCCATCTGCAGTTTGCCGATTCCGACGCGCTGCAGGTGGGCGACGTGGTGATCGCCATCGGCGATCCCTTTGGCGTCGGTCAGACTGTCACTCACGGCATCGTTTCGGCGCTTGCCCGCACCGACATCGGCAGCAACGACTATCAGTTCTTCATCCAGACCGACGCGGCCATCAATCCGGGCAATTCCGGCGGCGCCCTGGTCGATCTCGAAGGCCGTCTGGTCGGCATCAACAGCGCGATCTTCTCGCGCTCGGGCGGTTGGCAGGGCATCGGCTTCGCCATCCCCTCGAACATGGTGCGGGTGGTGGTGGCTTCCGCCGAGAGCGGCGGCAAGGCGGTGCAGCGGCCTTGGTTCGGCGCCCGGCTGCAGGCGGTCACTTCCGACCTCGCCGAGAGCCTCGGCCTCTCGCGCCCAACCGGCGCGCTGATCACCAAGGTGGTGCGCGACAGCCCCGCCGCTCAGGCCGGCCTCCAGGTCGGCGATTTGATCCTGTCGGTCGACGGACAGGACGTCGACAATCCGCGCGCCTTTCACTACCGCTTCGCCACCAAGCCGCTGGGCGGCACCGCCGCGGTCGGCTTCCGTCGCAAGGGCCGCGCGATGTCTGCCAAAGTAGCGCTGCGCACCGCCCCCGAATCCCCGCGCGATGAAATGACCATTCGCGACCGCTCGCCCTTCTCCGGCGCCAAGGTCGCCAATTTGTCGCCCGCATTGGCCGACGAATTGCAGTTGCAGAACGCCGATCAAGGCGTCGTCATCCTCGACGTCGATGCCGGTTCCTACGCCAGCAATGTCGGCTTTCGGCGCGGTGACATCATCATGGCGGTGAACAACCAGCGCATCGAAAAGACGCGCGATCTCGCGCGCGTGACCGCCGAGCGCTCCCGCACGTGGCGCATCGTCCTGCGCCGCGGCGGTCGCCAGATCACCGCGGTATTCAGTGGATGAGGATGGCATGACGGCGCAGGCCGCTCTTGTCACCTCGCCCCGCGTGCGGGGAGAGGGAGAATAGGCGCCCATGACTCCCCGCGGCAAAGCAAGGAGCCCGACGCTGTTCGCCGCGGCCGGCCTCGACAAAGACGCCCCGCGTCCGCTCGCCGACCGTCTGCGCCCGCAAAAGCTCGACGAAGTGGTGGGGCAGGACCATCTGCTCGGCCCCGACGGCGCGCTCAGCCGCATGCTTTCGACGCGCTCGCTCGGCTCGCTGGTGTTCTGGGGCCCCCCCGGCACCGGCAAGACCACGGTAGCGCGCCTGCTGGCGCAGGCGACCGATCTGCATTTTGAGCAGATTTCGGCGATCTTCACCGGCGTCGCCGATCTCAAAAAAGTATTCGAGGAGGCGCGCCGCCGCCGCGAGTTGGGGCAGGGCACGCTTCTGTTCGTCGACGAGATCCACCGCTTCAATCGCGCCCAGCAGGACAGCTTCCTGCCGGTGATGGAGGACGGCACCATCATCCTGGTCGGCGCCACCACAGAGAACCCCTCTTTCGAATTGAACGCGCCTCTGCTCTCTCGCGCGCGCGTGCTGGTGTTCAAACCGCTCGACGCCCCCGCCATCGAGAAGCTGCTCAAGCGCGCCGAGACCATCGAGGGCAAGCAGTTGCCGCTCGACGCTAATGCGCGCGCTCAGCTTATCGGCATGGCCGATGGCGACGGCCGTGCCGCGCTCACACTCGCCGAGGAAATCTGGCGCGCCGCTCGCAAGGACGAAATATTCGGCGCCGCGCAGCTGCAGGACATCGTGCAGCGGCGCGCACCGCTGTACGACAAATCGCAGGACGGCCACTACAATCTCATCTCTGCGCTGCACAAGTCGGTGCGCGGCTCCGATCCCGACGCTGCGCTTTACTATCTCTGCCGCATGCTCGACGCCGGCGAGCCGCCGCTCTACATCGCGCGCCGTGTGGTGCGCATGGCGATCGAGGACATCGGCCTCGCCGACCCGCAGGCGCTGGTGATCGCCAATGCCGCCAAGGACGCTTTCGACTTCCTGGGTTCGCCGGAAGGCGAGCTCGCCATCGCGCAGGCGGTGATCTACATCGCCACGGCGCCGAAATCGAACGCCGGCTATGCCGCCTTTGGCGCCGCCATGCGCGCGGCCAAGGAGGCAGGCTCGCTGCTGCCGCCCAAGCACATCCTCAACGCCCCCACCCGCCTGATGCAGGAGGAGGGCTACGGGCGCGGCTATTCCTATGATCACGACGAGGAAGAAGCCTTTTCCGGCCAGAACTACTTTCCCGACGCGCTGCCGCGCCAGAAGTTCTATAATCCGCCCGAGCGCGGCTTCGAGCGCGAGATCAGGAAGCGGCTCGAATACTGGGCCAAGCTGCGCAGGGAACGGGGCGGGGAATGAGGTTGTCGACCTGTGCGGCGCTGGTCGGCGCGCTATCGGCGCCGGGCGCGAGCGCGCTCAGCGCGGCGGAGGCGATGAATGGCCGCTGGGCGATCGATCCTTCCTATTGCAACGGATCGTCGCCTGCGCGGTCGCTCTTGGTAGTGAGCAATGAGCAGTTGCGCTGGTCGGGGGAGGTCTGCCGCATCGGCCGCTCGTACCGCACCGGCGCGACGTTGCATCTGGAGGCGTTTTGTTCGGGCAAAGCGGGCGGGAAAGGAATTGCGGTGTCGCTGCGGCTCAGCGGCGATCGCATCATCGTCACCTGGAACCACGCCGCGCGCGGTGAGTTGCGGCGCTGCCCGTTGGGGAGCATGCAGTGATCGATCTCGATGCCTATTGCGCGCGGATCGGCTACGACGGTCCCCGCACGCCGACGCTTGCGACTTTGCGTGATCTGCATCAGTTGCACCCGCAGGCCATCGCCTTCGAGAACCTCGATCCGTTGCTCAAGCGTCCGGTCAGGCTCGATGCCGCCTCGCTTGGCGCCAAGCTCGTCAGGGGTGGCCGCGGCGGATACTGCTTCGAGCAGAACCTGCTGTTCGCACACGTGCTGCGCGCGCTTGGTTTCAAGGTGCGGGAGGCGACCGCCCGCGTGCGCTGGAACGTCCCGCCCGGAACGCAGACGCCGCGCGTGCATGCACTTTTGATCGTCGAGGCTGAGGGCAGGAGCTATCTGGTCGACGTCGGGTTCGGCGGCAACGTGGCAACCGGCCCGCTTGAGCTCGAATCGCGCAAGCAGCAAGAGACGCCGCACGAGCCATTCCGTCTGGTCGACGAAGACCATCGCCTGATCGTCGAGGCCAAGATCGCCGGCCAATGGGCGAGCCTCTATGCCACCGATCTCGCCGAGTGTATTCCGGCCGATTTCGAATTGGGCAACTGGTTCACGTCGGCGCATCCGCAATCGATTTTCGTCAACGGGCTGCTGGCGGCGCGGGCCGAGCCGGGCCGGCGCTACGCCCTCTCGAACAATGTTCTATCGGTCCATAGACTCAAGGACGGCAGTGAAAAGCGCACGCTCAACGCGCGCGAGCTGCGCGAAGCGCTCGCCGACCTGTTCAAGATCAGGCTCGACGGCCTCGAAGGACTGGATCCCGCGCTGGCGCGGCTCGCGGATGGTCCGGCATGAGTCGCGGCCGCAAAGGACCGCGTCAGCCCGGCGGCGGGCGGCAAACGGCCGGCCCACGCAAATGGGCGCGCGGCGAACGGCATGCCACGCGCCATCGGCCTGGGGCGCGCACCGCGAAAACGGCGGGCTTCGAAGGTCGGCGGCCATTTCCGGTCGAGGCGCGTCCGCGCGGCGCGTCGCAGGGCGACGACGCAAAGACTGTTTTGCCCACCTCCGTGCAAAGTCTCACCGTCACGCCGGACGAAAACGACATGCGCGTCGACCGCTTCTTCGAGGCGCGCTTTCCCGGCCTCTCCTTCAGCCACATCCAGCGCATCATCCGCAAAGGCGAGGTGCGTGTGGGCGGCAAGCGCACGCAGCCGAAGGCGCGGCTGGCGGCCGGCCAAAGCGTGCGCGTGCCGCCGCTCAAGCTGGAAGCGCCGAAGCCGCGCGATGAGACGCCCGCCGCGCAGAGGGACCGCGCCTTCCTCGAGTTCGATCACGCTCTACGAAGACGATGACGTCATGGTGCTGAACAAGCCGATGGGGCTAGCGGTGCAGGGTGGCTCCGGCACCACGCGCCATGTCGACGGCATGCTCGCCTCGCTGCGCGGGCCGCATCCCGACGCGCAGCGCCCGCGCCTTGTGCACCGGCTCGACAAGGACACCGCCGGCTGCCTGCTGGTGGCTAAGACTCGCTTTGCCGCCGCCGCGCTTGCCAAGACCTTCCGTTCGCGCGCGGCGCGAAAGATCTACTGGGCGCTGGTTGCCGGTGTGCCGCGTCCGCGCCAGGGCCGCGTGTCAACCTTCCTCGCCAAGGAAGAGCGCGAGGAGGACTCCTTCATGCGCGTCGCTACGCATGGCGAGAAAGGCGCAAGCCATGCCGTCACCTACTATGCCGTGGTGGAGACCTCGGCGCAGAAGCTCGCCTGGCTCTCGCTTAAGCCGGTCACCGGCCGCACCCATCAATTGCGCGCCCATATGGCGCATATCGGCCATCCCATCGTCGGCGACCCGAAATATTTCAACAAAGAGAACTGGGAACTCCCCGGCGGCATCCAGGACAGGCTGCATTTGCTTGCCCGCCGCATCGCGGTGCCGCATCCGCGCGGGGGAACCATCGATGTCTCGGCGCCGCTGCCCCCGCATATGCAGCAGACCTGGAACCTGCTCGGCTTCGATGCTTCCCGCTACGACCCCATCGATGAGGCGCCGGAGGAGTAGCGAAGCGGCGGCGGAATGCCTAGCTCATAGGGATGCGGCGCTCTCTGACCTTTCTCTGCTTGATCACGCTGGCGGTTGCAGCGCCTGCGCTGTCGGCGCGGGCGGAGTCCGATAACGGCACCATCAACATCATGCGGCCGGAACCTGGCTCGCATGCCGCGAAACACACGCGAAAAAAGCGCCACGAAAAAAGCCATCGCGCCGCACACCACTACAAGGCCCGCCGCGCACTCGGGTCGTCCAACCCGGTCTATCCGGTCCCATTGCCCGGCCCGCAAAAGCCGCTTGCGGCGCCGCACAACCCATATGGGGCGTCGCCGCAGCGCGCCGAAACGCCGCCGCCGCTGGTCGTGCCTGAAACCGGCCGGGTGCTGCCCAATCTCCCGCCTTCGGGCGCGGGCTTGGGCCCTGGCGGCACCGAGAGCTTCCAGCAGCGCGCCGCGCGCTGCCACCAGCAGGCCGGCATCTACGGCCAGTCGGCCGGCAATCCCAGCACTTACATCAATTCCTGCATCAATCAGTGATGGGGTGGGACTTCGCGCCCCTCAAATCTCTTTCATCACCTGCGCGTAGGAGATCACGGCGAACAGCACGGTGCCGCCGATGATATTGCCGAGCAGCACCGGCAGGATGAAGTCGACGGGCATCTGCCACCACTGCCACGCGCCGGCGAACGCCAGCAGATAAGCTTCCATGCTGCCGGCAATGATATGGGTGAAGCCGCCGACCGCGATCAGCCAGGTCATTATGGTGATGACCATGAATTGCTGGTTTTCAGCGGTCGGGATCATCCACACCATGGCGGCGACCAGGAAGCCGGCAGAGATGGCGCGAAAGAACATGTCCCACCAGCTCAGCGCCAAGAGCTCGCGGCTGATCTCGTGCATCGAATGCAAAAGCTCGGGCGGCAGCACCGGCGAATAGTTGCAGAAGATCGCCGCGAACAGCGTGCCGACGAGATTGGCCAGCAGCACGATCGACCACAAACGGATGAGGCGCCACAGATTATGCCAATTGAGATCGCCGAACACGGGCAGCACCACGGTGATCGTGCTCTCGGTGAACAACTGCTGACGCGACAGCACCGTCATCAGAAAGCCAACGCAATATCCGAATGAGGTCACCAGCGGCTGCCATGGCGCAGCGGGCAGGTGGCTTTTCAGGATCGCCTCGGCCAGCAGCGAGAAGCTCATCGACAGTCCGGCGGCCAGCCCCGACCACCACAGCGAGGTCGCCGGGCGCTCCAATTCCTCGTCGCCCTGCCGTCGCACCACCTCGTAGATCACCGGTGTGCGCGGCGTCGACATTTCCTCGACGGCTTCGATTTCCTGCTCGGAGATGCCCTTGTGCTCGCCGTCCTCGCCGCCTTGCTTCTCGTGCGGCTTGCCGTCGTCGCTCTTTTTGCGCGGTGCGGATTGGTGGCTTTTCGCCATGGTCTGCCGACAACGCCCGGCGGGAGGGCGAGTTCCGCCCGCCACTTACGCGTTGGCGCCGTAAACAGCAGGGGCTCCGGGATGATCCATCGCCAAGGCCGCGGCCGAAGATTGAGATCGCTTGAAGATTGCCAGGGGCGCGCGCGACCCTCCGGCACGCCTTGTCCGCCGAAACCACTCCTCCAGCCTAAAGAGCCGGTGCAGAGCGAAACGGCCCTTGGCACAAACGGCAGGCATCGCAGAAAAGGTTCGCCGGGCGCCGAGGGTCCAGTGGCTAAGTACCGGAACTACCAATAGTTTTTGGCAATTTCGGCAGGCAGGCAGCCATCTCGGGCGCTAGGAATTTGTCAACGGCTCGGGCCTATACCGGACTACCCGGGGGACGAAACGGTCGGGACGGCATGGACGCGCGCGTACTATCCGCCAGCTTGCGGGCTGCACCGCAGCACTTGCAACCGGTCGCCGTCACCCCTTTGACGGCGCAGCTCGCCGATCCCGATATTGAACGCGTCTACCGCCAGCATCGTTTCGTTGGCGACCGCCGCCGCGCCCTGCTGCTGGTGGCGCTGGTGGCGCTGGTCAGCACACTCAACGTGCTTGGCGATGTATTCGCAGTAATGCAGGGCGCGCCGCTCCTGGCGGCGCTGGCCCGCCCGCTCGCCACCAGCTTGGTGCCGCTGGCGGTGATCCTTCTCATCATGCGCGTGCGCACGCCGTCTATGCTTGAATTGGTGATGGTAGGGGCGACGCTGATCGGCGCCGGCGGCCGCATGACCATGCTGAGCTTCCATCCGGAGATGATCGAACTGTGGCCGGCTTGGATGGCAGCCTCGCTGTTCATCTTCTACCTCTACATGCCGGTGCGCCTCGTGGTTTCACTGGCGATGGCGGTCGCGCTCTCGGTCATCGCTCCGGTCTGGTGGTGGCAGCTGCAGCATCCCGACATCCCGATCGGCGAGGTCCTGCGCGGCGTCACGTGGCTGCTGCTCATCAACGCGATCGGCTACGCCGCGGCCAATTCGCTGCAGTGCAGCCTGCGTGCCCAATTCGCGCAGCAGTATGCGCTCGAACAGCTCCTGTCGACAGACGCCCTGACCGGCATCGCCAGCCGCCGCCGCTTCGATACCGCGCTGGAGCGCGAATGGCGCCGTTGCGCGCGGGCTCGCGCGCCGCTCTCTTTGCTGATGATCGACGTCGATCACTTCAAGGCCTATAACGACCGCTGCGGCCACCAGCAGGGCGACGAATGCCTGCGCCGCGTGGCCAAGCTGCTGAGCGAGGCGGTCGGACGGCCCGGGGACTTGGTCGCGCGCTTTGGCGGCGAGGAATTCGTTTGCCTGCTGCCGGAGGTCGGCCAAGCCGGAGCGCGCGCGGTGGCAACGCGGCTGATCGCCACGCTGCACCGGGCAGCTATCGCGCACCCGGCTTCGCCTTTGGGGCCCCGCCTGACCGTCAGCATCGGGGTGGCGACAGCCACCGAGCTCTCCGGCGAGCCGACGGCGCTGTTCGCGCTGGCCGACCAGCTGATGTACGCAGCCAAGAATGCCGGCCGAAACCAGTATGTGCTCGGCGAACTCGGCGAGCCGCCCCGCCAAGCACGCGCGGCTGCCTGATTTCAATCGGTTGCTGGCGGCGGCAAACTAAAACAGCATCGCGCTCTCAGAGACGACCGCGCCTAGGACGGCGCACTCGCTTCGTCGAGCGCGGCCATGTCCTCCGGCTGGAGCTTGAGGAAGGGCGCGCGCATGATGTCGTCAAGCTGCTTCAGGCCGGTTGCGCCGGCGATCGGCGCCGTGACTGCCGGCTGCGCCATCAGCCAGGCGAGCGACACCTGAGCCGGCGTTGCCGCGTGGCGCGCCGCCACATCGTCGAGCGCCCGCAGAATGCGCGTTCCGCGCGCGTCGAGATAGCGCTTGACGCGGGCGCCGCGCGTCTTGCTTTGCTCGGCATCGGCGGCGCGTCGGTATTTGCCGGTGAGGAAACCGGCGGCGAGCGAATAGTAGGTGATGACGCCGAGCCCCTCGCGCCGGCACAGGCCTGCGAAATTCGTCTCGAAATCGGCGCGGTCATAGAGATTGTACTGCGGCTGCAGGCTTTCGTAGCGCGGCCCGTTGAGCCGTTTGCTTGCTTCAAGCGCCGCCGCGAGCCGGGCGGGGCTGTAATTGGAGGCGCCGATCGCGCGCACCTTGCCCTGCGCGATCAGCTGCGCATAGGCCGCGAGCGTCTCCTCGGGCGGCGTGACGGCGTCGTCGTAATGCGTCTGCAACAGGTCGATGCAATCGATCTGCAGCCGCTTCAAGCAGGCTTCAGCCGCGCGCAGCACATAGTCCTTGCGGGTGGTGCGGCCTTCGCCCATGTCGGCGCCGACCTTGGTGGCGATCACCACCTGCGCGCGCTTGCCGCTGCTCTTCAGCCAGTTGCCGATGATGGTTTCCAACTCGCCGCCTTTGTGGCCGGCGACCCAGCGCGAATAGGTGTCGGCAGTATCGATGGCGTTGAAGCCGTGCGCCACGAAGGCGTCGAGCAGCGCGAAAGAGGTCTTTTCATCGACGCTCCAGCCGAACACATTGCCGCCGAACATCAGCGGAGCGATCTCGATGCCGGAGCGGCCGAGCGGGCGGCGTTGCATGTGAAGCCTCTGATTGAGGCCTACCGCAAACTCGCGTTGATCTTTTCGAGCGCCGCCCCGCCGGGGCAAAGCTCCTTCTCGCTCAGCGAATTGAGCGGACGCTCGACCGTGCGCAAATGGCTATGCAGGTCTTGCGAGTCCTTGTCCACATAGAGCAGGCCGGTGACGATCTGACCCTTGGCGGCGTGGTGCTGCAGGAAGCCGAGCGCAGCGAAGCGGTCATGCACGTCGTAGTCGGCGGAGAGCTTGCGCAACGCAAGGCGAGAGCCGTCGTGCTGCTCCACCACCTCGACCGTGCCCGGCTCGTAGTCCACCTCGATCGGCATGCGGCTCGACATGAAATCGAGCCGGTTTACCGCCTCGTTGTGCTCGCGCACGAAATCGAAGCTCTTGGTGGAGCCGGCGTGGTTGTTGAAAGCGACGCATGGCGAGATCACATCGATGAAGGCGGCCCCTTTGTGCGAAATAGCCGCCGTGATGATCGGGACCAATTGCTGCTTGTCGCCGGAGAACGAGCGCGCGACGAAGGTCGCGCCGAGCTGCAGCGCCATGGCGACGAGATCGATCGAGTTGTCGGTATTCATCATGCCGCGCTTCGATTTCGAGCCGCGGTCGGCGGTGGCGGAGAACTGGCCCTTGGTCAGGCCGTAGACGCCGTTGTTCTCGACGATATAGGTCATGTTGACGCCGCGCCGCAGGCAATGCGCAAACTGGCCGAGCCCGATCGAGGCTGAATCGCCGTCGCCCGACACGCCGAGATAGATGAGATCGCGGTTGGCGAGATTGGCGCCGGTGAGCACCGACGGCATGCGCCCGTGCACCGAGTTGAAGCCGTGCGAATTGCCGAGGAAGTAGGTCGGCGTCTTCGACGAGCAGCCGATGCCGGAAATCTTCGCCACGCGGTGCGGCTCGATGGCGAGGTCGAAGCAGGCCTGGATGATGGAGGCGGTGATCGAATCGTGGCCGCAGCCGGCGCACAGCGTCGACACCGTTCCCTCGTAGTCCCGGTGCGTGTAGCCGAGCGAGTTCTTCGGCAGGCTGGGGTGATGGAACTTGGGCTTGGCGAGGTAGGTCATTGGGATATCCAGTTGTTAGCGTCAGTCCGCCTCATCCTGAGGAGGGCGCGGAAGCGCCCGTCTCGAAGGATGCGGCGGCCCATGCTTCGAGACGCGCTCCTTCGGAGCGCTCCTTCAGCAAGAGGCCGATAGAGGGCGGTGCGGATGGAATTCATGTCTCCACCTTCACAGGCCGCATCGTCAGCTGGTCGAGGTGATCGCCGATCGCCTTGGCGATGAAGCGCGCCGTGATCGGCGTGCCGTCGTAGTGGTTCACCGGCACCAGCCGCACCGGGTCGATGCCGCATTCGTTGACGATCAGCGAGCGCAGTTGGGCGTCGCGGTTCTGCTCGACCACGAAGGTGAAATCGTGGTCGGCGACAAATGAGTTCACGCTCGAATGAAACGGGAAGGCGCGCACGCGCAAGCGGTCCACCGCATGTCCGCGCGCCTCGATGATGGCGATCGCCTCGTCCATGGCCGGCGCGGTGGAGCCGTAATAGATCACGCCATATTTGGTGGGCTTGCCGGCATTGGCCTGCAAGGGCCGCGGCACCAGGTCCTTGGCGGTTTCGAACTTGCGGATCAGCCGCTGCATGTTGTCGACGTAGGCGGCGCCGTCCTCGGTATATTTGGCGTAGCGGTCGCGCGAGGTGCCGCGCGTGAAGAACGCGCCCTTGGTCGGGTGCGTGCCGGGATAGGTGCGGTAGGTGATACCGTCGCCGTCGACGTCGAGGTAGCGCCCGAACTCCTTGCCCGCCTCCAATTCCTCGGCCGTCATCACCTTGCCGCGGTCGTATTGGCGGGCGTCGTCCCAGGCGAGCGGACGCGACAGCCGGTGGTTCATGCCGATGTCGAGGTCGAGCATGACGAAGATCGGAGTTTGCAGGCGGTCGGCGAGATCGAATGCGAGCGCGCCGAAGTCGAAGGCCTCCGCCGGATCTTCCGGAAATAGCAGCACGTGCTTGGTGTCGCCGTGCGAGGCATAGGCGCAGGTGAGTACGTCGCATTGCTGCGTGCGGGTCGGCATGCCGGTCGAGGGTCCGGCGCGCTGGACGTTGAAGATCACTGCCGGAATTTCCGCAAAGTAGGCAAGGCCGATGAACTCCTGCATCAGCGAGATGCCGGGACCGGACGTGGCGGTGAAGGCGCGGGCGCCGTTCCAACCGGCGCCGATGGCGATGCCGATCGAGGCGAGCTCGTCTTCGCCCTGGATAATGGCGTATTTGGCCTGCTTGGTTTCGGGATCGATCCTGAGCTTGGCGCAATGGCGGGTGAAGGCGTCGGCGAGCGAGGAGGAGGGCGTGATCGGATACCAGGCGCAGACGGTGGCGCCGCCATACACCGCGCCGAGGGCCGCGGCCGAATTGCCCTCGATGAAAATGCGATCGCCGACCTTGTCGCTCTTCTGCAGGCGCAAGCCGATCGGGCAATCGAGGTTGAGGGTGGCGTAGTCGCGGCCGATATGCAGCGCCTTGATGTTGGGCTCGATCAGCTTGTCCTTGCCCTTGTATTGCTCGCCGATCAGCTTCTCCACGACGCCGGCATCCATGTCGAGCAGCGCGGTGAGCACGCCGACATAGATGATGTTCTTGAACAGCTGGCGCTGGCGCGGGTCGGAATATTCGCGGTTGCAGATCGCGGTCAGCGGGACGCCGATGACCGTGACATCCTGGCGGAATTTCGATTTCGGCAACGGCTTGGTCGAATCGTAGAGCAGATAGCCGCCCGGCTCGATGCCGGCGATGTCCTTGTCGAAGGTCTGCGGGTTCATCGCCACCATCAGGTCGGTGCCGCCGCGCGCGCCCAGATGTCCCGCTTCGGAGACGCGCACTTCGTACCAGGTAGGCAGGCCCTGGATGTTGGAGGGAAAAATGTTGCGCGGAGCGACCGGCACGCCCATGCGCAGGATGGCGCGGGCGAACATCTCGTTGGCGCTGGCGGAGCCGGAGCCGTTGACGTTGGCGAAGCGGACGACGAAGTCGTTTACGCGGCTGATCGGCGGGCTGGCGGTCGGCATGAAGTCCCTGCGTAGGTCATTTCCAGCAAGAATTTCTGCATGTCCCAGGCGCCGGTCGGACAGCGCTCGGCGCACAGCCCGCAATGCAGGCAGACGTCCTCGTCCTTGACCATGACGCGGCCGGTCTTCAGCCCGTCCTGGACATAGAGATCCTGGGAAAGATTCTTCGACGGCGCGTTGAGCCGACCGCGCAGATCGGCTTCCTCGCCGTTCGGCGTGAAAGTGATGCAGTCCATCGGGCAGATGTCGACGCAGGCGTCGCACTCGATGCACAAGGAGCCGGTGAAGACGGTCTGCACGTCGCAATTGAGACAGCGTCCGGCCTCCTTGAAGGCCAGCATCTCGTCGTAGCCGAGCTCGACCTCGGCCTTGATGTCCTTCAGCGCCACCACGGTGTCGCGGTGCGGCACCTTGTAGCGTCTATCGGGCTCGATCTCGTTGTCGTAGGACCATTCGTGGATGCCCATCTTCTGGCTGATCAACTCGACCGCGGCCGCCGGTCGATCCTTGACGTCCTCGCCGTTGAGCAGCCTGTCAATCGACACCGCGGCCTCGTGGCCATGCGCCACCGCCCAGATGATGTTCTTCGGGCCGAAAGCGGCGTCGCCGCCGAAGAACACCTTCGGATTGGTCGAGGCGAAGGTGACGGCGTCGACCTTGGGCATGCCCCATTGGTCGAACTCGATGCCGGTGTCGCGCTCGATCCAGGGGAAGGCGTTCTCCTGGCCGACCGCCACCAGCACGTCGTCGCAGGGGAAATGCTGGTCGGGCTCGCCGGCGGGGACGAGCTTGCGCCGGCCCTTGGCGTCGTATTCCGCCTTCACCTTTTCGAAGGTGACGCCGGTGAGCTTGCCGTTCTCGTGGGTGAATTCCTTGGGCACGAGGTAATTGTGGATCGGAATGCCCTCGTGCATGGCGTCTTCCTTTTCCCAAGGCGACGCCTTCATCTCTTCGAAGCCCGAGCGCACCACCACGTCGACCTTCTCGCCGCCCAGACGGCGCGCCGAGCGGCAGCAGTCCATGGCGGTATTGCCGCCGCCCAGCACGACCACGCGCTTGCCGATCGTGCTGGTGTGGCCGAACGACACCGAGGAGAGCCAGTCGATGCCGATATGGATGTTCTTGGCGGCCTCCTTGCGGCCGGGAATGTCGAGGTCGCGCCCGCGCGGCGCGCCCGATCCGACGAACACCGCATCCCAGCCTTCCGCCAGCAGCGCCTTGAGGCTGTCGATGCGCGCGCCGCCGCGGAATTCGACGCCGAGGTCGAGGATGTAGCCGCATTCCTCGTCGATGACGCTGTCAGGCAGACGGAATTTCGGGATCTGCGAGCGGATCATCCCGCCGGCTCGGCTATCGCCGTCGAACACGACGCAATCGTAGCCGAGCGGGGCGAGGTCGCGCGCCACCGTCAGCGAAGCGGGACCGGCGCCGATGAGGGCCACGAGCTTGCCGTTCTTGTGCGCGGCGGGCTTCGGCAGCCGCGCCCTGATGTCGCTCTTGTAGTCCGCGGCGACGCGCTTGAGGCGGCAGATCGCCACCGGCTCGTTCTCCACCCGCACCCGCCGGCACGCCGGCTCGCAAGGGCGGTCGCACGTGCGACCGAGAATGCCGGGGAAGACGTTGGATTTCCAATTGAGCATGTAGGCGTCGGAATAGCGCCCGTGAGCTATCAATCGGATGTATTCGGGGACAGGCGTGTGCGCCGGGCAGGCGTATTGGCAATCCACGACCTTGTGGAAGTAGCCGGGCGCCGAAATGTCGGTATTCCTCATTGACTCCTCGAAACGCGCCCCGCTACGCGGACCTCAAACAGGAACGGTGTCGCGTTACAGCCCCGGGGGCTGGCCTTGCTCCGGATTCGGCCTTGGCCGGCCGCCATCGAATCCGAATTTGGATAATATTGCTTGAATGGCCATGACGCCACCCATCCTTCCGTCGGGGCTGGGTTCTATCAACCACAGTTGTTCACAGCGCTTTTCGCTCCCTGAAAGCGGCGGCAGCATGGCACCGGCCCGCCTTCGCAGCGGCCTGTCGAGAGCGCGAAAAAGGCCAATTTCATTACAGAAGGGCAGGGAACCGCGCCTTTGTGCACCTGATTGCGGTGCAATATGACGCGATTGTGACCCGGCCGCCTACGGCACGACATTGAAAAAAAGCGCCAGCACGTTGTGCCGGCGCTCGTCGCCGCCGTCATTGGGACGACGGGTGGTGCGTTGCCGTAATTGTAATATCGACGGCAATAGCGGCGCAAGCCCCGATGGCCGCAAATGCGCACGTGCCGGCGGGGGTGACCGCTTGTCCGTCGATGCTATTTAGGCCTAATCGTCTCGTCGCCACGACGGCGGCGCAACGAGTCCCGCGAAAGGCTGGAAAGCCCGTTGGTTCACTCGCTCGGCCGACAGCTGCGTAATGTGATGCGCGATATCTTCAGCGAGATCTTCGAAAATCAGCCGCTCGACCCGACCGAAGCCGCCCGTCGCGCGGTGCGGCCACGCCTGCGCAAGCGATTTTATACCCAAGTCGACGTCGGCGCGGAGACGGACGCCGGATTTCCGGTGCTGCTCGACGGCAAGCCGATCAAGACGCCGGCCGGCCGCCCGCTCGCGGCGCCGTCACGCGCATTGGCCGAAAGCATTGCGGCTGAATGGAGCGCGCAAGAAAACGAAGTCGACCCGGCGCGCATGCCGCTCACGCGGCTCGCCAACGCGGTGATCGACGGCGTGGCGGACAAGGCGCAACAGGTCACGGACGAAATCGCCCAATATCTCGGCAGCGACCTGGTGCTCTACCGCGCCGATCGGCCGGAGGGGCTGATCGCGCGGCAGGCCGCGCTTTGGGATCCGCTTCTCGCCTGGGCGCGCGAGGCATTCGGCGCGCACTTCGTCCCGGTCGAAGGCGTGATGTTCGCCGAACAGCCGGCGCAGGCGATAGAGGCTGCGCGCGCCGCGCTCCCTTCCGCGGCCGGCGGCATGAACGACATCTGGCGGCTCGGGGCGCTCTCCTCGATCACCGCGATCACCGGCTCGGCGCTCATTGCGCTTGCGCTTAGCGCCGAGGCGCTCGATGTCGAGGCCGCCTGGGCCGCGGCCCATGTCGACGAGGACTGGCAGATGGCGCAATGGGGCCGGGACGAGCTTGCTCTCACCGCGCGCGCCTTCCGCGAGGCCGAGATGCGCGCGGCGGCGGCGGTGTTGAGCCATCTGCGTTAAGACGCTGCTACCCTGTTGAACCGAAGCTGCCGTCGACCTGACAAAGCACGGGCACGATATAGGCCCAGCGAGGTCGGGCGCCGGTCCGGGCGCCCGCATGATATCCTTGCGGTTGGCGCATCGGGGGCAGACCATGAAAATAACGCTCGACATTTCCAAGCTGGTCGAAGACGGCAAGCTCACGCCGGCCGAGGCCGAGCGGCTGAAGGCGCTCGCTTCGCATGAGACCGGCTCGCTTGCCATCAACGTGCTGATCGGCTTCGGCGTCGTCGCCATCGCCGCCGGTGCGGTGGCGCTGATGCCGACGCCGCTGACCGCGCTGGGGCTCGGCATTGCGCTGTTCGTCATCGGGAGCGCCATCGTGCTCAACCGGATCGCGCAATGGGATCTGTTCGGGCAGATCTGCCTGGTGATCGGCGCGCTGATGTTCGGCGGCGGCGTGGTGGTCTACGGGCACGGCTCGCTTGCTTCCTCGCTCATCGTCACCGTTGCCTTCGCGCTCGCCGCCGTTGCCGCGCGCTCGAGCCTGCTGACCGCGCTGGCCGTGCTGGCGGCCGCCGCCTGCCTGGGCGCGCGGACCGGCTATGAGCACGCCATGTACACGCTGGCGATTTTCGAGCCGACGCTGACGATCGCGCTGTTCTCGGCGCTGGCGCTCGCGGCCTATCAGGCCGCCAAGCAATTGCCGGCCGACTATGAGCGTATCGCGCTAATGGCATCGCGCGTTTCGATCGTGCTGGTCAATTTCGGCTTCTGGATCGGCTCGCTGTGGGGCGATCCGCTCGTGTTGCTGCGTGGACTAAGCGGCGCCGGCGTCGGCGCCTTGGCCAGGCCCGTGGTGCCGGACTGGGTCTTCAGCCTCGGCTGGGCGGCGGCGCTGATCGCGGCCGGGCTGTGGGCGGCGCGGGCGAATAGGCGCTGGCTGGTCAACGTGGCCGCCGCCTTCGGCGCCATCCATTTCTACACCCAGTGGTTCGAGAGGCTCGGCGCGACGCCTGCGTCGGTCCTGCTCGCCGGCCTCCTGATGCTGGCGGTGGCGCTGGCGCTGTGGAGCTTCAACCGCCGGCCGGCGGCGCCGGTGGTGGCTTAGGGCAGGTGGCGAAGAATCGCGTTTCGCCACGGTCCGCGCTTGTCCCGGCGGGACTGCTGAGCCGCACCGGTCCGCCAAGCTAAATATTGCCGGTCAATTGCAGGATGGCTCTGATGACGGTCTGGGTCGCGACCGAAATAATCTGCGACACGAGACTCAAGTTCAAATCCAATTGGCGCCCCAGCAACGGCAGCAGAATGAGGAGCGCAATGAGAATCGTCATCCCGTAAGGCTCGAGGCGGGCAAGCTGTCTGCCGAGCACGTTCGGCAGTATTCCGACCGCAATGCGTCCGCCATCCAGCGGCGGCAGCGGGAACAGATTGAACACCGCCAGAATGACATTGAGCACGAGCGCGTTCTGCAAATTGAGCGCAACCCATCGTGCCGCCGTTGCCGGCAGGTAGACGAGCAGATGAAAGCCCAGGGCGGCAATAATCGCCAATGCGAAATTCATCGCCGGGCCCGCCGCCGCGACCAGCACCATGCCGATGCGCGGATTGCGTAGCGCCCGAAAATTGACCGGCACCGGCTTGGCGTAGCCGAACAAGAACGGCGAACGCGCAAGCAGCAAGAGCGCCGGCAGAACGATCGTGCCGAGAGGGTCTATGTGGCGGACGGGATTGAGGCTGACACGGCCGAGCCGCGCGGCCGTTTCGTCGCCGAGGAAGCGGGCGACATAGCCGTGCGCCGCTTCGTGAAAGGTGATGGCGATAAGGGCCGGCAGCAGCCAGATCGAAACGAGATAAAGCAGGTCCATACGATGCGATCTGCTCGGCTATAGCGGGCTGCGTCATCGGCGCGGCCCGCAGGCCTCGCCCCGGCCGTCACCAGAGCATGATGGCAGAGGCGCGACAAGTAGCGCTTGGCCGCGCAGGTGTTGCAGCCGGTGGATCGACGCCGCGGGAAACGAAGTAAACCGCAGAAACGCCGAGCCCTAATGCCCGCTCGGCTCGCCTTGACGGCCGGCCTCGTAAAGGAACCAGACGCGCCTCTCCGCCTCGTCGATATAGACCTCCAGCAGGCTGGTCGTGGCGACGTCGTTGTGCTCGTCGCACACGTCGTGCGCCTCGCGCAGCGCGCTGACGAAGCGCTGATTGTCGTCGCGCAGCTCCGCCAGCATATCGTCCGGATCGACAAAGGGCGCGTCGTTGTCGGCGATGCGTTGCTGGCGCGAGATTTCGCCGATCGAGTGCAGCGTCGGCTGGCCGACCTTGCGCACCCGTTCCGCGATGACGTCGGTGATGGCGAAAATCTGCTCGGATTGCTCGTCGAGCAGGAGGTGATAGTCGCGGAAATGCGGCCCACTCATGTGCCAGTGGAAGTTCTTCGTCTTCATGTAAAGCGCGAAGCTGTCCGCCAGCACGCCATTCAGCGCGGCGGCGATGTCCTTGGCGGCATTGGCGCCGAGATCGGTGGGCGTGGCGAGCCGCGGCGCGGTGCGCGGCGTAGCCGGTTTGGCATGGTTCATGGGAGTCATCCTCGTCTGTCGCCCCCGAGGCCTTCCAACGAGCAGTATGCCGCTTTCATGGCGGGCTTGTGAAGGCGAAGATCAGGCCTGGCTGTCGTTTTCCGCCTGTTCGGCCGCCTTTTGTTGAGGCTTTGCCTCCAATTCCGCCGCCTTTTCGCGCGCCGCCTGCGCTTCCTCCGCGCGGCCGAGCGCGTCGAGCAGCGCAGCGCGGCCCTTGTGCGCAGCCGCAAGCTCCGGCTCGAGCGTAATGGCGCGCTCGACGTTTTCGAGCGCTTCTTCCGGGCGCCCCAGCTCTTTCAGCAGCATGCCGCGCGAAAGATGCGCATGCGCGGCCTGCGGCGCGAGCTCAAGCGCGCGGTCGAAGCCGGTCAGCGCTTCTTCGAGGCGGCCGGCATCGCGCAGCGCGTTGGCGCGGTTGAAATGAGCGATGGCGAATTGCGGATCGATCGCCAGCGCCCGGTCGTAGCTTTCGATCGCCTCCGCAAAGCGCTTGAGCCGCGCCAGCGTCAGCCCGCGGTTCGACCAGTCGTCGGGCTGGCCCGGCTTGAGCGCGATGGCGCGGTCGAAGCTCGACAGCGCCTCGACGTGGCGGCCGAGCGCGCTCAGCATGTTGGCGCGGTTGGCGTAGGCGTCGGCGAAATTGATGTCGCATTCGAGCGCGGTGTCGTAGGCGGCGAGCGCGCCCTTGACGTCGTCCTGCCGGTGCAGCGCCTGGCCGATCAGGTTGTGGGCGCGCGCTGCGCTGCCGCCGAAGGAGAGCGAGCGGCGGGCGAGCTCGATGCCCTGCTTGAACTGGCCCTCCTGGCAGGCCACCACCGCGATGTAATAGAGCGCGTCGGCGTTGGTCGGATCGCTGCGCAGCACTTGCGTATAGCGGTCCATGGCCAGCGCGACCTGGCCCTGGCGGTGGTGCAGGAGGCCCTGCTGGATCAGCTTGGCGGCGTCGCTTGCGGCTTTGCTCGTGGCGTTCATGGGTCGGTTTCTAAGCAGGGTTTTCCGGCTAAGCCAAGCCTGCGGCAGCCTTCCGCCGTCGTCCCCGCGATGCCGGGGACCCGGTACCCCCGGTCTGTCCGCCTCTTGCGCGGCGGAGGGTACCGGATCGCCCGCCTTCGCGGGCGATGACACCCGGGGCCGCGTCGGCGGAGGCAATCCGCTTCCGACCGTGCTATTCCTGCCGCAAGCCGAATCCGAAAAGGGCGGGGGCCGCAGGCTCAATGAAAGACATCCTCGACAGGCTGGAAAATCGCCGCCAGGAGGCCCGCCTCGGCGGCGGCGAAAAGCGCATCGAAGCCCAGCACAAGCGCGGCAAGCTCACCGCGCGCGAGCGCATCGAGCTCTTGCTCGACAAGGGCTCGTTCGAGGAATTCGACATGTTCGTCGAGCACCGCTCCAACGAATTCGGCATGGAGAAGTCGAAGATCCCCGGCGACGGCGTGGTCACCGGCTGGGGCACGGTGAACGGCCGCGCCGTTTATCTGTTTTCCAAGGACTTCACCGTGTTCGGCGGCTCGCTGTCGGAGACGCATGCGCAGAAGATCATCAAGGTGCAGGACATGGCGATGAAGGCGCGCTGCCCGGTCATCGGCCTGTTCGACGCCGGCGGCGCGCGCATCCAGGAGGGCGTGGCGGCGCTCGGCGGCTATGGCGAGGTGTTCAAGCGCAACGTCATCTCGTCCGGCGTCATCCCGCAGATCAGCGTCATCATGGGCCCCTGCGCCGGCGGCGACGTCTATTCGCCGGCCATGACCGATTTCATCTTCATGGTGCGCGACACGAGCTACATGTTCGTCACCGGGCCGGACGTGGTGAAGACGGTGACCAACGAGGTGGTGACGGCGGAAGAGCTGGGCGGCGCTTCCGTGCATACCACCAAGTCGGGCGTCGCCGACGGCGCCTTCGAGAACGACGTCGAGTGCCTCTTACAGATGCGCCGGCTGATCGATTTCCTACCGTCGAACAACGAGGCGGGCGTGCCGCAATGGCTGACGCAGGACCCGATCGACCGCGCCGACAACTCGCTCGACACGCTGGTGCCGGACAACCCGAACAAGCCCTACGACATCAAGGAGCTGATCCTCAAAGTGGCGGACGAGGGCGACTTCTTCGAGCTCTCGTCCGCTTACGCCAAGAACATCGTCACCGGCTTCGGCCGCATCGAGGGGCGCACCGTGGGCTTCGTCGCCAACCAGCCGATGGTGCTGGCCGGCGTGCTCGAACTCGGACGCCTCGCGCAAGGCCGCGCGCTTTGTGCGCTTCTGCGACGCCTTCGGCATCCCCATCGTCACCTTCGTCGACGTGCCCGGCTTCCTGCCCGGCACCGACCAGGAATATGGCGGGCTGATCAAGCACGGCGCCAAGCTCTTGTTCGCCTATTCGCAATGCACGGTCCCTTTGGTGACCGTGATCACGCGCAAGGCCTTCGGCGGCGCCTATGACGTGATGGCCTCGAAGCACGTGGGCGGCGACGTCAACTATGCGTGGCCGACGGCGCAGATCGCGGTGATGGGGGCCAAGGGGGCGGTGGAGATCATCTTCCGCGCCGACATCGGCGACGCAAAGAAGATCGCCGCGCGCACCAAGGAATACGAGGAGCGGTTCTTATCGCCCTTCGTCGCCGCCGAGCGCGGCTATATCGACGACGTGATCATGCCGCACGCGACGCGCAAGCGCGTGGCGCGGGCGCTGGCCATGCTGCGCAACAAGCATGTGGAGATGCCGGGGCGCAAGCACGATAATTTGCCGGTGTGATCCGCCTCATCCTGAGGAGCGCATCGTCAGGTGCGCGTCTCGAAGGATGAGGTCGGCCGAGTAGGGGCCTCATGGGTTCGAGACGCGTTGGGCGCCTGGCAAGAGCACTTTGAGAAATGAGCACTTTTGAAATTGACGTGGGCGACCTGCGTGCCCGCTCGGTCGAGTTCACTGCGACTGAGCTGGTGGTGACGCTGCCCGATGGCCGGCGCATCGCGACGCCACTTGCCTGGTATCCGCGGCTGCAAAAGGCCACCGCTGCGGCGCGCGCGCATTACGAGATCATGCCAATGGGCATTCATTGGCCCGACATCGACGAGGATTTGAGCATTGCCGGAATGCTGAAGGGGCGGGCGGCGCGATAGCGACCGAGCGCGGCACACTCAGCGACGTGATCATGCCGCACGCGACGCGCAAGCGCGTGGCGCGGGTTCTGGCGATGCTGCGCAAGAATCACGTGGAGATGCCGGGGCGCAAGCACGATAATGTGCCGGTGTAGGCCGGGTCTCGTCGGCCGGAAGCAACGGATACTCCGATGGCGCGGCAGTCGACGGCGAAGAAATATGTCGTCGCGGCCGGATTCGCGCTGCTCTCGCTTTGGGTGCTTTACCAAATCGGGTCGGCCGTGACGAACGGCTTTATCTACACGCTCGCCGTCAAGCACAGCGCGCATCTGATCGTCTTCAGGGACAACCCGTCTCTGCTGATCGGAACGCTGGTATTCTATGTGCTGATCGGACCCGGGCTCGGCGCCGTGTATATCTACATCAATTTCATTGCCGAGCGGCAACGGCCGTCGCCGCTGGCGGCGCGAACCCAGCGGGAGCTTTTCGAGGCGCCGTACAAGCTTGACGAAAGCCTGCCGCAACGGCCTGGTCCGGAATCGACGGAGATTTGACCGCTCATGGCTGGCGGCAAATGGCCGGGCGCGGCACGATCGGCAATGTGAGCGCCTGAGCCAAATAACAGGCCGCGTGGGCGCAGCAAGTCTTCCCGCCCCGGCACTCGTCGCCGGGCTATGGTTCCGTCCGCAGCCTCAAGGTGAACACCCATGCCCGCAACCTTCTTCCTCGTCCGCTCCGTCGTCGCGCCCGATCTGCGCGACCAGTTCGACCATTGGTATTCGACCGACCATCTGCCCTGGGCGATGCGCGCGTTCAAATGCGAGAAGGCTTGGCGCTTCTGGAGCGAGGTGGAGGAGGGCGTGCATTACGCGGCTTATCGCTTCCGCGACAAGGCGGCGTGCGACGCCGCGCTCGGCTCGCCCGAGTTCAAGGAGCTGGTCGCCGACTTCGACCGCAGCTTCCCGCGCGGCGTCACCCGCACGCGCGACGTGGTGACGCTGGCGGAGGAGCGGGAGGGGTAGGACAGGGCCGGTGCCGCGTGCCTCTCCCGGCCTCATGCTGAGGAGACGGCGAAGCCGCCGTCTCGAAGCATGGGGCCGCTCCATCCTTCGAGACGCCCGCTTCGCGGGCTCCGCAGGATGAGGCGGAGAGGGGCAGCGACTCGCTGCTCGTTGCGAAAACGCAGTCAAATCAAAGCCGAAAAAAAACTTATCCCCGCTCGGAAAAGTGCACCGATAATGCATGCATCCCGCCTCGTACCGAGGGGTGTCTGATCAGGATTTTATAGCCATTTCCAAATCGAACTGATTTCAACGGCAAATCGCGACAAGTCGCGGAAATGCTTGATGTAAGGCTTGTTTTAACCGGGCCCACCGAGTATCAACTTGTCTCACCAAGTCAAGTCTTTCGTCCCTACCTACAGCCCTACTAGGGATTCCGATGGCTGGTTTTACCGAACGCTACCTTGAAACGTTGAAGCCCAAGGCGGGTCAAATTCAATCCGACTTCATGGACACGAACGCCGACTATCGCGGCTTCGGCGTCCGCGTCGGCCGCCGGAACAAGACGTGGTTTTGGTTCTATCCATGGGGCGGCCGTCGTGTCCGACTGAAGCTTGGCACTTACCCGGCCGTCAGCTTGGCGGAAGCCCGGCGCCGGGTGACCGAAGCGCGCGGCTGTATCGACGCGCTGCCCCCTATCGATCCGCGTGACCATTTCTTGGCGAAGAAGGCTGCGCACAATACGGTCGCCGGGTTGATTGACGAATATTTTGAAAAACACTCTGCGCAGCGCGAACGAGATTCAGCGCAAGTTCAAAAAAGACGTGATCCCCGCCATCGGTCGAATTCCTTTGGCGATGCTGCATCGTCGCGATATCGCCCGCGTGATCGAGCAAGTTCAATCCCGGGGGCGCTTGTCGGCGCGCAACGTCTCTACACGATGTTGAGCGCGATGTTCGAATGGGCGACGGCGCGCGGCGACTTCGAGCATAACCCAATGGAAAAGATGCGGCGGCCGGATGCGCCGGATCAGCCGCGCACGCGCGTACTATCAGCCGATGAAATTCGCGTCGTGTGGAATGGCACGGAAGCGGCATTGGGCAGCGATGCCCGCGCCAAGGGTGTTGCTCACATTTTGCGGCTTTGCCTTGCAACGGCAGGCCGTATTGGCGAAGTGACGGGAATTCGAAAATCTGAGTTAGACCTTGCAGCGAAGACATGGTTGCTTCCGGCGGCGCGGTCTAAGAATGCGCACGAACATTTGCGGCCGTTATCGTCGCTGGCGTCGGAAATCATTGAAGAAGCCAAAGGCCGTTCGGAATTCCTATTTCCGATCAGCGTGACGCGTGTTCAGCAACGTATCGTCGGCTTGCATGAAAAGCTTAGGATTCCGCATTTCACGGCGCATGATTTGCGCCGCACGGCCGCAACGCAAATGGCTGGCCTTGGCACCAATCAATTAGTGATCGGGCACCTGTTGGGACACCGCTCGATCATGAAAGCCACTGTCACTGCCCTGCACTATGATCAGCACGACTACATGCCTGAAATGCGGGCCGCGCTCGAATTGTGGGCTGATCGGCTCCGTGAAATTATCGCCTGAATTTGGCCGCCAGCAGTGGCGAGCCATGCGCTGGATTGGCTTCCAATGACCCCACCTAGCAGCGGTTCGAATTGAACGCATCCACGGGCTTCTAAAAGCCTTCGGCCGAGCTGTTTTCGGTAGTCAGTTCAATAGGTTATATAGAGAACCGCCTGACAGCAGGTGATGCTTCTTGACTTGTAATGGAACCGTCTTCAGGAATGGGTCGCCTTCTGTGAAGGTAGCCGCCCGGCGACCCCACCCCCGTTTGGTTGACCGGGAACAAGCGGCTGAACGCGCTGATCTCGCGCGCGCCCCAATACTCTTGCGTCTCGATTGACATAGTTGCTGTCCTTTTGAACTTGAAAACACTCTAGCGTGTTTTTTCAGTTAACGTTGAAACGAGTTCGAGCCGAGTTACCCCCGACCCAATCTCACTCACCACCGGCGGGGCGCTTCTCTCGCGTGAGTACTCCACCTGATCTTGTGGTTGGGCGGGCGCTTGCGGCGCGCACCCTTTTTTGGATGGTTGCGACGCTTGCGGTTACTTTTAGGCATGTGCCGCCGTCCAGTAAGCGTTCGCCATCGCTTCCATGAGTTGTGCAATCGTGCCGGTCTTTGGCGGCACAAGCGCGCAAGCGCGCGAGAACTCGTCCATGTCTTCGGATGTGAACGCGGTAGCTTTCGCCGCGTCACGCCCCTGCATCCGATTCAAGATTGCAAGGGTGACTTTCCCTTCGCGAACCATCGCCGCCATTTTGTGATAGCCGCAAGCTTCCAAAGCGTATGCACATGACTCGCGCTTCAACGATGGAGCGGTTAAATCACTGATCGGAATCTCGCGGACCCCGGAAAACTTCCGTGGGGGTCAGGTGTCGGATTAGATCGCGGAAATCGCGGACGCGGCGCGCTCCGGGGTGATCACAGTCACAAGCGCGTTCGAGTTCCCCGGGCGTCAACTTCTCGGCTTGCGCCACATCACCTATGATCTCCCACGTCTTGCGGCGGGTGCGCCCGCGCTCTTGGCGGACGATCTCTACAGCATCGGCTAAGCGCCAGTGGAGGGCAGTCCACGGAAGCCTGTAACGAAGGATGCGCAGCGCACGCTGGCGAGCCTTGGGCGCAATCTGACCCATAAGCCACGCATAATCTTCTATGGTTGGCGGCGTGCTCATTGCTCGCACCCGTCACGCGCGGCGAACAGCTTGCGAATGGTGGCTTCGACTTCCGCTCGGCTGTATCTGACCGTATTCGGACCGACGCGCACGCCGCGTGGCAGGCGCCCACACCTGATCAATCGGTATAAGGTCGGCTTGCTGATCGGGCGCGACCCGCCGACGATCTGGCGGACGGTCGTTTCGTCGATAAGATCAATGGCGGGCACAGGTTGGCCCTCCTATTCCTAGGAGTGGCCCCTTGACGCTTCTTGTGGGCGCTGCGCCACGCTCTCAGCCGCGATGCGGCCACAGGCCACAGCGTCGGCGTCTGTTATTATTGGATGTCCCGCCGTGACTTCCCCGAACCCGCTGTTCGAGTCGCCAACCGCTTCACCGCATTTTGGCCGGAAGACGTTCGCGTGTGGTGGACCGCCAAGAAGAAAACGCTGAAGAAACGGCGCGGCAAATAAAAAGCCGGGCCGCTTGGTGGGCGGCCCGGAAGTCAGTCTCGCGAATAATGAGAACGTGTCATGAGTACAGAGAAGACCAAGAAGACGCAAGCCCCGGATTGGCAGGCTATTGCCACCTTTGATTCTGTTGTTGTTCGGGCTTGTGTTTAAATGGATTGCAGTGGGATTTGCTCACAAGCAAGCGGGCTCACTGAAGGCGAAAATAAGAGATGAATGATAGCTTTCTATCAAATCCCGAACATAGTTATTTCCCCGAACCCAAAGATATCGCCGCCCATGCGACTGCCTTTGTACGAATGCTGTTCGCCTATACAGCCTTTGAGGCGGAAATTCTTTCGCTTCAGCGCGCCATCACAAAAGACGAATCCATTGGTATTAAGTGGTCGGCAAACAAGCGAGCCGAGTGCTTCAGAAAACTCATTCAGGATCATCCCGTCGGTTCGTCGACAGCAGCAAAGATAGAAACTCTTTTGGAGGACTCAGTTACACCTAGTTTAAATAGGAATCTGCTAGTTCACGGCGAATGGTGGTGCTTCAATAGACAAACTTTAATAATAACAATTAGAGGCGACAAAAAGTGGAACGACGATGAGCAGCACCAAGACTTCACGGCCGAAGATATAGAAAACCTGTTTGACAAATTTCAAATGCTCGAAGCGGAATTGTTTAAACTTCGGCGTCAAATCCAAGAACCAGAGCTTTCCGACCTTCGCCGCTTGGCAAAGCAATGAAGGGTCGGAGTGGTTATCAATGATCCGTTGAGCCACAGACACACAGATTTTTGCTGCTAATAAGTCTTGGCGGGCGCACAAGGACTCGCACCTTGGACCCAGTGATTAAGAATCTGACGCGTGTCCCTAGTTTATCCCCTAGCCGAAAACGGCCCTGCGCAAATTTAGCCGACAACGGATTGAAAGAATATAAGAAAGTCAGATTTTGACTTGCAAATATTTGCCTGTCTGATCAGCATCTTCAGACGCGGGGCGGGGAGCGGTGGCCGGGGAATGACGCTTTCGCTGGAGATGCGGCGAAGCGGCCCGGCGGTCCAAGCCGCGAGCGCTCCGGCCCGCCCACGCCGCGGGCCGCCAAGCGGTGGTTCGGCGTCCCTGCCGAAAGGCGAGACGCCTGAAAAATGGAAGTCCACCGGGGGCCTTGCGGAGCAAGCCTAGAAACACCGCGCGCGGGACGCCTTGGGAACGGCGGACTTGCGGCTTGCTCGCCGGCGGAAACGCCGGCGGGAACCGGACCTTCGACAAGCCTCGATGTCGCGAGGCGTCGAGGCCCGCAGGGTCCGAGCACTTTTGGTTTGCGCCTACTTGCGTAAACCTGAGTGCGCTCCGGGCCCGATGCGTCCCGCGCGCCCTCGGTACTCAATCGAGAGCGAGCGGCCGGAATGGGAATGCGGCCTACCCGGGGCCGGCCAAAGAATACGGGCGGCGGAGCGTTGGCTTTTCTCCGCCTCATCCTGAGGAGCCCGCCGAAGCGGAAGCGAAGGCGGGCGTCTCGAAGGGTGAAGGCGGCCGCCGGGCCTCATGGTTCGAGACGCGCCGCTGGCGCGGCGCTCCTCACCATGAGGAAAGGTGTCTCGGATCGTGACTGAGTCACGATGGCTGACTTCCCGGCAGACCAGCGAGGTCGCATCATTCAGCGCGCAGGAGGTGATTCGATGAAACCGTATTTGCTATTGCCGGCCGCCACGCTCGCTTTGCTTGCCGCCGCCGCGCCGGCCGCCGCCTACACCTGCACGGTCTCGGCGCACGGCGACACGGTGACGATCAAGACCGACAATTTAGGCACCGTGCCCAAGACCTGCACCGTTACGTGCCGCTTCGCCTATGCCAGCATTTCCTGCACGCAGAACATTCCGGCCGGCGCCAGGGGCCGAACCGTCTGCGTGCGCCCGACCCGCGGCAAGAATCTCGGCGCGCTGCAAGGCGGCCAGGAAATCTGCCGTTAGATCCCCGCCACCACCCGGTTGCGCAAGGTGCCGATGCCGGTGATCTCGATCTCCACGGTGTCGCCCGGCTTCATGTTCTGCGGCAGCCCGTCGGTGCCCATCCACATCACGTCGCCCGGCTCGATGGTGCAATATTGGCTCACCTCGTGGATGTAGTCGGCGGTGTTGAAGATCATGTTGTTGGTCTTGAAGCGGTCGGTCTCCTTGCCGTTGAGGCGGATGATCGTCTCCATGCTGTCGGGGTCGAGGCCGGTGACGATCCACGGCCCCATCGGCTTGAAGGTGTCGGCGTTCTTGGCGCGCCACAGCGTGCGGTCTTCCTTCTGCCAGGTGCGCTCGGAGACGTCGTTGCCGATGGTCCAGCCGAGCACGTAATCGAGCGCGCTTTCGCGCGACACCTTGCGGGCGCGCTTGCCGAACACGGCCACCAGCTCGCCTTCGTATTGGAAGGCCTCGCCGGCGTCGGCGGGCTTCACGATGTCTTCCTCGTGCGCGATCAGCGCGTTGTTGGCGCGGTAGCCGATGTCCGGCTTCTTGGGGAATACCGGCTCGGTGCCGCGCTTTTGCGCCATCTTGCGGATGTGGTCGGCATAGTTGATGCCGACGCAGTAGAAGGTCGGCGGCACCACGGGAACGAGCAGCTTGACGTGCTTGAGCGGGTAGGCGCGGTCGGTCTTTTTGTGCTCGCCGAACGGCGTGCCCTCCACCGCCACGACGCGCTCGCCCTCGACGATGCCGTAGCTCACCAATTGCTCGTTCTTGAACCGGCACCAGGTGGTCATGGTTTGCTCCCCTTGCCTTCAAGTTTCGCAAGTTTCGCTCCACCTCATCCTGAGGAGCGGGCGAAGCCCGCGTCTCGAAGGATGTGGCGGCCACTCGGGCCTCATGGTTCGAGACGCGCCGCGGACGCGGCGCTCCTCACCATGAGGAGCAACTCATCTCCACCCGCCGCCGCCGTTCACATACACCGTGTCGGCGGTCATGTATTCGCAGGCATCCGAGCACATGAACAGCACCAGTTCGCCGATCTCCTCCGCCTTGCCGAAGCGCTTCATCGGCACGTCGTCGAGCATTTTCTGCTTCAGCTCCGGCGAGGTGGCGGCGGCCGCGGCAAAGGCGGTGTCGATCGGCCCGGGCGAAATCGACAGCGCCCGAATGCCTTGCGTGGCGAACTCGCGCGCCACGCCCATGGTCATGGTCACCACCGCGCCCTTGGCGGCGGCGTAATGCACCGAGGTGCCGGGCCCGCCGCGCCGGTGCGCCATCGAGCCGACATTGACGATGACGCCGAACTTGTTCTCCAGCATGTGCGGCAGCACCGCCTGCATGGCGTAGAAGGTGCCCTTCAAATTGAGGTCGAAGGTGCGCTCCAAGAGATCGTCGTCGATGTCGAGGAATTTCGAGCGGCGCAAGGCGGCGCCTGCCGAATTGAACAGGAAATGCACGCGGCCGAAATCGCCGATCGCCAATTCGATCATGTCCTGCACGGCCGCCCGCTTGGTGACGTCGATGGTGAGCGCCAGGCCCTGCGCGCCGGCGGCGTTGACCTCTTCGACGGTCTTGGCCACGCCGTCCTCGTCGATGTCGGCGCAAACCACGTTCGCCCCCTCGCGCGCGAAGATCTTGGCGGTAGCGCGTCCGATGCCGCTGGCGGCGCCGGTGATGACGATGGTCTTGCCGTGAAAATAGTCGGGGGTCTTGGGCATGGGGCGCGCGTCCTCATTCATGTCATGGCCGGGCTTGTCGCCCGCAAATCGGGTTTACCCGATTTGCGGCACGTAAACATGATGCAACTCGGGCGAGCCCGAGTTGCATATGCCATCCACGCCTTGAGCATAGCAAAGAGGTGGATGCTCGGCACAAGGCCGGGCATGACGACGGATGGGGATTGAAGCCTTCGCTAGTACCTTGTCGTCAGCTTCGTCAGCCAAGCCGGCGAGGCGTCGACCAGCGCGGTCTCGACCTTCTTGTCGAGCCCGCTCAGGATCAGCACGCCGAACGCCAGCAGCAAAATGCCGAGCGCGACCTTGCCGCTCTTGCCGGCCTTGATCAGACGGTCGCGCCAATGCATCAGCGCCTCGTGCGACAACATGCCGAGCGCGGCGAGCGGCGCCGCGGCGCCGATGCCAAAGGCCATCATGGTGATTGCCACCTGACCCAGGTGCTCGCCCTGCGCCGCCAGCACGGAGGCGGCGCCCAGTGTCGGCCCGACGCAGGGGCTCCACACCGCGCCGAGCAGAAGCCCGAGCGCGAACTGGCCGCCGAGCCCGCTGGTCGGCATGCCGCCCGCCTGTGCATGCGCCCAATTGCCGAACGGTCCCGCGGCGACGGCCAACTGGCTCTGCAGCTTCGGCAGCAGCAGTACGGCGCCGATGAGGATCAGCAGCGCCGCCGCCAGCTTGCGGAAAATTTCCTGGTCGAGCCCGAGCGAGAAGCCGACGGTGGCGACGAACATGCCCACCGCCACATAGGAGAGCGCGACGCCGGCCGCGAGCGCCATCGGCCCGAAGCGGTGCTCGGTCAGCGCCGCTCCGAGCACGATCGGCAGCAGCGGCAGCACGCAGGGCGACAGCGTCGACAGCACGCCCGCCAGGAGCGCGAGAGCAAGCGCCCCCATGTCAGGTCACCCGCTCGCCCCCGCAAAAGCGGGGACCCAGCGCGAAAATGTCCTGAATTGCAATCCTTGCCCTGGATTCCCGCTTACGCGGGAATGAGCCGGATGTGCCGCACCGCGATCGCACCATGTTTCGGATCAGATCGCCTTGCCGAGCAGCGCCGCGATCGAGCCCGCGTCGGTGTCGCCGGTCGAGCGGCCCATTTCTTTCTTGCCCTTGTAGACGATCAGGGTGCTCTGCTGCGCGACATGCAGCTTGCGCAGCAGCGTCTTGCTGGTGTCGAAATCGACGTCGAAGGCGACCAGGTTCTTGTATTTCGGCTCGCTCTCGAGCTTGGACAGGATCGGTTTCTGCGCCTTGCAGGTCGGGCACCAGGGCGCGGTGACGTGCAGGAGGATGGGCTTGCCCGCGGCCTGGGCGGCGGCGAAGGCCGTTTCGCTATAGGCCTGCGGCGCCATGGCGGCGGCCAGCGGGCTGAACGAAAGCGCGCCGGCCGCAGCCATCGCGCCGATGAAATAACGTCGGTTGAGCATAGGGACCCTCCGGAGGTGATGCGTCCCGCTTCCTAGCAAAGCCGCGCGCGCCGCGGGCCTCACATTTATTGGTCGGCGGATCACGAACGCGTGGGAACGGGGTGAGCCCGTCGGGGCCCCTGCGGCAGCCTCGATCGGCCTCGTGCTGAAGAGCGCACCGCCAGGTGCGCGTCTCGAAACGGGGCCGCCCCATCCCCGATCAAGTCGGGGGCCGGCGCTTCGAGATGCCCGCCTTCGGCGGGCTCCTCAGGATGAGGCGGATGACCGCCGGCATGACAGCCAAAGAAAACTTATCCCCGCTGCGTTCGGTGCCCTTATAATTCTCCGTCAACTCAGCAAACGCGAAGGATGCCCCCATGGCCACGCCCCCGCCCATCGAATATGCCGACGCCTCGCCGGAAGTGCGGGCGGTCTACGACGACATCAAAAAGAGCCGTGGCGTGCCCGACGTGAATAATTTCTGGAAATATCTCGCCCGCGATCCCGCCACGCTCAAGCGCACCTGGGAAAGCATCAAAGCGATCATGGCGCCCGGCGCGCTCGATCCTCTCACCAAAGAGATGGTCTATCTGGCGGTATCGGTGACCAATGGCTGCGCCTATTGCATCGCCAGCCATACGGCCGCCGCTCGCAAAGCGGGCATGACCGAAGCGATGTTCGGCGAATTGATGGCGGTCACCGGCATGGCCAACGAAACCAACCGGCTGGTCAATGGCTATCGTGTTCCCATCGATGCGGCCTATTTGAGCTAATTGAACGGCGCCGCAGAACGGGTTATGGAAACGTCGCTGTCTGGGGGGAGAGCGCAAAAAGATGATGATCGATCGGCCCTTCATCGCGAAACTGCTGTGCATCGGCGTGGTGGCGGCGATCATGCTCCCCATCGGGCGCGTGCTTTTTCCTTATTTCAGCGCCGAGCTGAGCCAGATGCAGTTCCAGGCTCTCGAAGCGGTCGTCAGCGCGACCGTCGGCTTCGGCATCTACGGCATATTTGGCTAGGTTGCCGATTGTCATCAGTGCGAGCCGGTGGTGGCCGGACTCGGTGCGGAATAGCTGCCGGTGCGCCCGGCGGGCAGCGCCGTGTGCGGCGGTTTCGAGCCCGCTCCGCTCGGCAGCGGCGTATTGTGTGCCGCCTGATTTTGCGCCGTCTGCGGGTTTCGGTCGGTCACCACGAAGGTCAGCGCCACCGCCGCAACGACGACGGCCACGATCACCCACACCCAGGCGCCCGACGCGGGCCCTTCGCGCACGAAAGGATCGGGCTGTGCCCGCGTTTCCATCGTGTCTTTTTTGGGATCGGGTTCGGCCATCGCAATCTCCTTCCAAAGAGAAATTTCCGTTCCGCTGCCCAGGTTCCAGGAAACAGCGAAGGCGCGCGGCTCACGGCGCGATGCGCTCAAAGCGCAAATCCCGGCGCGTCGCCGCGCCGGGATCGAGCAGAATGGCGCTCGCTCAGTGCTTCGGCGCGGGCGTCACCGCCGGGGCCGGATGTGTTGCCGGCCCAGCGCCGGTGGTGGCGGGATGCGGCGTCACAGGCGCAGTTGCGCTGCCGGTCGTAGCGGCGGGTGGATTGCTGGCGGTATGCGTGTTGTTGTTCCAGCCGGCAATCAGAATGATCGCAATCAGCACAAGCACCGCGATGCCGGCGATCCAGGCCCACATTCCGCCGACGCTGTCGGGGCGACGCGTCACCGGGTCGCTCAGCCGTGGGTCGTTACGCGGATCCGTCATGGTAGAACCTCCTTGTCCGTCGTCTCGAGCAAAAGAAACCCTTAGGCGAGGGTGCCGGTTCCGCAAATCGATGGTGGAACTTTGGTTTCTGGGGGAGCCAAGGCGGTGTCATGATGCTATACGGCGCCGCGCGCCTTTTTCCTCCGAGCCCGCGCCTGGAATCCGATGTCTCTGAGCAGGGTGGCGATCGCCACCGCGCCTGCATTATTCGTGCTGTTGTGGAGCACCGGGTTTATCGGTGCGCGCTTCGCGCTGCCCTATATCGAGCCGCTGACCTTCCTCGCCGTGCGCATGGTGATCGTGGTGATCGTCATGGCCCTCATCGCGCTCGCGGCCCGCGCGCGCTGGCCGCGCGGGGCGGAAATCGGCCACAGCCTGGTGGTCGGCGCGCTGGTGCACGGCGTCTATCTCGGCGGCGTGTTCGTCGCGGTCAGCCAAGGGATCCCGGTCGGCATCTCCGCGCTGATTCCGGGGTTGCAGCCGATCGTCATCTCCACGATCGCCAACCGCTTCATGGGCGAGAGGGTGAGCCCGCTGCAATGGGCAGGTCTCGGGCTCGGTCTCTTCGGCGTGCTCATGGTCTTGCACGACCGCAACATGGTGGCGGAAGGCACGGTGCTCGGCTGGAGTGCCAGCTTCCTCTCGCTGTTCGGTATCTCGCTCGGCACGCTCTATCAAAAACGATTCTGCGGACTGATCGACTGGCGCACAGGAAACACCGTGCAATACGTCGCCGCCACGGTCCTGTTATCGATCGGCGCCTTCGCATTCGAGACGCGCGTGATCCATTGGACCGGCGAACTGGTGTTCGCCATCGTCTGGCTGGTCTTCGTGCTGTCGATCGCCGCGGTCGCCTTGATGTATTGGATCATCCGCCGCTCGGCCGCGGCGACCAGCTATGCCAGCCTGTTTTATCTGGTGCCAGGGGTGACCGCGCTGCTCGCCTATGTCCTGTTCGGCGAGACGCTGGACGCGCTGTCGATAGCCGGCATGGTCGTGTGCGCGCTCGGCGTGGTGCTGGTGAGCCGCACCGCGGCGCTGAAGCCGGCGGCGGCGCCGGTTGAAGCCTGATCTCACGTCTTCGGATTGAGCACCATCTGCGTCTGCGTCACCAGTGCGCACAGCTTGCCGTCGCCGCGGGTGACGCGGGTCTGCCACACCATGGTGCTGCGGCCGCGGTGCAGCGCGATGCATTCGGCATAGGCGGTATCGCCGACCGGGATGGCGGAGAAGAAATTGGTCTTGCTTTCGATCGTGGTGGTGGTCTGGCCCGGCTTTAGATTGGCGGTGGTGGCGGTGCCGCCGAGACTGTCGGCCAGCGCCATGATGGCGCCGCCATGCATGATGCCGTGGCGGTTGTTGAATTCCGGACGTGCCTTCAATTCGGCGGTCACGCGCTCGGGCGTGATCGATGTGATCTTGAAGCCCAGGAATTCGCCGAAGGACGGCTCACGCTCAGCCGACTTGTTCACGTCGCTCATATCGAAGGTTCCCCATTGCCCGCGCGCCCGGCACAATCGGAAAGGCCGCGGCGGAAAGCAAGAGGCTCAGCGGCTAGCCGCGATCCAGTTCAGCGTTTCGGCGATGCCGTCCTGGTAAGACGTCATCTGCGGGCCGCCGAGCAGACCGGCCAGCTTGGCGGCGTCGTAGCGCACCGATTTCATGTATTCGGGCGCGACCTGTAACAGCCCGCGCAGGTCGTTCTTGAACAGCGAGACCAGCCGCAGCATCGCCATGCCCGCCGATCGCAGCTTGACCGTGCGGCCGAGCGCGCCGGAGGCAATGTCAGCCGCCTGCCGACCGGTGAGCGGGCCGCTGCCGGGCAGGCACCAATGCTGGCCGAAGACTTCCGCCCTTCTGCCGATCGCCGCGGCGATGCGCATGGCATCGGGCACGTAAATATATTCGCGCGGCAGGTCCGCTTTGCCGAGCCAATTGACGGTCTTGCCCTGCGATGCCTCCATCAGCGCGTTTTGCAGCGTGCTGGCGTGCACCTGCGGCCCGTAGAAGTCGGGCAGGTGCAGGATGGCGGCGCCTGCATCGTGCAGAATGTTCTCAGCTTCGCGCCGCCAGCGCACCCAAGGCGGGCCTCCCTCACGCGGATGACTTTCGTCCATGCTGGCGCGCGCCTGCGGGAAATAGGCCCAATAGCTCGACACTTGCACGCAGCGCGCCTTGTTCTGCTTGAGCGCACCGGCGATGTTGCGCGCCGTCACCGGATGCAGATGCATCTGGTCGCCGGGGAGGCCAATGCAGTCGTAGACGAGCTCGCAGCCTTCCAGCGCCTGCGCGATCTCGCCGGCTTGCAGCACGTCAGCCGGACGCTTCTCGATCGCTGCGTCAGGAAAAAGCAGCGTCAGCCGACCCACGCCACGTGCGATGGCGCGCACATTGCCGTTGTCCTTGCGCAACTCGTTCGCAAGGTGGAATCCGGTCGGGCCTGTCGCGCCCACGATGGCGATGGTTGTCATGACGGCGCTCCCCATGCGGAGACGCATGCGATTGTAACGCATCGGCGCCTTAAAAAGCGAAGGGCGCGGCGTCCGGCCGCGCCCTCGCATCATACCGGTGATTGCGTCAGGCGCGCGGCTGCGGCACGTAGCGGAGATAGGGCTTGGGCTGCCGGAAGCCCTGCGGATAGAGCTTCTTGGCTTCCTCGTCGCTGACCGCGCTGGTCAGGATGACGTCCTCGCCGGGCTTCCAGTTGGCCGGCGTCGCCACGCGATGCTTGGCGGTCATCTGCATCGAATCGATCACGCGCAACACCTCGTCGAAGTTTCGCCCCGTGCTCATCGGATAGACCAGGATCAGCTTGATCTTCTTATCCGGCCCGATGATGAAGACATTGCGCACCGTTTGATTGTCCGCGGGCGTGCGGCTCCCGGCGCCGCCATTCGCGTTGGCCGGCAGCATGCCGTAGGCCTTGGAAATTTTCAGGTCAGGGTCACCGATCAACGGATAGTTCGGCGCGAAGCCGACCACATCCTTGATATCGATCGACCACTTCTGGTGATTGTCGACCGGATCGACCGATAGGCCGATGATCTTGACGTTGCGCTTGTCGAATTCCGGCTTGAGCCTGGCCATGGTGCCGAGCTCGGTGGTGCAAACCGGCGTGAAATCCTTGGGATGCGAGAACAGCACGCCCCACGAATTGCCGAGCCAGTCGTGGAAGCGGATCCGGCCTTCCGTCGTGTCCGCCGCGAAGTCCGGAGCAGTATCGCCGATCGCCAAAGACATCATACCCTCCAAAGTCACGCGCTCATTGTTTTCGGCGCGTATATAGTCCCGTCCGCTGGGTCGGGATAGGTTTCGCCGCAAATAACAAGAAGTGCGTCACGCTGCCGCCGGTCTTTGGAAAAAAGACCTCACCGGTGCGCGCGACAATGAAATGAATTTCTTAATAAAGTAGCAACGTTCGTCCACGCCGGTGCCGCGAGGTTGGCTAAAGTTTTGCGCGTGCTCGATCAAATCGGGCGCCGGCGCAGCTGCAGCCGGCGCCCGTTCTTTTTTAGCGGCTGGCCGCTTTGCGGGCGTCGAGACCGACGGTGCGGCCGGGGAAACCGGCTGCATCGAAGTAACGCGTGCCGCCGACGCGCTGGCCGACCAGCATGGTGGCGAGGCCGCCTTCGCCGGGTTGCGAGCGTTCGACAAAGTTCTCCACCGTCGGCAACGCGCCGCCCGGCAGCGCTTCATCGATGACGCGGCCCATCAGCACGCCGTGGTACGGAATTTTCAGTCCGAGCACCCGCGCCATGGTCTTGCCGACGTCGGCATTGCTCACCGGACTCTCATCGACAAATCCCGATTTGAAATCCGGCCCAATGGCGGCCATGAAGTTCATGGTGTCGGCGCGATTGAAACTGCCGTGCATTCCTTGGCCCTGCTGCAGGCCGGTGTCGGCGATGTTGACGGCGCACAGCACCGGCTTATCGCAGCCAGTTGAATAGGACCGGAAATTGATCACGATCGAAGGACGTGGCGTCACCGCCGCCCCTTTCAGATTGATCGCCGACAACGGCAGGGCGCCCGGGTAAGTGCCGAGCTCATCGTCGACGAACAAGCCGCTGACATAGTCCTGCGCCAGCAGCGCCGACACCACCTTGGCAGTGACGCCGCGGTCCTTACTCGGCACGTAGACGAGATCGGAATTTCCGTTCGAGGCGACGACCACATCGGGCTTGTTGGGATCCTTACCGATCAGCCCATTGCCTCCCTTGGGATGGGTATTGTCCGCAACCGGCTTGTTACCAGCGTTGGGATCGGCCAGCGGCAGGTCGAGCGCCTTGGCGAGATCGATCGCGACGAAGCCCGGCGGCAAAAGCCCGGCCGGCACGTCATTGTAGCTCGCCTTCGCGGCGGCGCTCGTCTTGCTCTCCTTCGAGATAGTGGAAAAGCCGTGGTCAGCGGCGATGATGATGTCGGTGGTTGCGGCAAGGCCGAGCTGGGCGAGCGCCTGGCGCAACTCGGCAAGATTGTTGTCCGCGTTCTTGACGGCGGCGAGGGAGGTCGGCCCGTTGATGCCGGGCGTGAGTTTGAGCAGGCTGTCGCCCTGGTTATGCTGGGTGCCGTCGGGATCGCGCGACCAGAACACCAGCACGAACGGCTTGTTGCGCGCTTTCAGCATCGGCAGCACGACTTTGGCGGCGACATTGGCGAAATATTGCTGCTGCTTGATATTGGCAACGAGCGTGCCCGGTGTTTTGGCGTTGCCGGCCTTGCCGTTTGCGCCGCGTGTCGGCGTCTTCATCGGCAAGCCGGCGGCCTTCAGGGCCTCCTGCATTTCCTGCGACAGCGGCACGCCGCTCGGGCTGCCGGTGGCGTCGTCGACAATGATAGTGGACTCGGCCTTGCGGTCCGTGTGGTCGAACATCATTGTCGGGCCGACCTTGCCGATTGCCGCCGTGCTGAAGCCTTGATGACGCGCCGCAAATAGAACCGCGTCCTCGTCGACGAAATTGCCGGAAAAATGCGCGTCGATGTCGCCGAGCACGGCGTCATTTTCGATAAACGGCGTCACGCTATTGCCGGCGTGGGGCGTGGGGAAGCCGACATAGATCGTGTTGCTGAAAACGCCGGTGTCGCCGAGAAAATGGCCGGTAGACATGCCCGACGCATTGGCCATGGTGAAGGTCGGGAACAGCGAATGTGGGTTGACGAAATTGACGCCCTTGTCGCGCACCGCGGCCATGGCCGGCGCAGTCTCGGGCGTCACCGAACCGGCACGCAATCCGTCCGGAACGAAAAGAATAAGGCTGTGCGGCGTCTGTGCCTCGGCCGTTGCAAGCGAAAGTGCGGCGACGGCGGCTACGACAAGGCTCTTAAACCCGAACGTCATGACGGCTCTCCATTATTATCGTTTGGGTGCGCTGCTAGATACGCCGGCGGCAAGACAGTATTGTTACAGACACCCGTTTATCCGCAGTTCCTTTGCCTTTGTGAGGAAGGAAATGGTCAACCTTTAAGATCCCGGGTCATTTCTTCGCGATGGATATCACCAACCTGCTTTCGCGGCTTGCGGTCGCGCTCGGCATCGGCCTCTTGGTCGGGCTCGAGCGCGGCTGGAAGACGCGCGAGGTCAAGCCCGGCCATCGCGCCGCCGGCATCCGCACCTTCGCGCTGATCGGCCTGCTCGGCGGTATCCTCGCCGCGCTGGCGCAGGCGACCGGCTCGGCCGTCGGTGAAGGCCTGGTTCTGGGCTTGGGCTTTGCCGTCTTTGCCGCGGTATTCGCCGTTTTCGAGCGCGACGCCGATCGCGCCATTGGCAGCTATTCCGCCACTACCGTCGTCGCCGCGCTGCTCACCTTTGCGCTTGGCGCCTATGCGCAGATCGGCGACCTGCGGGTGGCGGCGGCGGTGGCGGTCGCCGCCACCGCCATCCTGGCCGCGCGCCGGGACATCCACCGATGGGTCGACCGTCTTACCTGGCCGGAGCTACGTTCGACCCTGGTGCTGTTGGCCATGACCTTCATCGTGCTGCCGGTGCTGCCGGATGTGCACATCGGCCCGGCCGGCGGCGTCAACCCGCGCGAGGTCTGGCTGATCGCCATCGTGCTGGCGGGCGTGTCCTTCCTCGGCTACGTCGCGGTCAAAGTTTTCGGCGCCGCCCGCGGCATATTGCTCGCCGCCTTCGCCGGCGGACTTGTGTCTTCGACCGCCGTGACGCTGAGCAATGCGCGGCAGGCGGCGGCGGGCGAGGGCGCGCCGCGCCTGCTGGCGGCCGGCGTGGCGACCGCAACGATAGTTTCCTTGATCCGGGTCATCGGCATTGTCGCCGTATTGCAGCCGCTCCTGCTCGCCTACGTAGCACCCGCGCTCGGCGCCGCCGGCCTGGTGGCGGCCGGCTATGCGGGGCTCGCAATCTACGTACTGGGCGATGACAAGCGGCAGGCTGCGGCCCCGTCCGAACTCATCAATCCGTTCCGCTTCTGGCAGGTGCTCGGCTTTGCCGTCTTCCTCGGTGTGGTCATCGTGCTCGGCCACGTGGTGGGCGATCTTTACGGCGGTAACGGCGCGGTGCTGGGGGCGGCCGGATTGGGGCTCGCCGACGTCGATGCCATCACCATTTCGCTCAGCCGTCTGGTGCCGCAGCCCTTGAGCCAGGTTGCCGCGGCGACGGCGATCCTAGCGGCTGTGGCAAGCAACATGCTCAGCAAGCTGATGCTGGCGGCGGCGATCGGCCGTGGCCGTTTTGCCGGGGAAGTGGCGGCGATGACGGCCGCCTGCTGGCTCGCCGGCTTGGCGGCGCTCTGGGCAAGCCTGACGCTTGCCGGCGGATGACACGGCGTTGACATTTTCATTGCAACGCCGCAAAGCCAAAGGGCGGCACGAGGGCCCGACAGCGGCATGTTCAAGCGTATCCTGATCGCCAATCGCGGTGAAATCGCCTGCCGCATCATCAAGACCGCGCGCAAAATGGGCATCGAGACGGTCGCCGTCTATTCGGAGGCCGACAAGGACGCGCTGCACGTGGAGATGGCGGACACGGCAATCGCCATCGGGCCGCCGCCCGCCGCCGAAAGCTATCTGGTGATCGACAAGATCGTGGCGGCCTGCAAGCAAAGCGGCGCCGAGGCCGTGCATCCCGGCTACGGCTTCCTGTCCGAGCGCGAGGCCTTCCCCAAGGCGTTGGAAAAAGCCGGGATCGTCTTCATCGGTCCCAACGCCAAAGCCATCGCCGCCATGGGCGACAAGATCGAGTTCGAAAAAGATGGCGGCGGCCGCGAAAGTCTCGACCGTGCCCGGCCATCTCGGCGTGATCGAGGACGACAACCAAGCCATCACCATCGCCGAGCAGATCGGCTATCCGGTAATGATCAAGGCGTCGGCCGGCGGCGGCGGCAAGGGCATGCGCGTCGCCTACAGCAGTGCCGAAGTGGCGGAAGGCTTTGCACGCGCGCGCTCGGAGGCGAAATCGTCTTTCGGCGACGACCGCGTATTCATCGAGAAGTTCATCGTCGATCCGCGTCACGTCGAGATTCAGGTCTTGGGCGACAAGCATGGGCATGTGATCCATCTCGGCGAGCGCGAATGTTCGATCCAGCGCCGCAATCAAAAGGTCATCGAGGAGGCGCCGAGCCCGCTGCTCGACGAGAAAACGCGGGCGCGGATGGGCGCGCAGGCGGTCGCGCTCGCCAAGGCCGTCGGCTACGACTCGGCGGGCACCGTGGAATTCGTCGCGGGGCAGGACAAGAGCTTCTACTTCCTCGAGATGAACACGCGGCTGCAGGTCGAGCATCCGGTCACCGAGCTCGTCACCGGCATCGATCTGGTCGAGCAGATGATCCGCATTGCCGCCGGCGAGAAGCTTACGCTCAAGCAGAGCGACGTGAAGTTTTCCGGCTGGGCGGTTGAGACGCGCGTCTACGCCGAGGATCCTTACCGCAATTTCCTGCCTTCGACCGGGCGCCTCACGCGCTACCGGCCGCCTGCCGAGCGCGCAGCAGGCGGCGTCACCGTGCGCAACGACACCGGCGTCTACGAAGGGGCCGAGATTTCGTTGTTCTACGACCCGATGGTGGCGAAGCTCGTCACCCATGCTGGAACGCGCCTGGAGGCGATCGAGGCGCAGGCCGACGCGCTCGATGCCTTCGTCATCGACGGCATCCGCCACAACATCCCGTTTCTTGCCGCGCTGATGGCGCATCGGCGCTGGCGGGCCGGCAAGCTGTCGACCGCCTTCATCAGCGAGGAATTTCCCGAAGGCTTCCATCCGCCCGCGCCGGAGGGCGAGCCGGCACGCGTGCTGGCTTCGGTCGCCGCGGCCATCGACCACGTGCTGGGCGAGCGGCGGCGGCGCATTTCCGGCCAGATCGAAGGCCCGGGCTTCACGCGCGAGAGCAGCCGCGCCGTCTGGCTCGGCACGCACGAGCTGCGCCTCGATGTCCGCCGCGAGAACGGCACCATCGCCGTGCATTTTGCCGGCGAAGGCAAAAAGAAACCGCGCCATCTGGCCTCGGACTGGAAGCCGGGCGGTCCCCTGTGGAGCGGCACCATCGACAGCCATCCGGTGGCGGTGCAGGTGCGCAATATCCCGAACGGCTTTGCGCTTTCCTACCGTGGCATCGAAACCAAGGCCTATGTCTTCACCGAGCGCGAGGCGCATTACGCGCGGCTGATGCCGCCGGCCAAAACCGCCGACACCGGCAAACAGGTGCTGTGCCCGATGCCGGGGCTGGTGGTGTCGATCGCGGTCAAGGAAGAGCAGGAAGTGAAGGCCGGCGAGACCGTGGCGGTGGTGGAAGCCATGAAGATGGAGAACGTGCTGCGCGCCGAGATCGACGGCACCGTGAAGAAAATCCACGCCAAGCCGGGCGACAGCCTGGCGGTCGATGCGGTGATTTTGGAGTTCGCCTGAGGGGTGGTTTCAAGCCGCAGCGATTATCAAGATGCCAAGCGCGGGACTAGCCCACAATTTTCCAATATGAATCTTTGCGGACGATTTTGCCGTTGCGGAATGTGTAGAAGTCGCAGCCGCGCACTTCGATCTTCTCGCCGCCCGGCGTGGTCCCGGTCAGCAGCCATTTTGACATGCCCGTATCGCCGTCTACGAAATGTTCGACGTCGCCGTAGTGAACATCCGGAGTGGTTTCAAAGCGGGTAAGCAAACCACGGCGAACATTGTCAACGCCTTTATAGCGGCTGCCGTGCGGCTCAGGACCGCGCGGCATGTCGAGAGCGCAGTCGTCACCGAAATACGTCATTATCTTGTCGATGTCGTGGGCATTGAATGCATCGGCAAGCGCGTCGAGTACCGCGATAATGTCGGCCTTGCTCGTCATAGTTTATTGCGTAATGCGTTGATCACGCGTCACTGTGTAGACAAGCCGCGGAAATTGCAAGCACGCGTGGCCGGCTGGCTCTTGCCGAGCGCCGGTTGCAGGCCGCGTCCGATCGACCGGAGATCCGCGACAGCCTGGCGGTCGATGCGGCGATCTTGGCGTTCGCCTGATCGGTGGAGAATTCCTCCCGAAACGGCCCTTTTCCTCGCGTTTGACTTGTCCCATCATAGCGTCGTATGCGCGCCCGCATCGGGTGGAAGACGAGTGATGGAGGCGATCATGACGGCAGTGACGGCAACGCGCGGCGAAACCAAGCTCAAGAAGGCGCAGATGCTGATCGGCGGAAAATGGGTCGACAGCGCCGCGGGTGAAGTCCTGCTGGTCGAGGACCCGGCGCACCGCAAGCCGATCGCCGAAATCCCGCGTGGCCGCGCCGAGGACGTCGATCGCGCCGTCAAGGCGGCGGCCGCGGCCTATCCGGCCTGGTCGCGCGTGCCCCCGCGCGAGCGCGGCAAGCTGTTCTTGAAGATTGCCGATGCGCTCGAGGCCCGCGTCGAGGAATTGGCGCGGGTGATCGCGCACGAGACCGGCAACGCCCTGCGCACGCAGGCGCGGCCCGAAGCCAACGGCACCGTCGATATGCTCCGCTATTACGGAGGCCTGGGCGGCGAACTGAAGGGCGAAACGATTCCGTTCGGCGAGCACGTCCTGAGCTACACGCGGCGCGAGCCGCTCGGTGTGGTCGGGGCGATCGTGCCGTGGAATGCGCCGGCGATCCTGTCGGCGATCAAGATCGCGCCGGCGCTCGTTGCCGGCAACACGCTGGTGCTGAAGGCGGCGGAAGACGCGCCGCTTTGCGTGCTGCTGCTCGCCGAGGTTTGCCAGCAGTTCCTGCCGCCGGGCGTGCTCAATGTGCTCACCGGCCTTGGCGAGGAATGCGGCGCGCCGCTCGCCAATCATCCGACAATAGCCAAGCTCTCCTTCACCGGCTCGACGGTGGTCGGCAAATCGATCATGCGCGCGGCCTCCGATCGCATCGTGCCGGTTTCGCTCGAACTCGGGGGAAAAAGCCCTTCGATCGTCTTTCCGGATGCCAACGAAGACTGGGTGGTCGACGGCATCGTCGCCGCCATGCGCTTCACGCGCCAGAGCCAGTCCTGCACCGCGGGTTCGCGCCTCTTCCTGCACCGTGACATCTTCGATGCGTTCCTCGATGCACTGGCGAAAAAGGTCGACAAACTCAAGCTCGGCGACCCGCTCGACGAGTCGACCGACATCGGCACCGTGATCAACGAAAAGCAGTTCAAGCGTGTGTGCGGCTATGTCGACGAGGGCTTGAAGCGCAAGGACGCCCGCGTGGTAATGGGTGGGCTGCCGCCCAAAGAGGGGCCGCTCAGCGAAGGCTACTACACCATCCCTACCATTTTTGCCGACGCCTCGAACGACTGGCGTTTGTCGCGCGAGGAGATTTTCGGTCCCGTGTTGGTCGCCATTCCGTGGCGTGACGAGGAAGAAGCCATTCGCATGGCGAATGACAGCCATTACGGACTAGCCGCCTATGTCTGGTCACACGATATCGGCCGCGCCTTGCGCACCGCGCACGCGATCGAGTCCGGCTGGGTCCAAGTCAACCAGGGCCTCGGCCAGTCCCCGGGGCATTCCTACGGCGGCTTCAAGGAAAGCGGCATCGGCCGCGAGTTCTCCCTTGAGGGCATGCTGGACAGCTATACCCAGAGGAAGAACGTCACGGTCAATCTGGTGCATTAGAGCGAGATCGTCCCGCGTCGATCCGAGTTTTGCCGTGAACTCTGTTCGGCTTCTCCCGTAGGAGACCTCGGCACGCGCTGGCGCAGGGCGGGGTTACAGTCCCGAAGAGTTCCCCTCATCCCAAACCGTCTCCGCAGGGGAGCGGGAGCACGCCGGCCTGCGTCTCAGCTGCGACCTGAAACGAACTAGCGGCGCAGTTCGCGCCGCCATAGGAACTGCTTGACGGTAATCCGCGTTCGCTCCGTGCGAATTCTCACGGAGAAGTTCCATGTCGACCGAAACTCTGCCGCCGCAGCAACAGGAGCGCCAGCCGGGCCGCGAGCGCGAGATGCAGCCGCGGCCCGACTTCGAGCCAAATTATCCAGGCGTCGGCAAGCTCAAGGACAAGGTCGCGCTCATCACCGGCGGCGACAGCGGCATCGGCCGCGCGGTGGCGGTCGCCATGGCGCGCGAAGGCGCGCGCATCGCTATCGTCTATCTGGATGAACACAAGGATGCCAACGAGACGCGCGAACTGGTGCGGCGCGAGGGAAGCCGCGCCATCTTACTGCCGGGCGACGTCGGCGACGAAACATTCTGCGAGGCGGCGGTCGATGCGTGCATCGAACAGTTCGGCCGGCTCGACATTCTGGTCAATAACGCGGCCGAGCAGCACGAAACCGAAGACGTCCGCAATATCGATGCCGCGCAGGTCGAGCGCACCTTCCGCACCAATGTGTTCAGCTTCTTCTACATGAGCAAATACGCGCTGCGCCGCATGGCGCCCGGCGGCACCATTATCAATACCGCCTCGATCACTGCCTATCAGGGCCACAAGACGCTGCTCGACTATGCCGCCACGAAGGGCGCAATCGTCAGCCTGACGCGTTCGCTCGCCGAGGCGCTGGTCGGTGACGGCATCCGCGTCAACGCGGTGGCGCCGGGTCCGATCTGGACGCCGCTGATTCCGGCCTCGTTCGAGCCGGATCACGTCGCCCACCACGGCGCCAGCGCGCCGATGAAGCGCGTCGGTCAACCGAACGAGGTTGCGCCCTGTTACGTGTTCCTGGCGAGCGAAGACGCTTCTTACATCAGCGGCCAGGTGCTGCACCCCAATGGCGGCAACGTGGTGGGTTCCTAGAGGAACCGGCCTGACGTGGCGGAGTTGGTGCGGGCAGTAAGGGGAGTTGCAAGCATGCGCGCAAAATCTCGCAACCGGCGCCGCCCGGAGCAGGCGAAGCGGCAAACTACGGCCGCCATTCGGTATTGCGGTGGCCACCGGCGCCCTCGCATTACTGCCGGCGCAGGAAGCAGCGGCGCCGGGCGATTATGAATGGGAGATCGAGCGTTTGAACGCCGCGGTTACCGATCAGACCGGCCGCCGCTGACCGACGGGTGCAGAGACGAATTTCGCTCGGTCCTGCGAAGCGGGATTTGCTCTGGCTCTCCGATTTCGCGGGGACGAGCCGATAGAATCTTGTTATTCGGACACATGGTCCGCTATTTCGCCTATGGCGCCAATATGAGTTCGCGCGGGCATGCAGGCTCGTTGCCCGCAGGCGCGCGCGCTTGGCCCGGCGAGACTTGGGGGATACCGCTTCTTTGTCGGGCTCGGCGGCTGGGGCTCGGTTGCGCCGAGCGCCGGCGACAATGTCCACGGCGTATTGTGGGCGTTGACCCCGCGTTGCGTCGCGGCGCTGCATGCTTTCGAATGGCTGCACCAAGGCCTCTATAGAGTTCGCTTGCTGCCGGTGCGGCAAGGCGCCCGGCTGGTGCCGGCCACTGTCTATCTGCTGCGCAACCGGCAAGCCGGGCAGCCGAAGCCCGGTTACGTGGAGATGATCGCGGCGGCCGCGCGCGATTGGCGCCTGTCGGAAGACTATATCCGTTCGGTCGAGCGCTGGTCGATTTCGCGCTTCACCGGCGCGCGCGTCATCGACGTCGGAGAGCTGGCATGAAAGTTATTCGTCATGTGATCGTGCACGGCCGCGTGCAGGGCGTCGGCTTCCGCGCTTTTGTCGAGCGCGAGGCCTTGACCCGCGGCGTCGAGGGATGGGTACGCAACCGCCGCGACGGCTCGGTCGAGGCGCTATTTGCCGGCGACGGCGATGCGGTGGCGGACATGATTGCGGCCTGCGGGCAGGGTCCGCTCGGCGCGCGCGTCGACGTGCAACATCAGCGCGACAGCGACGGCGATGATTTAAAGCTCAGACGGCGCGGAGAACTGTTTTCCGTGCTGCCGACGGCGTAGCCTCAAGCTTTTCGCGCCACACCGCGAAAGGTGACGGCAAGCGTGCGCAACGCGCCAAGAGCGCGGCCGTCCGACACGCGCGAATGCAGCACCACCGCCGATTTGCCGAGCGGCGGCAGGGACAGCGCCTCGCCCACATCGACCAGGCCGGCGGGCACGATGCGGCGCGCAAGCGGCGCGACCGCGAGCCCGGCTGCCGCCGCCGCAACCACCGCCGTCACGCCGCCGCCGGTGAAGGCCTCGACCCAGGACCGCTTCGCCTTGTCGAGCGCGCGAATGGCGAGCGCGCGGATGCCGCAAGGCGCGGCCAGCATGGCCAGCCGCAGCTTGTCGCCGCCGTTGCGGAACGTCGGCGCGGCGAACCAGCCGAAGGTGTCCTCCAGCAGGATCTCGCCGCCGCGTCGATGCGGCTCGCGCCGGACGATCACGGCATCGAGCTTGCCGCGCTCGAACGTGTCGATGATCTCGCTCGACAAGCCGATGCGCACGTCGAGATTGAGCTGCGGATCGAAGGCCGCGACTCGCGCCAGCAAGGTCGGCAATTCGGGGCCTGCGGCATGGTCGCTGATGCCGAGAGTCAGCCGGCGTTCTACGGGTTGCGAGCCGGAAACCGCGCGGTCGTGCGCCGCCAAGAGATCGCGTGCGCGCTCGAGGAAGGCGGCGCCCTGCGGCGTGAGTTCAACCGAGCGCGGCGTGCGCTCGATCAACCGGGCGGCGAGCCGCGCCTCCAGCCGCTTCAATTGCAGGCTCACCGCCGACTGGGTCATGCCGACGGCCTGCGCTGCGCGCGTAAAGCTTTTGAGTTCGGCGACCAGCGCGAAGGCGCGCACGGCATCGACATCGAGGGCGGCGCCGGGCAGGGCGGTGATATTTCGCATTGTTATCACAGTTATCGATAATCATTGCGTTTTGCAATGATAGGATAGTCGCCATTCGAAGGTCAATCTCTCGGAGGTCGCCATGCCCTTGATCGCTGTCACCGTCTCTACGCCGCACAAGAAAGTGCTGCCCAAGGCCGATATTGCCGCCGAGGTGAGCAGGTTATCGGCCACACTGCTGCGCAAGAATCCGCGCACTACCGCGGTGATCGTCAGCCGGGTTGCGCCGGACGACTGGTTTTGCGGCGGTCGCTCACTGACCGAGCACTGGCTGGCGAGTTTCTGGCTCGACATCCATGTCACCGACGGCAGCAACACCAAGGACGAGAAGGCGGCCTTCATCGCCGCCGTCTTTGTATCGATGGAAAAATTGTTGGGCCCGTTGCATCCGGAGAGTTACGTGCATGTGCACGAGGTCAGCGACGACGCCTACGGCTACGGCGGCCTGACGCAAGGCCGGCGCTATATCGAGCGTCAACTCTCGGCGCGCATGTCCTCCGCCGCATGAGCGGCAGCGGCCGGCCCGAACAGCGCCACGAACTCGCGCTTGAGCACCATGTCGACCTCGGGCATCGATGCCACGATGCCGAGGTCGGCGAGGCTGGTGACGCCGTAGCGTTCGTCGCTCACCCCGCAGGGCACGATGCCGGAAAAATGCGACAAGTCCGGCTCCACGTTGAGCGCCATGCCGTGCAGCGTCACCCAACGGCTCACGCGGATGCCGATGGCGGCGATCTTGTCCTCGTGGGCTGCGCCTTTGTCGGGCCGCCGCACCCACACGCCGATGCGGTCCTCGCGCCGCTCGCCGCGCACATTGAAGGCCGCGAGCGTGCGGATGATCCATTCCTCCAGCGTCGCCACGAAGCGCCGCACATCCGGGCCGCGCCGCTTGAGGTCGAGCATCACGTAGGCGACGCGCTGGCCCGGCCCGTGATAGGTCATCTGGCCGCCGCGCCCGCTCTCGAACACGGGAAAGCGCGCGTCGGCGATGTCGGCAGGATCGGCGCTGGTACCGGACGTATAGAGCGGCGGGTGCTCGAGCAGCCAAACCAGTTCGGGCGCACGTGCCGGCGGCAATTTGGGCGGCGCGTCCTTGCATGGCGGCCAGCGCCTCCCGGTAGCCGACGAGCGAATCGCTCACGCGCCATTCGACCGGCGGCGCGCCGGCCGCCGCGGGCAAGCCTGCTTTCAAGTCGTCCCGCATGTTAACCACCCGTTCACCATACCATGGTGACCTGAACTCCGCCCGGCGCTCGGGCGTGAGCCAACGGGAAGCAGACGTGAGCACATTCGACAAGGTCGCCGTCGATATCACGGTGGTGCTGGGCACCACCTCCATGCCCATCCACCAAGTCCTGCGGCTCGGTCGCGGCGCCATTATCGAGCTGGACGCATCCGAGGACGACGGCGTCAACGTCCTGGCCAACGGCCTGCCGGTGGCCAAGGGCACGGTGGCGGTCAACGGCAACCGCATCGCCGTCGAGATCGGCCAGCTGCTGCCGCGCCCGCCCGACATGCGTTGACCAAGGCGCAGTCCAAGCCGCTGAGCAGGCGACCGAATTCGCCTGTATCCGACGCGCCGGCAGCCCTTGTACCCTGACAGCCTATTTGTTACATGCACCGCCGTCTTGGGACGCGCAGGTTTTCAGGCCTTTTCGTCCTTCCCCATGCGGTCGTGGCGGAATTGGTAGACGCACTAGCTTGAGGTGCTAGCGGGGCAACCCGTGGAGGTTCGAGTCCTCTCGACCGCACC
>CAWDAB010000018.1:0-99290 GCA_963800155.1 uncultured Alphaproteobacteria bacterium
CAGCCCGAGGTGCCATTCGCCAAACGCGCGCCTTCAGCGGCTTCAAAGAAACCGAAAGCCCGGCGCGGCGCCGGGCTTTCGCATCTCGCTTGCCGGGGGCTTGCACCGCCATCACTGCGCCAGCAGCGGCTCCAGCTTGTTGCAGGCAAGCCCGGGCTGGCGGCCGGGGCGCAGCCGAGGATGCCGTGCAAGGAAGCCGCGGGGCTGGGTGGAAAGTGTCGACGCTGGCGCTGCCGGTGGTCTGCGCGCGGCGCCGTCTGATGCTGCGCGGCTGGCGGCGCGAGGGAACTTTGCTGCGGCGGCGGGCTGGCCGCCCCTGCCGCCGTCGCGATCAAGGCGGCGGCCGCAAGCGGCGGCGAAAGAAGATGCTGTCGTTGCTTCATGGTGCTTGCCTTAGGTTCGTGTCGTTCCCCTCATTGTGGATGTCAGCTAACCATCTTTTTGCGGCGCACAAGCGGCGGCCGTTTCACATTAAATTGTCGAGCGATAGCTTAATGTTATGGGAATATTGCGCTGCACGCATGGGAGCGGCCCGCCGCGGCGCCCTCCACGGAAATTAATCCGCAAGGCGCTTGACAGGCCGGCAAGTCCTAGGTATATAGTCTAAAAACCTGTCCAAGAGGGGCGCTTCTAGAGGCGTTCTCGAAGTGGGGCAGGTTCGGCGCCCGCGGGCGTGGTCTCGCAGCCACGCACTCGGGCGGCGCCGGGGCTCCGCCCGGGGGTACTACGGCCCCCTGCCAGGAGCTGGCTGACGGCGGCTCGCTCGCGGTTCGAGCGGTCCGCGGGCAAAGCGCGGCCCGGCGCCGGAAAACGCCGCAAGTGGAGCGCCGCGAGGCGAGCGCGTCGCAAGACGCGCGCCGCGCCTCGCAAGCGCGGCAGTCTAGCGCCTTGCGGCGCTCCATCCCCTCGCATTTTGCGGGGGCGAAAAGACAGGCCTGCCCCGGGCCTTCATAAAGAACAGGGGCGGCGGAGCGTTGGCTTCTCCGCGTCATTCCGGGGCGCGAGCGCAAAAGCGCGTTTACGCGCGTCTTCTGCGCGCCATGCGAGCGAACCCGGAATCCTAGGCCGCGGCAATCAGGGCGCAGGGAAACTATCAATGATGGCTTTGCCACATCCAGCAACTGCGGCGTATGGATTCCGGACCCGGCGCTTGCGCGCCGTCCCGGAATGACGGAGTGACAAATGCCCCACTTCATCTGTACCGCCTGCGGCATGCAATACGCCGAGAGCGCTTCGCCGCCGGCGCAATGCTCAATCTGCGAAGAAGAGCGCCAATATATCCCGCCGCGCGGGCAGACCTGGACTGCGCTGGCCGCGCTCGCGCAAGGGCACATGATCGCGTTCCGCGAATACGAGCCGAGCGTGATCGGCCTCGGCGCGCAGCCCTCCTTCGCCATCGGCCAGCGCGCCGTGCTGGTGCGCAGCGAAAACGGCAACGTGCTGTGGGACTGCATCGCGCCGCTCGATGCCGCGGCGGTCAGCGTGATCAAGGGGCTCGGCGGCATCGACGCCATCGCCATCTCGCATCCGCACTTCTACACCACCATGGTGGAATGGGCGCACGCCTTCGAGGCGCCGATCCACCTCAACGCGGCCGACCGGCAATGGATCATGCGGCCCGATCCGGCGATCCGCCTGTGGCAAGGCGACACTTTGAAGCTCTGGGACGGGGTGACGCTGGTGCGCTGCGGCGGCCATTTCGAAGGCGGCACCGTGCTGCATTGGGCGGGCGGCGCCGGCGGCCGCGGCCTCGTCTGTGCCGGCGACATCGTCACCGTGTGCACCGACCGCAAATGGATGACCTTCATGCGCAGCTACCCGAACTTCATTCCGCTGTCGGCGGCGGCGGTGCGGCATATCGGGCAGGCGCTGGCGCCTTTCGCCTTCGAGGCCCTCTACGGCCACTATTTCGACCGCGTCATCGCGCACGACGCCAAGACCGTGCTGGCGAAGTCGGTGGAGCGCTACGTCGCGGCGATCGAGGGCAGGCGGGGGTACTAGCTGGTTGTCATTCCGGGGCGCGGCCTTTAGGCCGCGAGCCCGGAATCCATAACCCGAGCGCTCCGGCGTATGGATTCCGGGCCCGCTCGCCTCGCTCGCGTCCCGGAATGACGGCTGACCGTTACTCTTTCTCTTCCTCGCTCTTGCCGCCGAGCTGCTTCAGCTTGGCGAACACGGCGGAGACATCAAGCTCGGCCGGCTGCTTCGGTTGCGCCTCTTGCGCAGCGGCGGCCTCCTCGGTCTCCCTGTGCGCGGTGGTCTCGGCGGCGGGCAGCAGCGTGGCACCGGAGTCGACCGGGGCCGGCTTTTCCTTGTTGGCGCGCTGCACTTCGAGGTCGAGATCGATCTGCGAGCAGAGGCCGAGCGTCACCGGGTCCATCGGCGTCAGATTGGCCGAGTTCCAATGGGTGCGGTCGCGGATCGCCGCGATGGTCGACTTGGTGGTGCCGACCAGGCGCATGATCTGCGCTGTCCTTCAGCTCGGGATGATTGCGCACCAGCCACAGGATGGCGTTCGGCCGGTCCTGCCGGCGCGATACCGGCGTATAGCGCGGGCCCCTCTTGCTGCCGCTGCGCTCGGTGGGAGTCGAAATCTTCTGGTTGGCAAGCTTGAGCCGGATGTCGTGGTTCTTCTCGGCTTCCGCGATCTGGTCGCGGGTCAATTGCCCGGTGAGGATGGGATCGAGGCCCTTGATGCCTTGCGCGGCGTCGCCATCCGCGATCGCCTTCACCTCGAGCGGGTGCAGTTTGCAGAACTCGGCGATCTGGTCGAACGTCAGCGCGGTATTGTCCAGCAGCCAGACCGCGGTCGCTTTCGGCATCAGGGGGGCGGCGCTCGCCATGGGCAAAATCTCCTTATCGCTTCGCCCGCCGCTTTCGGGCGAAGCAGTAGATCATCGGCGATGATCGAAAGTGCCCGGAATATAGGGGGTGACCCCGGTTCCTGCAACCATGCCGCCTTGACAGGGTGGGGCGGCGCAGCCCATGTCGGGGGCATGGATAGGCCCGAGAATCGGGGCCGTTTGCCCCCATAATGCAGGCCGCAATGGCGGATAAAGCGGTGCTCCAGGTGATGATGTGCTCGCCGCGCGGCTTCTGCGCGGGGGTCGTGCGCGCGATCGAGTCGGTCGAACGGGCGTTGCGCATTTACGGCGCGCCCGTCTATGTGCGCCACGAGATCGTCCACAACCGCTACGTGGTCGAAAGCCTGCGCGCCAAGGGTGCGATCTTCGTCGAAGAACTGGCCCAAATCCCCGATACCGGCGCGCCGGTGATCTTCTCCGCCCACGGGGTGCCGCGTTCGATCCCGGACGAGGCCGCCCGCCGCGGCCTGTTCGTCATCGACGCCACCTGCCCGCTGGTCACCAAAGTGCACCGCGAGGCCGAGATCCATTTCCGCCGCGGGCGCGAAATCGTGCTGATCGGGCATGCCGGCCACCCGGAAGTGGTCGGCACCATGGGACAATTGCCGGCCGGCTCGATCACGCTGGTGCAGAACATGGCAGATATCGAAGCCTTCAGCACGCGCGACCCCGACAACCTCGCCTATGTGACGCAAACCACCTTGTCGGTGGAGGACACCGCGACGATGGTCGAGGCGCTCAGGCGCCGCTTCCCGCGGATCGTCGGTCCGCACAAGGAGGACATCTGCTACGCCACCACCAACCGGCAGGACGCGGTGAAGCACGTGGCGCCGCTCGTGGACGCGATGATCGTAGTCGGCGCCCCCAACTCGTCGAATTCGCAGCGGCTGAAGGAAGTGGCGATCCGCTCCGGCTGCCCGCGCGCCATGCTGGTGCAGCGCGCCGCCGAGATCGACTGGCGCATGCTCGAAGGTGTCGCGCGCGTCGGCATAACCGCCGGGGCATCCGCCCCCGAGGTGCTGGTCGAGGAAGTGCTCGCCGCGCTCGCCGAGCACTACGCGCTCGACATTTCGACCATCTCCGCCGCCGAGGAGGGAATGTTCTTCCCGTTGCCCCGCCCGCTGCGCGAGGAGCAGGCGGCGGAGTAACGCATTCATGGCCGTCTATACCGACGTCACGGCGGACGATCTCGGCGAATTTCTCAAAGGCTACGACATCGGCGAAGTGCTCGCATACAAGGGCATCGCCGAGGGCGTGGAGAATTCCAACTTCCTGCTGCACACCGGCGCCGGCCATTTCATCCTGACGCTGTACGAGAAGCGCGTCGCGGAAAAAGACTTGCCGTTTTTTCTCGCGCTGATGGAGCATCTGGCAACGCGCGGCATCACCTGCCCGCAGCCGGTGAAGAACCGGGCCGGCGGATTGCTCGGCCGCCTCGCCGGGCGGCCGGCGGCGATCGTCACCTTCCTCGAGGGCCTGTGGATCAGGCGCCCAAGCACCGCCCATTGCGCGGCGGTAGGCGAGGCGCTGGCGCATCTGCATCTTGCCGGCGCCGATTTCGCGCGCACGCGCGCCAACGCGCTCGGCATCGAAAGCTGGCCCTTGCTCTACGACCATGCGCGGGGCGGCGGCGACAGCGTACGCGCAGGGCTGTGCGCGGAGATCGCGCGTGAGCTCGACGCGCTCGGCAAGGCCTGGCCGCGCAAGTTGCCGCAGGGCGTCATCCATGCCGACCTGTTTCCCGACAACGTCTTCTTTCTTGGCGACAGGCTTTCCGGCCTGATCGACTTCTATTTCGCCTGCACCGACACGCTGGCCTTCGATATTGCCATCTGCCTCAACGCCTGGTGTTTCGAGGCCGACAACTCCTACAACGTCACCAAGGGCCGCGCGCTGGTGCGCGGCTATGCCAAAGCGCGCCCGCTATCGAGCGCCGAGCTCGACGCGCTGCCGGTGCTGGCGCGCGGCGCGGCGCTCAGGTTTCTGCTGACGCGGCTGATCGACTGGCTGGCGGTGCCGGACGGCGCGCTGGTCAGACCGAAAGATCCGCTGGAATATTATTGGAAGCTGCGCTTTCACCAATCGGTGAAGGGCATTGCGGACTACGATTTCGCGGCATGAGCGGGCAGCGCGTCACCATCTATACCGACGGCGCCTGCTCGGGGAATCCGGGGCCGGGCGGCTGGGGCGCAATCTTGACCTTCGGCGATCACGAGAAGCACCTAAAGGGCGGCGAACCGCATACCACCAACAATCGCATGGAATTGACCGCCGCGATCTCCGCGCTCGAGGCGCTGAAACGGCCTTGCACGGTCGACCTTCATACCGACAGCCAATACCTGCGCAACGGCATCGTGAGCTGGATCAATGGCTGGAAGCGCAACGGCTGGCGCACCGCCGATAAAAGCCCGGTCAAAAACGTCGATCTGTGGAAGCGGCTCGACGCGGCGCTCGGCCAGCACAAGGTGCACTGGCACTGGGTGAAGGGCCACGCCGGCCACGCCATGAACGAGCGCGCGGACGAACTGGCGCGCGAGGGTCTGATCGCCGCGCGCGCCGGCGCCAAAGGTGCAATGAAGCTTACGTAAGCTAGACGTCTTTCAGCAGCGCGTCGCCGCTGGTGACCTCGCACTTGCCGGGGGCTTCCTCGACATGAACGGACTTCACCACGCCGTCGTCGACCAGCATGGAAAAGCGTCTGACGCGCGTGCCGAGACCGGCGGCGGAGCCGTCGAAGGCGAGATCGATGCCCTTGGCAAATTCGCCGTTGCCGTCGGCGAGGAAGTCCACCTTGCCGTCGGCTCCGCTCGCCTTCTTCCACGCTTCCATCACGAACACGTCGTTGACGCCGGTCACTGCAATGGTGTCCACGCCCTTGCCCTTGAAGGCGTCGACGTTCTTCAGGAAGCTCGGCATGTGCAGGTTCGAGCAGGTCGGCGTGAAGGCGCCGGGGACGCCGAACAACGCCACCTTTTTGCCCTTGAAGACTTCGTCGACGGTGCGGGGCTTGGGGCCTTCGGCCGTCATGACGCGGAACGTCGCGCTGGGCAGTTTCTCGCCGACCTTGATGGGCATGACTCGTATCCTCCGTGCTGATTTGTCGCGTGTTTTGGAGGCGCAAAATAGCCTCAGCGGAGCGGATTAGTCGAGACGGGTCGTCACCTGCAGGGGATGCCCCCCCTCGACGAGGGTGAAGGTGAGCTCGAAATGACCGCGCGGATCGACGCCGGGCGGCAGCCCATCGAGCAGGAAGGAAAAACGCCGATGCCCGGCAGGTGCATCGGGCGCCGGTTTGGGAATCGGCAGTGCCCACTCGGGCGTCGGCCCTTCGACGAAAATCTGCATTTTTTCGCCGGCGGGCGCCTTGAGATCGACCGTCACCAGCGGCTTGGCGGCATCGGTGACCCGCTTGACGGTCAAACCGGCTTGCGCAGCCGAAACCTGTTTCGGCACCTGCGCTTCGGCGGCGGCGAGTGCGCCGTCCTGCGCGCTGCCGCCCGGTCCAAGCATCAATTGGGCGTTGCCTTCGACCGGCACGCACAGTTTCTCGCACACTGCGTAATCGATTTTGACGTGCAGCTTAACCGGTTTGCCGGGCTGCTTGGATGTCACCTGCAGCGGAAAGATCACGTTGTCCTTGTAGCCGAGCGTATTGCCGGTCTCGTCGGTGTAGAGGTGCGGCGCCGGATAGAGTACTTTTGCGCCGGCGAAATTTTCTGAGCCCGAAAAGTCGAAGCGCGGCGGCACACCGGAGTCGCCTGGATAGCGCCAATAGGTATGCCAGCCCGGCTGCATCTTGATTTCGATCCCCGCGCGCAGGGCAGCCGCCCCGTTTTTGTTGCTGCCGGCGATGAGCCGAAAAGCCGAGTGGCTGTCTTGCGTCCAGGCCGAGGCGTCGGCAGCACGCGCCGCGCCGGGAAGTGCGCAGGCGAGGCAAGCGGCGGTCACGGCGAAGAGAAAGGTTTTCCGTGCGTTTTCCATGCGCCTCGATCTAAAGGCTAAGCCTGCGGCGCGCCACTGAATTCATTGTGAGCAGTCCCTGAACAAGTTAAAAGCAATACGGTCATTTCGCCATATTTGCCGGCTGAATTATGACGGTGGGTTGATTGAACTTTCCGCACCCTGCGTCGTTTGCAAAGGCGGAGCGATTGGGTAACCTTGCGCCATGAAGCATTCCCGCAAGACTGATGTACCGGTGTCGGCACGCGGCTATCTCGATGGCCAGATGCTGATCGCCATGCCGGCGATGAATGACGAGCGCTTCACGCGCACGCTCATCTACCTCTGCGCGCATTCGAGCGAAGGCGCCATGGGCATTATCGTGAACCAGGCCGCCGCCAACATCAAATTTCCCGATCTCTTGGTGCAGTTGGAAGTCATCCCCGCAGCCGAGCGCATTCAGCTACCGACCAAGGCGGAAGGCGTGAAGGTGCTCAAAGGCGGACCGGTGGAGACCGGCCGCGGCTTCGTGCTGCATTCGGCCGATTACTTTGTCGAGAACTCGACACTGCCGATCGACGAAGGCGTCTGTCTCACTGCGACGCTCGACATTCTCAAGGCGATCGCCCGCGGCAGCGGGCCGGCCAGCGCCATCCTTGCGCTCGGCTATGCCGGCTGGGCGCCCGGCCAGCTCGAGCAGGAGATCCAGCAGAACGGCTGGCTGCACTGCGCCGCCGATCCGGAGCTGATCTTCGGCAGCGACATCGACAGCAAATACGAAAAGGCGCTGCGCAAGATCGGCATCGATCTCGGCATGTTGTCGAGCGAAGCGGGCCACGCGTAATAACCTGAGCTCGGCCGAGCGATTTTTCCCTGTCATTCCCGGGCGCGGCCCAAAGGGTCCGGCCGGAGGCCGGCCCGATGGTAAACTCCGGCCGCGAGCCCGGAATTTATAGTCTCAGTGCTGTGGAAGATGGATTCCCGGTCGGCGAACTTCGTTCGCGCCCCAGAAGGACGAACCGATTATGCGAACTCATATCAGATGAAATTCAGCGCGCCGTTTCCATCTGGGCGGCGCTGAGCAGGCCGCCGGCGGCCTGCGCGCTCATCGGCTCGCCGAAGGCAAAGCCCTGCGCGTATTCGCAGCCGAGCTGATACAGCTCCACCGCGTCGGAATCGGTCTCGGCGCCTTCCGCCACCACTTCCATGCCGAGGTCGTGCGCGAGCGCGATGATCGAGCGCAGGATCACCGGCCGCTTGCCGTGCGGGGCCGGCCGCACGAAAGACTGGTCGATCTTGATCGTGTCGAATGGAAAGCGCTGCAGATAAGCGAGCGAGGAATGGCCGGTGCCGAAATCGTCCAATGACAAGCCGGCGCCCAGCTCCTTGATGCGGGAAAACATCTGCGCCGCGTGTTCGGGATTTTCCATCACCAGCGACTCGGTGATTTCCAGCTTGAACGTGCCGCGCGCCAGCGTCGAGCGGCCCAGCACGCTGCGCAGATCCTGAATCAGGTCGTGGCGCAGCAGTTGCCGCGAGGAGACGTTGACGCTCGCCGTGATCGGCTCGCGCCCCCGGTTGGCGGCCTGCCAGGTGGCGAGCTGGCGGGCGGTGCGGTCGAGCATGAACAAGCCGAGGTCTACGATCAGGCCGATCTCCTCGGCGATGGAGATGAACTCGGCCGGCGACAGCCGTCCCAGCTTCGGGTGGTCCCAGCGCGCCAGCGCCTCGAAGCCGGCGATGGCGCGGTCCTCCAGCCGCACGATCGGCTGATACAGGACCTTGATCTCCTCACGCTCGATGGCGCGGCGCAATTCCGATTCCATGGTCAGCCGGTCGGTCTTGCGCGAGCGCATGGCCGGCTTGAATACTTCGATGCGGTCGCCGCCGATGCGTTTGGCGTGATACATCGCGAGCTCGGCATCCTTTAGCACCTCCTCGGTGCGGTGCGGTTGGTTCTCGGCCAGCGCAAGCCCGATCGACGCGGTAAGGAAGATTTCGCGGTCGTTGAAGGCGATCGGCGCGCGCAGCGCGCGGCGCAGCGACTCGGTAAAGGCGACGATGCGCGCGGGCTCCTTCTCCGACATCAGGATGAGCGCGAACTGATCGCCGGCGAGCCGCGCCAGCGTATCCTGCGGCTTCAACAGGCGGGTAAGACGGCGCGAAACCGTCAGCAGGACGGAATCGCCGACGGCGATGCCGACCGAGTCGTTGACCTGCTTGAAGCGGTCGATGTCGATGACCAGCACCGAGGGCCGAATCTGCGGATCGGAACGGGCATAGGCGAAGGCCGCCTCCATGCGGTCGATGAACAATTCGCGGTTGGGCAGGCCGGTGAGATTGTCGTGCACCGCATCGAACAGCAGCCGCTCCTCGGATTTCTTGAAATCGCTCACGTCGGTGAGGGTGCCGACCAGGCGCACGACTTCGCCGTCGGAGCCGACCACCGGCCGCGCCTTGAGCGTGAACCAGGCGTAGTGGCCGTCCTGCGCGCGCAAGCGGAAATCCTGGGTGAGGCGGCCGCGCCGCTGCTCAACCGCGCTGTCGAGCGAAGTGCGGAAACGGTCGCGGTCGAGCGGATGCAGAATGTCGAGCCAGATGGCGGCGGCGCCTTCCAGCGTGCCGCGCTTCAGCCCGAGGATCTGTTCGGTTTCGGGGCTGGTATAGATTTTGTCGCCTGAAACGTCCCAGTCCCAGATCATGTCGCCGGCGCCGGTGAGCGCGAGCGCTCGGCGCTCGACGTCCGACACGATGCCGTGGGTGATGCCGCCGGCGAATGCGTGCTGCATGACGGTGAAGCCGATCAGCATCACGATCAGCACCAGGCCGCCGAGCAGAGCCGGCCCGATAATGTCGTTGGTGACGACACCGGTGACCGCCAAGCCCGCGCCCAAGGTCCACACCATCAGCAGCAGCCAGGTCGGGATCAGCAGCACCGCCCGGTCGTAGCCATGGCTGGACAGATACATGACCAGCGCGAAACCGAGCAGCGCGATGCCGGCAAGCGACACACGCGCGATACCCGAGGCGACGGCCGGATCGAACACCGCGACGCCGATCAGGGCGGCGAGCGCGGCGAGCCAGGCCGCGGTGATGTGCATATAGCGCACGTGCCAGCGCGACAGGTTGAGGTAGGCGAAGAGGAACACAAGGAGTGTCGCCGCCAGGATCGCCTCGCCGCAGGCGCGCCAGATGCGTTCGGCGCCGGCCGACATGTCGAACACCTTGCCCCAGAAGCCGAAATCGATGCCGATATAAATCAGCACCGCCCAGCCAAGCGCGGCGGCGGCCGGGAACATGATCGAGCCCTTGACCACGAACAGGATGGTGAGGAACAGCGCGAGCAGGCCGGCGATGCCGATGACGATGCCGTAATAGAGCGTGAATGAATTGACCTTGTCCTTATAGGCGTCGGGCTCCCACAGATAGATTTGCGGCAGCTTGTCGGCGCGCAATTCGGCGACGAAGGTGATGACGGTGCCGGGATCGAGCGTGACGCGGAATACGTCCGCCGTGTTGTTGACTTGGCGCACCGGCCGGTCGCCGCTCGACGGCGTGATGGCGACGACGCGCGAAAGGCCGAGATCGGGCCAGAACAGGCCGGAGCCGACCATGCGGTAGTGCGGCACGACGATCAGACGGTCGATCTGCTCGTCGCTGTTGTTGGTGAGGGCGAACACCGCCCAGTTGGTGCCGTTCTCGCGCGCGCGCACTTCGATGCGGCGCACGATGCCGTCGGCGCCGGGCGCGGTGGAAACCTGGATGCGGTCCGTTTCGGTTTTCTTGACTTCGGTGGCGGCGGTGAGGTCGATGGCGGAGGCATCGAGCCGCACATTGACCGCCTCGGCGGCCTGCGCCTGCCGCGCCGCCAGCAGCGCGGCGGCGAGCGTCAGCATGCAAGCGGCGGCCGTCAGGCAGCGTGTCAAAGTCAAATCAAAACCCCCGGTCGCGGCAGCGCCTGTCCGCCGCCGATCCGGCGCCTGCGACGGTGAAAATGATCAATTTCCCCACGAGTGTGCTCACTTTAGGCCCGACATTGCGCCGATTTCGCGGCTCGTGACGGCTACGATAACATCTGCGGCATCAAATGGTTAGCACGATTTTGCCGATATGGGCGCTAGTTTCCATGAGGGCGTGTGCAGCAGCCGCTTGTGGCAGCGGAAAGGTCTTGTAGATAGGCGGCTTCACCTTGCCGGCCTCGAGCAGCGGCAGCACGTGCCGGGCAAGCGCGGCGCAGATGGCGCCCTTGTCGGCGACGGCGCGCGCGCGCAGGGTCGAGCCGGTGTGGTGCAGGCGCTTGAGCATGAGGCGCATGAAATTGACCTCGGCCTTCGCGCCCGCTTGAAAGGCGATCTGCACGATGCGGCCTTCGACGCTGGCGGCCTCGTAGTTGCGCTCGATGTAGCTGCCGCCGACCATGTCGAGGATCACGTCGGCGCCATTGCCGCCGGTGGCTTGCTTGGTCGCGGCGACGAAGTCTTCCTTCTTGTAGTCGATCGCGGCATCGGCGCCGAGCTTGCGGCAGGCCTCGCATTTTTCCGGCGTGCCGGCGGTGACGATGACGCGCGCGCCGAAGGCTTTGGCCAATTGAATGGCGGTGGTGCCGATGCCGGAAGTGCCGCCGTGCACGAGCAGCGTCTCGCCGGCCTTCAACGCGCCGCGCTCGAAAACGTTATGCCAGACCGTGAAGAAGGTTTCCGGCACGGCGGCTGCTTCCACCATCGAAAGCCCGTCGACCGGCAGCGCGTGACTTTCGTGCGCGAGGCAATATTCGGCGTAGCCGCCGCCGATCACCAGCGCCATGATTTTGTCGCCTATTTTCCAGCGCTTGGCATCGGGCCCGAGCGCCACGACCTCGCCGGCGATCTCAAGACCTGGAATGTCGGGCGCGCCGGGCGGCGGCGGATAGAGGCCCATGCGCTGCATGACGTCGGGCCGGTTGACGCCGGCGGCGGCGACCTTGACCAGGATTTCGCCGGCGCCGGGCTGCGGCACCGCGCGCTCCTGCGGCACCAGCATGTCCGGCCCGCCCGGGCTCTTGATGCCAATTGCGGTCATGCGGGAGGGAAGAGCGGCCATTGGATCCTCGCTTGCGTTTTTCGGGCGCGATCTTTACGTGGCGTTGCCGGTGTGACAAGCCGCATGCGCGGCGTTAACTTTTCGCTCTGCCGCAGTGGCTCGCGCCCCGGCCGCATGGAGAAGTACGCGATGCCCGCATTCGAAGACGACGACAGGCCGAAGAAAAAAATCGCGCACGAGATCGGGCAGGATCTGACCTTGCTTTCGGTCGAGGAGCTTGCCGCGCGTGTACAGCTGCTGCACGACGAGATCGCGCGGCTGGAAGACGACATGAAAGGTAAACGGGCTTCGCGCTCGGCCGCCGACCAGTTCTTCAAACGGTAACATACGGATGGGCGCGGCGGTATTTGCAAAAAAATCCTTTATTTGCCGCAATTCAGTAAGCTGTCGTTAAGCTTTCTCGTTGTTTACTGTTCGCGTCCATCTTCATGGACATGAGTGGCTCCTGTCCACTCTGTTTGACGCCTCCCTGTTATAACTCGAGCCGCCGGCGACGGCGGCTCCTTTTTTTGTCCCATTTCGGGTCAGTTGCACCAAAGCGCCGCATTTTTGCGAGACCGCCTTAAGCCTGCCCAGCAACTATGTCGCAATGTTCGCCTGGACAGGGCAGGGCCGGACGCGCCATGCTTACCCAATCGTTTACGGGCCGGCCGGTCCGTTAGTGTGAAGTGTGTGAGGCGTAGCGTCATGTCGGAAAAGTCCACCTTTAGCCATGCGCAACCGTTGTCTTTCGGGGAGCGGCTCGCCAACAGCCAAGCGTTCGCCGATCTGTTCCGCGACGGCATGGCGCTGGTGGAAGAAACGGCGACCTATCTCGACGGTCCGGGCCGCAGCGAATCCAAGCAGCTACCGCGCGCCGCCGCGCTTGCCTACGCCACCGAAAGCATGCGGCTGACCACGCGGCTCATGCAGCTTGCCTCCTGGCTGCTGTTGCACCGCGCGGTGAAGGAAGGCGAGATGTCGCTCGCGCAGGCCAACAAGGAAAAGGCCAAGGTCAAGCTCACGGCGTCAGACCGCCACGACGCCGACAATATCGAGCTGCTGCCGGACACCTTGCGCAAGTTGATCGCGCGCTCGCAGGCGCTGCAATTGAAAGTGCGCCGGCTCGACGCCACCATCCACAATCAGGCGGATGGGGAGCAGGTGGCGCCGGTCAACCCGGTCGAGCGCCAGCTCGGCTTGCTGAAGGCGGCGTTCGGCGCGGAGAGCGTTTAGGATACGTGATGTCATCGCCCGCGAAAGCGGCCGATCCAGTAACCCCAGCTATTCCGTGAGGACTGGGTCCCTCCGCTGCCGCGGGGGAAGCCAACCGAACTTGTCGCGTGGCACGCGCCGGTTTGGCGCTGAACCGCCTTACTTCTTCTCGCCCAGGAAGCCCGAGAATTTTTTCTGGAAGCGCGAGACGCGGCCGCCGCGGTCGACCAGGTGCTGCTGGCCGCCGGTCCAGGCCGGATGCGACTTGGAGTCGATGTCGAGATGCATGACATCGCCCTCCTTGCCCCAGGTGGAGCGGGTGGTGAACTCGGTGCCGTCTGTCATCACCACCTTGATGGTGTGATAATTCGGGTGAATCTCGGCCTTCATGGTGATTTTCCGTCCGGGGCGCGCGCCTTTGGCGCAAGCGCCGCAATTGCATTGGATTTGGCGGCTCTATACAGGAGGCGGGTGCGGGCGGCAAGTCGGCGCCGGCGGACGCGGTCTAAGCGTCCCGCGGTCTGCTGTTGGGAATAGATAGGATGGAAAGGCAAGAATTGCGAGCTGCCGGCTCGCTCGCGGCCGTGTTCTCCGTCAGGCTGCTCGGCTTGTTCATGATCTACCCGGTGTTTGCCGCCTATGCGCGCGGGCTGACCGGGGCCAACCCCTACCTGATCGGCGAAGCGCTCGGCATCTACGGCCTCAGCCAAGGCCTTTTGCAGATCCCGTTCGGGCTGATGTCGGACCGCGTCGGCCGCAAGGTCATGATCGTGATCGGGCTCCTCCTGTTCGCGGCCGGCAGCGCGGTAGCGGCGATGTCGACGTCGATCGGCGGCGTGATCGTCGGCCGCGCGCTGCAGGGCGCCGGCGCCGTCGGCTCGGTGATCCTGGCGCTGGTGGCCGATCTCACGCGCGAGGAGAACCGCACCAAGGCGATGGCGATGGTCGGCATCACCATCGGCGCCTCTTTCATGGTGGCGCTGATCGCCGGTCCAATCGCCGCGGGCTTCATCGGCGTTCCCGGCATTTTCTGGCTGATGGTCGCACTGGCGCTCATCGGCATCGCGATCACGCAAATCGCGGTGCCGAGCCCCCGCCGCGTGCGCGTGCACCGCGACGCGGAGACCGTGCCGGGACTGATCGGCTCGGTGCTGCGCAATACCGAATTGCTGCGGCTCGACTTCGGCATTTTCGCGCTGCACGCCATGCTGACCGCGAGCTTCCTGGTGGTGCCGGGGCTGCTGCGCGGCGCGCTCGGCCTGTCGGTGCATGATCAGTGGATCGTCTGGCTGCCGGTGATGGCTGCGTCGGTCGCCATCATGCTGCCGGCGATCGTTGTCGCCGAGAAGCACCGCCGCATGAAGGGCGTGTTCGTCGCCGCGGTTACCGCGCTGGTGGTGAGCCAGGCCATGCTTTATTTCGGCGCCGGCAATGTGTTCGTGCTGATGGCGGCGCTCGTCGTGTTCTTCTCCGCCTTCAACATCATGGAGGCGAGCCTGCCCTCGCTCATCACCAAGGCGGCGCCGCCCGACGCCAAGGGCACGGCGACCGGCATCTATTCGAGCTCGCAGTTCCTCGGCATTTTCGTCGGCGGCGTCGTCGGCGGCTGGGCGCATCAGCACGGCGGCATCGACGGTGTGTTCGCGCTCACCGCAGGCGTCGCGCTCGCCTGGCTGCTGGCCGCGGCCGGCATGGCGCAGCCGAGCTATCTCACGACGCGGCTCGTGCCGATCGCCGACGGAAAGAATGTCGACAGTCTCGCCGCGCGGCTGCGGCAGGTACCCGGCGTCGCCGAAGCGGTGGTGATCGCGGAGGAAAAGCTCGCTTATCTGAAGGTCGATTCGAAGGTCTTCGACGCGGCGAAGGCGGAGGCTGTCGCCGGCGCATCGTGAGCGAGCGTGAAGCGCTCGCAATTCCTTGCCGCTGTCGCTGCCCGCACAAGCGGCTAATCCAGCAATCGCTGAGACCTCTTGGGTTACTGCTTCCCCCGCCTTCGCGCGGGATGTCAGTTCGAATAGTTGCGCGTCCACCCGTCTTGTTTCCAATATGAATTTGCATGCGCCATCGCCCGTATTCTTTGCTCGGCCCCGGGTAGGCCGCATTCCCATTCCGCCGCTCGCTCTCGATAAGTGCCGAGGGCGCGCGGGACGCATCGGGCCCGGAGCGCACTCAAGTTTACGCGGCGTGCGCAAACCAAAAGTGCTCGGACCCTGCGGGCCTCGACGCCTCGCGACATCGAGGCTTGTCGAAACCGGTAGTGCCGCAAGTCCGCCAGTCCCAAGGCGTCCCGCGCGCGGTGTTTGTTAGGTTTGCTCCGCAAGGCCCCCGGTGGACTTCCATTTTTCAGGCGTCTCGCCTTTCGGCAGGGACGCCAAACCACCGCTTGGCGGCCCGCGGCGTGGGCGGGCCGGAGCGCTTTGCGGCTTGGACCGCCGGGCCGCCTCGCCGCATCTCCAGCGAAAGCGTCATTCCCCGGCCACCGCTCCCCGCCCCGGTCTGAAGATGCTGATCAGACACCCCTCGGTGACGAGGTGGGATACGTCGGCATATAATCCTAGATTATGGCGGGATTATGGTCCTAGGCGAAGAAGGCGCTTCAAAAGCCTGGCGGCTCGTGGGCCTCTAGCGGACTTGCGCGGCGCGCGGCTAGGGTGCGGCCGCGAGGACGCGATGGACACACACCCGCAGGCAAGTGGCGAGGCTGAGCGGCCGAACGAACGATTGTGGCTCCGCCGCATCGGTTTTGCCGCCCGCCTCGCGGCGTACGGCGCGGTGTTCTTCGTCCTCTATAAATCCGTTCCCGAAAACGTCATCGATCGTCCGCTCGCTACGCTCACAATCCGGGATATCGTCTATCCGCTCCTGTGGCTCCTCGCCTTGCTGATGCTCATAAAAAGCTTGTTCAATCCGGTCAAAGACGGCGCCGTGCGCGAAGATTGGGGCAAGTTTGGTATTGCCATGATCGCGGTCGCTATCGTGGCCGGGGCCATATTCCTCCCGAATATCGTGGCCTCTTTTCACGCGATGAGCCCATGACCGCGCCGCTTTCTGCATCTAGCATGCCTGTAACGCGCGCAACGCAAGAGCCCGCGGGGGAGACGTCAATGCAGGAGGCCTTGGGTAGGACGGTCACCGACGCGCAGCGCGCGGCGCGCGAGCGCGCCTATGCCACGCCGCTCAGCGAGTTTCACGTCGGCAATCCGGAGCTGTTCCGCAGCAACACGCTGTGGCCCTATTTCGAGCGCCTGCGCAAAGAAGAGCCGGTGCATTGGTGCTCGACGAGCCCGGTCGGCAACTACTGGTCGGTCGTGAAGTACAACGACATCGTCTACGTCGAGAGCCATCCGGAGATTTTCTCCTCCGACGTGCGGCTCGGCGGCATCATGCTGCGCGACGTCGATACCAGATACGAATGGCCGAGCTTCATCGCCATGGACGACCCCGGCCACGCCGAGCAGCGCGGCGCCGTGCAGCCGCTGTTCACGCCGCCGGAATTGGTCAAGATGGCGGCGCTGATCCGCCAGCGCTCGGCCTCGGTGCTCGACAACCTGCCGCGCAACGAGACCTTCAACTGGGTCGAGCGCGTGTCAATCGAGCTCACCACGCAGATGCTGGCGACCCTGTTCGATTTTCCCTGGGACGAGCGGCGCAAGCTGACGCGCTGGTCGGACGTCGCCACCGCGCTGCCCAAGAGCGGCATCTATGCCAGCGAAGAACAGCGGCTCGCCGAGCTCGCCGAATGCGGGACGACCTTCGCCCGGCTGTTTGCCGAGCGCGCGCGGGCGCCCGCGAAAAGCGATCTCATTTCCCTCATGGCGCACAGCCAAGCCACGCGCGGCATGGACCGCGAAAACCTGCTCGGCAACCTCATCCTGCTGATCGTCGGCGGCAACGACACCACGCGCAACTCGATGACCGGCTCGGTGCTGGCCCTGAACGAAAATCCCGCGCAGTACGACAAGCTGCGCGCCAATTCGGCGCTGATCGCAAGCTTCGTGCCGGAAGTGATCCGCTGGCAGACACCGCTTGCCCATATGCGGCGCACGGCGACGCAGGATGCCGAGCTCGGCGGCAAGACGATCCGCAAAGGCGAGCGCGTGGTCATGTGGTACGTCTCCGGCAACCGCGACGAGGAGGTGATCGAGGAGCCGGACCGCTTCATCATCGACCGGCGCCAGGCGCACAACCACCTGTCGTTCGGCTTCGGCATCCACCGCTGCCTCGGCTTGCGCGTCGCCGAGATGCAGCTGCGCATCATCTGGGAGGAAATCCTGAAGCGCTTTGACCGCATCGAGGTGGTCGGCGATCCCAAGCGCGTCTATTCGAGCTTCGTCAAAGGCTACGAGAGCCTGCCGGTGCGCATTGCGGGGTGAGTGGGCTTCCGGGGCGCCAGTTCTTTCTTTGTCATTCCGGGACGCCGCGCAAGCGGCGGGCCCGGAATCCATAAACCGCAGCGCTGGGATTATGGATTCCGGGGCGCGGCCTGTCGGCCGCGCCCCGGAATGACAATTAGGGCCGCCAGCGCATCCGGTTCACCGGCTTGCCCGAGACCGGGTTCTTGTCCTCGCCCGCATAAACGAAACCGTGCTTCTCGTAGAAGCGGATGGCGCGCCCATTGTCCTTGTTGACCAGGAGGTCGATGCCCTTGGGCGAAAGCCGCTTGGCCTCGTCGAGCAGCGCAAGCGCCGTCTCCGACCCCCAGGCTTCCGGCGCCACCACGATCTGGTCGAGATACAGGGTCTTGGAGTCGATGGTGACGAAGCCGATCAGTTGGCCGTCGCGTTCCGCCAGCACGATCTTTGCCGCCGGCACCAGCTCGTTGCGCCAGCGCTCGCGCCACCATTGGACGCGCGCGTTGAAATCGATGTGCGGATAATGCTGCGTCCAGGTCCGCCGCCACAGCTCGATCGCGGCGTCCTCGTCGGCGGCGCTGTAGGGGCGGAGGGTGAGATTTTGCGACATGCGTGCGGCGAGCTCGCTTCACCTCTCCCAGTCGAAGTCGGATATATCCGACTTCGACCATCTGATAGTGCCCGAACTCGGGTAAACCCGAGTTCGGGTGGGAGAGGTCGGCGCACGAAGTGCGCCGGGTGAGGGGTTATAGCCTATCGAGAGTCACTTGCCCCCTCACCCCCGCCCTCTCCCTGCCGGGGAGAGGGAGCGCGCTGTGCGCGCGGCGCGGCCGGGGCACTACCCAGCTTCATGCACTGCCAGTCAGCGCGCCCGTGCCGCCTTCGCCCGCACCTGGCGGAAGATCGCGACGATCGCCGCGCGGTCGCAGGCGCGCGCGCCGAGCGCGATGGCGCGCCGCCGCTCGTACGACGTCAGATCGTAGTGCGGCGCCGAAGTCTTGGGCGGCCCCTGATAGGAGCTGCGGTGCAGGCCGAGCTGCCTTGCGAAGCGGTGCAGCTCGTCGACCTCGTCGGCGAGAAGATGGCACCACCTGCGGCCCTGCCACGCCCAGATCGCGTCGTCGACGTAAACGGCCATATTATCGCCTATCGCTCTAAATGACGCTTAACTTCGCGGTGTCATGCCCCGCGAATGCGGGGCATCCAGTACTCGCTGAGCGCGCCGAGGGTACCGGATCGCCTGCTTTCGCGGGCGATGACAGTTTGCATGTACGCGCGCCCTTAGCCTACCGCTCCGTCAGCTTGAACTCGATGCGGCGGTTGCGGCGATAGGCTTGCTCGGTATTGCCGGGATCGATCGGGTCGAATTCGCCGAAGCCGGCGGCGACCAGGCGCCTGGGCTCGACCCCCTTGCTGATCAGGAATTCCACCACCGATAGCGCGCGCGAGGTCGACAGTTCCCAGTTCGACTTGAACCTGGCGCCCGGTGCGATCGGCCGCACGTCGGTGTGGCCGTCGACGCGCAGCACCCAGGGAATATTGGCGGGGATTTTCTTTTCCAGGTCGATGAGCGCGTTCGCCACCTTGTCGAGCTCAGGGGTGCCTTCCGGCTTCAAGTCGGCGTTGCCGGTATCGAAGAAGACTTCCGATTGCAGCACGAAGCGGTCGCCGACAATGCGCATGTCGGGCCGGTTGCCGAGGATCTTGCGCAGCTCGCCGAAGAAATTGGAGCGGTACTTGGTCAGCTCCGCCACCTTGTGCGCCAGCGCAAGGTTGAGCCGCTGCCCTAGATCGGTGATCTTGCCCTGCTGCTCCTTGTTCTTCTGCTCCGAGGCGTTGAGGGCGATCTCGATCGCCGCGAGCTGGCGGCGCAGCGCGGCGATCTGCTGGTTGAGCACCTCGACCTGCGCCAGCGCGCGCGAGGAAATCTGTTTCTGGTTCTGCAGCTGCGTGCTCAGCGTGCCGAGCTTGCCTTCGGCGGCGGCCACGCCCGCGCCGGCGCCCTGCGCTTCGGTCTTGTACTTGTCGCGCTCGCTCTGGGCGGTGCTCAGGGTCGCACGCAATTCGGCGAGCTGGTTCTGCAGATCCTCCTTGCCGGTCTTCTCCATCGACAAGAGGTCGGTGAGCTGGGCGATCTGCGCGTTGAGCCGCTGCAGCGCGGTGTCCTTGCCCTGCACTTCCTGCTGCAGGTAGAACTGCACCACCACGAACACCGTGAGCAGGAAGATGATGCCGAGGATCAGCGTCGACAAGGCGTCGACGAAGCCCGGCCAGTAGTTCATGCCGCTTTCGCTGCGGCGTGCTCGTGCAAGCGGCATCTAAAATCCTTTCCGCTCGTCCCCGCGAAAGCCCAGCGCAGCTTTGCCGTGCCGCTCCCAGATCCCCGCTTGCGCGGGAATGAGCGGAGCGAGGGCGGTGCTAACGGTTCACCTGCTCGCGCACCATGATCTCCAGCAGCCGCTTGATCTCGCGCTGCTGCTCGGCCTGGCTGTCGACCCAGTCGCGGATCATCTGCTGCTCGGTGCGCATGTGGTGCACCAGGCCCTGGATCGCCTCGGCGAGGTTCGACATGGCGGCGGATGCCGCCTTCGAGCCGCCCGCCTCCTCGACGACTTCGCGCAGGCGGTCCATGGCGCCGCGCACCTCCTGGGCGCCGCCGGCCGCGGCGAGCGGCTCGACAGCATGATCGTAGACCGTGGTGGACAGCCAGTCCTCCAGCTCGGTGTAGAAGCGGTTCTGCGCCTGGCTCGATTGCAGATCGAGGAAGCCGAGCACCAGCGATCCCGCCAAGCCGAACAGCGAGGACGAAAACGATATGCCCATGCCGCCGAGCGGGGCGGCAAGGCCTTCGCGCAAGGAATCGAACATGGACCCGGCGTCGCCGGTGGCCTTCAGCCCCTGGATGACGCCGCCGACCGAGCTCACCGTCTCGATCAGGCCCCAGAACGTGCCGAGCAGGCCGAGAAACACGAGCAGGCCGGTCATGTAGCGCGAAATGTCGCGCGCCTCGTCGAGCCGTGTGGCGATCGAATCGAGAATGCCGCGCATCATCTGCGCCGAGATGGCCATGCGGCCCATGCGGCTGCCGAGGATGGCCGCCATCGGCGCCAGCAGCACCGGCGGGCGCTCAACCGCGAGGCCGGGGTCGGCCAGGCGGAAATTGTTGACCCATGCGACCTCGGGATAAAGCCGCAACACCTGGCGCAGCGCCAGCACGATGCCGATGACGAGGACCGCGATGATCAGCGTGTTGAGGCCGGGATTGGCCATGAAGGCGGTCTCGATCTGCTTGTGCAGCAGGAACACGATGAGGCCGCCGAGCACGACGAAAACCAGCATCCGGAACAGGAAGATGCGCGGCGAGGACAGTTTGAGCGGATCGAGTGATTTGGCCATGACCTTGAAAAGTTAACGGCGGCTGCGTCGGGTTCCCGTGCAATATGGCACAGACCCGTGACAAGGAAAAAGCAAACGTGCCGGAACCCTTAAAGGGGTAAAGCCGGTGAATGAGTTGAAATTGCGGTGAAACGGGCTCTCTTCACCACTCCCAGAGGGAGATGTCGGCGCACCAACGGGTCCGCCGACGGGCGGCCCGATGCCAAACTCCGTGCGCCGGCTGAAGGATTTTGGCTTATCGCGTAGGTTCCCTTCAGCCCTTTCCCGCCTCTTTGAGCACGCGCAGGATTTCTTTGTGGATGGCCTCGTTGCCGGCGGCGATATGGCCCGTGGCGAGCATCTCGTCGCCGCCGTCGCAGTCGGAGGCGTAACCGCCCGCCTCCCTGACCAGGATTAACCCTGCCGCCATGTCCCAGGGCTTGAGGTCGCGCTCCCAATAGCCGTCGAGCCGGCCGGCTGCCACCCAGGCGAGATCGAGCGCGGCGGCGCCGAAGCGGCGCAGGCCCGCCACCTGCTCCTGCATGCGGTTGGTCTCGCGCGCCCCCAGCTTGAGGTCGCCGCGCCCGATATGCGGCAGGCCGCAGGCGATCACCGCATCGGCGAGCCGCTTGCGGGCGGCGACGCGGATGCGCTGCTCGTTGAGGAAGGCGCCCTTGCCGCGTTCGGCGGTGAACATCTCGTCGGTGGCCGGATTGTAGACGAGGCCGGCGACCACGGTGCCCTCACGCTCGAGCGCGATGGCGATGGCGAACTGCGGAATGCCGTGCAGGAAATTGGTGGTGCCGTCGAGCGGGTCGACGAGCCAGCGGTGGGACTTGTCGGCCCCTTCGCGCGCGCCGCCTTCCTCGCCGAGAAAGCCGTAGCCGGGCCGCGCCTTGGAGAGCTCGGCGTAAAGCGTTTCCTCGGCGCGGTGGTCGGCGGCCGAGACGAAATTGGCGGGGCCCTTGAGCGAGACCTGCAGCTTCTCGACCTCGCCGAAGTCGCGCTTGAGCGCGCGCCCGGCCTTGCGCGCGGCCGCGATCATGACGTTGAGGAGGGCGGAGCGGAGCATGGTGCCGGGGTCTGCCCGCGCGCGGGCGCAAGGTCAAGGGCGCGCGCTTTCGCGCGAAAGCATCACGACCGCGGCCGCGCGGTCGACAGCCATTTCTTGGCGTCCTTCTCGGCGGCGGCGCGCACGGCTTCCGGCTGCTTGGATTGGAACACATCGAGATCGGGATCGCTGGCGCCGCCGGCCTTGGCGATGATGTGCCACTTGATCGCCTGCGTCGGATTGGCGCGCAACCCGCGCCCCGCCATCAAAATGCGCGACAGCCGGTCCTGCGCCACCGGGTTGCCGCGTCGCGCCGCCCGCATGAACAGCTCCGCGGCGGCGGCCTCGTTCTTCGGCAGCCCGGTGCCGTTGAACTGCGCGATGGCGTATTCGACCATGGCGTCGAGATTGCCGGCGACTGAGGCGAGACCCATCAACTGCATGGCCTCGTGCATGTCCTTCGGCACGCCGCGTCCTTCTTTGTACAAGGTGCCGAGCGCGTATTGCGCCTCCGAATTGCCGGCGGCGGCGGCTTTGCGGAACAGTTCGGCGGCGCGTTTGTGGTCCTGCGGAAACTGCTTGCCTTCCAAATATAGCACGCCAAGATCGTATTCGGCCGCTGGATGGCCGAGCTTGGCGGCATCGCTGAGATACTTGGCGCCCTGGTCCGGGTCGCGCGGGCCGTTGCGTCCTTGGAAGGCGAACATGGCGAGGGCAAACATCGCATTGCGGTCGCCACGCTCGGCGGCGCGCTTGTACCATTCGGCGGCCTTGGCGTCGTCGCGCGGCACGCCAAGACCGCCGCCGTAAATCAGGCCGAGCAGCGTCATGGCGGTAGGGTCATTCTCCTTGGCGCGTTTTTCCGCTTCGGTCAGCGCGGTCAGATAGTGGCCGCGTTGGAAAGCGCCGTAGGCGAGATCGACAGGGCTACCTGGCGCGGCGGTCGGCGGCGGCTCGGGCAGCGGCGGATTCTTCACCGGCGGCTGCGCCAGTGAAGGCGCTGCGAGCGCCGCGGCAAACAGGGCGGCAAGGACGCGCGGCGCGCGGCTCATTCAGCGGGCTCCGGCAGCTTGAGATCGCGCGCGGCGGCTGCCATGCCGGCCTGCGGCTCGCGCCAGAGCGAGTCGCCGAGCGCGACGAAATCGGCGCCGGCTTTCGCCAGCGGCGCCACTTCCTCGGGCGCGGCGGCGTAGCCGACGCAAGGTATCTCGAACACCTCCGCCCACCAGGCAACGCGCTCTTCCACGGCGGCGAAGGCGGGACGCAGGCCGGCCTCGTCCGGCTCGCCGAACATAACGTAGTCGGCGCCGGATTCGGCCGCGAGCATGGCGTCGTGGCGGCTGTGCAGCCCGCCGCAGCCGGCGATGCGATCGGGCTTGAGGCGTTCGATCGCTTCGGAGAAGGCCGATAGCCCGGTGAGATGGGCGCCGTCGGCCCCTGAGCGCGCGACGAGATCGGCATGGCCGTCGAGCAAAAGGGGCGCGCCCTTGTCCTGCACGGGCGGGCACAGCGCCTTGGCGCGGTTGATCAGGCTGCGCTCGTCGGCCTGCGCAAGGCGCAGCAGCACGGCGGCGACGTCGCCGGCGGCGAGTGCCGCGGCAAGCTGCGGGGCGAAGCCCGCGGTTTCGTCGAGCCGCGGCGTCACCAGATAGAGGCGCGGGGCCGGGCGCGGGTCCGCTTTCTTCGGTTGCGGTGCCATGGTTTTCGCATGCTAGCGCAATCGGGCGGAAGATTGACAAGGGCCGCTCGGGGCCCTGGCGGCCGCTCCGGACGCGACCTTGCTGCTCACCGAGTCACGTATACCCGGACTCCCCGAGAATCCGAAGAACCCCCCCTTGCCAAACGACGCGAACCGGATTCTACCGTACGGATGATTCGGCCCGGGTTTCTGGACAGAGAATCGCGGCAAGACCTGATCGGGTTGGCTCGGAACGGGTCGGCCGCTCATCGTTTGGCCCGGCGTGCGAACGCGCTGGTGTTGCTCGACGATGGGATGAGCTGCGAAGCGATTGCGAAGGTCCTGTTTCTGGACGACGACACCATCCGCACTTGGTATCGCCTGTATGAAGAGGATGGGATCGAGGGCCTGACGAACTTCAGCTACGCGGGCAGCGTTTGCCAGTTGAGCGGCGAGCAACAGGAAAAGCTGAAAGCCTGGGTTGCCGCTGCCTTACCACATACAACGCGCCAGGTCGGCGCCCGGATCGAGAATGAATTCAGCGTCGTTTACCAAGGCCGGTCAGGACTGATCGCGCTGTTGCACCGCCTGGGGCTCGAATATCACAAACCCAATGTCATTCCGCGCAAGCTTGACGAAGAAAAGCAGAAGGCTTTCATTGAGAGCTACGAAAAGCTGCTGAATTCCTTGGGCGACGACGAGGCCGTACTGTTTGCTGACGCCGTGCATCCGACCCATGCCGCACGGCCCGTCGGCTGCTGGGCGCCGAGCCAGGAGAAGCTGGCGATCGAGCAGACGAGCGGGCGTCAACGCATCAACATTCACGGCGCGATCGACCTGGCGACCGGGCAAACCCGGATGATCGAGGCCCTGACCATCGACGCCGCCTCGACGATCAGGCTGCTGCAATCGATCGAGACGCTCTATCCGATGTTGGCGCTCATCCATGTTTTCCTGGACAACGCGCGTTATCATCACGCCAAGCTCGTGCAGGAATGGTTAGCCCTGCCGGGACGACGCATCAAGCTGCACTTCATCCCAAGCTATTGCCCGCACTTGAACCCGATCGAGCGGTCATGGGGTCTCATGCACAGAAACGTCACGCACAACAAGTGCTACGCAACTTGCGCCCAATTTGCCGACGCGACGCTCAGTTTTCTGCGTGAAAAGGTTCCGGGGAATTGGGCGAACCTCCGTGATTCGGTCACCGACAATTTCCGTATCATCAACCCCAAGGATTTTCGGGTTGTGGCGTGAACGGAGTATAGTATGTTTTTGCCATGATCAGGTCGTGGCGCAACTCCGTGACCCGCAAAGTCTGGGAAGGCGAGCGGCCAAATCATTTCGCGGCCTCGACGTCGATGCGGCCATCGATCTGTTGCTCGCGCTGAACGTCGCGAAGTCGCTGCACGATCTGAGCCCGCTCGCCAGAGTCGGGCTGCACAAGCTCAAAGGCGGCCGCAAGGGTCAATGGGCGATGACGGTGAACGGCGCATGGCGGATCTGTTTCGAATTTCGCAAAGACGATGCTTATGAGGTCGAGATCGTCGACTACCACAGAGGATAGAACATGGCCCCCGTTGCACATCCTGGCCGCCTGCTGAAGCGGGAACTCGTGACGCGCAAGCTGAGCGCCAACCGGCTGGCGCTCGATCTCGGCGTGCCATCGGGCAGGATCACCGACATCATCAATGGACGCCGCTCGATCACCGCCGATACGGCGGTGCGGCTCGGCCGCTATTTTGGCAATAGCGCCCAGTTCTGGCTCGACCTGCAAAGCCAGCACGACATTGCCGAAGTGAACCGCGAGCGGGGCGCGGAGATCGCGCGCCGTGTGCGGCCGGCGATGCGGCGTAAGGAGCGTGCTCCGGTCATTGCGCTCGCTCGCGCGGCGGTCGTCCGCGCGAAAGCGGGGACCCAGTGCTCACCGAACTCGCCGTGATTACTGGATCGCCCGCATGCGCGGGCGATGACAGCCGAGATTATGCCGCGATGTGAGCCTCACGGCATCGGGATCGGCCCCATGTCCTTCGGTACGGCATACCCCTTCTTCACCGCCGGGCGCGCGGCGATGCTCTCGTACCAGCGGCGCACGTTGGGATACTGCTTCATGTCGATGGTCTGCCACTCGAAGCGCGAGATCCACGGCCAGATGGCGATGTCGGCGATGGAGTAGTCGCCGGCGACGAAGTCGCGGCCCTGCAAGCGCGTGTCGAGCACCTTGTAGAGGCGTTTGCCTTCTTTGAGATAGCGCTCCTCGGCATAGGGCGCCTTGCCGGAATTGTATTTCACGAAGTGATGGATCTGGCCGAGCATGGGGCCGGGACCGCCCATCTGCCACATCAGCCATTCGATCACGTGGTAGCGCGCCTCGCCTTCCTTCGGCATCAGCTTACCGGTTTTGTCGGCGAGATAGATCAGGATGGCTCCCGATTCCATTAGCGCGATATTGGTGTCGCGATCGACGATGGCCGGGATGCGGTTGTTGGGCGCGATTTTGAGGAAGTCCGGCTTGAACTGCTCGTCCTTGGAAATGTCCACGGGATGCACGGTATAGGGCAGGCCGAGCTCTTCCAGCGCGATGGAAACCTTGCGGCCGTTGGGGGTGGTCCAGGTATAGAGATCGATCACGGGCGGTATCCTGTTCTAGTAATGAAATGGGGCGGGGCCATCCACTACTCACAAATCGCGCGGTTGGCTACCGGGGGAGCCCGCGACACTGAGTTTTGATGAGGGCCGGTCCGGCGACGTGACCCCCCGCGCCGATATGTCTCATATTCAACACAGTCGGCGGGCCTTTAGTCGGGTTGACGCGGGGGCGCTGCCGAGTATTGGGAAAGCGTCATGCGCGCCCGCATACAATTTTTCAGCGCCGCGGTTCTCGCGCTCGCCCTGCTGGCTGGCGCGCCGGCACGCGCGTGGAATTCCACGGACATGACGGGCGCGCTGCCGGCGCTCAAATTCACCATGACGCGGGCAAGCGACGGCAAGAGCGTCACGGCGGCCGACTTCAAGGGCAAGATCGTTCTGCTCTATTTCGGCTACACGTTCTGCCCGGACGTCTGTCCGGCCACGCTGATGAACATAACCGACATGCTAAAGCGCATCGGCAAGCAGGCCGACGACGTGCGCGTGCTTTTCGTCACGGTCGATCCCAAACGCGACTCGCTTGCTGTGCTCAAGCAGTACGCCTCGTCCTTCGCGCCGCAGATCGTGGGCCTTCGCGGCACGCGCGACCAGCTCGAGACCTTGGCCAAGCGCTATCGCGTCGCCTATTCGGTGACGCCAGCGCGCGAGGGGCATGCTTACGAGGTCACGCACAGTTCCGCGGTCTATGTGTTCAACCGCGATGGCGCGGTGAAGCTTTTGTTCACCGGGCTCACCGGCCAAGGTACCAGGCTCGCGCCGATGACCGACGATCTGCGCCAGCTGGTGGCCGGCGAAGGCTCGGGCAGCTGGTGGCGGCGGCTGTTGGGTAAGTTGTAGCGCCTGTCATTCCGGGGCGCGAGCAAAGCGAGCGAGCCCGGATTATGGATTCCGGGTTCGCGCACTTCGTGCGCGCCCCGGAATGACAAAAGCTACTTCCCGCCCGCGCCCTTCACCGGAAACTGCGCGGTAAGCGTTTCGCCGTCGGCGAATTGCAGCGTCATCGGCACGCTCTTGCCGATCGACATCGCGCTTTGCGGCCTCATGCACATCAGGTGATAGCCGCCGGGCTCAAACTTGAGGGTGCCATGCGGCTTCACCGTCACGTTCCCCACGTGCACCATTTTTTCGACGCCGTTCACCTGTTTCGACTGGTGCAGCATCACCATGCCGCAGGCGCTTGAGGAGGCGCCGGTGAGCTGCACCGGCTTGTCGCCGTCGTTGCGCAATGTGAAATAGCCGGCGGCGGGCCGCGCCTTGATGATCAACCTGATCCACGGCTGCTCGATGCTGAGGCCCTTGGTTGCCGCCTGCGCGGGAGCGAGCGGCGTGAGGGCAAGAAGCAAGACGCCGCTCATTCCCGCGCAAGCGGGAATCCAGCGGGACATCCGAGACGCCTGAGATTCTCGTTCCCGGGTCCCCACTTTCGCGGGGACGAGCGGATGGGCAGGCTTCATGCTAGCCGCCGGTCCATTGGCTGGCATCGATGATCGGGCGGGTATCGGCTTCTTCGGATGCATCGGTGATCGTCCTCTCTTCATGTCGCCGCAACGCATTGAGCACCAGCACGAGCGCCAGCACGCTCATCATGCCGGGTGGGATCCAGGTGATCAGGCCGCCGATGATCTGATCGTAGCGCGCGCCCAGGCCCGGATAGATGCGGCCGCACAGGTCGTAAAAGGAATAGAGATCGTCGGGAATGAAGGTGATCAGCGCGCCGCCGGCGATCTGCGGAAACATGACCAGCACGGCTAGAGCTGCGCGCACGCCGAAGGATGCGCGCGCCGGCGGCGAGGGCCGCGGATCGAGCACCAGGCACCAGAACAAGATGCCGTCGGCCACCATGGTCCAGTTCATCAGTGCGAACAGGTCCGGGTCGATCATGGCGCGGAAATGCACCGCCGGTATGAGCCAGAAGAAGAACGAGCCGGAAAACAGAACGGCGGCCAGCACCGGCTGCTGCAGGACATAGACGATCCCGGTAAGAACGCGGTTCTCGGCCACGCGGCGCAGCCATGCCGGCATGCCGCGCATAAGCGTGGCGCCGGGCCAGGCAAGCGCCAGCAGCAATGGGCCGACATGGTGCATGACCACGTGCTGGATGCGGTTGAAAAAGAACTGGTGCTCGGCGAGATATTCGTAGCGCGTCTCCAGCACCGCATAGATAATCGCCACGCCGGCAAAGAAGGCGATCTGGCGCGCGCGCGAGGGCCGCGCGGCGGCGGGCGTACGCGCCAAGCCGCGCCAATACCAGAACGCGGCAAGCCAGCCGGCAAGGAATTCGACGAAGGAGAAATCCCAAGGCGCCCAGACCGGCAGCAGGGAAGAGTGCTCAGCCGCCAGCCACCACAGCAGCACGGCGGCGCCGAAGATGGCGGCGTAGACGATGGCATCGCCGACGCGAAGCGGCGGCGCGCTCAGCGTCGCAGTGGCAACCGCGGCTGGCGGTTCGCTGTGTAGGTCGGCTTGTGCCAATGGCCCGTCAAGCGTTACGCGGGCCGGATGCAAAACGGGCATCCGGCTCGCCGTGGGTGCCGCCCTCGAAGTTCCTTATTGCACGCCGCCGGCGCCGTGAATAAGGCGCGATTCAAAGCCGTTGCGGCATTATCCCTCCCCTTCCGGAGGAGGGATGGAGTTCGTCGCACACTCACGCCGCCTTCTTCTCCATGTCGGCCTTCCACTGGCCGAGCGCGGCAAGCCCGTTCATCTGCGCGCGGTGGGCGAAGGCGCGTTGCGCGGCGGCGACGTTCTCGCTCTTGCCCTTCCAGGTCGTCTGCGGCGCGTGCTGCAGGGCGCGTCCGTAAGAGAAGGTGAGCTTCCACGGCAGGCCGCCGATCTTGTTCATGGCGTCGAGATGAGCGGTGGCTTCTTCATCGGACTGGCCGCCGGAGAGGAAGGCGATGCCCGGCACTCCTGCCGGCACGCAAGCCTTGAGCAGCTTCACGGTCTTTTCCGCCACCTCCTCGACGGCCGCCCGCTTGGCGCTCTTCTTGCCGGCGATCGCCATGTTGGGCTTGAGCACCATGCCTTCCAGCTTCACGCGCTGGTAATAGAGCTGCTGGAATGTCTCCTTGAGCACGAATTCGGTCACCTCGTAGCAGCGGTCGATGTCGTGGCCGCCGTCCATCAGCACTTCCGGCTCGACGATCGGCACGATCTGGTTGACCTGGCAGAGCGCGGCGTAGCGCGCCAGCGCATGCGCGTTGGTGGAAATGCACGCGTAGCTCGGGATGCCGGCGCCGATGTCGATCACCGCGCGCCATTTGGCGAAGCGCGCGCCCTGCTCGTAATATTTCGGCAGCCGCTCGGGCAGTTTGTCGAGGCCCATGGTGATGACCTCGCCCGGGCAGAACGGCAGCGACTTGGTGCCTTCGTCCACCTTGATGCCGGGAATGGCGCCGGCCTTTTCGATCAGCTTGACCAGCGGCGTGCCGTCCTTCGCCTTCTGCCAGATGGTTTCGTCGTAGAGGATGACGCCGGAAATGTGCTTCATGCCTTCGGCCGAGCGGAACAGCAGCTCGCGGTAGTCGCGGCGATTGTCTTCGGTCGACTCCACGCCGATGGCGTCGAAGCGCTTCTTGATGGTGCCGCTCGATTCGTCGGCGGCGAGGATGCCCTTGCCGGGCGCCACCATGGCGTTCGCCACTTTGTTCAGTTCGTCAAGATTCATTGTCGTCTCCCTCTCATCCGTCATCCCGAGGCGGCCCGCAGGCCCGAACCCGCAATCCATAACCCCTGCGTTTCCATTACCTCTACAGCCGGGCTTTGGATTTTGGATCGCCGCCGCGCGGCGTCCGCAATGACATCAACATCATTTATCGTACCCGCAACACCTCGACCCCCGGCAGCGCCTTGCCTTCCAGCCATTCCAGGAACGCGCCGCCGGCGGTCGAGACATAAGTGAGCCGGTCGCCGACGCCGGCGGCATTGAGCGCCGCCACCGTGTCGCCGCCGCCCGCCACCGTGACAAGCTCGTGATTGCCGGTGAGTTCCGCGGCGGCCTCCGCCACCTCAACGGTGCCGTTGTCGAAAGGCTCCATCTCGAAGGCGCCGAACGGGCCGTTCCATACCAGCGTCTTCGACCGCGCCAGCACGGAACAGACGAATTCCACGCTGCGCGGACCGATGTCGAGGATCATGTCGCCTTCGCCGACCTCGTCGAGGCCGACGGCGCGCGAGGGCGCGTTGGCCCTGAATTCCTTCGCCACCACCACGTCGACCGGCAGCACGATCTCGCGCTTGCCGCTCTTGGCCTCGTCCATGATCTTGCGCGCGGTGTCGACCAGATCCTTTTCGACCAGCGATTTGCCCACCGGCTTCCCTTGAGCCAGCAAAAACGTGTTGGCCATGGCGCCGCCGATGATCAGCGAGTCCACTTTCCGCAAGAGATTGGCGAGCAGATCGAGCTTGGTGGAAATCTTGGCGCCGCCGACGATCGCCGCCACCGGATGGCTCGGATGCTCGAGCGCTTTGCCGAGCGCTTCAAGCTCGGCCTGCATGGTGCGCCCGGCATAAGCCGGCAGCACATGGCCGAGGCCTTCGGTCGAGGCATGCGCGCGGTGCGCCGCCGAGAAGGCATCGTTGACCCAGATGTCGCCGAGCTTGGCGAGCTGTTTGACGAATGCGGGATCGTTCTTCTCTTCGCCCGGATGGAAGCGGGTGTTCTCCAGGCAGTCAATGTCGCCCGGCTTCATGGCGGCGACGGCTTTTTCCGCCACGTCGCCGACGCAGTCGTCGACGAATTTCACCGGGCGCTTGACGACACGCGCGACTTCGGCCGCCACGGGTTTGAGCGAATCCTTCGGCTCGCGCTTGCCCTTGGGCCGGCCGAAATGCGAGAGCAGGATTACCTTGCCGCCGGCGTCGGCGAGCTCGGTGATGGCGGGGGCCACGCGCTCGATGCGCGTTGCGTCGGTGACCACGCCGTTTTCCAGCGGCACGTTGAGATCGACGCGCAGCAGGATGCGCTTGCCCTTCACGTCGACGTGGTCGAGGGTGCGGAAGTTTGCCATGCTTTGCGTCTTTTCCCGGACGCAGCGCAGCACGTTAGTGGTGTGCTGCAGACCCGGGACCTTAAGCGAATTCCGAATTGGAACGGTCCCGGATCAGCGGTGCATCGCTAATGCGCTGCACCGCATCCGGGACAAGTCGATCTCAAATCAGCTTCCCCATCGCCACGGCGGTGTCGGCCATGCGGTTGGAGAAGCCCCATTCGTTGTCGTACCAAGACGCCACGCGCACCAGCGTGCCGTCCATCACCTTGGTCTGCTCCATGTCGAAGACCGAGGAACGGCTGTCGTGATTGAAGTCGATCGAGACGTTGGGCGCCGTGTGATAGCCGAGGATGCCTTTGAGCTGCTGCTCGGCGGCCCGCTTGATGGCGCCGTTGATTTCCTCCTTGTCGGTCGACTTTTTGGCGAGGAATTTGAGATCGACGATCGAGACGTTCGGCACGGGCGCGCGGATGGCGACGCCGTCGAGCTTGCCCTTGAGCTCGGGCAGCACCAGGCCGACCGCCTTGGCGGCGCCGGTCGAGGTCGGGATCAGCGACATGGCGGCGGCGCGCGCGCGGTGCAGGTCCTTATGCACCTGGTCGAGGATGTGCTGGTCGTTGGTATAGGCATGCACCGTCGTCATGAAGCCCTTTTCGATGCCCACGGCGTCGTTGAGCACCTTGGCGACCGGGGCGAGGCAATTGGTGGTGCAGGAGGCGTTGGAGACGACCTTGTGCTCCTTGCTCAGCTTGTCGTGGTTGACGCCGTAGACCACGGTCAGGTCGGCGCCGTCGGAGGGCGCCGAGACCAGCACGCGCTTGGCGCCGGCGTCGAGATGCACCTTGGCCTTTTCCTTGGCGGTGAAGATGCCGGTGCATTCGAGCGCGATATCGACGCCGAGGTCCTTCCACGGCAGCTTGGAAGGATCGCGTTCGGCGATCACCTTGATCGCGCCGTTGCCGACGCTGATGGTGTCGCCCTTGACGGTGACCTCGCCGGGGAAGCGCCCGTGCACGCTGTCGAAGCGCAGCAGGTGGGCGTTGGTTTCCACCGGCGCCAGGTCGTTGATGGCGACCACTTCGATGTCGTTGCGCTTGGCTTCGGCGATGGCGCGCAGAACGTTGCGGCCGATGCGGCCGAACCCGTTGATGGCTACGCGTACGGACATGGCTGGCACACTCCTTCCGGAAAGCGCGCAATCAGGCTGAAAATTTAGCGGTCGGTCGCCCCGACTGCGCGTCGAACATTCTCAATCGGGCGCTCTTGTAGAACTCATCGGGGTAACTCTCAAGCCGCCGCCCCGGTTCATGGCGTCGCGGGAGGCCTGGATCGCGCCGGCCCGAATGCCACATGGGGATTGGAGCCGTTGGCCGCCAGGGCGGCCGGCGGCGTCGTCACACTTGCTTCACAATGCATTGGCCGGCTCGGTGCTATTGCGCCGCACCCGGGCCGCTTTTGCGGACCGGAGGGCACCTCGACTTGGCCCCGGCTGCAAGGCAAGACTGTCGCACGCAAGGTATTCCCCGATGGCCTCCGAAAGCGAATATGCCAATACGCCTATCCGCTATGCCAAGAGTGGCGACGTACACGTTGCCTACCGCGTGTTCGGGCAGGGAAGCACCGATCTGGTGATCTTCCCCGGCTTCATCTCGCATCTCGATCTGTGGTGGGAGGAGCCGATCCTGGCGCGCTGGCTGGCGCGGCTGGCCGAATCGGTGCGCGTCATCATGTTCGACAAGCGCGGCACCGGCCTGTCGGACCGGGTCGGGCGGCAGCCGGGCATGGACGAGCGCATGGACGACGCGCGCGCGGTCATGGATGCCGCCGGCGTCCCGCGCGCCGCGATCTTCGGCATATCGGAAGGCGGCTCGTTCGCCTCGCTGTTCGCGGCGACGCATCCGGAGCGCTGCCAGGCGCTGGCGCTGTACGGCGCGTTCGCGCGCTTCTCGTCCTGGTTCCCGTCGCCGGAGGCTTTGCAGCAGTTCTTCAGCTACGTCGATAACGCCTGGGGCAGCGGCGCCAGCCTGCGGCGCTTTGCGCCCTCTGTGGCGGGGCAGAAAAATTTCCAGGACTGGTGGGGCCGCTTCGAGCGGCTCGGCGCCAGCCCCGCCGCCTGCATCGAGATCATGCGCATGAACGGCGAGATCGACATTACCGATATCCTGCCGAGCATCCACGTGCCGACGCTGGTCATTCACCGCACCGGCGACGAGACGGTCAATGTTGCAGGCGGCCGCGAGCTGGCAAAGCACATTCCCGGCGCCCGCCTGGTCGAATTGCCCGGCGTCGACCATCTTTTCTACATCGGCGACAATGCCGACGAGATACTCGACCTGATCCTCGAATTCCTCACCGGGTCCAAATCGGTGCCGGTGCTCGACCGCGTGCTGGCGACCGTGTTGTTCACCGACATCGTCAATTCCACTGTGCGCGCCGAGGCGCTCGGCGATGCGGCGTGGCGGAAAATGCTCACCGAGCACGACGCCGCGGTGCGCCGTGAGCTCACGCGTTTCCGCGGCCGCGAGATCAAGACACTGGGCGACGGATTTCTCGCCACCTTCGACGGACCGGCGCGCGCCATTCATTGCGCGCGTGCAATCGGCGCCGCGACGCACGCGATCGGCGCGCCGGTGCGCATCGGCGTGCACACCGGCGAGGTCGAGCTTTGCGAAAACGATGTACACGGCATCGCCGTGCATATTGCCTCGCGCGTAGCCGGTCTCGGCAAGGCCGACGAGATCATCGTGTCGCGCACCGTGAAGGATCTGGTGGCGGGCTCAGGGCTGACCTTCCAGGATTTCGGCAGCCACACCCTCAAGGGCATCCCCGACGCCTGGCATCTTTACCGCGTCGCCGGCTGAGTGAAGGCCTTACGCCAATTTATCGAGCGCGACTTGCGCGACGACTTCCGGCGTGATGCCGAAATGCTTGTAGAGGTCCTTGTAGGGGGCGCTGGCGCCGAATGAATGCATGCCGATGAAGGCGCCGTGCTCGCCGATGATGGCGTCCCAACCCTGACGCACGGCGGCTTCCACCCCGACATTGACGCGTGCCGAGCCGATCACCGCGCGGCGGGCGATTTCCGGTGCTTCGGCCAGCAGTTCGAAGCAGGGCACCGATACCACGCGGGCGCTCACGCCCTTGGCGGCGAGCAGCTTCTGCGCCTCGAATGCAATCGATACTTCCGAGCCGGTGGCGAAGAGTGACACGTCGGCCTTGCCCTGCGACGGCGCGATCTCATAGGCGCCGGCGGCGCATTTATTGTCGGCCTCGAAAGCGCGGCGCAGCTGCGGCAGGTTCTGGCGGGTGAGCGCGAGCACGCTCGGGCGGTGCTTGTACTGCAAGGCGAGCTGCCAGCATTCCACCGTTTCGACCGCGTCGGCCGGACGGAACACCAGCAGGTTGGGGATCGCGCGCAATGCCGCCAGGTGCTCGACCGGCTGATGCGTGGGGCCGTCCTCGCCGAGCCCGATCGAGTCGTGCGTCATCACGTGGATGACGCGCACGCCCATGAGCGCGGCAAGGCGGATGGCCGGGCGCGCATAGTCGGAGAACACCAGGAAGGTGCCGCTATAGGGGATAATGCCGCCGTGCAGCGCCATGCCGTTCATGGCCGCAGCCATGCCGTGCTCGCGCACGCCGTAATGGATGAAGCGGGCGGAAAAATCCGAGGCCGTCATCGCCTGCATCGACTTGGTGCGCGTGTTGTTGGAGCCGGTGAGATCGGCCGAGCCGCCGATCATTTCCGGCAGCGCCGGCACCAATGCCTCCAAAGCGAATTCTGAAGCCGAGCGCGTCGCAATATCCTTCGGCGTGGCGGCAAGCTGTTCTTTCACTTGGCGCACGGCATCGGCCAGCGCCTGCTGCGGCAATTCCCCCTTGCCGCGACGCTCGAATTCGGTGCGCGTTTTTGCCTCGAGCGCGGCGAGGCGCTTGCTCCAGTCCGCGTGCGCGGGCTTGCCGCGGGCGCCGGCCGTGCGCCAGGCGTCGAGAATGTCGTCGGGGATTTCGAACGGCGCGCATTCCCAGTCGAGTGCGTCGCGCGCGCCCTTGATCTCTTCCTGCCCGAGCGGCGAGCCGTGCGCCGAGGCCTTGCCAGCCTTGGTGGGCGCGCCGAAGCCGATCTGCGTCTTGCAGGCGATCAGCACGGGACGGTCCGAGCTTTGCGCTTTCGCCAATGCGGCGGCAATCGCCTGTTGGTCTTGGCCGTCGATATGCCAGGCGTTCCAGCCGCAGGCCTGGAAGCGCTTGACTTGATCGACGCTGTCGGAGAGCGACAGCGCGCCGTCGATCGAAATGCCGTTGTCGTCGAACAGCACGATCAGCTTGTTGAGCTTCAAATGTCCGGCGAGCGCGATGGCTTCTTGGCTCACGCCTTCCATCAGATCGCCGTCCGAGGCGATGACGTAAGTCTTGTGATCGACGATTTGCTCGCCGAACAGGGCCGCCATGTGCCGCTCCGCGATTGCCATGCCGACCGCGTTGGCCAGACCTTGGCCGAGCGGGCCGGTGGTGGTTTCCACGCCCGGGGTGTGGCCGTATTCCGGATGCCCCGGCGTGATCGAGCCGAGCTGGCGGAAGCGCTTGATCTCATCCAGCGTCATCGCCGGGTAGCCGGTGAGATAGAGCAGCGCGTAAAGCAACATGGAGCCATGGCCGGCGGACAGCACGAAGCGGTCGCGGTCGGGCCATTGCGAATCGGCCGGATCGAATTTCAGGAACTGCGTGAACAGCACCGTGGCGATATCGGCAGTGCCCATGGGCATGCCCGGATGCCCCGATTTCGCCTGCTCCACCGCGTCCATGGCGAGCGCGCGGATGGCGTTGGCCATGCGTTCATGGGACATAGCGGAACCCGCGGCGGTTGCCGCGCGCCGCCCTGAAGGTGCCACGGCTGCCGTCGACGAAGCGTTTGCGCTCATGGAAAAAGCCTGTTGGTCGCGGCTCATTAGCATGTGCCGACCTTGAGTCAATGTGAGCGCGGAACTCCGTGTGCGCCATGCACAGCTCCGCGAAAACAACAGGGCATATCTTTTCACCGGCGTTGACGGCGATATCGCGCAGCACGTAAGATTCTGCGCCTAAGCTTTTGCCCTCCAAGGCTTTTTTGTGGCACTGAGCGCGGCGATGAGCGACCAGAACGCGATCGATCAGGCGGTGAAGCGGCTTGCTTTGGCGCTCGACGGCCTCGATGCCGCGGCCGAGCGGCGGCGCGAGAACGACCGGCGCGAAGAGGACCTGGTGCAGCAGGTGCAGGCGCTCGGCGTCGATCGCACCCGCCTTGCCGCCGAGCTCGACGGCGAAACCGCGCGCTCGCGCAAGCTGGAAACCACCAACCGCGAAATCGCCGGCCGGCTGGACACGGCCATCGGGTCGATCCAGTCGGTGCTGGACGCGAACGAGTGAACGCTGACTATGTCCGATTGGTGCAGGCCCGAACTTCCGCTCATTCCCGCGCAAGCGGGAATCCAGCGATTTGATCGAGCGCGCGCGGACGAGCGGATGCGTTGGGTCGGCGAGAGCGCATGACACGACCGAGGTGCCACAAATGACCCAGGTGAATGCCACCATCGCCGGCCGCCAGTTCCGTCTCGCCTGCGAGGACGGACAGGAGGATCATCTGCATAAGCTGGCGAGCGACATGGATGCGCGCATCGAGGGCCTGCGCGGCAAATTCGGCGAGATCGGCGACACGCGGCTCACCGTGATGGCGGCGCTGATGCTGGCGGACGAGCTCAACGAGGCGCAGCGCCGCATGCGCCGGCTCGAGGAGGAAATCGCCGCCTTGCAGGACGCCCGCGTCATGGCGGCCGACCGCGCCCACGCTGCATCCGCGGCAGTGGTCAACGCCTTCCACTCGGCCGCCGAGCGCATCGAGGGCATCACCAGGAAGCTCAACGCCACGGTGACCAACGGCAGCGGCGTGGCGATCGGGTGAGGGCATGCCCAGCGTGTCATGCCCCGCAAATGCGGGGCATCCAGTAGTTCCAGCGTTTCGATTCTATCGAGAGCATCGTGGTTACTGGATCGCCCGCTGGCGCGGGCGATGACGGGCTATGCAGTAGCGGCGCGCCGCGTTCAGCACTACATTCCGCGGCGCGGGGCTGCGGGGTGCGTTAGGAGACATATCCCCGGGGCCTTATCGATCCTCAAGGGAGCTGTCCCTGACCGGGCTCGTGGGCTCGGACATATGGCGCCCACCTACTTTCGTAGGGAACCCGGGATCGATTCTCCGACGGCTTTTGCGGCTCCGCACTTGATTTCGCGTACGCTCCTCACCTGTCATTCCGGGGCGCGGGCGGTAGCCCCGCGAACCCGGAATCCATAATCCCGGCCGCGGCGCATAGATTCGGGGCCCGCCGCTTGCGCGGCGTTCCGGAATGACGAGCCTGAGAATGCCTCCCGACCCATCACTCCACGATCGAAAGCCCGCCCTCCGCGCCGAGGCGCTGGCGCGACGCGATGCGCTGCCGGCCGACATGAGGGCTCAGGCGGCGGAAACGATCGCCGCGCGCGGGCTGCCTTTCGCGGTGAAGCCGGGCGCCGCCGTCTCCGGCTTCATGGCGATGAAAAGCGAGATCAATCCGCTGCCGCTGATGCGCAAGCTGGCGCAAGCAGGCGCGCGGTTGGCGCTGCCCGCTATCAAAGGGCGCGGTCATCCGCTCATCATGCGCGCCTACGCCTTTGGCGACGAGCTTGCGCGCGGCCAGTGGGGCATCCGCGAGCCGAAACCCGAAGCGGCAGAGGTCGCGCCCGATATCCTGCTGGTGCCGCTCGCCGCCTTCGACCGCGCAGGTCAACGCATCGGCTACGGCGCCGGCTATTACGACATGACCATCCATGCGCTGCGTGCCGAAAAGCAGATCGTGGCCGTCGGGCTCGCTTTCGCCTTGCAGGAAATTTCCCATGTTCCCGCCACGCCCCGCGACGAGCGGCTCGACTTCGTGCTAACGGAGCGCGAAGTGATCGATTTCCGCGGGCTATAGATAAGCATGCGCATTCTCTTCATCGGCGATATTGTCGGGCGCAGCGGGCGCGCCATCGTGCTCGAGCGCATGCCCAAGCTGATCGCGGCGTGGAAGCTCGATCTGGTGGTGGTCAACGGCGAGAACGCGGCCGGCGGCTTCGGCATCACCGAGACGATCTATAACGAGCTGATCGACGCCGGCGCCGACTGCGTCACGCTCGGCAACCACGCCTGGGATCAGCGCGAGGCGCTTGTGTTCATCGAGCGCGCGCCGCGCCTGATCCGGCCGGCCAACTATCCCGCCGGCACGCCGGGACGCGGCGCCGCGCTGATCGACACCAAGAACGGAAAGCGCGCGCTGGTGATCAACGCCATGGGCCGTGTCTTCATGGACGCGCTCGACGATCCCTTCGCCGTGGTCGACCGCGAGCTCAATGCCTGCGCGCTCAAGCGCGAGGTCGACGCCATCGTGCTCGACATGCATTGCGAGGCCTCGAGCGAGAAGCAGGCCATGGGCTATTATTGCGACGGACGCGCCAGCCTGGTGGTCGGCACCCACACGCATGTGCCCACGGCCGATCATCGCATCATGCCCGGCGGCACCGCCTTCGTGACCGACGTCGGCATGTGCGGCGCTTTCGAACTCGGTGATCGGCATGGCGAAGGACGAGCCGCTGACCCGCTTCCTGCGCAAAGTCCCGGGCGCCAAGTTCGAGCCGGCGGTGGGCGCGCCGACGCTGTGCGCGCTCGCAGTCGAGACCGACGACGCCACCGGTCTCGCCCAGAAGGTCGGCGCCGTGCGCCTCGGCGGCGCGCTGGAGGAGACGCAGCCGGGGTTTTGGGATTAGTCCCATCGTCATTGCCGGGCCGCCACGCAGCGGCGGCAATCTATCGTCTTAGCAAAAAGAGATGGATGCGCGGGGTCACGCCCGCGCATGACAACGCCGTGCCTTGACCGCGACTCGCCGCGATGATTCGTTAGAGAAAGACGATTCGCCGGCCCGTGCCGCGTCCGGCATCGAAGATTTGCAGCACGGGTGGCAATGGCGCTGGAAACCCACGGCAATCTCGCGCGCGCAACCGACGCGGCGCGCTGGTCGGCTCAGCAGATATCCGAGCCCGCGCACGACGAACGCGCGCAATTTGCCGCGCAGTTCATCGCGGCCGGCGCGCGCGTTCTGGAGCTCAACTGCGGACGCATGGCGCTGCGCCGTTACCTGCCGTACGGCTGCGAATACCGGGGTTGCGATCTGATCGCGCGCGCCGATGAAACCGTCGTCTGCGATCTCAACGCCGGCGAGTTTCCGAAGCAGGAAGCGGCGCAAGCCGATGTCATCGTCATGCTCGGCGTGCTGGAAACCGTCGTCGACCCGGAGAGTTTTTTCACGCATCTGCGCTTGTGCAGGCGCGACGTGGTGCTGAGCTATTGCGCGAGGGACCTCACGGGGTCCTGCGACCGCGCGGCGCTCGGCTGGGTCAATCATTTCAGCTATTTCGATCTGGCGCGGCTGTTCGACCGCCACGGCTTCCGCATCGAATGCACCGCGCCGATCGACAGCGCGCAGGTCTTGATGCGGCTTGCGCCGGCGGAGCGCATGCTGCCGCCGCCGCCGTGCCGCGTGGCGGTCGTCTCCGAGGGCGCGGCCAGCTTCGGCGGCAGGCTGCGACGCAGCATGATCAACGCGCTGCTGCCGGGCGAGGCCGAGGTGCATCACTTGACCTTCGGCGCGCTGCACGAGGCGCGCGCGCACTACGACCTGGTGGTGCTCGGCACCGGCGGCAGTCTGTTGCGGCCGCTGCTCGGCGAGGAGGTGCTCGATCTGGTCGGCCGCGGCAGCGCGGCGATCGGGATTTTCGGCACGCAATACCGCGAGTTGATCCCGCGCGCTGGCCTTGAGCGGCTGATCGACCGGCTCGATTGCTGGTTCGCGCGCTATCAGGACGACGTCCTGCTATACGGGCGCGGGCGCAACAATGTCGAGCACCTGGGCGACTGGCTGATCGATTTCTTCCCGCTGACCGAAGCAAGCGAGGCCGAGCCGCTCTCCATCGGTCTGGAAGCTGACGCACCGGCCATCGAGGAGATCCAGCGGCACAAGCGCGTGTTCTCCGCGCAAGCGGCTCCCCTTTTGTGCGCGCTCACCGCCGCGGAAACGGCGGGCTATGCCGACGGGCCCTCGGTTGCTGCGCCCGGCATCGCCTCCGGAACCTTCCGCAGCATGCTGACCGACATTTTCGGCCGCAGCTATCCGGAGCGGCAGTTCTTCCTGGTCGACCGCGAGGCGGTGTCCCGCTACAAGGCCCGCGTCCACCGCAACGTCGCCACGCTGCGCCGCCGTATCGACGGCATCTTGCGCAACGTGGCTGTGGCGGGGTGATTTCCTTGTCATTCCGTGGCGGCCGCCGAAGTCCGAAGGGCATAGGCGGACGAGGCCCGGAATGACGGTGGAGTTTATTTTCCCGAACTCCCGGCCTATATAGCCGCCGTTATCACGACGACGACAATTCCAGCCATGGCCGGTCATTCCCAGTTCAAGAACATCATGCACAAGAAGGGGCGCGCCGATAAGGCGCGCTCCAGGCTGTTTTCCAAGCTCGCCCGCGAGATCACCGTGTCGGCCAAGCTCGGGCTGCCCGATCCGGCGTTCAACCCGCGCTTGCGCGCCGCCATCCTGGCGGCGAAGGCGGAGAACATGCCCAAGGACAATATCGAGCGCGCCATCAAGAAGAGCCAAGGCGGCGATGCAGAGAACTACGACGAGATCCGTTACGAGGGCTACGCCCCGGGCGGCGTAGCGGTGATCGTCGAGGCCCTGACCGACAACCGCAACCGCACGGCCGGCGAGGTGCGCGCGATCTTCACCAAGAACGGCGGCAACCTGGCCGAGACCGGCGCGGTGTCGTTCATGTTCAATCAATTGGGCGTGGTCGAATACGATGCGGGCGTGGCGAGCGCCGATGCCATGCTGGAAGCGACGATCGAGGCCGGCGCCGAGGACGTGAGTTCCAACGCGGAGGGCCATCAGGTCTTCACCACGCCCGACACGCTCAACGAGGTCGCCAAGGCGCTGGAGACGAAATTCGGCGAGCCGCGCAAATCGGCGCTGTTGTGGAAGCCGCAGAATACGGTGGCGGTCGACGACGAGGCGGGCGAGAAGGTGATCAAGCTGATCGAAGCGCTCGACGACTCCGATGACGTGCAGAACGTCTACGCCAATTTCGAAGTGTCGGACACGCTGGTGCAGAAGTTGAGCGCGTGACGCTTAGCGGTAAGCGTCGAGAAAATTGGGCACCGCAATCCAGTCGAGCATGGCGCCGTCGCTTTGCAAGAGCGCGTGCATGCGCCGGTCCTCCTCGGTCTTGAGGTCGACGCCCATGTGGGTGCCAAGCTTGCGTCCATGCAGCACGATGGTGTTGCCGATCGGCTGGCGCTCGGCGTTGTAGGCCTTCAGCGCTTCGTCGATATCGTCTTGGGCGTCGAGGTGCTTGGCGAGCGCCTGCGCGTCGGTCGCGGCCTTGGCCATGCCGAAGCCCATATGCGGACGCGCATTCGCCGCGGCATCGCCGACCATGGCGACGCGGCCGAACACGATGGCGGGCGAGGTAAAATCGTAGATCGGCGTGATGAACGGCTGCTTGATCGCCATCAGCGCGTCGAGCAGCGTCTGCGGCAATATTTCGCGCGCGTCCTTGTGCATTTCCGCGATCAAGTCTTTGCGGATGAGCGGCGGCGGCACCGAGTATTCGTGCTGTACGCCGTTCTCGTCGACATTCATCTCGCGCAGGCGCGCGGCATCGGCGACGCGATACCAGATGAAATTGAAGCGCCGCTTGCCGGGTGTGAGGTCGTCGTCGAAGCCGGCGATGGGATAGGTGATGACTTCCTGCCGCGGCGGCAAATGGAAGGTGAAGTAGGGGTAGATTTCCTTGAGGGCGCGCGGCGACAGGTCGGCTTCGTTGGGCGCGCCGCGCCAGATATAATAGCCGGCATAGATCGGCTGCACCTGCGGCGCCATCTGGCCGCGCACGCTCGAACGGATGCCGTCGCCGCCGACCAGAATGTCCGCTTCTTCGACGCGGCCGCCGGAAAACTGCACGCGCACGCCGCGCTCGTTCTGCTCTACGCGCTCGAAGTTCCACCCGAGATGGTAGCGCGACGGATCGATCGTCGCACGCAACAGCCGTTGTAACCGGTCCCATGAGGTCAGGATCTGCCGCAGCGGACGCTCCTCGGTGACGCGGCCGTCGCGATCGATGGCGATGCGTTTGGGCACCTCGATGCCCAGTTGTTCGGTGCCGGCGCCGCTTGCCTCCAGCGCATCGAGAAGCTCGGGGTGGCCGGTAATGCCGGCGCCGCGACCGACCAGCTCGACCTTCGAGCGCTCGTAGACATCAACGTCCCAGCCGATCTGGCGCAGGAAGGCGGCGGTAAACAGCCCCGACATCGAGCCGCCGATAACGACGGCTCGCCGATTGCGGCGGCGCGGAGAGGAAATGGGACCCGGCATTGCAGGGCCGGACCTTAGCGGGCTCGGCCGGACTGTCCAATGGCCACCGGTAAGATCGGCGCCGCCGCCGTTCGGCCTAGGCCGCGGCGCGGCGCGGCGCTATCAACGGGGCCATGGGCGCCCACCCGATTCGCATTCTCGGCATCGATCCGGGGCTCCGCCGCACCGGCTGGGGCCTGATCGAAGCCGACGGCAACCGGCTGACCCACGTCGCCTGCGGCTCGCTGGAAACCAGCGAGCGCGCGCCTCTCGGCGAGCGGCTGCTGGCGATCCACGACGGCCTCGTGGCGGTGATCGCGGAGTTTTGCCCGCACGAGGCGGCGGTCGAGGCGACTTTCGTCAATGTCAATGCGGCGGCCACGCTCAAGCTCGGCCAGGCGCGCGGCATCGCCATGCTGGTGCCGGCGAAAGCCGGACTGACGGTCGCCGAATACGCGCCCAACCTGGTGAAGAAATCGATCGTCGGCGCCGGACACGGCGAGAAGGCGCAAATCCGCATGATGATCGGCGTGCTGCTGCCGCAGGCTGCGCCGCCGTCGGAAGACGCCGCCGATGCACTGGCGATCGCGGTGTGCCACGCGCATCACCGCAGCAGCATCTTGCTGAGGGTTGCGGCGCGATGATCAGCAGTCGTCAAGCCATGGCTCGCGACCGGCACGGCCTCCTCCCTCCCTCGCCCCTGGGGGAGGGTTGGGGAGGAGGCAGAAGCGGACTTAAGCATCTGCCGCATTTCCCCTCCCTGTCCCTCGCCCGCAAGCGGCGTAGGGGACGCATGATCGCGACGTGTGCGGCATGCGCATCTGTGCTGCGGCGGGCGGCGGGATGCTGAAGCGCCATGGAGACGACGCCCAAGCTCAGTCGCGAACGGCGCATGCGCCAGTCGCTCGCCTTTGGCCGCAATCTGATCGTGCTCGCCGCGATCATCTTCGCGCCCGGCGTTTGGGGCGCGGCCAAGGGCGCGCTGACGCTGCGCTGGCCGCGCGCCGAGGCCAAGATCGTCGACGCGAATTTGCGCGTGCAGACGGCGCCCTCGAGCGATCAGCGGCAAAGGCAGCTCGACGAGTGGACCTCGTTCATCGTGCATTACCGCTACAATGTCGCCGGCAGGGAATACTGGAGCGGCCGGGTCGAGCCCTACGACTTCGGCATGCAGAATTCCGCCGGCGCCAAGCGCATGAACGAGCGCCACCCGGTCGGCTCGACGGCCCAGGTGGCGTATGATCCGGAGGATCCGGCAACCGCTTATCTGGAACCGGGGCCGAGCTCGATGTCGCTTGCGATGATCGGTATCGGCGTCATCATCGGAGGCTCCGGATTTTGGATTCGCAGCCTGGCGCGGCGCGGCATCGGGCGGATGGAAACATGATCGGCAAGCTGAAGGGCATCGTCGACTCGTACGGGGAGGATTACGTCATCCTCGACGTGGGCGGCGTCGGCTATCAGGTGCATTGCCCGGCGCGCGTGCTGCAGGCGCTGCCGGCCAAGGGCGAGCCGGTAACGCTGTCGATCGACACCTATGTGCGCGAAGATCAGATCAAGCTGTTCGGCTTCTCGAGCGATACCGAGCGCGAATGGTTCCGCCTTTTGCAGACCGTGCAGGGCGTCGGCGCGCGCGTGGCGCTGTCGGTGCTCGGCGCGCTGAAGGTGTCCGAGCTCGCCAATGCGGTCGCCATGCGCGACAAGGCGGCGGTTTCGCGCGCGCCCGGCGTCGGGCCGAAGGTCGCCGAGCGCATCGTGACCGAGCTGAAGGACAAGGCCCCGGCCTTTGCCAATCTCGAGGCGGGCGTGGTGCATCTTGCCGGCGCCGTTGACGAAAAGCGTGCGCCGCGCCCGCTGATGGACGCTGTCTCCGCGCTGGTCAATCTCGGCTACGGCCAGCCGCAGGCGGCCGCGGCGGTCGCCACTGCCGCGCGCAGCGCGGGCGAGGGCGCCGATACCGCGACGCTGATACGGCAGGGCCTGAAGGAGCTGAGCCGGTGATTGGGCGAGGCGTGATTCTAAAACTTAGACCGGCAGCGAGCACAGGCGCGCTCCCTCCCCCGCGAGCGGGGAAGGGTTGGGGAGGGGGCAGGCGGTGACGCGCGTGCCGCTTTCCCCCTCCCTGTCCCTCCCCCGCGAGCGGGGGAGGGGACGCTTGTTGTTGGGCTTCGATTCATATCGAGTTGGCATATGAACAACCCGCGCAGGCTGGTCACCCCCGAAACCCGCGATGACGACGTGGATGCAAGCTTGCGTCCGCAGCGGCTTGACGAATTCATCGGCCAGGACAAGGCGCGCGCCAATCTGAGAGTGTTCATCGAGGCGGCGCGCGCGCGCAAGGAAGCGCTCGACCACGTGCTGCTGGTCGGCCCGCCGGGTCTCGGCAAAACCACGCTGGCGCAGATCGTGGCGCGCGAACTGGGCGTGAATTTCCGCGCCACCTCCGGTCCGGTGATCGCCAAGGCCGGCGACCTCGCGGCACTGCTCACCAATCTCGAGCCGCGCGACGTCTTGTTCATCGACGAGATCCACCGGCTCAATCCGGCGGTGGAAGAAATCCTCTATCCCGCCATGGAGGATTTCCAGCTCGACCTCATCATCGGCGAGGGGCCGGCGGCGCGCTCGGTGAAGATCGACCTTGCGCCTTTCACTCTGATCGGCGCCACCACGCGGGCCGGGCTGTTGACCAATCCGCTGCGCGACCGCTTCGGCATTCCGATGCGGCTCAATTTCTACGCCGAAGCCGAGCTCGAGCAGATCGTCAATCGCGGCGCGCGCGTGCTCGGCATCGGCATGACGGCGGACGGCGCCAACGAGATCGCGCGGCGGGCGCGCGGCACCCCGCGCATCGCTGGACGCCTGCTGCGGCGGGTGCGCGACTTCGCCCACGTGGCGGGCGCCGACAAGATCGACCGCGCGATCGCCGACCGCGCGCTCGGCGAATTGGAAGTGGACGCGGCCGGGCTCGACGCCATGGACCGGCGTTACCTCAAGACCATTGCCGAGAACTACGGCGGCGGGCCGGTGGGCGTCGACACGCTGGCCGCGGCCCTGAGCGAGCCGCGCGACGCCATCGAGGACATCATCGAGCCGTTCCTGATCCAGAAAGGCTTCATCCAGCGCACGCCGCGCGGGCGCCTGCTCACCGGCGCGGCGTTTAAGCATCTCGGCTTGCCGGAGCCGGCGCGCGATGCCGCGCAGTTCGGTTTGTTCAATGGCGAGGACGAGTAGCGTCATGAAGACGATGCAAGGCGGCTGTCACTGCGGGCGGGTGCGTTTCAATGTCACCGCCGATCTGACGCGCGTCACCTATTGCAACTGCTCGATCTGCAGCAAGAAGGGCTTTCTGCATTTGATCGTGCCGCCGGAGCAGTTTGAACTCATGAGCGGCAAGGACGATCTGACGACCTATACGTTCAACACCGGCGTCGCCAAGCATACGTTCTGCAAGACCTGCGGCATCCATCCCTTCTACACACCGCGCTCCGATCCCGACAAGATCGACGTCAACGTGCGCTGCCTCGACGACGTGGATCTATCGTCGCTGACGGTCAGCACCTTCGACGGCAGGCATTGGGAGGAGGCGATGGGCCAGCGGGTGCCGTGGCGGTGAGTGCGGGCGGGCGAGCGTGCCGATATATTTGAGTTGTCATCGCCCGCGAAAGCGGGCGATCCAGTATTCACGAACTGGATTTGATAAGGTTCGACCCGCTACAGGAGACTGCGTTTACTGGATGCCCCGCCTGCGCGGGGCATGACACGGGAGCGTGTGCCAGGTCATGAACCCCCTCGACGGCGAAATCCGCAACGGCAAGCACCACCAGCCGGTGCGGGTCTATTATGAGGACACGGATTTCTCCGGCATCGTCTATCACGCGAGCTATCTGCGCTTCATGGAGCGCGGCCGCACCAACTACCTGCGGCTGATCGGCGCCGATCATCGCGCGCTGTTCGAGCAGGCTGCCGCCGAAGCGCCCGGCTTCTCCTTCGTCGTGCGCCACATGGCGATCGACTTCAAGAAGCCGGCCTATATGGACGACGTGCTCGACATCGTCACCACGCCGGAAGAGGTCAAGGGCGCTTCCGTCATGCTCAATCAGAAAGTCATGCGCGGCGACGACCTGCTGGTGGAGGCGCATGTGCAGGTCGCCTTCATCTCGGCCGGGCGGGCAAAGCCGATCCCCAAGCCGCTGCGCGTTGCCATGGCGGCCGACCAGAAAGCGGGTGGGGCGGGCTGACCCCGGGTGCTATATTTCGCGCATCATGCAACAGCGATTTGCACTGTTCGAGACGGCGATCGGCCCTTGCGCGGTCGTGTGGACCGCGCGCGGCATTTGCGGCGTGCAGCTTCCGGAAAAGGACGCGGCGGCGACGCGGGCGCGGGTGCAGCGCCGCCATCCGGCGGCCGTCGAGGCTATGCCGAGCGCCGAGGCCCGGCGCGCCATCGAGGGCATCGTCGCCCTGCTCGCCGGCGAGAAGCGCGATTTGACCGGCATTGCGGTCGACGATGCAGCGCAAGATGACTTCAACAAGCGTGTCTACGCCATCGCCCGCCAAATCCCGCCTGGGCGCACCATGACCTACGGCGAGATCGCCGAGCGCCTCGGCGACAAATTGCTGGCGCGCGACGTCGGGCAGGCGATGGGCGAAAATCCGACGCCGCTCATCATGCCGTGCCACCGCGTGCTGGCGGCCGGCGGCAAGACCGGCGGCTTTTCGGCGAGCGGCGGCGTTGTTACCAAGCTGCGCCTTTTGAGCATCGAAGGAGCTGAGCCCGGCGGCCCGACGCTGTTCGAGCGCTTGCCGCTCGAAGCGGCACCGCGCCGCCGCTAAGGCAAGATGCGTTTATGTCGAAGCACAAGGCGAGCGTAGTTTTCTCCGCTCGTCCCCGCGCAAGCGGGGACCCAGGGATCCCACTTACGCGGGAATGAGGGGGGTGTGAGTTGATCCGAACGGGGCATGCGCGAGCGCCGAGCCTCACGCCGCCGCCTTGTGACGCGCAAGCTCCGCTTTGTAGAGCGCAAGCTCCTCGTTGAAGGCGCGCTCGATACTCGGCCGCCGGCGCAGCCGCTTGTAGTATTCGTTCAGCGTCGGCCAGCGCTCGAGATCGACAGGCGTCGCCATGCTCCAATTGAGCACAGTGAACAGATAGGCGTCGGCGACGCTGAAATGGTCGAGGAGGAATTCGCGGTCGGTCAAATAGTCGCTGAGATAGGCGAGCCGCGACTCGCCCTTGCTCAACGCATGTTCTTTGGAGCCTTCCGGTCCGTTCTTGGCGAACAGCGGAATGAACAGCGCCTTGTGCAGCTCGGTGCCGATGAAGCACAGCCATTGCTGCAGATGCGCGCGCTCGCGCTCGTTGACGGCGCCGATGCCGGCCTCGGGATATTGCGCGGCGATGTATTGCAGGATGGCGGCGTTTTCGGCGAGCAGCGAGGTGTCGTCGAGCCGCAGGAGCGGCACCAGGCCGAGGGGGTAGATGCCGGTGTAGTCGGCGCCGTCGTCCAGGGTGCGCTTGGTCTTGGGGTCGACTTCGATATAGCGGGCCTCGCCTCGCGCTTCGTAAAGCGAAATGCGGCTCGCCAGCGAGCAGGCCAGTGGCGAAAAATACAGGTCCATGGCAGTTCTCCCGTGATTGATTTTTGTACTGTTCCGCATTAAATTGGGCAAGTCAAGGATTTTTTGCGAAATGGTACAAAAACAGGAAAAGTCCCGGGAGCCGCGCCGGCGCGGGCGCCCGCGCGCCTACGATCCCGACACGGCGCTGGCACGCGCCGCCGAGACGTTCTGGAAGAAGGGTTATGATGGTACTTCGCTCGACGATCTGGCGGCGGCCACCGGCATGAACCGGCCGAGCCTCTATGCCGCCTTCGGCGACAAGCGCGATCTCTATCTCACGACGCTCACGCGTTATCGCGACGATGCCCGCGCTATGACCTTGAAGCTGCTCGAAGACAACCCGTCACTGCGCGTCTTTCTCGCGCGCTTCTATAAGACCGCGCTTGATCTTTACCTGGCGGATGGCTCACGCGGCTGCTACTCGATCGGCACGGCGGCGACGCAGGCTCCAGTTGAGCCCAAGGTGCGCGATTTCCTCGCCGGCAGCATCCGCGAAACCGATGCTTTTCTCGCCGCCCAAATTCGCAAGGCGCGCGAGCGCGGCGAGATTTCCGGGGAGCCGACGGCACTGGCGCCGCTTGCGACCGCGACGCTGCATACGCTGGCGGTGCGCGCGCGCGCCGGCGTCTCGCGCAAAGAGCTCGATGCATTGGCCGCCGCCGCGATCGACACGATCTGCGGGAAGAACGGGAAGAAGAAGTAGCGCTACGCGCTAAATCCATTCCGCCTGCTGTTCGATGCGCGCCGGAAACATGTTGATGTACTGCACCAGGCGCGGTCTTGCGCCGCGGTTGGGACTGGCGCCGTGCGGCAGGGCCTGGTGCCAGATGATCAGATCGCCGGCGCGCCCGCCGATCGGAATGGCGCCCAGCGCCTGCAAATCTTGTTGGCGCGGATTGCTGTGCGGCGGCAGCGACGCAAGCCAGGCTTCGCCCCAGCGCTGAAAGCCCGGCACCAGCGTGAAAGCGCCCTGCTCGGGCGGCGTGTCGGTTAGGTAGAGGATGCCTTGCGTGCCGAACGGGATTGGCGTCTTCACGCTGCAATCCCAATGCAGATGCGGGCCGGGAAATTGGAAGCCCGGTCGCTCAGGCGCATTGAACCCGACCCGGTCGGTGGTCACCCATAGATCAGCGTGCCGCCAAAGCTGGGCGAAGGCTTTGTGAATGCGCGGGCTGTAGCGGTTGGCAGTCAGGGCAGGGTGCTGGAAATATTGCACCATGATGCCGTGGTCGCGGCGGCGATACCACGTCTCCGGGTTGTCAGGGCGCGCGCCGAGATGGTCCCACAGCGCCTGCGTTGCGGCTTCGCGTGTCTCGGGCGGCACGGCATCGTGCAGCACGACGTAACCGTGTTCGCCCCAGAAGGCGAGATCGTCTGCCGAGAGCACGGGTGCGCTTGCTTCGATGGCAGCGAGCCAGCGCGCCGTCTCCAGGGGGCAGGGCGCCCCGATAACGGCGGCATTGATGCGCGCCACCTGCTCCGGCGCAGGAGCGCCTGCGGTCTCAATGATCCAGCGCTCGAATTGCTCGAAACTCGGCGCGTCACGGCCGAGATAGTCCATGGTTTGCTCGAGCCCGAGGCCGCAGGCGTGGATGGCCAGATGGTCGAGATGGCGCTCGTCCTGGCGGCTGGGCGTGAAGCGCCCGGAATGCGTGGCCATGGTGCGCGACCACAGGCGCTTGAGCTGGAAGACCCCGAGCGCGCCGGTCTCGCTGGCCTCCGCCAGCGGTGGGGGCCTCATTCCCGCTGTTGTCATGGCCATGGCAAATCGCAACCTATGCGTGTCTACGGCGCCGATCAAAATCGAAGCGCGGGCGGGCGTCAATGCCGCGCCATCGACGCGCCGTATGTCCTGATGTAAAAGTCCTTCACATGAGATTCTCCACATGACTGGAAGGACATGACCTGGGGCAGGCGGGGCCAGCACGGGCCGCGCGGCTACCACCACGGCAATTTGAAAGAGGCCCTGGTGCGTGCGGCGCTCGAGCTGATTGCTGAGAAGGGGCCGGGCGGCTTCACCTTCGCGGACGCGGCGCGCTTTGCCGGCGTTAGCCCCGCCGCGCCTTATCGGCATTACCGCGACCGCGATGCGCTGCTCGCCGATGTCGCCCGCCGCGGCTTTGACGAATTCGCCGTAACGCTGAGCCAGGCTTGGCAGGACGGCCGGCCGGACGTGCTTGCTGCGTTCGACCGGTTCGGGAAGGCCTATCTAGATTTCGCTAAGCGCGAGCCCGCCTATTACTCGGCGATGTTTGAGGCCGGCGTGCCGATGGACGCCGATCCGCAATTGCGCGACGCGGGCGAGCGAGCTTTCGCCGTGCTGCGCGGCGCGGCGGAAAGTCTGGTGGCATTGATGCCTGCCAAAGGCCGTCCACCCGCGCTGATGGTGGCGTTGCACATCTGGTCGATGACGCACGGCATCGCTTCACTTTTCGGCCGCGGCGACGCCGCGCGGCGCACGTTGCCGATGCCGCCGGAAGAGCTCCTGGAAGCCGCCTTTCTGATCTATCTGCGCGGGTTAGGGGTGCCGCAAGATTCAGCAATCGGCGGCTAGGCGGTCTTGCGGCCACGTTCGGCTTCCGCGGCCCCCTCTTTTTGTAGGAGGCAATGCGCCCAGGTCTCGCAAATTGGCCAACACCCCCTATCTGAAAAATCCAATGTAAAGGGTGTTGACATCCGCTCCTCACCGACGTAGCTATGTAAATGTTATTTACATTCACGCGAGGCTGACCATGCCCATCACCGCAAAGCTCGACGAATTCGGCAAACCCGCTTGGATCGCGCTGATTGTCCTCGGCTTCTGGGCCTGGTGGCCATTGGGTCTCGCGATCCTGGCCTTCACACTATGGAGCGGAAGAATGGGTTGCGGATATCACCCCGCCTATGGCGGCCGCTGGCAGCACAAGATGGAGCGCATGCAGCGCAAGATGGACTGGATGCGCGCGCGCATGGCGGATGGCCAGTGGAGCGGGCCGCCCTCGAGCGGCAACCGCGCCTTCGACGAGTACCGGACCGAGACGCTGCGCCGCCTCGAAGAGGAGCAGCGCGAGTTCCGCGACTTCCTCGAGCGGCTTCGTTTCGCCAAGGACAAGACGGAGTTCGATCAGTTCATGGCCGAGCGGCGCAACCGCCCCGAGTCTGAAGGCCCGCCGCCCGAGCACCAGAACTAGACGCTGCGCTTCCCCTCGCGCGGCCCAGCCGTCCGCCTCCCTGAGGCGGGCGGCCGTCTTTTCAGGGCACAGAAATCAGAGGTCAGGGATCAGAATGTTGTGCCCTTCTGACTGCTGATCGCCGATTATTGATGCTTGGATAGTTAACCGCTCCTTAACCACAATCGGCGCTGTTAGGGCGGCCAGGCACGGCCCGACGCCCGCCAGCGCCCAAGTTCGGCCAAGTTTGGCGCGAATTTCCTGAACCCGCAGGCGACGGGATTTTGGGATTTCGCAACCGCAGGTGTTGGCGGAGCGCCTTTCGGCGGCTTCCGCCGAGGCGTTCCTTTTGGTCCGACGATTGGCAACGCCGCGCGGGCTTTTGGCGGGCGCCGCCCGGGTCAAGCGGAAAGGACGTAACGATGCATCCTGCCGACGTAGCCCAGTCGGTCCTTCCGGTCTCCGCCGACCTTTCCCTGTTCACGCTGTTCTGGCACGCCAGCTGGATCGTCAAGGCGGTCATGATCGGGCTCTTGATCGCCTCGATCTGGGTCTGGGCCATCGCCATCGACAAGACCGTACTCTACGCCCGCACCCGGCGCGGCATGGATGCCTTCGAAGAGGCCTTCTGGTCCGGCCAATCGCTGGAGGAGCTCTACCGCTCGCTCGCGTCGCGTCCCAACCATTCCATGGCCGCGCTATTCGTGGCGGCGATGCGCGAATGGAAACGCAGCCTGGAAGGGCACCCCCGGTCATTCGCCGGGCTGCAGACGCGGATCGAGAAGGTGATGGAAGTGACCATCGCGCGCGAGGTGGAGCGGCTTGAGCGCCGGCTGCTGGTCCTTGCCACCGTCGGCTCGGCCGGGCCCTTCGTCGGCCTTTTCGGTACCGTTTGGGGCATCATGACCAGCTTCCAGTCGATTGCCGCCTCGAAAAACACCTCGCTGGCGGTAGTGGCGCCGGGCATCGCGGAGGCCCTGTTTGCCACCGCCATCGGTCTGGTCGCCGCCATACCGGCGACCATTTTCTACAATAAATTCGCGTCCGAGGTGAACAAACAGGCCCAGCGGCTGGAAGGGTTCGCCGACGAATTTGCAGCCATCTTGTCACGACAGATCGACGAGCGCGGCTAGGGGACGTTTGCGATGGCGGCAGCCAATGCCGGTACTCCCACGATCGGTCGGCGGCGGCAACGCCGCCGCGCCGTCATGAGCGAGATCAACGTCACGCCCATGGTCGACGTCATGCTGGTGCTGCTCATCATCTTCATGGTGTCGGCGCCGCTGCTCACGGTCGGCGTTCCGATCGACCTGCCGCACAGCCAGGCCAAGAGCCTGGAGCAGGACAAGACGCCGATCACCATCTCGGTCAATGTGAAGGGGCAAATTTACCTGCAGGAATCGGAAATCGACGTCGACGCGCTGATCGCCAAGCTTCAAGCGATCGCCGAGGCGCGCGGCGGCACCGATGCGCGCATCTATGTCCGCGGCGACAAAAGCGTCGATTACGGTACCATGATGAAGGTCATGGGGCGCCTGTCGGCCGCCGGCTACCATCGGGTGGCCTTGGTCACCGAATTCGAGCAGGGCTCGCCAACGCACTAATGCAGTTTAGAACGGCCTCAGCAATTTCGACCGGGCTCCACGTGGCGGTGCTGCTGTGGGCGCTGCTGTCGTTTTCGTCTTCGCCGTTCAAGGTGACCCCGGCCGAATCGCTGCCCGTCGATCTGGTGAGCGAGAAAGAGTTCTCCCAGCTCACCAAGGGCATCAAGGAAGCGCCCAAGCCGGTCAAGAAGCCGAAGCCGGTGATCGAGAAGATCGACACGCCCAAGCCGCCGGAAGAAGATTTCAAATCCAAGGTCAGCGAGAAGAAAGAGATCAAGGCGACCGAGCAAAAGCAGGCGGAGCCCGCTCCCGCGCCGAAGCCCGACCCGATCGCCAAGGAAATCAAGAAGGATCAGAAAGAACAGGTCACCAAGAACGAGCCGCTGCCGCCGCGCCGACCGCCCATCCCGCACAAGAAGCAGCCCAAGTTCGACGCCGACAAGATCGCCGCGCTGCTCGACAAGCGCGATCCGACGCGCAATTCCATCGCCGGCGCCGAGCTCAACAGCACGCCGACGCTCGGCACGGCGCTCGGCAATGCCTCCCAGCTTTCGCAGTCGGAACTCGACGCGCTGCGCGCGCGGCTGATGGCCTTATGGAATCCTCCGGTCGGCATCAAGAATCCGGAAGATTTCGTGATCCGCGTCCGCATCCGGCTCGGCCGCAATGGGCGCTTGACGGCGCCCCCGGCGGTGCTCAGCCACGGCACCGGAACATTGTTCGATACCGCGCGCGACAGCGCGGTGCGGGCGGTATTCCGCGGCCAGCCCTTCGACATGCTCAAGCCGGAGCATTACGACACCTGGAAGGACATCGAAGTGACCTTCGATCCCCGGGACATGTTTCACGGCTGAACCCTCTGTTATTCGCGAAAACGCAATGAACCCACCAATTCTCGATCCGAAGCTTCTGTTGCCGCCGCGGCGCCGATTGCTCGTCGACCGCCGGCGTCTGCTTGCCGGCGCGGGCGTCGGCGCGCTCGCAGCTTTCGCGGCGCGCCGCGCGGGCGCGGTCGTGCACCTCGATATCACGCAAGGCAATATTCAGCCGATGCCGATCGCGATCACGCAGTTCGTCGCGGGCAGTCCGGGCGAAACGGAAAGCGCCCAAGGCGCAACATCGGTCATCACCAACAACCTCCAGCGCAGCGGCCTGTTCGCCCCGATCAACCCCCAGGCGTTTATCGAGAAAGTCACCAACACCGACCGCGTCCCGCGCTTCGCCGATTGGCGCGCCATCAACGCGCAGGCGCTGGTCACCGGCCGCATCACCAAGCAGCGCGACGGCCGCCTGAAGGCGGAATTCAGGCTGTGGGACGTGTTCGCCGGCCAGCAGCTCGACGGCAAGCAGTACTTCACCGCGCCCGACAACTGGCGGCGCATCGCGCACATCATTTCCGACGCGATCTACGAGACGCTCACCGGCGAGAAGGGCTATTTCGACAGCCGCGTCGTTTTCGTCGACGAGACCGGGCCGAAGAACCAACGCGTCAAGCGCCTCGCTCTCATGGATCAGGACGGCTATGGCGTGCGCTATCTCACGCGCGGCGACGAATTGGTGCTGACGCCGCGCTTTAATCCGTCGACGCAGGAAATCACCTACATGGCCTATGGGCAGGGCCAGCCCAAGGTCTATTTGCTCAACATCGAAACCGGCCAGCGCGAGATCGTCGGCAATTTTCCCGGGATGACCTTTGCCCCGCGCTTCTCGCCCGATGGCCAGCGCGTCGTCATGAGTCTGCAGCAGGGCTCGAACGCCAATCTCTTCGTCATGGATCTGCGCTCCAAGCAGACCACGCGTCTCACCGATACGCCGGCAATCGACACCTCGCCGTGTTATTCGCCCGACGGACGCTACATCTGCTTCGAGAGCGACCGCGGCGGCACGCAGCAGGTCTACGTGATGCCGGCGAGCGGCGGCGCGGCGCAACGTATTTCCTTCGGCCAGGGCCGGCATGCCGGTCCAGTCTGGTCGCCGCGCGGCGATTACATTGCCTTTACCGGACTCGTCGGCAGCCAATTCGCCATCGGCATCCTCAAGCCCGACGGCTCGGGCGAGCGCATCCTCACCGAAGGCTTCCACAACGAAGGGCCGACCTGGGCGCCGAACGGACGCGTGATCATGTTTTTCAGCGATCCCGGCAGCGGGCCGCATCTTTTTACCATCGACATCACCGGCCGCAACAAGCTGCAGGAGCCCACCCCGAACCTCGCTTCCGATCCGGCCTGGTCGCCATTATTGTCGTGAGCGCCGTAACAGCGCCATATTTTCACCGGCTCTTAACCATCAACGAAGGATTTCAGAGTTGCCGCGCGTTTTATCGCGCCGTGCAAGGTTCCATCAAGGTTGACGGAACGTTCGATTAACCCGCCTGCTGCTAGACGATGCGAAAGTCCGGTTGGCGCGTGGGTTAGGATGGAGGCACCGGGATGGTGGAAGTGAAGCATCTTCTGCGCGGCGTTCGCTTCGCGGCGGCGCTGGCGGCGGCCCTGGCGATTGCAGCCTGCGCCAACAAGAATGCCGTTAACGAGGCCGGCGCGGCGGCGACGCCGGGAAGCCAGCAAGATTTCGTGGTCAATGTCGGCGACCGCGTTTTCTTCTCGACCAACTCGACGGAGCTTTCGCCGCAGGCGCGCGCCACCCTCGACAAGCAAGCGCAATGGCTCAATACATACCGGCAATACGCGCAGTTCATTGTTGAAGGCCACGCCGACGAACGCGGCACGCGTGAATACAATCTGGCGCTCGGCGCCCGCCGCTCACAGGCAGTGCGCGACTATCTGATCTCGCGCGGCGTCGCCGCCACGCGCATCCGCACGATTTCCTACGGCAAAGAGCGGCCGGTGGCGTTGTGCGACGACATTTCGTGCTGGTCGCAGAACCGGCGCGCGGTCACCAATCTCAACGCGGGCGCCGGCAGTTCCTGACACCGAGACGTCTAATTTTCGCATTCCGTCGGGCGGCGCCGTAAAACGCGCCGCCCGAGCTTTTTCGCGCCCTTCTCGCTTGCAAATCCCGGCAAATCGCGGAAGCTTGCCGCCGAGAGATTTCCGGGGGGATGTCGATGCTGGGCAAGCCGCTTGCGTTCAACCGAAACTGGCGCGGCGCCGCCGCGCTCTTGGCCCTGACCGCACTCATCGGCTGCGAGCAGAAGAACGCCTACGTGGCGCCGCCGCCGCCCAAGGTGACGGTGGTGCAACCGGTCAAGCGCAGGCTCACGCTCTACCTGCAAGCGACCGGCAACGCCGCCGCGGTCAATACCGGAAACTTGGTCGCGCGGGTGCCCGGCTTCGTCGAGAAAATCGACTATCAGGACGGCGATCTGGTGAAGAAAGGCAAGGTGCTGTTCAGCATCGAACCCGAGTCCTACAAGCTCAAGCTCGACCAGTCGAAGGCGGTCGAGGAATCGGCACGCGCCACCCTCATGAAGTCCCAGGCCGATTTCGAGCGGCAAAAAAGTCTCGTGCAGACCAGCGCCGTCTCGAAGTCCGCCTATGACGCGGCGCTCGCCACCCGCGACAACGCGCAAGGGACGCTGACCCAGGACGAGATCAACACCAAGCTCGCCGCCATCAATTACGGCTATACCAGCGTCGCCGCGCCTTATGACGGCATCGTCACCGCGCGCCAGGTGTCGGTCGGCGATTACGTCGGCGGCGCTTCGACGCCGAGCGTGCTGGCAAGTATCGTTCAACTCGACCCGATCTACGTAAACTTCACCATCGACGAGCAGGACGTGCTGCGGCTGCGCGCCGAGATCAGGAAGCGCGGGATGACACCCGCCGATCTCAAAAAGGTGCCGGTGCAGATCGGGTTGCAGATCGAGCAGGGATATCCGCACCAGGGCCATCTCGACTACGCCTCGCCGACGGTCGACGCCTCGACGGGCACGCTCGCCGCGCGCGCGATCCTGAAAAACGCGCAGCGCGTCCTGCTGCCCGGCATGTTCGTGCGCGTGCGGGTGCCGACCGGCGATCTCGACAACGCGCTGCTCGTTCCGGAAACGGCGCTCGGCACCGACCAGGGCGGGCGCTATCTGCTGGTGGTCGGCAAGGACAATGTCGTCGAACAGCGCAGCGTCACGGTCGGACCGAGCGACGGTGCGCTGCGGGTAATCGAGAAGGGCCTCAAGCCCGACGACCGCGTCATCGTCGCGGGCTTGTTGCATGCGGTGCCCGGCCAGAAGGTCGAGCCGCACACGGCGACTTCGCCCGCCCCGCACTGAGCGCCGCCATGATCTCCAAATTCTTCATCGAGCGGCCCATCCTCGCCAACGTGATCGCGATCCTGATCGTGGTGATCGGCGCGGTCGCGGCGTTGTCGCTGCCGGTCGCGCAGTATCCGAACGTGGTGCCGCCGACCGTGCAGGTGAACACGCGCTATCCGGGAGCGAGCGCGCGCACCGTCATCGACACGGTGGCCCTGCCGATCGAGCAGCAGGTCAACGGCGTCGAAAACATGATCTACATGCAGTCCTATGCCGCTGCCGACGGCACCTACTCGCTCACCGTGACCTTCAAGATCGGCACCGATCTCAATTTCGCGCAGGTGCTGGTGCAGAACCGCGTGTCCGCGGCGCTCTCCTCGCTGCCGCAGGCGGTGCAAAACCAGGGCGTCGTGGTGCAGAAGAAATCCACCGCCATCCTGCAGATCGTCACTTTGACCTCGCCCGACAAGCGCTACGACAGCCTTTATCTGGCGAACTACGCCACCATCAGCCTCAAAGACGAAATTGCCCGTCTGCCCGGCGTCGGCAACGTCGTTGTCTTCGGCGCCGGCGAATACGCGATGCGCGTCTGGCTCGATCCACAGAGGATGAAGGCGCGCGGCCTAGCCGTGCAAGACGTGATCAACGCGCTGCAACAGCAGAATGTGCAGGTGACCGCCGGGCAGATCGGCGCGCCGCCGGCGCCCGCCAATGTGCCGTTCCAATATACGCTCAACGTCGCCGGCCGGCTGGACGACGTGAGCCAGTTCGCCAATGTCATCGTCAAGACCGGCTCGGGCGGCCAGATCACGCGCGTGCGCGATATCGGCCATGTCACCCTCGGCGCCAAGAGCTATGGGCAGATCTTCACCGTCGACGGCAAGCCGGCGGCGGGTGTCGCCGTCTTCCAGTCGCCCGAGGCCAATGCGCTCAATGTCGCCGGCGAAGTCAAGCAGCGCATGGCGCAGCTTGCGCGCGCCTTTCCGCCGGGGCTTGCCTATGACCTTCCCTTCGACATCACCGTCTTTGTGAACGCCTCGATCGACGAGGTCTACAAGACCCTGGGCGAAGCGGCGGTCCTCGTGCTGATCGTCATTCTGGTATTCTTGCAGGATTGGCGCGCCATGCTGGTGCCTGCGACCACGGTGCCGGTCACCATCGTCGGCGCCTTCGCCGCCATGTGGGTGCTCGGCTTCACCGTCAACTTCGCCACGCTGTTCGCCATCGTGCTGGCGATCGGCATCGTGGTGGACGATGCCATCATCGTGGTCGAGGGGGCCGCGCACAATATCGACCGCGGCATGAACGGGCCGCAGGCGGCGATCCGCGCCATGCAGGTGCTGCTTGGGCCTATCGTCGGCATCACGCTGGTGCTGCTGGCGGTGTTCCTGCCGGCGGCCTTCCTGCCGGGCCTCACCGGACAAATGTATGCGCAATTCGCCCTGGTGATCGCCGCCACCGCGCTGATCAGCGCCGTCAATGCGGTCACGCTGAAGCCGACGCAATGCGCGCTGTGGCTGCGGCCGTCGGTGCCGATGGAGCGCCGGAACTTCTTCTACCGCGGGTTCAACTTCGTTTACGGCAAGCTCGAGCATGGCTACGCCGCGCTCATGCGCCGACTGGTTGGCTTCGCCGGCATCATGGTCGTGATCGCGATTGCCGTCATCGGCTTCACGCTCTACGAATTCACGCGAATACCGACCGGCTTCATTCCGATCGAGGACCAGGGCTACATGCTGGCCACGGTGCAGCTGCCGGACGGCGCCTCGCTCGAACGTACGCAAAAGGTGCTCGACCGCGTCAGCACCATCGCCCACGGAGTCGGCGGCGTCGACAAAGTCGTCACGATCGCCGGCGTCTCGCCGCTCGACAACAACGCCTCGCTTTCGAACAGCGGCGTGGCCTACATCATCCTCAAGGACTGGGCTACGCGCGGGAAGAAAGAAAGCCTGCTGCCGATGTTCAACAATTTGAACGGAGCGATGAGCGGCATCGAGCAGGCCACCGTGCGGGTGCTGCCGCCGCCGCCGATCCAGGGCATCGGCTTCGCGGCCGGCTTCACCATGCAGGTCGAGATGCGCGACAATAGCTTCGATTTCGCCAAGCTCGGCGGCATCGTTGAGACCATGCTCGGCAACGCCTCTTCGCAATCCAGCTTGCGGCTGGTGCTGAGCTCGTTCCGCGCCAATACCCCGCAATACACCGTCGACGTCGATCGCGTGAAGGCGCAGTCGCTGGGCGTGACGGTCGACCAGGTGTTCAACGCGCTTGCCGGTTATCTCGGCTCGTCCTACGTCAACCAGTTCACCAAGTTCGGCCGCACCTTCCAAGTGTTCGTGCAGGCCGACCAGTCGTTCCGCTTGAACCTTGACGATGTGCGGCGGCTGACGGTGCGTAACAGCGCCGGGAATATGATTCCGCTCGGCACGCTGATCAGGATTGCGCCGATGGCCGGGCCTTCGCTGATCAGCCTCTACAATCTCTATCCCTCGGCGAGCATCCTCGGCATTCCGGCGCAGGGCTATTCGAGCGGAGACGTGACCAAGCTGATGGAAGAGATCGCGAGGCGCACCTTGCCGCCGCACGTGAACTACGAATGGTCGGCAATGTCGTATCAGGAGAAGCTCGTCGGCAATCAGATGTATCTGGTGTTCGCGATGGCGCTGCTGCTGGTCTATCTGGTGCTGGCCGGACAGTACGAGAGCTGGTGGCGCCCGCTGGCGGTAATCCTGGCGGTGCCAATTTCGCTTATCGGGCCGGTGGCGGCGCTGCGCGGCCTGCGCATCGACAACAATCTCTACATCCAGATCGGCATCGTGCTGTTGATCGCGCTGTCGGCGAAAAACGCGATCCTGATCGTCGAGTTCGCGCGCGAACTGCGCGAGGACGGCAAGCCGATCCTGGAGGCGGCGGTCGAAGCCGCGCGCGCCCGCTTCCGCCCGATCCTGATGACGTCGTTCGCCTTCATCCTCGGCGTGGTGCCGCTGGTGCTGGCGACCGGCGCCGGCGCCAATGCGCGCGCCTCGATCGGCGTCACGGTGTTCACCGGCATGCTGGCCTCGACCTGCCTGGCGGTGCTGTTCGTGCCGTCCTTCTTCGTCATGACGCAACGCCTGGAAGAGCGGCTCGCCGCACGCAAGCGCAAGCGGTCGCACCACGCACCCGCCGAGTGAGCGGAGCGGCCTGTCGAGGGCCCGCTCAAAGCCAGAAGCAGACGCCGCGCTGGGCGCGTTTTGCGTCTTGCGCGAACGAAAGCGCCGCTTGCAGCCAGCGCGCGACGAGGGCGACGTCCTCCGCCGAGCCGGCCGCGCGGCCGGCGCATTCTTTCAGCAATGTCTCCAGCGCTGCCGTGAGCGCCTCGAGCTGATCGATATCGAACCAGCCTTCCTCGTGGCTGTCTTCGAGCGACATGCCGGCATGCGGGAGCTTATCCAGCCGTGCCAGCACGTCGGTTGCTTCCAACGCCCGCATGGTATCGGCATCGGTCTCGAGCACGGGACCCGCGAACGGGTCGTTGTCGGGAACCTCGGATGGTTCGCCGCCGCGCGCCCGTTGTGCGGCCATTGCCTTTTCGGTCCAAGCCAGGGTCAGCCGCAAAGTGCGCATGTCGTTGCCCCCCTCGTTCCGGCGCGTTCAATTCCGAGATTTCGGGCCTTTTCCCGCACGGAATCGGCCATAATCTGGTCGTACTCGACGGGCTATGCTAGAAACCGCTGAATCATCCTTCAAGCATTCGAAACCGGGACCGCCGATGACACGTCCTCGTCTCCGCGCGCGCGCTGGCTGCTCGCTCCCGGCGGCGGCCCTCGCTTTCGTGTTGCTGGCGGCGCCGGGCGCGGCGTTGGCGCAGCAGGGCGGCTTCCTCGACAATCTGTTCAATCGCGGTGAGCAGCAGCGGGCGCAAGAACCTGCCGCGCCGCAGCGCGGTGAGGTGGCGCAGGCGGAAGGCAATTCCAACGACGTCGGCGTGCGCATCGACCGCATCGAGAGCGCGTTGCGCCAGCTCACCGGCAGCATCGAGCAGCTTCAGCATCAGAACCAGATGCTGCAGATGCAGCTCAAGCGCATGCAGGACGACACCGAGTACCGCTTCCAGCAAATGGGCGCCAAGGGCAGCGGCCATGCGACGCCCATGGCAGCGCCGGCCGCCGCGCCGCCGGCCGCCGCGCCGGCACAGCGTTCGGACGCCTTCAACCCGGCGCAGCATCCCAGCGCGCCGGGCGCGCCGCATACGCTCGGCAATCCGCAGGCGATCGCCGCGCCGGAGCCGCCGGGCCAAAATGGCGCGACCGCCGACAACGAGCCGCCGATCGGCGCTCCCGGCGGACGACCCGCCGGCGCGCCGCTCGATCTGTCGACGCTTGCCGGCAACGCAGAGCCGCAACCGCCACCGCCGCCACCGGCGCCACCGGCAAGGGTCGCCAACGCGGCGCCCGCCGGGCAGAACATGCCTGCCCCGCAAGCCGGGCAATTGCCGCCGCCGCCGTCGCGCAATCCGAATGCAACCGGCACGAAGCTCGCGACGCTGCCGCCTTCGGCCTCTGCCAAGGACGAGTATCAGCTCGCCTATGGGTATGTGCTGCACAAGGACTACGGGCTCGCCGAACAGTCCTTCCGCGATTTCATGCGCAAATATCCGCACGAGAAGCTGGTGGCGGACGCGCATTATTGGCTCGGCGAGAGCCTGTTCCAGCAGCAGCGCTATCGCGACGCCGCCGAATCCTTCCTGGCCGTGTCCACCAAATACGAGCATTCAGGCAGGGCGCCGGAAGCGCTGCTGCGGCTCGGCCAGTCGCTCGCAGCGCTGCATCAGAAGGAAGCGGCCTGCGCTACCTTGGCCGAAGTCGCGCGCAAATATCCGCACGCCGCGGCGCGCGTGAAGCACGGCGTCGCGCGCGAGCAGAAGCGCACGCACTGCTAGGGCCGCACCGCGAAAGGTGCTATCCGGCTGGCCATGCCGACGCCAAGCGCCAAGCCGGTTTCGCTCGCGGAAGCCAAATCCCTGTTCGATGATCTCAAAGGCGTGCCCGCGCTGATACTGGCCGTTTCGGGTGGGCCGGACTCGACCGCCCTGATGCTGCTGGCTGCCCGCTGGCGCGACAGGTTGATGGGCAAGAAGCCGAAGCTTGTCGCGGTCACGATCGATCACGGCCTGCGCCCGGAAGCGAGGCGCGAAGCGGCGGCGGTGGCGCGCCTTGCGCGCAGGCTCAAGCTCGCACACCGCACGCTGCGCTGGACCGGCAAGAAGCCCAAGACCGGCCTGCAACGGGCCGCTCGCGCCGCGCGCTATCAACTACTGGCCGAGGCCGCGCGTGACGCGCGGGCGCGCCACATCCTCACCGCCCATACGCTGGACGACCAGGCCGAGACGGTGCTGATCCGCATGAGCCGCGGCAGCGGGCTCACCGGGCTGGCGGCGATGCAAAGAATTTCTGCCATTCCGGTGCGCGAGCGCAGCGAGCGATCCCGGAATCCATTCGCCGCACCACTCCGGAATATGGATTCCGCGCCCGGTCCTTCGGGCCGTCCCGGAATGACCGAAAAAGATGCTTCGCCCTACCTTGTCCGCCCCTTGCTCGACCTGCCCAAGGTGCGGCTGATCGCGACGCTGCAAGCCGCGAACATTCCCTATGCCGACGACCCTTCCAACCGCGACCCGCGCTTCACGCGGGCTCGGCTGCGCGGCTTGATAGGCGCGCTGGCGGCGGAGGGGCTGACGCCGGCGCGGCTGGCACTGCTCGCCCGCAGGCTCAAGCGGGCCGATCAGGCGCTGGAAGCCGCGGTCGACCGCGCCGCCGCCGATCTCGCCCTGCCGCCGGCGGTATCGGGTGGCCTCGCCTTTGACGCGCGCGGCGTGGCGCAGCTGCCAGGCGAAATCGCCTTGCGGCTCCTTGGGCGGGCGGTCGGCGCCATCGGTGACGAAGGCCCGGTGGAGCTCGCCAAGCTGGAAAGCCTGAAAATCGCGCTGGATGCGGCCCAATCGGAAACGCGCAAGCGCTTTCGGCGCAGTTTGGCCGGGGCGGTGGTCACGGTGAGCGGCAGCGAGATCCTGGTCGAACGGGCGCCGCCACGGCATGGCAGGGCCTTCACCAAAGTGGCAGCCGAAAAGCGGAAACTGCGCTAGAAAGCATAGAATATAAAGATTCGAGGCCTTTCCCTGACGGGCGCTGCTGCCTACATTGGGGTGAACCAGTGGACGTGAAGTCGCCACGAATACGGGGCATAGGAAACAGGCCGCGGCGACGCGCGTGGCCGTTAAGGGCTGCTGTATGAACGCCAATTTGCGCAATTTCGCCCTCTGGGTGATCATCGTCCTCCTGCTTTTGGCGCTGTTTACGCTGTTCCAGAACCCGGGCCAGCATACTAACTCGCAGGAAGTCTCTTTTTCGCAACTGCTTAGCGAGGTCGACCAGGGACGCGTGCGCGACGTGGTGATCCAGGGGCCGAACATCCACGGCACCTTCTCGAACGGCACCAGCTTCCAGACCTACGCGCCGAGCGATCCCGGCCTGGTGCAGAAGCTCTACTCCAAGGGCGTTTCCATCACCGCGCGGCCGCCGTCGGACAACGTGCCGTGGTTCGTGTCGCTTTTGGTGTCGTGGCTGCCGTTCATCGCGCTGATCGGTGTCTGGATATTCCTGTCGCGCCAGATGCAAGGCGCCGGCGGCAAGGCGCTCGGATTCGGCAAGAGCCGCGCGAAGCTGCTGGCCGAGGCGCACGGCCGCGTCACGTTTGAAGACGTGGCGGGTGTCGACGAGGCGAAGCAGGATTTGCAGGAGATCGTCGAATTCCTGCGCGATCCCGGAAAATTCCAAAGGCTGGGCGGACGCATTCCGCGCGGCGTATTGCTGGTCGGCCCGCCGGGCACCGGCAAGACGCTGATTGCGCGCGCGGTCGCCGGCGAAGCCAACGTGCCGTTCTTCACCATCTCCGGCTCCGACTTCGTCGAAATGTTCGTGGGCGTCGGCGCTTCGCGCGTGCGCGACATGTTCGAGCAGGCCAAGAAGAACGCGCCCTGCATCATCTTCATCGACGAAATCGACGCGGTCGGCCGCCATCGCGGCGCCGGCCTCGGCGGCGGCAACGACGAGCGCGAGCAGACGCTCAACCAGTTGCTGGTCGAGATGGACGGCTTCGAGGCCAACGAAGGCATCATCCTGATCGCCGCCACCAACCGGCCCGACGTGCTCGATCCGGCGCTGCTGCGCCCGGGCCGTTTCGACCGCCAGGTGGTGGTGCCGAACCCGGACGTGGTCGGCCGCGAGTCGATCCTGAAGGTGCACGTGCGCAAGGTGCCTTTGGCGCCGGACGTGAACCTGAAGACCATCGCGCGCGGCACGCCCGGTTTCTCCGGCGCCGACCTGATGAATCTCGTCAACGAAGCGGCGCTGATGGCGGCGCGGCGCAACAAGCGCATGGTGACGCAAGCCGAGTTCGAGGACGCCAAGGACAAGGTGATGATGGGCGCCGAGCGCAAGTCGCTCGTCATGACCGAGGAAGAGAAGCTACTCACCGCCTATCACGAGGGTGGCCACGCCATCGTCGCGCTCAACGTCAAGGCCACCGACCCGGTGCACAAGGCCACCATCATCCCGCGCGGGCGCGCGCTCGGCATGGTCATGCAGCTGCCTGAGCGCGACAAGCTGTCGATGTCGCTCGAGCAGATGACCTCGCGGCTCGCCATCATGATGGGCGGCCGCGTGGCGGAAGAAATGGTGTTCGGCAAGGACAAGGTCACCTCGGGCGCCGCCTCCGACATCGAACAGGCCACGCGTCTAGCCCGCATGATGGTGACGCGCTGGGGCCTGTCGGACGAGCTCGGCACGGTCGCCTATGGCGAGAACCAGGACGAGGTTTTTCTCGGCTATCAGGTGGCGCGCCAACAGAACATTTCGGAAGAGACGAGCCGCAAGATCGACGGCGAAATCAAGCGCTACGTCGAGGCGGGTTACGCTGAGGCCACGCAGATCCTGACCGAGAAGCGCGCCGATCTCGAGACGCTCGCGCGTGGGCTCTTGGAGTTCGAGACGCTGACCGGCGACGAGATCAAGGACCTGCTCCAGGGCAAGCGGCCGGTGCGCGAAAGCGTGATCGAGCCGACCACGCCGCGCTCGTCCGCCGTGCCCCCGGCCGGCAAGCCGCGCCCGCGGCCCGAGCCGCCGTCGGGCGAGGTGGCCCCGCAGCCGCAGGGATAAGCCTTCATCCGCCTTATCCCAAGGAGCATCGCGAAGCGATGCGTCTCCAAGGATGGGCGGCCCTATGGTTCGAGACGCCGCGCTATGTGCGGCTCCCCACCATGAGGGCCGATTGAGCAAAATGGAATTTGGAACGCCCGCCGCATCGGCGGGCGTTTCTCTTTTGATACGGATCAAAATCGCCTCGTGCGCGGAGCGCTATTTATCAATTCGTGGCGGTAACCGATTCGGCAGCGCCTTAGCGGCGCACTTGACCGGCTCATGCCGAGGGATGCTCGATCAAGAGCTGCGTATCCCGGCATGTGGCCGGCCCTGCCGTCGGTGCGCTACAAAGCGCCATGCCTCTGCCCAACCGCGTCACGCCGTTCGGCGAATTGATCGCCACGCCCGCGCGCGGAACGTTGCTGGGCAATCGCGGCGGCCGGTTTCACGGCGACGGCCGCAAGCTGGCGCGGCGGCGCTGGGCTTCCAAGCAGTGGATTTGCTGCGAGCTGCAATTCAAGAACCGCCATCGCACCGTGTGGGGCGACGGCTACACCGAACTGTTCTTTCTTGACGAGGTGACCGGCTTTGCCGCCGGTCACCGGCCCTGCTTTGAATGCCGGCGCTCGGAGGCCACACATTTCGCGCGCCTTTTTCCCGGTACGGATGCAATGGCCGATCGTCCCCGCGAAAGCGGGGGCCCAGAACTGGATTCCCGCTTGCACGGGAATGAGCGGGGTCTGTCGCGCTCGCGTCGGACATCCGCCAAGACGATGGACGAGATCCTACATGTCGAGCGGCTCGATGGCCGCACCAAACGCCTGCATCGCCGTTCGCTCGACGATCTGCCGGACGGTGCCATGATCGCGCGTGGCGAGGAAGCCTACGCGGTGCGCGGAAAGCGCCTGCTGCGTTGGACGCCGTCAGGCTATCGGGATGCGGAAACACGGCCGCGCGGCTGCGCGGTCGACGTGCTCACGCCGCCGTCGATCCTGACCGTGCTGACGCGCGGCTACACCCCGCGCTGGCATGAAAGCGGCGGCTGAGGCATTGCGCCGCAGCAAAACTATGCGCCAGATCAAAGAAGCCGGATGGGGCAGGGGCTAAAGGCGGCGGCTGGAGGTTTGCCATGGCCATGCCTGCCGCCTTAGCCCGCCGCCGCGACTACGCCGGCCCCGCGCTGTTCTCTTACGGCTTCCGCCCGTTCTTCCTCGCCGCCGGCGCCTGGGCCGCTTTCGGCATTTTGCTGTGGCTGCCGCAATACTTGGACTGGTTCGCGCTGCCCACCCGTTTCGGCGCGCTCGACTGGCACATCCACGAAATGCTCTACGGCTACGTGGCGGCGAGCATCGCCGGTTTCCTGCTCACCGCCATCCCCAATTGGACCGGACGACTGCCGGTGAGCGGCTGGCCGTTGGCGGGACTGGCGGTGCTTTGGCTCGCCGGGCGCGCCGCCATCCTGTTTTCGGCCGACATCGGCGGCATCGCCGCGGCGGCGATCGACGTGAGCTTTCTGGCAACGCTCGCCGCTGTCGCTGCGCGCGAGATCGTCGCCGGCAAGAACTGGCGGAACCTGCGTGTGCTCGCCGTGCTCGGCGTGCTGATTGCGGGCAACGTGGTTTTTCACGCCGAGGTGCTGACGCGCGCCGCCGCCGACTACGGCATCCGCATCGCCATCGCGGCAATCATCCTGCTGATCGCCTTGATCGGCGGCCGCATCGTGCCGAGCTTCACCAACAACTGGCTGGCGCGCAACAATCCCGGCCGCCGGCCGGTGCCCTTTGCGCGCTTCGACATGGCGACCATCGGCGTCGGTGCTTTGGCGCTGATCGCGTGGATCGCGGCGCCCGTGCAGCCGGCAAGCGGCGCACTGCTGCTGCTCGCCGGTGTCATGCACACGTTGCGGTTTGCTCGTTGGGCCGGCGACCGCACGCTCGCCGACCGGCTCGTGCTGGTGCTGCATGTCGGCTATGCCTTCGTGCCGCTCGGCTTCCTGCTAATCGGCGCCGCCTGCTGGTTCGACGCGGTGCCGCCGAGCGCCGGCATTCACGCCTGGACCGCCGGCGCCATCGGCCTGATGACGCTTGCCGTGATGACGCGGGCCACGCTCGGCCATACCGGCCGCGCGCTGCAGGCGGGGGCGGGGACGCAGGCGATCTACGCGCTGGTGCTGCTGGCCGCGCTGCTGCGCATCGTCGCAGCCTTCACCGGCTCGGTCGCGCTGCTCGAATATTCCGGCATCGCCTGGATCGCCGGCTTTGCCTGCTTCGTCCTGTTCTACGGACCGCTGCTGGTCTTGCGCAAACCGGCCTGGACGGAAGCACGCTGCTGATACGAAAGCCGCCCGTCATTCCGGGGCGCGTGCGAAGCACGCGAGCCCGGAATCCATAACGTCGGTGCTGCGGAGTATGGATTCCGGGTCCCGCGCTTCGCGCGGTCCCGGAATGACAAGAGGGAGCTGATCATCCGGAACCTGCAGCGCGCGTGCCGAATTATGCTCACGGCGGCTCGATGGCCGGGGTCTCGGTTGCGGCCGGCACGCGACGCGCCCATCCGAAATAGACGATGGATGCCATGACGGCCAGGATCACCAGCACGAGCGCAACACACGCTGGCCAGCCGCCGAGCGTCCAGGTAACGCCGCCAAACGCGGCGCCGCAGCTGCCGCCGGCGTAGAAACTGGTGACGTAGAGCCCGACCGCGGAGGAGCGGCCGACCTTGGCGGTAATGGTCACGTAAGCCGTCGACACCGCCTGGCACAAAAGCCCGCAAGCCGCGCAGATCGTCAGTCCAACTACAATCAGCGTAAGCGATGGCGCCAGCGTGAGCGCCGCGCCTACGGCCCAGACCGCGAACAGCCGCACCATGAAGCGCCGTCGCCCGAAACGCGAAACGGCCCAGCCGGCCCACGGCGTCAGCGCCGAGCCGGCGAGATAGGTCACGAAGATGGCGCCGAGCCAGGTGGCCGAGAGATTGTAGGGCGGAGCGGCGAGATGGAAGCTGACATAGGTGAAAGTGGCGATGAAGTTGAACAACACGCCGAAGCCGACCGCGAAGGTCGCGATCAGCTGGCGATTGCGGAAATGGGCGAGCATCTGCCGGTAGGAGGCGAGCAGGCCTTCCGAGCGCACGAATTTGCGTTCGCGCGGCAGCAGCGCGAGCACCGCGAAGGCGCCGGCGAGGGCCATTGCCGCAAGCACATAGAAGCCAAAGCGCCAGCCGATGAGATCGGCGAAAAAACCCGTTATCAGCCGGCCGGAAAAGCCGCCGACGCTCGAGCCGGACGAATAGATGCCGGCGGCGGTGGTGGCCTCGTGGTGGGGCCATTCGTCGCCGATATAGGCGACGGTGACGGCGAAGATCGGCGGCAGCACCAGGCCCTGCATCGCGCGCCAGAAGATCATCGAGGAAAGGCTGTTCGATAAACCGACCATGACGGTCGGAACCACTAGCGCGAACATGGCGGCGACGATCACCCGCTTGCGCCCGAGAACGTCCGCCACCGCGCCGGTAAACGGCGCGGTCAGCGCGACCGCCAGCGTGCTCACCGTGATCAGGTAGGAGACCTCGGCGGCGGTGGCGCCGAACTCCTTCGACAAGAGCGGCAGCAGCGACTGCGGCGAGTAGAGATTGATGAAGCAGCAAAAGCCGGCGAGCCCCACCGCCAGTTGGCGCGCGGAAAGCTTCGAGCGTGACGCAGCGTTCATGCAGGGGACCGGCTCGCGCGGGCTAGGGGATCAAGCTATGCATTGCTTTTGCCGCCCTCGCCAAGGGGGCGCCGCGGCGGAGCAGTAAGGCGTCGCGCGCATGGCTCGCTTTAAGGCAGGCGCAGCGCTCGGCGGGCGCGCGCCAGGGTCTCTGCCGGCTCGCCGGAAGCGTCCACGGTTTTCCAGTCAAACGCGCCGAGCTCGTATTGTTCCTGCGCGCGCACCACTGCGTCATCGGCATCGGAGGCGTCCGCGCTGCGTTTGCCGACGCGGGTGACGCGGGTGGCAAGATCAGCGGTGAGGAACAAGCCGTGGAATGCGGCGTCGCCGGCAGACTGCGCGATGCGGACGCGCTCGACGGAGTCGGCGAAGACGGCGTCGGCGATGACCGAATGGCCGGCGGCGACGGCGCGGCGCGCCCGCTCCTCCATGGCGGCATAGACGCGCGCCGTCACCTCGCGCGCATAGGCTTGCGGCGGTAGACGCGCGGTCTCGTCCACGCCGAACAGCGCCTTGCGCTCGACGTCGCTGCGCAGCACCAGCGCGCCGGGAGCCGGCGGCAATTCCGGCGCCAGCGCGCGCGCCAACAGCGACTTGCCGGTGCCGGACAGTCCGCCGATCGCCACTAGAACCGGCCTCGCCGGCGCGATCAGCCGTTGCGCCAGCGCGAAATAGTCGCGCGCGCTTTGCTCCACTTGCACGCGATCTTCGCTATGCTTGGCGCGCGCGGCGGTGACCTTGGCGCGGATGGCGGCGCGTACCGACAGAAACAGCGGCAGCGCGGCGAGCGCATCGATATCCTCCAAGCGGCGCGTCTCGTTGAGATAGCGGTTGAGCGCCACATTGGCCGCACCGCGCAAGCCGCGCTCGATCAGGTCCATGAGCAGGAAGGCGAGATCGTAGAACACGTCGCCGGTAGCGAACGCGGGATCGAATTCGATGGCGTCGAACAGCGTGGGTTCGCCGTCGAGCAGCACGATGTTGCCAAGATGCAGGTCGCCGTGGCAGGGCTTGACTTGTCCCGCTCGCTCGCGCGCTTCGATGAGCGGGCGCACGCGCGCGAAGGCCGTGCGCGTTGCCGCGCCGAGCGCGTTCACTTGCAGGGCGGGAAACAGGTCCGGCTCGTCGGCAAGCTCCGCTTCGTTCTGCGCGATGATCTTGTGCAAGAGGTCGGCAAAGCGCGCATCTTTGGCGGCGGGCGCGGCCGCATGCGCCTTGGCGACCGCGCGCCCGAGCCGGTCGGCAAGCGCATCGTCGATCTCGCCGCGCTCGGCCAGATGATCGAGCGTTGCGTTTTCGTCGAAGCGGCGCATTTCCACCGCCCATTCCAGCGGCTCGCCTTGGCCGCCGATGGCGAGAATGCCGTCGCGCTCGCGCGTGATGGCGACCGCGCGGCGGTAGATTTCCGGCGCAAACGGCCGGTTGACCGCGATCTCCGCCTTGCAGGCGCGTTCGCGCCTTTCCAGCGTCGAATAATCGAGAAAGGGAAACCGCACCGCCTGCTTGATCTTGATGGCGCGGTCGCCGGCGAGGAAGACGCTGGCCGCATGGGTATCGATGCGCTTGACCGGCGCGCCGCCATACGTGGCCGGATCGGCCAGGAAGTCGATGACCGGCTTTTGGCTATCGTCGGCCATCACTCGGCGTCCTTGCGATTTTCGCCGTCATGACCGGCGTCCAGCCGGGCATCCCGCTTAGCTGGGCACGGCGTGTGGCTAAGCGGGATCGCCGGGAGACGCCCGGCCATGACGAAAACCTCCTCCAAAGGGGGTGTCGACGGTCTGATCCATGTCAATACCCGGGTTTGCCGACCCGCCATGATATGTGAGAGAAGCACGCATCCTTCGACGATTGGAGATTATCCGTGACCAGGCTGCCGCATTCATTCAAGCGCATCAGGCTCAATCTCGCCCGCTCCAAGGAGTTCCCGCAAGGCTCGACCCGGCATGGTTACGAATTCGTCGCGCCGCTCGACGATAAGGGCCATATCGATGAGGCGCAGTGGCGTCAGCATCGCGACAATTGCCGGGTGCGCCGCTTCTGGGAAGGCGAGGACGACCAGACCGGCTTCCTGGTGCATCGGCCCGGCGGGCCGGAGCATGCGCGCTGGCTGTTCGACTACAATCCGAAGCGCGCCGACGACGACGAGAGCGGCTATCGCTTCGGCTCGCACGCGTTCCGTCAAGGGGAATACGTCTCGATCAGCGACGCCGACGGCGACATGCACACCTATCAGGTGGCCTCGGTGCAGGACGCGACGTGACAGTGTCGCGCGCCGCGGCCGGAGGGAACGGGTTGCATCTGCTGGGGAAATCGCCATGTTAGCGGCCAGGGGGACGGTCACGGGAGTCGTTTCGCATGCGCGCCCTCACCGTCATTCCCGGCCAAGCCCATTCCATCCGCCTTGAGGAGGTCGCGCCGCCGCCGGCAAGCGACGGCGCCGTGCTGGTGCGCGCGCTGGCGCTCGGCATCTGCGGCACCGACCGCGAGATCATCGCCGGGGGGTACGGGTGGGCGCCGCCGGGCGCGCAAAAGCTGATCATCGGTCATGAATTGCTCGGCGAGGTGGTGCAGGCGCCGGCCGGTTGCGGCCTCCAGCCCGGCGACCTGGTCGCCGGCATCGTGCGCCGGCCCGATCCGGTGCCGTGCCCGGCCTGCGGCGCCGGCGAATGGGACATGTGCCGCAACGGCCGCTACACCGAGCGCGGCATCAAGGAGCGCAACGGCTACGGCGCCGAGCAATTCCGCCTCGAGCCGGACTTCACCATCCCGATCGATCCCTCGCTCGGCCATCTCGGCGTGCTGATGGAGCCGACCAGCATCGTCGCCAAGGCCTGGGAGCACGTCGATCGCATCGGTGCGCGCGCCGCCTATTGGCATCCGCGCATCGCGCTCGTCACCGGCGCCGGCCCGGTCGGCCTGTTGGCGGCGCTGATCGGCAAGCAGCTCGGCTACGAATTGCACATCTTCGACCGCCACGCAGACGGGCCGAAGCCGCAGCTCGCGCGCGACCTCGGCGCCACCTACCACACCGGCGACCTCGGCGACATCGGCGACATCGAACCCGACATCGTCATCGAATGCACCGGCGCCTCCTCGGTGGTGCTCGACGTCATGGGCCGCAACGCGCCGGCCGGCATCGTCTGCCTGACCGGCGTCTCCTCCGGCGGCCACAAGCTCAGCTTCGACGTCGGCGAGCTCAACCGTTCCATGGTGCTGGAGAACGACGTGGTGTTCGGCTCGGTCAACGCCAACCGCCGCCATTACCGCGCCGCGGCCGACGCGCTCGCCAAGGCCGACAAGGACTGGCTCGCGCGCCTGATCACCCGCCGCGTGCCGCTCGCGCGCTGGCAGGAGGCTTTCGAGCAGCGCCCGGACGATATTAAGGTGGTGCTGGATTTCGCGGCGTGAGGAGTGTCGATGCTACGTTGACGGAAAGCATTTCGTCATTGCCGGAGGGCGCGCCGCGCAAGCCGGGCGAGGGGGACCCGGCATACTCCATCCACTTTCCGCAAGAAGCTGGATGCGCGGGTCAAGCCCGCGCATGTCTGCTGCAGAGCCTGGAGCCCGCATGCCCTCCCGCATCGAAGACTATGCCCTGATCGGCGATCTCAACTCGGCGGCGCTGGTCGCGCGCGACGGCTCGATCGACTGGCTGTGCTGGCCGCGCTTCGATTCCGACCCGTGCTTTGCCGCGCTGCTCGGCACGCCGGAGCACGGCTGCTGGAAGGTCGCGCCGAAACACGGCGCAATCCGCATCACGCGCCGCTACCGGCCGCGAACCCTCATCATGGAGACGCGTTTCGAGACCGGCGAGGGCGAGGCGACCATCATCGATTTCATGCCGCAGCGCGACACGGTCTCGCACCTGATCCGCATCGTTTCCTGCGAGCGCGGCAGCGTGTCGTTCCGCAGCGAGCTGACGCTGCGCTTCGAATGCGGCGCCAACGTGCCCTGGGTGACGCGCATCGACGACGAGACGGTGCGCGCCATCGCCGGGCCCGACATGGTGACGCTGCATTCGCCGGTGCCGATGCACGGGGAGAATTTCAAGACCGTCGGCGACTTCATGGTGGAGGAGGGCGACCGCGTGCCGCTGGTGCTGTCCTACTCGCGCTCGCACGCGCCGCTGCCGGAGAAGGTCGATGCCGAAGAGCGGTTGCAGGCAACGGAAAGCTTTTGGACCGGCTGGGCCGCAAAGAACAAGATCGTCGGTCCGTGGAACGAGGCGGTGTGCCGCTCGCTCATCACCTTGAAGGCGCTAACCTACGAGCCGACCGCGGGCCTTTGTGCGGCGCCGACCACCTCGCTGCCGGAATGCATCGGCGGCTCGCGCAACTGGGACTACCGCTTCTGCTGGCTGCGCGACGCAACGCTGACGCTGCTCGCGCTGATGAACGCCGGCTACTACGAGGAGGCGCAGCGCTGGCGCGAATGGCTGCTGCGCGCGGCCGCCGGCAGCCCGTGGCAGATCCAGATCATGTATGGCCTGCGCGGCGAGCGCCGGCTGACCGAATGGGAAGTGCCCTGGCTGCCGGGTTACGAGAACTCCGCGCCGGTGCGCATCGGCAACGCCGCGCACAACCAGGTGCAGCTCGACATTTTCGGCGAGGTCATGGACGCGCTGCACCAGGCGCGCGTCGGCGGCCTCGGCGGCTACGAAGCGGGCTGGGATCTGCAGCGCGAGTTTCTCGTGCATCTCGAACGCATCTGGCCCGAGCGCGACAACGGCATCTGGGAGGTGCGCAGCGGCCGCGAGCATTTCACCTATTCCAAGGCGATGGCCTGGCTCGCCTTCGATCGCGCCATCAAGAGCGCGGAGGGCTTCGAATTGCCGGGCCCGGTCGACCGCTGGCGCGCGGTGCGCGAGGAAATCCACAAGCGACATCTGCGAACGCGGCTACGACGCGGAGCTTGAGAGCTTCGTGCGCTCCTACGGCTCGAAGGAGCTCGACGCCAGCCTGCTGCTGCTGCCGGCGATCGGCTTCCTGCCGCCGGACGATCCGCGCATCCGCTCGACGATCGAGGCGATCGAGCGCACGCTGCTGGTGGACGGGCTGCTGCTGCGCTACGACACCGAGAAATCCGACGACGGGCTGCCGGCGGGGGAGGGCGTGTTCCTCGCCTGCAGCTTCTGGCTGGTCGACGCCTATCTGATGCTCGGCCGCCGCGACGACGCGGTGCGGCTGTTCGAGCGGCTGCTCGCGCTGCGCAACGATGTCGGGCTGTTGAGCGAGGAATACGACCCGCATACGCGGCGGCTGGTCGGCAATTTTCCGCAGGCCTTCTCGCATCTGGCGCTGGTGAACTCGGCGAGCAATCTCGCGCATTACCTCAAGCCGGCCGAGCAGCGCGCGGAAGCGGAAGGCGAGAAGAAGCCGCCGCAGCGTGCGGGCGTGAGCTAGGGCAGCGGAGTTTCATTGTTTGGTAGCGGATATAGCTAGGCGCATGCGATCAGCGACCCGAAACTATTTGATCGAGTTTTGCGGGCCTATTGCGGAAAACCGCTGGGTTGGCCGGGGTACGGCCTGGGGTCCGTGCCCGAAAGACCCGCCGCCTCCCACGTATCTTACGCAATAGCGCGGGCACGGCCAGATGGGCTAATACTCTCGACGAGACGCCGGCGCATCATGAGCGGCCGCTATAAGGGTAGTTTTGGCGTCTTGAAGCAACCGCGGTTACGACAAATGCACCATCGGGTGCGGCCAGGTCTCAAGTACCGCTAGGGAAGAACCGGCGTCGAGCATCGTTCCATGCGCGGTCCCGAAAATCCTCGTCGCGCGAAGTGGTGGGTGATCTTGCCCGGCTCGCTGGCGGCCTATGCCTTGGCAATCTTGCTGGTCGGCATCGCCGCGGCGCTGCGCTGGGCGCTCGGGTTTCTGACACCAGACCTGCAGGCCTTTACGACTTTTTATCCCGCCGTGTTGTTTGCGACGCTATGGGGCGGCGCCGGCCCGGGGCTCGCCGCCGCACTGCTCGGCGGCCTGATTTGTTGGTGGAATTATCTGACGCCATACACGGCTCTCCTGCCGCTTACGCCGGCAGACGAAGTAAACCTGCTGACCTTCTTCGTCGCCTCCGCCATTATCGTCTGGGCGACGGATCACTACCGCAAGCTCACCAAGCGGCTCAGAGACGAAGAGAACTTCCGCAAGCTCGCCGTCGACGAGCTGGCGCATCGCCTCAAAAACAAGGTGGCGACCATCCAGTCCATCGTCAATTTTCGTTTGCGCGAGTATCCGCAGATCAGGGCGGAAATCGACGGCTCGCTCTCCGCGCTTATGGCGGTGGACGATCTGATTACGCGGACGCAAGGGCAAGGCGCGCCTATCGCCGATATCCTGTCCGCCGAGCTTGCGCCCTACGACCTGTCGCGAATAGCGATGCGCGGGCCGACCTGCCTGCTTTCCCCGAAGCTCGGCTTGACGATGGCGCTGCTGGTGCACGAACTCGCCACCAACGCCGCGAAGTACGGCGCGCTGTCGAGCCCGAGCGGGAGGCTGTCTATCGATTGGTCGGATTCCGACGGCCGTTTGCGGCTTACTTGGATCGAAAGCGGCGGTCCACCCGTCACCCCGCCGAATAGCAGCGGTTTCGGAACGAGGCTTTTTGCGCGAGCGCTCGAGCAGTTCGCCGGGAAGGTCGATGCGGAATTTGCGCCGAGCGGCCTCGTCTGTAGACTGGACGTCGTTCTGTCGGAACCGCGGCAAGAGGCGCCGAGCGATTTACCCAGCTTGCCGCCGAAGAGCGTCGGCGCTTGAAAGCGCGGGACGTTAACGACTCCGGCTCGTTCAGCAGCACGACCCGCGGGCGTTGCTTAGGACACGGCCAGCGGGTAGGCCGAACGTCCGCTATTGGGTTGACCCAGCAACTTCTCAATCGAGATAGGTGACGACACCCGTCCCCAGGTCGTAGATCGCTGCGACGATCTTGAGCTTTTTCGCGCCCGCGAAGTCGGCGATGATGGTGCTCGCCGCGGTCAGCCGCGCAGCGGTCCGCTTGGCGCTTTCCTTGGCAGCGTTATTGACGAAATCGCCGGGTTTGTTCCTTACCGCAAGCGCCGCCGGCACGATCGGTTCGATCATCGGGCCGATGGCGCCGGGATAGGTCGCGTTCTTGGTGACGACGTCGCAAGCCGCCTTGACTGCGCCGCAACTCGTGTGGGCGAGAACGACGACAAGCGGTGAACCGAGCACTGCGGCGCCGTATTCAACGGTGCCAAGCGTTCCGGTGTCGACCAAATTTCCCGCGTTCCGCGCGACAAAGAGTTCGCCAACCCCATGACCGCCGAAGATCAGCTCTGGAGGTACACGGCTGTCGGCGCAGCTCACGATCGTCGCCCAGGGCGCCTGGTGCGCGGCGACCGATTTCCGCTGCTCCGCCAGCTCGATCGAGCAGAGTTTCGGATGGTTCACGTAGCGCTGGTTGCCGGATTTCAGTTTGGCGAGCGCCTCATCGGAAGAGAGCGTGGTTGGCGCGCCCTCGGCGGCGCGCGCCTGCCGCAACACGCCATCAAAGCCGAGCGCAACGATCCCGGCAGCGCCAAACTTCAGCAGATTCCGCCGCCCGATCTGTCGGTTTTCACAGTTGCCGCACATGATGATGGTCCCTTTGTATCGCCAATCCGCGGAAGTTCTCGCGATGTTAGCACACGCGAGCACATAACGATGTCGTTCTCAGAACGGGATGAAAATGCCATTCTTATATTGAATCGATTTAGAAGATGAGACTTAGAAGAACCGCAGGAATGCCCCGATACCTTTTGCGGACTGGGCAACAGGACCCTGGGAGGCGGACATGGCTTTCAGCAACATCGGCCCTTTGGTTTACCTACCCCCCGGTGCTACGGCGACATGGACCTATAGTTACAGCACGGACATGGGCCCGCAGTTTGCCTGCGCCGACATCAAGTCTAGCGGCCATCGGCCTCGCACCAGTCCGGTGTACCTGGCAGACCAGCAGTGCAAACAGCTGCAAAGCAACAGAAACGCGACTTACTTTGTTAACATCACGAACAAAAGCCAGTATGGCGGCATCCACAACCTGCAAGGCGGAGGACTGACATGACAAAGCTCACGATTGTCACCGACCGCCGCGGCAAGCTTATCGGCGCCGTTCAGGGTCACGAGCTTTCCGAGAAGGCCGGCGATGTCGAGGCCCACGTCTCGTTCGCGCCCGGGCACAAGCTGCACAAGGTGGACGTTCACGTCGATCTATCTGCAATCGCCGACTCGAAGGAATTCGAGAAGAAACTCGCCCGGCTTGTTCCAAAGGGCGGCAGCAAGGCCAAAGCATCGAGGAAAAGGTAGCCACCTGCGACCGGTGGGCGCGATGGCGTCGCGGTGGCTGGAAGTAGCGGCGCGCGCATAACGGCAAACCGGCGGAGCAGCGCGCGGCAGCTACCTGATTCCATGCCGCGCGGAGACTTCGGCGACATCGGCCTTGATCGCCTTGGCGGCGGCGATGTCGGCGTTGCCCCCCGCGCTATCGCCCTTCTTCAGCTTCGCCATGCCGCGGGCGTAGAGCGAATTGGCATCCTTCGGATCGCGTGCGATCGCGGCGCTGTAGTCCGTAATGGCGAGATCGAAAGCCGCGCGCTTGAATTGCACCAGCCCGCGGCTGCCGAGCGTGGCGCCGTCGTTCGGGCGCAGCCGCAGCGACTCGTCGCAATCTGCGAGCGCCGCTTTGAGGTCGGCGCCGAGCAGCGCGCGATTCCGGCATCGTGAGCCGAGATAATCGGCATTGGAGGGATCGAGGCGGATCGCCTCGCTGTAGTCCTCAATCGCGCGGACGTATTGGGCTTTGGCGGAGTAGGCGAGGCCGCGGTTGTCGAAGCTGCGGGCGTATTTCGGATTGAGCCTGATCGCTTCGTCGTAATCCTCGATGGCGCGGTCGTATCGGCCTTTGGCGAGGTAGGCAAGGCCGCGGTTGTTGAAGGCGGCGATGTCTTTCGGATTGAGCCGGATCGCCTGGTCGTAGTCCTCGATGGCGCGGTCGTATCGGTCTTTGCCGAGGTAGGCCAGGCCGCGCATTTTAAGGGCGTCGATGTCTTTCGGATTGAGCCGGATCGCCTGGTCGTAGTCCTCGATAGCGCGGTCGAACTGGTGCTTGGCGAGATAGGCAAGGCCGCGCTTTTTGAAGACGGCGACGTCTTTCGGATTGAGCCGGACCGCCTGGTCGTAGTTCTCGATGGCGCGCTCGTGTTGGCCTTTGTCGGCGTAGGCCCGGCCGCGGTTGTAGAACGCGTGGGCGTATTGCGGATTGAGCCGGATCGCCGCGTTGAAGTCCTCGATGGCGCGGTCGTACTGGCGTTTATGCTTGTAGCAATTGCCGCGGTTGTTGAAGGCGAAGGCGTATTTCGGGTCGAGCCGGATCGCCTCGGTGTAGTCCGCGATGGCCTGGTCGTATTGGCCTTCATGCGCGTAGGCATTGCCACGGTTGTTGAAGGCCACGGCGAGTATCTTATCGCGATAGCGACCAGAGTGGATTGCCGCTGTGCAGCCCGCTATCTGCGCGTCCGCGGAAAATTGTCTGTCCCTGTTTTCGCACTGCAGAACGTAAAGCGGGCTTTTTGCCGCTGCACGATGCGGCGCCAACGTGAGCGCCGCCAGCAAAGCAATCCCGATCGCTCCGTCGGCCCGCACGACAAGCCCCCAAGCACGCCACTCGCTCGAAAAGTCTATCAAGCCCCGGCACAGCCGCAAGACACGCGCCATAGCAGCCTTTATCTGCTGCCCGGCCGCGGCGGCCATGCCGTGCGGCTTATCGGATACGTGCGATCCCGGTTCCTCCGACAAGGAGCGGATTCGTGCCTTACGGCAGCGCCAGCGCTCCGTTTGGAAAGGCCTTCATATCGGGAGGGATCGCGATAAGAAGTCCGTGGACCGGTTTTGTGTTGGCAATCGCCGCTCTGGTCGTGCCGGGTGCAGCGTCGCTCTTGCTGGGCACGATGGCCTTGACGACGAGACCGGCCGTGATGAGGGCGGCGACGGTTACGATGATCAATGGTCGGCGCATGGGAGCCTCCCACATTGCGCTGCTTTCAGCGCCGACACTCGCGCCGGCCACCGACAAAGTCTGTGAGCCTGCTCACCAAAGACCCGGTGTTTTTTGTGCGCGCGGTTGGTGTGGCGCTACCGTCGGCTTTTTACAATTCGCTAAGGATGAGCCGCCGTGGCGTCGCATTGCGCCTATTGCGTTGGGCGCAATGGCGCGTGGATCGTCGCCGGCCAAGGCAGCGCGACCGCCGGCGGTCGCTATTGACCGCGGCGCGAGCCTTTCGGAAAAGTCGAGCGCCTCGCCGGCGGTCGGCGAGCATTTAGGGGAGGCACGCAATGCTTGTCGATCTTCGCACCTATCGGCTCCTGCCGGGACGCGTTCCGGCGCAACTCGAGCTTTACGGCAAACTCGCCTATCCGGTGCAGTTGCGCTACATGGGCGAGCCGCTGTGCTATCTGGTTGCCGAAAGCGGCCAGCTCAACAGTTTCGTGCACGCCTGGGTCTACGAGAACGCCGGCGACCGCGAGGCCAAGCGCGCCAAGATGGCGCAGGACCCCGACTGGAAGCATTTCCTTTCAGAGAACGCCAAGGCCGGCAACATCATCGAGCAGCACACCAGCCTGATGACGCCGGCGCCGTTCGCGCCGCCGCTGTCGATGCCGAAAATCCACCGCTGATTCCAGAGCAGGATTGCTTCAGTTTGAAGCAGGCCGCGCCGCGAACTCGCTTCACCTCTCCCAGTCGACGTCGGATTTATCCGACTTCGATCAGCTGACAGTGCTCGAACTCGGGTAAACCCGAGTTCGGGTGGGAGAGGTCGGCGCGCGATAGCGCGCCGGGTGAGGGATTTCAGCCTAACGAAACTCCCGATGCCCCTCACCCCAGCCCTCTCCGCGCCTTCAGCGGCTTGACCGGCGCGGTGTCGACGATGCTCGGCACCCCGGGCGTTGACGCGCACTAGCAGTGCAAGGGCGGCATGCCGTGAGGCCACTCGCGGCCATGGGCACGATCGTCTATAGCTGGCCCGGCGTGATGACCTAGCTCGGAGCCTTCAGGCATGCGATCGAACGACGGCGCGCGGACCGGCGGCGAAATCCTGGTCGATCAATTGGCGATCCACGGGGTGAGCCACGCGTTCTGCGTTCCGGGCGAGAGCTATCTCGCCGCGCTCGACGCTTTCCACGACCGCGCCGTCAAGCTCACCGTCTGCCGGCACGAGAGCGCGGCGGCGATGGCCGCCGAGGCGATCGGCAAGGTGACGGGCCGTCCCGGCGTCTGCTTCGTCACGCGCGGGCCCGGCGCCAGCAACGCCTCGGCCGGCATCCATATCGCGCGCCAGGATTCCTCGCCGATGATCATGTTCGTCGGCCAGGTGGCGCGCAGCATGCGCGAGCGCGACGCCTTCCAGGAGCTCGACTACCGCGCGGTGTTCGGCAGCATGGCGAAATGGGCGACCGAGATCGACGATCCGGCGCGCATCCCGGAGATCGTCGCGCGCGCCTTCCACACCGCCTGCCAGGGCCGCCCCGGTCCGGTGGTGATCGCGCTGCCGGAGGACATGCTGACCGAGCGGGTGGTGGTGCCAGATGCCAAGGCCTTCGAGCCGGCGGAGACCTGGCCGGGCCTAACCGACATGAGCCGGCTGCAGAAGATGCTGTGGGGCGCAAAGCGCCCGCTGGCGATCGTCGGCGGCAGCCGCTGGTCGGACGCCGCGCAGGCCGCGCTGATGCGTTTTGCCGAGCGCTTCCAGCTGCCGGTCGCCACTACGTTCCGGCGCGGGCATTTGTTCGACGCGCTGCATCCCTGCTATGCCGGCGATCTCGGCATCGGGCCCAACCCGAAGCTGCTCGCCCGCATCAAGGGCGCCGATCTCGTGCTGCTGATCGGCAGTCGGCTCGGCGAAATGCCCTCGCAGAGCTACACGCTGTTCGATATCCCGGAGCCGCAGACGAAATTGGTGCATGTGCATCCGGCGGCCGACGAACTCGGCCGCGTCTATCACCCGGCGCTCGCCATCAACGCCTCTCCCACCGCCTTCTGTTCGGCGCTGGAAGGCCTGCAGCCGCCGAACGACATTCCCTGGCACGGCGAGAGCGACACCGCCCATGCCGACTTCCTCGCCTGGACCGGCAAGGCGACGCCGCAGCCCGGCGCGGTCAATCTCGGCGAGATCATGGTGTGGCTGCGCGAGAACCTGCCGGAGGACGCGATCCTCACCCAGGGCGCCGGCAATTTCTCCAGCTGGGTGCACCGCTTCTACTACGTGCGCAAGTACAACGGGCTAGTCGGCGCGACCTCCGGATCGATGGGTTACGGCCTGCCGGCGGCGCTAGGAGTGCAGACGCTCTATCCGGACCGGCTCGTGCTGTGCGTGGCGGGCGACGGCGATTTCCTGATGACGGGGCAGGATTTCGCCACCGCCGTGCAATACAAACTGCCGTTCATCGTGCTGATCTACGACAACGGTCTCTACGGCACGATCCGCATGCACCAGGAGCGCGAATATCCCGGCCGCGTGATCGCGACGCACTTGCACAATCCGGATTTCGTCGCCTATGCGCAGGCCTTCGGCGGTTTCGGCGTCAAGGTGGAGAAGACCGCGGACTTTCCCGAAGCCTTTGCCGCCGCGCGGAAGTCGGGCAAGCCGTCGATCATCCAGCTCAAAGTGGATCCGGAGGCGCTCACGCCCGGCCTGAGCCTGACGCAGATCCGCGAGAAGGCGCTCGCCGGCGCCGGCAAGCCGGGAACGCATCGGAGTTGACGGTTTACCGTTGTGCTCGATGTCGACTATATTTGCGATATGACCAAGCTGCTCAATGACGTTATTGATCGCGTCCGCGCCTGGCCCGAAGACCGCCAGGATGAGGCGGCGCAGTTGTTGCTTGACCTTGAAGCACACCGGACGAGCCGTTATCGCTTGACACCTGAGCAAGTACGTGAGGTGGAGAGCATTCAAAAGAAGCTGCGCGACGGGACGGCAACGTTTGCTACCGACGAGCAGATGGTTGCGTTCTGGCAAAAATGCGGCCTATGAGGCTGCGTTATACGACCGACGCGCTCACCCATCTCGAAGCCATTAACAACTTCCTCAACGAGCGGAATCCGGCGGCGGCGCGGCGGGTCGCCGCCGATATTCGGATGGCGGCTGAACGGTTGTGCGAATTCCCGCATATTGGCCGTATCGGTGAAGCGTCCGGAACGCGTCAATGGGTTGTGCGAGGCTCCCCTTACATCATCGTGTACGAAGCGGATGAAGCGCACGACGCAATCATTGTAATCGGCGTTTTCCACGGCGCGCAGGATTGGCACGAGCGGGTGAAATAGGCGGGTAGAGCACTTGCCTCCGCTGCGTGAATCAGCATTCACTCATTGCATGCCCTATCGCCGCACCGAGAACGTGGTCCGGCGCCTGGCAGCGCGCGAGCAGGCCATTCTCGACGCCGCCACGGCGCTGGCGCGCGAAGGCGGCATGGCGGCCGTGCAGGTGGCAAGCGTTGCCGAACGCGCCGGCATCGCCGCCGGCACCGTGTACCGCTACTACCCCTCCAAGACCGACCTCGTTGCCACGCTGATCGCCGCCGTCGCTGCGCGCGAACTGGCCGCCATGCGCGCGGCCGCCGACGCGGCGCCGGGGCCGCTGTCGGCGCTCGCCGCCTGCATCGTCACCTTCGCCGCGCGTGCGCTGAATTCCGGACGGCTCGCTTGGGCGGTGATCGCCGAGCCGGTCGACCGCGACATCGACGTCCTGCGCCTCGATTTCCACCGCGCGCTCGCCGGCGAGCTCGAGCGGCGTATCGCGGCCGCCGCCGGCGGCCGCCACCTGCCCGAGCAGGACGTCAAGCTCGCCGCGGCGGCCGTCATCGGTGCCTTGGTCGAAGGCCTGATCGGGCCGCTGGCGCCGCCCGCGGCCGACGCGGTGTCGGTGCGCGAGGCGGTGCAGGAGGCGGCGCTGCTCGCCTTGCGCGCGCTCGGCGTGATCGACGCGCGCGCCCGCGGGTTGGTGGCGCAGTGCAAATTGCCGGCGCTCAGTGCGTCGCTTCCGTCGGCACCTCGTCCATCGGCAGCGTGACGCGCTTGACGCCGCGTTCCGCATCGTCGGCGACGTGGAAGCCGAGCTCCTCGCACATCTGCAACATGGTGGAATTTTCCGTCAGGACCTGTCCGTGCACGGTGCGCAGGCCCTTGTCCTTGGCGAAGGCGATCATGTGCTTCATCATCAGCCAGCCGAGCCCGTGCCCTTTCAGCCGCGAGCGCACGATGATCGCGAACTCGGCGCCCTTGCCGCCGGGATCGTCGTGCAGGCGCACCACGCCGAGCATACGCCCGTTGCTTTCGTCGATGGCGATGAAGGCCATCGCGCGCGCCGGATCGTAGTGGATGAGCTTGTCGATCAGCTCATGGTTCACTTCGCGCATGGCGGCGAAGAAGCGCAGGCGCAGATCGTCGCCGGTCACCTCGGCGAGGAAGTCGGGATAACGCTTGGCATCCTCCGGCGTCAGCGGCCGGAGAAATACCGGCGTACCGTCGCGCAGGGTGACGTGGCGTTCGAGCATCTCATCTCCGCTTTTTCGGTGCCATGCCGGCCTCATGGTGAGCAGCGCTGCGAAGCAGCGCGTCTCGAACCATGGGGCCGCCCCATCCTTCGAGACGCGGCCTGCGACCGCTCCTCAGGATGAGGCGGGAGAGAGGCTGCAACGCAACTAGTGCGACATCAGCACCGGCACCGTCATCGATTCCAGGATATCGCGCGTGACACCGCCGAGCACGAATTCGCGCAGGCGCGAATGGCCGTAGCCGCCCATCACGATCAGGTCGGTCGAGGCATCGGAGGCATAGGAAAGCACCGTTGAGGCGACGTCGATGTCGGGGGAGGTGATGCGCTTGACGTCGACCTTCACGCCGTGGCGGGCGAGGTGCTGGCCGAGATCGGCGCCGGAAACCTCGTCGCTCTTGGGCGGCTTGTTGCCGACCACGACGACCTCGATCTGCTTGGCCTTCTCCAGGAAGGGCATGGCGTCGCCGATAGCGCGGGTGGCGGCGCGGCCGCCGTCCCAGCACACCATCACATGGTCGAGCTTGAGGCCTTCCTTCTGAATGAAGGGCACGAAGAGAACCGGGCGGCCCGCGTCGAAGAGGACCCCTTCGTCCACCAAGTCTTCGGGCGTCGGCTGCTCGCGCGTGGCCTGGCCGAGCACGATCAGGTCGAAGCGCCGGCCCATGCGGGCGAGCTGGTCGGAGGCACCCGCCACGCTGGCGCTCAGCACGCGTGTCTCGTACGAGATGCTCTCGCGCTTGGCGGCCTGCTCGAAGCGGGCGATGGCGGCACGCGCGGTCTTTTCCGATTCGACGCGCTGCGTCTCGATGAATTCGGGGGGAATTCCGCCCATCACCGAACCGGGCACGACCGGCTCATAGGCGAAAGCGATGCCAAGCACGTGCGCCTCGAAGGCTTCCGCAATCGAGATCGCGAATTTGCCGGCCGGGTCGCGCTCGCCCAGTCCCAGATTGACGATGAGGTCCTTGATCATGACGGTAATTCTCCTGACCGAGCGGGTCGCCCGACGTTCGAATTATGCAAAGCCGATCATGCCGCGGCCTTGACCGAGGTCAAATGCCATGTCGGGGCCCGCCCGTTCCTCCCGTGACCGGCTTGTCATGCCTCCAGTTGCGGCTACTTCTTTCCCCCGTCCGGCCCAAACTGCTTGAGATAGGCCCACAGGTCATCGACTTCCTTGGCGCTCTTGATGCCGGGGAAGATCATTTTGGTGCCCGGGATCGTGGCGCGCGGATCGTGGATGTACGTCTTGAAGGTTTGCTCGTTCCAGACGATGCCGGATTTCTTGTTGGCGTCGGAATAGCTGTAGCCCGGCGCGGTGCCGGAGTGGCGGCCGTCGAGGACGTTGAGCTCGGGTCCCACCTTGTTCTTGGCGCCCGGCCCGACCGAATGGCACGGCAGGCATTTTCTGAACGCCTGCTCGCCGGCGGCAGGATCGCCTGCCGCCCGCGCCGCATGGCTCAACGCAGCCGCCATCAGGGCGGCCAAGGCGGCTGCCGCCGCCGGTCTCGCTCGCATCCTCTCCACTCCTTTGTGACGTTTCTTGCGGCGGTTTACCGGCTGGGACCGATCGGCCCAGGCCTGTTCGGGAAACCTTGTGCCAGCCCTATGTGTCAGCCGTCAAATGGCTGATAACCTGGGGGTGGGCCGCTCCAAGAACCGGAACGGCTCCAAAAACCGGAACGAGAGCCAGGAGTTGCGATCATGTCGATGCGCATGCCGAAGGTCGACCAAGCGGTGGTGGCGCGGCGGCAAAAGATCGTCGCTGCACTGCGGCAGATCGTGCCGGGCGAGGGGGTGATCGCCGGCGAGCGCGAAATGCGCCCCTATGAAAGCGACGGCCTCACCGCTTATCGCCAATTGCCCATGGTGGTCGTGCTGCCGAGTACCACCGCGCAGGTCGCGGAAATCCTGCGCTATTGCCACCGCGAGGGCATCAGAGTGGTGCCGCGCGGCGCCGGCACCTCGCTGTCGGGCGGCGCGCTGCCGCTCGCCGACGGCGTGCTGCTCGGCATGGCCAAATTCAACCGCATCCGCGAGATCGATTTCGCCAACCGCGTCGCGGTGGTGGAGCCGGGCGTCACCAATCTGGCGGTGTCGAACGCGGTCGCAAACGAAGGCTTCTATTACGCGCCCGACCCGTCCTCGCAGATCGCCTGTACCATCGGCGGCAATATTGCTGAGAACTCCGGCGGCATCCACTGCCTGAAATACGGCATGACCACCAACAACGTGCTCGGCTGCGAGATCGTGCTGATGACCGGCGAGATCCTGCGCATCGGCGGCAAGCACTTGGACGCGCCGGGCTACGATCTTCTCGGCCTGATCACCGGCTCGGAGGGCCTGCTCGGCGTGGTCACCGAAGTGACCGTGCGCATCCTGAGGAAGCCGGAAACGGCGCGCGCGGTACTGATGGGCTTCCCCTCGTCGGAGGACGCCGGCCAATGCGTCTCGGCCATCATCGGCGCCGGCATTATCCCCGGCGGGATGGAGATGATGGACAGGCCGGCGATCCATGCCGCCGAGGAGTTCATCCGTGCCGGCTACCCGCTCGACGTCGAGGCGCTGCTCATTGTCGAGCTCGACGGACCCGCGGCCGACGTCGATCACCTGATCGGGCGCGTCGAGCAGATCGCCAAGGACTGCAAGGCGATCTCGGCAAAGGTTTCGAACTCGGAAGAAGAGCGCAACCTGTTCTGGGCGGGGCGCAAGGCGGCCTTTCCAGCGGTTGGGCGCATCTCGCCCGATTACTACTGCATGGACGGCACCATCCCGCGCGCCCAACTGCCGCTGGTGCTGCACCGCATGAAGGAAATGTCGGAGAAATATGGCTTGCGCGTCGCCAATGTGTTCCACGCCGGCGACGGCAATTTGCATCCGCTGATTCTCTACGATGCCAACAAGGAAGGCGAGCTCGACCGCGCCGAGCAGTTCGGCGCCGAAATCCTCAAGCTATGCGTGGAGGTCGGCGGCGTCTTGACCGGCGAGCACGGCGTTGGCGTCGAGAAGCGCGACCTGATGGGCGCCATGTTCTCGGAGACCGATCTCAACCAGCAGCAGCGCGTCAAATGCGCCTTCGACGCCGCGGGCCTGCTCAATCCCGGCAAAGTATTTCCGACGCTGCACCGCTGCGCCGAGCTCGGCCGCATGCATATTTCCGGCGGGAAATTGCCGTTCCCGGATATTCCGCGGTTTTGAGACCCGGCCTCGTTAGCACGCAGCTGCGGCTATATTGACGCGAGCCGGATGGACAACTCACGCCAGCCCGGCGGCCAAAGTCTGCTGTCGGGGCGAAGCGGAAGCGGCTCGACCGGCGAATGCGCCGCCGTCGCCAATCTCTCATCGAGCACGACGAAATCCAGCGAAGAAGGACGTCCGCTCGCCGCCACGAAAGCCGCCGCAAGCTGCAGGGCGTCGCCCGCGCGCAGCGGATGAACGCGAAGAAAACGGGCCGCCGTTTCCCGCACCTCGTCGCTGAGGATCGACTTCCTGCCAGTTGGCAACCAGTTGGCTCAAACGCTTGTGGGCCGCCTTGACGCTCTGCGTGATCAAGAAGCCCCTCACGTTCGAGCCTCGCCAGCGCCGAGGCGCATTCGGTTTGGGTCGCCCACCAGACGAGCATGAGCGGGTCGTCCGCGAGCGATTGCGCGAAGGGGCGGGCTGCTGCGTTCTGCGATCAGCAATGGGACGATCGCAGACGCGTCCCAGAATTTCATCGGCCCTCGCGCCGCTCTTCCAGCAATGCGTCAAGAATGGATAGGCCGGGTTTGGAGCGCAGGCAGCGGTTCGCTGAAGAAACTCTTGGGAAGACCCGGGCCTCGGCCTGGCCTGACGACCCCGTCGCGGATCAAGCCGCGCCAAGCGGCCGCTGTCGTCGGCATCGGCTCCGACAGTGACCGGCTCAAGCCGCGCCACCGGATGCCCGCGGTCCATGATCAAGACCGGCGTGCCCGCTTTGACCCCGTCGATGAGCTTGCTGAAGTTGTTTTTGGCTTCCGTAATGCTGGCTCTTTTCATCAGGCTATAATAGCCATTTTGATAGAGGCTATTCAAGCCTTTTCCGCCGCTCGCGCGGCTTACGCGCCGGGTGTTATGATCCGCTATGCAATTCGGCCTGTTCTGCTCGCCCAAAGCCGACGCGCTCGGTTTCGCGCCCGAAACCGGGCAAGGCTTCCGCGACTATCTCGACTTCAACGTGGAGGCCGAGGCGCTCGGCTACCATTCCAGCTTTTCCGTCGAGCACCATTTCAGCGGCTGGAACCAGGCCTCCGCCACGCTGATGCTGCTGATGGCTTTGGCTGCGCGCACCAAGACGCTGCGGCTCGGCACCGCGGTGATGGTGCTGCCCTGGCACAACCCGGTGCTGCTCGCCGAGCAGGCGGCCACGCTCGACCTCCTGTCGAACGGACGCTTCGATTTCGGCATCGGCAAGGGCTACCGCCACAGCGAGTTCACAGGCTTCCAGATCGCGCCGGACGAAGCGGAGGCGCGCTTCGACGAGGCAGTCGAGGTGATGACGCGCGCATTCACCACGCGCCAGCGCTTCTCGCACAAGGGGCGCTTCTTTCATTTTGAGGACATCGTCGTCGAGCCGCCGCCGGCGCAGCGGCCGCATCCGCCGTTCTGGGTGGCGGCCGGCAATCCGCATTCGATCGCGCGCGCCGCCGAGCGCGGCTTCAACCTGATCCTCGATCAGTACGCCTCGCCCGACAGCCTGGCCGAGCGTATCGCCATCTATCGGCAGGCGCGCGAGCGGGGACGCCTTGCCTTCGATCCGATGCAAGTGACGGTCGCGCGCCAACTCTATGTCGCCAAGGATGCGGCGGACAAGCAGGAGGCGCTCAAGCGCCAGGCGCAATATACCCAGCGCACCGTCGCTTCGGCGCGCCGGCCCGACGCCAAGGGCGGCTCGCATGTGCTCGCCTATGCCGATAAGCCGGGTGCGACCGAGGAGCACGCGCTCTACGGCACGCCCGATGAGATCGCCCGCATGCTGGAGGCCTTGCAGGGCGCAGGCGTTGCCTATGTGCTGTTGACCATCGCCGGCGGCCGCGAGCAACTGCGCCGCTTCGCGCGCGAGATCATGCCGACCTTCGCCGGCGCGCGGGCGGCGGCGGAATGACTGATGCCTCTCTACTCGGTCTCGGTCAGCACCGGGCTTGTCCTGGTGATCGCGATTGTGTTGGTAGGCCCTGCCTCTTGAACCGGGATGACCTAAATTAGCCCCGCCATGATTAGTGCCCTGTGACCGACACGATCAAACCGCGCGACGCCAAGGAGGTCGAAGAGGCCGTGCGCTGGGCGCTCGGCGAAGAGAAGCCTTTGGAGCTCGTGGGGCAGGGCAGCAAACGCGCGATCGGCCGCCCGAGCCAGACCGATCTCACCCTCGACCTTTCCGACCTCGCCGGCGTCACGCTTTACGAGCCGGCGGAACTCGTGCTCTCCGCGCGCGCCGGTACGCCGCTCGCCGAGATCGAAAAATTGCTCGATGAAAACAAGCAGCAACTCGGGTTCGAGCCCATCGACTACGGCCCGTTGTTCGGCCGAGAAACGGGCAAGGGCACGATCGGCGGTGTGATCGCGGCCAATCTCTCCGGCCCACGCCGCGTCAAGGCCGGCGCAGCGCGCGACCATTTCCTCGGTTTCACCGCCGTCACCGGACGCGGAGAGACAATCAAGTCGGGCGGGCGCGTAGTGAAGAACGTCACCGGCTACGACCTGTGCAAGCTGTTTGCCGGCTCCTGGGGCACGCTCGGCGCCATGACCGACGTAACCATCAAGGTGCTGCCCAAGCCGGAGACCGAGGCGACGGTCATTGTCAGCGGCCTCGACGATGCGTCCGCCTGTGCCGCAATGTCCGCCGCCATGGGCTCGCCCTATGACGTCTCCGGCGCCGCCCACCTGCCCGATCACGTCGCGTCCTGGTTCGACGGGCTGCCGAAGGCCGAGGCCGCCACCGTCCTGCGATTGGAAGGCCACGCACCCTCGGTCGCCCACCGCAAGGAGACGCTCTGCGCGTTGATGCACGATTTTGGCTCGGTCGAAATTCTCGAGGATGCCGATTCGCGTGCGCTTTGGCGCAGCGTGCGCACGGTCAAGCCCTTCGTCGGCGAGGGGGCGCGCGGCCGTCCGCTCTGGCGTATCTCGGTGCCGCCGGCGCGCGGCCATGAATTGGCCGGCGTCATTACGCCGGCGGCGCAAATGTTTTACGATTGGGCGGGCGGGCTCGTCTGGGTGGCGATGCCGTTCGGCGAGGAGCCGGACGCGGCCGCCGTGCGCAAGGCGGTCAAGGCGGTGGGTGGCCACGCCACGCTGATCCGCGCGCCGGCCTCGGTGCGCGCCGCGGTAGAGGTGTTCTCGCCGGAGCCGGCGGCAGTCGCGGCCGTCAGCAAACGGGTGAAGCAGAGCTTCGACCCCAAGGGCGTCCTCAATCCGGGCCGCATGTGGGCGGGGGTGTGAGCCATGCAAACCAACTTCACCCTGGCCCAGCTCGCCGACCCGCAGATCCGCGAGTCGGAAAAGATCCTGCGCGCCTGCGTGCATTGCGGCTTCTGCACCGCCACCTGCCCGACCTACGTGCTGCTGGGCGACGAGCTCGATTCGCCGCGCGGGCGCATCTACCTGATCAAGGAGATGCTGGAGCACCAACGGCCAGCCACGCGCGATGTGGTCAAGCATATCGACCGCTGCCTGTCTTGCCTTTCCTGCATGACCACGTGCCCGTCGGGCGTCTACTACATGCACCTGGTCGATCACGCCCGCGAGCATATCGAAAAGACCTATAAGCGCCCGCTGGCCGACCGCGCTCTGCGCGGCCTCTTGGCCCGCGTGCTCACCAAGCCCGGCTTGTTCCGGCTTGCGGTGGTGGGCGGGATCATCGGGCGTCCCTTTGCGCCGCTCCTGCGCATGCTCGGCTTCGATCGCTTGGCCGCCATGCTCAGGCTCACCCCGCGCCGCATACCGGCACCGCCCGCCGAGCGCACCGGCAAGGTCTATCCGGCCTTCGGACGCCGCCGCGGGCGCGTGGCGCTGCTGTCTGGCTGCATCAACCCGGTGCTCGCGCCATCGATCGACGAGGCGGGGATCAGGGTGCTCAACCGGCATGGTGTTGAAGTCGTGGTGGCGGCCGGGGAGGCCTGCTGCGGCTCGCTCGTCCATCACATGGGGCGCGAGGACGAGGCCTTGGCCATGGCGCGCAACAATATCGACGCCTGGACGCGCGAGATCGAGGGCGCCGGGCTCGACGCCATCCTCACCACGGTGTCGGGCTGTGGAACCACGCTGAAGGACTACGGTTTCATGCTGCGCACGGACGCCGCCTATGCCGCCAAGGCCGCCGCGGTCTCCGCCCTCGCCCGCGACATCACCGAATATCTGGCGCCGCTGCGCTTGCAGGGGCAGGCCCCGGCGCCGCTGACCGTCGCCTACCACGCCGCCTGCTCGCTGCAGCACGGACAGAAAGTCACGCGCGAACCGAAAGAATTGCTTTCCAAGTGCGGGTTCATCGTGAAAGATGTGCCGGAGGGGCATTTGTGTTGCGGCTCGGCTGGCACCTACAACATCCTGCAGCCGGCGCTGGCGACGAAGTTGCGCGACCGCAAGGTCGCCAACATCGACAAGCTCGCGCCGGACGTGATCGCGGCCGGCAATATCGGCTGTCTGACGCAAATCGCCGCCGGAACGGCAATTCCGGTCGTCCACACCGTCGAACTCCTCGACTGGGCGACCGGCGGACCGGCCCCGGCGCCGTTACGGGCGAAGCTGGGCGTTGCGCCCGCGGCGGCCGCGGCCGAGTAATGAAAGGGCTGCGGCATCATGCCGTAGCGAGTGCGGCGACGAAGATTGATTGAACCGATCGGGAGGAAGATCATGGCGAAAAAGAAGCGCAAGAAGGCGAAGGCGAAGAAATCCAAGGCGAAACGCGCCGCTCCGGCGCGCAAGAAGAAGAAGGGATTGAAGAAGGCCAAGAAGGCCGCGAAGAAGACGGTAAAGAAGGCGGCGAAGAAGCCGGCCGCGCGCAAGAAACCCGCACCGGCGCCCGAGGTGTCGCCTGCGCCGGAGCCGTCGCCCTTCGGCGGCACTTTCGGCGGTTTGTTCGGCGGAAGGACGAATGAAGGCCAATAAGCGCAAGAAGAACAACCGGGGGGCCGCCGCGAGACAGGCGGCCGCCCGTAAAACCAAACGCAAAGCCGCCAAGACGCGCCGGTCCGTCCGCAAGGCTGCCCGGCGCGCGGCGCCCAAGGCAAGCGGTGCCGGCGCCCGCAAGCGCGCGCGCACGGCTGCGCGCAAGACAAAGCGCGCGCCGGTCCGCAAGGCGAAAGCGCAGACCCGGCCGAAGGCGAAATCCGCCGTCAAAAAGCCCGCCGCCAAAACGGCAGGCCGCGCGGCGCCGGCGCCAGGCGCGGTGGCGGGCGTCGTCTTGGGCGGCCGCATGGGCCCGCGCTACGGGGAAATCCTCACGCGCGAGGCGCTTTCGTTCCTGGCCGAGCTGCATCGCCGCTTCGACGGCAAGCGCCGCGAGCTGCTGGCCGCGCGCGCGGCGCGGCAGAAGCGCTTCGATGCCGGCGAGCTGCCGGAGTTTCCGCGCGAGACCAAGCACATCCGCGACGACGACAGCTGGCGCGTGGCGTCGGTCCCCGCCGACCTGCAAGATCGCCGCGTCGAGATCACCGGGCCGGTCGACCGCAAGATGATCGTCAACGCGCTCAATTCCGGCGCCACCCATTACATGGCCGATTTCGAGGACGCCAATTCGCCCACCTGGGCCAACAATCTCGAAGGCCAGATCAATCTCAAGGATTTGTGGGCGGGCCGGATCGATTTCACCGATGCGCGCACCAAGAAACGCTACGCGGTCGGACCCAAGCCCGCCGTGCTGATTGTGCGGCCGCGCGGCTGGCATTTGCCGGAAGCGCACCTGACCGTCGACGGCGAGCCGATCGCGGGTGCGCTGTTCGATTTCGGCCTCTACATCTTCCACAACGCCAAGGCGCTGCTCGCCAAGGGCACCGGACCTTATTTCTATCTGCCCAAGCTCGAGAACAGCAAGGAAGCGCGTCTGTGGAACGACGTCTTCCTGTTCACGCAGCAGCAGCTCGGCCTGCCGGCGCGCTCGATCAAGGCGACGGTGCTGATCGAAACGCTGCCGGCGGCCTTCGAAATGGAAGAGATCCTGTGGGAGCTGCGCGAGCACATCGCCGGCATGAATGCCGGGCGTTGGGATTACATCTTCTCCTTCATCAAGACCTTCGCCAAGAGCAAGGATCCGCGCTACGTGCTCCCCGACCGTTCGCAGGTGGTGATGGGCGAAGCTTTCCTCGGCGCCTATGCTTCGCTTTTGGTGCGCTCCTGCCATCGCCGCGGCGCCCACGCCATGGGCGGCATGGCGGCGCAGATTCCGATCAAGAACGATCCGGCCGCCAACGAGGCCGCCTTCGCCAAGGTGCGCGCCGACAAGGAGCGCGAGGTGCGCGAAGGCTACGACGGCACCTGGGTCGCGCATCCCGACCTGGTGCCGGTGGCCAAGGAAGTATTCGACCGCCTGATGCCGCAACCCAATCAGGTGAGCCGCCAGCGGCTGCACGTGAACGTGCTGCGCGACGACCTGTTGAAGATCCACGAGGGCAGCAAGACCGAGGCCGGTTTCCGCCTCAATATCCGCGTCGGCGTGCAATACATCGAGGCCTGGCTGCGCGGGCGCGGCGCGGTGCCGATCTACAATCTGATGGAAGACGCCGCCACCGCCGAAATCTCGCGCGCGCAGATTTGGCAATGGCTGAAATACGGCGCCGAGCTCGAGGGCGGCGTGAAGGCGACGCCGGCCTTCTTCGAGCGCGCGCTGCAGGAGGAGATGCAGGTGGTCATGCGCGAGGTGGGCGCCGCCAATTACGCGCGCGGCCGCTTCCCCGACGCGGTCAAGCTCTTCCGCGATCTGTCGCTGTCGGAAGAGTTCGTGCCGTTCCTCACGATTCCGGCCTACGAGTTGATCGCGTAATCATCACGTTCCGTTTCCGCGCAAGCGGGAAGCAGCGCAGTTCGACGGTGCTATCATTACCGCTTGCCCGCTTGCGGCGAGCATGGCGTGACGCCGAGCGTGTAACCCAGATTGACTAGCGGGTACCCGGCGCCTTTCGAATTCCAAAACGTAATCACGAATTCGAATATGATGAACCGTTGCGGCCCGATTGCGTCGCCGCCATGAGGCGCTTAGCATCCATCGCGCGCGAGCGACGCTAACATGGGAACTCGCGGCGCAACTCCACATCGCGAAATACAGCGACCTCACTGCAAGGAGCGTTTGGCCATGCCATACAACATTCTGCTGATGGGCGCGTCTTACGGGTCGCTGCTTGCCTCCAAATTGCTGTTCGGCGGCAACTCGATCCACCTCGTGTGTCTGCCGGCGGAAGCCGAGTTGATCAACGCGGAAGGCTTTAAGGTCAAATTGCCGGTGCGCGGACGCCAGGAGCCGGTGCTGCTTGAGTTGCGCAAGCTTCCGGGAAAGGTGACGGCGGGTCCTGCAACCGGACCAGGCCGGGTCGATCGGGTGGTTGCCCCGCGCGTCGACCGAGGACGGCGTGCGCTGGAACACGTACAGCTCCCGGGCGTCCCGGGCCAGGTGCGGCACGCACTGGACCGCGGTGGCCCCGGTGCCGATCAGGCCCACCCGCTGGTCCGAGAGCTTGTCCATCACTGCACCGGAGTAGTCACCGCCGGTGTAGGCGTAATCCCACCGGCTGGTGTGAAACGAGTGACCGCGGAACGTGCCGATCCCCGGGACCCCGGGCAGCTTCGGCACGCTGAGCGGGCCGGTGCCGAGCACCACGAACTGGGCCGTCAGCCGGTCGCCCCGGCTGGTCTCGATGACCCAGCGCGCCCCGGCCTCGTCCCAGCTCAGCGCCGTCACCTCGGTGTGGAACAGCACGTCGTCGTACAGGCCGAACTGCCTGCCGATGCGCTGGCAGTGGGCCAGGATCTCCGGGCCGTGCACGTACTTCTCGGTCGGCATGTGCCCGGTCTCTTCCAGCAGCGGCAGGTACACCATGGACGCCGTGTCGCACTGCGCGCCCGGGTACCGGTTCCAGTACCAGGTCCCGCCGAAGCCGCCGCCCTTCTCGATGATCCTGACGTCGGCGCCTGCCTCCCGCAGCCGGGCCGCCGTGACCAGGCCGGCGAACCCCCCGCCGACGCAGATCACGGTCCGGTGATCGGTCATGGCCGCCCGTTCGGTCCGTGGCGTGTACGGATCGTCCAGGTAGTGCGCGAGCTCACCGGTCAGCCGGAGGTACTGGTCGTTGCCGTCCGGGCGGAGCCGCTTGTCCCGTTCGGCGGCGTACTTGCGTCGCAGCGCTTCCGTGTCGATGGATGCCACCATAAGGTGACATCCTGTCAGCCGCCATCCCGGTCAAGGTCCCCGCAGGCCGCCCCGTCCCGGGCTAAGTTAGGTCGCATGCGGCGCAGCGGGCTCCTGGCGTTTACCGGCCTGGCCGTCGCGCTGGTCGTGTCCGCCTGCTCCTTCGGGAGCCCGCCCGGCGGCACGGTGGCCTCGCCCGCCGCCGACTCGGCCGGCTCCGCCCGCCCGGCCGCCCCCCTGGCGACCGCCGCGACGCAGCGGGCGGCCGCGCTGCCGCGGAAGCCGGCGGCCGGCGCCTCGGTGACCCTCACCGCCGTCGGCGACATGATGCTCGGCAACACGCCGGATCTCCCGCCGGATCCTGGCACGTACTTCCGGGCGGTGCGGCCGGAGCTCAGGAAGGGCGCCCAGATCGTCTTCGGCAACCTGGAAGGCACGCTCACCACGGCCACGGCCGGCAAGTGCGGGAGCAAGCCGAGCTCGAGCTGCTTCGCCTTCCGGACCCCGCCGTCGTACGCGCGGTACTTCAGGCAGGCGGGCTTCACCGTGCTGAACGACGCCAACAACCACTTCCACGACTTCGGTGCCGCGGGCGAGGCCCAGACCGTTCGGTCCATTCATGCGGCCGGCCTGGTCCAGACCGGCCTGCCCGGCCAGATCACCCGCGTCACCGTCAAGGGGGTCCCGGTCGCGTTCGTGGCGTTCGCGCCGTACGCCTACACCGCGAGCCTGCTCGACCTGCCCGCCGCCCGCGCGCTGATCAGGCAGGCCGCCCGGACCGCGCGGATCGTCGTGGTGTACATGCACGCCGGCGCGGAAGGGGCCGACGCCGATCACGTGACCGGCCGGGAGGAGATCTACCTCGGCGAGGATCGCGGCAACCCGCAGGCCTTCGCGCACATGGCGATCGACGCCGGCGCCAGCCTGGTGATCGCGAGCGGCCCGCACGTCCTGCGCGGCCTGCAGTTCTACCACGGCCGGCTGATCGCCTACAGCCTGGGAAACTTCGCCGGCTTTGGCAACTTCTCCATCCACGGCACCATGACCATGAGCGCGATCCTCCGGGTGACGCTGTCCGCGTCGGGCCGCTTCGAGCGGGCCCGCCTCCATCCGGTCGAGTTCGCCGGGACCGGGCGGCCGGTGCCCGGCGGCGGCGCCGTCTCGTTTGTCGCGCGGCTGTCCAAGGCTGACTTCGGTGCCAGCGGCGCCCGCATCCGCTCCTCCGGGGTCATCACTCCGGCGAGGTGAGCGCGGCCACCGCCGCGGCGGTGCTGTCGGCCAGGGAGAACAGGCCGGCCAGGCGGCCTCGTCCAGCCGCTCGGCCAGCGGCCCGGGCAGGCTGGCCACGACCATCCGGGCCGAACGGTCGCGGCTGATCCGCTGCTGCGCGGTGACCAGCGCGGCCAGGCCGGACGAGTCCCACCAGGCCAATTCGGTACAGTCCAGGATCAGGCGCAGCCCGGGGGTGGCCGCGATCAGGTCGCCGACCGCGCGGCCGAACTCGTCCGAGGATCCCAGGTCCAGCTGACCGGTGACGGCCAGGATGGTGCAGCCGCCCTCGGCCCGCCGCTCCAGCCGGAACGGCGCCGGCCAGCCGGGCGTGCCCAGCCGGAAGCTCACCGCGGCGACCGTGCCGGACGGGTCCGACCGGACGCTGGCCCCGTCGGCGATCCGCCGGACCAGCCACAGCCCGTGTCCCGGCTCGACGTGCCACACCGCCGCCTCCACGGGCTCCTCGCCGGTGCCATCCGCGCCCTCGTCGGTGACCTCGCAGCGCACTCCCTCGGGGGTGGCCCACATCCGCAGCCGGCCCTGGCCGGCACCGTGCCGCACCGCGTTGGCGGCCAGTTCGTGCACGGCCAGGACGAGGTCCCTGGTGCGGCCGTCGGACAGCCCGGCCCGCGAGCCGTGCGCCGCCACCGTCGCCCGCAGCGCGTAGAGCGAATCACCGTCGAAGGCCTGATCCAGCGCTGGCGGCCCGCCGTTCCAGGCCGCCGCGCTCCCCGTCTGGTTCGGGGCGCTATCGGTCATCCGCTCACCAGGCTGACGCCCGCCAAGTCGCCGGCGCCGAGCAGCACGAACGTGGCCTCGATGCCGGGGTGGCAGTGCAGCGCCACCGTCCGGGACGCGGCCAGGCCGCGGGCCGCGTCCACGATCATCCGGGCGCACGAGCCGTCGATGAACGCCAGCGCGGTCATGTTGACCGTGATGTCGCCGTCGAACCTGATCGCCTCGGTCAGCGCGAGGGCCAGCGGCTCCGTATGCCGGAAGTCGATCTCCCCGGCTAGCCGGATGCCGGGCGGCGCGTACTGGCGGCAGATCCGCAGCATCGGGTCGGCGTAGTACGTCGCCGCCGCCACCGAACGGGTGTGGAAGGCCGATACCGTGGCCAGCGTCACCGGATCGAACCCCTCCCGGTCGTACTGGCACAGCACGGAGACCATGGAGCCGGCCAGCGCGGCCGCGACGCCCTCCTCGAAATCCGGGAGCTGCTCCACCCCGGTCACCGGGCGCAGCGCCCAGCTCATGTCCACCGCCACCCGCAGGCCGGGGAATCCTTCCCGCTGGCAGTCGGCCATCTGGCTGGTCAGCCAGTCCACCGCCCGGCCCGCGTCGAAATCCTGCCCGGACAGCAGACGGCCCTCGCATTCGGCCGCGGTTAGCTGCCCGGCGGCCAGTGCCGACTCCACCGCGACCCCGCGCCGCGCCAGCTCCGAGGTGGCCTGCTGCGGCGCCGAATCGCTGACCCAGACGACCTTGAGCCCGCAGGCCAGCCCGTCGCGCAGGAACGCCGCGGTGAGGTCGAACAGCTCCTCCGGCTCGCCGAACGTCAGGCACGCGTGATCGTCCACGGTCAGATCCGTGATCTGAGCGTCCGCGCCGACCATCACCGCGCCACCTCCACCAGCGTGCCACCCGCGCCTGTGATCCGCGCTACGGTTCAAACGGTAGCGCGGGCCCGGCATCTGCCGCACGGCGATCACGGGCGTGTCCGTGCGGCCGGGCCCGTCACGCTCATCCAGATCACTCCATTAACCACGGGCCAGGCGGCGCACGCATCCTACCCGCCGGACGCCGCGCCATGCGCCCGGCGCGCGATGGGTGCCCGGCGGGCCAAACCGGTAGTTGTGGCGCCCACGCTTCGTGTGGTAATCACCACGGTGTGAGCCTGCTCGAGATCTCGGTAGCCGCCGGCAAGGCCGGCCCGGTGCTGATGCTGTCCGGCGAGGCGGACCTCACCACCGTGGCCGAGCTGACCGAGGCGCTGACCGCCCAGCTGGCCAACGGTGCGCGGCACCTGACCGTGGACCTGTCCCGGCTGCGGTTCGCCGACTCGGCCGTGATCCGGGCGCTGGTGCTGGCCGACCGGACGCTGAAGCAGCGCGACGGCGGCCTGGCCCTGGCGTACCCGCAGCCGGTGGTGGCCCGGGCGCTCAGCCTGCTCGGCGTGGACCAGGCGATCGAGATACGCGACGGAATGAGCGCCGCCCCCGACCCCGACCGCTAGCGCCGTCTTCCCCGGCCCGCGCCCGGCGCCGCCCCAGCCCCGGCTCCCATCGCCCCCCCGCCCCGGCTCCCATCGCGCCCCCGGCTCCCATCGCGCCCCCGGCTCCCATCGCGCCCACGCCCGCGCCCAGGCACGCGACTCTCCGTCCACTCTGGTCCCGTAAAGCGCAGTAGCACCATCGTGGCGCCCGCCGGCAACCGGCACGATGGCCCTGCCGTACCCGCGAATGCATCTGCCGGTTCGCACTGGTGGCCCAGGCGGGGGTCTCCTTGCCCGCCGCCCAGGGAACCACGACGATGTCGCAGAGATGTCACATCGCCGTGGTTACCCAGGGATGCCTGAGGGGACCAGGGACGGGCTAGCGGGACTCTTGCGTCTAGAGCACACATAAGTGAGCCATGGTCTCAGGCCGCGACCGGCTGGGCGGCGGCGGTCAGCCGGTGTCGGCTGGCCGGCAGCAGGACGCTGGCGGCGACGATGAAGATCAGGCCGCCGAACCGGCCGATGGGCAGGGTGAAGTCGAGCGCCGAGGTGAGCAGGGTCAGCGTGGACACCATGCCGATCGCCGCGATCACCAGGCCGAACCACGCCAGCAGCCTCGGGGTCAGCCGCAGGATCAGCGACGGCACGGCCACGCCGGCCATCAGAAGCACCGCCTCGACGTGCATCTGGCCGGTGTGCGCTTGGGCGTAGCTCAGCGTGCTGGCGGCCGAGGCTCCAGCCTGGGCGCGCCGATGCAGAGCCCGCAACGGACGCGATCAGCAGGGCGCCGTAGGCGAGGGCGGG
>CAWDAB010000019.1:0-158732 GCA_963800155.1 uncultured Alphaproteobacteria bacterium
AGGTGGTGGGCTGGTTCAGCGGTCGCATGGAGTTCGGCCCGCGCGCTTTGGGTGCTCGCTCTATCCTCGCCGATCCGCGCGACCCCAAAATGCAATCTGAACTGAACCTGAAGGTCAAATTCCGCGAAAGCTTCCGTCCCTTCGCGCCAAGCGTACTGGCAGACCGGGCCTCAGACTATTTCGAGCTCGACGCTCCCTCTCCGTACATGCTTCTAGTCGCTCCCGTTAAGCAAAGTCGCCGCACGCCGCAATTGGAGCGAGACGAGCTGCGCGGAATTGACATGTTGCGATCTGCGCGCTCCGAGATTCCGGCCGTCACGCACGTTGACTACTCGGCCCGTATCCAAACGGTCACGCGCGAATCCAATCGGGATTTCTATGATCTTCTGGTGCAGTTCAACCAGATCACCGGCTGCCCCCTTCTGGTGAATACGTCGTTCAATGTACGAGATGAACCGATCGTTTGCTCGCCCAAAGACGCGTATGATTGTTTCATGCGGACCGACATCGATGTTCTGGTGGCGGGCTCGTTCATCTTGCACAAGTCGGAGCAGGAGAACTGGGTGGAAACGGAGGCGTGGCTTTGGAACTATCCGCAACTGGGCTGAAGAACAAAAGACAAAGGAATTTTGGCCTTAAGCTTGGCGCCACACTGCTTCTCGTGGGAGGCGTGTTTTGGTGGCGCAACCAGTTGATTCTCTCAGTCGTTTTTTGGGCGGCATCGCTCGTCCTGATCCTGGCGGCGATTGCCGTTCCTCAGTGGCTTGGACCGGTGGAACGATGGTGGATGCAGATTGGCCACTGGATCGGACGTTTCACCACGCCGATCATGACGGCGATCGTTTTTTTTGGGTTGCTTAGCACGGCGGGGATTGTCTTGCGTCTATTCGGTGCCGATCCCATCAAAGCACGCCGGTCCGACAGTCTCTGGGTTACGCGACAGGACGGCGGGCGCAGCGATCTGAAAAAACAATTTTGAACTAGCGCTGCTATGAACGCCCGGCATCCCAAGCTAGTCTTGGCCGCCCGATGAAGAGAAAGAATTGGGCTGGAGCTGTAGCGGGCATGAAATGCCGTAGAAGTGGAGATTTTTATTGATTGTGGCTGACATGATCGGCATTGAACCAGGGCTTTTGCGAACTGGCATTCCGTTCGACGGCTCAGATCGCTCGGACGGCGCGGCGACGACTCGGATCGACATTAGAGAGGCGTTTTACGACCTGGTGAATATCGAGGAGCATCCGACCTTCCTTCCGGCGGCTTGGGACGTGGCGAAAACCGCTCTGGCTGTCGGTGCACAGCAATTTGTGGATGCCAGACACGGCGTCTATCCGCGTGAGCTTGAACAGCTAGTTAGCCGTCTTTCCGAGCACGCTGTTCCAAACAAGCTTTGGCAGGGAACGGGCACTGACTTCGTCCGCCACCAAGCGCTTCACTTTTTCACCCAATATGTGCCGACCGGCCTGCTGGATGCATGCTGGCTCGCTGGTGGCTCACGCGTGCCGATGGCGCACACGCAGATTGGGGCGATTATTTGCGGGCTTTATCTTCATCAGTTGCGCGCGTCGGCGGCTGAAGCGGCGCTCCCTCCAATCGAACCCTTTCGGGACACCTGTCGCCGCCTAGGATTGGAGCTGGAGGAGGTGTCTTCCCGCGATTTCGCAAATCGTCGGGAGTTTTCGTCGGCCGCGTTTCGGCTTCCCGTCTTCCTCATGTCGATCGGGCAGTTTCCCCGAAACCTGTATGCCGAGATCCTCGGGGTCAACTTGGCTTGGCAAGTCACCGGCATGAGCGCATTCGGGCTGCGGCTTTCGGCGGCGGTGAACGAGGCATTCAACCTAGAGAAAATCGATACCGACTTCGATGCGCGGGAACATACCGAGAAGTCCAAAGAGTTGGCGATCGCTGCCATACGCCAACTCATCGAGTGCTGCGATGATCAGGTCGAGGCGGCCGATGCATACGAGAGAATTCTAAGAGGTGCCGGCGCGACGGTTGCTGCTTTGCGAGAATGGTTTTCGGTCATAAACAAGAGCGCGCCATTAGGTACTCCCGATCCGCGCCAGGAAATGGTCGACATGATCTGGCAGAAAGCGCCGCATGCCTGCGGCTATCACGGAAACAGACACTTGGGCGGGCGGCGGATTGACGATTATCTCAACGGCCAAAAGTTTGACGGTTCAGGGTTACTCGATGCGCTGGCCACATCTGCCTGGGTGAAGCCGCGCCAACCTAAGAAAAGCTTGTTGCTCACGCGGTTGATCGGTCCAGGAGGTCCCATGGTCGCGGTTTTCGCACCGCGCGAGCAGAAAATCATCGAGAACTGGATCAACAGTCTTCCTGCCCAAGTTGCGCCCTCGCCCGAGGCTGGCCTTGATACCCGCCCGAAGCTTGCGGAAAGAGACTTTATTGAATGTCGTTGCTGGTCGCCTGAAGCCTTTAGTGAACGCAGCAGCAAGCGTTTCGGTCGCTGCTCTATCCGCGAGCTGTACCACTATCTCATCAACGTGGAAGCGAACCCCGAAATCCTGCCCGTGGCCGAACGCTTTGCGGCTAACCGATTGAAGCGGTCGATGGCTACGCTGCAAAGCGGCGAACGACCCATCCCGTCAGTACACTATGATCCGTCCGCACTGGAGCGCTGGGTCGAGACTAAGCATCGTGAGCAGGTGGATTCGTACAGGCCGCCGTCAAAACGTCCGGAAGTGCCAAAGCCGGCATTTATCGAGGCGACGGTTCAACTTGCTCCCCTGATTCTTATCGATGGGGGATGGCTACAAGGTGTAACGTCGGCCGCGGTGATCAATACGGCCGTGGGCCGGATGTTGCTTCATGTGTTCATCGAAGAAATCGGCCAAGGCAGCGCCGCGGAGCATCATGCGAACATCTACCGGGATCTGCTCGACGCCATGGGGGTGGCGGCTCCCCCCGTAGATACGTGGGAGTTCGCTCATTGGGACCGTTTGCAAGACAACTCGTTCGAGGTGCCGACCTTCTGGCTCGCCATCTCCTGTTTCCCACGACACTTCCTTCCAGAAATCATGGGGTTGAACCTTGCGGTCGAGCTTGCCGGCGTCGGCGGTCCTTACATGGAAGCTCGCGATACCCTCAAGAGCTTCGGCTATCCCACCCGCTTTGTCGACGTGCACAATGCGGCCGACAACATAACGGCCGGCCATTCAGCCTGGGCCATGAACGCGATTAAACGTTATATGAGTGAAGTCACCGGACGTGAGGGGCCTCGCAACTTGGATTGGATATGGCATCGGATTTGGACGGGCGTGCGTGCCACTTTGCCGCCGTTGGGAGTTGTGCGGACTCTTACACACCGCTTTAGACAACCGTTACGTGGGCAAAAGCTCTGGCAAGTCCCTTTGATCTTTCCTTCCTGAAACACGCGAGTAAGGAGGTATCGCCGCTCCGTGGGCACCAACCGACGCGCGAACGCTTCGCAAGCCGTTCTGATTTGTGCCGTTTTCAAAATACCGTGTAGATTAGTGGAGCGAAAATCGATCCCTGAGCTAGGAATATTACTAATCCAAAGAGCAGCAGCACCACGACGATAGGAACCATCCACCATTTCTTGCTTTTGAAAAAATAGGTAAACGTATCGACCAGAGTAGCGAGCATTTATCACTCCAACTCACATGGGACCTTAAATTCTCATATGCCGCGCCCGGCATCTACTTCGCCAATCTCATTTTTTCGGCGCCGGCCAGTTTCTCCTTCACGAGCGGAATCGGAGGATAGCCTTTTTCGTTGCGTATTTCACTGGCCTTTTGAAAAGCGCTCCTTGATCGCTCCGCGTCGCCCAGTCGCTCGTATGCGCGTCCCAGCAAGACGTAGTTTGAAGCATGCCGTTCGGCATACCGATTGGCTTCGAGGATCAACGGTACGGCGTCGGCGGCATCCGCCTTTGCGAGCAGGTCTTCCGCTGCCGTCGATAAAGCAAGCGCGTACTGGAAACGGACTTCCTGCCAATCCGGGTGCGCGCGAAGAATTTCCGAAAAATTTCTGCGGGCAGTTCCGCTATCGCGAAATATCATCAAGGCAAGTTGTCCGCGAATGAGCTTCGACAGGGCTTTGGTCCGCGCATCGAGTTCCGCGCGGATCTTCTTTTCGGCTGCTTTGGACGTACCGATATTGCGGACATACGCGTTTATGCTCATTCGATGCGCGAGCAGATCGTCGGTCAGCGTCTCGACATCGCGTGGACTACCGAAGTCCGGAGAGCTCAAGAAGCCAAGCGGCCTCTCGTCCGTTGCCGCATCGAACCCCGCTACAAAACGAGCCAAACCATCGCTCGCCATGGCGAACGACGCCAATAAATCGCCCGGATTTTGAAAATTGACATCGGCCAGATCGCGCTGCTTGGCGGGCTCGGACATGCGTGCCTTCAGGCTCTGATAGTCGATCTCGAGCGGCCCCTCGGTTCCCAAGACGAGCAGCGCCACGGGGGAAACATACCAGACCGAACCATGAGGAAAGACATCATGGAAGGCAGGCAACATCCGTTTCGCGGTGGATGAGGATTCGAGCGGCAAGAACCCACAGAATATGCCGCCCGGTTTCAATCTACTTTTCGCCAACGCGAGAAATTCACGGGAGAACAAGTCTTGACTTGGCTTGGGCAGGTGCGCGTCACGGCTGATTATATCGTATGTCCTTTGGCGCGTGAGGAGCCAGTTCCTTCCATCGCCGATATGAAGTGCGAACTTTGACGTCCACCGCGGATCGAAAACACCGTAATTCACATGTTGAAATAGCTTCGCGGATTGCAGTTCGGTCGGTTCCAATTCGACGGCATCGACATGCACGTCATAAAGCATGGAAACGCCGGAGGTCGTCCCCGTGCCAAATCCGATGATCAGGACTTGCTCAGGCCGCCGATGCAGGAGCAGCGGCAGATTGGCGAGCATTTTCTGAACCCGCATCGCTTCGTGCTCGGTCGAGGCGATATAAAGCGAGTCAAAAAACAGCTCGCGTGCGCCCGTGTCCGCATTTTCAAAGACTCGGATTGCGGCAGTACGCCCCTCCCGGTAGTGAACGAGTTGCCAAGGGCCATCCAATCCTCGGACGGGCGGTCTCTTTTCCGAGAGGCCTTCAGGGAAAGCAGCAGCCAGCGCCAGAATCCCGATGACGGCCACGACAGGCCCAAACACGGGTCGAAGGCGAAAGCCTTGCGACAAGATAAGCACGGCGCAGCCAAGCGCGATGCTTATCGCCGATAGCGCGAGCATGCTTTGTTGAACACCAAGCAAAGGCAACAGAATGAATGCGCCGGCAAGCGAGCCTGCGATCCCGCCTACGAGGTTAAATCCATAGATTTTTCCAAAGTTCTTTCCAACATTGCCATATTGACCGGCGTAACAGTGAACGATCAGTGGGAAAATCATGCCCATCAAGAGCGCCGGGATGAGGATAAGTACGAGACTTGGCGGTATCACGCTCAAAATGACGGGAGGCGCGGGCGCATCAATATCGGGTATCGGTCCGTGCGGGGGCAATGGCAGCGGCGGGATGGTTCGGAAAATCGGTACGGAAATCAGCGTCCAAACACCTATTGCAATTTCCAGAGCGACAAGCCACCTCACGGCCTCGATGCCCTTCGCCAGAAGCTTCGTCGCGACCGCGCTTCCTATCGCTATTCCACTCAATACGATGGCCAGCATCGCACCGAAGCTTTGCACATGCATGCTTGTGTACATCGCGAGCATACGAATCCAAATTATTTCGAGGGCTAGAGCAACGAATCCGGAGAGGCCGTATATCCACGGAAGTGCCCGCATGAGTGGCTTAGGCGTAATATAAGAATCGATCTTGGCAAGGTGAGCTTCTTCTTTAGGAGCGGTGAGCGGCAGCTCGCCGCTAAAGAAGGCCAAGACTAATACGGCGACACCGCTGACCATATTCAGCGTGGCACCAAACGTAATCGTTCCGTGGATTCCGATATTTTCAATCAGAAAGAAGGCAGTCGCCAGAGAACCGGCCGCCGCTCCTATTGTATTGAACGCGTACAAACGGCCAGCGCTGCGTCCCACCGTGGGATCTTGCGTTGCAAATTGCTTGACAAGTACCGGCAAGGTGCCGCCCATCAAGGTCGTGGCCGGCAACAGCACCACGAAGCTCAAGGTGAAGCGGAGCAGGGTTAGTATGTAGAAGTCGGATCGAAATTCTTCCGTCACCCAGACCCCGATCGGGGCCAGGCTGTCGAGAAGGCTCGGCACCAGAAGAGCATAAAGCCCGACCCCAATCTCCATCAGCGCGTACCATTTCAGGGCAGCGCGCGGTCTGGAATCAATCCTTGCGCCGACGAAATACGTTCCGATCGCCAAGCCCGCCATGAACGCGGCTAGAACGGTCGAAACTGCAAAAACGGTATCGCCGAAGATGAGCTTTAATAACCCCAGCCAGACAACTTCATAAACCAATGCGCTCATGCCGGAGAGCAATAAAGCGGCGCACACGATGAACATCGTTAGCGGCTTGATCCGACGCTGCGCTTCCATGTACCCTGTGCTCGAAGCACGCCCCTACCAAGGAAACACTATTACCGCGGCCGGCGCTCCGCGATATTCACAACCGAGTGAGCCGTTGCGTTTGACGCAACGTCAGACTTGCAGTTAGCGACGGCTCGGTATTTGCCCTCGAGTGAGTACGTTATTTTGGGGATATGTCCATCGCGTGACTCCCATGCAGAGCAGATTTCTCCGTTCAATCGGGTTTTTTGCAGCTTCGCTGGCGCTCGGACTTGTGCTTGCGGAAGCGCTGGTGCGATTGATGGTGCCGGACGCTACACGCGCCAGTCTCGTCGAGCGCCTGAAGAATGAGCGCGTCAACTGGGCTCGCCCCGACGCGGAGTTCCATCACGTCGGCGATGGTATTCATCAGCTCGCATTTCCCAAACCGGGGGCGGCGCAAGCAGCCAGAATCTTGGTGATCGGCGATTCCTTCGCCATGGGCGAACGCGTGGGCAAAACGAAGCGGTTCGGCACGCTGCTACAGCAGCATCTCGGCGAGGGCGCTCAGGTCGACGTCCTGGCGGTCACCGGCTACTCGCCGGTCATCTATCGGAATATCCTTCGCAAGGCCTTTGAGTTGGCGACCTATCACGCCGTGGTTATTTCACTCGATCAAACCGACCCCGTGGACGACCTGATCTACGAAGAAGACGTTGTCACAATGGACCCGAAGGTGGTCTTCGACATGAATCGCATGGCGGACCGCGATAAAGCTCTCAACAGCGCATACTCATCTTTGCTCGAGCACCTCTCCCGACCTGTCAGCCTTCGCTTATCGGCCTTGTACAACCTGTTTCGTCCTCCATCCATCGCAGGCTATTTTGATCAGGAAAACCCACATTACACCTACGTTGCACGTTCGCTCGAACGGCCACAGCTGATCGGACAATTTATTCTGGATCCCAGGTCAGATCTCACGAGACGGATGGAAGCGCTTCTAACGCGGCATCTCGATCACATTGTGTCAGAATGCCGTGGGTTGAAAGTGCCGGTATTCATGTTTGCAAATCCCTGGGAATTTGAAACGGCACCATACCTTAGAATTACGCTTGGCCTTCCTGGTCCATTTCCCAAGGAAAACAGGCTCGAAGGCGTTCTACTCGAGCGATACGGCTCCATGCCGGATGTTCACGTCATTCGAATGACCGAGTATATGCGGGCGCAACCGAACCCTTCTCAGCTCTATGTGGACAATCCTGGACACGAATTTCATTGGAACGCCAAAGGGCATGCGGTGGCGGAAGCAATTTTGCGACGAGAGCTTTTGGCCACTTTGCAGCTGAAGCCTTAGGAGACTTCGGATGGCAGCGGGGTCCAAGTGGTATTTCCGATCGGGTCGCCTCAGGTTCTTGCTTGTTTCTATGCTGATATCGATACTGCTTATCGTCGTTCTGTTCTTTGTGAACCCACCGAAGCCGAGTCCGTTCGTCTTCACGGTATTCTGATTTTGGGTTGGTCTTTAAGCACTGCCACCGCAAAAAATGTCGGCCTAGTTGAACTTGTCACGGTCGGTGGGCTCTTTCAGTGGCGTGCGGTTGAGCTCGTGGCGTAGTTCACTGATGCGAAGGTAAATGGCTTTGCGGGCCCGGTTCACCAAGCCCAAGGGCTTGTGCTCGGCAAGGCCATGCCAAGGGTTAAACGAAAGGTTTTCGCAGAAATAATCCAGGTCCGGGGAGATGCAGTTTTGCATCGGAATGATGATCTTGGCGACGTGTTCGGGTTTCGACACGTTCTCGCGCCACTTCACTTTGGAGTCCTCGATCGGAGTGCGGTGATCGACATAGCGCTGAATATAGAAGTCGAACCACATTTCGTTTCCCGACAGTGTATCGTTCAATTCGCCCTTCAATGAGAAGCCGGGTGAACGCCACTTGCGAAATTTGGCGGCTCGGCTCAGCGGCGCCGCCAGTCGAGGCTTGGCAAAATACTTGATGGCGATTTTGGGGCCACTACGTGGCCCCAGCCGATACGGCGTCATCGACCAATATTGAGAAAAAAGGGGATTGATGATCCAAGAAGCATTGACACTTATTGCAAGTCGCTTTTCCCGCCAGTTCAATTTGCGGAGCGCACAGAGTTGGTGCCAATAGCCCCCGCTATGAAACACGACAAGCGTGTCTCTGTAGCGCTGCAAATCGTCGATGAAAAAGACCGGATTGTTCGCGAGGATGAAATCCTGCGTCTCCTTTTCGTCCTCTAACAGTTTTTCACCTGGGGCACCGAGAAGCTTGATGGCCATGCCGCGCGCATCCGGCAGGCGCGCGCTCTTGACTTCAGAATTGCCATTCGAGAACCGAATCCACGCGTGGTATTCTTTTCCTCGCTCAAATACGCCGTGCATTAGCGCGGGATCGATATCCGGATCCACTCGAAATATGGCTCTCACGCATCCACTGTCTTTTGCGTGCGCATCGCGGAGAGCGGGATGCCGCCCTTCATTGAAACGTCTGACGATAAAGTGACCGATGACGTCGATGATCTCCTGGGTAAGCGTCTCTTCAAGCGCTTTGTCTCCCTTGTAATAGGCCTCGCCCAGGTCTGTATCGAGCTCGTCCTCTATGCTTTCGGCCCTCGTTATCTCCACCCTCTCCCCCTTGCTTCGTTCGTTGTCGGCGGGCCCAAATCAGGCCGCTTCGCTCAACAAAGTCCTTGCTTCCGTCAGATCGGCGGTCATCACTGCGCAGTCAAAACCGTCATAAAGTGGCGCCAACCGCGATCGTATTTTCGAAGTCTGCCCTTGAGTGCGCCACAACAACGCGAGGCTGTTTGTGGCTCGGAGCTGAAACAGTCGCGCACCCTGGCGGGCGGATACGCTCACCGCCGTCTCGTAGCAGCTGGCGGCGGCGGGTGCATTGCCTTGACCAACAAGCAGGTCGCCTTTCAATCGATGCAGCTCGGCTTCGTACCAGCGTCCGCTGGTGCCCGCGGCCTCAGCCAACGTCTGGTCGATCAAGTTCATGGCATCGCGTGCCTGGTCGCTGACAGCCAAGGCATGCGCCAGCAGGTAACGAGCAAATTGCACCCACACCGGCGCGCCGGCCGTCTCGAGCGCGCCGACGCTTTCGCGGATCTCGGCAAGTCCCTTATCGTGGTCGCCCAAATCGAATCGCGACCAGCCACGCAACATTCGGCCGCCGGCGAGCCAGAGAGGAAAACCATATTCTTGCGACAGGACCACGGTGCGCTCGGCTATCGGCAGCGCCAATCTCGGCTCGCGACACAGAACATGGGCGCCGGCGAGAAACGAAAGTGCGTAGCAGATGCTGTGCGGATGACGCAGCTGTTCCGCATGAGACAGGGCCTCCTGACCGTGCGCGATCCCGAGCGCAATATCCCCAAGCAGAACATGCGTAAGCGCCAAATAGGCCTGGGCCGTGGCTTTGAAATCTTGCGAAAAGACGAGCGGCATCGGCCCGTGACGGGCCAGTGAGCTTTGCAATTCATCGCGCGCCGCCTCAAAGTCTCCGATCAAAAACAGAGACATCCCTAGGGCACGATGACCCATCAACCGTGACGTAGGATCCTCGTTCTGGCGCGCCCGTGCCAAAAGTTCTTCTGCGAGGGCTCGAGATTGCTCGAATTCGCCCCGCGCCACGTGAACGCCGATCAGCCCATTGACGATCGAGATAGTGAAAGACGATGCTTCGTAGCCCACGCATAATTCACGCGCCCGCCTGAACGCCTGACTAGTTTCGACCGCGCCAAAGCCCTTGCTTGCGGCAAGAGCGCTACCCAGCGCATGCTGCACACTTAATTCCAACGCATTGCGCTCCGCGCTCGGGGGAAGCTGGAGGAGCAAATCAAGGGCAACCTGAAACAGCTTAGCGGCTTCGACAAAGGCGGATCGTCTGCTAGCCTGCTTACCTGCCTTCAACCAGTGGTCAATGGCCGGCTTGATATCGTGGGCTTCGGTTAAATGATGCGCAATGACCTCGGGCGACGCCTCGCCGATCTCGCTGAACTGTTCACGCAACGCGTGCGCAATTTTTCCATGGAGTTCGCGGCGCTGGTCGCGCAGCAAGCTGGCATAGGCTTCGTCCTGCACGAGGGCATGTTTGAAACTATAGGTTTGATCGCGTGAATAATCGCTGCGTAAGAGCAGGCCGGAAGAAACCAACCGCTCGATCGCCCGCTCAAGGTCCGTCTGGGACAGCGGCGAGATTGCAGCGAGAAGCTCGTAGGAAAATTCCCGGCCGATGGTAGCGGCAATCTGCGCTACCGTCTTCATTGAAGCAAATTGGTCCAGCCGTGCCATCAGTGAATCGTGAAGCGTGTCGGGAACGCCAAACGTCGTCAGAGCGTCGGGCACCGTCACCCCCTCCGACGAGGAGCCGGATTTAAGAACGGCCTTTGTCATTTCTTCGATGAACAGCGGCACGCCATCTGTTTTTGCCACGATAAGTTCGACCAATGCCGGGGACAGCGGCGTATTTTCGGCCAATGTTTTGACCATCCCCGTCGCCTGTGCCGCGTCAATACGAGCAAGGATGATCGACGTTGCGGCGAGAGAGCCCTTTCCGGCCAGGTCGAATTCGGGGCGGAACAGCAACAAAACGATTATCTGTTGCCCTTGAATGTGATCGCGGATCCACGTCAAAAACTCGAGCGACGTGGGATCTATCCAATGCACGTCTTCGAAAACGAGCATTAACGGAAGCTGATGCCTAGCCTGCAGCAGCGAGATTAGTGCCTCGTACGTTCTATTTTTCTGCTGCTGCGGCGCCAGTTCGAGCGGCGCGTAGCGGCTTCCGGTCGGAATGGACATCAGCGCGGCCAGAAGCGGCACTATTGACGTCGCGCGTTCGGGGAGATGGCGGCTGACCAATCCGGCCAATTTCTCCAATCTAAGCGACGCCGGCGCGTCGAACTCTATGCCGGCGGCGTCCTCAAGGTAACGAACGATCGGGTACCAGGCGCTGCTCGTGTGGTATGAAGAACATTGGAACGAGGGCGCCCAGTGCATTTTTCCGTCAAGGCGCTCTTTGAGCGCGGTCACAAGACGAGACTTTCCGATGCCCGGCTCGCCCGAAATCGCAATAAGCTGCCCTTTGCCGCCGCAGACCTCTTCGCACCGCCTTTCCAACAGCTCAAGCTCATGTTCGCGGCCGACTAAGGGGGTCAGACGCGATGATTGACGGGCTTCGAATCTGCTTGTGACCGAGCTCGGCTTCAAAACCCTCCAGACGCGAACCTGCGGTTCGAAACCGCGGATGGAATGATTGCCCAGATCCTCGAGATCGAACAGCCGACCGAGCAGGCGCCGGGTCTGATGCGATACCAGTACCTGATTTGGCCCGGCGAGTTGCTGAAGGCGCGCCGCGAGATTTGGCGCTTCTCCGATCAAAGCGAACTCTCGGTTTGTCCCCTCTCCGATCAGATCCCCAACGACGACAAGGCCCGTCGCCACTCCGACGCGCATCTCAATCGGCGGCACATCCGGAAAGGTCAGCGCCGACACCGCCTTGACCATTTGCAGGCCGGCTTGGACCGCCCGCTCGGCGTCGTCCTCGTGAGCAACCGGATAGCCAAAATATGCCAGGAGGCCATCGCCCATGTAGCGAGCGATGTGGCCTTCGAAATCGCGAACTGCGTCCCCGCAACAGCTCTGAAAATCTCGCAGGATGCGGCGAAGGTCTTCGGGATCAAGTCGCGAGGATAGCGCGCTTGAACCGACCATATCGCCAAACAGGACAGTCAGATAACGCCGTTCCGCTCTTGAGCCGCCCGTTTGGGCAAGCGACTGGTCCAAAGTCGACATTAGCGAAGCCGCCCCTTCGCGTTTCACGCGAATTCCGCTTATCCTATTGGCTGTCGCTACACGATCAGCAAATTCACTATACTATCAAGCACGCGACTTTGCGAGCGCGGCCGGCGTTGTCGCAACCCAAGACAGCTGTCATGGATATGTCCGGCTATTTCGCCGAGCATCGCTGATAATCGCTTTGCTGGCCTTTTCGGCCGCCATCAAGATTGCACTAAGGATAAAAAAGCCCGGAATTTTCGGAAAGATTGAAGCATCGACAACCCGTAGACCGCGCGTCTTGCGGACCCGGAATTCACTGTCGAGAACTGCGTCGTCGTCGTCGTCGGCGCCTATCTTGCAGGTCCCGCAGGCGTGATGGCCCCATGCACTATGCATGACAAACTGAGCAAGTTCCGCACGGCTGTGCACTTGAGGACCCGGGATGGTCTCCTTGAACAGGCTGGCGGTACGGCCGGTGATTTTTCGGACGAACTCGATGCCGGCCACAACGCCGTCGACATCGTCTTGATGCCCGTCCGTCCCTTCATCGAAATAGTGGAAATTGATGCAGGGCGGATCGCACGGATCACTCGTTCGTAGGCATATCCGGCCTGCCCGGTTCTGCGTGTGGGCCTTCAGAATCACCCAGGTGAAGTAATTCTTTTTCCGGCCCCATTCGGAATAGCCCGGCTTGTAGCCAGAGAAATGGCCAGGAATCGCAAACAGAAAAAGATCCGGATCAGGTTGCGCGAGGCTTGAGCGCTTGACGATCGCAGCGACGACGCCGTTCGCAGTATAGAGCCCGTGACCGTTTTGCCAGTCGGCAAATTCGCGATCGCCCGGCCGCAATTCGGCGTGTTTGAGAATGGCGAACGCCTCTCTCATTTCATGCACAATGCCGATCTCGTAGCGGTCCTGCAGGTTTTTGCCTACGCCCGACAGCGGTATCCTTGTTTTGATCCCGTGCTTGCTGAGTTCTTCGGGCGGACCGATGCCGGACAGCATCAGGAGCTGCGGCGTGTTGAATGTACCGCCAGCCAGAATGACCTCGCGGCGTGCGCTCACGGTGCGCCGCGGAGCCTCGATTGGGCCATTCAGCGCCGCACGGGGATCGGCACGATAGACGCTCGCCCTGTCCAGAAACTCAATCCCGACTGCCCTATTGCCGTCCGCAAACACTATGCCGGTCGCGAAGGCATGCAATTTGACCGTTAGCTTATCGGGCATACGTCGCAGAGCATTGCGGACGAGTTCGCGTGTGCCGACGCGGCTGCCATTGCTGACTGTCAGGGGGACAAGCACCGGGCCTTCGGCCCCGTCCTTCAGGTGAAGCCAATCGTTCGGATCCAAAAGACTGGTCAACCAAGCCAGGCTTCGCCGCAAGGCGCCAAGCGGGCTTAGGGTCGCCGGATGAAAAAAACTCTCCGCCCAGCCCTGCAACCGCCGGAACCGGGTTGGTGAGTACCAGACTCCGCTCTCGAAGCAGGTCTCCACCGCCGCGGCGACCAGGCGGAATAGCTTGGAGTTGCGCAGCAATAGGCTGGGATCGGCGACCGTGGTTGTCAGCCAGCCCTTATATCCGTGCCGGCGAAAATTGAGGAAACGCAACGGTGGCAGCGAATACGCACAGCGTTCAACGCGCTTGAAATACTTCCGCATGCATCGGGACCGCCAAGACGCGTCACCGGTCAGCTCCGCAATATGATCCCAATCGCTGTTATGCGGCGCGATGAAGATCATGGCATGATGCGCCGTGCATCCTCCCAGCGTTCCCGCGCGCGGATAAAAAATTCCGGTGCGGGGCGCTTGGTCGACTTCCACATTCTCGAGGAAGTTTCCGTCATGCCCTTGCGTCTGCTCGTTCGCGTAGTGCCGAACGTAAAATTTCCATGCCAGATCGCGATGCTCGGTGCTCAATGAATGGAACGCCGGAACCTTGTATTCGGGCGGTTCATCGGCGCCGCCCGCCTCTAACATCAGCACGGTATAGCCGGCTTCTGCCAGATTGACCGCCACCGGCGCGCCCCCAGCTCCCGAACCGACAACGATAAAATCGTATTCGTCGTCTACTCTATCCGCGTACATCGTTCAGTTCCGATGAGGGCTCCGTCGCGTTCGACGGCGCAGCCAAAACGACTACGGAAATACGTATCGACGGCAAGGCCCCCCGGTCCGGAAGGCACCCTCTTGCTAGAAAGCTAGAATGGACCACAGCCGACGACAACTAGGGGCCGCCCCTGTGCCGAGCTGAGCACCGCCGACCTCGATTGCCCCTTGGCAATCTATCTGCGCGCCGTTTCGGCTCACGCACATTCTCGCCCGGTTCACGGCGGCATTCGGCCCGGGCGTACATGATGCTCGTAACGCGCCGGTCGTAACGTCCTTTTTCAAATTCGGCCGCATACAGCGTGGTGAAAGGCGGCGCGGCAAAGGCTTTCGGGAAACATCCCGCGGAGGCAACGGCCCGCAAGAGAATCCGGCAATGCTTGAATTTATTGGTGGGCGCACAAGGACTCGAACCTTGGACCCGCTGATTAAGAGTCAGCTGCTCTACCAACTGAGCTATGCGCCCGGATCACCCGCTCATGTAGGCGGGCCCGGTCCCTTAGCAAAGGCCCGCCGGGCTGGCAAGCTGCGCCGCGCCTCTAAGTCTCAGGGCTACCACGCGAAAAAGCCGCCGGGCAGGCCCGGCGGCTTCTCGGCAGCGGCGCGCAGCGTCAGGGAGAAAGCGCCGGCCCGTTGCCTGCTACTGATCGCGGTGGGCGGCGGTCAGCGCGCGTCCTAATCGCGCTGGTCGTCGTCACCGTGCCGACCGTCGTGATCACGCCAACGGTCATGATGGCGCCAATGGTGATGCGGACCCCACTGGCCGAAGTGCCGCCCGGCCAGCCGCGCCAACTTGACGAAGCGGTGCTTCTGCGCGTCGTCCAAGCTCTGGTAAAGCGGACCCACGGCCGCCGCCAGCTTCTTGAGCGCGGCGCCGCGCACTTCCAGTGCTTCGGCACGACGGTTAAGCCGCTCGATCGGGTCGGCCGGCTGCTGCACATTCTGGCGCGCGGCGAAGTGCTCGATGCGCTGCTTGGCCAGGTCGCGCAAAGCGTTTTGCACCTGCGGCCAGTTCTTTTCCTGGTCGGCGTTGAGCTCGAGCCCGGCATGCAGCGCCGCGATGCGGGCGTCCGCAAACGCGGCGATGTCGGCAGCGCTCGGGCGCCAGCCTTGCGTCCGTTCGGCCTTGCCTGGGCCCTGCTCCGCATAGGCAAACGTCGCGCCGGCAATCGCCAGCGCGGTCGTGCCGGCAAGAACGGTCTTCCACATGTAGCCACCTCCAAAGGCATTTCAGATGAAGGCAATTTTGGAGGGGGTCCTTGCCTTATCAAGTTAAAGTTTGGACAGAGATTAAGCGCGCGCAATCTTTATGTACGCCTATTCATCGAAAAGAAGCGCAGGAAATCGCCAGCTCGCCCGTTGCCGATTCGATCGTCAGAGCGACTTGCCGAACAGAAGATTGGGCAAATACAGCGAAATCTCGGGGATATAGGTCACGACGATCAGGAAGCCGAGCAGGATCATCAGCCAACCGACCGATGCGCGCACCACATCGAGCAACGTCATATTGGTAATGCCGGAAGCAACGAACAGGTTGAGGCCGACCGGCGGCGTCACCAGCCCGATCTCCATGTTGACCACGTAGATGATGCCGAGATGGATCGGGTCGATGCCGAGCTTCTGCGCCGTGGGAAACAGGATCGGCGCCGTGATCAGCACGATTGCCGATGGATCCATGAAGTTGCCTGCCACCAGCAGGATGACGTTGACGATCAGCAGGAAATGCCATGGCGCCATATGCGCGGCGGCCACCATCTCCGAGATGTTCTGCGGGATCTGCGAGGTCGTCAGCACGTGGCCGAACAGGAAGGCGTTACCGATGATGAACAGCAGCATCACCGACACGCGTCCCGAATCGAGCAGCACCCGCGGCACGTCGACGATGCGCAAGTCGCGATAGATGAAGACCGCAGCGAAAAAGGCGTAGACCGCCGCTACTGCCGCCGCCTCCGTAGGGGTGAACACGCCGCCATAGATGCCGCCCATCACGATGAAGATGAGCAAGAGCCCCCATAGAGCGTCCCAGAACAGCCGCAGCCGTTCGCTCAAGCTGGCCTTTGGTTGGCGCGGCAGATTCTTGATGCGCGCCGCCACATAGATTGCCACCATGAGGCAGAGCCCAAGCAGGATGCCGGGGATGACGCCGGCCATGAATAGGCGGCCGACCGAGGCTTCCGTCGCCTCGGCGTAGACGATCATGACGATGGAAGGCGGAATAAGGATGCCGAGCGTGCCGGCATTGACGATCACGCCGGTGGCGAAGGATTGCGTATAACCGGCACGCACCATCCCGGCGATGACAATCGAGCCGATCGCCACCACGGTCGCCGGCGACGAGCCCGAAACCGCCGCGAACAGCATGCAGGCGAGCACCGAAGCGATGGCAAGCCCGCCCGGCAGATGGCCAACCGCCGAGATGGCGAAATTGATCATGCGCTTGGCGACGCCGCCGGTAGTGAGAAAATTGGCTGCCAAAATAAAGAATGGAATGGCGAGCAGCGTGAACTGCGTCATGGTTTGGAAGAACGAGAGCGCGAGCGAGGCGAGCGTGTCGTTCTCGAACAGCAGGATTGTCAGGATCGACGACAACCCGAGCGCCATGGCTATCGGCAACCCGAGACCGAGCGTCGACAGCAGCGTGGCGAACAGGAAAACCGTCTTCATCGCTGGACCGTGGTAGCGTCGGGCATGTCATCGTGGGTGACATCCCTCACCGCCTCTTTCGCCTCATCGGCGAGTTCATAGCCCTCCAACTCCCCGGTGAAGATGCGCCAGCCCATTTCCAAGAGGCGGATGAACAGCAGCACGAAGCCAAGCGGCAAGCAGAGACTCAGCTTCCAAGTAGCGATTGGGATATCCTCGGCTTCGACATTGATGATGTAGAGACGATGGATGTAATCGAACGCGCCGTACGTCATGAGGCATGTGTAGGCGAGCGCGAGCAGCAGCACGAAAATGCCGACTGCGCGCCGCGCCGGCGCCGGCAGCAGCCGCACGGCGGCATCCACGCCGATATGCGCGCGCACCCGCACGCAATAGGAGATGCCGATCATCACCAGCCAGGAGAACAAATAGGTGTTGGCCTCGAGCTGCCAGATAAAGCCCGAGCTAAAAACGTAGCGCAGAACGACTTGAACGAATGACAGCAGCACCATCACGCCGAGGATCAGCGCGATCAGGCTTTCCTCGGCGCGGTGCGCAGCCTCGCGCAGCGACACCTTAATTCCCCCCTAAAAACCGGCGGCCGCGGGATGATACCTCGCGGCCGCCGTCGATCTTAGTTGGTCTTCGGGCCGTTCGCAGCGACCGCAGCGTCGACAATGTCGCCGCCGATCTTGTCGCGGAACTTGGTCCAGACCGGATGCATCGCCTTGACCCACGCGGCGTGCTGCTCAGGCGTCAGCTGATGGATGGTGGTGACGCCGGAGGACTGGATCTTCTTCTTGGCCTCGTCATTGAGCTTGGCTGCGATCTTGTTGTTGGTCTCGGTCGCCTCCGCCAGGGCCTTGGTAAGGCCGTTGCGGATGTCCGCCGGCAGGCCGTTCCACCATTTGGCGTTGACCAGCACCATGTAGTCGATGACGCGGTCGTTCAACTCGGTGAAGTGCTTCTGCACCTCGTAGAACTTCTTCGAATAAATGTTTGACCAGGTGTTTTCCTGCGCGTTCACCGTGCCGACCTGCAGCGCCTGATAAACTTCCGAGAAGGCGAGTTTCTGCACGTTGGCGCCGATGGTCTCATAGCTGGCGGCGATGATGTCGGACTGCTGGATGCGGAACTTCAGCCCTTTGGCGTCCGCCGGCATCAGCAGCGGCTTGTTGGCCGACATCTGCGCCAGGCCGTTATGCCAATAGGCAAGGCCGAGATAGTTGCGCTTCTCCATCGAATGCAGGATCGACTGGCCGACCTTGCTCTGCTCGAAGCGGTCGACCGCATCCATGTCCTTGAACAGGAAGGGCAAGTCGAACACTTCGGTCTTGTGCGTGTACTTGCCGAACTTCGACAGCGAGGTGGCGATGAACTGCACGTCGCCAAGCGCGAGCGCCTCCATCTCCTTGGCGTCGCCGTAAAGCTGTGAGTTGGGATAGACTTCGATTTTGACTTTGCCGGGCAATAGCCGCTCGGCCGCTTCCTTGAACTTGAGCGCCGCCTGGCCTTTCGGCGTGTGCTCGGCGACCACGTGCGAGAATTTGATCACCATCGGCGCGGCATTCGCCACCGCCGGCACGGCAAGAACTGCGGCCGCGGCGGCCGCCAATAACCATTTACGCATGGACGTCATCCTCTGATGGGACAAGAAGGGAGCGTTTTCCAGTCCGCCTGCTTTTGAGACTTCAAAAAGCTTTCGGTCGGCCGACTTTTCCGGCCAGCGGCGCTATTGGCAGCACCGGCGGGGCTTACGTCAAGTCAAAAAAGACCGCATGGCAGCCTGCCTCGACGGTCGGCCGAGGGAACCCACGTGAAAGCGAATGCAGTGCGCCAGGCGGTCCGGTTCCGGCGGGGCGTGCCGGCGGCAATGTGGCTCGGCACCGCTTCGAACGGCTTACCGCGAATGCCGCGCCCAATCAGGCGCGGCATCGCAATCTTGCCAGCTCGCTACCCCACATCCTGCGAGTGAATACGCCGCTCGATGCCAGGCGTCTTGCTGCGCCTGCTGGTCATCTTGTTCAGCGCGCCGAGATAGGCCTTGGCGGAAGCCACAAGCGTGTCGGGGTCGGCGCCGCGCGAGGTGAACGAGCGCCCGTCATGCGAAAGCCGTACAGAGACCTCGGCCTGCGCGTCCGTACCCTCGGTCACCGCGTGCACCTGGTAGAGCTCGAGCACCGCCTCGTGCGGCACCAGCGCATGGATGGCGTTGAAGATGGCGTCCACCGGACCGTTACCGGTCGATTGCGTGGTGACGTGCTTGCCGTCGATGTCGAGCGTGAGGGTCGCCGACTGCGGCCCTTGCGTGCCGGCGATCACCGTCATGGACACGATCTTGACGCGGTCGTGCGCGGTGGCGATCTCTTCGTCCACCAGCGCCTCGAGATCCTCGTCGTAGATTTGTTTCTTGCGGTCGGCGAGCGCCTTGAAGCGCACGAAGGCGTCTTCCAGCTGGTTGCCGGCCAAATGATAGCCGAGTTCCTCCAGCTTGTGCACGAAGGCGTGGCGGCCCGAATGCTTGCCCATGACCAGCGAGGTCTGCTTCACGCCCACCGATTCCGGCGTCATGATCTCGTAAGTTTGCGCGTTTTTGAGCATGCCGTCCTGGTGGATGCCGCTCTCGTGCGCGAAGGCGTTCCTCCCGACGATCGCCTTGTTGTACTGCACCGGGAACGAAGTTGCCGCCGACACAAGCTTGGAAGCGCGCATCAGCATCGTGGCGTCGATGCTGGTGACGTACGGCAAAACGTCGTTTCGGACTTTCATTGCCATGACGACTTCTTCAAGGGCTGCGTTGCCCGCGCGCTCGCCAATGCCGTTGACGGTGCATTCGATCTGGCGCGCGCCCGCCTTCACGCCGGCGAGCGAATTGGCCACCGCCATGCCGAGATCGTTATGGCAATGGGTGGAAAAGCGCGCCTTGTCCGCATTGGGCACGCGCGTGCGCAACATTTCAATCAGTGCGGAATATTCCTCAGGCACCGTGTAGCCGACGGTGTCTGGGATATTGATGGTGGTGGCGCCCGCGTTGATGGCGGCCTCAACGCAGCGGCAGAGGAAATCCTGCTCGGTGCGGGTGGCGTCCTCGGCCGACCATTCGACGTCATCGGTATGGCCGCGTGCGCGCGTGACCTGCGCGATCACCATCTCGTAAACCTGGTGCGGTTCCTTCTGGAGCTTGTATTTCATATGGACCGGCGAGGTGGAGATGAAGGTATGGATGCGCTTGCGCTTGGCCGGTTTGATGGCCTCGGCGCAGCGATCGATGTCGTTGAAGGCGGCGCGCGAGAGCCCGCAGATCACGGCATTTTTCGAGCGCTTGGCGATTTCCTGCACGGCGGCGAAATCGCCTTCCGAGGCGATGGGAAAGCCGGCCTCGATGATGTCGACGCCCATGTCGTCGAGCAGCGCGGCGACTTCGAGCTTCTCCTCGTGCGTCATGGTCGCACCGGGACATTGCTCGCCGTCGCGCAGCGTCGTGTCGAATATGACGACGCGATCCTTCTCGGATTGGGGATTGCCAGTCATGGCGGTCGTTCCTTCTCAAAAACATGCGCCGCTCGGGGCGCTCTATTGGGGTGCTGTCTCCGTCATCCCCCGAGTGCCCAGGCGCGTATGGCCCTGCCGGCCCTCAGGGGCGGATAAGGAGAAGGAGCGAGCCCAGAATGAGGGTGGCCGCGGGTTCGGCCTGGGAGGCCGCCCGTGCGAACGCGCTGATCTGGCTGCGCGTCGTCATGGCTCTCAAATCACCCTCGTTGCGGCGGTCAGCTTCGCGGAACAAGGTAAAGTCCGCGTTAACCGCCATCTAGGACGTCTTGGTTCTAACGGAAAGGGGCGGCATGAATCAAGCGCAGCGATAGGGCAGCATTGCTGTCCATTTACCGGAAAGCGAGGCGTCATGGACGAACGAACACGCGCGCTCATTCGCCGGTCTTGGCCGCGCCAATTGCTGTTCACGCTCGCTGTGGCAGCGCTGATCTTCACCTTAGCCGGCACGCTGCGCTATTGGCAGGGTTGGCTGTTCCTCGTCGTCTTTATCGGCTCGAGCGTCGCGCTAGGCATCTATTTCATAAAGCACGACCCCGCCTTGATCGAGCGGCGTATGCATGGGGGACCGACGGCCGAAAAGGAAACGTCGCAGAAGATCATTATCGCACTTTTGATGATCGGCATGCTGCTGATGATCGTGCTGCCTCTACTTGACTACCGATGGCATTGGTCAGCCGTGCCGGCCTGGCTCGCCATCCTCGCCAATGTGGGAATTGTCGCGAGCTTCTTCGTCTTCTTCATGGTGATGAAGCAGAACAGTTACGCCGCCGCCACGGTCCGCGTGACCTGCCAGGGTATGCAGATTACTGCCGACGCGTGCGATATCGGCTGATCCCCGGCCTTTGGTGAGCAGGGATTGCACAATCTTGTGTGCAACCGCCGGCCTAAAGCAATTAAGACCGTTCAAATAAGTCGGAACCAACGGCAACTTTCGCACCGCCAACCTGTTAATGACGCTATGCCGCGCTATTTTTTCCACCAGGTTCCGGCGCTCGCGACGATGAAGGCGAGGAGTTCCCGAACGACGAAGCCGCCACGCAGGAAGCAAGCGCGGTGGCTCGCGATCTGTCTCGGAACAGGCCGGTCTACAAGTCTGAGCGTGTGATCGTGACGAACGACAAGGGTGAAATCGTCCACGAGGAACCATTGTCCCCTTACTAGCTCATTCTGCGTTGCGGAAGGACGTGAAGCCCCTAGCCCTTCTCCGCCTTCAGCGCCTTACCCGCTTTTTCAAGATCCTTGAGCGCCGCGCCGGTCAGTTTGGGATATTCGAGCTTCAGCCGCTCGAGCGCCTCCACAATCGCCGCCGCCGCCACCAGCCGCGTGAACCATTTGTTGTCGGCTGGCAGCACGTACCAGGGGGCGTCCCGTATGCTGGTCTCGCGGATGGCCTGCTCATAGGCGCGCATGTAACGCGGCCACAGCTTGCGCTCGGCGACATCGCTCATCGAGAACTTCCAGCGTTTGGCCGGCAGTTCGACGCGGTCGAGGAAGCGCTTGCGCTGCTCGGCGCGCGATACATTAAGAAAGAACTTCAGGATGAGCGTGCCGTTGCGCGCCAGATGCCGTTCGAAGTTACGGATATCGTCGTAGCGGTGGTGCCAGAGCTGCGTGCCGTCGAGCCCCTCGGGCAGATTCGCGCGTTCGATCACCTCCGGATGCACGCGCGCCACCAGCACGTCCTCGTAATGTGAGCGGTTGAAAATGCCGATACGTCCGCGCGACGGCAGATTTTTGCCGATCCGCCAGAGGAAATCGTGATCGAGCTCCTCCTCGCTCGGCTGCTTGAAGGAGTGCACCTCCACCCCTTGCGGATTGACGCCGCTCAGGACGTGCTTGATCAGGCTGTCCTTGCCGGCGGCGTCCATGCCTTGCAGCACGATGAGCACCGACCAGCGGTCGCTGGCATAAAGGCGCTCTTGCAGGTCCTCCAGACGCGCGATGCCGTCCTGCAGCATCGTTTTGGCGTCGGACTTGTCGATCGACAGACCGCAGACTTCGGCCGGATCGTGCTGCGCCAGCCGGAAGCGGGCCGGGTGGTCGATGCGAAAGCGCTTGGCGATCTGTTCAAGCTTCATCGCGTCTTCTCCAGCACCAGCCTAAAGGCTGCCGAATTGCGCCGTCAAAAAGGCGGTCACGAAGCCCGGCATGGCGTCATCGAAATCCCGCGGACTGCGCACGATTCGGATATCGGCAAGCTCGGCACGCGCCTCACGCTCGATATGCTTAAGAATGCGTGCGCGCAATACCTCCGCCGTATCGGCCGACCGCATGAGCTTGATCTGTGCAATCGCGCCGGCATCGAGCACGGTGGTCCAACCGCGCGCAAGCTCGAGCTCGGCAGCCTCAAGTCCCGTCTCTTCTTCGAGCTCGCGCCGCACGCTGAAATCGAGATCGACCTTGCCGCCGATGATGTCGCTTGGATCGGGCGTGCCGCAGGGGAAATAAACTTGGCCGGCGGTGAAGGTATGCGGCGCCATGACGCCGAGCAGAAAGCCGCCGTCGCGCGCCTCCACCGCCGCCGCGCCGAAGCAGTTGCACACGCCGGCCGCCGGGCGTCCCCAGGCCGTCCAGGCGGAGAAAGTGGCAAAATCGGTCTCGAGATACTCGCCGCTGAACACGCCGTCGCGCTCGGCGTGGCTGTGCATTAGCAGCACCCGGCCATTCCAGAGCTCGGGCTTCTCCCGCTGGAGCGCGGCGAAAAAGGCCTCGATTTCCGCACGCCGCTCGGATGCGAAGGCCCAGGGCCTCGGCGCGAAAGTAAGGTCCAGGCGCTCGACGGAAAAGATCGCGGGCTCGCTCATCGCCGGCAATCGACGCGAGCGCGCGCGCGCCGTCAAGCCTCGATCGTGCCCTCGCTCACGAACACCGCGCCGCCGCCGATTGAGGCGCTAGTAAGTTTGCCGGCGGCAACCGTCAGCGTCAGGCGGATCAGGCTCGGCCGCCCCATCTCATAGCCCTGCTCGATCACGATCGAATGCTCGCCGTCCGCAATCCCGCATTGCGCCAGCACTCCCGCGAAGGCCGCCGCTGCAGACTCGGTCGCCGGATCCTCGGCGACGCCGAGATGCGGCGCGAACATACGGGCGTGGAAATCGTGACCTGGCTCGGAAGTCTCGCTGGTGAACAGATAGGCCGCCCGGTCGCCGAAGGCATCCCCAAATGGCGCGGCCGGCCGGGCTCGGCGGGCCGCGTCCAGGTTTTTCAATGGCACGAACACAAGGGGGACACCCGCCGACCAGCAGTTAGGGACGAACGTGCCGCAGCCGATGTCGGTCGCCGCAAGGCCGAGCGCGGCGGCTAAGTCGTCGTCGGGCGGCGGCGCGCCGGTCTCCGTCGGTAGCGCCGGCAGCGCGAAAGCGGCACGGCCATGGTCCCCGGCCGGCGCCACTTGGCAGGAAACGTGCCCGATCCTTTCTTCCAGCACCATCGCGCGCGCATCGTTGCCGCCGTCGAGGCAGGCGAGAAGCACCGCCGTCCCCACCGTCGGATGCCCGGCGAAGGGCAATTCGCGCTTGGGCGTGAAAATGCGCAAGGCCGCGCGATACGTCGCCTCCTCAGGCGGCAGCACGAAAACCATCTCCGACAAGTTGAACTCGGCGGCGATCCCCTGCATCGCCGCGTCATCGAGGCCTTCGGCTTGCAGAACCACAGCAAGCGGGTTACCGGCAAAGCGCCTCTCGGTGAAAACGTCGAGGGTGACGAAGCGTCGTTTCATGCCGCCGTCAGTTTGACAGTTCTGCCGACGCGGACAAGTTGACCAAGAATGAAAATATAGAATAAGTCAACCACGCCGGCTTATCCTTCGAGGAATTCCGCTTCGAAAATCTTGCTCGGCTCGATGATCTCCTGCTGCGCGGTGATGAGTTGCAGCTCCGGCGCGCCCGCTTCCGCCGTCTTGGACAGCACGCCGAAAACCGACGACGACGCGCGCGAAAGCGCCACCTCGATCTTGCCCTCGCGCAGATAGTACGCAAAGAACAGCGCGGCGATGGCATCGCCCGCCCCGTTCACCACCAGCGGCAGCCGCGGCGTGCGCAGGCGGTAGCAGCCGTTCTCGTCGGAAGCCAAAAGATCGATCGCGTCTTCCGGCGTTTCTTCGGTGTGCAGTGAAGTCACCAACACGGCGCGCGGGCCCAAATCGTGCACCGCCTTGATCGCGTCGCGCGTCGTCGTGATCGACTTGCATTGGCGACCGGAAAGATATTCGAGCTCGAACTGGTTGGGCGTGACCACGTCGGCAGCCGGCACCGCCTTGTCCTTCATGAATTCCGGAATGCCCTCGCGCACGAAAACGCCGCGGCCGACGTCGCCGATCACCGGGTCGCAGCAATAGTGCGCCGACGGGTTGGCCGCCTTTACCGTTGCCACCGCCTCCAGGATGGCCGCACCGATATCCGCCCCGCCCATATAACCCGACAGCACGCCATCGCACTCGCCCAGCACCCCGCGCTTGGCAATGCCGCCCACCACTTCGCGGATCATGTCGGCGTCGAAAACGCGGCCCTGCCATTGGCCGTAACCGGTATGGTTGGAGAACTGCACGGTGTGCACCGGCCAAACTTCCACACCCATGCGCTGCAGCGGGAAGACCGCCGCCGAGTTGCCGACGTGGCCGTAGGCGACGTGTGATTGGATGGAGAGGAGGTTCATCTTATTTTGTCATTCCGGCCGAACGCGCGTAGCGCGAGGGAACCGGAATCCATGACCACGGACCTAACCGATAACGCCGGCCGCGATCATACGGCAAACATTGTGAGTGTGGATTCCGGGCTCGCCCGTCGACAGCCCTAACGGGCTGCGGCGAGCGCCCCGGAATGACAGGGGACGCTACTTCATCCCCATCTTCTTGTCCGCCTGCTCGACGAACTTGTTGGTATAGGTCTTCGACAGGTCGATATGCGCCTTGGCCACCGCCGGCGACGACTTGGCGAACACCGCGAGCACGGCCTCCGCGCCTTTCGGATCCATCTTGCCGTCCTTGGAATACATCGACATCGTATTCTTCAGCGCTGCGACATAGAGTGCCTTGTTCTTGGTGAACTCGGGCGGCATCTTGGCGGTGATCTCATCGGCCGAATGGCTATGAATCCACTTCAGCGTTGAGACGATCGCGTTGGTCATCGCCTGCGCTTCCTTCGGGTGCGCGGCGATCCATTCGGCCTTGGTGTAGAGCGCGCCGCCGGGATACTGACCGCCGAACACGGCAAGCGTGTCCTTCTCCGAGCGCGTGTCGCTCAGGATCCGCAAATCCTTGTACTTGCCGGCGAGCACCGTCACCGCCGGGTCGAGCATGATGGCGGCATCGATCTGTCCCTGCTCCATGGCGGCGATGGCGCTGGCGCCGAGCCCGACGCCGATCACGCCGACCGAATTCGGATCGACGCCGTTCTGGCTCAACATGTATTTGAGGAAGAAATCGGTGGACGAGCCGGGCGCCGACACGCCGACCTTCTTATTGGCCAGGTCCTTGACCGATTTGATCTCGCCAGTGTGCTTGGGCGAGACCACCAGCGCGAAGCCGGGGAAACGGTCGTAGACCACGAAGGCCTGCAGGTGCTGGCCCTTGGCGGCAAGATTGACGCAGTGGTCGAAATAGCCGGAAACCACGTCGGCCGAGCCGCCCATCACCGCCTTTAGCGATTCCGAACCGCCCTTGAACTGGACGACGTTGACGTCGACGCCGGCCTTTTTGAACTCGCCGAGCTGGTGGGCAAGCATGGTCGGCAGGTAGCACAGGCACGAGGCGCCGCCGATCGCCAGCGTCACCTTGGGCATTTGCGCGAATGCGAAACCCGATGTCAGCGCCAGCGCGGTGAGCGCCGCCGCCAGACGGCGGATGAGTTTGGCCGCCATATCGTTCCTCCTTGTTGTTGGACGGCCGTTGTGTCGGCGGCCGTTTCGGGGCGGACGATAGGACAGGACCGGGCGCGCTGGCTAGGGCCGTGCGTGTTGCGCCTCGGGCCGCCACACCAGCAGCCGCTTTTCCACCAGCGTGACGATGGCGTCGATCACGATCACGAAGGCGGCCAGCACGAACATGCCGGCGAACACGCCTGCCACGTCGAACACGCCTTCCGCCTGCTGGATCAGGTAGCCAAGCCCGGCGGCGGAACCGAGATACTCGCCGACCACCGCGCCCACCACCGCAAAGCCGACTGACGTGTGCAGCGAGGAGAACATCCATGACAGCGCCGAGGGCCAATAGACGTGGCGCATCAGCTGCCGCTCGTTCATGCCGAGCATGCGTGCATTGGCGAGTACGGTGGGCGAGACTTCCTTGACGCCCTGATAGACGTTGAAGAACACGATGAAGAAGACAAGCGTCACGCCGAGCGCTACCTTCGACCAAATGCCGAGGCCCAGCCAGAGCGTAAAGATCGGCGCCAGCACCACGCGCGGCAGCGCATTGACCATCTTGACGTAAGGATCGAACACGGCCGCCGTGCGCGGCTGGCGCGCAAACCAGAAGCCGACCAGCACGCCGCCGATCGAGCCGATGACGAAGGCGAGCATCAATTCTTCCAGCGTCACCCACAGATGCTTCCAGATCACGCCGGTGGCGAACCAGGCGACGATCTGCTTCCCGACATCGACCGGATTGGAGAAGAAGAAGGGCGGCAGCACCACATGGCCGAATATCGGATAGGTCGACAGCAGGTACCACAGCGCGACGAAGACGGCGGCGACTGAGATTTGCAATGCGAACAGGCTTAGGCGCGGCATGGCTATCGGCGCTCCGAAGCTGCAGCAGCCGATGCACCGAAGACGCCACCGCCTCTAGCGTCCCCTCCCCCGCTTGCGGGGGAGGGACAAGGATGGGGAACGCTGCGCGGCGCAGGGCAATAACTTCCCCCGTCCTCAACGCTCCCCCGCAAGCGGGGGAGGGAGCGCGCCGAAGCAGGCCGCTCGCGCGACCGCAAAAATGAATGCATCACCCCGCCTCCGCCTGCGCGTAGGTCTTGGTTACTTCCGCCTTCAGCCGGTGCCAGATCTCGCGGTGCAGTTCGTGGAATGCGTGGTCGAGCTTGACCTCGCTGATGTCGCGCGGCCGCTCAAGCGCAACCCGCCAGTCGCCGATGACGCGCGAGGCCGGCCCCGCCGACATGATTACCACGCGATCGGATAGCGCGATCGCCTCCTCCAAATCGTGGGTAACGAACAGAACGGCCTTACGGTCGGCGCTCCACAGTTCGAGCAGCAGGTTGCCCATGATCTGCCGTGTCTGCGCGTCGAGCGGGCCGAACGGCTCGTCCATCAGCAGAATCTTCGGGTCGCGGATCAGCACCTGCGCCAGCCCCACCCGCTTGCGCTGGCCGCCGGACAGCATGTGCGGATAGCGGTCGCCGAAGCCGCCAAGCCCGACGCGCACGAGCCATTCCTGCGCGCGCGGGCGCGCTTGGCTTGCCGGGGTGCCTGCCGTCTCCAGCCCGATAGCGACGTTTTCCAGCGCGGTCTTCCAGGGAAACAGCGCGTCGGCCTGAAACAGATAACCAGCCTGCCGGTTGAGCGTGGTGAGCGCGCTGCCGAAAATATCGACGCGGCCGGCGGCCGGCGCAATCAGCCCTGCGGCGATGTTCAAAAGCGTCGACTTGCCGCAGCCAGTCGGCCCGACGATGGCGACGAATTCGCCGCCGGCCACGTTCAGCGTCGCGCGCTCGACCGCGGTGAAGCTTTCGCCGCCGGCCAGGCGAAACGCCACCGCCACGTCGTGTAGGGCGACTGCAGTTGCAGTATCTCGCGTCGTGAGTTCGCTCATCACGACGTCTCGACCTGTACGCTTGCGGCTGCAGCGTCCCCTCCCCCGCTTGCGGGGAAGGGACAGGGAGGGGGAATGCGGCACCACACAGAGCAAGCGCGTACCCCCTCCCCGACCCTTCCCCGCACGCGGGGGAGGGAGCAGGCAAATGCGAGCCGCTCGCTCGTCAATTCAGAGCACAGCACCGACATCTCACCTCGTTCCCTTTGCTTCACAGGCAAACTACTACCCGCTTGCCCGGTCCTGCAAACCAGCGGTTCCTCCGCCCGCCCGCGCGTGCCATCATCGCCCCGCGATGAATATCGAAGCGCGATTGGCCGACGCTCTCGCGCGGCTGCCCGACTATCTCGGCAGCCATGTGCTGGTGAGCATCACGGCGCTGGCGATCGGGCTGGGGATCAGCCTACCGCTTGCCATTCTCTCCACGCGCCGTCCGCTGCTGCGCGGCGCCCTGCTCGCCGTCGCCAGCGTGATCCAGACCATTCCCGGCATCGCGCTGCTGGCCCTGTTTTATCCGCTGCTGCTGGCGATTGCGGCACTAACCGAACACCTGTTCGGCTTGAGCTTCTCGGCCCTGGGCTTCTTGCCGTCGGTGCTCGCGCTCGCGCTCTATTCCATGCTGCCGGTCATACGCAACACCGTCACCGGCCTGAACGGGCTCGACCCATCCCTGCGCGACGCCGCCCGCGTCATCGGCATGCGGCCGGCGCAGTCCTTACGCGAGATCGAATTGCCGCTGGCGATGCCGGTGATTATGGCCGGCATCCGCACCTCGGCGGTCTGGGTGATCGGCACCGCCACGCTATCGACGCCGGTCGGCCAGACCAGCCTCGGCAACTACATATTTGCCGGCTTGCAGACGCAGAATTGGGTGTTCGTCATCTTTGGCTGTGTGGCCGCCGCCGTCCTGGCGCTGGTGGTCGATCAATTGCTGGCGCTTATGGAATACGGCGTTGCCGCCCGCAGCCGCGTGCGCATCGCCGCCGGCGGCGTGGGCCTTGCGCTGGTGGTGCTCGCATCGCTGGTGCCGGGTAGTGCCGGCACCCGCAACACCTACATCGTCGGCACCAAAAGCTTCACCGAACAATACATCCTCGGCGCGCTGATCCAGCAGCGGCTCGCCGCGCGTGGGCTGGTCAGCGAGCGGCGCGATGGTCTCGGCTCGGCGGTAATCTTCAAGGCGCTCACGGCGAACGACGTCGACGTCTATGTCGATTATTCCGGCACCATTTGGGCGAACTACATGCACGAAAGCTTGGTCAAGCCGCGCGCGGAGGTGCTACGCGATGTTTCGGCTTGGCTTAGGAAAACCCACGGCGTGCGCATGCTCGGGGCGCTCGGCTTCGAGAACGCCTATGCCCTCGCCATGCCGCGCAAGAAGGCGGACGCGCTTGGCATCAATTCGATTGCCGATCTCGCCGCCCACACGCCGCAAATGACGATCGCCGGCGACTACGAGTTCTTCGACCGGCCGGAATGGAAGGCCATCCAGCATGCCTATGACCTGCACTTTCGCCAGCAGAAGTCGATGCAGGCGACCTTCATATATCAGGCGGCCGCCACCGGCGAAGTCGACGTGATCTCGGCCTTCTCCAGCGACGGACGCATCGCCAAATACGATCTCAAAGTGCTGAGCGACCCGAAGCAGGCCATCCCACCTTATGACGCCATCCTCCTGCTGGCGCCCGAGGATGCCGACGACAAGAAGCTTGCTGCGGCGCTCAGTCCCCTGATCGATGCGATCAACGTGAAGGAAATGCGCGAGGCCAACCTGCGCGCCGCCGGCGGCGACGTGCTGCCGGCGGAAGTGGCGAAGTGGCTGTGGGCGAGAATTGGGAAGAAATAGTCTGGTTTACGCGCGCCGCACTTTTGGCTGTCATCTCCGCGAAGCTTGTCCCCGCGCAGGCGGGGAGCGGACGATCCAGTAATCACAGCGCGGTCGGTGTTTCTTGATGTTCGCGCTTTTGCGAGGCATGACAGCTTCAACCGACTGCGCGCCCGCCGCTACGGCTCCACCGCCTGTTCCAGCTCGTGCGCGCGGCCCCGCGTCAAATCCAGCATGCAATAGCCGGCCTCTTTGCGCGCGAAGGTGCCGCCGCCCAACTCGTAATAATCGCAATCTGCGTCGCGGAATTCCAGCCAGGCGTGCTGCGCGGTTTCGAGTTGCTTGCGCTGCTTGGGCTCGGCCATCTGCAACGCCTTGGCATAGGCCGCCGCCAGCCGCTCCTCCAGCAGCTTCAGCTTACCCTTCTGGCATTCGATGATCTGGTAGGTATTGCCGTCGCAGCCGCGATCGGGGTTGTCGAGCTCCCCGGCCGAAGCAAGCGACATGAACGCCAGCGCGCCGGCCGCGGCGACCAGCCGAGTCCGCATCGGTCGTATCATTTGCGATCCTCGCCGCCCAACGCGCGCGCGCGTATCTCGGTCATCCTGCGCGGTCATATGCGATCGTCAGTTGCTTTTCCGAATACGCGCGCAGCACGTCGAGGTATTCGGCCATTCCCGGCGCGCCACCGTCGCAACGGTTGCCGCGCTGACCCTGCTCGCCGGCGTAAGCAAATGCAGCCGCCCCGAGGAAGGTGGCCGCAGCCATCGTGACGATGCGCAGATCGGTCAATTCTTGCTCTTATCCACCAACGCCCGCTGTTTGATCCACGGCATCATGTCGCGCAGCTTGGCGCCCACTTGCTCGGCGGAATGCTCGGCGAGCTTGGCGCGCATGGCCTTGAACGAAGTCTGGTTGACTTTGTTCTCCAGCATCCAGTCCTTGGTAAAGCGGCCGGATTGGATATCGTTCAGGACCTTCTTCATCTCGGCCTTCACCGCCGGCGTGATCACCCGCGGGCCGGAGACGTATTCGCCGTATTCGGCGGTGTTCGACACCGAATAGTTCATATTGGCGATGCCGCCCTCGTAGATTAGGTCCACGATCAGCTTCATCTCGTGGATGCACTCGAAATAGGCCATTTCCGGCGCGTAGCCGGCCTCGCACAGCGTCTCGTAGCCGGCCTTCATCAGCTCGACCACGCCGCCGCACAAGACGGTCTGCTCGCCGAACAGGTCGGTCTCGCATTCCTCCCTGAATGTGGTCTCGATGATGCCGGCGCGGCCGCCGCCGATCGCCGCACCGTAAGATAGCGCGAGCTCGTGCGCGTTGCCCGACTTGTCGGCATGCACTGCCAGCAGGCAGGGCACGCCGGCGCCACGCTGGTATTCCGAGCGCACCGTATGGCCAGGGCCCTTGGGCGCGATCATCATGACGTCGAGATCGGCGCGCGGCTCGATCAGGTTGAAATGAATGTTGAGGCCGTGCGCGAACATCAGCGCGGCGCCGTTCTTCATGTTCTTGACCAGATGGTCATTGTAGATGTCGGCCTGCAATTCGTCCGGCGTCAGCATCATCATCACGTCGGCCCATTTGGCGGCTTCCGCCACCTCCATGACCTTGAGCTTCTCGCCTTCGGCCTTTTTGACGCCGGCCGAGGTCTTGCGCAGCGCCACCGCCACCTCTTTCACGCCCGAATCGCGCAAATTGAGCGCGTGGGCGTGGCCCTGGCTGCCATAGCCGATGACGGCAATCTTCTTGCCCTTGACGAGATTGAGATCGGCGTCGCGATCGTAATAAACACGCATGATGATCCTCTACTAAGCCCCTGGCCGGTTTCGGCCCTGCTTCTAGGACGGTCGGGGAGTGCCGACAAGCCCTTCCGTGTTACGGCCCAGTCAAACCACCATCGGCACGATGCTGGCGACCAAAAGCAGCGCCATTGCTCCATTGAAAATGCGCGCGTGGCGCGGCTCGCGCAGCAGGCGCCGCAAGCCCACGCCGAAGCCGGCCCAGGCAGAGGTCGACAGCACCGTGGCCACCATCAGCACCGCCAGCATGATCGGAAAGTCGGTGCCTTCATGACCGGGACGCACGTAGACCGCGATGGCGCTGAGACACGCGACCATGGCCTTCGGGTTGACCCATTGAAACGCCGCAGCCTGCAGAAAGGTGAACGGTCGCGCCGGCGCTGCGCCGTCGGCGCTCGACAGGTGCGCGGTGGCCACCTTGAAGGCAAGAAACAGCATGTAGGCGGCGCCTGCGACCTTCAGGACGAGTTGCAGCTTCGGCGCAGCCGTGAAGACGAGTCCGAGCCCGGCGCCGCAGGCCGCCAGCAACGCTAGAAAGCCGAGCGTGATGCCGGCCATGTGCGGGAGCGTGCGCGCGAAGCCGAAATTCACGCCCGAGGCAGCCAGCATGACATTGTTGGGCCCCGGCGTGAACGCCATCACGGTTGCGAACAGCACCAGCGCCAGGAAGATGTCGAGTGGCATTACAAAAGAGCGCGGGCTTACGCCTCACATCCCTTGCGGCCCGCGCATGATGGCGGCGATGCCGGTGCGAGCCACCTCGACCAGGCCGAGAGGCAGCATCAATTCGATGAACTGCTCGACCTTGTCGCTCTTGCCGGTGATCTCAAACACGAAGCTTTCGGTGGTGGCGTCGATGACGCGCGCGCGGAAGGCATCCGCCAGGCGCAGCGCCTCGACGCGGTTGTCGCCCTTGCCTTTCACTTTCACCATGGCCAATTCGCGCTCGATTGAATTGCCGGCGAGCGTCATGTCGACGACATGGTGCACGGGCACCAGCCGGTCGAGCTGATTCTTGATCTGCTCGATCACCATGGGCGTGCCGGTGGTGACGATCGTGATCAGCGACAAATGCTGCTGGTGCTCGGTTTCCGACACGGTGAGCGACTCGATATTGTAGCCGCGGCCGGAGAACAGGCCGATCACGCGCGCGAGCACGCCCGGCTCGTTGTCGACGAGCACGGAGAGCGTGTGGCTTTCCGGTTTCTGCGCCGTCGGCGCGGCGGGATAGTGGCTCGTGGTTGGCGTAGGAGCATTCATAGCGGTCACCTGTGTTCGGCCGCTCGCCGCCGCGCAAGCGGGGACCCGGGCCTAAAAATGACGGACTCTAACGCTGGATTCCCGCTTGCGCGGGAATAAGCGCTGCATAGGCCGACGCGCTGACGCACTGACTACCGCCTCACTATTGCAAAAGCGAAATCGCGGCCCTGGCCGCGTGCCAGCGCGAGATCGATCCACAGCATGGCGTGCGCTTCGAGCAGCCGCGCGTTGCGCAAAGGGCCGGCGTCGATCACCTCGAAGCCGAGTTCACCGACCAAGCTCATCACCTTGGGCTTGGCGGCGGCATCGTCGCCGGCGACGAACATCACCGATTTGACGCCGTCGAACACCGGCTTGGCCATGTTGCCGAAGCCGGTGGTATTGAGCGCCTTGAAAACGGATGCGCCGGCCGCCCAGCCCTGAACCTTTTCGCCGCCGGAGATGGCGTGGCCGATCTCGAGCCCGATGCCGTCCGGGCCGCGCGTCAGCGGGTTAGTGGCGTCGAGCAGGATCTTACCCTTGAGGTCGCCCATGGCGCGGATCGCGGCTTCCGTCGCCGGCCAAGGGGTCGACAGTACGATCACCTCGGCGGCCCGCGCCGCCTCGCTTACGCTCACCGCCCGCGCCTTCGCGCCGATCGTTTTGACGAGCGCTTGCGTCTTTTCCGCCTTGGGATCGCGCACGCCAAAGACGATGTCATGGCCCTTCTGCGCCCAGTTGGTGCCGAGCGCGCCGCCTACATTGCCGGCGCCGATGATGGCGAGATTCATACTGTCATTTCCTCATTCTCGGCTGTCATGACCGGGATCGTCCCGGCCCGCGCATGACAGATGGAATTAGACCATCACCTTGCCTTCCTCGGTGATCGCGTCCTCGATGTCCTCGACCGCGCCGCCCAGCAGCATCTCGTTGTGCGCGCGCCCCGAGGGGATCATCGGGAAGCAATTCTCCGCCGGATCGACCACGCAGTCGAACAGCACCGGCTTGTCGACATTGATCATCTCATGGATGGCGTGATCGAGATCGCCCGGCTTCTCGCAGCGGATGCCGACCGCGTGATAGGCCTCCGCCAGCTTGACGAAATCGGGCAGCGCCTCGGAGTAGCTCTCGGCATAGCGGCCGCCATGCAGCAATTCCTGCCACTGGCGCACCATGCCCATGTACTGGTTGTTGAGGATGAAGATCTTGACCGGCAGCCGGTACTGCACCGCGGTCGAGATTTCCTGCATGGTCATCAGCACGCTTGCCTCGCCGGCGATGTCGATCACCAGCGACTTGGGATGCGCGAGCTGCACGCCCACCGAGGCCGGCAGCCCATAGCCCATGGTGCCGAGCCCGCCGCTGGTCATCCAGCGGTTCGGCTCTTGGAACCGGTAGAACTGCGCCGCCCACATCTGGTGTTGACCGACCTCGGTGGTGATGTAGACGTCCTTGTCCTTGGTCAGCTCGTACAGCCGCTGGATGGCGTATTGCGGTTTGATCACCTCATTCGACTGGTGATAGGCGAGCGATTTGCGCGCCCGCCATTTGTCGATCTGCGTCCACCACATCGACTGTGCCTTCTTGTCGGGGTGGATGGCGCTGGTGCGCCATAGCCGCACCATGTCCTCCAGCACATGCGCACAGTCGCCGACGATCGGCACGTCGACGTGAATGTTCTTGTTGATCGACGATGGATCGATGTCGACATGGATCTTCTTGGAGCCCGGCGAGAAGGCGTCGATGCGGCCGGTGATGCGGTCGTCGAAGCGCGCGCCGATGCAGATCATCACGTCGCAGTCGTGCATCGCCATATTGGCTTCCAGCGTGCCGTGCATGCCGAGCATGCCGAGCCATTGCGGCTCCGCGGCGGGAAACGCGCCGAGCCCCATCAGCGTCGAGGTGATGGGGAAGCCGGTGAGCTTGACCAGCTCGCGCAGCAATTCGCTCGCCGCGAGGCCGGAATTGATCACCCCGCCGCCGGTGTAGAACAGCGGCCGCTTGGCATGCGCCATCAGCTCGACCGCTTCCTTGATCTTGGCGATGTCGCCTTTCACCTTCGGCCGATAGCCGGTGTGGGCGAAATCCTTCGGCTTGGAATAGACACCCTTGGCGAATTGGATGTCCTTCGGCACGTCCACCACCACCGGGCCGGGCCGCCCGCTCGAGGCGATATGGAAGGCCTCATGCAGCACGCGCGGCAGGTCCTCGATGCGCTTCACCAGATAATTGTACTTGGTGCAGGGGCGCGTGATGCCGACCGTGTCGCATTCCTGGAAGGCGTCGTTGCCGATCAGATGCGTCGGCACTTGGCCGGTTATGCAGACGATCGGGATCGAGTCCATCAAGGCGTCGGTCAAGCCGGTAACCGCATTGGTCGCGCCCGGGCCGGATGTCACCAGCACGCAGCCCACCTTGCCGGTGGAGCGCGCATAGCCTTCGGCGGCGTGGACCGCGCCCTGTTCGTGCCGCACCAAGATGTGCCGCACTTTGTCCTGCGCGAAGAGGGCATCGTAGATCGGCAGCACCGCGCCGCCCGGATACCCGAACAGATGCTTCACGCCCTGATCGGCGAGAGCCTCGATCACCATTTCGGCGCCGCTCATTTCCCTTGTCATGACATCATCCTCTTCATCGTCACGCACCCAGCACTCAGGAAATAAAAAAGGCCCGCAAGGGCCATGTCCGGACGAAGCTCCTGCGCCGCCCCTCAGGGCCGCATCGGCCGCGTCCGAACCTTTACAAGTACGGTAATAATATTGCGCAACACGGGGTCCACCTGAATTTTCGTTGCGCGGGTTATATGGCCACCCAGGGCGGCGGTCAAGGGCTTTACGCGCGCGCGAAGGCCACATTAGAGCGAAGCGAGCTGTCTTTCGAGCGCCATTTTCGCGTCGTCTGCGCTGACCCAGGGCCAATCCTGCATCTGGTTGCGAAACCAGGTGAGCTGGCGCTTGGCGTAGCGGCGGGTGTCCATCACCGCGCCGGCGGCGGCTTCGTCCAAAGTAATTTCGCCGTTGAGGTGCCTGACCAGCCACGGCACGCCATGCGCCTTCATCGCCGGCAGCGTGGGGTCGAGACGGCGTGCTGCAAGCGCTCTCACCTCCTCCAGCGCGCCGGCCTCGAGCATCGCGGCAAAGCGCCGCTCGATCCGCTGTACGAGCTCTTGCCGCTCGCAGGCGACGAATAGCCTGGCGGCGCGCGCCGCATCGATCAGCGGCGGCATCCCCTCGCGATGCCAATCGCTGAGCGAACGGCCGGTCGCCAGCATCACCTCGAGCGCACGCGAAATGCGCGAGCGGTCGTTCGGCATCAGACGGTCGGCGGTTCGCGGATCGCGGTTGCGCAGCTCTTCGTACAAAGGCCGCACGCCCTCGGCGGTCAGGCGCCCGCGCACCCGGGCGCGGATATCCGCCGGGATTGGCGGCACCGCAGCAAGCCCGCTGGTCAACGCTTTGAAGTAGAGACCGGTACCGCCAACCAAGATGACGGGGCGTCCGTGCGCTCTCAACTCAGCCAGCACTTCGCCGACGTCGCGCAGCCATTGCCCGCTGGAATAATTCCTCGCCGCATCGACATGGCCATAAAGCCGGTGCGGTACGCGGCGCTCTTCCTCGGGCGTCGGCCGCGCCGTAATGATGCGCAGGTCGCGATACACCTGCATGGAATCGGCGTTGACGATGGTACCGCCGAGCCGCTCCGCCAGCCGGAGCGCCAGCGCCGACTTGCCGCTGGCTGTCGGCCCTGCAATAAGCACCGCGCCGCCGGGATGCCCAGTCATCGTGCTGCCTCGGTTCTGTCCCTGATACCGTCCCAAATCGCCTGGAGATAGCATTGCCGCTCATCAAGCCGTTCCGCGCCCTGCGCCCGGTGCCCGAGCGCGCCGCCGATGTGCTGGCGCCGCCCTATGACGTGCTCTCCAGCAGCGAGGCACGCCAACGCGCCGAGGGCAGGCCGTGGAGCTTTCTGCACGTCTCCAAGCCGGAGATAGACCTCGATCCAGAGGCGAACCCTTACGACAATGCGGTCTATGCCAAGGCGGCCGAAAATCTCAAGCGTATGATCGATGCCGGGGTGCTGATGCGCGACGCCGCGCCCTGTTATTACGTCTACCGCCTCACTTGGCGCGGTCATACGCAGACGGGTCTCGCCTGCGTCGCCTCGCTCGCCGACTACGCAAGCAACCGCATCCGCAAGCACGAGCTCACCACGCCGGTGAAGGAAGACGACCGGGTGCGGCAGATCGAGGCGGTAAACGCGCAAACCGGGCCGGTGATGATCGGCTATCCGGCCGCGGCCGATATCGATGCGCTGCTCGCCAAAGCCGCATCCGGGAAACCCACCATCGACGTTACCGCCGACGATGGCGTGCGCCACGAGCTCTGGGTCATTTCCGATGCTGCCGTCATCGACAAACTGACGAATGCCTTCGATGCCTTGCCCGCCCTCTACATCGCCGACGGCCATCACCGCTCGGCGGCAGCTGCGCGCGTCGCCGCGCGCCGCAAGACCGACGGATATTTTCTGGCAGTGCTATTTGCCGACCATGAAATGACCATCCTGGACTACAACCGCGTGGTGAAGGACTTGAACGGCCGCATGCCCGCGCAGTTCCTTGCCGAACTTGGCAAAAGCTTCACGGTGGCCGCCTCAGCCAAGCCGGTGCGCCCGGCAGGACCGAGCGAATTCGGCATGTATCTTGCCGGCCAATGGTACAAGCTGACGCTGCGCCCGAATTTGATCGCGAGCGACCCGATCGGGCGCCTACCGGTGACCATGCTGACGCGCTACGTGATCGAGCCGTTGCTCGGCATCACGCGATCAGCGCACCGACAAACGCATCGATTTCGTCGGCGGCGCGCGCGGGCTCGAGGGCCTGCAGGCGCGCGTCGATTCCGGCGAGATGGCGGTCGCATTCGCGCTCTTATCCGACGCAGATGGCCGACCTGATGGCGGTGGCCGACGCCGGCCTCATCATGCCGCCGAAATCGACCTGGTTCGAGCCGAAGCTGGCCGACGGCATGGTCAACCACGTGCTGGATTGACGGGAAATTCGGACGGTCATTATCCGCGCAAGCGGACGATCCGGTAGACGCGAACCTCGCGAGAAAAATTAGAGCAAAATCGATCGATCGAAGCGACACGATCCGGCACAGCGCGCTCCCTCTCCCCATCGGGGAGAGGGTCGGGTGTGGGGGATCGCCCCTCTCGATAGATTGTGACCCCTCACCCGGCGCACGTCGCGCGCCGACCTCTCCCGATGGGAGAGGTGAAGCGAGTTTGCGGCGCGGCCTGATTCAAAATTGAGACGATCCTGCTCCACCGCCGTGAATACTGCATGCCCCGCTTTCGCGGGGCATGCAGACATCGGTTCGGCCGGATGCGTTAACGCCTACTCCAGCGCCAGCGCCACGAAGCTTGGGTCCCCATCCGGCGCGATCACCAGCAGCACCACGGTCTTCTTGCCGCTCTTCTTCAGGCCGTCGATGCGGCTCTGCAATTCGGAAGGCGTCGATACCGGCTGCTGCTGCACCTCGGCGATCACCATGCCGGGCGCGAGATGCTTGTCGGCGGCGGGCGAGTGGGGATCGACCGCGGTGATCAACACGCCCTTCACGCTGTCCTTGATCTTATGCTGCTTGCGCAGGCTGTCGGTCAGCGTGGCAAGGTCGAGCCCGAGCGCCTTCTTGACCACCGGCTTTTCCTCCGGCGTGTCCTTTTTCGACGTCAGCGCCGCCTGCTTTTGATCGGCGAGCCGGCCGAGTTTGACGTGTTCGACCGTTTCCTTGCCCTTGCGGATGACCGTCACCGCCACGTCCTTGCCGACCGGCGTATCGGCGACGATGCGCGGCAGGTCGCGCATCTCCTTCACCTCTTTGCCGTCGAACTTGACGATGACGTCGCCCGGCTCGATCGTGCCCTTGGCGGGCCCCTTGCCGTCGACGCCGGCGACCAGCGCGCCGCGCGGCGGCTTGACGTTGAGGCTGTCGGCGATCTCGTCGGTCACCTGCTGGATGCGCACGCCGAGCCAGCCGCGCCGCACCTCCTTGAACTTGCGCAATTGATCGATCACCGGCACCACCGTCTTCGACGGTACCGCAAAGCCGATGCCGATCGAGCCGCCCGAGGGCGAGATGATGGCGGTGTTGACGCCGATCACCTCGCCGTTGAGGTTGAACAGCGGACCGCCCGAATTGCCGCGGTTGATGGCGGCGTCGGTCTGGATGTAGTTGTCATAGGGGCCCGACTGGATGTCGCGGTTGCGCGCCGACACGATGCCGGCGGTGACCGTGCCGCCCAGGCTGAACGGATTGCCGATCGCGATCACCCATTCGCCGAGCCGCAACTTTTCCGAGTCGCCGAACTTGACCGCCTTCAGCGGCTTGGTCGGATTCACTTTAAGCAGCGCGAGATCGGTCTTGGTGTCGCGGCCGATGATCTGCGCCTTCAGCGTGGTGCCGTCGTTGAGGATCACATCGACTTCGTCGGCGCCGGCGATGACGTGGTTGTTGGTCACCACATAGCCGGCCGCATCGATGATGAATCCCGAGCCGAGGGAATTGATGCGCCGCGGCGTCGGCGCGCCGTTCTTGCCGTGCTTCTTGAAATAGTCTTCGAAGAATTGCTCGAACGGCGAGCCCGGCGGCAACTGCGGGATGGCGTTGTCGCTCATGTCGACGGTCTGCTTGGTCGAGATATTGACCACGGCATCGATGACCTGCTCGGCGACATCGGCGATGGCTTCCGGTCCGCGCGCCGCGGCCGGCACCGTCATCGCCGGCCAAACGATTGCCGCGGCGAGTAAAATTGCCGCAGCCGGGCGGCGGACAGGCGTCGTCAGCGAAGTCAAGAGTGCGCCCATGGGCGTCGATGCTCCAGGAATTGGGACTGCTGCAAAGTGGCCCTGTCTTCAAGGCGATTCAAGGGCAAACCGAGGGATCGGTAATCAGTAGTCAGTGATCAGACAACGTGCTTTCGCCCCTCCGACCGCAGATGGCTGACCGCTGATTGCTGTCATCCCCTGACCAGCCACACGACGATGAGACCGATCAGCGCCGAGGCAAGCCCGATCGCGCGCAAAGTCGTCTCCGGCGTTTCCAGCACGCTCGTCATCGCCCGCTTGGCCTGCGCGGGAAAGGCTGCAAACACCAAGCCTTCAATGACGAAAACCAGTCCGAGCGCGGCCAAGAAGTCGGACATGCCGGCCGCGCTTCGCCTTACCGGGATGCCGAAGGCGCGCCATTCGCAGGCGCGCCGGTCGGCGGCGGCGTGGCCGCGCCGGCGTTTTGGCCTTTGCCGGAGGGATGGCTGAAGTAGCGGAAGAAGTTCGAATCGGGCTTGAGCAAGAACCTGGTGTCGCCCGACTTGAGACCGCGCTCATAGGCCTGCATCGACCGGTAGAACTCGAAGAATTCCGGATCTTGATTGTATGCTTTGGCGAAAATCTCGTTGCGCTCGGCGTCGCCTTCGCCGCGGACCTGCTCACCCTTCGACCTCGCTTCCGCCAGCAGCACGGTTGCTTGGCGGTCGGCGTTCGAGCGGATTTCCTGCGCCCGCTGATTGCCTTCCGCGCGGTATTCGGCCGCCTCGCGCTGACGCGCCGTCTGCATGCGCTGATAGACGGCTTGGCTGTTCTGCTCCGGCAGGTCGGCGCGGCGGATGCGCGCGTCCACCACCTCGACGCCGTAATTGGCCGCCTCCTGGTCGATCAGGCCGCGGATGCGCGCCATCAAATCCGCGCGCTCGTCGCGCACCACCTGAATGAAGGTCGCTTCGCCCAGCACGCGCCGCAGCGCCGAGTTGAGCAGGATGGCGAGTTGCGAGTCGGCGGCCCTTTTCGATCCGAGCGTCTGGTAGAAGCGCAGCGCATCGTGGATGCGATAACGCGCGAAGGCGTCCACCACCAGCCGCTTCTGATCGGACGCGATCACTTCCTGCGGCGGCGATTCCAGGTCGAGGATGCGCTTGTCAATATAGACGACCGTATCGATGAACGGCGCCTTCACATGCAGGCCGGGTTCGGTAATCACCGCTTCGGGCTTGCCGAGCCGGAGCACCAGCGCCTGCTGGGTCGGGTAGATGGTGAACAGCGCCAGATAGGCGATGATCAGCACGGCAACGACTAGGACGACAATGACGCCGCCAGTGACGCTGAGCCTCATTGCTGACCTCTCGACTTGGATTGATTGGGCTTGGCCCCCTGCGGCGCGAGCTCGTTGAGCGGCAGGTAGGGCAGCACGCCCTGCGCGCCGTTCTTTGTATCGATGATCACCTTGTTCGTTGCGCCGAGCACGCGTTCCATTGTTTCCAGATACATGCGCTCGCGGGTCACGTCGGGCGCCTTCTTGTATTGCTGGTAGATCTTGAGAAAGCGCGCGCTTTCGCCGGTGGCTTCGGCCACCGTCTGCTGGCGATAGGCCTGCGCCGCCTGGATGATCTTGGCGACATTGCCGCGCGCCTGCGGGATCACCCTGTTGGCGTAGGTCTGCGCCTCATTGACCGCGCGATCGAGATCGATACGGGCGGCCTGCACGTCGCGAAAAGCGTCGATCACCTGGGTCGGCGGGTCGACCTTTTGCAACTGCACTTGTTGGATCAGGATGCCGGCGCCGTAATGGTCGAGCGTCTTCTGCATCAGCTCCTGCACCTTGCTCTCGATGGTCTGGCGCGCGCCGGTCAGGATAGGCTCGATGTCGCGCCGACCGACCACCTCGCGCATGGCGCTCTCGGCTACCGCCTTCACCGTCCCTTGCGGGAATTGAATATTGAACAGGTAGTCGCCGACCCCGCTCGGCTTCACCTTCCAGAACACCGAGAAATCCACGTCGACGATGTTCTCGTCGCCGGTGAGCATCAGGCTTTCCTGCGGCACGCTGCGGGTCGCGGTGCCGCCGCGCCCGTTGTCGACCTCGCGCATGCCGATATCGATTTTATTGACGCGCAGCGCCTTGGGCGTCAGGGCGGTCTCCATCGGATAAGGCAGGTGGTAGTTCAGGCCGGGCTGTACCTCGCGCACGACCTTGCCGAAGCGCAAGACCACGCCGAGCTCGTCGGGTTCGACCTTGAAGAAGCCCGACACGCCCCACAGCACGATGGCGGCGAGCAGTAGCAGCACGAAGCCGCGGCCGCCCATGCTGCCGCCCGGCAGGAAGCGCCGCAGCCGGTCCTGGCCGCGGCGGAGCATTTCCTCGAGATCGGGCGGTTTCGGTCCGGACGACTGCGGTCCGCTGCCCCATGGGCCCCGACCGCCGCCCGAACCCCACGGGCCGCCGCCGCCTCCCTGATTGGTCCATGGCATGGAATTGGTCTCCCGGCGCCGGAACTGGTGCCGGCTGCCTGTTTCGGAGGAGGGTTATAGGCGTTGCAAGCCAGCGTTACAACGCGCCGTCATGCGGCGTTTTTACTGCTCGGCGCCTTAAATAAGCCGCGAGCTCGAAACGGGCGATCAATCCCACATTCGACGCAGCTTTGTACGCAGATCGACCGTCGCGGCGCCGGCAGCACGCGCGTTTCGCGCCGAATTCGGCGCCGGCCAGGCACGGCTGTCGAAATGCTTGCGCAAGCCGTCTGGAATAAAGCGCGTGCGTTGCGCATAGACGTGGCGGTCGCCGCGCTCGCCATAGGTATAGAAGCGCTGCGGCACCATGAGATGCAACTGGTCCTTGGCGCGCGTCATGGCGACATAAAGCAGCCGCCGCTCTTCCTCGATTTCCGGCGTCGAGCCGGTCGAAAGATCGGAGGGCAGGCAGCCGTCGACGACATTGAGCACGAATACGCTGGTCCATTCCTGCCCCTTGGCGGAATGGATCGTCGACAGGATCAGGTAGTCCTCGTCGAGGAGCGGCGCGCCGGCCTCGTCGGACGTGGCGCCTGGCGGATCGAGCGTCAGCTCGGTGAGGAAACGCTCGCGGCTGGCATAGGTGGCCGCTATCTGCGCAAGCTGATGCAGGTCGCCCTGGCGCATGGCGGCGTCCTCGTAAATTCGGTCGAGATGCGGCGCGTACCAGCGGCAGACGAGTTCGAGCTCGGCCGGCCACCCCAGCGCGCCCCGCCGCAACAGGCCGATGGTGTCGGCGAAGTCCGGCCAGTGCTCGGCGGCTGCCGCCGGCGGCTTGAAGTCGCTTACGGCGCCGGCCAGATCCTCCGCCTGCGCCACGCGGTCGAGCAGGCGGGCGGCATTGCCGGGACCCACGCCGGGCAGGAGTTGGGCCACGCGGAAGCCGGCCACCCGGTCGCGCATGTTGCCCGCCCAGCGCAGGGCGGCCAGCACGTCTTTGATATGGGCGGCCTCGAGAAACTTCAGGCCGCCGAACTTGACGAAGGGAATATTGCGGCGCGCCAGCTCGACTTCCAACCCGGCGCTATGGCTCGAGGTGCGGAACAGCACAGCTTGCGACTTGAGCGCGATGCCGGCTTCGCGGTTCTCCAGAAGCTTCTCCACCACGAAGCCTGCCTGCGCGCTGTCGTCGGCGACATTGATCAACGCCGGGCGCTCGGCCGACGGCCGGTCGGACCACAAATTCTTGCTGTAGCGTTCGGCGGCAAGCGCGATCACCGCATTGGCGGCAGCGAGAATGCTTTGCGTCGAGCGGTAATTGCGCTCGAGCGTGACGACCTCGGCGCGCGGGCTGAACTGGCCGGGGAAATCGAGAATGTTGCGCACGGTGGCGGCGCGGAACGAATAGATCGATTGCGCATCGTCGCCGACCACCGTCAAGCCGCAGCCGTTCGGCTTCAGGCCGAGCAGGATCGTGGCCTGCAGACGGTTGGTGTCCTGATATTCGTCCACCAGCACATGATCGAAGCGCGCGGCGATGTCACGCGCCAGCGCGCCTTCCAGCATCATCTGCGCCCAGTAGAGCAGCAGGTCGTCATAATCGAGCACGCTCTGCTTCTGCTTGGCCTCCACATAGGCACCGAACAGGGCGCGCAGCTCCGCTTCCCACTCGCTGCACCAGGGAAAGGCCGTTGCCAGCACCTCGCCGAGCGGCACCTCGGCATTGACCGCACGCGAATAGATGGCGAGGCAAGTGCCCTTCATCGGGAAACGCTTGCGCGTCTTGGAGAAGCCGAGCTCGTGCCGCACCAGGTTCATCAGGTCGGCCGAATCTTCCCGGTCATGGATGGTGAAGCCGGCGTCGAGACCGATCGCGCGCGCGTGCTCGCGCAGCAGCCGCGCGCCGATCGCGTGGAATGTGCCGGACCAGGAAAGCGCCCCAACCAGGGGTGCAGCCTGGCCGCGCAGAACCTGCGCGGTGATACGCTGCACGCGCCGTTCCATCTCCGCCGCCGCGCGGCGCGAGAAGGTAAGCAAGAGGATACGGCGCGGGTCGGCGCCGCCGACGATGAGATGCGCGACCCGGTGCGCGAGCGTGTTGGTCTTGCCGGAGCCGGCGCCGGCGATGATGAGCAGCGGCGGTGAGTCATCCGGCGAAACTCCGCCGTGCTCGACCGCGTGGCGCTGCGCCTCGTTGAGCGCGGCGAGATAGTCGGCGCTTGCCGGACGCGGCGCGGCGGAGCTTAGCACCGGCTTCCCCCGATTCGGCTCAAGCGCTTGTTTTTATGGGTCATTTCCCGATATCATCGCTTAGCCTTCCAATGCACAAAGCATGAACGCGGCGGTTTGTCGATTGCGGCGTCACTTGGGTAATCCGGCTGCCGATGAGTTTTAGACTGGCGGGCTCAGTCTTTGCGTGAGCGACGCGACCATCTGACGCTGAGCCATCCACTGTGCAGTGCGCCAAGACTTGAAAATAACCAATCGGAGTTGCCGGGTACGGCCTTTTCACGTCCAGAAACAGAGGCTACTACACCGCCTTTCGCAGGTGTCAGATTCTAAATGGCGCGAACTCACACTCCCTTCGATCTCGTATGTTGTGGCTCGGAGCTCGCCCGATAATGTAATTGGTTGCGAAAACAGGCTTCCTTGGCACCTCAGAAGTGACTTGAAGCGCTTTAAAGAAATTACCTCCAATCATGTAATCATAATGGGACGGCTCACGTACAATTCTATCGGGAAGCCGCTGCCAAATCGAACAAACATCGTCCTCACTCGTGAAGCTGCATTTGAAGAGCGAAATGCTTTTTGGAACTTGAACAACACTACTCTAACTTGGGCGAATAATCGGGAAACTGCCCTCTTCTTTGCAGACATCATTTCAATCCAAAGGCAGCAAACCGAATTTTTCGTGATCGGTGGCTCATACATGTTTGACATGTTTAAAGACTTATTCAATCGAGTGTATCTAACAGAAGTCTTTGCTGACAAAATTAAAGGAGCTGATGCATATTTCGATTACAAATTTGATCGTCGAAAATGGCGAACGATCTTTAGCGAAGACTTCCCACTTGGTCCTAACGATGATTTTCCAACGCGTTATTCTATTCTAGAGCGGAAATTCAAGACAGTGCGCTATGTCGACGTCGAAGATTACCTTACTGATGACGAATCAAAAAAGAAGTGGCTTTCGGAAAAGATTGCCCTGATCGAAGGGGCACAGAAAATCCCGGCGAAGCCTTTGCAGTTGCAATATAAGATGTTCTCTGAAGAAACATCGTAACGCAGCACTCTTTCAAACCCGCCACTTATTCGCGAACTTCCGCAGCGCCTCACCGCTCAGCCGGCAAATACGCCATTCGCCGAGCACCTGCGCGCCGATGGAGCGGTAGAAGTCTATCGAAGGCGCGTTCCAATCGAGCACCGCCCATTCGAAGCGCGCGAAGCCTTCGTCCAGACAACGCCGCGCCAGCCGCTGCATCAGCGCCCTGCCGATGCCGCGCCGGCGGAAGGCCGGCCTGACGAAAATGTCCTCGACATAGATACCGTGCCGTCCACGAAACGTGGAAAAGTTGAGAAACCAAGTGGCGAACCCCGCAGCCTCCTCTTGCCATTCCGCGATGTCGCAGAAGACGCGCGGATTTTCGCAAAACAACGCACGCGCGATCTGCGCCTCGCTGGCATCCATCGCGTTCGACAATTTCTCGTAGTCCGCCAGTTCGCGCACCAGCGTAAAGATGAGCGCGGCATCCGCCGGCTGTGCCGCGCGGATGGTCAGATTCACACCGCCACCTCGGCCTTGATGTGCGGATGCGGGTCGTAGTTCTCGATCTTGAAATCCTCGTAGCGGAAGGCGAAAATATCCTTTACCTCGGAATTGATGCGCATGGTCGGCAGCGCGCGCGGGCTGCGCGACAATTGCAAGTGCGCCTGCTCGAGATGATTCAAATAAAGATGTGCGTCGCCGAAGGTGTGGACGAACTCCCCGGCTTTGAGCCCCGTCACCTGCGCCACCATCATCGTCAACAGCGCATAGGACGCGATGTTAAACGGCACGCCGAGAAACACGTCGGCCGAGCGCTGATAGAGCTGGCACGACAGTTTTCCGTCCGCGACGTAGAACTGAAACAGGCAGTGACAGGGCGGCAGCGCCATCTTGTCGACGTCGGCCGGATTCCACGCCGTCACAATCAGGCGCCGCGAATCCGGACTGCGCTTGATCATGTCGATGACGTGGCCGATCTGGTCGATGGTACGGCCTTCCTGCGCGGGCCATGAGCGCCACTGATGACCGTAAACCGGGCCGAGCTCGCCGCGCTCGTCCGCCCATTCGTCCCAGATGTGCACGCCGTGGTCGGTGAGATATTTGATGTTGGTGTCGCCGGCGAGGAACCAGAGCAGCTCGTAGATGATCGACTTCAGGTGCAGCTTCTTGGTGGTGAGCAGCGGGAAGCCCTCGCCCAGCGCAAACCGCATCTGATGGCCGAACACGGAAATCGTGCCGGTACCGGTGCGGTCGCGTTTTTCCACGCCGTCCGCCAGAACATGTTCCATCAGATCGAGATATTGGCGCATCGGGCTCTCTGCTGAGTCGGAAGATGGGCAAGTTTAGCGCCACGGGCAACAGCGACCGCGGCGACTATCCCCGTCATTCCCCTGCTCCGGGCCGGCCGCATGCCTTGTGCACGGCGCACCGCCCGCATGTAATAGCGGGAACACGCGGGGAACATGATGCTCGGCGCGCTCCGTTGGGCCGGTATCACGCTGGCGCTTGCCGCCGCGAGTTTCGGCGGTTGGACGGTAAACCAGCCGACGCGGCCGAATGGGCCCTTTGGATTCGGTTTGGCGTCGCCCGTGGGGCTGCTCGCGCTCGTCCTCGGCATGGCGCTACTGCGCGCATTGGCCCGCCGGCCTGCGATCTACGGTCTGGCGGCGCTATTGATCGCTCTCTTCGCCGGCTACAATTTCTTTTCCTATCCCCCCATTCCGGACGGCGCCTATTTCCTCGTCCGCTACGGCCACAGCGATGCCGGCGAGCTTTGGCCGGCGAGCGCGACTTGGCACGTCTTCGCATTTGCCGGCGTCGCCTGGACGCTGAGCCTTGCGCTGAATCCATCGCTGCTCAAAGGCGGACATAGCCTCGTCGAGGTCGGATTGCTGGTGCCGCTGATCGCCGCAGGGTCGGTTCTGCTCGAATCGTTCACACAGATGTTGCCGACGGTCAGGGCCCCGGCATCGTGGGCGGCGCCTTGGCTTGCTGGACTGTTCGTGGCTGGCGCCGGCTTGGTGTGGCTCGGCCGAAAAAACGCTTTCGCGCGCCTCGCTGCCGCATTTTGCGCGCTGCTGTCGGCCCTTACCGGCGGAACGCTGCTGCTCTATCTGCTCGCTTGAACGGTGCGCAAACAGCATCAAGGCGGCTTTATGCGTTTTTTACCCGAGCCGCCTGAATCTTTACGCCCGCGTCCGCCGCACGTGCCTAGAACCTTCGCCGTTTTTCGCAACCCGTGGGGTTCTCGCATGCTTTCCATTCTCTCGGGCACCGCGCTGCTGGGCGTAAGCGGCACGACCCTGTGGTGGTTCGCGCCGCGCAAGGGCGTGGTGCACCCGATGGTGTTGAAGCCGTTTTTCGATTCAACGCTCACCATCGCCGTCATGGGTGTGATGGCGATTGGTATCGGCTTGCTGGTCACCGGCTTCACCGGCGACTAGTCCGGCTCGCACGCGCTGCCGCAGCGCGCGTGCGCTAAGCAGTTCGATAGCGCTGGAAGCACCCGCGCGACGGGGGCATCGCCCCGCGCGCGCCTCGTTGCGCGCCTGACCATCTTCCTTCGATCGCGGTGAGCCGCGAGTAACCATTTCGGCCATTAACACTGTGGAGCGCACGGGTAATCCCGAATGGCGCCCGCATTGGCGCGCTCAATGAGTCGCAATCGCGGGACCGCCCCAAGCGGCGATGACCAAATCAAAGGGGAGAACTATGATGCAGAGTGTGCTCATGCTGAGCTTCGCCGTCAGCATCATGCTCGGGATGTGGGTGATCTGGCGAATAACGCCGTAGGCGATCAGCCGCGCAAACTGCCGCTCGCCGCCGCCCGCGCGGTCGTGTCGCGCAGCTCATCGCCTTCGCCGGCATCGCCTTTGGACGCGTCGATGATGGCGCTGCCGCATTGCGGGCAGCTCCAGCCGAAATCGGTGTGCACCATTGCCACCCGGCAGATCGGGCAGCTGCGCACGCGCAAAGGTCTCGCTTCTGACATGTCGGCTAGATGCGGTGCCTGCGCCGCACCGGCAATTCAGGGCGAGCCCTACCCGTAAAGTTCCGGAGGTGCCGGGGAACGGTGGAAAACGGGCACAACTCGGCGGCGCCATGAACCCACCCTAACCTTGGGCGTTCGCATCTTGGGCGACGCTTGGGAAGGGCACAAAATGCAAGACAAAATGCAAGAAATGACCCGGATGCCGGAACGATTTCCCGAAAACACCAAATATGTCCTGGAAGCGCGCGGACCCGTGGTGCGCCGTTATGTCGAGTTTCCGGACGGACGCAAACTGGAACTCGAGCCGCGCCGGGCCTTGACCTGCCGCTGCCAAGCCCAGCGCGCACTTAAGGCGGCCGCCGGCAAGAGGCCTGCGCAGGCTGCCTAGACGAACCCGGCGAACCCGGCGGCGGCCCCCGCCGCGAACACCCAGAGCGGGTTGACCCGGGTGAAGAACGCGGTGCCCGCGGTGGCCGCCGTAATCAGCGCCGCATAGAGGTTATGGTCGGCCGCCCGCGCCAGCACGAAAGCGCTCGCGCCGATCAGGCCGAGTGACACCGGCACTAGCCCCGCCTGCACGGCTATGCGCCAGTGCGCGTCCTTGAAACGGTCCCAGGTGCGCGCGACGCCATAGGCCAGCAGGCAGGTTGGCCCGCACATCGCGGCAATCGCGACACCGGCGCCTTTGAGGCCGGCGACGTGAAAGCCGATCAGCGCCACGATGATTACATTCGGCCCGGGCGACATTTGCGCGATGGCGAACATGTCGGCGAACTGGCGGTCGTTCATCCAGTGCATCACGTCGACCGCCACGCGATGGATTTCCGGAATCGCCGCATTGGCGCCGCCGACCGCCAACAGCGACAGCGTGGCGAACAGCGTGAACAAAGCCACCAGCGGGTTCTGATTCATCGCGTCACAATTTGAACCAGGCGAGCGCCACGCTGATCGGGGCCAGCGCGAGAAAAACGTACGGCAGCGGCCAGTGCAGAATGGCGACGCCGACGAAGGCGAGGATTGCCACCGGCACGCCCGAGTTCCACCGTTTCGTGAACAGCGGCGCCACCATCCGCGCGATCACGGCGATCAGGAGCCCGGCGGCGGCGGCGGCGACACCGGCAAGAACATGCCCGAGCGTCGCCAGATCCCCGTAGCGCTCGTAGAGGAAGGCGAGCGCGGTCACGATCACCAGCGGCGGACCGATCAGTCCGATCACCGCCACGGCCGCGCCCGCCGCGCCGCCGAAGCGGGCGCCGAACACCACGGCGAAGTTGACGGTGTTCGGCCCGGGCAGGAACTGCGACAGCGCGAAGGCTTCGTTGAATTCCTCGGTGCTCATCCAGCGCCGCCGTTCGACGATCATGCGCCGCGCCCACGGCAGCGCACCGCCGAAGCCCGACAGCGCGACCCCAACGAAGGCGCGCAACACTTCGATAAGCGTGGGGCGCAGCGGAGAACGCGCGGCGGGTTCGGGCGCGGACACGGAGGAATCGGTCATTGCCGGTGAAGCATTACATCGCGCCCGAAAGCCAGACTAGTCGGGGCTGACGCTGCGCCGGATTGCGCACCCGGCATGGCCTCAGCGCGCCTTGATGCGCCGCCAGTGCGTCCACACAAACCAGGCGAAGCCCGCCAGCAGCACGAGCACGATCAGCGCGTCGAATTCATGAAACAGCCGGCGCAAGGTCGGATCGCTATGCCAGCGCTGGCCGAGCCTGTAGCCGACATAAGCGAGCCCGTAGCACCAGGGCCACGAGCCGATAAAGGTGTAGGCTTGAAATTTAAGCATCGGCATGCGCGCAAGCCCGGCCGGAAAGGCGATGAAGGTCCGCACCACCGGCAAAAGGCGGCCGATGAACACGGTCAGCGAACCGTAGCGGGCGAAGAACGCATCGGTGCGTTTGAGGTCGTCGGGGCCGAACAGCACGTAGCGTCCCCAACGCTCGACCGCCGGCCGCCCGCCCTTGGCCGCCACGTAGTAGGCGACCGTCGAGCCGATATTGCAGCCGAGCGCGCCCGCCGTCGCCGCGCCGATCAGGCTGAACTGGCCGATCGACACCAGGTAGCCGGCGAACGGCATGATCACTTCCGAGGGCAGCGGAATGCAGGCCGATTCGATCGCCATCAGCGCCGCCACGCCGAGATAGCCGCCGGCGGAGATGACCGCGACCACCCAAGTGACAATGAGAGACAAAAGCTGATCGATCATCTTTTTTTGTTTTGCAAACGCGGGGTTGCAACGCGGTTAGGCCGACTTAGCCCGACCCGAGGGAACGCGACAAGTGCGTGAACCGTTGGTTCATTGAGGAACTGGGCAAAAGGGTGTTTATGAGCGATCGGAAGTCCGCGGATAACACGCTGGAGCGCATGCGGGACTATGGCCGCACGCTCGAGGCGTTCAGCCGCATCGGCGCCGAGGCTTTGCCGCCCGAGCGGCTCATGCATCATGTGGTCGCCCAGGTTGCACGCGTCACCCATATCGCGCGCACCAAGGTGATGCGCTACCGTCCCGAACATGGCGATCTGCTGATCGAGGCGGGCATCGGCTGGAAGCCGGGCGTGGTGGGCCGCGCCACGCTCAGCGTCGACTACCGCTCACCTGCCGGGCGCGCCTTCCAAACCGGCGCGCCGGTGGTCATACAGAATCAAAAGGAGACCGACGAATTCCGCTTTCCCCAGGTGCTGCGCGAGCACGACATCATTTCGCTGCTCAATGTGCCGGTCATGATCAACGGCCGCACCTGGGGCGTCTTGGAGATCGACAGTGTCGAACCTGCCGCTTTCGACGAATGGGACATCTCCTTTCTGGCGACGATCGCAAACATGCTGGGCAACTGCCTGGCGTTGCATGAGAGCGAACACAAGAGCGTCGAGGCGGTCGCCGAACGCGCACGCGAACGCGCCAAATCCGATATCGCCGTCCGCGAGCTCCAGCACCGTATCAAAAACAATCTGCAGATCATCGTCGCCTTTCTGTCCACAAAAGTGCGCGAATCGCCAGCCGAGTTGCGCGAAGGGCTGAACGCGGTCATCGAGCGCGTGCAGGCAATTGCGCTGGCGCACGACATGCTGTCGATCGGCAAGCAGAAAAGCAGCGTCGAAATCGGCGACTATCTGCGCTCGCTCTGCGCCAATATCGATCCAAAGCGGCCGGAGATCGAAATCGACGTCAAAGCGGAGCCGGCGCAGATTCCGATTGACCGGGCGGTGGCGACCGGGCTGGTGGTCAACGAACTGGTCACCAATTCGCTCAAATATGCCTTCGGCAACAGCGGCGGGCGGATCACCGTCACCTTCAAGATGATCGCGCATGCGAGCGAGGGCTGCCTCAGCGTCGAAGACAATGGCCGAGGGATGGAGCTGCCGCCAAAGAAAGGCTTCGGCCTCACCCTCGTGCAAGGATTCGCCCAGCAAATCCAAGGACGCCTCGATTTCCAGAAGATCGAGGCCGGTTTGCGCATCGTACTCTGCTTCCCCGTGGTGTCACTGACCGGCGACGAGCAGGCAGAAATCTGCTAATCAGGGACGGCAAAACGTGCTATCTCGTCTTCCCCACCGGTGATTGGCCCAGTGAAATGTCCGCAGTCAGCCTCCTTCTCAACGTGCTATGGATCGTGTTCGGCGGCCTGGAAATGGCCTTCGGCTGGCTGATCGCCGCCGTGATCATGGCGATCACCATCATCGGCATCCCCTGGGCACGCGCGGCGCTCACCATCGCGCTTTATACGCTCCTCCCCTTCGGCCATACCGTGGTCGAGCGCCCGACCGGCGTCGGTGCCGGCCCGCTCGGCTTCATTGGCAACCTGATTTGGCTCTTGCTGGCCGGATGGTGGTTGGCCCTCGGCCACCTGATCGCGGCGATCATTTTCGCCATCACCATCATCGGCCTGCCCTTCGCGTGGGCGCACCTGAAGCTTGCGGGCCTCGCGCTCTGGCCGGTGGGCCGCGAGATCGTGCCGGCCTGACCGCCGCGCATGCTCAGCCGAGCAGGCCCGTAGCCCAGGCCATGAACGCGCTGAAATGGTCCGGAAAGACCACAAAGTAGAACACGACACCCAGCGGCGCGAGCAACATGAGCCAATCGCGCATGCAGCACTCCGGCAAATCGGCACGCCCAATTATGCGCCCATAGCCTGCTACCGCTGCATTAAACCCTGCCGCCGCGTTAATTTTCGGGTACTTAAGCGGCTAGGAATTTCTTAGATTTGCGTGCGAGCTGCCGCCCCACTCGACATCAAAATATGCGGCGGCGAACTCGCTTCACCTCTCGCTAAGGGAAAGGTCGACGCGCCATTTGCGCGTTCACACGCGTCTTCGACGCGCTGTGGCGCGTCGGGAGCCTAACGAAAATGCACGCAGTGCCCCGGGCGACGCATTGCGCGCATCACAGGCTGTCGATCACCTGCTTCAGCATGCCCTGCACGCGGCCTGCCGCTTCGCGCAGCTTGGGATTGTCGATTGCCTGCATGGAGGCGACCGGATCGATCGCCGCAACCTCGGTCTTGCCCGTACCGGTCTCCTGCACCACGACATTGCAGGGCAGCATGGTTCCGACCTTGTCCTCGAGCTGCAATGCTTCATGTGCAAGCTTCGGATTGCAGGCGCCGAGAATGCGGTAGTTGCGGAAATCGGCGCCTATCTTTTCCTTCATCGTTTTCTTCACGTCGATCTCGGTAATGATGCCGAAACCCTCGCGCTTGAGGGCCTCGGTCGTGCGCTTGACGGCCTCGTCGAAGCCGGCCGGTAGCGTCTTGCTGAAATAATACGCCATGGTGTGGGTCCTCTTTCTTGCGCCTTGTCTATCCCCAGGCGGCGACGCCGCATTGACCCACGTCAATGGAATGAAAGCGCCATTGTTTCCCTTCCGAACCAGCGTGAGCTGGCTGGCAGACCACCCATGCGCACACCGCCGTCCTGATCGCGCAAATTTTCAACCTGCGCGTCACTTCGCCGGTCTATCCGTGTGAGGGCAAGACACGCGCCCGGACTCCGGCAGGCGCTACGCGAACATGCCGTTCGGCATTCCCCGCCGCACCATTTCCTGCGCATAAGCATAGAGCGCGTCATAGACGATCCACTCCGCGGCGTTAACAGCGTGGTCGTCGTCGAAGCCGAGGTGGCGAAAGCCTTCGGCGATTGCTTGCAGGCCCGGCCCTTCCGCCTGACGATACAGTGAGTTGTCGGTGTCGGCGCCGTTGACGATTCTTCCCACCAAGACGAGGGCAGCATCGCCGGTCAGGCGGTATTTCTTCAAGATGGCTTCGAATGAACACTCTTTGCCGTGGTGTCCGAGCTCGACATTTTTGATGTCGAACGGCACGGCGCCAAGGCGGTCGGCTTCCGCCATCACCTTGTCAGCCGGCGCGAAAACGAATTCTGCGTCTTGGTCGACGAATTTCTTGATCAACCACGGACAGGCAACCCGGTCCACTTTCACGTGTTCGCGCGTGATCCATTTCATGGCGTGTCTCCTCACATGGTTGTCTTTGTTATCCGGCGGCCCGCGATGCCGTGACCTCCTCCGGAGGTTTGATACGACGGAAGGAGAACAACAGCGCGAGGTCGTAGGCGATTTTGAACGTGCCGCACAGCACGAACGGCAACCCGATAAACGCAGAATTGAGCAGAAGACCCGCGAGGCTCGGACTGATGGACGACGCCAGGCTGCGTGGCACCGCGGTCACGCTCGCGGCGGCGGCGCGCTCGCCCGGCGTCACCACCGCCATGACGTATGACGTGCGCGTCGGCACATCCATCTGCGACAGCGCCGCGCGCGCCAGCAGAAGCCCGAGGACGACGTAAAGGTTGGAAGAAAAAGCCGCCAGAATGAGGAGCAAGCTCGAGGGGATGTGCGTAAAGACCATCGTGTTGACGAGGCCGATTCGCCGCGCAAGCCATGCCGCCACCGGGTAGGAGAAGGCGCTCAGCGTGCTCGTCCAAAAGAAAAACAGGCTCGCCGCCGATACCGACAGGCCGAAGCGCTCGAACAGCCAAAGCGCCAGCATCGACTGAACGACGAAGCCGCCGGCGAATGCGTCGAGTGAAAACAGCGCGGCGAGCCTGTAGACGATGCCGCGCGAGGGCCCGAGCGGCGCATGCGGCTTCTCTTCCGCGCGGGCATGCGGCAGGCGCAAATAGAGCAGCGCGCTCGCGGCGCCGAGCCCGGCATAGGCGTAAAACATCGCCTTGAACGCGGCGAGCCGGCCGATGCCCGCGAGCGGCAGGAAGTCCGGCGCGCCGGCCGCCAAAGCGCCGGCCGCCATGGACAGCGCGCCGACCAGGCTGTAGTGCGCAAAGGCCCGCGTGCGCGCTGTATCGACGACGCCGTGCGCAAGCATGGCGTGTTCGAGCGGCACCAAAACCCCGAGGTCACCGCTCGACGGGTTGATGGTGCCGGCGAAGGCAACGAACACAACGAAAGCAATATGCTGGAAATTCGGAAAGGCCAGGCCGGTCAGCACCATGAGCAAGGCGCCGGCGAGCATCAGGCTGCGCAGGTCGAAGCGCGGCGCGATGAGGCCGACACCGAGCGTGAATAGCGCTGTGCCGAGCAAAGACGCGGTGACGACAATGCCGATTGCGACCGGGTTGAAGCCGATCGTCGAAAGGTAAGCGGGCAGCACGATCGCGGCGAAGCCGTCGCCGAAGCCGCGCAGCCCGCGTGCGGCGTAAAGCAAAGGTATGGATTTCGCGTGCGGCGAGCCGGTCATTATCGCGTCCTTCGTCGCATGGTGCCGTGCCGCACGCGAGGTTCGCCTTGGCGTACCTTGCGCCACCGGCCCGGTGCGACATCATTCAGATGAATGATCTCGCCGTCACCGAGCGCAAGTCCCCGCCGATTGTTCGCCGTCGACCACCACGGCGCGTCGTCGCCGCGCATGACGCCGATGTCGCGCAGCAGGCGATCGTCGAGACGAGCAAGTGCGCGCAATGTCCGTCGCCGCTCACGCCACCTTTTAATCGAGCGGTACAACGCCGGCACGGCCTTGTGCACCGTGCTCAAGCCGAACAATCGGCCGCCTAAAGCGTCACGCGAGGGGAAAGCGAAAAGCCGCGTGATTTCGGGCATTGGAAGCTCCAATGCCGCCGCCGGTCCTGGACTTGTGGTGATCGGACATTTCGCCAAAAGCCCCTCGCCCGGCGTGCGGGCAAAGTGCAGTGCTTGGGCGAAATGCCTTGGGATAGGCCGGGCGACTGCTAAGGGCCCGACGGACTGAAATGTCGATCCGCCCGAGCCGGATGTCAAGCGCCGTAAGCGCCGGCCGTCGCGCTATTCGCTCGCCTCGCGCAGCTTGCGCACCGTGTCCTCCGCATCGCGCGTGCGATTTGTATCGAGCCCGCTGTCGCGGCCGATATAAAGCGTCGAGGACGGGAAGGCGAAGCCGGTGCCGCTCGCTTCCACGATTTGCATGCAAGAGAGCAGCAATTCCTCCTGGATCTCCAGGAAGCTCGCATAGTCCTGCGCAAAGACATAAGAGAAGATCTCGACGTCGAGCGAATAACTGGCGAGCCCGATCAGCCGCACCCGCATCGAGTCGCGCTCCACCTTCGGATGCCGGTCGAGCATCGCGCGCAGCTCCTGCAGCACGAAGCGCATCTGGTCGGCGCTGGTCTCGTAGCGGAGGTTGAGGACCGGGTGGAACCAGAAGCGGTCGCGCTGCGAATAGTTCTCGATGTGCAGCGTGGAGAACTCGCCGTTCGGCACGGTCAACACCGTGCGGTCGAGCGTGCGCACGCGGGTCGAGCGGATGCCGATCTCCTCGATGGTGCCGAGCGTGTCGCCGAAGCGGCAGAAGTCGCCGATGCGCACCGGCCGGTCGGCAAGCAGCGTGAGACTGCCGATCAGGTTCTCGAACAGCTTCTGCGCGCCGAGCGCGATGGCCAGGCCACCGACGCCGAGGGCGGCGAGCCCGGCGGTGACGTTAATGCCGAAGGCGCGCAGCAGCGCCGCCACGAACAGCACGGCGAGCAGCGCCTTGAAGGCGCGGTTGAGGAAGCTGATGGCGGAATAGGCGGTGAGCTGGCCGCGCCGCGACATGCGGCCGAGCACGACCTCGCCGGCGGCGTCGGCCCAGTTCCACAACAGCCAGGCAAGCGCGAGCCAGCCGACGATCTGGCCGACGAACACCGCGCGGTAGCGCGCGACCACCGAAACGCCGAGCAGCTGCAGCCCGAGTCCGAAAATCAGCAGCGCGAGCAACAGCCGCGCCGGCCCCGCCGATTTTTCGATGAAGCGCGATAGCTTCGTCTCGTCTCCACCGCGCCTGATCAGCCGCTCGATCGGCTGACGCTGCGCCACCAGCGCCCAGGCAAAGCCGAAACTCATCGCCGCCAGGAGGAAAATCGCCAGCCAATGTGATGCCGGCGCGCCGGCGAAGGCGGGACCTTCCGGCAGCAGGTCGATCCACGAGCCGTTCGAGCTGCGCAGCTTGAGCGCGACCGCGAGCTGCGGAATTTCCTTCAACGTCGCGGTCGAAACCAGCCACAGCATTTTGCCGTCGCGTTTGACGCGCGCGGCGAGCAGCGGAACGGTGCGTCCGTCCTGCTTGATCTGGCCGAAGCGCTCTTCGTTTGCCGCCAGGCCGTCGTTGATGCTGCCTTGCGCATCGTTCGACAGTTCGGCCGGCGTGACCACGCTGCCGGCGCGGTCGAGTACCTGCTGGAAGCGCTTGGCGAGATCGGTGCCGGACAAAATGTACCATTGCCGCACGCCCTGCACCGCGTCGATTTCGAAGAACTGCACCGCGCGTTCGTAGTCGGCGGCGGCGAGCGCATTCATGAGGCCGGTCACCATGCCCTGCGGCGTCTCGCGCCCGAACGGGTCGGCTTCCGTTTTGGCCGGTGCGGCGGTGGAGGCTGCCGGCGCGGCGGGCGCGGACGCAGCTTGCGGCCACGCGCCGGTGGCAGAGCCGGTCAGCAGCAAGAGGGCGAAAAGAAACGCGCCGGCGCGAAATCGCATGCTGTGAGGGTGCCCTTCCTTTTTGCGCCGCATGGGCGCTTTGCCGATTAGTGAATTTCCCCCTGCGCGGGTAGCCGTCGGCGGCTCCTGCACTGACCCGACTGAGGCGGCAGCAATGTGACGGCGGCATGATGCAAAAGGCGCCAGCTTGCCGCACCGATTGGTCTATCAGATTCGGTCCGCTCACCGGCCCGCAGCCGCCGGATTTTCCAGCCTTCCGGCGCCGGACTTTGCGTTTCACCCCTATATCTATCCCGCCACGCTGCCCTAGCCGGGCGCCCGCGCATCGCGCCGCTCGCGCGTGTTCTGCCCACGCCATGCGCTGCGCGGATTCGCAAATCCAATAAAACTAGGAATTGTTTCCCGTGAAACACCGAACGGCGCGCCGGCCGTCCCCAGGGGCGGGCAACGCTGCCCCCCGCTCTTTTTTCCTAAACCTTTCCGCCCTATATTCGAGGGTGCCGGGGCAACCCGGCTATGGCGATAAACGGACGTCGTAATAAACCCATCGGACCCGGGGGCAGTACCCGGCGGCTCCACCAAAACCCGGCGAGAACGGGCTTCGGCGGGGCCGAAATAGGATCGACGAGGGCGTAAAGGGCGGGCTTTCGCTCGGCATGGTTCCGCCGTTATCGGGCCAATCTCATAGTTGCCAACGACAACTATGCTCCGGTTGCTCTGGCTGCGTAAGCAGTCCGAAAGACCGATCTAAAGCCCTGACGGGTTAGCACCGGCAGGCGGGGTTCGGAGGCACCTGGCAACAGAAGCCTCCACTTTCCATCGGTTGGCGGCGAGAAATGCTGCGGCCAGGACGGCATAGCCGCCCTTCCGATTACAGATTTCTGTTTGCGGTTCCCTGGGCTAGATTTCGTCGCCCAGCGCGTTAGCATCGGCAGTTCCGAACCTTAGATCCACGGCATGCCCGACCATATCCGCTACGATCTCCTGACCCAGCAGGCGCTGCGCGGCGTGGTGCGCGAAGTGCTCGCCGAGGCGGCCAAAAAGGGCCTGCCGGGCGACCATCATTTCTACATTTCCTTCGAAACCAAGGCCGAGGGCGTGCGCATTTCCGACCGGCTGCGCGAGCAATACCCCGAGGAAATGACCATCATCCTGCAGCACCAGTTCTGGGATTTGACGGTCAACGAAACGGGTTTCGAAGTCGGCCTTTCGTTCGGCGGCATCCCGGAAAAGCTCGCCGTGCCGTTCGATGCGATCTGCGGCTTCTTCGACCCATCGGTTCAGTTCGGCCTGCAGTTCGAGGAGGTGAGCGAAGGCGCGGAGGCGCAAAGCGCACCGCTGCTCAGCCAGGACAAGGCCCCCGGCAAGAAGCCGCGCCCGGCGCCGCCGTCCGTGGTGGCGGCCGTTCCGCCCGAAAAACAGCCCGCGGCGGCTGCGCCCGAGCCCGCGCCGGATCGACCCAACGGCGGCGGCGAAGTCGTTCGCCTCGATCGCTTCCGCAAGAAGTAGATGGCCAAGCCGCGCAAAGCCCGCGGCAAGACCCGCGTCGAAAGCGACGCTTTCGGGCCGCTCGATATCCCCACCGATAGACTTTGGGGCGCGCAGACCGAGCGTAGCTTGCGCAATTTCCACATCGGCTGGGAGCGCATGCCGATCGAGATCGTGCGCGCGCTCGGGCTGATCAAGCGCGCGGCAGCCGAGGTCAATCGGAAGCTCGGCTCGCTCGACGGCAAGCGCGCCAAGGCCATCATCGACGCCGCGCAGAAGATCGCCGACGGTGAGTTGGACGAGCACTTTCCGCTGCTCGTCTGGCAAACCGGCTCGGGCACCCAATCCAACATGAACGTCAACGAGGTGATCGCCAACGCCGCCAATGTCGCGCTGGGCGGCGAACTCGGCTCGAAAAAGCCGGTGCATCCCAACGACCACGTCAATATGAGCCAGTCGTCCAACGATTCACTGCCGACCGCCATGCACATCGCCGCAGCCATTGCGTTGCGCGACCATCTGTTGCCGGCGCTGAAAAACCTGCAGGCGGCACTCGATAAGAAGGCGCACGAATTCGCCCAGATCATCAAGATCGGCCGCACTCATTTGATGGACGCAACGCCGATCACCTTGGGCCAGGAATTCTCAGGCTACGCTGCGCAGGTGAAATCCGCGGCAGCGCGGCTCGCCCTGGCGCAGCGCGAACTCTATCCGCTGGCGCAGGGCGGCACCGCCGTCGGCACGGGGCTCAATTCCAAGCCGCAATTCGCCAAGGCCTTCGCCAAGCGCATCGCGCAGCTGACCAGATTGCCGTTCATCAGCGCGCCCAACAAATTTGAGCACATGGCCGCGCACGACGCCTATGTCTATGTGCACGGAGCCATCAACGCGGCCGCTGTCGCGTTGTTCAAGATCGCCAACGACATCCGCCTGCTCGGTTCCGGTCCGCGCTCGGGACTGGGCGAATTGACGCTGCCCGCCAACGAGCCGGGCTCCTCCATCATGCCCGGCAAGACCAATCCGACCCAGGCGGAAGCGCTCACCATGGTGTGCACGCGCGTGTTCGGCAATCAGACCACCATCACGGTGGCCGGCAGCCAGGGCCAATTCGAGCTCAACGTGTTCAAGCCGGTGCTGGCCTATTGCATGATGCAGTCGATCCGCTTGCTGGCCGACGCAACGCAATCATTCAGCGACAATTGCGTGGTCGGCATCGAGGCCAACGAAGCACGCATCGCCGAATTGATGGAAAAATCGCTCATGCTAGTCACCGCGCTGTCGCCGCATATCGGCTACGACAAGGCGGCGCAGGTCGCCAAGGCCGCGCACGCCAACGGCACCACGCTGCGCGAGGAGGCTGTGCGGCTCGGGTTCGTGAACGCGGAGGACTTCGACCGCTGGGTCCGCCCGGAGAAGATGGTGCGGCCCAACTAGTATTCCCGTCCCAGGCAAGCCGCGCGACAAGTGTAGTGTTCGCCAGCAAACATAAGTGTTGGTAGCAAGCTACCTGCTCCGCGCGTCCTTTTCGGCACTTGCGAGATGAATGCCCATTAGTTCTGGCGGGAATCGGATTGCTATTCCGTAAGCAATCCTTGACAGGGACAATATACGCTTGGGTATTCGATACTTCTGCCAAACGATGCTGCTGTGCGCGCGAATGCATCCGAAGCGCGCCCCATATCGCTACTATTGTAATCACCCAACAGTGTATTGTCCGAGCCCGATTTGCGGGTACAAAATATCCTGTTGAAACTTAGCTGCCACCGAATAAGCCCCGCCGTTCGACATGATGGCGGCGCATTTGGCGGCAATGCATTGCGAAGCTGGACATGTCTGCCCGCGAGGCCCGGAATGGCTGAACTGGTTAACCTTCGCACCGCCCGCAAGCGCGCCAAGCGCGAAGAGGACGCGCGTCGCGCCGACGCCAATCGGCTTGCGCACGGCGAGCCGAAGCAATCGCGCCGGCTCGATGCCGCCCGCCGCGCCAAGTCCGAACGGGATCTCGAACAGCACCGGATCGAAGAAGGAGACGGCCGATGAATTCTCCGGTTGTCAAACGCTCGATCGTGATTGCCGGCCACAAGACCAGCGTCAGCCTCGAAGACGCATTCTGGCGAAGCTTGAAGGAAATCGCGACCGACCGCGAGATGACGCTTTCCGACCTGGTCGCCACCATCGACACCGACCGCCCTCAGGGCAACCTGTCATCGGCGATCCGCTTGTTCGTGCTCGACCATTATCGCGCGCAGGCCGGTACCCGGCACACGCCTGCGCACGGGCCGGGCGCGCGCGGGGCCGGCTCTCCGTTACCGGCAGAATAAAGTTCAAGGACGATATTGTCTGCCCGGCTCGGGCAGCGGATCGATCGATAGCGGCGGCGGCAAGGTCGGCGCACTTTGTGGGTGAGTGCGTCCCGCAGCGGGCTTTCGTTTCAGCTTTGGCTTCGGTGTCAATTTGATCGGCGGCGGTACCACCGCGGCTTCGTTCTGCGTGGCCGGCCGCGCGCGGCTGGTTGCCGGCGCCGACGACGGCGCGATGTGCGGCGAGACGTGGCTCTTCGTTGCGGGCGGGGCTGTGCCGGCGACCGCAGGCGGCTGCACCGCCTTGGCGCGTTCCTGTTCGCGCTGGCGTTCGAGGGCGCGCGCGCGCTCCTCCTCTTCCAGTTTCTGCTCCCGTTGGCGTTCGAGTGCCCGTTCGTGTTCGAGCTCGCGCACTTTCTTGGCCTGAATCTCGATGGCGCGCAGGGTAAGCCATCCGGTCAGCGCCGAAACGTCGATCAATTGTTCGGGCGCGGCCACCGGTCCCTTCAGCGCCATGAAGATGTCGGGCCGGGAGCCGGCGGCCTGATTGGCACCCGACAGCACCAGCCGTGCATCGAGGGTGCCGCCCGTGAGATCGAGATTGCCGCTGAGCGAGAGTCTGGCCGTGTCGGTTTCCGCATCGAACTTGGCGAGCCGTACCTGCCCCGCACTGACGGCAAGGGTGCCTTGGGCACGCTTCACCGACAGCCGGCCGCTTTGCAGACCCTTGCTTACCAAATCGGAGATACGGTGGGCATCGATCGCCAAGCCCTGGTCGACCGCCTGAGTGACGACATCGAAGGCGCGCGGATCGAGCCCGGCGAACTGCGCGTCGGTGAGCGTGAACTTGCCTTCGCCGCGCAGCGAGCCGATCAGCGCCACCGGGCTCAGCCCGCTGCCCTCGGCCTCACCGGTGAGGGCGAGACTGCCGATGACGGGCGGCCGCGCGCCGGACGGCAGCAGCGCTTCGATGTCGGCGCCAGTGAGCGAAAGTTTTGTCTTGGCGGTCAGACCGTCGCGCGCTGCCTGAAACGACAGCTCGCCGGTGAGCCGCCCGCCGGCGATATCGCTGGCCACATTCTCGAACGCGACCGCGTCTTTGCCGAATTGGATTTTCGCCCCGAATTCGCGGGCGGTAAGCTGCGGCAGGATGTCGACGCGTCGGGCCTTGAAGGCGACGCTGCCGGCGTAATCGCCGAAAATGCCGCTGCCGAACGGCGCGTCGGCCCACGCCCAGACCGCTTTCTTATTGTCGGCGGCCGCCGCCGGCATGCCGATAGCCGCGGCAACGAGCGCCGCGCCGTCGACGTGGTCGACATCGATTTCACCCTGTAGACGATGCGGCTTCGCCAGCGCGATCGCCAAATTTCCGCGCAATGCCGCGCCGGCGACGCTGGCGTCGATATCGCCCAGCGACAGCTTCTTGTTGGCGAGAACGATGTGGCTCGAGAAACGCGCCGGCAGCGCGCCGCCACCCGAATTGCGCAAGGGCGCCAAGTCCGCCCGCATGATCGTCGCACGCAGATCCGCCTGCGGGCTTGCCGCGAAGGGACTGGCGGTGCCACCGGCATCGGCTTGCAAACCGCCGGCGCTCAGCCGGGTTTCCACCTTCAGGTCGCGGTGTAGCGGTCCGCTGGCATCGAAGGTGAGCGTACCGGGGCCCGGCCCGACAGCAACCACGTGTTCGAGCCCGAGTATCGCCACCAGCAGTTTGCCCTCGCCCGTGCTGAGCTTGCCATCGAGGTGCACGTCGCCGGTTTTGAACCTGCCGAGATCGGCATTGGTCTCGCCGTTTAGCGCGAGCTGCACCTTGCCGAGGCTGCCGGTCACGACAAGCTTGGCGCGTGCCGCCGGAGACGCGCCCGCAACCGTCAGGCTGGCATGCAGCTTGGCCGGTGCCATGGCGGCCGCGCCGCGCGAAAGCGCCGCCGCGGTCTGCGGCGCAATGCGCGAGACGAGGGCGATGACGGGCGCCACATCCGGCGCGTTGAGATCGACCTGCAAGCTGCCTTGCGGCGAGGGCACGGTAATAATGCGCCCGCTCGCCGAAAAAGCGGCACCGCCCAGATCGGCCACCGAAAGCCTGTCGATCTGCAAGCCGTTCGCGTCGATTTTCACCCGCGCGCTCAAATCGCGCGCGGCGAAGCCGGCGATGGCGGCGTGGCCGATATCGGCGGTGACTGTCATGTCATGCGGCCGCTCGATATGGGAGCCGGCAAGCAGCGCCTTGCCGAAGCTGAGCGCCGCGTCGAGATCGAGATCGGGCGCATGCAGCGTTGCGTCGAGCCGCGTGGGTTGGCGACCGGATGCGAAGTAGTAGGCGAAGCGGCCGGACACGTTCTTGCGGTCGATCTCCGCGTTCAAACCATCGACCGCGATTCTGTCGCTGGCAAGCGTGAGATCGCCGCGCAGGCTCAAGGGCTGCAAGGCGCCCTTGCCGGCGGCCGCGCGTCCTTCCAGCCAGGCCGTCAGCAATTTCGGATTGTTGGTTTTCAGTTCCGCCGGACCGCTGAAGGCGACGCGATCGTCCTCGACCGCGAGGCGGCCGCTCAACCGCACCTGGGTGTAACCGGGAGCGCGGAATTCGAAGCGGTCGAGATTCCAACCCTGGCCGCCGGTGCTGATGTCGCCGCGCACATTCTGCAACGCGTCGCCGCCGAGCGTGACCTGATCGACGCCGATGCCGATCTGCATCGGGATCGAGGGGCGGAAAGCGCCGCCGGCCAGTTCGGCAATCTTGCGCAACGCAGCCGCCGGCGGCGGGCGGGTGCCGTCGTCGCCGGCGAGCGCCGAATCGAGGTCGATCTGGCGTGCCGACAACACGCCGTCAAAGCGCGGCCGCTTGCCGAACTTGAAATCGGCGTCGCCGGTGAGTTTGAAACCCTTTTCCTCCGAGCCGTATTGGAATTCGAGGCCCTGCATCAGCGCGGACGCCGCCGTCACCTTGACGTTGCCGCTGATGCGCCAGGGCTGGCTGAGCTTTTGCTTGCTGCCGGCGGCCATGCCGACCGGGCGCGTCAACATCACCTTGCCGTCGAAGCGCGGCTTATCGGCGGCGAGCACGAGGTCGCCATCGGCCTGGATGCTGAGTGGATGACTGATCGGATCGACATTGAGGTGGAGCTTAAGCTTGCCCGCGGCGTAGCGGGCGCTCGCGAGCCGATAGGGATAGAGGTCGTCGCCGACCGTGGCGGCGCCCTCGCCCTGAAACGGACCGAGAAGGGAGCGCGCCGTGCCGTTGAACCAGAGCTTGTCGAGCGTGAGCTTGCCGCCATTGGCGGCGTCGGTCAGCGTCAACTCGCCGTCCTGAATGCTCAGGTGATCGATGGTGAGGGCGTCGGGATCGAAGCCGACCGCCAGCGTCGGCGCATGCACCTGGCCCTTGGCATCAAGCCCGAGACTCAGCTTGGGCCCGTCCAGCCGCAGCTGCGACGCGCGCCATTGCCCGCGCATCAGGGGGCCGAGCGCAAATTCGATGGCGAGCGAGCGGGCGCGGATGTTCTGGCCGCCGCCGATGTTGATGTCGTGCAAGGTCAGCCGCGGCGTCGGCAACAGGCTCGCGTCGATCGCACCGGCGACCGTGACCGGCACGCCGATCAACTCAGACGCTTCCTTTTCGAAAATCGAGCGATAGCCGCCCCAATCGATCATCAGCGGCCCGACCAGCGCCGCCACCAGCGCCAAGATGAGCGTTATCGCAATTCCGAGCAGTGTGGTTTGCAATGACAACTCCGGCGCCGTTGATGCGGGGGCCCACCCGCACGCGCTCCATGCGTCAAATCTAGGCGATTTTGGCCAAGTTTGTCGGCAAATATATGTCGCAGGGACCTGCCGCCAGTGCCGGCCGGCGAATTGTTCGCTGCGATGGGCAGGACTCAGTCGAGCGCGACGATCTTGCCCGGATTCATGATGTTTTGTGGGTCAAGCGCGCGCTTGATCGCCGCCATCGCGGCAATCGCCGGCGCACCGTGCTCGGCCAGCAGATATTGCATCTTGCCTTGGCCCACGCCGTGCTCGCCGGTGCAGGTTCCATCCATGGCCAGCGCCCGCTCGACCAGCCGCTGCGCCATGCCCTTCGCCCGCTTGACCTCGTCGGCATCGTCCATGTCAACCAGCAGGGTAAGGTGGAAATTGCCGTCGCCGACATGACCGACGATCGGCGCCAGCAGGCGGCTGGCCGCGATATCCGCTTGCGTCTCGGTGACGCACTCCGCCAGCCGCGAGATCGGCACGCAGACGTCCGTGGCCACGATCTGCGTGCCCGGCCGCAGCGCCAGATTGGAGAGTGCGGCGTGATGGCGCGCCTCCCACAGCCTGCTGCGCTCCTCCGGCCGCGTCGCCCAGGTGAAGGGCCCGCCGCCGAATTCGGCCGCGATCTCGCCGAATCGCTCGGACTGTTCGGCGACCGAGGCCTCGGTGCCGTGAAACTCCAGGAACAGCAGCGGCGTCTCTGGCAGGCCGAGCTTGGAATGCATGTTGACCGCCTTCACCTGCAGCGCATCGAGCAGTTCGATGCGGGCCACGGGAATGCCGGACTGGATGGTGTGAATCGTGGCGTTGCAGCAGGCCTCTACCGAAGGAAACGGGCACACGCCGCCGGCGATCGCCTCCGGAATGCCCGAGAGCTTGAGCGTCAGTTTGGTGATGACGCCGAGCGTGCCTTCCGAGCCGACCATCAGCCGCGTCAGGTCGTAGCCGGCCGAGGTCTTCTTGGCGCGGCGCGCCGTTTGCATGACGTCGCCGTTCGCCATCACGACTTCCAGCGCGATCACATTGTCCTTCATGGTGCCGTAGCGCACGGCATTGGTGCCGGAGCAGCGCGTCGCCGCCATGCCGCCAAGCGTGGCGTCGGCGCCGGGATCGATCGGGAAGAACACGCCGCTGTCGCGCAGATATTCGTTGAGCGCCTTGCGGGTGATGCCGGGCTCGATCACGCAATCGAGGTCCTCGGCGTGCACGGCGAGCACCTTGTTCATGTCGCGGAAATCGACCGACACGCCGCCCTGCGGCGCATTGACGTGGCCCTCGAGAGAGGTGCCGACGCCGAAGGGAATGATCGGAAAGTCGTGCTCGGCGCAAATGCGCACGATGCGCTGCACGTCCTCGGTCGATTGCGGGTAGATCACCGCGTCGGGCGGCTGGTTGGGGACCCAGGTGAGCGTATTGCCGTGTTGCTCGCGCACCGCAAGCGACGTGACCATGCGGTTACCGAAACCCGCGGCGAGCGCGGCGAGCGCCTTTTGCGCGGCGGCCGGATTGGGGCGCTTTGCTGCGGCGTCGGCGGCCAGGGCCATGTAAAATCCTCTGCTAGGTCCGTTTGCGCCGGACGTTAGCAGAGGATGCCGCGTGGGTGAAACGGGCGCCCCGCGCGAGGGGGCGCCCGCTTCGGCCGTCAGTTCAGCGAGGGGCTGCGCCGCGGCGCCTCGCCGGGCTTGGTCAGGAACGGCACCAGCATCGCCACCCGCTGCCGGTAGCGCCGGTAGTCGTCGCCGAACAGCGCGACGAGATCGCGTTCCTCGAGCGCGATGCCGACGAAGATGTAGGCCGTGGTTACCGCGGCAAAGAGCAGGTGCCCGGCCGTCATCAGCGGCGTCGCCCAGAAGGCGATGATGAAGCCGAGATAGATCGGGTGGCGTACCAATTTGTAGAACAGCGGCGTCCTGAATTCCGGCGCCGGCATCGGCTTGCCGCTGAGATTGTTGGCCACTTGATGCAGGCCGAACAGTTCGAAGTGGTTGATGAGGAAAGTGCTGGTAAGCACGATGCCCCAGCCGAGCGCTTCCAGCGCCATCAGCGCCATGGCCGCGCGCGGATCGCTGACATGCCAGATCACGGCGGGAATCGGACGCCACTGCCAGAGCAGCAGGATGAGCGCGAGCGTGGCTGCCAGCACGATAGGTGCTGCGCTCGACAGCCGGCGACACGATCCTGGTCCACCAGCGCTTGAAGGCCGGGCGCGCCATGACGCTGTGCTGGATGGCGAAAACCGACATCAAGACGAGGTTGACGATCAGCGCCGCCGCGAGCGGCGTCGGCGTGCCGTTGTCGATGGTCTTCGGTACCGCGACGCCTCCGACGAAGCCGATGGTGTAGAGGAAGGCGGCGAAGAACAAGAGATAGGCTGCTAGCCCGTAAAGCAATGCCAAGATGCGTTTCATGGCTTTCTCCTTCCAAGGTGAATGGTCGGGCCGGTCAGGCGACGGCCGGCATGTCTGCTAGCCGCTCGACGCCGGCGGCGCGCAGCACGTGCGCCGCGATCGTCTCGTTCACGCGCTCGGCGTGGCTTAACGGGCCCATGTGTCCCGCGTCGCGGATCTCTTCGATCGCGGCATGGCGCATGAGCGAAAACAGCATGCGCGCGATCAGCGCAGTCGGCGCCGGTCCGCGCGCGCCGCGCATCAGCAAGATCGGGAAGGCCAGCCGCGTGAAGGCGAAAAGCCGTGTCGGCTCTTCGATCAACGCGCTGAACTCGAGCGGCGCTTTCGGGATATAGCCGACAAGCTCGGCCTGAGATTCAGACTTCATGCCGGCCCAGGTGCCTGTGCCGTTCCAATAATCGACAAAGCGGGCCGCTGCGGCGCGCTTGTCATTGGCATTCAGGTCGTGCGCAACGCCGCCGGCGAGCGAACGGATTTCCTCCAAAGCCGGCCGTCCCTCACGGCCCATGAGGCGCAGCACGAAGAACGCCGACGGCTCATAGAGCGACAGACTGGCGATGCGCGCCGGCCGCTCGCATGCGACGCGCAGCGCGACGCCGCCGCCATAGGAATGACCGACCAAATGGACGGGTTCGTCCCGCGCGTCGATCAACGAGACGATCGGCGCCGCTTCATCCGCCAGCCGGAAGCGCTCGCCGCCGCGCCACCGCGCGATGGCGTCGCCGCCGATGAGATCGGGAGCAATCAATGTGCAACGGTCATGCAGCAAAGTCGCGAGTTTGCTCCATTGCCGCGCCGATCCGCCGGAGCAATGCAAAGCGATGACGATTGGCTTTCTGACCGCGCTGGCAGGCCAAGGAAATATTGGCTTGAACATGCTGAAGGCTCCTCTGAATTCGACAAAAATGGTCATCGACGGCGCCGCACGCGCGTGCGGCGGCCTGTGCGGTGCGAGCCGCCGGCGATGAAATCGATGTCGTCGCGACTGAGCCCGATATCCTTGAGGACGTGGTCGGAAAGCGTGTGCAGTGCCGACCGCTGGGACGCGATCGTCGGTGACTCGCCCCAAGGGAGCGAAGCGAACCATCCGACGCTTCCTTTCGTAACAAATCGCATTGTTGGCTCCTCGGCGTGCCAAACGTGGGCCGCCATTTGTCGGAGCCGATATGCCACCGGTTCGGCGCCGGAAGCTTTGAGCGGTGCTTGATTTGCCCTTGAGGAAGCCTTGATTTGGCTCTAGACGGGCTGCAGCAGACGGCGGTTGCTGGGTCTAAGATGTTGTATTTGTTTAATGATTTCGCGCTTGACCGGGAGCGCCGTGAATTGCGCATGGGTGGCGCGCTTGTCCCGCTCGAACCGCAAGTCTTCGACCTGCTGGTCTATCTGATCGAAAACCGCGATCGCGTGGTCAGCAAGGATGACCTCATCGCGTCGGTCTGGGGCGGCCGCGTCGTTTCCGATTCGACGTTGGACAGCCGGGTCAATGCCGCACGCAAAGCGCTCGGCGACAGCGGCAAGCAGCAGCGACTGATTCGAACGATGGCCCGTAAAGGCATCCGGTTCGTCGGCGAGGTGAATCAAAAGGCCGGCGACGATGCCTCGACGATCGCGCGCGAGCTTCCGTCGGACTTGCAGCAGCAGATCCGTTTTTGCACGGCGTCGGACGGCGTTCGCATCGCCTACGCGGAAGTCGGCCGCGGCCCGCCCTTGCTGAGGACCGGCCACTGGCTGACGCATCTGGAATACGACTGGCAGAGTCCGATTTGGCGCCATCTCCTGGAGCAGCTTGCTTTGCAATATCGCGTGATTCGGTACGACGCGCGGGGCAATGGCTTGTCGGATTGGAACGTCGATGAATTTTCGCTTGAAGCCTTCGTGCGCGACGTGGAAAGCGTGGTGGCGGCGAGCGGGCTTGATCGATTTCCATTGTTCGGCGTCTCGCAAGGCTGCGCGATCTCGGTGGCTTATGCGGTCCGCCATCCGGAGCGCGTAACCCATCTTGTCCTTTACGGCGGGTTCGCGCGCGGCATGCTCAGGAGCGGCTCCAGCAAGGCAATTGCGCAAATGGAAGCGCTATCAACGCTGATGCTGAACGGGTGGGGAAATAAAAATCCCGCCTTCCGCCAGATATTTACCAACCACTTCCTTCCGGACGGCACGCCGGAGCAGTTCGAATGGTTCAACGATCTTCAGCGGGTAACGACCTCGCCTGGTAATGCCGTGCGCATTTTCAGGGCGGTGGAAGAGTTCGACGTGAGCGACATTCTCTCGAAGGTACAGGTACCAACGCTGGTTCTGCATTGCCGCGACGATATGGTGGCGCCGTTTGAGCTGGGGCGTCGCCTAGCCGCCGGTATTCCGGGGGCGCGGTTTGTCGCACTGGAAGGCCGCAATCACCTGATTTTGGAAGGCGATCCGGGCCACAAACGTTTTCTCGACGAAATCAAGGATTTCCTCAAAAGCTGATTTCCGCCATTAGAAGGACGCTCGATGCAGTTGCATTTCGAAAACTGTCAGCTCGACACCGACCGGCGCGAATTGCGGCGCGGGGAAGAGCTCGTCGCCGTCGAACCGCAGGTTTTCGACGTGCTGGTTTTCCTGATCGAGAACCGCGATCGCGTCGTCAGCAAGGACGACCTCATCGCCGCCGTCTGGCAGGGTCGTATCGTCTCCGAATCAACGCTCACCAGCCGCATCAACGCCGCACGCAAGGCAATTGGCGACAGCGGCGAGCAGCAAAGCCTGATCCGCACCATCGCCCGCAAGGGGTTTCGGTTTGTCGGCACGCTGCGCGACAGTTCGGAGCCCCCGCCGGAGCCTGCGCGCCCCGCTCTATCCCTGCCGGACCGGCCGGCGATTGCGGTGCTGCCTTTCGTGAATATGAGCGGCGACCCCGAGCAGGAATACTTCTCCGACGGCATCAGCGAGGACATCATCACCGCGCTGTCGAAGCTGCGCTGGTTCTTCGTCATCGCGCGCAACTCGTCCTTCGTCTACAAAGGCAAAAGCGCCCACCTGAAGCAGATCGGCGACGATCTCGGCGTCAACTACGTGGTGGAAGGCAGCGTTCGCAAAGCCGGCGACCGCGTTCGCATCACCGCGCAGCTCAACGACGTGAGCACCGGCAGCCACATTTGGGCCGAGCACTACGACCGCGAGCTTGCCGACGTGTTTGCGGTGCAGGACGAGATCACCGAAGCGATCGTCGCCGCGATCGAGCCGCAGCTTTACGCGGCGGAGAGCTTCCACGCACAACGCAAGGCGCCGGAGAGCCTCGACGCCTGGGATCTGGTGATGCGCGCGCTGTCGCATTTTTGGCGGGTGACGCGGCAGGACAATGTCGTGGCGCAGGCGCTGCTCGAAAAGGCGATCAGCATCGATCCGGACTACGGTCGGGCACTCGGCGTGCTGGCGAACAGCTACGCGTTCTGCGCCCATATGGGCTGGGCCGAGATGGCCGACGCCATGCCGGTCGCCGAACGTGCAGCCTTGGCGGCGATCCGCAGCGACAGCGAAGACGCCTGGGCGCATGTGGCGCTCGGCGTCGTTCATTTGATGACGCGACAATTCGACGATTCGCTTGCCGAGCTTGAATTGGCGCTGCGCCTCAATCCTAACTTCGCGCTGGCGCAGGGTTATTATTGCCTGGCGCTGACCTACGACAGCCGCTGGCAGGAAGGCCTCGAGGTCGGAAACCACGCCATCCGCCTCAGCCCACGCGATCCTTATTTAGCGGTCTATTACGGCACCGTGGCCTACGCGCATTTCGTCGGCAAAAATTACGACGAAGCGATCAAGCTCGCGCGCGAGGCCATTCGCGAGCGCGGCGATTTCGTCGGCGCCCATCGTGTGCTCACTGCGGCGGCCGGCATGTCCGGGCATAGTGAGCTGGCGCGAAGCGCACTGGCGGAGCTCAAACGCGCGCAGCCGAACGTGTCGCTCGCCTGGATCGCGGCCAACATGCCGATCCGCCACGAGGCCGAGCGCAAGCATTACCTGGAAGGCTTCCGCAAGGCCGGGCTTGAATAGGTTTTCGCCGCGGACGCGAAGCGTGCCGGCGCCGGTGGACGATCAAAACATGCTGTCGTAGGTTCCTCGCGACCCGACTGCCCAAGCCCCGGAGTCTGCAATGGCCGGTCCCGTGATTGCTATTACCGAGAATATATTTCCGACTCTCGAGCCGGCCGAGAAGGCGCTGGCGAAGCTCGATGCGAGCTTCCGCATGGCGAAAAGCACCAGCGCCGAAGATATTCTCGCGGTCGCGCGCGACGCCGATGCCATCCTGGTAACCTACGCCAAGTTGCCGCGCGACCTGATCATGCAGCTCACCCGCTGCAAGGCGATCGGCCGTTTCGGATTGGGCGTCGACAATATCGACCTGCCGGCCGCCAAGGAAAAGGGCATCGCGGTCAACTACGTGCCCGACTACTGCATCCGCGAAGTGTCCGATCACGCCATGGCGATGCTGCTCGGGCTGATCCGCAAGATCCCGTTCTCCAACAAGCTGGTGCAGGCCGGCCGCTGGGAGATGCCGGCGGTGGTGCCGATCCGCCGCATCGAGGGCACCGTGCTCGGCCTGCTCGGCTTCGGCCATATCCCGCGGCTGGTGGCGCCGAAAGCGAAGGCCTTCGGCATGAAAGTGATCGCCTACGACCCCTACGCGAAGCCGGACGTGTTCAAGCAAGCCGACGTCGACAGCGTCGACTTCGACACGCTGCTTGCGAGCAGCGACTATGTCTCCGTGCATGCGCCGCTGACGCCGCAGACGCGCGGCATGGTGAACGCGCAAGCCTTCGCCAAGATGAAGAAGGGCGCCTATATCGTGAACACCGCGCGCGGACCGCTGATCGACGAAGCGGCGCTGATCGCCGCGCTCGAACTCAGGACAGGTGGGCGCAGCCGCGCTCGATGTCGTGGCGGTCGAGCCGCTCGCCAAGGATTCGCCCCTGCTCGGCCGCGACAACGTGATCGTCACGCCGCACACCGCCTTCTACTCAATCGAGGCGCTCGATGAGCTGCAAAGCAAATGCGCCTCCGACGTCGCGCGCGTGCTCAGCGGCGAGAAGGCCGTTTATCCGATTCAGCGCTGACAATGCCGTCGTCTATCCGCTTTGCTCGTCATGGCCGGGCTCGTCGCGGCCATCCACGTCTTCAGCAACGACGGAATTAAGACGTGGATACCCGGCACGAGGCCGGGCATGACGGAGGGAAACCAGCACGATGTCCCGCACTACAACGAGCGTCAAATCATTCCCGCGCCCTTCGTCTCCTCGATCATGCAGGTCGAGCCGCAATGGATCGACTATAACGGCCATCTCAACATGGCCTATTACAACGTGCTGTTCGATCGCGCCGTCGACGAGGTCTACGAACTGTTGGGGATCGGCCCGAGCTATCTCAAGCGCAGCGGCCATTCGACCTTCACCGCCGAGGCCCACGTGCGCTACCTGCGCGAAATCCATGAAGGTGACCCGGTGCGCGTGGAGTTCCAGCTGCTCGACTTCGACGCCAAGCGCATTCATTACTTCGAGACGCTCAAGCACGCCGAAGAAGGCTGGGTGTCGGCGACGAGCGAGAACATGACGCTGCACGTCGACATGACGGCGAAGAAGGTGGCGGCCTTCCCCGAGGACGTCATGCGCAAGCTGGCCGCCATGAAGGCCGCGCATGCGAAGCTTCCGCTACCGGAAGGCGCCGGACGCAGCATCAAGATGCCCGTGCCGAAGCGCGCCCAACCATAGACAAGCGCGCGCGGCCGGCATAGCGTTTGCCCTGAAAAACAAAAATCGACTTGGGAGGCATGCGATGCAGGCGGACGAGCTGGCCGAAGTCAAAATGTATTCCGACTTCAAGAGCCCTTACGCCTTCCTCGCGTTCGATCCCGCCTTCGCACTCGAGGACAAATACCGCATCCGCCTGAAGTGGAAGCCGTTCCAGCTGCGCATCAAGGGCAAGGGCGAGCGCAGCGTCTACTCCGAATACAAAGTGAAGTATTCCTACATGGACGCGCGCCGCTGGGCCAACATGCGCGGCGGCCTGATGATCCGCGGTCCCTTGAAGATTTTCGACACCACGCCGGCGCTGATCGGCGGGTTGTTCGCTGAGAAGCACGGCAAGATCCGCGACTTCGGCAACATGGTTTTCGAAGGATTTTTCAAGCGCGAGCTCGCCGCCGACGAGGCCGACGCCGTCGCGCCGGTGATCGCGCGCCTCGGCCTCTCCGAGCAAGACTATCGCGCCTATCTCGCCGGCGAAGGCCCCGCCGACTACGAGCGCGCGCTTGAGGAGGCCGTCGCCGACCAGGTGTTCGGCGTGCCGATGTTCTACTTCAACAACGAGCCGTTCTGGGGCTACGACCGCATGGGCTTGCTCGAACAGCGGCTGAGCGAGGCCGGGCTCGAGCGCGCGCCGGCGTTGCGGCAGGCGATGTGAGGGCGGCGATGAGCGCGAACCTGCCGATGCTCAAAGGCTACCGCGTGCTCGATCTCACGCAATACGTCGCCGGACCCACCTGCACGCGCATTCTGGCCGAGCTCGGTGCCGAGGTGATCAAGGTCGAGCTCGCGCCACACGGCGACCGCGGGCGGTTGTTCGGCGACCGGCCGCTCGACCCGGCGCTGAAGAAAACCTCGCAGAGCACTCACAATTTTCAGCACAATCATTCGAAGAAGAGCTTCGCCGTCGACTTCAAGCAGGCGCGCGGGCGCGAATTGATCAAGGCGCTGGTGCCCAAGGTCGACGTCGTGGTGGAGAATTTCGCGCCCGGCGTCATGCAGCGCGCGGGGCTCGATTACCAAGCCTTGCAGCAAATCAATCCGAAGCTGGTGATGTGCTCGATCTCGCTCGCCGGCCAGACCGGCCCGCTCAGCGACAAGCCGGGCTACGATTATATGGGCGCGGCCTATGCCGGGATCACGTCCTCCATCGGCGAAGCCGACCGCGGGCCGGCGCAGGTGCCGATGGCGGTCGGCGACAACGCCACCGGTGTCACCGCGGCGATGGCTGTCGGCTTCGCGCTTCTGCATCGCGAGCGCACCGGCGAGGGGCAATATATCGAGTGCTCGCTGCTCGACACTTATTTCAACATGCACGAAGTCAATATTCCGAAGGCCTCGCTGCGCGGCGCCAAGTTCGCGCCGAAGCGCAGCGGCTCCCTGCATCCCGACGGCGGGCCGACCGGCCTGTTCCGCTACAAGGACGACCAGTTCATCTCCATCGCGGCGATGCCGCACCAGTGGCCGTCGATCGCCAAGGCGATGGGACGGCCCGGCCTGGCGGACGATCCGCGCTTTGCCACGCCGCGCGCGCGCCGCGACAACAAGGATGAACTGAAGGAGGTGATCGAGACGTGGTTCGCCAGTTTCGCCAGCCGCGAGGAAGCGGTCGCCGCGTTGGAAGCCGAGCGCGTCCCTTGCGCGCCCGTGCTCACGCTGCACGAGGCGATGGCGCACCCCCACCTCAGAGAGCGCGGCACGGTGCGGCGCGTGCGCGACCCGGAGATCGGCGAGTTCGACATTCCGGGGTTGGCGGCGAAGTTCTCGCGCTGGCCGGCGCCAAGCGAGATCGCCGCCGACCGCCTGGGCGAGCACAACGAGGAAGTGCTGCGCGATCTGCTGGCGCTCTCCGACGAGGAGATCGCCCGCCTCTACGCCGACAAGGTGGTGGTGCGCGATCCCGCGCCTCGGCGGCGGCTGAGCGCTGAATCCCTGTGAAAAGCGGCTAAACCGCGCTACAGCGGGCCCCGATTGCGCTCGCGCGCCGCCGCGACCCCTCGAATTCAGCCCCTATGAGTGCCATCTTCGGCAAGGAAAGAATCACGAGAAAATGGCCGAGCCGAAGCGCCACAGCCCCGTTGCATCCAGCCAGCCGGCCCCCGGCGGCATCGCCGCGCGTGCTTTGGGCGCCCGCGCCGCGCCCTATCTGCTTGATCTCAATCCGGAACAGCGCGCGGCCGTGGAGACGCTGGACGGGCCGGTGCTGGTGCTGGCCGGCGCCGGAACCGGCAAGACGCGGGTACTAACCACCCGCATCGCGCACATCCTCAATCTGGGCCGGGCGCGGCCAGGCGAAATTCTGGCCGTGACCTTCACCAACAAGGCCGCGCGCGAAATGAAGGACCGCGTCGGGCTGATGGTCGGCCAGGTGGTCGAGGGCATGCCCTGGCTCGGCACGTTTCACTCGATCGGCGTGAAAATCCTGCGCCGCCATGCCGAGCTGGTCGGCTTAAAGAGCGACTTCACCATCCTCGACGTCGACGATCAGATCCGGCTGATCAAGCAGCTGCTGGAAGCCGAAAAGCTCGACGACAAGCGCTGGCCGGCGCGCGTGTTCGCCATGATCCTCGACGGCTGGAAGAACCGCGGGCTCACGCCGGATCAGGTGCCGGCCGGCGAGGCCGCGGCCTTCGCCAACGGCAAGGGCAAGAAGCTCTATCTCGCCTATCAGGAGCGGCTGAAGACGCTCAACGCCGCCGACTTCGGCGACCTGCTGCTTGAATGCATCCGCTTGTTCCGCCAGCACGCTGACGTGCTGCGCCAGTACCAGAGTCGCTTCAAGTTTATCCTGGTCGACGAATATCAGGACACCAACGTGGCGCAGTATCTGTGGCTGAAGCTGCTGGCGCAATCCTCGTCTGTCATTCCGGGACGGCGCGCAGCGCCGGACCCGGAATCCAGCGACACGGCAAGACCTCTGGATTCCGGGTTCGCGCCTTCGGCGCGCTTCGGAATGGCGGAGGAGGGCGCGGCGGCGCAGCCCACGCCTTCCGCTGTCATTCCGGACGCCGCGCAGCGGCGATCTGGAATCCATACGCCCGGTGTCGGAGATGAAAGCGAGGCCGGGGTTATGGATTCCGGGTTCGCGCCTTCGGCGCGCCCCGGAATGACGGAAGAGAGTGCAGCACCGCTCGGCGCCCCATCAACGCAAAGAAAAAACATCTGCTGCGTCGGCGATGACGATCAGTCGATCTACGGCTGGCGCGGGGCGGAGGTCGATAACATTCTGCGCTTCGAGCATGATTTTCCCGGCGCAAAAGTCGTAAGGCTGGAGAGAAATTACCGAAGCACAGGACACATCCTCGCCGCCGCCTCCCACCTTATCGCGCATAACGAGGGCCGCCTCGGCAAAACGCTGCGCACCGAGGACGTGCTGGGCGAAAAGGTGACCGTCACCGCCTGCTGGGACTCGGAGGAAGAAGCGCGCGAGATCGGCGAGGCGATCGAAGGCTTCCAGCGTGCCGCGCGCGAGCGCGGCGAGGATCATCCGCTCGACGAGATCGCCATCCTAGTGCGCGCCTCGTTCCAGATGCGCGAATTCGAGGACCGCTTCATCCAGCTCGGCCTGCCCTATCGCGTGATCGGCGGACCTCGATTCTACGAGCGCATGGAAATCCGCGACGCCCTCGCCTATCTGCGCGTGATCGCGCAGCCGGCGGACGATCTCGCCTTCGAGCGCATCGTCAACACGCCCAAGCGGGGCTTGGGCGACGCCGCCGTACAGATGCTGCACGACTACGCGCGCAAGAAGCGCATCCCGCTCGCCGAGGCGGCGGCGCAGATCAGCGCCACCGACGAGATGAAGCCGAAGCCGCGCAACGCGTTGCGCACGCTGATGGCCGGCTTCGAGCGCTGGCGCGCGGCCAAAGACAAGATCCCGCACACCGAGCTCGCCGAGATCGTGCTCGACGAGAGTGGCTACACCGAGATGTGGCAGAAGGACCGCTCCGCCGACGCCGCCGGCCGCCTGGAGAACCTGAAGGAGCTGATCCGCTCCATGGAGGAATTCGAGAACCTCGCCGGCTTCCTCGAGCACATTTCGCTGGTGATGGATCGCGACCAGGGCGAAGGCGAGCAGGCGGTCAACATCATGACGCTGCACTCGGCCAAGGGGCTCGAATTCGACACCGTATTCCTGCCCGGCTGGGAGGAAGGCCTGTTTCCTCACCAACGTTCTTTGGACGAGCAGGGCCGCGCCGGCCTCGAGGAAGAGCGCCGCCTCGCCCATGTCGGCCTCACCCGCGCGCGCAAGCGCGCCAAGATCTATTTCGCCACCAACCGGCGCATCCACGGCCTGTGGACCTCGACCGTGCCTTCGCGCTTCCTCGACGAATTGCCGGCCGAGCACGTGGAGGTGATGGAGGCCGCCGGCGGCGGCTTCGGCATGTCCGGCTACGGGCCCTCGCGCTTCGACGAGATGGCCGCGTTCGGCTCCAACTACACGACGCCCGGCTGGCAGCGCGCGCAAGGCCGCCGCGGCAGAGGTGGTTTTGACGAGACGGGCCGCTCACGCGGCCCTTTGGGCGGCTTCGACGAGACGGGACAGGCAAGGTATGGGGCCGACGAAGACTTTGCCGACGAGCGCGAAAGTGATTTCGGCGGCGAGGCTGGCTCTGGTCACCTCTCCCCTGACTCTCCTTCACCTCCCCCTGAAAGGGGGAGGTCGGCGCGCGCAGCGCGCCGGGAGGGGGTCAATCGGCGCAAGCCCCTGACAATCGAAGGCGAGCTGATCGCCAAATCGACCGGCACCACTTCGCTGTTCGCCGTGGGCGAGCGCGTGTTTCACCAGAAATTCGGCAACGGCAACGTGGTGGCGGTCGACGGCAACAAGCTCACCATCGCCTTCGACAAGGCGGGCGAAAAGCGGGTGGTGGATTCGTTCGTGGAGCGGGTCTAATCAGCCGCTCGTCCGCGCGAAAGCGGGGACCCAGCGCTTCGCAAACGCGACATTTTACTGATCCGCTTGTGCGGGAACGCTATGACTGATCACGCATCCGGATTCGGCCACGGTCGATAGCGGAAATGCCGCCGGTGGATAGTTTGGTTAAAGAAGGTATGAGATATGTCGATCCGAATCAGGGGCATTGTCGGTTGAAAATTATGCGCGGTCGTCATCTCTCGAACATCGGTTCACTCATTGCCATGATCGTCATCGCGTCGGCTCTGCTCGCGCAGGCCGCCGGCGCCGGCACGCTCGACGAGGTCAAGGCGCGCGGCAAGCTGATCTGCGGGGTCAGCGAGGGCCTGCCCGGCTTCTCGGAAAAGGACAAGAGCGGTGAGTGGCACGGCTTCGACGTCGATTTCTGCAAAGGGGTGGCCGCCGCCGTGCTCGGCGACGCGAGCAAGGTCGGCTACATCCCGCTCACGGCGGACAACCGCTTCGCCGCGCTGAAGGAGAAAAAGATCGACTTGTTGGCGCGCAACACGACCTGGACCATGGCGCGCGACCTGGTGGGCGGGCTCGCCTTCGCCGGCATCAGCTATATCGACGGCCAGGGCTTCATGCTGCCGGCGCTGCTCGGCGCCACCAGCCCGCTGCAGCTCAACGGCGCGCGCATCTGCGTGGTCACCGGCACCACCTCGGAAGAAAACGCGGCGGCCTTTTTCGCGCGGCGCAAGGTCACGGTGTCGTTCCTGCGCTTCAAGGAGCGGACGGCGGCGCGCGCGGCCTATGCGGCCGGACAATGCGACGTGTTCACCGGCGACCGCTCGGCACTCGCCGCGGAGCGCTCGCTGCTGAAGAAGCCGGAGGATCACGTGCTGCTCGACGGCGTCATCTCGAAGGAGCCGCTCGGCCCGGTGACGCGCAAGGGCGACCAGCAATGGACCGACCTCGTGCGCTGGACGCTGTTCGCGCTGATCAACGCCGAGGAACAGGGGCTCGATATGGCGAATGCCGGCACCACGATGCGGCAGAAGGCGATCGACATGGGCAAGCCGGCGGTGAAGGCATTCGGTCTTGCCGATGACTGGCTGGTCAAGGTGATCGGCGGCGTCGGCAACTACAACAACATTTTCCAGCGCAACCTGGGCGCCGACACGCCGCTTTCGCTCGAGCGCGGCATGAACGCGCTGTGGGTGCAGGGAGGCCTGCTCTATGTTCCGCCGATGCAGTAACGCGCTTCGTCTTCTCGCCACGGCGATCGTCCTGATCGGCGCGGTTTCGGCCGCGCGCGCCGACATCGCCATCTCGCTGCGCGATGCGGCGATCGTGCGCCTCAATGTCGTCGACCTGCTGGCCAAGGAGCCGCGCCTGCCGCTGCCGATCAAGCAGCGGCGCGAGGTGCTGGAGGCCTATTACCACGCGGGGAATGGCGAGCTGCTCTGGCTCGGCACGAAACGCGCGAGCGCGCTGGTCAAGCGCCTCTTGGCCGCCGACACGGAAGGGCTCAATCCGAAGGACTATCCCGGCAAGGCGCTCGCCGAGATCAACGAGGAAAGTTCGACGCTCGACAAGCGCAAGCTCGCCATTCTCGAGCTTTATTTCTCCGCCGCCTTTCTGCAGTACACCTCCGACTTGCGCGTCGGCCGCGTGCTGCCCAGCCGAGTCGATCCCGATTTCTTCATCGAGGGCCGCGTCATCGACGAGCTCGCCGCGCTCAAATACCTCGCCAAGACACCGAGCCTCGATCAGTTCTTCGCCGCCTGGCAGCCGCGCCACCCGATCTACACCCTGCTGCGCAAGGCGCTGGCGCATTACCGCGCGCTCGCCGCGCAAGGCGGCTGGGGCAGCGTGCCGCTCGGGCCCAGCCTGCATCCCGGCCAGACCGATGCGCGCGTGCCGGCGATCCGCGCGCGGCTTGCCGTGACCGACGGCGCCGGTCCTGCGACCGGCGACCCCGCCGTCTACGACGCGGCGCTGGTCGAAGCGGTCAAGCGCTTCCAGGAGCGCCAGGGCCTCACCATCGACGGCGTGATCGGCAATTCCAGCATCGTCGCCATGAACGTGCCGGTCGGCGACCGCATCAAGAGCCTGATCGCCACCATGGAGCGCGTGCGCTGGATCCCGGAGGATCTCGGCAAGCAGTTCATCATCGTCAACATCGCCGCCTTCGAGCTGCGCCGCTTCGACAACGGCGTGGTCAAGGAGCGCATGGCCGTCGTCGTCGGCAAGCCCTATCACCGCACGCCGGTGTTCAGCGACCGCATCCGCTACGTCGAGTTCAATCCCTATTGGAGCGTGCCGCCCAGCATCGCCGTCAAGGAGGAGCTGCCGAAGCTGCGCAGCAATCCCGGCGCGATCGAGGCGCAGGGCTTCGAGGCGGTGCAGGGCGACCACGTCTATTCGCTCGCCTCGATCGACTGGAACCAATACGGGCCGGGGCATTTTCCCTTCACGCTGCGGCAGCGGCCGGGCGCCCACAACGCGCTCGGGCGCGTGAAGCTGATCTTTCCCAACCCGCACAACGTCTATCTGCACGACAGCCCGGCGCACAGCCTGTTCGGCCGCGCCGAGCGCGCCTTCAGCCACGGCTGCATCCGCCTGTCGCGGCCGCTCGAGCTCGCGCAGCAGGTGCTGGCGGCGGGCGGCGTCGAGGGCTGGACGCCCGCGCGCATCGACGGCGTGATCGCCTCGGCCAAGACCACGATCGTCAATCTGCGCGAGCCGCTGCCGGTGCACATCACCTATCTGACGGCTTGGGTCGACGACGGCGCGGTGAGTTTCCGCAACGACATCTACGGCCACGACAAGAAGCTGCTGGCGGCGCTCGACGGCAAGTCGGTGGCGTGGTGAGGGCTGGCGAGCGCTCATTCCGCCATGAGGCCGAAATAGCCCGCTTTCGTCATGGCCGGGCTTGGCCCGGCCATCCACGTCTTTCTCTGGTAGGCTCAGCTAAGACGTGGATGCCCGCGACAAGCGCGGGCATGACGAAGGAGCCGCGGTTCCGCGCCAAAGCCGAAGCGGCGGAATAGCTAGCGAGCGCGCGTTTCTGCCCGCAAATTGGCAACGGCAACTGACGATGGGCAATAAGCTCAGCGTCCAATTCGATAACGCCCCCACGTAACCCTAACCCCTAACCACACCCGCGCCCATTTCCCCGCACTTTCGTCGATTCGCCCCGCATAGCAGCCATTCGCGGGTTCCTTTCGCCACCTTCTCGCCGCATTGCGCCGGCCTCTCGGGTTCCAATCCATAACAACACAAGGGATTGAATCAGTGAGGTTATTCGCAATGACGCTGCTTGCCGGCCTGCTCGCGCTCGCCGCTCTTTTGACGCTCACCGCCGCGCATGCGCGCGGCTGGGGCTCCGTGCACAAATACGTGCACCCGACCGGCCGCTGCGCCGGTCGCGAAGTGCTGGCAAGCTATTATTCGTCGGGACGGCGCACCGCCTCAGGCGAGGCCTTCGATGCCAACGGCAACACCGCGGCCGCGCGCACCTGGGCGCTCGGCACCAGGCTCACCGTCACCAACCCGCACAACGGCCGCTCGGTCAGCGTGCGCGTCAACGATCGCGGGCCGTGGGGCATCGCCTACGCCAAAGGCGCGCGGCTCGATCTCGCACGCGGCGCCGCCCGCCGCCTCGGCATGCGCGGCACGCAATATGTGTGCGTGCAGTGAGTTTCCGACCTCATCCTGAGGAGCGGCCGAAGGCCGCGTCTCGAAGGATGGGGGCGGTCACATGATTTGAGACGCCCGCCTTCGCTAGCGCTTCGGCAGGCTCCTCACCATGAGGCCGCGAGAGGCTGAGCGCCGGCCTTCCCTCTCCCCGCACACGGGGAACGGTGAAGAGAGGGCAAGCGAATTGGCGGCCGCGCGCCGCTTGCGGCGGCTTACTTGCCCTTTTCGGCGCTGAGAATCTTGGCGCAGGCCTCCGCGACCTCGCGATTGGGCTCGCTGCCGGGGAACGTCGCCCAGCCGCCCTTGGTCACGAAGCTGTCGCGATCCCAAGAGTTCGATCTTCTTCATCGCCACCAGCTTGGCCGTGGCGTCCGCCCCGTGCCGGAAATTGTCGACGCAGATCGGCGCCAGCGCCGCCACCACCGCGTTGCTGGCGCGCTGGTCGGCCGTCTTCTCGGCCGTGCTGCCGAGCTGCCAGCCGCCCCAGCTGAAACCGGCGATCATCGTGATCACGGCGCCGCCGACGGCGCCTTGCAGCAGACGCGTCAGCGACTCGCCTTGCAGAATAGGAGGCAATTTCATGGGTTTTCCTTTCGCCCGAGACGAGGCTCGGTACGAGGACAACGGAAACCCGGGCGGGTTCCGGTCGAAAGTCGGTGTGAAGGCCCGGCCGCTTTGCGCTGGCGTTTCGGTCGCCCGCACCGTGCGCCCTTTTCGCGGCAAAGTCGATACGCCGGCGGCGGCATGGCGGCGCGCGCATCGCGGGCGCGGCGCTTTCGCCCGATCCGTGCTAGGCTTGTTGCATCATGATGAAACGCGAGAGCTTCCCGGTCGCCAAGATCTACGTGCCGGCCGCGCGGCGCAAGACGCTCGACCGCCGGCGCGTCGACGACATCGCCAACAGCATGCTCGAGAACGGCCAGCAGACGCCGATCCTGGTGCGCGCGGACGGCGCGCGCTTCGTGCTGATCGAAGGCCTGCACCGGCTGGAGGCCGCCAAGGCGCTGGGCGAGCAATCCATCGTCGGCTTCCGCGTCGCCGCGCGCAAGCACTGATCGGCCGCGCGCGTTTCCGGTCTACTTCTTCTCCAGCAGCAACTGCCCGCGCTTGCCCACCACCCGCTGCACCGCATGGGCGAAGCGCGCGAGCAGCCAGGGCAGCGTCACTTCGAGCCGCACCGCGCCGTCGTAGACGTCGATCGTGCCGCGGGCGTGCTGGCCGAGCGCGGAGGCCGCGAAGCTCAGCCGGTCGCCCTCCCAGGTATCGTTCTCGATCGAGATGAGATGCGCGAACTCGCCCTTGGCGCGCGAAAAGCCGCCGGCGATGCGCGCCTTGGCCTCGTCCTTGCCGAGGCGGTGCGGAATGGAAACGACGAGCGGCTCGGTCATGCTGGCCTCCCTGCTCACAGGGATATGGCGATGCCGGGGCGGCCAAGGAAGGGCGGCACCCGTGTCCCGGGCGCAGCGCGGTGCGCAGTACCGCGCTGCAGACCCGGGAGCCCCGGTTCTCCAGCGGTGCACGGCTGCGCTACGCTTCGCGCTGCACCGCATCCGGGACACGCGAGGCGCCCCCACCCGCCCCGTCACCGCCCGCGGAACCGGCCACCCGCCCTGGCGTTGCGCTTCCTGCGGCCAGCGGGGGACGGCAGACCGGTTCGTCGAGGCGGCCCCTTCATCGGCAGCGGGGAACTGCTATGGTGAAGCGGCTCGGGTTGGAGGAATCGCGAATGAACCGTCTCCCCGGCTTCTGCGCCGCGCTCAGCGCCGCGGCGCTTGCCTTATGCGCGCCCGCGCGCGCCAATATCCTGATCACCGTCGACAAATCGGCGCAGCAGATGACCGTCACGGTGGACGGCGACCCGCGCTATATCTGGCCGGTATCGACCGGACGCGACGGCTACAACACGCCGAGCGGCGCCTTCCACCCGACCAGCATGGAGCGCGAGCACTATTCGCGCCAGTTCGACTACGCGCCCATGCCGCATTCGATCTTCTTCACCAACGAAGGCCACGCCATCCACGGCACCTACGAGGAAAGCGGGCTGGGGCGGGCGAAGTCGCACGGCTGCGTGCGCATCTCGCGCGAGCACGCCGCCATGCTCTACCGGCTGGTGCGGACGGAGGGCATGAAGCATACGCGCGTGGTGCTCACCGGCCACATCCCCACCGACGGCAGCCAGCTCATCGCCCGCAACGAGGACGCCGTCACCGGCGACATCTCGGCGCGCGCGCGCAACTACGCCGACGACCCGATCTATGCCGAGCCCTATTACGAGGAGCCGCCGCCGCCGCCGCGCCATCACCGGCGCTACCGCCATCACCACCGCTATTATTTCCCGCTGCCCTTCCCGTTCTGAGCCGCGCTTGCGCTGGATCAACGCGCGTGGCCTTAGGCTGCCGCAGGCTGGCAATCAGGGAGCTTGTCAGCCATGCGCAAAGCCATGCCGAAATCGCAGCGCGGCTCGAAGCCTAAGCCGGGCCGCGCCAAGTCGGGTGCCAAGCCGGGTGCCAAGTCAAGTGCCAAGCCGGGTGCCAAATCGGGTGCCAAATCGCGCGCCAAGCCGGGGACCAAGGGAGGCGGCCGCTTCTTCCACATCGAGCTCAGGCCGAGCGCCCGCTTCGTCGCCTTCCGCGTGCAGGACGTCGGCCGCCCGGGCGGGGTCGAGCGTGTCGCCGGACGCCGCGCCGACGGCTCCTGGGATACGGCCAAATGGCTGATCGAGAAGGCGCACGCGCATCTCGCTAACGGCACGCTGGTGCCGGACAGCCTCGCGGCGGAGAAGCTGTTGCGCTCGCTCGGCTCGGCGCCGGTGCATCTCGGCGGCGACCGCTTCCGCGCCAAGCCGCGGCGCAACGTCCCGGAAAGCGAGAAGCCGACGCCGGCCATGCGGCGGGCGCAGCGCGCCAACATCAAGAAGGCGCAGGCCGCGTTGCGCGCGCGGCGCGGAACCAAAGCGCGCGGCAACGCTTGATTTTTTGAATAACGGCAGCGGAGGTTTTCAGATGATCCGCAAATTGAAAGATGGGAAATGGCGGCTCTATTCGCGCAAGGTCAATCCTAAGACCGGCAAGCGGCGCAATCTCGGCACCTTCGACAGCAAGAAGGCCGCCGTACAGCACGAGCGCGAGATCCAGTATTTCAAGCGGCACTGAGACCCATCGCGGCCGCAGTGCGGCGAAACGGCTGTCATCCCATTGGCCGTTCGCCCCCGCAAAATCGGGGCCCCGCGCACGCGCACCAGATTGCGCTCAGTGCCGCCAAGCGCTGTCATGAGCGCATGAACGATTCCACCACTGTTGCGCGCCTGACCTGCGACGAGCCGACCGCGCGCCGCCTCGCCGCCGTGCTGGGCGAAAGCCTGGACACGGAAAAAGCGGTCTGCGCGGCTTTCGAAGGCGCGGGCGGCGAATGGCAGATCGCCATCCATTTCCGGGCGCCGCCCGATCAGGCCGCCGTACGCGCGCTGGTTAAGCTGGCAGCGGACGAGGAGGCGGCCGCTGCGCTTCGCTTCAAACAGGTGGCGGCGGCCGATTGGGTGCAGCAGAGCCTCGCGGGGCTCGTGCCGGTGCGCGTTGGCCGCTTCGTGGTGCATGGCGCACACGACCGGGCCAAGGTGCCCATCAACGCGATCGCCGTCGAGATCGAGGCCGGGCTCGCCTTCGGCACCGGCCACCACGCCACCACGCGCGGCTGCCTGCAAGCGCTCGACGCCCTGGCGAGGCGGCGGCGGATGCGGAACACGCTCGATATCGGCACCGGCTCGGGCGTGCTGGCGATCGCGGCGTCGAAGACGTTTCGCGCGCCCGTCGTCGCCTCCGACATCGACCCAAGCGCGGTTACGACCGCGCGCGGCAACGCCCGGCTCAACCGCGTCGCCTCCTTCATCACGCTGGCGCGCGCAGCGGGCGTCACGGCGCCGACGATCTGGCACCGCCGGCCTTACGACCTGATCTTCGCCAATATCCTGCTCAATCCGCTGATCCGGCTGGCGGTGCCGTTCGCGCGGCTGAGCGCGCCCGGCGCGCGCGTCGTCTTGTCCGGCCTGCTGCCGACGCAAGCCAATGCCGTGATCGCGATCTACCGCGCGCAAGGCTTGGCGCTGATGCGCCGCATCGTGTTGCAGGGTTGGGTCACGCTGGTCATGCAGGCGCCGCCGCGCCGACTGCGCGCGCGTCCCGGAGGTCAGAAAAGATGAGCAGGCTTCGTATCGCCGCAATCGGCGCCGGCTATTTCAGCCAGTTCCACTATGACGCCTGGGCGCGCATGGACGACGTCGAACTAGTCGGCCTGTGCGACCTCGATCCGGCGCGCGCCGCCGCGACGGCGGCGCGTTGGTCCGTTGCGCAGACTTTCGCCGATGCGGGCGCCATGCTCGATCGGCTCAAGCCCGATCTGGTCGACATCATCACGCCGCCGGCCGCGCATCTCGCTCTGATCGAGCTGGCAGCCGCCCGGCGCATCAACGCCATCTGCCAGAAGACCTTTTGTCGGTCGCTCGCGGAGGCCGAACAAGCCGTGCAGGCCGCCGAGGCGGCCGCCATCCTGCTGGTCGTGCATGAAAACTTTCGCTTCCAGCCCTGGTACGGGGAGATCAAGCGGCTGCTGCAGTCAGGCGAGATCGGCCAAATCTATCAGGCGACCTTCCGCCTGCGGCCGGGTGACGGCCAGGGCGCCGACGCTTATCTCGGCCGCCAGCCTTATTTCCAGAAGATGCAGCGGTTCCTTGTGCACGAAACCGGCGTCCATTTCATCGACACGTTTCGTTTCCTGTTCGGCGACATCGACGACGTGTTCGCCCAGCTGACGCGACTCAACCCGGCGATCGCCGGCGAGGACGCCGGCATCGTCATCTTCCGCCACCGCAACGGCGTTCGCGCCGTGTTCGACGGCAATCGCCTGGTCGACCACCCGTCGCGCAACCATCGCCTTACCATGGGCGAAATGATGATCGAGGGCGAACGCGGCGTATTGCGCCTCGACGGCGACGGCAATCTGTTCGTACGCCCCTTGCATTCCAACGACTGGCAACCGCTCGCGTGCGAAAAAAGCGATGCGGGCTTCGGCGGCGACAGCGTCTATCGCCTGCAGCGGCACGTGATCGACCACCTGAAAGGCCGCGGGCCCATCATGAACACCGCCAAGCACTACCTCGCCAACCTCGTGGTCGAGGAGGCGGTCTACCGCTCCGCCCAACGTGGCTGCGTCGAGTCCATCGCGCAAAACTAAGACCGCCCCGGGGAAACCCCGGAGCGGCCTCGCGCGACTGGTCGTGGGGCGATTTCGCGTCTTACGATCCTCGCGAGCGGCCTGCCGCCTTGTCCCCGTGCGACGACAAGAGGTGAGCATGGCGCGCGATCTCGCGACGGGCCTGTTGCATGCGCGATTCGATCAGCGCATCCATGACGCGTGTGAGCAAAGGCTTGCGCGGCGCCGCCGCGGTGTTTGCAGCGGCAACGCGGGCGGTACCATAAGTGACGGCAACCATCGTGGGTTTCCTTCTCGTGACCGAGTTTTCAAAGACGCCCTGGTTTCATCCCTGATTCTTGCATGCACAATAACTTATCTCGCATTTGCGAAGGAGAGGCGACACTGCATGGAACGCCGCTATTTATGCATGAAGATATTTAACCGCCGGGCAAGCTCCGTGGCAGTAATGCGGCAAATTTATTGCAATGCACAATTGCGAGTCACGAAGCGCCCCGAGTGCCGCTTCGCGCGCCATGACGCGTCGATTTTTGCGGCGATCCCCGCGCCGGGCGGCACACCGCCGCGCTGCGCATGCCTGCATTGCGACACGAGCCAAGCGCGCTAGAGTGCCGGTCCATGTTCGAAGCCCGCTTCCAGACTTTCGACGAAAAAAGCGAACGCGCGCAGAGCGCGCCGCGCGTCGCAGGCTTGCGCGCGGAGATCAAGCGCCGCGGCCTCGACGGTTTCCTGGTGCCGCGCGCCGATTGCCAACAGAACGAATACCTGCCCCCCGGTCATGAACGGCTGGCCTGGCTCAGCGGCTTCACCGGCTCGGCCGGATTCGCCATCGTGCTCCCCGAGCAGGCGGTGCTGTTCGTCGACGGACGCTACACCGTGCAAGCCGAGGCGCAGGTCGACAGCAAGGTGTTCGCCATCGAGCACCTGATGGACAACCCGCCGCCGCGCTGGCTCGAGCAGAACGTCAGAAGCGGCGCCAAGATCGGCTACGATCCCTGGCTGCACACCGCCGAAAGCGCCGACAAGTTCAAGGCGGCGTGCGCCAAGGTCGGTGCCGAGCTGGTGGCGGTGCGCGACAATCCGATCGACGCGCTATGGCGCGAGCGGCCAGCCGCACCCGCCGCGCCGGTCAGCCTGCACGACAGCAAATTCGCCGGCGAAAGCGCCGCCGACAAGCTCAAGCGCGTGCAGGCCGAGCTCGCTCAGCTGCGCGCCGACGTATTGCTGGTGTCGGACCCGCAGAACGTCGCCTGGACCTTCAACATCCGCGGCGCCGACGTGCCGCATACGCCGCTGGTGCTCGGCTTCGCGCAAGTGCCGCGCGACGGCAGGCCCGCGCTTTACCTGACGCCGGCCAAGCTCAGCAACGACGTGCGCGCCACGCTGGAGCAGGTGGCCGACGTGCGCGCGCCCGCGGCGCTGGAAGGCGATCTCGCCAAGCTCGCCGGCAAAAGCGTCCTGCTCGATCAGGTAAGCGCGGCCGACAGGCTGAGCCGTCTGATCGCCGACAATGGCGGCAAGCCGACCCGCGGCGCCGATCCGATCACGCTGATGAAGGCGGTGAAGAATCACGCCGAGATCGCCGGTGCGCGCGCGGCGCATAAGCGCGACGGCGCCGCGCTCGCGCGTTTCCTCGCCTGGCTCGAGCGCGAAGCGCCAACGGGCATGGTGAGCGAAATTGACGCGGTCAAGGCGCTGGAAAGCTTCCGCCGCGACAGCGGCCTGCTCAAGGACATTTCGTTCCCGACCATCGCCGGCGCGGGGCCGAACGGCGCGATCGTGCACTACCGGGTCACGGAAGCGTCGAACCGGCGGCTCGGCATGAACGAACTGTTCCTCGTCGATTCCGGCGCGCAATACGAGGACGGCACCACCGACGTCACCCGCACCGTCGTCATCGGCGCGCCGAGCGAGGAGATGCGCGACCGCTTCACCCGCGTGCTCAAGGGCCATATCGCCATCGCCACCGCGGTGTATCCGGAGAACACGTCGGGCGCCCAGCTCGACACGCTGGCGCGCGTCGCGCTGTGGCAGGCGGGCGTCGATTTCGACCACGGCACCGGCCACGGCGTCGGCAGCTATCTGTCGGTGCACGAGGGTCCGGCGCGCATTTCCAAGCTCGGCACCGCGGCGCTGCGGCGAGGCATGATCCTGTCGAACGAGCCGGGCTACTACAAGACCGCGGCTTACGGCATTCGCACCGAAAACCTGGTGCTGGTGATCGCGGCGCCCGAGCCGCAAGGCGCCGAGAAGCCGCTCAACGCCTTCGAGACGCTGACGCTGGCGCCGATCGACCGCCGCCTGATCGACACGCGCATGCTGACCGCCAAGGAGCGGCACTGGCTCGACAGCTATCACGCGCGCGTCAACGAAGTGATCGCGCCGCTGATCGATGCCGCGACGCGCGGCTGGCTCGAGCAGGCGACGCGGCCGCTGTGAAGGTCCTTCTGGGGCGCGGCCACTAGGATCGGCGCTTCGCGCCGTCTGGGCGCAGGCTCCGACCGCGAGCCCGGAATCCATGGCCTGGCGCTGCGGCGTATTGATTCCGGGCCCGCCCGCTTCGCTCGTGTCCCGGAATGACGAGGATAGCAACTTCAGTCACTCGTCCTCGCTCCTTGATGCCGAGCGCCTTGGCGCGCGCCTTGCGACATTTTTCCTGCGCCGATAGGCTGTGCGCCGTCTCGACGATCAAAAATCCAACATTTCAGTAGGGAGTGAGCCCCATGACGCCCGCCTCCCCTGTGCGCCCGCGGGCGCTGGTGACCGGCGCCTCCTCAGGTATCGGCGCGGCCTATGCCGAGCGGCTCGCAAACGACGGGCACGACCTCGTTCTGGTGGCGCGCCGGCGGCAGCGGCTGCAAGACATGGCCGAAAGGCTGAGCGACAAGTTCGGCGTCAACGTTGAGGCGATCGCCGCCGACCTTACCGACCCGAGCGATCTCGACGCGCTGGAAGCGCGCGTGGCCGACGAAGCGCTCAGCCTGCTCGTCAATGCCGGTTTCGGCGGCTACAATCCCTTCGTCTCGCTTGAGCCCGACGTCATCGACGATCTCATCGACGTGCACATCCGCGCGGTGACGCGGCTGACGCGCGCGGCGCTGCCTGGAATGGTCGGCCGCGGCGCCGGCGCCGTGATCAACATCGCCTCGATGCTCGCCTTCAGCGGCACGCTGCCGCCCAATCCGCTGCCGCACCGGGCCGTCTACGCCGGCGCGAAAGCCTATCTGCTGACTTTCACGCAGGCACTTGCGGGCGAGCTCAGGGGCACCGGCGTGCGCGTGCTGGTCTGCTTGCCGGGCATTGTCGCCACGGAATTTCACACCATCCAGGGAATCGACGCCAGCAAGATCGCCGCAAAAATGACGGCTGACGACATCGTCACCGCCTCGCTCGCCGGTCTGGCGCAGGGCGAGGTCGCCTGCATTCCGGCGCTTGCCGATCCGGCGCTGCTGGACATGCTTGGCGAGGCGCAGCGCACCGTGCTGCGGGCGGGCGCTATGCAGGATGTCGTGCTGGCGCCGCGCTATCGGCAGGCGGAATAGCGCGCGCGCGTCGCGCCGCGCGCTCGCTTCACCTCTCCTAGTCGAAGTCGGATATATCCGACTTCGACCATCTGATAGTGCCCGAACTCGGGTAAACCCGAGTTCGGGTGGGAGAGGTCGGATCGCCAACGGGTCCGCGCGAAGCGGCCCGATGGTAAACTCCGCGATCCGGGTGAGGGGTTACAGCCCATCGAGAGTCACGCCCCCCTCACCCCAAGCCTCTCCCCCACCAGGGCGTTCACGCCCGTCTTCGACGGGCTATGGGGGAGAGGGAGCCCGCCGTGCCAGCCCGTATCGTTTGGGCGCAAAACAATCTTGCTCAACAGGGCCGCTGCGGTGTTTGATTCACGCGCTCGGAAGATTTCCGTTTTCATTGACATCTGAAAGACGCTCGAATGCCAACACATCGCCTGGACGCGGCGCCGGAAACGGTGCACTGGGGATTTTTCGATGCGTCGCTCGAGCCCCTTATCACCGTCGAGCCCGGTGACGCGGTCACACTGTCGACGGTATCGGGCTCGCCTGACACGATGCCGCAGTCAGGCTCGGGCTTGACCGTGCCGACGGCGCTCGCGGCGATTCACGCGAGCGTGCCGCGCAAACTCAACGGGCCGCACATCATGACCGGGCCCGTCGCGGTGCGCGGCGCCAAAGCCGGCCAGGTGCTCGAAGTTCGCATCAAGGCGATCGAATTGAACTACGACTGGGGCTACAATCTGATCCGGCCCCTCGCCGGCGCGCTGCCGGACGATTTCGCCAATGCGCGTCTCATCCATATTCCGCTCGATCGCGCCCGCATGGTCGGACGGTTGCCATGGGGTCTCGACCTGCCGCTCAAGCCTTTCTTCGGCGTGATGGCCGTGGCGCCGCCGCCCGCCTGGGGCCCGGTGGCCTCGCCGCCGCCGCGCCGCAATGGCGGCAATATGGACAATAAGGAGCTGGTCGCCGGCACGACCCTCTATTTGCCGATCCACGTCGACGGGGCGCTGTTCTCGGTTGGCGACGGTCACGGCGCCCAGGGTGACGGCGAGGTCTGCGTTACCGCGATCGAAACGGGCCTCATCGGCACTTTCGAATTGCATGTGCGCGACGACATGACGCTCGAATGGCCGATGGCGGAGACGCCGACGCATGTGATGACGATGGCGTTCGATCCCGATCTCGACGACGCCGCGGTGATCGCGTTGCGCGACATGATCAAGCTCATCTGCGCCCGCACCGGATTGTCCCGCGAGGACGCCTACACGCTGTGCAGCCTGGCGGCCGACCTGCGCGTAACCCAGGTCGTCAACGGCGCCAAAGGTATCCACGTGATGCTGGAGAAAGCGCATCTCGCGCCTCCCCGGAACACGGGAAACCGGTAACAAGCCGCACCCGCGCGCATTTGCAACTCGCCCGCGCCGGCGGATGCTGCTAATGACGCGGCATGACGATCTTGCTCGTGCGCCATGGCGAGACCGACGGCAACGCGGCGCGCATTCTGCAGCGCCCCGACGTTCCGCTCAACGATCGCGGCATGCGCCAGGCCGAACGGCTGGCGCATCGTTTGTCCGACGGCGGTTTCGTTCACATCCTGTGCAGCGACTTGATTCGCGCGCGCATGACGGCGGCGCCGCTTGCCTCGCGCTCCGGGATTGCCATCGAAGAGAACCCGCTATTGCAGGAGCGCAACTTCGGCGATCTGCGCGGCGTGCCCTATGCCGAGTTGACCGAAGATCCGTTCGGACCGGAGTTCGCGCCGCCCAACGGCGAGGACTGGCCGAGTTTTCACGCCCGCGTCGCCGATGCCTTCGCCTTCATCGTGAGCCGGCGCCGCGGCGTCAAAGGCACGCTGGTGGTGGTCACGCATGGCTTGGTCTGCCGCGCGCTTGTCGAGCGGCATGCGCTGCTGCCTCAAGGCGCCGTCTGTCCGGCGCGTTTCGACAACACCAGCGTCACGGTGCTGCACGAAGACGCGCCGCACGGCGTGAGCCTGGTCAATTGCACCCGGCATCTCGTGGCGGAGCTTGCAATGGACCGCGGCGGCGGCCGGGCTTAGCGCCTGATCGTCGCTGTTTGATTAAGAATCGCGCCGCGAACTCGCTTGACCTCTCCCATGGGGAGAGGTCGCCCGCCGAAGCCTTAGCGAAGGCGGGCGGGTGAGGGGTTACAGCCTATGAGAGTCAGTTTCCCCCTCGCCCCAACCCTCTCCCCAACGGGGAGAGGGAGCGCGCTGTGCCGGGTAACATCACTTCGGGCCAAAACGATCTTGCGCTACCGGACAAGCCGCAGCCACTCGTCCTCGCTCAGCACCTTGATGCCGAGCTTCTTGGCCTCGGCGAACTTGGAGCCGGCGCCAGGGCCGGCCACCACGAAATCGGTCTTCTTCGACACCGAGCCGGAAGCGTGGGCGCCGAGACGTTCGGCCTGCGCTTTCGCCTCCTCGCGCGTCATCTTCTCCAGGCTGCCGGTGAACACCACGGTCTTGCCGGCGATCTTGGAATCGGTCTTCGGCCGCTCGACGTCGAGGATGTCCACTTGTTTGGTCAGCCGCTCGACAATGTCCTTGTTATGTTTTTCGCCGAAATAGTCCTTAATGCTCTCGATGACGGTGTCGCCGATCTGATCGAGCGCATCCATCTCCGCGATCGCTTCTTCGTCGCCCTTGACGATCTTCTGGCAGGCGTCGTGAAACGCCGTCCACGAGCCATAGCCCCGTGCCAGCGCCCGCGCCGTGGTCTCGCCCACGTGGCGCATGCCGAGCGCGTAGATGAAGCGGTCGAGCGCGATCTCGCGGCGGCGTTCTATGGCGCTGAATAGATTGCGCACCGAGGTCTCGCCGTAGCCCTCCTCCGCCAGCAAATCGCTTCGGTGCTTCCTTTCGAGCGTGAAAATGTCGGCCGGCTCCCTGACCCAGCCTTTCTCGAAGAACAATTCGATCTGCTTTTCGCCCAAGCCCTCGATGTCGAAGGCGCCGCGCGCGCTGAACAGCTTCAAATGCTCGATCTTCTGGAACGGGCAGGCGAACTCGCCGGTGCAGCGGGCGCGCGCGCCCTCCTCGCCGGTCGCCGTGGTCTCGCGCACCACCGGCGTGTGCAGGTGGCAGGGGCATTTGACCGGGAAAGGATAGGGCCTGGCGCTCTTTGGGCGCTTGTCGATCACCACGTCGACCACCTGCGGGATGACGTCGCCGGCGCGCTGGATGATCACAGTGTCGCCGATGCGGATGTCGCGCCCCTCGCGCAACTGTTCGCCGCCGGAGCCGATGCCCTTGATGTAGTCCTCGTTGTGCAGCGTGGCCATCGACACCACCACGCCGCCGACGCCGACCGGCTCAAGCTGCGCGGTGGGCGTGAGCACGCCGGTGCGCCCGACCGTGATCAGCACATCCTTCACGACAGTCGTCGCGCGCTCGGCGGGGAATTTGTGCGCGATCGCCCAGCGCGGCGAGCGCGAGACGAAACCGAGCCGCTCCTGCCAGTCGATGCGGTCGACCTTGTAGACGACGCCGTCGATGTCATAGGCGAGCTTGGCGCGCCGCTCCTCGATGTCGCGGTGAAAGGCGAGCAACTGCTCGAGCGAATGACAGACCTTGGTGAGCGGATTGGTCTTGAAGCCGCACGCTTCGAACCACTTGATCATGCCGGACTGCGTGTCGGCCGGCATCTCGCTCATCTCGCCCCAGGCATAGGCGAAGAAGCCGAGCGGCCGCGAGGCGGTGATCGCCGGGTCCTTCTGCCGCAGCGAGCCGGCGGCGGAGTTGCGCGGGTTGGCGAAGATCTGCCCATCCTCCTTCTTCTGCCGCTCGTTGAGCTCGAGAAAGGCGTCCTTGGTCATGTAGACCTCGCCGCGCACCTCGGCGACGGCGGGAATGCGGCGGCCGTGCAGCTTCTTCGGCACGTCGCCGAGCGTCCTGATATTGGCGGTGACGTCCTCGCCTTCGGTGCCGTCGCCGCGGGTGGCGGCGACCGTCAGCTCGCCGTGCTCGTAGCGCAGCGACATCGACAACCCGTCGATCTTCGGCTCGGCGCTGAACGTGATCTTGTCGTCCTCGCCGAGCTTGAGGAAGCGGCGGATGCGGGCGACGAAATCGGTGACGTCCTCCTCGCTCATGGCATTGTCGAGCGAGAGCATCGGCAGCGCGTGGCGGACCTTGCGGAAGCGTCCGGTGGGCGCTGCGCCGACGCGCTTCGACGGCGAGTTGGCGCGGACCAGGTGGGGAAAGCGCGCCTCGATCGCCTTGTTGCGCTCGCGCAAGGCGTCGTAGGCGGCGTCGGTGATGGCGGGCTTGTCTTCCTGGTAGTAGCGCTTGTCGTTGAGCCCGATCTCATAGGCGAGCCGCTTCAGCTCGGCTTTCGCCTGCGCCGCGGTCAGGTCGGCGGCGGGGATGTCAGCTGGTTGCTTCTTCGCCATAATATTCACGGTCATTCCGGGGCGCGGCCGAAGGCCGCGAACCCGGAATCCAGAAACGAGTTCCGAGCGCTTCACTTGTTCTACGTTTACCTACTCGCAAGTCAAAAACAAGGAACGCTCTATTTGGGCGTCACCAGGGATCTCGTGCGCAGGGTGTATGAGCATAAGGAGAAGCTGCTGCATGGCTTTACGGCGCGATACGACGTTCGCCGCCTCGTCTGGTTCGAGGTCTACGATGACCCGACAAACGCGATCGAACGCGAAAAAGAAATCAAGAAATGGCGGCGCAAATGGAAAGTTGACCTGATCGAAAAGGCTAACCCGGATTGGCGAGACTTATATCCCGATATAGTAGGCTGATGGCGTGGCACCAAATGGCCGCAAGGCAATCCTGACGCCGCGCAACAGCATTTTCCCTCGTCATTCCGGGGCGCGGGCGCAGCCCGCGAACCCGGATTACAGATGCAGGCTCAGAGTGTGCCTCTGGATTTCGGGTTCCGGCCTTCGGCCGGCCCCGGAATGACGGAGAACGTGAACGCTGCCCCCGGAATAACGGCTGCGGGACAATGCGTACAATGTTTCGGTTCGCTAACTCGCCTGCTTGATCAGCCGTTCGGCGGCGGCGCGGGCCTCGCTGGTGATCTCGGCGCCGGCCAGCATGCGCGCGATCTCCTCGCGCCGGCTGGACGCCGCCAGCACGGCCACGCGCGTGGCGACCCGCTTGCCCTTCTCCAGCGCGTCCTTGCTGATGAGATAGTGCCGGTCGGCGCGCGCCGCCACCTGCGGGGCGTGCGTCACCGCCAGCACCTGCACGCCGCGCGCGAGCTTGGCGAGGCGCACGCCGATGGCGTCGGCGACCGCGCCGCCCACGCCGGTATCGATCTCGTCGAACACCAGCGTCGGCGCCGAACCGCGGTCGGCCAGCACCACCTTGAGCGCCAGGAGGAAGCGCGCCAATTCGCCGCCGGAAGCAACCTTCATCAGCGGGCCGGGCCGGGTGCCGGGATTGGTCTGCACCCAGAACTCGACCCGATCGAAACCGTCCGGTCCGGCGGCCGCAGGATCGCTCTCGATCTGCGTGGAAAATTTCGCGCGCTCGAGCTTGAGCGGCTTGAGCTCGCCGTTGACCGCCTTGTCGAGGGCGGCGGCCGCCTTGCCGCGCGCTTTCGAGAGGCCGTCGGCGGCGGCGCGGTAGTCGGCTTCGGCGGCCCGCGCGGCGGCTTCCAGCCCTTTAAGCCTTTCCTCGCCGGCGTCGATCAGCGCGAGGTCGGAGTCGTAGCGCCGCGCGAGCGCCGCCAGCTCGTCGACCGGCACGCTGTATTTGCGCGCCGCCGCGCGCAGCGCGAACAGCCGTTCCTCGATCCGCTCCAGCTCGTCGGGGTCGTAATCGGCGGCGCGCAAAGCCGCCTCGATATGGCCGCGCGTCTCCTCGAGCGCGGTGAGCGCGGCGTCGAGCGCCTTCACCGCCGGCTCGATCAGCGCGGGGGCTTGCGGGCTGCGCCGTTCCAGCCGCCGGATGACGCCGGCAAGCGCCGGCACCGAGGAATTGGCGCCGGCGATCACCTCGTTCGCGTCGCGCAAGTCTTGCGCCACTTTCTCGGCCTGCATCATGAGGGCGCGGCGCTCGGCAAGCTTCGTCTCCTCGCCGGGCTGCGGGCCGAGCTTGCCGAGCTCGTCGACGGCGTGGCGCAGCCAGTCGCTCTCGCGCTGCGCGCGTGCGACTTCCGCGCGGTGCGCTTCCGCGGCGGCTTCGGCGGCGCGCCGCGCCTGCCATAGCGCGCCGACACGGGCGGCGTGCGCTTCGAGGCCGCCGAAGGCATCGAGCAGCCGGCGATGGGTGGCCGAGTCCACCAGCGCGCGCTCGTCGTGCTGACCGTGGATTTCGACCAGCGCCTCGCCGAGCTGCTTCATCACCTGCACGCTCACCGGCTGGTCGTTGACGAAGGCGCGGGTGCGCCCATCGGCTAACTGCACGCGGCGCAGGATCAGCTCGTCCTCGGCGGCGATGTCATTGGCCTTGAGCAGCGCGCGCGCGGGGTGATCGCGCGCCGCTTCGAATGCCGCGGTCACTTGGCCCTGCTCCGCGCCGGCGCGCACCAACGTCTGGTCGCCGCGCGCGCCCAAGGCAAGCGCGAAGGCATCGAGCAGGATCGACTTGCCGGCGCCGGTCTCGCCGGTGAGCACGGCGAGGCCTTGCGCGAAATCGATATCGAGCCGATCGATCAGCACGATGTCGCGGATCGAAAGTCGGGAAAGCATGGCCAGCCAATCCTAAGGCCGTCATCATCCGCCAAAGCGGATGCTCCAGTAACCACCGGAATCGGCGATTTTCACAAGAATCGCCCTCGTATATTGGATGCCCCGCTTTCGCGGGACATGACAAGAGGGCCCTAGCCCATGATCTTGAAGTTGGCGAAGGCCTTGCTGATCCAGGAGCCCTTGTTCTCCGACGGCTCGACGCCGCCGGATTTCACCAGCGCATAGGCGTGGTGGTACCATTGGCTGTCGGGGAAATTGTGCCCGAGCACGGCCGCCGCGGTCTGCGCCTCGCCGACGATGCCGAGCGCCATATAGGCTTCGGCCAGCCGTTCCAGCGCCTCCTCGACTTCGCGGGTGGTCTGATATTTGGTGACCACGACTTTGAAGCGGTTGATGGCGCCGGTATATTCTTTTTTCTTCAGGTAATAGCGGCCGATCTGCATTTCCTTGCCGGCAAGCTGGTCGCGCGCCACTTCGATCTTGTGTCTGGCGCTTTCGGCGTATTCGCTCGTCGGGTATTTGCGGATTACCTCGCCCAGAGCGCCGAGCGCTTTTTCGGTGCCAGTCTGGTCGCGCGTGATGTCGGGTATCTCGTCGAAGTAGGAAGCGCCAATCAGGTACTGGGCGTAGGCGGCATCCGCACTGCCGGGATGCAAGGTAACGTAGCGCTGCGCCGAGGCGATGCAGTTTTCGTAATCCCCACCCGTGTAGTAGGCGTAGGCCGTCATGATCAGCGACTTGCGCGCCCATTCCGAATAGGGATGCTGACGATCCACTTCTTCGAATTTCTTTGCCGCTTTTATGGAATCCTTCCGCACGTTGAGAAGGAAAAGGCCTTCGTTGTAGAGCCGGTCGGCCGGCTCATCCGGCGCCACGACGGTTTTCTTGAACATGTCGAAGTCGCCGCCGCAGCCGGCAAGGCTGACCGCAAGGAACAGCGCCGCCAGCCCGCGTGCGAAAAGGCGTCGGGCAGGCGCGCGCGACGCCGTTCTGGCCGGCGCCACTGCGTGGCTTGCCGAACGCGCAGCTTCGATTGCAACGGAATGCTTCCGCACGTGATGCTCAGGGCACAAACTCATTGATGCGTTCGTGTCCTTTTTCCCCAGCCAGGAGCGCCTGGCGGCCCCATGCGCACGCCGATGTAAGCGAAAAAAAGCGCGCACGCCAAACGATTAGGCCCCGACAATCGGCCGGGATTAAGGCGAAGGTTGAGCCTGAATTTTGCGATTTTTCAGGACATTTCCGGCCCGTAAGCCGGAGCCACCAAGCCGGTGGGGATGGCGGCGTGGCCGCGCAGGCGGCGGACCGGCTCGACGGCCGCCTCGACCACGCGCCAAGCGCTCGCGTCGGCCATCAGCGCGGAGAGTACCGCGTAATTGAGCCGGTGGCCGCCACGCACCGTGCGATAGGCCGCGAGCAGCGGCAGGCCTGCCAGCGCCAAGTCTCCGATCGCGTCAAGTACTTTATGCCGCACGAATTCGTCCGCGAAGCGCAGGCCTTCCGGGTTGAGCACACGGTCGTCGGTGACGACGAGCGTGTTCTCGAACGAGGCGCCGAGCGCATAGCCCGCGCTCCACAGCTTGGCGACATCCTTCATGAAACCGAATGTGCGGGCGCGCGCGACTTCGCGGCGGAATGTCTCCGGTCCGATGTCGAGCGCAAGCTCCTGGCGGCCGATCAGCGGATGTTCGAATTCGATTTCCGCCTCGACGCGGAAGCCGTGTTCGTACGGCCGCAACTCGCCCAAGGCGCCGTTCTTGCTCACGCGGACCGGCTTGATGACCTCGATATAGCGCCGCGGCAACGCGCGCGCGGTGAGGCCCGCCTGATCGATGGCATCGACGAAGGGCGCGGCGCTGCCGTCCATGATCGGCACTTCCGGCCCATCGATTTCGATGGCGACGTTATCGACATTGAGGCCGCGCAGCGTCGCCAGCAAATGCTCGGCAGTCGAGCAAAGGGGACCGGAGGAGTCGCCCAATACGGTGGCGAATTCGGTGGCGGTGACGGCGCGCACGTCGGCGCGGATCTCGCGTTCAACCGTACCGTCGGCGCCGACGCGCTGGAACACGATACCGGAGTCGTCATCGGCAGGCTGCAAGGTGAGCGAAACCGGGCGGCCGGAATGAACACCAATGCCGGAGAGGGCAACACGGTCGCGTAGCGTTGTCTGCTTAGCGCCCTTCATCTGTCCCTTTTTCCGCCGGCCTCGACGCAGGCCACGCGGTCCCCTCGTAGGCCCAAGCGGGGCCACATTCCGGCCTTCAACTCAGTGCTACCCGTAATCTTGGAAGGCAGCCCCCGCGGACAGAAAAGTCCCTTTGACGGCTGAAACTTAGGCCATACGACCGGCCTTTTCCAACTCACCATTTCTTACCGACTGTTACTCTTTTTTGCCGCATTTATGCGGGTGCGAATGCGGCCATCCGCCAAGTTTTTGCCGGCCCGCGACGCCAAATCAACCTTGTACGCCTGGAGGCCTAACTAAATACCAGTAAATTCAATGCCTTAAAACGGCACGGCCCCGCTCCATGACGCTGGAACGGGGCCGCTGATCCTGCATCCGGCGCCTCAGTTTGCCTGGCGGCGCAGGAAGGCCGGGATTTCAAGCTGATCGTCCTCCGCCGAATTGTGCACAGGCGCCGGGCGCCCATGCGGGTCGAGACCCTGCGGCCCCGAGCGGCGCGCATATTCCGATACGGGCGTGGCCCTGCCTTCCGGCTGGCGCGCCGTCGGACGCTGCGGCGCCCGCTCCACTGGCGGCGCGGCCTGGGCAGTACGCGGCGCCTGCGGCGCATCGCCTTCCTCACGTCGTCCGAGGCCGACCGAGGCGAGGCGCTGCATTAGCGACATACGCTGTTTTTCCGGCTGATTTTCCAGCGTTTCGCCGCGCTGGGCCCGGATCTCGTTCTGGGCAGGCAGCGGCAGTTCGTCGATGCGCGGCATGCGCGGCGTGCGCAGCGGCGCCGCCCGCTCGGGCGGCGGCGGAATGAAGGTCTTCGGCGTCGGCTGCTCCGGCTGCGCGATCTCCGCCGGCGGCGGCTCGAACAGCGACGGCTTCAGCGGCATCGGCCGGATGGAGACATCCTCGACTTGACCGGCGGTCGCCAGCGGCGGCGGAGCAGCCGGTGCCGGCAAGATGGCGGCGGCGACTGCGGCCTGCGCCGCCGATTCAACCGCAGCCGCGGCCGCTATCGTCGCCGGTTGCGGCGCGGGCGACGCGCGCTCGATACGGTCGGCGATGCGGCGGCTATCGTTGCGAATGCGGCCCGCCAACTCCTTGAGTGCGGTCTCGGCATGCGCCGGGCTGCGGTGTACGGCGCCGGCGTCGATACCGGTCGCCACCACCGACACGCGGATGATGCCGTCCAAGCTCTCGTCGAAAGTGGCGCCGACGATGATATTGGCGTCTGCATCGACCTCCTCGCGGATGCGCGTCGCGGCTTCGTCGACCTCGTAGAGCGTCAGGTCCTTGCCGCCGGTGATCGATATGAGCAGGCCCTTGGCGCCCTTCATGGACGCATCGTCGATCAGCGGATTTGCGATCGCGGCTTCCGCGGCGGTGAGCGCGCGCTTCTCGCCGGAGGCTTCGCCGGTGCCCATCATGGCCTTGCCCATCTCGCGCATGACCGCGCGGACGTCGGCGAAGTCGAGATTGATCAGGCCTTCCTTCACCATCAGGTCGGTGATGCAGGCGACGCCGGAATAGAGCACTTGGTCGGCCATGGCGAAGGCGTCGGCGAACGTCGTCTTCTCGTTGGCCACCCGGAACAGATTCTGGTTCGGGATAATCAGAAGCGTGTCGACGACCTTCTGCAATTCGACGATGCCGGCTTCGGCGAAGCGCATGCGGCGCTGGCCTTCGAACTGGAACGGCTTGGTGACCACGCCGACCGTGAGGATGCCCATTTCGCGCGCGACCTTGGCGATCACCGGTGCGGCTCCTGTGCCGGTGCCGCCGCCCATGCCGGCGGTAACGAAGATCATGTGCGCGCCGCTCAGATGATCGCGGATCTCGTCAATCACCTCTTCGGCGGCGGCACGGCCGACCTCGGGCTGCGAGCCTGCGCCGAGGCCTTCGGTCACCTGCGTGCCCATCTGGATGATGCGCTCCGCCTTCGACATGGTGAGGGCCTGGGCATCCGTGTTGGCGACGACAAAGTCGACGCCCTGGAGGCCCGCCGTGATCATGTTGTTGACGGCGTTGCCGCCGGCGCCGCCGACGCCGAACACGGTGATGCGCGGCTTCATCTCGCGAATGTCTGGGATCTTCAGGTTGATTGTCATGGGTTTGCCTCTTTATTGCACGGGCAGCTCGCGCGCCGCCGAGCCGAGCCGGTCCGCCACCGGCCGTTGCGTGGATCTGGGGTGAGGGTCAGAAGCTTTCGCGCAGCCATTGTCCGACCCGTGCCATGTAGCCGCCCGTCCCTGTCATCAACTGCCGCGTTCGCCGCGGTTCGAAATGTTCAAGATGTGCCGCCTGCGGGTAGACCAAGAGGCCCGCCGCCACCGCGAAAGCCGGCCCCTTGGCGGCTTCCGGCAGCCCGGCGATGCCGAGCGGGCGGCCGATGCGCACCGGACGCCCCAGCAGGCGCGACGCGAGATCGGCCAAACCGACGAGTTGGCTGGCGCCGCCGGTCAGCACCACGCGCCCACGCGGCTCGGCCGCGAAGGGCGATGCTTTCAGGCGGTCGCGCACCATTTCCAGTATCTCCTCGACACGCGGCTTGATGATGCGCACGAGCGCGGCACGCGAGACGAATTGCGGCGGCTCGCGCTCGTCTTCGCTGACCGGAGGCACCGTGATCATGTCGCGTTCGTCCGATCCCCCGCTCAAAACACTGCCATAAATCGCTTTGATTCGCTCAGCATCGGCGATTCGGGTGTTGAGGCCGCGGGCGATATCCATGGTCACGTGGGCGCCGCCGAGCCCGAAACCGTCGGCGTGGACGAAGCGGCCGCCGGAAAACACCGCCAGAGTCGTCGTTCCGGCGCCCAAATCGATCGCCGCGGCGCCCAGATCGGCCTCATCGTCCGCGAGCGAAGCGAGGGCCGCCACGTAGGGCGAGGCTGCCATGGCCTCGACCGAGAGGTGGCTGCGCTCGATCGTCAGCATCAGATTGCGCACGGTCGCCACCTCGGCGGTGACCATGTGCATGTCGACCCCGAAGCGGGCGCCCAGCATGCCGCGCGGCTCGCGGATGCCGGCGGCGGCGTCGAGGGCGAAACCGATAGGCAGCGAATGCAGCACGGCGCGGCCGTCGCGCACCGAATGGCGGCTGGCCGCCGCCAGCACGCGGGCGATTTCGCCGTCGGTCACCACGCCATTGGAAAGATCGATGTCGGCGATGAAGCGCTCGCTGCCGAGCCGGCCGCCGGAAAGCGAGACCACCACGGATTCAAGCTGCACGCCGGCCATGCGCTCCGCATTGTCGATGGCCTGGCGGACCATGTCCTCGGCCTCGGCCAGATCGACCACCGAACCGGCCTTCATGCCGCTCGCCGCGGTATGGGCGAAGCCGAGTATCTGCACGCCGTGGCTGCGCCGGCGCAGCACGTCCTGTGGCGCGATCGGCGCAAGCCGCGCGATCACGCAGACGATCTTGCTGGTGCCGACATCGAGCGCGGCGACAAGTGCCGAGCGCCGCGGCGAAACCGGCTTCATCTTGGGGGTGAGGCCGAAGCGGAGCACGGTCATGCGGTGGCTCCCGCCGCGGCGTAAAACATAAACGGCGACCTTGCGTCCCCTTCCCCGTTTACGGGGGAAGGAGAGTGAGAGGGACGGCGGCCGAGGGAGCGCGCTCTGCGCGTGGCAAGACTCGTCATTCCGGGAGGGCCCGAAGGGCCAGACCCGAAATCCAGATGCATGCTCCGAATCTGTTTCTGGATTCCGGGTTCGCGCCTTCGGCGCGAATGACGAAGAAAATGGAGCAGATGCGCGATGCTCACGCCTCGCCCCCCTTTTTCTTCTTCTTGTTCTTGTCGGCCGTCTTGATCGCCGCCTCGCGCGCCGCCGCCGCGGCGTCCGACAGGCGCAGCGTGACGCGATCGGGCAGCCTCAGATCGACGGTGATGATGTCGCGCGTGAGCAGCTTCTTGTCGCGGTCGAGTTCGTCCAGCCTTTGCAGCGCCTGCGCCGGCACCGCCTCAGGCAGCAGCACTTCGACCCCGCTCTTCAGATGCAGGTTCCAGCGCCGGGCGGCGACCAGGACCGAGGCCTCGACGCGGCGCGCGATGTCGGGATGGCGTTTGACCAGATTGATGAAGTCAAAGCCGGCCTGCGCGGCGCCGTTGCCGACCAGCAACGGCAGCGTGCTGAACGCCGCCGGCACGAAAGGCTCGAGCACGGTGCCGTCGGCCGCAATCAGCGACACCACGCCGTCTTTCTGCCAGAGCGCGAAGGGCTTGCGCTCTTTGATGCCGATGCGCAAACGGCCGGGATAGAGCTTGAGCACGCTGGCATCGGCGATCCACGGATTGGTCAACAGGCGCGCGCGCGCATTGGCAGCGTCAAGGAACAACAGCGACGAGCGGCCGGTGATGCCGGCGAGCGTGAGAATATCCTCGCGGCTGACTTCGTGCTGGCCGGCGAGTTGAACTTGCGAAATGCGGAAGCCCAACGCGTTGGCGGCGCCGTCGCAGGCGTCTTGCAGCTGCGCGGCGATCGCGTCGGTATGACCGCCCCTAACCACGCCATAGCAGGTGGAAGCGAGCAAAAGAATCGCGGCGGCGCTGGCGCCCAAGCCGCGCGGCGGATCGAGCGCGATGAGCGTGTCGAGCCAGCGCTTGAGCGTGCGCAACGAACGCTGCTCCTGCCAGGCGGGCAACAGGCGGCGCGACGCGTAGCGTGCGGATTTGGCTGCAGGCGTTTGAGCGAGACGTTGGCGGCCGTCCATCGCAAGGGTTCTTTAAAAGTAGCGCCCGACGCGGCATTGGCGGGCGCCGGCACGAACGAGCTTTCGGTCATGCCCGGTTTGTTTTTGCCTCAAGCGGACCGTGTCCCCCTCAGGCGTCGTAAACGGCGATTTCGCGCACGCACGACCAGACATGCGCGGGGCGAGCCGCGCGAACCGCCGCGTAGCGCCTAGTCTTCGGGCCTATTGGTAAACGATTAGTAAAATTTGAGGGATTTCTGCGACTTAAGGGCAAGATGGGCGGCGCGTGGCATTGCGGATACGGCTATGGCGGATAAAGCCGACCGGCTCCTTTTCGGTGCGTGCGCATCGCGCGATTCAACGCGCCGGGTTTGCTGTCGGCACGACGAGCCGATCGCCGGCCTAATTCGGGCTTCGATAGCCAATCGTTGCGGCAGCCAGGGCATCATCGGGGATGGAGGCGGGTTCATTTCATTGCGAGGAGCCCTGAAAGGGCGACGAAGCAATCCAGCATCGTTACCCATGAGTTCTCTGGACTGCTTCGCATCGCTCGCAATGACGGACCAATTAGATCGGGCTTCGCTCTCGTGCCCTATTTCGATGTCTTCATCTCGACGCGGATGCCGTGGACGGTTTTATTGGATGCATTCAGGACACGGCCAAGCGGCTGAGGCGCCATCTCCGCAATCAAGCACCCCTGCCCGTCCCATTTCGCGAGGGCTTTCATCACATCGCGATTCGGCGGCAGTTGACTGCCGTCGGGGTCGATATCGTGGATCGGACCCTGCACCTGATCGAAGACGAAGACGGATGGCCAGCGATGGTGGTGCAAAGGTTCTTCCTGACCGGGCTCCAGCGTCACCTCAAGGACACGCAACTTGTCGTTTTCAAACACCACTTTATGGTTGGCGGGCGCGGCGGTCACGGCGTCCAACGCAGGATCCCAAGCAGAAGGATCCGCAGCGGCATGGTCATACGACATAGCAACCTCCACAAATGTCAGGCCGAAGTGATCCCTGTTCGTGACGCGGCTGGGCCCGTAAACGTCGCGACCCCGGGAGATCAGTCTTTATCGTCTTCGCCCATTTCGCCGATATGGTGCTGGGCGTAGAGCTCCACGCCGAGTTTGGCGACAAGATCGAGCTGCGTTTCGAGGAAGTCGATATGGTGCTCTTCGTCGGCCATCAGCTTCTCGAACAGGTCGCGGGTCACGTAATCCTTCGCCGAATGGCAGTGCGTCGCCGCCTCCTGATAGAGGGCGCGCGCCGACATCTCGGCGGCGAGATCGCAATCGAGCACCTCCTTCACGTTCTGGCCGATGTGCAGGGGGTCGAGCACCTGCATGTTGGGGAAGCCGTCGAGGAAGATGATGCGCTCGACGAGCTTATCGGCGTGCTCCATTTCCTCGATCAACTCCTTGCGCCACTGTTTGGCGAGATCCTTGTAGCCCCAGTTGTCGAGCAGCCGGTAATGCAGCCAATACTGATTTACCGCCGTGAGTTCGTGGCGCAGCGCCTTGTTGAGATATTCAACGACTTTCGGCTCGCCCTTCATGACGCACTCCTGAAAACGCACATGCCTTGTGCGCGCACTATAGCAGGAAGCGCGACGCCGTGACGACCGGCGGGCAGACCGCCCGCCGGTCGTGCTAGATGTTTTTCTGCTGGCAGCAGATGCAATCGGCCGGGCAGCCCTGGGCGGCGCTTGCCAGCGCTTCGTCCATGATGCGCGAAATGGTGCGGATGCAGCGGCCGCATTGCGCGCTGCAGCCGAGGCAGCGATGCACGTGCCTGGCCGAACGCGGCGCAGCCGTATGGACGGCATGCCGCACCTCGTGGTCGCTCAGCACGTTGCAGGAACAGACGATCATGAAATCCGCAAGTCCTCGCCGCAGCCTTGAAGGTTAAACTAGCGATTTCGCTACCGGCTTCATTGCGCTAAGTCAAAACAAAACGCTCTTTAGAAATGTTCTAGTGTATTGATATTTCTTGCAATTTTACGCCGCCGAGCTTGCTGCTCGAGCCGCGTCGGCGGCACAGAGACGGTTCCGGCTCGGCGCTCGCAGGCGGTGGATCCGCCTGGCTTCGACAGCGTTCCCGCCTTCCCCGCCCTGCATTCCGGTGTCCCGTATAGACTTGCGGGGCGGACCGGCGCATAGGAAAATCAATCGCGGATTTTTTGTCGCGCACGGAAATTTGGGAGCGTCGGGCGTTGCCTTCGTCGTTTGTAAGCAGGCACCTATTGTCGGATGGCGTGTTGCAATGTCACCGGGCCATCACCGCACGGTATGGCTGGTTTCTCTATGTCGCCCCTATGAAGGACCTGCAGAACTGCCGCACAAGCGGCCTGCGCCCCGGGAACCCGGACTATCCCGGGGACGCGCCGCCCAAGGTTCCTCCCGCTTTTCGCGACGCGCTCACCGGCTTTGGCAGAACGGCTGCAAATGTCCTTTGTCCGCGTCCGATCGACAGCGAAAACTGGAAGCCGACAAAACCCGGCGCGAAATTCGTTCTGGCGTTCAAAAAAGAAAATCTGCCGAAGATCGTCAGCCTGGATTGGTCATATCCTGAATCAATCGCTCTGGCGGAGCAGTTGCTCGAACAGCAACCCGACCGGGCCTTGGGCGACATTTTCGTCGAGGCGGCTCGTCGGCTGGGTTCGTTTGCGGTCTACGACCCCGTCCCGGCGCGAGCGTTGCGCATCTCGACCCATTCTGCGTCTGCCGATGATCCGGCAAGCTGGCCCATGCTCGCCGCTGCATCGGATGCCGATGTGAAAACTATCTAACGCGCGGCATTACAGCTTTTGATGGCGCGTCGGCTCGCGGCATGCAGCAAGCACAAACGCATTCCCCGGCCACTATGTTGCGCTGATCGACGCTTCATAGCGCTCGGTTTTACAGGGCTATACTAATTGCATCCTCAACTGCCGCCCGACGATGCGCGCGGCGCGTTGCAGACTGTCGATTGTGGCGCTGTCCTTGTCGGGATCGAGCAGGCGGTCGACCTGCGCGCGACTGGTCTTCATTAGTTCCGCCATGCGTTTTTTGGTGATCTTCTTTTTTTTCATTTCGGCGGCGAGTTGCCGCGCAATTACAGCCTTGACTGCGGCGGCAGTGACCTCTTCGCGCATGCCTTGTTCGTCCAACCAGCTTTCAAAGCTCGAGCCTATGTGCGGGTTCTTTTTTGCCATGACTGCACCTCTTTCAATCTCTGTCGGGCGAGCGCCAAGTCTTGCGCCGATGTCTTCCGTGCCTTTTTGATAACCGCATGCACCGCGATGAGCATTTGATCGTGAAAGGCGATAAAAACGCGGGCCTCGCGCTTGCTCGGCAATGACGAGCGTACTTCCCAAAGGCCGCCGCTGAGTGCGCGGCATAATGGGAGGCCGATCGGCCCAGCCAAACTGCACCTTGGCGATGTCACGACCGATCCTGCGCTTGTCCTCGCGGGGCAAATCGTTCAGCCAGCCGCGCACCGGCTCGATCCCAGCCGCCGATCTCCAGAATACGAGCTGAATAGGCTGCAGGCGCTCCGCCATCGCGGCTATGTATCAAAATAGGTACAGAAAGGCCAGCGACGCGGCGCGAAGTGCCGAGACCTTCCTGAATAAATTCCTTGACAGCGATACGCTCCTCCGCTAGATAACGCGCAGGCTGCCGCCGTGCGCCCGCGCCAGGGCCGGGCGCGCAGCCATCCCCTTAAAAATCAGAACCAAACGCCACGGAGCATGGTCATGGCGACCTATTCGCCCGAATTGCTGGCCGCGTTGCGGCATCGCTACGAACAGACCGATCAGCCGATGAACGCGCTGGCCGCCGACTTCGGCATCGGTATCACCACCTTGCAGACCCTGGTGCGCAAGAACGGCTGGACCCAGCGCAGCAAGCGCATGCGCGACTGCCCCTCGGCGCTGCAGCTGTTGGAGGAGGCGCAAGCGCTCGCCGCTTGCCGGCCGCAACCGCACGTGCCGATGCCGCAACAGACCTCCACCCCGACCCTCCCCCTTTCAGGCGAAGGGAGCGAGCCTGCGGCAGGCACGATCGCTCCGGCGCCAACGCCGGAGCCCGTCGCCGCGATCGCCGCGCCTGCCTTGTCGCCGGCCGAACGGCTCGAAGCGCTGGTGGTGAAAGAGCTGGAAGCCGAAGAGGCCGCCCGCGCCGAGCTGGGCGCGCGTCCGCGCGCGCGGCACGAAGCGGAGCGCTGCGCGCGCACGCTGTCGGTGCTGACGCAGACGCTGAAGACATTGCAGGGGATGCGCGAGGGCGCCAATGCGGGCGGGGCTGCCTTCGATGACGATATGCCGGAAGACATGGACGCGATTCGCCACGATCTGGCGAGGAGGATCGAGGCGTTCCTCGAAAGCCGCGTGGGAAGGGAACGCATGGATATGGACAATCAAATGGAGGCCCTGACCGACGACGAGCTGCGAGAGCTCATTCAGGTCGGGCGCGAGCGCGGCATGCAGGGATTGCTGCGCCCGCCGCCGGACGAGCGGGAGCGCGCGGATTGAATCGCCCTGCCCCGCCGGGCCGAGCCTTGAGCGACGAGCCTTGTCTTTTCACCGATCGAGCGAGGCGTCCTCGATCATCCAGGCGACCAGCTGCTCGAACGAAATGCCTTCATGCGCGGCGAGCTCGGGCACCAGCGAGGTCTCGGTCATGCCCGGCTGGGTGTTGACCTCGAGGCAGGCAAGGCCGGCCAAGCCGGCCTGGCCGTCGTCGTAGCGGAAATCGGCGCGGGTGACGCCGCGGCACCCGAGCGCGCGGTGGGCGGCCAGCGCCAGGCGGCGGCATTCCTCGTACACGTCCTTAGACACGGGCGCCGGCAGCAGATGCCTGGAGCCGCCCGGCGCATATTTGGCCTCGTAATCGTAGAACTTGGTGGCGGAGACGATTTCGATGACGCCGAGCGCATGATCGCCCATCACGGCGCAGGTCAGCTCCTTGCCGGGAATGAACGGCTCGATGAGCACGCGCGCGCCGAATTTCCAGTCCGCGCGGGTCAGTTCCTGCGGCGGATGCGCGTGGTCCTCGCGCACGATGAAGACGCCGACACTTGAGCCTTCCGCCACCGGCTTGATCACGTAGGGGCGCGGCAGCAGATGCTCTTTCGCCGCCGCGGTGCGCTCCACCACCATGCCGCCCGGCACCGGCACGCCCGCCGCCTTCAGCACGGTCTTGGCGATGTCCTTCTTCATGGCGATGGCGGAGGCGAGCACGCCGGAATGGCTGTAGGGCACGCCCATGATTTCCAGCAGGCCCTGCAGCGTGCCGTCCTCGCCGGGGCGGCCGTGCAGCAGGTTGAGCGCGACGTCGGGCTTGAGCGCGCGCAGATCGGCGGCCACGTCGCGGCCGACGTCGACGCGGCTGACGCGGTAGCCGGCGCGTGCGGCGGCGGCCGCGCAAGCTTCGCCCGAGTGCAGCGAGACTTCGCGCTCGGCCGACCAGCCGCCCATCAGCACCGCGACATGTTTCACCCGCGTCCCCTTCCGTCGTCATGCCCGCGCTTGCCGCGGGCATCTCCGTCTTTCTTGGTTTAAACAAGGCGTGGATGGCCGCGACAAGCCCGGCCATGGCGGCGACTATGCTTCTATCCCGACGAGCGCCGTGGCTGCGCCGCGCCCGCGACACGCCCTCACGGTGTTATTCCAATCCTCTTAATTTCCCATTCCAGCTCGACGCCGGAATGCTCTTTGACGCGCGCGCGCACGGTCTCGCCCAGCGTCTCGATGTCGGAGCCGCTGGCGTGGCCGATATTGATGAGGAAGTTGCTGTGCATTTCGGAGACCTGCGCGTCGCCTACTTTCAGGCCGCGGCAGCCGGCCTCGTCCACCAGCTTCCAGGCGCTGGAGCCGGGCGGGTTCTTGAAGGTGGAGCCGCCGGTGCGGTTGCGCGGCTGGCTCGCCTCGCGCTTGTGCTTGATCTCGTTCATCTGCGCGGCGATCTCTTCCGTGCTGCCGGGGCGCCCCTGGAAAACGGCCTGCGTGAAGACGATGTCCTCCGGCACGGAGCAATGCCGGTAGGCGAAACCCATCTCGGCGTTGCTGTAGGTGTGAAAGTTGCCTTGGCGGTCGAGCCCGCGCGCCTCGACCAGCACGTCCTTGGTCTCGCCGCCATAGGCGCCGCCGTTCATGCGCAGCGCGCCGCCGACGGAGCCGGGAATGCCGGACATGAAGGCGAGGCCGGCGATGCCGGCATCGCGCGCGGCCCGCGCCACCATGACGTCGAGCATGGCGCAGCCCGCCGCGACGCGCGCGCCCTCTTCGATCTTGATCTCGTGGAAGCCGCGGCCGAGGCGGATCACCACGCCGGGCACGCCGCCGTCGCGCACGATCAGGTTGGAGCCGGCGCCGACCACGTAGACGGGAATCTCGGCCGGCAGGTTGCGCAGGAAATAAGCCAGGTCGTTCTCGTCCTCCGGCATGAAGAACACCTGCGCCGGACCGCCGACGCGAAACCAGGTGATCTCGGAGAGCGACTGGTTGGCGATCAGCCGCCCGCGCAATTCCGGCATGCGCGCTTTCAGCTCGGGCGTGATGTCGGGGAAGGGCATCAGCGCAGCCGGCTTTGCGCGATTCGTGTTGCCAATGTCGGGCTCTTCTGTTCGTACCAAGTCGCCGCTTCAATCAACTCGGCCTCCGCCTCGGGCCGAATGACGAACCTTCGTGTCATCCGAAACGCGACCGTAGCCGCGCCAAAACCCCTTCTGCTGCAACGGCCGCCGACAGATCACGGCGATGCTCTTCCAGCCGACGGCGCGCTTCCGCCAGTTCATCCGGCGTCGGCATCGACTGCTCGTCATCGATGACGCTATTCCATAAATCCTCGCCGAGTTGGATGCGCTCGTCACGCGGCAGTCGCATGGCATCGGCGATCAAACTAGCTTTGTTCATGGAGCGAACCTTTGCGGCGAATTTAAGCTACAGCCCCCAGCGCGGCAAGCTCGCCCGGCAACGCATAAGCCCATTGCGTGATCGAGCCGGCGCCGAGGCAGATCACGCTGTCGCCGGGCTTGGCCAATTCCTTGATGAGCGAGGCGAGCTTTTCCGGCCCTTCCAGCGCGATCGCCTGCTTGTGGCCGCGCGAGCGCAAGCCCGCCACCAGCGCGTCGCGGTCGACGCCGGGGATCGGCGTCTCCCCGGCCGGATAGACCGGCGCCACGATCACCGTGTCGGCGTCGTTGAAGCAGGTGCAGAACTGCTCGAACAGGTCGTGCAGCCGCGTGTAGCGGTGCGGCTGCATCACCGCGATGACGTTGCCGTCGGTGCTTTCGCGCGCCGCGCGCAGGACGGCGGCGATCTCCACCGGATGATGCCCGTAGTCGTCGACGATGCGCACGCCGTTCCACTCGCCGACCTTGGTGAAGCGGCGCTTGACGCCGCCGAAGGAGGCGAGCGCCTTGCGGATAAGGTCATCGGCAATGCCGAGCGCGTGCGCCACCGCCACCGCCGCGGTCGCGTTGAGCGCGTTGTGGCGGCCGGGCATCGGCAGCGTGAGCTTGTCGATCGCATGAGTGATGTCGCCCTCGCGGTCGCGGAACTGCACCGAAAAGCGCGAGGCGCCGGCGTGATGATCGAGATCGACAAGCCGCACGTCGGCCTGCGGGTTGGCGCCGTAGGTGAGAATGCGGCGGTCTTGCAATTTGCCGACCAGCGACTGCACCACAGGATGATCTGTGCACATCACGGCGAAGCCGTAGAAGGGAATGTTCTCGACGAAATCACGAAAGGCGTCCTGCACGGCCTCATACGTGTGAAAATGGTCGAGGTGTTCGGGATCGATATTGGTGACGATGACGACGTCGGCCGGCAGCTTGACGAAGGTGCCGTCCGATTCGTCAGCCTCGACCACCATCCAATCGCCTTTGCCGAGATGCGCGTTGGTGCCGTAGGCGTTGATGATGCCGCCGTTGATCACGGTCGGATCGAGCCCGCCGGCGTCGAGCAGCGCCGCGACCAGCGACGTGGTGGTGGTTTTGCCGTGGGTGCCGGCGATGGCGACGCAGGATTTCAGCCGCATCAGCTCTGCCAGCATCTCGGCGCGCCGCACCACCGGCAGGCGCTTGCCGCGCGCGGCGACGAGCTCGGGATTGTCGCGCTTGATGGCGGAAGAGACCACCACCACGTCGGCGCCGTCGATGTTCTCCGCCTTGTGGCCGACGGCGACCTTGACGCCCTTGTCACGCAGCCGCTTGACGTTGGCGCCTTCCGCCACGTCCGAACCGGAGACGGTATAGCCGAGATTGACCAGCACCTCGGCGATGCCGCTCATGCCGATGCCGCCGATGCCGACGAAATGGATGGGGCCGATATTGCGCGGCAGTTTCATATGGGCGAGTTCCCCCGGAATGCCGGAATTTCTATGGCATGGCGCGTCTGAAAATTGAAATAGGGCCTCAAGTTCCGGCCGGCGCTTCAGCGCTTCCGGTAAGCGGCCATGAAAGTGCGCACGGCAATGCCGACGACATGCGCGATGCGCTCGGCGCTCGGCGGCGGAGCGAAATTAAACAGCATCGGCTTGAACATGGTGGCGTGGCAGGTCTCGATGAATTGAGCGGCCGCTACCTCGCAGTCCTCGATCGCCAGCACGCCGGCATCGGCCTGCGCGTGCAGATAGGCGGCAAGCTTGGCGATGCCGAACGCCGGACCGGTCTCATACACCTTGCGGCCGAGATCCGGCATGCGCTCGGCAACCGCGATCACCGTGCGCAGCGACGACATGCGCTCCGGGTTTGCCATGGTGCGCACAAAGGCCTGGCCGTGGCGCAGAAGCACCGCCTCGACATCATGGTCGGCGTGGTCGAATTCGAACACGCCTTCCGCCTGCATGGTGCACTCGCCGCGCACGATGGCGGCGAACAGCTCGTCCTTGTCCTTGAAGTAGACGTAGAGCGTGCCCTTGGAGACACCGGCTGCCTTGGCGATGTCGGCCATGCTGGCGGCATCGAAGCCGCGCGAAAGAAACATCGCCCGCGCGCCTTCCACGATCTGGCGGCGCTTGGCGCTTTCATCTTCGGCCTCGACGGGCCGGGCTTTCGTCAGGTCGGCAATATCGCTCATGTTCGGCACTCCCCTCGAATGCCAGTTCTAACGGCGAGTCGGCCGCTTATGCCACTCCCTCAGACTTTCGTCCAATGACCGAACCGTTCGGTCAAAAAAGCGTTGACAGCGCCATAGGGCGAATATAGATTGACCGAACCGTTCGGTCAATAGGGGAATACCCCCTGAGGAGTGAACGACATGTCTGCCCAACACGCTGAATACGACGAGGTTTCCCATGTTTCCAGCCAGCTGGTGGGCGCCCGCGGCGCCAACGCGGCGCAGCGCGCCCGCAATCTGCAACTCGCGCCGGTCCATATCCCGGACGACCAGCCCCAAATCCCCAGCGCCCGTTCGACGCCTGGCCAGCCGGCCGCGCGTCAGCCCGGCTCCCCTGGGACCGATCTGGCCAGCCCCGCCATTTCGGACCTGAACCCGGCACCAAGGCGCCGCCGCCGCAAATTGACGCTGATTGCCGCGGCGGCGGTGATCTCCCTCGGCGCCGCCGGCTGGTTCGGCCAGCATTACATGACGGTCGGCCGTTACTGGGTTTCCACCGACGACGCCTATGTGCGCGCCGACACCACCACGCTCGCGGCCAAGGTCGCCGGTTACGTCTCGGCTATCGAGGTCGGCGACAATTCGCTGGTGCGTGCCGGCGACGTGATCGCCCGCATCGACAATGGCGACTACCGGCTCGCCGCCGACGCCGCGCGCGACAAGGTCGCCACCCAGCAGGCGACGATCGGGCGCATCGGCCAGCAGATTGCCGCCGCGCAGGCGGCCGTGATGCAGGCGCGGGCGCAGCTTGCCTCCGCCCGCGCGGTCGAGACGCGCACCGAGTCCGAACTCAAGCGCCAGCAGGCGCTGGCCGCCAAGGCTTTCGCCAGCCGCCAGACGCTGGAGCAGGCGCAGAGCAATCGCGACCAGGCGGTCGCCGCGGTGCAGAGCGCACAGGCCGCGGTCGCCAGCGCCATCGCCAATGTCGGCGTGCTGGAAGCGCAGCAGCAGGAGGCCGAGCGCGGGCTCAACGAGCTCAAGACCGCCGAGGCCAAGGCCGAGCGCGATCTCTCCTTCGCGGTGATCCGCGCGCCGGTCGACGGCGTCATCGGCAACCGCGCCATGCAGGTCGGCGACTATGTGCAGCCCGGCCAACGCCTTGCCAGCCTGGTGCCGCTCTCCGACGTCTATATCGACGCGAACTTCAAGGAGACGCAGGTTGCCAATCTGCGCCCCGGCCAGCCGGTCGAGGTGAGCGTCGACGCCCTGCCCGACCACGACATTACCGGCACGGTTGCCAGCATGGCGCCCGCATCCGGCTCGGTGTTTTCGCTGCTGCCGCCGGACAACGCCACCGGCAACTTCACCAAGATCGTGCAGCGACTGACGGTGCGCATCCGTCTGCCCGATGCAGTCACCGGCCGCCGCCTGCTGCGGCCCGGCATGTCGGTCGTCGTAAGCGTGAATACCAAACGGAATTCAGCGAATGCCGAAAGCGCCACGTGGTTCACCCCCGCCACGGCGCGCGCCGGATCGCTGAAGTCCGCCCGGCGGTGAGCCGGCTGTCATGAGCAGCCTGGACACCGCCCCCGCCGCGTTTCCGGCCTCCGCTCATTCCCCGATGAGCGGCGCCGGGAGCGCGGACGTTTTGACGCCGCGGCGGCTGATGGCCTTCGTCGTGATGTGCTTCGGCATGTTCATGGCGATCCTCGACATTCAGATCGTCTCGGCTTCGCTGTCGGAGATTCAGGCCGGGCTGTCGGCCTCCGCCGACGAGATCCCCTGGGTGCAGACCGCGTACTTGATCGCCGAGGTGATTGCGATTCCGCTCTCCGGCTTTCTTTCGCGCGCGCTTGGCACCCGCGTCTTGTTCACCGTTGCGGCGGCCGGCTTCACCTTCGCCAGCATGATGTGCGGCTTCACCTCCTCGATCGATAGCATGATCGTTTGGCGGGCGCTGCAAGGCTTCATCGGCGGCGGCATGATTCCGACCGTGTTCGCCACCGCCTATCTGATTTTTCCGGCCGAGCGGCAGAAATTCGTCGCCCCGGTCATCGGACTGATCGCGACGTTGGCGCCCACCATCGGCCCAACCGTCGGCGGCTATGTGACCGACGCGCTTTCGTGGCACTGGCTGTTTTTCCTGAATATCGTGCCCGGGACGCTGGTCGCCGTTGCGACCTGGCTGCTGGTGGATTTCGACAAGCCCGAGTTGTCGTTGCTGGAGCGTTTCGACTGGTGGGGCCTCTTGTCGATGGCCGGCTTCCTCGGCGCGCTTGAATACGTGCTGGAAGAAGGCCCGCGGTATGACTGGTTCAACGACGCCACCATCACGGCGCTCGCCCTGGTGTCGGCAATTTCGGCCCTGATTTTCTTCGCGCGCGTGTTCATTGCGCGCGACCCGATCGTCGATCTGCGCGCTTTCGCCAACCGCAATTTCGCCGTCGGCAGCCTGTTCTCCTTCGTGCTCGGGATCGGGCTCTACGGCCTGACCTACATCTACCCGGTCTATCTTGCGCAAATTCGCGGCTACGACGCGCTGATGATCGGCGACACGATGTTCGTGTCCGGTCTTGCCATGTTCCTGAGCGCGCCGATCGCCGGCCAACTCAGCCAGCGCTTCGACCCGCGCTATATGCTGATGGGCGGCTTCGTGCTGTTCGCCATCGGCACCTGGCAGATGACCTTCGTCACCAAGGACTGGGATTTCTGGCAGATCTTCTGGCCGCAGGTGTTCCGCGGCATGGGCCTGATGTTCTCCATCGTGCCGGTGACCAACACCGCGCTCGGCACGCTGCCGCCGGAGCGCGTGAAGAACGCCTCGGGCCTGTTCAATCTCATGCGCAATCTGGGCGGCGCCATCGGGCTCGCCGCCATCAACACCGTGCTCAACGACCGCATGGACCTGCATCTTGCGCGGCTGCATGCGTCGGTGAATTGGGCGCGCGAGCCGGCGACCGAGACGCTTGCCCGCCTCAGCGCGCATTTCCAGGGCTCGGATGCGCAGCTGATGGCGATCAAGCAGATGATGGCGATGGCGCGCCAGCAGGCGGCCGTCATGAGCTTTGCCGACGTGTTTCTGCTGCTGACGCTGCTGTTTCTGCTGCTGGCCGCAACCGGCATCATCATGAAGCGGCCGGCCCCGGCAACCGCCGCCGCCGAAGCTCACTGAATTCCGGCCACCTTCAACACCAAATCCGCCAGCCGCTCGGCGGCATCGATGGTGCCGGCCACTTTGGCTGCCCCGGCCATATGGGTAAGCCGCGCCGGATCGTCGGCCAGCCGCGCGATTTCCGCGGCCAGCCGCTCGGGTGTGAAATCCGATTGCACGATACGCACCGCCCCGCCCGCCTCAGCCAGCACGCCGGCATTGGCGAGTTGGTCCTGATCGAGTGCGTGCGGCAGCGGCACCAGAATGGCGGGTCGGCCGATGGCGGAAAGCTCGGCCACGGTGGAAGCGCCGGAGCGAGAGACGATGAGATGAGCGGCGGCCATGCGCGCCGGCAGGTCGGCAAAGAACGGCGCGGTCTCGGCGGCGATGCCGAGGCGCGCGTAGGTCGCGCGCACGCTGTCCATGTCCTCGGCGCGCACCTGTTGCGCGATGCTCAGACGCGCGCGCACGCTCTGCGGCAGGCGCTCGACGGCAGACGGCACGATCTCGGCCATGACATGCGCGCCCTGGCTGCCGCCGAACACCAAGAGACACAAAGTCTCGTTCGTCGCCGGCGCGCCGTAGGGCGTCGCCGCAGCCGCGATCACGGCGGGGCGTACGGGATTGCCGGTGAAATTGATCTTGCCCTGCAGTTTCGCATCGAGCCGCGCCAGCGCGCGAAAGCCGGTGGCGATCGTGCTGACGCGCGACGCCAGCAGCCGGTTGGCGCGGCCCATGACGCCGTTCTGCTCGTGCAGCACGGTCGGCACGTGGCGCAGGCTTGCCGCAAAAAGCGGCGGCACGGTCGGATAGCCGCCGAAGCCGACCACCGCGGCGGGCCGGATGCGCCCGATCAAGGCCCAGGCCTTAAGGGTGCCGAGGGTGAGTAAAGTCAGGGTCCGCGCGAGCGAGAACGGGTCGCGCCCGTGCAGCGTCGCGCTCGGGATGACGTGCACGGCGCGCGCGGGAAACTTGAAATGGGCGGCCCGCGTGTCGGTGGCGAGGTCGACCGTGGCCCCGCGTTTTTCCAGCGCGACCGCGAGCGCTTCGGCCGGGAATAGATGACCGCCGGTGCCGCCGGCGCAGAGAAGGATGAGCTTATTGGCGCTGTTCGAGGCCATCGTCTTTCCACGGTCACACCCCGGTGCTTGTCCCGGGCATCCCCGCTCTAAGACGCAGTGCCCAGCCCGAGCGAGATGGCCGGGACAAGCCCGGCCATGACGGAAGAGTCAAGCCGCGGATTCGACCGCTGCCAACTCCGCATCGACTTCCGACGCCAGCATGGCGGCGCGCGGCTGCTCGCGCGTCAGCGCCAGCAGCATGCCCATACTGTAGGCGAGCGAGATCATCGAGGAGCCGCCATACGAGATGAAGGGCAGCGTCATGCCCTTGGCCGGGATGAGGTGAATATTGACCGCCATGTTGATCGCCGCCTGCGTGCCGAACAGGATGGCCAGGCCGCTCGCAGCGAAGCGGACGAACAGATCGTCGTTGCGCAAGGCGCGCAGCAGCGCGCGGATGACGATGAAGGCGTAGAGCGCGACCAGCACCAGGCAGAGCGCGACGCCGAACTCTTCCGCCGCCACCGCGAAGACGAAGTCGGTATGGCTCTCGGGCAGGATGCGCTTGACGGTGCCCTCGCCGGGGCCGCGGCCGAACCAGCCGCCGCGCATGAAGCTCTCGAGGGCTACGTCGATGTTATAGGAATTGCCGGCCGCCGGGTTGAGAAAGTGCTGAATGCGGCGGGCGACGTGCGACACGGTGTAATAGGCGGCGGTGAGGCCGACGCCGGCGAGACCGGCGATGCCGAATACCCAGATCACCCGCATGCCGGCCATGAAAAACAGGGCGCTCCAGACGAGGACGACCAGCATGGTCTGGCCGAAATCCGGCTGCAGCACCAGCAGCGCCACCACCAGCAGCAGCAGCAGCAGCGACAGCGTATTGGCCGGCATGTCCGGGCGCTTGGCCGATTCGCCGAACAGCCAGGCGATCATCACCACGAAGGCCGGCTTGAGGAACTCGGACGGCTGCACGTTCATGCCGAAGATCACCAGCCAGCGCCGCGCGCCCTTGATCTCGGCGCCGAACACCGGCGTCAGCGCGGCCAGGGCAAGGCTGACCACGAACACGATCAGGGACAGCCGCCTGATCTGGCGCGGACTGAGGAAGGAGACGCCCAGCATCACCGCGATGGCGGGGAAGAGATAAAGAATGTGACGGTCGACGAAGAAGAACGGCTCGAGGCCGAGGCGGGCGGCGACCGGCGGGCTCGCCGCCAAGGACAGCACGACCCCCGCCAGCATGAGCGCGCCGACCGCGGCGAGCGTCAGCTTGTCGACCGTCCACCACCACTCGGCAAAGGGCGTGCGTTGCGCGCGCGAAACCATTGAGACTTCCCGTCCGCGCGCCAAGCTGACCGGGGATGGTTGAGGAAAGATTAACACTCTCTGCCATTGCCCGCAGTCGGGTCCGGCCTTTGGCCGGCCCGAGCACAGGCTCCAGCGGGCGATCCGGTACGCCGCAGCGGCCGTTGCGACAATGCCTGAATTGAAAAGGCGCGGCGTACTGGAGCGGCCGCTTCCGCGGACGATGACAGCCGGCGATCAGGTCGCGCTCGTCACCCCCGGCATCGCCAGCACGATGTCGCTGAACGCCTTCCCGCGCACTTCGAAGTTCGCATACTGGTCGAAGCTGGCGCAGGCGGGCGACAAGAGCACCACCGGCTCCTTGACGCCGGATGCCGCCGCGTCGCGCGCGGCAGCATCGACCGCCGCCGACAGCACCTGCGAAATCTCGTAGGGCACCTTGCCGTCGAGCGTGGCGGCGAATTCCGCGGCCGCCTCGCCGATCAGATAGGCCTTGCGGATGCGCGGGAAAAATTCGGCGAGCCCGGTGATGCCGCCGGTCTTCGGCCGCCCCCCCGCGATCCAGTAGATGTCATGGAAACTGCCGAGCGCCTTGGCGGCGCTGTCGGCATTGGTGGCTTTCGAATCGTTGACGAACAGCACGCGGCCCGCTGGCGTTTTCATTTGGCCCACCTGCTGCATGCGGTGCGCCAGGCCGGGGAAACTCAAGAGGCCTTTCTGGATGGCCGGCAGGTCGATGCCGAGCGCGACGCAGGCGGCAACGGCGCAGGCGGCATTCTGCGCGTTGTGCGCGCCGCGCAAGGACCCGATGCCGGCGAGCTCGGCCACCGCATGGGCGCTTCCGTTGTGGGCGCGCAGGATGCGGCTGCCTTCGGCGTAATAGCCCTCGCGCAGCGGCGCCACCACCGAGACCCGCACCAGCGGCTTGCCGGCGCGCTCGATGCGGTCGGCGGCCGCGCGCGTGTAGCGGTCGTCGACCCCGATCACCGCGGTGCCGCCGGGCTCGACGCTCGCCGGCACCAGCGCCTTCAGCGCGGCGTAGTTTTCCATAGTGCCGTGACGGTCGAGATGGTCCTCCGACACGTTGAGCAGGATGCCGATCGTGGGCTTGAGCGATGGCGCGAGATCGACTTGATAGGACGAGATTTCCAGCACGTAAACGCGGCCGGGCGCGAAAGGCGCGAGCGCCGGCGCCGGCACGCCGATATTGCCGCCCATCTGCACGTCGCGGCCGGCGCTGGCGATGAGATGGGCGGTGAGCGCGGTGGTGGTCGACTTGCCATTGGTGCCGGTGATGGCGACGAACGGGCAGTCTTGGCCCAACTTGGCGCGCTCGCGGCAGAAGAGTTCGATGTCGCCGATGACCTCCACCTCGGCCTTGTGCGCGAGTTTGGCGCTCCAATGCGGCTCCGGGTGGGTGAGCGGCACGCCGGGCGAAAGCACGAGCGCGGCGATCTCAGACCAATCGATCTCGCGCAGGTCCTGGCACTTGAGCCCCGTGCTCTGCGCGTCGGCCAGGCTCTTGGCGTTGTCGTCGAACACCACCACCTCGGCGCCGCCCTTGATCAGCGCGCCGGCCGACAGCAGGCCGGACTTGCCGAGGCCGAAGAGGGCGACTTTTTTGCCGACGAAGGTGGTGACGGGGATCATGGTATTAGTTCGTCATTCCGGGGCGCGGCCGATAGGCCGCGAACCCGGAATCCAGAGCCAAGCATGGTGCCGGCATCTGGATTCCGGGTCTGGCGCTGCGCGCCATCCCGGAATGACATCGAGAGCATCATCGCAACTTCAAACTGGCTAGCCCCGCAAGCGCCAGCACCACGGCGACGATCCAGAAGCGGATCACGATCTGCGGCTCGGTCCAGCCGAGCTGCTCGTAGTGATGGTGGATCGGCGCCATCTTGAAGACGCGCTTGCCCGTGAGCTTGAACGAGACCACCTGCACGATCACCGATACGGCTTCCAGCACGAACAGCCCGCCGACGATGGCGAGCACGATTTCGTGCTTGATGGCGACCGCGACGGCGCCGAGCAGCCCGCCGAGCGCCAGCGAGCCGGTGTCCCCCATGAAGATCGACGCCGGCGGCGCGTTGAACCAGAGAAACCCGAGCGAGGCGCCGATCACGGCGCCGCACAGCACCGATAATTCGCCGGTGCCGGCGACGTAATGAATCTGCAGATACTCGGCGAACACCGCGTTGCCGGCGAGGTAGGAGATCAGGCCGAAACTGCCGGCGGCGATCATAACCGGTACGATGGCCAGGCCGTCGAGGCCGTCGGTCAGGTTGACCGCGTTGCCCGCGCCGACGATGACGAAGGCCCCGAACAGGATGAAGCCCCAGCCGAGATTGATCATCAGCTCCTTGAAGAAGGGAAACACCAGGGCGGTGGCGGTCGCTCCTGAGCCGAGATGCACCAGCGCGGTGCAGGCGGCGACGGCAATCGCCGATTCGATGAGGAAGCGGGTGCGTCCGCCAAAGCCGCCGCTCGTCTGCTTGGTGACCTTCAAATAGTCGTCATAAAAGCCGACCAAGCCGAAGCTCAAGGTGACGCCGAGCACGACCCAGACGTAAGGATTGGTCGGATTGGCCCACAGCACGGTCGAGACAAACAGCCCCGACAGAATCATCAGCCCGCCCATGGTGGGCGTGCCTTTTTTGGTGATCAGATGCGATTGCGGCCCGTCGAGCCGGATGGGCTGGCCTTTGCCCTGCTTCAGGCGCAGGAGATCGATCATCGGGCCGCCGAACAGGAACACGAACACCAGCGCCGTGACGATGGCGCCGCCGGTGCGGAAGGTGAGGTAGCGGAAGACGTTGAGGAAGGAGAGGTGCTCGGAGAAGTCGGCCAGCCAATAGAACATCGGTCAAACCTATCCTATCTCTGCCCGCGCCCCATCGAGCGCGCTCTGGCGGGGAAATTGCCTTTCCAACGCGTTGATGATGGGGCCCATCTTGGAGCCGAGCGAGCCTTTCACCATCACCACATCGCCGTCACGCACGGCATTAAGCACCGCAGGCTCCAGCTCCGCCGCCGTCCCGGCATAGCCGCCCCGGCGGTTGGAGGGAAGGGCCTGCCACAGCGAATGCATCAGCGGTCCGGAACAAAAGACCAGGTCGATGGCGGCTTTTTCCAGCGGTCCGGCGAGCGCCCGATGCAGTTCGGGTCCGGCCGGGCCTAGTTCCAGCATATCGCCCAGCACGGCAATGCGACGGCCGTGCTTGCCCAGCGGCGTCTGGCCGAGCAGCGCGATGGCGGCGCGCATCGAGGCGGGATTGGCGTTGTAGCTCTCGTCGATCAGCAGCGCGCTGCCGCCGGGCACGCGCAAGTTCGCGCGTGTGCCGCGGCCGGAAGTCGGCTTGAAATGGGCGAGCGCAAGTGCCGCGAGCGCAAGATCGGCGCCGGCGAGCGCCGCCGCCGCCAGCACGGCAAGCGAATTGTGCACCAGATGCGCGCCGGGCGCGCCGAGCTTGTAGGTGACGGGCTCGCCGAGAATGATGGCTTCCACGGTCGAGCCTTCGGGCTGCAAGGCACAGCGGACGAGGAAGGCATCGGCATGTTCGTCTTCGCCGAATGAAACGAGGCGGGCAACGCCGGCTTTTTTAGCCGCTGCGGCGAGGCGTTCGAATTGGTTGTTGTCACGGTTAAGCACGGCAACGCCGCCCGGCTCGACGCCGAGGAAGATTTCCGCCTTGGCGTCGGCGATCTTCTCGACCGAGCTGAAAAACTCCAGATGCACCGGCTCGACCGTGGTGACGATGGCGACATGCGGGCGGGCCAATTTGGTGAGCGGGGTGATCTCGCCGGCATGGTTCATGCCGATCTCGAACACCGCGTATTTGGCGCCTTGCGGGCAGCGCGCGAGCGACAACGGCACGCCCCAATGATTGTTGTAGGACGACGCCGAAACATGGGTGTCGCCGTCGGCTGAGAGCGCGAGCTTGAGCGCCTCCTTGGTGCCGGTCTTGCCGACCGAGCCGGTGACGGCGATGACTTTAGCACCCGTGCGCGCGCGGGCTTCGCGGGCGAGAGCGCGCAAGGCCTCGAGCACGTCGTCGACGACGAGCAGCGGGGCGTCGTCGGCAAAGCGCGCGCGCTGCGCACGCGCCACCACGGCGAGGCCGGCGCCGGCCTTCAGCGCGTCGGCGACGAAGTCGTGGCCGTCGCGGCTTTCGCCGGTAATGGCAAAGAAGGCCTCGCCCCTGCCGATGCTGCGGCTATCGATGGATATGCCGGGAATGTCAGCCGGCGGGCTGCCGGATCTTTCCGCAGCCATGGCGGCGGCCATGGCGTCGAGGGTCCAGAGCGCGGTCATGAGAGCCTCTGCCGTGGAGCAATCTCGCTTCCCCTCTCCCCTTGTGGGAGAGGGTGCCCGAGCGGAGGCGATAGCCGAGCGAGGGCGGGTGAGGGGTGCGCGCTCTCATGCAAGCGCAGACCCCTCACCCGGTTCGCGCTCGGATTCCCTCCGCGCGAGCCACCCTCACCCACAAGGGGAGAGGGGAAGAGAGTATGCGGCGCGCTTATTGCAATACACATGGCCATTCTCATGCCACCGGCTCCTTGAGCGCCGCGGCGACGGCTTCATGATCGGAGAAATGCAACACGCGGTCGCCGACGATCTGGCCGGTCTCGTGCCCCTTCCCGGCGACCAGCAGCACGTCGCCACCTTTGAGCTCGGCAATGGCGGCGCGGATCGCGGCGGCGCGGTCGCCAATCTCGATCGCGCCGGGCGCGGCCGAAAGTATGGCGGCGCGAATGGCCGCCGGCTTTTCGCTGCGCGGGTTGTCGTCGGTGACGATGACGCGCTCGGCGTTCTCGGCGGCGATGCGTCCCATGATCGGACGCTTGCCCGCGTCGCGGTCGCCGCCGGCGCCGACCACCACGACGAGCCGGCCGCGCGCGTAGGGACGCAGCGCCTCCAGCGCCTTCTTCAACGCGTCCGGCTTGTGCGCGTAGTCGATGAAGATCGGCGCCCCGTGTTTGTCGCCGACGAGCTCGAGCCGTCCCTTGGCGCCTTGCAGCTTTTCCAGCGCGGCGAAGACACGCGCCGCATCGCTGCCGGTGGCGATGCAAAGCCCGGCGGCGATTGCCGCGTTCTCGACCTGGAAAGCGCCCACCAGCGGCAACTTGATCTCATAACTTTTTCCGGCAAAGGCGATGCCGACGCGCTGCGCGAAGCCGTCGATGGTGCGGCTGAGCAGCTTGATGTCTTCGCCGCGCTCGCCCACCGTCATGATCTTGAGCCCGCGCTTTTCGGCGGCCGCCACGACCTGGCCGGCATAGCAATCGTCGACGCCAACGACGGCAGTGCCGCCCGGCAGGATGAGGTCGGTGAACAGGCGGAGCTTGGCGGCGAGATAGGCCTCGATGGTGCGGTGATAATCGAGATGGTCGCGCGAGAGATTGGTGAAGGCGCCGGCCGACACGCGCACGCCGTCGAGGCGGTGCTGGTCGAGGCCATGCGAGGAGGCTTCCAGCGCCAGGTGCGTGACGCCCTCCCCCGCCAGCCGATCGAGCGTGCGGTGCAGTTCGATCGGGTCGGGCGTGGTGAGCGCGCCGTATTTTTCGCCCTTCGGCGACACAACGCCGACGGTGCCGATGCTGGCGGCTTGCAAGCCGAGCATGCTCCAGATCTGGCGCGTGAAGGCGGCGACGCTGGTTTTGCCGCTGGTGCCGGTGACCGCCGCGATGGTGCCGGGTTGGCGCGAAAAGAAAGCCGCGGCGCAAAGCGCCAGCGCGCGCCGCGCATTGGAAACTTGAACGAAGGCGACGCCAGCCGGCACTGACACCGGCTGCTCGGCCATGATCGCCGCGGCGCCGGCCGCAAGCGCCTGCGGCACGAACGACAGGCCGTCGGATTTGGTGCCCGGCACCGCGACGAACAGGTCGCCGGCCTGCACTTTGCGGCTGTCGGCGGAAATGCCGGAAAGTTCGAGCGCGGCGAAGCGCGGCTCGAAGCGGGCATTTTCCAGCGGCAGGTCGGCCAGTTTCATGAACAATCTCGCCCGCTCGTCCCCGCGAAAGCGGGGACCCAGTTCAGGTAAGTTGAGGCCGCCCCGGCCGTCGCCCTGGATTCCCGCTGACGCGGGAATGAGCGGAAATTGCGGCATCTAAAGGGGCAAAAGCACTACCGGCTTTCCACAGCCTTGGCCAGGATCAATTGATCCGCCTTGGGCAAGTCGAAACGCGGCTCAAGACCGAGCAGCGGCGCGACCCGCGCGATGACCTTGGCCGCGGTCGGCCCGGCATTCCAGCCGGCGGTGGCAAAGCCGTGCGTCGACGGCAGGCCCTGCGGCTCGTCCAGCATGATCATCAGCAGGTAACGGGGTTTGTCGGCCGGCAGGATCGCCATGAAATCGGTGAGCAGCTTGTGCTTGGAATAGTGCCCTTTGACCACCTTTTCGGCGGTGCCGGTCTTGCCGCCGACATAGTAGCCCTCGACGTTCGAATGGGTCGCCGTGCCTTTCTCGGCATTGAGCCGCAGCAGATAGCGCATGTCGCGGCTGGTCTCCGGCTTGAGCACGCGCTTGGCGATCTTGAGCGCGGCCGCGCGGCTGCGCTTCAAGAAGGTCGGCTTCATCAAGAGCCCGCCATTGACGGTGGCGGCGATCCCCATGGCCGCTTGCAGCGGCGCCACCGACAGGCCGTGACCGAAGGCGATGGTGACGGTATTGAGCTCGCCCCAGTTCTTGGGCACCAGCGGCTCGGCGCTCTCCGGCAATTCGGTGCGCAGCCGGTCGAGCTGGCCCATCTTCTTCAGAAACGCCTTGTGGCCTTCCACCCCGACGGCGAGCGCCATGCGGGCGGCGCCGATGTTCGACGAGTAGGTGAAGATCTCCGGCACCGAGAGCGCGCGGCCCATCGGCTCGTAGTCGTGGATGAAGAAGCGCCCGTAATGCAGCGGATGGCTGGCGTCGAATTTTGACCGCAGCGTCGCCTTGCCGTCGTCGAGCGCCATGGCGACGGTGAGCACCTTGAAGGTCGAGCCCATCTCAAACACGCCGGTGGTGACGCGGTTGATGCGGGAGGGATCGTTGGCCTCGCGCGGATTGTTGGGGTCGTAGTCCGGCTCCGACACCAGCGCGACCACTTCGCCGGTATTGACGTCGAGGATGAGACCGGCGGCGGCTTTGGCGCGGAATTTCTCGCGCGCCTTGTAGAGTTCGTCGCGCATGGCGTATTGCGCGCGCAGATCGAGCGAGAGCTGCACCGGCCGCTGCAGCCGGTCGGTGGCGAGGCCCGCCATGTGCAGCGCCGCCAGCCCCTGCCCGTCCAGCCACTTCTCCATGCCGGCGATGCCCTGGTTGTCGATATTGACCAGGCCGATCACCTGCGAAACCGTCGCGGCATTGGGATAGACGCGCTTGTTCTCGGTGAGGAAGCCGATGCCGGGAATGCCGAGACGGTGAATCTGCTGCTGCTGCTTGGGCGTGATTTCGCGCTTGAGCCAGATAAAGCCGCGGTTCGACGACAGGCGCTCGCGCAATTCCTTGCCGTCGAGGTCGGGCAGCGTGGCGGTGAGCTGCTCCTCCGCGTCGTCGATGTCGATGAGCTTGCGCGGTTCGGCATAGAGCGAAGGCGTCTTGACGTCGGTGGCGAGGATGGCGCCGTTGCGGTCGAGGATGTCCGGACGCGCGGTGGCGACCGCATCCTGGGCGACGCTGTGGCGGTTGCCGTGCTCGTGGCCGGCTACCGCGAATGCCATGAGGCGCAACGCGATGACCGCGTAGATGCCGGAGAAGGCGAGGATGGCGAGGCCGAGCCGGGCCTTGGCCTTCACCTCGCGATCGACATTGCGGCCGTAAAGCAGCGCGCGCAGGCCGCGCTGCCAGCGATTTTCCGGCGTTTTCATGCGGTTCGCCATCGCGGTCACCGCTTTGCCGGCGCCGGCAGGCTGCCGGTGGTCGCCGGCGGCGACGGGGCGATCATGGCGCCGATCGGATCGCCGCTCGGCGGCGCTGCGGGCGGGCGCGCCGGCAGGTTGTCGAAATTGTCGAATTGCGTCGCTTTGATCGGCTGCAGCTTGAGAAAGCGGTCGGCCAGCGCCTGGATACGCGCGGGCCGTTCGAGCTTGGCCCATTCGGCGCGCAGCACCGCGATGGCATCACGTTGCTGGCGCAACTCGTTGCGCAGCTTGGCGACGCGCGCGGCCTGCAGCGTGGAATCGAATTTGATCTTGTAGACGACCGACGCCGCCAGCACGAGCGCGCAGATGACGAGGATATTGACGAGGCGCACCATGTCAGCGCCCCCGCAACACATCGGCCAGCGCCGGCAGGCGCGGCAGCAGGGCGGACAGGTCGGAGCCTTGCGCCGGCTGCTCGGTGCGCTCGGCGGCGCGCAGCTTGGCGGAGCGGGCGCGCGGGTTGCGCGCAGTTTCCTCCGCGCCGGCGACGACCGGGCGGCGCGTGAGCAGCCGGAAGCTCGGCGCCGGGCGCTTGAGCTCCGGCGCGTGGCGCGAGCCGCCGCGGGTTGCGGCGCGTTCGTTGAGGAAAGTTTTGACGAGGCGATCCTCGAGCGAATGAAACGAAACCGCGACCAACCGCCCGCCGGGTTTCAAGATGCGCTCGGCGGCGACGAGGGCGGCGGCGAGCTCGCCCAACTCGTCGTTGACGAAGATTCGCAAGGCTTGAAAGCTGCGCGTCGCCGGATGGATGTCGCCCGGTCGTCCGCGCACCACAGCGGCCACGATATCGGCGAGCGCGCCGGTGGTGGCAATCGGCGCTTCGTTACGCGCCTTGACGACGGCACGGGCGATGGCGCGCGAACGACGCTCCTCGCCTAAAACGTAAAGAATAGACGCGAGGTCGTGCTCGCTTGCGGCGTTGACGACGTCGGCCGCGCTTACGCCGCCGGCGCTCATGCGCATATCGAGCGGGCCTTGGTGTCGAAACGAGAAGCCGCGCGCGGCGCTGTCGAGCTGCATGGAGGAAACGCCGAGGTCGAGGACGACGCCGTCGACGGCGTCGTGGCCGGCGGCGCGCGCCACATTTTCGAGATTGGAAAAGCGGTCTTCGACCAGCGTCAGGCGCCCTTGCGCCCGGCCGACCAGGTCGGCGCCGGCGGCAATGGCCGTCGGGTCGCGGTCGATGGCGAGGACCGTGCAATGGGCCGCCGCCAGTATGGCGCGGGTATAGCCGCCGGCGCCGAAGGTCGCGTCGATATAGACGCCGCCGTCATGCACCGCGAGGAAATCGAGCGCGGGGCGGCCGAGCACGGGAATGTGGGGGGCTGGTCCGCCAGCGACAGCGGCAAAGCCGTCGCCGCCCGCCGTCATTCCCGTGCTCCGCGCGCGTCGCGCGCCGCCTGGGAGCTCAGCTCGGCCTTGAGCGCGCGCACCTTTTGGGTGGCCTCCGCGAGCTCGCTTTGAAACCGGCCGGGCTCCCAGATCTGAAACTTGTGACCGAGGCCGACGAAACTGACCGACTCGGTGATCCCCGCATGACGTTTGAGCGTGTCGCTCAACACCACGCGGCCCTCGCCGTCGATCTTGAGCGTCTCGCTGGTGCCGTAGAGCGCCAGCGCCAGGCGCTCGCGCTCTTCCGAGAACGGGGCATAACGCGCGGTCAACGCCTCGATCTCCGACATCAGCGCATTCCCGCCGGCGTCGATCGCGGGCGATGCGAGCGCCGGATAGCAATAGAGCCCCTCGAAGCCATCGCGGGCGAGAACAGAGCGGAAGGATGCTGGGATGGAAACGCGCCCCTTGGAGTCGAGCCGCAACGTGACGTTCGACACGAAGCGGTCCATATCCCGCACCCCACGCCGACTGAACGCCACGCCCGCGAGCCACGCGGACTCGACCCTCGCGGACAGCCCGACCGTGGTTCGCGCAGCGGGTCATCCTTGCTGAGGGCTTGTGGGATATCATGGGATATTATGGGCGTCAATGGAATGGAACTGCTCCGGGCGCGCGGTCAAGCGTCCGGTGCGGCGCACCGTTTCCGACTCTCATTAACGGCCCTTAAACTTAAGGATTTCTTGCCGACGGCAAGTTCCTCAGGCCGTTTCCCAGCCCGAACCGCCGAACCGCGTGATGCAAAATCCGCAGGACCACGCTGTCCGTATGACGGAACAGCCCCCACCTCCCAGCGTTGCGCGAGAGGCGGGGCGGCGGACCCGCCCCCCAAGTTCCATTCCGAAAGACGTGTCGAACCTAAGGAGGCGATCCATGACGAAGAAATTTATGCTCGGTGCCGCCATCTCCGCGCTGATGCTTTCGGGAGCGTTCGCGCAGACGCCGAACAGCCCGAACCCGAGTTCCGCACCCCCGGCGGCCACGAAATCCATGCCGCCGGCGGCGTCCAAATCGGACCAGGCGAAGCCTGCGAAATCCGATCAGGCGAAGCCGATGAACGCCGCCGAAGCGAAGCCCGCGGGCGGCGAGGCGAAAATCGTGATGTCGCAGAAGCCGGATCAATGGCTGGCGTCCAATTTCAAGGGCACCGACGTGCTCGGCTCCGACGGCAAGAAGATCGGCGACGTCAGCGACATCTTGTTTGACAAGCACGGCAAGATCCTCGCCTACGTGGTGAGCACCGGCGGCTTCCTCGGCATGGGCGCCAAAGAAGTGGCTTTTGCGCCGAGCGCGTTCACGGTCGAGCCGGGCAGCAATGGCAAGTCCGACAAGCTCAAGCTGTCGATGAACCAGAAGGAGCTGAAGCAGGCGCAGAACTTCAAACCGTACGAGAAACCGAAGCCTGTCACCACCGGTGCCGCGACGCACAGCCCGATGAGCGGCGGCGGAAGTCCGTTGGGCGGCATGAACTCGCCGCATCACTGAGGGCGGGGCCCAGTCGGCTTGCAAAATGAGTTGCGGTCCGGGCGGCCAAAAATACCGCCCGGACCGCGCCCGCTAAGGACGATCTTTGCATATTGCTTTTTCGCATCAGCGCGGTGAATTATGCCCTTCCCGCGTCATCGAATACCGCGCACGCCCGGCTCCCGCCCAAATTATCGGTCCCCATCATCGGCGCATGGCATCATTTCCGCCGGATTCATTTATCGTCGCCGAGGTCAAGCCCTCGCCCAATCACGACGAGCGTGCGCTCGGCCGCGCCCCCGACTTGATTCTGCTGCACTACACCGGCATGCGCACGGGCGCGGAAGCGCTCGAACGCCTGTGCGCTGCCGAGAGCAAGGTTTCGGCGCATTACGTGGTGTTCGAGGACGGCCGCATCGTGCAATGCGTGCCCGAACAGCGGCGCGCCTGGCACGCCGGCGTGTCCTCCTGGGCGGGAGAAACCGATATCAATTCCTGCTCGATCGGCATCGAGATCGTCAATCCGGGGCATGAATTCGGCTACCGCGATTTTCCGCTGCGGCAGATCGCGGCCGTGATTTCGTTGTGCAAATCGATCATCACCCGGCGTGGCCCGATCAGCGCCGATCGCGTTCTCGCCCATTCCGACGTGGCGCCGACGCGCAAGCAGGATCCGGGCGAGAAATTTCCCTGGGCTCTATTGAGCGAATCGGGCGTCGGCCATTGGGTGCGGCCGGCGCCGCTCGATATCGCCGGCCGCGCGCTCAAGCTCGGCGACAGCGGCGAATTGGTGACGCGGCTGCAGCGGTCGCTGCGCGCTTACGGCTATGGCGTCGACGAAACCGGGCAGTACGACGAATTGACGCGCGATGTCGTCACCGCGTTTCAGCGCCACTTCCGCCAGTCGCGCGTGGACGGCGTCGCCGACAACTCCACAATGTCCACACTGCGCGCGCTGACCGAGACACGGCCGGCGCCGCTCGGGGCGCAGCGCGCCTAATCAGCTGCGGCCCCGATAGATCCGATGCGGCGATGACATCTCGCCGTAAAGGTAACCGCCGTTCGGTAGCCAGGCGCCGCTTTGCTGCACAAAGAGCCGTCGAGCTTGCGCGCGGCGAGCATCATCGGTGGCATTGCGGCTGCGGATTTCCCGCCACCATTTGACGACACAGCGGGCGGGAAACCCATCGAAAACCTTGGAGACGTCGGACATCTGTCCCTCCATGGTCCTTTCCATGGCGGGAGAAAATAATGCTCCGAGACCCATCGCTCTGTGAGTGCCCTCACAGAGCGAGAAATAATTGCCTGGCGGCGCTGCTCGCGCCGGCGGAGGTCCGGGCAACCGTCGGCGAGGACGCGCCGAATATCCGGCTATTTCGGCACCGGGGCTTTTGGACTATAGTTTCGCCACGCGTTTAAAACAGGGCAGCAGCCTCATGCCGCCGCAGACAATCGACCGCACGCGGCCGAAATCGGTCGATAAACGCTCCCTGCTTCGCGCGCACCCGTTCTTCAAAGGCCTGGATGAGGCGGCCATCGATTGGCTCGTCCAGCGCTCCATTTCGCGCAAGCTGAAAAAGGGCACGGTTCTTTTTCGCGGAGGCGATACCGGCACGAAGCTCTACGCCGTTTGCGCCGGCGCGATGAGAATCAGCTGCACCTCCGAGCAAGGCAGCGACGTGATCCTCAACCTGATCGTCCCGGGCGACATTTTCGGCGAGATCGCCGTTCTCGATCGGGGCCCCCGTACCGCCGACGCCGTCGCCGCCGAAGACAGCGAGCTCATGGAGATAGACCGCCAGGATTTCGTTCAGCTGATGCGCGAACACCCCGACGTTTCCATGCGGCTGATAGAAATACTGTGTTCTCGCCTGCGCCGGACGAGCGAACAGGTCGAAGACATCATCTTCCTCGGCTTGCCGCATCGCCTCGCGAAGGTGCTTTTGCATCTTCACGGCCGTTCATCGCCCGGCGAAGCGCCCAAGATCCGCATTACCCAGCACGAGATCAGCCAAATGATCGGCGCTTCGCGCGAAAGCACCAACAAACAGTTGCGCGATTGGGAGCGCCGCAAATGGCTGCGGCTGGAACGCAACTGCATCGTGGTTCGGGCCCCCGACGCGCTGAAAAACTTCGTCTCGGCAGCCTTGGATTAGGCCCGAGGGCCTCAAACCGCCGGCTGGCGGCCAGCACCCTATTTTTCGCCCGCGTCCCGGCACGCTTGATTGGGCTGCCGCCAGCTCGCCGATCACCCGTCAGTTTCGCTAATCGGTATCGAGCCCGTCATTGACAACGGGCATCAGCCGCCACAAGCGTCGCAGCGCCTTGGACTTTACGGCCGAGGGGCAGTCGTCGGCCAGGAAGGCCGAAAAATCCGATTGCAGCGTCATCGCCTCGACGTTTTTCGTCAGGCACGGCGCAATAAGCGGCTTGGCAAGCGCCGCCGGACCCTGGGCGACAAGCCTGTCTTTTGCCTCTTCGCCCGCACGTGCCGAACCGGCTACCGCCAGCGCCAAGAGCGCGAACAGGATAGGTTTGCTGGTTCGCATGATTGCCTCCTTCGGGCCACTGCGTCGCGTGCGGCGTGCACGTCTGCAGAAGGCCGAATTGCATCATGGCAACGACATCGAAATTGGAATGTGAGCCGCGACACAGTCGAAAAAAATTTTTCGTCGTTTCATCGCATCTGAAGGCCGTACGAGTTCGCGAAGCGGCGCACCGCGCGATGGTTCTCAAGCCGCCTGTCCGCAATAGGCCTCGATGCGATAGCCGTCGGGATCGACGGCGAAAGCCGCGTAGTAGTCAGGTCCATAGTCGGCGCGCAGACCGGGTCCACCGTTGTCCTTGCCGCCGGCGGCGAGCGCCGCGGCATGGAAGGCGTCGACGGCGGCACGCGTCGGTGCGCTCAGGCAGAAATGCAGGCCGGAGCCTTCGTCGGCCGCGACCGGGCGCGCCGCCGCCAGCACCCAGAGCGCGATCGCATCGCCGCCATAGCCGAGTGCGCCGTCGCCATTGCTCAGGCATCTGTAGCCCAACGGCTTGAGCGCGGCATCGTAGAAACGCTTGGCGCGGGCGAGATCGCGCACGCCGATGGAAACATGATCGAGCATTGGATGGTTTCCTTCCCGATGGGGGCTAAGCCAGGCGGCGCGCCCGGAAATCGGCCTGCAATTGCCAGGTCGCGCCGTTATCGAGCGAGCGCTCGCCCAGCCAGCGAAAGCTATCGGGCGTGATCTCGGTGAAGCGCCAGCGCAGCGGCACGCCGTTGTCGGCCTGTCCGATCTGCACGATGTCCTTGCCCTGCGCGCGGCCGGTCTGGCGCGCGTAAACTTGTCGCTGCGGATCGGACCACAGGATGCGCCAAGCGTCGATCGCCGGATCGTAGACGCGCAACGTACTGCCGTAGAAGATGCCGGGCAGGATCCAGACGTCTTGGATGGCGCGGCCGTCCAGCGTCCAGGCGAAGTGGATCTCGCACTCGCCTTGGTGGGTGGTGCCGTCATCCTTGTGCACGGTGGCGTCGAAGCGCCAATCGCCGATCAGCCAGCCGTAGAGGCTCATCTTGTCGGCGCGGTCGGCGGCGGGCCCGGCGCTAACCAGCTTGCCGACGAAGGAGGAGGTTCGATTGGACATGGGCTTTGTCCTTTCCGTTGTTTCGGCCCTAGTTAGGCGAGAGATTGCGATTGCCGCTTGGGAAAAATTGCTATGCGAAACTGCAAAGCGGCCGCGAACCGGCCGCAGAGATCGCCCTTTGGTTCGCCGCATATTCGATCTAGATTGCCGCCATGAGCGTCGAAGCACGAACGGTCGCGGCTGGTCCCGGCTGGCGGGTGCTGGACGTGGTATGCAGCCACGGGCCGCAAGACCCCGCGTTCGAGGAACAGCATGGCGACGTGGCCATCGCGGCGGTAACCGGCGGCAGCTTCCAATATCGCACGCGGTCAGGCTCCGCCGTGCTAGTCCCGGGATCGCTGCTGCTGGGGAACGCCGGCGCCTGCTTCCAATGCGGACACGAGCACGCGCACGGCGACCGTTGTCTTGCGTTCCATTTTTCGCCCGCGCATTTCGAATGCGTCGCAGCCGACGCCGGCGTCAGCGCAAAATTCAACGCGCCCAGCCTGCCGCCTTTGCCGCAATTGGTGCCGCTCCTGGCGGAGGCCGAGGCCGCGCGCGACGCCGGCGACGGCGAGGCATTCGACGAACTGGCGGTGCGCCTCATCGGCGCGGTCGCGCGCCTATTGGCAGCAAGCAAGCACAGGCCGCACCGGGTCAGCGCACGCGACGAACGGCGCGTCACCGAGGCGGTGCGGCGCATCGAGCGGGCGTCCGATCAACCGATCACCCTGTCGGCGCTGGCCCGCGCGGCGCACCTAAGCCCCTATCACTTTCTGCGCAGCTTCCGCGCCGCCGTTGGACTGACGCCGCATCAATTCGTGCTGCGCACGCGGCTCAATCGCGCCGCGCTGCGCCTGCGCAAGAGCCGTGACGCCATCTCGGCCATCGCGTTCGAACAAGGCTTCAACGATCTTTCGACCTTCAACCGCCGCTTCCGCCGGCTGGTCGGCATGAGCCCGGGGGGAGTATCGGGCGCGCGGTTAAGGCTCGCGCGCCGGATTGCTTTCGCCGGGCAGCGGCAGCCCCGGCAGCCGCCAGGGGGCGCTGCCGAAACGCTCGACCAGGAATTCGATGAACACCTTGACGCGCGGCAAGCGCTGGCGGCCGGCCGGGTAGATCGCCGCCAGCGGAAACGGCTCGACATGGTGGCTGTCGGTGAGCAGCGCGGTGAGCTCGCCGGCCCGCAAAGGTCCGCCGACGATCACGTCCGACAGCCTGATGATCCCGGCCCCTTCGATGGCAAGGCGTAGCGCGGCTTCCGCGTCGTCGGTCGACACGCGCGGCCGTACCTCGACCACGTCGATGCCGGTGCGGGTCTTGAACGGCCAGCGGTTGAGGCCGGGGCCCGCGACGACAATGCAGTCGTGCTGCTTCAGGTCGGCGGCGGCTTCCGGCGTGCCGCGCCGTTTCAAATAGGACGGCGCCGCGCAGATGACGCGCTGCAGGTCGGCGATCTTGCGCTGGATGAACGGCCCCTCCGGGATGTGCCCGGAGCGCACGGCAATATCGGCCTGCTCCTCGATGAGATCGACCAGGCGGTCGGTGATCGACAGTTCAAGGTCGATATCCGGATAGCGCGCCAGGAAGTCCGCGAGAGCGGGCGCCAGCTGGTGCAAGCCGAAGGCGGTGCCGGAGTTGACCCGCAGAATGCCGCGCGGGGCGCCGCGCGCCTGCGCCACCTCGGCTTCGGCCTCGTCGATATCGGCGACGATACGGCGGGCACGCGCCAGGAAGGTCTCGCCTTCCGGCGTGAGCGCCAGGCGGCGAGTGCTGCGCTCCAGGAGACGCACGCCCAGCCGGTCCTCCAGGCGCGAAATGAGCTTCGAGACGGCCGAGGGGGTCAGGCCTAAGTCCTTGGCAGCGGCGGAGAAACTGCCGCGGTCCAGGACGCGTACGAAGACGCGCAGGTCGGAAATGGCATCCATATTTGTGCCTTTAGATCATGAATGTATGTCTGTTTTAGCCAATTATACTCCCATGAAAAGATAATATTATGCAGCTAGCGCATAGGGCAGCCGAAACAGCCCTGCCTTCGGAGAAGTGCAATGAAGACCCGTAAACGCAATTACATCGAGCCCGTCGACGTGCACTCCGCGCTTGCCCGCGCCCATGCCGACCGCGGCGAATATATCGCCAAGGCCGTGGTCGCAGTGCCGGCGCTGGTCAAGCGCGTCGTCGCCAAGTTGTGCCCCAGCCGCGAGCGGCTGCCGCACAACGGCGCCTGGGCCTAACGCCGCCCGAAAGCGAATAAGCCCTCCCGGCCCGCGCGCGTAAAATCCGCCGCGTGGGCGCGGTGGAGCCAGCCCGGACCTCGTCCCCCTCCCGACGGGTCCGGGCTTTTTTTAACTGCGGCAGCCAGCTTCGCTTGACCCGCGCCCTCTCCGACCCCATTCCTATCAAGTCAGTCGGCCGGACGGCCGCTCCGCGCCACAAGCCGAAAGGCGGCCGGGGAGGAAAGTCCGGGCTCCATGGACGAACGGTGCCGGATAACGTCCGGCGGGGCCACCTTCGGGATGGCTCCAGGGACAGTGCCACAGAGAAGAGACCGCCGCGGGCAGCGTTGCGTATCGCTCGCGGCAAGGGTGAAACGGTGCGGTAAGAGCGCACCGCGCCGGCCGGCAACGGCGGCGGCACGGCAAACCCCACCGGGAGCAAGACCGAATAGGAACGGCGCGGGCGCTCCCCGCGAAAGCGGGGATCGGGCCCAGGTCAGTCCGGGCCAGCCGTTCGGGTAGGTTGCACGACGCGCCGGGCAACCGGCGCGCCAGATGAATGGCCGTCACGTCTGCCGTTTTCGGCGGCAGGCCATACAGAACCCGGCTTACAGGCCGGCTGATACGACAAACGGGGGCTCGGCGGCAAAACCGCCGGGCCCCCGCCAATTCCGTGACACGACGAAGTGCACATTCGCTTTTTGCATGGTGCCCCGGCGAAATGCATGCGCTGCCGGAATGGCTTGGCAATGCTCTTACAAGCGCTGTTGCTCGGCGGCGAGCACGGCATTCGTCGGGATCGTCGGAGGCCGTGCCTGCAAGTCACCCAAGTTCGGCCAGCAAACCCTTCGCCTCACGCAGGTCCGGCCGGTCGAAGCCTTCGGTGAAGGCGGCATAGACCGGCGCCAGCGCGTCGCGCGCCTCATCCTCGCGCCCGCCGTCGCGCAACAGTCGTGCGAGACTCGTGGCGGCGCGAAGTTCGAGGGCGCGGCACGATTGCTTGGCGGCAATAGCCTTCGCCTGCCGGAACGCGGTCTCAGCTTCGCCGGAATTAGCGGGCGACTGCGCCAGCGAGGCCTCGCCGCGCATGCGCATCATCTCCGCCTCATAAAAGCGGTTGTGCTGCCGGTTCATCTCGTCGACCGCTCGATCGACCGTAGCGAGAGCCGTATCAAACTGCCCGGCGAGCATCTGCTGCTCCGCGACCAAGGTCAGCAGGATCGTCTGGAGCACCGCGGCGGGGGCTTGCTCGGTGGCTTTCAGCATCTCTTCGATGCCGGCCGCGCGGTTGCTCTCTTGCGCCTTGAGCCAGGCGCGCTGGAACTGGGCATAGACCAGCGGCCAGGGAAAATTGTGGCGCTCGGCCAGCGGATAAAGCTCGTCGGTCACCGCCCGGCAGGCGTCCCTGTCGTTGAGCAGAAGATGAGTGAGGCCGCCCATGTTCAAGCCGTGGGCGATGGTGAAGGTGTGTCCCAAGGCACGGGCATCCTCGATGCATTGCCATGCCATGTGCTGCGCCTGATCGGGGAATCCGAGGCCCCACAGGCTGACCGCGTAAAAGCTTTGCGCGCAGACGCGACTGTCGTGTCCGCCGAAATAGAAGGCGTGGTCGCGATCGCGGTCGCGGTCGTAGAGGCGCATTACCTGCTGAGCCAATTCCAGCATGCCTGGATAGTCGGCGGTGCGCAGCAGTCCGGGCGTGCGCGCGTGATAGGCCTCCATCAGCAGATCGGGACTGTTGAGCTCGCGCGCGATGGCGAGCAGGTCCTCGGCGCGATTGAATGCCGCCATGGTTTGGCCGGTCATGGTCTCGTTGAACCAGACGCCCCAGGTGGCGAGGAAGCGTTCGCGGCCTTTGTCCGGCAGCGCGGTGCTGAGCGTCAGCGCGCGCTGATACTCGGCGGCAGCCTCTTTCGAGGCCGGGCCGATCGAGATTTGCTGTGCCATGCCGCGCCCTAGGCAAACAGCGAGCTCTAGCGCGGCGCGCTTCGGCGTGTCCGGCATGGCCGTGATCACGCGTAGCGCGCTCGCATAGTGCGCAATCGACTCTTTCATCGCGAAGCGGCGCAGATCGCGCTCGCCGGCCTTTTGCCAGTATTGAACGGCCTTCTCGCTCTGCCCGGCGCCCTCGAACTGCTGCGCCAGCACTTCCGGCGGCGTATCGGGGAAGCGCTTCTCCAACACTTGCGCGATGGCGCCGTGCAGCGCCTGGCGGCGCGCCCGCAGCATGGTGGAATAGGCGGTGTCCTGCACCAGCGCGTGCTTGAAGGCGTAGCTCGCATGCGGCGGCGCGCCGCGGGCCAAGAGAAGCTCGGCCTCGGTGAGGCGCACCAGCGCATCCTGCAAGACGGCGTCAGGCAGGCCGGCCACCAAGGCAAGCTGCTCGTAGGAGAATTCGCGGCCGATCGCGGCGCAGATCTGCAGCACTTCTCGCGCCGAACCGAGCCGGTCGACACGCGCCATCAATGACGCCTGCAGTGTAGTCGGAATGGCAACCTGCTGGGCCGACTGATCGAGCTCATTGCTTTCCAGCACCGCTTTGGTCAGTTCCTCGACGAACAACGGAACGCCGTCGGTGCGCTCGACGATCTGCTCGATGAGCGCCGGCGGCAGCGTCTTGCCGCCGGTGACGTGGCCGACCAGCGCCATGCGCTCGCGCCGGCCGAGCCGGTTGAGCGTCATGCTGGTGACATGCGGCTGGCCGGCCCAGGGCGGCTGGAAATCCGGACGATGGGTGATGACCAAAAGGATCGGCAGCGCCTGCATGCGCTCGACCGTGAGCGTGAGCAGTTCGAGCGAGGTGGGGTCGCTCCATTGCACGTCCTCGAAGGCCATCAGCACCGGGCCTTGGCGGGCCAGCGCTTCAAGCCGCGCCATCAGCGCCGCGAGCACTTGTGCGCGCTTGCGCTTGGGATCCAAGGGCGTACCGCTTTCCTCCGCCTGCTCCAGGCCGACGAGCTCGGCCAGCAAACCCGCTTCGGCCCCGCCGCCGCCGCTCTGCGCCAGCAGCCGCTCGAGCTTTTCGCGCTTCTGCGCCGAGGCGTCGTCATGGGCGAAATCGGCAGCGTGCTGCAAATGCGTGACGATCGGCTGCAGCGCGCTTCCTTGTGTGTGCGGCAGGCAGAAATAGCGCAGCACCGTCGGCGTCTTGTCGGCAAGCCGTTCATGCAGCGCCGCGGCGAGCCGCGACTTGCCGATGCCGGGCTCGCCGGACAAGAGCACGACGCGGCCCTCGCCGTCCTTAACCTGCTGCCAGCGGCGCAGTAGCAAATCCAGTTCTTCCTCGCGGCCGACCAGCGGCGCCAGATTGGCGGCGCGCAAAGCGTCGAATCGGCTCTGCAAGCTGCGTTCGCGCACGACGCGCCAGGCGGGTACCTGCCCGTTGAAGCCTTTCAGCGCGCCGGGATCGACCGGCTCATATTCGAACAGCTCGCCGGTGAGGCGGCGCGTGCTGACATCGATAAGGACCGTATTGGGCGCGGCGGCCGATTGCAGGCGCGCCGCCAGATTGGGCGTCTCGCCCACCACGTTGCGCTCCTGCGCTTCCCCGCTGCCGACCAGTTCACCGACCACGACAAGTCCGGTGGCGATGCCGATGCGTACCTGATGTTGCGTGTCGCCGACCGCGCCGGCGGCGACCTTTTCGACGATGGCGAGCGCCGCGCGCACGGCGTTCTCGGCATCGGCCTCGTGCGCTTCCGGATAACCGAAATAGGTAAGCACACCGTCGCCCATGTATTTTGCGACGAAGCCGGAAAAGCGTGCGACCATCTCGGCAGCGCATTTGTGATAGGCGGCAATCACCTCGCGCAGGTCTTCCGGGTCGAGCCTGGTCGACAGCGCGGTGGAGCCCACCAGATCGCAGAACATGACGGTGAGCTGGCGGCGCTCGGCGGTGGAACTCGGGCACGGCGCGGCGGGCGCGGGCTTCGGCGGCGAGGCAGGCGCGGGCGGCGCTTCGCCGAGCTTGGCGCCGCATTGCGCGCAGAACCGCGAGCCGGGCGCGTTTTCGTGGCCGCAAGCCGCGCAGGCAAGCGCCTGCGCTGCTCCGCATTGCGGGCAAAATCGGCTGCTATCCGGGATTTCCGCCTGGCAAGCCGGACAGGCCTTGGTTGCGGCCATGCCTCACCTTAGCACCGAGTTCGAATACTGAGTAGCAGGAGCGCTTCATGCCTTATGCGGAGCGTCGTCCGACGCGCTTACGAATTTCATTTCCGTGGAGCAATTCTCCATCGTCACGCCCGGCCTTGTGCGCAGACAAGACAGGCTCTAAAGGCGCGAACCGACCGCAGGCTAGGCAGCCTTTTCGTCGACGGACCCTGATCCGTAGATGACTTTGGCCTCGCGCGCGCTCAATCGACCGCGGGCCGGCCGCGCCGAAATGGACCAGAAGCCAAACAGACAAAGCGCGATCGCGCCGGATAGCGCAAGCACCCAGAACGGCACGCTCGCTTCGCTCACCACCGGCGCGGCGTCGTTTTCCTGCGATGCAGTGACGATCCCCGGGCGCACGAATACCGACGGAAGCAGGATATAGGACCGGGTCCGGCTTGTTTGCGTCACCCAAGAGTGGCTGCGCGCGCTGTGCCAGGAATGGGAATGGGAGAAGGACGCGATCATGATCGGAAACTGGCCGGGATGACGGCTCAGGATCGCGCCCTCGCCGGCAGGCCAAGGAAAGGCAAAACCGAATGCCGCCACCAGTGGCAGCGATACGGCGATGCCGCGCGCCAGGTGTTTCAGCCACGTGACAAAGCCCGCCATGATGTGCCCCGAGAGCGTCTCGGGGCACAGAATGGCAGCAGTGGATGAATTTCGGGTTGCAGGCCGCGGCTAAAACGACCGGTTATTGTTTAGGCTTTCGCTAGGGATTCAGCCCGTTCAAACCTGCCGCCTCTTTTCCACCATGCGGGCGAATTTCTCGTATTCCTCGTCCTTGACCGTGTAGGAATGCTCGTCGTCGGGGAACGAGCCTTCCTTCACCTTCCTTGACATACTGTTGGATGCCGGCGACCGCGACCTCGGTGAGCTTGGCGAAGCGCTTGGTGAATTTGGGCTTGAAGTCGGTAAACACGCCGAGCAGGTCGTGGCAGAGCAGGATCTGCCCGTCGGTGCCGACGCCGGCGCCGATGCCGATGGTCGGGATCGTGAGCTGCTCGGAAATGAGCTTGGCGATGCGCGCCGGCACCGCCTCGAACTCGAGCATGAAGCAGCCGGCGTCCTCGATCGCCAGCGCGTCCTCCAAAATCTTCATGGCGGCGTCCGCCGTACGCCCTTGAATCTTGAAGCCGCCGAACATCGCGATGGTGTGGGGCGTAAGGCCGATATGCGAAGCGGTCGGGATGCCGGCGTCGACCAGCGCCTTCAAGATATGCGCCTGCGATTTGCCGCCCTGCGGCTTGACGGCGTCGGATGCCGCCTCCTGCATGAAGCGCGTGGCATTGGTAAGCGCGCGCTCGACCGTGTGATAGCTCTGATAGGGCATGCAGCCGAGCACGAAGGTGTTGGGCGCGCCGCGGCGGATCGCCTGCGCGTGCATGATCATCATGTCCATACTGGCCGGGATGGTGGAGGGATGGCCGTGCGCGATCATGGCGAGGCTGTCACCCACCACCGCGACGTCGACGCCGGCGGCCTCCGCCCATTTGGCCGAGGTATAATCCGGCACCGACATGTAGACCATCTTCTCGCCGGTCTTCTTGGAATCGCGGATGTCGGTGATGGTCCGCTTTTTTCTTTCCAATGGCGGCGGCTGCTGCTCTTTCGCTGCGGCTTCGGCCATCGATGTCCCCTCTTGTTGTTGCCGGCGCGCGATTATTCCCCATCGACGCGCCGGAAGCGACGGCCCGGCATCTATGGCATTACGCCACAGAGTTGTGTTAACCTCCCGGGGCGTCGCGACCGTTAGACGGAAACCGGCCGTCCGGCGCGATCGCACAACGTAAAAAAACGAAAGAGGCGGGGCGACCGAAGAGGAGGAACGCTATGAAGCCCCTGTATTTGTTCGTTGCTGCCGCAACCATTGCGGCGGCAGTGCCCGCCTATGCGGCTGAAAACATCATCACCATCGGCTTTACCGACTCGCAGACCGGCAAGCTCAACGTCGACTCGAAAGGCCAAACCCGCGGCTACGATTACTGGCGCGACGAGGTGAATGCCAAGGGCGGCATCGATGTCGGCGGCAAAAAATACAAGGTCAAGTTCGTCAGCTATGACGACCAGTCGGTGGGCGGCCGCGTCCAGCAGCTCTATACGCGCCTCATCAATCACGACAAGGCGCAATTCCTGTTCAGCCCTTATTCGTCGGGTATGACCGCCCCGGCGACCGTGGTGAGTGAAGAGTACAGCAAGATCATGCTCGACTTCGGCGGCGCCGAGGAAAAGCCCTTCGAGCAGGGCAACAAGTACCTGTTCATGGTGATCACCTCGGCCGGCCATTACCTCTCCGGCGCGATCGATGCGCTGAAAACCAAGGACCCGCACGCCAAGGTCGCGATCGTGTATTCCGACGATCCGTTTTCCAAGGCTGTGGCGACGGCGGCAATCCCGCAGGCGAAGGCGGCGGGACTGGACGTGGTGATGCAGGCATCCTATGCGCCCTCCACCACCGATTTCGGACCCATCGTCAACAAGATCATCTCGTCGGGCGCCGAGGCCTTCCTCGGCGGCGGTCACTATGCCGACGGCGCCACGCTGGCACGCCAGATGCACGAGCAGAAGGCGAAAATGAAGTTTACGTCGATCTTGGTGGCGCCCTCGGACAACAAATTCTCCGAACTGGGAGAGGGCGCGCTGGGCGTGACCTTCCCCACGCAATGGGAGCCGCAAGTCAGTTACAAGCCTGATTTCGGTCCGACCAGCGCGGAATTCGTCAAAGGCTTCAAGGCCAAGTTCAACCAGACTCCCGATTATCACGCGGCGTCGGGCTATACCGTCGGCCTGATCCTGCAGCACGCCATCGAGAAGGCGAAATCCATCGACACGAAGAAAGTCGCGGCGGCGCTCAACGCCACCGACGTCACCACGTTCTTCGGTCACGTCAAGTTTGCCACCGACGCCAAGCACCACGGCCTGCAGGTCGGCCATACGATGGTGCTGGGGCAGTGGCAGAAAGAGAACGGCAAGCTGGACAAACAAGTGGTTTGGCCGCAAGCCGCCGCGTCGGCCAAGATGCTCTATCCGATTCCTGCAATGATGAACTGAAGCAGACGAGGACCGGCGATTGATCCGCCGGTCCTCGCCGCTTGGGCCGTTCTAACAGTTTCAAAATAACATGCTCGGTTTCCTCGCATCGGTGATCGACGGGGTGCTGGTGGGGTTTGTCTACGGACTCGCCGCCATGGGGCTGACCCTGATCTGGGGCGTCATGGACGTGGTCAACTTGACCCACGGCGTCATGATCGTTTGCGGCATGTTCGGGCTCTATGCGCTTACCAACGCGCTTGGTATTTCGCCCTACGTCGCGATAGTGCCGGTGCTGCTGGGCGGCTTCGCCGTGGGCGTGGGCCTCTATTGGGTCGCCGTCCATCGCGTCGTCGGTCGCGCGGCGCTGATGAGCCTTCTATCGACCTTTTCCGTCAACTTGGTGGTAGTCGGCCTCGGCACCGCGGTCTTGGGGACCGGACTCTTCAATGTCGAGGTGTCCATCCCCGGGTTCAGCCTCGGCCGCTATACTTTTCCCGGAGCGCATATCGTTGCCGCGATCATGGCTGCGGTGATTGCCTATGCGCTTTATCTGTTTCTTCGCCGCACCAAGATCGGCAAAGCCGTGCGCGCCGTCGCCAACAATCGCGAGGCCGCGGAGCTGGTGGGTATTCCAACGACGCGCGTGCTGGCGTTTACCGTCGGTACCGGGGTGGCGATCGCCGCGGTCGCCGGCGTGCTGATCGGCACCCTGTTTCCTTTCACCGTGCTGTCGGGCGACGACTACACTCTCAAGAGCTTTGTGGTGACCGTTCTCGGCGGCTTCGGCAATCCGCTCGGCGCGTTATTTGCCGGCGTCGCGTTGGGCGTGCTTGAAGGCGCCGTCACTCCCTTCGTGCCGGTGAGCTGGACGCTGGTGATCGAGTTTGCGCTGTTCGTGGTGGCGCTGATCGCCTTTCCCGGCGGCCTGTTTGCACCGCGACGCGGAGCTCTGTGATGCTGCTCCTGCGTCTGGCACGCCGGCCGTTCTTCTGGATCATCGCGCTCATTGTCGCGGTTTTTTCGGTCGTTCCGATGATCGGCTGGGACGTCGACCTGCGCGAAACCCTGGTGCTCGATGCGCTCTACATCATTCTTGCCAGCAATCTCAATATCATGCTCGGCTATACCGGCTACATCAATTTCGGCAGCATCGTCTTCTTCGGCCTCGGCGGCTATATCTGCCTCTGGCTGGTAAGCGCCTTCGCTTTGCCGCTCGTCTTGAGTTTGCTTGGCGCCGGTGTCGGCGTAAGCCTGTTGGCACTGGTATTCGGGCTCGGAATCCTGAGGCTGCGCGGCCACTTCTTTGCCCTCGCCACCATCGGCATCATCGAGGGCGTCCAGGCCTTCGTGCAAAACTTTACGCCCTGGGGCGGATCGGCGGGCCTCTATCTGTCGAGCGGCGTCCTCAAGCAGCTGGGCGGCCCGGCGCAGGCATTGTGGGCCATCTATTTCATGATGATCGCGGTGATGGGACTGTCGCTTTATCTCAGCTACGCCATCAAGAGCTCCAAATTCGGCCTTGGCCTGCTCGCGATCGGGCAGAACGAAGACGCCGCCGCAATTCTCGGCGTGCCGACGCCGCTTTACAAAGCGCTCGCATATTGCACCTCCGCCTTTCTGCCGGCCGTCGCCGGCGGCCTGTTTTTCTTCAAGAGCGCGTATGTCGAACCGGCCTCTGCCTTCGATCTAACGCTGTCGACGGAAGTGATCGTCGTCGCCATGCTGGGCGGCCAGGGTACGGTGACCGGCGTTGTGCTCGGGGCTTATCTGTACGCGGAATTGCGCAGCTATCTGCTCACCACCGCGACTTTTCAAAATTTTCAGCTGGTGATTTCGGGTGCGCTGCTCCTTCTCATCGTGCTGTTCTTCCCGGGCGGGCTCATGGGTTGGATTTATAGCCGATTTCCGCGCATCCAGAAGGTGTTGGAATGAGCGCGCTCTTGGAAATCGAAAAGATCAACAAGCATTTCGGCGGCTTGCATGCCGTGCGCGACTTGAGCTTCAGCGTGAACGAAGGTGAAATTCTCGGGTTGATCGGACCGAATGGTGCCGGCAAGTCGACGCTGTTCAATCTGATCAACGGTGTCTACGCACCGGATAACGGGCGAATCGTGTTCCGCGGCAGCGACATCACCGGTCAGAAGCCTTATCAGGTCGCGCATTACGGCCTCGCTCGCACGCATCAGATCGTGCAGCCGCTCACCAACATGACCGTGCTGGAGAACTGCACGGTGGGCGCTTGTTTTGGACGAGAGAATTTGTCGCTTGCAAATGCGAGCGAAGCGGCGCGCGAAGCCATAGCCATCGCCGGGCTGGAGGACCGCATCTCCATGCTGGCGCTGCATCTCACCATTGCGGGCAAGAAGCGACTGGAGCTTGCACGCGCGCTTGCCGCGCGGCCCCTGCTGCTGTTGCTCGATGAGGTGCTGGCCGGCCTCAATCCAACCGAGGTCGAGCACATGATCGGCGTCATCCGCCGCATCCGCGAGCGCGGCGTGACCATCCTGATCATCGAGCACCTGATGCAGGCGATCATGAGTCTGTCCGACCGCATCGTCGTGCTGAACTTCGGCGCCAAGCTGGCGGAAGGACTGCCGGCGGAGGTCGCGCGCGACGCGCAAGTCGTCGAGGCCTATCTAGGCGACCCCAAGCTCGCCGCCGAGCTGCAGCGGAGGGCTTGACCGTCATGGCCGATGACGTGCTGCTCGCGGTCGAGGACTTGGAAGCCGGCTACGGCGAGGTGCAGGTTTTGTGGGGCATTTCGCTCAAGGCCGGCCGCGGCAAGTTCACCGCCATCGTCGGCGCCAACGGCGCCGGCAAGACCACCACGCTGCGCGCGGTCGCCGGCTCCATCATGCCCTGGAAAGGGCGCGTGATGTTCGAGGGCGAGGACGTCACGCGCGTGCCGACACACATCAAGGCGGCGCGCGGGCTCGCCCTGGTGCCGGAGGGTCGGCAACTGTTCAGCGCCATGAGCGTTGCGGAAAACCTCGAGCTCGGCGCCTTTTCCAAGCGCGCGGCGAGCAATTATGCCGAGCGGCTCGACCAGGTGTTCACCTTGTTCCCCCGCCTGGGCGAGCGGCGGCGGCAGACCGCCGGCACGCTATCCGGCGGCGAGCAGCAGATGCTGGCGATCGGCCGCGGGCTGATGTCCGACCCCGACATCCTGATCATCGACGAATTGTCGCTCGGCCTTGCGCCGGTGCTGGTCTATCAACTTTTCATGACTCTCAAGCAGCTGAAAGAGGCGGGCCTCACGATCTTGCTGGTCGAGCAGAACGTGCACCTGGCTTTGGCGGTGAGCGACTACGCTTACGTCATTTCCGAGGGTAAGCTGTTTACCGAAGGCGAGCCGCACGTGCTGGAAGCCATGCCGGAAATCCGCAAGGCCTATCTCGGCTTGTGAGGCGGCGCGCTGCTAGGATTTCCCCATAGCGTCGATCTATTTTTTCATCTTCGTGATCATGCGCGCCCTTGATCGCCAGCGTGCCGGCTGCTCGGCTACCCGCCTCCGATCATACGGTGCGATGCTGGAGAAAATCGGATTTCCGGTCTGACTTGCAAGAGGCGCGGCTCGCCTTCCGATACGACTTGCCGCCGGCGATAATACAGGCGCAGTCGACCGCTGCGCGGCGCTAGGATTTCTTGGCGGCGCCTTTCTTGCCGCCGGCTTCCGGGAAGATCCACATCGCCACCACGAAGAAGACCGCGATGACGAGGACCGCCCGTTCGGCGTGCACCGGCGATCCCGCCCAATAGACGAGGCCAAGCGCCACCAGGATCACGACCGCGGAGACGATCGCCTTGACGTCGGTCGGCATCGTTAGCTCTCCCGAAATTCAAGCCATCCGCTCGTCCCCGCAAAAGCGGGGACCCAGGGACCAAACCGCTAGCTTTGCGATCTTGGCCCTGGATTCCCGCTTGCGCGGGAATGAGCGGTGATTTTGCCAACGCAGGCCCAACATTCTCAGTGCGCGCCGACCGGCTGCGCGGCCGCTTCCTCCGGGCTCTTCGGCGGCGCGCGCAGGTTCTTCTTCAGGTGGCGCGTGTCGTAGCCATTGAACAGATGGCCGAACAGGCCGCGGTTGAGATCGGAGGTGCCGAATAGCCAGTCGGCGATTGGGAAGGTCAGGTTCATGTTAACCTCCATCATCAGCCGCGCGTTGTGGTGCGCGGTGTGATGGCGGCGCAGCGTGTTGACGAAGGGGCAATGCTTGACGAACCAGCCCTCGTCGACGTGGCAGCAGAAATGCATGAATTCGTAGACGAGATACATGCCGGTCGTGACGCACATGAACAGCCAGCCGACATTGGGCGAGAAGACGAAGCCGAGGATGAAGGCCATGGGAATCGACATCAGCGTGAACACCACCAGCGCATAGGGCGGGAACACGGTGACGCGCCAATCCTTGTCGTCGCGGAAGCGCATCTCGTCGTCGCTGAAGAACTGGTGATGGTTGAGCGTGTGGCGCTCGTAGACCGCGCGCAGCCCCTTGATATTGACGGGCCGGTGCATGACGAATTTGTGCACGGCCCATTCGAACAGGTTGGTGAACAGGAAGGCGAGCGGCACGGTGAGCCATTCCAGCCAGGTCACGTCGTGGATGTGCGTGACGTAGATGTAGAAGACGGCGGCCCCCATGGCGTAGATCAGCGCGATGTGGAAATAGCCGTTGTACCAGCCGACGATGCGGGACCGGTATTCCTTGCGGAAGTCGATTTGCCGGCTGCCGATCATGGCTGACCTCCCCTGCTCGCTGCGCTCAAGGCGCGAATTTGTCACTTCGCGGCGCGCTTGCCAACCGGTTCACGCGGCCAGCGCGCGCAAGGCGGCGTCGATATCGGCGCCGCTCAGTTCCCAATCATTGTCGAGATCGGCCACCACCCGCTTCATGAACGGTTCCGTGAGCTGCAGGGCCTTGTCGGCGTCGCCCAGGTAATCCACCAGAATGGCCAGGGCCAATTGCCGGGGACTGTCGCCCTCATAAGCCCATTCGAAGCCGTATTTGGTGAAACTCTTGACCTCGTCATGAACGGGAAGCGGGCGGCCGTCCACGGTGACGACCAGACCGTCAATGGTGCGCTTGCCCGCATAGGTTTTCATGCAGTGCCTCCCACGCGACCGCGGCCGGTATGGGGCATTAGAGAAGCGGCGGGCCGGGCGGGTCAAGGCGCGCCGCACAAGCTTTTGCGCCCGAGACAAGCGCGCAATGCGGGACATAGCGGTAAAGAAGGGTTAAGGCGGGCTCGTTACCCTGCCGGCCATGAGCGAGGAGGCGATCGAGCGCGCCGTCAAGCCGTTTCCGATGCGGGCAGCGTTGCCATGGCTGACCGGCGCCGGCGTCTATGGCCTGGTGCTGGCGCTGGGGCCGCAGCTGCTCAACGACCCGGACAGCTTTTCCCATATCGCGGTCGGGCGCTGGATCATCGCGCACGCGAGCTTGCCCACGACCGATCCGTTTTCCTTTTCCATGCACGGGGCACATTGGATCGCCTTCGAGTGGCTGTCGGAAGTGATCTACGCCGGCGTCTACGCCGCCGCCGGCTGGCCCGGCACGGTGGTCGTTGCCGCCGCGGCAATCGCGCTCGCCTGCGCGCTGTTGACGCGCGTCCTGGTGCGGGCGGTGGCGCCGATGCCGGTGGTGTTGGTGGTGTTGGCGGCGGTGGTGTTGTTGTCGCCGCATATGCTGGCGCGCCCGCACGTGTTGACCCTGCCCTTCATGGTGGCCTGGGCGGCGGCGCTGGTGCGCGCGATGGACGAGCGCGCCTCCCCGCCTTATTGGGCGCTGCCGCTGCTCACGCTGTGGGCCAACCTGCACGGCAGCGTGGTGCTGGGCATCGGCCTGATCGGCCCGGCCGTGCTCGAAGCGCTGTTACAGGAGGACAAAAGCGCCTGGCCGCGCATCCTGCGGCAATGGGCGACCTTCGGCGCCCTGGCGGTGCTGGCGTCGTGCCTGACGCCGTACGGGCCGGGCTCGCTGCTCATGCCGCTCACCACGCTCGGCGCCGGCCATGCGCTGAACACGATCGTGGAATGGCGGCCGCAGGACTTCGGCCATGTCGGAGCCTTCGAGGTATTGCTGCTCGCCGGCATTTTCGCCCTATCGCGCGGGGTGAAGCTGCCCCTGGTGCGGGTGCTGGTGGTGCTTGGCCTCCTGCATTTCGCGCTGGCGCAGTCGCGCAACACCGACCTGCTGGCCCTGCTGGCGCCGCTTTACCTGGCGGCGCCGCTGGCGCGCCAGCTCGGCTGGGAAGATACCGACGCACAGGCCGGCAGCGCGCGCGGCATTTGTCTCGCCACGGCGGCGCTCGTCGCGCTGGCCACGGGGCTTGCCCTCATGCGGCCGGTGGAACCGGACCCGCATAACGCGCCGCGCGCCGCCATTGCCGCCGCCGATCTGCGCGACGCCAGTCCGGTGCTCAACGATTTCCGCTTCGGCGGCTATCTGATCTTCGCCGGCATCCCCACCTTCATCGACGGCCGCAGCGAATTGTATGGCGGCAAGTTCATCGAGCGCGACTATCGTGCCCTCAGCCTGGGGGACCTGCCCGACTTCCTCAAGCTGCTCGATCAACACAAGATCCGCGCCACTTTGCTCGCGCCCGATACGCCGGCGGTCAAGCTGCTCGACCGCCTGCCGAACTGGCAGCGCGTCTACGCCGATGACGTGGCGGTGGTGCACAAGCGGCGCGTTCCGCCGCCGGCGAAATAGCTAATTCCCCGGCGGGCCGGGAAATCGGCCGGCGATATCGCTATTCGTGCACGGCGTGGATGGCGGGGCGCGCCTTCTCGTCCCGCTCGAAGCCGATGCGCGTCGACACGACATAAAGCGGGCGGCGCTTCACCTCGGCATGGATGCGGCCGACGTAGAGCCCGACAATGCCGGTCAGCAGCATATTGATGCCGCACAAGAGCGAGACGATGATGATGGTCGACGTCCAGCCGTGCACCAGATCGCTGGAGTTGCTCAGCCACAAATACAGCGCGTAGGCGCCGTAGCACAGCGCGAACCCGGACACGGCAAGCCCGCACCAGATCGCCAGCCGCAAAGGCGCGTCGGAAAAGCCGAGCGCCCCGTTCACCGCCAGCCGCGCCATCTTGAACAGCGGATATTTGGTCTCGCCGGCGACACGCTCCAACCGGTGGAAGGTGACCTCGGTCTGCTTGAAGCCGAGCCAGGCGATCATGCCGCGCACGAAGCGGTCCTGCTCCGGCATCTGCCGCAACGCGTCGAGCACCTTGCGGTCGATCAGGCGGAAGTCGCCGACATCGGCGGGGATGCCGACCGAGGACATGCGCCCGAGCAGGCGATAGAACAGGTGCGCGGTCCAGCGCTTGAAGCGGCTTTCGCCGGCGCGCGAAAGCCTGCGCGCATAGACGACCTCGTATCCCTTCTTCCATTGCGCGATCATCTCGTCGACCACTTCGGGCGGGTCTTGCAGGTCGGCATCCATGACAACCACGGCGTCGCCTTGCGCGGCATCCATGCCGGCGCTGATCGCCACCTGGTGGCCGAAATTGCGCGAGAGACCGATAAAGCGGAAGCGCGGGTCGCGCCGCGCCAGCGCCTGCAGGACGATCGGGCCGCTGTCGCGGCTGCCGTCGTCGACGAAGATCGCTTCCGCCGGCCCGTCGAGGCGGCCGAGCAGCAGGTCGAGCCGGCGCAGCAGCACGGGCAGCACCGCCTCCTCGTTGAACACGGGGATGACGATGCTGTAGCTGATGCGCTTGGGATCGGCCGCCATTGGCAGATTTCCGTTTTGCTGAACGGCGGCAGTCTAAAAGGCGGTGGTTAAGGCGGCCTTGCTGCAAACGCTCAAGACGGCGTTTTCGCCTGTTGCGGGGCGTTCGGAGCGCCGTTTTCTCGCGTATCCGCGTCGTTTCATGCCGTTTCCGCGTGATCGGCCCTCTCCTGTCATACCGGGACCGCGTGCTGCGCAGGCGCCCCGGAATGACGAACTGATCAACCGGATTTCGTATTAGCCGCCGCCGCGTTGCAGGACCGGGCCGGAGAGGCCCAGCGCCGAAGTGACCAGCGCGAGATGGCTCAGCGCCTGCGGAAAATTCCCGCTGAGATGATGCGCGCGCAAATCGTATTCCTCCGACAGCAGTCCGACGTCGTTGCGCACCGCGAGCAGGCGCTCGATCGCCTCGCGCGCTTCCCTTTGCCGCCCCTGCATTTGACGGCAATCGGACAGCCAGCAATTGCAGGCAAGGAACGCCCCTTGCGGGCTTTCCTTGGCCTTGCGGCTGCGATAGACGAGGCCGTCTTCCATCAACTCGCTTTCGATGCGCGCGACCGTGGAGGTCACGCGCGCATCGTCCGCCGGCAGGAAGCCGACCGAGGGAATGAGAAGAAGCGAAGCATCCGGATCCTGGCTGCCGTAATATTGCACGAAGCTGCCGACGCCTTCGTGAAAGCCTTCCGCGCAAACCTCGCGGTGAATCTCGTCACGCAGACAAGCCATGCGGCGCATCAGTTCACAGTCAGCGTCGTTGGCGAAACGCTTGCCGCGCAGAAAGCGGTCGACCGCAACCCAGGCCATGATCTTGGAATAGACGTAGTGGCGCTCTTCGCCGCGGGTTTCCCAGATGCCGTGGCCGGACTCGCGCCAAACCTGCTCAAGATGTTTGAGGATCGCCTCTTCGACGACCAGGCTTTGCGCGTTACGCTCGATGCCGGCCTGTTCGGCAAGATGCAAGACGTCGACCAGCTCGCCGTACAGGTCGAGTTGTTTCTGTCCGGAAGCCGAATTGCCGACGCGCACCGGCGGCGACCAGCGATAGCCGGTGAGCCAGGGCACGGTGCGCTCCTCCAGGTGGCGGCCGCCGTCGACCCGGTACATGACGCGGATGTGGTCGGGGGCGCCGGCGATGGCGCGCAGGATCCAGTCGCGCCACGCCTTGGCCTCGTCATGATAGCCGGCATTGAGCAGCGCCGTGATCGTGAAGGTGGCGTCGCGCAGCCAGCAATAGCGGTAGTCCCAGTTCGCTTCGCCGCCCGCGATCTCCGGCAGCGAGGTGGTGGGCGCGGCCACCATGCCGCCGGTCGGACGGTTGATCAGCGCTTTCAGCGTGATCAGCGAGCGGCGCACGGCACCCGGCCAATCCGTCGGCTTGTCGAATTGCCCGATCCAGGAGCGCCAGTAACGTTCGGTCTCGGCTAGCGCCCGCTCGGCATCGAGCGAGCCTGGCGGCTTTCCGTTGGACCGGCTCCAGCGGAGCACGAAGGCGCAGCGTTCGCCTTCCGCAATTTCGAATTCGGCGGCAACGTCGTTTTTTTCGCCGGCAAGCGGCAACTCGGCGTGCAGCACGATAAGGTCGGGGCCCACGCGCGCCACCATGCGGTTGCCGCAGCGCTCCACCCAGGGCGGCACGGCGCCGTAGTCGAAACGCAGGCGCAACAGCATCTGAACGGGCACGGCGCCGCGCAGGCCCTCGACGATGCGGATGACGGTCGGCGCATCCTCGCGCATGGGCATGAAATCGACGACGCGAATGCTGCCGCTCGCCGTGGTGAACTCGATTTCGAGGACGAGCGTGTCCTCGCGGTAGCGACGCCTGATCATGTCGGGCGCTTGCGCAGGAGCGAGACGCCAACAGCCGTTGCGTTCATCCCCGACCAGCGACGCAAAGCAGGCGTCCGAATCGAAGCGCGGCCAGCACAGCCAGTCGATCGAGCCGTTGCGGTTGACCAACGCCGCCAATTCGCCGTCGCCGATCATTGCGTAATGTTCAAGGGGAGAAGTCATGCCTCGCCGTCTGCACGTCAGGAATTCCTGCTGCAAGTCGGCAACGCACGGGAAAGCGGCTGAGTTCCCGGCCGCGGACCATCAATACGAGCGCGGCAGCCCCAGCGCCTTTTCGGCAATGAAATTGAGAATCATGTGCGGAGTGATGGGCGCGATGCGCGGAATGTAGGATTCGCGCAAATATCGTTCGACGTGATATTCGGCGGCGTAGCCCATGCCGCCGTGCGTGAGCACGGCGGTTTCGCACGCCTTGTGCGCCGCCTCGGCAGCCAGATATTTGGCGGCGTTGGCTTCCACGCCGCAAGCCTCGCCGGCGTCGTAGAGCGCGGCCGCCTTCATTGCCATCAATTGCGCGGCTTCCAGCTCCATCCAGCATTTGGCCAGCGGATGCTGGATCGCCTGGTTCTGTCCGATCTTGCGCCCGAACACCTGGCGCTCATTGGCATAGGCGGTGGCCTTGCGCAGCGCGGCGCGGCCGATGCCGACGGCCTCCGCCGCGATGAGAATGCGCTCCGGATTGAGCCCGTGCAGGATCATGCGGAAACCGTCGCCTTCCGGGCCGATGCGGTCGTCTTCCGGCACTTCGAGCCCGTCGATGAACAGCATGTTGGAATCGATCGCTGCGCGGCCCATCTTCTCGATCGGGCGGATCTCGACATGGGCGCGGTCGAGATCGGTGTAGAACAGGCTCATGCCGCCGGTCGGCCGCGCCACTTCTTCGCGCGGCGCGGTGCGCACCAAGATCAGCGCCTTGTCGGCCACTTGCGCGGTGGAGGTCCAGATCTTCTGGCCGGATAGGACGTAACGATTGCCGCGCCGCACCGCGCGCGTGCGAATGGCGGCGGTGTTGAGCCCGGCGTCCGGCTCGGTGACGGCGAAACAGGCCTTGTGCTCGCCGCGGATGAGCGGCGGCAGCATGCGGCGCTTTTGTTCGTCCGTGCCGAACACGACCACCGGGTTGAGTCCGAATATATTCATGTGCACGGCGGAAGCGCCGCTCATGCAGGCGCCGGATTCCGCGATCGTGCCCATCAGCACGGCGGCCTCCGCGATGCCGAGGCCGGAGCCGCCGTAAGCCTCCGGCATGGCGGTGCCGAGCAGGCCGGCATCGGCGACTGCGCGGTAGAAATCTTCGGGGAATTCCCCCCGCCGGTCGCGCTCGAGCCAATAAGCATCGCCGAAGCGGCTGCACAGCCGCTCGGCCAGCGCCTGCACCTCGCGCTGACGCGCGGATAAGGAGAAATCCATGGCGAGCACCCCCGAAAATGAAGGCTTAGCACGCGGTCGACGCGCCGCGAAAATATTAAGAACTGCTTACCTAATGGTGGGGAATTACCATGGCCGCCGCAACGGAAGAGCACACTTTTTGTGGGACATTAGACCGTCGAAATAAATTGCCGGGGGGCAATCACGTGAAGAAATTTCGCCGCGAATGGGCGCCGCTGATCATTGGCGCGACGTACAGCGTCGCGCTCTTGGTGCCGGCGTTGATGCCGAGCGTGCAGGCCAAGGACGCACTGCCGCTCGAGGCGCCGGCCCTTGCCGCGAACTTCGAGGTCGGCGCGGCGGGCCCGAGCGATCAACAGATGGCGGCGCTGCACGAGCAGGCGAGCGCGGCCTTGCGCGAGCTGCAGATGGCGTCAACGCGACCGCAATAGGCGCCTACGCGATCTTGTCCGTGCGGCGCAGCACCACGTAGATCGCCGGGATCACCAGCACCGTCAGCAGCGTCGACGACGCCAAGCCGAACAAGAGCGAGATGGCGAGGCCCTGGAAGATCGGGTCGAGCAGGATGGTGGCGGCGCCGATCATGGCGGCGAGCGCCGTCAACAGGATCGGCTTGAAGCGCACCGCGCCCGCTTCCAGCAGGATGTCGTGCAGTGTCCTGCCTTGGCCGGCTCCGTGCCGGATGAAATCCACCAGCAGGATCGAGTTGCGCACGATGATGCCGGCGAGCGCGATGAAGCCGATCATCGAGGTGGCGGTGAATGGCGCGCCGAACAGCCAGTGCCCGAGCACGATGCCGATGAGCGTGAGCGGGATCGGCGTCAGGATCACCAGCGGCAGTTTGAAGCTGCCGAACTGCGCCACCACCAGAATATAGATGCCGACGATGGCGACCATGAAGGCGGCGCCCATGTCGCGGAAGGTGACGTAGGTGATCTCCCATTCGCCGTCCCACAGGATCGCCGGCTTGGCCTCGTCCTCGGGCTGGCCGTGGATGCGGATCGCTGGGGTGCCGAGCTTGCCCCAGTCGTGCGCGGCAATCTTCTCGTCGACCGCCAGCATGCCGTAGATCGGCGCCTCGTAGGCGCCGGCCATCTCGGCCATGACCATGTCGGCAAAGCGGCCGTCGCGGCGGAAGATCGCGGGCGAACCTTTTTCCGTGGTGACGTGCACCACGTCGCCGAGCTCGACCACCTTCTTGGATCCGGGCAGCACATTGGCCGGCACCGGCGTCGACGCGAGCAGCGCGTTCCACGACAAACTGGATTTCGGCAGCCGCACCACGATCTCGATCGGATTGCGGCCCTCGCCGCGGTGCGAATAGCCGACGGCGGTGCCGCCGAACAGCGCCTGGATGGTGTCGTAGACGTCCTGCTGCTGCACGCCGAAGTATTCCAGGCGGTCCTGGTCGATGGATATATGCAGACGCGGCCTCGGCGCGCCGATCGAATCGTCGACGTCGACGATGAATGGCACCGACTTGAAGATCGTCTTCAGCTCGTCGGCGACCGCCCGCCGCGTCTGCGAATCGGGACCGTAGACCTCGGCCAGAAGCGTCGACAGCACCGGCGGGCCGGGCGGCACCTCGACCACGCGCGCCACCGCGCCGGCGGGCAGCTTGACCTCCTTCATGCGCGCGCGCAGGTCAAGCGCGATGTCATGACTGGTGCGGTGGCGCTCCGATTTGGGCGCCAGGTTGAGATGCAATTCGCCGAGCTCGGGCGCCTCGCGGATGTAGTAGTGCCGCACCAGGCCGTTGAAGTTGAACGGTGCCGGCGTGCCGGCATAGGTCTCGATCGAGAGCACTTCCGGAACCTTGCGCGCCGCGTCGGCAAGCGCAAACAGCGTGCGCTCGGTGTCTTCCAGCGTGGCGCCTTCGGCCAAGTCGACCACCACCGACATTTCCGACTTGTTGTCGAAGGGCAAGAGCTTCACCGTCACGCTCTCGGTGTAGAACAAAACGCACACCGCCATGGTCGCCACGCCGACGCCGATGAGGAAGATCCAGGCGCGCTTGCGCGTCTTCAGGACGGGCGTGGCGAAACGGCGGTAGATGCGGCCGAGGAAGCCCTCGCCATGCGCGTCCTCGGCCTCGTGCAGGGGCTTGCCTTCCGGATGCAGCTTGAGCATCAGCCAGGGCGCGATGACCATGGCGACGAAAAAGGAGAACAGCATGGCGGCCGAGGCGTTGGCCGGAATCGGCGCCATGTAGGGGCCCATCAGGCCGGAGACGAACAGCATGGGCAGCAGCGCCGCCACCACGGTCAGCGTGGCGACCACCGTCGGGTTGCCGACTTCGGCGACCGCTTCGATCGCCGCCTGCATGCGCGAGCGGCCGCCCTGCATCGCCCAATGGCGCGCGATGTTTTCCACCACCACGATGGCGTCGTCGACCAGGATGCCGATGGCGAAGATGAGCGCGAACAGGCTGACGCGGTTGATGGTGTAGCCCATCACCTTGGCGGCAAACAGCGTGAGCAGGATGGTGGTGGGGATCACCACGGCGGTGACCAGCGCCTCGCGCCAGCCGATGGCGAAGGCGATCAGCACCACGATCGAGACGGTGGCGAGGCCGAGATGGAACAGGAGCTCGTTCGCCTTTTCGTTGGCGGTCTCGCCGTAGTCGCGCGTGACGGTGACGTTGACGTCGCGCGGCACCAGGCGGCCTTCGACCGTTTGCAGGCGCGCCAACAGGTCCTCGGCGACCACCACGGCATTGGCGCCGGAGCGCTTGGCGAAGGCGATGCTGACCGCCGGCACGCGGTCCCAGCGGCCGCCCTTCTCGGGGGATTCGAACCAGACGCGGTGCTCCTGCGGGCTCGGCCCGATCGCCACTTTGGCGACGTCGCGCACGTAGACCGGGCGGTTGTCGCGCGTGGTCACCAGCAGCAGGCCGATATCGGGGATGCCGGCGAGCGTCTGCCCGGCCGCCACTATGCGCATGCTGCCGTTGTCGCGCACGCCGCCTGCCTGGAACGAGCGGTTGGCCTCGCGCACCTTCGCCACCAGCTGCTGCAGGGTGACGCCGTAGAGCGCGAGCTTTTCCGGGTCGGGCTCGACCCTGATCTCCTGCGCATTGCCGCCCGAGATGTAAGTGAGGCCGACATCGTCGGTCTTCACCAGCTCGTACTGCAGCTCGCGCGCGATCTGGTAGAGGTCCTTTTCGTTGTAGCGCGCGGCCGCCGCCGGCTTCGGCGACAGCGTGAGCACCACCACCGCGACGTCGTTGATGCCGCGCCCGACGATCAGCGGCTCTGGGATGCCGACTGGAATGCGGTCGAGATTGGCCTTCAGCTTCTCGTGCACGCGCAGGATGGCGTCGTCGGCATTGGTGCCGACCTTGAAGCGCGCGGTCACCATGACGCGGTCGTCGACCGTCTGGCTGTAGACGTGCTCGACGCTGTTGATGCCCTTGACGATCGATTCGAGCGGCTTGGTGACCAGTTCGACCGCGTCGGGCGCCTTCAAGCCGTCGGCGTTGACGCGGATGTCGACCATCGGCACGCTGATCTGCGGCTCTTCCTCGCGCGGGATGGTCAGCAGCGCGACCAGGCCGACCGCCAGCGCGGCCAGCAGGAACAGCGGCGTGAGCGGAGAGCGGATCGTCGCCTGGGTGAGCCGCCCCGAAATTCCGAGCTTCACGGCTGCACCAGCACGTCGCCGGCCTTCAGCCCGGAGAGGATTTCAAGCGCGTCTGGCATGTCGGGGCGCGGCAGGAAGCGGCCGCGCTGCACCGGCACGTCGATCGCGGCATTGCCCTGGCGCAGGCGCGCGTAGTCGATGCCGAACCGCGTGACGATGAACTTGGCCGGCACGATGACGCTCTCGCGCTCGCCGCCCGACACCCACACGCGGATGCGCTCGCCGACGAAATAGTCGCCGAGCCCCTTGACCAGCGCATCGGCCACCACGCGGCCATCCTCGATCTGGGGGTAGACGAGCTTGATGGTGCCGAACTTGGCGCCGTTGGCGCCGAGCTCCTCGCTGTCGACCCGCACGTGGTCGCCGGCCTTCAAGAAGCGCGCATGGCGCTCGGGCACGCGCAGGCGCAGCACGAAATTCTTCTCGGCGATGCGCGCCACCGGTTCGCCTGCTAGAATCACGGTGCCGGCAGTGACCGGGACTTGCAGCACGCGGCCGGCGGTCGGCGCCAGCACCTTGCCCTCGGCGAGCTGCTGCTGCACCACCGATCGCTCGGCAATGCGCGCGCGGTGCGCGTTGTTGGCGACGTTGAAGGCGGTCTTCGCCTGATCGAAGCGCGCCTTCGGAATGGTGCCTTTGGAGAACAGGTCCTGCGCGCGGTCGAGATCGGTCTTGGCCTGGGTAAGCTGCGCCTCCAGCCCGGCGATCTGCGCGTCGAGCGACTTCAGCTGCAGCACCAGTTTCTCGTCGCCGACCGTGGCGACCACCTGGCCCTCCTTGACCTCGTCGCCCTCCTTGACGGAGAGCTCGGCCACGGTGCCGCCGATGCGGGCACGCGCCGGCACGATATTGGCGCTCTCGACGGTGGCGAACACGGCCTTCTCGTCGGCGACCTGTTTCGGTGCCACCGTAAAGGTCGCCTGCGCCAGCGCATGCTGGGCGAAAAGGGCGAGCAAGGCCGTGGCGATGGCGGCGGTACGCATGGGAGGTTTTCCTTTGGAGGCTTCTTCGCGCGCTCAGCTTTTCATCGCGCGGGCGGCATTTCTCTTCATTGATGTGGCTCAAGGTTCCCGGCGCCGGGCCGGCTTGCCGCGCTTGGGGGCGCAGGCCGCAACCGGCGCGCAAAAGGAGCGATAGAGGGCGGCGACCACCTCGCGCGCGGCCTCGCTGGCGATCGAATACCAGATGGTCTGCGCGTCGCGGCGGGCCGACACCAGGCCGTCCTTGCGCAGCAGCGCCAGGTGCTGCGACACGGTTGAGTCGCGGGTCTTCAGCAGCGCGGCGAGTTCGCCCACCGAGCGCTCTTTTTCCAGGAGCTGGCAGACGATGACCAGCCGGCGGCGGTTGGCCAGCGCTTTCAACAGCGCGGTCGCCTGGTCGGCGGCCGAGAGCATGCGGTCGGTCTGTATTTTCATGCCAGCGTATATACGTTTTGTTGAATGTAAGTCAAGCCCGCTACCCCCGCTTCCGTATGGCGGCACCGCCATTTGCGCCCGGCGCTACCATCGCCGCGCCCGCCTCCGTATAAGAGGCAGCGCGTAGCGATGGGGCGGACATGGCGGCGACT